>NZ_CP071664.1:0-5625203 GCF_051132125.1 Pseudomonas sp. D4-21 | reverse complement strand
CCAGGCCGCGTTGGTAGTCAGGCCCGCCACCACCGAGGAGGTGGCGGCAGTGGTGCGGCTTTGCCATGACGCGAGGGTGGCGGTGGTGCCCCAGGGCGGCAATACCGGTTTATGCGGTGGCTCGATTCCGGATGCTTCCGGCACTGAGCTGGTGTTGTCCCTGACCCGGATGAAACGCATCCGCGACATCGACCTGGCCAATGAAACCGTCACGGTCGAGGCGGGGGTCATCCTGCGGCAATTGCAGGAAGCCGCCAGTGAGGCCGGGCGCCTGTTCCCATTGTCGCTGGGGGCGGAGGGCAGTTGTACGGTGGGCGGCAATCTGGCGACCAACGCGGGCGGTACAGCGGTGCTGCGCTACGGCAACATGCGCGAACTGACGCTGGGCCTGGAGGTGGTATTGCCGGACGGCCGAATCTGGAACGGCTTGCGTGGCTTGCGCAAGGACAACACCGGCTACGATCTCAAACATTGGTTCATTGGCTCGGAGGGTACGCTGGGCATCATCACGGCGGCGGTACTCAAGTTGTTCCCGGCCACCCACAGCAAGGCCACCGCCTGGGTCGCGCTGCCCTCGCCGCAGGCGGCGGTGGACTTGATCGGCCATGTCCGTGGCCTCTGCGCCGACCGTTTGACAGGCTTCGAGATGATGTCGCGCCAGAGCGTGGAGTTCGTCCTGGAACATGTTGCCGGCTGCAGCGATCCCTTGGCGGAGCCACATCCGTGGTATGCGTTGATCGAACTGCGCGACACGGTGCCCGATGCGCCGCTGGCCCAATTGCTTGAAACCGGGCTCGGCCATGCTTTCGAAAAGGCTTGGGTCCTGGATGCAGTCATCGCCAGCAATCATGCCCAGGCCGCTGCGTTGTGGGCCCTGCGCGAGGGTATCTCCGAAGCACAGAATCATGAGGGGCCCAGCCTCAAGCACGATATCAGTGTGCCGGTCAGCCAGATCCCGGCATTCATCGAGCATACCGACCGGGCCTTGCAAGACCAGTTTCCCGGCGTGCGCATTGTGTCCTACGGCCACATGGGCGACGGCAACCTGCACTACAACATCAGCAAACCGCTGGGCCACGCCGATGCCGCGTTCAAGTCGCAGGAGCAGGCGATCATGAACGTCATCTACCGGATGACCAGCTCCTACAACGGCAGCATCAGTGCCGAGCACGGGCTTGGACAAGCCAAGCCCCGGGCCGCGGCCCAGTTCAAGGACCCGCTGGAAATGGAACTGATGCGGGCCATCAAGCGCACGCTGGATCCCCTGGGGTTGATGAACCCAGGCAAAGTGTTCGCCGCTGGGCTGGAGTGACCGGGCCCGGCTCTGCTAGCCTGCCGGTTTGACACCGGACATGGAGGGTGGAATGACACAGGCCATCAGCACCAAGGATCGCGTGCGCATCAAGCACGTCGAAGTTCTCTCGGACAATTGGTACATCCTGCGCAAGACGACCTACGACTACCTTGGCCGCGACGGCCAATGGCGTGAATTGGCGCGTGAAACCTATGATCGCGGCAACGGAGCCACCATCCTGCTTTACAGCAAGGCCAAGCAAACGGTGGTGTTGACCCGGCAGTTCCGCTTCCCGGCGTTCGTCAACGGGCACGACGGCTTGCTGATCGAAAGCTGCGCCGGCCTGCTGGATAACGATGATCCACAAACCTGCATCCGCAAGGAAACCCAGGAGGAAACCGGGTACATCGTCCAGGACGTGCGCAAGGTGTTCGAGGCATTCATGAGCCCGGGATCGGTGACCGAGCGCGTGCATTTTTTCGTCGGTGAATATTTCGACGAGGACAAGCAGCACGAAGGAGGAGGGCTCGAGGCCGAAGGTGAGGAGATCGAAGTGTTGGAAATGCCGCTCGACCAGGCCCTGGGCATGATCGAGACGGGGGAGATCTGTGACGGCAAGACCATCATGCTGTTGCAGTACGCCAAGCTGCATCGGTTGCTCGATTGACGCCGGTTTCAGCAGTTGGCGACCCAGGCAGCCTGTTTGCTGATCTCGCCGCTGCCGAACCTTTCGCGATAGGCGGAGGGAGCCAGGCCTACCGCGTTGCGGAAGGCCGCGCGAAAACTTTCCACTGACCGGTAGCCACAGGCGTGTGCGATGCCGGCGGTGTTCTGGTCCGTGCTTTCCAGCATTTCCCTTGCCCGGTTCAGCCGTTCCTGCTGCAGCCAGACCTTGGGCGACAGGCCGGTTGTCTCAATGAAACGCCGCAAAAACGTGCGCTCGCTCATCGCCACGCGAGCCGCCATGTCGGCCACGCTCAGCGGTTGATCGAGGTTCTCGCGAATCCATTGCAGCACGCGCGTCAGCTCGTTGCGCGGTGACTTGCACACCGGCGCGACGATGAATTGCGATTGCCCGCCGGTTCGTTGTGGCGCCATGACCAGGCGCCGCGCCACCGAATTGGCGATATGCGTGCCGAAATCCCGTGCGATCAGATGCAGACAGGCGTCAATCCCGGCGGCGCTGCCGGCTGAGGTGATCAGTTGCCCCAGATCGACGTAGAGCACGTTGGGGTCGACCTTGATGCTGGGGTATCGCTCGGCCAGTTCCTGGGAGAATTGCCAATGGGTGGTCACGGTCTCGCCGTCGAGCAGCCCCGTGGCGGCGAGTACGAAGACCCCCGAGCAGATCGACAGCAAGCGTGCCCCGCGGGCGTGGGCTCGCCTAAGGGCCTGCAACAACGCCTCTGGAGGCGGCTCGAGACGACTGCGCCAACCGGGCACGATGATGGTTTGTGCGGTTTCAAGCGCTTCCAGGCCGGCATCGACGGAAATCTGCAAGCCCCCCAGCGCGTGCATCGGGCCCTGGTCGACCGCGACGATGCGATGGGTGTACCAAGGGACGTCCAATTCTGGGCGTGGCAGCCCGAATATCTCCAGGGCGATACCGAACTCGAATACGCAAAGGCCCTCATAAACGAGGATTGCCACTGTTCCGGGATGAGCGTGCATTTGGCGTAAATTCACCGATTATTGTCGTCTGCTGCACTGTAGCGGACGATCCCATGCCCCTACAATCGCTGCCAGGCAATCAGGAAAACCAAGACGGCCGCACCCCACAAAGGTGACTGTCGCATTACCGGTACCCCACCCCATCGCGCCGGTAGAGGATTGTCACTTCCAGATTTATTCCTGCTTCTACAGAAGTTCGATAAGTGCGAGCTGCGCGAGTGTGCGCATCTGATTGAGTTCTGTTAACGACGCTGCCAACGGATTTCGGCGGTGTCGAGGAGTTGTCAGTTGTAACCGGATTAACCTGGACGTTGTAAGGGAATGTACTATGTTGCTGATCCAGATTCTGTTTGTGATGTTGTCAGCAAAACTTTTGGGCGCGGTATTCAATCGCTTGGGGCAACCTCAGGTTGTTGGCGAAATGATAGCCGGCTTTGTATTGGGGCCTGTTGTACTCGGTCAGTTGTTTCCCGCCTTCCATCAGCAGTTATTTGACAGCACTGCCGTTACCCAACTCAAAGTATTGAGTGAACTGGGCATCTTGTTGTTCATGTTCGTCATCGGTGCCGAGTTTCGCTTCCCGCTCAAGCAAAGCAAGACCGGCTTCAAGGCCATGGTCATCGGCGCTTTCAGCATAGTGATCCCTTTTTCCCTCGGCGCCGCGATAGCCCCTTGGCTGTTCGAGCATTTCGCCACGCCCGGAACCTCTCGGTTGGGTTTCGTCCTGTTCATCGGCACCGTGTTCTCCGTGACCGCTTTTCCAGTTCTGGCGCGGATCCTCAAGGAGCGAGGCATGCTCGGCACGCAAACCGGTGCGATTGCCTTGCTGGCTGCCGCCATGAGCGACGTGGTGGCGTGGATGTTGATAGCAGCCGTCGCCATGGTGAATGGCCAGGACGACAACTGGATGGCCCTGGGTTTGCGAGGCGCCTGTCTGTTGTCGCTGGTGGTCTTTTCGTTCCTGGTGCTCAAGCCGTTGCTGGCGCGCTGGCTCGCCGCTGAAGGAAAACTCGCGCAACCCATGGTGCTGGTGGCGCTGCTGGCCGGAGTCATGATCTACGGCAGCCTGACCCACGCGCTGCAAGTACACGCCGTGTTCGGGGCTTTCCTGTTCGGCCTGTGCCTGCCACGGGACCAGCGGCTGCTGGACATGATCATCGAGCGGCTGGAACACGTGTCGTTGATCATATTGATGCCGTGCTTCTTCGCCCTTGCAGGTTTGAGCACAACCTCCTCGGCCTTCTCGGGCCTTGGCGTCTGGGTGCTGCTGGTGATCCTGGTGGTGGCTGTCACCGGCAAAGTGGCCGGCAGCGCCCTGGGCGCCCGGCTGGTGGGATGCTCCTGGTCCGATTCCCTGACCGTCGGGGCCCTGATGAATACCCGCGGGCTGATGGAGCTGGTAGTGCTCAAGATCGGCCTGGACATGGGGATCATCGGCAGCGAGCTGTTTACCGCCCTGGTGGTGATGACCATCGTCACCACGCTGATGACCGGCCCGCTGATGAATCTGCATAACAAGAAAGTTGCGACCGGCACTCCGTCAATGGCGAGAGTGTCATCCCCCAACGGATTTGTAACACCGACCGATAACAATGGAATGGAGCGATAAATGAGCGAACAAACATCCAGCTTGGTCATTGAAGCCATGGAGCAACAACTGGCCAGGCATTTCCAGGCTATTTTGCAAGATGAAAACCGGATGAAGCAGATTCGTAATGAATTTCGCCGCGACGGTTATTTCAACTTCAAGAACTTTTCCTTTCTGCCAAAAAGAATCCTGGAAAACGTTCACACCGAAGTTCATGCCTTGCTGGATGAATATTCGGTACGTCGCGATGTTACGGTTCCTTCCACCGGTAATACTTACCGCAAGATGTACAACGTCAACCAACCAGAGATCGCCGAGGGCGGGACGTTCATCCCTGCGCTCTACCAATCGGAGTCGCTGCGCAATTTTCTCGGCAACATCGCGGGCGATGACTTGGCGTCCTGCTGGGAGCAAGAGCAATACCTGATCACCAAGCTGAGCCACCCGGGCGATACCCACGGCTGGCATTGGGGCGATTACCCCTACACCATGATCTGGATCATCGAAGCACCCGAGGACCCGGCGATCGGCGGCGTGCTGCAATGCGTGCCACACAGCGAGTGGGACAAGCAGAACCCGCAGATCTGGCAGTACATCCTCAACAACCCGATCAAGTCCTACCACCACCTCAAGGGCGATGTGTATTTCCTCAAGTCCGACACCACGTTGCACCACGTCGTGCCAATCCAGCAGGAAACCACTCGGATCATCCTCAACACCTGTTGGGCAAGCGCCCATGACCGGCGAACCGACGTCGCCCACGAAAGCATTGAAGTGATCTGGGACACCAAGGCCCGGAGCACCGAAGAAGCCTGACGGCAACTGGCCGGGCGGATGGGTGTCCGCCCGGTTCATATTTTCAAAATCAACGTTGCCCCCGGGGCTCAAGGAAGCAGGCCATGTCCATTACCCAAGAAACATTTCAGTCCGAAACCGCTTACGTCGTGCGCAACGAAGGTGTCGACCTGGAACTTCAGTCGTTCATGGATGAGCAGATCGACTACATTCTCAAGCATCGAGCGACCGAACATCCGTTCCTCAATGCCTACGCCCAGCACGGCCTGCCGCCGGAGCAAAGCAAGGTGCTGTACCTGGAAACCCTTCATTACTTCAAGTACCTGCCGTTCTACGTGTGTGGCATTTCCACCATCACTCGTGACGAAGCGGTGCTGCGCACGATCGCGTTCAATGCCCGCGACGAACTGGGTGAAACGCACTCCCACTCCGACCTGTATCGCAAGTTCCTGCACGACAAGGGCATCAGCGAAGAGCAGATCGAAGCCTACAAGTGCTTGCCCAGCACTCAGGCCTTGAATGACGGAATTTGCGCGCTCTACAGCAAGCCGCCCCTGCAAAAGGCCCTGGGCGGATTGTTCGCCGACGAGGCGATGTCGGCCTCGATGGTTTCCAAGTACAACGATGGCCTGATCAAGGAAGGCGTCAGCGAGCGTGGACGGTTCTTCTGGACGCTGCATATGGAAGTCGAAGTCGGGCATTCCAACGCGGTGTTCAACGTCATGGAAAAGCACCTGCAAACACCGCAAGAGCGTCGCCTGTTCGCCGAAGGCATTGAACAGTACCTGCACCTGATGGAAGTGTACTGGGATGGTATCGAGCGCAAACTCAACGCCGGAGGACGTCAATGACCGCCAAGAATGAATCCGGACAAGGCGTCGCCTTCGGGCTCGGCGCCACGCTGCTCTGGGGCTCGTACCCGCTCTGGTACAAGCCGCTGGCCGGGCTCGATGCCTATCATCTGCTGTCCTGGCGGGTCGTCTTCGCCGAGCTGTTTCTCCTCGCCCTGGTACTGTTGACCGCCCGGGTAGGAACGTTGCGTTCGACCCTCAAGACGGTGCGTCCGGCAAATGTGCTGACAGTGTCGGCGGTCCTCGGGCTGTGGTGGCTGATCTACATCTACGGGATCATGACTGGGCGCGTGCTGGAGGTGGCTTTCGGCTATTTCCTCAGCCCGATCATGAGCATGGTGGTCTCGCGGGTCATCTTCAAGGAGCGCCTCACGTCATTGCAGACCTGGGCGATATTCCTGGCCGTCACTGGCGTGACGCTGATGGCGTTCGAACTGCTGAACCTGCATTCCTTCCCGTGGATCGCATTGGTCATCGGCTTCTGCTATTCCTTCTATGGCATTTTCAAGAAAAAGGTCCCGGGCGATCCGGTGGTCATCCAGACCTTGGAAATTGCCGTACTGTTGCCGTTCGCTGCGCTGTTCCTGCTGCTGGCCCAAGCCCAGGGCGTAGGGCATCAGTTCCTGCAATCGGGCACCCGCGACGTGTTGCTGATCGCGACGGGCCTGATCACGGTGCTGCCGTTGTGGTGGTACAGTCTGGCGGCCAAGCAGTTGTCGATGATCACGCTGGGCTTCTTGCAGTTTGTCCCGCCAATTTGCAACTTCCTGTTGGCGGCGTTCGTTTATGGTGAACCGGTCTCGTCGTTGAAACTGGCGGCGTTTTCGTTCATCTGGCTGGCGCTTGCATTGTTCACGTTGAATTCCATTCGGGTCCAGCGTGCAGCGGCAGCCGCCAGGTTGTCCGTGCAAATGCGTACGGCATGACATACCCGCCTGCGCCGTCTACAGCGGCGCGGGTTTTTCAGGATAAGGGAATCGAAATGAAGAAAGTCGCCGTGGTGGGTTGCACCGGTGCAGTGGGCATGACCATGCTGCAATTGCTTGAAGAAACCGACTACGAAGTGGTCTGCATGGCCTCTGAGCGTTCGGCCGGCAAGCGCTTGAAGGCTGGCAATACCGAGCACCTGATCGAGCCTTTTTCGGTCGAAGGCTGCGCTTCGTGCGATATCGTCTTCCTGTGCGTTTCCGGATCGTTTGCCTTGGAATATGGCGAGCGCCTGGCTGAAAACTCTTACGTCATCGATAACTCATCGGCTTTTCGTTATCACCCGGACATTCCGCTACTGGTACCGCCGATCAATGGTCAGCGCTACAAGGGCGAAAAGCTGATCGCCAACCCCAACTGTTCCTCGGCCATTGCGCTGATGGTGCTGGGGCCGTTGCACGAAACCTTCGGGCTCGAAAGCGCGATCATTTCCACCTACCAGGCCGCCAGCGGCGCGGGGCAGCCGGCCATGCTCGAGCTGCGGGAAAAGGCCAAGGCGTTCAGCGACTACGGCGACCAGGACGGTAGCGAGAATTTCGCCCATAACCTGGCGTTCAACGTCATCCCTCAAGTCGATTCGTTCGAAGACAACGGCTACACCCGCGAAGAGATGAAAGTGGTCTGGGAGCTGCGCAAGGTCCTGGGCGAACCGGAGCTGGCCATCAGCACCACGGCGGTGCGGGTGCCGACCCTGCGCTCCCATGCCGAGAGCCTGAGCCTGCGCTTCAAGAAACCGGTGCAATCGCTGGCCCAGGTGCGCGAGTTGCTGGCGGCTGCGCCGGGCGTCGAAGTGGTGGACGAACCCCAGCAGGGCGTTTATCCAATGCCCATGACATCGACCTACAAGCATGCGGTCGAGGTTGGCCGGATTCGCTACAACCTGATCTACGGCGAACACGGCTTGGACCTGTTCATCAGCGGCGATCAGTTGCTGCGGGGCGCGGCGTTGAATGCCTTCGAGATCATGCAACTGGTCAGTGACTGATCGAACCAGGCATTGAGTGAACCTGACGCGCAACCGCCCCCCAGCGGCTGCGCGTTTTTGCTTTCAGCTGGACTGCGCCTCGCTGTCGTCCTGCATGTCATCCAGATATTCCGGTTGGTCGGTCTGGTCGGGCAGCTCGGTCACAACGCTGAAGTCGCTGATTTCGATAGCGCCCACGCCATGACCCAGCAAGTGGAAAGAGAACGCCTTGCGCGGTTGCGGGTTGTCGAAATGGATGTCCATCACCAGCGGTTGATCCATGGTAACCGCCACGTCGGTGGGCAAGTCCATCGGCACGTCTTGCTCGAATTCCTTGGCCTTGAGTGAAATGTACGCGGCGTGGTCAGTGTCCACCGCGCGAATGGTCAGGCTGACGCGTGTGCGGGTGCCCTTGGGCATTTCCAGGTATTGGGCGCCGATCAGGTTGTCGGTCCAATCGTTGGAAACCTGGGCGGGCAGCGGGATTTTTTCGTTGCTTCCAAACTGATAATGCTGGTTCAGGGGCGTCGCCAGCAGCGTTTGGTCCAGGGCGGTGGCCCGCGCGGCGATCAGCCGGGCGCGCTGGCCGCTGTATTGCCTGGCGTAAGTGGCGCGATCGGCGATGAAACCCTCGCTCTTGTAGTCACGGCAACGTTGCAGGAAATCGCATTCGGTGAAGGTGCCCTTGCCATCGTGATAGCGCAGCTTGCCGTTGGTGAACGACATGATTTCCCGGCCCGTCGCGTAGTGCCTGAACATCGAGCGGCCGGACAGGGACGTTGGCACGTCGAAACCGAAGTAATCGAGCACCGAAGCGGTCAGGTCGACATGGCCATGCACCCCTTGCTTGATTGCCGGCAAGGGCTCTGGTGCCAGAGTCAGGTTGAAACCCCAGGACGATGCCAGGCGCACGTCGTCGATGCCATGGGACTCGTCCGAGGTGATGACCACCAGGGTGTTGTCCAGAATTCCCTGGTGTTCAAGGCTCGTCAGGAAGACGTCCAGCGCGTCGTCCAGATAGCCCACGGCCGCCTGCTTGGCGGTGTCGTAGCGCTCCAGATAATCGTCCGGTGCCGAGTAGGGTTGGTGCGTGCCTACCGTCAGCAGGGTGAGCATCCACGGCTTGTCCGCTTGTTGCAGTTGCCCGACGTAATCCAGCGCGCCTTCGAAAAAGGTCTTGTCATCCTTGCCCCAGGGAAACTCCAGGTAAGCCGGTCGAGTGAACCACTCCATGCCCAGGGTCGTATCGAAGCCGATATGCGGCATGATCCGGTCCTTGGCCATGAACCGCAGCCCGGCACCTTGCAGGAAGTGGGTGGAGAATCCGTGCTTGCGCAACTGGGCGGGCAGGCAGGCCTGGTTGCGCTGGGTCTGGTTCAGCATCTCGACGCCCTTGGGCGTGCCGTTGTCGAGTTTGTCGTAATCCCCGCACAGCATTGCGTACAGGCCACGGATGGTCTGGTGGCTGTGCAGCACATAGTCGGGCGTGTTCATCCCGCGCTCCGACCAGGCGCTGAGGCGCGGCATCAGATTCGCGTGATAGCTGCTTTGCAAAGCCTGGCGGTTGGTTTCCAGATAGGCACCCGGAATGCCTTCCAGGGCGATGATCAGCACATTGCGCGCGCGGCCCGGGGCGGCAAGCAGCTTTTGCCCCTCCAGGTCCAGCCGGGTCAGCCCTTCCATGGGGGGAAGCGGTTCCGGCGTGTTGCCTGCCAGCCACTGCTCCAGATGTTCTTGCCCGGCGGCGACGCTGGCGGTCATGAGCTGGTGGGGCAGGTTGAACAGGTTCCACTGATCCGCCTCGCTGGGGCGCCAGCTTTGAACGCCGGCATGGGCCAGCAACAGCATTGTCGGCATGGCCCAGGCGTGGCGCGGCAAGGGCGGGGCCTGGCGGCTTCGATTGGCCCACTGGACGGCCAGGCAAAGCACCAGGGCTGTCAACATGACTGCCGCGAGCCAGGGATGCGCGAAGCCGCCGCTGCTGGAGTTCTCGACGAATTGTGGGTCGGTCAGGTACTGGATGTCCGCAGGCGTTGGCATCCGCCCGACCGCGTTGACCAGCTCGATACTGGTGAGCGTCAATACACACCATGCCAGCAACACGGGCAAGGCCAACCACCATGGACGCCGATAGAGCAGGACGACCAGCAGGGTGCCAATGGCGATATCCGAGAGATAGCCCAGCGGGTCGGACCAGCCCAATGCGACGCGCAGCCCCATGGGGACCAAGAGGACGCATCCCGCCAAGGCGATGAGGCGCGCGAGGGGATGAGTCAGGGGTCGGTGGACAATATTCACGGAAAACGGCCTTCGGGTCTAACCAATCACACACACCTTGTGGGAGCGGCTCGCTCCCACAAGATTTCATCTAATGGTCATGAGTTTTTCATAACAGTGTGCTGGATGGTATCAAGCCCAGTAGCCATTGTTGGCCTATGGCCTCGCGGCTGGCTACGGTTCGCTTGCCAAGCCCCCTACAATGGCGTCCGGCGCGGCTTTTCGGCGTGTACAAAACTTGTATCAGGATTTCTCATCGGAGGATGGATGGACAGGTTCCAGGAAATGCAGGTGTTTGTGGCCGTGGCCCAGGAGTCGGGATTCTCATCGGCTGCGCGACGCCTGGGTTTGTCGGCGGCCAGCGTGACGCGCGCAGTGGCGGCGTTGGAGCAACGCATCGGTACGCCGTTGTTGGTACGGACTACACGCAACGTCTACCTGAGTGAAGCCGGCCAGCGCTTTCTCGATGACAGCCGGCGGATCCTGGGCGACCTGCAGGAAGCCGAGGATTCCGCCGCGGGCAGTCACGCCCAACCCCGCGGGCAATTGACCATCACGGCACCCGTGCTGTTCGGACAGCTGTTTGTCACGCCATTGCTGGTGGATTATCTGGGTCGCTTCTGCGAGGTCTGCGTCAACGCCTTGCTGCTCGATCGCACCGTCAGCATGGTGGAGGAGGGCATAGACGTGGCCGTGCGCATCGGCGAGCTGCCCGACAGCAGCCTGCACGCCGTACGTGTCGGTGAGGTGCGGCGGGTGGTGTGTGGCTCCCCGGATTTCTTTGCCCGCCACGACCGTCCGCGGCACCCTCAAGACCTCGAGCGGATGCCGGTGGTGTCTTCATCGGCGATCGGCCAGATCAAGAACTGGACCTTTGTCGAGGCCGGCCAGCCATTGTCCGTCCGGCCCGCGCCGCGGCTGGTGGTGACGGCCAATCAGGCCGCCATCACTGCGGCGTGCCAAGGCTTGGGGATGACGCGGGTGCTGTCTTACCAAGTGGCCGGCAACCTGGCTGCCGGTGAGCTGGAAATCGTCCTGGAGGAATTCGAGCTGCCGCCCCTGCCGATCCACGTGGTGTATCAGGGCGGGCGCAATGCGTCGGCGCGGGTGCGCAGCTTTGTCGACTTCATGGTCGGCGCGTTGCGAGAACACCCGGCCTTGAAAGGCTGACGCATTGTTTCGCCAGCAGAAATAATGGATTGCGTTTGCAGGTGATTCCACAGCGTCGGGCTTGGGCAGAAGATGGGCCATCGACGCCGTTCTGCTGATGGCGTCATCTCTGAGCGGAGTCGACCATGAACCCTATCAAGCTCTATCACTTTCCACTCTCGGGCCACGCCCACCGTGTGCAGCTGATGCTCTCGCTACTCGATCTGCCTGTGGAGATCAGCTTTGTCGACCTGGCCAAGGGCGCGCACAAACAAGCGGATTTCCTTGCGATCAACCCGTTTGGCCAGGTGCCGGCCATTGATGACAACGGCGTGGTACTGGCTGACTCCAACGCGATCCTGGTGTACCTGGCAAACAAGTACGGCCAGGGCCGTTGGCTGCCAACGGACCCGGTCGGCGCCGCTCGCGTCCAGCGCTGGTTGTCGGTAGCCGCCGGGCCACTGCATGCCGGACCGGCCACGGCGCGGCTGATCACGGTGTTCGGTGCCTCTCATAATGCCGAAGAGGTGATCGCCCGTGCCCACAGCCTGCTCAAAGTCATCGACCAAGCCCTGGCCAACAGCGCCTATCTGGTCGGCGACGCCCCGACCATTGCCGACATCGCCAGTTACAGCTACATCGCCCACGCGCCCGAGGGTAATGTTTCGTTGCAAGACTATCCCCATGTGCGCGCATGGCTGGCGCGGATCGAAGCCCTGCCTGGCTTCGTCGGGATGCCGCGTACGGCTGCGGGATTGCAGACAGAAGTCTGAGCGCCTGGCCGGGTATGGCGGGGGCAATGCCCCCGCCAGCGGTTTCTGAAGGAACCTGGAAGGGTTAATCTGCCAACCTTTCTCGGTTGGCTGCGTTTCATGACTTTTATCCACAGGCTGGCGCTGGTCTTCGCCGCGTTGTTCCTGAGCGGCTGTGACCAGCCCGCGCCTGCCGTCCTTGATCAACAGCTCTATGTCTGGCAACGCCAGTGGACGCCGGCCCACGAAGGCGCGCTGCGCCAAAGCCACGGCGATTTTTCCAGCTTGCGGGTGTTGGCGTTGCAGGCGTTTCCGGGAGCTGGCTGGAGCCGTGCGCGTATTGACCCCGCATTGCTCAAGGCTGACGGCCGACCGCTGGTTGCGGTGATTCGTCTGGACGGCCAGCTCAGATCTCTGGACCAGGACGATGTGATCGCACAGATCCAACAGTTGCTGGCCCACTGGCGGGCCCAGGGCCTGGTGCCGATGGGTGTGGAAATCGATCACGATGCGGGCACTGCACGGCTACCGGCGTACCGGACCTTTCTCACCCGGTTGCGACAAACCTTACCCACCACGCTACAGCTCAGCATCACGGCGCTGCCGGCCTGGCTCGATAGCCCCGAGTTGCCTGAATTATTGGCGACCGTGGACAGTAGCGTCTTGCAGGTCCATGCGGTCAGCGATCCTCGCCAAGGTCTGTTCGACGCGCAACAGGCCAGGCGTTGGGCCGAACGCTGGGGCGAGATCACCGCGCGGCCGTTCTATTTGGCCTTGCCGGCGTATGGTGTCGCGCTGCTGACCCAGGAAAACGGTGCGCCCGTGGTGGAAAGCGAAGTGCCTATCGACCGGGGCGGCGAACGCCGGGAATTGCGGGCCGATCCGCAACAGGTCGCCGACCTGACGGCAAAGCTGCGCGCCGAACCGCCTGGGCACCTGGCCGGGATCGTCTGGTTTCGGTTACCGCTGCCGGGAGATCGACGGGCATGGAGCCTGGCCACCCTTGGCGCGGTGGCCCGCGGCGACAGGCTCCACAGTCGTATGGCGGTGCGCATTGACGAGCAGGACGGCCTCTACGATATCTGGCTGGTGAACCAGGGCAATCTCGACAGCCCTTGGCCCCAGCGGCTGACGCTGGCGGTGGGCGCATGTGACGGGGTCGATGCCCTGTCAGGTTATGCATTGCAACAAACCCCCGGAGTGCTTACCTTCACGCGCATTCAGGAAGGTCGCCTGGCTGCCGGTGCCCAACGGGCAATCGGCTGGGCGCGCTGCACAAAAATTGACCAAGGAGGTTTCAATGTCTACCCGTAAGTGGCCTCGTCGCCTGCTGTGCTTGAGCCTCAGCCTGCCCTTGGGCCAGGCGCTGGCCTGTGGACCGGAGTTCCCCATGCGCCTGCTGGATAACCGGGCCCAATCCTTGGCGGAGTTGCCCGAAGGCAGCTTTCGTTTCGAGGTCAGCCGTCTCGGTCAGGCCATTGCGGGGTTGAAGCCAACCACGGATGCGACGCGCAACCCCGACTACAGTTATGACGATGTGGCCTCCTACGTTGAACAACGCAACAAAGCCGAACAGCTCGGCCTGACGCCACCGCAACAAGCGGTGGTAGAGCGGCTGCGAGCAGTGGGCGATGTTGAGCAGGTCGCCAGCGAAGCGGCGAACCTGCCCGCCGAGCTGCGCTTGTACGCGGTGGGCGCGGCGGCTTTCAACGCGGGCGATCACCAGCGCGCCGCCGAATCATTCCAACAATTGCTGGCGCTGCCCGCCGACGAGCGCCGCCTGCGCAGCACCTGGGCAGCCTATTCCCTGGGCCGCGCGTTGTTCGCCATGAGCACCGAGGCCGGTCGCGGCGACCCCACTATTTTGCGGGATCAGGCGCGCCAAGCCTTTCGCCAGACCCGAGAGTTGAGCGTCGCCGGTTTCAGCGACCCGTTGGAACTGGGCGTCGCCAGTCTCGGTGAGGAGGCCAGGGTGGCCTATACCGCCGATGACTGGGACAGTGCCATCGGGCTGTACGCGACCCAGAACCTGCAGGGTTCCCCGGTCGGCTACAGCTCGTTGTTGCAGTTGGCGAGTAGCCTGAAGCTCGAATCCGACGAGCGCCTGAGGGAATTGCTCAAGACCAAAGGCGTCCAGCGCCTGGCGACGGCGTATTTGCTCAGCCGCGTCGGCTGGTGGGACGGCGAAGAGCCATCCGGCGAGAAACAACTCGTCAAGTTGCTGCAGGCCAGCGCCCGGGGCAACCTGGACGATGCGGATCGCCTGGCTGCGGTGAGTTATCAACACGGCGACTACTCCGGCGCCAAGGCTTTCGTGGATAAAGCCGCCGACACTGGGCTGGCCTGGTGGGTGCGCGCCAAACTCGCCCTGCGCGACGGAGACAAGGTTGCTGCGGCGGCGGCTTATGCCAAGGCCGCCCAGGCATTTCCGAAGGAGGAATCCTGGGGCGATCGACGCACGCCGGACTGGGACTACGAGACGGTCCAGCCCAAGTGCCGGGTCGAAGGTGAAAGCGCGATCCTAGCGTTGCAGCGTGGTGATTACCTGCAAGCGTTCGATCAGCTTTATCGCGGCGGCAACAATTATTGGTACGACGCCGCGACGGTCGCCGAGCGCGTGCTGACGGTCGATGAACTCAAGCAATACGTAGACGCCCAGGTTACGGCTCCGCCGCCATTGAGCCAGGAAGAGCGGGACAATTATGTACAACTGTCGGTGCCGGCGAAACTGCGTAACCTGCTGGGTCGTCGTCTGCTGCGCGAGGGGCGCTACGACGAAGCACCGGCGTATTTCGACAGCGTTCAGCTGCAGGTGAGTGCCGAACATTACGGGCAAATGCGTAAGGATGCCGAGTCCAAATGGTGGCCGACCGAACGCGCCAAGGCGTATTTCCTTGCGTCCATGGTAGCGCGCGACATGGGCATGCAGTTACTCGCTTATGAGATGGCGCCGGATTACGCCAGTCTGGAAGGCAACTACAGTTTTGAACCAGTGGAACTGAAGGTTGGCCCCTTATTGTCTGAAGGTGAGGTGCAAAGGCAACAGGCCAGCGCAGCCGAACCGGATCAGCGATATCACTATCGGTTTGTCGCCACTGCATTGGCGAGTCGGGCGGCGGACAATCTACCCCATACCAGCCAGGCGTTTGCAGCGGTGCTGTGTTATGCATGGAGATACAATTCAAGCCCTGAAGAGCAGGGAGCGTTGTACCGGCGGTATATAGAGGAAGGGCCTTACGTGGAATGGGGATGGCTTTTTGGGGAGTTATGTCCATTTCCGGACTTTGACAAGGCTGACAAGCGCTATGTCACGCAGGCGCTGAGTCCGATTCGCTCGGCGTTGCGGCCCTATAAAATCTGGGTGCAAATGGGCAGCGTAGTGCTGGTGGTAGCCGTTGGGCTGGCATTGATCAGCCGTCGCCAGCGCAAGGCACGGTTGGCGGCGCGCTGATTGTGGAGGCGAGCCTGTTTGCGATGAGGCCGAGTCAGTAGGTGTGGATGAGACTGACCTGACGCCATCGCGAGCAAGCTCGCTCCCACAGGAATGCGGCGCTACATCTGCGTCGCCATTCCTTCCACATTCATCGCCGCCTGGCGCAATGCCTCCGAGCGGGTCGGGTGAGGGTGGCAGATCAGGGCGATGTCTTCGGCCGAGGCGCCGAACTCCATCGCTACGCAGTATTCGCCAATCATTTCGCTGACGCTTGGGCCAACCAGATGCACGCCGAGGATCTCGTCGGTGTGCTCATCGGCCAACACTTTGGCGAACCCTTCGGTTTCGTGATTGATCTTCGCCCGGCTGTTGGCCGTAAAAGGGAATTTCCCGACTTTGTAGGCGCGGCCCGCAGCCTTGAGCTGTTCCTCGGTCTTGCCGACGCTGGCCAGTTCCGGCCGGGTATAGATCACGTTGGGGATCAGGTCGTAATTGACCTCGCCGGCCTTGCCGGCAATCTGCTCGATGCAGGCCATGGCCTCGTCTTCGGCCTTGTGGGCGAGCATCGGCCCGGACGTGACATCGCCGATCACCCAGACACCGGGCGCCTCAGTGCGGTGGCGCTTGTTGGCGAGCAGGCCACGCGGGTCGGTCGTCAACCCGACATTTTCCAGCCCCAGCCCTTGTGTGTAAGGCCGGCGGCCAATGGCGACCAGCACGTAATCGGCGTCCAACGTCTGCGCATTGCCGCCTGCTGCGGATTCGACCTGTAACTGCACGCCGTTGGCCGAGGGCACGGCGCCAGTGACCTTGGCCCCCAGCTTGAATTGAATGCCCTGTTTCGCCAGGGCTCTCTGCAAGGTCTTGCCGGTGTCCGCATCCACACCCGGGCAGATGCGATCGAGGTATTCCACCACGGTCACTTCAGCGCCCAGGCGTCGCCAGACTGAGCCCAGTTCCAGACCAATGACCCCCGCGCCGATGACCACCAGGTGACGGGGCACTTCGCTGAGGGACAATGCGCCAGTGGAATCGAGGATGCGCCGGTTATCGACCTCTACTCCGGGCAGTGGCGTCGGCTCGGAGCCGGTGGCGATAACGATGTCCTTGGCGCCGAGTTCAACCTTGCCGCCATCGCCGCCGGTGACGCTCACCTTGCCGGGCCCATCGATATGGCCCCAACCCTTGATCCAGTCGACCTTGTTTTTGCGAAACAGAAACTCGATGCCCTTGGTCAGGCCCGCCACGCTTTCGTCCTTTTGTTTCATCATCTGCGCGAGGTCGAGGGTAGGGCTGACGTTGATGCCCAGATTGGCAAATTCCGCGCCCTTGGCCGCTTCGTACAGCTCAGACGCGTGGAGCAGTGCCTTGGAGGGCATGCAACCGACGTTCAGGCAGGTGCCGCCCAGCGTTGCGCGGCCTTCGATGCAAGCGGCCTTCAAGCCCAACTGCCCGGCCCGAATCGCTGCGTTATAGCCGCCGGGACCGCCACCCAGAATGATCACGTCGTAATCGCTCATCACTGTTCTCCCGCCTCGTCCAAAAAATTATGCACGTAATATGAGCGTTTCCAGAGATTACGGTCAAGGCTAAAGTCACCAGGGCTGGCCGTGAAAAATTCAACACGGAAATTTCACAGCACCGGTTATAAAGTAACGAACGTAGCGGAGCGGTGGCGGTTTTTATCCACAGCCCTGAATTTGGTTTTTCCACATGCGCTGGGATGACATGCAAGTCGATCTAGAAATCGAAGGGGCACGGGTGGCCGAGTGGCCGCGCTTTCAGCGTGCTGCGCTCCAGACACGCCGCTTGAAGCGGATCGCGTTGGCGCTGGCCGGCCTGGCGGGATTGGGCCTGGTACTGGCGTTTTTCATCGGATTGTTCTCGCCGCAATCCTTGTGGCCTGCCCTGTTGGTCAGCCAAAGTGCCGGCCTTGTTGTGTTGTTGGCGGGCCTGCAATCGGCCGGGTGGGTGACGCGTTGGCGCAGCGAGGCGCTGGCGCCTGCGGTGGACAACGCACCTGTTATAACTGAGCCGGTTGAAGACTCGGGTTGGTATGAGCGGATGCTCGAGGGGATCAGCGCCCGCTGGGTCGGTCTGCTGAAGCAAATCGGGGCGCCCGCGTTGTGGCTTTCCGGTTGGGCGCTCCTGGCGTTGCTGAGCCTTGAGCAAGCCTGGAATCTAGATTTGCCTGCTGCATCGCTTGGGGTGTCGACGAGTGTCGGGGCGGTGGTTTCGTTATTGCTGGCGTTCAGCTTGCTGGTGTTTGAACGCCAACTGGCCCAGCAACCGCCAATCGAGTGGCCGGAAGCCTTGCCATTGGCACAGCTCGCGCGGGTGGCGATCGCCGTGCTTGTCCTTGGCGCATTGTGCCTGCTGTTCGCCGCCGATACGTCGATCTGGCCGACGCGCCTGGGAGTGTTGATCGGGGTGTTGCCAGGGCTGGTCGCGGTGGAGCTGCTGTTGCGCGCCATACTCTCCTTATTCATCCCGCGCCGCGACTCCCTCGAGCCGACGCTGATGGGTCGCAGCTTTGTCGCCGATCTGCTGCGCTGGCCGCCGCAACCGTTGCTGGTCTTGCAGCACGAGTTGCACAACCGTTTCGGCATCGACCTGCGTCAGATCTGGGCGTTCAGCTATATGCGCCGGGCTTTCTTTCCTGTGCTGGCGCTGGTGGCGCTGGTGGGCTGGTCGCTCACCGGCGTGCATGAAGTGGCGTTGCAGGAGCGCGGGATCTACGAGCGATTCGGCGAGCCGGTGCAAGTCCTTGGCCCAGGCCTGCATGTGGGCCTCCCTTGGCCGTGGGGGAGGGTGCTCAAAGTGGAAAATGGTGTCGTGCATGAATTGGCGACCAGCGTTGGCGATAGCAACGCGCTTGTGCAAGCGGAACCGGCCGAAGGACCGGCGCCGGTCAACGCCAATCGGTTATGGGACGCCACGCATGTGAACGATAAATCCCAAGTCATCGCCAGCCGGCGTGCCGATAAACAAAGCTTCGAGATCGTCAACATGGATGTGCGCTTTGTATATCGCATCGGCCTGACGGATGCCGCAGCGCTTGCTGCGACGTACAACAGTGCCGATGTGCCAACGCTGATCCGCAGCACGGCCAGCCGCATCCTCGTGCATGAATTCGCATCGCGCACGCTGGACGGTTTGCTGGGCGCGGACCGGGTCAGCCTGGCCGACGAAATCGGCCGTGCGGTGCAGGCTGACTTGCAATCGTTGGACAGCGGCGTTGAGATTCTTGCGACAGTGGTCGAGGCGATCCATCCTCCGGCTGGCGCGGCGAATGCCTATCACGGTGTGCAAGCGGCGCAGATCGGCGCGCAGGCATTGATCGCCCGGGAGCGCGGCGCCGCGGCTGAACAGACCAACCAGGCGCAACTGCAAGCCAGCATCGCCCATGACCAGGCCCAAGCCACGGCGAGGGAAATCAACGCCGCCGCCCAAGCCGCGGGCCTGCGCTTCGATGCCGAACGCCAAGCCTATGCGAAGGCAGGCCACGCCTTCCTCCTTGAGCAGTACTTCAGCCAACTGAGCCATGGCCTGGACAAGGCCAATCTGCTGATTCTCGATCATCGCGTGGGCGGCAGCGGCAACGCGCCGACCCTGGATCTGCGCACTTTCCCGCTGCCGGCGGACCCTGCGTCGCCACGTAACCCTGTCCTGCCAGGAGCTGCCCATTGAGCCAGTCTTCGTCTCACGACCATCACGACCACGGTGGTCACGATCACGGCCATGTTGGTCATCACCACGGGCATCATCATCACCACGGCGACCCGCAGCAGGCTGGTCCGTTTCCCTGGAGGCGCATGGGCTGGGCAACGCTGTTGGTGGTGTTTGCCATAGCGGCTGCCAGCCTGGTGCAAGTGCGCTCGGGGGAGGCCACCGTTATCACCCGTTTTGGCAACCCGGCGCGAGTGCTGCTGGACCCGGGCCTGGGCTGGCGCTGGCCGGCGCCATTCGAAGCAGCGGTCCCGGTGGATTTGCGGTTACGTACCAGCTCCAGCGGATTGCAGGATGTCGGTACTCGCGATGGGCTGCGAATCATTGTTCAGGCCTATGTCACGTGGCAGGTGCAAGCGGACCCGGAAAATGTGCAGCGTTTCATGCGGGCAGTGCAGAACCAGCCAGACGAAGCCGCACGGCAAATACGCACGTTTGTCGGCTCGGCGCTGGAGACCACGGCCGCCAGTTTCGATTTGGCGAATCTGGTCAATACCGATGCCAGCCAAGTGCGCATCGTCGATTTTGAAACCCAACTGCGTCAACAGATCGAGCAGCAACTGCTGACAACCTATGGTGTGCGGGTCTTGCAAGTGGGCATCGAGCGCCTGACTTTGCCTTCGGTAACGCTTACCGCAACCGTGGACCGCATGCGTGCCGAACGAGAAACCATCGCCACGGAGCGCACCGCCATCGGTAAGCGTGAAGCAGCACAAATTCGTTCGGCGGCTGAACGTGACGCGCGAATCATGCAAGCCGACGCCACCGTCAAAGCTGCCCAGATAGAGGCACAATCTCGCGTGGAGGCGGCGCAGATCTATGGAAAGGCCTATGCGGGTTCGCCCCAGCTTTACAATCTGCTTCGCTCGCTGGATACCTTGGAGACCATCGTCAGCCCGGGCACCAAGCTGATTCTGCGCACAGACGCGGCGCCATTCCGGGTGTTGGTGGACGGGCCTCCTTCACTGGAACCCAAGGGCGGGACCCAGCCATGAGTTTGGTTCCACGTGGAACAAACGAGCTGTCCAGTCCATGGATTCAGGCCGGACGCCTGTCGTTCCTTGCGCTTTACGCGGTCACTGTCCTTGCCGCGTTGGCATGGTTGTTCGCCAACGTGCGGCAGGTTGCTCCGCAGGACCGCGCGATGGTTTTACACTTTGGCGCGCTGGATCGTGTCCAGAACGCGGGACTTTTATGGGCATGGCCTCGTCCCGTGGAACAGGTGATCCTACTGCCGGCGGCGGATCGAGTCCTGGAACGCCGCGTAGAAAATCTGCTCCGCTCGGATGCGGCGCTACAGGCCGATCGAGTGGCCAGCTTCGCTTCGCCAGTGACGGATGCCTTGGCGGGTTCTGGTTATTTATTGACCGGTGACGCCGGCGTGGTGCAGCTGGACGTGCGGGTTTTCTACAAGGTCACCGAGCCTTACGCGTTCGTCCTGCAAGGCGAACATGTCTTGCCGGCCCTGGATCGGTTGGCGACCCGCAGTGCCGTGGCTCTTGCCGCAGCCCGGGACCTGGACACGATCCTGGTGGCTCGCCCCGAATTGTTGGGTAGCGATAGCCAGGCCGCGGAGCTTCGGGAGCGCCTTCGTGGCGATCTGGTGCAAGGTATCAACCGGCGACTCGCTGATCTTGCCGCGACAGGGCAGGGATTGGGAATCGAAGTGGTGCGAGTCGACGTGCAGTCGAGCCTGCCCGGGCCTGCCGTGGGGGCTTTCAACGCAGTACTGACCGCCAGCCAGCAGGCCGACAAAGCTGTCGCCAGCGCCCGTACCGAGGCGGAAAAACAGACCCAGTCAGCCCGCCAGGAAGCCGACCGGGCCTTGCAGGTGGCCCATGCCCAGGCTGGCGAACGGCTCGCCAAAGCGTCGTCCGACACCGCTTCGGTGTTCGGCTTGGCCAAGACCCAGGGCAGCGATCCGCAGATGCCGTGGCGGCTGTACCGTGAACGCATGCCTGAAATCCTGCGTCGCGCCGGGTCGGTGACCACGGTCGATCCGAAAGACGATTCCCGCTTGATTATCCAAGGAGCCGGGCAATGACTGCTCAAGCCACTGCCGCACCGATGTTGTCTTCTGCCGAACAGCATGCAGCCGCTCGGCAGCTGACCTTGGCGATGCTCGCACTCGGTCTGCTCGCCTTGGGCCTGGCATGGCGCGGTTGGTCGCCAGGGCAAAACGGTGTCAGCCAGTTGTTGTTGGGTGCTGCCTCGTTGCTGGTAGCGGTGCCGGTAATGCGTTCCGCCTGGTACAGCTTGCGGTATCCGAGCTTGCATGGGATCACGGATCAACTCATCGCCTTGGCAATGCTTGGGGCCTGGGCCACCGGCGATCTGCTGACGGCCGCGCTGTTGCCCATCATCATGATCTTCGGTCACGTGCTGGAAGAACGCAGTGTGATCGGCTCCCAGGAAGCCATCCACGCCCTCGGCCAGTTGACCCGAAGCCAAGGTCGCAAAGTGCAGGCCGACGGCTCGGTCATCGAAGTCGATAACGGCACGCTACGACCAGGCGATGTGGTGGAGGTTCGCGCCGGTGACAGGGTGCCTGCCGACGGGCGAGTCTTGTCCGGGCAAGCGAGCCTCGACACCGCGCCCATCACGGGCGAGTCCGTACCTGTGGAGGCGGTCGCGGGGATGGATGTGTTTGGCGGCGCGATCAACCTCGACGGTTTGCTGCGCCTGGAAGTGACGCGCATTGGCGAAGCGTCGACGCTGGGCAAAGTCATTGCCCTGATGCAAAACGCCGAGCGTTCCAAGCCGCCGATTACCCGCTTGCTCGAACGCTACGCCGGTCGTTACCTGGTGCTGGTGTTGCTGCTGGCGGCGGTGACCTGGTTTGTCACGAACGATGCCCAGGCGATGCTCGCGGTCCTGGTGGCGGCGTGTCCCTGCGCCTTGGTGCTGTCAGCGCCGGCAACGGCCATTGCCGGGATTGCGGTGGCTGCACGCCACGGGATCCTGATTCGCAGCTCGGCTTTCTTGGAGGAGCTGGCCGACCTGACCTCGCTGGTCATCGACAAGACCGGAACCTTGACCTACGGCACATTGCAACTGCAATCGATACAAGGCGCCTCGGCGGATCGCTCCGAGCTGCTGCCTTTGGCCGCCAGCCTCGGATCGGCCAGCAGTCATCCGGTCAGCCGAGCGCTGGCAGGGCAGGTGGATGCGCAACATTATCTGCCGCTTAGCGATGTACACGAACGCCAGGGCCTGGGCGTGGTGGCCATGACCGGACGGGGCGAAGCCGCACTTGGTCGTCCCGAGTTGTTCGCCCGGCTGGGAATCGAGACGCCGGCCATTCCCGAGCATGACGGCCCAATCGCCGGCTTGGCCCTCGATGGGCAATTTCTCGCCTGGTTGCTGCTGGCCGACAGCGTCAAACCTGAAGCGCGGGCGGCCATGGCCGAGTTGCGCGAGCTTGGCCTGGGTCGCCAATTGTTGTTGACCGGAGATCGCCAAAGCGTGGCGACTGCGTTGGCGCAGCAGGTTGGTATCAACGATCTGCAAGCGCAGGCTTTGCCGGAAGACAAACTTAAACGGGTCATGGCCGAAATCGGTCACGGCTTCCGGCCGATGGTGGTGGGTGACGGGATCAACGATTCCCTGGCGCTGAAGGCCGGGGTGGTGGGGGTCGCAATGGGTGCCGGCGGGGCGGATATCGCGCTTGCGTCGGCGGATATCGTCCTGATTGGCAGTGATCTGAGGCGCCTTGGAACCTGTGTACGGTTGAGCCGGCAGTGCCGACGCACGTTGCAGGTCAATGTCATCATCGGCCTGGGCTGGACGCTCGCTATCGTTGCCTTCGCCGCATTTGGCTGGCTGGGCGCGGCGGGCGCGATGATCGCCGCGTTGCTGCACAACTTGAGCACCCTGTTGGTGCTGGGAAACGCTGGGCGTCTGCTGCGGTTCCAGGAACCGCTGTTGAGAATCTAACGAGCGAGCTGGAGCGAACTGTTGGCGGCGCCCGCAGTCACTTACGAGAGGGCACTCCTTCGCCAGCAGTCACTGCTAAAACACAGCTGGTAACAGGGCGATAGAAAAAGGCTATAAATTCGATAGCCTGCTATTTTTCTAGCATGGTCTACCCTCATTTCAGACGTCTGAAAAACAAGGGGGGATTTTTTATGCTCGCTAAACTTCCGCCGGCCTTACAGAATCTGCATCTACCGCTTCGTTTGCGGCTCTGGGATGGCCATGAGTTCACGCTCGGTGCCGATCCCAGCGTCACGATTGTGGTCAAGGACCCTCAAGTGGTCGCGCAATTCACCCACCCCAGCCTGGATGCACTGGGTGCAGCGTTTGTCGAAGGCAAACTCGAGCTTGAAGGCTCTATCAATGAAGTCATTCGTGTATGTGACGAGCTGAGCCAGGCCCTGGTGGACGAAGACGACAGCAACTTGCCGGTGCGTACTGTCCACGACAAGGAAACCGACGCCAAGGCGATCTCCTATCACTACGACCTGTCCAATGCGTTTTATCAGCTCTGGCTCGACAGCGACATGGTGTATTCATGCGCTTATTTCGAGACCGGCAGCGAAACCCTCGAACAAGCGCAACAAGCGAAATTCCGCCATTTGTGCCGCAAGCTGCGCCTGCAACCCGGAGACTATCTGTTGGACGTTGGCTGTGGCTGGGGCGGGTTGGCGCGTTTCGCGGCGCGGGAATTCGGAGCCAAGGTGTTTGGCATTACCCTGAGCAAGGCGCAGCTCGCCCTGGCTCGGGAGCGGGTCAAGGCTGAAGGCCTGGAAGATCAGGTGGAGCTGCAGTTGCTGGACTATCGGGACCTGCCCAAGGACGGACGTTTTGACAAAGTGGTCAGTGTCGGCATGTTCGAACACGTGGGGCACGCCAACCTGGCCCAGTACTGCAAGACGCTGTTCGGTGCCGTCCGTGAAGGCGGCTTGGTGATGAATCACGGTATCACCGCCAAGCACACCGATGGCCGTCCGGTAGGGCGCGGGGCGGGCGAATTCATCGAGAAATACGTGTTTCCCAATGGTGAGTTGCCGCATCTGTCGATGATCTCTGCCGAAATCAGCGAAGCCGGGCTGGAAATCGTCGATGTAGAAAGCCTGCGCATGCACTACGCGCGCACCCTCGATCATTGGAGCGAGCGTTTGGAGGACAACCTCGAAGCTGCGTCCAGGGAAGTGCCGGAGCAGGCCTTGCGAATCTGGCGGCTGTATCTGGCGGGCTGCGCCTACGCGTTCGCCAAGGGCTGGATAAACCTGCACCAGATTCTCGCGGTCAAGGCCCATGCCGATGGCAGCCATGAATTGCCTTGGACTCGCGACGACATCTACACGCCTTAAAGAATCGGCGAAATGAGCCGGGCGATTCGCATGCCGATTTTTTGCAGGCGGTGGGTCTCCCGGCTTTCTTGTTTGGCCACTTCGTGGGCTTGGGCAAAATCCTTCTCGAGCATTTGCTCCACTTCGCTGGCAAACGCGATATCAACGGTCAGCAGCATGACTTCGAAATTCAATCGAAACGAACGGTTATCCAGGTTCGCACTGCCGATCGCGCTTATTTCCTGATCGATCAGTACGACTTTCTGGTGCAGGAATCCTGGCTCATAACGAAACACCCGGACGCCGGCCAGCACCGCTTCGAATGCATAGAGGCTGGACGCCGCGTAGACGATTTTGTGATCGGGCCGCGAAGGTAGCAGGATACGCACATCCACGCCGCGCAAGACGGCCAGGCGCAGCGCCGCGAAAACCGCTTCGTCAGGGATGAAGTAGGGCGTGGTGATCCAGATTCGCTCGTTTGCAGCGTGGATCGCTTCGACGAAAAACAATGAGCAGGTTTCCTGCGCGTCCGCCGGACCGCTGGCCAGCAGTTGGCAGAGCACGCCGCCATCCGGATAGGTGTCTGGCAGGATCAATGGCGGCAATGAACGGGCGGCCCAGAACCAGTCTTCCGCAAAGGATTCCTGCATGCTCGCCACCACGGGGCCGCGCACTTCGACGTGGGTGTCGCGCCATGGGGCCAACGGAGGCTTTTCGCCCAGGTATTCGTCGCCCACGTTGTGACCACCGACAAACCCCAGGACGCCGTCCACGGCCACGATCTTGCGATGGTTGCGGAAGTTGACCTGGAACCGGTTCAACCAACCGCTGCGGGTGGCAAAGGCTTTCACATGGACGCCGCCGTCGCGCAGTGCCTGGACATAACGGTGGGGCAGGGAGTGACTGCCGATACGGTCATAAAGCAGGTATACCGCCACGCCCTCGGCTGCTTTCTTCAACAGTAACGCGTGCAAGCGTTGGCCGAGACGGTCGTCATGGATGATGAAGAATTGGATCAGAATGGCTTCCCGCGCACTTTCCATGGCCTGGAAAATCGCCTCGAACGTGGCGTGGCCATCCACCAGCAGCCGCACCTGGTTATTCGCCAGGCAAGGCGCGCGTCCGAGCTTCGGCATGGCGCGCAAGGAAGCATAAGCGTGAGACGCGCGGGCTGTGAGCGCCTCTTCGACCCAAGGCCGCCAGTTCAGCTCGGAGATCGCCTTGCGCATCTCTTCGTTGGCCTGTCGTCGCGCCTTGATGTAACCGTCGAAAGTACTGCGGCCAAAAACCAGGTAGGGAATAAGCGTCAGATAAGGGATGAACACCAGTGACAGGGCCCAGGCGATCGAGCCTTGGGCGGTTCGCACGGTGAGTACCGCATGGACCGCAGCGATGGAACCGAGGGTGTGGAGCAGCGCGATCAGGTAACCGAAAACATGCGGGCCGTAATAGTCCATGGGGCAGCCGTGCTCCTGAAGTTTCAATGCTTAACAGACCATGTTACGCAACGAATGTCGCTAATTAATTCACCTGTGCTGGCCTGAACCGAAGCTTGCGGGCAGCGTCTAACGGCCACTTGTCCTCTGGAGTTTTTGCGATGAAAGTTCGCCTGCTGGGTTTGGCCTTGGCCATTGGTTTCTCGGTTCCTGTAGCGGCTCATGCGCAGATGCTTCAACCGGGCCTGTGGGAACTGACGACAAGCAACATGAAGGTCGATAACCAGAATCTGCCTGACCTGCAATTGATCCTCGGCCAGTTGCAGAACCAGATGACGCCCGAGCAGCGAGCGATGCTGGAAAAGCAAGGCATCACCATGGGTGGTAAAGGTATTCGGGTATGCCTGACGCCGGAGCAAGTCCAGACCAACGACATCCCGCTGCAGGATCCGCAGTCAGGGTGCAAGCAGCAGATCACCGAGCGGACCGGCAACCAATGGAAGTTTCGCTTCAGTTGTCCGAAAGCCCAGGGCAGCGGCATCGCGACCTTCCAGAGTGATCGCGAATTCACCACCAAGGTCAATGGCACGTTCAACGCCACGGGCATCCAGCAGAACGGTAGCCTGGATACCCGCGCCGTGTGGCTGGGGCAGGATTGCGGAACGGTCAAGCCGAGGGCTTGATTTCAGGGCTGGCTCAATGCTTCGTACAGGGTGTTGAGGTTGTACTCGAACAGGCCGGTAAACGTGCTCGCGGGTCCGCTGGCGGCGAGGGCGTCGGAGTACAAGGTGCCGCCGATGTGCGCGCCGCTTTCATCGGCAATTTGCTTGAGCAGGCGTGCGTCCTTGATGTTTTCCATGAACACCGCTTTGACTTTGGCCTGGCGGATTTGCGTGATCAAGGCAGCCACTTCGGCAGCCGATGGCTCGCGTTCAGTGGACAAGCCTTGCGGTGCCATGAAATCGATGCCGTAGGCTTGGCCCAGGTAACCGAAGGCGTCGTGAGAAGTGACGATCTTGCGATTGCCGGGTGGCAAAGCGCTGAACTTCGCCTTGGCTTCGGCGAGTAGGGCATGGATCTTTTTCAGGTACGCCTGGCTGTTACGTTCGTAATCGGCCTTGTTGGCCGGGTCGGCTGCTTCCAATGCCTTCGTGATGTTTCCGATGTAGAGCACGGCGTTGGCAAGGTTGTGCCACGCATGCGGGTCTGGGATGGTCTCCCCGTCTTCGTCCAACGAACGTGGAATCACGCCACGGCTGGCACTGATTACCGGCGCGGTGGTTTCGGTGCTGGTGACCAGGCGATCCAGCCACGGCTCGAAGCCCAATCCATTCTTGATGATCACCTTGGCTTTCAGCAGCGCCTTGGCATCGTCTGGGGTGGGCTCGTAGGTGTGTGCATCGGCGTCGGGACCGACCATGTTGACGATCTGAACGTGTTCGCCGCCGACCTGTTGGGTCATGTCGGCAAGGATGCTGAAGCTGGTGACAACCTGCAGCTTTTCGGCAGCAGGGGAGGACATGGACACCATCAAGCTGAATATCAGGAGCAGGGCGCGCATCGGCAAAACCTCATTGGGATGTGAGCAAAGGCGGGCGGCGCAGCAAGCCATGCACCGGACCGAATACTACGGACAGCAAATAGAGCACGCCCGCCATCAGTACGATGGCCGGTCCGCTGGGCAGCGAAAAGTAGAAGGACAGCAGTAGGCCCAGCCACACTGAAAGGCAGCCGAACAGTGCGGCCAAAGCCATCAGGGTCGGCAGGCGGCGGCTCCAGAACCGCGAAGCCGCGGCAGGCAACATCATCAGGCCCACAACCATCAGTGCTCCGATGGCCTGGAAGCCGATCACCAGGTTCAACACCACAAGTGTCAGGAACACGCCGTGGGCCAACGGACCCAGACGACTGACTGTCCGCAGAAACAAGGGGTCCAGAGTATCGAGCAACAGCGGGCGATAGATCAGCGCCATTGCACCCAGGCTTGCGGCGCAAACCCAGAGCATGCCGGTGAGTGTCGGACTGTCTACTGCCAGTGCGGAACCAAATAACAGGTGCAGCAAGTCCAGGCGTTTGCCGGCCATGCCGAGAATCAGTACGCCGGCCGCCAGGGATATGGGATAGATCGCCGCCAGGCTGGCGTCCTCTCGCAGTCCAGTGCGGCGGGTAATCCACGCTGCGAGCCCGGCCATGCTCAGGCCGGCCCCCAGGCCTCCGACGGTCAGGGCAGGCAGGCTCAAGCCGGCGAACCAGAACCCGAGCGCTGCGCCCGGCAGGATGCCGTGAGCCACGGCATCGCCGATCAGGCTCATCCGCCGCAGAATCAGAAACACCCCTAGTGGAGCCGTGCTGCACGCCAGTACCAGTCCGCCCAACAACGCCCGGCGCATGAACAGGAAATCCAGGAAGGGCTGCCATAGGTGGGTTGCGCTGAGCATCAGGCGACCTGCGTGTACTGAGGCCGTTCGATCAAGTCGACGCTGCGGCCCAATGCGCAACCTGTAGGACTGATCAGCAAGGTGTGGGGAACATGCCGATGTACCGCAGCGAGGTCGTGACAGACCACCATTAAGGTCCGACCTTCTCGGTGCCATTGGTGAATATGTTTCCACAACAGCGCCTGGCCCATTTCGTCGAGCGCAGCATGAGGCTCGTCGAGCAGCAGGACGGGTGCCTCGGCCAAGCTCAACCGGGCGAGCAGGGAACGCTGTAGCTCACCACCCGACAGAGCCATCAGCGGGCGATGTTCGAGGCCGCTTAGATTCCAATCGTCCAGGACGGCCTTGAGTCGCTGGTTTCGAGTCGCAGGATTTTGTCGAAGGCCCCATGAGCCTGCTGCAACCAGCTCTTGCAGGCTGATCGGGAAATGCCGGTCCAAGTGTTGTTGCTGGGGCAGGAATGAAACACCGCCGCGCCGAGGCACATTCAATGAAGCTGTTCCCGATAGCGGCTTTTGCAACCCGGCCAGCACTTTTAAAAGGCTGCTTTTTCCGGAGCCGTTGGCGCCGATGATGGCGGTCAGGCTGCCTTCAGGTCGTTCCATGTCCAGCGGGGGCGTGAGCGGTTGACCCGGCGCACCCCATCTCAAGGCTTGGCAACGAATCATGAGGCCTCCCGGACCCAGTGACTCTGGGCGACGGCATCGTGGGCATGGAGGCTTTCAGCGTGAACCACCCGCACGTCAAATGAGGAGATCCAGGGCATCTTTTGCAACGCGACGTTCAATCGACGCGCAGCGTCTTCACAGAACATCAGGTTCTGGCCGTTGGCCAAGGCAAAGGCTTGTTCGTCCGCACGCTTCACGGCGGTTTGTACAGCGGTGCCCAGGGCAGCCTCGGCCTCGTTGATCAGAGCCAGCCATGGTAATTCACGGATATCGGTGTTCAGCCGCACTTTCAAGGTGGCGAGGCTGCGTTGGCTATGAGGGGTAGCGACGATGCCTTTTGATGAGCCCAGCCAAGCGAGCACGTCGGCATGCTCGAGCGCTTTGTTTGCAAAATCCTCGATGAATTGTTGCTGAATGAGCTGACGCGCGAGCGCTGCCGAGCAGGGACAGGTGGATGAATACGGAACTTGAATCTCAAGTTCCACGTGGAACATCGAATCGTCCAAGTGAGCGTCCACCTTGGTGGGGTACAGCTTCCACCCAGCAAGAGGGCTGATCAAGGCGGAGCGTTTGTACATGAGATCCGTCTTCAGGCTAAGCGAGGCGCGCCGGGACAATCCCCCATGGCTATCAAGGAAGCTCTGTAAAATCTGTCGTAAAAGAGACGGCGAAAGTGGGGAGTTTTCGAGCGGCTCCAGCGCCAGATACAAGCGTGACATATGGATGCCACGAGCTTCGCCATCATCGAGGCTGACGCCCGCGTCAGCAGTTGCGCTCAAGCGTTGACCGTCGATCAACAGCGGTACAGCAATGCCGCACATGCCGACCCAATCTAGCGGCAAGTTCTGGCGAGATGCCTGTGCCGCGACGTCTGGCAGAGTTAACGCATTCATCTTGAAGGTCCAGAAGAGGTTCGCTTGAATGTTATAGTATAACAATAAAAGCGACGAGGCCTTTTTCATGAATGCTTTTTCATGGGCAGCGTTCCACGTGAAACATCAGCGTTTCGGTTGCTCGCACCCGCTCATACGGCCGCATACAAACCGGCCACCGCCCCCGCCGGAGCTGGAAAAGCGATTGATAGTGGTCCAACCCACGCGCCGGCTATATCCAACCCAGGCTTCGCCATCAGAAGCGAAGCCGGTGAAAAACGTCAGCTGACCATAACGGCTATTTGTCTGGGACCAATAGCGCCGTCCGGTAGCCTCAAAACCTCGTAAATAAAAGGTATTTCCTGCCGTGAAAACGCTGTAGGCATTGCCTTGTGCATCGACGCACGCGAGCAGATTGGCGCTGCGCGTGCAATTGGCCGGCGTGGGAGGGTGAGCCGAAGCACCCACTGAAAATAGCAATAACAGCCCTATCGGCAAAAGATTCGAAAAGCTCGGCATACGGTGTCGCCCATGGAAATCGTTTGGTCAGCTTGCACTGTTATACTATAACATGTCTATCGACCAGCCTTTCATCGAACCAATGCCTGAAGACTCCCCGTGAATAACGGCGTCCCAACGAGGATCCTCTGATGACCAAGCGTCTCCCTGTGACCGTGCTTTCCGGATTTCTCGGTGCCGGAAAAAGTACCCTGCTTAATCACGTCCTGCGCAATCGGGATAACCTTCGCGTTGCCGTCATCGTCAACGATATGAGCGAGATCAACATCGATGGAAGCGAAGTCCAGCGAGACGTCAGCTTGAGCCGGTCGGAAGAGAAACTGGTGGAAATGAGCAACGGATGCATTTGTTGCACGTTGCGTGAGGACTTGCTTGAAGAAGTCGGGCAACTTGCCCGGGAAGGGCGCTTCGATTATTTGCTGATCGAATCCACAGGCATCTCCGAACCGTTGCCGGTGGCCGAAACCTTCACGTTTCGTGACGAGGAGGGCCGAAGCCTGGCCGATGTGGCGCGGCTCGACACCATGGTGACGGTGGTCGATGGGGTGAATTTCCTGCTGGATTATCAGGCCGCGGAAAGCCTGGCGTCACGGGGGGAAACTCTGGGCGAGGACGATGAACGCTCGATCACCGACCTGCTGATCGAACAGATCGAGTTTGCCGACGTGATTCTGATCAGCAAGATCGACCTGATCAGCCAACACGAGCGGGAAGAGTTGACCGCGATTCTGCAGCGTCTCAACGCCCAGGCGCAGATCATTCCAATGGTCATGGGTCAGGTACCGCTGGGCCGTATTCTCGACACCGGCCTTTTCGACTTTGAGCGCGCCGCCCAGGCGCCTGGCTGGCTACAGGAACTGCGTGGCGAGCATGTACCTGAGACAGAGGAATATGGCATTGCCTCGACCGCCTACCGGGCACGTCGGCCGTTTCATCCCCAGCGTTTCTTCAACTTCATCGACCGTCCGTGGCCAAATGGCAAGCTCCTGCGCTCCAAGGGGTTCTTCTGGTTGGCCAGCAAACCTGAGGAGGCGGGGAGCTGGTCCCAGGCCGGCGGCCTGATGCGCCACGGATTTGCCGGGCGCTGGTGGCGGTTCGTACCAGAAAACCAATGGCCGCAGGACCAAGAGAGCACAGCGGCCATCATGAAGAACTGGTCTGTAGTCACCGGCGATTGCCGTCAGGAGCTGGTGTTTATTGGCCAGGACATCGACTTTGGTCAACTCACCGCCGAATTGGACGCCTGCCTGCTCACCGACCAGGAATTGGCCCTTGGTGTCGAAAGTTGGCGGCTATTGTCCGATCCATTCGGCCCATGGCATGAAGAGGCGGTAGCGTGATGCTGGCGCCGAGTCTGAAAAGGGCATTGCAGGTACAGCAGGTCCAAGGCGATACACCGGAGATACTCACGAAGATCCTGGACGACGGCACCAACCTGGCGGTCTGGCAACGTCAGCTTCCCGCGCACATCGGCGATTTCGCGGCACTGGTACTTGCGTTGGACCAGCCATTGACCGAATCACGGGTGCTCGACTTGCCGGATGATGACGCCCAGCCAGCGCTGCAAGGCCTGGCTGCAGGCTTCAGCGACCTGCACGGCTATGAAGGCTTTATCGCCGACGTCTCTTGGCTGGTTTGCGCATTTGCTTGCCTGTTGGGGGCGCAACGGGTCGGTCTGCGTCTTCGCACGTTGGACAAGGCCATGTGCCCGCGCTTTCACGTTGATCACGTACCGGTGCGGCTGCTGACCACCTATGGGGGCGTCGGCAGCCAGTGGCTCAAGGAGGGCGTCATGGATCGCCAGCGCCTGGGGCAACCTGAGGCCGAACCGGTGGATCCACAAGTGATCGAGCAGTTCTGTTGCGGTGATGTCGGCTTGCTTAAAGGCGAGAAATGGCACGGCAACGAGGGGTTTGGCCTGATCCACCGCTCACCGGAACCCGCCCCGCAAGAGCGTCGCCTGATTCTCACGCTGGACTGGTTGGCTTAAGGCTTATGCCAGGTGCCCTGGCTTTGCCCTTCGCAAAATGGCTGTAGGTAAGCGGCATCGGTCGCCACGCCGTAGTAGTGAATATCCTGGCGGTAAGGCATATTGGCGACCTGAGCGTTGCGGCAAACGCCGAACGCGCCGCCGGGGCACTGATCGACGTATTGCACCTCGACCTTCTGGCCGGCCAGGTTTGGCTGGCAGAAGCCATCGGCAAACAGCTTCTGCGGAATGTTGCGGTTCTGCTGGCAGACTTTCACATCGAGCCGCTCCGCCTGGCTGTGAACCACGCAAGCCTGGGCCAGTACCTGGTTCGACGTCATCGCCAGTAACAACCAGCCGATCATTCGCATGTTCACCTCCATCGAAAGCCGTCGATTATGTTGCAGCACATCCCCACTCATGTCATAGCCGGCCCTTTGGGCGCCGGCAAGACCAGCCTGATCAGGCATCTTCTGGCCCAGCGCCCGGCCAGCGAGCGCTGGGCGGTGCTGATCAACGAGTTCGGTCAGATCGGCCTGGATGCCGCGTTACTGACCCAGGCTGGCGATGGTATCGCACTGGGCGAAGTGGCCGGCGGTTGTTTGTGCTGCGTCAACGGCGCGCCGTTTCAGATCGGTCTTGGGCGTCTACTGCGCAAGGCTCGGCCGGATCGGCTGTTTATCGAACCCTCGGGCCTCGGCCATCCGGTGCAGTTGGTGCGGCAGCTGAACGAAGCACCCTGGCTTGGTGTACTGGCGGTGCAACCCTGCGTGCTGGTGTTGGATGCCCAGGCGATGGCGGACGGCAAGCCGTTGCCCGATGCGCAGCGACAAACCCTGGCGGATGCCGGACTGCTGGTGCTGAACAAATCCGAGACCCTTACGCAAGCCGACCGGGAACGGCTGGCGATGCAACTGCCAGGACGGACGCTGTACTGGACGCAGCACGCAGCGTTGCCGATCGACCAATTGCCTGGCCTGGCGGCTCGGGGCAGCGAGGCTGTGGATAACTTGAGCCTGCCCAAAAGCCTGGGTCGAATGGCGGCCATATGGACCGACCCGGCGGTGCCGATCCGCCTGTATCAGCAGCAGGAGGGCGGCTGGAGTATCGGCTGGCGCTGGCACCCCAGCCAGCAATTCGACACAGCGGCGCTTACGCATTGGCTAACAGATCATCACTGGAAGCGCGCGAAGATGGTTATCCACAGTGCCGACGGTTGGGTTTCCGCCAATGCATTGGAAGCGGCGGCACTGCAATGGCAAGCCAGTGAACGGCGCGAAGACTCGCGGATCGAGCTGATATTCGACCAGCCGCAAGACATTGATCGCCTGCAAACGGGTCTGTTGATTGCTCGGTGCACCTGAATCAGCTTTGCTTCAAGGCTTCCATTTGTTGTGCTCCTGACGCCACTGGCTCAGTTCGATGACTTCAGCTCTGGGCCGGGTCTGCACCGGCTCAACTGGCGTGGGCGGGGCCTCTTCGAAGGGCATCGGGTAGGGAGCCAGTTCGATATGCGCGCTGTGGGCACCGAACTGAGTGATGGTGCCGGTATGACGGGTCTCGCCCGTCACTGTGAATTCGAAATTATAGATACGTGCCAGGCGCCGCCGTCCGTTGGCGTCCTTGACGAATCCGATCTTTCGCAGCGCCACGTTGCCGTCCAGCAGCTCGATCTTCAGGTTGGCGCAATGTTGCATGACCCTCGCCAAGGCTCGTTCGCGCAAGCCATGGTTGTGCCACAGCCAGGCGCCGCCGGTAGCCAGCAGCATCAGCACGAAAATGTTTCCAAGGGTCAGCATGAACGAAGAGCTCCAACAAGTTGCCGTCAGCTTAACTGTGTCGCCGGTCTGTCGTACAGGCTGCGTTTAGTCGCATACTGCGCGGCTTGAATTTCAATCGTTTTACGGACATTTCCCGCATGAAACGCACGCCCCATCTGCTTGCCATACAGTCCCACGTGATATTCGGCCATGCCGGCAACAGCGCCGCCGTGTTTGCGATGCAGCGGGTCGGCGTAAACGTGTGGCCGCTCAATACCGTGCAGTTTTCCAATCACACCCAATACGGGCAGTGGGCCGGTGAAGTGCTCCCGCCGGACCAGATACCGCTGTTGGTAGAGGGTATCGCGGCCATTGGCGAGCTGGGCAATTGCGACGCGGTGCTGTCCGGTTATCTGGGTAGCGCAGCCCAGGGACAGGCGATCCTGTCGGGTGTGGCGCGCATCAAGCGTTGTAATCCCAAGGCGTTGTATCTGTGCGACCCGGTCATGGGGCATGCGGAGAAGGGCTGCATTGTCGCGCCCGAGGTGGGCAGGTTCCTGCTGGAAGAGGCCGCTGCCGTGGCTGACATCATGTGTCCTAACCAGCTGGAGCTGGACAGTTTTTCCGGCCGCAAGGCGCAATCACTACTCGACTGCCTGGCGATGGCCCGTGCGCTGTTGGCCCGTGGCCCGAAAGTCGTGCTGGTCAAGCACCTGGCTTATCCCGGCAAGCCCGAAGACAGCTTCGAGATGCTGTTGGTCACGGCTGAAGGCAGCTGGCACTTGCGCCGTCCATTGCTGGCGTTCCCCCGCCAACCGGTCGGAGTCGGCGACCTGACGTCGGGGCTGTTCCTGGCGCGGATACTGTTGGGGGACAGCCTGTCGGCAGCCTTTGAATTCACCGCTGCGGCCGTGCATGAGGTGCTGTTGGAAACCCAGGCGTGTGCAAGCTACGAATTGCAGCTGGTCCGCGCCCAGGACCGTATTGCCCATCCGCGCGTGCGATTCGAGGCCATGCCGATCAGCCTTTGATCGCTGTGGGAGCGAGCTCGCTCCCACCTTGATTTCGACGGCGGGTTACGGCCCGTCCGCCTTGATTTCCTGATAACGCCTCTCCAGTTCCTGGCGAATCTGGCGACGTTGCTGCGCTTGTTCGTAGCGGCGCTTCTCTTCGCTGTTCTGCGGTTGCAGCGGCGGGACGGGCGCGGGCTTGCGCTGGTCATCCACCGCTACCATGGTGAAGAAGCAGCTATTGGTATGGCGAACCGAGCGCTCACGAATGTTCTCGGTCACGACTTTGATGCCCACTTCCATCGAGATATTGCCGGTGTAGTTCACCGACGCCAGGAAGGTAACCAACTCGCCGACATGAATCGGCTCGCGAAAAATCACCTGGTCTACCGACAATGTCACCACGTATCGGCCGGCATAGCGGCTGGCACAAGCGTAGGCCACCTCATCCAGGTACTTGAGCAAGGTGCCGCCATGGACATTGCCAGAGAAGTTGGCCATATCGGGGGTCATCAACACCGTCATCGACAGCTGGGCGTTTCCGGGTTCCATAACGTTCTCACGGTTCAAGGCAGCAGTTTCGAGGGCGCGCCTCTGCGGGCGCTGGAATGTGGTGAGCGGGTTCAAACCACTCATATCGGGACGCTGCGCCACGACTTGCCGTCACGCTTGGGTGGATCTGTTTCCATATATTGCACCGTCTTTTCGTAAGAAGTCCCGGTGTTAACCTGCAAAAAACCCGTCATGCCGGGTATTCCTACAAAAGAAACGGACGTACCCGACTTCACCTGGAGTCGTTTCGACAAGGAGCCCCACAATGCACGCCATCAGTTTCATTCAAGACCTGGCGATCATCTTGCTGGCGGCCGGGTTGGTCACCGTACTGTTCCATCGTTTCAAGCAACCGGTGGTGCTGGGCTACATTGTCGCCGGCTTTATCATCGGCCCGCATACGCCGCCGTTCGGCTTCATTCACGATGAAGAAACGATCAAGACCCTGGCCGAGCTCGGCGTGATCTTCCTCATGTTCTCCCTGGGCCTGGAGTTCAGCCTGCGCAAACTGTTCAAGGTGGGAGCCACGGCGTTTATCGCTGCGTTCCTAGAGATCGTATTGATGATATGGATCGGCTATGAAATTGGTCGCTGGTTCGACTGGAGCGCCATGGACTCGCTGTTTCTCGGCGCGATCCTCGCGATTTCCTCAACCACGATTATCGTCAAAGCCTTGAATGACCTGAAGATGAAAAACGAGCGCTTTGCGCAGTTGATCTTCGGGGTATTGATCGTCGAGGACATTCTCGGCATCGGTATCATCGCTTTACTGTCGAGCATCGCTGTCAGCGGCACCGTAAGCTCCAGCGAGGTGTTTTCCACGGTCGGCAAGCTGTCGCTGTTCATGATCGTCGCGTTGGTCGTCGGCATCCTGCTGGTGCCGCGATTGCTGGCGTACGTGGCGAAGTTCGACAGCAACGAGATGTTGTTGATTACCGTACTGGGGCTTTGTTTCGGCTTCTGCCTGCTGGTGGTAAAGCTGGAATACAGCATGGTGCTTGGGGCGTTCCTGATCGGTGCGATCATGGCCGAGTCTCGACAATTGCTGAAGATCGAGCGATTGGTGGAGCCTGTGCGCGATCTGTTCAGCGCAATATTTTTCGTGGCTATCGGGCTGATGCTCGATCCGGCCATTGTGCTTCAATATGCGTGGCCGATCGCAGTCATTACCTGCGCGGTGGTATTGGGCAAGATATTTTCTTGTGGTCTCGGCGCCTTTGTCGCGGGAAATGATGGACGCACCTCTCTACGAGTCGGGATGGGGCTTTCACAGATTGGCGAATTTTCTTTCATTATCGCTTCGTTGGGGATGACCCTGCAGGTGACCAGCGATTTCCTTTATCCGGTCGCTGTGGCTGTCTCGGTGCTCACGACATTGTCGACCCCTTATCTGATTCGGGCCGCTGATCCGTTGTCGGTCAGATTGGCGTCGGCAATGCCGCAGCGATTGACGCGCGTGCTGGGCATGTATGGAGAATGGTTGCGCAGCATCCAGCCACAGGGTGAGGGAGCCATGCTGGCTTCCATCATCAGGCGCATCATGCTGCAGGTGGGTGTCAACCTGGCATTGGTGATCGCGATTTTTGTCTCGGGGGGGTATTTTGCCGAACGAGTGTCTGCCTATCTGCAAGACTGGATCAGCGATCCGAGCTGGCAGAAAGCGTTGATCTGGGGCGGCTCGCTGTTCCTGTCGCTACCGTTCCTGATCGCGGCGTACCGCAAGCTCAAGGCGTTGTCGATGCTGCTGGCGGAAATGGGTGTAAAGCCGGAGATGGCCGGCCGCCACACCCAGCGCGTGCGTCGCGTGATCGCCGAAGTGATTCCGCTCCTTTCGCTGCTGGTGATTTTCCTGCTGCTGGCAGCCTTGTCAGCCAGTATCTTGCCGACCAACAAGCTGCTGGTATGGATCGCAGTGGTCGCGATTGCCTTGGCGGCCCTGCTTTGGCGCTGGTTTGTCCGCCTGCATACACGAATGCAGGTGGCCTTGCTCGAAACGCTGGACAATCACAAGGGATCGTCCGGGCATTGATCAGCGCCGGACGCTAGAGCATCAACTTTCCAACCAGACATCCCTTGCCCAGTGCCATACCGATTCCCACGTTTCCTCGGCGATCAGCTCCTCTTCTGCCTGCCATAGCACTACGGTGCCGTCTTCTTCGACACAGTAGTAGTCATCGCCGTCCTGGCAGATCGGAATCAGGCTTCGATCAACACCGGCATCCCAGGCATTGGCGGCCACATCCGGCAGGTAGGTATGGGACTGCGGATCGGTAACGGTCACCGGCTCCAGGCTGCCGTAGACGACATCGCTGACGGTGAGCAAAAACTCCCGGAACACGAACGGGATATCGATGAACAGCTGCTCTTCGATTTCCACCAGCAAGTCTTCGTCGGGCAATTCCAATGGAACCGGTACGGGTTCGTTGGCTTCGCGTAATTGTTCGATGATTTCTTCCACGTCCGGGATCCTCTTTCTCGATGGCGCGGTTTTATAGGGCGGTTTATACAGTAGCCCGCTGTAGATGCAACCGCGAAATAGAAAACCCCGGCAAGTGCCGGGGTTCTTTTATTTCAACCTGCGAAACGCGCAAAGGTTCAACCGTTCTGGCGGATACCTGCGACCAGCCAAGGCTGGTTTTCGCCTTGGGCACGTTCCATGTTCCAGCTTTCGCTGAACGCTTCACCTTGGTCGAAGCGAGAGTCTTTCGACACGCCGACGAAGGTCAGGGTGGCGATAGTCTTGTCGGCGCGATCGTCGACGCCTTCGAGTTGTATCTGGAGGTTGTCGATGTAGGTGGACTGATAGCCATCACCCAACTCGGCCCGCTCGCGCTTGAGGAACTCCAGCAATTGCGGGGTGACGAACTCGGCGATCTTGTCCATTTCGTTTGCGTCCCAATGCTGCTGCAGGGACATGAAATGGCTGCGTGCCGCTTCGATGAAGCGTTCTTCGTTGAACCAGGCAGGTGCGTTGATCACCGGGCGCGCCACTGGAGCAGCCGCGCCACCGAAGATCGAGCCACCGGCAGGTTGTTGGTTGAACACTTCACGCTGCATCGGCGCATGGCCGGCCGGAGCGAATTGCTCCTGCTGCTTGCGACGACGGGCTGCGATGAAACGGAAGACCAGGAAGGCAATGACCGCCATGATCAGGATGTCGAAGATCTGCATGCCCTGGAAGCCGTCGCCCATGAACATGGAAGCGAGCAGACCACCGGCCGCGATACCGGCCAGGGGGCCGAGCCAGCGCGAAGCGCCGCTGGCCTTGGTGGCCGCGCCAGCAGCACCTGCCGCGCCCGCGGTGGCGGCAGTGGACCCGGCGGCAGACGACGGCGCCATCTGGCTGGTCTGATGAGTCGGGGCTGCGCCCGAACTTTTACCACCGCCAAAACGCTTGGCGGCATTGGCGTCGATGGCCATCGTCAGGCCGATGCACAACGCCATGGCGATGCTAAGAAAACGTTTCATATAAAGGCATTCCCATTTGTGGATAGCACGCGCGCCATGTTGCACAGGTGAACTGTTGCTGGCTAGCAGCAGAGTGTTTCGGGCTTTTGCGTGACAGCCAAGGTTCAGGTTCGGCTCGCGCAAGGAGCCTTGTTCGCTTTGGGCTGTAGGAAAGGTGAACAAGTTCTATCGGAAATATTTAATGTTTTCAGAATAATTGTGGGAGCGAGCAAGCTCGCTCCCACAAAGAGGATTACCGAGGCTTTTAGATCGCTTCCAACTTGGCATACCCCAGCATCAGCCATTTGCTGCCTTCGCTGAAGTTGACTTGGACCCGAGCCTGGGCACCGGCGCCTTCGAAGTTGAGAATCACGCCTTCGCCGAATACCGAATGTCGGACGGCCTGGCCCAGGCTGAAGCCGGTCTCCGGGATGTCGCTGCCGCCAAACAGGCTGCTGGTGCCTTGTTGCTGACTGCCGCCGAACGGTCGACTGACACTGTTGGAAAGACGTACTTCCTGGATCAGACCCTTCGGCACTTCACGTACGAATCGCGACACTTTGTTGTAGGTCTCGCTGCCATACAAACGCCGGGTTTCAGCGTAGGTCATCACCAGGTTCTGCATGGCACGCGTGATGCCGACATAAGCCAGGCGCCGTTCCTCTTCCAGGCGTCCGGGCTCTTCCAGGCTCATCTTGTGGGGAAACAGACCTTCTTCCATGCCCACCAGGAAGACGTAGGGGAATTCTAGGCCCTTGGCGCTATGCAGGGTCATGAGCTGAATGCTGTCTTCATGCTCGTCCGCCTGGGTGTCGCCGGCCTCCAGGGAGGCGTGGCCGAGGAAGGCCGACAACGGCGACAGGTCTTCATCTTCTTCGGTGTTTTCGAAGTTGCGCGCAGCGCTGACCAGTTCCTCAAGGTTTTCCACCCGGGCCTGGCCTTTCTCGCCTTTTTCAGCTTCATGGTAGGCAATCAGGCCGGACTGCTCGATGACGGTCTGGGTCATCAAGTGAAGGGGCATTTCCCCGCATTTGGCGGTCAGGTCTTCTATCAGGTCCATGAAAGCCTTCAGGGCGCCGGCGGCACGGCCGGTGACGCCTTTGTTGTCCACCAGCTGGCGCATGGCTTCCCACATCGACACATGGCTGTGACGGGCATGGTCGCGAATCGCCTCGACGGTTTTCTCGCCGATGCCCCGCGTCGGCACATTGATTACCCGCTCCAGGGCCGCGTCGTTGCCTCGTCCTTCGATCAGGCGCAGGTAGGCCATGGCGTTCTTGATTTCGGCGCGTTCAAAGAAGCGCTGGCCGCCATAGATACGGTAAGGGATCCGTTCGCGAAGCAAGGCCTCTTCAAGCACTCGCGACTGGGCGTTGGAGCGATAAAGGATGGCGATGTCGCTGCGGGCCAGGCCGGTTTTCAACGCGCTCTCGATGGTTTCCACCACATAGCGGGCCTCATCGTGTTCGTTGAACGCGGCGTAGAGATTGATCGCCTCGCCTTCGTTGCCCTCGGTCCACAACTCCTTGCCCAGGCGACCGGTGTTGTTGGCGATCAGGGCGTTGGCGGCTTTGAGGATGCCGGCGGTCGAGCGGTAGTTCTGTTCCAGGCGAATCACCTCGGCGTCGGGAAAGTCCGCCGAGTACTGGTGGATGTTCTCGATCTTGGCGCCACGCCAGCCGTAGATCGACTGGTCGTCGTCGCCCACGACCATCAGGCTGTCGCCGCCCTTGGCGAGCAGGCGCAACCACGCGTATTGAACGGCGTTGGTGTCTTGGAATTCGTCCACCAGGACATGCCGGAAGCGCCTCTGGTAATGCTCCAGCAGCCCCGGGTGGTCACGCCACAGGTCCAGCGCCCGCAGCAACAGTTCCGAGAAGTCGATAACCCCCGCACGCTGGCACGCCGCCTCGTAGGCTTCGTAGATGCTGCGCATGGTTGCCAGGAACAGGTCACCGCTGGCCTGGATATGCTGCGGGCGCAGGCCTTCGTCCTTCTGACCATTGATGAACCACTGAGCCTGGCGGGCGGGCCAGCGTTGTTCGTCCAACCCAAGTTCGCGAATCACGCGCTTGACCAACCGTTGTTGATCGTCGCTGTCCAGGATCTGGAAGGTCTGGCTCAGGCCGGCTTCCTGCCAATGGGCGCGCAACAGGCGATGGGCCAGGCCGTGGAACGTACCGACCCACATGCCAGCCGGGTTGATGCCCATCAACTGTTCGATGCGATGGCGCATCTCGGCGGCAGCCTTGTTGGTAAAGGTGACCGACAGGATCGAATGGGGCGAGGCGTTCTCGACCTGGATCAACCAGGCGATACGGTGCACCAGCACTCGGGTCTTGCCGGAGCCGGCACCGGCCAGGACCAATTGACGGCCCACGGAGGCAGCAACTGCCTGGCGTTGGGCATCGTTTAGGGAGTTCAGCAGAAGGGAGAGATCATCGCGCATCGAGGCATTCTAGGGTGCGGCGCCACCTCGGGCAAACCGAGCTTTGCATTGGCCGACAAAACACCGCCTGCGGACGACCGGTCAGTCAGCGCCCGCAAGCATCGGCGGGGCTCGGTTACGGTGGCCGGCGCGCAATTGGATCCGCGTTTTTTCAGTATTTTTATGAACCAGGGCAGTGTGGGATGGCCTTTGGCTTGTGTATGCTCGGTGATCGTTTCGGGCTCACCATGCTCCCCTGAATAAGAACAAGAACAACATTTATGACCTTCAATTCCGATCTGGCAGGCCCGCGTGTAGAGCCGCGGATTATCTGCAAGCAGTACGCCACGGAAATGGCGGTCGAACGCACCAGGTTGTTGTACCAGGGCTCGCTGCTGCCCACATTGTTCATGCTGATCAACGGTCTGGTCTGCGCGGCGCTGCTGTGGGAGCCTCAGCGCTATTTCCTGGTCAGCGTGTGGCTGGTCTGGTTACTGTCGCTGGTCGCGCTGCGGGTGATCCAGGTGGCCGCTTTCGATTCGGCGATACCAAGCCGCCAGGCCCACCCGGTCTGGTTGCGCATGTTTCTTCTGGGCTCGGCCATGACCGGCCTGACGCTGGCCGGTGCGGGCATTGCCCTGGTGCCGGCAGACAGTTTCCAGCAACAGGCTTGGGTGTTCGGCCTGATCGGCGCCGCGACCCTCTCTGCCAGTGTCGCTTACGCCGTGAGTCTACCGGCGTTCCTGTCCTTTACCTTGCCCTGTCTTTTGCCGGCTATCGCTTATCTTTTCTGGGGGCCGGACGAGCATCAACGTGGCTGGGGTTGGCTCGGGCTGGTGGTGCTGGTCTCGCTGAGCGTGGTGGCCTGGCAGGTCAACCGGCTGATACAGAACGGGATGTTGCGACGGTTCCAGAACCAGGCGTTGATCGAGCATTTGCAGCAGGCACAAAGCCGCGGCGCGCAGCTCAACGAGGCGTTGGCCCGGGAGGTCGAACAGCGTCGCTCCGCCGAGGCCCAATTGCGCACGGCGCAGGTTGGCCTGGAGGCGCGGGTAGCGCAGCGCAGCCTCGAACTGGAAGCGGCCAGCCAGGCCCTGGTCAAGAGTGAAGCGCGCCTGGCGTTGGCCCTCAAGGCCAGTGAGCTGGGGTTGTGGGACTGGAACCTGCAGACCGACGAGGTTCATCACACCCAGCTCAAGGAGCTGTTTGGCCTGGAACCTGAATACATCACGGCCATGCTCAGTCATCTCACCCCGCGCCTGCATCCCCAAGACCTTCCGGCACTCAAGCGTGCCCTTGTCGAACATCTGAAGGGCCGCAGCGAGGATTACCAGATCGAATACCGCGTGCGCCACGGCGACGGCCATTGGGTCTGGATCGAAGACCGCGGCCGGGCCGTGGAGCGCAGCGCGAATGGGCGGGTACTGCGCATGGTCGGTACGCGCCGCAACATCAGCGTCAGCAAGGAGCTGGAACAGCAGCGCCAACTGGCCGCCACGGTGTTCGAGGCCGCCAGTGAGGGTATCGTGATTTTGGATCCCAATTACGCGCTGCTTGCCGCCAACCAGGCGTTTACACGAGTGACCGGCTTCGATATCGCGGACATGCTGGGGCGCAATGTGGTTGATCTGCCTTGCAGTCGCGACGCGCGTCGGCACTATCCGGTGATTCGCCAAGCGCTCAAGCAGCACGGCACCTGGCAAGGCGAGCTGGTTGAGGCGCGCGCCAACGGCGAGCTCTACCCACAGTGGCTCCAGTTGAATGTCGTGCGGGACTCGCGGGGAAATATCAGCCATATAGTCGGTTTCTTCGCCGATCTTTCAGCGCGGCGCGAATCCGAAGAGCGGATGCGCTATCTGACCCATTATGACGAGCTGACCGGGCTGGCGAACCGCTCGCTGTTCCGTGAGCGCTTGAACGAAGCCCATCAGCGGGTGCGCCAGGGAGGACGGCGTAGCCTGGCCTTGCTGCACATCAACCTCGACCGTTTCAAACTGCTCAACGACAGCCTCGGCCATGACATCGCCGACCAGCTTTTGCAGAAAATGGCTCGGCGCCTGATCAACGCATTGCCCGAAGCCGACACCATCGCCCGGCTGTCCGGCGATGAGTTTGCGGTACTGTTCGACGCCTACGGCAATCTTTCGAGCCTGGCGCGAGTGGCGACCCGACTGGCCACCAAGCTTCGCGTGCCGGTGACGATCGATGGTCACGAACTGGTGGTCAGCGCCTCCATAGGCATCAGCCTGCTGCCGGATAACGCGCGGGAAATTTCCACCCTGGTCAGCCAGGCCAACATGGCCATGCAACACGCCAAGCACTTGGGCGGGAATAATTTCCAGTTCTACACCGACAGCCTGCAAGCCAGCACGCTGGAGCGTCTGCAGTTGGAGAACCAGTTGCGCAAGGCGTTGGAAGAACAACAACTGAAAGTGTTCTACCAACCCAAGCTATGCCTGGCGACGGGGCGTCTGAATGCCGCCGAAGCGTTGGTGCGCTGGGAGCATCCGAGCATGGGCCAGATTCCACCCGGGGAGTTTATCGGTCTCGCCGAAGAAACCGGGCTGATCGGTCCGATCGGCGAGTTCGTGCTGCGCCAGGCTTGTTGGCAGGCGTGTGAATGGCAGCGCCAGGGGCTGGAGTCCATTCGTGTCTCGGTCAACCTTTCGGTGCATCAGTTGCGCCAGGGCAAGTTGGTCAGCCTGGTGCGCCAAGTGCTCGAAGAAACCGGCCTGGCTCCGCATTATTTGGAGCTGGAACTCACGGAGAGCCAGTTGCTTGACAGCGTCGAGCACATCATCGCTACGTTCCAACAGCTGCGGGATCTGGGAGTCAAGCTGGCCATCGATGACTTTGGCACCGGTTATTCGTCCCTGAGCTACCTCAAGCGCATCCCGGTGGATTACGTGAAGATCGACCAGGCCTTCGTTCGTGGGCTGGAGGAGGGGGGCGAGGACGCGGCCATCACCCGCGCGATCATTGCCATGGCCCACGGACTGTCGCTCAAGGTTGTGGCCGAAGGTGTCGAGCGGGAGGGACAGCTTGAGTTCCTGAAGAATGAGCACTGCGACGAAGTCCAAGGTTATCTCATCAGTCGACCGGTTGGAGCCGAAGGCCTCGCCCGTCTGCTGCGGGAGCAGGGATAGGATTGGACTTGGCGTGCGCCGAGCCTGCGAGACGGCTACAAGGAGCGTCGCCCGCCAAAACAAGGGACAACAAGGTCAATTCAGTTACGTATTGGACAGGCGAAGAGCCGATTCTTGTAGTATAACTACAAGCCTGCTACATCCCGGCACCTGCCCATAACAAGAGTCCAGCCCCTTGAACCTGTTGCAACACATTGCCCAGTCACGCCACTTGCTGCGCAAATCGGAGCTGAAAGTCGCCGATCATGTACTGCTTGATCCCGCGGCCGTGATGCACAGTTCCATGGCCGATCTGGCCCACAGCGTTGGCATCAGCGAACCAACCATCGTGCGTTTTTGCCGGGCTATCGGTTGCTCGGGTTTCCAGGACTTGAAGCTCAAATTGGCGCAAAGCCTGGCGGCCGGTGCCAGTTTCGGGCAGTTCGCTATTCATGAAGACGATTCGGTCGCCGACTATAGCCTGAAAATTTTCGACACGACGCTGCACACCCTGATGGAGGTCCGCGAGAAACTTGACCCGGTCGCGCTGCAGAAAGCCGTGACGGCAATGTCCCAGGCCCAACGTGTCGAGTTCTACGGGTTCGGCGCCTCGGGTGCGGTGGCGGCCGACGCCCAGCACAAGTTTTTCCGGTTGCTGCTGACGGCGGCGGCTTATTCCGACCCGCACATGCAGGCCATGTCGGCCGTCACGTTGAAGCCGACCGACGTGGCGATCTGTATTTCCCAGTCGGGGCGCTCCAAGGATCTGTTGATCACTGCCAATCTGGTGCGTGAAAGCGGCGCCTCGCTGATCACCTTGTGTCCGAGCCAGACACCGCTGGCTGAGCTCTCCACCGTGAACCTGGCGATCGACGTGCACGAAGACACGGAAATCTATACGCCGTTGACGTCGCGCATTGCCCACCTGGTGGTTATCGATGTGCTGGCGATGGGCGTCGCCATGGCGCGTGGCCCAAGCCTGGTCAACCACCTCAAGAGCGTGAAGCGCAGCCTTCGCAGCTTGCGGTTGTCACCCAAGTCGGTGAAGGCGCTGGACGACTGAACGCGGCCTTGGAAGTCAGGGCTTTTGGGCGAGGGAGCAAGCTCCCTCGCCACGGGGCATTTGGCCGAATTCATCGTTCTGTAACGCTCGCGCCGCCAAACCGTCATCCCTCACCGTCATCGTGAAGCTCCCGTATACGTCTTGGGAGTCTCGACATGACCCAGTCCTACGAAGAACGCAGCGCCGCCAAAACCCGTCGCCAGCAGGAAGACCAGCGCCGCATGGCGTTCCGTCGTGCCATCGAAGACCGCTATGAGCAGCGTCAGCTCCTGGCGCAAATAAGCGAATATCCTGACCTGATGGAAATCAATTACTGGCAGGCAACGCCGGCGGTTTCCCGTCGAAACGCTCAACCAAGCCGATGATCTGCGCACGTTCGCCGCGAACGAATGCCAGAAACGCATGAGCCACCGGTGACAGGCGCTTGGCCCGGGCCTGTACAAGGCACCAGCTGCGATACAGCGGAAGCTCCTCCACCGGCAACTCGATGAGCGCGCCCGACGACAATTCCCGGCTCACGGCGTGGCGCGTCAAGAGCGCCACGCCCAGCCCGGCCACCACGCATTCACGCTGGGCTTCGGCAGACGCCACCTCCAGCGTCTGGGTGAAATGCACCCGTTTCTCCTTGAAATATTCCTCACAGGCCAGCCGCGTGCCTGAACCCGGCTCGCGCAACAGCTGCGTATAGGGTTCCAGGTCTTGCAAGCGCAATGAGCCCATGTGGCACAGCGGATGATCGGGCGGCGCCACCGCAACGATGGGATTATTGAGAAACGGCAGAAACTCCAGGCCCATGTCCTGGGGCACCATGGACATGATCACCAGGTCATCCCGGTTATCCGAAAGCCTGCGGATGACTTGGCCGCGATTGACCACCGTAAGGTTCAGGTTGACCTCCGGATGCTGGCGCTTGAACGCGGCGAACAGATGCGGGACGAAGTACTTGGCGCTGGACTCCACCGCAAGCTTCAGCTGGCCTTGCAGCGAGCCCTGCATGTCGGAAAGCTGCATATCGAGGTTTTCCAAACGCCCGAAGATATCCCGGCTGGCGCGTTGCAGCGCTTCGGCGGCTTCGGTCATGTAGAGTTTTTTGCCGACATACTCAAACAACGGCTGGCCGATCAGCTCTTCCAGGGATCGAATCTGTAGGCTAACGGCCGGTTGCGTGAGAGACATTTCATCCGCCGCACGGCTGTAGGACCTCAGATCGCACACCTCATTGAAGATTTGCAGCTGACGCAACGTCATACGCATCAATGACTTACGCATTTTTCAAGCACTCTGGTCCGAGACTGATCACCCAACTATAAGTGTTTGCTTATGCGTGACCCAATAATTATTCATTTTTGTTAATCCCCAGCCAGGACTAGTGTGGGGCTGCGACCAATTGTTACATCTGGTCACGCGTCGGCCTGGATCCCAGGCCGTGGTATCACCGGCTCAAGGGAACCTCCAATTGATAACAAAGATCCTGATCGCCAACCGTGGTGAGATTGCCGTCCGCATCGTGCGCGCCTGCGCCGAGATGGGCATTCGCTCGGTCGCGGTCTACTCCGACGCGGACCGCCATGCGCTGCATGTCAAGCGCGCGGACGAGGCCCACAGCATTGGCGCCGATCCGCTGGCCGGTTACCTCAACCCGCGCAAATTGGTCAACCTCGCCGTGGAAACAGGCTGCGATGCCTTGCACCCCGGCTATGGCTTTCTGTCGGAAAACGCCGAGCTGGCAGATATCTGCGCTGAACGCGGAATAAAATTCATCGGTCCGTCGGCGGAAGTCATTCGGCGGATGGGCGACAAGACCGAAGCGCGCCGCAGCATGATCAAGGCGGGCGTACCGGTGACGCCAGGCACCGAAGGCAACGTCGCGGGCATCGAAGAAGCCCTGGCCGAAGGCGACCGAATCGGTTACCCGGTAATGCTTAAGGCTACGTCCGGTGGCGGCGGTCGGGGTATCCGTCGCTGCAACAGCCGCGAAGAACTCGAACAGGCCTTCCCGCGTGTCATCTCCGAAGCCACGAAGGCGTTTGGATCGGCGGAAGTGTTCCTCGAAAAATGCATCGTCAATCCCAAGCACATCGAAGCGCAGATCCTGGGCGACAGTTTCGGCAATGTGGTGCACCTGTTCGAACGGGACTGCTCGATCCAGCGCCGCAACCAGAAGCTGATCGAAATCGCCCCCAGCCCGCAACTGACCCCCGAACAGCGTGCCTATATCGGCGACCTGTCTGTGCGCGCCGCCAAGGCTGTCGGTTACGAGAATGCCGGTACCGTTGAGTTCCTGCTCGCCGAAGGCGAGGTGTACTTCATGGAGATGAATACCCGGGTCCAGGTAGAGCACACCATTACCGAAGAAATCACCGGTATCGACGTGGTGCGCGAGCAGATTCGCATCGCCTCCGGGCTGCCGCTGTCGGTCAAGCAGGAAGACATCCAGCACCGCGGCTTTGCGTTGCAGTTCCGCATCAACGCCGAGGACCCGAAAAACAACTTCCTGCCCAGCTTCGGCAAGATCACCCGCTACTACGCCCCGGGTGGCCCGGGCGTGCGCACCGACACGGCGATCTACACCGGTTACACCATTCCGCCGTTCTACGATTCGATGTGCCTGAAGCTGGTGGTCTGGGCGCTGACCTGGGAAGAAGCGATGGACCGCGGCTTGCGGGCCCTGGATGACATGCGCCTGCAAGGGGTCAAGACCACCGCCGCGTATTACCAGGAAATCCTGCGCAATCCGGAGTTCCGCAGCGGCCAGTTCAATACCAGCTTCGTTGAAAGCCATCCGGAACTGACCAACTACTCGATCAAGCGCAAACCCGAAGAGCTGGCCTTGGCCATCGCCGCCGCCATTGCCGCCCACGCAGGCCTGTAAGGAATCATGACAATGTCCAAGAAGATCCACGTAACCGACACAATCCTGCGCGACGCCCACCAATCGCTGCTCGCCACTCGCATGCGCACCGAAGACATGCTGCCGATCTGCGACAAGCTCGACAAAGTCGGCTATTGGTCGCTGGAAGTCTGGGGCGGCGCAACCTTCGACGCCTGCGTGCGCTTTCTGAAGGAAGACCCGTGGGAGCGCCTGCGCCAACTGCGTGCGGCGCTGCCCAACACCCGCCTGCAAATGCTCCTGCGCGGCCAGAACCTGCTGGGCTACCGCCATTACAGCGACGACGTGGTCAAGGCGTTCGTGGCCAAGGCTGCGGTCAACGGCATCGATGTGTTCCGTATCTTCGATGCGATGAACGACGTGCGTAACCTGCGGGTCGCCATCGAAGCGGTGAAGGCTGCCGGCAAGCATGCCCAGGGCACCATCGCCTATACCACCAGTCCGGTGCACACCATCGAAGCATTCGTGGCCCAGGCCAAGCAGATGGAAGCCATGGGTTGCGACTCGGTGGCGATCAAGGACATGGCCGGGCTGCTGACCCCCTACGCCACTGGCGAATTGGTCAAAGCCCTGAAAGCCGAGCAATCGCTGCCGGTCTTCATCCATTCCCACGACACCGCCGGCCTCGCCGCGATGTGCCAGCTCAAGGCTGTCGAAAACGGCGCCGATCACATCGATACCGCGATCTCCAGCTTCGCCTGGGGCACCAGCCATCCAGGCACCGAGTCGATGGTCGCCGCTCTCAAGGGCAGCGAATTCGACACCGGCCTGGACCTGGAACTGCTGCAGGAAATCGGCCTGTACTTCTACGCCGTTCGCAAAAAATATCATCAGTTCGAGAGTGAATTCACCGCGGTGGACACCCGCGTCCAAGTCAACCAGGTTCCGGGTGGAATGATTTCCAACCTGGCCAACCAGTTGAAAGAGCAGGGCGCACTGAACCGCATGAACGAAGTGCTGGCGGAAATCCCACGAGTACGCGAAGACCTCGGCTTCCCGCCGCTGGTGACCCCGACCTCGCAGATCGTCGGCACCCAGGCGTTCTTCAACGTATTGGCCGGTGAGCGCTACAAGACCATCACCAACGAAGTGAAGCTCTACCTGCAAGGCGGATACGGCAAGGCACCTGGCGCGGTGAACGAGAAGCTGCGTCGCCAGGCCATCGGCAGCGAAGAAGTAATCGACGTGCGTCCGGCCGATTTGCTCAAGCCGGAAATGACCCGGTTGCGTGGTGAAATCGGTGCCTTGGCCAAATCCGAGGAAGACGTGCTGACCTACGCGATGTTCCCGGACATCGGGCGCAAGTTCCTCGAGGAGCGTGAAGCCGGCACCTTGACCCCCGAAGTACTGCTGCCTATCCCAGAGGCGGGCAGCGTGAGCTCCGCTGGCGGCGAAGGTGTACCGACCGAATTCGTCATCGATGTCCACGGCGAAACCTATCGCGTCGACATCACCGGCGTAGGCGTCAAGGCCGAGGGCAAGCGGCATTTTTATCTCTCCATCGATGGTATGCCGGAAGAGGTCGTGTTCGAACCGCTCAATGAGTTCGTCAGCGGCGGCAGCAGCAAGCGCAAGCAAGCCACCGCGCCGGGCCACGTCAGCACCACCATGCCAGGCAACATCGTTGATGTGCTGGTCAAGGAGGGCGACGTGGTGAAGGCCGGCCAAGCAGTGCTGATTACCGAAGCCATGAAAATGGAGACCGAAGTCCAGGCCGCCATCCCAGGCAAGGTCACGGCGATTCATGTAGCCAAGGGCGACCGGGTCAATCCGGGCGAAATCCTGGTGGAAATCGAAGGCTGATCCGAACAGCCGCGATATAACGTTTTACCTCGGGGGAGCAGGTGCTCCCCTTTTTTTTGCCCGTTAGAACGCCATCCGCCATTGCCCGGTCAACGCGCCGTTACGGTTGTCCTGGCCCGTTTCTGCGCTGTAGCTCAACCCCAGGGTGTGACGTGGCGACATGGCCAGGTCCAACCCCGCTTGCAAGAGCAGGCTGTCCCGGTCCAGTTCCACCCCTTGGATGATGTAGGTGCTGCCACCGTTAGCCAGGCGTTGATGGGAGCTGCCCCTGATGTCGCCGTATAGGTGTTTCCAGCCGACATCCACGCGTGGCGTCAACCGCATGCCTTGGTCGAACGCAAAAGGGAGGGCGATACGCAGGCCGAGATCGCTGCTGAAGTGTTCCTGGCTCTGGTCGTGGTATTGCAATGCAGCATCGCCACCTTTTTCTGCATAGGCGTCGCGTTGGTAGCGTTGGTAACCCACCTGGATGTAGGGCTCCATATCGAAGTGTCCGACGTCCAGGTTGTAGCCGACCTGTCCAAAGATCTGTTGTGTCGTGGCGTCGTAGCGACCCTTGAGGTGATCCCTGAAACCATTGAACGCAACATGGCGTTTGGTGCTTCCGTCATGGCTGCCATAAATGGCACCCAGGCGCAGGGCCACTGGCCCATCCTGGCGCAAGGCATAGGCACCCACCAGCCAACTGTCGAGCGCGCCGTCGAATTGATAGCTGTCCAGCCGTGTCTGGGTTTTGCTGCCGATGACGCCCAGGCGCCAATCGGGGCTGACGGCCCAGTCGGTTCCCAGCATCAAACCTTTGGTCGAATGCTTCAGGGCAAAGCTGCCCAATTGCTTGGCGAGGCTGCCGTTGTTGCCGATGGCCTGGACCCAGACCTGGCCATTGCCATGCTCACCCGTCGGGTTGTTCCGGCCCATGGCGGAGAGCATTCCCGAGCTGATCGGTGCGACGCTGCTTAAAGTAGCACTGCCCAGGTCTGCCGTGTCGTAACCGCCCAGTTGGTCGATGGCATCGGCGGCGGTGGCCATGTTGGTACCGAGCAGGGCATTGATGGCGGCGTTGGGTTTGGGGTTGGCTGCCACTTTCGCGGGTTCGTTGGGATATGACTCGGGATGACGGGTTTGCGATTCTGTGGCGGATATTTGTTCAGCGGGTAAAGCGACGACGGGGCCAGCCTCCGTTGCTTCGGCATGGTGTTCCACGATACTGCCTATAACCGCTTGGCTATTAACCGTGGGCGCGATCTCGTTGGGCACCTTGTCCTTAAGCGCAAGGGTCAATCCTACCTCTCCCGTGGCGTACTCAGGTGTTGCCGTCATCAATGCCAGTTCGTTGATGACGTTCCCGAACTTCCCTTCGACTTTTTGCGCTTTTATCACGACGTGTTTGTTCTCAGCGATGGACTCGCCCGACAGAGACGTGATCTTCAACGTCGCATTGCCTAACGTCGCGGTACCGCCAACCTTGATCGTGGCGCCGCCTTTCTCCGTGTCGACTGCATAAGCCAGCGTCGCGCTTTTGGACAGCTTGAGGTCATGGGTAACCGAGGGGGCACCCATGACTGGAGCGACTTCGATCAAACCCGCCACATCCAGCGCGTCGACCGTCCCGTTGCCGCTGAACGTGCCGTTTTTTCCAACGAACACAGGCCCGGTCACGGTACCTGGGTTATGGAATACGCCAAGCACATGCACCGCGCCCGTTATCTGACCGGTGTTGGCCAGCTTTGCCTTTGAGTCAACCAGGCTTGCACCGGTGAGCGCGCCACCGTTCGACCATTCGCCTTGCTTGAGGTATAGATCGTTGAAGTTGCCGGTTGGGCCGATTACGCCTCCCTTGCTGATATCCAACTGCAGAACATTGGTACCGCCGCCGCCGTCAGTGGGCCCGAAAAGTTCGCCTTGCTTACTGACAATCACCAGGTCATTGCCGTCGCTCATCGATAGGGGCGCTTCCTGCGCCTTGATGACCGGTTCGATGTTTGTATCCGGCGCCGCCGCGAACGCCTTGAGCCTCGCCTGCATCTTCGCGGTTGTTTCAACGGGGCGGGCGTCCTCGGTAACTGACTGGGCCATCGAAACCTCGGCACAGCCGAGGGTCAAGGTTATTGCCAAGGCAAGATGGTGGGGCAGGAATAGGTGTTGGGTAGGCATTGAATGCGACCTGTAGTGGAGAAGGTCGCACTTTAAAAATTCACCGAAAGCGGCGATGCCAGCCATCTTCTCGCCGCAGAGGCGAATTGGCGGATGAAGAGCGTAGGCCGGTCGTGCTCGGTTCCCTCCATCGTCGCGATGGCTGGCGGAGCCTGTAGCTTTACCCTACAGCAGGTTCATACACGATCGATCAGCTGCGCTTTAGATAAGCCTTTCCATAATGCCGCTCCATCCGCGCTTGAATCAGCTCCAGCGCAATGGACATCAGCCAGTAGATAATCGCCGCCGTGGTCAGCATTTCGATATAGCGATAGCTGGAGCGACCATAAGATTGCGCCAGGAACATCACTTCCCAGACGCCCATCACCGAGATCAGGGAGGAGTCCTTGAGCATGGAGATGAATTGGTTGGTGGTCGGCGGGATGATGGTGCGCATGGCCTGGGGCAGGGTGACGCGCCAGAAGATCACGGTTTCGCCCATGCCCAGGGCGAGGGAGGCTTCGCGTTGGCCGTGGGGAACGCCGAGGATGCCGGCGCGGAAGATTTCGCTCAGGTAGGCGCCGTAGTTCAGTGACAACGCGATGATGCCGGCGGCAATGGCGCCAGGAACGATGCCCAGCTGGGGCAGGCCCAGGTAGATCAGCAAAATCTGGATCAACAGCGGGGTGCCGCGAAAGAACGACGCATAGAAGCTGGCGATGCCGAACGCCACCGCACTGCTGGACAGCCGCGCCAGCGCGGTGATGAAGCCCAGGAGTGACGACGCGACGATCGAGCACAGGCACAGGAACAACGTCAGCACCGCGCCCTGCAGGAAGCCGTTGGGGGCCAGATGCAAACCGAGCAGGTTCGGCAGTTTGTCGAGGATGATCGAGAACTTCAGGTCGAAACTCAGGAAAAAACTGGCGAACAGCACCAGCATGACCGCCCACGTCACGTACAAGCGTGTGCGAAAGCCGAAGATTTTATGCAGGCGCGACTCAGTCACCGGTGGCGGTAGCTGGACAGGAGGCGGAATGGAAGTCATTGGCTGATGTCGGCGCCGATCCATTTTTGCGAGAGCTTGCTCAGGGTGCCGTCCTGTTTCAGTTGGGCGAAGACTTCTTGCACTTTGCTGTTCCACTCGGCGTCACCCTTTTCGATGGCGACCGAGTTCGGCTCGGCATACAGCGCTTCGCCAGCGAGTTTGAAGCGCTTGTCTTCGGTCAGGCGTGGCTGAGCGGTCACCAGGTTGGTCAGCACCGCGTCCAGGCGCACTCCGGCGCCCAGGCCGAGGTCTTGGAACGCCACGTTATCGGTGTCATACGGGGCGATCTGTACGTTCTCGAACGGATAGCTCAACCGGGTATCTTCCGCGCCTTCAATGACCAGGTTCTTGTTCAAGTAGCTCTCATAGCTGGACGCGCTGGTCAGGCCGACCTTCTTGCCGCTCAGATCCTTGGCGCCATGGATGCTGTCGTCCTTGGCATTGACCACGATGACCGCTGGCGAGGCGTAGTACTGCACCGGGAAATCGAACACCTCGGCGCGGGCCTTGCTCGGTGTCATGGAGCAGATGCAGATATCGTAGCGCCCGCTCCAGCGACCGGTCGCAATCACGTCCCAGGACGGCGTTTCCAGGCGCAGCTTCACACCCAGTTTCTGCGCGACGGCCTTGGCGACGTCCACGTCGAAACCGTCAAGCTGGTTCTGGTCATTGAGGAACGAGAAAGGGGGATAGCTTTCCATCAACACGCCGACGAGCTCTTTTTTCTGTTCGATACGATCCAGGGTGATACCTGCGAGCGCTTGGGAAGACGCAGCCAGCAGACCCAGGCCCAGGGCCAGCAACGGTTGAAATTTCATGGGCGATCCCTGGTTGAAAAAGAGGTTGTGATTGGCGAAAGAGTGCGCATTAAATAGTTATAAGAACTACTCCGGTAGTGAGTATTTTTCATAAGCTTATGAGTGAATCGCATATGGGCGTAGCAACAGTCATTCTCGATGGTGGCATGGGCCGTGAATTGCAACGCCGTGGCGCGCCGTTTCGACAGCCCGAGTGGTCGGCGCTGGCATTGAGCGAAGCGCCCCAGGCAGTGGAAGATGTCCATGCCGCTTATATCGCCAGCGGCGCCAACGTGATCACCAGCAACAGTTACGCCGTGGTGCCGTTCCATATTGGCGAGGCGCGTTTTGCCGCCGAAGGTCAGGCACTGGCGGCTTTGGCCGGTGAACTGGCGCGGCGGGCGGTGCAGGCTTCAGGCAAAACCGTACGAGTGGCCGGGTCGCTGCCGCCGCTGTTCGGTTCCTACCGTCCCGATCTGTTCGATGCGTCCCGTGCAAGTGAGCTGCTGGCGCCTTTGATGGCGGGACTGGCGCCCCACGTCGACCTGTGGCTGGCAGAAACCCAAAGCTCAACGGTCGAGGCACGAGCCATCCGTGCCGGGATCCCACGGGATGGCAAGCCGTTCTGGCTCTCGTTCACCTTGAAAGACGAGGACACGGATGAAGTGCCGCGCCTGCGTTCCGGTGAACCCGTGGCGGATGCCGCGGCCGTCGCAGCGCAGCTGGGCGTCGAGACGCTCCTGTTCAACTGCAGTCAGCCGGAGGTGATCGGTGGCGCCATCGATGCCGCGCGGCAGACGTTCGAGCGCCTGGGCGTGAAAATCCACATCGGTGCCTACGCCAACGCGTTTCCGCCGCAGCCCAAGGAGGCGACCGCCAACGACGGGTTGGACCCATTGCGCGACGACCTTGATCCACCGGGGTATCTTCAGTGGGCAACGGACTGGCAAAAGCGCGGGGCCAGTCACCTGGGGGGCTGCTGCGGAATCGGGCCGGAGCATATCGCCGTCCTGGCGCGACGATTGGGTTGAGAGGCGTGGCGGTTGGCCGAGGAATTGGCCGACCGCTCGTTCATCCCCGCTTACGATTTTTACCCAAAACGACAGCGACGCCATACATATGTATGGCCGTGCTGCGCGACTGACGCGTTAGGTTTCCGGACTTTCCAATCAACCCTTGGACAGTCCAATGCCCTCTGATTCGACAAATCAACCCAGCCCCCTCCCGATACCCAACGCGGCGCCATTGAGTGGTGACCGCCAGCCGTCCTGCGAGCCTGTACCAACAGAAACGCTCATGCCAGACGGCGACCTGAGCGCCGCCGGCAAAGAGCAGCTGCGGCAATCAAAGCTGCTGGACGCCAACCAGAAGAGCCTGGCGCTTCTATTCGCCGGCCTGCCGAATTTCGATTCGGTGATCAATAATCTGTTGGTCAGCTCGATCAAGAAAAAAATACCCGAGCGTAAGCTCCGTCCATCGCTGCTTGAACACATCGACCCTGATCATTGCTACGTGAATCACTTCGCCATCGATCCGAATGGCGGGCGCGCGTTGACGCACTCGCAGAGTTTTACCGACGTGATGCGTAGCAGTTTGAAAACCGATACGCCGCCCACCTATACGGCCGGTGCCGTGGGTTTCTACATTCGCCCGGATACCGTGGACGAAGCTGACAGCATTTTTTCCTCCCCTGCGGATAGCAAAATCCTACAAGCGATGGAGTCGGCGTTTTACATAGCTGGCCCGACCACCAACGAGACGGTGAGGCAGCAATTGCGTGACGACCTCAGTCTCTTTCGCAACAGCGAGCGCTGGGCGGGCATCCTCGACAGGGCAGGCTCATCGACGGCGCAAGCGGTTTTCGCTCATCTGCTTTCAAGGCGCTTCCTGCACCTTTGCAGCCTGTACAAAGCCGACCGCAAGCCGGCTGCCTCACCGAATGAGCGAACGCAGCAGGCCGAGGATGACCGCCTGTTGAACATCATCAGCACTCACCCCTCCATGCTCGACAGGGGGCGCTTGCAGCGAGCGCCCATCCCGCATGTCTATGCGGTCATGCTCGATATGGGGCGCGCAACGCCGCAGCAGTGGGCCGCCGCAATGGTGATCAAACAAACTGAACGACAACGGTTGTTTTTATATTCCCTGGAAGGCGGCTTGCAGGGCTTCCCGTCCTTCGAGGCAATGACCGCTGCGGTGAAGCCGCTCTATGACGGGCAGGAACGCACGATCCTGAATATTTCCTCCGAGCTGTCCGAACATGTGTTTGAAGTGGCGGCCTCGGCTCTTTTCCAGCGGCAAAGCGCAGCGCTCGAGAAATTCCTGAGCACACCCATCGACGGGACGATGACCTTGGAAGCTTTTGCCCAACAGGCAGAAGAAGCCCTGAGTCTGCCTGTGCTATCGCTCTCCGGGCCATTGGCGGTGCGTCGGTTGACCCGAGTCGAAAACAACCGTCCGGTCTTCTACGCATCCGCGACACTGTCTGAGCAAGCGACCTATCGTCGTCTGGAAGCGCAGGTGTACCAGGGGGTTTATGAACTGAGTGGTCGCGTCCAGTCGCTCGTGCAATTCACTCAGGAGAAGATCAAGCAATACCTTAAGCAAACGTTGCACCCGGCCATTAAGCCCGATCCGGATCGGACCCAGGTGACGCTGTCTTTTGGCAACAAAGCCAACCCAAGACAGTCGCGCACCGTCAGCCTGACCCAGCTGATGCTAGATAATCTCCGCCCGCCAGATTATCCGGAGGCAATGAGCGAAGTGTCGACGGTCTATCTTGTCGATCAGCACTGCCAGCGCATTCGACACCCGGATAATGACGTTCCGCTCACCCTGACCGGGAGCGAACTCGCCCGCATGGCCAAGAGCCTGGATGCCGGCGGCAACTATGAAATCCTGCTGCGAGAGGAGATGAACAAACCGCAATACAAGGCGGCATGGCAAGCGGCGTATCTGGCGAACTTGAAGTTCAAGGGCTACGAGGCCGGGCTGAGGGGCGACAGCGTGTTCAAGGCTACTGGCCTGGACAAGACCGGCAACCCACCGAAGCTGCAAAAGCTGGTGCCTCTCTGGTTGGCCGCCGTGTTGAAGTCTCCGATGGCGGAGGCTCGTGCCCAAGTCTTCGGACGAAGGGTGCATGTCCATGGCCTGCTGCTCGGAGGAAGCGTGGGGGCGGGAGGGCAGCATGGAACGATGGGCAACGCCTTCAGCGTGGATGGCGCGCTGATTTTTACCGATCAGCTCGGACCAGAAATCAAGGGCCCCGTCGGGGTGTACTTTCCAGACAGCCCTGATGGCGACGACTTCCAGGAATTTTCCGATCTGGGTGAGGGCGTCGGGAAGCTTCTGCCGCAAGAAAAATGGCAGGCGTATTTCCGCTCGCGGATTTCCGCGCCCGATGCTGACGAATTGAAGGGTTCATCAGCGCAGCGGCGCGGTCGGCCGTTGATTCGGGGCTGCTTGATTACGGGTGACTTGTTGGAGGCGCTTCATCGAGCTTATGTAGATTTTCATAGCGCCCATGCCGATCACTTGTCCAACAGCAACCTGGACGTCCAGCGTCACTACGCTGTCCGGGTGTTCTTGATGACGGTCGGTATTCTGTTGGAAGTAGCAGGTGTGCTGGCGGTGCCGGGTGTCCAGCTATTCAAGCGAGCCGTGAGAACCGGCTCGTTCATGCTCAGGAGCGGTGTGGTTCCTCGGGATCTCGATACCTTGGTCTTCATCGACAAAGTGGCTAACCGTCTTGGGCAGGGCGGTGCCCACGGATGGATGATCCCATCACGAGGCCAAGCCTCGTTTTTGGCGGTGAAAGCTCGTCAACAGGCAGACGAAGCGTTGGCCGGATTGCCCCTGGAGGACGCGATCTATCATCGTTACGCCGTTAAGGACACGGCTCCGATCCGAGGGCTGACCCCTGATGCCCAAGGCTTCTATCGTCCCAGGCTCAACAATGACGGCACGGCACAGGTCTATGTGCGGCAACCCGACGGGACGGTTTTTCGCGTACACGATCACACGAAGATGACCGCCACCGAGGCCACGATCGTCGATCCATTGACGGGTCTGAGTATCCGTTCCAGTGGTGTGATGAGAAGTACCGTGGCACGCATGCCCAATGGCGAATGGCGCGCCGTGGGATTCGGCCAGGGCGGGGGTAAACGGCCTTCCCAAACGCCGCCTCCGTCGGGCCCTTCCAAGCCCAAGGTCCCTGCCCTGACTGACCCGGGTATCGCCGACGCCGTTCGTACCTTGGGCAACTGGGACAACGAGATCATGGACCTGGTCCCCTCCATCATCACGCAGGTACCGAGTTGGCCACAGAGTCGCAGCTTGTTGATCATTGATGAAGTATCCGCCAGCCGCGCATGGTCAGTGCGCTACACCCCAGGGCGGGACGAACGTGTATATCCAAGCAGTGTTCATCCCGACAGAGCGAACACGGATGTTGTCCTGCGGCGCACGGGCCAAAATCATTACAGCCTGGTCTTGGGCAATCGCGTCATGGAGATCACCGCCGACGGTGACTGCTTTTTTAACGCCGTTGCTCGCGGCCTGAATGATGGGAGGCTACAGGGGGACTTCTCGATAAGAGGGCTGCGTAATGCCGCCGCCGATTACATCGATCAGCACCCCAATATCCGTAGTTTTCTAACGCCGCAAGTCTCCGGGATACGGCAGGCGCTTGTCGATAATGCGCCAACGTTGGAGCAACTTCTGGGAAAGGCGGCGGTGCTTGACCTGACGCAAATTATTCATGGGGCCCCCAATCCGCATCGCTTGTTCCAACCGATCATGAACTATTTGCGTTCATACGCCGAAGCTTCGCTGCGTGACTATTTGCGAAATGTACAATCCTTGAGCTTGCCTCCGGAAATGCTGCATAGCATCGCCAGACATTTCTCGCCACGAACGCCTGGCCAATTGATACAGAGCGATTTTCCTTTTTACCAGGCCAACGAAGACGACCTGATCAAGTTTTTCGAGGACATATTATTGGGTCCAATTGTTGATCGAGAAATTCTCGAACTGATGAACAACGAATACCTCATGCTCTCCCAGGACGTCTTGCACATCATGCTTGAATACGGCCTGAGGGCCCGGGAGCTGACCGATCACCATCCCCGGAATCTCATGGCCTACGTCAAGTTTGACCAGGCCTTGCACGGCGAAATGAGCCATGAACAGTTGGATGAGCTGGTGGGGGATGCTTATCTGATAGATCGGGGTGACCTCAAGGATGTCCAGCGCAGACTTGAGCGCGAAACAGGCAAGCTTGTTAGTGACGATGCGCGGTTGATGGATCAGTACATTTACTATGACCGCGCCGAAGACCTTGTCGACTTGCTCAGGGTAGCCCTTGGCCGGTTTCCCGATTTGCTCAGGCGCGCCGAAATCGCTTTGCAGTCCCCAGTTATCACTTCCAACCTGGGCGGCATGCTGCCATTGAGCGTGGTGTCGCAGTGGATACGCGATCCGAGCCTTACCGATGGGCGGCTTCGGCTCATTGCCGCCTATACCACTACTCGTTATACGGAAGTCGTGATTACCGGCGATATCGATATCGGTTGGATGCGGGCGTTTGACGACGATAACGTCCGGGACATTATTTTCCATCAGCGGCCGTTGGTGAACTTCATGCGATTCATTGGCGGCGTGCGCGGGAACCTGATGGACAACGATCTACCCGCCGTCGCCAGACTGTTCAGCACGCCAGGAAATCCTCCTTCTAATAGCCGGGTCTCTTTGTTGTTGCAAACCCCTGCCGTCTGGAGCTCGATTCACAATATGGCCGCAATCACAGCCGAGGGGGCCAGAAGCCTCTGGGACGATCTGGTCAGCGTGCAATACAGCGACGACCTGATTCGCGAAACGCTCCAGCGGCCTGGTTCGCTGGCGTCCGAATCGGCTTTCGCGGGCGCGTTGGTGGACAGCCTGCTAAACGAGGAAGCTCGTGCGCACCAACTGCTTCTGGGGACTTACGCAGTGAGCCAAGGAGAGGCCCAGCAATTGCTGCGGCGCTTCAGGTTTTCAGGCAACCGGGCGGAGCACAGTCGTCTGAGCTTCGCACGCTACCTGAGTCATCACGGGGGAATACCCGAATGGGCCTGGCAGTATGCCAACGAGGGCGTGACACCCGAATCCCTCAGTCGATTTCTAACCACGAGACGACCACCAAAAGCGGAGTGATCCAATCGCCGTCGCGTGGCTGGCTCGCGATGGCAACCCTGCGGAAACACGTATTCACATATGCACGTGGCTGTCCAAGGTTGCCTATATATATGTATGGCTTCATGGCGGCGACGGAAGGATAGGGTCGGGTTCTTCAATAAACAAAGGGACCTCCCATGACCTTATTTCTTAACGACGAACCAGGCGTGCCGCTCCAGGCGCCTGGCATCACGCTAACGCCTATTCATTCACTACCCGACGGCCATGCATTCGAGCCGCACACGTTCGCCGATCAGTGGTTGCTGGAGTTGGGACTGCTGGGTGATACACCGCTTCGTGTGACTTACCGGGAAGTTGGAGCCGCTGGTTTGGCTGCTGAAGATAGAATCGCATCGGTTCCCTTGCGTGCCGCTGTCACGCAGGGTTTTCTCAAGGCCTATCAAAGCAAGCTTATTGCTTCCCTCGCGGCTTTCAACCGATGCGAGGATTGGATCGAGTATCCCCACAGAAGCCATATGAAGCGGGATTTTTCGGCACTTCGTATCGACGGCTTTGTGCTTCCAAGAAACCTGTTGCAGAAGTTGCAAGCAGGCGTGCCGCCGGGCTACAGGGGGCCTGGGCTCGCTTTCGAGACCGATTCCGTCAATCAAGTTAACCCGCTTGCCCCTCAAGAAGAGGCTCGCCCTAAACAGCTGAAACATCTGGCCCCCCATAAGGCCGATCTGGATCGTTTGTTCGCAGGCTTGCCCACGTTCGACACGGCGCTGAAGAATTTGCTGGTCAATTCGATCAGGGAAAAGATCGAGCCGAACAAATTCCGTGGCGCAGCGCTATTGGCGATCGACCCGGACAATTGTTATGTGAATCACTTCACGACAGATTCCCTCGGGGCGCGCTCATGGGTTTCTTCAATGAGTTTCAGCGAAGTCATGATGGACTGTTTGTCTACTGACGAGCCTCCTGTATACGCCCAGGGAAGCGTAGGTTTTTTCACTCGCTCGGACACCGTGCAAGAGACCGAAAGCCTATTCGTCGACCCGGTGGATGCGCATATCCTGGCGGCCATGACGTCGGCGTTCCATATCGAGAACCCGACCACCAATATTCACCTGAGACGTCAGTTCCTTGATGATCTGGCCGCATTTCGCATGAAGGAGACCGTGAGAGATGCCCTCGACCCGGTTATCCCCTCTACCGCGCAAGATGAGCTGGTGCTCAGGCTTTCCCAACGATTCCTGTATTTATTCGATTTATACAAAGCCGATCGAGATCCCTCTGCACGGTTAACCCATGCGGAGCAGATCCTGCGCAATGACGAGGATCGCCTGCTGAGCATCATCACGACTCACCCTTCAGAGTCGGCCAGGGGAAGTTTGATGAGGAAAGAGCATCTTCCCCATGTATATAAGGTCATGCTTGAAATGGAGGGCGACTTGTCGCAGAAGTGGCCGGCCGCGATGGTGATCAAACAAAGTGATCAGCCGGCTTTATTTCTGTACTCCATGGAAGGAGGCATACAGCGGTTCGATGAGTTCCACGAGTTGGTGAATTCGGTAAGCCCGGTCTATCAAGGACAGCAGCGCAAAATCCAAAGTATTGACCAGGCGCTTCCTGAGCATGTATTCGAGCAGGCAGCAAACGACCTGCTTGATCTTCAGTACGCGGCGTTACAAGCCGTTCTAAAAGCACCGGAACGGGTGCAGTTCGATTTGGCCCGCTTTGCCCTGGATGCTGAGAAATCGCTGGAACTGCCGATGCTGGCGCTCGACGGTGTGCTGATCGCCCGAAGCGAAACCTTGTTCAAGAACAGTCGTCCGAGCGCCTACAAAATCGCGACGGTTGCGCAGAAGCGCATTTATCGCTTCCTCGAAGATGAGGCGCTGACAGCGGAAGGCGAAATTGCCAAAAGACGCGTTAAGACACTGTCGGAGTTCTCTCGCGAAAAAATCGTCGCTTATCTCCAGGAGCATCTGCACAAGGACATTGATCCCGATCCAGACCGGACGTTGATTACCCTGTTTCAAGGGCGCGCGTGTACCTCGAAGGACTCGCGGGCCACCAGCCTGACCCAACTGATGATCGAGAATACGCGCCCTTCGCAGTACCCCAATGCCATGAAGGAAATCCGGCCTGTCTATCTGGTCGATCAGGACGGCCAACCCATCAGCCATCCACTGACCCGTCGTTTCATTCTTTTAAAGGGGCCTGAGCTTGCCGAGATGGCGACAAGCCTTGATATCGGCGGCTGCTACGAGACGTACCTCAAGGAAAAAATGAATGCGCCCGACTACAAGGAGGCCTGGTGGGACGCTTACCTGGCCAATATGTCCCTCAAGGGCTACGAAGCCGTCCTCAAAGATGATGATGTACTCAAAGAGACCGTGACGGATGTGAGCGTCCATCCAGCACGCACCGAAAAACGGGTCGTGCTCTGGCAGGATGCGGTTATCAAATCAACGAGGGCAAAGGATCGCGCAAGAGTACAGGGAAGGGAGGTGCATGTTTACGGTCTGCTGTTGTGCGGGACCGTAGGCGTTGGAGGCCAGCATGGCAACTTGGGCAACGCAACCAGTGTCGACGGTGTGTTGATTTTTTCAGATCAGGACGGGCCGACAATACAGGGAACCGTTGGCGTCTATTTTCCGGACAGTCCCGGTGGCGATGATCTCCATGAGTTTGCCAATCTCAATGATGGTGTTGCGCAGCTTCTTCAGCGGGAAGAATGGCAGGTCTATTTCTCCTCCCGCATCGCCACTAACAATCCTGAAGAACTGAAACAAATATTCGGAACGCGAAGCGGTCGCCCCTTGGTTCGGGGCGCGTTGATCAGCGGTGATTTGTCTGAAGCGCTGCATCAGGCGCATGTAAGATTTCGAATTGCCCATGCCGATCATCGTTCCAACAGCAACCGCAACATCCTGCACCAAACCATTTTCAACCTTACCGTGATGGCGTTCGAAACGGTCCTGGACGTGGTTTCGTTTCTGGCACCCGCTTACGCCGCGTTGCAGCTGTATTTGATGGTCGCCAAGACTGGCCAAATCCCGCTTCACCTGAACATTGTCAAATACTTGATCCGCTCCGGCATCGCGCCGCGACCCATCGGAGGTGCGATGGGCACTTCACGAAATAGATCGTTCTCCCTAGAGGTATTGGCTCGTCTAAGCCAACAGGAAAAACCGATTGGGTTGCCATTGGAACAAGCAATCTACGGCCCCTACGCGGTGAAGGATGCAACGGTTATACGAGGGCTAACCCCGGACACTGGTGGGTTTTACCGCGTTACCGTTCGGGATGCAGCGACAGGCGCTGTCTCCGCTCGCCCGGTGTATGTGCGACAACCGGAGGGAATGGTGCTCCGGGTGCACGACAATACCAAGCTGAACGCAACCGAGGCGACCTTGGTCGATCCCGTTTCAGGGTCGAGCATCCGCTCCAGTGGCGTGATGAGAAGCACCGTGGCACGCATGCCGGATGGGGAATGGCGTGCGGTCGGGTTCGGCCGGGGAGGTGGCGGGGACCGTCCAACGCGGCAGTCCTCGCGGCCGGGCCCGTCAAGCTCGGGCACTGCTGGCCAGACGCTCGAGGACATGATCGCTGTGCTGGAACAGCCCGGCCAATGGGATTTTCTGCTGATGGATATCGTTCCCGAACTCGTGCCCCGTATTCCGAACTGGCCGCAAAACCGGGGCCTGGTCATCATGGATGTCAGGCCCGGGAGGCTCCCTTCCACCCTGCGGTTCTCGCACCAGGCAGGCCCGGAACGTTTGTCGAGCCGTCCGGATTACGCCACGGATGTGGTGGTGAGACGGTCGAGCGACAGCCACTATGACTTGATCCAGGCAGGTCGTGTCATTCCAATCCGAAGCCTCGGTGACTGTTTCTTCTCGGCGGTTACCCAGGGCTTGGACGAACTTGAGGGAAGGGTTGTTTTCTCCCCGACAGAGTTGCGCCTGGCGTCGGCAAGATACATTCGCGAAAACCTTGAATCGTTTCGCCATCTGGAAGTTCAGGACGCCCCCCGCCGAATGCAGCCGTCGGGTAGCCAGGGGGAGGAGGCGGTCGCGGAGGCGGGGCAGGTGTTTGTGAAAACGGAGACCACGCTTGAAAATCTTCTGGGCAGGGAGACCCTGGATGTTGTAACGAGGCTGCTCGCTGGCGCGCCTAACCCTTATAGGTTGTTTAGATCGCCGCGGGTACGCCTGTCGCTGCGTGCAGGTTTGGCTGCGGTCGGTTCCTCGTCGGAACTCTGGAGGCAAATCGAGCAGTTGGCGCCGGTCCGGCCTTTGTATGGATTGGCAACCTCATTCACGCCCTACACACCCGCCCAGAGAAGCGTTGTCGAAGAGCTCCTGGATATGACGCTGGTCGGCAACGAAGGTGGGAGAACGATCGATCTTCTGGCCAGGGATGGCTATTTTCAGTTGAACCGGGATTCGATTCATATCTTGCTTGAGTACGGCGTAGGTATCGATGAGTGGTACAAATTTTATCCCAAGAGCCCGACAGCCTATATTCCGAGCAGCGAGGCGGGTGCTGGGGATGTGCGGGGGCTCCTTAACGGCAGGGAGTTGGTGCATCCACATCAGTTGGCCGAGCTTGCCAATACACTTAACCTGAATCCCGGCAAGGGAAGGCCGACCAGCGGAATGATCGAGTTATTCCGCTATAGAAAAATGACTGGACGCACCGTTGGGTTACTTCGAGGTGCCCTGCGCAATAAAGGTAGGTTGTTGGCCCGGGCTGAGCGGGTTCTAGCCTCTCGTGTGATCGAAACCAATCTTGGCGGTGCGTTGCCCGTCTCTGTATTTTCAAGGTGGATAAGTCATCCGGCGCTCAGCTCGGCGAAGCTTGAGTTTATTGCCAGATATGCCGAAACCCGTGTGCAGGAGCTATTGAATACCGGCGATATCGATATCCGATGGATCCACGGGTTCACCGACAAGACGCTGAGAACCATCGAAATACATTCAGCACCGCTAGCAGCTTTTGTTCGTTTCCTGGAGCCACAATCGGGAAGTGCTACAGATATCGGTATGGCGGGTATCGCCAGATTGCTAACCGGCCCCGATGGCGTTCCGTCGAACTCCAGAACTATTATTTTGCTCGACGTCCCTAACTTGTTGGCTAATCTGACCCACAATTTTACCCGCGAGGAAGCCAGGAGTATTTGGACAGAGTTGATCAGCCCTTACTACAGTGACCTGAATATCTACGACGCGCTTGGGCAGGTCCGCCCGTTGAACTCCGAAGCGAATTTCACCTCGGCGTTGATCAACGCTCTCCAGCAGGATGTGGCACGCGCGCACCAGCTGATTGACCGTGTCTTTGCCGATCCCACGACCTCGGCGCAGGTACTGAATCACCTGTATCGCTTTGACTTTACGGCGAATCGAGCGGAACACAGCCTTCTGATGTTCGCAGAATACGTGAGTTGTTTTAACCGAATACCGGACTGGGCATGGCAATACAAAAAATATAAATAATGACAGAGCAATGGCTATCGCAAGGCCACTCGCGATAGCCGTCTGCTCTTGCTCAACGGCAAGCAGCCAAGCTTCGGACCTGCCCGCCTTCGCGTTGATTTTCTTCGCTAAGCCATCGTTCAAATGCCGCTCCGATCGCCGGCCACTCCGAGTCGAGCATCGAATACCACGCCGTGTCGCGGTTCTGGCCCTTGACGACCATGTGCTGGCGGAACACCCCCTCAAATGTGAAGCCCAGCCGCTCGGCGGCATATTTGGAGCGGGCGTTGCCGTTGTTGCACTTCCATTCGAGGCGACGGTAGCCGAGGGCGAACGACTCCTTGGCCAGCAGATAAACCGCCTCGGTGCTTTTCGGCGATCGCTGCATCGGCGCGCCAAAAGTGACGTGGCCGATCTCGATGCGGCCGTGGGCCGGCACGATGGACATCAGGCTGAGGATCCCTTGCACCTCGCCGCTGGCACGGTCGATCACGCTGAAAAAATACGGGTCGGTGTTGGCTGCATGGTTGTCCAGCCAGGCGTCGAAGTCGCCACGAACCTTGAAGGGACCGTAGGGCAAGTAGTCCCAGAGTTTCGGATCGGCCCCGGGGCCTTCGAGGGCTTGCCAAAGACCCTCGGCATGACGCGCCGGGTCGAGTTTTTCCAGGCGGATGAATCGCCCTTCGAGCAAGCGCGTAGATGGCGCCGAGACACCTTTCCAATCGGTAAGCGGGGTCGACATGCAGTGCTCCTTACAAGGCTTTGCGAAATTGAATGAAGCCTGGGCGTTCGGCGATGCGTTCGTAGAGTTGGATCGCGGTCGTGTTGGTCTCGTGGGTCAGCCAGTGGACCTTGGCACAACCGTCGGCCTTGGCCGTGGCATAGACGAATTCGATCAATTGCCGACCAACACCGGTGCCCCGACTTTGCTCGGTCACCAGCAAGTCCTGCAAGTAGCAGGAGTTCTCTATGCTCCAGTTCGAGCGGTGGTAAATGAAATGCACCAGGCCCACCGCCGTATCGCCGTGCCAGGCGAGGGCGCCGTGGGTTGGTTCGCGATCGTCGAGCAGGCGCTGCCAGGTGCTGTGGGTCACCGCTTCCGGCAGTTCGGTGTTGTAGAACCGTAGGTAAGCCTGCCATAGCGGCAGCCAGGCAGCGTGGTCTTCAGCAGTGACGAGGCGGATCTCGGTGTGGCTCATGTTCACTCCTTGGTGGATGCATCAGGCATCAGGCGTGACAGCGCCTGATCTTGCGGATCGGTGCTCGTGGCGAGACCGTTGCGCACTCCGGCGATATCTTCGGGGCTGCGGTTTTGGCTGAGCTTGCGTTTGCCTTCCAGGCGCTGGATAGGCAGCGAAAAACCAACGATGGCCTTGAGCATCGCTTCGACGTACTCGGCCGGTGCATCATCGAGTTTCCAGGGTTGGGCGCGGCCGGTTTCGTGACGTTCGGTGAGGGCGCCGACTACTTCGCGCAGGCGATGGGCGTCGCTGAAAACTTCGGCTGTGCCATAGGCGTGTACGGCCAGGTAGTTCCAGGTCGGCACCACTTTGCCGTGTTCGGCCTTGCTGGGGTACAGGCCCGGGCTGACGTAGGCATCGGCGCCGGGAAATATCACCAGGGCCTCGGCCCCGGCCTCCAGGTCGCGCCATTGCGGATTGGCCCGGGCCATGTGCCCGCGCAGGCTTCCGTGGGGACCCTGTCGCGTATCCAGCAGCAGCGGCAAGTGGCTGGCCTGTAGGCCGTGTTCACCCTGGGTGACCAGTACGGCCAAGCGGCAATCGTTCATCATTTGATGTAACTGGGGTATGTCTTGGACGGCGAAGGCTTTTGGGTTGTACATGAAAGTTTTTCCTTGGCGAATGCCAGCATCCTAGGCAGGCTATTGGTCTGTTGTAAGAGCCACTCCAGGCCAGTTTGATAGGTCCATTCCTGAGGCTGTGTGATGAACAACCCCGTGCCGCCGCTGTCGTTCAACCCCGCTGGAATCGAACTGGATCGCCGCCACGGGCTCAGCCGGCAGCTTTATCAGGCATTGCGGGCCCGCGTCCTGGATGGTCGCCTTGCAAGCGGCACGCGCCTGCCAGCTAGCCGCGACCTGGCGGCGGCCTTGTCCATTTCCCGCAACAGCGTGGTGCGTGCGTACGACCAGCTCTTTGCCGAAGGTTTTATCGAAGGACGCGTCGGTGACGGAACCTATGTGGCGAATCTGTCCGCAGTGGCGTTGCCGCTGAAGAAATTATCCACAAAAGCATCCACAGGCTTTTCAACAGGCTTACCCACAGGTTTATCCACAGAATGGCTCGATTTACCTGTGGGCCCATCCAGTAAAGTTATCCACAGCGACGCGCTGCTACGTGTCGAAAAGCATCATCTGGCCCAGCCGCCGGCGGGACCACCGCGTGCATTCCGGGTGGGTGTGCCGGCCTTCGACCTGTTCCCTTTTGATGTCTGGGCCAAGCTGAACGGGGCTTTCTGGCGCAAGCCGGATCTTCAACAGCTGTGCTACGGCGATTCTCAAGGAGACGAACGCTTGCGTGGCCTGATTGCGGCTTACCTGCGCAGTTCGAGGGGCCTGCAGTGCACGGCTGAACAAATTGTGATCACCAGCGGCGCGCAGCAGGGCATCAGCCTTTGTGCACAGCTGTTGGTCGATCCCGGTGACGTGGTGGCGGTGGAAAACCCAGGTTATCGCGCTGCGGGGCATGCGTTTGCGGTGGCTGGAGCCGACGTCCGAGGCGTGCCGGTGGACAGCGATGGCTTGGATTGCGCGGCGCTCGCGGCGTTGAGCCATTGTCGGCTGACCTATGTCACGCCCTCCCATCAATACCCGACCGGGGTGGTCATGAGCCTTGCGCGGCGGCTGGAGCTGCTGGGTTGGGCCGAACGCAACGACGGCTGGATCGTCGAGGACGATTACGACGGCGAATACCGCTACAGCGGCGCGCCGCTGGCGCCGTTGGCCGCGCTGGATCGCCAGGGCCGGGTACTTTACGTCGGCACCTTCGGCAAGGTGGCGTTCCCGGCCCTGCGCCTGGGTTATCTGGTGTTGCCGCCGGGCCTGGTCGACGCCTTCGCCCGACGGCGCGCCGTGGATGTGCGCCACTCCGAAGTCAGCACCCAGGCCGTGATGGCCGAGTTCATGGCCGCCGGGCATTTCCAGCGACACATCAGGCGCATGCGTCGGGCGGCCCTGGCTCGGCGGGATGCGTTGTTGGCGGGTTGGCCCAAGGCTGTCGAGGGTGTTGGCGCCATGCCCACGGTCGTCGCCGGGCTGCATGTCACGGTGCCCGTGGACAGCGTCGAGCGTGAAGGTGAATTGATTGCCCAGGCGGCCAGCATCGGCGTGGAGATCAATGGCCTGAGCGGCTATTGGTTGCCTACCACGCCTGCGCAGGTCCGCGCCGGGCTGGTGCTGGGGTTCGCGGCAGTCCCGCCCGCGGCGATCGGCACGGCGCTGGCGAGCCTGGCTAAGGCCTGGGATGTCTGACGGCCCGCGGCCGGGACATCAATTGCAGGCCAGGCTCGGCTTCATGGCCGTTTCTTTGGAAAGAACACATGTATGGCCTGATCCACGGCAATTTCGCTGCGGTAACGATCAATCAATTGACGTTGGTTCAATCGATCCAAGGAGATGTCTGCCATGCCTGACTTGGCCTGCTCAGGGGTTCTCAGGTGTGCCGAAAGAAACTTAAGGTCGACCCCCCAAAAGGTGGAGTAGTGAAAGTCCGCGAACCATAGCGGCTTGCCGCTTTGTTTGTCCTGAATTTCATACCGGTCGAGGTATCTCTTTCCCGCCGGGGTCTTGATGCGCTTTCGGTTGATTCGTTTAGTCACGTGGATGAGGTTTCGTTCGTTTAGCCAAGTGACGCCGCTCATGTTGGGCGGGCTTCGTTTGATGAGCCCCAGTACGGTCTCGTGTTCCTCGGCGCGTAGCGCCGTCGCTTCGCTCTTGAGCTGCAATCGCAAGGATTCGGCGGAACTCCGTTCTTCTGGCGCAAGTTCGACCGTTTCGTTCCTGGCCCGGTCGAGCGCCTTTTCGATTGCATTGGCGACTGTATCGAACCGGCTCGCATGGGCGCCCATGATCAATGAAATACCGGACGGTGTACGGTCTGGCTGCTGCACGTCATCTTGGACTTGTGTTTTGAAGGCAGAGAGTCCTTTGATCAGGGCTTTGCCTTTCTTGACGCTGGTTTTCAGAGCGGGGATCGCCGGAGGTTCGTTGGCCTCGATATGGGGGACCCATTCACCGGTTTCTTTGCGGTGGAATAAAGCGATCATTTCACCGGATAACGGATTCCTCACCTCGACCCAACCCGTTTCTTCGTACGAGCTGGTCAGGCGAGCCACGCCGCTGACGACTCCCCAGAAGCGGCCTCTGATGAACTTCCTCCTGGAGCGGGGGCGTTCCTCATACACAGTCAGCGATTGTCGTTTATTGCTTCGCTCGTCGAGGGCCTTGGCCAAATGACGCAACGCTCGCTCTTTTGCCTTGGTTATTCGATTACCCAGATGCTTGAGTTGTTGAGTGTTAGCGCTGTCCTGATATTCGTTTCCCATGTAGTCCAGGTGCTCTTGGATGGCCGTGAACTGTTCCGTCAGGCTGCCGAGTGCATCGATTTGTTCGTCCAGCCGGATCTTGGTTGTTTCATCGAGCGCCTCGCGCAAGGTTTGGAAGGCCACCATCGCATTGTCGATCAGTCGGTCAATCTCCAGCCAACCTTCGGGCATTGTTTTAACGCTGTCGAGGGTCAGGCAGAGGTGGCGATACATTTCCAATTGAAGAATTCGTAGATCGTCGCTGGTGTAGGAAGGCATTTTTCTGCGGTATTCGCGCACAAACTCAAAGCCTCCGAGCCCGAGTTTCTTGAGCTTGGAAAAGCGTGTCTCAATATATTCCAGACGCTCGATCATGTTGTCACCGAGCTGAATCATGCTGTTGGCAGCATCGACGTGTCGTTGCTCGCGCATTTGGAAGCGAGGGGTGATCATGTCCCTCGCCTGCGCCATGGCGGGCAGAAATTGTTCCCGCAATATGTCCATGTCGGCGAAAGTGAAATTTATTTGCGCGTTCAGGTAACCAAGGCTCACGCGCGGAGCATCCGGCCTCGCCTGGAAGACCGGCCACTCCATCAAAGCGCTCAATGCCCGTTCATAGTTTTGCCGCTGCGTTTGCAGGGAGACTCTATAAGCTTCAGCAAAAATGTCCCTGGTATCGGCCGATGCCCGCTCCATGTTTTGAGCACCGATATTCAGCGCCCATTCGTTATACGTTCTGCTTTCTTCAAATTTATTGAGTTCGGCAAGCAATTCGATGTTGCGGCGTTGTGCCGCGACGACGACTTTCTGCCTGACGCCTTTCGATCCGCTGCCCTTTAATCGCAAGCGACTATCGATTCTCCACTGGTCACGCTCGTCCCGGAGCAAGGGGGGGCCGGAGCGTGTGTCCTTGATGATGCTGACCTGCTCGCCCTCGACGCTGACTTCAAAACACTGGCTCGCCAGCTTTGCGTACCACTTCCCATTTTTCGGGTAGAGGCCTTTGAACACGCCTTCGCTCTCGGGTTGCCCGAGGTTATCGGGCGCATCGATGCTGAAGCTAGCGAGAAGCCCGGCGTGACTGCCGGATTTACCCATCAAGGCGCCACTGGTATGGATGAACTCGTAGTGCTCTTGTGACAGTTCTTTTTGCACGAGTGGCGAAAGTGTCTCGATGCTTGGTTTGGAAAGTGGTGCTGGCACATTTTGTTTCGGGGCTACTTCAGGCGCTTGTGTTGGTCGTTCGCGGCTGCCTGCTTTGGAGCGATCGATAGCAATATTGACCACGCCTAACGCCACGTTTAACAGCAAATCCACGACGGCCTCCCACTTGGTCTGGTCCTTGCGCTCTCCGTCGTCCTGCGCTAACCGTTCCAAGTCCTCCAGTATCTGCCAGAGCCAGGTCGCGGTGTTCGCCGTGGTGCCGAGATAGGGCAACGCCAGATTGAAAATCAACCACCCCGTCTGTTTGAACGACTCCCAACGGCTCTCGCTGTTGGAAACCGATTGTTTATCGGCGAGTGTCACCAGGGCGTTGGCGTTGGCCTTGAACAACAGCGGCATGAAATCGGCTCCCAAGGATTCGTCGCTTAAGGTGATGGGCCCCGCGTTGGCTAATGATGTGATGGGGGTCGCCACGAACTCCAAAGCGGCCCAGGGCGAAGGCAGGGCGCCCGGGAAAACCAGTCGGCTGTAAGTGTCCCGCACCCCATCGGGCAGCCACGCCAGTACCGATTGGCGCAACGTGGCTGACTGCTTGATGGCATAGAGCAAATTGCTGAACGAGGGGAACTGGCACAGCTGCGGTTCGAGTAGAGGGCGGTAGAGCAGACAGGGGCCGGCGCTGGGTGTCTGCGGGCCGATCACAAACATATTGGCCACGATGTCCTCGGAAATACCGAGCTGCAACTCTGGCACGAACGCCAGCTTGCGCAGGACAATGGCTTGCCCGTCAACCTTGCGGTCGGCTTCCAGCGGCTCCATCAGCGCCGCGACGTAACGACAGCCGCGATCATCGATATCGCCCAGCCCCTTCAATTTACTTTCCAGCGCAAGCAGGGGCAGCTGTATGCGTAGCTGTGAACTGAACAGGCGCTCTCGACGGGACGATTGCGTTGGATCGTCGAGTAGTTTTCGTTTGATCAGCTCTGGATAGACGCGACCGATATCGACCTGGGTAATAAGGCGCTCAAGGTAGTCCACCGTCACCCATTCGGGGAGCTCGGTCCCGTCCACGGACTTCACGGTTTTGTTGCCCTGTGGAAGCGCAATCAGGTTTTGCAAGGCGAGATCGATTAAGTTGAACTCGGTTGTGTCGAACTTGAACGGAACGACAAAGGTCCCCCAGACCACCGGGCTTGTTATCTCGATGACGATTGTTTCCGGTTTCAGAGTCGAAACATCGCTGTGGTCGGATTGCATCTGGGTTTTCAAGGCATTTGACGCGTAGTCCTTGATCGAAGGGATATCCTCCAGGTAAGTTTCGCCGGCGTGGGAACTGCCCAGCGCCGACAGGTTTTTCATGTATTGAGCGAACAACGTCTGGTCGGCTACTGGTGCGTTGCGTAACCAATCGGGTATCTGCTGCTTGAACCACGCCTCGCCTGGTCCGACCGCGATTCCACTGATGGGTATTTCGGGCTCAGCAGCGACAGCGTCCGACTCCGTACGAGGGTTTCCGAGCACCCTGACCTGCACACCAATAAGTCCACAGGCCTTGCTGTCGAAAATGTTTGCGCGCGGTTCATAGAGCCGCCAGCGTATCGCGGTGGTGGGGTGAGAGAGCGATAGATGATCGGTAAGGGACTGGCCCAATGCGTCACGTGTCTCGAACTTCTCATAACCGCTGTACAACGAGTGCGTAAGGATGACCTCCTTGTCATCGATCTGACCGATCAGGACGACCAGCGAGTTCTCGTTCAAGCGAGTGACCTGAGTGTCAGCGACTGCATCGACGTCGACCAGATACGCGTGGCTTTGGAATTTATCCTTACGGTCTTGCGGGTCGGGGTACAGGTAAAGTTGCCTGGCCATGGCACATTCGTCCGCCGTCCAGCCCTTGAGTTGCCGCACGTCCCAGAATTTGCGCAATGTATTGGACAGCTCATGCCAGCGGGCACCGTAATGACCGAATGGCATGTTCCAGTAAGCCAGTTGTTGTTCCTGGTTGGCCTTCAACATCGCGGGCGCCAGCTCATTGATCAACCTTCCGATTTGCTCGATGCGCACCGGCAAATGCACTTCGGGTTCGGTAATCGGCAGCCGGGTCAGGAAGTGCAAACCCTCAATCAACAAGGTCGGATGTTTCTGGTCGATCTGATCGGCCAGTAAGTTGCTCAGTGACTCATAACGGGTTGGCAACGCTACGATTTCGCCGCCGACGATGTCCCAGGCCGGTTCGGCGAGGACGGTTGTGTAGGGGTCCAGGTCCAAGGACGGATAAAGGTCCTTGAGCGCACCTTGCAGGAGTCCGGCGGCCACTTCCGGGTAGGTGGGGCCTGCAAGCAATTGGTTGAGCAATGCTGCCTTGATGCTTGCGTCGGACGTAGGGCCTGTGTCAGTCGAGTCGAGTGTCATTTGCGTGTCCCTCCTTGAACATGAAAACCCGAAGCCGAACGCTTCGGGTTTTTCATGCTAGGGAGGCACGGACTGGGGCAGGTGGTAACTATGTATAGGCCGACGTATGACCTTGGCGCCGATACGACGTGGTTACTGGCCGGATTTGATTCGCGTCCAGGCTCGCGTGCGTGCGCGCTCGGCATCCCTCGGCAACGGTTGAAGCGTATACAGCGTCGCCATGGCCGCTTCGGTCGGGTACAGGTTGGAGTTGCCGCGGATCGCTGGGTCGACGCTTTCGGTAGCGTCTTTGTTCGGGTTCGGATAACCGACAAAATCACTGATCGGCGCGATCACCTGCGGTTGCAACAAGTAATTGATGAAGGTGTAGGCGTCGTCCGGGTTTTTCGCCCCTTTAGGAATGGCGAGCATGTCGAACCAGATCGGCGCGCCCTCCTTGGGCAGGCGCATGTCCACCGTCACGCCGTTCTTGGCTTCCTTGGCGCGGTTGGCCGCCTGGGAGAAGCTGCCGGAATAACCGACGGCCACGCAGATATCGCCGTTGGCGATATCCGCCATGTATTTGGAGGAGTGGAAATAGGTGATGTAGGGCCGAATCTTCAACAGCAGCGCTTGGGCCTTGGCGTAGTCCGCCGGCTTATTGCTGTTGGGGTCCAGGCCCAGGTGCTGCAAGGCCAGGGGCAGGATTTCCGAGGGCGAATCGAGCAAGGCCACGCCGCACTGCTTGAGCTTGCTGATGTTTTCTTCCTTGAAGATCAGGTCCCAGCTGTCCACCGGCGCGTTTTCACCCAGCGCGGCCTTGACCTTGTCCGGGTTGAAGCCGATCAGGATGGTGCCGTACATGTAAGGCACGGCGAATTTGTTGCCTGGGTCGTTGGCCTCGATCAGCTTCATCAGCTTGGGATCGAGGTGGTTCCAATTCGGCAGCTTGCTGCGATCCAAGGGCTGGAACACCCCGGCTTCGATCTGCTTGGCCAGAAACACGTTGGACGGCACCACCACGTCGTAGCCAGCGTTGCCCGTCAGCAGCTTGGCCTCCAGGGCTTCGTTGGTGTCGAAGATGTCGTAGATCAGCTTGACCTGGCTGTTCTGCGCCTTGAAGTCATCCAAGGCCTTGGGCGTGATGTAGTCGAACCAGTTGTAGACGCGCAATGTGCGCTCCTCGGCCTGAGCGGCGCCACACAGCAGCGCGGCGCACAGGGCCGGGGCCATCAAACGCTTGAGTCTGTTCATGCTGTTGTTCCTCATTGGGCGCTTTGGAAACCTTCAAGGACGTTCACGGCGTTGATGCCGATTTCTGCCACTGCGTAGCCGCCTTCCATCACGAACAAGGTCGGTTTGCCGAGGGCGGCGATGCGTTTGCCCATCGCCAGGTAATCCGGGCTGTCGAGCTTGAATTGTGAGATCGGATCTTCCTTGAAGGTGTCCACGCCCAGAGACACGACGATGACATCGGCATCGTAGCGTTGGACTTCGCCGCAGGCTTGCTCCAGCGCGGCGCTCCAGGTTTCCCAACCCGAGCCCGCCGGCAAAGGGTAGTTGAAGTTAAAGCCCGCGCCGGCACCTTCGCCGCGCTCATCTTCGTAGCCCAGAAAGAACGGGAACTCGGCCTCCGGGTGGCCGTGGATCGACGCGAACAGCACGTCGCTGCGCTCGTAGAAAATCGATTGGGTGCCGTTGCCGTGGTGGTAGTCCACGTCGAGGATCGCAACCTTTTTGTGCCCCTGGTCAAGAAAGGCCTGTGCTGCGATGGCGGCATTGTTGAGGTAGCAATAACCACCCATCAAGTCGCTGGCAGCGTGGTGTCCCGGTGGGCGACACAACGCGAAGGCGCTACGGGCGCCACGCTGGATGTCGGCCTGGGCGGTGAGGGCGACCTGGGCTGCGCTGTACGCCGCTTGCCAGGTACCGGCGGTAATCGGCGCTCCTCCATCAAAGCTGTAATAGCCGAGCTGGCCGTGCAGGCTGGTCGGGATCACCGAGCGCAAGGTGCGGGCCGGCCAGGTGTAGGGCAGCAGGTCACCGTCGCGATTGAACTCGGTCCAACGCTCCCAGGCGCCTTTGAAAAATTCCAGGTACGCCGGGCTGTGGACACGCTGGATCGGCGCGAGGCCGAAGTCCTTCGGCGCCTCCACCGGCCCCAACGCCCGAGCCTTGACCCGCTCCAACACATGGTCGGCCCGGGACGGCATTTCGAAACAGGGCATCAACTGCCCATCCATCAATTCGCAGCGTCCGTGGTGCAGGTGGTGATCGTCTGAGTAGATCGTCAGCATTCTTGTTCTCCGCAGGGCTGATTCGTTGGAACACAGTCTTGCGGCGCGAAGCGTTTCGGAGAACGGCAGGAGAGGCCAAAAGGGGATCGAAATGGCCAAAAGGTTTGACCGTAAATCGCCCCTTGTTGGCGCGGGTGTGAGCCGATTCGGGGCGTGGACGGGTTCGCAGTTTCACAACCCGTGGCGAGGGAGCTTGCTCCCGCTGGGGGGCGAAGCCGCCCCAACCGATCCAACGCGTTTCTATAGATAATCCGCGTCAGCCGGTTTGCGACGGCTACGCCGCCGAGCGGGAGCAAGCTTCCTCACCACGGGGATCGTGTTGAAGCCAACTTTCACGCCCTGAACCGACTCGGCGCCACGCCGCTCCAGCGCACGAAGGCATGGCGAAAGCTCGCTGTTTCACTGAAGCCAAGCAGTTCGGCGATCCGGTAGATCGGCAGCTGATCCTCGCAGAGCATCTGCTTGGCCCGCTCGAAGCGCAGTTCATCGAGCAGTTCTTGGTAGCTGCAACCCAGGTCCTTGAGGTGCCGGCGCAGGGTGCGCGCCGAGCAGTTCATTTGCTCGGCCAGGCCTTCCAGGCCCGGGGCGGCGTCCAGTTGCGCGCCGAGCAGTTGGCGGATTCGTCCCAGCCAGGCTTGGCGGCCGGTGAATTCCGTGTTTTGCCGCCGACAACGTTCGGCCATGGCTTGGTGGGTGATGGGGTCGGCCAGCGGCAAGGGTTGTTCCAGCCAGTAGCGATCGAAGGCGAAGGCGTTATCGAAGCTGTCGAAGCGCACCGGGCAGTCAAACAGGTAGGCGTAGCGCGCCTGGTAGTCCGGCGCCGAGTGTTCGAAGCGCGCCGCGCGCAAGGGCAGCGGGTGACCGAGCAGGTCGTTGCAGATCACCTTCAGCGACACCATGCAGAACTCGGCGTTGAACACCGCCAGGGCCGGGTTCTCCCGGTAGTCGCCGGCGCTGAGCCAGATGTGCTCGCCGTCGTCCTCCAAGGCCAGCTCGAAAAGTGTTCCCAACAGCGCCGGGTAGCGCAACGCCAGGCGCAAAGCGTCACCTAAGGTGGCACTCGTGAGCAGGGCGTATCCCAGCATGCCGTAGGAAGAAACGTGCATGTTGCGCCCCAATTCCAAGCCAATGTCGCGCTTGAGGGCCACGGCGTTGGCACAGACCTGCATCTCTTGGTTGGTGGTGATGCGCGTGTCGGCCCGGCTCAAGTCCGCCGTGCTGATGCCGCTGCCGGCCAGCAATGCATCACTGGGCAGGCCATCGTGCTTGAAGGCATCGAGTACCAGGGAGACGGCGTTGAGGGTGGTGAGGTGGGAATGCAACATGGTCCGTTTCCAGCCTGGGGAGACGGGAGACGGAGCAAGTTGTATGCCGAACGGTATCTGCCAGGACACTGCCATTGTGGCGAGGGAGCTTGCTCCCGCTGGGCCGGTCCGACGCCTCGGGCGAAGCGGCCCCCTAAATCTTGCGGTCGCTGCGCAACCGAGCGGGAGCAAGCTCCCTCGCCACAAAAGCCACTCACCACAACTCGGTGCAGGTTCGGATCAGCTCAGCTCGCCACACAGATCCAGCTCAACCAGCCGGCGAACCTCATCCACCGGCAACCCCGCGCCAATCAATGCCTGCAACTTGCCGAACGCCGCCTCGCGGGTCATGCCGCCGCCGGACAGCACGCCAACGCCGCGCAAACGGCTGCCGGCTTCGTACACGTCCAGCTCGACGCCGCCTTCATGGCACTGCGTCACCGCCACGACCACCACGCCGCTGTCCCGCGCCCGTGCCAGGCTGGCGAGGAACGCCGGGCTGTCGCTCGGCCCGGTGCCGCTGCCGTAGCACTCCAGCACCAGGCCCTGGATGCCGCTGCCCAGCAGGCCATCGATGATCTCGGCACCGATGCCGGGAAACAGCGGCAACGCCGCGACATTCGCCAAGTGTTTGGGCTGGTTGTAATTCAGCTGCGTTGGCAGGGAAGCCGCCTTGATGCCCCCGCCCTGACGTTCCAGGCGCTTGAACGGATGACGGCCGAAGCTGCGCACTTTCGCGCAACGGGTCGGCGCCAGCAGTTCACCGTGGAAATAAAGGTGTACGCCCGGCGCCAGGCCTTGGCCGAGGGCGACCAGCGCGCCGCTGAGGTTTTCCCAGGCATCGCTGTCGGTCACGCCGGCGGGCAGCATCGAACCGGTGAAGCAGACCCGCCCATGCAGGCCCAGCAACTGGAAGCTCATCGCAGCGGCGCTGTAGGCCAGCGTGTCGGTGCCGTGGAGGATCAGCACGCTGTCGCAGCCTTGCACATCCACGGCATCGACCACCGCTTCGCGCAGTTGCTGCCAGTACGCTGGCGTCATGTTGGCGCTGTCGATCAGCGGCGCCATTTCCCGGAAGCGCCACTGGGGCACGACCAGTTCGGGTTGGCTGTGCAGGTAGTCGCGCATCCGCGCTTCGAAGCCGGATGCCGGGGCCAGGCCGTTGGCGCTGGCTTGCATGCCGATGGTGCCGCCGGTGTAGAGCACCATGACGTGCTGGGCGGCAGGATAGGTCGAGGCATTCATGGGAAGTTCTCCGAGGACGAAAACAGCAGCTTCACTCGCTGCCGCAACATAAGGTCGAGCATGACGCCGACCTTATGTTGTGTCACGCCGGACGCAGGGGATGCGCCCGGTTTTTTTCCAACAGACCGTTGATCAGCGTTGCGCTGCAGCCAGGCTTGCCGGAGCGTTGCCGGAATCGGCGGCAGGCGCCGACGGGCTCGCTGGCCAGGCTTTGCGGTCCAGGTCCAGGTCAGGGAACTTGCTCGAATCGAAGACAGGCACCTTGATGCCGGCCGAGCGCTGGTCGTCGTAGTCGCGCAGGATGCGCATGCCGACTTTGAACAGCAGGAACAGCGCGATCAGGTTCACGAACGCCAGCAGGGTCATGGTGATGTCGGCGAACGCGAACACGGTGCCCAGGTTCTCGATGGCGCCCCAGAAAATCAGTGCCAGGACCAGGGTGCGATACGCCATCAGCGCCTTGCGGTTTTCACCCAGCATGAAGCGCAGGTTGTTTTCGCCCAGGTAGTAGTTGTAGAGGATCGAGGTGAAGACGAACAACGACAGGGCCACGGAGATGAAGACCCGGCCCCAGTCACCGACCACGGCCGCCAGGGAGTTCTGGGTCAGGGCAATGCCGTCGCCTTCGAAACCTGGAGTGTAGAAGCCCGACAACAGGATCAGCAGCGCGGTGCAGGTGCAGATCACGAAGGTATCCAGGAACACGCTGAACGCCTGGACCACGCCTTGGGCGACCGGGTGCTCGACGGACGCAACGGCCGCGACGTTAGGCGCGCTGCCCAGGCCGGCTTCGTTGGCGAATACGCCACGCTTGACGCCCATGACAATGGCGCTGCCAATCAGGCCACCGAAAGCCTGGTCCAGGCCAAAGGCGCTCTTGACGATAGTCGCCAGCATGCCCGGCACGTGTTCGAACTGCAGCACGATCACGTAGAGGGTCACGGCGATATACGCCAGGGTCTTGACCGGTACCAGCAGGTCGGCCACTTTGGCGATACGCTTGATCCCGCCGATGAACACCAGGCCCAGCAATACCGCCAGGCCCAAACCGGTGTAGGTGGTGTCGAGGCCAAAGGCGTTGTTCAACGAGTGAGTCACGGCGTGGGCTTGCAGGCCGTTGAAGGCGAAGCCAAAGGTGATCAGCAGCAGGAATGCCATGATCATGCCCAACCAGCGCTTCTGCAGCCCGTGCTGGATGTAATAGGACGGGCCGCCACGGTACTGGCCTTCGGAGTCGCAGCGCTTGTAGAGCTGGCCGAGGGAGCATTCGAAGAAGCTGCTGGACATGCCGACCAGCGCGGTCACCCACATCCAGAACACCGCACCCGGACCACCGAGGGTCACCGCAATGCCGACACCGGCGATGTTGCCCGCGCCGACGCGGCCGGCCAGGCTGAGCATCAAGGCCTGGAACGAACTGAGCTGGTCGGTGCTGCTTTTCAGGCTGTCACGGAACACCGCGAACATATGAAAGAAATGACGGAACTGGACGAAACGCGAGCGGATCGTGAAGTAGCCACCGAGCCCGACAATGAGCGCGATCAGCACTTTCCCTGAGAGGAAGTCGTTGATGACTTCGAGCATGAGTATTCCTCGCTGTTTTTTGTTAAAAGCAAATGCTGGCCATTTGGAAACATCGTGTTACGTCCGTCGGCACGCGGCTCGACAGAGGGGGCGATGTTTCGTCCCGGTCCACTTCGCGGGTTTGTTATTAGTTCGGTTTTCGCATGTTTCGAGGCCTCGTTGACGACGACCACCCATGCGAAGAGGGGCGGCACTATACCTATCAGTGCGACGCCCGTCTGCACAGTTGTGGTGCATACGACGAAACGAACCCTTTTATCTCCTGGCCTTTCGGTCAGGTTCCTGAAGGAGCAAGCCGGTTCGCGATGGCTGGCGACGCGGGGTACAACGGCAGCGCGTCGTTGTTTGTCGCGAGCAGGCTTGTTCCTACAAATTTCGCTGGCGCCTCAGTTGACGGTTAAAAAAAAGGGCTTGGGGTACGAGTCCCCAAGCCCTCAAAAGGTGAGAGGTGTCTAGTCCCTCGACCTGGTGAGCGGTGGTGGCGTCGATCAAGCCTTGAGCGGGACCAGACGCGGAGCAATCATGTTTTCCGGGCGCAGGATGTCGTCGAGCATGGCGTCGTCGAGCAAGCCTTCTTCGCGCACCAGCTCCAGCACGCCGCGGCCGCTTTCCAGGGCAACACGGGCGATGCGGGTGGCGTTTTCATAGCCGATGTACGGGTTCAGGGCGGTGACCAGGCCGATCGAGTGCTCGACCAGCTCGCGGCAGCGCGCTTCGTTGGCGGTGATGCCGACGATGCAGTGCTCGCGCAGCATGTCCATGGCCCGTTGCAGCAGGCGGATCGAGTCGAAGATCTTGAAGGCGATCAGCGGCTCCATCACGTTCAGTTGTAGTTGGCCGCCTTCGGCCGCCATGGTCAGGGCCAGGTCGTTGCCGATGATCTGGAATGCCACTTGGTTGACCGCTTCCGGAATCACCGGGTTGACCTTGCCCGGCATGATCGAGCTGCCTGGCTGGCGGGCCGGCAGGTTGATTTCGTTGATGCCGGTGCGTGGGCCGCTGGACAGCAGGCGCAGGTCGTTGCAGATCTTCGAGAGCTTGACCGCGGTGCGCTTGAGCATGCCGGAGAACAGCACGAAGGCGCCCATGTCGGAGGTGGCTTCGATCAGGTCGGCGGCCGGCACCAGCGGCTGGCCGCTGATGGTTGCCAGGCGCTGTACGGCCAGGGCCTGATAGCGTGGGTCGGCATTGATGCCGGTGCCGATGGCGGTGCCGCCCAGGTTCACTTCGGTCAGCAGCTCGGGCGCCAGGGTCTTCAGGCGCGCCAGGTCTTCGCTCAGGGTGGTGGCGAAGGCACGGAATTCCTGGCCGAGGGTCATCGGCACGGCGTCTTGCAGTTGGGTGCGGCCCATTTTCAAGACGTGGCTGAATTCCTCGCCCTTGGCGGCAAACGCCTGGATCAGGCTGTCGAGGCTGGCCAGCAACGCGTCGTGGCCCAGCAGCAGACCCAGGCGGATCGCGGTCGGGTAGGCGTCGTTGGTGGACTGCGCCATGTTCACGTCGTTGTTGGGGTGCAGGTACTGGTATTCGCCCTTCTGGTGACCCATGGCCTCCAGCGCGATGTTGGCGATGACTTCGTTTGCATTCATGTTGGTCGACGTGCCGGCGCCGCCCTGGATCATGTCCACCACGAATTCTTCGTGGAAATCTCCGCGGATCAACCGTGCACAGGCTTCGCTGATCGCGGCGTGCTTGGCTTCGCTGAGCTGGCCCAACTCACGGTTGGCGTCAGCGGCGGCTTGCTTGACCATTGCCAGACCGACCACCAGTTTAGGGTAATGCGAGATCGGGACACCGGAGAGACGAAAGTTGTTGATCGCTCGTAGGGTCTGGATGCCGTAATACGCTTGCGCCGGTACATCGAGTACGCCAAGCAGGTCTTTTTCTGTGCGGAATGATGCAGCGGAGGACATGATGGAAATCATCTCAATAAGGACCCGGTCAGAGCCGGAACGCTGTGAATCCTAGGCTTTCAGAAAAATTTGGGCCAATGCTGTTAAACACTGGCCTATGCATATTCGGCATAATGCCCGTGTGACGCCGACAGTGCGGCGAGCGTGTGACCTGCTTTGGTGCGTCCCTCGGGAGGACGGTAATGAATCTAGAAAGCAAATGGCTCGAGGACTTCAGTGCCTTGGCCGCGACGCGCAGCTTTTCCCAGGCGGCCGAACGCCGCTTCGTGACGCAACCGGCCTTCAGCCGACGGATCCGCAGCCTTGAAGCGGCGCTGGGGCTGACGCTGGTCAACCGCTCGCGCACGCCGATCGAATTGACGGCGGCGGGGCAGTTATTTCTGGTGACGGCGCGCACGGTGGTCGAGCAATTGGGCGAAGTGCTGCGGCATTTGCATCATCTCGAAGGCGGGCAGGGAGAAGTCATCCAGGTGGCGGCGGCCCACTCCCTGGCGCTGGGCTTCTTCCCCCGTTGGATCGCTCAACTGCGTAACGAAGGTATGAACATCGCCACGCGGCTGGTCGCCACGAACGTCGGCGATGCCGTGCACGCCTTGCGCGAGGGCGGTTGTGACTTGATGCTGGCTTTTTATGACCCCGATTCAGCCATGCAGATGGATCCAGAGATTTTCCCTTCGTTGCACTTGGGCCAGACCGAGATGCTGCCGGTGTGCGCGGCCGATCCACACGCAAGGCCGTTGTTCGACCTCGAAGGCGAAGCCAGCGTGCCGCTGTTGGCCTACAGCGCGGGGGCGTTTCTCGGGCGTTCGGTGAACCAATTGCTGCGCCAGCGTGCGCTGCGCTTTACCACGGTGTACGAGACGGCCATGGCCGACAGCCTGAAAAGCATGGCCCTGGAAGGGCTGGGCATCGCCTGGGTGCCTCACCTGAGCGTGCGCAACGAACTGGCCCGGGGCGAGCTGGTGATCTGCGGCGGGGCGCAATGGCATGTCCCGCTGGAGATCCGCCTGTACCGCTGCGCCCTGGTGCGCAAGGCCAATGTGCGGTTGCTGTGGCGCAAGCTCGAGGGTGGGGTGGTGCAGGGTGTCACGGGATCTTGATAGCACTGCAAACCCTGTGGGAGCGAGCCTGCTCGCGATGGCGGACTAGCAGGCAATACTTGCTCGACTGATACACCGCTATCGCGAGCAGGTCCGCCCCCACAAAGGGATTTGCGGTGCTGCAACATTGACTTCTAAGTCAATAAAATCACCGCTTCACCACAAAAAGCAGATGGTCGGCGAAAGTGCGTTTAATCCTTCGTTTTCGGTATACTGCCCGGCCTTCGGTCGGTTCATCCGACCATCATTCGTACAACAAGCCACGCCGGTTTCCTGCGTGGCTTGTTGTTTTTTGACGCGCCCCAGGGCGCCCAGAGAGAAGAGGCACGACGATGAGTGCACTGGTTGGCGTGATCATGGGCTCCAAGTCCGATTGGTCCACCCTTAGCCACACCGCCGATATGCTGGAAAAGCTCGGCATCCCTTACGAGGTGAAAGTGGTGTCTGCCCACCGTACCCCGGACCTGCTGTTCCAGTACGCCGAAGAAGCCGACGCGCGTGGCATCGAAGTGATCATCGCCGGCGCCGGTGGTGCGGCCCACTTGCCAGGCATGTGTGCGGCCAAGACTCATTTGCCAGTACTGGGCGTGCCGGTGCAGTCCTCGATGCTCTCGGGTGTCGATTCGTTGCTATCGATCGTGCAGATGCCGGCCGGCATTCCGGTCGCTACCCTGGCCATCGGCAAGGCCGGCGCGATCAATGCCGCCCTGCTGTCGGCGAGTATCCTGGGCGCCAAGCATCCCCAATTTCATACCGTGCTGAAAAAATTCCGCGCTGAGCAGACAGACAGCGTCCTGGACAATCCGGACCCACGCATTGCCTGAGGTTGTTGAAGAATGAAGATCGGTGTAATCGGTGGCGGCCAGTTGGGTCGCATGTTGGCCCTGGCGGGTACGCCGCTGGGGATGAACTTCGCTTTCCTGGACCCGGCGCCGGACGCCTGTGCCGCTGCCTTGGGTGAACACCTGCGGGCCGATTATGGCGACCAGGATCACTTGCGCCAATTGGCCGATGAGGTCGACCTGGTGACCTTCGAGTTCGAAAGCGTCCCGGCTGAAACCGTGGCCTTCCTGTCCCAGTTCGTCCCGGTCTACCCGAGCGCCGAAGCCCTGCGTATCGCCCGCGACCGTTGGTTCGAAAAGAACATGTTCAAGGACCTGGGCATCCCGACGCCGGCCTTTGCCGACATCCAGTCCCAGGCTGACCTGGAAGCCGCGGTCGCTTCAATCGGCCTGCCGGCCGTGCTCAAGACCCGTACCCTGGGTTACGACGGCAAGGGCCAGAAAGTCCTGCGCAACCCTGAAGATGTCGCCGGCACCTTTGCCGAGCTGGGCAGCGTCGGCTGCCTGCTGGAAGGTTTCGTGCCGTTCACCGGTGAAGTCTCGCTCATCGCCGTGCGTGCCCGCGACGGTGAAATCCGCTTCTACCCGCTGGTGCACAACACCCACAAGGACGGGATTCTCAAGCTGTCCGTCGCCAGCACCGACCATCCACTGCAAGCCCTGGCCGAAGACTACTCCAGCCGCGTGCTCAAGCAGCTTGACTACGTTGGTGTGATGGCGTTCGAGTTCTTCGAAGTGGACGGGGGCCTCAAGGCCAACGAAATCGCCCCGCGTGTCCACAACTCCGGGCACTGGACCACTGAAGGCGCCGAGTGCAGCCAGTTCGAAAACCACCTGCGGGCGGTCGCTGGGTTGCCGCTGGGGTCGACCGCCAAGGTCGGTGAAAGCGCGATGCTGAATTTCATCGGCAAAGTGCCGGACACCGAGAAAGTCCTGGCAATCGCCGACTGCCACCTGCATCACTATGGCAAGGCTTTCAAAGTGGGGCGCAAGGTTGGCCACGCCAACCTGCGTTGCGCCGACCGTGCCACGTTGGCCCAGCAGATCATCAAGGTCGAAACGCTGATCGCCGAACAATAGTCTGCAACGGCGGTGGAACCATTCATCGGCTAACCTCTCTCATGGCTAAGTGCCAAAACCCGATCAGGGTTTTGGCTTAGCGTTCAATCAGAGGGAAATGCCATGGGAATCATCGGAACCATTTTAATCGGCTTGATCGTTGGCCTGCTCGCACGCTTCCTGAAGCCCGGCGATGACAGCATGGGCTGGATCATGACTATCCTGCTCGGTATCGGCGGTTCGTTGGCGGCCACTTACGGCGGCCAGGCCCTGGGCATCTATCAGGCCGGCGAAGGCGCGGGCTTCATCGGCGCCCTGGTGGGTGCCATCGTGTTGCTGGTGATCTACGGCCTGATCAAAAGAAACTGATCAAACCTGATGAAGCCCTCTCCGCGCGGCGCACGGAGAGGGCTAAACTGCCCGGCGTTTCATTCCATTCTTTGCCGAGCCCTTTCATGCGCCGTCTAGTGTTGACCCTTCTTTTGCTGGGCAGTGGCCTGGCCCACGCCGCCGAGCTACCGGAAACCGACTGGCTCGAACTGATGCCCAAGTCGGACCAGAAAGCCCTCGAGGCGATGCCCGAGATCGATCACGACTCCCCCGAAGCCAGTGGCACCTTCACCGAAAAAGGTGGCCTCAAGCAAAGCAAAGGCTTGCCGGCGGTGATGTACTCGACCAAGACCGTGGCGTCGATGAATGACAAGCACCTGCGCATTGGCGGCTATCCGGTTCCTTTGGAAACCGACGCCAAAGGCCGCAGTACGCTGTTTTTCCTGGTGCCTTACCCGGGCGCCTGCATCCACGTTCCCCCGCCGCCGCCCAATCAATTGGTACTGGTGCGCTATCCTAAGGGCGTGAAGCTCGACGACATCTATACGCCGCTGTGGGTCACCGGCACCCTGAAGATCGAGAAGGTCGACAACGACCTGGCGAGCGCGGCGTATGCGCTGGATGCGGAGAAGGTGAGGGTGGTGCAGGAGGCGGATTTGTGACCGGCCGGTTGACCTGACACAGTTCCAATTGTGGGAGCGAGCTTGCTCGCGATGGCGATGCATCAGTCGACGCGGGTGTTGACTGTCAGTCCGCTATCGCGAGCAAGCTCGCTCCCACAGTAGCCTTGCGGTGTCAGAGCGGCTTGCTGCAAATACTCACGCCAAGGGTATGGCTGGCGTCCGGCAACAACGTCACCGCATCATCCATCACGTTGGCCGTCTCGATGCAAAGCATGCGCTGCCAGCCATCGTCGGCCATGTCGCTGAAGGCCTTGGCGCGCTCGGTCCAGGGGTTCCAGATCACCGCCGAGCGTGATCCGCTAGCGGTCAGTTCTATGCGTCGATTCCAATGGGGGTCGACGATGCTCAGTGTCGGTGGGGTATCGAGATAGATACGGTCGGTTTCACCGATGAAGCGCAGGTCGCCCGCCTGGGTGTGTGTATTCCAGTCGTCCAGCGTCTCGATGTAGTCCAGGCCGTCGACCCCGTCGACCTGTACGTTGCGCACATCGCTGACCGCGAAATAGCTGTGCAGCGCCTGGCTGAGGCTGACGGTCTCGCTGCCTCGGTTATGGCTGGTGAGGCGGATATGCAGTTGCTCATCCATCACGATGGTCAGCGTCAGGTCGACCTGATGGGGCCACCCAGGCAGCCCGTTTTCCGGGTAGGGCAGCACGAATTCGATTTTCAGGCGCTCGCCCACGGCCTCGATGCCTTTCAATTCCCAATCCATCGCTCGCACCAGGCCGTGGGCCGTGGCCGGTTCATTGCTGACGCGCATGGCCTGGATGCTGTCGGGGTTGCGGGTCAGGTTGCCGAACCAGGGCCAGCACACCGGCACACCGGCGCGGATGCTCTTGCCCGCCTTGAACGTAGCCTGGTCATTGAGCCAGATCAGCGGCGGCTGGCCATCCACCTGATAGCTGAGGATATGCGCGCCTTGCTGGGCCACCAGCAACTCGGCCTGACCGTGGCGGATGCGCCAACCGTTCAGTTCATCCAGTTTGACGGCTTCGACATTGGGCGTAGGCATGGGGCGCATCTCGTTCAGGAACATGGACTGCAATGGACCGCAAAACGGCCCCCGCGTTTAACGGGCGCGTGGTGGAACCGAGCGAGTGCGGCCACTGCCGTCGATGGCGACGAAGACGAACACCGCTTCGGTGACCTTGCGCCATTCGCTGGACAACGGATCATCGCTCCACACCTCGACCATCATCTGGATCGAGCTGCGGCCGATCTCCAACGCCTGGGTATAGAAGGACAACTGCGCACCCACCGCCACCGGCACCAGGAACGCCATGCGATCAATCGCCACGGTCGCCACGCGGCCGCCCGCCACCTTGCTGGCCATCGCAGTGCCCGCCAGGTCCATCTGGGACACCAGCCAGCCGCCGAAAATGTCGCCGAAGCCGTTGGTATCACGGGGAAGCGCGGTGATTTGCAGGGCCAGGTCGCCTTGCGGGATTGGATCTTCTTGTTCGAGCTCTATCATGCCGGGGGTGCCTCTGACCCGTAACTCTGTCTTGTCTTTCAGGTGAATAGCCGTCTTTGTAAAAAACGATTCAGCCCGAACTGCCACGTTCGTCACGTTTTTCGTAAAGGCGCGCCAAAGGGAAACTCTGCGAAACCGGCTGATCTTGTACTACATCACCAACGGCGTTTTCGCACAGCAACCCCTTACAGAGTGTCGCAAGGTTGCGAGTATATCGGGCGATAGACGTCGAGACGACCACTGGGTTCTGATTTTGACTGTCAATTACGCCCCTCTATGTGCTTTTTCGAACAATTTGCTATCGTGCCGAACCTGCCCGGGCTCTCATCAGTGTTGTCGGGCCGAGAACCGACTATAAGAGAAACCCTTGCCATGACCACTGCGCCTTCGAGCACGGCGACGCCCGCACAACCCGCCCGTCCGCTGACCCGTAACGACTACAAGACCCTGTCGCTTTCTGCCCTGGGCGGCGCGCTGGAGTTCTACGATTTCATTATTTTCGTGTTCTTCGCCACCGTGGTCGGCAAGCTGTTCTTCCCCGCTGAAATGCCCGAATGGCTGCGCCTGATGCAAACGTTTGGCATTTTTGCCGCTGGATATCTGGCCCGGCCGCTGGGCGGGATCATCATGGCTCACTTCGGCGACCTGCTGGGGCGCAAGAAAATGTTCACCCTGAGCATTTTCATGATGGCCGTGCCGACCCTGATCATGGGTTTGTTGCCGACCTACGCGCAGATCGGCATGTGGGCGCCGATTCTCTTGTTGCTGATGCGCGTGATCCAGGGGGCGGCGATCGGTGGCGAGGTACCGGGGGCCTGGGTATTCGTTTCCGAGCACGTGCCGGCGCGCCACATCGGCTACGCCTGCGGCACCCTGACCTGCGGCCTGACGGCGGGGATTCTGTTGGGTTCGTTGGTCGCCACCGCCATCAATAGCATTTATACGCCGGTGGAAGTGGCGGATTACGCTTGGCGAATCCCGTTCCTGCTGGGCGGCGTGTTCGGCCTGTTTTCGGTGTACCTGCGTCGCTGGCTGCACGAAACCCCGGTGTTTGCCGAACTGCAATTGCGCAAGGCCTTGGCCGAAGAAGTGCCGTTGCGCGCCGTGCTGCGCGACCATCGTGGAGCCATTGTCATTTCCATGCTGTTGACTTGGCTGCTGTCGGCCGGCGTCATCGTAGTCATCCTGATGACCCCGACGGTGTTGCAGACGGTGCACCACTTCAGCCCGACTACGGCGCTGCAGGCCAATAGCCTGGCAATCGTATTCCTGAGTTTCGGTTGCATTGGCGCCGGTGTATTGGCCGACCGCTTTGGTGCCGGCCGGGTGTTCGTGTTTGGCAGCGGTTTGTTGTTGATCACGTTCTGGACCTTCTATCACAGCCTGTTCACTCACCCTGAGTGGCTGTTCCCGCTCTACGCCTTGAGTGGCTTGCTGGTGGGCACCATCGGCGCAGTGCCCTACGTCATGGTCAATGCCTTCCCGGCCGTGGTGCGCTTCAGTGGGCTATCGTTTTCCTACAACCTGGCCTACGCAATCTTCGGCGGTTTGACGCCAATGATCGTGACCCTGCTGTTGAAAGAAAGCCCGATGGGGCCGGCGTATTACGTCGCGATCATCTGCGGCATCGGGATGGTGATCGGTGGGTATCTTTGGAAGAAAGGCCGCTAAGCGGCGCCGAACAGCCCTGTGGCGAGGGGATGAATCCCTTCGCCACAACATCCTGCAAACCTCAATGCTGGCCTTTCATCCAATTGTCATATTTCAGCCATAGAGTGTTCACACGGCTTCCCAATACTTGGCCGACTTAACACACCTATCTGCTAGGAGTAAGGCATGAAACTGAAGCGTTTGATGGCGGCAATGACCTTTGTCGCTGCTGGCGTTGCGACTGCCAACGCGGTTGCCGCTGTTGACCCTGCGATCCCGAGCTACACCAAGACCACTGGTGTGTCGGGCAACCTGTCCAGCGTCGGCTCCGATACCCTGGCCAACCTGATGACCTTGTGGGCCGAGAACTACAAGAAAGAATACCCGAACGTAAACATCCAGATTCAGGCCGCCGGTTCCTCCACCGCGCCACCCGCACTCACCGAAGGCACCGCCAACCTGGGCCCGATGAGCCGCAAGATGAAAGACAACGAGCTGCAGGCCTTCGAACAGAAGTACGGCTACAAGCCAACCGCTATCCCGGTTGCCGTGGACGCCCTGGCCGTGTTCGTGCACAAGGACAACCCGATCAAGCACCTGACCATGGCCCAGGTCGATGCGATCTTCTCCTCGACTCGCCTGTGCGGCGCCAAGGCTGACGTCAAGACCTGGGGCGACCTGGGCGTGACCGGCGACCTGGCCAACAAGCCAGTCCAGCTGTTCGGTCGCAACTCGGTGTCCGGCACCTACGGCTACTTCAAGGAAGAAGCCCTGTGCAAGGGCGACTACAAGCCAAACGTCAACGAGCAGCCGGGTTCGGCTTCGGTTGTGCAGTCGATCAGCAGCTCGCTTAACGGCATCGGCTACTCGGGTATCGGCTACAAGACCGCCAGCGTGAAAACCGTTGCCCTGGCCAAGAAAGAAGGCGGCGAGTTCATCGAAGACACCGAAGAAAACGCTCTGAACGGCAAGTACCCGCTGTCGCGTTTCCTCTACGTCTACGTCAACAAGGCGCCGAACAAGCCTCTGGCCCCGCTGGAAGCCGAGTTCGTGAAGCTGATCCTGTCCAAGCAAGGCCAGGAAGTCGTGGTCAAGGACGGCTACATCCCGGTTCCAGCCAAAGTTGCCGCCAAGGCACTGGCTGACCTGGGTCTGCAGGAAGGCGGCAACGTCGCCAAGCAGTAACACCTGAGCCCGGGCCAACGCCCGGGCTGCGGTGGGAGTGCAGACCACTTCCACCGCCCAATTTTCCCATCCGCTGCCGCTTCTAGCTGGCGGCGGATTTGTTGCGTCACTTCACTGTCATCTTTCTGTCATACAGGATCGCTAGGGTGTGCGCATGAATGATCTGGCCAACTCCACAATGACTACGACTTCCCCTCCCAAGCGCATTGACTTCAATACGCCTGAGCTGCAACGCAAGCGCCGCATTCGTGCGCTCAAGGATCGCCTGACCCGCTGGTACGTGCTGGTGGGCGGCCTCGCCGTCCTGGCGGCCATTACCCTGATTTTCTTTTTCCTCGCCTACGTGGTGCTGCCCCTGTTCCAGGGCGCGGACCTGACCGCCAAGGATTCGATCACCCCAGCCTGGATGCAAGACGCCGGCAAGCCGCTGATGATCGCCATCGAAGAGCAGAACCAAGTGGCCATGCGGGTCTCCGACAAGGGCCAGGCGCTGTTCTACAACCTCGACAGCGGTGCCGAACTGCGCCGCGTCGACCTGCCGGTTCCGGCCGGCGCCAGTGTGACGTCCATTGGTGAAGACCAGCCCGGCAGCCCATTGGTGGCGATCGGCCTGTCCAACGGCCAGGCCCTGGTGTTCCGCCACACTTATAAAGTCAGTTACCCCGATGGCAAGAAAACCATTTCGCCCGCGATCGAATACCCGTACGGCGAGGCGCCGATCGCGCTGAACGAGCAGGGCGCGGCTTTGGAACACGTCAGCCTCAACGCCACCGATTCGACGCTGCTGCTGGCCGGCTCCAGTGGCGCGCAGCTGTATGTGCTGTCGCTGACCAGCGAAGAAAACATGATGACCGGCGAAATCACCAGCGAGCAGACGCGTATCGACCTGCCGCAGATGACCGAGCCGGTGAAGAACATTTTCGTCGACCCGCGCCAGCAGTGGTTGTACGTGGTCAACGGTCGCGCCCAGGCCGACGTGTTCAGCCTGCGGGAAAAGAGCCTGAACGGTCGCTACAAGCTGCTGGAGAACGCCGATGCCCAAGTCACCGCGGCCGCCCAGTTGGTAGGGGGGATTTCGCTGATCATCGGCGACTCCAAGGGTGGCCTGGCCCAGTGGTTCATGGCTCGCGATCCGGACGGTGAATCGCGCTTCAAACAGATTCGTACTTTCCAGATGGGCAGCGCGCCCATCGTCGAGATCAGCGCCGAGGAACGCCGCAAGGGTTTCGTGGCCCTCGACACCGCCGGCAAGCTCGGCGTGTTCCACAGCACCGCCCACCGCACCTTGCTGGTGGACCAGGTAGTCGACGGCCAAGGTCTGTTCGGCATGTCCCCACGGGCCAACCGCCTGATCGTGGAGCAGGGCGGCAAGCTGCAACCGTTGATGCTGGATAACCCACACCCGGAAGTGTCCTGGAGTGCGTTGTGGAGCAAGGTCTGGTACGAAAACTACGACGAACCCAAATACGTCTGGCAATCGACCGCCGCCAACACCGACTTCGAACCCAAGCTGAGCCTTTCGCCGCTGACCTTCGGCACCTTGAAGGCCGCGTTCTACGCGATGCTGCTGGCCGCGCCGCTGGCGGTTGCCGCCGCGATCTACACTGCCTACTTCATGGCGCCGGGCATGCGCCGCAAGGTCAAACCGGTGATCGAGCTGATGGAAGCGATGCCGACGGTGATCCTCGGCTTCTTCGCCGGCCTGTTTCTGGCGCCGTACGTCGAAGGGCACCTGCCGGGCATCTTCAGCCTGCTGATGTTGCTGCCGATCGGCATCCTCGTCGCCGGCTTCGTCTTCAGCCGCCTGCCGGAATCCATTCGCCTGCGGGTGCCGGATGGCTGGGAAAGCGCGCTGTTGATCCCTGTGATCCTGTTCGTGGGCTGGCTCTCGCTGTACATGAGCCCGTACCTTGAAGCCTGGTTCTTCGGCGGCGACATGCGCATGTGGATTTCCCATGACCTGGGCATCACCTACGACCAGCGCAACGCCTTGGTGGTGGGCCTGGCGATGGGCTTCGCGGTGATCCCGAACATCTACTCGATTGCCGAAGACGCCGTGTTCAGCGTGCCGCGCGGCCTGACCCTGGGCTCTCTGGCCCTCGGCGCCACGCCGTGGCAGACCATGACTCGCGTGGTGATCCTCACCGCCAGCCCGGGCATCTTCTCGGCGCTGATGATCGGCATGGGTCGCGCGGTGGGCGAGACCATGATCGTGCTGATGGCCACCGGTAACACGCCGGTCATGGAGATGAACCTGTTCGAAGGCCTGCGCACCCTGGCGGCCAACGTGGCGGTTGAAATGCCTGAGTCCGAAGTCGGGGGCAGCCATTACCGCGTGCTGTTCCTGTCGGCCTTGGTGCTGCTGTTGTTCACCTTCGTCATGAACACCCTCGCCGAGCTGATCCGTCAGCGTCTGCGCAAGAAATATTCGTCGCTTTAAGAAAGGTAGAAGTCTGTGAAACAGAACTCCCTGAAAGGATGGTTCAAGAGCGGCGCCCCTGGCGTCTGGATCAGCGGTGGCGCGGTGTCCATCGCGGTCATCATGACCATTGGCCTGCTGGCGGTGATTGCCGTGCGCGGCCTCGGCCACTTCTGGCCGGCGGACCTGATCCACGCCAATTACAACGTGCCGGGCATGCCTGCGCACCTGGTGGTAGGCGAAGTCGTACAGAAAGAAGAAGTGCCTCGCGAGCGCCTGAAAAGTGCTGGCCTGCCGGTGCCGGACGAAGGCCCTGAGTTCATGACCCGTGAATTGGTCAAGGTCGGCAATCGTGACCTCAACGGCACCGATTTCACCTGGATCGTCGGCGACTGGCTGACCAACCAGACCACACCACCGGAGCTGATGGCCCTTGAGCGCCGCGAGTGGGGCAATTTCTACGGCTACCTGGTCAACGTCAAGGAACAAGGCAAGGTCATCGCCGAGGGCGAAGCGGCGTGGCCGCAGTTGCAGGCGCGTATCGAGCGGGTCAACCAATTGGCCGACGAGCTCAAGACCCTGGAAAAAACCGACATCGGCGCGATCAACGCTGGCCTGGAGCGCATCCGCCTGCACGGTCGCAAGCTGGAGCTGGACGGCAAGCTCGACGCCGCCGCCCAGGCCGACCTGGAAAGCGAACGCGCCGAACTCAACGCTCGCTACAAGGACATCGAGGCGCGCCTGGCCGACCTGCATGGCCAGTTCAATCGCGACAGCCTGACGGCCCGCGATGCCAACGGCAAGGAAGTGGAAATCGAAATCGGCAAAGTGGTGCATGCCTACCAGCCAAACGGCATGGGCACGCTCACCAAGCTGGGTTTCTATTTCAGCAAGGTCTGGGAATTCCTCAGCGACGATCCGCGTGAAGCCAACACCGAAGGCGGTATCTTCCCGGCGATTTTCGGCACCGTGATGATGACCCTCATCATGGCAATGATCGTGACGCCGTTCGGCGTGCTGGCGGCGGTTTACCTGCGTGAATACGCGCGCCAGGGGACGATGACCCGTCTGATCCGCATTGCGGTGAACAACCTCGCCGGTGTCCCGGCCATCGTCTACGGCGTGTTCGGCCTGGGCTTCTTCGTCTACGTGCTGGGCGGTTCGGTTGACCGACTGTTCTTCCCCGAAGCCTTGCCGGCGCCGACTTTCGGTACCCCAGGCCTGCTCTGGGCATCGTTGACCCTGGCGTTGCTGGCGGTGCCGGTGGTAATCGTCGCCACCGAAGAAGGTCTGGCAAGGATTCCACGTACCGTGCGCGAAGGCTCTCTGGCCCTCGGCGCGACCAAGGCCGAGACCCTGTGGAAAATCGTCCTGCCGATGGCGAGCCCGGCGATGATGACAGGCATGATCCTCGCGGTGGCCCGTGCCGCTGGCGAAGTTGCGCCGTTGATGTTGGTGGGTGTGGTGAAACTTGCGCCGTCGCTGCCGCTGGATGGCAACTACCCGTACCTGCACCTGGACCAGAAGATCATGCACCTGGGCTTCCATATCTATGACGTCGGCTTCCAGAGCCCGAACGTAGAGGCTGCCCGGCCGTTGGTCTACGCCACGGCGCTGCTGCTGGTGCTGGTGATCGCGATCCTGAACCTGTCGGCGGTGTGGATTCGTAACCACCTGCGCGAAAAGTACAAAGCACTGGATAGTTGATTACACATCGATTTCCTGTGGGAGCGAGCCTTCTCGCGATGGCATCACCTCGGTTCTAAAATCAGACCGAGTCGCCTGAATCGCGAGCAGGCTCGCTCCCACACATACACAGATTGGCCTGGCCACTCATTGGCCAACCGAACCGAATTTGTTAGCACAGGGAGCCTCCCATGCAACACGAAGCACACACACACGGCATCAACATGTCGGCCCTGGGCCGCGACAAGCAGAGCTTGAACCTGGCTCAGGAAACCGTCGCCATCGAAGTGCCCGGCCTGAACCTGTTCTACGGCCAGAAGCAGGCGTTATACGACGTCAGCCTGAACATCCCGAAACAGCGCGTCACCGCGTTCATCGGCCCGTCGGGCTGCGGCAAGTCGACCTTGCTGCGCACCTTCAACCGCATGAACGACCTGGTGGACGGTTGCCGCGTCGAAGGCGAGATCAACCTCTACGGCAACAACATCTACCGCAAGGGCGAAGACGTGGCCGAGCTGCGCCGCCGCGTTGGCATGGTGTTCCAGAAGCCCAACCCGTTCCCGAAAACCATCTACGAGAACGTGGTCTACGGCCTGCGCATCCAGGGCATCAACAAGAAGCGGGTCCTCGACGAAGCCGTGGAATGGGCCCTCAAGGGCGCGGCGCTGTGGGACGAGGTCAAGGATCGCCTGCACGATTCGGCCCTGGGCCTGTCCGGCGGTCAGCAGCAACGTCTGGTCATCGCCCGCACCATCGCGGTGGAGCCGGAAGTCCTGCTGCTCGACGAACCTTGCTCGGCACTGGACCCGATCTCGACACTGAAGGTCGAGGAGCTGATCTACGAGCTCAAGTCCAAGTTCACCATCGTCATCGTGACCCACAACATGCAGCAGGCGGCGCGTGTGTCCGACTACACCGCGTTCATGTACATGGGCAAGCTGGTGGAGTTCGGTGACACCGATACCTTGTTTACCAATCCGGCCATGAAGCAGACCGAGGACTACATCACAGGTCGCTATGGCTAGCCCTAGAGCCGCAAGCGTCAAGCTGCAAGCGGCAAGTAAAAAGCGATCCGAGTAACGACACACATCAGCTTGCAGCTTGAAGCTTGCAGCTCACAGCTTTTGCGGAGCAAAACCATGATTTCGAAGGAAGGCCTCACTCATCACATTTCCGCGCAATTCAACGCCGAGCTTGAAGAGGTGCGCAGCCACCTGCTGGCGATGGGCGGGCTGGTGGAAAAGCAGGTCAACGACGCGGTGACCGCGCTGATCGAGGCTGATTCCGGCCTGGCCCAGCAGGTGCGCGAGATCGATGACCAGATCAACCAGATGGAACGCAACATCGACGAAGAGTGCCTGCGCATCCTTGCCCGTCGCCAGCCGGCCGCTTCCGACCTGCGCCTGATCATCAGCATTTCCAAGTCGGTGATCGACCTTGAGCGGATCGGCGACGAAGCCACCAAGATCGCCCGTCGTGCCATCCAATTGTGCGAAGAAGGCGAAGCCCCGCGCGGTTACGTCGAGGTTCGCCACATTGGTGACCAGGTGCGCAACATGGTCCGCGACGCGCTGGACGCCTTTGCCCGTTTCGACGCCGACCTGGCGCTGTCGGTGGCGCAGTACGACAAGATCATCGACCGCGAATACAAGACCGCCCTGCGTGAACTGGCGACCTACATGATGGAAGACCCACGCTCTATCTCGCGGGTGTTGAGCATCATCTGGGTGCTGCGTTCCCTGGAGCGTATCGGCGATCATGCGCGCAACATCTCCGAATTGGTCATCTACCTGGTGCGTGGCACCGATGTGCGCCACATGGGGCTCAAGCGGATGAAGGAAGAAGTGGAGGGCACCCCGTCCGAAACCGCTAATGTTCCCGGTGAAACTGACGATAAGTAAGATTGCCAAGAAAAGCGCCCGGCCTTCTGGTCGGGCTTTTTTTTTGCGCTTTTTTTAGTCGAAAGCAGCACCCCGCGAACGAAAAGTCCCGGCGTGACTGAAGCTTTTTGGCAATATGCCATCAGTAAGGCGGTATGCTTGCCGGGATTTTTTAGAGGTGTATCTGGATGAGTAAGGTCAGTGTGTTGGTCGTGGACGATGCTTCGTTCATTCGTGACTTGGTGAAGAAGTGCCTGCGCAACTACTTCCCAGGTATCCGCATTGAAGACGCGGTGAACGGCAAGAAAGCCCAGGCCCTGCTGGCCCGTGAAGCGTTCGACCTGGTGCTGTGCGACTGGGAAATGCCGGAGATGTCCGGCCTGGAACTGTTGACCTGGTGCCGCCAGCAGGACAACCTCAAAGGCATGCCCTTCGTGATGGTGACCAGCCGTGGCGACAAGGAGAACGTGGTCCAGGCCATCCAGGCCGGCGTATCCGGCTACGTCAGCAAGCCTTTCACCAATGAACAGCTGCTGACCAAGGTCAAACAGGCCCTGAACAAGGTTGGCAAGCTCGACACACTCATGAACAGCGCGCCGACCAAGATGAACTCGGCGTTTGGCAATGACTCCCTCAGCGCCCTGACCGGTGGCAAGCCCCCGACGGCGGCTGTTGCGTCGGCCCCCGCCGCCCCTGTGCCCGCCCCAGCTGCTCCAGCCCGTGGTTTGCTCAACAGCCCGCCGGTCAAGGCACCGGCCGCCACCACTTCGCCGACCAACCGTGGCCAAGGCCAGTTGCGCCTGTCCAGCGGCACCCAGCAATGCGTGATCAAGGCCCTGAGCCTCAAGGAAGCGCTGCTGGTGGTCAAGCGCACCGATACGCTGCCGCAAGTGCTGGAAAGCTCGGTACTGGATATGGAACAAGGCGACAACGCCGAGACCGCTCGTCTGAACGGCTACCTGCACGCCATCGTCGCCCATGAGCAGACGCCCGACAGCGAATGGTTGCAACTGACCTTCCGCTTCGTCGACAAAGACCCGCAGAAACTCGACTACATCTCCCGCCTGATCGCCCGCGGCACCGCCCAGAAGCACTTCGTACCGGGCGCCTGATACGGCGGCGCCCCTCAGTCCGCTTTCGTCGGATCGCCGCCCGGAGCAAGCTCGCTCCCACACTGATCTGTGTTTGTCACAAAATTTGTGTCCGCAGCAGATCCCTTGTGGGAGCGAGCCTGCTCGCGAAGAGGCCATCAGCTCCAACACCGACCGCTGATCCATTTTTGAAACATCTGCCGACTACGCTGGTCCATCCCAGCTGCTAGGCTGCTTTGCAGGCCTTCATTTCGACAGAATTCTTGCCCATGCTCGTGCCGTTGTTGTTCGCCTGTGGTCTCGTCCTGGCCGCCACCCCGGCCCTGGCCATGACCATCTACAAATCCACCGATGCCAATGGCGTGGTTTCCTATAGCGACCGCCCCAGCAAAGGCGCCCAGGTGTTCGTGTTCCGTGATCGGATGGTCGAACGCCTGGAGCGGCAGGTGTTCCTCGATATCAAGAAGCAGAAGGGCGCGGACGCGGTTTACGTGCGCAATGACCTGTATGCGCCCGTCGAGATCGAGCTGAGTTTCGTCGGGTTGCGCAACGTCAGCGGGGCGCCGAGCCGGCCGATTCGTCGGGTGATGCCAGCGCGCAGCAACCTGCGCCTGGCGCTGCTCACCGCCACCCGGCCCGGCAGGCCCCTCGTGTACACCCCAAGGTTCGAATATTCCCTGGGCGACCCGGCAGGCACCGCGCAGGCGTATCGCTACCCGCTGCCCTGGGTCGGCGGGCCGTTTCGATTGAGCCAGGGTGCCAATGGCCAATACAGCCACTACGGTCCCAAGAACCGCTACGCCATGGACATCGCGATGCCCGAGGGCACGCCGATCATCGCGGCGCGGGGCGGCGTGGTGGTCAAGACCGAAAACTCGCAGACCGGACGCGGCACCGACCCTTCCGGCAACTTCGTGCGCGTGCTGCATGACGACGGGACCATGGGTGTCTATCTGCACCTGCAAAAGGGCTCGGTGAGCGTACGGGAAGGGCAGCGGGTGGCGGTCGGTACGCCGTTGGCGCTCTCGGGAAACACCGGCAACAGCTCCGGCCCGCACCTGCATTTCGTGGTACAGCGCAATACCGGGTTGGGGCTGGTGTCGATTCCCTACCAGTTCAACCAACCGGTGGGCGACCTGCCCAATTTTGCGGTGGGTAAGCAGTAGACGTTCGCGGGGGCTTTTCGTGGCGAGGGAGCTTGCTCCCGCTGGGCCGCGAAGCGGCCCCAAAAGCGACGACTGCTGCGCCCGAAGCGTCGGACCGGCCGAGCGGGAGCAAGCTCCCTCGCCACAGGAGGCCCGCCGGGACGGTCAATCGAGCATCAACACCTTCGCCAGGATGATCTTGGGCCCCTTCATCTTCTTGATGATGATCCGCAGGCCTTCGACTTCCAGCACTTCTTCCTCTTCCGGCACGCGCTTGAGGGTTTCATAGACCAGCCCGGCCAGGGTCTCGGCTTCGATGTGGTCCAGGTCGATCCCCAACAGGCGTTCGACCTTGAACAGCGGCGTGTCGCCGCGCACCAGCAGCTTGCCCGGCTGGTAGGCCAGGATGCCGCGCTCGGCCTTGCGGTGTTCGTCCTGGATGTCGCCCACCAGCACTTCCAGCACGTCTTCCATGGTCAGGTAGCCGATGATGTTGCCATCGGCCTCTTCGACCACGGCGAAGTGCGAGCCGCCCTTGCGGAATTGTTCCAGTAATTGCGACAACGGCATGTGCCGCGACACGCGCTCCAATGGCCGGGTCAGTTCGGCCAGGTTGAACGATTCGGGAATGTGATCCAGGGCCGCCAGTTCCAGCAGCAGGTCCTTGATGTGCAGCAGGCCGACGAACTCCTGGCGCTCGCTGTCGTACACCGGATAACGGCTGAACTTGTGGCGGCGGAACATCGCCAGGATTTCCTTGAGCGGCGCGTTGAACTCCAGCGTCACCAGGTCTTCCCGGGAGTTGGCCCAGTCCACCACTTCCAGCTCTCCCATTTCCACGGCGGAAGCCAGCACGCGCATGCCTTGGTCGCTTGGGTCCTGGCCACGGCTGGAGTGCAGGATCAGCTTCAACTCTTCGCGGCTGTAGTGGTGTTCATGATGAGGCCCGGGCTCGCCTTGGCCGGCGATGCGCAGGATGGCGTTGGCGCTGGCATTGAGCAGGTAGATCGCCGGGTACATGGCCCAATAGAACAGGTACAACGGCGCGGCCGTCCACAAGGACAGCAGCTCGGGTTTGCGAATCGCCCAGGATTTGGGCGCCAGCTCGCCGACCACGATGTGCAGGTAGGAAATGATGAAGAACGCAGTGAAGAACGACACGCCCTTGATCACTTCCGGCGACTCGACACCGATCGCGCCCAGCAACGGCTCGAGGATATGGGCGAACGCCGGCTCACCGACCCAGCCCAGGCCCAGGGAGGCGAGGGTAATACCCAGCTGGCAAGCCGACAGGTAGGCGTCGAGCTGGCTATGGACAGTGCGCAGGATATGCCCACGCCAGCCATGCTGCTCGGCGATGGCCTCGACCCGGGTCGAGCGCAGCTTGACCATGGCGAACTCCGCCGCAACGAAAAATCCGTTGAGCAGGACCAGGATCAAAGCAAAGAGAATCATGCCGAATTCGGCGAAGAGCGTAACGAGGGACAAGCCAGGGGAAGGGTCCATGATGGAGTTTTGCAGGTTCCGTAAGTGCGTAAGGTTCGAAATCAGTGCCTGAAAAGGCAGGCATAAGTCAGCCAATGTAGCGGCTGACTTGGCGATTGCCTAGAGGGAAGGGCTGGTCGGCGTCACTCGTCGCGGTTGGGGAGGCGCGCGCGAACCACCTGTGCTGGAGCGAAATGGCAGGTGAAGGTGCTGCCGTGACCGGGCACGCTGCTGATTTCCATGCGTGCACGGTGGCGCAGCAAGACGTGTTTGACGATGGCCAGTCCCAGCCCCGTGCCGCCGGTGTTGGAGTTGCGGCTGGAGTCGACCCGGTAGAAGCGTTCGGTCAGGCGCGGCAGGTGCTTGCTGTCGATGCCGATACCGGAATCGCGCACGCTCAGGTGCGCGCCCTGTTCATCGCCCCACCAGCGGACGTGGATCCGTCCTTGTTCTGGCGTGTACTTGACCGCGTTGAACACCAGGTTGGAAAACGCGCTGCGCAGTTCCGCCTCGCTGCCTTTGAGCTGGACGGCCGGGTCGGCTTCGAGGGTGATGGCCTGTTGCTTGGGGCCGGACAGTTCCTGTGCATCCTCGACGATGATCTGCAGAAGTTCGTCGATGGGTACCGGCTGGTTGTCCGACGGGTAATCGGTGGCTTCCAGTTTCGCCAGCAGCAGCAAATCGTTGAGCAAGGTCTGCATGCGCCCGCCTTGTTGCTGCATCTGCTGCAAGGCCCGGCTCCAGCGCGGGTTCACTTCCTCGACGTTGTCGAGCAAGGTTTCCAGGTAACCGCAGATCACCGTCAGCGGGGTACGCAGCTCGTGGGACACGTTGGCGATGAAATCCTTGCGCATCTGTTCCAGCTGATGGATGCGCGTCACGTCCCGCACCAGCATCAAATGCTCGTTGTTGCCGTAGCGGGTGATGTAGAGCTGGATGCGCAATCGATCGTTGGTGGGCGAAGGGATTTCCAGGGGTTCGGCGTAGTTGTCCTGCTCGAAATATTCCTTGAACCGCGGATGGCGAACCAGGTTGGTCACCGGTTGGCCACTGTCCTGGGGGGTCTTGAGGCCCAGCAGGGTTTCGGCGGCGCGGTTCCACCACTCCAGGTTGCCTTCGCTGTCGAGCATGATCACCGCGTCTTTGAGCGCCGCGGTGGATTCCTGGACGCGGTCGATCACCGCTTGCAGGCGGCCACGAACGCGCTGGTCGCGCCGTTGCAGATGATAGATGCTATCGAACACCTCGCCCCATAAGCCGTAGCCGTCGGGCGGGGCTTCGTCGGGTTGGTGCAGGCGCAGCCACTCATGCAGGCGCAGCAATTGCTTGAGGGTCCAGGCAAGGTAAAGCGCCAGCCCCACGGCCAGGCTCCAGCCGTAATATCCGGTGATCAGGCCGATCAACAGGCATCCGGTAACCAGCAACAACATATGGCGGATGAGGGTGCCATGCCAGTTTTGATTCACGTCAACGCGCGTCCTTGTCAGCTTGTCGGGCGGTAAGGGCTCGTATCAGGCCTTTGTCGAGAAACGATACCCGGTGCCGCGCACGGTTTGTACCAGATTCTCGTAGGCATCGCCGAGGGCCTTGCGCAGGCGCCGGATGTGTACGTCCACGGTGCGTTCCTCGACGTACACGTTGCCGCCCCAGACCTGGTCCAGCAGCTGCCCGCGGGTGTAGGCGCGCTCCTGGTGGGTCATGAAGAATTGCAGCAGGCGGTATTCGGTCGGGCCCATCTCGGCGGGCTTGCCATCGATGGTCACCCGGTGGCTGATCGGGTCGAGCAGCAGGCCGCCGACTTCGATGGGCGCTTCGCCATCCGTCGGCCCGGCGCGACGCAGCACGGCCTTGAGGCGCGCCACCAGTTCCCGAGGGGAAAACGGCTTGGTGATGTAGTCGTCGGCGCCGACTTCCAGGCCCTGGATCTTGTTGTCCTCTTCGCCCTTGGCGGTGAGCATGATGATCGGGATGTCACCGGTCAGCTCATCGCGCTTGAGGCGCCGCGCTAGCTCGATGCCTGACGTGCCGGGCAGCATCCAGTCCAGCAAAATCAGGTCGGGCTTGCGGTCGACGATGATGGCGTGGGCCTGTTGGGAGTTCTCTGCTTCCATGCAGTCATAGCCGGCCATCTCCAACGCAACGGCGATCATCTCGCGAATGGGCGCCTCGTCGTCGACGATCAGAATGCTCCTGCCAACCATGGGTTAATCCTCTTGTCATTTAACTGTCTTGCGCCGCATTAGATAACGGAATTATTGCAGTCGTGTGACAGTTATTTCCTGAGGCGGCAGCAAAGGGGATCCTGGACTACGCTTTGAGTCCGAATCCTGACAACTGCAAAGGAAGGTTTCCATGACGCGCGTGAATGTTTCTCTCAAAGCCCTGCTGATATCTGCTGCCCTGGTTCTGCCTGGATTGGCGATGGCTGCCGAGCCTGCAATGGAGAAGGATGGCATGTTCACTGACCACAAGGGTATGACCCTTTATACCTTTGCCAAGGACTCGGCCGGCAAGTCCGCATGCAATGGCCAGTGCGCGGTTAATTGGCCGCCGCTGATGGCCGAGAAGGGAGATGAATCCAAGGGGGACTGGACCGTGATCAAGCGTGACGATGACTCGATGCAGTGGGCCTACAAGGGTAAACCACTGTACACCTTCGTAATGGACAAGAAGGCCGGAGACATGACTGGCGACGGCAAGATGGACGGTGCATGGAAAGTGGCCAAGACTAAATGACCTTCGGCGTTCAGATTGCGCTTGTGGAAGCTTGCTCCCGCTGGGCCTGTCCGACACTTCGGGCGTAGCGGCCCCACAATCCAGCGGTCGCTGCGCTACCGAGCGGGAGCAAGCTTCCTTGAACAACATCGAGCCTTCACGCCACATTGACGTCCCGCTCACGGCTTTTTAACCGACGCCGCCGGAAACTGACCGCCTTAGCCCCCGTGGTCTTCCGGTCGCCGCCCCATGCTCAAGTTCCGCCTTCACCCCGTGTCCTGCCTGGTTCTGCTGCTGATGCTCGCCGCCCCCGCAACCCAGGCTGCGGAGACGACGCAGGCGCGGCCTGCCGAATGGGCCCAGCCGGTGGGAAAGCAGTACAACCTCTACCAGATGTCCCCGACGCTATACCGCAGCGCGTTGCCGGATGAAGGCGCCGTCTCCCTGCTAAAAAGACTCAATATCGGCACGGTCATCAACTTCTTGCCCGATTCGGATGCCAGTTGGCTGGCGGCTCCGGGCATCGAGCGGGTTCAATTGCCTTATCGCACCAATCACGTCGACGACAGCGATATTCTAAAGGCACTTCGAACCATCGAGGATGCCGAGGCTCATGGCCCGGTGCTCATGCATTGCAAGCATGGCTCGGACCGCACCGGCTTAGTGGCCGCCATGTACAGGATTGTCGTCCAGGGCTGGAGCAAGGAGGACGCGCTGGACGAGATGACCGAGGGCGGCTTCGGTGACAGTCACTCTTTCAAGGACGGGGTCCGCTACGTCATGCGGGTTGACGTGGAGAAACTGCGCACGGCATTGAAGAACGGCGATTGCAGCACCAGCGTTTTTGCCCTGTGCTCGCTCAAGAGCTGGGTCAACTCGACGACGACGGCGCATCATCTCGACCCTCAGACGCTTGTTCCTTCCCGTTGATCGGTCGCCTGCAAGAAATCCGCGATGGACTCGGACAGTGGTCGTGAATCGCCGCGTTCCAATATCGTTTCGCGCAGCGCCTTGCCGGTCTCCCGGTCGAACAACCCGTTGCGCTTGAACCGCTTGAATACAGTCATGGCCAGGTTCCGGGACCAGGCGTAGGCGTAAATCCCGGCGGCGTAGCCCGTGACCATGTAATCCAGGCCATTGGGCCAGCGTTCGTTCGCGAACACCGGCAAGTGGCCAACTTGCCTGCGGACCTGGTCGAATACTTGCTGCGGCGTTCGCCCGTCGCCATGGCTGCGGTGCAGTTCCATGTCGAATAACGCAGCGCGCAGGAACGTCGCTACGTCCCAACTGGTTTGGGTCTCAAGATACGTCAGCAATCGGTCGGCGACGTGGTCCGGCAACGGTGCCCCGGTCTGGTGGTGCTTCGATACCCGGATCAGGAATGGCTTGGACAAGCACCACTGTTCGAACAGCACCCCAGCGAACTCGGCGGCGTCCCGGCTGAGCTCGCCGATCCCTGACACGTCGCGGTATTCGGCTCGGCTCAACACATGGTGCAAACAATGCCCCAACTCGTGAGAGAGCATTCGTAGCTGACGATGGTCCAGCAACAGCGGGCTCGTAGCGGAACCTTGTGGCAGCCAGCCATTGAGCACGGCGATAGGATAACGAGGCCGGCCCTCGGCGGTGATGCGGCGGTTTCGCAGGGTGCTGGTATTGGGGAAGCCATTCTGGCCCGCATGTTCGAAGGGATCGAAATAAAAATAGCCGAGGGTTTCGTCTCGCTCGCTGACTTCGAAAAGACGCACCTGCGGGTGCCAGGTCGTCACGTCCGCACGTTCGATGATATCCACGCCAAAGAGGTCCCGGGCGACCAGCAGCAACCGTGCGAACGTCGGCTCCAACGCAAACCAGGCGCTGACGTCCTGTTCCGAAACGCCGGCCGTCTTGCGACGAAGCTGTTGTGCCAGGAATTGATAGTTCCAAGGTTCCACACTGCTGAAGCCTCGGGTCCTGGCAAATGCCTGGAGCTGCTTCTTGTCGTTGTCGAACGATGTTTGTTGCTGTTCGAGCTGCCCGTTGAGAAACGACAGGACTTCCTGCGGCGACTGTGCTTGCTCTGGCTCGATCGCCATCTGCGCATAATTTGCGTAGCCGAGCAGCGTCGCGAGCTCATGACGATCCCTGACCAGCTGGCGCAGCACTTCGCCGTTGTCGAAAACCCGAGCGTGGGGGCCTTGGTCCGACGCGCGTGTGCTATAGGCGACGTACATCTGCTTGCGCAGAACGGGATCCTCGGCATAGCGGGTGACGATGCGAAACGACTCGTCGTTAAGGGTTAGCAACCAACCGGACAGGCCCTGTTTACGTGCCTGCTCGGCCATCTGCTGCTTGAACGAAATCGGTAGGCCGCTCAATGCCGCTTCATCCTGGAAGGCCTTGCGCCAGGCTTTGTTTGCTTCATGCAGGTGTTCCAGGAACAAGTTCCGCGCACCCAGGATACGTGACTGTAAATCGTCCACGGCGTCCTGCGCGGCGGAGCCCATGCCGTCCCGGCGCCATTGCCGCAGGATTTTATTCAGCGTCCTCTTCCTGATTGGGGAAAAGTGCGCGGCGATCTCGCTGTCTGCCAGGCGTTGGTAAAGTTGAAACAATTGGGTATTGCGCAGCAGCGATCGCTGGAAATCATCCAGGCGCTCCTCGCAGTCGAGTGAAGCCCGCGCCCAGGCCTCGCCACTTCTGGTGGATGCCATGCGGTCCAGTACATAGCCGAAGCCTTTCAGTCGCCCATGGATTTCGTCCATCGCCAGCACCAGGTCGTCCCAGGTCGGGAAGGAGGCCTGGGTCTCGATGATCTCGGCGACCTTGGCCCGGCTCTCGGCAAGAATCTGGTCAAGGGCCGGGGAGAAGTGTTCGGCCTGGATCTTCGAAAAGGGCGGCAGGTCGTAAGGCTGCAGCAGGGGGTTATCAGCGTGTTGCATGGGGGCTTCCTGTCAGTCGGACGTGTCAGGTCAGTCTGATCAGGAAAGGGGGCAACCTTGCGGTAACTATGTATCGCTTCCGGGCCGAACGGCCCGGAAGGTGATGCCGAAGATGTCAGTCGTTTTTTTTCTTCAATTTCGGGTTGGGAAAAAACTGCACCGCCTGGACTTTCGCATCGGGCGTCTTGAGCGCCGATGTGTTGACCCGGGTGCCCAATTCCTTGGGCACCGACAGGCCTTGCTCGTTGAGCGTGTCGGAATAACCGCAGGCCACGCATTCGCGATGGGGCACGCCGTCTTCGTTCCACATCATCAACTTGTCCGGCTCGCTGCACGCGGGGCAGACCGCCCCGGCAATAAAGCGTCGTTTGGTAATCACAGGCCCCTCGCTCATGCTGCCGCGTCCTCGCTCAGGCCGCTATGACGCAAGAGTGCGTCAATCGACGGCTCGCGGCCACGGAAGTCGACGAACAGCACCATTGGCTCCTGGGAGCCGCCGCGCGCCAGGATCGCTTCGCGGAAGGCGCGACCGGTGTCGGCGTTGAGCACGCCGTCCTCTTCGAACTTGGAGAACGCATCGGCAGACAGCACTTCCGCCCATTTGTAGCTGTAGTAACCCGCCGCGTAGCCGCCAGCGAAGATGTGCGCAAAACTGTTGGGGAAGCGGTTGTAGGCCGGCGGACGCATCACCGACACCTCGTCGCGCACGCCTTCGAGCACTTCCAGTACGTTACGGCCGTCGCCGTGGGTGGCGTGCAGCTCGAAGTCGAACAGCGAGAACTCCAACTGGCGAACCATCATCAGGCCGGACTGGAAATTTTTCGCCGCGAGCATTTTCTCCAGCAGGTCCTGGGGTAGCGGTTCGCCGGTTTCATAATGGCCGGAAATCAGCGCCAGGCCTTCGGGTTCCCAGCACCAGTTTTCCATGAACTGGCTAGGCAGCTCCACGGCGTCCCAAGCCACACCGTTGATGCCGGACACGCCGGCATGTTCGACGCGGGTCAACAGGTGATGCAGGCCATGGCCGAACTCGTGGAACAACGTGGTGACTTCGTCGTGGGTCAGCAGCGCCGGCTTGCCGCTGTCGGCCGGGGTGAAGTTGCACACCAGGTTGGCGACCGGGCTTTGCAAGACGCCGTCGACGGTGCGGCGGCGATCACGTGCGCCGTCCATCCAGGCGCCGCCACGCTTGTTGGCGCGGGCATAGAGGTCGAAGAAGAACCGGCCGACGTGCTGGCCGTTTTCCTTGATCTCGAACAGGCGCACATCCGGGTGCCAGCTGTCGAAGCCCTTCAGCTCGGCGATCTCGATCCCATAGAGGCGCTGCACAATGGTGAACAGGCCGCTCAGCACGTTATCGATCGGGAAGTAGGCGCGCAGGGCTTCCTGGGCGACGCTGTAGCGCTGCTGGCGGAGTTTCTCGCCATAGAAGCCGCTGTCCCAACTTTGCAGGTCGGGGCAGCCCTGTTCGGCGGCGAACGCTTTCAGTTGCTCCAGGTCCTGGGCGGCAAACGGTTTGCTGCGCTTGGCCAGGTCACGCAGGAAGCTGAGCACCTGGTCGCTGGACTCGGCCATCTTGGTCGCCAGGCTCAACTCGGCGAAATTGGCGAAGCCCAGCAGGTGGGCCAGTTCCTGGCGCAGGTCGAGGATCTGTTCCATCACCGGGCCGTTGTCGTTCTGACCGGCGTTCGGGCCCTGGTCCGAGGCGCGAGTGCAGTAGGCCGCGTAGACTTCTTCGCGCAGGGCGCGGTCTTCGGCGTAGGTCATCACGGCGTAGTAGCTAGGGAATTCCAGGTTGATCAGCCAGCCATCCAGCCCTTTGGCCTGGGCGGCGGCAGCCATTTGCGCCTTGGCCGAGTCGGTCAGGCCGGCGAGGGCGGCCTCGTCCGTGACGTGCTTGGTCCAGGCCTGGGTCGCGTCGAGCAACTGGTTGGAAAAGCGGCTGCCCAGCTCGGACAATTTGCTTTGCACTTCGGCGTAGCGCTTCTGCTGCTCGGGCGGCAGGTCGATGCCCGACAGGCGGAAATCGCGCAGGGAATGTTCCAGGATGGTTTTTTGCGCCACATCGAAACCGGCCGCCTCGGGGCTGTTCGCCAGGGCTTCGAAGGCCTGGAACAGCTCGCGGTTCTGGCCCAGTTCGGTGGAGTAGGCACTGAGCGCCGGCAGGCATGCCTCGTAGGCTTCGCGCAGTTCGGGGCTGTTGCGCACGGCGTTCAGATGGCTCACCGGGCTCCAGGCCGCGCCGAGGCGATCGTTGAGCTCGTCCATCGCCAATACCAGGCCGGCCCAGGTAGGCTGCTTGACTTGGGTCTTGAGAATTTCGGCGATGGCGGCACGGTTGTCAGCCAGGATCTGCTCGATGGCCGGTTGCACGTGTTCGGCGCGGATCGCCGAGAATGGCGGCAGGTCGTAGGGCTGCAAAAGAGGGTTGTTCACGCTCACGGTTGACACCTTCGCTGGAAGAAACATCGGCCCATCTTAATTACAATCGGCGTTCACCGCAGCTAGCAGCGCCTATCACCCGATAAGAGAGAGCCTATCGTGACCCTTCGCACGTACCAGAATCACAGCCCGCGGCTTGCCCGTGGGGCTTTTGTCGACAGCACCGCGGTGGTGATCGGCGACGTCGAAATCGGCGAAGACAGCTCCGTCTGGCCGCTGACGGTCATCCGCGGCGACATGCACCGCATCCGCATTGGCGCGCGCACCAGCGTCCAGGACGGCTGCGTGCTGCACATCACCCACGCCGGCCCGTTCAACCCCGATGGCTTTCCGTTATTGATCGGCGATGACGTGACCATCGCCCACAAAGTCATGCTCCATGGTTGCGCCGTCGGCAGTCGAATTCTGATCGGCATGGGCAGCATCGTCATGGACGGCGCGGTGGTCGAGGACGACGTCATCATCGGCGCCGGCAGCCTCGTGCCGCCGGGCAAGCGCCTGGAGAGCGGCTTCCTGTACGTCGGCAGCCCGGTGAAACAGGTCCGCCCCCTGACCGACAAGGAACGCGCATTCTTCACCTACAGCGCGGCGAACTACGTAAAGCTCAAGGACCTGCATCTGGCCGAAGGCTACGACCAGCCCTGAACCGTCCCGCCACTGCCCAGGAATTTTCATGCACTACCAGACTGTACTCTTCGACCTCGACGGCACCCTTACCGACCCCAGGGAAGGCATCACCCGTTCGATCCAGTTCGCCCTGAGCAAACTGGGCATCGACGAACCCGACCTGACCCGCCTCGAACACTTCATCGGCCCGCCTCTGTTGCAGGCTTTCATGCAGTTCTACGGCTTCGATGAAGCGAAAGCCTGGGAGGCGGTGTCTTTCTATCGCGAGCGCTTCAAGGTCACCGGCCTGTACGAAAACCGCGTGTTCGATGGCGTCCTGCCGCTGCTGGAAACCCTCGCCGATCAAAATCGGCAGCTGTACATCGCCACGTCCAAGCCCTGGGTTTTCGCCCGGGAAATTGCCCGCCATTTCGACTTCGCCAAGCACTTCAAGGTGATCTACGGCAGCGAACTGGACGGCACCCGCACAGACAAGGTCGAGCTCATCGCCCATCTCATGGCCGAAGAAAGCCTGGACCCGGCCGCCACCCTGATGATCGGCGATCGCAAACACGACCTGATCGGTGCCCGCAGCAACGGCCTGGACGCCGCAGCAGTGGGGTATGGGTTTGGCAGTTTCGAGGAATTGAGCGCGGAAAACCCGGTGCACCACTTCCAGACGTTGGATGAGCTGCACCGGGCATTCCTGCGAACCTGATCAAGGCATCGACAAAGCCTGACAGCTTGCCTAGGGCCCGTGGCGAGGGAGCTTGCTCGCGCTGGGCAGCGCAGCGGCCCTAATAATCTTGCGTTCGCTGCGCAACCGAGCGGGAGCAAGCTCGCTCGTCACGGGACCGAGGGCGTCGTTGGGCCGTCCCTCTGGGTGCTACCTAAAAATGAGACTGGCGTCATGGCCTCGAAAACGCTCTCTCCAGGCACCTTGATTGTTGCCATTCATTGCTTGAAGATCTCTCGCTCGTTGATGCCTCCCTCTGCCTGGAAACGACCCGAATCATGACGCTCTACCGCCTCCACGAAGCCGATCTCGACATCCCTGACAGTTGGCAGGACCAGAGCATCAATATCTTCAAGCTGCCTGCCGTTGGCGGTGCCAAGGAAGCCAGTTTCGTCATCAGCCGCGATCCGAGCCGGGGCGATACGCCGTTCAACGACTATGTAGACCAACAACTGGCGAGCGCCGAACAGCAGTTACCGGGTTTCAAGCTGATCAAGCGTTGGGATTTCTTGCTGCACGAGCGCGCCGCAGTGTTGCTTGATTACAGCTGGCAGCGCGAAGGGCGAGAGTTGATGCTGCGCCAGGTGTTTATCGACCGCCAGCCCGTGGGGCTGATTACCACGCTGACCACAACGCCGAACGATCTCGTGTTTCACGAGCCGGCCTGGAAAGCGGCCATGCATTCGTTCAAGGTCTTGCCGGCGACCGCCTGATCATTCCAGGAAGAAGACAACGCAATGGACATGCTGGCTGCTGCGCGCCTTGGCGATGAAATAGCCCACGGTTTTGGTGTCGCCGCGATGGTCGCCGGTGCCGTGGCCGGGGCATTGATCGGCGCGGCGGTTGTGGCGGCCACCGTGGCGACCGGGGGCGTGGCGCTGGCAATCATGGCCGGTTCGATTGCCGCCGGCGGGTTGTCGATGTTCCAGATCCTCAAGGGCCTGAACACCATTTTCAACTTGCCCGAGCCCACGACAGGGGCGTTGATCATGGGCAGTCTCAACGTGCACATCAACCGACGCAATGCCATGCGCGCTGGCGTCGACATGTCGGCCGGTTGCACGGGGCTGCCAATGAACCATCCGATCTGGCCGTTCCCGGTGCTGATCGCCGAAGGCAGCGCCACGGTCTACATCAATGGGAAACCGGCGGCGCGGTTGCAGAGCAAGATGGTCTGCGGCGCCCACATCAAGACTGGCAGCGCGAATACGTTCATCGGCGGGCCGACGGTCTCGGTGGCGTTTGTTCTCGACATCGAAGGCTGGCTGCACACCGGACTTGAAGCATTGGGGTTGGTGGCCATGGGCGCTGCCGCCGTGTTGGCGGCGATGGCCGGGGCGGCGGCTTTTGCCGGGTTCGTGGTCATCGGTGGCGCCATGATGGGCGGCATGGCGCTGCTGGGCGACCTGGGCGACCGCCTCGGCCCCGGTTATCGCGATCTGCTTCAAGGCATCGCCGGCATGGCGCTGCTGGGGCTGGGGCCGAAAATGGCGCGTCTCGGCGCGGGGCCAAAACCGCGTGTCGCGGCCTACAAGCCAGGCACGACCGAGGCCGATATCATGGCGATCCCCAAGGGCAGCCGGCCACCGCCGAGCGACTATCTCGAAGGCCCATACATCGACAAGCACCTCAAGACCTTCGAGGATGAGGGCGGCAGTTTCCTCTTCACCGCCGACGATATTTCCAACCCCAAATACGGGTCGTTCAACCCGAACAAGTTCGTCATGGCGAAGTCGGACCTGAACGCGGTGGTCGCCGAGTACAAAAAAACCGGCGACGTTTCGGTACTGGAATCGGCCTTGGGTTACGATCCGGGGTCGCTGGTGGGCAAGGACATCTACATGATGAACCTGGACAAGCCCAAGGTGCTGATGCCGACCGGCAACGAGGGCGGTGTGAACTCCCTATGGCGACCCGGCGGCCTGACCCATCCAGGCGGCATGCGCGAAGCCGTGCTGGACAACGTGCCCATCGCCCACGGCAACGACATCAATGCGCTGATGACGACCCGAGACGTAGTGAGAATCCAATGAACAACCCGCAAGACAACGTGCTGCTGTTGGCCCTCGCCAATGATGAATTGGATAAATTCCTGGTGGGCGAGCCGTTCTACTTTCTCGAGGCCAAGAACGACAACGACGAGCCCCAAAACGTAGTCGCGGCGTTCGACCGGTTGCTCATGCCCTACTGGCTCCAGACCCATGACCCGAGTTTCCCGGCGCGATTCGTGGCGGGCCTGTTGCGGATGCTGGCGACATATCCAGACCGGACACGGGCGATCTACATCGCTGCCGATTGGGTCTGGTATTACCGTTTCTGCCAGGACAAGCAGCGCCAGCAGCCGCTGGGCCCCTACGGCGATCTGTTCGACGTGGACATGGGCGGCGTCGCCTTGGCCCTCAAGCGCCTGTTGGAAAACCACAAGGCCGAACTGGTGGCCGATACGCGGTGGGCCGGTGCGGCGTGGAACAGCCCGGACGGCATGTGGACGCCCTTGATGCGTTCGGCGGTGATGGTGCGGGACAAGTTGGGCGGGCCGGATTTCGTGCCGGCCAATATCTGAGCGGGCCGTTGCCTGGTCAGGACAAAAAGCCGACATCGCAGGTACGAAGCCGCTCTGTAGCGAGGGGTTCACGCCTGCGCATCAAAACGTCAACGAGCCCTTGATCGTCGCCCAGTGCGCTGCCTCGGCATCGCCCAGCTTCTGGGCTTTTACATAGCTCAAGGCAAGCATCTTGCGCGTGCCCGGCAATACCAGCGCCAGTTGATACTGGAAGACCTTCTCGTTGCCCTTGTTGAACTGGCTGCGTAATTCAATGGCTTCGACTTCCTGGTTCGCACCCACGCGCAGGGTGGCGCCCGGCTGGCAGCGCAGGTCCTGGACTTGTTTCTCCAAGCGCTTGAGCTGCTCGTCGAGATTGCTTTGCAAGGTTTCACCCTCGGCCAGCAGGCTGCGGCTGACGATCAGCGACGTGCCCAGTTCAGGGAACTTGAGGATATTGATCGAGGCGTCGAGCAACTCGGCGGGCGGCAGTTGCAGCTGGAATTCGTTGAGGCGGTAAGTCATGGTGCTTGGTTCTCTGAATTAGCCCTTGGGCGCCGGGAACGCGGCGGCGACGTTCGCGTCGATGCTGGCCTTGACGCCCTGGCCGTCCGGCGTGGCGCCGGGGCCGCCGCCATTGTTCAGGTGCAGCACGCCGCCGGTGTTGAATTCGGCATCGCCGCTGGCGTAAAAGCTGATTTGCACGCCGGTCAGGTTGATCTGGCCGCTGGCGTTGAGCTCCAGGATGCTTTCACCGCACACCAGGCGCAGGTTCTCGCCCACTTCGATGACGTAGCTCTGGCTGATGCTGTCGGTCTTGCGCTGGCCCACCGACAAAATGTCCTCCTGCTTGACGATGCGCAGGCGGTTGTTGCCGATGGTCACGGTTTCGTTGTGGCCAATGCTTTTGTTGCGGTCGTGGCCCACCGAATGGCTTTCGTCCACCTCGACTACGATGTCCTGGTTGCGCTCGGCGTGGATGTACAACTGCTCGGCGCCTTTCTTGTCTTCCATGCGGATTTCGTTGAAGTTCGCCGGCGTGCCGCCTTTGCTCGAACGGCTCTTCATGCCGCTCTGGGTGGCATTTTCAGGCAGGTCGTAGGGCACGGTCTGCTCGGCGTTGTAGACACGACCGGTGATGATCGGCCGGTCAGGGTCGCCCTCGAGGAAGCTCACGATGACTTCCTGGCCGATGCGTGGAATCTGCATCGAGCCCCAGTTCTTGCCAGCCCAGGACTGCGACACGCGAATCCAGCACGAGCTGTTTTCGTTGGATTGGTCGTGCCGGTCCCAATAGAAGTGCACCTTCACCCGGCCGAACTGATCGGTCCAGATTTCCTCGCCCTTGGGGCCGACCACCAACGCGGTCTGCGGTCCCTTGACGATGGGCCGGTGGGTGATCGCCATCGGCCGGAAGCTCTGTTGGGCGTCGATACAGGTCAGGCTGCTTTCGAACTGTGCCGAAGGCGCGCCGACGCCGCTCTCGCCGCTTTCCTGGGAGATGTAATAGCGCGCGCCGACGATCAGGTATTCGCGGTTCTGGTCCTGTCGGGTGAAGCCGGTGAGGCTGAACAGATGCCCCGACCCCAGGCCCCGGGCGTTGCCCGCCAGCTCGACCTGCTCGTGCTGGGTCTGCAAGGCTTCGATTCGGGTGCGGGCGTAGTGCTCGCCGTCTTCGCTTTGCACGTAGGTGCCCGGGTAATCGAACAGCGGATAGTCGCCGGCAGCGTGCGGGCGGGGCATGGCCGAGCGCACGTCGATGCGCGCGCTGGGGCGCTGGAAATCATAGTCGTTAAGCTCCAGCGAACCCGGCTGGACTTCCTGGGCCAGGTGCCAGTCGTGGATATGGTCGCGCTCGCGCTGCTGCTCGTTCTTCGGGTAGTAAGGCACCGATCCATAGCCGGGCGCCGTGGTGTGGGCGCCGTAGGCGTCGGCCAGCACCAGCACATGACGGCCCTGTTCATGGCGGAAAAAGTAATAGATGCCTTCCTGTTCCATCAGTCGACTGACGAAATCGAAGCTGGTCTCGCGGTACTGGACGCAGTATTCCCACTCGCGATACGGGCGGCTGAGGGTGTCTTCGAAGTCGGAAAAACCCAGGTCGCGAAACACCTGCTTGATGATCTGCGGGATGGTCAGGTTCTGGAAAATCCGGCAGTCGGAGGTGCGTGTCAGCAACCACAACCAAGGGCGCAGCGTGGCCTGGTAACTGGCGAACTGGCCCTGGTCGACGTTCTGGCTGAAGCGCGCAACGATGCCGTGGAAATGCCGTTCGCCGCCACCGTCCAGCTGAACGCTCACGCACATCGGTTTGCCGAGCACCTGATTGAGGTCGATGGCGTTGTCCAGCGAGTGCAGCTGCAACTCATAGTTGAACAGCCGCCCCAGCTCTTCGCCGCCGCCCATGTCCTTGAGCAACAACACCTCGGGCCCCAGCGGGCTGGTGATCTTGGCCAGGCGTGAGGCTTGGTTGAATAGCATCGGTGATCTCATGTAAATGGTAATAACTGACGGAACCGAATAGCCCTTGTGGGAGCGAGCCTGCTCGCGAAAGCGGTGTGTCAGTCAACAAGGATGTCACTGACAGATTGCATTCGCGAGCAGGCTCGCTCCCACAGGGTCGTGCGGTGTTACCTGAAGTCAGGCCGCATCGCTGAAATCGTACTTCAGTTCATTGTCCACCGCGCTGATCCGCACGCCGGCCATGGCCTTGCCTTCGAGCATGCGGGTGAGGAACTCGCGGCTCATGTCCGGCAGCAGGCTGTTGGTCAGGATGGTGTCGATCATGCGCCCGCCGCTTTCGGTTTCGGTGCACCGCGAGACGATCAGGTCGATCACCGCGTCGTCGTAGTCGAAGGCCACTTTATGGGTGCTCTCCACGCGCTTCTTGATGCGGTTGAGTTGCAGGCGGGTAATGGCCTTGAGCATCTCATCGCTGAGCGGGTAATACGGGATCGTCACCAGGCGACCCAGCAGCGCCGGCGGGAAAATTTCCAGCAGCGGTTGACGCAGGGCCTTGGCGATCTCTTCCGGCTCGGGCACGTTTTGCGGGTCCTTGCAGACCTGGGCGATCAGCTCGGTGCCGGCGTTGGTGGTCAGCAGGATCAGGGTGTTCTTGAAGTCGATCACCCGGCCTTCGCCGTCTTCCATCACGCCCTTGTCGAATACCTGGAAAAAGATCTCATGTACGTCCGGGTGGGCTTTTTCAACCTCGTCCAGCAGCACCACGCTGTACGGTTTGCGCCGCACGGCTTCGGTCAGCACGCCGCCTTCGCCGTAGCCGATGTAGCCCGGTGGCGCGCCCTTGAGGGTGGACACGGTGTGGGCTTCCTGGAACTCGCTCATGTTGATGGTGATGACGTTCTGCTCGCCGCCGTACATGGCTTCGGCCAGGGCCAGAGCGGTTTCGGTCTTGCCCACGCCGGAGGTGCCGGCGAGCATGAACACGCCAATCGGCTTGCTCGGGTTGTCGAGGCCGGCGCGGGAGGTCTGGATGCGCTTGGCGATCATCTGCAAGGCATGGTCCTGGCCGATGATGCGTTTTTTCAGGTGCTGGTCGAGGTTGAGCACGGTTTCCAGCTCGTTGCGGGCCATGCGGCCCACCGGGATACCGGTCCAATCGGCAACCACCGAGGCCACGGCCTGATAATCCACGGTCGGCAGGATCAATGGGTTTTCACCTTGCAGGGCGGTCAGGCGCTGTTGCAGGTCCACCAGTTTCTCGCGCAGGGCGTGGCTTTCGTTGTCAGAAGCTTCGCTGCGGTCTTCGCTGTCCACCGCGCCGACGCGCTCGCGCAGGGTGGCGCGGGTTTCCAGCAATTGGTCCACCAGGGTTTTCTCTCCGGCCCAGCGGCTTTCCAGCTCCGCCAGACGCTCACGTTCGGCGCCCAGCAGGCTTTCGCTCTGGGTCTGGCGGCTGCCGATGGCCACGCCGATGGCGTGCTCGCGGGCAATGATTTGCAGCTCGGTTTCCAGCGCTTCGATACGGCGGCGGCTGTCGTCCACTTCGGCGGGCACGGCGTGCAGGCTGATGGCGACGCGGGCGCAGGCGGTGTCCAGCAGGCTCACGGATTTATCCGGCAACTGGCGCGCGGGAATGTAGCGGTGGGACAACTTGACCGAGGCTTCCAGGGCTTCGTCGAGGATCTGCACCTGATGGTGTTTTTCCATGGTCGAGGCCACGCCCCGCATCATCAGCAGGGCTTTGTCTTCAGACGGTTCGGCGACTTGCACCACTTGGAAGCGGCGGGTCAGGGCGGGGTCTTTTTCGATGTGCTTCTTGTACTCGGCCCAGGTCGTGGCGGCCACGGTGCGCAAGGTGCCGCGGGCCAGGGCCGGCTTGAGCAGGTTGGCCGCGTCGCCCGTGCCGGCGGCGCCACCGGCACCCACCAGGGTGTGGGCTTCGTCGATGAACAGGATGATCGGCTTGGGCGAGGCCTGGACGTCTTCGATGACCTGGCGCAAGCGTTGTTCGAATTCGCCTTTCATGCTCGCGCCGGCCTGCAACAGGCCCACGTCGAGGCTGCGCAGCTCCACGTCCTTGAGGGACGGCGGCACGTCGCCGGCGACGATGCGCAAGGCAAAGCCTTCGACCACGGCGGTCTTGCCCACGCCGGCTTCACCGGTGAGGATCGGGTTGTTCTGCCGACGGCGCATGAGGATGTCCACCAGTTGGCGGATCTCTTCGTCACGGCCGACGATGGGGTCGAGCTTGCCGCTGCGGGCCTGCTCGGTGAGGTCGACGGTAAAGCGCTTGAGCGCTTCCTGCTTGCCCATGGCGCTAGGGGCCATCGCGCCGCTGGCCTCGCCCGGCACCGCGCCGGCGTTGAAACCGTCGCTGGCGGCCAGGGCGTTTTCCGGCGAGTCGCCAACGTATTCATCGAAGCGTTCGCTCAAGGCTTCAACCTTGACTTTGTCGAACTCCGACGACAGGCCCAGCAGCGCGTGGCGCAGGCTCGGCGTCTTGAGGATGCCCAGCACCAAATAACCGGTGCGCACCTGGCTTTCGCCGAACATCAGGCTGCCGTAGACCCAGCCACGTTCCACGGCTTCTTCAACGTGGGAGGACAGGTCGGTGATCGATGTCGAACCGCGTGGCAAACGATCCAGTGCCTCGGTCAGGTCACGGGCCAGGCGCGCCGGCTCGATGTTGAACTGGCGGATGATGCGGTGCAGGTCCGAGTCCTGCAGTTGCAGCAATTGATGAAACCAGTGGGCCAGCTCCACATAAGGGTTACCGCGCAATTTGCAGAACACGGTGGCGGCTTCGATGGCTTTGTAGGCCACGCTGTTGAGTTTGCCGAACAACGCGGCGCGACTGATTTCACCCATGCTCATGGCTCCTTGAGGTCTGTGAGGTGTTGGCCTGTTCGGCGTAGTGCCGGGCCAGTATTAGATCGTTGGCATCTTTTTCAGGTCGTCCCAGCCAGGTGTTGAAGCCCAGGCGGAAACGGCCATTGAGTTGTAGTGCGGGCACTTCGGGCTGTTCCAGCACCAGGTTCAGGTCCCAGTCCAGCTCGTGTCCCAGGTATTCGGCGACCCAGGCCACCAGCTCGTTGAACGGTTGGCTGCCGGGCAGCATGCCCATGTAGTCATCGAGCTTGAGCGGGCCCAGGCGAATGCGAAATTTGTGCTGGCGGTCCCACACGAAACGGCCCAGGCAGAAGTCCACGCCCAACTGATGGGCGCTGACACCGACGCGGCTGCGCTCCGGCAGTTCCAGCCACTGGCCGACGTATTCTTCGATTTCCACCGGCAGGCCGAAATACTCGCTGAGGATCGCCTTCAGGCCGTCCGGATAACGGGTTTGCGCCGAGAGGTGGCCACTGTAGTGCAGCTTCGCCGTGTCGGGGATCAACCCTTGGTTGAGCAGGCTCGGCATGCCCCGGCCGCTGAGTGCCGCCAGGCGCGCCGACCAATAGTCATCGTCCGGGCGATCGTGGCTGACGGTCGGCCGCGCTTCGGCCCAGGCCCGGTAGAACAGGCTGAGCAGGCGATGGTGGAACACGTCGAGGAAGCGCTTGCTGGTGCTGTCGCCATTGTTGCGCTGGCGTTCGCGCACGTATTCGGTGATGTGCAGCGGCATCGGGCCGTTGGGGCCGCCGAGGCCGAAGAAGAACTGTTCCAGGCGCGCCGGCGCGCCGTCCACGCCCGGTTGCACCGAGGCCAGGGTCGCCGGGGCGAAGGTACAGTCGGCCTGTTGCCCGAGGCGCAACGGGTCATCGGCCAGGCGCAGGGAATGGCCCAGGCGCGGCAGTTCGGGGGTTTCACATTCGATGCGCCGCAACGCCTGGAAAAAGTCGTATTCCCAGGGTTCCTGGTGCATCGCCTCCAGGGTACTCAAAGGGTCGGACGACGTCCGGGCTTGGCTTTCCATCGCATGATCTCGCCGCGTTCGGTGGTACGGATCACCGTCTCGGTAAAACTGTTGATCGACACGTAGCGTGCCAGGAAGCGCTCCAGTACCGCGCCGAGCAGGAACACCCCGGTGCCGCGAAACGCGTTTTCATCGAATTCCAGGATGATCTCCAGGCCACGCCCAAAGACGATCGGGCCGGGCATCGGCAGGCGTCGGGTGCACGCCTTGCTGCTGACCTCCCGTAAGCCTTCGATCTGCAATTGCAGCGCGGCGTCGTTGCTGTCGCCGTACAGTCGCAGCAGCTCACGCAGGGCGGCGGCGCCTTGGCCCTGTTCGCTCAACGACAGGTAGTTCAGGGACAACTGGCTGATCAATCGCCAGGCCTTGGCGTCATGGGCATGGCTGGCCCGTGGACGACTGGGACCTGCCACGCAACGCACCGCGCCCACCGGCGCACTGTCGGCCAGGGTGAAATCGGTCTTGCCGTTGCCCACGCTCATGAACAGCGGAAGATCGCGGTTGGTGCACAGCGCGGTCACCCCCAGCTGGCGCAAGTCGTGGCGATAGGGCGCTTGCTGGCTGTCCACCAGGCTGACAAAGGTCTCGCTGCCGACGTAGGTCGAGCGCGGGCCGTTGCGGCGCTGGTCGCTGGACAGCACGCGCGGCTCACGGCGTACCGTGTAATAGGCTTTGTCGCGGCCATAGCGGGACGGATCGCGCACGGCGTAGAACGGCAGGAACGGTTGCTCCGGCCCGGTGCCGTGGCCGGTCAGCCCCGTCAGCGAATGCACTTCGAAATCCATCGGCCGGGTGCGGTCGGCGATCACGTGATGTTCGTTGACGCGGTCCGACAAGTGAATGCGGTCCAGGCGCTTGGGAAACAGGTTGATCGCCGGGGTGCAGAACGGCAGGAACTGCGAAGCGCCAACGCTGCCTTCCAGGCTCGGATCGTGACGGTCGAACAGCACGATCAATTCCAGCTCCTGGCCTTCGCAGCGCTTGACCGCGCGGCTGAGCTGGGTGAAGTCGACGAACAGGAAGCGATGGGGCAGGGCGAAATATTCCTGCAGCAGCCGATAGCCCTGGAAAGCCCGCGACACCACCGGCAATGCGGCCTCGGCGTCATCGAAGCCTTGGGAACGCAATGCATCTTGGGGCAACCGTTCGACCCAATTGCCGCCGGGCTGGCGCGCGAACACCGCGCAGGCGTTGCCCAGCAGCTGTTCGTAAAGGCGGAAGGGCTGTTCGTCGGCGCCGCTGAGGTACAGCGGCAGGTTGTCCAGGGCCAGGCTGTTGAACGGCAGCTCGGCGCCGGTGCGCAGGGTCAGGCGCAGGCCGGCCTTGGCTTTCGGTTCGCTGGCGGCCAGGCGCCCGAGCACGGCGGACGGGTTGCCGAAATATTCGGCCTGGCTGACCTGCAACGGCCACAACGTCACCGGGTGAGCGGTGCGGTACTCGCAGCAAGTCTGGGATTCGCGACCCAGGGCGGCGCGCAGTACGGTATCGCGGGGCAGCGGGAAACCGCTGCTCAGCGAGCCTTCGTCCGGGTCGGCCTGCATTTGCACCACGGTCATCGACGGCGTCGGCGCCAGGTAGTGCGGGTAGGCGATTTCCAGCAGGTTGTGGGTGAAGGTCGGGTACTCGGCGTCGAGCTTGAGTTGTACCCGCGCCGTCAGATAGGCGAAGCCTTCCAGCAGGCGCTCGACATACGGGTCGGCGCAGTCCATCCCGGCCAAGGTCAGCCGGCTGGCGATCTTGGGGTATTCCTTGGCGAACTCCGCGGCGCTTTCGCGCACGTGGTGCAATTCCTGGTTGTACAGCTCCAGCAGGCGCGGGTTCATGGGCGTCTCCGCTGGTCGGCGTTGACGACGCGCACGTGGCCGGTTTCCAGGTCCAGGTCGGTTTGCAGCATCAGGCGCAGCGGCACCGGCTGCGCCCAGAGGTCGCCTTCGATCTCGAAGCTCAGGGCGTTGTGGTTCATCTCGGCCGTCGCCCGGGCTCGCACGCGCAACGTGTGACGCAGGATGCGCGGTTCGAACGTGGCGATGGCCTGATGGATCAAGGTCTCCAGGGCGGCGACGTCGACGTTCGACGCGCTGTTGCCCGCCAGCGCCGGCAGGCCGAAATTCACCACCGACGTGCCCGCCGGCGTGTGCAGCGTGGCATCGCCGTCGAGCAGCGAGGTGGTGTTGAGCAGCCACGCCAGGTCACGCAGCACCGAGGCTTTCAATTGCGTCAGGGAAAGCACGCGCTTGTCGGCGCTTTCCTTGGGGTTGGTCGGATCGTCGTCGGTCAGCCGGTCCAGCAGGGACGGTTGCAAGCGATCGCGGGTGGCGATTTCGGTTACCACGTGAATGGCGCTACGTACATTTTCTGGTCCGCTCCCGGGCCGCAGAATGCATAGATGCTTACCGGAGCTGCTTCAAAGCCCTGCGGCATCTGACGGATAGCCTGCATCTTGGTGATGCAATCGCGACTGGGCGCGGGCATGTGCTCGCTACGCCAAACCGCAAATATCGGTACTTCGTTGAACTTCTCCACGCGCAGCTGCTGCTTGTCCAACATAAAGCTGCAGGGCCATTCCATATCCAATTGCATGCGGCTCTGGTCGGATTTGAGCAGTGCGCACTGGCCTTGATCGTCAATCAGGCTAAGTGCTTGCCCAGCGAAAACAGCTCGGGTTGCCGTCGTCTCGGTATGTTCGGCACATGCGCTCAGGCAAACCAGATTCATCGCCAGGCAAGCAGCGAGCAGGTGCTTTTTCATCATGTCAGCTCCCAGAACCAGACAGCCTTGGACCTGTAGAAAAGATCACCGGTTTGAGTCACGCCCCGGTTCCATAGATCGATGTGATCGCCGGTGCGGTTTTCCTCGGTCTGGCCCTGTTGCCGATAACAGTCTTTGAAGAATATCAACCCGGTCTTGCTCATCAACTTCTGCCGGTCGGCGGCGCTATTGCTGAGGATGGTAGGACGCCCCAGATGGTGCTTCCACAACCAGTTCGCCAACGATTCGGCGCCCCTGGCGTGTTCATGGGCACACTTGGGTTCGGTGTAGGTGAATTTATTGACTTTGATAGTCTTCTCGGCATTGAGCGTCACGCTCATGCGTATGGCGCACTGGTTGGCCCACGGACCGTCGCAAGGCTTTGCATCGGGATGGGTTATCCGCAAATCGGAATACGCTTTCCACAAATTGATAAACGCAGGCTTGGCCATGACTCAGACACCGGGCAGGAAAGGATGGGATGCGAGCAAGCACCAAACACCCCCGGCGCGTGGCGCCAGGGGCGTGTTCGATTACACCTTGACGTTCTGACGGATGTTCCAGCCGAACTTGACCGGGCCGCCTTCCTTGGTGCCGTCGGCTTTCTGCGGCTGGTAGTCCACCAGCACCTTGGCGAAGTTCAGGGTGACGTTTTCGGTCAGGCGATCATCGCCACCCGAGCCGCCGGTGCTCAGGGAAGTGATCAGCACTTCTTCCAGGTTGATGATCATGTACTCGACCTGGTTTTCGCCGCCGGCCTTGCGCACGGTCAGCTTGACCTTGTCGACGTGCTTGCCGCTGGCGCAGTGCATCATCAGGTTCGGTGAAGCCTTGTCGACGTACTTGGTCAGAGACAGGTCCTGGATGCTCACCTTGCCCGCGCCACCGCCACTGCCCACGTGCATGTTGCCGGTCTGGGACATGCCCCAGCTCCAGTTCAGGACGTCGATCTCGTCCTTGTGGACCTTGTCCATGGACTCGCCCTTGATGTCGCCGATCTTGATGAAAATATCAACAGCCATGTTTTCTCCCTGTGTGGTCTCTACCACGTTGTTTGGTTGACGCTGACCTTGCGAAATCTGTTTTGCCGAGCGGAATTAAGGTGATCTCCAAACTGCTGAAGATCCCTTGTGGGAGCGAGCCTGCTCGCGATGGCGGCGGGTCAGGCAACGCAGGTGGCGACTGATCCACTGCCATCGCGAGCAGGCTCGCTCCCACATGTTCTATTGCGTACGTTCAGTGGGTTTTTAAGCGCCCTTGGCCGAAGGCAGTTTCGATACCAGGCGCAGCGACACGGTCAGCCCTTCGAGCTGGTAGTGCGGACGCAGGTAGAACTTGGAGTTGTAGTACCCCGGGTTGCCTTCGACTTCTTCGACGATCACTTCGGCGGCAGCAAGCGGGTGCTGGGCCTTGGTGGTCTCGGTGGAGTGCGCCGGATCACCGTCGACGTAGTTCAGGATCCAGTCCTGCAACCAGCGCTGCATTTCGTCCTTCTCTTTGAAGGAACCGATCTTGTCGCGCACGATGCACTTGAGGTAGTGGGCGAAACGGCAGGTGGCGAACAGGTACGGCAGGCGCGCGGCCAGGTTGGCGTTGGCGGTGGCGTCCGGGTCGTCGTATTCGGCCGGTTTCTGCAGGGACTGGGCGCCGATGAACGCGGCGAAGTCGGTGTTTTTCTTGTGCAGCAGCGGCATGAAACCGTTCTTCGCCAGCTCCGCTTCGCGGCGGTCCGAGATGGCGATTTCGGTCGGGCACTTCATGTCCACGCCACCGTCGTCGGTCGGGAACGTGTGGGCCGGCAGGTTTTCCACTTCACCGCCCGACTCCACGCCACGGATGCGCGAGCACCAGCCGAAGTGTTTGAAGGAACGGTTGATGTTCACCGCCATTGCGTAGGCCGCGTTGGCCCAGGTGTACTTGGAGCTGTCGGCGCCGTCGGTGTTTTCTTCGAAGGCGAAGGCTTCCACCGGGTCGGTCTTGGCGCCGTACGGCAGGCGCGCCAGGAAGCGCGGCATGGTCAGGCCGATGTAGCGCGAGTCTTCCGACTCACGCAGCGAACGCCAGCCGGCGTATTCCGGCGTGGTAAAGATCTTGGTCAGGTCGCGCGGGTTCGACAGTTCCTGCCAGGAGCCCATGCCCATCACGGTTGGCGAGGCAGCGGCAATGAACGGTGCGTGCATCGCGGCGCAGACTTTCGACAGTTCGCCCAGCAGTTCCACGTCCGGTGGCGACTGGTCGAAGTAGTAGTCGCCCACCAGGCAGCCGTAAGGCTCGCCGCCGAACTGGCCGTATTCTTCTTCGTACATCTTCTTGAAGATCGGGCTCTGGTCCCACGCGGTGCCCTTGAATTTCTTCAGGGTCTTGTGCAGGTCAGGCTTGGAGATGTTGAGCACGCGGATCTTGAGCTGCTCATCGGTCTCGGTGTTGTTGACCAGGTAGTGCAGGCCACGCCAGGCGCTTTCCAATTGCTGGAAATCCGGGTGGTGGATGACCTGGTTGACCTGGGCGGTGAGCTTGGCGTCGATGGCGGCGATGATCGACTCGATCGACTTGATGGCGTCGTTGGACACCAGGTCGGTCTGCGCCAGGGCCTGTTCGGCCAGGGTGCGCACGGCGGTCTCGACGGCTTCGCGGGCACGTTCGGTCTTGGGTTTGAATTCTTGCAGCAGCAGCGAGGCGAACTCGCTGGTTTCTTCGGTGGCGCCCAGGTTCTGGGGCTGATTGTCGCGTACCAAATCGTTCATGATCGTTAGTCCTTAAGCCTTGGGCTCTGCGTCGGCGGGCTTCGGCGCGCTCGCCAGGGCCTGCAACAGCGCTGGGTCCTTGATCGCCTTCATGATGATTTCCTCGGCGCCGGTCTTGCCGTCCATGTAGGTCAGCAGGTTGGCCAATTGGGTACGCGCTTCGAGCAGCTTGTTCAGCGAGTCGATCTTGCGCGCCACGGCTGCCGGGCTGAAGTCGTCCATGCTTTCGAAGGTCAGGTCCAGGCTCAGGTTGCCTTCGCCGGTCAATTCGTTAGGCACATGGAACGCCACGCGCGGCTGCATGGCCTTGAGGCGCGAGTCGAAATTGTCGACGTCGATCTCGAGGAACTTGCGATCGGCCACCGGTGCCAGAGGCTCGGCGGGCTTGCCGGCGAGGTCGGCCATTACCCCCATGACGAAGGGCAACTGGACCTTTTTCTCGGCGCCGTAGAGCTCGACGTCGTACTCGATCTGCACTCGAGGCGCGCGGTTGCGCGCGATGAATTTCTGAGAACTTTGCTTCGCCACGTTGCTGCTCCTGGTCGCTTGAGCGACGGTGTTGGCGTCATCGGGAGGTACCTATGACGTGACTGCGTGATCCGCTCGCTTTTTATTCGCTTTCCGGGCCGCGCAGGTTTTCAAATTGACTCATGCCGTCGGGAATCAGATTGCGCACGATCGCCGCGAAGTCGGCGTGCACCAGATTCTTCGCCCGATTCAACAGCACCGGCAGCGGGCTGGAGGGCTCATGGCGGGTGTAGTACGCCAGGATCCGGTCCAGGCTGCGCAGCACGTCGTCACGGTTGTTGATTTCCCCCGGGACGGTACTGCGGGGCGCGCCTGGTGAGCTGGTGTATTCGACGGGTGCGGTGTCGTCGGTTTCGACAGGATCGGCAAGGTCGCTGTCGCCGCTCTGCGGGGCGAACTGACCGAGAATCTGCAACGCCATTTTCAACGGCTGCTTCAAAGGGCCGAGGTCCACGCCTTGGGCGGAACCGACCTGGTCGCTGACCTGCTGTTCGATGGCTTCGGCGGCGCTGCGGGCTTCCAGCAGGGCGGCACGGATGACTTCCAGCTGCTCGGGGTCGCTGTCGAGCAGGGCGCCGGCGAGCTGTTCGGCGCCGAGACTTTCATCGGGGAAACTTTGCAAGCCGCTGGCATTGGCGGCGGCGCGCAGGCTGACGGCGCCGAACGTTCGCGAGCGGGCCAGGATGCTCTCGCGCAACAGGCGAATGGTGACGTCCGACGTCAGGCCGGCGAGGGCATTGATGCGCACGGTGGGGTCGTTGTCGTCATCGGCGTCCAGGCGCGGGTGCAGGTCGGCCCAGTATTGCTTGAGCAACTCGCTGATCAGCGTCAATGCGCGGGCGAGGCCGGGAATACCTTCCAGGGCCAGGGAGCTCTGCAACAGGAAATGAGTGATGCGCAGGTCTTTGCTGCGCTGCAACAGGTCCAGGCTCTGCTGCTGGATGCTGCGCCATTCAGGGGGTTCGGCGGGCAGGATCGAATCGCCCATGCTGCGTTCGGGCTGGCCTCGGGAATCACGTTCCAGGCGCAAGAAATCCGCGTCATATTCCAGGTCTTCACCGCAAGGCGAATTCGCGGAAACGGCGGCGAGCAACAAAGGCACATCCACTTGGATCGATCTCCCTATCACCCGCTGAAGAAGTCGGGCAGTGCACACGCAAGTTTCGGATGAAACTTCACATGTTCCTTGAGGATAATGGCGCTATAAGAGCGAGATGATCTTAAAGTGCCATCATGTATATTCAACAAGTTGTGCATTTTTGGTGTAGTACTTATCCGTTGTCAAGGTAAGCTATTTCGCCGATGTGACAGTTGTGAGGCGCTTAACAACCCGCGCGACTCGTAGGTCGAAGCAGGCACTGGAACAGGTTTTTTTGTCACGCAGGCCGGTTAAGATCAGCGATCATGCTGGCAAAAAGCCGTTCCGGTCGCAGGCAAGGATCCTATGTCGCATCGACGGGGCCCCGTTCTTATGTATCGCCAGCGACAAGAAGTATTCAGCAAGGAGGCGAGATGCCGCTGTGTTTGACTATCACTAGTTATCACAAGATTACCCCCGGACAATGTTCTGAAAAGACTTTGGGTCAGGGCGTGATGGCAATTGGCCGTAGTTCCGATAATGATTGGGTTCTGCCAGATCCGGAACGCCTGGTCTCGGGCAAGCATTGCGTTATCCAATACAAGGACGGGCGTTATTACTTGACCGATAACAGCACTAACGGTGTGGAGTTGGTCAAGGCCGGTATTCGCCTGCGCAAAGGCAATAGCGAGCCGTTGCAGGACGGCGAGATCATCCGCATTGGCGATTATGAGATCCAGGCGCGGGTCGACTTCGACCTGCCGATGACCGATAGCAATCCGTTCGCCGAAGCCCCCAGCAGTTTCGAAGCCTTGATGGGCCGTCAGAACGCATCCGTGAAAACGCCTTCGTCGATGCCCGTCGCCATGCCGGCCCACTTCCAGGGCGTATCGTCCATGGACACACTGCCGGACCTGTTCGACTTCCTCATCCCGCCCAGCGTCCCGCCGGCCACCCAGCCGGATCATGTGCCGGCCGAGCAGCACGATTTCCGTGCGCCTACGCCGATCCCCCGCCCGAACCCCCCGCCTGTGGCTGAGCCGGTGTTCGAGCCAGTGGCGGGAACGCCGGCCCCGGTCATTCCGGCAGACTGGGATCTGTTCAGCGACAAGCCAGCGCCCGTGGCACCGATTCCCGTTGCGCCGCTGCCCGAGCCGGTTCCCGTACCGGCAATCCCTGTGGTTGAGGTCGTTGCGCCGATTGAACCCGCGCCGCGACCAGAAGCGCCCGTCAGCCGCGTCGAACCGACGACCTCCCCGGTGCAAACCTCTCAACCCGACCTGCTCCAGGCTTTCCTGCGCGGCGCCGGGCTGGATCAGTTGCGCCTGGACAAGGCCAACGCCGAGGCGCAGATGGAGAGCATCGGGCGCAGTTATCGCTTGATGGTCGAAGGGCTGATCGATGTACTGCGCGCCCGCAGCAGCCTCAAGGGTGAATTCCGCATCCAGCAGACGATGATCCAGCCGGTGGAAAACAACCCGCTGAAGTTCGCCCCCAATGTCGATGAAGCCCTGCTGTTGCTGTTGCGCCATGGCAACCAGGCATTCATGGCCCCGGACGTGGCGGTGCGTGACAGTTTCGATGATCTGCGCGCCCACCAGTTGGCGGTCATGGCCGGCGTGGAAGCGGCGATCAAGCATTTGCTGGCGCGCTTCGAGCCGGCGCAACTGGAAGAACGCATGGCCAAGCCTGGTGGACTTTCAGGCATTTTCAGCGGCTCGCGACAGGCCCAGTACTGGCAGCAATTCACCGAGCTCTACAGCAACATTTCCCGGGAAGCCCAAGAGGATTTCCAGGACCTGTTCGGTCGTGAGTTCAGCCGCGCTTACGAAGAGCACAGCACACGACAGCGACGCCGTTGAGCGGCGCCGCCTTAACGATACTGATCAAGACAACAACGGATAGCTCAAACGTCATTGAGGACGCAGGATGATCCCCAGGTTTTTACTCGCAGTCGCCGTAGCGCTTCTGCTGACGGCGTGCGCCAAGGATGCGGCCCAACCCCAGCCCGAAGAAGCTGAGGCCGACACCGCCGCCGTCGAGCTGCACTTCCATTCCATCGCCGGGCTCAACCCCGGTGCCTCCGGCCAGCCAGCGCCGGTGCGGGTGCGTATTTTTGAACTGAAGAATGCGGCCACTTTTGGCCGCGCCGATTATTTCGCCTTGGCCGAGCGGGCCCAGGCGACGCTCGGTGCGGACCTGATCGACCAGGACGAAGTGCTGATCCAGCCGGACCAGCAATTGAGCCTGAAACGTGAGCTCGACCCGGCCACTCGGCACATCGGAATACTGGTGGGCTATCGCGAGTTGGACCAGTCGCTATGGCGCACGGTGATGAATGTACCGGCGCGCGAATACACCGAATACCAGATCAGCCTCGACGTGCGCGCCGTGCGCAGCGCCGTCGTCGTTCCCCCATCCAGCCCTGCCCAATAAGGAATCGGAGCCCCCATGTCCTGGAACAATCGCGTGGTCTGGTCGGAAGGCATGTTCATTGGAACGCAGCACTTCCAGCAGCATGACCGTTACCTGGAAAACCTCATCGACGCCCGCAGCCGCCCCTTGTCGGCCGGTGCCTGGGGTTTTTCCGAATTGCTGATCGACCAGGGCCTGCTGGCCCAGGGCAAGCTGGCCATCCTCTCGGCGCGGGGCCTGCTGCCGGACGGCACGCCGTTCAACATTCCCCAGGATGATTTGGCGCCGACCCCACTGAACATCGATGACAACCTGCGCGATGGCGTGGTGTACCTGGCGTTGCCGCTCAAGCGCGCCGGTGCCCGCGACACCGTCGATGAAGGTGAAACCCTCGGCGCCGCGCGCTACGTGAGCCGGGTCTGCGAAGTGCGCGACGACAACGCGCCGTTCGAAAACCGCGCGCCGGTGGCCGTGGGTTCCCGGGCGTTGCGCTTGTTGACCGAACAGGATGGCATCGGCGACTACGCCGCGATTGGCGTGGTGCGCATCAAGGAAAAACGCGCCGACCGGGCCCTGGTCCTCGACGACAGCTACATTCCACCGCTGCTGGATGTGGCGGCTTCCAAGCCACTGGCGGCGTTTCGCAGCGAACTGCTGGGCCTGCTGCATCAACGCGGTGAAGCCTTGGCCGGGCGGGTGGTGGCCTCGGGGGCCGGTGGCGCCTCGGAGATCGCTGATTTCATGCTGCTGCAACTGGTCAACCGCGCCCAGCCGCTGATCCAGCACCTGAGCCAGTTGACGCCGCTGCACCCCGAGCGCTTCTACAGCGAACTCGTCAGCCTGGCGGGAGAATTCTCGACCTTTACCGCGTCAGCACGGCGGCCGCAGCCCTATCCGCAGTACCAGCACGACGACCTGGCGCTCAGCTACGCGCCGGTGATGCAGGCCTTGCGTGAGGCCCTGTCGATGTTGATCGACAGCAAGGCCACGCCGATCCCGATTGTTGAAAAAGCCTACGGCATTCACGTGGCGATGCTGGCCGACAAGACCCTGCTCGACAGCGCCAGTTTCATCCTGGTGGTACGCGCCGACGTGCCCGCCGAAACCCTGCGCGGCCGCTTCGGCCAGCAGAGCAAGGTCGGCTCGGTGGAGCACATCCGTGACCTGGTCAACCTGCAATTGCCGGGCATCGGCCTGCTGCCGTTGCCGGTAGCGCCACGCCAACTGCCGTACCACGCCGGTTCCACCTATTACGAGCTCGACCGAGGCAGCGATCACTGGCAGCAGTTGAGCAACTCCGGCGGCTTTGCGTTCCACATCGCCGGCCAGTTCCCGGGGCTGAACCTGGCGTTCTGGGCGATCCGAGGATAAACCGCGATGAGCAACGACGATCGTACCCAGTTCATGCCGACGCCCGGTGGCCGCGGCGCGGATCCGTTCCGTCCGGACCCGGCACGCCAACAGCCGACGCCCGCGCCGTTGTCGATGCCGGCCGCGCCGGTCCTGACCGGCAAGGCCCAGGGCCTCAACCCGTTGGAAAGCGCCGCCGGCCCGTTGCTGGCCCTGCTGACGCGCTTGCGCAACACCATCGCCCACCCGGCGCCGGCCAGCTTGCGCGCGCAACTGTTGGCCTACCTGCGCCAGTTCGAAGAGCGCGCCGAGGCCGCCGGCGTGGTGCGCAACGACGTGTTGCTGGCCCGCTACGCCTTGTGTACCGCCCTGGATGAAGCGGTGTTGAGCACCCCATGGGGTGGCACCAGCGATTGGGGCAAGCAAAGCCTTTTGATCACCGTGCATAACGAAGCCTGGGGCGGCGAGAAGGTGTTCCAGTTGCTGGAGCACTGCCTACAAAGCCCGCGCGAGCGCTTGTATCTGCTGGAGCTTTTGTACCTGTGCATGTGCCTCGGGTTCGAAGGCCGTTATCGGGTAATGAACGACGGCCGCAGTCAATTGGAGGCGTTGCGCGAGCGTACCGCGGGCGTCATTCGCAGCGCTCGTGGCGACTACGAGCGCGAGCTGTCGCCGCACTGGCGCGGTGTCACCGTGGCCCGTGATCGCTTGGCGCAATTCATGCCGCCGTGGATCGCCCTGGCCATCGGCGCGGCGCTGCTGCTGGCGCTGCTGTTCGGCCTGCGCATGAAGCTGGCCTCCGACGCCGAGCCGGTGTTTAAGAACATCCACTTCCTCGGTGAAATCCCGGTGCAGACCATCGACCGTCCCGTGGTCCAGCCCAAAGTGATCGAGCGCCCACGCCTGGCCGGTTTCCTCGCCGATGAAATCCGCTCCGGCAAGGTGGCCGTGGAAGACGCCGTCGCTCGCTCGGTGGTGACCATCCGTGGCGATGAACTGTTCGCCTCCGGCAGCGCCAGCATCAAAGACGATTTCCAACCGCTGATGCTGCGCATCGCTGACGCGGTGCGCAAGGTCAAGGGCCAGGTGCTGGTGACTGGCCACAGCGACAATCGCCCGATCGCCACCCTGAGATTCCCGTCCAACTGGGCCTTGTCCGAGGCGCGTGCCCGGTCGGTGCTGGACATTCTTTCGGCCAAGACCGGCCAACCCGAGCGCTTCAGCGCCGAGGGCCGCAGCGACACCGAGCCGCTGGCGTCCAACGCCACGACCGAGGGGCGCGCACGCAATCGACGGGTTGAAATCACAGTGTTGGCGGAGGGGGTCGAGTGAAGGCGTTTTTCAGTTTCATGATCCGCTGGGTCATTCCATTGCTGGGCCTGATCGCCCTCAGCCTGATCATCTGGTTCGTTGGCCCGCTGCTCGATTGGCTGGTGCCTGAAGGCCGCCGCTGGGCGTTGATCATTCTGGTGTTCGCAGTGTGGATCGCCTACCGGGTGTTGCGCATTATCCAGGCTCGGCGCCAAGCCGCCGAAGTGATGCGCAGCCTGGCCGCGCAGACGCCGCCGGACCCCACCAGCATCGCCACCGCCGAGGAACTCGAAACCCTGCGCCAGCGCATGGACGAAGCCTTGGCGTTGCTCAAGAAAGCCAAGCTCGGCGGTGACGAGCGGCGCAACCTCTACGAGCTGCCGTGGTACGTGATCATCGGGCCGCCCGGTTCCGGCAAGACCACCGCGCTGGTCAACTCAGGCCTGCATTTCCCGTTGGCCGCGCAGCTCGGCGCCGGTGCGGTGCGCGGCGTCGGCGGTACGCGCAACTGCGACTGGTGGTTCACCGACCAGGCCGTGCTGCTCGACACCGCTGGCCGCTACACCACCCAGGACAGTGACGCGGCCGTCGACAAGGCAGCATGGCTGGGCTTCCTCGGCCTGCTGAAAAAACAACGGGCACGTCGCCCCATCGACGGCGCGTTCATCGCCATCAGCCTCTCGGACCTGCTGCTGGGCAGCGACGCCGAACGCGCGGCCCACGCCGCGGCGATTCGCTTGCGGATCCAGGAGTTGTACACCCAACTGGGCGTGCGTTTCCCGGTCTACCTCATGCTCACCAAGCTCGACCTGGTGCCAGGCTTCATGGAGTACTTCGATAGCCTCAGCAAGGAAGAACGCGCCCAGGTCTGGGGCATGACCTTCGCGCTGGACGATGGCAAGAGCAACGACAGTCCGTTGGCGCACCTGCAAAGCGAATTCGCCCTGTTGGAACAGCGCCTGAACGACCGCTTGGTCGAGCGCTTGCAACAAGAGCGCGACCCGGCGCGGCGCGACCTGATCTACGGCTTCGCGCAGCAGTTCGGTGCGTTGAAGGATTGCCTGCAAAGCTTCCTCGACGGCGTGTTCAAACCCAACGCCTTTGAAGAGCGGGTATTGCTGCGCGGTGTGTACTTCACCAGCGGCACCCAGGAAGGCAGCCCGATCGATCGTCTGATCGGCTCCATGGCCCAGAGCATGAACCTGGACCGCCAGTACCTGGCGCGCCAGACCGGCACCGGACGCAGCTACTTCATCGAAAAACTGTTCAGCGCCGTGGCGTTTGCCGAGCGCGGGCTGGTGGGGGTGGACCCGAAAGTCGAGCGCCGGCGCAAGTGGATCGCTCGTGGCGTGCTCGCGTCAACCGTCGTGCTGGTGTTGGTGGTCAGCACGTTGTGGTGGGTCAGCTATCGCGCCAACCAGGCCTACATCGCCCAGGTCGACCAGAAGGTCGCGCCGCTGGGCCAGACCGTGCAGAACCTCAGCCCGGCCCAGCGCGACGTGCTTGCGGTGTTGCCGCTGCTCAACGCCGTGAAACACCTGGCCGACGACGCCCCCGATTGGGCTGAAGGTTTGGGCCTCTATCAGGGCGACATGCTGGAAGCCGAGTCCGGTAGCGTCTACCGCAAGCTGTTGATCGCGGTGTTCGCGCCACGCCTGCTGACGCGCATCGAAGAGCAACTGCACAGCGGCGGCAATTCGGACTTCCTCTACGAAGGCTTGAAGGCCTATCTGATGCTCGCCGATAACGAGCATTACGACGCCGACTTCATCAAGGCCTGGATCGCTTTGGATTGGGATCGCAGCTTGCCACGGGACTTGCCAGCCGAGCAGCGCCAAGCCCTGACCGGACATTTGCAGGCACTGTTCGAACGGCGTCCGCCGACCGCGCGCCTGGACCCACGGCTGATCGAAGACCTGCGCCGCCAGTTGCAACAGTTGCCGGTGGCCCAGCGCGTCTACGACCGCATCAAGCGCCAGAAGCTGCCAGAAGGCATTCCGGACTTCCGCATCAACGAAGCCGCCGGGCGTGACGCTGCGCTGGTGTTCAGCCGCAAGAGCGGCAAGCCGTTGGGCGAACCGTTGAGTGGGTTCTTCACGGTCAAAGGGTATCGCCAGGGCTTTTTGCTCAGCAGCCTGAGCCAGACTGGCACCTTGGCTGAAGAGCAATGGGTGCTGGGCCATGAAGAGGCCGACCAACAGAACGTCGCCAGCCTGGCCGCCGATGTGCGTCGCCTGTATTTCCAGGACTACATGCGCCAATGGGACGCCTTGCTGGCCGACATCGACTTCGTGCCGATCACCAGCGTGGCCCAGGCCGCCGATGTGCTGCGGGTGATTTCCGGCCCGACCTCGCCGCTGAAAAAACTGCTGGTGGCAGTGGCGAAGGAAACCGACCTGCAACAGGATGAGCGCCTGCTGGCCGCCCAAGGCGCGCCGGTGGAGGGCAGCGTGGACAAGCTCAAGGAGCGCCTCGGCAGCCTGCTCGGCCAGGAACAGGCGACATCGAACGCGCCGACGGCGAGCGATGATCCGATCACCGCGCATTTCGCCGAGCTCAACAGCATCGTCAACAAGAACGAAGGCGAACCGGCGGCCATCGACGGCCTGTTGTCCGACATGAACGCGCTGTACGTGCAAGTCAGCGCCATGGTCGGCGCCAGCGGCGATGCCTTGCTCGGCGAGGCCAAGAACCAGGCGTCGGCCGCCGCTACCCGGGTGAGCCTCAACGCCGAACGCCAGCCGCCACTTGTGCAGGGCTTGGTCAAGTCAGTGGTCAATTCCACCACCAACACCATGATGGGCGGGGTGCGCAATCAACTGAACGCGGCCTGGACCAGCGAAGTGGTGAACATCTACCGCCAGTCCCTGGCCGGACGTTACCCGATGTCGCCAGGCAGTGCGCGGGACGCCACCCTTGATGACTTCGGCCAGTTCTTCGGCGTCGGCGGGGTGATGGACAACTACTTCCGCAAGTACCTGCAACCGTACGTGGATACCTCGACGCAAACCTGGCGCTGGCAGCCGGGCGCGGCGCAGAAGCTCGGGATTTCTCCTGGCGTGTTGCAGACCTTCCAGCGCGCGGCGACCATCCGCGATGCGTTTTTCCGCTCCGGCGGCACCCAGCCGATGGTGCGCTTCGAGCTCAAGCCGGTGGCGATGGATTCGACCATCACCCAGTTCCTGCTCGACCTCGACGGTCAGCAGCTGAGCTACGACCACGGCCCGAGCCGCCCGACCGCGTTGCAGTGGCCGAACCCCGGCAGCATCGGCGTGGTGCGGATTTCGATCATGCCACCTTCCTCCAGCGGTCGTTCCGGTATCACCCTGGATGGGCCATGGGCCTGGTTCCGCCTGCTGGAACAATCGGACCTGACCGCCGGCAACTCGCCGGATCGCTTCAACCTGCGCCTGCGGGTCGATGGCGCAAGCGCCTCTTATGAGCTGCGGGCCAACAGTGCTTTCAACCCGTTCAAGAGCCGCGTGCTCAGCGGCTTCAGCCTGCCGGAGCGTCTATGAGTACGCCGGGCTTCTATGGAAAGTTGGCCAGCCGCGGGGATTTCGTCAGCCGAGGCTTGCCCCAGAGTTTTATCAAACCGTGGGACTCCTGGCTGGCGGCGGGTTTGCTCGCCAGCCAGAGCAGCCTCGGCGAGCGTTGGTTGGACGCCTATCTGGTCAGCCCGCTATGGCGCTTCATGGTCGCGCCCGGCGTGTGCGGCCCGGACGCTGCCGTCGGGGTGGTGATGCCCAGCATCGACCGGGTCGGGCGCTATTTCCCGCTGACCGTCGCGGTATTGATGGACGCGGAGGCGGACCCAGCCTCGGTGGTCGGTGGCGCGGACGACTGGTTCGGGCGAGTGGAGAACCTGTTGCTGAGCACATTGAGCGTGGAAGCCAGTTTCGAAGCGTTCAGCGAAGAGCTTGAAACCCTTGGCAGCCCAATGTGCCTGCCGCGCACCTTGAGCAGTCGCTTCGCCAGCCTGCATCGTTTCGATGCCACCGATCCGCAGCGAAGGATGAGCGCCCTGGCCGAGTCGGCCTGTGAAGGCGCAAGCCTGTGGTGGGGCCTGGGTTCGGAGCGCATCGCGCCCGGTTTGATGCGCTGCCAGGGATTACCGGCGGCGGCTGATTTTGCGCAATTTTTGCTCGGCCAAGAAGGTGTTGTGTAGATGCGTCCAAGTGCCGGAAAAGCAATCAAGTCTGCAAGCAAGAGCCACGTCGGCATGGTCCGCCAGGTCAACGAAGATGCCTGCCTGGACATGCCTGAAAACGGCCTGTGGGTGGTCGCCGATGGCATGGGCGGGCACGCGGCGGGCGACTACGTCAGCAGCCTGATCATCGACAGCCTGCGCAGCATTGCCGTGGGCCGTTCCCTGGATGAATACATCGCGGCACTGCAAAGCGACCTGTTGCGGGTGAACGCCGCCGTGCGCGAAGAAACCGCCAACCGTGGCGTGACCATGATGGGCAGCACCGTGGTGGTACTGGCCGCCCGCGACCTGCGCGGCATGTGCCTGTGGGCCGGTGACAGCCGGTTGTATCGCCTGCGCGATGGCGTGCTCGAAAGCATTTCCCGGGACCACAGCTACGTCCAGGACTTGCAAGACAGCGGCCTGCTCAGCGAAGCCGAAGCCCGCGTGCATCCACGCGCCAACATCGTCACCCGCGCCATCGGCGTCGAGGCGCAACTGAACCTGGCGCTGGCCGAATTGCTGCTGGTGCCCGGCGACAGCTACCTACTGTGCAGCGACGGCCTGACCAAGACCGTCGAGGACGAGGAAATCCGTGAAGTATTGAGCCACGACGAGCCCGGCGAGATCGCCAGTAGCCTGGTGTCCCTGGGCCTGATGCGCGGCGCGCCGGACAACATCACCGTGGTCGTCGTGAAGGTGCCGTCATGAGCTTGACCCTTAACCTTGTCATCCCCGGTTACGACATCGACGGCGAGATCGGCGAAGGCGCGATGGCCAGCGTGTACCTGGCGACCCAGCGTTCGCTGGAGCGCAAGGTGGCATTGAAAGTCATGGCGGCAGCCCTGGCCGCTGACCCGACGTTTTGCGAGCGTTTCCTGCGCGAAGGCAAGACCCTGGCGCGCTTGTCCCACCCGCACACGGTCACCATCCATGACATCGGCAACGTCGGTGAGCTGTATTACATGGCGATGGAATACCTGCCCAACGGCACGCTCAAGGAACGCATCGCCGCGGGCCTGACGCCGGAGCAGGGCCTGACCTACATTCGCCAAATCGCCTCGGCCCTTGGGTATGCCCACGGCTTGGGGTTGGTCCACCGCGACGTGAAGCCGGCCAACATCCTCTTTCGCGCCGACGGCACGGCGGTGCTGTCGGACTTCGGCATCGCCAAATCCCTGGACGACCGCACCCAGTTCACCCAAGCCGGTTTCGCCGTTGGCACACCGAGCTACATGAGCCCGGAACAGGCCCGTGGGCAAGACATCGACGGTCGCGCCGACCTGTACGCCTTGGGCGTGGTGCTCTATGAAATACTCGTCGGCAAGTTGCCGTACACCGGCAACGATGCACTGTCCACGGCCCTGGCGCACCTGACCGAGCCCTTGCCGGAACTGCCGGTGCACCATGGCCGTTACCAGGACGTGCTGCGCAAGTTGCTGGCGAAGGATCCGGCGGAGCGTTTCCCGGATGCGGCGGCGCTGCTGCGGGCGCTGGATAACTTGCCGGAGCAATCGTCGGAAGCGACGCTGATCCGGCCGTTGTCGTTTGAACTGCCGGTCGTGCCGCCTGCGGTGGATGACCTGGCGGGCTTGACGCCCATGTCCATAGACATTCCCAGCGGCCCGGCTTACTCGCCGCCACAACCCAAGCCTGTGCCACCGCCGCTCAAGCCAACAGCGCAATCCACGGTTTCGGAGCAACGCAAGGGTCCGGTGTTTGCCCTCGCGGCTGTTGCGGTGGCCGTGGCGTTGGCGCTGGGTGGCGCGGGTTATTGGTGGTTGTCTGGCAATGACGGCAAAGAGATGAAAACGCCGATTGCCAAGACGACCTCGGCCAAGCCCCCTGAAGTCACCCCGCCGAAAGCCCCTGACGTACCTGCGGTCAAGCCGCCCGTGGTGACCGAGGCCGATGGCGGCCAGCGTCCGCTGCTGATGGCTGGCAAGAAAACTCTATTCCAGCGCGTGCTCAGCAAACCGGGGGCCAAGTTGGCCGCCGAGCCTGGCGCTGCGCCGGGCAAGGCGTTGCCGGCGTTCTCCGTGCTGTACGTCTACCAGCGCAAGGACGTGGACGGCAGCGCCTGGGTGCGCGTCGGCGCCGCCACCGACGGGCGCAGCGACGGCTGGTTGCCCGCCGCTCAGGTCAGCGATTGGAAACAGAGCCTGGTGCTCAAGTTCACCGAGCGCTCCGGCCGTGCGCCGGTGATGTTCCTGCGTCAGCCCGGCGAAGTGGAGAAGCTACTGGCCAACCCGGCCGCCGCCAAAAACGCGTTGCTCAAAGCTCAGCAGAAGCCCCAGGACGATCAACAAGTGCTGGCTCTGGAGCCGGCCGCCAGCGCCGTGCCGCAGAATCAGTTCTATCTGCTGCCAATCTTCGATTCCCGCGAGAGCTTCGACGATAACGGACAGCCGGTGCAGTTGCTGAACGTGGCGTCCATCGACCCTGGCACCGCCCAAAAGGCTGCGACCAACACGCCGGTCACCGCCGCCAACGCCGACGCGTTCCGTACCGCCGTGGTGCTGGTGGTGGACACCACCGTGTCCATGCAGCCCTACATCGATCAGGTCCGTGACGTGGTGCATCAATTGCAGACTCGCATCGGCGAACGTGGCGAGCTTGATAGCGTCAGTTTCGGCATGGTGGGTTTTCGCAGCAGCATCAAGAAAACCCCAGGCCTGGAATACACCGCCAAGACCTTGATCACCCTGGAACAGGGCCGCGACCCGCAACGCTTCCTGGAGATGGCGCGGCAGGTCAAGGCATCTACCGTGTCGAGCCATTCGTTTAATGAAGATGCGTTTGCCGGTGTCATGGAGGCGGTGGAAGGGATGGACTGGTCCGGCTACGGCGGCCGGCTGATCCTGCTCGTCACCGACGCCGGTGCGCTGCGCAAGAACGACCCATTTGCCGCCACGCAAATGAACGAGGCCGAAGTGCGCCAGGCGGCGTTGGGCAAGCAAATCAAGATATACGCCCTGCACCTGCTCAGCGACGCCGGCAAGAAAACCCACGCTGGCGCACAGTCCCAATACCGCACACTGACTGCCGACGCCAACCCGCAAATCGGTGACCTGTACATTGCGGTGCCGGGTGCCGACGTACGTAAGTTCGGTGATCGGGTCGACGAAATCGGCTCGGTGTTCGCCGACCTCGTCCACCAGGTGCGCAGCAACAAGCCGCAAAGCGTGCCGCTGCTCAGCGCCGCGCCGAGCCTGGCCGACAAATCGGCAGCGGTCGGCTACGCGATGCACATGGACTTCCTGGGGCGCAAAGCCGCCAGCCAGGCGCCGCAATTGGTCAGCGCCTGGACCGCCGACCGCGACCTGACCAACCCGGCGCTGCCGGCATTCCAGGTCTGCGTGATGCTGACCAAGCTGCAACTCAACGACCTGCAGCAATCGCTGAAGCTCATCGTCGACGCGGCCCGCAAAACCCAGAGCTCGCCCAAGGATTTCTTCCAGGAAATCGCCAGCGCCAGCGCCTATATGAGCCGCGACCCATCGGCCCTGCGCAAAGGCGGCAACCTCGCCACGGGTGGGATTCTCGGCGAGTACCTGGAAGGGCTGCCGTACCGCAGCAAATCGCTGAACATGACCCAGGATTTGTGGCTGTCGTTGAGCGTGGCCGAGCAGGAGGATTTCATCGACGAGCTGGAATCAAAGATCCGCCTCTACGAAACCTTCCACAACGACCTCGCCAATTGGGTGCGCTTCGGCGATGCCGAGCCGGGCGACGCCTTGTACCGCGTTCCGTTGTCGACGCTGCCGTGATGCTGAACCTGAGCGCAGTGCACAAGAGCCGGGGCGCCGGTGGCCAACGCTACAGCCTGGTGATTCCACGGCTGCAACTGCGCGCCGGTGAACAGCTGGCGGTGGTCGGTCCCAGCGGCTGCGGCAAGAGCACCTTGCTGGACTTGCTGGCGCTGGTGCTGGCGCCGGATCAGGCGGGGCAGTTCGACTTCACGCCGGCCAACGCGCCGCTGGACATCGCCAAACTGTGGCGCACGTCGCAACAAGGCACCTTGGCTGAGTTGCGCGGCCGCCACCTGGGCTATGTTCTGCAAACCGGTGGCCTGCTGGGCTTCCTGGACGTACGCGGCAACATCGCGTTGTCGCGCAAACTGCTGGGCTTGAAGGATGACGGCAGCGTGAAGCGCCTGGCCGGACAATTGGACATTGCCGATCAACTGGACAAGAAACCCGCGGATCTTTCCGTCGGCCAGCGCCAGCGGGTCAGTTGCGCCCGCGCCTTGGCCCATGGCCCGCGCCTGCTGCTGGCCGACGAACCGACCGCCGCCCTCGACCCGCTGAACGCCGAGCGCGTCATGCAGTTGTTGGTCACCCAGGCCCGCGAGCAGGGTGTCTGCTGCGTGGTCGCCACCCATGACGAGGCGCTGGCCCGCGCCAGCGGCTTGCAAGTGCTGCGCATCAGTTGCCGCCGCGATGCCGACGGCGGCGTCACGGCTACGCTCGGGGAGGCCTGCTGATGCGCGGCGCGCTGGTGGCTTCCCTGGCCTGGCAGGATTACCGCAACGACGCTTGGCTGTCGGCGTGTTCGGTGCTGGCGTTGGTGGCCGTGGTGGCGCCGTTGCTGGTGCTGTTCGGCCTGAAGTTCGGCCTGGTCAGCAGCCTGACCGAGCGCCTGGAACGTGACCCGGCTACCCGGGAAATCATCCCGTTGGGCGGTGGCCGTTTCAGTGCCGCCTTCGTCGAGCAATTGGGACAGCGCAGCGACGTCGCCTTCGCCTTGCCGCGCACCCGACAGATCGCGGCCACGGCGGATCTGAGCAGCGAGGCTGCCGCCGTCACGGTCGAGATGATTCCCACGGCCGCTGGCGACCCTTTGTTCGATCGCCTGCCGGTGCCGCAGGGCTTGGATCAAGTGGTGCTCAGCCAGACCGCCGCCGAGAAACTCGGCGCCAAGGCTGGTGATTGGTTGCAGGCCGGTTTCGGCCGGCAAGTGGCCGGTCGCAGCGAGGCGCAGCGCGCTCGCGTGCAGGTGATGCATGTGCTGCCACTGGAAGCCTTCGCCCGGGACGGCCTGTTTGCCCCGCTGGCGTTGCTGGAGGCCGCCGAGGATTACCGCGACGGCCGTGCCGTGCCCGCGTTCGGCTGGCCGGGCGATGCAGTGGGCGAGGTTGGGCAGCGGGTCTATCCGGCGTTCCGCCTGTACGCGCGCAACCTTGGTGATGTCGAGCCGCTGCGCCAGTACTTCGCCAGGCAGAACCTGTTGGTGTCGACCCAGGCCCAGACCATCGCACAGGTGCAATCGTTGAGCCGCAACCTGTCGATCGTGTTCTGGATCATCGCCGGGTTGGCGTTGGCCGGCGCGTTCGCAGCGATTTTTGCCGGGGCCCTGGCAGCGGTGGAGCGCAAGCGTCGGGAGCTGTCGGTGCTGCGCCTGCTGGGCGTGTCCACGGCGGCGCTGTTGTTGTTCGTGGTGTTGCAGGCGCTCTACAGCGCCACGTTTGCGGCCCTGCTGAGCGCCGGGCTGTATGGCCTGGCGCAGTCGGGCCTCAATTATTTATTTGCGCAGATGCCCGGCGAGTACGCCAGCCATCTGCTGGTGCGTCATTACACCTTGGCCCTGGTGGCCGTGCTCGGCATCAGCGCCGTCGCGGCGGCGTGTGGCGGCTGGCGGGTGGCGCGCATCCAGGCATGTGAAGGAATTCGCGATGTATAAGTTATTGGGCGCCGCCGTGGCGCTGAGCCTGGCCGGTCTGGTCTGTGCCGATGAAGGCACGGACAAGCTGGACAACCCCAAGCCGTTGCCCGACGACGTCAGCCTGCCGCTGCCGTGTGAAGGGCAAATGGTGTTTCGCTACGTCTACATTCTTGCCCAAGGGACCCTGGACGACCGCGAGATCAGCCTCGGCTACCCGTTCAGCGAAGGCGAGGCCGGCTACCAGCAGTCGTTCATTTCCGGCTACCGGCGTGACTTCATCAATGGCCAGTTCACCCTCAAGGATTTGCCCAAGGATTGGAACAAGACCATCACGCCGTTGATGCCCAAGACCGACGCCAAGACGCCGCTCAAGCCGATGCTGTACTTCATCGGCAAATACGAAGTCACCGCTCGCCAGTACGCTCAGGTCATGGCCCAGGCGCAATCCCTGGCCAGCGGCGAGCCGGCGCCGGCCTGCGAAGCCTTGCAAGCCGAGTTGCCCCAGGGTATGGCCGGGCGCTTGCCGAAGGTGAAACTGTCGAAATTCGAGGCCGAGCGCTTTGCGGCGGTGTACAGCGCCTGGCTGATGAAATACCACAAGGACCTGCTGCCAGTGAGCGGTCGCGGCGCATCCGCCGAAGACGGCGGCCTGGGCTTCGTGCGTCTGCCCACCGAAGTGGAGTGGGAATTCGCCGCCCGAGGTGGGCAAGCTGTGAGCCGTCAGGACCTGGAAGGGCGCTTGTTCCCCCGGCGCCTTGAAGGCAGTGAAAGCGACGGGCCGCTGGCCGATTGGGCAGTGTTCAACCAAGTCGCCGGCGGCACGGGCCAAGCGGCGCGTTTGATGCCCATCGGCACCAAGTTGCCGAACCCCATCGGCCTGTTCGACGTGGTGGGCAACGCCGCCGAAATGGTCCAGGAATCATTCCAACTGGTGCACGCCGGTCGCCGTCAGGGCGCCTATGGCGGCTTCGTGGTCAAGGGCGGCAACTACCTGGAAGGCGAGGGCACGTTGTTCACCGGCATGCGCCGCGAGTACCCGTTGTTCGCCGCGGACGGCACCGAGCAAAACAACGAAACCACCGGTTTCCGTGTGGCTGTCGGCGCGTTGTCGGCGCCGCGTTCGCGCTACAAGGAACTGTACGCCCAGTGGCAGAAAGAGGGCCGGCTCGCGTCCCTGACCGACGCCATCGACGACGCCGAAGACCCGACCAAGCGCCTGGACAGCATCATCGCCGCCAGCGCCGACCCGCGCCTTCAAGCGGAGTTGGGCCTGGTCAACGAAGAGCTCAAGCGCAACGTCTCGCTCATCGCCCAACAGCGCGAGGAAGCGGCGGGCAACCTGATCCAGTCTTCGGCCCTGGTGGCCGAGACCATCAACAACTACAACATTCGCCTGACCAACCTGCAGAACAGTCGGCAGGCGGCCCTGGATGCCAAGGACGACGCCAGCGCCACGCTGTTTGCCACGGCCATTGAAAATGGTCGCAGTGCGCTGGACGGCGCGGTGGCGATCTACATCGACAACCTGGCGACCGGCACGCGCTACACCGATGCCGTGATCCAGGCGCAATTGCAGCGCATCAAGGAAGAGCTTGAGCGCAAACCGGTACTGGGCAAGAGCCTGGTGGCGCGTGCAACGTTATTCGTTCGCCATGTCGGGGATTATCGTCAGCAGAAACGAGCCGACCCGGCGGCGATATTGAAGCAATTGCTCGCATCGAGCGCTCAGCGGTCTTGAGTGTTCGTTGTCAGCGAGCTTGGAAGGGACTCAGGCGGCGATGGGGCCGTGCTGAGCTGGTCAAAACTTAAACGAGAACACAACTATGCTTTTCTCCCGTAAACCTTTTGCTTCGGTTTCCAAGCGTCATTTGCTGATGGTTGCTGTGGGCTTCAGCACCGTACTGACTGGCTGCGCTTCGTCGCCGACGTCCAAGGTCGCCTCGAGCACCAAGGTCGAGTACTACCCCAACTGCTACGAGCCGGTGCAGCACCTGCGCTCCACCGAAGGGAACATGACCAAGTCGGTCGTCACCGGCGCAGCCGTCGGTGCCGTCGGTGGTGCGCTGCTGGGCGCCTTGACCGCCGACAAGGAAGACCGTGGCCGTAACGCCGCCATCGGTGCCGCGGGCGGCGCCTTGGCCGGTGGCGCTACCGGTTACTACACCGAGCGCCAGAAGCAGATCGCCGATGACAACATGCGCATCGCCTCCTACGCCGCCGACGTCAGCAAGAGCGCTTCGGACATCGACCGCAGCACCGCCTACGCCAAGGCGTCGCAACAGTGCTACCAGAACGCGTTCAGCAAACTGGTCGCCGACCGCAAGGCCAAGACCGTCAACGACACCGAAGGCCGCAAGCGCCTGGCAGAAATCGTTGCCGGCCTGAAAGAATCCAATGACCTGATCGTCGCGGTGAACGGCAAGGCTTCCGAAGACCTGAACAACTACACCCAGGCCTACGAGAAGGACCTGCAGCAAGTGGGTGTGCAGCGTACTGACGTGGTGACCGTGGCCACTGCCGACACCACGCAGGTTGTGGCGGCGCAGACCAGCACCAAGACCAAGAAGAAAGTGACGCCGGCGAAGAAGAAAGAACTGCCAGCCGTGCCGAAAGAAGCGGTCGCTACCGAGAAGACCCTGCAGACCGCCAAGGCCAAGCAGGATGAAAGCAAACAGGTTGCCAGCGCGGGTACTACGCAGGTGAACAGCATGTGCAAAAACCCGGACCTGGGCGATTGGGCACCGGTGCCTTGCCCGAATGTTTGATCGGGGGCATATCCGTTGCTGCGGTAACGGCTGCTTAGGGTTTCGCCCTTACGGCGACTCACTTTTTTTCAGACGCCAAAAAAAGTGAGCAAAAAAGCTTGGCCCCACCACTCGGTGCCTCGCCTAGGCTCGGCATGCCCTCACTCCGGCATTGCTCCGTGGGCCCGCCGCGAAGGGTCATCCATGACCCAGCGCGGCTAACCCGGCATCCATGCCGGGTTGCCCACTCCACAATGCCTGCGTTCAGCCATCGTGGTTAACGGGGCCTGACAGATCAAAAGCCGAGCCGAGGCGGCCTTGAAGCCGACCTGGCTCTCGGTGGGACCGCGTTTCCCCTGTGGGAGCGAGCTTGCTTGCGAAGGCGGCCGTTCAGCTTGCATCGATAGCGACTGATCGACCGCTTTCGCGAGCAAGCTCGCTCCCACATTTGTTTTGTGGTGACTGAAATATTTGCGACAACCCCGATCCCTTGTGGGAGCGAGCCTGCTCGCGAAGGCGTCGGTTCAGCTTGCCACTATGTCCGTCCTATCCCTTGGCTGCAGACGCCGCCACCCCCTTCGTCTCCAAATGATCCAGCGCGCGCTCAACCAACAACTGAACCCCATCAGCCATTCGACTGATCGCCAGGGCTACACAGCGGCGTGATTCGTCGATGTCGTCGGCCAGGTCGGCGGCGATTTTTGCGATGACGAATAGAGGTTAGCCGCGCTCGGTTGCCCTGCCTAGTTCATGAACAGCCCGGCGTTTTGAAGGAAATCTCCGACGGGTCTGAAGGCCATGGAATGCCGCTTCTAAACATGACTTGGCAGTCATCATGCGCAAAAGATAGCCGATCTTCCTTAAACCGGATTCGATGATGGCGTTCCGCTGGAGAAGCGATAAACTGCGCCAGCCGTTCATTTTTCTCACGAGGCTGTGCCAATGAAATTTCGTTTCTTGCTGTGGATGCTGGGGTGGTTGATGGGCAAGGCCAGCCGCACCAATCCGGCTTTCCAGCAGCAGCTGGGCGACAAGGAGCTGGTGTTTCAACTGCAAACCCTGGACGGCAAGGTCGCTCGGTATTTCACCGTGAAGAACCAGCGCATCACCAGCCAGTCGGGTGTTTATCCAACGCCGGCCTTCGCCATCGCGTTCAAGGATGCAGGCTATGGCTTCGCCACGATGCAGGCGAAGAACAAGCAACTGGCGTTCATGACCGGGATCCAGGACAAGTCGATCCAGATCAAGGGTAATCCGGCGCTGGTGATCTGGTTTCAGGGGTTGATGAAGTATTTGAAGCCGAGGAAGGCCAAGAAGGTCTAGTCGAGAACCCCGTGGCGAGGGAGCTTGCTCCCGCTGGGCTGCGAAGCAGCCCCAAATAGGCTAGTGCGTTTGCGCTGACGGATCGCGTCGGCAGGTTTTGCGTCTGCTGCGCAGCCGAACGGGAGCAAGCTCCCTCGCCACAACAGCCCTTGTGCCGCTGCGTTTAATGGCTGAACTGCGAAGCCAATTCCCGCAGTAGCACCTCGGCTTCAAGCACCTTGCTCACCACATCATTGGCCTTTTCCCGAGTCAGCCCAACGCGTTCGAGCAGGGCATCGGGGATGTCCTCATCCGGTCCGGAGCCGATGCTGCGTGAGCGCAGCAGGCGTACGGCCAGGCACACCAGGTTCGGGTAGGCGGCGTATTCGCCGTCGTAGTGGGGGTCGTGCTGGAAGCGCAGGGCGGTGGCCAGTTCGTCGGGCATGTCCCAGTAGCGCATCAGCCAGGCGCCGATCTGCTCGCGGCTGATGCCCAGCAGGTGTTGCTCCACATAGCTGTGGCACAGGTGCGGGTTGACTTCCAGGTGCCGGCAGATCAAGGAGAAATGCGGCGGGAAGACGTGGGCCAGCAGCAGGTAGCCAAAATTGTGCAGCAAGCCCGACAGGTAGGTCAGGCCGCCCTCCGGGCGCTGGGCGCGGGGCATGGCGCGGGTCAGGCCTTCGATGACGGCGGCGGTGTAGATCGATTGCTGCCAGTACGGCGTGGTGTGTTGCGGGTGGTCCTTGGGCAGGCTCAGGGTCTTGCCCAGGGCCAGGCCCAGCGCCAGGTTGATCACCAGGTCGAAGCCCAGCACCCGGACGATGGCGTCTTCCACCGAGCGGATCTTGCCCGGCGATGCGTAATACGGCGATGCGGCCCAGCTCACCACTTGGGCGGCCAGTGCGGGGTCGGTTTCGACCACGCCGGTGATGTCGTCGATGGTGGCGTCAGGGTCGACCCGCAGCTTGATGATTTTTTGCGCGGTTTCGGCCAGCGGCGGGATCTCGATGGTCTCTTCCAGCCGTTGCTGGATACGCCGGGCGGTGAATGCCTGAACGGCTTGGGTGATTTCCTTGCGGTCGTCATCCGGGCGGTCCAGGTTCGGGGAGATATTGCCCAAGGGTTCGCCAAACGTCGCGGCGCTGGCCTTGGTGAGCATGGTCTTGAAGGCTTCGCTGGTGACTTCCAGCAGCAGCCCCGGCTCGCCTGAGTTGATCAGCAGCTTGGGCTCGCGCAGCAAGCCTTCTTCGTACAGGCATGGCGAGCTGGTCAGCGCGGGTAGGCCCGGCAGCAGGCTTAGGCTGTGCTTGCCCAGCATGCGCTCCAGGCGCTCGGTCGGCACCGCCGTGAGTTTGCGGCCAGTGAGTTCGGCCAGACGGTTGAGGTCCAGCAACTGATTTTGTGGAAACAGGACCATGAGCGCGCCGACGGCATCGTGCAGCAGCACGGCTTGCACTTTGCGAGCAGGATTCAGGCCCGGTCGCTCGATGATTTCGTCGAAGGCGATGCCCAGTTTTTCGAGCAATTGCCGAATAACAGACGGAGCGTGCGGGGTTACGGGGACGAGGGCAGCTTCGGTCATGGTCGGTGTCCGTATTCTACAAGTGGGTCAGTATAACCAGCTTGTCCAGAAGGCGCGTCCAGAAAACTGAGCGCGTGCTCACACTTGGCCGTATTGCTGCCCATGGCGCAGCCAGCGATCCAGCAGCGGGCTCACATGGTCGGGCCAGCGCTCCAGCAGCGCCTGGGCGGCGTCGCGAACCGCCGGGAGCAGGTCGGCGTCGCGCATCAGGTCGGCCACCTTGAATTGAAGCAGACCGGTCTGGCGCGTGCCGAGCATTTCGCCTGGGCCGCGCAGTTCGAGGTCTTTTTCGGCGATCACGAAACCGTCGTTGGTTTCGCGCATGATGCCCAAGCGCTGGCGACCGATCTGTGACAGCGGCGGGTGATAAAGCAGCACGCAATGGCTGGCGGCACTGCCCCGGCCGACCCGGCCGCGCAGCTGGTGCAACTGCGCCAGGCCCAGGCGCTCGGGGTTTTCGATGATCATCAAGCTGGCGTTGGGAACATCGACGCCGACCTCGATCACGGTGGTGGCGACCAGCAGTTGCAGGACGCCGGCCTTGAACTCGGCCATGACCGCCGCTTTTTCGGCAGGCTTCATGCGGCCGTGGATCAGCCCGACTTTCAACTCGCCGAGGGCGGCGGTGAGGTCTTCAAAAGTAGTCTCGGCTGCCTGGCAGGTCAGCTCTTCCGACTCTTCGATCAGGGTGCACACCCAATAGGCTTGCCGGCCTTCGGCGCAGGCGCTGCGTACGCGCTCGATCACTTCGACCCGCCGGGTGTCGGTGACCAGCACGGTATTGACCGGCGTGCGACCGGGAGGCAGTTCGTCGAGGATCGAGGTGTCGAGGTCGGCGTAGGCGCTCATCGCCAGGGTCCGTGGGATCGGCGTCGCGGTCATGATCAACTGGTGCGGGCACATGCGCCCGCCGACGCCTTTCTGCCGCAGGGCCAGGCGCTGTTGGACGCCGAAGCGGTGTTGTTCGTCGATGATCACCAGGGCCAGGTTCTTGAACTGCACTTCGTCCTGGAACAGAGCGTGGGTGCCGACCACCATCGGCGCGCCCTCGGCGATTTGCGCGAGGGCGGCGGCGCGGTTCTTGCCCTTGAGCTTGCCGGCCAGCCAGGCGACTTCGATGCCCAGAGGTTCGAGCCAGCGCTGGAAGGTGATGAAATGTTGCTCGGCCAGGATCTCCGTGGGCGCCATCAAGGCCACTTGATAACCGGCTTCCAACGCTTGCAGCGCGGCGAGGGCGGCGACCACGGTCTTGCCCGCGCCGACGTCGCCCTGGATCAGCCGCAGCATCGGCTCTGGCTGGCTCAGGTCGTAGGCGATTTCGTTGCCGACCCGCTGCTGCGCGCCGGTGGGGGTGAAACCGAGGTTGGCCAGGTAACGGGCCGGCAGCTTCGTCGCCTTGGGCATGGCCGGGGCGCGCAGCGAGCGCAGGCTTTCGCGCAGGCGTTGCTGGGACAGTTGATGGGTCAGCAGTTCTTCAAAGGCAAGGCGATGCTGGGCCCAGTGATGTCCGAGAGCGAGCTCTTCCACATCTGCATCGGCGGGCGGGTGATGCAGATAGCGAATCGCGTCGGCCAGTGGCGCGAGCTGATAGTCCCGGGCCAACTCCTTGGGCAGCCAGTCCGGCAGGCTGGTGGGGCCGAGCATTGTCAGGGTCTGCTGGCAGAGTTGGCGCAGGCGCTGTTGGGTCAGGCCTTCGGTGAGCGGGTAGACCGGCGTCAGGGTTTCCGCGACGGGCGGCGGTTCGTCGCCGGTGATGGCGCGGTATTCCGGATGATAGATCTCCAGCCCCGAGGCTCCGGGCCGCGCCTCGCCGTAGCAGCGCACGCGGGTGCCACGCTTGAGGCCTTCCTTTTGCGCATTGCTGAAATGATAGAAACGCAGACTGAGCCCGCCGGTGCCGTCCTGCAGGCGCACCACCAGGCTACGACGCCGGCCCATGACCACGTCGGCGCCGCTGACGGTGCCTTCCACCACTGCATCCTGCCCAGGCCGCAAATGGCCGATGGGCACCACGCGGGTGCGATCCTGATAACGCAGCGGCAGGTGGAACAGCACGTCCTGGAGGGTTTCCAGGCCGACCTTGGCCAACTTTTCGGCCATGGCTTCACCGACACCCTTGAGTGCCGTGACCGGCACTTTCGACAGCTCAGTCATGGCAGCGGCTTACTTGGCGGCGGGCGGCTTGGCCACGGAACACAGGCGGATCGAGTCGGCGAGGATCTCGATGGCCTTGGGTCGCGGGAAGCTGGCGCGCCAGGCAATGGCAACGGTGCGGAACGGCACGGGCGCGGTCAATGGGCGGACTTCGATCACGCCGGGGGAGTAATGATGGCTGTCCACCGCCGACAACGGCAGGATGGAAATGCCCAGGCCGGAAGCAACCATGTGGCGAATGGTTTCCAGAGAGCTGGATTCCACCGTGGTGTGTTTGGCGCCTTCGCTGCCCTTGGTCAACGTCGGGCAGGCTTCCAGCACCTGGTCGCGGAAGCAGTGGCCTTCGCCCAGCAACAACAGGCTCTTGTCGTTGAGCAGACCGGCGTCGATGGTTTTTTTCTGGGTCCAGGGGTGCTGGGCCGGCATCAGGACGTAGAACGGCTCGTCGTAGAGCGGCAGGGTCAGGACATCGGCTTCGTTGAACGGCAGGGCGATGATGATTGCGTCCAGCTCGCCGTTGCGCAGCTTGTCGCGCAGCACGTGGGTGAAGTTTTCTTCGATGTACAACGGCATCTGCGGGGCGACCCGGTGCAGTTGTGGAATCAGGTGCGGGAACAGGTACGGGCCAACGGTGTAGATCGCGCCGACTTTCAATGGGGCGGTCAGCTGGTTCTTGCCGGCCTGGGCCAGCTCGCGAATGCCCTGGGCCTGTTCCAGGACCTTTTGCGCCTGGGCCACGATGCCTTCACCGACCGGGGTCAGGCGCACCGCGCTTTTGCTGCGCTCGAAAATAAGCACACCGAGTTCGTCTTCAAGCTTTTTCACACCCACCGACAGTGTCGGCTGGCTGACATGGCAACGCTCGGCCGCATGGCCGAAATGCTGCTCTTGGGCGAGGGTCACGATGTAGCGTAATTCTGTGAGGGTCATGGCGAAACGTCCGTGAAGTTGCGAGCCAAGCATACCGGCTGCAATCGATAGACGCACGTTATCAGACTGGAGGCGCGGTGCGACACTGTCGAATGTCTGTGTGGTCGTTGCCGGATATGAAAAAAGGCATCTCTCGATGCCTTTGTTTGATTGTGGCGAGGGAGCTTGCTCCCGCTGGCCTGCGCAGCAGGCCCCGGTTCGGTGGATGCGACCAGCCTGATGCATCGCGTTCACCGGTTTGGGGCCGCTTCGCGGCCCAGCGGGAGCAAGCTCCCTCGCCACCAGGTTCACCCTGTCATCGGGTGTTTGGGTCAGCGGCGTCGCTTGTCGATGGAGTACAGGAACGGCGCCGTCAGCTCGACCGTGCCGTTGGTCAGCAGGTCGGCCGGTGGCTTGGGCAGCGGTTGGGCGCGACGGATCATGTCCAGGGTGGCCCGGTCCAGATCGGCGTTGCCTGACTTGCCCACCAGTTCGAAGGACAACACGTTGCCTTCGGCATCCACCACGAACCGCAGGCGGTTCATGCCTTCCTTGCCGCGTGCCTGGGCGCTGGCCGGGTACTTCTTGTATTTGCCCAGGTGCGCCAGCAGTGTGCCTTGCCAGCTCGCCTTGGCCGCCATTTGCGCGGGCGACGGGCCTGGGGCCGGTTGTGCGGACTTTTCGGTCGGCGCCTGGGTGGGCTGAGTGTCGGCGGGCTTTTGCTCCGACGGCGTTTCCTTCGGCGGCTCCGGTTTTTTCTCCACTGGCTTGGGCTTGGGCGGCTGGGGCTTCGGCTTGGGCTTGACCGGCTTGGGCACGGCGATTTCCGCCTTCGGTGCTTCGGCCAGTTTTGGCAATGGCAGCTCTTCCACCGGCTCCGGAGGCGTCGGCGGTGTGACGACTTTCGGCGGTGCGGGCGGTGGCGGGGCAGGAACCGGCGCCAGCTCGACCATCATCGCCTGGGGCGGCAATTCGAGGGGCGGACGCGTCGTCCAGTTCAGCGCCAGCGCGATGGCAAGCGCGTGCACGCCCAGCACCACGGCGAGGCTACCGCTGTAACGCGTCAGTTTTTGGCGCGTCGTGATCATTTCTTCGGCGCCGTCTCGAGTCCGACCAGGCCGACCTTCAAGTAACCGGCGCCGCGCAGGGCGTCCATCACGCTCATCAGGTCGCCATAGTCCACGCCTTTGTCGGCCTGGAAGAAGATCGTCGTGTCTTTCTTGCCCTGGGTCTTGGCATCGAGGGTCGGGCCGAGGCTCTCGACCTTGATTTCCTCTTCGCCCAGGAACAGGCGCTGGTCCGCCTTGACGCTCAGGAACACCGGTTTCTCGGGTCGTGGCGACGGCTTGGCCGTGGACGCGGGAAGGTCAACCTTGATGTCCACGGTGGCGAGCGGGGCGGCCACCATGAAGATGATCAACAGCACCAGCATCACGTCGATGAACGGCGTGACATTGATTTCGTGGTTCTCGGCCAGATCGTCGTCTGCGCCTTCTTTCAAATGCAGGCCCATGGCCGATTACCCCACTTTCACCATGTGTGGTTGCGAGCCACGCTCGGGCGGCAGGTGATCGAGGTCGCGACTGACCAGCAACAGGACTTCGGCCGAAGCGTCGGAAACCTGGGCCTTGTAACCGGCGATGGAGCGGGCGAAGACGTTGTAGATAACCACCGCCGGGATGGCCGCGACCAGGCCCAATGCGGTCGCCAGCAAGGCCTCGGCGATACCGGGGGCAACGACGGCAAGGTTGGTGGTCTGGGTCTTGGCGATGCCGATGAAGCTGTTCATGATCCCCCACACGGTGCCGAACAGGCCGACGAACGGCGCAGTGGAACCGATGGTGGCGAGTACGCCGGTGCCGCTGCTCATGTTGCGACCGCAGGCCGCGACCAGGCGCTCGAGGCGGAAGCTCACGCGCTCCTTGATGCCCTCCTTCTCGCGGCTGTTGGCCGACAGGCGCATTTCTTCGAGCGCATCGTGGACCAGCAGGTTGGCGAGTGTGCCTTCCTTGCCGGCGGTGGCACTGGCTTCCTTGAGAGTGGTGGCTTTTTTCAGCGCGGCGATTTCACCCCGCAGGCGACGCTTGGCGCCAAGCAGTTCAAAGCCCTTGGCGATCCAGATCGTCCAAGTGATGATCGAGGCGATGGCCAGGCCGATCATCACGGCTTTGACGACCACGTCGGCGTTTTTGTACATGCCCCACGGCGACAGGTCGTGGGCCATGCCCAGGGTATTGTCGGCTTCGAGCACTTGAGGCGCCTCGGCCTCGACGGCCTGGCTCGGATCGGTGGCCACGGGCGTTGCAGCAGGTGCGGCCGGGTCCGCCGGTGCCTGGGTGGCAGCAGGCGTGGTGGCGGGGGTCGATGCGGGCGTCTGCGCATCAGCGAAGGCGGCGCTCGGCGCCAGCATCAGACTGAGCAGCAAGGCTGCCACGGCGCCCCAGGCGCGGGGTCGGTTGGTTGGCGAAGCGGAAGAGAAAGAACGTGTCATGCTGGCCGGACCTGAGAATAAAAGAAGGTTGATGTTCTTCCAGGCCTCGTGAGGCCGAGAACAAAAGTGGCGAGCATTATTGCAAGTAATTCTTGTTAACAAAAGTAATACAGTAACTTTTTTTGCTTCATGGCTAGCCGCTCGTCCAGTGCGAAGGCTAGTCTGCGGCTTTCCCAGAGGAGTTCTTGATGTCCGCGCCTTCTGTTTTGATCGCCGGTTGTGGTGATATAGGCGGCCGCCTGGCGAGCCAGCTCGTGGCCGAACATTGGCGGGTCCATGGCTTGCGGCGTACGGTTTCGAACCTGCCGGCCGGGGTTGTCGGTGTCGCGGGGGACCTGTTCAGTGCGCAGTGTCCCGTCGACTGGCCTGTGGGGTCGTTGGATTATCTGGTGTACAGCGCCGCCGCTACCGATCATGACGAGGCGGGCTATCGTGCCGCTTATGTCGAAGGGTTACAGCATGTGTTGGGCTGGCTGGAACAGCATGGCCAGCGGCCCAAACGATTGCTCTTTGTGTCCAGCAGCAGCGTGTATGGACAGCAGGGCGGGGAGTGGGTGGACGAAAGCTCGCCCACCGAGGCGGGCGGTTATTCCGGGCGAGTGATGCTGGAAGCCGAGCAGGTGGCACTCGACAGCGGCATCCCGGCCAGTCGCATACGCCTGACCGGCATCTACGGACCGGGGCGGGAATGGCTGCTGAGCCAGGTGCGCCAAGGTTATCGCGTGGTGACCGACCCGCCGCTCTATGCCAACCGCATCCACGCCGACGATGCCGCCGGCCTGCTGGCGTTTCTGCTGAAAGCTGATCATCAGGGCAAGACGCTGGAAGACTGCTACATCGGCGTCGATGACACCCCCGCGCCGCTGGCCGAGGTGGTGGGTTGGTTGCGTGACTACATGGGCGTTACCGAATGGGCCGACGACGCCAGCGTGCGCCGCGCCGGCAGCAAGCGCTGCAGCAACGCCCGGGCCAAGGCGTTGGGCTGGACGCCGCGTTATCCGAGCTTTCGCGAGGGGTATGCGGCGATTCTGGAAGGTCGTTGCTGATTCGCCTGACAGCCCCAAACCAACTGTGTGAGCGAGCTTGCTCGCGATGAGGCCCTAACAGTCAACATCAAGGTTGACCGTTACACCGCCATCGCGAGCAAGCTCGTTCCCACAGGGGGCACACCGGGTTATTGCTTTTCAAGCACCCATTTGCGATCACCCGGCGTGAATGACGGCATTTCATCCGCCAGCGCCGCGTTCACGGTCTGGAAGATTTCCAGTTTCTTGCCGTCGCGGGAAAAAATCCAAGTGTTGCCCTGACCGTTCTGTTGCAGCCAGATGTTGTCGTTGCCACCGCTCATGGAGGCGCAGTCGCCAGCCAGGCACAAGGCGTAGCGATCAGTGCCCGGCAAGCCGCTGACTTGACCATCGGGCTGGAATTGCACGGTGGCGCCCTGGCCAGGACCTTCGGCAATGTTCCAGATGCCGCCGAGATAAGCCGAATACAGGGCGCGCTCGAAACTGGCGCCAATCGGCGCGCCTTCCGGTACCTGTACTTGGGCGCGGTCGAACACTTGCTGTGGTTCGTTTTCGGTGGCGGCCTGGCTCAACTGGTCGCCGTCGCGCTTGAGTTCGCTGGCCGAGCTGCCGTAGAAGTCGACTTTCCAGGCGCCGTCTTCTTCGCCCAGCAACTTGCCTTCGACATTCTCAAAACCATTGGTGTAACGCGCCTGGCCAGCCCGGGTGTTGACGTCCCATTCCAGGTTCGGGCCATAGGCCTGCAATGCTTCGCGAAGCGGGCCGCCTTTGGCGGCAGCGTCGATGGCGGCCTGGTTGATCCAGGTGCCGCTGATGTCACGGTCTGCAGGGTCGCTGGCGCAGCCGCCCAGGAGCAGGGCGAGCAGGGAGAAAGCAAGCGCTTTGCGCATGATGGAATCCTTTCAGAACGAAAACGGCGCAGCGGGAGAGGCTGCGCCGGGCGTTTTACTCGATGACCAGGATGGCATCCATCTCGACCTGGGCGCCTTTTGGCAAGGCAGCCACGCCAATGGCAGCGCGGGCAGGGTAAGGCTGGTCGAAATACTTGCCCATGATCTCGTTGACCTTGGCGAAGTGGCTCAGGTCGGTGAGGAAGATGTTGAGTTTGACGATGTCCTTGAACGAGCCGCCGGCAGCTTCGGCCACGGCTTTCAGGTTCTCGAACACTTGCACGGTCTGGGCTTCGAAGCCCTCGACCAGCTCCATGGTTTTCGGGTCCAGCGGGATTTGCCCCGACATGTAAACGGTGTTGCCCGCCTTGATCGCCTGGGAATAAGTACCGATGGCGGCCGGGGCCTTGTCGCTGGAGATAACGGTCTTGGTCATTCATGACTCCTTGTAACGAGGGCGAGTGAGACGCTATGCGCGCATTCGAGTGATGCGGATGACCCCTGTCAGGGCGCGCAGTTTCTTGATCACGCGGGCCAGGTGTACGCGGTCGTGCACGCTGACCACCAGTTGGACGACGCTGATGCGACCGTCGCGTTCGTCCATGCTGATTTTCTCGATGTTGCCGTCGGCGGCGTTGACGCTGCTGGCCAGCAGTGCGATCAGGCCGCGCTGGTGCTCCAGCTCGACGCGCAGTTCGACATTGAATTCGCCGGTGACATCCTTGGCCCACGAAAGCTGGATGCATTTTTCCGGGTTGTGGCGGATTTCGCTGATATTGCGGCAGTTGTCCAGGTGCACCACCATCCCTTTGCCGGCGGACAGATGGCCGACAATCGGATCGCCAGGAATCGGCGTACAACACTTGGCGTAACTGAGGACCAGGCCTTCGGTGCCGCGAATCGCCAGCGGACCTTCAGGGCTCGGCAATTGTTCGCCTTCGCCGAGCAGTCGGCGGGCGACGACGTAGGCCATGCGATTGCCCAAACCGATGTCCTCGAGCAGATCTTCGATCAATTCGAGACGGTATTCGTGGAGCATGACCTGTACGCGCTCGGCCGGGATCTTGTCCAGGGAACTGTCGAAGCCGTTCAGTACCTTGTTCAGCAGGCGTTCGCCCAGGCTGATGGACTCGGAGCGACGTTGCAGCTTCAGCGCATGGCGGATATGCGTGCGGGCCTTGCCGGTGACCACAAAGTTGAGCCACGCCGGGTTGGGGCGCGCGCCGGGGGCGCTGACGATTTCCACAGTGGAGCCGCTTTGCAGCGGTTCGGACAACGGTGCCAGGCGACGATTGATGCGACAGGCAATGCAGCTGTTGCCGACGTCGGTGTGCACGGCGTAGGCGAAATCCACCGCTGTGGACCCTTTGGGCAGCTCCATGATCCGGCCCTTGGGCGTGAAGACGTAGACCTCGTCCGGGAACAGGTCGATCTTCACGCTCTCGATGAATTCCAGGGAATTGCCGGCCCGTTGCTGCATTTCCAGCACGCCCTTGACCCACTGCCGCGCGCGGGCGTGAGTGCTCTTGGGTTGCTCGTCGCCACTGGATTTGTACAACCAATGGGCGGCGATGCCGTTGTTGGCCATCTCTTCCATTTCACGGGTGCGGATCTGGATTTCGATCGGTACGCCGTGCATGCCGAACAGCGTGGTATGCAGCGACTGGTAACCGTTGGCCTTGGGAATCGCGATGTAATCCTTGAAGCGCCCAGGCAGCGGTTTGTACAAATTATGGACAGCACCCAGCACGCGGTAGCAGGTATCGACCTTGTCGACGATGATCCGGAACGCATAGACGTCCATGATTTCGTTGAAGGCCCGGCGCTTGCCGCGCATTTTCTTGTAGATGCCGTACAGGTGTTTCTGCCGCCCGCTGACTTCGCCTTCGATGCCGTCGATGGCCAGACAGTGGCTCAGGGACTCTTCGATCTTGTTGACGATTTCCTTGCGATTGCCCCGGGCGCGCTTGACGGCCTGGTTGATGCGCGCCGAACGCATCGGGTGCATCGCCTTGAAACCCAGGTCCTCGAACTCGATGCGAATTGCGTGCATGCCCAGGCGATTGGCGATGGGTGCGTAGATTTCGAGGGTTTCCTTGGCGATTCGCCGGCGTTTCTCGCCGGACAGCACTTCCAGCGTGCGCATGTTGTGCAGGCGGTCGGCGAGCTTGACCAGGATCACGCGGATATCGCGGGCCATGGCCATGGCCATTTTCTGGAAGTTTTCGGCCTGGGCCTCGGCCTTGGTTTCGAAGTTCATCTGGGTCAGCTTGCTGACCCCGTCGACCAGTTCGGCCACGGTTTCGCCGAACTGCGCTTGCAGCGCTTCCTTGGCAATGCCGGTGTCTTCGATCACGTCATGGAGCATGGCCGCCATCAGGCTCTGATGGTCCATGTGCATGTCGGCAAGGATATTCGCCACCGCGAGCGGGTGCGTGACGTACGCCTCGCCGCTGCGGCGGCGCTGGCCGTCGTGGGCTTGTTCGGCGTAGAAATAGGCTCGGCGGACCAGGTTGACCTGGTCCGTGCCGAGGTAGGCCGATAAGCGATCGGCGAGGGCGTCTATGCTCGGCATGATAGTGACTCCTGCCGTGTGCTGTGACCCCGCGCCGTGCTACGTCGACCAGGCATAGGCTTAGACCGCCTCGTTGGACTCGTCCTCGAACGCTGCGAACAGCGGTTCGTCTTCAACGATTTCAGCGTTGGCGATGAACTCGTAGCTCATCAGGCCTTCGGCGATTTCACGCAGCGCTACCACGGTAGGCTTGTCGTTTTCCCACTGGACCAATGGCTCTTTGCCGCCGGTGGCCAGTTGACGGGCACGCTTGGTAGAGAGCATGACCAGCTCAAAGCGGTTTTCCACGTGTTCTAGGCAGTCTTCAACGGTTACGCGGGCCATGGTATTCCTCGGAGCGAATGCAATATGCGCGCTGCCCGGTTGGGCGAGCGGACTCAACAGTTTAAAAAAACACCAGCGTTTAGGGAAGCGCTGATTTTTTGATCAAACCCCTCGGCGCGCTGCGAGTACCAATGTAAAGCCGTCGCAGCGGTTTTGGGAAGGGCTGTTCAGCCCAGCAGTTCAGCCAAAAGCTTGCCGAAACGTTGCTGTTGGCGCTTCTGTTGCAGCTGGCTGGCGCGGAAAATCGCCTTCAGGTCGTCCAGCGCGTGGGCAAAATCGTCATTGATGATCAGATAATCGTAATCGACGTAATGGCTCATTTCGCTGACCGCTTCACGCATCCGGCCTTCGATGATTTCATCGCTGTCCTGGCCGCGGTTGGTCAGGCGTTGGCGCAAGGCTTGCTGGCTCGGCGGCAGGATGAAGATGGAGCGGGCCTGGGGCATCAGCTTGCGAACTTGTTCGGCGCCTTGCCAGTCGATTTCCAGGATCAGGTCGTGGCCTTCGTCGAGGGTTTGCTGGAGGTAGCTCTGCGAAGTGCCGTAGAGGTTGCCGAAGACTTCGGCGCGCTCGAGGAAATCGCCGTGCTCGGCCATCCTCACGAACTCTTCACGGTCAACGAAGTGATAGTTCACGCCATTCACTTCGCCCGGGCGCATGGCGCGGGTTGTGTGCGAGACCGAGACGCGGATCTGCGGCTCGGCATCGATCAATGCCTTGACCAGGCTGGTCTTGCCAGCGCCCGAGGGCGCGGAAATGATGTAGAGAGTGCCGGTGCTGTGGGTCATGTCGGGTTAGCCTTACTCAATGTTCTGCACTTGTTCGCGCATTTGCTCGATCAACACCTTGAGGTTGACCGCCGCCTGCGTGCTGCGCGGGTCGAAGGCTTTGGAGCCCAGTGTATTGGCTTCGCGGTTGAGCTCCTGCATCAGGAAGTCGAGGCGGCGACCGGCCGCGCCGCCGGACTTGAGCACCCGGCGAACTTCGATGATGTGGGTGCTCAGGCGATCCAGTTCTTCGGCCACGTCGCTTTTTTGCGCGAGCATGACCATTTCCTGTTCCAGGCGCTGCGGGTCCAGCTCGGCCTGCATGTCGGCGAAGCGGTCGAGGACTTTCTGGCGTTGGGTGGCGAGCATTTGCGGGACCAGTTCGCGCAGGGTGACGACATCTTCTTCAATAGAAGTCAGGCGCTCGTTGATCAGACGGGCCAGCTCCGCGCCTTCACGCTCGCGACCCGCCTTGAGTTCCTTCAGCCCTTGAGTGAAGAGTGCCAGCGCCTCGGCATTCAGCGCTTGGGGATCGCTCGCATCGCCGACCAGTACGCCTGGCCAGGCCAGTATTTCCAGCGGATTGAGGGCGGCGGGGTTCTTGATCAAGCCTGCGACGGTTTCTGCGGCCGCGACCAGTTGCGCGGCGCGTTCGCGATCGACCTGCAGCGTCTTGCCACTGCTTTCTTCGGTGAAGCGCAGGGTGCATTCCAATTTGCCCCGGGACAAGCCCTGGCGCAGCGCTTCGCGCACGCTGCCTTCCAGGTCGCGGAAGGATTCGGGCAGGCGCAGATGCGGCTCCAGGTAGCGGCTGTTGACCGAGCGCAATTCCCAGCTCAGCGTGCCTTGGGCGCCGGCCTTTTCGACTCGGGCGAAGGCGGTCATGCTGTGCACCATGGGGATTCCTCGCAATGCAAGCCGGCCACAATCGGTCGTCGTGGGGCCTGGGGTCTGTGGGTTGATGCTGAAGGACAGCAAAGGCGCAGGATTGTAGCGCAGTGCGACGCAAGCGCCCAAACAGCTCCGGTAACAAAGCGCTGCAGCCCGTCGGCCGGGGCTTTGAGCGCGTTCGTCCGTCGCGTTGGATTTTTAGACCTGCCTTATGGCAGCGCACGGCTTTATAATGCCCAGCAGTTTTCCGTCCCCTGTACAGGTGTTCCCTATGAAACGTCCAAGTGGTCGCGTTGCCGATCAGCTTCGCTCGATCCGCATTACCCGCAACTACACCAAACACGCCGAGGGATCTGTACTGGTCGAATTCGGTGATACCAAGGTCATCTGCACCGTCAGCGTCGAAAACGGCGTGCCTCGCTTCCTGAAGGGCCAGGGGCAAGGCTGGTTGACCGCCGAATACGGCATGCTGCCGCGCGCCACCGGCGAGCGGAACCAGCGCGAGGCCAGCCGTGGCAAGCAGGGCGGCCGGACCCTGGAGATCCAGCGATTGATCGGCCGTTCCCTGCGCGCTGCGCTGGACATGTCCAAGCTTGGTGATGTGACGCTGTATGTCGATTGCGATGTGATCCAGGCTGACGGCGGCACCCGCACCGCTTCCATCACCGGCGCGATGGTTGCGTTGGTCGACGCCTTGAAAGTGATCAAGAAACGCGGTGGCCTCAAGGGCGGTGACCCGCTCAAGCAAATGATCGCCGCGGTGTCGGTGGGCATGTACCAGGGCGAGCCGGTGCTGGACCTGGACTACCTCGAAGACTCCGCCGCCGAAACCGACCTGAACGTGGTCATGACCAGCGCTGGCGGCTTCATCGAAGTCCAGGGCACTGCCGAAGGCGCGCCGTTCCAGCCGCAAGAGTTGAACGCTATGCTGGAGCTGGCGAAGAAAGGCATGACCGAAATCTTCGAATTGCAAAAGGCCGCGTTGGCCGACTGATTGTTGTGCGCTTCAGACAAGGAGAATGTCATGAGTGATGAGCAAGTCCTGTTGCCCCAACCGAGCAAAGAAGCGCGGCAATGGGCAATGTTTTGTCACCTGTCTGCACTGTTGGGAATTTTCATTCCGTTCGGTTCGCTGATCGGGCCGCTGGTCATCTGGCAGCTCAAGCGTGAGTCCGACCCGTTCATCGATGCCCAGGGCAAGGAAGCGCTGAACTTCCAAATCACTGTGGCGATCGCTGCGGCGATCAGCTTGCTGCTGATGATCGTGGTGATCGGTTTCTTCCTGTTTGGCCTGGTCGCCATCGGTGCGCTGGTGCTGACCATTATTGGCGGTGTGAAAGCCAATGAGGGGCAGCCGTACCGATATCCCTTTACCTGGCGGTTGGTTAAATAGCGAACAGCGCTGCGATATAAAAATGCCCCGGTTGTCGGGGCATTTTTATTAGGGGTGCGAAACTTGGTGTTTGTATAAAAACAATCGGAAAAGTCTGATAACGCTTCGTAGAAATGGATTCTTGCTTGATGTGATTCCATCACTGAAGCCTGAAGCGGATACATGCTCCAAAAAAATACCCGTATCTCGCGATACGGGTATTTTTTATGACCGGTCGGCCTGAAGCAGCTCGTCCATACGCTTAGACCGTCAGCGTCCAATCGTAGTCCACGATCAGCGGCGCGTGCTGCGAGAACCGTGGCTGGCGCGGCAGGCGGGCGCTGCGTACGAAGCGGCGCAGCCCAGGCGTCAGCAACTGGTAGTCGAAACGCCAGCCGAGATTGAGCATCTCGGCCTGCTCGTTGTCCGGCCACCAGCTGTACTGGTCGCCTTCGCGGCTGACTTCACGCAGGGCGTCGACATAGCCCATGTTGCCAATGATCTCGTCCATCCAGGCCCGTTCCGGCGCCAGGAAACCAGGAGATTGCTGGCTGTCGCGCCAGTTCTTGATATCCAGCTTCTGTTGCGCCACGTACAGCGAGCCACAATAAATGTACTCGCGACGTTTGCGCCGCTGTTTATCAAGGTAACGGGCGAAGTCGTCCATCAACTTGAATTTCTGATTCAAATCTTCATCGCCGTTCTGCCCCGAAGGGAGCAGTAAGGTCGCGATGCTGACCTTGTCGAAATCGGCTTGCAGGTAGCGCCCGTAGCGGTCCGCCGTCTCGAAACCGAGACCGTTGATGACAGCCTTCGGTTGCAGCCGCGAGTACAAAGCCACGCCACCCTGGGCGGGGACTTCGGCATCGCAGGCATAAAGGAAGTAACCATCCAGTTGGAAGGCTGCATCGTCCAGTTCAAAGGCGGAGGCGCGGGTGTCCTGCAGGCAGATGACGTCGGCATTCTGTGCTTGCAGCCAACTGAGCAAACCACGCTCCACTGCAGCCTGAATACCATTGACGTTCACACTGATGATCCGCATAAATGGCCCCAAAAATCACGTGCGTGTATGATACACGCCGTGTACCTATTTAGCTAAATCCGCGGTATTTGAGGCTTTTTTTCATGCAGGCGTATCAGCGCGATTTCATTCGCTTTGCCATCGATCGCGGTGTTCTGCGCTTCGGTGAGTTCACTCTCAAGTCCGGGCGCACCAGTCCGTACTTCTTCAACGCCGGCCTGTTCAACAGCGGCACCGCCCTGGCGCAGTTGGGTCGGTTCTATGCCGCGGCCATCGTCGAGAGCGGCATCCCGTTCGACGTATTGTTCGGGCCCGCCTACAAAGGCATCCCGCTGGCCGCCACCACCGCCGTCGCCCTGGCCGAACACCATGGCCGCGACCTGCCCTGGTGCTTCAACCGCAAGGAAGCCAAGGCCCATGGCGAGGGCGGTAGCCTGGTCGGCGCGCCGCTGACCGGCGATGTGCTTATCATCGATGACGTCATCACCGCCGGCACCGCCATTCGCGAAGTGATGCAGATCATCGCCTCGCAAGAAGGCGCCAAGGCCGCCGGCGTGCTGATCGCCCTGAACCGCCAGGAGCGCGGCAATGGTGAGCTTTCGGCAATTCAGGAAGTTGAGCGCGACTTCGGCATTCCGGTGATCAGCATTGTCTCGCTGAACCAGGTGCTGGAATTCTTGGCCGATGATCCGCAGCTCAAGCAGCATCTGCCGGCGGTGGAAGCCTACCGCGCCCAGTTCGGCGTCTAAAGATTTGCACATTCCCTTGTGGGAGCGAGCCTGCTCGCGAAGCGGTTTATCATTCAAAACTAGTGCTGACTGATTCCCCGCTTCGCGAGCAGGCTCGCTCCCACAGGTAATCGGTGCATAAAAAAAAGACCCCGCTCAACCAGGTTGAGCGGGGTCTTTTTTTTGCAGGTATCGCTTAAGGACGCTTGCGATTGCTGATCAACGTACCCACGCCGGTATCGGTGAAGATCTCCAGCAGGATCGCATTCGGCACGCGACCGTCGATGATCAGCGAGCTGCCAACACCGCCCTGTACCGCTTCCAGCGCGCAACGAATCTTCGGCAGCATGCCGCCGTAGATGGTGCCGTCGGCGATCAAGTCGTCGACTTGCTGGGTCGACAAGCCGGTCAGGACCTTGCCGGTCTTGTCCATCAGGCCGGCAATGTTGGTGAGCAGCATCAGCTTCTCGGCCTTCAGCGCCTCGGCGACCTTACCGGCCACCAGGTCGGCGTTGATGTTGTACGACTCACCGTTGGCGCCCACGCCGATTGGCGCGATGACCGGGATGAAGTCGCCCTTGACCAGCAAATTCAGCAGGTCGGTGTTGATGCCGACCACTTCGCCCACCTGGCCGATGTCGATGATTTCCGGCTGGGTCATCTCCGGGGTCTGGCGCGTAACGGTGAGCTTCTTCGCGCGGATCAGCTCGGCGTCCTTGCCGGTCAGGCCGATGGCGCTGCCGCCGTGACGGTTGATCAGGTTGACGATGTCCTTGTTTACCTGGCCGCCGAGCACCATTTCCACTACATCCATGGTCTGTGCGTCAGTGACGCGCATGCCGTCGATGAAATGGCTCTCGATGGAGAGGCGCTTGAGCAGGTCGCCGATCTGCGGGCCACCACCGTGCACCACCACCGGGTTGATGCCCACGGCCTTCATCAGCACGATGTCGCGGGCAAAGCCGGTTTTCAGCTCCTCGCTTTCCATCGCGTTGCCGCCGTACTTGATCACCAGGGTCTTGCCGACATAGCGTCGGATATAAGGCAACGCTTCGGACAGGACCTTGGCGGTGTTGGCGGCGGCTTCGCGTTCGAGGGTCATTCAGGGCTCCGGTGGTGATTCAAAAATCAGAACGGTAGTTGGAGATCGGGTGCAACACGTTTGAGTTGGGTGTGGAACACGTCCTTGATGCGCTGCAGTTCGGCCTCGTTGTCGGCCTCGAAGCGCAGCACCAGCACCGGCGTGGTGTTGGAGGCGCGAACCAGGCCCCAGCCTTGTGGGTAGTCGACCCGCACACCGTCGATGGTGGTCAGTTCGGCGCCTTCGCCCCACTGGGCATCGTGCAGTGCATCAATGATGCTGAATTTGCTCTCTTCGGTCACATGGATATTGATTTCCGGCGTAGAAATATCGTTCGGGAAGGTTGCGAACAGTTCTTCCGCAGTGGATTTTTCCTTGCTCAGAATCTCCAGCAGGCGTGCCGCGCTGTAGATGCCGTCATCAAAACCGAACCAACGCTCCTTGAAGAAGATGTGGCCGCTCATTTCGCCGGCCAGCAGGGCACCGCTCTGTTTCATTTTCTTTTTGATCAACGAATGGCCGGTTTTCCACATCAGCGGACGGCCGCCGTATTCCTTGATCAGCGGCACCAGGCGACGGGTGCACTTCACGTCGAAGATGATTTCCGCATCGGGGTTGCGTGCCACGACGTCCTTGGCGAACAGCATCAGCAGGCGGTCCGGGAACACGACGCTACCGGTCTCGGTCACCACGCCCACGCGGTCGCCGTCGCCGTCGAAGGCCAGGCCGAGGTCGGCATTGGTTTCCTTGACCTTGGCGATCAGGTCTTGCAGGTTTTCCAGCTTGCCCGGGTCCGGGTGGTGGTTCGGGAAGTTGCCGTCGACTTCGCAGAACAGCGGGATAACTTCGCAGTTCAGGGCTTCGATCAGTTGGGGGGCGATCACGCCAGCCGCGCCGTTGCCGCAATCGACCACCACTTTCAGGCGGCGATCGAGCTTCACGTCCTTGACGATCTCATCGTTGTAGCGCGGGAGGATGTCGACCTTGGTCACGCTGCCCTGGCCGCTGCTCAAGTCATTGGTCTTGAGGCGGGTGTGCAGGGCCTGGATCTGCTCGTTGGCGAGGGTGTCGCCGGCGATGACGATCTTGAAGCCGTTGTAGTTCGACGGGTTGTGGCTGCCGGTGAGCATCACGCCGGATTTACCAGCCAGCACGTTGGCGGCGTAGTACAGCGCCGGTGTAGGCACCAGGCCGACGTCGCTGACATGGCAACCACTGTCGGCAATGCCCTTGATCAATTGCTCGACCAGTTCCGGGCCGGACAAACGACCATCGCGGCCGACGTTCACGTTCGGTTCGCCCTGGGCCAGGCTCTGGGAACCAATGGCGCGGCCAATCCAGTAAGCGGTTTCAGCCGTCAGGGTTTCCGGCACGACGCCACGGATGTCGTAGGCGCGGAAGATACTGTCAGGAAAGATCGGGGCGATTGCGGCTGGGGTGTTCATGGGCGGGCGCTCTATCAGGAAAGTGACTGGACACGCCGACAGGGGCGTCGGCAGGCTCAAGCTGAAGGGTATGACGGCGTTTTTGGCAGAGAGTTCGCGGTGGGAGCGTGCCATGAGACAGCGGTATCCCGGTCTGAACCGTCTAAAACCTTGATTCCCGGTGGGAAACCTTGTCGCCAGCCGTTGCGCATTTTTCGTCCTGAAACAGAAGCTTAATAAAGCAGCCAGGCAAGGTGCCCGGCTGCAACGCAGTATCAATGACTGCCGGAATGCCCGAAGCCGCCGGCGCCACGTTGGCTTTCGTCGAATTCCTGGACCAGTTCGAAGTGGGCCTGGACCACTGGCACCAGCACAAGCTGAGCGATGCGTTCGCCCACTGCGATGTTAAAAGCGGTCTGGCCACGGTTCCAGCAGGACACCATCAGTTCGCCCTGGTAGTCCGAATCGATCAGCCCGACCAGGTTGCCCAGCACGATGCCGTGCTTATGGCCCAGGCCCGAGCGTGGCAGGATCAGCGCGGCAAGGCCCGGGTCACCGATATAGACCGACAGGCCGGTCGGAATCAGCAGGGTCTGGCCCGGCTCCAGGACGGTGTCCTGCTTGAGCATGGCCCGCAGGTCGAGGCCGGCGGAGCCCGGTGTGGCGTACTGCGGCAATGGAAATTCGTTGCCGATGCGTGGGTCGAGGATCTTGGCTTGTAGAGCGTGCATTGAAATTAAACCTGGTTCAGCCGTTCGGCGATGAAAGTGATCAGTTGGCGGGCGATCTTGCCCTTGCTGGTCTGGGCGAAAAGCGTGGCGTGCAACTGGCGGTCGATCACGCTGCAGGCGTTTTCCTCGCTGTTGAACCCAATGCTCGGGTTGGCGACGTCGTTGGCGACGATCAGGTCCAGATTCTTGTCCTTGAGCTTGCGCGCGGCGTAATCGAGGAGGTGTTCGGTCTCGGCGGCGAAACCCACACTGAACGGACGGTCGGGGCGGGTGGCAATGGTGGCCAGAATGTCAGGATTGCGCACCATTTGCAGGAGCAGGCCGTCGCCGCTCGTAGGGTCTTTCTTCAATTTTTGCGGGGCGACGACTTCAGGCCGGTAGTCCGCCACTGCCGCCGAGGCGATGAAGAGGTCGCACGGGATGGCGGCTTCGCAGGCGGCAAGCATGTCCCGGGCGCTGACGACGTCGATGCGCGTAACCCGGTCTGGGGTCGGCAGGTGCACGGGGCCGGTAATCAGCGTCACCCGGGCGCCAGCCTCTACGGCGGCTTCGGCCAGGGCGAAGCCCATTTTCCCTGAGCTGTGGTTGGTGATGTAGCGCACCGGGTCGATGTTTTCCTGGGTCGGCCCGGCGGTGATCAATACGTGCTTGCCCGTCAGGGCTTCGCGCTTGAAGCAGTCGGCGGCGCATTGGGCCAGGTCGGTGGCTTCTAGCATGCGGCCCATCCCGACATCGCCGCAGGCCTGGCTGCCGGAAGCTGGACCGAAGACTTTCAGGTTGCGACTTTCAAGCAGTTCCAGATTGGCCTGGGTGGCCGGGTCGCGCCACATGGCCTGGTTCATGGCCGGTGCCACGGCGACCACCGCGTCGGTGGCGAGCACCAGGGTGGTCAACAGGTCATTGGCGATGCCCTGGGCCAGGCGGGCGATGAGGTCGGCCGTGGCCGGGGCGATCAACACCAGGTCGGCCCACTTGGCCAGTTCGATATGGCCCATGGCGGCTTCAGCCGCCGGGTCGAGCAGATCCAGGTGGACCGGGTGGCCGGACAGGGCCTGCATGGTCAGCGGCGTGATGAATTCACTGCCGCCACGGGTCATGACGACCCGCACTTCCGCGCCCTGGTCGATAAGCCTGCGAACCAGCTCGGCGCTCTTGTAGGCGGCAATGCCGCCGCCGACGCCCAGAACGATGCGTTTCCGATACAGCCGCTGCATAGGCCTGCCTTTCGATTTCAGTGGTCAGCGCAGAGCGAAACCCTTGGCGTGAGCTGCCTGGGTGAAAATCGCCTGCAAAAAAGATGGGCTAAGATATCACAGCGTCCGCTATGGAACAGCGGCGCCCACTATCAGGGAGATGCCATGAGTATTCGGGATTGGCCCGTGGCCGAGCGGCCGCGGGAAAGGTTACTGGCGTCGGGAGCGGAGAGTCTTTCGGACGCCGAGTTGCTGGCGATTTTCTTGCGCACGGGAGTGGCGGGCAGAAGCGCGGTGGATCTGGCGCGACACCTATTGAGTCAATTTGGCTGCCTGCGCGCGCTGCTTGAAGCGGACCAGGTTACGTTCAGCGGTCAGATGGGCCTGGGCCCGGCGAAATTCGCACAATTGCGGGCCGTTCTTGAAATGGGCCGGCGACATCTGGCAGAGCGGATGCGGCAAAAATCAATGCTTGAGGATCCGCAGGCCGTTCGTGACTATCTGAAGTCAATGCTGCGCCACGAGCCTCATGAGGTTTTTGGTTGTCTGTTCCTTGATTCACGGCACCAGGTGCTGGCGTTTGAAGCACTGTTTCGCGGCTCGATCGCCACGGCCACCGTTCACCCTCGGCAAGTGGTCAAGCGGGCCCTGGCCCACAATTGCGCTGCCGTGATCCTGTGCCACAACCACCCCTCCGGCAACACCGAGCCCAGCCAGGCCGACCGAATGCTCACCGAGCGGCTTCAGGAGGCGCTGGAGCTGATCGATGTGCGGGTGCTCGATCATTTCATCGTTGGCGATGGGGAGCCACTGTCCATGGCGGAGTATGGGTGGATGTAGGCAGCGGCTGAATGGAGCTTTTGTGGGAGCGAGCCTGCTCGCGAAGGCGGTGTCTCAGTTGACTCAAAGTTGACTGACGAACCGATTTCGCGAGCAGGCTCGCTCCCACAAGGGGTGGGCGGGGTTACTTGAGACTGACCTTGGAATAGTCCTGGCGCCCAAACGGGCTCACCGCATACCCCTGCACATCCTTGCGGGTCAATGCGAAGGCGGTCGGGTGCGCCAACGGCAGCCAAAGGGCCTGCTGCTGGATCTGAGCCTGTGCCTGTTCGTAGAGCTTGGTGCGGACACCTTGCTCGCCAGTGGTCTTGCCGGCACTGATCAGCTTGTCCAGGTCCGGGTTGCAATAACGGGCAAAGTTGGTGCCGGACTTGACCGCCGCGCAGGAAAATTGCGGCGTGAGGAAATTGTCCGGATCGCCGTTATCACCGGCCCAGCCCATGAACAGCAGGTCATGCTCGCCAGCCTTGGCGCGGCGGATCAGCTCGCCCCATTCGATCACGCGGATTTCCGCCTGGATGCCGATTTCCGCCAGGTCCGATTGCAGCAGTTGGGCGCCAAGGCTCGGGTTGGGGTTGAGCAGACTGCCGGAAGGGCGAGTCCAGATGGTGGTCTTGAAGCCCTCTTTCAACCCGGCCTTGGCCAGCAGGTCCCGAGCTTTGGCCGGATCATGGGCATAGCCGGGCAGGTTTTTGGCGTAGCTCCAGGTGTTTGGGGGGTAAGGACCGTTGGCCGCTTCGGCGGTGCCTTCGAAAACGGTCTTGAGGTAGCTGGGCTTGTCAAACGCGAGATTGATAGCCTGACGGACTTCAGGTTTGTCCAAGGGGGGATGCTGGCTATTAATCGCCAGGAAGGCGGTCATGAAGGCGTCAGTCTGTTCCACTTTCAACGTAGGCTCTTGCTTGGCGGCCTGTACGTCCAACGGCTTGGGCGACAACGCGATCTGGCATTCATTGCGCCGCAGTTTCTGCAGGCGAACATTGGCGTCCGGGGTGATGGCGAAAATCAGGGGGTCGACCTGAGGCTTGCCGCCAAAGTATTCGCTGTTGGCCTTGTAGCGGATCGAGGCGTCTTTCTGGAAACGGCTGAAAATGAACGGGCCGGTGCCAATGGGCTGGCTGTTGAGTTGTTCCGGCTTGCCGGCCTTCAGCAACTGGTCTGCGTATTCGGCTGAATAGATTGACGCAAAGCCCATGCTCAGCGTCGCCAGGAAGGTCGAATCGGCATGGTCCAGTGTGAATCGCACCGTTAGCGGGTCCAGGGCGTCGATTTTTGTGATCAGCGACGGCAATTGCATGGATTGAGCGTGTGGGAAGCCACTCTGCGCCACTTTATGCCAAGGGTTGGCGGGATCCAGCATGCGGTCGAAGCTGAACTTGACGTCTTCGGCGGTCAAGTCGCGGTGCGGTGTGAAATAGTCGGTGTGGTGGAACTTGACCCGTGGACGCAGCTTGAACACATAGGTGAGTCCATCGGGCGACACTTCCCAGCTGTCGGCCAGGCTCGGGACCACTTTCCCGCTGGCCGTATCGAAGTCCACCAGGCGGTTCATCAGCACGTCGGCCGAAGCATTGGTGGTGGTCAACGAGTTGTATTGAACGACATCGAACCCTTCCGGGCTGGCCTCGGTACATACGCTCAGGGCGGCGGCCTGGGCCAGCGGGCTGATCAGCAGAGGGGCGAGCATCAGTGGTAGGGCAGCGAGGCGCATGATTTGATTTCCTGTGCAGGTCGGAGGCCCATCTGCGAGTGCAGTCTGGAAAAGGTCTACCCTAGTGGGCTCGCCTGCAAATGACTATCCCCATTTTGCATTTTCCGGCACTCTTTCCTGCGCTTCGCAGGAGGTGCCCTGGGTTGGAACCCGGCATCGATTGAAAAAAACCTGCGCGCCGCGACGAGCGGTAAGGCCATCGCCGGCCCTTGCCCCAGCCGCCCGGGGCTGCCGATTGATGATTTCCAACGAAGACAAATCACTCCGGCTGTTGTTGTGCTGGGGTCTTTCTGGTATAAAGCAGCGCTCTTTTCTAGGGGCCCGGTTCCTTCACTGTAGGTGTAGCCGGTAAGACCCTTAAAGAAACGCGGCGCCTGGCGCCAAATGACTGAGAGATTAAGCGGCCAACCCATGCCGGGTTGGGCATGTGGTTTTAGAGGGCTGAGGCATGTCGAGAGTCTGTCAAGTTACCGGTAAGGGTCCGGTGACTGGGAATAACATTTCCCACGCAAACAACAAAACCCGTCGTCGTTTCCTGCCGAACCTGCAGCATCACCGCTTCTGGGTTGAAGAAGAGAAACGTTTTGTACGTCTGCGCGTATCTGCCAAGGGCATGCGCATCATCGACAAGCGTGGCATCAGTGTCGTGCTGGCCGAACTTCGTCGCGATGGCAAGGTTTAAGGGAGCTAATCATGCGTGAATTGATTCGTTTGATCTCGAGCGCCGGTACTGGTCACTTCTACACTACCGACAAGAACAAGCGTACTACCCCGGACAAAATCGAGATCAAGAAATATGATCCGGTTGTTCGCAAGCACGTGATCTACAAGGAAGGCAAAATCAAGTAATTGATTTTTCCTTCTTTACGAAAAAGGCCCGTATCGCGAGATACGGGCCTTTTTTGTTAACGGTGTCTTGTCTGTCAGGGCGCCCTCGCGAGCAAGCCCAGACAGCACAAAGCCCTCAGGCCTTCTGCTCGAACACCACATAAATCTTGCGGCAAGGCTCCAGCACTTCCCAGGTGCCCTTGAACCCGGCCGGAATCACGAAGCGATCGCCCGCCCGAAGTGTCTTGGCATTGCCTTCGGCATCCCGCAGCACCGATACGCCCTGAACGATTTCGCAGTATTCGTGTTCCGTATAGTTGACCGTCCACTGGCCGACCGCACCTTCCCAGACCCCAGCATTCATCTGGCCGCATGGGCTGTTGTAATGATTGAACACCGCCTGTTCAGGATCACCCTTGAGTATTTTGGTGGGGTCCGGGCGATAGCGTTCGGGGGTAGTATTGGCCTGGCTGAAATCGACGATGTCCTGAATATGCATGCAAGTGATCCCCGGAGATAGCTGGAAGGCCTCGAGTCTATGTTTATTAAAACGAACATCGCAAGGCCGTTTGCCAGCGTTATGTCAAATATATTGAAACATTAGCGGCGGCTGGTTTAGGGTGGCGGATGTTCCGTGCCGATAACAGCGCCGAAAACGGGCTGGCCGGGCAGAATTCTTGAGCGCTGCGGGTGCCGCGGCGTTCCTACCCAATAAGAGGAGGACACTCGCATGACCACCCTGACTCGTGCCGACTGGGAACAGCGTGCCCGCGACCTGAAGATCGAAGGCCGCGCTTTCATCAACGGCGAATACACCGATGCGGTGTCCGGCGAAACCTTCGATTGCCTCAGCCCGGTCGATGGCCGCCTGCTGGGCAAGGTCGCCAGCTGTGACGTGGCCGATGCCCAGCGCGCCGTCGAAAATGCTCGCGCGACGTTCGATTCCGGCGTCTGGTCGCGCCTGGCGCCGAGCAAGCGCAAAGCCGCCATGATTCGCTTCGCCGGGCTGCTCAAGCAGAACGCCGAGGAGCTGGCCCTGCTGGAAACCCTGGACATGGGCAAGCCGATCAGCGATTCGCTGAATATCGACGTGCCCGGGGCCGCCCAGGCGCTGAGCTGGAGCGGTGAAGCCATCGACAAGATCTACGACGAAGTGGCCGCGACGCCCCACGATCAGTTAGGCCTGGTGACCCGCGAACCCGTCGGCGTGGTCGGCGCCATCGTGCCGTGGAACTTCCCGCTGATGATGGCTTGCTGGAAGCTCGGCCCTGCGTTGTCCACCGGTAACTCCGTGGTGCTGAAACCATCGGAAAAATCCCCGCTGACCGCGATCCGTATCGCCGCCCTGGCAATTGAGGCGGGTATTCCCAAAGGTGTGCTGAACGTTCTGCCGGGCTACGGCCATACCGTTGGCAAGGCGCTGGCCTTGCACATGGATGTCGATACGCTGGTATTCACCGGCTCGACCCGGATCGCCAAGCAACTGATGGTCTATTCCGGAGAATCCAACATGAAGCGCGTCTGGCTGGAAGCCGGCGGCAAGAGCCCGAACATCGTGTTTGCCGATGCCCCGGACCTGCAAGCCGCCGCCGAATCCGCCGCCAGTGCAATTGCCTTCAACCAGGGCGAAGTCTGCACCGCCGGCTCGCGCCTGCTGGTGGAGCGTTCCATCAAGGACACCTTCCTGCCGCTGGTGATCGAGGCCCTCAAGGGCTGGAAGCCTGGCAACCCGCTGGACCCGGCCACCAATGTCGGTGCCCTGGTCGATACCCAGCAGATGAATACCGTGTTGTCCTACATCGAGGCCGGTCACAGCGACGGCGCCACGCTGGTGGCGGGCGGCAAGCGGATCCTCGAAGAGACCGGCGGCACTTACGTTGAACCGACGATCTTCGATGGCGTGAGCAACGCAATGAAGATCGCCCAGGAAGAAATCTTCGGCCCGGTATTGTCCGTCATCGCCTTCGACAGCGCCGAAGAGGCCATCCAGATCGCCAACGACACGCCATACGGCTTGGCTGCCGCGGTGTGGACCAAGGACATCTCCAAGGCCCACCTGACCGCCAAGGCGCTGCGCGCCGGCAGCGTCTGGGTCAACCAGTACGACGGCGGTGACATGACCGCGCCGTTCGGTGGCTTCAAGCAGTCCGGTAACGGCCGGGACAAGTCGTTGCATGCGTTCGACAAATACACCGAGCTGAAGGCGACCTGGATCAAGCTCTGATGAAATGACGGCTCCGGATCCGGTTCGGGCCCTCAAGTAGCGCTAGTCCCCTGTGGGAGCGAGCTTGCTCGCGATCAGCGGTATGACAGTCGACGACATCGTTGAATGTCGCGCCGCCATCGCGAGCAAGCTCGCTCCTACAGGTTTTTCTGGCGTTCAGAAATCATCATTCCAGCCCAGCCACAGTGGCGAGGGAGCTTGCTCCCGCTGGGTTGCGAAGCGGCCCCAGCTTTTACGACTGCTTCGCAGCCGAGCGGGAGCAAGCTCCCTCGCCACGGGGTAGCGTCGTCGCTGATCGCTGATATTCCGCGTTCTGTGACCTCTGTGTGGGAGCGAGCTCGCGATAGCGGTGTGACAGTCGGCAAATATGATGAATGTATGACCGCCATCGCGAGCAAGCTCGCTCCCACATTGGTTTTGAGTGATTGCTACAGGAGCAGGGAAATGCGTTGGGCGACTTATTTCGCCGTGTTGGCGTCTGTCCTGAGTGTCGGCCTGGCCCTGGGCGTGAGCATGCCGCTGGTGTCGCTGCGCCTGGAGGGCTGGGGTTACGGTTCGTTCGCCATCGGCGTTATGGCCGCCATGCCGGCCGTTGGGGTGCTGGTCGGGGCCAAGGTATCGAGCCGACTGGCGGCGCGCTTCGGCACGGCGGCATTGATGCGCCTGTGCCTCTGGGGCGGGGCGCTGTCCATCGGGTTGCTGGCGCTGTTGCCCAGTTATCCGGTGTGGTTGCTGCTGCGGCTGTTGATCGGCGTGGTCCTGACGCTGGTGTTCATCCTTGGCGAGAGCTGGATCAATCAATTGGTCGTCGAACAATGGCGCGGCCGGTTGGTCGCGCTGTACGGCAGCAGCTATGCGTTGAGCCAACTGTCCGGTCCGTTGCTGCTCGGCGCCCTTGGGACCGACCACGACTATGGCTTCTGGGTGGGCGTCGGCCTGCTGCTGGTCTCGCCCTTATTGTTGCTTGGCCGTAGCGGGGCGCCCAGCAGTGAAGCCAGCAGTGTCACCTTCAAGGATCTCTGGGGCTTTTGCCGGGGCTTGCCGGCGATTGGCTGGGCCGTGTCGTTGTTCGCCGCCTTTGAAGCCATGATCCTGACGTTGCTGCCCGTCTATTGCTTGCGCCAGGGCTTCAGCGCCGATGTCGCGCTGGCGATGGTCAGCACAGTGGTGGTCGGCGATGCCTTGCTGCAATTGCCCATCGGTGCGCTGGCCGATCGCCTTTCGCGTCGCTCGCTGTTCACTGGCTGCGCGGTGGTCTTGATGTTGTCCAGCCTGGCAGTGCCGCTGCTGATCGACACGCTCTTCATCTGGCCGCTGTGGGTGCTGTTTGGTGCCAGCGCGGGAGGGCTGTTCACCTTGTCGCTGATTTTGATCGGCGAGCGTTATCGCGACGATGCGTTGGTCCGGGCCAACGCTCATATTGCCCAGCTTTGGGGCATTGGATGCCTGGTTGGACCTTTGTTGGCGGGGGCGGGCAGCCAATGGATCAGCGGGCACGCGCTGCCCCTGTTCATGGCTGCGGGGGCGTTCGGGTTGGTGATTCTGTTGTTGCGACAAGGCGCGTTCGGAGCGACACAGCCCGCCTGAAGATAGAAGAGGCCGGCGACGAGGGAGCTTGCTCCCTCGCCACAAAGGCGGACTGCCAGAAAAGCAGTCAGCCCTCAGAGCATGCTCTCAAGCCCGATCGTCGTGGCGAACCAGGCATTGAACCGGCGCCACCAACTGCCTGGCTCGCGGTCCAAGTCGTGTAGCTTGCCGTTGTCTTCGGTGGTCCATACCATCCTTCCCTCTTCAAGCCGGGCTTGATAACTCAGGGTCGGCGCCATCCCCTGTAACGCCAGCTCGCGCACCTGGTCGGCAAGCTCCGGGCTGTCCACCAGGACACCGACCTCGGTGTTCCACAGGACCGAACGCGGGTCGAAGTTGAACGAGCCGATGAAGGACTTCTGCCGGTCGAAGATGATCGCCTTGCTGTGCAGGCTGGAGTCCGACTCGCCGTAGGACTTGCTATAGAACAGATGTGGGCTGCTGCCATTGTCGCCCGGCTGGCGTCGCAGTTCGAACAGGCGCACGCCGTGCTGCAACAGGGCCTTGCGATACGGCGCGTAGCCGCCGTGAACAGCGGGCACATCAGTGGCTTCCAGGGAGTTGGTCAGCAGGCTCACCGATACGCCGGCATCGGCGCGACTGGTCAGGTACACCAGGCCCGGCTGGCCGGGGACGAAGTAGGCCGAGATCATGATCAATTCCTTGCTCACTCCGGTCAGCTCCGGCCCCAGTTGCGTTGTCAGCAGCAATTGGGGGTCAGGCTCATCCCTTGACAGTACTTTGCTAGGCGCGTCCCACAATGCCTGGTTCCAGGCCCAGATCAATTGACTGCGCCAGGTGTCCAGGCGTGGCTGGGTCTTGTAGGTGGTCAGCTGTTGATACAGCGCCTGGTTTTCCTTGTGCGTCTGATCAAGGGACGCTTGCAGGCGCAAGCGGCTGTCGGCCAAGTCCTGGGCAGTGGGCCGATGGGACATGAACTGCTCGATGGGCTTGCTCAGGGCGCTGTTCCAATACTGGTCGAAGCTATGTCCCAGCTGCTCGGCCACCGGCCCGACGCCGAGCAGGTCGATGTCGGTGAAGTTCAGGTTGGGTTCGGCATCGAAATACTCATCCCCCAGGTTTCGGCCTCCGACGATCGCCATGCTGTTGTCCGCCAGCCAAAGCTTGTTGTGCATCCTTCGATGCTGCAACGACAGGTTGAACAGCCGCCCGAGGCCGCGGGTCACGCCGGTGGCGCGGCCAAGATGCAAAGGGTTGAACAGGCGGATCTGGACGTTGGGGTGGGCAGCGAGCGTCGCGATGGTCTCCTCTTGCCCGTCGCTGGTGGTGTCATCCAGCAAGATGCGCACGCGTACGCCCCGGTCGGCGGCCTTGAGCAACTCGTCCACCAGCATTCGCGTGCTGATCCCGTCATGGACGATGTAGTACTGCAAGTCCAGGCTGCTTTGAGCGTTGCGGATCAATTCGGCACGGGCGGTGAAGGCCTCGGAGCTGTCCGACAGTAGACGAAAGCCCGAGCGGCCCTCGTGAAGAGCGGCTTGGGCCTGGACTGAGCGACCGAAGGTCGAATGCTCCGCCGCTAGCGCCTGGCTGGGCTCGCGAGTGATATCCAGGCTCGCGCAGCCGCAGAGAGTCGTGGCGAGCAACAGAGCGAATGTCAGGGGAACGTGGGGTTTCAAGTCGAATCATCCCGGGTCGTTGCGAAGGAGTATGGCACGGCTTTTTGATCCGTCATGCCTGCGAGATGCGATGCCCCTTGGGTGTGGGACACCGCCTCCAAGGCCAAGAGAGCCACGCGTTTTGCTGAAAAACATGGCGCGTCGAGGAGCCTTTTCCTACAGAAAAATCCCATCTGGTAGGCAACGATACGCAGGCATTGCTGCCGGTGGCTGGTTTCCTTCCCTGATAGCCATCGCATGACTCCACTCCCTCCCATTCCACAGGTAAGTAATCATGAAAAAAATATTCCTGGCCAGCATGCTGGCTGCTGCTTCCACGCCCATGATCGCCCAGGCGGCCAGTGTTGATTTGAATGTAACTGGCCGGGTCATTCCGACCTCCTGCGTTCCGGCATTTGCCGGTGGTAGCGATGTCAACCTAGGCCGGATTTTTTCGTCCACCCTGGCCCCCGATCGGCAGAACGATCTTCCTCAGCGGGACGTCAGCCTGCAAATCACCTGCTCCGCTCCGGCGGCCGTGGAAATTGCCGTGACTGACAACCGCGGTGCTTCCAAAGTGCCGGGCCTGTCCTTCAACGGAAGCCGAGGCGATGATCTGTATTACGGCCTGGGTAGCACCCAGGGGGTCGGCATCGGTGGTTTCGGTTTGTTGGGTGGCCAGCCTCGGGCCGACGGCGCTTTGCAGTCACTGCTGCTACGAACGGCGGCCAATCCGGGCTGGAGCGTGCCGACCAATGGTTTGGTGACCAATGCGCCAACGACTTACTCCTGGGGGGGTAGCCCGGCAGCCGGTCCCGCACCGGCTCGTCTTCACACCTTCCCGATGAAAGTCGCCGCGGTCATTCGCGCCACGTCCGAATTACCGGCTACCACCGATGACTTCGATCTCGACGGTTCGGTTACGTTCGATGTGTTTTATCTCTGACTCCTGGCGCATGACGACGCGTGATGCGCGTCTGTAGGGCCATCGATTCGCCTGAGGAGCCGTGCTCCTGCGGGTAGGTTTGATGCCGACGAGACGTGTCTGGCATGTCTCGGTCGGTGCCTCTGGAGATTCCCATGTTTGTTCGAAATTGCTCGCTGTGGACGAGTGCGATGGCAGCGCTGTGCCTGCCATTCATAGGCCTTGGCGCCCAGGCGGCCGGAATGGTCCCGGAAACGCCGGTTGTGATTGTCGACCAGGGCATAGGGGAGGCGACCCTGAATGTCAGGAATACGGACGATCAACCGGCATTGCTCTATAGCGCTGTCCTTGACCTTCCGCAGGACAAGGAACCGTTGCTCCTGGTCAACCCTCCCGTGGCTCGACTGGAACCCGGCCAGAGCCAGCAAGTGCGTTTTATCCTTCACAGTGCCGCTGTCTTGCAGACGGAGCGGCTCAAGCGCGTCGTGTTCGAGGGCATCAAAGCGCGTCCGGCGGCGAGCGGCGCACAAATCTCCATGGGCGTGCGCCAGAACATCCCGGTGATTATTCGTCCGGCTGGCCTGGCAACGGAGCGAATGCCTTGGAAACGGCTGGTCTGGAGCGCCAGGACCGGTGAGATAAGCGTGAGCAATCCCAGCCCCTATGTTGTGAGGCTGGCGCGATCGGTGAGTCTGATTCCCGGTGGTGCAACACTGGATATCGGCCGTACCTATATCCTGCCGGGGGAAACGCTGGCGTTCGCCACGCCATCGAGCCTGGGCACACATGTCCGGTTGTTCCCAGCCACCACCTACGGGTTTGCCGCTGGTAGCCACGACGCACGCTTGAGCTTGCAGTAGTGGGCCTGGGTGTCTTCTGGCGGCCTGTCGGCAGCCTGGTCCTGATGTCGATTGCCTGGACCGAAGCCTCGGCACAGGCGTCCGATGAATTTGACCGTTCGGTGCTCGAAGCGCGAGGGATCGATCCGAATGTCGCCGAGTACTTTCGCAGCGCCGCGCGGTTTGCCGCAGGACGCAACCGCGTCGCCCTGAATGTCAATGGCGTACCTTCCGGGCAGATCTCCGTGACGTTCGATGACGAAGGGCAGTTGTGCGCCGATGCGAACTTGTTTGAGCACGTGGGAATCGCCGCGCCGTCGAACGTGAATCCAGGCGTTGATGAGGCGCTTTGCCTGTCTGCCGTACAAGCGTTGGCCGGCTTCCAGGTGCAGCTTGATCCGGGACAGAACCTGGTTTCATTGGTGGTGCCCGCCGACTTGCTGGCGACGCCAGGGCAGCGTCCCGGCGGCTGGGACTCCGGAGGGGTGGCGGGTGTGTGGAATTACGATGCTCTGGTCATCGACGGTTCCGCTGCGGGGCAGTCCAGCCACTATCGCAGCTTGGGCACTGAGCTGGGTTTCAATGCCGGAGATTGGGTCGTACGCAGCCGCCAGAATTACACGTCGTTCCAGGGCGTGACGCGTTTCGAGACGCTGTACACCCAAGCATCCAAGACCTGGGAGCGATTTGGCGCGCAGGTGCAGTTGGGCCAGTTGAACATGCGTTCCTCGTTGTTTTCCACGGGCCCGTTCACCGGGGTGCAAATCTTCCCGGAAACGGCGCTTTCCGCGGATGCGGGTGGGCTGGGCGCGGGATCCGAGGTCCAAGGGTTGGCCTATTCGACGGCCCGAGTCGAGGTCCGTCAGAGTGCCATCGTGATCTATACCACTCTGGTCCCCCCCGGGCCGTTCACCTTGCGCGACCTGCCGCTGATCAGTGATAGGTTGGATCTGGAAGTCAGCGTGTTCGAAGAAAGCGGTGAGCGTCGCGACTTTCATGTGCCTGCCGCGCAAGTGCGTCCCGCGAGGCTAGGCACCCTGCCCAGTTATGGATTGGCGGCAGGCAGGATCCGGCAGATCGGGCGTGACCATGACACCCCGTCATTTTTTGCCGCCAGCCGGGACTGGCGATGGGGCCCTCGGACGCAGACGAGCGCAGGGTGGATGGGGGCCGACGGTTACCAATCCATTGGATGGGGCGTTTCTCAAGCACTGACCCCAGCGACCGTGCTGACCCTGCAGCAGCTCGGTTCACGCACGACACGAGGCATCGGCGGCCAAGAGATCCAGGCCACACTCAACACGACGCTGGGCGACGGGCTATCGGTCGGTTTGACAGCGGGCCAGCGCAGCCCTGGGTTTCGATACTTGTCTGAGGCCGGGCGTGATGCCGTTGGAGGTGACCCGTTTGCCCGCGCGGCCAATCACTGGAGCCTATCGCTGAGGAGAGCGGATCCGGCTTGGGGTGCGCTGAGCGGATCATTGGCTCGGTATCAGGGCGGGGGTGGAAAAGCTCATTCGAGGGTCAGCGCGGCATGGTCGCGGGGTTTCGACTGGGCGACGTTTTCGCTGAGCCTTGAACACGACAGGTTTGAGCAAGCGGGTAGATCAGGTGCGTTCGTCAACGTGGATGTTCCCCTGGGACGCAACCGAAGAATAAGCACTTCTGTACGTTACGATGATTCGAGAGGAGTGCGCAGTGGCGCACGTTATTCGGAGCAGGTCAGTGACAGCCTTGGCTACAGCATCGGTGCCGATCGCTTCGCCGACGACCGGAACGACTTCAACGCCAGGCTTAACGCCGTGCCCCGTTATACCAGCGCAGAACTGGGGTATTCCCAGAGCAGCGCCGGCGCGCGCCATTATGACCTGACGCTACGCGGCGGGTTGGCTTTGCACGACGAGGGCGTGACGCCTTCGCCGTATCCGCTGCGCGACACGTTTGGCCTGCTCAAAGTCGGCGACTACGCCGGAGTCAAGATTGGAACGCCCCAGGGGCCCGTCTGGACCGATGGAGCCGGGCGTGCGGTGGCGGCTGAACTGCCGCCTTACCAGGCGAGCCGTGTTGAAATCGACACGGTCAGCCTCCCTCGCAACATTGAGGTGCCAAATGGTTACCAAGAAGTGCGGGCAGCGCGCGGCGCTGTGCCGCGGCTCGACTTCCAGGCCGCCAGGGTTCGTCGCTTGTTGCTATACGTGCGCAACGAAGAGGGGGTACCCATGGCCAAGGGCCTTGGGGTTTACGACCACGCGGGTCAGTACTTGACGACGGTGGTCGACACGGGCCTGGTATATCTGGAGGATGCCCCTGTCGTGGCAAAACTCTCTATAGCGCTTGCCGATGAGCAAATCTGCCGCTTGGAAATCGATACTCGCCAGATGCCGGCATCCTCAGCGCCTATTGATCGTCTTGAGGTGGCTTGCCAGGTTGGCTGAGCGTACCTGCACCGCCGATCATTCAGTGATCGATGAGCTTCATTGGACGTTGGCGACATCGCTCAACAGCTTGCTCGCGGCGGCACCCACCTTGCGTACAGCATCTTCGATTTGCGCCGTTGGCTTGGCAGCGTAGTTCATGCGCAGGCAATTACGGTATTTGCCAGATGCCGAGAAAATACTGCCGACCGCGATCTGGACCCCTTGGTCATGAAGCATGCGGTTGAGCTTCAGCGTATCGAAGCCTTCCGGCAACTCGACCCAGAGCATGAAGCTGCCACGAGGGCGGCTGGCGCGGGTGCCCTGGGGGAAATATCGGCTGACCCAGTCCATCATTACGTCGCGATTGCGCTGGTATTGCCCGCGCATGCGGCGTAAATGCGGCTCGAAATGACCAGCCTTGAGAAACTCGGCAATAGCGATCTGGGGCTGCGGCGCGGTAGATCCCGTGCTGATGTACTTCATGTGCAGCACCCGTTCCAGATAGCGGCCGGGAGCAACCCAACCCACTCGCAGGCCCGGCGCCAAGGTCTTGGAAAAAGAACTGCAGAGCAGGACGCGCCCATCTTCGTCGAAAGACTTTATGGTGCGCGGACGCGGGTAGGTGTAGGCCAGTTCGCCATACACATCGTCTTCGATAATCGCCACATCAAAGCGCTGTGCCAAGGTCAGGAGGGCGCGTTTGTTGGCCTCGGGCATGATGTAACCCAAGGGGTTATTGCAGCTCGGGGTCAACTGTATGGCCTTGATCGGCCATTGCTCCAGCGCCAGTTCCAAAGCTTCCAGGCTGATGCCAGTGAGTGGGTCGGTGGGGATTTCCAGGGCTTTCATGCCCAGGCCTTTCAGCGTCTGCATGGCGCCATGGAAGCTGGGTGAATCCACCGCGACGATGTCGCCTGGCTCGCAGGTGGCGCGGACGCTCACTGACAGCGCTTCGTGGCAGCCGGTAGTGACAATCAGATCGTTGGCGCCCAGTTGGCAGCCGGAGTCCAAGGACAGCCGGGCGATCTGTTCCCGCAGTTCCAGGTTGCCATAGATGTTGTCGTAATACAGGCCGGGCATGTCTTGTCGTCGGCTGATCTGCGCCAGGCTGCGAAGCAATGGCTTCATGGTTGGCGAATGGATATCCGGCATCCCGCGACCCAGCTGCACCACGTCTTTGCGCGGTACGGCGCGTATCAGTTCCAGCACTTGGTCCCATTGTGAAATGTCCACCGGGCGCTGGGCTGGACGGCCCACCGCCGGCAGGTCCGGCAGTTCCCGGCTGACCGGCACGAAATAGCCAGACTTGGGTTTCGGCATTGCCAGCCCGCTGTCCTCCAGCACGCGATAGGCCTGCTGGACCGTGCTCAGGCTGACCCCGTGTTCGGTGCTCAAGGCGCGCACCGACGGCAGCCGGTCACCGGGGCGGTAGAAGCCTTGTTCGATACGGGTGCCGAGCAGCTCGGCGAGGTTCACGTACAGCGTCATGGTGCGTTCTCAGTGAAGTGGGAAAGCGACAACCAATACAGTTGCGGCGCAAAACTTCGATTCAGTGCCGAAAACGCCGATTCTGTATGCTTATAAAAGACATCGCCTGAATCTGTATTGCTTTTGGCCGTCCGCGCATCATGAAAGCTCTGGCTACCCAAGTAAACAGGAGCGATCAAAAATGAACGGCTTGAGCGATGTACGGCTGACGTTACACAGTCAGGAACTGGCGGCTGGGCAGGAAAAGGAGCTGCGCAGCGGGGCTTTGCGCAATGCGCCAGCCGGCCTGAGTCGCTGGGGACTGTTCTGGCATCGTTTGCATACACGCAAAGCCCTGTTGGACATGTCGACCGAACAGTTGCGTGATATTGGACTGAGTCGGGAGCAGGCGCGGGCGGAAGGCTTGAAGCCGTTCTGGCGGATTTGAATCGATAAGAAACCTGTGGCGAGGGAGCAAGCTCCCTCGGCCCCTGTCACACCAGTTCTTTCAATCTATGCCACAACATCCCCAATGCCAGCAGCGGTGAGCGCAAATGTTTGCCCCCTGGGAATGTCATGTGCGGCACCTTTGCAAAAAGATCGAAGCCACCTCCCTGTTGCCCACTGATTGCTTCGGCCAGCAGTTTGCCCGCCAGGTGCGTGGCGTTTACGCCATGGCCCGAGTAGGCCTGAGCGTAATACACGTTCGGCTGACCCTTGAGGCGGCCGATCTGTGGCAAGCGGTTGGCGCCGATGCCGATCATCCCGCCCCATTGATAATCGATTTTCGCGTCCGCTAACTGAGGGAAAACCTTGAGCATTTTCGGACGCATATAGGCGCCGATGTCCTGCGGATCGCGCCCGGAATAATGACAAGCCCCGCCGAACAACAAGCGGCGATCCGCCGAAAGCCGGTAATAATCCAGCGCCACCCGCTGATCACAAACGGCCATGTTCTGCGGTAATAGCGCATGTGCCTGAGTTTCGCTCAACGGCTCGGTCGCGATGATGTAGCTGCCGGCCGGCAGCACTTTGCCGCTCAACTCCTGGTTCAAGCCATTGAGGTAGGCGTTGCAGCCCAGCACCAGGGTATTGGCGCGGACGGAGCCGTGCTCGGTATGTACTTTTACTTGATGGCCATAGTCGATGCGGGTGACGGCTGATCGTTCGAACAGTCGAACTCCCAATTGCTGGGCCGCCGTGGCTTCTCCCAGCGCCAGGTTGAGCGGATGCAGGTGACCCGAACCCATGTCGACCAAGCCGCCAACGTAACGATCCGAGCCCACCACGCTGTGCATTTCGTCAGCGCGCAGCAGTCGGGTCTCGTAGCGGTAGCCCAGGCTGCGCAATTCTTCGGCGTCTTCGGCGAAGCCCTCGAGGTCGCCGGGTTTGTTCGCAAGGTCACAATAACCCCAGGTCAGGTCGCAAGAAATCTGAAAGCGCTCGACTCGTTGTCGGACGATTTCCACCGCCTCAAGCCCCATCAGTTTCATCTGACGGACGCCGTCGTTACCGACGACCGAAGCAAACTGGTCGAGGCCGTGCCCAACGCCGCGAATCAACTGGCCGCCGTTGCGTCCGCTGGCACCCCAGCCAATTTTATGTGCTTCGAGCAACACCACGCTCATCCCGCGCTCGGCCAGTTCGATGGCCGTGTTCAACCCGGAGAACCCGCCGCCCACCACACAGACGTCCGCGATCAGCTCGCCTTGCAACACCGGATGGTCCGGCTGCGGCAGGCTGCTGGCGGCGTAATAAGAGGCGGCGTGCGCGTGGCTCGGGACAGGTTGCTGAACACGGGCGTTCATGTGCGTAATCCTGATTGATGTGTTTGAGAAATTTTACGGAGCATAAGCCGTGCTTTCCTCCATCGGCAACTCTGGTCGGCTGACGCTGTCTGGCCTGCGCCTTTTGAGGCAGAATCCAAGGCTGTCCCGACCCGGTACTCGCCTCGATGAGCTGCAACAGCCAAAAAATCCGCACGCTGCGTCAGCAGATCCCTACGTTTGAGTGCGTGCCGGGCTGTCACGACTGCTGCGGCCCGGTGACCACCTCGCCCGAGGAAATGTCCCGGCTACCGCGCAAGACCCGCGCCGAACAGGACGCCGCCATGGAAGCGCTCGATTGCGTGCACCTGGGGCCGAACGGTTGCACGGTCTACGACGAGCGGCCGTTGATCTGCCGTCTGTTCGGCACCACGGCGACCTTGCCATGTCCCAATGGTCGACGGCCGGTGGAGCTGATCCACCCGCGTGTCGAGAAGCAGATTCATGAGTACATGGCGAGTACCCGGCAGGTGTTGGTCTAGGCCTCTCAATCCGGGATCGGCAGGTTCAGGCTCTCCTTCACTTCTTCCATCACGATATAGCTCTTGGACTCACGCACGTGGGGCAGCTTGAGCAGGATGTCGCCCAGCAGCTTGCGGTACGAGGCCATCTCGGAAATCCGCGCCTTCACCAGATAATCGAAGTCGCCCGACACCAGGTGGCATTCCAGGACGTGTGGCAATTTCAGCACTGCGCGTCGGAATTCTTCGAAGGTATCGCCGGACTTGTAGTCGAGGCTGATCTCGACAAACACCAGCAGGCTGCCCTTCAGGTGCTGCGGATTGAGCCGGGCGTTGTAGCCCATGATGATGCCTTCGCGCTCCAGGCGCCGGACCCGCTCGGTACATGGCGTGGTGGAGAGACCGACCTTTTCGCCCAGTTCGGTGAAGGAAATCCGCCCGTCCGCCTGGAGGATGCGCAGAATGTTGCGGTCGATCTTGTCCAGCTCGCGCTTGGTCTGGGTATTGGTACGCACAGGTGATGCGCCTCCATGAAAAGGGTTTTTGCCGAGAATTCTCGCCAAATATAGGGATTTATATAGTGAAAAGCACTGGCTGATCTTTTTTACACTGCGCCCATCTAAGCTTTGTACAACAAACGTCAGCGGTCATCCGCGATGAGGATTCAACATGCGCGTTCTGGTCTTGGGTAGCGGCGTCATCGGTACCGTCAGTGCTTACTATCTGGCCCGTGCCGGGTTTGAAGTGGTGGTGGTCGACCGTCAGCCGGCGCCGGCCATGGAAACCAGTTTCGCCAACGCCGGCCAGGTGTCGCCGGGTTACGCCTCGCCGTGGGCCGCGCCAGGTGTGCCGCTCAAGGCCATCAAGTGGCTGTTGCAGCGTCACGCGCCGTTGGCGATCAAGGCCACTGCCGACATCGATCAATACCTCTGGATGGCGCAGATGCTGCGCAATTGCACTGCCAGCCGCTACGCAATCAACAAGGAGCGCATGGTCCGCCTGTCCGAGTACAGCCGTGACTGCCTGGACGAGTTGCGCGCCGAGACCGGCATTGCCTACGAGGGCCGCAGCCTGGGCACTACTCAACTGTTCCGCACCCAGGCCCAGCTCGATGGCGCGGCCAAGGACATCGCCGTGTTGAAGGAGTCTGGCGTGCCGTTCGAAGTGCTCGACCGCGCAGGCATCGCCCGGGTCGAGCCGGCGTTGGCCAACGTCACCGACATCCTCGCCGGTGCGCTGCGCCTGCCCAATGACCAGACCGGCGACTGCCAGATGTTCACCACCCGCCTGGCGGAAATGGCCGTCCAGCTCGGCGTGCAATTTCGGTTCGACCAGAATATCGAGCGCCTGGATTTCGCCGGTGACCGCATCAACGGCGTCTGGATCGACGGCAAGCTGGAAACAGCCGACCGCTACGTCCTGGCCTTGGGCAGCTACTCGCCACAGTTGCTCAAGCCCCTCGGTATCCGCGCGCCGGTGTATCCGCTCAAGGGCTATTCCCTGACCGTGCCGATTACCGACCCGGCGATGGCGCCGACCTCGACCATTCTCGATGAGACCTACAAGGTCGCGATCACCCGGTTCGACAACCGTATTCGCGTCGGCGGCATGGCCGAAATCGCTGGATTCGACCTTTCGCTGAACCCGCGTCGGCGCGAAACCCTGGAGATGATCGTCAACGACCTTTATCCTCGGGGCGGCGACCTGGCCCAGGCCAGTTTCTGGACAGGCCTGCGCCCAACTACACCGGACGGCACGCCTATTGTGGGCGCTACCCCGTTCAAGAATCTGTTCCTGAACACTGGCCACGGCACCCTCGGTTGGACCATGGCCTGTGGTTCCGGTCGCCTGCTGGCGGACCTGATGGCGAAGAAAAAGCCACAGATCAGCGCCGAAGGCCTCGACATTTCCCGTTATGGCAGCAAACCCCAGGAGTCCGCAAAACATGGCAATCCAGCGCCAGCTCACCAATGACTGCTTGAGTGTTTCGGCCGCGCTGCCCTGACAGCTGTCAAAACTCTCCCTCTCCCGGCGCTGTTGATGGTTGATGCTGTCAGCCTGCGCCGGTTTTTTATCCATGACTGCCTAGAAGCGTGCCGCCATGCGTCCTGCCCGTGCCCTGATCGACCTCCAAGCCTTGCGTCATAACTATCAATTGGCCCGCGAAGTCACGGGGGCCAAAGCCCTTGCGGTGATCAAGGCCGACGCCTATGGGCACGGGGCGGTGCGCTGCGCCGAAGCCTTGCAGGAAACGGCCGACGGGTTTGCCGTGGCCTGTATCGAAGAGGCCCTGGAGCTGCGAGCGGGCGGTATTGGTGGACCGATCCTGCTGCTGGAAGGATTTTTCGAGGCCGATGAGCTTGCCTTGATCGTCGAACATGATTTCTGGTGCGTGGTGCATGCGTTGTGGCAACTCGAAGCGATCGAGCGCGCGACGCTGGGCAAGCCGATCACGGTCTGGCTCAAGCTCGATTCGGGTATGCATCGGGTCGGATTGCATCAGGACGAGTTCCAGCCGGCGTATCGTCGCCTCCTGGCCAGTGGAAACGTGGCGAAGATCGTATTAATGAGTCACTTCGCCCGTGCCGATGAACTGCATGACCCCAGCAGCCTGCAACAATTAGCAGTATTCGAGCAGGCCCGCCAGGGCCTGATGGCAGAGGTCAGCCTGCGCAATTCTCCGGCGGTGCTGGGTTGGCCGCAGATCCCCAGCGACTGGGTGCGGCCCGGCATCATGCTGTACGGCGCAACGCCTTTCGAGGAGGCCAATGCCGTTGCTTCGCGCCTGCAGCCGGTTATGACGCTGGAGTCTAGAATCATCAGCGTGCGCGAGCTTCCCGTCGGCGAGCCCGTGGGTTATGGCGCACGCTTTGTCACGGCGCAACCGACACGCGTGGGCGTGGTCGCCATGGGCTACGCCGACGGCTACCCGCGCCAGGCGCCCAACGGCACGCCGGTGCTGGTGGACGGGCAGCGTAGCCAACTGGTCGGGCGGGTATCGATGGACATGCTGTGCGTGGACTTGACCCATATCCCCCAGGCCGGGCTCGGCTCCACGGTCGAGCTATGGGGCAAAAATGTCCTCGCCAGCGACGTGGCGATGGCTGCCGGCACGATTCCCTACCAGATATTCTGCAACCTGCGGCGGGTGCCAAGGCTCTATTCCAAGGGGTGAGGCTGAGCGCTATCTACCGAAAGTCGCTTCACCGCACAGGATTCGGGCCAAAGTGTTGTAAATACTGAACGCTGTCGCCATGATAACGCTCACTTTACACACAACCTGATTCCCTGGAGGCTCCAGCATTGGACGTCGGTGAACGACTGCAATCCATTCGTAAACTCAAAGGCCTTTCCCAGCGTGAACTCGCCAAGCGCGCGGGCGTCACCAACAGCACCATTTCGATGATCGAGAAAAACAGCGTGAGCCCCTCGATCAGCTCGCTGCGCAAGGTCCTTGGCGGGATTCCCATGTCCATGGTCGAGTTTTTCTCCGAAGAAATCCTCCAGGAGAAACCGACCCAGATCGTCTACAAAGCCAACGAACTGATCGACATCTCCGATGGCGCCGTGACCATGAAACTGGTGGGCCGGGCGCATCCGAGCCGGGCGATTGCGTTTTTGAACGAAATCTATCCGCCTGGCGCCGACACGGGCGACGAGATGCTCACCCACGAAGGCGAAGAAACCGGGATCCTGGTGGAAGGGCGGTTGGAATTGGTGGTGGGCGCCGAAACCTTCGTGCTCGAAGCCGGTGACAGCTACTATTTCGAAAGCACCAAGCCCCACCGCTTCCGTAACCCGTTCGACGTGCCGGCGCGACTGATCAGCGCAGCCACACCGGCCAATTTCTAGACCAAGAGGCGCCGAGCCCGCAGGGGCAAAGGCGCCCGAAGGTTGGCCTGTCATGACAAACAAGACCCTTGCGACTTTGGGGTTGTTTCGGAGTGACAGGCTTACCGCTATACTTGCGCCCGCCTGCAAACCGTGGCCGCAGGCGTGACTAGCCACCATTGAGGGTGTACGCGTGAACCTAATTATGAAAATGCTGGCTGCACCAGCAACCGTATTGGCCCTATGGGCTGCGAGCGCTCAAGCGGCGCCCAACGATGACATCGCCAAGCGCCTTGAACCCGTCGGCCAGGTTTGCGTCCAGGGCAAGGAATGCAAGGGGATGGAAGTGGCTACAGCGGCGGGCGGTGCCGGCGGTGCCAAGGCGCCAAAAGACGTCATTGCCAAACATTGCAACGCTTGCCACGGTACTGGTCTGCTGGGCGCGCCGAAAATCGGTGACAAGGCAGCCTGGAAAGAACGCGCCGACCACCAGGGCGGTCTCGATGGCATCCTGGCCAAGGCCATCACGGGCGTCAACGCCATGCCGCCTAAAGGCACCTGCGCCGATTGCACCGATGATGAACTCAAAGGCGCCATCAAAGAGATGTCCGGTCTGTAACAGGCATTCATCTTCCGCAAAAAAGCCGCTTACGAGCGGCTTTTTTGTGCCTGGGATTTTTTTCCGGACTGGTCATCGCAACCAAGACCCGGCAAGCTCGGTCCAACCCACATTCATGGAATGTCCCGGAGGGTCGGATGGTGCAGTTGTGTTCAATCGAACAGGCGGTGGATGACGTACTCGAGCGTCTGCCCGCGCATATCCACCTCGGCATGCCCCTTGGGCTGGGCAAACCCAATCTGTTCGCCAACGCGCTGTACCGGCGCATCGCGCAACTGCCCGAGCGACAGCTGACCATTTACACCGCCTTGAGCCTGGGGCGGCCGACCTTGGGCGATGGGTTGCAGAAGCGCTTCCTCGAACCCTTCGTCGAACGGGTCTTTGGCGATTATCCCGAACTCGATTACCTGGCCGACCTGCAGCGCGATAGCCTGCCGGCCAATATCCGCGTCCAACAATTCTTCATGCAGCCCGGCAGCCTTTTACACAGCGCGTCGGCCCAGCAGGACTATGTCAGCAGTAACTACAGCCACGCGGCCCGGGACATCAACGGGGCAGGCTTGAACCTGATCGCCCAACTGGTGGCGAGCGACCCGGAGCACCCGGATCGCCTTAGCCTGAGTTGCAATCCGGACATTACCCTGGATCTGTTGCCGATGATCGCCAAGCGGCGCGAGGCGGGGGAGACCATTCTCCTGGTGGGCCAAGTCCACAGCGACTTGCCGTACATGCCCGGTGACGCGGAAATCGGCATCGATGGCTTCGACTTGTTGATCGACGAGAAGGACAGCCACACGTTGTTTTCCACGCCCAACATGCCGGTGGGGTTCCAGGATCACTTGATCGGCCTGCATGCCAGCACCCTGGTGCGCGATGGCGGTACGTTGCAAATCGGCATCGGCTCCATGGGCGACGCACTGACAGCGGCACTGCTGGCGCGCCAAGCCGATAACGCCGGTTACCAGGCTCTGTTGGCGGAACTGAACCTCAGCCAGTGGGCGCAATTGATCGAGCGCGAAGGCGGGGTCGAGCCTTTCGCCAAGGGGTTGTACGGTTGCAGTGAGATGTTCGTCAACGGTTTGCTGGTGCTGGCGGAAGCCGGAATTATCCGGCGCAAGGTCTACCCCGACGAGCCGACCCAGGAGCGGGCCATTGCCGGAACCCTCGACGAGGCGGCGCAACCCGATGGCATCTGCATTCATGGCGGGTTCTTCCTCGGCCCGCGCAGTTTCTACGAGCGCTTGCGCGAGTTGCCGCAGAGCCGTCTGCTTGAATTCAACATGACGCGTATCAGCTACATCAACGAGCTGTACGGTCAGGAGCAGCTCAAGCGCTTGCAGCGCCTCGATGCTCGGTTCATCAACACGGTCTTCACCATGACTTTGATGGGCGCGGGAGTGGCTGACCAATTGGAAAACGGGCGGGTGCTCAGCGGCGTCGGTGGGCAGTATAACTTCGTCGCCCAGGGCCACGCGCTTGAAGGGGCGCGTTCGATACTGCTGTTGCGTAGCTGGCGGGAATCGGGAGGGGTGGTCAGTTCGAACATTGTCTGGGAATACGGTCACTGCACGATTCCACGCCATTTGCGTGACATTGTGGTAACCGAGTACGGCATCGCCGACCTGCGGGGCAAGACCGACGCCTCGGTGATCGAGGCGTTGCTGAACATCAGCGATTCACGCTTCCAACCCGGATTGATCGAGCAAGCGCAAAATGCCGGCAAGCTGCCGAAGGACTTTCGCCTCGATCCACGCTTTGCCGACAACACCTCGGAGCGTTTGCAGGGGATCCAGGCGCGGCATCCCAACCTGTTTCCGGAGTACCCGTTGGGCTGTGATTTCGATGAGGTCGAGCGGGACTTATTGCGGGCGCTGAATTGGCTGAAAAGCAAATTCAAGCTCACCGAGATCCTGGATCTGGGCAAAGCCGCCCTGGATGCGCCGCAGCCCTGGGAATATGCCGGGCATCTGGAGCGAATGCAGCTGACGAGCCCGGAGGGGCTGAAGGAAGAGCTGTATCAGCGGCTGTTGCTGGCGGGGCTCAAGGCGACCGCGCCTTAGAAATCGGCCATCCCCTGTGGGAGCGAGCAGGCTCGCTCCCACAGGGGAATGGGTATTAGTCTAGGAAGGTCACAACCCCACCCGCCAACGACTTCACCCGGGCCAACGATTCGACGCGATAGCCCTGGGCATCCAGTTCGGCGCGGCCGCCCTGGAACGACTTCTCGATCACGATCCCCAGCCCGGCGACGGTGGCGCCGGCCTGCTTGATGATGGAAATCAGCGCCTGGGAGGCTTTGCCGTTGGCCAGGAAATCATCAATGATCAGCACGCGGTCGCTGCTGGTCAGGTGGCGCGGGCTGATGGCGACGGTGCTTTCGGTCTTCTTGGTGAAGGAATACACGGTGGCCGACAGCAGGTTCTCCGTCAGGGTCAGGGACTGTTGCTTGCGGGCGAAGATCACCGGCACGCCAAGATTCAGCCCGGTCATGATCGCCGGGGCGATGCCCGAGGCTTCGATGGTGACGATCTTGGTGATGCCCGAATCCTTGAACAGTGCGGCAAATTCATCACCGATCAGCTTCATCAACTGCGGATCGATCTGGTGGTTGAGAAACGCATCGACCTTCAATACCTGGTCGGACAGCACGATGCCTAGCTCTCGGATTTTCTGGTGCAGGGCTTCCATGAAGCCTCCTCTGGGACGCGTTCAGCGCCTGAAATAGTGGAAAATTCTAGCGCTTCAACATCGCGCGTATATCCGCCAAGGCACTGTTGCCGCGAACGGCTTTGACCTCTGTCGGCGTATCGTCGTTGCCTTCCCAGGCCAGGTCGTCCGGCGGCAACTCATCGAGGAAGCGGCTCGGGGCGCAGTCGATCACTTCGCCGTATTGCTTGCGCTTGGCGGCGAAGGTGAAGGCCAGCGTCTGGCGTGCCCGGGTAATCCCGACGTAGGCCAGGCGCCGTTCTTCTTCGATGGTGTCGGCCTCGATGCTGGAACGGTGCGGCAGGATTTCTTCTTCCATGCCCATGATGAACACGTAGGGAAACTCCAGGCCTTTGGAGGCGTGCAGCGTCATCATCTGCACACCTTCGGCGCCTTCTTCCTCTTCCTGCTGGCGTTCGAGCATGTCCCGCAGCACGAGCTTGCCGATGGCGTCCTCGACGGTCATGTCGCCGTCTTCGTCTTTTTCCAAGGTGTTCTTCAACGCCTCGATCAAGAACCAGACGTTGCTCATACGGTAATCGGCGGCCTTGTCGCTGGAGCTGTTGGTGCGCAGCCAGTTTTCGTAGTCGATGTCCATGACCATGCTGCGCAGCGCAGAGATCGGATCTTCCCCGGCGCACTGCTCGCGGACCTTGTCCATGAAACGCTTGAAGCGCGCCAGGCGATCGGTGAAGCGGCTGTCCAGATGCTCGCCAAGGCCGATTTCGTCGGTGGCGGCGTACATCGAGATCTTGCGCTCGGTGGCGTAGTTGCCGAGTTTTTCCAGGGTGGTCGAACCGATTTCCCGGCGCGGCACGTTGATCACCCGCAAGAAGGCGTTGTCGTCGTCCGGGTTCACGATCAGGCGGAAGTAGGCCATCAGGTCCTTCACTTCCTGGCGGCCGAAAAAGCTGTTCCCCCCCGACAGACGATACGGGACCTGGTGATGCTGCAGTTTCAGCTCGATCAGCTTGGCCTGGTAGTTGCCGCGGTACAGGATCGCAAAATCGCTGTACGGCCGGTCGGTGCGCAAGTGCAGGCTGAGGATTTCCATGGCCACGCGCTCGGCTTCGGCGTCTTCGTTGCGGCAACGGATCACGCGGATCTCGTCGCCGTGGCCCATCTCGCTCCACAGTTGTTTTTCGAACTCATGGGGGTTGTTGGAAATCAGCACGTTGGCGCAGCGCAGGATCCGGCTGGTGGAGCGGTAGTTCTGTTCCAGCATCACCACTTTGAGCGACGGGTAGTCTTCCTTGAGCAGCATCAGGTTTTCCGGCCGCGCGCCGCGCCAGGCGTAAATCGACTGGTCATCGTCGCCCACCACGGTGAACTGGTTGCGTTTGCCGATCAGCAGTTTCACCAGCAGATACTGGCTGGCGTTGGTGTCCTGGTATTCGTCCACGAGCAGGTAGCGGACCTTGTTCTGCCATTTCTCGAGGATGTCGGCGTGGTCCTGGAACAGTTTGACCGGCAACAGGATCAGGTCGTCGAAGTCCACCGCATTGAACGCCTTGAGCGTGCGCTGGTAATGGGCGTAGACGATAGCGGCGGTCTGTTCCTTGGGGTTGCGGGCGTTTTCCAGTGCTTCGGGCGGCAGGATCAGGTCGTTTTTCCAGGCGCCGATCATGTTCTTGATCTCATCCACGCCGTCGTCGCCGGAATATTCCTTCTGCATGATGTCGGTCATCAGGGCCTTGACGTCGGCCTCGTCGAAGATCGAGAAGCCCGGTTTGTAGCCCAGCCGCGCATGTTCCTTGCGGATGATGTTCAAGCCCAGGTTGTGGAAGGTGCAGACCGTCAGGCCGCGACCTTCGCCGGCGCGCAGCAGGCCGCCGACCCGCTCTTTCATTTCCCGGGCGGCCTTGTTGGTGAAGGTCATGGCGACGATGTACTGGGCGCGGATGCCACAATTCTGGATCAGGTGCGCGATCTTGCGGGTGATCACGCTGGTCTTGCCGGAGCCTGCACCGGCGAGCACCAAAAGAGGGCCGCCGACATAGTTCACGGCTTCTTGCTGCCGGGGGTTGAGTCGGGACATGACAGGGTTCAGGGAGTCGTTTGCGAAATGGGCCGGCATTTTAACAGGCTCTGAGAATTGTGCTGCCCTGTCCGACTTGTGACGTTGCGCATCATTGCAATTGCCGCTTTCGTCACTTTCCCTCAGGATGCGGACGGAAATTGGTTCCAACGTTCGTTTTTTGAGATGAAAAAGCTTCAAAAAGCGGGTATCTGAGAACCATTGGCATTGGTGATTGCCCATCGGCGCGTCATAATGCCCCGCGCCTACCACCTTGCAGAGTCTAGGGAGTCAGCTTGTCCACGCCTGTCGAACCCTTGCGTTTGCTGTTGTTGGCCGAAACGCCTGAGTGGTCAGCGATATTGCGCGAGTGCCTGGCGCCCATGGGGCCCTCGGTCGTGTTGATCAGCGCCCCGAACTGGGACTCGGTCAGCAGCTTGTTCGAGGACAACCGCAACGCGGTGCTGCTCACCGTTGCCGCCCTGCAGCCGGCACCGGGTCGTTGTCGTTTGCCGACAGTTCTGTTGCTCGAGCATGAACCTTCGGTTTCCCCGGATGGCGTCAGCGACTGGCTGGTGCGCGACGCCCTCGATGAGGCGACCCTGCGTCGTTGCCTGCGTCACGTGCGCGAGCGGGGGATGCTCGAAAACACCCTGCAACGGCTCGCCGAGCAGGACCCGTTGACAGGCATCGCCAACCGCCAGGGTTTTCAGACCTTGCTGGCGGCTCGCCTGGCTGAAAACGAAGGCCGTGGCCTGGCCCTGGGTCACCTGGACCTCGACAATTTCCGCCACGCCAATGACGCCCTCGGCCACCAGGCCGGCGATCGGCTGATCCTGCAGGTTGTCTCGCGGCTCAAAGGCGCGCTTGAGGCCGGTGATCAGCTGGCACGGCTGGGGAGCGACGAGTTCGCCTTGTTGATAGACACCCGCCGGGCGCCCCAGCGAGCGGAGTGGATGGCCGAGCGCATCATCGAAGCCATGGCCGAACCCTACTGGGTCGACGGTGAAAGCCTGTTGATCGGTTGCAGCCTGGGCATTGCCCACGCCCGGGCGCAAGCCGGTGCGGACCCCTTGATGTGGCACGCCCATATCGCGATGCAGCAGGCCAAGAGCACCCAAGGCTGCACCTTTCATATTTTCAACGAGCGCATCAACCGCAACGCCCGCAGCCTCGCCGACCTGGAAAGCGAGCTGCGGCGGGCGTTGCGACGTGATGAGCTGGAATTGCATTACCAGCCTCGGCTGAACCTGGCAGATGGCACGATTGTCGGCCTCGAAGCCCTGGTGCGCTGGCGCCATGGCGAGCGCGGCTTGTTGCCACCGAGTGAGTTCGTGCCGCTGGCCGAGCAGAGCGGGCTCATCGTGCCGTTGGGTTACTGGGTGATTGCCCGGGCCCTTCGGGACATGCAGGACCTGCGTGAACGTGGGCAGGCGCCGTTGCACATGGCGATCAACCTGTCGTTCCGGCAGTTCCAGGACAGCCAGTTGCTGCCGACCCTGAGCCGGTTGATCGCCGAACGGGGTGTCGAGGCCCAATGGCTGGAGTTCGAGCTCACCGAAACCGCCGTGATGCGTCGCAGCGAACTGGTCAAACAGACCATGGATGCCCTGGGTCGCCTGGGGGTACGGTTCTCCCTGGATGATTTCGGCACCGGATTCTCCTCGTTCGTGCACCTCAACAGCCTGCCCATCGCCCTGCTCAAGATCGACAAGAGCTTCGTCGGCGGCATGGAGCAGCGCGAAGAGAACCGCAAGCTGGTCCACGCGATGATCAACCTGGCCCATAACCTCAACCTCGAGGTGGTGGCCGAAGGCGTCGAGACCCGCGAGCAACTGGAGTTGCTGCGCGGTTTCGGATGCGACCAGGTGCAGGGGTTCCTGATCAGCAAGCCGTTGCCGCTGGCGGAGTTGGTTGAATACCTGATGTCCGAGGGTGATCAGCAGTCGATGCTGGAAATCAGCTAACCCAAAACCCGGTGGGAGCGAGCTCCCACAAGGGGCTTTGTTTCATTTGGCCTGGATCGCTTCGAAACCTTGCTGTCCCGGCTCGCTGCGAATCATCCGCTTCATCTTCCACTCGAACGCCAACGTCAGGCTCACCGCCGCGCAGGCCAGGCCCAGGGCGAGGCCCCACCAGACACCGGTCGGGCCCCAATGCAAATGGAACGCCATCCACCACGCCGCCGGCGCGCCGATCAACCAATAGCAAGCCAGGCCCACCAGGAACGTGGTCTTGGCGTCTTTCAATCCGCGGATGCAACCCATCGCAATGGTTTGTGTGCCGTCGAACAGCTCGAACCACGCCGCCACGGCCAACAGGCTCACCGCCAGGTCGATGACCGCGCGGAACGCCGGGTCCTCATGGTCCAGGAACAGGCCGATCAATTGATTCGGCAGCAGCCAGAACACCATGGCGAACGCCAGCATGGCGGCCGCGCCAAAACCAATCCCGACCCTCCCGGCCAGGCGCGCCATGAGCAATTGCCCGGCACCGTAATGCTGGCCGATACGCATGGTGATGGCGTAGGACATGCCCGCCGGAACCATGAAGGCCACCGAGACGATTTGCAGCGCGATCTGGTGGGCCGCCAGCGGCGTGCTGCCCATGGTGCCCATGCACAGGGCGGCGAATGCGAACAGGCCGACTTCCACCGCGTAAGTACCACCAATCGGCAAGCCCAGTCGCCACAGTTCCTTGAGGTATTGGCGATTGGGTCGCGACAGGCCGGCAAGCAATGGATAAGCGCGGTAGGCCGAGTGCCGATGAATGTGCCAGGCCAGCGCCAGGGCCATGCAGTTGGCGACGATGGCCGTGACCAGGCCGATCCCCATCAGGCCGAGCTTCGGCAGGCCGAACATGCCGGTGATGAGCGCATAGTTGAGAAGGAAGTTGGCCACCGTGCCGCCGAGGCTGATCACCATCACCGGCGTGGCCCGCCCGATGGCGCTGGTAAAGCCACGCAGGGCCATGAAACTCAGGTAACCGGGCAGGGCGAACGGCAGTGCCAGCAAAAATTGCCCGGCAGAGAGCACGTTGGTTTCGGTCTGGCCGAACATCAACAGCACCGGCTTGAGATTCCACAACAGCAGGCCCGCCACCAGCGCCATCAACCAGGCCAGCCATAATCCGGCCTGGGTCAGCCGGGTGGCGCCTTCGATGTCGCCCGCGCCCTGGCGGATCGCTACCAGGGTGCCCACCGCCGCGATCACGCCGATGCAGAAAATCGATACGAATGAATAGCTCGCCGCCCCGAGCCCGCCGCCTGCCAGGGCTTCGGGGCTCAGGCGAGCCATCATCAGGGTGTCCGTCAGCACCATCAGCATGTGCGCCAACTGCGAAGCAATCAACGGTCCCGCCAGGCGCAGGATGGCCCAGAGTTCGGTACGCACAGGATGCCGCATGATCATCACACTCCATGTTCCAGCAAGGCAGTAAGACGAAGATTCTCGGCCCTCCCGCCGGATTGCACAAAAGGATAAAAAAGATCGCTGGCATGATTAAAACTCATGCTGAATGGGTTTCTGGTAGGGTTTGCAAACCACGCCATGGAGCTTTTGCGATGTCACGCCGTCTTCCTCCGCTTTATGCGCTACGGGCATTCGAAGCCGCGGCGCGCTACAGCTCGTTTACCCGCGCCGCCGAGGAGCTGTCGATCACCCAGAGCGCCGTCAGCCGGCACATCCGCACACTCGAAGATCACTTTGCCTGTCGACTGTTCCAGCGCAGCGGGCGTAACCTGCAACTGACCGAGTCGGCGCGCCTGCTGCTGCCGGGCGTGCGGGAGGGCTTCATGGCGCTGGAGCGGGCTTGCCACACATTGCACGGAGAAGACGGCATCCTGCGGATGAAGGCGCCATCGACCCTGACCATGCGCTGGCTGCTGGCGCGCCTGAGCCGCTTTCGCCATCTGCAACCGGGCAACGAAGTGCAGCTGACAAGCGCCTGGATGGACATCGACTCGGTGGATTTCAATACCGAGCCCTTCGATTGCGCAGTCCTGCTGGGCAATGGGCATTTCCCTGCGGACTGGGAGGCCAGCCTGCTGTTTCCCGAGGAGTTGATACCGGTCGGCGCTCCGAACCTGCTCAATGACCAACCCTGGGATGTGGCGCGATTGGCCAAGGCCGAGCTATTGCATCCCACTCCGGATCGCCGCGACTGGCGCAATTGGCTGCAGCGCATGGGCTTGGCTGACAAAGTCTCGCTCAGGGGCGGTCAGGTGTTCGATACCCTGGAACTGGGCATGATCGCGGCCGCGCGCGGCTACGGCGTATCCATGGGCGATTTGTTGATGGTGGCCGAGGACGTTGCCCAGGGGCGCTTGAGCCTGCCATGGCCAACCGCTGTCGCCAGCGGCGAGCATTATTACCTGGTCTGGCCGAAAACCCGGCCCGGGGGTGAACGTTTGCGCCGGCTCAGCGACTTTCTCCAGAGCGAGGTGAAGGCCATGCAACTACCTGAGGTCAAGCGCCTGGGCTGAAACATTGCAGTCGCCGTGCTAGCCACTTGGTATTATTCCTTCCAAAGCCCTCAAGTATTCGGCGTTACGGCCGAAGGTGAACATAGAACCTTCGTTCAGAAAGGGCCAATACCTACCTCATCGAATCAGATGCCGAGCGTGCGATGTGATCAAGATGATCCAGTCTCTCGGCCAGGAGCCGTCATGTCTCAACCTCGTGCCCGGATCGCCTCACAGCTAGGCCTTGCCCTTGCCGTGATACTGGCGGTCGTGATCTCCGGCAGTACTGTCTTTGCCTTGCGTTCGCTTGACGCTGCAAACCTTTCTACCCGTGAAGAGCATCTCGCGAGCGAAGCGCGGCTGATGGCCGATCAGCTCAACACGTTCCACAGCACGTTGCGCGAAAGCACCCAACGGCTGGCGGGTCTGTTCGAAAAGCGTTTCAGCGCCGGCTTGAGCGTGCATCCGGACCAGCCGGTGACGGTGGCGGGCGTTCAGACGCCTGGCTTGAGCCTTGGCAGCGAAGTGTTGAACAACAATTTCAAGGAAGTGGATGATTTCAAGACGATGACCGCCGGCGTGGCCACGGTATTCGTGCGCAGCGGCGACGATTTTGTCCGCGTCAGTACATCCGTCAGCAAACAGGACGGTACGCGCGCCATCGGTACTGTGCTCGACCGCGCCGGACCGGCCTACGGCCCGGTGATCAGCGGCCAGAGCTACATTGGCCGGGCGTTGCTGTTCGGGCGCTTCTACATGTCGCAGTACACGCCTGTGCGTGATGGCAGCGGCAAGATCATTGCCGTGTTGTACGTAGGATTCGATTACACCGATGCGCAGAATGCGCAGTTCGAAAACCTCAAGCGCTTCCGAATCGGACAGACCGGCTCGCTGGCGTTATTGGACGAGCAGAACAAATGGTTGGTGCCGCCGGCCGGTGTGCAGGCACTGGACCGTGCTACCGCGGCCATCACAGCGTTGGTCAAGAAGCCTGGCAAGGGTGCTTTCTGGGACGACACCGCGGAAGAGTTCTATAGCGTTGCCGTGCCGTTCGAGGGCGGGCCCTGGTCGGTCGTGGCGAGCATGCCGAAAACCGAGATCAACGCAGTGACCTGGAACGTCGGTACGCAACTGGCGATCGGCAGTTTGCTGGCGATGTTGCTGGCGGTCGGTGCGGCGGTATGGCTGTTGCGCAGCAAACTGGCTCCCCTCGGTGACTTGGTGCGTCAGGCCGAAGCCTTGGGCGCCGGCGACCTGAGCGTGCGTCTGAATGTGTCGAGCCACGACGAGATCGGCCAACTGGCCCGTGCGTTCAACCAGATGAGCCAAGCCTTGTCGACCATGGTCGAGCACATTCGCAAAGCCTCCCAAGAGGTCAACAGCCGTGCCCAGGCTCTCTCCGGATTGTCCAGTGGCGCCTATGAAGGGATGGAGCAACAGTCCGGCGAGATCACCAGCATGGCCGGGGCGGTGGAAGAATTCAGCGCCACCTCCCTGAACATCGCCGACAACATGGGCAATACCGAGCGCCTGGCCCAGGACAATGCCCAACAGACTCGCATCGGCCGTACCTCGATGGACGAAGCGTCATCGTCCCTGGAACAGATCGCGGGCGCCTTGAACAGCACTGCAACGGTCATCAACACGCTGGGCCAGCGCTCCCAGGAGATCGGCGGCATTGTCGGTGTGATCACTTCGATCGCCGAGCAAACCAACCTGCTGGCGTTGAACGCCGCCATCGAAGCTGCACGGGCGGGCGAGCAGGGTCGTGGTTTTGCCGTGGTAGCTGACGAGGTTCGGAGCCTGGCCTCGCGCACTCGCCAGGCCACTGACGAAATTTCCGGCATGATCAACAGCATCCAGCAGGAAACCGGCAACGCCATCAGCACCATGGAGAAGGGCAACCTGCTCATGCAGGAAGGCTTGTCGCGTAACGCCAACGTGGCCTCGGCCCTGGCGCGTATCGATGAGCAAAGCCGCTCGGCCGGCCAGCAATTCGCCGCGATCACTACGGCTACGCAGGAGCAAAGCAGCACCGCGACCCTGCTCAGCAGCAACCTGCAGAGTATTGCCATGGCCAACAGCGAACAGCGCGAAGTGGTTTCGAACCTGGCGATCACCGCCAAAGAACTGGAAAAACTGGCGCAGGACCTTCGCAAAGAAGTCGATCGGTTCCGCTGAAACCGTCCCCTCACGAGCAAGCCAACCCAATCCCGTTGCGAGGGAGCTTGCTCCCGCGGGCCTGCACAGCAGGCCCGCACCTTTTCAGGCAGACCTTATCGTCGCGTCTTGCGACTGCTGCGCAGTCGAGCGGCAGCAAGCTCCCCCGCCACCGATTCTAGGCTGCATAGGCAAAAAATCACCGCGAGCAAGCTCGTTTCCCGCAAAAAATCTCCAATCTGTAGCCGTGTGCTTTTTCAGGTAGTTGCTGTTTTTTGGCTTGCTGAAACGTTTCTTCAAGTCTATAAAAACCGCACAACTCCAACAAAAGGCCGTCTCCATGAATTCCCTAAGACTCTTCGTTGCCCTCGGCGCCTTGGGCGTAGCTTCCCATGCGATGGCGTGGGATTACGTACTGCTCGACACCGATAAAGCCGCCCAACCCTGGCAAATCACCAGTCAACAACTGGGCGTGAAAACCGATAAGCCGTTTTCCGTGACGATGCGCACCCTCCACGGGGGGCGTCAGGAAGGCGTGAGCATTGTCGACATCGACAACGGCACTCTGAAGCTGTCAGTCGTCCCGACCCGCGGCATGAACGTGCTTCAAGCCTCGGTCGGCGATGTGCGCATGGGCTGGGATTCGCCGGTCAAAGAAGTGGTCAATCCAGCATTCATCGAACTCAACGGCCGAGGTGGCCTGGGCTGGCTCGAAGGCTTCAATGAGTTGGTGACCCGCTGCGGCTATGAGTGGGTCGGCCACCCCGGCATCGACAACGGTGAACTGCTGACCTTGCATGGGCGCGCCGCGAACATTCCGGCGAACAAAGTCACCTTGCACATCGATGAAAAGCCACCTTACGCCATCACCCTGCGAGGCGAGTTGAAGGAGCAGGCGTTCAAGAAGGTTGACTTCTCGGTCCAGACTGAATTGGTCACCGAGCCCGGCAGCGTGACCTTTTCCCTCAACGACACGCTGACCAACAATGGCGATTATCCAAAGGAATACCAGGCGCTCTATCACAGCAATTTCAGCACGCCATTCCTGGAGCAGGGGGCCCGCTTCGCCGCCCCGGTCAAACAGGTTTCGCCGTTCAACGACAAGGCCAAGGGCGACCTGAAGGATTGGACCACCTATCGAGCTCCCACCAAGGACTACGATGAAACCGTTTACAACGTCGTGCCTTACGCCGACGCCAAGGGCGATACGCTGACCGTCCTGCACAACAAGGCCGGTAGCCTCGGCGTTTCCGTGGGCTTCAATACCGGGACGCTTCCGGTGTTTTCCCTGTGGAAAAACACCGATACCCAAGGCCAGGGCTACGTGACCGGCTTGGAGCCAGGTACCAGTTTTTCCTATAACCGCCGCTACCAGCGTCCGCTGGGCCTGGTGCCCAGCATCGCACCGAAAGAGCGCAAGCAGTTCCAGATCCACTACAGTCTTCTGGCGGACAAGGGGGCCGTGGACAAAGCCCTCAAGCGCATCGATGACATCCAGGGCGATCGAAAGGCCGAGGTGCGAGACACACCGCTGGTGGACCTGAGCAAGCCGTGACCTGTTTCATGGCGTTGCGGGCCGGTATTGCAGGGCTTCGGCCAAGTGCTCGCGGCTGATCCGTTCCAACTGCTGAAGGTCGGCCAGCGTGCGGGCGACCTTCAGCAAGCGGTGGGCGGCTCGCAGCGACAGGGACAGTCGTTCGCAGGCGGTTTCCAGCCACGCCTCGTCGGTCGAGGACAGTTTGCAATGGCGGCGCAGCCCCGGTAGATCGAGGAATGCGTTGGCACAGCCTTGGCGGGTTTGCTGGCGTTCCCGGGCTTCGGCCACCCGCTCGGCCGCGGTGGCGGTGTCGTCCCCCGGTTCGCCTTTGGGATTGAGCGCCGTGGCTTCCCGCGCCACGGTCAGGTGCAGGTCGATGCGGTCGAGCAAGGGGCCGGACAGCTTGTTGCGATAGCGCTGCACCATGTCCGGTGTGCACGAGCAGCGGCCGCTGGGCTCGCCAAGGTATCCACAGGGGCAGGGGTTCATGGCCGCTACCAACTGGAAGCGGGCCGGGAAGCGCACGCGATCGCGGGCGCGCGAAACCACGATATGCCCCGACTCCAAGGGCTCCCTCAGGACTTCCAATACCTTGCGATCAAACTCTGGAAGCTCGTCCAGGAACAGCACGCCGTGGTGGGCGAGGGTGATTTCCCCCGGTTGCGGCTTGGAGCCTCCACCCACCAGGGCAGGGCCGGACGCCGAATGGTGTGGCTGGCGGAACGGCCGTTGCGGCCAATGGCTCAAGGGCACGCAACTGGCAACCGACTGTATAGCCGCGACCTCCAGGGCCTCGCTTTCGGCCAGCGGTGGCAGCAACCCCGGCAAACGACTCGCCAGCAGCGTCTTGCCCGTACCGGGTGGGCCACTGAACAACAGGTTGTGAGCTCCCGCTGCCGCGATCAGCAAGGCGCGCTTGGCTCCGGCTTGACCTTGTACTTCGCTGAGGTCGGGATAGGGCTTGCTGGCCGAGAGCAGCCCGTTGGACACAAAAGGCTCGACTGGGGCGTGGCCGTTGAAATGCGCCACTGCTTCGAGCAGATGGTCCACGGCGATCACCTTCAGCCCCGACGCCAGGCAAGCTTCCTCGGCGTTGGCCCGGGGTACCAACAGCATGCGTCCAGCCTTGCGTGCCGCCAGCGCCGCGGGGAGCACGCCGCGTACCGGTCTCACGGCGCCGGACAATGCCAGTTCGCCGAGGCACTCCACGTCGTCCAGCATCAAGGTCGGCACCTGCACGCTGGCCGACAGGATTCCCAAGGCAATCGCCAGGTCGAACCGGCCTCCGTCCTTGGGGAGATCCGCTGGCGCCAGGTTCAGGGTGATGCGCCGCGCCGGGAAATTGAGCCCCGAATTGATGATCGCGCTGCGCACCCGGTCCTTGCTCTCCTTCACCGCCGCCTCCGGCAGGCCGACCATCGTCAGTGACGGCAAGCCGTTGGCCAGATGAACCTCAACGGTAACGGCAGGGGCTTCGACCCCCACTTGGGCGCGGCTGTGGACGATGGCGAGCGACATGAAGCGTTCCTTGACTGATGGAGAGCCGCATCCTGCGGCTCTTGAAGACTAGTCCGGGGAAACTGAGAGGGCGGGGCAATTGAAGGGGCAAATTTTCGCAGGATGTTGCGCCAGTGGGGGCATGAATGAACAACCGCCATTCAGGCGGTTGTTTTTCAATTGCCGTTACAGGCGGCGAGCCCCTGCCGGCGCTTTGGATGATCTGGTGGGCCTGGGACAAATCACGCGCTTAACGCCGCATCCCTGGCAAGAGGTGCTCACTCGTCCTTGGGGTCGAGTCGCGCCTCCAGCTCGGCCACCTTGGCTTCCAGGCTCTCCAGCCGTGCCCGGGTCCGGGCCAGCACGACCATCTGGCTGTCGAATTCTTCCCGGCTGACCAGGTCCAGCTTGCTGAACCCGCTTTGCAGCAGGGCCTTGAACTGGCTTTCGATTTCATTCTTGGGGAGTGGCGTGTCGCCGCTCAACAGGCGAGAGGCGTGGCCGCTCAGGGCGTCGAGGAGGTCTTTGGGCGCGAGCATGTCAGGTGTCCTGGAAACAATGGCGGGCAGTGTATCACGCAGTGTCTATAGTCAATTCGCGGCTCGGGTTGCACGCTTTTCGCGCACGGCCCCGGGCATCACCGCACCGTTGTTGTGCGTATCGCTGCGGTTCGTGGTTCGGCGCAGGCCGGCGCAACGGGTAAAGGGTTGAAATCAGGGGGGTTGGGTACAGATGGCAAGCTTTCTGCTTAGTGGCTGGTGACCCATGCACTGATGCAGTCGCTGTGACGAATGCAGTGCAGCAGGCGGAGCGGGGAGTTTCGTCAGGAGTAGTCAGCTGGCACCGGTCGGGCAACTTGGGCCGACGACGCGTTACAAAGCCAGGCACTGCGCTTAGACTTGAGTCGGGTTTGTTTTCCTGGGGCAAGTCCACCAATTCGGGAGAGAGTTTCATGAAGCTAGTCACTGCCATCATCAAGCCGTTCAAGCTGGACGACGTACGCGAGTCGCTGTCCGAAATCGGCGTGCAGGGCATTACCGTTACTGAAGTCAAAGGCTTCGGTCGGCAGAAAGGCCATACCGAGCTGTATCGCGGCGCGGAATACGTGGTCGACTTCCTGCCCAAGGTGAAGATCGATGTCGCCATCGACGACAAGGATCTTGATCGGGTCATCGAGGCGATTACCAAGGCCGCCAACACCGGCAAGATTGGTGACGGAAAGATCTTCGTGGTCAATCTGGAACAGGCCATTCGCATCCGTACCGGCGAAACCGATACCGACGCTATCTAAGCCGTCAAACCCAACGCCCCAGGAGAAAACAATATGACTCTGCGTAAATTCGCAGGGCTAGGAGCCCTGTTGTCCTTCGTAATGCCTGGCCTGGCCATGGCGGAAGAAGCGGCAGCCCCAGTCCTCAACTCCGGCGACACTGCCTGGATGTTGACTGCCACGATTCTTGTCCTGTTCATGACCATCCCTGGCCTTGCGCTGTTCTACGGCGGCATGGTTCGGTCGAAAAACATTCTTTCGGTGATGATGCAGTGCTTCGCCATCACCGGTCTGATCAGCGTCCTGTGGGTCATCTACGGCTACAGCATCGCATTCGACACCACTGGCATGGAACAGGGCGTCGTCAACTTCAATTCCTTCATCGGCGGCCTGGGCAAGGCATTCCTGGCGGGCGTCACCCCGGCCAGCCTGACCGGTCCGGCTGCATTGTTTCCAGAAGCGGTGTTCATCACTTTCCAGATGACCTTCGCCATCATCACCCCAGCGCTGATCGTCGGTGCCTTTGCCGAGCGGATGAAATTCTCCGCCATGCTGATCTTCATGGGCGTGTGGTTCACCCTGGTGTATGCGCCGATTGCGCACATGGTCTGGTCCGGCAACGGCGGCCTGATGTGGGATTGGGGCGTGCTGGACTTCGCCGGCGGCACCGTGGTGCATATCAACGCCGGTATCGCCGGTCTCGTAGCCTGTCTGGTATTGGGCAAGCGCAAAGGTTTCCCGACCACCCCAATGGCACCGCATAACCTGGGTTATACCCTGATGGGCGCGGCCATGCTGTGGGTAGGCTGGTTCGGCTTCAACGCCGGCTCCGCCGTCGCGGCCAACGGCACTGCCGGCATGGCGATGCTGGTCACCCAGATCGCCACGGCTGCCGCGGCACTGGGCTGGATGTTTGCCGAGTGGATCACCCACGGCAAGCCAAGCGCGCTGGGCATTGCCTCGGGCGTGGTGGCCGGCCTGGTTGCAATCACCCCGGCTGCCGGCACCGTGGGCCCGATGGGCGCCTTGGTCATCGGCCTGGCGGCGGGCGTGGTGTGCTTCTTCTGCGCCACCACCCTCAAGCGCAAGCTCGGCTATGACGACTCCCTGGATGCCTTCGGCGTACATGGCATCGGCGGTATCCTCGGGGCGATCCTGACCGGTGTATTCGCTGCACCGGCACTGGGTGGCTTCGGCACTGTGACCGATATCGGCGCACAAGTGTGGATTCAATTCAAAGGCGTGGGTTTCACCGTGATCTATACCGCGGTCGTGACCTTCATCATTCTCAAGGTACTGGACGCCGTCATGGGCCTGCGTGTCTCCGAGGAAGAAGAAGCCGTGGGCCTGGACTTGGCCCAGCACAACGAGCGTGGTTACAACCTGTAAGCAACGCGCAAAAAAAATGCCCGGTTCGCCGGGCATTTTTTTGTCTGGAATTTGTCATTGCTCACAAGGTTCGCCGGTTTTTTCCGACGCCTTTTGTTGTGTATACGACATGGGTTTTTCTACCGCCAAAGACTTACATCGAGGCAGGAATATTAGGCCCTTTGTTTTTTTCCAGAGCGCGCTAGAATGCGCGCCGAACGTGCGGAGATCTGTATGTGGCAACAGACGTTGATAACCCTGCGGGCGAGGCCCCGGGGCTTTCATCTGGTGACGGACGAGCTACTCGCCGGCCTGCCTGAACTCAAGGCATGTCGTGTCGGTCTGTTGCATCTGTGGCTGCAGCACACCTCGGCCTCGTTGACCATCAACGAGAACGCCGATCCGGCGGTACGTCGAGACTTCGAACGATTTTTCAATCGGCTGATCCCACAAGGAACCGCCGGCTATGAGCACAACGACGAAGGCCTGGACGACCTCCCGGCGCACTTCAAGGCCAGTGTGCTGGGATGTCAGCTCAGCCTTCCGGTGACGGCGGGACGGTTGGCGTTGGGTACCTGGCAAGGCGTTTATCTGGGCGAGCACCGAGATCATGGCGGTGCTCGTAAAGTCCTCGCCACCTTGCACGGTGAAGGGGCATGACCGCTGCTTGTCAGCGGATCTTGAATTTTTTCTGGCAGCCTTCGACAGATGGCGAAGCTGGGCTATAACTAATCTGCTTTTCGCAAGTCATGAGGTAGAACATGAGCGACGATGATCTGGAAAACGACGACCTCGAAGTAGGTGACGAAGACGAGACCGAAGAAGGCCTGGAAGCGGCGGCTGAAGATGTTGCCGACGACGAAGGTGCCGATGTTCCGGTCCCCACTGCCAAAGGCAAGGCCAAGGCAGCGGTATCAGTCGACGAGTTACCGAGCGTAGAGGCCAAGAACAAGGAGCGTGACGCGCTTGCCAAGGCCATGGAGGAATTCCTGGCCAGGGGCGGAAAGGTGCAGGAAGTGGAGGCCAACGTGGTCGCCGATCCGCCCAAGAAGCCCGACAACAAGTATGGCAGTCGCCCTATCTGAGCCTCTGTTTCTTGCTTGCTGAAAAAGCCCGCCGTCGCTGCGGGCTTTTTCATGGGCGGGATAAACTCCACGGACAGGCTCGGCCCTGTGGGAGCAAGCTCGCTCCCACAAGGTTCAGGGTTGGCTATGCCACGCCGCCAATAACCCTGGCAGTTCGGTCAGGCTGCGAATCTCCGCATCCGGTGCGTGATCGGCATCCCAGGCCTTGCCCATCGGGTTGAACCACACCGCACGCAGGCCGGCCTGCTGGGCGCCGGCGATGTCGTCGCCCGGGTGATCGCCTACATGCACGGCGGTCTGTGCCGTGGCACCGCCGCGCTGCAAGGCTTCCTCGAACAGTCTTGCGTCAGGCTTGGCGATGCCAATGTCCTCGGCGCACAGGGCAAACTTGAAATAATCCGCCAGCCCCAGGCGTCGCACGTCGGCGTTGCCGTTGGTGACGACGCCAAGTGCGAAATGATTGGCGAGGATTTCCAGGGTCGGCTGTACGTCTGGAAAGATCTCCAGTTGATGACGGGCATGCAGGAATGCTTCGAATCCTTGGTCCGCCAACTCAGAGGCTCGCCACTGGTCGTAGCCGGCATCTTGCAGCGCCCGGAACAGCACGCGCCTGCGCAACGCACTGATGCGGTGCTTGAGGTTCGGTTCTTCGCTGAGCACTTGGGCGCGGATCGCCCACAAGCGCTCCACGGGAAAATCGCCTAGGTCGGGTGCGTTGTCGGTCAGCCATTGACGTAGTACGGCTTCGGCGCTGGCGATCACCGGCGCGGTGTCCCACAGCGTGTCGTCCAGGTCGAAGGTGATGAGCTCGATGGTCATGATTCGTCGCCCTTGATGCGTTTGGCCCTGGGGTGGGCACTGTCATAGACCGTCGCCAGGTGCTGGAAATCCAGATGGGTATAGATCTGGGTCGTCTTGATGTCCGAGTGGCCAAGCAGTTCCTGGACGGCACGCAGGTCCTGGGAAGATTCCAGCAGATGACTGGCGAACGAATGCCGGAGCATGTGCGGGTGCAGGTTCTGACCGAGCTCCCGTTCGCCGGCGGCCTTGACCCGCAGCTGGATGGTACGTGGGCCCAGGCGTCGGCCTTGCAGGCTGACGAAGACCGCGTCATCGACGGGGTTGGTCAGCGCTCGTAGTGGCAACCAAAGCTCCAGGGCTTCGCGGGCCTTGCGGCCGATAGGCAGCAAGCGGGTCTTGCTGCCTTTACCGAGTACCTGAACCAGGCCGTCGGCCAAGTCCAATTGGTCCAGGTTCAGCCCCGTCAGCTCGGAAAGCCGCAGGCCTGAGGAGTAGAAGAGTTCGAGGATCGCCTGGTCCCGTCGCGCCATGAAATCATCCTCGACGGCGCCATCGAGCAATTGCAAGGCACGGTCGGTGTCGAGGGTCTTCGGCAACCGGCGTTCGCCCTTTGGGGGTGCCAGGCCTGTGGCTGGATCGTGATCGCACAGGCCCTCGCGATTGAGGTATTGATACAGGCCGCGCACCGCCGACAACAGTCGCGCCAGGCTGCGGGAGGATTGCCCTTGCTGATGCAGGCGAGCAACGAGGCTGCGCAGGCGCTGGATATCGAGGGCCGACCAGTTGTCGATGTTTTGCTTCTGGCACCAGCCCCGCACCTTTTCGAGGTCACGACGGTAGGCCGACAGGGTGTGAGGGGACACCTGGCGCTCACTGCGCAGGTGTTCGCAGTAGGCGTCCAGTTGCCGCTCCATCATCAGCGTACCGAACGCAGCGAACCGGCAACCCGTGGCAGCACACGGCCGGTCACTTCGGCGATATAGCTCAGGAACAGCGTACCCACCGAGCTCTTGTAGTGCTGCGGATCGCGACTGGCGATGGCCAGCACGCCATGCACGCCTTGGTGGGCGATGGCGACAACGGCGGTGGAGCCGATCTGCTTGCGCTGTTCTTCGCCAAACAGGAAATCCAGCTCATGTTCGCGCAGGCTGCCACTGACGCTTTTGTTTTCGGTAAGCAGCCCGCCAATGGCCGTCTGCGCGTCCGCGTGGGTGACCCAGCGGCCCACCGGCATCGCGTTGTCGCCAAACAGGATCAGGCTGACAAAGGGCACCTGGAAATCCTGGCGCAGGCTGTCTTCGACGCTCATTACCAGGTCTTCAAGAGTACTGGCGTCCATCAGCGCGAGGATCAGCCGACGGGTCTTGTCGAAGAGCCGGTCGTTGTCCCGGGCGACGTCCATCAGGTGCGAGAGGCGATGGCGCATTTCGATGTTGCGCTCACGCAGGATCTTCATCTGGTGCTCGACCAGCGACACGGTATCGCCGCGCCGGTGGGGGATCCGCATCGTTGCAAGCAGGTCTTCATGCTCGACGAAGAAGTCCGGATGCGCCTCCAGGTAGGCGGCCACGGCCGCGGCGTCTGAGGGGCTCGAGGATTCGTCGGGCTGCGGGGCTGGAACCTTTGGCTTGTCGGTCATGGGTTTGGCTCACTCAAAGACGAACTTGTCCTTCGTATACACGTACGGCCGGGCCGGTCATCATCACCGGTTGGCCTGGACCTGCCCATTCGATGGACAGACGCCCGCCGGGCAGGTCGATCAGCAGCGGCGAATCCATCCACCCCTGGCTGATCGCGGCGACGGCGGCGGCGCAGGCGCCCGTGCCGCATGCCTGGGTTTCACCGGCGCCACGTTCCCATACACGCAGTTGGGCGCGGTGGCGATCGATGACCTGCAAAAAGCCGACGTTGACGCGCGCCGGGAAGCGCGGATGGTTTTCGATCTTTGGTCCCAGGTCGTGTACGGCAGCGCTGTTGATGTCGTCCACGCGCAGTACGGCATGGGGGTTGCCCATGGAGATCGCCGCCAGTTCCACCGCGGTGCCGTCGACGTCCACGGTATAGCTCAGGGCTTGGGCTGGCGCTTGGAATGGGATATCCGCCGGCACCAGGCGCGGGGCGCCCATGTTGACGCCGATCTGGCCGTCACTGCGCACATCCAGTTCGATGATGCCGCTTTTGGTCTCGACGCGAATCTGCCGCTTGGCGGTCAGGCGCTTGTCCAGCACGAAACGGGCGAAACAGCGCGCGCCGTTGCCGCACTGCTCCACTTCCGAACCGTCGGCATTGAAGATCCGGTAGCGGAAATCCACGTCCGGGTTGTTTGGTGCCTCGACGATCAGCAATTGGTCGAAACCGATGCCGGTGTGCCGGTCGCCCCATTGTTTGGCGTGCTTGGGCAGGATATGCGCGTGCTGGCTGACCAGGTCGAGGACCATGAAGTCATTGCCCAGGCCGTGCATCTTGGTAAAACGCAGCAGCATGGTTTTACTCCGGCAGCAGGCTTTCGCCGGCAAACAGTTCGGCTACCGTCTCGCGGCGGCGTACTTCGAATGCCTGATCACCGTCCACCAGCACCTCGGCGCAGCGGCCGCGGGTGTTGTAGTTGGAACTCATGACAAACCCGTAGGCGCCCGCCGAATGAACGGCCAGCAGATCGCCTTCTTCCAGCGCCAACTCCCGGCCCTTGGCAAGGAAGTCGCCGGTTTCGCAGATCGGCCCGACGATGTCGTAGGGGCGGGCCGCGGTATCGCGAGGGCGCACGGCTGTGACGTCCATCCAGGCCTGGTACAGCGCCGGGCGGATCAGGTCATTCATCGCCGCGTCGACGATGGCGAAATCCTTGTGCTCGGTGTGCTTGAGGTACTCGACCTGGGTCAACAGCACGCCGGCGTTAGCGACGATGTAGCGGCCGGGCTCGAACATCAGCGCCAGGTCACGGCCTTCGAGGCGCTCGCGCACGGTCTTGATGTAGTCGGCCACCAGCGGTGGCTCTTCATCGCGATAGCGCACGCCGACACCGCCGCCCAGGTCGATGTGACGCAGGTAGATGCCGCAATCGCCGAGGCGATCGACAAGCGCCAGCAGGCGGTCGAGGGCGTCAATGAACGGTTCCAGGGTGGTCAGTTGCGAGCCGATGTGGCAATCGACGCCCAGCACTTCCAGGTTCGGCAGTTGGGCGGCGCGTACGTACACGTCCTCGGCGTCGGCAATGGCGATGCCGAACTTGTTTTCCTTAAGGCCCGTGGAAATGTACGGGTGGGTGCCGGCGTCGACGTCCGGGTTCACGCGTAGGGAAACCGGCGCACGAACACCCAGTTCGGCGGCGACGACTTGCAGGCGCTCCAGTTCGTCAGTGGATTCGATGTTGAAGCAGTGCACGCCGACTTCCAGGGCGCGACGCATGTCTTCGCGGGTCTTGCCGACGCCGGAGAACACGATTTTGTCGGCATTGCCGCCCGCGGCCAGCACGCGCTCCAGCTCGCCACCGGACACGATGTCGAAGCCTGCGCCCAGGCGCGCCAGGACGTTGAGCACCCCCAGGTTCGAGTTCGCTTTTACAGCGAAGCACACCAGGTGCGGCATGCCTTCGAGGGCATCGGCGAACGTCCGGTACTGGGCTTCGATGTGGGCCCGGGAATAGACGTAGGTCGGCGTGCCGAAACGTTCGGCGATCGCGGACAGGGCAACCCCTTCCGCGAACAGCTCCCCGCCACGGTAGTTAAAAGCGTCCATGGCGGTCCCTTAGTAAGTGGTCTGGGTGTCGTGCGAGTGGGACTTGGATTGCGACGACTTGGCCTGCTCTTCAGGGGACTTGCTGTCATCAGGCAGGTACAGCGGACCTTTTTGACCACAGGCTGTCACAAGGCAGGCAACCGCGACGAGCGCAGCAAGGGAAGAGATCAGGCGCTTCATGGCGAAATCCTTGAAAATGCGTTAATTGCGCCGGAGTATACCGGCCACCCGACAGCTTGCCTATGCAACGGGGCGCCCGTCCGGCGGGCCTTGGGCTCCAGGGGCGTTCATTCGATGGACAATGTTCAGCACCCACGGGCCCTTGGTCGTTATCCTTTGCATTCAGCCGGGCGCGTCCGTATCTTGCGGCGCTTGAGCATGATCAGACATTTTGAGGTTGTCGCAATGAGTTTGACTGAAGCCCGTTTCCACGATCTGGTCGATGAAACCCAGGAAAAGCTGGAGGATATCTTCGACGAGAGCGACCTGGACATCGACCTGGAAATCTCCGCCGGCGTACTGACCGTCAAGTTCGAAAATGGCAGCCAGCTGATTTTCAGCCGCCAGGAGCCGTTGCGGCAGTTGTGGCTGGCGGCGGTGTCCGGTGGTTTCCACTTCGACTACGACGAGGAAAGTGAGCGCTGGATGTGTGACAAGAGCGAAGAGCAACTGGGCGAGATGCTCGAGCGCATCGTCAAGCAGCAGGCTGGCGTCGAATTCGATTTCGAAGGTTTGTGATTCCGTGAGCCAGACCGTCCCGGCGCGGCCGCCCAAGCCGCTCTACAGCAATGTCAGCCCGGCCGTGCCGTCGCCGTGCACCAGTGTGTGCAAGCTCGATGAACGCAAGGTCTGCCTGGGTTGTTTCCGGCATGTGGAGGACATACGCGAATGGCGCTCGGCTGATGATGAGCGTCGGCGGTTGATTTGCGCCGAGGCGCTCAAGCGCAAGTCGCTGGTTTAATCGCTGGATTGGCGAGAGCGCTTTTGTGGCGAGAGCCCTTGGGTTGTATATTTTTTGAGCTGTGGTAGTGTCCAGCAACGCCTCAACTCATCGAGGCGCGTGAAAACCCCGTCTTTATGTGGCGGGGTTTTGCTTTTTTCGTGCAGAAGAAAGGAGTCTGCCTGAATCATGACCGCACCTTCCATCACCCTTACTCGCTTGGACGTGCAGCGTCTGGAGCGTTTGATCGACAGCCTGGATGAAACGCTTCCCGGCGTGATCGCCTTGCAAACCGAACTGGATCGCGCCGAGAACCTGGTGGGTCACGATGAAGTGCCTGCCGATGTCGTAACCATGAACTCGCGGGTGCACTGTCGCGAGGAAAGCAGCGGCAAGGATTATCACCTGACGCTGGTCTACCCCAAGGATGCCAACGCCGACGAGGGCAAGATTTCGATCCTGGCGCCGGTGGGCAGCGCCTTGCTGGGCTTGAAAGTCGGCCAGCACATCGACTGGCCGGCGCCGGGCGGCAAGACCTTGAAGCTGACATTGCTGGAGGTCGAGTCGCAGCCGGTCAACGGTGGCGACTGCGCATTCTGAAGCCCGCCTCAGACCTGGTTCAGCGCCTCGTTCAGTGCCCGTTCCAGGTCGGCTTTGTAGCGCAGGAACAGGATACTTGGGCTGGCGCCGTCACCCACCAGGCCCGAGAGGTCCAGGTCGGTGATGTAGCAACGATAGCGTTCGGCGTCGCGGCGCTGCCCGACAATTTCCCTGGCGACCACATGAAACAATTGGTCGCCATGCTCCAGTTCCGAAAATTCCCGCTGATCGCAATACAGGGTGACGTGCACTTGTCCGTGCGCCGCTTTGCCGATGATTGCTTGTACGTCATAGAACGGTTTGTTGACCGGCGTCTGCGGCGCCTGTCGTGATTCGACCCTCCGGGCCCGCCCGTTCCCTGAAGGCAGGAGCTGGTAATAGAGCATTTCCAGCGTGACCGGCTGGGCAGCGTCCATCGGTAGCAACGCATCGCGGCGGTACAGCACCGATTGCAGGAACCGCTGCAGCGGTACCAGCAGGCTCTGTTCGTCGTGATAAGGCAAGCGCTGCTGCCACAAGGCGTTGAGCTCATCGAGCACGTACAGCTCGGCTTCGTCCTCATAGACCCGGTAGAACACCTGGATGCACTCGGGTTGGCCCATGGGCAGGATCAGCGCCACATCGTGATCTTCCAGCGCCATTGAATCCAGGTGCAGCGGACTATAGGCCGTCAGCTCTTCCCCCAGGTAATCCATCAATGCCGACAGGCTGCCCAGCGCCACGTGGCTGACCTGGCCCGGCACCAATTCCAATACGTGGTAGTGCTGCTGGACTTGCAGCAGATAACGGTAATTGAGCTTGCTCAATAGCAGGGTCTGGGTGGTCTCGATGACTTCTTCGACCCGGCGTGCGATGAATTGCGCGCGGTTGTGACAGAAGCACCGGACCTGCAAGCGCGGCTGGCGTTGTATCGCAGGCAAGGCGTTGAGGTAGTCGCGCAAGCAATCGAGCAGGGCATGTTCGCCGTCGAAGCGGTTGACCAGCACTTCATTCCAGCTATTGAGCGTGACCTGGTCGAGGGTCAGCACCAGGTTTTCCCGAACCCCGGCGTAGCTCAGGGAATCGGTGCGCTCGGTGGTCATCAGGATGTTCAGGTCGCGGTGATGCTTGAGTGGGTCGACGCCCACGTTTACCAGAATCAACACTTCACTGGGCACGCTGGCGTGGAGCAACTGTTCTTCGTCGACCGTGGCCAGGGGCAAAGCGATGGCTTGCTGCAAACTGCCCAACAGGTTGAACAGTTCAAACTCGCTCAGGTCGCTTTCGCCGGGGTGCAGCGCCAGACGCGTGCTGCTGTCGATCACACCGTTGCGATGGCACCAGGTGAGTAATTCAAGCAGCTCGCGGCTGCGTTTGATGGGGGCGAAATTTTCCCATTCCAGCGCGTTCAGGCTGCCGTTGTACAAACCCCATTGGTTTTGCCCGGGCTCTTTCTTGTTCGGCGACTGGACCAGGGTCAGGGTGTCTTCCGCCAGGTCCGGGGCAATCCCGGGATTGATGAACTCGACCTTGTCGGCCTTGCGCTCGAAGGCCGCGTACAGCCGGCGACCGAGAACATTGAGGTCGCGCTTGTTGATCAGGCTGACGGTTTTCTCGGTGCGGGCGAACTGGGTCAGGAAGCGATAGCTGTAGGTCAGCTCGTTGACCAGGGCCCGCCGCTCGTTGCTGACTTGGCGCACCTTCCACTGGCTGCGGCTGTCCAGCAGCGCCAGTTGACGTTGGTCCCAGCCCCAATCCCGGGCCAGGCGCTCCAGCAGGTTGCGCTGCCAGCCGCTACTGCGAGCATGGCCGGTGAGCTTGCGATTGACCTTCAGGTACAGGGCGCGCCGGATCAGTTCCAGACGTTCCGGCTCGCCGCGGGCGATCAGGTATTCCTCGAGGCGGCGATAAACGACCATGTACGGATCCAGCTCATCCAGATCCAGGTGATTGGCGAACACCGCCTGCTTGAAACGCAGGCTCAGGCAGCGGACATCCGGATGTTCGCTGGCGTAGACCTCGGTCAGCAGTAGCTTGAGCACCGACTTGTAGGGCGATTCGATTCCCTTGAATAACTGCCAGAGCCCGGCGCCGATGAATTCTCCCGGCGGGATGTAGGCCAGGTGACCCAAGTCCAGAGTCTCGTCCGCACGAATGAAACGCTTGGAGATCAGCGTATGGGTGTACTGCTGGTAGTTTTCCTCTTCGTAGACCGGCACCAGCCACCAGATTGGCGTACGCCCGGCCAGCCAGATCGCGGTGCGATAGAACTCATCCAGCAACAGATAATGCTGGGTGGTTCCACAGTCGTCGGAGCTGAGCTGATTGTCCCGTTCGCCGCGGACGAATCGCTGCGGGTCGATGAGGAAGAAGTGCGCTTCGGCGCCCTGGGTGGCCGCCCAGGTTTCCAGCAACTGGCATTTCTTTCGCAGTTCGGCCAGTTCGTCGTCGCTCAGGTCCGGGCCATGGCACACCCAAACGTCCATGTCGCTCTGATCGGCCTGGGCCAAGGTGCCGAGACTGCCCATCAGGAACAGGCCGAGGATGGGCCGCGGTGGGTTGCTGCCGTGGCGAGGTTTGTACGAGAACGAGCGAGTCAGCCGCTGAGCCTCGGCGAGGACGTCGGTGTCGGGTTCGTAATTGGACAGCCCGGCCGGTGTGCTGCCCGAGACATAACCGGGCAACAAGGGATGGTTGACATGAAAAAACAGCGGAAGCAGCGTCAACACGCCCTGCTGGCGGGTCGACAGCCCTTCGAGGGCGCGCTCCATTCGGCCGCTGTTGAGCTTGAGGAAACGCGCGCGCAGCTGGCTCAGGACCTTGCGGTCGATTCCCTCGTCCAGATCGGGGCGTATTTCATGGTTGCGGGTCATGTCAGCTCAAACCGGATCGCGGCGTCGAACGTGGGGAAAAAAACAGGTGATGGCAGGATAGCGCCCGGTTCCTGGAATTCTTGAGCTGGAAAACGCGGTCGAGCCAAGTATTTTTACGGAGGCGCCACGCGCCTGCGGAAATCCCGAGCAGAGGGATTCCCGTGGGCGAGGCGGAAAATCAGGCGGTTTCTTGGACGCTAAGAATCGTCAGAACCGTTTGCACATTCTGTGCGGCATCACGGCCCAGGCTGGTCAGGTAACCGCCATCGGGTTGGGTGATGAGTTCTTTGTCAAACAGGCGTTGGGCAGCGGCGATGGCTTTGGGGGCAGCGGTCTGATGAATTTTCAGGCCTTCCTGGGAACTGTCCAGGTTGAAGAGTGCAAGGATTTCCAGTTCGGCAACCAGCTCAGGGGTAAGCGACATAAGGACTCCAGACTTTCTAGGAATTTGGACGACAGCGTCACTAAGGTGAGCGCACTTGGGCGAGCTGTCCAGTGTCAGAGTCATGGTTTTTTGTCCGGGAACTTTTTCATGGCGAGGGAGCCAGCTACCTCGCCACAAGAACAGCTTAGTTTTTTTCCGGCGGCAACTCGGGCAGGGCGCGCAATGCAGCTTCGTACCACTCGGTATTGAACGGACGGTCTTCTTCGAGGATCGCGTCGATTTCCACCGCCAGTACGTGGGCCATCAGGTTGAGAATTTCTTCACGCTCATAACCCACCAGGGTCAGCTTGTTGAACGTGGCCTTGGCCGCTGGTGGATTGTCGCTTTCGATCTGATTCTCGATGGCCTGGATCAGCGTATTCTCGACGAACTCTTCTTCGTCAATGTCGTTGCCGTTGTCGATGGGCTCGCTCATGGCAGCCTCCTCTAGGAAAAGGCGCCAGTTTACCTGTATTCAGCGGCGTGATGCGCCTGGCGCGAAACACGCCGGCGGTCTATAACCCAAGGCTGCCAACCCCGCACGGCCTGGAGGCTATGGAATGCTCAAGCTTTATGGTTTTTCTGTCAGCAATTATTACAACATGGTCAAGCTGGCTCTCCTGGAGAAGGGAGTGCCCTTCGAAGAAGTCCAGTTCTTTGGCGCCCAGACTCCGGAAGCGCTGGCCATCAGCCCGCGCGGCAAGGTTCCGGTGCTGAAGACCGAGCAGGGTTTCATCAACGAGACCAGCGTGATCCTTGAGTACATCGAGCAAACCCAGCCAGGCAAGGCCTTGCTGCCAACGGACCCGTTCGGGCGAGCCCAGGTATTGGCCTTGTGCCGGGAAATCGAGCTGTACATCGAGCTGCCGGGGCGCGCCTGTTATCCGGAAGCGTTTTTCGGCATGTCGGTGCCCGATGCGATCAAGGAAAAGGCCAGAGGTGAATTGCTGTTGGGGTTCGCTTCGCTCAGCCGGCACGGCAAGTTTTCGCCTTATGTGGCGGGAGAGACGTTCAGCATCGCGGACCTGTATTTCTACTACAGCCTTTCGTTGGTTTTGCAGGTGGGCAGGAAAGTCTTCGACATCGATCTGTTGGCGGACATGCCGGCAGCCAGGAGCTTGATGGAGTTGTTGGAGCAGAATCCGCACGTGCAGCGGATCGCGGCGGATCGGGATGCTGAGATGCCCGCGTTTTTGGCGAAGATCGCTGCCAGGAAATGAAATTCTAGCGCCTTGCAGATCGCCATCGCGAGCAGGCTCGCTCCACGGTTAGATCTTCAGTGAACACATATTGTGTGAGCCTGCGCAGATCAAATGTGGGAGCGAGCCTGCTCGCGATGCTTTTGGCTTTTTAGCGGCTGGCAATCAGCGCCTGGCCACGCATCACGGCGGCCTTGACCTGCGCCGGTGCGGTGCCGCCAATGTGATCACGTGCATTGACCGAACCTTCCAAGGTCAGCACGGCGAACACGTCTTGCTCGATCTGGTCGCTGAACTGGCGCAGTTCGTCCAGGCTCATCTCTGCCAGGTCCTTGCCGCTGTCTACGCCATACTTCACGGCATGGCCGACGATTTCATGGCAGTCCCGGAACGGCAGGCCACGGCGCACCAGGTAATCGGCCAGGTCAGTGGCGGTGGAGAAGCCGCGCAGGGCCGCTTCGCGCATGACCGCATGCTTGGGCTTGATGGCTGGGATCATGTCGGCGAACGCCCGCAGCGAATCACGCAGGGTGTCGGCAGCGTCGAACAGCGGCTCCTTGTCTTCCTGGTTGTCCTTGTTGTAGGCCAGCGGTTGGCCTTTCATCAGGGTCAGCAGGCCCATCAATGCGCCGAACACCCGGCCGCTCTTGCCGCGTACCAGTTCCGGTACGTCGGGGTTTTTCTTTTGCGGCATGATCGAGCTGCCGGTGCAGAAACGGTCGGGCAAATCGATGAACTGGAACTGCGCGCTGGTCCAGAGCACCAGCTCTTCGGAGAAGCGCGACAAGTGCATCATGGCAATGCTCGCGGCGGCGCAGAATTCGATGGCGAAATCGCGGTCCGAGACATTATCCAGCGAATTGCCACCGACGGTGTCGAAGCCCAGCAACTGGGCGGTGTATTCACGGTCGATCGGGTAGGTGGTGCCGGCCAGCGCGGCGCTGCCCAGGGGCATGCGGTTGGTGCGCTTGCGGCAATCCACCAGGCGCTCGTAGTCACGGCTGAGCATTTCGAACCAGGCCAGCATGTGATGCCCAAACGTTACAGGTTGGGCGGTCTGCAGGTGCGTGAAGCCCGGCATGATGCTCTCGGCCTCGCGCTCGGCTTGTTCCAGCAGACCTTTTTGCAAGCGGGTGATTTCGGCCAGGATCAGGTCGATCTCATCGCGCAGCCACAAGCGGATATCGGTGGCGACCTGGTCGTTGCGGCTGCGGCCGGTGTGCAGTTTCTTGCCGGTCACGCCAATGCGATCGGTCAGGCGCGCTTCGATGTTCATGTGCACGTCTTCGAGGTCAACGCGCCAGTCGAATTGGCCTGCCTCGATCTCGCCCTGGATGGTCTTCAGGCCATCGATGATGCTGTCGCGCTCGGCATCGGTCAGCACGCCGACCTTGGCCAGCATGGTGGCGTGGGCAATCGAGCCCATGATGTCGTGGCGATACAGGCGCTGGTCGAAGTTGACGGAGGCGGTGAAGCGGGCGACGAAAGCGTCGACGGGTTCACTGAAGCGGCCGCCCCAGGACTGATTGGTCTTGTCAGTGCTCATGAATTCGCTCGTGATCGGCTGGAAAAAGATAACGGTTAACGCTGGCCCGGATGATAACAGGGTTGCCGGGGCTGGCGCTGGCACTGCTCGGCAGGTTTTTTACCGTGCGGGTCAACCATTGCATGGGTTTTTTGCACAAGGATATTTTTCGATTGAGCAATATCGTCGTGGCAACCGTCTACAGTGGACGGTAGGTCTTTGCTTTTTCATCCTGGACGCATCGGACGCACCATTAAAGGGGGGTGCTCATATTGGTCAGATCGAGTCTTAACAAACCCTGTGGCGACGCTGTGCGACAACAGGCCTCGAGCATCGGTGGGCAAGCGCTGGTAAAGATCGACAACCGCCTCGCGGCACTTTTTGGCCCTCGGACGAGTCTTAGCGTGGATCGCGGTGACGGATGTCACTTCCCCTGTCTACGCTATCCTTGTGCGAGACTCACGCAGGAATCCAGCGCTATATGAATGTCCTGATCGTTGACGACGAACCACTGGCCCGCGAGGACCTGAGCCGATTGCTCCGTGAACTCGAGGGTTACAGTGTCCTGGAGCCGAGCGCCACCAATGGCGAAGAGGCATTGGCCCTAATCGACAGCCACAAGCCGGATATCGTGCTGCTCGACATTCGCATGCCGGGTCTCGACGGCTTGCAGGTCGCGGCGAAGCTCTGCGAGCGCGAGTCACCTCCGGCGGTGGTGTTTTGCACCACGCGTGACGAGTTTCCTCCCGAGGTATTGCAGACCGGTGCCGTGGGCTATCTGCTCAAGCCAGTGTCCATCCAGGCGCTGGAGGAGGCGTTGCGCAAGGCCGAGCGGCCGAACCGCACGCAGTTGGCGGCGCTCACCCGCCCGGCCGCCGAGAGTGGCAGTGGCCCACGCAGCCACATCAGCGCGCGGACCCGCAAGGGCATCGAATTGATCCCCTTGAACCAAGTGGTTTATTTCATAGCCGACCACAAGTACGTGACCTTGCGTCACGAAAGCGGTGAAGTGTTGCTGGACGAGCCGCTCAAGGCTCTCGAGGATGAGTTCGGCGAGCGGTTCGTGCGTATCCACCGCAACGCCCTGGTGGCCCGCGAACGTATCGAGCGCTTGCAGCGTACGCCGCTGGGGCATTTCCAGCTGTACCTGAAGGGATTGAATGGCGATGCGCTGATCGTCAGTCGGCGGCATGTCGCCGGCGTGCGCAAGATGATGCAGCAGCTCTAGCGCGACGTCCTCGAGCGTTCCGTTTCCAGGATTGGCGGCCAGGGAGGCCGCGACGTCGTGATTCAAGTCAAAGCGGTTTTGGCTGAGCTGTTATTATCTGCCGTATCTTTTAAGTACGGATTGATCCATGTCCCCTCGCGAGATCCGCATCGCCACCCGTAAAAGCGCCTTGGCCCTTTGGCAGGCCGAATACGTCAAAGCCCGCCTCGAAACGGCCCATCCGGGGCTGGTCGTGACGCTGGTGCCCATGGTCAGTCGCGGCGACAAGCTGCTGGACTCGCCACTCTCGAAAATCGGTGGCAAGGGCTTGTTCGTCAAGGAACTGGAAACAGCCTTGCTGGACAATGAAGCCGATATCGCCGTGCATTCAATGAAAGACGTGCCCATGGGTTTCCCCGAAGGCCTGGGCCTTTTTTGCATCTGCGAACGGGAAGATCCGCGCGACGCATTCGTCTCAAACGACTTTTCCAGCCTTGACGCGCTGCCCGCCGCGAGTGTGGTGGGCACATCGAGCCTGCGCCGCCAGGCACAGCTGCTGGCCCGTCGCCCTGATCTGCAGATCCGCTTCCTGCGGGGCAACGTCAACACGCGCCTGGCCAAGCTCGACGCGGGCGAGTACGACGCGATCATCCTCGCCGCAGCGGGCCTGATCCGTCTGGGTTTCGAAGAACGCATCACCTCGGCCATCAGCGTCGATGACAGCCTGCCGGCCGGAGGGCAGGGGGCGGTGGGCATTGAATGCCGCAGCGCCGACAGCGAGATTCACGCTCTGCTGGCACCGCTGCACCATGAAGACACGGCTATCCGAGTCTTCGCCGAGCGGGCACTCAACAAGCATCTGAACGGCGGCTGCCAGGTGCCGATCGCCTGCTACGCCGTCCTTGAAGGTGAGCAGGTCTGGTTGCGGGGCCTGGTGGGCGATCCGAGTGGCGGCCAACTGCTCGCCGCCGAGGCCCGGGCGCCGCGTCGCGATGCCGAGGCGTTGGGCGTGCGCGTCGCCGAGGACCTGTTGAGCCAAGGCGCCGACGATATTCTCAAGAAAGTCTACGGCGAGGCCGGCGACGCGTGACGGGATGGCGGCTGCTACTGACCCGGCCGGCGGACGAGTCGTCTGCGTTGGCGGCCGTTCTGGCGCAGGCGGGCATCCATAGCAGCGCCATGCCGCTGCTGGATATCACGCCGGTCCCCCTGTCCGAGTCCGAGCGAGACAAGTTCCAGGCTCTGGATCGGTACAGCGCGGTGATCGTCGTCAGCAAGCCTGCGGCACGCTTGGCCGTGGAGTTGCTGCGTCAATACTGGCCGCGCCTTCCAGAGCAACCCTGGTTCAGCGTAGGCGCCGCGACCGGGCAAATTCTGGCCGATGCCGGCCTCCGCGTTTTTTACCCCGAAAACGGTGACGACAGCGAAGCCCTGCTTGAGCTGGCGGCGTTGCGCCAGGCTATCGACCGGCCTGACGCACGTGTCTTGATCGTGCGTGGCGAGGGTGGGCGCGGTTTGCTGGCAGAGCGTTTGCGAGAGCAAGGTGCTAGTGTCGACTACCTGGAGTTGTACCGTCGCGGCTTGCCGCACTACGGCGAAGGCGAGTTGCCAGCGAAGGTCGAGGCGGAACGCTTGAACGCGCTGGTGGTCAGCAGTGGGCAGAGCTTCGAGCATCTGCACCGGCTGGCCGGTGACGCGTGGCCCGCCCTGGCGCGGCTACCCTTGTTTGTTCCAAGCCCCAGGGTCGCCGAGATGGCGCGTGCCGCCGGGGCCAGGACAGTTGTGGATTGTCGTGGCGCCAGTGCCGCGGCTTTGCTGGCGGCTTTACGGGAACAATCCGTGCCGTTTTCTAATGCAAAGGATGGATACGTGAGCGAAACAGCCTTGCCAAAAGATCAAGATCAGCCAGCGGTCGAAGCACCGACTGACCCGTCGGTGCCGGTGGCGCCGCGTCGCGGTAACGGGCTTGCGATTGTCGCGTTATTGTTGGGCGCTGCCGGCGTGGCCGTGGGCGGATGGGGTATCTGGCAAGTGCGTCACCTGCAAGCCAATACCCAGCAGCAGGCCGCTCAGGTCCAGGCACTCAACGACCAGGCCCAGAATCTCAAGCTCAACGAGCAGCGGCTGAGCGAACGCCTGGAGCAGTTGCCTGCGGCTCAAGAGCTGGAAGAGCGGCGACGTCAGGTCGCCCAGTTGCAAGGCGACCAGCAGCGCCTGAACCAGCGCCTGGAAACCGTGCTTGGTTCCAGCCGCAAGGACTGGCGCCTGGCCGAAGCCGAGCACCTGTTGCGCCTGGCCAGCCTGCGACTTTCCGCCCTGCAAGACATCAACAGTGCCCAGGCCCTTGTGCAGGGTGCCGATGAAATCCTTCGCGAGCAAAACGATCCCGGGTCCTTCGCTGCCCGCGAACAGCTGGCCAAGACCCTCGCTGCGTTGCGCAGCACAGAGCAGCCAGATCGCACCGGCCTGTTCCTCCAGTTGGGCGCCCTGCGTGACCAGGTCTTGCAGTTGTCGGAAATCGCTCCCGAATACAAGGACCGCGGTGAATCCCTGCTGGGGCTGACCGCCGATGGCGACGGCGCCAGCCAGTGGTCGCAGTGGTGGGATCGTATTTCGCGCTACATCCGCATCGATTTCAATGCCGATGAAAATGTCCGTCCGCTCCTCGCCGGCCAGAGCCTGATGCAGGTGCGCCTGGCCTTGAGCCTGGCCCTGGAGCAGGCGCAATGGGCCGCCCTCAACGGCCAGGCGCCGGTGTACACCCAGGCACTGGCCGAAGCCCGTGACGTCCTCAAGGACAATTTCAACCAGGACAACCCGCAAAGCAAAATCATGCTGGAACGAGTCGTTGAGCTGGGCAAGATGCCGGTGACGGTGGTCACGCCAGACCTTACCGGCACGCTCAGCGCCGTCCAGGCCTATCTTGAACGCCGCAACGTGAACGCCGAAGAATCGGTCAAGCCGTTGCCCAAGGCAGGTGAGCAGGAGGCCACGCCATGAAGCGCCTCTACGTGATTCTGTTCGTGGTCATCGCCGTTGCCGCTGTGCTGGGCGTCGCGATTGCCGAGCATTCGGGTTACGTGTTGGTGGCGTACAAGAACTTCCGCTACGAGGCCGGGTTGTGGGTCACGCTGGCATTGATCGCGGTGCTTTGGTTGCTGTGGCGAGGTGTCACCGCGCTGATTGGGCTGGTGACCACCTCGACCGGCGTGGTCAACCCGTGGTCGCGGCGCAACCGCAGTCGTCGAATCCAGGTTGCAATCGAGCACGGACAGTTGGACCTGGCAGAGGGACGCTGGGCCAGCGCCCAACGGCACTTGCATCGTGCCGCCGAAGCCGAGCGGCAGCCGTTGCTGTATTACCTCGGCGCCGCTCGCGCTGCCAACGAGCAGGGCCTTTACGATCAGAGCGACAGCTTGCTGGAGCGCGCCTTGGAGCGTCAGCCCCAGGCGGAGCTGGCTATCGCGCTGACTCACGCCCAGTTGCAGATGGACCGTGGCGACACAGACGGTGCATTGACTACCCTGCAAGCCATGCACGAACGCTACCCCCATAACACCCAGGCCTTGCGTCAGCTGCAACGCTTGCACCAGCAGCGGGGGGATTGGCCGGCGGTGATCCGGTTGCTGCCCGAGTTGCGCAAGGACAAGGTCCTGCCTGCCGCCGAACTGGCAGAACTGGAGCGCCGGGCCTGGGGCGAAAACCTCACCCTGGCAGCCCACCGCGAGGCCGATGGCAGTGTCGGCCTGCAATCGCTTGATCGCGCGTGGCAGCAACTGACTTCCGCCCAGCGCCAGGAACCGGCACTGGTATTGGCCTACGCCGAGCAGCTTCGGCAGCTGGGTGCCCAGGTAGAGGCGGAAGAGGTGCTGCGCGCTGCGCTCAAGCGCAACTACGACAGCCACCTGGCGCGCCTGTATGGCCTGGTTCGTGGCGCGGATTCGAGCCGGCAACTGCAGGTGGCTGAAGGCTGGCTCAAGGATCATCCGAATGATCCGAGCCTGCTCCTGACGCTCGGGCGCCTGTGCCTGCAGAACAGCCTGTGGGGCAAGGCAAGGGATTATCTGGAAAGCAGCCTGCGCATGCAGCGCAACCCCGAAGCTTGCGCCGAGTTGGCGCGGCTGCTGGCGCAGTTGGGGGATGCCGAGCGAAGCAACCAGCTGTTCCAGGAGGGGTTGGGGTTGCTGGATGAGCGCTTGCTTGCGGCGCCGCTGCCGGTTTCGCCTCAAGTCCTGTCAACTTGAGGCGGGACGAAGACTCTTTGAGGTGGGTATGAACCGCAGGGAAGGGAGAGCACACTCTCTCGCCACGGCGTCGTGCCCATCCTGAGGCAAACGGTGGCGAATCCCGGCCCGGTTTTTGGAGGTCTGACCAAGCGCTCAGCGAAGTCCTACAGCACACTGAGCTGAATCCTCTTTGGCCTGTCGGGAATTCCCTACACCTCTGGTGAAGTGTCTGCGCGGGGCTGCCTTGAAAGGCCCAGGGGCTTTCCTCTACCGTTACAGCTTGTCTCTTCTGTTACGGATCCGCCATGTCTCTGGCCAGCTCACGCTTCTTGTTTCTCATGGCTTCCATCGCTGCTGCCCTGGCTATGGGCGTCGCCAGTTATCTGGAATACGCGGTTGGCCTGTCCCCTTGCAGCCTGTGTATCTTGCAGCGGCTGTGCCTGATGCTCTTCCTGGTGAATTGCCTCGTGGCGTGCGTGCATGGCCCAACCCGCAAGGGCTGCATCGCCTATGCAGCGATGGGGGCTGCCTTTGCATCGGCAGGGTTGGCGTTGGCTTGGCGCAATGTACTGGTGCAAAGCGAGTCACATGAGCTGCTGCCTGACTGCATGGCCCAATTGCCGGAGGTGGACTCGTGGTGGAGTGCCGCGCATCGCGTCGCCAATGGTGCCCCCGACTGTGCGAGTGTCACCTGGACGCTGTTCGACCTGAGCATCCCCGAATGGAGCCTGCTGTTCTTCCTCGCCGTTGCTGTCTCGATGACTTACCTGCTGTTGCGCCTGGTCTGGGATGCCCTGGTACGGCCGCTCGGCGGCGAGAAGTCGCAGTTGGTCCGGGCGCTGGATTAAACACTTGTATGAACTTTCTCTCCTGCGTACCTTGAAGCAGTTGTCGCGCGGGCATAATCTGGCCCGCACGTATCATTGGAATCATGCCACTCGATCATGTTGTGTCTGGCTTGCTCCTGATCATTCAGGCGGGTGTTTCAGACGGCGAGGGGCGTGACTCAGAAGGGAAGAAATCACCATGCTCGAAAGTTGTCAGAATGCTCAGGAACGCTGGGGTGGGGTGCATCTGCTGATCGACCGCTGGTTGCAGGAGCGTCACGAACTGGTTCGAGCCTATGATGCTCTTGGCGACAAGCCTGAAGCACTGAGTGAAAGCCGCAAGCCCTTGCAAGAGTTCTGTGGTGTGCTGGTGGACTATGTGTCCGCGGGTCATTTCGAGATCTACGAGCAACTCACGGGCGAGGCCAAGGCCTTCAATGACAAGCGCGGCCTGGAACTGGCCGACACGATTTACCCGCGCATCGATGTCATCACCGAGAAGCTGCTGGCCTTCAACGACCTGTGCGATGAAGGCAAATGCGTGGCGGAAAAATTCAAGGAACTGGGCGGCTTGTTGCACGAGCGTTTCGAGCTGGAAGACTGCCTGATCGAAGTGCTGCACAACGCCCACAAGGAAGAAGCTGCGGTCCAGGCTTGAGAACATCTTCGGGACAGAAAACGGTGCGCATTGCGTGCCGTTTTTCTTTTCAGGGCGTCAAGTCGTCGCGCCCAGCAGTTCAATTTCAAATACCAGGGGCGTGAAAGGTGGAATAACGTCTCCGGCACCTTCGGCGCCATAGGCCAAGGCTGAAGGAATCACCAACCGCCACTTCGCGCCTACGGGCATCTGCGGTAATGCACTGCGCCAGCCATCGATCACGCTATCAAGATTGAACCACTGTGCCTGATGGTTGGAATCGAACACCGTGCCGTCCGGCAGACGACCGACATACAACACTTGGACCTTGCCGTGGGGGCCGGCTTTCGTGCCACTGCCCGGCTTGAGTTCGGTCAACAGGATGCCGTCCGGCAATTGCTGGACGCCTGGCCGGCCTTTTTCCTCGTTGAGAAACTTCTGCTCGGTCTTCAGCGCCACTTGGTCTTGCGGCGTCGCCGATTGCGCCGTCAACTGCGCCTGGTGTTCGGCCAGGATCCTTTCGATGCGTTCATCATCCAACGCCAGCGGCTTGCCAAGATAGGCCTGTTGCAGGCCTTCGACCAAGGCTTGTATCTGCAGGTCGGGTACGTCTTGGCGCAGGCGTTCCCCCAGGCTCGCGCCAAGACTGTAGGCCAGCTCCCGGGCTTCGTTTGCGTTGGGTTTTTCTGTGGCTTGGGCCACTGGGAAAATCATGCAAAGAAGTAAAAAAAGATGACGCGACATGTGTACTTTCTCCGGCCTCGATTCGAGGGATTATGCCAGTGCCGCAAACAGTAAAAGTGAATTGCCCAGGCGCCGGCGCAGAAGATTTCTTGTGCCGTGCAACGCAACGCCTTGTGTAGTGTCAACATGCCCTAGCGGCGGTTGCAGCAGAGGTCTAGTATGAGCCGCACTCACGTCAGTCAGGAGGTAAACCATGTCGGCCACTAAGAAGCCTGTAAACACTCCGTTGCACTTGCTCCAACAACTGTCGGGCAGCTTGCTCGAGCATCTGGAAAATGCCTGCTCCCAAGCCCTGGCTGATGCTGAAAAACTACTCGCCAAGCTGGAAAAACAACGCGGCAAGGCGCAGGAAAAACTTCACAAGTCGCGCACCAAACTGCAAGACGCGGCAACCGCTGGCAAAGCCAAGGCACAAGCCAAGGCCAAGGATGCCGTGAAGGAACTCGAAAACCTGCTCGATGCCCTGAAGGATCGACAATCCGAAACCCGCGCCTACATCCTGCAACTCAAGCGTGACGCCCAGGAAAGCCTGAAGCTGGCCCAAGGCGTAGGTCGCGTCCAGGAAGCCGCAGGCAAGGCGCTGACGCTTCGCGCGGCCAAGCCTGCCGCTGTATCGGCCAAGAAGCCAGCGGCTAAACCTGTCGCGGCAAAAACTCCAACAAAAGTGGCCGCCAAGCCGGTGACCAAGGTAGGCGCGAAGGCAGCCAGCAAACCAGTGGCCAAACCTGCCGTGAAAAAACCGGTTGCTGCCAGCGCGGCGAAACCCGTTGCGAAAAAATCGGCCGCCAAAGCTGCCGCCAAGCCTGCCGCCAAGCCTGCCGTAAAAGCAGCCGCTGCCAAACCTGTCGCCGCTAAGCCTGCTGCCAAAGTGGCTGCCAAGCCCGCGGCGAAAACCGCTGCCGCCAAGCCTGCGGCAACGAAAGCCACCGCTGCCAAACCGGCTGTGAAAGCGGTCGCCAAACCCGCTGCGAAGCCGGCTGCCAAGCCAACTGCGACCAAGGCCACTGCTGCCAAACGTGCTGCTGCCAAACCTGCTGCGAAATCCGCGGCCAAGCCAGTCGCCGCCAAGGCGCCTGCCAAAGCTGCGGCTAAGCCTGCGGCTAAACCGGCTGCAGCCAAACCAGCGAGCACCGCTGCCGCCAAGCCTGCCGCGACCAAGCCTGCCGCCAAACCTGCCGCCGCCAAGCCCGCTGCGAAGCCGGCCGTGAAAAAGCCAGCCGCCGCCAAGCCAGCCGCTGCAAAACCGGCAACCGCTCCGGCTGCCAAACCTGCTGCGCCAGCTCCGGCGGCGACCCCCGCGCCAACGGTTGGTACGCCAGCACCGGCACTGAACCCGAGTGTAGCCACCGTCCCAAGCCCCACTCCAACCCGCGCTTCCTAAGTGCCGGAAACCGCGACGCGCAGCTGATGCAGCGCGTCGTGGTTGGCTTGGCCGGCATTTGCCGCAAGCCTTTGCAGCCACTGCGCTGAATCCAAGGATTGTCCCGTTGGCCATTCCTTGACCGTTGCCTCCAGCCGCTCAAGCAATAGCCGTTCGGCTTCCAGTTCCAGTTTCTTGACCTGTTCGCGCAAGCCACCCAGCCCTGGATCCTGAAGGGCAAGGTTTTTCCATTGGGTGCGTAACTTGCGCAACGGTTGCACGACGGTCGAGTCCCATGGTCCGGCCAGATGCTTAAGCTGCTGCAGCTTTTGCTCATCACAGCTCACGCCGCGTTGTTCCAACCACAGCCCACAGAGCAGCAGGCACACGTTCGCGCCACCTGTCTGTAGCGCCAGGCACGCGGATTCCACACCAGGCTTGGCGTAGAGGTTGATCGAAAAGCTCCACAGATCAGACGACATCGTGCTACTCGCGCCAGTTGCGGGCGAAGCTGGTAGACTCCGCCGCCATTATGATTCGACTTCAGAACCTGACTTTACAGCGTGGCCCGCAACGTCTGCTAGAAGACGCCGAGCTGACCCTGCACGCCGGCCACAAAGCCGGCCTCATCGGTGCCAACGGCGCCGGCAAATCGAGCCTGTTCGCCTTGTTGCGCGGCGAGTTGCACCCGGACTCCGGCAATTGCTTGCTGCCCGCCGATTGGCGCATCGCCCATATGCGTCAGGAGGTCGACACCCTCGAACGCCTGGCGGTGGATTATGTGCTCGATGGCGACCTGCGCCTGCGTCAGGTCCAGCGCGACCTCGCCGCAGCCGAAGCCGCCCATGACGGCGCCGCCCAAGCTCGCCTGCACGCGGAGCTCGACAGCGCCGACGGTTATACCGCCGACGCCCGGGCTCGTAAATTGCTCGCCGGGCTGGGCTTTACCAATGAACAGATGGACCGTCAGGTCGGTGATTTCTCCGGGGGTTGGCGGATGCGCCTGAACCTGGCGCAAGCCCTGATGTGCCCGTCGGACTTGCTGTTGCTCGACGAACCGACCAACCACTTGGACCTCGACGCCATCATCTGGCTCGAAGACTGGCTCAAGAGCTATCCGGGCACGTTGTTGTTGATTTCCCACGACCGGGATTTCCTTGACGCCGTGGTGGACCACGTGGCCCATGTCGATCAGCGCAAGCTCACCTTGTATCGCGGCGGCTACAGCGCCTTCGAGCGTGCCCGCGCCGAGCGCCTGGCCCAGCAACAGCAAGCCTATGAGAAACAGCAGGCGCAGCGCGCGCACATGGAAAGCTACATCGCTCGCTTCAAGGCCCAAGCCACCAAGGCTCGCCAGGCGCAGAGCCGGATCAAGGCCCTGGAGCGGATGGAAGAGCTGTCGGCGGCCCATGTCGATTCGCCATTCGATTTTGTTTTCCGCGAGTCGTCGAAGATCTCCAGCCCGTTGATTGACCTGTCGGATGCACGACTGGGCTATGGCGAAAAAACCGTGCTGGAGAAGGTCAAGTTGCAACTGACCCCCGGCGCGCGGATCGGTCTGTTGGGGCCTAACGGCGCCGGTAAATCGACCCTGATCAAAAACCTTTCCGGTGAGCTCCAGCCCCTGGCCGGGCGCCTGACGCGCGGTGAAAACACCGTGGTCGGCTACTTTGCCCAGCATCAGCTGGATTCCCTCGATGCCAAGGCCAGCCCGCTGCTGCACTTGCAGCGCCTGGCGCCAACCGAGCGTGAGCAGACACTCAGGGACTTCCTCGGTGGTTTCGATTTCCGCGGGGCGCGCATCGACGAGCCGGTTCTGAATTTCTCCGGCGGCGAAAAAGCCCGCCTGGCCCTGGCGTTGATCGCCTGGGGGCGGCCGAACCTGCTGTTGCTCGACGAACCGACCAACCACCTGGACCTGGAGATGCGCCTGGCCCTGACCATGGCCTTGCAGGAATTCAGCGGCGCGGTGCTGGTGGTTTCCCACGACCGGCACTTGCTCAAGAGCACCACGGACAACTTTTATCTGGTCGCGGACGGTAAAGTCGAAGAGTTCGACGGCGACCTTGAAGACTATGCGCGCTGGCTGGTGGATTATCGCCAGCGCAACGCACCGGTCAGCAGCGCGCCGGTCAACCCGGACAAAACCGACAAGAAAGCCCAACGCCAGGCCGCCGCGGCGTTGCGCCAGCAACTGGCGCCGCACAAGCGCGAAGCCGACAAGCTCGAAGGCGAGCTGGGCAAGCTGCATGAAAAGCTGCAAAAAATCGAAACCAGCCTCGGGGACAGTGGTCTCTACGAGGCGGCACGCAAGGACGAGCTGCGTGATCTGCTGGCCGAACAGGCCAAGCTGAAGGTTCGGGAAGCGGAACTTGAGGAGGCGTGGATGCAAGCCCTGGAGTTGCTGGAAAACCTGCAAGCGGAGCTGGAGGCGTTGTCCTGATGGAAGCGTTGTCCTTGCCCATACCGGTCCTGTGGATCGAGCCGATCTGGCTCGGTGTGCAAATCCTGCTGATCCTGTTGGTAGGTTATGTTGCCCAGCGGTTCGTGGCGCGCTTCCTCACGGGGCTCGGCGAGCGCTATCCATTGCCGACCCAGCTGATGATCATCCTGCGCGGCGTGCTGCGCTGGTTGATCATGGGCAGCGCAGTGCTGGTGGCGCTGGAGCGCCTCGGTGTCTCGGCCACGGTGCTCTGGACCGCGCTGTCGGGGTTCGTTGCCGTTGCGGCGGTCGCGTTCTTTGCCATCTGGAGCGTATTGTCGAATTTGCTGTGTGCCATCCTGATCTACACCGTCGGCCCGTTCCGCCTGGGCGATGTAGTCGAGCTGGTGGAAGCCACCGACAAGCCAGGCATCAAGGGGCGGGTGGTGGCGATCAATCTGCTCTACACCACGTTGATCGAACCCGAGGAACTCGGCACCGGCAGTTCCATGGTTCAGGTGCCCAATAGCCTGTTTTTCCAACGGTCGGTGCGGCGCTGGCGCGGCAGCGAGGCGTTTCCGGTCGGCGGTTTCGTCGAATAACCCGACACCTACCCTGGCGACCCCTGAAAAAAAGAATGGCCACCGGCCCGGCGGCGCATTAGCTTAGTCGTTTCGATGGATCTGAGCCGAGGTGTGCAATGTTGCTGGAAACGTGGCTGGCGTTTTTCGCCGCTTGCTGGGTCATCAGTCTTTCGCCGGGCGCCGGTGCCATTGCATCGATGTCCAGTGGCTTGCAATACGGCTTCTGGCGCGGTTATTGGAACGCCTTGGGCCTGCAATTGGGCCTGGCGCTGCAAATCGCAATTGTCGCGGCAGGCGTGGGCGCGATCCTCACCGCGTCGGCAACCGCCTTCTATGCAATCAAGTGGTTCGGCGTGGCATACCTGGTCTACCTGGGCGTCAAGCAGTGGCGGGCCGTCCCCGGCGACCTCAGCGACGACGCGGCGGTGCGCCCCATCGGCAAGCCCTTGGCGCTGGTGTTTCGCGGCTTTCTGGTCAACATCAGCAACCCCAAGGCCCTGGTGTTCATGCTCGCCGTGCTGCCACAGTTCATCGATCCCCATGCACCTTTGGTCAAGCAATACCTGATCCTTGGCGTGACGATGATTTGCGTCGATCTGATTGTCATGGCCGGGTACACCGGACTGGCGTCCAAGGTGTTGCGCCTGTTGCGTACCCCTAAGCAGCAACGGCGGATGAACCGGACCTTTGCCGGATTGTTCATTGGCGCGGCGGGTTTGCTGGCGACGATCCGCAAGGCTGCGGTGTAAACCAATGGGGTGAGGGGAGCCATCCCCTCACCCCAAAATCAGTTACCCGACTGAGGATCAGCGCAGGATCACTGGCGCCGTGTCCCTCGGCAGATTGTTGCGCTGCACAGGTTCGCCGGCTTGCTCCTGGATCGGGCCGCCGAGCTGTTCGCTCAACTGCCGTGCCACATCCTCCCCCAGCGCCTTGGACACTTCACGCACGACCCGCGGACGATTGAGGCTGATGCGCACGTCACGGTGGTTCAGTAGCTTGGTGTCCTGGCCTTCGCCCATGGCGGTGAAGGCCGAGGTGATCTCAAAGGTCTTGGTGTTGATCAGGCTGAAATCCGCCACCAACGTCAGGGCCAGCACCGCCGAGTAGCTGTCGGCAGTGCCAAGTTCATTGATGTCGCGGGTGAAGTCGATGTCCGACACAGTGCCGAACAGCACGTAGTCGGCCCCCTTGAAGTTCCCCGCCTTGATACGCTTGATTACGTCGTATACGTCGCCCTTGGACGACGCGGTATACGGCGTACCCTGCACCAGCTGGAACATGCCGCTGCGCAGCATCTCGCCCTTGATATCACCGGTGAACTTGCGCAGCTCACCCTGCTCGATGTAACTGCTGGTGGCCTCCATCTCGTCGTAGCTCGACGACGCGCTGGCGCTGTACGGGCTTGCCTGGAAGTTGCTTTGGGCCGAAACCGTGTGGATGTATTCCTCGACGCGTTCTTGGTACGCCAGATCCGTCACCGCGACTTTTGGGGCCGCTTGCGCAGTGAATGCGCAAGCCAGGGCCATCATTGCGATCCATGTACGCATGGCTTAACGCTCCGTGGTCTTGCGGATTTCTTTTTCGTCCATCCATTCGGCCAGGCCGCTTTCGACGTCGATCAGTTGCAGGCTGAACTTGTAGAACACGTCCTTGTAATCTTCGCTGCGCTTGACGATCGAGCTGATGGAGCCCTCGATACGATATTTGGCGGCGATCATGTTGCCGGTCTTGGCCACGGTGCTCTTTTTGTACAGGCCGCTCTGGTTCTGCAACTTCAGCTGGTCGACCTGGCTGTCCATGGCGTTGTTGTCGCTGGCGAAGCGCGCCGCGCCAGTCTTCATGAGTTGGGTCTTGATGCTGGTGGTGATTTCCCGGGTATCGATGTACTCGCTGGTCTTGTTCTTCACGTCATAGACCTGGACCACTGGGCGACCCTGCAGCACGCCGGACTGGGCGAGGGAGCGGGTCATGGATTCGGCGATCATTTGCAGATCGGTGGAGCCGAATTCGTTGGTGACGGTTTCCACGGCCTTGGTGTCGCCATAGCTGATGTTCTTGTTGCCCAGGACCGGTGAATTGTTCGCACAGCCGCTGACGAGCAGGGCGGCGAGGGCAAGGGAGGAAATGCGTAGGAACATAGGGTTGCTCTCAAAAGCTGAATAAAGGGATCAGGCATCACTCGGGGGCTGGTGTGGGAGCGAGCAAGCTCGTTCCCACAGGTTTCAGCACCTCACGGGGTGTTGATTTCCAGTCGGAAATCCACCGCCTTGGGTGTCGGTGCGATGGCCGGCAGGAAGCGGGTCTGTTCGCCGTACAGCGTCAGGCTTTTCCAGCTTTCTTCCTCGGCGATGGGGAAGCCTTCCGGTCCCAGCCAGGCGAAGCGGTAATACATGTTCTTGTTGTTGAAACTGGTGTTGCTCAGCTGCACATTGACGGTCATGTAGCCGTTTTCCCGAGCGACGCGCATGGCGCCCACCACGATGTTCTTGGTCTTGCCCATTGCCACGACCTTGCTGGCGGCGCTGCCCGGCTCCGGTGGCGGTGGGGTGGCGCAGCCGGCCAGCAAGGCCAGGGCGCCGACGGCGATCAGTTTTAAACGCATGTGAACAAGACTCCGTTCTTAAGGTTGCTTGAGGGCGATGGCGGTGGGATTGGCGCTCGGGATTACCTGGGCCGCCAGGCCGCCGGCGAACACCTGGTTGCCCACCGCCCGCAGGGTGATGACCTGGTAACGCTGATCGACCTTGACCTTCACCACCGAGCCGCCGACCACGCTTGGCAAGGTGACCTGGTGCTCGCCTTTTTTCAGGCGCAGGCGCACCACCTGGGTGTAATCCGGCAGGGTGCGCCAGGTCCGGGTGTCGGCCCCTTCAAGCACGGCCGAGGTAATGCCCACGGCCAGGCCGGCCAGGGGATTGGTTTCGTTGATCTGCTTTTGCGCCACGCCACGGCTCACCGCGCGTACGGTGGTACGCAGGATGATCCCCGGCATGTCATCGCGCAGGGCGCGGCGCGACATGGCCGTGGTGCTGTTGAGTGAGGTCAGGTCCAGTTGCCGGCCGTCGACGCCGATCTGGGCGAAGGTGGCGGTGGACGTGTCCGGCTTGATCAGCGGGAATGACAACGGCGTGATAACCACGTTGCCGCTGATGGGCAGGGGCAGCGGGATACGGATCGAATCCCGGGAGGGCGCCAGCCCGCTCTGCACCACGATCAGGATATCGCTGTCGTCGTCCTTGGCGGCGGGCTTGTCGAGATTGAGCAGCGCCTGCTCCAGCAGAGGGGTATTGGGGCGCAGTTCGGCGGCTTTACGGTAACCCGGCGCGGCCAGGTCTTTTTCGCCCAACGCCTCGTACACGAAGCCCGCCAGGTAATGGCTGAACGCGCTTTGGTAACTGTTTTTCAGGCTGACCACTTCCGGTGCGTCCAGGCTGGCAACCGGGTAACCCTTGAGGTCCTTGTATTCGGTCTGGACTCCTTGCTTTTCGGCGTCCTCTTCACGCTTGAGATATTCCTTGTCCCGCAGGTCGGCAATCACCGCTTCGCGCTCGTGGGTCTTTTTGATCTGCATCCGTGCGCCGTCGAAGTCATTCACCGCCAGCAGGTTCAAGGCCATCTGCGTGGTGAGCATGACCTTCTCATAGTCATAACCCTCGTAGCGCCGGACCTTGTCGTTGACCAGGAAGCTGCCGAACTGCGCCAGGTACTTGGCGGTGTCGAGCTTGACCGCGTCTTCCCATTGGCCAACCTGCTGGTCTGCGCTGCCCCAGGCCGCCTGGCTGCCGGAGAGGTCACCCTTGGCCCGCAGCAATTCGCCCTTCTCGAAGAAATACAGCAGGTCTTTATCTTGGCTGGAGTTGTTCTTCTCCAGCAGGGCCAGCGCCGCGTCGACATTGCCGGAGGTCAATTGCTGATTGGTCTGGGCCAATTCACTGTCGTAGTTGCGAAAGGCCGAGCAGCCGGACAGCAGAGTGATCGCGCAGAGGGCGACCGGAAAACAGGCACGGGATGCCATGAACACTTCTTCCCTGAATATCAGCCAGGTGTGCGGGTCGGGCTGGGGCGATCCACGAACGGGGCACTGGAGCGCCGTCGGTTCCTCATGGACAGAGGAGCTCTTATGCCTTCAACAAATAAGAGGGCGGCGCATTATAAACAGGAGGATTGACCGCGTAGTGGCTTTTTAATCGCCAAATGATGTTTTTGTGATGTCACTTCCAAACCATGAAGATCCGATGAAAATGTGCGTGGAAAACACATCGGTACTTGAGCCAAGCGCATTGGAAGTGAACAATATGTTACTACTTATTTCCAATCGAGAGTCATTCATGCCTGCCCCGTTTCGTTTCCTGGCTTGGCTAGCGCTGCCGTTGTTGGCGCTGTGCAGCGCCGATCTGCTGGCCGATACCACTGAAGGCGCTCCCCAGGCCTTGCACCTGCTTGATTACATCGGGGCGGATTACCCAGCGACTGTCGAAGCGGGAAAAGTCATCGACGATTCGGAATACCGCGAGCAACTGGAGTTCACCCAAGTGTTGGAGGGGTTGATTGCTGCGCTGCCGGCCAAGCCGGAAAAGGCTGAGTTGACCCAAGGCATCGGCACGTTGCGCGGGGCTATCACCGAACGCCGGGACGGCGACGACGTCGCCCGCCTGGCTCGGCAGTTGGGGGCAAGGCTGGCGGTGGCGTACGAAGTCAGCCAAGCGCCGATCATTACCCCGGATCCGGCGCGCGGTGCGCCGTTGTACGCGCAGAATTGCTCGGTTTGCCATGGTGACACCGGTGCTGGCGATGGTCCGGCCGGCGTCGGCCTGGAGCCGCCACCGGCGAACCTGCGTGATGGCCAGCGCCTGGATCGCCTGAGCCTCTACGCGATCTACAACACCCTGGGCATGGGCGTCGAGGGCACGGACATGCCAGCTTTCGCCGACCAGCTCGACGACCGCCAGCGCTGGGACCTGGCAACTTACATTGCCAGCTTCAGCGCCGACCCGGCCGCGACAAAAAGCGAGCTGACCTACAATCTGGCCGATCTGGCCCGCCAGACTCCGGCCGAAATCCTGGCTGCCCAAGGGCCCGCGGCAGCAGCGACGTTTCGCGCCCAACGTGCCCAGCCGCCGCAAGTGCAGCGCGGCCCGGCGCAGTTGCTCGACTACACCGCCACGACGTTGGACAAAAGCATCGCGGCGTATCGCGCCGGTGATCATGACCAGGCCTACGACCTTTCGGTCGCGGCTTACCTGGAAGGCTTCGAGCTGGTGGAGAGTTCGCTCGATAACGTCGACGCCAATGTGCGCAAGGACACCGAAAAGGCGTTGATGGCTTTCCGTCAGTCTTTACAGGATGGCTTGCCAGTGGACCAGGCCCAACAACGCCTGGACGCGGCGAAGGCCAAGTTGAAGGAATCCGCCGGCCTGTTGGGTGGCGATGGCTTGAGCTGGTCGTTGAGCTACATCTCTGGCTTGCTGATCCTGTTGCGCGAGGGGTTGGAAGCGATCCTGGTGCTCGCGGCGATCCTGGCATTCTTGCGCAACACCGGCCAGCAGTCGGCGGTTCGCAGCGTCAACATCGGCTGGGGGCTGGCATTGCTCGCCGGCCTGGCGACGTGGGGGCTGGCCGCCTATGTGATCGACGTCAGCGGCGCCCAGCGTGAGTTGCTCGAAGGCGCCACCGCGTTGTTCGCCAGCGTGATGGTGTTGTGGCTGGGTGTCTGGATGCACGACCGGCGTCACGCCGCGGCCTGGCAGGATTACATCAAAAGCAGCCTGGTGGGCGGCGGTGGCCGTTTCGGATTCGCGATCCTGGCGTTTTTCTCGGTCTATCGCGAATTGTTCGAAGTGATCCTGTTCTACGAAACCCTGTGGCTGCAGGCCGGTCCCGCCGGTCATGACGCCGTATTGGCTGGCGGCGCGACGGCGCTGGTGTTGCTGGTCGGGTTGGCCTGGGTGATCTTGCGGGGCTCTGCGAAACTGCCCCTGGCGCTGTTCTTCAGCATCAACGCCGCGTTGCTTTGTGCGCTGTCGGTGGTGTTCGCTGGCCATGGCGTGAAGGCGCTGCAGGAAGCCGGGATATTCGGCACGCGGCCGGTGGCATTCTTCGAGTTCGACTGGCTGGGCATTCATGCCGATGCTTATTCGCTGACCGCCCAGGTGGCGGCGATCCTGGCGATCGTCGTACTGTACGGGCGCAGTTGGGTGGCGGAGAAGCGTCGGGTCCAGGTTTCCTGAACGGCCGCATTCGCTGCGCTCATAATCGCGAGCAAGCTCGCTCCCACAGGATGTAGGCTGTCTCTGTGGAAGCGAGCTTGCTCGCGATGCTTTTTAGATAGAGGAAACCACTTATGCGCGTATGGATCGACGCTGACGCCTGCCCCAAGGCCGCGAAGGAACTGGTGGTCAAGTTCGCCTTGAAGCGCCAGTTCGAAGTGGTGCTGGTCGCTGGGCAGCCGCAAATAAAGCCGGGCCTGGCCCTGGTCAAGCTGATCGTGGTGCCAAGCGGTCCTGATGCGGCGGATGACTACCTGGTGGAGCACGCCGTCCCGGGTGAGTTGGTCATCTGCAGCGACGTGCCGCTGGCGGACCGCCTGGTCAAGAAGGGCGTCGCCGCCCTCGATCCGAGGGGCAAGGAATTCGACGCGCAGAACATGGGCGATCGACTGGCGGTGCGCAACCTGTTTACCGACTTGCGTGAACAGGGCCATGTGGGCGGCGGGCCGGCGGCATACAGCGAGCGGGACAAGCAGGGTTTCGCCAATGCGCTGGATCGGATATTGACGCGGTTGGCTCGCTTGTCCTGATGCTGGCCCCCTCCCACAGGAAAGAGGAAATGGGGTCAGGCGTCGTTCTCGTGGGTCAATTCCAACACCCGGTCCACCAGCTTGTTGATCCCCGAAGCCGCCTCGCTGATGTTCTTCGCCAGCATATAGGCGGGTGTGCTGACGAGTTTGCGCGCAGTGTCCTCGACGATATCGGTGACCAGGCATTCTTCATGGGTGCCGCCCATCTTGGTCACGGCAGCGGCGGTATCGGCATCCGTGCCGATGGTGCACGTCACGCCGGGGCCGTAGATCTTCGCCGCCAGGGCCGGTGAGATGCACATCAGCCCCACGGGTTTCCCCGCTTCGGCGAAAGCCTCGGTGAGCGCCAGGACGTCCGGCTGCACGACGCAACCGGCCCCTTCGACAGCGAAGTTGGACAGGTTTTTCGCCGAGCCGAAACCACCGGGCAGGATCAGCGCGTCAAAGTCCTCGGCCTTGGCTTCGCGCAGGTCTTTCACATCGCCTCGGGCGATGCGCGCCGACTCCACCAGCACGTTGCGGCTTTCGGGCATTTCCTCGCCAGTCAGATGGTTGATGACATGCAGCTGGGCAATGTTGGGGGCGAAGCATTGGACCTGTGCGCCACGCTGGTCGAGACGCAGCAAGGTAATCACGCTTTCGTGAATCTCCGCGCCGTCGTACACGCCACAGCCGGAAAGGATCACTGCAACTTTTTTGCTCATGGGCTTTTTCTCCAGATTCATGGCGTTAAATGTCTACTAATTTGTCACTCGTTGCCATAGGGGTCTCGGGCAGCTACACCTAATCTGCCGACTATCTTCCTTGCCTTGCCTGCCCGGGTCGCATCATGAATTTCATTCTGTATGCCGTGCCGTTTTTCTTCGTGTTGATCGCCGTCGAGTTGCTCGCCGATCGTTGGCGCGGCGTGAGCCATTATCGGCTGGCGGACGCCATCAACAGCCTGAGTACCGGCGTGCTGTCGACCACCACCGGGCTGCTGACCAAAGGTGTCGGCTTGGTCACCTATGCCTTTGCACTGGAGCACCTGGCAATCTTCCAATTGCCGGCTGACCAGGCCTGGACCTGGGTGGCTGCCTTCGTCTTCTATGACTTCTGCTACTACTGGCTGCACCGCATGGGCCATGAACGCAATATCCTCTGGGCCGCTCATTCGGTGCATCACCAGAGCGAGGATTACAACCTCTCCACCGCCTTGCGCCAGACCAGCACCGGCTTTCTGCTGAGCTGGATTTTCTATCTGCCGCTGGCGATCCTGGGCGTGCCGCTGGTGGTATTCGTTAGCGTCGCGGCGCTGAACCTGCTGTATCAGTTCTGGGTCCACACCCAACACATTCCTAAGCTCGGCTGGCTGGAATGGTGCTTCGTCACGCCGTCCAATCATCGTGCCCACCATGCGCAGAACCCTCTCTACATGGATCGCAACTACGGCGGCGTGTTCATTATTTGGGACCGTCTGTTTGGCACCTTCCAGGAAGAGGACGAGGATGAGCCGGTGGTGTTTGGCGTGACTACGCCGCTGGCAAGCTGGAATCCGTTGTGGGCGAACGTGCAGTTCTATGGGCAGCTCTGGGCTGATGCCCGGCGGGCCGAGCGCTGGTGGGACAAGCTGCGGATCTGGTTCATGCCCACCGGTTGGCGCCCGGCCGATGTGGCCGCCAGATACCCGCTGAACAAGCCTGACCTGTCCCAATTCCGCAAATTCGAAGTGCCGCTGGACGCACGCCAGCGGTGGTATGTGGCGCTGCAGTTCTGTATCTACATCGCCTTGGGCAGCTATCTGATGAACCTTGAAAACAGCCTGCCGGTTGCCGCCCTGGTATTGGGCTGGGGGGCGATTGCGTCGGGGCTGTTTGCCTTGGGCGTGGCCCTTGAGAATCGCCCTTGGGCGCTGAAGCTGGAGTTGCTGCGGCTGGCGGCGAACCTGCCGCTGGTAGGGTTGGCGCCGGTGGCAGGGTTGTGGCCAGCGAGCCCGGTGGCTTGGGTGGGGTTGTTGACCTACAGCCTGGTCAGTGGCATCGGGCTTTACTGCTGTCGCAACCGACTCACTCGCCTGGCGTAGATTCGCTGGCCCTGGCTTGTTCCTGTCGCTCGGTCTCGAGATTTTTCCTGGCCAGCCGGGCATTTTTGATGCGACGGCGCAGCCACAGGCCCAAGCCCAGCAACAGCAGGGCGCCGAGTACCCAAAGTTCGTATTTCTTGATACTGCCCAGCATGCCTTCGAGCACCGCGCCAAAGTGATACGCGGCGGCAGCCAGCGCCGTGGCCCAAATCGCCGCACCGATACCGTTGAGCAACAGATAGCGGCCCGGTGGATAGCCTGACAAGCCGATCGCCACTGGCATCACGGTGCGCAGGCCATAGACGAAGCGGAAGCTCAGGACCCAGATGTCCGGATGCCGGCGGATGTGCTCCAGCGCCCGATCACCCATCAACTGCCAACGCGGTTTGCGCGCCAGCAGCTTGCGACCGTGCTTGCGCCCCAGGAAATACCACAGCTGGTCACCGGCGTAGCTGCCGCAAAACGCCACGACGACCACCAGGTTGATGTCCATGTAGCCACGGAACGCCAGGAAACCTGCGAGCACGAGGATGGTTTCACCTTCGAAGAACGTGCCGATGAACAAGGCCAGGTAGCCGAAGTCGTGGAGAAATTGTTGGAGCATTGTCTGGGTGCTGGCGAAATGAACGCGCAGCCTAACCCTTCAGGCACATTCAGGAAAGTATCGAAATGTGTCTCGACGTGAACATTTCCTACAGAAGACAATGACTGCGACTACCGGTCACGCTTTAGCACAACTGTCATGTGTTCGTCATAATGGCCGCTTATAACTGTCACGCTCGCCCGTTTTTGCGGGCTCAGGAGTCTGCCGTGAGCTTTACCCCCGCCAACCGTCTGTTTCCCGCCACTCGCCTGCGTCGCAATCGCCGGGATGAGTTCTCTCGTCGGCTCGTGCGCGAAAACGTGCTGACCACCGACGACCTGATCCTGCCGGTGTTCGTGCTGGACGGCGAGAATCGCCGTGAGGCGGTGGCCTCGATGCCAGGCGTGGAGCGCCTGACTATCGACCTGTTGCTGGAAGCGGCGGCCGAGTGGGTCGAGCTGGGTATCCCGGCGTTGGCACTGTTTCCTGTCACGCCGCCGGGCCTGAAATCCCTGGATGCCGCCGAAGCGTGGAACCCCGAGGGCATCGCACAGCGCGCGACCCGTGCCCTGCGCGCACGTTTCCCGGAGCTGGGGGTGATTACCGACGTGGCGCTGGACCCGTTCACCACCCACGGGCAGGACGGCATTCTCGACGAAGAAGGCTATGTGCAGAACGACATCACCGTCGATGCGCTGGTCAGGCAGGCGCTGTCCCACGCCGAGGCCGGTGCCCAGGTGGTGGCGCCGTCGGACATGATGGACGGCCGGATCCAGGCAATTCGCGAAGCCTTGGAAGTGGCCGGGCATGTCAATGTGCGCATCATGGCCTACTCGGCCAAGTACGCCAGCGCCTATTACGGCCCGTTCCGCGACGCGGTCGGCTCGGCCCTGAACCTGGGCAAGGCCAACAAGGCCTCCTATCAGATGGACCCGGCCAATGCCCACGAAGCCTTGCACGAAGTGGCTGCCGACTTGTCAGAAGGGGCAGACATGGTCATGGTCAAGCCGGGGATGCCTTACCTCGACATTCTCTGTCGGGTAAAGGATGAATTCAAAGTGCCGACCTTTGTTTATCAGGTCAGCGGCGAGTATGCGATGCACATGGCGGCGATCCAGAACGGCTGGCTGAGCGAAGGGGTGATTCTCGAATCCCTGACCGCTTTCAAGCGCGCGGGTGCTGATGGCATCCTGACGTACTTTGCCGTGCGCGCCGCCCAATTGTTACGAGAGCAGAAATAGCCTCCCAGGAACTTGCGATGAATACCGAAGGACTCACAGAAGTTGCCGTAAAAGACGCTCAGCCCGTGGTCGAGCCAGTCGCCGAAACGCCACCGGAGCTGGAACCGGCCCCCGCTGCGGCGCCCGAGCCGGCCCCAGCGCCGGCGATTGCGGTGCCCAACCTGGATGACAGCAGTCTGTACATCCATCGTGAGCTGTCGCAACTGCAATTCAACATCCGCGTCCTTGAACAGGCGCTGGATGAGTCCTACCCACTGCTGGAGCGGCTGAAATTCCTGCTGATCTTCTCCAGCAACCTGGACGAGTTCTTCGAGATTCGCGTCGCCGGGCTGAAAAAGCAGATCACCTTCGCCCGCGAGCAGGCCGGTGCCGACGGCCTGCAACCGCACCAGGCCCTGGCACGCATCAGCGAACTGGTGCACGGTCATGTCGATCGCCAGTACGCGATCCTCAACGACATCCTGTTGCCGGAGCTGGAAAAGCACCAGGTGCGCTTCATCCGTCGCCGCTACTGGACCACCAAGCTCAAGACCTGGGTACGCCGTTACTTCCGTGACGAAATCGCTCCGATCATCACCCCGATCGGCCTCGACCCGACTCACCCGTTCCCATTGCTGGTGAACAAGAGCCTGAACTTCATCGTCGAGCTGGAAGGCATCGACGCCTTTGGCCGTGATTCCGGCCTGGCGATCATTCCGGCGCCACGCCTGTTGCCGCGGATCATCCGCGTGCCGGAAGACGTCGGCGGCCCGGGCGACAACTATGTGTTCCTGTCGTCGATGATCCACGCCCACGCCGATGACCTGTTCCAGGGCATGAAGGTGAAGGGCTGCTACCAATTCCGCCTGACCCGCAACGCCGACCTGTCGGTGGACACCGAGGATGTAGAAGACCTGGCCCGCGCCCTGCGCGGCGAGTTGTTCTCCCGTCGCTATGGCGATGCGGTGCGCCTGGAAGTGGCCGATACCTGTCCGAAACACCTGTCCGACTACCTGCTCAAGCAGTTCAACCTTCATGAGACCGAGCTGTACCAGGTCAATGGTCCGGTGAACCTGACGCGGCTGTTCAGCATCACCGGCCTGGACAGCCATCCGGAGCTGCAATATTCGCCGTTTACACCGCAGATCCCGAAACTGCTGCAAAACAGCGAAAACATTTTCAGTGTCGTCAGCAAGCAGGACATCCTGCTGTTGCACCCCTTCGAGTCGTTCACCCCGGTGGTCGACTTGCTGCGCCAGGCCGCCAAGGATCCACATGTCCTGGCGGTGCGCCAGACGCTGTACCGCAGTGGCGCCAACTCCGAGATCGTCGATGCCCTGGTGGACGCGGCGCGAAACGGCAAGGAGGTCACGGCGGTGATCGAATTGCGCGCGCGCTTCGATGAAGAGTCCAACCTGCAACTGGCCAGCCGTCTGCAAGCGGCCGGTGCGGTGGTGATTTACGGCGTGGTGGGCTTCAAAACCCACGCCAAGATGATGCTCATCCTGCGGCGCGAGGCCGGCGAGATCGTGCGCTACGCCCACTTGGGCACCGGCAACTACCACGCGGCCAACGCCCGCCTGTACACCGACTACAGCTTGCTGACGTCCGACGACGCCTTGTGTGAAGACGTCGGCAAGTTGTTCAGCCAGTTGATCGGCATGGGCAAGACGTTGCGGATGAAGAAGCTGCTGCATGCACCGTTCACCCTCAAGAAGGGCATGCTCGACATGATCGCCCGGGAAACCCAGTACGCCCTGGACGGCAAGCCTGCGCACATCATCGCCAAGTTCAACTCGTTGACCGATCCGAAAGTCATCCGTGCGTTGTACAAGGCCAGCCAGTCGGGCGTGCGCATCGACCTGGTGGTGCGTGGCATGTGCTGCCTGCGGCCGGGTATCCCGGGGGTGTCCCATAACATCCACGTGCGCTCGATCATCGGGCGTTTCCTGGAGCACACGCGGGTGTTCTATTTCCTCAATGGTGGCGAAGAGCAGATGTTTCTTTCCAGTGCCGACTGGATGGAGCGCAACCTCGACAAGCGCGTCGAGACCTGCTTCCCGGTGGAGGGCAAGAAGCTGATCCTGCGGGTCAAGAAAGAGCTGGAGAGTTACCTCACCGACAACACTCACAGCTGGAGCTTGCAGTCGGACGGTCGCTACATCCGCAACACACCGACCGGCAACCAGAACCCGCGCAGCGCCCAGGCGACTTTGCTGGAGCGCTTGAGCAGCCCGGTGTTGGCGGTTAGTTAAAGCCCGGAGTAGATTGGTTTTTCGTGGCGAGGGAGCTTGCTCCCGCTGGGCTGCGTGAAGCAGCCCCGAAGCCATTCAGCTCGGTGGGTCAGGAAAAATTCCATTTCAGGCAGATCCTGCGGCTGCTGCGCAGCCGAGCGGGAGCAAGCTCCCTCGCCACGGGGGAGCTTGCTGTGTGCCGATCAGTGGATGTTCAGCAAAATCCCCACCCGCGTCAGCCATTCGGCTTCCTGGGCAAAGTCCGCCTGGGTCAGTTGGTTCTCGTCCAGCCAGCCTTCGGGGAATATCACATCCAACTGATCGCCGTCGGCGTGCAGGGTAACCTGGGGCATTTGCTGGGTGCCGCGGATGTGGTGGAACAGGATCGCGAAGCGCAACAGCACGCACAGGCGAATCAGCTTGATGCCGTCATTGCCGAATTCGGCGAATTTGTCCTTGGGAATATTGCGTCGATGACCACGTACCAATAGCGCCAGCATTTGCTGGTCTTCGCGTGAGAAACCCGCCAGATCGGAGTGCTCGATCAGGTAGGCGCCGTGCTTGTGGTAATGGTAGTGGGCGATGTCCAGGCCCACTTCATGCACCTTGGCGGCCCAACCCAGCAGTTCGCGCCAAACGCCGTCGTTCAGGTCCCAATCGTCGGCCACCTGGTCGAAGGCATGCAGCGCCTTGCGCTCGACCCGCGCCGCCTGCTCCTGGTCGACGTGATAACGCTCCATGAGCGAGCCCAGGGTGCGTTCGCGCACGTCTTCGTGATGATGCCGCCCGAGCAAGTCGTAGAGCACGCCCTCACGCAGGGCGCCTTCGCAATGGTCCATGCGTTGCAATTCGAGCGCGTCGAAGATCGCCTCGAGAATCGCAAGGCCCGCCGGGAAAATCGCCCGGCGATCAGGCTTGATGCCCTCGAAGTCGATCTTGTCCGAATCGCCAAGCTTGAACACCTTGCGCTTGAGCCAGGCCAGGCCCTCGGCGTTGACTTCACCGGTGCCGTGGCCGCCAGCCTTGAGCGCCAGGCCGATGGCGCGGATGGTCCCCGAGGAGCCGATGGCTTCGTCCCAGGTCAACCGGTGCAAGGCATGTTCGATGCTCATGATTTCCAGGCGAGCTGCGGTGTACGCCTGGGCATAGCGGGCCGGGGTGATCTTGCCGTCGCGGAAATAACGCTGGGTGTAGCTGACGCAACCCATCTGGAGGCTTTCGCGCAACAGCGGTTCGAAGCGCTGGCCGATGATGAACTCGGTGCTGCCACCGCCAATGTCCGCCACCAGGCGTTTGCCGGGGGTGTCAGCCAGGGTGTGGGAAACGCCGAGGTAGATCAGGCGGGCCTCTTCACGGCCGGAAATGACTTCCACCGGATGGCCGAGGATCGCTTCGGCGCGATGGATGAACTCGCCACGGTTGCGCGCCTCGCGCAGGGCGTTGGTGCCCACGATCCGCACCGCGCCCAAGGGCATGCCGTTGATCAACTGGGCGAATCGCTTGAGGCAATCGAGCCCGCGTTGGATGGACTCCTCGCTCAACCTGCGTTCTTCGTCGATCCCGGCGGCCAGCTGAACCTTTTCACCGAGCCGCTCAAGAATGCGGATTTCCCCGTTCTGGGCCTTCGCGACGACCATATGGAAGCTGTTGGAGCCCAGGTCGATAGCGGCGATCAGGGACAGATTCTTGGCTTGGGATGGCGGCATGGTCAGAGAGTCTCGGTCGATAACCTTGCCATCCTGCCACGATCGACCGCCTACGCCAACGCACCTGATCCAAACCCTTGATCCAGAGCCGTTCACAGAGTGTTCTTTGGCAGCAAAAATCAGGCAGGCTCCACCGTCCCGATGAAGTTCGCCAGCTCCGCCGTCTGCGGATCGGCGAACAGCAACTTGGGATCACCCACCTCGTGCACCTTGCCCTGGTGCATGAACACCAGTTTGTCGCCCACTTCCCGGGCGAAACGCATTTCATGGGTGACCATGACCAGTGTCATGCCTTCCTTGGCCAGTTGCCGCACTACGCTGAGCACTTCGTTGACCAGCTCTGGGTCCAGCGCCGAGGTGATTTCATCGCAAAGCAAGACTTTCGGCGACATCGCCAAGGCACGGGCGATCGCCACCCGTTGCTGCTGCCCGCCAGACAAGCGGTCGGGGAAGGCGTCGAATTTTTCGCCGAGCCCGACCCGTTCGAGCATCTGGCGGGCCAGTTCCACCGCCTTGGCCTTGGGCACTTTTTGTACAACCTGCGGCGCGAGCATGACGTTTTCGCCGACGGTCAGGTGCGGGAACAGATTGAACTGCTGGAACACCATCCCGACTTTCTGCCGCAGGCTGCGCAGGTCGGCGCGGGCCGCGTCGAGGTATTCGCCGTCCACTTCGATCACGCCATCGTTGATCGATTCCAGGCCATTGAGGGTGCGCAGCAGGGTGGATTTGCCCGAGCCGCTGCGACCGATGATCGCCACCACCTGGCCTTCTTCGATACTCAGGTCGATGCCTTTGAGCACATGGTGATCGCCGTAGTATTTATGCAGGGCGGAAATTCTAAGCAGAGGCATGCAGTCTCCTTTCCAGGTAGCGCGCGCTGAGGGACAGGGGGTAGCAAAGGAGGAAATAACCGAGGGCGACCAGGCCATACACCATGAACGGCTCGAACGTGGCGTTGGCGAGCATGCCGCCGGTCTTGGTCAGTTCGGTAAAACCGATGATCGACGTCACGGCCGTGCCCTTGACCACCTGCACGGAAAAGCCAACGGTCGGCGCCACGGCGATGCGCAGGGCCTGGGGCAGGATCACGTAGCGCAACTGCTCCAACGGGTTGAGGGCCAGGCTCGCGGAGGCTTCCCATTGGCCGTTGGCAATCGAGTCGACACAACCGCGCCAGATCTCCGCCAGGTAAGCGCTGGTGAACAGCGTCAGGGCAATCGCCGCCGCCATCCACGGCGAAATCTCCACCCCGGCCAGGGCCACGCCGAAGAACACCAAAAACAGCTGCATCAACAGCGGCGTGCCTTGGAACAGCTCGATATACGTGCGGGCAATGTTGCGGGGCAGGGCGCGTTTGGAGATGCGCAGCACCATCACCAACAAGCCGACCACACCACCGCCGATAAACGCCACCAGCGAAAGCGCCAGAGTCCATTGCAGGCCGGTGAGCAGGTTGCGCACCACGTCCCAGAACGTGAAATCGCTCATTGGCTGCTCCTGGCGATGTAGCGACGCCCGACCCAATTCAGGAACTGGCGGATCAGCAGTGCCATGCACAGGTAGATCAGCGTCGTCAGTGCGTAGGTTTCAAAGGCGCGGAAATTGCGCGATTGGATGAAGTTGGCGGCGAAACTCAGCTCTTCGGTGGCGATCTGCGAACAGACCGCTGAGCCGAGCATCACGATGATGATCTGGCTGCTCAAGGCCGGCCAGACCTTGCCCAGCGCCGGCAGCAGCACCACGTGGCGGAACGCTTCGAAGCGGCTCATCGCCAACGCCGCGGCGGCTTCCAGTTGCCCTCGTGCAATGGCCTGGATACCGGCCCGGATGATCTCGGTGGAATACGCCCCCAGGTTGATCACCATCGCCAGCACCGCCGCTTGCCACTCGGAAATCTGCAAGCCAAGGGACGGCAAGCCGAAGAAGATGAAAAACAGTTGGACCAGGAACGGCGTGTTGCGGATCAGCTCCACGTACACGCCAAAGATCGCCGCGAACGGACGGATATTCCACGCCCGCACCACCGCGCCGACGATGCCCAGGCCAACCCCGAGCAACGCGCCGATGGCTGTCAGTTCCACGGTGAACAGCGCACCGCGCAACAGCAGCTCGGTGTTTTGCACCACCGGCAGAAAATCGAACTGGTAAGCCATGCTCAGCCTCTCAAAGGACGATCAGAGGTCGGCCGGCAGCGGTTGCTTGAGCCAGGTCTGCGCGTTCTTTTCCAGGCTTCCGTCCGTCTTGGCGGTGGCGAGAATCTGGTTGACCTTGTCCAGCAACGCCGGCTCGTTCTTGTTCACGCCCACGTAGACCGGAGAATCCTTGAGTTTCACTTTCAGCGCCGGGACGCGCTTGGGGTTGCGCTCGCTGATGGCGACCATCACCACGTTGCCGCTGGCGATCAGGTCCACCTGACCGGCCAGGTAGGCGGCGATCGTCGAGTTGTTGTCTTCGAAACGCTTGATGGTGGCGCCTTCGGGGGCGACCTTGGTCAACTCGATGTCCTCGATAGCGCCACGGGTGACGCTGATGGTCTTGCCCTTGAGGTCGTCCAGGCCGGTGATTGCGGCATCGGGCGGGCCGAACACGGCGAGGTAGAAGGGCGCATAGGCGCTGGAGAAATCGATGACCTTTTCACGCTCCGGATTCTTGCCCAGGCTGGAAATCACCAGGTCGACCTTGCCTGTGGTCAGGAAAGGGATGCGGTTGGTGCTGTTGACCGGCGTCAATTCCAGTTTGACCTTGAGCTGGTCGGCCAGCAGTTTCGCCGTGTCGATATCCAGGCCGCGCGGCTTCATGTCCGGACCGACCGAACCGAACGGTGGAAAATCCTGGGGCACCGCGACCTTGAGCGTGCCGCGTTTTACCACGTCTTCCAGGCCATCGGCGTGGGCGGGCAATTGGCAAAGCATCAGGCTGGCAAACAGGGCAGTGAGCAGGACGCTGCAACGCTGGATCATGGTGAATCTCCGCGGTCGATGGTGTGATTTCTCCGATCGGACACAGCACAGGGCATGCCAAACCGGGCGTCGGTCCGCCAAAGCCACGGTTTTGCAGGCACCGGTCGGTCTGACTGGTCTGAACAGTTGGGTTGTTTTTCGCACCGTTATCGAGCGTCGCGTCGGGCGGCCGAACCCCGCTGGGGCACGACTTGCCGGGGGCTTCGAATAGCTTTACAACTAGCCGCTCATTCGTCCGGGTTGTCTGGAAAACCATGAATTCCATCGCTCGTGCCGTGCCTGAAGTGGCGCTGCAAGCCATCCGCAAACTCATCGTCGACGAAGGCTTCGGCCCGGGCGATGCGCTGCCCTCTCAACGGGACCTGGCCTTGCAACTGGGCGTCAGCCGGGCGTCTCTGCGCGAGGCGCTGTCATCGTTGAGCGCCCTGGGGTTGATCAGCGTCCAACCGGGTAGGGGCGTTTTCGTCCAGGGAGCAGCGCAGGTCGCGCGCGACGACTCGACAGCGCGCTGGCCGTTCGCCGCCCAGGCCTCGCCGGTGGATATCTTCCAGCTGCGCTATGCCCTTGAAGGTTTCGCGGCCGGATTGGCGGCCGTGACGTTGAGCGCCGATGAACTCGACGCACTGGATGACAACGTCGAGGCCATGCGCCGCGAATTGAAGGCCGGGGAGTTCGACGCAGCGGCACAACTGGATTTCGAATTTCACCGGCGCATTCTGCTGGCCAGCGGCAACCAGGCGATGTTGAGCATTCTCACCGCCAGCGCCGATATCTTCCTTGAGAGTCAGAAGCTACCGTTCATCAGGGCGGAGCGGGCGATGGAAACGTGGCAGGAACACCGCAAGATCCTTCGCGCCCTGGCCCGTCGCGCATCGGTTTCGGCGCACAAAACCATGCAAGAACATGTACGTAATGCTGCGTTGCGCACCGGTATTTCCTTCATCGCCCCGACCGCTTCCTGACGTGGGCCATACGTAAACCCATCGGTCACCATAGGGAGACTCAATCAACTGCGGCTTCCTGAACCTGGGAAGGGCAGCTATGATGGGCCACGTTTTTTTGCTGATTACCCCGGAGATTTCCATGAGCAGCGATCTGATCAAACACGTTAGCGACGCTAGCTTCGAAGCTGACGTACTCAAAGCCGAAGGCGCAGTGCTGGTCGACTATTGGGCTGAGTGGTGCGGTCCTTGCAAAATGATCGCTCCGGTCCTGGACGAAATTGCCGAGACCTACAAGGGCAAGCTGACCGTTGCCAAGCTGAACATCGACGAAAACCAGGAAACCCCGGCCAAGCATGGCGTGCGTGGCATTCCGACCCTGATGCTGTTCAAGAACGGCAACGTCGAAGCCACCAAGGTCGGCGCGCTGTCGAAGTCGCAACTGGCCGCGTTCCTCGACGCCAACATCTAAGCGTCGAATGCCTTGCCAAAAGCCCCGCAAATCGCGGGGCTTTTTCGTTATCCGGGGCTAGACGCTCGCAAATCCAGGTGTTACATTCGGCCCCGCACTGGTTTCTCCATTGCCCCCTGCAAGCCGTCGCCGACGCTCTCCTTTCGAATAAGTACGCGATCCTGTCGCCTTCTCCGCGGCGCGGCCTCATTAAGCCAAAAGCTTAATTTTCCCCTCCATAAATGATTACGTCATTCCTATATGAATCTGACTGAACTCAAGCAAAAGCCGATTACCGAACTGCTCGAATTGGCCGAACAGATGGGCATAGAAAATATGGCCCGTTCGCGCAAGCAGGACGTGATTTTCTCCCTGCTCAAGAAGCACGCGAAAAGCGGCGAGGAAATCTCCGGTGATGGCGTGCTGGAGATTCTCCAGGACGGCTTCGGCTTCCTCCGCTCCGCAGACGCTTCCTATCTCGCCGGCCCGGACGATATCTACGTCTCGCCGAGCCAGATCCGTCGCTTCAACTTGCGCACCGGTGACACCATCGTTGGCAAGATCCGCCCTCCTAAGGAAGGCGAGCGTTACTTCGCACTGCTCAAGGTCGACACCATCAACTTCGACCGTCCGGAAAACGCGAAGAACAAGATTCTCTTCGAGAACCTGACTCCGCTGTTCCCGACCGTGCGCATGAAGATGGAAGCCGGCAACGGTTCCACCGAAGACCTCACCGGTCGTGTCATCGACCTGTGCGCACCTATCGGCAAGGGCCAGCGTGGCCTGATCGTGGCGCCGCCGAAGGCGGGCAAGACGATCATGCTGCAGAACATCGCGGCCAACATCGCCCGTAACAACCCTGAAGTCCACCTGATCGTGTTGCTGATCGATGAGCGTCCGGAAGAAGTGACCGAGATGCAGCGCACCGTGCGCGGCGAAGTGGTTGCCTCGACGTTCGACGAGCCGCCGACCCGTCACGTGCAGGTTGCCGAAATGGTGATTGAGAAGGCCAAGCGCCTGGTCGAGCACAAGAAGGACGTGGTGATTCTGCTCGACTCCATCACGCGTCTGGCCCGTGCCTACAACACCGTCATCCCGAGTTCCGGCAAGGTACTGACCGGTGGTGTCGATGCCCATGCCCTGGAAAAGCCGAAGCGTTTCTTTGGCGCCGCGCGAAACATCGAAGAAGGCGGTTCGCTGACCATCATCGCCACCGCGCTGGTCGAAACCGGCTCGAAGATGGACGAAGTGATCTACGAAGAGTTCAAGGGTACCGGTAACATGGAACTGCCCCTGGACCGTCGCATCGCCGAGAAACGTGTATTCCCGGCCATCAACATCAACCGTTCCGGTACCCGTCGCGAAGAATTGCTGACGGCCGATGACGAGTTGCAGCGCATGTGGATCCTGCGCAAGCTGCTGCATCCGATGGATGAAGTCGCGGCCATCGAGTTCCTGGTCGACAAGCTGAAAACGACCAAGACCAACGATGAGTTCTTCCTGTCGATGAAACGCAAGTAAATCGAGCAGGCCAGCAAGAGCCGGGGAAACCCGGCTTTTTGCTGTCCGTGCATTCACTATTCTGGACGGGCGGCGTTAAACTCGGGCCCCCGAACGCCACGGACACCATGAGGCTTTTGCATGCAGTATCGCGACTTGCGCGACTTTATCAGCGGTCTGGAACAGCGCGGCGAACTCAAGCGCATCCAGGTGCCGGTGTCACCCGTCCTGGAAATGACCGAGGTCTGCGACCGCACCCTGCGCGCAAAAGGCCCGGCGCTGCTGTTTGAAAACCCCACGGGTTATGACATTCCGGTGCTGGGCAACCTGTTTGGCACGCCGGAGCGCGTGGCCCTGGGCATGGGCGCCGAGGCGGTCAGCGAGCTGCGCGAGATTGGCAAGCTGCTGGCGTTCCTCAAGGAGCCCGAGCCGCCGAAAGGGCTGAAGGACGCTTGGTCCAAGCTGCCGATTTTCCGCAAGATCATTTCCATGGCACCGAAGGTGGTCAAGGACGCGGTCTGCCAGGAAGTGGTGATCGAGGGTGACGATGTCGACCTGGCCATGCTTCCGGTGCAGACCTGCTGGCCGGGCGACGTCGGGCCGCTGATCACCTGGGGCCTGACCGTCACCAAAGGCCCGAACAAGGACCGTCAGAACCTGGGTATCTACCGTCAGCAGGTGATTGGCCGCAACAAGGTCATCATGCGTTGGCTGAGCCATCGGGGCGGCGCGCTGGATTATCGGGAGTGGTGCGAAAAGCATCCCGGCCAGCCATTCCCGGTGTCGGTCGCGTTGGGCGCCGATCCGGCGACCATCCTCGGCGCTGTCACGCCCGTGCCCGACAGCCTCTCCGAATATGCGTTTGCCGGCCTGCTGCGCGGCAACCGTACGGAGCTGGTGAAGTGCCGGGGCAACGATTTGCAAGTGCCGGCCACCGCAGAAATCATCCTTGAAGGCGTGATCCACCCCGGCGAAATGGCCGATGAAGGTCCCTACGGCGATCACACCGGTTATTACAACGAGGTAGACAGCTTCCCGGTGTTCACTGTCGAGCGCATCACTCACCGGATCAAGCCGATCTACCACAGCACCTACACCGGTCGTCCGCCTGATGAGCCGGCGATTCTTGGCGTGGCGCTGAACGAAGTGTTCGTGCCGATCCTGCAGAAGCAGTTTCCGGAAATCACCGATTTCTACTTGCCGCCCGAAGGTTGTTCCTATCGCATGGCCGTGGTGACGATGAAGAAGTCGTATCCTGGGCACGCCAAGCGAGTGATGCTGGGCGTCTGGTCGTTTTTACGACAGTTCATGTACACCAAGTTCGTTATCGTCACCGACGACGATATCAACGCACGGGATTGGAACGACGTGATCTGGGCCATCACGACGCGCATGGACCCCAAGCGCGACACGGTGATGATCGAGAACACGCCGATCGACTACCTCGACTTCGCCTCGCCGGTATCCGGCCTCGGGTCGAAGATGGGGCTCGATGCCACGCATAAATGGCCCGGTGAAACCACCCGCGAGTGGGGTCGGGTTATCGTCAAGGATGAAGCCGTTACCCAACGGATCGATGCCATTTGGAATCAGTTAGGAATAGATTGATGCGTGTAACCTTGCAGCCTTCCGGCGCGGTGCTGGAGATACAGCCGGCCGAGCGGATTCTCGACGGCGCGCGGCGCCTGGGCTACGACTGCCCCCAAAGCTGTCGTAATGGCAACTGCCATGTCTGTGGCGCATTGTTGGTGGAAGGTCGCGTGGAGCAGGCCGGTGAAGTGCGTGACCATGGCGAGATCTTCACGTGCATCGCCGAGCCGCTGGAGGACTGCGTGGTGTTGTGGGATGGCGTGTTGGCACCGGGCGAGCTGCCGGTGCGCAACCTGGCGTGCCAGGTCAGCGAATGCGTTGAAGTGGGCGGCGACGTCTGGCGGGTACGCTTGCGCGCGCCAGCGGGCAAACCGCCGCGCTACCACGCCGGGCAATACCTGTTGATCGAGCGCGACAACGGTGAAAAATCAGCCTTCTCCCTCGCTTCGGCGCCGCACTCGGGGCGCGACCTGCAACTACACGTGCTGGTGCGCGAAAGCAGTGCGCAAAAGCTCTTGGAGCAACTGCAGCGCAACCCCAATGTGCGCATCGAGATGCCGTTTGGCGACACCCACCTGTCCGAGCTTCCTGACGGTCCGCTCGTGCTGATCGCCGCCGGGACCGGCATGGCGCAGATGCACAGCTTGATCGAGCACTGCCGCGCGGCGGGCTTCAAGCACCCGGTGCACCTGTATTGGGGCGTACGGCGACCGGAAGATTTCTACGAAATCGAGCATTGGGACGAATGGAAAAAACTGCCGAACCTGTTCCTGCATAAAGTCGTCAGCGACTTGTGTGGCTGGGAAGGGCGCTGCGGGATGCTCCATGAGGCGGTGTGCGAGGACATCAGCGACCTTTCTGGTGTGCACGTCTACGCCAGCGGCTCGCCGGCCATGATCTATGCCACCCTCGACGCCCTGGTGGAAGCCGGCATGGACGCTCACCAGATGCGCGCCGATGTGTTTGCGTATGCGCCAAGGGCCTGACCCAACCGAGCCTTGAGCTGTGCCGTTGTGGCGAGGGAGCTTGCTCCCGCTGGACCGGTCCGACGCCTCGGGCGAAGCAGTCCCAAAAGAGGCGGTCGCTGCGCAACCGAGCGGGAGCAAGCTCCCTCGCCACAAAAGCCCTGACCGCCCTCGATATAACTTCATATATTGCGTTTCGGTATTTAGTTGGCCGGCCAGATACCGATAACGTATATAGCGTCGGGCTGGCATTTAACTTGCCTCGCTCCTCACGAACGTCAACACACTGGCGTCCCTTTATTTTCTGAGAAGCCAACCGCTAACGGCCATGACCGCTATCGAATCCGCCATTACCTGCGCCTTGTACCCGCCACGACTCGAGCTGGGTGCGCAGCTGACCCATGAACAACTGCTCGCCTCGATGCGATTGACCATGAGTCTCCACCAGGGCGGTCCGGTCTGGTTGTTCGCGTACGGTTCATTGATCTGGCGGCCGGAATGCACGGCGGTGGAGCGCGTGCGCGGTCGGGTCCATGGCTACCATCGCGGTTTATACCTGTGGTCCCACGAACATCGCGGCACTCCGGAGTTGCCAGGGTTGGTGTTCGGACTGGATCGCGGCGGTTCGTGCAGCGGTTTCGCCTACCGGCTGCCGGAGGAAAACCTCGAGGATTCGCTGTTCGCGTTGTGGCAGCGGGAAATGCCGGTGCCGTCCTATCGCCCGCACTGGCTCAGTTGCCGTCTCGAGGATGGCAGCCGGGTGCAAGCCTTGGGTTTTGTGTTGGAGCGACACCTGCCGAGCTATGCCGGCAACTTGCCGGACCACGTGCTGAGCCAGGTCTTTGAAAGCGCCTGTGGGCGTTACGGCACCACTCGCGATTATGTCGAGCAGACCGTCCACGCCCTGCGCAGCCACGCCATGCCAGACCGGAACCTGGAGGCGCGGCTCAAGCGCTGCCAATCAATGTGGGATCAGGCGACCGCTTCGCGGCTCTGACTGGCGATCTGCTTGTGCCACAAGGTTGGCGCAAGGAACGCCATCGCCAGCAGACAAGCGCCGACCAGCAGTACAAAACCGCCGTCCCAGCCGAAATGGTCGACGGTATAGCCCATGGCGGCGCTGGCCGCGACCGAACCACCCAGGTACCCGAACAGGCCGGTGAAACCGGCGGCGGTGCCGGCGGCTTTTTTCGGCGCCAGTTCCAATGCCTGCAAGCCGATCAGCATGACTGGGCCATAGATCAGGAAGCCGATGGATACCAGGGCAATCATATCGACGGTCGGGTTGCCGGCCGGGTTCAGCCAGTACACCAGGGTGGCCACGGTCACCAGGGCCATGAATACCATGCCGGTCAGGCCACGATTGCCACGGAAGATCTTGTCCGACATCCAGCCACACAGCAGCGTGCCGGGAATGCCCGCCCACTCGTAGAAGAAATAGGCCCAGGAGCTCTTGTCCACCGTGAAGCCCTTGGCTTCCTTCAGGTAGGTCGGTGCCCAGTCCAGCACCCCGTAGCGCAGCAGGTAGACGAAGACGTTAGCCATGGCGATGTACCAGAGCATCTTGTTGCGCAGCACGTACTTGACGAAAATTTCCTTGGCGCTGAATTCCTTTTCGTGGCTGTCGTCGTAGCCTTCCGGATAATCGTCCTTGTACTTCTCGATCGGCGGCAGGCCCACCGATTGCGGGGTGTCGCGCATGGTCGCGAAGGCAAACACCGCAACGGCAAGTGCTACGGTAGCGGGCACATAGAATGCCGCATGCCAGTCATTGAACCAGCCCATGCCCAGCAGGAACAACGGGCCGATAAGGCCGCCGCCGACGTTGTGCGCCACGTTCCACACCGACACCACGCCGCCGCGTTCCTTCTGCGACCACCAGTGCACCATGGTCCGTCCGCTCGGTGGCCAGCCCATGCCTTGTGCCCAGCCGTTGATGAACAGCAGGATGAACATGATCGTCACGCTGGACGTCGCCCAGGGCGCAAAACCGAAAATGAACATCACGCCGGCTGATACCAGCAAGCCGAATGGCAGGAAATAGCGGGGGTTCGAGCGGTCGGACACCAGGCCCATCAAGAACTTCGACAAGCCATAGGCAATCGCGATGGCCGACATGGCCAGGCCGAGTTGACCACGGGTGTAGCCCTCGTCGATGAGGTAGGGCATGGCCAGGGAGAAGTTTTTGCGCAGCAGGTAGTAACCGGCATAGCCGATGAAAATCCCCGCGAAGATCTGCCAGCGAAGGCGTCGGTAGGTGCTGTCTATTTTTTCTTCAGGCAGGGTTGCCTGATGTGCGGCGGGTCGAAAGAAAGCAAACATTCAAGTGCTCCAGAATTCTTGTTTTGACTGCGGATGCGAATGTTACAGTTTCGTTACCGAAAATAGCATTGGTTCGAATCAGCAAAACAGTGGAAATGCTGGATTTGGCATGTTCTTTTATGAACATGTCGCTCAGATATAAATGAAGGGCGTTGCGGGAATGGCGAAGCCGGGTCGTAGGGCTTCGACCCGGTACAGATGAAAGAGAATCGCAGCCAATCAGCGAACCTGCACCACCACCTTGCCGACCGCCTTGCGCTGCCCCAAGTCATTGATCGCCTGGGCGGCATCGTCCAGCGGGTAGACCTGCGACACCAGCGGCTTGAGCTTGCCTTCGGCGAACCAGCCGAACAGCTGCTGGAAGTTGGCGGCGTTGTCCTGGGGCTGGCGCTGGGCGAAGGAGCCCCAGAACACACCGACCACCGAGGCGCCCTTGAGCAAGGCCAGGTTCACCGGCAATTCGGGAATGCGCCCGCTGGCAAAGCCAACCACCAACAACCGGCCGTTCCAGGCGATGGCGCGCACGGCCTGGTCGAACAGGTCGCCGCCCACCGGGTCGTAGATGACATCGGCGCCCTGGCCGTCGGTGAGGCGCTTGATTTCGTCCTTCAGGCTGGTTTCGTTGTAGTTGATCAACTCGTCAGCACCGGCGGCCTTTGCCACGGCGAGTTTTTCCGCGCTGCTGGCGGCCGCGATGACTCGCGCACCCATGGCCTTGCCGATTTCCACCGCCGCCAGGCCGACCCCGCCGGAGGCACCGAGCACCAGCAGGGTTTCTCCGGGCTTCAGGTTGGCGCGCTGCTTGAGGGCGTGCATCGACGTGCCGTAGGTCATGCTGAACGCGGCCGCGGTGTTGAAATCCATGGCGGAGGGAATCGGCAGCACGTTGTAGCCCGGTACCGCTACTTGCTCGGCGAAGCTGCCCCAGCCGGTCAGGGCCATGACCCGATCACCAACTTTCAGGTGGCTGACCTTTTCCCCTACTTCGCTGATGACCCCGGCCGCTTCGCCACCCGGGGAAAACGGGAAGGGCGGCTTGAACTGGTATTTGCCCTCGATGATCAGCGTGTCAGGAAAATTCACCCCGGCGGCGTGCACATCCAGCAACACTTCATTCTTCTTTGCGACAGGGCTGGCGACGTCTTCCAGCACCAGCGATTCGGCGGGACCGAATTCTTTGCACAGCACGGCTTTCATCAGGGCTATTCCTTTGGGAGTGATGGCCGATAAGTGTAGGTGTGAGAGTCAACGGGTCAACGAGCATGCCCCGCCCTGATAGCCGGCCATAAGCTTGTGCTTGGACGGCGGGTCGGTATGCTGGGCCGCAAACCGGATGAGGAGTGGAATGTGAAAGCGTGGATGATGTTGATGCTGGCCCTGTCGCTGCCTGTGGCGGCGATGGCCGAAGAGAGCAAGGAAGGCGAGGCACCCAAGGTCAGTTACATCACGTTGAGCCCGCCGTTCGTGGGCAACTATGGGCTGGATGGTACGACCAAGCTGAAGGTCTACAAGGCTGACGTCGCCTTGCGCGTGACCGGCGATGCCGCCGCTGCGGCGGTGAAAGCGAACGAGCCGTTGATTCGCAACCAATTGGTCGCGCTGTTCGCTCAGCAGACGACCGAGACCATGAACAACCTTGAAGCCAAGGAAAAGCTGCGTCAGGAAGCGTTGAAGCAGACCCAGCAAGTGATGAACGACGAGACCGGCAAGCCGATGGTTGAGGATCTGTTGTTCAACAACCTGATCATTCAATAAGTCTTGTGGTAACCAGGCGGGCCCTTTCGCGAGCAGGCTCGCTTCCACAGTGGATGTGCAGTGAACAGTGAGCAACCGAGATTCCCTGTGGGAGCGGGCTTGCTCGCGATGGTGGCCTACCCGACAGCGAATCACTCAAGGCTTCAGAGCAACCACCGCCGCCCATTGCTCCGCCGTCACCGGCATCACTGACAGTCGCGAGCCTTTCTGCACCAGCGGCATTTCTGCCAGAGCGGTCTGTTGCTTGAGGTGGTCGAGCTTCAGGACGTGGCGAAACGTTTCGACATGGGCCACGTCGATCGCGGTCCAGGGGTTTTTCTCCGGGCTGGCCTTGGCGTCGAAGTAGTGGCTGTCAGGCTCCAGCGCCGTGGGATCGGGGTAGGCGGCCTTGATGATTTTTCCGGTGCCCGCGATGCCAGGCTCCGGGCAGCTGGAGTGATAGAAAAAAAATAAATCGCCTTCTGCCATGGCGCGCAGGAAATTGCGTGCCTGATAGTTGCGAACTCCGTCCCAGCGAGCTTGGCCGAGCTTTTCCAAGTCCTGGATGGACAATTCGTCGGGCTCGGATTTCATCAGCCAATAAGCCATGATTTCTACTCCTGGGCGATATAGTTAAAAATAGTTCAGCGATTTTATGACAAACCGACAGTCGGTTGACGCCAGAGTTTGCGTGTGGGTCCGGGTTATCGCAAAATGCCGGCCTTCCAAGCTTGACGCTGCTGCACGGCCAATAAGAAAACCGCTGCTGTCATCGTGTGTGATATGCCTTGAGGGGGGCAATCGATGAAACGCAAACCGGATTTGTTGTGGATACTGGTCATTCTGTTCGGCCTGGGTGTCGTGACCACGGGTTACGCCCAGAGCTTGTGGAGCAGCAAGAACGATGTTCCGATGAACATCGCCCAGCCTGCCCCATCGCTCAAGCGCTGAGCGCTTTCTTTCAGGCGCCGCTGATTCCGGTGGCGCCTATCATGCGATGTACCAACGCCTGTCGCTGACTGTTCCTTGCAGCGGCACGTCCCAGCTTGCCTGTACCAATCGCTCGACCCGTTGGCATTCGTGGGCCAGCCCCAGCAAGGTCGGCTTGCGCCATTGTTTGCGGCGCGACAGATACGCCAGGCTGCGATCGTAGAATCCCCCGCCCATGCCCAGCCGACCCCCGGCATCGTCAAACCCGACCAGCGGCAACAGCACCAGGTCCAACGTCCAGACCTTGCGTTGCCGGGCTATATTCTTGCGTGGTTCCGGGATGCGAAAGCGATTGGGCTGCATCTTCTCGCCGGGATGGATTCGCTGGAAAACCATTTTCGTCTGCGGCCATGGGCTGAGCACCGGCAGGTAAGTCGCCTTGCCCCGACGCTGGGCCGCGCGCAGTAGCAGGCGTGGATCGATCTCGCCGTCGTTGGGCAGGTACAGGGCGATGTGTCGCGCGCGGCGAAACAGCGGGTGCTGGGCCAGTTGCCTGTAGAGGCCTTGGGCGGCGTCCCGTTGCTGGGCCGGGGTCAGGGAGCGACGCGCCTGGCGCAGCAGGCGGCGAAGTTGCGGGCGGGTCGGCAACGCAGGTTCGGTCATATCGAGGTTTCCGAGGCGGTGGCATCGAAACAGCGTAACCGCAAACAACGGCGCCAGAAATGCCAAACGCCAGAAACGACAATGCCAGTCATGATGACTGGCATTGTTTCGAGAATCAGGCTCCCCGGATGAACCGCTGTCGGCTTAGCCCTTGAACCCGAAAGTTCAAGGTGGAAGTTGCAGGAGGCGTTAAGGCTTTCCGTCAAGCGGACATGCACACCGGCCCCAACGTGCAACCCCCGTGGTTGTGCGTATCGGCTCAGGGACATCACCAACTGGCAAGCACCCCAGGGAGTGACGCAAGTATACCCCAGGCAGCCTCGCGAATCAGCCCTTGCTGACGTCCGGATCGGTGGCCAGTACCAAATCCACTCGATCCAGTAGGTCGCGGACTTGTTCGCGGGTCGAGCCGCTGACCTGTACGTCCGGCGTATCCTGGCGGTGCAGCAGGTCGTGGGTGATGTTCAAGGCGGCCATCACGGCGATGCGATCGGCGCCGATGACTTTGCCGCTGCTGCGGATCTCGCGCATCTTGCCGTCCAGGTAACGGGCGGCACTCACCAGGTTGCTACGCTCTTCCTGGGGGCAGATGATCGAATATTCTTTATCGAGGATCTGCACGGTAACGCTATTGCTTGAACTTATGAGTCTTGCTCCAGGGCCTTGAGGCGCGAAATCATCGATTCGACCTTACGCCGGGCGATTTCGTTTTTTTCAATGAGGTGCGCGCGTTCCTCGCGCCAGGTTTTTTCCTGAGCTAATAGGAGTCCGTTTTGGCTCTTAAGTTGCTCGACCCGTTCAATTAGCAGCTCGAGTCTGGCCATCAGCGCTTGCAGGTCGGTGTCTTCCATTGTGTCCACTGAAGATTGTGTCTGATGGGGGATAAAGGTCGCACAGCCTTTAATGGTCTTGGCGAGTCTGTCGATGTAGGATACAAGGCCTCCATTCTAGACATAGCGCCGTCTGGCGCCTAGCTGCCCATGCCCATTCAGAATTCCCCGTATCAAGCGTTCGCCACCCTGCTGAGCACCAGCGGTCATCCTGTCTCGCCCGCCGAACTCCACGGCCTGTTGCTTGGCCGCAGCTGCGCCGGCGCCGGCTTCGAGGCCGACGGCTGGTTGGCCGACGCCGCCGAGCTGCTCGAAGGCGAGCCGGCGGACAACGTGCGTAATGCGCTCATCGGCCTGCAGGAAATGGTCAAGGGCGAGCTGACCAGCGATGACATGACCGTCGTCCTGCTGCTGCCGACTGACGATGCGCCGCTGAGCGAGCGCGCCGCTGCGCTGGGCCAGTGGTGCCAGGGCTTTCTCGCCGGTTTCGGCCTGACCCGCCGCGAATACGCCCTGAGCGATGAAGCGAAGGAAGTCCTGCAAGACCTGGCGGCGATCTCCCAGGTACAGGATGCCCTGGAAGAGTCCGACGACGGCGAAAGCGACTATATGGAAGTGATGGAGTACCTGCGGGTCGCGCCTCTGCTCCTGTTCACCGAGACCAAGAAGACCGCTGAACCGGCCGCCAAACCGTCCTTGCACTGATCGCTTGAAAGGGAACACCGTCTGCCCATGATTCATATCCCGAAGTCGGAATACAGCCGTCGCCGCAAGGCCCTGATGGCGCAGATGGAGCCCAACAGTATCGCAATCCTGCCCGCCGCCGCCGTTGCGATCCGCAACCGCGACGTCGAGCATGTCTATCGCCAGGACAGTGATTTCCAATACCTGAGCGGCTTTCCCGAGCCGCAGGCCGTCATCGTGTTGATGCCCGGCCGGGCCCATGGCGAATACATCCTCTTCTGCCGCGAGCGCAATGCCGAGCGGGAAATGTGGGATGGCCTGCGTGCCGGCCAGGAGGGAGCGATCCGTGACTATGGCGCCGACGACGCGTTCCCCATCACCGACATCGACGACATCCTGCCGGGGCTGATCGAAGGCCGCGACCGGGTGTACTCGGCCATGGGCAGCAACCCGGAGTTCGACCGGCACCTGATGGAGTGGATCAACGTGATCCGCTCCAAGGCCCACCTCGGTGCCCAGCCGCCGAACGAATTCGTTGCCCTGGATCATCTGCTGCACGACATGCGCCTGTATAAATCGGCGGCGGAAGTGAAAGTGATGCGCGAAGCGGCGCGGATCTCCGCCCAGGCGCATATCCGGGCGATGCAGGCGGCGCGGCCTGGGCTGTATGAGTATAGCCTGGAAGCCGAACTCGATTATGAGTTTCGCAAGGGCGGGGCAAAGATGCCGGCGTACGGTTCCATCGTCGCGGCGGGGCGCAACAGCTGCATTTTGCATTACCAGCAAAATGATGCCGTGCTCAAGGATGGCGACCTGGTGTTGATCGATGCCGGGTGCGAAATCGATTGTTATGCCAGCGATATCACCCGCACCTGGCCGGTCAGCGGGAAGTTTTCTGCCGAGCAGAAGGCGATCTACGAAGTGGTGCTGGCGGCCCAGGAAGCCGCATTTGCGCAAATCGCGCCGAACAAACATTGGAACCAGGCCCACGAGGCGACCGTCAGGGTAATTACCGAGGGGCTGGTCCGCCTGGGGCTGCTGGAAGGCGAAGTGGACGAACTGATCGCAAGCGAAGCCCACCGGGCGTTCTACATGCACCGCGCCGGCCACTGGCTGGGAATGGATGTACACGATGTGGGCGAATACCGCGTGGGTGGCGAGTGGCGAGTGCTGGAGGTCGGAATGACTTTGACCATCGAGCCGGGCATCTACATTGCCCCGGACAATCGCGGCGTAGCGAAGAAATGGCGCGGCATTGGCGTGCGCATCGAGGATGACGTGGTAGTGACCAAGACCGGTTGTGAAATCCTGACCCGCGGCGTACCGAAGACGGTCGCCGAAATCGAGGCCTTGATGGCCGCCGCACGGACTCAAGCGGCATGAACCGGGTCAACGTTGCAATCATCGGTGGCGGCCTGGTCGGCGCGAGCCTGGCGCTGGCGCTGCAAGCCGGTGCCAAGGCACGGGGTTGGAAGATCATGCTGATCGAGCCCTTCGCTCCCGGTGACGCCTGGCAGCCGAGCTACGATGCGCGCTCGTCGGCGCTTTCGTTCGGCGCGCGGCAAATTTATCAACGCTTGGGCCTGTGGCAGGAAGTTTCCCGCCGGGCCGAGCCGATCAAGCAGATCCACGTGTCCGACCGCGGGCGGTTTTCGACGGCGCGGTTGTCGGCAATGGAGGAGGGCGTGCCGGCCCTTGGCTACGTCGTGGAGAATGCCTGGCTCGGCCAATGCCTGTGGCAAGGCTTGGACAAGGATGTCGTCAGTTGGCGCTGCCCCGCGCAGGTCGCTCGGATGGAGCCGCAAATCGCGGGCTATCGCCTGACGCTGGACGACGAAACTGTTGTGGAATGCGACCTCGCGGTATTGGCCGACGGCGGTCGCTCCGGCCTGCGGGAGCAGATGGGGGTCGGGGTGCGCAATCGTCCCTACGACCAGAGCGCCTTGATTGCCAACATCACGCCCAGCGAAGCGCACAACGGCATGGCTTTCGAGCGCTTCACCGATGACGGCCCGATGGCGTTGTTGCCGCTGCCGGAAAATCGCTGTGCATTGGTCTGGACTCGCCAGGGCATGGATGCGCAACGACTCGCGGCCCTTGACGAGCGCAGCTTCCTCAGTGAATTGCAGAATGTGTTCGGCTATCGCCTGGGCACGCTGAAGCAAGTAGGCGCGCGTCATCTTTATCCATTGGCGCTGGTGGAAGCCGAGGAACAGGTGCGTCCGCACCTGGCCATCCTGGGCAATGCTGCCCACAGCTTGCATCCGATTGCCGGGCAAGGCTTCAACCTGTCCCTGCGTGACGCCCAGGCCTTGGCCGATACCTTGCTTGAGAGCGACAGCACGCCCGGCGACTTCACCGTATTGCAAGCCTATCGCGAGCGTCAGCGGATGGATCAGGCCTTGACCGTGGGCTTCTCCGACCGGGTGACGCGGCTGTTCAGCAGCGATCTGCCGCTGGTGTCCCTGGGCCGTAATCTCGGCCTGCTGGGCCTGGACCTGCTGCCGCCCGCCAAGCGCTGGTTCGCCCGTCAGGCCATGGGTTTGGGAACACGCCCTGATGCTTGATACGGATCATTCCTTTCACCGGCGGCTGATGTCGCCAGCAACACAGGCTTAAAGCATGGAATTGCGTGCAGATCTGTTGATTGTCGGTGCCGGCATGGTCGGCAGCGCCCTGGCGCTGGCGTTGCAGGGCAGTGGCCTGCAAGTGCTGCTGCTCGACGGCAGCCCGATGAGCGTCAAGCCCTTTGATGCCCAGGCCGCATTCGAGCCACGGGTCAGTGCCCTGTCGGCAGCCAGCCAACGGATCCTCGAACGCCTGGGTGTCTGGGACGGGATCACCGGCCGACGGGCCAGCCCATACACCGACATGCACGTCTGGGATGGCAGCGGCACTGGGCAGATTCACTTTTCCGCCGCCAGTCTGCATGCCGACGTGCTGGGGCATATCGTTGAAAACCGCGTCGTCCAGGACGCGCTGCTGGACCGACTGCACGATTGTGATTTAGGCCTGCTTGCCAACGCGCGCCTGGAGCAGATGCGCCGCTCAGGTGATGACTGGCTACTGACGCTGGCCGACGGCCGTACCTTGCGCGCGCCGCTGGTGATTGCCGCCGACGGCGCGAATTCAGCCGTGCGTCGCCTGACCGGGGTGGCCACGCGGGAGTGGGATTACCTGCACCACGCTATTGTCACCAGCGTGCGTAGCGCCCGTCCTCATCGGACGACGGCTTGGCAGCGTTTCACCGACAACGGCCCGCTGGCGTTTCTGCCACTGGCCCGCGAGGGTCAGGAAGACTGGTGTTCGATCGTCTGGTCCACCACTCCCGATGAAGCGCAGCGCTTGATGGCTCTTGATGACACTGTGTTTTGCAACGAGCTGGAGCGTGCCTTCGAAGGCCAGCTCGGCACGGTACTGAGCGCCGACCCGCGCCTGTGCGTGCCACTGCGCCAGCGCCATGCCAAGCGCTATGTGGCCGAAGGGCTGGCACTGATCGGTGATGCGGCCCACACCATCCATCCGCTGGCCGGGCAGGGCGTGAACCTGGGCTTGCTGGATGCCGCCGTGCTGGCCGAAGTGCTGCTGCAAGCGGCCGGGCGTGGCGAACGCTTGGCTGACGTGAAGGTATTGAGCCGCTACGAGCGCCGCCGCATGCCCCATAACCTGGCGTTGATGGCGGCGATGGAAGGTTTCGAGCGGTTGTTCCAGGCTGATCCGTTGCCGGTTCGCTGGTTGCGCAACGCCGGTCTGAAGTTGGTGGACCGCCTGCCTGAAGCCAAGGCGTTGTTCGTGCGCGAGGCGCTGGGGTTGACCGGGGATTTGCCGGAACTGGCCAGGGCCTGAGAGGTGTGTCGGGGCTCATGACCTCATCGCGAGCAGGCTCGCTCCCACAGGGTTATGTGAAAGCAAGTCAATGTGGGAGCGAGCCTGCTCGCGATGAGGCCGGAACCGCTACCTCGACCCCACCGTTGCAACATTTGGAAACGTGTCTGCCCACTGTTCGATTGTGGTGCTAAATGTGAGTCCTTATCATTTGCGCTCTGTTCACAATCGAGAGATCGCCACCATGTCGGCCACAAAACGCCTGCTGTCCGCCCTCGCCTTGGCCCTGATTGGCACTACCACGGCCCAGGCCGCCGATGAGGTGGTGGTCTATTCCTCGCGCATCGATGAATTGATCAAACCGGTTTTCGACGCGTATACCAAGAAGACCGGCGTAGCGGTGAAGTTCATTACCGACAAGGAAGCGCCGTTGATGCAGCGGATCAAGGCCGAAGGTGAAAACGCCACCGCCGACCTGTTGCTCACCGTGGACGCCGGGAACCTCTGGCAGGCCGAGCAGATGGGGATCCTGCAGCCCTTCACCTCGTCGGTCATCGACGCCAACATCCCGCCTCAATATCGCGCGTCCTCCCATGCCTGGACTGGCCTGAGCCTGCGGGCGCGGACAATCGCCTATTCCACTGACCGGGTCAAGCCGGGTGAGTTGACCACTTATGAGGCGCTGGCGGGCAAGGAGTGGGAAGGCCGCCTGTGCCTGCGGACGTCGAAGAAAGTCTACAACCAGTCCCTGACCGCGACGCTGATCGAAACCCACGGCGCGGAAAAAACCGAGGAAATCCTCAAGGGTTGGGTCAAGAACCTCTCCACCGACGTGTTCTCCGACGACACTGCGCTGCTTGAAGCGATCAATGCCGGCCAGTGTGATGTCGGCATCGTCAACACCTATTACTACGGTCGCCTGCACCAGCAGAAGCCGGACCTGAAGGTCAAGTTGTTCTGGCCGAACCAGGCCGATCGGGGCGTGCACATCAACCTCTCGGGCATCGGCCTGACCAAGCACGCGCCGCACCCGGAAGCCGCGAAGAAGTTGGTGGAATGGATGACCACGCCTGAAGCGCAAAGCATCTTTGCTGACGTGAACCAGGAGTTTCCGGCGAATCCAAAAGTGGAACCCTCCAAGGAAGTCGCTGCCTGGGGCAAGTTCAAGGCCGATACCTTGCCAGTGGAAGTGGCCGGTAAGCGCCAGGCCGAAGCCATCCGCATGATGGACCGTGCTGGCTGGAATTGAGACGGGATCGCTCAGTCCATCGATGAAGTGTGGCGAGGGAGCTTGCTCCCGCGGGATCGGGCTGGCGCTCCAGGGCGAAGCCCTCCCCAACTATCGACCGGGTCTATCTGACGGGGCATGATCCGGATCGTTAGGGCTACTTCGTAGCCCAGCGGGAGCAAGCTCCCTTGCCACATGAGCCCTTTGTCAGTAATGACGCGAACGAGAACTTTCCTTGACCCACCCCGCCCAACGCCGCTGGTATCCCCTGGTCTTCGCCGTCGCTGCGCTAGTCTTGTTGCCCTTGAGCGTGCTGCTGCTGTCCTGGCAGAGCATTGATCTACAAATCTGGTCCCATTTGTGGGACACCCAGATGCCACGCCTGTTGGGTAACACCCTCACGCTGATCTTTGGTGTGGGTGTCGGGGTGACGCTGCTGGGCGTGAGCCTGGCCTGGCTCACGAGCCTTTGCGAATTTCCCGGCCGTCGATGGCTCGACTGGGCGCTGATGCTGCCGTTCGCGGTGCCTGCCTATGTATTGGCATTTGTCTTCGTAGGCCTGCTGGACTTTGCCGGTCCGGTGCAAACGTTGCTGCGCGAATGGTTTGGCAGTGGCCTGCGCCTGCCTCGGGTGCGTTCCACTGGCGGTGTGATCCTGGTGCTGGTCCTGGTGTTCTACCCCTATGTCTACCTGCTGGCGCGAAGCGCTTTCCTGGCGCAAGGCAAGGGCCTGATGGAAGCGGCGCGGGTGCTCGGGCAATCGCCTTGGCAGGCGTTCTGGCGTGTGGCGCTGCCGATGGCCAGGCCGGCAATCGGCGCCGGCGTGGCGCTGGCGCTGATGGAAACCCTGGCGGACTTCGGTGCGGTATCAGTGTTCAACTTCGACACCTTCACCACGGCCATCTACAAGACCTGGTACGGGTTTTTCAGCCTTTCCAGCGCAGCCCAGCTGGCCAGTCTCCTGTTGTTGACGGTCATGGTGGTCCTCTACGGCGAACGCCGCGCCCGGGGCGCCCAGCGGGCCGGCAACGAGCGACCGCGAGCCCAGGCGCTATACCACTTGCGAGGACTCAAGGCGGTGGCGGCCAGCGGCTGGTGCCTACTGGTTTTCGCCTGTGCGTTTGTCATTCCGCTCATGCAATTGGTGGTCTGGTTTTGGCAGCGCGGTCGTTTCGACCTGGATGAGCGTTACGCCGGGTTGATTCTCCATACCCTCTATCTGGGCGGACTCGCGGCACTTGTCACGGTTTGCGTCGCCTTGCTGCTTGCCTTCGCTCGACGTCTGGCGCCGACCCGGTCGATCCGCGCCGGGGTCGGTCTGGCGAATCTGGGCTACGCCTTGCCCGGTTCGGTGCTGGCGGTATCGATCATGCTTGCGTTCAGTTATCTGGATCGCGAGCTGGTCATCCCGCTGTCGACACTGCTCGGAGGCGCGGGCAAGCCGTTGCTGCTGGGCAGTTTGTCGGCACTGTTGCTGGCGTACCTGGTGCGTTTCCTGGCCGTGGCCTATGGCCCGTTGGAAAGCAGCCTGGCGCGTATTCGCCCGTCGTTGCCCGAAGCCGCACGAAGTCTCGGGGTGAGTGGGCCGCGACTGTTTTTCAAAGTGTATCTGCCGTTGCTGCTTCCTGGCACCCTGAGCGCCGCGCTGCTGGTATTCGTCGATGTGCTCAAGGAAATGCCGGCGACTTTGCTGATGCGCCCGTTTGGCTGGGACACGCTGGCGGTACGGATCTTTGAAATGACCAGCGAAGGGGAGTGGGCGCGGGCCGCCCTACCGGCGCTGAGCCTGGTGCTGGTGGGGCTGCTGCCAGTCATCGGATTGATACGGCGTTCGGCCCATCGACGCGTTCTGAGTGAATAGAGCACACGCCTAGGTGCCAGCCTTGGATCATGCGGATACAATGCGCGGCATTCGGTGCGGTCCGTCTGTCGGACCGGGTAGCTAGGAGCGTCGGAAAATTCTTTTTTCAGGCGTTCGGGCTGTGGCAGTACCCATCCGCACCTTCGCCAAGCCCGGAAGGAGAAACCCATGGGACAGCGTACGCCTCTGTATGACCTTCATCTCGCCCTCGGCGCGAAAATGGTCGATTTTGGCGGTTGGGATATGCCCTTGCACTATGGATCGCAAGTTGAAGAGCACCATCAGGTGCGTCGCGACTGCGGTGTGTTCGATGTATCCCACATGACCGTGATCGATGTAGCCGGCCCCCAGGCCAAAGCCTGGCTGCAGCGCCTGCTGGCCAACGACGTCGATCGCTTGCAGGACACTGGTCGCGCGTTGTACAGCGCGATGCTCAACGAGCGCGGCGGCATTGTCGACGACATGATCATCTATCGTGTCGAGGACGGTTACCGGTTGGTGTTCAACGCCTCGACACGCGACCAGGACCTGGCCTGGATGCAAGCGCAACTCGGCGATTACGCAGTGCAGCTGCACGAGCGTGCCGAACTGGCGATGCTGGCTATCCAAGGCCCCCAGGCCCGGCACAAGATTGCCGAGCTGGTTACGCAACCACGCGGCCAGTTGATCCAGCAACTCAAGCCCTTCGAAGGTCGCGCCGACGGTGATTGGTTCATTGCCCGTACCGGCTATACCGGAGAAGACGGCCTGGAAATTGTCCTGCCGGCCCGTGAGGCCCCGAGTTTCTTCAACGACCTGGTGGGTGCCGGTATTCCTCCCATCGGACTCGGCGCCCGCGATACCTTGCGCCTGGAAGCCGGCATGAACCTCTACGGCCAGGACATCCACCAGGATATTTCACCGTTGGCCTCGAACATGGCCTGGAGCATTGCCTGGGAACCGGCGAGCCGTCAGTTCATCGGTCGCGCTGCGCTGGAGGCTGAACTTGCCGCCGGCGTGCAGCACAAACTGGTGGGGTTGGTGCTGGAAGAGCGCGGTGTATTGCGCGCTCACCAAGTGGTCCGTATCGCCAATGTTGGCGAAGGAGAGATCACCAGTGGTAGTTTTTCTCCTACGCTTAGCAAGTCGATTGCCCTGGCACGCGTTCCGATGGCTACCGCCGACCGTGCCGAGGTGGAAATTCGTGGCAAGTGGTACCCGGTACGAGTGGTCAAGCCGACCTTCGTCCGCCATGGCAAAACCCTGATCTGATTTTTTACGGCGGGCCGCCGGCCGCTGACACTTTTTCTTGAGGACACAGAATTATGAGCGATATCCCTGCCGAACTGCGTTTTGCCGAAAGCCACGAGTGGGCACGCCTGGAAGCCGACGGTACCGTCACCGTGGGCATCAGCGACCATGCACAGGAAGCGTTGGGCGACGTGGTGTTTGTCGAGCTGACTGAAGTCGGTAAAGTTTTTGCTGCAGGCGATCAAGCCGGCGTGGTGGAATCGGTCAAGGCCGCTTCCGATATCTATGCCCCTGTTTCGGGAGAAGTGATTGCAATCAACGAAGAGCTGGGTGGTTCACCAGAGCTGCTGAACTCTGATCCGTACGGCGCCTGGATTTTCAAGCTCAAGCCAAGCGACGAGGCCGAGCTGGACAAGTTGCTTGATGCGGCCGGCTACAAAGCTGCAATCGGCGAATAACCCGGACCTGGCTAGAGCTCACCGGGCCAAAAATGCCGCTCAACTGAGCGGCATTTTTTATGAGAGTGCACCGCAGTTCTGATTTGTGTCTCAGATCAGAACGCCATCCGTGCCTCGACGTAGAGGTTCTGTTCGCGCAATTTGCCCTTGAGCTGTTCGTCCCGAGCGTTGATGCGATTGGCAAAGGTGTTGTAACCGGTTTCGATATCGCCCATGTCAACGTAGCGATAACCAGTGCCAAGGGTGAGTTGCTGGCTGAGCTTGATATCCGCCCCTACGCCCAGTGCATAGGCGAAGTTGTTCTGGCTGTTGTTTGCGAATCGTCGCGAAGGGTTGGACTGGTAACCCTCGGAATCGATAAACGCCACACCCAGGCCAGCCATGGCGTACAGCGAAAAATGTTGGTTAAGCGGGAAGTTTTTGTACCCGTTGATCATCAAGCGGCTGGACGAAACTTGCATATTGTTGACGTTGGCATCGAACGGCGCCCAATGACTCTTGAACTCCGAATTCTGTTTGAGTGAATACTCGGTTTCCAGCCGCCAGTTGCCTTCGAATCCATAGCCAACCGCTACAGATCCGCCAACGTCTTTGTTGCTGGTCGGGCTGACAACACGATTGTTGACCCTGGGACTGGTAAGGAGGGCATCGGAAAGATCTTGCTGCACGCTCAGGATTTTTATCGAGCCGTATAGGCCCTCGGCATGTGACGTGGTGCTAAGTGTGGCGGTGATCAGCAGCAACGAAAGGCATGGCTTGTTCATGAGTATCGGTTCGCATTGTGGGGAATGTTCGAATCGATAGAGTTTGCGGTGCCAGCCTCGCACGTTTGTATCAGAGCCTTCCTCCGCGGGCCGGTGAACTTTCATCGTAGCGGCGGGGTTGTTGGCCGGTTCGATGTAGGAAAGAAGCTCAGCAGTTGTTTGCCCATAAAAAATGCCGCTCGATCGAGCGGCATTTTTCATGGGGCGGGAATCACTCCTGGGCGATGGCGTTCTTCGCCAGGATCGCGTTGGCCAGTTCCATGTCGGTGGCTTGCAGGCCAGGGTTGTCAGCACGGACTTTCTGCATGGCCGCTTCCAGGTAAGGGCCACGAATGCCGCCGTCACTGGCGACGAAGCTGCCGGCGTCGTCCTGGGCGGCGACGATCAGCTTGTTATCCTTGAAGGTCAGGTAGGTGGAACCGGTGGTTGCGCCGGACGAAATGACGTTACGCCAAAACGTGTCGGCCATTGCCGAGCCCACGGGGAGAGAAAGCAAGGCCAGGGTCGCGACAGCAAGTTTGAGACGCATGATAGGTGACTCCACAGGGTTAACTATGACGTTGGATTACGGTTGCCCCGGTTCAGTTCCATAGCACGTCAGTCAGCCCTTTCCACTGTCAATACCGTACCTTCCTGTGCCACCACCCTGACCCGCGTGCCAATGGACAGGTCGGGGCCCTTCGCCAACCAGACGCCGTCGGCCACCCTGATCTTGCCGCGCCCATCGACAATCGCCTCGTGGACCTGGAACACCTTGCCGATCAGCTCCTGCCCGCGCAGGTTCAGGTGCGGCTGGTCGCTTTGGCGGATGGCGCTGCGCTGGCGTCGCCACCAATACAGGGCTGTCGCGATAGCGAACAGGCCGAACAGCAGGAACTGGATCTCCCACACCAATTGCGGCAGGACGAACGTCAGCACGCCGACCGCTGCGGCGGCCATGCCAATCCACAGCAGGTATCCGCCCGCGCCGAACACCTCCAGTATCAACAGGATGACGCCCAGCGCCAGCCAGTCCCAATAAGACAATTGCTGCAGGAACAGCCACATACGCGCCTCAGGCTTTCTTGTTGTCGAAGGTGGCCTTGACGATTTCGCCAATGCCGCCCACCGCACCGATGACCTGGCTGGCTTCCAGCGGCATCAGAATCACCTTGCTGTTGTTGGCCGAGGCCAACTGCCCCAGCGCATCGATGTATTTTTGCGCAACGAAGTAGTTCACGGCCTGTACGTTACCGTCGGCGATTGCCTGGGACACCACCTGGGTGGCAAGGGCTTCGGCTTGCGCCTGGCGTTCACGTGCCTCGGATTCAAGGAACGCGGCCTGGCGGCTGCCCTCGGCTTCGAGGATCTGGGCCTGTTTCTTGCCCTCGGCGGTAAGAATCGCCGACGCTCGCAGCCCCTCGGCTTCCAGGATCTGTGCACGCTTGATACGTTCGGCTTTCATCTGCCCCGACATGGCGGCCATCAGGTCGGCCGGCGGGCTGATGTCCTTGATCTCGATCCGCGTGATCTTGATGCCCCACGGCGCCGTGGCTTCGTCGACCGTGCGCAGCAACTTCTCGTTGATACCGTCGCGCTGGCTCAACATGGCGTCCAGTTCCATGGAGCCCAGCACCGTGCGGATGTTGGTCTGCAACAGGTTGCGGATGGCGTGTTCGAGGTTGTTGACCTCGTAGGCGGCCTGGGCGGTATTGACCACCTGGAAGAAGCACACGGCGTCGATCTGCACTGTAGCGTTGTCGGCGGTGATGACTTCCTGGGGCGGGATGTCCAGCACGCTTTCCATGACGTTGATCTTGCGCCCGATGCGGTCCATCACGGGAATGATGATGTTCAGGCCAGGCTTGAGCGTATTGGTATAGCGGCCGAACCGCTCGACCGTCCATTGATAACCCTGGGGCACCACCTTGAACCCCATGAACAGGATGGCGACCACGAGGCCGATGAAGAGTAGAAGCACGCTGCCGATCTGCATGACGGTTCCCTGTACGAATTGAATGGATCTGCTAACCCTGAGTGTAGGGCAAGCGGCCATTATCTTCGCTACGGTCCGTTCCGGTATGTCTGTGGGACGTTTCCGGTCCCTGAGCCGGACCGCGCCTACTTCTGCTCGCTCTGTGGTGTCACTCGTAATACTTCCTCGACCGTGGTCAAGCCCGCCGCCACCTTTTGCGCGCCCGAGAGTCGCAAGCTTCGCATGCCTTCCTTGAACGCCTGGCGGCGCACGGCAAGCAGGTCGGTGTCGGGATGGATCAAGGCTCTGACGCTGTCGCTCAGTTGCATGATCTCGTACACCCCGGCGCGACCGCGATAACCGGTGTCACGGCATTCCGAGCAACCCACGGCCTGCTGGGCATTGGTGGGCAACGGCGCCTGCCAGGGACGCGTCAGGGTTTGCCAGTCGTCTTCGTCCAGGGTCAGGGGAGCCTTGCAATGCGGGCACAATGTTCGCACCAGGCGCTGGGCCATGACGCCGAGCACCGTCGCTTTGATCAGGTAATGCGGCACGCCGAGTTCGAGCAGCCGGCTGATGGCGCTCGGTGCATCGTTGGTGTGCAGGGTCGAGAGCACGAGGTGCCCGGTGAGCGCTGCCTGGATCGCCATTTCAGCGGTTTCGAGGTCGCGGATCTCGCCGATCATGATGATGTCCGGGTCTTGCCGCATCAATGCGCGTACCCCCGCGGCAAACGACAGGTCGATGTTGTGCTGGACCTGCATCTGGTTGAATGACGCCTCGACCATTTCAATCGGATCTTCGATGGTGCAGAGATTCACTTCAGGCGTCGCCAGTTTCTTCAGCGTGGTGTACAGGGTCGTGGTCTTGCCAGACCCGGTGGGGCCCGTGACCAGGATGATGCCGTTGGGCTGGCGAGTCATGTCCTGCCAGCGGCGCAGGTCGTCGACAGAGAAGCCGAGCTGGTCGAAATCCTTGAGCAGCACTTCCGGGTCGAAGATCCGCATGACCATTTTCTCGCCGAACGCGGTCGGCAAGGTCGACAGTCGCAACTCCACCTCGCCGCCGTCCGGGGTCTTGGTCTTCACGCGGCCGTCCTGGGGCTTGCGCTTTTCGGCAACGTTCATCCGGCCCAGGCTCTTGAGCCGGCTGATGATGGCCATCGTCACCTGTGGCGGAAATTGATAGACGGTGTGCAGCACGCCGTCGATGCGGAAGCGCACGGTGCCTTGCTCGCGGCGCGGTTCGATATGGATATCGCTGGCCCGTTGCTGGAAGGCGTATTGGAACAGCCAGTCGACGATATTGACGATATGCGCGTCGTTGGCATCCGGCTCCTGATCGCTGGCGCCCAGGTTGAGCAGTTGTTCGAAGTTGGTCAGATTGCTGGGTTGCTGGTCGACCGTGGTCGCGCCGCTGACCGACTTGGCCAGTCGATAGAACTCCACGCTCAGGCGCTGGATGTCCACAGGGTTGGCCACCACGCGCTTGACCGGCAACTTCAGTACGTGGGTCAGGTCCGCTTCCCAGCTGCTGACATAGGGCTGGGCGCTGGCGACCGTCACGGCGTCCCGGTCCACCGCTACCGCGAGAATCTTGTGGCGTTGCGCAAAGGCGTAGGACATCAGCGGCGTAACGGCCGCGACGTTGATCTTCAATGGGTCGATGCGCATGTAGGGCTGGTCGGCCTGCTGGGCCAGCCACAACGTCAGGTTTTCCAGGTCCAGGCGCTTGCCGGGACGGCTGAGGTCGTCGAGATGCTGGTTGGCGATGAACTCCAGTGGATGCAGCTGGCTGTTGGCGTTATGGCGCCGGCGGGCATTGAGCGCAGTCTCGGCAGAGTCCTGGCTGATGAGGCCTTGGGCAACCAGTTGGCGCAGCAGGTCGTTGAGGTCCAGCCAGCGGTCCTGAGTGGCGTGTTTGGTGGACATGGGCGTTCGGGTTCCTATTGGACAATTGCAGCAAAGCCGCGATACAGACGCTTCGGCGTCGTGGCTCGTTCTGCAAAAGAATAGTCCCGACCCTGCGGACCGTTGGGCCACTACCCGACCAATGCGTTTCCAATTCTTGCCTGGAGGCCCTCAACCTGCCGCCAGCATCGGCTCGGCGCGCGCGATATCAGCGTCTTGCAAGTCGACTGAACAGACGCTTATCAGGTTACGCAATTTTTCAGCGATGACTTGGGCGCGGTGCCAGCTCAGCCCGGTCAGGAGGCATTCCATCGAGAGCAATTCGTCGAGACGTTCGATGCGTGCGGTTTCCAGAACAAGGCCCTGCAAGGCGAACAGGTTGAGCACCCGGCAGGGCAGGTCCGCCTCGGCTTCCCCGAGCAAATGAAAGCGGGCGCGACAATAGGGATTGGCGGTGTGCCAGACGTCGGCGCGGAGCGCGGCGGTGCCGGGGGCTTGCAAAGAGGGCATGGCATTTCTCCTGAGATTGGAGAGAAATCTTTGCATGGGATTGGGGGTATTTCTTATCTAAAATAAGCTTATTCGCCAACCTGGCGAATTGGATAAACCATGTGATGGCCTTATCGGGGATTTTTTATGCAAAGCGAGCTGGACGGGTTTGATCGCAAGATATTGGCCTTGTTGCAGGACGACGCTTCGCTCTCCAGCGCGCAGATCGCCGAACGGGTAGGTTTGTCCCAATCGCCATGCTGGCGGCGGATTCAGCGGATGAAGGAAGAAGGGATCATTCGCGGGCAGGTGACGTTGCTGGATCGTAAGAAAATCGGCCTGAACACGCAGATCTTCGCCGAAATCAAACTCAACGCCCATGGACGCTCGAATTTTACCGAGTTCACGGAGGCGATCCGCGGCTTTCCGGAAGTGTTGGAATGCTACGTGCTGATGGGGTCGGTGGATTTCTTGCTGCGCATTGTCACGGCGGACATCGAGGCCTACGAGCGCTTCTTTTTCGAGAAGCTGTCGATGGTGCCGGGGATCCAGGAAGTGAATTCGATCGTGGCGCTGTCGGAGATCAAGTCGACGACGAGTTTGCCGGTGGTGCGCTGAGCTTGTTTTTGCGATGTTTGGGCTGGCCTCATCGCGAGCAAGCTCGCTCCCACAGTTGATCTTCAGCGGCCACAAGATCTGTGTGCAACGCTGGACCCCTGTGGGAGCGAGCTTGCTCCGGGCGGCGATCCGACGATGGCGATCTTACAGGCGCAACAAAGTCTTCCAGGCCCGATTCTGATACACCGCGATCGCCTGTTGCTTGCGCGCGTCCAGGAGTTCGTCGGTGATCGGTTCGTTGGCCAGCTGCGCCAGCTTGTTCAGCTCACCGTAGAGTCGGTCCATTTCAGGGATTTCCAGCACCTGGCGGGCGTGATGCAGCCAGGCCTGGATGCGTTCGATGCGCGGCAGTTGTTCGGCGAGGTCTTCCGGCTGCTGTTGGTAGCGTTGCAGTTGCAGCGACGAAGCTTCTTCGCCCAGCAGCCGTGGCAGCCAACTGCCCAGTTGCGCCGCGCCCTGGCGATTGCCCCGGGTGTTGCGGTCGGCGGCCCAGCTGCGGGCCAGCAGCCAGCGTGACGCTTGGAGAGAGAAGAGGCCCCAACGCGGGTCCTGCAGCTCCTCGAGGAATTGCTCCGGCGCGGCCTTGCGCACGTCTTCGTCTTCGATGCCGGCCTGAACCAGTGGACGCCAGTCCTCCAGCAGCGCGTCCAGGGCCACCCGCAGGTCGTGGGTCGACTGGCGCGGCGCGGCCTGGCCGAGGCTGCTGAGCAGGGCACGCAGTTCGGCGAGGTTTTCCACCCAGTCTTGCAGCAGGCGCCAATGGCCGTTGAAACGGTACTGCTCGGCCAGGCGCTGGCTGCTCCCTAGCAGGTGCCAGCTCAATGCGGCGAAGGCGTCGTCCAGCGGCGTTTCAGCGGTCAATTGCGGGGCCGGAAGGCTCAGGGCATAACTGCTCGCATCATGCAGGCGATAGCCGCGTTCGGCCTTGCTGATGTCGCACGGCATCAAGGGCAGGGTCACGGCCAGTTCGGCGGCCAGTTCCAGCAAGGCGGCGGGTTCGCCTTCGCGCAGTTCAAGTTCCAGCTCGCAGATTTCTTCCTTCTGCTTGCCCACCACGACGTGGCCCAGGTCCAGGGCGGCTTCGATGACCACTTTGCTCTTGCCACGGCCCCAGGCGATTTCGGCGCGTTCGCGAACGAAGTCGGTGGTGAAGATCGCTTTGAGGGTTTTTTTGTCCAGGTCAGCCAGCGCCTCGGGCCAGCATTCGCCGTCGAGTTTCTTCAGATCGAGCTTGGCCTTGGGCAGGTGCCAATCGTATTCGTTGCGCTCGGATAGGCCAGCGATGCTCTGGCCCCGCGTCTTGAGGGTCTGGATCACTGCTTCGCCATCGCGACGCAGGCGCAGGGCGACCTTGGCCCGAGCCAGGTCGCGCTCTGGTGTGTCGAAGTACTGGTTCATCAGTTCGTGGCGTTCCCAGCCACTCTTGTTGCGTTTTTTCAACAGCGGATGCTCACGCAACGCTGCCAGGGTCTCGCGGCTGACGCGGAGTTTGATTTCGGTTTCTTTCTGCATGGCCGGAAAATCCAGGGATCGGGTGCGCAGCCGGGGGAAGGTGTGGCTGCCAAGGCCGTGCAGTGTACAGGACTCGTCGAGCCTACGCGCCGAACGGTTCCATCCTTGCGCTCGATGGCTCTATGATGGACTTCAATTTGCAAGTCCGGAGCCAGCGATGCCTTTGCCGTCCATGAAAGACCAATTCGCTGCCCTGATCGCTGCACCGTCGGTCAGCTGCACCCAGCCCGCGCTGGATCAGTCCAACGGCACCGTCATCGAACTGCTGGCGGGCTGGCTCTCCGAGCTTGGGTTTCGCTGCGACATCCAACAGGTCAGCCCGGGCAAGTTCAACCTTTTGGCCAGTTTCGGCACGGGCCCTGGCGGGCTGGTACTGGCCGGCCACAGTGACACGGTGCCGTTCGACGGCGCGTTATGGCAGACCGATCCGCTGAAGCTCACCGAAATCGATGGGCGTTGGGTGGGCCTGGGCAGTTGCGACATGAAAGGCTTCTTCGCCCTGGCCATCGAGGCGGTCAGGCCGCTGCTGGACCAACCGTTCAAGCAACCGTTGCTGATCCTCGCCACCTGCGATGAAGAGAGCTCCATGGCCGGCGCCCGGGCCCTGGCGGATGCCGGTCGTCCGTTGGGCCGCGCTGCGGTGATCGGCGAGCCCACCGGCCTGCGACCGATTCGCCTGCACAAGGGCGTGATGATGGAGCGCATCGACATCCTCGGGCGCAGCGGCCATTCATCCGACCCAAGCCTGGGCCACAGCGCCCTCGAGGCCATGCACGACGCCATGGGCGAACTGCGCGGTTTGCGCCTGCAATGGCAGCGTGAATTCCGTAATCCACAATTCACCGTGCCGCAACCGACGCTGAATTTCGGCTGCATCCACGGCGGTGACAATCCCAATCGAATTTGTGGGCAATGTTCCATGGAGTTCGACTTGCGCCCCCTTCCGGGCATGGACCCTGAAGTGCTGCGGGCGGCGATCCGGCAGAAGCTCGACCCCATTGCCGAGCGGCATAAGGTCAAGATCGACTACGCTCCGTTGTTCCCTGAAGTCCCTCCATTCGTGCAGCCCGAAGACTGCGCATTGGTGCGCGTAGCCGAGCGGCTGACCGGTTATCGCGCCGAAGCAGTGGCGTTCGGCACCGAAGCGCCTTATCTTCAGCGCCTTGGCTGCGAAACCCTGGTGCTGGGCCCTGGCGATATCGCCTGCGCTCATCAGCCGGGCGAGTACCTTGAAATGTCACGTTTGCAACCTACCGTGCAATTGCTCCGTCAGTTGATCGGTCATTACTGCCTGACGCCGACCACGGCCGATTAAATTGCCCGCGTGCGGGCCCGTATCCATCACATGAGGAGAGCGCGCGTGTCGCCAAGCCTGTTCCGACGATAACCACCAGCCCGCTGTGCGTTCTGTTTCGTCTTTTTTCGGCTGTTATTTATTACAGGTCCAGGTTCATGCCCGAATACGTCAATTGGCTTCGTCACGCTTCGCCTTACATCAATGCCCACCGCGATTGCACCTTCATCGTCATGCTGCCTGGCGACGGGGTCGAGCACCCCAACTTCGGCAACATCGTCCATGACCTGGTGCTGCTGCACAGCCTCGGCGTGCGCCTGGTGCTGGTCCATGGTTCTCGCCCGCAGATTGAAACCCGCCTGGCCGCACGGGGCCTGACGCCCCATTACCATCACGGCATGCGCATCACCGATGCCGCGACGCTGGAATGCGTGATCGACGCGGTCGGCCAGTTGCGCATCGCCATCGAGGCACGCCTGTCCATGGACATGGCGTCATCGCCGATGCAGGGTTCGCGGTTGCGGGTCGCCAGTGGGAACCTGGTCACCGCCCGGCCGATCGGCGTGCTCGAGGGTGTGGATTATCACCACACCGGCGAAGTGCGCCGGGTCGATCGCAAGGGCATCAATCGCCTGCTGGACGAGCGTTCCATCGTGCTGCTGTCGCCGTTGGGCTATTCGCCCACCGGGGAGATCTTCAACCTCGCCTGCGAAGACGTCGCCACTCGGGCCGCCATCGACCTGGCGGCGGACAAGCTGCTGCTGTTCGGCGCCGAGCAAGGCCTGATTGGCGAAGATGGCCGACTGGTCCGTGAGCTGCGCCCGCAACAGGTCCCGGCCCATATGCAGCGCTTGGGCAGCGACTACCAAGCCGAACTGCTGGATGCGGCGGCCCAGGCCTGCCGCGGCGGTGTTGCCCGCAGCCATATCGTCAGCTATGCCGAAAACGGCGCGCTGCTGGCCGAATTGTTCACTCGCGATGGCAGCGGCACACTGGTGGCCCAGGAGCAGTTCGAGGTGGTGCGCGAAGCGGCCATCGAAGACGTCGGCGGATTGCTCGACCTCATCAGTCCTCTGGAAGAACAGGGCATCCTGGTGCGCCGTTCCCGTGAGGTGTTGGAGCGTGAGATCGAACAGTTCAGCGTGGTAGAGCGCGAAGGAATGATCATCGCTTGCGCGGCGCTCTACCAGATCGCCGATTCGGATGCCGGTGAACTGGCCTGTCTGGCGGTGAATCCGGAGTATCGCCACGGTGGCCGGGGCGATGAATTGCTGGAACGGATCGAAACCCGGGCCCGTGCCCAGGGGCTCAAGACGTTGTTCGTATTGACGACGCGCACGGCCCATTGGTTTCGTGAGCGGGGCTTCGAACCCAGCAGCGTCGAGCGCCTGCCTGCGGCCCGGGCATCGCTTTACAACTACCAGCGCAATTCGAAAATCTTCGAAAAAACCCTGTAGGCAGCCATTCGGCAAACTGGCGTTACCGCGGTCTTCTTGATTTCAGACAATGAGCAGCTAGTCTGGATCCCGTCTAGATCGCGGCATACGCGAGCGGTTGTTGACTGGGTCGAAGGCGCAGGAGGCGCGCAAACACATCTCTGCGCCAGACTTTTGCGGGTCTCCAAAGCTGGCGACAAAACACCATTCAGTAATCCTTTGCGCCGCCGATAAGACGTTTCACGGCTTGATGACGCAGTGATGGCACTTATATGTCAAAAAACGCTGAAAACTGCCGAAACAATTCTTTTTGGATTTATAAATAATCCTTTATTCTCCGGGCCGGTGTCGCGGGGTTAGACCATGGTCGTAGGCCGAAAGGGTTACGGTTGACTTGCCAGTCACGGTCTGGCGCTAATCGCGCATCCGCGGATTCCGGGCGTTCGATTCGGAACCAAAGACACACAAGAATTAGAAAACGAGAGGAGCGAAGCATGAAGAAGTCTACCTTGGCCATGGCAGTGGCCTTTGGGGTATTGGCGCAGCAGGCAGGCGCCGCCGGTTTTATCGAAGACAGCAAGGCGTCGGTCAGTTCCCGTACGCTGTACTTCAACAACGACAACCACGAGACGGGCAGTGAAGACCTGCGCGAAACGGGCACCGGCCTTAAGTTCGACTACAAGTCTGGCTTCACGCAAGGTGTCGTTGGCTTCGGTATCGACGCCCAGGCTCTGGTGGGTATCCGTCTCGATGGCGGCAGGGGTCGTAACAACGGTTCCTATATGCCAGCCGATACCGATGGCGCGGCGGTCCACGAGTGGAGCCGTTTGTCCGGTAACGTAAAGGCTCTTTTCTCCAAGACCGAAGCTCACCTGGGCGGTGCCTTGGCGCCTAGCCTGCCGATCCTGGTGGCCAACGACAGCCGCCTGCTGCCGCAGACCTTCGAGGGTGGCACCATCACCTCCAAGGAAATCGACAACGTCACGCTCAACGCTGGTCAGCTGGAGCAGGCCACTGGCCGTGCATCGAGCAACAGCACTGGCCTGGCCGTGGCGGGCGGTACCCAGGACAGTAACCAGTTCCGTTACGCGGGTGCTGATTGGAAGGTCACCAAAGACCTGACGCTGCAGTACTACTACGCGAACCTGCAGGATTACTACAAGCAACACTTCCTGGGCGCGGTCCATGTTTTCCCGATCAGCGAAGGTCAATCCTTCAAGACCGACCTGCGTTACTTCGACAGCAGTTCGGATGGCCGCAACGGTGACCTGGGCTATCGCTTCAACAACAACGGTGGCTATGCCAAGAACCCGGGCGAGGTCGATAACAAGACCTGGAGCGCCATGTTCACCTACACCCTGGGTGGCAGTGCCTTCCTGTTGGGTCATCAACAAGTCGGCGATGACGGTGGCTTCGTCTACCTGAACCAAGGCAACGTGGTTGACGGCAACAACCGTCCTGAAGGTGCTGGTGGTGCGAGCTTCTACCTGTTCACCGACAGCATGATCAACGGTTTTGTCCGTGCCGGTGAGAACACCACCTTCGGCCAGTACTCCTACGACTTCGCTTCCATGGGCGTTCCAGGCCTGAAAGCCTCGGTTGCCTACCTGCGTGGCGACGACGTCAAGACCGCTAGCGGCACAAGCGATTACTCCGAGTGGGAACGCGACATGCGTGTGGATTACGTGATCCAGCAAGGCGCGTTGAAAGGCTTCGGTACTACTGTGCGTCACGGTAGCTACCGCAGCGGCGGTGTCGGCGACGACCAGGATCAGACCCGCGTAATCTTCAACTACACTTACAGCTTCATGTAAGACGTAGCGAAGTAAAAAAGCCCCGCCCGGCATCACGCCCGGCGGGGCTTTTGCGTTTTTGGCTCAACGAGCCGGCTATCGCCTTATCCCCTGGGTTCCATCGCGTCCTTACGCAGGATGAATGCGCTGAACGCCAGGAAATCATCCAGATGGCCGGTAATGATCGCGACCATGATCGGCAATTGCAGGGCTTGGTAGTCATGCACGGCGATATTCCTGAACCCCACCATGTTCTTCAGGTTTTTCACCAGACCTTCTTCGACCCAACCGCCCTGAAAAAGCAACTCGAACGTATCGCGGGCGCTTTGCGGGACCCCCAATCGTTCACGCCGAATCAGATGCTGTCCCATGTCCAGCGCGGCTTCACAGGCACGCTGAATGTTCAGGACGGCCGAGTCCTGGCGAGTGAAATCCGTAGCAAAGGTAGCGGGGTCCTTCTCGTATTCCTCCCGCACCCTGGCAACGCAACGCTCGATGCTTGCTGCTTTATTGATCAGTACATCATCGACCATACACCCTGCCTTCTTCCTGGATATCCTTGAGCAATCGCGCTCGAGCCTCATCGAGAGCAGTCTTCTCGCTGAGAATGAAGCATTCGAACAACCCCGCCTGTACGTCCTTGGCCCAGAGTCTTCGGCCTCGGGTCACGATCTGGTGCTGCATGACGGTGGAGGCCGCCCGTAGATCAATCAGATCCACCGGGCTGCCAGCGATGTCCGCCAAATCGCCTGAAAGTTGCCACAACGACACTGGGTCGACCTTGCCTGACAACAGCACAGCCAAATCCACATCACTGTCAGGCCCGGCGGTCTCCTGGGCGTGGCTGCCGAACAGGTAAACAGCCAACAGGTCAGGCAGATGATTTTGCAAGTGAGTCAACAAGGCATGAGCGTTCATGCTGCCTATCCTAGCCGCTCGTCCGGAGATCGCGTCAACAATTTCCGAAATGTACCTACAAAACAAAAAAGCCCCGCCCGGCATCACGCCCGGCGGGGCTTTTGCGTTTCGGGTCCGGCCCACCCCTGTAGCCTTTCCCGAACCTTCTCCTCTTTTTCAGCACTCGAGGCCTTCTCGAAACCTCGGGAATGATCTTGGGCCGCTATACGCTGCGGCACCAGTGAACAGTTTTTTATATTTCTTAATGATCTAGATAAATGGGTATTCATTCTTTTTAAAGCAACGAAAAGCGGTGCACAGTTGGGCTCCAAAAACATTCAGGAGCCGCATCATGAGCCTCAGACTCGGCGACATCGCCCCCGATTTCGAACAGGATTCCAGCGCCGGCAAGATTCGCTTCCACGAATGGCTCGGCGACAGCTGGGGCGTGTTGTTCTCCCATCCGGCGGACTTCACCCCGGTGTGCACCACCGAGTTGGGTCTCACTGCCAAGCTCAAGGACGAGTTCGCCAAACGCGGCGTCAAGGCCATCGCCCTGTCGGTGGACCCGGTGGACTCGCACCACAAGTGGATCGACGACATCAACGAAACCCAGAACGCCGTGGTCAATTTCCCGATCCTGGCCGATGCCGACCGCAAGGTGTCCGACCTGTACGACCTGATCCATCCCAACGCCAGCGACACCTTGACCGTGCGCTCATTGTTCGTGATCGACCCGAACAAAAAAATTCGCCTGACCATCACCTACCCGGCCAGTACCGGGCGCAACTTCAACGAAATCCTCCGGGTGATCGACTCCCTGCAGCTGACCGACAACTACAAAGTCGCCACGCCCGCCAATTGGCAGGACGGTGATGAAGTGGTGATCGTGCCGTCGCTCAAGGATGAAGAAGAACTCAAGCAGCGCTTCCCCAAGGGGTACCGTGCCGTGAAGCCCTATCTGCGCCTCACGCCTCAACCTAATCGTTGACGCAGAACCTGTGGGAGCGAGCCTGCTCGCGAAAGCGGTCTGTCAGATGCATTTATATTGACTGGTACGCCGCCTTCGCGAGCAGGCTCGCTCCCACAGGACTGGATTTGTACCAAAGGATTTTGGCCGTTTCGACGGCCTTTTTTATTGTGCCGAAAAAAGCAGAACGTATATCTCCGTAAAGAATAACTAAATGAATAAATATGATTTAAAGATATATAAAAGCGCTGTTATGGTTTGGCCCATACAGCGAGATCGCCCACCGCGAATCGCGCACGACTCTTAAGGAATGGTTGGCATGTTGGTTGTCTCGCTCGGCGGCAGTCCCAGCCAGCGCTCACGTTCAGGTGTGCTGTTGGAGCGCTCGCAACGTTGGTTGCAACATCAAGGTGTGGAAGTGGTGAGTTATCAGGTACGGGACTTCCCGGCCGAGGATCTGCTCCATGCCCGCTTCGACAGTCCCAAGGTGGTAGACCTGCTGGCACAGATCGAAAACGCCGATGGCCTGTTGATTGCCACGCCGGTATACAAGGCGTCTTTTTCCGGTGCGTTGAAGACCGTCCTTGATCTGCTGCCGGAACGGGCCCTGGCCCACAAGGTGGTATTGCCCATGGCGACAGGTGGCAGCATCGCCCACATGCTGGCGGTGGATTATGCCCTCAAGCCGGTACTGTCGGCGCTCAAGGCCCAGGAGATGCTCCATGGGATCTTCGCTGAAGACAACCAGATAGCCTACGGCGAAGGCAGCGCTCAAGCGCGGTTGACGCCTGCCTTGCAACAGCGCCTGGATGAAGCGCTGGAGCAGTTCTACAGCGCCATGGCCCGTCGGCCCAAACCGTTGGATCCCAGCGTACTGAACGAACGTCTGTTGAGTGCTCGCTGGAGCATTTGACGCGCTACATCCCTGATTCAACTCCACCTTACTCAGCCGCCAACGGCCCAGCAGGTGCAGCCAAAACCCCATAGCAAAAAGGAGAGGCGCCATGCGCACTGTCATTTTGCGTCGCGGGCTGGTCGCTCTGTTTGCTGCGGCTGTGTCCTTCGGCGTCATCACCCAGGCTCAAGCCGAAACCTTGCGGATCGGTTATCAAAAGTACGGCACCCTGGTGCTGCTCAAGGCAAAGGGCACCCTGGAAAAACGTCTCGCCGCCCAAGGCGTGGACGTGCAATGGACCGAGTTTCCTGGCGGCCCGCAACTGCTTGAAGGCTTGAACATCGGCTCCATCGATTTTGGCGTGACCGGCGAAACCCCGCCGGTGTTTGCCCAGGCAGCCGGCGCGGACCTGCTCTATGTGGCCTATGAACCGCCGGCGCCCAACAGTGAAGCGATCCTGGTGCCCAAGGGCTCGCCGATCCAATCGGTGCAGGATCTCAAGGGCAAGAAAATCGCGCTGAACAAAGGCTCCAACGTCCATTACCTGCTGGTACGGGCGCTGGAAGATGCGGGCCTGCAATACACCGACGTCCAGACGGTTTTCCTGCCACCGGCCGATGCCCGCGCGGCGTTCGAACGAGGCAGCGTGGACGCCTGGGTGATCTGGGATCCGTACCAGGCCGCCGCTGAGCAGCAATTGCAGGCGCGCACCCTGCGTGACGGCAAAGGCATCGTCGACAACCACCAGTTCTACCTCGCCACCAAACCCTATGCGCAGAAAAATCCCCAGGTGATTACGGCTCTGGTGGAAGAGGTGCGGGCGGTAGGGGAGTGGTCCAGGGCCAATCCTGAAGACGTGACGCGGCAGGTCTCGCCGCTGCTCGGCTTGCCTGCCGATATCACGCTTACCTCGGTCAAGCGCCAAGGCTACGGGGCGTTGTTCCTCACGCCGGAAGTCGTCGCGGCGCAGCAGAAAATCGCCGACAGCTTCTACCAGCTCAAATTGATTCCCAAGCCCTTGAGTATCAAGGACGTGATCTGGACGCCGCGGGCGGCCGTTGCGAACGCGCAGTAATTCGATCCCTTAGGAGACCACTCCATGAGCCTTAATATTTTCTGGTTCCTGCCCACCCACGGCGACGGCCATTACCTTGGCACCGCTGAAGGCGCCCGCGCCGTCGATCATGGTTACTTGCAACAAATTGCCCAGGCGGCCGATCGACTGGGTTTCGGCGGCGTGCTGATTCCTACCGGGCGTTCCTGCGAAGACTCCTGGCTGGTGGCCGCTTCCCTGATTCCGGTGACCCAGCGCTTGAAATTCCTGGTAGCCCTGCGGCCCGGGATCATTTCCCCGACGGTGGCGGCGCGTCAGGCCGCGACGTTGGATCGACTCTCGGGAGGACGCGCGCTGTTCAACCTGGTCACTGGCGGCGACCCGGACGAGCTGGCCGGCGACGGGCTGTTCCTCGATCACGAACAGCGCTACCAGGCCTCGGTGGAATTCACCCGGATCTGGCGCCGGGTGCTGGAAGGCGAGACCGTGGATTACGACGGCGAACACATCAGCGTGAAGGGCGCCAAGCTGCTCTATCCGCCGATCCAGCAACCGCGCCCGCCGCTGTACTTCGGTGGCTCGTCGGAAGCTGCCCAGGACCTGGCCGCCGAGCAGGTGGAAATGGTGCTGACCTGGGGCGAACCGCCCGCAGCCGTCGCCGAAAAAATCCAACAGGTGCGGGCCAAGGCCGCACAGCAAGGACGCACTGTGCGCTTCGGCATTCGCCTGCATGTGATCGTACGGGAAACCAACGCCGAGGCCTGGCAAGCGGCCGACCGCTTGATCTCCCATTTGGACGACGAAACCATCGCTCGCGCCCAGGCCTCCCTCGCGCGCTTCGACTCGGTGGGTCAGCAGCGGATGGCCGCGCTGCACGGCGGTCGCCGCGACAAACTGGAGGTGAGCCCCAATCTGTGGGCCGGTGTCGGCCTGGTTCGCGGCGGTGCCGGGACGGCGCTGGTGGGCGATGGCCCGACCGTGGCCGCGCGGGTGAAGGAGTACGCCGACTTGGGCATCGACACGTTCATCTTCTCGGGTTATCCACACCTGGAAGAGTCGTATCGGGTGGCGGAGCTGCTGTTTCCGCACCTGGACGTGGAACGCCCGCAATTGCCGAAAAGCCAGGGCTACGTGAGCCCGTTCGGTGAGATGGTCGCCAACGACATTCTGCCCAAAGCCGCGTCCCAGAGTTGAGGCGGCCATGAAGAAAGTTATCCACAACCTGGCGCCGTGGGCGGTGCCGCTGCTGTTATTGGCGGTGTGGCAATTGTCGGTATCGGCCGGCTGGCTCTCCACGCGGATCCTGCCGGCGCCAGTGGCAGTGATCGAGGCTGGCGTGAGCCTGGTGCGCAGCGGTGAGATCTGGACTCACCTGGCGATCAGCGGTTGGCGCGCGGCGGTCGGCTTCCTGATCGGCGGCGGCATCGGCCTCGCGCTGGGCTTTATCACCGGCCTGTCGAAGTGGGGCGAGCGGCTGCTGGACAGCTCTGTGCAGATGGTGCGGAACGTGCCGCACCTGGCATTGATTCCGCTGGTGATCCTGTGGTTCGGCATCGACGAGTCGGCGAAGATTTTCCTGGTGGCGCTGGGCACGCTGTTTCCCATCTACCTCAACACTTACCACGGGATCCGTAACGTCGACCCGGCGCTGGTGGAAATGTCCCGCAGCTACGGCTTGTCCGGTTTCAGCCTGTTTCGCCAGGTGATCCTGCCGGGCGCCTTGCCTTCGATCCTCGTGGGTGTGCGTTTCGCCCTGGGCTTCATGTGGTTGACGCTGATCGTGGCGGAAACCATCTCGGCCAGTTCCGGCATCGGTTACCTGGCGATGAATGCCCGGGAATTCTTGCAAACCGATGTGGTGGTGCTGGCGATTCTTCTGTACGCCGTGCTTGGCAAGCTGGCTGACCTCGCCGCCCGTGGCCTTGAACGGGTCTGGCTGCGCTGGCATCCGGCCTACCAAGTGAACAAGGGAGGGTTGCATGACCGCCCAACAACCACCGCGCCTGCTGCGAGGCATTCCGCTGGCGGTGCGCAATCTTCAGAAGACGTTTGGCTCGCGACAGGTATTGCGTGACATCGACCTGCATATCCCGGCTGGGCAGTTCGTCGCGGTAGTGGGGCGCAGTGGCTGCGGTAAAAGCACCTTGCTGCGTTTGTTGGCCGGGTTGGATCAGCCCTCGGGCGGCCAGTTGCTGGCCGGCTCGGCAGCGCTGAGCGCCGCGCGAGAAGACACTCGGCTGATGTTCCAGGAAGCGCGTCTGCTGCCTTGGAAGAAGATCATCGACAACGTCGGCCTTGGCCTGAAGGGCAACTGGCGGCCACAAGCCTTGCAGGCGCTCGATGCCGTAGGCCTGGCGGATCGTGCCCATGAATGGCCGGCGGCGTTGTCCGGCGGCCAGAAGCAACGGGTGGCGTTGGCTCGCGCGCTGATCCATCAACCGCGCCTGTTGTTGCTGGACGAGCCCTTGGGCGCGCTCGATGCCTTGACCCGGATAGAAATGCAGCAACTGATCGAGCGTCTGTGGCAGCAACACGGCTTTACCGTGCTGCTGGTGACCCATGACGTCAGCGAAGCAGTGGCGATTGCCGATCGGGTCATCCTGATCGAGGACGGCCAGATCGGCCTCGACTTGGCCATCGACCTGCCACGCCCCCGTGCTCGCGGCTCGCATCGCCTGGCGAGCCTGGAAACCGAAGTCCTCAACCGTGTGCTGTCCTTGCCCGGCCAACCGCCGGAACCCGAACCCGTTTCACCCTTGCCCACGCAGTTGCGTTGGGCGCAATAACTTCATCCAGACAGGAATCGACACCATGACCATCAAAGCCATCAACGTACGCAACCAGTTCAAAGGCACCATCAAGGAAATCGTCGAGGGCGACGTGCTGTCGGAAATCGACGTGCAGACCGCTTCGGGCATCGTCACGTCGGTCATCACCACGCGTTCGGTCAAGGAGTTGGAGTTGGCGATCGGCAGCGAAGTGATTGCCTTCGTCAAATCCACCGAGGTGTCGATCGCCAAGTTGTGATCCGTGTTTTACCCCGGGCCCCGGACGGCGTGAGCCCTTCGGGGCTTATCGTTCCCACGCGGAGCGTGGGCACGATCAATCAGGGCGCTTGGGCAGATACGGTGGCAGATACAGCCCCAGGTACGCGTCAAACACACGCATGCCTTCTTCAGCCATTCGCGGAGTGATCTGGCCGTGTTGCTGGACCGAGCGGGCGTAGACGCGGTCGCCCAGTTCCATGGCCAGGGCGAATACGTCGACGTCGGAGGGGAGCGTCGGCAGCTCGAAATGCCGGGCGAACACGGTGTGCATCAACGCGCCCAGTTCCAGGTCGTGCTGGCGGTCAGCCTGGGTGACTTCGGTGAGGCCATGCTGGGCCAGGATCAGTTGCCGAGCGGCGGCGTCCTCGCTGTAGATCACCAGCATCCGTTGTTCCACCAGCCGCGACAGGTCGTGCCAATGGTTCAGCGCGCCATGGTCGATCGGTGCTTGCAGGCAGGCGCGAAAGGCGGCGTGAACGTCGGCGGTCAGGGCTTCGAGCAGTGCCGGGACGCTGGCAAAGAAGTGGTAGACGGAGGAGGGCGGGATCCCCGCGCGTTCGGCGACGCTGTAGATCGACAGGCTGGCCACGCCTTCGGCGGCAAGCAGCGTACGGGCGGCATCGAGGATCGAGTCGATCCGGGCCTGGCTGCGGGCGCGAGGTTTGCGAGGGGTGGCGGTGCGCGTCATGAATGTCTCCTGCGGGGCTGCCGGGCATTGTACGAGTCGGGTCTTGTGTTGTCTGCCAGGCCGTCATCGCGAGCAAGCTCGCCCCCACATTGAGTGTGCGGTGCCCCTTGAATCATGTGCGCTGAAAATCCATGTGGGAGCGAGCTTGCTCGCGATCGGCCGAAGGCGGCCACCCGCCCAGACATAAAAAAACGCCGCAGGCCATAAGGTCTGCGGCGTTTCTTTTTTACCGCAACCGCTTACACGGTATGCAGGTACCAGTTGTATTCAAGGTCGGAGATGGAATGTTCGAACTCTTCCAGCTCACTTTCCTTGCAGGCCACGAAGATATCGATGTATTTCGGGTCGATGTACTTGGCCATGACTTCACTGTCGTCCAGTTCGCGCAAGGCATCGCGCAGGTTGTTCGGCAGGCTTTGCTCGTTCTGCTCGTAGCTGTTGCCTTCGACCGGCGCGCCGGGCTCGATCTTGTTGACGAGGCCGTGGTGAACGCCCGCCAGCACGGAGGCCATCAGCAGGTACGGGTTGGCGTCGGCGCCGGCAACCCGGTGTTCCAGGCGCACGGCATCGGCTGAGCCGGTCGGCACGCGCAAGGCCACGGTGCGGTTGTCCAGGCCCCAGGACGGCGAGTTCGGCACGTAAAACTGTGCGCCGAAACGACGATAGGAGTTGACGTTCGGGCAGAGGAAAGCCATCTGCGCGGGCAGGGTCTCGAGCACACCGCCGATCGCGTGACGCAGCGCGGCGTTCTGCTCGGGATCCTCGCTGGCAAAGATATTCTTGCCGTCTTTGTCCAGGATCGAGATGTGAACATGCAGGCCATTGCCAGCCTGGCCCGGATACGGCTTGGCCATGAAGGTGGTGTCCATTTCATGGTCGTAGGCAATGTTCTTGATCAGGCGCTTGAGCAGTACCGCGTAGTCGCAGGCCTTGATCGGGTCGGCCACGTGGTGCAGGTTCACTTCGAACTGCGCCGGGGCACTTTCCTTGACGATGGCGTCGGCGGGAATGCCTTGCTCCTTGGCCCCTTCGAGGATGTCCTGGAGGCAATCGACGTATTCGTCAAGGTCATCGATCAGGTAGACCTGGGTCGAATGCGGGCGTTTGCCGGAGATCGGTGAGCGGGGTGGTTGCGGACGGCCGTTCACGTTCTCCTGGTCGATCAGGTAGAACTCCAGCTCGAATGCCGCGCAAATGGTCAGGCCCAATTCGTCGAACTTGGTCACGACCTGGCGCAAGACTTCCCGAGGGTCGGCGAAGAACGGGTCGCCTTCGAGTTCGTGCATGGTCATCAGCAGTTGCGCGGTCGGGCGCTTCTGCCAGGGTTCATTGCTCAGGGTGCCGGGGATGGGATAGCAGATGCGGTCCGCATCGCCGATGTCCAGGCCCAGGCCGGTGCTTTCCACCGTCGAGCCGTTGATATCCAGGGCAAATAGAGAGGCCGGCAGGTTGATGCCTTTCTCGTAAACCTTGTGGAGGCTGGTGCGTTCGATGCGCTTGCCGCGCACCACACCATTCATATCCGCAATCAGAAGGTCAACGTACAGAACCTCAGGATGTTCCTTAAGGAACGCGTTCGCTTCGTTAAGCTGAACGGCACGCGGGGGTACCGACATGATGCAACACCTTTGTTGTTAAAAATATCAATCATTGATCTCTTCGAAAGCCAGTCAACCCGAACGGCATGCCGAAGTCAAGCTGGGCCTTTTGTGCCCTAAAAAAGCACCCGAGGGGCATTTTTGAGGCAGTTTGGGGCGTTTTTTTTCCTTTGAGGGCCTTCGCGCCCGCAGGCTTGAGCGTGCCGTGTTGTATTTTTTACGGGGGTGTTGTGTAAAAAAATGAACAAGGCTAAGCTCGATTCAAACCCATAACAGCAATAATACCGGGGTGCTTCATGTCTCGCCTGCCGTTAATCGGCGTCACCACCTGCTCCAGGCAGATCGGTTTGCATGCGTATCACACCACTGGCGACAAATATGCCCGGGCTGTCGCAACAGCCGCCAAGGGTTTGCCAGTGCTGATTCCCTCCCTGGCGGATCTGTTCGCACCGTCCGATATTCTGGACGCCCTGGACGGTATTCTTTTTACCGGCTCTCCTTCCAATGTAGAACCTTTTCACTATCAAGGCCCGGCCAGCGCGCCAGGCACTGCCCATGATCCTGCACGGGATGCCATTACCCTTCCACTGATACGCGCTGCCGTCGATGCGGGCGTTCCGGTGCTGGGCATCTGTCGGGGTTTCCAGGAGATGAACGTAGCCTTTGGCGGTAGCCTGCATCAGAAAGTTCATGAAGTCGGAACCTTCATCGATCATCGTGAAGACGACACCCAGCCGGTGGACATTCAATACGGCCCGGCCCATGCCGTGCATGTCCAGCCAGGCGGGGTCCTCGCGGCCCTGGGCCTGCCGCCGAACATTGAGGTCAACTCGATTCACAGCCAGGGCATCGAGCGCCTGGCACCGGGGCTGCGGGTTGAAGCGCTGGCGCCGGATGGCCTGATCGAAGCCGTCTCGGTTGTACAAGGCAAGGCTTTTGCTTTAGGTGTGCAATGGCACCCGGAATGGGCGGTAGGCTCTAATCCGAACTATCTTGCGATTTTCCAGGCATTTGGCGATGCCTGCCGAGCAAGGGCAACACAACGCGACGCCGATGCGTCAAACAACGCCTGACTACTAATAGCAGCCAGGAAACTCACGCCTAGAGGCATTTATGAGTAACAACCTCGACCAGCTCACCGATTGGTTGAAAGACCACAAGATCACAGAAGTCGAATGCATGATTGGCGACCTGACCGGCATCACCCGGGGCAAGATTTCGCCGACCAACAAGTTCATTGCCGAAAAAGGCATGCGCCTGCCCGAGAGCGTCCTGCTCCAGACCGTAACGGGCGACTATGTCGAAGACGACATCTATTACGAACTGCTCGACCCTGCCGACATCGACATGATGTGCCGCCCGGACGAAAACGCAGTCTTCCTGGTGCCCTGGGCCATCGAGCCCACCGCTCAAGTGATCCATGACTCCTACGACAAGCAGGGCAACCCCATCGAGCTGTCGCCCCGCAACGTATTGAAGAAGGTGCTCAAGCTCTACGCGGACAAGGGCTGGCAGCCGATTGTCGCGCCGGAGATGGAGTTCTACCTGACCAAGCGCAGCGACGACCCGGACTTTCCGCTGCAACCACCGATCGGCCGCTCCGGTCGGCCGGAAACCGGTCGCCAGTCGTTCTCGATCGAAGCGGCCAACGAATTCGACCCGCTGTTCGAAGACGTCTATGACTGGTGCGAATTGCAGGAGCTGGACCTCGACACACTGATCCACGAGGACGGCACCGCGCAGATGGAAATCAATTTCCGTCACGGCGATGCGCTGTCCCTGGCCGACCAGATCCTGGTGTTCAAACGCACCATGCGCGAGGCCGCGCTCAAGCACGACGTGGCCGCCACGTTCATGGCCAAGCCCATGACCGGCGAGCCGGGCAGCGCCATGCACCTGCACCAGAGCATTATCGACAAGGAAACAGGCAAGAACGTCTTCTCCAATGAAGACGGGACCATGAGCGATCTATTCCTGCACCACATCGGTGGCCTGCAGAAATTCATCCCTGAGCTGTTGCCGCTGTTTGCACCCAACGTCAACTCGTTCCGCCGCTTCCTGCCCGACACCTCGGCGCCGGTGAACGTGGAGTGGGGCGAAGAGAACCGCACCGTGGGCCTGCGGGTGCCGGATGCCGGGCCGCAGAACCGTCGGGTGGAAAATCGCCTGCCGGGCGCCGACGCCAACCCGTACCTGGCGATTGCCGCCAGCCTGCTGTGCGGCTACATCGGCATGGTCGAAGGCATCAACCCGAGCGCGCCGGTGGTGGGTCGAGGGTATGAGCGCCGCAACCTGCGCCTGCCGCTGACCATCGAAGACGCCCTGGAACGCATGGAGAACAGCACCACCATCGAGAAGTACCTGGGCAAGAAATTCATCACGGGCTACGTCGCGGTCAAACGGGCCGAGCATGAAAACTTCAAGCGCGTCATCAGTTCGTGGGAGCGGGAATTCCTGCTCTTTGCCGTCTGATGCGCCGGGCGGGGCTGCCATAGGCCCCGCCCTCATGGAATAAAGGAGAATTCGCATGACCCGCAACAACCCGCAAACTCGCGAATGGCAGGCTCTTAGCAGCGATCATCACCTGGCACCGTTCAGCGACTTCAAGCAACTGAAAGAGAAAGGCCCGCGCATCATCACCCACGCCAAGGGCGTGTACCTCTGGGACAGTGAAGGCAACAAGATTCTCGACGGCATGGCCGGCCTCTGGTGCGTGGCCGTTGGCTACGGTCGCGATGAACTGGCGGACGCCGCCAGCCAACAGATGCGTGAGCTGCCGTACTACAACCTCTTCTTCCAGACCGCTCACCCGCCCGTGCTGGAATTGTCCAAGGCCATCGCCGATATCGCGCCGCAAGGCATGAACCACGTGTTCTTCACCGGCTCTGGCTCCGAAGGCAACGACACCATGTTGCGCATGGTCCGCCACTACTGGGCGATCAAGGGCCAGCCGAACAAGAAAGTCATCATCAGTCGCAAGAACGGTTATCACGGTTCGACCGTGGCCGGCGCGAGCCTGGGCGGCATGACCTACATGCACGAGCAAGGCGACCTGCCGATCCCGGGCATCGTCCACATCGCCCAACCGTACTGGTTCGGTGAAGGCGGCGACATGAGCCCTGAAGAGTTCGGCATCTGGGCGGCCAATCAGCTGGAAGAAAAAATCCTCGAGATCGGCGTGGATAATGTCGGTGCGTTCATCGCCGAGCCGATCCAGGGCGCCGGTGGCGTGATCGTGCCGCCGGACAGCTACTGGCCGCGCATGAAGGAAATCCTCGCCAAGTACGACATCCTGTTCGTGGCCGACGAGGTCATCTGTGGTTTCGGGCGCACCGGCGAGTGGTTCGGTACCGACCATTACGGGTTGAAACCACACATGATGACCATCGCCAAGGGCCTGACCTCCGGCTACATCCCCATGGGTGGCCTGATCGTGCGCGACGACGTGGTTGCGGTGCTCAACGAAGGCGGCGATTTCAACCACGGGTTCACCTACTCCGGCCATCCGGTGGCTGCGGCAGTGGCCCTGGAAAATATCAGGATCCTGCGCGACGAGAAGATCATCGAGCGTGTCCACGGCGAGACGGCACCCTATTTGCAGCAACGTCTGCGGGAACTGAACGATCATCCGCTGGTGGGTGAAGTGCGCGGTGTCGGTTTGCTGGGGGCGATCGAGCTGGTCCAGGACAAGGCCACGCGCAAGCGTTACGAAGGCAAGGGCGTGGGCATGATCTGCCGGCAGTTCTGCTTCGATAATGGGCTGATCATGCGCGCCGTGGGCGACACCATGATCATTGCGCCACCGCTGGTGATCAGCAAGGCCGAGATCGACGAACTGGTGGCCAAGGCGCGGCAATGCCTGGACCTGACGCTCAGTGCGTTGCAGGGCTAAGTGCTAGGCTCTGAGCGAGGTGCCGGCATGGGCCTCGCACAGCGTGAACAAAAGGCTGGGCTTTTGTTGAAAGCTTGCCCTGTAACTTGCCAGACTACCCCCGCTGTTCAAGTTGCCAGAGAGCCGGCTACGCAACCGTGGCCAAGAAGAATAACTGGAGCACTTTTCATGAAGGCATTAGGCATGAAGACATTAGGTATGAAGTTAGCTGGCAAGACCCTCCTCGCCATGTCCCTGATGGGCGTGATGGCGGGCGCCGTCCAGGCGGACGACAAGGTGCTGCACGTCTATAACTGGTCCGACTACATCGCGCCGGACACGGTCGCCAAGTTCGAGAAGGAAACGGGGATCAAGGTCGTCTACGACGTATTCGACAGTAACGAGACGCTGGAAGCCAAGTTGCTGGCCGGCAAATCCGGCTATGACGTCGTGGTGCCGTCGAACAACTTCCTCGCCAAGCAGATCAAGGCCGGCGTCTACCAGGAGCTGGACAAGTCCAAGCTGCCGAACTGGAAGAACCTGGACCCCGACCTGCTCAAGGCCGTCGGCGATGCCAGCGACCAGGGCAACAAGCACGCGTTTCCGTACATGTGGGGCACCATCGGCATCGGGTACAACCCCGAGAAGGTCAAGGCCGCGTTGGGCGTCGACAAGATCGACTCCTGGGACGTGCTGCTCAAGCCCGAGAACATTGCCAAGCTCAAGAGCTGCGGCGTGAGCTTCCTCGATTCGCCAACCGAAATGATTCCCGTGGCTCTGCATTACCTCGGCTACCCGACCGACAGCCAGGACAAGAAGCAACTGGCCGAAGCCGAAGCACTGTTCCTCAAGCTGCGCCCATCGATCGGTTACTTCCACTCTTCCAAGTACATTTCGGACCTGGCCAACGGCAACATCTGCGTGGCCGTGGGTTACTCGGGTGATATCGAGCAATCCAAGAGCCGTGCGGCTGAAGCTGGCGGCAAGGTGAAAGTGGCCTACACCATTCCGAAGGAAGGTGCCGGTTCGTTCTACGACATGGTCGCCATTCCAAAAGATGCCGAAAACGTCGAAGCCGCCTACAAGTGGATGAACTTCATCATGCAGCCGGAAATCATGGCTGAGATCACCGACAACGTGCGTTTCCCTAACGGCAACAAGGCCGCCACCGCGCTGGTGGACAAGGAAATCTCCGGTGACCCGAGCATCTACCCATCGGACGAAGTGAAGGCCAAGCTGTACGCCATCGCCGACCTGCCGTCGGCGACCCAGCGGATCCTGACCCGCAGCTGGACCAAGATCAAATCCGGCAAATAAGCCGGCTTGAAGCACGCTCCGGTTGTCGCCGTCCCCGGGAGGGCGGCAACAGGAGCAATTAAATAACTAAAAGTTTTGCTGGATCGGTTTATCGAGGGTAAGTTGCGCGCCGGTTTTGTTGCAGGGCATATCGTTGCCCGGTAACGGGGGCAACTTGGGCCCAACTATTTAAGAGGACCTCCACGTGCCTGTCTTTTCTTTGTTGCGCAACGCCTTGCTGGTCGGTGCTGGCCTGACACTCGCTGTCAGTGCCCAAGCGGCTTCCACCGTGCATATTTATAACTGGTCGGACTACATCGGCGAATCCACCCTGGCAGACTTCGAGAAAGCCACCGGGATCAAGCCGGTCTACGATGTGTTCGATTCCAACGAAACCCTGGAAGGCAAGTTGCTGGCCGGTCGCACCGGTTACGACGTGGTCGTGCCGTCCAACCATTTCCTGGGCAAGCAGATCAAGGCCGGGGCGTTCCAGAAGCTCGACAAATCGCAGCTGCCGAACTACGCCAACCTCGATCCTTCGCTGCTCAAGCGTCTGGAAAAAAACGACTCGGGCAATCAATACGCCGTGCCTTACCTGTGGGGCACCAACGGCATCGGCTATAACGTCGAGAAGATCAAGGCGGTACTGGGTGTCGAAAAAATCGACTCGTGGGCCATGCTGTTTGAACCGGAAAACATCAAGAAGCTGTCCAGCTGCGGCGTTTCGTTCCTCGACTCGGGCGACGAGATGATCCCGGCGATGCTCAACTACCTGGGCCTGGACCCCAACAGCCAGAACCCCGAAGACTACAAGAAGGCCGAGGCCCAGCTCCTCAAGATCCGGCCTTACGTGACCTACTTCAACTCCTCCAAGTACATCTCGGACCTGGCCAACGGCAACATCTGCGTGGCTGCCGGGTTCTCCGGCGATATTTTCCAGGCCCGTGAACGTGCCAGCGAGGCCGGCAAGGGCGTCGAAATCGCCTACGTGATTCCCAAGGAAGGCGGCAACCTCTGGTTCGACATGCTGGCAATCCCACGCGACGCCGCCAACGTCAAGGAGGCCCACGCGTTCATCAACTATCTGCTCAAGCCTGAGGTCATCGCCCAGGTGAGCGACTACGTCGGTTATGCCAACCCGAACCCCAAGGCTGGCGAACTGATGGACCAGGAAGTGCGCACCGACGAAGCGGTTTATCCCCCGCAGGAGGTTGTCGACAAGCTCTACGTCAACTCCGAGTTGCCGCCCAAGATCCAACGACTCATGACCCGCAGCTGGACCAAGGTCAAGTCGGGTAAATAGCGTCAAGCGCTCTAACTTTTCCAAGGTTCGCCCGTCTTGGGCGAGCTGCAAATTTTGTGGGAGTTTCGTAAATGGCAGTTGCCTCCGGCGCCTATAAGAAAGCCCTCGAGGGCGACCAGACACCCAAGCAGGTGCTGGTCAAGATCGACCGGGTCACGAAGAAGTTCGACGAGACGATTGCCGTGGACGACGTGTCCCTGGAAATCAAGAAAGGCGAGATCTTTGCCTTGCTCGGCGGTTCGGGATCGGGCAAATCCACTTTGCTGCGCATGCTGGCAGGCTTCGAGCGGCCCACGGAGGGGCGGATTTTCCTCGATGGCGTGGACATCACCGACCTGCCGCCCTACGAGCGGCCGATAAACATGATGTTCCAGTCCTACGCCTTGTTCCCCCACATGACCGTGGCACAGAACATCGCCTTCGGCCTGCAACAGGACAAGATCCCGAAAGCCGAGATCGACGCCCGCGTGGCTGAAATGCTCAAGCTGGTGCAGATGGGCCAGTACGCCAAGCGCAAGCCGCACCAACTCTCTGGTGGCCAGCGCCAGCGCGTGGCCCTGGCCCGATCCCTGGCCAAGCGGCCCAAACTCTTGCTGCTCGACGAGCCAATGGGCGCTCTGGACAAGAAGCTGCGCTCGCAGATGCAACTTGAGCTGGTGGAGATCATCGAGCGGGTCGGCGTGACCTGCGTGATGGTGACTCACGACCAGGAAGAGGCCATGACCATGGCCGAGCGCATTGCGATCATGCACCTGGGATGGATCGCCCAGATCGGCAGCCCGATCGATATCTACGAGACCCCGACCAGCCGCCTGGTCTGTGAATTCATCGGCAACGTCAACATCTTCGAGACCGAAGTGGTGGACGACGCCGAGGGCCACGCGGTGCTGACGTGCAAGGACCTGGACCGCAACATCTACGTCGGCCACGGCATCAGCACCTCGGTGCAGGACAAGTCCGTCACCTACGCCATCCGCCCGGAAAAACTCTTGGTCACGCCCGAGCAGCCAACCTGCGAGCACAACTGGTCCAGTGGCAAGGTCCATGACATCGCCTACCTGGGCGGCCACTCGGTGTTCTACGTCGAGCTGCCGAGTGGCAAGCTGGTGCAGTCGTTCGTCGCCAACGCCGAACGCCGAGGCCAGCGTCCGACCTGGGGCGACCAGGTATTCGTCTGGTGGGAAGACGACAGCGGCGTGGTGCTTCGCTCATGAACATGCGCAAGTTCAAACGCCGACTCGCCCGAATAACGCCCGGTGGCCGTCAGATGGTCATCGGGGTGCCCTTCATCTGGCTGTTCCTGTTCTTCATGCTGCCGTTCTTCATCGTCCTGAAGATCAGTTTCGCCGAAGCCGACGTGGCGATCCCGCCTTACACCGAAATCTACAGCTACATCGACCAGAAGCTGCAGGTGCTGCTCAACCTTGGCAACTATGTGATGCTCAGCGAGGATGAGCTGTACATCTCCGCCTATCTCGGCTCGCTGAAGATGGCGCTGATCAGCACCACGTTGTGCCTGCTGATCGGCTACCCCATGGCCTATGGCATCGCCAACGCCCGCAAAGAGATGCAGACGGTGCTGGTGCTGCTGATCATGATGCCGACCTGGACCGCGATCCTGATTCGCGTCTACGCGTGGATGGGTATCCTCAGCAACAACGGCTTGCTCAACGGCTTCCTGATGAGCATGGGTTGGATCAGCGAACCCCTGCAAATTCTCAACACCAACCTGGCGGTCTATATCGGCGTGGTCTATTCCTACCTGCCGTTCATGATCCTGCCGCTCTACGCCAACCTGGTGAAGCATGATGCCAGCCTGCTGGAAGCCGCGTCGGACCTGGGTTCGAGCACCTTCAACAGCTTCTGGAAGATCACCGTGCCGCTGTCCAAGAACGGCATCATCGCCGGCTGCATGCTGGTGTTCATCCCGGTGGTGGGCGAGTTCGTGATTCCGGAACTGCTGGGCGGCCCGGAAACGCTAATGATCGGCAAAGTGCTGTGGCAGGAATTCTTCAATAATCGAGACTGGCCGGTGGCATCCGCTTTGGCGGTGGTGATGCTGGCGATCCTGATCGTGCCCATCATCCTGTTCAACCGCAGTCAGGCCAAAGAAATGGAGGGCAAGTAATGAAGCGCTTCAGTTTTTCAAGCCTGATGCTGGTGCTGGGTCTGTTGTTCATCTACGCGCCGATGCTGATTCTGGTGATCTACTCGTTCAACGCCTCCAAACTGGTGACGGTGTGGGGCGGTTGGTCAGTCAAGTGGTACGTCGGCCTGCTGGACAACAGCCAGCTGATGGGCTCGGTGATGCGCTCGTTGGAAATCGCCTGCTACACGGCGATTGCCGCGGTGGCCCTGGGCACGCTGGCGGCCTTCGTGCTGACCCGCATCACCCACTTCAAGGGTCGGACGCTGTTCGGCGGCCTGGTCACCGCGCCATTGGTGATGCCGGAAGTGATCACCGGCCTGTCGCTGTTGCTGTTGTTCGTGGCCATGGCGCAAATGATCGGCTGGCCTCAGGAACGTGGCATCGTCACGATCTGGATCGCCCACACGACGTTCTGCGCGGCCTACGTGGCGGTGGTGGTCTCGGCGCGCTTGCGTGAGCTGGACCTGTCCATCGAAGAGGCGGCCATGGACCTCGGCGCGCGGCCGTGGAAGGTGTTCTTCCTGATCACCATTCCAATGATCGCGCCGTCGCTGGCGGCGGGCGGCATGATGTCGTTCGCGCTGTCCCTCGACGACCTGGTGCTGGCAAGCTTCGTCTCCGGCCCTGGCTCGACCACCTTGCCGATGGAAGTCTTCTCGGCGGTGCGCCTGGGGGTGAAACCGGAAATCAACGCCGTGGCGAGCCTGATCCTGCTGGCGGTGTCCCTGGTGACCTTCCTGGTCTGGTACTTCAGCCGCCGTGCCGAAGAAAACCGCAAGCGGGCGATCCAGCAAGCGATCGAGGAAAGCGCCGCCGATTCCTGGAAGCAACCGGAAGTACGCCGGGCGGAAACCGCTTCGGCCTAACCGACTCTGGGACCAAAATGTGGGAGCGAGCTCGCTCCCACTGGTGTTTTTTTGCCTGCAAATCCGTGGCTCACTGCAGATCCCCTTGTGGGAGCGAGCCTGCTCGCGATAGCGGTGGGGTGTGCTGGCTATGAATTCCAGGGCGAGCTGCGGATCACTTCAACGAAGTTCATCGGCTTGAACCCCGGCTCCTGATCCCTCAGCACATCGGTTTTCACATTGCCGAAGGTGGTATGTGGACGATGCCGCAAGCCGTCGGCGAAGGCGCAGATGATGCACTCCTTGAAGCCTTCTCCCCGGGGATGCGCATGCACCACGGCGTCGCGCTGTGCGGCGGGGAACGCGGCGTAATCCATGCCCAGCACGTCCATTTCCACGCCAGCGGTCACCAGGGCGACGTTGGGGCGCAGGTGCTTCGGCACGCCGGGCGTGGTGTGCAGCGCGATCGACAGCCACACTTGCTCGATGTCGTCATCGCTCAACCCGTAGGGTTTGAGGAAGGCCGCGGCGGCATTCGCGCCGTCCACTTCGAAGCGCTCATCGTCGCTGCGGTAGCCTTCCACCAACCCGAGGTCGTGGAACATCGCGCCGACGTAGAGCAGCTGCGGATCGTAAGCCAACTGCTGGCGCTGGCCGCTCAAGGCGCCGAACAGGAACACCCGGCGGGAATGGTGATACAGCAGGTCCGATTCAATGTCGCGGATGTATTCGGTGGTGGCCCGGGCGAGGGCGCTGTCGGGAATCTGGATGCCGGCGATGCGGGTCATGCTGCTCTCCTCTTGACGGTGCGCCGTGGCGGCGCTGAGGGTTCAGTCTGTTCGCCGGGATACGGCGCAGCAATCGCGCCATGGCTGCGATTACGGCCAATGAACTTGGGTTTCATGCCATCTGGCTTCTGCACGCCGGATTGGCTAGGGTTCTGTGGTCAACCCGGACAGGTAAGTGAGCACCATGGAAAAAACCGTCGCCATCGTGGTGTTCACGGGCGTCCAGTCCCTGGATGTCAGCGGCCCCCTGGATGTGTTCTGCGAAGCCAATCGCTTTCTCGCCGCGCAGGATCACTATCGGCTGGAAGTGATCGGCGTCGAGCGCGGTGCGACGTCTTGCTCCAACGGCATGTCCCTCAATCCCCACCGCCATTTCAGCGAAGCGTCAGGGCCGTACGACCTGCTGCTGGTCGCGGGCGGGCCGCAATTGCCGTTCATGGACGTTGGCCCAGCGTTCAATGCCTGGCTGCGCGAAGCCTGCGCCCGGGCCCGGCGCTTCGGTTCGATCTGCAATGGCGCGTTCATGCTCGCTCGGGCGGGATTGCTCCAGAGGCGGACCGTCACCACCCATTGGGGCGATGCTTCGGCGCTGGCGCAGCTGTGCCCCTCGACCCGGATCGAAGCCGATCGGCTGTACGTGCAGGACGGCGAGCTGTATACCTCGGCGGGCGTTACGGCGGGAATCGACCTGTCGCTGTTTCTGCTGGCTCAGGACCATGGGCCGGAGGTGGCACTGAATGTCGCCAAGCGGCTGGTGGTGTTCACCCAGCGTTCAGGCGGCCAATCACAGTTCAGTCCGTTTCTCGCGCCCCATGCCGAGCCGACCTCCACCGTGGCCCAGGTCCAGGCGTACGTGCTGGCGAATCTCAACGGTGATCTGGGCATCGCCAACCTCGCCAGCGCGGCGAACATGAGCCCACGCAATTTCTCCCGCGTGTTCGCCCGGGAGGCGAAGGTCACGCCAGCCGAGTTCGTCGAGCAGGCCCGGGTAGACGCGGCGCGCGTGATGCTGGAAAGCACTCGGGCACCGCTCAAGACCGTCGCTTACCAATGCGGCTTTCGCGATGCCCAACACATGCGCAGCGTCTTCAATCGGCGGTTGGGCGTGACGCCGCAACAGTTCAGGTTGAATTTTGCCGCGTTGCTTTAAGCTCATTTTTTCAGTGCGTCATGGGCCTCCAGCGCCCGCAGGGAATAGATATAAGCCGCTCCGGCATTCAGCGAGACCGCCGTTGCCAGGGTGGCGGCGATTTCTTCGCGGGTCGCGCCGGCCTTGATCGCGGCGTCGGTGTGTACGCCGATGCAGCCGTCACATCGGGTGGTGATCGCCACGGCGATGGAGATCAGTTCACGGGTCTTGGCGTCGAGCACGTTGTTCTCGGCGGCAGCCTCATCCAGGGCCATGTAGGCCTTGACCATTTTGGGATTGCTTTTGCCCAGGGCGCCAAAGGCACTCTTGATGGTGGGCAGCAGTTCGGACCAGTTATTGAACATTGCATCGACTCCATTGTGATAAACGGGTTGGGCTTTTGCAGTCTTGACGATCATTGATGTCCAAGCCTGTCGATCGTCAGAAACATTCCGATGCCATGGTCAGGGCTCGGCCCTGGCGGGCAGCAGTTTCAGTGTGCCGTGGGTGTTGGCGGTGACTTCTTCCTCGGCCAGGTGCGCCTGGTGATACAGCCCTTCGATATAGGCGTCGGCCTGGTCCTTGTAGTGCTTGTCGAATGGTACGCCGCTCTGGCCGACAGGGTTGATGGTGACGCTGTGGGCCGGGTCGGCGAAGTCAATGATGCGCCGGGTGGAAGGGCCATAGGTCACGGGCCAGGGCGCTGGTCCGATCTTGGCCGAGAGATTGTTCGGTACTTCATGGGTGCCGGGTGCGGCGAACGGTCCAACGTTGAAGACCCGGTCCAGCGGCTTTTGCTGGCCCAGGGGATGCCCATGGGTCAGGGTGTGTGCCTGACCCCACCGCCATTGGGCGGGGTCGGCCCCCAGCGTCGCCCTCAAGTGCGCCAGGGATTTGTCCCAGGCTTTGATCACCGTGTCGGCGCGGGTTTCGGTGCCCAGCGTCGATCGGTCGTCCCACCACGGCGAGTCTTTCTCGGCGGCCAGGCGTGGCAGCGCGGCGTCGATGACACGGGTCGATAGCGCGGTTTCGAAGAATCCGTCGCCCAGTTCGTCCCGCAGGGCGGTGTTGGCCAGGTCATACAGGAACTGGTTGAACAGCGTGGCGCTGATGGAGTCCAGCGGGTAGTCGCCCTTCCACTCAGCCAGTTGTTCCACCCACTTGCGCTCCTGCGGGTCGCTGACCGCTTCGCGCAGGATCGGCAACAAAGGTGCAAGCAGGCGCGGGCCATAGGCGGTGGTGGTGCCCAGTTGCAGTTTCTGGGTGGTCTGGATGTCCCATTTGGCCTGTTTGTCGCTCAGTTGTCGGTCGAGTTGCTGACCCCGGTCGGCGAGGTTGTAGTAGCCAGGGATCTCGATCCCGCTGGCCGCCACCGGCTGGAAATTCGCTGAGAGGATGTAGCCCCGGGCCGGGTTCTCTTCCTGGGGATTGCTGCTGAAAGGGTAGAAACCGTCTTTTTCCGCTTCGGCGCTGGTGCCGTCGAGAATGAAGCCGGGTTTCACGCCAGCCGGCCGCTTGGGCAATTGCGCCGCGGCCCACCAGCCGATGTCGCCCTTGGCATTGGCCCAGACCACGTTTAGCCCCGGCGCATGGATATTGGCCGACGCACCGCGGGCCTTCACCAAGGTGTCGGCGCGGTTGAGCTGGTAGAACGCCTCGAGGATCGGATTGCGGCTTTCCAGGAACCCCCACCACATGGCGATTGGCGTCTTGCCCGCATTGGCGCCGAGGGCATCGTTGACGATCGGGCCGTGGGGCGACTGGCGCAACACCAGCGTTACCGGGGCCTGGCCTTTGACGGCGATCTGCTGTTCGCTGCGGGTCATGTCCACCCATTGGCCGCGGTACCAGACCTGTTCGGGGTTGTCCGGGTTGATCTTCTCGGCGATCAGGTCCAAGTCGTCGTTTTGGAACATGGTGATGCTCCAGCCGAAATCCTTGTTCATGCCCAGGGAGGCGAACGGCATGAGGGCCTGATACTGGCCGTAGAGTTCGAAACCTGGCGCCGACAGGTGGGCTTCGTACCACACCGACGGCGTGGAAAAGCGGATATGCGGATCGCCCGCCAGCAAAGGCTTGCCGCTGTGGGTGCGGTTGCCCGAGACCGCCCAGGCGTTGCTGCCTTCGACCTGCGGCAGGCCATGGTCGGCCAAGGCCTGCTCACTCAGGCGGGCGAGGGCGTTGAGGTCTTTCCAGTCAGTGGCGGACAGTGTCGTGCCGCCTGCCGGATCCTGAGGCAGGACGCCCTGCGGCTGCCAGTCGAGGTCGAAAATCTTCAGGTACTCGGCACCGAGTTCGTCGCGCACATAGCTCAACAAGGGTTCGGTGCGAAAGGCCGCGGCGAAGCTGTAGGCCATGTAGCCAACGATGCTGGCGGTGTCTTCAGCGGTAAAGGGACGCTTGGGAATGCCCAGCACATCGAACTCCAGCGGCCGCGTGTGGGTTTGCTGATAGGCGTTGATGCCGTCCAGGTACGCTTGCGTAGCGATCCAGGCCGGCGACTGTCGATCCTGCTCGGCGACGTAGCTGGCGGCGCGCTCGCGAATGCGCAGGCTGCGCATCAGCTTGTCGGTGTCGAGCAACTTGGGCCCGAGGATCTCGGCCAACTCGCCCCGGGCGAGGCGCCGCATGATCTCCATCTGGAACAGCCGATCCTGGGCGTGGACGTAACCGAGGGCACGGTACAGGTCGGTTTCGTTCTCGGCGCGGATATGCGGCACGCCGCGTTCGTCGTAGCGCACCGTCACCGAGCCTTGCAGCCCTTGCAACTGCACCGTGCCCTGGCGGGTGGGCTGCTTGCTGTAGAGGTAGCCGCCCGCGACGATAACGGCGGTGACGACCAGTGACAGGAAGGCGACGAGGGTCCGTTTCATGGTCATTCCTTATTCGAGTGGCAGCGGTCCCACGATCTCGCTGTGGATCGCCTGTTTAACACGTGACCGCTTCCCGGTGCATCGTTCCTCGGAGGGATATCTTCGGCCCTACTGTTTGCTGGATGTGTCCTGGGCCCACGGACAATAACAACCCACCGCCATGGTGTGGGTTGCGTCGACTTGCCGGCCGGTACTCAACGCTTCGAGAATCGGTTCGATAAAGCTGTTGCTCGAATTGCAGGTCAAGCCTTCGCTGTACGGGCCGAAATACGCCAGTTTGCCGTGGCGGTCCCAGATCGCCACGGCGGGGCTGGCAGGAATCTGTTCCGAACCGGGAAGCGCCGGCAGTGTCTTGAGGCTATTCAGCGTGGCAGGCAGGCGGCCCAGGCTGCCGGTTTTTTGTACTGCGTAGAACGCCACGCCAAGGGGGGTGTATTTCTCGACCAGCTCGGAGAGGTGCTGCTGATTGCCAACGTTGCACGGGCAGGCCGGATCCCAGAAATGCACCAGGCGGATTGCGCCGGGGCCGGCCAGGTCGGGCGGCAGGCGCAGGGGGTCGCCGGAAAATACTGCCGTGTGTTGGCTGAACGTCCTCAGGAATCGGCCCTGGAACCAGTCGTAGGCGAGCCACAGCACGACGGCGCACGCGAGGGCGAGCAGGCTGGCAAGCAAGGTCGTGCGATGGGACGGGCGCATGGAGTCGATCCTCTGGAGCCGCGTAGCTTGCCATGCCCGACGCGACAGATGAATATCACAGGCTTATAAAGCCTGTTTCGCGCGATGCGCTCCTGCCTGGAATACCAATGCCCGCTTCTTTTGACCCTGATCATCTGCGCGCCAGCCTGCAACCTTTGGCGCAGTGGCAGCCGCTGTCTGCGCAAGCGCAGGCCTACCAGCAATTCTATGGACTGGATTTCCCGGCACGCACGCTGCGCAGCGGCCTGGGTCGTTTCGACGTTGCGGGGTATGAGCTGGTCGGCCAGGTCTGGTGGCCGGAAAAAGCCGTGGCGACCCTGTTCCTTTTCCATGGCTATTACGACCACATGGGCCTTTACCGGCACTTGATCGACTGGGCGCTGGAGCAGCGGTTCGTGGTGATCAGCTGCGACTTGCCGGGCCATGGATTGTCCAGTGGCGAGCGCGCCAGCATCGGCGATTTCGCCGACTACCAGGCGACATTGCAAGGTTTGCTGGCAGAAGGGGAGAGCCTTGGCTTGCCGCAACCCTGGCACCTGTGCGGACAAAGCACCGGCGGGGCAATTGTGGTCGACCATGTCCTCAACCAGGGCGCAAACAGCCCGGCCCAGGGCCAGGTCATCCTGTTGTCGCCCCTGGTCCGGCCTCGCGCCTGGGGCTGGTCGCGCCTCAGTTATTACCTGCTCAAGCCGTTCGTGACCGGCATTGCCCGGCGGTTCACCGAGAATTCCACCGACCCGGATTTCCTTCCGTTCCTGCAGGCCGACCCGCTGCAACCGCTGCGCCTGCCCACCGCGTGGGTCGGGGCGCTCGCGCAGTGGATCAAGCGCATAGAGGCGGCGCCGAGCAGCCCGCGCCAGCCGTTGATCGTCCAGGGGCAGGCGGACATGACGGTGGATTGGCGACACAACTTGCAAGTGTTGCAGGCCAAATTCGACCGGCCGCAGGTTCTGATGTTGCCGCAGGGGCGGCATCACCTGGCGAATGAGAGGTTGGCGATGCGTCAGGAAATGTTTGAGTTCTTGAGCAGGCGGATGAGTCGGGTCCGGCGGTGATCGATCTATCGCGTTCGCGAGCAGGCTCGCTCCCACGATGGATCTGTGCAATCAGTCCCTGTGGGAGCGAGCCTGCTCGCGATAGCGATGTTGAATCCCTACTGCCCTAAGTTCTGCCCCACCGCCAACCCCGCCCGAATCGCCGCCAGCGCCGCCTGGTAATAGGCCTGCCCCTCGGCCGACTCGGCGAAGGTGGCGAATTCTTCCAGCTCGGTGTCGGTCAGGTCACGGTAGACGTACAGCAACGTGTTGTTCAGGTCCGCACCGATCTGGTCCATCAGGCGCTGGCGCTGGCCGTTCAACATGCCTTGAGCCTGCCCGCCGCCCAGCAAGCCTGGAATCATCGAACTCAGGCTGTCGGCCGCCACGCCGGCGATCGCCAGGCTGACTTCGGCACCGGCTTCGCGGGCGGGCAGGGCCTGGGCCAGATGGCCGATGATCAGCAGGCGGTTATCGCTGGCCTGCATCTTCGGCAGGCCCTTGGCGTTCTTCGCCAATTGGTCGCGGCGGGTGGCGAGCAGTTCGGCCGCGACGACTTTGCGGCCCAGGGGCGATTGGAAAAAGGTCAGGGCCGGGTCCGGATCGGCAAGGTTCTTGCGCAGCTGGGCCTCGGCCCGCTGGTCCATGGCCTGGGGCGCGAACCGTTGGTTGCTGTTGTTCACCAACGCCTGGAATACCGCTGGCGGCAGGCTGTTCTGATAGCGCTGCTGCGCGGCATTCAAGGCGTCATTGAAATGCGCCCGTTGTTCCGGCCAGCCGGCGACCTTGTACAACTGGTCGTAGCTGTCTGCCCAGGCGGGCAATACGCAGAACATCAACAGTGAGAAAAGCAAACGGCGCATAGGGACTCCTGTCAGCAGCCGACTATTCTCCGTGGGGTGCGGGAACTTGTCGAGAATTCGTATCAAGTTCGTACGGCGGTGCCACCTGGCGCAGCGAACCCGCTGCGCGGCGCTGTCGGTTTTGCAGGCACAGGAATACTATGCGCGCCATGCAAATACCTTCTGATCATCCGTTGCTGTTACGTATCGTCGACGACCTGGCCGAGCGCGGCTGGTCGCAGCAGAACATCTTCCTGCCGGATGCGCTGACGCGCGCCTTGGCGGCCGAGTGCCGCCAGCGCGCCGCTGAAGGTGAACTGGCCCCGGCCGCCGTTGGACGCGGGCCGTTTTCGGAAATTCGCGAAGGGATCCGTGGCGATCACATCCAGTGGATCGAGCCCGGCCAGGTTGACGCCTGCGACCGTTACCTGGGGTTGATGGACAGCCTGCGCGAGGCCTTGAACCGCGGCCTGTTCCTGGGCCTGGAGGATTTCGAGAGCCACTTCGCCCTGTACCCGCCCGGTGCGTTCTACCTCAAGCACGTCGACCGCTTCCGTGACGATGACCGGCGCATGGTCTCGGCGGTGCTCTATCTCAATGACGCGTGGCTGCCGGAACACGGCGGTCAGCTGCGCATGTACCTGGGCGAAAGCGAGCACGATGTAGTGCCCACCGGCGGCTGCCTGGTGGTGTTTCTCTCGGGGGACATTCCCCATGAAGTGCTGCCGGCGACGCGTGAGCGCCTGTCCTTGACCGGTTGGTTCCGACGCCGCGGCAACGAGTTGTTCTGAGCATGGAAAAAATCCTCGTCAGTCGCTGTCTGCTCGGTCATCGCGTGCGTTACGACGGTGGCGCCAGCGGGCCATTCGATCAGCTCCAGCAATGGCTCGACGAGGGTCGTGTCGTGCCGCTGTGCCCGGAGGTCGCCGGCGGCTTGCCCACGCCCCGGCCGGCGGCGGAGATTCCTGGCGGGCAAGGAGTGAAAGTGCTCGATGGCGACGCGGCGGTCATCACCACCGATGGCGAGGATGTGAGCGCGCAGTTTTTGTCGGGTGCCTATCAAGCGTTGGATTTGGTGCGCGAACACGGCATCCGGATCGCCGTGCTGAAGGCCAACAGCCCCTCCTGCGGCAACCTGCTCACCTATGACGGGACATTCAGCGGTGTGAAAGTCCTCGGCGAGGGCGTGACGGCGGCGTTGCTCAAGCGCCACGGCGTACGGGTGTTCAGCGAGCTGGAGCTGGCGGAAGCGGCGTCAGCGCTAAAAGCGTTGGCCGCGGAATAATTGCGGCGAACCGTTTTTTTGTGGCGAGGGGATTTATCCCCGCTGGGGTGCGAAGCGCCCCCAAAAAAATATCGACCACAGCCGCACATCCAAAAAGCAGGGGGCCGCTTCGCGACCCAACGGGGATAAATCCCCTCAGCACAGAAATGACGGTGTCTAAAGCTGCTCGGCCAATAGCTCGATCTGCTCTTGCCGCTCGGCCTGGCTCAAGCGGGGACTGGGGTTGAGCGACGACCACTGCGGATACGCCCGGGCCTTGTTCAATGCTTCGGGCAACCTGCCTTCGCGCCATGTCTTATCGTGGGGCGTGGCGATACGGATACTGTCCATCGCCGCATGACCGCGCTGATTGATCGCTTGCAGCAATTGCCGTTGGCGCAAGGCCAGGAGGCGCAGCACGCTGTCGTCCACGGTCAGTTCGCGCTGGCCCTTGAGCTTGCCCATCAACCGGTTGCCATAGCTGCGGGCGGTTTGCAGCGCACCGCCGGCAATGGCTCCGGCCAGGGCTGCGGCGCCAAGGGTCAACCCTCCCACCAGCAAATCCACGCCCGCACCCGCCGCTGCCCCGGCCGCGATCCCGCCACCGACTCGCACGCCCAATTGCTTGAGGGTGTCGGGATTGAACAGGTCATCGCCCCAGCGACCGTCCAGCAGAGGCAAATCGCTGGCGGCCGCGTCCTGGGCACGGAAAGCGTAAAGCTTGAGCAGCGCTTCAACGCAGCGCTGCTCGCGCTGACGGACGGCGTCGCGCAATTGGCCGATGGCCTGGTGCTCCAGATCCGCATCGCTGGCGACGCTGCGTCGGCAGGCGGCACAATCAATCAGAAGTTCGGCGATCAGGCGCTTTGCGCTCTGCTGGCGAGCCTGGCGCTGGGCCTGTTGATCATCGATCAGTCGCTCCAGCTGTTCGCGAGCGTTTTCCAGCAACAGTGCAAGGCTTTCGTACAGGCGCCGTTCGCCGTCTTCCGGCGGGGCGACGCTGTCGAAGCGCACCAGCGCATGCAGGCCCAATCGTGCCAGGGCTTCGCGCCACTCAGGTTCGCGATGCTGGGCGCTGCTGACGAAGTTGAGCACCGGTAGCAGCGGTTTGCCGCAACTGGCGAGGACTTCCAACTCATCGCGGTATTTGGCCAGCACTGGCTCGCGGGCATCAATGACATACAGTCCGGCATCGCTGGCGAGCAACTGCCGCAGCACCTTGGCTTCCTGCTCGAAGCGTTGCCGGGCCTCACTGCCATCGAGGAAGCGCGCCAGGCGTGCCGGGCCGTCCAGGCGTTCGCCCGGCCGCTCCAGGCGTTCCAGGTAATCGAGCAGGGCGATGGCGTCTTCCAGCCCCGGCGTGTCGTACAGTTCCAGCAGCGCCTGGCCATCCACCGACAGGCGAGCCCCTTCGACGTGACGGGTGGTGCTCGGGCGATGGGACACCTCGCCGAAGCCGACGTCGCGGGTCAGGGTGCGCAGCAAGGAGGTCTTGCCGACATTGGTGTGGCCGACCACCGCGAGCTTCAGGGGCTTGAGGGATTCAGTCATGGCCGGTCTCCAGCCAGTTCATCGGGGCGCAATCGGCGAACGGCAACTCCAACTGTTGCAGCGCGTTATGCCAATCACCCAGGCGCTCGCCGTCCAGCGCTTCGCCGGGTGGCGCCTGCAATAACCAGATACGGGTAGCGCTGGCGCTGCGGGCCAGCTCGGCAATCAACGCTAGGCTTCCACGGTCCGGCGAACGTCGGGGGTCGCAGGCAATCGCCAGGCGCGCGGGTGGGAAACGCGACAGTTGTTCCAAGAGTCTGTGGCGGGACTCGCGGCTGTCGAGGATGCCGGCGTTTTTAACGGAGTCGGGCAGCTTGGGCGGCCAGGGACGTTCGTCCAGCTCGATCGCCACCAGCAACGCGCCGTCACTTTCCATTGCCCCGACGGCGCTGTCGATTCTGTGCAACTGTGCGGGCGCGGCATCGTTGACCCCCAGGCGCTCGCTGCTGGGCATCAACCGCTCGCGCAACTGCGCGTAACCGGGCAGGTTCAAGTCCAGGCGAAGTCTGGCGCGGCCACGACGCCATCGCCACAGGCACAGCAGCGCCAGGCACAGGCGCGGCAGCACGCCGTAGACCAGCAAGACGCCGACCAACCACCCGGCCCAGGCCTGGCGGGCGCTCTCGATATCCAACGCGGCGTCACCGCTGGCGCGGATCATCTCGACGGTCGGCACGCTGAAGCCCAGCAGGGCGGGCAGCGCACCGAGGGCCTGGGTCATGGCGACAAAGGTATCGCCGCCCAGAATCGTGGTTTCCCAGACGAAGCCATAACGCCGGGTCGCCATCAGCATCAGTACGATGACCAGCGCGCTAAGCATCGCCAGTAGCCACAAGCCGTTGACCAGCACGCCGAGCGCCCAGCGATTGAGCCGGTGCCGTTGCAACAACAGCAGCAGGGCTGGCGCCAGTTGGGCAGCCTTGGCATCGCGCGCCAGTTTTTCGCTGAGCCACAGCCAAAGGCGTCCCAGCGTGGCGCCTTGCTCCCCAGCGAACAGCAGGCCCAGGAGCCAGCCAATGAGCAGGAGCAGGTTCAGCCCCAACAGGCTGCCCAAGGCCCAGAAAACGTTGACCGGCGCGCGTCCATCGCCGAGGGCGGCGAAGCCCAGGCCGGCGCCGCTGGCGATGGCGAGCACCGCCAACGCCATCAGCGCCAGCCGCGCTCCCTGCAGCCAGTGGCGCAGGGCTTGAGCAAGGCCGTCGCGGTCGGCCAGCCAGCCGGCGCGGTGGCGGATGCGGGTAGATAGATCGCCTCCTGCCGCGCGGGCCAGGCGATTGGCTTCCTGGTCCTCGAGCGGGCCGGCGTGTTCTTCACGCAGGCGTATCGTCTCGGTCAACCAGAGGTTCTGCAGTTCTGTCACGGGCGCTTCCGTTGCTCGAATGAGCAAAGAGCATAACCGCTGTGGCGCCAGTCCGGGCCTCTGGTATCCTCGCCCCCATGAAAAAAACTCTTCCCTTAAGCCTGATCGCAGCCCTCGGTGAAAACCGCGTGATCGGCATCGACAACACCATGCCCTGGCACTTGCCGGGGGATTTCAAATATTTCAAGGCCACCACTCTGGGCAAGCCGATCATCATGGGCCGCAAGACCTGGGACTCCCTCGGTCGACCGCTGCCGGGTCGCTTGAATATCGTGGTGAGCCGCCAACCCAGCCTGGTTTTGGAAGGCGCGCAGGTTTATTCCACGCTTGAAGCCGCAGTGGAACGGGCCGAAGCCTGGGCGTTGGAACAGGGCGTGGACGAGCTGATGCTGATCGGCGGTGCCCAGCTCTATGCGCAGGCATTGGATCAGGCGGATCGGCTGTACCTGACCCGCGTGGCGCTGAGCCCGGAAGGGGATGCTTGGTTCCCGGCGTTTGATTCGAACCAGTGGAAGCTGGTTTCGAACCAGCCGAATCCGGCCGAAGGGGACAAGCCGGCCTACAGTTTCGAAGTCTGGGAAAAACGCTGAAGCATCGCGAGCAAGCTTGCTCGCGATAGCCGATTTAGCAGGCCCCCCGTCAAGCCTGCGCCAACTCCCCATGCTCGTCGGCATCGAGCAGTGCTTTGTCAGTCTGCTGCATCACCTGGCTGGTAATCGCCCCCGCAGTGATCGAGCCACTGACATTCAATGCAGTGCGGCCCATGTCGATCAGCGGCTCCACCGAAATAAGCAGCGCCACCAGCGAGACCGGCAAACCCATGGCCGGCAGCACGATCAGCGCGGCGAACGTCGCGCCACCACCGACTCCCGCCACGCCCGCCGAACTCAAGGTCACGATGGCGACCAGCGTTGCGATCCACACCGGATCCAGCGGGTTGATGCCCACGGTGGGCGCGACCATCACCGCCAGCATCGCCGGATACAGCCCAGCACAACCGTTCTGGCCGATGGTGGCGCCGAACGAGGCGCTGAAGCTGGCGATCGCCCGGGGAATGCCGAGGCGACTGGTCTGGGCCTCGATGCTCAACGGAATGGTCGCGGCGCTGGAACGGCTGGTGAAGGCGAACGTTAACACCGGCCAGATCTTGCGGAAGAAACGCAGCGGGTTGATCCCGGCGGCCGACACCAGCAGGCCATGGACCACGAACATCAAGCCCAGCCCCAGGTACGACACCACTACGAAACTACCGAGCTTGATGATGTCCTGCAGATTCGAGCCGGCGACCACCTTCGTCATCAGCGCCAGCACGCCGTATGGCGTGAGCTTCATCACCAGGCGCACCAGGCGCGTCACCCAGCTTTGCAGGGTGTCGATGGCGTCGACCACCTTCTGGCCTTTCTCAACGTCATCCTTGAGCAACTGCAACGCGGCGACACCGAGGAACGCGGCGAAAATCACCACGCTGATGATCGACGTCGGCTTCGCCCGGGCAAGGTCGGCAAAAGGATTCTGTGGAATGAACGAAAGCAGCAGCTGCGGGATGTTCAGGTTGGCGACCTTTGCGGCGTAGTCGCCCTGGATCACTTGCAGGCGCGCCAGTTCCTGGGTGCCGGCCACCAGGCCCTCGGCGGTGAGGCCGAACAGGTTGGTCAGGCCGATGCCGATCAGCGCCGCGATGGCGGTGGTGAACAGCAGCGTACCGATGGTCAGGAAGCTGATCTTGCCCAGGGACGCGGCATTGTGCAGGCGGGCCACGGCGCTGAGGATCGAGGCGAAGACCAGCGGGATCACGATCATCTGCAGCAACTGCACATAGCCATTGCCCACGAGGTCGAACCAACCGATCGACGCTTTGAGCACGGGATTCGCTGCCCCATAAATCGTATGCAGGGCGATACCGAACACCACGCCCAGCGCCAGCGCCAGCAAGACTTTTTTGGCCAGGCTCCAGGTGCCGTGGCGGGTTTGCGCAAGGCCGAACAGCAGGCCAATGAACACCAGCAGATTGAGTATCAGCGGCACATTCATGAAAAACTCCGATAAGACTTTGCCAGTCGCCACGAGCCGCGACTGTGAGCCGGAAAGCCTAACAGTCTGATATCTAAAGAATTAATACTAAAAAAGAATGTTTACTGTCGCTTTTGGAATAAGGCGTTGGCGTCCACGGACATGCCGCTGCCGTTATCGGGACGCAAGCGGTCGCCCACAGGCGGGATCCGTCACAGGCATTTGTTAGCGTCAAATTCTTACAAACTGGGAGTAAACGCCGATGAAGCTCGTACCGCACCTGCTCGCTGTCGCTCTAGGCTTGGGCCTCGTCGGCCAAGCGCTCGCCACCGATCTCAAGCACTGGCCGGCGGAACAGGCCAAGGCGCTGGAAGCGATGATCGCGGCCAACGCCAACAAGGGTAACTACGCGGTCTTTGACATGGACAACACCAGCTACCGCTACGACCTGGAGGAGTCGCTGTTGCCGTTCATGGAGAACAAGGGCCTCATCAGCCGTGAAACCCTGGACCCATCCCTGAAGCTGATGCCGTTCAAGGATACGGCTGAACACAAGGAAAGCCTCTTCAGCTATTACTACCGCCTGTGCGAACTGGACGACATGGTTTGCTACCCGTGGGTGGCCCAGGTGTTCTCTGGGTTCACGCTCAAGGAGCTGAAGGGTTATGTCGATGAATTGATGGCTTCAGGCAAACCGGTGCCGACCACCTATTACGATGGCGACAAAGTGGTCCAGTACAACGTCAACCCGCCGAAAATCTTCACCGGCCAGACCGAGCTGTACAACAAACTGATGGAAAACGGTATCGAGGTCTACGTCATGACCGCGGCTTCCGAAGAGCTGGTGCGCATGGTCGCGGCCGATCCGAAGTACGGCTACAACCTCAAGCCGCAGAACGTGATCGGCGTGACCACGCTGCTCAAGGACCGCAAGACCGGCGAGCTGACCACCGCGCGCAAACAGATCACAAACGGCAAATACGACGAGAACGCCAACCTGGGCCTGGAGTACACCCCCTACCTCTGGACCCCGGCGACCTGGATGGCCGGCAAGCATGCGGCGATCCTGACCTACATCGACGAATGGAAAAAACCCGTACTCGTCGCCGGCGATACGCCGAGCAGCGACGGCTACATGTTGTTCCACGATGTGGACGTGGCCAAGGGCGGCATCCACCTGTGGGTCAACCGCAAGGACAAGTACATGACCCAGATCAACGGCATGATGGCCAAGCACGCCGCCGCCCAGGCCAAGGAAGGATTGCCGGTGACGGCTGACAAGAACTGGGTGATCGTCAAGCCCGAGGACATTCAGTAAACCCGTCCCCCACACTGATACCAAGTAACCCTGTGGCGAGGGAGCACTTGGCCCAAAAGGGTCAGACTGAAGCCCAAAAAAATGCCCCGCGCTTGGCGGGGCATTTTGTTCGAAGCTAGGACGCTTACAACCCGTCAAGCATCGCCTTGTTGCGCACCGCACCTTTGTCGGCGCTGGTGGCGAGGAGGGCGTAGGCCTTTAGGGCGGTGGTGACTTTGCGCGGACGCACTTCCACCGGCTTCCAGCCTTTCTTGTCCTGCTCGACGCGGCGTTCGGCCAATTCTTCGTCGCTGATCAGCAGGTTGATCGAGCGGTTGGGAATGTCGATCAATACCTTGTCGCCATCGCGCACCAGGCCAATGGCGCCGCCAGCCGCCGCTTCCGGCGAAGCGTGGCCAATGGACAGGCCAGAGGTGCCGCCAGAGAACCGCCCGTCCGTCAGCAGCGCGCAGGCTTTGCCCAGGCCTTTGGACTTCAAGTAGGACGTCGGGTAGAGCATTTCCTGCATGCCCGGGCCGCCTTTCGGGCCTTCGTAGCGAATGATCACGATATCGCCGGCCTTCACTTCATCGGCAAGGATGCCGCGCACGGCGCTGTCCTGGCTTTCGAAGATCTTGGCGTTGCCTTCGAATACATGGATCGACTCGTCGACGCCGGCGGTTTTTACCACACAGCCGTCCAGGGCAATGTTGCCGTACAACACAGCCAGGCCGCCTTCCTTGGAGTAGGCGTGCTCGACGCTGCGGATGCAGCCGTTTTCACGGTCGTCATCCAGGGTTTCCCAGCGAGTCGATTGGCTGAAGGCAGTTTGGGTCGGGATGCCCGCCGGACCGGCCTTGAAGAAGTGATGCACGGCTTCGTCGGTGGTCTGGGTGATGTCCCACTTGGCGATGGCCTCGGCCATGGTCTTGCTGTGTACCGTTGGCAGGTCGGTATGCAACAGACCGCCTCGGGCCAGGGAGCCGAGGATGCTGAAGATGCCGCCGGCGCGGTGCACGTCTTCCATATGGTACTTCTGGATGTTCGGCGCGACTTTGCACAGCTGCGGTACGTGACGGGACAGGCGGTCGATGTCGCGCAGATCGAAGTCGATCTCGGCTTCCTGAGCGGCAGCGAGCAAGTGCAGGATGGTGTTGGTGGAACCGCCCATGGCGATGTCCAGCGTCATGGCATTCTCGAACGCCTTGAAGTTGGCAATGTTGCGTGGCAGCACCGATTCATCGTTTTCGCCGTAGTAACGCTTGCACAGCTCGACGATGGTCCGGCCGGCCTGCAGGAACAGTTGCTCGCGGTCGCTGTGGGTGGCCAGGGTCGAACCGTTGCCTGGCAATGCCAGGCCCAGGGCTTCGGTCAGGCAGTTCATCGAGTTGGCGGTGAACATGCCGGAGCACGAACCGCAGGTCGGACAGGCGCTGCGCTCGTACTCGGCGACCTTCTCGTCAGAAGCGCTGGAGTCGGCGGCGATTACCATCGCGTCCACCAGGTCGAGGCCGTGGCTGGCGAGCTTGGTCTTGCCGGCTTCCATCGGGCCGCCGGAAACGAAGATTACCGGGATGTTCAGGCGCAGTGCGGCCATGAGCATGCCGGGGGTGATCTTGTCGCAGTTGGAGATACAGACGATGGCGTCGGCACAGTGGGCGTTGACCATGTACTCGACCGAGTCGGCGATGATCTCGCGACTGGGCAGCGAATAAAGCATGCCGTCGTGGCCCATCGCGATGCCGTCGTCCACGGCGATGGTGTTGAATTCCTTGGCAACACCGCCGGCACGTTCGATTTCACGGGCAACCAATTGGCCCAGGTCCTTGAGGTGGACGTGACCCGGTACGAACTGGGTGAAAGAGTTGGCAATGGCGATGATCGGCTTCTTGAAGTCGTCATCCTTCATCCCCGTGGCGCGCCACAATGCACGGGCGCCGGCCATGTTGCGGCCATGGGTGGATGTTTTCGAACGGTAATCAGGCATGGAGCACTCCGGGCGGCTAATCAGGTACTTATCAGGTATCAATGGGGAGTGAGCTTCTGTCGACGTCTGGAACACTCGGGATTGGCGGTGTGTCCGGAAGTGGCCGATGACTTTGCAGGATCGCTGCGTGCCTCAGCATGAGCTCATAAACCCGCCGGGGATGAATGGCGATGAATGCCCCGATTCTACACCGCTGGCGCCAGGATGAAATGACGCAAAGCGCCGATCTGTCGCCAATCTCACGCTCGGGATGACGACTGGCAGCGTTCAGCCGGGCAATAACCTTCGGTGACGAAGCCTGACCAGCGTGTTGAGCGTCATGCCAAGGAGGCTGAACGCGGTCAGGCATAGCGCAAGCGTGAAAGGCAAGGGTAAGGGAGAGAGGCTGATTCCGGCGCTGGCCAGGCCGCCCGTGATGAAGATCAGCACGCTGCCCGCCGATGCGGAGGTACCCGCTTGCTCCGCAAAGGTGTTCATCGCCCGGGTATGGGCGGCCGCGCGCGCAATCGTTGTGCCAGTGGTGCATACAACCATGGGCAGCAGAACGGTCGTGATGGACAGGCCAATGATGTAGAAAAGCACCAGCATCGATAGACCCGCCGTCAGGATCAGGCTCAGGCCGGTGATGATCTGGGTGTGCGAGTCGATTCGGTTGTCGAGTACGGTCGCGAATGCGCCGCCGCCGATATAGGCCAGCCCGTAGCCCAGGAGCATCACTGAGAAAGCCTGCTGCGAGAGCTGCAATTGGTCGATGAAGATCAATGGCGAAATGACAATGAATGAAAAATGACAGGAAAACGCAAGTGCCGAAATCAGCCAATAGGCCATGAAGCTGAAATGACCGCAGACTCTGCGATAAGACGCAAAGAAGTTCATCCGCCTGGATCGGCAGTTTTGGGCCGGGCCTTCAAGTAAAAGACAGGCGCCGGCAAATGCGCCGATTGCCAGTACGATGAACACCAGAAAACTGCCGCGCCACCCCATCCAACCTTGTAGGCCAGTGCCGGCCAGTGGCGAGATGGAAATAAAGACGCCGCCGCAGGTGACCAGAAAGATACGCAGCCGCTGCTGTTGCGTTCCGGTAAACAGGTCCTGGACCAGTGCCTGGGAGAGCACAAAGCAACCGCACCCCAACGCCTGGATGATTCGAAAAACCAGGAACAGCCGGAAGTCGTCAGTCAAGGTGCACCCCGCTGCGCCGACAACCGAGACGGCGATGCCGACCAACAACAGTGTCTTGCGGCCCATGGCATCGGAAAGCGGGCCAATCAATAGCTGTGAGAGCGCAATGCCTACGGCAAACAGGCTGACAGACAGGGCAATGTCTGAGGATGAGTTGCGAAAGTGCCCAGCCAGCGCCGGAAACGAAGGCAGTACAACATCGATCGGAAACACGCCAAGCAGCGTCAACATCGTCAAGAGCCCGACGATGGCTGGCTTGTCCACAGATGGACGACTGGATAGGTCAGCCATCAAGGAACCCCGCCTCGCAAAAGAGCGCTCGGTTGTGGTCATTGTCAAAAAAACCGGCTCGTTGCATGGCCGCGAATGTCGATACCGCACCTGAGCGAACCCGTGCGGCATGGGCGTGTGGCGGCACGATGTCGGCAACGATCTGGAGGGATGCCGTCTCGTCGAAGCCCACGCTGGCGAGGCTGCCCATCAACCAGGGGATATCCGGTTCGAAATAGAGCCCGATGATCTCCAACAGCAGCCTCGCCGCCCACTCGTGTTGTGTTGCGTCGAGAATCGGCCAGAGGTAGCCGAAGACCTCGCTGAAGTATCGGCTGTGGCGCGCTTCGTCCTGCAGATGAGTTTTGAGCATGCGGTAGACCGTACAGACCAAGGTTTTCCGGGTGAGGGTGAGCAGCTCCCGGGCAATGATCGTTTCGGAGACAAACCCCAACAGGAACCACGCGAGGGGGCGGTCCGGGGGTGGGCATTTTTGGATCACGCCCAACAGCCAACCGATTCGCCTGGCCGGAGGGCGATCCTGGATGCCGTACAAGGCAGCGATCTGTTCAGCCACCTCGTTGGAAAACAGTGCGTGGTAGCCCTCGTCCGTATACAGCTGCAGGGCCGCGGTTTTCATTTCGGTCGGAATCGGCACGGCCAGTTCGCCATGGACCAGTGCCTCCACGGAGCGGTTGACGATCCGGTGTTCCAGCATCGTCGTGTAATCGAGGAAGTACACCAGGTGATTGGCCGCCAGCCGTTGGGCAACGGATTGACCTGCGTGTATGACCAACGGGTGTTCGACATAGGGAATGAAGGCTGGTGGAAACCAGTGCCGGCTCGATAACTGCCGCTCCAGATCGTCAGGCAGGCGATAGTCGTCCTTACCTGCTCTTACGGCGGCTTTGCGATTCCAGTCGGCCAAGGAGTAAAGCGGTGGCTGGACAAAGGTCTGCTCGCTCATGGCGCAGCGTCCTGTTCGTCGAGCAACGATATCAACTCGCGGCAGTGGACCTGGCCGTCACCGTGGCCGCAGCCGACAAAGAACAACGGTTGTTCGGGGGTTCCCTCAAGGCCGAGCAAGTGCTCCACCTGGCAGTCGGCCAAGGCCCCTGTCAGCCATGTATCGAGGCCCATGGCAGTGGCTACCATCAGGAAGCTCTGGGAGACATGGCCGGTCTCGACAAAAGCCATCCGATAGGCGCGCGAATGTTCGTACTTCCACCAGAGCTTGTCGAAGCGCGAAGTAATGAACAGCCCGAACGGCAGGTTGTTGATGAAATGCTGGCCGCACAGCAGCTGGCCCAGGGATTCATCCGGCAGCGTCCGGATCAGGCTGACCGAATGTTCGTCCGGGTGATAGGCATAGAGGCCCGCATCAAGTCCCGTGACGTTACGCACGTACAAATAACCTTCGCAGGCATTAAGACCACCACCCGAGGGGCTGCTTCTTCGCGCGGCGAACCGTTCGAGAGGGCATGATCGTTCGTTCAGGTAACCCAAGGCCAGGTAAAGGAGAGTGCTGACCTGAGCAATGGAAATGGCGCGATTGTCGAATGAGCGGGAGGTGCTTCGGCTGACGAGCGTCCGTACCAGCGACACCTCTTTGAGTTCATCCCATGAAGGGCGCTCAAGGACGGTTCGCCCGACGGGACAGGGTGTTGTCCTGGCTGGGGGCGCGGGAGAGGAGAGGACTTCGGCGCAATGGTGCAGGTAAAGCGTCGCCCATTCGTCCACATCCTGGGGGACGCTCTCGCAGGGAATGTTTTTTGTTCCGATATGAAAGATCCTGGAGAGTTCGTCCCACTTCCAGTCAATATTCTTAGTCCGACCCTCGACCAATATATCGACTTTGGCAAATTCCCTGTCGATGGGGTTTGAACGATCGAATCGTGAAGGGTCGTTTATAAGTTGCGCCAGTCTGGTTGCGTAATAGATGTCCAGTTCGAACTGGGTGTGTTGTTCATAATTCCATACGACTTGATGGGGTGGGCGCGCCAATATGAACAGGCAAGGGTTTATTTGCATGGCATCGTTTCCGCTGTGGCGAAGAGAAAGAAGGGGGCGAGGCGCCGGCAACCGCGTCCCCGTCGTCTTGCTTAGCGGGCTTTAGGCGTCACCAAGCCTGCCAGGTTGGCGATTTTGCTGACTTCGAGGGTAATTGTTTTCATGACGAAACTCCTTGTTCGTTAAGTGTTGTTTTTTACTATGGGTTGTCACTTCCGGTGTGACAGCTCAATCATAGTTTCTAACGAATGCATGGCAAGCAAATATCAGGTAGGACGGCTCCAGTAATTGCGTGGGATAGTTCATACAAGATCTACTAATACAATTATTTGCTTCCTGATGCGGTAACTTTTCTTACGACCAAAAAAAACGCAGCCTGGGCTGCGTGGGGACGTTCTAATTGTTGCAGGCTGGGCGCAGCAGCGGCTACGCCCAACAAGGCCTTAGCTGTTGGGCAGCAGACGGCAAGTAATGCTCTTGATGTAGCGCGTTTCGGCGATTGCCGGATGCACCGGATGGTCTGGGCCTTGGCCGCCGCGTTCGAGCAATTGGATGTTGCGGTCCAGGTGACGGGCGCTGGTCAGCAGGATGTTTTGCAGGTCGTCCTCGGGCAAGTGCATCGAGCACGAAGCGCTGACCAGGATGCCGTCCTTGCTGAGCAGGCGCATGGCTTGCTCGTTGAGGCGTCGGTAGGCGCCTTCGCCGTTCTTCAGATCCTTCTTGCGCTTGATGAAGGCGGGCGGGTCGGCCACGATGACGTCGAAACGCTCCTCGCCGGCCTTGAGCTCCTTCAAGGCTTCGAATACATCGCCTTCGATGCAGGTCAGCCGTTCGGCGAAGCCGTTCAGGGCAGCGTTGCGCTCCACGCCGTCAAGGGCGAATGCCGATGCGTCGACGCAGAAGACTTCGCTGGCCCCGAACGCGGCGGCTTGCACGCCCCAGCCGCCAATATAGCTGAACAGGTCCAGCACGCGCTTGCCCTTGGCATACGGCGCCAGGCGCGCGCGGTTCATGCGATGGTCATAGAACCAGCCGGTCTTCTGGCCTTCCATCACCGGGGCTTCGAACTTCACGCCGTTCTCTTCCAGGGCGACCCATTCCGGTACCAGGCCGAACACAGTCTCGACGTAGCGTTCGAGGCCTTCGGCGTCACGGGCCGCGGAGTCGTTCTTGAACAGGATGCCGCTGGGCTTGAGGACCTGGGTCAGGGCGGCGATCACGTCGTCTTTATGGGCTTCCATGGTGGCGGAAGCGATCTGGACCACCAGGATGTCGCCGAAACGGTCGACCACCAGCCCCGGCAGCAAATCGGAATCACCATAGACCAAGCGATAGAACGGCTTGTCGAACAGGCGCTCGCGCAGGGACAACGCCACGTTGAGGCGATGCACCAGCAGGGATTTGTCCAGGGGCAGCTTCACGTCACGGGACAGCAATCGGGCGCAGATCAGGTTGTTGGGGCTCATCGCGACGATGCCCAGCGGCTTGCCGCCCGCAGCCTCCAGGATGGCCTGGTCGCCAGCCTTGAAACCGTGCAGCGGGGTGGCGGCTACGTCGATTTCGTTACTGTAGACCCACAAATGGCCGGCGCGCAGGCGACGGTCGGCGTTGGCTTTGAGGCGCAGGCTAGGCAGGGACATGACGTCGCTCCGGAAAAAAGAGCGGGAGTATACCGTGTTGCAACCGTTGCGGGGCTTGTGCTGGACATGCGGCGAAGGAGCGCGCTCGCCTCGCCGCAATGTAACGGCTTCAGGCGGACAGCGCGCTGATCAGCTCGCGGTTGAAAGCAGGAATGTCATCAGGCTGGCGGCTGCTGATCAGTTTGCCATCCTTGACCACTTCCTGATCGACCCAGTTCGCGCCGGCATTGGTCAAATCATCCTTGAGGGTCTTGTAGCTGGTCATTGTCTTGCCTTTGACCAGCCCGCTCGACACCAGCAACCAGCCGCCATGGCAAATCACTGCGATGGGTTTGCCGGCCGCCTCGAAGCCCTTGACCAGGTTCTGGGCGTCGGGGTCGATACGGATCGTGTCGGAGTTCTGTACCCCACCGGGCAGCACCACGGCATCGTATTGCTCGACATTGGCGGCCTTGAACGTCAGGTCGACCTGGAAATCGTCGGCCGGCTGGTCATGGTTCCACCCTTTGACCTGGCCTTCGCTGGCCGAAACGATTTCCACCTTGGCCCCGGCCTGCTCCAGCGCCTGCTTCGGACCGGTCAGTTCGGCCTGTTCAAAACCATTTGTCACCAGGATGGCCACGCGTTTGTCATTCAGGGAGCCGGGCATGAAAAATCTCCTCAAGCTGAGTGGGTGAGCTGCCGACCTAAGCCGGTATGCAGGCTTGGTTGTCGGTCCTACAAAATCCGAAGCCGAGGCTTGAATGAAAGTTCCGCCGGTCTACCCGGCGGTGTGCCGGATTTATCTTTAAGGGTTAGAATCCCCGCCTGGCCCAGAGTGCGTACCCATGTCCAAAGAGCTTTCCACCGAACAGATCCAACAGTCCCTGCAAGGGATCAGCGTCCCGCCGCAGCCGCAAATCATGGTGGATCTGCAGATGGAGCAGTACATGCCCGATCCGGACCTGGAGACCATCGCCAAGCTGATTTCCCAGGATCCGGGCCTCTCCGGGGCCTTGCTCAAGATCGTCAATTCGCCGTATTACGGCTTGAGCAACAAGATCACCTCGATCCAGCGCGCGGTGAACCTGCTGGGCAGCCGTTCGATCATTAACCTGATCAATGCCCAATCGATCAAGGGAGAGTTGCACGACGACACCATCGTGACCTTGAATCGTTTCTGGGACACCGCCCAGGACGTGGCGATGACCTGCCTGACCCTGGCCAAGCGCCTCGGTATGCAGAATGGTGACGAAGCCTACGCCCTCGGGCTGTTCCACGACTGTGGCGTGCCGCTGATGCTCAAGCAATTCCCAACCTACATGAGCGTGCTGGAGGAGGCCTACGCCAACGCCAGTGCCGAATGCCGGGTGGTGGACACCGAAAACCGTGTGTTCAATACCAACCATGCCGTGGTCGGTTACTACACGTCCAAGTCCTGGCGCCTGCCGGACCATGTCAGCCAGGCCATCGCCAATCACCACAACGCCCTGGCGATCTTCAGCGACGAAAATGCGCGCAATAACTGCCCGCTGAAAAACCTGCTGGCGATCCTGAAGATGTCGGAAAACATCTGCTCGTCCCACCGCGTGCTGGGTAACCAGGCCGACGATCACGAGTGGGAATGCGTCGGACCGCTGGTGCTCGACTATATCGGGTTGTCGGAATATGACTTCCAGACCCAGAAACAGGAAATACGCGACCTGGCCAGTCGTTGAATGCCAGTCTTCGCCTGATTCGAGAACCCCATGCCAGAACTGCCGGAAGTCGAAACCACTCGCCGCGGAATCGCGCCACATCTCGAGGGGCAGCGGGTCAGCCGCGTGGTGGTGCGCGATCACCGCTTGCGCTGGCCGATTCCTGAAGACCTCGATGTGCGCCTCTCGGGGCAGCGCATCGTTCAAGTGGAACGGCGGGCCAAGTATTTGCTGATCAACGCCGAAGTCGGCACGTTGATCAGTCATCTGGGCATGTCCGGCAATTTGCGGCTGGTTGAAACCGGCATGCCCGCCGCGAGGCATGAGCATGTCGATATCGAACTGGAGTCGGGCCTGGCTCTGCGCTACACCGACCCTCGTCGCTTCGGCGCGATGCTCTGGAGTCTTGATCCGCTCAACCACGAACTCCTGATCCGCCTTGGGCCTGAGCCGCTGACCGATCTGTTCGACGGCGAACGGCTTTTCCAGCTTTCCCGCGGCCGCTCGATGGCGGTCAAGCCGTTCATCATGGATAACGCGATCGTCGTGGGCGTGGGCAATATTTATGCGACGGAAGCGCTGTTCGCCGCCGGAATCGACCCGCGCCGCGAAGCGGGGGGCATTTCCCGGGCGCGCTATTTGAAACTGGCGATCGAGATCAAGCGCATCCTCGCCCATGCCATCGAGCGCGGCGGGACCACGCTGCGGGATTTCATTGGCGGCGACGGCCAGCCTGGGTATTTCCAGCAGGAACTGTTTGTGTACGGACGAGGCGGGCAGACGTGCAAGATGTGCGGCACGGGGCTGCGGGAGATCCGCCTGGGGCAGCGAGCGAGTGTCTGGTGTCCACGCTGCCAGAGTTGATTCGTCCTACGGTCTATAGTCAGTAGTCATATTGATTTAGCCGAAGGATCGCACCCATGAGTCTGATTCGACCTGTCGTTCTGGCGCTCTCGCTGAGTGTGGGTTTGCCTGTATTCGCAAACACCGAAAGCGGTGATCCGCGCTACACCATCCAGAACCCACCGGCCTACGCCATGATCGGCGACTTGCTGATCGCGCGACCGCTGCTGCTCGCTGCCACTGTGATCGGCGCCGGCGCGTTTGTCGTTTCGTTACCCTTTACCGCGCTGGGCGGCGGCGTGGGCGATGCGGGCAAGGCGTTGGTGGTGGACCCGGCGAAGGCCACATTCGTGCGATGCCTGGGGTGTATCGGTGAGGGGTTCGAGCGGCAGGAGTGAATCGTCACTTGTGTGCATTGGTGGTGTGGCTGATGGCCCTGTCGCGAGCAGGTTCGCTTCCACAGGGATCTGCTGTGTGGCAGAAATAAATCACTTGCTCGCGATAGGGCCGGCAAGGCCGTCCAGAAGCTCAAGCCTTGCCAGTAATCCTGCGATATTTCGCCATCAGCTGTTCTTCCGTCTCCGGATGAGCCTCGTCCAGCGGGATGCAATCCACCGGGCAGACTTGCTGGCACTGGGGTTCGTCGTAATGGCCGACGCACTGGGTGCACAGGTTCGGGTCGATGACGTAGATTTCTTCGCCTTGGGAAATGGCCTCGTTCGGGCACTCGGGTTCGCAGACGTCGCAGTTGATGCAGTCGTCGGTGATGATAAGGGACATGCAGACTCCGGCCGGGGCGTAGGGCCCGGGCAGTTGAAAACGAATAGACGCAATTGTGCCGCAATCACGCGCGCAGTGCACGCGGGCGCGATGGACTGCGCACGCATGACTGTCGAGCCGCGTTAGGGATCGTCGCCCGTAGGGGTTATTTCTTGAAGCGCAGGGTCAGCGCGTCGGCCACCGCCGGGTGGACGAACTTGGTGATATCGCCGCCCAGGGCCGCGATTTCTCGCACCAGCGTCGAAGAAATGAAGGAATAGCGTTCCGACGGCGTCAGGAAAAGACTCTCGACGTCCGGCGCCAGCTGGCGATTCATGTTCGCCAACTGGAACTCGTACTCGAAATCCGAGACCGCTCGCAGGCCACGAAGGAACACGTTGGCGTTCTTTTCCTTGGCAAAATGCGCGAGCAGGGTCGAGAAACCGACCACTTCCACGTTGGGCAGGTGCTTGGTGACCTCGCGGGCCAGCTCCACTCGTTGTTCCAGCGGGAACAGCGGGTTTTTCTTCGGGCTGGCGGCGACGGCGATGATCACATGGTCGAACAGGCGCGAGGCGCGTTCGACCAGATCGCCATGGCCCTTGGTAATAGGGTCGAAGGTACCTGGGTACAACACTCGGTTCATCGCGTCGTCCTGGCGGGAGTCCGTTGGGGAGTCGGATGGTATCGCAGCCATCTCGGCCGGCCAAGTCGGCTGTTGGCGAAGAAAGCACTATAGACGCTGCGAACAATCCATGTTTTCAAGGTTTTTCCAGACGTTCGGCCAGGGATGTCGCCAGTTGTGCCGTCAATCCATACACCGACAATTGCGGGTTGGCGCCGATGCTGGTGGGGAACAGCGAGCCGTCGTGAATGGAGAGATTGCCCAATTGATGATGTCGGCCGAGGCTGTCTGTCACGGCAGCCTTCGGATCTTCTCCCATGGCGCAGCCGCCCATAACATGGGCACTGCCCAGGCGCGTGCCGTACAGGACCATATCAAGCCCGTCGATCATTTCGCGGGCCTGCGCCAGGGTTTTCACATAATTGGCATCGCTGTGCAGGGGCATCACGGCCCGGGCGCCTCCGGCGAACTGGATTTCGGCCATGCTGTGAAATGCCCGGCGCAGGCCATCCCAGGCGTAGGGCGACAGCTGATAGTCGAGCACTGGCGTGCCGTCGCTGCGCAATTCGACGCTGCCGCCGGGGCTATCCGGATGGAAGCCGTCACGCAGCAACGCCAGCATTGCATGGGTATGGGGCAGGTGAGCCATGTGCGCCGCATTTTCGCCGCCGAAGCCACCCAGCAGCGTGGCGGCAAGGGCGGGATGTAATGGCGGCACTTCCAGCTTGTACGACATCCTGCCGCTGACGCCGTCCTGCCATTGGAAATGATCCGAATAAATCGACTGCGGAGCGCCGTAGAACGGGTTGATCACTTCATCGAACTGGCCGGCCGACATGTTCACGAGGTGCAGGAACGTGCGCTGGCCCAGCCGTCCGTGCGGGTCCGGTGCCTCGGAGCGCAACAGCAGGGCAGGGCTGTTGATACCGCCGCCGGCCAATACATAATGCCGCGCCTTGATCGTGATGCGCCGCCCGGTCGGTGCCACGCAATGCTCGTCCATGGCCAGGCAATCCAAGCCGACGACCGCATCGTTTTTGATGACCAGACGCTCAGCCCTCGCGAGGTAAAGCAGCGCGCCGCCCTTGTCCAGCGTGGCGGGTATGGTGGTGACGAGCATCGATTGCTTGGCGTTGGTCGGGCAGCCCATGCCGCAGTATCCCAGGTTCCAGCAACCTCGCACGTTGCGTGGGATGACATGCCAGGCGTAGCCCAATTGTTCACAGCCCTTGCGGATCACGTCGTTGTTGGCGTTGGGTGGAATCATCCAGGGTGCCACGCCGAGGCGTTGTTCCATCCGTTCAAACCAAGGGGCCATGTCGGCGGGGCCGTGGCCTTTGACGTTGTGTTCGGCCGCCCAGTGCTCAAGGGTTTGCGTTGGGGTGCGCAAGCTTGAAGTCCAATTGATCAACGTCGTGCCGCCCACCGCACGTCCCTGGAGGATGGTGATGGCGCCGTCCTTGCTCATGCGTCCGAGGCCTTCCTGGTACAGGCTGGTATAGGCCTGGTCCTCCCGCAGCGTGAAGTCGTGGCTGGTCTTCAGCGGACCTTCTTCGATGAGCAATACCTTGTAACCGGCGGCGCTGAGGATTTCCGCCGTGGTGCCACCGCCGGCGCCGCTGCCGATGATCGCCACGTCCGCTTCCAGCGTGAGGTCCTGGCTCAGTTGCGCGCCGTTGTAGGTGGTCCAGCCACGGGCGAGGCCTTCACGGAACGGGTCGGGTACGGGCATGCTAGGGGTCCCTTGTTGTTATGGACGGCGCTGGAGTCCACTGTGGCTTTCAAACCATCGGTGGTCCCGGGTACCCGCAATGGGCCCAGGACTCGGGCCGGCTGTACCACGCCATCATCACCATTTGCAGCAACGAGCCGTGGCCTTGGCGCAACAAGCTCAGCGAGCTGTTTTCCCACCGCGTCAGAAACTGTCGAATGTCATCGGCGCTGGCGTTTTCCCACGCGCCCCAGATCCCGGTCAGCGGCCCGCGGGTAATCCCCAGCGTCAGCACGTCGAATAGCTGGTGCGTTAGCTTGAGCATGGCGGGCGACAGGTGCGCCAGCCCTCGATCCAGGCTTTGCAGCGTGGCATCGGTGGCGGCGGGGAGCGTTCCAGCTGTTGTGGCCCCGTCGAGCATGACGGCTATCACGGCACGCAAGAACGGCAAGTCGCTGTCGCGCAATGCCGCCAGCCCGAGGGCCGGTTGGCTGGAGGAGCAGCCGCTCAGGCTGGCGCCCAATCCCACCGTGGCCAGGAAGACGCTGGCGCCGAAGCTCAGTTGCAGTAAACCGCGTCGTGACAGGACGGGCTTATCGGTCAGGCTTGGGTTCATTATTGTTATTACCCGGGAAGACACTGGTTAGCGGATAAACAGCTTCTGGATCAGTTTCTGCAACGGCTTTCCATAGGGCGGGTAGATCAGTTTCGCCGCGTTGAACCGCTGCTTGACCAGCACGCCCTTGGCCTTGCTGAAGGTCAGGAACCCCTCATGTCCGTGGTAGTGCCCCATCCCCGAGGCGCCAATACCGCCAAACGGCATATCGTCCTGGGCCACGTGCAACAGCGTGTCGTTGAGGCAGACGCCGCCGGAATGGGTTTCGTCGAGTACGCGATTCTGTTCGGTCTTGTTGTAGCCGAAATAGTAGAGCGCCAAGGGGCGAGGTCGCTGATTGATGTAGGCAAATGCCTGGTCGAGGTTCTCATAAGGGACGATGGGGAGCAGCGGCCCGAAAATCTCGTCCTGCATGACCGTCATGTCGTCCGTGACATTGAGCAAAAGGCTGTGGGCCATGCGTTGTCCCTGGCTTTGCTCGAACAGCTCGATCAGCAACGCCCCTTTGCTTGTTGCATCGCCGATGTAGCCGTTAAGCCGTGCCAGTTGTCGTTCGTTAATTACGGCGGTGTAGTCCGGGTTGTCAATCAACGTCGGATAGAACCCGCGTACGGCCTCGCGATACGCCTCGACGAACGCCCCGACACGATTTTGCGGCACCAGCACGTAATCCGGTGCGACACAGGTTTGCCCGGCGTTGAGGGTCTTGCCGAAGGCGATGCGCTCGGCAGCGTGTTCAAGCGGGACGTCATCGGAAACGATGGCCGGAGATTTTCCGCCCAGTTCCAGGGTGATGGGCGTCAGGTTTTCCGCGGCCGCACGCATGACGTGCTTGCCGATGCTGGTGGCGCCGGTAAACAGCAGGTGATCGAACGGCAGCCTGGAGAACGCGATGCCTACGTCTGCTTCGCCAAGCACGACGGACACCAGGTCCTGGGGAAATATCCGGGCCAGCAGTTGCTTGAGCAACAAGCCGGTGGCAGGGGTCGATTCGCTGAGTTTTAGCATCACCCGGTTGCCCGCCGACAAGGCTCCGACCAAAGGCCCTATGGCCAGGAAGAGCGGATAGTTCCAGGGCACGATGACCCCGACCACCCCCAGCGGCTGATAGACCACTTTGGCCGATGCCGGCTGGAAGGCCAGGCCAACCTTGCGTCGAGAGGGCTTCATCCAGCCTTTGAGGTGTCGCCTGGCGTAATGGATACCGTGCAGGCTCGGCATCAGCTCGGCCAACAATGTTTCGTCCGCGCTGCGGTGGCTGAAATCCTCGCTGATGGCGTCGATCAAGGCCTGCCGTTCATTGCTCAACAGTTCGCCCAATGCCTTGAGCCATTGCAGTCGCTGCGCCGCCGGTGGCATCGGGTGAGCCGCGTAGGCTTGGCGCTGGGCGATGAAGAGCGCTTGGAGCTCGTCCAGCTGCTGTTGAGACTCGTGCAGGTAAGCGACATCAGCAGGCATGGCGGGCACCGGATTATTATTGGCATCGGTGTTTTCTAGAGCTTATGCTCTAGAAAGTCAAATGAGCCTCTGTAAATCCCTTGGGTTTTATCCTGTGACCGATAGGTCGTAAGATGCCCTTCGATCACTTTTTATTAAAGCCCAAGCCATGGCCCCACGAATGAAAACCAGCGAGCGCATCGTGCAGAACAGCCTCGAGTTGTTCAACCGCCAGGGCGAGCGCAGCGTCAGCACCAACCATATTGCCGCTCACATGGAGATGTCCCCTGGCAACCTCTACTACCACTTCCCCAACAAGCAGGCGATCATCGCCGTGCTGTTCAGTGAGTATGAAAACCTGGTGGACAGCTTCTTGCGCCCGCCCCAAGGCCGCCTAGCCACGGTGGACGACAAGCGCTTTTATCTGCAAGAGCTGCTGTCGGCGATGTGGCGTTACCGGTTCCTGCATCGCGACCTGGAACACCTGCTCGACAGCGACCCGGAACTTGCGGCGCGTTATCGGCGGTTTTCCCAGCGCTGCCTGATCCATGGCACCGCCATCTACGAGGGCTTCGTCGAAGCCGGTGTCCTGAAGATGGACCGTGTGCAGATCGAATCCCTGACCCTCAACGCCTGGATCATCCTCACGTCCTGGGTACGGTTCCTGTGCACGACCCGTGAAAACTCCAGCCACTTGAGCGAACAAGCCATCAAGCGTGGCGTATACCAGGTCCTGGTGCTCGAGGCGGGTTTCGTGACTGACCAGGCCCGTGAAGCGGTGGATGCGTTGTTCAAAGAATTTTATGTCCCCCTGGCCCAGACCCTGGAGGAAGGGCAATAAGGATCGGACCTGCTTGATTCAGCCACAGGAGTTCACGATGCCCATCGCGCAACTCATCAGCCCCCAGGCCCTAGAACAGAGGCGATCACAGCCTGGGCTGGTGATCCTTGATTGTCGTTTTGCCCTGGAGGACCCGGACTACGGCCAGCGCAGTTATGCCGAAGGCCATATCGCCGGTGCGTCTCACGCGGACCTTGAGCGCGACCTGAGCGGTCCGGTGGTCAAAGGCGTGACCGGGCGCCATCCTTTGCCCGCACCTGAGGCCTTGGTTACGCGTCTGCAGTCCTGGGGCATCAACAATGAGAGTGACGTCGTGCTGTACGACGATGGTCCCGGTACCTACGCTGCCCGGGCCTGGTGGCTGCTGGCCTGGCTGGGCAAGCGCGAGGGCGTCTACATTCTCGACGGCGGCCTCAAGGCCTGGCACACGGTCGGTTTGCCCCTGAGTCTCGATCCGCCGGCCATCCAGGCCGGCTCCTTCAGTGGTTCGCCGGACGCGAATCTGCTGGTCAATGCCGACATATTGCAACAACGTCTCGGCCAGCCGGACATGACGTTGCTGGATGCGCGGGCGTTGCCGCGATTCAAAGGTGAGGTCGAGCCGATCGATCCGGTGGCCGGGCATATCCCGGGCGCGCAATGCGCGGCCTTCACCGATAACCTTGGCGCCGATGGGCGGTTCCTGCCGACCGACCAGCTCAAGCAGCGCTTTGCCGCAAAATTCGGCGATCGCTCGCCGAGCGGCCTGGTGGCCTATTGCGGCTCGGGCGTGACAGCATGCCATAACCTGTTCGCCTTGTGCCTGGCAGGGTATCCGTTGGGCAAGCTGTACGCCGGCTCGTGGAGCGAGTGGATCAATGATCCGCGGCGGGGCGTGGCGAAGGGCGAATAACGAGGCACCTACAACCAATTGGGAGCGAGCTTGCTCGCGATGGCGGTGTATCAGTCATGTCGCTGATCTGTCGCTATCGCGAGCAAGCTCGCTCCCACAAAAGTTTTCTCGCTTGCGAATCGTCAGCCATGGCCCAGGGTGGCGAGCCATTTGGGGATGCGTCGTTCCAGATAGTAGCCGGGACGCCGTAACGTCCCGTCGACGAATCCGACATGTCCGCCTCGGGCATGCAATTCAAGCCGGGTCGACGCTGACAACTCTTCAGGGGCGGGCAGGCTGTGGGGAAATACGAACGGATCGTCGGCGGCCTGGATAAGCAAGGTCGGCGTTTTGATCCCCGCCATGAAATAGCGGCTGGAGGCGCGACGATAATAGTCCGCCGCATCCGAGAATCCGTGTAGGGGCGCGGTGACGCGCCCATCGAAATCCCAAAACGTGCGCATATTGTCCAGCGAGCCCAGCGCGGCCAAGGCCGCAAGCCCTTCCTGGCGTCCGTCGTGCTGGAATTGGCGCTGTTTGTTGCGCATGTAGGCGATCATCTCCCGCATGAAATGCGCTTGGTAGAATTTGGAGAAGCCCTGCCCGATACGATCGGCGCACTGGTCCAGGCGAAACGGCACCGAAACGGCCACCGCGCCCAGCAGTTGGCTGTCGCTGCCGGTCTCGCCCAGATGCTTGAGCAAGACGTTGCCGCCCAGTGAATAGCCCACGGCAAACAATGGCGCCAGAGGTCGCCGGGTGCGCAGATGCGTCAGGGCGGCGGCTAGGTCTTCGCTCACTCCTGAATGGTAGCTGCGGGGCAGCAGGTTCGGCTCCCCCGAACACCCGCGCCAGTTCAACGCGACGCTGGCCCAGCCTTGGTCGTTGAGTGCTTGTTGCAGCCCGGTCACGTAGGGCGAGTTGGAAGAACCGGTCAGCCCGTGAAGTACCAGTACCAATGGCGCCTCGGCGCTATGGGGTCCATACCAGTCGAGGTCGAGGAAGTCGCCGTCTTCCAGCCACAGCCGCTCCCGTTCGCGATCGATGGGGCAGGACTTCCGCCATAACGGCCCCCACAATGTTTGCAGGTGCGGGTTGCCAAGCCCAGGGGCAGGGACGAAAGGTTCGGATGCGGCGGACATTCTGACTATTTCTCGATGCACGGCCAGCCGTTCAGCCAATGTCCTTTGGTAAACGCTGCCACAACGCGTAATGCACCTGTCCGGATTTCTGCTCGCGATGCAAGCGCCAATTGCTCGGCAAGCCCAGGGTGGACGGAGCGGTCTCGCTTTCAGTGTAGACCCAGGCATCCTCGGCCAGCCACTGACGTTCCTCGAGCAAGGCGCATACCGTCGGCAGCAGATTCTGGTTGAATGGCGGGTCGAGGAAGACGAGGTCGAATGGAGTTGCCGGCTGGCTGTCAAGGTAACGCAGCGCATCGGCTGTCTGCACCTGGCCGACGGTGCAGCGTAGGGTGCCGAGGTGTTCCTTCAGGCTGGACACGGCCAGGCTGCTGGCGTCCAGCGCCTGGCCCATGGCGGCACCACGGGACAACGCCTCGAGAAACAGTGCGCCGCTGCCGGCAAACGGGTCGAGCACCTTGGCGCCCGCCACGTAAGGCGCTAGCCAGTTGAACAGGGTTTCACGAACCCGGTCCGGTGTCGGTCGCAACCCTGGAGCATCCGGGAAACTCAGCCGCCGGCTGCGCCATTCGCCGCCAATGATGCGCAACTGGTTCAAGCCGTTGTGCACGGGTTTCTTGCTGGAATTCGATGGGCGGGCCATTAGTGCTCCGGAACCCCGAGCGGCTGCTCGGCAGGTTTGTCAGTGGGGGCCGGCAATGGCTTTTGCGGCACGGTCGGGCCAGCGGTGACGATGACCATCTTGTCGGTGCTCAGGTGTTTATTCAACGCAGCCTTGACCTGCTCGACCGTCAGCGCCTGGGACTGGCGCATGAAATCTTCCAGGTAGCTCAGCGGCAAATCATAGAAGCCCATCGCGCCGAGCTGGCCAACGATGTCGGCATTGCTGGCGGTGGACAGCGGGAAGCTCCCGGCCAACTCGCGCTTGGCGTCGTCGAGTTCTTTCTGGGTCGGGCCATTGTTGAGGTAATCGGCAAACACGTCCTGCACCAGCTTGAGCGTGCCCTCGCTCATTTCCGCGCGGGTTTGCAGATTGATCATGAACGGACCGCGAGCCTGCATTGCCGTGAAGCCGGAGTACACGCCATAGGTCAGGCCGCGTTTTTCCCGGACCTCGGTCATCAGTCGTGTACCGAAACCCCCGCCGCCCAGGATCTGGTTGCCCAGGGACACGGCGGCATAATCCGGATCGTCCCGGTCGATGCCCAACTGCGCGAGCATAAGGTTGGTCTGCTTGGACGGGAACTCGATATGGTTGACGCTCGCTTTCGGCTCCACCGGTGGCGGGGTCTTGGCCAGCGCAGGGCCCTTGGGCAGCGCGGCTGATACTTGGTTGGCGATGGCTTCGGCGTCAGCGCGGGACAGGTCCCCCACCAGGGCGATCACGGCGTTGCCGGCGGCATAGGCCTTGGCATGGAAGGCCCGGGTTTGGGCCAGGGTAATCGGTGGAATGCTCTGTTCGGTGCCGTCGCTGGAGTGGGCGTACGGATGATCGCCATACAGGCGCTTCATCAACTCCAAGCCCGCCAGTTTGCTGGGGTTCTGCTTCTGATACTCGAAACCGGCGAGCATCTGGTTCTTGATTCGGGCGAACGAGTCGGCGGGGAAGGTCGGTTTGCCGACGACTTCGGCAAACAGCTTCAGCGCCGGCTCACGCTTGTCCGTCGCGCTGAGGCTGCGCAGGGAGGCCACGGCCATGTCCCGATAGGCGCCGTTGCCGAAGTCCGCGCCGAGGCTTTCGAAGCCTTGGGCGATGGCGCTGACATCCTTGCCGGCCACGCCTTCGTTGAGCATGGCATTGGTCAGCAGGGCCAGGCCGGGGGCGTCGCCGTCCTGGCTGCTGCCGGCGGCAAAGGTCAGGCGCAGGTCGAACATTGGCAATTCCCGGGCCTCGACGAACAGGACCTTGGCGCCGTCAGCGGTTTTCCAGGTCTGCACATCGAGCTGGCGGCGGCTCGGTGCCTTGTCATCCAGTTCGGCCAGCGATTGCAACTTGTTGCCTGACTTGGCCTTGTCCAATGCCTGGCTGGCATCGGTGTTCTTCGATGGCGATAGGTAGACGGCCAGGGAACCGGCCAGGGCAACCAACACCAGGCCCATCAGCACCAGGCGTGATGATTGGCGCTTACTCATGGGCTTTCTCCTCGGGCAGGACGTGCGCAACGCTCAAGCGCGAGCGGGTGAAATACAGCTGGGCTGCCTTCTGGATATCCTGCGGGGTCACGCTTTGCAGTTCGGCAAGCTCGGTGTCCATCAGCTTCCAGGACAGGCCGACGGTTTCCAATTGCCCGATGGCGGTGGCCTGGCTGGTGATCGAGTCGCGCTCATACACCAACCCGGCGATGACCTGGGCGCGGACGCGCTCCAGTTCGTCGACGGTCGGGGCCGTGGTTTTCAGTTGTTCGAGCAAGCGCCACAAACCTGCTTCGGCCTGGGCGAGGGTTTTGTTTTTCTGTGTGTTAGGCGTTGCCGACAAAGTGAACAACGAGTCGCCACGGGTGAATGCGTCATAATTCGACGAGCCCCCCGACACCAGTTCCTCGCCACGCTCCAGCTGGGTCGGAATCCGGCCGCTGTAGCCGCCGTCCAGCAAGGCCGAGATCAAGCGAAGCGCGTTGACCGAACCCTTATCCGTCGCGGTGGCGATGCTGGGCACGTTGAAGGCCAGCATGACGCTGGGCAGTTGGGTCTGTACATGCAGGGTGAGCTTGCGCTCGCCCGGTTCGGCCAGCTCCAGTGGGATCTTGGCGGCGGGCACCGCGCGCCGCGCTATCGGACCGAAATAGCGCTGGGCCAGGTTCTTGACCTCATCCGGCGTCACGTCACCCACCACCACCAGGGTTGCGTTGTTCGGGGCGTACCAGGATTCGTACCAGTGACGTAGCTCGCCGACGGTCATCCGGTCCAGATCGGCCATCCAGCCGATGGTCGGCGTGTGATAGCCGCTGGCTGGATAGGCCATGGCCTTGAAGCGCTCGAAGGCCTTCGACATCGGCTTGTCGTCGGTGCGCATGCGGCGCTCCTCCTTGATCACCTCGATCTCGCGGCTGAACTCTTCCGGCGGCAGGCGCAGGCTGGCCATGCGATCGGCTTCAAGTTCGAAGGCGACGCCCAGGCGATCCCGGGCCAGCACTTGGTAGTAGGCAGTGAAGTCATCGCTGGTGAAGGCGTTTTCTTCGGCGCCCAGGTCGCGCAGGATCAACGATGCTTCGCCGGGGCCGATTTTATCGCTGCCTTTGAACATCATGTGTTCCAAGGCATGGGACAAACCGGTCTGGCCCGGCGTTTCGTAGCTGGAGCCGACCTTGTACCAGACCTGGGAAACCACGACCGGGGCGCGATGGTCTTCACGCACCACGACCTTGAGGCCGTTGTCGAGGGTGAATTCGTGGGTAGGTTGTGGATCGGCAGCAAAGACTGAAAAGGGCAGACAAACCGTGCTGAGCAGCAGGCCTGCGGCGCGGCGGGCAAGAGCATTCATTCGTGTTTAAACCTGTCGGGCTGCCTGCCGGGTCTTAGCCTCAGCAGGCGAGGAGGTGCTAGGATAACGGTCCGTTTTACTGGCGGCCACGCCTATCGGGTCTTTTATCGGCCCAAGGCTGTCTGGGTTCCGTGCACAAACGTTGGGTTTGTTCCTGTATCCCCGCGTTTTCGCCGACGATGCCGTACCAGTCCTTCGAAAAAATCGACCATGAGGTGTCCTGGCGACATTTCGACAATCTGTTGCGCGTGAACAAGCTCGATGAAACGCAGTCTGTTCAGCATCGAATATTTATCACCGAGGCGCCCTCCAGGCGCGTCGCTACCGTGAGATAGCCGTCCTCCATGTTTGGTTCCAACGACGACAAGAAGACCCCAGCTGCGGCTGGCGAGAAAAAAAGCCTGTTCGGATGGCTGCGCAAGAAGCCGCAGGAAACCGTGGGCGAACAGCCGCAACCGCAGCCTGAGCCCGCCGAAGAGACGGTGGTCGAAGAGGCTGCGCCCATTGTCCTGCCGATCGCCGAGCCGGTGCTGCAACCGGCCGAGGCCGAAGCCGAGCCAGTGGCTGAACCGGTGGATGAGCCGGTGGTCGAGCAACCCCTTACCCCGCCTCCCGGGCAGGCCCCTTGGCTCACCTTGCCCGTGGCGGAAGAACCGGTCGCGCTGGTAGAGGACGCCCAGGCACCCCACGTCACGCCGCCAATCCCAGCCCCGACGCAACCGGAGGAGGCGCCGGCTGCCGTGCTCGCGCCTTCGACCCCGGAGCTCGCTCCCGAGCCGGAACCTGTCGTGGTAGAGGCTTCGGCCCCGGTCGAACCGCCGCGGCCCGTTGAAGAGAGCAAGGTCGGTTTTTTTGCCCGCCTCAAGCAGGGCCTGTCCAAGACCAGCGCCAGTATTGGCGAGGGCATGGCCAGCCTGTTCCTGGGCAAGAAAGTCATCGATGACGAGCTGCTGGAAGACATCGAGACCCGCCTGCTCACCGCCGACGTAGGCGTCGAGGCCACCTCGGTGATCATCCAGAGCCTGACCCAGAAAGTCGCGCGTAAACAATTGACCGATGCCGATGCGCTGTACAAGTCCCTCCAGGGTGAACTGACCAACCTGCTCAAGCCCGTGGAGCAGCCGCTGGTGATTGCCTCGCAGAACAAGCCGTTCGTGATTCTGGTCGTTGGCGTCAACGGTGCCGGCAAGACCACCACCATCGGCAAGCTGGCGAAGAAGCTGCAGCTCGAAGGCAAGAAGGTCATGCTTGCCGCCGGCGACACCTTCCGCGCCGCCGCTGTCGAGCAACTGCAAGTGTGGGGCGAGCGCAACAAGATCCCGGTCATCGCCCAGCACACCGGTGCCGACTCCGCTTCGGTGATCTTCGACGCCGTGCAGGCCGCCAAGGCCCGTGGCATCGATGTGCTGATCGCCGACACGGCCGGTCGCCTGCACACCAAAGACAACCTGATGGAAGAGTTGAAGAAGGTCCGCCGGGTGATCGGCAAGCTCGACGCCGATGCGCCCCACGAAGTGTTGCTGGTGCTGGATGCCGGGACCGGCCAGAACGCCATCAACCAGGCCAAGCAGTTCAACCAGACCGTCGAACTGACCGGGCTGGCCCTGACCAAGCTCGACGGTACCGCCAAGGGCGGGGTGATCTTCGCCCTGGCCAAGCAGTTTGGCCTGCCAATTCGCTACATCGGCGTGGGTGAAGGCATCGATGACCTGCGCACCTTCGAAGCCGAGCCCTTTGTCCAGGCGCTGTTTGCCGAGCGGGAGCATTCATGATTCGTTTCGAACAGGTCGGTAAACGCTATCCGAACGGTCACGTCGGCTTGCACGAGCTGAGCTTTCGGGTCCGTCGGGGCGAGTTTCTGTTTGTGACCGGCCACTCCGGTGCCGGTAAAAGTACCTTGCTGCGCCTGCTGCTGGCGATGGAACGGCCCACCACCGGCAAGCTGCTGCTGGCCGGCCAGGATTTGAGCACCATCAGCAACGCCCAGATCCCTTATCTGCGGCGCCAGATCGGCGTGGTATTCCAGAATCACCAACTGCTGTTCGATCGCACGGTATTCAATAACGTGGCGCTGCCTTTGCAGATCCTTGGGCTGTCCAAGGCCGAAATCAACAAACGCGTTGATTCGGCGCTGGAGCGCGTGGCTCTGTCGGACAAGACCGATCTGTACCCGGGCGACCTGTCCACCGGCCAGCAACAGCGCGTCGGCATTGCCCGCGCAATCGTCCATCGCCCGGCCTTGCTGTTGGCGGACGAACCCACCGGTAACCTCGACCCGCGACTGGCGGCGGAGATCATGGGCGTATTCGAAGACATCAACCGCTTGGGCACCAGCGTGCTGATCGCTAGCCACGACCTAGCACTGATCGCGCGTATGCGTCACCGCATGCTGACCTTGCAACGCGGTCGACTGATCGGCGACGGGGAGGCAGGCGTATGAGTGCTACTCGCAGCCCGAAAGTGGCCGAACGCGTGGCCCCGAAGGGCACCGATCCGCAGCCGCAGAAGAAAAAGCGCGACGATGACGATGGCCCGGATTTCACCACGCTGTTGCACGCCTGGATCGAAAGCCATCGCGCCAGCCTGCTGGACAGCCTTCGGCGCCTGGGCAAGCAACCGATCGGCAGCTTCTTTACCTGCATGGTGATGGCGGTGGCCTTGAGCCTGCCCATGGGCCTGTCATTGCTGCTGAGTAATGTGGAGCGCCTGGGCGGTTCCTGGCAGCGCGCGGCGCAGATCTCCCTTTATTTGCAACTGGATGCGACGCCAGGCGAAGGCGAGGCGCTGCGTGAGCAGATCAAGACCATGCCGGGCGTGGCCGATGCCGAATACGTGGGTCGCGAGCAGGCGCTGGAAGAGTTCCAGCAGCAGTCGGGCCTGGGCGAAGCCCTCAAGGAGCTGCCGGAGAACCCGCTGCCAGGCGTTGTGCTGGTCACCCCAAATGAGGTCGACAAGCCGACCCTTGAAGCATTAAGACAAAGACTTTCCGAGCTGCCGAAGGTACAACAGGCGCAACTTGATCTAGTCTGGGTCGAGCGTCTTGCGGCGATCCTCAAGCTCGGCGACAGGTTTGTCTTCGGCCTGACGGTGCTCTTGGTTTCTGCATTACTTTTGGTGATAGGCAATACCATTCGTCTTCATATTGAAAACCGCCGCACCGAGATAGAAGTGATTAAACTCGTCGGCGGTACGGACAGTTATGTACGCAGGCCTTTCCTTTATATGGGAGCGTTGTATGGCTTCGGCGCAGGCATCCTGTCCTGGGGCGTATTGGCGTTCGGCCTGGACTGGCTGAACGATGCGGTAGTGGGACTGGCCGGTTTGTATGGCAGTGACTTCGCGCTGGCCGGAGTGCCAGTCGCTGACGGTCTGTCGCTCTTGCTTGGCGCGGTGCTGTTGGGTTATATCGGTGCATGGATTGCGGTAGCACGCCACCTACGTGAGCTTGCGCCAAAATAGTTGTTTTTTGCGCGTATTGACCTTTCGGTTTTTGTGGGAACTTGTCCTACGGTTCCCGGTCAATTTTCGCAGTGCTGAACTGCACGAGTTATGTGAGTCGGAGGTTTTTTCGTATGACCACTTCTTTGCAACCTGCTTATGCTCTGGTCCCAGGTGCGAACCTGGAGGCCTATGTGCACACGGTCAACAGCATCCCGCTGCTGACCCCCGAGCAGGAGCGTGAACTGGCCGAGAGTCTCTACTATGAGCAGGATCTTGAGGCGGCTCGGCAGATGGTGCTCGCCCACCTGCGTTTTGTCGTACATATTGCCCGCAGCTATTCCGGCTACGGGCTGGCCCAGGCCGACCTGATCCAGGAAGGCAACGTTGGCCTGATGAAGGCGGTCAAGCGTTTCAACCCGGAAATGGGTGTGCGCCTGGTGTCGTTTGCAGTGCACTGGATCAAGGCGGAAATCCACGAGTTCATCCTGCGCAACTGGCGCATCGTGAAGGTCGCGACCACCAAGGCCCAGCGCAAGCTGTTTTTCAACCTGCGCAGCCAGAAGAAGCGCCTGGCCTGGTTGAACAACGAGGAAGTCCATCGCGTGGCCGAGAGCCTCGGTGTGGAACCTCGTGAAGTGCGCGAAATGGAAAGTCGCCTGACCGGCCATGACATGGCTTTTGACCCGGCCGCCGAAGCGGACGACGACAGCGCTTTCCAATCGCCGGCCAACTACCTGGAAGACCACCGGTACGACCCGGCGCGTCAACTGGAGGACGCCGACTGGAGTGACAACTCCAACACCAACCTGCACGAAGCGCTGGAAGTGCTGGACGAGCGCAGCCGCGACATTCTCTACCAGCGCTGGCTGGCCGAGGAGAAAGCCACGCTGCACGACCTGGCGCAAAAGTACAACGTGTCGGCCGAGCGAATTCGCCAGCTTGAGAAGAGCGCGATGAACAAGCTCAAGGTGTCGATTGCGGCTTGACCTGCGACAGCTATCACAAAAACGCCCCGATCATTACTGATCGGGGCGTTTTTGTTTGTGCGATGCAAGCGTCAACTCAGCCTTTGTGGGAGCGAGCTTGCTCGCGATGGCGGTGGGTCAGGCGACATCTCTGCTGAGTGCTCGATTGTCATCGCGAGCAGGCTCGCTCCCACAAGAATCCGTGGTGTCGCGGCTATTGAGCCCAGGGCGCCGGCCGAGACTCATCTAACCGCAACAGATAACCATCACCTCCCAATTGGCTCATCTGCTGGCGAATCCAACTCGCACGCCTGAGCACATAAGGGCTCGGCCGACTGGCGCTCCAGGCCCTCGGGTTGGGCAGGACTGCGGCCAACAGGCTGGCCTGTTGTCGGGACAAGGCGTTTGCACCGACACGAAAATGATGCCGCGCCGCCGCTTCGGCCCCAAACACCCCGTCGTCCCACTCGACGCTATTGAGGTACACCTCGAGGATCCGCTGCTTGGGCCAGATCACTTCGATCAGCGCGGTGAACCAGGCCTCCAGCCCCTTGCGCAGCCAACTGCGGCCCGACCACAGGAAAAGGTTCTTGGAAACCTGCTGGCTAAGGGTGCTGGCGCCACGAATCGAACCGCCGCGCCCGTTGTGGGCGAACGCGGCCTGGATTGCGCCGATGTCAAAGCCCCAATGCTCGGGAAATTTCTGGTCTTCCCCGGCAATGACCGCAACCTTGAGATGATTGGAAATCTTGTCCCAGGGTTGCCAGTCACGCTGCAGGTCGATCGGTTCGCCTCCGAACCAGGATTGCACCTTGCGCTCGATCATCAGCGCGGTGAACGGCGGTGGCACCACGCGAAACAGCAGCACCAGCACAACGCTGCAGGCGGCGAACCAGAACAGGGCTTTAATGAATCGTCGAAACAATGAACGCAGCATAGAGATGGCTTGGCCGAACCCGTCGAGCGGGCCATTATACAGACCCTGTCCATCGAGTCTGACCGGAGTTCCCCATGTTGCGTAGCTTTCTGATGCTGGCGGCTTTTTTCGGCTTCACGGGCGTGGCGCTGGGGGCGTTTGCCGCCCATGGCCTGAAAAACCGCCTGAGCGCCGATTATCTGGCGATTTTCCACACTGGGGTGACCTACCAACTGGTGCATACCCTGGCGCTGTTCGGCGTTGCGCTGTTGGCCACGCACATCCCGGGTCGTATCGTCACTTGGGCCGGAATTTCATTCGTGATCGGCATCCTGCTGTTCTCCGGCAGCCTGTATCTGCTGACCCTTACCGGTATCACCAAGCTGGGCATGATCACGCCCCTGGGCGGCGTGGCTTTCCTGATCGGTTGGTTGTGCCTGGGCATCGCGGCCTGGCGCCTGCAACTTGCCGCTTGAAGCTTGTCGCTTGTAGCTGACCAAGGGGCTTGGGTCACCCAGACTGATCGGGCTAGAATGCCAGCCCCTAAAAATGATGGCGGCATCCGGCATGCGCATTCAGTTGAACGGCGAACCCCTTGATCTGCCCGACGGTGAAACCGTCGCGGCCCTGCTGACCCGTCTGGAACTCACCGGACGCCGCGTCGCGGTGGAACTCAATCTGGATATCGTCCCGCGCAGCCAGCACGCCGAAACCAAATTGAACGACGGTGATAGCGTCGAAGTGGTCCACGCCATCGGTGGCGGTTAGTCGCCTCGGTTTCGCAGCCTTTCGCAAGAACCTCACCCCAACAGAGGATTTCCCATGAGCATCGTTCGTAGCGACAAGCCCTTCGTCCTGGCCGGTCGTACCTACCAGTCGCGCTTGCTGGTAGGTACCGGCAAATACCGCGACATGGAAGAAACCCGCCTGGCCATCGAGGCCTCGGGCGCCGAGATCGTGACCGTCGCCGTGCGCCGCACCAACATCGGCCAGAACCCGGGCGAACCGAACCTGCTGGATATCCTGCCGCCGGATCGCTACACGATCCTGCCGAACACCGCCGGTTGCTTCGACGCCATCGAGGCCGTGCGCACCTGTCGCCTGGCCCGTGAGCTGCTCGACGGTCACAACCTGGTGAAGCTGGAAGTGCTGGCGGACCAGAAAACCCTGTTCCCCAACGTGATCGAAACCCTCAAGGCCGCCGAGACCCTGGTCAAGGAAGGTTTTGACGTGATGGTCTACACCAGCGATGACCCGATCATCGCCCGTCAGTTGGCGGAAATCGGCTGCATCGCGGTCATGCCGTTGGCCGGCCTGATCGGCACCGGCCTGGGGATCTGCAACCCATACAACCTGCAGATCATCCTGGAAGAAGCCAAGATCCCGGTGCTGGTGGATGCCGGTGTCGGTACCGCTTCCGACGCCACCATCGCCATGGAGCTGGGTTGCGAAGCGGTGCTGATGAACTCGGCCATCGCCCATGCCCAGCAGCCGGTCCTGATGGCCGAAGCCATGAAGCACGCCATCGTTGCCGGCCGCTTGGCCTACCTGGCCGGCCGCATGCCGAAAAAACTCTACGCCAGCGCGTCCTCGCCGCTGGATGGTCTGATCAAGTAAGAGCCATTGATGACTGAATCGAACGACACGCCTGTCCTGCCGGAAGAAGGCGAAGAGCGCCAGCACCGCCGCATCAAGAGTTTCGTGATGCGCGCCGGGCGCATGACCGAAGGCCAGCAACGCGGCCTGGAACAGGGCGCCCCGCTGTATGTCCTGCCCCTGGCCGATGCACCGGTCGACTTCGACCAGGTCTTCGGACGCTCGGCGCCGCGCTCGCTGGAAATCGGTTTTGGCATGGGCCACTCGCTTCTGGAGATGGCCGCCGCCGCGCCGGAACAGGATTTCATCGGCGTGGAGGTCCATCGTCCGGGTGTCGGTGCGCTGCTCAACGGTGTGCTGACCCAAGGGCTGACCAACCTGCGGGTCTACGATTGCGACGCTATCGAAGTGCTTAATCGTTGCGTGGCCGATAACAGCCTCGATCGGCTGATGCTGTTCTTCCCGGATCCGTGGCACAAAAGCCGACACCACAAGCGCCGGATCGTCCAGGCGTCGTTCGCTGAGCTGGTGCGTAGCAAGTTGAAGGTCGGCGGTGTGTTGCACATGGCCACCGACTGGGAGCCCTACGCCGAATACATGCTGGAAGTGATGAACGTCGCGCCGGGTTATCGCAACCTGGCCGAGGACGGCAAGTGCGTACCGCGCCCGACTGAACGGCCGATCACCAAGTTCGAACGTCGTGGCGAACGGCTCGGGCATGGGGTTTGGGACTTGAAGTTCGAGAAGCTGCCTTAAACATCACGCAATAAAACTGTGGGAGCGAGCCTGCTCGCGAATACGGTGTGTCAGCCAAAAAAGCATTGCCTGACACTCCCTCTTCGCGAGCAGGCTCGCTCCCACATGTGTTTTATGTGATGGCTTAAATCAGCGGCGGTCAGCCACCACACCAATCAACACCAGCACCACCAATAACACCGGCGCCAGGCTGTAGTTGTTGAACTGGCTCAAGCCCCGGACGATCCACGGCGTGGCGTAGATCAGCGCGGCGCCGCTGCCGATCATGCACAGCAGGGCGATCAGCGGGACGCGCAAGGCGCCGGCGATGCTGCCCAGGCGCTGTTCGACCCAGCCCTTGATATCCGCACCAAACAACACCAGCAGGCAGCCTACCAACGCCAGGGAGATTTCCGACAGGTTGCTGCGGCTCCAGCGGGATACGGTGGCGAGCAGGTCGAGTACCAGATCCATTCGATTTCCTTGTGTTGATCAGCTCAGAAATTTCTGCAGCAAGTCGTTGAGAAACAGCTGTCCGCGCTCGGTCGCCGCCAGACGTGACGGTTCGACCTGCAACAACCCACTTTGTTCGGCCTCGCGCCGGCCGTCGGCCAGGCTTTCCAAAGACAGGCCGGTGCGCTGCGGATAAAGCTGCGCCGCTACACCTTCGGTAAGACGCAGCGCGTTCATCAGGAACTCGAAAGGCAGTTCTTCGTTGGACAGGCTCTTTTCGCCGGCCAGGAAACGTTTGGCCGGGTTGAGATAATCCTTGGGTAGGCGAGTCTTCCAGGTGCGCACGATGCGCCCGTCCGGATGGCTGAGCTTGCCGTGGGCCCCGGCGCCGATGCCGATGAAGTCACCGAAGCTCCAATAATTGAGGTTGTGCCGCGCCGCGCGCCCTGGCTGGGCATAGGCGGAGACCTCATATTGGGCGTAGCCATGCTCGGCGAGCAGCGCCTGCCCGGCTTCCTGGATGTCCCACAGCGTGTCGTCTTCCGGCAAGATTGGCGGCTGGTTCCAGAACACCGTGTTCGGCTCCAGCGTCAGTTGATACCAGGACAAATGGGTGGGCTTCAGGGCAATGGCCTGGCGCAGATCGCTCAAGGCATCTTCGAGGGATTGATCCGGCAGGCCATGCATCAAGTCGAGATTGAAATTATCGAACCCGGCCTGGCGGGCCATGCCAGCGGCACGCACCGCCTCGTCGCCGTTATGGATTCGGCCAAGCGCTTGGAGCTTGGCCTGTTGGAAGCTCTGGATGCCAATGGACAGACGATTGATGCCCAGCGCCCGGTAGGCGACGAATTTCTCTTGCTCGAAGGTGCCTGGGTTGGCTTCCAGGGTGATTTCAATATCGGGCGCAAAAGGGATGCGCGCCTCGACGCCCCGCAGCAGACGCCCCAGGGCTTGGGCGCTGAACAGGCTTGGCGTGCCGCCGCCAAAGAAAATGGAGGACAACGGCCGGCCGTGAACCCCATGCAAATCCTGGTCGAGATCGGCCAGCAAGGCGTCGACGTATTCCTCCTCCGGCAGCTGCGGGCTGGCGGTGTGGGAGTTGAAGTCGCAATACGGGCATTTGCGCACGCACCAGGGGATATGGATGTACAACGCCAAGGGCGGCAGCATGGGCAGCGGCGCCCGAGGTGTCTGTGCGCCGCCGTGGATCAGCGGTGCGGGGGAGTCGGTGGTCATTGCAGGCCCAGGCGTTGGCGCAGCAGGGCCATGGCGCGGGCGCGGTGGCTCAGTTGGTTCTTTTCAACGGGGCCCAGCTCGGCGCTGGAACAATTGCGCTCAGGCACCCAGAACAACGGGTCGTAGCCAAAGCCGTGTTCGCCGCTGGCCTTGGCGAGGATGCGCCCGTGCCACAGGCCTTCGCAGAGGATCGGCAGTGGATCGTCGGCATGGCGCACAAGCGCCAGCACACAAACGAATTGCGCGCCGCGCTCGGCTTCGGGCACGTCCTTGAGGGCTTCGAGCAGCTTGGCGTTGTTCGCTGCGTCACCTTTGCCATCGGCGTAACGGGCCGAATAGATGCCCGGCGCGCCGCCGAGGAAGTCCACCGCCAGACCGGAATCGTCGGCCAGCGCCGGCAGGCCGGAAATGCGCGCCGCATTGCGGGCCTTGAGGATGGCGTTCTCGACGAACGACAAACCGGTTTCCTCCGGCTCGACCTGGCTGAATTCACCGATCGAGCGCAGCTGCACCGATCCGCCGAGCATCGCCTGGAGTTCCTTGAGTTTGCCGGCGTTGTGGCTGGCCAGTACGAGTTGGGTAAGGTTGATCATTGGCCCGGAAACAGTTCCTGGTTGAAGTTGATGGTGTTGATTTTGTCGCCGGTTTGCACCTTGATCTCGAAGGTGCGGGTTTCCTGCTGTTCCACTGGATATTGGGCGATGTAGTAGATCGCGCCTGCTTCGGTGACCTGACGGAAGGTGAGCGGGACTGTCTTGCTGGTCAGGTCCTTGACCGTACCGCTGACCTGGGCCATCAACGGCTTGCCTTCCTTGATCACCGAGACGTTGATGACGCCCTGGTGCTTGCTGCGAATCAGCTCGGCGCCCTTGGCGATGTCCGGGGTCAGGAAGGTGGAGTTGAACGTGTTGTAGTGAACGGTGACGTCACCGAACACTTCCTTGCGCTCGGCCTTGATGACATCGGCGGCCATGGCGCCGATGCTCAGGCAGGAGGTGATTAACAGCAACGCTAGACGCTTCATGTCGTGCTCCTGAAAAGGCGGGTGCTCACACCGCGACCTGATGGTCGGCAAGGCCCGGGCTGCTGACCCGGTAAATGCCAATCTCACCTAACAGATTAGGCCATAGCTTGCTGGCCCACCCGTGGCGGTGCTGCTGGTCCACCGCCAGCCGGTCGATGACCTTGGCCTTGCGCTCGCGGCACAGTTCTTCGAAATCCTCGAACGTACAGAAATGGATGTTCGGGGTGTTGTACCAGGTATAGGGCAGGAATTCCGACACCGGCATCCGTCCCTTGCTCGCCAGGTACCAGCGGCAGCGCCAGTGGCCGAAGTTGGGGAAGGTAATGATGCACTGGCGCCCGACGCGCAGCATTTCGTCGAGAATCTTGTCTGGGTAATGCACGGCTTGCAGGGCCTGGGTCATGACGACGATGTCGAAGCTGTTGCTGGCGAAGTTGCCCAGCCCTTTGTCCAGGTCTTGTTCGATGACGTTGATGCCCTTGGCCACGCATTCGGCGATGTTGTCCGGGTCGTTTTCCAGCCCGTAGCCCGTCACTTGCTTGTTGTCGCGCAGCCAGGTCAGCAGTTCGCCGTTGCCGCAGCCCAAGTCGAGCACGCGGCTGCCGGCGGGGATCCATTCCTGGATGATGTCCAGATCGGCTCTCATGGCGTCCTCACAGCGTAATACGGTTCATGTAGTTGCCGAACGCCTGCAGGTAGCGCGGGATCGGAATCAAAAAGGCGTCGTGGCCCTGGGGTGCGTCGATTTCCAGGTAGCAGACGTCCTTGCGCGCGGCCATCAGTGCGTCCACCAGCTCCCGGGAACGGGCCGGGGAGAAGCGCCAGTCGGTGGTGAACGACATCACGCAGAACTTGGCGGTGGCATTGGCGAAGGTTTTCGCCAGGTCATCGTCGAAGTTCGCCGCCGGATCGAAGTAGTCCAGCGCCTTGGTCATCAGCAGGTAGGTGTTGGCGTCGAAGCGCCCGGAGAATTCCTCGCCCTGATAACGCAGGTAGCTCTCGACCTGGAATTCCACGCTGTGGAAGTCGTAGTTGAGCTTTTCGCTCTTGAGGCCTCGGCCGAATTTTTCACCCATGGAATCGTCGGACAGGTAGGTGATGTGCCCGACCATCCGCGCCAGCATCAACCCGCGCTTGGGAATCACTCCATGTTCCTGGAACGAACCTCCGTGAAACTCGGGGTCGGTGAGGATCGCCTGGCGCGCCACTTCGTTGAAGGCAATGTTCTGCGCCGACAGCTTGGGCGCCGAGGCGATTGCCAGGCAATGGCGCACGCGATCCGGGTAGGTGATGGTCCATTGCAGGGCCTGCATGCCGCCGAGGCTGCCACCGATCACCGCCGCCCATTGACCGATGCCGAGGCGGTCGGCCAGGCGGGCCTGGCTGTGGACCCAGTCTTCCACGGTCAGTACCGGGAAATCGGCGCCGAAGGGCTTGCCGGTGTCGGGGTTGAGGCTGCTGGGGCCGGTGGAGCCGTTGCAACCGCCGAGGTTGTTCAGGCTGACCACGAAGAACCGGTTGGTGTCGATGGGCTTGCCGGGGCCGATGCAACTGTCCCACCAGCCGGGCTTGCGGTCATCGACGCTGTGGTAGCCGGCGGCGTGGTGATGCCCCGACAAGGCGTGGCAAATCAGCACGGCATTGCTCGCCGTGGCGTTGAGGGTGCCGTAGGTTTCGTAGATCAGGTCATAGGCTGGCAACGAACGGCCGCAGGCCAGGGCCAGGGGCTCGCTGAAATGCGCCGTTTGCGGCGTCACCAGACCAACGGAATCGGGGGGAAAGGCAGCTGGCATCGACCCTGCTCTCGTTGAAATGAGGCGTAAGTCTAAAGACCGCTGGGGTTAGCGGCAAGCAAAGGGCGGCGCTGATTGTCCGCTGATGCAAACCCTGTGGTGACTGGATCAATCTGTGGCGAGGGAGCTTGCTCCCGCTGGGCCGGGCTGGCGCTCCAGCGCGAAGCGGCCCTGAATGCTGCCGCCCGGGGCTGTCTGGACGACGGTGGCGCCCGGTTTGGGGCTGCTTCGCGGCCCAGCGGGAGCAAGCTCCCTCGCCATAGGAAAAGTTGCAGCGTGCTTTAGATCAGCACCCGCAGGATCTCCGGCATCATCGTCATCGCCGCCAGGTTGTTGATCACCAGCATATCGATCAGTTTGAGCACCATGAATGCCAGGATCGGCGAGATGTCCAGGCCGCCGAGGTTCGGCACGATGCGGCGGAACGGCGCCAGGGCCGGCTCGCAGATCTGGTTCACCAGTTCGGCGCCCGGGTTGTGGCTGCCCGGCGCGACCCAGGACAGGATCACGCTGATGATCAGGGCAAAGAAAAATATCTTCAGGAACAGTGCGGTAACGCCGATGATCGACCAGATCAGCAATTGCAGCGGATTGCCGGTGATGCCATAGGTCAGCAGCAGCGTCAGGGCCATCAGCGCCATTTGCAACAGGATCGCCAGCAACAGCGAGGACATGTCCAGGCCGAACAGGCTCGGAATGATCCGGCGCAATGGTTTAAGCAGCGGTTGGGTCGCCTTGACGATGAACTGGCACAACGGGTTGTAGAAGTTGGCGCGCACCAGTTGCAGCACGAAGCGCATCAGCACGATCAGCAGGTACAGGCTGCCGAGGGTTTGCAGGACATAGACCGCTGCAGTGTTCAATCCAATCATGAATGGCTCCTTATTGGCCCAGTTGTTCGGCCATTTCGGCCGAGCGGTGCGCGGCGGCGCCGAGTGCTTTTTCAACCAGGGCTTCGAAGCCTCCGGCCTGGAATGATTTGATGGCCGCTTCGGTGGTACCGGCCGGCGAAGTCACGCGGCGACGCAGCTCCGCCGCATCGACATCGCTGGCGACCGCCATATGCGCGGCGCCCAGGGCAGTCTGCAAGGTCAGCTGAGCGGCGGTTTCCCGGGGCAGGCCGAGTTTCTCGCCGGCGGCGGTCATGGCTTCGATCAGCAGGAAGAAGTACGCCGGGCCAGAGCCGGAGACGGCGGTGACCGCGTCCAGTTGCTGCTCGGTTTCCAGCCACAGCGCAAGACCCACGGCCGACAGCAATTCTTCAGCCTGCTGGCGTTGGGCGGCCGTCACCTGTTCGGTGGCGAACAGGCCGCTGACGCCCTGGCGCAGCAGTGCCGGGGTGTTGGGCATGCAGCGCACGATGGGCTGGGCGCCGAGCCAGTTGTTCATGCTCGCGCAAGTAATACCAGCGGCAATCGACACGATCAGTTGATGTGGCTTGAGATGCGGGCGAAGGGCTTCGCACACGCTTTTCATTGCTTGCGGCTTGACCGCGAGCACCACGACGTCCACGCCGTCGATGGCCTGGGCGTTGTCGGCGAAGGCTTCGATGCCGTGCTCTGCGCTCACCCGCTGGCGGGTTTCTTCACCCGGATCGCTGGCGCGGATCTGCGCTGCATCCAGGCCCTTGGCCCGCAGGCCGCCGATCAGGCTGGCGGCCATGTTGCCGGCGCCGATAAAGGCAATACGCGTGTTGCTCATGACGGATCCTTATGAAAGATGAGTGAGTCAGCTGGGCGATTGACCGTAGTCGCGAACCCCAAACAGCGCAGTACCGATGCGCACCCAGGTGGCGCCTTGAGCAATGGCGGATTCGAGGTCATGGCTCATGCCCATGGACAGCGTATCCAGGGGCAGGTCCAGGCTGGCTTGCAGGCGCTGGACAGCAGCAAAAGCCGCGTCCTGTTCAGCGCGATTGTCGGTCGGTTCGGGAATCGCCATCAACCCGCGCAACGTGAGGCGTGGCAACGTGCTGATGGCGCTGGCAAGGGCGGGCAGGTCCGCTGGCGCGCAGCCGGATTTACTGGCTTCGCCGCTGACGTTGACCTGAATGCAGATGTTCAATGGTGGCAGCTCGGCTGGCCGCTGCTCGGACAGGCGCTGTGCAATTTTCAAGCGATCCACGGAATGCACCCAGTCGAAATGTTCGGCGATAGCGCGCGTCTTGTTCGATTGAATGGGGCCGATGAAGTGCCAGATCAAGGGCAGGTCAGTCAGTTCGGCCTGCTTGCCCAAGGCTTCTTGCAAGTAGTTCTCGCCGAAGTCACGCAGGCCGGCGGCGTAGGCTTCGCGCAGGGCCTGGGCGGGCTTGGTCTTGCTGACGGCCAGTAGATGGACGCTGTGTCCGGCGCGTCGGGCGGCCTGTTCCGCCGCATGGATGCGCGATCTAACCTGAGCAATGTTGTCTGCTATCGTGGTCATAAAGAAAGGCCAGCGGGTCTGAGGTTCGCGGCATTCTACTGGAATTGAGGAGCGCTATGGATATCACTGAACTGCTGGCGTTCAGCGCCAAACAGGGGGCGTCGGACCTGCATCTGTCCGCCGGGTTGCCACCAATGATCCGTGTCGATGGCGATGTGCGGCGTATCAACCTGCCGGCGTTGGACCACAAGCAGGTCCATGAACTGATCTACGACATCATGAATGACCGGCAACGAGTGGATTACGAAAAGTTTCTGGAGACCGACTTTTCCTTCGACGTGCCAGGCGTTGCGCGGTTTCGGGTCAATGCCTTCAACCAGAATCGTGGCGCGGGGGCGGTGTTCCGGACCATCCCTTCGAAAGTCCTGACCATGGAAGACCTGGGTATGGGCGAGGTGTTTCGCAAGATCACCGAGGCCCCACGTGGGCTCGTGCTGGTGACCGGGCCGACGGGGTCCGGCAAGTCCACCACCCTGGCCGCGATGATCGATTACCTGAACAGCCACAAGCATCATCACATCCTCACCATCGAGGACCCGATCGAATTCGTCCATGAACCGCGCAAATGCCTGATCAACCAGCGCGAGGTGCACCGCGATACCCAGGGCTTTTCCACGGCGCTGCGCTCGGCCCTGCGGGAAGATCCGGACGTGATCCTGGTGGGGGAAATGCGCGACCTGGAAACCATCCGGCTGGCGCTGACTGCCGCAGAAACCGGGCACTTGGTGTTTGGCACGCTGCACACCACATCGGCGGCCAAGACCATTGACCGGGTGGTGGACGTGTTTCCCGGTGACGAGAAGTCCATGGTTCGTTCGATGCTGTCGGAGTCGTTGCAGGCGGTGATCTCCCAGACGCTGGTCAAGAAGATCGGCGGCGGCCGGGTTGCGGCGCATGAAATCATGCTCGGCACCTCGGCGATCCGCAATCTCATCCGGGAAGACAAGATCGCGCAGATGTATTCGTCGATTCAGACCGGCGGCTCGCTGGGGATGCAGACGCTGGACATGTGCCTGAAGGAGTTGGTGAACAAGGGGCTGATCAGCCGCGAGCATGCGCGGGAGCGGGCGCGTACGCCGGATAATTTCTAGGGCAAGAAGGCAGTACCGCTCTTGTGGCGAGGGAGCTTGCTCCCGCTGGGTTGCGAAGCAGCCCCAAATCAGACGCCACCGTCACCCAGGCATGCACCGTCGGGGCCGCTCCGCGCCCCAGCGGGAGCAAGCTCCCTCGCCACAAGGACCAAGTGGTCTTCAGATCAGCGCTGAACCACCCGCATCGCACCCGGCTCTTTGGGCAGTACCCGCTTGGCAACCACGTAATGGGTGTTCCAATACGGCTTGTTCAGCGTGTCGATGGTCACCGACTTGCCACGGCGCGGGGCGTGGATGAAGCGGTCATTGCCCAGGTAGATGGCCACATGGTTGACTCGCCGGCTCTTGAGCTTGAAGAAAATCAGGTCCCCAGGCTTCAAGTCCTTGCGCTCGACTTTTTCACCGTGGCCGGCTGCCATCGCGTTGGATGTGCGCGGCAAATCGAAGGTGGCGTCGTTGAAGGCGTATTTCACCAGCCCACTGCAATCGAAACCTTTGCTTGGGCTGCTGCCGCCCCAACGGTAAGGTGTGCCGAGTACATTCACGGCGCGGCTCAAGACATTGCTGGTGGTCTTGGTCGCCATGGGTGGCACCAATCGGCTCTGAGCCGTGCTCACGCGCTGGACGCCTTGCTTGTTCTTGCTCGACGGAGCAGAAACATGGGATTTAGGGGTGTAGCCATTGATGTTGGGAAGACGTTGCTCACGGTTGGTGGCGTGGGCGGCCAGTGGCAATAATAGGCAGATGGTCAGCCATGTCTTTAAAAATGGACGCATTAGGCAGGGCTCATAAAGGTTAGCGCGCAACTTTATAACAGCTTTTTTTCGCTTTCCGAGGCCGTTTGTCGATCCGGAACCCAGCATAAACGCCGCACAATACCGTCATTTTGGCCTGATTGTCCGACACAGGCCCCGTAGTACGGGCGTTTCCCCGGCTCGGGTCGACCAGGACCGCTTGTCGGCGAGACACAAAAAAGTCACAAAAAGTCCGAACAAATTTTTCTATCGAGGCAAAAGAGACCATTCATGAACAGCTATCAACAGGACGCAATCCGCGATACCCACAGCAAAGTCATCGGGTATCTGCTCTGGATTTTCGGATTTACCGGCGCTCACCGTTTCTATTACGGCAAGCCGGTGACCGGCACGATCTGGTTTTTCACCTTCGGCCTGCTGGGCATTGGCTGGCTGATCGACCTGTTCCTGATCCCGGCCATGGACCGCGAAGCGGACCTGCGCTTTACCCCTGGCCCCATCGAATACAGCGTGGCGTGGATCCTGCTCACGTTCCTCGGGGTGCTTGGTGTGCATCGCATGTACCAAGGCAAGTGGCTCAGTGGGCTCCTTTACCTGCTGACCGGTGGGGTGTTTTTCCTGGGGGTGCTGTATGACTTCTGGACGCTGAATGACCAGGTCTCGATTCGTAATGCGCAGAAGCGTGGGGCTTTCCATTAAGACAGGTAGATCGTGTCGCCTGCATTTGCGAGCAGGCGCGCTCCCACACTGGATCGAGGGTGTTCACATATCCTGTGTTCACCAAAGATCCCCTTGTGGGAGCGAGCTTGCTCGCGATAGGGACGACGCGGTATCAAACCTGGTGAGTGATCCGCCCATCCATCAGGGTATAGCGCACCACCCCCGGCAGGCTGTGACCCAGGAACGGACAGTTGTCACCCTTGGAGCGCCAGGCTTCACCGGCCACGGTGGACGCGGCGGGATCGAACAGCACCAGGTCCGCCGCGGCACCCACGGCCAGTTTCCCGGCAGGCAATTGCAGCGCCTGGGCCGGGCCGGCGCTCAGGCGTGCCAGCAGGGTCGGTAGATCCAGTAATCCGTCTTCCACCAGTGTCATGGCCAGCGGCAGCAACAGCTCGACGCTGCTGATGCCCGGCTCGGTGGCGCCGAAGGGGGCCAGCTTGGCATCGCGCTCGTGGGGTTGGTGATGGCTGGAAATGGCCGAGATCACCCCGGACTTCACCGCCTCGCGCAAGCCATCGCGGTCGGCGCGGGTGCGCAGCGGCGGCTGGACGTGATAGACGCTATTGAAGTCGATCAGCGCTTCGTCGGTGAGGATCAACTGGTACAGCGCCACATCGGCGGTCACTGGCAAACCACGTGCCTGGGCCTGGGCGATCAGCGCGGCGCCGCGGGCGCTGGTCAGTTGGCTGAAGTGCGCGCGCACGCCGCTTTGCTCCACCAGCAGCAGGTCCCGGGCAAGTGCCACGGTCTCGGCGGTTTCCGGGATGCCCGGCAGGCCAAGGAAACTGGCGGTGGGGCCTTCGTGGGCCAGGCCGCCTTCGGCCAGGTCAAGGTCCTGCGAGTTGAAGATCACCGTCAGGCCGAAGGTCGCCGCATATTCCAGCGCGCGGCACAGGGTACGGGTGTTGCGGAAATTGTTCAGGCCATTGCCGAACGCCACGCAACCGGCATCGCGCAGGGCGATGAGCTCGGCCAGTTGCTCGCCTTCCAGGCCCTTGCTCAGTGCGCCAATGGGGAAGACCTTGGTGTTGCCGGCTTCGCGGGCGCGGTCGAGGATCAGTTCGGCCACGGCCGAGGTGTCCAGCACCGGTTTGGTTTGCGGTGGGCAGCACAGGCTGGTCACGCCACCGGCGGCGGCCGCCCGGGTTTCGCTGATGATGCTGCCTTTGCGGCTGTAGCCCGGCTCGCGCAGGGCGACGTTGAGGTCAACCAGACCGGGGGCGGCTACCAGGCCGTGGGCGTCGAGGGTCTCGACCGCCGCGAAGCCTGTCGGCGCGGCGCCCAGAGCGACGATCTTGCAGGCATCGATATGAATGTCAGTCACTTGATCCAGGCCGCTGGCCGGATCGATCACGCGTGCGCCGAGAATGCTGAGCTTCACTGGGCGTTCTCCTGGTCGAGTTGGCGCTGGGCCGTTTGCCCGCTCATGGCCATGGACAGCACGGCCATGCGGATGGCGATGCCGTAGGTCACTTGGTTGAGAATCACCGAACGCGGCCCGTCGGCCACCGCCGACTCGATCTCCACGCCGCGGTTGATCGGCCCCGGGTGCATGACGATGGCGTCCGGCTTGGCTCCGGCCAGGCGTGCCGTGGTCAGGCCGAACAGGCGGTAGAACTCGCCTTCGCTGGGCAGCAGGCCGCCGGTCATACGCTCGCGTTGCAGGCGCAGCATGATCACCACGTCCACGTCCTTCAAGCCTTCGGTCATGTCGGTGTAGACCTTCACGCCGTACTGCTCGACGCCGATGGGCAGCAGGGTTTTCGGCGCGATTACGCGGATGTCCGGGCAGCCCAGCGTCTTGAGGGCCAGCATGTTCGAGCGCGCCACCCGCGAATGCAGGATGTCGCCAACGATCGCTACCGACAGGTTTTCAAAGCTGCCTTTGTGACGACGGATGGTCAGCATGTCGAGCATGCCCTGGGTCGGGTGGGCGTGACGGCCGTCGCCGCCGTTGATGATCGCCACTTGCGGGCAGACATGTTCAGCGATGAAGTGTGCCGCGCCGGAGTCACCGTGGCGCACGACGAACATGTCGGCGGCCATGGCCTCGAGGTTGCGCAGAGTGTCGAGCAGGGTCTCGCCCTTGCTCGCCGAGGATGTGGACACGTTGAGGCTGATCACATCCGCCGACAGCCGCTGGGCCGCCAGTTCGAAAGTGGTGCGGGTGCGGGTGGAGTTTTCAAAAAAGACGTTGCACACGGTCTTGCCGCGCAGCAACGGGACTTTCTTCACCGCTCGGGCGCCGACTTCGAGGAATGAGTCGGCGGTGTCGAGGATTTCCGTCAGCAGCTCGCGGCGCAGGCCGTCGAGGGACAGGAAATGCCGCAGCTGGCCCTGATCGTTGAGCTGCAGCGGGCGCTTGGTTTCGAGAGGCGTCATCGCGATGGACTCTTACAAGGGCAGTTAAAGGGCAAGGTCTTGCAGTTCGAGTTGCAGCGGCGACGGCCCGGAGAGCTTGACCCGCTCATGGGTGGCCAGCGTCAGCGTCGCGCCGACCACGTTCGGGCGGATCGGCAGCTCGGCGGCGTCCAGGTCCAGCAGGCACACCAGCGTCACGCTGGCCGGGCGGCCATAGTCGAACAGTTCGTTCATGGCGGCGCGGATGGTCCGGCCGCTCATCAGCACGTCGTCGATCAGCACCAGGTGCTGGCCTTCGATCTCGAACGGCAGGGCCGAGGGACGTACTTGTGGATGCAGGCCGTTCTGGCTGAAGTCATCGCGGTAGAAGGACACATCCAGGGTACCCAGCGGCGAATCGCTGCCCAGTTCATCGAGCAAGGCCTGGGCAACCCAGACGCCGCCGGTGCGAATGCCGATGTAGCGCGGTTCGCTAATGCCGCGTTGTTCCAGGTGCGCCGTGAGACGGATCGCCATCTGGCTGATCAGTTCGGCGGGATTGGGCAGGCTCATGCTGGCTCCTTCAGGTTTCCGGGTCGGTGCTGGTGACTCGGTTTATCGCTAAAAGAAAGCGCCTCGCGGCGCTTTCAAAAAATCAGGTTTCGAACAGGGCGGCGTTGGCATCGAGCCAGCCTTGCAGCAGCAGGGCGGCGGCGATGGCGTCCACCGGGTTGTCGCGGTAACTGCCTTTCTGCCCACCGCGGACCAGGCGTTCGCCCTTGGCCTCGAACGTGGTCAGGCGTTCGTCATGGGTATAGAAGGGCAGATTGAAGCGGCCGTTGAGCCGTCGAGCGAACTTCTCCGCGCGCACGCACATGTCGCTGGGCGTGCCGTCCATGTTCAACGGCAGGCCGACCACCACGGCGTCGGGTTTCCATTCCTTGATCAGCGCTTCGACCTGGTTCCAGTCCGGAACGCCGTTCTGTGCTTTCAAGGTGCACAGTTCGCGGGCCTGGCCGGTGACGACCTGGCCGACCGCAACGCCGATCTGTTTGGCGCCGTAGTCGAAGCCCAGCAGCAGGCGGAGAGCCATCAGGCGTGTCCTGCCTGGCTGGTGAGCAAGCTGAGGTTGACGCCCAGCCTGCTGGCGGCCGCTTCCAGGCGCAGTTCGCTGCTGGTGTTGAACAGGATGTCGGCGTCGAACGGGCAGGTCAGCCAGGCATTGTCGGCCAGTTCGGCCTCCAGTTGCCCGGGTTCCCAGCCGGCATAGCCAAGGGCGATCAGGCTCTTTTCCGGGCCGACGCCGTCGGCGATGGCAAACAGCACGTCCTGGGATGTGGACAGCGACACACCGTTCAAATCGACGGTGGCCTGGAATTTGGGACCCGACGGGTGGAGCACGAAACCGCGATCGGTCTGCACCGGGCCACCGATGAAAATCGGCACATGCTGGCACAGCAATGGCGGCTCGACCTCGGGGCGCAGTTGCTCGAGGATGTCCGCCAGGTTCAGCTCCTGTGGGCGATTGACCACCAGTCCCATGGCCCCATTGGCCGTGTGCTCGACGATGTAGGTCAAGGTATGGGCAAAATTCGGATCGGCCATGTGCGGCATGGCGATCAGGAAGTGATGCTTGAGGTAGGTGGGGCTGACGTTTTTCATAGGCGCTAGTGTGGCGGCGTGGGGGCGAACTGACAAGCTGGGAAATGCTTGGGGCTGTCACCAATCCCCTGTGGGAGCGAGCTTGCTCGCGATGCGGTGTGTCAGTCGCCATTCATGCTGAATGATCGATGGCTATCGCGAGCAAGCTCGCTCCCACAGGGTATTGATACTGTCTGAAGATCAGTTACTGGACAGCCGATCACCCCGGGCGAACTTCCAGGTGCGGATGATTTCCAGGCGGTCGATGTCCGACAGGTCACCGGTAAACGGTGCGAAGGGCGCGGCCAGGCGCACGATTCGCTGGGCCGCCTGGTCCAGCAGCGGCTGGCCGGAGGATTCGAGCACCAGCACTTCGTACAGCGAGCCATCGCGGTTGATCGAAACCATCAATCTCAGGTTGCCGTAGATCTGCTTGCGCCGGGCTTCGTCGGGGTAGTTCAGGTTGCCGATGCGCTCGACCTTCTTGCGCCACTCGTCCTTGTACCAGGCGCCCTTGTCGCGCATGGTCGAAGCTGCGCTCAGGCGATGGATGCGCGGGCGCTTGGCGTACAACTGCTGTTCCTGGGCCAGTTCGGCTTCCAGGCTGGCGATATCGCTGGACAACTGCGAGCTGTCGAAAGTCGGTTCTGGCGCCTTGGGTTTCGGATCGGGCTTGACCTCTTCCTTTACCGGGGCTTTTTTCGGCTTCGGCGCCACGGTGGTCACGGCAGCCTTGGGCGCCGTCTCCTGGACCTCCGGCTTGGCCGTGGGCGGCGGGGTCACCTTCTGCACTTTATTGTCTTGAAACGGCGCGATCTCGGTGGTCTTGGGGGTCGCTTTCTTTTCCAGGGTGCCACTGCCCTGCTGGTTTTCCTGGGCCAGGAAGTCCGCCTTCTGTGGCTTGGTTTCGCTCTTGAAGGTGGCCAGGGTGATTTCCAGGGTCTGGCTGATCTGCTTGGGTTCGACCGTGGCAAAGCCGACGCCCAACAACAGCGCCAGGTGGATCAATGCCGCCAGGAAAAGGGTGAAGCCAAGGCGATCAGCCGGGCGCACGCCACGATGGGCGAGCTCTTGGGGCAGATCGGACGGGAGTGTCATGGCAAAAAAACCAACATCGCGGGTTTCACAGGCCGGGCATGATAACGCAATGTTGGTTTTTAACTTCAAGCCTCAAGCAGCAAGCGACAAGCTGCATCAAGCTTGCCGCGTGTGGCTTGCCGCTTGCAGCTGCTTCTCGATGGCGTCCATCAGCATGCCGCCGATGTCCGTGCCGAAGGCATTGTCGATCTCGCGGATGCAGGTCGGGCTGGTGACGTTGATCTCCGTCAGATGCTCGCCGATCACGTCCAGGCCGACGAACAGAAGGCCTTTCTCGCGCAGCGTCGGGCCGACCTGGGCGGCGATCCAGCGATCCTTGTCGGTCAGCGGACGAGCTTCGCCACGACCACCGGCCGCCAGGTTGCCACGGGTTTCGCCGGCCGCCGGGATGCGCGCCAGGCAATAATCGACGGGTTCGCCGTCGATCATCAGGATGCGCTTGTCGCCGTCGACGATAGCCGGCAGGTAGCCCTGGATCATGATCTGTTGCTGGCCATGCAAGGTCAGGGTTTCCAGGATCACCGACAGGTTCGGATGGCCTGCGGTGTGGCGGAAGATCGAAGAGCCGCCCATGCCGTCCAGGGGCTTGAGGATGACGTCGCCATGATGATCGGCAAATTCGCGCAACACGTCCGGGCGACGGCTGACGATGGTGGGCGGCGTGCATTGCGGGAATAGCGTGGCGAACAGCTTTTCGTTGCAGTCGCGCAGGCTCTGCGGCTTGTTGACCACCAGCACGCCGGCGCTTTCAGCTTGTTCCAGCAGATAAGTGGAATACACGAATTCCATGTCGAACGGCGGATCCTTGCGCATCAGGATCACGTCCAGGTCGCTTAGCAGCGCGTCGTTCTCGTCACCCAGTTCGAACCATTTCTCGGGGTTGGCGAAGACTTTCAGCGGCTTCATCCGTGCCCGGGCCTGGCCTTCGGCCTGGTAGAGGTCGCGCTGTTCCATGTAGAACAACTCCCAGCCGCGCTTTTGAGCGGCCAGCAGCATGGCCAGCGAGCTATCCTTCTTATAGGAAATGCTGGCGATTGGGTCCATGACAATGCCGACGCGTACGCTCATGGCTTGGTTCCTCGAAATTTGATGGGCACAAATGGCTGAAAAAGTGGCGTCAGAGTGGCGCCCCGAAGATTGGCGGTCAAGGAAAAACCACCGTACCGAGCGGCGGATAGATCGTTGCTGGAGACTGTGCTAAAAAGGCTGCCATGTGACGTGCGGGCCTTGAACATCAAGGGTTTGCGCTGTCGATCACACTTATGCGTTAAAAACCGGTTCGCAGTAGCAATGGCAGAGCATCTTACGCAGCAGCAACCCAGCGCTTTGAAGGTGATGGTCATCGACGACTCGAAGACCATCCGCCGCACCGCCGAAACCCTGCTGCGCAACGTTGGTTGCGAAGTGATAACGGCGGTCGACGGCTTCGATGCCCTGGCCAAGATCGTCGATCATCATCCAGGCATTATCTTTGTCGATATCATGATGCCGCGCCTGGACGGTTACCAGACCTGCGCCCTGATCAAGAACAACAGCGCCTTCAAGGCGACGCCCGTGATCATGCTGTCGTCCCGCGATGGTCTGTTCGACAAGGCCAAGGGGCGCATCGTCGGCTCCGATCAATTCCTGACCAAGCCTTTCAGCAAGGAAGAACTGCTGGGCGCGATACAGGCCCATGTCCCGGGCTTTGCCGCTGTCCAGTCGCACCAGGCACATTAATGACGCTCGGCCTCGGGCCCGAGGTCCAGAAGAATGGGGAACACCATGGCACGCGTTCTGATCGTCGATGATTCGCCGACTGAGATGTACAAGCTCACTGGCATGCTGGAAAAGCACGGCCACGAGGTCCTGAAGGCCGAAAACGGCGCCGATGGCGTGGCATTGGCCCGCCAGGAAAAACCCGATGCGGTATTGATGGATATCGTCATGCCCGGCCTCAACGGTTTCCAGGCCACGCGCCAGCTGACCAAGGACCCTGATACCGGACACATCCCCGTGATCATCATCACGACCAAGGACCAGGACACCGACAAGGTCTGGGGTACGCGCCAGGGTGCGAAGGACTATCTGACCAAGCCGGTGGACGAGGACACCCTGATCACGACCCTGAACAAAGTGCTGGAAGGCTGACGACGCGGGCATGAGCCACTCCCTGACCGCATTCGAACTGTTGCTTCAGATCGATCGACGCTGCCGGTTGCTGGGCGCGGACCTCCCGTCCCAGCCCATGCACCGGGACAGCTGGAGCGGCATCGGTTTTCGCCTGGGCGAACATTGGTACGTGGCGCCCATGGGCGAAGTGAGTGAAGTGCTGCATGAGCCGCGCCACACCTCGTTGCCCGGGGTCAAGCCATGGGTTCGCGGAGTCGCCAACCTGCGGGGGCGTTTGTTGCCGCTGATGGACCTGTGCGGTTTTTTCGGCCATGAACTGTCCAGCGTGCGCAAGCAGCGGCGGGTATTGGTGGTGGACCATGACGAAGTCTTCGCCGGTTTGCTGGTGGACGAAGTGCTCGGCTTGCAGCATTTTGCCAAGGACAGCCTTGAAGCGATTCCCACGGCCTCCTTGGATCGCCCGGAATCGGCGTACGTCCAGGGCCGTTTCGCCGGCGAGCGGCAATGGCAGGTGTTCAGCCCGTTTGCCTTGGCGCGTTCGCCGGGGTTCATGGATGTGGCGGTTTAACAGGCCGCAGCGCGGCCCCTGTGGGAGCGAGCTTGCTCGCGATGGCGCCAGTGCAGTCAACATTGATGCAAGCTGTACCGCCGCTATCGCGAGCAAGCTCGCTCCCACATTTGAATGGCGGTGGTTTGGGGTTTTGGGGACAGGCGAGAACCGATGATCAAAGCAAAAACAGGCAAGCCACTGGAAGCGTCGCGCAGTCGTTCGCAGATCATCGTGCTGTTCGTCGCGCTGATTGTCTTCATCATGCTGTTGTTCGCCAATTTCGCGTACCTCAACGTCCAGTCCACCTATGACAAACAGTACATCGGCCATGCCGGTGAGCTGCGGGTGTTGTCCCAGCGCATCGCCAAGAACGCCACCGAGGCCGCGGCCGGCAAGGCGGCTGCGTTCAAGCTGCTGAGCGATGCGCGCAACGACTTCGCCCAGCGCTGGGGCTACCTGAAACAGGGCGATCCGGTGACCGGCCTGCCGCCGGCGCCCGCCACCCTGCGGCCGCAGATGCGTGCCGTGCAGTTGGACTGGGAGCGGCTGCTGAAGAATACCGATGCCATCCTCTCCAGCGAGCAAACCGTCCTGTCGCTGCATCAAGTCGCGGCGACCCTGGCCGAAACCGTTCCGCAACTGCAGGTCGAGTATGAAAAAGTCGTCGAGATCCTCCTGCAACGTGGAGCGCCGGCCGCCCAGGTGGCCATGGCCCAGCGCCAGTCGCTGCTGGCCGAACGCATCCTCGGCGCGGTGAATACCGTATTGGCCGGCGATGAAAATGCCAGCCAGGCCGCCGATACCTTTGGCCGCGACGCCGCGCGTTTCGGCCAGGTGCTCAACGGCATGCTGCAAGGGGACCCGACCTTGAAGATCCCCCAGGTACAGGATCGCGATGCCCGGGCGCGCCTGTCGGAAATCAGCGAGCTGTTCGAGTTCGTCTCGGGCTCGGTGGATGAAATCCTCGAGACCTCCCCGGAGCTGTTCAAGGTCCGCGAGTCGGCGAGCAATATCTTCAGCCTGTCGCAAACCCTCCTCGATGAGGCCTCGCACCTGGCCACGGCGTTCGAGAACCTGGCGGGCGGGCGTTCGGTCAACACCATTGGCGGCTATGTATTGGGCCTGCTGGCGCTGATGTCGATTATCCTTATCGGCCTGGTCATGGTTCGCGAAACCAACCGCCAGTTGAGAGAGACGGCGGAAAAGAACGAGCGCAACCAGAATGCAATCATGCGATTGCTCGACGAAATCGAGGACCTGGCCGACGGCGACCTGACCGTCACTGCCTCGGTCACCGAGGATTTCACCGGGACCATCGCCGACTCGATCAACTACTCGGTGGATCAGTTGCGTGATCTGGTGGCGACCATCAACCTCACCGCCGGCCAGGTCGCTGCCGCCGTGCAGGAAACCCAGGCCACGGCGATGCACCTGGCCCAGGCATCCGAGCACCAGGCCCAGCAAATTTCCGAAGCATCGACTTCAATCAATGAAATGGCGCAATCCATCGACCAGGTTTCGGCCAATGCCGCCGAGTCGTCGGCGGTGGCCGAGCGCTCCGTGGAAATCGCCAACAAGGGCAACGAGGTGGTGCACAACACCATCCATGGCATGGATAACATTCGCGAACAGATCCAGGACACCGCCAAGCGCATCAAGCGGTTGGGCGAGTCGTCCCAGGAAATTGGCGACATTGTCAGCCTGATCGACGACATCGCCGACCAGACCAACATCCTGGCACTCAACGCGGCGATCCAGGCGTCCATGGCCGGTGATGCCGGTCGCGGCTTCGCAGTGGTGGCCGACGAAGTGCAGCGGTTGGCGGAGCGTTCCTCGGCGGCGACCCGGCAGATCGAAACGCTGGTGCGGGCGATCCAGGCCGACACCAATGAAGCGGTGATCTCCATGGAACAGACCACCACCGAAGTGGTGCGCGGTGCCCGCCTGGCCCAGGACGCCGGCGTCGCCCTGGAGGAAATCGAAGGTGTGTCCAAGACCCTGGCGGCACTGATCCAGAGCATTTCCAACGCGGCGCAGCAGCAGACCACCTCCGCAGGGCAGATTTCCTTGACCATGAACGTGATTCAGCAGATCACCTCGCAGACCTCGTCCGGCTCCACCGCCACCGCCGAGAGCATCGGCAACCTGGCGAAGATGGCCAGCCAACTGCGCCGCTCGGTGTCGGGTTTCACCTTGCCGCCAGCACCGGCTGGCGATGAGGACAAGCAGTGACTGACCAGCGCTGCACATTGAAAAAACGCATCTGGCGAGGAAGTTTTTGTGGAGAGGGAACTTGCTCCCGCTTGAGCGCGCAGCGCTCATAAAATCCTTGGCCGTTGCGCCCGAGGCGTCGAACCGGCCCAGCGGGAGCAAGCTCCCTCGCCAAAAGGGCTGAGGTGCTCTGCTGCATATGACTGTTGATTTGGAGTGGATATGGGTGATCGGCACGACTACGTGGCCCTGGAGTGGGTCAAGGGCGAGATTGCCGAAACGCTGAGGCAGGCTCATCTGGCACTCAATCGTCCGGAGGACGACCCGCAGGCGCCGGATGCACTTGCCCTATGCCTGGCCTGTATCCATCAGGTCCACGGTGGCCTGCAGATGGTCGAGTTTTATGGCGCGGCGTTACTCGCCGAAGAAATGGAGCAACTGTGCATCGCGCTGCAGGACAATCGTATTGCCCACCGCGACGAGGCCGTCAGCCTGTTGCGCCAGGCCCTGGGCCAATTGCCGGCCTATCTTGAACGTGTGCAAGGCGCCCGTCGCGACCTGCCGCTGGTGGTGCTGCCGTTGATCAACGACTTGCGCAGCGCCAGGGGCGAAAGCCTGTTGTCGGAGACCAGCCTGTTCAGCCCGCAGTTGCCTGATGTCGCGCCTCTCAGGGATGACGCCTTGAAACGGCTCGAACCCGCCGACCTGCCAGGCACCCTGCGCAAGCTGCGCCAAACCTTGCAGGTCGCGTTGGTGGGGTTGTTGCGCGAACAAGACGACGCCACTCACCTCGGCTACCTGGCCAAGGTCTTCCACCGTTTGGAAACGCTGTGCGCCGGGGCGCCACTCAATGCGTTGTGGCAGGTCGCTTCGGCATTGGTCGAGGGCATGCGCGAGGGGCGCATCGCCAACAGCCCGGCGTTGCGCAGCCTGTTCAAGGATGCCGACAAGGAGCTCAAGCGCCTGCTGGTGCAGGGCATGCCAGGCGTCAATCAACCGGCCCCGTCACACCTGGTCAAGAGCCTGTTGTTCTATATTGCCAAGGCCGAACATCCCAGCGGGCAGATGCAGATCATGAAAGAACGCTACTCACTGGACGACGCGCTGCCCGACAGCGCCATGGTCGATGAGGAACGGGCCCGCCTGGCCGGGCCCGACCGCGATGCCATGCGCTCGGTGCTGGCGGCGCTCTGCGAGGAACTGGTCCGGGTCAAGGAACGCCTGGACCTTTTCGTGCGCAGCGATCGGCAGCACGTCACGGAGCTGGACAGCTTGCTGGCGCCCCTGCGCCAGATCGCCGACACCCTGGCGGTGCTGGGTTTCGGCCAGCCCCGAAAAGTGATCATCGACCAGTTGGCGGTGGTCCTGAGCCTGGCCCAGGGCCAACGCGAGCCGGATGACGCGACCCTGATGGACGTCGCCGGTGCCCTGCTCTATGTCGAGGCGACCCTGGCTGGCATGGTCGGCACTGTCGAGCCGGAGAGCCGCGAAGACAACCGTCTGCCGACCACCGACCTGACCCAGATCCACCAGATCGTCATCAAGGAAGCCCACACCTGCCTGCAGCAGGCCAAGGACCTGATCGTCGACTACATCGACGCGGACTGGAACAGCGAGCAGCTCCAGCCATTGCCGGCGCTGCTGACCCAGGTGCGCGGTGCGCTGGCGATGATCCCGTTGACCCGTGCTGCCAGCCTCGTGGAGGCTTGCCACGGTTTCATCCACGAGCACCTGTTGCTCGAGCATGCCCGACCGGGCTGGGAAGAGCTGGATCACCTGGCCGACGTGATCACCGGCCTGGAATATTACCTGGAGCGCTTGAGCGAAGACCCCCACAAGCCTGCCGAGAACCTGCTTGATGGGGTCGAGCGCAGCCTGGGCGCCCTCGGGTATTTCCCCGACGAAGCCCGCGTGCCGTTACTCGATGACGTGCTCAGCCCCAACGAAGCCCAGGTCATGCAGGATCTGCAAGAGCTGGACGACCCGCAGACCGTGCAATCCTTGGCCGAAGTCCTGGCCAGCCCGGTCTCGGCGGTCAACCCGCCGGCGAGAAACATGCCGGCCAGCCTGCTGCCGCCCCCGGCGGACGAAAGCCCGATAGACGATGAGCTGCGCGAGGTGTTCCTCGAGGAAACCGCCGAAGTGCTCGATGTCTTGAACGAGTACCTGCCGCGCTGGGCTGCCCATCCGGACGATCATGGCGCCCTCACAGAACTGCGCCGAGCCTTCCACACCGTCAAGGGCAGCGGCCGGATGGTTCGGGCGCTGATCCTCGGTGAGTTGGCCTGGGCCGTGGAAAACCTGCTCAACCGGGTGCTGGAACGCAGCGTGGAGCCAGGCGCTTCGGTCCGGCAGTTGATTGAAGAAACGGTGCAACTGCTGCCGGCCCTGGTCGCCGAATTCGCCGCGCACCGCCAATCCCAGCGTGACGACGTCGATCGTCTGGCGGCTCGCGCCCATGCTCTTGCCAAGGGCAGCGATGAAGACGATGACGACGAGCGAGACGTGACGGCTCTCGATCCGCTGCTCCTGAACATTTTCGACAACGAAGCCCAAGGGCACCTCGCCACGCTCGATCGCTTCCTTGATCAAGCCGCCGAACAACTGCCGTTGCAGGCCAGCGACGAACTGCAACGGGCGTTGCACACCCTCAAGGGCAGCGCATCGATGGCCGGTGTGCTGCCCATTGCCGAGCTTGCCGGGGCGCTGGACGAGCTGGCCCGGGAATACAAGGCGCATTCGCTGGCGCTGGACCTGGATGAGATTGAACTGCTGCTTGAGGGCGAGGGGCTGTTGAGACGCGGCCTGCGCCAGTTGCACAGCGAACCGTTGGCTTCGATAGCCGGTGCCGCCGACTTGATCCAGCGGGCCCGGGCGCTGCTGGCCGAGCGCTTGCAGGCGGCGGTTGGCGCGGTGGATCAAGGCGCGCGGACCAAGCGTGATCCGCAGTTGATCAATAACTTCCTCGCCCAAGGCATGGATATCCTGTTGGACGCAGAGAACCTGTTGCAGCGTTGGCAGCAGCATCCCGCTGAAAGCCAGGAATTGAGTGCCTTGCTCGATGAGCTGACCACCCTGGGCGAAGGCGCGCACCTGGCCGACCTGCACCCGGTGGACGAGCTCTGCGAAGCGTTGCTCGACCTCTACGGCGCGGTGGAGGAAAGCAGCCTCGCAGTCAGCGACGCCTTTTTCCAGGAAGCGCAACGCGCCCACGAAGCGTTGATCGACATGCTCGACGAGTTGGCGGCCGGCCAGCATGTGCATTCGCGGTCCGAGCGGGTGCAAGCCCTGCGCAAACTGCTCGAAGAGAGTCTCGACCCAGCCGCCACGGGGCTGATTCGCAGCGACGGCAGTCGCACCCTTAGCATCCGCGAGCTGGGACAGGCGACCGCCGAAATGGAGCAGGGCGCGACCACCGAGACCTCGGTCGACGACGACATCGCCTCGATCTTCCTCGAAGAGGCGCAGGACATCCTGGAAAGCGCCGCCCAGGCCTTGCAGCGCTGGCTCGCCGATCCGGACAACGGCGCGCCGCTGTCGTCGCTGCAGCGCGATCTGCATACGCTCAAGGGCGGCGCGCGCATGGCGAATATCCGGCCGGTCAGTGACCTCGCCCAGGAGCTCGAAAGCCTCTATGAGGGACTGGTGGATCGCCGCTACAGCTACAGCGAGGAACTGGCGCAACTGCTCGACAGCAGCCATGCGCGCCTCGATCTTTTGCTCGGGCAGTTGCAGCAAGGCCAGCCACTGGGCGATCCCGTTGCGCTGATCGACGCTATCCACCGGTTCCGCCAGGACCGGCCGAACGCCATCGAGACACCGGGGGCGAGTCCGAGCGATGCCACGGGGCATGACCCGGAGCTGCTGGAAATCTTTCTCGAGGAGGGTTTCGACATCCTCGACAGTTCCGGCGCTGCTTTGCTGCGCTGGCAGGAAGACCCGGGCAACCGCCAGGCCGTGGAAACCTTGCTGAGGGACTTGCATACCCTCAAGGGCGGCGCACGGATGGTGGAAATCGCCCCCATCGGCGATCTCGCCCATGAACTGGAAAACCTTTACGAAGGCCTGTCGGCGGGTCTGCTGCAACCGGGCCCCGAGCTATTTGTCCTGCTGCAAAGCAGTCATGACCGACTGGCGCAGATGCTCGACGCGGTCCGCGCAGGGCAGCCGTGTCCGCCAGGCGATCGGTTGATCGCGCGGATCCACGCGGTGGGCCATCCGCAGGAGAACGAGGCGCCCGAACCTGTTGCAACACCGGAGCCTGCCTCGATCCAGGCGCCAGCAACGCTGCCGTCGCGACCCGAGCCCGCAATGTCGGGCGACGGCGTGGACACAGTGAAGGTCTCCGCCGAATTGCTCGACGACCTGGTCAACCTCGCTGGCGAAACATCGATCTTCCGTGGCCGTATCGAGCAACAAGTCAACGACGCGCGTATTGCCCTGGGCGAGATGGAAACCACCATCGAGCGCATGCGCGATCAGTTGCGTCGCCTGGATACCGAAACCCAGGGGCGCATTCTCAGCCGCCAGCAAGCGGAAGCCGAGCGGTTGGGCTACGAAGAATTCGACCCCTTGGAGATGGACCGCCATTCCCAGTTGCAGCAATTGTCCCGGGCGCTGTTCGAGTCCGCTTCGGACTTGCTCGATCTCAAGGAAACCCTTGACCGCAGCAATCACGACGCGGAAAACCTGCTGCAACAGCAAGGGCGCATCAATACCGAGCTCCAGGAAGGCCTGATGCGTACGCGCATGGTGCCGTTCGAGCGCATGGTGCCGAGACTCAAGCGCATCGTCCGGCAAGTCGCCCAAGAACTGGGCAAGGACGTCGAGTTCGTGGTCGACAATGCCGAGGGCGAGATGGACCGCAACGTGCTCGAACGCATGGCGGCGCCTTTGGAGCATATGTTGCGCAACGCCGTCGACCATGGCCTTGAACCCGCCGATGTGCGTATCGCCGCCGGAAAGCCGGCCAAGGGGCGCATCAGCCTCGACTTGTCCCGGGAGGGGGGCGACATCATCTTCGACATTCGCGACGACGGTGCGGGAGTGCCACTGGACGCGGTGCGGCGCAAGGCGATCAAGCGTGGCTTGCTGGCGCCCGACAGCGACATCAGTGACCGTGATGTGCTGCAGTTCATTCTCCAGCCAGGCTTTTCCACGGCGGAAAAAATTACCCAGATTTCCGGGCGTGGCGTCGGCATGGACGTGGTCCACGAAGAGGTGCGGCAGTTGGGCGGCACCATGTCCATCGACTCGACGCCGGGGCAGGGTGTGCACTTTCGCATTCGCCTGCCGTTCACGGTGTCGGTGAACCGGGCGTTGATGGTGCAGTGCCATGAAGACCAGTACGCAATTCCGTTGAACACCATCGATAGCATCGTCCGGGTATTGCCCGCTGAACTGGACGGCTATTACCAGCTCGATCCGCCCACCTACACCTACGCCGGGCAGCGCTACGAGCTGTGTTACCTGGGGGAGCTGCTGAAAACCGCGGCCCGCCCGAAATTACTGGGGCAAAGCCAGCCCTTGCCGGTGCTGCTGGTGCAGTGCAACGAACGGCACGTCGCGGTGCAGGTGGACGCCACCGCTGGGACCCGGGAGATCGTGGTCAAGAGTCTCGGCTCGCAGTTCTCAGCGGTACGGGGCCTGTCCGGGGCGACAATCCTGGGAGACGGCCGGGTGGTGCTGATCCTCGACCTGCTGGCGCCGATCCGCGCCTTGCCGCACCAGGTGCCGCGCCGCCAGTTGTCTACCCAAAGTGAGAGCGAACCCCAGCGACCGCTGCTGATTTTGGTGGTGGACGACTCGGTGACGGTGCGCAAGGTTACCAGCCGCTTGCTGGAGCGCCATGGCATGCATGTCCTCACGGCCAAGGACGGAGTTGACGCCATGGCCCTGTTGAGCGAACACACGCCTGACCTGATGCTGTTGGACATCGAAATGCCGCGCATGGATGGCTTCGAAGTCGCCACCCAAGTGCGCAACGACCCAAGCCTGGCGCACTTGCCGATCATCATGATCACCTCCCGCACCGGCCAGAAGCATCGCGACCGCGCGATGACCATCGGTGTCAACGATTACCTGGGCAAGCCGTACCAGGAATCGGTGCTGCTCGACAGCATCGCCTACTGGAGCAAAAACCATGGATGAATTTCGCGCCAGTCATCTCACCGGGTTATTGCTGCCCTTGGCCGACCGGCATCTGGTATTGCCCAATGTCGCGGTGGCGGAGCTGATCGACTACCAAAGCAGCGCGTTCGACATGGACACACCGCCCTGGTTTCTGGGCTGGGTGAGCTGGCGCGAACGCCAGATCCCACTGCTGAGTTTCGAGTCGGCCTGTGGCCAGAAAACCATGATCGGCGAGCGCGCGCGCATCGTCGTGCTCAACGCCCTGGGCGGCCGCCCGGAGTTGCGCTTCATTGCCCTGCTGGTCCAAGGCATCCCGCGTTCCTACAAGCTCGACAGCCAGTTGAGCTACGTTGACGTGCCGCTGTGCGGGCTGGAGCAGGCCGCCGTGCAGGTCGGGGAACATGTGGCGAAAGTACCGGATCTGTTGGCGTTGGAGGAGCTGGTGATTGCCGCGGGGCTGTCCCAGAGCTGATATCCGTGGCGAGGGAGCTAGCTTTCTCGCCACGAAAAGCGCTGTCCATCGCGCCGCACTCAACCATTACTCCCACCGTAACGATCCACCATCGAGCTTGATTGATGCCCTCGCCACAACACTCCTAAGGTAAGCCCCACGAAAGCGAACCCGTGGAGTGGACATGACAACAACAATATCCCCCGACTCGCGATGGACGCGGCGGCGCAGCGAAAAGCAGCGGCGCCTGGCGTTGGTCAAGGACCTTGCCGATGGCGTGGTGTTGCCCACCGATAACATCGTTGCGGCGTTGGAGGCATTGATCTTGCCCGGCGACCGTGTGGTGCTGGAGGGCAATAACCAGAAGCAGGCGGATTTTCTTTCGCGCTCCCTTGCCAAGGCCGACCCATCGAAGCTGCACGACCTGCACATGATCATGCCCAGCGTCGGCCGTTCCGAGCACCTGGACCTCTTCGAGCGTGGCATCGCTCGCAAGCTGGATTTTTCCTTTGCCGGCACCCAAAGCCTGCGCATCAGCCAATTGCTGGAAGACGGCCTGCTGGAAATCGGCGCGATCCACACCTACATCGAACTCTATGCCCGGCTGGTGGTGGATTTGATTCCCAACGTTGTGCTCTCGGCCGGTTTCATGGCCGACCGCGCCGGCAATATCTACACCGGCCCCAGCACTGAAGACACCCCCGCGCTGATCGAACCGGCGGCTTTCAGCGATGGCATCGTCATTGTCCAGGTCAACCAATTGGTGGACGACGTCAGCGACCTGCCCCGTGTGGACATCCCGGCGTCCTGGGTGGATTTCGTGGTGGTGGCCGACAAGCCGTTCTACATCGAGCCGCTGTTCACCCGCGACCCGCGCCACATCAAGCCTGTGCATGTGCTGATGGCGATGATGGCCATCCGTGGGATCTACGAAAAACACAACGTCCAATCCTTGAACCACGGCATTGGGTTCAACACGGCCGCCATCGAATTGATCCTGCCGACCTACGGCGAATCCCTCGGCCTCAAAGGCAAGATCTGCCGCAACTGGACCCTCAACCCGCACCCGACCCTGATCCCGGCCATCGAAAGTGGCTGGGTCGAAAGCGTGCATTGCTTCGGCACCGAACTGGGCATGGAGAACTACATCGCCGCCCGGCCCGACGTGTTCTTCACCGGCCATGACGGCTCGCTGCGTTCAAATCGCATGGTCTGCCAACTGGCCGGGCAATACGCGGTGGACCTGTTCATCGGCGCTACCCTGCAAGTGGACGGCGACGGTCATTCCTCAACCGTGACCCGTGGCCGACTCGCCGGTTTTGGCGGCGCGCCGAACATGGGCCACGACCCGCGCGGCCGTCGTCATGGCACCCCGGCCTGGCTCGACATGCGCCACGGCGACGGCGAAGCGCCGCTGCTCGAGCGCGGCAAGAAGCTGGTGGTGCAGATGGTCGAGACGTTCCAGGAGGGCGGCAAACCGACCTTCGTCGACACCCTCGACGCGGTGGACGTGGCGAAGCAGGCCGGCATGCCCCTGGCGCCGATCATGATCTACGGCGACGACGTTACCCACCTGCTCACCGAAGAAGGCATCGCCTACCTGTACAAGGCCCGCTCCCTCGAAGAGCGCCAGGCGATGATCGCCGCCGTGGCCGGGGTGACGGCCGTCGGCTTGCGCCATGACCCGAAAGACACCGCGCGCATGCGCCGCGAAGGGTTGATTGCCTTGCCCGAAGACCTCGGTATCCGCCGCACCGACGCCACCCGCGAGCTGCTCGCGGCCAAGAGCGTGGCCGATCTGGTGGAGTGGTCCGGTGGCCTCTACAACCCGCCCGCCAAGTTCAGGAGCTGGTAAATGCGCGCCTTGAATCTGCAACCCAAGCCAATTTCCCTGGCTGAACGTCTGGCCGACCTGGCGGTGGACGCGTTGATCGATGAGGCCGACCTCTCGCCGAAACCGGCGCTGGTGGATCGGCGCGGCAGCGGTGCCCATACCGATCTGCACTTGGGTCTGATGCACGCTTCGGCGTTGTCATTGTGGCCGGCCTTCAAGGAAATGGCCGAAGCCGCCCTCGACTGTGGCGAGATCGGCCTGCCATTGCGCGAAGCCCTGGGCCGCATCGGCCGTGACGGTGAAGCCGCGATGCTCGCCACCACGGGTGGGGTGAATACTCATCGTGGCGCGATCTGGGCCTTGGGCCTGTTGATCGCTGCGGCGGCGCTGAAGCCTGAATCCAACGTCGCGGGCGCCGTCACCCTACGCGCCGCTCGTCTGGCCTTGCTCAACGACCGTTATGCGCCCCAATCCTTGAGCCATGGCGTCCAGGTCGCCCAGCGTTACGGCGTACGCGGTGCCCGGGAAGAAGCGCAGCTGGCGTTCCCGGCCGTCACCGGCCTGGGCCTGCCGCAACTCAAGCGCAGCCGCGCGGCTGGAGCGGGCGAACAGAACGCCCGGCTCGATGCCTTGCTGGCGATCATGACCACCCTGGCCGACACCTGCGTGCTCTACCGCGCCGGCGAAGCGGGGCTGCAAGCCATGCAACAGGGCGCCAAAGCGGTGCTCGACGCCGGTGGCAGCGCGAGCCTGGTGGGTCGCCGCCAACTCCATGCGCTGGACCAACAATTGATTGCCTTGAACGCCTCGCCCGGCGGCGCTGCCGACCTGCTTGCCGCCTGCCTCTTTCTCGACCGTATCGAGCGCGGCGATGACCTCTTTCCAGGAGTGTGCTGATGGAAACCTTGTCCTTTGAATTTTCCGCCGGACAGCCGCCACGAGGCCGGGCGCTGGTGGGCTGCGTCGGCTCCGGCGATCTGGAGGTGCTGATCGAACCGGGGCTGGCGGGGAAATTGACCATTCAGGTGCAGACCTCGGTCAATGGCAGCGAGCAACGCTGGCAGCATTTGTTCGCCCGCATGTTCGACGGCCAGACGCCCCCGGCGATGAACATCGACATCCATGATTTCGGCGCCACCCCAGGCGTGGTGCGTCTGCGCCTGGAACAAGGCTTCGAGGAGATCGGCCATGACTGACAGCGCAACGCTGCTCAACAAGCACAGCTTCGTCGAACTCGGTGCCCGGCAACGGGCCAAGGCCTTGCTCGACGAGGGAACATTCCGTGAACTGCTCGACCCCTTCCAGCGCGTCATGTCGCCATGGCTGCTGCGCCAAGGCGTGGTGCCGCAGAGCGACGATGGCGTGGTGATCGCCAAGGGCACGCTCGATGGCCTACCGGTGGTGATCGCCGCCATCGAAGGTGCGTTCCAGGGCGGCAGCCTCGGCGAAGTCGGCGGGGCAAAAATTGCCGGTGCGCTGGAACTGGCGGCTGAAGACAACCGCAAAGGCATCGCGACCCGCGTCGTGCTGCTGCTGGAAACCGGCGGCGTGCGGTTGCAGGAGGCCAACCTCGGGCTCGCGGCGATCGCCGAGATCCACTCGGCGATCGTCGACCTGCGCCAATTCCAACCGGTGATCGGCGTGGTAGCGGGCAGCGTTGGCTGCTTTGGCGGCATGTCGATTGCCGCCGGGTTGTGCAGTTACCTGTTGGTGACCCAGGAAGCGCGGCTGGGGTTGAACGGCCCGCAAGTGATCGAGCAGGAGGCCGGCATCGACGAGTACGACTCCCGCGATCGTCCGTTCATCTGGAGCCTGACCGGCGGCGAGCAGCGCTACGCGACCGGGCTGGTGGACCGATACGTTGCCGATGACGTCGCGCAGATCCGTCGGCAGGTCGGCGAACTGTTGCACCTGGGTGTGCCCGACGAACACCGCAGCGGTCAGGCCGATTTGTTCCTGCAACGCCTGGCCCGCCTGGACACCGACGTGCAAATCGAACCGTCAGCGGTTCGCCAGCTGTATCAGGGAGAACGCCCATGAGTTCGTATTCAATGAGAGGCGCGCGCTGGTTCGAGGCCTTGAGCGGCGGCGCCAAGCCGTTGGATGGCTTGCCGGCTTCGCTGCAAGTGGCCGACGTCCAACTGGGCGAACAAACCGCGCGGTTGATCGCCGTGGTGGCCGATCCCGACAACCGTTTTCCTCGGGCGCGCAATGGCGAAGTCGGGTTGCTCGAAGGTTGGGGCTTGGCCAAGGCGGTGGACGATGCCATCGAAGCCGACCGCAACGCGCCCCGCAAACGTGCGCTGATCGCCATCGTCGATGTGCCCAGCCAGGCATACGGCCGTCGCGAAGAAGCCCTCGGCATTCACCAAGCACTGGCTGGCGCGGCAGACAGTTATGTCCGCGCCCGATTGGCCGGGCACCCGGTGATTGGCTTGCTGGTGGGCAAGGCGATGTCCGGCGCGTTCCTGGCCCACGGCTACCAGGCCAACCGGCTGATTGCCCTGCGCGACCCGGGGGTGATGGTCCATGCCATGGGCAAGGCCTCGGCGGCGCGGGTGACCTTGCGCAGTGTCGAAGAACTTGAAGCCCTGGCTGCCAGCGTGCCGCCAATGGCCTATGACATCGACAGCTACGCCAGCCTGGGTTTGCTCTGGGAAACCTTGTCGGTTGAGCAGATCGAGCAACCGACGGCAGCGGATCTGGGGCGGGTGTCTGATTGCCTGCAACAGGCGATCAACGACGTGGCGGGTGCGCCTCGGGATCTGAGCGGGCGTTTGGGGGCGGCCCATCGCGCAGCTTCCAGCCAAGTTCGCCAGTTGTTGAGGGCGCAGTGGTGAGCACGTTCCTGGCCCATGACCTGCTCTGGGGGATGACTGCCTTGCAGTTGCCTGCGGATGCGCCGGGTTGGGCTGTCGAATCGCTCGACCTCGGGCAGCCGGTGGTGGTGCGTCGGGCGCTCACCTTGCCCGGGCACGTCGCGGTGGGCCTGCGCGGCCCCTCCCGGGAACAGCGTTACGCCGCGTCGATGCCTGTGGTTGCGGTCCAGCGCCGGGTACGCCCGGAAGATCTTTGTCATGTCGAATGCCGTCGTGACCTGCCTGCGCTGATCGCCCTGGCGCAGCTCCGCTCCTTGCTCGACGCCAGTGGTTGGATCTGGGGCGTGAGCGGCAGCGCCGGGTTCGAATTGGCCACGGGTGTCGAGGCGCTGCATGAACGCAGTGACTTGGATTTGATTCTGCGCGCGCCGCGTCGTCTGAATCGTCTCCAGGCCAAGGAACTGCTGGCGCTGTTGGATGCCTCGGTCTGCGCCGTGGACATGCAGTTGCAAACGCCTTGCGGCGCCGTCGCCCTACGCGAGTGGGCGGGCTCGTCGCGTCGGGTCTTGCTCAAGGATGATGTCCAGGCGCGCCTGGTGAGCGACCCTTGGCAATCTCCAGTGGAGCAGGTCGCGTGAGCAGCCTTTTCGTCTTTCCCGGCCAGGGTGCGCAGCGCGTGGGCATGCTCCATGGGTTGGCACCGCTGATCCTCGAAGAGGCGGGGGATGTGCTGGGTGAAGATGTATTGCGATTGGACAGTGCCCAGGCTTTGCAATCGACTCGCGCCGTGCAGCTGTGCCTGCTGATCGCAGGCGTGGCGGCGGCTCGTCGGTTGCTTGAGCAGGCTCGCGCTCCGGATTACGTCGCGGGGCTGTCCATCGGTGCTTATCCGGCGGCGGTCGTGGCTGGGGCGCTGGATTTTGCGGATGCGCTGCGCCTGGTCAGCCTGCGGGGCGAGCTGATGCAGCAGGCGTATCCACGAGGCTACGGCATGACGGCGATCATCGGCCTGGACCTCGCGGTGGTGGAGACCTTGCTTGCCCAGGTACACAGCGAAACAGCGCCGGTCTACCTCGCCAATATCAATGCCGATAACCAGGTAGTCATCGCCGGCAGCGACGAAGCCATGGGCCTCGTCGCCGAAAAGGCCCGGCGTCAAGGCGCGGGCAAGGCTTGCCGGCTGGCGGTCAGCGTGCCGTCCCATTGCCCGTTGCTGGAGGCACCGGCCCGGACGTTGGCCCAGGCATTCGCCGACGTGCCGTTGAAGGCGCCAACATTGGGCTATCTCAGTGGCAGCCGCGCCCGGCCGATGTTCAAGACCGATGCGTTGCGCGACGATCTGGCGTTCAACATGTGCCGTGTCGTCGATTGGCGCGGCACGGTGCAGAGCGCCTATGAGCGTGGCGTGCGCCTGCAAATCGAATTGCCGCCCGGCGCGGTGCTCACCGGGCTGGCGCGCCGGGTGTTCGAGCAAGGCACTGTCATGGCGTTTGATGGCGCGCGGCTGGATACGCTGCAAGCGCTACTGCATGAGGAGGGACGCCGCCAACCCTAGACACCGACTCAAGCTGGCGAAGCACAAAAACAACAACTTCGACGATGCATTTTGAGGATTACGACAATGATTATCTACGGTGTGGCGTTTCTGGCCTTTTGTACCCTGGCGGGTATTTTCATCGGTGAGCTGCTGGGCAAATTGATCGGCGTGCCGGCCAATGTCGGCGGTGTCGGCATTGCGATGCTGCTATTGATCGGCCTGGGCAGCTATCTGAACAAGCGCGGCCTGTTCAAGGGCAAGTCTGAAGCTGGCGTGGAATTCTGGAGTGCCATCTATATCCCGATCGTGGTGGCGATGGCGGCGCAGCAAAACGTCTATGGCGCGCTGAAAGGCGGGCCGATGGCGATCCTGGCCGGGACCCTGGCCGTGGCGATTGCCTTTGCGTTGGTACCGGTGCTGGTGCGCATTGGTAACAAGGACCCTCAATCCAACGTGTCCGTGAAAACGGTCGGGTGATCGCCATGTACGAATCCATGATGAAAGTCATCACCGGCTACGGCCTGATCAGTGGTTTTGCGATTGTCGGGATCACCATGTGGGTGTCCTACTGGATGAGTAACACGTTCACCAAAGGTCGCCTGCATGGCTCGGCCATCGCGATCCTGCTGGGCCTGGTGCTTTCATACATCGGCGGGGCCATGACCGGCGGGCAGAAGGGCGTAGTGGACATCCCGCTGCTGTCCGGGATCGGCTTGCTGGGTGGCGCGATGCTGCGTGATTTTGCGATTGTCGCCACGGCGTTCGGTGTCAGCGTCGAGGAGCTCAAGCGCGCCGGCTTCGTGGGGATACTGGCCTTGTTCGTCGGGGTCGGGACTTCATTCATCGCCGGTGTTGGGGTGGCGATGGCCTTCGGTTACACCGATGTGGTGAGCCTGACCACCATTGGCGCCGGGGCGGTGACCTATATTGTCGGGCCGGTGACCGGGGCAGCGATTGGCGCCAGTTCCGAGGTGATGGCGCTGTCCATTGCCGCCGGGTTGATCAAGGCGATCCTGGTGATGGTGGCGACGCCGTTCGTGGCGCCCTTCATCGGCCTCAACAATCCGCGCAGCGCGGTGATCTTCGGTGGGCTGATGGGTACTTCCAGTGGCGTGGCCGGCGGCCTGGCGGCGACCGATCCGAAGCTGGTGCCGTATGGCTGCCTGACGGCGGCGTTCTATACGGCGCTTGGCTGCTTGCTCGGGCCTTCGCTGTTGTTTCTGATCATGCGCGGGTTGATGGGGTAGGGCTTAGGCTCTTCGCTAACTACGCTGGCGCCATCGCGAGCAGGCTCGCTCCCACTTTGGATCGGTGTTCACAGATCCCCTGTGGGTGCGAGCCTGCTCGCGATGGGCGCGGCTCGGTTTCAAGCCAGGCGATTGGCATACATCCGGCACTCCGCCAACAGCGCCAGGAGGTTCGGGTCGCGCTCCTTGGCTTTCAAAAAGACTACGCCGATGTGCTGCTGCAAACGGTACTTTTCCTGCAACGGGATCAGTTTCACCCGGTTTTCGTACACCGCCGCGATCCTGCCCGGCAGCAAGGCATAGCCTACCCCGGAGCTGACCATGCTCAGCAGGGTGAAGATGTCGTTGACCTGCATCGCCACCTTCGGCTCGAACCCCGCCTGCTTGAATACCCGAACGCCGTCCTGATGCGTGGCGAAGCCTTGGGTCAGGGTGATGAAGGTCTCGTCGCGCACTTCGGCCAGGTCCACTTCGCTGCGCTGGGCGAAGGGGGAGTCGGCCGGCGTGGCGAGGAAGATGTCATCGGAAAACAGCTGGATCTGCTCGCAGTCCGGGTCGTTGACGCTGTCGTCCAGCGACACCAGGATCGCATCGACTTCCATGTTCTTGAGCTTGTACAACAGGTCGATGTTGGAGCCCATGATCAAGTCGATATTGAGCTCGCTGCGGCGGATCTTCAGGCCCATGATCAGCTGCGGCACGGTCTTGACCGTCAATGAATACAACGATCCCAGCTTGAAACGCTCGGCGGAAAAACCAGCCGCCTCACGGGTCAGGCGCACGCTTTCGATCACGTCCTGGATCAATTTCTGCGCACGCTCTTCCAATACATAGGCGCTTTCCAGCGGCGTGAGGTTGCGGCCCTCATGCTTGAACAATGGACAACGCAGGGCGCTCTCCAAGGAGTGAATGGCCCGGTGCACGCTGACGTTGCTGGTTTGCAGATCGGCCGCCGCCCGCGCCAGGTTGCCGGTGCGCATGAAAGCCAGGAACACCTCGAGTTTTTTCAGGGTCAATTCTTCGTCGATCAGCATGGGAGGCAGACTCTTATTCGTATGGGCTGATTGTGCCCGAACCTGCCTTTGTGGCGAGGGGATTTATCCCCTCGCCACACGTGCTGTATCGCAATTTGAAAAGCAATTCATTGCAGTTTCAGGCGCCAGGCCTGAGCCTTGGCGCCAGTTTCGGAATGTGGGGTGGGATTGGATGTATCACGGAGAACGACTCAACGCCTGGACGCACCTGGTGGGGGCTGTCGCGGCGTTTATCGGCGCGGTGTGGTTGTTGGTGATTGCCGGGATGGCCGGCGATCCCTGGAAGATTGTCAGCGTGGCAATCTACGGGTTCACCTTGCTGGCGCTCTACAGCGCCTCGACGGTTTATCACAGCGTGCGCGGACGCAAAAAAGAAATCATGCAGAAGGTCGATCATTTTTCGATCTACCTGTTGATTGCTGGCAGCTACACGCCGTTCTGCCTGGTGACCCTGCGCGGGCCGTGGGGCTGGACGTTATTCGGGATTGTCTGGGGACTGGCCCTGATCGGCATCCTGCAGGAGATCAAGCCACGCTCCGAAGCGCGGGTCCTCTCGATCGTCATCTACGCGGTGATGGGTTGGATCGTCCTGGTGGCGGTCAAGCCGTTGTTGGCGGCGCTGGGTAGCACCGGGTTCGCCTGGCTGGCCTCGGGCGGCGTGCTCTACACCGTGGGCATCGTTTTTTTCGCGCTCGACCAACGCCTGCGCCATGCCCATGGCATCTGGCATTTGTTCGTCATTGCCGGCAGCCTGCTGCATTTCGTGGCGATTCTGTTCTACGTGCTTTGAGCACTTGTAAACAGACGATCCAGTTGCGCCTGGGCCTGGCTGGCGAAAATCTCCAGCAGGGCACCCATTGTATGGGCTGGGGCCTCGTTGGCCCGGGTCACGGCGTACAGGGAAATGGGCAGCGCAGGTGACAACGGGCGGATGGCCGTGCGGGTGCTCGAAGCGCCCAAGGCCGTGAACGGGTCGATCACCGCCAGCCCGGCACCGGACTCGACCATGGCCCGGGCCAGTGAGTACGTCTGCACGGCGATGTTGATGCGCGGCGGCGGTTCCACTGACTTGAGATAGCCGTCCAGCCTGGCCGATAGCGGGTCGGTGCTGGACAGGCCGATCAACGGCGCATCGGCCAGGGCCTGCAATGGCATGGGCGTGCCGATGGCCATTTCGGGCCAGTGCCCGCTGGGCGCCAGGGCCACCAGCACGCCGCTGGCGAGGGGCTGGGCCTTGAGGCCGGGGTGATCGGGCGGTTGCAAAGTCAGGGCGACGTCGATCTCACGCATCAGCAGGTTTTGCGTCAATTCGCGGCTGTGGGCGCTGGATAATTCGCACACGATGTCTGGATACAGTCGGGTCCAGTGATGGATCGCCGCCGGCATCAGCGACAAGGCCAAGGCTGGCGTGGCGCCGATCCGCAGGCTGTGGCCGGGCTCGCGGCGCAGGCTCTGGGCCAGGCGCCGAACGCCTTGCAGGCTTTCGCTGACCTTGTCGACCTCGCGTTCCAGTTCCAGCGCTTCGGGCGTGGCCTGCAGCTTGCCGCGCACCCGCAGGAACAGCGCAAACCCCAGTTGCTGTTCGGCATGCTGCAACACCTTGGTCACGGCCGGCTGGGAGACGTGCAACAACTGCGCCGCCCCGCTGATGGAGCCGGTCTGGCGGATGGCCTGGAAAATCTCGATATGACGAAGGCGCATGGCGAGTCCATAACCTTTGTTTATAGGAGGCCCATCTTTATTCATTGTTCGAACGCTGTCATCCGATCCTAACCTTGACCCATTCAAAACAGGTGTGGGATGAACATGGCTCAGCGGGTTTGCATCATCGGTGGAGGCGTGATCGGGTTGGCGACGGCTTACGCGCTGGTCCGCGAAGGCGTCGATGTCACACTGGTGGAAGCCCGCGACGCGTTGGGCAGCGAAACCAGCTTCGCCAATGGTGGGCAGTTGTCCTATCGCTACGTCACGCCGCTGGCGGATGCCGGGGTGCCGTGGCAGGCCCTTGGCTGGATGTTGCGCGCGGACTCGCCACTCAAGCTGCGCCCACGCCTCGACCCGGCCCAATGGCGCTGGATGGCGGCGTTTATCGCCGCGTGCCGGACCTCGGTCAACCGCCGCAACGGTGAACACCTGTTGCGTCTGGCACTGCTGAGCCAAGCGACATTGCAGACCTGGCGTGAAGAGGATCGCCTCGACGGCTTTGACTGGCGGCGCAACGGCAAATTGGTGACGTTTCGCAATGCCAGCCATTTCGAACACGCTCGGCGGCGGGTAACGGATCCTGCTCAGCACGTACTGGGCCACGCCGATTGCGCGAGCCTGGAACCCGCATTGGCCGACGTGCCGTTCGCGGGCGGGATCTATACGCCGGACGAGGAGGTTGGCGATTGCCATGGCTTCTGCCAGCAATTGGCGGCGCGGTTGCGGGCTTCGGGGCGTTGCGAGTTCCTGTTGGGGCGTGCGGTGACTGCTATCCATCATGCCAACGGTGAGGTGCAGGCTATCGACCTGGGCGGCCATCGCCTGGACGTGGACGCCTTGGTGGTCGCCGCTGGCCACCGCAGCGCAGCGCTGGCGTTGCCTGGCGTACGAATGCCGTTATACCCGCTCAAGGGCTACAGCCTGACGGTCCCCATCGAGGCGCGGCACCGAGCGCCGGACCTGAGCATCACCGACTATGACCGCAAGGTCGTCTACGCTCGCATCGGCGAACAATTGCGAGTGGCGGCGATGGTGGACATTGTCGGTTTTGACCCGGCACCGGACCCCAGGCGCCTGGCCTTGATCCGCCGCCAGGCCATGGAAACCTTTCCACAGGCCGGGGACTACGAACGCGCCGTCGAGTGGGCGGGCATGCGTCCGGCCACGCCCAGCGGCGTGCCCCTGATTGGCGCCACCGGCTATCGCAACCTGTGGCTCAACCTGGGCCATGGCGCCTTGGGCTTTACCCTGGCCTGTGGCAGCGGCCGCTTGCTCAGTGAACTGATCCGCCAACGTACACCTTCCATCGACATGCGAGGCCTCGCGCCCCGCGCCGCCTGACCCACCCGCAACGGAGAATAACAATGCAAAGAATCACGTTGATCGGCTGCACCCTGAGCCTGCTGTTGAGCGCCCCGGCATTCGCCAACGAAGCGCCGCCGGCCGGCACGCTGGACAAGATCGCCAGCAGCAAGAGCATCACGCTGGGTTATCGCGACGCCTCGGTGCCGTTTTCCTATGTGGGGGACAACAGCGGCAAACCGATGGGCTACTCCGTGGAGCTGGCGAGCAAGATCGTCGAGCGGATCAAGCAGCAACTGGCGCTGCCGCAACTGAACGTGAAATACAACCTCGTCACTTCCCAGACCCGCATCCCACTGGTGCAGAACGGCACCGTGGACCTGGAATGCGGCTCCACTGGCGTAACGGCCGAGCGGCAGAAGCAAGTGGCGTTTTCCTACGGTTTCATTTACGTGAAGGGCCAGTTGCTGACGGCCAAGGACAGCGGCATTCACAGCTTCGCCGACCTGCGGGGCAAGAACGTGGTGACCACCGCCGGCACCACCAACGAGCGGTTCCTCAAAAGCTACAACCTGGACAACAAGGTCGAGATGTTCGTCATCAGCGCCAAGGACCACGGTGAAGCCTTCCAGATGCTCGAGACCGGTCGGGCGGCGGCGTTCTACATGGACGACGCGCTGCTCTATGGCGAACGGGCGAAGGCGCGCGATCCACACAAATGGGTCGTGGTCGGGGAAGAACAGTCGCGGGAAATCTACAGCTGCATGGTGCGCAAGGACGATCCGCAATTCCTGGCGCTGGTCAACGCGACCCTGGCGGACCTGTACAAATCAGGAGAAATCAACACCATCTACGACCGTTGGTTCCAGAAGCCGATCCCGCCGAAGGGGCTGAACCTGGAGTTCCCGATGACCAGCGAGTTGAAGGCGATCATTGCCAAGCCGACGAGCGATCCGGTGCAGTAGCTGTCATGTGCCGGTGAGCCCTTGCTCGCGATAGCGCCGGATCAGTCAGCATCGATGTTGACTGGCCCACCGCCATCGCGAGCAAGCTCGCTCCCACAGGGATCTACATTCGGCTTCAGAAATCCCCCCACAACTGCTGCGCCACCGCCAGCGCCACCACCGGAGCGGTTTCGGTGCGCAGCACGCGGGGGCCGAGGCGGGCGGCGTGGTAGCCGGCGGCCTTGGCCTGCTCGACCTCGCCATCCGACAACCCGCCCTCGGGGCCGATCAAGAACGCCAGGGACGAGGGCTTGGCATGGCTGGTCAGCGGATCGGCCACCGGGTGCAACACCAGTTTCAATTCGGCGTCGGTCTGCTTCAGCCAGTCGGCCAGCAGCAGTGGAGGGTGGATCACCGGCACGGTGGAGCGCCCGCATTGCTCGCAGGCGCTGATCGCCACCTGGCGCCAATGCAGCAGGCGCTTGTCGGCGCGCTCGTCCTTGAGGCGCACTTCGCACCGCTCGGTGAAGATCGGCGTGATCTCGGTGACTCCCAGCTCGGTGGCCTTCTGGATCGCCCAATCCATGCGCTCGCCCCGGGACAGGCCCTGGCCCAAGTGAATGCGCAACGGCGACTCGGCTTGCCCGGCAAATTGCTCGTCGAGCTGCACGCGCACGCGTTTCTTGCCGACCTCGGCCAGGGTGCCACGAAACTCCTGGCCCGAGCCATCGAACACCTGCACCGCATCGCCCTCGGCCATGCGCAGCACCCGGCCGATGTAATGGGCCTGGGCTTCAGGCAACTCGTGATCGCCAAGGCTCAGGGGGGTGTCGATGAAGAAGCGGGACAGTCTCATGTGGAGTCTCTGAAAAGTTAAATCTGTGGCGAGGCGACGTTTCGCTAAATCCCCTCACCACAACAGTGTTTCAACAGGAGGCCGGGATTCAGCCCGGATCGCGATAACCCGGATGGAAGTCCTTCGGCACTGCCACGCTAACCTTTTCCCGTGTGGCAACGTCGATGCCTTCGCTGGCCACTTGCGCCAGGAAATCGATCTGCTCCGGCGTGATGACATAGGGCGGCAGGAAATACACCACGCTGCCCAGCGGCCGCAACAGCGCACCGCGCTCCAGGGCATGCTGGAACACCGCCAGCCCACGCCGTTCCTGCCACGGATAGGCGGTTTTGCTGGCCTTGTCCTTGACCATCTCGATGGCCAGCACCATGCCGGTCTGGCGCACTTCGGCCACGTTCGGGTGATCGGCCAGGTGCGCGGTGGCGCTCGCCATGCGTTGGGCCAGGGCCTTGTTGGTTTCGATGACGTTGTCTTCTTCGAAGATATCCAGCGTTGCCAGGGCTGCGGCGCAGGCCAGCGGGTTACCCGTGTAGCTGTGGGAATGCAGGAAGGCGCGCAGAGTCGGGTAGTCGTCGTAGAACGCGCTGTACACCTCGTCGGTGGTCATGCATGCCGCCAGCGGCAGGTAGCCGCCGGTCAGTGCCTTGGACAGGCAAAGGAAATCCGGGGTGATGCCGGCCTGCTCACAGGCAAACATCGTCCCGGTGCGACCGAAGCCGACAGCGATTTCATCGTGGATCAGGTGTACGCCGTAGCGGTCGCAGGCTTCGCGTAACAGCTTCAGGTACACCGGGTGATACATGCGCATGCCGCCGGCGCCCTGGATCAGCGGTTCGACAATCACGGCGGCGACGCTGTCGTGGTGTTCGGCGAGGGTCTGTTCCATGGCCGCGAACAGGTTTCGCGAGTGCTCTTCCCAGCCCATGCCCTCGGGGCGGTGGTAGCAGTCGGGGCTGGGTACCTTGATCGTGTCCAGCAGCAACGCCTTGTAGGTTTCGGTGAACAGCGGTACGTCGCCCACCGACATCGCCGCGATGGTTTCGCCGTGGTAACTGTTGCTCAGGGTGACGAAGCGTTTTTTGTCCGGCCGGCCGCGATTGATCCAGTAGTGAAAGCTCATCTTCATCGCCACTTCGATGCAGGACGAACCGTTATCGGCGTAGAAGCACCGGGTCAGTCCTTCAGGCGTCATCTTCACGAGACGCTCGGACAGCTCGATCACCGGCTGGTGGCTGAAACCGGCGAGAATCACGTGCTCCAGTTGATCGACCTGATCCTTGATGCGCTGGTTGATGCGCGGGTTGGCGTGGCCGAAGACGTTGACCCACCAGGAACTCACCGCGTCGAGGTAGCGCTTGCCTTCGAAGTCTTCCAGCCACACGCCTTCGCCGCGCTTGATGGGGATCAGCGGCAACTGTTCGTGATCTTTCATCTGCGTGCAGGGGTGCCACAGCACCGCGAGATCGCGTTGCATCCACTGGTTATTCAGGCCCATGTACAGTCTCCTCGAGGCGGCTCGCGGCGGGCGCGGGCAAAACAATCGCGCAAGCCTATGCAATGGCGGCCCCGCGGACAACCCATTGTGTCATTCACGCGACTTTGGGCCAGGCGATAGACGTCGCTGGCGGCGCTTTGATGGCTGACGTATTCTTCGCCGTTCCCTGAGCCGACTGGCTCGAAAAACCGAGAGCCGACTGGCTCAAAAAACCGAAAATTCTTACGCTTTGTTCCGGAGTTCGTTGAATGTCTGCTGGTTGGCTGCGCGCCTGTGCGCTGGTGATGATAGGGCTGTTCAGCGTTTCGGCGCTGGCCAAGGACAAGCAACCGACGGCCATCGTCATCGGCGGTGGATTGGCCGGGCTGACGGCGGCCTACGAATTGCAGAACAAAGGCTGGGCCGTGACGCTGCTGGAAGCCAAGCCGAGCCTGGGCGGTCGCTCGGGCATGGCCACCAGTGAGTGGATCGGCAACGAAAAGACCCAGCCGGTGCTGAACAAATACGTCTCCACCTTCAAGCTGAGCACCACGCCGGCGCCGGAATTCGTGCGCACCCCGAGTTACCTGATCGACGGTGCTTATTTCACCGCCGCCGACCTGGCGACCAAGCAGCCCGCCACCGCCGAAGCGCTCAAGCGCTATGAAACCACCCTGGACGAGCTGGCGCGGTCCATCGACGATCCGCTGAACCCGACGGCCACCAACACGCTGCACGCCCTCGACCAGATCACCGTGTCCAACTGGCTCGACCGCTTGCAGCTGCCCGCTACCGCGCGGCAGTTGGTCAATCAGGAAATTCGCACGCGCTATGACGAGCCGTCCCGCCTGTCGCTGCTGTATTTCGCACAGCAGAACCGCGTCTATCGCGGCGTATCCGACCGTGACCTGCGCGCCTCGCGCCTGCTCGGTGGCAGCCCGGTATTGGCCCAGGCGTTCGTCAAGCAACTGAAAACTATCAAGACCGGCTCCCCGGTCTCGGCCATCTCCCAGGACAAGGACGGCGTCACCGTCAAGGTCGGCAGCGTGGGTTACCAGGCGGACTACGTCGTGCTCGCGGTGCCGCTGCGGGCGTTGAACAAGATCCAGCTGACCCCGGCCCTCGATGCCCAGCACCAGGGCGCGATCAAAGGCACCAATTACGGCTGGCGCGACCAGATCATGCTCAAGTTCAAGACCCCGGTCTGGGACAGCAAGGCGCGCATGTCGGGCGAGATCTACAGCAACGCCGGCCTGGGCATGATGTGGATCGAGCCGGCTTTGAAGGGCGGGGCGAATGTGGTCATCAACCTGTCCGGCGACAATGCCCGGGTGATGCAGGCTTTTGGCGACAAGCAGATGGTCGACCAAGTGCTGATCCGCCTGCATGCGTTTTATCCCCAAGCGCGCGGTGCGTTCACCGGTTATGAAATCCGTCGCTACAGCACCGACCCTTCCATGGGCGGCGCGTACCTGGCGTTTGGTCCGGGTCAGATCAGCAAATACTGGCGCCTGTGGGAAAAGCCTTTGCAGCGCGTAGCTTTTGCCGGTGAACACACCGACGCCATGTATCCAGGCACGTTGGAAGGCGCGCTACGCAGTGGCCAACGTGCCGCCAGCCAGGTGCAAGACTTGGCCGCCGGCAAATCATTCGAACCGGCTAAGGTGGCTCCGGTGGCGGCGGCGGCAGCGGGTGCGGTGGCTGCGAAGAAGGGCAACTTCTTCACCAACCTGTTCGGTGGCTCGGATGACGACAAAAAGCCGGAACCGGCCAAGGCTCCCGAGCCGGTAGCGCCGCCTCCAGCGCCGGCACCGGCCCCCGTCCCAGCCCCTGCGCCGGTGGAGCCACCCGCGCCGGCGCCGGCGAAGACCGAGCCAGCCAAGAAAGTCACGGCCAAGCCAGCGGCGAAGAAGCCGGCGGCCAAGACCCCGGCTAAAAAGGCCCCGGCCAAGGCTCCAGTGAAAAAGGCTGAGCCAGTGAAGAAACCCGCCGCCAAGCCGGCAGCGACTACTGAGATCAAGGCTCAGTAAGGTCAGGTGCAAAGAACGCTGCCGTTCACTTAAGGCAATCAATAAACCCGTGGCGAGGGAGCTTGCTCCCGCTGGGCCGCGAAGCGGCCCCAGTCCTGCCGAATGCGAGCATCAGGCACACCGCACCCGCCGGTTTACAACTGCTTCGCAGCCGAGCGGGAGAAAGCTCCCTCGCCACGGGTGGATCATTACGCCGACGTCCTACAGGGCTAGACGAGATATCGGAAACTTCCCACCCTTTAACCGGAAGCAGGCGATATAGCGCACCAAGCCAAAAGTCTAGGCTCCTCGAAAAACAGGAGCGCGTATGAAAATACTAATGGCAATGGTCGTATCGGTTTCGCTGTACGGGTGTGTGTATGGTGAATGTCGGGATCCCCTGATTATTCCGATGATTCCAGAACGGGACCCTCAGTTGGCGTACAAATGCACCTTTGATCCATATAAGCCTGAGTGCTCGGTTAATTGATTCAAAGCGTTAGACGCGTAGAACTGGAGCAACATATGAAACCGGTGGCGGCATTAATATTATTGATCATGCTCTTCGGCAGCGGCTGTACAGATGGCCGTATGATACTTAAAAAACACGATCCTCAATTGTCGTATAGATGCGATATGGATCCTTACAGGCCTGAGTGCGTCAACAGATAACTCTAGAGAGGCAGTAGCGAAAACGACCAAGTTTTTAATTTCCACGTCCTCAAATAAACTTTTGACCCGCTTTGGCTTGGACATCCGTCCCGGGACGAAGCCACGGAAAATATCGATACGAGCGCTTCCCCGGGGCTTGAGGAGACAGGGAATATCACCCAGCACGGCCTTTCGTGGAGCGAGCCTGCTCACGATGAGCCCCTTCCATCTTGCGGGATCCATGCCCGCTTCCCCTCGCCACCACGCAACGCATCCGCTTTAATCTTTCCTTAACCCACCCTCTGCAGACTGATCATCGTATTTCTCGATATTTCAAAGCGAAATTTTCCGCTTTAAATCGATCGATAAGTCGCTAGTCTTGATCGCAGTTTTTACAGGATATGAGCAATGCAGCTTCGCAACTCCTCTTCTCGTTATGGCTGGGTCAGCATCGTTTCCCATTGGGCCGTTGCCTTGGCGGTGTATGGGCTGTTTGCGCTGGGCTTGTGGATGGTCGGTTTGGACTACTACAGCACCTGGCGCAAAGACGCGCCGGAGCTGCACAAGAGTATCGGCCTGGTGCTGTTGGCGGTGATGGTGTTGCGGGTGCTCTGGCGTTTTGTCAGCCCGCCGCCACCGACCCTGGAAACCTACGGGCGACTGACCCGCGTAGGCGCCAAGCTTGGCCACAGCGCGCTGTATCTCGGGCTGTTCGCCGTGATGATTGCCGGTTACCTGATTTCCACCGCAGACGGTGTCGGGATCTCGGTGTTTGGTCTGTTTGAAGTACCCGCGCTGGTGTCCGGACTGCCCGATCAGGCAGATGTCGCCGGCCAGATCCACTTTTACCTGGCATGGGCGTTGGTAATTTTTTCCGGCCTTCATGCGTTGGCAGCATTGAAACACCACTTTATCGACCGTGACGCGACCCTCAAGCGCATGCTGGGGCGCCAAGCCTGATGTTCAACCTCGACTCCAAAGGAATAGAAAGCATGTTGAAAAAGACGCTCGCCGCCCTGGCAATCGGTTCTGCCCTGCTGTCCGCCGGCCAGGCCATGGCCGCAGACTACGTGGTCGACAAGGAAGGCCAGCATGCCTTCGTTGATTTCAAGATCAGCCACCTGGGCTATAGCTTCATCACCGGTACCTTCAAGGATATTGACGGCAAGTTCAGCTTCGACGCCGCCAAGCCTGAAGACAGCAAGATCGAGTTCAACGTCAACACCGCCAGCGTGTTCACCAACCACGCCGAGCGCGACAAACACATCGCCAGCGCTGACTTCCTAAACGCCAGCAAATTCGGCAAGGCCACGTTCGTGTCCACCAGCGTCAAGTCCACCGGCGAAAACACCGCCGACGTGACCGGTGACCTGACGCTGATGGGCGTGACCAAGCCGGTTGTGGTCAAGGCGACCTTCCTGGGCGAAGGCAAAGACCCATGGGGTGGCTACCGTGCCGGCTTCGAAGGCACTACCACCATCAAGCGTTCCGACTTCGGCAAGCAGAAAGACCTGGGTCCGAAATCCGACGCGGTCGAGTTGTATGTCTCGTTTGAAGGCGTCAAGGCGAAGTAACGTTAGCCCCTGACGAAAAACGCCCCTGGTCTTGCGGCCAGGGGCGTTTTTTATTGCTCTGGATTTCGGCGATACAAAGGATGCTGGGGGGAGCGAGCTTGCTCGCGATAGCGGCGCTTCAGCCAACATCAATGTGGCAGGCCTGCCGCCATCGCGAGCAAGCTCGCTCCCACAGCTGGAAGAGTTCACAAAAAAAATGCCCCGGGTCGTGAGACCCGGGGCATTTTTCATGGCTTGGAGAAACTCAGCGATTGCGTGTCAGCAAGGCCGGTTTTTCGCCACGCGGACGGCTTGGTAATTGGTCCAGCTGCTCAGGCGTCGGGAAACGATCGGTTTTCGATTCCTTGTGGATGATTTTCGGCTGGTTGCCTCGCGGGTTCTGCACGGCGGGTTCCTGGCGAGGCTGGTCGTCACCACGGGCCTGGCGGCGAGGTCGGGAGTCTTCGCGCCGGGCCTGGCCGTCACGTGGGGCGCCGCTGCGCGGGCCGTTGCGCTTGGCCGGCGGGGTGCCGGTGGAAGAACCGTTGCTGTTGCGCGGGCCGTTCTGGCGACCTTGTGACTGGCCACCGCGCGGTGCGCCCGAACCTGCGCCTTGTGCCGGGGCGCCAGGACGGCGACCGCGACCCTGGGCCGGTTTCTGCTGTGGCACGTAGTCGACACGGTTACCGAAGTTATCGATATCGTCGTCGAGGAACTCGTCCGGGGCGCGATCGGCCGGGCCGCGATCGGCCGGGCCGCGATCGGCTGCGGCGCGAGGGGCAGGGCGCTGCTGTTCGCGGGCCGGCGTACCTTCGCGTGGTTTCTGCTCGCGGGCCGGGCGCTCGCCGCGACCGTTGCTGGCCGATTTGTCCTTGCCCTTGCCCTTGTCCTTGCCCTTGTCCTTGCGACCGCCGCCACTGCCATTCGGGCCGTCGCCCCGCGGGCCACGTGGGTTGCGCGGGTTGCGCACATCCGGACGCTCGCGCACTTCAGGCTTTTCGGCCTCGATCGTGCTGGCATCGAAGCCCATCAGGTCGCCGTCGGGGATTTTCTGCTTGGTCATGCGCTCAATGCTCTTGAGCAGTTTTTCTTCGTCCGGCGCGACCAGGGAAATCGCTTCGCCCGAACGACCGGCCCGGCCGGTACGGCCGATACGGTGCACGTAGTCTTCATCGACGTTCGGCAGTTCGAAGTTGACCACATGGGGCAACTGGTCGATATCCAGGCCACGGGCGGCGATGTCGGTGGCGACCAGGATGCGCACTTCGCCGGCCTTGAAGTCAGCCAGGGCCTTGGTGCGAGCGTTCTGGCTCTTGTTGCCATGGATCGCCACGGCCGGCAGGCCATGTTTGTCGAGGTATTCAGCCAGGCGGTTGGCGCCGTGCTTGGTGCGGGTGAACACCAGGACCTGTTCCCAGGCGCCTGTGGTGATCAAATGCGCCAGCAGGGCACGCTTGTGGCTGGCCGGCAGGCGGAACACGCGCTGTTCGATGCGCTCGACCGTGGTGTTCGGCGGCGTGACTTCGATGCGTTCCGGGTTGTGCAACAGCTTGCCGGCCAGGTCGGTGATGTCCTTGGAGAAGGTCGCCGAGAACAACAGGTTCTGGCGCTTGGCCGGCAGGCGTGCCAGCACTTTCTTCACGTCATGGACAAAACCCATGTCGAGCATGCGGTCGGCTTCGTCCAGCACGAGGATTTCCACGTGGGACAGATCGACGCTGCCCTGGCCGGCGAGGTCCAGCAGGCGACCGGGGCAGGCCACCAGCACGTCGACGCCGCGCGCCATGGCCTGGACCTGCGGGTTCATGCCGACACCGCCAAAGATGCAGGCACTGACAAATTTCAGGTCGCGCGCATAGACCTTGAAGCTCTCGTGCACCTGGGCGGCCAGTTCGCGGGTCGGGGTCAAGACCAGGACGCGCGGTTGGCGCGGGCCGTGGCGCTGGGATTTGTCTGGGTGACCGTTAGGGAACAGCCGCTCCAGGATCGGAAGGGCGAAACCGCCGGTCTTGCCAGTACCTGTCTGTGCGGCGACCATCAGGTCGCGACCTTGCAACACGGCGGGGATGGCCCGCTGTTGCACCGGGGTAGGCTGGGTGTAGCCGGCGGCTTCGATGGCGCCGACTAAAGCCTCGGAGAGACCGAGGGAAGCAAAGGACATGAGTAATCCTGTTTTTAGTGAGGGCCTGGCCCAATGGGATAGTCTTGCCTGGCGCGAATGCGGTCGATTGGAGACCTCATCCCGTCCGGTCCCGCCGGGTCTGGAAGACACGTCCGGACAGGGCTCGCGCGGGCTGGAAGCTGCGCTGTAGCGGTGTCGGGATGCCTTTTGCAAGACCGGGCGTCCGGGCGTGAGCCTGGCGGGAAGGCCGGAGTATAACAGAGCAATCGCCCTGCGCTGCTTTCCTGCTGCTCAACGGTGCATTTCAGCGTGACACCGCGTTGTGCCCAGCCGCCTTGGCCGCCGGAGCAGCGCCATAACGAGCACTCAGCTCGGCATAGGCCGGTTCATGCTTGAAACGCTTGAGCTCGGCGCCGAAGCGTTGCACGAGCAAGTCCATGCCCGCCTTGCGTCGTACCGCCAGGTATTGGCTCTGGCGGCTCACCACGGTGGGATTCTCTGTGATCTGGTTGTCCAGTTGAAGCGCCTTGACGGCGTGTCGGCCTACACGACGGTCGGTGATGAGCAGGTCGATGCGGCCCAGCTGTAACTTGCCGAAGTTGGCTTCGTGGGTCGGAGCCGCTTCCCGTTTGAATCGGCTCGATTCCCTGAACGCCTGGCTATACAGATAACCGGGCGACGTGCCGACGGTCAGCCCGTCCAGGTCGTCGAGCGTGCGAAAAGGGTGGGGGCGGGCGTTGGCATAGAACATGACGAATTCAACCTCCGACAGCGGTTCGCTGGGGTATAGCAGAAGGGCATCGCGCTCGTCGCTGTGGAATATGTCGAGCGCGCCGTCTGCCAAACCTTGCTCCAGCATGGCCAGGCAGCGCTTCCACGGCAGCAGTTGCCATTCCACATCGATGCCCAGGCGTTTGAACACAATGGCCGTGGTTTCATAGTCCAGGCCAAGGGTCTTGCCGTTTTCCTCGTAGACATAAGGTGCCCAGGGTTCGGTGACAATGCGCAACTTCTCGGCCTGGGCGGCAACGCTCAGGCACGAGAGAAGGAGGGCTGTCAGCAACGGGAGGATTACGGGCATGACCGGAGGTTACGACGAGAACTCATTAAATAGCTAGAGCGCTCTAGCACGTGGCTCAGTTGCTCTTTGTCTGCATCAGGTGTCGGTAGATGGCTTCTCGGCGTTTACCCAGCACCAGGCGAATCACGGGATGGCTGAGCCAATGTTTGAGCTCATGGTCTTCCAAAGGCTTCTTCAACCGGTGCTCGACGTTCTCCAGGGCCTTTTCCCACCAGACCGGGCCGCACGCCTGGTCGAATGGATTGGTATGGCGATAGCAGCCGTACAGGATCTCGCGCATGAACTGACGTTTGTGACCGGGCAACGCCACGGTAATGAATTTGTAGGCCAGGCGCTGGAAGGTAGGTGGGCGCGGTAGTATGGCAGTGACTTGCCGCGTTTCATCCAGGGCATGTTGGCCCACGGGGGCTGCGCGGTGTTTGTCATACCAGGCCTTGGTCTTGGCCCGAAACAGCTGCTTGCGGCTCCAGTAGTGGTGGATCAGGTCTGGACATTCACGCACCTTGACCTTGCGATAGGCCGCCACCGAAAGGCAGAACTCTTCCAGGGTATAGGCTCCTTGGGCCAACGGATAAAATTCGTCCATCAGCGCAATGGAGTGATCGAGGATTGCCGCATCGACTGCGTACAGGCCAATCACGCCGGAATTGAGTAGCGGCATGTTGTCGTCGGCCAGTTCTCGTTGAGCCAAGGGCTGGGCGAGGGTCAGGTAAAGCCCGGCATCCTTGTTGGCGCCATAGTTCATGCCGACGGCATTGCACAACAGTGTGCCCGGCTCGATCCGCTTGAACAGCTCGATCGGCGAGCAATGGAAGAAGGTGTCCGTGTCGATCAGCAATGCCAGGTCGCTTTCTTCGAGCACCTTCCGCATGACCACGTGCTTGGCGCGGAAATGATAGCCGTGGGGAGCGATCCACCCTTGGCGCGTTTCGTTGTCCAGGTGGCGCACTCGAACGGGCAAATCCACGTAGGGCGCGGCATTGTCGGTGAACACTTGGATGTCCAATGCCTCATCGGGGGTCTCCCGCAGGCCCGCCAAGGCGCTGGCGATACTGAACACCGCTTCCTGGTGATAGGTCTCGGCCCCATAGACCAAATAGATAAGTTGTGGGGTCGTCGACCTTTGACCATTCGGCATCGAGTTGCTCCTGATGTCCTTTTTTTAAAGAAAAAGGCCCTGGTTTTTGCCAGGGCCCTTTTGTACCACTGCATTAAGTCATTAACGCGGCAGTTTGAGATTGTTCCATACCGCTAGGCTAGGCTCGGCCTGGTTCAGGGTATAGAAATGCAGCCCCGGTGCGCCGCCTTGTAACAAACGCTCACACATTTGCGTGATGACCTCTTCGCCGAAGCGCTGGATGCTGGCGGTGTCGTCACCATAGGCTTCCAGCTGCTTGCGGATCCAGCGCGGGATTTCCGCGCCGCAGGCGTCCGAGAAACGCGCCAGCTTGCTGTAGTTGGTGATTGGCATGATTCCCGGAACCACGGGAATGTCCACACCCATCTGGCGAACACGCTCGACAAAGTAGAAATAGCTGTCGGCATTGAAGAAATACTGGGTGATCGCGCTGTTGGCGCCGGCGTTGGCCTTGCGCACGAAGTTGTGCAGGTCATCCTCAAAATTGCGCGCCTGCGGGTGCATCTCCGGATAAGCGGCGATTTCGATGTGGAAGTGCTCGCCGGTTTCCTCGCGAATGAATTCAACCAGTTCATTGGCGTGGCGCAGCTCTCCGCTGGCCATGCCCATGCCCGACGGAAGGTCGCCGCGCAGGGCAACGATGCGCTTGATGCCGGCTGCCTTGTATTGGGTCAGCAGGCTGCGCAGGTCGTCCTTGCTGTCGCCCACGCAAGAAAGGTGTGGCGCGGCGGGGACTTTGACTTCGCTTTCGAGCTGCAACACGGTGTTCATCGTGCGGTCGCGGGTCGAACCGCCAGCGCCGTAGGTGCAGGAGAAAAAATCAGGGTTGTAGCTTGCCAGCTGGCGGGCAGTGGCGATCAGCTTTTCATGCCCAGCATCGGTCTTCGTCGGGAAGAATTCGAAGCTGTAGCGACGGTCTTGGGACATGGTCATATCCTTGGAAACTCGTAGGCCGTGAGGCTTGCAGAGCCCTGTGGAGGCGGGCCAGTGTGGGAGCGAGCCTGCTCGCGATGCAGGCACCTCGATCGGAGTGTCAGACCGAGGCGACGTCGATCGCGAGCAGGCTCGCTCCTACAAAAGTGCATCCCCCCGGAAGGGGGGCGCCGATCAGTAACGGTAAGCGTGCGGCTTGAACGGGCCTTCGACGGTAACGCCGATGTAGTCAGCCTGTTGCTTGGTCAGCTTGGTGACCACGCCGCCGAAACCGCGGACCATTTCCAGGGCCACTTCTTCGTCGAGTTTTTTCGGCAGTACTTCCACAGTCAGGCGCTCGGCTTTCTGGGCCGGTGGCAGGTCGGCGTATTTCTGGCCGAACAGGAAGATCTGGGCCAGGACCTGGTTGGCGAACGAGCCATCCATGATGCGGCTTGGGTGGCCTGTGGCGTTGCCCAGGTTGACCAGGCGGCCTTCGGCCAGCAGGATCAGGTAGTCATCGTTCTGCGGATCGAAGCTGCCAGTGCCGGTGCGGTGAACCTTGTGGACCTGTGGCTTCACTTCTTCCCATGCCCAGTTCTTGCGCATGAAAGCGGTGTCGATCTCATTGTCGAAGTGGCCGATGTTGCAGACCACGGCGCGCTTCTTCAAAGCCTTGAGCATGTTGGCATCGCAGACATTGACGTTGCCGGTGGTGGTCACGATCAGGTCGATCTTGCCCAGCAGGGCTTTGTCGATGCTGGCTTCGGTGCCGTCGTTGATCCCGTCGATGAACGGCGAAACCAGTTCGAAGCCGTCCATGCAGGCTTGCATGGCGCAGATTGGGTCGACTTCGGACACCTTGACGATCATGCCTTCCTGACGCAGGGACTGGGCCGAGCCCTTGCCCACGTCACCGTAGCCGATCACCAGGGCCTGCTTGCCGGACAGCAAGTGGTCGGTGCCGCGCTTGATGGCGTCGTTGAGGCTGTGGCGGCAGCCGTACTTGTTGTCGTTCTTGCTCTTGGTCACCGAGTCGTTGACGTTGATGGCCGGGATTTTCAGCTCGCCCTTGGCCAGCATGTCCAGCAGGCGGTGTACGCCAGTGGTGGTTTCTTCGGTCACGCCATGGACCTTGTCCAGCACGGCCGGGTACTTCTTGTGCAGCAGCTCGGTCAGGTCGCCACCGTCGTCAAGAATCATGTTGGTGTCCCATGGCTGGCCATCCTTGAGGATGGTCTGCTCCAGGCACCACTCGTACTCTTGCTCGGTCTCGCCTTTCCAGGCGAAGACCGGGATGCCGGCAGCGGCAATGGCGGCGGCAGCCTGGTCCTGGGTCGAGAAGATGTTGCAGGAGGACCAGCGCACTTCGGCACCCAGTGCAACCAGGGTCTCGATCAGCACGGCGGTCTGGATGGTCATATGGATGCAGCCGAGGATCTTCGCGCCCTTCAATGGCTGTTCGCCAGAGTATTTGCGACGCAGGCCCATCAGGGCTGGCATTTCGGATTCGGCGATGATGATTTCGCGACGGCCCCAGTCAGCCAGGGACATGTCGGCGACTTTGTAGTCGGTAAAAGCAGCAGGCGTGATAACAGCGCTCATCAAGAGCCTCCATTCGTAATGTATGCGAATGGGCGCCGTTGTGCGTTTAGTGCCTGTGCGGGGAGCCCCGTACAAGCAACGCCCCATCCGAGCCTGACAGGTCGAGCCTGCTGCAGCGCCCCTCGGACAGGTGGCGGGACCGGACCAAAGGGTGGGCCGGGTAAAGCGGGGCGATTATAACGGGCTAAGCGGATCTTCCAAAGGGTTTCTGTCGGCAAATCAAAATTGCCGATGATCGTTATAGGCGCCGCGGCGTAGAGCGGATCTGCACGGTCTGCCATGATGCGGGCATTCATCGGCCAGACGTCCAGGAGTGATCATGAATTTCCACACCCGCAAATGGGTCAAGCCCGAAGACCTCAATCCCAATGGCACGCTGTTCGGTGGCAGCCTGTTGCGCTGGATCGACGAAGAGGCGGCCATCTATGCCATCGTCCAGCTGGGCAACCAGCGCGTGGTCACCAAGTACATCTCCGAAATCAATTTTGTCAGCGCTTCGCGCCAGGGCGACATCATCGAACTGGGTATCACCGCCACGGAGTTTGGTCGTACCTCCATCACCCTCACCTGCGAAGTGCGCAACAAGATCACCCGCAAAAGCATCCTGACGGTGGAAAAAATGGTCTTCGTCAATCTTGGCGAAGACGGCTTGCCCGCCCCCCATGGCCGGACCGAGATCAAGTACGTCAAGGATCAATTCCAGGACGATGCCATCGAATAGGATGGCGATATGCCTCTCATTTGCGGGCACCACTGAACAGCTCCGTACGCCGCGTGTCGTAGCTACATCACGCCACCGGTTCAGGAGCTGTATGGACACTCATAAAGACGGCAAGACCCCTGATCTCTCGGCAGAGGAGCAGCACGAAGTCGACCGCAACCAGCCGCCTCGCGCCGCGGTGTTGCATGAAATCATCCGCACCCAGGGTGACCAGGAATTGGAGCGCAGCGTGGCGGCGCTGTGGTGGTCGGCCCTTGCGGCCGGGTTGACCATGGGGCTGTCGCTGATGGCGATGGGGCTGCTCAACTCGCGGTTGCCGGATCATGAAGGTTTCAAGGTGATCGCCAGCCTCGGCTATTGCGCGGGCTTCCTGGCGGTGATCCTCGCGCGCCAGCAATTGTTTACCGAAAATACCCTGACCGCTGTGCTGCCGATCATGAGCAAGCCGACACTGGGCAACTTCGGCCGGTTGTTCCGGCTATGGAGCGTGGTGCTGGTGGGTAACCTCTGCGGCACGCTGCTGGTGGCCTACGTGATGCTGCATCTACCGATTTTCGACCAGCGCACCGACCTGGCCTTTCTCGATATCGGTCGCAAGGTCATGGAAAACGACACGGGCCAGATGTTCGCCAAGGGCATCATCTCCGGCTGGATGATCGCCACCATGGTCTGGATGATCCCGTCCATGGAAAGCGCCAAGATGTGGATCATCGTGCTGATCACTTACCTCATGGCGCTTGGGGATTTCACCCACATCGTCGTCGGCTCGGCCGAGGTGTCTTACCTGGTGTTTGCCGGCCAGCTGTCGTGGGAAGACTTCTGGATGGTGTTCGCCGCACCGACGTTGGCGGGGAACATTATTGGCGGCAGTTTCATCTTCGCGCTGATCAGCCACGCCCAAGTGCGCAGCGAGACCAATACGCCCCTCAGTCGGCAAGGCGTGCCACGGCGCCCAAGCGACGCTGCCGAAAAATAAAGTAAAGCGCGGCCAGTACGGTCAGCCCGCCAACCAGGGCGCCGGTCCACGGCAGATCCGCAAGGTCGGCCCCGCTGGCGACGACCAGGCCGCCGATCCACGCGCCGGCGGCATTGCCAAGGTTGAACGCGCTCTGGTTCAGGGTCGAGCCGAGGTTCGGGGCCTCATGGGCCTGGTCAATGATCAGCAGTTGCAGGATCGGACAAAGGGCGAAGGCAAAGACGCCCCACAGCACCAGGGTAATCGCCGCCGGGATCACCGATCGGCTGGTCTGGCTGAAGGCGGCGAGCACCAGCACCACGGCCAGCGCCATGCCCACCAGGGATGGCAGCAAGCGCCGGTCGGCCAGGCGTCCACCGAGGAAACTCCCCGCCGTCAGGCCGACCCCGAATAGCAACAGCATGACGGTGACACCGTGAGGGCTGACGCCGGTGATGTCCTGCAGGATCGGCGCGATGTAGGTGAATACGCTGAACAGGCTGGTGGAGGCCAGCACGCTCATGCCCAGGGCCAATAACACGTTGGCCTTGCCCAATACCTTGAATTCGCTGGCGAGGTTGGCCTTGTCCATCGGGATTTCCTTTGGCAGCCAGACCCACTGGGCGATGGCCGCGATCACACCGATCACCGACACAGCCCAGAACGTCGACCGCCAGCCGGCATATTGGCCCAAGGCCGTACCCAGCGGCACGCCCAGGACATTCGCCAAGGTCAGGCCGGTGAACATCATCGCGATCGCCTGGGCTCGTTTGTTCGGCGCCACCAACCCGGCCGCCACCACCGAGCCGATACCAAAAAACGCCCCGTGGCATAACGCAGTGATGACCCGGGCGGCCATGAGGGTGGTGTAGTTCGGCGCCAGGGCGCAGAGCACGTTGCCCAGAATGAACATCAGGGTCATTCCCAGCAGCGTGGCCTTGCGCGGCATGTTCGCGGTGCCGATCGCCAGGATCGGCGCGCCGAACACAACCCCCAGGGCATAACCGGTAATCAGCAACCCGGCGTGAGGAATACTCACGGCCAGGTCTCGGGCGACGTCGGGCAGCAAGCCCATGATGACGAATTCGGTCGTGCCGATGCCAAAAGCGGCAACGGCCAAAGCAAGCAAGGCGAGTGGCATGCGCAAGGTCTCTGTCTGTAGTCTTGACGCTCGGATCAGGCATACGCATGCCGACGCCTTGGTTCGGACGAACGAGGCGGCGGCAGAATTATTGGAATTGGTCTATGCGCAACTGAGTGCGGCGTGGTCGAGTGCAGTATAAACGGCTGCTAACGGATCGCGAGTCTATTCTGCAGGCGTAATGGAGCGCGTGTTCTTAGGCATGCACTGCCTGAAAGAACCTTTCGGCTGGCAGCGACTCTTAGCCTGCGGGCTGGTGCAGGTTGGCATGCTGGTGATGAAATCCTGAGATGCTTGCCTTCGAATCTCTAAAACTAAAAAAGGAAAATGCGGTATGACAGTTGCCCTGTGGTGTGTTTTGATCGCTTTTCTCCTGCCTTACCTGTGTATCGGCATCGCCAAGGCAGGCGGGAAATATAGGCTGCAAGATAACCACGATCCCCGGGACTTTCTCGACTCACTCGAAGGTGCTCCCCGGCGCGCCTACGCCGCGCAACTGAACAGTTTCGAAATCGCTCCGTTCTTTGCCGCCGCCGTGATCGTTGCGCACCTGGCCGGCAATGCCGAACTGGTGACCATCAACGTCCTGGCTGTGTTGTTCATCACCAGCCGCCTGCTCTACATCATTTGCTATTTGGCCGACTGGGCAGTCTTGCGTTCGCTGGTATGGTTCGTGGGGGTAGGGTTGGTGGCGAGTTTCTTCTTCGTTTCGGCTTGAACCCGGCTTTGGCGTTTCGGTGTTTTTGCCGGCCTCTCGCGAGCAAGCTCGCGATGGGGCCAGGACAATAAACACGTCCTTCAAGGATTGGCGCTGACCGCATTCGCCACCTGCGGCACCTGAGGCAACGCCATCCCCTTGGGCCACAGCATCCAGATCTGGCCTTGTTGCTTCATATCCCCCGCCAATTGCCCGGCGGCCTCGCCCGTGCCCCAGAACAGGTCCGCACGCACTTCGCCGGTAATCGCACCTCCCGTGTCCTGTGCTGCAACGGGGCGGTTCAAAGCGCTGCCGTCGGGTCGAGTCGTGGACAGCCACAACAGACTGCCCAAGGGAATTACCTTGCGGTCCACGGCCACGCTGTAGCCCGCGGTCAAAGGGACGTTCAGCGAGCCTCGCGGGCCTTCATTGCTGTCGGGGTTGCGGTTGAAGAATACGTAGCTCGGATTGCTGGCCAGCAATTCGGGAATACGGTTCGGGTGGGCCTTGGCCCAGGCACTGATGGTGCCCATGGTCACGTCTTCTTTTTTCAGCTCGCCCTGCTCAACCAGCCAGCGGCCAATGGGGCGATACGGGTGGCCGTTCTGGTCGGCATAACCGATGCGCAGTTGGCGGCCATCATCGAGACGGATGCGCCCCGAGCCCTGGATTTGCAGGAATTGCAGGTTCATCGGATCTGTCAGCCAGGCGATGACAGGCGCCTTCACCCCGCTGTTCTCGATGGTGGCGGCGTCGTCATACGGCTTGAGCACCCGGCCTTCGAGACGGCCGCGCAGGCGTTTGCCCTTGAGCTCGGGATAAATGCTGTCCAGCGACACAATGATCATGTCCTCCGGTACACCGTAGACTGGCACGTTGGCGGTGGCAGTCTGGGTGAGGCTGCCGGGATAGACCGGTTCGTAGTAGCCGGTAATCAGGCCGTTGGGGCTGTTGTCCCCCGAACGCAGACCATAGACATCCAGGGTCTGCTTGAGGAAGTTGCGAACATCCTGTGGGGTCTGCGGCACATTCACCGCTGCCGCGCAGGTTGGGCCCCAGCTCGCGTCCGCCTTGAGCCGGACGCACGCGCTGCGCCAGGAGCCGAAGCCGGCCAGCAGGTCCTCATCGGACACCGGCGGCAACGCTTCCCAAGGTGCGTTGACGTAAGTGGCAAGGGCGTGGGTCTTGGGTTCTTCGACCTTTTCGCCGCGATTGCAGCCGGCCAGCAGCACGATCAACGGCAGTGTCAGCGCCAGGTTTTTGTGCCATGACTTGAAGCGGCTATTCATGAAGGTTTCCTTTGCAATCGTCGGGTGCCTTCGCGCACTCGACAACCCGTATTGTTGATAGGGCCATTGGTCTTTTCTGGCGACCCGGGGATACTAACGGCCGTTTCCTGTCCCGAGGCAAAGATGTTTGTAAGACGATTTTCCATGGCTGTGCTGGCCTGCCTGATGTTATCCGGCTGCGGTGGCGTCGATCCCAACTCTCCCCTGGGCCAGCGCAAGGCGATTTTCAAACAGATGCTCAAGACCAGTGAAGAACTGGGCGGCATGCTGCGCGGCCGAGTTCCGTTCGACGGCGTGCGTTTTGCCGACGGCGCGGTAAAGCTGGACCAACTGTCTCACGAACCTTGGAAGCACTTCCCGCCGGTTCGTGAAGAAGACCACACCAGCGCCACGGATGAGGTTTGGCAAAAGCAGGCGCGCTTTCAGGAACTGGCCCGCAATCTTGAGGCGGCCACCGGTGAATTGGTGACGGCCAGCAAGGTCCAGCCTTACAGGGCCAGCAACCTGGGGCCGGCGGTGCAGAAAGTCGAAGATGCGTGCAGTGCCTGCCATAAAGAGTTTCGCAATCACTGATCGTGAAGCAATGGGCAGTTTCAAAGCATGGCGCTTTGAGCTTGCCGCTTGAAACTTGCAGCTTGCCGCTTATTTATCCAACTCATCCACCGCTTCCTGCAATTCCTTGCGGGAAGCCGCCAGTTTGTCTTTACGCTTGTTGATTCGCTCCGCGTCGCCTTTCTTCATGGCTTTTTCCAGGTCGGCCTGGCGACGACTCACCTCGTGCTTGGCCTCGAGGACCTTGTTTTCCCGCTCCTTGCGCAAGGATGCGTCCGTGCAATGAGTGGTCACTTCGTTCAGCGCTGTTTCGAGCCCGGCTTGCTGGGCCGAATTGCCTCGGGACTTGGCCAGTTCGATCTGGTTGATGATGCCCTGGCGCTTTGCCGCGCACCCGGTCAGCTCCGGGGGTTGCTCAGTTGCCATCAAAGGCGAAGCCATGGCACCGCACAGGGCGAGCAGGGCAACGGGGGACAGGAAATTCATAGCAACTCCGTATAAAGGCTCTCGGGCGGTCGGTGTAGATGCGCTGTTGGAACGCATGTCCGCCCCTTGGGTTCAACCGCGCCGGGTCGAATCAGAAACCGTCGACGCCAGCGGTGTGTAGTGTTTCTCTCAAGGCCAGCACCTGCGGGTCGCGAAAAAAAGCGCTCAGTTGCGCGGCGCGTCCCGGCCCGATACCGGCTTCGGCTTGCCATTGTTCAATGCTGCGCCCAGCCAGCGCCTGCCACGATCCGTCCAGCTTGGCCTCAGCAGTGGTCGGCAGGCCAAGGGCCTTGAGCCATCGCCGAAAAGGCTGCTGCCGTGCGCTGTGCAGGCTGGCCAGCAGGCGGGCGCTGCTGCGCTCGCCGAAACCGGCAATGTTAGCAAGCTCCGTGGCATCGAGGGTCAACCAATCCAGTAATCCGTCGAGTCGACCCGCGGCCAGCAGCTTTTCCCAGGTGCCGGGGCCGACATGGGGCAGGCCGAGCCCATGTTTGCCACTGAGCCAGTTCAAGCGCGCAAGGAACTGGCTTTCGCAACCGGGCGTCGGCTGCCAGCAACTCAGGAAGTGGTAGTTGGCGGCGATCGGTACCTCGAGGTCCGGGCGCTCGACGCTGCGCAGTACAACGCTGTCGAGCCGTGGAATGGTCAACCCGGCCAGGCTGATGGCCACCTGGTCGCCGGGGCGGATGTCCATCTGCTCCCAACGCTTGAGCGAGCTGACGCTTACCCGCTGGATCTGGCGATCATCGAGCGTCACGGGCTCAAGCTCCAGCACGGGTGTGATGCGCCCGGTACGGCCGATCTTGAAACGCACCTTGCGTACCTGCGCCAGGGCCTGGGCGTACGGGTACTTCCAGGCCACGCTCCAGAACGGCGCCCGGGCCTGCCAGCGGTCGGCCGGTGGGCGGTGGCTCTGGCGCAGCACGATTCCATCGCTGGCAAATGGCAGGGGCGTGCGATACCAGTGGTTGCGCCAGTGTTCGGCATCGGCCAATGCCTCGACAGGCTGGCTGTAGCCGGTCGTATCGGCAAAGCCCAGCTCGTTCAGCGCGGCGATCCGTTCGGGCAGGGTCGCCGGGCCCTCGGGCCAGTCCCAAACAAACAGGCCGATTCCTGATGCCTGGCCGGGGGGCAGGTCTTTGCGGGCCATCAACCCGGCCACCGCCGATCGGGCATTGAGTCCGCCACGAGTGGCTTGTACATGATCGTCGAGCCGCCAATACAACTCGCCCTGAACGAGCAGGTCCGTGGGTTGACGCAACTGGCGGGGAATGGCCTCGATCTTGTGGGCGTTCGAAGTCCAGTCGTGCCCGTGGTTGCCATCGCCGCGGCTGATTGCCTGTTGCAGGTGCCCACCGTGATAGATAAGGGTCACCGCGACACCATCGACCTTTGGCTGGACCCAGACGTCCGATCGCCCTTCAAGCCAGTTCCCCACGGCTTTGGCATCCTGGAGTTTATCCAGGCCCGTATGAGCGACAGGGTGCGGTACTTTTCCGCCCGCCGTTCGCAAGGACGAGGCTAGGGGGGCTAGGCCCTGGCAACGGCGCCATTGCTCCAGCTGCATGCGGGACTGGTCGTACAGCTCGTCGGCCACCAGGGCGCGGCCGAGGCGATGATAGGCATCGTCCCAGGCGTCGACCTGTCGCTGGAGGATGTCGACCTGCGCCTGGGCGCGCTCCTTGGGCCAATCGGGGCACGGCGCAGCAATGGCCGGGGCCACGAGTGATAGATAACAGGCGAAGACGCGCAATAACGGCAGCATCGAAGCATCCTTGCTAAATGAGGTACTCGAAGGCTAGCCGCTGCCGTGAAAGGCGCGAGGCCTGGAGCGTTACGGGGTTTTACGAAGAAATGAAGGCGAATCGCCGACGGTACAGTCCGGGTCGATCTGGCTGCGCAACTGTCCCTTGAACCCGTCGGTGGCCGGTGCAGAATGGGCGCTCGATCCGATCTGCCAGGAGTGCAAACGATGGACCTGACGACGCTCGCTGTCTTCATCCCTGCCTGCTTCGCGCTGAACATGGCGCCGGGCCCGAACAACCTGCTATCGATCAGTAACGCCTCGCGTTATGGTTTCGTCCGAGCGTGCAGCGGCGGAGTGGGTCGATTGGTGGCCTTTGCCATCATGATTGCCCTGGCGGCGGTGGGGCTGACGGCTGTGTTGCACACCTCGGAATTGTTGTTCCTGGGCATCAAGCTTGTCGGCGCCGGCTATCTTTTTTACCTCGCCGTGCAGTTATGGCGCGCGCAGCCTGACGCCGGCAGCGAGGCGGCGACCAACTTGATGAGCATGGCCAGCCTGGCGCGCCAGGAATTTCTGGTGGCAATCGGCAATCCCAAGGCGATTCTTTTATTTACCGCTTTCCTGCCGCAGTTCGTTGATCGTACTGGCACTGTCACTCAACAGTTCGCCGTATTGGGCGGGCTGTTCCTCGCCCTGGAATGCGTGGCGATCGGCTTGTATTGCTACATGGGCATTTATGCGCGGCGATTGTTTGCCCGGCCTAGCGGCAAGCGCTTGTTCAACCGGATGTGTGCGGCGTTGCTGGCGAGTGCTGCTTCGTTCTTGCTGGTGGCGCGGCGGACGTAGCAATACCCCTTTGTCAAAACGCAAAAAAAGCCCCTGGCGACCGAGTCGCCAGGGGCTTTTTCATTGCAGCGCGTATTACAGGCCAGCAGCGGCGCGCAGGGCGTCGGCGCGGTCGGTTTTTTCCCAGGTGAACGTGGTGAAGGTGTCGTCGCCCACGGTCTTGGTCTGCGGCGTGCGACCGAAGTGGCCGTAGGCTGCGGTGTCCTGGTACATCGGGTGCAGCAGGTCGAGCATAGTGGTGATCGCGTATGGACGCAGGTCGAACACTTCACGCACCAGCTGGATGATCTTGTCGTCGCCGATCTTGCCGGTGCCGAAGGTATTCAGCGAGATGGACGTAGGTTGGGCTACGCCGATGGCGTAGGAAACCTGAATCTCGCAACGCTCGGCCAGGCCGGCGGCGACGATGTTCTTGGCGACATAACGACCGGCGTACGCCGCCGAACGGTCAACCTTGGATGGGTCCTTGCCGGAGAACGCGCCACCGCCGTGACGCGCCATGCCGCCGTAGCTGTCGACGATGATCTTGCGACCGGTCAGGCCGCAGTCGCCCACCGGGCCGCCAATGATGAACTGGCCGGTCGGGTTGATATGGAACTGGGTGTCCTTGGACAGCAGTTCGGCAGGCAGCACGTGCTTGACGATCAGTTCCATCACGCCTTCGCGCAGGTCCTTGTAGGACACTTCCGGGTTGTGCTGGGTCGACAGCACGACGGCATCGATGCCGACGACCTTGCCGCCTTCGTAGCGGCAGGTCACTTGCGACTTGGCATCCGGGCGCAGCCAAGGCAGCAGGCCGGATTTGCGGGCTTCGGCCTGACGCTGGACCAACTGGTGCGAGAAGGTGATCGGAGCCGGCATCAACACGTCGGTTTCGTTGCTGGCGTAGCCGAACATCAGGCCCTGGTCGCCGGCGCCCTGGTCTTCTGGCTTGGCGCGGTCAACGCCCTGGTTGATGTCCGGGGACTGCTTGCCGATGATGTTCATCACGCCGCAGGTCGCGCCGTCGAAGCCGACGTCGGAGCTGTTGTAGCCAATGCCGAGGATCACGTCGCGAACGATCTGTTCCAGGTCGACCCAGGCCGAGGTGGTGACTTCGCCGGCGATGATCGCCACGCCCGTTTTCACCAGAGTCTCGCACGCCACGCGGGCGAACTTGTCTTCAGCAATGATGGCGTCCAGCACCGCATCAGAAATCTGGTCGGCGATTTTGTCCGGATGCCCTTCAGACACGGACTCGGAGGTGAAAAGGGAGTATTCGCTCATCTCGATGTTTTCCTACAAGTTACCGATGGTGAGTGTCGCCAGCCGGCCGCTGAAAATGGCGGACCTGTATCTGGAAACCATTACGTAAGCCTACATAGAGGCTTTCCCCGGGCACGAGGCCCGCAGCGGTGGCCCAACGGGCCAGATCGTCCTGTTCAAACCCCAGCCAGAGATCACCGCAGGCCTCCTTGGCCCAACTCTGGTTGTGGCTGCATAACTCTGTCACCAACAGGCTACCGCCCGGTTGCAGCAGGTTGGCCATGTGCTTGAGCGCGTCGGCCGGTGCGGCAAAGTGGTGGAGCACCATGTTCAATACAACGCAATCGGCCCGCAGGCTCACGCCGTTCAGGGCATCGGCCAATTGCAGGCTGACATTAGCCAGGGACTCGCGCTCACATACCTGGCGGGCCAGTTCGAGCATCGCCGGGCTGTTGTCCAACGCTGTCACCTGGCTGAAGCGACGCGCCAGTTCCGGCAGGAAAGCGCCGTCGCCGGGGCCGACTTCCATCGCCGTGGCACAGGGGCCGAAGCTCAGCTTGTCGAGCAGTGCCACGACGCTGTCACGGTATTGCGGCAGCCCGGCGATCAGATCCTGCTGGGCGCGAAATTTCTCTGCTACTCGTGCGAAAAAATCCTGGCTGGCGGCGGCGCGTTGCCCATGGACCTGGGCAATGCGGTCCTGTACCTCCATCGGCAGGTCCAGCTCGTCCACTTCTTCGAGCAGCGCGGCGTGCAGCTTGCCACCCAGCAGCTCGGTGTGGGGCAGGGCGCGCCGATAGAAGATCGCATTGCCTTCGCGCCGCGTCGCCACCAGGTCGGCCTGGGCCAGGACCTTGAGGTGATGGCTCATGCCGGACTGGCCAATGCCGAAGATCTGCGCCAGCTCCAATACACCGAACGAGTCGTTCGCCAGGGCGCGCAATACATTGAGCCGCAACGGATCGCCGCCGGCCTTGCAAAGGGCCGCCAGCTCATCGCTGTCATCATGGCGAATGGAAGGCACGCGTAAGTTCATGGGCGGCAGTCTAGTGACGGGCCTGGTCCATCGCAAGGCCAATATCAAAAAGTTTTGATATTGCTCGATAAATGGCACTTCCTTGCGTGTGCTTGACTCTACCCACCATCAGCGGAAAGGTTTCACCTGGCCGATGCGACTTTATCCGCCGCAAATATCGCCTTTGGACGAGTATCTGATTGCCCCGGGGCGGGTGGGTGAGGGAAAATGCTCGCCTTTTTCAGTTTCGTTATTCAAAACCCAGGAGATCAGCGATGCCCAGCCGTCGTGAGCGTGCCAATGCCATTCGTGCCCTCAGCATGGATGCCGTGCAAAAAGCCAACAGCGGCCATCCCGGCGCCCCCATGGGTATGGCGGATATCGCCGAGGTGCTTTGGCGCGATTACCTCAAGCACAGCCCGAGCAACCCTTCGTTCGCTGACCGTGACCGCTTCGTGCTGTCCAACGGCCACGGCTCGATGTTGATTTACTCGTTGCTGCACCTGACCGGTTATGACCTGTCGATCGATGACCTGAAGAACTTCCGCCAACTGCACAGCCGCACCCCGGGCCACCCGGAATACGGCTACACGCCAGGCGTGGAAACCACCACCGGTCCACTGGGCCAAGGCCTGGCCAACGCCGTGGGCTTCGCCCTGGCGGAAAAAGTCCTGGCGGCGCAGTTCAACCGTCCCGGCCACAACGTCGTCGACCATCACACCTACGTATTCCTGGGTGATGGCTGCATGATGGAAGGCATTTCCCACGAAGTCGCTTCCCTGGCCGGCACTCTCGGCCTGGACAAGCTGATCGCTTTCTACGACGACAACGGCATCTCCATCGACGGCGAAGTCGAAGGCTGGTTCACCGATGACACGCCCAAGCGTTTCGAAGCCTACAACTGGTTGGTGATCCGTAACGTCGACGGTCACGACCCGGAAGAAATCAAGATCGCCATCGAGACGGCCCGCAAGAGCGCTCAGCCAACCCTGATCTGCTGCAAGACCACCATCGGTTTCGGTTCGCCGAACAAGCAGGGCAAGGAAGACTGCCACGGCGCGCCATTGGGGGCCGAGGAAATCGCCTTGACCCGTGCCGCGCTGAAGTGGGAACACGGCCCGTTCGAAATCCCGGCCGACATCTATGCCGAATGGGACGCCAAGGAAAAAGGCCGCGCGGCCGAAGCCGAGTGGGACCAGCGTTTTGCGGCCTATTCCGCCGAATTCCCTGAACTCGCCAACGAACTGGTGCGTCGCCTCAGCGGCGAGCTGCCGGCCGATTTCGCCGAAAAAGCTTCGGCGTACATCGCCGAAATCGCGGCCAAGGGCGAAACCGTCGCCAGCCGCAAGGCCAGCCAGAACACCCTGAATGCCTTCGGCCCGCTGTTGCCGGAGTTGCTGGGCGGTTCGGCCGACCTGGCTGGTTCCAACCTGACCCTGTGGAAAGGCTGCAAAGGCGTGACGGCTGAGGACGCCAGCGGCAACTACATGTACTACGGCGTTCGTGAATTCGGCATGAGCGCGATCATGAACGGTGTTGCCTTGCATGGCGGCCTGGTGCCTTACGGCGCGACCTTCCTGATGTTCATGGAATACGCTCGCAACGCCGTGCGCATGTCGGCACTGATGAAAAAGCGGGTGCTGTATGTGTTCACCCACGACTCCATCGGCCTGGGCGAAGACGGCCCGACCCACCAGCCGATCGAGCAACTGGCGAGCCTGCGCTGCACGCCGAACCTGGACACCTGGCGCCCATGCGACGCCGTGGAGTCGGCCGTGGCCTGGAAACACGCCATCGAGCGCAACGACGGCCCGTCGGCGTTGATCTTCTCTCGCCAGAACCTGCAACACCAGGTCCGCGATGCCGGCCAGATCGGCGATATCAGCCGTGGCGGCTATGTGCTCAAGGACTGTATCGGCGAGCCTGAGCTGATCCTGATCGCCACCGGTTCGGAAGTTGGCCTGGCCGTCCAGGCCTACGACAAGCTGACCGAGCAGGGCCGCAACGTGCGCGTGGTTTCCATGCCATGCACCAGCGTGTTCGATGCCCAGGACGCCGGCTACAAGCAAGCGGTGTTGCCACTGCAAGTCAGCGCGCGGATTGCCATCGAAGCCGCTCACGCTGATTACTGGTACAAGTACGTGGGCCTGGAAGGTCGCGTGATCGGCATGACCACCTATGGCGAATCGGCGCCTGCCTCGGCGCTGTTCGAGGAATTCGGCTTCACCCTGGACAATATCCTGGGGCAGGCTGAAGAGCTGCTGGAAGACTGATCCACTAATTGTGTCGCCTGGGCTATCGCTTTCGCGAGCAGGCTCGCTCCCACATGAGATTGCGTTTCTAATGTGGGAGCGAGCCTGCTCGCGAAAGCGGTGGTTCAGGCAATGCAGTCTTAACAGGCTCACCCGATCAGAGAACCCCCATGCCCCAACCTCGTCCCTACAAAGTTGCACTCAACGGCTACGGCCGCATTGGTCGTTGCGTCTTGCGTGCGTTGTTCGAGCGAGGAGCGAAGGCTGGGTTCGAGATCGTGGCCATCAACGATCTGGCCGACATGGCCAGCATCGAATACCTGACACGCTTTGACTCCACCCATGGCCGGTTCCCCGGCGAAGTGCGGGTCGAGGGCGACTGTCTGCATATCAATGGCGATTGCGTGAAGGTCCTGCGCAGTGCCACCCCCGAAGGCATCGATTGGGCGTCCCTGGGTGTCGACCTGGTGCTTGAATGCTCCGGCGCCTACAACACTCGCGACGATGGCCAGCGTTTCATCGCTGCGGGCGCGCCAAGGGTGCTGTTTTCTCAGCCGATGGCCAGCGAGGCGGACGTCGACGCCACCATCGTCTTTGGCGTCAACCAGGATTGCCTGACCGGCGAAGAGTTGCTGGTGTCCAACGCCTCATGCACCACCAACTGCGGCGTGCCGCTGTTGCGCCTGCTGGACCAGGCCATTGGCCTGGAATACGTGTCCATCACTACGATCCACTCGGCAATGAACGATCAGCCGGTGATCGACGCCTATCACCACGAGGACCTGCGCCGTACCCGCTCGGCCTTCCAGTCGGTGATCCCCGTGTCCACTGGTCTGGCGCGCGGCATCGAACGGCTGTTGCCGGAACTTGCCGGACGAATTCAGGCCAAAGCCGTGCGGGTGCCGACGGTCAACGTGTCCTGCCTCGACATCACGATGCAGACCGTGAGCGATACCGACGCCACCGAGGTCAACCGGATCCTGCGCGAAGCCGCCACCCGCGGCCCGCTCAAAGGCCTTCTGGCCTATACCGAGTTGCCTCATGCCAGCTGTGATTTTAACCACGACCCGCATTCGGCCATCGTCGATGCCAGCCAGACACGTGTTTCCGGGCCGAGGCTTGTGAACATCCTGGCGTGGTTCGACAACGAATGGGGTTTTGCCAATCGAATGCTGGACGTTGCCGAGCACTACCTGCAAACAGCTTCCAATAAACCTGCTCTCTAAACAGTTACCCAGGAATTGCGACCCATGACCGTGTTGAAGATGTCCGACCTCGATCTGCAAGGTAAGCGCGTACTGATCCGCGAAGACCTCAACGTCCCCGTCAAGGACGGTGTCGTCACCAGCGACGCGCGCATCCTGGCCTCGCTGCCGACCATCAAGCTGGCCCTGGAAAAAGGCGCTGCGGTGATGGTCTGCTCGCACCTGGGCCGTCCGACCGAAGGCGAGTTCTCGGCGGAAAACAGCCTCAAGCCTGTCGCCGACTACCTGAGCAAGGCCCTGGGCCGTGACGTGCCCCTGGTGGCTGATTACCTGGGTGGTGTCGACGTCAAGGCTGGCGACGTCGTGTTGTTCGAAAACGTGCGCTTCAACAAAGGCGAGAAAAAGAACGCCGATGAGCTGGCCCAGCAATATGCCGCCCTGTGCGACGTGTTCGTGATGGACGCCTTCGGCACCGCGCACCGCGCCGAGGGCTCGACGCACGGCGTGGCGAAATTCGCCAAGGTCGCCGCTGCTGGCCCGTTGCTGGCTGCCGAGCTTGATGCGCTGGGCAAGGCCCTGGGCTCTCCAGCTCAACCGATGGCCGCTATCGTTGCTGGCTCCAAGGTGTCGACCAAGCTGGATGTACTCAACAGCCTGAGCCAGGTCTGCAACCAATTGATCGTCGGTGGCGGCATTGCCAACACCTTCCTCGCCGCCGCTGGACATCCCGTCGGCAAGTCGCTGTACGAGCCGGACCTGCTGGAAACCGCCCGTGAAATCGCCGCCAAGGTCAGCGTGCCGCTGCCGGTGGACGTGGTGGTCGCCAAGGAGTTCGCCGAGAGCGCCGCCGCGACGGTGAAGCTGATCGCTGATGTGGCCGAAGACGACATGATCCTCGACATTGGCCCGCAAACCGCAGCCAATTTCGCCGAACTGCTGAAATCCTCCCAGACCATCCTGTGGAACGGCCCGGTTGGCGTATTCGAATTCGATCAGTTCGGCAACGGCACCAAGGTACTGGCCCAGGCCATTGCCGAAAGCGCTGCGTTTTCCATCGCGGGCGGCGGCGACACCCTGGCCGCCATCGATAAATATGGCGTCGCCGAGCAGATCTCCTACATTTCTACCGGCGGTGGCGCGTTCCTCGAGTTCGTCGAGGGCAAAGTGCTGCCTGCCGTGGAAGTCCTGGAAAGCCGGGCCAAGGCCTGAGGCGACGTTGACCAGGCAAAGGAGTGTTCCGATGGTCAAGACGTTCATGGCGCTGATGGCCGCGACGTTGCTGGTAGCCTGTTCCAGCAGCCCGCAAGGCACGGCGCCAGATAATACGGTGCCGGCGCCCGAAAAAGGCTGTTACCAGGCTGACTGGCAGGCCGAGACCAATCCGGTGCTGAACAAGCGCTCAGGACCGGACGGCCTGGATAAATACGAGACGCAAGCGCCGGTCAAGGAACATGGTTGCCCTTGACGGGTCAGACTCATTAGCTCATGGCGGGCGGCTCGGCCGTCAGCCGAGGAACACGGATGAAAGGCTTTGTCGCCGTTGTGGCGTTGGCATTGTTGGCCGGTTGCTCGCAACTGGGTTTTCTACAATCGTCCGAGCCCGTTGCAGAAGGCTGGACGAGTTGGACATGTGATAGCGGGGCCAAGGTGCTCTGGCGTTATACCGATGCAACGCGCAAGGAAGTGGATGTTCGCCTGGGCGGCGCAGACAAGGTCTACCGTCTCAAGCTTGAGCCGGGCGCTGAAGGATCGCTGTACAGCGATGACATGCTGGCGCTGCACGTCAAGGGTGAGGAAGGCCTGGCGTATTGGGTCGCCACCAATGACTTGATTGGGCGTGGCTGCAAGGCTGACTGATCTGCCGAAACCCAATGTGGGAGCGAGGATGCTCGCGAAAGCGATGCCTCAGGCAACAGAGATGTTGACTGCTAGGCCCTCATCGCGAGCAGGCTCGCTCCCACAGGGTTTCTTGTTTGTAGTGAGATTTTGTTTCATTGGACACGCAGATCGGGTCAACCCCCGATCCGCAATGACTTGAATAGCCGCCGCCGCTCCGGCAGGCTGGCACGATTAACGACCCTCGACCGGGAGAGATACACACAATGGCACTTATCAGCATGCGTCAGATGCTGGACCACGCAGCCGAGTTCGGCTACGGCGTCCCAGCCTTTAACGTCAACAACCTTGAGCAGATGCGCGCCATCATGGAAGCCGCTGACAAGACTGACTCCCCGGTAATCGTCCAGGCCTCGGCCGGTGCCCGCAAATACGCCGGCGCGCCGTTCCTGCGCCACCTGATCCTGGCAGCGATCGAAGAATTCCCGCACATCCCGGTGTGCATGCACCAGGACCACGGCACCAGCCCTGACGTCTGCCAGCGCTCCATCCAACTGGGCTTCAGCTCGGTGATGATGGACGGCTCCCTCGGCGAAGACGGCAAGACCCCGACCGACTACGAATACAACGTGCGGGTCACCCAGCAGACCGTCGCCATGGCTCACGCCTGCGGCGTTTCGGTGGAAGGCGAACTGGGTTGCCTGGGCTCGCTGGAAACCGGCATGGCCGGCGAAGAAGACGGCATCGGCGCCGAAGGCGTGCTGGATCACAGCCAGATGCTGACCGACCCGGAAGAAGCCGCGGACTTCGTCAAGAAAACCCAGGTCGATGCCCTGGCCATCGCCATCGGCACCAGCCACGGCGCCTACAAGTTCACCAAGCCGCCTACCGGCGATGTACTGGCGATCGACCGCATCAAGGAAATCCACAAGCGCATCCCCAACACCCACCTGGTGATGCACGGCTCGTCCTCGGTACCGCAAGAGTGGCTGGCGATCATCAACCAGTACGGCGGCGACATCAAGGAAACCTACGGCGTGCCGGTTGAAGAAATCGTCGAAGGCATCAAGTACGGCGTGCGCAAGGTCAACATCGATACCGATTTGCGCCTGGCTTCTACCGGTGCCATGCGTCGGTTGATGGCGACCAATCCGAGCGAGTTCGACCCGCGTAAATTCTTTGGCGCGACCGTGACCGCTATGCGGGATGTGTGTATCGCGCGTTATGAGGCGTTTGGTACTGCGGGTAATGCTTCGAAGATTAAGCCGATCTCGTTGGAAGCCATGTATCAGCGGTATTTGAAGGGTGAGTTGAACGCTAAGGTCAACTGAGGCTTCAACGTTGTGAGAAAAACCCGCAGTGATGCGGGTTTTTTAATGGGGCGGATTTGTGTGTATAGCCGGTGCTTGGGTTGGCCGCTTCGAGAGTGAGCTGGTTTTAATCGTCCAGTCCACTCTGCAAAGCGCCCTCAAAGTCTTGTCCGCCATAAAACACGCCCAGAATGGAAACCAGCTCGGCTTCAACAGCAAAGGCGATCACGGTCCGTTTACGGTAGTTTGTGATATGCAAACCCGGGCGTATCTCGTGCCTTTGGTTCCCTCGGTGCGGGAACGTCTGTAGTTCTTCACAGTAGGTCACGATGGCGTCGGTATACCGACGGGCCATTTCCGGCGAAGCCGCTGTGGCAATGTAGCGGTAGAGGGCAGCTAATTGCTCAAGGGCTTCCGGTGCAAACTCGACGGTGTAAGCCATTCACGGTTTCACAGTGGAACTTTCGTGCTCTGCCGCCAATCGGGAGCGCACCTGGTCCACGTTCAATGCTCGCGAGGGATCGGTTTTCAACGCGTCATAAGCTGGGGCCACTTGGCCTACGAGCCAGTTTTCCAACGCACGATCACGAGCTAGCAGTGCTCGGAGGCCATCCCGAATGACTTCGCTTTCAGTGGCGTACTCACCGGCAGCCACCTTGGCTTTCACTACGTCAGCCATCTGGTTAGGCAGCGTGATGCTGAACTGTTGAGTGCTACGCATGATGAGCCTCCTGGGTAAGATGGGATTTAATCCTACTCTGCTCAAAAGAATATGCACATGACCTCCTATCGTCCGATGACTTTGCCTGCGGATTAGGTGAGCTTGCTCGCGCTCGCGGTGTGTCAGTGGATATCACTGCTTTGCCGATTCGCGAACAGGCTCGCACACAGGGGACCTCTATTGGTCTTCGAGGCCGCGCTGTTCAATGACACCGAACACGTCCGTCACGTCTTGGTCGAGGATCCGGGCGACGTTCGTTAGGGTGTTGAAGTCGCCAGCAGCCGAGTCGCGCAAGGTGGCGCAGGCCATGAGCGTCAGGTAGTCGAGCGTGGCATGCAAGCGTTCGCTGGCGCAGGCGTGGAGCTCGGTCAGTGGGACGGTTTTATCGATGAACAGGACGGGCTGGGTGGTGGCGATCGGGGTGAGCGGAGTGAAGCGAGTGGGCAATTGTTCGGCTTTCATGACAAACCTCTAACTCAAATAGGTATTTGCCACCGTTCGCTGCGAAACAAATTTGGTGGCAGCCATGTGCGGGTTCGCAGACCGAGGAGTTAGAGAAACCCGGCAGACCCGAAGATCTCCCACACACAGCCGCCATGAAAAGCCGAGCATAGACAGGAGTGCCTATGTCGATTTCTGACGGTCGTGATTCTAACTCACACGGGCTGCGAAACCCTTGTCCACCAACCAAAGCCAGCAGACCCACCGAACTATAGAGCAGATTCCCAAGGCCAAAATCGGCCCTGTAGGACGCACCGGCCCCCTGTGGCGAGGGAGCTTGCTCCCGCTCGGGGGCGCAGCCCCCGCAAAACCGGTGCATGAGATGGGGCTGGCGGAAAGAAGGGGCCGCTTCGCAGCCCAGCGGGAGCAAGCTCCCTCGCCACATGGTGTAAATTCCTACGAGATTTTAGGACGTGAAAACTCAGGTGTTGTGATCGATATCCAGCACGCTGAACGTCACCTTCCCGCCTTCGCTGGTGTAGCCCGAGTTGTCCTGCACATATACCCCGGCCTTGAAGTACAACGGCTTGTCGCGCCAGGCGCGGCCGACGGTGGTGTACCAACTGTTGCCGGCCGCGGTGATGCCCAGGTCACCGGTACGATCGAGGTGAATCCGGTAGGAGAAGGACCGATTGAGCTTCACCCCCGTGGCGACGGTGATAACCCTGCCTTCGCTGTCATCGGGGCGCATGCGGACCTTGGCGACGATGTTCCCGGTGTCGCTGTCGTCCTTGTATTGGTATTCCAGCTTGACCATGGGTTTGCTGCTGTCCTTGGCATGGATCTGACCGATGACGATCTTGCCGCTGCTAGGTACTTGATTGACGGCGAGCGTTGCCCTCAGGAAGTTGTCGGCGTCTGGGTAGACCCAATTGCGCAACCTTCCGTCTTTATAGGTTTCGCGCAGTTCACTGCGCGGGTAGATCGCATTTTCAGTCTTGGAGCCCGTCACCGGCGACCAGAAATACACCGTGCTGCCTTGGGAATTGAAATACTTATCCTTGAACCCGTCCACCAGGCGCGGCGTTTCGATGGTTTTCGGCGGGCTGCCTTCGGGAATGCTCAGGTTCCAGGTTGCAAGATCGACCATGTTCGGATCCTTTCTGAGAAAAAGAAATGATTTACGCCACAGCCGGAGGCTCTAAGACGTGCTTTTGCTGAGGCCAGACGCAGGCGCGGACGAAAAATTGGCACGTTCGTCCGGCGAAGGGTTGGCGTCAGCAGACCGTCAGAGTGGCGTTTTGCGGTTTTGTGCCCGAGAGAAGGGACCGCTGGTCGAGAAATTGGATTTTCGAGGGAACGATTACACGATGGCCTTTTGACGCTTGTTGCGTGAAGACATCATGGGCCTGTTGAAACCGAGGGATGAAGGCGGGAACCCATCGCAGCGTCCCTGCTGCAATGGCGGCGGAGCGGGTCGGCGATCAAAGCGTGGTGTGCTTGATTTCCAACTTGCTGAACGTCACTTTCCCGCCTTCAGTGACATAACCGGTGTTGTCTTGCACGTACGCGCCTGCCTTGAAGTAGAGCGGTTTGACTTTCCAGCTTGGGTCAACGGTGGTGCGCCAGTTGTAACCCGCCGCGGAAATGCCCAACGCGCCCTTGGGGCTCAGGTGGATCATGTAGGAAAAGTTGCGGTTGAGCGTCACACCGGTAGCGACGGTGATGACCTGGCCCTCCTTGTCATCCGGGCGCATGCGCACTTTGGCGACGATGTTGCCGGTCGAACTTTTAGTCTTGTATTGGTATTCCAGCTTCACCATCGGGCTGTTGCTGTCCTTTGTGTGAATCTGGCCGATCACGATCTTGCCGGTGCTGGGCACCTGGTTGACCGCCACGGTCGCGCGTAAGGTGTTATCTGCCGCAGGGTAGAGCCAGTTGCGCAATCGTCCGTCGGGAAAGGTTTCCCGCAGCTCGCTGCGCGGGTAACTCGCGTTGGCCGTTTTGGTGCCGGTCACTGGCGCCCAAAAGAATACGGTGCCGGTTTCGGCGTTGAAATATTGGTCCTTGAACCCTTGGGCCAGGCGAGGGGTGTCGATGGTCATCGCCGGGCTGCCTTCGGGGATGCTCAAGTTCCAGGTTGCGAGATCGATCATGTCCAGGTTCCTACGTATCTGATGTAAAAGGTGCACGCCGTGTCGGGAGGCTTTAAACCGCCCTTTGAAGCGTCTCGAAACGCTGGATGGGGCTTTTTGTTGTTGACCGGTCGGCGAATGTTTGACGTCAATTGTTCGTCGAGTAGGTCATTGCAGTTTCTGTGCCTGGAGAGGGTGACCGTTAGTCGGCTATTTCGGGCTTTGTCTGGATGATGGCGCGATGACACCTACTGCTTTTCAAAATCCCGGTCTAGAGTGAGATCACTGTATGTTGTCCGCCTTGTTCCATAAGACGGACATGGCGCCCCGATAAGAGAAGCAGCATGGAATGCGCGCAACCCCCGTTTGGCGAAGACAGCTCCGTCCTTTTGATCGTTGATGACTACCCTGAAAACCTGCTCAGCATGCGAGCGTTGTTGCAGCGTCCGGATTGGCGGGTGATGACCGCCGCCTCTGGTGTCGAGGCGCTCAACATGCTCCTGGAACACGACATCGACCTGGTGCTGCTGGATGTGCAGATGCCGGACATGGACGGCTTCGAAGTGGCGCGCCTAATGCGTGGCAGCCAGCGCACGCGGCTTACGCCCATCATCTTCCTGACGGCCAATGAGCAATCCCAGGACGCGGTCATCAAGGGATACGCCAGTGGCGCGGTGGATTACTTGTTCAAGCCATTCGATCCGCAGATCCTCAAGCCCAAGGTGCATGCCTTGCTGGAGCACCAGCGCAACCGGCGCGCGTTGCAGCGTCTGAGCCAGGATCTCGAGGCTGCCCGGGCCTTCAATGCCTCGGTGCTGGACAACGCCGCCGAGGGAATCCTCGTGGTGGATGAGAACGGATGCATTCGGTTCGCCAACCCTTCCACCTGCCGCTTGCTCAACGCCACCGCCGACCGGTTGCAGGGCATGGCGTTCCTCGATTTCCTGCAAAAACCCCACATTCCCGAATGGCTTGATTCCGACATCCATACCGCCTACATGCGCGGCGAAACCTGGCGCTTGCACGATGCCGTGTTGCGTACCGCGCCTGGCCAGCAGGTGTCGGTAGCCTTGTCCTGCGCGCCATTGCCTGCGGAGCAGAGGGCGATGGTGGTCACGCTTCAGGACATGTCGGTGGTTCGTCATCTGCATCAGCAACTCGAATTCCAGGCTGTCACCGACCCCTTGACCGGCCTGCTCAACCGCAGGGGGTTCTATCAGACGGCGGAAAACCTGCTGATGCGCAGCGAGCGGCTGGAAAGCAACTGGGTGTTGCTGTACCTGGATCTGGATGGATTCAAGCGGGTCAACGATTCCCTGGGCCACGATGCCGGTGACCGGGTGCTGCGCTGGGTCTCGGAGCAATTGAAGACGTGCCTGCGTCCGTTCGACATCCTGGCGCGCCTGGGGGGCGACGAATTCACCGCGCTGCTGGATCTGGAACTGCCTGAGCAGGCGGCGAAGATTGCCGAAAAGCTCATCGAGCGGGTCTCGGTCTGCCAGCAGATCGACGGCATGGACGTGACGCTGGGGGCGAGCATTGGTATCGCGACCTATCCGGACTGCGGCTCCAACCTCGACGGTTTGCTGCGCGCCTCCGACATCGCCATGTACGAAGCCAAGCGTGCCGGCCGCCAGCAATACCGTTTCTACGACCATGAAATGAACGGTCGAGCCCGTTCACGGCTCATGCTCGAAGAGAGCGTGCGTTCGGCAATCGAGAACCGTGATTTCAACATGGTCTATCAGCCGCAGGTCAGCATTCGCGATGGGCGCACTCGCGGCTTCGAAGCGCTGTTGCGCTGGCAGCATCCGAGCGTCGGCGACGTGCCGCCAGGCTTGTTCCTGCCGTTGCTTGAGGAGGTACGGTTGATCAGCCGGCTGGGCAGCTGGATTTATCATCGCAGCGCGGCCCAGCGCAAAGTCTGGGAACGCATGTTCGCGGATGACCTGGTGCTGGGTGTGAGCCTTAGCAGTACGCAGTTCGGCATGCCGAACCTGGTCACCGAATTACGCCAGGTGCTGGAGCGCCATGCCTTGAAGCCCCGGCAACTGGAGGTTGAAGTGACGGAAGATGCGTTGATGCGCAACCCCGACGAAACCCATAAGCAGTTGCGGCTGCTGCGTCACCTGGGCGTGCGGGTGGCATTGGACGATTTCGGTTCGGGCCCTTGCTCGCTGGCGCATCTGCGCGATCTTGAGCTCGATACCCTCAAGCTTGATCGGCATTTGATTGCCCGCTTGCCGGACTCGCCACGGGACGCCGCGTTGGCCGCCTCGGTGATCGATCTGTGCGGTCAATTGGGGTTGCGGGTGATCGCCGAGGGGGTTGAAACCGCGGCGCAGTACCAGTGGCTCAGGGATCACGGTTGTGAATATGTACAAGGTTTCCTGGTGGCCCGGCCCTTGATGGCCGAGGATACCGATGCCTTTGCCCGGCCCTTCGACTGGAGCGCGGTGCAGGCCTGAATTCGCTACACTGGCAACCTTTTTGTGATTTGTTGCCGGCCGATGACCACGCTCAAGTACCTCCAGGCGTACCCCGCCGCCCTGCAAGCCCAGGTGCAGCAATTGATTGCCCAGGATCGGCTGGGCGACTACCTGCACCAGCGCTATCCCGGCCGCCATCCGATCCAGAGCGACAAGGCGTTGTATGGTTATGCGCTGCAAATCAAGCAGCAATACCTGCGCAACGCACCGGCGATCGACAAGGTGCTGTTCGACAACCGTCTCGACCTGACCCACCGCGCGCTCGGCCTGCACACGGCGGTCTCGCGGGTGCAGGGCGGCAAGCTCAAGGCCAAGAAGGAAATCCGCATTGCCTCGTTGTTCAAGGACGCGGCGCCTGAGTTTCTGAAGATGATCGTGGTCCACGAGCTCGCCCACTTCAAGGAGTCGGACCACAACAAGGCGTTCTATAACCTTTGCGAACACATGCTGCCGGGCTACCACCAGCTGGAATTCGATCTGCGCGTGTACCTGACCTGGCGCGACCTGCAACAAGACAAGGAATGAGTGGATGGACGTCAGCAAGACCAAGAGCAGCTTCTATCGTCGCCTGTATGTGGCTTACCTGATCGACAGCGACCTGGCCAGCAACATTCCCGCGCTCACCGAGGCCACCGGCATGCCACGGCGTACCGCGCAGGATACTGTCGCGGCATTGGCGGACCTGGACATCATCTGTGAGTTCGAACAGCAGCAAGGCGCGCGCAACCATGCCGGGCAGTATCGAATTCGTGATTGGGGGGCGATTGATCGGCGGTGGATCGAGCAGAACCTCGAGCGGATCAAGGCGGTGCTTGGGTATCCCTGAAGTTTTACTGGCCCCATCGTCGGACCGCCGCCCGGAGCTAGCTCGCTCCCGTATTTGAATGCAACCTTGGTGGAAGCGAGCCTGCTCGCGAAGCGGACCTCAGGGACGATGCATACCGATATGTGGAATCCCATCTTCCAGGTACTCCACGCCCACCGCCTCAAACCCATATCGCCCGTAATAACCTTGCAGATGCGCCTGGGCCGACAATGAAATCGACGTATCTGGCCAGTGTTTTTCCGCCTGCTTGAGGGCGTGTTCCATCAGCGCGTGTCCCAACCCCTGGCCTCGTGCTTCGGGCGCGATGACCACCCGACCAATCACCACATCGCTGTTTTGCGAATGTGGATCGAGCAAGCGCAGGTAGGCGACCAGATGGTTGTCGCGCCAAGCCATCAGGTGGCACGTGTCGCCCTCAAGGTCCAGTCCGTCGACATCCGGATAGGCACAGTTCTGCTCTACGACGAACACCTCAGCGCGCAATTTTAGGATGGCGTACAGCTGTTCCTTGTTCAGGTCGTTGTGATGTTTGCAGACCCAGTCGATATCCATTTTTTGAATTTCCTTGAGAACCTGATGCCGATATTAGGCGCCCTTGCGTCGGAAGTCTCTTCTGCGATCAGACGAAAAAACTGTGATAAAGGCCAAAATGCCATCATGGATGTGTCGCGGTCCCGTCTTCTTTGTGTAATCTTTATTCGAGCACTGCGCAGCGGTTTCGATGAGCTAACGTTAGGACCGGATGTCTCAGGACTTCCCTTGAGTTTCGGCTAAAAACAAACCGGGCTTTGAACCCGTCAAGGATGTTTGGCATGCCGCGATTGCATCGAGCTCTTGCTTTGGTCGGACTGCTGTTGCTGAGCCACCACGCCTGCGCGCAGAAGTTGCGCCTGGTCGCGGATGCCTGGCCGCCCTTCACCGATTCGACGTTGATCAATGGCGGCTTGGCCACCGATATCGTCACCACTGCACTGGCACGGGCCGGTTATGCCAGCGACTTCGAGCAGGTGCCCTGGGCCCGGGCGATGCTGGGTATCAGTGAAGGGCGCTACGACGTGTTGATCAACGCCTGGTATGCCGAAGAGCGCACCCATGTGGGCCAGTTTTCGGCCGAATACCTGCTCAATCGCGTGCGCTTCATCAAGCGCAAGGACGCGGCCATCGAATTCGACAATCTGCAACAGCTTTACGCTTTTCCTGTCGCCGTGGTGCGCGGCTACGCCTATGCCAAGGCGTTCGACGAGGACGGGCAGATGCAGAAGGTCCCTGTGCATAACTTCGCGATGGCCGTGCGCATGGTGGCCGCCGACCGGGTGAAGCTGACCCTGGAAGACGAATACGTCGCCCGTTACTACCTGGCTCGAGAATCCCCCAAGGTGCGCAATGCCGTGGAATTCCTGCCCAAGCCCCTGAGCGAGAACAGCCTGCACATCCTGGTCAGCCTGAAGACCCCCGAGCATGAGCGGATCGTGGCCGGTTTCGATCGCGAGATTGCGGCGATGAAGGCCGATGGGAGTTATCAGCGGCTATTGAAGGCGCACGGGATGTGAGACCGCAGCGTGGCTGATCTCCTTCGCGAGCAGGCTCGCGAAGGGGCTGGTTTGGCCACCGCAACACTCAAGCCTCACTGGTGTCCTTGATCAAATGCGCCGCCAAGGTGCGCAACGGCCCCAACTGGCGGCAGATCAATGCCAGTTGCGTCTGCACCAGGCGCTGGCCTTCGTCGATTTCATCGGGCATCTGCTCAAGCTCGCTGGCGAGGGTTTCTTCCTCGTCGCTCTGGATTGCAATCGGCTGCTTGCTCGCCAGGCCTTGGGCGATTTCGTCGATGCTGGTGGCCAGTTTCACCCCCGCGCCGTCGATCAGGTACTCGCGCACGTCCGTGGGCAACTCCGTGCCCCGGTGTGCGCCCAGGCCCGACAGGTAGCTGAGCAGGGTATGGGAGAGCACCAGGAAGCGGAACCCGACATCGGCTTCCTTACGGAAGTGCCCGGGCTCCATCAGCATGTTCGCCAGCGTCGTGGACAGCGCGGCGTCGGCGTTATGGGCGTTGCGTCGGGCCAGGCGATAGGCCAGGTCGTCGCGCTTGCCGGCCGCGTATTGCTGCATGATCTGGCGCAGATAGATGCTGTTGCAGGTCAGCGTGTTGGCGAGGACTTTGTTCAGCCGCCGCCCTTGCCAGTCGGGCAGGAACAGGAAAACCGCCAGCCCGGCGATCAGGCTGCCCAGCAGGGTATCGAACAACCGTGGCAGAAGCAGTCCATAGCCGTCCCCGACCTGGTTGAAGCAGAACAGCACCATGATCGTGATGGCGGCGGTGGCCAGGGTGTAGCGGGTGGTGCGGTTGGTGAAGAACACCACTCCGGCGACGATGGCGAAGCACGATTGCACCAGCGGGTTGGGAAACAGGTCGAACAGCGCCCAGGCCACCGTCAGGCCGATGGCGGTGCCGATGATCCGCTGGCCGAGCTTGCGCCGGGTGGCACCGTAATTGGGTTGGCAGACGAACAACGTGGTGAGGATGATCCAGTAGCCCTGGGAAGGGTGGATCAGATGCACCATGGCGTAGCCGACGCTCAGGGCCAGGGGCAAGCGCAGGGCGTGACGAAACAACAGCGAAGTGGGCGTGAGCTGTGTGCGCAGGCGCAGCCAGACGTCCTTGAGGTTGCGCGGCGAGCGGTCGAGGAGGCTGCTGTCGGAGGCATCGGCCAGGGCGTCGGGGTTGCTCGCATCACTGAGCAGGCGGTCCATCGTGCCCAGGTTCACCGACAGCGCCCGCAGCGAGCGCAGCAAGCCACGCCAGGCCGGGTTGCTCTGGATGCGTAGGTGTTCAAGGGACGCATGCAGGTCATTCAAGGCTTCGGCGAAGCTGTCGTCGTAGACGAACGGTTGGCGTAGCTGGATCGACTCGGCCAATGCCTGGCAGGCCTTGCCTTGCTGGCGCAGCAGACGCTGGCAACGGAACAGCACATCGCTGTGGAAGAAGGCCTCGGCCAGGGCGTTATAGGGGTAGTGGGACGAGCTCGCGCGTTCGTGGATGTCCTGGGCGAGGAAATAGAGTTTCAGGTAGCGGCTGACTTTCGAGCCCGGCCGGCCATTGCCGACGCGGTGCAGGATGATTTCCTTCGCGCTGTTGAGCGCAGCGACCACCCGGCCGTTCTGCTGGGCCAGTTCCAGGCGTCGTGCCTCGACGTCCAATTGTCGGACCGGTTCGAGCAACGACGACTTGAGCTTGAGGTAACGCCCCAGTTCACGGAAAAGTCGCGCCAGGCTCTGCTGCACCGGCTGGTTCGAAAACAGCGCGTGCCACACCACCGAGAGCAGGCCGTACCATGCGGCGCCCGCCACCAGAAGCAAGGGTTCATGCCAGAAATCCGTGACCGCGCCACCGCGTTGGTCCACGCCGATCATGGTATAGACCGACAGGATCAGAGTCGCCGAAGCAATGGCGCCATACCGCTCGCCCAGGGCGCCGAGCATGGTCAGGCCGAATGCCGCCAGGGCCAGGGCAACGATGAAGAGGATGGGGTAGGGGAACAGCAATTCCACCGACAGCGCGGCGACGCTGAAGCACACCAGCGTCACCGCGAGTGCGTTGAGGCGGCCTTGCCAGCTGTCGTCGGTTTCGGCCAGGGCGCTGGCGATGATGCCCAAAAACAGGGGAATCAGCAGCGCCATCTCGTCCAGGTACCAGCACAGCCCCATGCTGCCGGTCAGGGCGATGAACACCCGCACGCTATAACTGAACTTGTCCAACGCCCAAAGGCGACGCAGTGACTGGCTAAACGAGGTCGATGACATGAAGTGCAAGGGCCTGACGGGCAATGACGCTAAATTGAGGCAGTAATGACGCCGATGCAATGGCGGCGATCACATCTGGCAGCAAAAAGTGTTCCTGCATGCCAAGGACACACCTTTACCCTGTGGCGAGGGAGCTTGCTCCCTCGCCACAAAAGCAGGCTCCACCTCGGTGAGAATCAGACGTACTGCGCCGCCGCATACCCTGACGCCCATGCCCACTGGAAGTTGAACCCGCCCAGGTGCCCGGTGACGTCCAGCACTTCGCCAATGAAATACAGGCCAGGGCTTTTCAACGATTCCATGGTCTTGGACGAGACTTCCCGCGTATCGACGCCACCCAGGGTGACTTCGGCGGTGCGGTAGCCTTCGGTGCCGGCGGGCACCACGTTCCAGCTCGCCAGTTTTTCGGCGATGTCGGCGAGCTCCGCGTGGGTGTATTGCTTCATGGGTTTGGAGACGAACCAAGTGTCCGCCAGCAGGTTGGCCATTTTCTTGGTGAACAGCTCGCCCAGCAAGGTCTTCAGCTCGCTGTTGGGGCGTTCGGCTTGTTGCTGTTGCAGCCATTGCGGCACGTCATGGTCGGGCAGCAAGTTGATCTGCACCGTGTCCCCTGGCTCCCAGAATGATGAAATCTGCAGGATCGCCGGACCGCTCAGGCCGCGGTGGGTGAACAGGATGTTTTCGCGAAAACTCTGGTCGTTGCAGCTCACCAGGCAATCCACCGAGGTGCCCGACAGTTCGGTGCACAGGGCCTTGAGTTGATCGGTAATGGTGAACGGCACCAACCCGGCGCGGGTCGGCAGCAATTGATGGCCGAACTGCTTCGCGACTTGATAACCGAAACCGGTCGCGCCCAGGGTCGGGATCGATAGCCCGCCGGTGGCGATCACCAGGGACTGGCAGGCGATCGGTCCGAGGGTGGTCTGCAACTGGTAGCCGCCGTCGGTCTTTTCGATCTGCTCGATGGAAGTGTCCAGGTGCAGATTGACGCCCGCCTGGTCGCATTCATCCAGCAGCAGGCCAAGGATGTCGCTGGACTTGTTGTCGCAGAACAACTGACCGAGTTTTTTTTCGTGATAGGGCACGCCGTGCTTGGCCACCAGGGCGATGAAATCCCACTGGGTGTAGCGGGCCAGGGCCGACTTGCAGAAGTGCGGGTTCTGGGAAAGGAAATTGCCCGGCTCGGTATACATGTTGGTGAAATTGCAGCGTCCACCGCCCGACATGAGGATTTTCTTGCCAGCCTTGTTGGCGTGGTCCAGCAACATCACCTGGCGCCCGCGCGCGGCAGCGGTGAGCGCACACATCAACCCCGCGGCGCCAGCGCCAATGATCACGACTTCGGTAGAGCGCAAAACGGTGTCCTCTAAATGTGTCGCCACAAAACCCAGTGTGGGAGCGAGCTTGCTCGCGATGGCGGACTGTCAGACAACATCAATGTTGAATGTACCGGCCTCATCGCGAGCAAGCTCGCTCCCACAGTTTGATCTCTGTCTATCGGTCAGAGGATCCGCACCCGCAACGACCGACCCTTGATCTTGCCATCGTTCAGGCGTTGCAGCGCCTGTTTGGCGATCCCGCGTTCCACGGCCACATAGGCCTGGAAATCGAAGATTGCGATCTTGCCGACCTGGGCGCCGGGGATGCCGGCCTCGCCGGTCAGGGCGCCTAGGATGTCACCGGGGCGGACTTTGTCCTTGCGCCCGGCGCCGATGCACAGGGTGCTCATGGCCGGCAGCAACGGGCCGCCTCCCTGAGGCTTGAGGTTGTCCAGTTGGTCCCAGTTCAACGGCGATTTCTGCAGTTGCTCGATGGCCTGGGCGCGATGGGCTTCGGAGGGCGCCACGAGGCTGATGGCGATGCCTTTCTCACCGGCGCGACCGGTGCGGCCGACGCGGTGGATATGGATTTCCGAATCCCTTGCCAGTTCGACGTTGATCACCATGTCCAGGGCATCGATGTCCAGGCCGCGGGCCGCGACGTCGGTGGCCACCAGCACCGAGGTGCTGCGGTTGGCGAACATTGCCAACACCTGGTCGCGGTCGCGCTGTTCCAGGTCGCCGTGCAGGCCGACGGCGGAGATGCCCTTGGCCGTCAGATGGTCGACGGTTTCCTGGACCTGCTGCTTGGTGAAGCAGAACGCCACGCAAGACGCCGGACGGAAATGCGCCAGGACCTTGACCACCGCGTCCATGCGCTCCTCGGGAGAAATCTCGTAGAACCGCTGTTCGATCTGCGCGTCGGAGTGCAGCGCTTCGGCCTTCACCTGCTGCGGGTCGCGCATGAATTTGGAAGCAAGTTGCTTGATGCCCACCGGGTAGGTCGCGGAGAACAACAGCGTCTGGCGGCGTTCCGGGGTCTGCTGGATGATGTCTTCGATGGCGTCGTAGAAGCCCATGTCGAGCATGCGGTCGGCTTCGTCGAGAATCAGTGTGTTGAGGCCATCGAGCACCAGCGAACCCTTGCGCAGGTGCTGTTGGATACGCCCTGGCGTGCCGACGATGATGTGGGCGCCGTGTTCGAGGGAGGCGATCTGCGGGCCGAAGGACACGCCGCCGCACAGAGTCAGGACCTTGATGTTATCTTCGGCGCGGGCCAGGCGGCGGATTTCCTTGGCGACCTGGTCGGCCAGCTCGCGGGTCGGGCACATCACCAGGGCCTGGCAGCCGAAATAGCGTGGGTTGATCGGGTTCAGCAGGCCGATGCCGAAGGCCGCGGTCTTGCCACTGCCGGTCTTGGCCTGGGCGATCAGGTCCATGCCCTTGAGGATCACCGGCAAGCTTTGCGCCTGGATCGGCGTCATCTGGGCATAACCGAGTGATTCGAGGTTAGCCAGCATGGCGGCGGACAACGGCAAAGTATTAAAAGCGGTGGCGATGGTGGTCACGGGACGGGCCTGCAAAACAAAATGTCGCGCAGTGTAGCAGCCTCGTGCCACTTTCTTCGAAAGATCTGGACGAGCTGTGGCGCAGTTCTGAAGTGGGCGAATTCCCCGTGGCGAGGGAGCTTGCTCCCGCTGGGGCGCGAAGCGGCCCCAAACCGGCCCCAAACCGGCCAACACGGTGCACCTGAAAGTTCGCATTGCCTGGATTGCGACTGCTGCGCAGCCGAGCGGGAGCAAGCTCCCTCGCCACAAAAGCCCTGAAGCCTTAAAACCGTTCGAGTCCTATCTAGTGCTCGATATGCTCATCCGGCCGCTTGACCCGTCGCCCATCCTGCTTCGACAGCTGGGAAAAGATCGTCGCCGCCAGCATCGCCATGATCCCCACCGTCACAAAAGTCAATTGAAAGGCGCCCAGCACCGTGTCCACACCGTCGTTGCCGACCTGGGCGGTAAAGCCTCCCAGCAGGGCACCTGCACAAGCCACGCCCAGGCTCAGGGACAGTTGCGCCACCACCGACAGCAGGCTGTTGCCACTGCTGGCGCTGGCGTCGTCCAGGTCGATCAGGGTCACGGTGTTCATCGCGGTGAATTGCAGCGAGTTGATCGCTCCCAGCACTGCCAGGTGCGCCAGCAACAGCCAGTACGGTGTTTGCTCGCTGACCAAGCCCATGCTCGCCAGCATCACGCCGAGGGCAAGGGTATTGCCGGTCAGGACGATGCGATAGCCGAAGCGTTCGATCAGCGGGCGGGCCACGGACTTGGCGACCATCGCGGCGGCCGCCAGGGGCAGCATGCTCATCCCCGCCTGGGACGGTGAATAACCCAGGGCGACTTGCAACAGCAACGGCACCAGGAACGGTAGTGCACCGCTGCCCAGGCGCGCGAACAGGTTGCCGAGGATGCCCACCGCGAAGGTCCGGGTCTTGAACAGCGACGGTGGAAACAGCGCGTTCTCGACGTGCCCGGCGCGCACCCAGTAAGCCGCCAGGCAAGCCATGCCGCCAAACAGCAGCAGCATCACCCGCAGGTGCGGCAGGTGCAGTTCACCCAGCCCCTCCATGGCGACGGTGATCAGCACCATCGCCGCGCCGAACAACAGAAAGCCCACGCCATCGAAGCGCGTGCGCTCAGTGCCGCGCAGGTCCGGGATGAATTTCCATACCGCGTAGCAACCGACCACGCCCACCGGCAGATTGATGAGGAAAATCCAGTGCCAGGTCATGTACTCCACCATCCAGCCGCCCATGGTCGGGCCGATCAGCGGGCCGAGCAGCCCGGGGATGGTGATGAAGCCCATGATTCGCACCAACTCCGAGCGCGGGTAAGCCCGCAGTACCACCAGCCGGCCCACCGGCAACATCAGCGCACCGCCCAAGCCTTGGACGACCCGTGCGCCGATCAACATGCTCAACGAGTTAGACAAGGCGCACAGCAGCGAGCCGAAGCTGAACAGCAGGATCGCGCCGAAGAAAATCTTCTTGGTGCCGAAGCGGTCGGCGATCCAGCCCGAGGCCGGGATCAGCAAAGCCACGGTGAGCATGTAGGCAATGATCACGCCTTGCATGCGCAGCGGGTTTTCCGCAAGGTCGCTGGCCATGGCGGGCAGGGCGGTGTTGAGGATGGTGCCATCCAGGGACTGCATGAAGAAGGCAATCGCCACCACCCACGGAAGCCAGCGGGCGGTGACGGCGTCGAGGGGAGCGCGGTTGGGCATGGGACCTCTTGTGTGAAATAAAACAATTACCTGTGGCGAGGGAGCTTGCTCCCGCTGGGGTGCGGAGCACCCCCAAACCGGTGAACACGGTGTGCCTGACAGATAGCGTCGCCTGGATTACGACTGCTTCGCAGCCGAGCGGGAGCAAGCTCCCTCGCCACGGGGCACTGCGTGTTATAGCGTCAACGTGAGCTTCTTGACCAACGCCCCCGGCAGCAACATCGAGGCCGTGGCCCGCTGGCTGTAGGTGCTGGCCGAAAGCAGAAGTTCCCGCTCCCGGGTCAGCGCTTCGAGTTGCGAGCCGAGCAAACTGTAGACGCTGTCGTCGAAGCGCATCGTGCTCACCGGCGCCTGGATCTGACCGTTCTCGACCCAGAACGTGGCGAAGCGGGTCATGCCGGTCAGACGCGCCGCCGGTTGGTCGGAGTAGTTCAGGTACCAGAGATTGCTGATGTACAGCCCAGTGCCGAGTTGCCCGAGGATGTACTTCTGTTCCAATTGCCCGCCCTGCATGTCCAGCGCCGTGGGGTATTCATAGCTGCTGGCGCCGTTGGCGGCGAGGCCGTATTCGGCGGCGCTGCGGGAGTTGACCAGTTGCGCGTTGGCCATGCCCTTGGCGATCAGCCCCAGGTCATCGCGGGGATAACCTTCGTCGGAAAATGCCGGGCTCAGTGAGCCGCTGACCTGCTCCGTCAACCACACGTTGGGACTGAAGTGGGCTTCGCCGGCGTAGAATTTCTGCAACGGGCTTTGCTTGCTGGCGATCGCCCGGGCCGAGAATCCGCCCCAACTGAGCATGCCCATGATTTCTTCCAACGCGGCCGGCGCCAGGTAGGCGCGGTATTCGCCCGGCGGCAGCGTACGTAGGGGCAGGCCGAGGAATTGCAGCTGCTGGCGTGCCTGCTCGAAACGTTGGGCGAATCCTTCGCTGCTCCAGGCGTGTCCCGCGTAGCTGGCCTTCACGGCCTGGCCGTTTTCATGGAACAAGCTGAAGTCGAAGTTGAAACTGTTGGCCTGATGCCAGCCGAACGCTCCCGAGGAACTGGCGAAGCCACGACTGATGGGGCCTGCGGCGTAAAAGCCGACCAAGTCCAGGCCCTCGGCGGCACGGCTGATTTCAGCGACGGCTTGCTCGGTGTCCGGCAGGGGGTGGTCCTGCACGTTGTTGCTCTGCCAATGGTTGTGGTTGAGCAGCAGGTAGGGATCGGCTGGCAGCAGCGGCAACGTCTCGCGCAACTGTTGCAACCCGTCGGCCAAGCGTCGCAGGTCGGTCTCGGTGTCGCCGGACAAGGTGATCTGCAGATCGGCATGACGGCCGTCATTGATCAACTTGAAACTGACGTTGGCCTGTTGCACCTGGCCGGCCTGACGGACCTTGCCGTGGTTGAAGCGCACGAAGGCCGACGACTCGGCGGCGTAGCCGAGGGTGAATTGCTCAGGTTCGCGCAACGCGTCGCGCAACCAATCGACCAGTGCTTTGAACGCCCCAGCTTGATTATTGACGGTGCTCATCAGGCATCCCCCCCAAACACGTCCACGTTGCTGAACACACAGGCCGGCGACGCATGGCCAACGCGGATGACCTGGTTCGGTTCGCCCTTGCCGCAATTCGGTGTGCCAAGCACTTGGGAAGTGCTGGCGTCGCCCACGGCCCGCAGGCTCTTCCAGAACTGCGCGGAGATGCCCCGGTAGTTGGGGTTCTTCACTACGCCCTTGAGCTCACCGTTTTTGATCAACTGGCCCCATTCGCAGCCGAACTGGAATTTGTTGCGGGCGTCGTCAATGGACCAGGAGCGGTTGGTGCGCATCAGCACGCCATGCTCGATGCCTTGGATCAACTGCTCCAGGGATTGGTCGCCGGGCTCGATGTTCAGGTTTGCCATGCGGTCGATGGGCGGACGATTCCAACCGCAGGCGCGGCTGTTGGCAACACCGTCGAGGCCGGCGCGGAACTGCGACAGCGCGCCGCCCAATGGGCGCAGCAACAGGCCTTCGCGAATCAGGAACTGCTTGCTGGCGGCCGTGCCGTCGTCGTCATGGCTGTAACTGGCCAACTCCTCGGGAATGTCCGGATCGAAGGTCACGTTCAACAGGCTGGAGCCGTACTGCAGGTGGCCGAAATCCTCGGTCTTGACGAAGCTGGTGCCGGCGTAATTGCGCTCGTCGCCGAGGATGCGGTCCAGTTCCAGCGGATGGCCGATGGACTCGTGGATCTGCAGCATCATCTGGTCGGGCATCAGCAGCAGGTCGCGGGGACCTTGGGGGGTGTTGGGCGCCATGAGCAATTGCAGGGCCTGGTCGGCGATCCTTGGACCGGCGCCGATCAGGCCGCAACGGCTGATCACATCGAAACCGCCTTGCTGGCCGAAATTTTCCCGGCCCAGGGTGCGGGTCTGGCTGTCATTGCCGTCGAAGGCGGTGACGTCCAGGGCCGGGTAGATGAAGCGTTGGGCCTGGCGCAGTTCAGCGCCGGCGCTGTTGAGGTAGATCTGCTCGACCTGGGTCAGGCCGATGCTGGCCTGCCAGTTCACCAGGCGCTCGTCGGCGGGCACCGCGGCCGATTCGTCGCCGAGCAATTGGTAGCAATCGCTCAGGGGCGGGAAGGCCTGGTCGAAATGCGGCGAGAAGTAGTCGGCGCGGTCGCTGGACACCGGTTGGTCGCGCAGGTCCAGCAGGGCGTGGGGCTTGAGCTGGCGAGCGTATTGCTCGGCCCGCTCCAGCGCCGCTTGCAGGCCGGCCAGGGAAAGGTCGTTAGTGGCCGCATAGGTTTCGACGCCATTGACCCGCACGGTGAGCATGGCGCCTTCGTCGTGGCTCAGGCTCGGAGGTTCGGCGACGTTCTTGCGCACCGACAAGTGTTGGCCGGACTCGCGTACGTAACGCAGGGAAAAGAACTCAGCGCCCGTGCGCAAGGCAGCGAAACGCTGCTTGAGCTGGGGTTGGAAGTCGAACATGGAACCTCCTTGTCTGGAGTGGCGATGCAGCGAGGTGCGGCGCATTGGCGCGGGCGGCTCTAGAGTAGGCCTGGGGCGGGGGAGGGATCAAGGCAGATGGGGATTTGCGGTGTCAGGTCGGACGTCATCGCGAGCAAGCTCGCTCCCACAGTGGATCTTTGGTGGTCACAAAATCTGTGTTCACCGCCAATCCCCTGTGGGAGCGAGCTTGCTCCGGGCGGCGATCCGACGAAGGCCGCGCCGCGATCTGGAGTCTTACTGCGCGGCCGTCGCCACTTCACGCAACGGCTTGCCGCGCACCGGCGCGTCGCCGGCGACGTAGTAAGGTGCGGTGCTGCGCGGCAAAGGCTTGCGGCCACGGATCTTGTCGGCGATTTTCTCGGCGATCATGATCGTCGGCGCGTTCAGGTTGCCGGTGGTGATGATCGGCATGATCGAGGCGTCGACCACGCGCAACCCTTCCATGCCGTGCACGCGGCCTTCGCCATCCACCACGGCCATATCATCGGTGCCCATCTTGCACGAGCAGGATGGGTGGAACGCGGTTTCGGCGTGCTCACGGATGAACTGGTCCAATTGCTCGTCCGTCTGCACCTCGATGCCCGGGCTGATTTCGCGACCACGGAACGGATCGAGCGCCGGCTGCTGCATGATCTCGCGGGTCAGGCGGATGCCGTCGCGAAATTCCTGCCAGTCCTGCTCGGTGGCCATGTAGTTGAACAGGATGCTCGGGTGCTGGCGCGGGTCCTTGGACTTGGCCTGGATCCGGCCACGGCTTGGCGAACGCATGGAGCCCATGTGCGCCTGGAAACCGTGCTCTTTCACGCCGTTGCTGCCGTTGTAGTTAATCGCCACCGGCAGGAAGTGGTACTGGATGTTCGGCCAATCGAACTCGGGGCGCGTACGAATGAAGCCGCCGGCCTCGAACTGGTTGCTGGCGCCGATACCAGTGCCGTTGAACAGCCACTCGGCACCGATCGCCGGCTGGTTGTACCAGAGCAGCGACGGGTACAGCGAGACCGGTTGAGTGCAGGCGTATTGCAGGTACAGCTCAAGGTGGTCCTGCAGGTTTTCACCGACGCCCGGCAGGTCGTGGACCACCGGGACGTCGAGGTTTTCCAGCAGCTTGGCAGGGCCGACGCCGGAGCGTTGCAGGATCTGCGGCGAGGCGATGGCGCCGGAGCACAGCAGCACTTCCTTGCGCGCCCGGGCCTCGACGCGTTCTTCGGCGGCGCCCACCAGGTAACGCACGCCGACCGCGCGTTTGCCTTCGAAGAGGATCTTGTCGGCCAGCGCGTGGCTGACGATGGTCAGCGTCGAGCGCTTCTTGGCGACGTCCAGGTAACCGCGCGCGGTACTGGCGCGACGGCCATTGGGCGTGACGGTACGGTCCATCGGGCCGAAACCTTCCTGCTGGAAGCCGTTGAGGTCCTCGGTACGCGGGTAACCGGCCTGAACGCCGGCTTCGACCATGGCGTGGAACAGCGGATTGTTGCCAGGCTTGGGCGTGGTCACACTGACCGGGCCGTCGCCGCCATGGTAGTCGTTCGGGCCGATGTCTCGGGTTTCGGCTTTACGGAAATACGGTAGGCAATCGAGGTAGGTCCAGTCTTCCAGGCCGGGCAGCTTGGCCCAGTTGTCGTAGTCCAGCGCGTTACCGCGGATGTAGCACATGCCGTTGATCAGCGAAGAACCACCCAGGCCCTTGCCGCGACCGCATTCCATGCGACGGCCGTTCATGTGCGGCTCCGGATCGGTCTGGTAGGCCCAGTTGTAGCGGCGACCCTGGAGAGGAAATGCCAGGGCGGCGGGCATCTGGGTACGGAAGTCGAGGCGATAGTCCGGGCCGCCGGCTTCGAGCAGCAAGACGGTAACGCCTTCGTCTTCGGTCAGGCGGGTAGCCAGGGTGTTACCGGCCGAGCCGGCACCGATGATGATGTAATCGAATTCTTGGGACATGAAATGTACCCTCTTTTGGAGTTGGTTCAGGTCGCGGTCATCGAGTGCCACATTCTCTGTGGCGAGGGAGCTTGCTCCCGCTCGGCTGCGCAGCAGTCGCAAACAGGGCGACCGTGTTCTGTCTGGATGAACCTGGGAGCTGGGTCGGGGCCGCTTCGCGGCCCAGCGGGAGCAAGCTCCCTCGCCACAAGGGCCCCGGCCTCAGGCTCGGTCTCAGATCAGAACACCGACGTGTAATCGCCCATTTCGACCTGCACCGACTTGATGCGCGTGTAGTTGGTCAGCGAGCTGATCCCATTCTCCCGGCCCACGCCCGATTGCTTGTAGCCACCGACCGGCATTTCCGCCGCCGATTCGCCCCAGGCGTTGATCCAGCAGATGCCTGATTCGAGCTGGTGGATCACGCGGTGCGCGCGGTTCAGGTCGCGGGTCACGACACCGGCGGCCAGGCCGAAGTCGGTATCGTTGGCGCGGCGGATCACTTCTTCTTCGGTTTCGTAGGTGAGGATGCTCATCACCGGGCCGAAGATTTCTTCACGCACGATGGTCATGTCATCGGTGCAATCGGTGAACACGGTCGGGGCCACAAACGCGCCCTTGGCCAGTTCGCCTTCCGTCAGGCGACCGCCGCCGCACAGCAGGCGCGCGCCTTCGGCCTTGCCTTTATCGATGTAGCCCAGCACGTTTTCCATGTGGGCGAAGCTCACCAGCGGGCCGAAGTTGGTGTTCTCGTCTTCCGGGTTGCCGATGCGGATGCGCGCCACGCGCTCGGCGATCTTGGCTTCGAAGGCAGCCTTCAGGTGGCTCGGCACGAACACCCGGGTGCCGTTGGTGCAGACTTGGCCGGAGCTGTAGAAGTTGGCCATCATCGCGGTGTCGGCGGCGCGGTCCAGGTCGGCGTCGTCGAAGATGATCAGCGGCGACTTGCCGCCCAGCTCCATGGTCACGTCCTTGAGCGAAGAGCTCGAGGCACTGGCCATGACCTTCTTGCCGGTGTCGGTGCCGCCGGTGAAGGAGATTTTCTCGATGCGCGGGTGCTCGGTCAGCCAGGTGCCGACCTCACGGCCGCTGCCGGTCAGCACGTTGAACACGCCTGCTGGAACGCCGGCCTCGGTGTAGATCTCGGCCAGTTTCAGGGTGGTCAGCGAGGTGACTTCGCTGGGCTTGAAGATCATCGCGTTGCCAGCGGCCAGGGCCGGGGCGGATTTCCACAGGGCGATCTGGATCGGGTAGTTCCATGCGCCGATACCGGCGACGACGCCCAGGGGCTCGCGGCGGGTGTAGACGAACGACGTGGTGCGCAGCGGAACCTGTTCGCCTTCGATAGCGGGCACCAGGCCTGCGTAATATTCCAGCACGTCGGCGCCAGTGACGATGTCGACGTAGCGGGTTTCGGAATAGGCCTTGCCGGTGTCCAGGGTTTCCAGGGCCGCGAGCTCATCGTTGCGTTCGCGCAGGATGTCCACGGCGCGACGCAGGATGCGCGAGCGCTGCATGGCGGTCATCGCCGCCCAGACTTTCTGGCCTTTTTCGGCGCTGACCACGGCACGCTCGACGTCTTCTTTCGTTGCGCGCTGCACCAGGGCGAGTACTTCACCGTTCGCCGGGTTGATGGCTTCGAAAGTGGCGTCGCCGCTGGCATCGCTGTACGCGCCATCGATGTAGAGTTTTTGCAGTTCGAAACGGGCCATAAAGTCCTCGCAAGTGCATAAGTGGTTGGCTGACCACCGAGCGTGTCGTTTACAGCTGACTACGCGCTGCGGTGGGGGTTCAGGAGTCGAGCGGTTCTGTGTGCTCTGGCGCTCCTGCCTTGGCCAGTTGGAAATCCATGTATTCGTACGCGATCCGATGTGCCTGGGCGGTGTCGAACGCGTCTCCCGACAGCGCTCCGCGCAGCCACAAACCGTCAATCAGAGCGGCCAGGCCCCGGGCCGCGCTGCGTGCCTGGTCGACAGGCAACACGCGGCGGAACTGGCAACACAGGTTGGAATACAGACGGTGATCGTTGATCCGCTGCAACCTGTGCAATGACGGGTGATGCATGCTGGTGGCCCAGAAGGCCAGCCAGGTTTTCATTGCCGGGCCGTTGACCTGGCTGGCGTCGAAGTTGCCCTCGATGATCACCTTCAGGTGAGCTCGCGGGCTCGGGTCCGTCAGCGCTTGACGACGCGCGGTGACGTTCTCGCTCAGGACAGTCATCAGGTACTGGGCCGTAGCCGCGATCAGGCCATTCTTGTCCTGAAAGTAGTGACTGATGATGCCGTTCGAAACACCGGCCAAACGGGCGATCAGCGCAATGCTGGCGTCCCCCATCCCGACCTGATCGACAGCCTGCAAAGTGGCTTCGATCAATTGCTGGCGGCGGATGGGTTGCATACCGACCTTGGGCATCTGCAAATCTCCTTAGGCCATCGGGCGGACGAGTAAGGTCCGCCGTCATGAGGGCCAGTCTATTTTGTTTTGATTGAACGTTCAATCAACAAAGAATAAGCTCTGCGACAATTCGTCGCGATTTACCGGTTTTCCTACGGGGTAAATGGCGCAGAAACGAGACATCAAGAGCCCAGAGACCCGCGCAATCGCGGGGCAAGGGCTTTCCGGGTGTCTTTATAACACCCGCCGGTCGGCTGCCAACCCACCGATTGGCCGGGTATCGCGTTGCCTTGTCCTTCTCTCGCACTGCCTGGAGCATCCGTGCAATGAGTTCTGCCTTGCTAATAAAGACCCCGCCGCAGAAGGTGACGGTCAACGGTTGGGTGTTCTACACCTCCACCGCGCTGATTCTGTTGCTGACCGCCATTCTGATCATCGCCCCGCAGGAGGCCGGCCGTCTGCTCGGCATTGCCCAGGCGTGGTTGTCCCGCAGCTTCGGCTGGTACTACATGGTGGTCATCGCTGCCTATCTGGTGTTTGTGGTCGGCCTGGCATTTTCCTCCTATGGCAAGCTCAAGCTGGGCGGCAAGGACGATACGCCGGACTTCAGCTACGGCGCCTGGGCCGGGATGCTGTTTTCGTCGGGCATCGGCATTTCATTGCTGTACTTCGGCGCATCCGAGCCGCTGGACCATTTCTTCAACCCCCCTGAAGGCGTGGCCGGCAGCCAGATGGCCGCGCGCCAGGCCGTGCAATTGACGTTCTTGCACTGGGGCCTGCATGGTTGGGCGATCTATGCCCTGGTGGGCTTGGCCGTGGCGTATTTCGCCTATCGGCACAACCAGCCGCTGGCGCTGCGCTCGGCCCTGTATCCATTGGTGGGCGAGCGCTGGGTCAAGGGCGCGGCCGGCCATGCGGTGGACGGTTTCGGCATGTTCGTGACGTTGCTGGGGCTGGTGACCAACCTGGGGATCGGTTCGCTGCAAGTCGCGTCCGGTTTGGAAAACCTGTTTGGCATCGAGCACAGCAACACCAATTTGCTGATCGTGATCATCGTGATGAGCACCGTGGCGACCATCGCCGCCGTGTCCGGCGTGGAAAACGGCATCCGCCGGTTGTCCAACCTGAACATCGTGTTGTTCAGCGGCTTGCTGATTTTCGTGTTGCTGTTCGGTCCGACCCTGCACCTGCTCAACGGTTTCGTGCAGAACATCGGCGACTACCTCAACGGCGTGGTGCTCAAGACATTCGACCTGTACGTCTATGCCGACGACACCGCGAAATCGGGCCGTTGGATGGGCTTGTGGACCCTGTTCTACTGGGCCTGGTGGATCTCCTGGGCGCCTTTTGTCGGCATGTTCATCGCGCGCATTTCCCGTGGCCGCACCGTGCGTGAGTTGGTGGCGGGCGTGTTGCTGATTCCCCTGGGCTTCACCCTGGCCTGGTTGTCGATCTTCGGTAACTCGGCCCTGGACCTGGTGATGAACCACGGCGCGGTCGAGCTGGGCAAGACGGCGTTGACGCAGCCGTCGATGTCGATCTATCAGCTGCTCGAATACTATCCGGCGTCGAAGGTCGTGATCGGCGTGTCGATCTTCGTTGGTTTCGTCCTGTTCCTGACCCCGGCTGACTCCGGCGCGGTGATGATGGCGAACCTTTCGTGCCAGGGCGGCAACGTTGACGAAGACGCGCCGCATTGGCTGCGGATCTTCTGGTCGGTGGTGATCACGCTGGTGACCATCGGCCTGTTGTTCGCGGGCAACTTCGAGGCGATGCAAACCATGGTGGTGTTGGCTGGCCTGCCGTTCTCGGTGGTGCTGGTATGCTTCATGTTCGGGCTGCACAAGGCCATGCGCGAGGATGTGCGGGTTGAGCAGGAACGGGCGGAGTTGGCGGCGCTGGGTCGGGTCTTTAGCTGACCCGTTCGATAGTTGTGAACACTGTTGTGGCGAGGGGATAAATCCCCTCGCCACAAGAGCATTCCAATTCTTGTTTCTGCGCACACAAAAACGCCGCGATCATCTCGCGGCGTTTTTGTGTGCATTGGCTTTAGCCCAGGTTCTTGCCGAGCAGGGCGTGATACAGCTCGCTGTCGCCGAGGATGCCGACGACTTGCTGATTATCGTGAAGCACCAGTTTGTTGCCGGTCTGGTAGCGGATCTGCAACGCGTCGCGCATGCCGATGCTGGAGTCGACCAAGGTCGGGAAACGCCCCAAGCCTTCGACAGACTGCCCTGGCGCCCAGTTCTGCAGGTCCAAGGCGGCGCCGTTCTGCCGGGCGCCCTTGATGGTGTTGCCTTCGGCCAGGTCAAGCCAGGAGTCGCCGCCCGGATCCAGGCACACCGAGCCGTTGATGCGCTTGCAGTTGTCCAGGGTGCGCATCAGGCTGCGGCCGCAGAGCACATTGAGCGGATTGGTATGGGCGACGAACGTGCGCACATAGTCGTCCGCCGGGTTCAACACGATCTGTTCCGGCTTGCTGTACTGGATGATTCGGCCGTCTTTCATGATCGCGATACGGCTGCCCAGCTTCAGGGCTTCGTCCAGGTCGTGGCTGACGAACACGATGGTCTTGCTCAACTTGCGTTGCAGTTCCAGCAGTTCGTCCTGCAGGCCTTGGCGGATCAGCGGGTCGAGGGCCGAGAACGGTTCGTCCATCAACAGGATGTCGGCGTCCATCGCCAGGGCGCGGGCCAGGCCGACCCGTTGCTGCATGCCGCCAGACAGCTCGTCGGGCTTCTTGTTGCGCCACTGGGTCAGGCCCACCAGCTCGAGTTTTTCATCCACCAGCTTCTTGCGTTCCTTCTCCGGCCGGCCCTGCATTTCCAGGCCGAAGCTGATGTTTTCGCGCACCGTCAGCCAAGGCATCAGGGCGAACTTCTGGAACACCATGGCGATGCGCTTGGTGCGCATCATCTTCAGTTCGGCGGGAGTGCAGGAGGCGATATCGATCTGCCGGCCTTCGTGCTCGACGAACAATTTGCCGCGACTCACGGTGTTCAAACCGTTGATGCAACGCAGCAAGCTGGATTTGCCGGAGCCGGAAAGGCCCATCAGCACGCAGATCTCGCCTTTTTCGATGTCGAGGCTGGCTTTTTCCACGCCGACGATCTGCCCGGTCTTCTTCAGGATTTCGTTGCGCGTCATGCCCTTGTCGAGCAATTTGAGGGCTTCGCGTGGATCTTTGGAGAAGATCACGTCGACTTCTTCGAAGCGGATTATGCTCATGCGTCACCCCCTACTTTGGCGTCGGGTTGTTTGCAGATTCGGTCGAGCATGATCGCCAGCAATACGATCGCCAGGCCGGCTTCGAAGCCCAGGGCGATATCAGCGGTGTTCAATGCGTTGACCACGGGTTTGCCCAGGCCGTCGGCACCGACCAGTGCCGCGATGACCACCATCGACAGCGACAACATGATGCATTGGGTGATTCCGGCGGCGATGCTCGGCATGGCGTGAGGCAGTTCGATGCGCGACAGGAGCTGGCGCCGGGAGCAGCCGAAGGCTTTACCGGCGTCCATCAGTTCGTCCGGAACGTCGCGGATGCCCAGGTAGGTCAGGCGGATGGGCGCGGCGATCGCGAATACCACCGTGGAGATCAGGCCCGGGACCACACCCAGACCGAACAGGGTCAGGGTAGGAATGAGGTAGACGAAGGTCGGTACGGTCTGCATCAGATCGAGCACCGGACGCATCATGGTGTAGAACATCGGCTTGTGCGCGGCAACAATGCCCAGCGGCACACCGATAAGCACGCAGACCAAGGTCGCGAAGAGCACCTGGGCGAGGGTTTCCATGGTCTCTTGCCAGTAACCCAGGTTGAGGATCAACAAGAAGGACGCGATAACGAAAACGGTCAGGCCCCATTTGCGCTGGATGAAGTGCGCCAGTAGCGCGATGAGGCCGATAAGCACCAGGGGATTGAACCAGGTCAGCGCAAACGTCACGCCGTGAATCATCGTTTCCAGAAACATTGCGATTGCATCGAAGGTGTCGGCGCCGTTTTGCGTCAACCATTCGACAAAGCCCGCGATGTACTGGCCCAAGGGTATTTTCTGATCAATAAGCATGGTAGTGAACGTCCGCATGCAAGGAATAAACAGCCCGGGCGAGCGAACTCGCCCGGCATAAGCTTTTTACTGCGCGAGCTTGGCTTTCACGGCCTCCAGGCCAGGTTTACCGTCAACGGTGGTGACGCCGGCGAGCCAGGTATCGAGTACTTGTGGGTTTTTCTTCAACCAGGCCTTGGCGGCGGCTTCAGGCTTCATCTTGTCGTCCAGCACGTTGCCCATCAGCGTGCTTTCCATGTCCAGGGTAAAGACCAGGTTTTTCAGCAACTGGCCAACGTTGCTGCATTCCTGGGCATAGCCCTTGCGGGTGTTGGTGTAGATGGTCGCCTGGCCGAAGTTCGGGCCGAAGTATTCATCGCCACCGGTGAGGTATTTCATCTTGAAGCGGGTGTTCATCGGATGCGGTTCCCAGCCCAGGAACACCACGGCGGTGCTGCGACGCTGGGCCCGATCGACCTGGGAAAGCATGCCGGCTTCGCTTGACTCGACGACCTTGAAGCCGGCGTCCTTGAGGCCGAAGGCGTTCTTGTCGATCATGCTCTGGATCAAGCGGTTGCCGTCGTTGCCCGGTTCGATGCCGTAGATCTTGCCGTCCAGTTCCTTCTTGAACTTGGCGATGTCGGCAAAATCCTTGAGGCCTTTGTTGTACAGCTCTTCGGGGACCGCCAGGGTGTACTTGGCGTTTTCCAGGTTGGCGCGCACGGTTTCCACGGTGCCCGCTTCACGATAGGCCTTGATGTCGTTTTCCATGGTCGGCATCCAGTTGCCGAGGAACACGTCCATGTTCTTACCATCGGCCAGGGACTTGTAGGTCACCGGCACGGAGATCATCGTGGTCTTGGTCTTGTAGCCGAGGGCGTCGAGCACGACGCTGGTGGTGGCGGTGGTCACGGTGATGTCGGTCCAGCCGACATCGGAGAAGTTGACGGTACTGCATTGGGCGGGTTCTGCAGCGTTGGCCAGCATCGGAAGACTCAGCATGGCGGCCAACAACAACGGCGTGGAACCTTTCATGGGTGGACTCCTGGTGTTTTATCGGCAGTGTCCGGTCGGGACAACCGCGCTTTTTTGCTTTTTTTAAGTTGCGGTTGGCGGCGCGTGGGCACTCTTCGTGGCACGCGGCCTTGCAAACGAGCCGTAACCGATCATGTACCAGTGCAAATCCGACGCCTACAGGGCGCGTCGTATCCAGTACAGGGAGGGTCGCATCCAGTGTTGGTGACGTCGTTTACAGATTTTTTCGGCCCTCGGCTGGCTTCTGATACGTAAAAAACGTCGTAAAACCTGCGCGACAAAGACGCGGCGTTGGTGGGCATGATTGCGTCGGTGTCAGACGTCGAAAGCCCATTCAAAAGCCGGATGATGCGGCCATCCCGGCGTTGAGCGTAGCAGCTGCGCCACCGGACGCTCCCGCGCCCGGATGTGTCCGTTCTGGAGAGTCAAGGCAATGGCCATCAGCGTGTTCGACCTGTTCAAGATTGGTATCGGCCCGTCCAGTTCCCACACCGTGGGGCCCATGCGCGCAGCGGCGCTGTTCGTCGAAGCGTTGCGGGCCAAGTCGCTTTTAAATGATGTGCGGCGGGTCGAGGTGCAGTTGTTTGGTTCGCTGTCGGCCACCGGCATCGGTCACGGCAGCGATACCGCCACGATCATGGGCTTGATGGGCGAATGGCCCGACTCGATCGATCCGTCGCAAATCGGTACGCGCATCGAGCTGCTGCGCGAGACCCAGACCCTGCTGCTCGATGGCCGCCTGCCGGTGCCTTTCGTCTGGTCCCGCGATATGCGCCTGCTCGACGAAAACCTGCCGTTCCACCCCAACGCGATGACGCTGGTGGCGGAGGGTGAAAACGGCGAACTGCACCGCGACACCTATTATTCGGTCGGTGGCGGCTTTGTGGTCGACCAGGCCCAGGCGTCCAGCGGCGTGATGGACCTGGACACCACCGAGTTGCCTTACGACTTCTCCAGCGCCGAGGAACTGCTCGGGCTGTGTCGCACGCATAACCTGCGAGTGGCTGAGCTGATGATGGCCAACGAGAAGGTCTGGCGTTCGGAAGAAGAGATTCGCAGCGGCCTGATGAGGCTCTGGCGAGCGATGCAGGACTGCGTCGAGCAGGGCCTCAAGCACGAAGGCATTCTGCCCGGTGGCTTGAATGTCCGTCGGCGCGCGGCCAAGTTGTACCGCAGCCTGCAAGAGCTGAACAAACCGAACGTGATCGGCTCGACCCTGAGCGCCATGGAGTGGGTCAACTTGTACGCCTTGGCCGTCAACGAGGAAAACGCCGCTGGCGGGCGCATGGTCACGGCGCCGACCAACGGCGCGGCGGGGATCATTCCGGCGGTGCTGCATTACTTCATGAAATTCAGCGAGGCCGTTACTGACGCCAACGTCGTGGATTATTTCCTCGGCGCGGCGGCGGTCGGCATCCTGTGCAAGAAGAACGCCTCGATCTCGGGCGCCGAAGTCGGCTGCCAGGGTGAAGTCGGCTCGGCCTGCGCCATGGCGGCGGCAGGCCTGGCGGAAATCCTCGGAGCCACGCCGGAGCAACTGTGCAACGCGGCGGAAATCGGCCTGGAGCACAACCTCGGCCTGACCTGCGATCCGGTGGGCGGCCTGGTCCAGGTGCCTTGTATCGAGCGCAACGCCATCGCCGCGGTGAAAGCAATCAATGCCGCGCAGATGGCCCTTCGGGGTGATGGTCAGCATTTCATCTCCCTGGACCGTGTGATCCGCACCATGCGCGATACCGGCGCCGACATGCACGACAAATATAAAGAGACTTCACGGGGCGGGCTGGCGGTAAGCGCGGTGGAATGCTGATTCAGCACTGCAAGATAATCCCGTGGCGAGGGAGCAGGCTCCCTCGCCACGGGTGTTGAAAAATCGCTCGTAAAACGCACACCGCAGGAAAAACACGCCACGTTTTGGCGCGTCGCAAACAGATAAGGCGTGACTTGGCGGTCACGCCTTTGTACGCCGCCCTACCGTCCGTCCCCGCGCTTGCGGTGACAACCATCGCGCAAACGGCGCGGCCCAGTGACCACAAGTGCTACCGATCTGCTCACAGCCCGCCCTGGCGTTCGCCCGCAGCCCATGATGGCACTTGGAACCCGGCCTTGACAGGGCCCTTATATAGACACGCCGGCATGTCGTTTTCAGGAGTTATTGAACGCGCATTCAAATTTAGGCATGGCAATTGCTCTGTCCCGATAAAGCCCCTCTCACGCAAGAGAATGAGGGCAATAACAAGAGCCTCCGCCTGAGGCCATCACCCGCTTTGTGTGAGGAGATACCGCGATGACGACGTCCAACTCCGGGGCCCAACCCCAGAACCGTGCGCCTCAATCCATCGGCTTTCTGCTGCTGGACAATTTCACGCTGATTTCCCTGGCGTCCGCGGTGGAACCGCTACGCATGGCCAACCAGCTGTCGGGGCGCGAGCTGTACCGCTGGACCACCCTGACCGTCGATGGCGGCCAGGTCTGGGCCAGTGACGGTTTGCAGATCACCCCGGACGCCTCCATGCACAAAGCCCCGGCCCTGGACACCGTCATCGTGTGCGGCGGCATCGGCATCCAGCGCACCGTAACCCGCGAACATGTCTCATGGCTGCAAGGCCAGGCCCGTCAATCCCGTCGTCTTGGCGCAGTCTGCACCGGCAGTTGGGCCCTGGCGTGCGCCGGCCTGCTGGACGGTTTCGATTGCAGCGTGCACTGGGAATGCCTGGCCGCGATGCAGGAAGCTTTCCCACGGGTTTCGATGAGCACGCGCCTGTTCACGCTTGACCGCAACCGCTTCACAAGCTCCGGCGGCACCGCGCCGCTGGACATGATGCTGCACTTGATCAGCCGTGATCACGGTCGCGAGTTGTCGGCGGCGATTTCGGAAATGTTTGTCTACGAGCGTATCCGCAACGAGCAGGATCACCAACGTGTGCCGCTCAAGCACATGCTTGGCACCAACCAGCCGAAGTTGCAGGAAATCGTCGCGCTGATGGAGGCCAATCTCGAGGAGCCGATCGACCTGGACGAGTTGGCGGTGTACGTCGCTGTGTCCCGCCGTCAGCTGGAGCGCCTGTTCCAGAAATACCTGCATTGTTCGCCGTCGCGCTATTACCTCAAGCTGCGACTGATTCGTGCGCGGCAACTGCTCAAGCAGACGCCGATGTCGATCATCGAAGTGGCCTCGGTGTGCGGCTTCGTCTCCACGCCGCATTTCTCCAAGTGCTACCGCGAATACTTCGGCATTCCGCCACGGGACGAGCGCGTCGGCTCCAACACCACGCAACAAGTGGCGATGATGCCGCTGCCGCAGGCGTTGGTGCTGTCGCCGCTGTCCGGCCCGCTGTCGGCGCTGAGCCAGGCGCGCAATGAGTCGACGTTTGCGAGTGTGAGGCTCTAAGACTTCAGCGCGTTCATCGCGAGCAGGCTCGCTCCCACAGGTTTTGTGTCGTTCACAAATCCTGTGGGAGCGAGCTTGCTCGCGATGGGTTTCATCAGGCGTTATGGTTCTGCTGGTACTGCGCCAACGCCGGCAACAGTTGCTGATCGATTGCCTGGCGCACCGCCGGCAGGATGGTCGCGCTGCTGGTGTACATTTCCTTGACCAGCCTGCGCAGCTCATTGGCGCGAGCCCTGTCCAGGCCTCGTACGGCGCACTCGCACGCCTGCTCGGCAGTCGCGCCACTGGGTATCTGCAACCCCAGGGCCTTCAGATGGCCCAGCAGGTCTTCCTGGTCGATCAAATCGGCGTACATCATGACGCTTTTCCTTGTTCAGGGATTGGGGTCGTGCCTGGATTCTGGTAGCCACCCGAATCGGCGGCAAGGGCAAATCGTCGTTCTGTCATGATTGACTATGAACGCGTCGTTTTCGGCTAACTCGCTGGGTCCGGGACTGGGCACACTGGCCCCAAGCTGCATCACGATGGTTTGGTCACCCTCGCGCCACAGCTCCTCCAGTAACGCTCCTGCCCCGATCCTGTCACGGCTTGATCGGGGATTTTTTTGCCTGTGTGAATCCGCAAATAATCGGTTGTCTGGCAGGCCGCTATCGCGAGCAAGCTCGCTCCCACAGGGAAATGCTTTCACCTGTGGCAGCGAGCTTGCTCGCGATGAACGATGACGCGGTCTAACGTTGCAACACCAGAATGCGCGACAGCAATTCATCCCGATCCACATAACACCCCTGGAAATGCCGCGCCCCGGTAGCAGGGTCGAAGGCGTTGCGCGCGTGAAGCGTGCGGCGGTTGTCGAAGCACCAGAGCTGCCCGGGTTCGAGTCGTTGCACCAGGCGAAAGCGTGGCTCGCGGGTCAGCGCGATGAAGCGGCGGTAGGCGCGGTAGAGCCTGGGCATCTGCTCCACCGAGGTGTCAAAGGGGCCGCGCAGAAAGTTCGCCATGCGGATCTCCGAGACTTGCCCAAGGGCGTCCAACGCAATGATCGGCGCCAGGCAGCGGTAGTCGCTGTGGCGGTCCTTGTTGCGAAATTCCACCGGGATCTGGCACAGCGCCTCGAAGGCATCGGGATCTTCCTGGCGCAGCGCCTGGGCAATGGCGAAACCGTCGACGAAGATACTCTCGCCACCCACGGCCTCGTTCACCAGGCAATGCAGGAACTGCAACCCCGGCTGCAATTCCCGCGTCGGCAAGTCGCTGTGCAACGGCAGGTTAAAAGCGGTGTAGGCGTTGCTGTCGGCGTCGGCCTTGGATTGCACGTTGAAGAGCACGCCGAAATTGCTCTCGCGAACGAAGGAAATGCGTTGGGCAATCTGTCTCAGCGAGCCGGGCTCGGTGGGCACGCCCCGCACTTGGGTCAGGCCGATGTCGCGTACCGCCAGCAGCCATTGCAGCAGCGCGTCGGCATCCTCCATCAGCGCCTGGTATTCGAACACTGGCAGCTGCAAGTCGCACTGCCATAGCTGGCGTTGCGGCCTGCCGTCGAGTCGTTCGGCCCTGGAGACTTCGTCATAGGCGTGAGCGCGCAGCCAGCCCGGGTCGAATTGGCTTTGGTGGCCGTCCCGCCAGGCCACGCGCAGGCGGCCTTCACCATCAACGCGGATTTCATCCGGCGCCAGATCTTCGGGCACATCGACAATCTCCAGGACCTGCTCACGGGTCACGCTGTAGACGCATGCCTGGCAAGGGCAGTTGTCCCGCAGCCACTGGTGATGAAAAGGACTGATCCGACCATCGGCCCACGTGACGTGAACCCGGTCGGCCAAGGGGATTGCGGCAGTCAAGGCGTGGACCAGAGGGTAGCTGCGGAAGTCGGCAATTGCGGCGGCGGTGTGCATGTCGGTCTCCTATAGGAGGCTTATCGGGCGGGTGGCAGGGCGATGACACGCCCGATGCAGGATGGCGCCGGCAGGTCGGACTGGCTGTCGAGCAGGGCTTTGAGTTGGCCCAGGGTCTGTTCGCTAAACGGCGCCGAACGTGGCCCCGCCAGATCGACGTGCAGTAGCATCTGCTCATTGCCGGCCAGCTCTTTGTCGCCGCCCGCCAAGTGCAGGCTGTGGTAGAGGTGCAGGCGTTTGGCATCGTTGCCGATGATGTGCGTATGCACCTCGACATCGGCGCCGAGCTTCACTTCGTGCAGGTAGTTCAGGTGCAGCTCGAGGGTGAACAGCGAATGGCCGCTGGCTTCGCGGCTCTGGCTGTCAAGGCCGAGCCGGTCCATCAACGCATCGGTGGCGTAGCTGAAGATCAGCAAGTAGAAGGCGTCGCGCAGGTGGCCGTTGTAGTCGACCCATTCTGGGAGGATGCGGGTTTGGTAGGTAGTGAGGGTGGGCATGTTGGACTCCAATGCAATCGTGGCGAGGGAGCTTGCTCCCGCTGGGCTGTGAAGCAGCCCCAAACCGGTTGTACGCGGTGTATCAGCCAAATGGCATTCGCTGGTTTTGCGACCGCTGCGCGGCCGAGCGGGAGCAAGCTCCCTCGCCATAGGAATGGTGTTATTCGCTAAAAATCATTCCGTGCTTTTGCTTGGTGGCCTTCACCGCCTCCAGCACCGCCAACAGGCAATCATCACGATAGCGTTCCAAAGCTGAAATGCTGTGCTGCCCCAACTGTTCGCTCGTCCCGTCCACCACATCGTCGATCAGTTTCTCGGTCAGTTCCGGTGCCGGCAGGTAGGTCCAGGGCAGTTGCAACGCCGGGCCGAACTGAGCCATGAAGTGACGCATCCCAGCGTCGCCGCCGGCCAGGGTGTAGGTCAGGAATGTGCCCATGAATGACCAGCGCAGGCCGGCGCCAAAACGGATGGCATCGTCGATTTCGCCGGTGGTTGCCACGCCGTCATTGACCAGGTGCAACGCCTCGCGCCAGAGCGCTTCAAGCAAGCGGTCGGCAATGAAACCGGGCACTTCCTTGCGCACGTGCAGCGGCCGCATGCCGAGGGATTCGTAGACTTGAATCGCCGCTTGCACGGCCTCGGGTGCGGTGTTTTTGCCGCCGACCACTTCCACCAGGGGCAGCAGGTAGACCGGATTGAACGGGTGACCGACCACGCACCGTTCCGGATGGGTCGAGCTTTCATAGAATTCGCTCGGCAGCAGCCCGGAGGTGCTCGACCCGATCAACGCGTTCGGCTTGGCGGCGGCGCTGATCTGGCTGTGCAGCTGCAATTTGAGCTCCAGGCGCTCGGGGGCACTTTCCTGGATGAAGTCGGCGTCGCGCACGCATTCCTCGATGGTCGCGACAAAACGCAGCCGATCCTGCGAAGCGCCAGGGGCCAGGCCTTGTTTCTCCAGGGCGCCCCAAGCATTGGCGACGCGCTTGCGCAACGCGGCTTCGGCGCCGGGCGCCGGGTCCCAGGCGACCACGTCGAGGCCATGGGCCAGGGCGCGGCTGACCCAGCCGCTGCCGATGACGCCACTGCCCAGGGCGGCGAAGGTCTTGATGTCGGTGATAAAGCTCATGGTGGTTTCCTGAATAGTGCGGTGATCCAAATGTGGGAGCGAGCCTGCTCGCGATGACGGAGTGTCAGTCGACGAATGTGTAGGCTCTTGCACCGCTATCGCGAGCAGGCTCGCTCCCACAAGGGGGAGATGTGGACTCGGGTTTAGCCGCGCTGGACCAGGCCCATTTTCTTGCGACCTTCGGCAGGCGTAAGCACCCGTGCGCCGAGGCGGCTGAGGATTTCGCCGGCGCGCTCCACCAGTTGGCCGTTGGTGGCGAGCACGCCTTTGTCCAGCCAGAGGTTGTCTTCCAGCCCGACCCGTACGTTGCCACCCAGCAGCACGGCTTGGGCCGCCATTGGCATTTGCATGCGGCCGATGCCAAAGCCGGCCCACACCGCGTCGGCGGGCAGGTTGTCGACCATGGCTTTCATTGTGGTGGTGTCGGCCGGCGCGCCCCATGGGATGCCCAGGCAGAGTTGGAACAGCGGATTGTCCAGCAGGCCTTCCTTGATCAGTTGCTTGGCGAACCACAGGTGGCCGGTGTCGAAGATCTCCAGCTCGGCCTTCACGCCGAGCTCGGTGATGCGCTTGGCGCCGGCCCGCAGTTGCGCCGGAGTGGAGACGTAAATGGTGTCGCCGTCGCCGAAGTTCAGGGTGCCGCAATCCAGGGTGCAGATTTCCGGCAGCAGCTCTTCAACGTGGGCCAGGCGGGTCAGTGGACCCACCAGGTCAGTGTTGGGGCCGAACTCCATCGGACGTTCGCCGGCACCGATCTCCAGGTCGCCGCCCATGCCAGCGGTGAGGTTGACGATGATGTCGACGTCCGCCTCACGGATGCGCTCCATCACTTCGCGATACAGCGCCACATCACGGCTGAACTTGCCGGTTTGCGGATCGCGAACGTGGCAGTGGACAACGGTGGCGCCGGCCTTGGCGGCCTCGACGGCAGCGGCGGCGATCTGTTTCGGAGTGACCGGCACGTGAGGGCTCTTGGCGGTCGTGTCGCCAGCACCGGTGAGTGCGCAGGTGATGATGACGTCGTGGTTCATGGTGCGGATTCCTTCAGGCGTGGTGAGTCACTGCGCAGCCCTTGAAGATCGCGCAGAGGGATAACGTTCAGTCAGTTACTGGTGAGTTTCAGGTTGTCGGCGGCCGGCTTGCCATCGAAGGTGGTCACGCCTTCGAGCCAGCGCTGTTTGTCCTGTGGATGGTCCTTGAGCCATTGCCGGGCCGATTCGAGCGGATCCTTGTGATCAAGCAGCGGCTGCATCATCCGGCTCTCGTCTTCGGCGGTGAAGGTCAGGTTGCTCAGCAGACGGCTGACGTTCGGGCATTGCTCGGCGTAGTTCGGCGCGGTGACGGTCCACACGGTGGCCATGCCTTCGTTCGGACCGAGGGCGTCTTCGCTGCCGGTGAGGTAGGTCATTTGCACGTTGACGTTCATCGGGTGCGGCGCCCAGCCGAAGAACACCACGGCTTCCTTGCGTCGCACGGCGCGGTCCACGGCGGCGAGCATGCCGGCCTCGCTGGACTCGACCAGTTGAAATTTGCCCAGGCCGAACTGATTCTTGGCAATCATCGCCTTGATCTGGGTGTTGGCGCCGGAGCCGGGCTCGATGCCGTAGATCTTGCCGCCCAGCTCCTTCTCGAATTTGGCGATGTCGGCGAACGTCTTCAGACCCTTGTCGGCCAGGTAAGTCGGCACGGCCAGGGTGGCGCGGGCGTCCTTCAGGCTGGGCTGCTCAAGCACCTTGACCTGCTTGGCTTCGACGAACGGGGTGATGGTCTGGGTCATCAGCGGGTTCCAGTAGCCCAGGAACATGTCCAGGCGCTGATCGCGGATGCCGGCGAAAATGATCTGCTGGGAGGCGCTGGTCTGCTTGGTCTTGTAGCCGAGGCCGTCGAGCATCACTTGGGTCAGGGCGCTGGTGGCAATGACGTCCGTCCAGTTGACCACGCCCAGGCGCACATTCTGGCAGGCGGCGGGTTCGGCTGCGAGGGCGGCCTGGTTCAGTAAAGAAGTGGTGCTGAGTGCAATAACGCAGCAGCTGATCAGTCGTTTCATTGTCGGGTTCCTCGGCAGCTTATTGTTATGGGGCCCGGTGTCTGTGCGCCGGTGATGCCACGTTACGCAGGTCCGGGCGGGGCAAAACGCACAGCGGCGACGTGCTCTTGCACTACAGCGACTCTTGAACGGTTGTTGCAACTGGCGTATCAAGGTCCGCACGCTGCCCGCCAACCGAGAGCGTTTCATGTCCCAGGATTTCTATTTCTTGTTGATGCCGGGTTTCTCGGCCATCGGTTTCATTTCGGCCATCGAGCCGTTACGGGTCGCCAATCGGTTTCGTGGCGAGCTTTACCGCTGGCATGTCCTGAGTGCCGATGGCGGAGCGGTGCTGGCGAGCAATGGCATGTCGGTCAACGCCGATGCTGCGCTGGAGCCGCTGAAGAAGGGCGCGACGCTCTGGATCGTGGCGGGCTTCGAGCCGTTGAAGTTCGTCAGCCCGGTGCTTGAGAGGTGGTTGCACCGGCTGGATAACGACGGTGTCATCCTCGGCGGAATCGACACCGGCAGCGTGGTGCTCGCGGAGGCGGGATTGCTGGATGGCCATCGCGTCACCCTGCACTGGGAGGCGATCGAGGCGTTCAAGGAGTCCTATTCCCAGCTCGCCGTGACCCAGGAGCTCTTCGAAATCGACCGCCGCCGCATCACTTGCGCCGGCGGCACTGCCTCGATTGACCTCATGCTCGACCTGATCGCGCAGGCCCACGGCCCGGAACTCGCAATCCAGGTCAGCGAGCAGTTCGTGCTCAGTCGCATTCGTCCACGCAAAGATCACCAGCGCATGGAAATCGCCACCCGCTACGGCATTCGCAACAAGAAGCTGGTGCATGTGATTGGAGAAATGGAGGCCAACAGCGAACCGCCACTGAGCACCCTGGCGCTGGCCGAATCGATCAACGTCACGCGCCGCCAGCTTGAACGCCTGTTCCGCCTGCACCTGAACGACACGCCGAGTAATTTCTACCTGCGCCTGCGCTTGGAAAAGGCCCGGCAACTGCTGCGCCAGACCGACATGAGTGTGCTGGAAGTCAGCATTGCCTGTGGATTCGAATCGCCGTCGTATTTCACCCGCAGCTACAGGGCACGGTTTGCACGTTGCCCTAGGGAGGATCGGCGGCGGCAGGGGGATGAGCGGGAGGTGGTTTGACAGGCTGGCCCGGTCGCCCCCAAAACCAGACACCGCGGTGCAACAGGTAACCCCTGCAAACCGGTTCACCACTGCTGCGCAGCCGAGCGGGAGCAAGCTCCCTCGCCACGGGTACTGTGTTTGGAAAGGGCTACTTCTTCATCAACGCCGAGCACGCCGCCTTGTATGCCTCATGCTGATACTTGTTCAGCGTCGTCGGCAGGGCGAAGTCATGTTTTTTGCTCTGTGCGTTGATGCTCTGTGGCGACAGCAGTGTCACTTCGCAGCCTTCGAGCAATTGGAAAACGCCTTCGATCTTGAAGGTGGTCGGGCCGCCCGCGAACTCACCTTTCTTGCTGCGCTTCTTGATGGCGATGCGGTCGATGCCATTGTCCGCCACGAAAGCCCGCACTTGCGCGGCGAAGGCTTTGACGTTGGCGGCTTCGTCGTCATCGTCCAGGGCGATTTTCTTGGTGTTCAGCGCGACGTGGCTCAACGCCTGCTGGTCCAGCAAGGCAACGGCGATGATCGCTTCGCTGCCTTTGATTTCGATGCCGCAGATGATCATGCTTGGCCTTGGATTCCGGAGGTCTGGAACGCCAGTCTATCCGCCTTGCTCAATTCATGCTCGCCCGCAGGTCCAGCATGATCTTGTCGAAATAGTCGACCCGGATCACCCCAAAGCGCGGGTACTCGAAATCCAGGATCACATACAACACGCAGACCATCACCGCCGCATAGCCCAGGCTGTGCAGCCAGTTGCGCTGCCGGGTGCCGGCCATGCCGTAGCCGATCAGCATGGCGCTGATCAGGGTCATGGTCACGAGCATCAGGTAAATGGTCAGGGGTGGGTGGGTTTCGTGAGCCACGGCGCGCGTCGTGGTTATGTCGATCATTTCGTTTTGCGCCTGCAGCACAGGCGTTCCCAAGGTTGGGGTGGGCATCTGTTGCAGGGCGGCGACGGTTCGTTTCCAGATGGTTTGCTGCAGATCATTGGCTCGGTCATGGGCCGCTTCGTCGACTTCGTCTTCGCGCAAGTCGCGGTAATACTCGATACGGGCATCGACATACTCTCGGAATGCCTGGCGGATGTCCGGTTGTTCGCTGGCGGGCAGAAGATCCAGGCGCAACCAGGCGGTGCCCATGGCATTGGTTTCGGCAACGATCAACGCGCGGCGCTGGTCCAGGCGCGAGGCCGCCCCGGAAAAGGTGAAGGCAATCAGCAGCGCCAGCAGGCCAAACACCGCGCCTTCGATGGCCCCGATGCCCTGGCGAGCGCCGTCCGGGTCCTGGGCCAGGTGACGGTTGCCGACTTGGCGACCGGCCTCGATGCTCAGCACGATGGCGATAAAGATGGCTAACCCGTAGAAGGGCAAGGCTGTAAGAGAGTGCATACGAAAATCCTCTGATCGTCGTGTGTGACTCGTCTGTACAGCCCGGCTCGGACGGGTATACAGCCAGTGTAGACGGCGTTGCGCAGTTCTTCCTATAACCGCTGTTCGTTCACTCCTGCCCAATCGATTCCAAGAACTCCGACCGGTCATCGCTCACCTGGGCCATGCAGTCGTTTTCGGCGATTTTGTAGGCGTCGCTGCCGGGCTTGGCCGGGAAGGCGGCGATGGCGCAGTCGGCTTCGCGCTGTTTTTGCCAGAGTTGTTGAGCGGCCTTGATCTTGGCGGTGATGTCGTTGAGCTGGGTCTTGTCGCTGGCGTAGCGGGTTTGCAGGCGTTCGTTGAGGCTCTGCAGGTTGTCGCTGAGCAACTGCTCGGCGGCGGCTTTGCCATAGGCGGAACAGGCCAGGGTCTGGACGTCGTTTTCAACTTCGTCGCAGGGGTTGGGCTCGGTGTCTTCGGTCGCGTGGGCGACGGTGCTGATCAGTGCCAGGGCAAGGAAGATCGATTTCATCGGGTTGTCGCTCAAATCCAGTGGAAGCCAGTGGTGCCGCGGATTCTGGCCCAAGCGCCGGGTAAATAACAGATGGACAGAGGGGGCCCGTCGCAGCCCATTGTCGTGGATTGACGCTTTCGGCAATTCCCCTGTCGTTTTTGCACCCGGTCGCCACGGCCCTCCGGCATATGCTGGCCCCAAAGCGCCGGCACACGATTCGGCGCATGAATCGCCAACAAGGGGACTGCCTGATGAGCCCAGCCGAATTGCACGCCGACAGCATCGTTATCGACGGGCTGATCATTGCCAAGTGGAACCGCGACCTGTTCGAAGACATGCGCAAGGGCGGCCTGACCGCAGCCAACTGCACGGTGTCGGTGTGGGAAGGTTTCCAGGCCACCATCAACAACATCGTTGCCAGCCAGAAACTGATCCGCGAGAACAGCGACCTGGTGATCCCGGTGAAAACCACCGCCGACATCCGCCGCGCCAAGGAACAGGGCAAGACCGGCATTATCTTTGGCTTCCAGAACGCCCATGCCTTCGAAGACCAGCTCGGCTACGTCGAGATCTTCAAGCAGCTCGGCGTCGGTGTGGTGCAGATGTGCTACAACACCCAGAACCTGGTGGGCACCGGTTGCTACGAGCGCGACGGCGGCCTGTCGGGCTTCGGTCGCGAAATCGTCGCCGAGATGAACCGCGTCGGCGTCATGTGCGACCTGTCCCACGTTGGCTCCAAGACCTCCGAGGAAGTCATCCTCGAATCGAAGAAACCGGTCTGCTACTCCCACTGCCTGCCGTCCGGCCTCAAAGAACACCCGCGCAACAAATCCGATGAAGAACTGAAGTTCATCGCCGATCACGGCGGTTTCGTCGGCGTGACCATGTTCGCGCCGTTCCTGGCCAAGGGCATCGATTCGACCATCGACGACTACGCCGAAGCCATCGAGTACACCATGAACATCGTCGGCGAGGACGCCATCGGCATCGGCACCGACTTCACCCAGGGTCACGGCCAGGACTTCTTCGAAATGCTGACCCACGACAAGGGCTACGCCCGTCGTCTGACCAGCTTCGGCAAGATCATCAACCCCCTGGGCATCCGCACCGTGGGCGAGTTTCCGAACCTCACCGAAACGCTGCTCAAGCGCGGTCACCCGGAGCGGGTGGTGCGCAAGATCATGGGCGAGAACTGGGTCAACATTTTGAAAGATGTCTGGGGCGAATAAACGCCGTCGCGTCACTGAATCCTTTACCTGCGGCCACTCGCGCCGCAGGCACATCACGAATTTCCGGAGTCAAGTTTTCATGGCCAAGATCGCCCCGCAACTGCCTATCGAAGTCGACAGCGAAACCGGTGTCTGGACCTCCGACGCCCTGCCGATGCTGTACGTGCCGCGCCACTTTTTCGTCAACAACCACATGGGCATCGAGGAAGTGCTGGGCGCCGACGCCTACGCCGAGATTCTCTACAAGGCTGGCTACAAATCCGCCTGGCACTGGTGTGAAAAAGAAGCCGAATGCCACGGCCTGGAAGGCGTCGCGGTGTTCGAACACTACATGAAGCGCTTGTCGCAGCGTGGCTGGGGCCTGTTCAAGATCCAGGACATTGACCTGGACAAAGGCACCGCCAGCGTCAAGCTCGAACACTCGGCGTTCGTCTATGTGTACGGCAAGGTCGGGCGCAAGGTCGACTACATGTTCACCGGCTGGTTCGCCGGCGCCATGGACCAGATCCTCGCCGCGCGCGGCAGCCAGATCCGCACCGTGGCCGAGCAGGTCTACGGCGGTTCCGAAGAAGGCCACGACGACGGCCTGTTCATCGTCAAGCCGTTGTAAGTCGAGGATCGCGCCATGGCTTTTGAAGCAATGTTCCAGCCGATCCAGATCGGCAAGCTGACCATCCGCAACCGCGTGCTCAGCACCGCGCACGCGGAGGTCTACGCCACCGACGGCGGCATGACCACCGACCGGTACGTGAAGTATTACGAAGAGAAGGCCAAGGGCGGCATCGGCCTGGCGATTTGCGGTGGCTCGTCGGTAGTTGCCATCGACAGCCCGCAGGAATGGTGGAGCTCGGTGAACCTGTCCACCGACCGTATCATCCCGCACTTCCAGAACCTGGCCGACGCCATGCACAAGCATGGCGCCAAGATCATGATCCAGATTACCCACATGGGCCGTCGCTCGCGTTGGGACGGCTTCAACTGGCCGACCCTGATGTCGCCGTCCGGCGTGCGTGAGCCGGTGCACCGTGCCACCTGCAAGACCATCGAGCCAGAAGAAATCTGGCGGGTGATCGGCAACTACGCCCAGGCCGCGCGGCGTGCCAAGGCCGGGGGCCTGGACGGCGTCGAGCTGTCGGCCGTGCACCAGCACATGATCGACCAGTTCTGGAGCCCGCGGGTCAACAAGCGTACCGACGAATGGGGCGGCAGCTTCGAAGGCCGCATGAAGTTCGGCCTGGAAGTGCTGAAGGCCGTGCGCGCCGAAGTGGGCGAGGATTTCTGCGTGGGCATGCGCCTGTGCGGTGACGAGTTCCACCCGGACGGCTTGTCCCACGAGGACATGAAGCAGATCGCCAAGTACTACGACGACACCGGCATGCTCGACTTCATCGGCGTCGTGGGTTCGGGTTGCGACACCCACAACACCCTGGCGAACGTCATTCCGAACATGAGTTATCCACCGGAGCCGTTCCTGCACCTGGCCGCCGGTATCAAGGAAGTGGTCAAGGTCCCGGTGCTGCACGCGCAGAACATCAAGGACCCGAACCAGGCCACGCGGATCCTGGAGGGCGGCTACGTCGACATGGTCGGCATGACTCGCGCCCACATTGCCGACCCACACCTGATCGCCAAGATCAAAATGGGCCAGGTCGACCAGATCAAGCAGTGCGTCGGCGCCAACTATTGCATCGACCGCCAGTACCAGGGCCTGGACGTGCTGTGCATCCAGAACGCCGCGACGTCCCGTGAATACATGGGCGTGCCGCACATCATCGAGAAGTCCACCGGGCCCAAGCGCAAAGTCGTGGTGGTCGGTGCCGGCCCGGCCGGGATGGAAGCGGCGCGCGTGGCCGCCGAACGTGGACACGACGTGACCCTGTTCGAGAAGAAGGAATTCATCGGCGGACAGATCACCACCGCCTCGAAAGCGCCGCAACGGGACCAGATCGCCGGTATCACCCGCTGGTTCCAACTGGAACTTGCGCGGTTGAAAGTCGACCTGCGCCTGGGCGTGGCGGCGGACGCGCCGACCATCATGGACCTGCGTCCGGACGTGGTGGTGCTCGCCGTCGGCGGTCATCCGAACGTGGAGCAGAACGAACACTGGGGCGCCGCCGAAGGGCTGGTGGTCAGCAGCTGGGACGTGCTCGACGGCAAGGTCGCGCCGGGCAAGAACGTGCTGGTCTACGACACCATTTGCGAATTCACCGGCATGTCGGTGGCCGACTTCCTCGCCGACAAGGGCAGCCAGGTCGAGATCGTCACCGACGACATCAAGCCGGGCGTGGCCATTGGCGGGACTTCGTTCCCCACCTACTACCGCAGCATGTACCCCAAGGAAGTGATCATGACCGGGGACATGATGCTGGAAAAGGTCTACCGCGAAGGCGACAAGCTGGTGGCGGTGCTGGAGAACGAATACACCGGCGCCAAGGAAGAACGCGTGGTCGACCAAGTGGTGGTGGAGAACGGCGTGCGGCCGGACGAAGAAATCTACTACGCGCTCAAGGAAGGTTCGCGCAACAAGGGCCAGATCGACGTCGAAGCCCTGTTCGCGATCAAACCCCAGCCGTGCCTGGAGCAGAGCGGCGATGGTTACCTGCTGTTCCGCATCGGCGACTGCGTGGCCCAGCGTAATACCCACGCGGCCATCTACGACGCCCTGCGGTTGTGCAAGGATTTCTAACGGCTTGTGGATAACCCTGTGGGAGCGAGCCTGCTCGCGAATGCATTTTGTCAGTCACTGTTGGATTGACTGATCCACCGCTTTCGCGAGCAGGCTCGCTCCCACAGGAATCGGGCAAGGCATCCACGCAGTTTGGCCTGCAAGACCCTGAGGTCTTTGGGAGCAACACCTATGTTGAACACCCTTCTTCCAATCCTGCTGTTCGCAGCCCTGGGCCTCGCTGCCCTCGGCGCCTTGCGGCGGGTGAACATGTGGCGCCGGGGACGACCGGCCAAGGTCGATCTGATCGGCGGACTTTTTGCCATGCCCAAACGCTACATGGTGGATCTGCACCATGTGGTGGCGCGGGACAAATACATTGCCAACACCCACGTCGCCACGGCGGGTGGTGCGGTGGCGTCGATTGTGTTGGCGATCCTGGTCCATGGTTTTGGCCTGCACAACCGCATCCTCGGCTACGCCTTGCTGCTGATGTCGGCGGTGATGTTCGTGGGCGCGATCTTCATGTACCTGCGTCGGCGCAACCCGCCGGCGCGTTTGTCGAAAGGCCCGTGGATGCGCCTGCCGAAAAGCCTGCTGGCCTTCTCGGCGTCGTTCTTCCTGGTGACCCTGCCGGTGGCGGGCATCCTGCCGGAAAACTTCGGTGGTTGGCTGGTGGCAGCGATTCTGGGTGTCGGCGTGTTGTGGGGCGTGTCGGAATTGTTCTTCGGCATGACCTGGGGTGGGCCGATGAAACACGCCTTCGCCGGTGCCCTGCACCTGGCCTGGCACCGTCGCGCCGAACGCTTCGGTGGAGGCCGTTCCACCGGTCTCAAACCGTTGGACCTGAACGATCCTGCCGCACCGCTGGGCGTGGAAAAACCCAAGGACTTCACTTGGAACCAACTGCTGGGCTTTGACGCATGCGTGCAGTGCGGCAAGTGCGAAGCGGCCTGCCCGGCGTTCGCCGCCGGCCAGCCGTTGAACCCGAAGAAACTCATCCAGGACATGGTCGTCGGCCTGGCCGGCGGCACCGATGCGAAATTCGCCGGCAGCCCTTATCCAGGCAAACCGGTGGGTGAGCACGGCGGCAATCCACATCAGCCGATCGTCAACGGCCTGGTGGACGCCGAGACCCTGTGGTCCTGCACTACCTGCCGGGCTTGCGTCGAGGAATGCCCGATGATGATCGAGCACGTCGATGCCATCGTCGACATGCGCCGTCACCTGACCCTGGAAAAAGGCGCGACGCCGAACAAGGGCGCCGAAGTATTGGAAAACCTCATCGCCACCGATAACCCCGGCGGCTTCGCCCCGGGCGGGCGAATGAATTGGGCGGCGGACCTGAACCTCGACCTGCTCAGCGAGAAGAAATCCACCGACGTTCTGTTCTGGGTCGGCGACGGCGCCTTCGACATGCGCAACCAGCGCACCTTGCGTGCCTTCGTCAAAGTGCTCAAGGCGGCGAAAATCGACTTCGCCGTGCTCGGTCTCGAGGAGCGCGACAGCGGCGACGTGGCCCGGCGCCTGGGTGATGAAGCGACGTTCCAGCTGTTGGCCAAGCGCAATATCCAGACCCTGGCCAAATACAGCTTCAACCGCATCGTCACGTGCGACCCCCACAGCTTTCACGTGTTGAAAAACGAATACGGTGCCTTTGATGGCAATTACCTGGTGCAGCACCACAGCACCTATATGGCCGAGATCATCGACGCCGGCGCCCTGAATCTTGGTCAGCACAAGGGCGACAGCGTGACCTATCACGACCCTTGCTACCTGGGCCGCTACAACGGCGAATATGAAGCGCCGCGCCAAGTGCTTCGTGCGCTCGGCATCGAGGTGAAGGAAATGCAGCGTTCCGGTTTCCGTTCCCGTTGCTGCGGCGGTGGCGGCGGCGCGCCGATCACCGACATCCCGGGCAAGCAGCGCATCCCGGACATGCGCATGGAAGACATCCGTGAAACCGGCGCCGAGCTGGTGGCGGTGGGTTGTCCACAATGCACCGCGATGCTCGAAGGCGTGGTCGAACCTCGGCCGATGATCAAGGACATTGCCGAACTGGTGGCCGACGCGCTGCTAGAAGAAGCCGCGCCGCGCAAGCCTGTGGCGCCGGCCAAACGTGAACCTGCGGAGGTGCATTAATGAGCGACATCATCCGCCGCGACCCTCGCGCCGAGTGGATTGCCCGCAACCGGCTGCACCCGTTGCACACAGCCATGCAACCGGTGCAGCACAGCTGGATGGGGCCCAACGGCGTCATTCGCAAGAACGTCCATGGCGTGGGTTTCATCGGCCCCAATGGGATCAAACGGATTGATCGCAGCGGTGCCCAGCAGGGCGGTGCAACCAAGCGCACTGCCGCGACGCAAGTGCAATTGCCACTGCATCAAATCGTGCAACCGGCGTTCTATATCAGCGTTGTGCCGGATATGGTCGGCGGCCGCCTCAGCAGCCACGACCGCGATTTGCTGGGCCTGGCCCATCAGCTGGCCGGCAGTGACGGGGCGGTGCTGGCCGTGGTCTTCGGCGAACACAAGGAGAACACCTTCGCCACGGCGGGCGTGGACCGCTTGCTGGTGCTCGATGGCGAGGAATTCAGCGGTTATGCACCGGAGCAGCGGGTGCAAGGGTTACGGGCTGTGGATAACCAATTCAACCCACGCCACTGGCTGCTGCCCGACAGCCGCAGCGGTGGTGGCGAACTGGGTCGGCGCTTTGCCGCGGCCTTGGGCGAGCGCCCGGCCACGCGGGTCTGGCAGGTTAAGGACGAGGCCTGCGTCGGCCGCGCCGGTGCAGGGCTGCAAGACCTCGCTCGGCCATTGGCGCGGTTGATCCTGGCCGCCGCCGAATGCGCCGAGCCGGTCAGCGAAACCCGTCACGAAGCCCTGCCGGTGGAGTTATCCACAAGCGTGGCGCGCAGCCTGTCGCGCATTGAAGACCTCGGCGCGGTGGCGGTTGACCCGGGTGCGATTCCGATGGCCGAGGCCGAGTTCATTTTCTCCGGCGGCAACGGCGTCAAGGACTGGGCGCTTTTCCACAGGACAGCGGCGGCATTGGGCGCGACCGAGGGTGCCTCGCGGGTAGCGGTGGACGACGGTTTCATGGCCCGGGATCGCCAGGTCGGTGCGTCCGGCACCTGGGTCACGGCGAGGGTCTACGTGGCCGTCGGGATTTCTGGGGCGATCCAGCACCTGCAAGGCATCGGCGCCTGCGACAAGGTGGTGGCGATCAACCTCGATCCGGGCTGCGACATGATCAAACGGGCGGACCTGTCGGTGATCGGTGACAGCGCGGCGATTCTCCAGGCCCTGATCGCGGCGGTAGAGGCTTACCGCAACGAAGCCAGGCGCGATGCGGCTTAAGCTAAGGAAACGTTCATGAGTACCCAAGTGATCAGCCTTGTCTCCATCGGCGCCCACCCGACCTCCGGTCGGCCACGGCGCGCCGAGCAAGACGCCCGTGCCGTGGAACTGGGCCTGCAGCTGGCCGGCAACGACCTGCAAGTGCTGCATGCCGGGGATGTGGCGGAACCGGCGTTGCGCGCTTATCTGGGCATGGGGCTGGATGAACTTCACGTCCTGGAAAACCCCGTCGGAGCCGACGCGCTGCCGGCCCTCACCGACTATCTGCGTGACGCCGGCGCCCAGGTGGTGCTGACCGGCAGCCAGGCGGAAACCGGCGAAGGTTCGGGCATGCTTCCATTTTTGCTGGCGGAGAGCCTCGGTTGGCCGCTGGTGGTGGGGCTGGCCCAGGTCGAATCCATCGAAAACGGCGCGGCCCTGGTGTTGCAAGCCTTGCCCCGTGGTCAGCGGCGGCGGCTCAAGGTGCGCTTGCCATTTCTCGCCACTGTGGATAACGCCGCGCCAAAACCTCGGCAAAGCGCCTACGGCCCGGCGCGGCGTGGGGCGTTGCATGCTGAGGAGGTCGAGGTCATTGACGATACGTTGTTGGCCGTGGCGACCCTGCAACCGGCCAAGCCAAGACCCAAGCGCCTGAAAGTGATCAAGGCCAAGAGCGGCGCCGATCGCATGAAAGCCGCCACGGCCAAGGCCAGCGGCGGGGGCGGGCAGGTGCTCAAGGGCGTGAGCCCGGAGGCAGGGGCAGAGGCAATTCTCAAATTGTTGGTAGAGGAAGGGGTGGTTCGTTAAACCCAATTCAAAACAAAACCCTGTGGGAGCGAGCCTGCTTGCGAAGACACTCCGTCAGCCGCTGAAGGTATCGACCGATGCGCCGTCTTCGCGAACAGGCTCGCTCCCATAGTTTGTTCGGCGTTACTCACAATCCCTGTGTGCGCCTCTGTGGATAACCTGTTCGCCCCTCGCTACGGCCCACGCCAATCAGGCGCTGTAGCCCTTCGATCAAAAAACAGCCAGCCTAACTTACGGTTTTTATTGGCTTTTCTCCGTGAATAAAACCCCGCTTCGAGCAAAACTTGCCCCCAATCTCTGTTGGCGCTTCTGTGGATAAGATGTTCGCTCTCCGCTACAGGCCAAGCGCTTCGAGGCTTTCACGGCGCTGATCAAATAATAGCCAGATTCGCGCCGTCACCCGGAAAACCACTGGAAAACACGGATCTATAGGGCGTGAAATGGGTTTTCCACAAAACCGTCAAAGTTACCCCCAAACCCTGTTGGCGCTTCTGTGGATAAGGTGTTCGCTATGCCCTGTAGCCCTTTAAATCAAAGGCTCTCAGAGTGCTGATCAAAAAACAGTCACACCGTCAGGAAACTGTTGCCGTTTGATAAGTCACGGATTTTATTCACATTGCCTTCGGTAAATTGCCGGCGCGTGCACATTTGTCCCCATTTGCTGTGGGTGGTCATGTGGATAACTTGTTCGCCAAACTCTGGAAGCCGCGGCCGGCTTAGTGCTAATCGCGATAGATCAAATTTCATACAGTTCTAAGGAACTGCCTTGACGTAGGGGTGTCGCCTGTCTTCACTCATGGCACAAGGACAGCGAACATTATCCATATCTGGTTCAGGGAGAACGCACGATGGATAGCAAGGCCCCCCAACCGTTTCCCGCTTCAGCCCCGACATGCATCCCTACGCCTGCCGTCTCGCCGCTTCGACGCACCCATCGTCGCGGGGCCAATCAGCGTGCACGCCTATAACACCTGAGCTTTTCCCCAGTCACCGTTGACTGCCGCTTCAACCCATACGGGATAGTGGCCAGGCGTTCCTGCGCCTGTGAATTTACAGGCAACCGCAGAGTTGCCCCTTCTGCCTGAGAGGACTTGAACATGACACGGATCTCGACCCCCATAAGTGAAATCAAGGAGCACTACGACGTTATCGTCATTGGTTCCGGCTACGGCGGCGGTATCGCCGCGTCACGCTTGTCCCGGGCCGGGCGCAAGGTCTGTCTGCTGGAGCGCGGCCGGGAGATCCAGCCCGGCGAGTATCCCAATACCTTGCTCGCCGCCACCGAAGAATTGCAGGTGCATGACCCGGACGGCCACATCGGTTCGCGCACCGGGTTGTTCGACCTGCACGTCAACGCCCAGCAGAACGTCGTGGTCGGGTGTGGCCTGGGCGGTACCTCGCTGATCAACGCCAACGTAGCGCTGGAAGCCGAGCCCGGTGTCTTCGAGGACCCGCGCTGGCCCCTGGCGATGCGCGAGCACAGCGATACGTTGCTCAAGGACGGCTACGCCCGGGCCCGTGAAATGCTCAAGCCCAACCCTTATCCGGCGTCCTCGCCGAACCTGCCCAAGCTCGACGCCCACAAGAAGTCGGCGGACTACCTCAAGCAAGGCGCCCACTTCTACAAACCGCCGATCAACGTCACCTTCGACAAGCTGCCCAACAATCTCAATCACGTCGGCGTTGAGCAACTGCCGTGCAATGGCTGTGGCGACTGCGTCTCGGGCTGTAACAACAAGGCCAAGAACACCACGCTGATGAACTACCTGCCGGATGCCTGGAACCATGGCGCGGAGATTTTCTGCCAGGCCGAGGTGCGTCACCTGGAGCGCGAGGGTGACGGCTGGATCGTGCATTTCCAATACCTGGACAGCGGTCGCGAAATGTTTTCGGCGCCGACGCTCTTTGTGCGCGCGGACATCGTGGTGGTGTCCGCCGGCACCCTGGGTTCCACCGAAATCATGCTGCGCTCGCGGGACAAGGGCCTGTCGATGTCCGCCCAGTTGGGCGAAAACATGAGCGGCAACGGTGACATCCTCGGTTTCGGCCACAACTGCGATCAAGTGATCAACGGCATCGGCTTTGGCGCCCATTCGGCCAAGGAACTCGAGCCGGTGGGGCCATGCATTACGTCGGTCATCGACATGCGCACCGAGGGCGACTGGCGCAGCCGCATGGTGATCGAGGAAGGCTCGATCCCCGGCGCCCTCGGCCGAGCCATGGTGCCAAGCATGGCGGCGTTCGCCGAAACGATCGGCGTGCCCACCGACACCGGCTTCGGTGCCAGCCTCAAGTACAAGGGCCGCGAGGCCGAGAGTTTCCTGCGTGGGCCGTATTACGGCGCGCTGCACAACATGCAGACCTATTTGATCATGAGCCATGACAACGGCAAGGGCCGCATGGTGCTCGATAACAAGGACCAACTGCGCATCGACTGGCCCGGTGTCGGCGAGCAGGAAAACGTCACCCTTGGCAACGAGCGCCTGCACCAGAGCACCAAGGCCTTGGGCGGGATCTGGGTCGAGAATCCGATCTGGACCAAGTTGCTCAAGCACAGCATCGTTTCGGTTCATCCACTAGGCGGTTGCGTGATGGGCGAGGACGCGGTCCAGGGCGTGGTCAACCACAAGGGCCAGGTGTTCAGCGGCGCCAGCGGCACCGACGTCTACCCGGGCCTGTATGTGACGGACGGCTCGGTGATTCCGACCTCACTGGCGGTCAATCCCTTGCTGACGATTTCAGCAGTGAGTGAGCGCAACATGGGGCTGCTGGCGGCTGATCGCGGCTGGCTGATCGATTACACGCTACCGTCGGCGCCGCGCAAACCGGTGGCGGCGCCAACCCTCGGCGTGCAGTTCACCGAAACCATGAAGGGCTTCTTCTCCACGGCGTTCACCCAGCCCCAAGGCACCGACCTCAGCCTTTACGAAGCGGCGGCCAAGCGCGGCCAGGCCGATAACTCACCCATCGAGTTCACCCTGACCATCACCGCCGCCGACCTCAATCGCCTGATCAAGGAGCCGGAGCACGCCGCGACGCTGGTGGGCACCCTCGATGCGCCGCTGCTGTCGCCCAAGCCCCTGGTTGCCAGCAATGGCGTATTCAACCTGTTCGAGCAATACCAGGAACAGGTCGGCGTGCGGCACATGAACTACGACATGAAGCTGACCGCCGAAGACGGCAGCGATTATTACTTCAGCGCCTTCAAGACCGTGCCCGAGGACAACGGCGTGCTGAACATCTGGCACGACACCAGCACGCTGTACGTCACGCTTTATCGCGGGCCGGACAAGACCGGCGCGGTGCTCGGCTCCGGCGTCATGCACATTCTGCCGGCCGACTTCGCCAAGCAGATGACCACCATGAAAGTGCTCAACGCCCGCAATGAGCGCGAGCGCGTGGAGGCGTTGGCGCGGTTCGGCAAGTTCTTCGCGGGTATCTTGTGGGAAAGCTACGGCGGCGTCTTCGCCGGCGACGTCTACTTCAACCCGGACGCGCCGCCACGCTTGAAACGCCCCTTGGATGCGCCGGCCCCGGTGGTGCATTTCTTCCAGACCGAAGATAACGTCGAGCTTCGCCTGACCCGCTACCAAGCTGGCAGCAAAGGCCCCGTGATGTTGGTGCATGGCCTGGGCGTGGGCTCGAATATCTTCTCCACCGACACCATCCACACCAACCTGCTGGAGTACCTGTGCAAGCACGAATATGACGTCTGGCTACTGGACCTGCGCGTCAGCATCCTGCTGCCGGCCAGCAAGCATGAATGGAATGGCGACCAGGTGGCCCAGTACGACTTCAAGGCGGCCATCGAGCAGATCCAGCAGGCGACCCTGGCCCGCGACGTGCAATGCGTGGTGCATTGCTATGGCGCGACGACCTTCTTCATGTCGATGCTCGCCGGGTTGCAGGGCGTGCGTTCGGTGGTTTGCTCGCAGATCGCGGCCGACACGGTGGTCGCCACCGCCACGGGGCTCAAGGCCGGTCTGCACCTGCCGGGAGTGCTCGATGCCATCGGCATCAAATCCATGACGGCCTACGCCGACACCAAGGAAAGCTGGTTCAACAAACTCTACGACAAGGCCCTCAATGGCTATGCCCGGATCGAGGCTCAGGGTTATTGCACCAACCCGGTCTGCCATCGCATCACGTTCATGTACGCCTCGCTGTACCGCCACGACACCCTCAACGAAACCCTGCACGACAACCTGCACGAGTTGTTCGGCGAGTCGAACATCCAGACCTTCGAGCATCTGGCGTTGATCGTGCGCAAGGGGCATCTGGTGGACTTCAAGGGCAACGACGTCTACATGCCGCATTTCGATCGGTTGAGTTTGCCGATCTGCTTCATCAGCGGTGCCGACAACCAGTGCTACCTGCCGCAAAGCACCCTCAAGACCTACGAGCGGCTGTGCGACATGCATGGCCCGCAACTGTTCAGCCGCCACGAGATACCCGGCTACGGTCACATCGACTGCATGTTCGGCAAGGATGCGGTGGTGGATGTGTATCCGATCATTCTTGAGCACCTGGAGAAAACGGCGCTGGGCTAGCTGGCGGCCCTCGGTGGCGAGGGAGCTTGCTCCCGCTCGGCTGCGAAGCAGTCGTCGCTTTTGAAGTCTTGGGGGCCGCTACGCGGCCCAGCGGGAGCAAGCTCCCACGCCACATGGGTTTTGTGGTGAGTCAAGAATAAGGAAAAGGATGCCATGAACGCTCACATCCGCTGGTTCCAACGCATCATCTGGATCGGCATCGTCATGAACATGGTCTTCGCGATCCCGGCGCTGTTCGCGCCGGCGTTGCTGACGTCCATGCTTGGCCTGCCGCCCGTGCTGTCCGATCCCTGGTTGGAGAACACCGGCATGTTGCTGGTGGGGATCAGCCTGTTCTACATGCCTTCGGGCTTCAACGCGCCGCGTTTCGTGGTGCATTCGTGGTTGTGCGTGCTGTCGCGGCTGGTGGCGGTGGTGTTCTGGATCTACCTGATCAACACCAACAACCAGGGCTCGTTGTTCGTGCCGATGTTGATGGGCGACCTGAGCATGTTCCTGATCCTGGGCGTGCTGCTTTACCTGGGCAGCCCGGTGGCCAACCGTCCGCTGGCCTTGCTCCAGGCCGGTTGGCGCGAGTGGCGCGCCGGCTGGGCGCTGCGCTGGCAGAGCCACGCGTTCAGGGTCGGCACGTTGGTGGTGGTCTTGTTGTTGGGTTTCATCGGCTACCAGACCTGGTCCCAGATGATCCGGGAAGTGCCGCAACCGGACTTTGCATCCGATGAAGATCACTACAAATACGCCGCCATCGGCCTGGGCATCGAGGCGCGGATTCCCTATTACCTGTTCGCCGTGCTGCCGCAGATGTGTCCGGAAAAAATGCCCAAGCCAGGCGGCTACGAGGTGTTCGGTTTTCTCTATGAAAATGGCAACGACCTGCCCATCGGCATGGCCAAGCGGCAGCTCGGCTACCCCACCGTGGAGCCGAACTGCGCCCTGTGCCATACCGGTTCGTATCGGGCCAATGCCTCCGATGTCGCGGTGCCCGTCGCCGCCGCGCCGGCCAATACCCTGCAACTGCAAGCCTTCCAATGGTTCGCCTACGAGTGTGCCAGCGACCCGAAATTCACCCCCGACGCCGTCATGGCGGCGATCAACGGCAAGTTCCAGCTGGGCTTTTTCGAAAAGCTCTACAACCGCTACCTGATCATCCCAATGGCAAAAAGCGCGTTGCTCAAGCAGAAGCAGGCCTATGCCTGGCAGAAGCTGCGTCCGGCCCAGGGGCCAGGGCGGACCGACACCTTCAACCCGACCAAGATGGTGGTCTTTGGCTTCCCGGATGACTCCACCATCGGCACCGTGGACTTGCCCCAGGTGTGGAACCAGAAACCTCGCGAGTCCATGTACCTGCACTGGGACGGCAATAACAACAAGATCCACGAACGCAACTACGCCGCCGCCATGGCCGTGGGCGCGACGCCGGGATCGGTACTGCCGCCTAGTTTCAACCGCGTGACCAACTGGCTGCTTGGCCACAAGGCGCCGGCGTGGCCGTTCGCCCTGGACCAAGGGAAAGTTGCCCAGGGCAAGCCGATCTGGGATCAAAACTGCGCCGGTTGCCACGATTTCGGGCGCAGCGATACCGGGCAAGTCACCACCAATATCGACCAGTTGGGCACCGATCCCCATCGCCTGAACTCCTTTACCACCGGCCTGGTGAGCGCGTTCCACGGCTTCAAGAAACCACCGTTCGACTTTGGCGCCTACCGCAAGACCCAGAGCTACAGCAACACGCCCACCGACGGCATCTGGTTGCGTGCGCCGTACCTGCACAACGGTTCGGTGCCGACCTTGTGGGATTTGCTGCAAGCGCCGGAGCAGCGTCCGCAAGTCTTTTACACCGGCTCCGATATCTACGACCAGGAGAAGGTCGGCTTCATCACCAGCGGCGCGCAGATGAAGGCGTCGGCCGATTTCAAATACGACACCCGCCTGGAAGGCAATCACAACGGCGGTCACCTGTATGGCACGCAACTGTCGGACGTCGACAAGCGGGCCCTGATCGAATTCATGAAGACCCTGTAGCCCAGGGCACAACGAAGGAGCGTCCACATGTCATTACTGCATCATTGGGAACATGAGTTCGACAAGGTCAAGGTCCGCCTGCATGGGTTGGTCACGCGGCTGGAAATGTCCTGGAAAAAACTCGTCAACGATCTTGAACCGGAGGAATTCCAGGCCATCGTCAAGTTGCTGCAGCGAGGCCATGACCAGGCCCGGCACGTCATCGATCACGGCGATCTGCCGGACGATGAGCCGGCCGTGCCCTGGGAGCTCGCTCATGGCTTGTCGATCCTGAAGATCGGCAATGCCAGCGCCTTGCCGCAAAGCGAAGACGAACTGCGCACCCGAGTACTCAAGGACGGCACCTTGCTGGGATGCCGCAAATGGGAATTGCTGGACCTGCTGTGGAGCGAGGCGCTGCTCAAATGGATTGAAAACCTGCGCCACCACGCGACGTTCGCCACCACCCCGGCGCTGGTGAAAATGGACAACGACGTGGTGCTCGCCATCGCAGGCGACTGGGGCACCGGGCCGTTCGACAGTCACGCACCCGCGGTGGCCGTCGCCAACCAGATGCAACTGGCCCAGGCTGACTTCACCATCCACCTGGGCGATGTCTACTACGCCGGCACGCATTCCCAGGAAGATGTCGACATGGCCGGGTGGCCGCAGGGCAAGCATGGGTCGTTCACCCTCAACTCCAACCATGAGATGTACAGCGGCGCCCATGGCTACTTCAAGGAGCTGGCGTCGCGTTTTCCGGTGCAACAGGGCACCAGTTATTTCGCCTTGTACAACGACGACTGGCTGGTGGTCGGGCTCGACAGTGCCTACGCTTCGGACGCAATGAACCTGTACATGGACGGCACCCTCAACACCCAGCAGATCGAGTGGATGAAAACCCTGCCCAAGCGCAAGAAGCTCATGGTGCTCAGTCATCACCAAGGCTTCGATATTTCAGGGCACAACAAGACCGCGCTTTATCAACCGGTCTGCGACGCCCTGGGGCGCGAGCCGGATTATTGGTATTGGGGCCATTTGCACAATGGCATCTGTTACGCACCCCAAGGTGGGCTGCATGCGCGCTGCGCCGGGCACGGGGCGATTCCCTATGGCACCACCAGCGAGTTGAACGGGCATGCCCGGGTGCTATGGTCGGAAACTGAACTGGCGGGGGACGAGACGTATCCGGAGCGGGTGTTGAATGGGTATGTGAAGGTTCAGCTAAAGGGGGAGGAGATTGTCGAGACGTTTTATGGGGAGGATGGCAGTGTGCGGTGGTCTTCCAGGTAGTCGGTGAATGTCAGGCCGCTATCGCGACCAGGCTCGCTCCCACAAGGGTTCTGTGTCGGTCACAGAACCTGTGGGAGCGAGCTTGCTCCGGGCGGCGATCCAACGATGCTTCTGACTTAGCCCTGGACCGGAACGCCCTTGAGGTACGGCGCAGGTTCGGCCCCCAGGTTGTTGAGCAGGCGCTCGCTGTACCAATCCACGAAATTCACCACGCCGAACTCGTAGGTCTTGGAGTACGGGCCCGGTTGGTAGGCGGTGGAGTTGATGCCGCGCTGGTTTTCCTCGGCCAGGCGACGGTCCTGGTCGTTGGTGGCGTCCCAGACCTGGCGCATGCGCTCTACGTCGTAGTCGACGCCTTCGACCGCGTCCTTGTGCACCAGCCACTTGGTGGTGACCATGGTTTCCTGGGCGCTGATCGGCCACACGGTGAACACGATGATGTGGTCGCCCATGCAGTGGTTCCACGAGTGCGGCAGGTGCAGGATGCGCATCGAGCCCAGGTCCGGATTCTTGATGCGGCCCATCAGCTTGGCGCAGCCTTGCTTGCCGTCCATGGTCATCGACACGGTGCCCTTGAGCAGCGGCATGCGCACGATGCGGTTGCGCAGGCCGAAGCTGGCGTGGGCGTAAGGGATCTTCTCGGCTTCCCAGGCGGCGGCGGAAGCGGCCACGTGGTCCTTGAACGCCTGGTCGGCGCGTGGGTCGGTGACGTCGTCCCATTCCAGCAAGGTTTTTAGCAGTTCAGGGTGCGAGGCGTTGCAGTGGTAGCACTCGCGGTTGTTCTCCAGCACCAGTTTCCAGTTGGCCTTTTCCATCAAGGTGGTTTGCACCGCCACCTTGGTGTTCTCCATGTCGTAGGGTTCCATGTAGTGGTTCAGGGTCGACAGGAAATCATCGATGGCCGGTGGGTTCTCGGCCAGGCTGATGAAGATGTAGCCGCCGGCGGTCTTCACGTTCACCGGCTTGAGGCCGTACTGCTTCATGTCGAAGTCGGCACCCATCTCGGTGCCGGCGAACAGCAGGCGACCGTCCAGTTCGTAGGTCCACTGGTGGTAATGGCAGACCAGTTTGGCGACCTTGCCCTTGTCGCTGGTGCACAGCCGCGAACCACGGTGGCGGCAGACGTTATGGAAGGCATGCACCACGCCCTCGGCGCCGCGAATCACAATGATCGGGTTCTTGCCGATCTGCAGCGTCAGGTAGTTGCCCTTGGCCGGGATTTCGCAGGTCATGCCGGCGATCAACCATTCCTTCTGGAAAATTTCCTGCATGTCGATATCGAACAAGCGCTCATCGGAGTAGAACGGCTGCGGCAGCGAAAAGGTGCGCTCGCGCTCTTGCAGCATCTGCGCGGTGGCCTTGCGTGCGGGTTCCAGCGGATCGCCCAGGCTCAGGGTGGTGGTGACGTCCATCGTTTTGTCCTCATGGTCCTCTACGAGACCATCAAAAAAGTGGCTGATCGGTTGTGCTACGCAAGGCAGAAATTTGTGATTGTCTGTTGGGGCGAGTGTGGGGCCGCGCAGGGGCGCAACCTTATCCATGGGCGACATGGCCCAATCTGTTCCCGACGCGCAAGCCCCGGTAGTTGGGGGCTGGTCGCGATAAGTATGTGAATGTCGCAGATAGGTAAATGGCGGTACAGGCGCCTAAGCACAATCGCCATCATTAAGGCCGACAGTCGGCCGTGGAGATCAGCATGTCCAATAATTTCCTGAACCCGGTCACCACCCAGACCTGGGCCAATGGCCGACATATCGTTCGTTGCGTCAAAGTCATCCAGGAAACCTGGGATGTGCGCACATTCTGTTTCATGGCCGACCAGCCGATCATGTTCTTTTTCAAGCCCGGGCAATTTGTCACCCTGGAGCTGGAAATCGAAGGCCAGCCGATCATGCGTTCCTACACCATTTCCAGTTCGCCGTCGGTGCCCTACAGCTTCTCGGTGACCATCAAGCGCGTGCCGGGGGGCAAGGTTTCCAACTGGCTGCACGATACGCTGCACGAGGGCCAGGAACTGGCGGTGCACGGGCCGGTGGGGCTGTTCAACGCCATCGATTTCCCGAGTCCGAAAGTGCTTTACCTCAGCGGTGGCGTGGGAATTACGCCGTGCATGTCCATGGCGCGTTGGTTCTACGATACCAACGCCAACGTCGACATGACCTTCGTCCACAGCGCTCGCTCGCCCAAGGACATCATCTACCACCGCGAGCTGGAGCACATGGCGTCGCGGATCGACAACTTCAGCTTGCACCTGATTTGCGAAAAACATGGCCTGGGCGAGCCGTGGGCCGGGTACCGCGGATACTTGAATCACAAGATGCTGGAATTGATGGTGCCCGATTTCCTCGAGCGCGAAGTGTTCTGCTGCGGCCCGACGCCGTACATGAGTGCGGTCAAGCGCCTGCTGGAAGCCGCCGGCTACGACATGAAGCGTTATCACGAGGAATCCTTTGGCGCCACGCCACCGGAAGCCCGCGCCGATGCGGTGGAACAGGCCGAACAGGCCGCTGACGCACCGGAAGTTGACCAGGCGGACCTGCACCAAGTGGAATTCGTCGCCTCCGGCAAGAGCATCGGCGTAGCACCGGGCGAAACCGTCCACGCGGCCGCCGCCAAGCTCGGCCTGATGATCCCCAAGGCTTGTGGCATGGGCATCTGCGGCACTTGCAAGGTGTTGAAGCTGGGCGGGGAAGTGGAGATGGAGCACAACGGCGGGATCACCGAGGACGACGAGGCCGAGGGTTATATCCTGTCGTGCTGCAGCGTGCCGAAGGGGGATGTGCGGATCGAGTTTTAAATCGCGGCGGGCCCTCTGTGGCGAGGGAGCTTGCTCCCGCTCGGCTGCGCAGCAGTCGTCATCTGGTAGGTGGGGACTACCTGATAGACCGCATGGGGCTGCTGCGCAGCCCAGCGGGAGCGAGCTCCCTCGCCACAAAAGCTCAAAAAGCCTGAAGCGATGGGTCGTTGCTTCAGGCGGCCATCACTTCCCGAATATCCGCCGCCAATTCCCGCACCCGCGCCTCTTCTGTATCCCACGAGCACATGAAGCGTGCGCCGCCCTTGCCGATGAAGGTGTAGAAGCGCCAGCCCTTGGCCGTCAGCGCGGCGATAGCCGGCTCCGAGAGTTGCAGGAACACCCCGTTGGCCTGGACCGGGAACATCAGTTCCACGCCCTCGATGTCGCTGACCAGCTCCGCCAGCAATTGCGCGCAGCGGTTGGCGTGGCGGGCGTGCTTGAGCCAGGCGTCGTTTTGCAGCAGGCCGACCCAGGGCGCGGACAGGAAGCGCATTTTCGACGCCAGTTGCCCGGCCTGTTTGCAGCGGTAGTCGAAGTCTTCGGCCAGGTCGTGGTTGAAGAACAGAATTGCTTCGCCCACCGCCATGCCGTTTTTCGTCCCGCCGAAGCACAACACGTCCACGCCGGCCTTCCAGGTCAGGTCGGCCGGGGTGCAGCCGAGGAAGGCGCAGGCGTTGGAGAATCGCGCGCCGTCCATGTGCAGGTTCAGGCCCAGCTCCTTGCAGGTGACGCTGATGGCGCGGATTTCCTCCGGCGTGTAGACACTGCCCACTTCCGTGGCCTGGGTCAGGGTCACGACGCGCGGCTTGGGGTAGTGGATATCCTGGCGCTTGAGGGCGACCTCGCGGATCGAGTCGGGCGTCAGCTTGCCGTTCTCGGTGCGTGCCACCAGCAGCTTGGAGCCGTTGGAGAAGAATTCCGGCGCGCCACATTCGTCGGTCTCGACGTGGGCGGTTTCCGAGCAGATCACGCTGTGATAACTCTGGCACAGTGAGGACAGCGCCAAGGAGTTGGCCGCCGTGCCGTTGAACGCGAAGAACACTTCGCAGTCGGTTTCGAACAAGGCACGGAAATCATCCGCCGCGCGATGGGTCCACTCGTCGTCGCCGTAGGCGCGCTGGTGGCCCTGGTTGGCTTCTTCCATGGCCGCCCAGGCTTCAGGGCAGATGCCGGAATAGTTGTCGCTGGCAAATTGTTGACTCTTGTCGGTCATGGCCGTGCTCCTTGATTAGAGAGTCCTGGGTAAGAGATCCCTGGCGGAATTCCCGGATGGGGGTTCCTTGGTCCGGCGTGCTTGAGTGCGCAACGCCGTGGTCTATGTTGGTGCGCACTTTACCCAAGATTAGCGGGGGAACATACGGGATGTTTCTGTCAGAAAATCACAAAGCCCCAGGGCCGCGACGCACATGAGTCGACGCGACGGCGCCCTGGACCTGCTCAAGTGGCTGGCACTGTTGTCGATGGTCCTCGATCATCTGCGATATGTCGGTTTTTCCGTCGATTGGCTGTATGTGCCGGGGCGGTTGGCGTTTCCGTGGTTCTGCCTGGCGATGGCGGCAAACCTGGCGCGCAGCGGCGGCGCCGCCGGCACCGATGCGTGGCGCTACCTGGGCTGGCTGTTGCTGTTCAGCGCCGTCAGCGAAATTCCCTACCGCTTGTTCATTCCCGCCCCCGCCACCTTGAATGTCATGCCTACGTTGGTGCTTGGGTTATTGGTAGCGCGTTGTTGGCAGACGCCCACCTTGGAAGCGCGATGCCTGGCCGCGATGGCGTTGCTGCTGGCGGCGCTGTTTTCGTCGCGGTTGATGTTTGGCTTCTATGGGGTGCTGCTGCCACTGGCGACATTGCTGGCGTTCAAGCGCTCGCTGTTTCTGGCCTTGCTGCCGGGACTGGTGTGCGTGGCGGCCAATCAATGGCGGGTGCTGTATGGCGCCGCGTGGCTGGGGGATGCGGTGGCGTTGTGGGGGTTGGTGGCTTGCCTGATCGCGCCAGGGCTGGGCCTGGTGCTTTTGCGACACGCGGGTCGTTTTCATCCGGTGCCGATGCGACGTTGGGCCTATCTGCTCTATCCCGCGCACTTTCTGCTGTTGCTCGCGGTTCGCCAAGCCTTTGCATGACCCTTGTTCTCTCACCACAAGGGAAGGTGTTCGATTCCATTTGATCCCATGTCGTAAACGCACCTTTGCGTGGCGTCCATAGGCATTTGACCTGCCTGCGCCGGCCATACCATCGCATCCAAAGGGCACGACCGAAACGGTCCGTGCCTCACCGAGACGAAAGGCGCACCGCCGCCGCTGGGAGAGACGCGATGTTCAGCAAGCAAGACCAAATCCAAGGCTACGATGATGCACTGCTGGCGGCGATGAATGCCGAGGAGCAACGCCAGGAAGACCACATCGAACTGATCGCGTCCGAGAACTACACCAGCAAGCGTGTGATGCAGGCCCAGGGCAGCGGCTTGACCAACAAATACGCCGAAGGCTATCCGGGCAAGCGCTACTACGGTGGCTGCGAGCACGTCGACAAGGTCGAGGCCCTGGCCATCGAGCGCGCCAAGCAGTTGTTCGGCGCCGATTACGCCAACGTCCAGCCCCACTCCGGTTCGTCGGCCAACAGCGCCGTCTACCTGGCCCTGCTGCAAGCCGGTGACACCATCCTGGGCATGAGCCTGGCCCACGGCGGTCACCTGACTCACGGTGCGAAAGTGTCGTCCTCAGGCAAACTCTACAACGCGGTGCAATACGGCATCGACACCACCACCGGCCTGATCGACTACGACGAAGTCGAGCGCCTGGCGGTCGAGTGCAAGCCGAAGATGATCGTTGCCGGTTTCTCTGCCTACTCCAAGACCCTGGATTTTCCACGCTTCCGCCAGATCGCCGACAAGGTCGGTGCGCTGCTGTTCGTCGACATGGCCCACGTCGCTGGCCTGGTTGCCGCCGGCCTGTACCCAAACCCACTGCCGTACGCCGACGTGGTCACCACCACCACCCACAAGACCCTGCGCGGTCCCCGTGGCGGTCTGATCCTGGCCAAGTCCAACGAAGAAATCGAGAAGAAGCTCAACGCCGCGGTATTCCCCGGCGCCCAGGGCGGCCCGCTGATGCACGTGATCGCCGGCAAGGCCGTGTGCTTCAAGGAGGCCCTGGAACCAGGTTTCAAGGCCTATCAACAGCAAGTGATCGAAAACGCCCAGGCCATGGCTGGCGTGTTCATCAAGCGTGGCTACGATGTGGTATCCGGCGGCACCGATAATCACCTGTTCCTGGTCAGCCTGATTCGCCAGGGCCTGACGGGCAAGGACGCCGACGCCGCCCTGGGCCGCGCCCACATCACCGTCAACAAGAACGCCGTGCCGAACGACCCGCAATCGCCGTTCGTGACCTCGGGCCTGCGTATCGGTACCCCGGCGGTGACCACGCGCGGTTTCAAGGTCAGCCAGTGCGTCACGCTGGCCGGTTGGATCTGCGACATCCTCGACAACCTCGGCGATGCCGATGTCGAGGCCAATGTCGCGCAGCAAGTGGCGGCCCTGTGCGCGGACTTCCCGGTTTATCGCTGAGTCGGTTTTGGAGTAAATGACTATGCAACGCTATTCGGGCTTCGGCCTCTTCAAACACTCACTCAGCCACCATGAAAACTGGCAGCGGATGTGGCGCACGCCGACGCCGAAAAAGGTTTATGACGTGGTCATCGTCGGCGGTGGCGGGCATGGCCTGGCGACCGCCTACTACCTGGCCAAGGAGCACGGCATCACCAACGTGGCCGTGGTCGAGAAGGGCTGGCTGGGCGGCGGTAACACCGCGCGCAACACCACCATCGTGCGCTCCAACTACCTGTGGGACGAGTCGGCCCACCTGTACGAACATGCGATGAAACTCTGGGAAGGCCTGTCCCAGGACCTGAACTACAACGTGATGTTTTCCCAGCGTGGCGTCTACAACCTGTGCCATACCCTGCAGGACATCCGTGATTCCGAGCGTCGCGTCAGCGCCAACCGCCTCAACGGCGTGGACGGCGAGCTGCTCAACGCCAAGCAAGTGGCCGACGAAATCCCATACCTGGATTGCTCGAAAAACACCCGCTACCCGGTGATGGGCGCCACCGTCCAGCGTCGCGGCGGCGTGGCCCGTCACGATGCCGTGGCCTGGGGCTTTGCCCGGGCGGCGGACGCGTTGGGCGTGGACCTGATCCAGCAGACCGAAGTGATCGGTTTCCGCAAGGAAAACGGCGTGTGCATCGGCGTCGAAACCAACAAGGGCTTCATCGGCGCCAAGCGCGTCGGCGTGGTGACCGCCGGTAACTCCGGGCATATGGCCAAGCTCGCGGGCTTCCGCCTGCCGGTTGAGTCCCATCCATTGCAAGCGTTGGTATCGGAGCCGATCAAGCCGATCATCGACAGCGTGATCATGTCCAACGCCGTACACGGCTACATCAGCCAGTCCGACAAGGGCGACCTGGTGATCGGCGCCGGTATCGACGGCTACAACGGCTACGGCCAGCGTGGTTCGTACCCGGTGATCGAGCACACCATCCAGGCCATCGTCGAAATGTTCCCGGTGCTCTCGCGGGTGCGCATGAACCGCCAGTGGGGCGGCATCGTCGACACCACCCCGGACGCCTGCCCGATCATCTCCAAGACCCCGGTGCCGAACATGTTCTTCAACTGCGGTTGGGGCACCGGTGGTTTCAAGGCCACACCTGGCTCGGGCAACGTGTTTGCCGCAAGCCTGGCCAAGGGTGAAATGCACCCGCTGGCCGCGCCGTTTTCCATCGACCGTTTCCACAACGGCGCACTCATTGACGAACACGGCGCTGCTGCCGTCGCCCACTAACAGGAGAAATCCCCATGTTGCACATCTTCTGTCCTCACTGCGGCGAACTGCGCTCCGAAGAGGAATTCCATGCATCCGGCCAGGCGCATATCCCGCGTCCACTGGACCCGAACGCCTGCACCGACGAAGAGTGGGGCGACTACATGTTCTTCCGCGACAACCCTCGCGGCCTGCATCACGAGTTGTGGATCCATGCCGCCGGTTGCCGCCAGTACTTCAACGCGACCCGTGACACCGTGACCTACGAAATTCTCGAAACCTACAAGATCGGTCAAAAGCCGCAATTCACCGACAAGGCTGACAGTCCGAAAGCGGCCGCGCAGGCTCTGGGAGAGAAGGTATGAGCCAGATCAATCGCCTGTCCAACGGCGGACGGATCGACCGTAACAAAGTGCTGAGCTTCACCTTCAACGGCCAGACCTACAAAGGCTTCGAGGGCGACTCCCTGGCCGCCGCGCTGCTGGCCAACGGGGTCGACATCATCGGTCGCAGCTTCAAGTATTCCCGTCCGCGCGGCATTTTCGCCGCCGGCGCCGAAGAGCCGAACGCGGTGCTGCAGATCGGTGCCACCGAAGCCACCCAGATTCCGAACGTAAGGGCAACGCAACAAGCGCTGTACCAAGGCCTGGTCGCCACCAGCACCAACGGCTGGCCGAACGTGAACAACGACATGATGGGGATCCTCGGCAAGGTCGGCGGCAAGCTGATGCCGCCGGGCTTCTACTACAAAACCTTCATGTACCCGCAATCGTTCTGGATGACCTACGAGAAGTACATCCGCAAGGCCGCAGGGTTGGGTCGCTCGCCGACCGAGAACGATCCGGACACCTACGACTACATGAACCGTCACTGCGACGTGCTGATCGTCGGCGCCGGCCCTGCTGGTCTGGCCGCCGCACTGGCCGCGGCCCGCAGCGGTGCGCGCGTGATCCTGGCTGACGAGCAGGAAGAGTTCGGTGGCAGCCTGCTCGATTCCCGCGAGAGTCTGGACGGCAAGCCGGCGACCGAGTGGGTCGCTGCCGCGGTGGCTGAACTGCGCTCGATGCCGGAAGTGGTGTTGCTGCCTCGCGCCACGGTGAACGGCTACCACGACCATAACTTCCTGACCATCCATGAGCGCCTCACCGATCACCTGGGTGATCGCGCTCCGATCGGCCAGGTTCGCCAGCGCATCAACCGGGTCCGCGCCAAGCGCGTGGTGCTGGCGACCGGCGCCTGCGAGCGGCCATTGGTCTACGGCAACAACGACGTGCCGGGCAACATGCTGGCTGGCGCGGTTTCTACTTACATCCGCCGCTACGGCGTGGCGCCGGGCAAGAAACTGGTCCTGAGCACCAACAATGACCACGCCTATCGCGTGGCCCTGGACTGGTTCGACGCCGGCCTGCAAGTGGTTGCCGTGGCCGATGCCCGCAGCAACCCACGTGGCGCACTGGTGGAAGAAGCCCGCGCCAAGGGCATCCGCATCCTTACCGGCAGCGCCGTGATTGAAGCCCGTGGCAGCAAGCGCGTCACCGGGGCACGGGTTGCCGCGATCGATGTGCGCGCCCATACAGTCACCAGCCCCGGCGAATGGCTGGACTGCGACCTGGTGGCGAGCTCCGGCGGCTACAGCCCGGTGGTCCACCTGGCTTCGCACCTGGGCGGCAAGCCGATCTGGCGTGAAGACATCCTCGGTTTCGTACCGGGCGAAGCTCCGCAGAAACGGGTGTGCGTCGGCGGTGTAAATGGCGTGTACAGCCTCGGCGATAGCTTGGCCGACGGTTTCGAAGGCGGCGTGCGCGCGGCCAGCGAAGCGGGTTTCAAGGCAGTGGAGGGCGTGTTGCCCAAAGCCCTGAGCCGTCACGAAGAACCGACCCTGGCGCTGTTCCAGGTGCCCCACGAAAAAACCACCGCTCGGGCGCCGAAGCAATTCGTCGACCTGCAAAACGACGTCACCGCCGCCGCCATCGAACTCGCCACCCGCGAAGGCTTCGAGTCGGTGGAACACGTCAAGCGTTACACCGCCCTGGGCTTCGGCACTGACCAAGGCAAGCTGGGCAACGTCAACGGCCTGGCCATCGCGGCCCGTTCGCTGAACGTGAGCATCCCGCAGATGGGCACCACCATGTTCCGTCCGAACTACACGCCGGTGACTTTCGGCGCGGTGGCCGGCCGTCACTGCGGGCACATTTTCGAGCCGGTGCGCTTCACCGCGCTGCATGCCTGGCATGTAAAAAACGGTGCTGAGTTCGAAGACGTCGGCCAATGGAAGCGCCCTTGGTACTTCCCGAAGAACGGCGAAGACATGCACGCCGCAGTCAAGCGCGAATGCAAGGCCGTGCGCGACAGCGTCGGCCTGCTGGACGCCTCGACCCTGGGCAAGATCGATATCCAGGGCCCGGATGCCCGTGAGTTCCTCAACCGCATCTACACCAATGCCTGGACCAAGCTCGACGTGGGCAAGGCCCGCTACGGCCTGATGTGCAAGGAAGACGGCATGGTCTTCGACGACGGCGTGACAGCCTGTCTGGCGGACAACCATTTCCTGATGACCACCACCACTGGCGGCGCGGCTCGTGTGCTGCAATGGCTGGAGATCTACCAGCAGACCGAATGGCCGGACTTGAAGGTGTACTTCACCTCGGTCACCGACCACTGGGCAACCATGACCCTGTCGGGGCCCAACAGCCGCAAGCTGCTGAGCGAAGTCACCGACATCGACCTGGACAAGGACGGCTTCCCGTTCATGACCTGGAAGGAAGGCCTGGTGGGCGGCGTGCCGGCGCGGGTGTTCCGTATCTCGTTCACCGGTGAGCTGTCATACGAGATCAACGTGCAGGCCGACTACGCCATGGGTGTGCTCGAGCAGATCGTCGAGGCCGGCAAGAAATACAACCTGACCCCGTACGGCACCGAGACCATGCACGTCTTGCGGGCTGAGAAAGGCTTCATCATCGTCGGTCAGGACACCGACGGTTCGATGACCCCGGACGACCTGAACATGGGCTGGTGCGTCGGCCGCACCAAGCCGTTCTCTTGGATCGGCTGGCGCGGGATGAATCGCGAAGATTGCGTGCGCGAAAATCGCAAGCAACTGGTGGGGCTCAAGCCGATCGACCCGAATGTCTGGCTGCCGGAAGGCGCCCAGCTGGTGTTCAACCCCAAGCAGGCGATCCCGATGTCGATGGTCGGCCACGTCACCTCCAGCTATGCGCATAACTCTCTGGGTTATTCGTTTGCGATGGGTGTGGTCAAGGGTGGCTTGAAGCGCCTGGGCGAGCGGGTGTTCGCGCCATTGGCCGACGGCCGGGTGATCGAGGCAGAGATCGTTTCTTCGGTGTTCTTCGATCCGAAGGGGGATCGGCAGAACATCTGATTGGCTTGAGATCCTGTGGGGCGCAATCGCGAGCAAGCTCGCTCCCACAGTTGATCGCGTAACCCTTGTGGGAGCGAGCTTGCTCGCGATGACGGCCTGAAGGTCGCCACAAGGTTGGCTCAATAGTATTCAGACAGGTGCTCCATATGACCGCAGTCAACGTGTACCAACAACGCCCAACCACCGGGGCCAAGGCCGAGTCGTCGCTGCACCATGCCGACCTCGCAAGCCAGGTGGGCAAGGGTCGCAAGAACGCCGGCGTGACCGTGCGCGAGAAAAAACTCCTGGGCCACCTGACCATTCGTGGCGACGGCCATGACCCAGCGTTCGCCGCTGGCGTGCACAAGGCCCTGGGCCTGGAATTGCCGGCCGCGCTGACCGTCGTCATCAAGGGCGAAACCAGCCTGCAATGGCTCGGCCCGGATGAATGGCTGCTGGTGGTGCCCACCGGCGAGGAGTTCGCCGCCGAGCAAAAGCTGCGTGAAGCCCTCGGCGACCTGCACATCCAGATCGTCAATGTCAGCGGCGGCCAGCAGATCCTCGAACTGTCCGGCCCGAACGTGCGCGACGTGCTGATGAAATCCACCAGCTACGATGTACACCCAAGCAATTTCCCGGTGGGCAAAGCCGTGGGCACGGTGTTCGCCAAGTCGCAACTGGTGATCCGCCATACGGCTGAAGACACCTGGGAACTGGTGATCCGCCGCAGCTTCTCCGACTACTGGTGGCTGTGGTTGCAGGATGCCGCGGCGGAGTATGGGTTGAGCGTGCAGGCGTAAGGATTAAAGCCGACACGGCTTTTGTGGCGAGGGAGCTTGCTCCCGCTGGGGCGCGTAGCGGTCCTCGCTTTTTGGCGGTTGCTACGCACTGGAGCGCCAGCCCGGCCGAGCGGGAGCAAGCTCCCTCGCCACGGGTTTTGTGTCGCTTCGCTAATTTGAACAGGAGTCACCGCAATGAGCCGCGCCCCAGACACATGGATCCTGACTGCCGATTGCCCCAGCGTGCTCGGCACGGTGGACGCGGTGACCCGCTTTCTGTTCGAGCAGGGCTGCTACGTCACCGAACACCACTCGTTCGACGACCGACTCTCGGCGCGCTTCTTCATTCGCGTGGAGTTTCGCCAGCCTGACGGTTTCGATGAGCAGAGTTTCCGCGCCGGCCTGGCCGAGCGTGCCGAAGCCTTTGGCATGGTCTTCGAACTGACCCCGCCCAACTATCGACCCAAAGTGGTGATCATGGTCTCCAAGGCCGATCACTGCCTCAACGACTTGCTCTACCGCCAGCGCATCGGCCAGTTGTCGATGGACGTAGTGGCCGTGGTGTCCAACCACCCAGACCTCAAGCCGTTGGCCGACTGGCACCAGATTCCCTACTACCATTTCCCCCTTGACCCGAACGACAAACCGGCCCAGGAGCGGCAGGTGTGGCAGGTGATCGAAGACACCGGCGCCGAACTGGTGATCCTCGCCCGCTACATGCAAGTGCTGTCGCCAGAGTTGTGCCGCAAGCTTGATGGCAAGGCGATCAACATCCATCACTCGTTGCTGCCGGGGTTCAAGGGTGCCAAGCCGTATCACCAGGCCTACAACAAAGGCGTGAAGCTGGTGGGCGCCACGGCGCATTACATCAACAACGATCTGGACGAAGGGCCGATCATTGCCCAAGGCGTGGAAGTGGTGGACCACAGCCACTACCCCGAAGATTTGATTGCCAAGGGCAGGGATATCGAAGGGCTCACCTTGGCCCGGGCGGTGGGGTATCACATTGAGCGAAGGGTGTTCTTGAACGCCAATCGCACGGTTGTTCTTTAGATTTTTTTGGGCCGCTTCGCAACCCATTCGCGAGCAGGCTCGCTCCCACAGGATCCGTGTCGTTCTACAGATCCTGCTGACACCCACGATCCACTGTGGGAGCGAGCCTGCTCGCGAAGAGGCCCTTACAGACAACACAGAAACAAGCCACAAGCACCAACCCGAGCAATCAACGCGCTGCCTGCCTGGGCAGCGCAGTTTCATAAAAACAACAGCGAGGTGAAAGCATGTCCGGTAATCGTGGTGTCGTGTATCTCGGCAACGGCAAGGTCGAAGTACAGAAAATCGACTATCCCAAAATGCAGGACCCGCGCGGCAGGAAGATCGAGCACGGCGTCATCCTGCGCGTAGTCTCCACCAACATCTGCGGCTCCGACCAACATATGGTGCGCGGTCGTACCACCGCCCAGACCGGGCTGGTCCTGGGCCATGAGATCACCGGTGAAGTGATCGAGAAGGGCAGCGACGTCGAGAACCTGAAAATCGGCGACCTGGTATCGGTACCGTTCAACGTGGCCTGCGGGCGCTGCCGTTCCTGCAAGGAAATGCACACCGGCGTCTGCCTGACCGTCAACCCGGCCCGTGCCGGCGGTGCCTACGGTTACGTCGACATGGGCGACTGGACCGGCGGCCAAGCCGAATACGTGCTGGTGCCGTACGCCGATTTCAACCTGCTGAAACTGCCGGATCGTGACAAGGCCATGGAGAAAATCCGTGACCTGACCTGCCTGTCCGACATCCTGCCCACCGGCTACCACGGCGCCGTCACCGCCGGCGTTGGCCCGGGCAGCACCGTCTACATCGCCGGTGCCGGTCCGGTTGGCCTGGCGGCCGCTGCGTCCGCTCGCCTGTTGGGCGCGGCCGTGGTCATCATCGGCGACGTGAATCCGGTCCGCCTGGCCCACGCCAAGGCCCAGGGCTTCGAAATTGCCGACCTGTCCCAGGACACTCCGCTGCATGAGCAGATCGCCGCGCTGCTGGGCGAGCCTGAAGTCGACTGCGCGGTCGACGCTGTAGGCTTCGAAGCTCGCGGCCATGGCCATGACGGCGTCAAGCACGAAGCCCCGGCCACCGTGCTCAACTCATTGATGGGCGTGGTCCGCGTCGCTGGCAAGATCGGCATCCCCGGCCTGTACGTCACCGAAGACCCGGGCGCGGTCGATGCCGCAGCGAAAATGGGCAGTCTGAGCATCCGCTTCGGCTTGGGCTGGGCTAAATCCCACAGCTTCCACACCGGCCAGACCCCGGTGATGAAATACAATCGCCAACTGATGCAGGCGATCATGTGGGACCGTATCAACATTGCCGAAATCGTGGGTGTGCAGGTCATCAGCCTGGACGACGCGCCGAAGGGGTATGGCGAGTTCGATGCGGGCGTGCCGAAGAAGTTTGTGATCGATCCGCACAAGTTGTTCAGCGCGGCGTAAGGTTGTAGGCAAGACGGAAAAAGGGCGGCAGTGGTGTCGCCCTTTTTATTCAGGACCCTGCGGTGTCAGGACCCGTTCGCAGAATTCGGGATAAAATCCCCGGGCACTGGGGCCACGGCAATATTCCTGGGCCCGGGTCAAGGCCTCGCGACTGAACACCATGCTTTGCGGCATGCTGGCAAAGGTCACGTAGCCGCCCTGTTGCGTCTTGATTGCGTCAAAACCCGGCATGTCGTAAACCAGTTCCACATCATCATCGACAAGCATCCGCGCCTTGATCGTGACGTGTGTGTATTGCTTGGCGCCGGGCGCGTTGTTGAGTGCGGCCAGGCCATGCCCAACCACGCGCAACATGTGCTCCACCCACGGTTCTGACGCCTGCGTGGCAGCGTCTGGACGGTAGAGGACGGTCAAGGATTGCTGGTTGCGGATGACTTCGGTAAGGGCCGGGTCCGAGCGTTTGATGCGATGTTCGATGGTCAGCCATGCCTTCTGCTCGTCACTGAGGTTGTCGGCAAGATCCGGATTCAAAGGGCCACGCTGGCATTCATTGACGCCCAGGACAATCAGCATGCCGGTCAGGATGACTGCGAGGGTGGCGCCACCGATTTGTACATTCATGAGCAAGCTCTGGTAAGAAGATACCGCACTTTACGGTAACCCCAGCGGGAATGGCAGAGCAGGTTTGGAGTAGCGAAACTCGGACTACGTACCTGACCTTAATCAAAGCTGACTTGAAAATAATCGGCATTGATGAGTTGGCACTCGTTAACATCCTGGCTTTTACAGTTATTGTTTATCCACGGCGAAAAGGTGGGTTCTTGAACGTGCGGATATTGCATGACCAGATTCATATCGCCATATCGGCATGTGATGGTGGTACGAATGGCAAGTTCTTCTTCGTCCTCGCTCTCTTCTTGCTGTACATACTCCGCGCCTTCGAATAACAGTTTTCTCGGGTTGACCAAATCCACGAGGTTTTCGCTCCGCCATTCGAACTCATCGTGCCCTTCGACAAAATAAACATCTTCTACCGCCTCGATGTTTCTGTGTATGTCCGTGGCCGCGGGGCAGGTTATTTCGCCAGCGTTAACCTGGCCAATAACCCCTAGCAATACCCCCACGCCGCCGGCTCGTATCTTAAACATGTCGCGCCTCCTGGCTCGGCCCATGGCTATTCTTACGGCTGTTTCCAGGTCGGGCTACTGTCAGAGTTGACAGTCCTTTATGTCAATCCGCAATTATGTATAGATATATATCGGCTCACTGCTCTAGCGTGAGATAAATACAAAAGAAATTGGAAGTTTCGGAGTTTGCTGTAGGAAGTTTCTCTGTTATGTAGAAACTTGTGAGCGATAGAAAAGCTATTCTTCAGCGGCGGCCAGCCTGGCTTTCCCGCAGTGCGGCTGGCGCAGGTGTTTGATGAAGGTGGCGACCTCGAAAATCCGCCACGGACTCATCAAAATCTGAGACTGAAATAATCGCTGCTGTTCCGAAATTGGCAAGCACGGGTGCCGAGGCTTGTGCAATGACCGTTCAATCCCGGTGTAAGGTAGTCAAGGGTAAGTTTCGTCTCGCAGTGCTGGTAGATCACGCTGACCTGTTGATATTCGTCAGGTTCCTGGATCGCGAATTCCGCTTCGTCGAATTGTAGTGACGCAGGGTTGAGCTCTTGCACGATGGTTTGGCTCTGCCAGTCAGGAGCATCCTGGATATTGACAGTTGCAGTGTCGTCCTGGAGTTGTGTCAAGGCCGGACAAGAAGCTTCTCCAGCCTGAACATGGCCGATTATCAGCAGCATCATTCCCGCGCCGCCTCCAATGAAATATCGCATGTGCATGTCTCCAATTTAATTCTCGGCGACATCGTTACGGCTGTGTCCGGTGAGGGCTACTGTCAACCCTGACAGTTTTTTATCTCGATTTGGAACTACCCATGGCGTGATCTGATTTTTTCGCGATAAACCTCAATTCTCAGCTTAGAAGGTGTTACCCAAGCCGGCCTTCGCTGCGCAGCGCAGCAATACGCCGATCTTTTTCGGCCCACAGCAAGTTGACCCAGTCCTGGACGTGCTGGCGAAACACGGGGTCGTTCTCGTAATCGCCCTGCCATAGCGTCGGGTCCAGTTCGCGGGTCTGGATGTCGATGATGACCTTGGGCACCGCCCCGCTGATCAAGTCCCAAAAACCTGGAATCCGCTCTTGCGGGTAGACCACTGTTACGTCCAGCACCGCGTCCAGTTGCTCGCCCATCGCCGCCAGCACGAATGCCACCCCGCCGGCCTTGGGCTTGAGCAGGTGAGCGAAGGGCGATTGCTGCGCCTGGCTTTTGGCCGTTGTGTAACGCGTGCCTTCAAGGTAGTTCACCACAGTGACCGGTTGGCGCTTGAACAGCTCACAGGCGGCCTTGGTGATTTCCAGATCGCGACCAGCCAGTTCCGGGTTCTTCGCCAGGAAGGCCTTGGTGTAGCGTTTCATGAAGGGGTAATCCAGCGCCCACCAGGCCAAGCCAAGGAAGGGCACCCAGATCAGTTCCTTCTTGAGGAAAAACTTGAAAAAAGGCGTGCGCCGGTTGAGGGCCTGGACCAGGGCGGGGATGTCCACCCAGGATTGGTGGTTGCTGATCACCAGGTAGGAGGTGTCGCCGCGCAGGCCTTCGCCACCGCGAATGTCCCAGCGAGTGGGGATGCACAGGGCAAAGATCAGTTTGTCGATTTCAGCCCAGGTCTCGGCGATCCACATGACCGCCAACGAGGCGTAGTCGCGAAAACGCCCGGGCAGGACCAGTTTCAAGAGCGCAAATACCATGAGCGGTCCGAACAGCACCAAGGTGTTGAGCAGCAGCAACAGGGTGACGAGACAGCCGGTGAGCAGGCGGCGCATAGATGACTCTTGCAAACGGGTGGGCGGGCCATGATAAGCAGCTTCGAGCGACAGGCCAAATCGCGATGGACGAATGTTTCACCTTTTGTTCAATGGGCTGGATGTCCCGTAGCCATCCCTGTCGAAGTCAACCGAACGAATTCACCGACCACGGTCTAAAATCCCACTCCCACAATGGAAGCCTCCTACATGAAATCCGTTCTAGCCCTGCTTTCCCTGGTGGCCCTTCCAGTACTGGCCGCCGAACCCACCTTGTACGGGCGCTATGAATACATAGCGCTGCCGGAAATGGGCGGCGAAGTGCTCAAGGCGAAAATGGACACCGGTGCGCTGACCGCTTCGCTGTCGGCCAAGGACATCGAGACGTTTACCCGTGACGGCGATGACTGGGTACGGTTTCGCCTGGCAACCAAAGACGCGAGCAACAAGATCTATGAGCATAAGATTGCCCGCATCAGCAAGATCAAGACCCGTTCCGAAGAGGACGAGGACGACGATGAAAAGATCGCCCCGAGTAAACGTCCGGTGGTGGAACTGGAAATGTGCCTGGGTAACGTCAAGCGCACCGTCGAGGTCAACCTGACCGACCGCAGCAGCTTCAACTACCCGCTACTGATCGGCGCCAAGGCCTTGCGCGAATTCAAAGCGGCGGTCAACCCGGCACGGCGGTTTACAGCGGATAAACCGGACTGTTGATTTGCGCGATTGACGTGCCCCGAGGCTTGGGGCACCGTTCCGGCAACTTTCCTGTCGGGCTCGGACGCCATGCCTCATATTCTGATTGTCGAAGACGAAGCCGCCATTGCCGATACGCTGGTGTTTGCCCTGCAGGGCGAAGGCTTTGACACCACTTGGCTGAGCCTTGGCGCAGCTGCCCTCGAGCACCAGAAAAACACGCCGGCGGACCTGATCATTCTCGATGTAGGCCTGCCGGATATCAGTGGTTTTGAGACGTGTAAGAATCTCAGACGTTTCAGCGACGTCCCGGTCATCTTTCTTACAGCTCGGGACGGCGAGATTGATCGGGTGGTGGGCTTGGAGATTGGTGCCGACGACTACGTGGTCAAACCCTTCAGCCCTCGGGAAGTGGCCGCCAGGGTCCGCGCCATCCTCAAGCGAGTGGCGCCGCGACCGATCGCCGAAACGGGGACAGCGTTGTTCCAGGTCGACCCTGATCGCGTGCAGATCAACTATCGCGGCAAACCGCTGAACCTCACGCGCCACGAGTTTCGCTTGTTGCACTGTTTGCTGGACCAGCCCGAACGGGTCTTCAGCCGCGAACAGTTGCTCGATGCCCTGGGCGTGGCCAGCGACGCCGGTTACGAGCGCACGATCGACAGTCATATCAAGAGCCTGCGTGCCAAACTGCGCCTGGTCCGGGCCGAGGCCGAGCCGATCCAGACTCATCGGGGGCTCGGCTACAGCTACAGCCCGGGGCACAGCTGATGTCACTGGGCATTCGTATCTTCCTTGCCTATGTGTTGTTTATTGGCTTGGCCGGGTATTTCGTGCTCAACACGGTCATGGAGGAAATCCGCCCCGGTGTGCGCCAGTCCACCGAGGAAACCCTGGTGGACACGGCCAACCTGATGGCTGAGATCCTGCGGGACGATTTCAAGGCCGGAACGCTTAGCCAGAACCGCTGGCCGCAACTGCTCAAATCCTATGGTGAGCGCCAGCCGGCCGCGACAATCTGGGGGCTGCCGAAAAACCAGGTCAGCCACCGCATCTACGTCACCGACGCCAAAGGCATCGTGGTGCTCGATTCCAGCGGCGCGGCAGTGGGGCAGGACTATTCGCGCTGGAACGACGTCTACCTGACGCTGCGCGGTCACTATGGCGCCCGTTCGACCCGCAGCGATCCGGATGACCCGGCGTCTTCGGTGATGCACGTCGGGGCGCCGATCCGTGACAACGGCCGGATCATAGGCGTGGTGACGGTGGCCAAGCCCAATAGCTCCTTGCAGCCTTACGTCGACCGCACGGAACGGCGTTTGCTCGCCTACGGCGCCGGTCTGATCGGCCTTGGCCTGTTGCTCGGCGCCTTGCTGTCGTGGTGGCTCAGCGCGGCATTGCGGCGCTTGACGGCTTATGCCCAGGCGGTCAGCCAGGGCCGTCGGGTGGAGGTGCCGCACTATCGCGGCGGCGAGTTCGAACAATTGGCGGGGGCGGTGGAGCATATGCGCACCCAGCTTGAAGGCAAGGCGTATGTCGAGCGATACGTACATACCCTGACCCATGAACTCAAGAGTCCGCTGGCGGCGATTCGCGGCGCCGCCGAGCTGCTGCAGAGCGACATGCCGGCCGCCCAGCACCAGCGTTTCGTCAGCAACATCGACAGCGAAAGCGTGCGGATGCAGCAGTTGATCGAGCGTTTGCTCAACCTGGCCCAGGTCGAGCAGCGGCAAGGCCTGGAGGAAGTGGTAGCGGTGCCGGTGGCGGCGTTGATGGAGGAGCTGCTGGAAGCACGCGGCGGCTGGATCGAAAACCGGCATTTGCGCATCGAGCGGCACATGGCGCCTGACCTGACGTTGACGGGGGAGGCGTTCTTGCTGCGCCAGGCTCTGGGCAACCTGCTGGAAAACGCCTTGGACTTCACGCCCGCCGAAGGCCTGCTGCGGATCAGCGCCGAGCGCATCGGCACCTGTGTCGAAATCCGCCTGTTCAACCAGGCTGAACCGATTCCCGACTATGCGCTGCCTCGTTTGAGCGAGCGTTTTTACTCGTTGCCTCGCCCGGGTACTGGTCGCAAGAGCACGGGCCTGGGGCTGAACTTCGTCGAGGAAGTGGTGCAGTTGCATGGCGGGGCGTTCGGTATCGGCAATGTCGAGGGCGGGGTGGAGGTGGTGCTGCGGTTGCCCTGAGACCACGTTCTTGGCAATGAAATACAGTTGTGGCGAGGGAGCTTGCTCCCGCTGGGCTGCGTAGCGGCCCCGTTTGCGACTGCTTCGCAGCCGAGCGGGAGCAAGCTCCCTCGCCACAGGTTTCTCTTTGGGTCGGATAACTTCTACTCTCCACACAATCTCCACATTCCACCCATAAACCTCCCACACAGGCACGCCAGACTCTCCCTCATTCGAACAGGGAGAGCCTCACATGAACCGCAGTCTCGCTATAAAACTGGGCATGATTGCCCTCTTGATCCTCTTGCTGATGATTCCGTTGTTGATGATCAGCGGCCTTATCGATGAGCGCCAAGAGCTGCGCGACGGGGTGCTGCAGGACATCGCCCGCAGTTCCAGCCACAGCCAGCAACTGATCGGGCCGATGATCGTCGTCCCGTTTCGCAAGGACGTGAAAGTCTGGAGTACCAACGAAAAGACGGGCGTGCGTTTCCTGGAGACCGTCGAACGAAGTGGTGAGTTGTACTTTTTGCCGGAGCAATTCGAACTCGACGGCCAGGTGCGCACCGAAACCCGCGCCCGGGGTATCTACGAGGCGCGCTTGTTTCATGCTGACAATCGGATCGATGGGCGCTTCAAGGTGCCGGAGCGTTATGGCGTCGCCGCGAAGGATTTCGCCGACTATCGCTTTGACGAGCCGTACCTGAGCGTCGGTATCAGCGACATTCGCGGCATCGAGAATGCCTTGACCCTGACGCTGAACCAGCAAACCGTCGACTTCCTTCCCGGCTCGCGGCTTGGCTGGCTTGGGCAAGGCGTGCATGTACCGCTGCCCATGATCACCGCCCAAGGCAGCCCCGAGCTGACCTTCGGTTTCGACCTGCGCCTGCAAGGTACCGGTGAATTGCAGATCCTGCCGGTGGGCAAGTCCACCAAGGTGCACCTCTCCGCCGACTGGCCGCACCCCAGCTTTATCGGCAACTACCTGCCGGTCGATCGCGAGGTCAACGAGCAGGGCTTCAGTGCCGATTGGCAGACCTCGTTTTTCTCCACCAACCTCTTGGAAACATTGCAGGCATGCGAGCCCAGCGATGGCTGCGAAGCATTCCGCAGCCGTGCATTCGGCGTGAGTTTCGTCGATCCGGTGGACCAATACCTCAAGAGCGATCGGGCGATCAAATACGCGCTGCTGTTCATTGCGCTGACGTTCGCCGGGTTCTTCCTCTTCGAAGTGCTCAAGAGCCTGGCGGTGCACCCGGTCCAATACGCACTGGTGGGCGTGGCCCTGGCCTTCTTCTATCTATTGCTGTTGTCGCTTTCGGAACACATAGGCTTCACCCTGGCGTACCTGGTCTCGGCCAGTGCCTGCGTGGTGTTGATCGGCTTTTATGTCTGCCATGTGCTGCGCAGCGTCAGCCACGGCCTGGGTTTTTCAGCCGGGTTGGCGGGGTTGTACGGTTTGCTCTATGGGTTGCTAAGCGCTGAAGACTACGCGCTGTTGATGGGCTCGCTGCTGCTGTTCGGCCTGCTCGGTGTGTTCATGGTGTTGACCCGCAAGTTGGACTGGTACGGCGTGGGCGCGAAGCCTGTTGCGGCGATGAGCTTCGATCTGGGAGAGGTGAAATGAGTCGGTCGCTGGGGTTGCGGGAGGATCAGTGGTTGGGAGAGCTGCTGGTGAAGCGAATTGCTGGGTTGTTTCCGATGGATCCGGAGCGCGGCCTTCGCGAGCAGGCTCGCTCCCAAAGGGACCACACGATCAATGGGGGGCGAGCCTGCTGGCGAAAAAGTCGTGATATTCAGTAAAAATTAAACCCTGGGCACCGTCTCGAGCATCGAAGGCCGCAAGCTCACCTCGGCAAACCACGCCGCCAGCTGGGGATTGGACTTGCGCCATTCCAGGTCCGGATGGCGCAGGTCCAGGTAACCCAGGGCGCAGGCGACGCTGATGGAGGCGATGTCGAAATGACAGGCCAGTTCGGCAATCGCCTCGGCTTCGAGCAGGGCCACGGCACGGCGAATCTTGTCCCGTTGCGCATCGAGCCATTCGGCCCAGTGTTTTTCCGTGGGGCGCAGCGCGGTCTCGTAGCGGATCATCACCGCCGCGTCCATGATCCCGTCGGCCAGGGAGGCCAAGGTCAAGCGCCGCCAGCGGGCCGCGCCCTCGCGGGGGATCAGCGGGTTGCCGACATGCTGGTGATCGAGGTAATCAAGGATGACGCGGCTGTCGTGGATCACCGTCCCGTTGGCCAGGCGCAGGGCCGGGATCTTGCTCAACGGGTTTTCTTCGATCAGCGCCCGGTCGGGCTTGACCGGCGTGAGTTGACTCAACTGCAACGCCACACGGTCCTGCTGGCCGGTTTCGTGCAGCAGCACCAGCACCTTGCGGACGAAGGGGGACGCGGGGTTGTGGAACAAGGTCATGCTGGGGCTGGACATGCAGAGATCCTCGATGGGGCGGGCTGGGGCTTAGCCTAGACAGTTGCACGGCGGCTGGCGAGTATCGATTGCTCCCACAGGTTTATTGCGCGCTGGAATTATCGGCGCTTGAACAAACCCCAGGTCCCCAGCACCGTCGGTACGCCCAAGCCCACCCAACTCACCGCATCCCACGCGCCATCGCCCAACAATGCTGAAAACAGCCCCGCCGCGCTCAAAGCGCCGATGACCACGGGGATACCAAACACCTTCCAGAAATTAGACTGCCGAGGCCTCACGCTTCGACCTCCGCGCCGACGATTGCGCGCTTGGCGGTCTTGCGCCGAACCACCCACAGATAAACACCACTGCCCAGGACGATGATGGTCAGGATGTCCAGGGTCGCCCAGAAGATCTGCATTGGCCGGCCACCGTAGTCGCCGAAATGCAAGGGCAGGGACAGGCTCATCATGTCCATGTACCAGGGCCGTTCGGCCACGGCGGTGACGTCCAGGGTGCTGGCGTCGATCAGTACAGGCGTCAGCAGATGAGAGGTCAGGTGAGTGCTGCCTTTCATGAACACGCTGTAATGGTGCTCGCTGGAAAACAGCGTGCCGGGGAAGGCGATGAAGCTCGGCTCCATGCCGGGAGCGACATCCTTGGCAATGTCCAGCAAGCGGGTTGCCGGGGCCAGCTCGGTCAATGGTGGCGCGTTGCGATAGGGCTCGACCATGGCGCTGAGGCTATCGTTGCGCCATGCGGCAATGATCAGGTCGGCGCAGGCGGCGATCACGCCAGTCACGCCGACGGTCAGCGCCCAGACCAGGGTGACCACACCGATCAGGTTGTGCAGGTCGAGCCAGCGCAGGCGCGTGGATTTGTCCTGGCGCACCGTGGCGAACTTCAAGCGGCGCATGAATGGCAAATACAGCACCACGCCGGAGACGATGGCGATCACGAACAGCAAACCCATGAACGCCAGCAGCAACTTGCCCGGCAAACCGGCGAACATGTCCACGTGCAGGCGCAGCATGACCATCATGAAACCGCCGTTGGCCGAGGGCATTTCCAGGGCTTCGCCCGTGCGTGCATCGAGCATGAACGTGTGGGAGGAGTTGGGTTCGGTGCCCGGCGTCGGCGCCATGATGGTGATGATGCCGTTGGGGTCGTCCTCGTCCCAGCCAAAATACTGGACCACCTCGCCCGGACGATGGGCCTTGGCTTTTTCCACCAGTTGTTGCAGGTCCAGCGGCGGCGTGCCGGCCGGCATCTCCCGCAGCTCTGGCGCATCGCCCAACAGGTGCTCGATCTCATGATGGAAAATCAACGGCAACCCGGTGATTGCCAACATCAGCAGGAACACCGTGCAGATCAGGCTGGTCCAGGTGTGGACGGAGGACCAGCGGCGGATGGTTTTGCTTTTCATGATCGATCCGAATGCTGAAGGGCGACGATGCTTGAGGTCGTTCAGCCAACCGTGAAACCTACGGGAGCGAGCTTGTGTGGGAGCGAGCAAGCTCGCTCCCACAAAAACTCGTCCCACAGGCATTTCATCTGACTGATTGAGCTCAGTTGCAGGTGCCCTCAAAGAGGTTTGCGCAAATGCTAACCGTTTACCATTTGTAATTCACGCTGGCGACGACGTTGCGTTGGTCGCCGTAGTAGCAATAGAAACCATCGCAGGTGGACAGGTAGTCCTTGTTGAAGATGTTTTTCGCGTCCACTGCCACCGTGACGCCCTTGAGCGTCTTGTTCAAACGGCCCAGGTCGTAGCGGGCCGAGGCGTCGTACACCGTGTAGGAGCCGACGTGACCCCAATCGGTGTTGGTGGTGTTGCCATAGGTGTCGCCGACATAACGCACGCCAGCCCCCACGCCGAACCCGTCCAGAGGGCCGTTATGCCAGGTGTAGTCGGCCCATGCGGTGGCCTGGTTACGCGGTACCTGGGCCATGCGCTTGCCTTCTTCGGCCGCGGCGCCCTTGGTGATTTCGCTGTCGTTGTAGGTGTAGGAACCGACCAGTTTCAGGTTGTCGGTGACGTCGCCGGACGCTTCCAGTTCCAGGCCACGCACGCGGACCTCGCCCACCTGCCGGGTGATGTTGTTCTCCGTGACGGAGTTGTTTTGCTGAGTCAGGTCGAACACCGCGGCGGTCAACAGGGTTTTGGTACCCGGTGGCTGATATTTGATGCCGACTTCGTACTGCTCGCCTTCAGTTGGTTTGAACGAGTCAGTGCTGTTGACGGCTGAGCCCGCCACGGCCTGGAACGACTGGGCGAAGGAAACGTACGGTGTCACGCCGTTATCGAACACATAGCTCAATGCGGCGTTGCCGCTGAATTTCTTGTCGCGCTGGGTGTTGGTCGCGTCGTTCTGGTTGTGGAAAACGGTGCCGGTGTGAATCCAGTCCTCACGGCCGCCAAGGGTCAGGCGCCAGTTGTCCAGAGCGATCTGGTCTTGGATGTACAGGCCAGTCTGGTGGGTTTTTTGGTTGTAGTGGTACATGTCGAAATACTGGACGTTGGAGAAGTCCTGTCCGTAAGTCGGGTTGTTGACGTTGCTGGTGGGCACACCACCAGAACCCCAGCGCCAGCGAGCGTTGCTATTGGAGCGCTGGTGGTCCAGGCCCAACAGCAGCGTGTGGCTCAAGGCTGCGGTCTGGAAATCGGCCTGGAAATTGTTATCCACGGCGTATTGGCTGATGTCTTCATCAACAATACTGGCGCTGCGCCTGACGGTGCCATCGGCGCTCACGGATTCGTCCGGGCCATCTGGGAAAAAAGCCCCACCGGCGGAGATGCCCTGAAATTCCAGATCGCTCTTGGTATAGCGCAGATTCTGGCGGAACTGCCAGGTGTCGTTCAGGCGATGCTCGAAGTTGTAGCCCAGCGCATAGTAGGTGCGATCGTAGAACTCCCAGTCCGGATCACCCAGGTTCTTGTGATGAGAAATCTTGCCCGCCGGCGAGGCCAGCTTTGTGCCTTGCAGCGGCAGGAATTGCCCAGTGATACCGGTGTCATCGCGGGTGTATTGCGACAGGAAGGTCAGGCGAGTGTCGTCGTTGATATTCCACGTCAGGCTTGGAGCAATGTTGTAGCGTTTGTCCGGGATGTGGTCGACCTGGGAGTTGCTGTCGCGCACCGTGCCGCTGAGTCGGTACAGGAACTGGCCTTCGTCATCGACTTTGCCAGTGCTGTCGAAGTTGATCTGCTTGTGCTCGTAGCTGCCGGCCTGCAATTGGACTTCATTGCTGCTTTCAGCCTGTGGGCGGCGGCTGACCATGTCGAGCATGCCGCCGGGGGGCGTCTGGCCGTAGACCGAGGAAGCAGGGCCGCGAAGCACTGCGATGCGCTCAAGGTTCCAGGGTTCGATTTTCGTCGTGATGTAGTTGCCCTTGGGCAGCGGCAGGCCATCGAGGAATTGCGTTGGCACGAAACCGCGCACCAATAGCCAATCGTTACGCGAGTCCGAACCGTAGCCGCTGCTCTGCACGCCGGCGGTGTAGCGCAGCGCGTCATTGAGGTTGAGGACGGAGCGGTCTTCCATCTGCTGGCGCGTGACCACCGAGACCGAGCGTGGCAGCTCGACTATCGGGGTATCGGTCTTGGTGCCGGCGGCGGTGCGGGTCACAGCGTAGCCCTCGCTAGGCCCCCACGCCGTTTCGCTGATTCCCGCGCCGATCACGCTGGTTTCCGGCAGCACCATGACGCCTTCGGGCACGGCCACCAGGCTGTAAGTGCCGGCGCTGCTTTGTTCCAGTTGCAGGCCGGTACCGCGCAAGGCCTCGCGCAAGGCGCCGGTGGCGTCGAATTGGCCTTGGACCGGGGCCGAGGTCTTGCCCGACGCCAATGACGGGTTCAGGCTCAAGGCGAGACCGGCCTGGCTGGCGATCTGATTCAGGGTGCTGGCCAATGGCGCCGCGGGCAGATTGTAGGCACGAACGCCAGATGCCTGTTCGGCGGCGACCAACGGGCCGCAGGCCAACGGGGTGCTCAAGGCAATGGCAACGGCCAACAGACTGGGGCGCAACAGGGTCTCAAACGGACGGGACATACGGCGGCTCCTGAATGGAAATATTTCTCAATTGCCTGTGTGCCGGATGAAAGTCGAAAAGTGATAGGGCTGGATGAAATAATTTAGATTCAGATTGCGGCCGGTGGCTTTGGGGTGGGGCCAATGGCCTCATCGCGAGCAAGCTCGCTCCCACATGGGACTGAAGTGCAAACCCCTGTGGGAGCGAGCTTGCTCGCGATGAGGCCATCACTGGCAACAATACGCTTCAGCGCTTGGCTTCAGCCCTAGGCCCCACCACCACCCACCAACGCGTGTGATGCTCGACCTGCACCGGCAGGGTCGGCAGCAGGGCGGTCAGGGCCAGGTCGGTGTCGTGCAGCGGAAAGCTGCCGGTGATGCGCAAGTCCGCCACCTGGGGCTCGACGCCGAGATATCCACGCCGGTAACGCCCCAGCTCCCGGATCAAATCTTCAAGGCGCGCGTTGTCCACCACCAGCATCCCGCGGGTCCAGGCATCGGCCCCCGCGTTCAAGGCCACGGCCGGCCCGAGGCCATCCCGGTGCATCAGCACTTGCTGGCCTTCGCGCAGGATCTGTTCTCCTTCGCTGCGCTGCGGGTGCGCCGCCACCGCCGATTTCAACACACTCAAGCGTGTGCCCTGGTCTTCGAGCTTGACCAGAAAACGCGTGCCCAAGGCGCGCATGCTGCCTTCGCGAGTCTCGACGATGAACGGCCGCGGATCGTTGTGGCCGGTCTCCACGAGAATCTCGCCTTCCTGCAAAACGATAAGCCGCTGCTTGTCGTCGAAACGTACATCCAGCGCACTGTGGGTATTGAGGTTGACCACCGTGCCGTCCGCCAGGCGCAACGTGCGCTGTTCGCCCGTGGCGGTGCGCTGGTCGGCCAGCCAATAATCCAGCGGCAGGTAACGGTCGCCGGCGAACAGCGCCAGGCCGATGACCGCGACGACACTGGCCAGGCCACTGCCAACCTTGCGCACCCGTCGCCGGATGCTGGCCTTCGATTGCAGCAACGCGGCCCGGGCAGGTCCGCTGGCGATGCTGAAGCGTTGGTCAAGCATGCCGAGCTGTTGCCAGGCGCGGGCGTGCTCTTCATCGGCGGCGTGCCATTGAGCGAATGCTTCCCGCTCTTGGGGACTGCCGCAGCCAGAATCCAGGGACAGCTGCCAGGCAATGGCCGCATCGAGAACGCGCGCCGAGACCGGTTTGCCAAGGGCTGCGGTCATGTCGGCTCACCATAAAGCGCGATGTAGCATTGCCGCATGCCTTGGGCCAGGTATTGCCGTACCCGCGGGACCGAAACGCCAAGGCGCTCGGCGATCTCAGCGTGGCCGAGGCCGTCGAGGCGGTTGTAGAGGAATGCCGCCCGGGCCTTGCTGGATAATTTTCCAAGCAGGCGATCGATATTCTTCAGGTCTTCGAGAATCAGTTGTTGCTCTTCCACCGACGGCTGCTCGCCTTTCGGGACCAGCATCAGTTCGGTCAGATAGGCCTGTTCGAGCGCGGCCCTACGGAAGTAGTCGAACAACAGTCCCTTGGCGATCGCCAGCAGGAACGCGCGCGGCTCGCGGGGCGCCTTCAACTCCTCGCGACCCAGCAAGCGCACAAAGGTGTCCTGGCTCAGGTCCTCGGCCCGTTGCGCACAGGCCACGTTGCGTCGCAGCCACGCCAATAGCCAAGCGCGATGGTCGCGGTATAACGCACCAACCAGATCACTATGAGGACTGGGGACTGACGACACAGAGCATCACCGACGTTTTAAGTAACGAGAATTGTTCGCGATTGTGGCAGAGGCGGGGGAGGGAAAGCAATTGGCGCTGGTCGGAGCCCATAACTCGATACTTTTGTGGGAGCAAGCTTGCTCTCACAAAGCTCCCGAGCGCTCGGGTCTTGGATTAAAGCGAAGGCGCCTGCTGCCGCCGTTTCCATTGTCCCAGGCGTTGCTGCAGGTCGAGCGGGCTATGGATATCCTTCTGGCGGGCGCGGCTGAACAGGATCAGCGCCAGCTCCGCGGTGGCCAGGGCGTCGGCGCTGGCGTTGTGGCGATCGAAGACTTGCAACTTGAACCAGTCGATCCAGTCGTCCAGGCCTCCTTGGCGGATATGAGCCTGTGGGCAAAGCATCGGGGCCAGGTCCGCCACGTCGATGAAGGGATGCTGTAAGCGATAGCCCAGGTATTCCTTTAACGCTCGTCCGAGCATGTGGCTGTCGAAAGGCGCATGAAACGCCAGCAGTGGGCTGTCGCCGACGAACTCCATGAACGCCAGCAGCGCGTCGGCCGGGTCGCTGCCGGCGGCGATGGCGCTTGGCGCCAACCCGTGTATCAACACGCTTGGCCCGAGTTTTTGTTTGTCGCATTGCAACGTCCGCTCGAACTGCTGGCTGAAGTCGATGGCGCCGTCTTCTATCACCACCGCACCGATGGACAACACTTGGTCTTTGTTCAGGTTCAGGCCGGTGGTTTCCAGATCGACCACGACCCAACGCTGTTCCCGCAGGCTGCATTCATTCAGTTGTGCTGCCGCGGGCAGGGCTTCCAGGCGCTGTTGCAAATCCTGCGACAACGTCGGCTGGACCGGACGCAGCCAGGAAAACAGGCTCACAGCTGATACCTCAACGTCAGGCTGCTTTGCAGACGTTGGGCCTGGCGCAGGGATTCGCGCAGGATCCGCCGGTCCAGGTGGTTGAGGCTGTCTGGATCGACGCGGTTGGAGTAGGGAAGGTTCTCCCGGGTCTGCAATTGGTGTTGTTGCATCCGGGTCTGCTGGATGAAGTGATAGGCCTCTTCATAAGCGGCGCCATCAAGCGGCTCGATGACTTCCTTGACCACCAGTTGCCGCAAGCGCTCCAGGGTATTGTTGGCTTCGATGCCATTGGCCAGGGCCAGCAGTCGCGCGCCGTCAACGAAAGGCGTCAGCCCTTGTACCTTTAAGTCGAGGGTGGCTTTTTCGCCGTTCTTGCGGGTCAGCACAAAGTCCCTGAAGCGTCCAACAGGCGGCCGATGGCGAAGAGCGTTTTCGGCCATCATGCGCTGGAACAATCGGTTGTCGGCCACTTGATCGAGAATCTGCTGGCGCAGTTGCTCGCAGCTTTGTTCATCTCCCCAGACCACTCGCAGGTCGAAATAGATGCTTGAGCCCAGCAGGTTCTCCGGCGTCGCTTCGCGGATGAAGGCCGCGAAGCGACGCGCCCATTCCGCGCGGGACAGGCACAGCTCGGGGTTGCCCGCCATGATGTTGCCTTTGCACAAGGTGAAACCGCACAGCGCCAGACTCTGGTTGACCTGTTGGGCGATGGGCAACAGCAGGCCACGGATCTGCGCGGCGTGGGCGGCGTCCCGGGCTTCGAACAGGATGCCGTTGTCCTGGTCGGTATGAAGGGTCTGCTCGCGGCGGCCTTCGCTGCCGAAACACAGCCAACTGAAGGGCACGCCTGGGTCGCCTTTATCGGCCAGGGTCAGTTCGATGACCCGGCACACGGTGTGGTCGTTGAGCAAGGTGATGATATGGGTAATCTGGGTCGATGACGCGCCGTGGGCCAGCATGCGCTCCACCAGTTGGCCAATCTCTCCGCGCAGGGTGACCAGGTTTTCCACACGAGGGGCATTACGAATCGTGCGCGCCAGATGCACCAGGTCGACGCGTTGCAAGGAAAACAGATCCCGTTCCGACACCACGCCACACAGGCGATGCTCCTTGACCAGGCAGACATGGGCAATATGACGCTCGGTCATGGCGATCGCGGCATCGAAGGCGCTGTGCTCCGGTGACAGGAAAAACGGCGCCTGAGTCATGTGCATCGCAATCGACTCGGAAAAATCCCCGGTACCGTCGGCCACGACCTGACGCAGGTCGCGCAGGGTGAAAATGCCTACCGGCGCTTTCTGTTCGTTCACCACGACGATGCTGCCGACTTGTTGCTCATGCATGAGTTTGACGGCTTCGCGCAACGGTGTTTCAGGTGAACAACTGACCGGATGACGCATCGCCAGCTCGCCCAGGCGGGTGTTCAGCGAATATTGCGTGCCCAGCGTCTGGGCAGATTTTTGCTGCACTTGCTGGTTGACCAGGTCGAGCAGGCTGCTGACGCCGCGCAAGGCAAAGTCGCGAAACGGGCCGGACAAGGCAAACAGCTTGATGAACGCCAACTTGTTCAGTTGCAGACAGAACGTATCTTCACCGGCCCGATGCTCGGTGCGGGTAGCGCGCTCACCCAACAGGGCGGCGAGGGGGAAGCATTCGCCCGTGGTGATTTCAAAAGTGGTCTCGGTGCCGCCCTTCGCGGAATGGGGACGCTCGCCCACCACCCGGCCCTGCTTGACGATATAGAAGTGTTCCACCGGGCCGTCGGCCGGCTTGATGATCGTTTCGCCCGGCGCGTAGAAGCGCAGCAGGCATTGCTCCACCAGATAGGCCAGGTGGGCGTTTTCCATCTGGTTGAACGGGGGGAAGCGCTGGAGGAATTGCAACGTCCCCTGAATGTTCTGCAACACGGCGGTTTTCCCTGCCTGGATGAAGGCGTCCGCTTTTTTCATAACCATTGCGCAATCTTTTTCGAATTGTTGTGGTCGGATCTGTTCGCCATGGTCGGCCTCTGGACGTGGAGTGCCCATTGGACGTAAGTCTAGGTCGCCACGATAGAGCCGGAACTACGGAAATATCCCACGCCTCGCCTCGGAAAATTCTTCAGGGAAGACTCTTGGAAAAAAATCCGACGAAGTGCACATTGAAGCGCCGCAGAACGATGTCTGACCACTGTGCCAAGGGATCGATTCAAGGAACGTAGAGAGCACCATGTCCGACCACGATATTTTGAGTGACGCCGAGCGCGAGGCGCTGAGTGCCGTCATGCTGGAACCCGACCTGCCGCCGCAGCGTGTGTTGATCGTCGACGACGACAAGGACGCCCGCGAGCTGTTGTCGGAAATCCTGGCATTGGACGGCATCCATTGCATGACCGCCGCGAGTGGCGAAACCGCACTCAAGATGCTGGAGACCAAGCCGTCCATCGGCCTTCTGATCACGGACCTTCGCATGGGCAATGTCGATGGCCTTGAACTGGTGCGCCTGGTGCGCGAGTCGGAGCGTGCGGCGCTGCCGATCATCATTGTGTCCGGCGACGCCGACGTGAAGGATGCCATCGAGGCGATGCACTTGAGCGTGGTGGATTTCCTGCTCAAGCCGATCGATACCGACAAGCTGCTGGGGCTGGTCAAGCATGAGTTGGGGATGGATCTCTAGGCCGCTGTACTGGCTGGTTTTTTGTGGCGAGGGCGCTTGCTCCCGCTCGACTGCGCAGCAGTCGCAAGTCCGCAGATTAAGGTTTCAAAATAGCTGAAAAGAAGGGCTGCTGCGCACCCCAGCGGGAGCAAGCGCCCTCGCCACAAAAGCAGTTAGTGATCGCAAATGAAAAAGCCCTGGTCTTTCGGCCAGGGCTTTTTCATTGCTATCTACCGCTCAATCACAGCCCATTGGCGGCCTTGAACTCGCGTCGGCGACGGTGCAGCACCGGCTCGGTGTAGCCGTTTGGTTGCCGGGTGCCTTCGATCACCAGCTCGACCGCCGCCTGGAAGGCGATGTTGCTGTCGAAGTCCGGCGCCAGCGGGCGGTACAGCGGGTCGCTGGCGTTCTGGCGGTCCACGACCGGTGCCATGCGCTTGAGGCTTTCCATCACCTGCTCTTGCGTGACGATGCCGTGGCGCAACCAGTTGGCGATGTGCTGGCTGGAAATGCGCAGCGTCGCGCGGTCTTCCATCAGGCCGATGTCATTGATGTCCGGCACCTTGGAGCAGCCGACACCCTGGTCGATCCAGCGCACCACGTAGCCAAGGATGCCCTGGGCGTTGTTGTCCAGTTCGTGTTTGATCTGCTCTGCCGTCCAGTTCGGGTTGACGGCCAGTGGGATGGTCAGGATGTCGTCCACCGAGGCGCGCGCACGCTTGGCCAGTTCGGCCTGGCGGGCGAACACGTCGACCTTGTGGTAGTGCAGCGCATGCAGCGCGGCGGCGGTCGGCGACGGAACCCAGGCGGTGTTGGCGCCGGCCATCGGGTGAGCGATCTTTTGTTCGAGCATCGCTGCCATCAGGTCCGGCATCGCCCACATGCCCTTGCCGATTTGCGCGCGGCCTTGCAAGCCGGTGCTCAAGCCGATGTCGACGTTCCAGTTTTCATAGGCGCCGATCCACTTCTCGGCCTTCATGTCGGCCTTGCGCACCATCGGGCCGGCTTCCATGGAGGTGTGGATTTCGTCGCCGGTGCGGTCCAGGAAGCCGGTGTTGATGAACACCACGCGCTCGCTGGCAGCCTTGATGCAGGCCTTGAGGTTGACCGTGGTACGGCGCTCCTCGTCCATGATGCCGACCTTGAGCGTGTTGCGCGGCAGGTTCAACACGTCTTCGACGCGGCCGAACAGTTCGTTGGTGAACGCCACTTCTTCCGGGCCATGCATCTTCGGCTTGACGATGTACACCGAACCGGTGCGGCTGTTGCGGCGCGAGGTGTTGCCGTTGAGGCTGTGGATCGCCGCGAGGCTGGTGACCAGCCCGTCGATGATGCCTTCCGGCACTTCGTTGCCGTCCTTGTCCAGGATCGCGTCGATGGTCATCAGGTGACCGACGTTGCGCACGAACAGCAGCGAGCGACCGTGCAGCGTCAAGCCCGAACCGTCGACGGCGGTGTAGGCGCGGTCGGGGTTCATGGTGCGGGTGAAGGTCTGGCCGCCCTTGGCGACTTGCTCGGACAGGTCGCCTTTCATCAAGCCGAGCCAGTTGCGGTAGATCACCACTTTGTCATCGGCATCGACCGCGGCAACCGAGTCTTCGCAGTCCATGATGGTGGTCAGCGCGGCTTCCATCAGGATGTCTTTGACACCGGCGGCGTCGGTTTGGCCGACGGGGGTGCTGGCGTCGATCTGGATCTCGAAGTGCAGGCCGTTGTGTTTCAGCAGCACCGCGCTCGGCACCGAAATATCGCCTTGGAAACCGATCAGTTGGGCGTCGTCGCGCAGGCCGCTGTTGGCGCCGCCCTTGAGGGCCACCACCAGCTTGCCGTCGACGATTTTGTAGGCAGTGGAATCAACATGGGAGCCGGCCGCCAAGGGGGCCGCTTCGTCGAGGAATGCGCGGGCGAAGGCGATGACCTTGTCGCCGCGCACCTTGTTGTAGCCTTTGCCTTTTTCCGCGCCATCGGCTTCGCTGATGGCGTCGGTGCCGTACAACGCGTCGTACAACGAACCCCAGCGGGCGTTCGAGGCGTTGAGGGCGAAGCGGGCGTTCATCACCGGCACTACCAGTTGTGGGCCGGCCATGCGGGCGATTTCGTCATCGACGTTTTGAGTCGTGGCCTGGAAATCCGCCGCTTCTGGCAGCAGGTATCCAATGTCTTGCAGGAAGGCTTTGTAAGCCACGGCGTCGTGGGCCTGGCCGGCACGGGCCTGGTGCCAGGCGTCGATCCGTGCCTGGAAGTCGTCGCGTTTGGCGAGTAGGGCTTTGTTCTTCGGAGCCAGGTCATGGATGACCTTGTCGGCCCCGGCCCAGAATGCGTCGGCGGTGAGGCCGGTTCCGGGAATGGCTTCGTTATTAACGAAGTCGAACAGGACTTTGGCGACCTGCAGGCCACCGACTTGAACGTGTTCAGTCATTGCTTGCCTCACTCTGCTCAGCTATTTCGCTTTTCAGCTCTTCGATTTTGACAATGAAGCCTCGGGACATTTAAACCACAAACCCCTGAACCAGTACATGCCATCGCTGGCGGCTGGGTTGTTAAGCCTTGCTGGACGGGGCTTTCAGGGGTGCGACTGGCCTTAAGCAGACATCGGTACAACAGGATTGCCGCGATTATGTAGTGCTCGCTGGGGAATACTACATGATCATTTGCGCTTGTGAAAATTAGACTAATTGCGTCGTTCTGCGACCGACTAAAGCAGTACAGTCATTGCGCGGCATGGGATGTTCTCAAAAAACAGATGGATTGTTCCAGATAAATCTCAATAACTGTACACATTAACGAAAAATGCCCCGACCGCGCTGTAGGCGGGCCTTGCCTATACTGTCTTCTCCATCCATAACAGGGCTGCGCCATGGACCATCTCGTCATTACTGTTTTCGCCCCGGACAAACCAGGGCAGGTCGAGCGAATCGCCCAATGCATCGCCGAACATGGCGGAAACTGGCTGGACAGCCGCATGTCCCACCTCGCCGGGCAGTTTGCCGGAATCCTGCGTCTCAGCGCCCCGGCCGAGTCCCATGAAGAGTTGATCGAAGCCTTGCAAGGCCTGTCGGCCCATGGCATTCGCGTGCTGATCGCCGAGAACGCGATCGAAGAATCCTGCACCTGGAAACCTATCGCGATGGAATTGGTGGGCAATGACCGTCCGGGTATCGTGCGCGACATCACTCGTCTGCTGAGCGAGCAGGGCGTGAACGTCGAGCGCTTGATCACCCAGGTGCGACCGGCACCGATGAGCAGCGAGTTGCTGTTTCATGCCGAGGCGATCCTTGGGGTGCCGTTGACCTTGTCGCTGGACACGCTGCAGGCATGCCTGGAAACCCTGGCCGATGAATTGATGGTTGAGTTGAAATTCAGCGACGAAACCTGACAGGTGTTATCCAAGGAAAAACTGCGCCTGCCTGTGGATAACCTGTAGAGACCTGGCGCCAGCCCAGGCCCGTCGGGCCTCAGCCAGCGATGATCAAAAAATCACCAGTTTTCAAGGGGTTGTGCACAAACGGCGGGGATCACGTTGTGGATAACCTTTGGAAGGATAAGCGCAGGCCACGCAAAACGTGGCCTGTAGAGGTGTGTGCGTTTTTTGATCAGCTGCGACGGCGCATGCCGATCACGGCATCGATGCTGTACACAGCCAAACCGGCCCAGATGAACAGGAACGCCATCAGCGTGCTGGAGGACAGATGCTCGTCGAACAGCAGCACTGCGAGCAGCAGCACGAGGGTTGGGGCGATGTATTGCAGGAAACCCAGCGTGGTATAGGGCAGGTGTCGCGCCGCCGCGTTGAAGCACACCAATGGCACGAGCGTCACGGGGCCGGCCGCCACCAGCCACCACGCTTCGGATGTGGTCCAGAACGCGGCCTGGGCACTGGTGGCAGTCGGGTTGAACAGCAGCCACGCGATGGCAATCGGCACCAGCATCCATGTTTCCACCACCAGCCCGGGCAAAGCCTTCACTGGTGCTTGCTTACGGATCAAGCCGTAGAAGCCAAAAGTCAGCGCCAGCACCAGCGATACCCACGGCAGGCTGCCCACCTGCCAGACCTGCTGGGCCACGCCAACCGCCGCCAGCCCTACGGCCACCCACTGCATGCGCCGCAGCCGCTCACCCAGGATCAACATGCCCAGCAACACGTTTACCAGCGGATTGATGTAGTAGCCCAGGCTGGCTTCGAGCATTCGACCATTATTCACAGCCCAGACATAGGTCAGCCAATTGGCCGCGATGAGCGTGCCGCTCAGGGCCAGAATAGCCAGGCGACGCGGATTGTCCCGCAACTCGCGCCACCAGCCAGGGTGTTTCCAGACCATCAGCAACGCCCCGCCGAACAAGGCCGACCAGAGTACTCGGTGGATGATGATTTCCACCGATGGGACGCTGGCGATGGCTTTGAAATAAATCGGGAACAGACCCCAGATGATGTAGGCGCTCAGGCCCAGGATGTACCCGCGACGCGGGTTGGCGGCTTGCATGCAGAATCCTTGCTTAGGCAGCTAACAAAAAATTGATTGTAAGGAGATTTGTCTGGTTGTGCAGCGAACCTTTCATTGCCGATCCCACAGGGATTTCCAGTGGCTTTGGAACCCAGCCCAATCAGAACAACTTCAGCGGCTCTTCATTGAGCGCCGCCAATTGCTCGCGCAATGCCAACACCTGGTCGCCCCAATAACGCTCACTGCCAAACCACGGGAAGCTTCGCGGAAACGCCGGATCATCCCAGCGGCGGGCCAGCCAGGCGCTGTAGTGCATCAGGCGCAGGGCACGCAGGGGTTCGATCAGTGCCAGTTCGCGCGGGTCGAAGTCATGGAATTCCTGATAGCCGTCCATTAATTCCGATAGCTGGCCCAGGCACTCCTGGCGATCCCCGGCGAGCATCATCCATAGATCCTGCACGGCCGGGCCCATGCGACAGTCATCCAGGTCGACGATGTGGAACACCTCGTCGCGGCACATCATGTTGCCGGGATGGCAATCGCCATGCATGCGGATGTTCTGATGGGGCGTGGCGGCGTAGACCTCTTCGACACGCTTGAGCAGATCCCTGGCCACCGACTCGTAGGCGGGTAGCAGGCTCGTGGGGACGAAACCACTTTGCAGTACCGTCTCCAGCGAGTCATGGCCGAAGTTCTTCACGCCCAGCGCTTCACGGTGCTCGAACGGGCGGGTGGCTCCGATCGCATGCAAGCGCCCGAGCAGTTGGCCCAGGCGATAGAGCTGATCGAGATTGCCCGGCTCCGGCGCTCGTCCACCTCGACGGGGAAACAGGGTGAAACGAAACCCTGCGTGCTCATGCAGGCTGGCGCCGTTGTGAATCAGCGGTGCCACCACCGGCACTTCGTGATCAGCCAGTTCGAAGGTGAAGCGGTGCTCTTCCAGGATGGCTTCGTTGGTCCAGCGCTGCGGACGATAAAACTTGGCGATCAGCGGTTCTGCATCTTCGATGCCCACTTGATAAACGCGGTTTTCGTAGCTGTTGAGGGCCAGCACCCGGGCATCACTGAGAAAGCCGATGCTTTCGACGGCATCCAGGACCAGGTCGGGCGTGAGGGTTTCAAACGGATGGGACATGCTGACTCCTGCGCAGCGGCAGGGCTGCCGCGTCCGGCCCAGCATGGTAGCGCAAAGCGGTCATGATGGGTCGGTAGGCATTGGGTCGCTCTTCGTGGCGAGGAAGCAAGCTCCCCCGCCAGGAAAGTGTCAGGCGCCGATGACGCCGCCGTCTTCGCGGGTAATCACCATCACCGAAGAGCGTGGCTTGCCGTTGGGCAAATGCTCGGGGAACGTCGAGCCACCGTTTTCGCCTGGATGCTGGATGCCGACGAATATGGCCTTGTAGTCCGGGGCGAAACTGATCCCGGTGACTTCACAGCCCACCGGTCCGACCATGAAGCGGCGAATCTCACCGCTGTTGGGGTCGGCGCACAGCATCTGGTTGTTGCCCATTCCCGCAAAGTCCCCCGTGTTGCTGGAGTCGCCGTCGGTCTGGATCCACAGCCGCCCGCTCTTGTCGAAACCCAGGCCGTCAGGGCTGTTGAACATGTTTTGCGCATTGACGTTGGACGAGCCGGCCTTGGGCGTGCCGGCGTGTACCGTCGGGTTGCCGGCGACCACGAACAGGTCCCAGTCGAAGGTGTTGGCGGCGTGATCGTCGCGGTCGGTGCGCCAGCGCAGGATCTGCCCGTAGACGTTTTTCGCCCGCGGGTTGGGCCCGTCCACCGGCTGGCCGTCTTCGCCGCGCTTGGCGTTGTTGGTCAAGGTGCAATAGACCTGGCCGTCCTTGGGGCTTACCACGATCCACTCTGGGCGGTCCATGCGAGTGGCGCCAACGACGCTGGCGGCCAGTCGCGCATGGATCAGGACTTCGGCCTGGTCATTGAAGCCTTTTGCCGCGTCGAGGCCATTTTTGCCATGGGTCAGCTCGATCCACTGGCCTTTGCCTTTGGGATGGTCCGGATTGCCGTCGCCTGCGTCGAAGCGCGCCACGTACAAGGTGCCGTGGTCGAGCAGGTCGCGGTTGGCCTTGGCATTGCGGTGATCTATACGATCACGGCTAACGAATTTGTAGATGAATTCGCCACGCTCGTCGTCGCCCATGTACACCACCGCGCGACCGTCATCGGTCTGCGCCAGGGCGGCGTTTTCGTGTTTGAAGCGACCCAGGGCGGTGCGTTTCACCGGGGTGGATTTTGGATCGAACGGATCGATTTCCACCACCCAGCCGTGGCGATTGAGTTCGTTGGGGTTCTTCGCCAGATCGAAGCGAGGGTCGTGCAGGTGCCAGTTGATTTCGCGGCTGGTGACGGTAGCGCCGTAGCGCTTTTGACCGTCATCGAATTTCAGGTCGGGCTGGCTGCTGCCGAAGCAGTCGGTGAAGTTTTCTTCGCAGGTCAGGTAAGTGCCCCATGGCGTCATGCCGTTGGCGCAGTTCTGGAAGGTCCCCAGCACATTCTTGCCGCTCTTGTCGGCGAGGGTTTTCACCCAGTCGTGACCGGCAGCCGGGCCGCTCAGGCGAATCGGCGTGTTGCCATGAATCCTGCGGTTGTAGCGCGAGTCCTGGACGAACTGCCATTGGCCTTGACGACGCTCGATCTCGATCACCGACACGCCTTCGCTGGCCTGGGCCTTGTGCACTTCTTCGGCCGACTGCGGTTGGCCGCCGTGGGGGAAGAGGTAGCGGTAGTTGGTGTACTCATTGTTGATCGCCATCAGCGCCCGGTTTTCGTCGCCAGGGAACGGGAACAGGCTCATGCCGTCGTTGTTGTCGCCAAACTGCACTTCCTGGGCGCGGGCGGTGCCGTTGCCGCTGGGGTCGAAAGCCGGGGCGTTTTTCTGTAGCGGCTGGCCCCAACTGATCAACACCGAGGCCTTGTAGCCTGGTGGGAGGGTAATGGTGTCGGTCGTCGCGGCGGCAATGCTGTCGAAGCCCAGCATGCTTTTGTTGCCTTCGCTCACGGCGGCGGCCATGACGCTGCGGCTCAGCAGGTTGCCGCCCAGGAACATCGCCGCGCCGCACAGGGCACCCGCGCCGATGAAACGTCGACGGCTCAGGCCGACGATCTTTTCCAGATCGGTGGATTGGTTTTCTTCTAATAGGCTCATCATCGGGCTCCCTGCTGGTTTTGGCAGCCACCTTAAAGCGGGTCGATGACGATTTTGTTGCAGCGCTTTATAGGGGCGTGCCCAGCAGTACATTTGTCGAAGAAAACCGCACCTGCACCGGCGAATCGCAGGTCAGGTTGCGTTCGCCCAATTGAGACGGGGCGGCGAGGGCGCAAAGGGTCTGACCGTTGGGCAGACCGATACGCACTTCGCTGGGGCCGTCTTCGGCGATGGCGATGTGTTCGATGATGCCGTGGAGCGTATTGGTCGACGGATCCTCCGGCTGATCGGAGGGGTACAGTTCCAGCCAGCCGGCCTTGATCAGCGCGACGACTTCGGTGCCGGTCTCCAGCTCCAACCGCTGCGTACTGTCATGAGTGATCTGCGCTTCAATGACCAGCCCGCGGGCCAGTTCAAGGCGAACACGATCGTTGTGGCCCTGGGCGGTGATATCGAGGACCTTGCCATGCAATTGGTTTCGGGCGCTGGTGCGCAGCATCAGGCGACCGAGCAAGCCCAGGTCGCCTGCGTCCTCGCTCGCTTCCAGAAGCTGCGCCTGCAAGGTTTGCAGGCGCTGGTAAAGACGCAGCACGCGCTGGCCTTCCTCCGACAGCTTTGCACCGCCTCCGCCCTTGCCACCAACGCTGCGCTCGACCAGTGGCCGGTCGGCCAGGTTATTCAACTCATCGATCGCGTCCCATGCCGCTTTGTAGCTCAGCCCGGCGCTCTTGGCAGCCCGGGTGATCGAGCCCTGCTCGGCGATGTGCTGCAACAGCGCGATGCGTTGTGGTCGGCGGACGATGTGTTGGGTCAGGAGCGTAGGCAATGACATGACGGAAACTGCGCGGGAATCGAAGCAAGGACGTTGGCGCCTCGGCGCCCGCGCGTCAAGCCGGGTCGCCGGGTTTCGGCGTGCGAGCCAGGCAATACACATCGACCCGGGCGGCGCCGGCTTCGAGTAGCAGATGCGCAAGCGTCTGGGCCGTCGCGCCTGTGGTGAGCACATCGTCCACCAGCGCCAGGTGACGGTTTGCCAAAGTGGCGTCGGGCGTCAGGGCGAAGGCATGGCGCAGGTTTCGACGTCTTGCCGGGGCATCGAGGGCTTGTTGTGCAGGCGTGTCCTGGATGCGCTGCAACAGGTTTTCTTCGCAAGGGATGTGCAGCGGCCCGCTGAGCCAGCGGGCCAGCAATGTCGCCTGGTTGAACCCGCGTTGGCGCAGTCGACGAGCCGCCAGCGGTACCGGCACCAGCGCATCGGGTCGCTCCAGCCCTTCATCGAAATGATGTTGGACCGACTGCGCCAACAGTTCGCCCAGCAAACGGCCAAGCGGCCACTTGGCCTGATGCTTGAAACGGGTGACCAGCGTGTCCACGGGAAAGTCATAGACCCATGGCGCCACGACCCGTTCGAAGGCCGGCGGTCGCGTGGCGCATTGTCCACAGCGGAGCCCGGCCATCGGCAGCGGAAGCGCACAGACGCTGCATTGATCGCCGAGCCAGGGCAACTCGCTTTCGCACGGCGTGCAGATGGGTTGCGGTGTGTCGGTGGATTCGCCGCACAGCAGACAGGTCTGTTTGTTTTTTAACCAGATGTAAACCGATGTTGTGTGTCGTGGTTGACAGCGCATGACTCTTCCTTAAATATGCCGAACATCCGTGTCGCGCCTGTGGGTATTCGATTTCCCCCAAGCGCCAGCCAAGCATAATCAAGGAAATGCCCATGAGCGCCAGCACCACTGCCAACCTGCGTCATGACTGGTCTTTGGCCGAAGTCAAAGCACTCTTTGTCCAGCCATTCAATGATCTGTTGTTCCAGGCGCAGACCGTGCACCGCGCGCACTTCGACGCCAACCGCGTCCAGGTTTCCACGCTGCTGTCGATCAAAACCGGCGCTTGCCCGGAAGATTGCAAATATTGTCCGCAGTCCGGCCACTACAACACCGGGCTGGAAAAAGAGAAATTGCTCGAAGTGCAGAAGGTCCTCGAAGAGGCGGCGCGCGCCAAGGCCATCGGTTCGACCCGATTCTGCATGGGCGCGGCGTGGAAGCATCCGTCGGCCAAGGACATGCCTTACGTGCTGGAGATGGTCAAGGGCGTGAAGGCAATGGGGCTGGAAACCTGCATGACCCTCGGACGCCTCGACCAGGAGCAGACCGAAGCGCTGGCCCAGGCTGGCCTGGATTACTACAACCACAACCTGGACACCTCGCCTGAGTTCTACGGCAGCATCATCACCACCCGCACCTACAGCGAGCGCCTGCAGACCCTGGCCTATGTACGGGATTCGGGTATGAAAATCTGCTCCGGCGGCATCCTGGGCATGGGCGAATCCCTGGACGACCGTGCCAACCTGCTGATCCAACTGGCAAACCTGCCGGAGCACCCGGAATCGGTGCCGATCAACATGCTGGTCAAGGTCGCCGGCACGCCGCTGGAAAATGCCGAGGACGTCGATCCGTTCGATTTCATCCGCATGCTGGCCGTGGCGCGGATCCTCATGCCTCAATCCCATGTGCGCCTGTCCGCCGGACGCGAAGCGATGAACGAGCAAATGCAAGCCCTGGCGTTTTTTGCTGGTGCGAACTCGATTTTCTACGGCGACAAGCTGCTGACCACCGCCAACCCGCAGGCCGACAAGGACATGCAACTGTTCGCGCGCCTGGGCATCCAGCCGGAAGCCCGCGAAGAACACGCCGATGAAGTCCACCAGGCGGCCATCGAGCAGGCGCTGGTAGAGCACAGGAGCAGCGAGCAGTTTTATAACGCTGCTGTTTGATCGCTCGCCAATTCCCTGATTGGAAGCAGGACACTGTGGGAACGAGCCTGCTCGCGATAGCGATGCAACATTCAACATTCATGTCGACTGGTACACCGCAATCGCGAGCAGGCTCGCTCCCACAAAGGTCCTGGGCCAATCCTTAGACAGTTGAGGCCTGCATGCCCTTCGATCTCGCCGCACGCCTGGCTGCCCGTCGTGCCGAAAATCTATATCGCCAGCGACCGCTGCTCGAGAGCCCCCAGGGCCCGGAAGTCGTAGTGGACGGCCAGCCGTTGTTGGCGTTCTGCAACAACGACTACCTGGGCCTGGCCAATCACCCGCAAGTGATCGAGGCCTGGCGCGACGGCGCAGCGCGCTGGGGCGTCGGCGGTGGAGCGTCCCACCTGGTGGTCGGCCACAGCGCGCCTCACCACGCCTTGGAAGAAGCCCTGGCCGAGCTGACCGGCCGGCCGCGGGCGTTGCTGTTCACCACCGGCTACATGGCCAACCTTGGCGCGGTCACTGCCTTGGTGGGGCAGGGCGATACCGTGCTGGAGGATCGCCTCAACCACGCCTCGTTGCTCGATGCCGGGCTGTTATCCGGCGCGCGCTTCAATCGTTATCTGCACAACGATGCCCGAAGCCTGGCCCAGCGTTTGGAGAAAGCCATTGGCAACACGCTGGTGGTGACCGATGGTGTTTTCAGCATGGACGGGGATGTCGCGGATTTGCCGGCGCTCGCCCGCGAAGCCAAGGCCAAGGGCGCCTGGCTGATGGTCGATGACGCCCACGGCTTCGGCACGCTGGGCGTTACCGGCGGCGGTGTCGTCGAACATTTCGGCATGTGCCAGGAAGACGTGCCCGTGCTGGTCGGCACACTGGGCAAGGCGTTTGGCACCGCCGGCGCCTTTGTGGCGGGCAGTGAGGAACTGATCGAAAGCCTGGTCCAGTTCGCCCGGCCCTACATCTACACCACCAGCCAGCCACCCGCTTTGGCCTGCGCCACGCTCCGGAGCCTTGAACTGCTGCGCAGTGAGCGTTGGCGGCGAGAACATCTGAGGCAGTTGATCAGCCAGTTCCGCCAGGGCGCCGAGCAGATCGGCTTGCGCTTGATGGACAGTTTCACCCCGATCCAACCCATCCTGATCGGTGATGCGGGGCGGGCGATGGAGCTGTCCCGGATGCTGCGCGAGCGCGGGCTGATGGTCACGGCGATCCGGCCGCCCACCGTGCCGGCCGGTAGCGCCCGCCTGCGGGTCACTTTGACCGCCGCCCACAGCGAGGCCCAGGTCCAGCTATTGTTGGATGCATTGGCCGATTGTTATGCAAGGCTGGGACCGGAGCCAAACCATGCGTGATCGATTGATCTTGTTGCCAGGGTGGGGCCTGGGTACTTCGCCCCTCGAACCGTTGGCCGCTGCGCTGCGAGGGCTCGATGAGCACTTGCAGGTGGAAATCGAACCCTTGCCCGCTTTGGCGTCGAGTGCGCTCGATGATTGGCTCGATGAGTTGGATGCTACGTTGCCCCAGGATGCCTGGCTGGGAGGCTGGTCCCTGGGCGGCATGTTGGCCGCGGAACTGGCCGCGCGCCGGGGCGAGCGCTGCTGCGGCTTGCTGACCTTGGCCAGTAATGTGTCTTTCGTGGCCCATGAACAATGGCCTGGGGCGATGGCCCCAGAAATATTCGATGGGTTTCTTGCCGGGTGTGTTGCCGATCCGCGCCAGACGCTCAAGCGCTTCAGTTTGCTGTGCGCCCAAGGGTGCGACGACCCACGCGGGTTGTCGCGATTGCTGCTCGGCGGTGCACCGAACACCGCGCCTGACGTGTTGATGGCCGGGCTCGAATTATTGGCGCAACTCGATACCCGGGCTGCGTTGCAGGGCTTTCGCGGTCCTCAGCTGCATTTGTTTGCCGGGCTCGATGCCTTGGTGCCGGCCGAAGCGGCGGGCGAGTTGCTGGCGTTGCTGCCGGATGTCGAAATCGGCCTGATTGAACAGGCCGGCCACGGATTTCTGCTGGAGGATCCCCACGGCGTGGCGGGGGCGATCCAGGCTTTCTTGCATGAGTCCGGTGATGACTGACTTATCCGTTGTGAAGCTACCGGGTGCTTTGCCTGATAAACGTCAGGTAGCGGCCTCGTTTTCCCGGGCGGCGGCCAGTTATGACAGTGTTGCCGAGCTACAGCGCGATGTAGGCGGGCAATTGCTCGGGCGCTTGCCTTCGTCGCTCGATCCACAGCGCTGGTTGGACCTGGGCTGCGGCACGGGCTATTTCACCCGAGCGCTGGGCGCGCGGTTCGGCGAGGATGCGGGCCTGGCGCTGGATATCGCCGAGGGGATGCTCATCCATGCCCGCCCGCAGGGCGGTGCTGCGCATTTTATCGCTGGGGATGCGGAGCGTTTGCCTTTGCACTCGGCGAGCTGCGACTTGGTTTTTTCCAGCCTCGCGGTGCAGTGGTGCGATGATTTCGCCTCGGTGTTGCGCGAGGCCCATCGTGTTTTGAGGCCGGGTGGACTGTTTGCCTTTACTAGTCTGTGTGTCGGCACGTTGTACGAACTGCGCGACAGTTGGCGTCAGGTGGATGGCTTGGTACACGTCAACCGTTTCCGTGATTTCGAGACTTATCGACAGTTATGCGCAAGCAGTGGTTTGAACGTCCTAAGTCTGGAAAATCAGCCCCACGTCTTGCATTACCCGGATGTACGTAGCCTGACCCACGAATTGAAAGCATTGGGCGCCCATAATCTGAATCCCGGCCGTCCCGGTGGGTTGACGGGCAGGGCACGGATCCTGGCGCTGGTTGAAGCCTATGAACAGTTTCGCCAGGTCCAGGGCCTGCCCGCGACTTACCAGGCGGTCTACGCCGTGTTGGAGAAACCGCTATGAGCCAGGCTTATTTCATCACCGGCACCGATACCGATGTGGGCAAGACCACCGTGGCGGCGGGCCTGCTGCACGCGGCGCGCCAGGCCGGCATGAGCACGGCCGCCGGAAAACCGGTGGCTTCCGGTTGCGACGTGACGCCCAAAGGGCTGCGCAACGCCGATGCCTTGGCCTTGTTGGCCGAATGCTCGGTGCCGTTGAGTTATGCACAGGTCAATCCGGTGGCGTTCGAACCAGCCATTGCGCCGCACCTCGCCGCCCGGGAGGCGGGCGTCGCGCTCACGGTGCAGTCGCTGCTGGGGCCGATGCGTGAAGTGCTGGCGCTGGGCGCCGATTTCACTCTGATCGAAGGCGCGGGCGGTTGGCGCGTGCCGCTGGCCGGCCAGGACAATCTGTCCGACCTGGCGATTGCGCTGGGCTTGCCCGTCATCCTGGTGGTGGGCGTGCGCCTGGGCTGCATCAGCCACGCCTTGCTGACCGCCGAAGCAATCGCCCGCGACGGCTTGCAACTGGCCGGATGGGTGGCGAACATCATCGATCCGGCCACCTCACGCCTGGAAGAAAACCTGGCAACCCTGGCCGAGCGCCTCCCGGCGCCTTGCCTGGGCAGGGTGGCGCGGATCCAGAGCGTGACCGCCGAGGCTGTGGCCGGGCACCTGCAAATGGACCTGTTGGACTGACGACTTGCCAAGGTTTTGCCTATGACAAGGCACTGTGCCATTAGTTTTTTTTCGGGCCTTTTGCCAAGCCTTCTGGTTCAATGCCAGTGCCGACCCTTTCAAGAAAACGAGCCTCGCCATGGAAATCTCAGGAAATACCGCGTTCTACGCCGGTCTGAGCACGATTCAGACAGGGCAGAACCGTGTCGACCAGGCTTCCAGCCAGATCGCCAACAACACGATCGAGCGTTCGGTCACCAGCCAATCCTCCGAAGTCCAGGTCGATCGCCTGCGCTCGGTGGATCGCAGCCAGCAATCGGACCTGGCCAGCAACATGGTGGACATGGCCCAAGGCAAGTTCCAGGTGCAATTGGGCGTGAACGTCGCCAAGGCTTCCGACGAAATGCTCGGCACTTTGATCGACACATTTGCCTGATCCGACCCGACACGGACTTTGAAAACGCCGCGATAATCGCGGCGTTTTTGTCTCTAACTCCTTCTCCCTCAACTAATCTTTCCCTGCGCGTCCTGCGCACAATTCATAGCGATGGATTTCTCGCGTCCCGAACGCCTGCTAATCGATGACGAATGGCAAAAGATCGATGCTTGACAAGTTTTGGGCGTAAACGTATGTTTCAAACAACTGTTTGACCGCTACAACAAATCCGCGCGGTCGTTCATCCCCGGTTACATCAGCAGAGGTTTATCGCTATGCCTGACTACAAGGCCCCCTTGCGTGATATTCGCTTCGTTCGTGACGAACTGCTCGGCTACGAAGCGCATTATCAGAGCCTTCCGGCTTGCCAGGACGCAACTCCAGACATGGTTGACGCCATTCTCGAAGAAGGCGCCAAGTTTTGTGAGCAGGTGCTGGCACCGCTGAACCGCGTGGGTGACCTTGAGGGTTGCACCTGGAGCGAGTCCGGCGTGAAAACTCCGACCGGCTTCAAGGAAGCCTACAAGCAGTTCGTCGAAGGCGGCTGGCCAAGCCTGGCCCATGACGTCGAGCACGGCGGCCAAGGCCTGCCGGAGTCCCTGGGCCTGGCGGTCAGCGAGATGGTCGGTGAAGCCAACTGGTCGTGGGGCATGTACCCAGGCTTGTCCCATGGCGCGATGAACACCATTTCCGAACACGGCACGCCCGAGCAGCAAGAGGCGTACCTGACCAAGCTGGTGTCCGGCGAATGGACCGGCACCATGTGCCTGACCGAACCTCACTGCGGCACCGACCTGGGTATGCTGCGCACCAAGGCCGAACCTCAGGCCGACGGTTCCTACAAAGTGACCGGCACCAAGATTTTCATCTCGGCTGGCGAACACGACATGGCCGACAACATTGTCCACATCGTGCTGGCACGCCTGCCGGATGCACCCGCCGGCACCAAGGGCATCTCGCTGTTCATCGTTCCAAAATTCCTGCCGAACGCCGACGGCACCGTCGGCCAGCGCAACGCCGTGAGCTGTGGTTCCCTGGAACACAAGATGGGCATCCACGGCAACGCCACCTGCGTGATGAACTTCGACGCGGCCACCGGTTTCCTGATCGGCCCGGCGAACAAGGGCCTGAACTGCATGTTCACCTTCATGAACACCGCACGCCTGGGCACTGCGCTGCAAGGCCTGGCCCACGCCGAGATCGGCTTCCAGGGCGGTCTGAAATATGCCCGTGATCGCCTGCAAATGCGTTCTTTGACCGGCCCGAAAGCGCCAGACAAGGCCGCCGACCCGATCATCGTGCACCCTGACGTGCGCCGCATGCTGTTGACCATGAAGGCCTTCGCCGAAGGCAACCGGGCGATGGTGTACTTCACCGCCAAGCAGGTGGATATCGTCAAGTACGGCGTGGATGAAGAAGAGAAGAAGAAAGCCGATGCGCTGCTGGCGTTCATGACGCCGATCGCCAAGGCCTTCATGACCGAAGTCGGCTTCGAATCGGCCAACCATGGCGTGCAGATCTACGGCGGCCACGGCTTCATCGCCGAGTGGGGCATGGAGCAGAACGTTCGCGACAGCCGCATCTCGATGCTGTACGAAGGCACCACCGGCATTCAGGCGCTCGACCTGCTGGGCCGTAAAGTCCTGATGACCCAGGGCGAAGCGCTCAAGGGCTTCACCAAGATCGTCCACAAGTTCTGCCAGGGCAACGAAGGCAACGAAGCGGTCAAGGAGTTCGTCGAACCCCTGGCTGCGCTGAACAAAGAATGGGGCGAGCTGACCATGAAGGTTGGCATGGCGGCCATGAAGGATCGCGAAGAAGTCGGCGCTGCCTCGGTGGATTACCTGATGTACTCCGGTTACGCCTGCCTGGCCTATTTCTGGGCCGACATGGCGCGTCTGGCAGCGGAAAAACTCGCAGCCGGCACCACCGAAGAAGCGTTCTACACCGCCAAGCTGCAGACCGCGCGCTTCTACTTCCAGCGCATCCTGCCGCGTACCCGCACCCATGTTGCGGCCATGTTGTCGGGCGCCAACAACCTGATGGACATGAAAGAAGAAGATTTCGCGCTGGGCTACTAAGCCTTAGGTTGTTCTTCAAAAAAGCCGCTGCTTCTTCGGGAGCAGCGGCTTTTTCATGTCTGCCATAACCCCAATCAAGGCCTTCGACGAACCCAAGGCGAGGGAGCTTGCTCCCGCTGGGCTGCGACGCGGCCCCAAACCTGCCGAATGCGAGCATCAGACACACCGCACCCGCCGGTTTACGACTGCTTCGCAGCCGAGCGGGAGCAAGCTCTCTCGCCACGGGGATTTATAGCGATCCTGAAACAATATTCATCCAACAAAGCCTTAAGAAAACTCCGGCCTCTGCCGTTACAGCGATGGCAGTGTGACATCGGTCACACAGCGCAGGCACAATGCCATCCTTGATCAGCCGGGTCGGAGCTTACCCTTGCCGCGTTCTTCCGCTGTACGTCTCAGCCATTTCCTACCGTCACTGTTGCTGTTGTTGGCAGGGCTCGCGGCTGCCTACGTCAAGGATCTCAACGTATTCTTTACCTCCCTGTTCAATGTGCTTCCTACATTGGTATTGCTACTGGGGGGCGCGTATTGCTCCGTTTACCGGCGCCAGCGTGAGCTGTTTCTGATGGTCACGGTGTACATCGCCTACTTCCTGCTGGACACCCAAACCGATTTCTACCGCGATAACGGTAAGGTGCGTGAAGACGCGGCGGTGGTGTTCCATCTCGTCTGCTTGTTGCTGCCGCTGTTGTTCGGGCTGTTCGCGGCGTGGCAGGAGCGCACCCATCTGTTCCAGGACATGGTGGCGCGGTTCGCGGTGTTGCTGGTTTTCGGCAGCGTGGCGCTGGCCCTGGAGCAAAGTTTCCCCCAGGCCTTGTTGTTGTGGCTTTCGGAGATCCGCTGGCCCGCGTTGCACGGCGCCTGGATGAGCCTGATCCAATTGTCCTACCCTATGTTCGCCGCCGCGTTCCTGCTGCTGGCCTGGCAATACTGGCGTAACCCCCGGCCTCTGCACGCGGCGCAACTGGTGGGGCTGCTGGGATTGTTCTGGATGCTGCCGAAAACCTTCATCTTGCCGTTCACCCTGAACATCATGTGCAGCCAGGTGATGCTGATGATTGCCGCCGCGGTCGCCCACGAGGCGTATCAAATGGCGTTCCGCGACGAGCTCACCGGCCTGCCGGGACGTCGTGCCTTGAATGAGCGCATGCAGCGCCTGGGGCGCAATTACGTATTGGCGATGAGCGACGTGGACCATTTCAAGAAGTTCAACGACACCCACGGCCACGACGTCGGCGATCAAGTGCTGCGCCTGGTGGCCAGCAAGCTGTCGAAAATCGGCGGGGGCGGTAGGGCTTATCGCTATGGTGGTGAGGAATTTGCGCTGGTGTTCGCCGGTAAAACCATTGATGAGTGCATGCCCCATCTGGAAGTCATCCGTCAGTCCATCGAGACCTACGCTATTCAATTGCGTAATTCCGACAGTCGCCCCCAAGACGATCAACAAGGGCGCCAGCGTCGCTCGGGCGCTGGCGCCTCCAGCGTATCGGTAACCGTCAGCATCGGCGTGGCCGAGCGCATCGAGCAGCGCACGCCCGAAGAGGTGCTCAAATCGGCGGACCAGGCGCTGTATAACGCCAAGGGCGCGGGGCGAAACTGTGTGGTCGCCTTCGGGCAGAGTCGTCGTGGTGCGGTGCGCATGGAGGCCGCCGCGGGTTGAGTGATGATGGCGCATTCAGCGTCTGGACTGTGATTGTGGGGCCCGGTGGCCGGCAGTAGGTTTAAACGATCTGCTACCGGAGAAAACCACCATGCCCGAGTACAAAGCTCCCCTGCGCGACATGCGCTTTCTGATCGACCACGTCTTCGATTTCCATGGCCGCTATGCCGAACTGGGTGCCAGCGATGCCAGCCCGGACATGGTCAGCGCCATCCTCGAGGAAGGTGCTCGGTTCTGTGAGAATGTGCTGGCGCCGCTCAATCGTCCAGGTGACGAGGAGGGCTGCCATTTCGACAATGGCGTGGTGACTACGCCTACAGGTTTCCGGCAGGCGTTCGCACAGTATGTGGAAGGCGGCTGGCACGGCCTGGCGGCGGACCCAGCGTATGGCGGCCAAGGCCTGCCCAGTTCCCTGGGCCTGGTCATCAGCGAAATGATCGGGTCGAGCAACACTTCCTGGGGCATGTACCCTGGCCTGACCCACGGCGCCATGTCGGCGATCCACGCCCATGGCACCGAGGAACAGAAGCAGACCTACCTCAGCAAACTCACCGCCGGCCAGTGGACCGGTACCATGTGCCTGACCGAAGCCCACTGCGGCACCGACCTGGGCATTATCAAGACCCGCGCGGTGCCCCAGGCTGACGGCAGCTATGCGGTGACCGGCAGCAAGATCTTCATCAGCGCCGGCGAGCACGACATGAGCGACAACATCATCCATCTGGTGCTCGCCAAGCTGCCGGATGCTCCGGCCGGAACCAAGGGCATCTCGTTGTTTATCGTGCCGAAGTTCCTGCCCGACGCCGCAGGCGAGGCCGGGGAGCGCAATGGCGTTTCCTGCGGGTCGATCGAACACAAGATGGGCATCAAGGCCTCGGCGACCTGTGTGCTGAACTTCGACGGCGCCAAGGGGTTCCTGATCGGCGAGGCGAACAAGGGCCTCAACTGTATGTTCACCATGATGAACCATGCCCGCCTCGGCACCGGCATGCAGGGTCTTTGTCTGGGCGAGGCGAGTTTCCAGGGCGCGGTCAGATACGCCAATGATCGTCTGCAGATGCGCTCGCTGACCGGCCCCAAGGCGCCGGAAAAAGCGGCCGACCCAATCATCGTCCACCCTGACGTGCGCAGGATGCTCTTGACGATGAAGGCCTTCAACGAAGGCAACCGGGCGCTGACGTACTTCACTGCGCAATTGCTCGACACCGCGCACTTGAGCCGCGACGAAACCGCCCGCCAAGAGGCCGAAGACCTGTTGGCCTTCCTCACGCCTATCTGCAAAGCGTTCATGACCGACACGGGGCTGGAGGTAACCAACCACGGCATGCAGGTTTTCGGCGGCCACGGCTTTATCCGCGAGTGGGGCATGGAACAATTGGTACGCGATTGTCGGATCGCGCCGATCTACGAAGGCACCAACGGCATCCAGGCCTTGGACTTGCTGGGACGCAAGGTGCTGGGCAGCCAAGGCAAGCTGCTGCGCGGGTTTACCAAAATTGTTCATCAGTTCTGCGCCGCCAATACCGGGCATGCGCAACTCCAGGGATACATTGCGCAACTGGACGGGCTTAATCGGCAATGGGGTGATTTGACGACCCAGGTCGGCATGGCTGCCATGAAAAATCCCGATGAGGTGGGGGCCGCCTCCGTGGATTACCTGATGTACAGCGGTTACATCATCCTGGCTTACCTGTGGTTGCGCATGGCGTTGGTGGCTCAGGCGCAACTCGACAGTGGCGATGGCGACGCGGATTTTTGCCGGGCCAAGCTGGCGACTTGTGAATTTTATTTCAAGCGCCTGTTGCCGCGCACGGCCGCTCATCGCTCAGCTGTCGAGGCGGGAAGCGAATGCCTGATGAAGTTGCCGGCGCAGTTGTTTGCGCTTTGAAGGGCTGAAATATCTCCTTGGCGAGGGAGCTTGCTCCGGCTTGAGTGCGTAGCTCTCAAAAAAGGGCTGCTGCGCACCCCAGCGGGAGCAAGCTCCCTCGCCACGATAAAACATCAAATTTCGACCGTGACTAAAAATTACAAAACGGTCACGGGTTGACCCTATGTGTCGCAAAAGTTGTTGGGGTACACTCTGACCCATTGTGAAACGCTTTCCCACGAACCAATTGTTTAGATCCTGCGAGGTTTGCCATGGCTGACTACAAAGCGCCCCTGCGCGATATGCGCTTCGTCCTCAATGAAGTATTCGAGGTCGCGAAACTTTGGGCTCAATTGCCGGCGCTGGCCGACACTGTGGACGCTGAAACTGTCGAGGCGATTCTTGAAGAGGCCGGCAAGGTCACCAGCAAAAGCGTAGCGCCCCTCAGCCGCGCGGCTGACGAGGAAGGTTGCCACTGGGCTGACGGCGCCGTCACGACCCCGGCAGGTTTCCCACAGGCTTATAAGACTTATGCCGAAGGCGGCTGGGTGGGTGTCGGTGGTGATCCGGCGTATGGTGGCATGGGCATGCCCAAGGCTGTTTCGGCCCAGGTCGAGGAAATGGTCAACTCCGCCAGCCTCTCATTTGGGCTGTACCCGATGCTGACCGCCGGGGCTTGCCTGTCGATCAATGCCCACGCCAGCGAAGCGTTGAAGGCCGCGTACTTGCCGAATATGTACGCGGGCATCTGGGCCGGCTCGATGTGCCTGACCGAGCCTCACGCCGGTACCGACCTGGGGATCATCCGGACCAAGGCTGAACCCCAGGCCGACGGTTCCTACAAAGTCAGCGGCACCAAGATTTTCATCACAGGCGGCGAACACGACCTCACCGAAAACATCATTCACCTGGTGTTGGCGAAGCTCCCGGACGCACCGGCCGGGCCGAAAGGCATCTCGCTGTTCCTCGTGCCGAAATTCATGGTCAATGCCGACGGCAGCCTGGGCGCACGCAACGCAGCCAACTGCGGTTCGATCGAGCACAAGATGGGCATCCAGGCGTCCGCCACCTGCGTGATGAACTTCGACGAAGCGGTAGGTTATCTGGTCGGCGAGCCCAACAAAGGCCTGGCGGCGATGTTCACCATGATGAACTACGAGCGCCTGGGCGTCGGTATCCAGGGCCTGGCCACTGGCGAGCGTTCCTATCAGAACGCTATCGAATACGCCCGCGATCGCCTGCAAAGCCGTTCGCCAACCGGCGCGCAAAACAAAGACAAGATCGCTGACCCGATCATCGTCCACCCGGACGTGCGCCGCATGCTACTGACCATGAAAGCCTCGAACGAAGGTGGCCGCGCATTTTCTACCTACGTGGCGATGCAACTGGATACCGCGAAATTCAGCGAAGACCCAGCCACGCGCAAGCGCGCGGAAGACCTGGTCGCGCTGCTGACGCCGGTGGCCAAGGCTTTCCTGACCGATCTGGGCCTGGAAACCACGGTCCATGGCCAGCAGATCTTCGGCGGTCACGGTTACATCCGCGAATGGGGCCAGGAGCAACTGGTGCGTGACGTGCGCATCACACAGATCTATGAAGGCACCAACGGTATCCAGGCGCTGGATCTGGTAGGGCGCAAGATCGTCGGCAGTGGTGGGGCGTTCTATAAATTGTTCGCCGATGAAATCCGTCATTTCACCGCCACCGCAAGCAGCGATTTGTCGGAGTTCACCCAACCGTTGAACGATGCCGTTGGCACGCTGGACGAGCTGACCGAATGGCTGCTCGATCGGGCAAAAAACAACCCGAACGAAATTGGCGCGGCTTCGGTGGAATACCTGCAAGCGTTCGGCTACACCGCTTATGCCTACATGTGGGCGTTGATGGCCAGGGCGGCCCTGGGCAAGGAAAGCCAGGATGATTTCTACGCAGGCAAGCTGGGCACGGCGCGATTCTACTTCGCCCGCCTGTTACCGCGAATTCATTCGCTGAGCGCTTCGGTGAAGGCCGGCAGTGAGTCGCTGTTCCTCTTGGAGCCGGGCCAGTTCTGAAGGTGTGTCGTGATGTAAGCAAATGCTTACATCACGTGCTGGCGATTTCCCTCTATCGGCAGATTGGATCCACGGCTAATCTAGCTTCCATGGACGTAGCGCAGGACGCGCAAAAGTAACAACACGGACACGTAGGATTCTGCCAGGAAGGCGGAGTGAAATGGATGTCAGGGAAACAGTCTGCAAAGCCCCGCTTCGGCGGGGTTTTCTTTTGCCTGCGTTTTTTGTCCGCGCATAACCTTCCCTTTGGGCGCCCCTTGATGGTCCGCACTGAACCCTGACGAGCGGTCAGGTGTCCATGAGCATATGGCAATATGGCCATCGCCAATCAGGGAGTCATCCATGGATATCATTCGCATCATCATCGCCATTCTTCTGCCGCCGCTGGGTGTGTTTCTGCAAGTCGGTTTCGGCGGGGCTTTCTGGCTGAATATTCTGCTGACGCTGTTGGGCTACATCCCAGGCATCGTGCATGCGGTGTACATCATCGCCAAGCGCTGAAAGTTTGCAGCTAGAGGATTGCTCTTGTGGCGAGGGAGCTTGCTCCCGCTGGGTCGCGGAGCGGCCCCAAGCCCTGCGATTGCTGCGCAATCGAGCGGGAGCAAGCTCCCTTCGCCACAAGAGCTCGCCACTTTTTATAAGCTCACTTCTATCACTTTTCGATAAAACAACCACTCATGCTCCAGCGCATGCGCCTGGTTCGACGCCTTGCGAAAGCCGTGGCGCTCGTCCGGGTAGTAGTGCGCCTCCACCGGAACACCGTTGTCTTCCAAGGCCTTGACCATATCGCGGGTTTGCTGCGGCACGACCACGGCATCGAGTTCACCTTGGAAAAAAATCATCGGCGCGCGGATCCGGTCGGCGTGAAGCAACGGCGTGCGGGCCCTGTAGCGTTCGGCGTCCAGCTGTGGATCGCCGATCAGCCAGTCCAGGTAGTCCCCTTCGAATTTGTGTGTCGCGCGGCCCAGGGCAGCGGGGTCGCTGACGCCGTAGAGGCTGGCGCCGGCACGGAATACGTTCCGGAACGCCAAGGCGCAAAGTGTCGTGTACCCACCGGCGCTGCCGCCACGAATGAAGGCGCAGCGGCTATCGATCAAGCCCTGCTCATCCAGATACGCGACAACCGCGCAGGCATCCTCGACATCCACCACGCCCCAGTTCAAATGCAATGCCTGCCGGTAAGCCCGGCCGTAGCCACTGCTGCCGCGGTAGTTGAGATCGGCCACGGCAAAGCCGCGCTGGGTCCAGTATTGGATGCGCGGGTCGAAAATGGGATAGCAGGCCGACGTCGGCCCGCCATGGATAAACACCACCAGCGGCGGTTTAGCCTTGGCGTCCATCGCAGGATAAAAGAACCCGTGGGCCTCGCTTGAAGCGACGGGATAGCGCAGGGTTTGCGGACAGCTGATGTGCTCGGCGGGTAACGGCGAAACGCCGCCGGCCACGATTATGGCTTCGTGGTTTTGTCGTTCAATAGCAATGACCGCCGACGGGCTGGTCGGCGAAGCGGCAATTGCATAAACGAATTGCTCATCCATGGCCAGGCTGCGAAAGCGGCTGTAGGGTCCGGTGAACTCCTCAATCGCGCCGCTATGGCGCAGGCCCAGCCGGCCAAAACCCGCTTCGGTCCAGCTCGCCAGGTATATGTCCTCGCCCAAGGGCAGCCAGGTACAGCCGCCCAATTGCCAAGGCGCCGGGGCGTGATCGGCTTCGGCGGCAGCCAATGGTTTCAAGAAGCCGGCATCTTCGACCCAAGGCTGCCAATAACCACCCCGATCCGTCAGGCAATAAAGACGATTCGCCGCGTCGAATCGTGGTTGCTGGATGGACTCATCCTCACCTTGGCCGGCAACGCAGCGCGGCTCACTCCAACCTGCATCGTTACGCTCTGCCAACATCAGTCGCGTGGCCGTCCAGGGTTGATGAGGACGGCTCCATTCGATCCAGGCGAGGCGCTTTTGATCCGGGCTCAGGATCGGCGCGGCGTAGAAATCCGCACCCTCGGCCAGCACCTGTCGCTTAAAATCGGCCAGCCCGATCGACACCAGACGATGCTGATTGGCCTGTTCCTCAACCGCCAGCACTCGCCCCGCGGCGAAGTGCAGGTCGCCATATCGCCTCTCGCCCCAAGTCAGCGCCACGGGACGATCGCCGTCCAATGACTGGTAATACAGCTGTTGGTCGGCCTCGTTGACAAACAGCACGCCGTCATCGCTCAGGCAAAACGACCCGCCACCGTATTCGTAGACCCGACTGCGCGCGCTGAACCCGTCCGGGGTCAGACAGCGGGCCTTGGCATCTTGCCAATGCCAGATCCGGCAGGCGCCATCCGCTGGGCGGTATTCATTCCAGAAAAGCCCTGAAGGCCCGAGTTGCAGTTCGGCAAAGTCGATGCCTGCCGCGACAGCCTGGGCGGCGCTGAGCGGATCAGCCTTTAACGATGAGGCGCGAGTTTCGTTCATTGCGAAAGGCCAGTTGTTCAATGGTTTGCGTGGCATGCTCGGCGTCTTCGCGCGCCTGGAGAATCATGCCGTGGTGTTCGGATTTGCTGCACACCGGGTCGGCGTTGCTGGCGTCGCCTGTGAGCATGAACGCCTGGCAGCGGCAGCCGCCGAAATCCTTTTCTTTTTCATCGCACGAGCGGCAGGGCTCGGGCATCCAGTCGTATCCGCGGAAACGGTTGAAGCCGAACGAGTCGTACCAGATGTGCTGCATGCTGTAATCGCGCACATTCGGAAACTGCACCGGCATCTGTCGGGCGCCATGGCACGGCAATGCGGTGCCGTCCGGCGTGACGGTCAGGAAGATGCTGCCCCAGCCGTTCATGCAGGCTTTGGGGCGTTCCTCATAGTAGTCTGGGGTCACGAAGATCAACTTGCACGGATTGCCTTCGGCTTCCAGCTTGGCCCGGTATTCGTTGGTAATGCGTTCGGCCCGCACCAGCTGTTCCCGGGTGGGCAGCAGGCCGACGCGGTTGAGGTGCGCCCAGCCATAGAACTGGCACGTGGCGAGCTCGACGAAGTCGGCTTGCAGGGCGATGCACAGCTCGATGATGCGATCGATCTTGTCGATGTTGTGCCGATGGGTCACGAAGTTCAGCACCATCGGATAGCCGTGGGCCTTCACCGCCCGGGCCATTTCCAGTTTTTGCGCGAAGGCTTTCTTCGAGCCGGCCAGCAAGTTGTTCACCTGCTCATCGCTGGCCTGGAAACTGATCTGGATATGGTCCAGGCCGGCCTTCTTGAAATCGCTGATTTTCTGTTCGGTCAAACCGATACCGGAGGTGATCAGGTTGGTGTAGAAACCCAACTTGCGCGCCTCCCCGATCAGCTCGGCCAGGTCCTGGCGCACCAGCGGTTCGCCACCGGAAAAGCCCAACTGCGCAGCGCCCATCTCCCGGGCCTCGCGGAACACCTTGAACCACTGCTCGGTGCTCAGTTCCTTGCCTTGCTCGGCAAAGTCCAGCGGGTTGGAGCAGTACGGGCATTGCAGCGGGCAGCGATAGGTCAGCTCGGCCAGCAGCCACAACGGCAGGCCGACGGCGGGCTTCTCAGGCAAGGGTGATCCAGTGCTCAGCACGGGCGACCTCCATGAATTGCTCGATGTCGTCACCGAGCTCAGGCACACCGGGAAATTGTTTGTCCAGCTCAGCGATGATCGCCGCCACATCGCGCTCGCCATCGATCAGGCCACCGATCAGCGCAGCGCTGTCGTTCAGCTTGATCATGCCTTCAGGATAGAGCAGCACGTGACCTTTCTGGGCCGGTTCGTACTGAAAGCGATAGCCGGGGCGCCAATCGGGGATTTGGCTGCGATCGAAACTCATAAGGCGATTCCTTTGTGCCAGACCCGTTGGTCGGTCACGGTGTGATAGGGCGGGCGGTTCAGTTCGTAGGCCATGCTCATGGCGTCGAGCATGCTCCAGAGAATGTCGAGTTTGAACTGGAGAATCTCCAGCATGCGTTCCTGGCCTTCACGCGTGGTGTAGTGCTGCAAGGTGATCGCCAACCCGTGCTCCACGTCGCGCCGGGCCTGGCCCAGGCGGGTGCGGAAGTATTCGTAGCCGGCCGGGTCGATCCATGGGTAGTGCTGCGGCCAACTGTCGAGGCGCGACTGGTGGATCTGCGGGGCGAACAGTTCGGTCAGCGAGCTGCTGGCGGCTTCCTGCCAAGAGGCGCGGCGGGCGAAGTTGACATAGGCGTCCACGGCGAAGCGCACACCTGGCAGCACCAGTTCCTGGGAACGCAATTGATCGGGATCGAGGCCCACCGCTTGGCCCAGCCGTAGCCAGGCTTCGATGCCGCCGTCTTCGCCAGGGGCGCCGTCATGGTCAAGCAAACGCTGGATCCACTCGCGGCGGACCTCCCGATCCGGGCAGTTGGCCAGGATCGCGGCGTCCTTGAGCGGAATGTTCACTTGGTAATAGAAGCGGTTCGCGACCCAACCCTGGATCTGCTCGCGTGTGGCACGGCCTTCGTACATCGCCACGTGGTACGGGTGATGGATATGGTAGAAGGCGCCCTTGGCGCGCAAGGCTGCTTCAAATTCTGCGGTGGTCAATGGCGTGTCAGTCATTTCGGGGCCTCCTACAGTTCGATGCTCATGCCGTCGTAGGCGACTTCGACATTGCGTCGCACCAGCTCGGCCCGCTCGGGTGAATCCTCGTCGAGTATCGGGTTGGTGTTGTTGATATGAATAAGGACCTTGCGCTGCTCGGGCAGTTGCTCCAGCACTTCAAGCATGCCGCCAGGGCCGTGCTGCGCCAGGTGGCCCATTTCCCGACCGGTGCGGGTGCCGACGCCACGGCGCTGCATTTCATCGTCGTCCCACATCGTGCCGTCCACCAACAGGCAGTCGCTGCCGGCCATGATGTCCAGCAGCGGACCGTCGACCTTGCCCAGGCCTGGTGCATAGAACAGCTTGCCGCCGGTGCGCAGGTCTTCGACGATCAGCCCGATATTATCGCCCGGGTGCGGGTCGAAGCGGTGCGGGGAATAGGGCGGGGCGGCGCTGCGAAGTGGCAGTGGGGTAAAGCGCAGGCTTGGGCAAGCGGCAATAGTGAAACTCTGATCGAGTTGGATGCGGTTCCAGCTCAGGCCGCCGTTCCAGTGGGTGAGCATGTTGAACAGTGGGAAACCCGTGCTCAGGTCTTCATGGACCATGTCGGTGCACCAGACCTGGTGCGGGCAACCTTCGCGCAGGCTGAGCAGGCCGGTGGTGTGGTCGATCTGGCTGTCCATCAGAATGATCGCGCCGATACCGGTGTCCCGCAGGGCCCGGCCAGGCTGCATCGGGGCAAATCCCTGGAGCTGGGCGCGAATGTCCGGCGAGGCGTTGCACAGCACCCAGCTCACGCCGTCGTCGGAAATCGCGATGGACGACTGGGTACGCGCCTGGGCCCGCAGGCTGCCGTTGCGAAAACCTGCGCAATTGGCGCAGTTGCAGTTCCACTGGGGAAAACCGCCGCCCGCGGCGGAGCCTAGAATCTGGACGAACATGGTCGCTCCATCTACAAACCGAAAATAAAAACGCCCCGGATGACCGAGGCGTGGTGTTGCGTACTACCGCCTGCAGCAATCAACGGCTGGCGAAGTACATGGTGACTTCGAAGCCGATACGCAGATCGATATATGCGGGTTTGGACCAGGACATGGGAATACTCCTTTGGTTGGGATACTTCGGTTAGATGGTACGGGTGGAACCTATACATATAGTCCACCTCCGCTCGGAGATGTTCAGATGCTTAGGCGGCTATGTTACTAAATCTGACAAATTCCTTCGCCGCGATTCTTTGAGAAAGCTCGTTGCATGGCCGGTAACGATCATCGCACCGCGCGCCAGGGCGTTCCCGGGCACGGCGCGTTGCTCAGGCAGGAACGTCCGCCGAGGGCTTCTTTCAAACGGTGCGCGGCGTCGACCAGTTGTCCGCGTGTCATCGATGTTATGACGTCGGGTAACCGTTGCAGGTAGTCCGTTGGACGACCGGCCAGTTTGCCCTGCCAGAGCAGTTCGGCTGCCTGGACGATGGGCATCGCCGCGCTTTGAATCTGGCTGGCCAAGGCCTGTTGCTGGCTGGTCAGGGTCGAGTCGTCTAGCTGCTGGATCAACTCAGGCAAGGTTTCCAGGAACTGCTCCATATGTTCAGCCAACTGCGCTGCCGAGGCACCGGGTGATTGGGCGCCCAGTAGCAGGCCGGTGCGTCCGTCGATCTGCTTCAAACCACTGAACACCGCATAGCCCAGTTGCAGGTCCACTCGCAGGCGTTGGTAGTACGGGGTTTGGCTCAGATGGGCGAGCAAACGCCACGCAGCCTCGTCGCAAATGTCCTGGGTTGCCGTGGGGCAGAACATCAGTACGGCGTGGTCGTCTCCTGGAGTTTCGAGCGTGTGCCAGGCGCGTCCCGGAGCAGCCACGAGCGTCGACACCGCTTCTTCTCGGGCGATCCCAGGAATTCGCGCCAGAACGGGGCCCAGCGCCACTTGAGTGGCCGCCGCCAGACCGACGGCCAAGCCGTCCCATCGGGCGTTCGTCCAGACGCTCTGATCGCTGTCGGACGATGATGGCGATCGTGGGGTTTGCCGCAAGAGCTCCGGCAATTCACGCAACAGCTGTCGGATCGGTATCAAGGGAGGCTCGCTATTGGCCGGGACTGGCGGCAGCGGCTGGCCCAGTTCCACCAGCAGGTGTTCAAGTACTCGCGGCATCGGTGCCTGCAAGCCGGTCAGTTTCAGCAGGCATTGTTCGTCATGAGTCTCGAAGGTAATGTCCACGCCGGCCTGGCGGGCGTCTTCGCGCAGATCCGCCAATTGCCGATCGAGCCTGCGTTGGTGGCCGGGCGATACGGGGGCCGCCAATAGCCAGCGCAGGTACACCGCGCCTTCCGGCGAGGTATCCGGCAATGCCTGGCTGAACTGCATGGGCGAGCGTTCGCGCCGGCCCCGGCTGCGGTCTTGTGCGAATGTTCGTAAGCCGCGGTGGGCACTGGTTTGGCCGCGAATCAATCCGGCGCGGGGTGGTTCGTTGATGCTCTGCAGAAACGGGTTGGGCGAGGGCAATTGCCACGGTTCGACGGGCTGGTCGACGGCGTGTAATTGCTTGAGGATTTCCCTGAGGCGCATCAGGTCGTTTTCCGACAAGGGGCCTTGGCGTCCTTCGCTGTCCCAACGAGCCAGTTGCAAGGCTGTTGCCGTCTCCAGTTGGCGTTGGCGTAGCGCAGTGAACGCCTGGCGAAGTGATGCCCAGTCATCCTGAGCGGCAAAAAAACCCAGCCAATCGCGCAGCAGCGGTTGGATATCAGTCGGCACCTGGTCGCGGTCGTGCTTGAACTCGATGTGAAGCAGTGCCTGACCAGAAAATTCATACAGGGGCACGGCTTTGAGGCTGTCAGCCAGACCGCGTTGGCGCAACGTTGCAAGCAACCCGCCCGGTTTAGGGGCGTTGAGCCAGTGGCAGAGGAAATCCAAGGCTTGGGGCGAGGCGGCAGGCAAGTTTTCGAAGGCGAACAGTACGTCGAGCGAATCTTGCCGGGCCTGCTGGTACCCGGTCTCGGTTGCTGCCATGAGCCTCGGCGGTGGCTGCCTGACCTGCGTTCTGCCGGTTGGCAGGCTTTCACCGAACTGAGTGGCCAGCGCCTCCAGGGTCCCGATGCGTTGCGGGCCGGCCAGGCTCAAGGTCATCTGGCCGCTCTGATAGAAACGCTGGTAGAAATCGCGCAGCGCGCTCTGGAATTCTGGCTGTGGTACGGCGAGGCTGTCGCGATTGCCCGCATGAAAGCCGCGCAGTGGGTGACCCTTCGACAGTCCTTCATACAAGGCAACCTGCCGCTGGGCCGCCGCATCCTGGGACCAGGCAATAAACTCTGCGTGCAGCATTTCCCGCTCTCGCAACTGGTCGGTCTCATCCAGACGCAGATGGGCAAGCATGTCCGCCAACCGCTCAAGCCCACCGGGCAGGGCGGCAGGAGGCAGCTCCAGAATAAACTCCGTGGTGCGTTCACTGGTACGCGCGTTGACCTGCCCGCCGTGGTCCCGCACGTAGGCCATCAGGTTCTGCCCAGTGGGAAAACGCTCCGTCCCCAGGAAGAAAAGATGTTCAAGAAAGTGCGCCAGCCCCGGCCAGGCCTTGGGCGCATCATGGCTACCGGCGGCCACGCGCAACACCGCAGCGCTGCGCTTGAGGCCAGGAGCATGACGCAACGTCAATTTCAGGCCGTTGGACAGGGTTTCGGTAGAGGGGCGGAGGGAATCGGGGGCCGGCATGAGCGCTTCCAGGACTGGGATGTGCTCATGCTAGCGGATTAGCCCGGATCAGTGTTTGTGCAAGTCGCCGTACAGCGCCGCACGCCGATCGTGCAGGTAGTTGTAGGCTGCCCGCGTTTGCTCCATCAATTGTCGATCCAGCTCACCCACGATCAACGCTTCGTCCAGCCCCGCCAACGCCGGGCGGCTGCCGTTCGGGGCGGCAATGCTGCTCTGACCGCAATACTGCAACTCACCTTCGTGGCCGCAATAGTTGGCATAGGCCACGAAACACTGGTTCTCGATGGCCCGGGCGCGCACGGTGACGTCGGCGATGAACTCGTACGGATGCATGTTGGCGGTGGGTACCAGGATAAGCTCGGCGCCGGCCAGCGCCAGGCGCCGGGCATTTTCTGGAAACTCTAGGTCATAGCAGATCAGGAAGCCGAGCTTCCAACCGTTGAGCTCCACGATCGGCAACGCTGAATCGCCCGCGCTGAACATCGTGCGGTCGAGGTCGCCGAACAAATGACTCTTGCGATAATTGGCCAGGCGCTCGCCGTGGGCGTCGATCAATTGGACCGAATTGTAGATCTGCCCATCTTCGCTGCGCTCCGGGTAACCATAGAGAATGGCCAGGCCGGCCGCCTTGGCGATGCGGCCGATTTGCTGCGCCCATTCGCCGTTGTAGACCTCGGCCAGTACATTCACCGCATCGACCCCAATGTTGTAGCCAGTCAAGAACATCTCCGGCAACACCAGCACATCGGCACCCCTGGCTTCCAGCGCGACCTGGTGCAGTCGCTGCAGGTTGCCGGCCGGTTCCATGGGCAGCGGTGGGCATTGGTAAAGGGCTACGCGCATCGACAACTCCTTATTCGGGCAAGGCGATCGGACCGATTTCGTCGAACACATCGCCTGGCCCCGGGTTCTCGGGGTGAGTTTCACCGCCGAAATGTTTCATGATCCCCCACACGGCATTGAGCGAGGTCTGGACCGCGCCTTCTACCCAGGCGGGTGTCCATGAGACGTCATCACCGGCGATAAAGATCCCTTTTTGTTCAGCCGGCATGTCGTCTTGCATGAAGTGTGCATACATGCGTTGGTTGTATCGGTAGTGGCCCGGCAGGGCGCCTTTGAATGCACCGAGGAAATAGGGGTCGGCTTCCCAGGAAACTGTGATCGGATCGCCAATGATCCGCGCGGCGATGTCGACGTTCGGATAGATTTTTTTCAGCGCATCAAGCGCCAGCCTCACGCGTTTTTCCACGGGATACGGCAGCATTTTCAACGCATCGCTCATCCATGAGTAGGACAGGCAGATGACGCCTGGCTTGTCGTCGCCGTTGTCGAACAGGTAAGTGCCGCGAGTCAGCCGATCGGTGAGGGTCATGCTCATCAAGTCGCGGCCGGTCTGCGGGTCCTTGTCCTTCCAGAAGGGCCGGTCGACCATCACGAATGTCTTCGATGCTTGCATGTAGCGGGTGCGGTCCAGGGCCATCCACATTTTTTGCGAGAACAGCGCTTCTTCACATTCGATCTGGGTGGTCAGCAGCCAAGTCTGGCACGTCACCAGCACGGCGGCGTATTCCCGGGTGTCACCCCAGACGTCGGTCACGGTGAAGCGGTCGTTATCGGCACGGGCAATGCGCTTCACGCCGCTGCGAGGCGCGCCCAGGTGCAACGAATTCAGGCTGGTGCCTTCCGGCCAATGCACGCAGCGCTCTGGCACGTGTTTCCAGATTCCGTGGGGGACCTGCTCGACGCCGCCGACCACCAGGTGCTGATGATCGTCGCAGTTGGTCATCACCACGCGAAAGATTTCGAGCATCGAGTTGGGAAAGTCCGAGTCCCAGCCGCCAGTGCCGAAACCAACCTGGCCGAACACTTCGCGATGCTGGAACGAGAGCTTGGCGAAGGCCTTTGACGTAGCGACAAAGTCATAGAAGGTGCGGTCATCCCACAGCGGCACCAGGGTGTTCCACAGCTCCTTGAGACGCGGGACGTCGCGGTCGCGGATCGCTTGCTGGATATCGCCGAAGCGCGAGCCAGCCTCCAATGCGTCGGCCCAGGCGTCGGCCACTTCTTGGAATAACGCCGGAAGGTCAGCCATGCTTTCTGCGTAATAGGTCTGCCCTTCAAGGTCGATGACCGTGCTGCCCGAGGCCGACGTCAACGGGTTGGGAAAGGGTTTTGTCTCCAGGCCCAGCTTGTCGACGTAGTGGTAGAACGCCGTGGACGACACTGGGAAACGCATGCCGCCGAGTTCGGCGACGATACCTTCGGCGCCGTTGAACGCTTGGGAGCGCAGGCGTCCGCCCAGCTTCGACGCCTCGTACACCACCGGTTTGAGGCCCATTTTCATCAGCTCGTAAGCGGCCACCAGGCCGGCGATCCCGGCGCCGACAATCGCTACCTCGGCGCCGTGATTGTGCTTCGGAATCATGCCCAGGCCAGCTGGGTGTTCGATCCAGTCGTCAAAGGCGAAGGGAAAGTCCGGGCCGAAAATGGTGATGGGTTTCTTGCCGTTGGCAGGGTGGCGATTGTTCTTGTTCATGGCTGACCTTGGTAGGCGACTCGGCGCGGTGTTCGCGTCTGAGTATAGGAAAGATGCCAGCCATTCTAGAGAGCATGAAACACGTTAATAAGACGCAATGTGTCGTCGTTTTGTACGTATCGCCGTCATTTTCACTGCCTAGATAGGCTTAATGACGAAACCAGCTCTTGTAGGAGCGAGCCTGCTCGCGATAGCGGGCCGTCAGCCCGTGCAAATGTTGACTGATCCGCCGCCATCGCGAGCAGGCTCGCTCCCACAGGATTTTGGGCAGGTTCTAGACGGGCTGCCCCCGGTCGATCTTGCTGCTGAGAATGATCGAAGTGGTAGTTTTCTCCACCCCGTCCACGCTGCCGATCTGGTCCAGCAGTTGATCCAGCTGTTCCGGCGAGTCGGTGCGCAGCCAGGCCACGTAATCGAACTCGCCGCTCACCGCGCACAACTGCTGGACCTGGGCCATCGCACTCAAGCGCCGCAATACGTCTTTCCCCGAGCGTGGCTGGACCTTTATGCCGACGTAAGCCTGCAAACCGCCATCGATCACTCGCTGCCCCAGACGCACGCCGTATCCGGTGATGATCTTGGATTTTTCCAGTCGAGCCAGGCGCGAGGTCACGGTCGTGCGGGCGATGCCCAACTGCCGGGCAAGCACGGCGACGCTTTCCCGGGCGTTGATTTGCAGCGCCGCGATCAGCTGGCGATCAATTTCGTCGAGGACGGGAGGGCGGGTATCAGTCAAGGTCAGCTCCAGCGCAGGCATCATTGGCGGGCATGTTACAGGCTCCGGCGTTCGAAGTAGCTGATGGCAGGCAAGGCCAGCGCTCGCCAGGCTGGGGCGAGGTGCGCTTGCGAAGGCCTGAGCCAGAGGCCGTCCTCGCCGATCAGTTGTTCCGCGGGCAGCAGCAGCAAATCGTCGAGCGTAAACGACTGCGCCGCGCCTCGATCCTCATCGTCTTCGGTTTCCCAGTCGCGTTCGAAACACCGGACCCGCAGCTTTTCTTCATCGAAGCCTTCGAACTCGGGCCGATTGCCCAGCCATCGCGGATGAATCCGCAGCGTGTGCGCCTGGACATCGAGAAGCATCATTTGCCAGCCCCGATAACTTTCGCACAGCTGCGCCACGTCAGTTGCCATGCGGGTCAGGGCCAGGTAGCGGCCATCCGAGGACCAGATCATCGAAGGGGCCAGATCGACCAAGGCGCAGCCTGAAGCCGTCAGCAGATAACCGCCAAGCCGCGGCGTACCGGCGCGCACCCAGCTGTCGGCATATTCGGTCTCGCTGCCGAACAGCCAGGCAGCGTCCCGATGAGTCGGCGCGGGCTGGATGAAATCGCCATCGGCAGTCGCCGCTTGCGGCCGATCCACCAAGCGCCATGGGGGGATGACGCTCAGTTGCGAGTCTGTGGGCTGCAACTGCACCGTGTTATAGAACAGCCGGGATTGCTCGTTGGGGCGACAGAAAGACGCGTCGCTGCCGACCTCTGGCGCCGCGACATTGAAGCGCCGGAGCGGGCTGCTCTGCAGATCATTGTCGAGACGACCTACGACCACCGCCAGACTCAACCGACCATCGCGAAAGTCGAGGATCCGTTCTACCCACATGGCGGGCCCTTTCAGCAGGCGCCGCTCTTGCACGTCGGCCACCACTGCATGGGTGGCAACGGTCGTTGCCCCTCCAAAAGGCAGCAGCGCCAGGTACCGACCACAGTCCGAGGCGCGATGATCCAGCAGCCAGCGTTCCGGCAGGAGCCAGTCACCGGTCTGGCAGCGATAGCCACCAAGCCCTTCGCGATTGTCACCCTGCCAGCCCAGGCGCGCGCTTGTGCCGCCCAGCAGCGCTTGGGTCTCGATGTGCGAATCGCCCCGGCGGCCCGGGCTGTCCAACGGCATGACGATGGCCGTGCGCGTCAGCTTGAACTCGCCCACCTGCACCCGACCCTGGATGTCGTGGCCCGTCTGCGTCTCGGTATCGCTGTGGATACTGTCCAAGCGGTAGCCATACTGGCCGGAACCCGGTCGTGGATAGTCGAGGTAAGCGTCGATATGCACCTGGCCTGCATCGAGCTTCAGCAAGTCATGCCAATAAAAAGACGGTTCGGTGGTGCTCTTGATCCAAGGCAAGGGCAGGTCGCGCCAGCCTTTGTCCACTTGCCACGACCAATACCGTTCGCCTTGCGCCTCGTTGGCCTGTTCCCCGGCCAGGCACACCAGGGCGCGGTGATCGGTGCTCCACACCAATGGCGCATCGGCGGTCATCAAGAGCCCGGACGGCTGCCCATTGATGCTGACGGCATAGCGCGGCGAATACAGTGGCTCCAGGGGTCGGTCCAAATCGCGCAGCGTAGCCGGCAAGATGATGTTGCCAGCCAGGCATTGTCGACCATCAGCGGACGGACGTTCGAAGGTAGGCTGGAGATTGTCCGGGTGCCAGCCAGGCTCCAGCCAAAGATCCGCGACGGGAATCAGGTCGACTGCCTCTGCGGTTTGTAGCAGCTTTTCCAGGCGAACCTGACGGACGCCGTTATCGACCAATGGGCTGTAGCGGCCGCTCAGTTGATCAGAATCAAAAGCGTCCAGCTCCCAGAATTCGCTTTCGGCGCAGCGGTATAAGGTGCGCTGCTGGCGGTCGAGAATGACCAGTCCCCAGTTCTGCCGTGACGGCACCGGCGCGGCAAAATAGCGCCAGTCGCTGGAAAATACCGCCGAAGAACCGATCCCTTGCAAAAGTACGCCGTCTGGAAACAAGTAATCGCAATACACAGGACCGCCCATGGCGATTTCACTGTGGTTGAACACCCGGATTGGCTCGCCTTCCGGGGTCAGAAGCGGCTCGTTACCGCCCCAGGCGCTTGGCCCCTTGGTGGAAACCGGTGCCAACCCAAGGCGCCGCTCCCATTTGCTGACCCAGGCGAGCCCGACAATGATGGCGATGATCGCCACGAGAATGCCCCACCACTCCGGCAGCGCCCGGCCCAGGCTGAAGCCCAGGCCAAATACGGCACCCACCGTCAGCCTCGCGATGCCTCGGCCCATCGTCAGAGCGCCCAGGCGCGCGGCGAGGCCCATCAGCGACCCTAGGAAAATCACTGCCAGCAAGGCCAGCGGCGGGGGCAGAACGGTAACGAAAAAGGCTGGCACCACGAGGATGCCGAGTTGCCAGAAGAGTTCGAGGAACAGGCGGGACAGGCTGGGAGTGGCGATGATGGAGGTCTCTCGAAGGCCGGGGTTTGCAATTGTAAGTGAGCCGCACTGAAAAAAACGACGGGTCGAGGCTAACCGGCTTCATGAGGATTTTCGGAATGGCCTGACATACACGGCCCGGTATCTCTGCTGCAATTGCGTTCCGCTATGAACTGCTTTGCAGTCTTGGGAAACAAGATGGGATCGTTAAAAGATTTTTACTGGAAGCGTTGGGTCAAGAGACACCGGTGCAAGCTTGCTGGCGGCCTCCAATCGCTGAGCAGGAGGACAGAGCTGACCCTGGAAGAGGGCGTTGCCCTTGGGCACGTCGACATTGACTCGCCGCGTCTCGCGATCGGCGCCCACACTTATATCCGCAGTGGCAGCCATCTATCCCTGGTGGCATCGATCGGTCGCTTTTGCTCAATGGGCACTGGCGTGGTGATAGGCCAGGAAAAGCACACGCATCCCACCGATTGGCTCAGCTCTCATCCTTTCCAATACACGGCTTCCCCGCTGAGTTACCGTGCCAGGACCCAAATGGCCACGATTGGCCACGACGTCTGGGTGGGCAGCCATGCCATGGTCATGGAGGGCGTCAACGTCGGCACGGGCGCGGTGATTGCAACCCGGGCAGTCGTGGCTGGGGATGTGCCGGCCTACGCAATCGTAGCGGGCGTCCCGGCCAAGGTAGTGCGGTTCAGGCACGCTCCTGATGTTATCGAGCGCCTGTTGGCGAGTCGGTGGTGGGAAATCGAGGTGGAGGAATTGAAGACGCTGCCCCTCGACGAACCTGAAACCTGCCTGGAGCTGCTGGAGCGCAAAGCTCCGGTGGCTGCTCAGTACCGAAAAATCAGCGTGACACGTAAGGGTTGTCGCGCGGGGGAAATGATGACCGTGACGTAGTGCTTGCGATTGATGGTTGTACGCTTTTTTCTGGCCCCGACAAGTCAAGATGATGACCGTCTGGAAAAGCAAAAGCCGCGCAATGCGCGGCTTTCAGTTTGGTGGGCCCACACGGACTCGAACCGTGGACCAAAGGATTATGAGTCCTCTGCTCTAACCAACTGAGCTATGGGCCCTCAGTAGGCCGCGGATTATAGCGACGGTTTCTCGGCTGTGCTATCCGAAAAATCCGATACGGTTACACGCAGAAACGTTGCGGCGAACTCTTCGGCGCACAGGGGCAGGCTGACAATGTAGCCCTGGATCTGTTCGCAGCCCTCCTCGGCGAGGAATTGTTGTTGGGCCAGGGTTTCGACGCCTTCGGCGATGATGGTGAATTGCATGCTGCGACCCAGGGCGATAATTGCCCGTACGATGGCCGCGTCGTGGGGGTCATCGGGCAGGCCGCGGACGAAGGATTGGTCGATCTTGAGGATATCCAGCGGCAGGCGCTTGAGGTAGCTGAGTGAGGAATAGCCGGTGCCGAAGTCGTCGATGGCCAGTTGCACACCGAGTTTTTTCAACTGGTGCAACACTGCCAGGGCTTCTTCGGCCTGGCTCATGATGAAGTTTTCGGTAATCTCCAGTTGCAATAAGCCCGGTTCGAGATGGTTTTCCCGCAAGAGTTGTTCGATACGACCCAGCAGGTTGGGTTGGCGCAGTTGGACGCCAGCCAGGTTCACTGACAGCGGGCCGAGGCTTTCGTGAGTGCAATTCCATTCGCATAGCTGTCGGCAGGCGGTCTCTAGCACCCAGTCGCCGATCTGCAGGATCATCCCGTTTTCTTCGGCCAGAGGAATGAAGTGTTCCGGGGGCACGTCGCCGAACGTCGGATGGGTCCAGCGAATCAGTGCCTCGGCGCCCACCAGGCTGTTGTCGACCAGGCTGATTTTTGGCTGGAAAGACAACGACAACTCGTTGCGCTCGATCGCCCGTCGCAGTTCGTGTTCCAGCGCCACGCGCTCGCTGGCTTGGGCCGTGAGGTCGCGGGTGTAGCTTTCTACCCGGTTGCGCCCCTTGGCTTTGGATCGGTACATCGCCGCGTCGGCATTCTTGACCAGCGTGGCCACGTCGCAGCCATCCTGAGGATACAGGCTGGTACCAATGCTGGCGCTGATGAAAAACTCGTGTTCACCTGCCTGGAAAGGCGCGCCAAAACAGTTCAGGAGTTTTTGGGCGATGTGCTCGGCGTCGCTGGGCTGTTGCAGGCCAGGCAGCAGGATGATGAACTCGTCGCCTCCCAGGCGCGCCACTGTGTCGATGTCCCGTAGCTGCTCGCGCAGCCGTACGGCGATGCCCTTTAGCAGCAGGTCACCGACCGGGTGCCCGAGGCTGTCGTTGATATGTTTGAAACGGTCCAGATCAAGGAACAACACTGCGCCTTGTCCCCCGTTTTCCTGCTGGCTGTTCAGGGCGGTCAGCAAGCGGCTTTCGAACAAGGTGCGATTCGGAAGGCCGGTGAGCGGGTCGTGGTGTGCCTGGTAATCGAGTCGGGCCTGGGCGTGCTTGAGGCTTGAAATATCGGCAAAAACCGCAACGAAGTGAGTGATTTGATGGCCCCGGTTGCGCACGGCGCTGATGGTTAGCCAGCTGGGGTACAGTTCCCCGTTTTTACGTCGGTTGGAAATCTCTCCTTGCCAATGACCCTCCGCCGTCAGCTGATGCCACATTGCCGCATAGAAGGCACTGTCATGTAGGCCGGAGGCCAGTAAGCGGGGGGTGTGGCCCAATGCTTCGCTTTCGCTATAGCCGGTGATTTCGGTGAAAGCGCGGTTGACGGCGTTGATGTGCTGTTGCGTGTCGGTGATCAGGACGCCCTCGGCGGTGCTTTCGAACACGGTGGCTGCCTGTTGCAGTTTTTCCTGCATGAAGTGGCGCTCAGTGATGTCCCGGGCGATGGTCAGCATGCAGTCTTCATTGCCGATGGGCAGGGGACGGCTGGACACCTCGCAGAGCCGGATCTGCCCGTCGTTGCGGCGGATATGGCAGCTGAAATCCTTGACGAAACCGTCCCGTTGCAGCAGGTCGAGCATCTGTTTGCGTTCGTTGAGGTTGACCCAGATGCCGAGGTCCAGCGTGGAGCGATCCACCGACAGGGCGCTGTTGAAACCGGTGATGCGACTGAAACCCTCGTTGACTTCTATCAGCAGGCCGTCGCTTTGCCGGGACAGCAACAGGCCGTCGGGCGAGGCATGAAAAGCCTTGGCGAACTTTTCTTCGGAGGTCTGCAGTTGTTGTTGGGTTTCCTTGAGTTGGCTGATGTCGCGCACGACCACCACCAGGGCGGGGGTGGTGTCGAGATCGAAGGGTTCGGCCGAGATCAGGCCGGTAAACACCTGGCCGTTGCTGCGTCGAAAGGGCATTTCGAGGTTGCGGATGCTGCCGGCCTGCAAACGCTGCAACAGGCTTGGCCCGACGCCTTGAATGCCCCAGATGTCCAGGTCCGTAGTGTTTTTGCCAATCACCTGGTCGGCACTGATGCCGATCTGTTCCTCGAAAGCTTTGTTCACTTCCAGCAGGCAGCCGTCCTGCAGGCGCGCAATCACCAGGATGTCGGGGCACTGGCGAAACACCGAGGCGAATTTTTGTTCGGAAAGACGTAACGCTTCCTCGGTGTGCTTGGCTTCACTGATGTCGATCATCAAGCCACGCATCAGCGGCTCGTGGCCGTGCTGGATGAGGCTGACGATATCCCTGACCCAGAGGCAGCGACCATCAGCAGTGATAACCCGGTAATCGACGCAGTGATCGCGGCCGGCAAGCACTTCGTGGTCGCAATAAGTCTGGGCGCGTATGAGGTCTGCCGGGTGGATGATGTTGCGCCAGAAGCCAGGAATGAGCCAATGGGCGAGAGGGTAGCCGAGCAGCTCTTCGGCGTGGGGCGACACGTAGCTGTAGGTGAAATCGCTGACCCTCGCTTCCCATGCGATGGCCGAAAGGCTCTCGACCAATCCCCGATAATGGTATTCGCTGCTGCGCAGTTCCTGTTCAAGATCGACTCGCCGGGCTATTTCCGAGCTGAGGCGACGATTGATGCGAATCACCACGGCCAGGATGCCGCCCAGCAGAAGCATTCCTGGCAGGCCGTAAAGCAGCAGATCTGACCAGAGTTGACGATAATCGCGCACATTGCCGATCCACTTTTCCTGGATCTCGCTGATTTCGGCCGACGTCATATCTGCCATCACTTTGTCCAGAATGCCCACGAGAATCTTGTTTTCCTGGGGGACGGCCATCGCCAATTGATACCGGTAGGGCGTTTCCCCACTTACGTAGAGCCCATCGAGCTTGAGCTGGCGCAGGCTCCAGACGCTGGAAGCAAGGTCACCCACCACGGCATCCACCTGATCCGTCGCCAGCGCCTGCAAGGCCGAGCTGACGTTGGGCAGGGCAACCAGATTCAGGTCGGGATGGTGATTGCGCAACAACTCGTGGGGGGCATAGTTTTCCACCACGGCGATCTTCAAGCCGTACAAGTCCTCCAGCCTGCGCGGTTGGGCGCCCCCGTGATGGGCGAGGATGACAATCGGGAAATCCAGGTAGGGACGGGTAAAAGCCAGATAATTCTGGCGTTCGGGGGTGGACATGATGCCCGGCAAAAGATCGATTTTGCCCTGTGCGACCTGCTCCAGCACCACGGTCCAGCTCACTGGCTCGATGGGCGTCAATGTAATCGCCAATCGCTGGCGAATGATATCGACGTAATCGGCAGCCAGGCCTTGGTAGCGCCCCTGATCGTCGCGGAATTCGAACGGCGGCCATGAGGCATCGACACCCAGGCGCAGGTCGGGGTGGTCCTTGAGCCAGCGGCGCTCTTCGTCGGTGAGCGTCAACGCGCCGGCCGTCGCGGTCCAGGTCATCAGTGACAGCAAAAGCACGGCCGTCAGTCTGGGCATCACGGTCTCGTCTTGGCTTGGGGAGGATGTTTCGAGTGTAGACGGGCAAAAGGGCGGGGGTGGCAACGAAAGCGTTTTATCTGCGCATAGCAAAACCCCCGGCAGGGCCGGGGGTTTTGAAGGTCACTCGTCGAGGAAAGAGCGTAGATGCTCGCTTCGCGTCGGGTGGCGCAGTTTGCGCAACGCCTTGGCTTCGATCTGACGAATCCGCTCACGGGTCACATCGAACTGCTTACCGACTTCCTCGAGGGTGTGGTCGGTATTCATGTCGATGCCGAAACGCATGCGCAGAACCTTGGCTTCACGGGCCGTGAGGCCGGAAAGTACTTCGCGAGTCGCTTCCTTGAGGCTCTCAACGGTGGCGACATCGATCGGCGACTGCATGGTGGAGTCTTCGATGAAGTCACCCAGATGGGAGTCTTCATCATCGCCGATCGGGGTTTCCATGGAGATCGGCTCTTTGGCGATCTTCAGTACCTTGCGGATCTTGTCCTCAGGCATTTCCATGCGTTCGCCCAGCTCTTCCGGGGTCGGTTCGCGACCCATCTCCTGCAACATCTGCCGGGAAATACGGTTGAGCTTGTTGATCGTCTCGATCATGTGCACCGGAATACGGATGGTGCGGGCCTGGTCGGCGATCGAGCGAGTGATCGCCTGACGGATCCACCAGGTAGCATAAGTCGAGAACTTGTAGCCGCGACGGTATTCGAACTTGTCCACCGCTTTCATCAGGCCGATGTTGCCTTCCTGGATCAGGTCGAGGAATTGCAGGCCACGGTTGGTGTACTTCTTGGCGATGGAGATCACCAGACGCAAGTTCGCTTCGACCATCTCTTTCTTCGCGCGGCGGGCCTTGGCTTCGCCGATCGACATGCGACGGTTGATGTCCTTGATTTCAGCGATGCTCAGGCCGGTCTCGGTCTCCAGCGCGCTTAGCTTCTGCTGGCAACGAATGATGTCCGGTTGCAGGCGGGCAATGGCTTCGGCGTATTTGCTCTTGCCCTTGGCCAGTGCATCGGTCCAGCTTTCGTCGACTTCGTGACCAGGGAACTGGCGCAGGAAGTCTGCACGGGGCATGCGCGCATCACGAACGCACAATTGCATGATCGCGCGCTCTTGCTGACGCAGGCGATCCAAGGCACTGCGAACACGCTCTACCAAGCCTTCGAACTGCTTGGGTACAAGCTTGATCGGCATGAACAGCTCGGCCAGCGCCAACAGCTCGGCGATTGCCTGCTTGTTGTTGCGACCATGCTTTTTCAGGGCCTTGCGGGTGATCTCCATCTGGTCGGCCACGGCACCGAAGCGCTGGGCAGCGATGACCGGATCGGGACCGCTTTCGGCCTCTTCTTCGTCGTCGCTCGCTTCGGCGTCTTCGTCATCGGTATCGTCGTCAGCCTTGGCGGCTTTCGCGTCGATCGGCGGCGGCACTTCAGCGGCAGGCGGCGCGATGCCGTCGTCCGGGTCGATGTAGCCGCTCAGGACGTCGGATAGGCGGCCACCTTCGGTGGTAACGCGGGTGTACTCGGAGAGAATATGGTCGACCGTGCCAGGGAAGTGCGCGATCGCGCCCATCACTTCACGGATGCCTTCTTCAATACGCTTGGCGATTTCGATTTCGCCTTCACGCGTGAGGAGCTCTACCGTACCCATTTCACGCATATACATGCGCACGGGGTCGGTGGTGCGACCAATGTCGGTCTCGACCGCCGCCAACGCTGCGGCCGCTTCTTCAGCGGCCGCCTCGTCGGTATCGGCGTCGGCCAGCATAAGGGCATCCTTATCTGGAGCAACCTCGAATACGTTGATCCCCATGTCATTGATCATGCGGATGATGTCTTCCACCTGTTCCGGATCTGAAATATCCTCCGGCAGGTGGTCGTTGACCTCCGCGTAAGTCAGGTAGCCCTGCTCACGACCCAATAGGATCAACTCTTTGATACGAGACTGCTGTTGCGCTTTTCCGGACATAACACCCTATCCACTGAAGGTCTTGGCGGGCAAAAAACAAGCCGAGGATTATACCTGAGCTGTGACCTCACGCGCCAGTTGAGGTCGGGTTTGATGCGCAAACATTGCGGCTGAGTAGATCCCGCAATTGGTTTTTCTCTTCGCTGGTCAACTCGCTCTGGCGAGCTTTGCGCAGAAGTTGTTCCAGGTTTCGCTCGCGTTGGCGGGCGGACAAGCTAGTAATGGTGTCGAAAAACTGTTGTTCAAGGTTGTCTCCCTCTATCAGCCATTCCTTCTCGGCCAGCGCCTTCAAGAGGCGCCCCTGCTCGGTGCCATGCCACCGAGCGATCAACTGGAATGAGTTTAGCTTGGGGTTCTTCTGCACGGCTTCAAGGAGTGCGACCAGCAATTGTGTATTGCTGTGGTCCTCGGCGGCAAAATGTCCTGCGTCCTCGACCTTCTCAGCCAGTTGCGGGTGATGCAGCAAGGTGCGCAGGGCGGCCAGTGTTGGTGGTTCGACGGCGGCCGGCACGCGCGGGACACGTGGCTGGTCGCGATCGCCCCGCTTGCCGTTCTTGTCCCAGGGCTTCTTGTCCCATTTCTTGCCGCCACCGGCGGTTTTTTTCGACGTCCATTCCTGCTGAGGCGCGTAATCCTGCTGAGGTTGATGATAGTCGGCGAAATCCGGCATCGCGTCGTAATCGATGCCTGGGTCATACGCTGGCGGTGCTTCCTGCGGAGCGCTGTGCACCAGTTGATTCATCGCTTCGTTGTTCAGGCCGGTGATTTCGCTGAGCCGTTGGCGCATGAGTGTGCGCAGGTTGGCACCGGGCACCTTGTCGATCAGCGGTGCCGCGAGGGTGGCCATGTGGGCCTTGCCTTCAAGGGAGCGTGGATCGGCTTCTTCGGTCAGTTGCTGGAAAAAATAATCGGCCAGCGGTTGGGCGTGCTGGTTGATCCGCGCACGAAATGCGTCGGTGCCTTCGGAGCGCACCAGGGTATCCGGGTCCTCGCCTTCGGGCAGGAACAGGAAACGTGCACGTCGCCCGTCCTGCAGGCATGGCAATGTCGCTTCCAATGCGCGCCAGGCGGCGTTGCGTCCCGCCTGGTCGCCATCGAAGCAGAACAGCACGCTGGGCACCACGCGAAACAGGCGCTTCATGTGTTCTTCGCTGGTGGCCGTTCCCAGGGTCGCAACGGCGTTGCGCAAGCCTTGCTGTGCCAGGGCGATAACGTCCATGTAGCCTTCCACGACAATGATCTCGTCGAGGTTGCGGTTGTTCTTGCGTGCCTCGTAAAGACCGTAGAGTTCTTGGCCTTTATGGAAAACCGGGGTTTCCGGAGAGTTCAGGTACTTGGGCTTGTCATCGCCCAGAACCCGGCCGCCGAAGGCGATGATGCGCCCCCGTGTATCGCGGATCGGAAACATCACTCGGTCACGGAAGCGATCGTAGCGCTTGCCTGTCTCGGCGTTCTCGATGAGCAGGCCTGCGTCGATCATGGCGCGCTGCTGGAGCGTGTCGCTGCTCAGGTGTTTGTACAGATTGTCCCAGCCGGGCGGGGCGAAGCCGAGGCCGAAATCCCGGGCAATCTCGCCAGTCAATCCGCGACCCTTGAGGTAGTCCACCGCCGCCTTGCGCGCGGGGTGGCTTTTAAGCGCCTGGCGATAAAAATCCGCTGCCGCCGTCAGCAGCGGATAAAGCGGCGAATCGGTGGGTTGGCGTGGCTTGTGCTGCCGGCCGCTCTCTTCCCGTGGAATTTCCATGCCTGCGGCTTTGGCCAGTTCTTCGACTGCCTGGGGGAAGTCCAGGTTGTCGTGGTCCATGATGAAGCCGAGGGCATTGCCGCCCGCGCCGCAGCCAAAGCAGTAATAGAACTGCTTGTCGGGGCTGACGCTGAAGGACGGGGTTTTCTCTTTGTGAAACGGGCAGCAGGCGGTGTAGTTCTTGCCTGCTTTCTTCATTTGCAGGCGAGAGCTGACCACGTCGACGATGTCGGTGCGGTTCAGGAGGTCGTCAATAAAGCTCTGGGGAATTAGCCCGGCCATGGCGTTCTCATCATCACTGCGCGAAATAGGATCCGAAACCAGCAGGCATGATCGATTCCAGGTTTCGAGGCACGGCAAAAAGGTGGCTCGACCGGATCGTTTGCTTCATTGCTGTCGGAAGTGTATCTGCCGATTGTCCACTGACGTTAATTACTATCAGTACTCGACTGTATGAATGTGTTGCGCTGAATCCGGTAACGGCCGATCTGGCCACGGATAGCTCATGAAGCGGGCACGCAGGCAGGTGCCTTGGGCTGATCGTCGTTAGAGGAATCAGGGTGTGCTCGTCAGTAGCCTTGGAAGGCTCGTCAGAAGAGACGTGCACCGCTGGCAAAAGAGCCAGGTCTGACGCGGTGAAGCGGGTTGTCTAGGTCGCGTCTGCGACTTTGACGGTGAAGCATCAAGCGTTGTTCCGCAAATGCCATAAGCCCGGCTTGAAGGCCGGGCTTGGCAAGAAGCTTGCGACGGGCGTCTGTGTATTAGTACAGACGTACGGCGCGGCGCTGTTCGCGCTGAACTTTCTTGGCGTGACGCTTAACAGCGGCTGCTGCTTTGCGCTTACGCTCGGAAGTCGGCTTCTCGTAGAATTCGCGGCTACGAACTTCAGCCAGAACACCGGCTTTTTCGCAGGAGCGCTTGAAACGACGCAGAGCTACGTCGAAGGGTTCGTTCTCTTTTACTTTGACGGCTGGCATCCAGAGCTACCTTCATTCATTACCGGGGTCAACATCCTCGCGGCAAAAGAGCACTTGAAGACGTCGGTTTTTAAGGGTTGCGGATGTTAACCCCTCATCGCTCGGAATGCAAAGCCTCTGATCGAAAACCGCTGGTCGGGGCACAACGCGGCGACTATTATGCGCGCCTTCGAATTCAGCCTCTACAAGGCGCAAACCCATGCTAGTACTGGGATTAGAAACATCCTGCGACGAAACCGGCGTTGCCCTCTACGACAGTGAGCGCGGCCTGCTGGCTGACGCTTTGTTCAGTCAAATCGACCTGCATCGCGCCTACGGCGGCGTGGTGCCCGAGCTTGCGTCCCGCGACCACGTCAAGCGCATGCTGCCCTTGATCCGCCAGGTCCTGGCCGAAGCCGACTGTGTGCCGACCGAGATCGATGCCATTGCCTATACGGCCGGGCCGGGCCTGGTGGGCGCGCTGCTGGTCGGCGCTTCCTGCGCCCAGGCGCTGGCCTTTGCCTGGGGCATCCCGGCGCTGGGCGTGCATCACATGGAAGGCCATCTGCTGGCGCCGATGCTGGAGCCGCAGCCGCCGCAATTCCCGTTCGTCGCTTTGTTGGTGTCGGGTGGGCATACCCAGCTGGTCCGCGTGGATGGGATCGGTCAATACGAGCTCATGGGTGAATCGCTCGATGATGCCGCCGGGGAAGCTTTCGACAAAACCGCGAAGATGATGGGGCTCAACTATCCGGGCGGGCCGGAAATCGCACGGCTGGCAACCCAGGGTGTTGAAGGACGTTTCGTCTTTCCGCGTCCGATGTGCGATCGACCGGGTCTGGATTTCAGCTTCAGCGGCTTGAAAACCTTCGCGCTGAACACCTGGCAGCAATGTGTCAGCGCCGGGGACGACAGTGAGCAAGCCCGTTGCGACATCTCCCTGGCGTTCCAGCAGGCCGTGGTAGAGACTTTGACCATCAAGTGCAAGCGCGCGTTGAAGCAGGCCGGGCTCAAGCGCCTGGTCATCGCCGGCGGCGTGAGCGCGAACAAGGCCTTGCGGATTTCCCTGGAAAAAATGCTTGGCGACATGAAGGGCGACGTTTACTACGCTCGACCACAGTTCTGCACGGATAACGGCGCGATGATTGCCTTTGCCGGCTGCCAGCGCCTGCAAGCGGGCCAGCAGGAGAGCCTGGCGATCAGCGTGCAGGCCCGTTGGCCAATGGAGCAGTTGTCGCCGCTGTGAAGCGATGTTTAGAAATGCCGTTCGCGCCCGGCGAACAGGTCGCGTAGATTGCCCCGGTGACGCCAGACGATCAGCGCGACGAGCGCTGTCATCGGCAGCAGGGCCGCCGGCTCCTGCCAAGCCAGTAATGGCAGGGTGAGCGGTGTGGCGATCAGCGCGGCTAGCGAGCTGGTGCGGGTCAGGTAGAAAGTCAGTAGCCAGGTGCAGACGGCAAGCAGGGCGGCCGGCGGATACAGGCCCAGCAGCATTCCAGCGGCAGTGGCGACGCCCTTGCCGCCACGAAAGCGAAAGTACAATGGGAACAGATGGCCGATGACGGCACAGACGCCGATCCAGGCCTGTTGCTGTAACGACAGTCCTGCAAGGCTGGCGATCAGTACCGGGAAGAGGCCTTTGCAGAGGTCACCGAGCAGGGTCAGGATGGCGAGTTTTCGTCCGGCCAGGCGTAGCATGTTGGTGGCGCCGGCATTACCCGAGCCACTCATTCGCGGATCCGGACGACCGGTCAGGCGGCTGAGCAAAATGGCGAAGGACAGTGAGCCGAGCAGGTAGGCGAGGATCGCCAGTAACCAAAACATGCTAACCATTCCGGGCGGGGACGCCCTGATTCTAACGGCGCAATGCGCCCTTGTCGTGCTGCGGAGAAGAGTGCTTGGACAGAGTTTTTATCGAAGGCCTTGAAGTCGACACGGTAATCGGTGCCTACGACTGGGAACGAGGCATCCGACAGTGCCTGCGCCTTGACCTGAGTTTTGCCTGGGACAACCGTCCGGCCGCTGCGGGCGACGACCTGACCCTGGCGCTCGATTACGCCAGCGTATCGTCACGCATCCAGGCGTTCGCCGAGCAGGCGCAGTTCCAGTTGGTCGAGACCTTTGCCGAACGACTGGCCCAGGTGCTCATGGATGAGTTCGAAATCACCTGGCTGCGCCTGAAAGTGACCAAGCCTGGCGCCGTACCGGCTGCCAGCGGTGTGGGCGTGGAGATCGAGCGCGGATGTCGCTGACACAGGTTTTCCTCGGGCTTGGTAGCAATATCGAGCGCGAAACCCATCTATGCGCGGGGCTTGAAGCACTGGCCGGTTTTCTGGTGGACATGCGCTGTTCGGCCGTGTTCGAGAGCCAGCCGGTGGGCATCAAGAGTGGGCCTTTTTTCAATTTCGTCTTGTCGGCCTTCACTGACCTGTCGCTGATTGAGTTGGACCGTCGCCTCAAGTTCATCGAGGCCGACAACGGTCGTTATGCACCGGACCGCAAGGGCCTGCCGCTGGACATCGACGTGTTGTTGTATGGCGAGCAGGTAGGCAACTTCGACGGCTTGATCCTACCGCGTGCCGAAATTCTCAAGAATGCCTTTGTCCTGTGGCCTTTGTCTTTGATCGCGCCGGATCGAATCCACCCTGGCGTGGGCAAAAGCTTTGCCACGTTGTGGGAAGAGGCGCAGATCGACCAGGTATTGGCCCCGGTGGCTTTCCAATGGCGAGGGCAGCAGCTTACGCCACCGGATCTGCTCTGAGGCGGCGGAACCCCCGGCGAACACGCGGAAACTGGCACGACCGCCTTTAATTCGCTGCTGCTTCCTTGTAGGCCTTCAATGCCCTGAGGCGCTCACGCTTGATTGCCTCACCCAGTTCCTGTCCCTTGAAGCCCTTTTCCAACAGCGGCTGCACCGCCACTGCGCGAGCCGCTGCCGCGGCTCCCCGCAGATAATCAGCCTGTGGATAATTCCGTTCCTCAAGCCCCTTGCGCCCCCGTGCATCCATTTCGCAGGCCATGATGAACTCCTCGAAGCGCTGGGGACGGCGGTACACATCAAAGCTTTGCAACAGTTCCAGCAGCGTAGACGCCTTTAATTCAAGCGCGCGGTGTCCATGCGTGTGATATTGGCCAACCAGCAGTGCCAATTCCTGACAGTCGCGTGGCGCCTTGAAGCGTTCGTTGACCGCTTTGATCAGCTTCAGCCCCTTGTGCTCATGGGCGATGTGTCTCGGCCATTCATGCTCGGGTGTCAGGCCTTTGCCCAGGTCATGCAGCAGGCAAGCCCAGCGCACGGTCAGCGGTTGCTTGTGCCGTGCCGACTGTTCCAGCACGCTCAGCGTGTGAGCGCCGGTGTCGATTTCCGGATGATGGACTTCGGGTTGTGGAACGCCAAACAGCGCATCCACTTCGGGCATGAGGATTTTTAGGGCGTCGCAGTCGCGCAGTACCTGGATAAATACCTGGGGCTGGCTCTCCATCAGCGCTCTGGAAATTTCCTTCCAGCTGCGTTCAGCCGTCAATGCCTCCAGTTCGCCGGATTCGCTGAGCTGGCGCATCAGCTCGAGCGTCTCGTCGGCCACCTTGAAACCCAGGGGGGCATAGCGTGCCGCAAAACGTGCAACGCGCAAGACTCTAAGGGGATCTTCGGCGAATGCGGGGGAAACGTGACGGAGCAAGCGTGCTTCCAGATCGCGCTGCCCGTGGTAGGGATCGGTGAGATTGCCGTGGTCGTCCTCGGCCATCGCGTTGATCGTCAAGTCTCTGCGGACCAGGTCTTCTTCGAGCGTGACCTCGGGGCTGGCATGGAACACGAAACCACCATAACCTCGGCCGTTCTTGCGCTCGGTGCGGGCCAGGGCGTATTCCTCGCCAGTTTTTGGATCAAGAAATACCGGAAAATCAGCCCCTACGGGGCGAAAACCCTTGGCGAGCATCTCCTCGGCAGTGGCGCCCACCACGACCCGGTCAACGTCGGTGACGGGGATGCCTAGCAGGCGATCGCGTACAGCGCCGCCGACTTTGTAGATCTGCATAAAAAACCTCCGTTGGGCCGACAGGATAAACCTTTATGTCGGACGTTCGGAGGCGAAAGCGTGATCAAAGATGAATGACGGCCAGATCCAGGCGCCCATAATCTCCTTCGGCTTGTTCGGTGCGTGGCGGCACATGATGGGTTTTCATCACTTGATCGCCCTGCAGGGTTTCCAGATGGATGTCGAACCCCCATAGACGATGCAGGTGCTTGAGTACCTCATCCGTTGATTCGCCTAGCGGTTTGCGGTTGTGCTGCTGATGACGCAGAGTCAGTGAGCGATCACCGCGGCGGTCGATGCTGTAGATCTGCACGTTGGGCTCGCGGTTGCCCAGATTGTATTGCGCCGCCAGGGTTTCCCGGATGACGCGGTAACCACCTTCGTCATGGATGGCGGGCACCAGCAGGTCATCTTTTTGATCGTCGTCAAGGATGCTGAACAGCTTGAGGTCGCGTATTACCTTGGGCGACAGGTATTGCAGGATAAAACTTTCATCCTTGAAGCTGCTCATCGCGAATTTGATCGTCGACAGCCAGTCCGAGCCGGCGATTTCCGGGAACCAGCGGCGATCTTCCTCCGTAGGGTTTTCGCACATGCGCCGGATGTCCCGATACATGGCGAAACCCAGAGCATAGGGATTGATGCCGCTGTAATACGGACTGTCGAAGCCGGGCTGAAACACCACGCTGGTATGGGAGGTCAGGAACTCCATCATGAAGCCGTCCGTGACCAGGCCCTCGTCGTACAGGTCGTTCATCAAGGTGTAGTGCCAGAACGTCGCCCACCCTTCGTTCATGACCTGGGTCTGGCGCTGCGGATAGAAATACTGGGCGATCTTGCGCACGATACGCACGATTTCCCGTTGCCAGGGCTCCAGCAGGGGCGCATGTTTTTCGATGAAGTAGAGAATGTTTTCCTGGGGCTCGGCCGGAAAGCGTGCGTTGTCCTTCTCGTTGTACTTGTCGGCGCCTTTGGGAATGGTCCGCCATAGGTCATTGATCTGTTTCTGCAGATGTTCCTCTCGATCCTTCTGGCGTCGCCGTTCCTCTTCGGCGGAGATCGGATAGGGTCGCTTGTAGCGGTCCACGCCGTAGTTCATCAGGGCATGGCAAGAGTCCAGCAAGTCCTCCACCGCGTCGATGCCATGGCGCTCTTCGCACTGCATGATGTACTGCTTGGCGAAGACCAGGTAGTCGATGATCGAGCTGGCATCGGTCCATGTGCGGAACAGATAGTTGCCCTTGAAAAAGCTGTTATGGCCATAACAGGCATGGGCCACCACCAGCGCCTGCATGCAGATGGTGTTCTCCTCCATCAGATAGGCGATGCATGGGTCGGAGTTGATCACGATCTCATAGGCCAGGCCCATCTGGCCCCGGCTGTAGGATTTCTCGGTACTGAGAAAATGCTTGCCATACGACCAATGGTGATAACCCAGCGGCATACCGACGGATGCATAGGCATCCATCATTTGCTCGGCGGTGATCACTTCGATCTGGTTGGGATAGGTGTCCAGGGCATAGCGATCCGCGATACGGCTGATCTCACGGTCGTACGCTTGTATCAGCTCGAACGTCCATTCGGAGCCGGTGGAAATAGGCTGGCGTTTCTGCTCTTTTTTGGCGGTCATGTCACTAACCTGCGCTGGAAGAGTTCACGGAAGACCGGGTAGATATCCCCGGCCGAGACCAGTTGCTGCTGGGCAAAAGTATCGGAAAACGCTTCGGCAATGCGTTCGTATTCATACCACAGCGCTTGATGTTCGCGCGGCGTAATCTCGACGTACGTGTAGTACTGGACGAACGGCATGATCTGGTTGATCAGGATGTCGCGACAAATCGGCGAGTCGTCGTTCCAGTTGTCACCGTCGGACGCTTGGGCCGCATAGATGTTCCATTCGTTGGCGGGGTAGCGTTCGGCCATGATTTCCTGCATCAGCTTCAGGGCGCTGGAAACAATGGTGCCGCCGGTTTCCCTTGAATAGAAAAACTCTTCTTCGTCGACTTCCCTGGCGCTGGTGTGGTGCCGGATGAACACCACATCGATCTTGTCGTAATTCCTCTTGAGGAACAGGTACAACAGGATGAAGAACCGCTTGGCGATGTCTTTGGTGGCCTGCGTCATTGAGCCGGACACGTCCATCAGGCAGAACATGACCGCTTTGGAGCTAGGATTCGGTTGCTTCACCAAAAGGTTGTACTTGAGGTCGAAGGTATCGAGGAACGGCACGCGATGGATGCGCGCGCTAAGACGCTCGATTTCCGCTTCCAAGGCCTGGATGTCGCCGAAATTGTCCGGCTCCTCCTGCTTGAGGCGGGCAAGCTCCTCCTTGGCCTCGCGCAGTTTTGCCCGGCTGCTGCCCGAAAGCGCGATGCGACGTGCGTGGGCTGAGCGCAGGGTGCGGATGATATTGATCCGCGCCGGATTACCCTCATTGCTGATACCGGCGCGCACGGTCTTGAAAGTATCGGTGCCGGTCAGGTTGCGTTTGACCAGGTTTGGCAGTTCCAGGTCCTCGAACATGAATTCAAGGAACTCTTCTTGGGTGATCTGGAAGACGAATTCATCCATGCCCTCGCCGGAATTGCCAGCCTTGCCCGGGCCCTTGCCGCCGCCTCCACCGGGTGGGCGAGGGATATGCTCGCCGCTGGTGAATTCCTTGTTTCCAGGGTGTACGACGGTCTGCTTGCCGCCCCGGCCATGGTGAAGCACCGGCTCGTCAATATCCCGGCCAGGGATGCTGATCTGCTCGCCATGTTCCATATCCGTAATGGAACGACGACTGACCGCCTCCTCGACGGCCTTCTTGATGTGGTCGCGGTAGCGCCGCAAGAAACGCTGGCGATTTACCGTGCTCTTGTTCTTGCCATTCAGGCGTCGGTCGATCACATAGCTCATGGGTGCCCTCCGGGCAGCTTCAAGTGGTGAGCTGCAAGCTGCAAGTGGAAGCAGTAACCCGGCTCCAGGGTTCACGCGCTTTCCTCTTGCAGCTTGTCGCTTGCGGCTTGTTGCTGGCTATTGTGATTTACGGACCCGCAGGTACCACTCGGACAGCAGCCGTACCTGTTTGTCGGTATAGCCACGTTCGACCATGCGTGTAACGAAGTCGTTGTGTTTTTGCTGGTCCTCTTTGCTGGCCTTGGCATTGAAGCTGATGACGGGCAACAGGTCTTCGGTGTTGGAGAACATTTTCTTCTCGATGACCACCCGAAGCTTCTCGTAGCTGAGCCAGGTAGGGTTCTTGCCGTTGTTGTTGGCCCGGGCGCGTAGGACAAAATTGACGATTTCGTTGCGGAAGTCCTTCGGATTGCTGATGCCCGCGGGTTTCTCGATCTTTTCCAACTCTTCGTTGAGCGCTACGCGATTGAGAATCTCGCCCGTTTCCGGATCGCGATATTCCTGGTCCTGGATCCAGAAATCCGCATACAGCACGTAACGGTCGAAAATGTTCTGGCCGTACTCGCTGTAAGACTCCAGATAGGCCGTCTGGATCTCCTTGCCGATGAACTCGATGTACCGTGGCGCCAGGTACTCCTTGAGGAAACGCAAGTAGCGCTCCCGGGTCTCCGCCTGGAACTGCTCCTGCTCGATCTGTTGCTCGAGAACGTACAGCAGATGGACAGGGTTGGCGGCGATTTCGTGGGGGTCGAAGTTGAACACCTTGGACAGGATCTTGAACGCAAAACGGGTGGACAGTCCGTTCATCCCTTCGTCCACGCCCGCGTTGTCCCGGTATTCCTGGATCGACTTGGCCTTCGGATCGGTGTCCTTGAGGTTTTCGCCGTCGTACACCCGCATCTTCGAATAGATGTTGGAGTTCTCCGGCTCCTTCAGGCGCGACAACACAGTGAACTGGGCGAGCATCTTCAGCGTGTCGGGCGCGCAATGGGCCTTGGACAGCGAGCTGTTGAACAGCAGCTTGTCGTAGATCTTCACCTCATCGGAGACGCGCAGGCAGTAAGGCACCTTGACGATGTAGATCCGGTCGATGAAGGCTTCGTTGTTTTTGTTGTTGCGGAAGGTATGCCATTCCGATTCGTTGGAGTGAGCGAGCAGAATGCCGCTGAATGGTATCGCCCCCAGCCCCTCGGTGCTGTTGTAGTTACCCTCCTGGGTGGCGGTCAGCAATGGGTGAAGCACCTTGATCGGCGCCTTGAACATCTCGACGAACTCCATCAGGCCCTGGTTGGCCCGGCACAGCGCGCCCGAATAGCTATAGGCATCGGCGTCGTTCTGTGGGAATTCTTCTAGCTTGCGGATATCGACCTTGCCCACGAGGGCCGAGATGTCCTGGTTGTTTTCGTCACCTGGTTCGGTCTTGGCCACCGCGATCTGGTTGAGGATCGAAGGATAGAGCTTGACCACGCGGAACTGGCTGATGTCGCCGCCGAACTCCGCCAGGCGCTTGGTGGCCCATGGCGACATGATGGTGTTGAGGTAGCGACGGGGAATGCCGAAGTCCTCTTCGAGGATCGCGCCGTCCTCGGTGGCGTTGAAAAGCCCCAGGGGCGATTCGAAGACAGGAGAGCCCTTGATGGCGTAGAAGGGCACTTTTTCGATCAGTTGCTTGAGTTTCTCGGCCAGGGACGATTTACCGCCACCGACGGGGCCGAGCAGATAGAGAATCTGCTTCTTCTCCTCCAGGCCTTGGGCGGCATGGCGGAAATAGGACACGATCTGTTCGATGCATTCCTCCATCCCGTGGAAGTCTGCAAAGGCCGGGTAGCGCCGGATCACTTTGTTGGAAAAAATCCGCGAGAGCCTCGAGTTGGTCGAGGTGTCCAGCAGTTCAGGTTCTCCGATTGCCAGCAACAGACGCTCCGCAGCCGATGCGTAGGCACTGCGGTCTTGCTTGCAGAGTTCGAGGTATTCCTGCAGCGAGTACTCCTCCTGCCGCGTGGACTCGAAACGTTGCTGGAAGTGGCTAAAAATACTCATGACGTCACCTCGCTCGATACGTGGAGCCGGTGTCGGATCAATCAGTCGATGCTGGACAGCCGCTGGGACCCCAGTTGCCGTTTTACCCCCCAGAATGCTTTCAAGAATGCGGCTCCTGAAAGCTGACTCCCGATGATCCGCGCGCCGGTGTACCGGCTCTCCCCTGTTTTGGATGGCCTGAGGCTAAGGATAGTTCGGAATCCGAGAGGTAAAGGTTGAATACGTAATTAGTTGTGGCAGACCGTTCGTCCGCCATCGCCCAAGCCCGCGGTTCTCGTGGGCTTGGGTGTCATAAAAAATTATTCGTGGGTGCCTTGCTCTGTTTCATCAGGATAAACCGTGCGCCACAGCTCAAAGCCGCCGTCCATGCTGTACACGTCACTGAAACCCTGGCTGACCAGGTAAGCCGCTGCGCTTTGGCTGGAGTTGCCGTGATAGCAGACTACGATGGTAGGCGCATCGAGATCAGCGCCCTGGATGAAAGCGTGAAGGGAATGGTTATCCAAATGCTTGGAGCCACTGATATGTGAAGTTGCGTAAGTGGCCGGGTCGCGCACATCGACGAGCACCGCGCCTTGTTCACGCAGGGCCTGGGCCTGCTCGGGGGAGATGCGTTTGAATTCGGTCATGAGGTACTCCTGTGGCCTTGGGCGCAACGCCGGTCAAGCGTCGGTGCCGGCCGGCAATGATGCAATGGTCGATGTATTGAGTCTGGCGTGGCCCTTCTCGTCGCAATCGCAGCGCAGCAACTCGCCGGTGTCGACGTTCATCAGTGTCATCGCGCTGCCCCAGACGCAGCCGGTATCGAGGGCAATAACCCCGGCTTCGTCAGTTTGGCCTTCGAGTGCCGCCCAGTGCCCGAAAATGATCTTCAGGTCGCGGGTTTTGCGCTCCTTGTGCTTGAACCACGGCGCGTAGCCGGGCGGGGCGGTCTCGATGCCTTCCTTGCCCTTGAGATCGAGCTTGCCGTCGCGGGTGCAGAAGCGCATGCGCGTGAAATAATTGGTGATGACGCGAAGACGGGCCGTGCCGGTGAGGTCGTTGTCCCATTTGACGGGTTCGTTGCCGTACATGCCGTCCAGGTAGGGGCCGAACAGGTTGTCGTCGCGCAACGCCTGTTCCACTTCGCCAGCGCACTTGAGCGCTCTGCGCAGCGACCATTGGGGTGGGATGCCGGCATGGACCAGCGCGAGGTTGCGCGCCTCGTCGTAATGCATGAGTTTTTGCTGGCGCAACCATTCAAGCAGCTCGACGCAATCGGGGGCGTCGAGAATCTCGCTCAAGGTGTCGGATTTTTTCAGGCGCTCAATGTTTTGCCAGGCGGCTAACAGGTGCAGATCGTGATTGCCGAGCACGCATACCAAAGAGTCGCGGATACCATAGAGGAAACGAAGGGTTTCCAGCGACTGCGGGCCACGGTTGACCAGGTCGCCGACTAGCCACAGCGTGTCTTTGCATGGGTCGAACGCTACCTGCTCCAGCAGGCATTTGAGCGGGTCCAGGCAGCCCTGCAGGTCACCAACCGCATACGTGGCCATCAGTGCAGCGCTCCGGGCACCGCCAGTCGGAAGGGCTTGATGATCGCATCGAATCGCTTACCGTCGTCGGCGAGCATTTGGTAGGTGCCCTCCATGGTGCCGACCTTGGTCGTCATCACTGTCCCGCTGCTATAGCTGTGGCTCTTGCCGGCATCGATCAGTGGCTGTTGGCCAACCACGCCTTCACCACGCACTTCTTCTACATGGCCGTCGCCGTTGGTGATGATCCAATGCCGTGACAGCAGCCTGGCGGGCAGCGAGCCATTGTTGCGCACTGTGATGGTGTAGGCGAAGGCGAAGCGGTCGTGCTCGGGTTGTGACTGTTCAGCGAGGAAGCGGGTGGCGACGCTGACGTCGACCTGGTAACGAGGATCGGACATGCAAAAAGGCCTTGAAAGCGGGACGCGGGAAGAACTGAGGGAGTCAGTCTAGGCCAAGTGTCGGGTAGTAAACCAGACCGGCGTACTTCCCGATAACGGCCTCGCATGTCAAATGACGTTGTCTTTTGGCGCGACCTGTTCACTGAGCTTGTCGGCCAGGCGCACGAAGGCCGCCAGGTCCAGTTGCTCGGGGCGCAAGCTGCCGTCAACACCCGCGGCTTCGATTTCAGCGCTGCTGAGCAGCAGTTTCAACGTGTTGCGCAGGGTTTTGCGACGCTGGTTGAAAGCTTCGCGCACTACGCGCTCCAGCAGGCGGTGATCCTTGGCCGGGTGAGGAAGGACCGCATGAGGTACAAGGCGGACGATCGCGGAGTCGACTTTAGGGGGCGGGTTGAATGCTCCCGGGCCCACGTTGAACAAATGGTCGACCCGGCAATGGTACTGGACCATGATCGATAGTCGGCCCCAATCACCACCGCCAGGACCGGCGGCGAGGCGCTCGACCACTTCTTTCTGCAGCATGAAATGCATGTCGCGGATCAGTGCGGCATTGCTCAGCAGATGGAAAATCAGCGGCGTGGAAATGTTATAGGGCAGGTTGCCAACCACCCGAAGGCTGCCCGGCGCGGCGTCCAGGCTGTTGAAGTCAAACTTCAGTGCGTCGCCCTGGTGCAGGTTGAAATTGCTCTTGCCGGCAAATTGCTGGTTGAGAATCGGCACCAGATCCTTGTCCAGTTCCACCACGTCCAGTTGCGCGCCGCTACCGAGCAGGCCTTGGGTCAGTGCACCCTGGCCTGGACCGATCTCCAGCAGGCGATCATCGGGCTTGGCATTGATGGAACGCAGTATGCGGTCGATCACGCCAGCGTCATGCAAAAAATTCTGGCCGAAGCGCTTGCGCGCGCGGTGTTGGTATTGCTCGGTCATAAGTGGGTCTCGGCCATCTGGTAAGCGGTTTCCAAGGCGACTTGCAGGCTGCCGGTGTCGATCCTGCCGCTGCCGGCCAGGTCCAGGGCGGTGCCGTGGTCCACGGAGGTGCGGATGATCGGCAAGCCCAGCGTCACATTGACCGCCGCGCCGAAGCCTTTGTACTTCAGCACGGGCAAGCCCTGGTCGTGGTACATCGCCAGCACCGCATCGCAGTGCTCCAGATATTTGGGGGTAAACAGAGTGTCGGCAGGCAGCGGGCCACGCAGGTCCATGCCCTCGCTACGCAGGCGTTCCAATGTAGGTTCGATGATGTCGATTTCTTCACGGCCCAGGTGTCCGCCTTCGCCGGCATGGGGATTGAGCCCACACACCAGGATTCGTGGCCGGACGATGCCGAATTTTTCCTGAAGGTCGGCGTGCAGTATGCGCGTGACCCGTTCCAGGCGTTGCGGTGTGATCGCGTCGGCGATATCTCGCAAGGGCAGATGAGTGGTGACCAAGGCTACGCGAAGGCCGCGCGTGGCGAGCATCATCACGACTTGCGAGGTTCGGGTCAGGTCTGCCAGGAATTCCGTGTGTCCGGAAAACTGAATACCGGATTCATTGATGACACCCTTGTGTACCGGGGCGGTGATCATCCCGGCGAAAGCCCCATCCAGGCAGCCTTGGCCGGCGCGGGTCAGGGTTTCCAGAACAAACGCCGCGTTTGCCGTATCCAATTGACCGGTGACGACCGGTGCGCCTAGGGGCGTATCCCAGACATACAGGCTGCCCGCAGGTGCCGGGGCATCGGGCCAGGCGTCTGGCGTAACCAAGCGCAGATCGACGGCCAGCCCCAGTTGCGCGGCCCGCTCGAGGAGCAGGTCGCGGCTGGTGATGGCAATCAGGGGGTGAGGCTGGGCTTGCGAGGCGAGCAGCAGGCACAGGTCGGGACCAATGCCGGCAGGCTCGCCGGGGGTCAGCGCGAAACGCTTGGGTTTCACTGCGCGGCCTGGTCTGCACCAGGGAGTTTGATCTCGACGTAGGCTTCGTCGCGAATCTGGCGAAGCCAGGTTTGCAACTCTTCGTCGTATTTGCGGTTACGCAATACCGTCATCGCCTGTTGCTCGCGCGCCTGGGTGGTGCTGTCCGTTGCGCGACGGCCAAGGACTTCCAGGACGTGCCAGCCGTAAGGGCTCTTGAACGGCTTGGACAGTTGGCCCTGGGGTGTTTCGGCCATGACCTGGCGGAACTCGGGGACCAGCGCATTCGGGTCGACCCAGTTCAGGTCGCCACCGTTAAGGGCGGAACCCGGGTCTTCCGAGAAGCTTTTGGCCAGCTCGGCGAAGTCTTCGCCGGCGGTGATCCGCTCGTAGAGCTTCTCGGCCAGGCGCTTGGTCTCGGCTTCGCTACGGATCTCGCTCGGCTTGATCAGGATATGGCGGACATGTACTTCGTCGCGCACCTGGGTGCCGCCGCCGCGTTTTTCCAGCAGCTTGAGGATGATGAAACCACCTGGAGTGCGGGCCGGCTGGGTGATGTCGCCCACGGCCATGGCGCTGAGCTCGCGATCAAACGGAGGCGGCAATTGAGCGGCTTTACGCCAGCCCATGTCACCACCTTCCAGGGCGTTCTCACTGCCCGAACGCGCCACGGCCATCTGGCCGAAGTCAGCACCTTGCTTGAGCTGCTGGTAAACATCCATCGCCTGGCGATAGGCACTCTGAATCGCTTCGGAGTTGGCGCTCTCGGGGGTTGGGATCAGGATGTTCGCCAAGTGCAGTTCTTCAGACAGCTGCATCTTGCCCAAGTCGGAAGCGAGGAAGTTCTTCACTTCCTGCTCGGACACCTGGATGCGCTCGGCCACGCGTCGCTGACGTACGCGGCTGATGACCATCTCACGGCGGATCTGGTCGCGGGCGTCATCAAAGGACAGGCCGTCGCGAGCCAGGGCGGCGCGGAACTGATCGATGGACATGTTGTTGCGCTGGGCAATGGTGCCGACGGCCTGGTTCAGTTCCTCATCGGTGATGCGGATACCGGAACGTTCGCCAATCTGCAGCTGCAGGTTTTCGACGATCAGGCGCTCGAGCACCTGTTGATCCAGCACGCCCGGTGGTGGCAAGCCGCCGCCACGCTTGGCGATGGTTTGCTGCACTTCATGGACACGCTGGTCCAGTTGGCTCTGCATGACCACGTCGTTGTCGACGATGGCCACGACCTTGTCGATGGACTGTACCGCGGCGTTCGCTGCGGTACCCAGGAACAGCGCGCCCAGCATCAGCGGGCGCAGACAATCAGAAAGCTTGGTCTTCACGTTCACGATAACCTTGAATGCCTTTGTCGAGGAAACTCTCTACTTTGGCGCCGGTAAGGCCGCCGAGTCCCTTCAGAACAATTTGGAGGAAGACGCCGTGGTCGCCTTTTTCGTTTTGCGGGGCGGCTTGACTGAATTCTTCATAGTCGACCCAGTAACGGTTGATCAGGCGCAGTTTCCAGCAGCAGCTGTCGTATTCGAAACCACCGAAGGCTTCCAGGGTACGGTTGCGGTTGTAGTCATATTGCCAGCGGCTGATGGCGTTCCACTGCGGCACGATCGGCCAGATGATCGAGAAATCGTGCTGCTTGATCTTGTAGTAGTCCTTCACGTAGTTCGGATCGCCCGGACGGCCATAGTCGCCACCGCCCACTTGCCATTGGCCGGTGGATTCGTCATAGCGGACCTGGTCGTTGCGATAGCGATAACCGGCGTTGATGACCTTGTTCGGGTTGTCTTCAGGCTGGTAGTGGAACATCGCGCTGCCCGAACGGGGGCTGCTGGTGTCCGGGTCCCAGTTGTAGGTCGCCGTGGTGCGCCAATCGCGGTTCCAGCGATATTCGTATTCCAAGGCATACGGGGAAACGTCGGACTTGGCGTCTTCACGTGTCTTGAAGTCGATGCCTGGCAGTTGGACTTCACGATCCTTGAAGTACAGGGCCTGGCCGACGCTGATGCGCTGACGCTCGAACCCGTTTTCTTCGATCCAGCGACTGGTCACGCCAAGGGACAATTTGTTTTCGTCGCCGACACGGTCGGAGCCGGTGAAACGGTTATCTCGGAACAGCGAGGAGTAGCTGAAGGTCGATTCGCTGGTGTCGAACACGGGGATATCGCTCTGGTCCTTCTCCGGTACATAGAGATAGAACAGGCGAGGCTCCAGGGTCTGGCGATAGTTGGTGCCGAACCATTGGGTGTCGCGGTCGAAATACAGGCCGCTGTCGATGCTGGCGATTGGAACGCCACGGCTCTGGCTGCTGCTGTAGGTGCCGCGCAGGCGATCGGCCTCGGCGTTCTGCGCAGCGACCTGAGATCTGCCCCTGCTATCCAGGTCCAGGTCATATTGAGTGTACTGGTACTTGAGCGACGGCTTGATGTAGCCATAGCTTGCGGTCATCGGCAGGCTCATGACGGGTGCCAGGTTCAGCCGGTCGCCGTTAGCCCTGGCCAAGCCGCGGATGTTGTTATCCAGGAACGGCTCGGTGTTGCCGTCTTCATCGGTGTAGTCACCGGTGCGCAAATCACGATCAAACCGCACCAGTTCGGTCTTGTACGCGAAATCCAGTCCATACGGATGTTCGGGCAGCGAGCCATTGAAGGTGATCTGAGGCAGGCGGTTATATGGCGTGATCTTCGAAATCGTCGCCATCTGGTAAGCCTGGGCATTGAGCCGAGCGGTGTAGTTGTCGCCGCGATAGCTGACAGCGCCTTGCTGGTTCACGTAGTCCCGCGACTCGACGCCGATCTGATCGGTCTGCAGATCCTGGAAATAATACGGATCGCTGATCTTGGTGTAGTCGACTTCTGTCAGCACGCGCGAGTCGAGGCCGCCCTTGTGCTGCCAGTTGTACATGTAGCGGGTCTTGTCGTAGTCGCTCTGCCCGCTGCGCTCATCGTCTTCGTCGTTGAGGTACGCGGCGCCGAACTGGCCTTCGCTGGACTTGGTCAGGTAACGGAACTCGCCTTCCATCAGCAGGCCGCGCTTGCTCATGTAGCGTGGGTACAACGTGGCGTCGTAGTTCGGCGCCAGGTTGAAGTAGTACGGGGTGACCAGCAGGAAGCCGGTATCGCTGCCGCTGCCGATGGTCGGCGGCAGGAAGCCGGACTGACGACGGTCGTCGATCGGGAAATAGATATAAGGCGTGTACAGGACGGGGAAGTCCTTGACCCGCAGCGTGACGTTGGTCGCGGTGCCGAAGCCCGTGGCCGGGTTCAAGGTGATGTTGTTGCCCTTGAGTGTCCACGCGTTGCTGCCCGGTTCGCACGTGGTGTACGTACCGTCCTTGAGGCGGATGATCGCGTTTTCGGCGCGGCGGGCGTACAGCGCGTTACCGCGGATGCGCGACTTGTGCATCACGTATTCGGCGTTGTCGACCTTGGCTTCACCGGTGTCCAGCTGCACATCGGCGTGGTCGCCGACAATCAGCGCGCCGTTGTCGCGGACCCGCACGTTGCCGTTCAGCTCGCCACGGTTCTCGGCCTGGTACAGGCTGGCCTCGTCGGCTTCGACCTGCATGCTGCCCTGGCGCATGACCACGTCGCCGGCCAGGGTCGCCACCTGTTGCTCCTGCTCGTAGCGCGAAGCCTTGGCGCCCAGGAAGGTCGGCGCGTCGCTCTTGGCGGTCTTGTCGTTCATGCCCGGACGCGTCGGCTCGATGTACGCGCCAGCGCAGTAAGGACCGGTTTCAGCCAGTTGAGCGGGCGTGAGGTTCTCGCGCGGAACCCAGTCCAAGTGACTGTAGTCTTCACTGCGCGTCTTCAAGCCGCGGCCCTTGGCTTCGGTGACGAGCATCGGCTTGTCGCCGGCCACCTCGCCCGAATCGCTGTCGGCCGGTGCGCTGCCGCTGTCGGCAACCGCGCTGCCTTCATGCACGGGGCGTGGCGGCAATGCAGCGGCCGGCGTCTTGGGTGAACAGTCCCAGGCACCCGAAGCGGAGACGGAACAGTCATACTGTTGCGCCGCAACGACGAATGAAGAGGCCAGGGGTTGCAGGGCCAGCAGACTGCCGGTAACCAGCAACGGAAATTTTTTACGAAACGCGGGGGATTTCAATGCCATCTTATTAGTCCGGGCTTCCTGCGTGCCATCTGCCCGCGGTGTGGGCCGCACGCCTCTCGATGGTCTGAAAAAGATGCTGGATAATAAAGCATGACCCGCTTGACGGCTAGCGCCGTCGGAGACCCTTGCAATGCCTGACCAAGATGTACGCTTGCAACACCTGAAAGTTTGGCTCGATGAGCAGTTACCGATCCTTTTCAATCAACAGGGGTGGGGGGGCGTACCCCCGGCCACGTTGACCGCGGCCAGCAGCGACGCGAGTTTCCGGCGATATTTCCGCTGGGAAGGCGCGGGCCGCAGCCTGATCGTGATGGATGCACCGCCGCCCCAGGAAAACTGCAAACCCTTCGTGGATATCGCGTTTTTGCTGGCGAAATCCGGCATCAACGTGCCAAAAATTTATGCCGAAGACCTCGATCGCGGTTTTCTTTTGCTCAATGATCTGGGTAACCAGACCTACCTGGATGTAATCAACGGCGAAAATGCCGACGATTTATTCCGCGATGCCTTGCAGGCATTGTTGGCTTTTCAGCAATTGCCTATGGTGGCTCCGCTGCCCAGTTATGACGTTGCTTTGCTGCGTCGCGAGTTGGAGCTGTTCCCGGAGTGGTACGTCAAGCGCGAGTTGGGTATCGAACTCGATGCGACACAGCAGCAACTTTGGCAGCAGGCTTGCGAACTGTTGATCAACAGCGCCCTGGCCCAGCCGAAAGTGCTGGTGCACCGCGACTACATGCCGCGCAATCTCATGCTCAGCGATCCCAATCCAGGTGTGCTCGATTTCCAGGACGCGGTCTACGGGCCGGTGACCTACGATGTGACCTGCCTTTTCAAGGATGCTTTCCTCAGTTGGCCCGAGGCGCGAGTGCGCGGTTGGCTGGAGGATTATTGGCAGCAGGCCGGTGCCCTTGGCATTGCTGTGCAGCCGGACTTCGAAGATTTCCTGCGGGCCAGCGACTTGATGGGCGTGCAGCGCCATCTCAAGGTGATCGGCATCTTCGCGCGCATTTGCCACCGCGACGGCAAGCCGCGCTACCTGAAGGACGTACCGCGCTTCTTCGACTATATAGAAGCGGTCATCGACCGCCGTCCTGAGCTGGCGCCGCTGGATGAGTTGCTCCGCAGCCTGCGCCAATCGGCCGGGGCAAATGCATGAAGGCGATGATCCTCGCGGCGGGCAAGGGGGAGCGCATGCGCCCGCTGACGCTTACCACGCCTAAGCCTTTGATCCGTGTCGCCGAAATTCCCTTGATCGAATATCACCTGCGGGCGCTGGTCGCCGCCGGGTTTGGCGAGATCGTCATCAATCACGCCTGGCTCGGGCAGCAGATCGAAGACCACCTGGGGGACGGCTCACGGTTCGGCGTGCGCATCGTCTATTCCCCGGAAGGCGAGCCGCTGGAAACCGGCGGGGGGATTTTCCGGGCGCTGCCGTTGCTGGGCGATGAAGCGTTTCTCGTGGTCAATGGCGACATATGGACTGATTTCGATTTCAGCACCTTGCCTCGTTCGCTCGACGCGTCGGCTCATCTGGTGCTGGTGGACAATCCTGAACATCACCCAGATGGCGATTTCGTCCTCACCGACGGAAAGGTTCATGAAGGCGCGTCCACGGCCGACAAACTGACCTACAGCGGTATCGCCGTCCTGCATCCGCGATTATTCGACGGTTGCGCGGCTGGCGCGTTCAAGCTCGCACCGTTGCTGCGCAAGGCCATGGACCATGGGCAGGTCAGCGGCGAGCGGCTGCAAGGTCATTGGGTAGATGTCGGAACCCTTGAACGTTTGGCGCAGATTGAAAAATTGATAGAAGCGAGCCGTTGATATGTGGTGGCCAGGGACTCTGATCGGAGCGGGAGCAGGCTTTGCCATAGCCAGCATCCCGGGGGCCATGCTTGGCGCATTGCTGGGACAGGCGCTGGACAGGCGCCTGAACGTCCACAGCTGGGCGCAAGTGCGTGAACGGCTGGGCGGGCGCCCGGCGTTGCGCAACGATGAATTATTGTTCGTGTTGCTCGGACGCCTGGCGAAAAGCGATGGGCGGGTTGTGGACGGTCACATTCAGCAGGCTCGCCTGGAAATGCGCGCCCTCGACCTGAGCGAACCGGCGCAGCGTCGTGCCATTGCGGCATTCAACCGAGGCAAGTCCGAGCATGATCGCTTGCGCGGTTATCTGCGTCGCCTCGCCACTCAGCCCCACGCGGCCGAAGGCGTGCTACGCGCCTGCTGGAGGATGGTCTGGGCTGACGGTCGCGCTGGCGCCAGCGAGCGCGAGTTGCTTGTCCAGTGGGGCAAATGGCTGGGTTGGACGCCGCAGCAGGTCCAGGCGTTGGCGATGGATTACGAACCGCAGAAACTGTCGCAACCCTCAAGCGGCGTGACTTATCAGGAGGCATTGCGATTGCTGGGTGTTTCGGCCACCAGCGAGCCGTCGCAAATAAAGCGGGCTTATCGCCGCTTGCTCAGCCGGCATCACCCGGACAAGATCGCCGGCAGCGGCGCCACGCCTTTACAGGTGCGTGAAGCGACCGACAGGACCCGAGAGCTGCACAATGCCTATCGTTTGATTCGCGAGCGGAGGGATTTCCGCTAATACGGGGTGCCTGTGGCGAGGGAGCTCGCTCCCGCTGGTTCACGAAGCGGCGCCTCAACCTGGCGCCGAATTTCTTACGGAGTCTCAGTTGGCTGACGACTGCTGCGCAGCCGAGCGGGAGCAAGCTCCCTTGCCACAGATAGCTAGCGTGTCGCTTACCGCTGGGAAGGTCTCACTCCCCAGGGTTTTGCGGATTCAACCAACCCCGGACCCGACGGAACAATTGCTCTTGCTCCGCCGAACGGTTCGGCACGGCTTTGAGGGCAACCTGGCTGAAGGTCGATCCTTTCAGGCGTTTGCTCGCTTGCAAGCGCTCCAGTGCCGCGTTGCGGTCCAGTGGCTTGTCCATATAGAAGATATCGGCGGTCGCCAGCTTCAGGGTGGGTGTCAGCTCTGCCAGGCCAGGCTTGGCGGTTACCGGAGTCTGGGCCGCGACCATCACGAAGCGTTCGATCTGCGAGGGTTGCTTTTCGCTAAGGTAGCGCGCTGCCCAATAGGCGCCCGTGCCATGGCCTAGCAGCACAATGCTGCGGGCGCTCTGCTGTTCGGCGTAGGCCAGCGCCGCATCGATGCGGGCGAAAATGCGCTCGGCATCGGCGTTGGCGTGTTCTTCACCGGTTTCGGCGATGGCGGCATCCGCTGCCTCGGCTTCGCCCCCCGTCACTTGCTCGATCGGTGCGGCGGTGGTGGCGTCCGGTGCCGCGGCCGCGACGTCGGCGGGTTTGGTCTCGGGTGGCGTTTCCACGGTGCGCGGAGCGATGACGTCGCCTTGCAGGTCCGGCAGGGTGATACTCAGGCTGCTCCATTGGGCATCAGGCAGTTTCTTGCGCAGGGGGCCGACTGCTTGAGGCCAGTCAGCGGTTTCACCGGCGCCAGGGATGATGATGACGGCGCCCTTGGGCTCGCTGGTATTGGCTGGCTTCCACAGCGCGAGGAAGGCGTCGCTACCGGTTTGTAGCTGTTGCTGCTCTTGAGCGGGGACCTTTCTTACGAGCGCCGCCGCCTCTTCCTGGCTACGCTCGAGCAAGGGTTGGCGTTCGACCGGCTTTTCTCCAGCGGATGGTTCCACTGCGGCGGGTGCCGTTTCGCCAGCCTGCACAGAAAATGCACTCGGCAGGATCAGCGACAGGCACAATGCTGGCAACGCCAGGCGATAAACAGAGGGCATCGGATATTCCATGACCAGAAGTATTTCCGGCAGCCTAATGGGTTGGTCAGTATTTGTCAGTGCATGAGACTTCGATGATGCGTTATTGCTGCCTGTGGGTTATCGGCTGTTTATGGCTTCCCTTGATGGCTTGGGCTGCGCCTGCGCCGCAGGTTCATGGCGTGCAACTGAGTGCGGAACAGCGTCAATGGCTGACGCAACATCAACAGCTGCGGGTCGGCGTGGTATTGCAGGCCCCCTATGCACAATACGATCGGCGTTTACAGCGGTTGTCCGGTACCCATGTCGAGTTGATGCAATGGCTGGGCAAGACGTTGAACGTCGAGTTGACCTGGCGCAATTTCCAAGACGTCGCGCAGCTGGAAGCAGCGGTACGTGACGGCGAAATCGATGTCGCGCCCGGCCTGACCCAAACCCCGGTCGGGCTCAGGCTCTGGCAGTTTTCCGACCCTTACATGCGAGTGCCGCAATTGATCGTCGGCGCGCAGAAAAGCGCCGAGGGCGTGGAGCTGGAGAAGCTCGACGGCCAGGTCCGCGTTGCGGTGCGCATGCCCAGCGCCACGGCGGATTATCTGCGCAGCAATTACCCAGCGTTGAACCTGCAAGGGGTGCCGATGGAGCGCGAGGCGCTGCAATTGTTGCTGACCCAGCAGGCCCGGTTCGCGGTGGTCGATGAGGCGCAGCTGGGACGGTTGATGGTCGAGCCCGAGTTCTCGGAACTGGCGGTGGTGGGCGATATTGGGTCGCCACAGTTGCTACGGGTCGCCACGCGCCGGGACTGGCCCCAGTTGGCCGAAATTATCGACAAGGGGCTGCAAGCCATCCCGGCCAAGGAACTTGAGCAACTGCACAGTCGTTGGCTCAAGCCGAAATACCCGCGCCTGACCGAAACTCCGGGTTTCTGGCAGAACCTGACCTTGCTGTTGCTGGCATTGCTGCTCGCCAGCGTGGCCACCGTGTCTTGGCAACGCCGCCAGCAACGTGGACTGGAGCGCCGGTTGCGTGCCGCGCGAGAGGACATCGCCCAACGCACCGCCAGCGAAGCAGCCTTGCGGCTGACGCAGTTTTCCATCGATCAAAGTACGGTCGGCATCCTCTGGGTCAACTGGGACAGCCATGTGCGCTACGCCAACCGCGCCGCCGAAACCATGCTGGGCTACGGCCCGGGCGGGATCATCGACCGCCCGCTGATCGATTTCGAGCCGGGCTTGCACATGGACCGTTGGTTGAATTTGTGGAAGCGCGCCCGAGCCAGTGAAGACGGGCCGCAGAGTTTCGAGACCGAATGTGTGCGCGCCGATGGTAGCATCCTGCCGGCCGACGTTTCCCTGAGCTTCCTGCGTTTTCGCGATGCCGAATACCTGGTCGTCTACCTAAACGACGTGACGGAGCGCCGACGCGCATTGGCGGCTTTGCGTGAAAGCGAGGCGCGCCTGCAAGGCATCGCGGCGAACGTGCCGGGGTTGGTCTTTCGACTGGAGCGGGCTCCGGTGACTGGACAAATCGACTTTGCCTACATCAGCGAAGGCAGCGAAAGCCTGGTGGGCTACTCCCCGGCGACTTTGGCCCGCAGTGATACCGGTCTGCGCAGCCTGGTCCATCCGGACGACAAGGCCGATTACCACCGCACCCAGGACCAGGCGCTGGACAGTGACAGCGACTGGTCATGGCAAGGCCGCATCCTGACGCGCGAAGGGCAGCAACGCTGGGCCGAGATCAAGGCAATCACACGTCGTCTCGAGGATGGCGCCTACGTCTGGGACGGTATCGTCTGGGACATCACTGAAAGCAAGCGCATCGAACTGGAGCTGGCCAGCTCGCGTGAACAGTTGCGTGAGTTGTCGGCGCACCTGGAAAGCGTAAGAGAGGAAGAAAAAGCACGTATTGCCCGGGAGGTCCACGACGAGCTGGGCCAGATGCTGACGGTGCTGAAGCTGGAGACTTCCATGTGCGAATTGGCCTACGCGCAGCTGGATCCTGGCCTGCAGGAGCGGCTCAACAGCATGAAGCGCTTGATCGCCCAGCTGTTTCAACTGGTGCGAGACGTGGCCACAGCGTTGCGCCCACCTATCCTGGATGCCGGTATCGCTTCGGCCATTGAATGGCAGGCACGGCGCTTCGAGGCGCGTACCCATATCCCGTGCCTGGTGCAGGTGCCTGACAACTTGCCACCGTTGAGCGACGCGAAGGCCATCGGTCTGTTCCGGATTCTCCAGGAAGCGCTGACCAATGTGATGCGCCACGCCCAGGCGCATACTGTGGAACTGACGCTGACCCAGGAAGGCGGCCATCTATGCCTGACGGTCAGCGATGACGGTGTAGGATTCATTGCCGACGCCAGTAGGCCAACGTCCTTTGGTTTGGTTGGCATGCGTGAGCGTGTGTTGATCATGGGCGGACAGTTGACTCTGGACAGCGAGCCGGGGGAGGGGACGACCTTGTCGGTGCGCGTGCCGTTGGGTGAGGCATGACGGGAGTGGTTATCCGGGGTGACCGCATCGCGAGCAAGCTCGCTCCCACATGGATTAATGTTACGCGAGCTTGCTCGCGATGAGATTCTGAATCTGGAGAACAATGTGATCCGTGTACTGGTAGCCGAAGACCACACCATCGTCCGCGAAGGGATCAAGCAGTTGATCGGCCTGGCCAAGGATCTGGTGGTGGCGGGGGAGGCGAGCAATGGCGAACAACTGCTCGAGACCCTGCGGCACGTGCCCTGCGAAGTCGTGCTGCTGGATATTTCCATGCCGGGCGTCAACGGCCTGGAGGCGATCCCACGGATCCGGGCGTTGAACAACCCGCCGGCCATCCTGGTGTTGTCCATGCATGACGAAGCGCAAATGGCGGCTCGCGCCCTTAAGGTCGGCGCCGCCGGCTACGCCACCAAGGACAGCGACCCGGCATTGCTGCTCATGGCGATTCGAAAAGTCGCTGCCGGCGGACGCTACATCGACCCGGACCTGGCCGACCGCATGGTCTTCGAAGTGGGCCTGACCGACACCCGACCGCTGCATTCCCTATTGTCGGAGCGCGAGTTCTCAGTCTTCGAACGCCTCGCCCAAGGCGCCAATGTCAACGACATTGCCCAGCAACTGGCCCTGAGCAGCAAGACCATCAGTACCCACAAGGCGCGGCTGATGCAGAAACTCAACATCACCTCGCTGGCGGAACTGGTGAAATACGCGATGGAGCACAAGTTGCTCTGAATCCCACCATCGTCCCCTTGTGGGAGCGAGCTTGCTCGCGATAGCGTCGGACCATACAGCGCATAGGTAGCTGACAGACCGCCATCGCGAGCAAGCTCGCCCCCACAGGGTTTGTGTTGGCATATCCATTTGCGACACGCCCCAGCACAGCGTTTGCCCCGGTTTGCAGCTCGCTGCTTGAAACTTGCCATTGCACTTATCCAATCCCGCCACCCGTGTAGGGAAATCCCTACCCCGACTCTTCCATCCGGCTGAGGCGATTCTCTCCTGCGGCCCGATTTGCGCGGGTCCCGGGCTCCACTAGGCTTGGACTCACAAGCAGTCATCAATACAAAAGGTGCGGGTATGAGCCAGGTCGATTCAAGCGCGGGGGCCAGTGATGTGCTGGTCAGCTTTCGTGGTGTGCAAAAGAGCTACGACGGCGAGAACCTGATCGTCAAAGACCTCAACCTGGACATTCGCAAAGGCGAATTCCTGACCCTCCTCGGACCTTCCGGCTCCGGCAAGACCACCAGCCTGATGATGCTCGCCGGTTTCGAGACTCCGACCGCCGGTGAAATCCTGCTGGCTGGCCGTTCCATCAACAACGTGCCGCCTCATAAGCGCGACATCGGCATGGTGTTCCAGAACTACGCGTTGTTTCCCCACATGACCGTCGCCGAGAACCTGGCCTTCCCGTTGACCGTTCGCGGCTTGAACAAGAGCGACGTCGGTGATCGGGTCAAGCGAGTCTTGAGCATGGTCCAGCTGGAAACCTTCGCCCAGCGTTATCCGGCGCAATTGTCCGGTGGCCAGCAGCAGCGCGTGGCCCTGGCCCGGGCGCTGGTGTTCGAGCCGCAACTTGTCTTGATGGACGAACCCCTTGGTGCATTGGACAAACAGCTGCGCGAACACATGCAGATGGAAATCAAGCACCTGCACCAGCGCCTCGGCGTCACCGTGGTCTACGTGACGCACGACCAGGGCGAAGCCCTCACCATGTCCGACCGTGTGGCCGTGTTCCACCAGGGCGAGATCCAGCAGATCGCCCCGCCGCGCACACTGTACGAAGAACCGAAAAACACCTTCGTCGCCAACTTCATCGGCGAAAACAACCGCCTCAACGGCCGCCTGCACAGCCAGACCGGCGATCGCTGCCTGGTGGAGTTGGGGCGCGGTGAGAAAGTCGAGGCCCTGGCCGTCAATGTCGGCCAGCCTGGCGAGCCGGTCACGCTCTCGATCCGGCCGGAGCGGGTGAGCCTCAACGGCTCCAGCGAACAATGCGTCAACCGCTTTTCAGGGAGGGTGGCGGAATTCATCTACCTGGGCGACCACGTCCGGGTTCGCCTGGAGGTCTGCGGCAAGAACGACTTCTTCGTAAAACAGCCCATTGCCGAGCTCGATCCCGCGCTCGCCGTCGGGGACGTGGTTCCGCTTGGCTGGCAAGTCGAGCATGTGCGCGCGCTCGATCCCCTTTTAGAGGCGAACTGATCGCCCCCCTGCTGTACCAACACCAACCCTGCACGTGGAGAGAACAATAAATGTTGAGATCCTTGAAGTTCACAGCCCTGACATTGGGCATGATGGGTGCGGCAAGCGCGATGGCGGCGGGCCCGGACCTGACCGTGGTGTCTTTCGGCGGGGCGAACAAGGCGGCTCAGGTCAAAGCCTTTTACGCACCGTGGGAAGCGGCCGGCAATGGCAAGATTGTGGCGGGCGAGTACAACGGCGAAATGGCCAAGGTCAAGGCCATGGTCGATACCAAGAGCGTCTCGTGGGACCTGGTGGAAGTCGAGTCGCCGGAATTGTCCCGTGGCTGCGACGAGGACATGTTCGAGCAGCTCGATCCGGCCTTGTTCGGCAAGACCGAAGACTACGTCAAGGGCGCCATCCAGCCTTGCGGCGTGGGCTTTTTCGTCTGGTCGACCGTGCTGGCCTACAACGCCGATAAGCTGAAAACCGCGCCGACCAGCTGGGCTGATTTCTGGGACACCAAGCAGTTCCCGGGCAAGCGTGGCCTGCGCAAGGGCGCGAAGTACACCTTGGAATTTGCCTTGATGGCCGACGGCGTGGCGCCCAAAGACGTCTACAAAGTGCTGGCTGGTAAAGATGGCCAGGACCGCGCCTTCAAGAAGCTGGACGAACTCAAGCCGAACATCCAATGGTGGGAAGCTGGTGCCCAACCGCCGCAATACCTCGCTTCCGGTGACGTTGTCATGAGCTCGGCCTACAACGGCCGGATCGCCGCGGTGCAGAAAGAAAGCAACCTGAAAGTGGTGTGGAACGGCGGCATCTACGACTTCGACGCCTGGGCTATTCCTCGTGGCCTGGACAAGACGCGCGCAGAAGCGGCGAAGAAATTCATCGCCTTCTCTGTGGCGCCACAGCAGCAGAAGACCTACTCGGAAAACATCGCCTACGGCCCGGCCAACACCCAGGCTGTTCCGTTGCTGGCCAAGGATGTCCTGAAAGACATGCCGACCACTCCGGAGAACATTGCCAACCAAGTGCAGATCGACGTGAGCTTCTGGGCTGACAACGGCGAGCAACTGGAACAGCGCTTCAACTCCTGGGCGGCGAAGTAACCCACGTCTTCCTGGGAGGCGAGGCTTTTTGTGGCGAGGGAGCTTGCTCCCGCTTGAGTGCGTAGCACTCACGAGATAGGCATTGCCGACATTTTTGGGGCCGCTTCGCGGCCCAGCGGGAGCAAGCTCCCTCGCCACGATCACGCGTACGTCCAGGTTGTGGTTTCAAAAGAACAGAGGCGGCCCGCCGCCCCTGTAACGATAAAAAGATTTGCGGAGTTCGCCATGGCCATCGCCGTTCCACTGAACGCGGGCACCAGCCCCACCCTAAAGCAGCGGCTCAAGCGCGCCGAGCGGGTCAACCGCTGGAAGGCCCAGGCCTTGATCGCGCCGTTGGTGCTGTTTCTGTTGCTGGTGTTCCTGGTGCCCATCGTCGCGCTGTTGTTCAAAAGCGTCAGCAACCCGGAAGTGGTCAACGCAATGCCGCGCACCGTGGCTGCGGTCGCCGCCTGGGATGGACGTGGATTGCCAGGCGAGCCTGTTTACAAGGCAGCCAGCGAGGACCTGGCCGAAGCCCGGAAAAATCAGACTTTGGGCGACCTGTCCAAACGATTGAACATGGAACTGGCCGGCTATCGCAGCCTCCTGACCAAGACTGCCAGGGCGCTGCCGTTCGCTGCCGAACCGGCTTCCTATAAAGAAGCGCTCGAAGGCCTCGACGAACGTTGGGGTGACCCGGCCTATTGGCAGGTGATCCGCCGCAACACCAGCGACGTCACGCCGTACTACCTGCTCGCGGCGGTCGACCATCGCATTGACGATCTCGGTGAACTCGCGCCGGCCACTCCCGACCAGGCGATCTACCTGGACATTTTTACCCGCACCTTCTGGATGGGCCTGGTCATTACCGCCATTTGCCTGGTGCTCGCCTATCCGTTGGCTTATCTACTGGCGAACCTACCGTCGCGCCAGAGCAATCTGTTGATGATTCTGGTGCTGCTGCCGTTCTGGACCTCGATCCTGGTGCGTGTGGCGGCGTGGATCGTGCTGCTGCAATCGGGAGGCTTGATCAACAGCGCCTTGATGGCCATGGGCATCATCGATAAACCTTTGGAACTGGTGTTCAACCGCGTCGGTGTGTACATCTCCATGGTCCACATCCTGCTGCCGTTCATGATCCTGCCGATCTACAGCGTGATGAAGGGTATCTCGCCCACCTACATGCGCGCGGCGATTTCCCTGGGTTGCCACCCGTTCGCCAGTTTCTGGCGGGTGTACTTCCCGCAGACCTACGCAGGTGTCGGTGCCGGTTGCCTGTTGGTGTTCATTCTCGCCATCGGCTACTACATCACCCCAGCGCTGCTGGGCAGCCCGAACGACCAGATGGTCAGCTACTTCGTCGCGTTCTACACCAACACCAGCATCAACTGGGGCATGGCCACGGCGCTCGGCGGCCTGCTGTTGCTGGCGACCATCGTGCTTTATCTGATTTACAGCTGGCTGGTGGGCGCCAGTCGCCTGCGCCTGAGCTAAGGGGAGATCGAAATGCTGAGTCCTTACATGTCCCCCGTCGAACGGGTGTGGTTCTACAGCTTGCGCATACTCTGCGGGCTGATCCTGTTGTTCCTGATCCTGCCGGTGCTGGTGATCATTCCGTTGTCGTTCAACTCCGGCAGCTTCCTGGTTTACCCGTTGCAGGGCTTTTCGCTGCAGTGGTACCACGACTTCTTCGCTTCGGCGGAATGGATGCGGGCCTTGAAGAACAGCATCATCGTCGCCCCGGCAGCGACGCTGTTGGCGATGGTGTTCGGCACATTGGCCGCTATCGGACTGACCCGTGGCGACTTCCCGGGCAAGGCGCTGGTGATGGCCCTGGTGATTTCGCCCATGGTGGTGCCGGTGGTGATCATCGGCGTGGCCAGCTACCTGTTCTTCGCGCCGTTGGGAATGGGTAACAGCTTCTTTTCACTGATCGTCGTCCACGCTGTGCTGGGCGTACCGTTTGTCATCATCACCGTTTCGGCGACCTTGCAGGGCTTCAACCACAACCTGGTCCGGGCTGCCGCCAGCCTCGGAGCGTCGCCATTGACGGCGTTTCGCCGGGTGACCTTGCCGTTGATCGCCCCGGGCGTCATTTCCGGCGCGCTGTTCGCCTTCGCGACGTCGTTCGATGAAGTGGTGGTGACTCTGTTCCTGGCGGGGCCGGAGCAGGCGACGTTGCCTCGGCAGATGTTCAGCGGCATCCGTGAAAACCTCAGCCCCACCATCGCGGCGGCAGCAACGCTGCTGATCGCCTTCTCGGTGATCCTGTTGCTGACCCTGGAGTGGTTGCGTGGGCGCAGCGAGAAGCTGCGTACTACCCAGGTCTGAGAATTGCGGTAAAGCAGTGTGGGAGCGAGCCTGCTCGCGAATGCGGTGGCATATTCAACGTTTATGTCGGCTGACACTCCGCTTCGCGAGCAGGCTCGCTCCCACATTGGGATTCGTTGGGGCATTCACACGCTGAATAACAGACAACCCGCCATACCGAGCTATCCTTGTGCCAGCCCACTCTCGAGCAAGAGGCCGCGCACATGAGTCTTTCCTCGTTCAAGATCGCCCACAAACTGATCACCGGTGCCGCTGCCATCGAGCAACTGGCGGCGGAACTGACGCGGTTGGATGTCGACAACCCGCTGATCGTGACCGATGCGGCGCTGGTGAAGTCCGGCACCGTGGAGTTGGCGCTGCAGCATCTTGGCGGCCGCGACTACGAGATTTTCGACCGGGTCATGCCGGACCCGGAAATCGCCATCGTCGAAGACTGCATGCAAGCCTACCGCGACGGTGGCCATGACGGCCTGATCGGCCTGGGTGGCGGCAGTGCCATCGATATCGCAAAGTGCGTGGGCGTCTATGCCGGTTATCACGGCGAACTGCAAGACATGTTCGGCGTCGATCAGGTGCCGCGCAAAGGCCCGCCGATGATCGCCATCCCTACCACGGCCGGTACCGGGTCGGAAGTCACGAACGTGGCGATCCTCTCCGACAAGGCTGCACAGCTGAAGAAAGGCATCGTCAGCGATTACCTGTTGCCGGACGTGGCGCTGGTCAGCCCGCAAATGACCCTCACCTGCCCGCGGGGGGTGACCGCCGCCAGCGGTGTCGATGCGCTGGTGCACGCGATCGAGTCCTACCTGTCGCTCAATGCTTCACCGATCACCGATGCCCTGGCCATCGGCGCAATCAAACTGATCACCCGCGCACTGCCCAAGGCCTACGCCAACCCTTCGCACCTGCAAGCCCGCGAAGACATGGCCACCGCAAGCCTGATGGCGGGCATGGCGTTCGGCAATGCCGGGGTGGGGGCCGTGCACGCGCTGGCTTATCCGCTGGGCGGGCGGTTCCATGTATCCCATGGTGTGGCCAACGCGTTGCTGCTGCCTTATGTCATGGCGTGGAACAAAATGGCCTGTGTCGAACGCATGCGAGACATCGCCGACGCCATGGGCATCAAGACCGCCCATCTGAGCGACCTCGAAGCCGCGGACGAGGCGGTGCAAGCCATGGTTGCGTTGTGTGCCGCCGTTGAAATCCCCTCAGGGCTCAGCGGCTTGGGCGTGACCGAGGATGTGATCCCGTCCATGGCAGCGGAGGCTGCGGGGATAGAGCGGCTGATGCGCAACAACCCGCGGCAACTGAGCGCCGCCGATATCGAGAAGATCTACCGCGCGGCGTATTGATCGTCTGCCACGGTGGGCGCGCCAAATCTTGAGGTATACAATGCGCGCCATCGTGATTTCGCTCAAAACAGGTGCGTCATGCAGCCCTTCGCTATTGCTCCGTCGATTCTCTCCGCCGACTTCGCCCGCTTGGGCGAAGAAGTGGACAACGTTCTGGCCGCCGGGGCCGACATCGTGCACTTCGATGTCATGGACAACCATTACGTACCCAACCTGACCATCGGCCCGATGGTCTGCGCGGCGCTGCGCAAGTACGGCATCACCGCGCCGATCGACGCGCACCTGATGGTCAGCCCGGTGGATCGCATCGTCGGTGATTTCATCGAGGCAGGCGCGACCTATATCACCTTCCACCCGGAAGCCTCGTTGCATGTCGACCGCTCCTTGCAGTTGATCCGCGAAGGTGGCTGCAAGGCTGGCCTGGTGTTCAACCCGGCAACGCCCTTGGATGTACTCAAATACGTGATGGACAAGGTCGACATGGTCTTGCTGATGAGCGTCAACCCCGGCTTCGGCGGGCAGAAGTTCATCCCGGGCACCCTCGACAAGCTGCGCGAAGCCCGGGCGCTGATCGATGCCTCGGGGCGCGACATCCGGCTGGAGATCGACGGTGGCGTGAACGTGAACAACATCCGCGAAATCGCCGCGGCCGGCGCCGACACCTTTGTCGCCGGTTCGGCGATCTTCAATGCGCCCGACTACAAAGAGGTCATTGAGAAAATGCGCGCCGAATTGGCCCTGGCGCGCCCATGAGCGGTTTCGAGCAGCTGTTTCCCGGCAGCCTGCCGCGCCTGGTGATGTTCGACCTCGATGGCACGCTGGTTGATTCGGTCCCGGACCTCGCGGCAGCCGTGGACAGCATGCTGCTCAAACTTGGACGTCCCCCCGCTGGTATCGACGCGGTTCGCCAATGGGTTGGCAACGGCGCGCCCATGCTGGTGCGCCGGGCCCTGGCCAACCACATCGATGCCCAGGGCGTCGATGAAGCCGAGGCCGAGCGGGCGATGGAGCTTTTCAACGAAGCCTACGAAGGCAACCACGAACTGACCGTGGTCTATCCCGGAGTGCGTTCCACGCTCAAATGGCTGCACAAGCAAGGCGTGGAAATGGCGTTGATCACCAACAAGCCGGAACGCTTCGTCGCGCCGCTGCTGGACCAGATGAAAATCGGCCGATATTTTCGCTGGATCATCGGCGGCGACACCCTGCCGCAGAAAAAGCCAGACCCGGCCGCGCTGTTCTTCGTGATGAAAATGGCCAATGTCCCGGCTTCCCAATCGCTGTTCGTCGGCGACTCGCGCAGTGATGTGCTGGCGGCAAAGGCGGCCGGAGTCAAATGCGTGGCGCTGAGTTATGGCTACAACCACGGCCGGCCGATCGCCGAAGAGTTTCCGACACTGGTGATCGATGATTTGCGCCTGTTAATTCCCGGTTGCCTGGACCCGGCCGCTGAGATAACGTTGCCCGACGCTGTTCAATCCTCTTCTGGAAACGCCATCGTGGTGGTCACTCGCAAACTCTGGATGAAAGTCATGAAGGCCTTGGCCCGCTGGCGTTGGCGCGCCTGACTTGTTCCTGGCCGGTTATCCGGCGCGTTTGCATACCTGACTGACAGCTCCTCTTGCCACGAGGCACCCCATGATCCGCGAAGAATTCCTGCGTCTAGCCGCTGCCGGCTACAACCGCATCCCGCTCGCCTGCGAAACCCTGGCCGACTTCGACACGCCGTTGTCGATCTATCTCAAGCTGGCTGACCAGCCCAACTCCTATCTGCTCGAATCGGTGCAGGGCGGTGAGAAATGGGGCCGTTATTCCATCATCGGCTTGCCGTGTCGCACCGTGTTGCGGGTGCATGGCCATCAAATCAGCGTGACCCAGGACGGCGTTGAGATCGAAAGCCTCGAAGCCGAAGACCCGCTGGCGTTCGTCGAGACCTTCAAGGCTCGCTACAACGTGCCGACCATCCCCGGCCTGCCCCGTTTCAACGGCGGTCTGGTGGGTTATTTCGGCTACGACTGCGTGCGCTATGTGGAGAAGCGCCTCGGCACTTGTCCCAACCCTGATCCGTTGGGCGTACCGGACATCCTGTTGATGGTCTCCGATGCGGTTGTCGTCTTCGATAACCTGGCGAGCAAGATGCACGCGATCGTCCTGGCCGATCCGTCTCAGGAAGATGCCTACGAGCAAGGTCAGAAAAGCCTGCAGGCGCTGCTGGAAAAACTCCGCCAGCCGATCACGCCACGCCCAGGCCTGGATTTCAGCAAGCAGTCGGCAACCGACCCGGTGTTCCGCTCCAGCTTCACGCAGGACGATTACGAACGGGCCGTCGATACCATCAAGGAATACATCCTCGCCGGCGATTGCATGCAAGTCGTGCCGTCGCAACGGATGTCCATCGACTTCAAGGCCGCGCCTATCGACCTCTACCGGGCGCTGCGCTGCTTCAACCCCACACCCTATATGTACTTCTTCAATTTCGGCGACTTCCACGTCGTGGGCAGTTCGCCGGAAGTGCTGGTGCGAGTCGAAGACAACCTGATCACCGTGCGTCCGATTGCCGGCACTCGTCCTCGCGGCGCCACGGAAGAAGCGGATCGGGCTCTGGAAGAAGACCTGCTGTCGGACGACAAGGAAATTGCCGAACACCTGATGCTGATCGACCTTGGCCGCAATGACACCGGGCGGGTATCGGAAGTGGGTTCGGTGAAGCTCACCGAGAAAATGGTCATCGAGCGCTATTCCAACGTGATGCACATCGTGTCCAACGTCACCGGCCAGTTGAAGGCCGGATTGACGGCCATGGATGCGTTGCGGGCGATCCTGCCGGCGGGCACCTTGTCTGGCGCGCCGAAAATCCGGGCGATGGAAATCATCGACGAGCTGGAACCGGTCAAGCGCGGTGTGTACGGCGGCGCGGTGGGTTATTTCGCCTGGAACGGCAACATGGACACGGCCATCGCCATTCGTACCGCGGTCATCAAGAACGGCGAACTGCATGTACAGGCGGGCGGTGGCATTGTCGCCGACTCTGTGCCTGCGTTGGAGTGGGAAGAAACCTTGAACAAGCGTCGGGCGATGTTCCGCGCCGTGGCGTTGGCGGAGCAGACTTCAGGCAACTGAATTGCTCCCCGACAACCTGTGGCCCGGAGCTTTTCGCGCCCCGAGGCCGTATTTAAAGTCAGTGAATCCAAAGGTTGCTACGCCATGTTGCTGATGATCGATAATTACGACTCCTTTACCTACAACGTTGTGCAATACCTCGGCGAGCTGGGCTCCGAGGTCAAGGTGGTGCGCAACGACGAGCTGACCATCGCCGAGATCGAGGCCCTCAAGCCCGAACGTATCGTGGTCTCGCCCGGCCCGTGCACGCCGACCGAAGCGGGCGTATCCATCGAGGCCATCAAGTATTTCGCCGGCAAATTGCCGATCCTCGGTGTCTGCCTGGGCCACCAGTCCATCGGCCAGGCGTTCGGTGGCGACGTCGTGCGCGCCCGGCAAGTCATGCATGGCAAGACCAGCCCGGTGTTCCACCAAGACAAGGGCGTATTCGAAGGCCTGAATCATCCGCTTACGGTCACTCGCTACCATTCCCTGGTCGTCAAGCGCGAAACCTTGCCTGATTGCCTGGAATTGACCGCCTGGACCCAGCGCGAAGACGGCTCGGTGGACGAGATCATGGGACTGCGACACAAGACGTTAAATATTGAGGGTGTGCAATTCCACCCCGAGTCTATCCTCACAGAGCAGGGCCACGAGCTGTTCGCCAACTTCCTCAAACAAAGCGGCGGCACGCGCTAAGGACTTTTCATGGATATCAAGGCAGCCCTGAACCGTATCGTCGGCCAGCTCGACCTGAGCACCGATGAAATGCGCGACGTAATGCGCGAAATCATGACCGGCCAATGCACGGATGCGCAGATCGGCGCGTTCATGATGGCCATGCGCATGAAGAGCGAGAGCATCGACGAGATCGTCGGTGCAGTCACGACCATGCGTGAATTGGCGGACAAAGTTGAACTCAAGACGCTGGACGGCGTGGTGGATGTCGTGGGTACGGGGGGCGATGGCGCCAACATCTTCAACGTTTCCACGGCCTCGGCGTTTGTGGTTGCGGCAGCCGGCTGCACCGTCGCCAAACACGGCAATCGCGCTGTCTCGGGTAAGAGCGGCAGCGCCGACTTGCTGGAGGCCGCCGGTATCTACCTGAACCTGACGCCAGTCCAGGTGGCCCGGTGTATCGATAGCGTCGGCATCGGTTTCATGTTTGCCCAGACCCACCACAGCGCCATGAAGCACGCGGCGGCACCGCGCCGTGAACTGGGACTGCGCACGCTGTTCAACATGCTCGGCCCGCTTACGAATCCGGCCGGCGTGAAGCACCAGGTCGTCGGGGTGTTCAGCCAGGCGCTGTGCCGCCCCTTGGCCGAGGTCCTGCAGCGCCTGGGCAGTAAACACGTATTGGTGGTCCATTCCAAGGATGGCCTGGATGAGTTCAGTCTCGCCGCGCCGACCTTCGTGGCTGAGCTGAAAAACGATCAGATCACTGAATATTGGGTCGAACCTGAAGACCTGGGCATGAAGAGCCAGAGCCTGCATGGCCTGGCGGTGGATGGACCGGCCCAGTCGCTGGAGTTGATCCGCGATGCCCTGGGACGTCGTAAAACGGAGAATGGCCAGAAAGCGGCGGAAATGATCATGCTCAACGCGGGTGCCGCGTTGTACGCCGCTGATCACGCCAGCAGCCTCAAGCAAGGCGTAGAGCTCGCCCACGATGCATTGCACACCGGGCTGGCCAGGGAAAAACTGGAAGAATTGGGCGCATTTACCGCCGTATTCAAAGTGGAGAATGAAGGATGAGCGTGCCAACGGTTCTGGAAAACATTCTGGCCCGCAAAAGGCAGGAAGTCGTCGAGCGCAGTGCCCGGGTCAGTCTGACCGAGCTTGAAGCCCTCGCACGTTTGGCGGACGCGCCACGTGGCTTTGCCCAGGCATTGATCGACCAGGCGAAGAGAAAGCAACCGGCGGTAATCGCCGAGATCAAAAAAGCTTCCCCCAGCAAGGGCGTGATCCGGGAGCATTTTGTTCCGGCCGACATTGCCAAGAGCTACGAGAAAGGCGGCGCGACCTGCCTTTCGGTGCTGACCGATATCGATTTTTTCCAAGGCGCGGACGATTACCTCAAACAGGCTCGGGCGGCATGCAAGTTGCCGGTCATTCGCAAGGACTTCATGATCGATCCGTATCAAATCGTCGAGGCGCGAGCGTTGGGCGCCGATTGCGTGCTGTTGATCGTCTCTGCCCTGGACGACGTGAAGATGGCCGAGTTGGCTGCGGTCGCCAAGGACGTTGGCCTGGATGTGCTGGTGGAAGTTCATGATGGCGACGAGCTGGAGCGTGCCCTCAAGACGTTGGACACCAAACTGGTTGGCGTGAACAACCGCAACCTGCACACCTTTGAAGTCAGCCTGGAGACGACCTTGGACCTGTTGCCACGGATCCCCCGTGATCGGCTGGTCATCACCGAGAGCGGCATCCTCAACCGGGCCGATGTCGAGTTGATGGAAGTCAGCGATGTGTATTCGTTCCTGGTGGGCGAGGCGTTCATGCGGGCTGAAAGCCCGGGCACGGAATTGCAGCGGTTGTTTTTCCCTGAGCGCGGCGTTCCGGTGAGCGGCTCGACGCTGGACTGATGATGCCTCCAGCCATAGCCTTCACCGTTGAAAACGGACTCCAAGCCGAACAGGATCTGCTGGCCAGCATCTGCGCCGGGGACGCTGAGTCCGGCTTGCTGTTCTGGCAGCCCAGCGACCGCGCGTTGGTCATGCCGCGGCGCTTGAGCCGCTTGCCTGGCTTCGAGCTGGCTTGTGAAGTATCGGCCGCCAATGGGTGGCCCGTGCTGTTGCGTGAGACCGGCGGTGAGCCGGTGCCTCAATCCGCTGCCACCGTCAATATCGCGTTGGTCTACGCACCACCGCGAAGCGAGGGTGACCACGGTCGGATCGAAACCGCTTACCGCCGCTTGTGCGATCCCATCTGCCAGTTGCTCGATGAGTTGGGCGGGGTCGCTTCGCTGGGTGAAGTGGAGGGCGCGTTTTGTGACGGGCGCTTCAATGTCAATCTTGACGGTCGCAAAATGGTCGGCACTGCGCAGCGCTGGCGCCAGAGCAAGGGCGGGCAACGGCCTGTAGGGCTGGTGCATGGCGCGTTGTTGCTGGAAGACGAACGCGACTGCATGGTGGACGCGGTCAATCGTTTCAATGAGGCGTGTGGCCTGGAGCAGCGCGTGCGCGCCGAGAGCCACATCGCCCTCCATGAAAAATACCCGGCGCCTCACGCGCTGGAACGGCTCCAAACGCTCTATCAGAACTTGCTCGACAGCCTTTAGCGGGTTCCGAACACCACCATGGTCTTGCCTTTGACATTGACCAGGTTACGTTCTTCCAGATCCTTGAGTACCCGGCCGACCATTTCCCGCGAACAGCCCACGATCCGACCGATTTCCTGGCGGGTCACCTTGATCTGCATGCCGTCCGGATGAGTCATGGCGTCGGGTTGCTTGCACAGTTCCAGGAGGCAGCGGGCAACGCGGCCTGTTACATCAAAGAAGGCGAGGTCGCCGACCTTGCGAGTGGTGTTGCGCAAGCGCTGTGCGATTTGTCCACTTAGGACGTAAAGGATGTCCGGGTCTTGCTGCGACAGTTCCCGGAACTTGCCGTAACTGATTTCCGCAACTTCGCATTCGACCTTGGCTCTCACCCAGGCACTGCGTTCCTGCTCTTTCCCCGCCTGTTCGAACAACCCTAGCTCGCCAAAAAAATCCCCTGAATTGAGGTAGGCGATGATCATCTCTCGCCCATCGTCATCTTCAATCAGGATAGTGACCGAGCCCTTGATGATAAAAAACAGCGTGTCGGAACGATCACCTGCGCAGATGATGTTGTGCTTGGCGGGGTAACGGCGACGCTGGCAATGCATCAAGAGTTTGTCGAGATTCTTGATCTTGGACGTGGGAGTAATAGCAACCATGGTTGTGTCCCGGAAAACTGCGCTTTGTGTTGGTTTGGTGTTGTTGTGGGTGCGAATAGCTTTCGCAAAAAAAAGCTGGCCATACGCCAGCGATTGGGCGCCAGCTTAACAGAGGCGTTCAAAATTGATTCGAGAATTTACTTAGCTGTATCAGCTCCAAGTAACCCCAGGCGACCGCTGCCATGACGGGGGCCTGTGCTAAGCTGGCGCCCCCTTTTTTTGACAGTGGAGTCTTGGCGATGAAGGCACGCATCCAATGGGCTGGCGAAGCCATGTTCCTCGGTGAGTCGGGCAGTGGTCATGTAGTTGTCATGGACGGCCCGCCGGATGCCGGAGGTCGGAACCTGGGTGTTCGACCAATGGAAATGCTTCTGCTGGGTGTGGGTGGCTGCAGTAATTTCGACGTGGTCAGCATCCTCAAGAAGTCGCGCCAGGCAGTGGAAAGCTGCGAAGCTTTTCTGGAAGCCGAGCGCGCGACCGAGGATCCAAAGGTGTTCACCAAGATCCATATGCATTTTGTAGTAAAGGGCCGAGGGTTGAAGGAGGCCCAGGTCAAGCGCGCCATTGAGCTGTCGGCGGAGAAATACTGCTCGGCCTCGATCATGCTCGGTGCGGCAGGCGTCGAAATCACCCATGATTATGAAATCATCGAGTTGGGTTAAATCGACATCCAACCATCACAAAAGCGGTGCAAGCTCTGGCGATCAGAAGCTGACGTCTGCATAATGCGCCACTTTTTTCAGGGCAGTGATCGGCCAGAGGCCGCTCACTTGTCTGGACAGACAACCAAAATCGCCATCGCGAAGAGGTGTTAACCGTCCTACGCAGGTGCGTCGTTCGCATCTGACGGGCATGCTTGATCACGCGGCCAGGCCGCAATACACAGAGAGTTTTCAAACGGTGAAAAGCAAACTCAAGCTCCATGGGTTCAATAACCTGACAAAGACCTTGAGCTTCAACATCTATGACATCTGCTATGCGGAAACCCCGCAAGACCAACAGGCCTACGTCGAGTACATCAATAAAGAGTACAACGCCAAGCGCCTCACGCAGATCCTCACGGAAGTTGTCGATATCATTGGTGCCAACATCCTGAACATCGCCAGTCAGGACTATGAACCCCAAGGCGCCAGCGTGACCATTCTGATCTCGGAAGAGCCGGTGACACCGACCGACAGCCAGATCGAAGAGTCGCCGGGCCCGTTGCCTGAAATTATCCTGGCCCACCTCGATAAGAGCCACATCACGGTACACACCTACCCGGAAATTCATCCGGTGGACGGTATCGCGACGTTCCGAGTGGACATTGATGTGTCGACCTGTGGCGTCATTTCACCGCTCAAGGCGCTCAACTTCCTGATTCACCAGTTCGATTCCGACATTGTGACGGTGGATTATCGTGTGCGTGGGTTTACCCGGGACGTGGAAGGGCACAAGCACTTCATCGATCATGAAATCAACTCGATCCAGAACTACCTCTCCGAAGACACTCGCGACGCGTACCAGATGACCGACGTGAACGTGTATCAGGAGAACCTGTTCCACACGAAAATGCTCCTCAAGGACTTCGAACTGGACAACTACCTGTTCGGTGACGCTACCAGCAACCTGTCCATCGAACAGCGTGGCCAGGTGGAAGAGCGCGTGAAACACGAAATGCTGGAGATCTTCTACGCGCGCAACATGCCGCGCTAAGGTTTCGGCTGAAAAAAAGGCGACTGCCCTGAATGGACAGTCGCCTTTTTTGGTTTTGAAGGTTTGGTTCCGCGTCCGCTGTCAGATCCGATAGGTGCTCTTGGTCATCACTTTGGCCAACAAGCTCATGCCGAATTTGACGGGGGCCGGGAATCGGAAGCCGCCTGCATCGAGCGCGCTTTCAGCATGATGTTCTTCGTCCTGGCGCATCTGTTCGAGAATCGCCCTGGACTTTTCGTCCTCGGCCGGCAATTGCTGCAAATGTTCGTTCAGGTGCTTGCACACTTGATGTTCGGTTGCCGCTACGAATCCGAGGCTGACCTTGTCGCTGATCAACCCGGCGACTGCGCCGATCCCGAAAGACATGCCGTAGAACAAGGGATTCAGCACGCTGGTGTGGCTTCCCAGTTGGTGGATACGTTGCTCGCACCAGACCAGGTGATCGATTTCTTCCTCGGCGGCCTGTTCCATCGCCTCCCGGACCTGCGGCAGTTTCGCCGTCAGCGCCTGGCCCTGGTATAGGGCCTGGGCGCACACTTCGCCGGTGTGGTTGATGCGCATCAGCCCAGCGACATGGCGAGTCTCTTCATCGCTCATCTGCACTTCCGGCTGCACGATTGCCGGTGATGGGCGGTACGGTTGGCCACTGAAAGGCAGCAGCGTGCGCATCGCGGTATCGGCCTGCAGCAACAGACGGTCAATGGGCGAGTAGTGACGTTGGGTAGTCATGCTTACCTCCGGAAAAAATCACGGCGGCCAGTCTAACTCAATCGGCCGCTGAGGATTTGCGTTGGAACAGGGTATCAACCCGGCGGCCAGTTCATCTGGCGCTGTCCCAGCACGTGCATATGGATGTGATAGACAGTCTGCCCGCCAAGTTCATTACAGTTCATCACCACGCGGAAGCCTTCCTCGCAGCCAAGTTCGAGCGCCAGGCGCTGGGCGGTGAACAGGATGTGCCCGGCCAGTCCCTTGTCTTCCTCGGTCAGTTCGTTGAGGGTTCGGATCGGCTTTTTCGGAATGACCAGGAAGTGCACCGGAGCCTGTGGGGCAATGTCATGGAAGGCCAGGACCTGATCATCCTCGTAAATGATCCTGGCCGGGATTTCCCGGTTGATGATCTTGGTAAACAGAGTATCCACAGCTGTTTCTCCGTTGAGTTGTTTGAGCCAAGTTTACTGAAGGCTCGGTCATCGAGCCCGGGTTTTTCAGGGGAAGGGGCTTCAACGTGCGTAACAGGCTCTGTTGGATCTGCCGGCGAGGATTCGAACCAGCCAGCGCGGCCCGAGTCGTGGCAGCAGGGCAATCCAGCGATTGCGGCGCCCAGGAATGATGATGGCCCGGTTTCTTTCCAGTGCACGGACGGCGTACAGCGCGACCTCTTCAGGGGGCATCGAGTTGCTAGTGCTGCGCAGCGTCTTCCCGTCGGGCTGGGCCTTGCTAAAAAAGGCAGTTTGGGTGGGGCCTGGGCAAAGTACCGATACGTTGATTGCATATTTCTTCAGCTCTATTCGAAGGGCTTCGGAGAAGTGCAATACATAGGCTTTGCTGGCGTGATAGGTGCTCATCCAGGGGCCAGGCTGGAACGCTGCGATAGAAGCAACGTTGAGAATCTGACCGCCTCCGTGCAACGCCATGCTATTGCCTACGGCATGACAAAGGCGGGTCAGGGCAAGGATGTTCACCTCGATCAGGTCTTGCTCGGTCATCCAGTCCTGGCCCAGGAACGGACCGCAGGTGCTGATGCCGGCGCAGTTGACCAGCAGGTCGATCTGGCGTTCACCTTCCTCCAGCTCGAGCAGGAAACCTGAAAGCCGCAGGGGCTCGCTCAGGTCGCAGGCCCGAAACAAAACCTCCACGCCAAATCGTTGGGTCAGTTCGATCGCAGTGCTTTCCAGCCGATCGCGCTGTCGAGCTACCAGTAACAGGTTGCGCCCGCGCCGAGCCAGTGCTTCGGCCATGGCCAGGCCGATACCACTGGAGGCGCCAGTGATCAGAGCGTAACGGGTCATGCAGTTCTCCATCGCAACGGCTTCGCGCCGGTGGATGGGGCAGTCACCGGCACGAAGTACGCTTATTGTTCCTCTTCTTCTTGATAGTCTACAGAAGGCGAGGCGGGCTCGGCTGCCTCGACGGCGGGTTCTTCGGCGCTCTGGTCGCTGTATTCGCTGCTCTCATAGCTGCTTACGTCGCTGCTGTCGTAATCCTGGAGGGCTCCGAAGATGCCGGCAAACGTGGCCATGAAAATCAACACGATCATCACCAGCCAGAGCGACGCAAGTACTTTGACTGCCGTGGTATTGCGTGGCGGAGGTGGGCCATATTGGTTTGCGCCGGTATTGCCCGGGGCGATGATGAGGATGAACGGGAAAATACTTCCCACGAAAGGCACGAGGTTGATCAGCCACAACCAACCTGACCAGCCGAGGTCATGCAGGCGCTGGACGTTGAACTGGATACTCACGAAGGCAAAAGCCAGCACAACCACGGCAGCGACCAGGCCGCCGACGATCAGCCCCGCTATCGAATCGGAAGCGAGGAGCCAGGTCGTGGCGAGCCAGAATCCCAGGCCGACCAGCGGCAGGACGGCCAGAGTCAAAACCATGGTCCATGCCAGGTAGCGCAGGCGCCCGATACGGCCTTCGAAACTGAAGGGCTTGAGCGTGCCGTACTCGGCGAATGCTTCACCTACCTGTGCCCGGGGAGGCGCGTAGGGAGAGACTGGGTCGATCACCGACTCGGGATGACGCGCACTCGACTGGGGCGATTCCTGCACTTCGCCAAGGTTCAGTTGGAGGGACGGTTCCGTTTCGATCCGTGCATCGATCCCGGTTTTATGGAGCGCTTCCAGATACTGCTGCGCTTCATTCTGGGAGAGGTTGTGCTTCAGGGACACTTTGCGACCGCTGAACAGACGTTCTATGGCACTGACATCGCTTTTGAACAGTTCGGCGAGATTGAGCTTGGCGGTAGTTGTATCGACGCCAGGCAGCAAAGCCCCGTCGAATACAATGTTGAAGCGGTTTTCGCTCATGCCTGGCATCCTTGTCTTTCCAAGTTGTATTTGTGGTTGGTTTCAGCGGGGCCATTGGCCGCCAAGCTGTGCCGCCCGCGCTTGCGCCTGGCGGTATTCTTCATCCAGGCGTGCGATCAGTTGGTCGACGCTTGGCAAATCATCGATCTCGCCCACGCCTTGACCTGCGGACCATACGGTTTTCCAGGCCTTGGCTTCATCATTGAGCGGTTTGAGTTTCGAATCGGAGCCCGACGCACCCTTGCCTTGCAGGGCGGCCAGGTCGAAGCCGGCACTTTCCAGGCTCTGGCGCATGAAACTGGCCGGCACTCCAGATACAGCGGGAGTATGCACGATGTCCGCGGCTTTGGATGTGAGCAACATCTCTTTATAAGCGTCGGACGCGTGACTTTCGATCGTGCCGATAAAGCGCGTTCCGAAGTAGGCCAGATCCGCGCCGAGCATTTGAGCCGCCAGGATCTGATGGCCGTGGTTCAAGCATCCTGCGAGTAGCAGGGTTTTATCAAAGAATTGCCGGATTTCCGCAACCAGTGCGAACGGGCTCCAGGTCCCGGCATGCCCACCCGCACCGGCCGCGACGGCAATCAGGCCGTCGACGCCTGCTTCGGCGGCTTTTTCGGCATGGCGGCGAGTCGTCACATCGTGGAAGACCAGTCCGCCATAGCCATGGACCGCATCGACCAGTTCTTTCACTGCGCCCAGGCTGGTGATGACGATCGGCACCTTGTGTTCGATGCAGATCGCCAGGTCGGCCTGAAGCCGTGGATTACTGTTATGAACGATCAGATTGACCGCGTAGGGGGCCGGTTTTTCCAGATTGGCCAAGCCCGCTTCGATTTCTTCCAACCACGCCTTGAAGCCGCTGCTCTCGCGTTGGTTCAAGGCCGGAAAGCTGCCGACTACACCGTTGCGACAGCAGGCCAGCACCAATTGGGGGTTGGAAATGAGAAACATGGGTGCTGCCACGACGGGTAGCCGCAGACGTTGTTCAAGCAAGGCGGGCAGTGACATTGGAGGTACCCCGGGTCAGTGTGCGTTTGAAATCAGAACGGCCGGACCACGACGAGAATTACGATAGCCAGCAATATCACGACCGGTATTTCATTGAACCAGCGATAAAAGACATGGCTGCGGGTGTTTTCGCCACGGGCGAAGCGCTTCACCTGGGCTCCACACATGTGGTGATAACCGATCAGTAATACCACCAGGGTAAGCTTGGCGTGCATCCAGCCGCCTTGAGTGAAGTAGGCGCCGGCGTTAAGGCTGAGCAGCCAGATGCCAAACACCAGGGTAGCGATCATCGCCGGACCCATGATGCCGCGATACAACTTGCGTTCCATGATGCTGAAGCGTTCCTTGCTGACGCTGTCTTCGCTTTGGGCGTGATAGACAAACAGGCGAGGCAGATAGAACAGGCCGGCAAACCAGCAGACCATGCTGACGATGTGAAGTGCTTTGAGCCACAGATAGAGCATTTTTGGTTATTCCCAGATTCACGGTAGGCCGATAGTAGAGGTTAGAGCGGCCACACGTCACCTTGGCGGTTGTCGCGGCGACGCGTGCCCCCTATCATCGACGGCTTTCCAGTGGGTTCGTTGAGGGCAGGTCTATGGTCAAGGTCGGTATTGTCGGCGGCACGGGTTACACCGGTGTCGAACTGCTGCGTCTGCTGGCACAGCATCCGCAGGTTGAGGTAGTGGTCATCACCTCCCGATCCGAGGCCGGCCTGGCCGTCGCCGACCTGTATCCGAACCTGCGTGGTCATTATGATGGCCTGGCATTCAGTGTTCCGGATATCAAGACCCTTGGCGCCTGCGATGTGGTGTTCTTCGCCACCCCCCACGGCGTGGCTCACGCGCTGGCAGGCGAATTGCTCGCCGCCGGAACCAAGGTCATCGATCTGTCAGCGGACTTTCGCCTGCAGGACGCCGACGAATGGGCCAAGTGGTACGGCCAGCCTCACGGCGCGCCGGAGCTGCTTGACGAGGCGGTCTATGGGCTGCCGGAAGTCAATCGGGAGAAAATCAGGCAGGCACGGCTGATCGCTGTCCCTGGTTGCTACCCGACTGCAACGCAACTGGGGTTCCTGCCGCTGCTGGAAGCCGGCCTTGCAGATACCTCGCGGCTGATTGCCGACTGCAAGTCCGGTGTCAGCGGTGCCGGGCGTGGCGCCAGTGTCGGTTCGCTGTATTCCGAAACGTCGGAAAGCATGAAGGCCTACGCGGTGAAGGGGCACCGCCACCTGCCGGAGATTCGCCAAGGGTTGCGCCGGGCAGCGGGCAAGGATGTCGGCCTGACCTTCGTGCCGCACCTGACACCGATGATACGTGGTATCCATTCCACCCTGTATGCGACCGTCGTCGACCGTTCGGTGGACCTGCAGGCGTTGTTTGAAAAGCGTTACGCCAATGAGCCGTTTGTCGACGTAATGCCCGCCGGCAGCCACCCGGAGACCCGCAGCGTGCGTGGTGCGAACGTTTGCCGGATTGCCGTGCATCGTCCGCAGGATGGCGACCTGGTAGTGGTATTGTCGGTCATCGACAACTTGGTCAAGGGTGCGTCCGGCCAGGCAGTGCAGAACCTGAACATCCTGTTCGGCCTGGATGAACGCCTGGGCCTGTCCCACGCAGGGATGTTGCCGTAACCGCAACTGCAAGCTTCACCGCGGCAGCTATAGGCTCGGGCTTGTAGCTGCCGTTGCTTTTCTAATAGTTGACCAATTTTGTAGGAGAAGCGGATAATGCCCGCCATCACGCATTATGGCGGCGTAAGCGCCGGGGGATATTCAGCATGAGCGTCGAAACCTTCACCCCCACGGCTTTGCAATTCACCCAAGGTGCCGCGCACAAGGTGAAGAGCCTGGTCGATGAAGAGGGCAATGATCGTTTGAAGCTGCGCGTATTTGTAACGGGCGGCGGTTGTTCAGGTTTCCAGTACGGCTTCACTTTTGATGAAGAAGTGGCTGAGGATGACACCATTGTCGAGCGCGAAGGCGTGAGCCTGGTGGTCGATCCGATGAGCTTCCAGTATCTGGCCGGGGCCGAGGTGGATTACCAGGAGGGCCTGGAAGGGTCGCGTTTCGTGATCAAGAATCCAAACGCTACCACTACTTGTGGCTGCGGCTCTTCATTCTCGATCTGATAGCTTCATAAAAAAACCGCGGGTGCCTTACGGCACTGCGGTTTTTTGTTGCCTGCAATTTTGACCTCAGGCCGGGTAGATAGCGCCGAGAACGCGCAGGCCGCGGGCGCCTGTGACGCTTGGGCGATTGCCTGGAATACCGCCAAGGCAGCAATGGGCAAGCCAGGCGAAGGCCATGGCTTCGACCCAATCCGGATCAACGCCGTAAACTGCAGTACTGTTGACGGTAGCATGCGGCAGCAAGTCAGCCAGGCGCTTCATGAGCGTGTGGTTGTGCGCGCCGCCGCCGCAGACCAACAACTCTTGGGTATTTGACTGGGCATGTTGCAGTGATTCAACAATCGTCAGGGCAGTGAGTTCGAGCAGCGTGGCCTGTACGTCTTGCGGGGCGATGCCTGGCAGCTGCGACAGATGCCGGGTCAGCCAAGGCAAGTTGAAGACTTCACGCCCAGTGCTTTTCGGCCCCTTGGTGACGAAGAACGGGTCGCTGAGCAGGGTCTTCAGCAGGACTGGTTCGACTTTCCCGCTGGCGGCCCATTGGCCATCGCGATCGAAGTGCTCGCCTCGTTGTTGAAGTATCCAGGCATCGAGCAATACGTTCCCCGGACCGCAGTCGAAACCGGCTACGGGTTTCGCGGGCTCTATCAGGCTGAGATTGCTGAAGCCGCCGACGTTCAGAACGGCGCGATTTCCGACTCGCTCTTCAAACAGCGCCTCGTGAAACGCAGGAACGAGTGGGGCGCCTTGTCCGCCAGCAGCCACATCACGGCTGCGGAAATCGCTAACGACGGTGATGCCGGTCAACTCAGTCAGCAATGCTGGATTGCCGATCTGCACGGTAAATCCACGGGCCGGCTCATGGCGAATGGTCTGGCCATGGCTGCCAATTGCCGTGATGTCCGCCGGCTTGAGTTTCTGTTCGTTGAGTAAGGCGTGTATGCCCTGTGCGGCCAGCTTTACCCAGTTTTGCTGGGCAATCGCCGAGCGAGCAATCTCGTCGGGCCCGCTGGTGCACAATTCGAGCAGCTCGGTGCGCAGGGCGGTGGGCATGGGGATGTAGTGGGTGGCGATCAATTTGATCGCCGGGTCCAGTTCGACCAGTGCGATATCCAAGCCATCCAGGCTGGTCCCGGACATCACACCGATATAAAGCGCCATGACTTAGCGCTTGCTCGAGGCTAGCATCGTGGCTTTCTCTTGATCCATGCGAGCCATCAAGGGTTGGCTCTGAGCCAGGAAGCGCGTGCGCTCGGCCTTGGCAATCGGATCGGCCATCGGCAATTTCTGGCCAAGCGGGTCGACGTGGACGCCGTTGACCTGGAACTCATAATGCAAGTGCGGGCCGGTGGACAGGCCGGTGGTACCAATATAGCCGATGACTTGGCCTTGCTTGACGGTGCCGCCCGTCTTCACGCCTTTGGCAAAGCCCTGCATGTGACCATACAGCGTGCGATAGGTATTGCCGTGCTGGATGATCACCGTATTGCCATACCCGCCGCGACGTCCGGCCAGCAGTACCTTGCCATCACCGGCAGCCTTGATTGGCGTACCGCGAGGAGCGGCGTAATCGACACCTTTGTGGGCGCGGATCTTGTTCAGGATCGGATGCTTGCGACCGGCGGAAAACTTCGAGCTGATGCGGGCGAAATCAACCGGTGTGCGGATGAATGCCTTGCGCATGCTGTTGCCGTCGGCGGTGTAGTAACTGCTATTGCCTTGTTTGTTGGTGTAGCGCACCGCGGTGTAGGTTTTTCCACGGTTGGTGAAGCGCGCGGAAAGAATCGGGCCGTTGCCGACGCTCTTCCCATTAACCATCTTCTGTTCATAGATGACGTCAAATTCGTCACCCCGGCGAATGTCCTGGGCAAAGTCGATGTCGTAGCCAAACACATTGGCCATGTCCATGGTCAGACTATGGGAAAGGCCGGCGCGCGCTGCCGACTGAGACAACGAACTGCTGATGACGCCATGAACGTAGGCTGAGCGAACGGTAGGTTTGGCGGTGACGCGGTTGAACACATAACCCTTGTCGTTCTTGGTCAGGGTGATGCTTTCCAGATCGCTCAGCTTGGTGTGCAGGTTGGTCAGTTGGCCTTCTGGATCGAGTTCGAATTCCAGCTTCTGGCCGCGTTGCAGTTGGGCGAATTGTTTGGCTTGCTTGTCGCTGGCCAGGATTTCATGGACGGCAGTCGGGGGCAGGCCGACCTTTTCAAAAAGGGTAGAGAGTGTGTCGCCTTTCGCAACGATCACTTCGCGATGGTCCGGTCCTTTCTGTTCTTCTGCGACAGGTGCTGCAGCCTGGGCAGTATCTTCCGGGCTGTTTTCAATCTGCGCAAAAGGAGAGGCGGCCGGTTCGTTTGTGGCCTGAACGGCTTCGGCGGCGTCTTGTTCTTGTGTCAGTTGTTCAGCAGGGCTTTCCAGTTCGAGACTCAAAGTCGTCTTTTTGGCTTCAACATCGCTGGAGGGAAACACCAGGAGCGCCAGGCTAAGGAGGGCTGCGATGCCACTTGCAGCAAGCAGGTGGGTCTTCGGGTAAAGCGGCGGCGCTTTAGACGGTTCTGAGGTCATAAGTAATTTTGACTTTTAAAAAATGAATTGGAAAAGATGAATGACATGATGAAGATGAAATAACTGTATAAAATATAACCAAAACCCCTGCGAAGCAAGCCCGCGAGCCTTCTGTTCTGTTGGATGGGCTTCCTCATGCCCGGCAAACCTTGTATTTGGTGCGCGATCTTGTATGGTTGGGGCCCTTTGAATCTGAGCCTTACGGGTCTGTTATGAAGTCGGTTGAAGAGCAGCTAGCGCTGATCAAACGTGGTGCGGAAGAACTGTTGGTCGAGTCCGAGCTGATCGAAAAGCTCAAGCGCGGGCAGCCGCTGCGCATCAAGGCTGGTTTCGATCCGACGGCGCCTGACCTGCACCTTGGCCATACCGTGCTTATCAATAAGCTGCGCCAGTTCCAGGACCTTGGGCACCAGGTCATCTTTCTTATAGGTGACTTCACCGGGATGATCGGTGATCCGAGCGGGAAGAGCGCGACACGCCCACCGTTGACCCGTGAGCAGGTTCTCGACAACGCGGAAACCTACAAGACTCAGGTTTTCAAGATTCTTGACCCCGCCAAGACTGAAGTGGCTTTCAACTCTACTTGGATGGATCAGATGGGGCCGGCTGATTTCATTCGCCTGACTTCCCAATACACTGTCGCTCGCATGCTCGAGCGTGATGATTTCGACAAGCGCTACACAACCAACCAGCCAATCGCCATTCATGAGTTTCTCTACCCGCTCGTACAGGGTTACGACTCGGTCGCGTTGCGCGCGGACGTTGAGCTTGGCGGAACCGACCAGAAGTTCAATCTGCTGATGGGGCGTGAGCTGCAGCGCGGTTATGGCCAAGAGGCTCAGTGCATCCTGACCATGCCTTTGCTGGAAGGGCTCGATGGCGTGAAGAAGATGTCCAAGTCCCTGGGCAACTACGTCGGCATCCAGGAAGCGCCAGGCGTCATGTATGGCAAATTGGTCTCTATTCCTGATGTTCTGATGTGGCGTTATTTCGAGCTGTTGAGTTTCCGGTCCATGGACGAGATCAATGGGTTCCGTGCGGATGTGGAGGCTGGGGCGAATCCGCGTGACATCAAGATCAAGTTGGCCGAGGAAATCGTTGCGCGTTTCCATGGTGAGGAGGCTGCGGCCAATGCTCATCGTGCAGCAGGTAATCGCATGAAAGATGGTGAGTTGCCGGATGATTTGCCTGAGGTCGAGTTGATCGCCGCTGAGGATATGCCGATCGCTGCGGTGCTTAATAAGGCAGGTTTGGTCAAGAATGCCGCAATGGCGCGGGACCTCCTGGGTTCGGGAGGTGTGCGTATAGATGGTGAGGTGGTGGATCGCACCTACATATATAAGCTGGGTTCTACCCATGTGTGCCAGGCCGGCAAGAAGGCTTTCGCACGTATTACGCTGAAATCTACGTAAAGCTGAAAATAACGGTTGACGGCAAATTCTGGATGTCTATAATTCGCCCCACTTCCGGCGCAGTCGAAACGGAAAACTCCTTGAGTTTCAATGAGTTAGCCAGGTTTCGGTAAGTGCTTCGCTTCAGTTCATCGAAGCACGGAAGGAGTGGGTAGGCCGGTTTGTTGGGCGCTATCGACGGTTCGATCTTCTCGGTCGAAAGCGGTAAAAAAGAGGTGTTGACAGCAGCGAGTAACGCTGTAGAATTCGCCTCCCGCTAACGAGAGATCGAAAGCGCAAGTGGTTGAAGTTGTTAAGGATTTCCAAGCGAAACTTTGAAAACTTCTTAAAATAACCGCTTGACAGATACACGGGGCGCTGTAGAATGCGCGCCTCGGTTGAGACGAAAGGCTCAACCCACCGCTCTTTAACAACTGAATCAAGCAATTCGTGTGGGTGCTTGTGGAGTCAGACTGCTAGTCAACAGATTATCAGCATCACAAGTTACTCCGCGAGAAATCAAAGATGTAACCAACGATTGCTGAGCCAAGTTTAGGGTTTTCTCAAAACCCAAAGATGTTTGAACTGAAGAGTTTGATCATGGCTCAGATTGAACGCTGGCGGCAGGCCTAACACATGCAAGTCGAGCGGCAGCACGGGTACTTGTACCTGGTGGCGAGCGGCGGACGGGTGAGTAATGCCTAGGAATCTGCCTGGTAGTGGGGGATAACGCTCGGAAACGGACGCTAATACCGCATACGTCCTACGGGAGAAAGCAGGGGACCTTCGGGCCTTGCGCTATCAGATGAGCCTAGGTCGGATTAGCTAGTTGGTGAGGTAATGGCTCACCAAGGCGACGATCCGTAACTGGTCTGAGAGGATGATCAGTCACACTGGAACTGAGACACGGTCCAGACTCCTACGGGAGGCAGCAGTGGGGAATATTGGACAATGGGCGAAAGCCTGATCCAGCCATGCCGCGTGTGTGAAGAAGGTCTTCGGATTGTAAAGCACTTTAAGTTGGGAGGAAGGGCATTAACCTAATACGTTAGTGTTTTGACGTTACCGACAGAATAAGCACCGGCTAACTCTGTGCCAGCAGCCGCGGTAATACAGAGGGTGCAAGCGTTAATCGGAATTACTGGGCGTAAAGCGCGCGTAGGTGGTTCGTTAAGTTGGATGTGAAATCCCCGGGCTCAACCTGGGAACTGCATTCAAAACTGTCGAGCTAGAGTATGGTAGAGGGTGGTGGAATTTCCTGTGTAGCGGTGAAATGCGTAGATATAGGAAGGAACACCAGTGGCGAAGGCGACCACCTGGACTGATACTGACACTGAGGTGCGAAAGCGTGGGGAGCAAACAGGATTAGATACCCTGGTAGTCCACGCCGTAAACGATGTCAACTAGCCGTTGGGAGCCTTGAGCTCTTAGTGGCGCAGCTAACGCATTAAGTTGACCGCCTGGGGAGTACGGCCGCAAGGTTAAAACTCAAATGAATTGACGGGGGCCCGCACAAGCGGTGGAGCATGTGGTTTAATTCGAAGCAACGCGAAGAACCTTACCAGGCCTTGACATCCAATGAACTTTCCAGAGATGGATTGGTGCCTTCGGGAGCATTGAGACAGGTGCTGCATGGCTGTCGTCAGCTCGTGTCGTGAGATGTTGGGTTAAGTCCCGTAACGAGCGCAACCCTTGTCCTTAGTTACCAGCACGTTATGGTGGGCACTCTAAGGAGACTGCCGGTGACAAACCGGAGGAAGGTGGGGATGACGTCAAGTCATCATGGCCCTTACGGCCTGGGCTACACACGTGCTACAATGGTCGGTACAGAGGGTTGCCAAGCCGCGAGGTGGAGCTAATCCCACAAAACCGATCGTAGTCCGGATCGCAGTCTGCAACTCGACTGCGTGAAGTCGGAATCGCTAGTAATCGCGAATCAGAATGTCGCGGTGAATACGTTCCCGGGCCTTGTACACACCGCCCGTCACACCATGGGAGTGGGTTGCACCAGAAGTAGCTAGTCTAACCTTCGGGGGGACGGTTACCACGGTGTGATTCATGACTGGGGTGAAGTCGTAACAAGGTAGCCGTAGGGGAACCTGCGGCTGGATCACCTCCTTAATCGACGACAGCAGCGGCTCCATGAGCTCCCACACGAATTGCTTGATTCATTGAAGAAGACGATAGAAGCAGCTTTAAGCTCCAAGCTGATAGCTCACAGCTAACAGTTACAAGCTCGAAATTGGGTCTGTAGCTCAGTTGGTTAGAGCGCACCCCTGATAAGGGTGAGGTCGGCAGTTCGAATCTGCCCAGACCCACCAATTTTGTTATGGGGCCATAGCTCAGCTGGGAGAGCGCCTGCCTTGCACGCAGGAGGTCAGCGGTTCGATCCCGCTTGGCTCCACCATAAACTGCTTCTGAAAGCTTAGAAATGAGCATTCCATCCGCTGGATGATGAATGTTGATTTCTAGTCTTTTGATTAGATCGTTCTTTAAAAATTTGGGTATGTGATAGAAAGATAGACTGAACGTTACTTTCACTGGTAACGGATCAGGCTAAGGTAAAATTTGTGAGTGGCTCTTAGAGCCAGATCGAATTTTCGGCGAATGTCGTCTTCACAGTATAACCAGATTGCTTGGGGTTATTTGGTCAAGTGAAGAAGCGCATACGGTGGATGCCTTGGCAGTCAGAGGCGATGAAAGACGTGGTAGCCTGCGAAAAGCTTCGGGGAGTCGGCAAACAGACTGTGATCCGGAGATGTCTGAATGGGGGAACCCAGCCATCATAAGATGGTTATCTTGTACTGAATACATAGGTGCAAGAAGCGAACCAGGGGAACTGAAACATCTAAGTACCCTGAGGAAAAGAAATCAACCGAGATTCCCTTAGTAGTGGCGAGCGAACGGGGACTAGCCCTTAAGCTTCTTTGATTTTAGCGGAACGCTCTGGAAAGTGCGGCCATAGTGGGTGATAGCCCTGTACGCGAAAGGATCTTAGAAGTGAAATCGAGTAGGACGGAGCACGAGAAACTTTGTCTGAATATGGGGGGACCATCCTCCAAGGCTAAATACTACTGACTGACCGATAGTGAACTAGTACCGTGAGGGAAAGGCGAAAAGAACCCCGGAGAGGGGAGTGAAATAGATCCTGAAACCGTATGCGTACAAGCAGTGGGAGCCCACTTTGTTGGGTGACTGCGTACCTTTTGTATAATGGGTCAGCGACTTATTTTCAGTGGCGAGCTTAACCGAATAGGGGAGGCGTAGCGAAAGCGAGTCTTAATAGGGCGTCTAGTCGCTGGGAATAGACCCGAAACCGGGCGATCTATCCATGGGCAGGTTGAAGGTTAGGTAACACTGACTGGAGGACCGAACCGACTACCGTTGAAAAGTTAGCGGATGACCTGTGGATCGGAGTGAAAGGCTAATCAAGCTCGGAGATAGCTGGTTCTCCTCGAAAGCTATTTAGGTAGCGCCTCATGTATCACTGTAGGGGGTAGAGCACTGTTTCGGCTAGGGGGTCATCCCGACTTACCAAACCGATGCAAACTCCGAATACCTACAAGTGCCGAGCATGGGAGACACACGGCGGGTGCTAACGTCCGTCGTGAAAAGGGAAACAACCCAGACCGTCAGCTAAGGTCCCAAAGTTATGGTTAAGTGGGAAACGATGTGGGAAGGCTTAGACAGCTAGGAGGTTGGCTTAGAAGCAGCCACCCTTTAAAGAAAGCGTAATAGCTCACTAGTCGAGTCGGCCTGCGCGGAAGATGTAACGGGGCTCAAACCATACACCGAAGCTACGGGTATCACGTAAGTGATGCGGTAGAGGAGCGTTCTGTAAGCCTGTGAAGGTGAGTTGAGAAGCTTGCTGGAGGTATCAGAAGTGCGAATGCTGACATGAGTAACGACAATGGGTGTGAAAAACACCCACGCCGAAAGACCAAGGTTTCCTGCGCAACGTTAATCGACGCAGGGTTAGTCGGTCCCTAAGGCGAGGCTGAAAAGCGTAGTCGATGGAAAACAGGTTAATATTCCTGTACTTCTGGTTATTGCGATGGAGGGACGGAGAAGGCTAGGCCAGCTTGGCGTTGGTTGTCCAAGTTTAAGGTGGTAGGCTGAGATCTTAGGTAAATCCGGGATCTTAAGGCCGAGAGCTGATGACGAGTTACCCTTTGGGTGACGAAGTGGTTGATGCCATGCTTCCAAGAAAAGCTTCTAAGCTTCAGGTAACCAGGAACCGTACCCCAAACCGACACAGGTGGTTGGGTAGAGAATACCAAGGCGCTTGAGAGAACTCGGGTGAAGGAACTAGGCAAAATGGCACCGTAACTTCGGGAGAAGGTGCGCCGGTGAGGGTGAAGCACTTGCTGCGTAAGCCCACGCCGGTCGAAGATACCAGGCCGCTGCGACTGTTTATTAAAAACACAGCACTCTGCAAACACGAAAGTGGACGTATAGGGTGTGACGCCTGCCCGGTGCCGGAAGGTTAATTGATGGGGTTAGCTAACGCGAAGCTCTTGATCGAAGCCCCGGTAAACGGCGGCCGTAACTATAACGGTCCTAAGGTAGCGAAATTCCTTGTCGGGTAAGTTCCGACCTGCACGAATGGCGTAACGATGGCGGCGCTGTCTCCACCCGAGACTCAGTGAAATTGAAATCGCTGTGAAGATGCAGTGTATCCGCGGCTAGACGGAAAGACCCCGTGAACCTTTACTATAGCTTTGCACTGGACTTTGAATTTGCTTGTGTAGGATAGGTGGGAGGCTTTGAAGCGTGGACGCCAGTCTGCGTGGAGCCATCCTTGAAATACCACCCTGGCAACTTTGAGGTTCTAACTCAGGTCCGTTATCCGGATCGAGGACAGTGTATGGTGGGTAGTTTGACTGGGGCGGTCTCCTCCTAAAGAGTAACGGAGGAGTACGAAGGTGCGCTCAGACCGGTCGGAAATCGGTCGTAGAGTATAAAGGCAAAAGCGCGCTTGACTGCGAGACAGACACGTCGAGCAGGTACGAAAGTAGGTCTTAGTGATCCGGTGGTTCTGTATGGAAGGGCCATCGCTCAACGGATAAAAGGTACTCCGGGGATAACAGGCTGATACCGCCCAAGAGTTCATATCGACGGCGGTGTTTGGCACCTCGATGTCGGCTCATCACATCCTGGGGCTGAAGCCGGTCCCAAGGGTATGGCTGTTCGCCATTTAAAGTGGTACGCGAGCTGGGTTTAGAACGTCGTGAGACAGTTCGGTCCCTATCTGCCGTGGACGTTTGAGATTTGAGAGGGGCTGCTCCTAGTACGAGAGGACCGGAGTGGACGAACCTCTGGTGTTCCGGTTGTCACGCCAGTGGCATTGCCGGGTAGCTATGTTCGGAAAAGATAACCGCTGAAAGCATCTAAGCGGGAAACTTGCCTCAAGATGAGATCTCACTGGAGCCTTGAGCTCCCTGAAGGGCCGTCGAAGACTACGACGTTGATAGGCAGGGTGTGTAAGCGCTGTGAGGCGTTGAGCTAACCTGTACTAATTGCCCGTGAGGCTTGACCATATAACACCCAAGCAATTTGTAGACTCGAAAGAGGCCAGATTGCGGTGTTGTGAAGACGAAACGAACCGAAAGTTCGAGATGCTCACAAGCAACACGCTATCACATACCCATTCGCTGGAACGTGACCGCAAGGCACGCGCTGGCTACCGAATTTCTTGACGACCATAGAGCATTGGAACCACCTGATCCCATCCCGAACTCAGAAGTGAAACGATGCATCGCCGATGGTAGTGTGGGGTTTCCCCATGTGAGAGTAGGTCATCGTCAAGATTGAATTCCGAAACCCCTATCTGCTAATGCAGGTAGGGGTTTTGTTTTTGCGCTTGGTAAAGCCGTTTCGAGTTTCTATGCAACAGTCCTGTGCATGGCTATCATGCTGGCCTCGGTAATCAGGCGCGGTTCGTATGCTCACGTTGTTAAAACTTCTGAAGGATGGTCGTTTCCATTCAGGCCAGGCACTAGGTGCCGGGCTGGGCATCAGTCGCAGTGCTGTCTGGAAGCAATTGCAGCATCTGGAGGCCGAGTTGGGATTGTCTGTTCATAAAGTTAGAGGCAAGGGGTATCAGTTGGCTAGGCCGCTGTCACTTTTGGATGCTGCGAAAATCTGCGCGAAAGAAGGCCTTGAGTGGCCTGTCTATATCCATGACTCCATCGACTCTACTAATGCCGAAGCGTTGCGTTCCATAGAGCGCGGAGTGGATGCGCCATTCTTGGTCTTGGCTGAGCGGCAGCTCGCTGGGCGCGGTCGTCGTGGCCGTAAGTGGGTCAGTCCGTTCGCTGCCAATCTTTATTACAGTCTGGTCTTGCGCATTGATGGCGGTATGCGGCAAATCGAAGGGCTGAGTCTCGTCGTTGGGCTCGCTGTCATGCATGCGCTTCGTGATTTTGGAATCGCTGAGGCTGGGTTGAAATGGCCCAACGATGTGTTGGTGGGCAACAAAAAAATTGCCGGTATCTTGCTCGAATTAGTGGGTGATCCGGCGGACGTCTGTCATGTCGTCCTGGGTGTCGGGGTCAACGTGAATATGCAATCAACTGACGAGGTTGATCAGCAGTGGACGTCCATGAGCCTAGAGGCAGGCCGTGTATTTGATCGTAACGATCTTGTGGTCCATATGAGCGCGAAGCTTCAACAGTACCTCGAGTTGCATCATGCGTCGGGGTTTGCGGCGATCCAGCTGGAGTGGGAAAACTATCATTTATGGCAGGGCCGTGCCGTTTCGCTAATTGCGGGTGTGAACCAGATTGACGGCGTAGTGATGGGCATTGACCACCAGGGAGCGCTGCGTTTGAAGGTGGATGGTGTGGAAAAGAGCTTTAGCGGCGGTGAGCTCAGTTTGAGGTTGCGTGATGATTCTTGAGCTCGATTGCGGCAACAGTTTTATCAAATGGCGGGTTCTTTGCTCCGACGGTGTTACGCCTGTTGAAGGTGGTGTGGTCGGTTCCGATGATGATCTGCTCGCCAGCCTGAGCGATGCCCAGAGGTTTCAGCTAAAGAAATGCCGTCTGGTCAGCGTCAGGACGCCCGAGGAAACTGACTCGTTGGTCGCTTCCTTGACACAGACCTTCGGGGTGTCCGTGGTACGTGCCGTACCGGCTCGAGAAATGGCAGGCGTGACAAATGGTTACGAAGAGTACGATCGGTTAGGTCTTGATCGTTGGCTTGCCTTGCTTGGCGGTTTCCATCTCGCTTCCGGCGCTTGCCTGGTGCTCGATTTTGGCACGGCCGTTACAGCCGACTTCGTCGCGGCGGACGGTGAGCATCTAGGGGGGTTCATTTGTCCGGGCATGCCTTTGATGCGCAACCAGTTGCGTACCCATACTCGGCGAATTCGCTACGATGACACTGCTGCCGAGCGAGCGCACGAGACTCTTGCTCCGGGAAGGGCGACGGTCGAGGCGGTTGAGCGCGGTTGTATGCTGATGCTCAGGGGTTTCGTCCTGACCCAGCTTGAATTGGCGCGGCAATACTGGGGGCAGGATTTCGAGGTGTTTTTAACGGGAGGGGACGCCAGTCTGGTTGTTGGGGTTGTACCGCAAGCCAAGGTTGCGCCTGACCTGGTTTTTGTTGGCTTGGCGATGGCTTGTCCTTTGTCTTGAGGTTTCTATGCGGTGGCTGTTTCTGTTGTTACTGGTTCTGAATGGCTTCTACTATGTCTGGCATCAGCAGGAGGCCCCGCTGCGGGCCAAGGATGTAACGCCACTGAGCTTGTATCGCGGCTCGCAGCAGGATATTCATCTTCTGAGTGAAACGGCGGATTCGCTTGTCAGGCGTGATTTCGGCAAGTCCGGAGAGGTGCGCAAGAATTGTAATTATCTAGGCGGTTTTGCTCGTGCTGAGCTGGCCAGGCAGCTGGAGCAGCGATTGGTTTCGTTGGGCGTGATGGGGCGTACATCTGTGCTGAGCTCCGAAGATGCACCTGAGGGCGGAGGATTTTGGGTCCAGGTTGTTCCTGAAAGCGCAGGAAAGGTTAATGAAGGGTTGGTTCAAAACCTTTCTAAAGAATTCAATGAGTTAAAACATAAAATAATGCCATGCGAAGGGGTTGCGCCTGCTGGGTAGTTTGCATAGAATGGCGCCCGCTTCGCAGTGAAGACCTTTAACGGTTATCAGTGCGGAGCGATGTCAACGCAGCTAACCTCAGGTTTTTAATGAGAAAATGCTTGACAGAAGGCTGGCATGATATAGAATGCCGGCTCGCTTAGGAGGGGTTCCCGAGCGGCCAAAGGGATCAGACTGTAAATCTGACGTCTACGACTTCGAAGGTTCGAATCCTTCCCCCTCCACCAGTTTTAGCGTGAGCTGCAAGCTCCGCGGGTATAGTTTAGTGGTAGAACCTCAGCCTTCCAAGCTGATGATGCGGGTTCGATTCCCGCTACCCGCTCCAAGTTTGCAGGTTGTGCAAAATGTTTTGCTCTTGTAGCTCAGTTGGTAGAGCACACCCTTGGTAAGGGTGAGGTCAGCGGTTCAAATCCGCTCAAGAGCTCCATATTACAAGGCAGATATGAAAATATCTGCCTTTGTTTTAATGGCTCGTGTGACTTGCTAAATTCTTCTCCTAGGGGTGATTTCGATGGCTAAGGAAAAGTTCGAACGTAATAAGCCGCACGTCAACGTTGGTACCATCGGTCACGTCGACCACGGTAAAACTACGCTGACCGCTGCTCTGACCCGTGTCTGCTCCGAAGTTTTCGGTTCGGCCAAGGTTGACTTCGACAAGATCGACAGCGCCCCGGAAGAGAAAGCTCGCGGTATCACCATCAACACCGCTCACGTTGAATACGATTCGTCCGTGCGTCACTACGCACACGTTGACTGCCCAGGTCACGCCGACTACGTAAAAAACATGATCACCGGTGCTGCCCAGATGGACGGCGCGATCCTGGTTTGCTCGGCCGCTGATGGTCCGATGCCACAAACCCGTGAGCACATCCTGCTGTCCCGTCAGGTAGGCGTTCCGTACATCGTTGTCTTCCTGAACAAGGCTGACATGGTTGACGACGCTGAGCTGCTGGAACTGGTTGAGATGGAAGTGCGCGACCTGCTGAGCACTTACGACTTCCCAGGTGATGACACTCCAATCATCATCGGTTCGGCTCTGATGGCTCTGAACGGCCAAGACGACAACGAAATGGGCACCACTGCTGTCAAGAAGCTGGTGGAAACTCTGGACAGCTACATCCCAGAGCCAGAGCGTGCTATCGACAAGCCGTTCCTGATGCCAATCGAAGACGTATTCTCGATCTCCGGTCGCGGTACTGTTGTGACTGGTCGTGTTGAGCGTGGCATCGTCCGTATCCAGGAAGAAGTTGAGATCGTCGGTCTGCGCGACACTCAGAAAACTACCTGCACCGGCGTTGAAATGTTCCGCAAGCTGCTCGACGAAGGTCGTGCTGGCGAGAACTGCGGCGTACTGCTGCGCGGCACCAAGCGTGACGACGTTGAGCGTGGCCAGGTTCTGGTCAAGCCAGGCACTGTCAAGCCGCACACCAAGTTCACCGCAGAAGTCTACGTTCTGAGCAAGGAAGAAGGCGGTCGTCACACTCCGTTCTTCAAAGGCTACCGTCCACAGTTCTACTTCCGTACAACTGACGTGACTGGTAACTGCGAGCTGCCAGAAGGCGTTGAAATGGTAATGCCAGGTGACAACATTCAGATGACTGTCACTCTGATCAAGACCATCGCGATGGAAGACGGCCTGCGTTTCGCTATCCGTGAAGGCGGTCGTACCGTCGGCGCCGGCGTCGTAGCCAAAGTCATCGAGTAAATAGTTGTAATGTCTTTTTCGGGCCGGCATAATGGTCGGCCTGATTTTGTTTTAGGTCAGTAGCTCAATTGGCAGAGCGACGGTCTCCAAAACCGTAGGTTGGGGGTTCGATTCCCTCCTGACCTGCCAGATTCACTCGGTGTGTCTGGCTTTCTTTTCACAGGATCTTCATAGATGACTCCTAAAGCTGAAGCTCAAGGCTCTCGCTTCGATCTGCTCAAGTGGCTAGTGGTAGTCGCTTTGGTGGTTGTTGGCGTTGTTGGCAATCAGTATTTTTCTGCTTCGCCGATCCTGTACCGTGTACTTGCATTGCTTGCCATTGCTGCTGTAGCTGCCTTTGTAGGCCTGCAGACAGCCAAGGGCAAGTCTTTCTTTGTACTCGCTAAGGAAGCTCGCACCGAGATTCGTAAAGTCGTATGGCCGACTCGCCAGGAAACCACGCAGACCACGTTGATCGTTGTGGCTGTTGTTTTGGTGATGGCGTTGCTGCTGTGGGGGCTCGATTCCCTGCTCGGTTGGCTTGTTTCCTTGATTGTTGGCTAAGGGTGTCCCGTGGCTAAGCGTTGGTACGTTGTGCATGCTTACTCGGGTTACGAGAAGCATGTTATGCGCTCGTTGATAGAGCGTGTGAAGCTGGCAGGCATGGAAGATGGCTTTGGCGAGATTCTGGTTCCCACTGAAGAAGTGGTTGAAATGCGTAATGGCCAGAAGCGCAAAAGTGAACGTAAGTTCTTTCCAGGCTATGTGCTGGTACAGATGGATATGAACGAAGGGACTTGGCACTTGGTCAAGGATACCCCTCGGGTGATGGGCTTTATTGGCGGTACCGCCGACAAGCCGGCGCCGATCACAGATAAAGAGGCGGAAGCGATTCTGCGTCGTGTCGCTGATGGTAGCGACAAGCCGAAGCCGAAGACATTGTTTGAGCCAGGTGAGGTTGTACGCGTCACCGACGGTCCATTCGCTGACTTCAATGGCACGGTTGAAGAGGTTAACTACGAAAAGAGCCGGATTCAGGTCGCGGTGCTCATTTTCGGTCGCTCTACTCCGGTAGAGTTGGAGTTCAGTCAGGTCGAAAAGGTCTGATTGGACAGGCATCCCAACCCCGCAGCCGAAGGCTGTGGGGTTTTGTCGTCACTGGGATAAACGCGCAAGCAACCGGGGAGCCTTTCGAGGCGTTCGAACCCGTAATTGGAGTGCCTCATGGCCAAGAAGATTACCGCTTACATCAAGCTGCAAGTGAAGGCCGCTCAGGCTAACCCAAGCCCACCTGTTGGTCCTGCACTGGGTCAGCACGGCGTGAACATCATGGAATTCTGCAAGGCTTTCAACGCCCGTACTCAGGGTCTTGAGCCAGGTCTGCCGACTCCAGTGATCATCACTGTCTACAGCGACCGCAGCTTCACTTTCGAAACAAAAAGCACCCCTGCTTCGGTTCTGCTGAAGAAGGCTGCAGGTTTGACCAGCGGTTCCGCTCGTCCAAACACCGTTAAGGTTGGCACCGTTACCCGTGCTCAGCTGGAAGAAATCGCGAAAACCAAAAACGCGGATCTGACTGCAGCTGATATGGATGCAGCCGTGCGTACTATCGCCGGTTCTGCTCGTAGCATGGGCCTTAACGTGGAGGGTGTGTAATGGCTAAGCTGACCAAGCGTCAAAAGGCTATCGCCGGCAAAATCGAAGCAGGCAAGGCCTACAACTTTGTAGACGCCGCCGCTCTGCTGGCCGAGCTGTCGACTGTCAAGTTCAGCGAGTCGTTCGACGTTGCTGTTAACCTGGGCGTTGACCCACGTAAATCCGACCAGGTCGTACGTAGCGCTACCGTGCTGCCACACGGCACTGGCAAGACTGTTCGTGTTGCCGTGTTCACCCAGGGCCCAGCAGCTGAAGCTGCTCTGGCCGCTGGTGCTGATCGCGTAGGCATGGACGATCTGGCTGCTGAAATGAAAGGCGGCGACCTGAACTATGACGTCGTGATCGCATCCCCGGATGCCATGCGCGTTGTAGGCCAGTTGGGTCAGATCCTCGGTCCACGTGGTCTGATGCCTAACCCTAAAGTCGGCACCGTAACCCCAGACGTAGCCACCGCGGTTAAAAACGCCAAGGCCGGTCAGGTTCGTTATCGCACCGACAAGAACGGCATCATTCACACTTCCGTTGGCAAAATCGGCTTCGACGCCGTCAAGCTGAAGGAAAACGTTGAAGCTCTGATCGCTGATCTGAAGCGCATCAAGCCAGCTTCTTCGAAAGGTATCTACGTCAAGCGCGTTACCCTGAGCACCACTATGGGCCCAGGTCTGATCATCGATCAGAGCTCGCTCGACGCGTAAGACAAAGGTTGGCGCAAGCGATTGCGCCAATCAAATATTGGGGTCCCTGCCTGGCGGGGGCTGTCCAAGACCGTAGGCGACGAAAGTCTTAAACCACAAGCCTACGCAGATGGTGCTCCCGGTTCCTTACCGAATCAGACACCAAAACGACATTCGGTTTCGATCGGATGAAACGGTAACAAGCAGGAGTTAAACCCGTGGCAATTAAACTCGAAGACAAGAAGGCCATCGTCGCTGAAGTCAACGAGGCTGCCAAAGCTGCTCTGTCCGCTGTCGTGGCTGATGCCCGTGGCGTAACAGTAGGCGCTATGACCGGACTCCGTAAAGAGGCTCGTGAAGCTGGCGTTTACGTACGTGTAGTACGTAACACCCTGCTCAAGCGCGCTGTTGCTGACACTGAATACAGTGTCCTCAACGACGTGTTCACCGGCCCGACCTTGATCGCGTTCTCCACCCAACATCCTGGCGCTGCTGCCCGTTTGTTCAAGGAATTCGCCAAAGGTCAGGACAAGTTCGAGATTAAGGCAGCTGCGTTCGAGGGCAAGTTCCTCGCAGCTAACCAGATCGACGTACTGGCAACTCTGCCGACCCGTGACGAAGCAATCTCCCAGCTGATGAGCGTGATTCAAGGCGCTACCAGCAAGTTGGCTCGTACTCTGGCGGCACTGCGCGACCAGAAAGAAGCTGCCGCAGCCTAAGGCTCGACACTCCTTTTCGCGTTTTTTGTTTATTTCGATGGTCGCGTAGGCCGTCCCCCAATCCAGGAATTTAGAGTCATGTCTATCTCTCAAAACGATATCCTCGAAGCCGTTGGCAACATGTCCGTAATGGAAGTTGTTGAGCTGATCAAAGCTTTCGAAGAAAAATTCGGTGTTACCGCTGCTGCTGCTTCCGCTGGTCCAGCTGTTGCCGCTGCCGTTGCTGAAGAGCAAACCGAATTCAACGTCATGCTGACCGAAGCTGGCGAGAAGAAAGTAAACGTGATCAAGGCAGTACGTGAACTGACCGGTCTGGGCCTGAAAGAAGCCAAGGCTGTAGTTGACGGCGCTCCTGCCATGGTTCTGGAAGCTGTTGCCAAAGACGCAGCTGACAAAGCCAAAGCAGCACTGGAAGAAGCAGGCGCTAAAGTCGAGCTGAAGTAAGCATCGACTTTGCGTCTCCAGCCCGAGCGTTAAGCGACAGGCTGATGGCTGGTGGCTCTTGCCACCGGCCTTTTTCCGTTATTGGCAGCCGACTGGGTCGGTGCTGATCGCGAGCTGTAACCACCCGATGTGGTGGCGCAAACCATGGGGTTTGCACGATTTTCTGGCTGCTCCCGTCGGGAGGGGCCAAACAAGCAGGTGACCAAGCTGGGGAACGCTGATGGCTTACTCATATACTGAGAAAAAACGTATCCGCAAGGACTTTAGCAAGTTGCCGGACGTCATGGATGTGCCGTACCTCCTGGCCATCCAGCTGGATTCGTATCGTGAATTCTTGCAAGCGGGAGCGACTAAAGATCAGTTCCGCGACGTGGGCCTGCATGCGGCCTTCAAATCCGTTTTCCCGATCATCAGCTACTCCGGCAATGCTGCGCTGGAGTACGTCGGTTATCGCCTGGGCGAACCGGCATTTGATGTCAAAGAATGCGTATTGCGCGGTGTTACTTACGCCGTACCTTTGCGGGTAAAAGTGCGCCTGATCATTTTCGACAAAGAATCGTCGAATAAAGCGATCAAGGACATCAAAGAGCAAGAAGTCTACATGGGTGAAATCCCCCTGATGACTGAGAACGGTACCTTCGTAATCAACGGTACCGAGCGTGTAATCGTTTCCCAGCTGCACCGTTCCCCGGGCGTGTTCTTCGACCACGACCGTGGTAAGACGCACAGTTCCGGCAAACTGCTCTACTCCGCGCGCATCATTCCTTACCGCGGTTCGTGGCTGGACTTCGAGTTCGACCCGAAAGACTGCGTATTCGTGCGTATTGACCGTCGTCGCAAGCTGCCTGCATCGGTACTGCTGCGCGCGCTCGGCTATACGACCGAAGAAGTGCTGGACGCGTTCTACACCACCAACGTCTTCCATGTGCAAGGTGAGAACCTGAGCCTGGAGTTGGTGCCTCAGCGCCTGCGCGGTGAAATCGCGGTCCTGGATATCCAGGACGACAAGGGCAAGGTTATTGTCGAGCAAGGCCGTCGTATTACTGCTCGCCACATCAACCAGCTGGAAAAAGCCGGTATCAAAGAGCTGCAGGTGCCGATGGACTACGTCCTGGGTCGCACCACCGCCAAGGTCATCGTGCATCCAGCCACCGGCGAGATCATCGCTGAGTGCAATACCGAGCTCACCGTCGAGATCCTGGCGAAGATCGTCAAGGCTCAGGTCGTTCGTATCGAGACCCTGTACACCAACGACATCGACTGCGGTCCGTTCATCTCCGACACGCTGAAGATCGACTCCACTGGCAACCAGCTGGAAGCCCTGGTCGAGATCTATCGCATGATGCGTCCTGGCGAGCCGCCAACCAAGGATGCTGCCGAGACCCTGTTCAACAACCTGTTCTTCAGCCCTGAGCGCTATGACCTCTCCGCGGTCGGCCGGATGAAGTTCAACCGTCGTATCGGTCGTACCGAGATCGAAGGTTCGGGCGTGCTGAACAAGGATGACATCGTTGCGGTGCTCAAGACCTTGGTCGACATCCGTAACGGCAAAGGCATCGTCGATGACATCGACCACCTGGGTAACCGTCGCGTTCGCTGCGTAGGCGAAATGGCCGAAAACCAGTTCCGTGTTGGCCTGGTGCGCGTAGAGCGCGCGGTCAAGGAACGCCTGTCGATGGCTGAAAGCGAAGGCCTGATGCCGCAAGACCTGATCAACGCCAAGCCAGTGGCCGCGGCGGTGAAGGAATTCTTCGGCTCGAGCCAGCTGTCCCAGTTCATGGACCAGAACAACCCGCTGTCCGAGATCACCCACAAGCGTCGTGTTTCCGCACTCGGCCCAGGCGGTCTGACCCGTGAGCGTGCAGGCTTCGAAGTTCGTGACGTACACCCGACTCACTACGGTCGTGTATGCCCGATCGAAACGCCGGAAGGTCCGAACATCGGTCTGATCAACTCTTTGGCCGCCTATGCGCGCACCAACCAGTATGGCTTCCTCGAAAGCCCGTACCGTGTGGTGAAAGACGCCCTGGTCACCGACGAGATCGTGTTCCTGTCTGCCATCGAAGAGGCTGATCACGTGATCGCTCAGGCTTCGGCCACGATGAACGACAAGAAAGTCCTGACCGACGAGCTGGTAGCTGTTCGTCACTTGAACGAGTTCACCGTCAAGGCGCCGGAAGACGTCACCTTGATGGACGTATCGCCGAAGCAGGTAGTGTCGGTTGCAGCGTCGCTGATCCCGTTCCTCGAGCACGACGACGCCAACCGTGCGTTGATGGGTTCGAACATGCAGCGTCAGGCTGTACCGACCCTGCGTGCCGATAAGCCACTGGTAGGTACTGGCATGGAGCGCAACGTTGCGCGCGACTCCGGCGTTTGCGTCGTGGCTCGTCGTGGCGGTGTGATCGATTCCGTCGACGCCAGCCGTATCGTGGTTCGTGTTGCCGATGACGAAGTAGAGCCGGGCGAAGCCGGTGTCGACATCTACAACCTGACCAAGTACACCCGCTCCAACCAGAACACCTGCATCAACCAGCGTCCGCTGGTCAGCAAAGGTGATCGGGTTCAGCGCAGCGACATCATGGCCGACGGCCCGTCCACCGACATGGGTGAACTGGCGCTGGGTCAGAACATGCGCATCGCGTTCATGGCATGGAACGGCTTCAACTTCGAAGACTCCATCTGCCTGTCCGAGCGTGTGGTCCAGGAAGACCGCTTCACCACGATCCACATCCAGGAACTGACCTGTGTGGCTCGTGACACCAAGCTTGGCCCAGAGGAAATCACTGCGGACATCCCGAACGTGGGTGAAGCTGCACTGAACAAGCTGGACGAAGCCGGTATCGTTTACGTAGGTGCTGAAGTAGGCGCGGGCGACATCCTGGTCGGCAAGGTCACTCCGAAAGGCGAGACCCAACTGACTCCGGAAGAGAAGCTGCTGCGTGCGATCTTCGGTGAAAAAGCCAGCGACGTGAAAGACACCTCCCTGCGCGTGCCTACCGGCACCAAGGGTACCGTCATTGACGTACAGGTCTTTACCCGCGACGGCGTTGAGCGTGACGCTCGCGCACTGTCGATCGAGAAGACTCAGCTCGACGAGATCCGCAAGGACCTGAACGAAGAGTTCCGTATCGTCGAAGGCGCGACTTTCGAGCGTCTGCGCTCCGCCCTGGTCGGCCACAAAGCCGAAGGCGGCGCCGGCCTGAAGAAAGGTCAGGAGATCACCGACGAAGTCCTCGACGGTCTTGAGCATGGCCAGTGGTTCAAGCTGCGCATGGCTGAAGATGCTCTGAACGAGCAGCTCGAGAAGGCCCAGGCCTATATCGTTGATCGCCGCCGTCTGCTGGACGACAAGTTCGAAGACAAGAAGCGCAAACTGCAGCAGGGCGATGACCTGGCTCCAGGCGTGCTGAAAATCGTCAAGGTTTACCTGGCAATCCGTCGTCGCATCCAGCCGGGCGACAAGATGGCCGGTCGTCACGGTAACAAGGGTGTGGTCTCCGTGATCATGCCGGTTGAAGACATGCCGCACGATGCCAATGGCACCCCGGTCGATGTGGTTCTCAACCCGTTGGGCGTACCTTCGCGTATGAACGTTGGTCAGATTCTCGAAACTCACCTGGGCCTCGCGGCCAAAGGGTTGGGCGAGAAGATCAACCGCATGATCGAAGAGCAGCGCAAGGTCGCTGATCTGCGTAAGTTCCTGCACGAGATCTACAACGAGATCGGCGGGCGCAACGAAGAGCTGGACACCTTCTCCGACCAGGAAATCCTGGACTTGGCGAAGAACCTGCGCGGCGGCGTTCCAATGGCTACCCCGGTGTTCGACGGTGCCAAGGAAAGCGAAATCAAGGCCATGCTGAAACTGGCGGACCTGCCAGAAAGCGGCCAGATGCAGCTGTTCGATGGTCGTACCGGCAACAAGTTCGAGCGTCCGGTTACCGTTGGCTACATGTACATGCTGAAGCTGAACCACTTGGTAGACGACAAGATGCACGCTCGTTCTACCGGTTCTTACAGCCTGGTTACCCAGCAGCCGCTGGGTGGTAAGGCGCAGTTCGGTGGTCAGCGTTTCGGGGAGATGGAGGTCTGGGCACTGGAAGCATACGGTGCTGCATACACTCTGCAAGAAATGCTCACAGTGAAGTCGGACGATGTGAACGGCCGGACCAAGATGTACAAAAACATCGTGGACGGCGATCACCGTATGGAGCCGGGCATGCCCGAGTCCTTCAACGTGTTGATCAAGGAAATTCGTTCCCTCGGCATCGATATCGATCTGGAAACCGAATAACACGTGACGCGAATCGAGAGCGGGGCTGTTTGCCCGCTCTCTGCTCCGCCAGGAGGAAAGGCCTTGAAAGACCTACTGAATTTGCTGAAAAACCAGGGTCAAGTCGAAGAGTTCGACGCCATCCGTATTGGATTGGCCTCGCCTGAGATGATCCGTTCGTGGTCGTTCGGTGAAGTAAAAAAACCGGAAACCATCAACTACCGTACGTTCAAACCCGAGCGTGATGGTCTGTTCTGCGCCAAGATCTTTGGCCCGGTAAAGGATTACGAGTGCCTGTGCGGTAAGTACAAGCGCTTGAAGCATCGCGGCGTGATCTGCGAGAAGTGCGGCGTTGAAGTCGCGCTGGCAAAAGTTCGTCGTGAGCGCATGGCACACATCGAACTGGCCTCGCCGGTTGCCCACATCTGGTTCCTGAAATCGCTGCCGTCCCGTATCGGCCTGCTGATGGACATGACCCTGCGTGATATCGAACGCGTTCTCTACTTCGAGAGCTATGTCGTTATCGATCCAGGCATGACCACTCTTGAAAAAGGTCAGCTGCTCAACGACGAACAGTACTTCGAAGCGCTGGAAGAGTTCGGCGACGATTTCGATGCCCGCATGGGTGCCGAAGCTGTCCGCGAACTGCTGCACGCTATCGACCTGGAGCACGAGATTGGTCGTCTGCGTGAAGAGATTCCGCAAACCAACTCCGAAACCAAGATCAAGAAGCTGTCCAAGCGTCTGAAGTTGATGGAAGCCTTCCAGGGTTCCGGCAACCTGCCAGAGTGGATGGTGCTGACCGTTCTGCCGGTACTGCCGCCAGACCTGCGTCCGCTGGTTCCGCTCGATGGCGGTCGTTTCGCGACTTCCGACCTCAACGATCTGTATCGTCGGGTGATCAACCGTAACAACCGCTTGAAGCGCCTGCTCGATCTGTCCGCTCCGGACATCATCGTGCGCAACGAAAAGCGTATGTTGCAGGAAGCGGTGGACGCATTGCTCGACAACGGTCGTCGTGGCCGCGCTATCACCGGTTCGAACAAGCGTCCTCTGAAATCCCTGGCTGACATGATCAAGGGTAAGCAGGGTCGTTTCCGTCAGAACTTGCTCGGTAAGCGTGTTGACTACTCCGGTCGTTCGGTAATTACCGTAGGCCCGACCCTGCGTCTGCACCAGTGCGGCCTGCCAAAGAAAATGGCCCTGGAACTGTTCAAACCGTTCATCTTCGGCAAGCTGGAAATGCGTGGTCTTGCGACCACCATCAAGGCCGCCAAGAAGATGGTCGAGCGCGAGCTGCCAGAGGTCTGGGACGTTCTTGCCGAAGTAATTCGCGAACACCCAGTGCTGCTCAACCGTGCACCGACCCTTCACCGTCTGGGTATCCAGGCGTTTGAACCGGTACTGATCGAAGGTAAGGCTATCCAGCTGCACCCGCTGGTCTGTGCTGCGTACAACGCCGACTTCGACGGCGACCAAATGGCCGTGCACGTACCGCTGACGCTGGAAGCCCAGCTCGAAGCGCGTGCGTTGATGATGTCGACCAACAACATCCTGTCGCCAGCCAACGGTGAGCCAATCATCGTTCCGTCCCAAGACGTTGTATTGGGTCTGTACTACATGACTCGTGAAGCGATCAACGCCAAGGGCGAAGGTCGTGTGTTCGCGGACCTGCAGGAAGTTGACCGTGTGTTCCGTGCCGGCGAAGCCGCACTGCACGCCAAGGTCAAGGTGCGGATCAACGAAACCGTAAACGATCGTGATGGCAACAGCGTGACCAACACTCGTATCGTCGACACCACCGTCGGCCGTGCGCTGCTGTTCCAGGTCGTGCCGAAAGGCTTGTCCTTCGATGTCGTCAACCTGCCGATGAAGAAAAAGGCGATCTCCAAGCTGATCAACCAGTGCTACCGCGTGGTTGGTCTGAAAGAGACCGTGATCTTCGCTGACCAGTTGATGTACACCGGTTTTGCCTATTCGACCATCTCCGGCGTTTCCATCGGTGTTAACGACTTCGTTATCCCTGATGAAAAAGCCCGCATCATCGGTGCAGCCACCGAAGAAGTGAAAGAGATCGAAAGCCAGTACGCGTCCGGCCTGGTAACCCAGGGCGAGAAGTACAACAAGGTGATCGACCTCTGGTCCAAGGCGAACGACGAAGTATCCAAGGCCATGATGGCCAACCTCTCGAAAGAGAAGGTCATCGACCGCCATGGCAAGGAAGTCGACCAGGAATCCTTCAACTCGATGTACATGATGGCCGACTCGGGTGCGCGGGGTTCTGCTGCGCAGATCCGTCAGCTCGCCGGTATGCGTGGCCTGATGGCCAAGCCGGACGGCTCCATCATCGAGACCCCGATTACTGCGAACTTCCGTGAAGGTTTGAGCGTACTCCAGTACTTCATCTCCACTCACGGTGCTCGTAAGGGTCTTGCGGATACCGCGTTGAAAACGGCGAACTCCGGTTACCTGACTCGTCGTCTGGTAGACGTTGCCCAGGATCTGGTCGTGACCGAGATCGATTGCGGCACCGAGCATGGCCTGGTAATGACTCCGCACATCGAAGGCGGTGACGTTGTAGAGCCGCTGGGTGAGCGCGTATTGGGTCGTGTCATCGCCCGTGACGTATTCAAGCCGGGTACCGAGGACGTCATCGTTCCTGCTGGCACCCTGGTTGACGAGAAGTGGGTCGAATTCATCGAGCTCAACAGCATCGACGAAGTGATCGTGCGCTCGCCGATCAGCTGTGAAACCCGCTACGGCATCTGCGCCAAGTGCTACGGTCGCGACCTGGCACGTGGTCACCAGGTGAACATCGGTGAAGCGGTCGGCGTTATTGCTGCCCAGTCCATCGGTGAGCCGGGTACCCAGCTGACCATGCGTACGTTCCACATCGGTGGTGCGGCAAGCCGGACCTCCGCGGCCGACAGCGTTCAGGTGAAGAATGGCGGTACTGTCCGCCTGCACAACCTGAAGCATGTTGAGCGTGTCGACGGTCACCTGGTCGCCGTGTCCCGTTCCGGTGAGTTGGCGATTGCCGACGACTTCGGTCGTGAGCGCGAGCGCTACAAGCTGCCGTACGGTGCCGTGATTTCGGTGAAGGAAGGCGACAAGGTCGACGCTGGTGCCATCGTGGCCAAGTGGGATCCGCACACTCACCCAATCGTCACCGAGATGAAAGGTACCGTGACCTACGTGGGCATGGAAGAAGGCATCACGATCAAGCGTCAGACTGACGAATTGACCGGTATGACCAACATCGAAGTGCTCGACGCAAAAGATCGTCCAGCTGCAGGCAAGGACATCCGTCCGGCCGTGAAGATGGTCGACGACAACGGCAAGGATCTGTTGCTGCCAGGTACTGACGTAATCGCTCAGTACTTCCTGCCAGCCAACGCCCTGGTCGGTGTTGCGGACGGTGCGCGGATCGCGATCGGTGATGTTATCGCTCGTATCCCGCAAGAAACTTCGAAGACCCGCGACATCACCGGTGGTCTGCCGCGTGTTGCCGACTTGTTCGAAGCTCGTCGTCCGAAAGAAGCCTCGATTCTGGCTGAAGTCAGCGGCACCATCGCGTTCGGTAAAGAAACCAAGGGCAAGCGCCGCCTGGTTATCACCCCGAACGACGGTAGCGATCCGTACGAAGAGCTGATTCCTAAGTGGCGTCACCTGAACGTCTTCGAAGGCGAACAGGTAAACCGCGGCGAAGTTATCTCCGACGGTCCGAGCGATCCACATGACATCCTGCGTCTGCTGGGTGTCAGTGCGCTGGCCAAGTACATCGTGAACGAAATCCAGGACGTTTATCGTCTGCAGGGCGTGAAGATCAACGACAAGCACATCGAGACCATCCTGCGTCAGATGCTGCGTAAAGTTGAGATCTCCGAGTCTGGCGACTCCAGCTTCATCAAGGGCGACCAGATGGAACTGACTCACGTGCTGGTGGAAAACGAGCGTCTGGCGAACGAGGACAAGTTCCTTGCCAAGTTCACCCGCGTACTGCTGGGTATCACCAAGGCGTCGCTGTCCACCGAATCGTTCATCTCGGCGGCTTCCTTCCAGGAAACCACTCGCGTACTGACCGAGGCGGCGGTAACCGGCAAGCGCGACTACTTGCGCGGCCTGAAAGAAAACGTGGTCGTGGGTCGTCTGATCCCGGCCGGTACCGGTTTGGCCTATCACAGCGAACGCAAGCGTCGTCGTGATGCAGACAAGCCGCTGCGCGTGAGCGCCAGTGAAGTGGAAGCTGCACTGACCGAAGCACTGAACTCGAGCGGTAACTGAGTTCGGCGTTGATTAAGTGCCTGGCCCTGGCCATCCCGTTCGGCGGATCGAGACAAATTGTCGAGATTCGGTGGGCGGGGAGGTCGGGGCCTTGCCTTGACTGGGGACAAGATCCTCTTTAGACTCTTGATCCCCTAAATTTGGCGGGAATTCGTTCCTGCCATTTTGCTTTTCTTGTAAGACAATAGCGTCGCAAGACAACAGTGGAGCTAGTAGATGGCAACTATCAACCAGCTGGTACGTCAGCCGCGTAAGCGTATCGTCGAGAAATCCGACGTGCCTGCGCTGCAGAACTGCCCGCAACGTCGTGGCGTATGCACCCGTGTGTATACCACCACGCCGAAAAAACCTAACTCGGCACTGCGTAAAGTATGCCGTGTGCGCCTGACCAACGGTTTCGAGGTTTCCTCGTACATCGGTGGTGAAGGTCACAACCTGCAAGAGCACAGCGTGGTACTGATCCGCGGCGGTCGTGTAAAAGACTTGCCAGGTGTTCGTTACCACACCGTCCGCGGTTCTTTGGATACTTCCGGCGTTAAAGGTCGTAACCAGGGTCGCTCGAAGTACGGTACCAAGCGTCCGAAGTAATCGGTCGTTTTGCAGTTTTTCATTTTTATTGAGTCGATAAGAGTAAGGTCGGGCACGCATCCGCTGTCCCGGGCTAACCTGAAGACCGCTTGAGGGCTTATCATGCCAAGACGTCGCGTAGCAGCCAAACGTGAGATTCTGGACGATCCGAAATACGGAAGCCAGATTCTCGCCAAGTTCATGAACCACGTTATGGAAAGCGGCAAGAAAGCCGTTGCCGAACGTATCGTTTATGGCGCACTGGACAAAGTTAAGGAACGCAAGAACAGCGATCCCCTGGAAATCTTCGAGAAAGCTCTCGACGCCATCGCTCCGCTGGTCGAAGTGAAGTCGCGCCGTGTAGGCGGTGCTACTTACCAGGTTCCGGTCGAAGTTCGTCCTTCCCGTCGTAACGCCCTGGCAATGCGCTGGCTGGTAGACTTCGCCCGCAAGCGCGGCGAGAAGTCCATGGCCCTGCGTTTGGCTGGTGAACTGTTGGACGCTGCTGAAGGTAAAGGTGCTGCAGTTAAGAAGCGTGAAGACGTGCACCGTATGGCTGAAGCCAACAAGGCTTTCTCGCACTACCGCTTCTAATTTTAGCGTCACTCAATTTGCGAGGGCTTTATGGCTCGTACTACACCGATTAACCGCTACCGTAACATCGGTATCGTTGCTCACGTGGATGCTGGTAAGACCACCACCACCGAGCGCGTCCTTTTTTACACCGGCAAAAGTCACAAAATGGGCGAGGTGCATGACGGCGCCGCGACCACAGACTGGATGGTTCAGGAGCAGGAGCGTGGTATTACCATTACTTCTGCTGCTATCACCGCCTTCTGGAAAGGTTCCGAGAAGCAGTACCCGCACGAGCATCGCTTCAACGTTATCGATACCCCGGGCCACGTAGACTTCACCATTGAAGTTGAGCGTTCCCTGCGTGTACTCGACGGCGCGGTCGTTGTGTTCTGTGGTACTTCGGGCGTTGAGCCTCAGTCGGAAACCGTATGGCGTCAGGCCAACAAATACGGTGTTCCACGTCTTGTTTATGTAAACAAGATGGACCGTGCTGGTGCCAACTTCCTGCGCGTGATCGGTCAGATCAAGCAGCGTCTGGGTCACACTCCGGTGCCTATCCAGCTCGCTATCGGTTCGGAAGACAACTTCCAGGGCCAGATCGACCTGATCAACATGCAGGCCGTGTACTGGAATGACTCCGACAAGGGCATGGTCCCTGTTCGTAAGGAAATTCCTGCCGAGCTGTTGGAAGAAGCTGAGCAATGGCGCAGCAACATGGTTGAGGCTGCGGCCGAAGCCAATGAAGAGCTGATGAACAAGTACCTCGAGGGCGAAGAACTCTCCAACGAGGAAATCAAGGCCGCTCTGCGTCAGCGTACTATCGCTGGTGAGATCGTTCTGGCTGTTTGCGGTTCTTCCTTCAAGAACAAGGGCGTTCCCCTGGTTCTCGACGCCGTTATCGACTTCCTGCCTGCTCCAACCGACATTCCTGCTATCAAGGGTTCCAACCCGGATAACGAGGAAGAGGAAATGGAGCGTCACGCAAGTGACGACGAGCCGTTCGCGGCTTTGGCGTTCAAGATCGCTACTGACCCATTCGTGGGTACCTTGACCTTCGTTCGAGTTTACTCGGGCGTGTTGGCATCCGGCGACGGCGTGATCAACTCGGTAAAAGGCAAGAAAGAGCGCGTGGGTCGTATGGTGCAAATGCACGCAAACGCCCGTGAAGAAATCAAGGAAGTGCGCGCTGGCGACATCGCGGCCTTGATCGGCATGAAGGACGTCACCACCGGTGAAACCTTGTGCAACGCTGACAAGCCAATCATCCTGGTTCGCATGGACTTCCCGGAGCCGGTTATCTCGGTTGCCGTTGAGCCTAAGACCAAGGACGACCAGGAAAAAATGGGTATCGCTCTGGGCAAGCTCGCTCAGGAAGACCCTTCTTTCCGCGTCAAGACTGATGAAGAGACTGGTCAGACGATCATCTCCGGCATGGGCGAGCTGCACCTGGACATCCTAGTTGACCGGATGCGCCGTGAGTTCAACGTCGAAGCCAACATCGGTAAGCCTCAGGTTTCCTATCGTGAGCGCATCACGAAGAGCTGTGAAATCGAAGGCAAGTTCGTTCGCCAGTCCGGCGGTCGTGGCCAGTTCGGTCATTGCTGGATCCGTTTTGCACCGGCTGACGAAGGTCAGGAAGGTCTGCAATTCCTGAACGAAGTCGTTGGTGGTGTGGTTCCTAAGGAATACATCCCGGCGATCCAGAAAGGTATCGAAGAGCAGATGAAGAACGGCGTTGTTGCCGGCTATCCGCTGATCGGCCTGAAGGCGACTGTGTTCGACGGTTCTTACCACGACGTCGACTCCAACGAGATGGCGTTTAAGGTGGCTGCTTCCATGGCTACCAAGCAACTGGCCCAGAAGGGCGGTGGTGAGTTGCTTGAACCTATCATGGCGGTAGAAGTCGTTACGCCTGAAGACTACATGGGTGATGTCATGGGCGACCTTAACCGTCGTCGTGGCATGATTCTGGGTATGGAAGATACGGTTTCCGGCAAGGTTATCCGCGCCGAGGTTCCGTTGGGTGAGATGTTCGGTTACGCAACCGACGTTCGCTCCATGTCTCAGGGTCGCGCAAGCTACTCTATGGAATTCAAAAAATACAATACAGCTCCGTCGCATATCGTCGAGACTGTTACCAAAAAGCAAGGCTGATCCAGCCCCTTTAAGCTAGGAGTTAATTGTCGTGGCTAAAGAAAAATTTGAACGGAACAAACCGCACGTCAACGTTGGCACCATCGGCCACGTTGACCACGGTAAAACTACCCTGACCGCTGCTCTGACCCGTGTCTGCTCCGAAGTTTTCGGTTCGGCCAAGGTTGACTTCGACAAGATCGACAGCGCCCCGGAAGAGAAAGCTCGCGGTATCACCATCAACACCGCTCACGTTGAATACGATTCGTCCGTGCGTCACTACGCACACGTTGACTGCCCAGGTCACGCCGACTACGTAAAAAACATGATCACCGGTGCTGCCCAGATGGACGGCGCGATCCTGGTTTGCTCGGCCGCTGATGGTCCGATGCCACAAACCCGTGAGCACATCCTGCTGTCCCGTCAGGTAGGCGTTCCGTACATCGTTGTCTTCCTGAACAAGGCTGACATGGTTGACGACGCTGAGCTGCTGGAACTGGTTGAGATGGAAGTGCGCGACCTGCTGAGCACTTACGACTTCCCAGGTGATGACACTCCAATCATCATCGGTTCGGCTCTGATGGCTCTGAACGGCCAAGACGACAACGAAATGGGCACCACTGCTGTCAAGAAGCTGGTGGAAACTCTGGACAGCTACATCCCAGAGCCAGAGCGTGCTATCGACAAGCCGTTCCTGATGCCAATCGAAGACGTATTCTCGATCTCCGGTCGCGGTACTGTTGTGACTGGTCGTGTTGAGCGTGGCATCGTCCGTATCCAGGAAGAAGTTGAGATCGTCGGTCTGCGCGACACTCAGAAAACTACCTGCACCGGCGTTGAAATGTTCCGCAAGCTGCTCGACGAAGGTCGTGCTGGCGAGAACTGCGGCGTACTGCTGCGCGGCACCAAGCGTGACGACGTTGAGCGTGGCCAGGTTCTGGTCAAGCCAGGCACTGTCAAGCCGCACACCAAGTTCACCGCAGAAGTCTACGTTCTGAGCAAGGAAGAAGGCGGTCGTCACACTCCGTTCTTCAAAGGCTACCGTCCACAGTTCTACTTCCGTACAACTGACGTGACTGGTAACTGCGAGCTGCCAGAAGGCGTTGAAATGGTAATGCCAGGTGACAACATTCAGATGACTGTCACTCTGATCAAGACCATCGCGATGGAAGACGGCCTGCGTTTCGCTATCCGTGAAGGCGGTCGTACCGTCGGCGCTGGCGTCGTAGCCAAAGTCATCGAATAAGACTCTTTCAGAGTCGACTCGATGAACAGGAAAGCCCCCGCTTAGCGGGGGCTTTTTTATTAGGTTGACACCTATCAGGGGCGTCTATAGAATTGCGCCTCCTTTTAACGGGCGTATTGCGCCCGGTGGGAATAGCAGCCGGAGTCTGAAATCCAATGCAAAATCAGCAAATCCGTATCAGGTTGAAGGCTTTTGACCATCGCCTGATCGACCAATCCACCCAGGAAATCGTGGAAACCGCGAAACGTACTGGTGCTCAAGTGCGTGGTCCAATTCCACTGCCTACCCGTAAAGAGCGGTTCACCGTTCTGGTCTCCCCGCACGTCAACAAAGACGCGCGTGACCAGTACGAGATCCGTACTCATAAGCGCGTTCTGGACATCGTCCAGCCAACGGATAAAACCGTTGATGCTCTTATGAAGCTTGATCTTGCGGCCGGTGTGGAAGTGCAGATCAGCCTCGGCTAAGACTCGGTCTTAGTCGTGTAACGCTCTGAAATGGGCGGCCATAGCGGGTGAAAGCCCCGTACACTCATGAGGTTTACAACATGACTATTGGTGTAGTCGGTCGTAAATGCGGTATGACCCGTATTTTCACCGAAGAAGGTGTCTCCATTCCGGTCACGGTCATTGAGATCGAGCCGAATCGCGTCACCCAGTTCAAAACTGAAGAGACCGATGGCTATCGTGCAGTGCAAGTCACTGTCGGCGAGCGTCGCGCTTCGCGTGTAACAGCTGCTCAAGCTGGCCACTTCGCCAAGGCGAACGTAGCCGCTGGTCGTACCGTAATGGAATTCCGCCTTGAAGAAGGCGAGTACCAGGCCGGCGATCTGATCAACGCTGAAATCTTCGCTGCTGGTCAACTGGTTGATGTAACCGGTCAGTCCAAAGGTAAAGGCTTCCAGGGTACGATCAAGCGTTGGAACTTCCGCGGGCAAGATAACACCCACGGTAACTCCGTATCCCACCGCGTTCCAGGCTCTATCGGCCAGTGCCAGACTCCTGGTCGTGTATTCAAGGGCAAAAAAATGTCCGGTCATATGGGCGCTGAGCGCGTGACCGTGCAGTCCCTCGAAGTAGTGCGCGTGGACGCTGAACGCAATCTGTTGTTGGTCAAGGGCGCTGTTCCTGGCGCTACTGGCGGCAACTTGGTTGTACGTCCAGCAGCCAAGGCTCGCGGTTAAGGGGAAGCTGACATGCAATTAAATGTAAATGACGCTCAAGCGATCGAAGTTTCCGAACTGACATTTGGCGGCGAATTCAACGAGACGCTGGTTCACCAAGCAGTCGTGGCCTACATGGCCGGCGGCCGTCAAGGTAGCAAGCAGCAAAAGACCCGTTCCGACGTTTCTGGTGGCGGTAAGCGCCCATGGCGTCAGAAAGGTACTGGCCGTGCTCGTGCCGGTACAATCCGTAGCCCAATCTGGCGTGGCGGCGGTACCACTTTCGCAGCTCGTCCTCAGGATCACTCCCAGAAGCTGAACAAGAAGATGTACCGCGCAGCAATGCGTTCCATCCTTGCTGAGCTGGTGCGTACTGATCGTCTGGTCGTGGTTCAGGACTTCGCTGTTGAAGCACCGAAAACCAAAGATCTGCTGAACAAGCTGAATGGCATGGGTCTGACTGACGTCCTGATCGTGTCTGACGCTGTTGATCAGAACCTGTACCTGGCTGCTCGCAACCTGCCACACGTCGACGTTCGTGACGTGCAGGGTTCCGATCCGGTCAGTCTGATCGCATACGACAAGGTGTTGATCACCGTGTCGGCCGTGAAGAAATTCGAGGAGCTGCTGGGATGAACCAGGAACGCGTATTTAAAGTTCTGCTTGGCCCGCACGTTTCCGAGAAGGCTACGGTTCTGGCAGACAAGAAAGGCCAGTTCGTTTTCAAGGTTGCAACCGATGCAACCAAGCTGGAAATCAAGAAGGCCGTCGAAAGCCTGTTCAGCGTCAAAGTAGAGCGCGTTACTACCCTGAATGTTCTGGGTAAGAGCAAGCGCACTGCTCGCGGTCTGGGCAAGCGTAATGACTGGAAGAAGGCAGTTATCTCCCTTCAGCCAGGCCAAGATCTCGATTTCAGCAGCAGTGCTGAGTAAGGAAGGGGTGCATCATGGCAATCGTTAAATGCAAACCGACTTCCCCTGGCCGCCGTTTTGTGGTCAAGGTGGTCAACCAGGAGCTGCATAAAGGCGCTCCTCACGCACCGCTGCTCGAGAAAAAATCGAAGTCTGGTGGTCGTAACAACAATGGCCGTATTACCACTCGTCACGTTGGTGGTGGTCATAAGCAGCATTATCGTCTGGTCGACTTCCGTCGCAACGACAAGGATGGCATCGCTGCCACCGTCGAGCGTATCGAATACGATCCAAACCGTACTGCTCACATCGCTCTGCTGCTGTACGCAGATGGCGAGCGTCGCTACATCATCGCCCCTAAAGGCGTGAGCGCTGGCGACCAGCTGATCGCAGGTGCCTTGGCGCCGATCAAGCCGGGCAACGCTCTGCAACTGCGTAACATTCCAGTTGGTAGCACCGTACACGGCATCGAATTGAAGCCAGGTAAAGGCGCGCAAATCGCTCGTTCCGCTGGTGCTTCGGCTCAGCTGATCGCTCGTGAAGGTGTCTACGTGACCCTGCGTCTGCGTTCTGGTGAGATGCGTAAAGTACTGGCTGAATGCCGTGCGACCCTGGGCGAAGTCTCGAACTCCGAGCACAGCCTGCGTTCGTTGGGTAAAGCTGGTGCCAAGCGCTGGCGTGGCGTTCGCCCAACCGTTCGTGGTGTTGCCATGAACCCGGTTGACCACCCACATGGTGGTGGTGAAGGTCGTACCTCTGGTGGTCGTCATCCGGTATCGCCATGGGGCTTCCCGACTAAGGGCGCGAAGACTCGTGGTAATAAGCGTACCGACAAAATGATCGTCCGTCGTCGCAAGTAAATAGAGGGATACGACAGTGCCACGTTCTCTGAAAAAAGGTCCTTTTATTGATCTTCACCTACTGAAGAAGATCGAAGTGGCGGCGGAAAAGAACGATCGCAAACCAGTTAAGACCTGGTCGCGCCGTTCGATGATCCTGCCACAAATGGTCGGTCTGACCATCGCTGTACACAACGGTCGCCAGCACGTCCCAGTTCTCGTGAACGAAGACATGGTCGGCCACAAACTGGGCGAGTTCGCCGGTACCCGCACATACCGTGGGCACGTGGCTGACAAGAAAGCCAAGCGTTAAGGGGTAAGGAAATGGAAGTAGCCGCTAAGTTGTCGGGCGCTCGAATCTCCGCCCAGAAAGCCCGCTTGGTCGCCGACCAGATCCGCGGGAAGAAGGTGGGCGAAGCGCTCAACCTGTTGGCTTTCAGCAGTAAGAAAGCCGCCGAGATCATGAAAAAAGTGCTGGAGTCGGCCGTAGCCAACGCCGAGCATAACGAAGGCGCAGACGTTGATGACCTGAAGGTCAGCACCGTTTTCGTCAACGAAGGGCGTTCGCTGAAGCGCATCATGCCACGTGCCAAAGGCCGTGCTGATCGCATCGTCAAGCGGTCTTGCCATATCACTGTCAAGGTTGCTGACAAGTAACGGAGTCGAAGAGATGGGTCAGAAAGTACATCCCATTGGCATTCGCCTGGGAATCGTCAAGGAGCACACCTCCGTCTGGTACGCAGACGGCCGGACTTATGCGGACTACTTGTTCGCTGATCTGAAGGTGCGTGAGTATCTCCAAGACAAACTAAAAAGCGCGTCCGTCAGCCGTATCGATATCCATCGTCCGGCTCAGACTGCACGTATCACCATCCACACCGCTCGCCCAGGTATCGTTATCGGGAAGAAAGGTGAAGATGTTGAGAAACTGCGTCAGGACCTGACCAAGCAAATGGGTGTGCCTGTGCACATCAATATCGAAGAGATCCGCAAGCCGGAACTCGACGGTATGCTGGTTGCGCAGAGCGTAGCTCAGCAGCTGGAGCGCCGTGTAATGTTCCGTCGCGCTATGAAGCGCGCTGTACAGAACGCAATGCGCATTGGTGCCAAAGGCATCAAAATCCAAGTGAGCGGTCGTCTCGGCGGTGCTGAAATCGCACGTACTGAATGGTATCGCGAAGGTCGTGTGCCACTGCACACCCTGCGTGCCGACATCGACTATGCCAACTACGAAGCTCACACCACCTACGGTGTGATCGGTGTAAAGGTTTGGATCTTCAAAGGCGAAGTAATTGGTGGTCGCCAAGAAGAACTGAAGCCACAAGCACCAGCGCCTCGTAAAAAAGCTGCTAAGTAAGGGGTACGCCAAATGTTGCAACCAAAGCGTACGAAGTTCCGCAAGCAGATGACCGGTCACAACCGTGGCCTGGCATTGCGCGGTAGCAAAGTCAGCTTCGGCGAGTTCGCGCTGAAGTCTGTTGCTCGTGGTCGTCTCACCGCTCGTCAGATCGAGTCAGCGCGTCGTGCTCTGACCCGTCACGTAAAACGTGGCGGCAAGATCTGGATCCGTGTATTCCCGGACAAGCCTGTCACCAAGAAGCCACTCGAAGTTCGGATGGGTAAAGGTAAGGGTAACGTGGAGTACTGGGTTGCCCAGATTCAGCCAGGCAAAGTCCTGTACGAAATCGAGGGTGTTTCTGAAGAGCTGGCGCGTGAGGCTTTCGCCCTGGCTGCTGCAAAGCTGCCGCTCGCCACCTCCTTTGTTAAACGGACGGTGATGTGATGAAAGCGAATGAACTTCGTGAAAAATCAGCACAGCAGCTGAACGAGCAACTGCTCGGCCTGCTGCGCGACCAGTTCAATCTGCGTATGCAGAAAGCAACTGGCCAGTTGGGGCAGTCTCATCTGCTCTCGCAAGTTAAGCGTGACATCGCTCGCGTGAAAACTGTGCTCAACCAGCAGGCAGGTAAGTAATCATGGCTGAAGCCGAAAAAACTGTCCGTACGCTGACTGGCCGTGTTGTCAGCGACAAGATGGACAAAACCATCACCGTTCTGATCGAGCGTCGCGTTAAGCACCCGATCTACGGTAAATACGTTAAGCGTTCGACTAAGCTGCACGCGCACGACGAAACCAATCAGTGCCACATCGGCGACAAGGTCACTATTCGTGAGACTCGTCCGATGGCCAAGACCAAGTCTTGGGCGCTGGTTGATGTTCTCGAACGCGCTGTGGAAGTCTAAGGGCTAGGGGTCGGAGAAATTATATGATTCAGACTCAATCCATGCTCGATGTGGCCGATAACAGCGGCGCTCGCCGTGTTATGTGCATCAAGGTGCTGGGTGGCTCCCATCGTCGTTACGCTGGTATCGGTGACATCATCAAAGTTACCGTCAAGGAAGCAATTCCTCGCGGTAAGGTGAAAAAAGGCCAAGTGATGACTGCTATCGTAGTCCGCACTCGCCACGGTGTTCGTCGTGCTGACGGCTCCATCATCCGCTTTGATGGCAACGCTGCTGTTCTGTTGAACAACAAGCAAGAGCCAATCGGCACCCGTATCTTTGGGCCAGTGACCCGTGAACTTCGTACTGAGAAGTTCATGAAGATCGTCTCGCTCGCCCCAGAAGTGCTGTAAGGAGATCCGACATGCAAAAGATTCGTCGTGACGACGAGATCATCGTGATCGCCGGCAAAGACAAGGGTAAGCGCGGTAAGGTGCTGAAGGTTCTTGCTGACAACCGTCTGGTTGTTGGTGGTCTGAACCTGGTCAAGCGTCATACCAAGCCTAACCCGATGTCGGGCGTACAAGGCGGTATCGTCGAGAAAGAAGCGCCACTGCACGCTTCCAACGTCGCCATCTTCAACGGCGAAACCAACAAGGCTGACCGCGTTGGTTTCAAAGTAGAAGACGGTAAGAAAATTCGTGTCTTCAAGTCGACCCAAAAAGCGGTTGATGCTTGAACACTGCTAGGTAGAAGACCATGGCACGACTAAAAGAGATTTACCGGAAGGAAATCGCACCGAAACTTAAGGAAGAACTTAAGCTTTCGAACGTGATGGAAGTTCCGCGCGTTACCAAAATCACCCTGAACATGGGTCTGGGCGAAGCGATCGGCGACAAAAAAGTCATCGAGCATGCCGTTGCCGACCTGGAAAAGATCACCGGTCAGAAAGTCGTTGTGACTTACGCTCGGAAATCCATCGCTGGCTTTAAAGTCCGTGAAGGTTGGCCGATCGGCGTCAAAGTGACCCTGCGCCGTGAGCGTATGTACGAGTTCCTGGATCGTCTGCTGTCGATCTCCCTGCCTCGGGTTCGCGACTTCCGCGGCCTGAATGCCAAGTCCTTCGATGGTCGTGGCAACTACAGCATGGGCGTGAAAGAGCAGATCATTTTCCCGGAAATCGATTACGACAAGATCGATGCTCTCCGCGGTCTGGACATTACCCTGACCACCACTGCTCGGACGGATGAAGAAGGTCGCGCGCTGCTGCGTGCTTTCAAATTCCCGTTCCGCAACTGATTGGAGTAGGACAATGGCCAAGAAGAGCATGAAGAACCGTGAGCTGAAGCGTCAGCTCACCGTTGCCAAGTACGCCACCAAGCGTGCAGCGCTGAAAGCTATCATCGTTGATCTGAACGCAAGTCCAGAAGCGCGTTGGGAAGCTACCGTAGCACTGCAGAAGCAGCCACGTGACGCCAGCGCCTCGCGCATGCGTAACCGCTGCCGCCTGACTGGTCGTCCGCACGGCGTGTACCGCAAGTTCGGCCTCGGCCGTAACATGCTGCGTCAAGCCGCTATGCGTGGTGACGTTCCAGGTCTGGTCAAAGCCAGCTGGTAAGCACTGTCAATGTCCTGGTGTTCGGGGTCGCGAGATCCTGACCGCCGGTGACCTTGAACTTGAATCAAGCCCCTTTTGGGGCTTGATTCATTTCTGGGGTGTGTCTAGAATACCCGGCTCGCCTGAGCCCGTGTTTTTATTGCGCGGATGCGCTCGGCGACACGTACTAGCCGAAAGGCTAATTTTTTGTGTATTAGGAGCGTCTAGCCCATGAGTATGCAGGACCCGTTAGCGGACATGCTAACTCGTATCCGTAATGCCCAGATGGCTGAAAAGTCCGTCGTAAGCATGCCATCTTCCACGTTGAAGGTAGCTGTTGCCAAAGTCCTGAAGGACGAAGGTTACATTGCGGGTTATCAGATCAGCAGCGAAATCAAGCCTCTGCTGTCCATCGAGCTGAAGTACTTCGAAGGCCGTCCGGTCATCGAGGAAGTGAAGCGCGTTAGCCGTCCTGGCCTGCGTCAGTACAAGTCCGTTGAGGATCTGCCGAAAGTTCGTGGCGGCCTGGGCGTGTCTATCGTCTCCACCAACAAAGGTGTGATGACGGATCGTGCTGCGCGCGCTGCCGGTGTCGGCGGCGAAGTTCTTTGCACTGTGTTCTAAGGGGGGATAAGCATGTCACGCGTCGCTAAGAACCCCGTTAAGCTGCCAGCCGGTGTCGAAGTCAAATTCGCAGGCCAACAGCTTTCGGTGAAGGGTGCCAAGGGCACTCTGCAACTGAACATCCATTCGTCCGTTGAGATCGTTGAAGAAGCTGGTGAGCTGCGTTTCGCTGCTCGCAATGGCGATCAACAGACTCGCGCAATGGCTGGTACCACTCGTGCGTTGGTTAACAACATGGTCCAAGGCGTAAGCCAAGGCTTCGAGCGCAAGCTCCAGCTGGTCGGTGTTGGTTACAAAGCGCAAGCAAAAGGCACAGTGCTGAACCTGGCTCTTGGCTTCTCGCACCCAGTGGATTATGAACTGCCGGAAGGCATCACCGCTGAGACTCCTAGCCAGACCGATATCCTGATCAAGGGCATCGACAAGCAGCTGGTAGGTCAAGTGGCCGCCGAGATCCGCGACTTCCGTCCACCAGAGCCGTACAAAGGCAAAGGTGTGCGCTACGCGGACGAAGTCGTCCGTCGTAAAGAAGCCAAGAAGAAGTAGGGCATAGCAAATGACCGACAAAAAAGTTACTCGACTGCGTCGCGCTCGCAAAGCACGCCTGAAAATGCACGAACTCGAAGTCGTGCGTCTCTGCGTGTTCCGCTCGTCGCAGCACATCTACGCCCAGGTCATTTCGGCCGACGGCAACAAAGTCCTGGCAAGTGCCTCGACTTTGGATAAAGAACTGCGTGATGGCGCCACTGGCAACATCGACGCGGCCACTAAGGTTGGCCAGCTGGTCGCTACGCGTGCTAAAGCCGCTGGCGTCTCGCAGGTGGCTTTCGACCGCTCTGGCTTCAAGTACCACGGCCGCGTCAAGGCGCTGGCTGATGCTGCTCGTGAAGCTGGGCTGGAGTTCTAAGTTATGTCAAATAACGACCAAAAGCGCGACGAAGGCTACATCGAGAAGCTGGTTCAAGTTAACCGCGTAGCCAAAACCGTTAAAGGCGGCCGTATCTTCACTTTCACCGCGTTGACCGTGGTAGGTGATGGTAAGGGCCGTGTTGGCTTCGGCCGTGGCAAGTCGCGTGAAGTGCCTGCTGCGATCCAGAAGGCAATGGAAGCTGCTCGCCGCAACATGATCCAGGTTGATCTGAACGGCACCACCCTGCAGTACGCAATGAAGTCTGCCCATGGCGCTTCGAAGGTGTACATGCAGCCTGCTTCTGAAGGTACCGGTATCATCGCTGGTGGCGCTATGCGTGCTGTCCTCGAAGTTGCTGGCGTTCAGAACGTTCTGGCCAAGTGCTACGGCTCGACTAACCCAGTAAACGTGGTTCACGCCACTTTCAAGGGTTTGAAAGCAATGCAGTCTCCTGAATCCATTGCCGCCAAGCGTGGCAAAAGCGTCAAGGAGATCTTCTGATCATGGCTACCGTAAAAGTTACGCTGATCAAAAGCATGACCGGCCGCATCCCTAACCACAAACTGTGCGTTAAGGGTCTGGGTCTGCGTCGCATCGGTCACACTGTAGAAGTCCAGGATACTCCCGAGAATCGCGGGATGATCAACAAGGCTTACTACATGCTGCGTGTCGAGGGTTAATCGATGAAACTCAATGATCTGAGTCCAGCGCCGGGTTCCCGTCGCGAAAAGCATCGTCCGGGCCGTGGTATCGGTAGTGGTTTGGGCAAGACCGGTGGCCGTGGCCACAAAGGTCAGACCTCCCGCTCCGGTGGCACCATCGCTCCAGGCTTTGAAGGCGGTCAACAGCCGCTGCATCGTCGCCTGCCGAAGTTCGGTTTCGTTTCCCTGAAGGCCATGGACCGCGCTGAAGTGCGTCTGTCCGAGCTGGCCAAAGTGGACGGCGACATCGTCACCGTGCAGTCCCTGAAGGATGCCAACGTGATCAACCAGAACGTACAGCGTGTGAAAATCATGCTGTCGGGCGAAGTTGCTCGTGCTGTCACCATCGGAAAGGGAATCGGCGCCACCAAAGGTGCGCGTGCGGCTATCGAAGCAGCTGGCGGCAAGTTCGAGGAATAAATGGCTAAGCAAGGTGCTCTCTCTGCGCTCGGCAAAGGCGGTATGTCTGAACTCTGGGCTCGTCTGCGTTTTCTGTTCCTGGCGATTATCGTCTACCGAATAGGCGCACACATCCCGGTTCCAGGTATCAACCCGGACCGACTCGCGGACCTGTTTCGACAGAATGAGGGGACCATTCTTAGCTTGTTCAACATGTTTTCCGGCGGCGCGCTGGAGCGGATGAGCATCTTTGCACTGGGGATCATGCCGTACATTTCGGCATCGATCATCATGCAGCTGATGTCCGCTGTCAGTCCGCAGTTGGAGCAGTTGAAGAAGGAAGGTGAAGCTGGCCGTCGCAAGATCAGCCAGTACACCCGCTACCTCACTGTCGTCCTCGCTCTCGTCCAGGCCGTTGGCATGTCCATCGGTCTGGCGGGGCAGGGCGTAGCGTTCACTGGTGACTTTGGCTTCCATTTCGTCGCGGTAACCACTTTTGTGGCGGGCGCGATGTTCATGATGTGGCTGGGTGAGCAGATTACTGAGCGTGGTGTTGGCAACGGTATCTCGATGTTGATCTTCGCAGGTATCGTCGCCGGTCTTCCGAGAGCGATCGGGCAGTCTTTCGAGTCTGCGCGTCAGGGCGATATCAACATCTTTGCTCTGGTTGCCATCGGTTTGCTGGCAGTAGCGATTATCGGTTTCGTGGTGTTCATCGAGCGTGGTCAGCGTCGTATTGCTGTTCACTACGCCAAGCGTCAGCAGGGCCGTAAGGTTTTTGCTGCGCAGACCAGCCACTTGCCGTTGAAGGTGAACATGGCCGGTGTTATCCCGGCCATTTTCGCGAGCAGCATCTTGCTGTTCCCGGCTTCGTTGGGTGCCTGGTTCGGCCAGTCTGAAGGTATGGGCTGGTTGCAGGACATCTCGCAGTCGATCGCTCCTGGTCAGCCGTTGAATATTCTGCTGTTTAGTGCAGGGATTATTTTCTTCTGCTTCTTCTATACGGCGTTGATGTTCAATCCGAAAGACGTAGCGGAAAACCTGAAGAAGTCCGGTGCCTTTATTCCGGGTATCCGTCCTGGTGAGCAGTCTGCGCGCTACATTGATGGCGTTCTGACTCGTTTGACCTTGTTCGGTGCTCTTTACATGACGGCCGTCTGCTTGCTTCCCCAGTTCCTGGTGGTTGCGGCAAACGTTCCGTTCTACCTTGGCGGGACCTCGTTGCTGATCGTGGTCGTGGTTGTGATGGACTTCATGTCCCAAGTACAATCGCACCTCGTTTCGCACCAGTACGAATCCCTGATGAAGAAAGCCAACCTGAAGGGCTACGGCAGCGGCATGTTGCGCTGAGTAGCGTCCATAAGGTTCGAGGAGTTGGTGATGAAAGTTCGTGCATCGGTGAAAAAGCTGTGCCGCAACTGCAAGATTATTCGCCGCGAAGGTGTTGTTCGGGTAATTTGCAGCGCGGAACCGCGTCACAAACAGCGCCAAGGCTGAGTGTGATTGTGCTTTAAGCCCGGCAGCTAGTGCGCTGCCGGGTTGATTATTTGTTATTACAGCGATATTATCTCGCGCCCTATTTCTTGGCTTCCGGGGCGTAGGTAGCTGTCAATTGGAGTCCCACTGAATGGCCCGTATTGCAGGCGTTAACATTCCAGATAACAAGCATACTGTTATCTCGCTGACCTACATCTATGGTGTTGGTCGCACTACTGCACAGAAAATTTGTGCAGAGACTGGGGTCAACCCAGCCGCAAAGATCAAGGATCTGAGCGACGAGCAAATTGAACAGCTGCGTGGCGAAGTGGCGAAGTTCACCACTGAAGGTGACCTGCGTCGCGAAATCAACATGAAAATCAAGCGCTTGATGGACCTCGGTTGCTATCGCGGTCTGCGTCATCGTCGTGGTCTGCCAGTACGCGGTCAGCGTACCAAGACCAACGCGCGTACCCGTAAAGGTCCGCGTAAGCCGATCCGCAAGTAATCGCCCCAGCGAATCGACAGGAATTTAATCATGGCAAAACCTGCTGCTCGTCCTCGTAAAAAAGTTAAAAAGACAGTGGTTGATGGCATCGCCCACATCCATGCTTCTTTTAACAACACCATCGTGACCATTACCGACCGTCAAGGTAACGCTCTTTCCTGGGCTACCTCCGGTGGTTCGGGTTTCCGCGGTTCCCGCAAGTCCACCCCGTTCGCTGCTCAAGTAGCTGCTGAGCGTGCTGGTCAAGCTGCGCTGGAATACGGCCTGAAAAACCTCGACGTCAACGTCAAAGGTCCAGGTCCAGGTCGTGAATCCGCAGTCCGCGCTTTGAACGGCTGTGGCTACAAGATCGCCAGCATCACCGACGTGACGCCAATCCCGCACAACGGGTGCCGTCCGCCGAAGAAGCGCCGCGTGTAATCCAGGAGATTGTAAAGAATGGCTCGTTACATTGGTCCAAAATGCAAACTCGCTCGTCGCGAAGGCACCGATCTCTTCCTGAAGAGCGGCGTGCGCGCGATCGAATCGAAGTGCAACATCGAAGCAGCACCTGGTATCCACGGCCAACGCCGCGGTCGCCAGTCCGACTACGGCACCCAACTGCGTGAAAAGCAGAAGGTCCGTCGTATCTACGGCGTTCTCGAGCGTCAATTCAGCGGCTACTACAAAGAAGCTGCTGGCAAGAAAGGCGCAACCGGCGAAAACCTGTTGCAGCTGCTCGAATGCCGCCTGGACAACGTTGTATACCGTATGGGTTTCGGTTCTACTCGTGCCGAATCCCGTCAGCTGGTATCGCACAAGTCGATCAGCGTTAACGGCCAGACCGTGAACGTTCCGTCCTACCAGGTTCGTGCTGGTGACGTGGTTGCTGTTCGCGAGAAAGCAAAGAACCAACTTCGCATTGTCCAAGCTCTCGATCTGTGTGCCCAACGTGGCCGCGTAGAATGGGTAGAAGTAGACACTGAGAAGAAGTCGGGCGTTTTCAAGAACGTTCCTGCTCGCAGTGATCTGTCCGCCGACATCAACGAAAGCCTGATTGTCGAGCTCTACTCCAAGTAAGGGCTAGAAAATAGGTGCATCCATGCAGATTTCGGTAAATGAGTTCCTGACACCCCGCCATATTGATGTGCAGGTTGTCAGTCCAACCCGCGCCAAGATCACACTCGAGCCTCTCGAGCGTGGTTTCGGCCACACCCTGGGCAACGCGCTGCGCCGCATCCTGTTGTCCTCAATGCCCGGCTGTGCAGTAGTCGAGGCCGAGATTGACGGTGTGCTCCATGAGTACAGCGCCATCGAAGGTGTACAGGAAGACGTAATTGAAATCCTGTTGAACCTTAAAGGTCTGGCTATCAAGCTGCACGGTCGTGACGAAGTTACGCTGACCTTGTCGAAGAAGGGTTCGGGGGTGGTTACCGCTGCCGATATTCAGCTGGATCATGATGTCGAGATCGTTAACCCCGATCACGTAATCGCTAACCTGGCGTCTAACGGCGCCCTGAACATGAAGCTCACCGTAGCTCGTGGTCGTGGTTATGAACCGGCAGACTCGCGTCAGAGCGATGAAGACGAAAGCCGCAGCATTGGTCGCTTGCAGCTTGACTCTTCGTTCAGCCCGGTTCGCCGTATCGCATACGTGGTGGAAAACGCCCGTGTCGAACAGCGTACCAACCTGGACAAGCTGGTTATTGATCTGGAAACCAACGGTACCCTGGATCCTGAAGAGGCAATCCGCCGCGCTGCAACCATTCTGCAACAGCAGTTGGCTGCGTTCGTCGACCTCAAGGGTGACATCGTGCCTGAGGCTATCGAGCAGGAAGACGAGATCGATCCGATCCTGCTTCGCCCGGTTGACGATCTGGAACTGACTGTACGTTCGGCTAACTGCCTTAAGGCGGAAAACATCTACTACATCGGCGACCTGATTCAGCGTACCGAAGTAGAGCTGTTGAAGACTCCGAACCTTGGCAAGAAATCCTTGACTGAAATCAAGGACGTTCTGGCCTCCCGCGGTCTGTCCCTCGGCATGCGCCTCGACAACTGGCCGCCTGCAAGTCTTAAGAAGGACGACAAGGCGACTGCCTGATCGTCGTAATCACCGAACGTTGTGTTTGGTAAGGAATGAACCATGCGTCATCGTAAAAGTGGTCGTCACCTGAGCCGCACCAGCTCGCACCGCAAGGCCATGTTCCAGAACATGGCGGTGTCGCTGTTCGAGCACGAGCTGATCAAAACTACACTGCCGAAAGCCAAAGAACTGCGCCGCGTTGCCGAGCCGCTGATCACTCTGGCCAAGACAGACAGCCTGGCTAACCGCCGCCTGGCCTTCGACCGTACTCGTTCGAAAGCCATCGTTGGTAAGCTCTTCAACGACCTGGGCAAGCGTTACGCTACCCGTGAGGGTGGCTACCTGCGCATCCTCAAGTGCGGTTTCCGCGCTGGCGACAACGCGCCTATGGCGTACGTCGAGTTGGTTGATCGTGCTACTGCTGGCGAAGCTGTAAGCGCCGAGTAAGACGACAGTCTGCAACGAAGAACCGGGCCCAGTGCCCGGTTTTTTGTGCTCGCAAGAAAAAGAGCTTATTCATACAAGCTTGCTTGGGTCGCAAACGCCACTATATGGCGTTGGGGTTGTTGTTAGATAATTTCTATTGAAGCGCACAATTTAATGAATTTGTGGCGCTCATCTTGTTGATCAATACTCCTCACCAGCCGATTAGCCGGCAGTCCGAAGACCGACCTAGGAAGAATTGAGCATGAGCCAGATCAAAACGCTTACGACCGCCAGCGGCGCCCCCGTCGCCGATAACCAGAACTCTCGCTCCGCAGGTCCTCGTGGCCCGCTGTTGCTCGATGATTTCCACCTGATCGAGAAGCTTGCTCATTTCAACCGCGAAAATATTCCCGAGCGTCGCGTGCACGCTAAAGGGTCGGGCGCATACGGTACGTTTACCGTAACGCGTGACATTACCCAATACACCAGCGCCAAGCTGTTCGAATCGGTCGGTAAGCAGACGCCTACGTTCCTTCGCTTCTCTACCGTGGGCGGCGAGCGCGGTTCTGCGGATACCGAGCGCGATCCTCGAGGCTTCGCCCTTAAGTTCTACACAGAAGAAGGTAACTGGGACATCGTTGGCAACAACACCCCGGTGTTCTTCATCCGCGACCCGCTGAAATTCCCAGACTTCATCCACACTCAGAAACGCTTGCCGCAAAGCAACCTCAAGAGTGCCCAGATGATGTGGGATTTCTGGTCGCATTCCCCAGAGGCGCTGCACCAGGTCACCATTCTGTTTTCCGATCGGGGTATTCCTGACGGCTACCGTCATATGCACGGCTTCGGCAGTCACACCTACAGCCTGATCAATGGCCAAGGCGAACGTCACTGGGTTAAATGGCACTACAAGACCAAGCAAGGCATCAAGAATCTCGCGCCGGCAGAAGCCGCGCGCCTGGCGGGCACCGATCCGGATTACGCCCAGCGCGACCTGTTCAATGCGATTGAGCGCGGTGACTTTCCAAAATGGAGCGTCTGCATCCAAATCATGAGCGAAGCCCAGGCTGCGGCCCATTACGAGAATCCGTTCGACGTGACCAAGACCTGGTCGCAGAAGGAATTCCCGCTGGTCGAAGTCGGCGAACTCGAGCTGAATCGTAATCCCTTGAACTACTTTGCCGAAGTGGAGCAAGCGGCGTTCGGGCCGAGCAACATGGTGCCGGGCGTGGGTCTTTCGCCTGATCGCATGTTGCAGGGCCGTGTATTCGCCTACGCCGATGCTCACCGCTACCGCGTAGGTACCAACCACCAGCAACTGCCGGTGAATGCTCCCCGCAGCCCGGTCAATACCTACCAGCGCGACGGTTCCATGGCTTTTGGCAGTAACGGCGGCGCAGCGCCAAACTATGAGCCCAACAGTTACGTGGAGGCGCCGAAGCAAGCCCCGCGTTATGCGGAGCCGGCGCTGGCCCTCAGCGGTGCAGCGGATCGTTATGATCATCGCGAGGACACCGACTACTACAGCCATGCAGGTGCGCTGTTCCGCTTGATGAGCGAGGAACAGAAGGCGCTGTTGATCAGCAATATCGCCGGTGCAATGGCGGGCGTGTCGGCTGACGTGATTGATCGCCAACTGCAGCATTTCTTCAAGGCAGACCCTGCTTACGGAGAGGGTATCGCGAAGGCGTTGGGCGTACAGCTTAACTAAGTCTAAACGAGAAGCAGAACCGCCCTCATTTGGGCGGTTTTTGCGTTATTTAGCGCTCTTTTCTTAGATTATCTTCGCTTTTGTTGCGCTGGGCGAGTGACCTTGCAGTCAGCTTGGTTCAAACTAGAGCCTTTCAAAGCTTGTGGAGATGTAGGGCGATGCAAGGTCACCCAGACGTAATCGATTACCTCAACACGTTGCTGACCGGCGAACTGGCGGCCCGTGATCAATATTTCATCCATTCGCGGATGTACGAGGATTGGGGTTTTACCGAGCTCTACGAACGTATCAACCATGAGATGGAAGAAGAGGCTCAGCACGCCGATGCGCTGATGCGCCGGATCCTGATGCTTGAAGGCACGCCACGCATGCGTCCGGACGACCTGGACATCGGCACTACCGTGCCTGACATGCTCGCTGCCGACTTGCGTTTGGAGTACAAGGTTCGCGCTGCTTTGTGTAAAGGCATCGAGCTGTGCGAGCAGCACAACGACTATGTAACGCGCGAGATCTTACGTGTGCAGCTCAACGACACCGAAGAAGATCACACTTACTGGCTGGAAAAACAGTTGGGCCTGATCAAGCTGATCGGGTTGGAGAATTACCTGCAATCGCAATATTGATCGTAGGCAGGTTCTCTCTGGAAAACGAAAAGCCCCTGGCATCGATGGGATGCTAGGGGCTTTTTCGTGTCCGGGCCAATCAGTCCCGGTCACGCTCCAGCAATGGCTTGAGGTAGTGCCCAGTGTGGGACTGCTTCATTTCCGCCACTTGTTCCGGCGTACCCACCGCGATGATCTGTCCGCCCTTGGATCCGCCCTCCGGCCCCAGGTCCACCAGCCAGTCAGCGGTCTTGATCACGTCCAGGTTGTGCTCGATAACCACCACGGTGTTGCCGTGATCGCGCAGGCGGTGGAGCACGTCGAGCAACTGCTGGATATCGGCGAAATGCAGACCGGTGGTCGGCTCGTCGAGGATATACAGGGTCTTGCCGGTATCGCGCTTGGACAGCTCGCGGGATAGCTTCACCCGTTGGGCCTCCCCACCGGACAAGGTCGTCGCCGATTGCCCGAGCTTGATGTACGAAAGGCCTACATCCATCAATGTCTGGAGCTTGCGCGCCAATGCCGGCACCGCGTCGAAGAAGACCCGGGCCTCTTCGATGGTCATCTCCAGGGTTTCGTGGATGTTCTTGCCCTTGTACTTGATCTCCAGTGTTTCCCGGTTGTAGCGCTTGCTCTTGCATACGTCGCACGGCACGTAGATATCGGGCAGGAAGTGCATTTCCACCTTGATCAAGCCATCGCCCTGGCAGGCTTCGCAGCGTCCGCCCTTGACGTTGAACGAGAACCGGCCTGGCCCGTAGCCCCGTGAGCGCGATTCCGGTACGCCGGCGAACAGCTCACGGATCGGTGTGAACAATCCGGTGTATGTCGCGGGGTTGGAACGTGGCGTCCGGCCAATCGGGCTCTGGTCGATGTCAACGACTTTATCGAGATGCTCGAGGCCCTTGATGCTGTCGTGGGCGGCGGCTTCCAGGGTCGTGGCACCGTTCAAGGCCGTGGCGCTCAGTGGGAACAGCGTGTTGTTGATCAACGTCGACTTGCCGGAGCCGGATACGCCGGTGACGCAGGTCAGCAGACCAATGGGAATTTCCAGGTCGACATTGCGCAAGTTGTTGCCGCGGGCGCCCTTGAGGGTCAGCGACAACTTCTTGTTACGCGGCGTACGTTTGGCCGGCACCTTGATCTTCACTCGGCCAGACAGGTACTTGCCGGTCAACGAGTCAGGGTGCGCCATGACCTCGGCCGCCGTCCCTTGGGCGACGATGTGGCCGCCGTGCACGCCCGCGCCGGGACCGATGTCCACTACATAGTCGGCCAGGCGGATCGCGTCCTCATCGTGCTCGACCACGATGACTGTGTTGCCAATGTCCCGCAGGTGTTTCAGCGTTCCGAGCAAGCGGTCGTTGTCCCGCTGATGCAGGCCAATGGACGGTTCGTCGAGGATGTACATGACGCCCACCAGGCCGGCGCCGATCTGGCTGGCGAGGCGGATACGCTGGGCCTCGCCACCAGACAGCGTGTCAGCGCTGCGGTCGAGGGTCAGGTAGTCCAGGCCTACGTTCACGAGGAACTGCAAGCGCTCGCGGATTTCCTTGAGGATCTTGTCGGCGATTTCGCCCCGACGGCCCGTCAGCTTGAGCCCACCGAAATAATCGGTAGCATCGCCGATCGGCAGGCTGGTCACCGCCGGCAAGGTTTTCTCGCCGACCCACACGTGCCGCGCCTCCCGGCGCAAACGGGTGCCGCGGCAGTCCGGGCAGGGCTGGGTGCTGAGGAACTTGGCCAGTTCCTCACGCACGCTGGCCGACTCGGTCTCGCGGTAGCGCCGCTCCAGGTTGGGCACGATGCCTTCGAACGGGTGGGAGCGCTTGACGATATCGCCACGGTCGTTCAGGTATTTGAAGTCGACGTTTTGCGAGCCGCTGCCTTGCAGGATGAACTTCTGCTGTTCGGCGGGCAGTTCGTTGAAGGGTTTGTCCAGGCTGAACTTATAGTGAGCCGCCAGCGACCCGAGCATCTGGAAATAGTAGACGTTACGCCTGTCCCAGCCGCGAATCGCGCCCTCGGCCAGGGTCAGTTCGCCATTGACCAAACGCTTGGTGTCGAAGAACTGCTTGACCCCCAGACCGTCGCAGGTCGGGCAAGCGCCGGCCGGGTTGTTGAACGAGAACAGCTTGGGCTCCAGCTCGCTGATGGCGTGGCCGCAGATCGGGCAGGCAAAGCGCGCGGAAAAGATGATCTCTTCGCCGGGTTCGTCGTCCATCGGCGCAACCAACGCTATCCCGTCCGCCAGTTTCAGCGCTGTCTCGAAGGATTCGGCGAGGCGCTGTTGCAGGTCGCCCCGGACCTTGAAACGGTCCACTACCACGTCGATCGAGTGCTTCTTCTGTTTATCCAGCTTCGGCAGTTCGTCCAGCTCGCACAGCTTGCCATTGACCCGGGCACGTACGAAGCCTTGAGCGCGCAGTTCTTCGAACACCATAAGGTGTTCGCCCTTGCGCTCGCGTATGACCGGCGCCAGGAGCATCAACTTGCTGCCTTCGGGTTGGGCCAGCACCAGGTCGACCATCTGGCTGACGGTCTGGGCTTCCAGCGGGATGTCGTGGTCGGGGCAGCGGGGCATGCCGACACGCGCATACAGCAGGCGCAGGTAGTCGTAGATCTCGGTAATGGTGCCTACCGTCGACCTCGGGTTGTGGGAGGTCGATTTCTGCTCGATGGAGATCGCCGGCGACAGGCCTTCGATGGTGTCGACGTCGGGTTTTTCCATCATCGACAAGAACTGCCGGGCATACGCCGACAGCGATTCGACATAGCGTCGCTGGCCTTCGGCGTACAAGGTATCGAAGGCCAGGGATGATTTACCGGATCCGGACAGGCCGGTGATGACGATCAGCTTGTCCCGGGGCAGGGTCAGGTCGATGTTCTTCAGGTTGTGGGTACGGGCCCCACGAATCAGGATCTTGTCCAAAGTGGCCTCGCTCGGCGGGCGTCGAAAACGTAGGAGTATACGGGTAAACACTGGATGGATACACACTATCAAGTGTCATACATGAAGACTGCGCGGCAAACGGTCGCCATATACCCCCTCAATCGATGGGACTGGTAGAATCCCCGCCGGTTCACACGAGGTTTTTCCATGCACGATCCCCACAGCGAACGCATGAGTAGCGGCGAGACCCGCGCGGCAAGCGGTCTGGCCCTGGTGTTCGCCTTCCGCATGCTGGGCATGTTCATGGTGTTGCCGGTACTGGCGACCTATGGCATGGACCTGGCGGGCGCGACCCCGGCCCTCATCGGGTTGGCGATCGGCGCCTATGGCCTGACCCAGGCCATTTTCCAGATTCCCTTCGGTATTATTTCCGACCGTATCGGGCGACGTCCCGTCATTTACCTGGGGCTCATCGTGTTTGCCCTTGGCAGTGTGCTGGCGGCGAACGCGGATTCGATCTGGGGCGTGATCGCCGGACGGATCCTGCAAGGGGCGGGGGCGATTTCCGCCGCCGTCATGGCCTTGCTGTCAGACCTGACTCGCGAACAGCATCGGACAAAAGCCATGGCCATGATCGGCATGACGATTGGTCTGTCGTTCGCGGTCGCCATGGTTGTAGGACCGTTGGTGACGCGTGCCTTTGGCTTATCGGGCCTGTTCCTGGCAACCGGTGCCATGGCATTGGTCGGTATCCTCATCGTCGCGGTCTTCGTGCCGCGCTCTACCGGGCCCTTGCAGCACCGCGAATCCGGCGTGGCCCGCCAGGCGCTGGTGCCGACACTCAGACATCCCGACCTGCTGCGCCTGGACCTGGGCATCTTCGTCCTCCACGCCATGCTGATGTCCAGCTTCGTGGCCCTGCCGCTGGCACTTGTGCAAAAGGCCGGCCTGCCCAAGGAGCAGCATTGGTGGGTATACCTGACGGCACTGGTTATTTCGTTCTTCGCCATGGTCCCGTTCATCATCTATGGCGAGAAGCGACGCAAAATGAAACGAGTTTTACTCGGCGCCGTCGTGACCCTCATGCTCACTGAGCTATTCTTCTGGCAGTTCGGCGACAGCCTGCGGGCCCTGGTGATCGGCACCGTGGTTTTCTTTACCGCGTTCAATCTGCTGGAGGCGTCGTTGCCGTCGCTGATCAGCAAGGTTTCACCGGCGGGCGGCAAGGGCACGGCGATGGGGGTGTATTCCACCAGCCAATTCCTCGGTTCGGCGTTGGGCGGGATTCTCGGCGGCTGGCTGTTCCAGCATGGCGGTTTGTCGGTTGTGTTCCTGGGTTGCGCCGCGCTGGCTGCACTTTGGTTGGCCTTTGCTGTTACCATGCGCGAACCTCCGTATGTGACGAGCCTGCGCTTGCCGTTGTCGCCCGAAGCCATTCGCGAAGCAGGCCTGGCCGAGCGCCTCAGGGCCGTCGTTGGAGTAACCGATGCAGTGGTGGTCGCCGACGAGGCGGCCGTATACATCAAACTGGACACCGAATTATTGGATCGTGCGACGCTCGAGCGCCTGGTGAACAACCCGGCCCCGGCAGCGTGCGAAGCCTAGGAGAACGTTATGGCCCGTGGGGTTAACAAAGTCATATTGGTCGGTACTTGCGGCCAGGATCCAGAAGTTCGCTACCTGCCTAACGGCAACGCCGTGACCAACCTGAGCCTGGCGACCAGCGAACAATGGACCGACAAGCAGACCGGCCAGAAGGTCGAGAAGACCGAATGGCACCGCGTGTCGATGTTCGGCAAAGTGGCCGAGATCGCCGGCGAATACCTGCGCAAGGGTTCGCAGGTGTACATCGAAGGCAAGCTGCAGACCCGCGAGTGGGAAAAGGACGGCATCAAGCGCTACACCACTGAAATCGTGGTCGACATGCAAGGCACCATGCAATTGCTTGGTGGCCGTCCGCAAGGCGACCAGCAGCAGGGTGGCAACAACTACCAGCAGTCCGCCCCGCGCCAGCAAGCCCCTCGTCCGCAGTCAGCGCCACAGCCACAACGCGAGCGCCCGGCCCCACAACAGGCCGCGCCGCAGCCGGCACCGGATTTCGACAGCTTCGATGACGATATTCCGTTCTGAGGCAGCTCTGAGCATCAAGCCCCAAGCTCCAAGCTGAAACAAAACCGCGCTTCGGTTCCCGATGCGCGGTTTTTTTCTGCCTGGGAGTTGGTTAGGGCTTTTCGACAGCCAGTAGTTGTTCCGTACTCACCACCTTCGCATAGGCAAACCCCAGCGCTGACATGAATGCGGCATGGACATGGGCAGCAGGGACGACAAGCCCATTGAATTCCAGGTCGCGGCTGGCGCAGGCGTCGTGGACCACCGTCACCTCATAACCCATGTCAGCGGCCGCCCGCGTAATGCCGTCGATGCACATGTGGCTCATGCTACCCGCGACCACCAGCCGTTCGATACCGTGATGCTCGAGTGTCGCTTGCAGCTCGGTTTCGCGAAACGCATTGACGAAGTGTTTGAGCACCACGGGTTCGTCGGCGCGGTTGGTTACCTTGGGGTGCAACTGCGCGCCTTCGGAGCCTGGCGTGAAGAAAGGGGCCTGGTCGGAAGTGAATTCGTGGCGGATGTGAATCACCTGGTTTGCGGCCTGGCGAAACGCCTCGATCAACCTGGCGGTGTTATCGGCGGCTGCTTCGGCGCCGGCCAGAGGCCATTTCCCTTGGGGGAAGTAGTCATTCTGGATATCGACTACGATGAGCGCTTGCTTGGACATGGGGTCTTCCTCGTTTAATCAGGATGTGGCGCCAGTATTGGCGTTTGTCCGGGATTCGACGATTGGCCGCAACGACAATAAGCGAGGGAAAACTGACAATGGCGCAGGAAAGGGCATTCGTCGAACTCGGCGTGCTGATCTACCCCGGCGCGCAAATGGCGGCGGTGCACGGTTTGACCGACTTGTTTGCGGTGGCGGATGCCATCGCGGCGGAGCAGGCCAGTGTGCAATTGCCACGGCTGCGCGTAAGTCACTGGCAAACGGCGAACGGCGAAGTGCCGTCGCGGGTGTTTGCCAGCGATGCCGGTCCGCACGCGCCCTTGATCGCCTTGTTGATACCGCCCTCTATTGCCGGCTTCAATGAAGCTATCGCGACGCCGACACTGATGGATTGGCTACGGACGCAGCACGCAGGCGGCACCGTTTTGGGCGGGGTTTGCGTCGGCTCGATCCTGCTGGCCGAAAGCGGTTTGCTGGATGGGCGCAGCGCGACCACCCATTGGACTTCAGCCACGACCTTCGCGGCGCGTTATCCCAAGATCAAGCTGGACGCCGATAAACCCATTGTGGACGACGGCGATCTGATCACCACCGCCGGGCTCATGGCCTGGGCGGAGCTTGGGCTGCGGCTGGTGGATCGTCTGCTCGGGCCAAGCATCGCCACACGCACCGCACAGTTCCTGGTGATCGAGCACAGCGACAGCGCGAGCCAGTGCGGCAGCAATTTCGCGCCAATCCTGGGGCATGGCGACGGTGCGATCCTGAAGGTGCAACACTGGCTGCAACGCAGCGGCGCGGTGGATGTTTCCCTTGGCGCGATGGCCGAACAGGCGGGACTGGAAGAGCGCACCTTCCTGCGCAGGTTCCGCGCGGCCACGGGGCTCAAGCCCACCGAATACTGCCAGCACCTGCGAGTTGGCAAGGCTCGGGAAATGCTGGAATTCACCAACGGCACCATCGATCACATCGCCTGGACCGTCGGCTATCAGGACCCTTCTGCCTTTCGAGCGACTTTCAAGAAAATCACCGGCTTAGCGCCGAGTGACTACCGGGCGAAATTTGGCGTGACCCCTCAGAACGCACCCAAAGGCTGACGGGGATGTGCGCAGCGGTCGTGCAAATTGCCGGACGTCCGCTTGCAGTCGTGCAGAATGAAACAGGCCCGGTGCCACATTATTCGCCCATCCCCCCGTTTCCTCGACCGTTCGTCCCCTGCCGAGCCGTTGGCCTGATCTCTGCAATCCTTATAGCTACGGCTATTGAGCGCAGTTAAAAGGACAACGCATGACGTCGATCCCTCGTGACAAATTAGTGGTGGCCCACTCGGTCAATCCCCAGGCACCCCTGCATGAAGTCGAAACCAATAGGGCTCTGGCCCGCTGGTTGGCGAATATCCTTGGCTTGGAATACGGCGGCAGTTACGACAGCCAGCAACACGCCGAGCGGGATTTGTATCTGTTGCCTACGCAAACTCTGATCGGTCCAGAGGCCGCGTTGCGTCTGGGCGTCAAGGGACCGGACGATCTTTGGGGCGGCTATGTCGATCACGATTTCATCTGCACCAAGGCGATTGCCCATGGTCTGTTGAATAAGGACGCGGTCGCGCCGAAGGGCTGGTCACCGCTGTTCGGCAAGTTGACCCGTGGCGTCGTGCTTGATGGTGTCAGCGTCTTCTCGCTCAAGGATGCGCGCCAGGCCGCCGAACATTTGCTCTACGCCGGGCCGATTCGCTTCAAGCCAATCCATGCTTGTGCCGGACGGGGTCAGCGGGTTATCCGCAGCATCGCGCAATTCGATGAAATCGTCGCGGCTCCAGACGCCCAGGCGTTATTCAGCGAGGGGATCGTGCTGGAGCAGAACCTCAATGAGGTCAAGACCCAGAGCGTGGGCCAGAGCTTTATCAACGGCAAGGTCCTGAGCTATTGCGGCGTCCAGCACCTGACCCGCGACAACCAAGGCGAAGAGGTCTACGGCGGCTCTGACCTGCTGGTGGCCCAGGGTGGCTACATCGAGTTGCTCGGCCTGGAATTGCCGGACGATGTACGCGAAGCGGTGCGGTTGGCGCAGGTGTTCGATGACGCTGCCAACCAGGCGTATCCCACGTTCTTTGCTTCGCGGCGCAACTACGACATTGCCCAAGGGACCGACACCGGTGGCCAATTTCGCGGCGGCGTGCTGGAGCAGTCGTGGCGAATGGGCGGCGCCAGCAGCGCGGAGCTCGCGGCATTGCAGGTGTTTGTCGAGGATCCCGCGACCCGCGCGGTTCGGGTGTCCTCGGTTGAGACCTACACCGACCAACCACTGCCGGCCGGCGCTACGGAGGTTTATCGCGGCGCGGCAGAGAATAGTGATTTCCTACTCAAATACGTAACGGTCCAATCCTATGACGGCTAGAAGCGAAACCATCCAGATTGCCATTGACGATGAGCATATGAACGGGACCTTCCTCAGCCCCAAGTCGAAGGTCCCCGGCGTGTTGTTCGTACACGGTTGGGGCGGCAGCCAGGAGCGCGACCTGGAGCGGGCCAAGGGCATCGCCGGCCTGGGCTGTGTCTGCCTGACCTTCGACTTGCGTGGGCATACGGGGGGCGCCGGGATCCCGCTGTCACGGGTCACGCGGGAGGACAATCTGCGGGACCTGCTGGCGGCCTACGACCGATTGCTCGCCCATCCCGCCCTCGATACCTCGGCGATAGCCGTGGTTGGCACCAGCTACGGTGGCTACCTGGCCTCGATCCTGACCTCGCTGCGTCCGGTGCGTTGGCTCGCCTTGCGCGTGCCGGCACTTTATCGCGACGAGCAATGGCACACGCCCAAGCGCGACCTGGATAAAGCCGACCTGCTCGATTATCGCAGCACGCTCGTCCATGCCGACACCAATCGCGCCTTGCACGCGTGCTCGCAGTTCACAGGCGATGTGCTGCTGGTGGAGTCCGAGACCGACGATCATGTGCCCCATGCCACCATCATGAGCTACCGCGCCGCCTGTCAGCAGACCCATTCGCTGACCCACCGGATCATCGACGGCGCCGACCATTCCCTGAGCGACCCCGTGTCACAACAGGCCTACACCTCGATCCTGGTGAGCTGGATCACGGAGATGGTGGTGGGCGAGCGGTTGAGCATCATTCAGGAGCGGTAGACATAAGTGTCCAGGCGGGCCTGTTCGTCGGATCAGGCACCGCATCACTTGACCCCAGGCTTGACCCGCAACGCCTTGGCCTTCGCCTCGATCACCAGGTACATCACCACCGTGATCAACAACGGCAGGATGAAATAGATCGCCCGATAGGCAATCAGCCCCGCGATCAAGCTGCCCCGCGACACCTCATGCTGCAGCAGCGCGACGAACACCGCTTCCAGCACGCCGAGCCCAGCGGGAATGTGAGTGATCACCCCGGCGATACTGCTGATCAGCAACACCCCGAGCACCACCGGGTAATCCAGTTTGCTCGGCAGCAACGTAAAGATCACCGCCGCCATCAACGACCAGTTCAACGCCCCGAGGGCCAGTTGCAGCACGGCCATGCGCAGGGAAGGCAGGTTGATCTCCATCCCCCGAACCGTCCAGGCGCGGCGTTTTGAAAAGCGGCAGGCCAGCAGGTAGCCGGCGCTTGCCAGCAACAACAGCGCCCCGACGCCTTGCAGTGCATTGCTGCTCAGCTTCCAGCCTGGAGGCATGGTCACCAGGCCGCTGCTGAACACCACGCCGGCCAGGGTCATATAACCGAACCAGTTGGTTGCCAGGCTCAAGCCCAGGATCTTGGCGATATTGCCCGTGCTCACCCCCAGCCGCGAATAAAGTCGGTAGCGCATGGCGATGCCACCTACCCAGGCGCTGAGGTTGAGATTGAACGCATAACTGATCACCCCCACCGGCAGGATCTGCCGCCACCCAAGTTTCTGCCGGATGTAGGTACGGCCGATCAGATCGAAGCAGGCGTAGGTGACGAAACTGGTGATGGTCAGGGCGGCGGCAATGAAAAGCGTGCGCAGCTTGAAGTCCGCCAGGGTGGTGAAAACCTCGGACCAGTCGATGCGCCGAGCCAATGCGGTGAACAGCACAATCAACAGCAGGAAAAAAGCCAGGGTCAGCGGGCGTTTCCAGCGGCTCCAGCGGGACTTGGGCTTGGCCTGTTCCGGCGCATGGGCATCTCTCGGCGCGGTGTGCGCGTCAGAGTGGTTCATGGGGTTCGCTCCGGACCGCCGTCGGCGGTGAAAAAGGTTTCAGACGTGGTTTATGGGCCGGCAGCCATCCGGCCCAGGCCGGAAAATGACGCAGGAAGTGGAACACCATGAAACCGATAGTCATGCGCCAGAGCAGCCCGCGCGGGGCGTGGTTTTCTGGCATGACGGTGCAGTGATTGCGGCTCAGATGTTCGAGACGCTCGAACAGCTCGCGGTTGAAGCCGCGGTCGCGGATCAGCACGTTGGCTTCCAGGTTCAGCGACAGGCTCAGCGGGTCGAGGTTGCTCGAACCCACGGTGGCCCAGTCCTCGTCCACCAGGGCGACCTTGCCATGCAGCGGGCGCTCGCAATATTCGTAGATCGTCACGCCGGCCTTGATCAAATGGTCATAAAGCATCCGCGCCGCCAGCTTGGCGATCATCATGTCCGGTTGCCCTTGCAGGATCAGCCGGACCTCGACGCCGCGTCGCGCGGCGTTGCGCAGCTCACGCAGCAACCGATAACCGGGGAAGAAATAGGCGTTGGCGATCACTACCCGGCGCTGGGCGCTGCGCAGCACTTGCAGGTAGACCTCCTCGATGTCGGTCTGATGCTCGTGGTTATCGCGATAAACCAGGCGCACCTGACCGTCATGATCATTGAATGCCAGCTCGGTACGGCGGCTGCGGCGACGTTGCCACCAATACTTGGCCCGGGCCGGACGCCCGGTTTGCAGCAGCGCGAAGTGATGGATATCCACCACCGCCGGGCCTTTGATCTCCACCGAATAATCCTGCTTGGCCTCGGGGCCGAAATCGCCCAGGTGGTCAGCGGAAAAGTTGATCCCGCCGATGAATGCGATCACGCCATCCACTACCACGATCTTGCGGTGCAGGCGGCGGAACCAGTTGGTGCGGATGCCCAGGTGCCGTGGGGCAGGGTCGAACATTTGCAGGCGTACTCCGGCATCGCTCAACGACGCGAGAAACGCAGTGCTCAGCTCACCGCAACCAAAACCGTCGAGGTTGACGGTGATGCGTACGCCGCGCTTGGCCGCGTCCACCAATATGTCCCGCAGCTCGAAGCCGACCTTGTCCTCGAACAGAATGAAAGTCTCCAGGAGAACTTCTTCCTGGGCACGGCGAATCGCCTCGAAGACACGTGGGAAATACTCCTCTCCGTTTTCCAGGAGCGTGACGCGGTTGTTGCCATGCCAGCCATATTCGACGTCGGCCAGCGCCGGGTTGCGCTCGGTGGGCGGTACCTCGACCTTTTCCACCGTCGCCTTGTTCATCGTCGCGCTCATAATTCAATCTCCACCGACAGCGGTGCGTGGTCGGAAAGGTGCGACCAGGGTCGTACATTCAGTACCTGGGCGTGATGGGCCTTGAGGTTGCGCACATAGATCCGGTCCAGGCGCAAAATCGGCAGGCGTGCCGGAAAACTTCGGGCCGGTTTGCCCCACTGTTCAGCGAACACCTCCCGCAAACCGCAGGGCTCGAGCAGGTCAGTGGCCTTGCCGCGCCAATCGTTGAAATCCCCCGCGACGATCACTGGGGCCTCGGGCGGCAGCTCGCCCAGGCGTTGGCAAAGCAACTTCAATTGTTCTACGCGATGGCCTTCACGCAGCCCCAGGTGGACGCAAATGGCGTGCACGTCCCGTCCACCCTCAGCGTTCGGCAGGCGCAATACGCTGTGCAGCATGCCGCGGCTTTCATGGCCGCTGATGGACACGTCGAGGTTGTCGTGGCGGATGATCTGGAATTTCGACAGCAACGCGTTGCCATGGTCGCCCGCCGGATACACCGCGTTGCGCCCGTAGGCGAACTGCGGCCAGAGGGTGTCGGCGAGGAATTCGTATTGGGGAATGCTCGGCCAGTTGCTGTAGCGCTGGGGATGGTGCTCGTGGGTGCCATGCACTTCTTGCAGGAACACCACGTCGGCGGAAACGCTGCGCACGGCTTCGCGCAGTTCCGGCAGGATGAAACGCCGGTTCAACGCGGTGAAGCCCTTGTGCGTATTGACCGTCAGCACCGTGAATCGATTGACCTGGTCGAGCAAGCGCTGCGCGGCGTCCTGCAACGGCTCGCGGGTGGCTTCGCTGGATTCTGGCGTGCTCATGGCAATACTCCTTCTGCCGGGTGCTCACCGGGAGCGGTGGCGAGGTGCTTGTCCAGGTCGAAGCGCTCCAGCAGGTGGCGCGCGTCGTAGGGCGCGCGGACCTTGATGTCGTTGTCGAAATAGCAGAACACCTCTCGGCTCTTGCGTGCCCGAGGCTTTTTTTTCGGATCGATCAACTGGGCGTCGCTCGGCTGCGTGCCGTGGCTCCAGGCCTCGATCCGGTCGCCCCAACGCTTGAGCGCCTCGTCGGTATAGCCGCTGGCGTACAGCTCTTCGGCGCCGTGCAGGCGCAGGTAGACGAAGTCACTGGTCACGTCCTCGCGATAGGGCCATTTTCCGGCGGTATCGGCGACCACCAGGGCGACGTCGTAGCGTTTGAGCAGGGCGACGAAGCGTGGGTCGACGAAGCTTTCATGTCGGATCTCCACCGCGTGGCGCAATGGTCGCTTTTTATCGGTCTCGGTGCTGGCGTGGCCGTCCAGGCGCGACTCGTGCTCGCGTGCCAGCGCGGCGGCGGCGTGGGTGTCGTGGGGCAGCTGCTTGAGGAAGTCCTCGAACAGCTCCGGGTCGAATTTGAAGTTGGGCGGAAACTGCCAGAGGATGGCGCCGAGTTTTTCCTTGAGCTCCAGCACCCCGGAAGCGAAGAAATTCGCCAACGGCTTGTGGATATCCCGCAGGCGTTTGACATGGGTGATGAAGCGCGGCGCCTTGACGCTAAACACAAAGCCTGGCGGCGTCTCGGCGTACCACTGGGCATACCGCTCGGGACGTTGCAGGGCGTAGAACGATCCATTGATTTCGATGCTGTTGACCGCTCGAGAGGCGAATTGCAGTTCCCGTTTCTGCGCCAGCCCCTTGGGGTAGAAGTCGCCCCGCCAAGGCGTGTAGCGCCAACCGGAAATGCCAATGTGGATCGCCGTCATGTATCCCTCCCGTGCCAATGACCTCGTACCGCCTGTGTCTTTTGATGACCGCTGGGCGGGCTGGAAAGTTTCGATGGCCTTACCGACGGAAGGGGCTGAGCAGGTTTTGTGGCGAGGGAGCTTGCTCCCGCTGGCCTGCGCAGCAGGCCCATGCATTCATCCTGACGTGACGAGGTATCCAGGTTTCAGGGCCGCGACGCGCCCCAGCGGGAGCAAGCTCCCTCGCCACGGGTTTTGTATTGGCCTTCCGAGCGAACTTGCCGGCCCGTTGTTGATCAGTTCCTTAGCGATCCTGCGTGAAGGAGCCCTGCGTCTTGTCCCGATTGAGCACTGTGTTGCTGCTTTTCCTGCTGGCCATGACCGGCACCAGCGCCTACGGGACCGCTGCGATCCCCGGCACCTCCAAGCCCGCCGAAGCCCCGGCCGAACCCGAGCCGCTGGTACAGGGGGGCCTGTTGGGGGCCATCAGCTCGAGTATCGACGACGTCCAGGACAAGCTCGACCTTGACCGCAGCCTGGTGGGCGCGTGGCGTCTGCGGGCGGATCGTGCGGCGGACGAGGTGGATCGCCTGGTGGATCAGACGTCCCGCTCGTCGTGGCGTGTGGCGGGGGATTTCCTGTTGCTTTCGGGCGTGTGGCTGGGGACGTTTGCGCTGATATGGAGCAGCGCGCGATTGCTGATGCGCCGTTTGAGTCGGCGCCGCTGGCTGCGCACTCGCCAACGGATGCTGGACCTGCTCGGCTACCTGCTGCCTTACACGTTACCGGCCGTGGCCTGTCTGCCGCTGACCCTCTATGTCAGCCATTTCCTGCAAGTGTCGGTCGGCCGGGCGTTGGCGTTGTGTTTTGCCTACGCCACCAGCAGCGGCATTGTCTCCACATCGGTACTGCTCTGCGTCATCGTCATGTTCAATGGCGGCCACAAGCGGCGAGCAGTGGCGATCCTTCGTCGTTTCAGCCCGCGGCCGTTGTTCCTGATCGGCTTCCTGGCCGCGCTGAGCGATGCCTTGACCAGCCCGCAGATCGCTCGACAGCTGGGTGGCAACATCACCAGCAGCGTCGCGGTGTTCACCGGCCTGTCGGCTTCGATGATCTTCGGTTGGCTGGTGATCCACATGCGCCGGCCGGTGGCCCATCTGATCCGCAACCGGTCGCTGACCCAGCGCTTGAAGCAACCCGCATTGCAGGAGTCGCTGCGGATCTTTTCCGGCCTTTGGTACTGGCCGATCCTGCTGATGGTACTGGTGTCGGCGGTGAGCCTGGTCGGTGTCGGCGAGGACAACCAGAAGGCCCTGCGTTGCGCCTTGTTCACCACCATTTTGCTGATCGCGACGGTGTTCCTCAGCACCGTGTTCCAGCACATCTTCAAATCACCCAAAGCCGAGGCCATCCAGCGCCACAGCGCCTACAAAGGTCGGCTGTTGAGCCTGTTGCATGGATTGTTGCGCATCGTCATGGCCGTGGCATTCATTGAGATCCTCGGGCGGATCTGGGGCGTGTCGCTGTTCGAGTTCGCCTCGCGCAATGCCGTGGGGCGGGCGATCAGTGATTCCCTGAGCCGCATTGGCTTGATCTTTCTGGTGACGTGGTTGACGTGGGTAGTGCTCGACACGGCGATCCAGGAAGCACTGAAACCACCGCTCAACAAGCGCGGCGCTCGCCAGCCCAGCACGCGGGTCAAGACCATCCTGCCGCTGTTGCGCAACGCGTCGAAAATAATCCTGGTGGTGATTTGCGCGATCACCACCATGGCCAATCTCGGCATCAACGTCGCGCCATTGCTCGCGGGGGCCGGCGTGGTGGGGCTGGCGATTGGTTTTGGATCGCAACAATTGGTACAGGACGTGATCACCGGGCTGTTCATCATCATTGAGGACACGCTGTCCATTGGCGACTGGGTGGTGCTCAGCTCCGGCCATGCCGGCACCGTCGAAGGCCTGACCATCCGCACCCTGCGCCTGCGCGACGGCAAGGGCTTCGTGCATTCGGTGCCGTTCGGGCAGATCAAGGCCGTGACCAACCAATCCCGGCAATTCGCCTTTGCGTTTTTCTCGGTGCAGTTCACCTACGACACCGACGTGGACCGCGCCATCGAGCTGATCCGCGAAGCCGGCGATTCGATCTCCGACGACCCATTTCTCAAGTTCAACCTGCAAGGGCCGCTGGATGTATTCGGCGTGGACAAGATGGACCTCAACGGCGTGGTCCTCACCGCCCAGTTCCGCACGGTCTCGGGCGGACAATATGCCGTGAGCCGGGCGTTCAACCAGCGGTTGAAAAAGCTTGTGGATAACGAGCCGTCGGTGCACTTCGCGCAGACTTATCCACAGCAGGTGGTGTTGCCGAAGCGCTTGGTTGAGGAGCCGAAGGAGGAAGGTGCTGCCCCTGAGCAAACTCAGTAAGTTGCTCAGTTTTATAGTGATGCTAGTGGCCCCTTCGCGAGCAGGCTCGCTCCCACAGGGTTGGCCATTCACCGTAGATCCAATGTGGGAGCGAGCTTGCTCGCGATGGGGTCCAGCCAGACACCCTCAACTTTTCTGAATAAGCTTGTTCCTGACCCCCGCCATCCCTTCTGCATCCAACTCCACAAACAGATGCTGCTTGCCCGCAACCACCGCAGCCACCGGCAACCCGTCCCGATAAACCAGCCGATTACTCGCCAGCGCCGGTACTTTCGCCCCCGGCAGCAACGTGCCAGCGAGGTTCAACGGATCGACCCCGCACACCGCGACCAGGCTGCCATCGGCGGGTCGACGTCTTGCGTCGCGTAGCAGCGCAATGGCTTCAGGCAGGGCGAACTGTTCGCCGGCCAGCCCGCTGACGAAACGCCCGCCCCGAATCTCGCCTCGCGCCTCCAGGCGATGAAACGTGCGCAGCAACTCACGCCAGCTCGGCAGCCAGTCGGCTTCGCGTTCCAGCAAACGCCAGAACACCACGCCATAACGGCGCAGCAGGGCCATGGCGATGTGTTCCAGGGTGTCGGGCGGTGTGGGCGCGGGCCGGTTGCCGGGTTCTGGCGCTGGCGAGCTGCGGCGCAGCAAGGCCCAGCGCCCGGCATCGTCCATGCCACCGACAAACGCCCCGCGCCCGCGCCGGCTGCTGCGGGCCTGGCGTTTGCTGGCGGGGGTGATCAAGGCCCGCAGCCCGGCGAAGCTGTCAGCATTCACGAGCCCGGCACCGACCAGTTCCTGCAAGGCGGTTTCCAGTTCGCTGCGCAGCAGGTGGGCCTCGTGCAGCAATTCATCGAAAAACAACGCGCCGTGTTCACTGAGGGCTTGATGGACTTTTTGCGTCTTGAGCGACAGTTCGCTGATGGGTGTCTGCTCGGCGAGGCTGCTCCACAGCGCGACCTTGGCGCGCGGCAGCAACACGATTGGCGTGCTGCGCAGGGCGCTGGCGGACAGCTTCTGGCGGGCGCTCAGGCGCGTCCAGACGAACTTGCCGCTGCGGCACAGCTCGTCAAGCCAGCTCGGCGAATAATCCTTGATCCGCGCCGGCAAAAGGTCGCTGTCCCAGGCCGAGGCGGCGGCCGGGTAGCCTTCGAACTGGCTGATGATCGATGGCAGCACGGCGCTGCCCCGGCCCTGGCTGGACGGCGACAAGTGCTGCCAGTCGAACAGGAACCGCATGAAGTCCTGCAACATTACCGGCTCGATTTCCCGGCGCAGGCGCTTGACCGTGTAGCGGTGGATCCGCGCCAGCAGATGCCGTTCGCACCATTCCTCTTGCCCGGTGCCCGGGGTAAAGCGACCGCGCAGCACATAGCCTTGCTGTTCCAGCTGGGCCAGGGCCTGGGTCGCTTGCGCCGGCGACAGCCCGAGCGGGTAGGCGATCGCAGTCAATGGCTGCGGGCCAAAGGCACTGAGACGCGCGCGCAGCACTTCCACCACGGCCTCGTCGCTGTCCCACGGCGCATCAAACCCCGGCAGCGGTGCCAGCGGCGGCTGCCATTGGGCTTGTGGATAAATTGCTTGCAAGCACGTCAGCCGCTCCAACGGCACCCACAGGCCGCGTTCATCGCTGATTCGCACATGGCTGGCGCGGCCGCGCTCGGCCAGGGTTTGCAGCCCCTCCAGCCACGACGGATCGGCGCTGGCTTCGCTGTCGGCGATGCAGGCCAGGCTCATCAGCGCTTCGTGGATTTCATCGATACTGGTCGGCGTCGGCCAGGCCTCTTCCCGCACGGCCTGGATGGCATCGGCGTCCAATGCGCCCAGGTCATCGGTGGACTGCGGATCGCTCCAGCGTCGATTGATCACCGCTTGGGTGCGGCGTTCTTCCAGCGGCGCGTCGTCGAGAAAGGTATAGGGCCGGGCGCTGAGGATTTCTGCCGCCAGGGGCGAGGGCGCAGGCAGGTCGCGGCTGACCAAGTGTATCTCGCCCGCCTCCATCCGTCGCAGCAGGGCCAGCCAGCCTTCGCTGTCCATGGCTTCATGGAGGCAATCGTCGAGGGTCTGTTCCACCAGCGGGTGGTCGGGAATCTCACGCTCGCCGGCGAGGTTTTCCAGGCACGCGATCTGGTCAGGAAATACGCTGGCGATCAAATCTTCACTTTTCATGCGCTGGATCTGCGGCGCGACTTTGCGCCCGCCCGTGTAGCGCGGCAACGCCAGGGCCACGCCGGCGTTCCAGCGCCAGCGCACGCCGAACAACGGCGCGTCCAGCACCGCCTGGACCAGGATCTGCTCGGCGCTCTGGCTGCTGAGGTAGCGCCAGACTTCGTCGAGTTCGAAGCTGTGGCTGGTGGACAGCGACAGCACGATGGCGTCCTCGCTGGCGGCGGCCTGCAATTCGAAGTTGAAGGTGCGGCAGAAACGCTTGCGCAGGGCCAGGCCCCAGGCGCGGTTGATGCGACTGCCGAAAGGCGTGTGGATGATCAGTTGGGTTCCGCCGGATTCGTCGAAAAACCGTTCCATCACCAAGGTGTCCTGGGAGGGCAGGGCGCCGAAGGCCAGGCGCGCCGGGGCCAGGTAGTCGAGGATCTGTTCGGCGCTGGCGAGGTTCAGGTGCAAGGTGCCGGTCAGCCAGTCGAGGGCCGGTTGCAGGTTGCCCGGCGTGGCGCCGAGCAACTGATCCAGCTGGGCTTGCAGGCGGGCCACGGCCAGGGACAGTTCGGCGCTGCGCCCTGGGGCTTCGCCGAGCCAGAACGGAATGGTGGGCGGTTGGCCCTGGGCGTCCTCGACCCGCACGCGGCCGGTCTCGACGCGGATGATCCGGTACGAGGTATTGCCGAGTTGGAAGACGTCGCCGGCGATGCTCTCGACGGCGAAGTCTTCGTTGACGCTGCCGATGTTCAAGCCCTGCGGTTCGAGCAGCACGCTGTAGTCAGCGTTGTCCGGGATGGTGCCGCCGCTGGTCACGGCCGTCAGCTTGCTACCCCGCCGTCCACGCAAGGTCCGGGTCACGGCATCGCGGTGCAGGTAGGCACTGCGTACGCCTTGCCGGCCATTGAGGCCTTCGGCGAGCATTTGCAACAGGGCCTGGTAATGATCTTCGTCGAGCCCGGCATAGGGCGAGGCGCGGCGGAACATCTCCAGCAACGCCTGCTCATGCCATTCCTGGCAACTGACCTCGGCGACGATCTGCTGGGCCAGGACGTCCAGCGGCGCCTTGGGGATGTGCAGGATGTCCAGCTCGCCACGGCGCACACAATCGAGCAGGGCGGCGCACTCGATCAAGTCGTCGCGCGTGGTAGCGAACAGGCGCCCCTTGGGCGTGCCGCCGACCTGGTGACCGGAGCGGCCAACCCTTTGCAGGAACGCCGAGATCGAACGGGGCGAGGCGATCTGGCAGACCAGGTCGACGTCGCCGATATCGATGCCCAACTCCAACGACGCCGTGGCGATCAGTACCTGCAGCTCGCCGCGCTTGAGGCGTTGCTCGGCGTCGAGGCGAAACTCCTTCGCCAGGCTGCCGTGGTGGGCCGCCACCGAGTCTTTGCCCAGGCGCTCGCTCAAGTGACGACTCAGGCGTTCGGCCAGCCGCCGGGTGTTGACGAATACCAGTGTGGTTCGGTGCGCCCGGGCCAGCTCGGCGAGGCGGTTGTAGACCAGTTCCCAGACGTCATTGGCCATTACCGCAGAAAGCGGCACCGGCGGCACCTCGATGTCCAGGTCGCGGGGGCGGGCGTGGCCGATGTCGACAATTTCACAGGCGCGTCCTTCACCGACGAGAAACCGCGATACCGCCTCGATGGGCTTTTGCGTGGCGGACAAGCCGATGCGCACCAACGGTTCGGCGCACAGCGCTTGCAGCCGTTCCAGGCTCAAGGCCAGATGGCTGCCGCGCTTGCTGGCGGCGATGGCGTGGATTTCATCGACGATCACCGTGCCGGTGCTGGCAAGCATCTGCCGGCCGGAATCGGAGCCGAGCAGCACATAGAGCGATTCGGGCGTGGTCACGAGGATGTGCGGCGCGGTCTTGCGCATCGCCGAGCGTTCTTTTTGCGGCGTGTCGCCGGTGCGCACGGCGGTGGTGATGGGCAAGGGCGGCAGCCCCATTCGCTGCAATTGCTCGGTGATGCCGGCCAGGGGATTCTGCAGGTTGATCTGGATGTCGTTGCTCAAGGCCTTGAGCGGCGAGACGTAGACCACGAGTGTCTCGTCCGGCAGCCCGCCTTGCTCCAGGCCACGATGTACCAAGTCATCCAGGACCGCGAGAAATGCAGTAAGGGTCTTGCCCGAACCCGTGGGCGCGGCGACCAGCACCGAGCGGCGCTGGCCGATCAACGGCCACGCCCGGGCCTGGGCGGCCGTGACGGCCGGGAATGTCTGGCTGAACCAGGCGCGAACGGCGGGATGAAAGCCTGCCATGGCGTGGTCGGCTGCAAGGGGCAGATTCATGGGGGCAGTTTAGGCGGGTGGGGTGGGGAGGATGCAAGTGGCGAGGGGATTTATCCCCGCTGGACTGCGCAGCAGTCCCTTTGATTAACACCTGGGTGGGTCAGGCTCGCCTCATTTGCTTGGTTGGGGCTGCTGCGCAGCCCAGCGGGGATAAATCCCCTCGCCACAAGAGCTCGGCAACCGCCTTGGAAGACGGCAAACCCGGCGATCTACACATTACGGATGACGGTTGCGCACTAAACCCGCAAAATGCAACGATTCCGGCGACGCCCTCGGGCGTTGTCGACCAAATTCTTGTGCCAACAGACTGGGCCTGCTGACTTTATGCGAATGCGCCTTATGTTACTGGGCGGCGGAAATGCCCTTGGGCAGGCGCTGATTCGCCTCGGTGCGGAAGAAGACATCGGTTTTCTCGCCCCCCGCCCCCCCGAAGACGGCTGGGATGCCGCGAGCCTCACGCAGTTGCTCGACGACACCCGGCCGGACGCCTTGATCAACCTGGCGTACTACTTCGACTGGTTCCAGGCCGAAACCGTCAGCGAGCAACGCCTGGCCAGCCAAGAGCGGGCGGTCGAGCGCCTGGCCGAACTGTGCCAGCATCACAACATTGTCTTGCTGCAACCGTCGAGCTATCGCGTGTTCGACGGCTCCCGCGCCACCGCCTACAGCGAAAAGGATGAACCGGTGCCCCTGGGCCTGCGTGGCCAGGCGTTGTGGCGCATCGAGCAAAGCGTGCGCGCCACTTGCCCGCAACATGTTCTGCTGCGTTTTGGCTGGCTGCTGGACGACAGCGCCGACGGCATCCTCGGCCGTTTCCTGGCCCGGGCCGAGCAGCCTGAAGAGCTATTGCTGGCCGACGACCGTCGGGGTAACCCCACGCCGGTGGACGATGCCGCGAGGGTGATCATCTCGGTGCTCAAGCAACTCGATTGCGCGGCGCCGCTGTGGGGCACCTATCATTACGCCGGGCATGAGGCGACCACGCCGCTGGCTTTGGGCCAGGCGATCCTCACCGAAGCCCGCGCCCTGCACCCGCTGGCCATCGAGTCGCCGACGCCCCAGGCCCACGCCGCAAGGCCGGACGCGGCGGAAGAACCGCAGCACGCGGTATTGGCCTGCAAGAAAATTCTGCACACCTTCGGGATCAAGCCCCGCGCCTGGCGCGCCGCACTCCCGGCCCTACTGGATAGGTTCTATCGCCATGGCTGAAGGCCCAGTTCTCATCACCGGCGGCGCGGGTTTCATTGGTTCGCACCTGACCGACGCCTTGCTTGCCAAAGGGCATTCGGTGCGCATTCTCGATGACCTGTCCACTGGCAAGCGCAGCAATCTGCCGCTGGATAACCCGGCTCTGGAGCTGATCGAGGGCGATGTCGCCGACGCCGCGCTGGTCGCCCGGGCCGTGGCCGGTTGCAGCGCCGTGGCGCATCTGGCCGCCGTGGCCTCGGTGCAAGCCTCGGTGGACGACCCGGTGCGCACGCACCAGAGCAATTTCATCGGCACCCTGAACGTCTGCGAAGCCATGCGCCAGGCCGGGGTGAAGCGGGTGCTGTTCGCCTCCAGCGCCGCGGTCTACGGCAACAATGGCGAAGGCCAGTCCATCGACGAAGAGACGCCCAAGGCGCCGTTGACGCCTTATGCGGCAGACAAACTGGCCAGCGAATTCTATTTCGACTTCTATCGTCGCCAGCATGAACTGGAGCCGGTGGTGTTCCGCTTCTTCAACATCTATGGTCCGCGCCAGGATCCATCCTCGCCGTATTCAGGCGTCATCAGTATCTTCAGCGAACGGGCGCAGAAAGGCCTGCCGATCACCGTGTTCGGCGACGGCGAGCAGACTCGGGATTTCGTCTACGTTGAGGATCTGGTGGACGTGCTGGTCCAGGCCATCGAAAAACCGGAAGTGGAGGTCGGCGCGGTGAATGTCGGCTGGAACCAGGCCACGACCTTGAAGCAGATGCTCCAGGCCCTGGCCGTGGTGGTGGGCGATTTACCTACGATCAGCCATGGCCCGGCGCGCTCCGGCGATATCCGCCATTCGCGGGCAAACAATGCTCGTTTACTGGAGCGTTTCAACGTCCCGAAGCAGACGCCGATGAGCGTGGGACTGGCGCGGTTGTTGGGGCGCTGAGTTTCGCAGCCGAAAAAAAGGCGCCTTTCGGGGCGCCTTTTTTGTGAGTCATGCATCGCTTTTGTGGCAAGTGAAACCTGTGGCGAGGGAGCTTGCTCCCGCTCGAGCGCGAAGCGGTCGCAAATTCGTCGGGCCTGCTTCGCAGTCCAGCGGGAGCAAGCTCCCTCGCCACGGGGTGTGTAGGCATGTCAATGTCGTGTGGGGTCAGAACTTGTAACCCAACCCAACCATGTAGACGAACGGGTCCACATCGACGTCCACTTTGGCCCGGGTACCGCCGGCCACGGCGTTGTTGTCGACATAGGCCGTGGTATCGATGTCGATGTAGCGGATCTGGCCGTTGATCATGATGTTGTCTGTCAGCATGTAGTCGGCACCGACTTGCCACGCCATGCCCCAGCTGTTTTTCGCGCGAAAGTTGCTGAATCCATTGGCGCTGGCTTCGCTGCCGACGTGTTCGTCATAGATCCAGGTGTAGTTGATGCCGGCGCCGACATAGGGTTGGAATGCCGACTTGGCGTCGAGCGGGTAGTAGACCATGCTCAGGGTCGGCGGCAGGTGCTTGAGGGTGCCGAGCTTGTTGTTGGCGGCGCCGAGTGCGGTGCCCTTGAGTTTCACGTCGTGCTCGAATGGCGAGGCCGCCAGCAATTCGATTCCCCAGTTGTTGGTGAGCATGTAGGCGAAGTTCAGGCCCAACTGTGTGTCGCTGCTCAGGGTCGCCTTACCGCCCAGGTCGGCGCCGGCCAGCGGGCCACGGTCGACCTTGACGCTGGAGCTGTCGGCGTCCGGGTTGACCGTGATCGCGCCGGCGCGAACGATGATGTCGCCGGCGGTATGGGCTTGGGCAAACGGCGCAGCGAGGGCTAGCGCGATGAGGGAGGCGCTGAGCAGAGACTTGTGCATGGGGGCTCCAGAAGGAATCGAAAATTGATGTCCCATGGTACGGAGCCGTCTGGTCCGGTCTTTTGACTCAGCTCAATGAAAAGGTGATGAAGCCCATCGCGAGCAAGCTATCGCAAAAACAACGCATCACTGCGGGGTCACTCCGGCAGTTCATAGACATAAATCTTTTGCGCCTCCATCTGATACCCGGCATCGGCCAGTTCACTGGTGGACGGCTTGACCTGCATCGGCCCTTCGACCCAGTACGGTTGGTACAGCTCGTCGAGCTTGACCCCGACTTCGCTTTTCACATGCACGATCTGGTTCGACGGCGGGGGCGGCACGTGGATGCAGGCGCCGAAATACGGCACCAGCAGGAAATCGGTGGTACGGCCTTCCTCGCTGACTTCCAGCGGCACGATATAACCGGGCAAGCGGATCTGCTGGCCATCGAGGGCCTTGACCACCGGGGCATTGGGCAGGTCCTGCTTGGCCGCCGGGGCGGATTCGGCGGCCAAGGCATCGCTCATCTTCGACAGGTCGTGCAGGGGCGTCATGTTCGGCACTTCCGGCGGCGCATCCGGTGGGATCATCTCCGACCAGGCCAGGTCCCTCGGCTCGGCCGCCCACAGCGGCAGGGAAACCATCATCAACAGCGCAAGCAGGGCGCGGGGCATTTTCAACGTCCTCATAAACGGATCGACAGGCCATCGGCCAACGATTGGCGATAGGCGCGCCAGGCCGGCACGCTGCCCATCAGCAGGGCGGCGACCAGAATGCCAGCCAGCAGCGCCCATTCATACTCGCTCGGCCAGGCCAATGGCAGGTACAAACCGTAGGCCGACTGCACATAACCCTGGGCGGCGGCGATGCCGATGTACAACAAGGCCAGCCCGGCGGTGACCCCGGCCAATGCCAGGGCGAAGGCTTCGAGTACCAGCAGGCTCGCGATATGCCAGGGCCGCGCGCCCACCGAACGCAGGATCGCCATCTCCCGGCGCCGCTCGTTGAGGCTGGTGAGAATCGCCGTGAGCATGCCGATCAAGCCAGTCAGCACGACGAACAGCGAGATCACGAACAAGGCTTTTTCCGCCGTGCCCATCAGGCTCCACAGTTCTTGCAGCGCCACGCCCGGCAGGATCGCCAGCAGCGGTTCGCCACGAAACTCATTGATCTCGCGTTGCAAGGCGAACGTGGAAATCTTGCTGTTGAGGCCAAGCATGAACGCGGTAATCGCTTTCGGCGTGAGGTCCATGTTGCGGGCCTGGTCGGCGCTGATGCGCCCATTGCCCTGGGCCGGCACGCCATTTTTCCAATCGATATGGATGGCCTCCATGCCGCCGAGGCTGATGTGCAGCGTGCGATCCACCGGCGTGCCAGTGCGCTTGAGAATCCCCACCACGGTAAAGGGTTTGTCGTCGTGCTTGACCAGGCTGATCGCCGCCACGCCGTGGGCCAGCACCAGCTTTTCCCCGAGTTTGTAATGGAGCGCCTCGGCCACTTCCGCGCCGAGCACCACTTCGAATGGGTCGGTGGCGAACGCGCGGCCATCGGCCAACGCCAGGTGTTGCCGGCGGCCGTACTGGTAATGCTCGAAGTAGGCCTCGGTGGTGCCCATCACCCGGTAACCGCGATGGGAGTCGCCAAGGGACATGGGGATCGCCCACTTCACTTTCGGGTTGTTGGCGAACTGCTCGAAGCTGTCCCAGCGGATGTTGTTGGTGGCGTTGCCGATGCGAAACACCGAGTACAACAACAGATTCACGGAGCCGGAGCGGGCGCCGACGATCAGGTCGGTGCCGCTGATGGTGCTGGCGAAGCTGGCCCGCGCCTCGGTGCGCACTCGCTCCACCGCGAGCAACAGGCACACCGAGAGGGCAATGGCAAAAGCGGTAAGGATCGCGGTGAAGCGACGGTTCGCCAGGCTGGCCATGGCTAGACGGAGCAAATACATCTCAGACCTCGAGTGGCTTGGCGGCGCGATTCAGATCGGCCAGCGAGAGGTGACGGTCGAACAGCGGCGCCAGGCTCTGGTCGTGACTGACGAACAACAGGCTCGACCCGGCTTCGCGGCATTCGGCGAACAGCAGACGCAGGAAGTTTTCCCGGGCGTCGTAGTCCAGGGCTGAGGTCGGTTCGTCGGCGATCACCAGTTCCGGTTGGCCGATCAAGGCCCGAGCGGCGGCGACCCGTTGTTGTTGGCCGATGGACAGCGAGTCGGCCCGGCGCTCCAGCAGGTTCGTATCGTTCAGCCCCAGGTGGGCCAACAATGTGGCGGCGGCTTGATCGACACTCCCGTGGCGCTGGATGGCCCGTTGCGCGCGCAATTTCGAGAAATGGCAAGGCAGTTCGACGTTCTCGCGCACCGAGAGAAACGGCAGCAGGTTGAACTGCTGGAAGATGTAGCCGGTGTGGTCCACGCGAAAGCGGTCGCGGCTGCCCGCGCCCAATTCGGTGAGCTCCTGGCCAAGCAGGCGGATGCTGCCGCGATCCGGCGTTTGCACACCGCCCAACAGCCCCAGCAAGGTGGTCTTGCCGCTGCCGCTCGGCCCTTTGAGGAACAAGGTTTCGCCGGCATCCAGGCGAAACGCCGGGATGTCCAGCAGTGGCGGATGCCCGGGCCAGCTGAAGCCCAGGTCGGACAGTTCGATGAGTGCTTGGGTCATATCGCCGGTTTTTCAGGTTAACGGGAATTCCTGTGGGAGCGAGCCTGCTCGCGAATGCGGTGAGTCAGTCAACATCGGTTTGGATGTGCCGGCGCCTTCGCGAGCAGGCTCGCTCCCACATGGTTTTTGCGGTGAATCAGAATTTCAACGCTGGCGCCTTGGCCGTCACTTCCACGCCTTGCTGGCCGCTCGGGCTGATCAGTTGTACCTGAATTTTCTGCGTGGCCGGGAAGGTTTTGAACAGTGTCGCCAGATCCAGGTTCTTCAAGGCGCCAGGGGCCGTGCAAGTGAATTGATAGTCGGCGTGGATCTCGCTGTGTTCGCCATGGTGCTCGTCGCCATCTGCCTCTTCGTCGTGGTCTTCGTGGTCCGGCTCATCACCGAACAACGGGCTTTCCAATTCCTGCTGGGCCACGGTGCACTTGGCGGCGGCCGGCAGGTTGAACAACGCCAGGGGTTTATCCAGCTGCGCCCGCACGGCGGCGACCTTGGCTTTGTCGGCATCGCTGCTGGCGGCGTGTTCGAAGCCCACCAGGTTCATCGCCGGGCTTTCCAATTCCAATTCCAGGGTCTGGCCATCCAGGGCCGCATTCAACCGGGCGACGCCGTGCTCATGGGCGCCCAGGCTGCCGTGCTCGTGATCATGCTCATGATCGTGGTCATGCTCCACCGCCGCGTGAGCGACAGCCAATGGCAGCAGGGCGAATGGCAGGGCAAGAAGCAAACGACGCATGACGAATCTCCAGAAAGGTTATGTAATCTTATAACGATAGTGCGAGGAGTTTGACCATCTGCTTGGCGTCGCGCAAGGCCCATGGGAGCATGGGCAGATGAAATCTTCAGGAGCACGCTGATGTTGCGGATACGCGGGACGGTCGGTGATTGGCCGGTGGACTTGACGATAGAGATGGATGAAGGCGACTGGGCGCAGCTCGGCGCGCGGTTGCAAGTGGCCAAGTCCGAAGGCGCGGCGGCGGCGCCCGCCAAGTCGACGAATCAGGATGACGCCCAGTGGCAGATCGCCCGGGAGTTGTTGCGCAAGGCCGGGCAACTGAGCGGCCCGGACTTGCTCGAACAGCTTGAGGGCCTGACCGGCAGCACCTCGTCAGGCAAGCGCTTGCTGGTGCGCCTGCGCCACAGCGCCGAGGTCAAGGTGCTGAGCGGCGGGGATACGCCGCTCTATAGCTGGATCGGTCAGTAAAGCGCGGCGAACAGCTTGCGACGGTAGGTCGTCACCAGCGGGTGATCGTTGCCCAGCAGTTCGAACACTTGCAGCAAGGTTTTATGGGGCAGGCCTTCGCTGTAGCTGCGATTGCGGATGAACAACTTGAGCAGCGCCTCGAGCGCTGGCTCGTACTGCTGGCGCGCCAGTTGCTGGATCGCCAGTTGATACACCGCCTCGTCGTCCTGAGGATCTTTCGCCAGCCGCGCCTTGAGGTCGGCGGCGTCCGGCAGATCCTTGGCCAGGCCGAGAAACTGGATCTGCGCCTTGGCGCCAGCCAGTGCGGCCTTGTGTTCATCGCTTTTCACGGCGTCGAGCACTGTTTGTGCCTCGCCCAGCTCGCCGCGCTCGGTCAGGCAACGTGCGTAAAGGATCAGCGCCTTGGCGTTGGTGTTGTCTTCGCCCAGCAACACGGTGAGCACGGCTTCGGCATCGGCGAAGCGGCCCTCATCGAACAGCGCCTGGGCCTGTTCGAAAGGGTCGGCTGCGGCTGGAGGCGGCATCTGCACATGGGGTTCGAGCATTGCCCGCACCGCCGATTCCGGTTGAGCCCCGGCGAAGCCGTCCACCGGCTGGCCGTCCTTGAACAGCACCACGGTCGGCAGGCTGCGAATGCCGAAGCGGGCGACGATGTCTTGCTCGACGTCGCAGTTGACCTTGGCCAGCAGCAGTTCGCCCCGATAGCTCTCGGCGATACCTTGCAACATGGGCATCAGTGCCTTGCAGGGCGCACACCACTCGGCCCAGAAATCCACCAGCACCGGTTTTTGAAAAGAGTTGGCGATCACCGACTGGTCGAAATCGGCCGTGGTGGCGTCGAAGATGTAAGACGTGTCCTGGGTCATGGGGAATCTCGTAGAACGCTTGAATGGGGCAACTATACGGCTTGGTGGGGGTGGCTGAAAGCGGGGGCTTGCGGCGCCTGATAGACCGCTATCGCGAGCAGGCTCGCTCCCACCGTGTTTTATGCTGCCTGCATTTTTCATGAACTGAACAAAGTTCTATGTGGGAGCGAGCCTGCTCGCGATGCTTTAAGACAAGCGCCGCGCGTGGTACAGGCTCACATGCCGAAACTCCTCCGGCTCAGCCAGGTCCGGCAAGGTCATGGCCTCGAGCATTTCGATGCGTCGGTACAGCGGATGCTGGAAGTCCCGCACCCGGGAATCCGCCACCAGTGCCTCGCGGCCACGGCTGAGGAACTGGTCCAGCAGCGGCAGGTTCGCCCGGTCGTAGAGCACGTCGGCGACGAGGATCAGATCGAAGCGATCAGCCTCGGCGAAAAAATCCGTCGAATAACCCAACGTCACGCCGTTAAGCACTGCATTGGCCTGGCACGCGGCAAGCGCCAGCGGATCCAGGTCGCAGGCCACCACTTCCAGCGCCCCGGCTTTGACCGCCGCAATGCCCGCCACGCCGGAGCCGGCACCGAAATCCAGCACTCGCTTGCCCTCGACCCATTGTGGCTGTTCGGCCAGATAGCGCGCCATCGCCAGGCCGCTGGCCCAGCAGAAGCTCCAATACGGCGGCTCGTGGAGGATGCGCCGGGTTTCTTCCGGGCTGAAGGCTCGGTCCATGTTGTCGCCGTCGATCAACCACAGCTTCAAGTCTGTGTCCGGCAGCGCACAGGCCACCAAACGTGCATCGCCAAGTAACTCGTCCAGCGCTTGTTGCAGGTCCTGCGGTGGCCTCATGGCGCTTTGACGAATTGCAGGACGCCCAGCGCCTGGGTGGTCGGTTGGCTGATGCGTTGCTCCGGCAGGTGCAGGATCAACTGGCCCGACTGGCTGGCCCGGCCGCGCAATTCCACGCGGGCGCCAACGGGGAAGGCTTCGGGGTTGAAGCGCAGGCGGAAGGGCAGTGCCTGGTTGGTGCCGATCAGGCTGGAACTGGCGAGCAATTGCTGCGGGCGATCCTTGTCATCGATCACCAGCAGCGCCAGTTCCACCTCGGCCCCTGCCGGCACGCCTTGCAAGGTACCGCTCAGTTCTCGCTGATGCGCCGGCAGTGGCCCAAGCTCGGTGGCTTGGCGGGCCTTTTCCTGAGCCTGTTTTGGCGCGGGCGCCGGGGCTGGCGCGGCGGGTTTCGGGGCGTCGCTGCTGCACGCCATCAGCAGGCTGAAGAGACTGAGCAGAACAATGGATCGTAGCGGCATGGGTGGCTCCAGCAAGGTGAATTCGATGGATCTGGCGTTAAGCCCGTCTGTATACCGTAAACCCTATGGCTTGTCTTGCCAGTGGGATGCGCTACCATGGCCCTCCCTTTTTTTGTTGCCTGCCCACCATGCACTGTCCCTTCTGCGGTGCCAACGACACCAAAGTCATCGACTCGCGACTGGTCGCCGAGGGCGAACAGGTCCGCCGCCGCCGCGAATGCCTGGCCTGCGGCGAACGTTTCACGACGTTCGAGACCGCTGAACTGGTGTTGCCGCGCCTGATCAAGACCGACGGCAGTCGCCAGCCGTTCGATGAAGAAAAACTGCGCGCCGGCATGCAGCGCGCCCTGGAAAAACGCCCGGTGAGCGTCGAACGCCTGGAAGCCGCGCTGGTGCACATCAAGCACAAGCTGCGGGCGACCGGCGAGCGCGAGGTCAAATCCCTGGTGGTCGGCGAGCTGGTGATGGCCGAGCTGCAGAAGCTCGATGAAGTGGCCTACATCCGTTTCGCCTCTGTGTACCGGCGTTTCCAGGACCTCAATGAGTTCCGCGAGGAAATCGACCGCCTGGCCCGCGAGCCGGTGAAAGAATGACCAGCCCGGCGCAACAAGCCGTCCTCGACGCCCATTACATGGCCCGCGCCCTGGAATTGGCGCGACGCGGTCACTACACGACCCATCCCAACCCACGGGTGGGTTGCGTGATCGTGCGGGACGGCGAAGTCGTCGGCGAAGGCTGGCACATCCGCGCTGGCGAACCCCATGCCGAAGTCCATGCCCTGCGCGCCGCCGGTGAAAATGCCCGGGGCGCCACGGCCTACGTGACCCTCGAACCGTGCAGCCACCATGGGCGCACACCGCCCTGTGCCGATGCGTTGGTCACCGCCGGGGTGGCGCGGGTGGTGGCCGCGATGCAAGACCCGAACCCGGAAGTCGCCGGGCGCGGCCTGCAGCGGCTGGCCCAGGCCGGCATCGCCACAGAAAGCGGCGTGCTGGAAGGCGAAGCGCGCAAGCTCAATGAAGGTTTCCTCAAACGCATGGAACATGGCCTGCCGTTCGTGCGGGTCAAGCTCGCCATGAGCCTTGATGGGCGCACCGCCATGGAGAGTGGCGAGAGCCAGTGGATCACCGGCCCCGCCGCGCGCTCGGCGGTACAACGCCTGCGGGCCCAGGCCAGCGTGGTGCTGACCGGCGCCGATACGGTGCTGGCGGACAATGCCCGGCTGACCGTGCGTGCCGACGAGCTCGGGCTGGACGCCGAGCAGACCGCGCTGTCCATGAGCCGTCCGCCGCTGCGGGTGCTGGTGGACGGCCGCTTGCGAGTGCCGCTGGATGCGCCGTTTTTCAGGGCGGGCCCGGCGCTCGTCGCTACCTGCATGGCGGTGGAAGAACAGTACGCCAACGGCCCCGAATGCATGATCGTGGCGGGTGACGACGGTCAGGTCGATCTGCGCCGCCTGTTGGCGGAGTTGGCGGCCCGAGGCGTCAACGAAGTGTTGGTGGAAGCCGGGCCGCGCCTGGCGGGAGCCTTTGCCCGTCAGGGCTTGGTGGACGAGTTCCAGATTTTCATCGCCGGCAAGTTTCTGGGCTCCTCGGCGCGACCGCTGCTGGACTGGCCGCTGGCGCAGATGAAGGACGCCGCGCCGCTGAAAATCACCGAAATCCGCGCCGTGGGCGATGACTGGCGAGTCATCGCCGTTCCCGTTTCATCGGCCAGCGTATAATTCCCGGCTTTCGCTCAAGCGGCGGCCCGTTCTCGAGGAGGACTCCATGTTTACCGGCATCATCGAATCCATCGGCAGTATCCGCGCACTCACCCCCAAGGGCGGCGATGTGCGGGTGCATGTCGAAACCGGCAAGCTCGACCTGAGCGACGTCAAGTTGGGCGACAGCATCGCCGTGAACGGCGTCTGCCTGACTGCCGTCGAGCTGCCCGGCAATGGCTTCCTGGCTGACGTCAGCCGCGAAACCCTCGACTGTACCGCGATGAACGATCTCAAGAGTGGCAGCCCGGTCAACCTGGAAAAAGCCCTGACGCCGACCACGCGCCTCGGCGGGCACCTGGTCAGCGGCCACGTCGACGGTGTCGGCGAAGTGGTCTCGCGTACCGATAACGCCCGGGCCGTGGAGTTTCGTATCCGGGCCCCGAAAGAGCTGGCCAAGTACATCGCCCATAAAGGCTCGATCACCGTCGATGGCACCAGCCTGACGGTCAACGCGGTGGACGGCGCTGAGTTCATGCTGACGATCATCCCCCATACCCTGAGCGAAACCATCATGGCCTCGTACCGGCCTGGTCGTCGGGTCAACCTGGAGGTCGACCTGCTGGCCCGCTATCTGGAGCGTCTGCTGCTGGGCGACAAGGCCGCGGAGCCAGCAGCCGGCAATATCACTGAAAGCTTTCTGGCCGCTAACGGCTACCTCAAATCCTGACCCAAGGGGGTGCCGCGTGGCGCTCAATAGCATCGAAGAACTGGTTGAAGACATCCGCCAAGGCAAGATGGTCATCCTCATGGATGACGAAGACCGCGAGAACGAAGGCGACCTGATCATGGCCGCCGAATGCTGCAAGGCCGAACACATCAACTTCATGGCCAAGCACGCCCGTGGCCTGATCTGCATGCCGATGACCCGCGAACGCTGCGAGCTGCTGAAGCTGCCGCTGATGGCGCCGCGCAATGGCTCGGGCTTCGGCACCAAGTTCACCGTGTCCATCGAGGCCGCCGAGGGCGTGACCACCGGTATCTCCGCCGCTGACCGCGCGCGCACCGTACAAGCGGCCGCGGCCGCCGACGCCAAGGCCGAAGACATCGTCAGCCCCGGCCACATCTTCCCGTTGATGGCCCAGGCCGGCGGCACCCTGGCCCGCGCCGGCCATACCGAGGCGGCGTGCGACCTGGCGCGCATGGCCGGCTTCGAGCCCGCCGGCGTCATCTGCGAAGTGATGAACGACGACGGCACCATGTCCCGTCGCGCCGAGCTGGAAGCGTTCGCCGCCGAGCACAACATCAAGATCGGCACCATCGCCGACCTGATTCACTACCGAATGATCCACGAACGTACCGTTCAGCGGATTTCCGAGCAGCCGCTGGACAGCGAACTGGGCCAGTTCAACCTGGTGACCTACCGCGACTCGGTGGAAGGCGACGTGCACATGGCGCTGACCCTGGGCACTGTTTGTGCTGAAGAGCCGACTCTGGTCCGCGTGCATAACATGGACCCTCTGCGCGACCTGCTGATGGTCAAGCAACCGGGCCGCTGGAGCCTGCGCGCGGCCATGGCCGCCGTGGCCGAGGCGGGCAGCGGCGTGGTGCTGTTGCTGGGACATCCACTCGATGGTGACGTGCTGTTGGCCCACATCCGTGAGACCACCGAGCAGCAACCGGTGAAAAAACCGACCACCTACAGCATTGTCGGCGCCGGTTCGCAGATCCTGCGCGACCTGGGCGTGCGCAAGATGCGTCTGATGAGCGCGCCGATGAAATTTAATGCGATATCCGGTTTCGACCTGGAAGTTGTAGAATACGTGCCCTCCGAATAATGGCCCGGGATTTCCCGCCCTGTATTCGTGGCTAATATCACTGAGGAGCGCGTATCGAACGTGCTCCGGCTCTTTAAGAGATCTGACGAATGACCCTGAAGACCATCGAAGGTACCTTCATCGCCCCCAAGGGCCGCTACGCGCTGGTAGTCGGCCGTTTCAACAGCTTTGTGGTTGAAAGCCTGGTCGACGGCGCGGTGGATGCGCTGGTTCGCCATGGCGTGAGCGAAGGCGACATCACCATCATCCGTGCGCCTGGCGCCTTCGAAATCCCGCTGGTTGCGCAGAAAGTCGCCCAAAAGGGCGAATTTGCGGCAATCATCGCCCTCGGTGCGGTCATTCGTGGCGGTACTCCGCACTTCGAATACGTGGCCGGCGAATGCACCAAGGGCCTGGCCCAGGTGTCCATGGAGTTCGGCGTGCCGGTCGCTTTCGGCGTGCTGACCGTTGATTCCATCGAGCAAGCCATCGAACGTTCCGGCACCAAGGCCGGTAACAAAGGTGCCGAAGCTGCCTTGTCCGCCCTGGAAATGGTCAGCCTGCTGGCGCAGTTGGAGGCCAAGTGATTAGCGACGAGAGCGATCGTTTCAACCCGCGCGATCCAAAGCCTGCGGACGCCGGCAAGCCTTCGAAAAGCGTCAAGCGCCGCGAAGCCCGTCAGCTCGCGACCCAGGCCCTGTATCAGTGGCATATGGCCAAGCAATCGCTGAACGAGATCGAAGCGCAGTTTCGCGTCGATAACGATTTCAGTGATGTCGATGGTGCGTACTTCCGCGAGATCCTGCACGGCGTCCCCGCCCACAAGACTGAAATCGACAACGCACTGGCACCTTGCCTGGACCTGACCATCGATGAGCTGGACCCAGTCGAGCTCGCCGTGTTGCGCTTGTCCACCTGGGAGCTGATGCAGCGCGTCGACGTGCCGTACCGCGTGGTAATCAACGAAGGGATCGAGCTGGCGAAAGTCTTCGGTTCCACCGACGGCCACAAGTTCGTCAACGGTGTGCTCGACAAGCTCGCCCCGCGCCTGCGTGAAGCCGAAGTGAAGGCGTTCAAGCGCTGATTGGCGTTTGTGACGACTGACTATGGGTGAATTCGAGCTGATCCGTAACTACTTCGCCGCTGCGCCATGCGCGCAGGGCGGCGAGGGCGTTGCGCTGGGGATCGGCGACGACTGCGCCTTGCTGGCCGTCCCTCCCGGGGAACAGCTGGCGGTTTCCACCGACACGCTGGTCGCCGGTGTGCATTTCCCGGATCCTTGCGATCCGTTCCTGCTCGGCCAGCGCTCGCTGGCCGTGGCGGTCAGTGACTTGGCCGCCATGGGCGCGAGCCCTTTCGCCTTTACCCTTGCCCTGACCTTGCCGATGGTTGCCGCCGATTGGCTGCAAGCCTATGCCCAGGGTTTGAGTCAGATGGCCCGGGCATGCGGCGTGGCGTTGGTGGGCGGCGATACCACGCGGGGGCCCCTGAGCCTGACCCTGACCGTGTTCGGCCGCGTCCCGTCCAGCCAGGCCTTGACCCGCGGCGGCGCGCAGCCCGGCGATCTGCTGTGTGTCGGCGGTGAGCTGGGCAATGCCGCCGGCGCGTTGCCGCTGGTCCTCGGCCAGCGCAGCGCTGCGCCTGCAGTCGCCGATCCATTGCTGGGCCATTACTGGGCGCCGCGACCGCAGATCGACCTCGGCCTGGCACTGCGGGGCAAGGCCAGCGCGGCGATGGACATTTCCGACGGCCTGCTGGCCGACTGTGGGCATATCGCGCTGGCGTCCGGCGTGGCGTTGACGGTTGAACGTGACCGGCTTCCGCTGTCCAATGCACTTCTGGCGTTGCTCGGCCCGTCAGGCGCGCAACACGCCGCCCTGAGTGGTGGGGACGACTATGTATTGCTGTTCACCCTGCCGTCGGTCCGATTGTCGGCACTTCTGGCCGAAGGCTGGCCGATCCATGTGGTCGGCAGTGTCACGCAGGGGCAGGGCGTCATGCTGGTTGACGACCTCGGGCGCGACATCACCCCGCAAACACGGGGCTATCAACATTTTGGGGAGACACCGTGACAGATCATCCCAACCAGGTACCGGCCGAATTCGTTCCGCCCTCGGTCTGGCGCAATCCCTGGCATTTCCTGGCGTTCGGCTTCGGTTCGGGTACCTTGCCCAAGGCGCCGGGCACCTGGGGCTCGCTGGTTGCGCTACCCTTTATACCGTTGTGGCAGATGTTGCCGGATTGGGGCTACTGGCTGATGCTGGGCATCACCATGCTGTTCGGCTTCTGGCTGTGCGGCAAAGTGGCGGATGACCTGCGGGTACACGACCACGAAGGCATCGTCTGGGACGAAATGGTCGGCATGTGGATCACCTTGTGGCTGGTGCCTGAAGGTTGGCAATGGCTGTTGGCCGGTTTCCTGGTGTTCCGCTTCTTCGATATCCTCAAGCCATGGCCGATCCGCTGGATCGACCGGAAGGTACACGGGGGTGTCGGCATCATGCTCGACGACGTGTTGGCCGGCGTTTTTGCCTGGCTTGCAATGCAAGGGTTGGTGTGGTGTTTCACCTGAGGGAATGAGGCATGGGCGTAAGCCGCGCACTTTTGCTGTTGCTGTGTATCGGAGCGTTGTTCGGCGTTCGGGTGGCCGAGTCGGCGCCGCTGCCCGGCAAGATTCGCGCCGCCAGTGAAGAGTGGGCCGATTACACACAGGCCGATGGGCAGGGCATGGGGTGGGAGCTTTTGCGCGCGGTATTCGAGCCTGAAGGCGTCAAGCTGGAAACCCGTAGCGTGCCCTACACGCGCTCGATCGGGTTGGTGCAGCGCGGCGAGGTCGATGTGCAGGTCGGCGCCTATCGGAATGAGTCCGCAGGAGTGCTTTACCCAAAGTGGCACTACGATGTTGATCATATCTATGCCCTCGGGCTGGCCTCCAAGCCGTCCCCAACGTTAGCCACCATCGGCAACTATCGACTGGTGTGGATGCGCGGCTACGAGTACGACAACTACCTGCCCAACGTACGACGTTTCAACGAAATTCATCGCGCCGTGGGAATTCTGCCGATGCTGGCCCATGACCGTGCCGATTTTTATATCGATGCTTCCATGGAGATCGAGGAGGTGCTCGCCAAGGCCGACGATCCGCAGCAATTCAAGATGTCGCCGCTGATCAATCTACCGCTGTACCTGGGCTTCGCCGACAACGAAAACGGTCGCGTGCTGCGTGCGCTGTTCGACCGACGCATGGAAGTGTTAGTGAAGAGCGGTGAGCTGAAACCGATTTTCGAGCGTTGGAATCAACCCTATCCCTTCGACGAGCACGGCAAACCACCGAAGTTGTGATCAAATTTTTTGATGGTTATGCGTGATAATTCAGCCTAAGCGCCCATCGGATCGTGCTGTTACAATGCCCGCCTCTGCGAATCTCCAGTACTAGATCAGGAGCACACCGGTGCCTGTCGTTTTTGTTGCCGCTTCCAAGCTGCCAACGCCTTTTGCTCAATTCACCATGCATGGTTTTCTCGATGAAGCCACCGGTCGCGAGCACGTCGTGCTGAGCCTGGGTGATTTCGCCGACGGCGCTCCGGTACTCGGTCGCCTGCACTCCGAATGCCTGACGGGCGATGCGTTGTTCAGCCAGCGCTGTGATTGCGGCTCGCAGCTTGAAGCCGCGCTGCAAGCCATCGCCCGTGAAGGTCGCGGCGTGCTGCTGTATTTGCGCCAGGAAGGGCGCGGCATTGGCCTGTTGAACAAGATCCGTGCCTATGAATTGCAAGACGGCGGGGCCGACACCGTGGAAGCCAACGAGCGCCTCGGCTTCGCCGCCGATTTGCGCGATTACAGCATCTGCCTGCCGATGCTGGAACACCTGGGCGTCAAGGCCTTGCGGTTGATGACCAACAACCCGCGCAAGGTCAAGGCACTGACCGACATGGGCATCGCGGTGGCTGAACGCGTGCCGCTGCACACCGGCCACAACCCTCACAACAAGCTCTACCTGGCGACCAAAGCCAGCAAACTCGACCACATGATGGGCAACGAGCACCAGGGCGAGGTCGACCGGGCGTGACGCGCGGCCAGGTTCGGCGGCGGCTGGCCGTCAGTTGGTGGCAGTACCTGGCGCTGGCCTTGCTGCCATTATTTGTGATCAACACGGTATTTGGTCAGGGCGAGGCGATCCTGCCGGTGCTGGCGATGCCGCTGTTCATCGCCGGCGTGGCGTCGATGTTTGTCAGCCTGCGGTTTTTCGGCGGCTATAAAAACGCCCTGATCGCCACGCATAAATCCCTCGATACGCCTGGAGAACCCGAGGCCTGGATCACCCTGGCAGCCCGGCGTCGTGCAGCTTTCCTGGTGGCAGGCCTGCCGGCCTGGATTGGCGCGTTGGCGGTATTCGTCGGCCTCGAAGCGGTGCCGCTGATGCTGTTGGCGTTATCCACCGCCGTGCTGTTCTACCTGTATCGCATCCCGCGTCAGCTCGGTTGATGCGTCTCTGGCTGGCGGTCCTCCTGCTGGCCGCCAGCGCCTCGACGATGGCGGCTTCGCGCGTTGTCAGCCTGGCGCCCTCGCTTTCTGAAATAGTCGTTGAGCTGGACTCCGCTGACCTGCTGGTGGGTGTGTTGGACGGTGGTGAACGTCCGCCGGCCCTCAAAGAGCTGCCTTCCGTTGGGCGTTACGGCCAACTGGATATGGAGCGCCTGCTCAGCCTCAAGCCCGATCTGCTCCTGCTTTGGCCAGGCAGCGTGGGCCCGGCCCAGCGCCAGCAGCTCAAGGCGTTGGGCATCCCGATCTACATCGCCGAGCCCCACGATCTCGATCAACTCATTACGCAAATTCAAGATATAGCCACCCAACTCGGCCGCCCGGAGCGGGGCGTGCAGCGAGCGGCGCAACTGCGCCAGCGCCTGGAGGCGCTACGCCAACGCTACCGACGGGAGAGGCCTGTGCCGGTGTTCTATCAGGTCTGGGACCGGCCGCTGTATACCGTCGGCGGTGGGCAGATCATCAGTGACGCCTTGGCGATATGCGGCGCGCGCAATGTGTTCGCCGACCTGAGCGTACCGGCGCCGCAAGTGAGTGTGGAATCGGTACTGCAGCGCCAACCGCAGATGATCCTCGCCACGGATCAGGCACAGCTCGATGCCTGGAAAGCCTGGCCGGTGGCGCAGGGGCGACTTTTGCTGGTGGATGACAAAGGGCTGGAGCGGCCCAGTGGGCAGATGATCGAGGCGACAGCGCGGCTGTGCGGGTTGATTGCGCCCGACCGGTAGACCGCGGTGCCTTCAATCGCGAGCAAGCTCGCACCCACAAGGATTCGTAGCGCCGCTGATTTTGGATTCACATCGAATCAAATTGTGGGAGCGAGCCTGCTCGCGATGGGGTCGGCCCAGGCACAACAGATTCTGGATCAAAATTCCGGGGTCCAGGTCACCCCAAACAACCACGCCCGACCCTCCTCCCGATACCCGTGCTGCAACACCCCATGGCTATACAGCGCCCGGCTGTAACCTTTGTCCAACAGATTATCCACCTTCATCTCCAACTTCACTTCCCGGCTCAGCGCCCAACTGCCGCGCAACCCGAGCAGGGCATAGCCGCTCAGGGCATTGCGGTTGTTTTCGTCGTCATAGCTGCTGCTCACCGCTTGCCAGGTGGCGCCGAAACCCAGGCGATCGAATTGTCGGTCCAGGTCCAGGCTCAACGTGCGACGAGCGCGGCGGGCCAGGGTGTGGCCGCTGTCACGGTCCCGTGGGTCGATGAAGGTCAGGCCCAGGTTGCCCTGCCAACCGAACAATTCCTGCCGCAAGGCCGCTTCGAAACCATTGATCCGCGCCGACGCAACGTTCTGCGGGCGTGAGCCGCTGCCGAAGATGATCGCGTCCTCCAGGTCCGTGCGGTACAGCGAAGCCTCCAGGCGGGCGCTGTCGCTAAGTTGGCTGCGCCATTGCACTTCGTAGCTCTTGGCCGTTTCGGGTTTCAGGTCTGGGTTGCTGAAGTCCGGGTAATACAAGTCGTTGAATGTGGGGGCGCGAAAGCTTTCGCTGTAGGTCAGCAATACGTCGTTGTCCGAGTTCACTGGCAAGGTGAAGGTGCCGCTCCAACTGTTCTGGCCACCAAATTGCTGGTTCTGGTCGCGGCGCAGGCCCAACTCTGTCGAGAAGGTTTCGGCCTGGAAGCGATGCTGGATAAACGCCGCGCGGTTCCAGCGGCTGTCTTCCTCGAACGGCGTGCTGCTATTGACCCGGTCTTGATACCAGTCGCCGCCCACGATCAGGCTGTTGCGCTCGTCCAGTGTCACGTCGTTCTGCCAATTCACCGAATCGCGGTAGGTGTTGAAGACTTCGCGAACATCACTGAGCTTGTCGAACGTTTTCTCACGGTTCTCGCTGTGGCTCAGTTCGAGGCGGGACGTCCAGGCGTCGTTGATCCGAGCGTCCGCGTAACTGCTGAAACTGCTCACCGCAAACTCGCTGTACGGCTGCTGGGGCAAGGACTCGAAGGTGCTGGGGTCGAAGCGGCCGAACGGGTTGTCGTATTCACTTTTGCCACGGTTATCCAGCAGGTTCAGGCCGAGCTCCAGATCGTCGTTGGCGGCATGGCTCAAGCTCAGGCTGAAGGACCGGTTGCGGTTGGCGTCGGCGTCTCGGTCGCTGGCGTAGGACTCGTGGGTCCGATTGCTTCCTGCGGTTTCGTCCAGGCTGGCGCCGAGGTTGAAACGCGTCTGCTCGTCGCCTCCGGACATGCCCACGCTGCGCTCCCAGGTCTGGTGGCTGCCAATACCCAGGCGCAGGCGTGGTCGCAGCCCTTGATCGTTGCCGCGCCGTGTGAAGATCTGGATCACCCCGCCCACCGCATCGGCGCCGTAGATCACCGAGCGCGAGCCACGCAACACTTCTACCCGCTCGATCTGGTTGATATTCAGGCGTTGCAGGTTGCTGTCGCCAGAGGTGGCGTTGCCGATGCGCTGGCCGTCCACCAACACCAGGCTCTGGGCCGACTTGGTGCCGCGGATGTAAATCCCCGGCAGGCTGCCGCGCCCGCCCAATGGCGCCACTTGCACGCCCGGCACGCGGCTGAGCAAGTCGGTGACACTGGCCGGTTGCAGGCGGTCGATGTCGTCACGGGTGAATACCGTGTTGGCGGCGCTGCTGTCGTTGCGGGCCTCTACCTGGCGGTTGGCGCTGATGAGGATGTCGGGCAGCTTGAGGGCTTGGTCGCGTTCGAAGGTATTGGCCAGCAGGTCGGGGGTGGGGAGCAGGGCGAGGGCGAGGGCGAGGCGGCGTTTCATCGGTGTTCCATGATTTCGTGGTCCACACAGAAACCAATGTGGGAGCGAGCCTGCTCGCGATAGCGGTAGGTCAGTCAGCACAGCATCGACTGGTCTACCGCTATCGCGAGCAGGCTCGCTCCCACAGGGGGGCCGTGTGGTCTGAAGAGTTACAGGCCCAACAGCTGCAACCGCAGTCGCACCGCCGCTTCGATCCCCGCCTCGTCCAGCCCGCATTCGGCCAGCATTTGCGCAGGCTTGGCGTGTTCGACGTAGAGATCCGGCAGCCCAAGGTGCAGTACCGACTTGAGGATGTTTTCCCGCGCCAGGAATTCGCTGACCGCGGCGCCGGCACCACCCATGATGGCGTTTTCCTCGATGGTCACCAGCAGTTCGTGGCTGTCGGCCATCTCGCGCACCAGGTCTTCGTCGAGGGGTTTGACAAAGCGCATGTCCACCACGGTGGCATCAAGCTTTTCGGCGACTTTCAAGGCTTCGGCCAACTGCACGCCAAACACCAACAGGGCCGCTTGCTTGCCTTGACGGCGGATCACGCCCTTGCCGATCTCGATGGGCTCAAGGTCAGCCTCGATCGTCGCGTTCGGGCCGGTGCCGCGAGGGTAGCGCACTGCCGCCGGGCCATTGAACAGGTGGCCGGTGGTGAGCATCTTGCGCAGTTCGTTTTCATCGCTCGGCGTCATCACCAACATGCCCGGGATGCAGCGCAGGTAGGACAAGTCGAAGCTGCCGGCGTGGGTCGGGCCGTCTTCGCCCACCAGCCCGGCGCGGTCGATGGCGAACAGCACATCGAGGTTCTGCACAGCCACGTCGTGGACGAGTTGGTCATAGCCGCGTTGAAGGAAAGTCGAATAGATTGCCACCACCGGCTTGGCGCCTTCGCAGGCCATGCCGGCCGCAAGGGTCACGGCATGTTGTTCGGCAATCGCTACGTCGAAATAACGCTGCGGGTAGCGTTCGCTGAACGCCACCAGGTCGGAGCCTTCCTTCATCGCCGGGGTAATGCCCACCAGGCGCGGGTCGGCGGCGGCCATGTCGCACAGCCATTGGCCGAACACGCCGGAATACTTCGGCCCACCGGTCTTTTTCGGCGCGGCGGCCGGGGCATCCAGGGGTTCAAGCTTGGTGATGGCGTGGTAACCGATCGGGTCGACTTCCGCCGGGGCGAAGCCTTTGCCTTTCTTGGTGACCACGTGCAGGAACTGCGGGCCCTTGAGATCGCGCATGTTGCGCAGGGTGGCGATCAGCGTGGGCAGGTCATGGCCGTCGATGGGGCCGATGTAGTTCCAGCCCAGCTCCTCGAACAGCGTGCCGGGCACCAGCATGCCCTTGGCATATTCTTCGGTGCGGCGGGCGATTTCCCAGGCGCCCGGCAGGCGCGACAGGACCTTCTTGCTGCCTTCGCGCATGCTGGCGTAGGTGCGGCTCGAGAGGATCTTCGCAAGGTAATTGGACAATCCGCCAACGTTGCGCGAGATCGACATGTCATTGTCGTTCAGTATCACCAGCATGTTGGCGTTGACCTCCGGCGCATGGTTCAGCGCCTCGAAGGCCATGCCTGCGGTCAGTGCACCGTCGCCGATCACGGCAATCGCCTTGCGCTCGCTGTTTTGCAGGCGGGCGGCAATCGCCATGCCCAGGGCGGCGCTGATGGAGGTGCTGGAGTGACCGACGCCAAAGGTGTCGTATTCGCTCTCGGAGCGGCGCGGAAAGGCGGCGACACCGTCCTTCTGGCGCAACGTGCCCATGCGGTCGCGACGACCGGTGAGGATCTTGTGCGGATACGCCTGGTGCCCGACGTCCCACACCAACCGGTCGTCCGGTGTGTCGAAGACGTAGTGCAACGCGATGGTCAGCTCGATGACACCCAGGCCCGCGCCAAAGTGCCCACCGGTCTGGCCGACCGTGTAGAGCAGTTCCAGGCGCAACTCATCGGCCAGGGTCTCCAGCTCGGCTTCACCCAGTCGACGCAGGCCGTCCGGCGTGTTGGCGCGGTCCAGCAGGGGCGTGGTCGGGCGTGTGCGGGGGATCTCTTGAAACGTCGTGGGCATCAGGCGAATCGTTATAGGTATAGAAAGAGGCGGCAGTTTACCTTATGCATCGCAAGCTGCCCACGCGTCGGCCGGAACTTGGCCGATACGCACTTAAATGGGTTGACCGTGGATCAGCTGCGTCGTTCGACGATATAACGCGCCAGATCGCGCAACGGTTCGGCCGCCGCGTCAAAGGGTCGCAGCGCGGCCAGGGCCTGGTCGCGCAGTTCCAGGGCGTAGGCCTTGGCTGCATCGAGGCCGAGCAAGGCCGGATAGGTCGGCTTGTCGCGCGCAATGTCGGCACCCTGGCGCTTGCCCAGGGTCTGGGTATCGCTTTCGACGTCGAGGATATCGTCCTGAACCTGGAACGCCAGGCCGATGGCCCGGGCGTAGGTCTGCAAGGCTTGCAGTTGTTCCGGCGTGGCCCGACCGCTGGCCAGGGCGCCGAGCCGGACGCTGGCCTCGATCAGAGCGCCGGTCTTGTGCCGGTGCATGTATTCCAGCGCGCTCTGATCCAGCTTCAGGCCCACCGAACCCAAGTCGATGGCCTGGCCGCCCACCATGCCGGCCGGGCCCGCCGCCAACGCCAGGGCGCTGACCATGTCCAGGCGAACCTGCGCCGGGCATTCGCTCAGGGTCGGGTCCAGCAGGGCGCTGAAAGCCAGGCTCTGCAAACCGTCGCCCGCAAGAATTGCGCAGGCTTCGTCGAATTTCTTGTGGGTTGTCGGCTGGCCGCGACGCAGGTCGTCGTCGTCCATGGCGGGCAGGTCGTCATGCACCAGGGAATAGGCATGAATCAGCTCGACCGCGCAGGCCGCGCCGTTGGCCTGCTCGGCCACGCCGCCAAGGGCTTCGCACGCGGCATAGGCCAGCAGCGGGCGCACGCGCTTGCCGCCGTTCATCACGCTGTAGCGCATGGCTTCGTACAGGCGCGCCAGTTCCGGGCTCGGGGCGCTGAACAGGGTCTCCAGTGCAGCATTGACCCGGGCCTGGCTGCTGGCCTGATAGGCGCCGATCATTCAGGCTGTTCCGCGTCGAAAGGTTCTTCGGTCAGCTCGCCGTCGCGTTCGAGCAGCAATTGTACCTTCTGCTCGGCCTGGGCCAGCGCTGCCTGGCAGTCGCGAGTCAAGCCGATACCTTGCTCGAAAGCAGTCAGCGAGTCTTCCAGCGACAGTTCGCCGTTCTCCAGGCGTTCGACCAGCGTCTGCAGGTCGGCCAGAGATTGTTCGAAATCCAATGCAGCTTTTTTGCGGGCCATGGCGGCTATTCCGGTTGACTGTTAAACCGGCGCGACACTAGCAGACATGGGGTGCTCGGGCAAATCAGGGCGGGGTAACGCAGGCTATGATCCAGTGCTTTTGTGGCGAGGGAGCTTGCTCCCGCTCGCGCGCGCAGCGGTCGCAAACTGGATCAACACGGCGGGTTTGGGGCTGCTGCGCAGCCCAGCGGGAGCAAGCTCCCTCGCCACGGGACTTCGTCAGAAGTGACGTCGGGTTCCGTATTCGGCTCACATCAGCTTCGATACGTGATTTCCCACACAGAATCGCGCGTCCCCCGATTGTGAAAAATCCGTCAAATGGCTACTCTTCGCGCCATCTACGGCCCTCTTGCGACGGGGCCTTCAGACGAAACCCGAACAATGACAAGCAGCGCCGAGGAAGGGCGCCGGGTTGCGTCGTGCATGGCAGGAGGCATAGTGCGTTTTCTTTCATTGTTGATCGTGCTGCTCGGCGCGCCGCTGGCGTGGGCCGGGCCTTCGGCTGAAATGTCGGAGCCGGTCGGCGGCTGGCGTTACCACGGCTTGCTCGATCGCACGCAAAACCCGCAAGTCGCCTACCCCACGCCACCGATCGATCGGGGCGTGCAGCGCAACCGCACGATGATCGAAGGCCGGATCAAGGACATGGGCACGGCGCGCCAGCCCCATAGCCTGTCGGTCAACGGCAACCCGCTGAATCTCTACACCGATGACGAGGGGCGTTTCGCCCGGCCGTACGCGTTTGGCGCCGGCTCCAACAGCGTCGAGGTGCGCAGCTCCGAAGGCCAGTCCCTCAAGCGCGTGCAATTCTATGAAGCCAACAACTTGCGCACTCCGGCGCAAATCCGCGTGGTGCTGGGCTGGGACGATCCGAAAGCCGAACTCGACCTGCATATCGTCACACCCGACGGCCAACATGCTTTTTTCGGCCGGCCGGCCCTGACCAACGGCGGCGGCCTCGACCCGGACGGCGTCGACGGCCCCGGCCCCGAGATGTTCACCATGACCGCACCCATGCACGGCACTTACCTGGTGTACGTGAACTATTGGGGCAACTACGGCAGCGGCGGCTACAACTTCGACGAAGCCAGCAACCAGAACGAGGTAATCACCTCGCAGATCAACCTGGTGCTCAACGAAAACACCGTCGATGAAAAACGCGAAACCTTTGTCGTGCCCCTGCGCGCCATTGGCGATCTGCTGCTGGTCAAGACGTTCAACTACTAAGTACTCCGCTCCACGGATGAATAGGCCCTTGTGAATATGAGCGACAACACTGCTTCCCCGACCACGCCGACACCTGTCGCCAAACCTGGGCGCCGTTGGCCGGCGATTCTGATCGGGCTGTGCCTGGTGGCCGGCGCTGCCGCCGGGTTGGGCTGGTTCATGACCAAGCCCAAGGCCCCGCCCATGGCGCTGGCGTTGGAAAAACTCGGCGTGAGTCGTCCCGACGGCTTGATCGAGGCGCATTCCCTGAGCCAGTTGCCCAAGGACCTGTTAACGGTGCCGTTTCTCAAGGCCACGCTCACCGAAGATTTTGTCTTCTATTACGAAGCCCACGCCGACCGTCTCGGCCTGATCGGCAGCCTGCGCCGGATCATCTACGAGCATGACCTCAAGCTGCAGGACAGCCTGATCGAGCAGCTTTTCGACCAGCCGGCGGACGTGGCCTTGTGGCGCGGGGCGGACGGTCGTCTCAAGGATTTCCTGCTGGTGATGGATCGCGGCGGGTTGGCCAAGGTCCTGGAACCGCTGGCGAAAGTCGCCCTGGATGACACCCAGTTGAGCAAGCTCGGCGACCTGAAGGTGAGCGGCGATGAGGTCGCGCTCTATCAACTGAGCTATAACGCCAGCAAATCCCTGGTTTTCGCCTCCCACGGCGACAAACTCGTCGTGCTCTCCAACCCGAGCAAGCTGTACGACCAAGGCCATGGCCCTACCGATGAAGCCGGCATGGTTTCGACCCAGGCCTTAGAAGCCCTGCTGGCGGGGGAAAAACTCTTCCCCGAAGCATTCGGCCTGGCGGCCAAGGCACCCGAGGTCAAGCAGCGCATCTCGGTCAACGCCAGTGTGCTTGCCATGGGCTACCAGCGTTTCATCCCGAACTTCGCCGGCTTGCGCTTCGACATGGACGACAAGGGCTGGCACAGCTTTTTGGCCATGGACGAACTGGAAAACCAGCCGGACTTCGATTTCAAGCCGATCTGGCAAGCCATGCCCATGGGCGCCAGCGCCTGCGTAGCGTTGCCCCTGGCCGCCGAGCAGCAGAAACCGTTGCTGATGAAACTGGGCGCCGAGGAAAAAGCCGCCCAGGCCATGGTTGATCATGTGGCGGGCGCGGCGGGCCTGTGCTGGTACGCCGATTCTCGCCTGTACACGCCATTGCTGGTGGCGAGCCTGAACGAAGACGATGGCAAGCTCGACGCCGATTTGGGCAACCTGTTTGGTTCGATGGTGGGGGCATATGAAAACAATGTCGCTGAACACGCGTTCCCGGTGGTAGAGAAACAACAAGGTTCGACGCACCAATGGCAACGCCAGGTCAGCACCAACTTCGGCCCTTACGCGGCCAAAGAGGCGGAGCAGCCTGAAGCGATCACCGGCAAGGCGTTCATGCGCGTGAGCCTGGCGCGCCACGGTTCGACGTTGCTGTTCTCCCTTGATGACAAGCTGGTCGACAAAGCCCTCGGTACCCTCGACAAGCGCTTCCCGCCCATGGCCGACGTGGTGCCCAAGGACTTGCTGATGCCGGTCTACTTCGGCCCGGATTCCATGGCGCAACTGATGCAACGCGAAACCCTCGACAGCCTGCCTCAAGACATGGAGCCGGTGTTCTACAACGCCGCGCAAACCTACCTGATCCCTAAACTGCGCACCCTCGGCGGCTACGGCAAATACGCTCTGACATTGCCTGAAGGCAGCGAGCCGGACGGTCGCTGGCAGTGGTTGCCGCTGGAATGGAAAGCGCTGTGACGGGATTGATCCGCAACCGCGCATGGGCGTTGCTGCTGGCTTTGCTGCTCGGCGGGCCGGCACTTGCCGTCGAGGCGCCGGCGCTGGATGCACAGCAATCCCAGGTCTTTCGCGCCTGGTTCGTGCGCATCGCCCAGGAACAGCTGACCAAAGGCCCGAGCCCGCGCTGGTACCAGCAGGACTGCGCCGGACTGGTGCGTTTCGCGGCCAACGAAGCGCTAAAGGTCCACGATGAAAAATGGCTGCGCAGCAATGGCTTGTCCAATCGCTACCTGCCGCCGGAACTGCCCCTCAGCGATGCGCAACGGCGTCTCGCCCAGCAATGGCAACAGGGCGGCGGCAAGATCGGGCCCTACGTCAATGCGATCAAGCTGATCCAGTTCAACAGCCGCCTGGTGGGCCGGGATGTCACCCAGGCCCGCCCCGGCGACCTGATGTTCTTCGATCAGGGCGACGATCAACACTTGATGATCTGGATGGGCCGCTACATCGCCTATCACACCGGCACCACCACCCCAACCGACAACGGCATGCGCTCCGCAAGCCTGCAACAACTCATGAACTGGAAGGACACCCGATGGATACCCGACGCAGCCAACCCCAACTTCATCGGCGTCTATCGACTCAACTTTCTCACCCAATGACCGGTGCCCGCATGCTGCGCTTGTGTTCGAAACTGCCCCTGCTGTTTGCTCTGTTGTTGGCGCCCCTCGTGAATGCCGAAGACACCGTGGAGCCCAGCGGCTATACGCCGGTGTCCGGCGAAAGCTTTTTCCTGCTGGCCGACAGCAGCTTCGCCAGCGACGAGCAGGCGATGGTCCGCCTCGAAGCCCCGGGGCGTGATTACCGACGGTTTCGCATGGAGCCCTACGGCGGTGCTGATATCCGGGTCTATCGGATCGAAAAGCCGTTGGAGTTCCTCAAGCGCCAAAAGAACCTCCACAGGGTGGTCAGCGACGGCCAGTTCAAGGGTGAAGGCCTGTCCAACACCCTCGCGTACCTGTGGGACAACTGGTACCGCAAATCCCGTCGCGTGATGCAGCGGGCGTTCTCCTACGAATCCCGCCAGCAGGTTACCGAAGAGGTGCCGGAGCTGAAGATCGGCAACGCCCTGATCGCGCCGACGCCATACGATGCGCCGGCGCAACTCGCCTTGATCCCCGGTTTGCCGGTGGTCAGCCAGTTCCGCTATCCGCTGTGGCAGGCCAAGCCGATCCAGCCGCCAGCCGGCGTCAACCTGGCCGGTTCGTCCAGCGAGTTCGTCAGCGTCGCGCCGGGTAACGTCTACGTGCCGTTGGGGCAGTTGAAACCGGGCCTGTACCTGGTGGAAGCGCTGATTGGCAAATACCGCGCGACCACCATGGTTTTCGTGTCCAACACCGTGGCCGTAAGCAAGATCGCCGGTGACGAATTGCTGGTCTGGGCCGCGCGCAAGCATGAAGGGCGCTCGGTACCCAAGGTCAATGTGCTGTGGACCGACGGCCTGGGCGTGATGAGCAGCGGTGCCACTGATGAAGACGGCCTGGTGCGTCTCAAGCACGTCAGCCCGGAGCGTTCGTTTGTCATCGGTGAAGACGAAGAGGGCGGGGTATTCGTCTCGGAAAACTTTTACTACGACAGCGAAATCTACGACACCAAGCTCTACGCCTTCACTGACCGGCCGCTGTACCGGCCAGGAGATTGGGTGTCGCTGAAAATCGTCGGTCGCGAGTTCAAGAACGCCCGCGACTCGGTGCAACCAGCGGCCGCCGACGTCAACGTCAGCGTGCTCGATGCCACCGGCACGGCGTTGCAAACCCTGGCCCTGAAGCTCGATTCCAAGGCCGGTACACAAGGTCGTTTCCAACTGCCGGAAAATGCCGTGGCCGGTGGTTATGAATTGCGCTTCAGCTACAAGGACCAGCTCTACAGCAGCGCCTTCCGCGTGGCCGAATACATCAAGCCGCATTTCGAGATCGCGCTGAACCTGGCCAAGCAGGATTACCGCACCGGTGAGCCGGTCAAGGGCAATCTGGTGCTGCTGTACCCGGACGGCAAGCCAGTGGCGAACGCCAAGGTCAGCCTGAGCCTGCGGGCCCAGCAGTTGTCGATGGTGGATAACGAGCTGCAATACCTTGGGCAATTCCCGGTCGAGCTGACCAGCAGCGAAGTGACCACCGATGACAAGGGCAACGCCACGCTCGATTTGCCGGCCGCCGACAAACCGAGCCGCTACACGCTCACGGTGTTCGCCAGTGATGGCGCGGCGTATCGAGTCAAGACCACCAAGGAAATCCTCATCGACCGTGGCGCGGCGAATTTCCGCCTGAGCGCGCCTCGACGTTTCAGCGCAGCCGGCGAGAAAGTCGCGTTCAGCTACGCCAACGAAGGGGGCAGCGAACAAAGCAAGGCCGTGACACCGGGCAGCTACGCCTGGGTGCGTCTGGAAGACCAGACCACCGGCGAAGGCAAGCTCGCCGCCAACGACAAGGGCTTCAGCCTGACCTTCGACCGTCCCGGCACCTACAACCTCACGCTCAAGGACGATCATGGACGGGCCATCGGCGCGACCAGCCATGCGGTGACGGGCGAAGGCATCAAGGCCGTGCCGGGCACGGTCGAAATCGTCCTCGATAAAGCCGAGTACAAGACCGGTGACGAAGCCCTGGCGCTGATCACCTTCCCGGAGCCGGTCAGCGACGCGCTGTTGTCACTGGAGCGGGACAAGGTCGAGGCCACCGCGATGCTCTCCAAGGGCGCCGACTGGCTGAAGATGGAAAAACTCAGCGATACCCAGTACCGCGCACGCATCGCCGTGAAGGATCATTTCGCGCCGAACCTGACCTTCTCCGTGCTGTACACCAAGGGCGGCCAGTACAGTTTCCAGAACGCAGGCATCAAGGTCGTCGCGCCGCAGATCGACGTAGCGATCACCACCGACAAAGCGACCTATCGCCCCGGCGACACGGTGACCGTCGACCTGGGCACCCAGTTCGCAGGCAAGGCGATCCCGGCGCACCTGACCGTCAGCGTTGTCGATGAGATGGTCTACGCGCTGCAACCGGAAGTCGCGCCAACCATCGACCAATTCTTCTATCACCCGCGCCGCAACAACGTGCGCACCAGCGCCAGCCTGTCGTTCATCAGCTACGACGTGGCACTGCCGGGCAGCCCCGGCGCGCCGGGCAAGGCCAACCGCAGCGAGCGCGGAGTCAAGGTGCTGGAGCGGCCGCGTCGCGAAGATGTCGACACCGCAGCCTGGCAACCGGAGCTGGTCACTGACGCCAACGGCAAGGCCCGCTTCACCTTCAAGATGCCTGACTCCTTGACCCGCTGGCGCATCACCGCCAAGGCAATCGCGGACGACGGCCAGGTCGGTCAGAAGAAGCAATTCATCGCGTCGGAAAAACCGCTGTACCTGAAGTGGAGCGGCCCGACCCGCTTCCGTGTGGGCGACAAGCCGCAATTGGGCCTGTTCGCTTTCAGCCAGTCCGAGAAGCCTTTGAAAGCCGAGCTGCTGATCCGCTACGCCGGCGCCGAACAGCGCGTGGTAGCGGAACTGAAAAATGGCATCAACTACGTAGCGTTGCCGGCCCTGGAACTGAGTAGCGGCGACTTGAGCGTCCAGTTGCAGTTGAACGGTGAGACCCAGGACGCCCTGGCCATGCACCTCAATGCCATCGGCAACGGTTGGCAAGTCACCCAGAGCCAGCGCCTCGATGTGGGCGGCGGCGACACACCACTGAACCTGCCGGCCGACGCCAGCGATATCCGCCTGCGCCTGGACGATAGCCCGCAAGCGCTGTTCCGTTCTGCCCTGGACGAATTGCTGAGCTACCCGTACGGCGGCGTCGAGCAGACGGCCAGCCGCCTGTTGCCATTGAGCATCGCGTATCCAACCCTGGCGTCGAACCCGCAGATCCGCGACCGCTTGCGGTTGATCATGCAGAACAGCCGCTTGCGCCTGGTGCAGATGGCCGGGCCGTCGGCGAGCTTCACCTGGTGGGGCCAGGACGGCGAGCCGGATGCATTCCTCACCGCTTATGCCTATTACGCCGACTGGCACGCCAGCAAGGCTTTGGACCTGAACCTGCCGGCGGAACACTGGCAGCGGGTGCTGGAGGTCTATGCCAAGCAGGCCGCTGACACGCCGCTGTTGCAGCGGGCGTTGATCCTGTCGTTCGCCAAGCAGATGCAACTGCCGGTGAATACCTTGCTCAGCGGGCTGATGGACGACCTGGCGAAAGCCAGTGAAGACAGCACCGAGAGCGTGCTGGACAGCGGTGAAGACAGCCTGGTCATGTACGCGCCGGATTCGGCCCTCGGCCTGGCCAGCGCCCGGGTGCTGACCGCATCCCTCGCCAAGCAGGCGAAGGTGCCGTTGCCCGCAGCGTTCAGCCGTCAGGCCGAGGCCGCGCAACAGCAGTTGGAGCTGAGCTCGCAGCCGTTCGTGGAAGCACTGCTGCTGTCGTTGCAGGGCTTCGATCAGGCCCGCGCCAGTGCATTGCTGGAGCGCGTGCTGCCGCAGCAATCCACCTTGGAACGCGCGTTGGCCCTGACCTGGCTGCAACGCAGCATCGAACAGGCCGCGCCGGCCGTGGCATTGACGCCGGGGGAAGGTTGGAAAGCCCAGCAAGGCGCCACGGGTGAAACCTACTGGCAATGGCAGGGCGCGCAGTTGCCGACCTTGCTGACGCTCAGCGGCGCCCAGGAGCGTCCGTTGCAAGCGGCATTGAGCTTCCAGAGTCAGCAAGCGCCCGTCGCGCCGATGGCGGTGTCCATCACCCGTCGCCTGTCGCGCCTGGTGCCGGGCGACGAGGCTTTCACGTTCAAGCTTGAAGCCGTGGGCAACAAGCCGTTGTCCAGCGACGCCCTCTACCTGGATGAAGTGATCATCAACAGCAAGGCCGCGACACCGCTGCGCTACGGCATGCTCGAAGTGCCGTTGCCACCGGGCGCCGATGTGGAGCGCACCACGTGGGGCATCCAGTTGATGGGCAAGGCCGACAGCGAGCCAACTTCCCTGGAAAAGGCGCGCTTCGAGCCGGGCCAGATGGCCTACGCGGTACCGGTCGATGCCCTCAGTGGCGAGTTGCGCCTGCGACATTTGGTGCGCTTCTCCCAGAAGGGTCAGTTCACCTTGCCGCCGGTGCGTTTCACCCAGGTCTATGCGCCACAGAACCAGGCGCGGGAACAGAAACCGGCGCTGGGTCAGGTGACGGTCAACTGACATGCGCAGGGCTTGGGGCTGGTGGTGGTTGTGCCTGATTCCTGCGCTGACGACAGCGCAGGAGGAGCCGTTGCGCCTGGCCTTCGACGGTCAACTGTTGCGGGTGAGCCAGACCCAGGTGCTGGATCGCCAGCCGTTGACCAATTCCTTGCAGGCACCGTTGGGCAGTTTGTGGAAACTCTTCGTCTACGCCTGGCTGGTGGACACCGATGCTCGCGAGCCGGTTTACGAATGCCGCGGCGAATCGAAGGAAGAGGTCTATTGCTGCAACGCTGGGCAGAGCATCGGCCGCGATCAGGCGCTGGTGAAGTCCTGTGGTTTGTATTTCGAACCCCAGCGACTCGGGATTTCCGCGCCGCGATGGCGTGATTACTGGCAGGCGCGCCAGGCGCCGAAATGGTTGTTGGACCTGCCGACCTTGCAGCCGCAAACCCAGGTGCCGGTGGCCGAACTGCTCAAGGCGCTGGCGATGCTACCGGCCCAGGAGCAGGCCCGTCGGGTATTGCTCGACGTGGTGCTCGGCGCGGCGGATGGTCGGTTGGTCGGCCAGTTGGGCGCTCGCCTGCGGGTCAAGACCTGGAGTTGGTTGGGCGACCAGGGGCCCTCGTCGCGCCAAGGCGGTTTCGCCGGTTGGCTGGCTGATGGCACCCCGGTGTGGGCCGGTGGCCGCGGCACCAGTCAGCAGGTCCTGAAGAAATACGGCGATGGCTTGGCCACGGCGCTGCCGTCCCGCTGGCCTGTGGACACCGGACGCTGCGTGGAAGTCGACCTGTTTGCCCGTTACCCGTTGCAACGGGTGATGGCTGGCGAGCGACCCGCCACGCCGGGCCAGTTGCGCGGCGACTACCGCGTCGAGTTCACCAACGGTAACCAGCTGGACATCCACAGCGACGGCGAACTGTTCCTGCTGCCGGGCAAACTGGTGGCGCGACTGGACCGGGAGGAGTACGTCGCCCGGGTCCTGCAACGCGAAGCCAAGGCCGAACCCGCCGAAGCGGCCAAAGCCCTGGCCGTGGCGATTCGCACCTACCTGCTGCAAAACGCCCAGCGCAACGGCGATTGCCTGAGCATCGATGACAGCAGCCATCGCCAGCGCGTCGCGCCACGTCCGGCGGCGCCTGAAACCCGGGCTATTGCCGCTTGGACCAGCGACCTGGTCCTGGCTGGCACCGACGTCACTTATCACTCCGATCAACCCGGCCCGGACAAACTATCCTGGGCCCAAGCCGTCGAACAAGCCCACGACGGCCAGCGTTACGACGCGATCCTGCTGCATGCCTATCCGCGCGCGAGCCTCAGCCGTTGGGACAATCCGGTGGCATCCTGCCAAGCATTGCCCGCCGCCCAGGAATGGTTGCTGAAGCAGCGACGTGGCTGGCGTCAACGCTTGGAAAGCGAAGTGGGCTACAACGAAATCAGTTCCTTCGCGGTGTGCCGCGTCGCCTTCGGCCGGCCGTATGTGGACCGCGAGCGCCAGCGCATCTACGTGCGCGGCGTGCTGTCGCTGCAAGACCGCCTCGACCTGACCCATGAATATCTGCACCTGGCCTTTGAAGCTCACCCCAACGGCCAGGACGAAACCTATATCGAAGGGCTCGCCCGTCACCTTTTGCTGGAATAGACCATGACACTCCGTTATCCACAGGTCTTGCTGTTGCTTTGCGGCCTCGCTGCGTTGCCATCGGCCATGGCCGCCGACCCGATCAAGCTAGAAACCCCAGTCGGCGGCTGGCGCAGCGGCGCGCCGGGCGGCGAGGGCGAAAGCTTCAGCCAGACCGTCAACTACCCGGCCTCGTCCGTCAACACGCCCCAGGGCCAGGCGAACACGGCGCGCATCAGCGGTCAGATCAAAGGCACGCCGAAGAGCAATGAGCCAGGCCAACTCATCGTCAACGGTGTGAGCCTGCCGTTGAAGGTTGATGAGGAAGGCCGCTTCGATCGGCCGTTCTCGTTCCCCAACGGCAGCAACAGCGTGGAAGTGCGCAGCGCCGATGGCCAGCAGCGCCACCGCACGCAATTCCTCAACACCAGCGGCGGCGCGACCCCGGCCAAGCTGCGGGTATTGCTGACCTGGGACAGCGATGGTACCGACCTGGACCTGCACCTGGTTACGCCCGACGGCGCCCACATCTGGTACGGCGACCGCGCCGTCGCCAACGGCGCCGCCCTCGACGTCGACGTCACCACCGGCTACGGCCCGGAAATCTTCGCCATGCCCGCGCCGATCAAAGGCCAATACCTGGTGTATGTGAACTACTACGGCGGCGGTTATCGCAGTGACGAGGATGAAGAAGGCGATGGCGAACAAGTCGAACAGGCGCAACAGGCCCTGACCACGGCGAAAGTCACCGTCATCACCGAAGAAGGCACGCCGAGCGAGAAGATGGAAACCTTCGTGGTGCCCATGCGGGCGGTGGGGGAGCTGACGTTGGTGAAGAGCTTCAGCTACCCATAAACCTGTGGGCTGTGATCCCTGTGGTGAGGGAGCGCTCAAACACCAAAATACCTGTGGGAGCGAGCCTGCTCGCGAAGACGAGGGCACATTCAACATCAATGCAAGCTGACCCAGCGCTTTCGCGAGCAGGCTCGCTCCCACCCAATCTGTGGTTTGGCCAGGCATGGGCACCGCCTGTCGCCTTTGCGGAATTGAGCCTGTCGCCTTCCTGTCGATTTCTTAGAGTCCGGAAATAACCAGAAATCGACGCGCCATTCGTGCAGGAGGCCTCCATGCATATCCACCACCTCAACTGCGGTTGCATGTGCCCGGTGGGCGGAAAGCTGTTCGACGGTTACAGCCGGGGGCTGACGGCGTGCCTGGTGTGTCATTGCCTGTTGATTGAAACCGACACCAACGGTCTGATACTGGTGGACACCGGTTTTGGCCAGCGCGATGTGCAGACGCCCGAGCGTCTGAGTCGTTTTTTCCGCGCGTTCAACAACATCAAGTTCGAGCATCGCCTCACTGCGTTGGAGCAAGTGCGGCGCCTGGGCTTCGATGCCAACGACGTGCGGCACATTCTTGTTACCCATCTGGATTTCGACCACGCCGGCGGGCTGCAGGATTTTCCCCAGGCCCGGGTTCACGTCATGCGCGACGAAATGGCGGCGGCCCGCACCGCCGACACTTGGATCAGTCGACGCCGGTTCCAGGCGCGTCAGTGGCAGGGCGTCGATAACTGGGAGTTTTATGCCCCGGATGGCGACACCTGGTTCGGATTCGACTCGGTGCGCGCATTAATCGGCGCGGAAGAAGAGGACATTTTCCTAGTGCCGCTCCAAGGCCACACGGCCGGGCACGCGGGCATTGCCGTGCGCACGTCCGACGGCTGGTTGCTGCACGCCGGCGATGCCTATTTTTTTCACGATGAAGTCCATCAAGCCGAGCGTCGCTGTCCGCCGGGGCTGAAGTTTTATCAATACATGATGGACACCTATCGTTCGGCGCGGATGCGCAATCAGCAACGGCTGCGGGAGCTGGCACGGGTCCAGGATGGGCACGTGGAAATTTTCTGCAGTCACGATGCCAAGGAATGGGAGCGGGCCGCCCAGCAGCACCCAGTCCGTGTCGATTCCAATGCAATGCCGTCGGCCACCGGCAAACAATCTTCCTGACCCGATCCAAGTCAAAACGACTCTTCCCTTTGCCCACGTCTCGTGGGCTTTTTTTTGTTCACGATGCCGTTCGTCACCGTTTCCAGATGTTTCTTTCAACTTAGCCGAAGGGGCCAATTCTAAAAATCGTGTACCCCAACAACACCGTTAAAAGGAGAAGGCCATGCCTGCTTCTCATGATCTTTATCAGGATTTGAATTGCAGCAAAGAGGCGGTTCAACAACGTCGTCAGCAGGATCCGGAACTTGATCGCCTGCTCGATGAATACACGGATCTGGATAACCAAGTGCTAGCGGCCGAATCGATTTCGGCGGGCAATGTCGAGGGTGACGATATCCGTAAGCTCAAGGAACAGCGCCTGTCGATCAAAGACAAGATCGCGCAGCAACTGGCAAACACTCAATAAGCGAAGCGTAAGACATGCGAACTCGACTGCCTTGTTACTTATCAAGGTTGTTGCTGGTCGGCGGGATGCTGTTGCTCGGCGGTTGCGACATGGTGTTGTTCAATCCCAAGGGACAGGTCGGCGTTGACCAACGCAACTTGATCATTCTCTCGACGCTGTTGATGTTGCTGGTGGTGGTGCCGGTCATCGTCATGGCGTTCGTCTTTTCGGTGAAGTACCGCGCTTCCAACACAAAGGCGAAATACACGCCGGAGTGGGCGCATTCGCGAAAGATCGAAACGGTGGTCTGGGGTGTCCCGCTGGTGATCATCATCATTCTGGGCGTGGTCACCTGGAAGTCCACCCATGCGCTGGACCCTTACCGGCCCCTGGATTCGGACGTGAAGCCGCTGGTGGTGCAGGTCATCGCGGCGGATTGGAAGTGGGTCTTCATCTATCCGGAACTGGGGATCGCTACGGTCAACGAGTTGGCGATGCCGTTGGACACACCGGTGAATTTTCGCGTGACGTCCGACGGTGCCATGACCTCGTTTTTCATACCGGCACTGGGCGGGCAGATCTACGCCATGGCCGGCATGCAGACCCAACTGCACCTGATTGCCAACGAGGCCGGGGAATACCGGGGCATCGCCGCCAACTACAACGGCCCGGGTTTTTCCGACATGCACTTCCGAACCCTGGCCACCGATGCGGCGGGCTTCGACAAGTGGGTCGCCGACGTCCGCGCAGGGCAAGGGCGGTTGGACAAGGACAGTTACGCCCGACTCGCCCGACCCACGGTCAAGCACCCGGTGGAGCACTACGCCTCGGTCCAGCCGGACTTGTTCCAGAGCATCATCGATAAGTACGAAGGCATGAACCGATCCCGGGAGGTCGAGCATCGCATGGAGCACATGCAAGGCAGCATCGAATCACCCGTCGGGGCCCGGCAAGGGCAGTAACAAGATCCTGGAGTAGAACAGCATGTTTGGAAAACTCAACCTTGAGGCGATCCCGACGGATGAGCCCATCATCATGTGGACCCTCGCGGTGGTGGGGCTGGTCGCCTTGGCGGGCATCGGCGCCATCACCTACCGCCGCAAATGGACGTACCTGTGGAAAGAGTGGTTCACCTCGGTCGATCACAAGCGCATCGGCGTGATGTACATCGTCGTCGGCCTGGTGATGCTGCTGCGCGGGTTTTCCGACGCGATCATGATGCGCACGCAGCAGGCGATGGCGTCCGACGGTTCGCCCGGTTACCTGCCACCGGAACACTACGACCAGATCTTCACCGCCCATGGCGTGATCATGATTTTCTTCATGGCGATGCCGTTGGTGGTGGGGTTGATGAACATCGTCGTGCCCTTGCAGATCGGTGCCCGGGACGTGGCGTTCCCGTTCCTCAACGCGTTGAGTTTCTGGCTATTCGTGGCCGGCGCGATGCTGGTGAACATTTCCCTGGCGGTCGGTGAGTTCGCCCGCACCGGTTGGGTCGCTTATCCGCCGTTGTCGGGGCTTTCCTACAGCCCCGGGGTCGGGGTGGACTATTACATCTGGTCATTACAGATATCCGGGGTCGGAACGTTGCTCACCGGGGTGAATTTCTTCGTCACGATCCTGAAAATGCGTACACCGGGTATGACGCTTTTCCGCATGCCGGTGTTCACCTGGACGGTGCTGTGCACGGCGGTGCTGATTCTTGCATCGTTCCCGATTCTTACCGCGACGCTGTTCATGCTCAGCCTCGACCGCTACCTGGACATGCACTTTTTCACCAACGAGCTGGGCGGCAACCCGATGATGTACGTCAACCTCATCTGGGCCTGGGGCCACCCGGAGGTGTACATCCTGATCCTGCCGGCGTTCGGCATCTTTTCCGAGGTGGCGTCCACCTTCAGCCGCAAGCGCCTGTTCGGCTATCACTCGCTGGTGTGGGCGACAATCGTCATCACCATCCTGTCGTTCATCGTCTGGGTGCACCACTTCTTCACGATGGGCTCGGGGGCGAACGTCAACGCCTTCTTCGGCATCATGACCATGATCATCGCCGTGCCTACGGGAGTGAAGATTTTCACCTGGCTGTTCACCATGTACCGCGGGCGAGTTCGCTTTGAAACGCCGATGCTGTGGACGGTGGGCTTCATCGTCACGTTCAGCATCGGTGGCATGACCGGCGTGCTGCTGGCGGTGCCCGGGGCGGATTTCCTGCTGCACAACAGCCTGTTCCTGATCGCCCACTTCCACAACGTGATCATCGGTGGCGCCGTGTTTGGCTACCTGTGCGGCCTGACCTATTGGTTTCCCAAGGCATTCGGCTTCAAGCTCCATGACGGCTTTGGACGGGCGGCGTTCTGGTGCTGGATTGTCGGCTTCTACTTCGCCTTCATGCCGTCCTACTTCCTGGGCTTCATGGGCATGACGCGGCGTTTGAACCACTTTGATGTTCCGCAGTGGCGGCCCTGGCTGGAGCTGGAGTTGATCGGTGTCGGCATCATCCTGTGCGGCGTGGTCTGCCAGATCTTGCAGTTCTACTTCAGCATCCGCCACCGCCACCAGAACCGCGACCTGACGGGCGACCCATGGGACGGTCGCACGCTGGAGTGGTCCACGGCGTCACCGCCGCCGTTCTATAACTTCGCCCAGCAACCGGTGGTGGAGGGCATCGACGCCTATTGGGGCATTAAGGAGCGTGGGCAGAAAACTGCCATCGAAGCCGACTTCCAAGCCATCCACATGCCGCGAAACACCGCCATGGGACTGGTCATCAGCCTGTTCAGCCTGATCATGTGCTTTGCCCTGGTGTGGCATATCTGGTGGCTGGCCATTGTCGGGTTGGTCGCGACCATCGGCGGCGTGATCTGGCGCAGCGCCGATGACGACATCGATTACTACGTGCCCGCCGAGGAGGTGGCGCGCATCGAAAATCAACGCATCAAGATGTTGGCGGAGGCTTGATCATGTCCAATCTCGTTCAACCCAACGCCACCGCGCCGGAATCCGAACACGGGCACTCGGACGCCAGCTCCATGACCCTGTTCGGGTTCTGGATCTACCTGATGACCGACTGCATCTTGTTCGCAACGCTGTTTGCGACCTATGCGGTACTGGGGCAAAGCGTCGCCGGTGGCCCTGGCGCCGCCGACATTTTCGAATTGCCCTACGTCCTTACGGAAACTTTCATCCTGCTGTTCAGCAGCATCACCTACGGTTTCGCCATGCTCGCGCTGAGCGCTGGCCAGAAGCAAAAAGTGCTGGCCTGGCTCGGCGTGACGTTCCTTCTCGGCCTTGCGTTTATCGGCATGGAAATCCATGAGTTCGAGAAACTCATCGCCGAAGGCTATGGCCCGAACCGCAGCGCCTTCCTCACGGGCTTCTTCACCCTGGTGGGCACTCACGGCCTGCACGTCGCCACCGGCCTGTTGTGGATGGCTGTCGTTATGTTCCAGGTTCAACGCAAAGGCCTGACCACCGTCAACGCGACCCGCATGGGCTGCCTGAGCCTGTTCTGGCACTTCCTCGACGTGGTGTGGATTTGTGTGTTTACCGTGGTCTATCTGTTTGGAGTGATGTAATGAGCAGTCATCAGAGCAGCGTCGATGCCAGCCATGGCAGCGCAAAATCCTACCTCACCGGGTTCGTGCTGTCGGTCATCCTCACCGTCATCCCCTTCGCCCTGGTGATGTATCCCACATTGCCCAAGCCCGTGACGGCCGGGATCGTGGCGATATTCGCGGTGATCCAGATCGTCGTCCACCTGGTGTATTTCCTGCACCTGAACTTCTCACCGCAGCAACGCTGGAACCTGACGGCGCTGGCGTTCTCAGCGGTGGTGATTGCGCTGCTGGTGGGGCTGTCGCTGTGGATCATGTACAGCGTGCATCACAATATGTTGGCGCATTGAATGTGCACCACACCGCTTTTGTGGCGAGGGAGCTTGCTCCCGCTCGGCGCGGAGCGGCCCTAAGATCTGGGGGCTGCTGCGCAGCCCAGCGGGAGCAAGCTCCCTCGCCACAGGTAAGCGGTGCCTCAGGACAGGGTTATCTCAAGTCCACCAATACCGAACCAGATGAAAGAAGATCGGCGCGGCGAAGCACACCGAGTCCAAGCGGTCGAGCATGCCGCCGTGGCCTTCGATCATGTGGCCCCAATCCTTCACGCCCCGGTCGCGCTTGATGGCCGACATGACGATGCCGCCGGCAAACCCAAGCAGATTGATCAGCAAAGCGATAAGGAATGACTGCCAGGGGTTGAACGGCGTGATCCACCACAGCGCGCCGCCGATCAGCGAGGCCAGGAAAATGCCGCCGACAAAACCTTCCACGGTCTTCGACGGCGACAGGTTCGGCGCGATCTTGTGCTTGCCGAACAGCTTGCCGCAGACGTACTGCAACACATCCGAGAGCTGCACCACGATCACCAGGTAGGCGATCAGCAACAGGTTGCGCCCTTCAAAACCTGCAATGTCCAAGGTCAGCAGGGCGGGCACGAAGGAAATGCAGAACACCGCGATCATCAACCCCCACTGCACTTTCGACGCGCGTTCGAGGAAGTGCGTGCTGTCACCGCCCAGCGACGCGAGGATCGGCAACAGCAGGAACACGTACACCGGAATGAAGATCGAGAACAGTCCGTACCAGTCGTAGTAGATCAGCAGGTATTGCAGCGGCAGTGCCAGGTAAAACGCCGCCACGAGGGCGGGATAGTCACTGCGCCGGGTCGGCGTCAGGGTCAGGAATTCGCGCAATGCGTAGAACGACACGGCGTAGAACAGCAGGATTACCGCCGCGTTGCCGAGCCAGAACGCGATGCCGATCACCAGCACCATGATCCACCAGGCGTTGATCCGCGCGTTGAGGTTCTCGATGACTGAGTTCGGCGCGCCTTTGGTCCGCAGCTTGAGAATGAAACCGATCAACGAAGCCAGCAGCAGAATCGCGCCGATCCCGCCAAACAACATCAAGGTATATCGATCCATGTCAGACGTGCTCCGGGGCCAGTGCCAGCAGCGCGGCACGGCTGCGTTCTAGAAATTGCTCTTTGCTCTCGCCTTCCTCGATGCACAGCGGCGCGCCGAAGCTGGTGGTGCACAGCAGCGGCAAGGGCAGCACGCGGCCCTTGGGCATGACGCGGTTGAGGTTGGCGATCCACACCGGGATTACCTCCACCTCCGGGTGGCTTTTCATCAGGTGGTAGATCCCGCTCTTGAACGGCAGCAGGCCTTCGTCCGGGTTGCGCGTGCCCTCGGGGAAGATGATCAACGAGTCGCCGTTTTCCAGCGCGTCGAGCATCGGCTGCAATGGATTGTAGGCAGGGTCCTTGCGCTCGCGATCCACCAGCACGCCGTTGAACACCCGGTTGATGATGTAGCGGCGCACCGGGCTGGTTTGCCAGTAATCGGCCCCGGCAACCGGGCGGGTGAGCTTGCGTAGCGCCGGTGGCAGCGAGGCCCAGAGCAACACGAAATCACCGTGGCTGCTGTGGTTGGCGAAATAGATCCGCTGTACCGGCGTCGGCGCGCAGCCGAGCCACAGGCTGCGAGCGCCGGTGACCATCCGCGCGGCGGAGGTGATGAGATTGGCGACCACGGGTTCGAACATGAGGATTCCTTGTCCTGAAAGCTTGAAGTTATGCGACATCTATCGCAGGCAAACAATGTGGCGAGGGAGCTTGCTCCCGCTGGGCTACGAAGTAGCCCTAACACTGAGGTCGCGGTTTATCAGGCAGATCATAGGGGAGGGCTTCGCCCTCCAGCGGGAGCAAGCTCCCTCGCCACAAAAGCCATTTATTTCCTGTTTAAGTTCCAAGGCCCGAATAAACCAGCCAGGGACTCGCCAGGACGAAGCTCACCGTCAACAAAGCTTGCGTAAACACCAGCCAGGCTTGGCGGCGAAGCAGGCGCATCGAGCCGTGGCTGCGCTCGGGCCACGACCGCCCGCCACGCTCGGCCGGTTGCAGGCCGAGATTGGCGAGGGCCTCGTCCAATGCTTGGGTGCGTTCGGTCAGTGGCTTGCCGGCATCCGCGACGATTTGAAACAGATCGGCATCAAAGGCCACGCGAAACGCCAGATATTTTTCCTGCATGCCGAGGACGAACACGCCGAAGCTCAGCAACAGCAGCCACGGATCGACGCTGCCCACCAGCCATTGGCCCAGGCCGATCAACGCTGCCAGCAGCGTCAGGCCAGTGGAAAGCTGATCCAGCGAATGACCCCGGCGCAACAAGCTCGCCACGGTGTGCAGTTCGATGTCACTGCTCATGACCATTCCCCGAACCCTGCGGATATTTGCCCCAACGCCTGGCGATGGGCCGGGTGTAGGACGACACGCGGGCGCACACGCTGGATCTGCGCAATGGCTGCGTCGACGCTGGCAGCACGGCCAGTGCTTAGCAACCACGCCGCCACGGCGGTGGCGCTGCGCGAATAACCCAAGGCGCAGCAGACCAGCACCGGCCCGTGCTGGCGCAGGTGCTCGATTTTCTGCGCGGCCTCCAGGCATTGCTCGGTGGTCGGTGCGGTCAGGTCGAGCACAGGCAAGGTGCGATAAGCGATTGCCGTGCTGTCCATGGACAACTCGGCGCACAGGTCGAGCACCCCGTTGAACGGGCTGTCCTTCAGCGCTGTCGACGTAGGAATCCGCCCGAGCCAGACGTCATCCATGATCTGGTCAGGTTGCGGGTGCTTGCGCGTCCACAGGCGGGAATTGATCCACGCCGCCATCAGATAAGGCGCCAGCAACCAGCGCACCGCCGGGCTCAGCCGGCCGTCTTCACGTTTCTGGAACCCGCTCGCGCCGAACACCAGATAATTCAGTGCCACCATGAGCAGCGCCACCGCCGGCCATATCAGCCAGAGCCACGCGCCACCGTAGGCAAACGCCGGGATGAACATCGCCGCCGCGCCCAAGCCATAACGCATGGCCAAGCGTCGACGGGCTGGATCGGTCGCCAGGCGCGCACTCAACAGCGGACTTGGCCGGTCCAGCGGCCACAACCAGACACACAACCACCCGGCCAGCGCGCCGGTCGGCACGTCGACGAAATGGTGTTGGTAAGTGGTCAGCACCGACACGCCGATCAACGCGAACCAACCGTGCATCAGCCAACGCCAGACGCCTTGCAGGTGGCGCTCATAACAGACCCAGAGCACCACCAGCAGCGCGATGTGCAGCGACGGCGCCTGGTTGAACGGCTTATCGAAGCCGGCCAGTACGTCAAACATCCAGCCGAACACCCCGTCCATTTCCGGCCGAGGGAAGGTAAAAGTCAGCGGCCAGAGCAGGAAGCAGCTGACGGCAATTCCTTGGGCCGTGAGCAGGCGCAAGGCGTGGCGCTTGAGTTCGTCGCGGCTGTTGGGCAACAGCAGTGATAGGCCGTATAACAGGTCAATCGACCAGTACGGCACGATCGTCCAGGCCATGAACGGCATGTGGCTTTCCCAGCCGAACACCAGGCTGCCGACGTCGTCACGCTGGGCCGTGACCCAGGTGGCGAAGCCGTACGTGGTGAAGAACAGCGGCGCCAGCAACAGCAGCCACAGCACCGCCGGTTTCAGCAGCGCGGGTTCGCGGACCGGAGCGATGACGGCGCTCATTACTGGACCCGCTGCGCCAGCGACACGCTGAAAATGCCCCACTCATCGACACGCAGGGTGATCTTGCGAAAGCCCGCCGCCTCGACCAACTGATCCATTTCCGCCTGGGTGCGCCGACGCATCACCCAGGCCTGGCCGGCGCGGTGGCTGGTCAGGGCGCGGGCGATCAGTTCCAGTTGCGGGTGCCACGGCTGACCGGTGTAGACCAGGAAACCGCCGGGCTCCACCGCTTCGGCCAGGCCCGCGAGGGAGCCGCCGACCATCTGGTTATCGGCGAACAATTCGTACAGGCCGGACACCACGGCGAGGGTCGGCTTGGGCTCCAGCGCCGCCAGGTCCTGGCGGTCGAAGGCATCGCCCTTGACGAATCGGGCGATGTCGCCCAAGCCCTTCTCGACGATCAGCGCACTGCCGTCGCGCACGTTGATGTCGCTGTAGTCGCGCAGCAGGATCGACTCCGGCAACGGGCTGACGCCTTGCAGCGCTTCCAGAATGTAGCGGCCATGACCGGCGGCGATGTCGACGATGCGCACCTCGCGGTCCTGGGCGCGCAACTCGGCCATCGCCAGGCGCAGCAACTCCTCGACGTGCACCTTGCGCTGGCGAATACCGCGCCAACCGATGGAGTTCAGGTAGTTCTGGTCGATCATCTTGCCCAGCGCCGACGTGCCGGTGGGGCGGTTGCGGTAGACGTAGTCCAGGGTGCTGCCAGAGTCGAAACCGGTGTCGAAGCCCAGTTTCACGCCGGCAGACAGCTTGCTGCCAAAGCGCATGCTGGCGCGGGTCATGCGCCAGTAAAGATCACGCAGCGAGTTGTGCGGCAGCGGCGTCGCCAGGGTTTCGGCTTCGGCGCAGGTCACGCCGAGGCGATCGGCGTCCAGCAGGGAAGGGCGCTCCAGCGGGCGGGCAAAATTCTGCAGGATGAAACGACGGGCGCTGGCGATGGCTGGCGCACGGTTCTTTTCGCCCAGAGTGTCGTGGAAGAAGCCCGGCAGGATGTGCTTCTCCTTGTGCAGGCTGCCCAGGCGCTCGAAGAACTGCTCCTGGGGTTTGCGATGCACCACGAAGTCGGAACCGGAGATCAACAGCTGCGTCGGTACCTGGATCGCCTGGGCATCGGCTACAACCCGGTCGGCCGCTTCGTACAGGCCCAGCAGCACGTTCACCGAAATGGCCTTGGTGATCAACGGATCGCTGTCGTAGGACGCCACCCGCGCCGGGTCATGGCTGAGGAACTTGGCCTTGACGTAGCTGTTGACGAAGAAGTTGCCACGGAACTTGCGCATCAGCGCCAGGCCCGGACGGGCGAACGGTACGTAGAGCTTGACCTTGAAGGCTGGCGACGCCAGCACCAGCGAGCGAATGCGCGGCGCGTAGTCGTGGACCCAGGTAGACGCGATCACCGCGCCGACGCTTTGTGCGATCACGGCGATGTTCTGTTCGTCGATCTGGTGCGTGGCGCCGATGTGATCGCAAAAAGTCTGCACGTCACGGGCGCTGGTAGCAAAGCTAGGGCTGTCGCCGCGCTCGCCCGGCGACTGGCCGTGGCCACGTGCGTCCCAGGCGAAAAATTCGAACCCGGGCAGATCCAGCTCATCCACAAGGTGCGCGATGCGCCCCGAGTGTTCATGACCGCGGTGAAACAACAACACAGCCTGACGGGGTTCACCCGCCGTGGCCTCGACAGCCGGCCAGTGCCGGTAGAACAACTCCACGCCGTCGTGGGTGGTGAACGTCAGTTCCTGGGCTTCACGCATTGCAATTTCCTTATGCTGAGGGAGCGTTTTCCGACACCTGGCTCAGGCCATGGCGGACCCGATTGACCAAGGTATAAACGAGCAGGGCGGCAACCACCGCCATCACACCATCAACCCACAGCGCCCCGAGCCAACCCAGGGCAATACCGGTCGCCAGCACGCCAAACACAAACGCGCGGTCACTCTTGCCCATCGGCCCGTCATAGCGCCGCGAAGCCCCGACCATCGCGCCCAGCACGCCAGCGTATTCGCTGAACAACGCCAACAGCGTGACCAACAACACAAGCAACAGGCTGGTATCGGGAAACAGGGCAAAAGGCAGGATCAAGGCCGCGTCGGCGATGATATCGCATAGCTCATTGAGGTAGGCGCCCAGATTCGATTGCTGGCCGAACTCCCGCGCAAGCATGCCATCCACCGCATTCAACGCCATGCGCAGGAACATCCACACCGGCACCAGGACGAAAACCCACGGATGGTTGGCGAACCATGCAATCACCGCCCCCACCAGCACGGAAACGAAGCCGGCGAGCAAGGTCACCTGGTTGGCGGTGATGCCTTTGTCGTAAAGGCGTTGTACGGTGGGACGAAGCAGGTTTTGGAAGGCAGGCTTGAGCTGATAAATGGAAGGCATGTGAAATGAGATCTCGGCCGGATTCGGGGCTGGGCTTGTTCAGCTGCGAGATTACGATAGGTTGAGGCCTTGCAGGTGGGTATTTGCTGGGAATGAGCGCGGGTAGGCATCTGCGCCGTATACGCGGTGGAAAAAGACTACAGAAGGATGGTTAAGATGCTGCAAGTGGATTGGCTCCTCAACCACATGGATAAATGCAACCTGATGGCCGAATGGCTGTATCGAGAATTTACCTATGAATTCGCCCACCAATCATTGGCCCACTGGCAGGAGGAATTCTCGGCAGGCCAGCGCGATGGCCGCTGGAAATGCCTGATCGCCATGGAACATGACCAACTGCTGGGCGGTGCCTCGCTGGCACATGACGACCTGCCCGACCACCCCGAGCTCGGCCCGTGGTTGGCCTGCGTATTCGTCCACCCGGATGCCCGACGAAGGGGGTTGGCCGCGCAATTGATCGAAGGCATCTGCAACCATGCCAAAGAAGCAGGTTTTGCGACGTTGTTCCTGCACACCCACAGTGAACGGGATTACTACGCCAAGCTTGGCTGGGAAGTGCTGGAGCGCTTCGAGGCTTGGGGCAAGGAGCAATGGCTGATGGTGCGGTGTTTGTAATCGCCAGCGGCTTGCTCGCCAAAGGTTGACGCCTGTTTCTTTGGTTGCAGGCTAGCTGGCGATATCGATCGTCCGGGTTAAACGAAGCTCACGCAGATAGTCGGCTTCCAACCCGGCCAAGGCTGCACAGCGCTCGATCAAGTCGCGGCGGCGAACCTTGCCGGTTATCTGAGCCATCGCCATCAGGCCTTTGAGTACACTGGCTTCCTGGACAAACAGGCCAACCCGTTTCATGGCTGCAACGGGAGCACCGGTCATCTCCAGATAGCGGGCAAAGCAATTGCGGGAGCCGGCCAGGAGCGTGAACACATCGTGCAATGCCCGAAACTTTGTCGTATTGCTGGCCAGCGGGTTGTCCAGCAACTGCTCCAGATGGCCATAGAACCAAGGGTCGGTGTTGAAGTCGTCCAGGAAGGCCTGGTGACGCTGACGGAATGTAATCTCGACATCAGGCGATTGAACTGGCGTCCATTCCAGGCAAAACATGCGCCGGCTGCCCTCATTCTGGAAGAACTGTTCAATCACTTCGTGTGGGTAACGGTATTCGCACAACACGCTGGCAGCGTTGTCGTCGACCACCTCCCAACTGCCATCGGCATTGGCCTGGCGCAGCACGACAACATGCTGCGCATGGGTGCTACGGTATTCGGGGCAGTGAGCGAAGTAATACACGTCTCCTGAAAGGAACGCGCATCCATGGGCCTGGATTTGCCCATGGATAATCGGCAGCAGGTCATCCAGGCACTTTGCCTTCTGCTCGTGGAAACGCACGCCCAGCAGGGCCAGGTCGTCTTCGGCGAAGTAGCGGCTTTGCAACGCGTACTTGGGCTTGTTCTCCACCACCATCTGCTGGAACAGGTCGCCCACGGTCGGCAAGGCGTTGTAAAACAGCCAGTCCACTTCGATGCCCAGGCGTTTCATGAAAACTACAGCGTGGCGCTGGAAACAGTTGAGAAAACGACGGTCGTACAAATGCACATCGTAGGGAAACTGTTGTTCTTGCATGAGGCCTAGTCCTTTTCCGGGATAGCCAAGTAGTGATCTTGGAGCAGCCTTGCCACGGATGCCGGGCTGCCCAGGAACTGGGGCGCCAGATGATCGGTTTCGAATTCGATTTGAAACCAGTCTTCCAGGCGCGAGACCAGGAGGATCGCTTTCATCGAGTCCATCCCGGCTTCGAGAAACGACACGTCCGGGTTCACCTGGACGCTTTGGGGCGCGACTTCTTTCATCAGTTGATAGATTTGCGCGAGAACACTGTGGTGACGATCGGCTTCAAGGCCTGCGTGACTCATTGGTTGCCTCCCTTCATGTCTTATGAGCGTGCCAACGGAACGGGTCGCGGGGCGCGACGCAACTGAGCCAGCCCCAGCAGCCCGGTGGCGGTGATCACACCGGTGCCGATCATCAGTGCCGGTCCGGATGCTGGCCCCATAACCGACGCCGACGTGGCGAACGTCAGCAACAACGGGCCCGTGGCCTGCATGGAATACGCGCAAAAGGTGCTGCGGCTGCCCACAAGTGCCGCCTGGGCATCGTTATTGGCGCTGCGCATCAATTGGCTGCGGACGGCGATGCGCAGGTGATTGGTGATAAAGCCGACCAGGAAGGCACCGATCAGCGAAAACGCGACCTGAGGGGCCATGACCATCACCGCATCGACGACGATCAGCCCCACCGCGAACATGGCGAGTCGATGCTTGCCCAGTGGCATCAATGCCGCCAGGAAAGCGCCGATACCTGCGACACCGGATGCAATGCCGAAACTGGTAGGGCTCCAATGATTCACTTGTTGATAGACGACCGGCATCATGCTGTTGAACGCGCCGATATGCAGGGCAATCAGCCCCAGGCAGGCCATCCAGCCATATGGCATGTCGAACACACGATCGCTGGTCTGCTTGTCTTGTCGCGGTTTCGCGCTGTCCGCTACGGTCGTCACGCTACGTTTCATCCTGCCCGCCAGCAGCGCCGGGCTGAGAGCGGCCCCCGCCAACGCCACGCCCATCAGGAACGCCGAGTCGCTGAGCCAGCCCAGCAGTGCTCCGCCGGCCAGCGAACCGGTGAAGCCGCCGACTTGGATGGCCGTTTGCATATAGCGCGCGGCATCGTCGGCCGATAGCCAGTCGGCGACGACCCGACGGGTATTTTCGATTTCCAAGGAGCTGGCGGTCAGGAAGTCGGCCGTCCCCACCATCAGGGCGATCAACAAAAAAACGCTGAGTGCCGTGGCAAGCCCGAGCCATGCCAACAGCGCCGCCATGAGAAAAACGGCGACCCGTAAAATGACCAGCCAGTGGGCATCGATATTGGCGGCGCGTCCCCGGCTCACCACATCCAACGCGAACGGCACGGCGACCGAGAAACACAGGACGACGCCAAGTGGAACGCTCGACCCCGACAGCTTGAGCGACATCCAGATCACGCCGGTCAGCACGGCCTGGTCGCAAGCCGTAGCCAGCGCAACGACGCCGTAGAACAGATAGTTTCGAGCCGACATGATGAAGCTCCGCTGGACCGATCAAGTTAATGGCATTGACGAAACCAGCACCGTCATACGCTGGTCCCGCAAAGAGAAATGGCGTGACCTGACGTTCAAGGGGCAGGGTGTATGGCGTCACGGGACGCCTGAAAATACCCAGCCGCCGCTGAAGTCCGCAACTTGCGTTAGTAAAACTAAAGGCTGCTGCAAAAACCTAACGCAACGCCACGAGCGAGATAGCCGGTAGTAGTCTCTAGCGACCGATGCCATCGGACGCAGGAGCGAGCGGCATGAAAAGTGAGGGACTGGAAACACTGGTTTCAGAACTGAAGCACAATCAGCGCAATGCAGTTTTATTCCACCGTAGTGCGGAAGTGGAGCGCGTCCGGTTTTGTGATCTATACGAAACGATCGCTGTCGTTTCGCGGCAACTCCGCGAGGCCGGGATCACTGCCGGCATGCAGGTTGCCATGGTTGCCGAAAACGGTAAGCCTGCTTTTGTCGTGGACCTCGCGTTGTTGCACATCGGCTGTGTCGTCCTGCAGCTTCCCGAGAAAGCGTTCCAAGGCGGGCTGGCCGATATCGATCAAGCCACTCTTGACTTCCTGTTGGCCGGTCCCTTGTACGGCGAGGCGGTGGACGGCGAGCTGTGGCGCCCCGTAGGGCCGATCTGCGGGTTGGGCCTCTTTGAAAAAATAACGTCTTCGAATGTGTCTCACTCCGTCGTCGGCCCGGTCATTTTCTCGTCGGGAACCAGTGGCAAGGAAAAAAAGATTCGCGTCAACAACGCGACCGTCCTGCATAACGCCAGGCAATTCTTTTCAGCCATCGATGCCGGGCCAGACGATCGTTTCCTAATCTTCCTGCCGCTGTCCAACTACCAGCAGAAACTGTTGATCTACGGGTGCATCGACGCGGGAGTCGATATTGTCTTGAGCTCCATGCAGAACGTCATGCAGGCCCTCAAGCAGACGTCCCCAACCTTGTTCCTGGCGCCACCGCTGTTTTACGACTCGATGTGGCGCCTGGCGGACGGGGACGGGGACAAACTGCGCGTGCTGTTCGGCGCCAATATCCGGCAGATGTGGAGTGGTATGGCCGCACTGCCGTCGGCTGTGCTCAATGGATATCGTACGGGCGGCCTACCGCTTCTGGAAGCGTATGGCATGACGGAATACGGACCTATCGCAGTCAATACCCTTGATCACAATCGACCTGGCTCGGTTGGGCGGGCATTGGTTCCAGGTAGCGTGATGCTGGATGGCGATGGGGAAATCCTGCTCAAGTCAACTCGGCGGTTGACCTGCGGTTACGTGGACCAGCCAGAGGAAGTGGAGCGCGCTGTCTATCGGGACGAAACCCTTATCGCCACGGGCGATATCGGCCATATCGACGAGGACGGTTATATCTTCATCGACGGCCGTAAAAACGACACGATCATTACTTCGGGCGGCCAGAAGATCCACCCCACTTCAGTCGAAGAGGCTTTCAACAGCCTGCCCTTTGTTCACTGTGCGGTAGCGCTGGGCGCCCGTAGACCCCACTTGGGTATGTTGCTGGTCGTCGAACATATCGATTCGAATGCCCGGCAACTCATCGAGCGCACGATTGACAACTACAACCGTGGCGCCACCGTGCCGATACGAAATTATTTCCTGTCGACCGAGCCGTTCACCACGGCGAACGGCCTGCTGACGCAAAACATGAAACTGCAACGCAAGAACATCTCTTCACGATACGAAGCTTCCGTATTCAATTAAGCCGTCACGCAACACTGATCTTCCACACTCAGAAGGCAAGGAGATTGACCTTGGACACGTTAAAAGAAGATTTTGGACTGAGCGATGAGGAAATCGCGTTTTTCTTCAAGAATGGATATGTGAAACCGTTCAAGGTCTACGAGCCGGAAGAGATGGAGAAACAGTGGCGGACGGTGCGCCTGCAGACGCTCGATCGCAGCAACGCGGTGTATTCGGACAACACCATTTCCAATGCGGGTAACAACAACCTCGCCAATTATGACCGGCACTTGGATATTCCTTTCCTTGGACAACATGTCTGCAACCCCAGGATTGTGCATAAAGTGCGTAGCTTGATGGGCAAGGACTTGCTGTGCTGGCGCACCGAATTCTTTTCGAAGTATCCCGGCGATGCGGGTACCGATTGGCATCAGGCGAACACGTTCGCCGGCGTGGCGGGGCGGCCTCATATTGTCTGGCCTGATGACTCAGGGCGTCGCGGCACCTTGACCGCCTGGACCGCTTTCACCGACACGATGAAAGACACGGCCTGCATGGCGATCGTCCCGGGCACTCATAACATGATGCATTACGACGAAGAGAAGCGCCTGATCTTCAACCCGGAGAAAAATAACGATCTGGTCAAGGATGGCGTTCGTCGTGGGCTGTGGGGGTATGACTACCGTGACCTGCAAGTTGACCCTGACTGGAAGCCCGACGAATCAAAAGCGGTCTATTTCGAGATGAAGGCCGGCGAGTGCGTGATCTTCTGGTCGACCGTCCTTCATTCGTCGCTGCCGCACCTGGGCTTGACCGACAAAATGCGCCTGGGGTATTCCGCGCGTTATGTGCCGCCGGAGGTTCTGATTCACCCCGATACCGACATGCTCCACGAGTTCGGTGGTGAAGTCAGCCTGGAAAACTACGGCGCCGTCGTGGTGTCGGGCGAGAACCGTTATTCACATAACCGCATTCGCGACAAGAACATGCTGGGCGATCCGTTCATTCCAGCCTGACCACTCTCGGGCCGGAGGCCTTCCGGCCCTGTTCTTGTAATAGGGAAAATACGGATGCGCATAATGATCGACGCGTGTGCCTACGTTCTGGGTGAACTCGAACGTCCGTATCACGAAGTGCTTGATTTCACGAAGCAGCTGGAGCGATTCGGCTATCCGGATGAGCCGAGCGTGTTTGGCTGGGGAAGCTACTTCAAGAGCGACGGCGATATATTCGAGCTTGGCATAAAGTCAGCACGTCAGACACTGGCTCGCAGCACCGTGTCCGCGGACGATATCGACTTTGTCATGTTCTGTTCAACCTGCTTCCCTGGCGATGAAATCGAGTACATCAACTACAACGTTCGGGTGTCGCAAGGCTTGGGATTGAAGAAGGCATTTCCCATCGGCGTAACGCTGAACAATTGCATCAGTTTCATAAGTGCAGTCGTGATGGCCGAGAGCATGATTCGTAGCGGGATCTACAACAATATTCTGGTTATCACGGCCGACAAGGTCTATGACGAGTCGATACGTTTCAACAACTTTGCTTTGCTCAGCGATTCGGCGGCGAGTTGCCTGGTCACGCGCCAGGAAGTTGCAGGTCTGCAAATAGTGACTTCGCGTTTTGGTGTCAGCGAGGACCCCATGACCTCCAACCATGGGAAAGATGAACCCGAACTCTATGGGCGAATCCTCAACGAGCTGTTGGACGCTGGCGGAACCCGCCTGGGTGATGTCAGTAAAGTGTTTTGCAACAACATCTTCCGTCCCGTGACGCAACTCAAGGAAACCCGCCTCGGCTTTTCTCGCAGACAGTTGTACCTGGATAACGTCGCGCGCTGCGGGCACTGCTTCTCAGCCGATACGCTGATCAACTATGTCGATTACGCCCGTCAGAACCCGCCGACCGAGGGCGAGAAATTTCTGTTCTCGGTCGATGCGCCCAACCTGCGCGCCAACCTGCTTGTTCAATACAAACATTAACCGCCACTTCATTAAACATCTGTCATGCGGAGGAACGCCATGAACATGCCAACCCAGGAACTGCACACTCAGACCGACACCAGCCCGCTATCGACAGTCCACACCATTTGGGCGGAAGTGCTCAAGCATCCGGCGCTCGACGATCAAGCCGACTTCTTCGACGCCGGTGGTAACTCGATGTTGCTCATTGCGATATTGAACCTGATCCACGAGCGCCTCGACCGTGAAATCAACCCGGCGGCGCTGGTCAGTGGCATCACGCCGGCGAGGCTTGCGGAGCTGGCCGCCTGAGCCTCACCAGGCCAGCGCTTCTCAGTGAACGACACGGGACCAACAGGAAGGACTTTTTATGATCGAGTTCATTGATGCTCGCGGTGTGCCGGTGCGTGTACACGACGCCGCCGAAGCAGACGAATTGGAGACTGCCCTGGTCGGCATTCTTGGAATGGAGTTCGATCCACTTCCGCTCCTTCAACAGCGTGACGTTCGCTGCCCGATTTCCCGGTTGATCGAATGTGCCGTCCGGTTATCAAGCATGGAGGACCGGCAAATACAGCACGCCATGGTGCTGCTTGGCGGTCTGGACCAAGAAGATCTGGACCTGCGCGAGCACGGGCACCTGGCTGCATGCAATCACTGGGTCAATCAGGACTATGAACTGGCCCATGCCTGCTGGCGGGAGCTGTTGGCCCTGCATCCTCGGGATATAGTGGCCTTGTTCAGCGTGCACATGCTGGAATTCAACATGGGCTGGACCGAGCGGATGCGCGAAACCATGGTGACGGCCAGTCCTTCTTGGGCGCTCATGCATCCGCTCTATGGTTACGTGCGAGGGATCGAGGCCTTCGCGCTGGTGGAAAATGGTGACTATGACGCCGCGAGTGTCGCGGCCGAATGTGCCCTGGCGATCAATCCGCGAGACATTTATGCAATCCATGCCGCCTGTCATGTCGGCTATGAACGCGGAGAATATGCCCAGACGTTGAAATGGCTGGACGATACGCAGAGCAGTTGGGCCGACAATCTCTGCATGCGCATCCATCTATGGTGGCACCACGCATTGTTCAACCTTTATATGCAGCGTCCGGACGCAGCATTGCAGACTTTCCATCAGAAAATCAGGATCAAGAACGACCCCGACGGCTATGAGGACCTCGACGCGGTCAGCCTGCTGTGGCGCTTGTCGCTGACCGGCGTGGATGTCTCCGACCAGTGGCAGGAGGTCGCACAGTATTGGATGCCGTCGATCGATCAGTCGCAATACTGGTTCAACGATGTGCATTCGATCATGGCGATGGCCAGCTCCAATCACCAGGTATTGGTGCAACGCATCTTGCGACGTATTGACACCACGTATGCCAAGGTCCCGATGGTTGCCAACGTGACACGGACCGTTTGCCGGGGGCTGATTGCATTCCAGCAGGGTGACTACGACTGCGCCCTGGAGCTGCTAGGCAAGATCCTGCCCGCGGTGCGTTCCATCGGGGGCAGTAACGCGCAACGTGACCTGCTGGAGTTGACCGCGATCGAAGCCGCCATACGTGCCCGGCAATTCGACCGCGCGAAACATTTGATCGAGCAGGGGCGCAGCTTGCGTCACCCTTCGCCCTTTCGTACGTTTTTTATCGATCGCTTGGAGCACGACGAACCGATCCATCTGCGAGCGTGACCGACCTGGCGCGCCCTGAGCATTGCGCTTGTGGGCGTAATGCTCGCCGGATCGGCGCTATCATCGATCGCGCGGCGCGATTCCATTGAGCAGGCGTTGCATGTTCCCCGAAAGAATCAGGCTGGCGTCGTGGTCACTGATAGCGTGTTCGGGGTCAACGATGAACGAGCGAAGGCGCCTGTTGATCGATTCATGATTATTGATGGGCCAGTCCGTGCCGAAGATGATCTTGTGATTGATCTCATTCTCGAACAACGCTTTCAACATGGGCGCCTGGCCGCGAGAGTCGATTGAATGCTGTGCGCCGCTCAAGTCGAGATAGACGTTGGGACGGTACTTGCACAGCTCAATGCATTGTGTCTGATCATTGACCGCGCCGTGGGCCAGGATGAACGGGATGTCCCGATAGCGGCGCGCGGGTTCGTCCACCCAGCGGGCTTGGGCATGGGCAAAGGACAGCGCCGGGGATGTCGGCCCGATGTGCAACAGGACGGGCAGACGATGAGCGTTGCAATATTCATAGAAGGGCTCCAGCAACGGATCGTTGGCCTGGTATCCGCAAGGCGGGTAGAGCTTCAAGCCGCTGAAGCCGTACGTCTCGATCCCGCGTATGAACAGGTCGAGTCCGTCCTTACCCCAGCGTGGGTCGACGCCGGCGAAGACTTCGAAGCGCCCCGCGTGGCGTTGGAGAATGGCCTGGTGTTCCTGGAACATTTCTTCAATGCTCAGTTCGCTGTCCGGCAATGCATAGGTGAAGTCCGGCAGCAGGAGGACGGAGCGATGGATGCCCGAGCGGTCCATAGCGGCGACTTGAGCGTCACCCTGGTGGTCGCATAGGTCCCGCTGGAACTGATCAATGATCCTGGACCTGGGAACCGGAAACCCACTGGCCTGGAGCTTCACTTCGATATTGTCAGCGACGCCCTCCAGGAAGCTCAGGGGGGTGAAACGCGTGGAGGCGACATGGCTGTGGCCGTCGACGAGCGGGCCGACGATACGCCCGGGCTCATCATTCATCATCCACCTGCTGCTTGCGAAGGAAGCGTGCGTAGCGCTCCATCATCTGCCTGACAACGCCTTCGCTCTCGCGATCGACGCCGAATACATAGCGGGGGAAATCCAGCGTCTTTTGGACGTTCCAGATCTGCTCATGCTGGTCGGCGGGGAAGTATTGGGCCGGATCGCCTACCGCGACCCAGCCGATCGGCACCATGGCGCCTGCTTCCATCACGGTCTTGATGTGAACGACACCATTGATGCGGACTTCCGCGCCTTTGCCAATGTGGGCGCCATTAAAAACGCAAGCGCCGGTGGCAATGAATACCTCGTCGTCGATCCGGCAGCCTGTCAGGTGACAGTGCGGCCCGACCATCACATGGTTGCCGATCTGGCAGTCGTTATGGGCAGTGCTGCGGATGACGGCGTTTTCCATGACGATACAATTTTCACCGATCCTCAGCGTGCCGCCCTCTGCGACGAGGACCGCGCCGTGTCCGATGACGGTGCCTGCGCCGATAGACACATCGCCCTCCAGGATTGCGCTCGATGCAATCCGGGCGGAGGGCGCAATCTTCTGGTTCGTGGCCGCGTTCAGTTGGGCTTTGTCAGGCATGGGATGCTCCGTGATTCCTTTCAGTTACTGTTTCGCTGCGGATACGAAGAATACGCCGATCCCCGCCCAGCCACCTGGACTCTCGATGCTGTCCTGGATGATCGCCAATTCGCGCCGGGCCGCTTCGAGTTCGGCCTCGGGAAGCACTTCCATCTTGTAGCCGAATACCAGGTCGCAGAACGCCGAGGCTCCGATCAGCGAAGTGGACACCAACAGCATGCTGCAGCGGATGTCGCCGTAACCGGCTCGTTCCAGATAATGGGCCAGCTTGCTGCCCACGTGACGGTCGCCGCCGCGAGCGGCTTGAGCCTTGGCCACGCGGGCAAGAAATGACTGCAGTTCGGGCGGCTGGGGCGATGCGCCAAACCAGCGGTCATCGATGTCGCAAATGCACAAGCGGCCGCCAATCGCCAGGCTGCGATGGATATTGCGCAGGGCACCCAGCGGGTCCGATAAGTGCTGGAACACCAATCGAGCGTAACTGAAGTCGAACTGCCCCGGGTCGGTCAATCGATCGTCATAAAGATTGCACTGGCGAACCTGAGCTTGATCAACCCCCGCGACGGACAGTTGCTCGCGTGTTTCATTGACGCTTATCTGATTGCAATCGAGTGCCAGCAACCTGCTCGGTTTCGTACGAATTGCAATCTGCGTCGTAATGATGCCGGGACCGCAACCCACGTCGAGCACCCGCTGCCCTTCAGCCAATCCGGCTTGTCTCAGGTGATCGAACTCCAGATCCAGCGCGATGCCCGCTTGGGATTTCAGGCGACGCAAGGAGTCCTCGTTGTCTCGAAAGGTTCCCAGCTGATACGACTCGTCAACGACTGACACCATGAGTATTCCCTTCCATTTTTTTCTGTAGCCAGACTATGTCGACCAGATTGTTTTCCAACTTGGCGATTTGTGGGATTCGTACACATTCGTAAAAGCCTTGGGAAATACACCCGCGAGCGCTGGCGTGGTTCGGCCCCAAGATAATGGCAACCAACGATTCGAAACCGGCCTCGCGCGCAGAGACCTCCAGTGCCTGCAACAATCGAATACCCACGCCGCGTGCGCGCATGTCCCGTCGTACATATACGGCAACTTCCGCCATGGTTTCATCGTCCGGTCGGGCTGAAAACGGCTTGAGTGCGCCCCAAGCGACCGTATCCCCCGCGCTGGAAAGATAAACGAGGACCGCAAACCGCTGGTTTTTTCCGAAATAGGTAAGTTCGAACTTTTCAATGCTGTGGTGGGGAACATCGCAATTGGCGAAAACCTTGTCGGCAATTGCCTGGTTATAGGTTTCCACCATGGAGGGTAAATCGTCAGGAGTGGCTGGCCGAATCATCTGGTAACTTCCTGTAGAAGACATTCAACGTTGAATCCCCACTTGCTCCCACCGCGCCGCCTAGCCTGAACGGACTGCTGGAAAACCAGGCAGCGAGTTGTTTCATCTTGCTGTCCACCACGCAGATAAGCGTGTGTACGCCTTGTTCCAGACCATGTGATGCACAGGCCGAGGACAGCACATCGAAGACGGTGAACGTGGCGTCTTCATCGTCACTGTGCAAGACCAACTTCATGCTGCCGTCATAACCGGCACGCTCGTGAAAACGAAAGTAAACGGCCCATCCTGAAGGACTACCATCCTCACGCGTACAACAGTAAGCAGCGCCTGGTCTTAATGGGTTGAATATTTCGGCGACGCAATCACGCGGGCTGGAAAATCGTTGGGCAAGCATGTGTCTCCAAGTATCGCTGCCTTGGCAGTCGATCAAGCATTCCAATATGGCGTCAGGTGTCATGAGGTGTACGTGGTAAGCAGGTAATTCAGTACTTTTCACGATGACGAGCCCCTCGCTCACCCCTGCTGGATATCGCCCGATTCTACGCCCCCAGCCTTTAGCGCAAACCGAGCGTTAGTTTTTTTGAAGCGGCGGCAGTAACGCTTAACAAGTCTTGACGTCATGGCAGCTCGTTCAACATGGCGTGGGTTGAAGAGACCTGCTGGCAGTGTCGATGATTCGTTTCGCCACCAGATCCTTGACGACTGAGTGGTTCATCCAGCCGTGCCAGTAAAGGGGCTCCCTGTAGCTGCTCTGGGGCATCAGATCGACCAACTGACCCTCGTCAATCAACGGCGCAGCGACATCCGCGGGTATCAGCGCGTAGCCAAGTCCCGCCAGGACCGCGTCCTGGACTCTCGGCAGCGAAGGCAAGTAGTGGCAGGGAAATCGCTCGATGGAGACGCCCAGCAATTCGCGCAGGAAGGCGGTATGACGGGTATCGTTGCGTCCCCGCGTGATGGCCGGTGCGTCGAGCAGGGAGTGCGTTCCCAGGCCCCGGGCCAAGTAACGGCGCATGTAGCCAGGCGTGCTGACGCATTTGTATTCCATGGCCCCCAGAGGATGTACTTCGAAGCCATCGAGGGTATCGGCAATGACTGATACACACCCCTGGACATCACCGCGCTTCAGGATATTGAGACTCGAACAACGATCATCGGAAATGACCTCCACACAAACCCGGTCCGCTCGCATCAGTTCGATCAATAACGGCGCAAACCAGGTGTTGAGTGAATCGGGATGTACGCCGATGGCGACCTTGGAAGTGGTGTTGCCCCTGTGCGAAAGACGCCTGAGCACGTCATGTTCCAATGAACGCAATGCCGAGACATGCTGCAACAAGGCCTGGCCGGCGGAGGTGGGATGGATAGGTCTTTCGCGAATGACCAGGATAGTTGAAAGCGAGTTTTCCAGAGATTTGATTCGCTGCGATATGGCACCGCTGGTGATGTTGAGCGCCGACGCAGCGCGTTCAAAACTTTTGTGTTCAATGACGCAGGCAAACGCTTCCAACTGTTGGCGATCCAGCATGACAACCTCCCTGTAGGCATTGAGCATCCGCTACTCAATGCGCGTGATCATGACGTCCATGTGCTCATGGCAATCTTGCCATCCACATACATTTCACACTGGCAGCAATCCGAAACCGGATTGTTTCAAAAGGAAGACAATCGTGGGGAACACGGCCCAAATCGATTTGAACTGGAAACGCCCTATTATGGGGCGTCGCGTTTGTATTCTTTTCCGATACAAATCGCGTCTGCCCTCAGGCCCTGTTAGTGCTGAGAGCTATATACTTATGCGGATACAAAATAGACCTTCGAACCCTATCAGACAAGTCCCAATCTCCTCGCTTGGATCCAAAAAGTACTGGCCTTTTGCTTGGGGGCATTGCTGTCAAGCCGGTGCCATTGCCGAAGGCCAGACAACCGCCTGGGCGACGATGACCCGTTCTCCGTTGAATGTGACGGAGGGAGCGCCATGGAGCATATAACCCATCTTCAATGCATCGCTGACGCGATGACAGAACGCGGAATCGTCTGGGCCGGTCAGCACGCGATAGATCGGAAGGCCTTCGGGCGGAAGGGACATAGAGTTTCTCCTTGGGTCAGAGCGGTGCAGCATTCCTGATTGTCCGGTGCTGCCGTGGATAAGCGTTCTACGTGTGTTGGCAGTCTACTTCGGCGCGGGGGAAGGCGAATACCTGTAAAGGGAATGCTGGCGCGGTTCCGCCTAACCGCCTGCCCGCAGGGGCCCGCCGACCGGTACGTATGCCACCGGCGCATCCTGAGGCAGAGTCTCGATCGGATCCTCGCGATAACCGAAGCCTTCTTCCTTGAGATTGATCGAATGCACGCTGTGCTCTCGGGCGGTGCTGTCGGTGAGCTTGGTGAATAGGCGGTGATCGGCGGGCAAGGTGAAGCGGTCGCCGGGGTGGAGTTGGGCGAAGGTGAGGGTTGGGTTGTTCATGGCGGCGGGGCTCCGTCTTGGGTTGGTCTCTTTAAAATTGAGCGGGAGCGCTGGGATTGGGTTCCGTTTTTTTGATTATCGACTCAGTGGCGGGGGTGGAACACGACACCAGCATCCATGTGAATCCCATGTGGGAGCGAGCCTGCTCGCGAAGGCGGTGTGTCAGTCGAGAGCAACTCAACTTTCATTTGGGACGGCCAAGCTGACTGATTGTAATGTCTAATCTGTTAGCAATATGAAGCAGCCATTGTTCGCCGGTTTGCCATTCGTTCCAGTAACAGTAATAACAGCTAAGTTCCTTCAAGAGATAATCTCTTAAGTCCTGCTCACTTCTCTGTTCGTTAAGCAATGAGTCGATTTCCTGCTGGACGAGTCTCAGGATGCCGATATTAGATTCAACTAAAAAGGAACTAATGACTTCTTCTGAGCTTCCATGCTCGATCATCCAGTCTTGATGAAAGTAGGCGCCAAAAAAATCATGCAGTTCGACAAGTTTTGTTTTCATGCTTCAGGGAATCCTGTCAGTAAAAAATAGCCCTCTGGTTTCCTAGGGTCTTTTTTCAGTACAAACAAAGCCTTATACGCTGGTATATGATCATCGCGGTCGCGCAGTAAGCTGACACCAACCGGCTCGGCATAAGTATGTGTGATTTTTGTTTTCGTCTTTGGGCTATTTAAAAAGTCTTCAATGTTCTGTTTATTGGCGGCTATCCCCCTGGCTGCGGACGACTCGGCAGTCGCTCTATCAGGGAATGTGGAAGCCGCAGGGATATTAGGCTCTGCTTCCATCCTTTGGGCTAGCTGTGCATCTGTTCTGCCTACGTGCTTTGCAATCAAATGCCCACCGCGAGCCTCATGCGCAGCCAAACCTCCCCCGGGCACTATTTCGCTGTACGGCCCATCGGCCTCAATATCTCCAGGGCAACATGACAACCCCAACGGATCCACCCACCCCGTCGGGTTCAGGGTGTACCGATACCCATTGAGCCCACCCGCCAGCTTGCTCGGGTCCAGCGTCAGATACCGCCCCGTCTCCGGATTGTAGTACCGGTGCCGGTTGTAATGCAGGCCGCTTTCCCGGTCGTGGTATTGCCCCTGAAAGCGCAGCGGTTGTTCCAGGCGCTTGCCGTCGCCGTGGCGCAGTTCGGTGAGTTTGCCGTAGCCGTTGTAGCGCGCGGCCCAGACGACTTCGCCTTGGTGGCTGGTCAGTTCCTGAGGGGTGCCGAGGTGGTCGAGGTGGTAGTAGAACGGCGTGGCTTTTTCCGGGCCTGCGCCTTCCAGCAGGGCCAGGGGGCGGAAGGTGCCGGGCTCATAGACGTAGCTCTGGTAGTGACGGTCGCTGCTTTCAGCGATGACCTGGTCGCCCTGCCAGATGAATTCCGTGGTGAGGCCGTCCACGGTCTTTTCGATGCGTCGGCCGAAGGCGTCGTAGCGGTAGGAGGTTTCGCTTCCGTCGGGGGTGGTGACGCCGATGAGCCGATGTTGGCTGTCGTAGCGGTATTGCGTGACGAGGCACTGGGCATGGCCGCGGCGTTCGCGGACCAGGTTGCCGTAGGCGTCGTAGTCATAGTGACGATCACCCTCCATCAGCAGGCGGTTGCCCTTGAGGGTGGTCGGGCCGGGACGGTCGTTGAACAACACATTGCCGGCCGGGTCGTGGGAAAAGTGTTCCGGGGGTTGGCTGTGGGCGTAGTCGATGCGCACCAGGCGATCCAGCGCGTCGTAGTGGTAGCCGCGTCGGTTTCGCGTGTCGGAAAGCGCGGCGAGGTTGCCGTTGGCGCTGTAGGAATAGTCACGCCAGAACAGTTGTTTTTGCTGGCTTTGCCACACGGTCTGGGCCTTGAGGCGACCCTGTTCGTCGTAGCTGTAGTCGCTGAGCAACTGGCCCTGCTGGCGCTGGCGTTCGCGGCCGCCCTTGAAGCGGTGTTCGGTCAGGCACGTGCCGTTGAGGTCGATGGCGATCAGCGCCCCGCCTCGCAGGTGGCGGTAATCCAGGGTGCTGCGATCGGGCAGGCGGCAATGTACCAACCGGCCGACATCGTCGTAGCGATAATGCAGGCTCGCCCAACCCTGGTGTTCGGCGACGAGGCGGTCCTGGTTGTCGTATTCGTAGGCCAGCGGCCAATGGCCGTCTTCAACGCTGATCAGTCGCCCGAGGGCGTCGTAGCCGTACTCGACCGTGGCACCGTCGGGCAAGGTCTTGCGCAGCAGGCGGCCGGCGGTGTCGCGTTGGTAGGCGGTGATCCGCTGGCTGCCGTCGGCGCCGAACTCGGTCTTTTCCAGCAGGTGGCCGTTGAGGTCGTAGGCATAGCCGGTGCGCTGGCCGTCGAAGCCGGTTTCCTGTCGGATCAGTCCGTTGGGCGTGTAGTCCAGCTGATACTTTTCGCCGGATTCGTTCTCGATTTCGGTCAGCAACAGCCGCGCCGAGTCGTAGCGGTACTTCAGTTCGCTGCCGTCGGGGTTGAGGCGGCGGCTGACCAGGTGCAGATCGTCGGCGTATTCGTAGCGGGTGATGCGCCCCAGTTCGTCCCGCTTCGCGGTGACCTTGCCGTAGGCGTTGTAGCTCCATGCACGGGTCGCGCCGGTGGGCAGGGTGGTCTGTAGCAAGCGGCCCACGGCGTCCCATTGGTAATGGGTGACGGCGCCGCTTTCGTCTTGACGGGTCAGCAGGCGGCCCAGGGCGTCGTAGGAAAAAACTCGCTGGCCGTCGTCCGGCAGGATTTCTTCCGTCAGTTGGCCCAACGGGTTTCGCACAAAATGATGGGCACCGCCGTCCGGGTAGCTGATGGTGTTCAGTTGCCCCTGGTCGTCGTAGTGATACCAGGTGCTTTGGCGAGCCGGGTCGACGACTTCGATGATGTCGCCCTGGGCATTGCGCCAGTAGGTCCACACGGCCTTGCCGCGAGTCCGGGCGTGCAGGAAACCGTTTCGGTATTCGTAGGACGTGGGCTCGCCTTCCGGCGGAATCAGCGCCACCAGCCGTCCGACTTCGTCGTAGCGGTATTCGGTGACGGCGCCCAGCGGGTCTTGCTCGGCGATCAGCCGGCCCTGTTCGTCATAAGCCTTGAGGTGTTCGCCGCCGGCGGGATCGACCTGGCGCACCAGCCGCGCGCGGTCGTCGTGGACATACACGTCCTGGCTGCCATCGATATGCCGGACCGTGACGCTGCCGTCGTCGCCCCACGTGTAGCGGCTGTCCATCTGCGCGAACGAAGCCCAATGCCGGACACAGCGCGCCGCCGGGCCGAGGCCTTGCCACTCCCAGTAGAAACTCGCGCCCCCGGCCAGTTGCCGCTGGAGGATGACGTGCTGGTCGTCGTAGTCGTAGCGCTCGCTCTCGCCGGCGGCGTTGGTCGCTTCGATGAGGCGCAAACGCGCATCGTAGCGGTAGGTCACCAGGGTCTGTTCAGTGCGCCAGGCTTCGTCAAGGGTCAGCGCCGGGTGGAAGCTCTGATAGTCGATGGCGACCAGGTGCCGATGTTCGTAGCGCAAACGCAAACAGCGGCCGGCACCGTTGTCCAGACGGCTGATGTCGCCGTAGATGTTGCGTTGGACGGTCAGGCGGTTGTCGTACCGATCGCTCAGGGCGATCAGATGACCGTCGCGAAAATGTAGGAAAGGAGCGTCTTCGCCGGGCTGGGCGACGATCAATTCGTCCGGCTCGCGGCTCAGGTAAATCGCCGCGCGGGCCAGGCTGTTGTGGATGGCTGGGCGTTGCAGGCTGGGCCGGGGAAACGTGGTGCGGCGGTTTTCCTGGTCGACCCAGGTCACCTGCTCGCCGTCGATCAACAGGCGATGGGCCAGGGCATGGGTCCATCCGCGGCCGAGGCCGATGTCCAGGTCGGCGGCGCTGGTGCGGTAGAGGCGGGTGAAGACGAAGGGCAAGCGTCCGTCGAGGGTGCCGTCATCGAGGGTGAGCAGCTCTTCGCCGGTGACCATGGACACCGGGCAACCGTCGGTGCGGGTCTGGGCGGCGCTGTCGGCGGGGTCGCCGTTGGGGTTTTTCGATTGGGCGGGGGCGTCGTCGTGGGGCTCGTACTTGTTTAGCTGAGTGGAAGGCTGGGATTTTTCCCGCACGATCGCGGCAGGATTGCTGACCGACAGAGGTGGGGAGTCTCCCGTGGTGATTTGCAAGGGTCTGACAGGCGCCGGCCCCACTGAAGGTCCTCGCCCCGCAATCACGACCGGCTTGAGCACATCGGCATGAGCGTTAAGGCTGTCGCCACCGAGTTGGCCCAGGCGTTGGCTCGAGGCCTGCAACCATGCGCGGGCTCGTTCCGAGCGAACCAAGCGCAGCGCCTTGCCGCTCAGGCGCAGGCCTATGCCTAAGCCGCCGGTAACGATTATCAGGATGAAGTTGATCAAGACCTCGGCGCGCATCTCCCCCATGACTTCGGCCATGTACTGCGGCGGTAGCATCCGCAGCCAACTGGTGAACGCCGCCGTGTAGACGAAGAGCAAGGGCTCATCGCTCAGGATCATCAGCGCTTTGGCGATCGCCTCTGACGAAGTTTCCAGCAGTTGCTCAAGCTCGGCCTCGGTGAGGTATTCCAGGAGCTTTTCACTGTTGGCCTTAAGGTCCGCCAGCAGATCGAAGATCTGTTTGATGTCGTCCCACAGTTCAAACAGGCCTTTTTCAAAGCCGCGTAACTGAGACTGCTCCAACAGGTCGACGCGCTTGAAAAAACGGCTGTCGGAGAATTCCTTCCACTGTGGTTGAAACTCGTTCCACTCGGCTTTCAGCCAACCTTCGAGCTCGGCGATCGTTGTTTGATAAGAGGCATACAGCGCCCTGACGTGATCGCTCGTGACATTCGGAAAAAAGCTGATGCGGTAACGCTGGCCGCGGTCGCATTCAGGGATTTCCAGGATGCCGCTGGGGCCGATGACGTATGGGATTGGATCGCCAAACGTTTCTTTCCCCAGCGCGTCCCGAATGATGGGCTCGAGCACCACCGGTGTGTCGCCGATTGGCACGAAACGTGATGCCTGGAACATATGCACAAGGGTCAATGGACCTTGTGCCGGACAGCTCGCCACCACGGCACTGACTTGCTTGCCGCCGTCCTTCGTAGGCGCGAGCGAGACCTCATTGCCGACCTTGAACACCTGCTCGATGTCCAGCGTCTGGCCGTTCCAGAACTTTTGCGCCCAGGTGTCGTAGTCGCCCAGGCAATTGCGAAAATCCTGTAGCACCGCCTCGACATTGGGCTTGTTCATGACGGCCAGGACCAGCGAACCAATGGCGCCGCTTAGAGACGGGGTCTTGTCAGGGAAACGCATTCAGACATCTCGCAACGCAGGAAGGCGCGAGACTTTGCCGGGGATGGCTGGAGAAATAAGTCAGGAAAGGAGATAGGGTCTGTAGGGCAAATCTTTAATTGGTTCCGGATAGGCAAGAACCCGCTGGACCCCTTGGAATTCAGACAATAAAAAGCCGGCTTATGGCCGGCTTCTCGTTGACTGATTCAGTTCGTTTTTGACAAACCTTACCAGCCTTCAAAACGTACATCCGGCTCTTGCGGCCGGCTGTGGGACTTGGTCAGAAAGTGATCTGCCTTGTCGGTGCGAGGCGTGGGCTCGCAAATGTGGGGCGGAGGATACGTGGGTTTGCTTTGGAATCCCAGTGGTAAGTGGTGTGGAATCATTGGGTTAGGGGTGAATCAGGGGGAACAGCGGGGGCTGCTGCGCAGCCCAGCGGGAGCAAGCTCCCTCGCCACGAAAAGCGATCCCTGCCGTTGGGAAGTCAATCGGACACCGGCGGTCTCTGTTTGTTGAGGGTTGACCACCAGAACACCCAGCCGATCACGTGGATGTGTTGTGCGTCGATCTGTTCGGCGCTGAAGACTTCGTCGGGGTAGGCGGCGCTGTTGTGGCTGCGCAGCCGAAGTCGGTTACCGGGGATGCGGTGCAGGTATTTGATGCGCAGCATGCCGTCGTGTTCGAGGGCGTAGATTTGGCCGTCGACGATTTGGGTCAGACCCCGGTCGATGGCGAGGGTGGAGCCGTCTTCGATGCGTTCGGCCATGCTGTCACCGACCATGGTGGTGCAGATGGCGTCGCTGGGGTCGATTTCCAGGGATTCTAGGTGGGTGCGGGGCAGGCGGATGGATTGATCGGGGATTTCGGTGATGTAAGTTTTGGTTTCGCCGGGGGCAATCGGGACTTCCTTGTAGAACGGCAGTTCGATGTCCGTGGTTTCCGCCACGCTGTAGACGCCGTCGTTTTCGGCGGCTTCATAGGTGGTGCCGGGGCCGAGGCCCAGTGGGGTTTGCGGGCCTTCGCCGGTGGCGAGCCATTGCGGGCTGACGGTGAGCAGGCCGGCGATGCTGTAGATGCGTCCCGGTGGGATGCCACGGTTGAACCAGTTATTTACATGCTGCGATTTTACGCCGTACAACTTCGCGAAGTCGGCGGATCGGATGTTGGCTTCTTTGAGAAGGGCTCTGAAGCGGTCGCCACTGGAATGTATTTTCATAAACGGAAAGTTTAGGGGCGACTGTGCTTTCGGCAATAAACATGTCGTGTGAATTTATAAGATGATCTTTCCGTTTGCAGGAACCAAAACTAGCGGGATAAACGCAGGTAAACGCTGGTAATACGAAGTTGTATTAGCCAGGGTCCAAGCATAAAAAAACCCCGGTTAACCGGGGTTCTTTTTAAGTTCGGTCTCAGCCTTTGTAGGCGGCAACCGACTTGGTGATCGCTTCGCGGGCGGCGTCTGCGCCGGCCCAGCCTTCGATCTTGACCCACTTGCCTTTTTCGAGGTCTTTGTAGTTCGCGAAGAAGTGCTCGATCTGCTGGATCAGCAGTGGTGGCAGGTCGGTGTATTCCTTCACATCGACGTACAGTTGCGACAGTTTGTCGTGGGGTACTGCGATGACTTTGGCATCGCCGCCGCCGTCGTCGGTCATGTTCAGAATGCCGACTGGACGGGCGCGGATGACCGAGCCTGGAGCCACTGGGTAAGGGGTTACGACCAGCACGTCGAGGGGGTCGCCGTCGTCGGCCAGGGTATTGGGGATGTAACCGTAGTTGGCCGGGTAGAACATCGGGGTGGCCATGAAACGGTCAACGAACAGGCAATCGCTGTCTTTGTCGATTTCGTATTTGATCGGGGCGTGGTTGGCCGGGATTTCGATCGCGACGTAGATGTCGTTCGGCAGGTCTTTGCCAGCCGGAATCTTGCTGTAGCTCATTGGGCGGTGCCCCCGTTAGTTGACCAGATGACTGGTCGGATTGACCAAAAAGTGGCGGCGATTATAGGCATATTCGGCCGCTGTTGCCACGCTACCAGGGTCTTGGGCTTTGCCCTAGACCTTAGTATGACGCCTGATAGACCGGATCTTCGGCCTGAAGTTGCCGCAGCCGGGCCAACGGATCCTGGCGGTAAAACGCCTTGAGCTGTTCATACACCCGAGGATAGGCCTGGTGCAGCAGATCCGGGGCGCTGAAGAAGTATTCGCTGGTGACGGCGAAGAACTCGGCGGGGTTTTCGGCGGCATAGGGATCGATGGCGGTTTCTGCGTCGGGGTTGTGGTCGAGCTGGCGGTCCAGATCATCGAATGCATGTTGCATGGCGTCGGCCCAGTCGCTGACGCGCATGTCGGCGTGGAGCGGTGGCAGGCCGTTGGCGTCGCCGTTGAGCATGTCGAGTTTGTGCGCCAGTTCGTGGATCACCAGGTTGTAACCGTCCCAGCCGCCGCTGGCCATCACGCCGTCCCAGGCCAGGATGATCGGGCCTTGGGGCCAGGCTTCGCCGCTGTGTTCGCCGTCCCATTCGTGCTCGATGCCGCTGGCGTCGCGGTAGCGTTGGGGGCTGAGGAAGTCGTCGGGGTAGAGGACGATTTCGTGGAAGCCCTGGTACCAGTTCAGGTCGCCGAGGTGCATCAGTGGCAATTGGGCCTGGGCGGCGAGCAGCAGGCGTTGTTCCTGGTGCAGTTCGACGCCGGGCAGGGCGGTGAGGTGTTTGTCGTGCAGGAACAGTACGCAGGCTTCACGCAGCCATTGGTCTTCTTCGGCGCTGATGCCGTCGAGGAAGCTCAATTGCTGGCGCACCCGTTGCCAGGTGTCCTCGGCCACGGGGTGTTTGGCGAGGGCGCGTCGGCGGCGCCAGTTGCTCAAGGACCACATGGAGCGATCAGCGCGTTTCGGCTTTTGAGCCGCGCTGGCTCATTTTGCTGCGCACCAGGCCAATGATCATCGGCAGCAGCGACAGCAGGATGATGCCCACCACCAGCAGCGACAGGTTTTGCTTGATGAAGGGCACGTTGCCGAAGAAGTAGCCGAGGGTCACCAGGCCGCCAACCCATAGGATGGTGCCAAGGACGCTGAAGCCGAAGAAACGCAGGTAATTCATCTTGCCCACGCCGGCGACGAAGGGCGCGAAGGTGCGGATGATCGGCAGGAAGCGCGCCAGGGTCACGGTTTTGCCGCCGTGTTTATCGTAGAAATCGTGGGTCTGCTGCAGGTAGTCGCGGCGGAAGATTTTCGAGTTGGGGTTGCTGAACAGTTTTTCGCCAGCGGTACGGCCGATGAGGTAGTTGGTGCTGTCGCCGAGGATGGCCGCGAGCATCAACAGGCCCCCCAGCAGTACCGGGTCCATGGCGCCACCGGCGGCTACGGCGCCGGCGATGAACAACAGGGAGTCGCCCGGCAGGAACGGCATGACCACCAGGCCGGTTTCACAGAAGATCACCAGGAACAGGATGGCGTAGATCCACGTCCCGTAGTTGGTCACCAGCATGTCGAGGTAGACGTCGAGATGCAGGATGAGGTCGAGGGGGTTGAAATCCATGCGTAACACCTTGGTGGCGGCCCGACTCGGCGGGGCTGGTGGGTCTGGCTTTGAGTATGGGCTACAGAGTGTGTAGCTTTTTCTTACAAGCAGGGAAGAGCGGCATTATACGGTGGGGATTGTGAAGCGCGTGTTGAGTTTGTAGCGGGGGATTTCCAAGGGGACTGGCTGGATGAGGCGTGGCTCGGACCGATTTTGTGGCGAGGGAGCTTGCTCCCGCTGGACCGCGTAGCGGTCCCAAAGCAGGCAGCTCGGTCGGCCTGATGTACCGCGTGCTCAGGTTTTGGGGCTGCTGCGCAGCCCAGCGGGAGCAAGCTCCCTCGCCACGAGGGTTTCACTCAGTCACAAGGTTTCACCTGGCCACAGAGGCTTCATCTAGCCGCAGGGGTCAAAGCCCTTCACTGATCGGCAGCACGTAGTTCTTGAACTCGGAGTCTTCCTTGAAGCCGATCGACTCGTAGGTTTTCTGCGCGACGTCGTTGTTGCTGCTGGTGGAGACGCGCATGCGGACGGCGTTGGTTTCCTTGGCCATTTTTTTTGCGGTGCGGATCAGGTTGTCGGCGACGAGTTGGCGGCGGGCGTCTTCGGCGACGTAGATGTCGTTGAGGATCCACACGCGCTTGAGCGACAGCGACGAGAAGCTGGGGTAGAGCTGGCAGAAGCCGAGCAACTTGCTGTCGTCGTCATCCGGCAGGGCCAGGTAGATCACCGACTCCTTGCGGCGCAGGCGTTTTTCCAGGAAGGCCCGGGACGAGTCCGGAAAAGGCAGCGAGCCGTAGAACTCCCGGTATTTGACGAACAATGGGGTCAGCAGGTCCAGGTGTTCCAGCGTCGCTTGGATAATCCGCATGGTAGGTCTCGTCTGCAAAGGTCGACATCAAGTCTGACAACAACGGCGGACTGCCGTGCCCAGATGCTGCCTGAAAGCGGATCAAAAGCGCAATTGCATGACAGGTTCAGCTTGGGGGCGGCGCCAGTAGGAAATTACCTTTCATATCGGCACCGTTTTCCGCCTCTAAAGTATTTACTTGGGCTTCGTCCTTCAGATTGACCCCCGAGAGCTGTCGGCGACAGGCCTCGCGCATCAGATAGATCAGGCGATGGGCCGCCATGCCATAGCTCAGGCCTTCGAGGCGCACATTGGAGATGCAGTTGCGATACGCATCGGTCAGGCCGACCTTGGGGGCGTAGGTAAAATACAGCCCCAGGCTGTCGGGGGAGCTGAGGCCGGGGCGTTCACCGATCAGGATCACCGACATTTTTGCGCCGAGCCGCTGCGCCACTTCATCGGCCACCGCGACGCGGCCCTGTTCCACCAAAACGATGGGCGACACAGACCAGCCTTCGGCGGCAATCTGTTCTTCCAGGCGCGCCAGGAACGGCAGCGTATGGCGATGTACCGCCAGCGCTGACAGCCCGTCAGCCACCACAATGACCAAGTCCACACCGCCGGGATGGGCGGCGGCGTAGTCCTGAAGGATTTGCGCGGAGGCGTCGTCGAGCCGTCGACCCAGATCCGGGCGTTGTAGATAGCTATTGCGGTCGCTGGCTGCGCTGTGGAGCAACAGGCTTTCACGGCCACGCTCAGTCAGTTGTGCGCGGATGCCCTGGTGATCGAACGCCAGGTGCACAGCATCGCGGGCCTGGGCGTGGGCGAATTGGAAGTCCAGTTGCGCCGAGGTGGGTAGGCTGGTGCCGGTGCGGCCCAGGGCGATGCGCGCCGGGGTGAGGTTGCGCAGGTTCAGCCAAGGGTTTTGCGAATCGACGGGGTTTTTATCCATGGGCAGGTCTCTTATCCCAAATGCGCGAGGGCGTGACGAAACGCCGGTGGCAGGTTGTCGCCGAACCGCACCCGGCCATCGGCCTGAGTGAAGATGCCCATGTTCGCCAGCCAGGTTTCGAATTCCGGCGCGGGCTTGAGGCCCAGGGTCTGGCGGGCATAGAGGGCGTCGTGGAACGAGGTGGTCTGGTAGTTGAGCATGATGTCGTCGGAGCCGGGGATGCCCATGATGAAGTTGATCCCGGCCACGCCCAGCAGGGTCAGCAGGGTGTCCATGTCGTCCTGGTCGGCTTCGGCGTGGTTGGTGTAGCAGATGTCGCAGCCCATCGGCACGCCGAGCAACTTGCCGCAGAAGTGGTCTTCGAGGCCGGCGCGGATGATTTGTTTACCGTTGTAGAGGTATTCCGGACCGATGAAGCCTACAACCGTGTTCACCAGGAACGGGTTGAAATGTCGCGCCACGGCGTAGGCCCGCGTCTCGCAGGTCTGTTGATCGACGCCGTGGTGGGCATTGGCCGACAGCGCGCTGCCTTGGCCGGTTTCGAAATACATCAGGTTGTTGCCCAAGGTGCCGCGATTCAGGCTGAGCCCTGCGTCGTAGCCTTCCTTCAAAATGTTCAGGCTGATGCCGAAACTGGCGTTGGCCGCTTCGGTGCCGGCGATGGACTGGAACACCAGGTCCAGGGGCACGCCCCGGTTCGCCGCTTCGATGGAGGTGGTGACGTGGGTCAGCACGCAACCTTGGGTGGGGATGTCGTAGCGCTGGATGATGGCGTCGAGCATTTCCAGCATGGCGCAGATCGAGGCGGTGCTGTCAGTGGCCGGGTTGATACCGATCATGGCGTCGCCGTTGCCGAAGAGCAGGCCGTCGAGGATGCTCGCGGCGATGCCGGCGGGTTCGTCGGTGGGGTGGTTGGGTTGCAGGCGCGTGGACAATCGCCCGCGCAGGCCGAGGGTGCCGCGAAACTTGGTCACCACGCGGATTTTCTGCGCCACCAGCACCAGGTCTTGCACGCGCATGATTTTCGACACGGCGGCGACCATTTCCGGCGTCAGGCCAGGAGCCAGTGCCCGCAGGCTCTGTTCGTCGGCGGCTTCGCTGAGCAGCCAATCGCGAAAACCGCCGACCGTGAGGTGGCTGACGACGGCAAAAGCTTGTTTGTCGTGAGTGTCGACGATCAAACGGGTGACTTCGTCGGCCTCGTAAGGAATCAGCATTTCTTGCAGGAAATGGCTGAGGGGCAAGTCAGCCAGGGCCATTTGCGCGGCCACGCGCTCGCCATCGTTGAGCGCGGCGATCTCGGCCAGGAAGTCCCCGGAACGCGCCGGGCTGGCCTTGGCCATCAGGTCTTTGAGGCTGTCGAAGCGGTAGGTCTGGGCGCCGACCGTGTGTGCAAAACTGGCCATACAGGTTCTCCGTGACGGCGCCGCTGGGCGGCGCCGTGTTTTTCGGCACGTTACGGCTTAGTGCAAGGCTTCTTCGGCTTTTTGAATGGCCGCGAATTCCTCTTCGGGCGTGCCTGCGACCAAGTGATGCCGACTGTAGAAAGCAAAATAAGCAATTAACACTCCATAGATGATCGCGGCGCCGATCACCACCCGAGGATCGACCAGGAAGCCCGCCACCACGGCGATACACGCCAGCACCAGCGCCACGCCCGAGGTGAAGATGCCGCCCGGCGTGCGGTATGGCCGGTCCATTTTGGGGCGACGGATGCGCAGGGTGATGTGCGCGGCCATCATCAGCACGTAGGAAATGGTCGCGCCGAACACCGCCACCAGAATCAGCAGGTCGCCCTGGCCGGTCAAGGACAGGCCGAAACCGATGATGCCGGGGATGACCAACGCCAGGACCGGCGCTTTGCTTTTATTGGTTTCCGAGAGTTTGCGCGGCAGGTAGCCGGCGCGGGACAGCGCGAAGATCTGCCGCGAGTAGGCGTAGATGATCGAGAAGAAACTGGCGATCAAACCGGCCAGGCCGACCAGGTTGACGAAGTTGCCCATCCAGGTCGAGCCGCCGTAGGCCTTGGCCAGGGCTTCCACCAGTGGGTTGCCCGACGCCATCAACGCGTTGGAGCCCGCGCCGCCCGGGCCGATCACCAGAATCAGCAGGGCAAAGGCCACCAGCACCAGCATCGCGCCGATCAGGCCGCGCGGCAGGTCGCGCTTGGGGTTCTTGGTTTCTTCAGCGGCCAGCGGCACGCCTTCCACGGCGAGGAAAAACCAGATCGCATAAGGGATGGCCGCCCAGACGCCGACGTAGCCGAACGGCAGGAACGAACTGGCCCCAGCGGCCTCGGTGACCGGAATGTCCAGCAGGTTGGCGACGTTGAAGTGCGGCACCATCGCCACCAGGAAAACCCCCAGTGCCAGGGCGGCGACGGCGGTGATGATGAACATCAGCTTGAGGGCTTCCCCGACGCCGAAAATGTGGATGGCAATGAAGATGATGTAGAACGCCAGGTAGATCATCCAGCCGCCAATGCCGAACAGCGACTGGCAATAGGCGCCGATGAACACGGCAATCGCCGCCGGGGCAATGGCGTATTCGATCAGGATCGCGGTTCCCGTGAGGAATCCGCCCCAAGGCCCGAATGCGCTGCGGGCAAAACCGTAGCCGCCGCCGGCGGTGGGGATCATCGAAGACAGCTCGGCGAGGGAAAAACACATGCACAGGTACATCGCGGCCATCAGCAGCGTGGCGAGGAACATCCCACCCCAGCCGCCCTGGGCCAGGCCGAAGTTCCAGCCAGCGTAGTCGCCGGAAATGACATAGGCCACGCCCAGGCCTACCAGCAGGACCCAGCCCGCCGCGCCTTTCTTCAGTTCACGTTGTTGGAAATATTCGGAGCCGACTTTTTCGAAATCGACCGAGGACGTTGCCGGTTGCGGGGTTGCATGATCGCTTGGCATAAGGGTTCACCTGTTTTTATTTTTTTTGGCCCTGTTGGAGCGGGGCTGCTCTTGGAACCGGTGTGTTGCATACAGCATGGATGCAAGCTGGACCGCCGCCTTCGCGAGCCTGCTCGCGAAGGCAATCTAAAGGGCGAAGCAGGGTTGCCTGCCTCGCCCTTTTTTACTTAGAAGAACCCCAACGGATTGATGTCGTAGCTCACCAGCAGATTCTTGGTCTGCTGGTAGTGGTCGAGCATCATCTTGTGCGTCTCGCGCCCGACGCCGGACTTCTTGTAGCCACCGAACGCGGCGTGGGCCGGGTACAGGTGGTAGCAGTTGGTCCAGACGCGACCGGCCTTGATCGCCCGGCCCATGCGGTAGGCGCGGTTGATGTCGCGGGTCCAGAGGCCCGCGCCGAGGCCGAACTCGGTGTCGTTGGCGATGGCCAGGGCTTCGGCTTCGTCCTTGAAGGTGGTGATGCTCACCACCGGGCCGAAGATTTCTTCCTGGAAGACGCGCATCTTGTTGGTGCCCTTGAGCAGGGTCGGCTGGATGTAATAACCGCTGGAAAGGTTGCCTTCGAGTTTCTCCACCTGGCCGCCGGTCAACAGTTGCGCGCCTTCGCCCTTGGCAATTTCCAAGTACGAAAGAATCTTGTCGAATTGCTGCTCGGATGCCTGGGCGCCGACCATGGTGTCGGTGTCCAGCGGGTCGCCGCGCTTGATCTGCTCGATTTTCTTCATCACCACTTGCATGAATTCGTCGTAGATCGACTCCTGCACCAAGGCGCGGGATGGGCAGGTGCAGACTTCGCCCTGGTTGAAGAACGCCAGCACCAGGCCTTCGGCGGCTTTTTCGATGAAGCTTGGCTCGGCCTGCATGATGTCTTCGAAGAAGATATTCGGCGACTTGCCGCCCAGTTCCACGGTGGACGGGATGATGTTCTCGGCGGCGCATTTCATGATGTGCGAGCCCACCGGGGTGGAACCGGTGAAGGCGATTTTGGCGATGCGCTTGCTGGTGGCGAGGGCTTCACCGGCTTCCTTGCCGAAACCTTGCACCACGTTCAGCACGCCCGGTGGCAGCAGGTCGCCGATCAGTTCCATCAGCACGCAGATGCCCAGCGGGGTTTGCTCGGCCGGCTTGAGTACCACACAGTTGCCGGCGGCCAGAGCCGGGGCGAGTTTCCAGGCGGCCATCAGCAGCGGGAAGTTCCACGGGATGATCTGCCCGACCACGCCCAATGGTTCATGGATGTGATAGGCCACGGTGTTGCCGTCGATCTCGGCGGCGCTGCCTTCCTGGGCTCGCAGGCAACCGGCGAAGTAGCGGAAGTGGTCGGCTGCCAATGGGATGTCGGCGTTGAGGGTTTCACGCACGGCCTTGCCGTTGTCCCAGGATTCGGTGATCGCCAGGGTTTCGAGGTTCGCTTCGATGCGGTCGGCGATTTTCAGCAGGATCAGCGAACGGGCCTGGACCGACGTAGCGCCCCAGGCATCAGCGGCGGCGTGGGCGGCATCCAGGGCTTTGTCGATGTCTTCGGCCGTGGAGCGCGGGAATTCGGCAATGGGCTGGCCATTGACCGGCGAAGTATTGGTGAAGTACTGACCTTTGACAGGCGCGACGAACTCGCCGCCGATGTAGTTACCGTATTTGGCCTTGAACGAAACGATAGCGCCTTCAGTACCGGGGTGAGCGTAACGCATGATGAGTTCTCCTTGGCTTTTGTGCTTATTAGGGAGCCGCGCAAATTCGCGCTGGTACTTAAGCCTAGAGCAAAGGTTGGGCCATTGCCTTGCAGGGCCCGGAAATCAAGACTTTGGGAGGAATTCGTCAGACAAACGGAGGGGCTGTGTCACGGTTGCGATACGCAGGGTGTGACAGTTTGTGCCATGGCTGAGACAGTCTGTGACCGGCAAGTCGCGCCAGCATTGCAAAGGTCGGTGGGCTGGAGGATGCTGGCTTCGACGGCGAGGCCATGGGCGGACCGCTTTTTTGGCAAGACTGCTTCTCTTGCAGGACTGTTTGGGTGACAAGCCGCTTTTGTGGCGAGGGAGCTTGCTCCCGCTGGACCGCGAAGCGGTCCCAAGGCAGCCAACTCGGTCTGCCTGATGCACCGCAAACTCAGGTTTTGGGGCCGCTGCGCAGCCCAGCGGGAGCAAGCTCCCTCGCCACGGGGCAATGTGTCTGCAGGTCCAAAAAGGTCCTTCGGGGAGAACAATAAGAAATGCACAGCAACCATTTGAGTCGCCATGCCCAGCAAGTCTTGACGGTCACCCAGGGCAAGGCCCATTTGCAGGGGCCTGGCAGCGATCCGTCGATTGCCCGTTCCTGGCTGCGCTGCCTTGAGGACTATCACCTCGACCCGGCGCAGAACCTGGCGCCGACGGTGCTTGAACATGGCCGAGTGCTGGAAAGCCGCGAGCGTTTGCAGCAAGTGCTGCATATCGCCGGCACGGAAATGACCAGCCTGCATCAACAACTTTCCGGCGCCGGCCACGCTGTGCTGCTCACCGACGCTCGGGGCGTGATCCTCAACTGCGTCACTGCCCCCAGCGAGCGGAAGATTTTCGAGCGGGCCGGCCTTTGGCTGGGCGCCGACTGGAGCGAAGCCTGCGAAGGCACCAACGGCATCGGCACCTGCCTGGTGGAACGCCAAGCCCTGACCATCCACCAGGAAGAACATTTTCGCGGCCGTCACACCGGCCTGACCTGCTCGGCGAGCCCGGTGTTCGACCCTCATGGCGAACTGCTGGCGGTGCTCGATGTGTCCTCGGCCCGGCCAGACGTGTCGCGCCAGAGCCAGTTCCACACCATGGCCCTGGTCAATCTCTCGGCGAAGATGATCGAGAGCTGTTATTTCCTGCGTTGCTTCGACAATCAATGGCTACTGCGCTTCCATCTGCAGGCCGAGTCCGTGGGGCTGTTCAGCGAAGGGCTGATGGCGTTCGACGGCGAAGGGCGGATCTGCGCGGTGAACCAGAGCGCGCTGAACCTGCTCGGGCACATTCGTGGCGGCTTGCTTGGCCAGCGGGTCGAAGACTTTTTTGATTGTTCCCTGGATGAGCTGATGGGCCGGGCCAGTGCCCAGGCCAGCGCCAGTTGGCCGTTGCGCACCCGTGACGGCCGGCATCTGTTTGCCGTGTTGCGCGGCCAGCCGCGTAGCGTCCCGGCCCCGGTCGCGCCGGCCTTCAAAGTCATCGAGTCGGCACGTCTGCCGGGGATCTGCCTGGGGGATGCGGCGTTGCAGGAACATTTTCGCAAGGCACTGCGGGTCTACGAACGCGATGTGCCGCTGCTGATCCACGGCGAGACCGGCTCCGGCAAGGAGGCGTTTGCCAAGGCTGTGCACCATGCCAGCCAGCGCGCCGAGAAAAACTTCGTCGCCCTCAACTGCGCCGCGATTCCAGAAAGCCTGATCGAAAGCGAGCTGTTCGGTTATCGCGGCGGCAGCTTCACCGGCGCGAGAAAAGAGGGCATGCGCGGCAAGTTGCAACAGGCCGACGGCGGCACGCTGTTTCTCGATGAAATCGGCGACATGCCGCTGGCCTTGCAGACTCGCTTGCTGCGGGTGCTGGAAGATCGCCTCGTGGTGCCCATCGGCGGCGAACCCGAGGCGGTGAACGTACGCATCATCAGCGCCACTCACCGGCAATTGCTCGACCGGGTGCGCGATGGCAGTTTTCGCGAGGATCTGTATTACCGCCTCAATGGCTTGGAAATCCCGTTGCCGGCGTTGCGTGAGCGCAGTGACAAATCTCAGCTGCTGGATTTCCTGTTGGCTGAAGAGAGCGGCGCCGAGACGTTGTTTATCGACGAACCGGCGCGCCAGGCATTGCTGGGCTTCGACTGGCCGGGCAACGTGCGGCAGCTGCGCAATGTGCTGCGTACCCTCGCTGCGTTGTGCGACGGCGGGCGGATTGGTTTGGAAGACTTGCCGGCGGTGATCCGCCAATGCCCGGTGGAGCAGGTAGAAGCCCCGACAGAACACCCGCTGGAAGATGCCGAGCGACTGGCGTTGCTCGATGCGCTGGAGCGCCAGCGCTGGCATATGACCCACACAGCTGAACAGCTGGGGATCAGCCGCAATACCCTCTACCGCAAACTGCGCAAGCACGCGATTGCCCGATAACCGCGTCGCGGCCCTTCGCGAGCAGGCTCGCTCCCACAGTGGATCTCGGTGCGAAGGCTAAACACAAGGTGCGATTTTCCCCTCCCTACGCTAACCTGCGGCCATGTTTACGAGGTCGACTATGCACATCCATATTCTCGGTATTTGCGGCACTTTCATGGGTTCGATGGCGGTTTTGGCGAAGGAATTAGGCCATCACGTGACGGGTTCCGACGCCAACGTCTATCCGCCCATGAGCACTCAGCTGGAAGCCCAGGGCATCGAGTTGACCCAGGGCTATGACCCGGCACAGCTGGACCCGGCGCCGGACCTGGTGGTCATCGGCAACGCCATGTCCCGTGGCAACCCGGCGGTGGAGTACGTGCTCAACAAAGGCCTGCCGTACGTGTCCGGGCCGCAATGGCTGGCCGACCATGTGCTGCAGGGCCGTTGGGTCCTGGCTGTGGCCGGCACCCACGGCAAGACCACCACCAGCAGCATGCTCGCCTGGGTGCTGGAGCACGCGGGCATGAGCCCGGGCTTCCTGATAGGTGGCGTGCCGCAGAATTTCTCGGTGTCGGCGCGCCTGGGTGGCACGCCGTTCTTCGTGATCGAGGCCGATGAGTACGACAGCGCATTTTTCGACAAGCGCTCGAAGTTCGTCCACTACCGTCCACGCACGGCGATCCTTAATAACCTCGAGTTCGATCATGCGGACATCTTCCCCGATTTGCCGGCCATTGAGCGGCAATTTCACCATTTAGTGCGCACCATCCCCAGCGAAGGCCTGGTGATCCACCCGACTACCGAGCCGGCGTTGCAGCGCGTCATTGAAATGGGCTGCTGGACGCCGGTGCAAACCACCGGTGCGGGCGGTCAGTGGCAGGTCAAGCTGCTCAAGGATGACGGCTCTGAGTTTGAAGTGATGTTCGAAGGCCAGCCCCAAGGCGTGGTCGAGTGGGACATGACCGGCCAGCACAACGTCGCCAATGCCCTGGCGACCCTGGCGGCGGCCCGGCATGTCGGCGTGGTGCCGTCCATGGGCATCGCCGCGTTGAGCGCGTTCAAAAGCGTGAAACGGCGGATGGAAAAGGTTGCCGAAGTCCGCGGCATCACCATTTACGACGACTTCGCCCACCACCCGACGGCTATTGCCACCACCCTCGACGGCTTGCGCAAGCGCATCGGTGATGCGCCGTTGATCGCTATCATCGAGCCGCGCTCCAATTCCATGAAGCTCGGTGCCCACCGCGACGGCTTGCCGGAAAGCGTGGTCGATGCCGACCAGGTGATCTGGTATGCGCCGGCCAACCTGGGTTGGGATCTGGCCGCCACCGCCGCGCTGTGTACGGTGCCGTCGATTGTCAGCGATTCCTTGGAAGGCATCATCGAACGCGTCAAAAGCCAGGCCCAGCCCGGTACCCACGTGGTGATCATGAGCAATGGCGGCTTCGGCGGCCTGCACGGCAAACTGGCCGAGGCGCTGAAATGAACACTCGCTTGCAGGGCAATGGCCCGGAACGCATCACGCTGGCGATGACTGGTGCGTCCGGCGCCCAGTACGGCTTGCGCTTGCTCGATTGCCTGGTGCGCGAAGACCGCGAAGTGCATTTCCTCATCTCCAAGGCCGCGCAACTGGTGATGGCCACCGAGACCGACGTGACCTTGCCACCCAAGACCCAGATGATGCAGGCCTTCCTCACCGAGTACACCGGAGCGGCGGCGGGGCAGATTCGTGTGTATGGCAAGGAAGACTGGATGTCGCCGGTGGCCTCCGGCTCCGGCGCGCCAGCGGCGATGGTGGTGGTGCCGTGTTCCACCGGGACGCTGTCGGCGATTGCCACCGGTGCCTGCAACAACCTGATCGAACGGGCGGCGGACGTCACGCTCAAGGAGCGTCGCCAGTTGATCCTGGTGCCCCGGGAAGCGCCGTATTCGAGCATTCACCTGGAGCACATGCTCAAGCTGTCGAACATGGGCGTGACCATTTTGCCGGCCTCGCCGGGTTTCTATCATCAGCCACAGACCATCGATGACCTGATCGATTTCGTGGTCGCCCGGATCCTCAACCTGATGAACATTCCCCAAGACATGCTGCCACGTTGGGGCGAGCATCATTTGAGCAGCGATGAATAAGCTGCTGGCGGTGTTGCTGGCGTTGCAACTGACCGGTTGCGCCACCGCCCGCACCCTCGACGCCGCCAAGCCGGGTGCTCCGGTGGTGTACGCCGGGACGCGCCTGGATCTTTATGCGCTGAACGGCGGTTGCTGCGCCAAGGACCGCTTTGGCGCTGAGGCGCCGAGCTATCCGGGCCTCGATCTGCCTGGGAGCGCGTTGCTCGATACTTTGTTGTTGCCGTTGTCGTTGTTTACGGCGTTGGGTGTGGGGTTCCAGGCGAATGGGGGGTTGTAGCAAGCAATTGCCTCACAACCTGTGGCGAGGGCGCTTGCTCCCGCTGGGCTGCGGAGAAGCCCCCAGCTTTTTCCCCTGAGATCCAAGGCGACTGCTGCGCAGTCGAGCGGGAGCAAGCTCCCTCGCCACTATGCATCCACGCAGGCGCTACAGAATCATTTCCCAAGCCTGCGCAACTCATCCGACTCCACCACCCGCACCCCATCCTGCTCTTCCAGCGCCAGACGCCACATGGCCCGGGCCAGTTGGCAGGCTTCGATACCGTGGTACTTGCCGGGAATCAGCTTGGACAACGGCCCGGCCAGTTGCTCGGCCAGGCGCGGTTCAACCCGCTCGCCGAGCAGCAGGGAAGGGCGGCAGATGGTCAGTTGCGGCCAATCCTGGGCCTTGAGGGCCGCCTCCATTTCGCCTTTGACCCGGTTGTAGAAGATCGACGACTTCGCGTCGGCATTCAGCGCACTGATCACGATGAGATGCCGCGCGCCCAGCTCCCGGGCGCGTTTGGCGAAGGCCACCACCAGGTCCAGGTCCACGGCGCGAAACGCCTGTTCGGAGCCGGCTTTCTTGATGGTGGTGCCAAGGCAGCAGAAGGCGATGTCGACCGGGCCTTCGAGCCGTTGCAGCAACTCGGCCGGTTCCCCAACCGGATTTTCCAAGTGCGGATGCTCGGCCAGTGGCCGGCGGGAAGGCGCCAGTACCCGGGTGATGGTCGGCTCATTGAGCAGCCGATCCAACAGATGTTCCCCGGTCAATCCGGTCGCGCCGGCGAGCAAAACATGCTGAGGCGTCAAGTACATAGTGTCTCCCCCTTGATACGGTTCAGCTTAGTTGCTCTTTTTGCCCTCGTCGTTCAATGCAGCACTTCGCAATGCTTTTCGCGCTTGTTGCTTGCGCAGCAATTGCCAGTGGGACAGCACCGTCCTCGGCGCCCAGATCTGCGGTTCCGAGGCTTCGAAATTGTCCGCCTGCTCGCGTTCGGCAACGATGCCCTTGGCGCGCTTGAACGCTTGCTCTAGGTCGTCGGTCTGGTTCAGCGCCTGGGCGAACAGGGCGTCGCCGAAATAAGTGAAGTTGGCCTCCTCGGAGCAGCCGAATGACACCCGGTCGGCCCGGGACGCGGTCATGATCAACGTGCGTTCATCCTTGAGCGCCGGAATGAACCCACCGGAATAACAGGCCGAGATCACCACGATCTTGTCGCGATGCTTGAGCGGTGCCAGGACAACGGCCAGTTCGTCGGCGGGCAGGTCGGCCAGTTCCATGCGAGGTTGGTCGAGCACCAGTTCGTGCTCGCTGGTGCCGTGGCTGGTCAGGTAGATGAATATCAGGTCTTCCGGGCCGCTGCGCTCGGCCAAAGTGACGGCGGCGCGGCGCAGGCTTTCGCGGCTGGCCATGGGCCGGTCGCTGAGGTGATCGCGGTGGTTCACCAGGCGGATCTGGCCGGTCGCGCCGAAACGGCTGGCAAGCATATTGGCAACGTAGTCGGATTCACGCAGGAACACGCTCTGCTTGCCGTCGCCGCCCAGGGTCAGGCTGTACAGTTCCACCTCAGGCGTCGACGCGGGGATATCGGCCAGCGCTTCGTCGAGCAGGCGGCCTTGGGCCAGGATGCCGCGTTCGAGCACGTCCGGCAGCAGCTTGCCGTCGGCGTCGCGTATCCGCAGGCCGTTGGCCCAGGTGCCGCTTTGCACCGTGCCGTCGGTCAGTACCAAGGTGCCGCGCCCGTGGTAGCTGTCGCTTTCGAACTGGCCCACGTAGAAGCTGCCATCGGGCAGGTTGAGGCGGCCCTCGCCGGTGAAGCGCCATTCGTTGAACTGGCCGAGATAATGACTGCCGTCCGCGCCAATCAGTTCGCCTTTGCCGGTCAGCGCGCCGTCCTTGAACTGGCCGATCCAGACATCGCCGTCGGCATTTTCATAACGCCCTCGACCGTTGAGTTGGTTGTTGCGGAAACCGCCGATGTAGACGTCGCCTTCGGCACTGTTGAACGTGCCCTTGCCCTGGAGCTGGCCGTCGACGAAATGCCCGGTGAACTGGTTGCCGCTGGCATCGAAGCGCTGGCCTTCGCCGTTGGGCTTGCCGTTGGCGAACGGGCCTTGATACTGGCTGCCATCGTCGAGTTCGAGACGCCCGAGGCCGGAGTAACGGTCGGCCTTGAATTCGCCCCGGTAGGTCATGCCGTTTTCCTTGAGCGTCCCTTCGCCGTCCCGCCGGCCTTGCTTGAAGCCGCCGGTGTAGCTGCTGGTCGGTGTGGTCAGGCTGCCCTGGCCATGGAACAGGCCTTGCTCGAATTGGCCGCGATAGACTTCGCCATTGCTGCCGTGCCACTCCCCGGTGCCGTGCCACTGGCCCTTGTCGAACTGGCCGGCGTACCAGCTGCCGTTGGGGTAATCGATGCGTCCCTGGCCTTGCAACAGGCCGTCCACCAGGTCGCCGCGATAACGCCCGCCATCGGGCAGGCGTGCATCGGGAGGCAGCAGCGATTCGCCATCGCCGCAGGCTGTGAGCAGGAGGGCCAGGGTCAGGGGTACAAGTGCGCGCATAACGGGATCCAGGTAATCAGGCGACGAGTATGCCGCAGCTATGCGCGTTGACGCGATGCGAAACTGCATGAGCGGTTTCGCGACCGCGAGGGTCTACACGAAGCAGAGCGACAGTGGCTCGGCAATGTAGGCCGGTTTTTCCGAACCTTCGATTTCCAGCGTGGCGGTGGCCTTGAGCAGCCATTGGCCAGGTTTTTTCTCGGTCACGTCCACCAGATCGACCTTGAGCCGGACCTTGGAGTCGACCTTCACCGGCTGGATGAAGCGCACGCTGTCGAGCCCGTAGTTGACGACCATCTTCACACCCTCGGGCAGGATCAGGATGTCTTCCATCAATTTGGGCATCAGCGACAGCGACAGGAAACCGTGGGCGATGGTGCTGCCGAACGGGGTCTGCGCGGCCTTGACCGGGTCGACATGGATGAACTGGAAGTCGCCGGTGGCTTCGGCGAACAGGTTGATGCGGTCCTGGTCGATGGTCAGCCAGTCGGAACATCCCAGTTCCTTGCCGACATAATCCTTGAGCGCTGTAACGGGAACGTAGGGCATTGAGACTCTCCTTGGTTCATCTGTCCTGCTTTTATGGAACGGGGGTCTGCGCCCCCGAGAACCACTGTAGATCAACATGGCCGACCGGGAAGGTCATCGACCATGCTTTTTACGAATGCCGAACCATAGCGTGGGCGTGCTTATAATGCCGGCGCATTCTTTGAACACGTGTTGCGGGGGAAAGAGCGGATGTTGCTACGGGGCCTGACCTGGCTGGTGCTGTTCCAATTGCTGGGCACTGCCATCAACCATTTGTTCCTGCCGATCCTGCCGGGGCCGATCGTTGGCCTGCTGCTGATGCTGGGCTACCTGATCACTCGCGGCGAAGTCAGCGAGCCGTTGAACCTGGCCGCCAGCAGCCTGTTGCGCTACCTGCCGTTGCTGCTGGTGCCGCCGGCGGTTGGGGTGATGGTCTATGCCCGGGCGATCGCCGCCGATTTCTGGGCGATTGTCGGTGCGCTGATGTTGTCGTTGGTCCTTTCGGTGGCGTTGACGGGCGTGATGATGCAGCGCCTGGCCCGGCGCCACAGTGTCGAGCCGGAGGACGCCCCATGATGTTCGATTGGCAAGGCGCCTGGACCTCGGTCATCCATCACCCGCTGTTCGGCATCGGCATTACCCTGGGCGCCTATCAATTGGTGCTGGCGGCGTTCGAGAAGACTCGCTGGGTGTTTCTTCAGCCGGTATTGATGTCGATGCTGGTGTTGATCGCCGTGCTGGTGGGCTGCGGCATCAGTTACGCCGAGTACCGCAAGAGCACCGAGATCCTGAGCATTCTGCTGGGGCCGGCAACCGTGGCCTTGGCGGTGCCGTTGTACTTGAACCTGCGGCGAATCCGCCAATTGTTCTGGCCGATTTTTACTACGCTGGTGGTAGGCGGGGTGTTCGCCACCGGTTCCGCGGTGGTGCTGGGCTGGGCGTTTGGCGCCGAGCACATGATCCTCATGACGATGGCACCCAAGTCGGTGACGTCGCCGATCGCCATGCTGGTGGCCGAGCAGATTGGCGGCGTGGCGGCCATGGCGGCGGTGTTCGTGCTGATCACCGGTGTGCTGGGGGCGATCCTGGGGCCGAGTATTTTGACCCGATTGGGTGTCCACAGCCCTGAAGCGCGGGGCATGGCCCTGGGTCTGACCGCCCACGCGGTGGGCACCTCGGTGGCGTTGCAGGAAAGCGAGGAGACCGGCGCCTTCGCGGCCCTGGCGATGAGTTTGATGGGCGTGGCCACGGCGGTGCTGCTGCCGCTGGTGGTGTCGATGACTGTTTAAGGAATGGGTTATGAGCTTGCCGCTGTTCCCGTTGAACACTGTGTTGTTCCCCGGTTGCACTCTTGATCTGCAAATCTTCGAGGCGCGTTACCTCGACATGATCGGGCGCTGCATGAAAAAAGGCGAAGGTTTTGGCGTGGTGTGCATCCTCGATGGCGAGGAAGTCGGCATTGCGCCCGATGGCTACGCGCGGGTCGGGTGTGAAGCGCTGATCACCGATTTTTCCCAGCAGGAAAACGGTCTGCTGGGGATCCGCGTGCAAGGCGCACGGCGTTTCCTGGTGCACAGCACCAGCGTCCAGGCGGATCAGCTCACCGTGGCGCAGGTCGAGTGGCTGGAGGACGAGCCGGAACAACCGTTGCAAGATGAAGATGCCGACCTGGTGGCGCTGCTCAAGGCCCTCGCCGAACACCCGATGGTCGAGGCGCTGAACATGGGCACCGAAGCCAAGGGCCAACAGTCCCTCGCCAATCAGCTGGCCTATCTGCTGCCGTTCAATGAACTGGACAAGATCGACCTCCTGCAACTGGACGACCCGCAACAGCGGCTGGATGCGATCCAAGCGCTGTTGGATGAATTACAGGGCGAACTGTTTGCCTGACATCAATAGGCATACCGCAACATCGCATGCGGCAGGTGCCGCAGGGCGAAGAAGCTGAAGGCCGCCAACAGCGCCGGCAGGACCAGCCACCAGACTCTTGGCGACATGGCGCGCAGCGGTTCCTGGCGCTGGGTCAGCCACAGGACGGCGGCGCAGACGGTGGCGGCGAGCATGGCGCCGGCAACGATGTCGCTCGGCCAATGCGCCCCGAGGTACACCCGCGACAGGGCGATGGCCAGGGCCGGCAATGCGCCTAGCAGCAGCCAGGTCAAGCGCAGGCGCGGCGGCTGTCCCCGGCCGGCCAGCACGGCGAGGGTCAGGAACAGCGCGAATGCGCCAGAAGCATGGCCGCTGGGCATGCTGTAGCTGGTCAACGGTTCGCTCAGGATCTCAGGGCGCACGCGGGCGAAAAACAGTTTGGAGCCGGTGTTGGCCAGGGCCGTGAGCAGCATCGTGCCCCCGGCAAAGATTGCCTGGCGCCATTGGCGTCCCAATAACAACAGTCCGGTAACCAGGGCGCTGAAGATCAGCATGTAGCGGAATTCGCCGATCAGCGTGAAGGTCACGGCGATTTCATCCAGCGTTGCGCTGCGATGTTCCTGGACCAGGGCAATCAGGCCCTGGTCGAAAGCCGTCAGGTAGCGAAAACCAGTGAACAGGCCGATCAGGATGGCCAGGCCAACACCCGCGATGATTGCCGAGGCATGACGGTGACGACGCAGGCTGCTGTTGACGCTCAGGCCGAGCATCACCGCGATGCTGCCGATGACGACGCCGGCTTGTGGCCAGAAGCCTTCGGGCAGTGGCAGGCGGAACGCCGCTCCGGTGGCCCAGCCGGGAAGCAGGTAGGCAACGGTCCAGCCTGCCGCCGCCACCACGCTGACGACCGCGAAGCGTGGGAACGGCATGTCGCACATCCCGGCCACCATCGGCAGCATCGGCCTCAGCGGGCCGATGAAACGCCCCACCAGCAGGCTGGCGATACCGTAGCGCTGGAAATAGCTTTCCGCTGCGCTCATCCATTCCGGATGTTGTCGCAGCCCCGGCAGGCGCCGGATGTTCTGGTGGAAATGCCGTCCGAGAAAGTACGAAACCAGATCCCCCAGCAATCCGCCGAGAAGGCCCAGCAGCAAGGTTTCGCCCAGGGACAACGCCCCACTGCCGGCCAGCACCGCGATGGCGAACAACAACACCGTGCCCGGCACAATCAACCCGGCAATGGCCAGGCATTCAACGCAAGCGACGACAAACACCGCCACCGCCAGCCATTGTGGGTTGACGGTCAGCCAGCCGGTAATGCTATCGAGCCATTGGCCCATAAAGACAACTCCATTGAATATTGATGGGCATGCACGGCGTTGTGTTCAGGACAGCAAAACATAATCCCGGCCCTCGACCTGTCCGCGCCGCAGCGGGTTGCGGGTACACCATTGCGCGTAGGCGGCATCGACGAAGCGGTAGGGCAGGTGTTCGTCTCGTCCCAGTGGAATGCCCAGGCGAGTGGTCTGGATCACATTCACCGTCGGCACGCCCACATCTTCCACCAGCAGCCGTTCAGGGTCGAAGCGTTTGGCGTCCCAGTCCGGCACTTTCAGGCCCAGGGCCTTGCACAGCAAGGTCTGGCCGGCACACAGCTTTTGTGGCGCGCGTGGTCGGCCTTGGGCGTCGGGATTGTTGAGGAGCATCTGCGCCAGGCTGTCCGGGCCGCTGATGGCATCCACCCAGGGATACGCAGACTTGATCAACACCGCATTACCCGGGCCTTGCGCACTGAAATTCAGTGAATCGCCGCCCCGGGCGTAATACATATAGATGTGGCCGCCATCGAGAAACAACGCCCTGCGCTTTTCCGTATAGCCCAGGGAGGCGTGGCTGCCTTTCTCGGCGAAGTAATAGGCTTCGGTCTCGATGATCCGCGCACTGAGCCACAGGCTGCCGACCTTGTGCCGAATGACCTTGCCCAGCAGGTCCCGGGCGAGCACCTGGGCGTCGCGATCAAAAAAAGCGTGTGGCAAAGCGATGGGTACGGAAGGCGAATCGGTCATGTCGATGGACGAAGTAAGGCCAAAAGTAGCGCGATGATAACAATGGAAAGCTTAATTACCGCTGAACATTCACGGAAACATTCGCGTTCGATGGCTGTTTTGCGCCTCCGCCGGTCACCGCTGTGAGTCCATGCTGTTAGTCGAGGGTTACGACAGCTATAATCTGCCGCTTTCCTCTTTGCCAAGACCACACAGACCATGACTGAGTCCGTTCTTGACTACATGACCCGCCTGGGTCGCGCCGCCCGCGAAGCGTCGCGCGTCATCGGCCGTGCCAGCACCGCGCAGAAAAACCGCGCCTTGCAGGCCGCCGCCAACGCGCTGGACGCGTCTCGCGCCGAGTTGTCCGCCGCCAATGAGCTGGACCTGGCCGCTGGCCGGGCCAATGGTCTGGAGCCGGCCATGCTCGAACGCCTGGCGCTGACACCGGCGCGCATCGACGGCATGATCGTCGGTCTGCGCCAGGTCGCGGCACTGCCGGACCCGGTCGGGGCGATCCGCGACATGAGCTATCGGCCATCGGGTATCCAGGTCGGCAAGATGCGCGTGCCCCTGGGCGTGGTCGGGATCATCTACGAGTCGCGGCCGAACGTGACCATCGACGCCGCGAGCCTGTGCCTGAAGTCCGGTAACGCGACCATCCTGCGTGGCGGTTCCGAGGCGATCCATTCCAACCGCGCCATTGCCGCCTGCATCCAGCGTGGCCTGGCCGAAGCCAACCTGCCGGCCGCCGTCGTGCAAGTGGTGGAAACCACCGATCGCGCCGCGGTCGGGGCGCTGATCACCATGCCCGAGTTTGTGGACGTCATCGTGCCCCGCGGCGGCAAGGGCCTGATCGAGCGCGTCAGTCGCGACGCCCGCGTGCCGGTGATCAAGCACCTGGACGGCATCTGCCATATCTACGTCAGCGCCCACGCCGAATTGCCGAAGGCCCAGCGCATTGCCTTCAACGCCAAGACTTATCGTTATGGCATCTGCGGTGCGATGGAAACCCTGCTGGTGGACCAGGCCGTAGCCAAGGATTTCCTGCCGTCGATGGCTGCCCAGTTCCGCGAAAAAGGCGTCGAGCTGCGTGGTTGCGAGCGCACGCGGGCAATCATCGAGGCCGTTGCGGCCACGGAAGAAGACTGGGATACCGAATACCTGGCGCCGATCCTGTCGATCCGCGTGGTCGATGGGCTCGACCAGGCGATCGAGCATATCAACCGTCATGGCTCCCATCACACCGACGCCATCGTCACCGAACACCAGGGCGAAACCCGGAGTTTCGTGGCGCAAGTGGACTCTGCTTCGGTGATGATCAATACCCCGACCTGCTTCGCCGATGGCTTTGAATACGGATTGGGTGCCGAGATCGGCATTTCTACTGATAAGCTGCACGCCCGCGGTCCGGTGGGCCTCGAAGGCCTGACCTGCGAGAAGTACATCGTGGTCGGTGACGGCCAGTTGCGCGGACAGGAGCCGGCCTGACTTGGGCGACCTCGACCCACTGGCCTCTATGACGATGCCCGTTGTGACGGCGATCGCGCCAAAGCGCATTGGTATCCTGGGTGGCACATTCGACCCGGTGCACATCGGCCATCTGCGCGGTGCGCTGGAAGTCGCCGACGCGCTGGCCCTCGATGAGTTGCGCCTGACGCCCAGCGCCCGGCCGCCTCATCGGGACACGCCGCAGGTGTCGGCCCGGGATCGCCTGGCGATGGTCGAGTGCGCGGTGGCCGGCGTGGCGCCGTTGGTGGTGGATGCCCGCGAATTGCAGCGGGACAAACCGTCCTACACCATTGATACCCTGGAGCTGATGCGTGCCGAACTGGCCGCTGATGCCCAGGTTTTTCTGCTTCTGGGCTGGGACGCTTTTTGCGGCCTGCCCACTTGGCATCGCTGGGAAGAGTTGCTCCAGCATTGCCACATCCTGGTGCTGCAACGCCCGGATGCCGACAGCGAACCGCCGGATGCCTTGCGCAACCTGCTGGCGGCGCGCTCGGTGAGCGACCCGCTGGCCCTCAAGGGGCCGAGCGGACAGATTGCATTCGTCTGGCAGACGCCGCTCGCGGTATCCGCCACCCAGATCCGTCAACTGCTGGCCAGCGGTAAGTCGGTACGTTTCCTGGTGCCCGACGCGGTCCTGGCCTACATCGATGCGCACGGGCTGTACCGTGCGTCGAACTGAACAAGGCGTGCTCCGCCGACACGAATCCACGTGTACCGAGCACCCGAACACATGAGCAAAACGAGTTTTCTATGACTGACAAAGACCTGAACAAAGTTAAGCGCAAGGGCACCTTCAAGAGCGCCCCGCTGCCGGTAGAAGCACACGCCGGCGTGGCGCTGACCGGCGAAGAGCTGGTCAAGGTGGCCGTGGCGGCCCTGGAAGACGTCAAGGCCCAGGACATCCAGGTGATCGACGTTCGCGAGAAGCAGAGCATCACCGACTACATGATCATCGCCACCGGTACCTCCAATCGCCAGATTAATGCGATGCTGGAAAAAGTTCGCGAAGAAGTCAAAAAGCAAGGCGCCAAGCCGTTGGGCGAAGAAGGCAAGGGCGAAAGCGACTGGGTGCTGCTGGACATGGACGATGTCATCGTTCACATGATGACCGCGTCGGCGCGCCAGTTCTACGACCTGGAACGCCTGTGGGCAGGCGCCGAGCAGAGCCGTTCGGCCAGTGCCGCGCACCACAGCCCGGAAAACTCCCATGAGCACTTCACCAAGCTCAACAAAGACCAGCAATAAGGGATCGCTGTGCGACTGCGCCTGATCGCCGTCGGTTCTCGCATGCCCAAGTGGGTGGAAGAAGGCTGGCATGAATATGCCAAGCGTCTTCCGTCCGAGCTGGCCCTGGAACTGGTGGAAATTCCGCTCAATACCCGTGGCAAGAACGCTGACGTGGCGCGTTTCATCCGCCAGGAAGGCGAAGCCATGCTGGCCAAGGTCGGGCCGAACGAGCGGATCGTCACGCTCGAAGTCCACGGCAAGCCCTGGAGCACCGAGCAACTGGCGGTGGAGCTCGATCGCTGGCGATTGGATTCGCGCACGGTCAATTTCATGGTCGGTGGCCCGGAAGGGCTGGCGCCTGAAGTCTGTGCGCGGGCCAATCAGCGCTGGTCGTTGTCGCCCCTGACGTTGCCGCACCCACTGGTGCGGATCCTGATCGGGGAACAGTTGTACCGTGCCTGGACAGTCTTGTCCGGGCACCCTTATCACAAGTAATCCTGCCCTCATGCCTCAGCCGATCCGCATTAAGGACCACGAAAAAGACGCCCGTCTGGTGCGGGGCCGCGTCGTGTTCGGGGCTATCGCCGTGGTCACGCTGATCGGCGTGCTGATCGCGCGGCTGTATTTCCTCCAGGTCATCCAGTACGAGTATCACTCGACCCTCTCGGAGAGCAACCGCGTCCACGTACAGCCGATTCCGCCGACCCGAGGGCTGATTTTCGACCGCAATGGCGTGGTGGTGGCCGATAACCGGCCCAGCTTCAGCCTGAGCATGACCCGCGAGCGCTCTGGCGACTGGCAAAAAGTCCTCGACGTGATCGTCGAGGTGCTGCAGTTGACACCTGAGGACCGGGCGATTTTCGAGAAGCGCATGCGCCAGGGCCGGCGCCCCTTCGAGCCGGTGCCGATCATGTTCGAGCTGACCGAAGAGCAGATCGCGCTGATCGCGGTGAACCAGTTCCGCCTGCCCGGCGTCGAGGTGGTGGCGCAGTTGGTGCGGCATTATCCGCAAGGGCCGCACTTTGCCCACTCGGTCGGCTACATGGGACGGATCAACGAGAAAGAGCTCAAGACCCTCGATCCGGTCAACTACAGCGGCACCCACCATATCGGCAAGACCGGTATCGAGCGTTTCTACGAGGCCGAGCTGCACGGCCAGGTGGGATACGAGGAAGTCGAGACCAACGCCCGAGGCCGGGTGTTGCGGGTGCTCAAGCGCACCGACCCGATTCCTGGCAAGGACATCGTCCTGAGCCTGGACATCAAGTTGCAGGAAGCCGCCGAAGCGGCGCTGGGCGGACGGCGTGGCGCCGTGGTCGCGTTGGACCCCAGCACCGGCGAAGTCCTGGCGATGGTCAGCCAGCCAAGCTTCGACCCGAACCTGTTCGTCACCGGCATCAGCTTCAAGGCCTACGCCGAGCTGCGCGATTCCATCGACCGGCCGCTGTTCAACCGCGTGCTGCGCGGCCTGTATCCGCCGGGGTCGACCATCAAGCCGGCCGTGGCGATCGCCGGGCTGGATGCCGGCGTGGTCACTGCATCGAGCCGGGTCTATGACCCCGGTTATTACCAACTGCCGAACTACGACCACAAGTACCGCAACTGGAACCGCACCGGTGACGGCTACGTGGACCTGGAAACGGCGATCATGCGCTCCAACGATACCTACTTCTATGACCTGGCCCACAAGCTGGGGATCGATCGGTTGTCGTCCTACATGAACAAGTTCGGTCTCGGCCAGAAAGTCTCCCTGGACATGTTCGAAGAATCGCCGGGCCTGATGCCGTCTCGGGAGTGGAAGCGCGCGACCCGCCGACAGGCCTGGTTCCCGGGCGAAACCTTGATTCTGGGGATCGGCCAGGGCTACATGCAGGCCACGCCGTTGCAACTGGCCCAGGCCACGGCTCTGGTGGCGAGCAAGGGCAAGTGGTATCGCCCGCACCTGGCCAAGACCATCGAGGGCCAGAAGCCCGTGGATCCGGACCCGGTGCCGGACATCATCCTGCGCAATCCATCGGACTGGCAGAAGGTCAACATCGGCATGCAACAGGTAATGCACGGTGCCCGGGGCACGGCGCGCAAGGCTTCCATCGGTGCGCAATACCGGATCGCCGGCAAGAGCGGGACCGCCCAGGTCGTGGCCATCAAGCAGGGTGAGAAGTACGACCGCTCCAAGGTCCAGGAGCGCCACCGCGACCACGCCTTGTTCGTCGGTTTCGCGCCGGCCGATAACCCGAAGATCGTCGTCTCGGTAATGGTCGAGAACGGTGAGTCCGGTTCTGGTGTCGCCGCGCCGGTGGTGCGCCAGGTCATGGACGCCTGGCTGCTGGATGAGCACGGCCAGCTCAAGCCCGAATTCGCAAGCCCGATCAGCGCGGAGGCTACGGCCCGTGAAGAATAATTTCGACCGCATCCTCTCCAGCGAAGATGTGATGCGCCGTCGCGCCACGTTGCTGCAGCGCATGCACATCGACGGTCCGCTGCTGATCCTGCTGCTGACACTGGCGGCCGGCAGCCTGTTCGTACTTTATTCAGCCAGCGGCAAGAATTGGGACCTGCTGGCCAAGCAGGCCACCTCGTTCGGCATCGGCCTGGTGTCGATGATCGTCATCGCCCAACTCGAACCACGCTTCATGGCGCGCTGGGTGCCACTGGCCTATGTGGTCGGCGTGGGGTTGCTGGTGGTGGTGGACATCATGGGTCATAACGCCATGGGCGCCACCCGCTGGATCAACATCCCCGGGGTGATCCGTTTCCAGCCCTCGGAATTTCTCAAGATCATCATGCCGGCGACCATTGCCTGGTACCTGGCCAAGCGGTCGTTGCCGCCGCAACTCAAGCATGTGTGTATCAGCCTGTTGCTGATCGGTATCCCGTTTATCCTGATCGTGCGCCAGCCGGACCTGGGCACTTCGCTGCTGATCCTGGCCGGCGGCGCGTTCGTGCTGTTCATGGGCGGGTTGCGCTGGCGCTGGATCCTCAGCGTGATCGCCGCCGCCGTGCCGGTGTCGGTGGCCATGTGGTATTTCGTGATGCACGACTACCAGAAGCAACGCGTCCTGACATTCCTCGACCCGGAAAGCGATCCGCTGGGCACCGGCTGGAACATCATCCAGTCCAAGGCCGCCATCGGTTCCGGTGGGGTGTTCGGCAAGGGTTGGCTGATGGGCACCCAGTCGCACCTGGACTTTTTGCCGGAAAGCCACACCGATTTCATCATTGCCGTGATGGGCGAGGAGTTCGGCCTGGTAGGCATCTGCGTGCTGCTGCTGATCTATCTGCTGCTGATCGGGCGAGGCCTGGTGATCACCGCCCAGGCCCAGACCCTGTTCGGCAAATTGCTTGCTGGCAGCCTGACCATGACTTTTTTTGTTTATGTTTTCGTCAACATCGGTATGGTCAGTGGCCTGTTGCCGGTCGTGGGGGTGCCGTTGCCATTCATTAGCTACGGAGGAACTTCGCTGGTGACGCTACTGTCAGCGTTTGGGGTTTTGATGTCGATTCATACGCATCGCAAATGGATCGCGCAGGTTTGAATAAGGTGAAGAGTTCAATGCAAGCAATGCGTGGCTGGTCGACGCGATATGCGCCGTGGGTCGGCCTGGTCGGCTTACTGGGCTGCGCGCCGCATGCCTTGGCGGGCGAATACGAAGGCTCGCCGCAAGTGGCCGAATTCGTCGGTGAGATGACCCGCGACTACGGGTTTGCCGGCGAGCAGCTGATGGGGGTGTTCCGCGAGGCCGAGCGCAAGCAGTCGATCCTCGATGCGATCTCCCGGCCCGCCGAGCGCGTCAAGCAGTGGAGCGAGTACCGGCCGATGTTCATCACCGAGGCGCGTATCGCCCGGGGCGTGGACTTCTGGCGTCAGCACGAGGCGGCCCTGGCTCGCGCCGAGCAGGAATATGGCGTGCCGGCCCAGGTCATCGTGTCGATCATTGGCGTTGAAACTTTCTTTGGCCGCAACACCGGCAATTTCCGGGTCATCGACGCATTGTCGACCCTGGGCTTCGATTATCCGCCGCGCGCCGAGTTCTTCCGCAAGGAGCTGCGCGAGTTTCTGCTGTTGGCCCGGGAAGAGCAGGTCGATCCGCTGACTCTCAAGGGTTCCTACGCCGGAGCCATGGGCCTGCCGCAATTCATGCCCAGCAGTTTCCGCGCCTACGCGGTGGATTTCGACGGTGATGGCCACATCAATATCTGGACCAACCCGACCGATGCGATCGGTAGCGTTGCCAGTTATTTCAAGCGCCACGGCTGGGAAGCCGGCGAGCCGGTGGTCAGCCGTGCCGACGTGCGCGGCGAGCAGGTTGACGAGGGCTTGACCGAAGGGATCGAGCCGACGAAAACCGTCGGGGAGTTGCGAGCGCTGGGCTGGTCGAGTCATGATGCGCTGCGTGACGATATGTCGGTCACCGCGATGCGCCTGGAAGGCGAGCAGGGCCCTGAATATTGGATGGGCCTGAAGAATTTCTACGCGATTACGCGTTATAACCGCAGCGTGATGTACGCCATGGCTGTATATCAACTGTCTGAAGAGCTGGTCAAAGCACGGGGCGTCAAATAATGCAGGCATTGCCTACCTATCAACCCCTGAGAGCCAGGCCCCTCAAGCTGGTGGCATTGGCGGCGCTGTCGTTACTGGTTGTCAGTTGTTCGACCAGCCGCGCACCCACCCAGAAAAGCCCCAACGTCGTGCGCGCCACCCCAGGCCTGGACATCAACCGGGCCCACAAGGACGGCGCGCCGTGGTGGGACGTGGATGTCTCGCGCATTCCCGACGCGACGCCGACCCTGCACACCGGCCCCTACAAGGCCAACCCGTATACGGTGCTGGGCAAGACCTATTTCCCGATGGCTGAATCCAAGCGCTACGTCGCCTCGGGCACGGCGTCCTGGTACGGCACCAAGTTCCACGGCCAGAACACCGCCAATGGCGAGGTCTACGACCTCTATGGCATGAGCGCGGCCCACAAGACCTTGCCACTGCCCAGTTATGTGCGGGTGACCAACCTGGACAACAACAAGACGGTGATCCTGCGTGTCAACGATCGTGGGCCGTTCTATTCCGATCGCATCATCGACTTGTCGTATGCGGCGGCGAAAAAGCTCGGTTACGCTGAAACTGGCACCGCGCGGGTAAAAGTCGAGGGCATCGATCCGCAGGAATGGTGGGCCCAGCGCGGCCGTCCGGCGCCTTTGATGCTCAACGAGCCAAAAGTAGCGCAGAATGCCGCGCCAACCGTGACGGCTTCCACCGGCACGGTCGAGCAATGGACCCCACCGCCGCAGCAGCATGCGGCGGCCGTGGTGCCCGTGCAGATCGACGCAAAAAAAAACGCTTCTGCAACAGCGTCTGGCCAGTATCTTCAAGTGGGCGCGTTCGCCAACCCGGACGCTGCAGAACTGTTGAGATCGAAGCTGAGCTCGATGGTCAGCGCGCCGGTGTTCATCAGCTCGATCGTGCGCAACCAGCAGACACTGCATCGGGTGCGCCTGGGGCCGATCGGTTCTCCGGGTGAGGTCCAGCAGGTACAGAACAGCGTGCGCCTGGCCAATCTCGGTTCGCCGAGCCTGGTCACCGCTGAGTAATTGATTGAGGCCCGCTTGTGGTTTGGGCGGGTCAGGTTGTTGGCTCGATGAATAACAAAAGCCCGGCAAGGGTTGTGAGTGAGCAACTTAAGTGCGCGGCGGCCCGTTAGAAAGCTGCCTGTTTAGTATTGCCTCCGGGCAGTTTCCATTAGCGATTTCGAGAGACGGATGAACATCACCACCTTTGCCAAACGCCTTTGCCTGCTAGTCCCGCTGCTTCTCTCACCGGCCGCGTTCGCGGTCGAGATGATGCCGGCGCCGCCTCAATTGGCCGCCAAATCCTTTGTGCTCATGGATGCCAGCAGCGGCGAGGTGCTGGTGGAGAACAACGGTGACCAGCGTCTGCCACCGGCCAGCCTGACCAAGCTGATGACGGCCTACATCGCCACGCTGGAAATCCGTCGTGGCCAGATCGGTGAAAACGATCCGGTGACCGTCAGCGAGAACGCCTGGCGCACCGGCGGTTCGCGGATGTTCATCAAGGTCGGTTCGCAAGTGACCGTCAGCGACCTGCTGCACGGGATCATCATCCAGTCCGGCAACGACGCCAGCGTCGCCCTGGCCGAGCACATCGCCGGCAGTGAAGACGCATTCGCCGACATGATGAACAAGACCGTGGCCGACCTGGGCATGACCAACAGTCACTTCATGAACCCGACCGGTCTGCCGAACCCGGAGCATTATTCGTCGGCTCACGACATGGCGATCCTGGCGCGGGCCATCATTCATGAAGACCCGGCGCACTACGCCATCTATTCCCAGAAAGAGTTCTTCTGGAATGGCATCAAGCAGCCCAACCGCAACCTGCTGCTGTGGCGCGACAAGACTGTCGACGGTCTGAAGACCGGCCACACCGAGGAAGCGGGTTACTGCATGGTGTCGTCGGCCGTTCGTGACGGCATGCGCCTGATCGCCGTGGTGTTCGGCACCAACAGCGAAGTGGCCCGCGCCGCCGAGACCCAGAAGCTGCTGACCTATGGTTTCCGCTTCTTCGAAACCCAGACCTTCTACCAGAAGGGCACCGAACTGGCCCAGGCCCAGGTCTGGAAAGGCGCCACCAACCAGGTCAAGGCCGGCCTGGCCCAGGACCTGACCATGACCTTGCCTAAAGGCCAGCTCAAGAAGCTCGCCGCCAGCATGACCATGAACCCGCAACTGACCGCGCCGATCGCCAAGGGTGACGTCATCGGCAAGGTCGAAGTCAAACTGGACGACAAAGTGGTGCACAGCGCCGACCTGATCGCGCTGGATGCGGTCGAGGAAGGTGGTATTTTCCGCCGCATGTGGGATAGCATCCGTCTATTCTTCTACGGCTTGTTCAACTGATTTCAAGTGTTGACCTGCATGGCCCCGTTCCCTTCCGGCACGGGGCCATGTTCGTTACCACGGCTTGCGAGGCCGTTACGCCATGACAGACTCCGAAGTAAAGGCGCCAAAGATCGAGTTTCCTTGCGAGGACTACCCGATCAAAGTAATCGGCGACACCGGTGTGGGCTTCAAGGACAAGATCGTCGCGATCCTTGAGAAGCACGCCACCGTTGACCTCAAGACCCTGGCCGAGCGCCAGAGTACCAACGGCAAGTACACGACAATCCAGCTGCATATCATTGCCACCGGCCAGGAACAGCTCTACGACATCAACAGCGAGCTGCGAGCGACTGGTTTCGTGCACATGGTGTTGTGATGCCGGGCACGCTGGGCTTTCGCGAGCTAGGCACGATGGCTTACGAGCCGGTCTGGCATGCCATGCAACGCTTCACGAACGAACGCGGTACCACCGCCGACGATGAAGTCTGGCTGGTCGAGCACCCACCGGTGTTCACCCAGGGCCAAGCGGGCAAGGCCGAGCACTTGTTGTTGCCAGGCGACATCCCGGTGGTGAAGGTCGACCGGGGCGGGCAGGTGACTTACCATGGGCCCGGCCAACTGGTTGCCTATCTGTTGCTGGATGTGCGCAAGCTGGGATTCGGTGTACGCGAGCTGGTCACCCGCATGGAAACGTGCCTGATCGATTTGCTCGCCAGCTACGGCGTAAGCGCGGCGGCAAAGCCCGATGCGCCGGGCGTGTACGTCGACGGGGCGAAGATCGCCTCCCTTGGGCTGCGGATCCGCCATGGCTGTTCGTTTCACGGCCTGGCGTTGAACGTGGACATGAATCTTGAGCCGTTTCGACGGATTAATCCCTGTGGCTACGCAGGGCTGGCGATGACCCAGCTGCGCGATCACACAGGATCGATTGAATTTGCCGAGGTAAGTGCCCGGCTGCGCGCGCAGCTCGTCAAACACCTCGACTATGCTGAGCAGACGACCCTCACGGGCGGAATCGACTGATATGACTACTGATGCAGTGCAAACCATGATCCCGACGCTGGACGTCACCGAGCGTCCGGCCCCGCGTGCCAAGGTAGAGGCCGGCGTCAAGCTGCGCGGCGCCGAGAAGGTTGCACGCATCCCGGTCAAGATCATCCCGACCACCGAATTGCCGAAGAAGCCCGACTGGATCCGCGTGCGCATTCCGGTCTCTCCGGAAGTCGACCGCATCAAGGCGCTGCTGCGCAAGCACAAGCTGCACAGCGTCTGCGAAGAAGCCTCCTGCCCGAACCTGGGCGAGTGCTTCTCCGGCGGCACCGCGACGTTCATGATCATGGGCGACATCTGCACCCGTCGGTGCCCGTTCTGTGACGTCGGCCACGGCCGTCCGAAGCCATTGGACACCAACGAGCCGGAAAGCCTGGCCATCGCCATCGCTGACCTGAAGCTCAAGTACGTGGTCATCACCTCGGTGGACCGCGACGACCTGCGTGACGGCGGTGCCCAGCACTTTGCCGACTGCATCCGCGAAATCCGCAAGCTGTCGCCGAATGTCCAACTGGAAACCCTGGTGCCGGACTACCGCGGCCGCATGGACATCGCCCTGGAAATCACCGCCGCCGAGCCGCCGGATGTGTTCAACCACAACCTGGAAACCGTGCCGCGCCTGTACAAGGCCGCGCGTCCGGGTTCGGATTACCAGTGGTCGTTGACCCTGCTGCAACGCTTCAAGCAAATGATGCCGCATATTCCGACCAAGTCCGGCTTGATGCTGGGCCTGGGTGAGACCGATGAGGAAGTCATCGAAGTCATGAAGCGCATGCGTGAGCATGACATCGACATGTTGACCTTGGGGCAGTACCTGCAACCTTCGCGCAGCCACTTGCCGGTGCAGCGTTTTGTGCACCCGGATACCTTTGCCTGGTTTGCTGAGGAGGGGTACAAGATGGGCTTCAAGAATGTGGCCTCGGGGCCTTTGGTGCGTTCTTCGTATCATGCTGATGAGCAGGCCAAATTGGTCAAGGCTGAGCTTCTGGGGTCCTGATCTTTTAGCTTTGGGTGGTGTGTAGATCCGTAATTGTGTGATGGCGGCTTATGGTTCCGCTCTTACGGCGGGTTACTTTTTTGGCGTCTGAAAAAAGTGACCCGCCGTAAGAGCGGAACCATAAGCCGCCGTTACCGCAGAAACGGATATTCACACGATCTAAAAATCGGAAAACCCATGGCCCACACCCTAGTCCTGCATCACCCCGTCCCAGCCCTCCCACCCGAAGGCCTGATCGGCGTGATCGCCCCCGCCGGCCCCGCCCCCCTGGATACGGAGAAAGCAATCCAATGGATGCGCGCAAGGGGCCACGAACTGCGCATCTTCCCAGGCGTCTACGAAACGAACGGCTACCTCGCCGGCAGCGACGAAACACGCCTCAACGACCTCCACGCCGCCTTCGCCGATCCAGAAGTCAAAGCCATCATCTGCCTGCGCGGCGGCTACGGCACCCCGCGTCTACTCGATCGCATCGACTTCAACCTCTTGAAAGGCAACCCCAAGCCATTCGTAGGCTACAGCGACATCACAGCCCTGCACCTGGCCATCAGCCGCTACGCAGGCTTCGTCACCTTCCACGGCCCCTTGCTCAATGCCGACCTGCTGGGCGACAAGGAGCCATCGACCATTACCTCATTCTTCAGCCTGCTACGCGGGCAATTGAAGGCCGGTGACGTGTTGAGCCATCCGGCAGCGTATCCGTTGACCACAGTCGAACCGGGCATCGCCCACGGCCGCTTGCTGGGGGGCAATCTGTCGATGATTGCCGCGACCATGGGCACGCCCTACGAAATCGACGCAGAAGGGGTGATCCTGCTGGTGGAGGACGTCAACGAGCCGCTTTACCGCATCGATCGCCTGCTCACCCAGCTGCGATTGGCGGGAACCCTGGCCAAATTGCGAGGAGTGCTGTTGGGAGACGTGGCGGGGGTGGACATCGAGGCGTTGAATCGCTTGTTCAAGCAGACCTTCGCGCCGTTGCGCATCCCGGTGTTGTCGGGTTGGCGCAGCGGGCACTGTGATCCGAACCTGACGTTGCCCATGGGGGCGTTGGTGACGCTGGATGCGGGGGAGAAGAGGCTGGTGTTGGGGCAGGATGTGGTGGTCAGCCGCTAGTTATTCAGCGTTTGCAAATCAGTCATCGCGAGCAGGATCGCTCCCACAGGCTTTCCGAGGACCTTGTGGGAGCGAGCCTGCTCGCGATGGCGATACTCCGCCATAAGCGGCTTTTAACGGTTACGCAACGCCTCCAGCAATTTGTGCGTCGCATACCCATCCGCCGGCCAGCCAAGCGACTGCTGGGCGCTGCGGATCGCCTTGCGGGTATTGGCGCCGATGATGCCGTCGGGATTGCCAGCGTCGTAATTATGTTTGCCCAGCAGGGTCTGCAATTCGATGCGTTCGCTGCGGCTCAGGGGCAAGTCGTCCTTTGGCCATGAGCCGTCAATCAGCCCTGCGCCGCTGAAACGCTCCGACAGCAGGCTGACCGCCAATGCATAGGACGACGAGTTGTTGTATTTGAGAATTGCACGGAAGTTATCGAGCACCAGGAACGCCGGGCCGCGATAGCCCGCGGGCAACAGCAGGGCTGCCGACAAATGTTCGGAGCCGGCCGGCGGCTGGGCGCCGTTGGGCAGGCTTACACCCAGTTGCAGCCACTCGGCGACGGGCTTGCGGATCAAGCCGTCGGCCAGCGGATAGTCGAAGCCTTCCTTCAGCCGCACCTCGAACCCCCACGGCTGGCCGCGCTGCCATCCGGAGCTTTGCAAGTAATGCGCGGTCGAGGCCAGGGCGTCGGTAGAGCTGCCCCAGATGTCCCGGCGGCCGTCGCCGTCGAAGTCCACCGCATGGGTGTTGTAGGTGGTTGGAATGAACTGGGTCTGGCCCATGGCGCCGGCCCAGGAGCCGAGCATTTTTTCTGGGGTGATATCGCCCTGTTGCAGGATCTGCAGCGCGGCGATCAGTTGTGCGTGGGCAAAACCTGGGCGTCGTCCTTCATAGGCCAGGGTCGCCAAGGAGTTGATGACCGACTTGGTGCCCTGGAACTGGCCGAAATTGCTCTCCATGCCCCACACCGCCACCAACGCGGCGCGATCGACGCCATAGCGTTGCTCGATGCTTTGCAGGATATCGGCGTGCTGCTGGACCAACGCCTGGCCCTTGCGTACCCGCAGAGGCGACAACGCTCCGTCGAGGTATTCCCACACCGGCCGGGTGAATTCAGGTTGGCTGCGATCGGCCTTGATCACGCTCATGTCCGGACTGACGCCGATGAAGGCGCGGTCGAACAGGTCGGCTCGAATCCCGGCGGCCAATGCCTGCTTGCGGAACCCGTCTTGCCATTCGGCAAAGGTCTGGGTGGGCATGATGGCCAGGTCGTCCCCGGTAGGCACGACAGGCGGCACGATAGCCGGCGCTGTCACGACGGGAGCGGTCTGGAGCGGTTGGGCGTCGGCGGCGGTGGGTTTCTCTGCACAGGCCACCAGCAGGACAACGCTTGTGGCGGCAATCAATTGGCGCAAAGGCCAACCACGGGGAAGACAGAAGGGCATTCAGGGGTCCAGAAAATCAAATCAGGTGCTGACCTTAACATGCGAAAGGGCTGTAGGGCTTGTCCAGGTGTTTCATGCCGCCAGAAAGCAAGAAGCCTCCCAGTTGTCAGACTGGAAGGCTTCGCGGCGGTAGCTGCCTTTGCCCTTGGCGGGTCGTTCCTGGCGGATGCGGAACAGGGGTTGGGCGACGATGGACTTGGCTTTGTTGGGGCCATGCCTTGATGGCTTTTTGCTCATGATTGGATCTCTCGTGGAGTGGTTGTGCGGGGGGAAATCATGGGACAGGACTGGGGTTTTGTCCAGTCCCTGCATTGCGTAGGAAATTTCAAGATGGCGAGGGGATTGTGGCTCCCTCGCCACAAAATCATGCTTGACACAAAAAGTCTGTTGCTTGGAAAAGGGGTTTATTCCGCGGGTAAAGGGAGTCGTTGTCCGGCCATCAACAACGACAACCGACTGAGGCTCATCCACGGCGAGCCGGCGGCCTGGCCCTTGATCTGCGCGTCGATGCGCTGGGCCTCGAGCAGCAATTGGGCCCAGCGTGACGCGGAATAGCGTTGCAGCGCCTTGCTCATCAGCGGTTTGCGCTTGTCCCACACTGGCGGGCGAGCCTGACTGAAGGCCTTGTCCAGGGGCACCCCCTGGCTGTATTGCAGCGACAGGTTGGCCAGCAGCCGCAGCTCCCGGGCCAGGGCCCAGAGGATCACCGGAGGTTCGACGCCTTCGCCTCGCAGGCCTTCGAGCATGCGCAAGGCATGAGCGGCTTCGCCGTTGAGGATTGCGTCGGTCAGCCCGAAGACATCGAAGCGGGCGCTGTCAGCCACGGCGGCCTGCACCGTTTCCACGGTGATCTGGCCGCCCTCGGCCATCAGCTTGAGCTTTTCGACTTCCTGGGCGGCGGCCAACAGGTTGCCTTCGACCCGGGCGGCAATCAGTTCAACCGCGTCCTGGCTGGCCGATAGACCGGCCTGGGACAGGCGCTGGCGGATCCAGCTCGGCAGCTGGCTGGCATCCACCGGCCAGATCTGCACGAACTGGGTCTGTGGACCTTCGACCAGCGCCTTGCCCCATTTGGTTTTCTGCGCGCTGCCGTCGAGTTTCGGCAGGCTGATGAGCAGCACCGTGTCTTCGGCCGGTCGCGAGCAATATTCGATCAGCGCGGCGGCGCCTTTGTCACCGGGTTTGCCCGAGGGCAAGCGCAGTTCCAGCAGGCGTTTTTCGGCAAACAGCGACATGCTCGCCCCTGCCAGCAGCAGCGTGCCCCAGTCGAAACTGGCGTCGGCCGCGAACACCTGGCGTTCGTCGAAGCCTTGTTGGCGAGCGGCGGAGCGGATGGCGTCGGCGGCTTCCTGGCACAGCAGCGGGTCATCGCCGCTGATGATGTAGACCGGCGCGAGGGCGCCTTGCAGGTGTTTGCCGAGTTGGGCGGGGGCCAGTTTCATAAACGCTGTTCAGGAGAGAAGGCGAGCGGGGCGCCGAGGCGCCCCGCAAGGCTTATGGAGCAGGAATTTGCATAGGCGATTGTTGCGGGGTTTCCGCTTCCGCCTTGCGTGCTGCTTCCAGCGCTTCGGCTTCGGCCTTGGCCTTGGCGTCGGCGGTCTGTTGCAGTTGCTCCAACTGGGCCGGGCTCAGTTGTTGCAGGCGCAGCATCATCCGTTGTACCAGGTCGCGACGCATTTCTTCGCGTACTTCGCTGGACTCCTGGTCGGAGCCGGTGATGTTGTTGCCGTCATGCAGGTAGACCTTCTGTACTTGCAGCTTGTCGTCCAGCAGCACCAGGTTGTTTTGCCCGCGGATTTCATAGTTCAGCACGTTGTTGAGCTCGTATTCGGCCGAGCGACCGGCGCCGGCATAGCTCAGGCTGCGCTGGCTTTGCTGTTCGCGGGTCAATACCAGCTTGTACGGCGCACCGCTGTAGACTTTCACGCCGCTGTCTTCCAGCGTGTCGCGCAACGCTTTTACGGTATCGCCATAGGCGTCGCGCGCGCTGAGGTCCAGTTCGGTGATGGCCAGTTCGGTGGTGCCGGTGCCGCGCAGCTGGAAGCCGCAGGCGCTCAACAGGACCGCTAGGCCCATAACCAGCAGATTACGTTTGATCATCTTGTTGCTCCCCTTGAAACCCATGGGCCGAGCGTGCGGCCCCGCAGGTCAAATTCGGCGCCGGGCCCCTGGCCCGGACGCCCGATCCAATTAGCTTGCGACGATGTTGACCAGTTTTCCGGGCACGACGATCACTTTGCGGATTGTCAGGCCATCAACGAAGCGCAGCACGTTTTCGTTGGCCCGCGCGGCGGCTTCGACTTCTTCGCGCGTGGCGGCGGCCGGCATTTCGATCTGGCCCCGCAGCTTGCCGTTGACCTGGATGACCAGGGTCAGGCTGTCCTGCACCAGCGCACTTTCGTCCACCAGCGGCCAGCGGGCGTCGATCACCGGGTCAGCGTGACCCAGGCGATTCCACAACTCGTGGCTGATGTGCGGGGTGATCGGCGCCAGCAGCAGCGTCACTGCTTCCAGGCCTTCGTGAATCAGTGCGCGATCCTGCTCGGTGCCTTGGGCGGCTTTTTCCAGTACGTTCATCAGCGTCATCACCTGGGCGATGGCGGTGTTGAATTTGTGGTTCTGGCCGACGTCGTGGCTGGCCTGCTTGATCGCCAGGTGGATCGAACGACGGACGGCTTTCTGGTCATCGTTCAGGCTGGCGACGTCCAGTTTGCCCGGTAGGCCCTGGGTGACGTGGGCCTGGGCCAGGCGCCAGACGCGCTTGAGGAAGCGGTGCGAGCCCTCGACGCCGGAGTCGGACCATTCGGCGCTCATGTCCGGTGGCGAGGCGAACATCATGAACAGGCGGCAGGTGTCCGCGCCGAACTGGTCGATCATCGACTGAGGGTCGACGCCGTTGTTCTTCGACTTGGCCATTTTCTCGGTGCCGCCGATTTCCACCGGCAGGCCGTCGGCGATCAGCTTGGCGCTGATGACCTTGGCCTTGCTGTCGCGTTCGAGTTCGACGTCGCTCGGGTTGAACCACGTGTAGGCACCGTTGGCTTCGCGACGATAGTACGTCTCGGCGATCACCATGCCCTGGGTCAGCAGGTTCTTGAACGGCTCGTTTGAGCTCACCAGGCCTTCGTCACGCATCAGCTTGTGGAAGAAGCGCGCGTAGAGCAGGTGAAGAATGGCGTGTTCGATGCCGCCGATGTATTGATCCACCGGCAACCAGTGGTCAGCCGCGGATTTTTCCACCAGGCCGCCTTCAAAGTGCGGCGAGGCGTAGCGGGCGTAGTACCACGAGGACTCGACGAAGGTGTCCATGGTGTCGGTTTCACGCTTGGCCGGTGCGCCGCATTTCGGGCAGCTGCACTCGTAGAATTCGGGCATGCGCGCCAGGGGCGAACCGGCGCCGTCGGGTACGACGTCTTCCGGCAGGACCACCGGCAGCTGATCTTCCGGCACCGGTACGTCACCGCAGGTGTCGCAATGCACGATCGGGATCGGGCAACCCCAGTAGCGCTGGCGGCTGATGCCCCAGTCGCGCAGGCGGAACTGAGTGCGCGAGGCGCCGAGGTTCTTCTTGATCAGGGCCACTTCGATGGCATCGAAGGCGCCAGCGAAATCCAGGCCGTCGAACTCACCGGAATTGATCAGCTCGCCGTGTTCGCCGTAGGCGTCCTGCCAAGGCGCTGGTGTCTGGTCGCCGGCGCTGGTGCGCACGACCGGCTTGACCGGCAGGTTGTATTTGTGGGCGAACTCGAAATCACGCTCGTCGTGGGCGGGCACCGCCATGACCGCGCCGTCGCCGTAGTGCATCAGCACGTAGTTGGCGACCCACACCGGCAGTTTCTCGCCGGTGAGCGGGTGCTCGACGAACAACGAAGTCGGCAGGCCTTTCTTCTCTTGGGTGGCGACGTCGGCTTCGGCGACGCTGCCGCCTTTGCATTCGGCGATGAACGCCTGCAGCTCGGGGTTGTTCCGCGCTGCCAGAGTCGCCAGCGGATGCTCGGCGGCCACGGCCACGTAAGTGGCGCCCATCAAGGTGTCCGGACGGGTGGTGAAGACCTTCAGGGTGCCGGCTTCGCCAATGGAGGCGACGTCGTAGGGGAACTGCACTTCCATGCCCCGGGACTTGCCAATCCAGTTGCGCTGCATGGTCTTGACCTGCTCGGGCCAGCCGGTCAGCTCGTCGAGGCTCTCCAGGAGTTCATCCGCGTAGGCGGTGATCTTGAAGTAGTACATCGGGATCTCGCGCTTTTCGATCAGCGCGCCGGAGCGCCAGCCGCGACCGTCGATCACTTGCTCGTTGGCCAGTACGGTCTGGTCCACCGGGTCCCAGTTCACGGTGCCGTTCTTGCGGTAGATCACGCCTTTCTCGAACAGGCGGGTGAACAGCCATTGTTCCCAGCGATAGTAGTCGGGCTTGCAGGTGGTCACCTCGCGGGACCAGTCCACCGCCAGGCCCAGGCTGCGCAGCTGGGTCTTCATGTACGCGATGTTTTCGTACGTCCACTTGGCGGGGGCGACGTTGTTCTTCATCGCGGCGTTTTCCGCCGGCATGCCGAAGGCGTCCCAACCCATGGGTTGCAGGACATTCTTGCCTTGCATGCGCTGGTAGCGGGAGATCACGTCGCCGATGGTGTAGTTGCGCACGTGCCCCATGTGTAGCTTGCCGCTGGGGTAAGGGAACATCGACAGGCAGTAGTACGTCTCCTTGCCTGGCTGTTCACTGACTTCAAAGGACTTTTGCTCGTCCCAGAACGACTGGGCGGCGGCTTCGATTTCACGGGGCTGGTAGTGTTCGTGCATGGCTACTTTTGTACTGAATGGGGTGGCCCAATCCTCTTCATTGCCATGCTGGACGCAGATGACGCCGAATGCGGCGTTTTCGATGCCCAGCCAAGCTGGAAGTGGAGTTACAGGAAGCGCCGTAGCATACATGACCGCGCTCCGCCGAGGGAAACCCTGATTGCTGCTCAACCATTGCCGAGCCTTTTGCCGACCATTGGCGACGACCGGGGTTCTGGGCCGTTGGTCGCGGCGTCCAGCCGGTTTGCCCAGCGAAGCTAAGCTTCTGAATGGGGAGTGAGTCTTATCTTCAATGAGGTGAGGGATGGTTGAATCACAACGAAAAGTCGCTACACCTGAGTTGTATGAAAAACTGATCGATCGCCTGGGGATGGCCTTGGACGCCGCAAGAACCGCCGGTCGCTTGCGTGATGAACGCCCGGCAGAGCTGGAACTGCGAGGCCTGAGCCCCGCAGAGTTCGAGCTGGTCAAGGCTTACCTTGAACAGGCCGGGCACCAGGCCTCAGCAAATGGGGCCCAGGCAAACAAGCGTCTCGAAGCGCCCCGATCGGCCAAGGTTGTCTGGCTCAAGGATCGGACGCCCGACAAGGATGCTGTAAAGGTCCGGTCCCTGCAGTTCAAGTAAAGGCCGGATTCACGCGTGTCGCTTTTTTTGATTCGAGGTTCTTGGAATCTGTTGTCGCTTTGCGTCAACCCACCTAGGCTTCGGGCATCTATGGAGATGCCCGATGCCGTTTCGCTATTTCATCAAACAACTTCTATTGCCGCCTGGCATTCTTTTGCTTTTGCTGGCGCTTGCCTGGTGGTGGCGTGATTCCCGGCCGCGCCTGGCCCGCGTGTGTTTTATCCTGGGGCTGGGTGGTTTCTGGCTGATGAGCCTGCCGATAGTGGTGCAGTGGAGCGCGAAGGCATTGGAGCGCGAACCGCCGCTGCTGCGCAGTGAATGGGCGACCCTGGCCCAGCGCGCCGACGCCATTGTGGTGCTGGGCTCGGGGCGCGAGCGCGGTGACCTGGCCTGGGGCACCGACCAGCCCACCGGGGTGGGCCTGGAGCGCCAGCGTTACGCGGCGCGGCTGGCCAAGGCTTCGGGCTTGCCCGTGTTGACAACCGGCGGCTTGCATTACGGCACCCCGCCCAGCGAGGCCAAGCTGATGGCTGACTCGATGCGTGAGGATTTCGGCGTCGACGTGCGCTGGCAGGAGGGCCACAGCCGCACCACGTGGGAGAACGCCCAGATGAGCGCGCAGATCCTGCTGCCCGAAGGGGCGAAGCGCGTGGTGGTGGTGACCCAGGCCTGGCACATGCCACGGGCGGTCTGGAGTTTTGAACGTTCTGGATTTGAAGTGGTGCCTGCGCCTGTCGGTTTCCTGGGTCAGGATAACGCCCGGCCGTTGGGTGGCTGGATGCCGGAATTCAAATCGGTGTGGCAATCGGGGCAGTTGATGAACGAGGCGGTGGGGTTGGTGGGGTATTGGTTGTTTTATCGCTGAATCATTGAAGTGAACGCTATTGTGGCGCGGGAGCAAGCTCCCGCTGGGGCGCGCAGCGGCCCCAAAAAGCGGGGCCTGCTGCGCCCGAAGCGTCGGACCGGTCCAGCGGGAGCAAGCTCCCTCGACACAGGGATGGGGGGCGCGAGTTAAACCGTCTTGGCCATCCGGCTCGCCACCAGCGCCCAACCCAAAAGCAATACACACAAAATGATCAACGGCCACGAGCGCCATTGAAGGTACGGCGTCAGGTCGTGCATCGGCACCACTTCACCGTAGAGGATGCCGCGTTGGAACTGCGGGATCTGGGCGGTGATCTGGCCGAAGGGGTTGATCAGGCCGGTCACGCCGTTGTTGGTGGCGCGAATCATCCAGCGCCCGGCCTCCAGCGCGCGCATCTGGGCCATTTGCAAGTGTTGCAACGGGCCGATCGACGTACCGAACCAAGTGTCGTTGCTGATCGTCAGCAACAGATCGCTTCGCGCTGAAAGGTTGGCAGCGAATTCCGGGTAGACCACTTCGTAGCAAATGAATGGCGCGATCTGGTAACCCTTGGCCTGCAGCAATGGCTGATCAGCCGGGCCGCGGGCGAAATCCGACATTGGCAGGTCGAAAAACGCGATCAGGCCGCGCAGGACATCCTGCAATGGCACGTACTCGCCGAAGGGCACCAGTTTCTGCTTCAGGTAAGTGCCGTCGCCTTCGCCGGTCACGGTGATGCCGTTGAAATAGCGCTTCTCATGACGTACTTCCTGGCGGATCGGTACGCCGGTGATCAGTGCCGAATGCCGCTCGGCGGCGAAACTGCCCATCATGTCCAGGTAGCCCTGGGCGGACTCCTTGAGTACCGGCACGGCCGTTTCCGGCCAGACCAGCAGGTCGACGCGCTTGGACGTGAAGCTCATGTCACGGTACAGCGCCAATTGCGCGTTGAGCTGCTCGGGGTCCCACTTCATGCTTTGTTCGATGTTGCCCTGGATGGCCGCGACACTCAGCGGCTCGCCCGAGGGGCTGGTCCAGGCATGCCCCTTGAGCGCAAAGCCGGCCGCCCAGGGGCCGATCAGCAAGGCCACACCCGCGACGACGAAGCCTTTGCGCCCGGAACGCAGCAATCGGGGCGCGTTGTACAACAGCGCGGCGGTCAGGGCCAGGGTGAAGGAGATCAGCCACATGCCACCCAGCGGTGCAAGGCCGGCCAGTGGGCCGTCCAGTTGACTGTAGCCGGAGTAAAGCCAGGGGAATCCGGTCAGGAACCAGCCCCGAAAGGCTTCCTGGCCGAGCCAGAGCGCGGCGAAGGCCAGGGCATCGGCCAACGGTGCCTCGTTGCGCCGCAGCCAGCGCGCCCAGAGCCAGGCGGGCAGGGCGAAGAACCAAGCGATCGCGGCAATGAACAGCAGCATCAAAAGCCCGGCCAGCAGCACCGAGGCGCCACCGAAGTTATGGATGCTGACGTAGATCCAACTGGTGCCGGCGCCAAACAGGCCGAAACCGAAACACCAGCCGCGCCCCAGGGCCTGGCGCGGCGAGAGCTCGCGCAGGCCAGCATAGAACAGCCCGACCGCCAGCAATGCCAGCGGCCAGATATCGAACGGCGCCAGGGCCAGGGTGGTGATCGCACCGGCCGCCACGGCCAGCAGGGTACCGGGCCAGCCGGGGCGGTTTATCCAGCGCATGTGTTTCCTTAGCGGCTCTTGCAGGGTTTAACGGGCAATGGGTGACAGGCGCAGCAGATGAATCCGGCGGCTGTCGGCATTCAGGATGCGGAAGCGCCAGGAGCCGATCTCGGTGGTTTCGTTGCGCTTGGGCAGGTGGCCGAAGGCACTCATCACCAGGCCGCCGACGGTGTCGAACTCATCGTCGGAGAATTCGCTGTCGAAGAACTCGTTGAAGTTCTCGATCGGCGTCAGGGCCTTGATCAGGAAGTCGCCGCTGGGCAAGGGCTTGATGTAGCTGTCTTCCTCGACGTCGTGCTCATCCTCAATGTCGCCGACAATCTGTTCGAGCACGTCTTCGATGGTGACCAGCCCGGCCACGCCGCCGTATTCGTCGATGACGATGGCCATGTGGTTGTGGTTGGCGCGGAATTCACGCAGCAGTACGTTCAGGCGCTTGGACTCGGGCACGAACGTGGCCGGGCGCAGCAGGTCCTTGATATTGAAACTGTCGCCGTTCTCCTGGAGGATCAGCGGCAGCAGGTCCTTGGCCAGCAGCACGCCCATGACGTCGTCATGGCTCTCGCCGACGACCGGGTAGCGCGAGTGAGCGGAGTCGACCACGGCGGGCAGGAATTCGCGGGGAGTCTGGGTCGCCTTGATGCTGATCATCTGCGAGCGCGGGACCATGATGTCGCGAACCTGCAGGTCAGCCACCTGGATGGCGCCTTCGACGATGGCCAGCGCTTCGCTGTCCAGCAATTTGTTCTGGTGTGCATCGCGCAGCAGCTCCAACAGCTCCTGGCGGTTTTTCGGCTCATGGGCAAAAGCCTGGGTGAGCTTGCCCAGCCATGACTTCTGCCCGTTGGTCGATCGATCTTCGCTCATAGCGATTACTCTGAATCCTTTGTCGTTACAGGTTGATGTTTCAGTGTTCGTCGCCGGCATACGGGTCGGGATGACCCAGCTCGGCAAGCAACGTTCGTTCCAGCGCTTCCATTTCCTCGGCTTCGTCCTCTTCCATATGGTCGTAACCAAGCAAATGCAAGCAGCCATGGATCACCAGGTGGGCCCAGTGGGCTTCGGGTGACTTGCCTTGTTCGGCGGCCTCGCGCTCGACGACCGGGACGCAGATCACCAGGTCCCCCAGCAACGGGATGTCGAGCATTTCGTCGGGCACGTCGGCGGGAAACGACAGCACGTTGGTGGCGTAGTCTTTCTGCCGCCAGGTGTGGTTCAGCTCGCGGCCTTCGGCTTCGTCCACCAGGCGGATCGTCAGTTCCGAGTCGGCGCTGCGCTGGCGCAGCGCCAGTTCGCACCATTGGCGGAACTGGGCTTCGCTGGGGGCGGGGTGTTCACTGGCCTCTTGCAGGTCGAGTTCAAGCATTGTGGCGATTGCCTTTGCTTTCGGCCGAATCTTCATCGGCGCGGTTCTCGAAACGCTCGTAGGCTTCGACGATGCGCTGCACCAACGGATGGCGTACGACGTCCTTGGGCATGAAGTGCGTGAAGCTGATGCCCGGGACGTCCTTGAGCACCTGGATCACGTGGTTCAGCCCGGACTTGGTGCCTCGGGGCAGGTCGACCTGGGTGATGTCCCCGGTGATGACGGCGGTGGAGCCGAAACCGATCCGGGTCAGGAACATCTTCATCTGTTCGACGGTGGTGTTCTGGCTTTCGTCGAGGATGATGAAGCTGTTGTTCAGGGTCCGACCACGCATGTAGGCCAGCGGCGCGACCTCGATGACCTGTCGCTCGATCAGCTTGGCGACGTATTCGAAGCCGAGCATTTCGTACAACGCGTCATAGAGCGGGCGCAGATACGGGTCGATCTTCTGGGTCAGGTCGCCGGGCAGGAAACCGAGTTTTTCCCCTGCTTCGACGGCGGGACGCACCAGCAGGATGCGGCGCACCTGTTCGCGCTCCAACGCGTCGACCGCACAGGCAACGGCCAGGTAGGTCTTGCCGGTACCGGCCGGGCCGATGCCGAAATTGATGTCGTTGGCCAGGATTTCCTTCACGTAGCGCTGCTGATTCAAGCCGCGAGGGCGAATCATGCCTTTTTTCGTGCGCAGGGCCACGGCAGGTTCCGACGGGGCGTGATTGTCGAGTTCTTCGACCGCCGACTCTTGCAGGAACAGGTGGACCATGTCCGGAGACAGCTCGCTCGCCTTGGTTTCTCGGTAGAGACGGCGCAGCAGGTTTTCCGCGGAGGTGGTGTGCTTGGGATCGCCGATCAGTTCGAACTGGTTCCCGCGATTGCGGATCTCGATGGCCAGGCGCTGTTCGATCAAGCGAAGATGCTCGTCGAATTGCCCGCACAGATTGGCGAAGCGGCGAGCCTCAAAGGGCTCGAGAATGAAACGATGAGGTTCGATGGGTGCGTTCAAGGTCGTTTTTAGCCGCCCAGGGGCAATTAAGGTGAAATCAAGGATAACGCCAGTAGGCTGGGTGCGAAAGGTCTTAAGCGGCGCAATCTGACAACAGGACCTACACAGCCCATTGTGGGAGCGAGCCTGCTCGCGAAAACGGTCTTGTATTCAGCGCATGTGTTGGCCGATAGACCGCTTTCGCGAGCAGGCTCGCTCCCACAGGGATCTGTACAGTTACTGCACCAGCGAACCCCGCAGCGAGTGCGGTTGCGCGGCGTCGATGTGTACGTCGGCGAACTGGCCGATCAGGGCTGGCGTGTCGCAGCGGAAGTTGACGATACGGTTGTTTTCCGTACGCCCCTGCAATTCGCCCGGGTCTTTTTTCGAGTAGTCGGTGACCAGGATCCGCTGGATCGAACCGACCATCTGTCGGCTGATTTCAAAGCCCTGTTGGTTCAAGCGGTGCTGCAAAGCATTGAGCCGCTCCTTCTTCACTTCCTCGGGCGTCTCATCCGCCAGGTCGGCCGCCGGCGTGCCGGGGCGCTGGCTGTAGACAAAGGAATAGGAGAAGTCGAAGCCCACGTCTTCGATCAGCTTCATGGTCTGCTGGAAATCCTTCTCGGTTTCGCCAGGGAATCCGACGATAAAGTCCGAGCTGATGCAGATCCCTGGCACTGCGGCGCGCAACTTGCGCAGTTTGGATTTGTACTCCAGCGCCGTGTGGTTGCGCTTCATCGCTGCGAGGATTCTGTCCGAACCCGATTGCACCGGCAGGTGCAGGTGCTTGACCAGCTCGGGAACTTCGGCGTGGGCCTGGATCAGGCTGTCGGAAAACTCCAACGGATGGGACGTGGTGTAGCGGATCCGGTCGATACCGTCCACCGCCGCCACGACGCGGATCAACTCGGCGAGGTCCGCCAGGCGACCGTCGTGGGTCAGGCCGCGATAGCCGTTGACGTTCTGCCCCAGCAAGGTCACTTCACGCACGCCGTTTTCCGCCAGGTGGATGATCTCGGCGATCACGTCGTCGAACGGCCGGCTGACCTCTTCGCCGCGGGTATAGGGGACCACGCAGAACGTGCAGTATTTGCTGCACCCTTCCATCACCGACACATAAGCGCTGGGGCCGTCGATGCGCGGCTCGGGCAGGTGGTCGAACTTTTCGATTTCGGGGAACGAAACGTCGACTTGGGGCAATTTGGTCACGCGCGCCGCGTCGATCATTTCCGGCAGGCGGTGCAGGGTCTGGGGGCCGAAGACCACGTCCACGTACGGCGCGCGGTCACGAATGGCCGCGCCTTCCTGGCTGGCGACGCAGCCGCCGACCGCGATGACCATTTCCGGGTTGGCCAGCTTCAGTTCACGCCAGCGGCCCAGTTGGGAATACACCCGGTCCTGGGCGCGTTCGCGGATCGAGCAGGTGTTGAGCAGGATCACGTCTGCGTCTTCGGCGCGGGCGGTGACTTCCAGGGCCTGGTGTTCACCCAGCAGATCGACCATGCGCGAGCTGTCGTACTCGTTCATCTGGCAACCGTGGGTTTCGATGTAAAGCTTCTTGGCCATGGACGGATCATCACGTGATTCAAAGAACCGCGCATTATAGGCAACAAGTCCCCCGGTTCCTACCGCTGCGCGAGCAGTGGCTATGCTATAGTTCGCGCCCTCATTTTTACCCGCCGATGTGTTTCGCCAGCCATGACCAAACGTGAAGCTCCAATCTACAAGGTGATTTTCCTCAACCAGGGCCAGGTGTTCGAGATGTACGCCAAGCAGATCTATCAGAGTGATCTGTGGGGCTTTCTGGAAGTGGAAGAGTTCGTCTTTGGCGAGCGCACACAAGTGGTCGTCGACCCAAGCGAAGAAAAGCTCAAGGCACAATTCGAAGGTGTGGTGCGCAGCTTCGTGCCGATGCATTCGATCGTGCGCATCGATGAGGTCGAGCGCCTTGGCACTCCGAAAATCAGCGAAGCCCGCGGCGCGGTCGGCAATGTGATGCCGTTTCCGATGCCGATGCCTGAGAAGTAGGGTTCAAGACCGGGTTGCTCCCAATCGCGAGCAGGCTCGCTCCCACAGTAAATCGCAGGTGAGCGCAAATCCTGTGTCGCCAGAGAGCCAACTGTGGGAGCGAGCTTGCTCGCGATGAGGCCTTCAAGGCCAGAACATTAATCAGGGCAGTGGCGAGAACGGCGTGCGTCCGTCGGCGTTCTGCAATTCCATCAGGTATTTGCGAAAAATCTGCCCCAGCACCTGGGTGGCCACTTCCAGCTCGTCGCGGGGCATCTGCTCGGCGACTTCGTCGGCGGTGTCCAATGCCTCTTCGGCGCCGTTGACCGCCGCCATCTTCAAGACGATATACGCCTGGACATTGTTGGCCGGTACGCCTTCGCCATGGAAGAACATGCCGCCAAGCTTGAACTGCGCCTGGGCGTGGCCTTGTAGCGAGGCTTTTTCGAAATAGTTGAGGGCCAGCTTGAGGTCGCGGGGCGCGGCCTTGCCGTCGTAGTAGAACTCGCCCAATTCATATTGCGCTTGGGCATCGCCCTCGTCGGCCGCTTTTCGACAGGCGTCAAGTGCCGGTGCGAGATCTTGTGGCTGGGTGTTGAGGGTGCAACGGCCCATCGCCGGGATCAACAACGAGTTACCGCCTGCCTGTGCATGAGCGAGCAGGGGCTGAAGGAGCAACAGGCAGCCCAAGGCAAGGGTGCGGCCGGTGCGGTTCATGGGAATCGACTTACCTCTGAGGGGCGCGTGGACCCTTCGGGGGATCCAATAAGCGCGCATTATGAAATAAGCGGGGCCATCCTTACAAAGTCTTTACTCGTTTTTCTGCTGCAAAGGAACCGCAACGACGGTTTGTTGGGCAGATATGTAGGAAAAGGCACGGTGGGTTATGGGCAATAACTGACGCTGGTGTCAGCCAGCGTCAGTTATCCACAGGCTTATTTCAGTGCCGCGAAGGCTCGTTCAGCCGCGTCGAGGGTAATTTTCAGTTCCGCCTCGCCATGGGCGATGGAGGTGAAGCCGGCTTCGAAGGCGCTTGGCGCCAGGTAGACGCCGCCTTCGAGCATCAGGTGGAAGAAGCGCTTGAAGCGGTCGGCGTCGCTGGCCATCACGTCGTCGAAGGTCACGATGTCATCGGCGCCGCTGAAATACAGGCCGAACATGCCGCCGGCCTGGGTGGTCACAAACGGAATGCCGGCCGCGTCGGCGCGCACCTGCAGGCCATCGAGCAGGCGCGTGGTGAATTCGGTCAGTTCGGCGTGGAAGCCCGGGCGGCTGATCAGGCGCAGGGTGGTCAGGCCAGCAGCCATCGCCAACGGGTTGCCCGACAGCGTGCCGGCCTGATAGACCGGGCCCAGCGGCGCGATGCATTCCATGATGGCGCGTTTGCCGCCGAAGCAGCCTACGGGCATGCCGCCACCGATGATCTTGCCGAAGGTGCTCAAATCCGGCGTCACGCCATAGTGGGCCTGGGCGCCACCAAGGGCGACACGGAAGCCGGTCATCACTTCATCGAAAATCAGCACCACGCCATGCTGGTCGCACAGGCTGCGCAGACCTTCGAGAAAGCCTGGCGCCGGCGGCACGCAGTTCATGTTGCCGGCCACCGGCTCGACGATGATGCATGCCACCTCCTGACCGACTTCGCCGAGCATCTTCTCGACTTCTTCAAGGTCGTTGAACGGCAGGGTCAGGGTGTGCTTGGCAAATGCCGCTGGCACGCCCGCCGAGCTCGGAACGCCTTGGGTCAGGGCGCCGGAACCGGCCTTGACCAGCAGGCTGTCGGAGTGGCCGTGGTAGCAGCCTTCGAATTTGATGATGCTGTCGCGGCCGGTGTAGCCACGGGCCAGGCGGATCGCGCTCATGGTCGCTTCGGTGCCGGAGCTGACCATGCGCACCATTTCCATCGACGGCACGATGGAGCAGACCAGGTCCGCCATCTCGGTTTCCATCGCCGTCGGCGCGCCATAGGACAGCCCGTGCTCCAGCTGCTGGCGCACCGCATCCAGCACGTCCGGATGGCTATGGCCGAGGATCATCGGCCCCCACGAGCCGACGTAGTCAACGTAGCGCTTGTCGTCTTCATCGGTGACATACGCGCCTTCGGCGTGCTTGAAGAACAGCGGTGTGCCGCCGACGCTCTTGAACGCGCGAACAGGCGAGTTCACGCCGCCGGGGATATGTTTCTGGGCGTTGGCAAACAGGGTTTCGGAACGGGACATGGTAGGGCTCTCGAAAACGGAAATGACTATTTGATGTGCAGCAGGTCGTTGAAGGCGCGGGCGCGGCGCGTCACCTCAGCGGTGCTGTCGGCGCCGAACAGGCCGTGGACCACCGCAAGCAGGTCGACCCCATGGGCCACCAGCGGGGCGGCGTTTTCCAGGGTGATGCCGCCGATGGCGCAAACCGGTATATGCAGTTTGATGCGGGCCTGTTCGAGCAGTTCAAGGTTTGCGCTGGGTGCCCCAGGCTTGGTGCTGGAGTTGAAGAAGCGCCCGAACGCGACGTAGCTGGCGCCTTCGTTGACGGCCTGTTCGGCCAACTCCAGGCTGGCGTGGCAGGTTGAGCCGACGATTGCCTTGTGGCCCAGCAACGCCCGCACCGGCGCCAACGGGCCATCGGTCTGGCCCAGGTGCACGCCGACGCCCAGGCGCGCGGCCAATTCGGCGTCATCATTGATGATCAGTTGGGTCTTGTAGCGCTCGCACAGGTTGCGCAGGGCCTCGGCCTCACGAAGGCGGCGGGCCTCGTCGCTGCTTTTGTCGCGGTACTGCAGCAAGGTCACGCCGCCTTCCAGCGCGGCTTGCACATAGGCTAGGAACTTGCCGGCCAGCAGTTGGCTGTCGGTCACGGCATAAAGGCCACGTAATTTCATTCCACGGCTCCTGTGCTACGAGCAGAAATCCAGCGGTAGGCGACGCGGTACGAACTGGCCTTTTCCCAGTTGTTCGGCATCGCGCAGCGTGCGCCACGTGTAGTCCACGGCTGTCTTGACCGCGCTGGAGAGTTGTTCGCCCTGGGCCAGTCGGCCGGCGATGGCGCTGGCGAGGGTGCAGCCGGAGCCGTGATAACTGCCGGGCAAGCGCTGGCAGGTGAACGTTTCGCGGTGTCCGTCGCGGCTGTACAGGCGATTGTGGACTTCATGCTCGTCGCCATGGCCGCCGGTGATCAGCAGGTGCTTGACGAAGGGCAGCAGTTTTTCGGCGCATTCATCGGCGCTGCCTTCGGGCAGTTCGGCGAGGATGCGTGCTTCAGGCAGGTTGGGCGTGGCGATGGTGGCCAGGGGCAGCAGGCGCTCGCGCATGGCGTAGCCGACTTCATCCTTGCCCAGCCGTCCGCCACCGCCGGCGCGCAGCACCGGGTCGCAGACCATCGGCAACTGCGGGTGTGCCTGGAGCAGCTCGACCACGGTGTCGACCATTTCCAGCGAGCCGAGCATGCCCAGCTTGACCGCCGCGACGGGGGAGTCGTTGAGCACGGCATTGGCTTGCGCCAGCACCCACTCGCGATCCAGCACGCGGAAATCGCTGACGTTGACCGTGTCTTGCACGGTCAACGCAGTAACGGCCGGGGCGGCATGACATCCCTGGGCAAGCAGGGCTTCGATATCTGCCTGCAAGCCGGCGCCACCACTGGGGTCGTGGCCGGAGAGACAGAGGACAACGGGGCGAGAGCTGTAGATATTCATGGTGCGCGAGCTTATCACCAAACCTCTTTTATCGGTGATTGGGCTCAGAGGGTTTTGTTGGCGACCACTTTTGTGCTTCACCAATTGGCAACCTGACCAAAGCAACAGCTCTATCTCAATGGTTGGCGCTGAGACGCCCGTGCTAGAGCCTTTTGTCGGAAAAATTTCCGTGGTGCAAATTGGCCATCAACGGCTATGCTAGAGATGGATCCAACCAATAACAGGTAATGCCGGTTTTACGTCTACTCAGGGAATGGGGGGCTTCCTGACTCAACCGGACAGGCCACGCTGGGGCTTAAATGCGCTATTTGCTGATGTTGCTGCTGTGCTTGTCCCCCTTGGCAAGTGCGCTCGAATTCGATGAATCAACCCAAAGCCTGCCTTTGGGCCACGCTTTGCAAGTGTTGGAAGACCCCAGTGGCACGGCCTCCATCGATGAGATTCTGGCCCAGGCCGCGGCCGGTCGTTTCAAGCCCCATGACAAAGCCACGCTGAACGCCGGTTACTCACGTTCGGCGTTCTGGTTGAAAGTGGACCTGCACTATCGTCCTGCCAATCCCGATGCCCAGCGGACCTGGTTGCTGGAGCTGGCGTATCCGCCGCTGGATCATCTGGACCTGTACTTGGCCGACGGCAGCGGAGCCTATCGCCTGGTCCGCCAGACGGGCGATGCTCTGCCTTTTGCCAGTCGCGAGGTCCGCCAGAACAATTACCTGTTCAGCCTGGACTTCCAGCCGGATCAACGCCAGGTCGTGTACTTGCGTCTGCAAAGCCAGGGTTCGATCCAGGCGCCGTTGACGCTGTGGTCGAGCACGGCGTACCTGGAGCAGCAGCCGGTGCGCCTGTATGTGTTGGGGATCATCTATGGCGTGCTGCTGGGGATGCTGGTCTACAACCTGTTCATTTACCTGAGCGTGCGCGACACCAGTTATTTGTACTACATCTTCTATATCGCCTCGTTCGGTCTGTATCAGTTGTCGGTCAATGGCGCGGCGGTGGAATATTTCTGGCCGGACAATCCCTGGTGGGCCAATGCCGCAACGCCGTTCTTCATCGGCTGCGCGGGGCTGTTCGGCAGTCAATTCGCCCGCAGCTTCCTGCAGACCTCACAACACAGTCGCTGGCTCGATCGACTGCTGCTGGCGCTGATCGCCTACAGTGCCGTGGTGGTAGGGCTGTCGCTGATGACCAGCTACGCCTTGGCCCTGCGCCTGGCGACGGCGTTGGCCCTGGTATTTACCGTGGTGATTTTCGCCGCCGGGCTGTTCGCCTGGTGGCGTGGCCTGCGGGTGGCTCGTTATTTCATTATCGCCTGGTCGGCGTTCCTGCTGGGGGGGATCGTCAACACGATGATGGTGCTCGGTTACCTGCCGAACATCTTCCTGACCATGTATGCCAGCCAGATCGGTTCTGCCATCGAGGTGGCATTGTTGTCCCTGGCCCTGGCGGACCGCATCAACGCCATGCGCGAGCAGCAGGCCCAGACGCTGTTCGACGCCGGACAGAAACTGGAAGTGCTCAACCAGCAATTGGCCCACGGCAACAAACTCAAGGATGAATTCCTCGCCACCCTCACCCATGAATTGCGCACCCCGATGAACGGTGTGATCGGCTCCCTGGAGCTGATGGAAACCGTCGAGATGGACGAGGAGCTGACCCAGTATCAACAGACCGCCGCCGGTTCGGCGCGGGACATGATGCGCATGGTCAACGGCATCCTCACCCTTACCGAGTTGCAGGCCGGCAAGCTCAAGGTCTACCCGACGCCGTTCAGCCTGCGTGGTGTGATTGATGCCCTGCAGGTGCAGTTCGGTGCCAACGCGGCGGCCAAGGGTTTGGACTTCAAGGTCGACATAAGCCCCAGCCTGGCGGATCGGTTGGTGGGAGACAGCGCTAAATTGGCCCAGTGCCTGGAATGCCTGCTGGATAACGCTATCAAGTTCACCCGCTCGGGTGGCATCGCCCTGCGGGTCAGTGGACGACCGTCGGAGCTCGATCGCCTGGTGCTGTCATTCGCGGTGATCGACACCGGCATCGGTTTCACCGATCTTGGCGAGGCGACGTTGTACCAGCGTTTCTTCCAGCTCGATGGCTCGATGACGCGCGAGTACGGGGGGCTCGGCGTAGGCTTGGCGATCTGCCGCCAACTGGTCGAATTGCTCGACGGGCGCCTGACTCATATTTCCGAGCCGGGGCGCGGCAGCCGTTTCCAGCTGGACGTGGAATTCGAAATCGCCTTGCCAGTGGAGGTCCCGACGCCTTTTTCGTTCGGTGGGCGCCGGGATTCCCGCCAGCCCCAGGACTGCACGGTACTCCTGGCGGACGACAACCCCGTCGATCAATTGGTCATGCGAGGCATGTTGCTCAAGCTGGGCTATCGGGTGCGCACCGCCGACAACGGTCGGGCGGCCCTGGACCTGCTACAGGGCGAGAGTGTTGACGCGGTGCTCCTCGATTGCCATTCGGCGCCATTGGACGGGGTGTCGCTCTGCTGCCAGATACGAGCGCTGTCCGGTTGTGAGGACCTGCCCGTGCTGGTAGTCAGTCCGAACCTCGAACAGGAGCGATGCCCGTCTGGAGCGTTGATCGACTATCTGAGCAAACCGGTGAAGTTCGAGGTGCTCCAGGCGATTCTGCAGCGACGGGTGCTTTGTCCGAAACAGGGTGAAAGCGCCGATATTTAGGCGGATATGCCACTTTGATCGACCTAGAGGCGGTGCTTAACTGATCCTCTGCTGGCCGACCGAGGAGCCCCGTCATGAACTTGCATCAGTTCGCCGAAACCCACGACGTCACCAATCAGCCGCCGTCCTTGGACGGCGCCAACCTGTACCGCATCGATCTGCCGTTGCAACAGTGGTCCCAGCGTTTCGGTGCCGGTTGGGCGCAGGCGCGGATCGATGCCTACGGTGCGTTGGCCGGCGGGCCGTTGATGGAAGCGGGGTTCCTGGCCAACCAGAACACGCCGGTGTTTTCCAGTCATGACCGGTATGGCCATCGCATCGACCTGGTGGAGTTTCATCCCGCGTATCACGAGTTGATGCGCACCGCCGTCGAGCACGGCTTGCCCAGCCTGCCGTGGGCTCATCCGCAACCCGGCGCCCATGTCGCCCGTGCGTCGATGACCTACCTGCACAGCCAGGCCGAAGCCGGCACCGGTTGCCCGTTGACCATGACTTTCGCCAGCGTGCCGGCCCTGCGCCTACAACCGGACTTGGCCGAGCGCTGGGTGCCGAAGGTGCTCGCCACCGAGTACGACCCGCGCAACGTCGGCATCGCCCACAAGGCCGGGGTCACGATTGGCATGGCGATGACCGAAAAACAAGGCGGCACCGACGTGCGGGCCAACACCACCAAGGCGTATCCGGTAGGCGCCAGCGGGCCTGGCCAGGCCTACGAACTGGTGGGGCACAAATGGTTCTGTTCGGCGCCGATGTGCGACGCTTTCCTCACCCTGGCCCAGACCGACAAGGGCCTCACCTGTTTCCTGCTGCCGCGCCATCGCCCGGACGACACGCGCAACCAGTTCTATATCCAGCGACTGAAAAACAAGCTGGGCAACTGTTCCAATGCATCCAGCGAAGTGGAGTTTCGCGGTGCGCTGGCCTGGATGGTCGGGGAGGAGGGCCGAGGCGTGCCGACGATCATCGAGATGGTTGCCATGACTCGCTTCGATTGCATGGTCGGCTCCAGCGCGCTGATGCGCCAGGCGCTGACCCAGGCCAGTCATCACTGCGCGCACCGCAAGGTCGGCGGCAGAGTATTGAGCGAACAGCCATTGATGCAAAACGTGCTGGCCGACCTGGCGCTGGAAAGCGAAGCCGCGCTGGCCCTGAGCCTGCGCATGGGGCGGGCGCTGGACCACTTGAACGACGACCACGAGGCCAAGTTCGCCCGACTGGTGACGGCGGTGGGCAAATACTGGATCTGCAAGCGCGCCCCCGCGATGATCAACGAAGCCGCCGAGTGCATGGGCGGCGCCGGCTACGTCGAAGACAGCATCCTGCCTCGCCTGTATCGTGAGGCGCCGGTCAATTCGACTTGGGAAGGCTCCGGCAATGTGCAATGCCTCGATGTGTTGCGGGCCCTGTCCAAGGAACCGGGCGTACTGGAAGTGCTGTTCAACGAACTGGGCGATGGCCATGGCGATAAACGCCTGGCCCGCCACATCGACCAATTGCACGCGGCATTCAAAGACACCGACGACATCCAATACCGCGCCCGGCAATTGACCGAAGACATCGCTGTTGGGCTGCAGGCGCGATTGCTGCTCGAAGCGGGCAACAGCGACGTCAGCGATGGGTTCATTGCCAGTCGCCTTGGGGCCGGCGCCAGGGTCTACGGCGCATTGCCCCGAGGCTTGAATGTGGAGGCCATCGTCGCTCGCTCGACCCCACAGGGTTTCTAAAAAGGGCTCAGTTCGGCACATGACCCTGTGGGAGCGAGCCTGCTCGCGATAGCGTCGGCACAACCAACCTTCCCAGTGCCTGACACACCGCTATCGCGAGCAGGCTCGCTCTCGCAATACCCATACGCCACTGTTCCCGTCGGACCACGATGCAGGCAAGATGAAGGCCTGCAAGTCAGAACACAGGAAGCTGATCGTGACCGAAGCGTTTATTGTCGTTCAAACCGCCGAGCAAGCCGTGGATCGGCTGGCGGCCCTGCACGAGCGTGCGACCACTGCGCTGAACCAGGCGCTCAAGCGGTATCTCAAGGACCGCATCGAGCCGAATGCCGAGCAACGGGCCTTGTTTCGCTATCCGGCCCTGCGCCTGACCTACCATTGCCACGGCGAGGTCCCGCAAACCACCCGCGCCTACGCCAAGGTCCAGTTGCCCGGCACCTACAGCGTCACCGTCACCCACCCGGCCGCGTTCCGTAAGTACCTGCTGGAACAACTCGTTCCGTTGATGCACGACTTCACTGTCACCGTCGAAGTGGGCGTCAGCGAGCAGAACATTCCGTACCCGTACGTGGTGGAGCAGGGCGATGAGCTGGCCGGCTCCGGTGTGACCGCCGCCGTGCTGGCGCGGGTTTTCCCCAGCACCGACCTGTCGGCCGCCACCGATGGCATCGCCGACGGCCTCTACGATTGGGAAAACACCGACCCGCTGCCCCTGGCGCTGTTCGACGCCGCGCGGGTGGATTTTTCCCTGCGTCGGCTGGTGCATTACACCGGCAGTGACTGGCGCCATGTGCAGCCGTGGATCCTGCTGACCAACTACCACCGTTATGTCGACCAATTCATCGTCCATGGCCTGGAGCAATTGCGCAGCGACCCGCGCTTCGTGCGCATGGTGCTGCCGGGCAACGTGATCATCGACAAGAACATGGACCACGGCGAAGCCTCGGCCATCGCCGCGGGTGTGGTCTGGCACCGCTACCAGATGCCGGCCTATCACTTGCAGGCCAGCGATGGCCATGGCGTAACCCTGGTGAACATCGGCGTCGGGCCGTCCAACGCCAAGAACATCACCGACCACCTGGCCGTGCTGCGTCCGCATTGCTGGCTGATGATCGGCCACTGCGGCGGCCTGCGACAATCCCAGACTATCGGCGACTACGTGCTGGCCCACGCCTATATGCGCCGCGATGGCATCCTCGACCGCGTCGTGCCGCCGAACATCCCGATCCCGGCCCTGGCCGAAGTGCAACTGGCGCTTCAGCAGGCGGCGGCGAACATCACCGGCGAGAAAGGCGACGAGCTGAAAAAGCGCCTGCGCACCGGCACCGTGCTGACTTACGACGATCGCAACTGGGAGCTGCGCTGGGCCCAGGAGAGACCGTTGATCAACCTCTCCCGCGCCGTCGCGGTGGACATGGAAAGCGGCACCATCGCTGCCCAGGGTTATCGCCTGCGGGTGCCTTATGGCACGTTGCTTTGCGTTTCGGACAAACCGCTGCACAGCGAGATCAAGCTGCCGGGCTCGGCCAACGCGTTTTATGAGCGGGCGGTCAACCAGCATTTGAAGATCGGCATCGCGGCGCTGGACCTGCTGCGCAACGAACTCAACTCGTTGCACTCGCGCAAACTGCGCAGTTTCGATGAGCCGCCGTTCCGCTGATCAGGTGGTGGTCATTTAACGGTCGGGCCACTAGCATGGTCGGCCCAGACCGTTAGATGTTTCACTGCCATGCCCCGACCGCCCCGTCCCGTTTCCCGCCGCCCTGGCGCAAAGCCCTCAGCCTCCGCCCCGCGCCGCGTGGCCAAGGCGCCGCCGTCCGAGCCGAAGCTGATCCTGTTCAACAAACCCTTTGACGTGCTGACGCAGTTCAGCGACGGCGAAGGGCGCGCCACGCTCAAGGATTTTATCGACGTGCCCGGCATCTACCCAGCCGGTCGGCTGGACCGTGACAGCGAAGGGCTGTTGTTACTCACCAACGACGGGCAATTGCAGGCGCGAATCGCCGACCCCAAGCACAAACTGGCCAAGACGTATTGGGTACAAGTCGAGGGGGAGCCGAGCGACGAACAGCTGCAGCGCTTGCGCGATGGCGTGGAATTGAACGACGGCATGACGCTGCCGGCCGAGGCCCGCCAACTGGACGAACCGCAGTTGTGGCCGCGCAACCCGCCGGTGCGTTTTCGTAAAAGCGTGCCGACGAGCTGGCTGGAACTGGTGATCCGCGAAGGGCGCAACCGCCAGGTACGCCGCATGACTGCCGCCGTGGGATTGCCGACTCTGCGGCTGGTGCGGGTCAGGATCGGCGATTGGACGATCGAAGGGCTCGACCAGGGCCAGTGGAAGGAAGTACCGGCGCGCTTATAACGCGCCGGATTCGATCAGGCCGATCACCACGCTCTTGATGATGAACGCCGCGACGCCCAGGCCCAGCACAAAAAACAGGATGAACGAACCAAAGCGCCCGGCCTTGGACTTCTTCGCCAGGTCCCAGACGATGAAACCCATGAAAATGATCAGGATGCTGACCAGGCCGGTCATCATCCACTCTTCGAAAACAGCAGGATCCATCGGGGCACTCCGGCATTGGCGGGGTTGTAAAGGCGCGGCGAGTATACGGCATGGGGGCGGGGCGCAGGATTGGGCTGCGGCGGTGTGTCGCAGCTATTCATCGCAAGCTGGAGCTTTTTGTGGCGAGGATGCATGCTCCCGCTGGGTTGCGCAGCGACCCCAAAAAGATTTGACCGGTTCCTGATTGCCAGTGGGCCGGTTTGCGACTGCTGCGCAGTCGAGCGCGAGCAAGCTCGCTCGCCACAAAAGCGGTCAGCTGCGCAGATGTGTCAACGGCAGTTCGGTGCTGTTGAGCACCTGGTTCAACACGAAACTCGACCGCACGCTGGTGACCCCTTCGATTCGGGTCAGATGCCCCAACAGCAATTTCTGATAGTGGTCCATGTCCGGCACCACCACCTTGAGCTGGTAGTCTGCATCGATGCCGGTGACCAGGCTGCATTCCTGTACTTGCGGCAGGTTGCGGATCGCGGCTTCGAAGGTCTCGAAGCGATCGGGGGTGTGGCGATCCATGCCGATCAGCACGTAGGCGGTGAGGCTCAGGCCCAGCATCTTGCGATCGAGCAGGGCAACCTGGCGGGTGATATAGCCGTCGTCTTCCAACTGCTTGACCCGCCGCGAGCACGGTGAGGGCGAGAGGCCGATGCGTTCGGCCAGTTCCTGGTTGGAGATACGTGCGTCGCGCTGCAATTCCGCCAGAATACTCAGGTCGTAACGGTCAAGTTTGCTCATCGAGCGGGCCTTTATTCGGTTAATTGCGTTGGATTATCCATCCTGAGGTAAAAATTGCGCAAGTGGAGTTTATTCGAGCAATCTTCGCAATCGCCTGCCGATGCCTCGGGCCTATGCTTATCACCAAGATCACTGCTCGGACAAACAGTCCAGTGCAGCCCGCCCAATCCGGCCGGCTGCGGTCGCAGTACCCACCGGTACTGGCAGACCCCCGAGCTGCACACTGTCCAGAAGACGGCGTGAGGTGAGCCGACGTCAAAAGCGTCGAGCACGGACTAGATTCTCAAGGGGAGGCCGACGGGCCTCCCTTTTTTATGCCTGCGAAATAAACCCCGCTGCTGATAACCTATCGCCGAACCGGCCTGGGCTTTTCCAGTCTTACGTCCAGGCCCCGAACCGTTGTGAGGAATTTCATGAAGTCGCGCATCTGGCGTTTGGCAGGTGTTGGTCTGTTGTGGGCAAGTGTCAGTGCGCAGGGGGTGGCCGACGATCAGCAAAACCGTGGCGGCCCGGACGGTGACCGCGGGCAGAACGGACGAGGCGGCAACGGCCAGGGTTATTCAGGGCAACCCAGGCAGCAAAGCAACGAGATCATCCGGGGCGATAACAGCCGACAGTTCGAGGTCAGGCCGCAAAACCCGGGTGGACAGCAATATGAGCGTCCACCGCAGGACCCCAACAGTCACGGCCGCCCACCGCAACAGCCGGGCAACAACCTGCCGATCCAGGGCCGGCCCGACAGCGTGAACCAGACCCGTGAACCGCAACCGGGCTACTACCGCGACATCCCGCGCCGCAACGATGGCTACCCCAATGGCGGGCCTCGTCCCGGTCATGAGGGGCGTCCCGAGCAGCACTGGCCCGGCCGGCCTGACGGCCATGGCAACGGCTGGGGGCCGGGGCCGCAATATCGCCCGGGTTATGTGATCGATCGCTTCCCGGATCGCAATTATCGTGTGCCTTATCGCGGCCACGATTATTTCTACTCCGGTGGCTACTGGTATCGCCCTCAAGGGCCGCGTTATGTCGTGGTCCAGCCGCCACGGGGCATTCGCACCCGTTATCTGCCCGATTATGCCCGCGAGGTCTGGATCGGCAGTTCGCTGTTCTTCCTCGCCGCCGGCGCCTATTACATCTACGAAGCCAATACCCAGGACTACGTCGTGGTCGACGCGCCGGTCGCCAACCCGCAGCCGCAACCGCAGGGCAACAGTTTTGATGTGGTGGCTTATCCGGCCAACGGCCAGTCCCGGGAACAGGTCAACCAGGACGGCTACGATTGCTATCGCTGGGCGGTGCAGCAGAGTGGGTTCGACCCGCGCAACTACACCTACCCGCCAGCGCCGGAGGTGGTGCAGACCTATCGCCAGGCGCAGGGCAATTGCTTGAGCAGCCGTGGGTATCAGGTGACGTACTGAGGCGTGGCAAAGATCGTGCGGACGCTGCTTTTTGTGGCGAGGGGATTTATCCCCGCTGGGGTGCGAAGCGGCCCTGAACCACCGCCTCGGTGTGCCAGGCAGATTGAGTTGGCTGCTTTGGGACTGCTTCGCAGTCCAACGGGGATAAATCCCCTCGCCACAAGTTTGTGTGCACGAGCTAGGCGCTGGCGCGCTTCACCACTTCCGACGGATCGGCATGCACCAGCACTTCGGCCTTCGGATAAGCACGCTGGATCGCATCGGCGGCCTGGTCGCTGATGCCGTGGGCCACTGACAGGGTCAGTTCCCCCGGCAGTTCCAGGTGCAGTTGCACGAACCAATGGTTGCCGGAGACCCGCGTGCGCAGGTCATGGGCGCCGATCACGCCGGGCACCGCGCAGGCCAGCTCGAGCATGCGTTGGCTGACGTCGGGCGGCAACTCCTCATCCATCAGCACCGCGAAGCTTTCCCGGGCGATCTGGATCGCGCTCCACAGGATGTATACCGCGATCCCCAGGCCGAACCATGCGTCGAGCTGATACCAACCGAACCCGGCCAGGACCAGCGCCACCAGGATGCTGCCATTGAGCAACAAATCCGAACGGTAATGCAGCGAGTCGGCGCGCACGGCATTGGAGCCGGTGGCGCGGATGACCCGATGCTGCAGCGCCAGCAGGGCCAAGGTCAGCAACAGGGAAAACACGATCACGCCGACGCTGAGCCAGGGCGCGTCCACGGGCACCGGGTCCTTCAGCCGCTCGAAAGCCTGCAACGCGATCAATACCGCGCTGCCGCCGATAAACAGCGCCTGGGCCATGCCGGCCAAGGATTCGGCCTTGCCATGCCCGTAGCGGTGATCTTCATCGGCGGGGCGCAGCGCGTAATGCACCGCCAGCAGATTGAGCAGCGAGGTGACGCCGTCCAACGCCGAGTCGGTCAGGCCGGCGAGCATGCTGACCGAGCCGCTGAGCCACCAGCCCAGCGCCTTGGCGACGATCAGCACGAGCGCCACGGCCACCGATGCCCGGGTGGCCATGCGCAGCAGGCGAGCGTGTTCGGTGCGGGTGGTCATGGCGCGGTCTTCCTTGGGCTGCGCCTCTTATGCGGCGGGTTTGAGGCCGAACGCGGCCAGTTGCTGGACGTTGCCCTTGTGCTGGATAAGACGTGGGTCATCCAGCGGGAAACTGCGGCCTAGCTCGCTTTCCAGGATCGCTTGCAGCTTGTGGTTATTGACCGTGCCGTCGGGGTTGATGGCCGGCTTGAGTTTTTCTGGCTCGATCTGGACGCTGCGGCCCGGCTCGAAATAGATCGCGCCGGTGGCGAAGTCCACGGCGAAGGCGATCAGGCCGGGGATGATGTAGAACAGCAGGCCAACGGCATCGAGCGCGGCGATGGCCGGGTCGATCTTGCCTTCGATCTGGCCGCGACGGTCCGGGTAGAAGATCGAGCCGCACGCGCTGATCTGGGTCAGCAGGGTGGCGACCAGGACGCCGCCGATCACGCGAAAGGGAATACGCATAGCAATCTCCTGAGCAGGTATGGGCGTTGCTGGTTGGAGTCCAGACCACGCCAAACAGTTCGCCGTTATACTCGGCCCTCTGTTTTGGAGCCAGCATGATTTCTTTGCCGATTGATGAAGTTTTACCCGCGCTGCGCCAAGCCCTGGCCTCGCGCCACGAAGCGGTGCTCGAAGCGCCCCCCGGCGCCGGTAAAACCACCCGTGTTCCCTTGGCCCTGCTGAACGAGCCTTGGCTGGCCGGGCAGACCATCCTCATGCTCGAACCCCGGCGCCTGGCGGCACGGGCGGCGGCCGAGCGCCTGGCCAGTGAGCTAGGGGAAAAGGTCGGTGAAACCGTGGGCTACCGGATTCGCCTCGACAGCAAGGTGGGCCCCAACACGCGCATTGAAGTGGTCACCGAAGGCATTCTCACCCGCCGCCTGCAGGACGATCCGGCGCTGGAAGGCGTGGGGCTGCTGATTTTCGACGAATTCCACGAGCGCAGTCTCGACGCCGACCTCGCCCTTGCCTTGAGCCTCAATGGCCGGGAGCTGTTTCGCGAAGACCAGCCACTGAAAATTCTGCTAATGTCCGCGACCCTGGAAGGCGAGCGCCTGGCGGGATTGCTGGACGACGCGCCGATCCTGCGCAGCGAAGGTCGGATGTTCCCGGTGACGGTGCGTTGGGGCCGGCCGTTCCAACCTGGGGAATTCATCGAGCCGCGACTGGTGCAGACCGTGCTCGAAGCGCTGCACGACGAAACCGGCAGCGTGCTGGTGTTCTTGCCCGGGCAAGCCGAAATCCGCCGGATTCATCAACAATTGGCCGACGCCCTTGGCGACGGCGGCAACGTGTTGCTGTGCCCGTTGCACGGTGAACTGGACCTGACGGCCCAGCGCGCCGCCATCGATCCAGCACCGCCCGGGCTGCGCAAAGTCGTGCTGGCGACCAACATCGCCGAGACCAGCCTGACCATCAATGGCGTGCGGGTGGTGGTGGATGCCGGGCTCGCCCGCGTCCCGCGTTTCGATCCGGGCAGCGGCATGACCCGCCTGGACACCCAGCGCATCTCCCGCGCCAGCGCGACCCAGCGGGCCGGCCGTGCCGGACGCCTGGAGCCGGGGGTGTGCTATCGGCTGTGGTCCGAAGACCAGCACGAACAACTGGCCGCTTATGGCAGCGCCGAAATTCTTTCGGCGGACCTGGCCGGGCTGGCCCTGCAATTGGGGCGCTGGGGCGTTACGCCGCAGCAATTGGTGTGGCTCGACGTCCCGCCGACTGCCGCGTATGCCCAGGGCCAAGACCTGTTGCAACGTCTCGGCGCACTCGATGGCGGCCAACTGACCCGCCACGGCCAGGCCATGGCCGAACTGCCGGCTCATCCGCGAATCGCCCACTTGCTGTTGCGCGGCCAGGGGCTGGGGCTGGCGGACATGGCCTGCAACGTCGCCGCGTTGTTGGGCGAGCGCGACATTCTTCGCGGCGCCGGCGCGGACCTGCATAGTCGCCTGGCCTTGCTCTCCGGCGAGGTACGGGCGGCACGCGGCGCCCAGGGTGGCGTGCAGCGGGCGCGGCAATTGGCCCGGCAATATCGCGGTTACTTGCGGGGCAAGGCTGGGGAAGCCGTGGCCGATCCCGATCATCCACGTTGGCTCGGCGCGCTGCTGGCGCTGGCTTACCCGGATCGCGTCGCCCAACAGCGCCGGCCCGGCGGCGCGGAGTATCGCCTGGCCAACGGTCGTGCGGCGCTGTTTGCCGAGGCCGACAGCCTGATGAAGCAACCCTGGCTGGTCATTGCCGATTTGGGCAGCCGCCAAGGCCAGCGCGAGGAGCGGATTTATCTGGCGACGGATTTCGACCCGACGCTGTTCGACTCGGTGCTGGCCGAGCAGGTGCATACGGTCGACCAGCTGGACTGGGATGAGCGCGAAGGCGTACTGCGCGCCGAGCGCCAGCGCAAGGTCGGCGAGCTGGTGCTCAGTCGCGAGCCGTTGACCGGGCTGGAGGAAACGGCCCGCAGCCAGGCGCTGGTCAACCTGGTGCGGCGCAAGGGCCTGGAATTGCTACCATGGACGCCGGAGTTGCGGCAATGGCAGGCGCGGGTGGCGCTGTTGCGTCGCCTCGATGTGGAGAGCAAGGGCCAGAGCGAATGGCCGGACGTCAGCGATGCCGCACTGCTGAGCAGTCTCGAACATTGGTTGATGCCGTACCTGGGACGGGTGTCGCGGCTCAGTCATTTAGCCAACCTTGATCTGTCGAGCATCGTCCATAACCTGCTGCCCTGGCCACTGCCGCAACGCTTGGATGAACTGGCGCCGCACCACTTGAGCGTGCCCTCGGGATCGTCGATCCGCCTGGACTACAGCGAACATCCGCCGATCCTCGCGGTGCGCTTGCAGGAACTCTTCGGCCTGTCTGACACCCCGCGCATTGCTGGGGGGCGGCAGGTGGTCAAGTTGCACCTGCTGTCGCCGGCTCGTCGGCCCGTGCAGGTGACCCAGGACCTGGCGAACTTCTGGCGCAGCACCTACGCCGAGGTAAAGAAGGACCTCAAGGGACGGTATCCCAAACATTACTGGCCGGATGATCCGCTGGTGGCGCAGGCAACGGCGCGGGTCAAGCCGCGCAAGTGAACTGATGCCATGCCTGAGGTTTGAAACACTACCCCTGTGGGAGCGAGCCTGCTCGCGAAGAGGTCGGCACATTCAACATGTTCGTCGACTCTGATGCCGTCTTCGCGAGCAGGCTCGCTCCCACAGAGGGCTCCCGCAAGGTGTTTGATCAGGGCATCGCCGGCAACAAAAACCGCGCGATCACCGGCAAATGATCGGAAATGCGCAACGTGTCGTCCTGTCGGACCTGGGCTTCGACCCGTTTGAGGCTTGGGCTGTAGAACAGGTAGTCGACGGTGCGGTCGGGGCCGTTGAGGCCGGGGTCGTTGGGGTAGTGGGTCAGCCAGTGCGTGCGGTCGATACCGCTGGCCTCGTTGTTGGTGGGGATCATCGGGTATTTGTCCCACAGCAAATGTAGCTCGCTGTCCGCGGAGTAGGGCGAGCGCTGTTCGATTGACAGACGCCGGTATTGGCCCAGGGGCAACAGGTTGAAATCGCCCCCGATCAGCCAGGGCGTGCCAGCGGACTCGAGCTTGTCGAGGGACTTGGAAATGGCTTCGACCTGCCTGCGCGCCGTGTCGTGCGGCTGCGTGGCTCGCTCCAGGTGCGTATTGAGCACCGCCAGTTGACCGCCGCCGTTAAGGGCCAGGTAACTCACGAGCAAGGCGTTTTTCGGCTGGAACTGACGGCTGATGAAGTTCCCATCGGCCACCGGCAATTGCACCCGCTCGGCATGGTCGATGCGGTAGCGGCTCAGCGTCGCCAGCTGTCGGCCGACGCTGCCGAAGATACGCGGATCGGGAATGAAGTCGGCTTTCCAATCGAAGGCGCTGGTGCCGCACGGGTAGAGGTCGGCCAGGCGTTCCTGCAACAGCTTGAGCTGGTCCTGGTACTCGCTGGCCTTGGCGCCGTTGTCCAGTTCCTGGAGCAAGACCACGTCTGGTTGCTCGTCGCGAATGACCCGAGCCACTTCATCCAGACTGAAGGCCATGTCTTCAGGAGTCGGGCTTTCATCGTTGCCCTGGGCCAGGTCGTGCCAGAACACATAGCGCTTGCCGGCCAGGAACTGGACGTTCCAGGTCATGACTTTCAAGGCCTGGCCGGGTATCAGCGGCGCGGCGTTGGCGGCGCAGCTGACGGGCAGCGTTTCCCGGGCCTGTGGACGCCAGGTCAGGCCATAAACCGAAAAGGCGCCGATTCCGACAATCAACAGCAGGCCCAGCAGGGCGTATCGCAGCAGGCGGGTCATGGCTCAGGTTTTTCTGCAATCAACATGAACATTCGGAACAGCACCACCGTAGTGAACAATTGCAGGAAGCTGTGGATGCTGTCGATCAGCAAACTGACCAAGGGGTTTTGCGGCGGCGGATACACCGAGACGCTGGCGCCCTTGAGCAGCCACAGCGGGATCATCACGGCCAGGATACACAGCAGGATCCGCCAGAAATGACCGCGGCTCATGCGCAGGCTTTCCTTCATCGCGGCCAGTGGTGCCAAGCCTTTGAGTACCACCAGATACTCACCAAAGGCGAGGACAACCATCAGCCAAAGCCCTGGCAGGAAATACAACGAGATGCCAATCAGGATCAACAGCGTATTGAGGGCGGTCAGCAAGGCAAAGCGTGGCCATTGTAGGAGCGAGGCCGCGAGCAGGTCGCGAGGGCGGGGGGCTTCGCCACGACTGCGGGCGTCAAGAAACAGAATCAACGCCGCGGTGTACAGCGGGTATACCAACAGCCCGACGATCACGCTGTAACCGGAAAAGCCCTCGGCCCCGACGGCGCTGTCCACCCCTTGTTGCAGCACGGCTTCAAGTATCACCAGCGGCAGGCACAACTGGGCGATCCGGCCCAGATGGCGCTTGAAAAAATACAAGGAGTCACGCAGTACTTCTAACGGATTCATGGGTCGGTATCGCAGTTCAGAAAAGCGGTCCGACACTTTACCCATCAGCTGCCCGCATAAACAAACGTAAACATCAGGTAAAGACCATTGAAAGCGTCTTGGCGGGCCCCATTACAAACGGGCGCCGGTCTTTTGCGGACCGGCCTGGTTTTTTATTCGGCAATCTGATGAGGTCGCCATGAACAGCGAAGAACAAACCCTGATCGATGGACTGTTTTCACGGTTGCAACAGGCCGAAAAGGATTCAGTCCCGCGCGACGCGCAGGCTGAGGCGCGGATCAAGGAGCATTTGGCCAAGCAGCCTGCGGCGGGCTATTTCATGGCCCAGGCGATCCTGGTGCAAGAGGCGGCGATCAAGCGACTGGACGAGCAGAACAAGCAACTCGCCCAGCAGGTCGAGCAATTGCAAGCCGAGTTGCAGCAGGCGCGCAACCAGGCATCGGCGCCAAGCGGTGGCGGTGGCTTTCTTTCAAGCATCTTCGGCGGCAGCAACCGAGATTCACGTCCCGCAAGCGCGCCGGCACCCAGCGGTGGCGGCTGGCGCGAACCGGCACGGCCATCTTTTAATACACCGACACAGCAAGGCTTCGGCGCAGCGCCCGGCAACTATGGCGCGCCGCCGCAGCAAGCCCCAGCGGCGGGCAGCTTCCTGGGCGGTGCGCTGAAAACCGCAGCGGGCGTGGCCGGTGGCGTGATGCTGGCGCAAGGCATCAGCAGCCTCTTCCATAGCAATCAGCCTCAGGAAATCGTCGAGATTCTCAAGGAAGAACCGGCCCAACCCGTCAACGACACGGTTGATAACAGTGGCAACGGTTGGGGCGATGACTCGCGCACGGCCGACAACAGTACCTACGACAACGACCCGGGCGGTTTCAGCGACGCGGATTACAGCGACGATTCGTCCTTCTTCGGCGACGACGACTCCTTCGTCTGACCTGCCATTCGTCCGAGGCGCCCAGCCGCCTCGGGCCGATTATTCGCGGAACATTCCTTGAGGCTGGCATACTGGGCGACTTTTCGGGCCTGGTGGCCTGCGCGCGTGTGCACTCATGAGGAAACGCGGTGAAAAAAATCGCAGTGTTCGCCGATGTCCAGAACCTCTATTACACCGTGCGCCAAGCCTACGGCTGCCATTTCAACTATGCGGCGTTGTGGGCTGATGTCAGCAAACAGGGTCAGATCGTCGAGGCCTATGCCTATGCGATCGATCGCGGCGACAGCAAGCAACAACAGTTCCAGCAGATCCTGCGCAACCTGGGTTTCACCGTGAAGCTCAAGCCCTATATCCAGCGCAGCGACGGCTCGGCCAAGGGCGACTGGGACGTGGGCATCACGCTGGACATCATGGACGCCGCCGATCACGTCGATGAGGTGGTGCTGGCCTCCGGCGACGGCGATTTCGACATGCTGCTCGAACGCATCATCAGCAAGCATGGCGTGCAGGCGGTGGCCTACGGTGTACCGGGGCTGACCGCCAACTCGCTGATCCGCGCCGCCAGCCGCTACGTGCCCATTGAAGGCGCGCTGCTGCTCAAGAACTGATCTTCAAGGAGCCCCACAGGTTTGGAACGCATCGCAGTCATCGACTTTGAAACCACCGGCATCACCCCGAGCAGCAGCTGCCGGGCCACCGAAATCGCCGTGGTGATCCTTGAACGGGGCCGGATCGTCGACCGTTATCAGAGCCTGATGAACGCGGGCGTTCGCGTCCCCGCCTTCATTGAACAGCTCACCGGCATCAGCAACGCCATGTTGCGCAGCGCACCCCCGGCGGAAAAAGTGATGAACGAGGTCAACGAATTCGTCGGCATCACGCCGCTGCTGGCCCACAACGCCGCGTTCGACCAGAAGTTCTGGGATTTCGAATTGGGACGCATCAAGCGCACCCGCTTGCAGAACTTTGCCTGCTCGCTGTTACTGGCCCGGCGCTTGATGCCAGCGGCGCCGAACCACAAGCTTGGCACCCTCAACACTTTCGCCGGCTTGCCTCACACCGGCCAGGCTCACCGCGCCATGGCCGACGCCGAAATGGCCGCCAACCTCACCGCGCACCTGGCCTCGGAACTGCGAGAAAAGCATGGGCTGCGGGCGTTGTCCCATGACTTGCTGTGCAGCTTGCAAAAAGTGCCGGCGGCGAAGATCAACGAACACCTCAAACGCCATCGCGGGTTCTGAGTACACCGCGAAACCTTCCCACAGGATGGGTCGTGTTGATCTGAGATCTGTCGTGTCTTGAAAAGTGTATGGCTCGGATAAACAGATTTTGTAACTTAATTTCTGTCGATCGCCTTTTTAGAATGACAGGTTTCATCGTCCTGACTTCGAGCTGAACATGCCTGGCCCACGCCGTTTCCCCTTGCCTCTGATCGCTGCTTTTTTTGCCTTGTACGTCATCTGGGGCTCGACCTACCTGGTGATTCGCATTGGCGTCGAGCATTGGCCGCCGTTGCTGCTGGCCGGGATTCGCTTCGTGATCGCCGGATCGCTGATGTACGGCTTCCTGCGCTGGCGCGGGGCGCCGGCACCGACCTGGGCGCAATGGAAGGCCGGGGCGCTCATCGGCGTGCTGTTGCTGACGTTCGGCAATGGTGCGGTGAGCATCGCCGAGCACATGGGCGTGGCGTCGGGGGTGGCGGCGTTGGCCGTGGCGACGGTGCCTTTGTTTACCTTGCTCTGTGGATATTTCTGGGGCGCGCGTAATACCCGTCTCGAATGGGCCGGTATTGTGTTGGGATTGATCGGCATCGCCATGCTCAACCTGGGCTCCAACCTGCAATCGAGCCCGTTGGGGGCGGCCTTGCTGGTGTTCGCGGCGGCTTCCTGGGCCTTCGGTTCGGTACTGAGCAAACATCTGCCGTTGCCGGCGGGAGCGATGGCCAGCGCCGTGGAGATGCTGGTGGCCGGCGTGGTGCTATTGATCGGCAGCTTTGCCAGCGGCGAACGTCTGGACCACATGCCGCCGCTGGAAGGCTGGTTCGCGCTGGTCTACCTGATCGGTTTCGGTTCGATCATTGCCTTCAACGCCTACATGTATCTGCTCAAGCATGTGCGCCCGGCCGCGGCCACCAGCTATGCCTACGTCAACCCGGCGGTGGCGGTGTTGCTGGGGATCGTCTTCGCCGGTGAGACCATTGGTATCGAGGAAGCCTTGGCGATGCTGGTGATCATCAGCGCCGTGGTGCTGATCGGTTTGCCCCAGTGGCGCAAGCCCAAGCCCGCACCGGCCGAATCCTGATTTAGGGTAAACTGCCGCGCATTGCACACCCTGCGCTGATTTTTCCTACGGTACCTCCATGACTTTCGCCACCCTTGGCCTGATCGAACCCCTGCTGCGCGCCCTCGAGACGCTCGGCTACCAGACTCCGACCCCGGTCCAGGCCCAAGCCATGCCGGCCGTGCTCGCCGGGCGCGACCTGATGGCCGCGGCCCAGACCGGCACCGGCAAGACCGCCGGTTTCGCCGTGCCGCTGTTGCAGTTGCTGACCACCGAAGGGCCGAAAGTCGCCGCCAACTCGGTGCGTGCGCTGATTTTGGTGCCGACCCGCGAGCTGGCCGAGCAGGTCCACGAAAGCGTGCGCCAATATGCGCAGCACTTGCCTTTGAGCACCTACGCCGTATATGGCGGTGTCAGCATCAACCCGCAGATGATGAAGTTGCGCAAAGGTGTCGACTTGCTGGTGGCCACGCCGGGCCGCTTGCTCGATCTGTTCCGCCAGAACGCGCTGAAGTTCAACCAATTGCAAACGCTGGTGCTGGACGAAGCCGACCGCATGCTCGACCTGGGTTTCTCCGAAGAGCTGGCGAACATCTACAAGGCATTGCCGAAGAAGCGCCAGACGCTGCTGTTCTCGGCGACCTTCTCCGATGCGATCCGCCTGTTGGCCGGGCAGATGCTCAACGACCCGCTGAGCATCGAAGTGAGCCCGCGCAACGTGGCTGCCAATACCGTCAAGCAATGGGTGGTGACGGTGGACAAGAAGCGCAAGCCGGAACTGTTCATTCACCTGATGCGCAAGCACAAGTGGAAGCAGGTGCTGGTGTTCGCCAAGACCCGCAACGGCGTCGATGCGCTGGTGGAAAAACTCCAGGGCCTCGGTGTGAATGCCGACGGCATCCACGGTGACAAACCCCAGGCGACCCGCCAGCGCGCGCTGGATCGCTTCAAGGCCAGCGAAGTGCAGATACTGGTAGCCACCGACGTCGCCGCCCGTGGCTTGGACATTGAGGACTTGCCGTTGGTGGTGAACTTTGACCTGCCAATCGTGGCCGAGGACTACATCCACCGCATCGGCCGTACGGGCCGGGCAGGTGCTACGGGCCAGGCGATTTCCCTGGTCTGCGCCGATGAAGTGAACCTGCTGTCGGCCATCGAGACCCTGACCCGTCAGACATTGCCGCGCCAGATGGAACAGGATTTCGAGCCTGAACACCGCGTGCCGGAGACCGATGCCAGCGGCCAGGTCATCAAAAAACCGAAGAAGCCGAAGAAACCAAAGACCTCCGGTGGCGGCGGCAAGCGCAATCTGGGCAAGTGGGTGGACAGTGGCGACGCTGCGCCTGTGGAACCTTCGGTCAAGCCTGTGCGCAAAGTGCCGGTCTTCAACACTGGGCCGCGTAAGCGTAAGCCTTGATATTGCTGCGCCTGATATAGCGCTATCGCGAGCAAGCTCGCTCCCACAGTGGTGCTCAGGTGTTCACAGATCCTGTATGCACCACAGATCTTCTGTGGGAGCGAGCTTGCTCGCGATGGCCGGCGCCCAGGTTTTCAATCCAGGCGCTGTAACCACTCCAGCATCCCCGACCCCGCCGCCCGGCCACTGGCAAAGCACGCCGTGAGCAAATAGCCGCCGGTCGGCGCTTCCCAGTCGAGCATTTCCCCCGCGCAGAAAACGCCGGGTAATTGCTTGAGCATCAGCCGTTCGTCCAGCGCTTCGAAGGTCACGCCGCCGGCGCTGCTGATGGCTTCGTCCAGTGGACGGGTTTTCACCAGCGTGACCGGCAAGGCCTTGATCGCTTTCGCCAGCCGCGTCATGTCGGCGAAGCAATCGGCGGACGTCAGCTCGCGCAACAGCGCTGCCTTGACCCCGTCGAGCCCCAATTGACTGTGCAAGTGCTTGGCCATCGAGCGTGACCCGCGTGGTTTGTTCAAGGCCTGGAGGATTTTATCCACAGGCCGGCCTGGCAACTGGTCCAGATGAATGGTCGCGCTGCCGTGCTGGTTGATGGCCTCGCGAATCGCTGCCGACAGGGCATAAATCAAGCTGCCTTCGAGGCCGGTGGCGGTGATCACGCATTCGCCCAGGCGTGGCACATCGTCGTTGAGGCCGATGGCGATGTTCTTGAGCGGGGCACCGGCGAACTTGCCGATCATGAAGTCGCTCCAGGCGGCCACGTCGAATCCGCAATTGCTCGGTTGCAAGGGTGCCAACGCCACGCCGCGCTGTTCCAGCGACAGCATCCAGGCGCCATCGGAGCCCAGGCGCGACCAACTGCCGCCGCCCAGCGCCAACAGCGTTGCGTCGGGGAACAAGGTTTTTTCACCGTCCGGGCTGGCGATGCGCAAGCCGCCGTCGGGGCTCCAGCCAAGCCAGCGGTGGCGGGTGTGGATCACCACCCCGGCGTCCCGCAGGCGCTTGAGCCAGGCGCGCAGCAGTGGGGCGGCTTTCATGTCGGTTGGAAAGACGCGCCCCGAGCTGCCCACAAACGTGTCGATGCCCAGGCCCTGTATCCATTGGCACAACTCATCCGCGCCGAATGCCCGCAGCAGCGGGGCGATATTTGGCGAGCGTTCGCCGTAGCGGGACAGGAACGCCGGGAACGCTTCGGAGTGGGTGATGTTCATGCCGCCCACGCCCGCCAATAGAAATTTCCTGCCCACCGACGGCATGCTGTCGTACAGGTCGACCTGGACACCGGCCTGGCCCAACACCTCGGCTGCCATCAAGCCGGCGGGGCCGCCGCCGATGATGGCGATGTGTGGGGAGGAGGGCTGGGTGGTCGAGGTCATGGTGTGAACTGCGGAAACAAGGAATAGCGCGGCATTCTATCAGTACAAACTCCTGTGTGAGCGAGCCTGCTCGCGAAGCGGCGGATCAGTAACATCCATGTCGACTGACATGTCCCTATCGGGGGCAGGCTCGCTCCCACATTTGAATGTGATGCCTTCTGAATACGTGATCAAAAAACAACCACATCTACGCAAGCTATACGCGCCATAGGCTGTAAGCCGTTTCGCTCAGGTTATCCACAGGCCGCTCCACAGGCATTGTGGGTAAAGCGCCCAGATTTCAATGACAGCCTGATGACGCCCAGACCTTTTGTGCGCTGTGGTGCAGGATCCCGTGGCGCCGGGCCAGGGCCTTGCGGTCCTTGCTGTAGCCCCCGCCGATGACGCCCACTACCGGAATGTCCCGCCCCAGGCAATGGCACATGACGCTTTCGTCCCGGGCGGCGAGGCCTTCGTCGGTAAGTTTCAGGTAACCGAGGGCGTCATCCTTGTGTACGTCGACGCCGGCGTCGTACAGCACCAGGTCCGGCTGGTAGAGCGGCAGCAGATAATTGAGCGCATCGTCCACGACTTTAAGGTACGCAGCGTCTTCCATGCCCATCGGCAGTGGAATGTCCCAGTCACTCTGCGCCTTGCGTGCGGGAAAATTCTTTTCACAGTGCAGGGAAACTGTCACGGCGTCTGGAGTGTCATGGAGTATTCGAGCCGTACCGTCACCCTGGTGCACGTCGCAGTCGAAAATCAACACTCGCGAAACCCGGCCGCTGGCCAGGAAGTAGCGGCTGATCACCGCCAGGTCATTGAAAATGCAAAAGCCGGCCGGGTGGTCGTAGTGGGCGTGATGGGTGCCGCCGGCCAGATGACAGGCCAGTCCGTGTTCAAGCGCCTTTTCGGCGGCCAGGAGCGAGCCACCCACGGCGCGCACCGTTCGCCGCGCCAGGGCTTCGCTCCAGGGCAGGCCAAGTCGCCGTTGGTCTTCGCGGGACAACTCGCCGCCCATGTAGCGTTCGATATAAGCGCGGTCATGGGCCAGGGCGAGAATCTCCGGCGGGCACAGGGCGGGACGCAGCAGGTCTGTGTCCCGGGCCAGGCCGCTCTCCACCAGGTGATCGCGCAGCAGGCGGAACTTGTCCATGGGGAAGCGGTGTTCCGCTGGGAACTCGGGGCTGTAGTCTTCGTGGTAGATCAACGGTAGCGGCATGGTGTTTTCAGTGGTGGTTGAGCCACGGATCCTACCAGCGATGTAGACTCTGGGGCATGGAAAGGGAGTGAAGATGGAGCCGATACTGGAACTGGAAAGCGCACGGTTGATACTGCGGCAATGGCGCGACGATGATTTGCCCACGTTCGCGGCCATGTCTGCCGATGCGCAAGTGATGCGTTATTTTCCGGCACCCTTGAGTCGCCTGGAAAGCGCTGCGTTGATCGGCCGAGTGCGCGGGCATTTTGCAGAGCATGGTTTTGGTTTGTGGGCGTTGGAGCGCAAGGATACTGGCGCTTTCATTGGCTTCACCGGGCTGGGCGTGGTCGGATTCGACGCGCATTTTACCCCGGCGGTGGAAATCGGCTGGCGCCTGGCCCGCGAGCATTGGGGGTTCGGCTATGCCAGCGAAGCGGCGTGGACGGCGTTGCGTTGCGCCTTCGACCGCCTGGGGCTGGACGAGGTGGTGGCGTTTACCGCCACCGACAACCTGCCGTCGCAGAAGGTCATGCAGGCCATCGGCATGCACCACGACCCGGCCGATGACTTCGAACATCCAAAGCTCGCGGTCGGTCATCCATTGCGTCACCATGTGCTCTATCGCATTGACCGAGAGCAGTGGTTGCAGACTCTGCACGGTTAGCCGACACGGACGTTACAATGCCCACCAAAATGGCCCGGGCCACTATCGATCCGCCGCCGCAGCGTAGACTGCGCGGTTTTTGCGCTGTGTGAGGAAAGTCTGAATGAGCCACGTGTTGGAAGATCTGGTCGACCTGCTGACCCTGGAACCGATCGAAGAGAACCTGTTTCGCGGTCGTAGCCAGGACCTGGGGTTTCGCCAGTTGTTCGGCGGCCAGGTATTGGGCCAGTCGTTGTCGGCGGCCAGCCAGACCGTGGAAGAGGCGCGCCACGTGCATTCGATGCATGGTTATTTTCTGCGTCCGGGCGATGCGGCCCTGCCGGTGGTCTATCAGGTAGACCGCGTACGGGACGGCGGCAGTTTCAGTACCCGGCGGGTCACGGCGATTCAAAAGGGCAATCCGATCTTCACCTGCAGCGCATCGTTCCAATATGACGAGCAGGGTTTCGAGCACCAGAGCACCATGCCGCAAGTCGTCGGGCCGGAGAACCTGCCGTCCGAGCTGGAGCTGACCCAGCAGCGCGCCCATCTGCTGCCCGAGCACATGCGCGAAAAACTGCTTTGCCCCAAGCCGATCGAGGTGCGTCCGGTCACCGAAAAAGACCCTTACAACCCGCAACCGGCCGATCCGGTCAAATACGTGTGGTTCCGTGCCGATGGCGCCTTGGCGGACATCCCGGCCCTGCACAAATACCTGCTGGCCTACGCGTCGGATTTCGGCCTGTTGACCACCTCGCTGCTGCCCCACGGCAAGTCGGTGTGGCACAAGGATATGCAGGTCGCCAGTCTTGACCACGCGTTGTGGTTCCATGCCGACCTGCGCGCCGATGACTGGTTGCTCTATGCCATGGACAGCCCGTGGGCCGGAAATTCCCGTGGATTCTCCCGAGGCAGCGTGTTCAACCGCGCCGGGCAGTTGGTGGCATCGGTGACCCAGGAAGGCCTGATCCGCCATCGCAAGGACTGGGCATGAGGCTGTCCGATGTGCGCCATTGGGTGTTCGACATGGATGGCACGCTGACCATTGCCGTGCATGATTTCGCCGCGATCCGCGTCGCCCTGGCGATTCCGGCCGAAGACGACATCCTTACGCACCTGGCGGCATTGCCCGCGGAAGAAGCCGCCGCCAAGCACGCCTGGTTGCTGGAGCACGAGCGGGACCTGGCGCTGGGCTCCAAGCCCGCGCCGGGGGCGGTCGAATTGGTGCGTGAGCTGGCCGGGCGTGGGTACCGCCTGGGCATCCTGACCCGCAATGCCCGCGAGCTGGCCCATATCACCCTCGAAGCCATCGGCCTGGCTGACTGTTTTGCGGTGCAAGACGTGCTGGGCCGCGACGAGGCACCGCCCAAACCGCACCCCGGTGGCCTGTTGAAACTGGCCGAGGCGTGGGAAGTGGCGCCCGGCTCGATGGTGATGGTGGGGGATTACCGCTTTGACCTGGACTGCGGCCGGGCAGCGGGGGCGCGGACGGTGTTGGTGAACCTGCCGGACAATCCCTGGCCTGAATTGACGGACTGGCATGCGCGGGATTGCGAGGAGTTGCGGCGGATGTTGTCGGCTTGAGAGGTCGGTTGGCTGATTGATCGTCATCGCGAGCAAGCTCGCTCCCACAAGGAGATTTCCGTCGAGCGCAAGATTTGTGTCTGCACCAGGCCCACTGTGGGAGCGAGCTTGCTCGCGATGAGGCCCGATACGCCGCCACAAGACTTACTGCCCAAACAATACTTGTAGCCCCTCCGGCGAGTTGAACATCCCATCCCCATCATGCCCAACCCCTGGCACTTCGATCAGCCGCTGATTGAATCCTTGCGGATGGCGCCGCGTCAGGTAGTCGAAAAAGAAATGCCCGCGCAGTAAGCGATACGCCCCTTGGGTCTGAGCCTCGCAGCCTTTGTCCAGCGCCGGATGCTCCGGGTCGATGTCCTGTTGTCCCAGCAAATAAGTGATGTCGCGCTTGATGTAGTGATCTTCGAGCTGCGTGGCGGTTTGTCCGGACGCATAGGCGGGCAGGTACTCCAAGCCATATTTCCAGCGATTGAAAGCCGGGCAACTGGCCGGGTCGAACGCCATGGGCCGTTGCGCGTCAAGATAGGCATACGACGATGGATTGGCGATGACGAACCGAGGCGCGATGCGATACGTGCCGTGGGCGAGCAGGGCGTAGCGCTGCACCACCTGGGCGCCACCGGAATGGCCGGCGATGACGATTTCCTTCACTTCTGGAAACTGCTGTCGGTCGCTGACCCGCGCCACGATGTCGTCCAGCACTTGAAATGAACTGACCGGATTCGGTCCGATGGACAAGCCGCCCGCCATCCAGTCGTTGCCTTGCCAGCGCAGAAGGTCGGCGGGCAACTGATGACGTGCCGCATCCAGTTCGTTGAGAAACTGCGGGGCGATGATCAACGTCGTGGTCGATTGACCGGCCTGCGCGGCGGCCTTTTCACCGCTGTGAAGGTAGGTGTCGGCATTGCGCAGCCGACCGTGAAGGATGATCAACACCCGCTCGATCGAAGCCGGCGGCGGGCTCACGGCAACGGCCATGATCCCGCCCTTGAGCAGCAGGCGCCCCTGGGCGACCGCCTGGACGCCGTGTTCCTCGGCCTGGGCAACGGCGCAACAGAGCACCAGCCCGATCAACGCCGCCCACTTCATCTACAGGTTTTTCGCTGCGAAGGTGTCGCACTGGCTGACCTGGCCCTGGGCGAAACCGGTCTTGAACCAGCGCACCCGCTGGGCCGAAGTGCCGTGGGTGAAGGAGTCCGGCACAACGCGGCCCTGGCCTTGCTGCTGGAGGCGGTCGTCGCCGATGGCATTGGCGGCGGTCAAGGCTTCCTCGATGTCCCCTGGCTCAAGCCAGTTGAGGCGTTTCTGCGCGTGATTGGCCCAGACGCCGGCCAGGCAATCGGCCTGCAATTCCTGGCGCACCAGCAAACCGCCGTCGCCTTCCATTTGCCGGCCTTGCTGGCGCGCCTCCTGGATTTTCGCCGACACGCCGAGCAGGGTCTGCACGTGGTGGCCGACCTCGTGGGCGATGACGTAGGCTTGGGCGAAGTCCCCGGCGGCGGAGAAACGCTGGGACATTTCATGGAAGAAACTCATATCCAGGTAGACCTGTCGGTCTGCCGGGCAATAGAATGGTCCGGTGGCCGAGGATGCCAGGCCGCATGCAGAATTGACCCGACCGCTGAACAACACCAGCTTCGGTTGCTGGTACTGGCGCCCGGCCTGCTGGAAGACCTGGCCCCATGTGTCCTCGGTATCACCCAAAATCGAGCGCACGAATTCCGCCTGCTCATCGTTGGCCGGTGGCGCCTGGCGGGATCGCGAAGAGGTGGGCGCGGAACCTTGTTCCATCTGCCCGGTGAGTTGTCCGAGAATCTGCATCGGGTCCTGGCCGGTGATCCAGCCGATGCCGACGATGAGGATGATGGCCGTCAGGCTCAGCCCCTTGCCACCGCCGAAACGCATCCCGCCGCCGCCCCCACCGTCACCCCGGGCATCCACCACGTTGTCACTGCGGCGACCTTTTTTCCATAACATGTGGGAAATCCTCTGAATGGCCCTGCGAAGAAATGACTGCCGTGGCGATGAGTCTAGCCTTCAGGCGTTCAAGGCGCGCGTCGCGCTTGAGCAGTCAGGCAACCGCCGGGGATTTTGGTTCATCGGCGAGCCGATCCTGTCCGGCTGTGGATTTTTCATTACACTTGGGATCCAGAACTTATCGGAACCCTCGCTGGCCCAATAACTGCACTGTGCGTCCGGCCTCAATATCAAGCAATGCAGGTTTCCTTCATGACCATCAGCACTCCGCTCTCCGGCGTCAATCAGGCTTTCAAGGGCATCGTGCTTATTCTGGTCGCAACGTTTTTGTTCTCCAGTCACGATGCGTTGTCCAAATATCTCTCGGGTTTCTATCCCATCATCATGGTGGTATGGGCCCGTTACGTGGTGCACACCTTGTTGATGGCGGGTATTTTCCTGCCACGTTCGGGGTTGCGGGTGCTGCGTACCAAGCGCCCGTTGTGGCAGGTTGCCCGGGCTTTATGCCTGTTAGGCACCAGTTTGTTTTTTACCACCTCGCTGATGTTCATCCCATTGGCGGAGGCGACGGCGGTCAACTTCCTCGCCCCCGTGCTGGTCACGGCATTGTCGGTACCGCTGCTGGGCGAGCATGTGACACGTGGTCAGTGGATCGCGGTGATCTTCGGTTTCATCGGGGTGTTGATCATTGTTCACCCCGGTGGCGATTTGTTCACGCCGGCGGTGTTGTTGCCGTTCTGTTCGGCGCTGTTCTTCTGCTTCTATCAACTGCTCACGCGCAAACTCGCCGAGATAGACAGCCCCACCACCAGCAATTTTTTCGCCGGACTGTGCAATACGCTAGTGATGAGCGCCTTGGTGCCGTTCTTCTGGCAGGTGCCGAGCGTGACCCACGGCTTGATGATGTTGGCGCTGGGGGCGTGCGGGATGACCGCGCATTTGATGCTGACCCAGGCTTTCCGCTTCGCCGCCCCGGCGCTGCTTGCGCCGTTCGGGTATTGCCAGATCATCTTTGCCGGGCTGCTGGGCTGGTTGTTTTTCAGCCATACGCCGACGCTGACGACGGTGGTGGGTATTACGCTGATCTGCTTGAGCGGGTTGGCGGCGGCGTGGCAACAGCGGCGCAGATAACGGGCTGCACACACCCCTGAGGGTTGGCGCTGACGTTTGTGGCGAGGGAGCTTGCTGCCGCTGGGCTGCGAAGCGGCCCTCGCTTTTTTGCGATCGCTGCGCAATCGAGCGGGAGCAAGCTCCCTCGCCACGGGGCGTTATAGCCCCATCAATTTTCCAGGGTAGGCACCTTGCGCGGCGCCATGAAGTACATCCAGGCCAGCGCGATGAAGTACATCGCCGGGATCAGGGTGAACAGCACGGTGTAGTTGTTGTTAGTGATGGTGAGGATGTGCCCCACCAACTGAGTCATGAACATCCCGCCGATGGCCGCGCACATGCCGCCGAAGCCGAACACCGTGCTCATCATGTGCTTGGGCGTGTAGTCCATGACCAGGCTCCAGATGTTCGCGGTCCAGGCCTGGTGCGCGCCGATGGCCAGGGAAATCGCAAGTACCGCCACCCACAAACTGCTGGAGCCGGCCGCCATGATCACCCCGACAATGCAGCAAGCGAACAGCAGCATGGACATCAGTCGCGCCTTGATCGGATTGACCCCGCGGCCGATCAGGAATGACGACAGGATCCCCCCGCCGACACTGCCAAAATCGGCGGTCAGGTAAATGATGATCAATGGGATGCCCATCTGGGTCACGTTGATGCCCAGGTTGTATTGCTGGTTCAGGAACGGCGGCAGCCAGTAAAGGTAGAACCAGAACACCGGCGCGGTGATCGAGTAGGCCAGGGCGAATGCCCAGGTGCCGCGCATGCGCAGGATGCGGGAGAACGGAACACTTACCGGGTCCGGTTCTTCCTGGGCCTGGATGTAGTCCAGTTCCGACTGCTTCACGCTCGGGTGGTCTTCGGGGTTGAAGTATTTCAGGCCCCAGAACACCAGCCAGATACCGCCCAGGGCCGCCATGCACAGGAACGCGGCCTGCCAGCCCCAGACGTGCAGGATCAGCGGCAGGAGCATTGGGGTGAACATCGCGCCGACGTTGGTCCCGGCATTGAAGATGCCGGTGGCCACGGCGCGTTCGCCCGCCGGGAACCACAACCGCGTGGTTTTCACGCAGGCCGGGTAGTTGGCGGCTTCGGTCAGGCCAAGGATGAAGCGGCAGACCATGAAGCCCACCGCCGAGGTAGCCAAGCCGTGGGCGCCGGTCGCCAGGCTCCAGAGCAGCACGGCGCAGAAGAACACGCGCTTGACGCCGATTTTGTCGATCAACCGCCCTTGCAGCACGAAACCGACCGCGTAACCGACCTGGAACCAGAAATTGATATTGGCGTAGTCCATCGCCGTCCAGCTCATCTCCTTCGCCAGGATCGGCTGCATGACTCCGAGGGCGGCGCGGTCGATGTAGTTCAGGGTCGTGGCGAAAAATACCAGGGCGAGCATGCCCCAACGGGTCTTGCCCACGGCCATCGCGCCACGGATCTTGTCGCCGATGCCACCGCTGGCGACAACCGGGCCGTGGGCCAGGCGGGAACTTTGGGAAGGAATCATAGGGTCACCCGTTCTTGAAATTCTTATGGTGTGGTCTGGGTCTGCATTGAGGCTTGGCAACAATGTGATGTCGATGGTGGGCAGTGGACAAAAAATCGTCAATTCGCTGATCGGGCATAGTGTTCGATAATCGCCCAAAAAACTAACCGGATGGTACATATTAAATTGCCCAAAGAAACCGGCAGCTCAATAATCCCCCGACTCTTTTAAAAAGCGGCGCATTTTTTGTAGCCGACGCCAGTCCCGGGAGCCGAAGTCATGCAGCGTTCCATTGCCACTGTTTCCTTGAGCGGTACCCTGCCGGAAAAACTCGAAGCCATTGCCGCCGCCGGTTTTGACGGTGTGGAGATTTTCGAGAACGATCTCCTTTACTACGACGGCAGCCCTCGGGAAATCAGGCAGATGTGCGCCGACCTGGGCATTGCCATCACGCTGTTCCAACCCTTTCGAGATTTTGAAGGGTGCCGCCGGGATCGCCTGGCGCGCAACCTGGAGCGAGCCGAGCGTAAGTTCGACTTGATGCAGGAGTTGGGCACCGACCTGGTGCTGGTGTGCAGCAATGCTTCGGCCGACAGCGTCGGCGACGAACGGATACTGATCGATGACCTGCGGCTGCTGGCCGAGCGGGCCGGCGCCCGAGGCTTGCGCATCGGTTATGAAGCGTTGGCCTGGGGCCGGCACGTCAATACCTATCAACAGGTCTGGGACATCGTCCGCCAAGCCGATCACCCGAACCTGGGCGTGCTGCTCGACAGTTTCCATACCTTGTCGCTCAAGGGCGACCCCAGCGCCATCGCCGAGATTCCAGGCGAGAAAATCTTCTTCGTGCAAATGGCCGATGCGCCGATCCTGGCGATGGACGTCCTGGAATGGAGCCGGCACTTCCGTTGTTTCCCGGGTCAGGGCGAATTCGATTTGCCGGGATTCCTCGCGCCGATCATCAAGAGCGGCTATACCGGGCCGCTGTCGCTGGAAATCTTCAACGACGGCTTTCGCGCCGCGCCGCCCAGGGCCAATGCAGCCGATGGGTTGCGTTCACTGCTGTACCTGGAAGAGAAGACGCGCCAGCGCCTGGCCGAGGAAGCGCCCGCGCAGACGCCTGAAATTCTGTTCGAGACCCCTGCGGCCAGCGAATACAACGGCATCGAGTTCCTTGAATTTGCCGTGGACGACAATCTCGGCGCCAAGCTCGCCCATTGGCTGGAGCGCCTGGGCTTCGTCAAGGCCGGCCAGCATCGCTCCAAGAACGTCAGCCTGTTGCGCCAGGGCGATATCAACCTGATCCTCAATTGCGAGCCGTATTCCTTCGCCCATAGTTTTTTCGAGGCCCACGGCCCTTCGCTGTGCGCCATGGCGGTACGCGTCAAGGACAGCACCAGCGCCCTGAAACGGGCCGTGGCCTACAAGGGCCAGCCGTATCGCGGGCTCGTCGGGCCCAATGAACTGGAGCTGGCGGCGGTACGCGCGCCGGACAGCAGCCTGATCTACCTGGTGGATCAGGACGCCGACGTCTACGGCACCGACTTCAATCTGCAGCCCGCTGCCGCCATCGGCGCCGGGCTCAAGCGCATCGACCACATGGCGATGGCGCTGCCGGCCGACAGCCTCGACAGCTGGGTGCTGTTCTACAAGAGCCTGCTGGACTTCGAGGCCGACGACGAAGTGGTACTGCCGGACCCGTATGGCCTGGTGAAAAGCCGTGCGCTGCGCAGCCGCTGCAGCTCGATTCGCTTGCCGTTGAACATTTCCGAGAACCGCAACACCGCAATCTCACATGCGCTGTCGAGTTATCGCGGTTCCGGCGTGCATCACATCGCCTTCGATTGCGATGACATCTTTGCCCAGGTCAGTTGTGCCAAGGAGGCCGGGGTGCCGTTGCTGGACATCCCCCTCAATTACTACGACGACCTGGCGGCGCGTTTCGATTTCGACGATGAGTTCCTCAGCGAGCTGGCATACTTCAACGTGCTGTACGACCGGGATGCCCAGGGTGGCGAGCTGTTTCATGTCTATACCGAGCCGTTCGAAGGGCGTTTCTTCTTCGAAATCATCCAGCGCAAGAACGGTTACGCGGGGTACGGCGCCGCCAACGTCGCGGTGCGCCTGGCGGCCATGGCCAAGTCCCGCAGTGGCGGCGTGCGGCACGCCAAGTTGTAGGGAAATCGTAACGAGGGCGGTAAAGGGCAGTGCCTTGGCTTCCTTCACTGCCCGGTGCGGCCCATAATCGCCAACCTGTGCAGTGACGGCCGTGAGCCCGCAATGACTATGAATCCAGAGCTTTCCGCAGCCCTCGACGAACCTGTCGCCGCGCCGCGCAAGAGTCGCAAGAACAACCCGGAGAAAACCCGGGAGAACATTCTCCAGGAAGCCATCGTCGAGTTTGTCCAGCAAGGCCTGGCGGGCGCTCGGGTCGACGCTATCGCCGAGCGCATCCACACCTCCAAGCGCATGATCTATTACTACTTCGGCAGCAAGGAACAGCTGTACGTGGAGGTGCTGGAGAAACTCTATGGCGATATCCGCACCACCGAAAGCCGCCTGCATCTGGCAGAGCTGGCGCCAGTCGAGGCGATCCGGCGCCTGGTGGAATTCACCTTCGATCACCACGACCGCAACGTGGATTTCGTGCGTATCGTCTGCATTGAAAACATCCACAACGCCGAGTACGTGAAACAGTCTGGTGCAATCAAGGCGATGACCAATACCATCCTCGACTCCCTGGGCGTGATCCTGCGTCGCGGCGCCGAAGAAGGGGTGTTCCGCGCCGGCCTGGAACCGCTGGATGTACATTTGCTGATCAGTTCGTTCTGCTTCTACCGGGTGTCGAACCGCCAGACGTTTGGTGAGATCTTTCAGATCGACTTGTCGGACGAAGCGGTCAAGCAGCGACACCGACAGATGGTGTGTGAGTCGGTGCTGAGATATCTGCAAGCCTGACCGTGAACCTAACGCATACCTTGTGGGAGCGAGCCTGCTCGCGAAGGCGGTGTGTCAGTCACGAATTCGCTTACTGACACACCGCTTTCGCGAGCAGGCTCGCTCCCACAGGGATTTTGGCTTGGCTTCAGGGATTCATGCTCTGAAAATGCGCCAGCATCCGCCCCGCATCCGGCGCCACGCCGCTGAACAGTTCGAACGCCTTCACCGCCTGGAACACCGCCATGGTGCCGCCGTCCAGTGTGCGGCAGCCGAGCGCGCGGGCGTTGCGCAGCAGTTCGGTTTCCAGCGGGAAATACACAATCTCCGCCACCCACAGGTCGCCCCGCAACAACTCGACCGGCACCGGCATGCCCGGCAGTTTTGCCATGCCCATGGGCGTGGTGTTCACCAAGCCGTCGGCTTCGGCCATGGCAGCGGGAAGGTCATGCCCGGCACGGGCGCGACCGGCGCCGAAGTGTTGGTTCAGGTTGTTGGCCAATGCCTCGGCACGGCTGACCTCGACATCAAAAATGCTCAGCGTCTCCACGCCCTCCACCAATAAGGCGTGGGCCACCGCTGCGCCAGCGCCGCCAGCGCCCATCTGGACCACGCGGTTGCGCGCGACATCGCCCAGGCCTCGACGAAAACCTTCGGCGAAACCCAGGCAGTCGGTGTTATGGCCGATGCGCTTGCCGTCCTTGAGCACCACGGTGTTCACCGCGCCGATTCCCCGCGCTTCCGCCGAAAGGTCATCCAACAGAGGGATGACCGCCTGCTTGCAAGGAAAGGTGATGTTCAGGCCGGTGAAATCCATGCGTTCGGCGGCCATCAGCAAGTCGGGCAGGGCGCTGCTGTCGAGTTTCAGCGCGTCGAGATCGATCAGTCGATACAGGTAACGCATGCCTTGGGCATCGCCTTCGCGCTCGTGCAGCGCTGGCGTGCGAGACGCCTGGATACCCGCGCCGATCAGGCCGGCCAGTACAGTGACGTTCGGCATGCGCTCAACCCTTCAACCGATGACTGAAATGTTCGAGGGCCAGGCGATAACCATGGCTGCCAAACCCGCACATCACGCCGATGGCGACGGATGAGACGAAGGAGTGGTGGCGAAACGTCTCGCGGGCGTGGACGTTGGAAAGATGGACTTCGATGACCGGCACTTCGCTCGCCACCAGGGCATCGCGGATCGCCACGGAGGTGTGGGTCCAGGCCGCCGGGTTGATGACGATACCGCCGCACCGGCCTCGGGCGTCGTGAATCCAGTCGATCAATTCACCCTCCTGGTTGGTCTGGCGAAATTCCACGGTCAGGCCGAACTCCTCGGCGGCGCGGCCGCACAGCGCGGAAATATCGGCCAGGGTTTCGTGGCCATAGGTCGCCGGCTCGCGGGTGCCGAGCAGGTTCAGGTTCGGGCCGTTGAGCACCAGAACGATCGGAGGCATCGCACAATCTCCACATTTTTATTGTTGGTCTCGGCGGGTTTCAGCCGGTGGAGATAAATTGTACTAGATGGTTAATTTGGTCAAATAAAGCAGCGGTTGTCGGGCAATAAGTGTTCGATGATCGAACATTGCCGGCCGAAAGGTGAGGGAGAGCAATTGTGGCGAGGGGATTTATCCCCGCTCGAGTGCGCAGCACTCGCAAGAGGCCAGACAAGACAGAGCAGAGGGCCGCTTCGCAGCCCAGCGGGGATAAATCCCCTCGCCACAGGGTAATCCTTCACCCCGAAAGGGAGGACTCAGCGCCGCGTCAACAACACCCCGGATTCCATGTGGTGGGTCCAAGGGAATTGATCGAACAACGCGCAGCACGTGATGCGGTGGGTATCGTTCAGTTGCGCGATGTTCGCGGCGAGGGTTTCGGGGTTGCAAGAGATGTAGAGGATGTTGTCGAAGCGCCGGGTCAGCTCGCAGGTGTCCGGGTCCATGCCGGCGCGAGGCGGGTCGACGAAGACGCTGCCGAATTCGTAGCTTTTCAGGTCGATGCCCTGCAGGCGCCGGAACGGCCGAACTTCGTTCAGGGCTTCGGTCAGCTCTTCAGCGGACAGGCGCACCAGCGTGACATTGTCTACCGCATTCTCGCTGAGGTTGCTCAGTGCGGCGTTGACCGAAGTCTTGCTGATCTCAGTGGCGAGCACTTTGCGCACACGGGTTGCCAGCGGCAAAGTGAAGTTGCCGTTGCCGCAGTACAACTCCAGCAGGTCGTCATTGCGATCGCCCAGGGCTTCATAAGCCCAGTTGAGCATCTTCTGGTTCACCGTGCCGTTGGGCTGGGTGAAGGCGCCTTCGGGTTGGCGGTAGCTGAAGGTGCGGCCGCCCACGTGGAGTTTCTCCACCACGTAGTCGTGGCCGATCACTTCGCGTTTGCCCTTGGAGCGGCCGATGATGCTTACGCCAAGCTCGGCCGCCAGTTTCGAAGCTGCGGCGTGCCAGTGTTCATCCAGCGGACGGTGGTAACACAGGGTGATCATCGCGTCGCCGGCCAGGGTGGTCAGGAACTCCACCTGGAACAGCTTGTGGCTCAACGGCGCGCTGGCTTGCCAGGCGGCCTTGAGCTGCGGCATCAATTGGTTGATGCGCAGGCTGGCGATGGGGAACGCTTCGATGAGGATCGGCGTGCGCTTGTCTTCCTGGGAAAACATCGCGTAATGGCGTTCGCCGGCCTCGCGCCACAGGCGGAATTCGGCTCGCAGGCGGAAGTTCTGTAGCGGAGAGTCGAACACCTCGGGCTCGGGGGCATCGAACGGAGCCAGCAGGTCGCGCAGGCGCACGACCTTGTCTTGCAGCTGGGTGGCGTAGGCCTGGGAATCAAAAGTCATGCGTTGAACCAACCCAACTTGATAACGAACAGGATCGAAAGGATGACCAGCGCCGGGTTCAGCTCACGGCCGCGGCCGGACACCAGTTTGATGGCGGTCCAGGCGATGAAGCCGAAGGCGATGCCGTTGGCGATGGAATAGGTGAACGGCATCGCCAGGGCAGTGATCACCACCGGAGCGGCAACGGTAACGTCGTCCCAGTCAATTTCCGCCAGGCCGGAGGTCATCAATACCGCGACGAACAGCAAGGCCGGCGCGGTGGCGAAGGCCGGGACGCTGGCGGCCAACGGTGAGAAGAACAGCGCCAGCAGGAACAGGATCGCGACCACGATCGCCGTAAGGCCGGTGCGGCCGCCGGCGCTGACGCCCGCCGCCGATTCGATGTAGCTGGTGGTCGTCGAAGTGCCTAGCAGCGAACCGGCCATGGCGGCGGTGCTGTCGGCAATCAGCGCACGGCCCATTTTCGGCATGTGGCCGTCCTTGCCCATCAGCCCGGCGCGCTTGGCGACGCCGATCAGGGTGCCGGAGTTATCGAACAGATCCACGAACAGGAACGCGAAGATCACGCTCACCAGGCCGATGTCCAGGGCGCCCTTGATGTCCAGCTGCAGGAAGGTCGGGGCCAGGGATGGCGGCGCGGAAATGATGCCGCCAAAGGGCGTGAAGCCCATCAGGATCGAGACGATGGTGACCGCCAGGATGCCGATCAGTACCGCGCCGCGCACTTTAAGCGCCTCCAGAGCGACAATCAGTACAAAGCCCAGGGTTGCCAGGATCGGCGCCGGTTGCTTCAGGTCGCCGAGGCCGACCATGGTCGCTGGGTTTTTCACCACGATGCCGGCGTTGTTCAGGGCGATCAACGCCAGGAACAGGCCGATACCGGCGGCGATGGCCGAGCGCAGCGGCAGCGGGATGCTGTTGATGATCCATTCCCGGATGCGGAAGATCGATAGCAGAAAGAACAGCACGGCGGAGACGAACACCGCCCCCAGCGCCACTTGCCAGGTATGGCCCATGTGCAGGACCACGGTGTAGGTGAAGAAGGCGTTCAGGCCCATGCCCGGCGCGAGGGCGATCGGGTAGTTGGCGATCAGGCCCATGACTGTGGAACCAATGGCCGCCGCCAGACAGGTGGCGACGAATACCGCGCCCTTGTCCATGCCGGTTTCGCCGAGGATGCTCGGGTTGACGAACAGAATGTAGGCCATGGCCAGGAACGTCGTGACGCCCGCCAGGATCTCAGTCCGCACGTTGGTATTGTGTGCCTTGAGTTGAAACAGCCTTTCCAGCATGTCTGCTCCCCGTGGCGCGCGCGGCGCCGTGAATGTATCGACCTCAACAGCAAAGCACAGGTCGCCAGGGGCGCCGGGATTTTCTGCGGGTCGGAAAAAGCCGCGCATCATAGCAGCGCGGCGATGTGGCTGCGATCCTCGGTGTGCGTCGCATAAGTGTGCGCAGGCAAAAGTTGGGCCATACTGCGCCCGATTTCGGACGGTCGGGATGTATCGCATGAAAAACATTGCATGGGCCTGGGTGTTCGGCCTGGGGCTGGCCGTGCCGGTCGCGCACGCCGCGTCGGCACCACCGCTGAGCGAGGTCAAGGTGCTCAAGGTCGAGTCGCCGGCCTGTGGTTTCGAAGACGTTTCCGCAGGACAGGCGCAAACCCGTTGCGACCACAGTGGCCCGCATATCAAGGTCTACGTGCTGGAGCTCGGCATAGGCCACCAGCCAAATGTCACGCTGGACGGCTTCGAGGTCGACGGCACCCGTTCACCGGTGTGTGCATACGACAATGGCAATCTCAATGATTGTTCGACCGGAGCCCGGCGAACGGTCGGCTACTTGTATATCTTCGATCTGAAGGGCAAGCAGGAAGGCACCTTCAGCTTCAGCAACGTGTCGATCAACGCACCGGGCAACCGAATGTCGACCCAGTTGTACATCAAATGACATGCCGTGGACGACCTTCGGCTGACAGGGCCCGGCAAAGCTGACTAGTCTTGAAGGATCACCCAGCGGAGAGTGCCCATGATGCCTGGAACCAAGATCCCCCGAGTCCTGATCGCCGTGGCTGAAGGCGTTGATGATTTGCAGGTGGTGACGCTGATCGACGTGTTGCGCCGGGCGCAGCTTGAAGTCGTCGTGGCGAGTATCGAAGGCCGTCGCATGCTCACCTGCGCACGCGGAACGCGCCTGACCGCCGACGGCATGCTGGTGGACGTGCTGGTGCAGGATTTCGATTTGATCGTCTTGCCGGGCGGCATCATCGGCGTGCAACACCTGGCGGCCCACCCGCCTTTGCAACAGTTGATCAAGGACCAGGCGGCCGCCGGGCGCATCTTCGCCGCCATCGCCGAAGCCCCGGCGTTGGTGCTCCAGGCGTTCGGCGTGCTGCGCCAGCGCCGGATGACCTGCCTGCCCGCCGTGAGCCAGCAACTGTCCGGGTGCAGCTTCGTCGACCAGCCGGTGGTGGTGGACGGCAATTGCATCACCGCCCAGGGTTCCGCCGCCGCCTTGGTGTTTGCCCTTGCGCTGGTGGAAGCATTAGCCGGTAAAGGGGTGAGAAGCGTGGTGGCGGCGGAGTTGTTGGCGTGACAGCGTCAAATGTGATGGGCAAGGGGTTCGATCATTGGTTGTTCGCGCCGCTCGGCTTGCCATAGGTCATAGTCGGTCTGGACGCCCAGCCAGACGCCTGCCTTGCCAATGCCTGCGCGTTCCAGGCGTACTGCCAGGTCTGGGCTGACCGGTGCATGGCCGTGCAGTACCCGAGAAAGGTGCGGTCGAGCGAAACCGAGGTGTCTCGCCAGTTCGGTCACCGTGATGCCCAGCTCGGGCAATACGTCCACCAGCAATGTTTCGCCAGGATGTGGCGGATTGTGCATGGGCATGTTCCAGCCTCCTGTCAGTGATAGTCGAGGTAATCGACCAGTTCGATGTCGGACTCGATGAAGCGGAAGACAATTCGCCAGTTCCCCGAAACGCTCAGCGACCAATAATCGACCAGATCACCCTTGAGCGAATGCAATCGCCACCCGGGTATGTCCAGGTCGCTTGGCATGCATGCCCTGTCCATGAACTGAAGCATGCGAGCCAGCCGCTTCCCGTGGTCTGCCGAATTCCCGCGTCGAACCCGTTTCATAAAAGACCCTGAGGCCTTTGTGCTGGAAGGATTTCATCATGGAATAGAGTGTAAGGCGATACATTACAGTCTGTGCGATACATATGTACCGCACAGGCGCGCTGGACTCGTGCATTGGGGGCGGGCAATTGTCTTGGAACGCTCATCCCACCCCGAAGTCGTACCCCTTATGACGGCGGTTTTCCAAAACGCCGCGTGTACGACCAACCGTGAGGTGTTCCATGAGCGCGACCTTGTCCGAAGCGACGCAGGCGTCCTTCGTCCGTCATCCCATACGTCTGACACTCAATGGCGCGGTGCGCGAGTTGCAGGTGCTGCCCTGGACTACGTTGCTCGATTTGCTGCGCGAACAATTGGACCTGGTGGGCAGCAAAAAGGGCTGTGACCACGGCCAATGCGGCGCCTGCACGGTGCTGCGCGACGGCAAGCGGATCAACGCCTGCCTGACCCTCGCGGTGATGTGCGACGGTGCCGAGTTGACCACCGTCGAGGGCCTGGCCAATGGCGACGAGTTGCATCCGATGCAACGGGCATTCATCAAGCATGACGCGTTCCAGTGCGGCTATTGCACTCCCGGGCAGATCTGTTCGGCAGTGGCGCTGGCCCACGAGGGGCGGGCGAGCACTGGCGCCGAAATCAGCGAGCTGATGAGCGGCAACCTCTGCCGATGCGGTGCCTACAACAACATTCGCGATGCCATCGAAGAAGCCCTGCCGCTCTGCCAGCAGACCGGAGGTGAGTCGTGAATCCCTTTCGCTACAGCAAGCCCGACACGCTGCAGGCCGCCGTCGAGCTGTCGAGTGCCGATTCGCGTTTCATCGCTGGCGGCACCAACCTGCTCGACCTGATGAAGGAAAACCTCACCCGCCCCCAGCACCTGATCGATATCACCGGGCTGCCCTTGGCCGACCTCAGCGAAACGCCATCGGGCGGGGTGATGATTGGCGCGTTGGTGAGTAACGCCGATTTGGCCTGGCACCCCTGGATCGAGCGCCGTTATCCATTGCTCTCCCAGGCCATTCTTGCCGGTGCTTCGCCACAGCTGCGCAACATGGCCAGCACGGGTGGCAACCTGTTGCAGCGTACCCGTTGTTACTATTTTTATGACGCCGGTGTGCCGTGCAACAAACGTCGGCCCGGCAGTGGCTGCCCGGCTCGAAGCGGTTTGAACCGTATTCACGCGATTCTTGGGGCGAGCGATCAATGCGTCGCGACTCATCCCTCCGACATGTGTGTGGCACTGGCCGCGCTTGACGCGGTGGTCCATGTGCTGGGCCGGGGTGGACCACGGACCATCGAATTCGCCGACTTCCATCGCCTGCCCGGCGACGCTCCGGACCGGGACAACCAATTGGCCGATGATGAACTGATCACCTATATCGAGCTGCCGCCCACAGGCTTCGCCGAACACAGCCAGTACTTGAAGATCCGTGACCGCGCGTCCTATGCCTTCGCTCTGGTCTCGGTCGCCGCCGCGCTGGAGCTGGACGGGCCGGTGATTCGCCAGGCTCGCCTGGCCCTGGGTGGCGTGGCCCACAAGCCTTGGCGTGATCGATCCGTGGAGAGTTGGTTGGTGGGGCAGCCGGTCAGCCGCGAGACGTTCACGGCCGCCGCGGATGCGCTGCTGCAAGACGCCGAGCCGCTAGAGCACAACGGTTTCAAGGTCAAGTTGGCGCGCCGGGCGATTGTCCGCGCTTTGAGCGATGCCGCACTGGTGGGAGGAACCGCCCGATGAATGCACCGAGCAAAACCATAGGCCAACCGCTGGACCGGGTTGATGGCCTCCTCAAGGTGACCGGTCGGGCCCGTTACGCCGGGGAATATCCGGAAGACGGCTTGTTGCACGGCAGTGTCGTATCCAGTGCCATCGCCCGGGGGCGGGTGGTGGGTATCGATGCTTCCCGCGCCCTGGCGCTGCCGGGTGTCGTTGCTGTGATCGATCATACCAATCGGCCTAAAATCGCCAGCTACGACGAACCCTATCAGGATGCCGACGCGGCGGAGGGCTCGCCGTTCCGGCCACTGTTCAACGACCAGATCCTCTATAGCGGCCAGCCGCTGGCCCTGGTGGTCGCCGAAAACCTGGAGCTGGCCCGTTATGCCGGCTCGCTGGTGGAGATTGAATACGAGGCTGAGGGGCATCAGACCGATCTGACAATCCTGCAAAACGAAGCCCATCCAGCACCTGCAGAACTGCCCAAGCCCCGTGGGAATTTTCAGGGCGAGTACGCGAGCGCAGCCCTGAGTGTGGACGTGTCCTACAGCACGCCGATAGAACACCACAACCCGATGGAGCCCCATGCCTCCACCGTGTTGTACCAACCCGACGCAAGCCTGCATATCCACGACAAGACCCAAGGCGCGCAGAACTGCCAGGCGTACGTGCAAAAAGTATTCGGGCTGGAAAAGGAGCAAGTGCGGGTATTTGCCGCCTACGTGGGCGGCGCGTTTGGTTCCGGCCTGCGTCCGCAATACCAATTGGCGCTCGCGGTGATGGCCGCGCTGCATCTCAAGCGCTCCGTACGGGTCAGCCTGACGCGCCAGCAGATGTTTACGTTTGGCTATCGGCCTCGGACATTCCAGCGCTTGCAATTGGGTGCTGCGGCCAACGGAAGATTGCTCGCGGTAGCGCATACCGCCATTGGCCAGACCTCGCGTTTCGAAGATTTTACCGAGCACGTGGTGGAGTGGAGCGGCATGCTCTATCACTGCGATAACGTGACACTGACGTACAAACTGGCGCCGTTGGACGTGTACACACCGCTGGACATGCGCGCCCCGGGCGCGGCCCTCGGGTTGATCGGGCTGGAGTGTGCCATGGACGAGCTGGCCTGCGCCCTGGCGATCGACCCGCTGCAGTTGCGTCTGATCAACTATGCCGAACGCAACGAAAACGAAGGCAAGCCCTATTCCAGCAAGGAGCTGCGGGCCTGTTACGCCCAGGGCGCCGACCGTTTCGGTTGGAGCAAGCGCAACCCCGAACCGCGCAGCATGCGCAGCGGCCGACAACTGGTGGGCTGGGGCATGGCGGGCGGCGTGTGGGAAGCCATGCAGCAAAAAGCCAGTGCCCGCGCCTCGCTGGACGCCAACGGCAAGTTGACCGTCAGCAGCGCAACGACGGACATCGGCACCGGCACCTATACCGTCATGACTCAAATTGCCGCCGAGGCGTCAGGCGTTTCCCTTGAGGACGTCACCTTTGTCCTGGGCGACTCGTCGCTGCCAACGGCACCATTGCAGGGTGGTTCGTTTACCGTCTCGTCGGTGGGCACGGCGGTGCAGAAAGCTTGCGAAGCGCTCAGGGAAAAGCTGCTCGCCGTGGCCCGTCAGTCCTGTCCTGCCTTCAGCGGCGCGACCCTTGAGCAGGTAACCTTCATCGACGGTGAACTGCGCATGGGCGAGGCCCGTGTCGCCCTGGCGGAGCTGGCGCAAAAAAGCGGCGAAATGCCGTTGCACGCGGAGGTCGCCACCGGACCGGATGAAAAACGCCAGGCCTATGCGACCGCCACGCATTCGGCGGTTTTTGTTGAGGTGTTGGTGGATGAAGACCTTGGCACGGTGAAGGTCAACCGAGTGGTCAGCGCCATCGCGGCGGGCCGGGTAGTCAATCCGAAGACTGCCCGCAGCCAGATCCTCGGTGGGGTGGTCTGGGGCGTTGGCATGGCACTGCACGAAGAAACCTTGACCGACCATGCCCTTGGCCGCCACATGAACCACAATCTGGCCGAGTACCATGTGCCGGTGAATGCCGACATTGGCGAGATAGACGTGATATTTGTCGAAGAACATGACGAGATCGTCAACGCCCTCGGGTCCAAGGGCGTCGGCGAAATCGGCATTGTCGGCGTGGCCGCGGCGGTGGCGAATGCGATCTACCATGCCACGGGCAAACGGGTGCGGGATTTCCCCATCACCCTGGATAAGTTGCTCTAGGCTTTCGCCTCGTCCACCGGTTCGTGCATCCGGTCACGGTTGGCCAGGGTCGGGAACAGTTTGATCCAGGCCCCGGTCACCAGCAGCGTGCCGACGCCGCCCATGACCACCGCCGGCACCGTGCCGAACCAGTGGGCGGTGAGCCCGGACTCGAATTCGCCCAACTGGTTCGAGGCGCCGATAAACAACCCATTCACAGCGCTCACCCGACCGCGCATCTCGTCGGGCGTTTCCAACTGCACGAAGGAGGCGCGGATGACCATGCTGATCATGTCCGCCGCGCCCAGCACCACCAATACCGCCAGGGAGAACCAGAACGACGTGGAAAGGCCGAACGCAATGGTGGCGACGCCGAACACGCCCACGGCGGTAAACATCACCCGGCCGACCTTGCGCTCCACGGCAAACCGCGCCAGCCACAGCGACATCAGCAAGGCCCCGACCGCCGGCGCCGAACGCAACAGGCCCAGGCCCCAGGGGCCGGTGAGCAGGATGTCCTTGGCGAATACCGGCAACAGCGCGGTGGCGCCGCCCAACAGCACCGCAAACAAGTCCAGAGAGATCGCCCCTAGGATGTCCGGGCGGCTGCGAATGAAGCGAATACCGGCCAACAGCGAGTCGAGGGTCGCCTTGCCTTTATTCAGCGGTGTCTGCCGGGCGGGCAGGTTGAGCATCAGGCAGCAGGCGATGACATAGAGCAACACGGTTGGCCCATAGACCCAGACGCTGCCAAAGGCGTACAGCAAACCGCCCAGGGCCGGGGCGACGATGGTGGCCGATTGTTGTGCTGATTGCGCGGCGGCCACTGCCCGGGGAAACAACGCGGCAGGGACAATGCTCGGCAACAGCGCCTGGGTGGTCGGCATTTCGAAGGAGCGGGCCGCGCCGAGCAGGAACGCGAGAATGAAGATCATCTCTCGCGTAACGTTGTCGCTGGCGCTGCCAATCGCCAGGGTGAGGGCGATCATGGCTTGCAACGATTGGCAGATGGCCGCGACTTTACGTCGATCGTATCGATCCGCCACGTGCCCGGTGTGCAGCATGAACAGCACCCGTGGGGCGAACTCCACGAGGCCGACGAGCCCCAGGTCCAGGACATTGCCGGTCAGTTGATAGAGGTTCCAGCCGATGGCCACCGTCAGCATCTGGAAACCGCTGGCGGTGAATATCCGAGCCAGCCAGAAAGCAATGAAGGGACGATGGTGACGGAGCAGAAGGGGCGCTTGGCTGGGCATCTGTGACGGGGTCCGGTGATGGGAAGGTCGAGATTATCACTGAGCTGTAACAGGAAGTTGCGGTGGTTGGAAAAATAGTTAGCCAAACATCGATATTGGCTTGAGGGAACATTTGTGGCGAGGGGATTTAGCGAAACGTCGCACCGCCCCGCTGGGGCGCTAAGCGGCCCCAAGCTTTTGCGAGTGCTGTGCAATCGAGCGGGGATGAATCCCCTCGCCACAAGAGTTTTTACTTATGTCCTGAGCACCTGGGACAACCTGTCACGCGACAAAAAACCACGCCGTCCATCGGCCATATAGCGACTACTCTTTGAACATTGCTTGACCCAGGTCAATCCCCTTGGGGCGTTGTGCTGGCGGCCATTGGGCCAAAGTCCTGCGTTGTGACGGTTTAAAAAGAACGATTTTAAAAGCATCGCACTCCATATCCCTGGGGGCTGTGATGCAAGCCCCGCCCGCAGCCGGTTTTACCTGACAGAGGAAGACTTATGTTCGGTTTGGAGGCGCTCGATCTCGCCCGAATCCAGTTCGCGTTCACCATCTCGTTCCACATCCTGTTCCCGGCCATCACCATTGGCCTGGCGAGTTACCTGGCGGTACTCGAAGGCCTGTGGCTGAAGACACACGACGATACCTACCGCGACCTGTATCACTTCTGGTCGAAGATTTTCGCCGTGAACTTCGGCATGGGGGTGGTCTCCGGGCTGGTGATGGCTTATCAGTTCGGCACCAACTGGAGCCGTTTTTCGGATTTCGCTGGCGCTGTAACCGGGCCGCTCCTGACTTATGAAGTGCTCACGGCATTCTTCCTCGAAGCGGGCTTCCTCGGCGTAATGCTGTTCGGCTGGAATCGCGTGGGGCGTGGCTTGCACTTCTTTTCCACGGTCATGGTGGCGATCGGTACGCTGATCTCGACCTTCTGGATCCTGTCGTCCAACAGTTGGATGCAAACCCCGCAAGGCTACGAAATCATCGATGGCCGGGTCATTCCGGTGGACTGGCTGGCCGTGGTGTTCAACCCCTCGTTTCCGTTCCGGCTGATGCACATGTCGGTCGCGGCCTTTGTCGCCACCGCGTTTTTCGTCGGCTCGTCGGCGGCCTGGCACCTGCTGCGCGGTCGCGATAACCCGGCCATTCGCCGCATGTTGTCGATGGCGATGTGGATGGCCCTGCTGGTCGCGCCTGTACAGGCGGTAATCGGTGACTTCCACGGTCTCAATACGCTGAAGCACCAGCCGGCAAAAATTGCCGCCATCGAAGGGCACTGGGAAAACGTCGGCGACGAACCCACGCCGCTGATTCTGTTCGGCTGGCCGGACATGAAGGCCGAGCAAACCAAGTTCGCTGTGGAAATCCCGTACCTGGGCAGCTTGATCCTGACCCACTCGCTGACCGATCAGGTGCCGGCGCTGAAGGATTTCCCGCCTGAGGATCGACCGAATTCGACCATCGTGTTCTGGTCGTTCCGGGTCATGGTGGGCCTGGGGTTGCTGATGATATTCACTGGGCTGTGCAGCCTCTGGCTACGCCGCGGCAACCGGCTTTACCAATCCCGCCCGTTCCTGCATCTGGTGCTGTGGATGGGGCCTTCCGGGCTGATCGCGATCCTGGCCGGCTGGTTCACCACGGAAATCGGTCGCCAGCCGTGGGTAGTCTACGGCTTGATGCGCACGGCGGATGCGTCGTCCGGCCACAGCTTTGCGCAGATGAGCTTCACCCTGGTCATGTTCGTGGTGGTGTATTTCGCGCTGTTCGGCGCGGGGTTGAGCTACATGATGCGTCTGGTGCGCAAGGGCCCGGTGGCCCAGGAAGCCGAGCCGACCGACGGTGGCCCCGGTCAGAAACGCACCCCGGCCCGTCCATTGTCGGCCGCCAACGAAGGCGACGACGAAGTGGACCACAACGACAGCTCGAACAAGGGGAATTGAGTCATGGGTATTGATCTTCCGCTGATCTGGGCCGTGGTCATCATCTTCGGCATCATGATGTACGTGATCATGGACGGCTTCGACCTGGGCATCGGCATTCTCTTCCCCTTCGTCAAGGGCGAGCGCGACCGCGACGTGATGATGAACACCGTCGCGCCGGTCTGGGACGGTAACGAGACCTGGCTGGTGCTGGGCGGGGCAGGGCTGTTCGGGGCCTTCCCGCTGGCCTATTCGGTGGTGCTCTCGGCGTTGTACCTGCCGCTGATCCTGATGCTCATCGGGCTCATCTTCCGGGGCGTGGCGTTCGAGTTCCGCTTCAAGGCCAAGGCCGAGAAGCGGCATCTTTGGGACAAGGCATTTATCGGTGGCTCGCTGACGGCGACGTTCTTCCAGGGGGTCGCCCTGGGGGCGTTCATCGACGGCTTCGAAGTGGTCAATCGCCAGTTCGCCGGCGGTTCCCTGGACTGGCTCACGCCGTTCACCATGTTTTGCGGCCTGGCGCTGATCGCCGCCTATGCCTTGCTCGGCTGTACCTGGCTGATCATGAAGACCGAAGGCAAGCTGCAAGAACAGATGCATGACCTGGCCAGGCCGTTGGCCTTCGTGGTGCTGGCGGTGATCGGCATCGTCAGCATCTGGACCCCACTGGCCCATGCCGATATCGCCGCGCGCTGGTTCACCTTGCCGAACCTGTTCTGGTTCCTGCCGGTGCCGATCCTGGTGTTGGTGACCATGTACGGGTTGTTCCGCGCCGTGGCCCGCAACGCCAACTACACGCCTTTCATCCTGACGCTGGTGCTGATTTTCCTGGGTTACAGCGGCCTTGGCATCAGCCTGTGGCCGAACATCGTGCCGCCGTCCATTTCGATCTGGGACGCCGCGTCGCCGCCACAGAGCCAGGGCTTCATGCTGGTCGGCACGTTGTTCATCATTCCGTTGATCCTGGTGTACACCTTCTGGAGCTACTACGTGTTCCGCGGCAAGGTGACCCATGACGATGGCTACCATTGACCGACCTGCGAGGTGCCGAAGATGGCCAAGCCTGACTTGAAAGACATCGAGGCCGCGGAAAAAAAGCCGCTATGGCAGCGGATCGGTTGGCTGGCGGCGATTTGGGCCGGTAGCGTGCTGGCATTGTTCATCGTAGCCAGCTTGATGCGGATGTTCATGAACGCCGCGGGTTTGACGACTCACTGACGGAGTTATTTGCGGGCTTTGAGGATCACGAACTTCGGCGTGGCGGCCACCTGCTCGACACCGCGGAACAGCCGCGCCAGCTTGCTGTGATAGCCCAGGTGGCGGTTGCCGACGATGTACAGCGCGCCGCCGACCACCAACGCTTCACGGGCCTGCTGAAACATGCGCCAGGCAAGGAAATCGCCCACCACTTGCTGCTGATGGAAGGGCGGGTTGCACAGCACCACATCCAGGGACTGCGCTTCTTGCCCGGCCAAGCCATCGCCCGCCCGCACGATCACTTCGCGCTCGCCCAGGGCGGCTCGCCAGTTTTCGGCGGCTGATTGCACGGCCATGTACGACTCGTCCACCAGGGTGTAGTGAGCGTCCGGGTTAGCCAGGGCGCTGGCAATGGCCAGCACGCCGTTGCCGCAACCCAGGTCCGCAACACGCGCCGAGCCCAGGTTCTTGGGCAGGTGCGGCAGGAAGGCGCGGGTGCCGATGTCCAGCCCTTCACGGCAGAATACATTGGCATGATTGAGCAATTCGATGTTCGGCTCATCCAGCGCATACCGAGTGGGGTAAGGGGAAGCGGCCGGTGTCCTCGGTTGCGGCGTGGCAATCAACAGACGGGCTTTCTTGACAGCGAGCGAGGCCTGCACCGGGCCGACGTAGCGCTCCATCAGGTCGCCTGCGGCTCGGGGCAGGTGCTTGACCATCGCGGCAGCGATCACCTGGGCCCCTGGTGCCAGTTGCCCTTGCAGCCGGATCAGTTGCTCCTCCAGCAGCGCCAGGGTCTTGGGCACCTTGACCAGGACACAATCGAAAGGCCCCGTCAGCGCTTCGCTGGCCGGCACGATGGGCACCGTATCGAACGGCAAGCCGTTGCGCACCAGATTCTTTTCCAATGCCTGCAGCGCCAGGAACGAGTCACCGCTGCTGGTGACCTTGACCTTGCCTGCGAGGCTGGCCGCCAGGGCGCCGAAGCCATCATTGAGTACCAGCACCCGGGTTTCCGCGCCCGGTTGGTGTTCGGCCAGGTGCGCAAGCAGATATTCATCGGCAGCGTCGAACGCTTGCAGGGGTTCGTTCGGCTGTTCGGGCTGGCGGATCAGGTCGAGTTGGGCGAAGGGAGTATCGAGCAAGGGCATGGCTGGGACTCTGGCAAATCAACGGGTGTCCCGCTGCCTTGGGCAGGTCTGTCAGCGGGACCTCCTGAATGAACTGCGTCGCGGACTAGGCGCGTCATCATTCAAGTGGGGCCGTAAATGGTACGTTTTTTTGCCAGGCATTACCCGTGGGTTTTTGCGGACTGAGTGGTTACCTAGATCACATGGATGTGCGCAGCTTTCGCCACCGCCGAGATTTTATTGGTCACGTTCAACTTCCGCATGCAGCTGCAGACGTGGAAATTCACGGTACGTTCGGACAGGCACAGGATGCGCCCGACCTCCGACGCCGTCTTTCCTTCGGCGGACCACCTCAGCACTTCGATCTCCCGGGGGGAGAGGTGGTAGGTTTGCGGGGGCACCATATTGTCGACCAGCTTCTTGCCCGCCAGAGCATGCAATTTCTGGCTGGCGAAGATGGCATAGCCAAGGTTCCCATAGTGCTCGTCGGCATCGATCGGACAATGCGTCCTGGCGAGGCTGAATAAACTGTAATGGGAGCCGTGCTCATCATGTATGGCTTGTGTCCAGCCGTGCCTGAGACCCTGTCGGTTAAGTTCCCGCCATAACTTGGGTGCTTCGGAAAATGCACTCTCACTCCACAGGATCGGTAATGCGGACTGGTTGCAATGCGCCACTATCGGGTCATTGTTGACGTAACCATTTTGTTCATAAAGCCGGTCCCATCCATAAGGGTAATTATTAATATTGATCTTGCTGGCATACCGATCGGGAACGCCCGAGTATGCGGCAAAGGCACAGTATTCAAATCCTTGAAAATTAAAGAAATCCAGTACCAGACGATAGGCCCTTTGCAAGTCCTTTTCACATGACAGTTTTCGCAGTTGCAAGTCCTTCCACTCGTCCATTGCATTTCTCCTTTGGAACTTTCAACGAGGTGGATCCAATCGGTGACGCGAAAATGAGTGTAGGACTTTTCCTTGCTCGGTAGTTAGATTTTTTTCTTTTGTCTGGCGTCGTCGCTATTGACGAAGGCACTTTACTAACAGTGTTTCTGATACATGTTTTTTACTTTGTAGAGCTTTATCCGCCGATGTACAAGGTGGGTGGCTTAACGCTATCAATCTTCGGCGGTGGTTAATATCCTCACTTTGCGGGACACTGCAGGCCTTGTTCGATTGGAGTGCCCCATGACCGACAATGCAGAAAAGTTTACCCGCCAGAGACTGGTCGACGTACAAACGTTGACGCCTCACTTGTTTACGCTACGCACCACCAGGGATCGCGGTTTCCGCTTCCGGGCTGGTCAGTTCGCCCGGCTCGGTGTCGTCAAGGCGGATGGGAGCACCGTCTGGCGCGCTTATTCCATGGTGTCATCGCCGTTCGACGAGTTTCTCGAGTTCTTTTCGATCGTCGTCCCGGGCGGTGAATTCACCAGCGAGCTGAGCCGTCTGAAACCAGGGGATAATCTGCTGGTCGAGCGCCAGGCCTTTGGCTATTTGACGCTGGACCGTTTTGTCGACGGTCGTGATCTATGGCTGTTGTCCACGGGAACGGGTGTCGCCCCGTTTCTTTCGATCCTGCAGGATTTCGAGGTCTGGGAAAAATTCGAACGGATCATCCTCGTCTACAGTGCGCGGGAGGCCAGGGAACTGGCGTACCAAGACCTTATCGAGGGGTTGTTCCAGCGAGACTACCTGGCCGAATACGCGCATAAGTTCCGGTTTATATCGACCGTCACCCGTGAGCAGGTTCCAGAGGCCCTTAACGGGCGAATCACTACGTTGATAGAAAACGGTGAGCTGGAACGGGTCGCCGGTGTCCCGCTGACGCCTGAGCATTCCCGGGTCATGCTGTGCGGCAATCCCCAGATGATTGACGACACGCGCAAGCTGCTCAAGGCCAGGGGCCTGCAACTGAGCCTCACCCGCCGGCCCGGCCAGGTAGCGGTGGAAAACTATTGGTAGAAAAATGGCGTCCCGGGGACGCCATTTCTAGGCGCGGGAATATCAGGGCCGTTCGTTCTGGGCCTTGAGCAAGTCGCGGATCTCACTCAGCAATAGCTCTTCCTTGGTCGGCACAGGGGGGGCGCTCGGCGCGACGGCTTCTTCGCGCTTGAGCCGGTTGATGGCCTTGACGCCCATGAAGATCGCGAACGCGACGATGATAAAGTCCACTGTGCTCTGGATGAATTTGCCATAGGCCAGCACAACTGCCGGCGTATCGCCTTGGGCGGCCTTGAGGGTGATGGCCAGGTCGCTGAAGTCCACCCCGCCGATCAGAAGGCCGATCGGAGGCATGACCACGTCACCCACGAACGACGAAACGATCTTGCCGAAAGCCGCACCGATGATGATCCCGACGGCCATGTCGACGACATTGCCTTTGACCGCGAAGGCCTTGAACTCGCTTAGCACGCCCATGAATGATTCCTTGTGACAGATGAGTTGATAGCCGCAGTGTAAGCCAGTCATCGGTGTCTCGCTCGACATGATTGCTTACAAAGCGTGCCTGTAATCGACCCGGCCCCCCGCGAAAAGTTTACAAAGTGCCACCAATCGCGCGCGATACGCGCTTCAGGGCTGAGTCCCTATATTGTTTTTTCTATCAGCGCGGTATGGCATTTCTATTTAGGTTTTCATTTTCCGAGCACTAGCCTCTGAAAGGCGCACATGGATGCGCTTTATAAAATCAGAGGAAACTTCAATGAACACTTCCCTAGGCCTCGGCGCTATGTCCGGTCGCCGTTCCCTTGTTGTGCTGACCGCCAGCCTGTTTTCCCTGTCCATCCATGCCGCCACGCTGACTCGCGATAATGGTGCAGCGGTAGGCGACAACCAGAACTCGCAAACGGCGGGGCCCAATGGCCCAACCTTGCTGCAGGATGTTCAACTGATCCAGAAGCTTCAGCGGTTCGACCGCGAACGTATCCCCGAGCGCGTCGTCCATGCCCGTGGCACCGGTGCCCATGGCGAATTTACCGTGTCCAATGATTTGAGCGACCTGACCAAGGCCAAGGTTTTCGCGGCGGGCCAGGTCACGCCAGTGTTCGTACGTTTTTCCGCCGTGGTGCATGGCAATCATTCGCCCGAAACACTGCGCGACCCGCGTGGCTTTGCCACCAAGTTCTATACGGCGGAGGGTAACTGGGATCTGGTGGGTAATAACTTTCCGACATTTTTCATCCGTGACGCTATTAAGTTCCCTGACATGGTCCACGCGTTCAAACCCGATCCGCGAACCAACCTGGATGATGACTCCCGTCGTTTCGACTTCTTTTCCCATGTTCCAGAAGCGACTCGCACCCTGACCGAGTTGTATTCAAACTCCGGGACACCAGCCAGTTACCGCGAGATGGACGGTAACGGTGTACATGCTTACAAACTGATCAACGCAAAGGGCGAGATCAGTTACGTAAAGTTTCATTGGAAAAGTTTGCAGGGCCTCAAAAATCTCGACCCGAAAGAAGTGGTGAAGGTACAAGGACAGGATTACAGCCATATGACCAACGATTTGGTCAGCCATATCAATAAGGGGGACTTTCCAAAGTGGGACTTGTTCATCCAGGTGCTCAAGCCTCAGGACCTGGCCAAGTTTGACTTCGATCCATTGGACGCGACCAAGATATGGCCGGATGTTCCGGAGCGAAAAGTTGGGCAAATGGTGTTGAACCGTAATCCGGCGAATGTTTTCCAGGAAACCGAACAAGTGGCAATGGCGCCGGCGAACCTGGTGCCGGGTATCGAGCCTTCGGAAGACCGGTTGTTGCAGGGGCGGGTGTTTTCCTACGCCGATACGCAAATGTACCGGATTGGGCCGAACGCGCTGCAGTTGCCAATCAGTGCCCCCAAGGTCGCTGTCAACAACGGCAACCAGGATGGCGCGATGAATTTTGGCAAGACCAGCACCGGTGTGAATTACCAGCCGAGCCGCTTGATGCCCCGTGAAGAACAACAAGCGGCGCGCTATAGCCAGGCCGAGCTGACCGGTAGCACCCAACAGGCGAAAATTCAGCGCGAGCAGAACTTCAAGCAGGCGGGCGACCTGTACCGCTCGTTCAACCAAAAGGAGCGCAGTGACTTGATCGAGAGTTTTGGTGGGTCTTTGGCGACTACCGATGACGAGAGCAAGCACATCATCCTGTCGTTCCTCTACAAGGCCGATCCTGAATACGGGACGGGAGTGGCCCGTGTCGCCAAGGGCGACCTGGCGCGAGTCAAGGCGCTGGCCGAGAAGCTGAGCGACTGATCCGCTTATGGGAGCCGAGTGGGTTCGGCTCCCATAATTCGCAGTCGCATGGAGAGGTCATGATGCGTAAGTTCCTTTCATTGATATTAATCACATGGTCATGGGCTGTGCTGGCCGATCAGGCTCCGACCGCCGACGCGGATGAGGTGCGGGCACAGTTGCAAGATTATTATTTCGATGCCGCCCGCCGGGGCGATGTGCCGATGCTCGATACCTTCATCGAGGCCGGCTATTCGCTCGACACGCGGGATGAGAAGGGCTACACCGCGCTGATCCTGGCGGCGTATCACGGTCATGGCCCGGCGGTCGAGCGTCTGTTGGTCGCCGGGGCGGATGCCTGTGCCCAGGACAAACGTGGCAACACCGCGTTGATGGGGGCGATTTTCAAGGGCGAAGTGCAGATCGCGCGTCGTTTATTGTCCACCGATTGCAGCCCAGATCAGCGCAACGGTGCCGGGCAGACCGCCGCGATGTATGCCGGTCTGTTCAAGCGTGGCGAGTTGCTCGATGCCCTGAAGGCCAAGGGGGCCGACCTGGAGGCCAGGGATCCGTTGGGCAACACCCCGGCAGATCTGGCAAAGGGTGAAATCAAAATGCCGGCCCCGCGGTAAAGCCCGGCTGTTATCATCGCGGTTTTTACCCGGAGTTCAGATGGCCAAGGCAAAGCGCATGTACGGCTGCACCGAGTGCGGCTCGACCTTTCCCAAATGGGCCGGCCAATGCAGCGAATGCGGGGCCTGGAACACTCTGACCGAAACCATGGTGGAAAGCGGCGGCGCGGCGGCGCCCACCGGGCGTACGGGCTGGGCCGGCCAGCAGGCGCAGATCAAGACGCTGGCCGAGGTCAGCGTTGAGGAAATTCCGCGTTTCTCCACGGCGTCCGGTGAGCTGGACCGCGTGCTGGGCGGTGGTCTGGTGGACGGTTCGGTGGTGTTGATCGGCGGCGATCCGGGCATCGGCAAGTCCACCATCCTGTTGCAGACGTTGTGCAATCTCGCCACGCGCATGCCGGCGCTGTATGTCACTGGCGAAGAATCCCAGCAGCAGGTGGCCATGCGCGCCCGGCGCCTGGGGTTGCCCCAGGATCAGTTGCGAGTCATGACCGAGACTTGCATCGAAACGATCATCGCCACGGCGCGCCTGGAAAAACCCAAGGTCATGGTGATCGACTCGATCCAGACGATTTTTACCGAACAACTGCAATCGGCCCCGGGCGGCGTGTCCCAGGTGCGAGAGAGCGCTGCGTTGCTGGTGCGTTACGCCAAGCAGAGCGGCACGGCGATTTTCCTGGTAGGCCACGTCACCAAGGAAGGCGCGTTGGCCGGGCCACGGGTGCTGGAGCACATGGTCGATACCGTGCTGTATTTCGAAGGCGAATCCGATGGTCGCCTGCGATTGCTGCGGGCGGTGAAGAATCGCTTCGGCGCCGTCAACGAACTGGGTGTATTTGGCATGACCGACAGGGGCTTGAAGGAAGTATCCAACCCCTCGGCGATCTTTCTGACACGCGCCCAGGAAGAAGTTCCAGGCAGCGTTGTCATGGCTACGTGGGAAGGCACCCGACCGATGCTGGTGGAAGTGCAGGCGTTGGTGGATGACAGTCACCTGGCGAACCCGCGCCGTGTCACGTTGGGGCTGGATCAGAACCGATTGGCGATGTTGCTGGCTGTCCTGCACCGGCACGGCGGGATTCCTACGCACGACCAAGACGTGTTTCTCAACGTGGTGGGCGGAGTCAAGGTGCTGGAGACCGCATCCGACCTGGCACTGATGGCAGCGGTCATGTCCAGCCTGCGAAACCGGCCGCTGCCCCACGATTTGTTGGTGTTTGGGGAAGTGGGGTTGTCGGGAGAAGTGCGACCGGTGCCCAGTGGGCAGGAGCGGCTGAAAGAAGCGGCCAAGCATGGCTTCAAGCGCGCCATCGTGCCCAAGGGCAATGCGCCGAAGGAGGCGCCGGCGGGGTTGCAGATCATCGCGGTGACACGTCTGGAGCAGGCGTTGGATGCGTTGTTCGAATAGCACCGAGGCGGGTGCGGTCCACTGTGGTGAGCGGATTTATCTGTGGCGAGGGGATTTATCCCCGCTGGGCTGCGCAGCAGCCCCAAAAAAGCGACCCCAATCAACCTGGCACACCGAGTTGTCAGGTTTAGGGCTGCTTTGCAGCCCAGCGGGGATAAATCCCCTCGCCACAGGGGGCACCGCTGGATTCAAATCTGGATCAACGCCGCCAGTTCCCGCTCCAGTTCATCATGGTCGGCCAGGTTCAGTTCCACCAATCGACGCAAGTGGGCGATGGAATCCAGGTCGATGTGCTCGCAGACGAAGCCCAGGTGGCCGTGGTCGTCGTGAGCCAGCCGGACTTCCATCTTGACCTCTGCCTCCGGGCTCAGGTGGATGTCTGCCATGAAAGGCGCCTCGGGGTCACCGAGCCAAGGCTGGGGCTTTTCGATCAGCAGCCCATTGAGGGACAGGTCGAGCAACTTCACTGGCCAGATGAAGGGCCCTTGGCTCAGTTCGGTCTTGGCATGGAATTCAATTCGTACGAAGCGGCGGCGTTCGCTCATTACCCGTTCCCCCTGAAGATCCACTGACTATAGACCCAACTGGCGCGCCGTCGTTGTCGTTCGGTCAGTGGCCGACGAATGTCGGGGTATGGCCTTTACGCTGGTTAGCGCTAAACTCCAGTGGCTATCTTTCTTGTCCACCCTGGCTGGAATATAAAAATGAAAAACAATAATAGCCTGCTACGCCATCTGCCCTGGCTACTGCTGGCCGTCGTAGGAGCGTGCGCCCTGGGCGTCGTGGCATTGCGTCGAGGCGAGGCGATCAACGCCCTCTGGATCGTCGTCGCAGCCGTGGCCATTTACCTGGTCGCCTATCGCTACTACAGCCTCTTCATCGCCAACAACGTGATGCAACTCGATGCGCGCCGGGCCACGCCTGCCGTGCTCAACAACGATGGCCTGGACTACGTCCCGACCAACAAGCACATCCTGTTCGGCCACCACTTCGCGGCCATTGCCGGCGCGGGGCCGCTGGTCGGGCCGGTGCTGGCCGCGCAGATGGGCTACCTGCCCGGCACGCTCTGGCTGATCGCCGGCGTGGTGCTGGCCGGTGCGGTGCAGGACTTCATGGTCCTGTTCCTGTCCACCCGCCGCAACGGTCGCTCCCTGGGCGACATGGTGCGCGAGGAAATGGGCCGCATTCCCGGCACCATCGCGCTGTTCGGCTGCTTCCTGATCATGATCATCATCCTCGCGGTGCTGGCGCTGATCGTGGTCAAGGCCCTGGCCGAGAGCCCGTGGGGCATCTTCACGGTGATGGCGACCATCCCGATCGCGATGTTCATGGGCATCTACATGCGCTACATCCGCCCGGGCCGCATCGGCGAGATCTCGATCATCGGCGTGCTGTTGCTGTTGGGTTCGATCTGGCTGGGCGGGCAGATCGCCGCCGATCCGGTCTGGGCCAAGGCCTTCACCTTCACCGGAATCCAGATCACCTGGATGCTGATCGGCTACGGTTTTGTCGCGGCGGTCCTGCCGGTGTGGCTGATCCTGGCGCCACGGGACTACCTGTCGACCTTCCTCAAGATCGGCACCATCGTCGCCCTGGCGATCGGCATCCTGGTCACCATGCCCGAGCTGAAAATGCCCGCGCTGACTCAGTTCACTGACGGCACCGGGCCGGTGTGGAAGGGCGGCTTGTTCCCGTTCCTGTTCATCACCATCGCCTGCGGCGCGGTCTCGGGTTTCCATGCGCTGATCTCCTCGGGCACCACGCCCAAGCTGCTGGATAACGAAACCAACGCCCGCTACATCGGTTACGGCGGCATGCTGATGGAATCCTTCGTGGCCATCATGGCGATGGTTGCCGCCTCGGTGATCGAGCCGGGCGTGTACTTCGCCATGAACAGCCCGGCGGCGATCGTCGGCACTGACGTGGTGGCCGTGGCCCAGACCGTCAGCAGTTGGGGCTTTGCAATCACCCCCGACGCGCTGCAAGCGGTGGCCAAGGACATCGGTGAGACCACCATCCTGGCCCGTGCCGGCGGTGCGCCGACCCTGGCGGTCGGTATCGCGCAGATCCTGCACTCGGTGCTGCCGGGTGAGAACACCATGGCCTTCTGGTATCACTTCGCGATCCTGTTCGAAGCGCTGTTCATCCTCACCGCGGTGGACGCCGGCACCCGTGCCGGGCGGTTCATGCTGCAGGATCTGCTCGGCTCGTTCGTGCCGGCCCTCAAGCGAACCGAATCCTGGACCGCCAACCTGATCGCCACTGCCGGCTGCGTCGCGCTGTGGGGTTACTTGCTGTACCAGGGCGTGATCGATCCGCTGGGCGGCATCAACACCTTGTGGCCGCTGTTCGGCATCTCCAACCAGATGCTGGCCGGTATCGCGCTGATGCTCGCCACCGTGGTGCTGATCAAGATGAAGCGCCAGCGCTACGTCTGGGTCACGCTGCTGCCGGCGAGCTGGCTGCTGATCTGCACCACCACCGCGGGCCTGATCAAGCTGTTCGACGCCAACCCGGCGATCGGCTTCCTGGCCCTGGCGCGCAAATACAACGATGCCCTGGCCGCCGGCCAGATCCTGGCCCCGGCCAAGAGCATCGAGCAGATGCAGCACGTGGTGTTCAACGCCTACACCAACGCAACGCTGACGGTATTGTTCCTGTTCGTGGTCTTCAGCATCCTGTTCTACGCGCTCAAGGTCGGCATCGCCGCCTGGGGCACGAAAGAGCGCACGGACAAAGAAGCGCCATTCCAGGCCCTGCCGGACGCTTGATAGAGGATTGCAACGATGTTCAATGACTTGAGTCGCCTCGGTAAATACCTCGGTCAGGCCGCCCGCCTGATGGTCGGCATGCCCGACTACGACAACTACGTCGAGCACATGCAAACCAAGCACCCGGACAAGCCGCTGATGGACTACGAGGCGTTCTTCCGAGAGCGCCAAGAGGCCCGTTACGGCGGCAAGGCCGGGCCTAAGTGCTGTTGAACTGAGGCCCATCCCTTGTGGGAGCGAGCCTGCTCGCGATAGCGGAGTGTCAGTTAATGATGAATTGACTGACCTGACGCCATCGCGAGCAGGCTCGCTCCCACAGTTGTTTTGGGCTGGACTTGGGATTGCGTACACCACGGATCGCCTTGTGGGAGCGAGCCTGCTCGCGATAGCGGTGGGTCAATTAATGATGAATTGACTGACCTGACGCCATCGCGAGCAAGCTCGCTCCCACAGGATCCGCTTTCTTTTTCAGGCATCAAGGAGATTCAGTTTGTCCTCTCCCATCCCGGTCACGATCCTCAGCGGCTTCCTCGGCGCTGGCAAGACCACGCTGCTGCGTCATCTGCTCAAGGCCGAGCACGGCCTGAAAATTGCCGTGATCGAGAACGAATTCAGCGATGCAGGCATCGATACCCAGTTGCTGGGCGAAGAGCCGGTGCAAGTCATGACCCTGGCCAACGGCTGCGTTTGTTGCACCATCCACACCGACCTCACCAAGGCCCTGTACTTGTTGCTCGAGCGGCTGGACAGCGGCGAGATCCAATTTGACCGCCTAGTGATCGAATGCACCGGTCTCGCCGATCCCGCACCGGTGGCGCAAACCTTTTTCATCGACGAGGACCTGCGTGAGCGCTACATCCTCGACGGTATCCTGACCTTGGTGGATGCCGCCCATGCCGACACCCACCTGGTCCAGGCCATTGCCCAGGCCCAGGTCGGATTTGCCGATCGCCTTCTGTTGAGCAAGACAGACCTGGTCGACGCGGCCCATGTCGAGGCTCTTCGCGAACGCCTGATGCGCATCAACCGGCGGGCGCCGATTCGAGTGGTCGAACACGGCAAGATCGACCTGGCCGAATTGCTGGACATCCGCGGTTTCAACCTCAATGCGGACCTGGGCGCCGGGCTCAGCCTTCGTCCGGTTGGCAAGGCGACCACGGGCGATCGCATCAGCAGCCTGGTGCTGCGCACCGACAAGCCGCTGGACATCGACAAGCTCAGCGACTTCATGAACCAGTTGCTGGAAGAACACGGCAAGCAGTTGCTGCGCTACAAAGGCGTTTTGAACATCGCGGGCGAGTCCCGTCGGTTGGTATTCCAGGGTGTGCTCAAATTGTACGGTTTCGATTGGGACACCGATTGGGCGCCAGGCGAGGCCCGGGAAAGCGTTATCGTGTTCATCGCCGATGAACTGCCCGAAGAAAAGATCCGCGCCGGCTTCGAAGCCGCGCTCCACTGACCATCCACGCGTGGGGCGAGTGGTTTTCCAACGATAAAAAAACCGGCCACTGGGGCCGGTTTTTTTTTTGCTACTGCTATCAGGCGCCGTATACCGGCAGCTTCTTGCAGATCGCCTTGACCTTCTCACGCACGGCGTCGATCACCGCTTCGTTGTTCAGGTCGGCCAGGATGTCGCAGATCCAGCCAGCCAGTTCCTTGCACTCGGCTTCCTTGAAACCGCGAGTGGTCACCGCAGGGGTGCCGAAACGCAGGCCCGAGGTGACGAACGGGGAACGTGGATCGTTGGGTACCGAGTTCTTGTTGACGGTGATGAACGCTTTACCCAGCGCCGCGTCAGCGTCTTTGCCGGAAATCTCTTGCTTGATCAGCGAGAGCAGGAACAGGTGGTTTTCAGTACCGCCGGACACCACGTCGAAGCCGCGCTCGATGAACACGCCGGCCATGGCCTTGGCGTTCTTCACCACTTGTTGCTGGTAGGCCTTGAACTCAGGCTGCAGGGCTTCCTTGAAGCAGATCGCCTTGGCCGCGATCACGTGCTCCAGCGGGCCGCCCTGGGCGCCTGGGAATACCGCCGAGTTCAGCTTCTTCTCGATGTCGGCGTTGGCGCGCGCCAGGATCAGGCCGCCACGTGGACCGCGCAGGGTCTTGTGGGTGGTGGTGGTGACCACGTCGGCGAACGGTACCGGGTTCGGGTACACGCCAGCGGCAACTAGGCCGGCAACGTGGGCCATGTCGACGAACAGGTAGGCCCCGACCTTGTCGGCGATCTCGCGAAAGCGCGGGAAATCGAGGATCTGGGAGTAGGCGGAGAAACCGGCCACGATCATTTTCGGCTTGTGCTCGAGGGCCAGGCGCTCGACTTCGTCGTAGTCGATCAGGCCATTGCCGTCGATACCGTACTGAACGGCGTTGTACAGCTTGCCGGAGGAGGAAACGCTGGCGCCGTGGGTCAGGTGACCGCCGTGGGCCAGGCTCATGCCCAGGATGGTGTCACCGGCCGACAGCAACGCCAGGTACACGGCGGCATTGGCCTGGGAACCTGCGTGTGGCTGGACGTTGGCGTAATCGGCGCCGAACAGCTGCTTGGCGCGGTCGATGGCCAATTGCTCGACCACGTCGACGTACTCGCAACCACCGTAGTAACGCTTGCCTGGGTAGCCTTCGGCGTACTTGTTGGTCAGTACCGAGCCTTGAGCTTCCATCACCGCTGGGCTGGTGTAGTTTTCCGAAGCGATCAGCTCGATGTGCTCTTCCTGGCGCTGAGCTTCTTGCTCCATGGCGGCAAAGAGATCGGCGTCGTACTTGGCAATAGTCAAATCACGGCTGAACATGGCGGTCCTCAAGGATCGGGGCAGAAAAGGGGGGCATTCTACCTCAACCGGTTTTGGAAGGCATATGAAAGGGCGTCATGTCTTGGACGAATGGGTTTCACGCAGGGCTCAGCGTCGCCTGTACCGGCCTCATCGCGAGCAGGCTCGCTCCCACAGGGATCTGTGGTGTATGTAGATTGCCAAGGCACCCAAAACAAGTGTGGGAGCGAGCCTGCTCGCGATGAGGCCAGTCCAGACACCAAAAATTTCAGTCGATCATGAACAACGCATCATTGCTGAACTGCGCTTCAAACCGATTCGCCGGCATCGGCCGGCCGAACAGGTAGCCCTGTACTTCGTCGCAGCCGTGTTCGCGCAAGAAGTCCAGTTGCTCGTGGGTCTCGACGCCTTCGGCGATCACCGCCAGGTTGAGGCTGTGGGCCATGGCGATGATCGCCCGGGCGATCTGCGCGTCCTGCTCGCCGGACGGCAGGCCGTCGACGAAGGTGCGGTCGATCTTCAGCACGTCGATGGGGAATTGCTTGAGGTAGTTGAGCGACGAATAACCGGTGCCGAAGTCATCCACCGCGATACTCAGGCCAAGGTTTTTCAACCCGGCGAGGATCTGCATCGCCTCGCTGACTTCGCGCATCAGAATACTTTCCGTCAGTTCCAGCTCCAGGCAGGCCGGTGGCAGCCCAGTGCTGCGCAAGATATTGGCGATGCGTGTGCCGAGTTGGCCGTCGGAGAACTGCCGGGCCGAGATGTTGACCGAGACCTTCGGCACCCGGACCTTGGCCTGGTGCCAGGTCCTGAGCTGGCGACAGGCTTCGCTGATGACCCAGTCGCCGACGTCCACCACCAGGCCGAGTTCTTCCAGCACCGGGATGAAATCCCCCGGCGGCACCAACCCGCGTCGCGGATGGCGCCAGCGCAGCAAGGCCTCGGCGCCGGTCAGGCGCTTGCCGTCGCCACTGAACTGGGGTTGGTAATAGAGCACGAACTCATTCTGTTCCAAGGCGTGGCGCAGGTCGCTTTCCAATTCCAGCCGCTCCAGGGCGCTGGCGTTCATGTCGGCCTGGTAGAACTGGAAGTTGTTCTTGCCGCGCTCCTTGGCGTGATACATGGCCGTGTCGGCGTTCTTCATCAATTGGCTGAGTTCGTTGCCGTCCTGGGGACTGAGGGCGATACCGATACTGGCGGTGACGAAAAACTCGCGACCTTCCAGCACGAAGGGCCGGACGAGGCTAGCAAGGATCTGCTCGGCCACGGTGATCGCCCTGTTCAACGCCATCTCGCGAGTGGCTCGCGGTTGCAGCAGCAGGGTGAATTCATCGCCGCCCATGCGCGCCACGGTGTCGTCGTCGGCCACGCAGCCGAGCAGGCGCGTCGCCATTTCCTTGAGCATCCGGTCGCCAGCGGCATGACCCAGGGAGTCGTTGATCGGCTTGAAGCGGTCCAGGTCGAGAAACATCAGCACGACCCAGGTCTTCTGTCGCTCGGCTGACTGCAGCGCGGTGTGCAGACGGTCCTGGAACAGCGTGCGGTTGGGCAGGTGAGTCAATGCGTCGTAGTAGGCCAGGCGATGGATGCGTTGCTCGCTGGCCTTGCGTTCGCTGATGTCGCTGAAGAAACACACGTAGCTGGCAAGGTCGCCTTCGTCGTCGAGCACCGCCGTGATGCCGACCCAGGCCGGGTAATGTTCGCCATTACGGCGCTTGAGCCAGACTTCGCCTTCCCAGGTGCTGTGTTGTTGCAGTTGCTTGAGCACGTAGCGCAAATGGGCTTCCTGCTGCTCATCCACGGTCAGCATGGTGGGCAGTTGGTCGAGCACTTGCGATACCGCGTAACCGCTGACGCGACTGAACGCCTCGTTGGCCTGAACGATGTAGCCGGCCGGGTCGGTGATCAGGATCGCCGATGTCGAGTGCTCGAATACGGTGGCGGCCATGCGCAGGTCTTTTTCGGCGCGCCGCTGCTGGCTGATGTCACGGCCCACCCCCAGTACACCTTCGAACGCGCCATGGTCATCCCACACCAGCACCAGCCGCAGCTCGATAGGGATCTTGCGCCCATCGGCGCGCAGGCAGTCGAACAGATACAACTGGGTCTGCATCTGGTTGCGCAGCTCGGTCAGTTGGTCGGGCTTGTCGAGGGCCTTGCTGAGGCGGTCCATCAGGCTGTAGATGCCGGTCAGTTGTTGCGGGTTGGCGATGGTCGACTGCCAGCCGTTCTGGAAGATCGAGTCGGCGGTGTAGCCCAGCACCGCCTGGACGGACGGGCTGACATAGTTGAGCGACAGCTTGCTGTCGGTCGAGAAAATCACATCGCTGATGCTTTCGGCGAGCATCCGGTAGCGTTGCTCGCTGTCGCGCAGCGATTCGCTGGCCTCGATCTGCTCGGTAATGTCCTTGGCCACGCCGATGATCCGGGTCACCTGGTCGTAGCGGTCCCGGGCCAGGGCCTGTTCGCGGACCTCGAAACGGCGCCACTTGCCGTTGCGATGGCGGAACCGCAGCTGGCATTGCAGCAACTGCGTGTAGCCGCCGCGCCGCTGTTCCTGGCGCAGCGTGTGATAGTGATCGGCGTCGTCGCTGTGCAGCAGGATTTCCCAGAAATACTCGCCCATCTGGTGCAGTTCGGTTCGGTCGTAGCCGAGCGTCTGGCCCAGGTGGTGGTTGCTGAAGATCATCCGCTGGCTGATCACATCCTGCACATAAAGATGATCCGGAACGGTGCGCACCACATCGGACCAGAACCCTTCGCGTTCCAGTAGCGACAGTTCGATCAGCTTGCGGCTGGTGATGTCGCTGATGCTCAGGATGACCGCGTTATAGTCGTGCTGGGTTTCCGGCAGGCGCAACACCAGCCACAGATGCTGATCCCGGCCGTGGGCGTCCTGGAGCCTGATTTCCAGCTCCAGCTGTTTATGGGGATCGAGCAACGCTTCGAGCAGTTTCGAACCGACCGGGTTGTTGTCCCTTTCGGCGTTGCCAACCAGCAATTGCCAGGCTTGTTGGCAGGAGTCGACATTGAGCAGCTTCAACGCCACCTGGTTGACTTCGGTGACGTGCACTTGCTGTTGCAACTGTTCGAGCTGTTGCGGAACCTGCAACCAGGCGCGCAATTGCTCGCCGTTGTGCAGGCCAGTCCTGGCAAAAAACGCCTTGAGGCCGGACAGGTCGAGCACGCAGAGGGCCACGCCGGTGCCCTCGAAAATGTCCTGATAGCGACGGCGCCCTTCGTGCAGCTGCCGCTGGCGTCGGCGCATGTTCAGCAGGGCAATGACCGGCAACATGGAAAACGCCAGGCCCAGCAGGCATTTGCCGATGAAGGCCGGGAGCAGTTGCTCGAGCACCTGGCGCCGGTCGAACAGCCCGCGCAGCTGCCAGTCGCTGCTGCTCAGGGGGACGGTCAACACCGTGTTGCTCAGGTCCTGCGGGGTCAGTTGGGACGGGGTGATCGTGGGCAGGCTTTCGTCGCGGCTGATGATCTGCCGATTGAGACGGTTCTCCACCAGCCACAGTGGCCGCAGGCCCGTATCGCCCTGTTTGGTCAATGTCGAAAAGAAACTCGGAGACAGGCGCAGCGCCCAGTATCCGCGAGAGCTGCCGCTGGCCTGGTGCAACAGCAGATGCACCACGGAACCGTCCTCGGCATTGCTGAAATAGTGAGCCTGGGCGCGACTGCGCCGTACCAGTTCGGCCAGGTAATCCGCGTCCTGGCTATCCGCGTCACTGTCGCTGAGCACTCTGCCGGAGGGGCTCAGCAGCGCCAGGCTGCGCAATTCGGGCAATGATTGCTTGAGCTTGCGCAACAGCGCCTGCTGTTCGTCGGCGGTTTGCGGTTGTTCGACGATCGGTAGCAGATTGAGGGCTATTTGCGCGTTCAGGGCCATGTTCAGGCTGACTTGCGCGGCGAGGTCGGCCGTGTAATCGATGGTGTATTGGCGCTGCTGCTGTTGGGTTTCGCGCAGTTGGTCAAGCAACTGCCAGAAGAGTAGCCCCAGCAACAACAGCACCAGCGAGGCCAGCCCGCCCTTCAATGTCCCGCGCAGGGGCAAGCCTGGCACGGCGACGGGTGCGCGTGGGGACGGGGGCGGAGTGACGTTGGACAAGCTGTAATCCTGCGGTTTGCTGGACTGGCGCGACGTCACTATAAGCCGGACGCCCGAAGGGCGGCTAGCATGCCTTGACTTGTGGCAAAGTGCCAGCCCTCGGCGGCTGGACCTGGACCGACGGTTGAGGTAGCTTTGCCGGTCAAACAAGAGCGTTCCAGCTCCGGATTCCCAGGCTCCATCGGCTCGCAGGCAGTGATTAACATCAACTGCCCGCGCCGCGCATGGCCTGGCTCGTTCTTTTCACTGTCACTGACGCTAGGTTCACCATGGCTCAATACGTCTTCACCATGCATCGGCTGGGCAAAGTTGTTCCGCCGAAGCGGGAAATCCTGAAAAACATTTCTCTTTCCTTTTTCCCTGGCGCCAAGATCGGCGTACTGGGCCTCAACGGCTCGGGTAAGTCCACGCTGCTGAAAATCATGGCCGGCGTCGACAAGGAGTTCGACGGTGAAGCCCGTCCGATGCCCGACCTGAACATCGGCTACCTGCCGCAAGAGCCACAACTGGACCCGACCAAGACCGTGCGTGAAGTGGTCGAGGAAGCGGTCAGCGTGATCAAGGACGCCCAGGCGCGCCTGGACGAGGTCTACGCCGCCTACGCCGACCCGGACGCCGATTTTGACAAGCTGGCCGCCGAACAGGCCAAGCTCGAAGCGATCCTGCAGGCCAGCGACGGTCATAACCTGGATCGCCAGCTGGAAGTGGCCGCCGATGCGCTGCGCCTGCCGGCCTGGGACGCGAAAGTGGAACATCTGTCGGGCGGTGAAAAGCGTCGCGTGGCCCTGTGCCGCCTGCTGCTGTCCGCGCCGGACATGTTGCTGCTCGACGAACCGACGAACCACCTGGACGCCGACTCCGTCGCCTGGCTCGAACACTTCCTGCACGACTTCCCAGGCACCGTGGTTGCGATCACGCACGACCGTTACTTCCTGGACAACGTCGCCGGCTGGATCCTGGAACTCGACCGCGGCGCGGGCATTCCGTACGAGGGCAACTATTCGGGCTGGCTGGAAGCCAAGTCCGATCGTCTGGCCCAGGAGTCCAAGCAGCAGTCGGCCCATGAAAAAGCCATGAAGGAAGAACTGGAATGGGTGCGCAAGGGCGCCAAGGCCCGCCAGTCCAAATCCAAGGCTCGTCTGCAACGCTTCGAGGAAATGCAGTCTCAGGAATTCCAAAAGCGCAGCGAAACCAACGAGATCTACATCCCGGCCGGCCCGCGCCTGGGTGACAAGGTCATCGAATTCAAGAACGTCACCAAGGGCTACGGCGACCGCGTGTTGATCGACAACCTGTCGTTCTCCATGCCTAAAGGCGCCATTGTCGGTGTGATCGGTGGTAACGGTGCGGGTAAATCCACGCTGTTCCGCATGCTGATGGGCAAGGAAACCCCGGACTCCGGCACCATCGAGATCGGTGAAACCGTGCAACTGGCCTGCGTCGACCAGAGCCGTGAGGACCTGGACGGCAGCAAGACCGTGTTCCAGCAGATCTCTGACGGTTCCGACCAGATCCGTATCGGCAACTATGAAATCCCGTCGCGCACTTATGTCGGTCGTTTCAACTTCAAGGGCGGCGATCAGCAGAAGTTCGTCAAGGATCTCTCCGGCGGTGAGCGCGGTCGCTTGCACCTGGCGTTGACGTTGAAGGAGGGCGGTAACGTCTTGCTGCTCGACGAACCGTCCAACGACCTCGACGTCGAAACCCTGCGTTCCCTGGAAGAAGCTTTGCTGGACTTCCCGGGCGCCGCCATTGTGATCTCCCACGACCGGTGGTTCCTTGACCGCGTGGCAACTCACATCCTGGCATATGAAGACGACTCCCAAGCGGTGTTCTTCGAAGGCAACTACACCGAGTACGAAGCCGATCGCAAGAAACGCCTCGGCGAAGCCGCCGCCCAGCCGCATCGCGTACGGCACAAGAAACTGGCCTGATTCGGTCGGTTGCATGAAAAACGGAGCCTTCGGGCTCCGTTTTTCATGGACCGTGGCTTTACTTCAGGTCAATTGCCACCACCTCAATCGATAGATCCCCCGCCGGCCGCTTCCACACCACTTCATCCCCAACCTTCGCCCCCAGCAAGGCCCGCCCCAGCGGCGAGCCCCAGTTGATCAGTCCATTGGCCGCATCGGCCTGGTCTTCCCCAACCAATTGCACACACCGTTCCTGATCGTGCTCATCGGCAAAAGTCACCCAGTGCCCGATTCGCACCTGATCGCAATGGCTCGGCGTAACGACCTGGGCGCTTTGCAGGCGTTGATTGAAATATCGCAGATCCCGTTCGATATCGGCGATACGCTGCTTGTCTGCCCGCTCGCCCTGGGCAGACTGTTGGCTATGCAGTTGCTGCAGTTCGGTGACCCGTGCCTGCAATTGAGCAAGCCCCGCCGGCGTGACGTAGTTGGGCTGTGCGCTGACCTGGCGTTCGACCGGTTGATCGGCCTGGGCGGCGGCGTTGTCTTCGTTGACGAAAGCGCGACTCATAGGGTTCTCCTCTGTTGGAGTTTGGGCCATGGTCGCAAGGTTTTGGTTTCGACGGATGTCTCTGAGCGACTCACTGCGTGCGATAGGCCCGAGCGGCGTCGCGATCTTTCTCCTGCTGCCAGGCACGTTCGCGATCGTCCCAGTGGCGTTCGCGGTAGACGTCACGCTCTTCACTCTCGCGCATGGCCTGGCACTGGCGAAAGCCGTCGCTCCAGCCCTCGGCGTAGCGGGCATCCTTGAGATAACGCGGCACGTCCTTCCTGAACTGGCCTGTGATTACGCCGGCGGCTTGCCGACCGCTACTGCAGCCATCATCGAAACCGTCGGCGAAGGCCGGTGGATAACCTCGGGCAATCAAATCCTCATGGGTTGTTTCACAGCCACCGAGCAACACCAACACCCCCAATACCACCGCCGCGCGCCACATGTTTTGCGTTCCTGCCCGATCCACTCATAAAAGAAGTCTAGAAGCGGATTCGTCAGAAAGGTGTGAAAGCGCGGTGATCAATCCGTTCGTTCAGTAGTGGTACCACTTCACCTCGAGCATCACCTCGTTCTCTGGCGAGGCCAAGTGGCTGAACTCTCGCTGGGCGCTCAGGCGCAGGCCCAGGTTGCGGGACAATTCCCACTGCTGGTTCAGGCTCAGGCTACGGCGTACCTCGCCATTAACGAAGTAATCGCCCTTGGCTTCCAGGCTCAGGTTGCCCAGCGGGTTTTTCCACAGCACGCCGCTGTTGAATCCGGCGGCCGGGGCGATGAATTGAGCGAAATCGTTGTTGTGTTCGACCCGCACCGTGCCCAGTGCAAAGCCCAGTACATCTTCGCCCAGCGCCCAAGTGCCGCCCGCGCCGCCGTTGACGTGGCTGACCAGTGTTTCATCGTCATGTTTGCCCGGCACCCGCTCCAGGCCACCAGTGACCTGCCAGGACAACGGTTGCAGCAGCTCGTTGCGCGGGGTCAGGGAGCGGATGGTCGCCAGGTCCAGCTGCTGCACTTGCCAGTCGTTGCCTTCGTACTGGCGCAGCTTTAGTTGAAGGATCTCGATTTGCGCCCCCAGCGGAAAGCTTTCGGCGTTGTCGTTGAGGTCGTGATAGGCCATGCGCAGGCCGTACTCACCGAACGCACGGTCACCCCGCGTACCCAGGCCGGCCTGCCAGGTGCGCGATTCGTGGCCGTCTTCCGGAAGGCCCGGCTGTGGGATGTCCAGTTCCGGCGCGGGGTTCTGGTTGATCGCCCTCAGCAGCTCGAAACTGCGCTGGGCCCGCTGTGGATCGCGCTCCTGGCCGTTGGCGCGATAACGCTCCAGGCGGTAGGCGGCATCGATGATCAGCGCCTGGCGCTCGCGCGGTAGCGCCTTGAAGTCGGGCGTTTGCAATTGTTGCTGGTCGGCGCTGACCTTCAAAACCCACTGCTGCTCATTATCGCTGAGCGGTTCGGCGCGGCTGAGCAACTCTCGCTCCCGGGACGGGCGGTACTGGATGCTTTCCACCAGCCCGGCTTCTTTCACCGCCTTGACGGTGTCGGTGGGGATCGCCGTGAGCGGGAACTGTTCGGTCAGGCGCAGGCTGGGACGGGCGACTTGCAGCAATTCAAGCAGGCGATAGGAGCAGTTTTCGTCGAAGAAGAAATAGTCGAACTGGATCTGCTTGAGCTCCCACACATGCTCGACCATCCGTTCGGTTTCCGCCTGGCTCAGGTTCAGGCGGTATTCCCATAGGTCGCGATTCTCGAGGCTGCGGTATTCGGAGAGTTTTTCCTGGTACGGCACCAGGGCGAACAGGCCAGGGTAGCCGCCCATCAGGCCCTTCCAGGCGTAGAGGATGCTGTTATCCGAACCTTCAATGTAGGCGCCGAAGTTGATCGCGTAGCTGAGCAGCGCGGTCTTGTCGCTTTGCACATCGGCCTGGTCGATGCGCAGCAACGTATGGCCGAACATCGATGACGGGCTGTTCAGGTACGCGGCCGGGAAGATCATCACCGCGCTGTGGGGCGAAACGTCCTTGAACCATTGGGTGTAATCGCTGCAATTGACCGAGGGCAGGTCCGTCAGGTCGAGCTGCGCCTTCAGCCAGCGGGTACGCGCCGGGTACACGCACTGGACATGCTGCTGGCCGGCACTGGCCGGGCCGTACAGGGCTTGCAGCGTGGCGGTCAGTTCGCGGTCGGGATGCTCGTTGCCGTCGGGTGCGAGGAAGAATTTCTTGTCGCTGATGTAGCTGCGCCAGCCGCCGAGCTTGGCGGTTTCGTAGTGGCCAAGGGAAATCCAGAAGCGGTCATTGGCCAGTTGCTGCAAACGTTGAGGGTCGACATGAGGCGCGGCGGATAGCGGGGCGCACACACAGAGCGCCAGCCAGGCAAGGCGTTTGAGCATAGTCGGCTACTTGGAAGATCGAAAAATAAAGACCGAGAGGGCCCCAGAAAGAAAACCCGCTCCCCGAAAGGAGCGAGTGGTGTCGAGCTTAAGCTTGAGTCGCGTACTTGGCCAGGCGAGGGTCGTTTTTCAGAATGGCCAGGGTGTTGGCATGCACGTCTTCTGCGGTCACGTCAGCCTTGCTGAAGATCTGCTGGAAGTGCTCGTGGGTCACAGCGGAGAAGTGAGCGCGATCTTCCGGCGCCACACCCAGTACCACGGCGTAGGTGGTCAGCGCTTCGCCCTGACCCTTGGCCATGTCTTCGGACAGCTCGTTCATCATGCCATTCATGGCCAGCCAGGACTTGCCACCGTAGGTCAGTGCTGCGTTGGTCGAGCAGCCGTTGGTGCCGGAGGTCATGCCGAAGGTGGCGTTGCCGGAGGTGCCGTTGGTGGTGGATGCGAGGAAGTGGGCCGGGGTGCCACGCTGACCTTCGAACAGCATGTTGCCCCAACCGCAATCCGGGCCGCCCGGCGCCTGAGCCATGGCGTTGATGGATACAGCGGTGAAGAGAGTACCGAGAAGAATCCGTTTCATAGCTATGTTCTCTTTATGTGCATACCAATGGACAGGGTCTGGCCCCTACAGGAGCCAGTGGGCCGGTTATTGTTCCAGCCGCGCAGTTTGGAGTTTAGGCACGATCCGAGGGTTCCGTGACATTTTGCAAAAACATTACTGCAAACACGTTGCTTGCGGGGCTCTGCGCTGGGTTTTTCCCTCGACTATGCTTTGGCCTGAGACGCTCCTTGCCAGTCAGGTATAGGCAGCGCCAGAATGCCGCTATCTGCCCCGCCTGATGTAAGGAAGCCCGATGCCTGATCCTGTTGCTGCCAGCTTGCGTCTAGCGCCCGAAGCGCTGACCCGTCCGTTTTCCGCTGAACAGTTCAGCTTCTCTACCACCAATGATCTGGAGCCCTTCCGCGGTGTGCTTGGCCAGGAGCGTGCGGTCGAAGCATTGCAGTTCGGTGTGGCGATGCCACGCCCCGGTTACAACGTATTCGTCATGGGTGAGCCCGGTACTGGCCGGTTCTCTTTCGTCAAGCGCTACCTCAAGGCCGAAGGCAAGCGCATGCAGACCCCGTCGGACTGGGTCTATGTCAATAACTTCGATGAGCCTCGCGAGCCACGCGCCCTGGAGCTGCCCTCGGGTACGGCGGGCACGTTCATCGGCGATATCAATGGCCTTATCGACAATCTGCTGGCGACTTTTCCGGCCGTGTTCGAGCACCCGTCCTACCAGCAGAAAAAAAGCGCCATCGACCGCGCCTTCAACCAGCGCTACGACCGCGCTCTCGATGTGATCGAGCGCCTGGCATTGGAAAAGGATGTCGCGCTGTACCGTGACAGCAGCAACATCGCGTTCACGCCGATGAGCGAGGGCAAGGCGCTGGACGAGGCGGAGTTCGCCCAACTGCCGGAGGCCGAGCGCGAGCGGTTCCACGAAGATATTTCCGGCCTGGAGGAGCGCCTGAACGAAGAGCTCGCCAGCCTCCCGCAGTGGAAACGCGAATCCAACAACCAGTTGCGTCAGCTCAACGAAGAAACCATCACCCTGGCCTTACAGCCTTTGCTGGCGCCGTTGTCGGAAAAGTACGCCGAGAACGCCGCGGTTTGTGGGTATCTGCAAGCCATGCAGGTCTATCTGCTCAAGACCGTGGTCGAACAACTGGTGGACGACAGCAAGACCGACGCCGTCGCCCGCAAGCTGCTGGAAGAGCAATACGCGCCGAGCCTGGTCGTCGGCCATCCGGCGAGCGGTGGCGCGCCGGTGGTGTTCGAGCCGCACCCGACCTACGACAACCTGTTCGGGCGCATCGAGTACAGCACCGACCAGGGCGCGCTCTACACCACGTATCGGCAGTTGCGCCCAGGCGCCTTGCACCGTGCCAACGGTGGTTTTCTGATCCTGGAAGCGGAAAAGATGCTCGGCGAGCCGTTCGTGTGGGATGCGCTCAAGCGTGCCCTGCAGTCGCGCAAGCTGAAAATGGAGTCGCCACTGGGCGAGTTGGGGCGGCTGGCGACGGTCACCCTGACGCCGCAGCACATCCCGTTGCAGGTCAAGGTCGTGATCATCGGCGCGCGCCAGCTCTATTACGCCTTGCAGGACCTGGATTCGGATTTCCAGGAAATGTTTCGCGTACTGGTGGACTTCGATGAAGACATCCCGATGGGCGACGAGAGCCTGGAGCAGTTTGCCCAGTTGCTCAAGACACGCACCTCGGAAGAGGGCATGGCGCCGCTGACCGCCGATGCGGTGGCGCGCCTGGCGACTTACAGTGCGCGTCTGGCCGAACACCAGGGACGCCTTTCGGCGCGTATCGGTGACCTTTTCCAACTGGTCAGCGAGGCGGATTTCATACGCCAACTGGCCGGTGACGAGATGACCGATGCCGGTCACATCGAGCGCGCCTTGAAGGCCAAGGCAACCCGCACCGGGCGTGTCTCGGCGCGAATCCTCGACGACATGCTGGCGGGGATCATCCTCATCGACACCGACGGCGCGGCCGTGGGCAAGTGCAACGGGTTGACGGTACTTGAGGTGGGCGACTCTGCGTTCGGTGTCCCGGCGCGCATTTCGGCCACGGTATATCCCGGCGGCAGCGGTATCGTCGACATCGAGCGAGAGGTCAACCTCGGCCAGCCGATCCACTCCAAGGGTGTGATGATTCTTACCGGCTACCTGGGAAGCCGGTATGCCCAGGAATTCCCGCTAGCGATCTCGGCCAGCATCGCCCTGGAGCAGTCCTACGGCTATGTGGACGGCGACAGCGCATCCCTCGGCGAAGCTTGCACGCTGATCTCGGCCTTGTCGAAGACGCCATTGAAGCAGTGCTTCGCCATCACCGGCTCGATCAACCAATTTGGTGAAGTGCAGGCGGTGGGTGGGGTCAACGAGAAGATCGAAGGCTTCTTCCGCCTCTGTGAAGCCCGCGGGCTGACAGGCGAGCAGGGGGCGATCATTCCCCAGGCCAACGTTGCGACGCTGATGCTCGATGAAAAAGTGCTGGCCGCCGTGCGCGCCGGGCAATTCCACGTCTACGCCGTGCGCCAGGCCGACGAAGCCCTGAGCCTGCTGGTGGGCGAACCCGCGGGCGAGCCGGACGAGAACGGCGAGTTCCCGGAGGGCAGCGTCAATGCGCGCGTGGTGGAGCGGCTGCGGGTTATCGCGGAAATGATCAGCGAGGACGATATCAAGGAGGCGGAAAAGGAACTGGCGCAGCAGGCGCTGGCGGAGGCCAAGCCGGCTTGAGGATTTTCTCGATATCGGAAACCTAATTGTGGGAGCGAGCCTGCTCGCGATAGCGGATGGACAGTCGACATCATTGTTGCTGTCCATCCGCCTTCGCGAGCAGGCTCGCTCCCACACTGTTTTGTTGTGGATCATTTTCTTAATGCGCCACCAGTTTGGCGTCAATATTCACACTGTGACCGCTCGGCGCATTCTGGTTTCGAAATCCTTCGCCGCCGGAACTTTTCTCCTATCCTCAGTTCAAGGATAACGAGAGCCATCATTGGATCGAAACAGCCCCGCCTGGGCTGAATACCGGATCTACCGAGGGGCGCCGCCATGTCGCGCAACCTTTGCCTTACCCGCCAGTGCCTGGGCCTGGTGACCCGCATTGAATGTGCTGTCCGTCCGCTCGCTGGAGACACGGGCATGTGGACCGTGCTCTTCGCCGCCGGAATGGCCGGTGAGCAACCTTCCGCCATCAAGGCCCAGGGGCCGTTTCCCGGGCCGACCGCCGCAGAAACCATACTCGACACCATCGTCCAGAGCCTGACAACCCACGGTTATGAACTGGCCGACGATCCGCAGATCTGGTCCCTGCACATGCAGGCGCAACTGCGGGAGATCAACGGAGGGCGTTGTCGCAACGTTGGCGGTTTCGAGTTTCGTCCGCTTCAGTGAGTCGTCCAAGGGCATGCTCCGCCAGTAGATCCGCAGGCCGGACCGGCGTTTGTCGGTAGGGGCGTGGCTGGTATACTCGCCGCGTTTTTTCAGCCCTGGTGTGAGACTCAATGGAACGCTTTATCGAAAATGCAATGTACGCCTCCCGTTGGCTGCTGGCGCCGATCTACTTCGGGCTGTCTCTGGGCTTGCTGGCCCTGGCGCTGAAATTCTTCCAGGAAGTCTTTCACGTCATCCCCAACGTGTTTTCCATGGCCGAGTCCGAGCTGATCCTGGTACTGCTGTCGCTGATCGACATGGCGCTGGTGGGCGGTTTGCTGGTCATGGTGATGATCTCCGGCTATGAGAATTTCGTCTCGCAACTGGACATCGATTCCGACAAGGAAAAGCTCAACTGGCTGGGCACCATGGACTCTTCATCCCTGAAGATGAAGGTGGCCGCGTCGATCGTAGCCATCTCTTCCATCCATTTGTTGCGTATCTTCATGGATGCCAAGAATGTCGATCCCGACCACCTGATGTGGTACGTGATCATCCACATGACGTTCGTGGTGTCGGCCTTCGCCATGGGGTATCTGGACAAGCTGACCAAGCACTGAGGTTCGTCACGCGCTGCGGCATCTGTGCTAGTCTGCTCGCCCTTTTGGTTCCGGGCGCTCCGGGAGGCGCTGTGTACGCACGGCAACTTCCCGGGCCGTCCGCACAGCGGAGCAGCATCATGTCCGAAGTTAACTTGTCCACCGACGAAACACGCGTCAGCTACGGCATTGGCCGTCAGTTGGGCGACCAACTGCGCGACAATCCGCCACCGGGCGTGAGCCTGGACGCGATCCTGGCCGGCCTGACCGACGCGTTCGCCGGCAAGCCAAGCCGCGTGGGCCAGGACGAGATGTCCGCCAGCTTCAAGGTCATCCGTGAAATCATGCAAGCGGAAGCCGCCGCCAAGGCTGAGGCCGCTGCGGGCGAAGGTCGTGCGTTCCTGGCTGAAAATGCCAAGCGCGAAGGCATCACCACCCTGGCCTCCGGCCTGCAATTCGAAGTGCTGACCCAGGGTGAAGGCGCCAAGCCGACCCGTGAAGACCAGGTGCGCACCCATTACCACGGCACCCTGATCGACGGCACTGTGTTCGACAGTTCCTACGATCGTGGCCAGCCAGCCGAATTCCCGGTAGGCGGCGTGATTCCTGGCTGGACCGAGGCGCTGCAACTGATGAACGCCGGCAGTAAATGGCGTTTGTACGTGCCTAGCGAGCTGGCCTACGGCGCCCAGGGCGTTGGCAGCATCCCGCCGCACAGCGTGCTGGTGTTCGACGTCGAGCTGTTGGACGTATTGTAAGACCCTGTCCGGTTTTTACAGCCGGACAAAAAACTGTGGGAGCGAGCCGCACCATCGCTCCCACAGGTTCTCCCACAGGTTATTTATGCTCATCCATGGAATCTGCCGCTGAAATCACCCGTTGGGCGCAACGCCCGGGCGTAGCAGAACAGGAACAGGTTTCGCACCAACTCCTTTAGCACCAGCGGTTCGCTGGAGTTGAGGCTGTTGAGGTCCAGATCCCCCTGGTCCTGCAGCTCATTCAAGGCTTCTTCTTCAAGCACCGCACAGACTTCCCCGGTTTCCCGGTGCAGGATCCTCAGGTAGGGATGTGGACGGTCCAGCCAGGCATCGATCAAATAAGTCATGGTTCTCATCTCCTTGATGGGTTCGATGAGAATAATTCTTATTCGCTAAATAGCAAGTCTCTATTGGCGCAACGGTTTTTTTCTGACGATGGGTTTTGAAAGCCCAAGCGGGTTGGAATCCCGTGGGGTCGCACAAAATAGGGTTGGGGAGGGGGAAGACAAGCACCATCCCACGCGGGGCATGGGATGGGAAATACAACAGATTCAGACTTTTCTGACGAACTCGGATTTAAGCTTCATCGGGCCGATGCCGTCGATCTTGCAGTCGATATCGTGATCGCCATCGCATAGGCGGATGTTCTTGACCTTGGTGCCAACCTTGACCACCAGGGAAGTGCCCTTGACCTTGAGGTCCTTGATCACGGTAATGGTATCGCCGTCCTGCAGGACGTTGCCGACCGAATCCTTCTTCACGATGTCGTCGGATGGCGCTTGCGCTTCGCCGCCGGCGGACCATTCATGGGCGCACTCCGGGCAGACCAGCTGGGTACCGTCTTCGTAGGTGTATTCGGAATTGCATTTCGGGCAGGGAGGCAACGTGCTCACTAAGGTTCCTTGGTATCAGGAGGGCAAAAGGGCGCACATTGTATAGGGTTTTGTTGCCAGGAGGGTGATACGGGGCTTTTGTGGCGAGGGAGCTTGCTCCCGGTGGGCTGCGCAGCCGCCCCCTTATGGCACTTGCGGTCGCTGCGCAACCGAGCGGGAGCAAGCTCCCTCGCCACAAAAGCTCGCCGTTTTCATGCAATCAATGGGTGCGGGCGACCGCAAACTCGCTCAGTTCCACCAGCGCATCGCGGTACTCGCTGGCCGGTAGGGCGTCGAGGCACTTGATTGCGCGGGCGACGTAGTCCTGGGCCAATTTCGCGGTGTATTCCAGCGATCCGGAAGCTTCGACCGCGATCCGGATGCTCTCCAGGTCCTCGATCCCGCCTTTCTGGATCGCCTGGCGTACCAAAGCTGCCTGTTCAGGTGTGCCTTCACGCATGGTGTAGATCAGCGGCAGGGTCGGCTTGCCTTCGGCCAGGTCGTCACCGACGTTCTTGCCCAGGGTCTCGGCGTCGCCCTTGTAGTCCAGCAGGTCGTCCACCAGCTGGAAGGCCACGCCCAGGTGGTCGCCAAAGGTGCGCAGGGCTTCGCTCTGCTCGGCGGTGGCACCGGCCAGGGCGGCGGCGCTGTGGGTCGAGGCTTCGAAGAGCATCGCGGTCTTGCCGCGAATGACCTCCATGTAGGTTTCTTCGGTGGTGCTGGCATCGCGCACCTTGGACAACTGCAGCACTTCGCCTTCGGCGATGATGCGCGTGGCCTGGGACAGGATCTTCATTACCGGCATCGAGCCCAGCTCGACCATCATTTCGAACGAGCGCGAGTACAGGAAATCACCCACCAGCACGCTCGGGGCGTTGCCCCACATGGCGTTGGCGGTCGAACGGCCACGGCGCATGCCGGACATGTCGACGACGTCGTCATGCAGCAGGGTCGCGGTGTGCAGGAATTCGATGGTGGCGGCGAGCAGGCGCATGTCGTCGCCTTCGCGACCCAGTGCCTTGCCGCACAGTAGCACCAATAAAGGACGCAGGCGCTTGCCGCCGGCCGACGTGATGTAGTCGCCGATTTTCGATACCAGCGGCACGCGGGACGTCAGCTGCTTCTTGATGATACCGTCGACGGCACTAAAATCGTCCGCCACTGCGCGGTAGAAAGCTTGGGGTTGCATCAGCGACAGGCGCTCCAGAAGGGTTGCGCGGCATGCTAGGACCCACGTCCGCAGGTGTCAAGGCGCATGCTTCTACAGTGCGGGGCGGCCACTTGCAAGGCTCGGTCAGCTTGCGTACAATCGCGCACCCTGAACTTCCTGGGCAGCACCTGCCTTACGCAATTGCATCCGGGCCTTCCAGCCCATGCAGCCATGCCAGCCAATACCTCTTCTTATAAAGCGCTGGGTGAGCAGGATTATCGGAGAAATACCATGTCGTATGCAGTAATCGTTACTGGTGGCAAGCAATACAAGGTCGCCCCAGGTGAATACCTGAAGATCGAAAAACTGGAAATCGCTACCGGCGAATCCGTGACTTTTGATCGCGTTCTGTTGGTCGCCAATGGCGATGACGTGAATATCGGCGCTCCAGTCGTTGCTGGCGCTACCGTTGTGGCTGAAGTGATCTCCCAAGGTCGTCACGATAAAGTCCGCATCATCAAGTTCCGTCGTCGTAAGCACCACATGAAGCGTATGGGCCACCGCCAGTGGTACACCGAGATCAAAATCACCGGTATTCAGGCTTAATTTCAGCCTAATTCCTCACTAGGAGAATTGAACTCATGGCACACAAAAAAGCTGGTGGTAGTACCCGTAACGGTCGCGACTCAGAAGCCAAACGCCTTGGCGTGAAGATGTATGGCGGCCAGGCTATCAAAGCGGGCAACATCATCGTGCGTCAGCGCGGCACCCAATTCCACGCTGGCTACGGCGTTGGCATGGGTAAGGATCACACCCTCTTCGCTAAAATCGAAGGCGTGATCAAGTTCGAAGTAAAAGGCGCCTTCGGTCGTCGTTACGTAAGCGTTATCGCAGCTTAATTGCGAGACCGCTGGAAAAGCCCTGTCTTGCGACGGGGCTTTTTCGTTTGTGGGGTGAGTCTCTTGCAAAACTGTTTGTATGGGCTGTCGGCGCTGCGGTTGGGGCGTGTTTTGAGGTCGCTGCGCTCATTTTTGCAAGAGTCTTATGTCTTGTTTTTTTCGGCTCGTCCGTACGGCGAGAGGCGTGTGTCATGAAGTTTGTTGATGAAGTATCGATTCGAGTAAAGGCTGGCGACGGCGGCAATGGCTGCATGAGTTTCCGTCGGGAAAAATTCATTGAAAACGGTGGCCCCAACGGTGGTGACGGGGGCGACGGCGGCTCGATCTACATGCTCGCCGATGAAAACCTCAATACCCTGGTGGACTACCGTTACACCCGGCACTTCGATGCCGAGCGTGGCTCCAACGGTGGCAGCACCGACTGCACCGGCAAGAAGGGCGAAGACCTGATCCTGCGCGTGCCGGTCGGTACCACGGTGATCGATTCCGCCACCCAGGAAGTCATCGGCGACCTGACCAAGGCCGGCCAGCGTTTGCTGGTGGCCCATGGTGGCTGGCACGGTCTGGGCAACACCCGTTTCAAATCCAGTACCAACCGCGCGCCGCGCCAGACCACGCCAGGCAAGCCCGGCGAACAGCGTGACCTGAAGCTGGAAATGAAAGTGTTGGCCGATGTGGGTCTGTTAGGTCTGCCGAATGCCGGTAAAAGTACCTTCATTCGCTCGGTGTCGGCGGCCAAGCCTAAAGTGGCCGACTACCCGTTCACCACCCTGGTGCCAAACCTGGGCGTGGTCAGTGTCGACCGTTGGAAAAGCTTCGTGATCGCCGACATTCCGGGGCTGATCGAAGGCGCTTCCGAGGGTGCCGGCCTGGGCATTCGCTTCCTCAAGCACTTGTCCCGTACCCGCCTGTTGCTGCACCTCGTCGACATGGCGCCTCTGGATGAAACCAGTGCTGCCGATGCTGCCGAGGTCATCGTCAACGAGCTGACCAAATTCAGCCCGGCCCTGGCCGAGCGCGACCGTTGGCTGGTGCTGAACAAGTGCGACCAGATCCTCGAGGAAGAGCACGAGGAGCGGGTCAAGGAGATCGTCGATCGCCTGGAGTGGGAAGGTCCGGTCTACGTGATCTCGGCCATCGCCAAGGAAAACACCGAGCGTCTGTGCCACGACATCATGCGTTACCTGGAAGATCGCGCCGATCGCCTGGCCAACGACCCGGCCTACAAGGAAGAGCTGGCCGAGCTCGACCAGCGCATCGAAGACGAGGCGCGCGCCCAGTTGCAGGCGCTGGACGACCAGCGTGCCTTGCGCCGCAGTGGCGTCAAGTCGGTCCATGACATCGGTGACGACGATTGGGACGAAGAAGATGTGGATGACGAGGACGGTCCGGAGATCATCTACGTCCGCGACTGATCTTGTGCTGATACCGGCCGCTTGAGGGCAAAACCTATGGGAGCGAGCAGGCTCGCTCCCACAAGGATTCTCGTGTGGCTGGCATTAACTGGTCCAGGGCGGTGTTATCATCGCAGTCAGCCGGTTTCCAAGGCGCCGCTCAATCGAGCGGCGTTTTGGTATCTGTAAAACGCAAATACGAATAATCCCATGGGCGGCGCTGGGTCGCGCCGTTCGCTGGCAAAGGTTGAAGAAAATGCGGAGCAAGGTGACGGGTGCGCAGCGCTGGGTCGTCAAGATCGGCAGCGCACTGCTGACGGCGGATGGCAAGGGCCTGGATCGCACGGCTATGGCGGTGTGGGTCGAACAGATGGTGGCCTTGCATGAGGCGGGTGTCGAGTTGGTGTTGGTCTCTTCCGGGGCCGTGGCTGCCGGCATGAGTCGCCTGGGCTGGACGTCGCGACCCAGCGCGATGCATGAGCTGCAAGCTGCCGCCGCCATCGGCCAGATGGGCCTGGTCCAGGCTTGGGAGTCGAGCTTCGCCGAGCATGGTCGCCACACGGCGCAGATCCTGCTGACCCATGACGACCTGTCCGACCGCAAGCGCTACCTCAATGCCCGCAGTACGTTGCGGGCGTTGGTCGAGCTGAAGGTTATCCCGGTGATCAACGAGAACGACACGGTGGTCACCGACGAAATCCGTTTTGGCGACAACGACACCCTGGCCGCGCTGGTGGCGAACCTGGTGGAGGCGGATCTGCTGGTGATCCTCACGGATCGCGACGGCATGTTCGATGCCGATCCACGCAACAATCCCGACGCCAAGCTGATCTACGAGGCCCGCGCCGATGATCCGGCGCTGGATGCCGTGGCGGGTGGCACCGGCGGGGCTTTGGGGCGTGGCGGCATGCAGACCAAGCTGCGCGCGGCGCGCCTGGCGGCCCGCTCCGGGGCGCATACGATTATCGTGGGTGGTCGGCTGGAACGTGTATTGGATCGCCTGAAGGCTGGCGAGCGTATCGGAACATTGTTGTCGCCCGAGCGCGGCATGCTGGCGGCACGCAAGCAATGGCTGGCCGGGCATCTGCAAACCCGTGGCACCTTGGTGCTGGATGCGGGGGCGGTGTCGGCCTTGTCCCAGGGCAACAAGAGTTTGCTGCCAGTGGGCGTGAAGCTGGTCCAGGGCAGTTTTCGTCGCGGCGAGATGGTGGTATGCGTCGCGCCGGACGGTCGCGAAATCGCCCGCGGCCTGGCCAACTACAGCGCGTTGGAAGCGCAGAAAATCATCGGCCAGTCGTCTGATGCGATCGTCGGCTTGTTGGGTTACATGGCGGAGCCCGAATTGGTCCACCGTGACAACCTGATCCTCGTCTAAGGAAAAAACATGGGTATGGCAAAAGGATTGATCGGTTTGCTACTGGCACTGCCGCTGCTGGCTTCGGCCGAGGAAATCGGCCAGGTCTCTACGGTGTTCAAGTTTGTCGGGCCGAACGATCGGATCGTGGTCGAGGCGTTTGACGATCCCAAGGTGGACGGCGTGACCTGTTACCTGTCGCGAGCCAAGACCGGTGGTGTTAAAGGCGGTCTGGGCCTGGCCGAAGATCGCGCCGAGGCGTCCATCGCCTGTCGGCAGGTCGGGCCCATCAGCTTCAAGGGCGACCTCAAGGACGGCGAAGAGGTGTTCCGCGAGCGCACTTCGTTGGTGTTCAAGACCATGCAGGTGGTGCGGTTCCTCGACAAGAAGCGCAATACGCTGGTGTATCTGGTCTATAGCGATCGCGTGATCGAGGGCAGCCCGCAAAATGCGGTGACGGCGATTCCGATCCTGCCGTGGGCTCGGGCTCAATAACCTACGCTCAATGCCCCTGTGTGGGAGCGAGCCCGCTCGCGATACGGTGTGTCAGGTGGCATCAATGCTGCTGGCAGACAGCATTCGCGAGCAAGCTCGCTCCCACAGTTTTTTTGCTGTGTGGTTGATAAATCCCAGGCAATAAAAAACCGACCCTGAGGTCGGTTTTTTAACGAGCGCGTCGCTTAGGCAGCAGCGGCAACGTTCAAGGCCTTTACGTGGCCATTCAGGCGGCTCTTATGGCGAGCAGCCTTGTTCTTGTGGATGATGCCTTTATCGGCCATGCGGTCGATAACTGGCACAGCCAGAACGTAAGCAGCTTGTGCTTTTTCAGCGTCTTTTGCGTCGATGGCCTTGACTACATTCTTGATGTAGGTACGGACCATGGAACGCAGGCTGGCGTTGTGGCTGCGACGCTTCTCAGCCTGTTTTGCACGTTTTTTGGCGGAAGGTGAGTTGGCCACCGTCGAGCTCCTCGAAAGACTTTTTAGGAAATAGCAAACAAAATAGGCCGCGAATCATGCCGATGAGTTGAGGTCTTGTCAAGGGCGGGTGACACGTTCCGCTGAATGGCAGGTGCGGCGCACCGAATGATTTCTTTCCGGCGTGCGACCTGTAAACTCGCGGGCTTTGGCGCTGTGCTGTTTAGCGGCGCGGAGTATCGCACAAGTGGGCGCATTGTTCGCCTGCTGTTTATCGACAGGCAAAAACTCTTTTCATGAATCTGCTTAAATCGTTGGCTGCCGTCAGCTCTATCACGATGCTTTCCCGTGTCCTGGGGTTCGTTCGCGATACGCTGATCGCCCGGATATTCGGTGCCGGAATGGCCACCGACGCCTTCTTCATTGCGTTCAAATTGCCCAACCTGCTGCGGCGAATCTTTGCCGAAGGGGCTTTTTCCCAGGCCTTCGTGCCGATCCTGGCGGAATATAAAAGCCAGAAGGGCGACGAGGCGACCCGCACCTTCATCGCCTATGTAACGGGGTTGCTGACGCTGGTGTTGGCACTTGTCACGGCCGCCGGCATGCTCGCCGCGCCTTGGGTGATCTGGGCCACCGCGCCAGGGTTCACCGACACGCCGGAAAAGTTCCAGCTCACCTCGGATCTGTTGCGGGTGACCTTTCCTTATATATTGCTGATCTCCCTGTCGTCGCTGGCCGGGGCGATCCTCAATACCTGGAACCGCTTTTCGGTGCCGGCCTTCGTGCCGACGCTGCTCAATGTCAGCATGATCGTGTTTGCGTTGTTCCTGACGCCGTATTTCGATCCACCGGTAATGGCCCTGGGTTGGGCGGTATTGGTGGGTGGCCTGGCGCAGTTGCTCTATCAACTGCCGCACCTGAAGAGGATCGGCATGCTGGTGCTGCCGCGGCTGAACCTGCGCGACAGCGGCGTGTGGCGCGTCATGAAGCAGATGCTGCCGGCGATTCTCGGTGTCTCGGTGAGTCAGATCTCGCTGATCATCAACACCATTTTTGCCTCGTTTCTGGTGGCTGGCTCGGTGTCGTGGATGTACTACGCCGACCGCTTGATGGAGTTGCCGTCCGGCGTGCTGGGCGTGGCGCTGGGCACGATTCTGCTGCCGACCCTGGCCAAGACCTACGCCAGCCAGGATCGCCATGAGTACTCGCGGATCCTCGATTGGGGCCTGCGCCTGTGCTTCGTGCTGGTCCTGCCTTGCGCGCTGGCGTTGGGGATCCTCGCCGAGCCGCTGACCGTTTCCTTGTTCCAGTACGGTCAATTCAATGCATTTGATGCCCTGATGACGCAGCGGGCACTGATTGCTTATTCGGTGGGGCTGCTCGGGATCATCGTGATCAAGGTCCTTGCGCCAGGTTTCTATGCCCAGCAGAACATCCGCACGCCGGTCAAGATCGCGGTCTTCACGCTGGTGATGACCCAACTGTTCAACCTGCTGCTCATCGGTCCCCTGGCCCATGCCGGCCTGGCCTTGGCAATCAGTGCAGGGGCCTGCCTCAACGCCGGGCTGCTGTTCTATCAACTGCGCAAACAGAAGATGTATCAACCGCTGCCGGGCTGGGGCAAGTTCGGCCTCAAGCTGCTGGTCGCCGTGGCGGTGATGTCGGCGGTATTGTTGGCCGGGATGCACTTCATGCCGGCTTGGGGCGAAGGGCAGATGCTCGAGCGTTTCCTGCGCCTGGGCGTGTTGGTCGTGGCGGGCGTGGTGGCGTATTTCGGCATGTTGCTGCTGATGGGGTTCCGTTTGCGCGACTTCAATCGCAAAGCCTTGAACTGAGCACCTGCTCTGTATGATCACGGGCCCGACGGCGGTTTTGTCGGTTCGATCACTTTGGGTTACGGTGTTGCCTGTCACCGACCGCCGGGTGTGGTTATAATCGGCCACTTTATGAGCAAGAAGCGCGTTATGCAGCTGGTTCGAGGCCTTCACAACCTGCGTCCCCGCCATCGGGGCTGTGTCGCCACCATTGGCAACTTCGACGGTGTCCACCGTGGTCACCAGGCTATCCTGGCGCGGCTGCGCGAGCGTGCGCTGGAATTGGGCCTGCCCAGCTGCGTGGTGATCTTCGAGCCGCAGCCCAGGGAGTTTTTCGCCCCGGACACCGCTCCGGCCCGCTTGGCGCGGCTGCGGGACAAGCTGCAGCTGCTGGCCGCCGAAGGCGTCGACCGGGTCCTGTGCCTGGCCTTCAACCAGCGCCTGAGCAAACTCAGTGCCGCCGAATTCGTCGATACCATCCTGGTGGATGGTCTCGATGTGAAACACTTGGAAGTCGGCGATGACTTCCGTTTTGGCTGTGATCGGTCCGGAGATTTTGATTACCTGCAACAGGCAGGTATCGCCCAGGGCTTCACGGTTGAAGCGGCGCAGACCGTCGAGATGGACGGTTTGCGCGTCAGCAGCACCCAGGTCCGCAACGCCTTGGCGGCCGCCGACTTCGAATTGGCCGAGCGCTTGCTCGGCCGGCCGTACCGGATTGCCGGGCGGATCCTGCATGGGCAGAAACTGGCGCGTCAATTAGGCACGCCAACGGCCAATGTGCAGCTCAAGCGCCGTCGTGTGCCGCTCACCGGGGTGTTCCTGGTGAGTGTCGACATCGATGGCAAGACCTGGCCCGGCGTCGCCAATATCGGTGTACGGCCGACGGTCCAGGGAGATGGCAAGGCCCATCTCGAAGTACACATTCTGGATTTTGCCGGCGATCTGTATGACCGGCGTTTGACGGTGGTTTTCCACCAGAAGCTGCGTGAAGAGCAGCGTTTTGCCTCTCTGGAGGCGCTCAAGACGGCGATCCATGCAGATATCGCCGCCGCCCGTGCCCTTGTCGCAACCAGCGCCAATCGCTAATGAAGAGCCTTAAATGACCGACTATAAAGCTACGCTAAACCTTCCGGACACCGCCTTCCCAATGAAGGCCGGCCTGCCTCAGCGCGAACCACAGATTCTGCAGCGTTGGGACAGCATTGGCCTGTACGGAAAGTTGCGCGAAATTGGCAAGGATCGTCCGAAGTTCGTCCTGCACGACGGCCCTCCGTACGCCAACGGCACCATCCACATCGGTCACGCGCTGAACAAGATTCTCAAGGACATGATCATCCGCTCCAAGACCCTGTCGGGTTTTGACGCGCCGTATGTCCCGGGCTGGGACTGCCACGGCCTGCCGATCGAGCACAAGGTCGAGGTGACCCACGGCAAGAACCTGGGCGCGGACAAGACCCGCGAGCTGTGCCGTGCCTATGCCACCGAGCAGATCGAAGGGCAGAAATCCGAATTCATCCGCCTCGGCGTGTTGGGCGACTTCGCCAACCCGTACAAGACCATGAACTTTGCGAACGAAGCCGGCGAAATCCGTGCCTTGGCGAAAATCGTCGAGGGTGGCTTCGTGTTCAAGGGCCTCAAGCCCGTGAACTGGTGCTTCGATTGCGGTTCGGCCCTGGCCGAGGCGGAAGTCGAGTACGAAAACAAGAAGTCCTCGACCATCGATGTCGCATTCCCGATCGCCGATGAAGACAAGCTCGCCGCCGCGTTCGGCCTGGGCAAGCTGGCCAAGCCGGCGGCTATCGTGATCTGGACCACCACCCCGTGGACCATCCCGGCCAACCAGGCGCTGAACGTCCACCCGGAATTCAACTACGCCCTGGTCGATGTCGGTGACAAGCTGCTGGTGTTGGCCGAAGAGCTGGTCGAATCCTGCCTGGCCCGTTACGGCCTCGAAGGTTCGGTGGTTGCCACCGCGCCAGGTTCGGCGTTGGAACTGATCAATTTCCGCCATCCGTTCTACGACCGTCTGTCGCCGGTGTACCTGGCCGACTACGTGGAACTGGGCGCGGGCACCGGCGTGGTTCACTCCGCGCCGGCCTATGGCGTTGACGACTTCGTGACCTGCAAGAAATACGGCATGGTCAACGATGACATCCTCAACCCGGTGCAGAGCAATGGCGTGTACGTGCCGTCGCTGGAATTCTTCGGCGGCCAGTTCATCTGGAAAGCGAACCCGGCCATCGTCGACAAGCTGACCGAAGTCGGCGCGCTGCTGCACACCACCGTCATCGAACACAGCTACATGCACTGCTGGCGCCACAAGACCCCGCTGATCTACCGTGCCACGGCACAGTGGTTCATCGGCATGGACAAGCAGCCCACCAGCGGCGACACCCTGCGCCAGCGTTCGCTCAAGGCTATCGAAGAGACCCAGTTCGTGCCGGCCTGGGGCCAGGCGCGCCTGCACTCGATGATCGCCAACCGTCCGGACTGGTGCATCTCTCGCCAGCGCAACTGGGGCGTGCCGATTCCGTTCTTCCTGAACAAGGAAAGCGGCGAGCTGCACCCGCGTACTGTCGAGCTGATGGAACAAGTTGCCCAGCGCGTCGAAGCCGAAGGCATCGAAGCCTGGTTCAAGCTGGACGCCGCCGAGCTGCTGGGCGACGAAGCGCCGCTGTACGACAAGATCAGCGACACCCTGGACGTCTGGTTCGACTCCGGCACCACCCACTGGCACGTGCTGCGCGGTTCACACCCGATGGGCCACGAGACCGGCCCGCGCGCCGACCTGTACCTGGAAGGTTCGGACCAGCATCGCGGCTGGTTCCACTCGTCCTTGCTGACCGGTTGCGCCATCGACAACCACGCGCCGTACCGCGAGCTGCTGACCCACGGCTTCACCGTCGACGAGTCCGGCCGCAAGATGTCCAAGTCCCTGGGCAACGTGATCGCGCCGCAGAAAGTCAACGACACCCTCGGCGCTGACATCATGCGCTTGTGGGTTGCGTCCACCGATTACTCCGGCGAGATGGCGGTTTCCGAGCAGATCCTGCAACGCAGCGCCGACGCCTACCGGCGAATCCGTAACACCGCGCGTTTCCTGCTCTCGAACCTGACCGGCTTCAACCCGGCCACCGACCTGTTACCGGCCGAAGACATGCTCGCCCTGGATCGCTGGGCCGTGGACCGTACCTTGCTGCTGCAACGTGAATTGCAGGAACACTACGGCGAATACCGTTTCTGGAACGTCTACTCCAAGATCCACAACTTCTGCGTGCAGGAGCTCGGTGGTTTCTACCTCGACATCATCAAGGATCGCCAGTACACCACCGGCGCCAACAGCAAGGCGCGCCGTTCCTGCCAGACCGCGCTGTTCCACATCAGCGAAGCGCTGGTGCGCTGGATCGCGCCGATCCTGGCGTTCACCGCCGATGAGCTGTGGGAATACCTGCCGGGCGAGCGCAATGAGTCGGTGATGCTCAACACCTGGTACGAAGGCCTGACCGAACTGCCGCAAGGCTTCGAGCTGGACCGTGCGTACTGGGATCGAGTGATGGCGGTCAAGGCAGCGGTCAACAAGGAAATGGAAATTCAGCGGGCGGCCAAGGCCGTCGGCGGCAACCTGCAGGCCGAAGTGACGCTCTACACCGAAGACGCCCTGGGCGCCGACCTGGCCAAGCTGGGCAACGAGCTGCGCTTCGTGCTGATCACCTCCACCGCCAGTGTCGCGCCGTTGGCGCAGGCGCCGGCCGATGCTGTGGTCACCGAAGTGAGTGGCCTGAAGCTCAAGGTGGTCAAGTCGAGCTTCGTCAAATGCGCCCGTTGCTGGCATTGCCGTGAAGACGTCGGCGTGAACCCGGAGCATCCGGAAATCTGCGGTCGTTGCGTCGACAACATCAGCGGCACAGGCGAGGTTCGCCACTATGCCTAACGTGGCGGGCCGTTTCGGGCGGCTGGGCTGGCTCTGGTTGAGCGTGCTGGTGCTGGTGATCGACCAGGCCAGCAAGTACTACTTCGAGGGTTCGTTGACCCTGTACCAGCAGATCGTGGTCATTCCTGACTACTTCAGCTGGACCCTGGCCTACAACACCGGTGCAGCGTTCAGCTTCCTGGCCGACAGCTCGGGCTGGCAGCGCTGGCTGTTCGCGCTGATCGCCGTGGTGGTCAGCGCCGTGCTGGTGGTCTGGCTCAAGCGCCTGGGGCGTGACGAAACCTGGCTGGCGGTGGCGCTGGCCTTGGTCCTGGGTGGGGCGCTGGGCAATCTCTACGATCGGATTGCCTTGGGCCACGTCGTCGATTTCATCCTGGTGCATTGGCAGAATCGCTGGTACTTCCCCGCGTTCAACTTTGCCGACAGCGCCATCAGCGTGGGCGCCGTGATGCTCGCCCTGGATATGTTCAAGAGCAAGAAAACCGGAGAAGCCGTCCATGACTGAGCAGCGTATCGCTCAAAACACCGAAGTGAAGCTTCACTTCGCCCTGCACCTGGAAAACGGCGACACGGTCGACAGCACTTTCGACAAGGCGCCGGCGGTGTTCAAGGTCGGCGACGGCAACCTGCTGCCGGGCTTCGAGGCGGCGCTCTTCGGTTTCAAGGCCGGCGACAAGCGCACCGTGGTCGTTCCACCGGAAAATGCCTTTGGTCAGCCCAACCCGCAAAACGTGCAGACCATGCCACGCTCGCAATTCCAGGACATGGAACTGTCCGAGGGCTTGCTGGTGATTTTCAACGATGCGGCCAACGCCGAGCTGCCGGGTGTGGTGAAGGCTTTCGACGATGCCCAGGTGACGGTGGACTTCAACCATCCATTGGCGGGCAAGACCTTGAGTTTCGAAGTGGAAATTCTTGAGGTCAAGGCGGTTTAAGGTTTAACGGCAATTATCGCCCCCACAATACCTGTGGGAGCGAGCCTGCTCGCGAAAGCTGAGTCACAGTCGCCATCGAGTTGACTGATCCACCGTATCGCGAGCAGGCTCGCTCCCACAGACACGAGGCACAGCATGCAAATCAAACTCGCCAACCCCCGTGGCTTCTGCGCTGGCGTGGACCGGGCGATCGAAATCGTCAACCGCGCCCTGGAAGTCTTCGGGCCTCCGATCTACGTGCGCCATGAAGTGGTGCACAACAAGTTCGTCGTCGAGGACCTGCGCAGTCGCGGGGCCATTTTCGTCGAGGAACTGGACCAGGTGCCGGACGACGTCATCGTGATCTTCAGTGCCCACGGCGTTTCCCAGGCGGTGCGTACCGAAGCCGCCGGTCGCGGCCTGAAGGTGTTCGACGCCACATGCCCATTGGTCACCAAGGTTCACATCGAGGTGGCCCGCTACAGTCGTGACGGCCGTGAATGCATCCTGATCGGGCATGAGGGCCATCCGGAAGTTGAAGGCACCATGGGCCAGTATGACGCCAGCAACGGCGGCGCCATCTATCTGGTCGAGGACGAGGAAGACGTGGCGGCCTTGCAGGTGCGCAATCCTGAAAAGCTCGCTTTTGTCACCCAGACCACTCTGTCCATGGACGACACCAGTCGGGTGATCGATGCTTTGCGTTCGCGCTTTCCGGCTATCGGCGGACCGCGCAAGGATGACATCTGCTACGCGACCCAAAACCGTCAGGACGCGGTCAAGCAACTGGCCAACGAATGCGATGTGGTCCTGGTGGTCGGCAGCCCGAACAGCTCCAACTCCAATCGCTTGCGCGAACTGGCCGAGCGCATGTCCACCCCGGCCTACCTGATCGATGGTGCCGAAGACATGCAGCGCAGCTGGTTCGACGGCGTCGAGCGGATCGGCATCACCGCCGGCGCTTCCGCGCCGGAAGTCCTGGTACGTGGCGTAATCGAGCAGTTGCAGGCCTGGGGCGCCACCGGGGCTGACGAGCTGGCCGGTCGCGAGGAAAACATTACGTTTTCGATGCCGAAGGAACTGCGCGTCCGCTCCCTGCTTTAAGTCCTTTTGCGCACAGGGCCTGTTCGGCTTCGATACTTTCCAGACGGACGCGGCCGGAGGGCGCCAATATCACCTGGTGATGGCTGACCGGTTCGCGCTTGGCGCAGACATGCAGCGTGCCGGCCTGGAAAGAGCCATTGAGGTGCAGCGCTTCCCCCTGGCTGCCGAATCTCACCCTGCGTTTGACCGTCGAGTTGCCGATCACCCGAGCGTGTGCGCTGCGCTCCATCAGCAAGGTTTTCTCCTTGTTGTCCAGCGTGATCCGCCAGCCTTTGCCCCAATCGTTGTCTATTCCTTGTATCAGCACCCGGCGGTTGCGCGTGATGGCTTCGCTGCGGGCGCTGCGCAACCCGCTGAGCAGCAAATGCGCCGTGTCCTCGCGCTGCATGGATTCGATCAGCTCTTTGCAGCTTGTGCCGGCCCATGGCAGAACAATCGCGGCAATTGCCAGTCCCATGAGCAGTTCGAGCAGGCTGAAGCCTTGTTGGTACATGACGTCTCCTCCCTGGAGAGTATGAAGCGGCGCGATTGGCAGGAAGCATGTTGTGACGAGGGAGCAAGCTCCCTCGCCACAAGCGGTGGTTTGTTCTAGCGTGTAGAAGCAGGTATAGCCGACGGCAACGGAGGGCATCGATGGATCTTCGTACAAAAGGTTTCACGCTGATCGAGCTGCTGGTGGCCCTCGGTGTGCTGTTGATCCTGATCACCATGGCGGTGCCGTCGTTCACCGGGTCGCTGCAAAGCAGCAAGGCCGATACCGAGATCGGCGACTTGCGCCGTGCCTTGAACTTCGCGCGAATGGAAGCGATCAATCGTGGCATTACCACGCGAATTCGTCCCACCACGCAGGGTGGAGCCTGGAGTGGTGAGTTGACCGTGTATGACAGCACCGGCAATCCGGCCAATGTATTGCGGGTTGTTCCAGCGATGGGCAGCGGCGTGACTCTGACGCTAACCTCAGATGTGACCAGTATCGATTTCAACAACCTGGGCGGATTATCGGCACCGGCCACGCCGGTGAGTTTCAGTTACGTACGGGGGGCGCAGAGCAGGACGCTCAGTGTTTGCCTCAATGGACGAATTGTATTGGATGGAAGTTGCGGATGAAGGGTTGCAGTAGACGGGCACAGGAGGGCATGACGCTGATCGAGGTGCTGGTGGCGGTGCTGATCCTTGGCGTGGGCCTGTTGGGGGCGGCGATGGTCCAGCTCAATGCGCTCAAGTACACCGACAGCTCGCGCATGACCAGCCAGGCCAGCTTCATCGCCTACGACCTGATGGACCGTATCCGCGCCAATTCAGCCGCCGACTACACCATCACGCCGCCCAGCTCACCCAATCTCAGCGTGGCCCGGGACCAGGACTTGTACGACTTCAAGACCAACATCGTCGCCTTCGGCGGCGCCACGGCCACGGGCACTGTCGCGCTGAATCAGCGTGTCTACACCATCACTGTTTCCTGGGACGATGCCCGGGCCGCCAACACGACAAACACAGCGCAGGCCAGGCGTAGCTTCGTATTGACCAGCCGTGTCGCCGTCGACCCGGTGGCGACGCCACCATGAATAGAAGCAACCGGGGATTCGGCCTGATTGAATTGATGATCGCGCTGGTGATCAGCCTGGTCGTGGTGTTGGGCGTCGTGCAGATTTTCATCTCGGCCAAGAACACCTATGTCAGCCAGAACGCTGCGGCGGTGATGCAGGAGGACGCACGGTTTGCCTTGAGCAAGATGATCCAGGAGATTCGCATGGTGGGCATGTTTGGCTGCCTGGCGACCATCACCGATGCCTCTTCGAACAATGATTTCGCCGCCAGCCAGCTCACCCCGATTCGCTGGGACAACGCCAACCGAAGGTTGACCCTGGTGACGGCCGACATCGGCAACAGCGGCGGCACGCCGGCCTGGACGATCATTTCCGACTGCCGTAACACGGCGACCGCCTACACCGGGGCGCGACTACCGGCGAGCGGACAATTGGCTTTTCCGATTCGTCGTTTGATCTACGGTTTCAGCAACAATCAACTGCTCCTGGGCAGTGGCCGCGGCAACCCGACCATGGCGGTGCTGGTGGACAACGTGCGGGCGTTCGACGTGACCTTTGGCGTGGCCGACAGTGCGACGGATATCGCGGCCACCAACTACAGCGCCAACCCGACCGACCCGGCGCTGATTCGCAGCGTGCGCTTGACACTGACGCTGTTCGATCCGAGGAACAGCGTGCGCGACCAGACCTTCAACGTGGTTGCCGCCTTGCGCAACCGGCTGCCATGAGGGAGCGACCGATGACTTCGACAGGCCTCGGACATCGCCAGCGCGGCATGGCATTGCTGGTCAGCCTGGTTTTTTTGCTGCTATTGACGCTGATCGGCCTGTCGTCGATGCAGAGCGCCACGCTTCAGGAAAAAATGACCGGCAGCGTCATGCAGCGCAACCAGTCGTTCCAACTGGCCGAGGCTGCGCTGAGGGTGGGGGAAAGCGCTGTGCAGGTCGAGACGTATTCATTGCCGGTCTGTAGCACCCCGGCACAATGTGCTCCACCGGCCGAGTCGGCGACGGTGACAGGGGCTGGGCGTAATTCGTCGTCGGGGGTGCTCTGGGTGGCCGCCGCGGGCGGCTTTTATGGCGTGCAGAATATCGGCACGACCCTTGCGGCAGTCAACGTGCCGGTCAATACCTCGGCGACGTTGTATCGGATCACTGCGGTGGCTGTAGTGGGCAACAATCAGCGCAGCGTGGTGGAGAGCATCTATGCGAAGTATTAGGGCGCTGCTCGGTTCGTTGTGGGGGGCGTTGCTCAGCCTTTACCTGGCGGCGCCGGTCTATGGCTTCACGCCTTCGGAGTCGCCTCTGTTGAGCGCGGCGGCGGTGACGCCCAACGTGATGCTGCTGATCGATGATTCCGGGAGCATGAACAACATCATCTGGGCCGCCGGCTTTGATCCGGCGGCGACGCAGACGCGCACCTTTGCATGTAACTCCAGTAACAACTGCAACGACAGGTATGAGCTGGATCAGGACGATTCGAACATTCTGTTGGTGAGCCTGTTGCGGGGCGGCTGCTTGTCTGGCTGGTACGGCTTCTATCGGACCGGCATCGGGCGAATCTGCCTGCGACTGCCAGATCCGGTGGGCGGGGGTAATACCCGTTACGCGGGGAAGTACCTGGCCTATCTGGTAACCCTGGCCAACGGTGCCAGCCGGGACTTCACCACGGGGACGATTCCCAACGATTATCGCATCAACGTTGCACGGGATGTCTCGACCGACCTGGTCGCCAACAACCGCGCCCTGCGCATTGGCCTTGCCACCTTCAACCCGCCCAACAGCAGCAACTCCGGCCCGGGCGGCTACATTGCCCGGGCCATCAGCGATCTTTCTTCAGTCAGTGGCAGCGTGACCCAGGCCCAGGCCAACAATAACTACAGCGCCTTGATCAACGCCATCAACGGCTTGGGCGCCGTTGCCAACACGCCTTTGGCCGAAAGTTATTACGAAGTCACCCGCTATTTCCGAGGCATGGCGCCGTATTACAACGGTACACCCAGCACCTATACCAGCCCGATCCAATACCGATGCCAGAAGAACTTTGGCGTGGTGATCACGGATGGCCTGCCCACCTATGACCGCACGTTTCCAACCAACGACCCCCTAGGGGGCAACCGCTTGCCGAACTGGGATGGCATCAGTGCCAACGATGGTGCCAGCTCCAGCGGCGATGCGGAGGGCGACACGCTTTATCTGGATGACATCGCCAAGTTCGCCTTCGACATTGACATGCGCACCACAGGCACCGATGTCACGGGCAAGAGCTGGGATGGGGCCGAGTTTCGCCGGCAGTACCTCAACACTTATACCGTAGGGTTTGCCGTTACTAACCAGATGCTTTCCGACGCCGCTCGCTATGGTGCGGGCAAATATTATCCGGCCACCGACAGCGAGGGCTTGAACTCGGCGCTGTCATCGGCCCTCAGCGACATCACCTCCAAGGCCGGTTCGGGAGGCGGCGGCATCAGCAATGGCGCCACGCTCTCAAGCACCTCCAGTTACTACCAGACCACCTATGACCCCAGGGATTGGCGCGGGACCATCAAGGCGTTCGGTTTCAACTCCACCGGGACGGTCAACACGGCGGCGGTTCAATGGACCACCGACACCGCTATCGTGCCCGGCGCGACGGCGCCGATCTATCAGTCCTGGAACACCGCCACCAACGTGCCGGTACCCCTGGCCTACGGGAACTTCTCCCCGGCTCAGCAGACCAGCCTGAGCCAGGGCCTGCCTACAGGGGTCACCGGAAACGATTTGGTGGAATGGAGCAAGGGCATCAACAAGACCGGGCTGAAAGCGCGCAGCGCCTTGCTCGGGGACATCATCAATTCACCGCTGCTGCTGGCTTCGCCCAACGACCAGACCGCCTCCGACCTGGTGAATGACACCAGCTACAGCGCCTACCTGACGACCAAGGCGGCGAACATGAACGCCAGCCTGGTGGTGAACGCCAACGATGGTTTCTTCAGCGTCATCAACAGTACGAACGGCACCCGGCGTTACGCTTACATGCCATCGAGCGTCCTCCCGTCGTTGCAGCTCATCGCCGACCCCAGCTACGTCAACGGCGTAAGCCACAAATTCCTGGTGGATGGGCAGCTCGGCGTTTTTGATGCACAACTGGGCTCCGTCTGGAAAACCCTTGCCCTGGGCGGAACCGGCGCGGGTGGCCGGGCGTTTTATGCGGTGCAACTGTTCGATGCATCGGCGGGCAACGCGATTCGGGCGTTGTGGGAAATCAGCGCGCCGACGGTCGCCAACACAGCGCACCCCTTCAATGACCTGGGCTACGCCTACGCACGCCCCGAAGTGGCGCGGTTGGCGGATGGCCGTTGGGCCGCGTTTATCTCCAATGGTTACGGCAGCAACACCGGTGTGGCCGCGCTGTACGTGGTGGATATTCGCGACGGTTCGCTGATCCGGAAAATCATCGTCAACAGCAGCGAAACCAATAACGGGCTGTCGTCGGTCAAGCTTCGGGTCAATTCCCAGAATGTGGTTCAGGCCGCCTATGGCGGTGACCTGAGAGGGCGGATGTGGAAGTTCGACCTCAGTGGTACCTCACCGAACACCTGGGGCCTGGCATTCGCCGGTCAGCCATTGTTCACCGCCCCCGGCGGGACGACCCAGCCGATTACCGCCCAACCTTTGCTGGCGGAAAACCCCCAGGGCGGCATTCAGGTGTTTTTCGGCACGGGCAAATTCAACGAGTCCGTGGACAAGCTCAACAAGGATCTGCAGGGGTTCTATTCAATCTGGGACGCCACTGGCGGCACGGGGCAGATCACCGTCTCGAGCCTGCAAGCCCAGTCAATCACGGGTATCTTTTCCGGCGCTACGGGGCAGTTCATAACGACCAGCGAGACCGACGTGGCCTATCCCACGAAGAAAGGCTGGTATCTGCCGCTGACATACAACAATGCGGTCACCGGCGAGCGTGTCATCAATCCGGCCAACCTGGTACTTGGTCGCGTTGTTTTCACCACGGCCGCCGTGGACACCACCGACCCATGCGCCAGCTTCGGTACCGGCAAATTGATCGAAGTGGATGCGTTCAACGGTAAGATGCTCAACTATGCGGTACTCGATACCAATAACGATGGTTCGCTCAACAGCCTCGACACGATTTCCGCCGGCGTGGTGTTCACGGGCGGGATCCCGACCCTAAGCGCGGTGGTCAGTGCCAACGGGGCTACTAATATGATCGTGAACGACTCCGGTGGTGGTATCACCGATCTGCTGGGCAAAGCCGTCGGCGGCAGCCGCCGCATCATGTGGCGACAAATACAGTGAGAGGCAAGGCATGCACAGATCCAACCGAGGTTTTACCTTGATCGAAATCATGATTGTCATCGCGATCATCGGTATCGTGATAACCATCGGCTACCCGAGTCTGACCGAATACATTAAAAAGGCCCGGCGTACCGAGATTGCCTCGCTGCTGTCGGAGCAGGCGCAGATCCTCGAGCGTCACTACTCGAAGAACAACGTCTATTCCAACGCGACCGGCCTGAGCACTGGGAATGACTTCTACACCATTATCCCTACGACCTTGACGGACCAGACCTTCACGTTGACGGCCGCGCGCAGGAGCGGCTCGTCCATGGCCGCGGACAAGTGCGGTGATTTCACGATCAACAACACGGGCAAGCGGGACATCGCGAACGCCGCTGCCGGGGTGACCGTCAAGGACTGTTGGGGCCGCTGAGTTTTCTATTGATGGGCGCGGCGTTGCGCCCTTTGTCTAATGAGTCGAAACAGAACATGACCAGGCAACAGCAAGTGGTGATCGTCGGCGGTGGGGTGATTGGCCTGCTGACCGCATTCAATCTGGCCTGCGAGGGGCAGCGCGTCGTGCTGCTGGATCGCTCCGGCGTTGGGCAGGAGTCATCCTGGGCGGGTGGCGGTATCGTTTCGCCGTTGTACCCGTGGCGTTATAGCCCGGCGGTCACCGCGCTGGCCCATTGGTCACAGGATTTTTATCCACAGCTGGGCGAGCGCTTGTTTGCCGCCACCGGGATTGATCCACAGGTGCATGTCACCGGGCTGTATTGGCTGGACCTCGATGACCAGGACGAAGCGCTGGCCTGGGCCGAGCGGGAAGGGCGTCCGTTGCGCGCCGTGGATATCTCGGCGGTTCACGACGCCGTGCCGGTGCTGGGCTCAGGGTTTTCCCGGGCGATCTACATGGCCGACGTGGCTAACGTGCGTAATCCCCGGCTGGTGAAATCCCTCAAGGCCGCGTTGGCAGCGCTGCCCAACGTCACGCTCCATGAGTACTGCGAAGTCCGGGGATTCATACGCGACGGTGAGCGCGTGGTGGGAGTGGACAGCTCGGCTGGAGCGATTCGCGGCGATCAAGTGGTATTGGCGGCTGGCGCCTGGAGTGGCGAGCTGCTCAAGACATTGGGCTTGAAGTTACCGGTCGAACCGGTGAAGGGGCAGATGATCCTGTACAAATGCGCGGAGGATTTTTTGTCGAGCATGGTCCTGGCCAAGGGGCGCTACGCGATTCCACGTCGTGATGGGCACATCTTGGTTGGCAGTACGCTGGAGCGTGAGGGCTTTGACAAGACGCCGACCGATGCCGCGCTGGAGAGCCTCAAGGCTTCGGCGGTGGCGCTTATTCCTGAGCTTGCCGATGCCGAGGTGGTTGGGCACTGGGCGGGGTTGCGGCCTGGGTCGCCGAAAGGGATTCCCTATATTGGCGAAGTGCCAGGGTTTGCGGGGCTTTGGTTGAACTGTGGGCATTATCGCAATGGGCTGGTGCTGGCGCCGGCTTCGTGTCGGTTGTTTGTGGATTTGATGTTGGGGCGCGAGCCGGTGGTTGATCCTGTGCCTTATGCGCCGGCTGGGCGGTTGTAGTTGTGGTGGTGTACATATCCGTTGCTGCGGTAACGGCCGCTGGCGGTTCCGCCCTTACGGCGGCTCACTTTTTTTCAGACGCCAAAAAAAGTAAGCAAAAAAGGCTTCGCCCCACCACTCGGCACCTCGCCTAGGCTCGGTGTGCCCTCACTCCGGCATTGCTCCGTGGGCCGCCGCGAAGGGCCATCCATGGCCCGGCGCGGCTATCCCGGCATCCATGCCGGGATGCCCACTGCTCAACGCCTGCGTTCGGCCAGCGTGGTTAACGGGGCGTTCCAGATCAAGATCAAGATCCAAAGCAAGAGCAAGAGCAAGAGCAAGAGCAAAGCGAGGCGGCCTTTTAGCCGACTTGGTTCAATTGAGGGAGCGAGCCTGCTCGCGAAGACGGCGGCACATTCAGCGTTGATGCAAGCTGACCCACCGCCATCGCGAGCAAGCCCGCTCCCACAGGGGGGGCTACGAATCTGTAAACTTTCCGAGCTAATGTTGGCCCGTCCGCTGTTGCTGTTGCTGTTGCTGTTGCTATTGCTGTTGCTGTTGCTGTTGCTCTGCTTTTGATTTTGATCTATACGCCCCGTTAAACCACGCTGGCCGAACGCAGGCATTGTGTAGTGGGCATCCCGGCATGGATGCCGGGATAGCCGCGCTGGGCCATGGATGGCCCTTCGCGGCGGGCCCACGGAGCAATGCCGGAGTGAGGGAACATCTCGCCTAGGCGAGGTGCCGAGTGGTGGGGCAAGCCTTTTTGGTTACTTTTTTGGCGTTTGAAAAAAAGTGACCCGCCGTAAGGGCGGAACCGCCAGCAGCCGTTACCGCAGAAACGGATATACACACCAGCGATGGAGGCCTAAACAACCGGCCAAAATTTGTGGGAGTGGTCGGACAGCGTCCTCAATCAAGCCGAATTATCCGACAAGGTCTGGCGGTTGCCGGATGGGAAGAACTCTCGCTAACCTATTCCCGTCGCTGCCAATTCAGCGTCCGGGCGTCGCGGCCCGCTAACTTGGTAATCCATTCCTCTTTGGAGTACCGCAATGTATGACAAGCCTTCTTCACCTTCAGAAAACAATAAAGCCTCTCCTGACGCCAGCCTTAACCCAGAAGGGCTCGATGAAGCCACCAAGCGCACCATCGACAAATCGCCCTGGGCGTACAGCAACTGATTGAACTGGGTGAATTGGTCGCCAATCGAGTGCTGGACGAGCAGGTACCGGTGACCGGGCGGTAGACGGCGCCTCTGCGGTAATCACAACCCATGTGGCGAGGGAGCTTGCTCCCGCTGGGCAGCGCAGCAGCCCCAACAGCAACGACTCGGTCCGCCTGATACAGCGAGGTGCCAGATTAGGGCTGCGTTGCAGCCCAGCGGGAGCAAGCTCCCTCGCCACGGGATGAGCATGAACCCCAAGCTTTGAGCTAATCCAACCCCAACTTCTTCAACCGATATCGCATCGACCGAAACGACAACTTCAATCGTTGTGCCGCCGCCGTGCGATTCCAGCGGGTTTCCTCCAGCGCCTGGAGGATGACCTTGCGTTCAACGTCTTCGAGGTAGTCTTCCAGGTTGTCGACCCGCACCAGGTCGGCATTGGCCACGTCGCCACCCGCGTAGCTCTCGGCAAGGCGCAGGTCATCGGCCTCGATCTGATGGTGTTCGCAAAGGGTATAGGCCCTTTCCAGCATGTTTTCCAATTCCCGCACGTTGCCCGGAAAACGATAGTTGCGCAGAGCCTCGAGTGCTTGTGGGTGCAGCTTCGCCACAGGGTTGCCAGTGCTGGCGGCCAGGCGCTGGAGCATGTGGTTGGCCAGCGGTTCGATGTCTTCACGGCGTTCGCGCAGGGGCGGGACGCGCAGTTCGATGACGTTCAGTCGGTAGTACAAATCCTGGCGAAAGCGCCCGGCGGCGACTTCAGCGTCCAGGTCTTTATGGGTGGCACAGAGGATTCGTACGTCCACCACTTCTTCCTGCTGGCCTCCGACGGCGCGAACGGCTTTCTCCTGGATGGCGCGCAAGAGTTTGACCTGCATCGCCAGCGGCAGGTCGGCCACTTCATCGAGGAACAGCGTTCCGCCGTGCGCGGCCTGGAACAGTCCGGGTTTGTCTTCGATGGCGCCGGTAAAGCTGCCTTTTCGATGGCCGAAAAACTCGCTTTCCATTAGCTCATTGGGAATCGCCCCACAATTGACAGGCACGAAGTGCTGACTGGCACGGGGCCCTTGCTCGTGGATCAGGCGGGCGACCAGTTCCTTGCCGCAACCCGATTCGCCGCTGATGTACACCGGCGCCTGGCTGCGGGCCAGTTTTTCGATGTGCTTGCGCACGCTGCGCATCGGTGGCGAGTCGCCCAATAGACAGCGTTCGACGGTGGCGGCGGGCGGGATGCCGGCTGAAAGGCGCAGGGCGCTGCCGACCAGTTCCCGCAGGCGAGTCAGGTCCACGGGCTTGGTCAGGAAATCGAAGGCGCCGGCCTTGAGGGCGTCGATGGCGACGTCCAGGCTGCCGTAGGCGGTGATCATCGCCACGGGCAGTTGGGGATAACGTTGCTGGATATGTTTCACAAGTTCCAGGCCGGTGCCATCGGGCAGGCGCATGTCGGTCAGGCACAGGTCGAAGGCTTCGCCCGCCAGGGCGGATTGCGCCTCGGCCAGGTTCTTGGCGCTGCGGGTGTCGAGTTTCATCCTTCCCAGGGTCATTTCCAGGAGTTCGCGGATGTCCGGCTCGTCATCGACGACCAGGATTCGTTGCCGTGAGCGTGTATTCAAATCTGTTTCCGTCCGTGAGCAAAGGTGATGCGAAAGCAGCCGCCGCCTTGGCGTGGTTTGAAGTCTAGGCGGGCCTGGTTGCTTTCGCACAGCTCACGGGACAGATAGAGCCCAAGGCCAGTGCCCTGGTTGCTGGTGGTGAAGAACGGTTCGAACAGGTGTGTCTGCTGGTCAGGTGTCACGCCGGGGCCGTTGTCGCGGATGTCCAGTGTCGCCAGTTGACTGCGGGGATCGATGAATAGCTCCAGCCACGCCTCGGCCTGTTCATGGGCCATTGCGCTGTGGCGCCAGGCGTTGCGCAGCAGGTTATCCAGCACCTGGGCCAGCTGGCCGGGGTCCATCAGGGTGATGTAGTCGCCTGGAGCGATGTCCAGGTGCAACTGTTGGTGTTGCGCGGCGCTTTCCCTGGCCTGTTGGACGAATTGCTCCAACCAGGTGCGTAGATCCAGGCGTTGGGGCGCGGTTTGCTGGCGGCGTGACAGCTGCAGGACATTCTCGATGACGCGATTCATACGTTGGGAGTGATCTTGAATAATCTGCGTCAGACGCCGGTCCGCGTCGTTCAGTTCCTCGGACTCGCGCAGCAATTGCGCAGCGTGGCTGATCGCTCCCAGCGGGTTGCGGATTTCATGGGCGATACCGGCGGTGAGGCGACCGAGGGAAGCCAACTTCAGTTGCTGGGCGTGTTGGGCCACCTGGGCCAGATCTTCGAGAAATACCAGGATCTGCTGCTGATCCTGCGATCCCAGGGCGATAAAGCTTGGCTGCAACGTCAGGCCGCTGCCGCTGATGGTCAGGCTTTGCGGCCGCAGGCTGGGGTTGTTCAGCCATAGTTGCAGTCGTTCGACCAGGGCGCTCGATGAATCGTCGATTCGCTGGCCGATCAGGTCATGCATGCCCAGCAGGTTCAAGGCGCTTTCATTGGCCAGTTGGACCCTGCGTTGACGATCCAGGACCAGGATGCCGGTGCGCATGCGTTGCAGGATCAATGCGTTGAGCGCTTCGAGGCTGAGCACTTCGCTTGCCCTTTGCTCGGCGAGGATCTCGCTCGCTTCCAGTCGTCGGGTCAGGCGCTGCACGAGCAACGCGGCGGCAAAGCACAAGGCGCCCAGGGTGCCCGCCTGCAAATAACTGCTGGGCCGGCTCGAATCGCTGAGGCCGAGCACGAAAGTCGAGCCGACGATTCCGAGGGTGGCCACGGCGGCGAGCAGAAGGCCGATTCGGCCGCGCAGCAAGGTATTGCCGATCGCCACCGACACAATGATCAGGTTGCCGATGGCGCTGGGGGCGCCGCCCGCGACGAAGAACAGCCACGACAGCAGCAATATGTCGGTCAATGCCAGGCCAAACAGTCGCGCGGGGTGGCGAGTGTTCTCCAGGAACACTACCAGCAGGATGTTCAATATCAGGTATAACCAACTGCCACTGCGTAGCAGGTCGTCGTTGGCGAACTCCAGCAGGCGGTTGTCCATGTTGCTGGAGATCAACAGCACCAGGGTGATGCCGATGCTGAGGCGGTACAGGTGATAAAGGCGCAGCAGGCGCTGCGCCTGTTTGACGCGAGGGCGTTCGTCCTTAGCGATCACGAGTGCCCGGGCCTTGCTCGAGATGAGCCTGGCTGCAGTACCATTGTTGCTGGAGCTCCAGCGCCCGGTCCCGTGGCAAGTGAACGCCGCAATGGGCGCAGCGAACCATCGGCGGCGCGTCCTGCTCCCGGGGCGAGTTGGACGCGGAGGAGGCACCCTTGAACTTGCGCCACAGCCATATCGCGGCGGCAATCAGTACGATCCAGAACAATAGACGAAGCATGGTGGGCGACTTTTTGGCTAGAGATCAGGCAGTTTAGCCAAGGACAGGAACGGCGCACAGCGCAATAAAACCCAGGCACAAAAAAGGAGACTCGCGAGTCTCCTTTTTCATCGGGCCGTGTGTCAGTCGAACAGGCCGAAGGTCATGTAGCTGAACCAGGAGCGGTCGCTGGACTCGCTTTCAGGCTCTGGCTCTTCGATCACGTCGCCATTTTCATCCTTTGGCTTGAGCTCGTTCGGAATGGCTTCCTTGGCATCCTGGAACTGACGCTGTACGTCCTGGTTGGCGCGGGTTTCGCCCGGTGGCAGCGGAGGACGGGACTCGATCAGGCCAAGGGTCGCCTTGCTCAGCCACGAACGGTTGTCGGCTTCGTCGACGCGTGGGGTGAATTGGCCGTCGACCAGGGAAGGGTGGTCGGGGTAGTTCAGCTTCAGGGTTTCCAGGCTGGTGGCCGCAAGTTCGTCCAGGTGCAGGCGCTGGTAGGCTTCGGTCATCACCGCCAGGCCGTCGCCGACCGATGGGGTTTCCTGGAAGTTTTCCACCACGTATCGGCCACGGTTGGCGGCGGCGACGTAGGCCTGGCGAGTCAGGTAGTAATCAGCCACGTGGATTTCGTAGGACGCCAGCAGGTTGCGCAGGTAGATCATGCGCTGCTTGGCGTCGGGCGAATAACGGCTGTTGGGGAAGCGGCTGGTCAGCTGGGCGAACTCGTTGTAGGAGTCGCGCGCGGCGCCCGGGTCACGCTTGGTCATGTCCAGCGGCAGGAAGCGCGCCAGCAGTCCGACGTCCTGGTCGAAGGAGGTCAGGCCCTTGAGGTAGTAAGCGTAATCGACGTTCGGGTGCTGCGGGTGCAGACGAATGAAGCGCTCGGCGGCGGACTTTGCAGCTTCCGGCTCGGCGTTCTTGTAGTTGGCGTAGATCAGCTCCAACTGCGCCTGGTCGGCGTAGCGACCGAACGGATACCGCGACTCCAGCGCCTTCAGCTTGGCGGTGGCGCTGGTGTAGCTGTTGTTATCCAGGTCGTTCTGCGCCTGTTGGTACAGTTCGACTTCGCTCAGGTTTTCGTCTACGACTTCCTTCGACGAGCAAGCAGCAGTCAATGCGAGGATGGCGATCAGCAGCAGGTGTTTCACTTGCATGGCGGCTTGCGTCCCTATGACGGCCGCTGTCTTGGGCGGGGCCGTCCTGTTATGATGAGCGCCCCGTTGAAAGCCTCGGGGCAAAAGACGCCGTATTTAACCACAAGCGCGCAGCCGAAACCAAAGGCTGTGCCGACGCCCAGTCCGAGCATGTCCGATAAAATAGAACTTCGCGCAGAGGTGCCGTCCGAATTGGGCGGCCAACGCCTCGATCAAGTCGCCGCCCAACTCTTCGCCGAGCACTCGCGCTCGCGCCTTTCCGCCTGGATCAAGGACGGCCGCCTGACGGTGGACGGGGCGGTGATCCGCCCGCGCGACATCGTCCATGGCGGTGCCGTCCTCGAGCTGACCGCCGAGCAGGAGGCCCAGGGAGAATGGGTCGCCCAGGACATTGCCCTGGACATCGTCTATGAAGACGACGATATCCTGGTGATCAACAAGCCTGCGGGCCTGGTGGTCCACCCGGCGGCCGGTCATGCCGACGGCACGTTGCTCAACGCCTTGCTGCACCACGTGCCGGGCATCATCAATGTGCCGCGCGCCGGTATCGTCCATCGCCTGGACAAGGACACCACCGGTCTGATGGTGGTCGCCAAGACCATCCAGGCGCAGACGCAACTGGTGACACAGCTGCAAAGCCGGAGCGTCAGCCGCATCTATGAGTGCATCGTGATCGGGGTGGTCACCGCCGGTGGCAAGATCAACGCGCCGATCGGCCGTCACGGCCAGCAGCGCCAGCGCATGGCCGTGATGGAAGGCGGAAAGCAGGCCGTCAGCCACTACCGCGTGCTTGAACGCTTCCGTTCCCACACCCACGTGCGGGTCAAGCTGGAAACCGGCCGGACCCACCAGATCCGTGTGCACATGGCTCACATCAATTTCCCATTGGTGGGCGACCCGGCCTATGGCGGTCGTTTCCGTATTCCACCGGCTGCCAGCCAGACCATGGTGGAATCACTGAAGAATTTCCCTCGACAGGCGCTGCACGCGCGCTTCCTTGAGCTCGATCACCCGACGACCGGCAAGCGCATGAGCTGGGAATCGCCGCTGCCGGATGATTTTGTCTGGCTTTTGACGTTGCTCAAGCAGGACCGCGAGGCGTTCATCGGATGAATGACTGGCTGCTCCCCGACTGGCCCGCGCCAGCCCGGGTCAAAGCCTGCGTCACCACCCGCGAAGGCGGCGTCAGCCTGGCGCCGTTCGACAGCCTCAACCTGGGCGACCATGTCGGCGACGACCCTGCGGACGTCGCTGAAAATCGTCGCCGCCTCACCGACCCATTCGCGATTACTCCAACCTGGCTGCAGCAAGTCCACGGTATTGACGTGGTCGAGGCTGATCCGACCCAGGTGGTTACCGCTGATGCGAGCTGGAGCGCCACGCCGGGTGTCGCTTGCACGGCAATGACGGCCGATTGCCTGCCGGTGTTGTTCTGCAACCGCGCCGCAACCCATGTCGCGGCGGCCCATGCCGGGTGGCGCGGACTGGCGAACGGTGTGCTGGAAGCCACCCTCGATAGCCTTGCCATGCCCGCGGATGAAATCCTTGCCTGGCTCGGCCCGGCCATCGGTCCGCAAGCGTTCGAAGTTGGGCCGGAAGTGCGCGAAGCCTTTATTGCGCAACTGGCCGACGCAGAGCGAGCCTTCGTACCCAGCCACAACACCGGCAAGTTCCTGGCTGATATCTACGCGCTGGCGCGCCTGCGTCTGGCGGCACGGGGCGTTACCGCCGTGTACGGTGGCGGCTTGTGCACCGTGACCGACCCACGCTTCTTTTCCTATCGCCGCAACGCGCGCACCGGTCGCTTCGCTTCCTTGATCTGGCTCGAACGCTAGACTCTCCTGATCTGTATCAACAGTGCGCTGCTTGAATCTTCCAGAATCGGCCACATCTATAGCGGTATCTGGCAGGTTTCTTCATTCAGGATGTTTTTTAGGTCCGGCCTGCTCAATAGGAAGGTGACCCATGCGTATTGACCGTTTAACCAGCAAATTACAATTGGCCTTGTCCGACGCCCAGTCCTTGGCCGTCGGGCTGGACCATCCCAGTATCGAACCGGCGCATTTGATGCAGGCCATGCTCGAACAGCAGGGCGGCTCGATCAAGCCGCTGCTGATGCAAGTGGGCTTTGACGTCAACAGCCTGCGCAAGGAACTGGCCAAAGAACTCGACCAGTTGCCCAAGATCCAGAATCCGACCGGTGATGTGAACATGTCCCAGGATCTGGCGCGGCTGCTCAACCAGGCCGACCGCCTGGCCCAGCAGAAGGGCGACCAGTTCATTTCCAGCGAACTGGTGTTGCTCGCCGCGATGGACGAGAACAGCAAGCTTGGCAAGTTGCTGCTCGGTCAGGGCGTGAGCAAGAAAGCCTTGGAAAACGCCATCAACAACCTGCGCGGGGGCGATGCGGTCAACGACCCGAACCACGAGGAAGCGCGTCAAGCCCTGGATAAATACACCGTCGACCTGACCAAGCGCGCCGAAGAAGGCAAGCTCGACCCGGTGATCGGCCGTGACGATGAAATCCGTCGAACCATCCAGGTCCTGCAACGGCGCACGAAGAACAACCCGGTCCTGATCGGTGAGCCCGGCGTGGGTAAGACCGCCATCGCCGAAGGCTTGGCCCAGCGCATCATCAACGGCGAAGTGCCGGACGGGCTGAAGGGCAAGCGCCTGCTGTCTCTGGACATGGGGGCGCTGATCGCTGGCGCCAAGTATCGCGGTGAATTCGAAGAACGGCTCAAGGCCCTGCTCAATGAACTGTCGAAGCAGGAAGGCCAGATCATTCTATTCATCGATGAATTGCACACCATGGTTGGCGCCGGCAAGGGCGAAGGCTCGATGGACGCCGGCAACATGCTCAAGCCTGCGCTGGCCCGTGGTGAGCTGCATTGCGTCGGTGCGACCACGCTCAACGAATACCGCCAATACATCGAGAAAGACGCGGCGCTTGAGCGGCGATTCCAGAAAGTGCTGGTGGATGAGCCCAGCGAAGAAGACACCATCGCCATCTTGCGCGGCCTGAAGGAGCGCTATGAGGTCCACCACAAAGTGGCCATCACCGATGGCGCGATCATCGCGGCGGCCAAGCTCAGCCATCGCTATATCACCGACCGTCAGTTGCCGGACAAGGCCATCGACCTGATCGACGAGGCCGCCAGCCGTATCCGCATGGAAATCGACTCCAAGCCCGAAGTGCTGGATCGGTTGGAGCGACGCTTGATTCAACTCAAGGTCGAGTCCCAGGCGCTGAAAAAAGAAAGCGACGAAGCGGCGAAGAAACGTCTGGAAAGATTGCAGGAAGAAATCGTTCGTCACGAGCGCGAATATTCCGATCTCGAAGAGATCTGGAATTCGGAAAAAGCTGAAGTCCAGGGTTCGGCTCAGATCCAGCAAAAGATCGAACAATCCCGCCAGGAGCTGGAAGCGGCTCGCCGCAAAGGTGACCTCAACCGCATGGCCGAGCTGCAATACGGGGTCATCCCGGACCTGGAGCGCAGCCTGCAGATGGTCGACCAACACGGCAAAAGCGAAAACCAGCTGCTGCGCAGCAAGGTCACCGAGGAAGAAATCGCCGAAGTGGTGTCCAAGTGGACCGGCATTCCGGTCTCGAAGATGCTCGAAGGCGAGCGCGACAAGCTGCTGAAGATGGAAAGCCTGTTGCACCAGCGTGTGATCGGCCAGGAAGAAGCGGTGGTGGCGGTGTCCAACGCCGTGCGCCGGTCCCGTGCCGGGTTGTCGGACCCCAACCGTCCGAGCGGCTCGTTCATGTTCCTCGGCCCGACCGGTGTGGGTAAAACCGAGCTGTGCAAGGCGCTGGCCGAGTTCCTCTTCGATACCGAGGAAGCCATGGTGCGCATCGACATGTCCGAATTCATGGAGAAGCACTCCGTGGCCCGCTTGATCGGCGCACCGCCGGGCTATGTTGGATATGAAGAGGGCGGTTACCTGACCGAGGCCGTGCGTCGCAAGCCGTACTCGGTGATATTGCTCGATGAGGTCGAGAAAGCGCACCCGGATGTCTTTAACATCCTGCTGCAAGTGCTGGAGGACGGTCGCCTGACCGACAGTCATGGGCGCACGGTGGACTTTCGCAACACGGTGATCGTGATGACCTCCAACCTGGGCTCGACGCAGATTCAGGAGCTGGTCGGCGATCGCGAGGCGCAACGTGCCGCAGTGATGGATGCGATCTCTACGCACTTCCGGCCGGAGTTCATCAACCGTGTTGACGAAGTGGTGATCTTTGAGCCGTTGGCCCGGGATCAGATCGCCGGCATCACCGAGATCCAGCTGGGTCGCCTGCGCAGCCGCCTCACCGAGCGCGAGTTGAAGCTGCAACTGAGCGACGAGGCGTTGGACAAGCTGATCGCGGTGGGTTACGACCCGGTCTATGGCGCGCGGCCGCTCAAGCGAGCGATCCAGCGCTGGATCGAAAACCCGTTGGCGCAGTTGATTCTGTCCGGGCGGTTCATGCCGGGCGAAACCGTGACCGGTACCGTGGAAAACGACGAAATCGTCTTCAACTGAAGGCCGGCATCGCCGGATATTGGAATGGCCTTGCATTGCGAGGCCATTTTTTTCATCAGGCCGTTGAACTCAAAGGAAAAGACTTGTAAAGTGCGCCCCGCAGTACGTCACCCCAAGGGCGACTTCTCTTTGGGAAGGAACCTAAAATAAGTTGCAAATCATTGTCTTGAAAGCAATTTAAGGGGTTGACAGAGGTTACGAAGATTGTAGAATAGCGCGCCTCAGACACACGAACGCAGCGATGCTGACGGGTAGAAGAGGTTGAAGCTGGCTTCAATGTTGTAGCTTCAAATAGCAGTAACTTGAAATATCAGTTCCGTGATAGCTCAGTCGGTAGAGCAAATGACTGTTAATCATTGGGTCCCAGGTTCGAGTCCTGGTCACGGAGCCATTTCAATCGGGGTATAGCGCAGTCCGGTAGCGCGCCTGCTTTGGGAGCAGGATGTCAGGAGTTCGAATCCCCTTACCCCGACCATATTTGGGTCGTTAGCTCAGTTGGTAGAGCAGTTGGCTTTTAACCAATTGGTCGTAGGTTCGAATCCCACACGACCCACCATTTTTGAAACCAGTTCGCTGGAATCGAATCTTAAGATCAGAGGCCAAAAGCGCTGATCGAGGAAGGCGACTTGCGAAGGTCGCCTTTTTTTTACCGGGGTATAGCGCAGTCCGGTAGCGCGCCTGCTTTGGGAGCAGGATGTCAGGAGTTCGAATCCCCTTACCCCGACCATATTAAGAATCCCCGTATCGAAAGATACGGGGATTTTTTTTGCCTGCGGAAAAGCCGATGGCTTCAAGTCGTCGTACAACCTGCCGATAACCCGCCAACAGGGCAAGCATCGATCGCCCACCTTCAGGCCAACAACAAGAAAAGGCGCCCGACATGTTCCTTCGCCAACTGAATATTGCCCGCCGCGCCGCGCTGGGTTTTGCCTTGATCGCCGTCCTGGTGGCGCTGCTCGGGGTCTTTGCGCTGGGACAGATGTCGAGCATTCGCGACAGTGAGGTCGCGGTGGAAACCCAGTGGTTGCCCAGCATCCGTGGCGGAGACGAGATCCGTGAATTGATGCTGCGCATTCGCACCATTTCCCTGCGCATGGCCTTGGATCAGGACCCGAAAAACATTGCGGTGTATCGCGGCCAGATGGATACCCGCGATAAAGAACTGAGCGAAAAAATCGCCAGTTACGACAAATTGGTCGTCACGCCGGAAGGCAAGGCGCTTTACGACCAGTTCAAACAGACTTTCGCCGCCTATCGTTCGGGTATCGCCCAGTCGTTTACCTTGGCGGAGCAGGGGCGTCGGGATGAGCTGATCAAGCTGTTGCTGGTGGACATGAAAACCGTGGTGGACGGTTCGGGCAAACAGCTCAATGATCTGGCGGAATTATTCTCCAAGCAGGTGTCGATCGAGAGCCAGAAGTCCCAGGAGCACTACGTCAATTCCCGCATGATCGTCAGCCTGTTCATTGTGCTTGCCGCCCTGGCTACGGTGGCCCTGGCCATGTTGCTCACGCGCAGCATCGTCAAGCCCCTGGGCGAGGCGCTGAATGCTGCGCAGAGCGTAGCCCGGGGTGACCTGACCCGGCCGATCGAGACCCATGGCAACGATGAAGTCAGCCGTTTGCTCATGGCGCTGGCGGCCATGCAGCAGAATCTGCGTGAGACGTTGCAGGGCATCAGCGGCTCGGCCGCGCAACTGGCCACGGCAGCCGATGAGCTGAACGCCGTCACGCTCGACAGCACCCACAGCCTGCAGCAGCAGAACAACGAAATTGAACAGGCTGCCACTGCCGTCACCGAGATGACCACCGCCGTGGAGGAAGTCGCGCGCAACGCCGTTTCAACCTCCGACGCCACCCGCCAATCCAGCGAATCGGCGACGTTGGGGCAGGAGCGGGTCAGCGACACCGTCGACGCCATCAGCGCGCTCGCCAACGATGTTCAGGTTACCGGCGGCCTGGTGCAGTCACTGGCCAGCCAATCCCAGGATATCGGCAAAGTGCTGGATGTGATTCGGGCCATTGCCGAGCAGACCAACTTGCTGGCCCTTAACGCGGCCATTGAAGCGGCCCGGGCGGGAGAGAGCGGGCGGGGGTTTGCGGTGGTTGCCGACGAGGTGCGGGCGCTGGCGTATCGCACGCAGCAATCGACCCAGGAGATCGAGCAGATGGTCCAGGGCATGCGCAGCGGTGCCACCCAGGCGCTGGATTCCATGCAAGCCAGTTCCAGCCGTGCGGCGAGCACCCTCGCGATGGCGGAGCGGGCAGGGGAAGCGCTGCAAACCATTACGGCATCGGTCAGCGAGATCCATGAGCGCAACCTGGTCATCGCCAGTGCCGCCGAAGAACAGGCGCAAGTGGCTCGCGAGGTTGATCGCAACCTGGTGAATATTCGCGATTTGTCCGTGCGCTCGGCTTCCGGCGCGGATCAGACCAGTGCCTCCAGCCATGAATTGTCGCAGCTTGCAAACTCGCTGCGCACGATGGTGCAGCGGTTTCAGGTTTGATTGACGACTAAGTGCTGGACGGGCGGTGTTCCCACGCGAAGCGTGGGAACGATCGTCATGTCAGTGCAGTTTCAACCGTGGCTCGGTCCCACGCCCGATCTTGCTACCCAGCATCAGCATCGCGGTACGGAACATCCCGTACAGCGCCATCTGGTGCATGCGGTACAACGACACATAGAACATCCGCGCCAGCCAGCCTTCAAGCATCACGCTGCCGGTCAGGTTGCCCATCAGGTTACCCACCGCCGAAAAGCGCGACAGCGAGATCAGCGAGCCGTAGTCAGTGTATTTGTATTCAGGCAAGGCCTTGCCCTCGATCCGCAACTTCAGCGATTTAGCCAGCAGCGAGGCTTGCTGATGCGCTGCCTGGGCGCGGGGTGGGACGTTGCGGTCGCTGTCCGGTTGCGGGCAGGCGGCGCAGTCGCCGAAGGCAAAGATGTTGTCGTCGCGAGTGGTCTGGAGTGTCGGCAGCACCTGCAGCTGGTTGATCCGGTTGGTCTCCAGTCCGTCGATGTCCTTGAGGAATTCTGGCGCGCGGATCCCGGCGGCCCAGACTTTCAGGCTCGCGTCGATCACTTTGCCGTCCGCCGTAATCAAGCTGTCGGCAGTCACCTGGCTGACGGAGGCGTTGGTCATGACATTCACCCCAAGTTTTTCCAGGGTTTTGTGCACTGGCCCGCCGATCCGCTCTGGCAGTGCCGGCAAGACCCGTGGGCCCGCCTCGATCAGGGTGATGTGCATGTTCTCCGGTTTGATCCGGTCCAGGCCGTAGGCATGCAGTTCGTGGGCGGCGTTGTGCAGCTCGGCCGCCAGTTCAACGCCGGTCGCACCGGCGCCGACGATCGCAACGCTGATGCGCTCGATGGTATCGGTCTGCCCGGCGTGAGCGCGCAGGTAGTGGTGAAGCAACTGCTGGTGGAAGCGCTCGGCCTGCTTGCGGGTATCGAGGAACAGGCAATGCTGCGCCGCGCCCTCGGTGCCGAAATCGTTGGTGGTGCTGCCCACCGCGATCACCAGCGTGTCGTAGCCCAGCTCCCGGGCTGGCAACAGCTCGACGCCCGCCTCGTCATAGGTGGCGGCCAGTTGGATTCTCTTGTTCTCGCGATCCAGGCCGCTCATGCGCCCGAGCTGGAACTCGAAGTGGTTCCATTTCGCCTGGGCCACATAGTTGAGTTCGTCTTCGGAGGAGTTGAGGGAGCCGGCCGCTACTTCGTGGAGCAACGGTTTCCAGATGTGGGTCAGGTTCGCGTCGACCAGCATCACACTGGCCGTGCCACGCTTGCCCAGGGTCTTACCCAGACGGGTAGCCAACTCCAGACCGCCGGCGCCGCCGCCAACGATGACAATACGATGAGTCATGGGGATATCTCGCAAGGCTAAAGGAATTCGGTGCCGTTACCTGCGCGAGCGTCAATGACAAAAAGCGGCTCATAGCGTCAGGTAACTGATCAATCGGCTCAACAGGCCCAGGCCAATCGTGATGGCCAGTACCACCACCAGGAGCATCCACGGCCGGAAAGGCCGGCGCTCGACTCGGTGCTGGGACAGTTGCAGGTACTCTTCGACATGCTTCTGGTCATCTGGGTTCAGGCGGCTGGTCATAAAGGCCTCGTCAGGTAGACGTTGCGGAATGTGAAGACGTTACAGTGTCTGGCTATCCGGCGTATACAGCCCTGAGACGACAAGCGAATCACAGGCTGATCCCCACGTCGAAGACAATGCTGCGGCCCAGGTTGCCTCGCAGGAAGTCCGGCGCATCGGGGTGGGCGAACAGCACCCGGGCGAACGTCGGCCCCACCAGCGACAGCGAGCGCCAGCCCTGGCGCAGGTATTCGGTCGGCGGTGGGAAGTGGCTGTTGAGGTCCAGGACTTCGCGCTTGAGGCTGGCGAACGCGATGATGTCCAGTTCGCCCAGGTCCATGCCACGCTCGGTGTAGTTATGGGCTTTCTTGCGTAGGGTCGGTGCCAATCTCATCAGAAACTCATTGGCGGGAATTCGTCGGGGCTTGGCCTCGCGCCGCACCAGTTGGCTCAGTGAGAAGGCACTACGACGACGCTGCAGTTCATCGCGCCATTCGTCATTGAGACGACGGCCCTCGTCGAGCACAAAAAATACTTCGAAATTGGCGTCGCGAAACAGCACATCCGGCGGCTCTCCGGCCGGAGCGAATTCGTCGGCGCGATAAGGCACGTTGAGCCCTTGTAACAGGCGCTGGCAGACCCACCGCTCACGCTCCCATTTGCGGGCGTTGGAGAGAAAGGCGTTGGCCTGCTCGGCCGCGATGGTCAGCAGGCGTAAATAATCGGAATCATCCATGAACCCAAGCTTAGCGTTCAATTGCTACAAGCCCAAAGCGTTGCGTTGATTAATGGCGTCCCGTGGGGAGGTGTAGACTGCCAGCTTGAATCTCGGGGCGACCACGGGGTCTGTGTTGCACGGGCATGCCAAAGGAGTAGATCGATGATCGGAGCCGAATTGCTCTCGTCGCAGACCTTGGTGGCCGGCTGGCTGATCTATGTGCCGGCGCTGGCCTGGGCGGTGGCGCGTGCTCCGTGGGTCGAGCTGTTTACCGACGGTCGTCGCCAGCATCTGTTGTTCGGCACGGTGTTCGCGCTGTTCATGTTGTGGCTGGTGCGACGAGACTTCGACACGGGCGTTTCGTATCACTTCATCGGCCTGACCGCCGTGACTCTGCTGTTGGACTGGCCGCTGGCGATCCTTGGTGGCTTGTGCGCGCAGCTCGCGCTGGTGCTGCTGGGCCGTCAGGACATGATGGCGGTCGGCATCAACGGCGCGCTGTTGGTTCTCCTGCCAGTGCTGATCACTGAGTGTTGCGCGATCCTGGTGGAGCGTGCCCAGCCGCGCAACCTGTTTGTGTATATCTTCTGCTCGGGGTTCCTGGCTGCCGCGCTTTCGGCGCTAGTCTGCCTGCTGCTGGGGCTGGGCCTGCTCTGGCATGACGGCATATTTGCCATGCCTTACTGGCTGGGGGATTTCATCGGCTACCTCTGGCTGATCATTTTTCCCGAGGCTTTCATCAACGGCATGGTGGTCAGCGCGTTGGTGGTGTTCAGCCCCGAATGGCTGGAGACTTTCAACCGCACGCGCTACCTGTCGGCACCCTGGAACGACGACGACAAGCCTTGATTGCGCTGTTTAATGGTGGGAACGAGGGTTGAAGTCTTCGCTGAACAACTCATCCTCGGCATCCGGGGCCACGGGGATCTTGTGTTCTTCCGACGCCCAGGCGCCCAGGTCGATCAGCTTGCAGCGATCTGAGCAGAATGGCCGGAATTTACTTTCAGGGGTCCACTCGACCGGGGCGCCACAGGTTGGGCAATCGACGATGGGGGGTTGGCTCATGGTTGGCCTCCACGCAAGGTAAGGTAAAAGTGATGCAGGCGCTCGACCTCGCTGTGCAGCCAGGTGAGATCGCGGTCGTTGACCACCACATCGTCGGCATGGTTCAGGCGGTCCTGACGGCTGGATTGGGCCTTGAGGATCGCCTGGACCTGCTGTTCGCTGGTCTGGTCGCGCTGCAAGGTGCGTTCGATCTGCAGTTGTTCAGGCGCGTCGATCACCAGGATCCGCTGGGTCATTGCGTATTGTCCCGACTCGATCAACAGCGGTGACACCAGGATCGCGTAGGGCGATTGGGCCTGCCCCAGATGATGGGCAATTTCCTCGGCAATCAGCGGGTGCAGCAGCTTTTCCAGCCAACGACGCTCATCGGCATTCTCGAAGATCAGCGTGCGCAGCGCCGAGCGATCCAGCGCGCCGTCTGCCTGCAACACGCCAGGGCCGAAGTGCTCGGCAATGCTTGCCAGTGCCGGGCGTCCAGGTTCGACCACCCAGCGTGCCGCATGATCGGCATCGATCGCGTGCACGCCCAGGTCGATGAAATGCTGGGCGGCGGCGCTCTTGCCGCTGCCGATGCCGCCGGTCAGGCCGAGAATCCAGGGTTTTTTCGCAGGGCTGTTCATTAGAAACCGACTGACTGCCAATAGAAGTCGGTTATTTGACCACCCCAGAGCAGCGCAATCCAGCCGGCGATGGCCAGATAGGGGCCGAAGGGGATTTGTGTCGAGGCCGGCGCGTCCCGCATGCGCAGCACAATAATGCCGACGACGGCGCCCACCAGCGAGGACAGCAACAGCGTCAGCGGCAAGATTTGCCAGCCCCCCCAGGCGCCCAGCATCGCCAGCAACTTGAAGTCGCCGTAGCCCATGCCTTCCTTGCCGGTGATCAGTTTGAAGACCCAGAACACCGACCACAGCGCCAGATAACCCGCCACCGCGCCCCACAATGCCTGGTTCAGCGAGACGAACAGCTCGAAGCTGTTGACGATCAGCCCCAGCCACAACAACGGCAGTACGAGGGTATCGGGCAGCAGCTGATGCTCGGCGTCGATCAGGCTCATGGACAGCAGGCCCCAGCTCAGCACCATCGCCATCGCGGCGTGCCAGCCGAAGCCGAAATGCCAGGCAACGAAAGCCGACAGCGCGCCGCAGGCCAGTTCGGTCAGTGGGTAGCGCTTGCCGATGGGCGCGGCGCAACTCGAACAACGGCCCCGCAACACGAGGTAGCTCAGCAGCGGAATATTTTCCCACGCCCGGATACGGTGGCCGCAATGAGGGCATTGGGAATGAGGCAGCATCAGGTTGTAGACCGGGCCAGGGGCCTGCGTCGGCAGGCCCAGCAGGTCCTGGGCTTGCAGGCGCCATTCACGGTCGAGCATCTTGGGCAGGCGCCACGCCAGCACATTGAGAAAGCTGCCGACGATCAGCCCGAGCAGCAATGCGGTCAGCACGAAAGCCAAGGGGTAAAGCACGAAGAATTCGCTCAGGGGCATGTCAGATCGCAGAGCCGAGTTGGAAGATGGGCATGTACATGGCAACCACAAGGCCACCGACCACCACCCCCAGGATTACCATGATGAAGGGTTCCATCAGGCTGGTGAGGTTGTCCACCAGATTATCCACCTCGGCTTCATAAAAACTCGCCACCTTGTCGAGCATGTCATCCAGCGCGCCTGATTCTTCGCCGATGGCGGTCATCTGAATCGCCAGGTTCGGGAAAACGCCGGAAGCGCGCATTGAAAAATTCAACTGCATGCCGGTCGAGACATCCTGCCGGATGCGTTGTACCGCGCGCTTGAACACTACGTTGCCGGTAGCGCCCGACACGGAATCGAGGGCTTCGACCAATGGTACGCCGGCCGCAAAGGTCGTCGACAGCGTACGGGCGTAGCGAGCCACGGCGGACTTGTACATCAAGGTGCCGATCAAGGGCAGCTTGAGCAGCCATTTGTCTCGCCAGTCACGAAATGCCTGGGAACGCTTGAGCGCATATTTCACGCCGAAGAACCCACCCACCAGCCCTCCCAGCAACATCCACCACCACTCTTGCAAGAACTCCGACAAGCCGATGACCATCAGCGTGAAGGCCGGCAGCTTTGCGCCAAAGCCTGCGAATACCGACTCGAACTGCGGCACGACCTTGATCAGCAGGATGCTTGTGACCACGGCGGCAACGGCGATCACCGCGGCAGGATAGGTCATGGCTTTCTTGATCTTGGCCTTGAGGGCCTCGCTTTTTTCCTTGTAGGTCGCGACGCGGTCCAGCAGCGTGTCCAGGGCACCGGCCTGCTCACCGGCATCTACCAGGTTGCAGTACAACTCGTCAAAATACTGGGGGCATTTGCGCAGCGAGGCGGCGAAACTGTTTCCGGCGGCGACCTCCTGCTTCACCTCGTCCACCAACTTGCGCATATTCGGGTTGTCGAAGCCCTCGCCAATGATATCGAACGCCTGCAACAGCGGCACCCCGGCCTTGAGCATCGTCGCCATCTGGCGGGTGAACAGGGCGATGTCCAACGGCTTGATGCGCTTGCCCTTGCTGAATATCGAGGTGGACTTTTTGCGAACCTTGCCCGGGTTGATGCCCTGCTTGCGCAACTGTGCCTTGACCAGTGCCGGGCTTTGGCCGGTCAGTTCGCCGGACATTTTCGTGCCTTTGCGGTCTTTGCCTTCCCACGTGTAGACGTCGGTTTTTACTGCCTTGACCGCCATGTTCAATCCTTGGTGACCCGGTTGATTTCTTCGAGGCTGGTGATGCCTTGCATCACTTTGAACAGCCCCGAGGTGCGCAAGTCGTTAAAGCCGTCCTTGCGCATCTGCAGGTCGATTTCCAGGGAGTTGCCCTCGGCCATGATCAATCGTTGCAGCTCTGGCGTGTTCTTCACCACTTCGTATACCCCCACGCGACCTTTGTAACCGCTGTTGCACTGTTCGCAACCGACCGGCTCATAGATCGTGAATGAGCCGATGCGTTCCCGGGGGAAACCCTCTTTAAGCAGGGTTTCCTCGGGAATCTCGATGGCTCTCTTGCACTGTGCGCACAGCTTGCGCGCCAGGCGCTGGGCGATGATCAGGTGGACCGCCGTGGCAATGTTGAAGCCGGGGATGCCCATGTTCTGCAGGCGGATCAGTGTTTCGGCGGCGCTGTTGGTGTGTAGGGTGGACAGCACCAGATGCCCGGTCTGGGCGGCCTTGATGGCGATTTCGGCGGTTTCCAGGTCACGGATCTCGCCGACCATGATCACGTCCGGGTCCTGACGCAGGAACGAGCGCAGGGCATGGGCGAAATCCAAGCCCTGGCGCGGGTTCACGTTGACCTGGTTGATGCCTTCCATATTGATTTCCACCGGGTCCTCCGCCGTGGAGATATTGATATCCACGGTGTTGAGGATGTTCAGGCCGGTGTAGAGCGACACGGTCTTGCCCGAGCCGGTCGGCCCGGTCACCAGGATCAACCCTTGTGGTTGCTTCAAGGCTGTCATGTACAGGTCTTTCTGTTCCGGCTCATAGCCCAGGGCATCGATGCCCATTTGCGCGCTGGAGGGATCGAGGATCCGGATCACCACTTTTTCCCCCCACAGCGTGGGCAGGGTATTGACCCGGAAGTCGATGGACTTGGTCTTCGACAGGCGCATCTTCAGTCGACCGTCCTGGGGTTTGCGTCGCTCGGAAATGTCCAGGCTCGCCATGACTTTCAAGCGCGCGGCAATGCGGTTGGCTAGCTGGATAGGAGGCTTGGCGACCTCCCGCAGCATGCCGTCGGTACGCACCCGCACCCGGTAGGTTTTCTCATAAGGCTCGAAGTGCAGGTCGGAAGAGCCGCCCTTGATCGCGTCCAGCAGCATCTTGTTGACGAAACGCACGACCGGCGCATCGTCGCCGTCCTGCCCCGCGATTGTGTCCTGCTTGCGGTCGTCGATCGACTCGATGTCCAGGCCGTCGAGATCGACGTCGGCCATGCCCTCCAGGCCGGTGCTGCTGGATTCGAAGAATTTTTCAATGGCATCGCTGAGCTTGTCGTCTTCCACCAGGATGGCTTCGGTGGTCAGGCCGGTGCTGAACTGGATGTCGTTGATGGCTTGGTGATTGGTGGGGTCGGAAATGCCCACATAGAGCTTGTTGCCGCGCCGCCACAGCGGCAGCACGTGATGCTGGCGCACCAGTTTCTCGCTGACCAGGCCGGCGGGCTGGTTGTCTTTGTCTAGGCTGTTGAGGTCCAGCAGGGCGATACCAAAATGCTCGGAGGCGATTTCCGCCACCTGGCGGCTCTGGATCAGTTTGTTTTGCACCAGGTAGCTGACCAGGGGCACTCGGTTGCGCTGGGCCTGTTGAAAAGCATGCTGCGCGCTTTGTTCGGTGATCAGTTCAGCCAACACCAATTGCTTGGCCAGGCCGCTGAGGGCGATGTCATTCATGGGGATACCGGACGCGGACTGTTCATGATTTATAGCCTAGTCAAGCATCGGTGGCTGACCAGCGAGCAGAGGTGACAAAAAGCGTCAGATAGTGCGGCTGTTGGGGTAGGAGGTTGATCTCATGCGGCAGGGAAAGCCTGGGCTGGCGGGGCTTCCAGGGTTGGCATGTGCCCTGCAATGACCGTTTCAGGTCATGAGATTTCGACTCATGCACGGGAGATGTCTATGAATAAGCTAAAGGGTTTTACACTGATCGAGCTGCTGATCGTGGTGGCGATCATTGGGATCCTGGCGACGTTTGCGTTGCCGCAGTACTCGAAGTACCAGGCGCGGGCGAAGGTGACGGTCGGGCTGGCGGAAGCTTCTTCATTGAAGGTGCCGGTTGAAGACCTTCTGAATAAAGGTACAACGCCAACCGCTGCCAACACGGGCGTACCGGCGTCGAGCAATAACTGCACGATGACCATTGGGGGTGACGCGGCCGCTGGGACGGCCAGCATCACTTGCACTATCAAAGAGGCACCTGCCTCCATCATAGGCAAGACGATCATTCTCAGCCGTGCCGGCACAGGTGCCTGGACATGTACTTCTAACGTTGCGGAAGAGTTCTTGCCTGCGGGCGGTTGCACAGCAGCGGCTGGCGCGGCAGCGGGTTGACAGTTGTTGCGAGACTAACCAAAGCCCCGCATCAGCGGGGCTTTGTCATTTAGCGGAGGTAAATCTCCAATATCGAAATAACCTCGGTAATTCATGAGCTTAGCAATCCGGCAAAACCCGCATGTTGCATGTACCAAATCCCTCGGTCATGCAATTTGCATGATTATGAAAATAACCGCTTCGCTTAACTTATTGATTTATAACGAATTTCACATCGTTTCAAAACTGGCACAGCCTTCGCACTACTCCTGACAACCTGCCGCGATGCAATTTCGGCAGTTTCTGAGAAAAACAGGAGTTACTCGTATGAAGAAGTTCGCTATCACTGCCGCTGCTGCCACTGCACTGACCCTGACCATGGCTAGCGCTTTCGCCGAGACCACTCAAGCAACTCAGGCCCCGATGATGCTGGCTGCGGGCGAAGTGACAGAGGCTAAGGAAGACGTTTCCGATACCTGGATCACCACCAAGGTCAAGGCCGACCTGGTGACCGAGAAAGGCATTCCAGGCTCCGACATCAAGGTTGAAACCAACAAGGGCGTCGTGTCCCTGTCTTCGACCGCTGTGTTGAGCGATGCCCAGAAAGACACCGCCGTCGCGATCGCCAAGAAAATCAAAGGGGTACGTGATGTGTCGGCCGATGGCCTGAAATCCGAGTAAGGCAAGGCTTCTCGCCTGGACGGGAGAAGGCGCGGCAAGCGGGCTGTGTTTTACGCTTGCCGATGCTTTGGAGTTCATGCGAAAGGCCACATGGACGTGGCCATTACAGGCCCCCGGCATTCGTGCCGGGGGCCTGTTCTATTCTGGGAAGGAGAGAATGTGAGCCAGTCAGGGAAACCGGGTAGTCCCTTTCGCGAGCAGGCTCGCTCCCACATTTGACCGCATTCTTCCAGAAACAACCCGGCCCCTGTGGGAGCGAGCCTGCTCGCGAAGGCGCAGGCACTGTCGCTGCAGATACGCTGGAATAGCCCAACCAATCACCGCCCACGCTTGCTGGTAATCTCCACCAGCCGATTCCTCTCGAAGCGCAAGTACTGGTACATCCCGCTACGGGGTCCGTAAGTCCATTCCTCCACCGGATACTCCTCCCGGCGGTTGACGCTGCGTTTGTAGCCCAGATCATCACGCGCTGCAGGCTGTCCACATTTTTGCAGCACCTCGCTCGTACGATCACCGATGCTGATCAAATGGCTGCCACAGCGCAACGTATTGGCGGCTGTGGCCTGGCCGGCTGCCAATAGCAGCAGACTCAGGCTGAATCCGTACCAATACTTCATTTCACTCCGCATCCAGATGCATTGGCGTAATGACGGTGCCGTCCTTTTCGGCCTGGCCCAGGCTGGCGTCAATGAAGTACACGCGGTCATCGGCCAGCTTGCCCTTGTCCACGAGGAAATCCTTGATGCTGCTGGCCCGCTCCTGGCCCAGTTCGCGCAACAGTACATCACTGCCGCTCCAGAACTTGATGACGCCTTCACGGAGCTTGTCGATGCGGGCCTGTTTGTCCAGTTGCGTCCATTCAGCCGGTGGCTGGGTCTTCAGGCGGGTGCGGTAGATACCTTCCAGCAGCGGGGCTTTTTCGTCTTCCGGTACTTGCAACAGGGAAGCCTTGGCCGGGACTTTATCGCCCCGGCGCTGCAGTATCTTGTAGTAGTTGTACTGATATTCGCGTTCCAGGCGCTGGGCGGCGAGCAGTGGGCCGTCGCTGCTCTGGGCGGCGGTACCCTCGATCTCCAGGCGCAGTTCCGGACGTTTGCCCAAGGCCTCGGACAACTTCAACAACACGCTTTCGTTGTCCTGGCTCAGGTCGCTTGACCCGGGGGCGAACGCCACGCTGCCCAAGTCTTCCGAACCGCCGCCGGCCACCAGCCCGCCGATGAGCTTGAACGGTGCCTGGGCAGCGCGGACCACCAGGTTGCGCAGGGTTTGCCAGACGATTGGCATCACGCTGAACTGCGGGTCGTTGAGGTTGCCGGAGACCGGCAGTTCAATGGAGATCCTCCCCTCGGAGTCCTTGAGCAGGGCGACGGCCAGCTTCAGCGGCAGGCTCACGGCGTCCGGGCTGTCGACCTTTTCGCCCAATTGCAATTGCTCGACCACGACTTTGTTGTCGGCCTGGAGCTGGCCCTTGGTGATCCGGTAATGCAGGTCGAGGTTGAGCCGGCCCTTGCGGATGCGATAGCCGGCGAACTTGCCGGAGTAGGGCGTCAGGGTCGTCAATTCGACCCGCTTGAAACTGGTGGCGATATCGAGACTGGCCATCGGGTCGAAAGGGTTGACCGCGCCCTTTATGGTCACCGGTGCGTAGCGGTCGACCTTGCCTTTTACGTCCACGGTGGCGGGCTTGGCCTGGCGGCTGTCGATGGTGCCGATCTCTCCGTTGAGCTGCTGGATGGCCGTGGCGAAGTTCGGCGTCAGGCTGAAGTCGGCAAAATTGGCCGAACCGTCATTGATCGCAATGGCTCCGACGTGAATGCCCAGCGGCTTTTCCTTCGATGCCGGTTTGGCCCCGCTGTTCTTGGCCGTGCCGTCGGCGGGTTGCGGGATCAACAGATCGTCGACGTTGGTGGTGCGATCGTCATTGATCATGAACCGCGCGTAGGGTTGGAGCAGATTGACCTTGGCGATCGACAGGCTGTCGCCATGCTGGTAGTTGAGGCCCTGGATTTCAAGGCGTTGCCATTTGAGGAAGTCGCGGGTCTTGAGCGTATCGAGGGTGTGCAACTGGTCGACCTGGGCGCGGCCGGTGACGGCCAATGCCAACGGCTCGGTGCTCTTGAGATCCACCACCAGGTCGCTGCCGAGCATCCCGGAGCGTAGCTCCAGGCGAATGAACGGGTTGATGTAGGCCTGGGCGACTCGCAGGTCGATGTCCTGGGTCTTGACGTTGAGCTTCGCGGTGACCGGGTTGAGGTTGACCACGCCATCGGCGAGTACCTTGCCCTGCTTGCCCAGCCCGGTATCCAGCTTCAGGTTGAAGGGCGAGCCGTTGAGGGTGTCGTAGTTTTGCAGGTCGAGGTTCAGTGGGCCAACCTCCAAGGCTACGGGCGGCTGTGCCTGGCGGTCGGCCAGGTGCACGTGGTAATCGCGCAACTGCACGTCTTTGAGCAGCACTTGCCACGGTTTGCTGGGTGCTGTCGGCTCAGGCTTGGGCGAGTCGGCGGCTGCCGGGGCCGAGGCGGGTTCGGCCTTGACCTGCGGTTTGGCTGGCTGGCTGGCGAATAGCTTCTGCCAGTCCAATTGTCCGTCCGCTTCCCGAGCGGCCCAGGTTTCCAGCTTCTGACTGCGGATCTTGCCGACGATGACCTGCTGCTTCGCCAGGTCCACGGAGGTTTCGCTTACGTCCAGGCGCTCCAGCCGTGCCAATGGACGGCCGTCAGGCGCCTTCATGGCGAACGGCGCGACGCTGACCGCTGCGTTGCTGAGCAGCAATTGCGTGCCCTGGGCGAGGTTGAGCTTGTAGTCGGTGCTGAGGTTCAGCACGCCGTTTTCCAACACCAGGGGCACCGCGTCACGCACGTAGGGCCACCAGGCTTTCATCTGTCCATCGGTAATTTTCAGTGTGCCCTCGGAGGCAATTGGCGCGAGGCTGAAATTGCCCGTCCAGTCGATCTGCCCACCCTCGGGGCCCGCGGCCACCAATGTCATGTCTGCGCTGTCGTCGGGTAGGGTGCTGAGGTTTTTCAGCTCGAAATCGAGGGCGTCGTACAAAAACTCGATGGGCTCGCTGGGGCGCAGGTCCTGGAAATGCACGTAGCCGCTGGCAAGCCTGACCCGATCCACCCGCAGGGGAAACGGCTTGGCATCCGGATCGGCCGGGGTCGGCTCGCTGGGTGGCAGTTTGAACAGGCCCAGCAGGTTCAATTGGCCGTCCTTGGCGAACAACACTTCGGTCTTGGGCTTGTCCAGTTCGATGTCCGCCAGGTGCAGGGCGCCCGTCCACAGGCTGTCGACTTGCAGGTTGGCGTAGAGGCGTTCGAAGCCGACCTGCTCCTTGCCCGGCTCGCCGACGATCAGGCCCCACAAGGTCAATTCAAGGCTGAAGGGATTGAGTTCGATACGCTGGATCTGGGCCGGCACCGTGGCGTGGGCGGCCAGTTGCTGATTGACGATGCGCAGGGCGATGCCCGGCAAGATCAGGAAACCCATCAGGCTGTAGAGGGCCAGTGCGGTCAACAGGGCGCCGAAAGCGCGAATCAATCCTTTGGGCATGTGTGGCTTCGTCTGGTATGAATCGGAGTGCCTTGGAGTATGGCATGCGTTTACGGTTCCGAAGCCACTGTGTTTTATGAGATTTGTCCGTTTTTTTGGTGGGATCGCTGAGGCGTGCTCAGAATTGAAGAATCAGCGTTTTGAGCGGTGGCTGCTGGTCCCGCGACGGGAAATCGTCGCCGGGCGCCAGCACGCTCCACTCGCGGACCGGGCGACCAGCCTTTTGCGCACAACGCAGGACTTGTTCACGCCAGTCCTCCATGGGCACTTTCGCCAGGTTGTTGCAGCAGATCAGCACCCCATCGTCGGCGGTAGCGAGCAGCGCCGGCTTGAGCAGGCTCTGGTAGTCGCGCAATAAATCGACGGTGCCGAATGCGCTCTTGGCCCACGCGGGTGGGTCGAGGAGCACCAGATCGTACTGGCGCTGTTCCAGGCGCACGTAACTCGGAAGTTTCTGTCCGCGCCGTTGGCTGACGGGCAGGCCGGCCAGCTGGCGGATCGCTGGAAAATAATCCGATTGCACGAATTCCATCGTCGGCAGCTCGGGATTGAGCAGGCCATTCTCGCGGCCCACCGCCAGATTGCCTTCGGCAAAATCCAGGTTGCAGACCTCCCGCGCCCCGCCGGCCGCCGCGCTGAGCCCTACACCACAGGTGTAGGCAAACAGGTTCAGCACGCTTTTGTTCCGGCTGTGCGCCTTGACCCAGCCGCGCGCGTTGCGCAAGTCGAGAAACAACAACGGATCCTGCCCGGCATGGCGGCCGCGGACGCGGTAGTTCAAACCCCACTCATGCCCGACGAGGTCTTGCAGGGCGGCCTCATCGGCCTGGTGAATGCTGTCCTGACGGTCGATACGCGAATTGCCTCGGGAGCGGTCGTTATAGACCAGCAGGGTGTCGAGGTTCAGGTGTTCATTGACGATGCCGTGCAGCTGCAGCAAGGGTTCCAGTTCCAGCGACTGATGGAAACTCTGCACCAGCAGTTGCGGGCCATAGCGGTCGACGGTGAGGCCCGGCGCGCCTTCCTGGCTGCCGTGGAACAGGCGATAGCAATCGGTGCCTTGCTGGTGCAGTTGGTCGAGCAGGGCCTGGCGCTGGTCGAGGGCGGCGCGCAGCGCCAGATTCAAGGAAGACATGCCGGGCGCGCCTTAGAGAAATGAGGCGCGGGAGTTTAGCAGTTATGGATACTCGGGTATTGTCTGCAGATTTGCGTCAGGCAGCGCTTTTTGTGGCGAGGGAGCTTGCTCCCGCTGGGGTGCGAAGCGCCCCCTTTTTTCAAAGGGGCGATAGCGATTGCGTCTGCTGCGCAGCCGAGCGGGAGCAAGCTCCCTCGCCACGGGGTTTATGTTGCCTCAGCGGTTCAGGCGTTTGTCGATCAAACCCTCCACCACGCTCGGGTCGGCCAGGGTCGAGGTGTCACCCAGGCTGTCGAGCTCGTTGCAGGCGATCTTGCGCAGGATCCTGCGCATGATCTTGCCTGACCGGGTCTTCGGCAGCGCCGGCGCCCACTGGATCAGCTCCGGCTTGGCGAAACTGCCGATTTCCTTGCTGACATGGGCCAGCAGCTCTTGCTTCAACGCGTCGTTGGCCTCGACGCCGTCCATTGGCGTGACAAACGCATAGATGCCCTGGCCCTTGAGGTCGTGGGGATAACCAACGACGGCCGCCTCGGCGATGTTGTCGTGCAACACCAGCGCGCTTTCCACTTCGGCGGTGCCGATGCGGTGGCCCGATACGTTGATGACGTCGTCGATACGTCCGGTGATCCAGTAGTCGCCGTCTTCGTCGCGGCGGGCGCCGTCGCCGGTGAAGTAATAGCCGGGGTAGGGTTTGAAGTACGTATCGACCATGCGTTGATGGTCACCGTAGACGCTACGAATCTGTGCCGGCCAGCTGGATTTGATCGCCAGCACGCCACTGCCCGGCCCGCTGATCTCCTTGCCGGTCTCATCCAGCAGCACCGGCTGCACGCCGAACATCGGCCGAGTGGCGCAGCCCGGCTTGAGCCTTGGCGCGCTCACCAAGGGGCTGAGCATGATGCCGCCGGTTTCGGTCTGCCACCAGGTATCGACAATCGGGCAGCGCTGCTCGCCGACGACGTTGAAGTACCATTCCCACGCCTCGGGGTTGATTGGCTCACCGACGCTACCTAGCAAACGCAGGCTCTTGCGAGACGTGTCCTGCAAGGGGGCGGCGCCTTCGCGCATCAGGGCGCGCAGGGCGGTCGGCGCGGTGTAGAAGATATTGACCTGGTGTTTGTCGATTACCTGCCAGAACCGCGAACTGCTCGGGTAGCTCGGCACGCCTTCGAAGATCAGCGTGGTGGCGCCGTTGGCCAGCGGGCCGTAGACAATGTAACTGTGGCCGGTGACCCAGCCGACGTCGGCGGTGCACCAGAACACTTCGTTGTCGCGGTAGTCCAGCACGTACTTGAAAGTCATCGCGGCTTGCAGCAGATAGCCGCCGGTGGTGTGCAGCACCCCCTTGGGCTTGCCGGTGCTGCCGGACGTATAGAGGATGAACAGAGGGTCTTCAGCGTCCATCGGCTCGGGCGGGCAATCGTCGCTCACTTCATGGGTGGCCTGGTGATACCAGAGATCACGGCCTTCGACCCAATCCACCTCGCCCTGGGTGCGCTCGACCACCAGCACGGTGCTGACGTTCGGGCAGCTTTGCAGCGCCTTGTCGACATTACGCTTGAGGGGTATGAAGCGCCCACCGCGTACGCCTTCGTCGGCGGTGATGACGGTGCGGCAGTCGGCGTCGAGGATCCGGTCGCGCAGTGAATCCGGCGAGAATCCACCGAACACCACCGAATGCACCGCACCGATGCGGGTGCAGGCGAGCATGGCGTACGCCGCCTCCGGGATCATCGGCATGTAGATACATACCCGGTCGCCTTTCTTCACCCCACGGCTTTTCAACACATTGGCCAGTCGGCAAACATGGTGATGAAGTTTGCTGTAGGTAATTTGTGCCGATTCGGCAGGGTTGTCGCCTTCCCAGATGATCGCTGTCTGATCGCCTCGGGCTTCCAGGTGACGGTCAATGCAGTTGGCGCTGACGTTCAGCTTGGCGCCGGTGAACCAACTGGCTTCGCCACTCCTGAGGTCGTAGCGCTGGACGGTCTGCCACGGCGTCATCCAGTCGAGAAAGCGCGTGGCCTGCTCGGCCCAGAAGGCGCTGGGGTGTTCGATGGATTCCTTGTAGAGCCGCTTGTACTCGTCTTGACTCAGTTGCGCAGCCCGGCGGACGGCATCGGCTTGGGGGTACTGGCTGATATCGAACATGACGGTTCCTTATTCTTGTTTTGCGACAAGATATAAAGATGCGCCCAGTGGCCGTAGGGTTCAAGTCACCCATAAACAACTGTGGGAGCGAGCCTGCTCGCGAATGCGGTGGGTCAGTCAACTTAGGTGTTAACTGATCGACCGCTATCGCGAGCAGGCTCGCTCCCACAAAGGCAATGCAAAACCTGGGATCAGCCGCGATGACGCCCGCGGAAATAATTGATCAGGCCTTGGGTCGAGGCGTCTTCGGCCGCGCTTTCCTCGCTGCCCACCAGACGGTTGTAGACGCCTTTGCCCAGTTCCTTGCCCAACTCCACGCCCCACTGGTCGAAGGCGTTGATGCCCCAGACCACGCTTTGTACGAAGACCTTGTGTTCATACAGCGCGACCAGTGCACCGAGACGGCGCGGGCTGATGCGTTCCACCACCAGGGTGTTGCTCGGACGGTTGCCCGGGATCACCTTGTGGGCGGCCAGTTTCTGTACGTCTGCTTCGCTGACGCCTTTCTCACGTAGCTCGGCCTCGGCTTCGGCGCGGGTCTTGCCGAGCATCAGCGCCTGGCTCTGGGACAAGCAGTTGGCGTACAGCCACTGGTGATGGTCGGAAACCGGGTTGAAGCTGACGATCGGCACGATGAAGTCGGCCGGGATGAATTGGGTGCCCTGGTGCAGCAACTGATGGTAAGCGTGCTGGCCGTTGGCGCCGACGCCGCCCCAGATCACCGGGCCAGTGTCGGTGGACACCGGCGTGCCGTCCTGGCGGACGCTCTTGCCGTTGGACTCCATGTCCAGCTGTTGCAAATGCTTGGTGATGTTGCGCAGGTAGTGGTCGTACGGCAGGATCGCGTGGCTCTGCGCACCCCAGAAGTTGCCGTACCACACGCCCAGCAATGCCAACAGCACCGGCATGTTCTGTTCGAACGGCGCACTCTGGAAATGCTGATCCATGGAATAGGCGCCGGACAGCAATTCCTTGAAGTTCGACATGCCGATGGCCAGGGCGATCGGCAGGCCGATGGCTGACCACAGCGAGTAACGCCCGCCGACCCAATCCCACATCGGGAAGATGTTTTCTTCGCGGATGCCGAAGGCCACGGCCGCGGCGTTGTTGCTCGACACCGCGATGAAGTGGCGATACAGCTCCGCTTCCGAACCGCCTTGGGCCAGGTACCAAGCACGTGCAGCTTGGGCGTTTTTCAGGGTTTCGAGGGTGTTGAAGGATTTCGACGAGACAATGAACAACGTGGTCTCGGCGCGCAGTTTCATCGTCAGCTCGTGGAACTCGCTGCCGTCGATGTTCGCCAGGTAATGGCAGCGAACGCCCTTATGCGTATAGGACAACAACGCTTCGGATACCAGCTGTGGGCCGAGGAAGGAGCCACCGATACCGATGTTCACCACGTCGGTGATCGGCTTCTCGGTGTAACCGCGCCACAGGCCGTCGTGAATGCGGCCCACCAGGTCGGTGATCTGGTTCAGCACTTTATGCACGTCTGGCATCACGTTGACGCCATTGACCAGCAACTTGTCGCCGACCGGGCGACGCAAGGCGGTGTGCAGGGCGGGGCGGTTTTCCGAGGCGTTGACGATTTCTCCTTCGAACAGCGCCTTGATCGCGCCCTGGAGGTCGACTTCGTTCGCCAGGCCCACCAGCAGGTCGCGGGTCTGGGCGTTGATCAGGTTCTTCGAATAGTCGAGAAACAGGCCGCAGCTCGACAAGGTGAATTGGTTGAAACGCTGCGGATCGGCATTGAACGCTTCGCGCATGCTGAAATCCTGCATGGCTTTGCGGTGGTCATTCAGCGCTTGCCAGGCGGGCAGAGCGGTCACGTCTTGAGGAGTTCGGTAATACGCCATCGCTGCGGGTTTCCTTTTTACTTGAACGACCTTTTGTACACGAAAAATTCCGGCGCGGCTCGAAGCGGCCTTCCGGATAACTGCACCGACACGATCACCAGGCGCAGGGCGACTACAGTAAACCTCGCGTTGCGATCTGTCTTGACTTTGTCTGACAGTTTCCCGGTACTTTTTTATACAGCGGGGGATGGAAGGGGCCGACAGACGGAACGCGGTGGATCCTGATGAACCACTGTGGGAGCGAGCTCGCTCCCACACAAGTATGGTGATGCGGGGGGTTTCGGTCAGGCGACCTGAACCGGAATGGCGTTGCTGGTATGGCTCAGTTCGTTGCCCGGCGCCATGTAGAGCATGCGAGGCTTGAAGTTGAGCAGCTCGGCTTCGCTGTAGTGGGCGTAGGCGCAGATGATGACGCGATCGCCCACCTTGGCCTTGTGCGCGGCGGCGCCGTTGACTGAAATCATCCGCGAGCCTTCTTCGCCACGAATCGCGTAGGTGGTGAAGCGCTCGCCGTTATCGACGTTGTAGATCTGGATCTGTTCGTATTCACCGATGCCCGACAGGTCCAGCCATTCACCGTCAATGGCGCAGGAGCCTTCGTAATCGAGCACGGCGTGAGTGACTTCGGCGCGGTGCAACTTGGCCTTGAGCATGATGGCGTGCATGGGTGTTTCCTCTGGTCGGGTCCAAACGGCGGGCAGTTTGCCCGAAGGCTTTGGGGGCGGCAATACGGCTGGAATTTGCAAATGCAGTCTGTTGAATACCACATCCCCCTATGGGAGCGAGCCTGCTCGAGATAGCTGTGTGCCAGTCAAAGTCGATATCAACTGATCTACCGTTATCGCGAGCAGGCTCGCTCCCACATTCGGACTGAGGTGTTCAGGCGGGCGCGTCGAGATCCAGGTGCAGGTTGTCGATCAACCGTGTGGTGCCCAGGAAAGCAGCGGCCAGGATCACCAGGTCGCGGTCCTCGCTCACGGCCGGACGCAAGGTCTTGGCGTGACGGATTTCCAGATAGTCGGGGCGCAGGCCCGCGGCTTCGAGTTGCTTGAGCTGCTCATCGATCAACGCCGGATAATCCCGTTGCCCCTGCTGGATGGCTTGAGCGATCTGGCTCAGGACGCGATAGACCACGGGCGCGACGGCGCGCTGCTCGGGGCTGAGGAAGCCGTTGCGCGACGACAGCGCCAGGCCGTCCTCGGCGCGGACGGTTGGCTCACCGATAATCTGGATCGGCATGTTCAGGTCATGGACCAATGCGCGGATCACCGCCAATTGCTGGAAATCTTTCTGGCCGAACACTGCCAGGTCCGGCTGGACCATATTGAACAGTTTGCTCACCACGGTCGCCACACCCTCGAAATGCCCCGGACGGCTGGCTCCGCACAATCCTTCGGACAACTGCGGGACGCTGACCCGGGTCTGCCCGGCCATGCCATCGGGATACATTTCCTCGACACCGGGTGCGAACAGCAGATGACAACCGGCCTGAAGCAGTTTTTCCTGGTCAGCGGCGAGGGTGCGGGGATATTTGTCCAGATCCTCGCCAGCGCCAAATTGAAGCGGGTTGACGAAAATACTTGCCACGACGAAATCGGCTCGTTGCGAAGCTTTGGTCACCAGGGCCATGTGGCCGCTGTGCAGGTTGCCCATGGTCGGCACGAAAGCGATGCGCTTGCCCTCGCCGCGGGCGCGGGCCACTGCGGCGCGGAGTTCGCGTACGGTCTTGACGGTGTTCATGCGGAGAATCCGTGCTCAGCGCCGGGAAAGGACGCAGCCTTCACTTCGGCGACATAGGCCTGCAGGGCTGCCTGGATAGAGGGTTGCCCAGCCATGAAGTTTTTCACGAATTTCGGCACGCGACCGGTGATCGACAGCCCGAGCATGTCGTGGAGCACCAGCACCTGGCCGTCGGTAGCGTTGCCGGCGCCGATGCCGATCACCGGGATGCTCACTGCCTGGGTGATTTCCTGGGCCAGTTCGCTGGGCACGCATTCGAGCAACAGCATGGCGGCCCCGGCCTGTTCCAGCGCGATTGCATCGGCACGCATCTGCCGCGCCTGGTTTTCACTGCGACCCTGGACCTTGTAACCCCCCAGGATATTCACCGCCTGGGGGGTGAGGCCCAGGTGTGCGCATACCGGGATACCACGCTCGGCCAGCAAGCGGATCGAATCGGCCAGCCACAACGCGCCTTCGATCTTGACCATGTGCGCGCCGGCCTGCATCAGCAGGGCGCTGTTGGTCATGGTTTGTTCGAGGGTGGCATAGGCCATGAAGGGCAGGTCGGCGAGGATCAGCGCATCGGTGTTACCGCGTTTGACGGCGGCCACATGGTAGGCCATGTCGGCGGTTGTCACCGGCAAGGTGCTGTCATGACCTTGCAGCACCATGCCGAGGGAGTCGCCCACCAGCAACACTTCAACTCCGGCCTCGTTGCAGGCATTGGCGAAGGTGGCGTCATAGCAGGTCAGCATGGTGATCTTCTCACCTTTCTGCTTGAGACCTTGCAGCGTGGTCAGGGTAATAGCTGGCATGAAAAAGTCCTCATTAGGCGCTCCAATACAGGCGCACCTTCTATGCGCGGTGCTTGTAAGGCCTGGATTGCACCCATTAGCGCCGCGTTGGCGGCGACGGGACGCCTATAGTCGTGAGGAGTACCGGGGAAGTCAATTGGATGTGTTACCGCCGGGTGTTACCGGGGTTACTGATGCGTTTCAGCGCAGGGGCGTGTTTCGAATCTGACTGCCGGGTCCCGGATCCTGTGGGAGCGAGCTTGCTCGCGATAGCGCTGTGTCAGTTACAGGTGGGGCAACTGATCCACCGGCATCGCGAGTAAGCTCGCTCCCACAGGGGATGTCTTCGTCAGATAAGGGGCAAGCGTTCCAGGCCGACGAATGGGCACGCCGCAAGCAGGTCCTTGAGACGGCGTCCGTCAGCGAGGCGCAGGTCGGCGGGCGCCAGCTCTGCCAAGGGATAGAGCACGAAGGCCCGGGCCTGCATATGGTAATGAGGAACCTTGAGACGGGGTTCGTCGATCAGGCGATCGCCGAACAGCAGGATATCCAGGTCCAGCGTCCGCGGGCCCCAGCGCTCCAGGCGTTCACGCCCTTGATCGGTTTCGATGGCTTGCAGCGCATCGAGCAGATCCAGCGGTGCGAGGCTGCTCTCCAGCGCCGCCACGGCGTTGGTGTAGCGTGGCTGGCCAGGAAGCAGCGAGTCGCTTTGATAAAACGCCGAGACGCCTGCCAATCGGGTCTCGGACAGTCGCGCCAGCGCTTCGACGGCGCTGCGCAGTTGTCCTGCGGGTTCGGCCAGGTTGCTGCCCATGCCGATGTAGATGCGTTCCATCGCTTACTCGCCCGAGGCGCTCGGTACACCCGCGCGCTTGCGCTTGGCACCGCTGCTGCGTCGGCGCTTGCGCGGGCCGCCGGTGCCGTCGTCCTTGCCGCTGAGGTCACGGATCATGTCGCGGCGTTCGCTGTCGTTGGCGTCCTGGTAATCGGTCCACCATTCGCCCAGGCCATCGGTCTGCTCGCCCGCGCTTTCGCGCAGTAGCAGGAAGTCGTAGCCGGCGCGGAAACGCGGGTTGTCCAGCAGCAGGTCGGCGCGTTTGCCGCTGCGGCGGGGGAGGCGTTCCTGCATGTCCCAGATTTCGCGAATCGGCATCGTAAAACGTTTTGGAATGGCGATGCGCTGGCACTGTTCGGCAATCAGCTCGTGGGCGGCTTCCTGCATCGCCGGGATCGGCGGCATGCCGCGCTCTTGCAAGCGCAAGACGCGGGCGGGGAGGGCCGGCCAGAGCAAAGCGGCGAACAGGAACGCCGGAGTTACCGGTTTGTTCTGCTTGATGCGCAGGTCGGTGTTGATCAGCGCTTCGCTGATCAGTGTGTGGGTGTAGGTCGGGTTGTATTCCAGCGCCTCGGCACTGGCTGGGAACAGCGGGTCGAACAATTGCAGGTCGACGAGCATCTCGAAGGTGTCTGCGGCGTTGCCTGAAAGGAACAGCTTGAGCACTTCTTCGAACAGGCGAGCCGAAGGAATTTCCCTGAGCATGGGGGCCAGGTCGCGGATAGGCGCGGCGCTGTGTTTCTCGATACCGAAATCCAGTTTGGCGGCGAAACGCACGGCCCGCAGCATTCGCACCGGGTCTTCCTGGTACCGCTGCCTGGGATCGCCGATCAGGCGGATGAGCCGATTGCGGATGTCGTGTACGCCGTTGGCGTAATCGAGGATGCGTTCGCTGACCGGATCGTAATACAAGGCGTTGATGGTGAAGTCGCGGCGTTGCGCGTCTTCTTCCAGCGTGCCGTAGACGTTATCGCGCAGGATGCGTCCGCTTTCGTTGCGAGAAGACTGGTTGCTGTCTTCGTCTTCGTCATTCTGCGGATGGTTGGCGCGAAAAGTCGCCACTTCAATGATTTCGCGGCCAAAGTGGATATGCACCAGCTTGAAGCGACGCCCGATGATCCGTGCGTTACGGAACTCGGCCCGTATCTGCTCTGGCGTGGCGCTGGTGGCAACGTCGAAATCCTTGGGGGTGATGTTCAACAGCATGTCACGCACGCACCCGCCGACCAGGTAGGCCTGGTAGCCGGCGTTCTGCAGGCGTTCGACGATGTTCACCGCGTAACGGCTGAATTGGGCCTTTTGCAACGAATGCTGGCCGCTATTGAGCACTTCAGGCGTGCTGCGTATGTGTTGCGTACGACGCAAGGGAGAACGGAATGACTGGAACAGCTTCTTCAGCATGGGATGCACTGTTTGAAGGAATATTCGGCCAAAAACCAAGAATGACCGCATGATGGGCGGGGATTCTAGCATTTAGTCGAGGGATGGTGTAGGACGCAGGCGTTTTGTGTTGCAAGCGTTGAGCGACAGGCTTGTAGGATGCGGGAAGGCTGAACGACAGAAACCACAAGGGGAGCCGAAGCTCCCCCAGAATTAGTTGCGTGCTCTTTTTTTATTATTGGTTTCGGGCTTCTTGTTTTTGTTGAGCGCCCATATCACGAGGTCTTCCCTTCGTGACCCTCCCAATCGGGAGCCAAGAGCAAACGGATTGCTTTGGTCGCTGTGTTGCAGTGATCAATCGATCCAACCAGTTCAGGCACCTGTCTTGAGACAGTTTTTATTGTTCTCGGCCTGGTTGTGGGGCAAGCCCCAAATACAACGCCTCTCCAAAAGAATCAGTTAGCTGCGCCTCTCGCCGTCTTGTTTTTATTGTGCGTGAGTCGATTCGTCTTATTTTTATTGTCTTGTGCATTGCTTGTTGTTGTTCTTGTACCAAAGCTATAGCAGGGTGCGTGCCAACTTTTGCAAGGCCCAGGAAAGACGGGGGTTCTATGCTCATTCCGGTTTGCTCGGGGCAAAAAAAAGCCGGGATTTCGTTACCGTAAACCCCGGCTTTTGTTACGTGAAAAAGCTGAGGTAACAGTTTTTTCACATCCAGCGATGTTACCTGGGCACCTCAGCTTTCGCTGGTGGCCCCGGTCTTGCGCCGTGGAATACCCAGGCGCTGCCGGCGTTCCCACAGGCATTTGCGGCTCACGCCCAGCTTGCGCGCCAGCTCCGTCTCGGTCATGTGGTCCTGGTGCTCGAGGACGAAGTGCTGGAAGTAGTCTTCCAGCGACAGGTCCTCGGTGGGCTCGTGGCTGGTGTTGTTCGCGCCGTTTTGCTGCGGTGCGAGCCCGATGAACTCCTCATCGTCCAGGTCGCCCACCTCGATATCGATGCCCAGCAGGTCGGCGGAAATTTCCGGGCTCTCGCACAGGATCACCGCGCGCTCCACGGCATTCTCCAGTTCGCGTACGTTACCCGGCCAGGCGTAGTGACGAATGGCCTGCTCGGCGTCCGGGGCAAACTTGAGGTCGGTGCGGTTGACACGCGCACTCTGGCGGGCCAGGAAGGCATTGGCGATTTCATTGACGTCCGCGCCACGCTCGCGCAGCGGCGGCAGCTTGAGCGCGATCACGTGCAGGCGGTAATACAAGTCCTCACGGAACTGGCCGATCTTCGCCAGGCTCTTAAGGTCCCGGTGGGTCGCCGCGATCAGGCGCACATCGACTTTCTGCGATTGCACGGAGCCCACCCGGCGGATTTCGCCTTCCTGGAGCACGCGCAGCAACCGCGCCTGGGCTTCCAGAGGAAGTTCGCCAATTTCATCGAGAAACAACGTGCCGCCGTCCGCTGCTTCAACAAGGCCGGCGCGCCCGGCGCTGGCGCCCGTGAATGCGCCTTTTTCGTGGCCGAACAATTCGGACTCGATCAGGCTTTCCGGGATGGCTGCGCAGTTCACCGAGATCATCGGGGCCTTCGCCCGGCGGGACAGGTTGTGCAGCGCCCTGGCCACCAGTTCCTTGCCGGTGCCGGACTCGCCCTGGATCAGCACATTGGAGTCGGTCGGCGCCACTTTACGGATCTTGCCGTAGAGGTCCTGCATCGGAGGGCAAGAGCCGATGATGCCGATTTCGCCGTTGCTGTTGCTTGCGCCCACCTTACCGGACGCCGCGGCCTTACCGTTCGTCGCTTCCGCTGGCTGGCTGCTCGCCGTCTGTCGATCACGCAGGATCCGGGCCACGGCCTGGAGCATCTCGTCGTGGTCGAATGGCTTGGCGATGTAGTCGACCGCGCCCATTTTCATGGAATCGACCGCCGAGCGCAGGCTGGCGTAGCTGGTCATGATCAGTACGGGCGTGCCCTGGCCCAGCTTGATCAGCTCGGTGCCGGGGGCGCCGGGCAGGCGCAGGTCGCTGACGATCAGGTCAAAGGTTGGAATACTGAAGCGTTCTTGTGCTTCCTGCACGGAACCGGCTTCGCTGACCTGGTACTGGTTGCGTTCCAGCAGGCGGCGCAAGGCGGAGCGGATGATTGTTTCGTCTTCGACGATCAAAATGTGCGGCATTGATTCGATTCTCTCGACGGTCTCAGTTCACAGCGGACGTCGCTTCGACATGACGCGGCAAGGTCACCCGAATACGGGTGCCGCGTTGGCTCTGAACATCGGCCGGGCTGTCGATGGTGATTTGTCCATAATGCTCTTCAACGATGGAATAGACCAGTGCGAGGCCCAGACCGGTGCCTTCGCCAGGATCCTTGGTGGTGAAGAAGGGTTCGAACAATCGGTCCATGATGTTCTGTGGAATACCGCTGCCTTCGTCTTCGACGATCAGGTCGACGGTATGTTCGAAAGCTTCGCTCTTGACCCGTACCGCGCTGCCGGCCGGTGAGGCGTCGCGCGCGTTGGAGAGCAGATTGATCAGCACCTGGGCGAGCCGTTGGGGGTCGCCGTCGACCCAGTGTTCGGGGTCGCACAGGTTGAAGAACTGGACTTCGAAGTTGCGCCGGTTGAGCGCCAGCAGGCCGATGGCGTCCTGGGCCACTTCGGCCAGGCACACCGGCTCGTCGTTGTGCTGATGACCGCCGGCGTGGGCGAAACTCATCAACGACTGGACGATGCGCGATACGCGCTTGGTCTGTTCGAGAATCTGGCCGCTGATTTCCGTCAGCTCGCCATCGTCCTCGCGCTCTTCGCGCAGGTTCTGCGCCAGGCAGGCGATGCCGGTGATCGGATTGCCGATTTCATGGGCCACCCCGGCGGCCAAGCGACCGATGCTGGCCAGGCGCTCGGAGTGGACCAGCTTGTCTTCGAGCATCTGCGTGTCGGTCAGGTCTTCCACCAGCAGCACCAGGCCGCTGTTGCCCGGCGCCAAAGGCTCGTCGATCGCTGCCTTGTGCAGGTTCAGCCAGCGGGTCTGTCCGTCCAGGGCCAGGTGTTGTTTGTGCAGATGCTCGTCCGGCAGGTCGATGAAGCCTTGCAGCAAGCCTTTCCACGGCTCGCCCAACGTGCTCAGGCGGGAACCGACCACCCGCTGCGCGGCAATCCCGGTCAGTTCTTCCATGGCCTTGTTCCACATGAGGATCTCCTGGTCCTTGGCCAGGGAGCACACGCCCATCGGCAGTTCCTGCAGGGTCTGGCGATGGTAACGGCGCAAGGCATCCAGCTCGGCGGCCAGGCCGGTGAGGCGCGAGTGGTAATCCTCCAGGCGGCTCTCGATGAAGTGGATGTCTTCGGTGACATAGTTCTCGCCGCCGGCCTTGTAGGGCAGGAACGTTTCGACCATGTCCTGGGCCACGCTGGGGCCCATCAGGCCGGACAGGTTGGCTTCGATCCGATCCCGCAACCGACGCAAGGCGTATGGACGGCGTTCGTCGAATGGCAGGTAAAGGTCGCGCAGGGCCTGTTCGACTTCCTTTTGCGCGGCCTTGGCGCCAAGAGGCTTGGCCAGTTGGGTGGCGAATTCCTGGGGCGAGGCAGCGTGCAGTTCACGGCGCTGCGGCCGGCGCACGTTATCCACAGCGCAGGCTTCGGCGGCACTGGCTTCTTCGCTGCTGGCATTGGTGAACAGCGAGATCAGGGTAAACATCAGCACGTTTGCCGCCAGCGAGGCGATGGCTGCCATGTGCCAACTGGTGTCGTCGAGCACGTAGATCATGTTCAACAGCGGAATATAGAAACCCTGCAGGTTGCCCAGCAGCGGCAGCAGCATGGCGACCAGCCAGACCACGATCCCCGCCAGCAGGCCGGCGATAAAGCCGCGGCGGTTGGCGGTCGGCCAATACAACACTGACAGGACGCCGGGCAGGAATTGCAGGGTCGCAACGAACGCGACGATGCCCAGGTTGGCCAGGTCCTGTCCGTCGCCCAGCATCAGATAGAAACCGTAGCCGGCCATGATGATCGCGACGATCAATGCGCGACGGGTCCATTTCAGCCAGCGATAGATGTTTCCCTCGGCTGGAGGCTGGTAGAGCGGCAGTACCAAGTGGTTGAGAGCCATGCCCGACAGTGCCAGGGTGGTCACGATGATCAGGCCACTGGCCGCTGACAGGCCGCCGACATACGCCAGCAGCGCCAAGGCTTCATTGTTGGCGGCGATGCCGATGCCGAGGGTGAAATACTCCGGGTTGGTGCTGGCGCCCAGTTTCAAGCCGGCCCACAGGATCAGCGGCACGGCCAGACTCATCAACAGCAGGAACAGCGGCAAGCCCCAGCTCGCGCTGACCAGCGAGCGCGGGTTGAGGTTCTCGGTGAAGGTCATGTGGTACATGTGCGGCATGACGATCGCCGAGGCGAAGAACACCAGCAACAGCGTGCGCCACGGGCCTTCCTGGAGCGGCGTATGCAGCGCGGCGAGAGCGGTCTGGTTCTGCAACAGCCAGATCTCGAGCTGCTGCGGTCCATCGAATACGCCATACAAGGCATAAAGGCCGACGCCGCCGATGGCGACCAGCTTGATCACCGATTCGAAGGCGATCGCGAACACCAGGCCTTCATGTTTTTCCCGCGTGGCGATGTGCCGCGAGCCAAAGAAAATCGTGAACAGGATAATCAGGACGCAGAAGCTCAGCGCCACTCGGTGCTGCACCGGTTCGTGGGTCAGAATGCTGATGGAGTCGGCGACCGCCTGCATTTGAAGCGCCAGCAATGGCAGCACGCCGACCAGCATGAAGATGGTGGTCAGCGCACCGGCCCAGGTGCTGCGGAATCGAAAGGCGAACAGGTCGGCCAACGAAGACAATTGATAGGTGCGGGTGATTTTCAGGATCGGATAAAGCAGCACCGGCGCAAGCAGGAAGGCGCCGGACACCCCGAGGTAACTGGACAGGAAGCCATAGCCGTATTGGTACGCAAGGCCGACCGTGCCATAAAACGCCCACGCACTGGCGTAGACGCCCAACGAGAGGGTGTAGGTCAGCGGGTGGCGAATGATTGCCCGGGGGATCATGCCTCGTTCACTGATCCAAGCCACGCCGAACAGCACCGCCAGATAGGCGGCGCTGATCAGGATCATCTGGGTCAGGCTAAAGCTCATCGGCATCTTTTTGGCTCTGCAGGATGAAGGTCACGACGATCAGGATCAGCCAGAGCAGATAGGGCCGATACCAGGCACCCGTGGCATCGATCCACCAATCCATGATGGCTGGGGAGAACAGGTAAATCCCCACTACCAGGAGCAGGACCAAGCGATAGATGTACATCCCGGCCTCTCTTTTTTATGCACGTGCCCGAAAACGTGCGGCGATGGTAACGGATAGGCGGCAGGCTGCAAGGGCCGTCACTGTATTTGCGCTTCGGGCAGGGACAGTGTGCGTGGGATCTTTCCCGCATCCCAGTGGCGAATGCCCCAGGCCAGCAACTCCCGTGGGCTGGCATCGACCAACTCCGATGCCGGTTGCTGGCCCAGTGCGCGCAGCGCTCTCAACAGCAGAGGCGTTGCCTGATCGGCCGTCAAGGGTGGTGAACGATAGGATTTGCCGAGTTTGTGCCCGTCCGGCTGGGTAATCAGTGGCACGTGCAGATAGCGCGGTTGTGGCAACCCAAGCAGTTCTTGCAGGTATAGCTGGCGCGGCGTGGAATCCAGCAGGTCGGCGCCTCGGACTACATCGGTGACACCCTGCCAGGCGTCGTCCAGGACCACTGCCAATTGGTAGGCATACAGCCCGTCGCGGCGACGAATCACAAAGTCGCCGGCCTCGCGGCCCAGGTGCTGGCGGAATACGCCTTGGACCCGATCGACGAAATGGTATTCAAGTTCGGGGACGCGCAGGCGGATGGCGGCGTCTTCGATGTTGTGACCTGCGTTGCGGCACAGTCCCGGATAAATGCCCTGATAGGGTTCCAGTTGCTTGCGCGAACAGGTGCAGGCGTAGGCGAGGCCTTGGTTGAACAAGCGATCGATGACCTGCTGGTAGGCGGCGTGGCGGTCGCTCTGGCGCACCATTTCACCATCCCATTCAAAGCCGTAGCTTTCCAGCGCCTTGAGAATTGCCGCCTGCGCGCCGGGCTCTTCCCGGGGCGGGTCGAGGTCTTCCATGCGCAACAACCAGCGTCCGCCCAGGGACCGGGCATCGAGGTACGACGCCAGGGCGGCGACCAACGAGCCGAAATGCAAGTGGCCGCTGGGGGTGGGGGCGAAGCGTCCGGTGTAGTCAGTCATAGAGCGAATTTTACGGGGTCCGGGCGAAAGGAGTGCAAATCTTGATGACGGAGCATAATTTCCTGTGGAAGCGAGCCTGCTCGCGAAAGCGGTGTGGCTGTCACATCAATGTTGGCTGGACGAACGCATTCGCAAGCAGGCTCGCTCCCACAAAAACTGAGGGCATGGGAGCCTCGCAAACAAAAAACGGAGCGTATGAACGCTCCGTTTCGATGACAGCCCCGGCGATTACTTGCCGACCTGTTTTTCCTTGATTTCCGCGAGGGTCTTGCAGTCGACGCACATGTCGGCGGTCGGACGTGCCTCCAGTCGCTTGACGCCAATCTCGACGCCGCAGGACTCGCACCAGCCGTATTCTTCGTCTTCGATCAGTTGCAGCGTCTTATCGATTTTCTTGATCAGCTTGCGTTCACGGTCGCGAGCGCGCAGTTCAAGGCTGAATTCTTCTTCCTGGCTGGCACGGTCGGCCGGGTCGGGGAAGTTAGCAGCGTCGTCCTTCATATGGTCAACCGTGCGGTCGACTTCCTGCATCAAGTCCTGTTTCCACTTGTTCAGGATCTTGGTGAAGTGCGCGCGCATGGGGGCGCCCATGTACTCTTCGCCCTCTTTCGCGACATACGGCTCAAACCCGCTGAGCGACTGATTTTGATTCTGCTTTGCTTGGGTGGGCATGAATGGACCGCCTCTACTCTTGTAATCCACTACGCAGGATTGCTCCATCACCGACACCTGCCGGCCCTGCGGCTGCAAGCGGGCGAACTTACCAGATCAAATCAGCCTGCGCTACTCCCGGTTGTCGAGCCTGGCGCGGCTGGGGCCCGTAAAACATGATCGGGTCCGGTTCGGTGGTGTTGCAAACCTGCTCAATGCTTGATTTTAGTCAAGTCTGGGTTTAACGCTGGAGTCATTTCCAGCTAGCGCTAGGACCGTTTTAGATTTGCGCTCGTTCCCGCACCCGTTCCCGAGTTGGGTAGAATCGGTTCTTTTTTCGTGAAGGACGGCCCAATGGCCCAGCCCTACAGCGCACGCAGCCGTGCCATCGAACCATTCCATGTCATGGCGCTGCTGGCGCGCGCCAACGAACTGCAGGCCGCCGGGAACGATGTCATTCACCTGGAAATCGGCGAGCCGGACTTCACCACCGCCGAGCCGATCATCCAGGCCGGCCAGGCTGCCCTGGCCGCCGGCAAGACCCGCTACACCGCGGCCCGGGGCATTCCCGAGCTGCGCGAAGCCATCGCCGGTTTCTACGCGCAGCGCTACGGCGTGGAGATCGATCCCCGGCGCGTCCTGGTTACTCCGGGCGGCTCCGGCGCGTTGTTGCTGGCCAGTGCTCTCCTGGTGGACCCTGGTAAACATTGGCTATTGGCCGATCCAGGCTACCCCTGCAACCGTCATTTCCTGCGGCTGATCGAAGGCGCGGCACAATTGGTGCCCGTGGGGCCGGACGTGCGTTATCAGTTGACGCCGGACCTGGTGGATCGCCATTGGGACCAGGACAGCGTCGGTGCCCTGGTGGCTTCCCCGGCCAACCCGACCGGGACGATTCTCAGCCGGAATGAATTGGCAGGATTGTCCAAGGCGATCAAGGCCCACAACGGGCACCTGGTCGTCGACGAGATCTATCACGGCCTGACCTACGGCACCGACGCCGCCAGCGTGCTGGAAGTCGATGACGATGCGTTCGTCCTTAATAGCTTTTCCAAATATTTCGGCATGACCGGCTGGCGGCTGGGCTGGCTGGTGGCGCCTTCGGCGGCCGTCGCTGAGTTGGAAAAGCTCGCGCAAAACCTCTACATCAGTGCGCCAAGCATGGCCCAGTACGCGGCCTTGGCCTGTTTCGAGCCGGCGACCATTGCGATTTTCGAACAACGGCGCGCCGAGTTCGCGCTGCGTCGTGACTTTCTCCTGCCAGCGTTGCGTGAGCTGGGGTTCGGCATCGCAGTGGAGCCCCAAGGGGCGTTCTACCTTTATGCAGATATCAGCGCTTTCGGCGCAGATGCCTTCGCGTTCTGCCAGCACTTCCTGGAAACCGAACACGTGGCGTTCACGCCGGGGCTCGATTTCGGTCGTCATCAGGCCGGTCATCACGTGCGTTTCGCCTACACCCAAAGCCTGCCGCGGCTGCAAGAAGCGGTGGAGCGAATCGAACGCGGACTGCGGAGCTGGCAAGGCTGATGCTCTTTTCCCCTGCTTTGGAAGAAGGACGGTTGATTCGACGTTACAAACGTTTTCTCGCCGATATCGAGACCGTTCATGGCGAACTGTTGACAATTCATTGTCCCAACACCGGCTCGATGCTCAATTGCATGGCCGAGGGCGCGCGCGTCTGGTTCAGTCGCTCCAACGACCCCAAACGCAAGTTGCCGGGCACTTGGGAAATAGGCGAAACCCCTCAGGGGCGCTTGGCCTGTATCAACACCGCGCGGGCCAATGGGTTGATCGAGGAAGCGCTGCGCGCCGGTGTCATCAGTGAGCTGAACGGGTTCATAGGGCTCAAGCGGGAAGTGGCCTATGGCGTCGAGAACAGCCGCATCGATTTTCGGCTCGACTACGCGGATCGCAGCTCGGCCTGGGTCGAGGTGAAAAGCGTCACGCTGGGTTTCGACGGGACGAATGTCGCGGCGTTCCCCGATGCGGTAACCCTGCGTGGCGCCAAGCACCTGCGAGAGCTGGCTTGCCTGGCGCGGGAGGGCGTGCGCGCGGTGCAGTTGTATTGCGTGAACCTGAGCGGCATCGATGCGGTGCGGCCGGCGCACGAAATCGACCCGGTGTACGCCGCGGCGTTGCGCGAGGCCGTGGCCGCCGGGGTGGAAGTGTTGGCATATGGCGCCATGCTGACGCCGGAGCAGATGTGGGTCGATCGTCCGCTGCCGGTGTTGCTTGAGCCACTACAGTTCGACCCAAATGCCTTGATCGTCCTCCCGGCTATCTAGCGCCGCCAGGAATTGCCCCGCGCAAGGGCCGGCGACGCACTCACCGCTTTCGATCAGGAACAGCGCGCCGTGGGTCGCGCACTGGATGAGGCTGGCGCTGGTATCGAGAAACTGGTCGGGTTGCCATTCCAGCGGCACGCCGCGGTGCGGGCAGCGGTTGAGATAGACATACGCCTGGCCTGCGCGCCGCACGGCCAGGAGCTTGCGCCCATCCACGTCGAAACCGCGACTGCCGCTTTCAGGCAGCTCGGCGGTGCTACAAAGAAATTTCATGTGAGTCTCTAGGTGTCATAAGGACGGGCTCGTTGAAGGCTATGTTGTCGAGTGCCATGCTTGACGGTCAAATGAAAACAATTATCAAATGGCGCCTCCTTCGCAGGTGGTGTCGAGGATACTTGTCCAAGCCCGACCCTGTGGAAAACTTCTTCGAGGAAGCTGCCCGATGCGCCTGAATGTCCGCGTTGCTGCGCTCTGTATCGTCTTGCTGGCCTGCCAGGGAGCGTTGGCGGCCGATCTTGCGCAGCGCTGGGTGAGCGCCGGCGGCGCCTTGTCCGAGTGGGTCGGCGCGCTGGGTGGTGAATCGAAACTGGTGGGCGTGGACACGACCAGCCAGCATCCCGAATCGCTGCGAGCGTTGCCCAGTATCGGTTATCAGCGGCAGCTATCGGCGGAGGGCGTGCTGAGCCTGCGTCCGCAGATTCTGGTGGGTACCGAAGAAATGGGCCCGCCTCCGGTTTTGGCGCAGATTCGCAACGCCGGGGTGCAGGTCGAACTGTTCTCTGCGGCGCCAAGCCTGGCGGCGCTCCAGGACAATCTGCGTCACCTGGGTCAGTTGTTGGGAGCCGAGTCCAGGGCTAGAGAATTGTTCGAGGATTATCAACAGAGTCTTTCCCGGCATAGCGTTAGGGTGGATGAAGCCCGGCTCAAGCAAAAGGCGCCTGGTGTATTGCTGTTGGTGGGCAGTGCCGGCGGCAAGCCGCTGGTCGCGGGCAAGGACACCGCCGCTGATTGGCTACTGCAACAGGCCGGCGGCCACAACCTGGCGACCCACAGCGGTTACAAACCGTTCTCCGTTGAAACCCTGGCCAGCCTGAACCCTGAAGTGCTGGTCTTCGCCGATCGTGCCTTGCGCGGTGAAGAGGCGCACGCGGCGTTGTTCAAGGAAAATCCGATCCTGTCCTCGACGCGCGCCGCCAGGGACGGGCGCGTCATGGAGCTGGACCCAACGTTGCTGGTGGGCGGACTAAGCCCACGTTTGCCGCAAAGCCTGGTGAAGCTGACCAATGCGTTCTATCCGGCCCAGGTGCCATGACGGCGCTGGTCAAGCCGCGCACGTTGTTTATTGGGCTGGGCCTGCTGTGTCTGCTGGCGACCTGGCTGTCCCTGGCGTTGGGGCCGGTGAGCTTGCCCTTATTCGATACCTTGCGGGCCGCCCTGCGCCTGTTGGGTCTGCCGGTGGCCGCCGACGGCCTGGAGCAGGCCGAGCTGATCCTTGGCCAGATTCGTCTGCCGCGCACGTTGCTGGGACTGATGGTGGGGGGAGTGTTGGCGCTGTCTGGCGTGGCGATGCAAGGATTGTTTCGTAACCCGCTGGCCGACCCGGGGTTGGTGGGCGTGTCCAGTGGCGCGGCGTTGGGTGCCGCATTTGCCATCGTCGCCGGCTCGGCGCTGGGCGGGGTGCCCGAAGCGTTGGGACCCTACGTGTTGTCGTTGTGTGCGTTTCTCGGCGGGCTTGGAGTCACGGCGCTGGTCTATCGCCTCGGCCGGCGCAACGGCCAGACGCATGTCGCCACCATGCTCTTGGCTGGCATTGCCTTGACCGCGCTCTCCGGTTCCGCGGTCGGCTTGTTCACTTACCTGGCGGACGATGCGACCTTGCGCACCCTGACGTTCTGGAACCTGGGGAGCCTAAACGGTGCCAGCTACGGGCGGTTGTGGCCGTTGTTGCTGGTCAGCGTCGGCGTCGCGATCTGGCTGCCGCGTCGCGCCCGGGCGCTTAACGCCTTGCTGCTCGGCGAATCGGAAGCCGCCCATCTGGGCATCGACGTCGAACGGCTCAAGCGAGAGTTGGTGTTCTGCACCGCCTTGGGCGTCGGGGCTGCCGTCGCGGCGGCGGGCATGATCGGCTTTGTCGGGCTGGTGGTGCCGCACCTGGTACGGTTGATGGCGGGGCCGGACCACCGCGTCCTGTTGCCGGCATCGGTGCTGGCGGGGGCGAGCCTGTTGCTGCTCGCCGATTTGGTCGCGCGTCTGGCGCTGGCCCCGGCTGAGCTGCCGATCGGCATCGTCACGGCCTTCATCGGCGCGCCGTTTTTCCTTTATCTTTTGTTGCGGGGGCGCGCCTGATGTTACGAGCGCAGAACCTGTACATTCGCCGGGGCCACAAAACCGTATTGGCGGATATTGATCTGCAGCTCACTCCGGGCGAAGTGCTGGGTGTGCTGGGTCCCAATGGGGCGGGCAAAAGTACGCTGCTCGCCGGTTTGTGTGGAGAAATGCGTCCGGCACAGGGAGAGGTCTGGCTCGATGATCGGCCACTGGCCCAGTGGGAAGGCAGCGAGCGCGCCCGTCGCCTGGCGGTATTGCCGCAGACCTCGACCTTGGATTTCGCATTCCGTGTTGAAGAAGTCGTCGGCCTCGGGCGGCTGCCCCACCAGAGCGGCCGGATACGTGACGGGCAAATTGTCGAATTGGCGCTGCGGGCTGCGGACGCCGCACATTTGCAAGGTCGCAATTACCTGAGCTTGTCCGGCGGTGAGCGACAGCGGGTCCATCTGGCCCGGGTACTGGCGCAATTGTGGCCGGGCGAGGCGGGACAGATCCTGCTGCTGGACGAACCCACTTCCATGCTCGATCCGCTGCATCAGCACACCATTCTGCAAGCGGTGCGTGAATTTTCCGGTCGTGGCGCGGCGGTGCTGGTGATCCTGCATGACCTGAACCTGGCGGCGCGTTACTGTGATCGCCTGTTGCTGCTGGCGTCCGGCAGGCCGGTGGCCCTGGATTCGCCCCAGCAAGTGCTGCGCCCGGAGCCCCTCAAGGCGGTGTTTGGCCTGGACGTGCTGGTGCAGTCCCATCCGGAGCGCGGCCATCCGTTGATCATTGCCCGCTGAGTCTGGCTGGAGAATACCGATATGCGCTTGATCCTGATGCTGGCATTGGCTGTGTTGACGGCCTGTCAAACTGTCGAGCCCCCTCCGCTTGGTGGACGGATTCGTGATTTGCACACCGGCCAATCGATCACGCCCCAGGTATTGGTCAAGCGTTTGGCGGGTGCCCAGCGAGTCGTGGTTGGAGAGCAACATGACAATCGCGATCACCATGAATTGCAGCGTTGGCTGCTCCAGGCCTTGGCCGAGCGACGGGCCCAAGGCAGCCTGTTACTGGAGATGTTGACGCCCCAGCAACAACCACGGGTCGACGCGGTTCGCCAGTTGTCTGCCTTGCCAAGGGATCTGCCCGGCGCGTTGGACTGGTCGCCAGGTTGGGACTGGAGCCTCTACGGGCCCATGGTCGAGTTCGCCCTGATGCAATCCTATCCCGTGCTGGCGGCCAATCTGGACAGCGCGCAGATCCAACGGATTTATCGTCAAGCGCCTGTGATGCAGGGAGTTCTTTCCAATTCGGATGCTGTGAAGGGCGTGCTGCTGGAGCAGATCCGTGAGTCCCACTGCGGACTCCTGCCAGAGTCGCAAATGCCTGCGATGCTGGCTGTGCAGCAGCAGCGTGACCGGCGCATGGCCGAACGATTGCTTGAGGCTCCCGCGCCGGCGTTGTTGTTCGCGGGCGCCTGGCATGGCCGCAAGGACGTTGGCGTGCCGCTGCATGCGCTGGATCTGGGGGCCCACGATGGGCCGTCGGTGCTGATGTTGGCTGAAGAGGGCAGCAATGTGACACCGGCCATGGCGGATTACGTGTGGTACACCCCGGCAATGCCGCCGCAGGATTACTGCGCGCAAATGCGTTCAGGCGACGCGAAGTGATTCTCCAGGCAAAAAAAGACCCGGCAAAAGCCGGGTCAAATAACCGTGATTAGCCTGATGAGGAGATATCTGAGAGTCCGAACCAAGGGCTTTTCAAATATCGACCAGTCTCGCGACCGGATGTGGTAATCATAGCGATTCTCATTACCAAGTCAAACATTCTTTCCCGATTGCCCGAAGTTTCTTGGCGTGAGCGGGTCGGACGCGAGAAAAAATGGTTTCAAGCTTTGTGCCGCGCCGAAATGGCATCCAACTGTTTGTTGAGGGCTTCCTTGCGTTCCGGGGGGATATCGTTCCAATGCATGTCCATCAGCGCGCCTTCGATGGCATACAGCAGCACTTTGGAAGCGCGAAACCCGCGAGTGCGTACGGCGCGATAGGCGTCTACCGCGCCGAGCCGGCGCAGATCCGAGGCGCTGTGGATGCCCACGGCGTGCAGCCACTGGGCTGATGTCTTGCCCAGATTCTTCAGGTGTTGCAGTTCATCATTCATCGAGCCTCCTTGCGACGGCCGACTGGTGCAGTGGGCAAGCTTTTCAGGAGTGTAGCGTTCAGCAGGAAAAGCGTGATTCTTTGATCGGAATCGACGCAAAAGCTTCTAATGCATTACGCACGATGGGTGAGGAAAGAAGGAAAAGCGCATCGTCCAGCGCAGGCAGGGGCGCTGGAGAGTGATGGTGCCGCAACCACGGGTGCCGTCGTTTCAGCGGGTGCGATAGCGCAGGCGAGTGCCGAAATTCATCGACATCAGGATCTCGTCGGCAGATAGCTCGGGTGGAAAGTAGGTGCCGGAGATCTGCGCATGAGCCAGGCTCGCGCCTTCCAGTGACGACTTGCGAAAATCGATGCCGCGCAAATCGGTGGAACGGAAGTAGGCATCCGTGAAATCCACGTCGTCGGCGTTCAGTTCCCGCAGGTCGAGGCCACGAAAATCGCCGCCGCGCATGTCGATAGGACCTTGAGGTCGTTCGGCGTTAAACCCGGCGACGTCATCTTTGCGCAACAAGGCATAAAGCGGGGTATCGAGAAGCTTTGGGTGGCTCATGGCATATCACCTGATGGTTTTATGGCGCCAGTATAGTGCCACTATTTGGCGGCCGTGAAGCCGGGCGTCGCTTCACGGCCGAAATAGTTTCTACAGGCCCGGCAAGCGTTGGCGGATCTGCGCCACCACGACATCCAGCGTGCCGCTTTCGTTGGTTTGAACCCGTTTGCTGCAAAGGATTTCTGCCGGCGTCAGTGCTTCCCGGCTGGCCTGCTGGGAGGCGATGACGGTCAGGTTGGCATCGGAAGGATCCTTCTGGTCGGCTTGGCGCTGGGCGAGCCGGCTCTCGATCACTGCTTGCGGCGCCTCGCAATCCAGAATCAGGAACGGCGCGCCCGTGCCTTCGGCAACCTTGGCCGCGGCGTCGCGCTGATCATGCTTGAGGTAGGTGGCATCGATCACCACGGGGAAACCGGCGTGGAGGATCGCATCGGCGACCTCATGCAGCCGGGCGTACGTGGCGCTGCTGGCATCGCTGCTATAGATGCCGGCCTGTGGATCGTTCGGCACTTGCTGTTCACCGAACAGGCGCTTGCGTTCCACGTCCGAGCGCAGGCGAATCGCGCCAAGCGCTTCCACCAGGCGCATCGCTACGTGGCTTTTGCCAACGGCGGACACGCCGTGGGTGATGGCCAGGAAGCGCGAAGGAATCGTGCTGTAGCTTTCCGCCAGGTTGGCGTAGTTGCGGTATTGACGCAGGGTCGTGGCGCGCTGCACCGGATCGGCTTCGGCGGGCATGCTGAACAGCGCGACCTTGGCGCGGACCAGGGCACGATAGGCCTTGTAGAAGTTCAGCAATTCCAGGCCATCGTAATCGCCGGTCAGCTCCAGGTATTGGCTGACGAAGCGTCGCGCCAGGGACTTGAGGCCGCGGTCTTCAAGGTCCATCGCCAAGAACCCGGTGTCGGCGTAGACATCGGTGAAACGGAATGGCTCGTTGAATTCGATGCAGTCGAAGATCACCACTTTGCCGTCGATCACCGTGGCGTTGCCCAGATGGATGTCGCCGTGGCATTCGCGAATGAAACCGTCGGCCTTGCGTTGGGTAAACAACGGCTTGAGCCGCTCGAAGCTGGTTTCCGCCCAGGCCTGGAGAGCCTCGAGTTGCAGCAGGTCAGCCTTGTCGTTGAGGAGTGGACGGATCTGTTCGAAATTCTGCCGCACCGGCGCCATGACGCTGTCTGGTGTGCCCGCCGCATTGTCGGCAGGCACTTTTGGCGTGGTGAGGTGGAACTGGGCGATCTGCGCGGCCATTTCATCGATGTGCGCGGTGGTCAGTTCGCCATTGGCCTGCAGCGTGCTGAGCAGTTCACTTTGGGGGAACTGGCGCATTTTCAAGGCGTATTCGATAGCCGGGCCGTCGCCGCCCAGTTGTGGCGCTTGGGCACTGCCAGTGATCGGCAAGACTTCCAGGTAAAGGTCCTGGGTCAGGCGTTGGTTCAGGCGCAGTTCTTCGCCGCAGAAATGCTTGCGTGCGTCGAGGCTGGTGAAGTCGAGGAAGCCGAAATTGACCGGTTTCTTGAATTTGTAAGCGTAGGGGCCGGTGAGCAACACCCAGGAGATGTGGGTTTCGATGACCTGGAACCCTTCGATGGGATGCGGGTAGAGGGCTGGGTTTTGCAGGGCAGCGATCAGTGATTGGCTCACGGGCGATCCTTCAGAGACTGGAAAATTCAAGGCGGTCATTATGGCCGCAAGCGGCGCTAACGCAAACCTTGGCGGACTCATGTTGAACCTCGACAAAGTGCGTATAATCCGCCGCCATGACTCGTACCCGATCCCCCCGCACCCCCAAGAAACCACCCGCCAGCCGCCTGCGGCCCTGGTTGGGCTGGGCCCTTAAACTGAGCCTGGTAGGCCTTGTCGTGCTTGCCGGTTTTGCCGTCTACCTCGATGCTATCGTCCAGGAGAAGTTCTCCGGCAAGCGCTGGACCATCCCGGCCAAGGTCTACGCACGGCCGTTGGAGCTGTTCGTCGGACAAAAGCTGAGCAAGGATGATTTCCTGACTGAGCTCGATGCCTTGGGTTATCGCCGCGAAAGCGTCGCCAATGGTCCCGGGGCGGCGTCGGTGAACGGCAATACCATCGACCTCAACACCCGCGGTTTCCAGTTCTATGAAGGCATGGAGCAGGCGCAACCGGTGCGGGTGCGGTTTTCCGGCGACTATGTAGCCGCGCTGACCGGTGCCAACAATGCCAAGCTGTCCGTGGTGCGTCTTGAGCCGCTGTTGATTGGCGGCCTATACCCCAAGAACCTCGAAGACCGCATCCTGATCAAGATCGACCAGGTGCCACCGTTCCTGCTCGATACGCTGATTGCCGTCGAGGACCGTGATTTCTACCATCACTTCGGCGTCTCGCCCAAGTCGATCGCCCGTGCCGTCTGGGTCAATACTTCTTCGGGGCACATGCGCCAGGGCGGCAGTACCTTGACCCAGCAGTTGGTCAAGAACTTCTACCTGACCAACGAGCGCAGCCTGACCCGCAAGTTGACCGAAGCCATGATGGCGTTGCTGCTGGAGCTGCACTACGACAAGCAGGAGATCCTGGAGGCGTACCTCAACGAGGTCTTCGTCGGGCAAGACGGCCAGCGCGCGGTGCACGGTTTCGGCCTGGCCAGCCAGTTCTTCTTCAGCCAGCCACTGTCCGAACTCAAGCTGCACCAGGTGGCGTTGTTGGTGGGCATGGTCAAGGGGCCGTCTTCCTACAACCCGCGTCGTAATCCGGAGCGTGCGCTTGAGCGGCGCAACCTGGTGCTCGATCTGTTGCAGCAGCAGGGCGTGGCAACGGCAGAACAAGTCGAGGCGGCGAAAAAGATGCCGCTGGGCGTGACCAAGCGTGGCAGCTTGGCGGACAGTTCTTTCCCTGGCTTCATGGACCTGGTCAAGCGTCAACTGCGAGAAGACTACCGCGACGAAGACTTGACCGAAGAAGGCCTGCGGATCTTCACCAGTTTCGACCCGATCCTGCAGATGAAGGCCGAGGCCTCGGTCAATGACACTTTCAAGCGACTGGCGGGGCGCAAGGGTTCCGACGAAGTCGAAGCGGCTATGGTGGTGACCAACCCTGAAACCGGGGAAGTCCAGGCGATGATCGGCAGCCGCCAGGCCAGTTTCGCAGGATTCAACCGGGCGTTGGACGCGGTGCGACCGATCGGCTCGCTGATCAAACCGGCGGTTTATCTCACTGCGTTGGAAAAGCCAAGCCAGTACACGCTCACCAGTTGGCTGTCCGATGAGTCGTTCTCGGTCAAGGGCGCGGACGGGCAGGTCTGGACGCCGCAGAACTATGATCGTCGTCCCCACGGCACGGTGTTCCTGTACCAAGGCCTGGCGCATTCCTACAACCTATCGACGGCCCGCCTCGGGCTGGAAGTCGGCGTGCCGAATGTGCTCAAGACCTTGGCGCGCCTGGGAGTGAACCGCGAATTCCCGGCCTTCCCATCGATGCTGTTGGGCGCCGGTGGCCTGGCTCCGATCGAAGTGGCGGCCATGTACCAGACCCTTGCCAATGGTGGCTTCAACACACCGATGCGCGGGATCCGCAGCGTGTTGACCGCCGATGGCGAGCCGCTCAAGCGTTATCCGTTCCAGATTCAGCAACGCTTCGACCCGGCTTCTATTTATCTGATCCAGAGCGCCATGCAACGAGTCATGCGCGAAGGCACTGGCAGTTCGGTCTATAACGTACTCCCACGGACGTTGACCCTGGCGGGCAAGACCGGTACGAGTAACGATTCGCGCGACAGCTGGTTCGCCGGATTCAGCCAGGACTTGCTGGCGGTTGTCTGGCTTGGCCGTGACGACAATGGCAAGACGCCGTTCACTGGCGCCACCGGTGCGTTGCAGGTCTGGACCAGTTTCATGCGCAAGGCCGATCCGCTGCCTCTGGACATGCCGCAACCCGACAACATCGTCCAGGCCTGGGTCGATTCGCGCACTGGGCAAGGCTCCGATGCCAACTGCCCGGGCGCTGTGCAGATGCCGTATATTCGCGGCAGCGAACCGCCACCCGGTGCAGCCTGTGGTGGTCAGAATCCCGCCGAATCGGTGATGGATTGGGTCAAGGACTGGATGAATTAAGCAAAGAGGGTTTCAAGTGAACAAGTGGTTGATTCCAGCGGTAACCGCCGTGGCTTTGCTCAGTGGCTGTTCCACCGTACAGCGCGGTTCGATTCCGGTCGTCGACTCCGGTACGGCCGTTTCCAATAGCGAGCGAGTCTCGGCCAACGGTGGTTTCCGTCAGACGACGGTCAAACGGCCAGTACAAGGCCAGGCGCAGGCGATTCCCCAAGGGGACACCGGCGTGGTGGTAATGGTGCCGGGAGGTGGCGCCACCACGTCGGCACCGATCAGCAGCACGCCGATCACGCCGGGCCCGATCACGCCTGGACCTATCGAAACCTCGCCGATCAACCAGGGCAGCTACAGCATGCCATCGACGCCGAGCAGTATCCCATCGGCCAGTTCCGGTGGCTTGTCCGCCGATGAGCAACTGGACGGACCGGTATTGGCCCTGTTGACCACGGCGCAACAGCAGCAGGCGGGAGGGGATCTCAACGGCGCTTCCTCGAGCCTCGAGCGAGCCCAGCGTGTTGCGCCGCGTGAGCCGCAGGTTCTTTATCGTCTGGCCCAGGTACGCATGGCCCAGGGCGATGCGCCGCAAGCCGAACAACTGGCTCGTCGCGGCCTGACATTCTCCAGCGGTCGCCCGGCGCTCCAGGCGAGCCTGTGGGAATTGATCGCCCAGGCTCGCGAGAAGCAAGGCGATTCGGCAGGCGCGGCATTGGCCCGCCAGAAAGCCAAGGTTTCGCTCTGATGGATGTTCGGTTTCCCAAGATTGCCGATCAGCTACTGCTGATCGAGCGAGAGCTGCGGGTCCAGGGCTGGTGGAGTGATGTTTCGCCTTCGGCCGAGGCGCTGGCCAGTGTCGAGCCGTTCGCCGTCGACACCCTGGATTTCGAGCAGTGGCTGCAATGGATCTTTCTTCCGCGCATGAAAGCCATCCTGGAAAACGACCTGCCGCTGCCCAACGCCTCGGGTATTCTGGCCATGGCTGAAATGGTCTATGCCCAACGGCCAGGGCAGGGGACCGAGTTGCAGCGACTGCTGGCACAATTCGACCAGCTGATCGCCGCCGTCAGCTGACGGTACTCACTGGCAGTTCTCGTCGATCTGCGCACGGGTTTCATCGATGCGCTGGCGCCGCTCTTCGTCGGTAAGCCGGCGCATTTCGCCTTCCACCTCTTCCCGTACCCTAGGGTTGTTCTGCAGCTGCGCCAGGTTTGTCCGTGCCTGTTCGCAAAACGCCTTGAGTTGAGCTTCCTGTTCAGCAACCTGCTGTTTTACCTGCTGATCGATGGTTTTCTGGTCGCCAATGACTCCTCCTGAAGCTGGCGCCGCAGGTTTGGGGGCGGGCGTCGTGGATTTGCCCACGGTGGTCGCTTGGACGCCCTCGGGCGGCTGGGCGCCGAAATGGGTCACGCCTTGGGCATCGACCCACTTGAAGATCTGGCCGGCCATGCTCATTGGGCTCAGGCCCACCAACAGGCTGGCCGTCAATAACATCATTCGCATGCTGTTTCCTTGTCCTGGGTTGCGCAATCGAAGCTAACAGAGTAGCCGTTTAAAGGTTTTTTCTTGCGTTCTCATGTGCTTACTTCAATAAAGCACATTGACGACTTGACTTGCAGAGGGCGAAACAGAAGAATCCAAAGTCCGCTGTAGAGGGACTGCCAGAAGCAGACCCACTCGGCAGATCATGAGGCGCACATCCGCGCCGACCTGTTACACCCGCAACGCGTTACCTCGCGCTGGGTGGGAAAGGCCCGCAACACTTGGGACGATCCCAATACTTGCTCAGTCAGTGCTGACGTAGTCGGCGACCACCGTCGCTCATGCTCTGCCGAGAAGTAAACCTATTAAGACCCGTCCCTTTCCCATGGGTCGGTATTCTGGCGTTTTAGAGGTGAACAACGTGGAGCTTTTATCTGGCGGTGAGATGCTCGTCCGCTTCTTGCGTGACGAAGGCGTCAAATATATCTACGGGTACCCCGGTGGTGCTCTTCTTCATGTCTATGATGCCCTGTTCAAAGAACCGGAAGTGACCCACATCCTGGTTCGCCACGAACAAGCGGCCACCCACATGGCTGACGGCTATGCCCGCGCCACCGGCAAGGCCGGCGTGGTTCTGGTGACATCCGGCCCCGGCGCCACGAACGCCATTACCGGTATCGCCACGGCCTATATGGACTCGATTCCAATGGTGATCATCTCCGGCCAGGTGCCCAGCTCCATGGTCGGCACCGATGCGTTCCAGGAAACCGACATGATCGGTATCTCCCGGCCGATCGTGAAGCACAGCTTCATGATCAAGCACGCTTCGGAAATCCCGGAGGTCATGAAAAAGGCGTTCTACCTGGCCGAGTCCGGTCGTCCTGGCCCTGTCGTGGTCGACGTACCAAAAGACATGACCAACCCGGCCGAGAAGTTCGAATACATTTATCCGAAGAAAGCCAAGCTGCGCTCCTACAGCCCGGCCGTGCGCGGTCACTCGGGACAAATCCGCAAGGCTGCCGAAATGCTGCTGGCGGCCAAGCGTCCAGTGCTCTATTCCGGCGGTGGCGTGATCCTCGGCGGTGGTTCTGAGCCCCTGACCGAACTGGCCAAGATGCTCAACCTGCCTGTTACAAATACGCTGATGGGGCTCGGCGCCTACCCAGGTACCGACCGCCAGTTCATCGGCATGCTCGGCATGCACGGCAGCTACACCGCCAACCTGGCGATGCACCATGCCGATGTGATCCTGGCCGTGGGCGCGCGCTTCGACGACCGTGTCATCAACGGTCCGGCGAAGTTCTGTCCGAACGCCAAGATCATCCACATCGATATCGATCCGGCGTCCATCTCCAAGACCATCAAGGCAGACGTGCCGATTGTGGGTCCTGTCGAGAGCGTGCTGACCGAGATGGTCGCGATCCTCAAGGAAATTGGCGAGGCTCCTAACAAAGATGCCGTGGCCAGTTGGTGGAAGCAGGTCGATGAATGGCGTGGCGATCGGGGCCTGTTCCCGTACGACAAGGGCGACGGCAGCGTAATCAAGCCGCAGACCGTCATCGAGACGTTGTGCGAAGTGACCAACGGCGACGCCTTCGTGACGTCGGACGTGGGCCAGCACCAGATGTTCGCGGCGCAGTACTACAAGTTCAACAAACCCAACCGCTGGATCAACTCCGGCGGCCTCGGCACCATGGGCTTCGGATTCCCGGCGGCCATGGGCGTCAAGTTGAGCTTCCCGGACAACGATGTTGCCTGTGTGACCGGTGAAGGCAGCATCCAGATGAATATCCAGGAGCTGTCGACCTGCCTGCAATACGGTCTGCCGGTGAAAATCGTCAACCTGAACAACGGTGTACTGGGCATGGTTCGCCAGTGGCAGGACATGAGCTACGGCAGCCGTCACTCGCACTCCTACATGGAGTCGTTGCCGGATTTCGTCAAGCTGGTCGAGGCCTATGGTCACGTCGGCATCCGCATCGCTGACCTGAAGGACTTGAAGTCCGGGCTCGAAGAAGCCTTCGCCATGAAGGATCGACTGGTGTTCCTGGACATCCAGGTCGACACCAGCGAGCACGTCTACCCGATGCAGATCAAAGACGGCTCCATGCGCGATATGTGGCTGAGCAAGACGGAGCGTACCTAATCATGCGACACATTATTTCCTTGCTTCTGGAAAACGAACCGGGTGCTCTGTCTCGCGTAGTGGGCCTGTTCTCACAGCGCAACTACAACATCGAAAGCCTGACCGTGGCACCAACGGAGGATCCGACCTTGTCGCGTCTGACGCTGACCACCGTGGGCCACGATGAAGTCATCGAGCAGATCACCAAGAACCTGAACAAGCTGATCGAGGTGGTCAAGCTGGTGGACCTGTCGGAAAGCGCTCACATCGAACGCGAACTGATGTTGGTCAAGGTCAAGGCCACCGGTGCCCAGCGCGCCGAGATCAAACGCACTACCGATATTTATCGTGGGCAGATCGTCGATGTCAGCGCCAGCGTCTATACCGTTCAGTTGACCGGTACCAGCGACAAGCTCGACAGCTTCATTCAATCGATCGGCACTGCCTCGATTCTGGAAACCGTACGCAGTGGCGTCACCGGGATTGCCCGTGGCGACAAAGTACTGAGCATCTAAACCAAATTAGCGAATGGCCGGAACGGCCGGATATAGGGGAAATTCATGAAAGTTTTCTACGATAAAGATTGCGACCTGTCGATCATCCAGGGCAAGAAAGTCGCCATCATCGGCTACGGTTCTCAAGGTCACGCCCAGGCGTGCAACCTGAAAGACTCCGGCGTTGACGTGACCGTGGGCCTGCGCAAAGGCTCGGCCACTGTTGCCAAGGCCGAGGCCCATGGCTTGAAAGTCACCGACGTGGCTTCCGCCGTAGCCGCTGCCGACCTGGTCATGATCCTGACCCCGGACGAGTTCCAATCGTCGCTGTACAAGAACGAAATCGAGCCGAACATCAAGAAAGGCGCCACCCTGGCCTTCTCCCACGGCTTCGCGATCCACTATAACCAGGTTGTGCCACGCGCCGACCTCGACGTGATCATGATCGCGCCGAAGGCACCGGGCCACACCGTACGCTCCGAGTTCGTCAAGGGCGGCGGTATCCCTGACCTGATCGCGATTTACCAGGATGCGTCCGGCAACGCCAAGAACGTGGCCCTGTCCTACGCTGCCGGTGTTGGTGGCGGTCGTACCGGCATCATCGAAACCACCTTCAAGGACGAGACTGAAACCGACCTGTTCGGCGAGCAAGCCGTTCTGTGCGGTGGTACCGTTGAGCTGGTGAAAGCCGGTTTCGAAACCTTGGTTGAAGCAGGCTACGCGCCTGAAATGGCCTACTTCGAATGCCTGCACGAACTGAAGCTGATCGTTGACCTCATGTACGAAGGCGGTATTGCCAACATGAACTACTCGATCTCCAACAACGCCGAGTACGGCGAGTACGTGACCGGTCCGGAAGTCATCAACGCCGAGTCCCGTCAGGCCATGCGCAATGCCCTGAAACGTATTCAGGACGGCGAATACGCCAAGATGTTCATCAGCGAAGGTGCTACCGGCTATCCTTCGATGACCGCCAAGCGTCGTAACAACGCCGCTCATGGTATCGAGATCATCGGCGAGCAACTGCGCTCCATGATGCCGTGGATCGGTGCCAACAAGATCGTCGACAAAGCCAAGAACTGAGTCGCGAGCTTGATCGAAAAAAAACGCGGCCCAGGCCGCGTTTTTTCGTTTGGGCGTCGGCTTCTGGTATAAAGCTGCATCGTTTGGGGTCGAACCGTCGCCCCGGGCACCTGTCGAATTTTTCACACCGTTGCAAGGTACTGTCCATGAGCGAACGTCCCGACGAGCCGAACCAGGCTCCTGACGCCGAAAGCCTGTTGCCTATCGACGAGCATGTCGAAGAGGGGCATGACGCGGAAGGCCGTAAGGTCCGGCATCGTGGCATCTATCTGCTGCCGAACCTGTTTACCACCGCGAACCTGTTCGCCGGTTTCTATTCCATCATCAGCTCCATGAGTGCCCAGGCGGCATTAAGTGCGGGTGACAGCGCTGGGGCGAGTCGCTACTTCGCTTTTGCCGCGATTGCGATTTTCGTCGCCATGGTGCTCGATGGCCTGGATGGGCGCGTGGCCCGCATGACCAACACCCAGAGTGCATTCGGTGCCGAATACGATTCTCTGTCCGACATGGTTGCGTTCGGTGTCGCCCCTGCGTTGCTGGCATTCGGCTGGGCACTGGGTGACATGGGCAAGGTCGGCTGGATGGTTGCCTTCATCTATGTAGCCGGTGCCGCGTTACGTCTGGCGCGTTTCAATACCCAGGTCGGCACTGCGGACAAGCGCTACTTCATTGGTCTCGCCAGTCCTGCGGCTGCTGGGGTCGTGGCGGGGGTGGTCTGGGCGTTCAGCGACTACGGGATCCAGGGCTCGAAGATGTCGTTCCTGGTCGCATTGTTGGTCGCGGCGGCCGGAATGCTGATGGTCAGCAACATCAAGTACAACAGCTTCAAGGAGCTGGACCTGAAGGGCCGTGTGCCGTTCGTGGCCATCCTGGCCGTAGTACTGGTGTTTGCGGTGGTGTTCAGCGATCCGCCACGTATCCTGCTGCTGGTCTTCCTCGCCTATGCCGCTTCCGGTCCGGTGCAATATTTGTTGCGTCTTCGCCGCCGCTAAATGTTGCCTTAATCTAATTTCCCCCATACTCCGCAGTCTATTGGTGCATCTCCCCCCAATGCTGCGGAGTCGTCATGCTGATCAAGATCCCCAAGTCGTCCGATTGTCATGAGTCGGACGTCACGCCCGAATCCCTTTATCTATCCCGTCGCCAGATGCTGGGGGCCGCCGTGGCTGGCGTCGCCATAAGCAGTCTGCCGCGCTGGGCCGGCGCCGCTGATGTGGCGCGTTATCCCAATGTGGAGCCTGGAAACGCGCCGTCCTGGTTTGCCGATAAGCTGCCTGCTACCCAATGGGATGCGGTGACCGCCAAGGGGGAGGCAATCACACCCTTCAAGGATGCAACCCACTACAACAACTTTTATGAGTTCGGCACTGACAAAGGCGATCCGGCAGCCAATGCGGGATCGTTGAAAACCGAGCCCTGGACCGTGGTGGTGGATGGCGAGGTGGGCAAGCCGGGGCGCTATGGACTGGAAGATTTCATGAAGCCTTATCAGCTCGAAGAGCGTATCTACCGTTTGCGCTGCGTCGAGGCTTGGTCAATGGTCATCCCTTGGATTGGTTTCCCCATATCCGCGTTACTCAAGCAAGTCGAGCCGACGTCCAAGGCCAAATACATTCGTTTTGAAACCTTGCAGGACCCCAAGACCATGCCAGGCCAGCGTTCAGGTTTTGCATTGATCGACTGGCCCTACGTGGAAGGTTTGCGGTTGGATGAAGCGATGAACCCGCTGGCCATCCTGGCGGTTGGCATGTACGGAAGGGAGCTGCCTAACCAGAATGGCGCTCCTTTACGGTTGGTGGTGCCGTGGAAGTATGGCTTCAAGAGCGTCAAGTCCATCGTGCGCATCAGCCTGGTGGGTGAGCAGCCCAAGACCACTTGGCAAAGCATAGCCTCCGATGAGTACGGCTTTTATGCGAACGTGAATCCCACCGTCGATCATCCCCGTTGGACCCAGGCGCGAGAGCGTCGTTTGCCAAGCGGTCTGTTGAGCCCCAATGTGCGCGATACCTTGATGTTTAACGGATACCAGGAGGAAGTAGCTTCTTTATATGCAGGGATGGATCTGAGGAAAGACTACTGATGCGTTTCCTGGCATGGCGGATAGGCGTTTTCGTCGCAGCGGCGATATGGCCATTGCTTTGGCTTTACGAAGCGTTGATGAATTCGTTGGGACCGGATCCAGGCAAGGTGCTGGTGGATCGACTCGGGTTGGGAACCCTGGTACTGCTATTGATCACATTGAGCATGACGCCGCTGCAGAAGCTGACCGGCTGGGCTGGGTGGATTGCCGTAAGACGACAGTTGGGGTTGTGGTGCTTTGCTTACGTCGTGTTGCATTTGGGTGGATATGCGGCGTTCATCCTGGGGTTCGATTGGTCGCAGTTAGGCGTCGAGCTGAGCAAACGGCCCTACATCATCGTTGGAGCGCTCGGCTTTCTTGGCCTGCTGGCCTTGGCAGTTACGTCCAATCGTTATAGTCAAAGGCGACTTGGAGCCCGCTGGAAAAAGCTGCATCGGCTGGCCTACCTGATCCTCGGGCTTGGGTTGCTGCATATGTTGTGGATCGTGCGAGCGGATCTCAAGGAGTGGTCGATATATGCCTTTATAGGCGGCGTATTGTTGTTGCTGAGGATTGGGCCGGTTGCGCGGCGGATCCCTCGTTTAATCGGCAAGAAGATCCCGTCGGTAATAAAAACGAAATAAAGGGTTGACGGCAAATTCTGGATGTCTATAATTCGCCCCACTTCCGGCGCAGTCGAAACGGAAAACTCCTTGAGTTTCAACGAGTTAACCAGGTTTCGGTAAGTGCTTCGCTTCAGTTCATCGAGGCGCGGAAGGAGTGGGTAGGCCGGTTTGTTGGGCGCTATCGACGGTTCGATCTTCTCGGTCGAAAGCGGTAAAAAAGAGGTGTTGACAGCAGCGAGTAACGCTGTAGAATTCGCCTCCCGCTAACGAGAGATCGAAAGCGCAAGTGGTTGAAGTTGTTAAGGATTTCCAAGCGAAACTTTGAAAACTTCTTAAAATAACCGCTTGACAGATACACGGGGCGCTGTAGAATGCGCGCCTCGGTTGAGACGAAAGGCTCAACCCACCGCTCTTTAACAACTGAATCAAGCAATTCGTGTGGGTGCTTGTGGAGTCAGACTGCTAGTCAACAGATTATCAGCATCACAAGTTACTCCGCGAGAAATCAAAGATGTAACCAACGATTGCTGAGCCAAGTTTAGGGTTTTCTCAAAACCCAAAGATGTTTGAACTGAAGAGTTTGATCATGGCTCAGATTGAACGCTGGCGGCAGGCCTAACACATGCAAGTCGAGCGGCAGCACGGGTACTTGTACCTGGTGGCGAGCGGCGGACGGGTGAGTAATGCCTAGGAATCTGCCTGGTAGTGGGGGATAACGCTCGGAAACGGACGCTAATACCGCATACGTCCTACGGGAGAAAGCAGGGGACCTTCGGGCCTTGCGCTATCAGATGAGCCTAGGTCGGATTAGCTAGTTGGTGAGGTAATGGCTCACCAAGGCGACGATCCGTAACTGGTCTGAGAGGATGATCAGTCACACTGGAACTGAGACACGGTCCAGACTCCTACGGGAGGCAGCAGTGGGGAATATTGGACAATGGGCGAAAGCCTGATCCAGCCATGCCGCGTGTGTGAAGAAGGTCTTCGGATTGTAAAGCACTTTAAGTTGGGAGGAAGGGCATTAACCTAATACGTTAGTGTTTTGACGTTACCGACAGAATAAGCACCGGCTAACTCTGTGCCAGCAGCCGCGGTAATACAGAGGGTGCAAGCGTTAATCGGAATTACTGGGCGTAAAGCGCGCGTAGGTGGTTCGTTAAGTTGGATGTGAAATCCCCGGGCTCAACCTGGGAACTGCATTCAAAACTGTCGAGCTAGAGTATGGTAGAGGGTGGTGGAATTTCCTGTGTAGCGGTGAAATGCGTAGATATAGGAAGGAACACCAGTGGCGAAGGCGACCACCTGGACTGATACTGACACTGAGGTGCGAAAGCGTGGGGAGCAAACAGGATTAGATACCCTGGTAGTCCACGCCGTAAACGATGTCAACTAGCCGTTGGGAGCCTTGAGCTCTTAGTGGCGCAGCTAACGCATTAAGTTGACCGCCTGGGGAGTACGGCCGCAAGGTTAAAACTCAAATGAATTGACGGGGGCCCGCACAAGCGGTGGAGCATGTGGTTTAATTCGAAGCAACGCGAAGAACCTTACCAGGCCTTGACATCCAATGAACTTTCCAGAGATGGATTGGTGCCTTCGGGAGCATTGAGACAGGTGCTGCATGGCTGTCGTCAGCTCGTGTCGTGAGATGTTGGGTTAAGTCCCGTAACGAGCGCAACCCTTGTCCTTAGTTACCAGCACGTTATGGTGGGCACTCTAAGGAGACTGCCGGTGACAAACCGGAGGAAGGTGGGGATGACGTCAAGTCATCATGGCCCTTACGGCCTGGGCTACACACGTGCTACAATGGTCGGTACAGAGGGTTGCCAAGCCGCGAGGTGGAGCTAATCCCACAAAACCGATCGTAGTCCGGATCGCAGTCTGCAACTCGACTGCGTGAAGTCGGAATCGCTAGTAATCGCGAATCAGAATGTCGCGGTGAATACGTTCCCGGGCCTTGTACACACCGCCCGTCACACCATGGGAGTGGGTTGCACCAGAAGTAGCTAGTCTAACCTTCGGGAGGACGGTTACCACGGTGTGATTCATGACTGGGGTGAAGTCGTAACAAGGTAGCCGTAGGGGAACCTGCGGCTGGATCACCTCCTTAATCGACGACAGCAGCGGCTCCATGAGCTCCCACACGAATTGCTTGATTCATTGAAGAAGACGATTGGGTCTGTAGCTCAGTTGGTTAGAGCGCACCCCTGATAAGGGTGAGGTCGGCAGTTCGAATCTGCCCAGACCCACCAATTTCATGGTGTACCCTGTAGCGATACGGGGCCATAGCTCAGCTGGGAGAGCGCCTGCCTTGCACGCAGGAGGTCAGCGGTTCGATCCCGCTTGGCTCCACCATTACAGATTGGTTCCAACGTTTAAAGCTTAGAAATGAGCATTCCATCCGCGGGATGATGAATGTTGATTTCTAGTCTTTTGATTAGATCGTTCTTTAAAAATTTGGGTATGTGATAGAAAGATAGACTGAACGTTGCTTTCACTGGTAACGGATCAGGCTAAGGTAAAATTTGTGAGTGGCTCTTAGAGCCAGATCGAATTTTCGGCGAATGTCGTCTTCACAGTATAACCAGATTGCTTGGGGTTATATGGTCAAGTGAAGAAGCGCATACGGTGGATGCCTTGGCAGTCAGAGGCGATGAAAGACGTGGTAGCCTGCGAAAAGCTTCGGGGAGTCGGCAAACAGACTGTGATCCGGAGATGTCTGAATGGGGGAACCCAGCCATCATAAGATGGTTATCTTGTACTGAATACATAGGTGCAAGAAGCGAACCAGGGGAACTGAAACATCTAAGTACCCTGAGGAAAAGAAATCAACCGAGATTCCCTTAGTAGTGGCGAGCGAACGGGGACTAGCCCTTAAGCTTCTTTGATTTTAGCGGAACGCTCTGGAAAGTGCGGCCATAGTGGGTGATAGCCCTGTACGCGAAAGGATCTTAGAAGTGAAATCGAGTAGGACGGAGCACGAGAAACTCTGTCTGAATATGGGGGGACCATCCTCCAAGGCTAAATACTACTGACTGACCGATAGTGAACTAGTACCGTGAGGGAAAGGCGAAAAGAACCCCGGAGAGGGGAGTGAAATAGATCCTGAAACCGTATGCGTACAAGCAGTGGGAGCCCACTTTGTTGGGTGACTGCGTACCTTTTGTATAATGGGTCAGCGACTTATTTTCAGTGGCGAGCTTAACCGAATAGGGGAGGCGTAGCGAAAGCGAGTCTTAATAGGGCGTCTAGTCGCTGGGAATAGACCCGAAACCGGGCGATCTATCCATGGGCAGGTTGAAGGTTAGGTAACACTGACTGGAGGACCGAACCGACTACCGTTGAAAAGTTAGCGGATGACCTGTGGATCGGAGTGAAAGGCTAATCAAGCTCGGAGATAGCTGGTTCTCCTCGAAAGCTATTTAGGTAGCGCCTCATGTATCACTGTAGGGGGTAGAGCACTGTTTCGGCTAGGGGGTCATCCCGACTTACCAAACCGATGCAAACTCCGAATACCTACAAGTGCCGAGCATGGGAGACACACGGCGGGTGCTAACGTCCGTCGTGAAAAGGGAAACAACCCAGACCGTCAGCTAAGGTCCCAAAGTTATGGTTAAGTGGGAAACGATGTGGGAAGGCTTAGACAGCTAGGAGGTTGGCTTAGAAGCAGCCACCCTTTAAAGAAAGCGTAATAGCTCACTAGTCGAGTCGGCCTGCGCGGAAGATGTAACGGGGCTCAAACCATACACCGAAGCTACGGGTATCACGTAAGTGATGCGGTAGAGGAGCGTTCTGTAAGCCTGTGAAGGTGAGTTGAGAAGCTTGCTGGAGGTATCAGAAGTGCGAATGCTGACATGAGTAACGACAATGGGTGTGAAAAACACCCACGCCGAAAGACCAAGGTTTCCTGCGCAACGTTAATCGACGCAGGGTTAGTCGGTCCCTAAGGCGAGGCTGAAAAGCGTAGTCGATGGAAAACAGGTTAATATTCCTGTACTTCTGGTTATTGCGATGGAGGGACGGAGAAGGCTAGGCCAGCTTGGCGTTGGTTGTCCAAGTTTAAGGTGGTAGGCTGAGATCTTAGGTAAATCCGGGATCTTAAGGCCGAGAGCTGATGACGAGTTACCCTTTGGGTGACGAAGTGGTTGATGCCATGCTTCCAAGAAAAGCTTCTAAGCTTCAGGTAACCAGGAACCGTACCCCAAACCGACACAGGTGGTTGGGTAGAGAATACCAAGGCGCTTGAGAGAACTCGGGTGAAGGAACTAGGCAAAATGGCACCGTAACTTCGGGAGAAGGTGCGCCGGTGAGGGTGAAGCACTTGCTGCGTAAGCCCACGCCGGTCGAAGATACCAGGCCGCTGCGACTGTTTATTAAAAACACAGCACTCTGCAAACACGAAAGTGGACGTATAGGGTGTGACGCCTGCCCGGTGCCGGAAGGTTAATTGATGGGGTTAGCTAACGCGAAGCTCTTGATCGAAGCCCCGGTAAACGGCGGCCGTAACTATAACGGTCCTAAGGTAGCGAAATTCCTTGTCGGGTAAGTTCCGACCTGCACGAATGGCGTAACGATGGCGGCGCTGTCTCCACCCGAGACTCAGTGAAATTGAAATCGCTGTGAAGATGCAGTGTATCCGCGGCTAGACGGAAAGACCCCGTGAACCTTTACTATAGCTTTGCACTGGACTTTGAATTTGCTTGTGTAGGATAGGTGGGAGGCTTTGAAGCGTGGACGCCAGTCTGCGTGGAGCCATCCTTGAAATACCACCCTGGCAACTTTGAGGTTCTAACTCAGGTCCGTTATCCGGATCGAGGACAGTGTATGGTGGGTAGTTTGACTGGGGCGGTCTCCTCCTAAAGAGTAACGGAGGAGTACGAAGGTGCGCTCAGACCGGTCGGAAATCGGTCGTAGAGTATAAAGGCAAAAGCGCGCTTGACTGCGAGACAGACACGTCGAGCAGGTACGAAAGTAGGTCTTAGTGATCCGGTGGTTCTGTATGGAAGGGCCATCGCTCAACGGATAAAAGGTACTCCGGGGATAACAGGCTGATACCGCCCAAGAGTTCATATCGACGGCGGTGTTTGGCACCTCGATGTCGGCTCATCACATCCTGGGGCTGAAGCCGGTCCCAAGGGTATGGCTGTTCGCCATTTAAAGTGGTACGCGAGCTGGGTTTAGAACGTCGTGAGACAGTTCGGTCCCTATCTGCCGTGGACGTTTGAGATTTGAGAGGGGCTGCTCCTAGTACGAGAGGACCGGAGTGGACGAACCTCTGGTGTTCCGGTTGTCACGCCAGTGGCATTGCCGGGTAGCTATGTTCGGAAAAGATAACCGCTGAAAGCATCTAAGCGGGAAACTTGCCTCAAGATGAGATCTCACTGGAGCCTTGAGCTCCCTGAAGGGCCGTCGAAGACTACGACGTTGATAGGCAGGGTGTGTAAGCGCTGTGAGGCGTTGAGCTAACCTGTACTAATTGCCCGTGAGGCTTGACCATATAACACCCAAGCAATTTGTAGACTCGAAAGAGGCCAGATTGCGGTGTTGTGAAGACGAAACGAACCGAAAGTTCGAGATGCTCACAAGCAACACGCTATCACATACCCATTCGCTGGAACGTGACCGCAAGGCACGCGCTGGCTACCGAATTTCTTGACGACCATAGAGCATTGGAACCACCTGATCCCATCCCGAACTCAGAAGTGAAACGATGCATCGCCGATGGTAGTGTGGGGTTTCCCCATGTGAGAGTAGGTCATCGTCAAGATTAAATTCCGAAACCCCTATCTGCTGATGCAGGTAGGGGTTTTGTTTTTGCTCGTCATAAAAATCCGCGACGGCTCATGTTAAATTTGCACAGTTATTTTTGAGCCGCAGCACTAGAATAGCCGCACCTTAGTTGAGCCCAGAGCTGTTTATGCCCGATCCGTCAGACATTGATAGGTTGTCAGATCTACCCCTGGACGATCTGGTAGCGTGTCATGAGTGTGACCTGTTGATGCGCAAGCCTCAGTTGGCCGATGGCGAGAAAGCCGAATGCCCGCGCTGTGGATACGAGCTCTACGCCCACCGGCACAATGTGATTGATCGCAGCCTTGCCCTGGTTGTCGCCGCTCTGCTGTTGTATGTACCCGCGAACTTTTTACCCATCATGCAGCTCAATCTGCTCGGACAATCCGCCCAAGACACCGTCTGGAGTGGCGTGGTCGGTCTGTTCGGCACCGGAATGCAAGGTGTATCGGTGGTGGTATTTCTATGCAGCATGGGCATTCCGTTGCTCAAGTTGCTTTGCCAATTGGCTGTACTGCTGACCATCCGCTGGAACGTTGGAAGAAGTTACGGCTTGTTGTGGTATCGCATTTATCATCATCTAAGGGATTGGGGGATGCTCGAGGTTTATCTCATGGGCGTACTGGTTGCCATCGTCAAACTTGCGGACATGGCGGCGATTACCGTGGGGTTGGGCCTGGTGTGCTTTATCAGCTTGTTACTGGTTCAGGTCTGGCTGGAAGTGGTGATGTCACCGCACCAGATCTGGCACGCGTTGTCAGGGGAAGACGTCCATGCGAGCAATTGATGCGGGCATTTTGGTTTGCACTGAATGTCATGAATTGAATCGGCAGGACGACGCCGCCCAGAAGCAAGTCTGCACTCGTTGTGGCGCTCGTATTCACCCTCGGCGTCCCAACAGCTTGATGCGGACCTGGGCACTGCTGATCACGGCAGCGATTATCTATATCCCTGCCAACGTACTGCCAATCATGACCATCAACTCGCTCGGCCAGGGCGCGCCCAGCACCATCATGGCGGGTGTTATCGAGCTGGTTCAACACGGCATGATTCCCATTGCAGCGGTGGTATTCATTGCCAGTATCGTAGTCCCCACCTTCAAGTTGGTCGGTATCGCATTGCTGCTGTTTTCCGTGCAACGTCACCAACCCATGTCGGCGCGCCAGCGCATCCTGATGTATCGCTTCATTGAGTTTATCGGCCGCTGGTCGATGCTGGATATTTTTGTAATCGCCATTCTGGTGGCGGTGGTGAATTTCGGCCGGCTTGCCAGTGTCGAAGCCGGTCTTGGCGCCATCGCGTTTGCCAGCGTGGTGATCCTTACAATGATTGCCGCAGTAACCTTCGATCCCCGACTGATTTGGGATAACACGGAGTCGGATGACGACCATGACTGATTTGCCTACTGCTAAAACCCGACCGGCTTCAAATTGGTCGGCCATCTGGGTCCTGCCGTTGATTGCCTTGATTATTGGCGGCTGGCTTGGCTGGCGTGCTTATAACGAGACCGGTATTGAGATCAACGTGCGTTTTGAAAGCGGTGAGGGCATCCAGGTCAACAAGACAGAGGTCGTCTACAAAGGCATGACGGTCGGTAAGGTGAAGGACCTCACGCTTGATGATGAAGGAAATTCGAAGGGGGTCATTGCGACCATCGAGATGAACAAGGAAGTCGAGCAATATCTCAAGACCGGCACACGTTTCTGGCTGGTCAAACCAAGTGTGAGCCTGGCAGGGATTACCGGGTTGGAGACGTTGGTTTCCGGTAATTACGTCGCCATCAGCCCGGGGGAAGGCGAGTCGACTCGCAAGTTCAAGGCCTTGGCCGAAGAGCCCCCGCTGTCTGACGCCAAGCCTGGCCTGCACTTGACGATCAAGGCCGATCGACTGGGGTCTCTGGACCGTGGCAGTCCGGTTTTCTACAAACAGATCCAAGTTGGCCAGGTGAAAAGTTACTCACTGTCCGAAGATCAACGCGCAGTAGAGATCAAGGTCTTTATCGAGCCGACTTATGCCAGCCTGGTCCGCAAGCACACGCGCTTCTGGAATGCCAGCGGCATTAGCATCGATGCCAATTTGTCAGGCGTCAAAGTACGCAGCGAGTCGCTGGCCAGTATCGTGGCAGGCGGCATCGCGTTTGCTACTCCGGAAAACCGCAAGGACAGCCCTCCGACGGATCCAAGCCTGCCATTTCGCCTGTATGAAGATTTCGAGGCAGCCGCCGCCGGGATTCGCGTCAAGGTCAAGCTCAGTGATTTCGAGGGATTGCAGGCTGGCCGTACGCCAGTGATGTACAAGGGCATCCAGGTCGGCAGCCTGAAGACGTTGAAAGTCGATCCGGACCTGTCCAGCGCCAGCGCCGAGTTGACGCTCGATCCGTTGGCGGAAGATTACCTGGTCGCCGGCGCTCAGTTCTGGGTCGTCAAACCATCGATTTCCCTGGCGGGCATCACGGGCCTGGAGGCGTTGGTGAAGGGTAACTACATCGCCGTGCGCCCTGGCGACAAAGGCGGAGCGCCGCAGCGCGAGTTCGAGGCCAGGGCGAAGGCGCCGCCGTTGGACCTTCGTTCACCCGGGCTGCATCTGGTCTTGCTGACCGAAAATCTCGGGTCGCTGGAGGTCGGTAGCCCGATCCTCTACAAGCAGGTCAAGGTCGGATCGGTGCAGAGCTACCAGTTTTCCCGCAAGAAGAAGCAACTGATCATCGGAGTGCATATCGAGAAGGAATACGAAGGGCTCGTCAACGGCTCCACGCGGTTCTGGAATGCCAGTGGCGTTACCCTCACGGGCGGCTTGACCGGCGGGATACAGGTCAAGAGCGAGTCCCTGCAAAGCTTGATGGCCGGGGGGATCGCTTTCGAAACTCCTGAGCCGAACGTGCCGCTGAAACGGCGCATCCCCCGGTTCCGTTTGCACGAAGATCGTGAAACCGCGCAGCAACGAGGCACTGTCGTGACGATCAAGGTCGATCGTGCCGACGGTTTGCGCAGCGGCACGCCGATCCGGTTCAAGGGGTTGGATGTGGGCAAGATCGAGGACGTCGACCTGAGCGCCGATATGCAGTCGGTGCTGGTTACCGCACGTATCACCGAAGTGCCCGAGCGTATCGCCCGCACAGGGACTCAGTTCTGGGTGGTCAAGCCTGAATTGGGACTGATGAAGACATCGAATCTGGAAACCCTGGTGACCGGCCAGTACATCGAAGTGCAGCCCGCGACGAAGAACCTGGGGCCGCAGAAAAACTTCGTGGCCTTGGCCGAACCACCCGAAAGTGTTGTTCCCGAAGCTGGCTTGAGCCTGGTGTTGAGTGCCGCCCGACGTGGTTCGTTGAAGATTGGCGTGCCGGTGACCTACCGCGAAGTGACCGTGGGTAAAGTCACGGGCTACGAGTTGGGCCAGACGGCGGACCGGGTGCTGATTCACATCCTGATCGAGCCTAAATACGCGCCACTGGTGCGCAGCGGTACACGTTTCTGGAACAGCAGCGGCTTCGGCCTGGACTTCGGCCTGTTCAAGGGCGCGACGGTGCGAACCGAGTCGCTTGAAACCTTGATCCAGGGCGGTATCGCATTCGCAACGCCAGACGGCGAGCGGATGGGCAACCCGGCACGCCCGGAGCAAACCTTCCCGCTGTTCGACAAGTTTGAAGATGAATGGCTGACCTGGGCGCCGAAGATCAGTCTCGCCAAGTAAGCTTATCGGATGCAACACCCGTGGCGAGGGAGCAAACTCCCTCGCCACTGAGTATGCGATAACAAAAAAGGCCGCGATCCATTGGATCGCGGCCTTTTCACATCCAGATGATCACCTCAAACCGAATCCAGCTCCGGTTCATCGGCCTGGACGTTTATCGTGGCCTTCACGGCATCATGGCGACGAATGTATTTCCAGTCCGCCTCATCGATGTAGATGCCGTTCGGGCCGCTGCCGCCCTCCAGGTCGATGGCGACACTGGCGCAGACCTGTGGCTTCACGCTCGCCAGGATCGGCACGAAGCCCAATTGCAGACTGGTTTCCAGCAGTGCGGCCTGGTTCTTCTCGTCGATGTCCGCCGCTTCGTCCAGGTAGTACGGCAGGCGCACGCGGCCGGCCTGTTCACGGTCCATCAGGTGCAGCAACAAGTACATGTTGGTCAGCGCCTTGATGGTCATGGTAGTGCCGTTGGACGCCGCGCCGTCGATGTCGGTGTGGATCACCGGCTGGCCATTGACCTTGGTGATCTCGAATGCCAGTTCGAACAGGTCCTTGAGGCCGAGCTGGTTGTGGTTCGCCGCCACCAGTCGTGCCAGGTACTCCTTGGCTTCTTCGTTCTTGTTGTCCTGCTCGGCGCTCTGGCTGAGGTCGAACACCGACAGCGTCTCGCCTTCCTCGTACTGGCCGGCGCTGTGGATGATCTGGTCGATGTGCTTGAGTGCTTCCTTGTTCGGCGCCAGGACGATACGGAAGCTCTGCAGGTTGGACACCTGACGCTTGTTGATCTCGCGGTTGAACAGCGCCAGTTGATGCTCGAGGCTGTCATAGTCGCTGCGGATGTTGCGCAGGGTTCGGGCAATGTCTGTGACGGCCGCGCGGCGCGCCTTGCCCAGGGTCAGGGCCTCGTCGGTGCGGTGGGCATAGGCGTTGATCAGCAGTTGCAGGCGCCGCTCCATGTCGTCTTCGCTGTCGAACTTGGCTACGCCCTTGAGGCGTACCTGGGCATACAAGGCCTCGATCTGACCGTCAACCCGCAGCAGCCCTTGCCAGCTGTCCTGGTAGTCGTTGAGCAGTGGCAGCAGGTTGTCCATGGAATCGTCGACCGGGTCCATGAATGGCGTACCGAACGGCAGGTCCGCCGGCAGCAACTGGCGACGGCGCAGGGCGTCGTCGAGGGTGCGCTGCTTGGCTTCCATGTCGGCGATCTGCCGGCCCACCAGTTGCAACTTGGCGGACAACTGCTGGACGCGCTCGGTGAAGGCATCGCTGGAGCGCTTGAGCTCATCCTGGGCGGCTTCCATCTGCGCCAGTTGCTCGAGCTTCTCGCCCTCTTCGGCACTCAAGGTCTGGGTGCGACGGAAGTCTTCCAGGGCTTTCTGTGCATCCAGCACTTGTTGGTACAGCGCCTCGGTCTGGGTCTTGCTTGCGGCGCGGTCGGCGGCCACGGCTTGCTGGGTCTTGAGCTGCTTGAGTTCTTTTTCCAGACGCTCTTTCTGATCCCGCAGCGCGGCACGGTCGGCCAGGGCTTGCAGGGCCGGCGGCTCGATGTGGGACAGGTCGATGGACAGGCCCGGCACTTCGAACCGCTCGCCCTTGAACCCGTCGAGGATCAGCTCCATGGACTTGACCCACTCGCCGTTCTCATCCAGCGCGATGCCATGTTCGCCCAACGGCAGGCTGAACAGGGCGCTGTTGAACAAGCGCATCAGGCGTTCCACGTCCTGCTGGGAGAACTCTTCGCGCAGGCGGGCGTAGCTGTTGTTGTCGGCGTGGTCGAGTTGCTGCTTGACCGACTTGAGGCGTTTTTCCAGGTCCCGCAGGCGCTCTTCCAGGTCTTCGGCGCTGAATTGACGGGACTGGGCCAGGGCGCCGGCCAGTTCGTCGTGAGCGTCCTTGGCGGCGAGCAGTTGCTGCTCCAGGACCTTGGCGTCATCCACCAGGGCAAAGCGATGCTTGAGCACCGACAGCTCGCCTAGCCAACGCTGGATGCCGCTGATTTCCCGCTCCAGGCGCATCAGCTCCTGAGTGCCGCCGCGTTGGTCGTTCTGCAGCGAATCCTGCTCGTTGCGGTAATGCTCGGCTTGGATGGTCAGCTCTTCCTTGCGTGCACTGGCGTAATCCGACCAGGTGCCCAGCAGCGAGTCGAGCAGCGGCGAGAGCCGATGCAGTTTGCCCCGCAGGACATCGCGCTGCTTCACGCCATTGGCCAAGGCTTCCACCAGCGGACCGGCCGCCACGAGTGAGTTGTAGTCCTGCTCCATGCGTCGTACGTCGCGGAAGGCTTCTTCGCACGCCGCGATGTAGTCCACGCTGCCGGAGCGCAGGCTGTGCTCGAACGCATCGAGGAAAAGTTGTTTGAGCTTGGCCGCGGTGATTTCACGCATGTGCAGCAGGTTGATGAACAACGCGCGGAAGGTCTTGAGGCTTTGCTCGCTGGTGGAGCGAAGCGGAATCAGCGTCAGGTCCAGCGGAATCGAAGTGTGGCCGCCCACCAGCAGGCGACGCAGTTCATCCGGCTTGAGTTCGTAGGCTTTCAGGCCCTCGCGCTCCAGGTTGGTGAACAGTTCTTTCTGCCGCAGGCAGGTGTCGTTTTTCTGGTAATGAGCCAGGTCCAGTTTGCCGGCATAGGCAAAGAACTGGTGGCCGAAACCGCCGCCAGGGCCGCGACCTACCACGCCAATCACGTGTGGGCCGTGGGGCAGGGCGACTTCCACCAGAATGTAGCTGGTGTCGGAGGCAAAGTAGAAGCGCCGGGATTGTTCCAGGCTGTACTTGCCGAAACTCATGTCCGACATGCGCGCCAGGATCGGAAACTGAAGGGCGTTGATCGAGGCGGATTTACCCAGGTTGTTCGCGCCGTACACCGACAGCGGTTCCTCCAGGGGGAACAGGCCGAGGCTGTAGCCGGCGGTGTTCAAAAGGGCAAAGCGGCGGATGCCGTAGCGTTCCTTGCTCATGCGTCGGTCTCCTGTTCTTCGGCAATGGCGCGGGCCAGTGCGTCTTCTTCGCTTTCTTCTTCACCGTCGAATTCACTGAGGTCCAGCGGGTCATCGGTCTGAAGCAGTTTTTCGTCGCTGTCTTCGTCGATCAGCACCGGCGCTGGCAGCGGCAACACGCTGTGCAGGCTGGCGGCCAGGTCGCGGTCCTGCTGGACCGACAGGCAGACGTCGAGGAAGCGATGCATTGGCGGCAGGAAGCGGTACACGCCGTTCTCTTCGCTGGCGAAACCCAGTTGGGTCATGCGGCGCATGATTTTTTCTTCCAACTCTTCCTGGGTCTGCACTTCGGCCTGGATGAACAGGTCGCGGTATTTCTCCAGCAGCGAAGGCAGCTCATCACGGCCCAGGCTGCCACCGTCGAGCACGGCGATCGGGTCGCGGCCCTGGTCGGCCAGGTGCTCGACGAGGATGAAGGTAAACAGGGCCAGGCGCTGGGCGGTCTTGTTCACTGCCGCGGCGGCCAGGTCTGGCACGAAGTAATAGAACCCGCGGGTATCGCACACCAGCTCGAAGCCCAGGGCCTTGAACAGCGTGCGGTATTGATCCTGGAAGTTCGATAATTGGGCGTACAGCTCCGGGTCGCGGCGGCTGACGTGATTACCCTTGAACAGCTCGCGGAAGATCGGCGCCAGCTGGGACAGTTCGGATAGATCAAGATGCATGGGGGATGCTCGCAGAATCCTCGGCGGCGGTGTCGCCGGCCGAGAGCAGGGCGAAGGAGCGCAGGCTGACCTGATGCTCGTGAGTATGGTAGTCGCGGCGTTCCAGACGCTCGCGCTTGAAGCGTTTTTCCCGCGACAGGCGCGAGAACCAGTACAGCAATTCGTCGGTGGCGCCGTCCGGTTCCTGCTCCAGCAGCCACGTCATCAGGTCCGGCATCGGCAGGGCATCTTCGCAACGCTCGACCATCTCGCGCACGGTGCGTGGCGCACGCGGCGCATCGCCGCCCTTGTGGGCCTTGTGAGACTTGGGGAACCGCGCCGGTTTTGGTTCGAAGCGGGCCAGTGCATACACGTAGGCTTCGACCTGGCTGGCGCTGCCCAGGAAGGTGCTTTGCGGTCGGGTGAACAGCGGCATCGCCGCTTGCGGCACGGCATCGAGACCTTTACGGCGAATGGCGGCCAGGGCCAGGGCTGCGCCACGAGTCACGGCGTTGTGGCGGCGGGCCTCTTCGCGCAGCGGCAGCAGCAGCTCACGCGCATGGCGCAGGGTCAGCTGGGCGCTGGTCTGCATCTCCAGGATTCGCGCGTGAGTGCGCAGCAGCATGTCGTCGTCCACCAGGTGACCGAGGCGCTGCTGTTCGGTGAGCATGCGCAGCAATACATTCTCGACCTTGCGCACACCTTGCTCGAACGCGCCGTCGGCGTTCACCAACTGGATCATCGGCTCGACGTATTCGTCCCAGGTCGCCAGCACTTCGGCGTAGCGCTGGCGCAGCGGGATCTGCCGGTCGCTGGTCTTGGCCCGTTCGGCGACGGCGACCAGCGCCTGTTCGTCGTTGGCGAGCTTCTTGAGAACGTCGCGCACGCGCATGTCCAGTAGGCGCAACTGGCGGGCGAGGTCGTTGCCGTCGCGCACATCGAAGGCGTCCTGGATATAGCCGGCCAGACGCTCGAGGTGGCGCAGGTAGGCTTCGATTTCCAGGCACAGGCCCAAGCGGTGTTCGCGGCGCAGGTAGGCGAGGAAATCGTGGATCTGGGCGTTGAGCTCGAAGCGGTTCGGGCTTTTCGCGACCGGTACGAGGATGTCCAGGCGGATCCACACGTCCAGCAGATGGGTGATGTCCTGGGGCGTGCTGTCCAATTGTTGGGCGGCCAGCTGTGAACGCAATTCGTTGAGGCTCAGGGTGCCCTGGTCGAAATGCTCACACAAAGGTTCCAGCAATGCCCAGTGTTCAGCGAGGGCGCGCAAGACGCGCTTGGGTTCGATCATCGCAATGGCCGTCGGGTTGGCAATTAAAAGCGGCGATTGTACTGCATCGGGCCGGTTGCGATTCACCCCCGAGACGGACTGTCGTCGCGTATTGATCAACTAATCCACCGACAGGGAAGCGGTCCGCGCCGAAGGGCGGTAGAATCGCTGCCACTTTCAGTTATCCCCAAGTGGCCGACCTTTGCTTATCGAGTCCCGTCGCCGCGCTTATCTGACCGCCATGCAGGTGGTCAATTGGCTGCCGCGTACCGAATTGCCCTTTGCCGCGCCATCGCGGCCTGAGCTGTTGGAAACGCCGGAGCCGGTGGAAATCGCGCCGCCTCACGCAGCGCCCGTAGCCAAGGCTGCCGCCGAACCGGTTGCGCCTGCCGCTGAACGGCCGAAAATCGAAGTCCCGCGTCCGAGCTTGGCCTCGACCCGTACGAATGCCAAACCGGTAGAAGAGGCCGACGTAGCGCCGGCCCCGATCAAGGTCGCCCATGTGCCGCCGCCGCGCTTCGCCCTGCAATTGCTGCGGGCCGGCCGTTGCCTGTTGCTGGTGGAGTTACCCACAGGCGAGCCGTTCCAAAGCCGCGATCCCGCTTACCTGTTGCTCAAGGACATGCTGCGCGCCGCTGGCCTGCCGGACAGCCCGCAGATCATTGGCGAACCGGTGCGCTGGCCGTTGTTGTCGCGGGGCACGATGGACCAGGGGCCCGAGGCGGCTCGGGATTTCGTCCAGGGATTCGTCTCGGCGCGGCTCGAAGACGAACCGTGTGTGTGCTTGTGGCTGGTTGGCCTGCCCGCGGTGAAATTCGCTGGCGAGGCGGACTTCGACGCGTTCTACCGTGAATTGCAGGTCGAAGGCCTGGGCTCTGCCTGGGCGTTGCCGGGGCTTGAATCGTTAATGGAAACGCCACAGCGCAAGGCTGAAGTCTGGCAAGCCATGCGCCGGCTGATGGCGCGCTGGAAAGAATCGAATGAGTGACGCTGTATCGTTCCGCCCGATGACCGAGGCGGACCTCGACGCTGTGCTGAAGATTGAATACGCGGCCTATAGCCACCCGTGGACCCGCGGGATATTTCTTGATGGGCTGGGCAAATACCAGATCTGGCTGATGTTCGAAGGCCAGCAGCAAGTCGGCCATGGGGTGGTGCAGATCATCCTGGATGAGGCGCACCTGCTTAACATCACCGTCAAACCGGAAAACCAAGGGCGGGGCTTAGGCCTGCGGCTGTTGGAACACCTCATGTCGATTGCCTACAAGGCCGAGGCGCGTGAGTGCTTCCTGGAAGTGCGCGACAGCAATCGCACGGCGTTCCGACTGTATGAGCGCTATGGCTTCAACGAGGTTGGGCGGCGCCGCGACTATTACCCTGCCGTGGGTGGGCGCGAGGATGCGGTGGTCATGGCGTGTACGCTGGTGGATTGAATCGACTGGTCTGCGGTCATCGCGAGCAGGCCCGCTCCCACAGGGCCAATGGCGTTCCCAGAACCTGAGAGCACAAAACCACTGTGGGAGCGGTGGCGTTACCGGTCAGCGCTTGCCGTCGAGCGGATCGATATCGGCCATTTCCGCTTCGTCCAACCCGTCGCCTCCACCTATATCGTTTTCTCCAACGATGCTCAGGTCCCAATCGGCCTGCTCATCCTCGCCGGCCTCGCGGGCGTCCCGGGCACCGTCTTCGTGGATCAAGGTTTCGGGGCTCATGTCATCATCGGTCGGCTGGCGGTCTTCCATCGAGGCCCCTGTCATGCCCGCTTCACGCACGCGTTCATCCGGCATCAGTTGCTCGCGTTCTTCCTCCGGCAATTCATCGCCGATCCTGGCGTCGTATTCATCGTCATCGAATTCCAGCTCACGCATCGAGCCCATGCGGTCTTCGTTGTCGTCGATGGGTTCCGGTTGCACCGCATCGTAGGGACGTCGTGAATCATTCATGGCAATTCCTCATACTGTGGGCCTTACTAAGAGTCGACCGACTGTGGGGCCAGGAATTCCAATGCATCGCCGACGTGACCTCGACCGGCGGTCGTCTGTCACAGTTGGGCACTCTCTATCGAGGCTGGACAGCATGAATGAATTACAAGATCTGATTGATAACAACGCGCGCTGGGCCGATGCGATCAAGCAGGAGGATCCTGACTTCTTCGCCAAGCTGGCTCGTCAGCAGACCCCTGAATACCTGTGGATCGGCTGCTCCGATGCGCGGGTACCGGCCAACGAAATCGTTGGCATGTTGCCGGGTGATCTGTTCGTGCACCGCAATGTCGCCAACGTCGTACTGCACACTGACCTGAATTGCCTTTCGGTCATCCAATACGCAGTCGACGTGCTTAAGGTCAAGCACATCCTGGTGACGGGTCACTACGGCTGCGGCGGCGTGCGTGCTTCGATGCAGGACCGCCAACTGGGCCTGATCGACGGCTGGCTGCGCTCGATTCGCGATCTGTATTACGAGCATCGCGATGCCTTGGCCAAGCTCCCCACCGAAGAAGAACGCGTGGACCGTTTGTGCGAGCTCAACGTGATCCAGCAAGTGGCGAACGTGGGCCACACCAGCATCGTGCAGAACGCCTGGCACCGTGGGCAGAAGTTGTCGATTCATGGCTGCATCTACGGCATCAAGGACGGCCGCTGGAAAAGCCTGGACACCACGATCAGCGGCTTCGAGCAACTGCCGCCGCAGTATCGGCTACGTCCGGTCGACGCGCCCTGAGGGCAACCTCTAGTCGCGATGACAACGGCGCCGCCAGTGCCGCAAAAATTCCATCCCTCGCTCATTCGGCGATTCGTCATAGCCAGTAATCCAGCCGTGGCAGTTGGATGAACCGCACCGGCAGGCGAATTGCCGATACAGCTTGCGTTCAGTACTGGCGTAGTCCATCGCCAGGCGGTCGCCTTCACGGATATCCGTCAGGGACCACAGCCACAATTCGCTCATGTCCAGGAAGACATTGGGATTGCAGGAGTGCAGCAGCAATCCGGCGAAGTGTGGGTCGTACATGTGGACATCCGGCAGAAGCTGCAATGTGTGCAGGCGTCGGCGGCTGATCAGCAGCCCCGATACCCTGCACATCCGCGTCATGGGGGCGAATGGCTTGCGGGCGATGATCCCATTGCCGCGACCGGCGTTGGTCTGGCGCACTTCAAAATCGCGCACCGAGGGATAGCCCTGGCGAGGGCTGAATTGTTTTCCCGGATAGATGCAGTCCCGGGTCTTTGAATCGACGCAATTGTCGATGAATTCGATCATGACCGTCCTTGTCGGTGCTGGACACTCGACTTTTCAGCGCTGGCCTCCAGCCGGCGGCGGTTAAAAACTCCAATAGCTTCCTCCAAGCCGTGATGCGTATCTACTGTCGACTCTGACAGGTGCCATAAGCGCTTTCCCGTGCGAGCGCAGGCTTACACAGGAAAGGCTCGTCAGGGTTTATACGGCTTCGGCGGGTAATGGCATGGGCACTTTCAACTGCTGCAGTTGCGATTTGACCGGTGGTGTTTCGCACTTCTTGTCTGCGTCCACCTCGCTCAGCTTGCGAACCGAGGTATAGAACAGCTCGCAAGTCTGCTCTTTTTGCGTGACCTGCCACGTCTGGGTGCATTGGCTCAGCAATGCGCTCGGGTCGGTACCTGGCTTGCTGCCCATTCCGGCCTGCCAGCATGCAGCGCTCAGGTCCTGGCCCATGACTTTCAAGCCCGCGGCATCGGCCTTGGCCTGGTCGCCGTCATAACTGTCCGGATCGGCTGCGTACCAGATGTAGCTGGGGTGGTTGGAGCCCAGCACCGGAACCTTGGCCCCCGGCGCAGGCTCGATGGTCGCCAGGCCGAGTACCGCCACGGTCTGGCCGTATTGGGTCTTGATCCAGTCCCGGACGGGCGCTCCGAAAGCCACCATCGGCAGCGACGCCCCGCTGGCGTTCCGAGTGACTTCCTTGACCATGGTGGTCTGGTAATCGTTGAAATAGCTATACAGGCCGGCGAGTGTACTGCCCGCATTGGACGGCGCCGCAATGGGCGCGATGTCGATGATGGTCTGGTAAGCAGGCGTGTCCCCGGCGGCAATGCCGTTGGCGGTCAGCAGCGTGGCCCAGCGGTCGGTGGTGGCCGACTCCAGGTAATCCTGGGCCTGGGTCAGCGAATAATCCGGCGGGAAGTGCAGCAGCTCGACGCTCTTGCGGTTCTCCAGCGCCATGCCCAGGGGCAGGAACAGGTACCAGTTGTAGGCCCATTTTTTATCGTTGTTGAGTTTCGTGGCGCCGTTATAGGCGAGGTCGCCGGCGTTGAGCAAGGCGGCCAACGGTTGGCCATAACTCTTCGGCACGCCACTGATGTTGGCGTAGACGGTGCCGTTGTCGCTTTTGACCTCGACTTTGGCCGCGTCGTAGCCGTCGCGCTGGACGCTTTGCGTCAAATAATGCTCGACGGTCTGCTCGAGTGTCCAGTTGCGAAAACAGATGACATTGCAGTTGTTGGGGTAAGCGAAGAGGCGGGTGACGCGTTCGGTGCTGCCAAGGTTGACACCGATGTCGGCGGCTTGGGCGGTGGCGCTCAAGGCCAAGGCGGCGAGAGGAAGTACGGCGAGTTTGAACATGCTCAGATCCTTTTCAGCGTGGGCCCTTGGAAACAGGGTGTATCCATACTGAAACAGACGGAGCCGAAGAAGAAGTGGGCCGATGGAAAAATCGGCCCTTTTTTATGGCTTTATGGCATTACTGGCGGCAGGTAGGTCAGCGTGGTCCCCAGGGCCCACAGCAGCACCAATACCAGCGGCGTGTGAACCAGCAACTGCACGAAAGAGAATCCGATCAAGTCCCGCGCTTTCAACCCGAGAACGCCCAGCAACGGCAGCATGTAGAACGGGTTGATCAGGTTCGGCAGTGCTTCGGCGGCGTTATAGATCTGCACGGCCCAGCCCAAGTGGTAGTTCAGGTCGTTGGCCACCTGCATGACATAGGGCGCTTCGATGATCCACTTACCGCCGCCGGAAGGAATGAAAAAGCCCAGCACCGCCGAGTAGACGCCCATCAACAGGGCGTAGGTGTCATGGGAAGCGATCTGTACGAAAAAGGTCGAGATATGGTGTGCCAGCGTCTGCGCATCGCTGCCCTTGACGGTGGTCAACAGTGCGGCAATCGATCCGTACAACGGGAACTGGATCAGCACGCCGGTGGTGGTTGGCACGGCGCGGGCCACGGCATCGAGAAAACTGCGTGGCCGCCAGTGGAGCAAGGCGCCCAACATAATGAACAGAAAGTTATAGGTGTTGAGCCCGGAAATGGCGCTGATGGCCGGCTTGGTCGAAAACTCATGGAACAGCCAACCAGCGGCGAGCAGCACCAATGCAATGGTCAACAGCGGGCTGTGTTCCAGCCATTCCCCGGGGCGGGTGCGCGGTTGCAGCGCCGGCATGCTGAAACTGGGGTCGATCCCGCAGGCGGCGGCGTCACGGGCGCTGTTGGGGCCCGGCGCGGTGGCATACGCGATGATCACCGAGATCACGATCAGCGCCAGCAGCATCACACCGGACTGCCAGAGGAAAATCGTCTGGGTAAAAGGGATGACGCCGGTAATCGACAGGATCGATGGCGGCAGGCTGGCCGGGTTGGCTTGCAATTGCGCGGCCGAAGAAGACAACCCCAGCGCCCACACCGCGCCCAGGCCCAGGTAAGCGGCAGCGCCAGCGGCGCGATAATCCATCTTCAAGTCCGCGCGCCGGGCGAGGGCACGCACCAGCAGGCCGCCGAACACCAGCGACAGCCCCCAGTTGAGCAGCGATGCGACCATGGAGATCACGGCCACCCACGCCACCGCGGAGCGGCCATTGCTGGGAATGCGCGCCAGGCGGTCGATCAGCTTGACGGCTGGAGGCGAGCTGGCCACTACATAACCGCCAATCACCACGAACGCCATTTGCATGGTGAAGGGAATCAGGCTCCAGAACCCATCGCCGAAAGCCATGGCTGCGGCAGTGGGCGTGGCGCCAATGAGCTGCGTCGCCAGCGCGACCACCAGCACCGCCAGCGCGGCAAAGACCCAGGAGTCGGGGAACCAGCGCTCGGCAAAACTGGAACAGCGCAGCGCGAAGCGGGCGGAACGGCTGTCTTCAATGTCAGTGGTCACGGCAATCACCTCGGGTTTTTATGATTATCGGTATCTGGAGCGACGAAGCATCGGCGGTCGGGCGCCAATATTGGAACATTCCAATGACCGTGGGAGACGGACCGGCGTTCGGAGTACGACGTGATTTTTTTCAGACCGAACACCGGCGCTCTTCAGAAAAAAATCCTTGGGCCGATGGCAAGGAACAGCAGTAATTCTCCTGCCTGCCGGAGCTTGCCATGTTCAACAATCGCTTGAAGCAGGAGCTGCTCGCTCTTCGCCAAGAACTCTCCAGTCTCATGCAGATAAAAGAGAGCCTTGATCGCGAAATGCTCGGTTTGACCCTCGATGCTGAGGGGAGGATACAGTCGGTCAACCAGAACTTTCTCGATGACATGCGTTACAAGAGCCAAGACCTGATTGGCCGTTCTGTCGAGGAACTGGTACCGGCTTACCTGAAGTCCAATGAATTCCAGGCGCGCTTCAAGACCGCGCTGACCCGTGGCGAGCATTTTTCCGGCGCCGTGCGCCTGATGCGGGGCGACGGCAAAGAGGCCTGGCTGCGCTCGATCCTCCAGCCCATACGCAATGCCGAGGGGCGAATTCGTTCTTTTTCGATGTACTCCAACGACCTCACTCGCACCATCGAAAACTCCCGCGAGCATGAGAACCTGATAAGTGCCCTGGTGCATTCGACGGCGGTAATCGAGTTCGACCTGGGTGGCCATGTACTGACGGCCAATGACCGTTTCCTCAATGCGATGGGTTACAGCCTCGCGCAGATCAAGGGCAAGCATCACCGTACGTTTTGCGAGCCTGAGCAATACAACAGCGCGACCTACCAGCATTTCTGGAAGCGTTTGAACAGCGGCGAGTTCGTTGCCGGGCGCTTCAAGCGTATCGACAGCAGCGGTCGCGAGGTGTGGCTGGAAGCTTCCTATAATCCGGTGGTCGATGCCAACGATCGCCTGTACAAGATCGTCAAGTTCGCCACCAACATCACCGACCAGGTCAAGCAGGAAAAAGCCGTTGCCGCGGCCGCCAACATCGCCTACAGCACTTCCCTGCAAACCGATAACAGCGCCCAGCGCGGCACCACCGTCGTGACCCAGGCCGTGGACGTGATGCGCGACCTGGCCCGGCATATGCAGACCGCTGGCCAGGGTATCGAGGCACTGAACGAACAGTCGCTGGTCATCGGAACCATCGTCAAGACCATCAGCGGCATCGCCGAACAGACCAACCTGCTGGCGCTCAACGCCGCAATCGAGGCTGCCCGGGCCGGTGAACAAGGGCGCGGATTTGCGGTGGTGGCCGATGAGGTCCGGCAACTGGCGTCGCGTACCAGCCAGGCAACCGATGAGATCGTCGGCGTCGTTCGCCAGAACCAGGACATGGCTCGCAATGCCGTGGCGCTGATGACCGACGGCCAACACCAGGCTGAACAGGGCCTGGCCTTGGCGGCCGAGGCGGGAACGGTAATCGTCGAGATCCAGGACGGCGCGAAGAAAGTCGTGGACGCGGTGAGCCAGTTTGCCAATCAGTTATCAACATAAGGGCGGTTTATTGTTGTTTTTTACAAATTAATTATCGTATTTCGATAATTTTAAGGCTATGTTCTGGGCTCCTTTCGTTCTGTTGGAGCCTCACATGGGTTCGAATCGCCTAGCTGTTTATAGTCAACGCATGGCTGCCATCACGCTGATATTCATTGCGGCCATGATGGCCATCAATGCCCTGGTCTGGGTGTTTCCTGATATCGAGTCGCAGTACGGCCTGGGCTTTGCGTTGACTCAGCGTCAGTTGTCCAGCCTGTCAGGGGAGGCGACCTTGTTAACTGGTTGGCAGAGCCTCGGCGCGATCTTCTTATCGAGTATCCCTCTGCTGGCGCTGACAGTCGGGCTGGTCAATCTGCGACAGCTCTTCAAGCGCTATGCGCAGGGGCAGTATTTCTCCGGCGAAGCCGCCATTGCACTGGGCAAGGCCGGCCGCGCGGTGGCATTGTGGGTGCTGCTGGATTTCCTGTGCGAACCTTTGTTGAGCCTGCTGCTCACCATCAATGCGCCCGTTGGCCAGCGATTGCTGAGCTTGAGCATCACCGCGCCGTCCTTCGTCGCTTTGTTTCTGGCGGCGTGCATTGCGATCATTGCCCGGATATTGTCCCAAGCCGCTGAAGTCGATTCAGAAAACCGAACTTTCGTTTGAGATACCCATGCCTATCGTGATTCAACTTGATGTGATGCTGGCGATGCGCAAGGTCAAGTCCAAGGATCTTGCCGCCGCCATTGGCATCACCGAGGCCAACCTTTCCCTGTTGAAGCAGGGAAAGGTCAAGGGCATACGTTTGGCGACCCTGGAAGCTATCTGTGACTATCTGCACTGTCAGCCGGCCGACCTGCTGGTTTACCAGCCGCGAAGCGAATCCGATCAGTCGCCCAGCGCTTGACCTTCGCGCCTTGGATCCGCCCCGCCAGCCAGCGAGGATTTCCCTTGGCCATCACGCACCCGGATGATCGCCTGGGTGCCGCTGGTCATGTCGATTTCGCCCACTGTGTGGCCTTTGTCTTTCAACGCCTGGACCAACGCCGGGCTGAATTGCCCCTGTTCCAGTTCGGTGGGGCCATTGCGGCTGCCGAAGTTGGGAAGATTGATGGCGGCTTGCGGGTCCAGGTCCCAATCCAGCAGGCCGATGACGGACTTGGCGACGTATTCAATGATCTGTGATCCACCTGGGGAACCAACCGCGGCCAGCCATTCGCCGCTCTGGCGATCAAAGATCAGGGTCGGAGCCATGGACGATCGCGGGCGTTTGCCGGGCTCGACGCGGTTGGCGACTTTGCGCCCGTTCTCTTCGGGTATGAAGGAAAAGTCAGTCATCTGGTTGTTGAGCATGAATCCCTGCACCATCAAGTGCGAACCAAACGCTGACTCCACCGTGGTCGTCATCGACACGGCGCCGCCCTGGTCATCCACGGCCACTACTTGCGAGGTGGAAATTCGCAGGGGCGAGCGATCCGGCGCGAAGGCCATCTGGATGCCCGGTGGTGTTCCCGGCTTGGCAACGCCCATGCTGCGAGGGCCGATGAGGCTTGCGCGGCTCGCCAGATACGTGGGGTCGACCAAGCCTTTGACTGGCACGGGGACAAAATCCTGATCGGCAACGTAAAGGGCGCGGTCAGCGTAGGCCAGGCGCTCAGCCTCGGAAATCATGTGCACGGCTTCGGGCAAAGGCTCGATACCAGCGGGGTTCGTGGATTTGATCGGTTTCAATGCCGCGAGGGCGGTTAGGCCGTCGCGCTGTTCCAGGTTCTCCAATGTTCCGAGGATCTGCGCCACGGCAATCCCGCCGGAGGAGGGCGGCGCCATGCCACAGACTTGCCAGCGTTTGTAGTCGGTGCACAACGGCGCGCGCTCGCGGGCGGCGTAACCTTTGAGGTCGCTCAACGACAGACTGCCCGGATTGGCGTGGCTTTGGACCTTGGCGACAATTTCTTCAGCAACGGGCCCTTCGTACAAAGCATTGGGGCCTTCGTTGGCAATACGCTTGAGGACGCCCGCCAGTGCCGGATTTTTAAGCAGGGTGCCCACTGCCTTGGGGCTGCCGTCGGCATTCAGGAAATAGGCGGCCATGTCGGGCGAGCCAGGTAAAGAGGCATCGGCGGCAATCATCGAGTGAAGTCGAGGCGAAATCCTGAACCCCTGTTCCGCCAATACAATTGCCGGCTCGAACAGTGTCGCCCACTTCAGGCGGCCATGTTTGCGATGGGCCAGCTCCAGGGCACGCAACACGCCCGGTGTACCCACGGAGCGGCCGCCGATCTGCGCGGCGGTAAACGGCATCGGTTTGCCGTCGGCCTGGATGAAGAGTTTTTCGGTAGCACCGGCCGGCGCCGTTTCGCGGCCGTCGTAGGTGCGCACCGCCTTGCCGTCCCATAGCACAATGAACGCACCTCCGCCGATGCCGGAAGACTGCGGCTCCACCAACGTCAGCACTGCCTGCATGGCAATTGCCGCGTCGATGGCCGACCCGCCGCGCCGGAGCATTTCCCGTCCGGCTTGCGCGGCAAGCGGGTTTGCCGCGGCGGCCATGTGTTTGTCGGCATGACGTGTCTGTAGATCGGTGCGGTAGCCGGAAGCGATTTCCGGAGCCGTGGGCAAGGCAGAAGCGGACGTGGAGGAGGGCGGAGCCTTGCAGGCGACAAGTGCCAAGGCGACAGCCAGCAGGGAAACGGCTGACAGGCGATGAAGATTCGATTTGAGATCTGAAAGCACGTGTCGCTCCGTCCATGGGCCAAGGATATTGAGATCGACTGTAGCGATACGAGGCGTGGGGCGCAAATCGACGGGGGGCGGCGATTCGGCTTCGCCCCCACAAGACGTCAGGCGTTCTGCGCCTGGAGAAAAATAGAAAACAGCTCGGACTGGGACTTGATCCCCAGTTTGCTGTACATATGTTTTTTATGGACTTTTACGGTTTCGGCGGAAATTTCCAGCTTGCGGGCGATTTCCTTGCTGGAGCAACCGCTGAGCATCAAGCGCCCGACATCCAGCTCCCGTGCGGTCAATTGCGCGCCTTTGAGCTGCTGGACTGACGCTTCCAGCTGCACGCGCCAATCGGCTTGCGGCGGTGCTGGTGCAAGGGCCACCACTTCGTTGATTTCGTAAGGCAGGCGCTGGCGCAACAGGCCGAGCACCCAGGGCTGGATGAGTGACAGCAAGGCAGTCTGCTCGCCACTGAACCGCTGCTTGCTGCCCAGCGACAGGCAAAGCGTGCGGTCGCCTTCGAGCTGGCAATTGAATTGGACCTCATCGGACACCACATTCAGGCGGAAGTAACGCTGGTAGTACTCGGTCAACTCGAAATGTTCCGGTGCGACTTCCGACAGGCGATACAGCCCGGTGCGCGACTGCTCGCGACAGGCGATGTAGAACGGATCGAGCAGATACAGGCCGCGCAGATAATCCTGGAACAATTGATCCGGACTGCCGTCCGCACCCGGGCACTCTGCGAATACCTGCGGGCGCTGGTCGGCGCTGAAAAGCAGTGCCACCCAACTGTCGAAAGGTACGTATTGATCGAGCAAACGGACCAGCTGCGTCCAGAAATTAGGCTTGTCCAAGGCGTCGATCAGTTGCCCAACCGAGCGGTGCCACGCGATGTCGTCTAACGAAAGTGTCATGCCTCTACCCCTATCGGGTTACCCCAGCGGCGTGATTTCCCGCCGTGGGCCTGCTGCGCATACTGGCTCACAGACACCGACCGGGCAATCTTTCAGCCCGCCTGGTTAGAACAAGGAATACCCATGAAAGTCGAACTCGCCCAGTTGGCGGGCCGTGATAACGATACGGCCTATAACCTCGAACGCGCCCTTCAGGCGATTGCCGCCTGTGCGGCCGATACGCAGTTGATTGTATTTCCCGAAACGCACCTGATGGGCTTCCCATCGCTTGAGACAGTGGCAGAAACCGCTGAGCCATTGGATGGCCCGACTGTCAGCGCGGTGCTTGCTGCGGCCCGGGAGCACAACATTGCCGTGGTCATAGGCGTGGCCGAAAACGACCGTGGCCGCTTCTACAACACCACGCTGCTGATCACCCCGCAGGGCATCGCGCTGAAGTATCGCAAGACCCACCTCTGGGCGTCGGACCGCGGTGTGTTCGAGGCCGGCGACCGTTACGCCACGTGTGAGTGGAACGGTGTGCGCGTCGGTCTGCTGATCTGCTACGACATCGAGTTCCCGGAAACCGCCCGAGCCCTGGCGCAACTGGGGGCCGAACTGCTGATCGTCACCAACGGCAACATGGACCCCTACGGGCCGACTCACCGCACCGCGATCATGGCTCGCGCCCAGGAAAACCAAGCGTATGCGCTGATGGTCAATCGGGTGGAAGAAGGGGATGGCGGGTTGGTGTTCGCAGGCGGCAGTGCGTTGGTGGACCCGCTGGGCACGCTGTTGTTCGAGGCCGGGCGCGAAGAAGGGCAGTTTGCGGTGGAATTGGACCTGAACCAACTGACGGCGGCGCGGCGTGATTATCGCTACCTCGATGATCAGCGGCTGAAGATGCCGGGAGAGATTGTCGAGCATCCCTATGGACTGCGAGAGCTGTTGATTCCTTCGCGTTGATCCTGAATCTGTGTCGTCAGGGCTTGCCCGCGAAGAGGCCCTGACAAGCAACACGTTTGCGTTGAAAAAAACAGAACAAGAACCTAACACCCGAAATTGCGCCGAACTCGGCTCTGCCATAAATCTAATAATTCGGAGTAGTCACTCATGGCTCATTTGCAACGCACCCTGTCATTGGGGTCGGTGGTGCTGTTCGGCATCGCCTATATGACACCGATCATTGTCCTTGGCACTTTCGGTATTCTCGCTCAATCCACCTCCGGCATGGTCCCCGCCGCTTACCTGGCAGCACTGGTGGCGATGTTCTTCACCGCGATGAGCTACGGCCGAATGGCCGCGGCGTTCCCTGTCGCCGGTTCGGCCTACAGCTATGTCCGCAAGGCGATCAGCCCGAAACTCGGTTTCATCGCCGGTTGGGCGGTATTGCTCGATTACCTTTTCTTGCCCATGGCCATCTGGCTGATCGGCGCGGCCTACCTTCATTCCGCATTCCCGACCGTGCCGCAGTGGCTCTGGGTGCTGGTCTTCATTGGCATCACAAGTGCGATCAACATCGTCGGTCTGAAACTGGCCAACGGCATCAACGCGCTGTTGATGCTGGTGCAATTCCTGGTGCTGATCGCCTTCGTTGCGTTGTGCGTTCATTATGTCGGCGGGGATGCGAGCACACCGTTATGGTCGGTCGAGCCCTTTTTTAACGGTGACATGCAGATGCCATTGATCATGAGCGGCGCAGCCATCGCCTGTTATTCATTCCTGGGGTTCGACGCGGTCAGTACCCTGACCGAAGAAACCCGCGATCCGCGCCGTACCATTCCACGAGCGATCATGCTGATTACCCTGGTCGGCGGATTGATCTTCGTCAGCGTGTCGTACTTCGTGCAGATCGCCCATCCGTCGTCCCAGTTCGACAGTGTCGACGCGGCGGCCTATGAAATTGCCCGCAATATCGGTGGCGACCTGTTCGTATCGATCTTCCTGATCGGCCTGATCGTTGGCCAATTCGCGTCGGGGCTGTCGGCCCAGGCCAGCGGCTCCCGGCTGTTGTTCGCCATGGGCCGAGATGGCGTACTGCCGAAATCGTTCTTTGGCGCCTTGCATGAACGCTTCGGTACGCCGGTCAACAGCATTCTCTTGTGCGCCGTGGTCGCGTTGCTGGCGCTGAAACTGGACGTCACCACCTCAACCTCGTTCATCAACTTCGGCGCGTTCCTGGCATTCAGCCTGGTGAACCTGTCGGTGATTTTTCACTACTGGATCGGCGCGCAGAAGAAAGGGCTGCGTGAATTCGTGTTGTTCCTGCTGTTCCCGTTCGTTGGTCTGGCGGCTGATGTATGGCTGATGGTCAGCCTCGATCACTTGGCGATCTACCTTGGCCTGAGCTGGCTGGCGATTGGCTTGGTGTATCTGGCGGTGCTGACGGGAGGTTTTCGTCGCCAGCCACCGGAGATGGATTTCCAGGAAGCCACATAAATCACTACGCCCCGTGGGAATAGCTGAATCTTGCGGGGGCATTCAGGGAGATATACCCAGAAACAAGAAAGCCCGCACTAGGCGGGCTTCTTGTTGTTCAAAGACATTCAGGAACATCTTTGAACAGGACTTGGTGGCTACACAGGGACTTGAACCCCGGACCCCAGCATTATGAATGCTATGCTCTAACCAACTGAGCTATGTAGCCAAGTGGCGCGCATTATTCGCTGGTAACGAAGATGTGTCAAGCGTAAATCCAAAATATTTCTCTGCACTTTCAACCGCTTAACCATCCTCGTCGCCAATGTGCGTCAACTGAGCTGAAATCTCCCTGTGTTCGCGCTCAAGGCCTGGCTGCCTTGGCTCAAGGTGTCCGCCGCCACGTTCACCGCGCGGGCGCCTTCCAGCAGGCGCATGGCCGCTTGATCGACCTGCTGGATATTGCCGCTGACCTCGTCGGCTGTGCTGGCCTGCTCATCCACCGCGGTGGCGATTTGCGCCAGGGTATCGGTGACGCTCTGTACGGCGCTGGCAATTTCCCCCAGACGCTCGCCAAGGCCGGTCACGGCTTGCGCGTCGGTCTGGGCCTGGCCGCAGGCCGCTTCCATCAGGCTGACGGCTTCGTTGACCGTGGCGCGCAGGCTGTCGACGGTGCCGGCGATCTGTTGGGTGGAGGACTGGGTACGTTGCGACAGGCTGCGCACTTCATCGGCCACCACCGCAAAGCCCCGGCCTTGTTCACCGGCGCGGGCGGCTTCGATGGCGGCGTTGAGCGCCAGGAGATTGGTCTGCTCGGCCACGCCGCGAATGGTATCGACCACCAGCTGGATCTGTTGGCCCTGCTCGCTGACCCGGCCCAAGGCGGCGGCGGTTTCGTTGAGCCGCTGGTTGAGCTGCTGAATGCTCGCCGTGGTGCGCTGGCTGTCGCGGCTGCTGTCGGCGGCGATGCGACGGGTCTGTTGCGCGCTGTCTGACGCCTGTTCGCAACTTTTCGCGACGCCTTGGGAAGTTGCGGCCAGTTGCGTCGCGGCGGCGGCGATCTGGCTGATTTGCATCTGCTGAGCCTCGACTTCGCCCAAGGCGCCGCTGGAGTGTGTATTGAGGGTGCGCACGGCGTCGCTCAGTTGCAGCGTTTCGTGATCCACGCCCAGCAGGCTGGTGCGCAACTGCACCACGGCGACATTGAGCGCGGTGCTGATAGCTGCCAGCTCGTCGCGTCCTTGCACGGGTACCTGGAGGCTCAGGTTGCCGTCACGCAGGGCTTCGGCCAGTAGGGTTATGCCACTGGCGCTGCGGCGGATAGAGGCTTGCAAGCAGACGAACAGGTACAGCGCCGCCAGCAATAGGCAGCCAAGCACCGTGGCGACCAAGGTGAACTGGCGGATCGCAGAGCCGTGGTAATGGTCCAGCCGCGTGTCCAGTGCGACCAGCGATTGTTGTCGCAGGGTCGCCAGGTCCCGAAGAAGGGCGTCCATGTGTTTCTCGAACGCTTCCGGCTTGAGATTGATGGAGCCACCGAACACGCCGTCATCCAAGACTTTCAAGCCGGCGTCCAAGTGCTTGAGGCTGCCCTGGAACTGTCCGGCCCAGGATTGCAATTCGCTGGGCAAGCGTGTCTCCAGCAACGCACCGGTCTTGACCAACTGATCCCGGGCGTCGCCGATGCGGCTGCGCAAGTCACGCAGTTGCAGGCGGCTCTGCAAAGTGAATTGGCCTGACACCACCGAGGCCTGGCCAACGCTGGCCAGGCGGCCGACACGTTCGATCAGCTCGGGTGTCTGCTGGGTCGAAATCTGGGTGAGCAGGTAGGTTTCCAGCCAGGAGGCGAGCGTCAGGCGATTGTCCATGACCATCTGTTCGCGCAACGCTTGCAATGCGCTGAGGGCAGCGGTGAAACGATCATAGCCATCCGGCCACCAACCCACGGCGCCCAGGCTCTTGGAATCCAGGCCGTTGAGGCTGGTCTGCAAGGCCTGGTAGCGGGCGAGGGTGTCGGCTTCGACGCCCTCGGCCTGCAAGGTCGCGCCAAGATCGTTGGCGACCTGGTTGAGCTCCGGTTGCACCGCATCGAACGCGGCCATGGCGGCGATCGTCGCAGGGGTGGGTTGTCGATTGGTCTCCGTGGCCCGCCAGCGCGCCGCGCGATTACGCTGGGCGGCGAGCAGGTTGTCCAGGTTATCCAGGGCGAGCAACTGGCGTACGCCGGCGCGCTCTCCGGAAATCAGGTTGAGTTTGTCCCGGTAGTCCTGGCCGATGAGCCACAGGCTGCCCATGAGCGGCAGGATGAACAAAAGGAACAACAACTGGAATTTACGGGCGAAACCAAAATGCCCCAGCAACCGGATGCCCGGTGATAGAAAAGCCTGCATGCCCATACTCCCCTGAACACCCTTGCACTTTTTTTGTGCGTTTTTACACAAGTGCCGAAACGGGTGCTCTTTCAAAAGGCCTCGAAAGCTTGTCCAGGCCGGCTCTGTAGGCCTGCTCTGTAGCGAAACTTCCCATTCTCGGTCCCCTTTGTAAGGGGCCGCGTCGTAAGACTTTTACAAGGCAAGATTCAGACCATGGCGTTGCGCTATCACCTTGTTTGCCGACTATTTTTTATCGGTCGATAGCAAGCTAATGGGATAGCCTTGTCGCACTGAAAAATGGCACATTGGCGAACCTTGCCCATGTGCTCCCACCTGCCGTCTGGAAACTTCCCATGGCTATCAGCAATACCCCGGCTGACGCGACGCCCATTGGCGCCACGCCCCAAAGCAGTCCTTTGGTCATGCGCATCATTGGTGCGGTGGCGTTGGCTCATCTGATCAACGATCTGATCCAGGCTGTGCTGCCGTCCATCTATCCGATGCTCAAGGACAGCTATGGCCTGACGTTTACCCAGGTCGGCCTGATCACCCTTACGTTCCAGTTGACCGCATCTTTGTTGCAGCCTTGGGTCGGCTATCACACCGATCGGCACCCGAAGCCCTGGCTGTTGCCGGCCGGAACGGTGTGCACGCTGATCGGCATCGTGATGATGTCCATGGTCGGCAGCTTTGCCATGATCCTGCTGGCGGCGGCCTTGATCGGTATCGGCTCGTCGACTTTTCACCCCGAGGCATCGCGAGTGGCGCGACTGGCTTCCGGCGGTCGTTACGGCCTGGCGCAATCGACTTTCCAGGTGGGCGGAAACGCCGGCTCCGCATTCGGCCCGCTGCTGGCCGCAGCGATCATCATTCCCTACGGTCAAGGCAATGTGGCCTGGTTCGGCTTGTTCGCGCTGTTTGCCTTGTTCGTGCTGTACCGCATCAGCCGTTGGTACGCCAATCACCTGAACCTGTTCAAGCTCAAGCAAGGCCAGGCGGCGACGCATGGCTTATCCAAGGGGCGGGTCCTGAGTGCGTTGGTGGTGCTTGGCCTGTTGGTGTTCTCGAAGTATTTCTACATGGCCAGTTTCACCAGCTATTTCACCTTCTACCTGATCGAAAAGTTCGACCTGTCGGTGGCATCTTCCCAACTGCACCTGTTCCTGTTCCTTGGCGCAGTGGCGGCGGGGACCTTCTTTGGCGGCCCGATCGGCGACAAGATCGGACGCAAGGCGGTGATCTGGTTCTCGATTCTGGGTGTGGCGCCATTTACGCTGATCTTGCCTCACGTGGACCTGCTGTGGACCAGCATCCTCAGCGTAGTGATCGGCTTCATCTTGGCTTCGGCTTTCTCCGCCATCGTGGTGTATGCCCAGGAGCTGGTGCCGGGCAACGTTGGGATGATCGCCGGCGTGTTCTTCGGGTTGATGTTCGGCTTCGGTGGGATCGGCGCCGCGCTGCTGGGGCATCTGGCGGACATCCGGGGTATCGAATACGTGTATTGGCTGTGCTCGTTCCTGCCGTTGTTCGGCGTGTTGGCAATTTTCCTGCCAAGGACCAAAAGGGCCTGAATCGAACATTCCGAGCCCCGTTTCAACGCAGTATGGGCCAGTGCGGATACCTTTCGTACAGAGCTTCGGTCAATCCATCAGGCATTTTTGCTCTCGACCCCGGATGGGGTCGATGTACCGTTTATCGTAGTCCCTGAGCCATGAATGAACTTGCCGCTCTTTGGTGTTTCCGACGCAAAGAGCCTGTTCCAGTCAATTGGCTCCAACAAGAAGCCACCGGTCATGGTTATGACCGAGGCAGCGTGCAAAGCGTTGTCGCTCTACCAGGTGACGAAACTGGCATTTCTTTTAAGGGACTAAACCATGGCAACCGTCGATAACCCGAACCTGAATTCCCATACCGTGAGAACCGGCCCCGGCACTGTCCAGGTCGACCTCACCGGCCAGCTAGATGATGCCCAGAGCATCATTATCCAGCCGGACGGCAAGATACTGATTGGCGGCTATACCGAGTACCTGGCATGGGGCTACCCCGGGGCGCCAGGTGAGGAAAGCTACGGCTACGAGCAGAACCATTCCGTTATCCGCCTGAATGCGGATGGCAGCCTGGACACCCGCTTTCATGAAGGTGGCGTCGATACGATACCGACCACGACAGCCCCAGCGTCCCGCTATGAGCTGACGGCGGTGCAGGCCGATGGCAAGGTGCTCGTCGCTGTGGCGCTGAACACCGGCATACAAGTGGAGCGCTACAACAGTGACGGGACGCGTGATGTCGGCTTTGGTCAGAACGGTGTCATGACGGTCGACATCAACCATGATTTCAAGGATATCGACCTGACGGCCAATATGGACGGCACCTTTCAGGTCAGTGCCCGCGGGTTTGACCAGGCTACCGTGACCAAGGCTGGCAATGACGGCAGCTTGTTCGACGGCTTTGGTCACAATGGCGTGCTCACCGTCGACATTTACGAAGACCCGTTTTTCAACGGAGGGATCTCCACTGCGGTGTTGGCAGATGGAAGTGTCGTGGTCGGGGCTGCCTACAATGCCGCCGGCATGGGCGATCCGACGTTCGCCTTGCAGCGTTTCAACGCCGACGGTCAGTTGGATACCCGTTTCGGTGACGACGGCGTCCTGCATTTGAGCGCTGCCATGGGGTTTGGCGAAGACTCGGTGGTCACCGTGCAGGCTGACGGAAAGATCATCGTGATGGGGCATGGCGAGGGCGATCGCCTGGCTACCGTGGCGCGGCTCAACGCTGACGGGTCATTCGACAGTAGTTTCGGCAGCAATGGCTCGGTGACCTTCGAGGCCGACACGCCGGTGGCTTTGACGGTGCAAGCCGATGGCAGGATCGTGGCTGCCGGCACGAACAACGGAGATTTCAATGTCATCCGCTTGAACGCCGACGGTAGCCTGGACTCAAGCTTTGGCAGCCAGGACGGCAAGCTCCATATGGAGGGGTACGCCGGCGAGGAAATCTTGCGGGGCACCGATGCCGCCGAAATCATCCACGGCCTGGCGGGCGATGATGTGCTCCACGGCGACGGCGGGCGTGATGTGTTGCAAGGTGGCTCAGGCTCGGACATCTTCCGTTTTACCGAACTGGGCGACAGCTTCCGCACCGCCACGCTGAACAGCAGCGGCCGAATCCAGGACTTCGATGTCTCCGAGGACCGCATTGACCTGATCGGCCTGGGCTTCACCGGTATTGGGGATGGCCATGACGGTACCTTGGCCATCCAGGCCAGCGCGGACGGCACCCGCACCTACCTCAAGAGCTTCGACGCCGATGCTACCGGGCAACGTTTTGAACTGACCTTGGATGGCAATCTGGTTGGGCAATTGAACAACACGAATCTTGTGTTCACAGCGCCCACGCTTGAAGGGGAATCTACCAACGATACGATTACCGGTTCTGCCTTGTCGGAAATCATCCATGGCCTGGACGGCAATGACCGTATCAACGGCGGCGCCGGAGCGGATGTCATCATCGGCGGCGCGGGCGCCGATCGTCTCAACGGTGGGGACAGAGCCGACATTTCGTTGTGGACGGACAATCGGGAAAACGCCGACGTGTTCCGCTATCTCTCCATCGAGGACAGCTACCGTACCGACAACCAAAGCTTTGCCGACCTTATCGAAGGCTTTACGGTTGACGACAAGATCGATGTGTCGGCACTGGGCTATACCGGCTTCGGAGAGGGTACGGGCACTACGCTGAAGTTGGTCTACAACGAGGCATTGGACCGCACTTACCTGAAGGATGCGCAAGCGGACGCGCAAGGCCATTCGTTCCAGGTTGCGCTGGCCGGGGACTGGAGGGAAAGCCTCGGCGAAGACAACATGGTCTTTGCTCCCACAGCGGCTCCCGACGCCCAACTAGGCCTGATCGGGGTGGCGCCAGACGTCGATCAATGGCATTTGTTAAGTTGACGCCCATAAAAAAACACCGCGTGACAGTCACTGCCACGCGGTGTTTTTTTCATTTCAGACGTTGAAGCGGAAGTGCATCACGTCGCCGTCCTTGACGATGTATTCCTTGCCTTCCAGACGCCACTTACCGGCTTCCTTCGCGCCAGCTTCGCCCTTGTACTGGATGAAGTCGGCGTAGGCGATGACTTCGGCGCGGATGAAGCCCTTTTCGAAGTCGGTATGGATGACGCCAGCGGCTTGCGGGGCGGTGGCGCCCACGCGAACGGTCCAGGCGCGGACTTCTTCGACACCGGCGGTGAAGTAGGTCTGCAGGTTGAGCATTTCGTAGCCAGCGCGGATCACCCGGTTCAGGCCAGGCTCTTCCAGGCCCAGGGCCTCGAGGAACATGTCCTTCTCTTCGCCATCGTCCAGTTCGGCGATTTCCGCTTCGATCTTGTTGCAGACCGGAACGACCATGGCACCTTCTTCCTCGGCGATGGCACGGACCACGTCCAGATGCGGGTTGTTCTCGAAACCGTCTTCGGCGACGTTGGCGATATACATGACCGGCTTGGTGGTCAGCAGGTGGAAGCCCTTGATCACCAGCTTCTCGTCGGTGCTCATGTCCTTCATCAGGCTACGCGCGGGCTTGCCCTCGGTGAAGTGAGCGATCAATCGCTCCAACAGGCCTTTCTGGACGACTGCATCCTTGTCGCCACCCTTGGCATTGCGGGCAACCTTCTGCAGTTGTTTCTCGCAACTGTCGAGGTCGGCGAAGATCAGTTCCAGGTCGATGATCTCGATGTCGCGTTTCGGGTCGACGCTGTTGGAAACGTGGATCACGTTCTCGTCTTCGAAGCAGCGCACCACGTGGGCGATGGCATCGGTTTCGCGGATGTTGGCCAGGAACTTGTTGCCCAGGCCTTCACCCTTCGAAGCACCGGCCACCAGGCCTGCGATGTCGACGAACTCCATGGTGGTCGGCAGGATGCGCTTGGGATTGACGATGGCCGCCAGTGCGTCCAGGCGCGGATCGGGCATCGGCACGATGCCGCTGTTCGGCTCGATGGTGCAGAAGGGGAAGTTCTCGGCCGCGATACCGGATTTGGTCAGGGCGTTGAACAGGGTGGACTTGCCGACGTTAGGCAGGCCGACGATGCCGCAATTGAATCCCATGGTGTTTCCCCTCGGATAAGTGTCAGGCCTTCTGGCTGTGCAGGTTTTTCATCGCGCGGTTCCATTCACCGGCGAGGATATCCGGCAGCACGCCGAGGGCAAAGTCGATGCTGGCATCGAGTTTTTCCTGTTCGGCGCGAGGCGCGCGACCCAGGACAAAATTTGAAACCATACTGGCAACGCCCGGGTGGCCGATGCCGAGCCGCAGGCGGTGAAAGGTATTTTGATTGCCCAGTTGCGCAATGATGTCGCGCAACCCGTTGTGACCGCCATGGCCGCCGCCCTGCTTGAGCTTGGCAACGCCCGGAGGCAGGTCGAGTTCGTCGTGGGCCACCAGGATTTCTTCAGGCTTGATGCGAAAGAAACCGGCCAACGCCGCCACGGCCTGGCCGCTGCGGTTCATATAGGTGGTGGGAATCAACAGGCGAACATCCTGACCCTGGTGTGAAAAACGCCCGGTCAGGCCAAAATATTTGCGATCGGCGGCCAGGCTGACGCCTTGGGCGTGCGCGATGCGCTCAACAAAAAGGGCCCCTGCGTTATGCCGGGTCTGTTCGTATTCGGCGCCTGGATTTCCCAGGCCAACGATCAGTTTGATGGCAGTCACGATAGGGGCCCTTCCTGGAGTGGTGGTTAACATGTCGCGGTCAGACGGTGTGGCGACAACGAACGAAAATTGCGGATCTACCGTTAAGTAAACTTCGCGTTCTTGCCCGTTGTCTCGCTACGTTCCAGTCCGCGATGTTTCCGGTCACTCCGGCGACAGAGTGTAATTACTCTGCTGCGCCTTCTTCAGTCGCTTCTGGAGCAACACGTGGAGCGTGGACGTTGGCAACAGCCTTGTCATCACCGTGTGCCAGGGCAACAAACTCAACGCCTTTAGGAGCCTTGAGGTCGGACAGGTGAACGATCGTGCCAATCTCGGCGTCAGCCAGGTCGACTTCGATGAATTCAGGCAGGTCCTTCGGCAGGCAGGAAACTTCCAGCTCGGAAGTCACGTGCGAGATTTCGCCGCCTTTCTTGATCGGAGCAGCTTCGTTGATGAAGTGCACTGGAACGGTAGCGGTCAGTTTCTGGCCAGCCACGACGCGGATGAAGTCAGCGTGCATGATGAACTGCTTGGCCGGGTGACGCTGCATCGCTTTAACGATGACGTTTTGCTTCTTGCCATCAACGTTCAGTTCGATCACGTGGCTGAAAGCAGCCTCGTCTTCGAACAGCTTGGCCACTTCTTTGGCCAGCATGGTGATGGATTCAGGGGCCTTGTCACCACCGTATACAACGGCAGGAACCTGGCTGGCGAGACGACGCAGGCGGCGGCTCGCACCTTTCCCCAGGTCGGTACGCGCTTGGGCGTTCAGAATGAAATCGGTCATGTTGTTTCTCCAAAATAGCCATATCCGAATGACGTCTGCGACCGACGCCAAAGCGGTATGGGCAAAAAAGCCCCGCCCCAACATGAGTGTTGGGGCGGGGCGCTTTTCGTCAACGAGATATCCGGGAAAGGGCAGGGCCCTTAGCGGAACATCGCACTGATCGATTCTTCATTGCTGATGCGGCGAACCGCCTCGGCAACCACCGGTGCGATATCCAACTGACGGATACGCGCACAGGCTTGTGCTGCAGCGGACAGCGGGATGGTGTTTGTCACCACCAACTCGTCCAGCACGGAATTTTCAATGTTTTCGATCGCCCGACCCGACAGCACAGGGTGCGTGCAGTAGGCGAAGACCTTGGCAGCGCCATGCTCCTTCAAGGCCTTGGCCGCGTGGCACAGGGTGCCGGCGGTATCGACCATGTCGTCGACCAGGATACAGGTGCGCCCTTCGACATCGCCGATGATGTGCATCACTTCGGAGTGATTGGCCTTCTCGCGGCGTTTGTCGATGATACCCAGATCAACGCCCAAGGATTTGGCTACGGCCCGTGCACGCACGACGCCGCCAATGTCCGGGGACACGATCATGAGGTTTTCGAAGCGCTGATCCTCGATGTCATCCACCAGGACGGGGGAGCCGTAGATGTTGTCCACGGGAATATCGAAGAAGCCCTGGATCTGGTCAGCATGCAGATCGACCGTCAGTACACGATCGATGCCGACCACGGTCAGCATATCGGCAACGACTTTCGCGCTGATGGCCACGCGTGCGGAACGCGGACGGCGATCCTGGCGGGCATAACCAAAGTAAGGAATAACAGCAGTAATACGAGTAGCCGAGGAACGGCGGAAGGCATCAGCCATCACGACGAGTTCCATCAGGTTATCGTTGGTCGGAGCGCAAGTCGGCTGAATAATGAAGACGTCTTTACCGCGAACGTTTTCATTGATCTCGGCAGTGATTTCGCCGTCGGAGAACTTACCGACAGAGATGTCACCGAGAGGGATATGCAGCTGACGTACGACACGCCGAGCCAGATCGGGGTTAGCGTTCCCCGTAAAGACCATCATCTTGGACACGCGCAGTACCTGAAGGCTGAGGGTATACCTGGATGAGTATAGGAAAATGGCAGGGGCGGCTGGATTCGAACCAACGCATGGCAGGATCAAAACCTGCTGCCTTACCGCTTGGCGACGCCCCTGTATCTGTTGCTGCGAGTGCCCAGCACTCGATTCCTTTTAGAGCAGACTTTGCAGCTTGCGATGCAACATCGAAACGTTGCTTCCTTTTGCTACAAACCCTGTAAGGGTCTCTGTAAGAAGGGCCGAGACTTTATCAGCTTCAGCTTTGCTTGGGAAGCCCCCAAACACACAACTTCCAGTTCCGGTGAGTTTTGCTTCGGTAAATTTACCTAACAAATTCAATGCGTTACGAATATCTGGATAACGCCTTGCTACCACCGGTAAGCAGTCATTTCGACTGTTTCCCTTGGGAACGGGGCGCACTTTAATGGGAGGAGAGTTACGTGTCAACAGTGGATCTGAAAAAATTTCTGCTGTACTTACAGAGACTTGCGGCACCAGCACCAAGTACCAAGGTTCCTCGGGCTCTACCGGTGTGAGTTTTTCCCCGACGCCCTCGGCGAAAGCCGCGTGGCCACGCACGAAAACCGGTACGTCGGCACCCAGCGAAAGGCCCAGCGCCGCGAGGCGATCCATGTCCCAGCCCAACTGCCAGAGATGATTGAGGCCTAGCAGCGTCGTGGCCGCATTCGAACTGCCGCCACCGATTCCTCCGCCCATGGGCAGGATTTTTTCGATCCAGATGTCGATGCCCAGCGAACAGCCGGATTGCTCCTGAAGCTTCTTCGCCGCCTTGACGATCAGGTTGCTGTCGTGGGGAACACCGTTGAATTCGGTGTGCAAACGGATCACGCCGTCATCGCGCACGGCAAAAGTGATCTCGTCGCCATAATCCAGGAACTGGAAAATCGTTTGCAGCTCGTGATAGCCATCCGGGCGACGACCGAGGATGTGCAGCATCAGGTTGAGCTTGGCCGGGGAGGGCAGCGTCAGGCGTGCAGCGGTCATGTCATTGTCCCAGCTTGCGCGGCTGCCATTGCTTGATGACCAGCGTGACGTCCAGGTTGCTGCCGTGCAGCTTGATGCGCTCCGGCAACCAGTAGCCGTTCTGCTCGGCATAGCTCAGGTATTCGATCTGCCAGTCATCCTGCTCCAGGTTCGACAGGCGGCTGTCGGCGTCCAGGGTCAGACGGCTCTTGCTGTCCGGTGCCGGGAGGCCGCGAACCCACCAGGTGAGGTGGGAAACCGGCAGTTTCCAGCCCAGCTGTTCTTCCAGCAGTGCTTCGGGGCTCGGAGCCTCGTAGCGTCCCTGGTTGGCGACTTCCAGCGAAACCTGCCCTGGCCGGCCGGTCAGCCGCGCCGCACCGCGCCCCAGTGGGCCCGAAAGTCGAATGTCATAGTAATCCTGGCGCTGCAACCAGAACAAGGTACCGCTGCCAGAGTCCTTGGGCGCGCGAATGCCGATCTTGCCGTCGATCTGCCAGCCATCGAGGCCGCTGAGCTGTTCTTTATGCTCGCGCCACTGGGCCGGGTCGCCATGGCCCTGGACGGATTCTCGGGCGCCGAAGCCCGCGCAACCGGCGAGCAGGGCGATGAAACTGAAAATAATGAAGTGGCGCACAAACATAATCTTAGAGGGTCTCTGATCCGGTCAGGCGTTTGATGGTGCCGCGCAGAATCGGGCTGTCCGGTTGTTCCTTGAGGAACTTGTCCCAGATCTGCCTGGCTTCGCGTTGTTTGCCGTTGGCCCACAGTACTTCACCCAGGTGCGCGGCGACTTCCTGGTCGGGGAAGCGCTCCAGGGCCTGGCGCAACAGGCGTTCGGCTTCGTCGAGGTTGCCCAGGCGGAAATTCACCCAACCGAGGCTGTCGAGTACGGCCGGGTCTTCCGGATTGATCCGGTGGGCCTGCTCGATCAGCACCTTGGCTTCATCGTAGCGGGTGGTCCGATCCGATAGCGTGTAGCCGAGGGCGTTGAGGGCCATCGCGTTGTCGGGGTCGCGCTGGATGATCAGCCGCAGGTCTTTTTCCATCTGGGCCAGATCGTTGCGTTTTTCCGCGAGCATGGCGCGGGTGTACAGCAGGTTCAGATCGTCCGGGTATTGCTTCAACGCTTGTTGCAGGACAGTCCAGGCTTTATCGCCCTGCTTGTTGGCCGACAGGGTTTCGGCCTCGATCAGGTAGAGCTGGATGCCATAGTCCGGCTGGGTGTCGCGCTGAACGGCCAGGCGACTCTGGGCCTCGGCCGTCCGGCCGTTGCCGATCAGGATGTCAGCCTGGCGCAGCTGCGCTGGGAGGTAGTCATTGCCCGGGCCGACCTGGGCGTACTCGATCAGCGCGCTCTCGGGATCGTTGCGCTCCTCGGCGATGCGGCCCAGGTTCAGGTGGGCCGAGTCGACGTGGCTTTCCCGGGCTATCAGGTCTTCCAGGTAACCCTTGGCTTCTTCCCACGCCTTGGCCTCCAGGCAGACCAGCGCCAGGGAATAACGCAAATCGTCGTCTTCGGGGTATTGCTGCACCAGGCTGGAAAACTCGACCTTGGCGTCGTCCATGCGGTTGTTTTCCACCAGCATGCGGGCGTAGGTGAGGCGAAGGCGTTTGTCGTCCGGGTACTTCTTGATGCTTTTTTCCATCAGCGGCAGCGCTTCGTCGCCGCGATTCATGCCTTGCAGCAAGCGTGCACGCAACAGGATAGGCGCCACTTCGCCCGCTTCCGGCGGGTTGTCTTCCAACAAGGTGAGGGCGCCTTGGGAGTCGCCGTCCTGCTGCAGCAGCAAGGCCTTGCCGAAAATCAACTGGCCGTTGTTCGGGTGACGTTCCAGCAGGCGATCGAAACTCTTCTTCAAGCCGTCGCGGGTCTCTTGGTCGGTATCGGCGGCGGACAGCGCAAGGAAATCGAAATGGGTATCGCCCTTGCCCAGCAAGACTTTTTCCATGTACACCATGGAATCGTCGTAACGCCCGGCGCGCGCCAGTTGCACGGCGGCGGCGCGTTGCGCTTCGAGGTCGTCCGGGGCGTTTTTGGCCCAGATCAGCGCCGTATCCAGCGCGGCCTGGTCGGCCCCCAGGTATTCGGCAATGCGGAACGCCCGCTCGGAAATGCCCGGATCCTGAGTGTTGATGGCCTGGGTGACGTAGTTATCCAGGGCAATGTCGAAACGATTGCGCTGGCCTGCCAGCTCGGCACTCAGCAGGCTGAAGACAGTTTCTTCGCTGAACGAGCCGTACACCTTGGGCTTTTCGGGAGCCGGAGTGCTGCCTTCGACCGGTGGCGTACCGTCCGTCGAAACGGGGGCCATGGACTGGCAGCCGCCGAGAAAGGCAAAAGCGAGGAGCAACGCAAAAGATCTATTCATATAGGAAGAGGACGACTTACCTGCGGTCGGATCATCATGACACAAGCCATCGGTCAAACATAACCGAGTCTCGGCGGATGCCTTATAGGCACAGGTAATTGTGACAATAGTCGGTGGTGGTTGTTCTCAATCTGGCGAAGTAGGACAATTGCCGGCTTCACGTCACCATCAGCGACCTTGAATGGCCTTCCTTGCACTTGGTATTAACCACAAGACTGCTTCAGTAGATGTCCGCGAGCGCGTGGCCTTTACGCCTGAGCAGCTGGTTGAGGCCCTGCAGCAGCTCTGCCGACTCACCGACAGCCGCGAAGCTGCGATCCTCTCCACCTGTAATCGCAGTGAGCTTTATATAGAACAGGATCACGTCTCGGCCGATTCGGTGCTGCGCTGGCTGGCCGAATACCATGACCTGAGTCTGGAAGAGCTGCGCGCCAGTGCCTATGTACATGAGGACGATGCGGCCGTTCGTCACATGATGCGTGTCGCTTCGGGGCTCGATTCGCTGGTGCTCGGCGAACCGCAGATTCTCGGCCAGATGAAATCGGCCTATGCCGTGGCGCGCGAGGCCGGCACTGTCGGGCCGCTGCTGGGGCGTCTGTTTCAGGCCACTTTCAACGCCGCCAAGCAAGTGCGCACCGACACCGCCATTGGCGAAAACCCTGTGTCCGTGGCGTTTGCCGCTGTCAGCCTGGCGAAGCAGATATTCAGCGATTTGCAACGCAGCCAGGCGCTGCTGATCGGTGCTGGCGAGACCATCACCCTGGTCGCCCGCCATCTGCATGACCTGGGGGTGAAGCGCATCGTGGTCGCCAACCGCACCCTTGAGCGCGCCAGTACCCTGGCCGAGCAATTCGGTGCGCATGCGGTGCTGCTGTCGGATATTCCCGCCGAACTGGTGCACAGCGACATTGTCATCAGTTCCACCGCCAGCCAGTTGCCCATCCTGGGCAAGGGCGCGGTGGAAAGCGCCTTGAAACTGCGCAAGCACAAACCGATCTTCATGGTCGACATTGCCGTGCCCCGCGACATCGAGCCCGAAGTCGGCGAACTGGACGACGTATACCTCTACAGTGTCGATGACCTGCACGAAGTCGTAGCCGAGAACCTGAAGAGCCGGCAAGGCGCGGCGCAGGCCGCCGAGGAAATGATCACCGTTGGCGCCGAGGATTTCATGGTGCGCCTGCGCGAGCTGGCGGCGGTGGACGTGCTCAAGGCGTATCGTCAGCAAAGCGAGCGCCTGCGCGACGAAGAGTTGCAAAAGGCCCAGCGCCTGCTGGCCAACGGCGGCAGCGCCGAAGAGGTGTTGGTGCAACTGGCGCGCGGCCTGACCAACAAATTGCTCCATGCCCCAAGCGTCCAGCTCAAAAAGCTGACGGCCGAGGGCCGCCTCGATGCGCTGGCCATGGCCCAGGAACTTTTCGCCCTCGGTGAGGCTTCACCGGATAGCTTTTCGGATAAAAAATCGCAATGAAAGCGTCACTGCTCAATAAGCTGGACATTCTCCAGGACCGTTTCGAGGAACTGACCGCCTTGCTGGGCGACGGCGAAGTCATTTCCGACCAGAACAAATTCCGCACCTATTCCAAGGAGTACGCGGAAGTCGAGCCGATTGTCGCCACCTATAAGCAACTGCTCAAAGTGCAGGGCGACCTCGAGGGCGCCCAGGCGCTGCTCAAGGACAGCGACCCGGACATGCGCGAAATGGCCGTGGAGGAAGTGCGCGAAGCCAAGGAGCAATTGGTCGAGCTGGAAAGCAATCTGCAACGCATGTTGCTGCCAAAGGACCCGAATGACGGACGAAACGTCTTTCTCGAAATCCGCGCCGGCACGGGCGGCGACGAAGCCGCGATCTTTTCCGGCGACCTGTTTCGCATGTATTCGCGTTATGCCGAGCGTCGCGGCTGGCGGGTGGAGATCCTATCGGAGAACGAAGGCGAACACGGTGGCTATAAAGAAGTCATCGCCCGGGTCGAGGGCGACAACGTCTACGGGAAGTTGAAGTTCGAATCCGGCGCCCACCGCGTACAACGGGTGCCGGCCACCGAATCCCAGGGCCGCATCCATACATCGGCCTGCACCGTCGCGGTGTTGCCCGAGCCGGACGAGCAGGAAGCCATCGAGATCAACCCGGCGGACCTGCGGATCGACACCTACCGTTCTTCGGGGGCTGGTGGCCAGCACGTCAACAAGACCGACTCGGCGATCCGCATCACTCACTTGCCCTCGGGCATCGTCGTCGAGTGCCAGGAAGAACGCTCCCAGCACAAGAACCGGGCACGGGCAATGGCCTGGCTTTCGGCCAAGCTCAACGACCAGCAGACCAGCGCCGCCGCCAACGCCATCGCCAGCGAGCGCAAACTGCTGGTGGGGTCGGGCGACCGTTCCGAGCGCATCCGTACCTACAACTTTGCCCAGGGCCGGGTGACCGATCACCGGGTGAACCTGACCTTGTACTCCCTCGACGAGATTCTGGCCGGTGGTGTGGACGCCGTCATCGAGCCTTTGCTCGCCGAATACCAGGCCGACCAACTGGCCGCGATTGGCGAGTAAGCACGGGTGACCCAATGACCATCATCGCCAGTTTGCTTCGCGCCGCCGAATTGCCGGATTCCCCCACGTCACGCTTGGATGCGGAGTTGTTGCTGGCCGCTGCCCTGGGCAAGTCCCGCAGCTTCCTGCACACCTGGCCCGAGCGGATCGTGCCGAGCGAGGCCGCGCTGGTGTTTTCCGAATATCTACGCCGTCGTCGCTCCGGCGAGCCGGTGGCCTATATCCTCGGGCAGCAGGGTTTCTGGAAACTGGACCTGGAAGTCGCGCCCCACACATTGATCCCGCGTCCCGACACCGAGTTGCTGGTTGAAGCTGCGTTGGAGCTGCTGACAGCCACGCCGGCCCGGGTCCTCGACCTGGGCACCGGCAGCGGCGCGATTGCCTTGGCATTGGCCAGCGAGCGTCCGGCCTGGAGCGTGACGGCGGTCGATCGTGTGCTGGAGGCTGTGGCGTTGGCCGAACGCAATCGCCAGCGCCTGGGCCTGCGTAACGTCGCAATCCTGAGCAGCCACTGGTTCAGTGCGCTGGAAGGCGAACGTTTCGGGCTGATCATCAGTAACCCGCCCTATATAGCCGCCAGCGATCCGCATCTGGCCGAGGGCGACGTGCGTTTCGAGCCGGCCAGTGCGCTGGTGGCGGGGCCGGACGGGCTCGACGATTTGCGCGCGATTGTCCAGCAGGCCCCCGATCACCTCGAGGCAGGCGGCTGGCTGATGCTCGAGCATGGTTATGACCAGGCCGACGCGGTGCGGGGGCTGCTGCAAGAACAAGGTTTTGCCCAGGTCCATAGCCGCAAGGACCTCGGTGATCACGAACGCATCAGTCTGGGACGCCTGCCGTGCTGAACGATCAAGAGCTGCTGCGCTACAGTCGACAGATCCTGTTGCAACACCTCGACATCGATGGGCAACTGCGCCTCAAGCAGAGCCGCGCATTGATTGTCGGTCTCGGTGGCCTGGGCGCGCCAGTGGCGTTGTACCTGGCCGCAGCCGGTGTCGGCGAGTTGCACCTGGCCGACTTCGACACGGTCGACCTGACCAACCTGCAGCGACAGATCATCCACGACACTGATAGCGTCGGGTTGACCAAGGTCGATTCGGCGATGCGCCGCCTCACCGCCATCAACCCTGAAGTCCGACTGGTCCCCCATCCAGCGGCCATGGACGACGACAGCCTGGCTGACGCGGTGGCGGCGGTCGACGTCGTGCTGGACTGCTCCGACAACTTTTCCACCCGCGAAGCGGTGAACGCAGCCTGCGTCGCCGCGGGCAAGCCCTTGATCAGCGGCGCGGCCATCCGCCTGGAGGGCCAACTGTCGGTATTCGACCCGCGCCGCCCCGAAAGCCCTTGTTACCACTGCCTCTACGGGCACGGCAGCGAAGCCGAGCTGACCTGCAGCGAGGCCGGCGTTCTTGGGCCGCTCGTGGGGTTGGTGGGCAGTCTCCAGGCGCTTGAGGCCCTGAAACTGTTGGCCGGCTTTGGTGAGCCGCTGGTGGGGCGCCTGCTGTTGATCGATGCGCTGGGCACGCGATTTCGCGAATTGCGGGTCAAGCGGGATCCGGGGTGCGGCGTTTGCGGTACCCGACATGAGTGAGGCGCCGGTCGGGGTGTTCGATTCAGGGGTCGGCGGGCTGTCGGTGCTGGGGGAAATTCGCCGATTGCTGCCCCATGAGTCGCTGCTGTACGTAGCCGATTGCGGGCATATTCCCTACGGAGAAAAAAGCCCGGAATTCATCCGTCGGCGGTGCGCGATCATTGCCGATTTTTTTCAACGCCAGGGAGCCAAGGCGCTGGTGGTGGCCTGCAATACGGCAACCGTCGCCGGAGTGGCTGACCTGCGTCGTGATTATCCGGACTGGCCCATTGTCGGCATGGAACCGGCGGTCAAGCCGGCCGCTGCGGCGACTCGAAGCGGCATCGTCGGTGTGCTCGCCACCACAGGCACGTTGCAGAGCGCCAAATTTGCCGCATTGCTCGACCGCTTCGCCACGGACGTGCGAGTGGTCACGCAGCCCTGTCCCGGATTGGTCGAACTGATCGAGGCTGGCGACTTGCACAGCCCGGCCTTGCGCCAGTTGCTGCAGGGCTACGTTGCCCCGTTGCTGGCGGCTGGTTGCGACACGGTGATCCTGGGTTGCACGCACTATCCATTCCTCAAGTCACTGCTCAAAGAGATGGTTCCGGAGGATGTCAGCCTGATCGACACTGGCGCTGCCGTGGCTCGCCAACTCCAGCGCTTACTGAGCGAGCGGGCAATAGCTGCCGAGGGGCCTGCTGGCGAAACGCAATTCTGGAGCAGTGCCGATCCGTCACATTTAAGAAAAATCCTACCGATGCTATGGAATTCTTCCGGCATTGTGCGAAGCTTCGTCCTGTAAAAAAAACGTGAAAATTATGTAAATCGTGCTGAACTTCTGTTTTGGCGCGGATTTCTATAGCTCTGTCTGTTTGTAAGAAAAAACTAACTAAAGCTGTCGGAAAAGGATGTTTCTAATGAAGCGTTTATTCTGCTTTGCCGCGCTTGCGGCTGCGTTGCTGGGGCACACTTACACCGCACAGGCGGCAGGCGTGGAGTTCGGGGTCGGCCAGACCGGCGACTCGACCATGACCTATCGCCTGGGCATGCAGTTCGATTGGGACAAGAGCTGGCTGCAGAGTGACGTGGGTCGGCTGACCGGTTATTGGAGCGGTGCCTACACTTACTGGGAAGGGGACAAGACCTCCAGTAACCATAGCCTGTCGTTCTCGCCGGTGTTTGTGTACGAATTTGCGGGTCAGAACGTGAAGCCCTACATCGAGGCGGGGATCGGCGTCGCGTTTTTTGACAATACCGAGATCGAAACCAACAAGCTCGGTACGTCGTTCCAGTTCGAAGACCGTGTCGGTTTCGGCCTGCGCTTCAATGGCGGACACGAAGTGGGCATTCGTGCCACTCACTATTCCAACGCCGGCATCTCGTCGGACAACGACGGGGTAGAAAGTTACGCGCTGCACTACACGATGCCGCTGTAACAGCAAAAACCGTGTCAGCGAGCTTGCTCGCGATAGCGGTGACCAGCGCCTGCACTCGCCTGGTCCACCGCTATCGCGAGCAAGCTCGCTCCACAGGGATCCAGTGCGTCAGACCATTCTTTATCGATACGCCGTCGCAATGCCCTGGCGTTCTTCCAGGCACTCCGGCGCGCCCATCTCGAATTCTCTGCAGATCAGCGGGCGCTTTTCGTAGATCGTGCACATCATGCTGTCGCGATCCAGCGCCGCGCACCAGCCGTCATCGAGCCTCAGCATGACCTCCCCACCCCAATCGTCTGTGTCGATGAAACGTTCCGGAACGCCAGTATCGGTGATCAACATCACTTCCAGCTGGCAGCAGCACGCCGCGCATGTCGAGCATGTGACGACCGGCGCAGGCAGTTCAACGAGGGGGATGGTTTTCATGGCGCGCAGTGTAAGGCAACCGGGTCGATCAGGGTTGTCCCTTGATCGGGGATTCGCCAGCGGGCTGGGTGTCCGCGGGAAAATTGTTGGCCGGGGAGGGTAACGGCCAGAGGGTCTTCATGGAGGCGGCGGGTAGGGGCGTTTCGTGGGGGCGTTCGTTCAACTGCGCCAAGATGTAGTTCGCCGTCGCTGGGGCCGACCATCGGGTCGGGATGGGAAGGCTACCGTCGAGACCCATCGCCGGGTCGTCGAATCCTGGGATAACCAGCGTTACGTCGATGCCTTTGCCGGACGGGGCGCCACGAACCGATTCAAACACCTGGCGCAGCGTAGTGCCGTCGCCTGGCGCGTGGGAGGGCGCCAGGTACGTGACGGGGCTGGTAATGCCTACCAGGTGAGGCGTGCCCCCCTGGCGCAATAACGGCAGCGCCACGTCAATGCAAAAACTTGCAACCAACAGATTGCTGCGGATGATGCGTTCGACCAGCGTATGGTCAGCCGGTTGGCCTTCAACGTATTCGGCCGTTCCGGCATTGATGATCACCGTGTCCAACGCGCCCCATTGCTGGGAAATCAATTGGCCGACCTCTCGAGCGATCTGGCTGTTGGTCAATTTGGCCGGGACCGCCAAGACTTGGTCGGGAAAGCGCTGGGAAAGGAGGTTGGACATTTTAGACGAGCCGATAGCCAACTGCGCCCCGGTCTGAAGCAATGCTTCAGCCAGCGAGGCACCCACGCCATCAGCCGCACCGGTTAGCCAATACCTCCGTCCCAATCCTGTTCTCCTATGCAGAAGCCCTAAGTTAGTAAGACTATATAAGGTCCAGCGCGATGTGAATTCCCGATCTGGCCAATTTCATGTCTGATAATCGCGCTTCAGTTTGATTTCATGTCCTGGCGAGACGGCAACCGCTTGAAGGCCGCCAAAGCCCGCATTCTTGATTGCGCCAGATCAACGATCGGCGACGGATAATCCGTTGCGTCAAACAGTTCGCGCTGGGCATCAGGACGGTGGACACGTTGGTTATCCAAATTGTTCAATTCAGGCAGCCAACGCTTGATAAATAGTCCCTCGCGATCAAATTTCTCCGATTGGCTCAGTGGATTGAAGATGCGGAACCAGGGCGCCGAGTCCGTCCCGGTGGAAGCGCTCCATTGCCAGCCGCCATTGTTGGCCGCCAGGTCGCCGTCGATCAGATGGCGCATGAAAAAACGTTCGCCTTCGCGCCAGTCGATCAGCAGATTCTTGGTCAGGAACATGGCCACCACCATCCGCAACCGGTTGTGCATCCAGCCCGTCTCCAGCAGCTGGCGCATGGCCGCATCGATGATCGGCAGGCCGGTGCGCGCCTGTTGCCACGCCGCCAGTTCATCCGGCGCTTGGCGCCAGGCCAAGGCCTCGGTCTCCGGGCGAAACGCGCGGTGTCGGGACACGCGTGGATAGCCCACCAATATGTGTTTGTAAAACTCCCGCCAGAGCAATTCATTGATCCAGGTCACTGTTCCTGCATTTCCACTTTCGAATTCACCCTGGTTGGCGTGCAGTGCCGCGTGCAGGCATTGGCGCGGCGATACCACGCCGGCCACCAGGTAGGCCGAAAGCTGGCTGGTGCCAGGCCTGGCCGGGAAGTCCCGCTCAGTCAGGTAGTCGTCGATGTGCTGCTCGACAAACCCATCCAGCCGCCGCCGGGCTTCGCTCTCACCGGCCGGCCACAGGGTTCGCAGCGTTTCGCTGGGTGGCTCGAAACCTTCGACGCACGTCGGCACGGGATCACTGGCTATGGCGGTGGACGCTTGCCGGGCAGGCGTGGGCACCACGCTCGGTAGTGAGAAATGCAAGCGTTGGTAGCACACCTTGCGAAACTGGCTGAATACCTGGAAATAGTTGCCGGTCTTGGTCAGCACGCTGCCGGGCTTGAACAAGAGCTGGTCGAGGTGGCTATGAAACTCGACACCCTCTCCAGCCAGCGCACGAGCGACTTCGGTGTCGCGTCGGGTTTCGTTCAGGCCGTATTCTTCGTTGACGTGCACGGCGTCGATGTTCAGCTCCCGGCACAGTGTCGCCAATACTTCTGGCGCCTGGTCCCATTGGGGCGCTTGGCGGATCAGCAGCGGGATGTTCAGTCGTTCCAACGCCGTGCTCAGCGACGCCAGGTTGCGCAACCAGAAATCGACTTTGCAAGGCGCATCATCGTGGGCGCGCCATTGCCCCGGGCTTGGCAGATATACCGCCACGCAGGGGCCTCGGGCGGCAGCGGTGGCAAGCGCGGTGTTGTCGTGCACGCGCAAATCGCTGCGCAGCCAGATCAATTGCATGGACATACTCTTTAAAGAAGCGCCCGACGATTCAGTTCGGCGTGAGCGCAGAGCGGGTTTTCGGCCCAACTGACGTGGGGCATCGAGACGTCGGTGGATAGCCTGGCGAGATGAATGGACACGGCCGGGCCGGCGATGATGATCGGGCAGTCGACGGCATTCAGTTGCCTAGGCAATTGGGAAAGGTTCAAGGCATTGCTTGAATACAGCAACACGGCGCGGGCCTTGAGCCGTTCGACCGCCAGCGCCAACTCTCCCGCCGGCAAAGGCGCATCGAAGACCTCCACGGGGCAATCGGAGCTGCTGGCGAGCCAGGCCGTCAACCACAGGTGCGGTTCCTGGGACGACAGAGAATGATTGACCATCAGCAACGGCGCGCCATGCACCTGGCGGTTGTTGTGGTAGACCCGGCTGCCGAACTTGCTGCGCAGCCAGGAATAAAAGAACACCTGCTCCAACTGCGCGCCGAACTGCCCTTGCCAACGTGTCTGCAATTCGTCGAGCAAGGGCAGCAGCAACTGTTCGCAAACAGTACTGGGCGGATAAAGCGCCATCGCCTGGTTGACCAGATGATCGACTTGCCGCTCGGCCAGTTGCATCACCGCCAGGGCAAGGGCGTGGCGCTGGCACTGCCAATCATCTTCCAATGGCTCGTCGGGCGGCTGCGGAGTGTCGAGCAACGGCTTGACCTTGCTCACGGCCACGCCGCGATTGATCCAAGTGAGGATGCTCTGGATCCGTTGCACATGTTCAGCGCTGAACAAGCGATGGCCCTTGGGGGTGCGGTGCGGCACGATCAAGCCATAGCGGCGCTCCCAGGCACGCAGCGTGACGGCGTTGACGCCGGTCCGCCGGGACACTTCGCGTATGGGCAGCCAGCCCTGCGCCAGCGCTGTGGCAAAATCAGCGCCGAGGTCTTCGCTGGCGCTGGAGTCGGGTTCGTCGTTCATCAGATGGCGTTTCGCAGGCTGAGATTTTCCGGGTGGGGTTGCAGGTACGCCTGTTGCGCGAGATATGGATCGGGATGCTGGCGCAGGTGATGCTTGAGTAACGTCAGCGGCACCACCAAGGGCACGATGCCGAGGCGATATTGCTGGATGAGGTGCTGCACTTCCCGCTTGTCATCGGCGCCGATGGCGCGTTTGAGATAGCCGCTCAAATGTTGAAGTACGTTGGCGTGGGTTCGACGGGTGGCGCATTTCTTCAAGGCCGTCATCAGGGCACTGAAATAACGCGGGCCCAACTCATTGGGATCCGACGTGCCCATGTTGCCCAACAGGTTGCCGAGGGCCTTGTATTGCACCGGATCGTGAGCCATCAGCAAGTATTTGTAGCGCGAGTGGAATTCAATGAGATCGCGCCGGGTCAGGTCGCGACGGCGCAGCGATTGCCAAGCGGCGTAGACGAACACACGAGTGAGGAAGTTCTCACGCAATACCGGGTCGTTGAGGCGACCGTCTTCTTCCACCGGCAGGTCCGGATGGCGTGCACAAAAGGCCTGCGCGTAGATACCACGCCCGCCGCCGTCCTGGGGCACGCTGTTGTGATCGTAGACCTTGACCCGTTCCAGCCCGCACGACGGCGACTTCTGCATGAAGATGTAGCCGCAAACGTCGTTTAGTTCCTCAGCCATTTGCCGACCGTAATCGTCCAGTGATTGGGTGACGTCGAGATCGCGGTTCACGGTGCCGACCGCGTGGGGTTGCTCGGGTTTGCCCACCAGCCGAATCGGTTCCCGGGGAATGCCCAAGCCTATGGCGACCTCAGGGCAAACCGGGACGAAATCGAAAAAGTCATTAAGCGTGCGGCTGCATAGCTGTGATTGCTTGTGCCCGCCATTGAAGCGAACTTCGGCGCCCATCAGGCATGCGCTGATAGCAATCTTGGGTTTGGCGTTCGCTTCGCTGGGCATGAGCTACCTCTGGGATAAAATCTTGTACATATTTACTTCGCTGTACAATATTTTTAATCATAGGTCTGAATGGACACAAGTCAACCGGCAATGGAATGAACGGGCGATGCCACGGATGGCGCAGATGGGCTGCTGTCTGTTGCGACAGCAGCGAGGGAGGCAAGGGCGATTTATTGGAGGCTGGCGTGCAACCGGCGCGCGGCGTCCTGGCCGCTGAGCCAAGCCCCTTCGACCCGGCCGGACAGGCACCAATCTCCGCATACGTACAACCCCAGGTCGGCATCGGCCAGCGCGCCCCATTCGTGACTGCTGGCGGGGCGGGCGTACAGCCAGCGGTGGGCCACGCTGAAGCTCGGAGCGGGCATGGCGCTGTGCAGCAGTTCGGCGAAGGCACCGTGCAGGTGTTCGATGACCGCTTCCTTGGACATGTCGATGTGCTGGCGGCTCCAGTCGCTGGTGGCGTGCAGCACCCAGGTGTCGAGCTTGCTATCGCGGCCTGGCTTGCTGCGGTTGCGTGCCAGCCAGTCGAGAGGGCTATCCTGTACGAAGCAGCCTTCCATGGGCGTATCCAAAGGCTGTTCGAAGGCCAGCGCCACCGCCCAGGTCGGGTCCATTTTTACCCCGGCGGCCACGCCAGCCAGTTTCGGCACCGCGGCCAGTAATGCGGTCGCCTGGGGCGCGGGCGTGGCGATGACCACCTGGCCGAACGGGCCATGGGTGAACCCTTCAGCGTCCTGCAGATGCCAGTGCTCCTGGCCGCGAAACACTTCGGTGATGCGGCAGGAGAACTGCACGGGCAGGTCGCCGAGCAGGGCTCGGGTAATCGCGCTCATGCGCGGGGTGCCGACCCAACGGGTCTGTTCGTCCGGTGAAGGGCTCATCTGCCCGTCCTGGAAGTGATAGAGCTGCGGGTTCCATTCCGCTGCCCAGCCGTTGGCTTGCCAGCGCTGCACCTCCGTGACGAAGCGCCGGTCCCGGGCAGTGAAATACTGGGCGCCCATGTCCAGCGCGCCAGCGTCGCTGCGCTTGCTCGACATGCGTCCGCCGCTACCGTGGCTTTTATCGAAAAGTTGGATGACATGCCCGGCCTCCGTCAGGGCCTGGGCGGCGGAGAGTCCGGCGATGCCGGTGCCGATGATTGCGATAGGTACAGTCATGAGGGCCTCGTTTACTTTCTGTACAGACTACGCCGTCGTTTAATCCTGTACAATTTTGGTTTTTGGTATAAGTTTTACCGTTCGCGTTTTGGCAGGTTGTCCTATTGTTAGAAACAGACCTTGGCCGATGTGAAAAATCTCTACCTATAAAAATAGACTAATGGGCCGGGTAAAACGCGATGCGAGGAACACCTCATGCACATATTGCTGACCGGCGGTACTGGTTTGATCGGACGTCAGCTCTGCCAGCACTGGTTGGAGCAAGGCCATCGCTTGACGGTATGGAGTCGTCGACCCGAGCAGGTGGCGAAAATCTGTGGGGCGCAGGTGCGCGGCATCGCCGCGCTCGATGAAATTGGCGAGCCGGTGGACGCGGTGGTCAACCTCGCCGGCGCGCCCATCGCTGATCGGCCCTGGAGCCACAAGCGCAAGATCTTGCTGTGGAGCAGCCGCATCACGTTGACCGAGGCTTTGCTTGCATGGCTGGAACGGTGCGAGCAGAAACCGCAGGTGCTGATTTCCGGATCCGCCGTGGGCTGGTATGGCGACGGTGGCGAGCGGGAGCTGACCGAGGAATCAGGGCCGGTCAGCGAGGACTTCGCCAGCCAGCTGTGCATCGCTTGGGAGGAAACGGCGCAGCGGGCCGAGGCCTTGGGCCTGCGCGTGGTCCTGGTTCGAACCGGCCTGGTCCTGTCCGCCGAGGGCGGCTTTTTGTCGCGGTTGCTGCTGCCCTTCAAACTGGCGCTGGGCGGGCGTATCGGCAACGGGAGACAGTGGATGCCATGGATACATATCGACGATCAAATCGCTCTGATTGATTTTCTTCTGCACCGCAGTGATGCCAGCGGTCCTTATAATGCCTGCGCGCCGAACCCGGTGCGCAACCGCGATTTTGCCAAGGCCCTGGGGCACGTGTTGCATCGCCCGGCCGTGGTGCCGATGCCGGAGCTTGCGCTGAAAGTCGCGTTGGGGGAATTGTCATTGCTGTTGCTGGGCGGCCAGCGCGCCACGCCGGCCCGATTGCAGGCGGCGGGTTTTTCATTCCAGTTCACTGATTTGCCCGCGGCCCTGGAAGATTTATCGGGTCGCCTTTGAAATAGGACGTTGCATGACCGATCACGCGTTGCTTCTGGTGAATCTGGGTTCGCCTGCCTCCACCTCGGTGGCCGATGTGCGCCGCTACCTCAATCAATTCCTGATGGACCCGTACGTGATCGACCTGCCATGGCCGGTCCGGCGGTTGCTGGTGTCGCTGATCCTGATCAAGCGCCCCGAACAGTCTGCCCACGCCTACGCGTCGATCTGGTGGGAAGAGGGCTCACCTCTGGTAGTGCTCAGCCGCCGCTTGCAACAGGCGATGACCGCCCAATGGACGCAGGGGCCCGTAGAGTTGGCGATGCGTTACGGCGAGCCGTCGCTGGAGTCCACCTTGGTGCGCCTGGCGAGCCAGGGCCACAAGAGCATCACCCTCGCCCCGTTGTATCCGCAATTTGCCGACAGCACTGTCACCACAGTCATCGAAGAAGCCAAGCGGGTTGTGCGCGAGAAGAAGCTCGACGTGAAACTCTCGATTCTCCAGCCTTTCTACGATCAACCGGAATACCTCGATGCGCTGGTTGCCACCGCCAAGCCGTACCTGATGCAGGACCATGATCATCTGTTGTTGAGTTTCCATGGCTTGCCCGAGCGGCACCTGACCAAGCTCGACCCCACGGGTTACCACTGCTTCAGGGATGCCGACTGCTGCAAGAACGCGCCGCCTGAAGTCATGGCGACCTGTTACCGCGCCCAGTGCATTCGTACCGCCGAATTGTTCGCCCAGCGCATGGGCCTGACGCAGGGTAAATGGTCGGTGTCGTTCCAGTCGCGATTGGGCCGTGCCAAGTGGATCGAACCCTACACCGAAGCGCGTCTGGAGGAACTGGCCAAGAGCGGCGTGAAAAAAGTCCTGGTGATGTGCCCGGCGTTCGTGGCCGATTGCATCGAGACGCTCGAGGAAATCGGTGATCGCGGCCGAGAGCAGTTCCGCGAGGCGGGAGGCGAGGAGTTGGTACTGGTGCCATGTCTCAATGACGATTCGCGCTGGGCGCAGGCCTTGAGTACCCTCTGCGAACGGGCGCCTCTAGCGCTATAAAAATTCTGCGGCCCCTTCGCGAGCTGGCTCGCTCCCACAGTAGATCTCGAGTGGTCACAAAATTTGTGTTCACAACAGATCTCCTGTGGAAGCGAGCCTGCTCGCCAAAGCAATCTGACTGACAACAATAACCTCAAGCTGAGTCAGACCAGAGGCTCATCCGCCTTCTTCTGCTTCCATCCGTCATTGCCCGGCAAGATCAGGTTCAACGCGATCGCCACCACGGCGCACAGCGCGATGCCCTTGAGGCCGAAGTCGTCCGGGCCCGTGCCGGTGCCGACCAGCACGCCGCCGATGCCGAACACCAGCGTCACCGAAACGATCACCAAATTGCGCGCCTCGCCCAGATCGATCTTGTGACGAATCAGCGTGTTCATGCCCACTGCGGCAATCGAGCCGAACAACAGGCACAGGATCCCACCCATCACAGGCACCGGAATGCTTTGCAGCAGCGCGCCGAACTTGCCGATGAACGCCAGGCTGATGGCAAAGATCGAGGCCCAGGTCATGATCTTCGGGTTGTAGTTCTTGGTCAGCATCACCGCGCCGGTGACTTCGGCGTAAGTGGTGTTGGGCGGGCCGCCGAAGAGGCCGGCTGCGGTGGTGGCGACGCCGTCGCCGAACAACGTGCGATGCAGGCCCGGCTTCTTCAGGTAATCGCGACCGGTCACGCTGCCCACGGCAATGACGCCGCCGATGTGCTCGATGGCCGGTGCCAGCGCGACGGGCACGATGAACAGGATCGCCTGCCAGTTGAACTCCGGTGCGGTGAAGGCGGGCAGGGCGAACCAGGGGGCCGCGGCGATCTTCGCGGTGTCGACGACGCCAAAGAAAAACGCCATGGCGAAGCCCACCAGCACGCCGGAGATGATCGGCACCAGGCGGAAAATGCCCTTGCCGAACACGGCGACAATCAACGTGGTGAGCAACGCCGGCATCGAAATCATCATCGCGGTCTGATAATGAATCAGCTCGGTGCCGTCGCCGGCCTTGCCCATGGCCATGTTCGCGGCAATCGGCGCCATCGCCAGGCCGATGGAAATGATCACCGGACCGATCACCACCGGCGGCAGCAGGCGGTCAATGAACCCGGTGCCCTTGATCTTCACCGCCAAGCCCAGAAACGTGTAGACGAAACCGGCCGCCATCACGCCGCCCATGGTCGCCGCCAGGCCGAACTGGCCCTTGGCGAGGATGATCGGTGTGATAAAGGCAAAGCTCGACGCCAGGAACACCGGCACCTGGCGCCCAGTGACGATCTGGAACAGGATCGTCCCCAGGCCCGCCGTGAACAGTGCCACGTTCGGGTCCAGGCCCGTGATCAGCGGCATCAGCACCAGCGCGCCGAAGGCGACGAACAGCATCTGCGCGCCGGACAGCACCTGACGCCAGAGCGGATCGTTGAATTCGTCCTGCATGCTCAGGCGTCCTTCTGCTTGGTGCCGAAGATCTTGTCGCCGGCATCGCCCAGGCCCGGAATGATGTAGCCGTGTTCGTTGAGTTTCTGGTCGATGGAGGCGGTGTAGATGGTCACGTCGGGGTGGGCATCTTCCACGGCCTTGATGCCTTCGGGCGCGGCGACCAGCACCATGGCGCGGATATCGCGGCAACCGGCCTTTTTCAACAGATCGATGGTGGCGACCATCGAGCTGCCGGTGGCGAGCATCGGGTCGATGATCATTGCCAGGCGTTCGTCGATTTCCGGCACCAGTTTTTCCAGGTAGGTGTGGGCTTGCAGGGTCTGCTCGTTGCGAGCCACGCCCACGGCACTGACCTTGGCGCCCGGGATCAAGCTGAGCACGCCTTCGAGCATGCCGATACCGGCGCGCAGGATCGGCACAACGGTAATCTTCTTGCCGGCGATTTTCTCCACTTGCACCGCACCGGCCCAGCCGGCGATCTCGTAGGATTCGAGCGGCAGGTCTTTGGTGGCTTCGTAGGTGAGCAGGGCGCCGACTTCCTGGGCGAGTTCGCGGAAGTTCTTGGTGCTGATGTCTGCGCGGCGCATCAGGCCGAGTTTATGTCTGATCAGCGGATGGCGGATCTCGAGGATGGGCATGGGGAAGGCTCCGGCGGCGGGCAAAAAAACCGGCCTAGATTAATCTATCCGAGGGTGTTGTCCTATAGACAATACAGAACGTTAGTCCACAAATGCTTGATCTGGCCGGGCGGGATGCGTACCTTTGCCCGCTTTTCCGAACTGCCACCCCTGGAGAGCGCACATGTCCGCTGATCTCGAGCATATCCGTCAAGTCATGCGAGAGGCTGACTGCCTGTACACCGAAGCTGAAGTCGAAGCGGCCATCGCCCGTGTCGGTGCGCAAATCAACGATCAATTGGCTGAAAGCAATCCGGTCGTGTTCTGCGTGATGAACGGCGGGCTGATTTTCTCCGGCAAGCTGCTGACCTATCTGAACTTCCCGCTGGAAGCTTCCTACCTGCACGCCACCCGTTATCGCAACGAGACCAGCGGCGGCGACCTGTTCTGGAAAGCCAAGCCGGAAGTCTCGTTCATCGACCGTGACGTGCTGATCATCGATGACATCCTGGATGAAGGGCATACCCTGGGCGCGATCATCGATTTCTGCAAACACGCTGGCGCCCGCGCGGTGCACACCGCCGTGCTGATCGACAAGGACCACGACCGCAAGGCCCGTCCTGACCTGAAGGCCGATTTTGTCGGCCTGCCGTGCATCGACCGCTACATCTTCGGCTACGGCATGGACTATAAAGGCTACTGGCGCAACGCCAATGGCATTTTCGCCGTCAAGGGGATGTAATCGGATGACTGGCCCTGCCTTCCTGGATCAAGCCTTGTTCGATGAGCTGGCCGAGAAGGCCGGGGCCAGTGCGCGTGGGCGCCAACACCACAATTTCCACCAGATGGATGAGCCTTGCCACCGCATGGCGGTGGGTTTGCAGCCCTCGACCTACATCCCGCCGCATCGCCACCTGAGCGCCGACAAGGCTGAAACCTTACTGGTGCTCAAAGGCCGCCTCGGTGTGTTGATCTTCGATGAAACCGGAACCGTGACCGGCAAGCGCATCCTGCAGGCCGGTGGCGATTGCCTCGGTGTCGATCTGCCGGCCGGTGTCTACCATGGCCTGGTGGTACTGGAGGCTGACAGCCTGATGTTCGAATGCAAAGCCGGCCCCTACCGGCCGGTGGGCGACGGCGAACTGGCCCCTTGGGCGCCCCGCGAAGGCGAGCCCGGCGTTGCGCAATACCAGGCCTGGATGCGCGCTCAATTCGACTAATATCGATGGCGATCGCGCTTTTATGAGGCCCGCGCTGATAGCCTGTGCCGCGAATGAATTGTCCGGGTCGCTTATTTTTTCGATGAATGCTAGCGTGCCCGGCCAAGCCTCCGGAGCCTGTCATGAGTGTATCGATCCGCCGCTGCGCCACTTTGCTGTTGCTAACTAGCTTGCCCTTGATGGCCGTGGCCGCGCCGATGCACAGTCAGTTCTTGCCGCCGGATGACCTCGTGGCGCGCCAGGAGCAGCCTGAACAGCAGCAGTTGCTGCAAGTCACCGAATACTCGGTGGTACTGGGCAACCAGCGCCCTTCCAACCAGCAGCCGATCCCGGTCACCTCACCATTGATGGTGCGCCTCAAAGGCAAACCGTTGAACAAGGGCGCGACCATCAGCCAGGTGATTCTCAATTTCGACGGGGAAAGCAAAAGCCTGAAGAAACCGGCGTACGACGAGGCGAGCAAGACCTTGACCTTGTCTTATCCACAGGCCCAGTACCGGGTGGTCATTGACCTGTTGCGCAATGACACGGTGTACGTGCAATTCCTCAGCTACGCCAACGGCCATATCTGGGCCGATCTGCACACCGGCACCGCACGCCCGCGTTGAGCCGCAACGCCCGCCGGGGGTAAACTGCCCGCCCCGTGAATTGTGCGAGTTGGAGCCGGCAATGCGTAAAGACAAGAAACAAGTGATTGGTGACGAGATTGGCGACGAACAGATCAAGCTGTTCCTCAATTTTGAACCGGTCGATGCTACGTCGCCGTCGCTGCACAAACTGATCAAGGCCTACCGTGGGCTGCGTGTCGACGACTTCGAGCGTTTCCTGGTGTTTTTCGTCGAGGCGGGCTACGACCTCGATGGCAAGGACGAACATGGCAATGATTTCGTTGCGCTGAACAAGGACCAGCGCAACGCCGAGGAATACATCGAGTTGATCAACAAGGCGCGTGGCTGATAGGCCGAGGGCCTGCCTGGCAGGTCAGCGGGAGCAAGCTCCCTCGCCACGAAAAGCTTCAAAAAAAAAGCCCCGCCCTCATTGAGAGCGGGGCTTTTTTTAGCCGACCGAATCAAGCGTAGCTTTGGGTCTCGCTGCTTTCTTCAACCAGTTCCAACGCAATGTTGTTTTGCGCATTGATCTTGCGATACAGCGCGGCATCGGTTTCCAGTACTTTTTCCCGGGCTGGGAAGATTTCCGCGAGCTTGGTGGCCCACTCGCCCTTGGCTTTTTCCGGGAAGCAACGCTCGATCAGTTCCAGCATGATCGAAACGGTGACCGAGGCGCCTGGCGAAGCGCCGAGCAGGGCGGCGAGGGTTCCGTCCTTGGCCGCCACCAGTTCGGTGCCGAATTGCAGTACGCCGCCTTTCTTCGGGTCTTTCTTGATGATCTGCACCCGCTGGCCGGCCACTTCCAGGCGCCAGTCCTCGGCTTTCGCCTCGGGGTAGAAGCGGCGCAGCGATTCCAGGCGCTGCTCCATGGACTGCATCACTTCGCTGATCAGGTACTTGGTCAGGTCCATGTTGTCCCGGGCCACGGCCAGCATCGGGCCGATGTTGCCGGCGCGTACCGACATCGGCAGATCCATCAGCGAGCCGTGCTTGAGGAACTTGGTGGTGAAACCGGCGTAAGGCCCGAACAGCAGGGATTTCTTGCCGTCGACCACGCGGGTGTCCAGGTGCGGCACCGACATCGGTGGCGAGCCCACGGCGGCCTGGCTGTAGACCTTGGCCTGGTGGTGCTTGACCACTTCCGGGTTGTCGCAACGCAGCCACTGGCCGCTGACCGGGAAACCACCGAAGCCCTTGCTTTCTTCGATACCCGACGCTTGCAACAGCGGCAACGCGGCGCCACCGGCACCGAGGAAGACGAACTTGGCGTCGACTTCGCGGGTGCTGCCGGAATTGACGTCCTTGATGCTCACGGTCCAGCCGTCACCTTTGCGCTTGAGGCCGGTGACGCGCTTGCAGTATTTGATCTGAGTGTCCGGCGCGCTGCCCAGGTGCTTGAGCAACTGGTTGGTCAAGGCGCCGAAGTTGACGTCGGTCCCGTTCATGACGCGGGTGGCGGCGATGACTTCATCGGCCGGCCGGCCTGGCATCATCAGGGGCATCCACTCGGCCATCTGGTCGCGATCTTCGGTGTATTCCATGTCGGCGAAGGCGTGATGCTGGCTCATCAGTTCGAAGCGCTTCTTCAAGAACTCCACGCCTTTCTCACCCTGTACGAAACTCAGGTGCGGCACCGGGGCAATGAAGGATTTCGACGAGCCGAACGTGCCCTTTTTAGTCAGGTACGTCCAGAACTGCTTCGACACCTCGAACTGGGTGTTGATGTGCACGGCTTTCTTGATGTCGACAGTGCCATCGGCGGCCTGGGGCGTGTAGTTCAGCTCACACAGCCCGGCATGACCGGTACCGGCGTTGTTCCAGGGGTTGGAACTCTCCGCGGCACCCGAGTCCATCAGCTCGACGACTTCCAGGGAAATCGCCGGGTCGAGCTCCTTGAGCAGTACGGCCAGGGTGGCACTCATGATGCCGGCCCCTACCAGAACTACATCAACTGCTTCGTTATGCGCCATTTAACGCGTCTCCAAAATCTGCAGCACCAAATTGTCGGCATAGCGGCCAGGAAGCGGGGCAGGTCAGTTGCGCCCCAGGTATCCATGGCCAGGAATCGCCATGTCCGAATCTTCGCAATTTTTCGCACTCTTGCGGATGCATGCAGCCTGGCCTCTAGAGTCCCATGAACTCATTTAAGCGCAGGGCAAGCAATTCGACTTATGGCCGAGACATCCGTTCGTGCAACCAAATCCGTAGCGGACAGGCTTCAGGCGGCGGTTCTTGAGCGATATCCGGTCCTGTGTCGTTGGGCTGTTCCAGACGCTGATGGTGCTTGTTCAGACGCAAAACTCTTCATTTGCTCGCCACACTCTTGTGAAGTTGTGAAAACCCGTTTTTTCACGCTCTTTTGAAGACGTGAACCTCAAAAAAGGGCTGTCCCAGCCTGGCACCGGGCCCGGTTTGGTTGCCCCCATGCAATACATGACAGGCAAAACGGGCAGACAGCTCAGTGACCGAGCGTAATGACAGCTCTGCAGATTCGCGAAAAGCGGTGATTTGCCAGGGAAACAGCAAGCGCGCCAGCTTCACTCGATCTGTGTGGGCGGCTCTCTGTGGGCGGTGCGGGGTGCCAATACAAGCGCATTAGCGGCGTTGCGAGGCCCGATCAGGAGACGTCCTTATAATCGGGGGGAGATTGTAACGAAGAAACGCTCGGAAATGGTCGTGTTTTATGACTTTTATTAGCCTTGCGGTCAGAAGGCCAATAGCTGGCGGTTACGTACGCGAGTGCGAGGCGGTTGTACCAGGGCACTGGCAGGCAAGGGCTGGTGCAGCCAGTTGAGGCGGATCTCTTCGATTTCCACCCAGCCATCGCCCATGGGCTGCAGGCTGCACTGCTTGAATGTCTGGCAGCGGCCGGTACGGTCCAGCAGGGCGAAGCAACGATGATGCGGGCGCGGGGTAAACAGGGAGATGAGAAAACGCATGGTCAGGTACCGTGTCCGGGGAGCTTGGGGACAGCCTGACAGCCGGCCATGACACCCTGGTGTAAGGACCGTGACAACGGGGTGACAGGAACCGCCTATCCGGGCCCGTGTCAGACATTTCAGTATTCATCGAAGGCGCTGGTTCGCCGCGATGGCGCACCGCTATACTGCCGGCCTGTCTGTGCCCGATTCTGGAGAGAAGAGCATGTTGCAACGCCTGTTGTTCGGTTTGATCGCAGTGACCAGTCTGACCCTCGTCGGCTGTGCCCACAGCCCGCAACAACTTAACCCGGAGCCCAAGCTCAACGCCCAACTGGCGCCGGTGGGTCGCGGCCAGCCGGTGGTGGTCCGTGTCGTGGACGGTCGTCCGTCGCCGACCCTCGGCACCCGGGGTGGCTTGTACCCGGAAACCAGCGTGATCACGGTGCAGGGTGCGCAAATCCTGCCTAAATTGCAGGCCCAGGCCGAGGCGGCCGTGCGTTTGCTGGGCTTCACCCCCACCGCCAATGCAATGAATGCCCCGCAACTGACCGTGACCCTGGCGGAACTGAAATACCAGTCGCCCAAGGAAGGCATGTACGTGACCGAGGCGACGATTGGCGCGACCTTCCGCTCTGACGTGCAGAACGCCAATCGTCGCTACAGCGGTCGTTATGGCGCTTCGCTGGACCAACGCTTCGGCATGGCGCCCAACCAGGACACCAATACCAAGCTGGTCAGCGATGTATTGAGTGATGCCCTGACCCGTCTGTTCAAGGACCCGACCATCGGTCAGGTGTTGGCAGAGTAACGACTGAAGACCCGTATCCCCTGTGGGAGCGAGCTTGCTCGCGATAGCGATGGTTCAGCCACTTCGATGTTGGCTGATCCATCGTCATCGCGAGCAACCTCGCTCCCACAGGGGTTTTTTATGGGCGATAAATTCACGCCGCCTGGGAATAGAGCTCCAGCACGCTGATCCCGGTCAGCAGGTCCGTCTCCGGCAGATCGGCATGTGAATGGCCGCCGAGGGCGCAATACACCAGCCAGTGCCGGTCCTGCACGTTGAAGGACAGGCTGTCGACGAGGTTCTGTTGTTCGTCGCTCGGGCTGATGAGATAGAGGCGATCCTGGTTTTCGGCGTGCAGCATGACGGGTTCCGTGCGGGTTTGGAGGGCGACAGGGTGGCCTATCCATATGACGAAACCGTTACCGATGAAATTAATCCGCAAACACGCTCGCCCAAAAGCACCCAACCTTGCGAGGCATCGTTACCGGTCGGAAAAACCGACGCAGCACGCCAGGCTTTCGGTAGAATCCGCGCCCTGTTCGTAGGTCCCGGGCGCAAGGCGTCCGTTATTCGCTTGAGGTCTGTGATGTCGTTGCAATTGTTTTCGCTGTTCGCTGCCCACCCGGCCAAACTGATCAACCTGCTCGCGCTGCTGTTTGCCTGCCCGGGTGGCTGGGTATTGCATGCAACGCGCCGCCGCGAACAGCGAGCACGCGCCTGCCTCCAAGCGCGCAGTGGCGAAAGCAATGAACGATTCGAAGCCCTGCTGGACCTGGCCACCCAGCGCATGAACCGGTTTTTCTACCGGTTCGGCTTTGCCTGCCTGGGCGTCGCGCTGCTGATGTCCTGGATCAGCACGCAGCTCTGAGCGCAGCAGCTTCAGTGTCGAGGGAGCAAGCCCCCTCGCCATTAAAGCCGCTAAGCAATCACTGCTTTAAAGCGGCAACCCCGCCTTGACCCGATACTGATTACGCACCGGCGTTGCATATTGCAGCACCAGGAATGGCCGCTGTTCCGCCGGGCACGCATCCAACCGACGCTGCCATTCTTCCTGAGCCTTCGCCAGTTCTTCGGCACCGAACACTTCAGCCGCCGTCGGCACCTGCAGCTGCGGGTCGGCATCGGTCCATTGGGCGTAGGCCAGGTAGTGCACGGGGAACAGGCGATAACCGCCGAGAATCTGCCGGTCCATCTCCGCTGCCAACTGCTTGGTGTCCTCGAACAGCTCTGTAATCGGCGCGGAGAAGTTCACGTGGACCCGGCCTTTGTAGCCGGTGATGCCCTTGGCGATGCTGACGTCGTCCTCGCCTGGTGCCTTGGTGTAGGTCCCGGTGGTGGCGCGAATGTAAAGCTCCCGGGCCTTGGCCTGGTCGCACGGATCATATTCGTAGCTGATCGACACCGGCGTGAGGTTCAGCGAGCGGATGACCTCGCCGAACGGCTCGTCCTTGCGGCTCATGTGGAACATCTTGAGGATCGCCGATTCGGTCCGGTCATCGCCGTCCTTGGCTCGGCCCTCGGCCTGGGCGATCCAGATCGAGGCGCAATCGTTGCGGATCGAGTGATTGATGTACGCCGACAGCAACTGGTACGCCGCCATTTTTTCCCGGCGACCGCTGATGGAACGGTGCACGATAAAACTCTTGTTCAAGCGCATCAGGTCGCTGACAAACGGCTTTTGCAGCAGGTTGTCGCCGATGGCGATGCGCGGGGTCGGCAGGCCCGCGTGGTAGACGGCGTAATTGACGAATGCCGGGTCCATCACGATATCGCGGTGGTTGGCGATGAACAGGTACGCGTTGCCGGACTTGAACTGCTCCACCCCCGTGTAGGTCACGCCATCGGTGGCGCGTTCGATGGTGTGGTCGACATAGAACTCCACTTTGTCCTGCAACGTGGCGACCGATGTCACACCGGCGAACTCTCGACGCAGCTTCTGCGCTATAAGGGGTTTGAGCATCCAGCCGAAAGCACCGGCCAGGCGCGGGAAGCGGAAGTGGGTGAGGATATCTAGAAACGCCTTATCGCTGAGCAGCCGTGCCAGCACCGCTGGGACTTCACTGTCGTCGTAAGGTCGGATGGCATCGAATTCGCCCATCATGCTCTCTTGTTGGAAACGGCTAGGGTAAGTAAAGGTTCGATAAATAGCGCCAGGGCACGGCCAGGAAGACAGTCCAGGCAACAATAGCCCTGCAAATAGACCGGCGATTATACGCACAAGTCACTCGGGAGACCGCGATGCTGGAAGCTGCTGAATATGAATGTCCATATTGTGGAGAAGAGGTCGAGACTTCATTGGATCTTTCCGGTGGCGACCAGACCTATATCGAGGATTGCCAGGTCTGTTGCCGGCCGATCACTTTCGTACTACAGGTACACGATGAAGAATGGCACCTCGAGGTCTTCAGCGAAAACGAATGAGGGGCGGCCATGCAGCGAATCTACGAACTGGAAAACCTGATGGAAGGCGAATTGCTGCAAGGCATGCTCGCCAGCGAAGGCATCACCGCGCATCTGGTGGGACGTGACCTGGTGGGGGGCGCAGGGGAATTGCCGATGCATGGCTTGCTGGGGCTGGCGGTGGACGATGAACAGGCGCAATACGCCCAGGAACTGATCGCCGCCTACAATGCCGCGCTGCCGGTGCCCGGCGATGAGCCGGACAGTTACCCCGGAACGCTGGTCTGTTAGGCTCTGTACGAAATGTATCCGCACTCACCCATACTGCGTTGAAACGGGGCTCGGAATGCTCATGTACTCCAGTACACTGCGCTTCCTCGCCCCGTTTCGCCTTGTCTGGCCTTCGCGCGAACACATTTCGTACAGACCCTAGGCTGGCCGCCGTTTGATAGGAGAGTCGTGTTACCCCATGTGTGGACGTTATGCCCTGTTTCGCTGGAACCCCGCCTTTGCGGCCTTGCCTGGCTTCCCTGCCGACCAGAAGGCCCAATGGAACATATCGCCCAATGATTCGGTTCTGATGCTGCGGGCTGGCGCCGATGGCCAGCGCGAATTGGCCCGCGCCCGTTGGGGGCTTACGCCGCCGTGGCTGACGGACCTGTCCCGGACCCCGGCCCATGCTCGGGCCGAAACCGTCGCCGAGCAACCGATGTTCCGCGAGGCCCTGCGGTTGCGTCGGTGTCTGCTGCCGGCCAACGGGTTCTACGAATGGCGCGGTGGTTCGCGTAAACGCCCCTATTGGCTGACGCCGGGGGAAGGTTCGTCGCTGTTTTTTGCGGCGATCTGGGAAGCGTATCCGGTGCAGGAACAGGTGTGGTTGAGCACCGCCGTCATCACCCAGCCGGCGGCCGGTCAGCGGCGTCCGTTGATTCTGGATGAAGAAGGCCAACGGTTGTGGCTCGACCCCGAGACACCCTTGCATGCCTTGCAAGGGCTGCTGGCGAGCGAGCCTGCGCAACTGCGCGAGCGGGTGCTGGCCAACATGGTCAACGACCCGAAACTCAATGGGCCGGAGTGCCTGACGCCGGCTTGAGGTTTGTGATGGCTGTGCAGGCCTCATTGCGAGCTTGCTCGCAATGAGGTGCTTGGGTCAGACCCTGAACTGATTGATCAACCGCCGCTGCTGCTCCGCCAACTTGGTCAGCCCGGCACTGGCCGCGCTCGACTCGTCGGCGCCGCTGGCCACTTCGTTCGCCACTTGGCCGATGTTGATCACGTTGCGGTTGATGTCATCAGCTACAGCGCTTTGCTCCTCGGCGGCGCTGGCGATCTGGGTGTTCATGTCGTTGATGACCGACACCGCCTGGGTAATCGTCTCCAGCGCCTGGGCTGCCTTGGCTGCGTGCTGCACGCTTTCATCGGTGCGGTGCTGGCTGTCTTCCATGACGCGCACCACATCGCGGGTGCCCTGTTGCAACTGCTGGATCATCGGCTGAATTTCTTCCGTGGCCTGCTGCGTCTTCTGCGCGAGGTTGCGCACCTCATCGGCGACCACCGCAAAACCTCGACCTTGTTCACCGGCCCGAGCCGCTTCGATGGCCGCGTTGAGGGCCAGCAGGTTGGTCTGCTCGGCGATCCCGCGGATGGCCGTGAGGATCGCGTTGATGTTCTCGCTGTCCTTGGCCAGGGTTTGCACCACGCCCACGGCCTTGCCGATTTCCACGGCCAGCGCGCCAATGGAGGTGGAGGTGTCGCGTACGATCTGCATGCCCTGGCTGGCGGCCTGGTCGGCGTGACTGGCGGCTTGGGCGGCCTGGGTCGCATTGCGGGCCACGTCCTGGGCGGTGGCAGTCATTTCATGCACGGCGGTGGCGACCTGATCGATCTCCGACATCTGCTTGTGCACGCCCTGGTTGGTGCGGATCGCGATGTCGGCGGTGTGCTCCGACGAATCGCTGACACTCTGCACCGAGGTCACCACTTGGGTAATCATCCCCTGCAATTTGCCGAGGAACGTGTTGAAGCCCTTGGCGATGGCGCCCAGTTCATCGGCGCGGTCGCTGGTCAATCGGCGAGTCAGGTCGCCCTCGCCCTGGGCGATGTCATCGAGCATCGCCACCATTTGCTTGAGCGGCCGGGCGATGCCGTGGCCCACCAGCCAGATCACCAGCAGGCCGATGGCGGCAATCGCCAGGCCGACCATGGCCATGCCGAAAATGTCGGTCTCGCGCTGATCGTCGAGGTCCTTCTGCAAGGCTTGCAGATCTGCCATCACTGCGTTCAACGGCAGTTGCATCATCAGCGTCCAGCGAGCGCTGGTCTCGCCGATGCCGAACGGCATGTACACCTCGATGTGACCGTGGGCTTCGTCGACGTCGTAACGCACTTCGCCAGCGCCAAGCTTGGCCAGGTTGTCCAGCTCGTTGGCGTCCAGCAGGTCGCTGGCTTTTTCCCCGAGCTTGCTTGGGTCCTTGGTGAAGGCCACCAGGCGATTGTTGCTGGCGAGCAAGGCCATTTCCCCGGCGCCGTCGTACAGCTTGGCGTCAGCGGCAACGAGCATGTCCTGGATGAAGTTCACCGACAGGTCGGCGCCGACGATGCCCTGGAATTTACCATCGATGAGGATCGGTTCGATGAAGGAGGCCAGCATGGTCATGGTGCTGCCGACGCGGTAGGGCGCCGGGTCGATCACGCAGGCTTTCCTGCTGTCCTGGGAGCACAGGTAGTACTCGCTGGCACGAATGCCGGTGGACAGCAGTTTCTGGTCAGTCACGTCGGCGAGCTTTTCCAGGCCCAAGGTGCCGTCCTGGTTGCGAAACCACCACGGCAGGAAGCGCCCATTGGTTTCCATGCCGAGCACCTGGCTGTTCACATAGTTGACGTCGTCGTGGTCGATAGCGTTCGGTTCCCAGGCGATGTAGGCACCCAGGACCTTCGGGTTGCGCACCACGGACTCGCGCAACAGGCTGATCATCTGCTCACGGGGCATCTTCAATAACGGGTTGCCGTCCGTGCCGTTCATGCCCATCAGGGCGTTAGTCGTCGCCAGTCCTCGGGCAAGCAACAGCGGTGCTTCAAGCTCGCGTTGGATCAGGCTGGCCTGGGTGCGGGCGAGCGCACTGAGGCGTTGTTCGATGAGTTGCTCGAATTGCGCCTTGGTCCGTTGTTGCACCATTTCCTGGGTACGGGCGCCGGCGAACAATGCGTACAGCACCAGGGCACCAACAACGCTGAGGACGATGGCACCGGCCAGGGCGGCAACGGAAAACTGGATCGATTTGAATTTCATAATGGCTCCGGACCCGGAAATGACGTCTGGTATCTGTATCGGCATTTCCGCGGGCGGGCATGAGGCGCTGTTCGTCGGGTGACTGTATTGGTTAGGTGGGAGTCGTAAAAGGATGAGTGGGACCTGTCCGAAAAAACTGTAATCGCTCGCTGTGTATCTGGCGCCGATACAAATCAAAGCCTAGGATACGCCCACGATTCCATGGAGCTTCTTTTGTATGAACAAGACTTTGATGGTGAGCGCTCTGGGCGCGGCTCTGCTGCTCGCCGGTTGCCAGTCAGTCAACACCACCAGCGGCGGAGCCGTGGGCGTGGAGCGCAAGCAGTACATGTTCAGCATGCTGTCGACCGCCGAGGTCAACCAGATGTATGCCCAGTCCTATCAGAAGACGTTGGGTGAGGCGAGTGCGCAAGGTGCCCTGGACAAGACCAGTAGCGACGCCAAGCGCCTTCAGGTCATTGCTGATCGTTTGATCGCCCAGGCGCCTGTGTTCCGTCCGGATTCGGCGCAGTGGAACTGGGAAGTGAACCTGATCAAGAGCGATGAACTCAACGCCAACTGTGGTCCCGGCGGCAAGATCATGTTCTACACCGGCCTGATCGACAAACTGAAGCTGACCGACGCTGAAATCGCCGCGATCATGGGCCATGAAATCGCTCACGCTTTGCGCGAGCACGGCCGTGAAGCCATGTCCAAGGCTTATGGCATCGAAATGGCCAAGCAGGGTGCCGGTGCGATATTCGGCCTGGGCCAGGATAGCCTGGCGTTGGCCGACACGGTTGCCAACTATGGCATGACCCTGCCTAACAGCCGTGGCAACGAGAACGAAGCCGACCTGATCGGCCTGGAGCTGGCCGCCCGCGCAGGCTACGACCCGAACGCCGCGATCACCTTGTGGAACAAGATGGCCAAGGCTTCGGAAGGGGCACCACCGGAATTCATGAGCACCCACCCGTCCTCGAGCAGCCGGATCGCCTCGTTGCAGGCGGCGATTCCGAAGGTGATGCCGCTTTATCAGCAAGCCAAGAAGTAACCACCGTCATGTGGTGAAGTTTTTTTTGTGGCGAGGGAGCAAGCTCCCTCGCCACAACAGCCTCAAACCCACCCACTGCTCTGCATCGCCTTGTACACCGCAACGATCGCCAGGATGAAAAACGCCGAGGCGGCCAGGCGGCGGATGAGGGCCAGGGGCAGTTTCTCGGCGGCAAAGTTGCCAGCCAGTACCACCGGCACGTTGGCAATCAACATGCCCACGGTGGTGCCAATGATCACCAGCCACAGTTCCGGGTATTGCGCGGCGAGCATCACCGTCGCGATCTGGGTCTTGTCACCGATTTCCGCCAGGAAAAACGCGATCAGCGTGGTCAGGAAGGGGCCGAACTTGCGGGCCGTATTCGCCTCTTCATCGTCGAGCTTGTCCGGCACCAGGGTCCAAAGGGCCGTGGCCGCGAAGCTTGCCGCCAATATCCAGTGCAACACCGCATCGGAAAAGAACCCGCTGACCCAGGCTCCTACCGCGCCCGCGGCCGCATGGTTGGCCAGGGTCGCGGCGACGATGCCAGCGATGATCGGCCACGGCTTGCGAAAGCGAGCAGCGAGGATAAGCGCAAGCAGTTGCGTCTTGTCGCCGATTTCGGCCAGTGCAACGATGGCGGTGGGAACAAGGAAAGAGTCCAGCATCAGGTAATTCCTAAGAGGGGCGGGTCGACACGGCTATGACACGTACAGCCTTCCCGCCCCGGGTAAGGTGTGCGTGTCATAGGTCTTGTCAAACCCAGCGACCATCTGCGTGGACGCTTGGGCCGCATACGCCATGGTCTGCTGACCAAGTATGTTGACGTATGCCGGGCGAGCAGGGCGCTCGCGGGAGACTACTCCCCTAGGACGGTGCGGATTCTGCCTAGGCAAATCCGATTGGGCAAGCGCTGTTTCTCAAAACGCTTCAGCCGCGCTTGGCCCGGTAGATGCGAAAGCCTTGGCCCTCGGCCTTGATCGCGCAGGGGCCCAGGTGCTCTTCGATCAGCGGCTGATACTTGAGGAAACTGTTCGCAACCAGGCGCAGTTCGCCGCCGTTTTTCAGATGTTTGGCCGCTTTTCGCAACAGGTTTTCGGTCGCGTGGTAGTCGGTGTGTACGCCGACGTGGAACGGCGGGTTGCTCAGAATCGCGTTCAGGCCCATGGGCGCGGCGTCGATCCCGTCACCCGTCAGCACTTCGGCTTCCAGGCCATTGGCGGCCAGCGTCAATCGACTGCTGGCGGCGGCGAAGGCATCCACGTCCAGTAGCGTCACGGTGTTATGGGGATAGCGCCGCTTGACCGCCGCCCCCAGCACGCCGGCGCCGCAGCCGAAGTCCAGCAGGTGGCCGCTGGGCAGCTTGTCAAGATGCTCCAGCAACAGCGCGCTGCCGCGATCAAGGCGGCCGTGACTGAAGACTCCCGGCAAACTGATGACCTTGAGCGGGCCCTCGACCAGTGGCAGTTCATAGGTTTGCGCGAGGCTTTCCAGCGGCTTGGCTTCAGGGACGTTGGCGACGGTGACCTGCCACAGTTGGCAATGCCGTGCGCTGTCGAGCTTGCGCGGCTTGCCAAAGGGGTTGAGCTGCTTGGAAGCGCCTTCGATGCCGCTGCGCTTTTCCCCCACCAGATACACCTCGCGCCCAGCCAGGCGCGCGGCAACGGCGTTGAGGATGTAGTCGGTCAGGTCCTTGGCCTTGGGCAGGAAGACCACGGCAGCGTCGAACGAAAGTTCGGGTACATTCACGCCAAAATGGCTGCGCCCTGGGAAGCGGGCATCCAGGGCCGCCTGGTCGCCGGCATGCCAGCACCAGCCATGGGCCTCGGGCAAGCGGCCAAGCAGGTCGTCGGCTGGGAGCCCGGCCAGCAGGACCGGACCCTGGAATAACTCGGCCTGACGAAGCAGTACTTCACTGCGCGGATCCATGGTCTGCTCCTTGTTAAAAAGTGCGGCAGTCTATCAATTGACGACTCGTTGCGCTGTACCGCTGAAAAAGCCCCGGGCGTTTTCCGCCAGTTGGCCGACGATCCGTTGCCTGGCCTCGCGGCTGCCCCAGGCGTTGTGCGGCGTGACGATCAGCCGGGGGATATCACCTGCCAGCAGCGGATTGCCCTGGGTCGGCGGCTCCACGCTCAACACGTCGGTGGCCGCCCCGCCCAGGTGACCGCTGCGCAGCGCATCGGCCAGTGCCTGTTCGTCGATGAGGCCACCGCGTGCGGTGTTGACTACGAACGCGCCGGGTTTGAGCGACGCCAGTTCACGCGCGCCAATGAAGTGGCGGGTGTGCTCGTTGAGCGGGCAATGCAAGGTCAAGGCATCCACCGCGGGTAGCAGTTGGTCCAGGGCCACGCGGTCCGCACGGGCGGGCCTTCCTGGAATCTGCCCCAGCAGCACGCGCATGCCGAAGGCTTCGGCCAGCCGTGCGACGGCGCCACCCAGTTCGCCATGGCCGAGCAGCCCGAGGGTCTTGCCCTGCAGTTCGACGATCGGGTAGTCCAGCAGGCAGAACTGCGAAGCCTGTTGCCAGCGACCTTCGCCCACGGCTTTTTGATAGTCGCCCAGGCGCGTCGCCAGGTTCAGTAGCAGCATGATCGTGTGCTGGGCCACCGACGGTGTGCCATAGCCCTGGCAGTTGCTGACGACGATGCCATGGCTGCGGGCAGCGGCGAGGTCGACGTTATTGGTGCCGGTGGCGCTGATCAGGATCAGCTTCAGTTCAGGGTTGGCGGCCATCGCGGCTGCGTCGATCACGACCTTGTTGGTGATCGCCACCGTGGCGCCCTCGAGCCGGCCTGCCACCTCATCCGGGCGGGTGCCGGGGAACAGCTGCAGTTCGGTGAAGCAATCGCGCAATGGAGCCAGCTCCAGGTCGCCGAGGTCCAGTGAAGCGTGATCGAGGAAAACTGCGCGTGCGGTATTGGTCATCAGCTGTACCTGTCATGTAGAAGACTGAAGGCGTAATGTGGCGAGCCTATCAGAAGAGTTGCCGTGGCGAGGGAGCTTGCTCCCGCTGGCCTGCAAGGCAAGGCCCCGATACGCGACGAGCGACTGCTGCGTAGCCGAGCGGGAGCAAGCTCCTCGCCACGGATTTCATTCAACAAAGATTGTCGCCAGGAGCACCACCATGTACCTCGCCGAATTTCTCACTGTCGCCCTGATCCACCTGTTGGCCGTGGCCAGCCCTGGTCCGGACTTCGCCGTGGTGGTCCGCGAAAGCGTGACCCACGGCCGCCGCGCCGGGACCTGGACGGCGTTGGGGGTCGGCACGGCGATTTTCCTGCACGTGGGGTATTCGTTGCTGGGCATCGGCCTGATCGTGTCCCAGTCGATCGTGCTGTTCAACGCCTTGAAGTGGGCCGCCGCCGCTTACCTGCTGTACATCGGCTTCAAGGCCCTGCGCGCCCAGCCGGCCAAGGCGAGCCAGGAAAACCTGCCCAAGGAGGCAGGTGAGCGCACCGCTCGGGGCGCGTTTACCGCCGGCTTCGTTACCAATGGCCTGAACCCCAAGGCGACGCTGTTCTTCCTCTCCCTGTTTACCGTGGTCATCAATCCCCATACGCCCCTGGCGATCCAGGCCGGCTACGGTGTGTACCTGGCGGTTGCCACGGCGGCCTGGTTCTGCATGGTTGCAATGTTGTTCAGCCAGGCGCGGGTGCGTGCCGGTTTTGCCCGCATGGGCCATTGGTTCGACCGGACCATGGGCGCCGTGCTGATCGCCATCGGCGTGAAACTGGCGTTTACCGAGGCCCATTGAGCGAGTTGAGCGAATCCTGATGATGGCTCAAGGCTAGTGTTTGCGGGCGGATCAAATCATTCCTTCGGCTGATTTGATCCGCGGACAAGCGCTTTAAAGTGCTTACTTTTCCAGCCAAGACCGTGCAGTCAGAAAAAGGATTCCTATGTTGCAGACTCGCGTTATTCCTCCAGCCGAGGGCGTTTACCAATACCCGTTGCTGATCAAGCGGCTGCTGATGTCCGGCGCACGCTATGAGAAAACCCGCGAGATCATTTACCGGGACCAGTTGCGCTACAGCTACCCCACCCTGATCGAGCGCGTCGCACGGCTGGCCAACGTGCTGACCGAGGCCGGGGTGAAAGCCGGGGATACCGTGGCGGTCATGGACTGGGACAGCCATCGGTACCTGGAATGCATGTTCGCTATCCCGATGATCGGCGCGGTGATTCATACCATCAACGTGCGACTGTCGCCGGAACAGATCCTCTACACCATGAACCACGCCGAGGATCGCTTCGTGCTGGTCAACAGCGAGTTCGTCGGCTTGTACCAGGCGATCGCCGGCCAGCTGACAACGGTGAAAAAGACGCTACTGCTGACCGACCAGCCGGACAAAACCTCCGACCTGCCCGACCTCGTGGGCGAGTACGAGCAACTGCTGGCCGGCGCCAGTCCGACCTACGATTTCCAGGATTTCGACGAAAACTCCGTCGCCACCACGTTCTATACCACCGGCACCACGGGCAACCCCAAGGGCGTGTATTTCACCCATCGGCAGCTGGTGCTGCACACCCTGGGTGTGTCGACCATCATGGGCGCCATCGACAGCGTGCGCCTGCTGGGCACCAACGACGTGTACATGCCCATCACCCCCATGTTCCACGTTCACGCCTGGGGCTTGCCGTACGTGGCAACCATGCTCGGCCTCAAGCAGGTCTACCCCGGTCGCTACGACCCGGAGTTCCTGGTGGAGCTGTGGCGCAAGGAAAAGGTCACTTTTTCCCACTGCGTGCCGACCATCCTGCAAATGGTCCTCAACGCCAAGGGCGCCCAGGACACCGATTTCGGCGGCTGGAAAATCGTCATCGGCGGCAGCGCCCTGAACCGCAGCCTGTACGAGGCGGCGAAGGCCAAGGGCATCCAGCTCACCGCCGCCTACGGCATGTCCGAAACCGGCCCGTTGGTGTCCTGCGCCCACCTCAACGATGAGTTGATGGCCGGCGGCGAAGACGAGCGCATCACTTATCGGATCAAGGCCGGCGTGCCAGGGCCACTGGTGGAGGCAGCGATCGTCGACGGCGAGGGCCGCTTCCTTCCCGCCGATGGCGAAACCCAGGGCGAATTGGTATTGCGCGCGCCATGGCTCACCGAAGGTTATTTCAACGAACCGCAGAAGGGCGCCGAACTCTGGAGTGGCGGCTGGTTGCACACTGGCGACGTCGCCACGCTCGACGGCATGGGCTTCATCGACATTCGCGACCGCATCAAGGATGTGATCAAGACCGGCGGCGAATGGATCTCGTCCCTGGACCTGGAAGACCTTATCAGTCGGCATGTGGCGGTACGCGAAGTAGCAGTGGTCGGCATTCCCGACCCGCAGTGGGGCGAGCGGCCGTTTGCCTTGCTGGTCGTTCGTGAGGGGCACCAGATCGGGGCTCGCGAGCTCAAGGAGCACCTCAAGCCGTTTGTCGAGCTGGGGCACCTGAGCAAATGGGCGATCCCTAGCCAGATTGCCCTTGTTACGGAAATTCCCAAGACCAGCGTCGGCAAGCTCGACAAGAAACGTATCCGCGTTGACATCACCGAATGGCAGAGCAACAACAGCACCTTCCTTTCGACGCTTTGAGCGTCCTCGCCGTGCCCGAAAAGGGCACGGCAGCCCCACCAAGCAAGCGCTTGTCTTGTTAAATCGGAAATTTCAGCCATCCTTGCCGTGCCGACAAACGTCGGCCTGGCGAAGGACTGTTCCAGAGTGGTCGGGGGCTGCAAATCACACTTTAGAGGGATCAAGCCGTACTACCTGCTGGCTATAGTCCGCTCAAGGCTTTTCGGAATGGGACGCGCGTGCCAGCACGGCGAAGGGTTTCCGGAAACGTCCACTGCCATAACAATAAAACACATGGAGTTGCGTCGATGACCTCAGCAAACACTTTCTGGCGCCGGGCAAAACTGCCTCTGGCCGTCAGTCTTGCCTCCTCGCTCGCCGGCCCGGCATTCGGCGTCAGCTTCAACATTGGTGAAATCGAAGGCCAGTTCGATTCGTCCCTGTCGGTCGGCGCGAGCTGGTCCACGGCCAAGGCCAACCGCGACCTGATTGGTGCTAACAACGGCGGCAAGGGCCTGTCCCAGACGTCCGATGACGGACACCTGAACTTTAAACGTGGGGAAACGTTTTCGAAGATCTTCAAGGGCATCCACGATCTTGAACTGAAGTACGGCGACACCGGTGTGTTTGTGCGTGGCAAATACTGGTACGACTTTGAGCTCAAGGACGAAAATCGTCTTTTCAAAGACATCAGCGACAGCAACCGCAAGGAAGGCGCCAAGTCTTCCGGCGGTCAGATCCTTGATGCATTCGTCTACCACAATTACGCGATTGCCGATCAACCGGGGTCGGTCCGCCTGGGCAAGCAGGTCGTCAGCTGGGGTGAGAGCACCTTCATCCAGGGCGGTATCAACGCCATCAACCCGGTCGACGTGTCCGCGTTCCGTCGTCCAGGCGCCGAGGTCAAGGAAGGCCTGATCCCGGTCAACATGTTCTATGTGTCCCAGAGCTTGACCGATAACCTGTCGGCTGAAGCCTTCTACCAAATTGAGTGGGATCAGACCGTCGTAGATAACTGCGGGACGTTCTTCTCCCAGCCGGATGTGATTGCCGATGGGTGCTCTGACAATCTGCGGGTGTTGAACAAACGATCCACCATTCCTGGTGCGTTCTTGCCGTTGCTGTCCGCAAACGGCGTAGACATCAACGAAGAAGGTGTGTTGGTGCGCCGTGGACCCGACCGTGATGCCAGGGACACTGGCCAATGGGGCGCTTCCCTGAAGTACATGTTCGAGCCGCTGGACACTGAGTTCGGTGCCTACTTCATGAACTACCACAGCCGCGCACCTATCTTTAGTGCGACCGGTGCGCCACAGTCCGTCTACAACGGTGCGCCATTTCTCGGCCCTCTGGCTCCGCTGGTCATTGCCGGCAACTCTCAATACTTTGTCGAGTACCCGGAAGACATACGCCTTTACGGCTTGAGCTTCTCCACTACTCTGCCCACCGGCACGGCATGGAGCGGTGAACTGAGTTATCGGCCGAATGCACCAGTTCAACTGAGCACCACAGATATCCTGTTTGCCGGGGTTCGTCCGCTGGGCGGTCCCGTGCTGGGCAACGCTTCGCTGCTCACCGGGGTACCGGGCCAGGATCTGCACGGTTATCGCCGTAAGGAAATCACTCAATTCCAGACCACGTTCACTCACTTCCTTGACCAAGTCATGGGCGCCAGCCGTCTCACCCTGGTGGGTGAAGTTGGCGTGACCCACGTGGGCGGCCTGGAAAGCAAGTCCGACCTTCGTTACGGCCGTGATCCAGTGTTCGGCCCAGGACAGCTTCCTGGCGGCGCATGCGACCTGCTCAATACCTCCACCGGAAACGGCGCGGGCTTGCCTGGCAGCACCGGCTTGAATACCAACTGCAACAACGACGGCTTTACCACCGCCACTTCCTGGGGCTACCGCGCTCGTGCCATCTGGGACTACCCGGACGTTTTCGCCGGTGTGAACCTCAAGCCCAACGTGGCCTGGTCCCATGACGTGAAAGGCTACTCGCCAGGCCCTGGCGCCAACTTCGAGGAAGGCCGCAAGGCCGTCAGCCTCGGGCTGGATGCCGAGTACCAGAACACCTATAACGCGAGCCTGGCCTACACCAACTTCTTTGGTGGCGACTTCAGTACCGTGGACGACCGGGATTTCGTGGCGCTCAGCGTCGGCGTGAACTTCTAAGCACCGTATTTCAGGACGACACACTATGAAAATAACAAAGAATCTGTTGCAAGTCGGAGCGCTGGGGTTGTCCCTGCTGGCGGCCAGCGTCATGGCCGCCGTGCCTGCGGCCGAGGCCGATAAGCTGGGCAAGAGCCTGACGCCGATGGGCGCCGAGATGGCGGGTAACGCCGATGGTTCGATTTCGGCCTGGAAACCCATGGCCAAGAACGCCGGTAGCGTGGACGGCAAGGGTTTCCTCGCCGATCCGTACGCCAGTGAAAAACCGTTGTTCACGATCACCGCGCAAAACGTCGACCAGTACAAGGACAAACTCGCCCCCGGCCAGTACGCGATGTTCAAGCGCTACCCGGAAACCTTCAAGATGCCGGTCTACACGACCCATCGCGGCGCAACCGTGCCCGATGACGTGTTGGCCTCCATCAAGAAAAACGCCGTGAACACCAAACTGGTGGGCGGCGGCAACGGCCTGGAGAATTTCGAGACGGCCGTGCCGTTCCCGATTCCCCAGAGCGGACTCGAAGTGATCTGGAACCACATCACCCGTTATCGCGGCGGCAGCGTGACCCGCCTGGTGACCCAGGCCACGCCGCAGCCAAACGGTTCGTACAACCTGGTGTACTTCCAGGATCAGTTCGTCTTCCGCGACAAGATCAAGGGCTTCGATCCGGCCAACCCGGGCAACGTGCTGTTCTACTTCAAGCAGCAAGTGACCGCGCCGGCACGCCTGGCGGGTACCGTGCTGCTGGTTCACGAAACCCTCGACCAGGTGAAGGAACCACGCAAGGCCTGGATCTACAACGCCGGCCAACGCCGTGTGCGCCAGGCCCCGCAAGTCGCCTATGACGGCCCGGGTACCGCCGCCGACGGCCTGCGCACCTCCGACAACCTGGACATGTACAACGGCGCGCCGGATCGTTACGACTGGAAGCTTGAAGGCAAGAAAGAGCTGTACATCGCCTCCAACAGCCACAAGATCGATTCGCCGCAACTCAAGTACGCCGACATCCTCAAGGCCGGCCACATCAACCAGGACCTGGCGCGCTATGAACTGCGTCGTGTCTGGCACGTGACCGCGACCCTGAAGGAAGGCCAGCGCCATATCTACGCCAAGCGTGACTTCTATATCGACGAAGACACCTGGCAAGCGGCGGTCATCGACCACTACGACGGTCGTGGCCAACTGTGGCGCGTGGCCGAGGCCCATGCCGAGAACTACTACGACAAGCAAGTGCCGTGGTACGCCCTGGAAACCCTCTACGACCTGCAGTCCGGTCGTTACCTGGCCCTGGGCATGAAGAACGAAGAGAAATCGGCCTACGACTTCGGCTTCACCGCGTCCACCAGCGACTTCACCCCAGCGGCGCTGCGCCAGGAAGGCGTTCGCTAACCGCTTTGCCCGAGGCCGCATCCTCGAAAAAACGCCCCGACTGGTTCGGGGCTTTTTTTTTGCCAACGCATATCTTTTGTGGCGAGGGAGCTTGCTCCCGCTGGACTGCGAAGCAGTCCCAGATCAAACCCTCCCACGGTATCCGATAAGCCAGGGCGGTCCGCTTTGGGGGGCGCTTCGCAACCCAGCGGGAGCAAGCTCCCTCGCCTCGACGGCGATAAACAATGTGTAGTCTTTTTGTAGCCATTTGTAGCACTCCCTTCAATACGTCCTCGTTTACGGCTAGTCTGCGGACATCTGCAACGCCGCCACCCGCATTCCAACAAGAGCCGGCCATGACTGATCTGTCTTCACTCCCGGATTCTTCCCGCGCAGCCTTCGCGGTACAGGAAGGGCGCTTTTATCGCCCCCCTTTGCCCGATGGCCACGTCGTGCGGCCGCGGTTGTGCGAGCGCCTGAGCGCGGGGCTCGGTGGCCGGTTGTTGTTGGTGAGCGCCCCGGCGGGGTTCGGCAAGAGCTCGTTGGTGGTGGAGTTTTGCCAGGGTTTGCCGACGCATTGGCACAGCCTCTGGTTGGGGCTCAGTGCCAGGGACAACGATCCGGGGCGTTTCCTGGAGCGGTTGCTTGAAGGGCTCCAGGCGTTTTTCCCCCAGTTGGGCGGCCAGGCGTTGGGCCTGTTGAAGATGCGCCAGCGCCACCAGCCCTTTGCTTTCGAGGAATGGCTGGACGGCCTGCTGGACGAGCTGTCCGGGCATCTATCGCCACGGGCGCCCTTGCTGCTGGTGCTCGATGACTACCATCTCGCCCAGAGTCCGGTGCTGGATCGCTGCTTGCAGTTTTTCCTCAACCACTTGCCCGATGGGTTGCTGGTGCTGGTGACCAGTCGCCAGCGGCCGGACTGGCATCTGGCGCGTTTGCGCCTGTCGCGCCAGTTGCTGGAACTCAACGAGCAGGACCTGCGCCTGACCCACGACGAAGCGCTGACGCTGCTTCAGCACCACAGCAGTTCACTGCGTGGGGAAGCCTTGGAAAACCTGATCCAGCGCAGCGAAGGCTGGGTCGCCGGGCTGCGTTTCTGGCTGCTGGCTGCTTCCGAGGCCGGCAGCGAGGGGCGATTGCCCCAAGCCCTGCACGGCGGGGAAGGGCTGATCCGTGACTATCTGCTGGAAGAAGTCATCGATTGCCTGCCCGCCGAGGTGCAAGCGTTTCTCTACGACATCGCCCCGCAGGAACGTTTTTGCAGCGAGCTGTGCGATGCGGTGCGCGACGCCCACGACAGCCAGGAAATTCTCCAATACCTGGCGGCCCATCAGGTTTTCCTCGTGCCGTTGGACGAGCACGGGCGCTGGTATCGCTTCCATCACCTGTTTTCCGATCTGTTGCGCAGTCGGCCCAGCGCGCAAGCCATGGTGCCGGGCGCAACGTTGCACCTGCGCGCCTGTCGCTGGTTCAACGCCCAAGGCCTGATCGATGAAGCCGTGGAGCAGGCGCTGCGCGCCGGGCATCTGGACGTGGCGGCAAACCTGGTGCAAAACCTTTCGGAGGAACAACTGCTGGCCGAACAGAATGTCGGTATGTTGCTGCGCTGGAAAATGGACCTGCCCGACAGCCTGCTCATCAGCACGCCGCGCTTGATCGTGCTCTACAGCTGGGCCTTGGGCCTGGCCTGCCAACTCGATGCCGCGCAGGAGCTGGCCGCTCATTTGAGCCGCTTCCTGCCGGCCCCGTCGGCCACCGCGCATAAATCCATGCTCGCCCAGTGGCTGGCCCTGAGCGGCATCGTCGCCCGTGGCCGTGGCGATCGCCAGGCCACCCTTCGCTATTGCACCGAAGCCCTGGAAAGCCTGCCGCAAAAACGTTACGGCCAACGCCTGATGTGCTTGTCCACCTTGTCGAACCTGGCGATTGCCGACGGCGACCTGTGGCGCGCCCGGGCGCTGAACCGCGATTCCCTGGAACTGGCGCAGCGGGTCGGCAACCCACTCTTCGAGGCTTTGGCCCATTACGATCGCGCCCGGGTGTTGCAGGCCCGAGGGGAAATCCTGAGGGCGCTCGATGAGGTGAAACAGGGCTTGCAGCGCTTGCACGCGCTCTCGCCTCAACGGTTGTATGCGGTGCGCGCGCGACTGGTCCTGTACGAAGGTTTCCTGTTGACGCTGCGCATGCAATCCACGGCCGGGTTGGCGCGGTTGCAGGCAGGCCTCACTGAAGCCCGTGCCTGCCGGGATATCAGCGTGTTGATCGGCCATTGCGTGATCGCCCGCGTCGAAGGCCACGCGGGCGAATTTGCCCGAGCCTTTGCCGAACTGGCCGAAGCCGAGCGCCTGATGCATATCTGGGATGTTCCGCCGGTGTACTACCTGGCGATGATCACCCTTGTGAAATGCGAGCTCTGGTTGGCCCAGGGTCGCACTGAACTGGCCGAAGCCTGGCTGGCGCGGCTGGGGCAGACCTACACCGGCGAACGGGCCGCCGCGCCACCGGAATTCCATCCGCAACTGCCGCTGCATGTCGAGCTGCAACAAGCCCTGCTGGAGTCCATCCGCGGCCAGCCGATGCAGGCTGAAGGGCGGCTCGATGCATTGCTCCAGCACGCCCAGCAAACCGGACGGCAGATGCTCGCCGTGATGGTGCTCAACCAGAAAGTCGCCTTGCTGCTGAGCGTGGGCCGCGAACCCGATGCGCGCGGCACATTGGCCGAGGCTTTCGAAGCCGCCATCGGGGGGGCGCTGCAGCCATTTGAATGGTTGTTCAAGGAGCGTCCCGAATGGTTGCGTGAGCAACTGCTGCAAGCGCCGCACAGCGAGGTGCGTCAACAGTTGCTCGATCGTTTACCGTCGACGGTACTGCCTGTCGAGGCCGCGCCATCGGTGGAGACCCTCAGCAGCCGGGAGCGAGCGGTGCTGCAACTGATTGCCCAGGGATGTTCCAATCAGGAGATCAGCGAGCAACTGTTCATCTCGCTGCACACGGTGAAGACCCACGCCAGCCATATCAACAGCAAGCTCGGCGTCGAGCGCCGCACCCAGGCCGTGGCTCGGGCCAAAGCGTTGGGATTGTTGGGATGACGATGCTGTGAGAAACCTGTGGCGAGGGAGCTTGCTCCCGCTGGGTTGCGAAGCGGACCCCAACATCAAGCGCCGCGGTGTATCAGGCTTTGCATGGGGCTGCTTCATGCCAGCGGGAGCAAGCTCCCTCGCCACAAGCACCTATTGGGTTTGAGCCAAGGAATCACTCGAATGTTGCCGTTGTACAAAACCATCCCATCCCCGGTCGGCGAGCTGATCCTCGTTGCTCGCGACGCCAAGCTGGCAGCCATCCTGTGGGAAAACGAACGGCTCAACCGGGTGCGCCTCGGACCGCTGGAGCTCGACAGCAATCACCCGACCCTCAAGGAGGCCGAGCGCCAGTTGCTTGAATATTTCGCCGGTCAGCGCCGCCAGTTCGAGCTGGCACTGGACTTCGCCGGCACTGACTTCCAGGTGCGGGTCTGGCAGGCGTTGCTGACCATCCCGTTCGGCGAAACCCGCAGTTATCGCGACATCGCCATCCAGATCGGCCAACCGACCGCGACCCGGGCGGTAGGGGCGGCCAACGGCCGCAATCCGATCTCGATCATCGCCCCGTGTCATCGGGTCATCGGTACATCCGGCAGCCTCACCGGTTTCGCCGGCGGCCTCGCCGCCAAACAGTATTTGCTCAGCCTTGAAGGCCAGCAGAGCCTGCAACTGGCATTCTGACCTGGCCCAACCCCCCTATGGGAGCGAGCTTGCTCGCGAAAGCGGTCGTTCAGTTGCATAGGCGTTGATGACCTCTGACAGCAAGTGATCAGCTCATGGGTTTTTTTGGCGACAGCATGCGCGTTGGCGGCTTGCCATCGGCATTGTGTTGATAGATTCGCGCCGGTTGCCCCTGTTCGTTGAAAAATACCTGGCCGATCCCGGCCGAGTTCCATAACCGTTCCCCGGCCTCGGCGTGCTCCGGGACATGGGGAACGATGCGCATGCTGCGGCGCTTGGTGAACCAGTTCAACGGCGAACGGGGTGAATAGAGCCAGCGGTTCAGGCGGTCGAACCACTCCAGCAACGCCGGCGGAAATTCATTCTTGATGCCGCTGCTGGTGATCTGCCAGACGCGCGGGCCACCCTTGCGATGTGGGATCAATACCTCGTAGACGAACGAATAATGCACGTCGCCGGACAGCACCACATAGCTGCCCGGTGTGCGCGAGTGTCGGAAGATATTCAGAATCACCTGGGCCGCGCCACGGTGGGCCATCCAGTTTTCCGCGTCCACCAGCAGCGGGTAGCCGCACCAGCTGAACACCCGTTGTACGGTCTCGATCAGCTTGACGCCAAAAATCGGCGCCGGCGAGACGATGATCGCCGAAGGGTGGTCGAGCAATTCTTGTTGCAGTTCGCTCAGGGCCTCCCAATCCAGCAGGCCCGACGGCTGCTTGAGACTGTTCTCGCTGCGCCAACGGCGAGTACGGGTGTCGAGGACCACCAGCGCCGGGGTCGTCGGCAACACGTAATGCCATTGTTGGAAACTGAGCAATCTATCGATCAACGCATCCTGGGGGGCGCTGTCGATGTAGCGGTCCTGGGCGGTTCCGCTCAAGGCCACGGTTTGCTGGATGACCTCACCAAAGGCATCCGGGTTGTTGCCCCAGCCCTGGCAGAGCATGTAGGCGATCAATGCATTGCCGATGATGCGCTTGGAGAAGGGATGACCGTAGGCGGTTTCTTCCCATTGGGCGGACAGGTTCCAGTCGTCCGTGATGTCGTGATCATCGAAGATCATCAGGCAGGACAGGTGAGCAAATACCCGCGCCACGCCGTCCAGCCCGGTCTTGAAGGCCTCGATCCGTTGGTGTTCCAGCTCGTAGCGCTGGCGCCGTTCGACGGTCAGTTCCGGCGGTTGCGGATCGATCAGCGTCCACGGCACGGGTGACCACACCAGCAAATACATCGCCATGACTTCAGCGAAGGTCACCAAGTGATTATCGGCGCTGCTGCTGGTAAAGATCGGCTTGCGCGCCCCGCCGAAAAATCGTTCCCGCAGGGTTTCGTTGCTTTCCAGTGCCGGCAGCAGATCGGCGCGGTGGTAGTAACTGGCCGGGTGTTGGTAAAGCTTGGCGCTGTCTTGCACCACCGCGCCTTCAAGGCACTCTTCAAACAGCCCAAGGCGCTCGATCAAGGCATGGATCGCCCGCAGCATCGGGCCCGCCACATCATCGGCATACACCTGGTCGCCGCTCATCATCAGCAGCGCCGGCCGTTGTTCGGGGGATTGCGCCAACAACCGGTCGACGCAGAGCAATCCGTCGTTGGCGGGGAAATGGGGTTTGCGGCAGGAGCCGTGGACCAGTTGGTCGATGCGCGAATGCACCATGAAACTTGGACACCGTGCATCGTCATACACCAGATGCGGCGCCCATTCGGCGATGCCGGCACCGTCCACCAGCAGGTCATAGTCAATCGCCGCGTCCAGCGGCAGGGCGGTATCGAGTTGCACATCGATCAAATGCACAAACGCGTGGCGGCCCACCGGCACCACCGTGCAATGCAGGGCGTCGAGTTGCAGATCGGCTGCGCCGTCCAGCCGCAAGGTCAACGCCAACGGCCGCGAGCCCACCAGCCACATCACCAGCCGCCGGGGCTCCAGCCGCCGAAGCAGCGGGCCTACAAGGACGGAGGGCAGGGTGCAAGAGGTGTCGGAAGAGGACGGCAACATGCGTGGAAAAGCTCTGCTTTCAAAAGAAAGCGAGGATCATAACGCAATGTGCCCGAGGGCTGTGGAGGCTGCACTGGTGTGGCGAGGGAGCAAGCTCCCTCGCCACAAGACTTAGCTCATGCCCAGCCAGTTCGGCAATGCCAACGAGATCCATGGCACATAAGTAATCAGCACCAGGAACGCCAGCAGGATCATCAGCCACGGCATGGCCGCGCGGATGGTCGCTGTCAACGACATGCCTGTCACCGCCGAGGTGACGAACAGGTTCAGCCCCACCGGCGGTGTGATCAGGCCGATCTCCAGGTTCACCACCATGATGATGCCCAGGTGGATCGGGTCGATGCCCAGTTTCATGGCGATGGGGAACAGGATCGGCGCCAGGATCAGGATGATCGCCGACGGCTCCATGAACGCACCGGCAATCAGCAGCACGATGTTCACCACCAGCAGGAAGGTCACCGGCGTCAGCCCGGCTTCGATCACCCACGCAGTGATCTGCTGCGGCAGTTGCTCGGTGGTCAGCACGTGGGCGAAGAGCATGGCGTTGGCGATGATGAACATCAGCATGATGCTCAACTTGGCCGACTCCAACAGCACCTTGGGCGTTTCGCGGAACGTCAGGTCCTTGTAGACGAACAGTGCGATAAACGCCGAGTAGACCGCCGCCACGGCTGCTGCTTCGGTGGGTGTGAACATCCCCGAATAAATCCCCCCGAGGATGATCACCATGAGCAGCAGGCCCCAGCCTGCCTTGCGCGCTGCCGTCAGCCATTCACGCAAGGTTGCCCTGGGCATGGCCGGCAGGTTTTTCTTCACCGCGACAATGTAGATCACCACCATCAAGGCGGTCCCAAGCAGCAGGCCCGGTATCACACCGGCCATGAACAACTTGCCCACCGAGGTTTCGGTCGCGGCGGCGTACACCACCATGACGATCGACGGCGGGATCAAGATGCCCAGGGTGCCCGCGTTACAGACAATACCCGCGCCAAATGCCTGCGGATAACCCGAACGCACCATGCCGGCGATGGCAATGGAGCCCACCGCCGCCACCGTCGCGGGGCTGGAGCCGGACAAGGCGGCAAACAGCATGCACGCCAGCACCGCCGCAATCGCCAGGCCGCCACGGATGTGGCCGACGCAGGCGTTGGCAAAGTCGATCAGCCGTCGCGCCACGCCGCCCGTGGTCATGAACGCACCGGCCAGCAGGAAGAACGGAATCGCCAGCAGGGTGTAGTGTTCGCTGGTTTCGAACAGCTTGATCGCCAGGGAACGTACCGAGTCGGGGCTGAAGAAAATGATCGTCAGCGATCCGGCCAGGCCCAGGGAAATCGCGATCGGCACGCCGATAAACATCAGCACGAACAGCGCGAGGAACAGGAAGGCAATGGTCATGGCTTGTCTTCCTCGATATCGGTCAGTTTGATCGCTTCCGCCGCTTCATCAGCCAGGCCCAGGCCGGTCTGACGATTCATCAGGATGCGTACGAGAATTTCCGCAAAGCGGATGAATACCAACGCGAATCCTACGGGCACGATCAGCCCGATATGCCATTGCATGATGCCGAAGTGGCCGAGGTCTTCGGCGCCGATCTCGGCAATCATCAAGGTGTTGATCCACTCGAAACTCGCCACCGCGAGCAACCCGGCATAACCCAGGCAGCACAGGCAGGCGATCACGCCGATGTAGCGTTGCACCGGTTTGCTCGCCAGTTTCACCAGCGCATCGACACCGATGTGCCCGGCGGTGCGCACGCCGTAGGACAAGCCGAAGAAAATCAACCAGCCGAACAGCGCCTTGGTCAAGGAGCTGCTCCAGGTCATGGCCTGGGCCATGCCCATGATGCCGTCGCCGATGGCGAACATGGGCTCGCTGGCGGCCGGCCAGTTGTCGCCAAGGCTGTAGAACACCGCATAAAGGTTGTTGAGGACCACGTAGACGAAGGTGACCAACGTCATGGCGGCCAAAAGGAAGGCAATGAAAGCTTCCTCGAAATGTTCCCAAGTGCGCCGAAGGGCGTTCATGGATGGCATCTCCTGCAGGGAGGACGACAGGTCGGCGCTGCCATGACGGCAGCGCCGGCCAACCCATTACTGAGCCTTGTTGGAGGCTTCGGCGGCCTTGATCAGGTCGGCACCGATGTCACCTTCGAACTTCTTCCACACCGGTTTCATCTTCTCGCGCCATTCGTTGCGCTGTTCAGGGGTGAGCGTAATGATCTCGGTGGTCTTGGCGTTGATAATGTTCTGCTTGTCTTTCTGGTTCAGTTGCTCGGCTTCTTTGTTCACGTGCTTGGTAACTTCCACCACGATCTTGTCCAGTTCGGTACGAACGTCTGGGTCCAGGCCGTTCCAGAACTTGGTATTGGTGATCAGCATGTAGTCGAGCAAGCCGTGGTTGGACTCGGTGATGTACTTCTGAACTTCATGCATCTTCTGGCTGTAGATGTTCGAGTACGGGTTTTCCGCACCGTTGACCACGCCAGTCTGCAGGCCTTGGTACACCTCGGCGAAGCTCATCTTGCGCGGGTTGGCGTTCACCGCCTTGAACTGTTCTTCCAGTACGGCCGACGCCTGAACGCGGAACTTCAGGCCACGGGCGTCCTTGGGTTCGCGCAGTGGCTTGTTGGCGGACAGTTGCTTCATGCCGTTGTGCCAATAGGCCAGGCCGGTGATGTTCTTGCTTTCCATGGACTTGAGCAGTTTCTGGCCCTCTGGGCTCAGCTGGAAGCGGTCCACGGCGGAGATGTCATCGAACAGAAAGGGCAGGTCAAACAACTGCACCGTCTTGGTGTACTGCTCGAACTTGGCCAGGGACGGGGCGATCATCTGCACGTCGCCCAACAGCAGGGCTTCCATTTCCTTGCCGTCGCCGAACAGCGAGGAGTTAGGGTACACCTCGACTTTGACTTTGCCCGGCAGGCGTTCTTCCACCAACTTCTTGAACAGCAGCGCGCCCTGGCCCTTTGGCGTTTGTTCAGCCACCACGTGCGAGAACTTGATGACCACCGGATCAGCCGCCATGGCGGTGCTCAGCGCGCTGAGAGCCAGCGTGCAGACGAGTGCTTTCCACATAGGTTTAAACATTGCGGTTTCCTTTTATTTTTAGTTTCGCCCGTGCGGGCTCATTCAAAACACAACGCACGGTGGGACAGTTGCAAGTCTAGGCAGAAATTAGCTTGCCGGGGCATTGTGACATCAAGTGCGCGGCTTTACTGCGTCTTGTTGGACGCTTCGGCAGCCTTGATCAGGTCCGGGCCGATATCTGCTTCAAACTTCGCCCAAACGGGCTTCATCTTGTCGCGCCACGCGTTGCGCTCGTCCGCCGTGAGGGTGGTGATTTCGGTGGTCTTGGCGGCCAGAACCCGTTCCTTGTCGTGCTGGTTCAGTCGCTGCGCCTCTTTGTTGGCATGGGCGGTTGCCTCGACCACGATCTTGTCCAGTTCGACTCGAATGTCCGCTGGCAAACCGTTCCAGAAATCGGACGTGGTAATGAGCATGTAGTCGAGAATGCCGTGGTCCGTCTCGGTGACGTACTTCTGCACCTCGTTCAGTTTCTGGTTGTAAAAGTTCGAATAGGGGTTCTCCGCGCCATTGACCACACCCGCGCGCAGGGCCTGATACACCACCGAAAAAATCATCGGTTGCCCTTTGGCGCCTACCGCCTTGAACTGCTCCTCCAGCACGGCGGAAGTCTGCACACGAAACACCAGGCCCTGCGCATCGCTGGGCATGCGCAGCGGTTTGTTCGCCGAGAGCTGTTTCATGCCGTTGTGCCAATAGGCCAGGCCAGTGATGTTCTTGCTCTCCATGGACTTGAGCAATTGCTGGCCCTGGGGGCTTTGTTGGAAGCGATCTACCGCCGCGATGTCATCGAACAGGAACGGCAGGTCGAACAGTTGGACTTTGCGGGTGTACTGCTCGAACTTCGCCAGGGACCTGGCAATGATCTGCACGTCTCCCAGCAGCAAGCCTTCCATCTCCTTGTCATCGCCCAACAGCGTGGAGTTGGGGTAAACCTCGACCTTCACCTTGCCCGCCAAGCGTTCTTCCGCCAGTTTCTTGAACATCAGCGCGCCTTGGCCCTTCGGCGTCTGCTCGGCGACTACGTGGGAGAACCTGATGACGATGGGATCGGCTGCCATGGCGGCGCTCGATGCGGTAATGACCAATGTACAGGCGAGCGCTTTCCACAAGGATTTGAGCATGGCGGATCTCTTGGAATTATGTTTATCGTACGGACACCTTCGATGCCCCTGCGAACAGCAAACAATGGCAAGTCTAGGAGATAAAATGCGGGCCGCCGGGCTGTTTTGGCGTGGTGGGTAAAATCGCTTGGCACCTGCCGGGACTGGCCTTCAGAATCAAGCAAGCAGGATGTTCTCAAATACCAGCAAGGACTTCGCTCCATGATCGATTTCAACAACAAAGGTTTCTTCAAGCTCAAGCAAAACGATGAGTACGCCGAACGCGTCACAGCCCTCTTGCTGGACGGCGAACAAGTCATCGACGCCTACAAGTCCATGCGCGATGGGGTGGTCTTTACCAACAAACGCATCATTGCCGTGAACGTGCAGGGCATCACCGGCAGCAAAAAGGACTTCACTTCGCTGCCCTATAAAAACATCGTCGCGTACTCGGTGGAAACCTCCGGCACCTTCGACCTGGATTCTGAACTGGAGATTTACTTTTCGTCCCTGGGCAAGGTGAAGTTCGAATTCACCGGCAAGACCGGTATCGTTGAAATCTCCAAGGTCATCTCCAGGCACCTCTTGGCCTGATCCCGGCAGGCCGGCTGGAGCTCAGGGCTCCAGCGACGGCCCCTTCAACTCGATCTGGTTGCCATCCGGATCGCAGCAGTAGATCGATAAGCCCTTACCCTCCGCCCCGAAGCGCATTTGCGCTTTCTCGACCTCCAGGCCGGCTGCGTGTAGATGAGCGAGCAGCGCTGGTTCGTCGAACGGTTCGATGCGCAGGCAGAAATGGTCGACGTTATGGCCGTGTTCGCCGGCTGCTTCGCCACCCTGACGGCCAAGTGGCCCGTCGACGTCCACCAGATCGATCATCGATGCACCGGCGCCGAGGTGGATCAGTCCCAGCTCGTCCCGACGTTTCCTGAGCTCGCAACCCAATACCGATGTGTAGAAGGCGAGGCTGCGTTCGATGTCTTTCACGCGCAAGACGATGTGGTCGATGCGCTCGATGCTGAAGTTCTTCATGTCGGCCTCCGCATGAGTTCTGGCGCCAATGAGTCCAGTCACTGTAGCCAATGATTCCCGCAACGGGCACGGGCTGATTCGTGGCGAGGAAGTGGTTTGTGGTATGACGACTTCTTAAGATTGTCATGGTTGTAAAAAGCTGTCCGGACAAGATAAATCTCTTCTTTCGTTGATTTGATGGGTTGACATGCCGGCTAAGGTGCCCAAATAATCGGACACGTTGTATGACGACATACAAATATAAATAACAACACGGTGCCCTCCCTATGAGAATCACAGGCGTTCACGTCGAAATATTTTCCACTCCGTCGCGTCGCGCCCAGGACAGCGCCGGCCACGCTCATCCCGGCGACGAAGTCATGATCAAGATGGCCCTGCTGCGGATCAGCTGTGACGATGGATCGGAGGGTTATGCGTTCGGTACGCCTGAATTGATTCGACCGCACATCATCGAATCCTACGTGCGCAAGGTGCTGATCGGTCGCGACCCGATGGACCGTGAGCGCATCTGGCAGGACCTGGCGCATTGGCAGCGCGGTAGCGCAGGGCAGTTCACCGACCGGGCGCTGGCCCTGGTGGAACAAGCCTTGTGGGATCTGGCCGGGCGCAAGCTGAAGCTGCCGGTGCACAAGCTCATCGGCGGTTACCGCGACAAAGTCCTGGCCTACGGCTCGACGATGTGCGGCGATGATCTGCCGGGCGGTCTATCGACGCCGGATGAGTACGGCCAGTTTGCCGAAAAGCTCGTCGAGCGCGGCTACAAGGCAATCAAGCTGCACACCTGGATGCCGCCGATTTCCTTCGCGCCAAATCCGCAAATGGATATCCAGGCCTGCGCCGCCGTGCGCGAAGCGGTTGGCCCGGACATCGCGCTGATGCTCGACGGCTACCACTGGTACAGCCGCATGGACGCGCTGACCATCGGCAAGGCCCTGGAAAAGTTGAATTTCGCCTGGTTCGAAGAGCCGATGATGGAAGACTCCGCCGAGTCCTACGCCTGGCTGGCGGCCAACCTGGATATTCCGGTGCTGGGCCCCGAAAGCATCGCCGGCAAATTCCACAGCCGCGCCAGTTGGGTCACGCACAAATCCTGTGACATCCTGCGCGCCGGCGTGGCCGGCGTCGGCGGCATCGGGCCCTGCCTGAAAGTGGCGCACCTGGCCGAGTCGTTCGGCATGGATTGCGAAGTCCACGGCAACGGCGCGGCGAACCTCGCCGTGGTGGGGGCGATCAGCAATTGTCGTTGGTACGAGCGTGGCCTGCTGCACCCGTTCCTCGATTACGAGCAAGTGCCGGCGCATCTCAACAGCATCGTCGATCCGATGGACGCCGACGGTTATGTGCACCTGTCTGATCGGCCGGGGTTGGGCGAGGACATCAACTTCGCCTATATCGAAGCCAACACATTATCCCGACATTGATGGCGCACTGCGTCCGGGGCTGAATGGCCCGGACGGCAAGTCTATATAAATATAAAAAAGGACTGAACCATGAAACTCTGGCCCAAGCGCCTGTCCAGGCTGCTGTGTGTCATCGTGGCGCTGTGCACAGTGCAGGTGCCCGTCAGCCTGGCCAAAGGCGAAACGCCCGCCGACCAATTGGTGGTGGGCATGAGCATGATCAACCTGCTGTCCCTGGACCCGGCCGCCGCGACGGGCCTGGAGGTTGCCGAGGTCAACGCCAACGTCTACGACATGCTCCTGGAGCAAGACGCGGCGCAGCCGGACACGCTGGTTCCGGCCTTGGCCAAAAGCTGGGAAATCAGCCCGGACCGGATGCGCCTGACGTTTCAATTGCGCGACGACGTACGCTTTCACTCCGGCGCTCCGCTCACTGCGCAGGATGTCGCCTGGTCCTTGCAGCGCGTTGTCATCCTCAACCGCGCCTTGGCTTCGACTTGGAAAGCTTACGGTTTCACAGCCGAAAATGTCGTCAAACTGATGCGGGCAGAAGGGCCGCACACCTTTGTCATGGAGCTGGCGCGCAGCACCGATCCGCTGCTGGTGCTCAATACCTTGGCAACTTCGCCCAGTGCCTTCATCGTCGACCGCTCGGTGGCCTTGCAGCATCAGGTCGGTGACGATCAGGGCGCGGCCTGGCTGGCTACGCATACGGCCGGGTCAGGCGCATTCAAGCTCGACATATGGCGGGCCAACGATGTGATCCTGATGAGTCGCAATGACGACTATTGGCGCGGCGCGCCGAAGTTGCGCCGGGTGATCATGCGCAACATGACCGAGTCACAGGCGTTGCGCCTGATGGTCGAGCGGGGTGACCTGGACGTAGCGCGCGGCATGGCCGCCACCGACATCAAGGCGCTGGGCAAGGTCGACGAGGTGCGCATTCAGAGCATCGCCCGCGGAACGCTGTACTACGTGGCGATGAGCATGCAGCAACCGCTGTTCCAGGACATCCGCGTGCGCCAGGCGATCCGTCTGTTGATCGACTACCAGGGCATCAACGATGTGGTGATGCCGCATTACGGCGTGATCAACCAGCGGCCGATGCAGTTGGGCTTGCCGGCGCGCCTGGACGATCCGGGTTATCGCCTGGACGTGGCCAAGGCCAAGCGGCTGCTGGCGGAGGCCGGACATGCCGAAGGCTTCAAGGTGAGCATTCGCTCGCTGACCGACCCGCCGTTCATCAACATCGCCACCAGCCTGCAAGCGACGCTGGCCCAGGCGGGCATCCAGGCGACGATCATCACCGGCACCGGCAACCAGATTTACGGGGCGATGCGCGACCGACAGTTCGACATCCTCGTGGGGCGTGGTGGTGGCGGGGCTGAGCGCCATCCGCATTCGAGCCTGCGCGCTCTGGTGTACAACCCGGACAACCGCACCGAAGCCAAGTTGAGCAACTTCCAGGGCTGGCGCACCTCGTTCTTCAACCCGCAGCTCAACCAGTTGATCGAACAGGCCGAGAGCGAGCGCGACCCCGAGCGCCAGCGGCAAATGTACGCCCAGGTCCAGACCCTCTATGACCAACAGGCCGGGGCAATCATGCCGGTCTCGCAGATGGTCGATGAGGTGGTGATCCACGCTGACGTGCGCAACTACATCGGACACACCGCCGCTACCACGCGCCTTCGGGACGTCTACAAGCAGCGCTGAAATCGACGGCCGCAGGCCAAGGCAGGAATGAATATGTCGACTGCATCCTTTTCAATCTGGACCACCCGGGCCGTTTCGGCGACCCGGCGCGGCGGCTCGGTGGCGGTGACGCTGCTGGGGTTGCTGCTGCTGACTTTCTTTATCGGGCGCGTGATGCCCCTGGACCCGGTGCTGGCCATCGTCGGCCCGGACGCCGACGCTTCGGCGTATGCCCAGGTATATAAAGAGCTCGGCCTGGACAAGCCATTGTGGACCCAGTTCGCTATCTATCTCGGCGATCTGGTTCACGGTGATTTCGGCATGGCGTTGCTGACGGGCAACCCAGTCATCACTGACATCGCCCGAGTATTCCCGGCGACATTGGAACTGGCGACCCTGGCCATTCTGTTCGGCGTGCTGGCGGGCCTGCCGCTGGGTGTCTACGCGGCGACCCATCAGGGCCGTGCCGGTGACCATATCGCACGGCTGATCACACTGTTCGGTTATTCCACGCCGATTTTCTGGATCGGCATGATGGCTTTTTTGGTGTTCTACGCCTGGCTGGGTTGGGCCGGCGGCGTTGGGCGGATCGGCCTGGCCTATGACGGGCTGATCCCCAGTCACACCGGATTGTTGTTGATCGACACGGCTTGGTCCGGCGATTGGGAGGCCTTTCGCAGCGCACTGCGGCACATCCTGCTGCCGGCGGTGATCCTCAGCTTCAACTCGGTCGCCTACATCAGTCGCATGACCCGCAGCTTCATGCTCGAACAGCTGTCCCAGGAGTACATCATCACGGCCCGGGTCAAGGGTCTGTCCCAACGCAAGATCGTCTGGGGCCATGCCTTCGGCAACATTCGCGTGCAGCTGTTGACCATTGTTGCGCTGGCCTACGGCGGGTTGCTCGAAGGCGCGGTGCTGATCGAAACCGTGTTTGCCTGGCCGGGCTTCGGGCAGTACCTGACGAGCAGTCTGTTGCTCGGTGACATGAACGCGGTGATGGCTTGCGTTCTGTTGATCGGCCTCATCTTCGTGACGCTGAACCTGATCAGCGATGCGCTCTACAAGATCTTCGACCCGAGGACTCGCTAATGAACCTGCCCCTTGCTTCCAGCGCAGCCGGCAGTGCCGCGCTGCCTGCTTCGAGTACGGCTGCGCTGGTCGCCAGCGCCACCCGGCTGCTGCGATTTCTGCTGCGCAACCCGATGACGTTCGCCGGCCTGGTCGTCGTCTCGACCCTGATCCTGGTCGCGGCCTTCGCGCCCTGGATCGCCGGTCACGATCCCTTGGCGCAGAACCTTGCTGGCGCGTTGCATGCGCCCAGCAGCGAGCACTGGTTCGGCACTGACGAGTACGGTCGCGATGTGTTCGCCCGGCTGGTGTATGGCTCGCGCATCACGCTGTACATCGTCTTGCTGGTGACGGTGATCGTCGGCCCTATCGGCCTGTTGGTCGGCACGGTTTCCGGTTACTTCGGCGGTTGGGTCGACAGCCTGTTCATGCGCATCACTGACATCTTCATCTCGTTCCCCAGCCTGGTGTTGGCGCTGGCTTTCATCGCTGCCCTCGGCCCGGGCCTGGAGCACGCGGTGATCGCCATCGCGCTGACGGCGTGGCCGCCGATAGCCCGATTGGCACGCGCTGAAACCCTGCCGCTGCGCAACGCTGACTTTGTCGTGGCGGTCCAGCTCCAGGGCGCGTCGAGTCCCCGGATCATCCTGCGCCACATCATTCCGATGTGCCTGTCGTCAGTGATCATCCGCCTGACCATGAACATGGCGAGCATCATCCTCACCGCCGCCGCCCTGGGCTTTCTCGGCCTCGGCGCTCAGGCACCCTTGCCGGAGTGGGGGGCGATGATCTCCACCGGGCGGCGCTACATGCTCGAAAGCTGGTGGCTGGTGGCGGCGCCCGGTGCGGCGATCATGCTGGTCAGCCTGGCCTTCAACCTGTTGGGCGACGGCTTGCGCGACGTCCTTGATCCCCGCAGCCAATCCTGAGGAACAAGTCATGACTGAGATAAAACTTGCGGTACAGGATTTGTGCGTGGAGTTTCGCAACGCGGGCAAAACCTCGCTGGCGGTGCGTGATGTGTCGTTCAACCTGGGCCGGGAAAAACTCGCCATTGTCGGCGAATCCGGCTCGGGCAAATCCACCGTCGGCCGCAGCCTTTTGCGTCTGCATCCGCCGACGGCGCGGGTCACCGCCAAGACCCTGCGCTTCGCCGATATCGACTTGCTGAGCGCGAGCGAAAAGCAGATCCAGGCGATTCGCGGCGCGCGCATGTCGATGATCATGCAAGACCCGAAATATTCACTGAACCCGGTGGTGCGCGTTGGCGAGCAAATCGCCGAAGCCTATCTTGCCCATCACAAAGTGCCCCATCGCCAAGCGCGGGAACGGGCCTTGGACATGCTCGCAAAGGTGCACATTCGTGACCCTCGTCGGGTCTATGACCTGCACCCCCACGAAGTCTCTGGCGGCATGGGCCAGCGGATCATGATCGCCATGATGGTCATCACCGATCCCCAGGTGATCATCGCCGACGAACCCACCTCGGCCTTGGACGTATCGGTGCGCCGGCAGGTGCTCAACGTGCTGGAAGAGCTGGTCAGCGAGCGTGACCTTGGACTCATTTTCATCAGCCACGATTTGAACCTGGTACGGCATTTCTGCGACCGCGTGCTGGTGATGTACGCCGGCCGTGTGGTCGAGTCGATTGCCGCCGCCGACCTGGATAACGCCACCCATCCCTACACCCAAGGCCTGTTGGCCGCATTGCCCAGCCTGGACCATCCGCGCGCCACGCTGCCGGTGTTGCAGCGCGACCCACACTGGTTGAATCCTTGAGGAGCCTGTCATGAGCATGATCGAAATCACCGGCCTGAACCTCAGTTTCGGCACCGGCGCGGCACTGAACGCGGTACTGCACGACGTGGGCCTGAGCGTTGGCGAAGGTGAGGCGTTTGGCCTGGTGGGGGAGTCCGGTTCGGGCAAGACCACCGTGCTGCGTTGCCTGGCCGGACAATACCAGCACTGGACTGGTCAACTGCAAATCGCCGGCAGGGCAGTGACGCGCAAGCTGCCGCTGGACCACTACCGTACCGTGCAGATGGTTTTCCAGGACCCGTACGCCTCGCTGCATCCGCGCTACACCATCGACGCCGCGCTGCAGGAGCCACTGCGTATCCACGGTATCGACGGGCGTGGGCCGAAGGTCAGCGAGATCCTGCGCAAGGTTGGTTTGAACGACAGCTTTCGCTTTCGTTACCCGCATCAATTATCCGGCGGCCAGCGCCAACGCGTGGCGATTGCCCGTGCGCTGATCCTGCGCCCTCGGGTATTGCTGTTGGACGAGCCGACCTCGGCGCTGGATGTCTCGGTGCAGGCGGAAATCCTCAATCTGTTGGCCGATCTGCGTCGTCAGGAAGGGCTGACCTATTTGATGGTCACCCACGACTTGGCGGTCGTTGCGCATTTGTGCGATCGGCTGGCGGTGATGCAGCAGGGCAGGGTAGTGGAGACACTCGACAGTCACTTGCTCGCGAACAATGGCGCCGACCATGAATACACGCGCCTGTTGGTGCAAGCCAGTCGCGATATTCAACGCGTACCTATTGCCGTTTGAAGTAACTGACCCGCTGTACCTGTTTTAAACCGCAGAACACGTTGAACCGCACGTTTCAATGCGCGTACGCGCTCGCCTGCGATTTGGCGTTCAACCCAACTAATGATTTCAACTTACAAGAATAAAAAATATGAAAAAGACCCTCGTAGTTTTGTCGATCGCTTCGTTGTTCACCTCGGTTGTCGCTCAGGCGGATACCGGTTATATCAATGTCCGGCATCAATATGCTGAAAAGACTCGAATGCATGCCGACCGCGCCAAGTTCGGCATCAGGCTGGATAACGGCGTGGGCCTGGAAGGTGAACTCAAATACAAGACGGCCGGTGACCGGAAAGACGTCGCCTTCGACAATACCGTCGGCAGCGGCCATGAATTTACCGTCAACTACCAGCATAAGATCAATGATCGCTGGACGCTGACGCCTTCGTTGGCCCTGGACAGCGATGAGGAGTCCACCACCTACAAGTTGGGCCTGCGCCTGGGTTACCGAGTAACCAAAGAGCTGAGTATCGCCGGTCGCTATCGCTATGATTCAGCCAAGCTGGACCGCGACAAGATTGACCGTGACGTTCCGCACAATGGGCAAGACGACCAGAAGGTCAACCGTTACGATGTTTATGTCAACTACGGTCCTCAAGGACCGTGGGCCTATGAATATCAATTGACTTACTTCGATGCCGACTACATTCGCTATAACGGCGGTACTGACGACTATGAGCAGAATGCCGTGGTTAAATACCAGTGGGATAAACGCTGGGCGCCGTTCTTTGAAGTGGGTGATATCAAAGTCAACTCGGTGGACAGTGATCGACAACTGCGGTTGCGGGTCGGCGTTAAATACAGCTTCTTCTAAGTAGTGAGGCGGCACTGCTCATTCGAGCAATAGTTGAATTGCGTGGCGAGGGAGCTTGCTCCCGCTGGGCTGCGCAGCAGTCCTTCTTTGTGGGCACTTCGCGCCCAAGCGGGAGCAAGCTTCCTTGCCACAGGGGCCTACAAGCATTTAGTCGTTGTAGAACGCCTGGCGTTGTTGGGTTTCACACAGGCGCATGCGGCTGTTGCTCAAATGCAGGTACATGGCCGCCCGCGCCGCATCGACATTGCGACTGGCGATGGCATCGAAGATTTGCTGGTGCTCGGCATTGATCCCCTGCAGGTAGGCGCTGCGATCACTTTGCCCTGAGTAGGCGGAGTTCATCCGGGTGCGCGGGATCAGCTTCGTACCCAGGTGCTTCATGATGTCGATCAGGTAGTAATTGCCGGCCGCCTTGGCGATTTTCAAGTGGAACTGAAAGTCGGCGTTGATGGTGGTGCCGGATTTTTCCGGCCCTTGCAACAACGCATCCAACGCCTGGGCCAGTTCGGCCAGGGCTTCGGGCGTGGCGCGTTCGGCGGCCATGCCGGCGGCCTGCACTTCGAGGCTCAGGCGAAACTCCAGCAAGTTGAGCACGTCGGACAATGTGGCAATCGTCGCTGGCCCGAGGGTAAACCCTTCCGGTGCCGGCATATCCAGAACAAACGTGCCGACGCCATGGCGCGTCTCCACCAACCCCGCCGCCTGCAAACGCGACAATGCCTCGCGCACCACCGAACGGCTGACGCCTTCGGCTTCCATGATGTGCACTTCGGTGGGCAGTTTTTCGCCACATTTCAGGATGCCGTCGCGCATGCGCTGGGCAAAACGGTCGACCAGCGTTTCGGCCAGGCGGCGCGGCTTGTTCAATGGAGATAACGCTTGGTCCGTCATCGGCGTGCTCTAGTGAGATCAGCGGGCATTATAGTGAGTTTTGAGGCAAGGTCGCGGCTATAATGCCGCGATCGTCTGGCTTGATGGATAGGTGCAATGGAGCGTGTCACAACCGATCGACGCCTGAGCATGACTCAGCAACTGGTGGTCGACCTGACGCAGCAGATACTCGCGGGCGACCTGCCTGCGGGCAGCAAGTTGCCAACGGAACAGGTGATCATCAAGGAGCGTGGCGTCAGTCGGACCGTTGTCCGTGAAGCCATGTCCCGGCTCCAGGCTGAAGGCTTGGTGGAAACCCGACATGGCATCGGCACGTTCGTGGTGGACACCGCGCGCCCGGGAGATTTCCAGGGCGGCAAACATGTCAAGGGTGGCGCTTATGACGCGCTGGCCGTGATCGAACTGCGCCTGAGCCTGGAAGTGGAAGCTGCGGGTATCGCTGCGCAACGCGCCACGCCGGATCAGTTGCTAACGATGCGTGAGGCGCTCGATTCGGCGAATGCGCTTGATCCAACGGATGAGGAAAGCGCCCGGGTCGATTTCGAGTTTCATCGGCAGGTCGCCCAGTGCACCGGCAACAGCTTTTTCATTGATGCCATGGCCCATGTGGGCAACACGTTGATCGAGGTAGTGCAACAGGCCGGGCCGTCGGTGACAGGCCAGAACCGGGCACTGGTGGTGCGCGAGCGGGAGCAGATCTACGCGGCGTTGGCGCGGCACGATGCGCAAGCAGCACGGGCTTCGATGCGGTTGCATTTGATCAATATGTTGGAGCGAGTCCGGGGTGTGGTCAACTGAAGGCGCAATGACCTGCATCACCATCCACTGTGGGAGCGAGCTCGCTCCCACAGGTTGATCGGGGGTCAAACTTTCGCAGGGTTCTGCTTTTGCGGATCGATCCCATAAAGTGTGATCGCCTCAGCGACTTTTTTCCTTGGGATTTGCCCGTCGTCGGCCAGGGCCTTCAACGCCGCGAGGGCGATGAAGTGACGGTCCACCTCAAAGAATCTGCGCAGCGACTCGCGAGTGTCCGATTGACCGAAACCATCCGTGCCCAAGGCCACGAAGCGGCGCTTGGGTACGAACGGGCGGATCTGGTCGGCGAAAATCTTCATGTAGTCCGTCGCGACCACCACCGGGCCCTGTTTGTCGTGCAGGCAACTTTCCACATAACCGACGCGCGGCGCGTGCTCGGGATGCAGCAGGTTCCAGCGTTCGGCTTCCTGGCCGTCACGGCGCAGTTCGGTCAGGCTGGTCACGCTCCAGACTTCGCTGCTGACAGCAAAATCCTGTTCCAGCAATTGGGCCGCCGCAACGACTTCCTGAAGGATCGAACCGCAACCCATCAGCTGCACATGCTTGCCTTCGACAGGTTTTTCCGGCGCCGAGAGGCGGTACATGCCCTTGAGAATGCCTTCCTCGACACCTTCGGGCATCGGTGGGTGGGCGTAGTTTTCGTTCAGTACGGTGATGTAATAGAAGATGTCTTCGTTTTCAGCGTACATCCGCCGCATACCGTCCTGGATGATCACCGCCAGTTCGTAGGCGTAGGTCGGGTCGTAGGATACGCAACACGGGATGGTCGAGGACAGCACGTGGCTATGGCCGTCGTCGTGTTGCAGGCCTTCACCCATGAGCGTCGTCCTGCCGGAAGTCGCCCCGAGCAGGAAGCCGCGAGCGCGTGCGTCGCCCGCCGCCCAGGCCAGGTCGCCAACGCGCTGGAAGCCGAACATCGAGTAAAAGATGTAGAACGGCACCGTCATCACGCCATGGGTGCTGTAGGACGTGCTTGCGGCGATCCACGAAGATATCCCGCCGGACTCGTTCAGCCCCTCCTGCATGATCTGGCCGTCCCGGGCTTCTTTGTAGTAGCTCAACTGGCCGGCGTCTTGTGGGGTATACAACTGGCCGACATGGGAGTGAATGCCGATCTGGCGGAACAGGCTTTCCATGCCAAAGGTGCGAGATTCGTCCGGCACAATGGGCACGATCAGCTTGCCGATGTTCGGGTCCTTGAGCAGCGTGCCGAGGATGCGCACGAACGCCATGGTGGTGGAAATCGCCCGTTCGCCCGTGCCTTTGAGCTGTGTATCCAGCGCTGATAAGGGTGGCACCTGCAATGGCGCCACGGCGTTGAAACGCGCCGGGATATAGCCGCCCAACTGGGTCCGCCTGGCTTGCAGGTAGAGGGCTTCGACGCTGTCCGCGGCGGGTTTGAGATAAGGCATGTCACCCAACTGGTCGTCGGTGAGCGCCAGTGCGAACCGGTCACGGAACGCCTTGACCGCCTCGTCGCCCATTTTCTTGAGTTGATGATTGATGTTCTGGCCTTCACCCGCTTCGCCCATGCCGAAGCCTTTCACGGTCTTGGCCAGAATGACTGTCGGCCCGCCAGTGTGGCGCATGGCAGCGGCATAGGCGTTGTAGACTTTTTCCGGATCGTGGCCACCGCGAGACAACTTCCAGATGTCGTCGTCGCTCAGGTCGCTGACCAGCTCCAGCAACTGGGGATACTTGCCGAAGAAGTGTTCACGCACATAGGCGCCGTTCTGGGATTTGTAGTTCTGGTAGTCGCCGTCAACGCATTCCATCATCCGTTGGCGCAGCAGGCCGCTCTTGTCCTTTTCCAGCAGGGCATCCCAGCCGCTGCCCCAGATCACCTTGATGACATTCCAGCCGGCCGCCCGGTACAGGCTTTCGAACTCCTGGATCACCTTGCTGTTGCCACGCACCGGACCGTCCAGGCGTTGCAGGTTGCAGTTGACGACAAAAATGATGTTGTCGAGCTTCTCCCGGCCCGCCAGGGAAATGGCCGCCAGCGATTCCGGCTGATCCATTTCACCGTCACCGAGAAACGCCCAGACTTTACGGCCTTGGTGTTCTTTCAGGCCACGATCTTCAAGGTAGCGCATGAACCGGGCCTGATACGCGGCGGTGATCGGTCCGAGCCCCATGGAGACCGTTGGAAACTGCCAGAAGTCTGGCATCAGCCGTGGATGCGGATAGGACGAAACACCGTCGCGGTCGGTCTCGCGGCGGAAGTTGTCCAGCTGCTCTTCGCTCAGGCGACCTTCCAGATAGGCGCGTCCATAGATGCCGGGGGAAGAATGGCCTTGGATGTACACCATGTCGCCAGCGAATTGCTCGGTGCGGCCACGGAAAAAATGCTCGAAGCCGACGTCGTACAAAACGGCCGCCGATGCATAGGACGCGATGTGCCCGCCCACGTTTGAATGTTTGCCGGCGCGCAGCACCATGGCCAGTGCGTTCCAACGGATATAGGCGTTGATCCGGCGTTCGACGGCCAGGTCGCCAGGATAGGGCTGCTGGCGGTCGACCGGGATCGTATTGACGTAGGGGGTCGTCACTCGGCCGTAGAAATCGCCGTGGCGGTTGGCGTCGAAATCAAGCATCTGGTCGATCAGGTAGTGAGCGCGAGGGCGCCCTTCGACGCTTGCCACTGACTCAATGGATTCGAGCCATTCGCGAGTCTCTTGTGGATCCTCGTCGAGAAACATGGATTGTTGTGCCATCGTTGTCGTCTCCTGGACAGTGCTGCAGCACCGAGTCGTTTGGTGCCTGACTAAGGGGCGTGGGTGGACGCCAACCTTCTGGAATTTTGTAGTTGCATTTGCAACTACGAGCGAGAATTTATCCTGCCACGCGCTACAATTGCAACTAAATCGATCTCATCAAAAAGGTGCTGCATGTCTTCAAACGAGCCGGACACCTGGTTCAGATTCGTCCGGGCCCACCGCTGCCTGATCCGCGAAATAGAGCGTCGCCTGGCGGCTGAGGGGCTGCCTGCCTATGCTTGGTACGACGCGTTATGGGGCTTGGAAAGTGGCCCTGACGGCGCGCGGCGGATGAGCGAATTGGCCGATGTCATGGCCATCGAACGCTACAATCTCACGCGCCTGGTCGACCGCCTGGAGGCTGAGGGCCTGGTCATCCGCAGCCGCGCCAGCGACGACGGTCGAGGCGCGTACGCGGCCATCACCGAGAGCGGGAAAGCGCTGCGCAAGAAGATGTGGAAGGTCTATGAAGGCGCGGTGGACGAATTGTTCCTGTCGCAGTTCGATGACGACCAGCAACGAGTCTTCAGCGAAGCATTGGAACGTGCGGCCAAAGCGGCGCGCTCCAGTGGGCGAGCGGGATGAGCGATGTGTGGTCATTGCAACAGGTATTGGCTCATCGCCTGCTCGACCAACGCTCGGTCGATAAGCCCATCCTGAGCCAGGGCCTGCAACGACGACACCACGATCCAGTGTTTATCCACCGCTGCGCAAGCGGCACCGATAGAGTCGGCGCCGAGGGCCACGAACCGTGAGCCGATGTGGCTGCCGATCTGCTCGGCGACGTGCTGCGCGTAACCCGTCACCGCGACGACCGGACTGTCCGAGGAGCCCAGGCAGTCGAGCAGATGCGACGATCGTCTTGGCATCCCGGGGTGCATGCGATTCCAACGCTGTGCCTTGTCCGCGTCACGGGCCAAGCGGGTATAGCTGGGGCAGCTCCACAATTCGCTCGCGATGCCCCAGTGGTCGCTCAACATTTGCCCCGCGCTCACCACCGATTGCAACGCCAACCCCGCGCCCAACAAGCGAACCCGAGGGGCGCCAACATTGGTCTCGATTTCGGTCAGCTTGTACATTCCCTTGAGCGCCTGGCTCGCGCTGGCATTGCCGATTGGGGCCAGGAAATCATTGGGCTCATCGTGAAGCGCCATGTAATAAAAACCATCGTTGCCCTCCACGTAAAGGCTCTCCAGAGCGGCCAGGGCAATGGCATGCGCTTCGGCGCCGCTGGCTGGGTCGAATGGCAGGCATTGCGGATTGGCCACCAGCCAGAGCGGCACCCAGGGATGAGCCCCCTTGGGCCAGCGCGAGGGCAGGGTTTCTATGTCGTTGCACAGTATTCCGCGGTTTGCCGATTCGTTTGACAGCGCGCAAAGTTCGGCCGATGTCGCTGAACTGGTCAGGTACAACAGCGGTTTCTCGCTCGCGCGGGCGGCAGGGCTCATGCGCAACGGCCAAGCACTGATGCGGGTGTGATGGCTTTCGGCTTGAGGCTGTTTGTTGGCTCGAATCACCCAGATGTTCCGAGCTGTTCCCGGATCTCTTTCGAGGCGGTTGGCAATATCGATCATGGTGTAGAGCGGCGAGCAAAACCCACCTGCGTGCTGATCGGCAAGCGTTCGAATCTTATCGATACAGGCCTGTGCGGCGAGGCGGGTCTCAGGCGTTTTACTGAAGCTGGAAAAGCCGATCATTCCACAATCTCCGTGCGTTCCGTCGTGCTTGCACCTTACTGCACGGATTAATATGATTGCAAATGCAATTAAATTGATACGAAATGGAGTTCCTCATGAGCGCTGCTGTTCCGATCACGCTGTATACGACCGATACGCCTAACGGACAAAAAATCAGTATTTTCCTGAAGGAGGCAGGGATTGCTTGCGAAATTGTGAAACTCAACCTCTCGGAAGGCCGACAACACTCGCCGGAATTCCTGGCCATCAATCCGAACGGGAAAATCCCCGCCATCGTTGATCACCAAGCGGGCGTTTCGGTTTTTGAATCCGCCGCCATCCTGGATTACCTGTCGCACAAGCATGGTTTTTTGCAACCCGATGCGTCTACCGAACGGCTCGCGGTCCAACAATGGCTGTTCTTCCAGGTCGGGGCCATTGGTCCAATGTTGGGCCAACTGTGGTGGTTCCTGCATGGCAGCACTACACGCAACGAGGAAGCTATAACACGTTATCGCAGAGAGGCCCTGCGCCTTTATGGGGTGGTGGATAAGCAGTTGGCCGAGCGCAGTTACCTGGCGTGCGAGCAATATTCCATTGCCGATATCGCGGCGTTTCCCTGGTTGCGCACCTACGAAGAGTTGGACCTGAATATCACGGCGTTCCCCCATGTGCTGCGCTGGTTGAAAACGATTGAGTCCCGTCCTGCCGTGCAAGCCGGGCTCGCCGAATCCCGGGATATGCCGGTAAGTTGATACACGTTCCATACAGACTCTAAACTGGAGCGAGCCGCCTGATCCGCAAGAGAAGGACGGCTTACCCCAACGGAGGCGAGTCTTGCTTCAATTCGGTCGTCGAGTATGTAGTGGTCATTTGGCTTTACTACGAATTGAGACTTGGATTGAATGCTTTTTTCATCATTCTGCAGCAAGGATCTACTCAAGCAACGAAACCATAAAAAAGGGAGTTTTTATGAGCAATCAAGCTTTGAGAGGGCGGCGCTTCATCAATACCGGGTCTGAATTGGATGAAAGACTCAAGAATACATTCGAGAAGTGCCTGCGGCCGTTGGAAGGTTGTCATTATGCTTACTTTGTCATGTACAAGGGGCGTGAAGTAAAACCGAGGATTTTCTCAAATTATCCGAAACGCTGGCTCGACGTGTATAGGGCTGAGAATTTCCACCTTATCGATCCGGTCATTAAACATGGCATGAAATGCATAGCGCCGTTCTTTTGGCATGAAGCGCTTGAATCCAAGACGTCAGGTCAAGGGCAGGCGGTTTTTGCATCGTCGGAAAAATACCGGATATCGGACGGCTTCACTTTCAACCTGCACGATGCCAATGGCTTGTTTGCTGCACTGAGTATCAGCAATACCGAGCGTCGTCAGGATTTCGAGCAGACCATGACGCGCAGGGCGGCAGAAATCCAGATGACGCTCGTTCAGTTTCAAAGCAGGTTGACTGATTGTTTTTCGTTGAGCGAATTATTCCCGGAGTTGACCGAAGCCGGGCTGTCGGACAGGGAGCTTGGGGTCCTGAAATGGGTCGTCATGGGTAAGGCTTACAGCGAAATCGCCGCTATCCATGCCATCTCCGTGCGCACCGTTAAATTCCATATGGCGAACATCGTGGACAAGCTCTGCGTCTGCAACGCCAAGCAAGCGGTCTACAAGGCTGTCAGCATGGGGCTGGTCTGAACCGCAGGTGCCCTAGCAGGGCAACCCTTGTTTGCAAGCCTGCGCCACGCCGCGGCGCTGCTTCGACTCGATGGTTTGCCTGAGGCTCCGGTCGTTTTCGGGGCGCACTGGCATGTTGAGCAGCAACACCTTTTCGCCGGGTGAAGCTTCGCCAGTATCCAGAACTTCGTAGTGCCAACCCGCCCGCAGAACGATGCGAGACATGGCTTGGCTGACCACCGTTATGATCGAACCCAGGCCCTGCCGGGCGGCATGTTCGTGCATGGCCAACAGCAACATTTCGGTAAGCGGTAGTTGGTTCAAACCCATGGCGCGAGAACGGGTTTTATCCACAAAGAAACGACTGGATTCGGCCATCGAATTGTGTTTTGGAACTTCGCACTTGAAGAAGTTTCGGAATGGACCTTCGACCATGTAAGGGTTCAGCGTATTGATCAGGCGCAAACTAGCCAGCGCTTGCCCCGCACACAGACCGACGAGATAGGTTGCATTGGCATTGTCATATTCGTCAATTTCCCTTCCGTGCTGAATCGTGACGCGCCAGTCAAGCCGGTCCGCAAAAACTTCTTTTCTCAAACCGTACAGGTCACTCAATAGCTCTTCTGAGGCATCGGAATAATTGATGGCATGAAAGCTGACGTTGTCCATGTCCTGCAATGTCCTTGGGTATTTATGCTGAATTATCGTGCGCGCCGAGCATGGCGGCATGAACCAGGAAAAGCAACTGTACCTAGATACAGGAATGCAAATGCCAAGCTGCACCCAAGTACAGTTGTTCGACAATGAAACAATGCTAACTATAGATCAGGGTTTATCTACGGCGCCGTGAGCCGGCCAGCGAGATGAACATACTCAGTACCTATAGGAATAATAATATGAGCGTCTTGACCCGCCTGGATGATAAAGAAGATATCACCCAACATGAAATTTCTGCCTTGAAAACACGCTTCAATCTCGCCGACGCCCATACGCATCAGGACCAAAGCGTCACCCAGCGAGAGATTGTCAGCCGTCTGCCCGAACTCTGGTATCGCGCCCAAGGCCAGAGCCAATATCAGAGCGAGCAGGAATTTATCCAGGCGTTCTTCACGTTCCATGGTCAAGAGCATGCGCTCAAGCGACATGATGAAATCTATCTGGTCTACGCGGCCTCCATTGCGATGCACATCACCGCGACCTATCTGCGCAAACGCAACATGAGCGTGGGTTTGATCGAACCTTGTTTCGACAACTTGCATGACCTGCTCAAGCACATGGAAGTGCCGTTGACTCCACTGGACGAAGCCCTTTTGCAGTCGTCTACGAGTGTCTATGCAAAGCTTCAAGCCGCGGCGGCAAACGTCGATGCGATTTTCCTGGTGGATCCCAACAACCCGACCGGTACCAGCATGTTTGCCGACGGCGCCGACACCTTTGTCGAAGTGGCGCGTTACTGCAAGGATCACCGCAAGTTGTTGATTCTGGATTTTTGCTTCGCCGCGTTTTTCAAAGCTTCAGGGGGTAGCCGCCTCGATGCCTATGCCATTTTGGATGACATCGGTACCGAGTACATCATCATGGAAGACACAGGAAAAACCTGGCCGCTGCAAGACACCAAGTGCGCGACGATCATGTCCAGCCGGGCCATCAACGCTGACATCTACAGCATCGTCACCAGCGTATTGCTGAACGTGTCGCCCTTTATTCTGAATGTCGTGACTCAATATATTCGAGACAGCAACGCTGACGATTTCGAGTCGGTACGTTCGGTACTCGATGTAAACCGCGCGGCCGCCCGAGAACATTTGCACGGCAGTTTCCTGAGTTATTTGACGCCGGCGGTTGAGACCAGTGTTGCCTGGTTCGAAATCCTGCGTGATGGCGTGTCCGCCGATGACTTGCAGGCGTACCTGATGGCCTATGAGGTGTACGTCCTGCCGGGCAAATATTTCTATTGGAGCCAACCGCAGGCAGGGCAGAAATACATTCGCCTGGCATTGGCGCGCAAGCCTGAGGAGTTCGAACAGGCGGTCAGGACCATCGCCCTGGCACTGGAGAACTATCATGGCTGAAGCCTCCATTGCGGTTATGGACGCCACCGTGTTCATGGGTATGCACCATCGCGACCCTGAGGTAAGGGCGCAATCGCTGGGGTTTTTCAGCGCTTTTTATTCACGTCAGGTGCTGATGAGTTTTGGCCAGATTGGCATATGCGATGCCATTATCTGGAAGAAGAGCCGACACCTGCAGGACGTCTATTACCCGTTCATGGACGTACTTCATACAGACATGAACATCCAGCGCCAGGGCTATAGCAATAAAGTCTTGAAGCGCGCCTGCCTGGAGCCCGACTGGGCGCACTTGAGTGTGGAAAAGAAGATGCTGGTCGCCCATGTGGTCGAGCATCAACAACCGTTCTACACCCATGACGATTCGCTTCGCGATCTGACGTTGCTCAAGCCCTACCTGAAGACGTTTCCCATGGCGTCCTCGCAGTCCGTGTTTCCTGAAAAGCTACAGGGCCTGTACGAGCAGTCGTTGCAGATGACCATCGGACAAGAGGACTTCCAGCATGTCGACTAAGCACATCTACGTACCGTTGATCACGCCTCTTGATGATCAGTCGCGCGTCTGCGAAGCGAGCGTGCGTCGCTTGCTTCATTGTTCACGGCCGTTTGTCGATGGATACATTCCTTGCCTGACTTCCGGCGAGGGCTGGCGGCTGGGTCGGCGGGAGTGGCAGCGCATGCTGGAGCTGACGCTGGCCCACGCACAGGACAAGGCGGTGATAGCCGGTATAGAACGCGCGACGACGGCTGAAGTCGTCGAGTACGCATTGTTGGCGCAAAAGCTTGGGGCCCAGGCGGTCATGTTCACATCGCCTTTTGCTTCAGGCACAAGCCAACAAGACATGATCGAGCATTACCGGGCGGTCCATGATGCGACGTCGCTGGATATCTTCATTTATAACGAGTCAGCGTTATCCGGTAACGAGAAAAGCTTCGAGACCTTGTTCTCGATCGCCCAACTACCGAGAGTCATCGGTATCAAGGACTCACCCTCCCAGCCGCGTGTGCAAAGCGAGATCGAGCGCCTGCGCAACGAGGGGCTCGATTACCTCATTGGCTGGGAAATGCTGCTTGCGCGGGAGCTCGAGTCCGACGGTAATGTGGTGTCCTTGGCCAATCTGGAACCCGGAGTCTGTCGACTGGCAATTGGCGCCCGGCAAACTTCAGTCGGTGAACTAGTGGAAGAGCTCAATGAGCGCTTTGAACTAGGCGCCGACGATTGGTACGCCCAGGTCAAGAAAGAACTCAAGACCCGCGGCATCATCAGCACTGACCGTGTGTTCGCAGAGCAGGAGGCCATGGCATGAGCGACTTGCAGAAAGAACTATTCCTGGCGAATCGGTCATGCATCAAACAGCTCAAACCGTTGGAAAACCATATCCTGGCTTTCGAGCGTGAGTGGATCGAGTCGACTATCCAGAAGACGCGAACCGCCAACCCACCGACCAACCTCGCTGCATTGCGCAAGCAACTGGCTGAACTGGTCGAAATGGAGCGCAGCGTGATCCCGCCCAGCGCAGCCTATGTAAGCGAGCATATGAGCCTTGACGAGTTCAGGATCCTGGTGCAGGAGTTCGCGTTGGATGGTTTGACCGAGGCACAAGTGTTTTATCACCTTATGCCCCGGCTCAGCCTGGCGGCGCAGATGCCGATGTTGCGCATGATGATCGACGAGTTCGGGTCCGGTAACCTGAAGCGCTCCCATACGACGCTGTACATTGATCTGCTTAATGAGTTGGGAATGCCTACCGACCTGGACTTCTACATCGACGTTAACGCCCCGGCTGGTTTCTCGTTTCCCAACATGTTCTGTTGGTTGACGATGAGGGCGGATGATCCGTCGTATTTCGCGGGGGTGATTACTTACTTCGAAACCGTCGTACCGTTCTTTTTTGAATGCTACACGTCCATCTGCTCGCGTTTGCAGATCAAGGCCCATACCTACTATTCCGAGCATGTTCACATCGATGTCTTCCATGCGATTGAAGGCCAGCGCCTGCTCAAGGCAATGGACGTGGCGAGGGACCTGGATCCTGTCAAAGCGTGGGAAGGCATCTGCATGGGACGGGACATCACCAACGCCGCCTTCGATGCCGCTGTCGAACAGGCGAGGCGGCAGAAGTACTTCGACAAGGAGCGCATGTGTGAGCGAGCCATCTGAATTCTATCGCCCAGGCACGTTCGCCATCGTCGTTGACGACCAGCACTTTGAAGTGCCGCACACGTGCCCGCATCGCGCTGGATGGCTGGAACATGGAGTGATCAATGAGCAGCGGAAAAGCATCACCTGCCCGTTGCACTTTTCGGTGTTCAGCCTGGAAACGGGCGAGCAATTAAGTGGGCCGCCTTGCGGGCGTCTTGAGGTGAAGCGCGTGAGTTAGCGCGAACCTTGACGATGCGGTATTACAGTGAGCCGGCGCGTCCTTTGAGGATGCGGCGGTCTCACTCAATCAATGCCTCGCCCGTTATCTTCTCAAGGACGAAGACGCTGGCCGGACCGCCCGCGCCGCGTAGCGCCCAGGTGAGGCGCTGACCGGGTGTCCTTTCCACGGGCTCACCAGCAGCGGGTGTTCATTCGCAATAGATGTGCTTCACTTTTCTTTTTTTGTCGATCACCACAGTGAGGCGAGATTTATCCGGGTGCTTGGCCCGTTCCGAGTGGGTGATCCGCACGCGCTTCACATCCAGTTTTTCCCTGTACTGGGCTTTGGACAAGGCTTTTTGAGCTATACCTCCAGGTTCCAGAATCATCGCCAGCCCGACTTTCTGAATATTGCAGTCCTCGGTCGCCAGCGCCGGGAAACAGGTGCCGGCCAATGTAATAGGCAGGATAAGTGGCAGCGCTCTGATGCAGCTTATCGTTGTATTCACCCTAGGCTCCTGCTCGCGAACCTGTAGCAGGTTAAGAGCCAACGCCGCCGCGCAACTACTGTCAGAGTCGACAGTAGCCAATATCAAATAGAAATATCCAAGCTGCGACCCTGCTGCATGTCGCTATTAAGCGCTCCATGCACAACCCATCGGCACCCAAGGACCTCGCGCCATGAAAGAACAACAACAAACCTTGCTGCAAAACCTGCGGGCCCGTTTTGAACAGAACCCCGACCGCCATCCAAACATCCCATGGGCCGACGTCCAGACGCGGCTCGACAACAACCCCAGCGCCCTTGAAACGCTCCAAGCCATGGAAGCCACCGGCGGCGAGCCCGACGTGATTGGCCTGGACGCGAAGACAGGCTCTATCACCTTTTGCGATTGCGTAAAGGAAAGCCCGACCGGCCGCCGCAGCCTCTGCTACGACCGTGCGGCCCTGGATGCGCGTAAGGAGAACAAACCCAAAGGCAGTGCCCTGGAATTGGCCGAAGCGATGGGCGTGAGCCTGTTGACCGAAGTGCAATACCGGGCATTACAAGCGCTGGGTGAGTTTGATGCCAAGACGTCCAGTTGGTTGGCAACACCTTCGGAAATCCGGGCGCTGGGTGGGGCGTTGTTTGGCGATTTTCGTTATGGCCGGGTGTTCGTTTACCACAATGGGGTGCAGTCGTATTACGCGGCGCGTGGGTTTCGTGGGGTGCTGCAGGTTTAAGACAAACCCATGGCGAGGGAGCTTGCTCGCGCTGGGTTGCGCAGCAGCCCCCGGCGGCATGGCAGGGGAAAACGGTTGGCAGGTTTTGCGACTGCTGCGCAGTCGAGCGGGAGCAAGCTCCCTCGCCACGGAGGTCGCCGCCGCGAAATCGCCTCACTGAAAAGTCAGAACCTCACATCCCTTGGCCTCAAGGATCTGCGCGAAGCCCGGCAACCGCGCCACAAAATCCGTCTCGAACGCCAGATACCGATCCTGCGCCGGCACGTAACGAATCTCAGGCTTGACGCGCGGGATATCCTTGGTCGAAAGCTTCACTACCTCATTGCTGCGTTGATTCCAAAACCATGCCAGGGTCTGGGTGCCGAAGGTGTTGGCGCGATAACGCCACACCCACCAATCACCATGCCCACGGGACACATGAAGCTGTCCATGGAACGTGCGCAGCGTGATCACCTGCTTGGGCTGGGTGACCAGCAGGCGGGTGTCCTGGCGCAGCTCGCTGCCGAAGCCGTCCAACGTCGCCTTCGCCTTGGTGCCGGTGATGAAATTGAAGCGCCACGCCAACAGCACCGTCTCTTGATAACCCGAGTGCTCGACGTTCGGCCGCGCGCCTTCGCTGAACAGCAAAATCTCGTCACCGCCCAGGTACGCGGTCGATGCGCGCAGCTTATAAGCCTCGGCGGGCATTGGCTTGGCGGCGACGGCCTGGTGCGGCGGGTCCTGGTTCCAGACCCAGCAGCCCTTGCCGTTGTGTTGCATGAACAGCAATCGGCGCGGGCCGACGGGCAGGATGGTCAGCTCATCCGAGTCCTCGAAAATCACCTCGCTGCTGTCCGCCGTGGTCCGCCAGATCCTCGTCAGGTGCTTGGGCTCGTAAATGCGCTGGCGCTCGAATATCGTGTCGTCTGCCACAACGCAGGGTTCTTCAAATGCCTGCCACTCCTGGCCGGCAGGTCCGAAGTCCTCGATGGTATCGCCCCGGCGAATCTCATATTTGAACCGATCATCCGCGCTGTAATCGCCGCGTTTGACCTGGCGTCGCCACAGGCTGCGCTGGGCGTTGGCGTCGATCAGCCGCAGGTCCCCGCCATCCACCTCATCGGTGCGTTGTTCGAGCATGTCCAGCTCGACAGGCGGCCACTGGTTGTAGTCGATCAAAAAGCACAACCACCGGTCTTCGTCCTGCTCGGTGATGGCAGCCCAGCCATTGCGGTAGTTGTATTCATGCACGTGAGTGGGGCCGGGGTAGTCATGGACTTCCTGCAGCCAGTTCACCTTGCCGCGCTTGGTCTTGGCCGGTTTGTGTTCGGTCACCATGGTCTTGGGCGGCTCGATCAATCTCGGCGTGAATCTGGGTTCGCCACGTGGGCTTTGCCAATGCTGGGCAAACGCCTCGCGTTGGTCGGAGGGGAAAATAACCGGCCGATAATCATCGCCGCCGGCGTCCAGGTTCCACAGGTCGTAACCCTGGTGCGACAACAGCGCCGCCAGCGCCTCGAAGCAGACCTCGGGCATCTCGTTGGACAGCTCATCCAATAACGTCTCGAACCCCGGGCCGGCAAACACCCCGATGTCGGGGTAGTAATGCTGCAGCAGCCCAAGCAAGTCGCTGCCGGGTGTTTTCCAATCGATATGAACCAACGGATCAAAGGGCGATGGCGTCACGGCTGTCCTCCCGGTGTATTCTCTGCGCCGATCTTAGGCAAATCGACAACCCGTGGCGAGGGCGCAAGGTCCCTCGCCACGGTGTTACAGCAAGCCCCTTTCAAAGCTCTGGAAACTCATCCAGATAACACACCGGTGAGCTCGACTCCGTGCGTTTCTCCACCTCATCCTCCAACCATTGCGCCAGCACCACCGCGTTATTTTCATCCGTCGATTTGGCCGCATACACCAGGGTAAGCGTTCCATCCCGCGCAAGGTCCACCAGCTTCCACCAATGCTCCGGCCGCGCCGCCAATTCCTTGCGATACGCCTCGCGGAACTGCTCGAACGAAACCGCGCCCGCCTTGAACGCCTTGCGCAATGGATGGGAAGGCCCGACCTGCGGCAGCCACTCGGTGATCGCCAAGGCATCCTTGGGGCGGTTACGCGGCCACAAGCGGTCCACCAGCACCCGCACGCCATCCTCGGCGGTGGCGGTTTCGTAGGCGCGTTTGCATCGGATCATCAGGGCCCGCCTGTGGAAACTGGACCGACTGAGCATAGGTCGCCGACGAGGAGGTGACCAGCGAGCCACCCATCGGAAAATTGGAATTCCATCCCCTCATTCAAAAGCCATGGGCGCTCAAGCAAAGGCACTGCCCCCAGCGCGGCGGACATGATGGGCGCAGCACTGTGGGATTTTTCGAGCCGCAATCCGCCCCGGATTCGGTTTCTCCGTTTGATTTGTCGACAGGAACCGTCGGGTCGTCTTGGCGTGACCCGCTGTATCAGGAATGAGTGAACACAATGAATAGAAGTTACCGAGTCGTCTGGAATGCCGTGATGGGCGCATGGCAGGTGGCATCCGAGTTGGTCAAAAGCCAGGGCAAGGACAAAAACCGTCAATCCCTCAACCTCAGGCTGAGCCTCGTCATGGGCGTGGGCGGCAGTGTATTCGCCTCGTTTGCCACGGCGGGGCCTTTGCCGTCCGGCGGCAATATCGTGGCGGGTAACGGTAGCATCCACCAGGGCGGCACGGGCATGGTCATTCATCAGGGCAGCGACAAGCTTGCGATTGACTGGCAGAGCTTCTCCATCGGCAAGGGCAACACCGTCCAGTTCGTCCAGCCTGGCGCGAATTCTGTCGCATTGAACCGGGTATTAGGCTCGGATGTGTCGGTGATCCAGGGCGCGCTGAAAGCCAACGGCCAGGTGTTCCTGGTCAACCCCAACGGCGTATTGTTCACCCCCGGCGCGCAAGTGGATGTGGGCGGTCTGGTGGCCTCCACGCTTAATCTATCCACCGAAGATTTCCTTGCCGGCAATTACCGTTTCAGTGGCGACAGCGCCGCGTCGGTGGTCAACCAGGGCAACATCAACGCAGCGCAAGGCGGCACTGTTGCCCTGATCGCTGCGAAAATCGTCAACGAAGGCAACATCACCGCGCACAAGGGCAACGTGCTGCTGGGCGCCGGCAGCGTCGTGACGCTCGACTTGGGTGGGCCGGTGCAGTTGGAAGTCCAGGAAGGCGCGTTGCAGGCGTTGATTGAAAACGGCGGTGCCATTCGTGCCGATGCCGGGAAAATCCTGCTGACCGCCCGTGCGGCGGAAACCCTGGCGAGCACCGTCATCAACAACACCGGCCTGATCGAAGCCCGCTCCCTGGATGTCGGTGAAAACGGCGTGGTCACGTTGATGGGCGACCGGGGCGACGTACAAGTCGCCGGGCGCATCGATGTGTCTTCCGACACCGCCAAGGGCGGCAAGATCGTCGTGACCGGGGATCGCGTGGCCATCAACGGCGGCGCTGCGCTCGACGCCACCGGCGCCAAGGGCGGCGGCGAGATTTACGTGGGCGGAAGCTGGCAAGGCAAGGACGCTTCGATCAAGCAGGCCAGCCAGACCACTATCGCCGCTGGCGCCGTGCTCGATGCATCGGCCACCGATAACGGCAAAGGCGGCACCGTGGTGGCTTGGTCGGATGTGAAGAAGCCTGGCAGCGTGACGCGCGTGGACGGCACCTTGAAAGCCACCGGCGGCGCCAAGGGCGGTGACGGCGGCAAGATCGAAACCAGCGGCGCCAAGCTGGCGGTGAGCAAAGCCGCCGATGCCTCGGCCAAAAACGGCAAGGGCGGCTTGTGGTTGCTCGATCCGGACAGCGTCACGGTGGGACCGGGCAACGGCGGGTTGACGGGCGGCGCCAACGGGACAGAGGCCACGGTCGGTTTCAACGCGATCGATACGGCCCTGGCCGGCGGCACCGATGTGGCGATCAAAGCCGACAACAGCATCCACTGGAACGGCGACTACACCCCGACGAACATCAGCGGCGATCGGACGCTGACCTTGCAGTCCGGGCACAACGACGTCGGCACGGGCCGCTACGTCTTCGGCAATATCTTCCTCAACGGTGACATCGACGCCAGCGGCGCGGGCAATGGCAACAGTTTGGCGTTGATCTTCAATGGCAAGATGGCGCTCAACACCGACGTCAGCCTGAAGAGCAACGGCGGCAACATCGTGTTTGCCGGCGTGGTGGATTCCGATGCGGTGGCCAACAAGCGCGAGCTGCGCGTGGACGCAGGTTCAGGCTCGATCATCTTCAGCGACATGGTCGGCGGTAACAGCGCCCTGGGCGCCCTGTACGCGACCACCAGTGGCGCCGGCAAGACGTATATCAACGGTGCAAAAGTCTTTACCAGCGGCGAGCAGGTCTACAACGGTGCGGTTGAGATGGGCACCTCGCAGTTCCTGAACGCCGACTTCGAAAACGGCCTGGTCGGCTGGAAGACCTCCATCGACCAGTTCTTCACTGGTGTGACCGTGGTGGAGGGCGTGGTATCTCCCGATGACCCGACGCTGCCAACCACATCGCCGACCAATGGCAACCCGCCGAGCGTTTCGCCTGGCGACCAGGGCGACATGAACTACAAGCCCCTCACACCGGTCGTCGCGGCTGGCCAGGGCCAGGACGGTGGCGCTGCGCTGCTGCTGGGCACCGAGAACAACTCCAACTGCCAGAACGCACCCGCCGGTTGCATCATGCGCGGTCCGTCGGTGGTGAGCGAGGGCACGGTCTCCCTGGCGGCGGGGGAAGCGGTCAGTTTCGATTACAAACCGGTCGCGGGCGGCGATACCTATGACGTCTTCGGCTATCTGTTGAACGTCAACACCGGTGAATACCAGATCATCCTGAACGAAACGGGGAACGGCACGGGCGCGGTGGATTGGAAAAGCCATACGGCGACCGCTGACAAGGCCGGCACGTACAAATTCGTGTTCGTTTCGGGCAGTTTCGACCAGACCGCCGGCAAGCAGGTTGGCGGCTCGCTGTACGTCGACAACATCAAGACCAACACCTCGGGCAGCAAGGGCCTGCAAGGCAGTTCGATTACGTTCAACGGCAGCCTCAACGGCACCGACAACAACCTGGCCATCAAGGCCGACGATATCAACTTCAACGGCGGCGCCGGCAGCGTTACCGGCAATGGCTCCATTGCCCTTGAAACCAACACCCCGAGCAAAAACATTGCCGTGGGCGGCAGCACCGGCGACGCCGCCGGTTCGTTGGAACTGACCGGCACCGACATCAGCGCCCTGGGCGACGGGTTCACTTCCGTCAAGATCGGTGGCGCGGACATGACCGGTGACATCAGCATCATCGAAGCCACCCGCATCAACGACAACCTTATCCTCGATGCCGGCACCGGCGATATCCACATCAATGACCAGTTGACCGTGGCGGACGCACCGGGCACCGGCAACGACGACAACAAACCGGCTCCGGTCCTGGCATTGCAAAGCAATGGCGGCAAGATCGACCAGACCGCTGGCGGCGCCATTGTCGCCGATGGCCTGGTGTTGCTGGGTGACGGCGCCGTCCATGACCTGGACAACGCCGCCAACGACGTCGACACGATTGCCAGCGACACCGGCACCGTCAGCTTTGCCGATGTCGATGACCTGACCGTCGGCGTCGTCACCGTTCCTGACAGCCAGACCCCGGCGAACCCGCAAGGTGTGCCGGTGGCCGGCATGACTCAGACCGGCGACCTGAACCTTATCGCCGACACGCTCACGGTCGGCCAGGCATTGGCGACCCAGGGCAATACGAGCCTGACCGCCGACGAAATCGATCTCGCCGCGAGCGTTGCCGGTGGCGGCAGTCTCACCTTGCAGCAGAAAACCCCAGGCCTGGATATCCACGTGGGCGGCAGTGATGACCCAGAGGTGACCGGGCCAAACGATCCGCTGGTGCTGTCCGACGCTGACCTGGCCAACATCCAGGACGGTTTCGACAAGGTCGTCATCGGCAATGACAAGACCCGCAACATCACCGTCGACGATGAAGGCGCGACGCTCATGGACGACCTGGCGTTGGTCGCCAACGGTGTCCTGAACCTGCTGGGCGATCTGACCCTCCAGGATCCCGAAGGCACCGACGAAGACGGCACGACCGGCAAAGGCCTGACCCTCACCGTCGACGCCGGCAAAGGGGCGACCCAGGCAACGGGGGCGACCATTACCGCAGACGAATTGGCCCTGCGCGGCGAAGGCGATTTCGACCTGGGCAAGGGGAATGACGTGGGCGTGATCGCCGCCGATGTCGGCAGCTTGAAATTCGCCGGCAACGGCAACCTGACGGTTGGCGTCGTGGACGGCACCGTTGGGATTACCTCCGACGAAGCGGTCACCCTGAAAACCGACCACGACCTGTCGCTGGTAAAAGGCATCACCATCGAAAACGGCCCACGGGATGACGCCGGCCAGGGTCAAACCCGCGCCGACGACATCATCACCCTGGAAGTGGCGGGCAACACCACTCAGGCCGGTGACGCCGGGGCCAAGCTCGATGCCAGCGGCCTGGTGCTGCTGGGCGGCAACTACGGCCTGGGCAACAGCGGTAACGTGATCGGCGATATCGCCAGCGATGCGGGCAAGGTCCAGTTCAACAACAACGGGAACCTCAAAGTGGGCTCGCTTACCGCGACCCATGCCGATGGCACGCAAACGACCGTCACCGGTGTGAACAACACTGGCGACGTCAGCATCGCCACCGACGGTGATCTGGCGATCAACGAAGCGCTGGCCACCAGCGGCAACGTGTTCCTCAACGTCGATGGCAAGACCACCCAGGATGCCAACGGCAACATCACCGCTGACGGCCTGGCGCTCAACGGCGGCGACTTCGAGTTGCGCAACAACGGCAACGTGGTGGGCGATATCGCCAGCGAGGCGGGCAAGGTCGCGTTCAACAACACTGGCAACCTGAAGGTCGGCACGCTGACTGAAACCGACGGCAACGGCAACGTGGTCAAGACGACCACCGGGGTGAACAACACCGGCGACGTCAGCATCGGCACCGACGGCGATCTGGCGATCAACGAAGAACTGGTCACCAGCGGCAACGTGTTCCTGAACGTCGATGGCAAGACCACCCAAGATGCCAACGGCAACATCACCGCGGACGGCCTGGCGCTCAACGGCGGCGACTTCGAGTTGCGCAACAACGGCAACGTGGTGGGCGACATCGCCAGCGAGGCGGGCAAGGTCGCGTTCAACAACACTGGCAACCTGAAGGTCGGCACGCTGACTGAAACCGACGGCAACGGCAACGTGGTCAAGTCCACCACCGGCGTGAACAACACCGGCGACGTCAGCATCGGCACCGACGGCGATCTGGCGATCAACGAAGCGCTGGCCACCAACGGCAACGTGTTCCTCAACGTCGATGGCAAGACCACCCAAGATGCCAACGGCACCATCACCGCCGATGGCCTGGCGCTCAAGGGCGGCGATTTTGACCTGCGCAATGCCAGCAACTGGGTCGGCGATATCGCCAGCCGGGCGAAGGACGTCAACTTCGTCAACCGCACGGACGTCACCGTCGGCAGGCTGACCGAGACGGCGCTGGACGGCACCCAGCTGGATCAGATCGTGGGCATCGGCAACACCGGCAAAGTCCAGGTTGTAACGACCACCGGTAATATCACCCTGACCGAGAACGTCAGCACCACCAGCAATGCCGCTGATGCGATCGTGCTCAACGCCGGTCAATCCGCTTCGGCGGGCGTGGCCTCGGGCGGTGACGTGAAAGCCAACGCGGGCGTGACGGTGTCCACCGGCGCGGGTGGCCGGGCGGTGATCTACACCGGCAGCCTCGCCGGCAGCACCGGCGTAGTGGATGTGGTGGGCAGTGGCAGCGGCAACTTCCGCTACAACAGCGACGAGCAGCAGAGCAATTTCGGTCGGGCGCTGGGCAACACCGGGGTTCATGCCGTATACCGCGAGCAACCGACGCTGGTGGTGTCCACGAACGGTACGACCACCCAGACCAAACCATTCGACGGCCAAACCACGTTCAACGGTGGCGGTGCAGCCGGTTTCGACGTCAACGGCCTGCAGAACGGTGACACCAAACAGATGCTCGGCCAGCCGGAGTATTCGATAGGAAACCCAGACCCCGGCACCCACCAGATCAATATCGGTGGGCTGGCTGACCTCGGTTACCTGATCGTCAGCGACCCGGCCAATGGCAACCTCACGGTGACGCAGTCCATCGATATCAGCGCCATCCAGCAGAGCGTCGCCGATGCAACGCGCATCGTCGTGCAAGTGACTTCGCCCCATGCGCCGGAGCTCAATCCGGTCCAGCCGAAACCGACTGATTGGTCCGACGTCGGGGTCGAGGACGGCGGCCTGCTGCTGGTGGATCAGAGCGGCGCGCCGGCAAACGCCAATGGCGGCAACGCTGCGGGCGACGCCCTGGCCCAAGGCGACGGCGATTCGGCTGCCCAGGCCCAGGACGCCGACAGCGAGCGGGAACTGGCCGGGACTGTCTGCGCCGACGGCGGTGTATCGGGTGGGGCCGCCTGTGCGGCCTACCCGCCACAGACTGTTTTCGTCGTGCGCGGCGGTGTGCGCTTGCCGAGCCTGGCCATGCGTCCCTGACCCCTGACACTCACTTTTCCCTTTGAAGGAGCCCCTTGGCCGCGTCCCCGGACGCGGTTATGGGCTCAGGCAACCCGCTTTATTCGAGACATATTCAATGCATAACAAATTGATGTATTGCGCCGCTGGTCTGGCGCTGTTGTCCACTTCCCCGGCCTGGGCGGCGACCCTACCGGCACGCCCGATCCCCGACGCGGGGCGCATCCTGCAAGAACTGCCGATTCCTCAACAGGAACTGCCGCAAAGCATTCGCCTGGACGTCGAGGCGCCGCAACCGGCGCAGGAAAAAGTCGGCGGCGCCAAGGTCCAGCTTAATGCCGTGCGTTTCACCGACAATACCCGTATCGACGAGGCCAGCCTGCAACGCGTCGTCGCGCCGGCCATTGGCAAGTCCCTTGATCTGGACGAGCTGCGGGAAATCGCCCGGCAGGTCACGCTTTACTACCGTGGGCACGGTTACCCGTTTGCACGCGCCTACCTGCCGGCTCAGCGCATGGCCAACGGCGAGCTGACCATCGCGGTGATCGAAGGGCGTTATGGCAAAGTCACTGCCGTCAACGACGATGCAAAACTGGCCGCGCAGGCGCAGCCCTTCTTGGACGACTTGCAGCCGGGCGACGTGATCGAGCGTGACCGCCTGGAGCGCAGCATTCTGGTTCTGTCCGACCTGCCGGGCGTGGCGGTTCGTCCGGTCATCCGCCCGGGTGACGAGCTCGGTACGGGCGACCTCGATGCCCAGGTGAGCAAAACCAAGGCCTTCGAAGGCAAGGCCACGCTGGACAACCACGGCAACCGGTATTCGGGGCGCAATCGCCTGACGGTACAAGGTGACTGGAACAGCCCGATGATGCTGGGCGACCGGCTGAGCGCCGCCGTGATGGCCACCGATGAGGAGCTGTATTTCGGCAGCCTCGGCTACTCGATGCCATTGGGAACCTCTGGCCTGCGCGGCAACGTGGGCTACGCCAAGAGCTCGTATGACTTGGGCGCTGAATTCGCCGACCTGGGTGCGACCGGTACCGCCGAAGTCAGCAGCGTCGGCTTGAGTTATCCGCTCGTACGCAGCAATCAGGCGAACCTCATGTTGGCCGGGCAGTACCAGCACAAGGATCTAGAAGATAAGTACGAAGTACTGGGCCTGAGCTTTGAAAAAAGCAGCGACTCGCTGCCCATCAGCCTGCAGTTCGATGTAAGGGACACCTTGCTCGGCGGCGGCATCACCTACGGCGGCGCGACGCTGACCTACGGTGACTTGAAACTCGATTCCGCCCTGCGCGAGGGCGACCGTCAGACCGCCCAGACCGAAGGTCAATTCAGCAAGGTGAACGTCGACCTTGCCCGCCTGCAAGCGCTGCCCGCCAACTTCACGCTGTTCGCCCGGTTCCTTGGCCAATGGAGCCAGGACAACCTCGATTCGTCCGAAGATTTCAGCCTCGGCGGCATCGATGGGGTGCGGGCTTATCCACAAAGCGAAGCCTCGGGCGACGAAGGCATGCTGACCCAGATCGAGCTTCGCTACCCCATCGACAAGCTGACGCCTTACCTGTTCTGGGACGCCGGCAAAGTGCGCATCAACCACGACGAGTGGGCTGATGAGGAAAACACCCGCAGCATCTCCGGCGGCGGTGTGGGTTTGCGCGCTCAGTACGGCCCGCTCTCGTTCGACGCAACGGTCGCCTGGCGTCACTCCGGCGGTGAAGCGCAAAGCGACACGCGTCAGGAAAACCCACAACTGCTGGCCCAGATTGGTTACCAGTTCTAACCAAACGCCGCTCATTCAAGGTAGTCAACAAACCCGTGGCGAGGGAGCTTGCTCCCGCTGGGCTGCGCAGCAGGCCCTGCAGTTCGGCACAGTTAGTCGACCATATCTCGTTTGTGGCGAGGGGATTTATCCCCTCGCCACATGTCTATGCCCCCAACTACATCCCGCCCCGAACGGCATGACCGTTTATCGTCTGTTGAAAATTTGATAGCTTCAGTTCTCGCCCGCCCTGCCGTTATATCCATTTATTGCCGGCCCGATAGGTGATCTTCCGCCGGCAGTTTCGCGACAGAGAGCTGGCTAAACACAACAAGAGACCTGGCGAATGGACAACGGACGATACGCAAGGCAGGCAGCGACGGCGGAGGGCACGGCGGTGTCCGAGCCCGTGCCGCATATCCTGCTGATCGATGATATCCCCGAAGACATCCGCGCCACGCTCATCCTCTTGAAGGCCCAGCCCTGGCGCATTTCCCTGGCCAGCGACGCCTATCAGGGCTATCAACGGGCACTTGCGCTGCGCCCGGACCTGATCGTCCTGGATGTGCACATGCCACAAATGGACGGCTTCAGCCTGTGCAGGCTCTTGCGCGAGGCACCGGCCACCCGGCATATCCCGATTCTGTTCCTGTCTTCTGCAAATACCTCATTGGAACGATTGGAAGGGCTGACCGTGGGCGCCGTGGACTACATCCCCAAATCCTGCGCCCCCGAAGAAGTGCTGGCGCGCATCAAGATCCACCTGCAGCTGACTTGGCGCGCACCACCGACCGTCCAGGAAAGTCCGGCCGATCCGGAGCCGCAGGGTGATGAAATCGTGCTGCGCGCGGCCATGCGACTGATAGAAAACCAGTTGGACGACATGCCGTCCCTGGGCATGCTCGCGCAAAAAGTCGGCACCCATGAGAAACGCCTCTCCGCCATTTTTCGCGAGCATCTCGGGCTGACCGTGTTCGCCTATATTCGCGACGCGCGATTGCGGCGCGGCCAGGATCTACTGTGCGAAAGCGCCATGAGCGTGCAGGATGTCGCCGAACTGGTGGGCTTTCGCAGCGCCTGCAACTTCACCACGGCCTTCCGCCAGCGAATCGGCATGACGCCCAGCCAGTTTCGCCAGCAAACCCTGGGCATCGTTGAAACCGAGTCGGCCGGGCGCACCTGATGCGGCTTCTTCAGTTTCTATTGCTGACCATTACATTGTTATCCACAGGCCTGCTGCGTGCGGCACCTGTGGATATCTGCCGCGCCGACTCTCTGAACCTGATGTCCGTCGTGCGGATTCTCGAAGACACCCAGGCACGCCTGAGCCTGGCAGAAGTCGCTCGGCTGCCAGACACGCAGTTCAAAGCCGCCACCCCAAGCTGGCCGACGCAGGGCTACAGCCGCTCCGCCTTCTGGTTGAAATTACGGCTGACCAATTCGAGCGATGCGGCGTGTTCGCGCTTGCTGGTGGTCGGGGCGCCGCGCCTGGAAGACATCCGCGTCTACCAACCGGGGTACGAGGCACACGGCGGCGGCGCCTATCCCCTGGCCGAATGGCCTCAACCGGCGGCGCGTCAGCCGGCGTTCCCAGTGTCGTTGGCGGCGGGGCAGAGCACCACGGTGTTCGTCCGGGTGGCGAGCAACTTCCAGATGCTGCTGGAGCCGGAACTGTGGTCCGAACCGGCGCTGCTGCGCAGTCAGCAACAGACGTACCTGAGCGACGGGCTCTCCCTCGGCATTGTCCTGCTGGTCGTGCCGTTCGGCTTTATCGTCGGCTGGATCCTGCGCTCCCGGCTGCTGATGGTGAACGCGGGTGCGGTACTGAGCTACATCCTGCTGACCTGCATCCTCAACGGTTACCTGATCTACTGGCCGTCGGCGCTGGGCTGGATGCGCGAGCTGCTGACCTGCGCCAGCGCGCTCTCGTTCGTACTGTTCCTGGCGTACTTCCGTGTACTGTTGCAGGTGTCCCAGCTGCCCAGGATCATCGGCTGGAGCTATTGGGTGCCGCTGCTAGGTTGTGTCTTCGGCCGACTTTGGTGGTTGAAGATCGATGCGGTCCAGGGCGCGCAGATCGTTCAGGTCTTCCTGATGAGTTTCTACGGCGTGTTGTTCGCTACGTTATTCATGGCGTGGCGCAGGCGGCTGAGCTACAGCTGGATGGCATGGCTGGTGCCCGGGCTCTTGGTGGGGCAACTGCTGATGCGGATTTTCTTCCCCCAGGAACAATTGCCCTGGCAGTCGCCGGAAAGCAAGTACAGCCTGTCTTCCACCTTGGCAGGCGTGGTGTTGCTGGTGTGCACCTTGATCATGGAAGTGGCCCGCAGCCGCAACCGGGAAAAGCACGCGCTGTCGACCCTCGAACAGCAACGCCAGGCAGAGCACGAGCGCCTGGAAAGCACCGTGGCCCTGCGCACCTCGCAGCTGCGCGACTCCCTCGCGGCTCGCAGCGCATTGATGGCGCGGATCAGCCACGACCTGCGCTCGCCACTGGTGCGCATCATCGACTATGCGCGCCTGCTACACGGCGGGCCGAATCGCGACTACCCGGCGACGATCGAGCGCAACGCCCGTCAACAACTGGAGCTGATCGACGAGATGCTCGAGTTCTCCCAGGGCGAGCTGGAGCAGATGCAACTGACCCTCGCGCCGGGCTATCTGTACGGCTTTCTCCAGGAAATCGCCGACGAGGCGGGCTTTCTCGCCGCGCGCCAGGGCAACAGCTTCAACGCGGTAATGGCCCAGGACCTGCCGCCCCTGGTGGAGGCCGACTTCAAGCGGCTTCGGCAGGTGTTGATGAACCTTCTGGCGAACGCGGCGAAGTTCACCCGCAACGGCCAGATCCGTTTCGAAGTGGGCTGTTGTCCGGGAGCAACCGCTGACACCGTGGAGCTGCGCTTCAGCGTGATCGACACCGGCATCGGCATCGACCCGCAAGAATTCGAACAACTGCTGCAACCGTTCCGCCGTGGCCGCAACGCCCAACGCTACGAAGGCAGCGGGCTGGGGCTGTCCATCGTCACCCAATTGCTGGAACGCATGGGCAGCCGTCTCGAACCCCAGGCCACGGGGCAGGGCAGCCACTTCAGTTTTCGCCTGCAACTCAAATGCGCCCAAGAAGATGACCTGGAAAACGGCATCGTCGATAACAACATCACGCCGCTCGATGGCCAGGGCAAACACGTGTTGCTGGTGGACGACATCGAACAAAACAGCGAATGGCTCTATGACCTGCTGGCCGGTTACGGTTTCGATGTGAGCATGGCGGCGAGCGGCGAAGATGCCTTGGCTTGCCTGGCGGAACAGCCAATCGACCTGCTGATCAGCGATCAGATGATGCCTGGGATGGACGGTTGGGAACTGCTGCGACACGTGCGTGCCCGTGAGCATGATCTGCCCGTGATGCTTTATTCAGCGGTCCCGCCACACAGGCCGCCGGGTTACCCCGAGGACCTGGCCTTCGACGCTGTGCTGCTCAAGCCCACCGACAGCCGCCAATTGCTGGCGCGGATCAAGACCCTGGTTTGCCCGGACACGGTGCATCGAGCAATGGCCCGGGAGTTCTAGCATGCCGGGTATGGGTTATCGGCTGCTCTTGCTCGGCAGCCTTACGGTATTGCCTTGGCTGTCGGCCAAGGCAGCGCAAGACACCTCCGGCGGCCTCGTCCTTGACCAGACCACCGTCACCGCTCGCCGCCGCGAAGAAGACCCGCAAGACGTGCCGATCCCGATCAACGTCCTCTACGGCGATCAGCTGGACGAAGCCGGCCTGCATCGTCTGCAAGACATTCAACAACAGGTGCCGGGCCTGGTGGTGTCCGGCCACGATGCCCGTTATGCCGGTTTCGGCCTGCGCGGCTTCGGCGCGACCGCCTACAACGATGGCCTGGAAGGCAGCGTCGGCACCTACGTCGATGGCGTTTACCAGGCACGCCAGGGCATGGCCTTCAGCGAGTTGATGGACATCGAACGCATCGAAGTGTTGCGCGGGCCGCAAGGCACCTTGTTCGGCAAGAACACCACCGCGGGCGCGCTGAACATCGTCACGCGCCAGCCGACTTTCCAGCCCGAAGCCAACCTCGAAGCCAGTTACGGCGAGCGCGGTCTGCGGGAATATCGCGGCACCGTCTCCGGGCCGCTGCAAGACGGCGTTCTTGCCGGGCGGCTCAATGTCTTCGACGGCTCCAGCGAGGGCGCCGTGGAAAACCTGCACGACGGCAGCCGCCTCGGCGACGCCGACAGCCAAGGCCTGCGCGGCCAGTTGCTGTGGACGCCGAACAGCGACTTCAGCGCCCGCCTGATCGCCGACTACGCCGAGCAGAACGAAGCCGGCAACGTCCTGTTGGTCAATCACTACAGCGAGCAAACCCGCAAGCGCGCCAAATTCCTTGGCTATCCGCTGGCGGAGCCCGACCCTTACCAACGGGAGAACCGCATCGACGCGCCGGGTCGCCCGCGAACTCTGCAGAACGGCGTGTCACTGGAATTGAATTGGGACTTGGACGAGGCGATGCGCTTCACCAGCATCACCGCCTACCGCGACTGGGACTACCGCGCCGGTCGCGACGGTGACAGCACCGCGCTGGCGGTGGCCCAATCCGAAACCGAGTTGGGCCATCGGCAGTTCAGCCAGGAATGGCGGCTGTCCGGCACGGCCGGCTCGTCCGTCGATTATGTCGCCGGGCTCTATTACCTGCGCCAACAGCTCGACCGCCAGATCGACGCCGAATTCGGCCCGGACGCCGCGCCCTGGTTCGTTGGCGATCAACTGGAGGCACTGCAAAAAATCTTCGGCATCACGTTTACCGATCCGAGTCAGGTGCCTTCCGTGCTGCTCGATGGCGCTCGGCAGCGTTATGACGGCGAGCAGAAGGGCGACAGCCGCGCGGTGTTCGGTCAACTTTCCTGGCGTCCGATCGACTCGTTGGAACTCACCGGCGGCCTGCGCTACAGCCAGGAGCGCAAGGACGGCTGGATCTCCCGCGACGTCAGCAACCTTGCCCCGCTGAACGGCTTACCCCCGGTGTTCCAGGTGGGCGGGCAATTGCTGCGGGACATCGCCCTCGGCGGTACTTATTACCGTGAGGACTCCATAAAAGAAAACAACGTCTCCGGCCTGCTCAGCGCCAGCTATCGCTTCAGCGATGCCGTGATGGGCTACGTCAGTTGGTCGCGGGGCTACAAGGCCGGCGGCATCAACTTCGACGTGATCGGGCCGTTCACCGAGCCCACCTTCGAGCCGGAACGCGCCACGTCCCTGGAAGTGGGCATGAAGACGCAGTTCTGGGATCAGCGCGCATTGCTCAATCTTGCCGTCTACCAGACCGACGTCGATGACTACCAAGCGCTCACCTACAGCCCGCCGACATCGCTGTTCGCGCCGCCGCTGCGGGACAACCTGATCAACGTCGGCAAAGTCCGCTTGCGCGGCATCGAATTCGATTCCGCGTGGCAACTCACCTCCCAACTCACCGGGCGCCTGGGCGTGGCCTGGAGCGACGCGCGCTACCGCAGCTTCCCCAACGCCCCGTGCCCACCGGCCTCGGGTCAATGGACCTGCGACCTCAGCGGCGAGCGCCTCTACAACGCGCCGGAATGGAACCTGAGCAGCGGCCTCGACCACACCCACCCGCTGCCCTATGGCCTGGAACTCTACAGCGGCGTCGACTACAGCTTCCGCACCGGTTACTACGGCACCCTCGAAGGCGGCGAAGGCAGCTATCAACCCAGCTACGGCCTCACCAACCTGCGCCTGGGCATGCGCAGCCAGGATCGCGCCTGGGAAGTCGAAGGCTGGGTGCGCAACGTGTTCGATCGCAACTACATCACCGCCGTCTACTCACTGCTCGGTGCCGGCGACTACGGCGTCATGACCGGCAGCGAACGCACCGTCGGCACCACCGTCAGGTTTCGTTATTGACCGAAAGGCAGCGGGTTGGACAAAACGCCAGGCGATTACCACCGGCCTTTTTCGACAGGTACATGGCCTGATCCGCCTTGCTGATCAGCCCATCCACCTCAAGCCCATGCTCCGGAAAAAACGCCACCCCGATACTCGCGGCAATCTCCACCGTCTGCGCGCCAATCAGGATCGGCGCATTGGCCGCCGCCAGCATCCGCTTGAGCATCGGCTCGCAATCCTCCACTTCCTGCAGCCCCACCAACCCGGCCACAAACTCATCCCCCCCAAGGCGCGCCAACGTATCGCCCTCGCGCAACGTCGCATTGATCCGCGCCGCGACAATCTGCAACACCCGATCCCCCCAGTCATGCCCATAACTGTCGTTCAGCGCCTTGAACCCATCCAGGTCGATAAACGCAATCGCCACCTTCTGCTGATGAACCCGCGCCTTGCCCAACGCCTGCCGCATCCGCTCGGCCAACAACAACCGATTGGGCAACTGCGTGAGCGCGTCATACCGCGCATCCCGTTCCAGCAGCTGCAAGCGCTGCTTCATCTGCGTCATGTCGCTGAACAGCGCCACGTAGTGCTGAACATTGCCGTGACGGTCATGCACCGCACTGATGCTGATCCTCGACGTCATCTCCCGGCCATCTTTATGGTTGGTCTGAATCTCACCGGACCAATGTCCGTGGAAATCCAGCGCATTCTTCATCGGCGCGTAAAACGCGGTGAGGCGACGGACCATGCGATGGGAGTTCAGCTCATGGCCCTGAATCTCTTCCTGACCGTAACCGGTAAGCCGCGTAAAGGCCTCGTTCACGGCGATGACGCGGCCGAAGGGATCAACGAGGATGATGCCTTCGCGGGCATGGCAGAACACGGTGGTGGCCAGCTCTGGGCACAGGGTGTTGAGGTGACGGTCCAGGGCGGCTTCGTCGCGGGTGGCGGGCCATGTATTGGAATCGAAGCCTTGCAGGGCCAAGTAGCGGACCAGGGAAGAGAGCGATTTGTGCAGGCGGGTCAGGGCATTCGTGGCGAGCCTGGAGTTCAGGCAATAGCTGCGAATGAAGGTGTGTAGGTTCATGGGAGGGACGCGGTGCTCGGTTGTAGCGCTTGGGGTGGGTGAAGCGGGGGATTATCAAGGTGGGGGTGCGGTGGGGTGTTTGCTGGAGGGGATGGGGGCTTTGCGGGAGGGGATGGATGGGGAAGATTTTCTTGGAGGTAAGGATGCGCGCAGCGGTCAAGCTAAGGGGAGTCGCTGCGCGCGACGTTTCATTAGTCCAGTACAACAATGCCATTCTGGGGAACGTTCACGAACGGCAACGCGCTGCATCGCTGATGATGGGCTTCAAGGGCCAGTGCCTCATACCAATGCAGATAGCCATTCAACATGTGTTTGGGGATGTTTGAATTACGCAGCGGAAAGAACGCGATGGACAATTGGTCTTCTTTTTGTTCATGCCAGCGCCAGCCAGCCGAATGGCCACGAGCCCGGGCTCCCCAAAGCCCTGCGGACCAGGCAAATTGGCCCATGCGAAACTTGAAACTGCTCGTTTGCCCAATGTATTGGACGGTTGGATTGTCAGGAGAGGCCTTCCCGGTCGCTCTCCAGGCAATGCAGTAGACGCCCTTCGCAGCAACCATCTGTGCGAGAACGGGGTCCACACCGGTGGATTTCTTGCCGACCCCGGGCCAGAAGCAATTGCTGATTTCTGCCCAGGGGTACCAGCCTGCGCCATGCGCCTCAAGATCAAACAGCTCGGGAACTTTCATGGTGATTCGTCCTTGATCGCTCAGATTGAAGTGATGGCAGGATATCGAGATTGATGTCTTAGTGCCATTATAGAGAAGAGATGTCGGTTCTGGCTCCGGTTGCGAATCAGGTAGGCATCTGAAAATTCGCTGCACGAAAGGGAGTCAATTAATCTAGGGGCCTTGCTCAATATATGGCCTCCATTCATGAAGTCTCTCGAAAAAACGCTGCTTTGTTACGCCAGGAAGCACGTGCCGACACTTCCCAGTATCTACACTTGGGAGTTTGATACCGCGCTCGTCTACCAAACGTTTGGATGGGATATTGGCGGCTCGAATTGGTACGAAAAGGCGTCCGCGCTGAAGCGGTATGCCTCACAGCAATGGGGGGCGTCACCCGACCAACGGATGGCGCTCGCGGACTACGCGGTGCGCGTCTGGGGTGGCGTCAAAGGAAATGCATCTGCAACGATGCAAGGCTACGTTCAGATTGTGTCGCAGGGCCAAGTGCCGATAAATCACAAGGGAATCGCCTCATGGTCGAAAGTGGCGGCGTTCTCGAATCCAAACGAGCATGCCATCTTCGATGCGCGGGTTTCATTTTCCCTGAACGTTCTACAAATGCTTCAGGGTGATGAGCAACGCTGGTGGTTTCCGCACTTGGCGGGTCAAAACCCGCGGCTCAAGGCCTGCTGGCCACGCTTGAAGACCCAGGCGCGGCAACAGGGCTGGCTTCGAATTGCAACGACTGATGTCTACTCGACCTATATTGGGTTGCTGATAAGCGTCACCCGAAAACTCCAAGTCGAGATAGGAGATGTTGAGATGCTGCTGTTTTCAAAGGCGGAAGATTTTGCATCAGCGTTTAACGAGGTCTATCCCTCTCCTTAAAGACTAAAGTGTCCGAAAGGGGACAGATCTATTTATTACGCTGCTCAGTTGATTAAACGCCGAACCCAGTGGCGAGGGAGCTTGCTCCCGCTGGGCTGCGCAGCAGCCCCTCTTCATCCATCGGCCAGCCGCTCACCCCAGCCAAATGAAGCCCTGTCAGTAAAGCCCGACAGAAACCGCCACGAAGCCCCGCCAGCCCACAGCGCCTTGCGCCTTTGCCTACAACTAGGCCAGAATCCGCCGGCTTGTGCGCCTTGGGTTGCGTCGGTAGTTTGGGACATGTCACTGCTCATCAGTGATCGGGTTTAGTCGCCCGTCGTTGCTAAGTCGCTCAAGCGTCCATCAGTCAGGTATCCCCATCCCTGCACTCGATGGTGGCTGTGCGCAGGGCGCCTCCGGGCGCGCCGATTTCTTAGCTCGTCGGTCGACTAACCTGCGCATAGCTGCCTCCCAATCGTTTAGTCGCGAACGGGTCGTAGCCTCAACCAAAAGAGAGCTAGGACCATGGTCAAAATTACACCGAATCCTCCAGTAACAGACGAACCCACATCCCGTGCCCAGTCTGCCCGCAACAAAAAGCTCGATGACGCGACCACTCGCGCGTTGGATTACTACCTGAAGCCCAAGCCTAAGAGCGAAACATCTGACAAGACCGACTCCATTTTACGGATTGATCCGAGTGTGGATTCTGAGTGTTTGCTTGCGAATCTCAGTGAGAATTTGGCTTCGGCGAACGCGATGATCAGTGACTTGGCGTTTGATCTGGATGGATCGCGGCGACGTGTTGCGTTGGGGATTTTGCAGGTGATTGAGGTAAGTGAGCTGTTGGCGAATCGGGCGTTGGATATTGTTGAGGTGAGGTAGCCGAGGCGTTCGCCTCGGCAGGAAAGGTCTTGCGCAGCTGACCTTTCCTGCCGCCTGACGGGAGCATCAAAGCACACTTAAGACCTGCAGCGTGTGTGGAAGGACCAGAGTCGTTTTGATCTGGGCGATGATGTAACGAGGAATCACTGAGGCGCGCTTTGCATTAAATGAGTGGACTGAAAGGCCCGTGGCGTACTGCCTGTTATTTTTCGAAAGGCCGCCACATAGGCTGCTGCACTCGCAAACTGCAAAGTATGTGCAACCGATTTGACGGACCGATTCGATGCCAGCAGATCCAGCGAGGCAACGATGCGCGCCCGATGGTGCCATGTGCGATAGTTCAAGCCCACTTCCGCGCTAAAGCGCCGCGTAAAGGTGCGTTCGGACATGGCCGCACGATACGCAATTTCAGATATCGACCAATGCCACTGATTGCCTGAAATCAGCTCCATCAATGCCGCGCGCAGCCGCTCGTTAGTCGGCATCGGCAAGTGTGTCGGTAGGCAGGCCGCTTCACCCAATGCATGCAGTAATAACTGCACCATCAATTCGCGCATCTCACCCTGGCGCGGCTGTTCGAACAAGCCCAGTACCAGTTCCCTGATAAGGCTGGATGCCACGACCGCGTGCACGTCGTTGCAACGCGCGAAGCCGGCGACTTCGGTGAACAATGCCGGGTGGAAATACACCGTTCGCATCTCAACATCCGACAGGATTTGAATGGCATGGGGTTGATGCGGCGGTATCCACAACGCCCGTTGCGGTGGAACCGTCCAGCGACTTTGCTGTGTTTCAACCAACATCGTGCCGCGCAACGCAAACACCAGTTGCCCGGTCTGGTGCTCGTGCGAAGGCAACACAGCGCCGCGCTCATGCCGCTTCGCTAACAGGCGAAACTCGGCGGGCTCGGGATGGCGCGTCAGCGATATTTTTTGGCTGATGGAGTCTGACATGCCAAACATACTATAGGACTCTGACCACTCGAATCGAGGCCATCATGCACCGTGACTCTGCTCTTGTTCACCTGGGCCGAACCAGCGCCGCAGCGGTTCATGCGGTCAACCCACCCTTGGTACGCGCTTCAACAGTAGTGTTTGAAACCCTGGAGGAATATCGGCATTCGTACCAGGGCAGGGTTTTCGAATCGTTACGTTATGGGCGCTCGGGCACGGTCACCACGTTTGAGTTACAAGAGGCCATGGCACGCCTTGAAAATGCCGAAAGCTGCATCGCCACCTCCAGCGGTTTGAGCGCTATCGCCGCAGTGTTAGGCGCACATGCGGGACCGGGAAAACATATCCTGGTCTACAACGGCGTGTATGGTCCGACCCGAGTATTTTGCGAGCAATCGCTGACAGCACTTGGCACCAAAATCAGCTTCTTCAACGACAGCGCCGAAGTCGGCCAACTGATCGACGACAATACGAGCCTAGTCTTCATCGAAGTGCCTTCATCGTTGACGATGCAGATGCTGGACATCACGCAAGTGTGCGCGGCGGCCCATGAACGGGGCATACCGGTTGCCTGCGACTCAACGTGGGGCTCACCGATGTACTTCAACGCCCATGCGCTGGGGATCGATATTTCGATTCACGCGGCAACCAAGTTCATCAACGGCCACTCAGACGTCATTCTCGGCCTGGTGACCTGCGCTTACTCAACGTTGGACACGACACGCAAATGGTGTGACCGCTACGGCTCACATGCCTCCCCGGACGCGTGCTGGCTCACCCTGCGCGGATTGAGAACACTCGCCGTGCGCATGCCCCGGCATCAAGCCAGCGCAATCGAAGTGGCTGAATGGTTGAATGAACATTCGAAGGTCAAACGCGTGATGTTTCCAGTATTGGCCTCCGATCCCGGGCACGCACTTTGGAAAAGACAGTTCTCCGGTGGCGCAGGGCCCTTTACTTTCGAACTGCAACCTTGCAATGAAGCCACGTTTGAACGCTTCATCAATGCGTTGAAATTGTTTGGCCTAGGCACCAGTTGGGGCGGGTATGAAAGTCTGGTCATGCCCGCCATTCCACACGAACTGCGCTCGATCAAGACGCTACCTGACGAGGGGCGGCTGGTTCGCCTGCACATTGGGCTCGAACATGCGCCTGATCTGTGTGCGGATCTGGCCCAGGCGTTTGATCGGATGGATGAATGAGCCGGAAAATTGCTTCTTTTGAAAGGTCTGACAGTCTTGGCTAACAGCGCCCGTAAGCCCCACGTCGCCCTGCGCCTTTGCCTACAACTACGCCAGAATCCGCCGGCTTGTCCGCCTCCGGTTGCGTCGGTACTTCGGGGCCTGTGAATGCTCATCAGTGATGGCTCCCACTACAGGAAGCAAGATGTTGGCGAAAGTTACTCCGAATCTTCCCGATACAAACGAACACGTCTCCCGTGCTCCATCTGCCCGAAATAAGAAAATCGATGACGCCGCCACGCGAGCGTTGGTTTTTTACCTGAAGCCTTGTGCGGAACAGGCTCGCCAGCATGCATGCGGTAGGCACGAGATAAGGCATACGATAAGGTCGTCAGAGCGACCCACGGACTCCCGGCGGATAGCGACGGGCTCACCCTAATAACTGATGGAAAGCGCATGGACAAGCTAGCAGTACTGGATGCATTCGAGGCAGCCCATGATAAGTATTTTCATCTTATGCTCGAACACTATCCGACGTTTCGTACCGCAGAGCCGAACGGCGGTTTCGGACCTCCTGAACTAATTACGCTTGCGATCGAAGCCCACTCGTGCGCCATCGCGTTAGGGCCGAAAGCGCTAAAGCGACTATGTTATCTGGGGCTGGATGTCCTTTATCCATTTGACAATATCGTCGATCTTTACAATTGGCGGGTGAAGGTCAAAAAGGAAAAAATTGAACACACCACCTATGCTTCCATAGCCATCCGCATCGACTCGGAAATCGACCGGATGCGCCGTGTGTTTTCGCTAGGAGCATACGACTCATATGAGGCTTTGCCTACCGAAGAGTTTCTTGTATCGAAGTTACGCTACAGCGCGTCGCCCCAAAACGTGAGCGCAGTCGAAGCGCCTCAAGAGATGCCTGCACCAACCATGCGCGTCGATACGATAAATGTGCAATACGCTGCGGATTCACAGGCCGTCAGTAATCTCGAAAAGCTTGAGAAAGAAACGTCGATCGGATCGAACCTCAGCACAATTATTACGACGTTGAGACAGCTATTGGGTTGAGAGTACCCATGCTCGGGCTGAAGCTGTCGAGCTATTGGCTTTGTATTCCCGTGCGCTTTATAGACATGTTTGCCCTGACCCATGATGGCGACCCATAAGGTAGCTGAGCGTCAGCAAAGGCTGTCGAATATTCTTCTATGTGATGGGTAGCAAGGATTCCATGCATTTGATCCAAGCATCAAATCTGTTGCATTGCGACCGAATCACCGGTAGCCCAATCTCAATTGCTGCCAACGAGCCATGCCATGGTTTGTCATAGCCCTGGTATAGGTTCTGGATTCGTTTGCTCGGAGCTGTCAACGGACTATTGTTGATGGCTTCCGGAGTATCGAAATCGTTTCGGATCCGCAGCAGCTTTGCTTCGAGGGCCGGTTGATTGATTCCTTGGGCAAGTCGCGTGGGACAGCTGAACAGTAATCCCTCGAATTCATACATTTGGACGTAAGGAATGAAGCGGCGCATTACCTCGCCACCGAGCTTTTCTCGTAGCTTTTCTGTCATGATCTCCAGCAAGCAATCAGCTTTGGCATCCATAGTTTCCTTGCTGTTGGCTTCATTTTTTCCGGGAAACGCTTCGGGCAAGCCATAGAAATCGAAGAAGGTAGTGCAATAGGCCTGACGGTCTCCGAGCAGCCGTTTCTCAACATCAGTAAGCAGGCGCTCAAAACGGAAGTTACCACCCTTGTGCCCCGGTTTCCCTATTAAGGCTGGCACAAGATAAATGTTCAAATGATGGAAGGCTGGTGCAAGCACCTGATTAATGAACATTTCCTCGGTCTGACCCTCGCAGATGACATGTACTCGAATCATCTACGCGGCCTCCCGCCAAGGATATTTTTCTCCCAAAGCTCACCAACTGAATAATCTTCTAACCAGATATCAAACTCGTTCTCGTCGAGCCGTTTGAATACCGTCGCCCCTTCTTCGCGCTCGACTATGATCAGATCGCTAATGGGAAACTCATTCACCAACGGAACTGACTGGGTTGAGACAATCACTTGCATCCTCGTCGAGGCCGACCGAAGCAGGGAGCCCAACAAAGTAATTGCATACGGGTGCAAACCCAGTTCAGGTTCGTCAATGATGATTGTGGAAGGCGGCTCCGGTTGTAGTAGTGCAGTGACCAGGCAAATGAAGCGGATAGAACCGTCTGAGAGCTGGCTGGGCCAGAAGACGTAATCGCTGTCTTTCTGTCGCCACAGCAAGTTGATCAGCTCCTCTTCCGTCTTTAAGCGAAGAGGAATGAGCACGAAATCATCAAAAAACGGAATCGCCAATTGAATTGTTTTACGAATCTGTTCGTAGACATCCGGCGCTTCTGTAAAGAGCCGATATAGATAGGCTGCCAGGTTGGATGCGTCTGGGCGCAGGTAGTCGTTGATGTGGACGGGGCCGCGACGCTTGACGCTTGCTGTATCGCTGCTGTCATGGAAGTGGAATACTTTCCAACTGGAAATCGATTCGTAGCAGTAGGAGACCACATCGTTTTTGTAATCGGCATAAAAACGCTTGGAATTGAATGTTTCTTTCAGTTTCGCTTCTTGATGTCCAGAACCTAGCTCTATCCATTGTGCTCCGTACCGAGGGCCATCAAAGAAAAGTCTCTCATTCGAAAATACAAAGTCCCCATCCACTGTTGGTTCAAGCTCGAATTGGTATCCGTTTAGGCCAAATTTGACGAAGGACACGATTTTCTGAGTTTCTTTTACGCCGAAACTGAGGATGCGATCAGCAGAGCCCTGTTGAGCGGTCCATTTCTTCAGGCGTTGTTCCATCATCTCGCCAAGCATGCGAAAGTAGGAGACGAAGCTGCTCTTGCCGGCACCATTGGCGCCCAGCAGGACGTTCAGGCTGCCAAGCTCCAGGCCCTCCAAATTTTTTATGGACTTGAAGCCCTTGATTGTCAGCCGGTCGATGGCGTTTTTCTTGCTCATTGATGCGACATTCCTTAGCGATACTGTCCCGTGAAGCTCAGGCCGCTTTTGTGATAGCTTTCCAGAGTTTGCCACTGATTTCAGAGGCTGGCTTGTTGCATCCTAACTCTAATCTTTTCCGGCTAATACCAGCCCTTGATTACGCCGTCGTTCACTGGATATTTTCAGATATCACTGAGCGCGTTCAGCGGATCATGAGTCTGATCTCCTGGTTTTCGGAGCCCGGGGCTTCTCCCGCAGGCCCGCGTTACTAAAGTTCGTGACCCATAAGCCGACAGCCTTCGTTTCCACCTCATGGATGATTCTAATGTTCCGCTCCGTTTTTTCCGGCGTTGCTTTGCTCGCTGCCGCCGCTGCCTGCACGGCCCAGGCCCAGACCGTCACCACTCCCGAACAACTGCTGACCGAATTTTCTCGTTGCGATGCGCGTTTCTTCGAGAGCCTGCGTGACGCCCGCCTGCCGGCAGGTACAGTGCGCCTGAGTGATTACGGTTCGGTCAGGGCACCGACCATTATGAATCCGCTCCAGGAGGGTGGCACTTACCAACATTTCGAAGCGCCCCTGATCGTCAACGGTGTGCGTATGGTCGGCTATTACAACCAGGCCCAAACCATCAAGGATCTCGGTAATTTTCTGTTCTGGGGGTTCGTAGTCGATGGCTCGCCGCAAGAGGTGGCCGCGAAACTAAAGCCGTTGATCGTCGATAACGCGCGCTTTGTCAGTCAGGGCAAAGCCATTGCCCGCGCCGAAATTCGCCGCGTCGGTGACCCGATCGGCCAATGGCGCACCGAAGGATTGACCGGCCCTGGCGTCGCCACTCCGTTTGGTTTCGTAGACCGTGTGTTGATGGTCGACACGGGCGACACGACACCGCCGCTCGCCGGGCATACAACCGTGTTCTGCTCGCTCCAAGGCACCGTGACCGCGCCGCTCTTGCAGGCCTATCGCCCTGACCTCAACGCTCGTCTCTTCGACTGACAAGGTTGCTCTTCATGAAAGCTCGCTGGCCCGCACTGATCGCTTGCTCCCTCATCCTGATGGGATGTGCCGGGATGCAGAACCCGCAAAAAGCCAACCTTGCGCACTGCACAAATCAGCTCAAGGCGGCTAAAGCCGAAAACTATCCACTAGTGCTGCAGGAAGGTGATTTGTGCTTACAGAAAAATACGCTGCCTGCCTCGCTGGAAAGTCTGATTTACGCGGTGCAGGCTGACGCCCACAGCAACCTCAAGCATTTTCCCGAAGCTGTGGCTGCCAAGGAAAAATCCATCCAGTTGGCGGCCAAGCCTGATGCACGCGCCAATCTGGATTTGAGCGGTATGTATCGCGACGCCGGCAATCCGAAAAAAGCGCTGGAACTTGTGCAATACAACCTCGACAACGGGCTGGGAGAAGCCGGAAAGGGTTCGGGCTTCCACATGCCGACCTACTATCATCTGGGCCTCGCGCTGACAGACCTGGGTCAGTACAGAGAGGCCACTGAAGCATTCAGCACCGGCCTTGAGCGTCAGTCGAACTATGCCTGGGCCTATTATGCGCGCGGGATCGCCTATGATCATTTGGGGGACAAGGACGATGCCAAGATCGACTTCATGAAGTTTTCGCAAATCGTCGATGAAAAGTACGTTCGGGATGAGCACAAGGCCAAGCTTGCCGAGTACAAGATTTCCTTGCCTTGATGTTGCGGTGGATTGTCTGGTCTTGGAGCGGTATAAACCTGCCCAAGACCAGCAGCTCTCAGTTCCTTATGCGTTACCACGCGGAGCGTGGGAACGAGCGCTGGGGTTTATGGAATATCTTTCACATAAGCGTTAAGCGCGATGAGCGGAGCGTGAAGGTCGTCTATCTTTTGCGCTGAGCTGAAATCCGTAGCCAAACGATGCAGCTCTCGGCCCAGCACTGTATCCACCCCACCAATCGCCCCCAACGCCAAATCCAGGCATCGACTGATTTCGCCCTGAATCCCGGCCACATCGCCCCGCCGCACCAACAACTCGAAAATCTCCCGGTCGCAACTGCCCATCAACGGATCATCCCGCAGGATCGGGCTGTGGCCTTCTGTCTCATAAGCCAGTTTGAGGGAGTAGAGAGCGACCGTTTCCAGCAGCAATTCCATGGGGTGAAATCCTTTGTGACTGGGTGAGGAGGGTGGGGTGGAGTTGGGTTGAGGGTTCATGGCTTGGCGAGTGCTAGTCGGAGTATCGGTGTGGGGAGTGACTATTTTGTGAGCGCTTTGCGCTCAGGCGGGAGCAAGCTCCCTCGCCACGGGGTTTTCCCTACTTCCTGTCTTCCTTATTGCAGGTTCTTTCTCGCCACTGGGCTGGTATTTGGGGCTGCTTTGCAGCCCAGCGGGGATGAATCCCCTCGCCACAAAAGCGGGCTGGTGGCGTCGATCATGGGCCTAACCACTTTCTTGCAGACGAAAAAAAAGACCTTGAATTTCAAGGTCTTTCTTTAATATGGTGCCCCGAGGGAGACTCGAACTCCCACTCCTTTCGAAAACGGATTTTGAATCCGCCGCGTCTACCAATTCCGCCATCAGGGCTCAATGGCGGCGAAGTATAGAGAGGTGCCTACCGTTGGTCAATCACGTTTCATGGTGAATTTATAATATTTCCGCTAGACTTTCCGGCCCTGCTAGACGAACCCCATCATGCGTGTTGCTGACTTTACTTTCGAACTCCCGGATTCGCTGATCGCTCGCCACCCGCTGGCCGAGCGGCGCGCCAGTCGACTGTTGACCCTGGACGGGGTCAGCGGTGCCATGGCTCACCGTCAATTCACTGATTTGCTCGAGCATTTGCGTCCGGGCGATTTGATGGTGTTCAACAATACCCGGGTGATTCCGGCGCGGTTGTTTGGCCAGAAGGCCTCCGGTGGCAAGCTGGAGATTCTGGTGGAGCGGGTGCTGGACAGTCATCGCGTGCTGGCCCATGTGCGGTCGAGCAAGTCGCCCAAGCCGGGTTCGTCGATTTTGATCGACGGCGGCGGTGAGGCGCGGATGGTGGCGCGGCACGATGCGTTGTTCGAGCTGGAATTTGCCGAAGAGGTGTTGCCGCTACTCGACCGTGTCGGGCACATGCCGTTGCCTCCTTATATAGACCGCCCGGACGAAGGTTCGGACCGCGAGCGCTATCAGACCGTATACGCCGAGCGCCTGGGGGCGGTGGCGGCGCCGACGGCGGGGCTGCATTTTGATCAGCCGTTGCTGGAGGCGATTGCGGCCAAGGGCGTGGAGACGGCGTTCGTGACGCTGCACGTCGGCGCCGGCACGTTCCAGCCGGTGCGGGTGGAGCGCATCGAAGACCACCACATGCACAACGAATGGCTCGAAGTGAGCCAGGAAGTGGTCGATGCCGTGGCGGCCTGTCGCGCGCGCGGTGGGCGGGTGGTGGCGGTGGGGACCACCAGCGTGCGCTCTTTGGAAAGCGCCGCGCGCGATGGCGTGCTCAAGCCGTTCAGTGGCGACACCGATATCTTTATCTACCCGGGCCGGCCGTTTCATGTGGTCGATGCCCTGGTCACCAACTTTCATTTGCCCGAATCCACGCTGTTGATGCTGGTTTCGGCCTTCGCCGGTTACCCCGAAGCCATGGCCGCCTACAAGACCGCCGTCGAGCATGGGTACCGCTTTTTCAGCTACGGTGATGCGATGTTCATCACCCGTAACCCCGCGCCACGCGGGCCCGAGGAAACCGTATGAGTCGCACCTGTCGCATGTCCTTCGAGTTGCTTGCCACCGATGGCAAGGCTCGTCGCGGACGCCTGACCTTCCCCCGCGGTACCGTGGAAACCCCGGCATTCATGCCGGTGGGCACCTACGGCACGGTCAAGGGCATGCTGCCGCGTGATATCGAGGCAATTGGCGCGGAGATCATTCTCGGCAACACCTTCCACCTGTGGCTGCGCCCGGGCATGGAAGTGATCAAGGCCCACGGCGACCTGCACGATTTCATGCAATGGAAAGGCCCGATTCTGACCGACTCTGGCGGTTTCCAGGTGTTCAGCTTGGGCGCGATGCGCAAGATCAAAGAGGAGGGCGTGACCTTCGCTTCTCCGGTGGACGGTTCCAAGGTGTTCATGGGGCCGGAAGAGTCGATGCAGGTGCAGCGCGACCTGGGCTCGGACATCGTGATGATCTTCGACGAATGCACGCCGTACCCGGCCGATGAAGACGTGGCGCGGGTGTCCATGGAGCTGTCGTTGCGCTGGGCCCAGCGTTCGAAGAATGCCCACGGCGAAAACACCGCGGCGCTGTTCGGCATCGTCCAGGGCGGCATGCACCGCGACCTGCGCATGCGCTCGCTGGAAGGCCTGGACAAGATCGGGTTCGACGGCCTGGCGATTGGCGGTCTGTCGGTGGGTGAACCGAAGCACGAAATGATCAAGGTGCTCGATTACCTGCCGGGGGAAATGCCCGCTGACAAACCTCGTTACCTTATGGGCGTTGGCAAACCGGAAGATCTGGTTGAGGGTGTGCGCCGCGGGGTGGACATGTTCGATTGCGTGATGCCAACCCGTAATGCCCGCAATGGGCATCTGTTCATCGACACCGGTGTGCTGAAGATCCGTAACGCGTTCCATCGCCATGATGATTCGCCGCTGGATCCGACGTGCGATTGCTACACCTGCCAGAACTTCTCCCGCGCTTATCTGCATCATTTGGACAAGTGCGGCGAAATGCTCGGCAGCATGCTCAATACCATCCACAATTTGCGCCATTATCAGGTGCTTATGGCTGGTTTGCGCGAGGCTATCCAACAGGGTACATTGGCCGCCTTTGTCGAGGCCTTCTATGCCAAGCGCGGGTTGCCTGTTCCGCCTTTGGACTGAGTTTTCCGATCCCTAGATTCAATACTTGCAACTGGAGTGCTAAATGAGCTTTTTTATCTCTAACGCCATGGCCGATGCCGCTGCACCTGCAGCTGCGCCAATGGGTGGCGGTTTCGAGTGGATTTTCCTGGTCGGCTTCCTGGTCATCTTCTACCTGATGATCTGGCGTCCACAGGCCAAGCGCGCCAAAGAGCAGAAGAACCTGCTCAGCAGCCTGCAAAAAGGTGATGAAGTGGTCACCACCGGCGGCATCGCCGGCAAGATCACCAAAGTGGCCGATGACTTCGTGGTACTGGAAGTGTCCGACACGGTTGAGATGAAGTTCCAGAAGGGCGCCATCGCGGCCACGCTGCCAAAAGGCACGCTGAAAGCGATCTAAGTAACATCTTCTCTTCAATCGACGGGGCGCGCAAGGCGCCCCGCGTCATAAGCGGGCGGCGTGATGCTGAACAAATACCCTCTGTGGAAATACCTACTGATCCTGGCGGTGCTGGCGGTCGGTCTGATTTATTCCGCTCCCAATCTTTACCCGGATGACCCGGCCATTCAGGTCAGTGGCGCAAGCACTGCGCTGCAGGTCACCCAGGCCGATCTGGACCGTGCGAGCGCTGCGCTCAAGGCGTCCAACATCGACGTCAAGGCTGCGTCCATCGCCGAAAACGGCAAGGGCGGCCTGTTGCGCCTGGTCAAGTCTGAAGACCAGTTGCCGGCCAAGGACGTGGTGCGCAAGGCGTTGGGCGACGATTACGTTGTAGCCCTGAACCTGGCCCAGACCACCCCACAATGGCTGCGCAATCTCGGCGCCCACCCAATGAAGCTGGGCCTGGACTTGTCCGGTGGTGTGCACTTCCTGCTGGAAGTGGACATGGAAAAAGCCCTCGACGCACGCCTGAAAGTCTACGAAGGCGACGTCAAGAGCCTGTTGCGCAAAGAGCGCGTGCGCTATCGCAGCCTGCCGCAGTTCGAAGGTGCCATTCAGCTGGGCTTCAGTGATGAAGATACCCGCGAACAGGCCCGTGCGCTGGTCCGCAAGAATTTCAACGATTTCGACATTGTGCCGGCCGACCTCAATGGCCAACCGGTGCTGCGTCTGGCGATGACCCCGGCCAAGCTGGCGGAAATCCGCGAATACTCCATCAAGCAGAACTTGACCACGGTCCGTAACCGCGTCAACGAGCTGGGTGTGGCCGAGCCGATCGTGCAGCGCCAGGGCGCCAACCGCATCGTGGTCGAGCTGCCAGGCGTGCAGGACACGGCCGAAGCCAAGCGTATCCTCGGCAAGACCGCCAACCTGGAATTCCGCCTGGCCGCAGAGCCGGGTGCGTCCAAGGCCACTTCCGAGAGCTTCGAGTTCCGTGAAGGCGGTCGTCCGGCGGCGCAGATCGAGCGTGGCCTGATCATCACCGGTGACCAGGTGACCGATGCCCAGGCGGGCTTCGACGAGCAAGGTCGTCCGCAGGTGAACATTCGCCTCGACGGCCACGGCGGCGAACTGATGAGCCGCGCCACGCGCAGCAACGTCGGTCGCAGCATGGCGGTGATCTTCATCGAGCAGAAGCCGACCACCACCTACACCAAGCAAGTGGTCAACGGCGTCGAAAAAGACGTACCGGTCCAGACCTTCAAGGAAGAGAAGAAAATCATCAGCCTGGCGACCATCCAGTCGCCGCTGGGCAGCCAATTCCGCATCACCGGCCTGAACGGCCAGGGCGAGTCCTCGGAACTGGCCCTGCTGCTGCGTGCCGGTGGCCTGGCCGCGCCGATGTACTTCGCTGAAGAACGCACCATCGGCCCGAGCCTGGGTGCCGACAACATCACCAAGGGCGTCGATGCATCCCTGTGGGGCATGCTGTTCGTGTCGCTGTTCATCATCGCCATCTACCGTTTCTTCGGCTTGATCGCCACGGTTGCGCTGGCGGTGAACATGGTGCTGCTGCTGGCCTTGATGTCCTTGCTGGGCGCCACGCTGACCCTGCCGGGTATCGCCGGTATCGTCTTGACCATGGGCATGGCGGTGGACGCCAACGTGCTGATCTTCTCGCGGATACGTGAAGAGATCGCCGCGGGCATGTCGATCCAGCGGGCAATCAACGAAGGCTTCGGCCGCGCATTCACTGCGATTATCGACTCCAACCTGACCACGTTGCTGGTCGGCGGGATTCTCTTTGCCATGGGCACCGGCCCGGTCAAAGGCTTCGCAGTGACCATGTCCCTCGGGATCTTTACCTCGATGTTCACAGCCATTCTGGTGACCCGTGCAATGGTCAACCTGATTTATGGTGGTCGTGACGTCAAGAAGTTGTGGATTTAAGGGGCTGACATGTTACGTACAATCAACTTCATGGGCGTCCGCAACATTGCGTTCGGCGTCACATTGTTCCTTACGGCCTTGGCGTTGTTCAGCTGGGCCACCAAGGGCCTGAACTACGGCTTGGACTTCACCGGCGGTACGCTCATCGAGCTGACCTACGAACGTCCGGCCGATGTCACCAAGGTGCGTGAGCAGCTGGCGACCTCGGGCTACAGCGACGCCGTGGTGCAGAGCTTTGGCGCCACCACTGATTTGCTGGTGCGCATGCCGGGTGAAGACCCGCAACTGGGCCAGCGCGTAGCCGATGCCTTGCAGAAGGCCGGTGGCGACAACCCGGCGGTGGTCAAGCGCGTCGAGTTCGTCGGCCCGCAAGTGGGTGAAGAACTGCGCGACCAGGGCGGCCTCGGCATGCTGTTGGCGTTGGGCGGCGTGATGCTCTACCTGGCTTTCCGCTTCCAGTGGAAGTTCGCGGTAGGCGCCATTGTCTCGCTGATCCACGACGTGATCGTGACCGTGGGCATCCTGTCGTTCTTCCAGATCACCTTCGACCTGACGGTATTGGCGGCGGTGCTGGCGATCATCGGTTACTCGCTCAACGACACCATCGTGGTGTTCGACCGGGTGCGTGAGAACTTCCGTGTGCTGCGCAAGGCGTCCCTGGTCGAGAACATCAATATCTCGACCACCCAGACCCTGTTGCGGACCATGGCGACGTCGATCTCCACCTTGTTGGCGATTGCCGCGTTGCTGTTCTTTGGTGGCGACAACCTGTTCGGTTTCTCCATCGCGTTGTTCATCGGTGTGATGGCGGGTACCTACTCCTCGATCTACATCGCCAACGTGGTGTTGATCTGGCTGAACCTGAGCACCGAGGATCTGATTCCTCCGGCCGCTACGGAGACCGAGGTGGACGACCGCCCGTAAGGCTCGGTTTTCCGTCCGTCACCGCTGAGAAGGCGCGAGTTGAACTCGCGCCTTTTTTTATGCTCCAAGGCTGGGAGAAGCGCGGATTATTTCCGCTTGTGATGGTCAGGAGGTTCAAGTGAACAAATCGATGCTGGTTGGTGCGGTATTGGGTGCTGTCGGTGTAACAGCCGGTGGTGCGGTCGCCACCTACAGCTTGGTAAAAAGTGGCCCTGAGTACGCGCAAGTACTGGCCGTGGAACCGGTCAAGACCCAGATCAAGACTCCGCGTGAAGTGTGCAAGGACGTCACCGTGACTCGGCAGAAGCCCGTCCAGGACCAGCACCAGATCGCTGGCACCGTGCTCGGTGCTGTGGCCGGTGGCCTGTTGGGCAACCAGATCGGCGGCGGCACCGGCAAGAAAATCGCCACGGTGGCGGGTGCGGCCGGCGGTGGTTATGCCGGTAACAAGATCCAGGAAGGCATGCAAGAACGCGACACGTACACTACCACCCAAACTCGCTGCAACACGGTCAATGACATCAGCGACAAGGTGGTCGGCTACGACGTCCGCTACATGCTCGACGGCAAGGAAGGAAAAGTCCGCATGGACCGCGACCCGGGCAACCAGATCCCGGTTAGCAAGGAAGGCCAACTGATCCTGGGCCAGAACGAACCGGCCCAGTGATCCAACCGCTATGAAAAAGCACCCTTCGGGGTGCTTTTTTTGCGCCCACATTTTATGCCCATCCCAGATACTATGAGAGAGCGAGCCTGCTCGCGAAAGCTGCATTCATATTCCAGATAAACCTGTGGCGAGGGAGCTTGCTCCCGCTGGGCTGCGCAGCAGGCCCAAGATCTTGCGATCGCTGCTCACTGGAGCGCCAGCCCGGCCGAGCGGGAGCAAGCTCCCTCGCCACGGAGTGTTCACATCTGAACTGAGTGGTTTGAACAGGCAAAAAAAAGCACCCCGAAGGGTGCTTCTCTTGAGCCAAGCGGCTTAGCGCTTCAGCGAGGCCGGCAGGTGTGGCTGGATCGCCGTCAGCACAGCCTTGAAGCATTTGGTGTTGCCAGCAACGATGTGGCCTTTTTCAAGGAAGTCATGACCGCCAGTGAAGTCGCTCACCAAGCCACCCGCTTCCTGGATCAGCAGAGCGCCTGCTGCCATGTCCCACTCTGACAGGCCCGACTCCCAGAACGCATCGAAACGACCGGCCGCGACATAAGCGAGGTCCAGGCTGGCGGCACCGGCGCGGCGGATGCCGGCGGTCTGGCCGACCAGGGCACGGAACATGCCCAGGTAGTTGTCCAGGTTGTCCATCTGGTCGTCACGGAACGGGAAGCCGGTACCCAGCAGGGCGCCGTCCAGGCTGGTGCGGCCGCTGACGCGCAGGCGACGACCGTTCAATTGGGCGCCACGGCCACGGCTGGCGGTGAATTCTTCCTGGCGAACCGGGTCCAGCACGACGGCGTGTTCCAGGCGGCCACGGTATTTGCAGGCGATGCTGACAGCGAAGTGGGGGATGCCGCGCAGGAAGTTGGTGGTGCCGTCCAGCGGATCGATGATCCAGAGGTACTCTTCGCCTTCGATGCCGGTACCGGCGTGCATGCCGGTCTCTTCACCGCGGATAGAGTGGTTCGGGTAAGCCTTGCGCAGGGCGTCGACGATTTTCTGTTCGGCGGCGCGATCGACCTCGGACACGTAGTCCTTGGCGTCTTTTTCATCGACCTTGATGGTATCCAGGCGCTCGATGGAGCGGAAGATCAGTTCACTGGCGCTGCGGGCGGCGCGCAGCGCGATATTCAGCATGGGCTGCATGGATGTGTCACCTAAGGTTGTTAAAGAAAGCCGCGCATTCTATCAGAAAGTTTTCTCAGGAGAAGGTTGGTGTTCGCTTTCATAGCTTAACGGTAGGTGCTTAGGTAAGATTTGCTCCCTTTTATGTGTTCGAGAGCGCCTCCCTTGTTGCAGAACATTCGTGTCGTCCTGGTCAATACCAGCCATCCGGGAAATATCGGCGGAGCTGCGCGGGCCATGAAGAACATGGGCCTGTCGCGGCTGGTGCTGGTCGAGCCCCGTTCGTTTCCCCATCACGAAGCCGATGCCCGGGCATCCGGCGCGAACGACATCCTGGCCAATGCCGAGGTCGTCGCCACGTTGGAAGACGCCCTGGTGGGTTGCAACCTGGTGCTCGGCACCAGCGCCCGCGATCGGCGTATCCCGTGGCCGCTGCTCGATCCCCGCGAATGCGGCACCAAAGTGGTCGAGGAGGCGGGGCAGGGCGTGCAGATCGCTTTGGTGTTCGGCCGAGAAGATTCCGGCCTCACCAACGAAGAACTGCAGCGATGTCATTATCACGTGCATATCCCTTCCGACCCTGGATTCAGCTCGCTGAACCTTGGGGCGGCGGTGCAGGTGTTGAGCTATGAAGTGCGCATGGCCTGGCTGCAAGCCGAAGGCCAGCCCAGCAAGGTGGAAAAATTCGAGGCGACGTCGCCGCGCAGTGAGACACTGGCGACCATGGACGAACTGGAGCGATTCTATGAGCACCTGGAACAAGCCCTGGTGGACATCGAATTCCTCGACCCGGACAAGCCTCGACACTTGATGGCGCGCCTGCGTCGGTTGTACGGACGAAGCTCGGTGAGCCGGGCGGAAATGAATATATTGCGCGGCATCCTCACGGAAACCCAGAAAGCGGCCCGTGGCGAGCTGATTAAGCGGAAGGAATAAAATGTTCGAACGTTTGCGTGAAGATATCCAGAGCGTCTTTCATCGTGACCCGGCGGCGCGCAATGCCTTTGAAGTATTGACCTGCTACCCGGGGATGCACGCCATCTGGATCCATCGCCTGTCCGGCGCCTTGTGGAACATGGGCTGGAAATGGCTGGCGCGGCTGGTCTCGAACTTCGGCCGCTGGCTGACCGGGATCGAGATCCATCCGGGCGCCAAGGTCGGTCGCCGGTTCTTCATCGATCATGGCATGGGCATCGTCATTGGCGAGACCGCCGAGATCGGCGACGACGTGACGCTGTACCAGGGTGTGACCCTCGGCGGCACCAGCTGGAACAAAGGCAAGCGCCACCCAACGCTGGAGGACGGCGTCGTCGTCGGTGCCGGCGCCAAGGTGCTCGGGCCGTTCACGGTAGGGGCGGGGGCGAAGGTCGGTTCCAACGCCGTGGTTACCAAGGCCGTGCCGCCTGGCGCGACCGTGGTGGGTATTCCGGGGCGGATCATCGTCAAATCGGATGAAGAGCAGGACGCACGGCGCAAAGCCATGGCCGAAAAGATCGGCTTCGACGCCTACGGTGTCGGCGAAGACATGCCCGACCCGGTCGCCCGCGCCATCAACCAGCTGCTGGACCATTTGCAGGCCGTCGATGGACGCCTGGAGGGGATGTGCGGAGCCCTCAAGGACCTGGGCAGTAATTATTGTGCCAAGGACCTGCCTGAGCTGCGCGAAGAAGACTTCGCGTGTGTGAAGGACAAGGATGAGACCCAGGCTGGCTGAAACCCTGCTGGCCTCATCGCGAGCAGGCTCGCTCCCACGCCTACAGCGGTGATCTCCTGTGGGAGCGAGCCTGTTCGCGGAGAACGGTAACGCGGTATAGCTGGTCGTTAGCCGCCTACTTTTGCTATCATGCGCGCGCTCTTTTGCGGGTAATCCCGAGTAAAGCACTAGGTCTTATACTTGACTTAAATACTCGGGAATTGCATACTCGCCCCCATTCCGAACTCCGTGGTAATTGTCCATGCGACTGACTACAAAAGGCCGATACGCCGTGACCGCAATGCTGGATCTGGCATTGCATGCGCAGCACGGGCCGGTGTCCCTGGCCGATATCTCCGAGCGCCAGGGCATCTCCCTGTCTTACCTCGAACAGCTGTTCGCCAAGCTGCGCCGCAGCAACCTGGTTTCCAGCGTTCGTGGTCCCGGTGGCGGCTACCAGCTGTCACGCGAGATGCAAGGCATCCAGGTCGCCCAGGTGATCGATGCCGTGAACGAATCGGTCGATGCGACCAAATGCCAGGGGCTGGGCGATTGCCATGGCGGCGATACATGCCTGACCCACCATCTGTGGTGTGACTTGAGCCTGCAGATCCACGAGTTTCTGAGCGGTATCAGCTTGGCCGACCTTGTAACTCGCCGTGAGGTGCAAGAAGTCGCCCAGCGTCAGGACCAGCGCCGTTGCAATGGCAAGGCGCCGCACCTGGACAAGATCGAAGCGTCCGCCGTCGAATGACCGCCGCAGAGCAAGCGGAACGCCAGCCAGCCTGATTTAGGAGAGAGTCCATGAAATTGCCGATTTACCTTGATTACTCTGCGACCACCCCGGTTGATCCGCGTGTCGCGCAAAAGATGAGTGAATGCCTGCTGGTCGACGGAAACTTCGGTAACCCGGCTTCGCGCTCCCACGTGTTTGGCTGGAAAGCCGAAGAATCGGTCGAAAACGCTCGTCGCCAGGTCGCCGACCTGGTCAACGCCGACCCGCGCGAGATCGTCTGGACCTCCGGTGCCACCGAATCCGACAACCTGGCAATCAAGGGTGTCGCGCATTTCTACCACACCAAGGGCAAGCACTTGATCACCTCCAAGATCGAGCACAAGGCTGTCCTGGACACCACGCGTCAACTGGAGCGTGAAGGCTTCGAAGTCACCTACATCGAGCCCGGTGAAGACGGCCTGATCACCCCGGCCATGGTCGAAGCCGCCCTGCGCGACGACACCATCCTGGTTTCGATCATGCACGTGAACAACGAAATCGGCACCGTCAACGACATCGCCGCCATCGGCGAGCTGACCCGTTCCAAGGGAGTCCTGTTCCACGTCGACGCGGCGCAATCCACTGGCAAGGTCGACATCGACCTGTCGAAGCTGAAAGTCGACCTGATGTCGTTCTCGGCCCACAAGACCTACGGTCCTAAAGGCATCGGCGCCCTGTACGTCAGCCGCAAGCCGCGTGTTCGCCTCGAAGCGACCATGCACGGCGGTGGTCACGAGCGCGGCATGCGTTCCGGTACCCTGGCGACCCACCAGATCGTCGGCATGGGCGAAGCGTTCCGAGTTGCCAAGGAAGACATGGCTGCCGAAAACGTGCGCATCAAGACCTTGAGCGACCGTTTCTTCAAGCAGGTCGAGCACCTCGAAGAGCTGTACGTCAATGGCAGCATGACCGCACGCGTCCCGCACAACCTGAACCTGAGCTTCAACTACGTTGAAGGTGAGTCGCTGATCATGGCGCTCAAGGATCTGGCCGTGTCGTCCGGTTCGGCGTGCACCTCGGCGTCGCTGGAGCCTTCGTACGTACTGCGCGCCCTGGGCCGCAACGACGAACTGGCCCACAGCTCCATCCGCTTCACCTTCGGCCGCTTCACCACCGAAGAAGAAATCGATTATGCCGCGCAGAAAGTCTGCGAGGCAGTGACCAAGCTGCGCGCACTGTCGCCGCTGTGGGACATGTACAAAGACGGCGTCGACATTTCGAAAATCGAATGGGCAGCGCACTGAGAAGTCGCCACCAGAGCGGCTCCACTGATGAGGATTGAAGCAAATGGCATATAGCGAAAAGGTCATCGACCACTACGAGAACCCGCGCAACGTCGGCAAGATGGACGCGCAGGATCCTGACGTCGGCACCGGCATGGTCGGTGCTCCGGCGTGCGGCGACGTGATGCGCCTGCAGATCAAGGTCAACGAGCAAGGCATCATCGAGGATGCCAAGTTCAAGACCTATGGCTGCGGCTCGGCCATCGCGTCCAGCTCCCTGGCTACTGAGTGGATGAAGGGCAAGACCCTCGATGAAGCCGAAACCATCAAGAACACCCAGCTGGCCGAAGAACTGGCCCTGCCGCCAGTGAAGATCCACTGCTCGGTACTCGCCGAAGACGCCATCAAGGCCGCCGTTCGCGATTACAAGCAGAAGAAAGGCTTGATCTGATCCGCGTTACGGTAAGGAGTTTTCCATGGCTATCCAGATGACAGAAGCGGCAGCTAACCATATCCAGCGCTCCCTTGCGGGGCGCGGCAAGGGCGAGGGTATCCGCCTGGGTGTTCGCACCACGGGCTGTTCTGGCCTCGCCTATGTACTGGAATTCGTCGACGAAGTGGGCGAAGACGATAAGGTGTTCGAGAGTCATGGTCAGAAAGTGATCATTGACCCGAAGAGCCTGACGTACCTGGACGGCACCGAGCTGGATTTCGTCAAGGAAGGGTTGAACGAAGGCTTCAAGTTCAACAACCCCAACGTGCGCGGTGAGTGTGGCTGCGGCGAAAGCTTCAACATCTGAGGCTGCTCGTGGGTACTCCTTGTCATTTTGCGTTGTTCCAGTTGCAGCCTGCTTTCCAGCTGGACCTCGATCAGTTGTCCGCGCGTTACCTGGAACTGGCCCGTGGTGTTCATCCCGACCGCTTTGCCGATGCCTCCGAGGCGGAGCAGCGGCGGGCGCTCGAGCAGTCGGCGAACCTCAACGAGGCTTACCAGACGCTCAAGAACCCGGCCAAGCGTGCGCGCTACCTGCTGGCCATCAGCGGCCATGAGTTGCCGCTGGAGGTCACGGTCCATGATCCCGAGTTTCTTTTGCAGCAGATGCAATGGCGCGAAGAGCTCGAAGACCTGCAGGACAGCGCGGATCTGGCCGGTGTCGCGGTATTCAAGCGTCGCTTGAAAGACGCCCAGCAAGAACTGAACGAAGACTTCGCAGCCTGCTGGAACGATGCCGCGCAACGCGAACAGGCCGAGCGCCTGATGCGGCGCATGCAGTTCCTCGACAAGCTCACCCACGAAGTGCGCCAGTTAGAAGAGCGCCTCGACGATTAACCCAGTGCCGCTCCGGTCGCACGCCTGATTACAGATAAGTCCTGATTACGATGGCCCTACTGCAGATCGCCGAACCCGGCCAAAGTCCACAACCGCACCAGCGTCGCCTGGCTGTCGGGATCGACTTGGGTACCACCAATTCCCTGGTCGCTGCCTTGCGCAGCGGTCTTTCCGAACCGCTGGCCGACGAGCAGGGGCGGGTCATCCTGCCGTCCGCCGTGCGCTACCACGCCGATCGCGTCGAAGTAGGCGATTCGGCCAGGCTGGCCGCCGCCAGCGATCCCCTGAACACCATTGTGTCGGTCAAGCGCTTGATGGGTCGTGGTCTGTCCGACGTCAAGCAATTGGGCGAGCAGCTGCCGTACCGCTTCGTTGGCGGCGAGTCCCACATGCCGTTCATCGAGACCGTGCAGGGGCCGAAAAGCCCGGTAGAAGTGTCCGCCGACATCCTCAAGGTCCTGCGTCAGCGCGCCGAAGCGGCGTTGGGTGGTGAGCTGGTGGGCGCAGTGATTACCGTCCCGGCGTATTTCGACGACGCTCAGCGCCAAGCCACCAAGGACGCCGCCAAGCTCGCCGGCCTCAACGTGTTGCGCCTGCTCAATGAGCCGACCGCCGCTGCCGTTGCCTACGGCCTTGACCAGCACGCCGAAGGCCTGGTCGCGATCTACGACCTGGGTGGCGGTACTTTCGATATTTCGATCCTGCGCCTGACCGGCGGTGTCTTCGAAGTTCTCGCTACCGGTGGCGACAGCGCCCTGGGCGGCGACGATTTCGACCACGCGATCGCTGGCTGGATCATCGAGCAGGCCGGCCTCTCTGCCGACCTCGACCCAGGTGCCCAGCGCCATCTGCTGCAAACCGCCTGCGCGGCCAAGGAAGCCTTGACCGACGCTGCCTCCGTTGAAGTCGCTTATGGCGACTGGAGCGCCGCCCTTACCCGCGAAGCCTTCAACGCACTGATCGAACCCATGGTTGCCCGCAGCCTCAAGGCCTGCCGCCGTGCCGTGCGTGATTCCGGCGTGGAGCTTGAGGATGTGAAAGCGGTGGTCATGGTCGGTGGTTCGACCCGAGTGCCGCGGGTTCGTGAAGCCGTTGCCGAGGCCTTCGGCCGCCAGCCGCTGACCGAAATCGACCCGGACCAGGTAGTCGCCATCGGCGCCGCGATCCAGGCCGACACCCTGGCCGGCAACAAGCGCGACGGTGGCGAGCTGCTGTTGCTCGACGTAATCCCGCTGTCCCTGGGGCTGGAAACCATGGGTGGCCTGATGGAGAAGGTAATTCCGCGCAACACTACCATCCCGGTTGCCCGCGCCCAGGACTTCACCACTTATAAAGACGGCCAGTCGGCCATGATGATCCACGTGCTGCAAGGCGAGCGTGAGCTGATCAGCGACTGCCGTTCCCTGGCCCGCTTCGAATTGCGCGGCATCCCGGCGATGGTTGCCGGTGCAGCGAAGATCCGCGTGACCTTCCAGGTCGACGCCGACGGTCTGCTCAACGTCTCCGCCCGCGAGTTGGGTTCGGGCGTGGAGGCGAGCATCCAGGTCAAGCCGTCCTATGGCCTGACCGACGGTGAAATTGCCAAGATGCTCAAGGACTCGTTCCAGCACGCCAGCGACGACAAGGTTGCCCGTGTGTTGCGTGAACAGCAAGTCGACGGCCAGCGTCTGATCGAAGCCGTGCAAGCCGCCCTTGAAGCGGATGGCGACCGTTTGCTCGACGCCGAGGAACGCATGGTCATCGAGCTGCAAGTGCAGGAATTGTCCGAATTGCTCAAGGGCACCGATGGTTATGCCATCGAGCAGCAGACCAAGCGTTTGTCGCAGGTCACCGATGCCTTTGCTGCCCGCCGCCTGGACTCGACGGTGAAAGCCGCCCTGGCGGGGCGCAACCTGAATGAAATCGAGGAATAACTGATGCCGCAGGTGATTTTTCTGCCCCACGAGAAGTTCTGTCCGGAGGGCATGGTCGTAGAGGCTGAGCCCGGAATCTCCATTCTCGAGCTGGCCCATGAGCACCATATCGAGATGGAAAGTGCCTGTGGCGGCGTCTGTGCTTGCACGACCTGCCATTGCATCATTCGCGAAGGCTTCGACTCGCTGGAAGAGGCGGACGAACTGGAGGAAGACTTCCTTGATCGGGCCTGGGGACTGGAAGCGCAATCGCGCCTGGGTTGCCAGGTTATCGTCGGCACCGAAGACCTGACCGTCGAAATCCCGAAATATTCGCTTAACCATGCGGCCGAAGCGCCGCACTGATGGTGACACTGTCATGAGCTATGGTTGGAATGATGTACAGCGCATCGCAGAAGAATTGGCTGAAGCCCATGAGGGCCTCGATCCGTACTCTGTAGGTTTCGTCCGTCTGCAGCAGATGATCCTGGAGCTGCCTGGCTTCGATGCCACGTCTGGCCGAGTCGGCGAGAAGGTGTTGGAAGCGGTTCAGGAGCTCTGGGCCGCCGAATTGGACTGATCGCTTCGCAGGTTAGGCAATACCTAAGAACCCGCGTATAATTCGCGGGTTTAATTTTTCGTAAATTACCGTTTCTGGAGTTACACCATGGCTGTTCAACGTACTTTCTCCATCATCAAGCCTGACGCCGTTGCTAAAAACGTGATCGGCAAGATCGTTACCCGCTTCGAAGACGCTGGCCTGCGCGTTGTAGCTTCGAAAATGAAGCAACTGTCCAAAGCCGAAGCCGAAGGCTTCTACGCTGAGCACAGCGAGCGCGGTTTCTTCGGTGAGCTGGTTGCTTTCATGACTTCCGGTCCGGTTGTCGTTCAGGTGCTGGAAGGCGAAAACGCCATCGCTCGCAACCGTGAGCTGATGGGCGCTACCAACCCTAAAGAAGCTGCTGCCGGCACCATCCGTGCTGACTTCGCTGAATCCATCGACGCCAACGCCGTCCACGGTTCGGACTCCGAAGCTGCCGCTGCTCGCGAAATCGCTTACTTTTTCTCCGCTACTGAAGTAACCACTCGCTAAGCCCAGGCTTTTGAGTGAAGGTGAATCCATGACTACATCGAACGGCAAAACCAACCTGTTGGGCCTGACCCAGCCGGAAATGGAGAAATTCTTCGACTCGATCGGGGAGAAGCGTTTCCGTGCCGGCCAGGTGATGAAATGGATTCACCACTTTGGCGTCGACGATTTCGACGCCATGACGAATGTCGGCAAGGCCCTGCGCGAAAAGCTCAAGGCTGTTGCCGAGATTCGCGGTCCCGAAGTGGTCAGCCAGGACATCTCCAGCGACGGCACCCGTAAATGGGTAGTGCGCGTGGCTTCCGGCAGCTGCGTCGAGACCGTCTACATTCCCCAGGGCAAGCGCGGCACCTTGTGCGTTTCGTCCCAGGCAGGCTGTGCCCTGGATTGCAGTTTCTGCTCCACCGGCAAGCAAGGCTTCAACAGCAACCTCACCGCCGCCGAAGTGATCGGCCAGGTGTGGATTGCCAACAAATCCTTTGGCAGTGTCCCGGCAACCGTCGACCGTGCCATCACCAACGTGGTGATGATGGGCATGGGAGAGCCGCTGCTGAACTTCGACAACGTCGTTTCCGCCATGCACCTGATGATGGATGACCTGGGCTACGGCATTTCCAAGCGCCGCGTGACCCTATCCACGTCCGGCGTGGTGCCGATGATCGATGAGCTGGCCAAGCACATCGACGTCTCCCTGGCGTTGTCGCTGCACGCACCCAATGACGCATTGCGTAACCAATTGGTGCCGATCAACAAGAAATATCCGCTTAAGATGCTGCTCGAGTCGTGCCAGCGCTATATGTCGTCCCTGGGCGAAAAGCGCGTGCTGACCATCGAATACACCCTGCTCAAGGACGTGAACGACAAGGTTGAACACGCGGTCGAGATGATCGAGCTGCTCAAGAACATCCCGTGCAAGATCAACCTGATCCCCTTCAACCCGTTCCCGCATTCCGGTTACGAGCGTCCGAGCAACAACGCGATCCGTCGCTTCCAGGATCAGCTCCACCACGCTGGCTTCAACGTCACCGTGCGCACCACCCGCGGCGAAGACATCGACGCCGCGTGTGGCCAATTGGTTGGACAGGTGCTGGATCGCACCCGTCGCAGCGAACGCTACATCGCCGTGCGCGAATTGAACGCCGCCGACGAAGTCGCGCAGAACGCTGCGAACAGTCACTAAGAGAGGAACTCTATGTCCCTGCGCTTCGCGCTGCTGTTGCTGTTGGCCGGACTCTGCTCCGGTTGTGTCCTGTCGGGTGACTACAACCCGATGAAGACCAGCAAAGGGCGCGACGAGGCGCGCGAAGCCTATGTGCAGTTGGGCATTGGCTACTTGCAGCAGGGCATGACCGAGCGGGCCAAGGTGCCCCTCAAGAAAGCCCTGGAACTGGACAGCTCCGACGCCGATGCCAACGCGGCGCTGGCGTTGGTGTTCCAGGCGGAGCTGGAGCCGGAACTGGCTGACGAGCATTTTCGCAAGGCGCTGTCGGCCCAGCCGCAAGATGCCCGGATCCTGAACAATTACGGCAGTTTTCTCTACGAACAGGCCCGCTACAAGGACGCCTACGAACGTTTCGAGCAAGCCGCCGCCGATACCCTTTACCCCGAGCGCTCACGGGTCTTCGAGAACCTCGGCATGACCGCCGCGAAACTCGGCCAGCGCGACCTGGCCCGCCAGCAGTTGGAAAAAGCGCTGCGGCTCAACCGCCAACAACCCCGTGCGTTGCTGGAAATGGCTGAGTTGTCCTACGAGGACAGGCATTATGTGCCCGCGCGCGACTATTACGAGCGTTTTAGCCTGCTCAGCGAGCAAAATGCACGTAGTCTATTGCTCGGCGTTCGGCTGGCACATGTGTTTGAAGATCGCGACAAGGCCGCAAGCTACGGCCTGCAACTCAAAAGACTTTATCCCGGTACGCCGGAATATCAGCAATACCTGTCGGAGCAATGATGAAAGCGGCGCATCCCGAAGTTGTAGCAGCGACTCGCGTAAATCCCGGTGAGACCCTGCGTCAAGCCCGCGAAAGCAATGGTTGGTCGCTGGCCGAAGTGGCCCTCAAGCTCAACCTCACCGTGACTTCCCTGAGCAACCTGGAAGCAGGCGCGTTCGACAAATTGCCAGGGCATACCTTTGCCCGGGGCTATATCCGCGCCTATGCCAAACTGCTTGGCATGGACCAGACCACGCTGGTCCAGCAATTCGATCAATACACCGGTTCCGATGCCCAGGGCAGCAGCGTGCACAGCCTGGGTCGTATCGAGGAGCCGGTTCGCGTTTCCCACACCATTTTGCGAATCGTCAGTCTGTTGCTGCTGATTGCGGTGATTGGTGGTGGTTTTGTCTGGTGGCAAGACCAGGCTTCCTTGCGTGGCAAGGAGCCGGTTGCCATGAACCCCGAGCACGTCGAAGTCGAAGGCGCCGACGGCACGACCCAGATCCATCCGCTGGACGAACCGGAAGACCAGGCCGTCGTCGAAGGCCAGGCCGAAGGCGAAACCGCCCTGGCCCTGCCGCAAGGCCCTGACAATGGCGAGACCGGTGCCGCCGCGGGTACCGAATCAGCCGCTCCAACGGCCCCAGCCACTGCGCCCGCACCGACCGCGCCGGTCCAGGCTGGCAGCGCTCCGGCGGCACCAGCAGCCCCGGCAGCTCCGGCCCCTGTCACGCCCGCGCCGACCGTGGCGGCTCCAACGGTGCCGGCGGCGCCGGTTGCTCCAACCGCTCAGGCCCCCGCACCGGGCGACGGCCAGGTACAGATTCAGTTCACCGCCGATTGCTGGACGCAGATCACCGACGGCAACGGCAAGGTGTTGTTCAGTGGCCTCAAGCGCAAGGGCGACAGCACCTCAGTCAACGGCAAGCCACCGTTTGCCGTACGCCTGGGTTATGCCCGTGGCGCGCAGGTCAGCTACAACGGCCAGCCGGTCGATGTGGCTCCGTTCACCAGTGGCGAGACCGCTCGCCTGAAATTGGGTCAATAAGTCATGCACGGCGAATCTCCAATCAAGCGTCGCGAGTCCCGGAAAATCTGGGTCGGTAACGTGCCCGTGGGCGGCGATGCGCCAATCGCTGTGCAGAGCATGACCAACAGCGACACCAATGACGTGGCCGCCACGGTCGCGCAGATCAACCGCCTGGAAGCCGCCGGCGTCGACATCGTGCGCGTGTCCGTGCCGGATATGGACGCCGCCGAGGCATTCGGCAAGATCAAGCAACTGGTCAAGGTCCCCTTGGTGGCCGATATCCACTTCGACTACCGCATCGCCCTGCGCGTGGCCGAATTGGGCGTCGATTGCCTGCGCATCAACCCCGGCAACATCGGTCGCGAAGACCGTGTGCGGGCCGTGGTGGATGCCGCCCGTGATCGCGGCATTCCGATCCGCATCGGCGTCAACGCTGGCTCCCTGGAAAAAGACCTGCAGAAAAAATACGGCGAACCGACCCCAGCCGCGCTGGTGGAGTCGGCCCTGCGCCATGTGGAGCACCTCGAACGCCTGAATTTCCAGGACTTCAAGGTCAGCGTAAAGGCGTCCGATGTGTTCATGGCCGTCGAAGCCTACCGCCTGCTGGCCAAGGAAATCGTCCAGCCGCTGCACCTGGGCATCACCGAAGCCGGTGGGTTGCGTTCGGGTACGGTGAAATCCGCCGTCGGCCTCGGTATGCTGCTCGCCGAAGGGATTGGCGATACCATCCGCATCTCGCTGGCGGCTGACCCGGTCGAGGAAGTGAAAGTCGGCTACGACATCCTCAAGTCCCTGCACCTGCGTTCGCGCGGCATCAACTTCATCGCCTGCCCGAGCTGCTCGCGGCAGAACTTCGATGTGGTCAAGACCATGAACGAGCTGGAAGGGCGCCTTGAAGATTTGCTGGTGCCGCTGGATGTCGCGGTGATCGGCTGCGTGGTCAACGGGCCTGGCGAAGCCAAGGAGGCCCATATCGGCCTCACTGGCGGCACACCGAACCTGATTTACATCGATGGCAAGCCGTCGCAGAAACTGACGAATGACAATCTGGTGGATGAGCTGGAAAAGCTGATCCGCCAGAAAGCGGCCGAAAAGGTCGAAGCCGACGCAGCGGTCATCGCGCGCGGTTAAGTCGCAAGATTAAGGAATACATGTGAGCAAGTCTCTGCAAGCCATTCGTGGCATGAACGACATCCTGCCCGAGCAGACGCCCCTGTGGCGCTATTTCGAGGGCACCGTGGCGCGTTTGCTGGATAACTACGGTTATCGGCAGATCCGCATGCCGATCGTCGAGTTCACCGAGCTGTTCAAGCGCTCCATCGGTGAAGTGACCGACATCGTCGAAAAAGAGATGTACACCTTCGACGACCGCAACGGCGATTCCCTGACCTTGCGCCCCGAAGGCACGGCGGCATGCGTGCGTGCAGTGCTCGAGCATGGCATTACCGGCGGGGGCCAGGTGCAGAAACTCTGGTACGTCGGCCCGATGTTCCGCCACGAGCGTCCGCAGAAAGGCCGGTACCGCCAGTTCCACCAGATCGGTCTCGAGGTGTTCAACCTCGAAGGGCCGGACATCGACGCCGAATTGATCGTCATGACCTGGCGCCTGTGGGGCGAGCTGGGGCTGCGCGACGCAGTCAAGCTTGAGCTCAACAGCCTGGGCACCAGCGAGTCCCGTGGCCGCTATCGCGAAGCGCTGGTGGAGTTTCTGTCCGCGCACATCGACAAGCTCGACGAAGACAGCCAGCGCCGCCTCAAGACCAACCCGCTGCGCGTGCTGGACACCAAGAACCCGGAAACCCAAGCGATCCTGGTGGACGCGCCGAAAATGGCCGACTACCTCGACGACGAGTCCCGGGCGCATTTCGAAGGGTTGAAGGCACGCCTGGACGCCGTTGGCATTCCTTATGTGATCAACCCCAAGTTGGTCCGGGGCCTGGATTACTACAGCAAGACCGTCTTCGAGTGGGTCACCGACAAGCTCGGCGCCCAGGGCACCGTGTGTGCCGGTGGTCGCTACGACGGGCTGGTGGAGCAGATGGGCGGCAAGCCGACCCCGGGCGTGGGCTTTGCCATGGGCATCGAACGTTTGGTACTGATGCTTGAAGCTCTGGATAAAGTGCCTGAAGAGCTTTCCCGCCAGGTCGACGTATACCTGTGCGCCTTTGGCGAGGCCGCCGAACTGGCCGCCTTGTCGTTTAGCGAGCGGATCCGTGACCAGCTACCCAACCTGCGCTTGCAGATCAATGCCGGCGCCGGCAGCTTCAAGAGCCAATTCAAGAAGGCCGACAAGAGCGGTGCGCTGTACGCATTGATCCTCGGTGACGACGAACTGGCCCAACAAGTGGTAGGTTTCAAACCCCTGCGTGGCCAGGGCGAACAACAAAGCATTGCCTGGGATGCGCTTGCCGCGCACCTGGCCACCTGCGTCGTGCAGGGTTGAAGCTGTCAAACAGCCGATTTAGCGATTAAGGAGTATTGGGGTGTCGAGTACCGAAGATGAACAGCTGGCGGATTTGAAGGACTGGTGGACGCGCAATGGCAAGCCGCTGGTCACTGGCGGCCTGTTGGCGCTGGTCATCGTGTTCGGCTGGCAGGCCTACCAGAAATACCAGAGCAACCAGTCGCAAGGCGCCTCGATGCTCTACCAGCAATTGCTGGAAACCACCCTGACCCCGGACGGCAAGCCTGACGCGGCCCGCGTGGCGGACCTGGCCGGCAAGCTCAACAAAGAGTTCGGCGGCACCGCCTATGCCCAGTACGGCAGCCTCTTCGTGGCCAAGGTCGCGGTGGACAGCGGCAAGCTGGACGATGCGGCCACCGAGCTGAAAGCGATCGTCGACAAGCCGGCCAACCCGACCCTGGGCGAAGTGGCGCGTCAGCGCCTGGCACAGGTGCTGGCGGCACAGAACAAGGCTGAAGATGCATTGAAGCTGCTCGACGGCGACGCCGACAAGGCGTTCCTGGCGACTCGCGAAGAACTCAAGGGCGACCTGCTGGTACAGCTGGGTCGTGCCGATGAGGCCCATGTGGCCTACCAAAAAGCCAAGGCTGCGCTGTCGGATGAAGCCGCGGTCGGTGGCCTGCAAATCAAGCTGGACGACCTGGCCAAAGGGGATGCGTGACGTGATCCGTTGGAAACATGCAGCATTGCTGACCCTGGCCATTCTGGCCGCGGGTTGCAGCAGCAACAGCAAGAAAGAACTGCCTCCGGCCGAACTGACCGACTTCAAAGAAGAAGTCGTGCTGCAGAAGCAATGGAGCCGCTCCATCGGTGACGGCCAGGGTGAAACCTACAATATGCTGGTGCCGGCCATCGACGGCGACACCATCTATGCCGGCGACGTTACTGGCGTCGTCATGGCCATGGATCGCACGAACGGCGACGTGAAGTGGGAAAAAGATCTCGAGCTGCCTGTGTCCGGCGCCGTTGGCGTGGGTTACGGGCTGGTCATGATCGGCACGCTCAAGGGCGAGATCGTCGCCCTTGACGCGAGCAGCGGCGAAGAAAAATGGCGCGCCCGCGTGACCAGTGAAGTCCTCGCGCCGCCTGCCACCAACGGTGATGTGGTCGTGGTCCAGACCCAGGACGACCGTCTGATCGGCCTGGACGCCGCCACCGGCGGCCAGCGCTGGTTGTATGACAGTACCCCGGCGGTCCTGACCCTGCGCGGCACCAGCGCACCGATCGTCACCAACCGCCTCGCGGTGGCTGGCCTGTCGACCGGTAAAGTCGTGGCCCTGGACATTTCCAATGGCGTGCCGGTCTGGGAGCAGCGTGTAGCGATCCCTCAAGGTCGTTCGGAACTGGAACGCGTGGTCGACATCGATGGCGGCTTGCTGCTGTCCGGCGGTACGCTGTACGTCGCCAGCTACCAGGGCCGCGTCGCGGCGCTCGACCTGGAAACCGGTCGTCCGTTGTGGCAGCGCGATGCGTCCAGCTACGCCGGTGTCGCCCAAGGCTTTGGCAGCGTCTACGTAAGCCTGTCCTCGGGCACCGTCGAAGGCGTCGACGAGCGTTCCACCACCGCATTGTGGAGCAACGATTCCCTGGCCCGTCGTCAACTGTCGGCCCCGGAAGTGTTCTCCAGCTACGTTGCAGTGGGTGACCTGGAAGGTTACCTGCACCTGCTCAGCCAGGTGGACGGTCGTTTCGTCGGCCGTGAGCGCATCGACAGCGACGGCCTGCGTGCCCGTCCGCTGGTGGTGGGCAGCATGATCTATGTGTATGGCAACAGCGGCAAACTGGAAGCCCTGACCATCAAGTAAGACTATGCTTGGGGCTTATCCCCCAAGCGGCCTTGTTCGCGAGGCTTGCAGTGCTTGCACAGGCTGCCCCGAGCACCAGCCGCTGCCTCGCAGCGGCTTTTGTATTTTCTGGAAATAACGAAGTGGAGAGCCGCATGGTTCCCGTAATCGCCCTGGTGGGCCGACCGAACGTCGGCAAGTCCACCTTGTTCAACCGCCTGACCAGGACTCGCGACGCCATCGTCGGCGACTTGTCCGGTCTGACCCGTGATCGCCAATACGGTGAGGCCAAGTGGCAAGGGCGTACCTATATTCTGGTCGACACCGGCGGCATCTCCGGTGATGAACACGGCATGGATGAAAAAATGGCCGAGCAGTCGCTGCTCGCCATCGAAGAAGCGGATGTGGTGCTGTTCCTGGTAGACGCCAAGGCCGGTTTTACCGCCGCCGACCAGATGATTGCCGAGCATTTGCGCAAGCGTAACAAGCGTTCTTACGTGGTCGCCAACAAGGTCGACAACATCGACCCGGACATGGCCCGCGCCGAGTTTGCACCGTTGGGCATGGGCCAGGCGATCCCGATCGCCGGCGCTCACGGCCGTGGCATCACCCAGATGCTGGAAATCGCCCTTGAGAGTTTCCCCAAGGACGATGAAGACGAGCCGGAAGAAGGCGAGGAAGAAGTCGTTGCCGAAGGCGAGGAAGCCAAGCGCATTCCGGGCCCGAGCGAAAAAGACGGGATCAAGATCGCAATCATCGGCCGCCCGAACGTGGGCAAGTCGACCCTGGTCAACCGCATGCTCGGCGAAGACCGGGTCATTGTGTACGACCAGCCCGGCACCACCCGCGACAGCATCTATATTCCCTTCGAGCGTAACGAAGAGAAATACACGCTGATCGACACCGCCGGTGTACGCAAGCGCGGCAAGATCCACGAAGAAGTCGAAAAGTTCTCCGTGGTCAAGACGCTGCAGGCGATCAAGGACGCCAACGTGGTGATCTTCGTGATGGACGCACGCGAAGGCGTGGTGGATCACGACTTGAACCTGCTGGGCTTTGCCCTCGAAGCCGGTCGTGCGCTGGTCATCGCGATCAACAAGTGGGACGGCATGACGCCGAGCGAGCGCGACTTTGTGAAAGTCGAACTCCAGCGTCGGTTGTTCTTCGTCGACTTTGCCGACATCCACTTCATCTCGGCCCTGCACGGCACGGGCGTGGGCAACCTCTACGCTTCGGTGCAGAACTCGTTCAAGTCGGCGGTTACCCGCTGGCCGACCAACCGCCTGACCCAGATCCTCGAAGATGCGGTCGGCGAGCACGCGCCACCGATGGTCAACAACCGTCGGATCAAGCTGCGCTACGCCCACTTGGGCGGTGCCAACCCGCCGATTATCGTGATCCACGGTAACCAGATCGAAAAGGTGCCCAAGTCGTACGTTCGTTACTTGGAGAACACCTATCGCCGGGTCCTGAAGCTGGTCGGCACGCCGATCCGCATCGAGTTCAAGGGCGGTGAGAACCCGTACGAAGGCAACAAGAACACGCTCACCGACCGCCAGGTCAACAAGAAGCGCCGCTTGATGTCGCACCACAAGAAGGCCGACAAGAAGCGCCGCGACAAGCGCTGAATCAGGTTTGCTCAGGACCGCTCTGTGGCGAGGGAGCTTGCTCCCGCTGGGCTGCGCAGCAGCCCCAAAGATGTACCTGCCACCGCAGTGCATCAGATGAAACACAGGGGCTGCTTCGCACCCCAGCGGGAGCAAGCTCCCTCGCCACGGTGGTTCGGCGACAATTGAAGAGGGTGCCCACGGGCACCCTTTTTCATGCCCGGCGATTGGGCTATCCTCGACCTCTCCCGCGCCGCACCAGAGCCGGGTGCAGACCCAGGGAACCCTCGATGATCACCAGCAAGTTGCCGAACGTCGGCATCACGATTTTCACCCAGATGTCCCAACTCGCCGCACAGACCGGCGCGCTGAACCTGTCCCAGGGGTTTCCCGATTTCGATGGCCCGCAAGCCCTGCGCGATGCGGTCGGCCGGCACATCGCCCAAGGCCACAACCAATATTCCCCCATGACCGGCCTGCCGGCGCTGCGCCAGCAGATTGCGGCCAAAGTTGCCCGCAGCTATGGCGCTACCGTCGATGCCGATCAGGAAGTCACCGTGACCCCTGGCGCGACCCAGGCGATTTTTTGCGCCATCGCGGCGGTGGTTAACAGCGGCGATGAAGTCATCGTCTTCGACCCCGCCTACGATAGCTACGAGCCGTCCGTGCAACTGGCCGGCGGGCGTTGCGTGCATGTGCCATTGAGCCTGGGCGATTTCGCCATCGACTTTGAAAAGCTCGGCGAAGCCCTGAGCCCGCGCACGCGCATGATCATCCTCAACACGCCGCACAACCCCAGCGGTGCGTTGATCAGCCGCGCCGAGCTGGACCAATTGGCGGCGTTGATCCGCGACCGTGACATCTATCTGATCAGCGACGAGGTGTATGAGCACCTGGTGTTCGACGGCGTGGCTCATGTCAGCGTGCTTGCCCATGAAGAACTGTATCGCCGTGCCTTCGTGGTCAGTTCGTTTGGCAAGACCTACCACGTCACCGGCTGGAAGACCGGTTATGTCGTCGCGCCACCGGCCCTGACGGCGGAGTTGCGCAAGGTGCATCAGTACGTCAGTTTTTGCGGCGTCACACCGTTGCAGTATGCCTTGGCCGACTACATGGCCGCGCATCCGGAGCACGTCGACGAACTGCCGGACTTCTACCAGGCCAAGCGCGATCTGTTCTGCGACCTGCTGGCACCGTCGCGGTTCAGCTTCAAGCGCGTCACCGGCACCTATTTCCAGCTGGTGGATTACTCGCAGATCCGCCCGGACCTCAACGACGTCGACATGGCGGTGTGGATGACCCGCGAACATGGCGTGGCGACCATTCCGATCTCGGTCTTCTACCAGAACCCACCGCAAGGCCAGCGCCTGGTGCGCCTGTGCTTTGCCAAGCGCGAGGAGACGCTGCGTGAAGCGGCGCAAAAGCTATGCGTGATTTGAGCACCTTGCCCAACCTGAACGTTGCCTTGATCCAGACAACCCTGGCCTGGCATGACCGTCGAGCTAACCTTGAGCATTTCGACGCGCTGCTTGAACAGGCGCGGGGGGCGGACCTGATCATCCTGCCGGAAATGTTCACCACGGGCTTTTCCATGGAGTCCGAGACGTTGGCGGAGCCCGAGAATGGTCCGACGCGCCAATGGCTCAAGGACCAGGCGGCGAAACTGGATGCAGTGATCACCGGCAGCGTGATCGTCCAGGCCGGCGATGGCAGCCATCGTAATCGCTTGCTGTGGGCGCGGCCCGACGGCGAGGTGCTGCATTACGACAAACGCCATCTGTTCCGCATGGCCGGCGAGCACAACCACTACACGCCGGGTGATCAGCAGGTACTGTTCGAGCTCAAGGGATGGCGGATTCGCCCGTTGATCTGCTATGACCTGCGCTTTCCGGCGTGGAGCCGCGACGCCGAGGACACCGATCTGTTGCTGTACACCGCCAACTGGCCGGGCGCTCGGCGTCAGCATTGGAACCGTTTGCTGCCGGCACGGGCCATCGAAAACCTGTGCTATGTGGCGGCGGTGAATCGGATCGGCACCGACGGCAAGGGCTTCGCCTACACCGGCGACAGCCAGGTGCTGGACTTCCAGGGCGAGACCCTGCTCGGCGCCGGCGATGCCGACGGTGTGTTCACGGTTTGCCTGAGCGCCGCGGACCTGGCTGAGTATCGCAAACGCTTTCCAGCGAACCTGGATGCCGATCGTTTCGAATTCATCTATTGAAACGATTCAGCCTCAAGGAACGGTGTTGCGCGCCGATAACCGGTCAGCCAAGGAGGAATCCCCTATGACCAGCATCAGCGCAACGACCGTAAACCCTTATCCATTGTCTGCTCCCACAGTCACCATCCGCGGGGCTGAGGAAGACAGGGCGGTCAGTCCAGTGACACCGACCGAAACCGCCGAAGACAAAGACAAGCTACTGAAAGTCGACACCAGCGGCGCGAACATCGCAGGTGCCGGCGGCAGCAGCGGCAGCAGCGATGTCATCGAACAGTTGAAGAAGCAGATCGAACGAACCGAAAAATTGCTGGCCGACCAGCAAGCCCAACTGGCCCGCGTCCAGAAAAGCCAGGCCGACCAGGCGCAGAAATCCCAGCAAGCCATGGCGATCCAGACCCAGATCATGGCGACCCAGGCAACCTTGCAGACCCTGCAGGCTGCGCTGTTGCAGGCGATGACGATTTCGATCGATACCCATGCCTGAGATTTTTATTGGCTGACTCGCGAACAGGCCAGAGCAGCCAATTCAAATCATCAGCCAAACAAAAAGGCCCTGAGGTTCACACCCCAGGGCCTTTTTGCATTTCAGCCTTGGTCAGGCCGCCTTGGCTTCCGGCTGGCTCAGCGAGCGGTTCAGTGCACTGAACAGCGCCTTGAAGCTGGCGGTGGTGATGTTTTCATCGATGCCCACGCCATGCACCGCACGCTCACCGTTGACCCGCAGCTCGATGTAAGCCGCCGCCTTGGCGTTGGTGCCGGCGCCGATGGCGTGTTCGTTGTAGTCCATGATTTCCACCGGAATCGGCAGGCCGGCCACCAGCGCTTCCAGCGCGCCGTTGCCTTTGCCACGCCAGTGCAGGTTGGTTTCGCCCTGGCCTTTGCTGGCGACTTCCACTTCCACGGCGCTGTTGCCGTTTTCTTCCTGCAGGCGATGGCTGACCAGCGCATACGGGGTGTTGGCTTGCAGGTATTCACGCTGCAACAGGGCATGGATCTGCTGGGCAGTCATTTCCAGGCCCAGGCGATCGGTTTCGCGCTGCACCACTTGGCTGAATTCGATCTGCATGCGACGCGGCAGGCTGATGCCGTATTCCTGCTCCAGCAGGTAGGCGATGCCGCCCTTGCCCGACTGGCTGTTCACGCGGATCACCGCCTCGTAGCTGCGGCCGATGTCAGCCGGGTCGATCGGCAGGTACGGCACTTCCCAAAGGGTGTCGGGTTTCTGCTGGGCGAAGCCCTTGCGGATCGCGTCCTGGTGCGAGCCGGAAAATGCGGTGTGGACCAGGTCGCCCACATAAGGATGACGCGGGTGCACCGCGATCTGGTTGCACTCTTCGACCACTTTGCGTACGCCGTCGATGTCGGAGAAATCCAGCTCAGGGTCGATACCCTGGGTGTAGAGGTTCAGCGCGACGGTCACCAGGTCGACGTTGCCGGTGCGCTCGCCGTTGCCGAACAGGCAGCCTTCGACACGGTCGGCGCCGGCCATCAGGCCCAGCTCGGTAGCGGCCACGCCGGTGCCACGGTCGTTGTGGGTGTGCAGGCTGATGAGCACGCTGTCACGACGGCTGATGTTGCGGTGGAACCACTCGATCTGGTCGGCGTAGATGTTCGGCGTGGCGACTTCCACGGTGGCGGGCAGGTTAAGGATCACCTTGCGCTCCGGGGTCGGGTTCCACACTTCGATCACGGCGTCGCAGACTTCCTTGGCGAACTCCAGCTCGGTGGCGCTGAAGGTTTCTGGGGAATATTCGAACTGCCACTGGGTTTCCGGCTGCTGAGCGGCGTATTTGACGAACAGCTTGGCCGCGTTCACTGCAATTTCCTTCACGCCTTCCTTGTCCTGGTTGAACACGATGCGGCGGAACGACGGACAGGTGGCGTTGTAGAGGTGGACGATGGCTTTCTTCGCGCCACGCAGGGATTCGAAGGTACGGGCGATGAGGTCTTCGCGGGCCTGGGTCAGCACCTGGATGGTGGTGTCGTCCGGGATGTGGCCTTCTTCGATGAGGGTGCGCACGAAGTCGAAGTCAGTCTGGGAAGCGGCCGGGAACGACGCTTCGATTTCTTTCACGCCCACCGCCACCAAGGTTTTCCAGAAGCGCAGCTTCTTGGCCGCGTCCATGGGCTCGATCAGCGACTGGTTGCCATCACGCAGGTCGGAACTGCACCAGATCGGCGCGGCAGTGATGGTCTTCGACGGCCAGGTGCGATCCGGCAGGTTGATGGTCGGGAAGGCGCGGTATTTCGAAGACGGGTCTTTGAGCATGCTCATGAGGAAATCCTTATTGTCGTGGCCGGAAAAAGGCGGCCTGCCGGTGGTTCGAATGGGGTGGCTTGTCAGCCGGGACGAGTTGCCGCGATTCAGCCCGGCAGTCGTGCGCTGACGAGGCACAGGCTGCGGTGCTGACGAAGCTGAATGAGGGTGTGAGAGGTTTTCATGCCCTCAACCCTAACCGCGTGGACGGGGGGTTGCAAGCAGTCGGAAAAAATTGGGAGAAGTTCTGTTTTTGGATGGGTTTGCGAGATTTAATCGCGTAAGCGGTCAGAATAGGCTCAAAGGATTGCGCTGATATTTAGGGCTCGGCAATTCCAAGGATGGTGGTGCCAGGGCCTGCGTCTTCGCGAGCAGGCTCGCTCCCACAAGGGATCTTTGTGGTTGCAATGTTGTGGTCTACGCAGATCCCAATGTGGGAGCGAGCCTGCTCGCGAAGAGACCAGTAGCCTGACCGAAATGCTCAGGGCTGAAACGCCCCGATAAAAATCGCCGGATCCACACGAGCATCGTTCAGGCTGATGTTCCAGTGCATATGCGGCCCGGTCGCCCGGCCGGTGGCGCCGACCTTGCCGACCACTGTGCCACGGGCCAACTGCTGGCCGACCTTCACATCTATTTTCGACATGTGGCAGAACATGCTGATGAAGCCCTGGCCATGGTCGACGAATACCGTGTTGCCATTGAAGAAATAGTTGCCGGTGAGGATCACCTTGCCGGCGGCCGGGGTCTTGATCGGTGTGCCGGCGGGCACGGCGAAGTCCAGGCCTGCGTGGGGGTTGCGTTCTTCGCCGTTGAAGAAACGGCGCACACCGAACTTGCTCGACAGCGGGCCGTTGACCGGTTTATCCAGCAACAGATTGCTGGGGATGTTCGGGCTGAAGCTGCGGTAGGCCTTCAACTGCACCGCCAGCTCGGCGTCGATACGCTTGAGGTCCGCCGGGTTAGGGTTGACCTGACGCTTGTTCTTCAGCGTGATGTGCTGCTCGGGATACTTCTTGTAACCGACCACGAAGGGCTGAGTGCTGCCGCCGCTGCTGATCTGCTGCGTGCCGGGTTGTACCGTCAACGGAATGCCGACAATCGCCAGCCAGTTCTGTTGCTCCTTGACCACCAGCACCGGTTTGCCCTGGTAGGTGGCTTTTGGCGCCTGGGCCGCGCTGCCCAGGTCCACCACGGCCACACCGCCGGGCACCGGTTTGTTCAACAGGCGGGTGATGTAGCTGTCGGCGTGGGCGTTGAAGGTCAGGCACAGCAACAGCAGCGGAGCGAGGAATCGCGGCATGAATCAATCCAATAAAGAAAGGGTGACTGGCGTCAGGTGGTTGTCTTCGACCCGCACCAGCAGTTCGCCTTCGCCGAGCTTGGCGGTCAGGCGCTGGCCCATCTGGGTTTGCCCGGCGTTGCGGATGGCATGGCCGCGCTCGTCGAGCAGGATGCTGTAGCCACGACCAAGGGTCGCCAGCGGGCTGACGATGTGCAGCGTCTGCATCTGGTTTTGCAACTGCACGCGTCGCGTTTTGAGCCCTTCGCGCATCGCCCGGGGCAAGCGTTCGGCAAGGCTGTCGAGGCGATGACGCAACATGGCCAATTGCCGGCCCGGATGCTGTCCGGCCAGACGGGTTTCCAGGCGGATCAGCCTTTCGCGGCGGGTGTTGAGGCTGCGCTCGAAGGCCCGGCGCATGCGCATGTCCAGATCGTCGAGGCGCTGGGCCTGTTGGCGCAGCCGTTCGCCGGGATGACGCAGGCGCCGCGTAAGACCTTCGAGGCGCAGTTGGTCGCGCATCAGCCGGTCACGCATGCGCATCACCAACCGGCGGTGCAGACTTTCAACCCGGCGGACCAGGTCGCCGGCATCCGGTGCCAGCAGTTCGGCGGCGGCGGACGGGGTCGGGGCACGCACATCGGCGACGAAATCGCTGATGGATACGTCGGTCTCATGGCCGACGGCGCTGACGATCGGCGTGACGCAGGCATCCACCGCCCGGGCCACGGCTTCTTCGTTGAAGCACCACAAATCTTCCAGCGAACCGCCGCCCCGGGCCAGGATCAGCGCGTCGAAGCCGCGGGCATCGGCCAGTTTCAGGGCGCGAACAATTTGCCCGGTGGCTTCTCGGCCTTGCACTGCGGTGGGAATCAAGGTCAGGGAAATCTGCGGCGCGCGGCGGCGGAAGACGCTGATGATGTCGCGGATCACCGCGCCGGTGGGCGAACTGATGATGCCGATGCGTTGCGGATGGGCCGGCAGCGGCACTTTGCGTTCGGCGCTGAACAGCCCTTCGGCGCTGAGCTTTTCCTTCAGGGCATCGAAGGCCAGGCGCAGGGCACCATCGCCGGCCGGTTCCACGGTGTCGAGGATCAGTTGATAGTCGCCACGGCCCTCGAACAGCGAGACCTTGCCGCGCACCTTCACCGCCAACCCATCCTTCAAGGCCTGGCGCACCCGTGCGGCGTTCTGCCGGAACAGCGCGCAGCGCACCTGGGCGCCGCTGTCCTTGAGGGTGAAATACACGTGGCCGGAAGCCGGGCGGGCGAGGTTGGAGATCTCGCCCTCGACCCAGATGTTGCTGAACACGTCTTCCAGCAACACCCGTGCACGGCCGTTGAGTTGGCTGACAGTCAGGACCTCGCGGTCCAGGCCCAGTCGGGCAAAGGGATCTTTAATCATGGGCGGCATGATAAGGGGATTCGCCAATGGTGTGCAGACAATTAGACCGGGTTGTCTGCATCGCGAGCAAGCTCGCTCCCACAGGGGATCCATGTCGCACCGAAGATCCAGTGTGGGAGCTTGCTCGCGATAGCAGTAGCCCAGTCAGCACAAATACTGGATATGCCCCGACACATCTGGCTAAAGTCCCCGCTCTCCTCATCAAGGAAGTGCCGGATGAATCTTCTCCCATGGTTGGGCCAGTGGGCATTTGCCCCGATGGAATGGCTGGTAATCGCCTCGGCCATTGTCCTGGCCTACATCGTGTTCGGCATCGCCGGGTTCGGCACCGCCCTGGTGGCTGCGCCGATCCTGCTGTTGTTCATGCCGCTGTCGAAGATTGTCCCGCTATTGGTCTTGCTGGATTTTGTCGCCGCCTTTGGCAACTTGTTGCCGTCGCGGCGGGACGTGTCCCGGCCGGAGCTGCTGCGGTTGCTGCCCTGCATGGCTGTGGGGTGCACCTTGGGTGTGATTTTCCTGCTCAACCTCAAGTCAGATCTTTTGCTGCTGTTGATGGGGCTGTTTATTAGCGCCTATGCGATCTACAGCCTGTTGATAAAAACCAGGCCCAAGCAGTTATCTTCATTGTGGGCGTTGCCGATGGGCACGGTGGGCGGGATGTTCGGAGCGTTGTTTGGCAGTGGCGGCTTTTTATATGCCATCTACCTGAACAGCCGTTTGCCCAAGGAGGCGGCGCGGGCGACCCAGAGTGCGCTGATCAGTTGCAGCACTGTGGTGCGCTTGAGTTTGTTTGTCATTGCGGGCGTGTATGCCGAGCTACCCTTGCTGGTACTGGCGCTGTGTTTATTGCCGGCCATGGCGCTGGGATTGTGGGTGGGGCGTCGCCTGACCCTGAAGATGTCGCGCGAAGCGTTCGTGCGGTTGGTCACCTGGCTGGTGCTCGCCAGCGGGCTGGCGTTGATCGGCCGTTACCTGAGTGCTTGACCTGGCACGGCCAGGGATTAAGCTGCCGGCCTTTTATCAGATCCTGCCAGGGAAACAGCCAGGCCTCGCCATGAATTCGCAAAGCATTATCGTCCCGAAAATCTCCACACTGCCGGTCCACGAGCCTCGGGCCCGGGCAATCGTGCGCTGGCTGGTGCGCAAGAACATTATCGAAGAGCAATTGACCACTTGCGGCCGCACCGGCAATCGCATGGCCCACGCCATCGCTCCCGGTGCGCGCGACGTGGTCATGCACCCCGAAGCCTTGCCGTTCGGCGAGCCGATCAATGGCCTGGAGATCATCACCAAGCGCTGCATCTATACGCCGGCCAAGGGCTTTCTTGAAGAAGCCGGTTGCGCTGAGTGTCGCCGGGAGATTGGCGAAGCGCTATTCGAAAGCCTGGAAGACTGGATGCCAGGGCGTACCGATAACTTCACCTGCCCCGAGTGTGGGCATGAAGATGACATCAATGGCTTCCTGTTCCTACAACCCTGCGCGTTCTCCAACCTGGGGTTCATCTTCAATAACTGGCTGGAGGCGGGGTTCAAGCAGGGGTTTCTTGATGAATTCGCCGACTGGCTGGATCAGCCGGTGAGTTGGGTGAAGGTGGAGTTGTAGATAGGTACATCACAGGGTTTGGTGTACCACAAGGACAGTGGTTTTAGCCCGTCAATCACCCCGCCAATAATAGACAGAGTTTTACATTGAGCCAGACGGGGTGCATGAGTATAATGGCGCGCTTCCATTTTCCCGCTCGGGAGCCCCCGCGATGCTGCGTATCAGCCAAGAAGCTCTGACCTTCGACGACATTCTCCTAGTGCCCGGTTATTCCGAGGTGCTGCCTAACGAAGTCAGTCTCAAAACCCGTCTCACCCGTGGCATCGAACTGAATATCCCCCTGGTTTCCGCCGCCATGGACACCGTGACCGAAGCCCGTCTGGCCATTGCCATGGCCCAGGAAGGCGGTATCGGTATCATCCACAAGAACATGACCATCGAACAGCAGGCCGCCGAAGTGCGCAAGGTCAAGCGGTTCGAGGCTGGCGTGGTCAAGGATCCGATCACCATCGAGGCTGACGCCACGGTCCGGGATCTGTTCGAACTGACCCGCATGCACAACATCTCCGGCGTTCCGGTGCTGCACGATGGCGACCTCGTCGGCATCGTTACTTCCCGTGACGTGCGCTTCGAAAGCCGCCTGGACGCCTCTGTTCGCCAGGTGATGACGCCTAAAGAGCGCCTGGTCACGGTCAAGGAAGGCACCAGCAAGGACGACGTCCGCGAATTGCTGCACAAGCACCGCATCGAGCGCGTGTTGATCGTCGATGACAAATTCGCCCTCAAGGGCATGATGACCGTCAACGACATCGAAAAAGCCAAGGCCTACCCGCTGGCCAGCAAGGACGACCAGGGTCGTCTGCGCGTCGGCGCCGCCGTCGGCACCGGCAAGGACACTGGTGACCGCGTCGCCGCCCTGGTCAACGCTGGCGTTGACGTGGTGGTGGTCGACACCGCCCACGGTCACTCCAAAGGCGTTATCGACCGCGTGCGCTGGGTCAAGCAGAACTTCCCCGACGTACAGGTGATCGGCGGCAACATCGCCACCGGCGCTGCCGCCAAGGCCCTGGCCGAAGCGGGCGCCGACGCGGTCAAGGTCGGTATCGGCCCAGGCTCGATCTGTACTACCCGTATCGTCGCCGGTGTCGGCGTGCCGCAGATCAGTGCCATCGCCAACGTCGCCGCTGCCCTTGAAGGCACCGGCGTGCCGTTGATCGCCGACGGCGGTATCCGTTTCTCCGGTGACCTATCCAAGGCCATCGTCGCCGGTGCCTACTGCGTGATGATGGGTTCGATGTTCGCCGGTACCGAAGAAGCGCCGGGCGAGATCGAACTGTTCCAGGGCCGTAGCTACAAGGCTTATCGCGGCATGGGTTCGCTGGGCGCCATGTCCCAGGCCCAGGGTTCGTCCGACCGTTACTTCCAGGACTCCTCCGCGGGTGCCGAGAAGCTGGTGCCGGAAGGCATCGAAGGTCGCGTGCCGTATAAGGGCACCCTGAGCGCCATCATCCATCAACTGATGGGCGGCCTGCGTTCCTCGATGGGCTACACCGGCAGCGCTGACATCGAAGAGATGCGCACTAAGCCGGAATTCGTGCGCATCACTGGCGCCGGCATGGCCGAGTCCCATGTACACGACGTGCAGATCACCAAGGAAGCGCCGAACTACCGCGTAGGTTAAGGCTTCCAGCAAAACGTTAATCACCGGGGCTGTTCATTCAGCCCCGAGTTGTTTCTGATTCACTACATGAGAATGAGTCATGGCCCTCGACATTCACGCTCACCGCATCCTGATCCTCGACTTCGGTTCCCAGTACACCCAGCTGATTGCCCGCCGCGTGCGTGAGATCGGCGTGTACTGCGAACTGCATCCGTTCGACATGGATGACGAAGCGATTCGCGAATTCGCTCCGAAAGGCGTCATCCTCGCCGGCGGCCCCGAGTCCGTGCACGAAGCCAACAGCCCGCGTTGCCCGCAAGCGGTGTTCGACCTGGGGGTACCGGTGTTCGGCATCTGCTACGGCATGCAGACCATGGCTGAACAGCTGGGCGGCAAGGTCGAGGGTTCCGACCTGCGTGAGTTCGGTTACGCTCGCGTCGACGTGGTCGGCAAGAGCCGCCTGCTGGACGGCATCGAGGATCATATCGACGCCGACGGCCTGTTCGGCCTCGACGTGTGGATGAGCCATGGTGACAAAGTCACCAAGATGCCTGAAGACTTCCACATCCTGGCCAGCACCCCGAGCTGCCCGATCGCTGGCATGTTCAGCGACGAGCGTCGCTACTACGGCGTGCAGTTCCACCCGGAAGTGACCCACACCAAGCAGGGCGGCCGCATTCTGTCGCGCTTCATCCTCGACATCTGCGAATGCGAAGCCTTGTGGACTCCGTCGAAAATCGCTGAAGACGCCATCGCCCAGGTCCGCGCCCAGGTCGGCACCGACAACGTATTGCTGGGCTTGTCTGGCGGCGTTGATTCCTCGGTGGTTGCCGCACTGCTGCACAAGGCCATCGGCGACCAGCTGACGTGCGTCTTCGTCGACAACGGCCTGCTGCGCCTGCACGAAGGCGAGCAAGTGATGGCCATGTTCGCCGAGAACATGGGCGTCAAGGTGATTCGCGCCAATGCCGAAGAGCAGTTCTTGAACAACCTGGCCGGCGAGTCCGACCCGGAGAAGAAACGCAAGATCATCGGCCGTACCTTCATCGACGTGTTCGATGCCGAATCCTGCAAGCTGGACAACATCAAGTACCTCGCCCAGGGCACCATCTACCCTGACGTGATCGAGTCGGCCGGCGCCAAGAGCGGCAAGGCCCACGTGATCAAGTCCCACCACAACGTTGGTGGCTTGCCGGAAGAGATGAACCTGAAGCTGGTCGAACCACTGCGCGAACTGTTCAAGGACGAAGTGCGTCGCCTCGGCCTGGAACTGGGCTTGCCGTATGACATGGTCTACCGCCACCCATTCCCGGGCCCGGGCCTGGGCGTGCGGATCCTCGGCGAAGTGAAGAAGGAATACGCCGACCTGCTGCGTCGCGCCGACCACATCTTCATCGAAGAACTGCGCAAGGCCGACTGGTACCACAAGGTCAGCCAGGCATTCGTGGTGTTCCAACCGGTGAAATCGGTCGGCGTGGTCGGCGATGGCCGTCGCTACGCCTGGGTCGTGGCCCTGCGCGCCGTGGAAACCATCGACTTCATGACCGCTCGCTGGGCACACCTGCCGTACGAGCTGCTGGAAACCGTTTCCGGGCGGATCATCAATGAAATCGAAGGCATCTCTCGCGTGACGTATGACGTGTCGAGCAAGCCGCCGGCGACGATTGAGTGGGAGTGATGGGGCGCCGGCGCTGACCGGTAGCCTCTAGCAAGCAACACCCTGAAGCCCGCTTAATTGCGGGCTTTTGGCGTTTTGGGGTTCGGCACCTCCTTGTAGTCGGTCCGCGCCAGCACGCGGTCGGCTTCCAGATCCCTCTATTGCGGGATCAGCACTTTGTCACTGACGTGATGAGACTTGAAAGGCTCGCGTCATTGCCCGCCAAACACAAACCGTGGCGAGGGAGCTTGCTCCCGCTGGGGTGCGAAGCGCCCCCAATCCAAGCGCGCAGGAGCAACCTGACACAACTGAATGATGCCCTATCTGTCGCTCGGACGGCCATCGCCGACCTCACCGCCGCGCCACATCCGAAAAATAAAACTTATCCAGCGTATGCCGCGATTCGGTGTACTCGAACTGCCGACCGTCCTGGAGAAAGGTCTGGTTACTCACCACGATGACATGGCTCTGGCCTTCGAGGTCCAGGTGTTGCTGGTCGTCCTTGCCGCAGCGGACCGCTTCGATGGTGCGCTGGGCGTAGGCGATCTGCAGTTGCAGGGTCTGTTCGATGAAGGCGTAGATCGACTGCACGGCGATGTCGCGGGTCAGGCCGGGGATCACGTCGCTGACGAAGTGGTTGATGTCCAGGATCACGCGCTTGCCGTCGATTCGCCGGACCCGCTTGATGCGGGTGATCTGGCTGCCGACGGGGGCCTTGATGTGCTCGAGCAGCGCTCCTTCCAAGGGTAACTGACTGAACTCGACCACTTTGGTACTGACATCGTTGCCCAGGCGCGGGTAGGTCTCCTGGAAACTGACGATGCCGCCGAGCTGGAATTCGATCGGCTGGGTCGATAGCACGAAGGTGCCCTTGCCATGGATCTTCTGGGCGAAGCCGCGCTCCTGGAGCTGTTCGATGGCCTTGCGCACCGTGCCACGACTGGCCTGATAGCTGTCCATCAGTTCGGTTTCGGAGGGCAGGCGGGCGCCTCGCTCCAGGCGTTCGGTGGTAATGCTGGTCAGCAGATCGTTGTAGATCTGGTTGTATTTGCTCATGGAGAGGGCTCTGTACCGCGCTGTTCACCGGGGCGGAACCTTACGGGCCAAGTGGGGGATTTGTCCATCCGGCTGTCACCGTTTGACGACATGAGCGTAGGACGTTTCTGGGCTCATCATAAACAAAAACATAACTCGTCTGTACGAGTTGTTGATTTAACTCGTACAGACGAGTACTTTCTCTTCCACGTGCTGTCGACTCTCAATAACAAGAATGACGCGGAAGAAAAAAGCATGAGCCACGATTACTCCAGAATCGCCAGCGAGCTGCTGCACAGCTTGGGTGGCGTCGACAATATCGAGCAGGCCGCCCATTGCGTGACGCGCCTGCGCCTGTCCCTGAATGACGCGGCGCGGGTGGACAGTGCCACGCTGAACCAGATCGACCTGGTCAAGGGCTCGTTTTTCACCGGTGGCCTGTTCCAGGTGGTCATTGGCCCGGGCGAGGTGGAAAAGGTCTACGCCGCCCTGCGCGAGCTGACGGGCCTGGCCGCCGCGACCATCGCCGACGTCAAGCGCCAGGGCGCGCAGAAGGGCAACGGGATGCAGCGCCTGGTGCGGGTGCTGTCCGATGTGTTCATGCCTATCCTGCCCGCCCTGGTGATCGCCGGCCTGCTGATGGGTGTCAACAACCTGCTGGGCGCCAAGGGCATGTTCATTGCCGGGCAAACGTTGCTCGATGCCTATCCGAACCTGGACGGCGTCTGGAGCCTGATCAACCTGATGGCCAATACCTCCTTCGTCTTTCTCCCGGCCTTGGTGGGCTGGTCGGCGGCCAAGCGTTTCGGCGGCAGTGAGATCCTCGGCATCGTGCTGGGTCTGATGCTTGTCCACCCAGACCTGCTCAACGCCTGGAACTACGGCAAGGCGGTAGCGGGGCTGGAAGGCCAGAGCCTGCCGTATTTCGATATCTTCGGCTGGTTCCGGATCGAGAAAGTCGGCTACCAGGGCCAGATTCTCCCGATCCTGTTGGCGGCCTATGTCATGAGCGTGATCGAGCGATGGTTGCGGGCCAGGGTGCCCAACGCCATCCAATTGCTGGTGATCCCCATTACCACCATTGTGATCACCGGGGTGCTGGCCCTCGCCATCATCGGTCCGGTCACCCGGCACCTGGGCATCCTGATCACCGAAGGCATGGTGGCGCTGTTCGACCTGGCGCCGGTGATTGGCGGGGCGATTTTCGGCCTGCTCTATGCGCCGCTGGTGGTGACCGGCATGCACCACATGTTCCTGGCGGTGGACCTGCAATTGATCTCGACCCAGGGCGGCACCTTCATCTGGCCGATGATCGTCATGTCCAACCTGGCCCAGGGCAGCGCGGCGCTGGCAGTGTTCTACATGACCCGCAATGCGCGGGACAAGAGCATGGCGTCGACCTCGGCGATTTCCGCTTATTTCGGCATCACCGAACCGGCGATGTTCGGGGTCAACCTGCGCTACAAATTTCCCTTCTATTGCGCCCTGGCCGGCTCGGCCCTGGGCTGCATTTTCCTGTCGCTGAACAAGATCAAGGCCTCGGCGATTGGCGTGGGAGGCCTGCCGGGGTTCATTTCCATCGTGCCGGACTACATACCGATGTTCGTGGTCGGCATGGTCATCGCCATGAGCGTGCCCTTTGCCCTGACCTGCGCCTTGAGCATGAAGATCGTTCGGCCGGGGTATCGGGTGGCCTGACACCGGGTGCTTGCACGATGAGGCCCGCAAGGCCAGTACCAAACAGACTGAAGGATTTGCACATGCAAGACTGGCAACGCTCGGTGATCTACCAGATCTACCCCAAGAGTTTCTACAGCCATGGCGGCCAGGCCACCGGTGATTTGCTGGGGGTGGTGGACAAGCTCGACTATTTGCATTGGCTGGGTGTGGACTACCTGTGGCTGACGCCGTTCCTGCGTTCGCCGCAACGGGACAATGGGTACGACATCAGTGACTACTACGCCATCGACCCCAGCTACGGCACCATGGCCGACTGCGAGTTATTAATCGCCGAGGCGCGCAAGCGCGGTATCAAGCTGATGCTCGACATCGTGGTCAATCACACGTCCATCGAGCACCCCTGGTTCCAGGCCGCCCGCAGCAGCCTCGATAACCCGTACCGCGATTTCTATATCTGGCGGGACCAGCCGAACACCTGGGAGTCCAAGTTCGGTGGGTCGGCCTGGGAGTACGAAGCCCAGACCGGCCAATATTACCTGCACCTGTTCGACCATACCCAGGCCGACCTGAACTGGGATAACCCCCAGGTCCGCGCCGAAGTGTTCAAGATGATGCGTTTCTGGCGGGACAAGGGCGTGGGAGGCTTCCGTCTCGATGTGATCAACCTGATCTCCAAGCCAGCCGACTTTCCTGACGACCACACCGACGGTCGACGTTTCTATACCGACGGTCCCAACGTTCACCGCTACTTGCAGGAAATGCACCGGGAAGTCTTCGAGGGTTTCGACCTGATCAATGTTGGCGAGATGTCGTCCACCAGCCTCGAGCACTGTGTCCGTTATTCGTGCCCGGCCTCCCGGGAACTGTCGATGACCTTCAATTTCCATCACCTGAAGGTGGATTATCCGAACCTGCAAAAGTGGGTACGGGCCGACTTCGATTTTCTCGAGCTCAAACGCATCCTGTCCGACTGGCAGAGCGGCATGCAGGCCGGTGGCGGTTGGAATGCGCTGTTCTGGTGTAACCATGACCAGCCGCGGGTGGTGTCGCGGTTCGGTGATGACGGTGAGTACCGCGTGCCTTCGGCGAAGATGCTCGCCACGGCGTTGCATTTTCTCCAAGGCACGCCGTTCGTGTACCAGGGCGAGGAGCTGGGCATGACCAATCCGGATTTCGATCACATCGAGCAATACCGCGATGTGGAAACCCTGAACATCTATCGCCTCAAGCGCAACGCCGGAGTTCCCGAAGCCGAGGCCATGGCGCCAATCATGCAGAAGTCCCGAGACAACGGACGCACGCCGATGCAATGGAGTGCCGGGCCGCACGCGGGCTTCAGTCGGGTCGAACCCTGGATTGGCGTGCCTGCCAACGCCGCTTTCATCAATGTCGAGCAACAACGAGAAGACGCGACCTCGGTGCTGCATTTCTACCGCGAGCTGATCGCCCTGCGCCGCAGCGAAGCCTTGATCCAGGACGGCGTCTATCGCCTGCTTTTGCCCGAACATCCGCACGTGTGGGTGTACCTGCGCGAAGGGCAGGGAGAGCGTCTGCTGGTGGTCAGCCATTTTTATGGGGGCAACTGCGAGGTGGAGCTGCCCGAAGGGATCCTCACCCAAGAGACGACACAGCGCTGGGTGATTGGCAACTACGAAGCGGGTGAACACCGATACCAACGGCTGCGCCTGCGGCCCTACGAGTCGTTCGTGCTGCACCTGAGCGACTGAATAAAAAACTTCCTCTGACCCAGGCAATGCCTGAAAGCGAACACGTTGCGCCAGACGCATCGTGAGCCCCTTGTCGTCGGCCAAACGGCAAACAAGGGGGGAAGTCACGGAGCAAAAAACAATAAGAAACAATGGAGAGGCGTATGAAAACAATAATAAACCGTGGCCTTGCCGCGTCCTGTATCTGCCTGGCGCTGCCGTTCCCGGTCCAGGCGCTGGAGTTTTCCGGTTATTTGCGCAGTGGCGTCGGCAGCGCGACCAATGGCCGTTCCCAATCCTGTTTCCAACTGCCTGGGGCGCAGACTAAATATCGGTTGGGCAACGAGTGCGAGCAGTACGGGGAGTTGGAGCTGCGCCAGGACTTGTTCACCCTCGACGATGGCTCGGTGTTGAGCGTGGACGGCATGGCTTCGCTGTACAACCGCTACGACCTCGCGCCGACCTTCCAGGGTGAAAACGGCGCGGCGCGCATGCCGCAGATGTATGCCCAATGGTCGAACATGCCCAGCCTGAACGGCGGATCGTTGTGGGCCGGGCGGCGGTATTACAAACGCAACGACATCCATATTTCGGATTTTTACTACTGGAACCAGAGCGCCACCGGTGGCGGGATCGAGGACGTGTTGATCGGCGGGTTGAAATACAGTTACGCCTTCTCGCGCAAGGACAACCTCTACCAGAAAGACCCGGTCAACCGGCACGACTTCAACGTCGCCGGTTTCAGGACCAACCCTGGCGGCGAGTTGGAATTTGGCCTGAGCTTCATCGATCGGGCGAACCGTCGCGACGCCCACCGCGGTTGGGCCCTGACCGCCCAGCACGTGCAGCAGGACTTCCTGGGCGGCAAGAATAAATTGGCCTTGCAATACGGCGAGGGGCCCGGAACTGGGCTGGGTTATACCGGCGACACGGGGCTGGACGACAGCAACAAGCGCTATCGTCTGGTGGAGTTTTTCGATTGGCAGGTCACGCCGCGTTTCGGCGGGCAGGTGCAGGCGGTGTACGAGAAGAACATACGCCCCGACGGCACCGACCAGGACTGGCTGTCACTGGGGGTTCGCCCGGCGTACGCCATCACCGATCAGTTCAAGCTGGTGGCCGAACTGGGCCATGACCAGGTGCAGGCCAACGATGGCACACGCAAGCTGAGCAAATTCACCTTTGCTCCCACCTGGTCGCCCAAGGGCCCGGAATTCTGGGCGCGCCCGGAAATACGGCTCTATTACACCTACGCCAGTTGGAACGCGGCGGCCCAGCGAGCAGCCAATGAGCTGGCGGCCGGTTCGGCGCTGTCCGACACCGGTGCGTTTGGTGGGGCGCGACATGGTTCCAACGTGGGCCTGCAGGTCGAATACTGGTGGAAGTGACCCGTGCAGGCGCGGGTCGCTGATCTGCGTGCCCGAGATGCGAAAAAGAACAGACAGCAGCAGGTGAAGTCATGAACACAACGCAATCCTTGCAATTGCTCGCACCGCTGTCCGGGGTCTTGATGCCTTTGGACAACGTGCCGGATCCGGTTTTCTCCAGCCGTGTGGTGGGGGATGGCATTTGTATCGATCCGACCTCGCAAACCCTTTGCGCTCCGCTGTCCGGTGTCATCGGCACGCTCCAGGACAGCGCCCATGCGGTGAGTATCACCGCTGACAATGGTGTCCAGGTGCTGATGCATATCGGCCTGGACACGGTCAACCTGGCGGGCAAGGGGTTCACCTCGCGGGTGACCATGGGGCAACGGGTCGAGGCCGGTCAGCCGCTGATCGATTTCGATGCCGACTACATCGCCTTGCACGCGCGCAGTCTGTTGACGCTGATGCTGGTGGTCAGTGGCGAACCCTTCAGCCTGCTCGTGGACGAGGCTACTTGCGTCGAGAGTGGCGTGCCGTTGTTGCAGGTGCGCCCGGGTGAGCAAGGGGCGATCGATGAGGCGCAGCCGGGGACGGTGCTGTTTTCCCGGCCGCTGGTCGTGCCCAATGAAAGCGGCCTGCATGCCCGTCCCGCCGCGGCGTTTGCCCAAGCGGCCAAGGGATTCGATGCGCATATTCAGCTCCATAAGCAGCAAGCCAGCGCCAACGCCAAATCCCTGGTGGCGATCATGGCGTTGCAGACGGCCAAGGGCGACAGTGTGCAGATCAGCGCCGCCGGTGCCCAGGCTGGGCAGGCCATCGAAGCGCTGGAGCAATTGCTGCTGTCAGGGTGCGGCGAAACAGTACGAGCGCCGCTAACGCTGGAACCGATCATCGCCGTCGAACCATCGACGCCTGGCCGGCTGCGGGGTGTTTGCGCATCGCCCGGCTCGGCGTTTGGTGAAGTGGTCCAGATCGCCTCCCAGGTGTTGGACATCGAGGCTGCGGGCGTCGGCATCGAGGCCGAGCAGGCGGCCCTTGTTCAAGCACTGGAGCAGGCGACGCAAGCCTTGAAAGCATTGCAGGACGAGGCAGCGGGCAGTGTCCAGGCACAGATTTTTCGTGCCCATCAAGAGTTGCTCGAAGACCCCACCTTGCTGGAGCAGGCCCAAGCCTTGATGGCCGCGGGCAAGAGCGCGGCGTTCGCCTGGAAAACCGCCACCGAGGCGAGTGCTGCGCTATTCCAGCAATTGGGCAGTGCCTTACTGGCCGAGCGCGCAACGGACCTGGCCGACGTCGGGCAACGGGTGCTCAAGCTGATCCTGGGCGTGCAGGACAACGCCTGGAACCTGCCCGAACAGGCGATTCTGGTGGCCGAGCAATTGACGCCCTCCCAGACCGCCAGCCTCGACACCTCACGCATCGCCGGTTTTGTGACCGTGGGCGGCGGCGCCACCAGCCATGTCGCGATCCTGGCCCGTGCGCTGGGTTTGCCATCGTTGTGTGGCGTGGCGCAAGACGTGTTGGTCTTGGATAACGGCACCCGGGTGTTGCTGGACGCTGATAGCGGTGAGTTGCACGTGAACCCGGATCAGGCCCTGATCGAGCAGCGCCAGGCCGCGGGTGAGCGGCAGCGCCAGCGACATCAACGTGACCTGGAACAGTCCGCCCTGGCGGCTCGTACCCTTGACGGTCATCGAATCGAGGTCAGTGCCAATGTCGGGTCGCTGCGGGACGTGGAGCAGGCCATGACCCTAGGGGGCGAAGGTGTGGGACTGTTGCGCTCCGAACTGCTCTACCTGGATCGCGCGCACCCACCGGGTCACGACGAGCAAGCCGCCCTCTACAGCGCCGTCGCCCGGGTTCTCGGACCTGAGCGCAACCTGGTGGTTCGCACCCTGGACGTGGGTGGGGACAAGCCGCTGGCTTATGTGCCGATGGCTCATGAAGCCAATCCATTCCTGGGCATGCGTGGTATTCGCCTGTGCCTGGAGCGACCGCAGTTGTTGCGTGAACAATTCCGGGCCATTCTCGCCTGTTCGCGGCTGGCGCGGCTGCACATCATGTTGCCCATGGTTACGCAACTGGCGGAGCTGCGCCTGGCGCGGCAGATGCTGGACGAAGAGGTCCGTCAGTTGCGGCTCGAGCACGCGCCGAAGCTGGGCATCATGATCGAAGTGCCGGCTGCTGCGCTGATGGCCGATCTGTTTGCCCCTGAAGTGGATTTCTTTTCCATCGGCACCAACGACCTGACCCAATACACCCTGGCGATGGACCGTGACCATCCTCGCCTGGCCAGCCAGGCCGACAGCCTGCATCCCTCGGTGTTGCGCCTGATCGCCCGTACGACCGAGGCCGCTCGCGCCCATGGCAAATGGGTCGGCGTATGTGGCGCGCTGGCCTCGGAATCCCTGGCGGTGCCGCTCTTGTTGGGGTTGGGCGTGGACGAATTATCGGTCAGTGTGCCGCTGATTCCGGCGATTAAGGCCTGCGTGCGTGAATGGGACCTGAAGGACTGCCGCACGCTCGCTCAACAGGCCTTGGGCCAGGACAGCGCGGAGCAGGTTCGTGACCTCCTGCGTACTCATTCATCCGCGGCCAATCCGGCCACCCTGGCCATGGAGCATTGAACATGTTCGACAAACTACAACAGGCCTTCTGGAAAGCCTTGACCCCGGACCTGGTCCCGGAAGAACCCAAGCAGCCGCCAACGGTGGACGGGCTGGCACCGGCCATCATCGCTGCATTGGGTGGCGCGGAAAACCTCAAGTCTCATCAGCCCGTGGCCTTGACGCGGCTGCGGGTGGAGCTGCGGGATGTGGCGCGCATGGATCGGGCCGGGTTGAGCGACGCCGGTGTGACGGGGGTGATGGCGCTGGACGACGGCGTGGTGCACCTGATCACTGGCTTGCAAGGCTGACTGCTCGGGGGCTGCTTGATTCATCCTCTTGTCGGAAAAGCTTAGTCGATAGCCCCCACACGTTTTTTTCATCTTGGTTTCCTTACCGTTTCTCATCTGCGGGTGTATCGTATTCGCCTTTTGCGGGCCCACCGGTCCGTCGCAGATCCAGAGGTAGTTGCGTTCATGTCTTTCACCCGTCGCCAAATACTCGGTGGCCTGGCCGGTCTTGTTGTCGTTGGTGTGGGGGCGGGAGGCGCGTCGCGGTACTGGCTGGGGAAAATGGCCGATGCCGAGGCCGGTCACGACTACGAGCTGATCGCGGCGCCTTTGGACGTGGAGCTGGTGGCCGGGCATAAGACCCAGGCCTGGGCGTTTGGCCCCTCGGCGCCGGGGACGGAGTTGCGGGTGCGTCAGGGCGAGTGGTTGCGGGTTCGCTTTATCAACCATTTGCCGGTCGCGACGACCATTCACTGGCACGGTATCCGTTTGCCGCTGGAGATGGACGGCGTACCTTATGTCTCGCAACTGCCGGTGCTGCCGGGTGAGTACTTCGACTACAAATTCCGCGTGCCGGACGCCGGCAGCTATTGGTACCACCCCCACGTCAATAGCAGTGAAGAACTCGGGCGCGGGCTGGTGGGGCCGCTGATCGTCGAAGAGCGCGAGCCCACCGGTTTCAAATACGAACAGACCCTGAGCCTCAAGAGCTGGCACGTGGACGAGCAGGGCCAGTTCGTCGAATTCAGCATTCCCCGCGAGGCTGCGCGTGGTGGTACGGCTGGACGGTTGTCGACCATCAACGGCGTGCCGCAGGCGGTAATCGATCTGCCGGCAGGGCAGATTACCCGGGTGCGTTTGCTCAACCTCGACAACACGCTTACCTATCGCATCAACATTCCAGGCGTAGAGGCGCAGATCTATGCGTTGGATGGCAACCCCATCGAGCCGCGCCCGTTGGGCAAGGAATACTGGCTGGGGCCAGGCATGCGCATTTGCCTGGCGATCAAGGCTCCGCCGGCCGGTGAAGAATTGTCGCTGCGCAATGGCCCGGTGCGCTTGGGGACCCTGCGTTCGGTGCCAAACAATGAGGCGCCGACCCCATGGCCGCCGGCATTGCCGCCCAACCCGGTGGCTGAGCCGGACCTGGCCAATGCCGAGAAGCTCAACTTCAATTTCGAATGGGTCGGTTCGGTGTCGGTCAATGTCGACAATGGCAAGCCGCCGAGCCTGTGGCAGATCAACGGCAAGGCCTGGGACATCACCGACAAGACCTGTTCCGACCGGCCGATCGCTACGCTGAAAAAAGGCCAGAGTTACATTTTTGAATTGAAGAACATGACTCAGTACCAACATCCGATCCATCTGCACGGCATGAGCTTCAAAGTGATCGCGTCGAACCGGCACAAGGTCATCCCGTACTTCACCGACACCTACCTGCTGGGCAAGAACGAGCGGGCGCAGGTGGCGTTGGTGGCGGATAATCCGGGCGTATGGATGTTCCACTGCCATGTGATCGACCACATGGAAACCGGCCTGATGGCCGCCATCGAGGTGGCGTGATGCGCCAGATTCGTCCCGCCAAGATCATTGATCGTAGCCGTGACCAGGATTTCATGCGCGAAGCCCTGGCCCTCGCCGCACAGGGCGCCGCCTTGGGCGAAGTGCCGGTGGGCGCGGTGTTGGTGCAGGATGGCGAAATCATCGGGCGTGGTTTCAACTGCCCGATCAGCGGCCACGACCCCAGCGCCCATGCCGAAATGGTCGCCATCCGTGCCGCCGCCCAGGCGGTGAGCAACTATCGCCTGCCGGGTAGCACCCTTTATGTCACGTTGGAGCCGTGCAGCATGTGCGCCGGGCTGATCGTGCATTCACGCATCGCCCGGGTCGTCTACGGCGCATTGGAGCCCAAGGCCGGAATCGTGCAGAGTCAGGGGCAGTTTTTCAGCCAGGGGTTCTTGAACCATCGGGTACTGTTCGAGGGCGGGGTGCTGGCTGAGGAGTGCAGCACGGTGCTGAGTGAGTTCTTCAAGACACGAAGAGCCAAATCGCAAGGTTGAACACATACCCTTGTGGCGAGGGAGCTTGCTCCCGCTGGGCTGCGCAGCAGCCCCAAACCGTTCAACACAGTGCATCAGGAAAAACGGTTGGCAGCTTTTACGACTGCTGCGCAGCCGAGCGGGAGCAAGCTCCCTCGCCACAATGATTGGCAGCCCTTAAGTGAGTAGGTTGCTCTCCCACAGGGGGGTCGGGCGATTTATTTGCGCGCCACAATCACCGCCCGCATCGGCGCTGGCAGCCCTTCGACGGTTTTGCTGTGGTCGGCGGGGTCGAGGAAGTCACTTAGGGATTGATATTTCATCCATTCGGTGCCGCGCTGTTCCTCCACGGTCGTCAGGCTCACGTCCACGCAGCGCACGTCGCTGAACCCGGCGCGACGCAGCCAGCGCTCCAAGGCCGGAACCGATGGCAGGAACCACACGTTGCGCATCTGCGCGTAGCGATCTTCGGGCACCAGCACTTGATGCTCGTCGCCCTCGATCACCAGGGTTTCCAGCACCAGTTCGCCGCCCTTGACCAGGCAATCCTTCAAAGCAAGTAGATGCTCGATTGGCGAGCGGCGGTGGTAGAACACGCCCATGGAAAACACCGTATCGAAGCCTTCGAGCTCTGGCGGCAGGGCCTCGAAGGGGAACGGCAGGTGCCAGGCGTTGGGCTGGGACAGGTAGCGCTGTACCGCCTGGAATTGGCAGAAGAACAGCCAGTTCGGGTCGACGCCGATCACCGTGTCGGCTCCGGCGCCCAGCATGCGCCACATGTAGTATCCGTTGCCGCAACCAACGTCGAGGATCCGCTTGCCCTTGAGATCCAAATGCGGGGCGACGCGCGACCATTTCCAATCCGAGCGCCATTCGGTATCCACATGCACGCCAAACAGATTGAACGGACCTTTGCGCCAAGGCGAAAGGCCCATCAACGCGGTACGCATTTGGGCGCGGGTTTCGTCGGAGCAATCGGCGTCCAGCGTCAGCCCATTCAGCAAATCCACCGTGGTGGGCTGCAAGAGCGGCAGCGCATCAAGGGCGCTTTGCCAACGCTCCAGGTCGCCGTGGCCCTTTTCCATCTTGACGTCGAGCTGCGTTTGCAGCGTCGCGGCCCAATCGGCCAGGGGCGTGCCGGCCAGATGGCGGGCGAGGGGGGACAGATCGATCATGGCAGGGCAATCAACGAGGCAAAGTTAAGACACTGGAACCACGGCACGACTTTCGAGAACCCGGCGGCCAGCAGGCGCTCGCGGTGCTCTTCGAGGCTGTCGGGCTTCATGACGTTTTCGATGGCGCTGCGTTTCTGAGCGATTTCCAGTTCGCTGTAGCCGTTGGCGCGCTTGAACGCCACATGCAGGTCGGTGAGCAACGCGTGTTCCTCGGCATCGTTGAAGCGCAGCTTCTCCGAAAGGATCAGGGCGCCGCCGGGTAGCAACGATTGGCGAATGCGGCCCAATAGCGCGGTGCGCTGGTCCGGCGCGATGAATTGCAGGGTGAAGTTCAACGCCACCACCGAGGCCGGTTGAAACGTCAGGGCCAGGATGTCACCTTCGATCACTTCCACCGGCAGCAGCTCTTGGAACATCGAGTCCTGGCCGTTGAGGTATTCGCGGCAGCGCTCGACCATGGCCGAAGAGTTATCCACCGCAATCACCCGGCAACCCTCGGTGCGCACGTGGCGGCGCAATGCCTGGGTCACGGCTCCGAGGGAGGAGCCCAGGTCATAAAGCACGCTGTTGGGCTGGGCAAATTGCGCCGCGAGCACGCCGAGGTTCTCGACAATGGTCGGGTAGCCTGGCACTGACCGCTTGATCATGTCCGGGAACACCCGCACCACGTCTTCATTGAAGGCGAAGTCGGGCACCTGGGCCAAGGGTTGGGCGAATAGGCGATCGGGCTCTTTGCTCACGGCGGTTCCAGCGGCTGGGGTGTTGAAAAGGCCGGCATTTTAACCAGAAAAATGCTGCTTTAGTGCGGCTTTCGGGGGAACGCCGATGCGGTGATGCCCCACTGTCCCAGCCAGTAACTGATGATGATCAGGTAGGGCGCGGCATGGAACGGCGCCACGAACCGGTTGATCCCGATCAGGCTGTCGGAAAAGACAAACCCCAGCGCTCCAACGGCTGCGAGCAGGGCCGAGCGTTTCGGCACCTCGGTCCCCAAGCGCGCCAGGGCCCTCCAGAGCATAGCGCTGATGACCAAGCCATAGACGACCACCGGCACCAGCAGCGGCCCGAGGCCGTTCGACACCAATATTCCCAACAGCAAGGCGCCAATGAACAAGGCAATCGTCAACGGCATGAGCGCCGGGCGGCGGCAGTCACTGAGGTAGGCTTTCAAATAGGCCAGGTGCGCCAACAAAAAAGCGCCGAGCCCCAATACAAACAAATCTCCTGGCCAGGCCAGCAATACGTCGCCCACCACTGAAAATATCAGGCCCAGGCTTATCCAGCGTCGGTATTCGCCCGGCGGCGCGTCGTGCAGCCAGCCCAGCAGGGCCAGCACCGGCATCGGCTTGACCAGCAGGCACAGCAACGTGGCATGCACGCTCAGGCCATATAGAAAGGTGGCCGCACCCATCAGCGCGAGGATCAGCCAACCCACAGTCATTTCACCGAAATAGCGCAGTCAAACGTTTCCACGGGTGGCACTTCGGGTGCCCATGGCTGTTGATAAGTCAGGCGCAAGCGCCCGGTGCCGGTGTCGAACGCCTGGAAGCGCCAAGTCGAGACACCGGCGGCGCCGACGATGCCGGCGTCTTCCGGGTTACGGTAAACCTCTGGGCCGAGGCCTTTGAGAACACCGCCGGCCGAATCCTGGATGCTCCAGCGATAGCCGGTGGTGGGATTGCTCGGCAAACTCAGGATCAGGTTCTGCCCGTTTTTGAGCTGCACCGGGCATTGGCTCTGTTTTTCCACCGTCACATTGTGTTTCGGCTGTGTGGCGCAGGCGCTCAGCAAGGCGAGGCTGACGGGGACAAGCAGGCGGGTGAGGGACATAAGGGCTCCGGCATTCACGACGAACGGCGAGCATAACCGAAGATGCTACTGGGTGTGTCAGCTGGACATGTGCTGGTGCAAATGACGCCTTCGCGAGCAGGCTCGCTCCTACAAGGGTTCGTTGCGAATCACATACCGTGAACACCACAAATCCCCGGGGGAGCGGGCCTGCTAGCGATGAGGCCAATGCAGTCACTGCAGAACGATCAGAACAACACCTTCACCACGTCCGCAAACCGCTTGGCGAAGTGCACCGTGACGCCTTCCTTCAGATAGTCCGGCAGCTCCTCGAAGTTGCCACGGTTGGCTTCCGGCAGGATCAACTCATTGATTTTCTGCCGGCGCGCCGCGATGACCTTTTCGCGTACGCCGCCAATCGGCAGGACGTGGCCGGTAAGTGTCAATTCGCCAGTCATGGCCACGCCTTTCTTCGCCGGCTGGTTGCGCGCAAGGGACAGCAAGGCGCTGGCCATGGTCACGCCGGCACTCGGGCCGTCCTTGGGCGTGGCGCCTTCCGGTACGTGCAGGTGCACGAAGGCCTCGTCAAAGAACTTCGGATCGCCACCGAATTGCTTCAGGTGGGAGCTGACGTAGCTGTGGGCTATCTCCGCAGACTCCTTCATCACCTCGCCCAGTTGCCCGGTGAGCTTGAAGCCGCGATTGAGAGTGTGGATCCGCGTTGCCTCGATCGGCAACGTGGCGCCGCCCATGCTGGTCCAGGCCAGGCCGGTGATGACCCCGACGCCAGACAGCACCTGCTCGTTGCGAAATACCGGTTTGCCCAGGGAGGCTTCGAGATCCTTGGGCCCGAGCTTGATCACGGCTTTTGGATCTTCGATCAGTTTCATCACGGCCTTGCGCACCAGTTTGCCCAGTTGTTTCTCCAACTGGCGTACCCCGGCTTCACGGGCGTAGCCGTCGATCAGGGCCTTCAGGGCGCTATCGTTGATGCTCAGGCTGCCCTTGGACACGCCGGCCTTGGCCAGTTGCTTGGGCCACAAGTGACGCTTGGCGATGGCAACCTTCTCTTCGGTGATGTAGCCCGACAGGCGAATGACTTCCATGCGGTCCAGCAGCGGGCCGGGGATCGAGTCGAGGGTGTTGGCGGTGCACACAAAGAGCACTTTCGACAGGTCCAGGCGCATGTCCAGGTAATGATCGAGGAATTCGACATTCTGCTCGGGGTCGAGAGTTTCCAGCAGCGCGGACGCTGGGTCGCCCTGGTAGCTCTGGCCCATCTTGTCGATTTCGTCGAGCATGATCACCGGGTTCATCACTTCGACGTCCTTGAGCGCCTGCACCAGCTTGCCCGGCTGGGCCCCGATGTAGGTGCGCCGGTGACCCTTGATTTCGGCTTCGTCGCGCATGCCGCCGACGCTGAAGCGATAGAACGGCCGCCCGAGGGATTCGGCAATGGATTTACCGACGCTGGTCTTGCCCACGCCGGGCGGGCCCACCAGCAACACAATGGAACCGCTGATCTCACCCTTGTAGGCGCCCACGGCGAGGAATTCCAGGATGCGCTCCTTGATGTCGCCCAGCCCGGCGTGGTGCTGGTCGAGAATCTTGCGCGCATGCTTGAGATCGAGCTTGTCCTGGCCATACACGCCCCAAGGCACCGATGTTGCCCAGTCCAGGTAATTGCGTGTGACGGCGTACTCCGGTGAGCCGGTTTCCAGGATCGAGAGTTTGTTCATTTCCTCTTCGATGCGCTTCTCGGCCTGGGCCGGTAATACCTTGCCTTCAAGGCGCTGTTCGAACTGTTCCAGGTCTGCGCTGCGGTCGTCCTTGGTCAGACCCAGCTCCTGCTGGATGACCTTGAGTTGTTCCTTGAGGAAGAACTGGCGCTGATGTTCGCCGATCTTGCTGTTGACCTCGGCGGAAATTTCTTTCTGCAACCGCGCGACCTCGACTTCCTTGCGCAGCATCGGCAGGACTTTTTCCATGCGCTTGAGCATCGGCACGCAATCGAGTACTTCCTGCAATTCGCTGCCGGTGGCGGAGGTGAGCGCGGCGGCGAAATCGGTCAGCGGCGACGGGTCGTTGGGGCTGAAGCGGTTGAGGTAGTTTTTCAGCTCTTCGCTATACAGCGGGTTGAGCGGCAGCAGCTCCTTGATCGCGTTGATCAGCGCCATGCCATAGGCCTTGACCTCGTCGGTCGGCTCGCTCGGCTGGTGCGGGTATTCGACTTCCACCAGGTACGGTGGGCGGTGGTGCTTGAGCCAGGTGCGGATGCGCACGCGGGTCAGGCCCTGGGCAACGAACTGCAATTTGCCGGCTTCACGGCTGGCGTGGTGGACCTTCACCAGCGTGCCGTAGAGCGGCAGCTTCGAAGTGTCGAAATGGCGCGGGTCTTCCTGGGGTGAGTCCATGAAGAACAGCGCCAGGGAATGATGTTCGGACTTGGCCACCAGTTCCAGGGTTTCGGCCCACGGCTCTTCGTTGACGATGACCGGCAGCACCTGGGCCGGGAAGAACGGGCGGTTGTGGATAGGAATGATGTAGACCTTGTCCGGCAGGCTCTGGCCGGGCAGGGCCAGGCCGGTGCCGGAAACGGTGTGTTCGATGTGCTCGGATTCTGTGTATTCGTTATTCGCTTCAGTAGAGTGCTGGTCGCTCATGGGGCACCTGCGCAATGGGGTATGGACCTTAGATGGGGCGGGCAGGGGGTTGTTTCAATGGCGGGCAATTGTCAGCGGTTATTTCATTGATGGGTATTCAGGTGGGCGACAGGTTGGCGTGGCGAGGGGATGCCCCCCTCGCCACGCGTTTCAGCCTACGCGGTTCAGGTCGTTATGGCGTGTTTCCTTCAGGCACAGCACCGCGATCACGCTGAGCACCGCGGCAGCGGATACGTAACCGCCGACGTAGCTCAGGCCGCCCATCGCCACCAGCTTCTGCGCGAAGAACGGTGCCGCAGAAGCGCCGACAATGCCACCCAGGTTGTAGGCCGCCGACGCGCCGGTGTAGCGCACATGCGTAGGAAACAGCTCCGGCAGCAACGCGCCCATGGGCGCGAAGGTCACGCCCATCAGGAACAGCTCGATGCACAGGAACAGCGCCACGCTTCCCGTGGAGCCTTGAGTCAGTAGGGGCTCCATGAGGAAGCCCGAGGCCACCGCCAGCAGGCCGCCGGTGATGAGCACCGGCTTGCGGCCAAACCGGTCGCTTGCCCAGGCCGACAGCGGCGTGGCGGCGGCCATGAACAACACTGCAAAGCACAGCAGGCCGAGGAAGGTCTCGCGGCTATAGCCCAGGGTCGCGACGCCATAGCTCAAGGAAAATACCGTGGAGATGTAGAACAGGGCGTAACACACCACCATCGCGGCCGCGCCAAGCAGTGTCGGCGCCCAGTACTGGCTGAACAACTCCACCAGCGGGATTTTCACCCGTTCCTGGCGGGCCATGGCGTTGGCGAACACCGGCGTCTCGTGGAGCTTGAGACGTACATAGAGGCCGACGATCACCAATACGGCGCTGAGCAAGAACGGAATCCGCCAGCCCCATGAGCGGAACTGCTCGTCATCCAGGGTCATGGCAAGGGTAAGGAACAATCCGTTGGCCGCCAGGAAACCGATAGAGGGGCCCAGTTGCGGGAACATGCCGAACCAGGCGCGCTTGCCTTTTGGGGCGTTCTCGGTGGCCAGCAAGGCCGCGCCGCCCCATTCGCCGCCAAGCCCCAACCCTTGGCCGAAACGCAAAAGGCACAAGAGAATCGGGGCCCAGGCGCCAATGCTGGCGTAGCCAGGCAGCACGCCGATGAGCGTGGTACACACGCCCATCAGCAGCAGCGAGGCCACGAGTGTCGACTTGCGCCCGATGCGGTCGCCGAAGTGGCCGAACAACGCCGAGCCCAGGGGGCGGGCGAGAAACGCGATACCGAAGGTCAGAAAGGACGACAGCATCTGTGCCGTGCCTGAGGTCTGCGGAAAGAATACCGGTCCGATCACCAGGGCCGCGGCGGTGGCATAGACGTAGAAATCATAGAACTCGATGGCGGTGCCGATGAAGCTCGCGGTCGCCACGCGGGTGGCGGAGTTGGTCGGCTCGACAGGCACTGCTTCGTTGCAGGTAGTGGTTGTCATGCGGTTGTCCCTGACAGTCATATGCTCCGTTGGAGCGAATTATTATGGTCAAACACCCAGGGATGTGGGGTGGGCGCTGTCGCTGTTTCGGGTAGGAACAGTCGCAGGGCTGAAGCGAATAGAACCGGTGAACGGCCCGGAACCGTCTGGGTGCAGGGTAGGCACGAGGTTCGGGCGGGGCTGGGTAAGCGGTTTGAGTATAGGAAGGAGGCTAACGAATCAACAAGTGAGCCCGCACACAATTTGGAACATGCGCTGAGCTTTTGTAGCGAGGGAGCAAGCTCCCTCGCCACGGTGCGGTGATTAGAGAACTACCGGCACCGAACTGTTATGCCACACCAGCACCTGGCTGACGCGGTTGTCGACGGTCTCGATGATTTCCAGGCGGTAGCGGCCGATCTTCAGGCACACCGGGCTTTCCGGGATGGTTTCCAGTGCTTCGGTCACCAAGCCATTGAGCGTCTTGGGGCCGTCGCAGGGCAAATGCCAACCGAGGGTCTTGTTCAGCTCGCGGATCGACGCGGCGCCATCGATCATCAAGCGGCCGTCGGGTTGGGGATGAACGTGGGGATTGTCGAGGCTGTGCTCGCTTTCGAACTCGCCGACAATCTCCTCCAGGATGTCCTCCAGGGTCACGATGCCCATGACTTCGCCATATTCGTCCACCACCATGCCCAAGCGGCGTTGCTGCTTGTGGAAGTTGAGCAACTGCAGCTGCAGGGGGGTGCTCTCGGGAACGAAATACGGTTCGTGGCAGGCTGCCAGCAGTGCTTCCTTGGTCAGGCTCGCATCCGCCAGTAGATGGCGAACCTGGCGGGTATTGAGGACTGCTTCGACCTGGTTGATATCGCTGTGGAACACGGGCAGGCGGGTTCGCCGATTCAGGCGCAACTGCTCGATGATGTCGCCGATGGGGTCGTCGAGATTGATCCCGTCCACCTCGCTGCGAGGGACGAGGATGTCGTTGACGGTGATGTTGTCCAGCGCGTGGATACCGGAAACCGGATGCACCCGACCGCTGGTCTGTTCCTGTTCCTCGGCACGCGGCGTCGCGGGGGGCTCGTCGTCGCTTTGCTGGACCGCGCCAGCCTTGCGGGCAAAAGGGCGCAGCAGCAACTGGCTGAGGCCATTGAGCAGCCAGGCCACCGGATAAACGATTTTCAACGGAACGCCCAGCAAACCGTTGCCCAGGGCCAGCACCGCATCGGGATGACGGGTGGCGAGCGTGCGTGGCAGGTAGTCGGCGAAAACCAGCAGGGCCACGCTGGTGCCGAGCCAGGCCAGCCAGGGACCGTTTTCCAGCCAGGTGAAAATAGCCAGCCACGTGCCGATGACCACGGCGAGGGCGCGACAGAGGGTGTTGCACAGGATCAGGCTGGCCAAGGGAAAGCTGAGCTTCGCCAATGGCTTGTCGCCGGAGCGCGAGGCCCTGCGTCGGGCGAGCAGATACTGTTGGGCGGCTTCGATGGCCGTGAACAGGGCTGACCACAGGATCAGCACGACCATTACCGCAAACAATGGCCCCAAGGGCAGCCTATCCATCAGCGTCGTCCGTCAGACATGCAGGATGTATTCGCGGACCAGCTTGCTGCCGAAGTAGGCCAGCATCAGCAGGCAGAATCCCGCCAGGGTCCAACGAATGGCTTTGTGGCCACGCCAGCCGAGGCGGTTGCGACCCCACAGCAGCACGCTGAAAACGACCCACGCCAGGCACGCCAGCAGAGTCTTGTGCACAAGATGCTGGGCGAACAGGTTCTCGACGAACAGCCAGCCGGAGATCAACGACAGCGAGAGCAGGGTCCAGCCGGCCCAGAGGAAGCCGAACAGCAGGCTTTCCATGGTTTGCAGGGGCGGGAAATTGCGGATCAGACCGGAGGGGTGCTTGTGCTTGAGCTGGTGGTCCTGCAACAGCAGGAGCAGTGCCTGGAACACCGCGATGGTGAACAGGCCGTAGGCGAGGATCGACAACAGGATATGCGCCAGGATGCCCGGTTCCTCGTCGATGATCTGCACGGTGCCCGAGGGCGCGAATTGCGCCAGCAGCACCGTGGCCAGCCCGAGGGGGAACAGCAGCACCAGCAGGTTTTCCACGGGGATGCGCGAGCAGGCCAGCAGCGTCAGCGCGATCACGGCCATGGCGATCAGGCTGGCGGCGTTGAAGAAGTCCAGGCCCAGGCCGATCGGCGTCATCAAGTGGGTGAACAGGCTGACCGCATGGCCGAGCACCGCCAGCACGCCGAGCGTGACCAGCAGGCGCTTGTTCGCCTTGGCGCCGGAGGCCAGACGGGTGCCCTGATAGAAGGTCGCAGCGGCATAAAGACAAGCGGCGGCGAGGGTTGCAAGCAAGCTGGGTGACAAGGGGAGCATAAATCCTGTTAGGCAGGCCCGAAAGGCGCTGAGTTTGGCATAGAACCCCTACCGCACGAAAGACCGCCGCAACCGACGGCGAGGTGTACGTCGCACGCTTCTTCGCTATAATCCGCGACCTGCCCACGCCGCAGGCTCGCCGAGCACATATTTCACGGTCTGGGCCGCCATTATCCCGGTCTTATCTGGGCCTGAAAGGATCGCGCATGTTTGAAAACCTAACCGACCGTCTCTCGCAGACGCTGCGCCATGTCACCGGCAAGGCGAAACTGACCGAAGACAACATCAAAGACACCTTGCGCGAAGTGCGCATGGCGTTGCTCGAAGCCGACGTTGCCCTGCCGGTGGTGAAGGACTTCGTCAATTCGGTGAAGGAACGCGCCGTCGGCACCGAAGTGTCCCGCAGCCTGACCCCGGGCCAGGCGTTCGTGAAGATCGTCCAGGCCGAGCTCGAAAGCCTGATGGGCGCCGCCAACGAAGACCTGAACCTCAGCGCCGTGCCGCCAGCGGTGGTGCTGATGGCCGGTCTGCAAGGCGCGGGCAAGACCACCACCGCCGGCAAGCTGGCGCGCTTCCTTAAGGAGCGCAAGAAGAAGTCGGTGATGGTGGTGTCGGCGGACATCTACCGTCCGGCGGCAATCAAGCAGCTGGAAACCCTGGCCAGCGATATCGGCGTGACGTTCTTTCCGTCCGACCTGAGCCAGAAGCCGGTGGACATCGCCCAGGCGGCTATAAAGGAAGCGAAGCTCAAATTCATCGACGTGGTCATCGTCGACACCGCCGGTCGCCTGCACATCGATGAAGAGATGATGGGTGAGATCAAGGCGCTGCACGCCGCGATCAACCCCGTGGAAACGCTCTTCGTGGTCGATGCCATGACCGGCCAGGACGCGGCCAACACCGCCAAGGCGTTCGGTGACGCACTGCCGCTGACCGGCGTGATCCTGACCAAGGTCGACGGCGACGCCCGTGGCGGTGCCGCGCTGTCGGTACGCGCCATCACCGGTAAGCCCATCAAGTTCATCGGCATGGGCGAGAAGAGCGAAGCGCTCGAGCCGTTCCACCCTGAGCGTATCGCTTCGCGCATCCTCGGCATGGGCGATGTGCTCAGCCTGATCGAGCAGGCCGAACAGACCCTCGACAAGGACAAGGCCGACAAACTGGCCAAGAAGCTGAAGAAGGGCAAGGGCTTCGACCTCGAAGACTTCCGCGACCAGCTGCAACAAATGAAGAACATGGGCGGCCTCGGCGGCCTCATGGACAAACTGCCGAACATCGGCGGCGTGAACCTGGCGCAGATGGGCAATGCCCAGGGCGCGGCTGAAAAGCAGTTCAAGCAGATGGAAGCCATCATCAACTCCATGACCCCGGCCGAGCGCCGCGACCCTGAGCTGATCAGCGGTTCGCGCAAGCGTCGTATCGCCATGGGTTCCGGCACCCAGGTGCAGGACATCGGACGCTTGATCAAGCAGCACAAGCAGATGCAGAAGATGATGAAGAAATTCTCCGCCAAGGGCGGGATGGCCAAGATGATGCGCGGCATGGGCGGTATGTTGCCCGGCGGCGGCATGCCGAAAATGTAAAGAATCTGCGCCGGCTGTCATGTCGGCGTTGCCCCGCACGGAAGCGGGGATTTCCAGCAAACCCGCGCTACGCGGGAGCTGACCCGCCGTTTTTCATGACGGCTCTATGGCAAATCTTGATTGCACCGCGCCAGGCGCCGGAAAAAGTCATTTGCAAAAGTCCGGATATTCCTTAGAATATGCGGCCTTTCGGGCACCTATGCCCGCTGTGCATTTAGATTTGCAGCACCGACTACAGGAACGATGTTCACATGCTAACAATCCGTCTTGCCCTTGGCGGCTCCAAAAAGCGCCCGTTTTACCACCTGACCGTAACCGACAGCCGCAACCCGCGTGACGGTTCCCACAAGGAACAGGTTGGTTTCTTCAACCCTGTTGCCCGTGGTCAGGAAGTTCGTCTGTCCGTGAACCAAGAGCGCGTAGCCTACTGGCTGAGCGTTGGTGCACAGCCTTCTGAGCGTGTTGCTCAGTTGTTGAAGGAATCGGCTAAGGCCGCGGCCTGAGCAATATGAACGCGACGCCAAAAGATGCCGGTGATTTGATCGTTGTCGGCAAGATCTACTCTGTACATGGCGTTCGCGGCGAAGTGAAGGTGTATTCCTTTACTGATCCGATCAAGAACCTGTTGGACTACAAAACCTGGACGCTCAAGCGCGAAGGTAGCGTGAAACAGGTGGAGCTGGTCAGCGGACGCGGGAACGACAAGTTCCTGGTCGCGAAGCTCAAGGGTCTCGATGATCGTGAAGAAGCGCGTCTTCTGGCCGGTTATGAGATCTGCGTGCCGCGCAACCTGTTCCCTGAACTGACCGACGGCGAGTACTACTGGTACCAGCTGGTGGGTCTGAAGGTCATCGACCACCTCGGGCAATTGCTCGGGAAGATCGATCATCTGCTCGAGACCGGTTCGAACGATGTCATGGTGGTCAAGCCTTGCGTCGGCAGCCTGGATGATCGCGAACGCCTGTTGCCCTATACGGAGCAATGCGTGTTGGCAGTCGACCTTGAAGCAGGCGAGATGAAGGTGGAATGGGATGCGGATTTCTAAACGTGGCTAATTTGCGCGTTGAAGTCATCACGCTGTTTCCCGAGATGTTTTCCGCCATCAGCGAATACGGCATAACCAGCCGCGCGGTGAAACAGGAGCTGTTGCAGCTCACCTGTTGGAATCCGCGAGACTACACCACGGATCGGCATCACACTGTGGACGATCGCCCGTTTGGCGGTGGTCCGGGCATGGTGATGAAGATCAAGCCCCTGGAAGATGCGCTGGTTCAGGCCAGGATGGCAGCCGGGGAGGGTGCGAAGGTGATCTACCTGTCGCCCCAAGGCCGTCAGCTGACTCAGTCGGCGGTACGCGAGCTGGCGAATTCGGATGCATTGATCCTGATTGCCGGCCGTTATGAAGGCATTGACGAGCGTTTCATTGAGGCTCATGTCGATGAAGAGTGGTCGATTGGCGACTATGTACTGTCTGGCGGCGAGCTGCCGGCGATGGTCCTGATCGATGCGGTTACACGACTGCTGCCTGGAGCTTTAGGGCATGCGGATTCCGCCGAGGAAGATTCCTTTACGGATGGTCTGCTGGATTGCCCGCACTACACCCGACCGGAGGTGTATGCGGATCAGCGTGTTCCCGACGTGTTGCTAAGTGGCAACCACGCGCACATCCGGCGTTGGCGTTTACAGCAGTCCCTTGGTCGGACCTATGAACGACGCGCCGATCTTCTGGAAAGCCGCTCGCTTTCTGGAGAAGAGAAGAAGCTGCTCGAGGAATACATCCGCGAGCGGGACGATAGTTAACAACGTATCGATGGTAAGTCCGTTGACTTGCCTTAGGAGCACAGCATGACTAACAAAATCATCCTTGCACTCGAAGCAGAGCAGATGACCAAAGAGATCCCTACCTTTGCCCCAGGCGACACCATTGTCGTTCAGGTGAAAGTGAAGGAAGGCGACCGTTCGCGTCTGCAAGCGTTCGAAGGCGTTGTTATCGCCAAGCGTAACCGCGGCGTAAACAGTGCATTCACCGTTCGTAAAATCTCCAACGGTGTTGGCGTAGAGCGTACTTTCCAGACCTACAGCCCGCAAATCGACAGCATGGCTGTGAAGCGTCGCGGTGACGTGCGTAAAGCCAAGCTGTACTACCTGCGTGACCTGTCGGGTAAAGCAGCTCGCATCAAGGAAAAACTGGCTTAAGTCCAGCTTCCGATGCAAAAAAAAGCAGCCTGCGGGCTGCTTTTTTGTTGCCTGCGATTTGTGCTTTGAGCACTCTTCACTCGTCGTTTTTTATTCGACGCAGCCTTCGCTAGCTCATGAGTCTTTATGCCAGCCATCGACCATCCACTGATAGACCAGTTCCTCGACGCCCTGTGGCTGGAGAAGGGGCTCTCCGATAACACCCGCGGCGCCTATCGCAGCGACCTGGCCTTGTTCAATGGCTGGTTGCAGGAACAGAACCTGGAATTGATCAACGCCGGAAGGGAATTGATCCTCGACCATCTGGCGTGGCGTTTGGAGCAGAACTATAAACCCCGCTCTACCGCCAGATTTCTTTCCGGGTTGCGTGGCTTCTATCGCTATTTGCTGAGGGAAAAAGTGATTGCGGTGGACCCGACCTTGCGCGTGGAAATGCCGCAACTGGGCCGTCCGCTGCCAAAATCCCTGTCGGAAGCGGACGTGGAAGCATTGCTGGCGGCCCCCGACCTCAGTGACCCCATCGGCCAGCGCGACCGAGCGATGCTGGAAGTGCTGTATGCCTGTGGTTTGCGGGTCACCGAACTGATCAGCCTGACACTTGAGCAAGTGAACGTGCGCCAGGGCGTGCTGCGGGTGATGGGCAAGGGCAGCAAGGAACGCCTGGTGCCCATGGGCGAGGAAGCGATCGTCTGGGTCGAGCGCTACATGCGCGATGCGCGTCATGACCTGCTGGGTGGGCGTCCCAGCGATGTGCTGTTTCCGAGCCTGCGCGGCGAGCAGATGACCCGCCAGACTTTCTGGCACCGCATCAAGCACCAGGCCAAGGTGGCGGGAATCAATAAATCGCTGTCCCCCCACACCTTGCGCCATGCCTTCGCCACGCACCTGCTCAATCATGGCGCTGATCTGCGGGTAGTACAGATGTTGCTGGGGCATAGCGACCTGTCCACCACCCAGATCTACACCCACGTGGCTCGGGCGCGGTTGCAGGACCTGCACGCCAAGCATCATCCCCGCGGCTGAAGAAGAACCCCACAGATAAGCGCTCGCCATTGCCTTGCATCACCGGCATTCGGCCACGCCAGCCTTATGTGGTAGGCTTTCCCGGTTTGCACGGTGGGCGGCTGGAACCCGAATCTGCGGGTCGTTGGTTCCCGTCCCATTTGTTCGCCTCAGGAGTCCTCATGCGTTTGATCCAGATGTTCACCGCCGCCGCCATTGCGTTGGCCAGCACCTTTGCCATCGCCGACGACGCGGCTGACCAGGCTATCCGCAAGAGCCTGGCCAACCTCGAGCTCGAAGTGCCGATCGAAGCCATCTCTGCCAGTCCCATGTCCGGGCTCTATGAAGTCAAGCTCAAGGGCAGCCGCGTGCTGTACGCCAGCGCCGACGGCCAGTACATCGTCCAGGGCAACCTGTTCACGCTCAAGGACGGCAAGCCGGTCAATCTCACCGAGATCACCGAACGCCAGGGCATTTCGAAGTTGATCAACGGCATCCCGGTCGCCGAAACCGTGGTCTATCCAGCAGTCGGCGAAACCAAGTCGCACATCACCGTGTTCACCGACACCACCTGTCCTTATTGCCACAAGCTGCACGCTGAAGTGCCCGAGCTCAACAAGCGCGGCATCGAAGTGCGTTATGTAGCGTTCCCGCGCCAGGGCCTGGGCTCGCCGGGTGACGAGCAGTTGCAAGCGGTCTGGTGTTCCAAGGACAAAAAAGCGGCCATGGACAAGATGGTCGATGGCAAGGAGATCAAGTCCGCCAAGTGCGAGAATCCGGTTTCCAAGCAGTTCGCCCTCGGCCAGTCCATCGGCGTCAACGGTACGCCGGCCATCGTTTTGGCAGACGGCCAGGTGATTCCGGGCTATCAGCCGGCGCCGCAAGTCGCCAAACTGGCTTTGGACGCAAAATGACCTGCGTCGATCCGCTTTTGAAGATCACGGCTCGGCGAAAACGTTCGTCGGGCCGTTAAACACAAAGTCGCGTTGCTGCGCGGCTGTATTTCACGGCCGACCTTGCGTCGGCCGTTTCATGGGGAGTCAAGAGTGAATCCGGTCAAAGTAGGCATCTGTGGGTTAGGTACCGTCGGTGGCGGCACCTTCAACGTACTTCAGCGCAACGCCGAGGAAATTGCTCGTCGTGCCGGGCGTGGAATCGAAGTGGCACAAATTGCCATGCGCACGCCAAAGCCTCAGTTCCAGACGACCGGTATTGCGATTACCAACGATGTCTTCGAAGTGGCCACGAACCCTGAGATCGACATCGTAATAGAGCTGATGGGCGGCTATACCGTTGCCCGAGAGCTGGTACTCAAGGCCATCGAGAATGGCAAGCATGTGGTCACCGCGAACAAGGCGCTTATCGCCGTTCACGGTAATGAAATCTTCGCCAAGGCACGAGAGAAAGGCGTGATCGTGGCGTTCGAAGCCGCCGTGGCGGGTGGCATCCCAGTGATCAAGGCGATTCGCGAAGGCCTGTCGGCCAACCGTATCAACTGGCTTGCGGGAATCATCAACGGCACCGGCAACTTCATCCTCACCGAGATGCGCGAGAAAGGTCGCACCTTCGAGGACGTCCTCACCGAGGCCCAGGCCCTGGGTTATGCCGAGGCGGATCCAACCTTCGACGTGGAGGGCATCGACGCGGCGCACAAGCTGACGATCCTGGCTTCCATCGCCTTTGGTATACCGCTGCAATTCGACAAGGCCTACACCGAAGGCATCACCAAGCTGACCACCGCTGACGTGAACTATGCCGAAGCCTTGGGCTACCGCATTAAACACCTGGGCGTGGCGCGCAGCACCGCCAGCGGCATCGAATTGCGCGTACACCCGACGCTGATCCCGGCCGACCGCCTGATCGCCAACGTCAACGGTGTGATGAACGCAGTGATGGTCAATGGTGATGCCTCCGGGTCGACGCTGTTCTACGGGGCTGGCGCGGGCATGGAGCCGACTGCATCGTCGGTGATCGCCGACCTGGTGGATGTGGTTCGCGCGATGACCTCGGATCCAGAGAACCGTGTGCCGCACCTGGCCTTCCAGCCGGATTCGCTGTCGGCCCATCCGATTCTTCCGATCGATGCTTGCGAAAGTGCCTACTACTTGCGTATCCAGGCCAAGGACCATCCGGGCGTATTGGCCCAGGTGGCGAGCATTCTTTCGGAGCGCGGCATCAACATCGAGTCGATCATGCAGAAGGAAGTCGAGGAACATGATGGCCTGGTGCCGATGATTCTGCTGACCCATCGCGTGGTCGAGCAGCGCATCAACGATGCGATTGCGGCATTGGAAGCGCTCCAGGGGGTCGTTGGCCCAGTGGTCCGTATCCGCGTCGAACATTTGAACTAATTTAGCGGCAAGCTATAAGCTGTAAGCTGCAAGTAAAAGCCGAACCGCTTTTCACTTGTAGCGTGCAGCTTGAGGCTTGAAGCTCAAACCGAAGGTTTGCCCCTATGCGCTATATCAGCACCCGCGGCCAGGCACCGGCCCTGAATTTCGAAGATGTCCTGCTGGCCGGCCTGGCCACGGATGGCGGTCTTTATGTGCCGGAGAACCTGCCACGTTTCACACAGGAGGAGATTGCCTCCTGGGCCGGCCTGCCGTACCACGAGCTGGCTTTCCGGGTCATGCGCCCGTTTGTTGCCGGCAGCATTCCGGACGCCGATTTCAAAAAGATTCTGGAAGAGACCTATGGGGTCTTTTCCCACAATGCCATCGCACCGTTGCGCCAGCTAAACGGTAACGAATGGGTCATGGAGCTGTTCCACGGTCCGACCCTGGCGTTCAAGGATTTCGCCCTGCAGCTGCTCGGCCGCCTGTTGGACTACGTGTTGCAAAAGCGTGGCGAGCGCGTGGTGATCGTCGGCGCAACGTCCGGCGACACCGGCTCGGCCGCGATCGAAGGCTGCAAGCATTGCGAGCACGTCGATATTTTCATCCTGCACCCGCACAACCGCGTCTCGGAAGTGCAGCGTCGGCAGATGACGACGATCTTCGGCGACAACATCCACAACATCGCCATCGAAGGCAACTTCGATGACTGCCAGGAAATGGTCAAGGCCAGTTTCGCCGACCAGAGCTTCCTCAAGGGCACCCGGCTGGTGGCGGTGAACTCGATCAACTGGGCGCGGATCATGGCCCAGATCGTCTACTACTTCCACGCGGCGCTGCAGTTGGGCGGCCCGGCCCGTTCGGTGGCGTTCTCGGTGCCTACCGGCAACTTCGGCGATATTTTCGCCGGTTACCTGGCGCGCAACATGGGCCTGCCGATCAACCAATTGATCGTCGCCACCAACCGCAACGACATCCTGCATCGCTTCATGAGCGGTAACCAGTACGTCAAGGAAACCCTGCACGCCACGCTGTCACCTTCGATGGACATCATGGTGTCGTCGAACTTCGAGCGCCTGTTGTTCGACTTGCACGGTCGCAATGGCGCCGCGATTGCCGGCCTGATGGACAGCTTCCGCCAGGGTGGCGGTTTCAGCGTCGAAGCCGAGCGCTGGACCGAAGCCCGCAAGCTGTTCGACTCCCTTGCAGTGGATGACGCACAGACCTGCGAAACCATCGCCGAGGTGTTCGAGCAGAGCGGTGAGCTGCTCGACCCACACACCGCCATTGGCGTGAGAGCTGCACGCGAGTGCCGCCGCAGCCTGGATACCCCGATGGTCGTCCTGGGCACCGCACACCCGGTCAAGTTTCCGGAAGCCGTGGAGAAAGCTGGCGTAGGAAAAGCGCTTGAACTGCCTGCACATCTTTCGGATTTGTTTGAGCGAAACGAGCGTTGCACGGTGTTGCCCAATGACTTGAAAGCCGTGCAGGCCTTTGTCAGCCAGCATGGCAACCGCGGCAAGCCTCTCTGATAGCTGGAAGTTGTCACATTTTGAAGCCCGTCTCCTGACGGGCTTTCTTGTTTCTGCATGCCAAACTGGCCGGGTTTCCGCCCTTGGAGGGACGGGCGGGTAATCTCGAAGGAAGTGCAGATGTTGTTCTTTATACGTTGCAAACCAGTGATGAGCTGGATGATGGGCCTGGTGTTTTTGTTTGGGGCGCCATGGGGAGGCGCGGCCCAGTTGGCGGCCTCTGGCAAGCCACCGTTCGAATCCAGCGGACGGATCGCGCTCGATGCCCAGGAGCTGAAGTGGATCAGCGAAAACCCTCGCGTCGTCGTCGCCTCGATGCAGTTCCCGTTGTACCTGTTCAAAAATGAACGTGGGCAATGGAACGGGCTGAACGACGATATTCTCCGGCGTATCGAGCACATGACCGGACTTGAATTCGTTCATCGGGAGTCGTTCTCTCCCGATCAATTAATGGCCCTGTTGGAAAAAGGCGAGGCCGACATGACGACTACCCTGGCGATGAATGACGAGCGCAGGGAGTTCTTGAGTTTCAGCCATGCCTTCGGAGGTTCCGGTTGGGTCTTCGTCGGACGTGACGCAGAGCCCGCACTTCGTTCGCTGGAGCAACTCGAAGGCAAGGTGCTGGTGTTGCCGGCACGGCATGCGTTGGAGTCGGAGATCAGGCGCAATCATCCAGCCATCGAGTTGCGCACGGTCAAGACGTACGGTGAAGCTCGGGCGCTGGTGGAAAGCGGTGAAGCCTACGCCACCATTGAAAATGAAACCGGCGCGCACCTGTACCCTGCGGGGCAGCTGCAAGTAGGAAGCAATCTCGAAGGCAAGTGGGAGCCCGACTATCTGGCTGTGCGCCAAGACCTTCGGCCATTGTTAAGCATCCTGAACAAGGCGCTGGAAGCGTTCCCCGCCGAAGAGATGCGAGCGCTGCGCTCGAAATGGCTGACAGGCATCGCTCCCCATCCGTCACCGTCTTCCTGGTTGTACATCAAACAGTGGGGCTACTGGTGTGTGGTCGTGTTCGGGGTGTTTGGCCTGTTGTCCCTGCTGTCGCTGTTATGGAACCGACGCCTGCAGGTCCAGATTGATCAACGGCTCAAGGTCGAGGCCGTACTCAATGACCAACTGAAGTTCCAGCGAGCCCTGATGGACGCGATTCCCGATCCGATCTTCATTCGCGACCTGGAAGGTCGCCTGATCATGTGCAACAAAAGTTATGAGGATCAGTTCGAGACTCGCTTCGAGAAGCTGCTGGGCACGCGCCTGACCGATTCCGCGACGTTTCCAGCAGCAACCGCCGAATTGTTGCACGGCGAGTTGATGGAGCAGCTGCAAACCCGCCAGCCGCGTTTTGTGGACCGCCAACTGATGTTCAGCGGTGGCTTGCGGGACATCTATCACTGGTCAGTGCCGTTCTATGGGGCCGATGGTCAGTTGCGCGGTCTGCTGGGAGGGTGGATCGATGTTGGGCATCGTTGGCGCCGCAACCGCTTCCTGGCTTGATGATGGCCGTGCCTGTTGCCAACCTGTCATATTGGGCGCGCATGCTCGGTTGAACACGCTGCAAAAGTGTCGGTTCGTTGCGCTGGCAGAACTTTAGGCCATGGCCCACGGTCACTTAATGTGCAGTTGTTTTCTCGGACTATTGAAGGGTGATCGAATGGAAAGTATCAGCCTGTTGCTGAATGAAGCCTTGAGCCCGTATCAGGTCACGCTCACTCCCTCCGGTGCCAAGGGTGAATGCCTGGTAACGCTGAAAAACCCCACGGGGGCCATCATGGTCGAGCGGGTGTTCAACCAGGCCCAGCTGGCCGACAAGCGCCAGCTCACCGACGTGGTCGATGGCCTGCACCGCGATGTACTGATCGCCGAAGGCCGCCTGGAGCCCTGCGTGATCGCGGCTTTGCGTAATCTGGCAGGGGACAAGGCCATGGCTGTCCCTAATTGAGCGACGGTTTGAGGGAACCTTCCTACGTCCCTGTGAGTCAGACCTTTTACCAACAAGAGCGAGCATTGTGCTCCGGTGCTTGTCGCTTGTTGCACGGACCTTGAATGGTCACGTTTAACCCCGAGTTGTCTCCCCACTTCTCGGGGTTTCTTTTTGCCTGGCGTTCAGGGCTTGGCTCGTTCTATCCCGCCAAGGGGCATCGCTTCCACAGTTACAGATCTGACAACGTGCTTTAGCTGCTTATCTCAAATAGCACCATCGGCCCGCAGTTTGGCGATCCGCTGCGCATCGTAGCCCAGCTCGCCGAGTACCTGTGCCGTGTGCTCACCCAGCGCCGGCCCGACCCATTCGGATGTGCCCGGCGTGTCCGACAGTTTCGGTACGATGCCCGGCATCTTGAACGCCTTGCCGTCCGGCAGCTTGGCCTGCAAGAACATTTCCCGGGCGAGAAACTGCGGGTCGCTGAACATGTCTTCGGCGCTGAAGATCCGGCTGGCCGGTACTCCGGCCTGGTTCAGTTGGTCGATGACAGCCTCCAGCGGCAGTGAGTTGACCCAGCGATCAATCACGCCATACAGCTCGTCGCGGCGACTGTCGCGTCCATCGTTGCCGGCCAGTTGCGGGTCGTTGGCCAGGTCGTCGCGGCCGATGATCTGCATGAAGCGCTTGAAGATTGCGTCACCGTTAGCGCCGATCTGCACGTGCTTGCCGTCGGCACTGGTGTGGATGGATGACGGGGTGATGCCGGGCATGATATTGCCGGTGCGCTCGCGGATGAAGCCGAACACATCGAACTCCGGCACCATGCTTTCCATCATGGCGAAGATCGCCTCGTACAGCGCCACGTCCACCACTTGTCCGGTCCCGCCATTTACCTCGCGGTGACGCAAGGCCATCAGTGCGCCGATCACGCCCCAGAGTGCGGCAATGGAGTCGCCGATTGAAATTCCGGTACGCACTGGCGGACGATCCTCGAAACCGGTGATGTAGCGCAGGCCGCCCATGGATTCGCCGACGGCGCCAAACCCCGGTTGATCCTTCATCGGCCCGGTCTGGCCGAAACCGGAGAGCCGCACCATGACCAGTTTAGGGTTCAGCGCGTGCAATACGTCCCAGCCCAGACCGAGCTTTTCCAGCACGCCCGGGCGAAAATTCTCGATCAGGATGTCCGCTTCGCCGATCAGCTGTTTCAGGATCGACAGGCCTTCGGGGTGCTTGAGGTTCAGAGTCAGGGACTTTTTGTTGCGTGCCTGGACGAACCACCACAAGGACGTGCCTTCATACAGCTTGCGCCATTTGCGCAGCGGATCGCCGCCGTCGGGGGATTCGACCTTGATCACCTCGGCACCGAATTCACCGCAGATCCGCGAGGCGAAAGGGCCGGCGATCAAGGTGCCGAGTTCAATGACTTTGACGCCGGCAAGGGGTTTGGCAGTAAGCGACATGACGAATCCTGTAGGACAAAGGCAGAACGAATGGAGCGTTTTATCATAGGCCAACGCCCGTCGCCGCAGGTTGATGGTCGGCAATTCGTGGATTGGCCGCCTCATCGGTTAGACTTGCCGACTTTCCTCGTATCAAGAAGCCCGTTCATGGCCCAGCCGTCCACGACCTACAAATTCGAACTGAACCTCACCGACCTCGACCGCAGTGTGTATGAGAGCGTGAAGCAGACCATCGCCCGCCATCCTTCGGAAACCGAGGAACGCATGACCGTGCGCTTGTTGGCCTACGCGTTCTGGTACAACGAGCTGCTGGCGTTTGGTCGTGGCCTGTCAGACGTCGATGAACCTGCCCTGTGGGAAAAAAGCCTGGATGACCGTGTCCTGCATTGGATCGAAGTCGGCCAGCCGGATGCCGAACGCCTGACGTGGTGCTCGCGTCGTACCGAGCGCACCAGCCTGCTGGCCTATGGCAGCCTGCGTGTCTGGGAGGGCAAGGTGATTCCAGCCGTGAAGACCCTGAAAAACGTGAACATCGCCGCCGTGCCCCAGGAAGTCCTCGAAACCCTGGCCAAGGACATGCCCCGCGTCATCAAGTGGGACGTGATGATCAGCGAAGGGACCATTTTCGTGACCGACGACCGTGGCCAGCATGAAGTCCAGTTGCAATGGTTGCTGGGCGAGCGTGGTTGAGCCATTGACAAGTATTGAGTGAACTCATTGTGGCGAGGGAGCTTGCTCCCGCTTGGGTGCGCAGCGCCCACAATCAAGGGGGCCGCTACGCAGCCCAGCGGGAGCAAGCTCCCTCGCCACGGTCCAGGACCAAAAAGTAGAGAAATGTCCGTCCCCCATGCGCATAGAACCCCGCCAACTCCCCGACACCCTGCCGTTCCTTGGTGACCTGCCGCCCTTGTTGACTCGCCTCTATGCCGCTCGAGGCGTGCAATCGGCGGCTGAGCTGGACAAAAGCCTGGCGCGCCTGATTCCCTACCAGCAGCTCAAGGGGATCGATGCGGCGGTGGATCTGTTGGTGGCGGCGCTCGAGCAACGCCAGCGGATCCTGATTGTCGGCGACTTCGACGCCGACGGCGCGACGGCCAGTGCCGTGGGTGTGTTGGGCCTGCGGCTGCTGGGCGCGGCTCATGTCGATTACCTGGTGCCCAATCGCTTCGAATACGGCTATGGCTTGACGCCGGAGATCGTCGAAGTCGCCCTGACACGCGAGCCACAGTTACTGATCACCGTGGACAACGGCATTTCCAGCGTGGAAGGCGTGGCGGCGGCCAAGGCGGCGGGCCTGAAGGTGCTGGTTACCGATCACCACTTGCCTGGGTTGGAGTTGCCGCAGGCCGATGCAATCGTCAACCCGAACCAGCCGGGCTGCGAATTCCCAAGCAAGGCTTTGGCGGGCGTCGGGGTGATTTTTTATGTACTGATGGCGCTGCGGGCGCGCCTGCGCGGCCTGGGCTGGTATGCCAGCACGCCCCAGCCGAACATTGGTGAATTGCTGGACCTGGTGGCGCTGGGCAGCGTGGCCGACGTGGTGCCCCTGGACGCCAACAACCGGATCCTGGTTCACCAGGGTCTGGAGCGTATTCGCGCTGGCCGCGCGCGTCCCGGGATCAAGGCCATCCTGGAAGTGGCCAAGCGCGATCCGTCGCGCATCACCTCCACGGACCTGGGTTTCATCGTCGGTCCACGACTGAATGCGGCGGGACGCCTGGACGACATGAGCCTGGGCATCGAATGCCTGCTGACCGCCGACCCATCGCTGGCCCGTGAGATGGCGGCCCAGCTGGACGGCATGAACCAGGATCGCAAATCCATTGAGCAGGGCATGCAGCGCGAAGCCCTGGCTCAGCTCAAGGACCTGCCGGTGGAGTCGATGCCGTTCGGCTTGTGTCTGTTCGACCCGCAATGGCACCAAGGCGTGATCGGTATCCTCGCCTCGCGCATGAAGGAGCGTTATTTCCGTCCGACCATCGCTTTCGCCGATGCCGGCGACGGTCTTCTGAAGGGCTCCGGTCGTTCGGTGCCGGGCTTCCATATCCGCGATGCCCTGAGTGTCGTTGCGGCACAGCATCCAACCCTCATCAGCAAATACGGCGGCCACGCCATGGCGGCGGGGCTGACATTGCCCGAGGCGAATTTTCCGTTGTTCGCCGAGGCATTCGACGCTGAAGTACGTAGGCAACTGCGTGAGGAGGACCTGACTGGACGAATGCTGTCGGACGGCACCCTGGCGGTCGAGGAATTCCATCTGGAACTGGCCCGGGCACTGCGCCATGCGGGACCGTGGGGCCAGCATTTCCCGGAGCCAGTGTTCCACGGTGTTTTCCAGTTGGTCGAGCAGCGAGTGGTGGGCGAACGTCACTTGAAGGTTGTTCTCAAAAGTGAGTGCGGCTCGCTGAAGCTCGATGGCATCGCCTTTGGCATCGACCGTGAGATCTGGCCGAACCCGACTGTGCGCTGGGTGGAACTGGCCTACAAGCTTGACCTCAACGAGTTTCGTGGCCAGGAAACGGTGCAACTGATGATCGCCCATATCGAGCCGCGATAGCAGAACCCAAGCGAAACCTGTGGCGAGGGAGCAAGCTCGCTTGCCACAAGACCCAGGCAAACAGCTTGGCCGCCCAGGGTCGGTTTTTGGAATCGGAACCCTCCCTTCTTCGAAGTTGTCGACTAGTCTCTAAGCACTGCTTGATAGCCCTTGTGACGTCTTGTCGGATTTTTTGCCCGCGGGGGCGGGTGTTGTACCTTTTTGTCACTCGTCGACTTTTCAAACAGAACCCTGGAGCCTGCCCACTGATTCGAGAGGTGCCCCATGAGTCTGCTGCTGGAACCCTATACCCTTCGCCAATTGACCCTTCCCAATCGCATCGCGGTTTCGCCGATGTGCCAATACTCGAGCGTCGATGGCCTGGCCAACGACTGGCACCTGGTACACCTTGGCAGTCGCGCCGTGGGCGGCGCCGGGCTGGTGTTCACCGAAGCCACCGCAGTCACCGCGGACGGCCGTATCACCGCCCAGGACCTTGGGTTGTGGAACGATGAGCAAATCCCGGCGCTGCAACGCATCACCCGTTTCATCACCGCCCAAGGGGCCGTCCCCGGCATCCAGCTGGCGCACGCAGGTCGCAAGGCAAGTACCTGGCGGCCCTGGTTGGGCAAGCATGGCAGCGTCAAGCCGGAGGACGGCGGCTGGGTCCCGGTCGGTCCTTCGCCAATCGCCTTCGACCCACAACACACCCAGCCGATGCAATTGGACGAGGGGCAGATCGCTGGCGTGATCCAGGCATTCGTGGACGCGGCCAAGCGTGCCCTGACCGCAGGCTTCAAGGTGGTCGAGGTCCATGCGGCCCACGGTTACCTGCTGCACCAGTTCCTGTCGCCCTTGAGCAACCAGCGCCGCGATCAATACGGCGGGTCGTTCGAAAACCGTATCCGGCTGGTGCTGCAAGTGACTGAAGCGGTGAGGGCGGTGTGGCCAGAAGAACTACCGGTGTTCGTTCGCGTCTCCGCCACCGACTGGGTCGAAGACGGTTGGAACCCGGACGAAACCGTGGAACTGGCGCGACGATTCAGGATGCTGGGGGTGGACTTGATTGACGTGTCGTCGGGCGGAACCGCCGCGAATGCGGAAATTCCCACCGGCCCGGGTTATCAGACCCGCTTCGCCGAGCGGGTACGCAAGGAGTCGGAAATTGCCACCGGCACCGTGGGCATGATTACCGAGCCGGCCCAGGCCGAGCACATCCTACGCACCTGCCAGGCCGATATCATCTTCCTCGCCCGGGAATTGTTGCGCGATCCGTATTGGGCCTTGCATGCCGATGATGACTTGGGTGGGCGCAAGGCCACTTGGCCGGCGCAGTACCAGCGGGCGACGCATCGGGACCAGCCGATCCATGAGTCGGATCTGCGGGACTGAATTGGCGATGAAACAAAAAGCCCCGGTCATTGGCCGGGGCTTTTTGTTTTTTGTTTATCGGGTGTCCAGAGTTGGTTCAGGGATACTTACGCCGATCCGGCGCCGGCGGGAAATACTGGTACAGCCAGGTCTCGCTCAACGTGCGGTCCTTGGAACGCAGGAAGAGCCGCATTTCTACCGGGTCCACGCGATCGTCGGTCGGGTACCAGTCGAAAGTAATGCGGTAGCCCTTGATCGCGTCCAGTACCAACACGTTGAAGTCCTTGACCTCGCCGTGGGAGCAGGTCACGACCGGTTCGATACCGGTGCCCGGTGGCAACTGGTCGAGGCCACCGCCGGTGAAGTCCACGGCAAAGCGCCGCGCCCAAACGGTCGGGTAATGCTCGCCGGGTGCCCAGCCTTCGATGAAGCCGCCCATGCCGGAGCGGGTGGCATCGACACGCGCCAGGTCGGAGCTCACCGGTGGCAAGGCACTCCAGTAGAGCTTGTAGCCGTAATTCAGCGAATCACCGGCGGCGACGGGTTTTTTCGGGGTCCAGAACGCGACGATGTTATCCAGGGTTTCGCCGGTTGTAGGAATTTCCAACAGATCGACTGAGCCTTCTCCCCATGCGGTCGTAGGCTCGACCCACAGGCTCGGACGTTTGCTGTACCAATCCACGGTGTCCTGGTAGCTGTCGAAGTCATGGTCGGTCTGCACCAGCCCGAAGCCTTTCGGATTCTTGTCGGCGAACGCGTTGAATTGCAGGGTGGCGGGGTTGTTCAGCGGGCGGCAGACCCATTCGCCGTTGCCGCGCCACATGGCCAGCCGGTCGGAGTCGTGGATTTGCGGGTGAATGGTGTCGCACATGCGCCGCTCGACCGTGCCGCAGCTGAACATGCTGGTCATCGGCGCGATGCCCAGTTGCTCAATGGCGGTACGGGCATGGATGTGCGCATCGATTTCCATGACGACCCGGGTCGGCTGGCAATCGATATCGAAACGATAGGCGCCGGTGGCGCTGGGCGAGTCGAGCAGGGCGTAGACCACGAAACGGGTGCTGTTCTTGTCCGGGGTTTCGAACCAGAACTTGGTGAAATCCGGAAACTCCTCGCGCTTCTTCGCATAGGTGTCGATGGCCAGGCCCCGGGCCGACAGCCCGTACTGGCCGCTGGCATCGACGGCGCGGAAATAGCTGGCCCCCAGGAATGAAACGATGTCGTGCCGGTCCAGCTCCGGTGCCTTGAACACCCGGAAACCCGCGAAGCCCAGGTCACCCGTCAATTGCGAGGTATTGACCGTGGTCTTTTCGTAGTTGAACAGCTCCGGGCGGAAATGCACCTCACGGGCCATACGCGTCTTTGGGTCGACGCTGTACATGCGAACCGGTTGCTTGAAACCCATGCCGACATGGAAGAACTGTGCGTCCAATTGCCCGTCCAGCTCATTCCACAGGGAGTGGTTGGCGTCGTACCGGATGGCATTGAACTGCAGCGGCGACATCTGGGCCAGGGTCGGTGGCAGGACTTGCTTGGTGTCGACGTAGCGGCTCTCGGCCAGCCGCCGGGCCTGATCCTTCAGCCCTTTGAAATCGAAGGGACGGGCTTCGCCGTCGGCGGTCTGGTCAGCGGCCCAGGCGCGTGCGGCCATGAGTCCCGACGCCGATAGCCCGGTGTAGGCGGCGAAGGCCATGGAGGCCTTGAGCAAATTCCTGCGGTGCATAAATACAACCTTAATCAAAGCAATCCCGAGCCGATCCTGGCAACAGAGATTGAAAAAGGAGTTCGGACATGCCTTTGGCCAAACGCGACGAACGTAAGAACAGATACCTGAGAGCTGGATCGGTTCACCGAGGCGCAAAATCATAGGGGAAATGCGAGCTTGGAGAGACAGGAAAGCGTGACCTGGTCAAAATTTCTTACAGTTATTTCCTTTTTTATGAACATTTTGGGTTTTTTTGACTAATTACTCTAAAACTCCCTTTTCACCCGATGAATCCTCCCTATTCTTGAGTGTGAAGGACGATGTAACCGGTTCACCGGGCGCTATCAGGTCAACTCGACGTAACAGAAGGACAAGTCATGACGAAAATACAGGGCCTTACCGAAATGCTGGGAGTCTTCCCGGGCCTGATCAACGCGCGCAAGAAACGCCGGCTCAGCCGGGAAGAATTGAGATTGGTCGAACGGTACCGGGAGCTGTCGGAAAGCGACCGGATCGCCATGCGCTACCTGCTGGATGCGATGCGCAGTGTTTCGCGATTTTGAATACCGATGGAGATCGGCGGCTGGGTCGGGAGGTGTTAGTCGGCGTTACTGCTCTGACCAGTCCTGGGGGCGCTCGGTGCGCTGGTGCAATACTCGCAGGACCTGCAATTGCCCATGCAAGAGTCGGTAAGGCGCAAAAAACGGATAGCGCGTCAGCACCAGCTCTCGGATATCGGGAGCAGGTGAGGGACGACCCGAGCCAGGAAAACGCTGCAGTTGCTGCAACGTTTCAAGGATCGTGAGGACGACCTCATCAGCATCGTCCGGGCCGATAGCGTGGGAGTAATATTCATGGATCGAGTCGAGGTCACTCTGTGCTTTGTCGGTCAGTACGATGCTCGGCACGCTTTGCCCACTTAGCCTTCACGGCGTCCAGGTCGGTCAGATGTCCAGCATCGGCATCCGCCATGCCTTCGCTGATCGCTTGCAGATGCCACGATTCGGCTTCCACATATCGAACCAATGCACGCTTGAGGTGATATTGACGGTCGCGGTCGGTGGCGGCAGCCAGCAAGTCCAATTGCTGGGCCAGACCTTCCTCGACACGAAAGGACAAAACGGGCGAGGCCATGGTTCATCTCCTGGATGTATACATTGTAGACACCCTAGGCGCTGCCAGAATCTCCGTCAACCGGCGGCGTGCACCGATCGACGAAAACCTTAGCAGGACGAACGCGGGGCAGGCATGGGCATGTGTTGCCAACGTTGTCTCTACATCAGTGCTTGAACATCACATGCCGCACCACCGTGTAATCCTCCAACCCATACATGGACATGTCCTTGCCGTAGCCAGAACGTTTCTGACCGCCATGGGGCATTTCGCTGACCAGCATGAAGTGGGTATTCACCCAGGTGCAGCCGTATTGCAGCCGCGCCGAGAGGCGATGGGCGCGGCCGATGTCGGTGGTCCATACCGATGAGGCCAGTCCGTAGTCCGAATCGTTGGCCCAGGCCAACACTTGCGCTTCATCAAGGAACGGCGTGACGGACACCACCGGGCCGAAGACTTCGCGGCGGACGATTTCGTCATCCTGCTGGGCATCGGCCAGCACTGTCGGTTCGAAAAAGAAACCGTTGCCTTCTACCGCCTTGCCCCCGGTGACCAGGCGGATGTGGGGCTGGGCGATGGCTCGCTCGACGAAGGCGGCCACTCGGTCACGATGCTGGGCAGTGATCAGCGGCCCCATCTCGGTGTCGGGCTCGTTCTGCAGACCGTACTTGATGCTGGCGACGGCGGCGCCGAGTTTCTCGACAAACTTGTCGTAGATCCCTTGCTGGGCGTAGATGCGGCAAGCGGCGGTGCAATCCTGGCCAGCGTTATAGAAGCCGAAGGTGCGGATGCCTTCCACCGCAGCGTCGATGTCGGCATCATCGAAAATGATCACCGGGGCCTTGCCGCCCAACTCCATGTGCATGCGTTTGACGCTGTCGGCGGTACTGGAAATGATGTTCGAGCCAGTGGCGATGGAGCCTGTGAGGGATACCATGCGCACTTTCGGGTGGGTGACCAGCGGGTTGCCCACGGTTTGCCCGCGGCCGAAGATCACGTTGAGCACGCCCGCCGGAAATATCTCTGATGCCAATTCCGCCATGCGCAACGCTGTCAGCGGCGTCTGCTCCGACGGCTTGAGCACCACCGTGTTGCCGGCGGCCAGGGCGGGGGCGATTTTCCAGGCAACCATCATCAACGGGTAATTCCACGGTGCGATGGACGCGATGACGCCCACCGGGTCGCGACGGATCATCGAGGTGTGGCCCGGCAGGTATTCGCCGCCCGCCGAGCCGTTCATGCAGCGACTGGCGCCGGCAAAGAAGCGGAACACGTCGGCGATTGCCGGGATTTCGTCGTTCAGCGCGGCGTTGAACGGTTTGCCGCAGTTATCCGATTCCAGTTTCGCCAGTTCCTCGCCCTGGGTCTCGATGGCGTCCGCCAGCTTGAGCAGCAACAGGGAACGGTCCTTGGGCGGCACCTGCGACCAGGATTCGAAGGCGTTGTCGGCAGCGCGGACCGCGGCATCGACCTGGGCCTCGCTGGCTTCGTTGATTTCCACCAGCACCCGGCCCAGGGCCGGATTGAAAACGGCCTGGCCAGGGCCCTCGCCGTTGACGAGGTGGCCGTTGATAAGCAGTTTGGTTTGCATGTCCATGTCCTCTTGAACGTTAGTGCTTTTCTGTGGGAGCGAGCCTGCTCGCGAAGGCGTCCTTGCAGCCGACATCTGTGTTGAGCGCTGGTCAGTCATCGCGAGCAGGCTCGCCCCCACAGGGGATAGTCATCTTGGCGGCGAATCTATTTCCCACCGCTCCCCGCCACGCTTTCGCCACCACGGGTCAGGTAATACGCGCCGAGGATCGGCAACATCGTGACCAACATCACCAGCATCGCCACCACATTGGTTACTGGGACGTCGCGAGGGCGGCTGAGCTGGTTGAGCAGCCAGAGCGGCAAGGTGCGCTCGTGGCCGGCGGTGAAGGTGGTGACGATGATTTCATCGAACGACAAGGCAAACGCCAGCATCCCGCCGGCCAGCAGGGCCGATCCCAGGTTGGGCAGGACGATGTAGCGAAAGGTCTGCCAGCCGTCGGCGCCCAGGTCCATCGAGGCTTCGATCAGACTATGGGACGTGCGGCGCAGGCGGGCGATGACGTTGTTGTAGACGATCACCACGCAGAAGGTTGCGTGGCCGACGATGATGGTGAACATCCCCGGCTCGATGCCCAAGCTCTTGAAGGTCGCCAACAGCGCAATGCCGGTGATGATCCCCGGTAGGGCAATCGGCAGGATCAACATCAGGGAAATGCCTTGTTTGCCGAAGAAGTCCCGGCGATACAGCGCCGCCGAGGCCAGGGTGCCGAGCACCATGGCGATCAGCGTGGCGACAGCCGCCACTTGCAACGACAACTTGATCGCTTCCAGCACGTCCGGGCGCGAAAAGGCCACGCTAAACCATTTCAACGTCAGGCCCTTGGGCGGGAAGCTGAACGCGGCGTCTTCGGTGTTGAAGGCATAAAGGAAGATGATCAGGATCGGGAAGTGCAGGAACACCAGCCCGCCCCATGCCGCGATGCGCAGGCCCCATGACGCTCGAGAGTCAGAGTGCATCGAAAGCCCCCAGTCGCTTGACGATGGAAAGATAGATGGCGATCAGCACGATGGGCACCAGCGTGAATGCCGCGGCCATGGGCATGTTGCCGATGGCGCCTTGCTGGGCGTAGACCATGCTGCCGACGAAGTAGCCCGGCGGGCCCACCAGTTGCGGCACGATGAAATCCCCCAGGGTCAGCGAGAAGGTGAAGATCGAGCCGGCCGCGATGCCTGGGACCGACAGCGGCAGGATCACCTGCATGAATGTCTGGTGTGGACGGGCGCCCAGGTCCGCCGAGGCCTGCAGCAGCGACGGCGGCAGGCGTTCCAGGGATGCCTGGATCGGCAGGATCATGAACGGCAGCCAGATGTAGACGAACACCAGGAAGCGCCCCAAGTGCGATGTGGACAACGTGCTGCCGCCCACGCCGGGAATCTCCAGCGCCCATTGCAGCAGCGGCCCCAGGCCCAGGTGCTGGACGAACCATTGCGCCACGCCGCCTTTGGCCAGCAACAGCGTCCAGGCATAGGCCTTGACGATATAGCTGGCCCACATCGGCAGCATCACCGCGATGTAGAAGAACGCCTTGGTCTTGCCGCTGGTGTGGCGCGCCATGTAATAGGCAATCGGGAACGCAACCAGGGCGCTCGCGATGGACACGGCAATCGCCATGGTCAGGGTGCGAGCGATGATGTCGAAATTCGATGGCTGAAACAGTGCTGAAAAATTCGCCAGGGTCAGGTCCGGCGTGACCGCCATGGTGAAGTCGTCGAAAGTGTAGAAGCCCTGCCAGAGCAGGGTCAGCAACGAACCCAGGTAGATCGCGCCGAACCAGATCAGCGGAGGCACCAGCAGCATCGACAGATACAGATTCGGTCGTCGGTACAGCAGATTCGAAAAGCGCCGCAACGCCGAGCCGTGCGTCGCTGTTTGAGCCATGGCCAGGGTGCTCATCTCAGACCTCGCTGCCGACGGTGTCGTGCAGGGCAACCATCGCCTCGCGGGCCCAGCGCACGGCCAGGTGCTGGCCGGCCTGATGCCGGGTGCCGTTGTCGCTCCACTGGGTGTTGGCCTGGCTGAGGCTCAGGGTCTGGCCGTTTTCCAGCTTCAATTCGTAGCGTGTCGCGCTGCCTTGGTACTGGATGTCATGGAGCAGGCCATTGACCTCTATTTCATGACTCGCCAGCGGTCCTTCGGCAAAACGCACGTGTTCCGGACGAATCGAGAACGGCTGTGGATAACCGCTCAGTTGTCGCGCCAGTTCGCCGCGGATCACGTTGGAGGTGCCGACGAATTCGGCAACGAAGGTAGTGGCCGGTTTCATGTACAGGTTGCGCGGCGTATCGACCTGTTCAATGCGGCCCTTGTTGAACACCGCCACGCGATCGGACATCGACAACGCTTCGGTCTGGTCATGAGTAACGAAAATGAAGGTGATGCCCAGCTGCCGTTGCAGCTTCTTCAGTTCGCCTTGCATCTGTTCACGCAGCTTCAAGTCGAGGGCGCCCAGCGGCTCGTCCAGCAACAATACCCGTGGGCGATTGACCAACGCACGGGCCAGGGCGACACGCTGGCGCTGGCCGCCGGAAAGTTGCACCGGCTTGCGCTCGCCGTAGCCGCCCAGGGCTACCATCTCCAAGGCTTCGTCGGCGCGCTTGATGCGCTCGGCCTTGGCGACGCCTTTGACTTTCAAGCCATAGGCCACGTTGTCGCGCACATTCATATGGGGGAACAGGGCGTAGTCCTGGAAAACCGTATTCACGTCCCGCTGGTAGGGCGCAAGACCCACGGCTTCTTCACCGTGGATACGGATCGAACCGGCGCTGGGTTGCTCGAAGCCTGCGATCAGCCGCAGGCAGGTGGTCTTGCCGGAGCCGGAAGGGCCCAGCATGGAGAAGAACTCGCCGTCCTGGATGTCGATGGAGACCCGATCGACGGCCTTCACATCGCCGAACTGACGGGACACATGGGTGAACTGGACTGCAAGTGTCATGGTGCGGGGCTCCACAAAACGGGGCGCTATGAATATTGAAATGCAATCCCGTGGCGAGGGAGCTTGCTCCCGCTGGCGGGCGAAGCACGCCCAAAACCGACCGATGCGGTCTTGCCTGTTTCACCGCATCGGCTGGTTTTGGGATGGCTGCGCCATCCAGCGGGAGCAAGCTCCCTCGCCACGGAGATAGTGCGTTAACGCCCACCCATGATCGCTATGTAATCCTGGGTCCAGCGGCTGTACGGTACGAACTTGCCACCCTCGGCCTGGGGCGTTTTCCAGAAAGCGATCTTGTCGAACTGATCGAAGCCGTTGGTTTTGCAACCTTCGGCGCCCAGCAGTTCGCTGCCTTTGCACGCCTCGGGCACGGCAGGCAAGGAGCCGAACCATGCGGCCACGTCACCCTGGACTTTCGGTTGCAGCGACCAATCCATCCACTTGTAGGCGCAGTTGGGGTGCTTGGCCTCGGCGTGCAGCATGGTGGTGTCGGCCCAGCCGGTGGCGCCTTCTTTGGGAATGGTCGAGGCGATTGGCTGTTTCTCGTTCATCAAACCGTTGACCTGATACGGCCAGGCGCCGGACGCCACCACGCCTTCGTTCTTGAAGTCGCTCATCTGCACGGTGGTGTCATGCCAGTAGCGGTGAATCAACGGTTGCTGGGCCCGTAGCAATTGGAGCACAGCCTTGTACTGGGTTTCGTCGAGCTGGTACGGGTCCTTGATACCCAGTTCAGGTTTGGCGGTCATGAGATAAAGCGCCGCGTCGGCGATGTAGATCGGGCCGTCGTAGGCTTGCACGCGCCCCTTGTTCGGCTTTCCGTCGGGCAGGTTCTGGGCTTCGAACAGCACGCTCCAACTGGTCGGTGCCTGCTTGAATACCTGGGTGTTGTACATCAACACGTTTGGGCCCCACTGGTAGGGCGTGCCGTAGGTCTGTTGATTGACCACATACCACGGCGCGTCTTTGAGGCGCGGGTCGAGGTTTTTCCAATTGGCGATCAGCGCGGTGTTGATCGGCTGCACGCGTTTGCCGGCAATCAGCCGCAACGAGGCATCGCCCGAAGCAGTGACGAGGTCATAGCCGCCCTTGCTCATCAGGCTGACCATTTCATCGGACGTGGCGGCGGTTTTCACGTTGACCTTGCAGCCGGTTTCCTTTTCGAAACCGGTGACCCAGTCATAGGCCTTGTCGCTTTCACCGCGTTCGATGTAGCCCGGCCAGGCGACGATATCCAATTGGCCTTCGCCGGCACCAATGGCCTTGAGCGGTTCGGCGGCCTGGACGCTGACGCTGGTCAGCAGCGCCGTGGTGATTGCACTGAGCAATACGGTCTTGTGCGCGTACATGGAAATCCCTCTTGCTTTAATTATGGTCGGGGCAGTTTTTTGAGAACGTGTCGCTGGTTATTGTTTTAGCTTAGCTGCAAGCCTTGAGCCGCAAGCTGCAAGGCAGCGAAGGGCTTGAAAGCTCGCAGCTCAAAGCTCCCGGCCATGCCGGGCCATGATATGGCGCACCACGCTGTAGTCCTGGAGCGAATCGCTGGACAGATCCTTGCCGTAGCCCGAGCGTTTCAAGCCGCCGTGGGGCATCTCGCTGACCAGCATGAAATGGCTGTTGATCCAGGTGCAGCCGTATTGCAGCCGTGCCGCCACTTGCATCGCCTTGTCCAGGTTCTGGGTCCATACCGAGGAGGCCAGGCCATATTCCGAATCGTTGGCCCAGTCCACCGCTTGGCTGAGCTCGTCGAAGCGGGTCACGGTGACCACCGGGCCGAACACTTCCCGTTGGACGATCTCATCGCTTTGCTTGCAGCCGGCCAGCAGCGTCGGCTGATAGTAGAAACCGGCCCCGGAATGCACCGCCGCACCGGTGATGCGTTCGATGTGCGGCTGGCCAAGGGCTCGCTCGACAAAACTGGCGACACGGTCGCGCTGGCGCACGCTGATCAGCGGACCGATTTCATTGTCGGCGTCGCGCTTGCCGGCAAAGCGCAGGCTGCCGACCGCCGCGCCGAGTTCCGCCACCAGCCGGTCGTGGATACCGGCCTGGGCGTAGATCCGGCAGGCGGCGGTGCAATCCTGTCCGGCGTTGTAATAACCATAGGTGCGCACGCCCTCGATCACCGCTTGGAGATCGGCGTCGTCACAGACAATCACCGGGGCCTTGCCACCCAGTTCCAGATGCGTGCGCTTGAGGGTTTTCGCCGCCGCCTGAAGGATCTTCTGGCCGGTGACGATATCGCCGGTCAGCGAGACCATGCGCACCTTCGGATGGCTGACCAGATGGCTACCGACGCCTTCGCCGCCACCGCAGATGATGTTGATGACGCCGGGCGGCAGGATCTCGGCCAGTATTGGCGCCAGGGCCAGGATCGACAGCGGCGTGTGCTCGGAAGGCTTGAACACCAAGGTATTGCCAGCGGCCAGGGCCGGGGCGATCTTCCAGGCCGCCATCATGATGGGGTAATTCCACGGCGCGATGGAGGCCACCACGCCGATCGGGTCGCGGCGCACCATGCTGGTGTAGCCCGGCAGGTATTCACCGCTGAGCTGGCCGGTCTGGCAGCGCACCGCGCCGGCGAAGAAACGGAACACATCCACCGTGGCGCTCAAGTCATCCTGGCGAGCCAGGTGCAAGGGCTTGCCGCAGTTCAAGGATTCGAGACGGGCCAGGTGATCGGCATTTTTTTCGATGGCGCTGGCGATTTCCAGCAGCAGGTTCGAGCGTTGTTGCGGCGTGGTACGTGACCAGCCGCCGAAGGCGTGATGAGCCGCGAGGATCGCGGCTTCGACCTGTTCGATACTGCCCTCGGCGATTTGCGCAACCACTTCACCCGTGGCCGGGTTGAGAATCGGCTCGACAAAACCCTCGCCGGCCGCCAATTCTCCGTTGATCAACAACGCGGTACACAACGGGGTTTGCGTGCCAGCCATGTTTTATTTCTCGAGTTGTCAGCAGTCTTAAGGATTCAGCAAGACTAGTGCGCACTCGCAAGGCCTACAAATTCGAAATACTCAACGCTGCGTTCGATTAAATCGATGGCTTGCGTCCGCCATGGGATTGTTCCCGAGCGACCGCCAGGAACGGGTCGACCGAGGCCGGGCGTGCAGTTCCCCGGCGCCAGGCCAGCCCGACATCCAGCGTCTGGTTGAGGTCGGCGATGGGGCGCGCCTCGATGATGTCGCCTTCCAGCGACCAGGGGCGGTAGGTCATGTCCGGTTGGATCGAAACACCCAGGCCGGCCGCCACCAGGCTGCGTACCGCTTCGGTCGAGGCTGTGCGCAGGGTGATTTGCGGTTGCAGGCCGGCGCCGCGCCAGAGGCGTTGCGCGTTGCGGTCCATCTCATCGACGTTCAATTGGATCAGCTGTTCCCGGGCGACATCCGCCAGGTGGATGCTGTCGTTTTCAAGCAGCGGATGCTGCGCCGGCAACCACAAGCGATGGGGTGAGTGGGTCAGCACTTCGGTCTGCAGGGCGTGGCGGTCTTCCAGGTTGGAGAGGATCAGCACGCCGACATCGATCTCACCGCTGACCAGCAGATGTTCGATGTAGGGACGTTCGTCCTCCATAACCCGGATTGCCACATTGGGGTAGGCGCGCTGGAAACGGGTCAGGAGATCCGCCAGGTAGTAACCGGCGACCAGGCTGGTCACGCCGATGGTGATCTGGCCGGCCACCTGGTCGGTGCTTTGCTGCAGGCTACGCTTGGCGTTATCGACCGTGGCGAGAATCAGATGGGCCTGGCGCAGGAACTGGTGTCCCTGATGGGTCAGCGTCATGCCTTTCGCGTGGCGGTTGAACAGGCTGACGCCGATTTCCTCTTCCAGTTGCTGGATTGCCAGGGTCAAGGTCGATTGGGAGATGAATGCGGTCTGCGCGGCGGCGGAGATCGAGCCGGTCTCGGCCACTGCGATGAAATGACGGATCTGGCGCAGGGTCATCATGACGCACATCCTGAGATCGGATTTATCGAGACCTTGAAGTGTATATCGTTTTTATCGAATGTTGCCGGCGAGACTTTGGTTGCCCAGGCAACATCTCGAAGCAATGTGACCAAGGGTAGTAGGGCACTTTCGTTCTAGGCTGAGGGCCTTATGATCCGGTTAACCCGAATGCGTGGAGGCGGCAAATGAACACCCGTGGATTGCTCGATCAGTTACTCAAGTCCGGTCAGGAAATGTTGCAGAACAAGGCCGGCGGTTCGCAAGGCAAGCCATCCAGCGGCCTGGGCGGGTTGCTCGGCGGCTCCGGCAACCTGGGCGGCATGCTGTCCGGCGCGGGGGGCGGGGCGCTGGCGGCGAGCGCCATGGGCATGCTGCTGGGCAACAAGAAAGCCCGCAATTTTGGTGGCAAGGCGCTGGCTTATGGTGGCCTGGCTGCCCTGGGCGTGATTGCCTACAAGGCTTACGGCAATTGGCAGGCCCAACAGGGCAACGCGCCGAAAACCGAGCCGCAGACCCTGGACCGCGTGCCGGCGGCGCAAGTCGAGCAACACAGCCAGGCGATCCTCAAGGCCCTGGTCGCGGCGGCCAAGGCTGACGGCCATGTGGATGACCGCGAGCGGCAGTTGATCGAAGGCGAATTCACCAAGCTCGATAACGACCAGGAGCTTCAACACTGGCTGCATGCCGAGCTCAACAAACCGCTGGACCCCACCGACGTGGCACGTGCCGCAAGCACGCCGGAAATCGCCGCAGAGATGTACATCGCCAGTGTGATGTTGGTGGACGAAGAGAATTTCATGGAAAAGTCCTACCTCGACGAACTGGCGCGGCAGTTGAAGCTGGAGCCGGGGTTGAAGGCGGAACTGGAAAAGCAGGTGCGCCAGGCGACTGCCTGATCTGTTCGTAGAGTAATTGGAAGAGTTGAAACTATACCTGTGGAGGGTTGCTGCGGGATCAGTCCCAGCCGTCGCTGCTGATCCTCCGACCTTCCGGCCGGCAATCGGGTGGGGGTGGAATAGGTTTGCGGCGAAAGATGCTTTTCGTGGCGAGGGAGCTTGATCGCGCTGGGTTGCGCAGCAGCCCTAAAATGGCTCCCTCGGTCAACCTGACACACCGAGCCAACTGGTTTCAGGGGCGCTGCGCGCCCCAGCGGGAGCAAGCTCCCTCGCCACAGGGGCCGTACGCGGAATCTCATTGCCCCTAAAGCCGCCGGGCGGGCTGCCGCTGGCGTTTGATTACGTTATACTCGCCGGCTTTCAAAAGTTCGCCAACGAGTGCTGCCCGCCATGGAAATCAACCCGATCCTGAACACTATCAAGGACCTGTCCGAGCGCTCCGAAACTATTCGGGGGTATCTTTGACTACGATCAAAAGCATGAGCGCCTGACCGAAGTCAATCGCGAGCTTGAAGATCCGAATGTCTGGAACAACCCTTCCTACGCCCAGGAACTGGGCCGCGAGCGTTCTGCGCTGGCGCAGATCGTCGAGACCCTGGACGAATTGTCCAGCGGCCTGGCCGATTGTCGCGACCTGCTGGACATGGCTGTCGAAGAGAACGACGAAGGCGCGGTCGGCGATGTCGTCGCCGAACTGACTCGCCTGGACGAGAACCTCGCCAAGCTGGAATTCCGTCGCATGTTCAGCGGCGAGATGGACATGAACAACGCCTACCTGGACATCCAGGCCGGTTCCGGCGGCACCGAAGCCCAGGACTGGGCCAACATCCTGCTGCGCATGTACCTGCGCTGGGCTGACAAACGCGGTTTCGACGCCACGATCATGGAACTGTCCGCCGGCGAAGTCGCCGGGATCAAGGGCGCCACCGTGCACATCAAGGGCGAATACGCCTTTGGTTGGCTGCGGACCGAGATCGGCGTGCACCGCCTGGTACGCAAGAGCCCGTTCGACTCCGGCAACCGGCGCCACACCTCGTTCTCAGCGGTATTCGTCTCTCCGGAAATCGATGACAACATCGAAATCGAGATCAACCCGGCCGACCTGCGCATCGACACCTACCGCTCCTCCGGTGCCGGTGGCCAGCACGTAAACACCACCGACTCGGCCGTGCGGATTACCCACGTACCGACCAACACGGTGGTGAGTTGCCAGAACGAACGTTCCCAGCACGCCAACAAAGACACCGCGATGAAGATGTTGCGGGCCCGCTTGTACGAGCAGGAAGTGCAGAAGCGCAACGCCGCGTCCCAGGCACTGGAAGACACCAAGTCCGACATCGGCTGGGGTCACCAGATCCGTTCGTACGTGCTCGACGCCTCGCGGATCAAGGACTTGCGTACCAGCATCGAACGCAGCGACTGCGACAAAGTGCTTGATGGCGACATCGATGAATACCTGATCGCCAGCCTCAAGCAAGGGCTGTAACGCGACACCCACGCGGTGGGCAGGCACGCTTGCACGCAAGCGAGGCCTGCCCGCAAACTCCGGCCCGGGGCCGGGGGCAACGAACCTGTGATGGAATCCTTAAAGACATGAGCGACCTAGAACTCGACCCGCAAGCCCTGCAACAGGAAGAAAACTCCCTGATCGCCCTGCGCAAGGAAAAGCTTGCTGCCGAGCGCGCCAAGGGCCAGGCCTTCCCCAACGACTTCCGCCGCGACGCGTATTGCGACGTCCTGCAGAAGAAGTACGCAGACAAGACCAAGGAAGAGCTGGCCGAGGCGGCGATTGCGGTCAAGGTTGCCGGTCGCATCATGCTCAACCGTGGTTCGTTCATGGTGATCCAGGACATGACCGGGCGCATTCAGGTCTACGTCAACCGCAAGACCCTGCCGGAAGAAACCCTGGCCGCCGTCAAGACCTGGGACCTGGGCGACATCATCGCCGCCGAAGGCACCCTGGCCCGCTCCGGCAAGGGCGACCTGTACGTCGAAATGACCAGCGTGCGCCTGCTGACCAAGTCCTTGCGCCCGCTGCCGGACAAGCACCACGGCCTGACCGACACCGAGCAACGTTACCGCCAGCGCTACGTCGACCTGATCGTCAACGAAGACGTGCGCCAGACCTTCCGCGTGCGTTCGCAAGTCATCGCCCACATCCGCAGCTTCCTGATGAAGCGTGACTTCCTGGAAGTCGAGACGCCGATGCTCCAGACCATCCCTGGCGGCGCGGCGGCCAAGCCGTTCGAAACCCACCATAACGCCCTGGACATGGAAATGTTCCTGCGTATCGCCCCGGAGCTGTACCTCAAGCGCCTGGTGGTCGGCGGCTTCGAGAAAGTGTTCGAGATCAACCGCAACTTCCGTAACGAAGGCGTTTCGACCCGGCACAACCCCGAGTTCACCATGCTCGAGTTCTACCAGGCCTATGCTGACTACGAAGACAACATGGACCTGACCGAAGAACTGTTCCGCGAACTGGCGCAGTTGGTCCTGGGCAGCACCGATGTGCCATACGGCGACAAAGTGTTCCACTTCGGCGAGCCGTTCGTGCGCCTGTCGGTGTTCGATTCGATCCTCAAGTACAACCCTGAGATCACCGCCGCCGATCTGCAGGACATCGACAAGGCCCGTGCCATCGCCAAGAAGGCCGGCGCCAAGGTGCTCGGCTTCGAAGGCCTGGGCAAGCTGCAGGTGATGATTTTCGAAGAGCTGGTGGAGCACAAGCTGGAGCAGCCGCACTTCATCACCCAGTACCCGTTCGAAGTGTCGCCGCTGGCCCGTCGCAACGACGAAGACCCAAGCGTGACCGACCGCTTCGAGCTGTTCATCGGTGGCCGGGAAATCGCCAACGCCTATTCCGAGCTCAATGACGCGGAAGACCAGGCCGAGCGCTTCATGGCCCAGGTAGCCGACAAGGACGCGGGCGACGACGAAGCCATGCACTACGACGCCGACTTCGTCCGCGCCTTGGAGTACGGCATGCCGCCGACCGCAGGTGAAGGCATCGGCATCGATCGCCTGGTGATGTTGCTGACCAACTCGCCGTCGATCCGGGATGTGATCCTCTTCCCGCACATGCGGCCCCAAGCGTAATGGTCTGAATCAAAAAGCCGCCTCGATGGGCGGCTTTTTATTGCCTGTCTGGTACAAACGTATCAATTGGTTACTTCTGAAATAGCGAGGAAACACCTGTCGTGAATCGTGCAATGGCTCCAGAAGGTGCAGCGGGCGTCGCCACTGCTGTCGCTGAAAGTGTTCAGTACCAGGGTCGCAAGGCCAGCCGACAGGGCAGTGAACAGCGCCGCCAGGACATTCTCGACGCGGCCATGCGCATCGTCGTGCGCGATGGCGTGCGGGCCGTGCGACACCGCGCGGTGGCCGCCGAAGCGGGCGTGCCGCTGTCGGCCACCACTTACTACTTCAAGGACATCGACGACCTGCTCACCGATACCTTCGCCCAGTACGTGGAGCGCAGCGCGGCGTTCATGGCCAAGCTGTGGACCAACAACGAGGGGCTGCTGCGTGAAATGGTCGCCTACGGGGACGGCAGCGCCGAGTCGCGCTCGCAATTGGCCGACGACATTGCGCGGATGACCGCTGATTATGTGCAGCATCAGTTGCAGAGTCGTCGCGACTATTTGATGGCCGAACAGGCCTTTCGCCAGGAAGCGCTGCTCAACCCACGCCTGGCGGAACTGGTTCGTTCTCATCAACGAATCCTGCTCCATGGCACCTGTCAGTTTTTCCAGGTGTTGGGCTCGCGCGAGCCGCAACAGGATGCCAAAGTGTTGACGGCGATTATCGGTCGGATGGAATATCAGGGCTTGCTCAATGGCGCCGAGCCTGTCGCTGAAGAAGACATGCTCGGCATCCTGACCCGCTACATGCACCTGGTACTGGCGTCGGTGTAGCCCTTATTGGGGTACAACAGGTCCCCCGTGGCGAGGGAGCAAGCTCCCTCGCCACAAAAAACAAAGCGCTGAAGCCATAGGGAGTTCCAATGAAAGCCTGGCATGCCGTTGTTCTGGCCGTGTCGTTGCTGCTGCTCAGTGGGTGCCTGGTGTCGTTCAAGGCGCCGTTGCCCGACAGCGAAGCCGCGCCCAAGGGCCTGCTCGGCCAATGGACCAGCACCAACGCCTGGGGCGAGCCGTTGAACCTGGAGCTGACGCAAGTCGGCAAGCACCGCTACCAGGCCATCAGCTACTTCAGGGCCAAGCCCCGGGAACGCGAAGCCATTCCCGTGACGGTCTCCCGACACGGCAGCCGCTGGTACCTGTCGGCCAAGGTGCCGGCCCGCTATGGCGGACATTTCGTCATTGCCGGTTTCGAACTGACCGACAAACAGGAACTGGTGGTCTACAACCTGGACATGGAACAGATCAACCAGGCCATCGGCCAGAAGCTCCTCAGTGGCCAGCCGAACCCAAGCGAAGAGGGCGATGGCGTGCTGGTGGACAGCGACATGGTCAAGGTGTTCAGCTACCTCGACGACCCAGCCAATTCCGACGTGTTCTCGGAAGCCGTGCGCTATCAGCGACTGGCCAAATCCCAATAACTGCTACAAGCGGACGTTTTTTTCACAGGAGTTCCGGGTGGACGATTACCAGCAGACGATACGCACCTTGTCCGATCGCATTGTGCTGGCGCAGACGCCGATTCGAATCCTCGACGCGGTGAAGTGGGACGAGAACATCCGCAAAGGTTTTCTCAAGACCAAGGGCAAGGAAATGCCCGCCGTGGACCGCGACTATTACCTCAACCGACCGCTGTCGTTCGATTCCAGCAAAGTGAAGCTGGAGTTTCAGAACATCGAGCGCGACATCACCCGCCAACTCGGGCAGTTCAACCCGGTTGGCCAGATCATGCGCCGCATGTGCAAGGAATACCGCATGGTGGTGCGCATGCTCGAAGCGCGCGGCACCGAGGACTTCGGGCTGATTTCCCAGGAGCTGTATGGCGCGGCGTCCGACGCCTTCCACGCCGGTGACCCGACCCTGGCCGACCTGGGGCTGATGCTGTCCGATTACCTGAACAACATCGATGGCCGTGGCGACCTGAAGGACGAGCCCAAGGTCCTCAGCGCCAAGGAAGCCGTGAGCCTGTTGCAGCATCGCCTCAACCGGGTGTTCGGCGAAGCCGAGGAGACCATCCGCGTGTTCGAGTCCGATGGGATCGTGGCCGACGCGGCAGCGGGCGCCGACTACATCAAGATCCGCACCGACGCGATGTTCAACGAGCGCGATGTGCGCGCCCTGGAGGTCCATGAAGGGCTGGTGCACGTCGGCACCACCCTCAACGGGCTGAACCAGCCGATCTGCACCTTCCTGTCCAAGGGCCCGCCCTCGTCGACAGTGACTCAGGAAGGCCTGGCGATCCTGATGGAGATCATCACCTTCGCGTCCTACCCGAGTCGCTTGCGCAAGCTCACCAACCGTACCCGCGCCATTCATATGGTGGAAGAGGGCGCCGATTTCCTGCAGGTCTACGAGTTCTTCCGTGAACAGGGCTTTGAAATGGCCGAAAGCTACGGCAACGCCAGCCGGGTTTTCCGTGGTTCGGTGCCGACCGGACTGCCGTTCACCAAAGACTTGTCCTACCTCAAGGGCTTCATCATGGTTTACAACTATATTCAGCTGGCCGTGCGCAAAGGCAAGCTGGAGCAGGTGCCGTTGCTGTTCTGCGGCAAGACCACCCTGGAGGACATGCGCACGTTGCGCCAGTTAGTGGATGAAGGCCTGGTCGTACCGCCCAAGTACCTGCCCGACCAATTTCGCGACATGAACGCGCTGTCGGCCTGGATGTGCTTCTCCAACTTCTTGAACCACCTGAGCCTGGACCGGATCGAAGCGGATTATTCCAATATCCTTTGAATAACACCCCATCCTTTGTGGGAGCGAGCCTGCTCGCGAAAGCGGTATTGTGGTCAACATTGATGTTGAATATTCAACCGCTTTCGCGAGCAGGCTCGCTCCCACAGGGGACCGTGTTTCAACCTGAGTTTTAGCGAGGCTTCACCGGATGCGAACCCTCGGCATCATTTGCCTGCTGCTGGCCCTGAGCGGTTGCAGCTCCCTGCTGTTCTACCCCGAACGCGGCCTGCCGTTTACCCCGGAACGGGCCAAGCTTGACTACCGCGACGTCACCCTGACCACCGCCGATGGGCTGAAGCTGCGGGGTTGGTGGCTGCCGGTGAAGCCGGGTGTAGAGGTCAAGGGCACGGTGCTGCATCTTCACGGCAACGGCGGCAACCTGGCCTGGCACCTCGGCGGGAGCTGGTGGTTGCCGGAGCAGGGTTATCAAGTCTTGATGGTCGATTACCGTGGCTATGGCGTTTCCGAAGGCGAGCCGAGCCTGCCGGCGATCTACCAGGACATCGACGCCGCGTTCAATTGGCTCGACCAGGCGCCGGAAGTGCGGGGCAAGCCGTTGGTGCTGCTCGGCCAGAGTCTCGGTGGCGCGCTGGCGGTGCATTACCTGGCCGAGCACCCGCAGCGCCAGCAGCAGCTCAAGGCCTTGGTGCTCGACGGCGTGCCCGCCAGTTATCGTGATGTAGGGCGTTTCGCTCTTGGCACCTCATGGCTGACCTGGCCACTCCAGGTGCCGCTGTCGTGGCTGGTGCCGGACGGCGACAGCGCCATCGGCTCGATCGCGCAATTGAGCGGCGTACCGAAACTGATCTACCACAGCCTCGACGATCCGATCGTGCCCCTTTCCAACGGCATCCGCTTGTATCAAGCTGCGCCGCCGCCACGGGTGCTGCAACTGACCCGTGGCGGGCATGTGCAGACCTTCGCCGACCCAACCTGGCGAACCGTGATGCTGCGCTACCTCGACGACCCCCGGCACTTTTACGGCCTGCGCCGCCTGGGCGAAATTCCGAATTACCCGAAATCACCCGTTGAATCACCTGAGAATCCGCAATGAGCGAAGAACGTAACGCCATCCCCCTGATAATCACAGGTATCTGCAGCATCCTCGGCACCGTCGCGGCGCTCTGGTACTACGGCTACCTGCATTTCGCCAAGCCCGAGGATGCGTTGCTGCTCAACGAGTTCACCATGCTCAAGACCGTTCCGGGGGAGGACTACAAGGTTTCCCTGGAGCCGGCGCCGCAAGTGGCCCAGTGCATCGAGGGCGTGCTGGTGTTGTTCGACACCGAACAGAAAGGCCTGACCGGTGTGCTGATCAACGAGAAGAAGCGCGCGGTGCGGTGCATGGGGCAGGAGACCCCACAAAAACTTCAGCCTTAAGCGAGACCCCTGTGGGAGCGAGCTTGCTCGCGATAGCGGTGGTTCAGCAGCATTGATAGTGCCTGACACTCCCCTATCGCGAGCAAGCTCGCTCCCACAAGGATCGTGTGCAGCCTAATAAATTTGATCATAAAAAAGCCCCGCCTGATTGAAGTCAGGCGGGGCTTTTGAGTTGCAGTCAACCGATCAGTTGGCGCTCATGGTCGAACGCGGGGCGACGGGCTGGTTGTCGTTGGAGATGGTGACCTCCACGCGACGGTTCATGGCGCGGCCCGAGACGCTGGTGTTGTCGGCGACCGGGAATTCCTTGCCGTAGCCCTGAGTCACGATGCGGGCCGGGTCGACGCCCATTTTCACCAGGGCGGTGCGCACGGAGCTGGCGCGGCGTTCGGACAGCGATTGGTTGTAGGAGTCCGAACCGGTGCTGTCGGTGTAGCCTTCGATGATCACCTTGCGATCCGGGTTTTCCTGGAGGAACTGCGCCAGTTTGCTCACGTTAGTCATACCGCTGGTACGCAGGTCCGACTTGTTGGTGGCAAACAGCACGTCGCCGAAGGTCACCAGCGTACCGCGCTCGGTCTGCTTGGCGTTGAGGCTGTCCTGCAACTGCTTGATCTGCGCGTTGCGGGCTTCCAGCAGTGCGCGGGCGCGTTCGTCACCGGCGTTTTTCAGCTCGGCTTCGGCGTTGCGCAGGGCAATGGTCTGCTTGGCCACTTCGACACGCTGGTTGGTCAGGTAGGCCAGCTGGTCGACCTTGGCTTCGTCCTCGTTATCCATGTAGGCCTTGTCGGCCTTGGCGAGAAAATCGGCAGCGTCCTTGGTTTCCAGGGCCGCGACCTTGGTGGCCGCCGGGTCGGCCTGCAAGCCGTTGTAGTTGGTGCGCGCCTGTTCCAGGTTCGCGTTCGGATCGTGGGAGCAAGCGGCCAGGGCTACGCAGGCGGCAAGCAGGGCGGGCATCATGAAATGTTTGTGCGTCATAGTCTGTCGTCCTTTTATCAATGAGAAATGCGTCGTGGCTCGAACCGGGTCACTGGACCTTGTTCATGCCTTCCTGACGCAGTTCCTGAACCCCTTTCTGGGAATCCTTGAGGGCCTGTTCGGCCTTGGCGGCCTGGGCCTTGCGCTCGGCGACGCGGGCATCCCATTCGGCCTGTTCGGCCAGACGCTTGGCCTCTTCGTAATTCTCGTCGTGCATGGCGATCTCGGCCTGCTTGAGCTTGTCCTGGGCCGATTTCATTTCCACGGCGGCAAACTCGGTGCCGCCAGCGCTGACGGCGCTGTTGACCGCAGATTGCGTGACCGCGTATTGCTCCGAAGGTGGGTTGCCGGCACAACCGGCCAGAATGAAGCTGCTACCGATAGCCAGGGCAGCCAACTTCAGGCCGCGCAGGCCAGTGGATGAGGGTTTGGCAGTGCAGGTATTCATAGGCTTCAACTCCATTGGAAAACTCCTGAAAAAAACACCATTCCATGCTGGGACCGAAGCCGTGACGTCTGTTTTGGCGCTGGCGCCAGGGCGCGTTTTTTTAAACGGCCGTTCCAGTATGGTTATTCGGTGTGACCCGAGGCGTTTTTCAAAAGTTCAGGCAAGGATGGCCATTCGCCAAAAGAAATACTGACTGATTGGTCAAGCGCCAAAAAGCTGAACTTTCATGGCGGGCAGCGGTATTCCAACGCGACTGGGACAGGCTCCGCGCTGGAATTTCGCACGCTGGAAAGGGCGGCAATCAGTGTTTGGATTTGTCGCTGTGGGAGGAAAGTTCGCGCAGATGACGGCGTGACAGCGCGAGAAAACGTGGCGTCGGGCCCACGTCTTCATACAGCGGATCACCTTCCTCATCGGTCGATACGACTTGCGATCCCTTGACGTAGGGGAAGCTGGCTTCCAGCTCTTCCAACGCGGCGCCGATCAGCTCCCCGAGCAGTTCTTCGGGCTGACGCTTGGGGTACATGTCGCAGATGGCCGCCAGGCGCGCAGCGGCCTCTACATCGAGATGAATCGTGTAGCCGGTCTGGGTCAGGCGACCCTTGGCATTTTCTTCCCAATGCTGGGCAAGCTCACGGATTTTCATGATGACCTCAATAGCCCTGCTTATGGCAGGCGCGACAGTGACAAGCCGTTGTGTGGCTTATCTTGAGACTAGCTTTGTCCGACAAGGTTTAATGTCCCTTCGTCGCTTGTCATAAACGATCAGCATCGGCACTCTCTCCTACAAAGCTGTCCGGACCTTTTGCTGGAGAACTGCTGATGACCGATATCGATGCCCGCCTGCGCGAGGATGTCCACCTGCTCGGCGAGTTGCTGGGCAACACCATTCGCGACCAGTACGGGGACACCTTTCTCGACAAGATCGAGCAGATCCGCAAAGGCGCCAAGGCGGACCGACGTGGTTCCATGGACGCCGAACTGAGCGCCAGCCTCAATCAGTTGAGCGAGGAGGAATTGCTGCCGGTCGCGCGAGCGTTCAACCAGTTCTTGAACCTGGCCAACATCGCTGAGCAATACCAGTTGATTCATCGGCGCGAAGAATCCAAGCCTGCGCCGTTTGAAGCGCGAGTGTTGCCCGAGTTGCTGGCACGCTTGCGCGCCGAAGGCCACAGCGCCGAATCGCTGGCCCGGCAGTTGGGCCGGCTCGATATCGAGTTGGTCCTCACCGCCCACCCCACGGAAGTCGCCCGGCGTACGCTGATCCAGAAATACGACGCCATCGCCGCGCAACTGGCGGCCCAGGATCACCGTGACCTCACCAGTGCCGAGCGCGCGCAGATCCATGAGCGCTTGCAAAGATTGATCGCCGAAGCCTGGCACACCGAAGAAATCCGCCGCACCCGGCCCACGCCCGTGGACGAGGCCAAGTGGGGCTTTGCGGTGATCGAGCATTCGCTGTGGCAGGCCATCCCCAATTACCTGCGCAAGGCCGACCAGGCCCTGCACGCCGCCACCGGGCTGCGCTTGCCGCTGGAAGCCGCGCCGATCCGCTTTGCCTCCTGGATGGGCGGCGACCGGGATGGCAACCCGAACGTCACCGCCGCGGTCACACGCGAAGTGCTGTTGCTGGCGCGTTGGATGGCGGCGGACCTTTATCTGCGCGATGTCGATCACCTGGCGGCCGACCTCTCCATGCAAAAGGCCAGCGAGGCCTTGCGCGCCCAGGCCGGTGATAGCGCCGAACCCTATCGCGCGGTACTCAAGCAATTGCGTGAACGCCTGCGGGCCACCCGCAACTGGGCCCAGGCCTCCTTGAAAGCCACTACGCCGGCCTCTTCCGAAGTGTTGCAGGACAACCGCGAACTGCTCGATCCGCTGGAGTTGTGTTATCAGTCCCTGCACGAGTGCGGCATGGGGGTGATTGCCGACGGGCCGCTGCTCGATTGCCTGCGCCGCGCGGTGACCTTCGGGCTGTTCCTCGTGCGCCTCGATGTGCGCCAGGATTCGACGCGCCACACGATGGCCATGACCGAGATCACCGATTACCTCGGGCTTGGACGCTATGAAGACTGGGACGAAGAGCAGCGCATCCGTTTTCTGCTGGATGAGCTGAATAACCGACGTCCGTTGTTGCCGCCGCATTTCAAACCGTCCGCCGACACTGGTGAGGTCCTGGCGACCTGTCGGGAAGTCGCGGCGGCGCCGGCGGCGTCCCTGGGTTCCTACGTGATCTCGATGGCCGGTGCCGCTTCCGATGTGCTGGCAGTTCAATTGCTGCTCAAGGAAGCCGGCGTGTTGCGGCCGATGCGGGTGGTGCCGCTGTTCGAAACCCTCGCCGACCTGGACAACGCCGGGCCGGTGATGGAGCGCCTGCTGGCGTTGCCGGGTTATCGCTCGCGCCTGCAAGGACCCCAGGAGGTGATGATCGGCTATTCCGATTCAGCCAAGGACGCCGGGACCACGGCGGCGGCGTGGGCACAGTATCGAGCGCAGGAGCGACTCGTGGACATCTGCCGCGAGCAGCAAGTCGAACTGCTGTTGTTTCATGGTCGCGGGGGTACGGTAGGCCGTGGCGGTGGCCCGGCGCACGCGGCGATCCTGTCGCAGCCGCCAGGTTCGGTGGCGGGGCGGTTCCGCACCACTGAGCAAGGCGAAATGATTCGTTTCAAATTCGGCCTGCCGGACATCGCCGAACAGAACCTCAACCTTTATCTCGCCGCGGTGCTGGAAGCGACCCTGCTGCCACCGCCGCCGCCCACGCCAGAATGGCGCCATTTGATGGACGAATTGGCCGCTGACGGCGTCAGTGCCTACCGCGCGGTGGTGCGGGAAAATCCGCAATTCGTCGAGTATTTTCGCCAGTCCACGCCGGAGCAGGAGTTGGGTCGTCTGCCCTTGGGCAGCCGTCCGGCCAAGCGTCGCGCCGGGGGGATCGAGAGCTTGCGGGCGATTCCGTGGATCTTCGGCTGGACCCAGACCCGCCTGATGCTGCCAGCCTGGCTCGGTTGGGAAACCGCCCTGGGCAAGGCGCTGGAGCGCGGCGAGGGTGAATTGCTGGGGCAGATGCGCGAACAATGGCCGTTCTTCCGCACCCGCATCGACATGCTGGAGATGGTGCTGGCCAAGGCCGACGCCGATATTGCCCAGTCTTACGATGAGCGTCTGGTGGAACCGGCATTGCTGCCGTTGGGCGAGCATTTACGCGACCTATTGTCGCAGGCCTGCTCGGTGGTCCTGGGGTTGACCGGCCAGTCGCAGCTACTGGCACATAGCCCAGATACCTTGGAATTCATTCGCCTGCGCAACACTTACCTCGACCCCTTGCACCTGTTGCAAGCCGAACTGCTGGCACGTTCGCGACAGCAGGACGTTGCCCAAGGCAGCCCCGTGGAACAGGCATTGTTGGTGTCTGTAGCCGGGATCGCCGCCGGTTTGCGCAACACCGGCTGACGTCGGGTCGTTACCCGCGACAACTCGCCCGGCTCGTCCGGGCGTAGCCGTTTATGGAGAACGACAGGTCGGCCAGGCGACAGTTTGTTGTCAGGTTGCGACTCTCGCCACCTCGTACGAAGGTCGCGTTCGACGCGGGTTCCTCCGACTTTCGGCGGCTTGTGTGGGTCGGGCCTGCTGTGTATCTTGATCAGCCTTTGGCCGTTTGGGCGGCCACGATCCTGTTTTCCGAGATTGGCCCCACGAGGCGAATCCGAGCGTTTACATAAAAAAATTGAGGAGCACATCGATGCGCGTCATTCTGCTGGGAGCTCCCGGGGCCGGTAAAGGTACTCAGGCAAAGTTCATCACCGAAAAATTCGGTATCCCGCAAATCTCCACCGGCGACATGCTGCGTGCGGCGGTCAAGGCCGGCACCGAGCTGGGCATCAAGGCCAAGAGCATCATGGATGCCGGCGGCCTAGTGTCGGATGACCTGATCATCGCCCTGGTCAAGGATCGTATCGCTCAACCTGACTGCGCCAATGGCTTCCTGTTCGATGGTTTCCCGCGCACCATTCCACAGGCTGAAGCCCTGGTGAGCGCCGGCGTCGAGCTGGATGCAGTCGTTGAAATCGCCGTCGAGGACGAAGAAATCGTCCAGCGCATCGCCGGTCGACGTGTTCATGAGCCGTCCGGCCGTGTCTATCACACCGTCTACAATCCTCCAAAAGCCGAAGGCAAGGACGATGTGACGGGTGAAGAACTGGTGCAGCGCAAGGACGATACCGAAGAAACCGTGCGTCATCGTTTGTCGGTCTACCACTCCCAGACCAAGCCGCTGGTGGATTTCTACCAGAAGCTGTCGGCTGCCAACGGCAAGCCGAAATACAGCCATATCGAAGGCGTCGGTTCGGTTGAGGCCATCACTGCCAAAGTGCTTGCGGCCTTGAGCTGAAAAGTCTGATCGGCAGCAACAACTACGGCCCGCTTGCGGGCCGTAGTTGTTTATACTGGCGCACTTTTTCCCCACCTGATTTACGGACACATTAATGAGCACCTTGCTGGCCCTGGACACCGCGACTGAAGCTTGCTCCGTTGCTTTGCTGCACAACGGCAAGGTCACGAGCCATTACGAGGTGATCCCGCGTTTGCATGCGCAGAAATTGCTGCCGATGATCCAGCAGTTGCTCAGCGATGCCGGCACCAACTTGCAAGCGGTGGATGCAATCGCCTTCGGTCGCGGGCCCGGGGCTTTCACCGGTGTGCGCATCGCCATCGGCGTGGTGCAGGGCTTGGCCTTTGCCCTGGAGCGCCCGGTGCTGCCGGTGTCGAACCTGGCGGTGCTGGCCCAGCGCGCCCTGCGCGAACACGGTGCGCGCCAGGTCGCCGCAGCGATCGATGCGCGCATGGACGAGGTGTATTGGGGCTGCTATCGCGAAGCGAACGGCGAGATGCGCCTGGCGGGGCCTGAAGCGGTATTGCCACCCGAGGCGGCGGCGCTGCCGGCTGAGGCGAGTGGTGATTGGTTCGGCGCCGGTACGGGCTGGGGTTATGCCGAGCGGATCGGTGTCAGCCTTGTTGGCCAGGACGCCTCGATGTTGCCCCATGCCGAAGACTTGCTTGCGCTGGCACGCTTCGCCTGGGAACGCGGCGAGGCCATTGTGGCCGATGATGCCCAGCCGGTTTACCTGCGGGACAAGGTAGCAACGCCAAAATCCGAGCGGCTCTGACCTCAAGCGAACGGCCTTCGTGGCGAGGGAGCTTGCTCCCGCTGGGACGGTCCGACGCTTCGGGCGGAGCGGCCCCGACCTTGGTGTGAAAGCCAACTATCGAGCGAGTGCTACGCACTCGAGCGGGAGCAAGCTCCCTCGCCACAAGGGCATCGACCAATTTCAGATTTGCGCTTGAAAAGTCATTTCTCTAACTAAAAGTCACACGCCACATTGCCAGTCGTCACTTTTCCGGCCCGTTTTTAAACCTTTTTGGCTTTCTGTGTTCTAGTTATCACTTGCGCGTTTGCGCGGCTACGAATGTGCCGCTAAATTGCCATCATTGATACCGAGCATTCTGTCATGCGTATAGACGGCGTTTCATCCCAGTCCTACCCGATCAAGCGTCGGCCTCGTGCGGGTAAATCCGCTGAGCCCGAAAACTTCGATGATATCGATGGCGACCTGGAATTTCCGTCCGAAGAGCAACTGGCCGCACGTGCCGCCAAAGCCTCTGCGCAGCGCCTGAGCAATCTCCCCGCCCGTCAGCAGGACATGCTGTATCACCGCGCCATGAGCCGCAGTGTCGCCACGGCCCTTGCCAGTTATTTGAGCACTGCCGGTTTTGTCGACTGGGATATGGAAGTGCTAGGGCTCGACCTCTACATCTGATGCGGTTGCCTTATTACCTGGGCTGCCCATCCTGGAGCGAAAACGCCTGGCGCGATTATCTTTATCCCCAAGACGCAAAAAGCTCCGACTTCCTGAACCTCTATAGCCAGGTTTTCAATGCCGTGGAAGGCAACACGACCTTCTATGCGAGCCCGTCTGCGGCCACTGTCCAGCGCTGGGCGGAAATCATGCCCGAGCATTTTCGTTTCACGGCCAAGATCCCGGGCGACATCAGCCATGGCGGCGACTTGCGTGAACACCTGACCGCCACTGAAACCTTCGTTCAACTGCTCAGCCCGCTGGGCAAGCGCGTCTCGCCGTTTTGGCTGCAGCTGTCCAAGGCCTTCACGCCCAATCGGATGCAGGAGCTGGCGGCGTTTATCGACGCGTTCCCGAGCCCGTTGGCGGTCGAGGTCCGTCACGACGAGTTTTTTGCCAAGGGCGATGCCGAGCGCCGGCTCAATCGCCTGTTGCTCGATCGCGGCGTGGAACGCATCTGTCTCGATCCACGGGGCTTGTTCAGCTGCGCCTCGACCGATCCCTCAGTGCTTGATGCGCAATACAAGAAGCCTCGGGTGCCTACGCGGCCAGCGGCTTTCACTCAATGCCCGCAGGTGCGCTTCGTCGGCCATCCAGTGGTGGAAGCCAACGAGCCGTTCCTGACGCCCTGGGTGGAAAAAATCGCCGAGTGGATCGAAGAAGGGCGCACCCCGTACATGTTCCTGCACACCGCCGACAACCTTCTGGCGGCAAAGCTCGCGATGCGTTTTCACAGCCGCTTGATGAACCGTTTGCCTGGCTTGCCGGCCCTGCCTGAGCTATATAGAGAACCCGCCGCCGAGCAACTGGGATTGCTCTAAGGCAAACCCTCCCATTGCTCAGGAGCGACTCTGATGGATGCACAAACCCGGCGAGCCCAGGCGTTCAAGGCCCTGCATGAACGCGAAGGGGCCTTTGTAATTCCCAATCCGTGGGATGCCGGATCGGCGAAGATGCTCGCCAGCCTTGGCTTCGAAGCCTTGGCGACCACCAGTGCCGGCCACGCTTTTTCCCTGGCGCGGCCCGATGGTGCTCTGGGCCTGGATGACACCCTGGCCAACGTGCGAGCGATTGTGGCGGCCACGGATCTGCCAGTTGCGGTCGACCTGGAAAACGGCTTTGCCGATGCGCCCGACGCATGCGCGGCCAGCCTGCTGCGTGCGGCAGAGGCCGGGGCGGTGGGGGGCTCCATCGAGGACGCCACCGGGCGCGAAGACAGCCCGATCTATCGTTTCGATCAAGCAGTGGCGCGGGTCAAGGCCGCGGCCGAGGCGGTGCGCAGCCTGCCGTTCCCGTTCATGCTCACCGCCCGCGCGGAAAATTTCCTGCACAACAAACCCGACCTGGACGACACGATCCGACGCCTCAAGGCGTTCGCCGACGCAGGCGCCGACGTGTTGTACGCGCCAGGATTGAGCAGCGCCGAACAGGTCCTCGCGGTGGTACAAGCGGTGGCGCCCAAACCGGTCAATGTGCTGATGTCCGGCGCCCTGGACCTTACCGTGGCGCAGTTGAGCGAACTGGGCGTCAAGCGCATCAGTGTCGGCTCGGCGTTGGCGCTGGCGGCCTATGGCGAGTTCTTCCGCGCCGCGCAGGAAATCCAGGAGCAAGGCACGTTCACCTTCACCCGTCGCTCGATGCCATTCAAGCAGGCCAATCAATTATTCAAGGGCTGATGCCCGGGGCGTTGTCGTGCGGTTTTTCAAAGGTTTGATGGTGGTGCTGCTGATCGTCGGCGCCGCAGTGCTTGGCGTATGGCGCGGCTGGTTGTCGGTGCCGCCGCAATGGAATCCCTGGGCGCCGCTGGACGTCAGCGCCCCGCCGAACATGCTAACCCGCTACAAGCTGATGGCCCTGCGCAACGACCCACAACTGTGCGACCAAGCGCTCGCTACGTCAGGGCTTCGGACCTCTCGCCAGGCGGACAGCGGCGCCAACACCACCTGTCCGTTGACCAATGTGTTGCGAGTGCAGGGCGGCGAGGTGGCGCTGAGCAGCAGCTTCCTGGCCAGTTGCCCGCTGGCCGTGGCTTTCGCGTTGTTCGAGCGTCATGCGCTGCAGCCGGCGGCAACGGCGGCCTATGGGCAGAAAGTCACGCGGGTCGATCATCTGGGCAGCTTTGCCTGTCGCAACATGTACGGCCGTGAGAGCGGGGCGCGCAGCCAGCACGCCACCGCCAGCGCGCTCGATATTGCCGGGTTTCGCCTGGCCAATGGGAAAGCGATCAGCGTGCTCAGGGACTGGCCGAAAGACAACACCGATGCGCAGTTCCTGCGGCAGGTGCGAGATGGCGCCTGTGAGATGTTCAGTGTGGTGTTGAGTCCGGACTACAACGCGGCGCACCGCAACCACTTCCATCTGGATGTAGGGCCGTGGTGGATCTGTCGGTAAGAATCAGGCGGCGATACGAAGGTTCTGCAGAACGATCGGACGTGCCCAACGGGTATCGAAATCGAGTTGCTTCTGCTGCGCCACCAATTCCTCTTCCGGGAACGGAGGGAACGGTTTATCCAGCAAGTCGAGTTCGAACTCGGCGATCGGCAGGTGCAATGGCCGCGGGTGCGGCGCCGGGCCCGGTTCCGACTGTGGCTGGCCGGCTGTGAGGACGATCGGGCGAACCCAGTTGCTCTCGAAGGTTTGCTGCTTTTGCTGGGCAACGATTTCTTCGGGCGGGAACGGTGGGAACGGCTTGTCCAGCAAATCCAGTTCGAACTCGGCAATCGGCAGGAACAACGGCTCTGGCGGCTTGACCTGGGTTTCCTTCACGTCGCAGGTGCGCTGGCTGACGATGTGCTCCAGCAGCTCGGCGCCAAGGGTCGGTTCAACCGCTTCATCGAGGGCGACGGGCTGGTAGCTGCCAGGCGCCGGTGCGTTTTCACCCAGTTGATCGGCCAGGGCCCGGGCAAAAAAATCCTGCCACAGGTGACTGACGCCGCTCAGCGCTTGGGTGTTACGCAGGCTGTAATCGCCGTAAGGGGAGATAACGCCTATCGATGTGGATTGAATGTCTGACATTTTTCTCGGTCGACGCTCAGCTCTGGCAAAATGCCGTTCACCGTTGTTATCGGCTGGTTTTGCCGATCCTTAATTTTTTCGAGCGTGTTTTCATGATTGAGCAACCCGCGGCCTGCCGCATCCATGTCGAGGCCTTGATTCCGGCGTTCCAGCCCCAGGCCGAACAATGGGCAGAGCGGCTTGGCCTGCCTTTGCAAGTGGACGATGGCGAGTTTGCCTTGCAGGTCGGCGAGCAGGGATTGCAATTGCAGCAATTGGGTCCGGACGCGCCGGGACCGGTGCGGGTGGATTTCGTCGAGGGTGGCGCGGCCCATCGGCGCTTGTACGGCGGTGGCAGCGGTCAGATGATCGCCAAGGCGGTCGGTGTCGCCCAAGGTGTGCGTCCGCGGGTACTCGACGCCACGGCCGGGTTGGGCAAGGACGCGTTTGTGCTGGCGAGCCTGGGCTGCGAAATGAGCCTGATCGAGCGCCAGCCGCTGATCGGTGCACTGCTGGAAGATGGCCTGGCCCGTGGCGCGGAAGATTTCGACGTGGCGCCGATCGTGGCGCGCATGCGTTTGCTCAAGGGCAACTCCATCGAGGTGATGCGCCATTGGGAAGGCGAGCCGCCCCAGGTGATCTACCTGGACCCGATGTTTCCCCATCGAGAGAAAACCGCCCTGGTGAAAAAGGAAATGCGCCTGTTCCGACCTTTGGTGGGCGATGACAATGACGCACCGGCGCTGCTGGCCGCGGCGCTGGCGCTGGCGACCCACCGGGTGGTGGTCAAGCGCCCGCGCAAGGCGCCTTGCATCGAAGGGCCGAAGCCGAGCCATGGGCTCGAGGGCAAGTCCAGTCGGTACGATATCTATCCCAAGAAGGCGCTCAAGGCTTGAAACCGAGGCGCCCCCGTTCGCGAGCGGGCTCGCTCCCACACGGAACACCACGATCCCTTGTGGGAGCGAGCCTGCTCGCGAATGAAGCCCCCAGGTGATGGCGCTTGGGAACTAGGGCCGATAGGCCCGCATGAACAACCCCACCACTTCCTGCACATGAGCCTCGGCCGCCTCGGCGTCTTGCGGTCCGTCGCAGCCGTACAGCAACCTGAAGTTGGCCGCCCCCTTGATCAGGCAGAAAAAATGCTCGGCGGCATTTCGCGGTTTGTCGATGCTCAAGGCGCCGCTCTGGTTGACCTTGCTCAATAACCGCTCCATGCCGCAGAGCATGCGTTGCGGGCCGGCCTCGTAGAAAATCGTCGAGAGCTTCGGATCCTGACTACCCAGGGCGACCATTAGCCGATGCAGATTCACCGACTCGTCGCTGTTGATCAGTTGATTGAAGCCCCGGGCGATGTTCATTAACACGTGCTCGATCGGGACGCCTTCGACCCATTCGAAGAACAGCGGCGGCACTTGCTCTTCGCACTTGGCGATCACCGCGGCGGAAAACAGCGTTTCCTTATCGTTGAAGTGGCTGTAGACCGTCAGCTTCGATACACCGGCCTCGGTCGCCACCGCATCCATGCTGGTACTGGCGTAACCCAGGCTCAGGAAGAGATTTTTGGCCGCATCGAGAATGGCCTGGCGTTTGGCCAGATCCTTCGGACGACCAGGGCCGCTGGGAGGGGGAGGATTGTTCGACATTCTTCGCTTTAATACTGGACTGGTGAGTTTGCTATTAATAACATACCCGCCAGTATAATTATTCCAAGCATCATTAGCGAAAGGTCATCCACCATGTTCCGCTATGTCCTGCCCCTCGCCGTGCCAGTCAGCCTGGCTTTTTTATTGTCTGCGTGTGGCCACGAGGAGCCGGTGGCCGTCACCGTCCGCCCGGCCATGGTGGTCAAGCCCGAGCCCTCGGCCCAGGCGATGGACAGTTATCCTGGCGAAGTGCGGGCGCGATTCGAGCCGGACCTGGCCTTTCGCATCGGTGGCAAAGTCAGCCGACGGCTGGTGGAGGAGGGGCAGCGGGTCAAGGCCAATCAACCCTTGGCTGAACTCGATCCCGAAGACGTGCGTCTGCAACTCGAGGCGAGCCGGGCCCAGGTCGCTGCCGCCGAGGCCAACCTGAGCCTGGTGCGTGCCGAGCGTGACCGCTACAAGACCTTGATGGAGCGGCAGATGGTCAGCCGCTCCCAATACGACAACGCCGAAAATCTCTTTCGCTCCGGGGCCGCGCGGGTCAAGCAGATCAAGGCTGAATTCGACGTTGCCAGCAACCAGGCCAGCTATTCGATTTTGCGTGCGCCCCAGGATGGCGTCGTGGCCCGGCGTTCGGTAGAAGTGGGTCAGGTCGTGTCGGCCGGTCAAACCGTCTTCACCCTGGCCACCGACGGTGAACGCGAGGTGCTGATCAGCCTGCCGGAGCAGAGTTTCGGTCGGTTCAAGATTGGCCAGCCGGTTTCGGTCGAGCTGTGGAGCCAACCTGACCAGCGCTTTAGCGGACGTATCCGCGAACTCTCGCCGGCCGCCGATCCCAGATCCCGCACCTTCGCCGCTCGTGTCGCCTTCACCGCCGGCAGCGTCCCGGCGGAACTGGGCCAGAGCGCCCGGGTGTTTATCCAGAATGCCGAAAAGGTCCCCCTGTCAGTGCCGCTGTCGGCCCTCACCGCCGAGAACGGCGCGACTTATGTCTGGGTGGTCAACCCCGACAACACCCTCAAGAAAGTCCCGGTGCGTGTCGGTGCCTTTGGCGAAAACAACGTGCCGGTGCTTGAAGGCCTGGGTGCCAATGACTGGGTGGTGGCCGCTGGCGTGCATGTGCTCCTGGACGGCCAGCAGGTGCGGCCGGTGGATCGCTCCAACCGCGTAGTCAACCTGGCGGCCAAGGAGTAACCCCCGATGGGCTTCAATCTTTCCGAATGGGCGTTGCGGAACCGCCAGATCGTACTGTTCCTGATGCTGTTGCTCGCAATCGTCGGGGCGCTTTCCTACACCAAGCTTGGCCAGAGCGAAGACCCGCCGTTCACCTTCAAGGCCATGGTCATTCGCACGATCTGGCCAGGCGCCACGGCTGAGGAAGTGTCGCGCCAAGTCACCGAGCGCATCGAAAAGAAGCTGATGGAAACCGGCGATTACGAAAAGATCGTCTCGTTCTCCCGCCCGGGCGAATCCCAGGTGACGTTCATGGCTCGCGACTCCTTGCATTCCAAGCAGATTCCCGAGCTGTGGTATCAGATCCGCAAGAAAATCAGCGATATCCGGCATACCTTGCCGCCGGGTATCCAGGGGCCGTTCTTCAACGATGAGTTCGGCACCACGTTTGGCAATATCTACGCACTCACCGGTGACGGCTTCGATTATGGCGTGCTCAAGGATTATGCCGACCGCATCCAGATCCAGCTGCAGCGGGTCAAGGATGTGGGCAAGGTCGAATTGCTCGGCCTGCAGGACGAGAAAATCTGGGTCGAACTGTCGAACGTGAAACTGGCGACCCTCGGCCTGCCGCTGGCGGCGGTCCAGCAAGCCCTGGAAGCGCAGAACGCGGTGTCTACGGCCGGATTCTTCGAGACCGCCAGCGAGCGATTGCAGCTACGGGTTTCCGGGAATTTCCAGACCGTGGAAGAGATCCGTGACTTTCCGATCCGCGTGGCCGACCGCACCTTCCGCATCGGCGATGTAGCAGACGTGCGTCGCGGCTTCAACGATCCACCCGCGCCGCGCATGCGGTTCATGGGCGAAGATGCCATCGGCCTGGCCGTGGCGATGAAGGAGGGCGGTGACATCCTTGTGTTGGGCAAGGCCCTGGAAGTCGAGTTTGCCCGCATCCAGAACACGCTGCCGGCGGGTATGCAATTGCGCAAGGTTTCCGACCAGCCCGCGGCGGTGAAGACCGGTGTCGGCGAGTTCGTCCAGGTGCTGGTGGAAGCGCTGACCATCGTGTTGCTGGTGAGCTTTTTCTCCCTGGGGCTGCGTACCGGGATGGTGGTGGCGCTGGCGATTCCGCTGGTGTTGGCGATGACCTTCGCCGCGATGTACTACCTGGGGATCGGCTTGCACAAAATCTCCCTCGGCGCGCTGGTCTTGGCCCTGGGGCTGCTGGTGGACGACGCGATCATCGCCGTGGAGATGATGGCGATCAAGATGGAGCAAGGCTTCGACCGGATCAGGGCGGCCAGCTACGCCTGGACCAGTACGGCGTTTCCGATGCTCACCGGGACCTTGATCACCGCGGCGGGCTTCCTGCCGATCGCCACCGCCCAATCGGGCACCGGCGAGTACACCCGTTCGATTTTCCAGGTGGTGACCCTCGCACTGTTGGCTTCCTGGGTGGCTGCCGTGGTATTCGTGCCGTACCTGGGGGAAAAACTCCTGCCGGACCTGGCGAAGATTCATGCGGCCAAGCATGGCACGGTGGACGGCCAGCCCGATCCCTACGGTACGCCGTTCTACCAGCGTGTACGGCGATTGGTGGAGTGGTGCGTGCGTCGGCGCAAGACCGTCATCGCGTTGACCGTGCTGCTGTTCCTGGGCTCGGTGGTGCTGTTCCGTTTTGTGCCGCAGCAGTTTTTCCCGGCGTCGGGGCGCCTGGAGCTGATGGTCGATTTGAAATTGGCCGAGGGCGCTTCGTTGGTCAACACCGCCGAGCAGGTCAAGCGCCTGGAAGCGCTGCTCAAGGACCACGCCGGCATCGACAACTACGTCGCTTATGTCGGCACCGGTTCACCGCGTTTCTATTTGCCCCTGGACCAACAACTGCCGGCGCCGAGCTTCGCCCAATTCGTGGTGTTGGCCAAGACCATCGAAGACCGCGAGCCGTTGCGCAGTTGGCTGATCACCACCCTGAACGAGCAGTTCCCAACCTTGCGCTCGCGGGTGACGCGCCTGGAGAACGGTCCGCCGGTGGGCTACCCGGTGCAGTTTCGCGTGACGGGAGAGCACATCGAGGAGGTGCGGGCCCTGGCGAGGAAAGTGGCGACAAAAGTCCGGGAAAACCCCTACGTTGCCAATGTGCATCTGGACTGGGAAGAGCCCAGCAAAGTGGTCTATCTGAACATCGACCAGGACCGTGCGCGAGCCTTGGGGGTGACAACCGCGAGTCTGTCGAGCTTCTTGCAAAGCTCCCTCACCGGATCCAGCGTCAGCCAGTACCGGGAAGACAACGAGTTGATCGAGATTCTGCTGCGCGGCACGGTGCATGAGCGCACCGAGCTGTCGCTGTTGCCAAGCCTGGCGGTGCCGACCGACAACGGCACGACCGTTGCCCTGTCGCAGATCGCCACGCTGGAGTATGGCTTTGAAGAGGGCGTGATCTGGCACCGCAACCGCCTGCCGAGCGTGACCGTTCGGGCCGATATCTACGGCAAAGAACAGCCGGCGACCCTGGTGCAGCAGATTTTCCCGACCCTGGATCCGATCCAGGCGGAACTTCCGGATGGTTATCTGCTTGAGGTGGGTGGCACGGTAGAGGACTCGGCCCGAGGCCAGAAATCGGTGAACGCCGGTGTGCCGTTGTTCATCGTGGTGGTGCTGACCTTGTTGATGCTGCAACTGCGCAGCTTCTCTCGCACGGCCATGGTCTTCCTCACCGCGCCGCTGGGGTTGATCGGCGTGACGCTGTTCCTGTTGGTGTTCCGCCAGCCGTTCGGTTTCGTTGCAATGCTTGGCACCATCGCCTTGTCCGGCATGATCATGCGCAACTCGGTGATCCTGGTGGATCAGATCGAACAGGATATCAAGGCCGGGCTTGCCCCGTGGCAGGCGATCATCGAAGCGACGGTGCGACGGTTCCGCCCGATCGTGCTCACCGCGCTGGCGGCGGTGCTGGCAATGATCCCGCTGTCACGCAGCCTGTTCTTCGGCCCGATGGCGGTGGCGATCATGGGGGGATTGATCGTGGCAACGGCATTGACGCTGCTGTTCCTGCCGGCGTTGTATGCGGCGTGGTTCAGGGTCAAGAAGACTTGAACCGATTCTGATAGCACTGAAAATCAAATGTGGGAGCGAGCCTGCTCGCGATTGCGGTGCTACAGCCAACAGAGATGTTATGGCTGATACCGATATCGCGAGCAGGCTCGCTCCCACAGTGTTTTTGCGCTTGGCTTAGAGAGTGCCAAAAACCTTCTTCGCCAAACTGGTCGCCGCAGCCGCCGGATTCTGGCGAATGGTGGCTTCCTGTTTTGCGATCATCTCGAACAAACCATCCAGCGCCTGTTCAGTCACATAGTTCTCGACATTGGCGCTCTTGGCATCGACCACTCCTAGTGTCGCGGCTTGGCCGGCAAAGGCGTTGTATTGCTGGGCCAGGCCGACCTTGTCGGTGGCTTGCTTGACGATGGGCAGGAACTTGGCGCGAATCTGCTCGCGGCTGCTCTTGTTCAGGTACTGGGTGGCCGAATCGTTGCCGCCGCTCAATATGCCCTTGGCGTCGCTCACGCTCATGTTCTTCACGGCGTCGACCAGGATCGGCTGGGCCTGCACCACCGCGGCTTCGGCCGCCTGGTTCATGCTGGTTTCCAGCTGATCCACCTGGTCGCCCATGCCGAAGGCTTTCATCTTGCTGGCGACTTTGCCGAGCTTGCCTGGCAATTCAATCTTGACGTCCGGGTTGTTGCTGAACCCGCCTGGGGTGCCCAGCTGCTTGACCGCCACCTGGGCGCCCTGGGTCAGGGCATCCTTGAGACCACCCGTGGCGTCTTTCTGGGAAAGGTCGCCGAGGGACAGGGCCATGGCATTGGCGCAGATCAACAGGCCGGCGCACAGGCCGGTGAAACGAAGGGTAAAGCGGAGCATGGCAGCTTCCTTGAAGAGTGGAACAGGAATCAGCGTGCAGCGTTGACGCGAATCTTCAACGGCTGCGGATCTTTGCCATCGAGCTGCACGGTGTGTTGTTCAGTGCTGATGAACATCAACTGGCCGTCGACTTCGATGCGGGCGCTCACGGCATAACGGTGGCCGGGCTTGACCTGCGCCGGATCATAACTGAGCTTGAATGGTAATGGGACTTGGCCTTTGACGGGGCCCCGCTGCTCATCGACCGTCACGGCTGGCGCGTCGGCGAGGGAGACGTCTTGCAGGCTCACGGTCAAGGTAGCAGTGGGCGGTAAGGCGATGCGTTGCAGGTAGAACACCTCGCCGTCGAGGCTGTTCTTGCTGGCCAGCGGCGTGCTGGAGCAGGCGCTGAGCAACGTGGCAGCAGCGACGAGAAGAAGCTTTTTCATGGGGACATTTCCATATTGGGGGCCCCAGTGAAATCCTGGGGCCTGTGACAGAATCAATCCTGGGTGACTGGCGTGTCCGGAGCCATGGCGTCTTCACTGCGATGCAACGCCACCTGGCGGATCGACAAGCGAATCTCCGCCGGCAACACACGCTTGGCCGCGCCTTCGGCCAATTCGCCGAGCAGCTCGTGATAGCTTAGCTTGCCCGCTTCATCACGGCGCAGTACGTCGAGGTCGAGCATCGTCTGGATGAAGTGGCGGAACAGGCTCTTGTCGAAGAACTCCGGCGCGTTGAGTCCGTGCAGGATCGACAGCCGCTGGGCCATGACGGTGCAGAGGTCTTCCAGTTCTTCGGCGCTGATGCTGTTCTGCCCGCTGTTGAGCAGCAGCGAAACGGTCATGTAGAAGCGCTGCAATGTCTGGGCGATGCTCTTCGATAGCAAGGTCAGCAGCACAAAGTGTCGAGAACTTGGAACAGGACGCAAGTACAGGTCTTTCTCGAAACGCAGCAGGCCCTGTTCGACGAACGCTTCAAGCCACTGGTCGACCACATCGTCCAGTTCTTCCAGCGACCAGCGAATGAACAGCTCCGATTGCAAGTACGGATACAGGGCTCGTGTATAACGCAGGATCTGTTCGCGGCTCATGCGCGAGCTGCTCTGGAAGAAGCTCGCCAGCAGCGCCGGAAGGGCGAAGATGTGCAGCACGTTGTTGCGGTAGTAGGTCATCAACACGGCGTTCTGTTCATCCAGATACAGAATCTTGCCCAAGGCATCGCTCTGTTCCGACAGCAGGTCCATGCCTTTGACATGCTCGATCAACGCCCGGCCGTCGCCCTCAGGCAAGGTGGTGTGGGGCGAATAGGGCACTTTGCGCAGCAGCGCGAGGTACAAGTCCAGCACGCGGGCCATGGCCTGGTCGTCGAGAGCCAGTCGGCTGGTGGACAGCAATGCCAGGGCGACAAGGTTGACCGGGTTGATAGCGGCGGCCTCGTTCAGGTGCCGCGCCACGCGTTCGCCGAGGCGGTTGGTGGTCGCGTTGAGCCAGGCCGGCTTGAATTGCGGGCCCAGCTCTTGCTGGCGCCAGCCAGGTTGCTCGCCGTCGAGGAATTCCGCCAGCTTGATCGGCTCGCCGAAGTTCACCGCCACTTGGCCGAAGCGTTGCTTGAGGGCGCCGATGACCTTGAAGATGTCGAAGATCGACTCCTTCTTCTTGCTCGCGCCGCGCAGTTCGCCCAGGTAGGTACGGCCTTCCAGGACCCGCTCATAACCGATGTACACCGGCACGAAGACGATGGGCATGCGTGACGAGCGCAAGAAACTGCGTAGGGTAATGGCGAGCATGCCGGTCTTGGGTTGCAGCATGCGCCCGGTGCGCGAACGGCCGCCTTCGACGAAGTACTCCACCGGGAACCCCTTGGTGAACAGCGTGTGCAGGTATTCGTTGAACACGGCGGTATAGAGCGGGTTGCCCTTGAACGTGCGGCGCATGAAAAACGCCCCGCCGCGGCGCAGCAGGCTGCCGATCACCGGCATGTTCAGGTTGATGCCGGCGGCGATGTGCGGTGGCGTCAGGCCATTGCGAAACAGCAGGTACGACAGCAGCAGGTAGTCGATATGACTGCGGTGGCAGGGGACATAAATGACTTCATGGCCTTGGGCAACGTTTTGCACGCCTTCGATGTGGTTGACCTTGATGCCGTCGTAGATCTTGTTCCAGAACCAGCTCAGCACCACTTCCAGGAAGCGGATGGCCGTGTAGGTGTAGTCCGAGGCGATCTCGTTGCCGTAGCGCAGGGCCTGGGCTTTGGCTTTCTCCGGCGAGATCTTCTCCCGCTCGGCTTCTTCGGCGATGGCCTGCTTGACCAGCGGCTGGTTCAACAGACCCTTGACCAGATGGCGTCGGTGGGAGATGTCGGGACCGATGACCGCCGCTTTCAAGTTGCGAAAGTGTACCCGCAGGATCCGCTGGGCCATGCGCACGGTGCGTTCGTGGCCTTTATCGTGCTCGATCAGTTCGCGCAGATGGATCGGGGCGGAGAACTGCACGCGGGTCTTGCGCCCCAGGATCATGATGCTCAGCAATCGGCGCAGGCGTCCGGTGACCGCCCAACTGTCGGCGAACAACAGTTTCCACGGGCTGGATTCGCTGTCGGGCGATTGGCCCCAGAACACGCTGACCGGAATGATCTGCGCGTCCTCGGCGGCGTTGTGGGTCAGCACGTCGACCAGCCGCGTCAGGGTGGGCGGCGCACCGCGTTTATCCTGGCGCCCGAGCCAGTCCGGTGCCGGCGTCAGGTAGAAAAATGCCGCCGGCTCCAGCAGGTTGCCCACCGAGACCGGCAGTACCGGGCGCGGCAGGCCGGCCTTGGTGCATTCGGTGTCGAGCACCGCCAGGTCGGTCAGCGAAGGGTCTTGCAGGACGTAGAACACGGGGCGACTGCGGTCGAGGTTGAGGGTAAAGGACGACTGATTGATCGTCTCGGAGCGAACCCAGAGATATAAAAGTCGGCGCAAGGTGCCAAACACAAGACGGCGGAACGGGGAGCGGGTCATACGGCTTCTGCATGAGTGAATGGGATGGAGCGGGCGCCAGTGTGCCGGATTCGTCGAAAATCGGCAAAAAAGCACCGAAGTAAAGTCAGTTGAGAGTTTTTCCGGGTGTCATATACTCGGCCGGTTACTGCCCGGGGCTTCCCCATGGACGTTCGGACGGTGGCTTAGGTTCGTACGGCTTTGCCTTTTCAATCGGGCGGGAAAAGCCGACTTAACAATAAGAAAACAGGAGTGAGCATCATGGCAACACGCGAAACCGGCAGTGTGAAGTGGTTCAACGACGCCAAGGGCTACGGCTTTATCCAGCGCGAGGGCGGAGCGGATGTGTTCGTGCATTACCGCGCGATCCGTGGCGAGGGCCACCGCTCACTGACCGAAGGCCAGCAGGTCGAGTACGCGGTCGTGGAAGGCCAGAAGGGCCTGCAGGCTGAGGATGTGGTGGGTTGTAAGCCGCATTCACCGGCAACACAAAACCCTGTGGGAGCGAGCCTGCTCGCGAAAGCTGTGTATCAGACAATGACTCATTAACTGTCACACCGCTTTCGCGAGCAGGCTCGCTCCCACATTAGATCAGCGCTGGGCGCTAAATCACGCCGTTTTCCAGGTAATCTCTTCTTCCCCATCGGCGCTGATGCGGATCCAGCGGTCCGCCGATTCTTCCCCTTCTTCTTCCACCCAGGAGCCGGGCGCGCAGCGCACTTCGACGTTCAGCGCGGCGAAGGCGGCGCGGGCGCAGGCAATGTCGTCTTCCCACGGGGTCTGGTCACTTTCCAGATAGAGGCTGTTCCATTTTCCTACGGCCTTGGGCAGCCAGGTCACCGGAATGTGGCCAGCCTTGCACTTGTAGGTCTGGCCTTTCTGTACCCAGTCGCTGCATGGGCCCAGGGCCTCGCCTAGCCAGTGGGCGATGGCCCTGTGGTCAACGTCGGCGTCCTTCAGGTAAATCTCGATATCGGGTTGGCGCATGGATGTCCTCACTGTGGTCTTGAAAAATCCATTCGCGGATTTAGCTGGCCCCAAGCGATTGCCAGGGGCCAAAGGTTAATTATTGAACAATGAAATAATCGTAGCGCATCGACACCGTGACTTCGAACGGCTCGGCCTGTTCGATCACGTTGGCGCGGCGCTCGGCGCTGGCGCGCCAGCCGTGGGGCGTCATCGCCAGCAGATTGGCGCGGTCCTGGCCGCTGTCGAGCGTCAGCTTGAATTCCAGGGTTTCGCTGTGATCCAGCGCCATGCCGGGCGGCACCAAGGCCAGGTGCTTGTCGTCCGTGTACCCGCGCACTTCGTCGTACAGGCGCTCGCGCAATTCCATCAGGTGGCCGGCGGTAGGGCCGACTTTCATCAGGCCGCCGCCGGGGCTGAGCAAGCGCTTGGCCTCTTGCCAATCCAGCGGGCTGAACACACTCGCGAGGAACTGGCAGCAGCCATCCGCCAGCGGCACCCGGGCCATGCTGGCGATCAACCAGGTAAGCCGCGGGTTGCGTTTGCAGGCGCGCTTGACCGCTTCGCGGGAGATGTCGAGGGCATAGCCATCGGCGTTGGGCAGGGCATCGGCGATTTGCGCGGTGTAGTAGCCCTCACCACAACCGATGTCGAGCCAACGTCCAGGTGCCCGTTCGGCCGCCAATTCGGCCAGGCGCCGGGCGACCGGGGCGTAGTGCCCGGCGTTGAGAAAGTCGCGGCGAGCTTCGACCATCGCCTGGTTGTCGCCGGGGTCGCGGCTGTTCTTGTGCTGCACCGGCAACAGGTTCAGGTAACCCTGCCGCGCACGGTCGAACCGGTGGCCGGCGGGGCACACGACGCCGTTGTCCACGGCGTTCAGCGGTTCACTGCAGATCGGGCAGGCGAGCATCAGGCGAGCAACTTGATCAGCGTCTTGTAGTAGATCTCGGTGAGCACGTCGAGATCAGCCGCCAGCACGCGTTCGTTGACCTGGTGGATGGTCGCGTTGACCGGCCCCAGCTCCACGACTTGCGTGCCCATGGTGGCGATGAATCGACCGTCGGACGTACCGCCGCTGGTGGAGGCTTTCGTCTCGCGGCCCGTCACGTCCTTGATGCTCGATGACACGGCGTCCAGCAGGGCACCCGGCTCGGTGAGGAATGGCAGGCCGGACAAAGCCCAGTCGATGTGCCAGTCCAGCTGATGCTTGTCGAGGATATCGGCGACGCGCTGTTGCAGGCCCTCGACGGTGGATTCAGTGGAGAAGCGGAAGTTGAACACCGCTTCCAGATCGCCGGGGATCACGTTGGTCGCGCCGGTGCCAGAGTTCAGGTTGGAGATCTGGAAGCTGGTCGGTGGGAAGAAATCGTTGCCATGGTCCCAGTGCTCGGCGGCGAGTTCGGCCAGGGCCGGCGCGGCCAGGTGGATCGGGTTCTTCGCCAGGTGTGGATAAGCCACGTGACCCTGTTTGCCGCGTACGGTGAGTTTCGCGCCGAGGGAGCCGCGACGGCCGTTCTTGACCACATCGCCCACCAGCGTGGTACTCGACGGCTCGCCGACGATGCACCAGTCCAGGCGCTCCTGGCGGGCCTTGAGGCGTTCGACCACGGCTTTGGTGCCGTGGTGGGCCGGGCCTTCTTCATCGCTGGTGATCAGGAAAGTCAGCGAGCCCTTGTGGTCCGGGTAGTCGGCGACAAACCGCTCGGCCGCCACAACCATCGCCGCCAGGCTGCCTTTCATGTCCGCCGCGCCGCGGCCGCAGAGCATGCCGTGTTCGTCGATGACCGCATTGAACGGGTCGAGCTGCCACGCCTGCACCGGACCGGTCGGCACCACATCGGTGTGGCCGGCGAAGCACAGCACCGGGCCGTCCTGCTTGCCATGGCTGGCCCAGAAGTTATCCACATCCTCGATGCGCATCGGCTCCAGCTTAAAACCGGCGTCGCCCAGGCGCTGCATCATGATTTTCTGGCAATCGGCATCCAACGGCGTCACGGACGGACGGCGGATCAGGTCGATGGCGAGTTGCAGGGTTGGCGAAAGGTCGGCGTGGGCCGTCATGGAAGCTCCGGGAATAATGTGGACGCAAGGCTAGTGCGGGAGCAGGCTGGCTCGCGCAAAATGGCGGTTATCTTATAGCAAAACGACTCTCATGGGCCCCTGGTGCTGGTCGGTTGGAACACAAATCCTGTGGGAGCGAGCCTGCTCGCGATGGCGGTGGATCAGTCGATACTCTATTGACTGGATTGACGCCATCGCGAGCAAGGGGAAATTGGTGGGATTCAATTCGCGAACAGCTCGAATTGCCACGGCAAAGCCCTATAATGCGCGCCGGTTTTTGGGGTAACGGTCATGAGTACAGAAGATCCACGGTTTGCCGGCATCGCCCGTTTGTATGGCATCGAAGGCCTGGAGCGCCTGCGGGCGGCCCATGTGGCAATTGTCGGTGTTGGCGGCGTCGGATCCTGGGCGGCGGAAGCCATTGCCCGTTGTGGCGTGGGCGAGATTTCGCTGTTCGACTTGGACGACGTCTGCGTCAGCAACGCAAACCGCCAACTACACGCCCTGGATAGCACCGTCGGCAAGCCCAAGGTCGAGGTGATGGCCGAGCGGCTGCGCGGCATCAACCCCGATTGCACCGTGCATGCAGTCGCGGACTTCGTCACCCGCGACACCATGGCCGAGTACATCACGCCGAACATCGACTGCGTGATCGACTGCATCGACAGCGTCAATGCCAAGGCCGCGCTCATCGCCTGGTGCAAGCGCCGCAAGATCCAGATCATCACCACCGGCGGCGCGGGCGGGCAGATCGACCCGACGCTGATCCAGGTCTGTGACTTGAACCGCACCTTCAATGACCCGCTGGCCTCCAAGGTGCGCTCGACCTTGCGCCGCGACTACGGCTTCTCCCGCACCGTGACCCGCCACTACAGCGTGCCGTGCGTGTTCTCCACCGAACAACTGCGCTACCCGAAACCGGATGGCAGCATTTGCTTGCAGAAGAGTTTTGTCGGAGACGGCGTCAAGCTCGACTGCGCCGGCGGGTTCGGCGCGGTGATGATGGTCACGGCGACGTTCGGCATGGTCGCGGCGACCAAGGCTGTGGATAAGATTGTCGCGGGCGTGCGGCGGCCGGCGGACAGGGTCAAACCCGGGGAGTGATGCAGCGCAGTTGACTAAGGGAGTGATGACCTGTGGCGAGGGAGCTTGCTCCCGCTGGGCTGCGCAGCAGACCCATTAATGTGAGCGCTTCGCGCTCAAGCGGGAGCAAGCTCCCTCGCCACAGGTTATTGCGTCAGTTCGCGCATGCGCTTCAACACCGCATTCAATCCATTGCTGCGCGACGGCGATAGCTGCCGCGATAACCCCAACTGATTGAACCAATCCGGCAAATCAACCTGCTGTAACTCGTCAGCGGATAAGCCATTGACCCGCGCGAGCAACAACGCCACCAAGCCACGGATCAATCTCGCATCGCTGTTGGCGGAGAACTGCCAGTGGCCATCGCGCAACTGCCCCACCAACCACACCTGGCTCTCACAGCCGTGGACAAGGTTGGCGTCGCACTTGTCTGCATCGCTCAATGGCGCCAGGCGATCGCCCCATTGCATCAGCAGGCGGGCCCGCTGTTCCCAACCGGAGGCGTCCTGAAAAACTTGCAGCGCGGCGACCGCATCGGCAGGCAGGTTCATCGCAGCATCTCCAAGGCCTGGTCCAGGGCCTCGAAAAAACGTTCGAGATCGGCGGAGTCGTTGTACAGCGCCAGCGACACCCGAATCGCCCCGGACAGCTTCAGATGCCTGAACAGCGGCATTGCGCAGTGATGCCCGGCGCGCACGGCGATGCCTTGCTCGGTCAGCAGGTGCGCCAGGTCGGCATTGTGGATGCCGTCGACCACAAAACTGACGAGGGCCAGTTGCGGCTCGCCCACCAGGCGCACGCCGTTGCGCGCCTGCAGGCCGTGAAGCAGATAGTCATGCAGGGCAGTTTCATGATCGATGACCGCCTGCCCGTCGAGGCCGGACAGGTAATCGAGGGTCGCTCCCAGGCCGATCACACTGGCGATAGGCGGCGTCCCGGCTTCGAAACCCAGTGGCGCCGGGCGGAAGGTGGCGCTGTGGTAATCGGCCTGCTGCACCATTTCGCCGCCAAACTGCCAGTGACGCAGTTGGCCAAGCGCTGCGGTGCGGCCAAACAGCACGCCCAAGCCTTCCGGGCCGTACAGCTTGTGACTGGAAAACACATAGAAGTCGCAGCCCAAGGTCTCCACATCATGACGACCATGGACGACGCCTTGGGCGCCATCGATGACCGTCAGCGCACCCTGCGCCTTGGCCATCGCCAGCAATGCCGGCAACGGCTGCCAAGTGCCAAGCACGTTGGACAATTGGCTCACCGCCAACAGGCGCGTGCGAGGACCGATAAGCTCGGCGGCCGCAGCGCTGTCGATAACGCCGTCGGCGTCCAGTGGCAGTACCACCAGTGTCAACGCGCGGCGCTCGGCCAGTTGCTGCCAGGGCAACAGGTTGGCGTGATGCTCCAGGGCGCTGACGACAATTTCATCGCCTGGGTTGAACAGGTGTTCCAGCCCGTAGGCGAGCAGGTTCAACGCCGAAGTGGCGCCGTGGGTGAATACGATTTGCCCGCAGTCACCCGCGTTGAGCCATTGTGAGACCTTGAGGCGACTGTCTTCGAATGCCTGGGTGGCCAGGGCTCCGGGCAGATGTTGCGCCCGGTGCACGTTGGCCGCGCCGTTGGCGTAGTAATGCGCCAGAGCGTCGAGCAAAGCTTGGGGTTTTTGCGTGGTGGCGGCGTTGTCCAGGTAGGTCTGGCCTTGCCGTTGCAGGGCGGCGATGGCCGGGAAATCGGCACGCCAGGGGGATTGAATCAACATGCTTGCGGGCCCTGCTGGAGTTACGCCGGACCCTGTGGGAGCAAATCTGCTCCCACAGGTGATGGTGTGAAGCTTAGTTGTGCGCGTGCAATGCTTCGTTGAGCTCGATGGCCGACTTGTGGGTCTTGCATTCCACCGCGCCGGTCTCGGAGTTACGGCGGAACAACAGGTCCGGCTGGCCAGCCAGATCGCGGGCCTTGACCACTTTGACCAGCTGGTTGTTCTCATCCAGCAGGGCGACTTTGGTGCCGGCGGTCACGTACAGGCCCGACTCCACGGTGTTGCGGTCGCCCAGCGGGATACCGATGCCGGCGTTGGCGCCGATCAGGCAGCCTTCGCCGACCTTGATCACAATGTTGCCGCCGCCCGAGAGAGTACCCATGGTCGAGCAGCCGCCACCCAGGTCCGAGCCCTTGCCGACGAACACGCCCGCCGAAACACGGCCTTCGATCATGCCCGGGCCTTCGGTGCCGGCGTTGAAATTGACGAAACCTTCGTGCATGACCGTGGTGCCTTCGCCCACATAGGCGCCCAGGCGCAGGCGCGCGGCGTCGGCGATACGCACGCCGGCCGGGACCACGTAGTCGGTCATTTTCGGGAATTTATCCACCGAGAACACTTCCAGCAACTCGCCACGCAAGCGGGCTTCGAGCTGGTGCTCGGCCAGTTCGGCCAGGTCGATCGCGCCCTGGCTGGTCCATGCCACGTTTGGCAGCAGCGGGAAGATACCGGCCAGGTTCAGGCCGTGAGGCTTGACCAGACGATGGGACAACAGGTGCAGCTTCAGGTAAGCCTCAGGGGTGGAGCTCAGCTGGGCATCCTCGGCCAACAGGGTGGCGACCAGCGGCTTGTGGCTTTCAGCCAGGCGAGTCAACAGCTTGGCTTGCGCGGCGTCGACGCTGCGAAGTGCCTCGGCCAGTTGCGAGGCCTGAGCGGTGGTGAAAGTGATGGCCTGGTTGCCTTCGCTGTAGCCAAGGATCGGCGCGACGGCTGCCACGATCTCGGCCGACGGGTTGAGTAATGGCTGTGCGTAGAACACTTCCAGCCAGGCGCCTTCACGATTTTGGGTGCCGACGCCGAAGGCCAGGCTGAACAGGGTAGTGGACATGAAATTACCTCTACAAAATGGACTGGGCAGGCTTACTTGATTTCTGCCGCGTAGATATCTGGCTTGAAGCCAATCAGGGTACGGTCACCGAGGTCGAGCACCGGGCGCTTGATCATCGAGGGTTGGGCGAGCATCAGTTCGATGGCTTTCGTCTGGTCGAGATCGGCTTTGCGTTCGTCGTCGAGTTTGCGAAAGGTCGTACCGGCGCGGTTCAACACCACTTGCCAGCCATGCTCGTCGCACCATTGAGTCAGGTGCTCACGGTCGATGCCGGCGGTCTTGTAGTCATGAAAATCGTAATGCACAGCGTGATCATCGAGCCAGGTGCGCGCCTTTTTCATCGTGTCACAGGCTTTGATGCCGAAAAGGTGCAACGTTTTGCTTGAATCGGTCAAGGAACTGCCCCCTTTGCAGGTGCCGGAAATAAAAGGTGAAGGATTATGCCATGACCGGACGGTTTCGCGGCGGCCCAGGTTGATGTACACCAAAACCTGTGGGAGCGAGCTTGTGGGAGCAAAGCTTGCTCGCGATACAGGCGACACGGTTCAACTGCAACACTGTGTCATCGTTCATCGCGAGCAAGCTTTGCTCCCACAGGCTCATTCCACAGGGCAGGGCTGCGACATAGGTGTAACGGCCAAGCTGATGTTAGGCGGTCAATATGGCACTTCAACTGCAAGCTGTTGCCGGATATGTGTAGCTGGCATTGCAGTTAAGCTTATTCCGACCCGTCTGCCTGGCTGGGTCAACGCCGAGAGGGATCCAGAAGATCAACAATTTGCGACCATCGAGATCACATCCATTTTCTGATCCTTACCCTAACGACAAAGCCCGCAGATGTGGGCTTGTCGTTTCTGGAAGACATAAAAAAGCCCGGACTGCCCGGGCTAGTATCAGGCAGCTTTTACTGGCTTTATCAGGCTTTCTGCTGGAATGCCGAACATATCGTGAAGCTTCCAGATCATGGGCAGAGTTAACGAGCGTTTACGGTTGAGCACCTCGTATACGCGGTTCGTTTTTCCGATAGCGGGAGCCAGATCGGCCGCGGTGAGTCCGGATTGCTCCATGCGAAACTTGATGGCTTCAATTGGGTCAGGCAGATCAACCGGGAAGTTCTTGGTTTCGTAGGCCTCGATCAGAGTGATCATGACTTCGAAAGCATCGCCTTCCGGGGTGCCAGGTTCAGGCTCATTCTCAAACAGGGGAGAGATCTCTTTGAGAGCTATCCGGTATTCGTCATCGGTGCGGATTGGGCGAATGTTCATGGTGATTACTCCATTTCCACGGTGTTTACGTCGATCTCATCGTACCGACGATGAGTGCCGACAAACTTGATGTACACAGCGCCGAAGCGGTAGGCAATGGCGACCACCAGGCGGTAGTCGTTACCCTTGATGTTGAATACCACGCGGCGACTCTTGAGAATGCTTGCGTTACCGTATTGCGCCTTGATGTCGTTAGGGTTGGTCCAAGTGGCTTTTTTGGCATCGTCAAGCCAAGCCTTAAGCTGCTGTTCGGAATCTGGGTATTTCTCCCAGAAGGCTTTCAGGTGACTGATGGCGATAATTCTCATGGGTGAGAATGTAGTCCCGTGGTGGGACTTTTGCAAGCATTCACAAGCAACAGCTTGCAGTTCTGCCGGGCACTCTGTTTCCGATATCTTGGGCCCATCTTCCACAGGGGACGCCATGAGATTGTTCGTAGGCGCGGTAGCTATTGCTTTGCTGGCGGGGTGTTCTACGTCGCCAGTTTCTCCAGGCGAAGCGAAGCCGGTTCCGAAAGACTGATCCTTGCTTTCTCCTCAAAGCCGAAAGAGACATACGGAACCGTAGTCGTGACTTGAGACACGGGGTTCCTGGGGCGCGACTGCTATGTCGCTGTCCATATCGACGGAACGCTTGCTGCACGAATCGATGCCGGTGAGGTGGCGAAATTCTTTCTGCCCACGGCGATCACTTCGTCGGGCTCGGCATAGACAAGCAAGGCGGCATGTGCAGCTAGCCAGACCTCATAAAAAGCAAAGCCGCCCGAAGGCGGCTTCAATCGACACGCAGTTGAGCTTGCTCTGCCCCTTCTGCGTGGCTGGGTCAACCCGGAGAGGGACCCAGACTCCTGCCAGCGTTCGCCGGTGACGGGGGCGATCATGGCTACTGATATCAGCGAATTCAAGCGAGCTTGATTCTTGAAACAGGCTGCATGAGTTTTTTTGCGGTGTTAAACCCGTAAAATCAAGGGCTTGCTTCGATGAGGTGCGTTTTATTTCTTTTCTTGTCTGAGCAAGCGCTTGTGGTCTGTCAGACGCACCGAAGTTTCCGACAAGTTTTTAAGGTTGTCCGTCGGAAGCGAGGGCTCTAGCCTCTGGGTGTTGCTGCCAGTTCAGCGACCGGACGTGAGAATCCGAACTCCTCTAGGCGCGCAGGCGTCGACCATATAAAGTGCAGGCGCTTTTCGTCTGCGCATTATGTTATGGCGGCTGTGCGCGGGCATGCTTCGGCATGGCCGGGCTTCTAGGGACTCGGATTCTCACCCCGCGTACGGCTGCCACCCTCCGGTCCGTGAGAAGACTCGGTGGCGGCTCCCAATTCTCTAGGAGCAATAACATGATCAAAGATACGCCTAATCCTCCAAAGCCAGCCTCCACTTTCCCCTACGGCGATTACGCCCCCGAAAAACTGCAAGAAGCAGCTGACCGTGTGCTGGATCAATATCTCAAGCCTGATGACGACAGCAAGTCAGAGCCCAAGCCCTCAGTGCAGTTATTCACGGTGGCTGACGGTATCGACACCGAAGTGTTGCTGGCCAACCTCAGCGAAACCCTGGCTTCGGCCAATGCGATGCTCAATGATCTTGCCTTCGATCAGGACGGCTCGCGACGGCATGTAGCGTTGGGGGTGGCGCAGATGATTGAGTTGGGGATGTTGTTGGCGAACAAGTGCCTAGATCGGGTAGAGCTTCGGACTTGATGTAATAAGTGCCGGCCTCATCGCGAGCAGGCTCGCTCCCACAGGGTATGTGGTGTCAACAAATATGAGGTCTACATCAAACCCCTGTGGCGAGGGAGCTTGCTCCCGCTGGGCCGGGCTGGCGCTCCAGCGCGAAGCAGCCCTGAAACCGGGCAGCGCGGTATGTCAGGCAGATTGAGTTGACTGCTTTGGGGCTGCTACGCAGCCCAGCGGGAGCAAGCTCCCTCGCCACAACAGCTGTTATGCGTGGGTTTCTTCCTGCTCAGGCACCAGCCGTACTTCCACCCTCTGACCCAACGCACGCGCTGCGCTGGCAAGTGTTGCCAGCGTCATCCCCGCATCGTTCTGATCCAGCGCACGATCAACAGCAGTGCGACTGGTGTGCATCCGCTGTGCCAAGGCCTTTTTGGTCACTTTCTGAAGCTTCATTGCTTCGGCAATCTGCCAGGCAATAACGCGTTTGAGCGCAGCTGCGGAAACTTCTTCGGCGATACCTTGCTCGGCGAGGAAGTCGTCAAAATCAGATCCGATGTGTTTGTTCATTTGCTGTGCCTCATAGTCTTGCTTTGCGTTGCTTGGCGGTTGCCATGTCGGTGGTTGGCGTTTTTTGACTTTTCTTTATGAAAGCGTGGAGCAGAACCATGTCAGAGCCCACCACAGTGAAGAGAACGCGGGCGATGGTATCTCCAAGGTCAATCCTGACCTCCCATAGCCCAGTGTCCAGCTTGCGAACCACCGGCATACCTATAGGCCAACCAATCTGAACGGTTTTGATGTCAGTCCCGATCATCCGTCTATGCTCGCGAGGCAGATCAGTCAGCCATTCGCGAACAGGCTCATTCCCGGCGTCGGTGCGGAAGAAACGTACGTTCAGTATGGGGGCAATATCAACCATGAATGGGAGTGTACCGAAATAGGTGCATTTCACAAGTCCGGTTGCTACTGTCAATGTCTACAGAATCCTGCGATTGCGGGCATCTCCTGGCCTCGGCCTATGCAGTACTCAGCAACCTGACGTTTGACCTGGACGGCTCGCGACGGCATGTAGCGTTGGGGGTGGCGCAGATGATTGAGTTGGGGATGTTGTTGGCGAACAAGTGCCTGGATCGGGTAGGGCTTCGGACTTGATGTAATAAGTGCCGGCCTCTTCGCGAGCAGGCTCGCTCCCACAGCGTATGTGGTGTCAACAAATATGAGGTCTACATCAAACCCCTGTGGCGAGGGAGCTTGCTCCCGCTGGGCCGGGCTGGCGCTCCAGCGCGAAGCGGCCCTGAAACCGGGCAGCGCGGTATGTCAGGCAGATTGAGTTGACTGCTTTGGGCTGCTACGCAGCCCAGCGGGAGCAAGCTCCCTCGCCACAACAGCGGTCCGCTTCAGCGCGATACAGCCATCAACCCCGGCGCTGGATAAACGCTCGGATCCGCTCCGCCGCTTCCACGCATTCGGCCAATGGCGCAACCAGGGCCATGCGCACGCGGCCGGCGCCTGGGTTGACGCCGTCCACATCGCGGGACAGGTACGAGCCTGGCACGACGGTTACGTGTTCCTGTTCGAACAAGTCGCGGCAGAAGGCGGCATCATCGCCCGCTACGTTCGGCCACAGGTAGAAGCTGCCATCGGGGCGTTGTACGTCCAGCACCGGACTGAGGATTTCCAGCACGGCGTCGAATTTTTCCCGGTACAGGGCGCGGTTGGCTCGCACGTGCTCTTCGTCGTTCCACGCGGCGATGCTCGCCAGTTGGGTCTGAACCGGCATCGCGCAGCCATGATAGGTGCGGTACAGCAAAAAGCCCTTGAGGATATCGGCGTCGCCGCCCACGAAACCGGAGCGCAGGCCGGGCAGGTTGGAGCGCTTGGAGAGGCTGTGGAACACCACGCAACGCTTGAAGTCCTTGCGGCCCAGTTCGACGCAGGCGGTGAGTAGGCCTGGCGGTGGGGTTTGTTCGTCGAAGTAGAGTTCGCTGTAGCACTCGTCCGAGGCGATGACGAAGTCATATTCATCCGCCAGGGCGATGAGTTTCTTCAGCACATCCACCGGGATCAGCGCGCCAGTCGGGTTGCCGGGGGAGCACAGGAACAGGATCTGGCAACGTTTCCAGACGTCTGGCGAGACGGCATCGAAATCCGGATTGAAACCGTTCGTGTCCAGGCACGGCAGGTAATGCGGCTTGGCCCCGGCCAGGAACGCCGCGCCTTCGTAGATCTGGTAGAACGGATTCGGGCTCACCACCAAGGCGTTGTCGCCACGGTTGACCACGGTCTGGGTGAAGGCGAACAGGGCTTCGCGGGTGCCATTGACCGGCAGCACGTGGCGCGCCGGGTCGAGCCAGCCGTTCGGCACGTTGAAGCGGCGCTCGCACCAGCCGGTGATGGCTTCACGCAGTTCCGGGATGCCGAGTGTGGTCGGGTACACCGCCATTTTTTCCAGATTGCTGGCCAGCGCCTCGGCCACGAAGCTTGGCGAGCGATGCTTGGGCTCGCCGATGGACAACGCGATCGGGCGCTTGTCCGGGTTCGGCGTGACGCTGCCGAGCAGGGCGCGGAGTTTTTCGAACGGGTACGGCTGGAGCTGGTTCAAAGCGTTGTTCATCGGGGGCCTCGTTCAATGTGGGCGCGATCCTTTGTGGGAGCGAGCTTGCTCGCGACAGCGGTGGATCAGGCAACATCGGCTTGGATGTTCCGCGGCCATCGCGAGCAAGCGCGCTCCCACAGGGAGTGGTGTTCGTTCAGATGCTAATGCGAGTCAGGTGAGCATCGGGTTCCTGGTTGACGCTCAAGTGCTGGACGATCGCTTCCTGCAAGCGGCTGCAAAGCTGCGGATCGGACAACGGCTGGTTGTGGGCGTCGGTGATGAAGAAAACGTCTTCCACCCGCTCGCCGAGCGTGGCGATCTTGGCGTTCTGCAGCGACAGGTCGAATTCCAGGAAAATATGGCCGACTCGCGCCAGCAGGCCCGGGCGATCCGGTGCGCTGAGCTCCAACACCGTGACCTGACGCTGGGCGTCGTTGTGGATCGTCACTTGTGGTGCAAAGGCAAAATGCTTGAGCTGGCGGGGCACGCGTCGCTGGATGATGGTCGGGTAGTCCGCCGGGTTGCGTAGGGCGTCGGTGAGTCCGTCGCGAATCTGCTTGACCCGCGCCGGGTTGTCGCCAATAGAGTCGCCGTCAGTGTCGAGCACGATATAGGTGTCGAGGGTGAACTGGCTGGTGGACGTAATGACCCGAGCGTCATGGATGTTGAGATTGAGCTGGTCCATCGCCGCCACCGTCACCGCGAAGAAGTCGTGCTGGTCCGGCGCATAGATGAAGATCTGCGTGCCGCCCTCGAACTCGCGCTGGGTGGTTTCCTTGATCAACACCAGCGGCCCGCCATCGGCCGGTTGCTGCAGGATCGCGTCGCTGTGCCAGGCCACGTCGCCGGCGGTATGGCGCAGGAAATAATCATCACCCAATTGCGACCAGAGCTGCTCGACGTCGTCCGGATCAGTGCCCCCGCGCACCAGGATATCCAGGGCCGCGCTTTGGGTGCGGCGGATCTGCTCTTCGCGGTCCACGGGGTTTTCCAGGCCACGGCGCAAGGCGCGCTTGGTCTCGGTGTAGAGCTGGCGCAACAGGCTGGCGCGCCAGGAATTCCACAGGGTCGGGTTGGTGGCGTTGATGTCGGCAACGGTCAGCACGTAGAGGTAATCCAGGCGGGTTTCGTCGCCAACGGCCTGGGCGAAGTCATGGATCACCTGCGGGTCGGACAGGTCCTTGCGCTGGGCGGTGGTGGACATCACCAGGTGGTTCTGCACCAGCCAGACGATCAGCCGGCTGTCCCAAGTTGGCAGTTGGTGCCGCTGGCAAAAAGCCTCGGCATCCACCGCGCCAATCTCGGAATGGTCGCCCTGGCGGCCCTTGCCGATGTCGTGATACAGCCCCGCCATGTAGATCAGCTCGGGCTTGGGCAGCTTGGCCATGAGCTTGCTGGCCAGCGGAAATTTCTCCGACACCTGGGTGTACTGCAGCTTACGCAGATGCTTGATCAGGTTCAGGGTGTGGGCGTCGACCGTGTAGATGTGGAACAGGTCGTGTTGCATCTGCCCGACGATGTAGCCGAATTCCGGCAGGTAGCGCCCCAGGATCCCGTAGCGGTTCATGCGTCGCAGGTTGCGGTGCACGCCGATCTTGCACTTGAACAGTTCGATGAACAGGCTGGTGTTGCGGATATCGTGGCGGAAATCATCGTCGATCAGATGCCGGTTTTCCCGCAGCAGGCGAATGGTATCGGCGCGCACGCCCTTGATTTCCGGTTGCTGGGCCATGAGCACGAAAACCTCGAGCATGGCGAACGGGGTGCGGCGGAACACATTGGCATTGCGCGCTTCGATGTAGCCGTCGTGCAGTTGGAAGCGCGAGTTGATCGGCTGCGGCGGCTCCTCGTCCTCGGGGGCGAGGATGACCTCTTCGAAGTGCTGGATGATCAGTTCGCTGAGCTGGGCGATGCTCATCACGACACGGTAGTACTGCTGCATGAAGTTTTCGATGGATTGCTTGGCATCCTGTCCTTCGAAACCCAGCAGGCCGGCAATGGAGCGCTGATGATCGAACAGCAAGCGGTCCTCGGAGCGTCCAGCGAGCATGTGCAGGGCGTAGCGGACCTTCCATAAGAATTCCTGGGACGATGCCAGCAAGGCGTTCTCGCTTTCCACCAGGAAACCTTCGCCGGCCAGGGCTCGCAGGTTCAGCGTGCCGTACTGACGGCGGGCGACCCACAGGATCGTCTGGATGTCACGCAGCCCGCCGGGCGAGCCCTTGACGTTGGGCTCCAGGTTGTATTCGGTGTCGTTGTACTTGTGGTGCCGGGCCTTCTGCTCGGCATGCTTGGCCAGGAAAAAGTCTTTGCTGGGCCACATGTGCGCGGTGCTGGTCACATCCAGCATGCGCTGGCGCAGGCGCTCGGGGCCGGCGATGGTGCGGCTTTCCATCAGGTTGGTGATCACCGTCAGGTCGGCGCGGGCCTCGTCGGCGCATTCCTGCACAGAACGCACGCTTTGGCCGACTTCCAGGCCAATGTCCCACAGCAGCGTCAGGAAGCGCTCGATGGAATCGCGGAAAATCTCGTGGTCCGCGCTATCCAAAAGGATCAGCAGATCAATGTCGGAATAGGGGTGCAGTTCGCCACGCCCGTAGCCGCCCACCGCCACCAGCGCGATGTCGGCATCCTCGCTCCAGTTGAACTGGTCCCAGGCCTTTTGCAGGATGTTGTCGACGAACCAGGCGCGGTCTTCGATCAACCGGCGGATATCGCGGCCACTGCGAAAGCGCTGGTCGAGCACTTCGTGGGCCTGGCGGATCGCCTTCTTGAACGCCGAAATGGGGCTTGCCTTCAGGGCCAGTTCAGCCTGGAACTGGCCGCGGTCGAAGAGTTCGGGGTCCACCTGCGGCATCGAATGACTTTCCTTTCTATCTATATCTATAGGCTGGGTACGGGTCAGGCGGAAACACGCGCGATGGTGTCATCGCTGCGCAGGGTAAAGATTTCGTAGCCGGTCTCGGTGACGAGCAGCGTGTGCTCCCATTGGGCCGACAACTTGCGGTCCTTGGTGATGGCGGTCCAGCCGTCGCCCAGTACCTTGGTGTCGGCGCGGCCCTGGTTGATCATCGGCTCGATGGTGAAGGTCATGCCCGCCTGCAGTTCCATGCCGGTGCCGGCGCGGCCGTAATGCAGGATTTGCGGTTCTTCATGGAACACCTTGCCGATGCCGTGGCCGCAGAACTCGCGCACCACCGAGAAACCGTTCTTCTGCGCGTGCTTCTGGATCACTTCGCCGATGTCGCCCAGGCGGCAGCCCGGTTTCACCAGTTCGATGGCCATGTACATGCATTCCTGGGTGACCTTGGACAGGCGTTCGGCCCACTCCGGTACGTTGCCGACATGGAACATCCGGCTGGTATCGCCATGGTAGCCATCCTTGATGACAGTGACGTCGATGTTCAGGGTATCGCCGTCCTTCAATGGTTTCTCATTGGGGATGCCATGGCAGACCACATGGTTGATCGAGGTACAGATCGACTTCGGAAAGCCTTTATAGTTGAGCGGGGCAGGGATGGCTTTCTGCTCGTTGACGATATAGTCGTGGCAGATGCGGTCCAGCTCTTCAGTGGTAACGCCCGGCTTGACGTAGTCGGCGATCATTTCCAGCACTTCGGCGGCGAGTTTGCCGGCGACACGCATTTTAGCGATGTCCTCGGGAGTCTTGAGGGTAACGGTCATACAGGCTCTCTCTGCGCCCGACGGCGCTGTTCAAAACGAAATGGGCGGCGGATGATGATCCATGCGGCCCTGAAAGAGGCGATTCTAACAGACGATCAGCGCAAATCCCCGTCCACATGCATCGCTTCTCTCTATAGGGGTGTGCATCCATGGCCCATGAAAGGGCTGTGGGAAGGGGGCTTCACCGGGATTTCAGAATCCGTGTTCCGTTTTCGCCCTTGCTGTGGTATAAAATGCGCCGCTTTCCGGGGATGACCCCGTAAGCTTAAATCCACACACGTGTCGACACGATGACCTGGGTGCCTTCGGCTTTCACCGCCGCTGGTTGGTCATTGGGATACGTGGAGGCCAAACCCGACTTATCAAGGAACTATCATGTCCCAAGTCAACATGCGCGATATGCTGAAGGCCGGTGTGCACTTCGGCCACCAGACCCGTTACTGGAACCCGAAAATGGGCAAGTACATTTTCGGCGCGCGCAACAAGATCCACATCATCAACCTTGAAAAAACCCTGCCGATGTTCAACGAAGCACTGACCTTCGTAGAGCGCCTGGCCCAGGGCAAAAACAAGATTCTGTTCGTCGGCACCAAGCGTTCCGCCGGCAAGATCGTTGCTGAAGAAGCAGCACGTTGCGGTTCGCCGTACGTCGATCACCGCTGGTTGGGCGGCATGCTGACCAACTTCAAGACCATCCGCGCTTCCATCAAGCGTCTGCGTGACCTTGAAGTCCAGTCCGAAGACGGTACTTTCGCCAAGCTGACCAAGAAAGAAGCGCTGATGCGCACTCGCGATCTTGAGAAGCTGGACCGCTCCCTGGGCGGTATCAAGGACATGGGCGGTCTGCCTGACGCACTGTTCGTGATCGACGTTGACCACGAGCGCATCGCGATCACCGAAGCCAACAAGCTGGGTATCCCGGTCATCGGCGTTGTCGACACCAACAGCAGCCCGGAAGGCGTTGACTACATCATCCCAGGCAACGATGACGCCATCCGCGCCATCCAGCTGTACATGGGTTCGATGGCTGACGCTGTTATCCGTGGTCGCAACAACGTTAATGGCGGCACCGAAGTCTTCGCTGAAGAAGCTCCGGCGGCAGCCGCTGAGTAATTGACGCCCTGGCGTTGACTCAGTAAGCAAAAAGGGGGCTTGGCCCCCTTTTTGCCACCTCGAAAACCACTTGTCGCAAGCGCAGCTACCTGTTTGTAACCTGCAGCGATCTATAAACAGTGGTTTTTCCAGGAAGAATTGATCGCCCGTTCGGTCGGGTGGAATGGTTGAAAACCTATCCAAGAGGATTTTGAAATGGCAGAGATTACTGCAGCGTTGGTCAAAGAACTGCGCGAGCGTACCGGCGAAGGCATGATGGACTGCAAGAAAGCCTTGACCAAGGCTGGCGGCGACATCGAGAAAGCCATTGATGACATGCGCGCTTCGGGCGCCATCAAGGCTGCCAAGAAAGCTGGCAACGTTGCCGCTGAAGGCGCCATCGCCATCAAGGACGACGGTAAAGCCGCCGTTCTGCTGGAAGTCAACTCCCAGACCGACTTCCTGGCTCTGCAGGATGACTTCAAGGCATTCGTCGCTGCCAGCGTCGAAAAAGCTTTCGCTGACAAACTGACCGACGCAGCTCCGCTGATCGAAGCTCAGGAAGAAGCCCGCCTGGTCCTGGTTGGCAAGACCGGCGAAAACGTCAACATCCGTCGCCTGGTTCGTGTTGAAGGTGATGTGGTTGGTACCTACCTGCACGGCAACAAGATCGGTGTTGCAGTTGTCCTGAAGGGCGGCGATACCGAGCTGGCGAAAGACATCGCCATGCACGTGGCTGCAACCAACCCTGAGTTCCTGCTGCCTTCGGACGTTTCGGCTGAAGCGATCGAGCGCGAGAAGGGTGTTTTCCTGCAGCTGAACGAAGAGAAGCTGAAAGGCAAGCCTGCTGAAATCGCTGAAAAAATGGTCAGCGGCCGTATTTCCAAATTCCTGGCCGAAGCCAGCCTGGTTGAGCAGGCGTTCGTCAAGAACCCGGAAATCAAGGTCGGCGACCTGGCGAAGAAAGCCGGCGCTGAAATCGTTTCGTTCACCTACTTCAAAGTAGGCGAAGGCATCGAGAAGCCGGTCGACAACTTCGCTGAAGAAGTTGCTGCCCAGGTAGCTGCTGCCAGCAAGCAATAAGACGGTTCAACGACTGTCGCCCAGAAGAGGCTGCCCGCTCACGCGCGCAGCCTCTTTTTGGATGAGGATGCCGATTTATATTGGTTTCCTGTCGGAACTGGCTTACAAAGCCGTGTTCCGATGGCGCTGTGTCAGCGTCAAGCTAGAGTGAACGAGGCTGCAAACAGCCCGTTAAGAATTTTTTGAGAAAATACGCCGCAGGAGAGATTCGCAATGGCTCAGCAGGGCAGTGGTTATCAGGCTCGCTATAAACGCATTCTACTCAAGCTTAGCGGCGAGGCCCTGATGGGCTCGGAAGAGTTCGGGATCGATCCGAAAGTGCTAGACCGCATGGCTCTGGAAGTTGGCCAGTTGGTCGGGATCGGCGTACAGGTCGGCCTGGTCATCGGCGGCGGCAACCTGTTCCGTGGTGCTGCGCTGAGCGCGGCGGGCATGGATCGGGTCACGGGCGACCACATGGGCATGCTGGCCACTGTGATGAACGCTCTGGCTATGCGCGACGCGCTGGAGCGTGCCAATATCTCGGCCATCGTGATGTCGGCCATTTCCATGGTTGGCGTGACCGATCACTACGATCGCCGCAAGGCCATGCGCCACCTCAACTCCAAGGAAGTGGTGATCTTTGCCGCCGGTACCGGTAATCCGTTCTTCACCACGGATTCGGCCGCGTGCCTGCGAGCGATCGAAATCGATGCCGATGTCGTGCTCAAGGCAACCAAGGTAGATGGCGTGTACACCGCTGACCCGTTCAAAGACCCGCATGCCGAGAAGTTCGATCATCTGACCTACGATGAAGTGCTGGATCGCAAGCTGGGTGTAATGGATCTGACGGCTATCTGCCTGTGCCGCGACCACAAGATGCCGCTGCGCGTTTTCAACATGAACAAACCCGGTGCCCTGCTGAACATCGTCCATGGCGGCGCCGAAGGAACACTGATCGAGGAAGGCAAGCAATGATCAACGAAATCAAGAAAGACGCTGAAGAGCGCATGAAGAAATCCTTGGACTCCCTGAGCCACGCATTCGGTCAGATTCGTACCGGCAAGGCTCACCCGAGCATCCTCGGCAGCGTCATGGTGCCTTACTACGGCACTGACACACCGCTGAGCAGCGTTGCCAACGTCACCGTGAAAGATTCGCGCACCCTGCAGGTCGTGGCTTTTGAGCGCAACATGCTCGCTGCTGTAGACAAGGCGATCCAGAGCGCCGGTCTGAACCTCAACCCAACTAACCTGGGTGAGCTGCTGCTGATCCCGATGCCGGCTCTCACCGAGGAAACGCGCAAAGGATTTACCAAACAGGCCCGTAGCGCTGCGGAAGACGCGCGTGTTGCCGTGCGCAACATCCGTCGTGACGCGTTGGGTGAGCTGAAGAAGCTGGTCAAGGATAAGGAAATCAGTGAAGACGAAGAGCGTCGTGCCATCGCTGATATCGATAAGCTGACCAAAGAATCCGAGGCCCAGATCACCAAGGCCACGGACGAGAAAGAAAAAGACCTGATGGCCGTATAAGGGTCTCGTTTTAATGGATAAGACCAAGCAGGCCGTGCCGTTCGCGGTGCCGCGCCACGTGGCGATCATCATGGACGGCAATAACCGCTGGGCCAAGAAACGCTTTATGCCCGGCGTCGCCGGGCACAAAGCCGGGGTTGATGCGGTCCGTGCAGTCATCGAGGTGTGTGCCGAGGCCGGCGTCGAGGTGCTCACCCTGTTCGCCTTCTCCAGCGAGAACTGGCAGCGTCCGGCCGATGAGGTCAGTGCCTTGATGGACCTGTTCCTCAAGGCCTTGCGACGTGAAGCCAAGCGCCTGGACGAAAACAAGATCAGCTTGCGGATCATCGGCGATCGTTCACGTTTTCATCCTGAGCTGCAGGCGGCAATGCGTGAGGCTGAGTCAGCCACGGCTGGCGCCGATCGGTTTGTCCTGCAAATCGCCGCCAATTATGGCGGCCAATGGGATATTGCCCAGGCCGCCCAGCGGCTGGCGCGGGAGGTTCAGGCCGGTCATTTGCGGCCAGAGGACATCACTGCCGACCTGTTGCAAACGTGCCTGGCGACCGGCGACCTGCCGCTGCCGGACTTGTGCATCCGCACCGGTGGCGAACACCGCATCAGCAATTTCCTGCTGTGGCAGCTGGCTTACGCCGAGCTGTACTTCTCCGACCTGTTCTGGCCGGACTTCAAACACGAAGCCATGCGCACCGCATTGGCCGATTTCGCTTCCCGTCAGCGTCGTTTCGGTAAAACGAGCGAGCAGATCGAAGCTGGAGCCCGGGTTTAATGCTAAAACAACGAATCATCACAGCCTTGATCCTGTTGCCCATCGCGTTGGGTGGTTTTTTCCTATTGGAAGGTGCGGGCTTCGCCCTGTTCATCGGCCTGGTCGTGACGTTGGGCGCTTGGGAATGGGGGCGGCTGGCGGGTTTTGCCGCTCAATCGGCGCGCGTGACCTACGCGGCGGCGGTAGCGGCCATGTTGTTCATCATGTATGTGGTGCCTGGTATCGCGCCCTGGGTACTGGGAGCGGCGGTGCTCTGGTGGGCAACCGCGACGTTCCTGGTCTTGACCTATCCGCGTACCACGCACCATTGGTCCAATGCCGCGACCAAGCTGGTGATAGGGCTGCTGATCCTGTTGCCGGCCTGGCAAGGGCTGATCTGGATCAAGCAGGGGCCTCTGGGCAACTGGCAGATCATGGCGGTGATGGTGCTGGTGTGGGGCGCCGATGTCGGAGCCTATTTTTCTGGCCGTGCCTTCGGCAAGCGCAAGCTGGCGCCAAAGGTCAGTCCTGGCAAGAGCTGGGAAGGCGTCTATGGCGGCCTTGCCTTGAGCCTGGTCATCACGGCGGTGGTCGGCTTCGTGCGAGACTGGACCGTCGCGCAACTGTTGATGGGGTTGTTCGGCGCGGCCCTCATCGTGTTTGTCTCGGTGGTCGGCGACTTGACCGAAAGCATGTTCAAGCGCCAGTCCGGGATCAAGGACAGCAGTAACCTGCTGCCGGGTCACGGCGGCGTACTGGATCGTATCGACAGCCTGACTGCCGCGATTCCTGTCTTCGCCGTTCTGCTCTGGATGGCCGCGTCGTGAGTCGTGCACAGCAGATCACTGTGCTGGGCGCTACGGGTTCGATCGGCCTCAGCACGCTGGACGTCATTGGCCGGCACCCTGAGCGCTACCAGGTGTTCGCCCTCAGTGGTTTCACGCGCTTGAGCGAGTTGCTGGCGCTGTGCATTCGCCACGCGCCACGGTTTGCCGTAGTGCCCGAGGCTAGCGTGGCGAGCGCGCTGCAAGACGACCTACGGGCCGCGGGGCTGCGAACCCGGGTGCTCGTGGGGGAAGAGGGTCTTTGCCAGGTGGCTTCCGATCCGGAAGTCGACGCCGTGATGGCGGCGATCGTGGGTGCGGCGGGGCTGCGCCCGACCTTGGCGGCGGTGGAGGCTGGCAAGAAAATTCTGCTGGCCAATAAAGAGGCGCTGGTGATGTCTGGCGCGCTGTTCATGCAAGCGGTGCGCAAAAGCGGCTCGGTACTGTTGCCGATCGACAGCGAACACAACGCGATTTTCCAATGCATGCCGCAGGACTTTTCCCGTGGCCTGGAGGCAGTGGGCGTCCGGAGGATTCTTCTGACGGCGTCCGGTGGTCCGTTCCGGCAGACACCGCTGGAAGAATTGGTGCATGTTTCACCCGAGCAGGCCTGCGCTCATCCGAACTGGTCCATGGGGCGCAAGATATCCGTGGATTCAGCCAGCATGATGAACAAAGGGTTGGAGTTGATCGAGGCCTGCTGGCTGTTCGACGCCAAGCCGTCGCAGGTAGAAGTGGTGATCCACCCGCAGAGCGTGATCCACTCCCTCGTCGACTACGTCGATGGTTCGGTGCTGGCCCAGTTGGGCAACCCGGACATGCGCACGCCGATCGCCAACGCGTTGGCCTGGCCGGAGCGGATTGATTCGGGAGTGGCGCCGCTGGACCTGTTCGCGATCGCGCGCCTGGATTTCCAGGCGCCCGATGAACAGCGCTTTCCCTGCCTGCGCCTGGCGCGGCAGGCGGCCGAGGTGGGCAACAGCGCGCCGGCCATGCTTAATGCCGCTAACGAAGTGGCGGTTGCAGCGTTTCTCGATGGGCGTGTCCGTTACCTCGAGATCGCGAGTATCATCGAGGAAGTCTTGAACCTCGAGGCCGTGGTCTCCCTCGATGACCTCGACGCGGTATTTACCGTGGATGCCAGGGCTCGCCAGTTGGCGGGCCAGTGGTTGAGCCGCCACGGGCGTTGAGGCTGCGGTACGTTAGCCAGGGTTGTCCTGGGCAGGATTGTGGAGAAAACAGATGAGCGCGCTCTATATGATCGTCGGCACCCTGGTTGCGCTGGGTGTGCTGGTCACTTTTCACGAATTCGGCCATTTCTGGGTCGCGCGTCGCTGTGGCGTCAAGGTCCTGCGTTTTTCCGTCGGCTTCGGCATGCCCCTGCTACGCTGGCACGACAAGCAGGGCACTGAATTCGTTGTCGCGGCCATCCCCCTGGGCGGCTACGTGAAGATGCTCGACGAGCGCGAGGGTGAAGTTCCTCTCGACCAGCTCGACCAATCCTTCAATCGCAAGACCGTTCGTCAGCGCATCGCCATCGTGGCGGCGGGGCCGATCGCCAACTTCCTGCTGGCCCTGGTGTTTTTCTGGGCGCTGGCCATGCTGGGCAGCGAGCAGGTGCGCCCTGTCATTGGCGCGGTCGAGGCGGGGAGCGTTGCGGCGCGCGCCGGGTTGGGCGCGGGCCAGGAAATCGTGGCCATCGATGGCGAGCCAACATCAGGCTGGGCCGCCGTCAATCTGCAATTGGTGCGTCGCCTGGGTGAGAGCGGTTCCCTGCAGATGATCGTTCGCGAGGAGGGATCCACCGCGGACTCGCCCCGGGAGCTGGTACTCGATAATTGGCTCAAAGGTGCCGACGAGCCTGATCCGATCCGCTCCCTCGGGATCCGTCCATGGCGTCCCGCGCTGGCGCCTGTCCTCGCCGAACTCGACCCGAAAGGCCCGGCACATGCCGCGGGCCTGAAGACCGGTGACCGTTTGCTCGCGTTCGATGGGCGGGCGGTCAGCGACTGGCAGCAGGTGGTCGACTCGGTTCGTGTCCGTCCTGATGCCAAAATATTGCTGAGCGTGGAGCGCGACGGCGCCACGATTGATGTTCCCGTGACGTTGGCCGCCCGTGGCGAAGCCAAAGCGCCGACGGGTTACCTGGGGGCGGGGGTCAAGGCGGTCGACTGGCCACCGGAGATGGTTCGAGAGGTCAGCTTCGGCCCTGTCGCGGCAATTGGCGAGGGCGCGCGGCGTACTTGGACCATGAGTGTCCTGACCCTCGACTCGCTGAAGAAAATGTTGTTCGGCGAGCTCTCGGTAAAAAACTTGAGTGGACCGATAACCATTGCTAAAGTGGCGGGCGCTTCTGCCCAGTCGGGCGTCGCTGATTTCCTGAATTTCCTTGCTTATCTGAGCATTAGCCTGGGGGTTCTGAATTTGCTGCCCATCCCGGTACTGGATGGGGGGCATCTGCTGTTTTATCTGATCGAGTGGGCGCGTGGTCGTCCCTTGTCGGATCGGGTGCAAGGTTGGGGGATACAGATCGGTATCAGCTTGGTGGTCGGGGTGATGTTGCTTGCCTTGGTCAACGATCTGGGTCGTCTGTAACGCTTCGCTGAATTGCGAATCTGCCGCATTTTGCGGCAGTTTGTTTATTGCCAGTTGGAATAAGAAAGGACTTCATGAAACGTCTGCTGCTAACTGCGGTTCTCACCGTATTGATGATCGCCGAAGTTCACGCCGAGTCCTTCACTATCTCTGATATTCGCGTCAACGGCCTCCAGCGGGTTTCCGCAGGTAGCGTCTTTGGTGCCTTGCCGCTGAACGTCGGCGAGCAGGCGGATGATCGGCGCCTGGTGGAATCCACTCGTGCGTTGTTCAAGACCGGCTTCTTTCAAGATATCCAGCTGGGCCGCGACGGCAATGTCCTGGTCATCACGGTCGTCGAGCGCCCTTCGGTCGCCAGTATCGAGATCGAGGGCAACAAGGCGATTTCCACTGAGGACCTGATGAAAGGCCTCAAGCAATCCGGCCTGGCCGAAGGCGAGATCTTCCAGCGCGCCACTCTCGAAGGTGTGCGTAACGAGCTGCAGCGCCAGTACGTCGCCCAGGGTCGCTATTCGGCCACCGTCGACACCGAAGTGGTGCCGCAGCCACGCAACCGCGTCGGCCTGAAGGTCAACATCAACGAAGGCACCGTGGCGGCCATCCAGCACATCAACGTGGTGGGCAACACGGTTTTCCCGGATGAAGACCTGATCGACCTGTTCGAGCTCAAGACCACCAACTGGCTGTCGTTCTTCAAGAACGACGACAAGTACGCCCGTGAAAAACTTTCCGGTGACCTGGAGCGCCTGCGTTCCTACTACCTGGACCGTGGCTACATCAACATGGATATCGCTTCGACCCAGGTGTCCATTACCCCGGACAAGAAGCACGTCTACATCACCGTCAACGTCAACGAAGGCGAGAAGTACACCGTTCGTGACGTCAAGCTCAGTGGTGACCTGAAAGTCCCTGAAGACCAGGTGAAATCACTCTTGCTCGTGCAGAAGGGCCAGGTGTTCTCGCGCAAGCTGATGACCACCACGTCCGAGCTGATCACCCGTCGCCTGGGTAACGAGGGTTATACCTTCGCCAACGTCAACGGCGTGCCGCAGCCGCACGATGAAGACCATACCGTCGACATCACCTTCGCCGTGGATCCGGGCAAGCGTGCCTACGTCAACCGCATCAACTTCCGTGGCAACACCAAATCCGAAGATGAAGTGCTGCGTCGTGAAATGCGTCAGATGGAAGGCGGTTGGGCGTCGACCTACCTGATCGACCAATCCAAGACCCGTCTGGAACGCCTGGGCTTCTTTAAGGAAGTCAACGTCGAGACCCCGGCCGTACCGGGCGTCGATGACCAGGTGGATGTGAACTACAGCGTTGAAGAACAAGCTTCCGGCTCGATCACCGCCAGCGTCGGTTTCGCCCAGAGCGCGGGCCTGATCCTGGGTGGGTCGATCACCCAGAACAACTTCCTGGGCACCGGTAACAAGGTCAGCCTCGGCCTGACCCGAAGCGAGTACCAGACCCGCTACAACTTCGGCTACGTGGACCCCTACTGGACCGCCGACGGCGTGAGCCTGGGCTACAACGCCTTCTATCGCACCACCGACTACGACGAGCTCGATGCTGACATCTCCAGCTACGCCGTGGACAGCCTGGGTGCGGGTGTGAACGTTGGTTACCCAATCAGCGAGACTTCGCGCCTTACCTTCGGCCTCACCGCGCAGCAGGACAAGATCAACACCGGTCGCTACACCGTTGACGAGATTTTCGATTTCGTCGAGAAGGAAGGCGATAACTACCTGAACTTCAAGGCGTCTGTCGGCTGGTCCGAATCGACCTTGAACAAGGGCGTGCTGGCGACGCGCGGTCGGTCCCAGAGCCTGGTGCTGGAAACCACCACCCCTGGCAGTGACCTGTCGTTCTTCAAGCTCGATTACCGTGGCCAGTTGTTCCAGCCGTTGACCGACAACTACACCATGCGCCTGCACACCGAGCTGGGTTATGGCGATGGCTACGGTTCGACCGATGGCCTGCCGTTCTATGAGAACTACTACGCCGGTGGTTTCAACTCGGTCCGTGGTTTCAAGGACAGCACCTTGGGCCCGCGCAGTACGCCGAGCCGTGGCACCAACCCGGGGACCATCCGCGATCCGGACCAGGATCCGCTGCCGTTCGGTGGCAACGTGCTCATCCAGGGCGGCGCGGAAATCCTGTTCCCGATGCCGTTCGTCAAGGATCAGCGCTCCCTGCGTACCTCGGTATTCTGGGACGTGGGTAACGTATTCGACTCCAGTTGTGATGACACCACCAACGCTAACGGTACGAGTTCCAATACCAAGTGCAACGACATCAGCCTCAGCAACCTGGCCAGCTCCGTCGGTGTGGGCGTGACCTGGGTCACCGCGCTGGGCCCGTTGAGCTTCGCATTGGCGATGCCGATCAAGAAACCGGACGACGCTGAAACCCAAGTGTTCCAATTCTCCCTCGGCCAGACGTTCTAAGCGTCTGACCCAAGATAACGACAACGGATTTTGTAGGAGTACATCGTGCGTAAGTTGACTCAATTGGTTCTCCTGGCGACCGTGCTGGTCGCAGGCCCGGCTTTTGCCGACATGAAAATCGCCGTGCTGAACTATCAGATGGCCTTGCTGGAGTCCGACGCGGCGAAGAAATACGCCGTAGACGCCGAGAAGAAATTTGGCCCGCAACTGACCAAGCTCAAAGGCCTGGAAAGCAGTGCCAAAGGCATTCAGGACCGTCTGGTGGCCGGTGGCGACAAGATGGCCCAGGGCGAGCGCGAACGCCTAGAGCTTGAATTCAAGCAGAAGGCTCGTGACTTCCAGTTCCAGTCCAAGGAACTGAACGAAGCGAAAGCCGTGGCCGACCGTGAAATGCTCAAGCAGCTCAAGCCGAAACTCGACAGCGCCGTGGAAGAAGTCATCAAGAAAGGTGGTTTCGACCTGGTGTTCGAGCGGGGCGCAGTGATCGATGTCAAACCTCAATACGACATCACGCGCCAGGTCATCGAGCGCATGAACCAGCTGAAGTAATCCATGACAGCGACTATCAAGCTCGGCCAATTGGCTGAGTTCCTCGGCGCCACCCTGCGTGGCGACCCGGAGAAGGTCATCACTGGGCTAGCCACTTTGCAAGAGGCTGGCCCAGCTCAGTTGAGCTTCCTGGCAAATCCCCAGTACCGCAAATACCTGGCTGACAGCCGGGCTGCCGCGTTATTGCTCAAGGCTGGCGATGCCGAAGGGTTTGTCGGCGATGCGCTGATCGTGGCCGATCCGTACCTGGCGTACGCGCGAATTTCCCATCTGTTCGATCCCAAACCCAAGTCGGCGGCAGGCATTCATCCCAGCGCGGTGATCGCGTCGGATGCCGTCGTCGATCCCTCGGCCAGTATCGGTCCCTTCGTCGTCATCGAAAGCGCGGCCCGGATTGGCGCCGGCGTGACGCTGGGCGCCCATTGCTTCATCGGTGCGCGCAGCGAGATCGGCGAGGGCGGTTGGCTGGCTCCGCGGGTCACCCTCTACCACGATGTACGCATCGGCAAACGGGTGGTGATCCAGTCCGGCGCGGTGCTGGGCGGTGAAGGGTTCGGTTTCGCCAATGAGAAGGGCGTCTGGCAAAAGATCGCCCAGATTGGTGGCGTGAGCGTTGGCGACGACGTGGAGATAGGCGTCAATACGGCCATCGACCGTGGCGCGCTGGCCGATACGGTCATCGGCAATGGCGTCAAGCTCGATAACCAGATCCAGATCGCCCACAACGTCCAGGTCGGTGATCACACCGCCATGGCGGCTTGTGTCGGCATTTCCGGCAGCACCAAAATCGGCAAGCACTGCATGCTCGCCGGCGGCGTGGGCCTGGTGGGCCATATCGATATTTGTGACAACGTATTCCTGACCGGGATGACCATGGTGACCCACTCGATTACCGAGCCGGGTGCCTATTCTTCCGGCACAGCCATGCAACCGGCTGCCGAGTGGCGAAAGAGCGCGGCGCGTATCCGCCAGCTCGACGACATCGCGCGGCGCCTCAAGCAGGTGGAAAAGCGTGTAGGGGACGTGACCCCTGACGGTAATGCTTCATCAGATGGCTGATACCATTTCCATATCAAGTGTGCACAGCCGCTAGGCCCTGGCCTCCTTGATTTGCTAGCGGGGTGCGCGTCAATCGTGCGCTCCCAATCTTTACATAGGCTTCCCCCCGAAATGATGGACATCAACGAGATTCGCGAATACCTGCCTCACCGTTACCCGTTCCTGCTGGTGGATCGGGTCGTGGACCTGGATGTTGAAGGCAAGCGCATTCGCGCCTACAAGAATGTCAGCATCAACGAACCGTTCTTCAATGGCCACTTCCCAGCGCATCCAATCATGCCGGGCGTGTTGATCATCGAAGCGATGGCTCAGGCTGCCGGGATCCTTGGTTTCAAAATGCTCGACGTGAAGCCTGCCGATGGCACGCTGTATTACTTCGTCGGCTCCGACAAGCTGCGTTTCCGCCAGCCGGTGACCCCGGGCGATCAATTGATCCTCGAGGCCAAGTTCATCAGTTGCAAGCGCCAGATCTGGAAATTCGAATGCCAGGCTTCGGTCGACGGCAAGCCGGTCTGCTCCGCTGAAATCATCTGCGCGGAACGCAAGCTATGAGTTTGATTGACCCTCGCGCAATCATCGATCCGTCGGCCGTGCTGGCCGCCGATGTCGAGGTTGGCCCTTGGTCAATCATCGGCGCAGGTGTGGAAATCGGCGAGGGCACGGTGATCGGTCCCCACGTAATTCTCAAGGGCCCGACCCGGATCGGCCGGCACAATCGCATCTACCAATTTTCATCGGTAGGCGAGGACACGCCCGATCTCAAGTACAAAGGTGAAGAAACCCGCCTGGTGATCGGCGATCACAATGTGATTCGCGAAGGCGTGACGATCCACCGTGGCACCGTCCAGGACCGTTCCGAAACGACGCTGGGCGATCACAACCTGATCATGGCCTATGCCCATATCGGTCACGACAGCATCATTGGCAACCATTGCATCCTGGTCAACAACACCGCGTTGGCCGGCCATGTGCATGTGGATGACTGGGCGATCCTGTCCGGTTTCACCCTGGTCCACCAGTATTGCCATATCGGTGCCCACAGTTTCTCCGGCATGGGCACCGCCATCGGCAAGGATGTCCCGGCCTATGTCACGGTGTTCGGCAACCCGGCCGAAGCCCGCAGCATGAACTTCGAAGGCATGCGTCGTCGTGGTTTCAGCGAAGAGGCGATCACGGCCTTGCGCCGCGCCTACAAGGTCGTCTACCGCCAGGGCCTGACGGTCGAGCAGGCGCTCGCCGAACTGGCCGAAGCGTCAGTGCAGTTCCCGGAGGTCGCGACATTCCGCGACTCCATCCAGTCTTCGACCCGCGGCATTACCCGCTGACCATGGCCAATCTGCGTATTGCGCTGGTAGCGGGAGAGGCTTCCGGTGACATCCTGGGTGCCGGCTTGATGCGCGCGCTCAAGGCGCAGCATCCCGCGGTCGAATTCATCGGTGTCGGCGGCCCGTTGATGCAGGCCGAAGGCCTGGAGTCCTACTTTCCCATGGAGCGGCTGTCGGTCATGGGCCTGGTGGAGGTGCTCGGGCGCTTGCGCGAGTTACTGGCCCGTCGCAAGAAACTGATCCAGACGCTGATCGAGGAGAAACCGGACGTCTTCATCGGCATCGACGCGCCGGACTTCACCCTCAATATCGAGCTCAAGTTGCGCCAGGCTGGCATCAAGACCGTGCATTACGTCAGCCCGTCCGTCTGGGCCTGGCGGCAGAAGCGGGTGCTGAAGATTCGCGAAGGCTGCGACCTGATGCTCACGCTGCTGCCATTCGAAGCCCGCTTCTACGAAGAAAAAGGCGTGCCGGTGCGGTTCGTCGGGCACACCCTGGCCGATACCATTCCCCTGGAGGCAGACCGCGCGGCGGCTCGCCAGGCATTGGGCCTGCCGGAAGGGCCGCTGGTGGCGTTGATGCCTGGCAGCCGGGGCGGCGAGGTCAGTCGCCTGGGCGGGTTGTTCTTCGACGCCGCCGAACGGATGCGGACGATGCGTCCCGATGTCAGGTTTGTCCTTCCTTGTGCCAGCCCGCAGCGGCGCGGCCAGCTTGAAGCCTTGCTGGCCGGGCGCGATTTGCCGGTGATGCTGCTCGACGGTCAGTCCCACCAAGCGCTGGCCGCCTGCGATGCCGTGTTGATTGCCTCTGGCACTGCTACCCTTGAGGCGTTGTTATACAAACGCCCAATGGTGGTCGCGTATCGTTTGGCGCCGCTGACGTTCTGGATTCTCAAGCGCATGGTCAAGAGCCCTTACGTTTCCTTGCCGAATCTTCTGGCCCAGCGCTTGCTGGTACCGGAGCTGCTTCAGGACGACGCAACCGCCGAGTCGCTGGCCAATACGCTGTTGCCCCTGATCGACGGCGGCGAGGAACAGACCCGGGGCTTTGACGAAATCCACCGCACCTTGCGACGCGATGCGTCCAACCAGGCTGCGGAGGCTGTATTGACCCTGATCGGCAAGAAACAATGAGCAACGTAAAGCTGCAGATGGGCCTGGATTTCAACCTGGTCGCCGAGGTGGAACAGCTTGTCGCCGGTGTCGATGAAGTAGGACGCGGCCCGTTGTGCGGCGCGGTGGTAACGGCGGCGGTGATTCTCGATCCGACACGGCCGATTCTGGGTCTCGATGACTCGAAGAAACTCACCGAGGCCCGTCGCGAAAAGCTTTATGACGAAATCTGTGAGAAAGCCTTGAGTTGGTGCATCGCCCGGGCCGAAGTCGAAGAAATCGATGAACTCAATATCCTGCACGCCACCATGCTCGCGATGCAGCGTGCGGTGCACGGGCTGCATGTCACGCCGAAGCTGGCGATGATCGACGGCAATCGCTGTCCGAAACTGTCGATGCGCGCCGAGGCGGTCATCCAGGGCGACGGCAAGGTTCCGGCCATCGCAGCCGCCTCGATCCTGGCCAAGGTCAGCCGCGACCGGGAAATGGCCGCGTTCGAATTGATCTACCCCGGCTACGGGATTGGCAGCCACAAGGGTTATCCGACCCCGGTGCATCTGGAAGCCCTGGCACGCCTTGGGCCGACGCCGATCCACAGGCGTTCGTTTGCGCCGGTTCGGCTGGCTTATGAAGCGCGTGGTGGGCTGATCGTGAGTAATCAGGCTCCCATTACATAAAGGCGAATGTGGATTTGTGGCGAGGGGATTTATCCCCGCTGGAGCGCGAAGCGGTCCTTTAGCTGACAACCCGTTGCCTGATGGGCTTTTGGGGCCGCTTCGCAGCCCAGCGGGGATAAATCCCCTCGCCACAAAAGTAGTGTGCGCATTTGCCTGACGGGATACACATGGCTGATGTTTTACCCAAGGCCCGGTACAATCCGGGCCTTGTTGTTTTCATGACTTAACGCAGGATCACTATGCCGGCTTCATTCGTTCATCTACGCCTGCACACTGAATATTCCCTGGTCGACGGTCTGGTGCGGATCAAGCCCCTGGTCAAGACCCTGGTGGGCATGAACATGCCTGCCGTGGCGGTTACCGACCAGAACAACATGTGCTCGCTGGTCAAGTTCTACAAGAACGCCATGGGCGCCGGGATCAAGCCCATCTGCGGCGCCGACCTGTGGCTGGCGAGCAAGGACCCGGATGCGCCGCTGAGCCGTATCAGCCTGCTGGTGATGAATGCCGTGGGCTACCGCAACCTCACCGAGCTGATTTCCCGCGGCTTTATCGACGGCCAGCGCAACGGCTCGATCATCATCGAGCGCGAATGGGTGGCCGAGGCCAGCGAAGGGTTGATCATGCTGTCGGCGGCCAAGGAGGGCGAGATCGGCCTGGCCCTGCTCAGCGGCAATACCGAAGAAGCCGAGCAGCTCGCTCGCGACTGGATGGCGGTGTTCCCGGATCGCTTCTACATCGAAGTGCAGCGCACCAGCCGTCCCAATGACGAAGAGCACCTGCACGCCGCCGTGGCCCTGGCCGACAAGCTCGGTGCGCCGCTGGTGGCGACCAACGACGTGCGGTTTATCAAGCAAGAAGATTTCGAGGCCCACGAGACCCGCGTCTGCATCGGCGAGGGCCGCGCCCTCGACGACCCGCGTCGGCCGAAGAACTACAGCGACCAGCAGTACCTCAAGAGCGCCGAGGAAATGGCCGAGTTGTTCAGCGACCTGCCCGAAGCGCTGGAAAACACCGTCGAGATCGCCAAGCGCTGCAACATCGAAGTGAAGCTGGGCAAGCACTTTTTGCCCAACTTCCCGATTCCCGATGGCATGACCATCGATGAATATTTCCGCAAGGTCTCGTTCGACGGCCTCGAAGAACGGCTGAGCGTCCTTTTGCCCAAGGACACCACCGAAGATTACGAAGCCAAGCGCCAGGTCTATGTCGATCGGTTGAATTTCGAACTGGATATCATCATCCAGATGGGGTTCCCCGGTTACTTCCTGATTGTGATGGACTTCATCCAGTGGGCCAAGAGCAACGGCGTGCCGGTAGGCCCTGGCCGGGGGTCGGGCGCCGGGTCGCTGGTGGCCTACGTGCAGAAGATCACCGACCTCGACCCGCTGGAATATGACCTGCTGTTCGAACGTTTCCTCAACCCGGAACGGGTTTCCATGCCCGACTTCGACGTCGACTTCTGCATGGACGGTCGCGACCGGGTGATCGACTACGTGGCCGAAAAATACGGCCGCAACGCAGTGAGCCAGATCATCACTTTCGGTTCCATGGCCGCCAAGGCTGTGGTGCGCGACGTGGCGCGGGTGCAGGGCAAGTCCTACGGCCTGGCGGATCGCCTGTCGAAGATGATCCCCTTCGAAGTCGGCATGACCCTGGAAAAAGCCTACGAGCAGGAAGAAATCCTGCGGGACTTCATCAAGGTCGACGAAGAGGCCGCGGAAATCTGGGAGATGGCCCGCAAGCTCGAAGGCGTGGTGCGTAACGTCGGCAAGCACGCCGGTGGCGTGGTGATCGCGCCGACCAAGCTGACCGACTTCTCGCCGATCTATTGCGATGAAGAGGGCGACGGCCTGGTCACCCAGTTCGACAAGGACGACGTCGAGGCGGCGGGCCTGGTGAAGTTCGACTTCCTTGGCCTGCGGACCCTGACCATCATCGACTGGGCGCTCAAGACCATCAACCGCGACCGGGCCAAGGTCGGCGAAGAGCCGCTGGACATTGCCTTCATTCCGCTTGACGACAAGCCGACCTACAGCCTGTTGCAGAAAGCTGAAACCACGGCGGTGTTCCAGCTTGAATCCCGAGGCATGAAGGAGCTGATCAAGAAGCTCAAGCCCGACTGCCTGGAAGACTTGATCGCACTGGTGGCCCTGTTCCGTCCGGGCCCGCTGCAATCGGGCATGGTGGACGACTTCATCAACCGTAAGCACGGGCGCGCCGAGCTGGCCTATCCGCACCCCGACTACCAGTACGAGGGCCTCAAGCCAGTACTGGCACCGACCTACGGCATCATCCTGTATCAGGAACAGGTGATGCAGATTGCCCAGGTGATGGCCGGCTACACCCTCGGCGGCGCGGATATGCTGCGTCGAGCGATGGGTAAGAAAAAGCCCGAGGAGATGGCCAAACAACGCGGCGGTTTCATCGAAGGTTGTGCAAACAACGGCATCGATGCGGACCTGGCGGGCAACATCTTCGACCTGGTGGAAAAATTCGCCGGCTATGGCTTCAACAAATCCCACTCCGCCGCCTATGGCCTGGTGTCGTACCAGACGGCATGGTTGAAAGCACACTACCCGGCGCCGTTCATGGCGGCGGTGCTCTCGGCGGATATGCACAACACCGACAAGGTCGTGACCTTGATCGAAGAAGTGCGGACCATGAAGCTGCGCCTCGACGCGCCGGACGTGAACGCTTCGGAGTTCAAGTTCACGGTGAACGACGAAGGCCGCATCATCTACGGCCTCGGCGCGATCAAGGGCGTGGGCGAAGGCCCGGTGGAGGCGATCACCGAAGCGCGCCAGGACGGGCCCTTCAAGGACCTGTTCGATTTCTGCGCCCGGGTCGACCTCAAACGTATCAACAAGCGTACCCTCGACGGGCTGATCCGCAGTGGCGCCCTGGACCGTTTGGGCCCGTACTTCCATGACGAGCCCAAGGCCTACCAGGCCAACATCGACCGCAACCGCGCGGTGTTGCTGGCGGCGATGGAAGAAGCGATCAAGGCCGCCGAACAGACGGCCCGCACCCACGACAGCGGCCACGCCGACCTGTTTGGCGGGTTGTTCGTCGAGGAAGACGCCGATGTGTATGCCAATCATCGCAAGGCCAAGGAGCTGACCCTCAAGGAGCGCCTCAAGGGCGAGAAAGACACCTTGGGTCTGTACCTCACCGGTCACCCGATCGATGAATACGAAGGCGAGATCCGCCGCTTCGCCCGTCAGCGCATCATCGACCTGAAGCCGGCACGCGACACGCAAACGGTCGCCGGCATGATCATCGCCCTGCGGGTAATGAAAAACAAAAAGGGCGACAAGATGGGCTTCATCACCCTCGACGACCGCTCTGGGCGTATCGAAGCGTCATTGTTTGCCGACGCGTTCCATTCGGCGCAGTCGTTGCTGCAGACGGATGCGATGGTCGTGGTGGAAGGGGAGGTCAGCAATGATGACTTTTCCGGCGGCCTGCGGTTGCGGGTCAAACGCGTAATGAGCATGGAGGATGCCCGCACCAACCTGGCCGAGAGCCTGCGCCTGAAGTTGCAGACCCAGGATTTAAAGGGCGATCAGCTACGCTGGTTGGGCGAGTTGTTCAAGCGCCACCGTGGTGCATGCCCGATCACCATGGAATATGTGCGCCCCGACGCCAAGGCCGTGCTGCAGTTTGGCGAGGGGTGGCGGATCGACCCGGCGGATGCGTTGATTCAAGCCTTGCGTGACCAGTTCGGCAAAGACAACGTCTTCCTCCAATACCGTTGACGGCCAGGGGCCACTCCCGCACCCGGAGCGCCCCTGACCTCGACTCGAATTTTTAATCTCGACCTGAACGCGCCTCTCCCTTAAGGTAGGGCGCGAATAGACAACCGGCCGGCCCAAGCTCTCTTGGACGTCGACCCAAGACGGACGCCTATGAACCCGAATTTTCTAGATTTCGAACAGCCGATCGCCGACCTGCAAGCCAAGATCGAAGAGTTGCGCTTGGTCGGTAACGACAATTCGCTGAATATCGGCGATGAAATCTCTCGGCTGCAGGACAAGAGCCGCACGCTGACCGAAGACATCTTCGGCAAGCTGACCAGTTGGCAGATCGCGCGTCTGGCGCGTCATCCGCGTCGTCCCTACACCCTGGACTACATTGAACACATCTTCACCGAGTTCGATGAGCTTCACGGCGACCGTCATTTCTCCGACGACGCCGCGATTGTCGGTGGTGTCGCCCGCCTGGACGACCAGCCAGTGATGGTGATCGGTCACCAGAAGGGCCGCGAAGTGCGCGAGAAGGTGCGTCGCAACTTCGGCATGCCGCGTCCGGAAGGCTACCGCAAGGCTTGCCGCCTGATGGAAATGGCCGAGCGCTTCAAGATGCCGATCCTGACCTTCATCGACACCCCAGGCGCCTATCCGGGCATCGACGCTGAAGAGCGCAACCAGAGCGAAGCGATCGCCTGGAACCTGCGCGTGATGGCGCGCCTGAAGACCCCGATCATCGCCACCGTGATCGGCGAAGGCGGTTCTGGCGGTGCGTTGGCCATCGGTGTCTGCGACCAATTGAACATGCTGCAATATTCCACCTACGCGGTGATTTCGCCGGAAGGTTGCGCTTCGATCCTCTGGAAAACCGCCGAGAAGGCACCGGATGCCGCCGAAGCCATGGGCATCACCGCCGAGCGCCTCAAGGGCCTGGGCATCGTTGATAAAGTGATCAACGAGCCAGTGGGCGGCGCCCATCGCGATCCGGCCGCAGCAGCGGCGCTGATTCGCGCTGAACTGAGCTCGCAGTTGTCGATGCTCAAAACCTTTGACAACGACGCGCTGCTGGCCCGTCGCTATGAGCGCTTGATGAGCTACGGTCTCTGATCTGATTGCAATACCTTGTGGGAGCGAGCCTGCTCGCGATAGCGATTTAACATTCAACTCCTGAGTTGACTGAGACACCGCCATCGCAAGCAAGCTCGCTCCCACAGTTGTTTATGCCCTAGGCTGACTCCTATGAACTCAAACACGGATCTGCCCACCCGGCTTCTCGCTCAGTTATCTGACTGGCGCAACGCGTCCACCTGGCGCATCGCCTTCTCCGGTGGCCTCGACTCCACTGTCCTGCTGCACCTGCTCGTTTCCCTGGCAAAAAGCCAGGTCCTGCCGCCCCTCGGCGCCATCCATGTCCACCATGGCCTCCAGGCCGTGGCCGAGGCGTGGCCGGAACATTGTCGCCGGGTCTGCGAGACCCTTGGGGTACCGCTGCAAGTGATCAGCGTTGAGGTCCGGCCCGGCGCCAGTGTCGAGCGCGCTGCCCGGGATGCGCGTTACACGGCTTTCATCGCGGCGACGCAGAACAACGAAGTGCTGCTCACGGCGCAACACCGGGACGACCAGGCCGAAACCCTGTTGTTTCGTTTGCTGCGCGGGGCCGGGGCGCGAGGCTTGTCGGCGATGCCGAAGCAGCGGCCCTTGGGGCAGGGGCATTTGCTGCGGCCATTGCTCGATGTCTCCCGGGCGGAACTGGAGGCCTATGCCAGCCGGCATGGCTTGAGCTGGGTTGAAGATCCCTCCAATGACGATCATCGTTACGCCCGCAATTTCCTGCGGCAGCGGGTCTTTCCAGTCTTGGCCGAGCAGTGGCCCCAGGCGTCGCTGACCCTGGCCCGCAGCGCCGCGCACCTGAGCGAGGCGCAAGGCTTGCTGGACGAGCTGGCGCAGATCGACCTGGCGTGCGCCCTCACGCCGAATGCCTTCGATTGGCTCGGGCTGCGGTCCCTTGAAATGACATCTTTTCGGGCCCTGTCCCCCGCCCGGCAACGCAATGCGTTGAGTCATTGGCTGGCGCCCGTCACGCGGCTTCCCGACAGTGACCATTGGGTTGGCTGGGACTCGTTGCGTGATGCCAGGGACGATGGCCATCCTGTCTGGCGACTGGCCGATGGGGAAATACACCGGACCGGCGGACGCATCTGGTGGTTATCCGACCACTGGCTGCAGCCAGTCTCAGGCCCCGTTGAATGGCCTTGCGTGGATCAGCCTTTGGCCTTGCCGGGCAATGGCCGGGTGAGCTTGCGCGGCGAAGCCCCCCCGGGACCGCTTTGCGTTCGCTATCGCCGGGGCGGCGAAGTCATGGAATTGCCGGGTCGTGGACACCGGGACCTCAAGCGTTTGCTCAACGAAAACAGCGTGCCGGCGTTCGTCCGTGGCCGTTTGCCGCTCCTGTACCGGGGCGAGCAATTGCTGGGGTTGGCCAATCTGAAGGGGTTCGATCGGGACGCCAGTGACCGTTGGCAACTCATTTGGCAGCCATGAAAGGAAGATCTGGGTTTGAGCTGAAAGGGGCTTTCCGGTAGACTACGCTCCCTTCTTGATACAACTTCTGTGGATTCGCCTGAATTGCAGGAGTTGCCGATTACCAAGCAGTCTTTGCTGGGCGATTCCAAAAAATGTGTAGCGAGCAACGTACCGGTGATTTCACCTCCGGTCTGTCCCGACGCGGCGGTTTTTTTGAAAGGTGCACTGTGATTAATGCAGGTGATCGGGGGCTTCGGCCTTCCTTCGCTTTCCCCGGCGGCTCGGACCGCTTTAACGCAGACTTCTAGGGTTTTTCATGACGCGCTACATATTCGTCACGGGCGGTGTTGTTTCTTCATTGGGGAAAGGCATTGCCTCGGCTTCATTGGCGGCCATCCTGGAGGCGCGGGGACTTAAGGTCACCATGCTCAAGCTGGACCCGTACATCAACGTCGACCCGGGCACCATGAGCCCGTTCCAGCACGGTGAAGTGTTCGTTACCCATGACGGCGCCGAGACCGACCTGGACCTGGGCCACTACGAGCGGTTCATCCGCACGACCATGACCCAGAACAACAACTTCACCACCGGCCGTGTCTACGAGCACGTGCTGCGCAAGGAACGCCGTGGTGACTACCTGGGCGCGACCATCCAGGTCATCCCGCACATCACCGACGAAATCAAGCGCCGCATCATCAAGGGCGCCGGCGACGCGGACGTGGCGATGGTAGAGATCGGCGGTACCGTGGGCGACATCGAGTCCCAGCCGTTCCTCGAAGCCATCCGCCAGTTGCGTTTCGAAATCGGTGCCAAGCGCGCGATGCTGATGCACCTGACGCTGGTGCCGTACATCGCCACGGCCGGCGAAACCAAGACCAAGCCAACCCAGCACTCGGTCAAGGAACTGCGTTCCATCGGCTTGCAGCCGGACGTGCTGGTATGCCGCTCCGATCACCCGATCGATATGTCCTCGCGTCGCAAGATCGCCCAGTTCACCAACGTGGAAGAACGCGCGGTCATCGGCCTGGAAGACGCCGACACCATCTACAAGATCCCGGGCATCCTGCACTCCCAGGGCCTCGATGATTTCGTCGTCGAGCGCTTCGGCCTGCAATGCGCCAGCGCGGACCTGTCTGAGTGGGAGGCCGTGGTCGATGCCAAGCTCAACCCGGAACACGAAGTCACCATCGCCATGGTCGGCAAGTACATGGAGCTGCTGGACGCCTACAAGTCGCTGATCGAGGCGATGAGTCATGCCGGCATCAGCAACCGCACCAAGGTCAACCTGCGCTACATCGACTCCGAAGACATCGAGAACCAGGGCACCGGCCTGCTCGAAGGCGCCGATGCGATCCTCGTGCCGGGCGGCTTTGGCCTGCGCGGCGTGGAAGGCAAGATCACCGCGGTGCAATACGCTCGTGAAAACAAGGTGCCGTACCTGGGCATCTGCCTCGGGATGCAAGTGGCGGTCATCGAGTTTGCACGTAACGTGATGGGCTGGAAAGACGCCAACTCCACCGAATTCGATCGTGCCAGTGGCCACCCGGTCGTGGGCCTGATCACCGAGTGGGAAGACGCCACCGGTGCCGTCGAAGTGCGTACCGAAAGCTCCGACCTGGGCGGCACCATGCGCCTCGGCGCACAGGAATGCCTGCTCGAAGCCGGCTCCAAGGTGCACGACTGCTACGCCAAGGATGTGATTGTCGAGCGCCATCGCCACCGCTACGAAGTGAATAACAACCTGCTGCCTCAACTGATCGAAGCCGGCCTGAAGATCTCCGGTCGTTCCGGTGACGGCGCGCTGGTCGAAGTGGTCGAAGCTGCCGACCATCCATGGTTCGTGGCCTGCCAGTTCCACCCGGAGTTCACTTCGACACCGCGCGACGGTCACCCGCTGTTCAGCGGTTTCGTGAAAGCCGCTTTGGCTCAACACCAGAAAAAGGCATAAGACGATGGCCCAGAAGATCATCCGCGTCGGCGACATCGAGATTGCCAACGACAAGCCCATGGTGCTGTTTGGTGGCATGAACGTGCTGGAAAGCCGCGACATGGCGATGCAGGTCTGCGAAGAATACGTGAAGGTGACCCAGAAGCTGGGTATCCCTTACGTCTTCAAGGCCAGCTTCGACAAGGCCAACCGTTCGTCGGTCACCTCCTACCGAGGCCCCGGCCTGGAAGAAGGCATGCGGATCTTCCAGGACATCAAGCAAGCGTTCGGCGTGCCGATCATCACCGACGTCCACGAGCCGGCCCAGGCCGCGGTCGTCGCCGAAGTCTGCGACATCATCCAGTTGCCGGCCTTTCTGTCGCGCCAGACCGACCTGGTGGTCGCGATGGCCAAGACCGGCGCGGTGATCAATATCAAGAAAGCCCAGTTTCTCGCGCCCCAGGAAATGAAACACATCCTGAGCAAATGTGAAGAGGCCGGGAATGACCAATTGATCCTCTGCGAGCGTGGTTCGAGCTTCGGCTACAACAACCTTGTCGTGGACATGCTCGGCTTCGGCATCATGAAGCAGTTCGAGTACCCGGTGTTCTTCGACGTGACCCACGCGCTGCAAATGCCCGGCGGTCGCTCCGATTCCGCCGGCGGTCGTCGCGCCCAGGTGACCGACCTGGCCAAGGCCGGCATGAGCCAGTCTCTGGCTGGCCTGTTCCTTGAAGCCCACCCTGATCCCGACAATGCCAAGTGCGACGGCCCTTGTGCCTTGCGCTTGAACAAGCTGGAACCTTTCCTGTCTCAGCTCAAGTCGCTGGATGAGCTGGTCAAGGGTTTTCCGACGATAGAAACCGCGTAACGCGGTTTTCTCCGGTAAAGTACCGCTCGATCAACGCTCTGGCCTGCGGGCCGGGCGTTGTCGTCGGCGAGCCTGCCCGCTGCTCTACACCCGCCGACCGTAAAAGTTTTCTTCTCGCTGCGTCGTTTTCGTCAACTTTGGAGTGTTTACAACAATGGCAAAAATCGTCGACATCAAAGGTCGTGAAGTTCTCGACTCCCGTGGCAACCCCACTGTCGAAGCGGACGTGCTTCTCGACAACGGCATCATCGGCAGCGCCTGCGCGCCGTCCGGTGCTTCCACTGGCTCGCGCGAAGCGCTGGAGCTGCGTGATGGCGACAAGAGCCGTTACATGGGCAAGGGCGTGATGAAAGCCGTCGCCAACATCAACGGTCCGATCCGCGAACTGTTGCTGGGCAAGGACCCTGCCGACCAGAAGGCCCTCGACCAGGCCATGATCAAGCTCGACGGCACCGAAAACAAAGCCACTCTGGGCGCCAACGCGATCCTCGCAGTGTCCCTGGCCGCCGCCAAAGCCGCCGCTCAGGACCAGGACCTGCCTTTGTACGCCCACATTGCCAACCTCAACGGTACGCCAGGCGTGTACTCGATGCCGGTGCCAATGATGAACATCATCAACGGCGGCGAACATGCCGATAACAACGTCGACATCCAGGAATTCATGGTGCAGCCGGTTGGCGCCAAGTCCTTCTCCGAAGGCCTGCGCATGGGCACCGAGATTTTCCATCACCTCAAGGCTGTGCTGAAGGCCCGTGGCCTGAGCACCGCCGTGGGTGACGAAGGCGGTTTCGCACCGAACCTGGCGTCCAACGAAGACGCCCTGAAAGTGATCTCCGAAGCCGTGGCCAACGCTGGCTACAAGCTGGGCACCGACGTGACCCTGGCCCTGGACTGCGCGGCCAGTGAGTTCTTCGAAGACGGCAAGTACAACCTGTCCGGCGAAGGCCAGGTGTTCACCGCCGAAGGGTTCGCCGACTACCTCAAGGGCCTGACCGAGCGCTATCCGATCATTTCCATCGAAGACGGCCTGGACGAGTCCGACTGGGCTGGCTGGAAAATCCTCACCGACAAGATCGGCGAGAAAACCCAGCTGGTGGGCGACGACCTGTTCGTGACCAACACCAAGATCCTGAAAGAAGGCATCGACAAGAAGATCGCCAACTCTATCCTGATCAAGTTCAACCAGATCGGCACCCTGACCGAAACCCTGGAAGCCATCCAGATGGCCAAGGCTGCCGGCTACACCGCCGTGATCTCCCACCGCTCCGGTGAGACCGAAGACTCGACCATTGCCGACCTGGCCGTGGGCACCGCGGCGGGCCAGATCAAGACCGGTTCGCTGTGCCGCTCCGACCGCGTTTCCAAGTACAACCAACTGCTGCGCATCGAAGAGCAGTTGAACGGCAAGGCCAAGTACAACGGTCGCGCCGAGTTTCGCGGTTAAGCGGTAAATGGTAAAAAGACAGCGGATTGCGTCGCAACAATTACCAACGCGGTGGTTTTGCCTCTAATCTGATGCCTTATCAAGCACAAGCCTGGATCTTCCAGGCTTCGTGCTATCAGACGCTTCAAAGTTTGGCATGGCGGTCTTTTTTCACTGGATACCTGATATTCGATGCGCAGTCCCAATTGGTTGTTTCTCGTCTTGCTCCTGTTGCTGGCCGGCCTGCAGTACCGCCTGTGGGTGGGCAATGGCAGCCTGGCGCAAGTGGCCGAGCTGAATCAGCAGATTGCCGACCAGCACGCCGAAAACGAGGCATTGCTGGAGCGCAATCGGGTGATGGACGCCGAAGTGATGGAACTGAAGAAAGGCATGGAGACCGTCGAAGAACGGGCTCGCCATGAACTGGGCATGGTCAAGGAGGGCGAAACCCTCTACCAGTTGGCCCAATGAGCATTCGTCCACCGGCCTTCTGGGCCGTGATTCCTGCCGCGGGCGTTGGTGCTCGCATGGCCGCGGACCGACCCAAGCAATACCTTCAACTGGGCGCACGCACAATTCTTGAACACAGCCTCGGCTGTTTCCTCGATCACCCGACCGTCAAGGGCGTGGTGGTCAGCATTGCTCACGACGATCCCTATTGGCCGACCCTGGCCTGCGCCAGCGATCCCCGTATCCAGCGGGTGGACGGCGGCGAGCAGCGTTCGGATTCGGTCCTCAATGCATTGCTGCACTTACACGAACAGGGCGCCGACGATTTCGATTGGGTGTTGGTTCACGACGCTGCGCGTCCCAATCTTGCCCGGGTCGACCTGGATACGTTGCTCCATGAGCTGGCGAACGATCCGGTCGGTGGCCTGCTGGCCGTCCCGGCTCGCGACACCCTCAAGCGCGCCGACAAGCATGGCCGCGTGCTGGAGACCGTCGATCGCAGCGTGATCTGGCAAGCCTATACACCGCAGATGTTCCGTCTTGGCGCCTTGCACCGGGCCCTGGCCGACAGCCTGGTGGCCGATGCCGTGATAACCGATGAAGCGTCCGCCATGGAGTGGGCGGGGCAAGCGCCTCGGCTGATTGAGGGGCGGGCGGATAACATCAAGGTCACCCGGCCGGAAGACCTTGAGTGGTTGCGCCAGCGGTGGGCGAATCGGCGTTAAGCGAGCAATGGAGGCGTCTTCAGGATCGCCATCGCGAGCAGGCTCGCTCCCACAAGGGATGTTGTCTGTACGCAAAGTTTGTATCCGCTGAAGATCCACTGTGGGAGCGAGCCTGCTCGCGATAGCAATCGATCAGGCAATATAAAACCAGCGTTACCCCCGATACTCCGGCCGCTCAGCCAACCCTTCCTTCAAGTAATCCACCAACTTGCGCACCTTCGGCGACAGATGTCGCTGCTGCGGATAAAGCGCCCACACCGCCGTGTTTGGGGGCTGATGGGCTTCCAGCAACGAAATCAACGCACCGCTGTGCAGATGCTCCAGCACGTAATAATCCGGCAACTGGCACAACCCCACGCCTTGCAACGCAGCGTCCAGCACCGCTTGCCCGCTGTTGCAGCGCCAGTTTCCCTGCACCCGCTGGGAAAATTCCCGGCCGTTCTGCTCCAGTTGCCAGATGTCGGAGCTGCCGATCAGGCAGTTGTGGCGGCTCAGTTCCGACAAGCTATGGGGCCGACCATAACGTTCCAGGTAGGACGGCGAAGCGCAAAGGTACATCCGCCGCGGTGCCAGGCGCGTGGCTACCAGCCGTGAGTCCTGCAAGCGGCCGAGGCGAATCGCCAGGTCCAGGCCTTCATGCACCAGGTCCAGCGCGCGATTGCTCAGCTCGATGTCCACCCGTAACTGTGGATAGATCCCCATGAACCGCGTCACCAATGGCACGATGAACCGTTCACCGTAGGCAACGGCACAGGTCAGGCGCAGCATGCCCTTGGGTTCGCTGGCAAGATCACCGACGGCCCGCAATGCTTCCTCGCGCCCATCCTGCAAGCGCTGGCAATGCTGCAAGAAGGTCTGCCCGGCTTCGGTCAGCGTTACCCGACGGGTACTTCGATAAAGCAAGCGTGTCTGCAGGCGCTCCTCAAGCCGTACGATTTGTCGACTGATATGGGAAGACGACACACCGAGACGTTCGGCTGCGGCGGTGAACTGGCTGCATTCGGCCACAGCCACGAACTCATCGATGCCTTCCCAGCGGTTGTCTGACATGGCTGATTATCCCTATATGGCAATAATGTTTTGCTTTCGGCTGGATTATTCAGTTTCCGGCATAGGATTACACTCCCTGTCTCGTTTTATTTTGCTGGAGTATCCGGATGATCAAGTCACGCGCTGCCGTTGCCTTCGAGGCCAAGAAACCCCTGGAAATCGTTGAAGTCGACGTGGCCATGCCCAAGGCGGGCGAAGTGCTGTTGCGCGTGGTGGCTTCGGGCGTTTGTCACACCGATGCCTACACGCTGTCCGGCGCTGACCCGGAAGGGATCTTCCCCTCGATTCTTGGCCATGAAGGCGGCGCCATTGTCGAAGCCATCGGCGAGGGTGTGACATCGGTGGCGGTGGGTGACCATGTGATCCCGCTGTACACCCCGGAGTGCGGCCAGTGCAAATTCTGTAAGTCGGGCAAGACCAACCTCTGCCAGGCCATCCGCGCCACCCAGGGCAAAGGCCTGATGCCGGACGGTACTTCGCGCTTTTCCTACAAGGGCGAGTCGATTTTCCACTACATGGGTACGTCGACGTTCTCTGAATACACCGTGCTGCCGGAAATCTCCGTAGCGAAGATCCAGAAAGATGCGCCCCTGGAAAAGGTCTGCCTGCTGGGTTGCGGCGTTACCACCGGCATCGGCGCCGTGTTGAACACCGCCAAGGTCAAGCCGGGTGACACCGTGGCGATCTTCGGCCTGGGCGGTATCGGGCTTTCGGCCGTGATCGGTGCCGTGAAGGCCAAGGCCGCGCGCATCATCGCCATCGACATCAACCCGGCCAAGTTCGAAATCGCCAAGCAGCTGGGCGCCACCGATTGCGTCAACCCGAAAGATTTCGACCGTCCGATCCAGGAAGTCATTGTCGACATGACAGACGGCGGCGTGGACTTTTCCTTCGAGTGCATCGGCAATGTGCAGTTGATGCGTGCCGCCCTGGAATGCTGCCATAAAGGTTGGGGCGAATCGGTGATCATCGGCGTGGCCGGGGCCGGCCAGGAGATCGCCACCCGTCCGTTCCAACTGGTAACCGGACGCGTCTGGCGCGGTTCGGCGTTTGGCGGCGTGCGCGGTCGCAGCGAACTGCCGAGCTACGTGGACATGGCTGAAAAGGGCGAGATCCCGCTGGATACCTTCATCACTCACACCATGGGCCTGGAGGACATCAACAAGGCATTCGACTTGATGCATGAAGGCAAGAGCATCCGTACCGTTATTCATTTCTGAGGTCGGTCATGAGCCTGGAAAACATTTCCTGCCAGAAGAGCTTCGGCGGCTGGCACAAGCGTTACCGGCACCGTTCCGAAGTGCTGGGTTGCGACATGGTCTTCGCCGTGTATCTGCCGCCGCAAGCGGAGCAGGGCGGTAAGTTGCCGGTGTTGTACTGGTTGTCCGGTTTGACCTGCACGGACGAAAATTTCATGCAAAAGGCCGGTGCCCAGCGCATGGCCGCCGAGTTGGGCTTGATCATCGTCGCGCCGGACACCAGCCCCCGTGGCGCCGAAGTGCCCGGTGATCCGGACGGTGCGTGGGACTTCGGCCTGGGGGCAGGGTTCTATCTGAACGCCACGCAGGATCCTTGGGCGCGACACTATCGGATGCATGACTATGTCGTGCAGGAATTGCCGGCGTTGGTAGAAGCGCATTTCCCGGCTTCGGATAAGCGTGGCATCAGCGGTCATTCCATGGGCGGTCATGGCGCGCTGGTCTGCGCCTTGCGCAACCCCGGGCGTTACCGTTCGGTGTCGGCCTTTTCTCCGATCAACAATCCGATGGATTGCCCGTGGGGACAGAAAGCGTTCGCCCGCTACCTTGGGGAAGACCGTTCGAAATGGCGCGAATGGGATGCCTGCGCGTTGATCGCCGAAGCGGGAGAAAAGCTGCCGCTGTTGGTGGACCAGGGTGATCGCGATGATTTCCTCGCCAACCAGCTCAAGCCCGAAGCCTTGCAACAGGCGGCCAAGGCGGCCGATCACCCGTTGGAACTGCGGCTGCAACCCGGCTATGACCACAGCTACTTCTTCATTGCCAGCTTCATCGATGAACACTTGCAACATCATGCACGCGCCCTGAACGGCTAATGCAGGTAGAATCACGCCCTGACAAAAATCGGGGCGTTTTTTTATGCGTATTGGCCACGGCTACGATGTTCACCGTTTTGCTGAAGGCGACTTCATTACTCTGGGCGGCGTGCGGATCGCACACGGCTTCGGGCTGCTTGCGCATTCTGATGGTGACGTGTTGCTGCACGCCTTGAGCGATGCCTTGCTCGGCGCTGCCGCCCTGGGCGATATCGGCAAGCATTTCCCTGACACCGACCCGCAATTCAAGGGCGCCGACAGCCGTGTGCTGCTACGTCACGTGGTTTCCTTGATCCATGCCAAGGGCTGGAAAGTGGGCAACGTCGACAACACCATCGTTGCCCAGGCGCCAAAGATGGCGCCGCACATCGAAGCGATGCGCCAGCGGATTGCCGAAGATCTCCAGGTAGACCTGGACCAGGTGAACGTGAAGGCCACCACCACCGAGAAGCTGGGCTTCGTCGGTCGTGAAGAAGGCATAGCCGTCCATTCCGTTGCCTTGTTGTTGCGCTCATGACCGAACTTGAACTACTGGGGCCACGGGCCTATGGCGAGTCGTTGGGCAGCGCGGTACTGAAAGCCACGGCGGAGGATTTCCAGGTCGATGAAGTGCTCGACATTCCGTTGACCGGCGATGGCGAGCACTTGTGGATCTGGGTGGAAAAACGCGGATTGAACACCGAGGAGGCTGCCCGGCGTATCGCCAAGGCCGCCGGCGTGCCGCTGCGCACGGTCAGCTACGCCGGACTCAAGGATCGCCAGGCACTGACTCGTCAGTGGTTCAGCGTGCAATTGCCAGGCAAGGCCGACCCGGACCTGGCGGCCGCCGAAAACGACACCCTGAAAATCCTCAAGACCGCCCGCCACAGGCGCAAGCTGCAGCGCGGTGCGCACTCGGCCAACGGTTTTACCTTGCGCCTGACCCAGTTCACAGGCGACAAAGCGGCGATCGAGGCACGCCTGCAACAAATTGTTCGCCAGGGCATCCCTAACTATTTCGGCGCCCAGCGCTTCGGCCACGAAGGTGGCAATGTTGTCGATGCTCGTGCATGGGCGGCGCGCAAAGCCTTGCCGGAACAGCGCAACGTGCGTTCGCGCCTGCTGTCGACGGCCCGCAGTTTTCTCTTCAACAAAGTGCTGGCGGCCAGAGTGGCCGACGGTACCTGGCAACACGCCCAGGTGGGCGATCTGCTGGCTTTCACCGACAGCCGCAGTTTTTTCCCGGCCGGGGAGGCTGAATGCAGCGATCCGCGCCTGGCGATTCTCGATCTGCACCCGACCGGTCCCCAATGGGGCGAAGGCCCTTCACCCGCCGCTGGCGTGGTCTTTGAATTAGAGCAGGCCGTCGCCCAGAGCGAGGCGGACCTGCGCGACTGGTTGATAAACGCGGGGATGAGTCACGAACGTCGCATCCTGCGGCTGCCCATTGGCGGGCTGTCGTGGCATTATCCCTCGCTGGACATTCTGCAATTGGAATTCGTCCTGCCGGCCGGATGTTTCGCCACTGTCTTGGTGCGCGAACTCGTCGATCTGGTGCCTGCAGGGCAGACGGACAACCCATGCGTATTCTGATTTCTAACGACGACGGGGTGACAGCACCCGGTCTTGCCGCGCTTTATGCTGCGCTGGCGGATTTTGCCGAGTGCGTGGTGATCGCCCCGGACCAGGACAAAAGCGGCGCCAGCAGTTCGCTGACGATCGATCGTCCGTTGCATCCTTGCTACCTGGACAATGGTTTCATCAGCCTCAACGGTACGCCGACCGATTGCGTGCACCTGGGCCTGAATGGCCTGTTGGAGCGCGAGCCGGACATGGTGGTCTCAGGTATTAACCTGGGGGCAAACCTGGGGGACGATGTGCTGTATTCGGGTACGGTTGCCGCGGCCCTGGAAGGTCGTTTCCTGAACCACACCTCTTTTGCCTTTTCGTTTGTTTCACGGCAGGTCGACAACTTGCCTACCGCCGCCTACTTCGCCCGCAAGCTGGTGGAGGCCCACGGCGAACTGGACCTGCCGCCGCGCACGGTGCTGAACGTGAACATCCCGAATTTGCCGCTAGACCATATCCGTGGCATCCAGCTCACTCGCCTGGGCCATCGTGCCCGCGCGGCCAAACCGATGCATGTCGTCGATCCGCGCGGCAAGGCCGGCTACTGGATCGCGGCCGCCGGCGACGCCGAAGATGGCGGGCCTGGCACGGACTTCCATGCGGTCATGCAGGGCTACGTCTCGATCACGCCGTTGCAGCTGGATCGAACCTTCAACGATGCCTTCAGGCATCTCGAAGGCTGGCTGGAGGGGCTGCACTGATGTCACGTGAACAAGACGATATGCTGCGCCGGGGAATTGGCATGACCTCCCAGCGCACCCGGGAACGGTTGATCCAGCGGCTTTACGAAGAAGGGCTGTCGAATGCCCAGGTGCTGGAGGTGATTCGTCGCACGCCGCGTCACCTGTTCGTCGATGAGGCGCTGGCCCATCGCGCCTATGAAGACACGGCGTTGCCGATCGGCCATAACCAGACCATTTCCCAGCCTTATATGGTGGCCCGCATGAGCGAGCTGCTGCTGGAGGCTGGGCCGCTGGACAAGGTGCTGGAGATCGGCACGGGTTCGGGCTATCAGACCGCCGTGTTGTCGCAGTTGGTGGAACGTGTGTTTTCCGTGGAGCGGATCAAGGTGCTGCAAGATCGCGCCAAGGAACGTCTCGTGGAATTGAATCTGCGCAACGTGGTATTTCGCTGGGGAGACGGTTGGGAAGGCTGGCCAGCGTTGGCGCCTTATAACGGCATCATTGTCACGGCGGTGGCCACAGACGTCCCCCAGGCCTTGTTGGATCAGCTTGCTCCGGGCGGGCGCCTGGTCATTCCGGTCGGTGCGGGTGAAGTCCAGCAGCTGATGTTGATTGTGCGCGAAGAGCACGGTTTTTCACGACACGTCCTTGGGGCGGTGCGTTTCGTACCGTTGCTCAACGGACCGTTGGCCTGAGCATTTGTGATCGGATGCTGAATTCCAGGACACGGACTGTGTCTTACGGCAGCACCCGTTCGCCGGGCTTCGGTTTGCCAGATAACGTTAAACAGCGTCGAGCAAACGTGTGCGGGCGGCCATTGCGCTTCCTTTATAGACGCGCAATGTCGGCGAGCCATAGGGCAACATGTCTGCCTGGACAGGCAGTTTCGAATTTCTTCAGCCACCACAAAGGGAGCGGCGGGTGAGTCTCACAGTCATTGCGCAGCGTATGGGTATCACGAGCTTAAAGCGCCTGGTGACTGGCCTTCTCTTGGGTACCTTGCTGGTCGGTTGTTCCAGCACGCCTTCGGGTAACGTCCGAGTGGTCGATCGCAACAATGCGACACCGCAACGGCCAACGGTCACGACCGGCCAGTATGTAGTCCGGCGTGGCGATACGCTGTTTTCCATCGCTTTTCGCTACGGCTGGGACTACAAAGCCCTCGCGGCCCGGAACAACATTCCTGCGCCTTATACGATCCACCCAGGTCAGACAATTCGCTTTGACGGGCGCAGCGGTTCAACGCCTACGGCGGTCGTCACCCAGTCCGGTTCCACACCTTCTTCCTCGAGCAAAACCACGGTTATCCGTCGTCCGGCGGGTCCCGCGCCGGCGGCTGTACCGTCCGTCGCGAACAAGCCGGCCCCTGCTCCGATGCCTCCTGCAGGCCCCGCCCCGACTGGCTGGGGATGGCCTTCTAATGGCGTTCTCATTGGAAAATTCTCTTCAAACGGTAGTTTGAATAAAGGAATTGATATCGCCGGGGATTTGGGACAGCCTGTTTTAGCCGCGTCTGATGGCACGGTTGTGTACGCCGGGAGTGGTTTGAGGGGCTACGGCGAACTCGTGATCATCAAACACAGCGATACCTACGTCAGTGCCTACGGTCACAACCGCAGGCTGTTGGTTCGGGAGGGGCAGCAGGTCAAGGTCGGACAGACAATTGCCGAGATGGGATCAACGGGTACAGACCGGGTGAAGCTGCATTTTGAGATTCGCCGACAAGGTAAACCTGTAGATCCGCTGCAATTCCTGCCACGTCGTTGATTCGGTTGTCAGCCTGTTCCGTCACGTAGAGGGAACAGGCTCCAGCGTTGCCAAGGATAAAGGCGTCGCTCGAGCTTGAGGTCGAACTCACCAAAGGACTATAACAATGGCTCTCAGTAAAGAAGTGCCGGAGTTTGACATCGACGATGAGGTTCTCCTTATGGAGACCGGCATCGCTATGGATTCGATGTCGAATGATGAAGGGGCGACTCCACCTTCCGTTCGTGCCAAATCCAAACACTCCGCTTCACTTAAACAACATAAGTACATTGACTACACCCGGGCGCTGGACGCCACTCAGCTGTACCTCAACGAAATCGGTTTCTCGCCGCTGCTCTCCCCCGAGGAAGAAGTTCATTTTGCGCGCCTGTCGCAACGTGGCGACCCGGCCGGTCGAAAACGCATGATTGAAAGCAACCTGCGCCTGGTGGTGAAAATCGCCCGACGTTATGTCAATCGTGGGCTTTCGCTGCTGGACCTGATCGAAGAGGGAAACCTGGGGCTGATTCGCGCTGTCGAGAAATTCGACCCCGAGCGCGGCTTCCGTTTCTCGACCTACGCGACCTGGTGGATCCGCCAGACCATCGAACGGGCGATCATGAACCAGACCCGGACCATTCGGCTGCCGATCCATGTGGTCAAGGAGTTGAATGTCTATCTGCGGGCTGCCCGTGAACTGACCCAAAAGCTGGACCACGAACCTTCACCTGAAGAAATCGCCAACCTGCTGGAAAAACCTGTGGGTGAGGTCAAGCGCATGCTTGGGCTCAATGAGCGGGTTTCGTCGGTGGACGTTTCCCTGGGGCCGGACTCTGACAAGACGCTGCTCGATACCCTGACCGATGACCGTCCCACCGATCCATGCGAGTTGCTCCAGGATGACGATTTGTCCCAGAGCATCGACCAGTGGCTCTCGGAGCTTACGGACAAGCAACGGGAAGTGGTGATTCGCCGCTTCGGCTTGCGCGGCCATGAAAGCAGCACGCTGGAAGATGTCGGCCTGGAGATTGGTTTGACTCGGGAGCGGGTGAGGCAGATCCAGGTCGAAGGCCTCAAGCGCCTCCGGGAGATCCTGGAGAAAAATGGCCTGTCGAGCGAATCGTTGTTTCAATAACACTCACCAAGCGCAGCAGAGAAAGCCCCGACTGGTTCGGGGCTTTTGCGTTTCTGGGCCATTTGATTTTCCAGTCCTACCCATTTTGTAGTTTCAGTTTGTAAGCCTTTGCCTACTGTTACGTAAGCGTTCGGTTTTCCTTCAATGGGACAGATGACTAACGAATGCGGTGAAAAATAGTTAACTAGTTGTTTTTAAACAAGATAAGTTTCTGTGAACGGACTGTTACAGAGGGCAGGAAGACGCCTGCGGGCCATTGCACAGAAATGGGAAAACACTAATATCAGTCCTGTGTCGACGGACAGACACACCTGTCAAGGATGATGGGAAGGAAAGGATATCGCAGGATGCGATTCATCAGGACGATGAATAGGATTAAAGGGATTAGGGAAAAAATGTGGGCGGGTCAAACCGCCCCTTTTTTTTGCCTGCGATTTTGTTTTCAACCAGCAAAAAGGCCCGCAAGGGGCCTTTGGTGACGCGGGAAAGATCAGCGCTCGAGGTCTGCGATCTTGCCTGGCTTGCCATCCCACTCTTCAGCGTCCGGCAAGGCGTCTTTCCTTTCGGTGATGTTCGGCCAGATGTCCGCCAATTCAGCGTTCAGCTCGATGAAGTTCTCCATGCCAGCTGGCACTTCGTCTTCCGAGAAAATGGCATTCGCCGGGCATTCCGGTTCACACAGGGCGCAGTCGATGCACTCGTCCGGGTGAATGACCAGGAAATTCGGGCCTTCGTAAAAGCAGTCCACCGGACACACTTCTACGCAGTCGGTGTACTTGCACTTGATGCAGTTGTCGGTGACGACGAAGGTCATTTCTAATTCTCTCCTCAGGCGGCTGCGGCGAAGCCCCTTCACGGTAGGGGTCGCGGGGTTCGGGAGCGATAGTCTGCAAACCCAGGCTAATAGGCAGCAGCATCCCAAACCGCGCGAGATTCTAACAGCTTGAAAGCCTGTGCGTTAGATCCGTGTCTTCAATGTATAAAGCAATTCGAGTGCACGGCGTGGCGTCAGGTCGTCCAGGTCAACCTTGGCCAGTTCATCCAGCACCGGATGGGGCAGGCTGGCGAACAGGTCGCTTTGCTGCGGCGCGGCCGGTTTGCCTTTGGTCGGGCGGGGTACTTCGTGGGGCAGGCTGGTGGTTTCCAGGCGGCTCAGGTGCTCGCGGGCGCGGGTGATGACATCGCTCGGCACGCCGGCTAGCTGCGCCACCGCCAACCCGTAGCTCTGGCTGGCTGGGCCGGGCAACACGTGATGCAGGAAGACGATGCGTTCGTTGTGCTCGGTGGCGTTGAGGTGGACGTTTGCTACCAGCGGTTGGCTTTCCGGCAGTACGGTCAATTCGAAGTAGTGCGTGGCGAACAGCGTGTAGGCGCGCAGTTGAGCCAGGCGTTCAGCGGCAGCCCAGGCCAGGGACAGGCCGTCGAAGGTGCTGGTGCCCCGGCCGACTTCGTCCATCAGCACCAGGCTGCGTTCGGTGGCGTTGTGCAGGATGTTAGCGGTTTCGCTCATTTCCACCATGAACGTCGAACGCCCACCCGCCAGGTCATCGCTGGAGCCGATCCGGGTGAAGATGCGGTCCACCAGGGAAAGTTCGCAGCTGGCCGCCGGCACGAAGCTGCCGATGTGGGCCAGCAGCACGATCAACGCCGTCTGGCGCATGTAGGTGGACTTACCGCCCATGTTCGGGCCGGTGATCACCAACATGCGGGTATTGTCGTCCAGGCTCAGGTCGTTGGCCACGAACGGCGTGGTCAGTACTTGCTCGACCACCGGGTGACGACCCTGGCTGATGCGCATGCACGGTTCGCTGACGAAGCGCGGGCAGTTCAGGTCCAGGTTCAACGCGCGTTCGGCCAGGTTGCTCAACACGTCCAGTTCAGCCAGGGCGGCGGCGGTGTCCTGCAGCGGCGGGAGCTGGCTGATCAAGTCTTCGAGCAGGGCTTCGTAGAGCATTTTTTCCCGGGCGAGGGCGCGGCTCTTGGCCGACAGCGCCTTGTCTTCGAACGCCTTGAGCTCCGGAGTGATGAAACGCTCGGCGCCCTTGAGGGTCTGGCGGCGAATGTAATCGGCCGGGGCTTGCTCGGCCTGCTTGCTCGGCAGTTCGATGAAGTAGCCGTGGATGCGGTTGTAGCCGACCTTGAGGTTGGCGAGGCCCGTACGGGCTTTTTCCCGGGCTTCGAGGTCGATCAGGAACTGGCCGGCGTTCTCGCTCAGCGATTGCAGTTCGTCGAGCTCGGCGTCGTAGCCGGTTTTCAGCACGCCACCGTCACGGATCACCGCCGGCGGATTGTCGATAATTGCTTTTTCCAACAGCGCGGCCAGTTCCGGGTAGGTGCTGGTGATGCGCGCCAGTTGTTGCAGGTGCGGTGCTTCGAGGTCGGTCATCGCCACTTGCAGTTCCGGCAGCGCGCCGAGGGCGTCGCGCAGGCGCGCCAAGTCACGGGGACGGGCGTTGCGCAGGCCGATACGGGCGAGGATCCGCTCGATGTCGCCGATTTCCTTGAGCTGCGGTTGCAACTGCTCGAAGCGATAACGGTCCAGCAGGCAAGTAATGGAAGACTGGCGCGCTGTCAGTACCGTCAGGTCCCGCAGCGGACGGTTCAACCAGCGGGTCAACAGGCGGCTGCCCATGGCGGTCTGGCAGCGATCGACCACCGACTGCAAGGTGTTGTCGCGTCCGCCGGCCAGGTTGGTGTCCAGCTCCAGGTTGCGTCGACTCGCGCCGTCCAGCACCACGGTGTCATCCAGGCGTTCGTGACGCAGGCTGCGCAAGTGGGGTAGGGCGGTGCGCTGGGTTTCCTTGGCGTAGGCCAGCAGGCAACCGGCAGCGCCGATGGCCAGGGTCAGGTTTTCGCAACCAAAGCCCTTGAGGTCTTGCGTGGCGAACTGTTGGCAAAGACTTTTCAACGCCGAATCGCGCTCGAAGTCCCACGGTGCCCGACGACGTACGCCACGGCGTTTTTCCGCCGGCAGGTCTTTGGGCCAGTCGTCGGGAATCAACAGCTCCACCGGGTTGACCCGCTCCAGCTCCGCCAACAGATTTTCCCAGCCCTTGATTTCCAGCACCGAGAAATTGCCGCTGGTGATGTCCAGCACCGCCAGACCGAACAGGCGCTCGTCGCCCAGGACTGCAGCAATCAGGTTGTCCCGACGCTCGTCCAGCAAGGCTTCGTCACTGACCGTGCCCGGCGTGATGATCCGCACGACCTGGCGTTCCACCGGCCCTTTGCTGGTGGCCGGGTCGCCGACTTGCTCGCAAATCACCACGGACTCGCCGAGTTTGACCAGCTTCGCCAGATAACCTTCCGCTGCGTGGTAAGGAATCCCACACATCGGAATCGCCATGCCCGCCGATTGCCCACGCGCCGTCAGGGTGATGTCCAGCAGCTTGGCGGCTTTCTTCGCATCTTCGTAGAAGATCTCGTAGAAGTCGCCCATGCGGTAGAACATCAGCTGATCGGGATGCTGGTTCTTCAGGCGCCAGTACTGCTGCATCATCGGCGTGTGGGAGGACAGGTCGTTCACGGCTGTATTCATTGGGGTCAGGCAAAGCTCGTTGAAAGGTGTAGGCAAAAGGAGGGGCATCGGCCCGGCTTTTCCGCGATGGGCGCAAGGTTAACATGGGCGGTCTGGTGCTACCCAGGGATGAGTGCTTCGATGTTGGTGAAGCTGGGCTTCTTCCTTCCGATATCGCTTCTAGATGCGGCGCGGAAATATGCCTGAGGTATGAAACCAGGCAACAAAAAGCCCGACACATGGTCGGGCTTCGTTCCAGTCTTGACATCAGGCTCGTTTCGCCTCGGCCTGCATCATGACTAGGTTTTGCTGCTTGGTAGCCTCCGTCAAAACCTCGCTATAAACACGCTTCTTTTGGTCCGATTTCGCGTTACGAATAAAATCGGCGAAGGTGCTCTTGGTTCCTTTGGACAAGCCAAGCTTGATCGAAATCATAGGTGCCCTCCTGATGGTGCTCCGAGCATGGCCTCTAGGTCCGCCCGCGTGTGTTGCTCAGGGATATGGTAGTCAATCTTATCGACACCAGCCTTGTAAAGTCGTCCCGAATTGTCGATATGTTTGAGCAACAGATCTACATGGACATCACCTTGATACTCTAGCTTAAGCGCGTTCACGACGTCACGTGCTGCGAAGTATTGCTGGATGAAATGCTCTTTGTGAATCCTCCTACCCTCGGCCGCCTCACGAGCGTTGACAAACCCCCAGGCAAGCACAGGTGATTGATAGACATACAAAATTTGTATGAATCGGCCTTTTTTCAATGAGCGGTCGACGTTCTGTCTTGCAACATCTATGTTGGAAAACGTCCCGTCAAGGATAAACGATTGCCTTTGATCCAATGCGAAATCGAGGATTTTGTCGACCAGAATCGAAACCCCACCCTGAAAAAGCCACGAATTTGTTCCCGTATAAGCTGGAAACTCACTTCGCAGCTCATCAGCATCTATCCGTAGAATGGCGGTATCCGCAAAGAGATTCACCAAAGCTATTGAGGCCTCGGTTTTACCTGCGCCAGGGGAACCCGCCATGAAAACTGATACCGGCGCTTCTTCTGGTGGATAAAGCTCCTTATCTGTAAGTCGTTTTGCGATTGCTTTTTTATTGGATCGAGCGAAGCGCAATGCGTCTTCATAAACGGTTCGATCTGCTAAAGCCACTTCCTGATTGCGAGTGTTGGCATCCTCCGTCATTAATCTAATCCTTTTTAATATTCCTGTGTTTGCCGGACTCAAGCGACCTATTGGTGTCCAGTGCTGTCCATGATGGAAATCGGTGAAGCGGTGGCGAGGGAGCCTGCTTCTGCTTGAGTGCGGAGTGCACACAAAAAAGGAGGGCTCCCAAGCCCAGCGGAGCGAACTCCCCCAACAAGCTCTTCGTTTTCTTAAGTGAACACTATGGCTATACATACGGCCATTTATGTTTCTGCTTAATGGGACCTGTTTACCTCACCTCAACCACATCCAACGCCCGGTTCGCCAGCAACTGGCTCAGCTCGATCATCTGTTGAACCCCCAGCAGGATATTCCGCCGCGAGCCCTTCAGGTCGAATGCCAGGTCGCTGACCATGGCGTTGGCCGAGGCCAGGGTTTCGCTGAGGTTGGCGAGCAGGCATTCGGCGTCGATGTTGGGAGCTATGACATAGAGCGTATCGAGTGATTCTGAGGTTTCTTTGTCGGTTTTCGGCTTGAGGTAGTAGTTCAGGGCGCGGGTGGCCGCGTCGTCGAGTTTCTTGGCGTTGGCCGATTGGGTGCGGGAGATGTGATCGTCTGGGGGATTTGGAGTGTTCTTGCTCATGATGCTTGGATCCTCGAAGTGGGAGCCATCACCGATTCGCTACTAAACGAAGTGGGTGGCAGCTGTACGCAGGTTAGTAGACCGGGGATCCAAGAAACCGGCGCACCCGAGGGCGCCCTGCGCACAGCTACCATCGAATACAGGAATGGGAATACCTGACTGGATGGAGCGATGTACATCTTGGAAATACCGGGCTACTAAACCCGATCACTGATGGGCAGTGACAGGATCAAAAGTACCGGTGGCCCCCAAGGCGCACAAGCCGGCGGATTCTGGCGTAGTTGTAGGCAGAGGCGCAAGGAAACGTAGCCTTGGGTCGCACATTTGAAGGACGCCTTTGAAGCCTTTTCCCAAGGGCTTGTAGGACGAATTCCGTGGCGAGGGAGCTTGCTCCCGCTGGGCTGCGCAGCAGACCCTTCTTGTGAGCGCTTCGCACTCAAGCGGGAGCAAGCTCCCTCGCCACAAGAAATGCGCGACGCTGGAATTGCATATTTATGCAAATCAGCATTTGTCTTCCGCCAAAAGAACAAGCATTATGCGCGTTATGCAAAAACGCAACGTTTCTACTGTATTAAGAGTATTGCTCGATCAGCACGGGATCTCCCCCACGGAGCTTCACCGGCGTACCGGCGTGCCTCAGTCCACCCTCTCGCGGATCCTCAGCGGCAAGATCGTCGACCCTTCGGATAAACACATCTCGAAGATCGCCGAATATTTTGCCGTGAGCACCGACCAGTTGCGCGGGCGCGCGGACGTTGTGCCCGCCGGCAATGCCCGCCGCGACGAGCCGCATTCCGAACTCAAGGACATAAGCCTGTGGGACGATGACACACCCGTCGAGGAAGACGAGGTGTCCGTTCCTTTTCTGCGTGAGGTTGAATTGGCTGCTGGATCAGGAAGATTCGTCATCGAGGAAAGCGAGCGCTCCAGCCTGCGCTTCGGCAAGCGCAGCCTGCGCCACAACGGCGTGCAGTTCGACCAGGCCAAGTGTGTGACGGTACGCGGCAACAGCATGTTGCCGGTGCTGCGTGACGGCGCCACGGTTGGGGTGAACGCGGGCAAATGCGGGATCGGCGACATTGTCGACGGTGACCTCTACGCCATCAACCACAACGGCCAACTGCGGGTGAAACAGCTATACCGCTTGCCCACTGGCATTCGTCTGCGCAGCTTCAACCGCGATGAACATCCGGATGAGGACTACACGTTCCAGGAAATGCAGGACGAGCAGATCGTCATCCTCGGTCACGTCTTCTGGTGGGGCATGTACGCCCGTTAACCCCTCCGCTGTCAGATAAAACCCGCCGCCGCGCGGGTTTTTTTTCGCCTCCTGAAAACTGGCAACCCTCAGTGTTTCTGCGGGCTTCATGCGTTGATGCATTTGTCATGCATAAATAAATGCATTTACGCATTGACTGTATATGCATCCATGCATATTCTGTGTCCAAGCCGCTCGACAAAGCGGCTGGCAACAAAGCTCTTTAGTTCTACCCACAGGCAGCGATGAACCGGCCTTAACGGTTCAGAGGGTTGGCAACTGGCCCGGGTGTGCAGCGTAAAGCACCAGAAGCAGTTATCCGGCGGGCAGGGACCGCGGCCGGAAAAACAATTTGAATGGATCCGTACCGCGCCAGTCGCGCCGAAAGATCAAGCGCATTACTGAAAAGCCTGGGTAACCGGGCTTTTTGGAATGCCTCTGCCGCGAGGCACTTCAAACCGCCGCCAATGGGAGGGCTTTCGATGCTGAAGGATTTCAGATGCGGTCACTGTAAAAAACTTCTGGCCCGGATGGGCGAGAACACCGAACTCCAGATCAAGTGTTCCCGATGCGGGACGTTGAATCATGTGAAGGCCGTTGAGCTTCGAGTGAACGCCGTCGAGCGAACAGTGTGCGGAATAGACCCTGCACGCCGTACTCAATGACATCATCGAGGTAAGAAAAATGAAACTGCTCAAAAAAGCCCTACTAACAACTGTGTTTTTGTCGTCCTTCGTATCCCTGAACAGTTGGGCTGATACGGCCCTGTCGTGGAACCTGGCCCGGGACATGTACCTGATGACCGAAGCCGCACCGGCCGGTTCGCCGTGGTCGTTCATGCAAAACAAATCGGGCGTGAATGCCTCGGCCAACTACACGCTCTTTCCGACATTTCAGGCCGGGGTCTGTAGTGGCAAGCCAACGACATGCTGGCGCGACGATGTGACGGGCGCTTGGATCTCCATTCCAAATGAAAGCTTCACCTTCACCGGCTCGGGCACCAGCTTCGTGTTCAAGCAGGGCGATGTCGCCACGCATCCCGGTACCAACAGCCAGAGCATCTTCCGCTGGGCCAGTCCCGTCACCGGCAATATCAACGTACTGGGCCGGGTCAATGACCTGCATAACGCTTGCGGGGACGGTGTCGGCTGGTCGCTCAACCTGGGCGACACGGTGCTTCAGTCCGGGAGCCTGGCAAACGGAGGCAGTACCACGTTCATGTTGAACAACGTCGCCGTCACGCCGGCGTCTTCGCTTTATCTGGCCATCGATAGAAAGGCTAACAACTCTTGCGATGCGACCAGTGTGGACATGCTGATTACAAAGTGATGTCAGCTTTCAAATAACCCGACAAATGTTTGAACCCCGTTTCTAGCAACTTAATGGGTTGCACCGATCCACATCTCATTCCACTTCAAACAACTTCCCCGCCCAATCTTAATCACCCCAGGAAACGAGACATGACAAACGAGCAACAAGCGTTGCTGGACATGCCGATCTGGCTGGTCATCGTGCTCGCCCTGGTGGGCGGGGTGACTGGCGAGATGTGGCGTGCCGATAAGGAAGGCGCCCGTGGCTGGTCGCTGCTGCGGCGCCTGGCGCTGCGTTCCGGTGCCTGCATGGTCTGTGGCGTCTCGGCGATCATGCTGTTGTACGCCATGGGCCTGTCGATCTGGGCCGCTGGTGCCTTCGGTTGCCTTACCGCAATGGCCGGGGCGGACGTGGCCATAGGGCTTTACGAACGCTGGGCCGCCAAACGGATGGGCGTGAGTGAACTGCCGCCGCGTGATTCCCGTTCCGATCCACATTGATCCCTCACTGGCGTTCTTCGTGCCGCCGTAAAAAAGGAGGCCTCGATGCCTGCCGTCCTCGAAAAACCGTCGCAGCTGTTCTTCGCCATTGCCCAGACGCTGCGCGCCACTTATCCCGCCTTGAAGATCGGCAGCCCCCAAGAATTCGACGGCACCGACGACCAACCTTGGGTGCTGATCGCCATTGAGCGCGATGCGTCCGGCCTTCGCGCCAACGACGGGCGTATCGCCCATGTGCTGACGGTGTCTTTGCAGGTGGTCATGGCCGTTCCGGGATGGGACGCCTGCGATTTGGCCGCAGAGCTGAAGCAATTGGTCATGGATAACCGCTGGGGGCTGTCCGGTGATCAATGCGACCTGCCGACGGAGCTCGATGGCCTCCCGTCTACATTCATCCATCCGGCGCGGCAATACACCGCCTGGACCCTTTCTTTCAGCCAGGCCCTGTACCTGGGGCCAACGCTGCTGGATGACCCGTTGGGCATTCCGAAATTCGCGCGAACCTGGGAAGTCTCGAGCATCGACGACCCAGATCAATACACAGCACTCGAGGGTTGAACCATGTTTGATGCGCTGTTGCGGATGCATCTGGGGCCGATCATCGAGCGTCTGGCGCAGATGGAAACCGAGCTCGAAGACCTGCATCGGCGTGCGGAAAGTTTCTGTCGCATCGGTGTGTGTCAGGAAGTCGATGCCGCCACCAATACCTGCAAGGTCAGCCATGGCGGGCTGCTGACACCGGCGATCCGCTTCTTCAACCCGAGCGCCGGTGCCCAGAGCGAGTCGCGGATTCCGTCCGTGGGCGAGCAGTGCCTGTTGCTCAACCATGGCGGCGGCGACGGCGGTGGCCAAGCGGTGGCGCTGTTCGGCCTTAACGGTGGTCAGTTTCCGCCCGTCTCGACCCAGGCTTCGCTGACGCGTCGCCTCTATCAGGACGGCGCGGAAAACGGCTACGACCACGCCAGCCATGTCCTGCATTGGAACAACGGTCCGGCGGCATTCAGCGGTTCCCGCGAATCCCTCCGGTTGAACATTGGCCCATCCAGTTTGGTGATGACGCCGCAAACCATCGAGTTGCAACTGGGCGCTGTTGGCATTCGCCTCGACGCGTCGGGTGTGCACCTGAGCGGTCCGGTGGTGGATCACCAGGGACGCGTCATCAGTACCGCATAAGAGATTTCCCCATGATTGGAATCGATCGAAATACCGGCGCCACGGTCGACGACTGGCTGCAGTTCGTGCAGCGCGCTACCCGTGCCTTGACCACGCCGTTGGGCACTCGTCAGAAGCGTCCGTTGTATGGCTGCGCACTCACGCAGTTGCTGGGGCAGAACCTTGGTGACGACCTGCTGATCCTCGCCCAGAGCCATGCGGCCCAAGCGTTCTACAACCCGCACAACGGTATCGATGATTTCGAGCCGCAGGTCATCGTTGCCAGCCGGCACGGTGCGGGATTGCTGCTGCGTTTCGCCGGCACCTGGAGAAACCGCAAACAGACTTTCGAGGTGGTGGCATGAGCATGTTGATACCCGGCCAGAACCAACTGGCCGAACCGGCCATCGTCACCGTCGAGGCATTCGAGGATCTGCTCGCAGAATTCAAGACCTTCGTGGTGGAGTATGTCGCGGCACGCTCTCCCGCAAGCGCCGCAAAACTGGTGGACAGCCTCGAAAACGAAAGCGAACTGCTGACCCTGGCCCTCGAGGCGTTCTGTGTCCGGCTGCAAACCCACGAACGCAAATACAACGCCCGCATCAAGCAGATGCTGGCATGGTGGGCCACCGGCACCAACCTCGATGCTCGCCTCGCGGACATGGGTCTTGAACGCCAGTTGCTCGACCCGGGCGATCCGGCGGCATTCCCGCCCGTTCCCCCGGTCTACGAGAGCGATGACGATGCGCGGCTGCGCTACTACCTGGCGCCCCATGCCCCGGCGGCTGGCTCGCGCATGCAATATCGACGGGAAATTTTCACCCTGGGGCAACGCCCCGTCGTGAAGGTTGAAAGCGCTTCGGCGGGTGTGGTGACGGTCACGTACACCTTCGACCCGGACAGCTACGCCGCCCAGGTCAAGGACGGCAACGGACGCCGCACCGCGCCCGGCGAAGTCACGGTCACGGTGCTGTCCCGAGACGGCGATGGAACGCCATCCGAAGCGTTGCTCGACGGCGTTCGCGAGCACTTCGCCCGACCGGATGTACGACCGGAAACGGACCGGGTCATCGTCCAACCCGCGCAGATCAAGAACTACAAGATCCGCGTCGTGGCGAAGATCAATCCCGGCCCTGACTCGGGCCTGACCCAGGTTGCTGCACAGCGGCAACTGCAGGAATACGCCGAGGCCTGCCATCGCCTGGAAGGTCGGGTGGACCCGAGCTGGATTGACTACACGCTGCACAGCGCCGGCGCGGTTCAACTGCAGATTCTCGAACCGCTTGCGCCGATCGTGACGACGGCTTTCCAGGCGCCGTACTGCACGGGCGTCGAGGTCGAGGTGGATACGTTATGAGCGACGACACATCTCGACCGAGCCTGCTGCCGGTCAACAGTTCACCGCTGGAGCGGGCGCTGGATCTTGGGTTTGCCCAATTGCTGGAGCGCATCGATCCGCCGTTTCCCGAGTTGATGAACCCGGCGGCCACGCCTTTGGCGTTCCTGCCGTATTTGGGGGCGGATCGTGGGGTCAGTGAATGGGACACAGGAGCCGACGACCTGGAAAAGCGCTTGACCGTTTCGTTGTCCTGGCAGATCCAGCGTCAGGCTGGTACGCGTCGAGCCCTGAGTCATGCCGTCGAGTCCATGGGGTTTATACCCCATGTTGTCGCCTGGTATGAGCAGCAACCTCCTACACATCCCTACACCTTTGATGTGCAAGCGATCATCGGCCAGAGCTGGTCCAGCGGCGACCACAATCGCTTGATACGGCGCATCAATGCCGCCAAGAGCGAGCGCGACCAGGCCACTATCACGCTTGTACATCAAACGAGGGGCAGTCTGGCGCTCGCGTCAGCTCCCCATGGAGCATTGAGCGAAGCAGAGCTGTTTCTGTGGGGGGCGCTGCCAGCACTTGATCTTGATGCACGACTTATCAGCACCAGCTTTTTCCAACCCTACACCATTAACGATTACGACCTCAGGGCGCAGCCATGACAGAAGACATTACGCGCTTGGTTCGTTTCACTTCCGCCGGCCTGGCCGAAGTGCTGCAGGCAAAGAACCAAGGCTTGAAAGGTGAGATCACTCACATTGGAGCTGGCACCGCCCGCTACGATCCCAACGGATCGGAAACGGCGCTTCGCAATGAGCGACAGCGTGTGCCAATCGTGGATTACGAAGGCCTGGATACAGGGCAGTTGCGAATGGCCGCTTTGTTTGAGGGGGCGGATGAATATGAGATTGGCGAGTTCGGTTTTTATCTTTCCACGGGCACGTTGTTGGCGGTGTATTCGGTGGCTGGGAAGCTGCTGACCTACAAAGCCGCTGCAGCGCGAGTCTTGCAAAAGTTCACGCTGGATATTTCACCATTGCCGGCGCAAAGCGTCACGGTGGTGGTCGGGTCCGACAACCTGAACATTCTATTGAGTGAAGAAATCGCCACGTTGGCTACCGCTAATATCGACAACATGGCGCGGCACGTTGGCCTGATGCTCCGGGTAATGGCGCTCGAAGCCAAATAATCAAATAGCACAAGGAATCTGAATGTGAGTCTGGAAACCACTATCGCGTCGCTGGTATCAGCGGCCAACAATTTGACCTCGGTGGTCAATGGGAAAATCGGCAGTATCAACACGACCATGGCCACGGCGCTGACGCAGTTCAACGAGTGGCGAAGTCAGAAGGATGTAGAAGGGGATCCAAGCGCGCTCGGTACGATTCGTCGCAATGTGCTGCAGGGACATGTCTATGGGACTGGTGGTGTCTATGGCGCCACGGCTCAAGGTGATTTTGTATCGACGAACCTGGGTGCCAGCGCGAATGTCTATATGCATTTCAAAGTGCCATTGAACATCAATGTTCACTCGGAGATGTTCTGGTTCAACATCAAGGGTTACAGCTACGGCACAGCAAAAATAATCGACGAAACGTTGGTGGGGTATTGCTATCAGCCCACTCGGGTTCTGCAAAACGCTTCGACTTTTGGAAACATGACCCCTTCTATCTATGTCGATACTAACGGCAATATCGTCATGCGAATTCTGATTCCAAACATTTATTACACCACCGTGCGCATTGACACCATGCGCGTGGGCAATGGTCGGTTGTTCAATCTTGGGGATTTGGTCACCAGATTGTCGCTGGCCGAAACCGTTATTTTCAGCTAAGGAACGAACATGTCTGATCTGTCCAACAATGACATACCCGAAATTCCACTTGCCGTACCGTCGCCTGAAATCGAATGGGCTGCCATTCGCACGCGTCGTAATCAACTGTTGCGAGACACGGATTTCACCCAATTACCAGACTTCCCCGCAACAGAAACCCAGCTCGCCGATATCAAGGCTTATCGCCAGGCCTTGCGAGACATCCCCGAAACGGATGTGGAGCCGTCCAGCCTGCTCTGGCCCGTGCTGCCAGATTTCATCAAGTAATCCACGACCGCGAGAGCGGTTTTTTTTCGCCTGCACTAAGCCCCGCCATGGGGCTTTTGTGTTTTTCGCATCTGGAGAGACCGTAGATGCCCGTTCGTAAGCAATACACCGTGCTGCTGCCATTTCCTACCGGCGGTGGGCACTGGTCGAGCGTCGGCCAGACGTTGGATTTGTTGGATGTTCAGGCCAGCGCGTTGCGCAGTGCCGGTCGCCTCGAACTGACCAGCGTCCTGAATTCGCAGGAGCCGGCTTCTGACACGCAAGCCACCACAACCACCCCGGCCAAAAAGGCCACCACCAAAAAGGCTGAATAACCATGGCTGAGGTTTTGAACTTCGAGCACAACGGCATCACCGTCAATGCCACCGAATCTCCCGAGGCCATGGGTGGCCTGGGGGACAACGTCATCGGGCTGGTCGGCACCGCGCCGAATGCCAACCCGCTGATTCCGAAAAATACTCCGTTTCGCATCAACAGTTTTACCACCCAAGCCCAGCTCGACCCGAGCGGTGCCGAGGCCGGGACGTTGTTCCACGCGGTGTACCAGATCCTCAAAGTGGTCAAGGTGCCGGTGTATGTGGTCATCGTCGAAGAGGGCGCGACACTGGCCGACACGCAGAACAATGTAGTCGGCGGCATCGAGGCGCAGACCGGGCGCAAGTTGGGCCTGGCCGCGTTGAGTGGCGTGGCCGAAGACCTGACGATCATCGGCGCGCCGGGCTTCACCGGCACCAAGGCCGTGGCCGGCGAGTTCGCTTCGTTCGGCAAGCGCATCAAGGCCCGTGTGGTGCTGGATGGCAAGGACGCCTCGGTCGCTGATCAAGTGACCTACAGCCAGGAGTTGGGCGGCGCCGACCTCGGTTTCGACCGTTGCCTGGTGGTGCACAACATGCCGGCGGTGTACTCCAAGGCGGCGAAGAAAAACGTCTTCCTGGCCCCGTCGAGCCTGGCCATCGCCGCACTTGCCAAGGTCAAGCAGTGGGAGAGTCCGGGCAATCAGGTGACTTTCGCCGAGGACGTTTCCCGCACCGTCGAATACAACATCCTCGACACCTCCACCGAAGGCGATCTGCTCAACCGCTACGGCGTCAGCTACTACGCCCGCACCATCCTCGGCGGCTTCTCTTTGCTGGGCAACCGTTCCATCACCGGCAAGTTCATCAGCTACGTCGGCTTGGAAGACGCCATCAGCCGCAAGCTGGTGAAGGCCGGCCAGAAAGCCATGGCCAAGAACCTGACCAAGTCGTTCATGGACCAGGAGGTCAAGCGCATCAACGACTGGCTGCAAACCCTGGTGGCCGACGAAACCATTCCTGGCGGCAGCGTGTACCTGCACCCGGAACTGAACAGCGTCGAGAAGTACAAGAACGGCACCTGGTACGTAGTCATCGACTACGGCCGCTATGCGCCGAATGAACACATGATTTATCAACTCAATGCCCGCGATGAAATCATCGAGCAGTTTCTGGAGGACGTTCTCTAATGTTTACCAACCGCGTAAGACAGGCCATTGCGGCCACCCTGCAGGGCCTGCCGTTGTCGGCGACCGTGGAAGAATTCACGCCGCCGAAAATTGAATTCGAAATGGAAGAAATGCGCGGCGGACGCTTCATCGGCGAGGAAATGGCCAAGAGCGGCAAAGCGCTGACAGCCAAACTGGTGCTGCAAGGTGTCGGCCCGGAAATCATGCTGGCGCTGGGCGTGAGCGTCGGAGACGACATCCTGCTGAACGTGCGCGAGGCGGGCCAGGATCAGGACGGCAATACCTGGTTCACCTACCACACTGTGGGCGGCAAGTTGAAATCCCTCGACGAAGCCGCCCTGAAAATGAACGAGACGCCCACCACCACCCTGGAGCTGTCCTGCCGCACCTACAGCCGCCTGGAAAACGGCATCCCAGTGATCGACATCGACGTGCGCACCCAGAAGTTCGTGCTCAACGGCGTCGACATTCTTGGCGATGCGCGTCGTGCGGTGTTGCTGCCTTAAGCAGTTGCCAGCCGGCTAGATGCAATCCCTGTGGGAGCGAGCTTGCTCGCGATAGCGGAGTGTCAGACACCTTGATATTGAATGAACGTCGCCATCGCGAGCAAGCTCGCTCCCACAGGGGATCCCCGATTTTTCAAGGAATTGATTTTATGTCCTGGATGCCTCCAACCCTTGAGCTGTTATCGCCGATCACCGATGACGACGGTTCGCAGCTCGAGCAACTGCAACTCAGGCCGCTGTACTACGCCGCGCAAAAAGACGCCTTGGCCCGTGCCGGCGATGACGAAGACGAGCAATTCTTCGAATTGGCCAAATTGGCCACCGGCCTGTCGGGCAAGGAGCTCGATCAGCTCAAGCGTCCGGATTACGTGAGCATTGCCCAGTACGTGCACGAAATGTCCACGCGCCCGGCGTCGTATTTTCTGGATGACCCACAGGCCGATCCTGACCAGATGCCGCTGCTGCAACCACTCGACGTCGCGGGCCGCAGCCTGACCTCATTAACCCTGGAAATGCCGGTTCTGCGGGCCACCAAGGCGATGAAGAAACTGAAGACGGCTAAGGAACGCGCCGAGTTCATCACGGCCCATTGCACCGGCCTGATGCTGCCCGATCTGGCCTCGCTGACTGTGCCTGACTGGACGCAACTTCAGGTGCGCATCGACGATTTTTTAAACAAACCGGCGGACTTCTTTCGGAGCGCGACATCGAAGTGATCCTCGATGTGGTGCCGCTCATTTACTCGGTAAGTGAAGCGGAAATCCTGGAGTGGGACGCCGGCAAGGCCTTGCGCCGATACGACATCGCGATCACTCGCCTTGGCGTGAAACAGGAGTAGAGCGGGATGGCGGACGATAGATATTCGCTCAGATACGCAGCCTTCACTGAGAGTGGGTCGGCGGCCTCAAATACGAACCCTGCGAGTAGTGTGATCATCTCCGCTGGGGATCGGCTGCCAGGACTGAGCCTCGCGATGGAAAACCTTGGGCTCAAGCTCGGCCGACTGACCACGGCAATCGAGTCGCTGACCGTCAAGCTTTCGGCGCAGCGATTGTTTTCCCAGGCAATGGGAACCGGCGCCAAGGGCGAGACAGCCAAGGAACCGAAGGGTCAGCCGGCCGGCGGTATTGAGCCACCAGAACTGCTGAAACCCGCGATAGCGATGGATTCAGCCATTGCCGATCTAAAGCTGGCCACCCAATTCGGCCCTCGCCAGATTGCCGAGATGGCTGAGCCCACCCAGCGCATCGCCAGCGCGCCATTGGTGGCGGCCGGCGGGACCACGGCGGTTGATGTCGTGAGGATGGGAAGCCTGGCGGCCAGGGCGGGAATCAGCAGCGATCTGCCCAATGCCTCGGACCGGCAATTGGCACTGTTGCGCTTTGCCAGTGATGCAGGGGTGACGGCATCCACATTCAAGATGCCGGCCATGGAAGCCGCCGAGATGCTGCTCGGCTGGCGCACCGCCATGAAACTCAGCGCTGAAAAAGCGTTTGACCTGGCGGATGCAACCAACCACCTCGGCAAGCTCCCCGGCGGTGCGAAAGCCAGTGAGATCGGTACCGTGTTGCAGCGTGACGGTGCGGCCGCGACCTCGGCGGGTTTGCAACCAGCGCAAGCCGCAGCGTTGACGGCGGCGTTGCTCAACACCGGTTCGCAACAAGCTGAAGCCGGCGCCGCGCTGGATAGCTTCGCGAAGGCTTTGGGCAAGGGCAATCAAGCCTCCGCGACCGAGCAGGCAGCCTGGAAGCAGTTGCGGCTTGACCCTGAGGAAGTGGCGAATGGGCTGCGTGCCAAAGACGCAGCGCCCGGTACGGTGATGTCGGTATTGGCGGCCTTGAATGCGCAGCCTGTGGACCAGCGCCCGAACCTCGCCGCTTCGCTGTTTGGCGTGGGCGACCAAGCGGTGCTACGCATGGCGCAGAAGCTTGACGATGTGAACGCAGCGTTCTGGCAGGTGGAAGACCCGGCCCACTACGCCACGTCGCTATTGGGTGACAAGGGCTCGGTGCGGCAGGATGCGTTGGCGTTGTCGAACACCCAGCAAGGTCGGTGGAACGTCTTCAACGCCAGCAATGAGCGTTTGTCGGCGGCCGCTGGCAATGCCGTGACACCCGTTGTGGACAGCTCGCTGCAATGGCTCGGGTCGTTGAACGATGACATGAGCGAGTTGGCCGAAACCTCACCTAAAGCCGCCGCCGCCATTGTGCTGGTCGGCGCGGCGATCAAGCCGCTGGTGGGGGCGTTGCTAAAGGCCCTCACGGATGAATTGGGCAGTCGAGCGGCCAAGCGAATTTTGGAGCCGACGAGCGCTGCGAAGGCCGAGGGTGGCGTGAGCGCCGGCCGCTCCCTGCAAGGCGTGACCAGTTCATTGCGTACGGTGACTCGTATAATGCCCAAAGCGATGGTTTTGGGTGCCGCCGCTGAGGTCGTCGAGGGCGCGATCAATGGGGACGGCGGAATGATCGGAGAGGGCCTGGGGGCCGCTGGCGGCGGCTGGGCGGGCGCGTCGGCAGGCGCTGCGATTGGCACCTTTTTCGGTCCGGGCATCGGCACCGTCCTCGGTGGAGCGATCGGCGCGCTTGTTGGCGGCCTGACGGGAAGCTGGATGGGCAGGGAGGCGGGGTCCTGGCTGGGTGACAAACTCGCCACGCCCGCCGACAGGCTCGCCGTCCCAGAGCAGGTCAGCAAAGACCTGGCCGGCACCCAGGCAACCACCCAGCAAAACACCCTGACCGCAAACATCTACATCAACGGCCAGGATCAGGCCAGTGCCGCCCAATTGGCGAACCTGGTGGTGCAACAAATCAGCAGCCAATTCCAACTCATGCCCAACTCACTCGCCATGCGCAGTGACGCGGCCCTGACGGACGGAGGTACGTGATGCGTCAACAAATGGCGTTGGGCAATTTCATTTTCGGCCTCTCCCGCAACTTCGCTTATCACTCGCTGGTTCGCACCTCGGACGGTGGCTGGAAAAACATCGACATCCTCACCAGCAAACCAAGGTCCAGTCAGGTCGGGCAAGGCTTGCAAGGGCTGACGATCACCGGCAAATCGATGTACGCGACCGCCATGGATCGCCTCGATGAATTGCGAGCGCTGCAAGCCTTGCGCATCCCTTTGCCATTGGTCGATGGCATCGGTCGAAACTGGGGGCTGTGGCAGATCAACAAGGTGTCGGAGACCCAGACCGAGGTCATCGACGATGGCACGGCGATGGTGGTCGGTTGGGTGATTGATTTGACGGAGTTCGCCAATGCGTAGGGTTCGAAGTATCGCCGGTGATTCGGTGAATCTGTTGCTGTACCGCGAGCTTGAGCGCTGTGACGACCTCGTTGAGGAGGCGCTCTGGCTGCTCAATCCGGGGTTGGCGCAATGGGGCCCGGTATTGCCGGCGGGCGTATGGATTGTCCTGCCGGAAGTGGATCTCAAGCCCGTGGCGATCCCTCCGGTCTCGGCCTGGGATTAAGGAGGCGACATGTCATTGGGTTTCACGCCTGCGGTGGAAATTTATGGTGCGAACGCCGCGCTGCTCAACGAACGCCTGCTCGGTTGGAGCCACGTCGACGCGGCGGGGATCGAGTCCGATCAATTGACGCTCACCATCAGCCTGGACGGACTCGAAGGGTTGCCAAGCCTGGGCGGGAAAATCGGCCTGCGGGTCGGTTATCTTGAATCGGGGCTGGTGGACAAAGGCGAGTTTGTCATCACTCGGCGCACGCCGTTGTTGTTTCCTCTGCAACTCGTTCTGGTGGCCATGGCGGCGCCGTTCAGCGCGGCTGACCAGACGGGCTTCAAGCAGCGCCGATCCATCAGCCATGGCCCGACGACCCTGGGGGCGTTGTTTCGGGAGCTGACGTCCAGGCACGGGTTCTCGCCCCGTGTGGCGCCGGAGCTTTCGCTGATTAAAATCGAGCACATTGACCAAACCAACGAAACCGACATGGGCTTGCTGACCCGCCTGGCCCATCGTTATGACGCTGTGGCCAAACCAGTCAACGAGTTGTATGTGCTGGCCCGGCGCGGTCAGGCGAAGTCGTTGTCGGGCAAGGTCCTGCCCGAGATAAGGCTGTCGGTGACGACGAACAATCGCCCGGGCGACCACGCTTTCATTTCGGCCAAGCTGGATGAAACCGCGCGGGCGAAGTACGAGGGTTGCAAGACCTTTTGGTGGGATGCGGCGGCGGGCAAGCTGCGGGTCGAGGAGAGCGGCATCGCGCCGTTCAAGACCCTGCGCCAGCGCTTCCAGAGCGCAGAAGAGGCCCGCGCCGCCGGCGAAGGCGAGGTGCGCCGGATGCTGCGCGAGGCCCTCAAGGTGACGATCGAATGCCCGGGTAACCCGGGGCTGTCCGCCGAGGGCATCGTGCTGCTCGATCCTTCCTGGCCGGATTTCATGCGCGGTCGCTGGTCGATCGACAAGGTCACCGCCAGCGGTAGCCGGGAGAAAAGCTACCGCTGCAGCGTTGAGGCGACTTGCCTGGATGCAAGAGCGTGACCGGGGCTTGGAGGGGCCATCATTCAGTTACGTAGCATTCGCCGTGCGTCGTCGAGACTGATTTTTTTGATGATATCTGCCGGCACCCTTGAGGTCGCGGACAAGTTATACACCTGAAAATCATCATCAATGATCTGCTTGGACATCAGTTTTAGAGAAGGCAGGATGCGAGTCTTGTAATGCTGATCCAACCCGCAGGGCGAGCGTTTGCTTTCGACCGTTTCATAGAATCGGCCGGCCGCTTGGTCCAAGTCGAAACCTACAAGGAAAACCCTATTGAAGCCCAGATGGTAGGCAACCTGTAAGGCCAAATACATCACCGTCCTGGCATCGAAGCAACCGAGGGTCATATTTTTGCTGAAGCCGATGTCTTTGCTTCGCTTGCTAAAAAGAGATCTGTACCTGACGAGAGACTTCTGCGGGTTGAATAACGTGGAGCAGATCGAGGCCCTGGGAGCTTTTTTCAAGCCGAAGGCTCGCCCGCTTGGCTTAGCTTGGACGATGTCGAACTGGTCCTCCCATAAGGCAACGTTCTCACTGAGCCGCATAGCGGTTGCAAAAAGATCGGGCTGCTGGAGCGGGAAGTGGGTATCGGAGCAGATATAAAAAAAGGGTTTTGTATGCGCTTGGCTGAACATGGATATAGCGCCGTTCATGGTAATCATGGGTACGGCTGAAAACTCCTCCAGCGGAAAGCCCTTCGCTGAGTTGCCCGAGGCGATGATGAAAACCGGTCCACTTTTTACATTCCTACATTCGCTAAAGCTCATGTTTTCAAACGATGTAAACGATGACTCCGTAATGAGCGATTTCTCAAAACTACTTCGCCTGCTCATTCATTCCATTCCGTTAGTCAATGATCGTTGTTGTATTCATTCGCGTTAAAGAGAGCGCCATGTTCATCACCCCTGCCCAACTACTGCGTATCCTCCCAAACGCCGGCGACAATGCCGGCGTTTTTGCACCTCTCTTAGGCACTGCCATGGAGCTTTACCAGATCATCGGCCCCAAGCGTGCCGCCGCATTCATTGCACAGGTGGGGCACGAGTCCGGCCAGCTGCGGCACGTACGGGAGCTAGGCAACGATGTTTATTTATCAAAGTATGACACTGGCCGATTGGCTTCGTGCCTGGGCAACTCCCCCGAAGCCGATGGCGACGGGCAAAAATACCGTGGGCGAGGTCTGATCCAGATCACCGGGCGGGCTAATTACCAGGCCTGCGGTAAAGCCTTGAGTCTGGATCTGATGGAGCAGCCTGCATTGCTGGAGCTGCCGCGATGGGCCGCGCTTTCGGCTGCGTGGTTCTGGGCGTCGCATGGGCTTAATTCTCTCGCTGATGCTGGTCGATTCGACGCCATCACGCAGCGGATCAATGGCGGCCAGAATGGCGCGGCGCAACGGCGGGCCTTGCATGGGCGGGCGTTGCAGGTGTTGGGATGAATCCGGCGCTGTTGAGGTTCTTTCCCATCACAGTATTGGGGCTTTTACTGCTGGCGACCAGCATGGCATGGAAGGTCCAGGATTGGCGTTACGGCAGGGTCTTGGCCGAGCAAGCGCGGGCGCAGGCCGAGACCTTAAAGCAGATGACCGCGGCAGCTGCGGCTTCCCAGCATAAGGAAACACAGAAACGCCTCGCCCTGGAACAACAACTCTCCACCAGCGAACAAACCCATTACCGAGCCCTGAGCGATGCCCAACGTGATCAGGATCGCCTGCGCGATCGCCTTGCTACTGCCAATGTCCGGCTGTCAGTCCTCCTCGACGCCGACGATGTCGCCGCCGGTTGTACAGTGCCTGCCACCACCGGCACCGGCGGCGTGGATCATGGCGCCTCACGCGCCCGACTTGACCCGGCGCATGCTCAACGAATTATCGCCATCACCGACGCGGGCGACCGTGGACTGATTGCCTTGCAGGCCTGCCAGGCGTATGTCAGGGCGCTGGGCCGGTAATCCGCCGAGTCTTGCAAGCGGCGATTGCTCGTGTACGGTAGGGCCCATTGCGTCGAATCAGGAGAGCAGCGTGGACGACATCACTGAACTGGCCGCTGAATTGGGTAGGCGCTTGCAGGTGCTAAATGCCCATGTCACCACGGCCGAGTCTTGCACCGGCGGGGGGATCGCCGAGGCAATCACTCGGATTCCGGGGAGCTCGGCCTGGTTCGAGGCCGGTTTTGTCACGTATTCCAATCGCCAGAAAACCCAGCAGTTGGGTGTTCCCGCAGAGCTGTTCGACAAAGTCGGCGCGGTCAGTCGCGAGGTGGTGGAGGCCATGGTGCGCGGCGCCCAGCAGAAAAGCCTGGCGCGGTTTGCCGTGGCGGTCAGCGGCGTGGCCGGGCCGGACGGGGGCTCGCCGAACAAGCCGGTGGGCACGGTGTGGCTTGCCTGGGGTGTTGGCGAGGCGGTGTACAGCGAGCAGAAATTCTTACCTGGCAACCGCGACGAGGTCCGCCGACAAACGGTGAAGGCCGCGCTAGACGGGCTGTTACAACATGCCGCCGCAGAAATCTCAAATCAGGGGTAGGCGATCCCCGATCGCTGTGGAATAATACTGGCTACTTATACAGGTGTTGGCCGTCAGGCCTTATTGATTACGTGAGGACTTTAATGGACGACAACAAGAAGAAAGCCTTGGCTGCGGCCTTGGGTCAGATCGAACGTCAATTCGGCAAGGGTGCCGTAATGCGTATGGGCGATCAGGATCGCCAGGCTATTCCTTCCATCTCCACCGGCTCCCTGGGCCTGGACATCGCGCTTGGTATCGGCGGCTTGCCAAAAGGTCGTATTGTTGAAATCTACGGTCCCGAATCTTCCGGTAAGACCACGCTGACGCTGTCCGTGATCGCCCAGGCTCAAAAAGCGGGCGCTACCTGCGCCTTCGTCGACGCCGAACACGCCTTGGACCCGGAATACGCCGGCAAGCTGGGCGTCAACGTCGATGACCTGCTGGTCTCCCAACCGGACACCGGCGAGCAGGCCTTGGAGATCACCGACATGCTGGTGCGCTCCAACGCAGTTGACGTGATCATCGTCGACTCCGTGGCGGCCCTGGTACCGAAAGCGGAAATCGAAGGTGAGATGGGCGACACGCACGTGGGTCTGCAGGCTCGCCTGATGTCCCAGGCCTTGCGCAAGATCACCGGTAACATCAAGAACGCCAACTGCCTGGTGATCTTCATCAACCAGATCCGCATGAAGATCGGCGTGATGTTCGGCAGCCCTGAAACCACCACCGGTGGTAACGCGTTGAAGTTCTACGCCTCGGTTCGCCTGGACATCCGTCGTACTGGCGCGGTGAAAGAAGGTGATGAGGTTGTCGGCAGCGAAACCCGCGTCAAGGTTGTGAAGAACAAGGTGGCATCGCCGTTCCGTCAGGCTGAGTTCCAGATCCTGTACGGCAAGGGTATCTACCTCAACGGCGAAATGATCGATCTGGGTGTGCTGCACGGTTTCGTCGAGAAGTCGGGCGCCTGGTATGCCTACAACGGCACCAAGATCGGTCAGGGCAAGGCCAACTCGGCCAAATTCCTGGCGGACAACCCGGAAGTCGCGGCAGCCCTCGAGAAGCAACTGCGGGACAAGCTGTTGAGCCCGGTGGCGGACGTCAAAGCCGTGGCCAACCGCGAGACTGCCGACAACCTGGCCGACGCAGATATCTGATTGATCCGATGACTGCCGTACTCGATACCCTCGTCGCGGTGCGGCGAGCTGCGATGGACCTGCTCGCCAGGCGCGAGCACGGTCGTGTGGAGCTGACGCGTAAACTGCGTCAACGCGGGGCTCATGATGAGTTGATCGACGCCGCTCTTGACCGTTTGACGGAAGAGGGGCTGTTATCGGAAGCGCGGTACCTCGAGAGCTTCGTCTCTTATCGCGCCCGCTCCGGCTACGGTCCAATGCGCATTCGTGAAGAGCTTGGCCAACGCGGGTTGCAACGAGCGGATATCGAATCAGCCTTGCGCGAGAGCGGTATCGATTGGCAGCAACAGTTAGCCGAGACCTGGCGCCGCAAGTTTTCGGGACATTTGCCTATCGACATTCGGGAGCGTGCCAAGCAAGGGCGTTTCCTGGCGTATCGAGGCTATTCCATGGAAATGATCAACCGCTTGTTCAGTGGTCGCAGCATGGACGACTAAAAACGGCCCGCTATGTCGATAGCGGGCCGTTTTTTTATGGGCTCACGTTACCTTGATCGGCTCCCAAGTCAGGGGGTGGGCCTTGGCGGTGGGTTGGGCCCAGTTTTCCGGCAGGTTGATGTAGTCCACCAATTCCCTTAAGCGACCGTGGTCACGGGCGTTGAACGTAAATGCCAATCGCGTCAGATGACTGAAGGGCGCTTCCTCGGGTTCTTCGCCGTTGTAAGCGTGCTGATGGAAACAGTCATTCAGGCACAGGTCGGCGAACTCGGCCTGCATTTGTTGCAGTGCTTGTTCACTGAGTTCGTGATTCATGCGGATCACGAACTGATGCTTGAGCCAGCGGCTGGAATGGAAGTTACGGTAGAACTGGTTGATTTCCCCCACAGCGTCCTCGGCGCAGTACACCAGGCGCATCAACTTCATGTCGGTCGGCAGGATGTAGCGGTTTTCCTCCAATTGTTCGCGGATAAAGTCCAGGGCGCTCTGCCAGAACTTGCCTCCGGGCACGTCCAGCAATACCACCGGTACCAATGGGCTTTTGCCCGTCTGCACCAGAGTCAGGACCTCCAATGCTTCGTCAAGAGTGCCGAAACCGCCGGGGCACAGCACCAAGGCATCGGCTTCCTTGACGAAAAAAAGCTTGCGAGTGAAGAAGAAATGGAACGGCAACAGGTTCTGCGTCCCTTCGACGGTCGGGTTCGCATGCTGCTCGAAGGGTAGGGTGATGTTGAATCCCAGGCTGTGCTCGCGGCCCGCGCCTTCATGGGCCGCGGCCATGATCCCGCCGCCTGCGCCGGTGATCACCATCATGTCTGACCGAGCCAGCGCCGCTCCCAGCTCCCGTGCCAAGCCATACAAAGGGTGTTCGATGGGCGTTCGGGCCGAGCCGAAGACCGTAACCTTGCGGCGCCCTTTGAATTGTTCCAGCGTTCGAAACGCATGTTCCAGTTCCCGAAGGGCCTGAAGCGTGATCTTCGCATTCCAGCGGTTGTGATCTTCCTGGGCCATGCGCAGCACGGTCAGGATCATGTCGCGGTAGATGGGGAGGTTGGGGCTGTTGGGCGATACCAGGTTGAGTTGCTCTTCGACCTTGCGGGTGAGGTCGTGGCCATGGCTCTCAAAATGACGGCTGAGCAGGTCATTCGGTTTGTAAGGCATTCAGCTTCTCCTTCTGAACAGGACCCCGGTCCTGACGAGAGATTCATCAGGGCCACGACACTTCCTGTGCCGTTGTGAGTCCGGGCGCGTGCCCGGGCGTAAACCTGGCTCGACGTAATCTGTAGCAAGGCGGCCAAGCCATCCAACGGGTCCTGCTGTTTCCCTTGGATGAAAAACGGTTGAACATCGCTTATTGGTGAGGGCAGCCTCTTTCTGCCCAGTAAAAACGATACGTTGAATCTAGCCTCTGGCGGTGAACTTCGCTGTCCAGATCATGGCGCTCGAATGTGAACGTTTGCAACATTTCCCCGTAGTCCTACGCTCATCGGTCGCTCGCGATGGGTTCAGTAATGACCTCGGCCCGTACCGCTCGTCAGCTCACCGGCTGGGTGCGTACCGCTCTGATTAACTCCATTAAAGGCGTGCCAACGTAGTTCGACGTCCAGGGCTGGACGTCCGCGCGATGAAATGCTGCATTGATGGGCAGGGAGGCGGGAGAAATGACCAGGGTAACGCTGGAGCTCGAAGGGCAGTTGTATTTGATGTTGTTGGAAGCGGCTCAAGCCAATCGGGTAAGCCTGGAAGAGGAATGTTGCCGTCGGCTGGAAGGTCGGGAATGGCGCTCACGCTATTTGCAGGCGCTGGTGGCGGAACTGCGCGCCGACGAAGAGCAGCGGCGCGCGCGCGCGGGTTGATTATTTCTTGGTCTTGGCCGGTTTCGGGCAATCCGATTCCTGGAAACGTTCGCTGGCGACCGGACGGTTGGTCTTCACTTCGGTGAACTCGTAGCGCATGGTCGCGCCCTTGGCCATCAGTTTGCGGAACCCTGGATTGGTGCACACCGTGGAGCCCAGCTGGAAATAAACCGCCTTGGGATCCGCGCGCATTTTTTGCGCATGGCTGCTTTGGACGCTGAGATGGTTGATCAGCTCGGTGCCTTCGACGGTGTAGCCCTGGTCAAGAATGTCTTCGTTGATCGCGCGCGGCGTGCCGACACTGCTTTGCTTGGCAACGTTCTGCAGCATCTTGTTCAGTTCGAGTTCTTTCAGCGACGCAGCCTGAGCGCTGATGGACGTCGCCAGCAGAACGGCAACGGTTGGAACGATAAGGCGCAGCATGAAACTCTCCTGGTTCAGTAACTGGTGGTTCGACCGGTCACGTGACTGTGCGTTCAGTGGCGGCGATTATAGGGAAGCCCGGGTAGACGGTACAGGTTTGCGCGCTCTGGTAGACTGCCGGTCTTCATTGCCCTTGCGAGTGTGGTTCGTGTCAAGTTTTCCTGTCTGCGGGCGTTGCCCGCGATGAGCTGTGCTTCCAACGCCGTAGCCCGCTTGCGCGACCAACGCGTCGATGAAGGCATCAAGCCGCTCCAGGCCCGAGGGTGGCGCGCGCCCCGTTGTGGCGCCTGTCGAGTGATCGAGAGCCATTGCTTATGTGCCTGGCGTCCGAGCGTCGAGACCCGTTCCGGCGTCTGCCTGATCATGACTAATAAGGAAGTCTTCAAGCCGAGCAACACGGGCTGGCTGATCGCCGATGTGGTACGGGATAACCATGCCTTCATCTGGTCGCGCACTGATGTCGATGAGCAACTCCTGGCTTTGTTGAACGATCCACAATGGCAACCGTACCTGGTATTTCCAGGTGAGTATGTCGAACCCTCCCGGGTAACCCACACGGTTGATCTGGCTCGGGGCAAGCGTCCCTTGTTCATCTTGCTGGATGCCACTTGGACGGAAGCGCGCAAGATGTTCCGTAAAAGTCCTTACTTTGACCGGCTGCCCATCTTGAGCCTGCTGCCCGACAGGCTGTCGCGCTATCGCTTGCGGCGCTCCACACGCAGTGAGCACCTGTGCACCGCCGAGGTAGCGGCGCTGTGCCTTGAGCTGGCGGGCGATAGCGACGCGGCGTCGGCCCTGGACGCCTATTTCGATGTGTTCAGCCAGCATTACCTGGGCGCCAAGCGTCAGCAGGAAGTGAACGTGTCGACTCCGGCCCATGCCGAACTGCTGCCCTTTGTCCGCTCGGCTCAGGCGGCGTTGGCCTAATAGTGGCCCATACTGGGTACAGCGGTGGCCGTGCAGCTTGACCACCCCGGTTTCGCTGGGCATGCTTGGCGCCGACCAGGGTGCGGCCGGAGTTTAAGACGCTGTGATTGGCGTTGAACGTGCCCCTGTGGATAACGCTGAATGGCGTTATCTTGAGTTGCATGGCGAGGCGCGAATGCATCGGGCCTGCCTTAAAAAAACAGGATCATTTGAAAAATGGCCACATACGAAATCCTGATTGCCGATGACCACCCGCTCTTTCGCAGCGCGTTGCATCAGGCGGTGACCCTGGGCCTTGGTTCGGATGTCCGGTTGACGGAGGTGGCCAGCATCGCGGAGTTGGAAGCCCGATTGGCGGAAAAGGCTGATTGGGACCTGGTGCTGCTGGATCTGAACATGCCCGGCGCGTATGGTTTTTCAGGGCTGGTCCTGTTGCGTGGGCAGTATCCGCAGATTCCCGTGGTGATGGTCTCAGCCCAGGAAGAAGCTTCGGTGATGGTCAAGGCCCGCGAATTTGGTGCCAGCGGGTTCATCCCCAAATCCAGCTCTCTCGAAATGATTCAACGGGCGGTGAAGGCCGTCCTCAGCGGTGATGTATCCTGGCCGCCGCAGGCGTTCGAGGCGGTGAGCGTGTCCGACGAGGCCAAGGCGGCCAGCGAAGGGCTCGCGAGCCTGACGCCCCAGCAGTTCAGAGTGCTGACCATGGTTTGTGAAGGTCTGTTGAACAAGCAGATCGCTTACGAACTGAATGTGTCAGAGGCCACCATCAAGGCTCATGTTACGGCGATCTTTCGTAAATTGAATGTGCGCACCCGGACCCAGGCTGCCTTGTTGTTGCAACAACTTGAGTCAATTTCGCCGCAGTCGTAGCGCCTGAATTCACGCTTTTTTGACTGCAATTACAGTAGCTTCTTCACTCCTATCGATCAGTTGCCCACTCTATGTCTCCTTTCAAAGGCCAAACCGGCCTGAAACGCATCCTCAATGCCTCCGGCTATTCCCTGGACGGGCTGCGTGCAGCTTTCGTCGGCGAAGCGGCGTTCCGTCAACTGGTCCTGCTTAACGTCATCCTGATTCCGTTGTCGTTTTTCCTGAACGTGAGTCGCGTGGAGCAGGCGCTGTTGATAGCGGTGTGCCTGCTGGCCTTGATCGTGGAGTTGCTCAACTCGGCGGTAGAGGCGGCAATCGACCGTATTTCCCTTGAGCTGCACCCCTTGTCGAAAAACGCCAAGGACATGGGCAGCGCGGCCCAACTTGTCGCCCTGACGATGATTGCCCTGGTCTGGGGCCTGGTGCTGCTCTGATTCAAGCGATGGCAGGCAGGACGATCTCGTCGCTGCGCTGGACCCCAGCGGTGAAGGCCCGGCAGAGGTCGAGGAATTCACGCATGGCTGAGGTCTGGTACTTCTGTTTGTGCCAGATGAAATAAAACTGCCGCGCCAGGTCCATGTCCGGGGTTTCCACGGCCACGAGGCTGCCGCGACGGAAAGCATCACGTAAGGCCAGGCGCGAAATGCAGCCAATGCCCAGGCCCGATTCCACTGCTCGCTTGATCGCTTCGGTGTGTTCCAATTCCAGGCGAATGTTCAGCGCGCTGCGGTGGTGGCGCATGGCCTGATCGAAGGTCAGCCGCGTACCTGAACCCTGCTCCCGCAAAATCCACGCTTCATGGGTCAATTCCTCCATGGTCGCCTGACCACGCTTGGCCAGTGGATGCTGGGGCGCGCAGAACACCACCAATTCATCCTCGACCCAGCTCTGCACCTCAATGTCCGGATGGCTGCAATCGCCTTCGATTAGACCCAGATCAATTTCGTAATGGGCGACCTGGTGCACGATATTGGCAGTGTTTTGCACGTGCAGCTTCACCTGGCTTTCCGGATGGCGCTGCATGAATCCGCCGATCAGCAGCGTCGCCAGGTAATTGCCGATGGTCAGCGTGGCCCCGACCGCCAGCGAACCGAAGCCGGACTTGCCGTTGAGTAAGTCTTCGATCTCTTTGGCCTGGTCCAGCAGTGCCACGGCCTGGGGCAGTAATTGCTTACCCAAGGCGTTGAGGCTCAGGCGCTTGCCGGCGCGGTCGAACAGTTGGCAGCTGGATTGACGCTCCAATTCAGTGATGGAAGTGCTGGCGGCCGACTGCGACAGATTGAGCAAGCCCGCGGCACGGGACACGCTTTCCTGCTGGGCGACAGCGACGAAGACTTGAAGTTGCCGTAGAGTAAATCGCATATCGATATAACCGATAACCCTTATCTTAATAATCCATTTAACAGATATTGTCGCCGCCATTAGAATGCGATGCAATTGCGCAGATTACCGGCGCAGGCATCATTTCCAGGAGTCCCCCGTACATGAGCAACATGAACCACGAGCGTGTCCTCAGTGTTCATCACTGGAACGACACTCTGTTCAGCTTCAAGTGCACCCGCGATCCGGGCCTGCGCTTCGAGAACGGTCAGTTCGTGATGATCGGCCTGCAGCAGCCCAACGGCCGCCCGCTTATGCGCGCTTACTCGATTGCCAGCCCGAACTGGGAAGAGCATCTGGAATTCTTCAGCATCAAGGTCCCTGATGGTCCGCTGACTTCCCAGTTGCAGCACTTGAAGGAAGGCGACGAGATCATCATCAGCAAGAAGCCCACCGGCACGCTGGTGCTGGACGACCTCAAGCCTGGCAAGCATTTGTACCTGCTCAGCACCGGTACTGGCCTGGCGCCTTTCATGAGCGTCATCCAGGATCCGGAAACCTACGAGCGTTTCGAAAAAGTGATCCTGTGCCACGGCGTGCGTTACGTCAATGAAGTCGCCTATCGCGAATTCATCACCGAGCACCTGCCACAGAACGAGTTCTTCGGCGAAGCGCTACGCGAAAAGCTGATCTACTACCCCACCGTGACCCGCGAGCCGTTCGAGAACGAAGGTCGCCTGACCGACCTGATGCGCAGCGGCAAGTTGTTCCGCGACATCGGCCTGCCGCCGATCAACCCGCAAGACGACCGCGCGATGCTGTGCGGCAGCCCAAGCATGCTCGACGAAACCAGCGAAGTGCTCAACAGCTTCGGCCTGACCGTTTCGCCGCGTATGCGCGAGCCGGGTGATTACCTGATCGAGCGCGCGTTTGTAGAGAAGTAAGCTTCGGCGTTTGCGGTGGCTGACCGACCGCCATCGCGAGCAGGCTCGCTCCCACACTGGATATGTATGACCACAACTTTGGTGGTCGCTGCAAATCAGTTGTGGGAGCGAGCTTGCTCGCGATGGCAGCGACTTGGTCCAACTGACAGACCATAAAAAGCCCGCGCCGTCTGATGAAGGCCGCGCGGGCTTTTTCGTGTCCGGGTTTTATCCAGCCGTAGGAACGACTTCCAACACCCGAATCACCCCCGGCTCCGGGTAATGCCAGCGCACGTCCAGATCCCAGAACCGCGCACCGTATTCCCGTTCAGCTGTAGGAACCTGATACGCCGGACGTGGGTCTTGGGCCAGGCATTGTTCGATCAGCTCCACCAAGGGCTCTTCGAGGCGCCTTGCGTGGTCGCGTGCCTGAAGCAGGGCAGAGTCCGCCCATTGCACTGGAATCAACTCAGGCGCGGCGCTGGCGATCCTGTTGGAGGCCAAGTCGATGATGTCCGCGTAGGGGACGTAGGGCTTGATATCGAGCACGGGTGTGCCGTCCAACAGGTCGATGCCCGAGATCCACAGTCGAGCGGCCTCCACCCGTTCCAGCTTTACCACCGACTGGCCGATGCCGTTGGGGCGATGGGTGGCTCGGGTGGCGAAGACGCCCATGGATTTATTGCCACCCAGGCGCGGCGGTCGTACTTTCAATCGTGGCTTGTCTTTCAGGGCTTGATGGAACAGGAACAGCAACCAGACATGGCTGACCTGCTCCAGACCCTGCACGGCCTCGCCCTGGTCGAATGGCGCCACCAGCTCCAACACACCGCGCGCGGCCGGGGCCAGTTGTGGTTGGCGCGGAATGGCGAACTTCTCCTTGAAGCAGGAGCGTACGAAGCCGATGGGGGAGACGTTGTAGGTCATGGGCTGGGATCAAGGCAGGGTTGAAAGGGCATCATAGCGCGGGCGGCTGGTCTTGCCGTTTATGGCGGGGGCTTTTGTGGCGAGGGAGCAAGCTCCCTCGCCACAAAAGCTCTGCCACCATCAGCAGCGCTTCAAGAAATGACAGCCCTTCGGCATTAGCCGCGAACGCGCAGCGTCAGGCCCTTGAGGAAGTTGCGCAGCAGCTGGTCGCCACACGGCCGGTAGTTGGTATGGCCGAACTTGCGGAACAATGCGCTCAGTTCCGGCTTGGACACCGGGAAGTCGGCGGCCTTGAGGATGGCGTGCATGTCGTCTTCCTTCAGCTCGAAGGCCACCCGCAGCTTTTTCAGGATGATGTTGTTGGTGACCGGCACTTCGATCGGCTGCGGCGGACGGCTTTCGTCCTTGCCGCGCTTGAAGATCACCAGCCCGTCGAGGAAATGCGCCATGACCAGGTCGGGGCAGAACACAAAGCCTTCTTCTTCATCTTTCTTGAGGTAGCCGGCCAAATCTTCCAGGGAGATTTCCAAGCCGCCCAGCTTGATGATCTCGACGACTTTCTTGTCGCTGATGTCGAGCATGTAGCGCACGCTGCGCAGTACGTCGTTGTGAATCATGTGTGCAATCCTGATGAAGGCAGTGGGCGCCCCGGTTCGGTGCGGCGCCGGAAAATTAGAATTTCTCTTTGGCGGACAGGTAGCGCCATTGGCCCAACGGCACCTTGCCGATCGACACGCCGCCTATGCGGATGCGGCGGATGGCAACGACCTTGAGCCCGACGGCCTGGCAAAACAGCGCGATAACGCCCGGTTGCGGGTTCTTCATGGCGAAGCGCAGGCGGTTCTCGTTCTGCCAGCTGGCCTTGACCGCCGGCAATTCCTTGCCTTTGTAGGTCAGGCCGTGGTTCAAGCGATTGAGACCGTGGGCGACCATCTCGCCCTCGACTTCCACCACATACTCCTGCTCGATCTTGGCCGCGTCGGCGGTGAGCTTGCGCAGGATCTTCCAGTCCTGGGTGAATACCAAAAGGCCGCTGGCGCCAGCCTGCAAATCGGCGCTGGCGGTCAGGCGCAGGAAGTGGCCCTTGAGCGGGCGCTTGCCGAAGCGATGTTCTTCGCTCAAGGTCTGTGGCCCCAGGGTTGCCATTGCCGCGTCGACATCCATGCCAGCCGGGACGTTCAGCAGGAGGGTCACAGGCTCTGGCGCGGTGGCCTTGGCTTGGGGGTCGAGTTCGACCTTTTGGGTGGTGACCTTGAACTGCGGTTCATCGATGACTTCGCCGTCCACGGTGACCCAGCCGCCCTCGATGAACAGCTCAGCCTCCCGACGGGAACAGCCGACGAGTTCGATGAGACGCTTGGAGAGACGAATCGGGTCAGTCATGACGGGGCCGTAACAAAAAGGGGTGGGCATTGTACCTGTCTGGCGCCGGTTAATCGCGGGTCCATTTGCCTCATGCCGTTTTTAGCCGCGCCCCGCTTTCAGATCGGGCTGCTTGTAGCGCATATGCAGCAGCGGGTAGGGCTGGTCCATGCCATCCTTTGCCGAGCGACCGATAACTTCGAACCCTTGCTTGAGATAAAAGCCAAGGGCTTGCGGGTTCTGTTCGTTGACGTCCAGTTCATCGGCGTTCAGGTGTTCAATGGCATAGCGCAGCAGTTGTTTGCCCAGGCCTTGGCCGCGATGCTCGGGGTCGATGAAGAGCATTTCGATCTTGCCAGCCGCGACCCCGGCGAACCCTGTGATGCGCTGGCGTGAATCACGGGTGCAGATGAGCATCACCGCGTCCAGGTAACGGGTGAGCACCAGGTTTCTGAGCAGTTCGATATAACTGTCGGGCAGGAAATCATGGGTGGCCCGTACCGATGCCTCCCAGACCCGGGTCAGTTCCTGATAATCGCTCGGTTTCGGTGTGTGGATGACCGAATGCTGGCGCATGTCCGCCTGTTCCTTGTGGTGGAGTTTTCTTGTCTGCATACGATAGCCGTAAAAAAGCCCTGCTTCTTGTTACAGAGCAGGGCTTCAGAAAGTTTTTTTTAGAGGCGGCGAGTGGCTGGCAAACAACCTGTGGCGAGGGAGCTAGCTCCCGCTCGATTGCGTAGCAATCGCAAGGATAGGGCTACTTCGTAGCCCAGCGGGAGCAAGCTCCCTCGCCACAAAAGCCTATTCGGCTTGAGTCCAGGCCTGGATCAACCGATCTGCTCAGCCCACAAGTCATACTCGTCGGCGTCGGTGACCTTGCACCAGACCTTGTCGCCTGGCTTGAGATTGCTGCCGTTGTCGATGAACACGTTGCCGTCGATTTCCGGAGCATCGAAGAAGCAGCGGCCGACGGCACCTTGTTCGTCGACTTCGTCCACCAGCACTTCGATCTCACGGCCGATGCGCATTTGCAGGCGCGCCGAGCTGATGGCCTGCTGGTGCGCCATGAAGCGCTCCCAACGGTCCTGCTTGACGTCATCCGGCACCACGTCCAGGTTCAGGTCGTTGGCCGGTGCGCCTTCGACGGGCGAGTACTGGAAGCAGCCGACGCGGTCGAGCTGGGCTTCGGTCAGCCAGTCCAGCAGGTACTGGAAGTCTTCTTCGGTTTCCCCCGGGAAGCCGACGATGAAGGTCGAGCGGATGATCAGCTCGGGGCAGATTTCACGCCAGTTCTTGATGCGCGCCAGGGTCTTGTCTTCGAAAGCCGGGCGTTTCATGGCCTTGAGAACTTTCGGGCTGGCGTGCTGGAACGGGATGTCCAGGTACGGCAGGATCTTGCCGGCGGCCATCAGCGGGATCAGCTCGTCGACGTGCGGGTACGGGTAGACGTAATGCAGGCGGACCCAGACACCGAGGGTGCTGAGGGCTTCGCACAGTTCGGTCATGCGGGTTTTCACCGGCGCGCCGTTCCAGAAGCCGGTGCGGTACTTGACGTCGACGCCGTAGGCGCTGGTGTCCTGGGAAATCACCAGCAATTCCTTGACGCCGGCCTTGACCAGGCGCTGGGCTTCGTCGAGCACGTCACCCACCGGACGGCTCACCAGTTTGCCGCGCATCGAGGGGATGATGCAGAAGCTGCAGCTGTGGTTGCAGCCTTCGGAAATCTTCAGGTAGGCGTAGTGACGCGGGGTCAGCTTGATGCCTTGTGGCGGCACCAGGTCGATCAGCGGATTGTGGTCCTGGCGCGGCGGCACGACTTCATGCACGGCGTTGACCACTTGTTCGTACTGCTGCGGCCCGGTCACGGACAGCACGCTCGGGTGCACGTCGCGGATGTTGCCTTCTTCCACACCCATGCAGCCGGTCACGATGACCTTGCCGTTTTCCTTGATGGCTTCGCCGATCACTTCAAGGGATTCGGCCTTGGCCGAGTCGATGAAGCCACAGGTGTTGACCACCACCACGTCGGCGTCCTGGTAGGTGGACACAACGTCATAACCTTCCATGCGCAGCTGGGTCAGGATGCGCTCGGAGTCGACCAGCGCTTTCGGGCAACCCAGGGATACGAAGCCAACCTTGGGATTGGCTGGCGCGGTAGTGGTGGACATGTCTAACCTCGGTGTAGGGGGATCGTCTCTTGCGGAGACAGGGCGCCTGACGCGCCTCTGATCAAAAAGTGCGCAATTCTATCCGTGGTCGCCGCACTTGACCAGCTTTATACCGGGAAATACGACGAGTGCTGCGCTATGCTTCGCGCCTTTGCCTTCTGGCGAACGCTGCAGTCAACAGAACGTCTGTTACAAAGCGTAAAACCGCCCATGCTGCGTCACAAGAGCGTACGGCTTCTTTCAAGAAGGCAGGTCTGGAAATCAGGAGTGTTGGATGGGTCATGCAGGTAGTCAGGCGGCGGGCGCCGAGCACTCGGCGGCCAAACCGCTGAGCATGCTGGTCGCGGCGGTCGGGGTGGTTTATGGCGACATTGGCACGAGCCCGCTGTACACCCTTAAAGAAGTGTTTTCCGGTGGTTATGGCGTGCCCGTCAACCATGACGGGGTGCTGGGGATCCTGTCGCTGATTTTCTGGTCGCTGATCTGGGTCGTGTCCATCAAGTACATGATGTTCGTCCTTCGCGCGGACAACCAGGGCGAAGGCGGAATCATGGCCTTGACTGCCCTGGCGCGGCGCGCGGCGGCCGGCAGGGCGCGGCTGCGTACGTTGTTGGTGATCTGCGGTTTGATCGGTGCGGCGCTGTTCTATGGCGACAGCATGATCACCCCGGCGATCTCGGTATTGTCGGCGGTCGAAGGCCTGGGCCTCGCATTCGAAGGCATCGATCACTGGGTGGTGCCGCTATCGGTGGTGGTGCTGGTGGCGTTGTTCCTGATCCAGCGCCACGGCACCGCGCGCATTGGCATCCTCTTTGGTCCGATCATGGTGACCTGGTTCCTCGTCCTCGGCGCCTTGGGCGTGTATGGCATCAGCCAGCACCCGGAAGTATTGAACGCAGTGAACCCGGCCTGGGCCGTGCGTTTCTTTGTCGTCCACCCGGGCATGGGCGTAGCGATCCTTGGCGCGGTGGTGCTGGCGCTGACCGGGGCCGAAGCGCTGTACGCCGACATGGGCCACTTCGGCCGTAAACCCATCGCCCGTGCCTGGTTCATCCTCGTGCTGCCGGGCCTGATGCTCAACTATTTCGGCCAGGGCGCCTTGCTGCTCGGTGATCCTGAAGCGGCGCGCAACCCGTTCTATCTGCTGGCGCCGAGCTGGGCATTGCTGCCCTTGGTGGGCCTGGCGACGCTGGCGACGGTGATCGCCTCGCAAGCGGTGATCTCCGGCGCGTTCTCCCTGACGCGCCAGGCAATCCAGCTCGGCTACATCCCGCGCATGTACATCCAGCACACCTCCAGCGCCGAACAGGGCCAGATCTACATCGGCGCGGTGAACTGGTCTTTGATGGTCGGCGTGGTCTTGCTGGTGCTGGGCTTCGAGTCGTCCGGAGCGCTGGCATCGGCCTACGGCGTGGCGGTGACCGGTACGATGTTGATGACCACGATCCTGGTCTCCGCCGTGATCCTGTTGCTATGGAAATGGCCGCCGCTGCTGGCGGTGCCGGTGCTGTTCGGTTTCTTGCTGGTAGATGGGCTGTACTTCGCCGCCAACGTGCCGAAGATCATCCAGGGCGGCGCATTCCCGGTCATAGCCGGCATTGCCTTGTTCGTATTGATGACCACCTGGAAACGCGGCAAGCAGCTGTTGGTGGAGCGGCTGGACGAAGGGGCGTTGCCGCTGCCGGTCTTCATCAGCAGCATCCGCGTGCAGCCGCCGCACCGGGTCCAGGGCACGGCGGTGTTCCTGACGGCGCGCTCGGATGCGGTGCCCCATGCGCTATTGCACAATCTGCTGCACAACCAGGTGCTGCATGAGCAGGTGGTGTTGCTGACAGTGGTCTACGAAGACATTCCCCGCGTGCCGCCACAACGGCGTTTCGAGGTCGATGCCTATGGCGAGGGCTTCTTCCGGGTGATCCTGCATTTCGGTTTTACCGACGAGCCGGACGTGCCCGAGGCGCTCAAGCTCTGTCATTTGGACGACCTGGATTTCAGTCCGATGCGCACCACCTACTTTCTCAGTCGCGAAACTGTTATCGCCTCCAAGCTGGAGGGCATGGCGCGTTGGCGTGAATCGTTGTTTGCTTTCATGTTGAAAAATGCCAACGGCAACCTGCGCTTTTTCAATCTGCCGTTGAATCGGGTGATTGAATTGGGGACGCAGGTGGAGATGTAGCACCGGGAAACAAAAAGCCCCCATTGCCTTGCGGCGGTGGGGGCTTTTTTGTGGGAGCCTCTTGGGCATTTGGTCGGTTGGTCTTTCCTTACCTTGATTTGCGTCTAATATGACGTAATATTTTACAGTTAAAGATGTGTTTTAAAGTATGCGGAATCAGGTGGAAGGAGGTGGGGTATGGCAGCACTACTGGAGCGGGCGGATCAAGCGATATCCGTTACGGCAATGGTCAGGGGGTTCAGCGCGAAGCTCAAGGAAGTATCGAGTCGTGCAACCGAAAGGCTGGTGATCTTCAAGGACAATGAACCCGCAGCGGTGATCATCAACGTCGACGCTTATCAGGAAATGCTCGATGAGCTGGAAAATCTTCGCGTCGAGGCGACGGCTCGTGAACGCTTGATCAATTTCGATCGGGCCAAGGCCGTCAGTCATGAGGATATGCGGGCGCGGTATGCCAAAAACGACTGAAGGGGCGGTGAATGGCTTGGAACGTTGTTTACCATCCGGAGGTTCAAGACGATCTGGATCAGTTGGGTGTTGCGGCTGCGAACCGTATCCTTGATGTCATCGAAGAGCGGATCATCAATGGCGAGCCGGACAAGATCGGCAAGCCGCTCAGAGCCAGCCTGGCCGGGTGCCGAAGGATCCGAACGGGTGATACCCGCATTGTTTACAGGGTCGACGGAAAAGCGATTCAGGTGCTGATAGTCGCCGTTGGCGCGCGGCGAGATAAAGAAGTATACGACGCGGCAGAACGTCGCCGTTAACAAAAGCCCCCAAGTGCCTTGCGGCGGTGGGGGCTTTTGTCTGGCTTGCCCCCGCTTATTGCACGGCAGGCTTGGTTTGGCGCTTGTCGATCTCGCCGATCAGGCGCTTGGCCAGGGCCGGGTAGTTTTCATCGAAGTGGTGGCCGCCCGGCAACTTGATGACTTCGCCCACGGCAGTCTTGTCGGTGCAGCCGCTTTCGTTGGCCTCTTCGGCGCCGTAGATGCACACCACTTTTTCGGCGGGCAGCTTGGCCATCTCCGGGCCGGTGGCGGCTTCGGTGCCGGCGTTGCCGAGCCAGCCCTCGACTTCGATTTCGAAGCTGCCGGTGCGAGCGAAGGCGAGCAGGATGATTGCATCGACACGCTGTTGCTCTGTCGCCGGTAGACGGTTGTAGATCGCCGGCAGCACATCGGCGCCGAAGGAGTAGCCGGTCAGGATGAAGCGCTTGGTGCCCCAGATCTGGCGGTAGTGCTGCATCAGCTCGGTCAGGTCGGCGGCGCTCTGTTCGGGGCTCTTGTGCTGCCAGTAGTAACGCAGGGTGTCGATGCCGACGACCGGGTAGCCGACCTTGGCCATTTCATCGGCCACGTCGCGGTCCAGGTCACGCCAGCCACCGTCGCCAGAGAGAAACAGCGTCACGGTATCCCGGGCCTGGCTGGCGGGCACCTCCACCACCGGGATGCTCAGGCCGCCCTTGCCCTTTTCGGCACCTACCAGGATCTTGCGCAGTTCATTGTTCAGCACTTGCGGCAGGTTGATGTCGTAGTCGCTGATGCTGGTTTCGGCATTGTGTTGATCACGAACGAACCCGGCGCTGGTGTCGTCGGGGTTATCGTTCCAGGCGACCAGCCAGTGACCGTGTGCGGCGCTCTTGGGCAGCAGGTGCGTGCAGCCAGGTTTTTCCAGGGCCAGGTCCACCGAGACGGCCCGGGCATTGTCGTCCTTCTGCTCGGCCAACCAGCGCCAGGCCAGCACGGCGCCGGGGCCGATGCCGCTGACCAGCGTGGCCGGGCCGTGGAGTTGTCTCAGGCCGGCCTGTAGAGCACGGCCTTGCAACATGCAGTCCTTGGGCAGGATCACTTGGACGATCTGTGCCGAGCCGCTGCGGCTGAGGGTCGTCAACTGGGTGTCGCTGAGCTTTTGGTCCTCATTCACGGCCACCAGCACCTGGGCGCGGGGCTTGGTGCCGGGGATGATGCGCGTCATTGGCACGCCGTCGGCGGGTTCCAGTTGTTCCAGGGTCGGTTGCGGGGCAGGGCGGTTCCAATACCAGTAGCCGCCACCGAGAATCACAGCCAGCACCAGCAGGGCGGCCACTACGTATCGCCACGAGCGTTGCATCATCAGCGTTTCACCAATCCAGTCAGGCCGCCTGCAATCAGGGCGGCGGTATCAGCCAGTGCAACCAGCGGATCGAGTCCGGCGGGCACGGCCATGTAACGAGGTTCCCAGTCAGGCTGGAATTTGTCTTTGAAGCGGCGCAGCCCCTGGAAATTGTAAAGCTGCTCGCCACGGCGAAACACCATCGACCCCAGGCGCTGGGTCAGCGGTGCGCCGCGACGCGGCTGCAAGCCCGACAAAGGGACCATGCCGAGACTGAAGCGAGCGTAGCCATGGTTTTTGTAATGCTGAATCAGGCCGACCATCATGAATTCCATGGTCAGCTTCGGCGCCTCGGGGTGGGCGCGCATCAGGTCGAGGCTGGCCAATTCGTGGTTGTGGGTTTCCAGCAGGTTGGCGAATGCCACCGGCCGGCCTTCGAAACGAATCACCGCGATGCGGAAATGCTTGAGGTAGTCATCGCTGAATCGTCCGAGGGAGAAGCCTTTTTCCCGGACGTTCTTGCCGGTCAGCCAGGCGTCGGAGATGACTTTCAGTTCCTCCATGGGCGCCTGGCCCGGCTCGTGGATTTCCAGCGACAGGCCATCGCGGGTGCCGCGATTCCAGGTGTAGCGCAGGTCCTTCATCTCTTTGCCCTTGGCTTCGAGATCGAAACGTTTGAGGTCGACTCGCGCCTCTTCGCCCAGCTTGATCGCGGTCAGGCCGATGTCCATGTAGTAAGGCAGGTTCTCGGCGCGTACCTGGTAGAACACTGGCCGGGCGTGATAGATGTCGCACAGGTCACGGAACTGCCAGATCATTTCCGCCCGTTGCTGGGTCGGCCCGATCGGGTCGTACAGCGCGACAAGGCTGCGGCCGCGACGGGCGTACATCAAAAATGCCTCGTCGTTGGGGTGAAACAGCAGCGCCTTGTCGCCGGTCAGGGCCAAGCCGCCGTCGGGTTGAGACGATGCCATGAGAATGGTCTTGGCGCGTTCCAGCTCTTGTGCCGTAGGCAAGTGAATCACCGGCCGCGCGGTGCGCAGCAACCAGGTCAGCGACACCACCACCAGCAGCACCGCGGCACCGAGCAATGAGCGCAGGCCGCGGGGAGCGTCGGCATCCAGGGTGAATTGCCACCACAGTTGATGGCTGTAGGGCACGTCCTGATAGGCGAACAGCAACAGCCAGATCGACGCCCCCAGGACGCACAGGCTAGCGATCAAGAACAACGGCGAAAACGGCAACTCGGTCAGGCGACTCGGCCTGTAGAACGAACGCCGGAAGATCGACAGCAGGGCAGCAGTCAAGGTCAGCAGCGTGGCTTCTTCCCAATCAAAGCCCTTGAGCAGCGAGAGCAGGGCACCCACCAGCAATAACACGGTGGTGAGCATCCAGGCGGCGGACAGGCGACGGCGCAAGCCTTGGGCCAGCAACAGGCACAGCACGCCAATCAGGCTGGCGCCAAAGTGCGAGGCATCCACCAGTCGGTGAGGAATCAGAAACCCGATGTGCTCCAGGCGGGTGTCGATTTCGGGTGTCACCCCGGAAAACAGCAGCACCACGCCCGACAAAAACACCAGCACGGCCAGGATCGGTGCCGCGAAACCTGACGCCGCCCGCAAGGACTGGCGTGTCTGGAAGAGTCGTTGCGCCTCGTTGATCAGCAGCAGCACGCACGCTACCAGCATCGGCAGCAGCACGTAGATCAAGCGATACAGCAGCAAGGCGGCGGCCAGCGGCGCGGCACCCAGCTTGTCGGCAAACGCGGCCAGCAGGATCGCCTCGAACACCCCGACCCCGCCCGGCACGTGGCTGAGTACACCGGCGGCCAGCGCGAGCAAGTACACCAACAGGAATGGACCGAACGGGGGCGCCTCGGGCAGCAACAGATAGAGCACCGTCGCGGCAGCTGCGACGTCCAGCGCGGTAATCACCAATTGCAGGAGCGTCAGGCGTCGGCCGGGCAGCCGCAAGGTCCGGCGACCGGCCCTGACCAGCAGGCTGTCGCGGTAGGGTTGGTCCGGCAGGCGACGGCGATAGATACCCACCGCCAGCACGCCAGTCAGCAGCAGCACCGCGACGGCGATCGATCCCAGCAACGTGGCTGGAAGATGCAAGGCGGCGGATGCCGCAGGCAGATTGCTCAGTGTCGCCAGGGCGGCCAAGGGCGGCAGGGCGCAGCCCAGCGACAGGCTGGCGAACAACGTCATATGGGCGACATCCGTCGCCCCCAGGCCATGGCGAGCATACAGGCGATAACGAACCGAGCCGCCCGACAGCAGCGACAGGCCGATGGCGTTGCCAATGGCGAAAGCGCTGAAGCCCCCTAGCACCAGGGTTTGCGGCGGCAGCTTCACCCCCGCGTAGCGGGTGGCGGACCACTCATAGCCCAGCAGAATGACAAAACCGGCCACGGTCGCGGCGATCGCGCCGAGCAGCGCCGGCCTCGGCACCTCGAGGATCGAGTCGTGAAGGGCGTAAAGGTCGAGCTCGCTCAACAGATGGCGGCAGGCGATCAAGGCAATTGCAAACAGGAGCAGCGTGACAGCGAGGCCGATCGGTTGCCGGTACTGGCTGATCCGCTCCATCCAGCGCAATCGCTCGGCCTTGATCGGTTGTGTCGCAGAAACAGTGTCTTGTGGGTCAGACGAGTGGGCGCGCATCAATCACCTCTTGAGCTATGCGCGACAGGATGGGGGTATCCAGCCAAGTTACCAATCCCTGCGGTGGAAAATATTACAAAATATTTGTCATGGAGTTTTTACGACACGCACAAAAAAGGCCACTCTTCCGAGTAGCCTTTCTTGATGTTTGGTTGCGGGAGCCGGATTTGAACCGACGACCTTCGGGTTATGAGCCCGACGAGCTACCAGACTGCTCCATCCCGCGTCTGTGTGGCGGCATTCTACAGGCGAACGCCAGAGTGTCAACCGTTAATAAGGGGCTGGGTGAAATAAACGACGAGTTCACCTAAATACACGAAAACAAAAGAAAATTGTCCTACAACCATCAGCAAGGGCTTAGGTTGATAGAAGCGCCATGGGGCGCAGGCGCATAAATCAGGCGCGCACAAAAAAGGCCACTCTTTCGAGTAGCCTTTCTTGATGTTTGGTTGCGGGAGCCGGATTTGAACCGACGACCTTCGGGTTATGAGCCCGACGAGCTACCAGGCTGCTCCATCCCGCGTCTGTGAGGCGGCATTCTACAGAAGATCGACGGGCTGTCAACCCTTATCCGGGAAAAACATGTTCCGCTTCAAGCGGTTAGCCCAGGGGCAGGGCCAGGTTTCGCGCTGTGACGCAAGCCGGGCAAGGGCTGGCGCCCTATTGGCGGGCTCTGGGTGATTGAGGAAATACATCCATGTAGGAATTTTCAAGGTTCAACGAAGGATCTTTCAAAGCACTGGTGCTATATACAGGTTCGAATGAGATACTGGCGCCCCGAATCAATCCGTGTGCCGCTTCTCTCATGACGCAACGCAAAATCATCCACGTCGACTGCGACTGCTTCTATGCCGCTATCGAGATGCGTGATGATCCGCAGCTGGCCGGCAAGCCATTGGCGGTCGGCGGCTCGGCGGACCGGCGCGGCGTAATCGCGACCTGCAACTATGAGGCCCGGGCCTATGGCGTGCGCTCTGCCATGTCTTCCGGCCATGCGCTGAAGCTCTGCCCTGACCTGACCATCGTCAAGCCGAGGATGGACGCCTACCGAGAGGCGTCGAAGGAAATCCACACGATCTTCAGCGATTACACCGATCTGATCGAGCCGCTGTCCCTCGACGAGGCTTACCTGGATGTCTCCGCCAGCGCGCATTTTGGCGGCAGCGCCACGCGTATTGCCCAAGACATTCGCCGGCGTGTCTCCAATCAGCTGCACATCACCGTGTCCGCTGGCGTTGCGCCGAACAAGTTTCTCGCCAAGATCGCCAGTGATTGGAAGAAGCCCAATGGCTTGTTTGTCATCACCCCCGACCAAGTGGAAGATTTCGTCTCGGCATTACCGGTGAATAAACTCCACGGTGTTGGCAAGGTCACCGCCGACAAGTTGAACAGGCTCGGGATCACCGATTGTTCACAGTTGCGTCAGTGGGACAAGCTCGCCCTGGTGCGTGAATTCGGCAGTTTTGGCGAGCGCCTCTGGAGCCTTGCCCGTGGGATCGATGAGCGTCTGGTGCACAACGACAGCCGTCGTCAGTCCATCAGCGTGGAAAACACCTACGACGTTGATCTGCCCGATCTGAAAAGCTGCCTGGACAAGTTGCCGGAGCTGATGGAAACCCTCAGCGGGCGCATGGCGCGGATCGACAGCAGTTACCGCCCGGGCAAGCCATTCGTCAAAGTCAAATTCCATGATTTCACCCAGACCACCCTGGAGCAGTCCGGGGCCGGGCGGGATCTGGGCAGTTACCAGCTTTTGTTGACCCAGGCCTTCAACCGTGGCGGCAAGCCGGTGCGGTTGTTGGGGATCGGGGTACGGTTGGAGGATTTGCGGGGAGGGTATGAACAGTTGGAGCTGTTTGATCGGTAAGCGCTCGTTGTGGTGAGGGATAATCCCCTCACCACAGGGGAAGCATCCCTCGTTCAGCCAGGTTCAACTCGCCCCTGGGTCCGCCACCAACCGTCCGCCATCCTTGGTCAACGCCTTCAGGAACTCGGTCTGCAGTTCCGGATCGTTGCGGGTCAGTTCGATCAGGCTTTGCTCCAGCTCACTGGCTTCTTCTTCAAGGCCCAGTTCCGACAGGCGTTTGACCCGGTGAACCCACTGGCTCACTTCGTCATCTTCCAGGTCGTCGTAGATCAATGCGTGGGCTTCGACCAATTTGCTGCGCAGGGTGCTGCTGATGCTCAGCGACGAGTCGGTATGCACCTCGTCCTGGGCATCCGTCACGCTGATTTGCAATTTGCCGAACTGGCTCAGGTCATGTTCGGCGAACGGGCTTTCCAGCAGGTTCAAGCGCAGCACCCCGTTGCGGTCGGTGCTCATCTCGAATGTCTGGCGGGCGGCCTTCACCTGTACCGAGCGTTCGCTCCAGGGCAGGCTCGAGTGCTCGGTGCGCTTGTCGCGCTGGATTTCGTCGATACCGGCCAGGTTTTGTTGCGCTCGACCGTTGGACGGGACGTTCATGAATGGGTTCAGGCCGGCGAAACCGTAGCTGATCCAGTCACGGGTCGCGGTGTCAGGCAAGGTGCCCAGGGCGAACACATTGACCACGTTCGCGCCGACACCGGCCACCACCGCCACCGCGCCCAGCGGGATCTCATAGACCTCGCGCCATGGCTGGTAGGGCGTGTAGCGATCGTAGTGCCGGGTGACTTCGAATTCAGTGACCTCGAAAGTTTTTTGCTCGTTGATCCGAACCCGACGCTGCGGTAAGTCGAGCACCTTGGGCTCGCCCACATCGATCTGCAGACTATGGTCGAGCAGCTTGCGCTCGATCCGTTCTTCGTGCTCGTTGCGTTGCGACATCTGGTTGGCGCAGCCGCTGACCAGCAGGGCGCCGCACAGTGCGGCGCCCCCGAGGCCTAAGGTGTTTCGCTTGAACATGACGTCTCTATCTGGTCTCAGCGGCGGATACGAGCCTGGAGGAAGGACAGCACTTCGGCGACCGGTAGCGCTTGCGGCTCGGCCTCGGTGCGGCTCTTGTATTCCAGGTTGCCTTCGGCCAGGCCGCGATCACTGACTACGATCCGGTGCGGGATACCGATCAGTTCCATGTCGGCGAACTTGATACCGGGGCTGGTTTTCTTGTCGCGGTCGTCCAGCAGCACCTCGAAGCCAGCGGCCGTCAATTCGGCGTAGAGCTTGTCGGTCGCTTCGCGAACCTGTTCGGTTTCATAGCGCAGCGGCACCAGCGCGACCTGGAAGGGCGCCAGTGTGTCGCTCCAGATGATCCCGTTCTCGTCGTTGTTCTGCTCGATGGCAGCGGCCACCACGCGGGATACACCGATGCCGTAGCAGCCCATCTGCAGGGTGACCGGCTTGCCGTTGTCGCCCAGCACCTCGCATTTCATCGCCTTGCTGTACTTGTCACCCAGCTGGAAGATGTGTCCGACTTCGATACCGCGTTTGATTTCCAGAGTGCCCTTGCCGTCCGGGCTTGGATCGCCGGCCACCACGTTGCGCAGGTCCGCGACGGCTGGAACCGGCAGGTCGCGCTCCCAGTTCACGCCGAAATAGTGCTTGTCGTCGATGTTGGCGCCGATGGCGAAATCGCTCATCAGCTCCACCGAGCGATCGATGATGATCGGCAGCGGCAGGTTCAGCGGGCCGAGGGAGCCGGCGCCGGCGCCGATGGCGTCGCGCAGCTCGGCGTCGGTGGCCATGACCAATGGGCTTGCGACGCCAGGCTGGTTGGCCGCCTTGATTTCATTGAGCTCGTGATCGCCGCGGACGATCAGGGCGATCAGCTTGCCTTCTTCTTCCGCGCGCACGATCAGGGTCTTGATGGTGCGTTCGATCGGCAGGTTGTAGCCTTCCACCAACTGGGCGATGGTCTTGGTGTTGGGTGTATCCACCAGGCGCAATTCTTCGGTCGGCGCGGCGCGGGACGTTTCCCGTGGCACGGCTTCGGCTTTCTCGATGTTCGCGGCGTAGTCGGAGCCGTTGCTGAAGACGATGTCGTCTTCGCCGGACTCGGCCAGTACGTGGAATTCGTGGGAGCCGGCACCGCCAATGGAGCCGTTGTCGGCTTCAACCGGGCGGTATTTCAGGCCCAGGCGGGTGAACACGTTGCAGTACGCCTGGTGCATGCGGTCGTAAGTAACCTGCAGCGACGCCAGGTCGGCGTGGAACGAGTAGGCGTCCTTCATGATGAACTCGCGACCGCGCATCAGGCCGAAGCGCGGACGGATCTCGTCACGGAACTTGGTCTGGATCTGATACAGGTTGATGGGCAGCTGCTTGTAGCTGCTCAACTCGTTGCGCATCAGGTCGGTGATCACTTCTTCGTGGGTCGGGCCTGCGCAGAAGTCGCGACCGTGACGGTCCTTGATGCGCAGCAGCTCGGGGCCGTACTCCTCCCAGCGTCCCGACTCCTGCCACAGCTCGGCCGGTTGGGTGCTCGGCATCAACACTTCCAGAGAGCCGGCGGCGTCCATTTCTTCACGGACGATGGCTTCGACCTTGCGCATGACCCGCAGGCCCATCGGCAGCCAGGTGTACAGGCCGGAGGCGAGTTTGCGGATCATGCCGGCACGCAGCATCAGCTGGTGGCTGATCACGACGGCGTCGGAAGGCGTTTCTTTCTGTGTGGCGAGCAAAAATTGACTGGTGCGCATGGTTGGCCGTTGTCGGTTGCTGATGACGAGAAGTGACGCAGCATTGTACGGGCGAGATGCCCTGGCGTACAGGCGCGTGGCCTGTTGCCGGATCCAGGCGCCGCTTTCTTCGGCGCCTGCTGAGCTTTCCTACGATTCTTGGGCCTACGACTCTTGGGCGGGCCGGGTCGGCGTCGATTTCGACTCCGGCTCTGACTCTGACTCCGTTCCGTGCGTCGAGTCCTGGCGGCGATTTTCCTGATACCAGTGGAGCGCGATCAGCAGCAAGGTTGGAACGCCGAGCAGGGCGGTGATCAGGAAGAAATCGTGATAGCCGAACTTTTCCACCATGACCCCGGAATACCCACCGATCAGGCGCGGCAGCAAGAGCATGATCGAGCTGAGCAGGGCGTACTGGGTTGCGGAGAATTTCAGGTTGGTCAGGCTGGACAGGTACGCGACGAATGCCGAGGTCGCCAGGCCGGAGCTGAAATTGTCCAGGGAGATGGTGACAATCAGCATCTCCAGGTCGGCGCCCATCCCCGTGAGCATCAAGAACAGGATATTGGTGGCCGCCGAGGACACGCCGCCAATGAACAGGATCGGCAAGATGCCGAATCGCACGATGAGCAGGCCGCCCATGCCGGCGCCCACCAGCGTCATGATCAGCCCGAATATCTTGCTGACGCTGGCGATCTGGTCCTTGGTAAATCCTTGGTCGATGTAGAACACGTTGGCCATGACGCCCATGACCGTGTCGGACATGCGGTATGTGGCGATCAGGCCGAGCAGCAGCAGCGCCTGCCAGCGGTAGCGCAGGATGAAGTCGTTGACGGGGGTGAGCACCGGCGCCAGGCCGCGACGGCCCATCGACGACAAGCACATGACAGTCAGGAGGATATAGAGGATGGCGCGCAGGAACGCCCGGTCCTCGAGCAGCAGGTCGAGCAGGCTGACGCCCTCGAACAGCACGCTGGCGAAGTCGGTGTTATAGAGTTGGGTGAACATGGCCGGAACCGACACCAGGAGCACGATCAGGACGAACACCGATGCGAGCTGATGGACGAAGGTATAGCGCCCGGCCTGCAACTGTGTGCGCAGTGGCACCGGAGGCTCGCGCATGAACAGTGAGGTCAGCAAGGCGGGCACCATCAGCACGCCGAACAACAGGTACGTGCCCGCCCAGGCCGAATGTTTGTAGCTGAACCCGGTGGAGCCGAAGCCCTCGGCGAAAAACAGCGCGCCGGCCGTGGCCAGCAGGGCGGCGACCCGGTAGCCGGACATGTAGCTGGCGGCCAATGCGGCCTGGCGGGTGTCGTCCACGATTTCCAGTCGATAAGCATCGACGGCGATGTCCTGGGTCGCGGAGGCGAAGGCCACTATCACCGCGATTGCGATCAGCCAGGACAGGTGCTTTTGCGGATCGCAGAAACCCATGCCCACCAGGCCCAGGATGACCAGCCCTTGGGATAGCACCAGCCAGGATCGGCGGCGTCCCAGCTTGCCCAGCAGTGGCAGGCGCCATTGGTCCAGCAATGGCGACCAGACCCATTTGAAGGCGTAGGCGAGGCCGATCAGGCTGGCGTAACCGATGGTCTCGCGAGCCACGCCGGCTTCGCGCAACCAGACCGAGAGCGTGGAAAACACCAGCATGTACGGCAAGCCGGCGGCGAAGCCAAGCAGCAACAGCACGAGCGTCGAAGGACTGGCATAGGCGGCGAGGGCGGCGCGCCAGGTTTTACGGGGCATGGGCTGGAGTCTGCCTCAAAAATTGCGAAAACAAAGCGCGCACTCTAACCGCTGTGCTCTACCGGGCGCCAGCCATGGCGCTGAATATCAACACGATTATTCAGGACACTGATCCCCTCCGTGCGCAAGCGCGCGCGTTGTTCGTCCCCTGAGGGGCTTCCCACCGGCAGGCTGATCCGACCGCCGGCACCGAGCACGCGATGCCACGGCAGCTTCGTGTCGCCGGGCAATTGGCTGAGGGCTCGTCCGACCCAGCGCGCGGCGCGGCCCAGCCCGGCCATTTCGGCGAGTTGGCCGTAGGTTACGACTTTGCCGGCAGGCACCTGTGCCAGGGTGAGGTAAAGCGTGGTGCGGCGGATCTGGGCGGCGTTCTGGGTGGCCGAAGTGGCGTCAGTCACAAGCGCGGTTCCTGAAAGTGTCCGTCTGTAGATTAATTCCTACAGGGCGGGTTGATAAATGAACTCATCTTCCATACGTGGGTCAGTCGTTGCTGAGGTGTCATCCTGGGGGATAATGCCGCCTTTTCATCGCAAACTTGAGCCCATTATCGCTTATGTTGTCCAGAACCCTGCTTTGCCTAGCTGTTACGAGCGCCTCCATGCCTTTGCTTGCCGATACCGTCTGGTTGAAGAACGGCGACAAGCTCAGCGGCAAGATCACCGTTTTCGACGGCGGCAAGTTGCTGATCCAGACCGATTATGCCGGCGCGGTCCCTATCGATTGGAAACAGGTCAAGACCCTTGAAAGCGACCAGCAGTTGTTGGTCAAGCAGGACGCTTACAGTGGCGAGAAAGCCAAGGCGTTGCAGGCGGCCGAGGATGGCAAGGTGACCTTGGCCAATGGTGATGTGCCCAAGACCGTCGAGCTGGCGAGCATCCAGCAGATTCTCAAGCCCAAGCCGGTGGTCGAGGATTTGGTGTGGAAGGGCAATATCGACGCCGCACTGGATTACCAGCGGGCGGAAAACGACACCGACGACTACGACATCGACTTCAAGACCTCGGCGCGCCACGGCAGGTGGCGGCACACCGCCGAAGGCGAATACAACCGCGAATTCCAGGACGACATAGTCTCGGCTGATAACTGGCGACTGGAGTACTCCCTCGACCGGTTCATCACCGATAAATGGTTCTGGCAAGGTCGGCTCAACTACAAGCGCGACAAAGTCGAGGACCTGGCCCGCCAGCGTGTCGTGGGTACCGGTCCGGGCTACCAGTTCTGGGACGACGAACTGGGTGCGTTCTCCCTGGGTTCGCTGCTCAACCGCACCGATTACGAGTACAGCGATGGCGGCAAGGACAACTTCTATTCCGTCGCCATGAAATGGGACTACAACCGTTACCTGATCGGCAAACGGGTTGAGTTTTTCACCAATGGCGAAGTCGGCAAGCCGCTGTCTGGCGTGGCGGATTATGCCTACGACGCAGAGTTGGGGTTGCGCTATAAAGTGACCGACTGGGCGTCACTCAATCTCAAGGCCGAGAAAGATGTCATCGAAGGGACGGAAGACAGCGACATCAGTAAGACGCGCTACACGGCTGGGTTCGGTGTGACCTGGTAATCCCAGGCTAATCAACGAACCCTCCTGTGGGAGCGAGCTTGCTCGCGATAGTGGTGGATCAGACAGACCGCTATCGCGAGCAAGCTCGCTCCCACAGTTTTTTTGTGCCTGAAAAATCAACAGGCACAAAAAAGCCCCGCTTTTAAGGGCGGGGCTTCTTATTAAAGCAAGTACAAGTTAGATAACTTGAACTTCTTCAGCTTGCATGCCTTTCTGACCGCGGGTAGCGATGAAAGAAACCTGTTGGCCTTCTTTCAGGCTTTTGAAGCCGTCGGATTGGATAGCTTTGAAGTGAACGAACAGATCGTCACCGGATTGTGGAGTGATGAAGCCGAAGCCTTTTTCATCGTTGAACCACTTAACGGTACCGGTTTGGCGATTAGACATGGTGTAACTCCTTGAACAAAGATAACTGCGACTCAGGAAGAACCCTGGCCGAGACTGAGTGCAAAGAGCAGGAAAAATTCTTGTAGATGGTTGGATCGAAATTCAACATATCGTGTAGAGATTCTCAGTGACACAAGCAGCACAGTGACGCCACCTTAACCCTTTTTCCGGAACGTGCCAATGGTCTTTGCGAAGGTTTCTCGGTTTTAATGACTGACGGCGCTGACGGTTGCCGCCAGGGCCCGGAAATCAAGGTGGATCGGCGAGAATTGCGTCCCGCACTTTGAACCCGCCCCGCGCCCCGGTAAGATGCCGGACAGTTTTTTCCACCTCGCTATTTCAGGAAACCCGCCATGAGCATCAAATCGGACAAGTGGATTCGCCGCATGGCGCAAGAGCACGGCATGATCGAGCCCTTCGTAGAGCGCCAGATGCGTGGCGAAGGCGCCGACCGGCTGATTTCCTTCGGAGTTTCCAGCTACGGCTACGATGTGCGCTGCGCCGATGAATTCAAGGTGTTCACCAACATCAACTCGGCCACCGTCGACCCGAAGAACTTCGACGAGAAGAGCTTCGTCGACATCAAGAGCGATGTCTGCATCATTCCGCCGAACTCCTTCGCCCTGGCCCGCACCGTCGAGTATTTCCGTATTCCGCGCAACGTGCTGACTATTTGCCTGGGTAAAAGCACCTATGCCCGTTGCGGCATCATCGTCAACGTCACGCCCCTGGAACCGGAATGGGAAGGCCATGTGACCCTGGAGTTTTCCAACACCACGACCCTCCCGGCCAAGATCTACGCCAACGAAGGCGTGGCGCAGATGCTGTTCCTCGAATCCGATGAAGAGTGCGAAGTGTCCTACAAGGACCGGGGTGGCAAATACCAGGGCCAGCGCGGCGTGACACTGCCGCGTACCTGATTCTGACGAGCTGTTGGAATTCCTGGGCGGGCAGGCACTCTATGAAGTGTACTGCCCGTTTTTTTGCGTCAGCCCAATGGGCCTTCGCTCAGGAGTAGCTCTATGAAGATCGATCCGCGAATCAGTGCCGAACTGGCAAGTCTTGAGCCCAATCAGATCGGCGTCCTGGCTTGGTCACTGCTGGCCCATCCTGCTGAAGCGGCAGGCGGCATCCCCGGCCAGCCAGATCCCGATACCCCCAACGAGCAGCCAACCGAACCCGGCGAACCGACACTTCCCGACGAGCCGCCTCCTGCGCCCGTAGCCTGATCACATATGGCCCGTCAGTTGAAGCGAATGCGCTTTAGCTGACGGGCCATATTTCGTTGTCGCCAATCACGAAGATCTTGCAGTCGTTGTCCTGCTCGACCCGATAGCCTCCGGTGAACGCACCGAAGGCCGGCAGCAGGCTGACATCACTACCGAGGCGGAAACACGGAAGCCGAAGCCGTTGCCGGCCTTTGCCTGTCAAGTGATAGACCGGGTGCACATGCCCGGCCAGCACATGTCGGCTTGGGTGCGGCGTGGGTTCGTGTTGCACGGCGAACGGGCCCAGCAGCAGTGGCTCGGGTACGACGCGGATATTCATCGAGGGCGGTGGATCGCCAGCGCTCTTGTCGTGATTGCCACGTATGAGCGTGATGGGAAGTGCTTGATGCCGTTCACGCCAACCGGCGAGAGCGTTCAGTGTGCCAGGGGCATGGGAACCAGGCCCGTGAAGGAAATCCCCAAGGAAAATCAGCAATCGACACGGCACGCTTGCCAGCAGTTGATCCAGCACGGCGATATTGCTCGCCGTCGTGCCGTGGGGCACCGGTTGGCCGAGGCTGCGATAGGCAGCGGCCTTGCCGAAATGTGCGTCGGCCACCATCAGGGTTTCCTGGGCCGGCCAGTACAGGGCTTTGTGCGGCAGCAGCCAGAGTTCTTCACCGGCGAGGTTGATGGGGTAGGGCGCGGGCATCAGACGGTACCTTTATCGGCGGTTCGTTCCAGTTCGCTGACCATCCGGCGGATGCGATCGGCAAGTTTTTCCGAGCTCATGCTTTCGCGGAACCGTTCCACCAATAACGGGAAGCCCAGCGGGGTGGGGCGTTTAATGATGTGCAGGTCCAGCTTCAACGTATCGAGGCGTTCCAAGGTCTGCTCCAGTCGGCGTATATCCAATTCTTCGCGCAGGACCTCCTCGCCGGCCTGGGCCAGCAGCAGGTTATCGGCGTCGTATTGCTTGAACACTTGAAAAAACAGTCCGCTGGAGGCCTGGACTTGCCGTGTGCTCTTCGGCGCGCCGGGATAGCCGGCGAATACCAGCCCGGCGATTCGGGCGATCTCGCGAAAGCGCCGCAGCGCCAGTTCTCCGGCATTCAGGCTGGCGAGCACGTCCACCAGCAGATTATCGGTGCGCAAGAGCCCCGGGTTCAGGTGCGCTGACCAGTCCACTTCGGTGGCGCTGAGCAGTTCCAGTCCGTAGTCGTTGACCGCGATGGAAAATGTCACCGATTGTCGCTGGCTGACGCGCCAGGCCAGCAGGCTGGCAAGCCCGAGGTGAACCTGGCGCCCGGCGAACGGATAGAGGAACAGGTGCCAGCCCTCCCGGGACTTGAGCGCTTCGGCCAGCAACGTGCCCTGCGTGGGGAGGCCGGACCAGCGCAGTTGCGTCGATAGCAATGGTTGCACGGCGCGCATCTCCGGGCCGTCGAAATGGCCTGCGGCGGCCTCGCTCAGGCGTGCTACGACCGCGGCGGCAAGTTCGCTGGAAAGTGGCATGCGGCCGCCGTTCCAACGTGGCACGGCAGCTTTTTTCGCCTGGCTGCGCCGCACGTAGGCCGTCATGTCTGCGACCCGGACCAGTTCCAATAACCGCCCGGCGAAGAGAAACCCGTCGCCGGGACGCAGCCGCGCGATAAAACCTTCTTCCACGCTGCCCAAGGTTTTGCCGCCCCCGCCCTTGCTCCAGAACTTCAGCTGCAGGCTGGCGTCGCTGACGATGGTGCCGATGCTCATGCGGTGGCGCCGGGCCAGGCGTGCGTCAGGCACGCGCCATACGCCGTGCTCGTCCGGCTCGACCCGTCGATAGTCAGGGTAGGCCGTCAACGAGAGTCCACCGTGGCGCACGAACGCCAGGGCCCATGCCCATTCGGCAGGGTTCAAATCGCGGTAAGCCCAGGCGCCACGCACCTCGTCGAACAGTTCGTCGGGCCTGAAACCGCCGCCCAGGGCCATGCTGACCAAATGCTGGACCAGCACGTCCAGGGGTTTGTGCGGCGATTCCCGGGGCTCGATGCGCCGCTGCGCCACGGCGTCCTGCGCGGCGGCGGACTCGATCAGTTCCAGGCTATGGGTCGGCACGAGTGTGATTCGCGAGGTCCGTCCCGGCGCGTGGCCGGAGCGTCCGGCGCGCTGCATCAGCCGCGCCACACCCTTGGCCGAGCCGATCTGCAACACCCGTTCTACCGGCAGAAAATCCACCCCAAGGTCCAGGCTTGAGGTGCACACCACCGCTTTGAGCTGGCCATCCTTGAGGGCTTGTTCCACCCAATCCCTGGTCTCGCGGGACAACGAGCTGTGATGCAGCGCGATCAGCCCGGCCCAGTCCGGACGTGTCTCGAGGATCGCCTGGTACCAGATTTCCGACTGCGCACGGGTGTTGGTAAAGACCAGGCAGCTGCTGCTGGCGTCGATTTCGGCGACGACCTGGGGCAGCATTTTCAAGCCGATGTGCCCGGCCCAGGGGAAACGTTCAAGGGTCGGCGGCAACAGCGTATCGACCTGTAGGGCCTTGGCGTTGGCACCCTGCACGCTGGCACCATTGCCTTGTGGGATAAGCACCTGTTCGGCGTGGGCCTGGTTACCCAGGGTCGCGGAGACTCCCCACACGATCAGCCCCGGATGCCAGCGCCGCAAGCGGGCCAGGGCCAGTTGCAACTGCACGCCACGCTTGTTGCCGAGCAATTCGTGCCATTCATCCACCACGACCATGCGCAAGGTCGAAACGGCGGTTTGCGCGTCGGCGCGGGCCAGCATCAGGGTCAGGCTTTCCGGGGTGGTGATCAGCGCCGTGGGCAGGCGTCGGCCTTGGCGGGCGCGTTCGTTCGCGCTGGTGTCACCGGTGCGCAGGCCGACGGTCCAGGGGATCTGCAACGGGTCGAGGGGCGCTTGAAGTGCCTTGCCGGTATCAGCGGCCAGCGCGCGCATCGGCGTTATCCACAAGACTGTCAACGGCTCGGCCGCAGGTTTGCGTTTTCGGGGTTTGTCCGGCGGCGGCACGGCGCGGGCGAAACGGTTGAGAGCGGCAAACCACACGGCGTAGGTCTTGCCGGCGCCGGTGCTGGCGTGCAGCAGCCCCGACTCGCCGCGCTTGACCGCGGCCCACACATTTTTTTGAAAAGCGAACGGCTTCCAGCCCCGGGCGTCGAACCACTTTTTTGCGAAGTTGCTGGATGTCGCCATGCGTGCCGTGTGCGCCCTGAAGGTCCTTCTTCAGTGACCACGGCAGGAGATGAAGGTTTATTTGATCGACTGGTCGGGCGCGGACCCCTGTGGGAGCGAGCTTGCTCGCGATAGGGCCAGCTCAGGCAGCATCGATGGCGACTGGTCTATCGCCTTCGCGAGCAAGCTCGCTCCCGCAGGTATTGCTGTGTTTAAGACTCGTTGATTGAACGCCAGCGGGAGCAAGCTCCCTCGCCACGGAGGCGGGGAGTTATTTCAGATTGCCGCTGAGGAACTGCTTGAGTCGCTCGCTCCTGGGGTTGCCCAGCACGTCTTGCGGCGCGCCTTCTTCTTCCACCAGGCCCTGGTGCAGGAACAGCACCTGGTTGGAAACCTTGCGGGCGAAGCTCATTTCGTGAGTCACCATGATCATGGTGCGGCCTTCTTCCGCCAGGCCTTGGATCACCTTCAACACTTCTCCCACCAGCTCCGGGTCGAGGGCGGAAGTCGGTTCGTCGAACAGCATGACTTCCGGCTCCATCGCCAAGGCGCGGGCAATCGCCACGCGCTGTTGCTGCCCGCCGGACAGGAACGCCGGGTATTGCTCGGCGACGCGGGCCGGCAGGCCGACCTTGTCGAGATAACGACGGGCGCGCTCGTCGGCTTCCTGCTTGCTGACACCCAGCACCCGGCGTGGCGCCATGGTGATATTTTCCAGCACGGTCATGTGGCTCCATAGGTTGAAGTGCTGGAACACCATGGCCAGGCGCGTACGGATGCGTTGCAGCTCGTCGGCATCGGCCACGCGCATGCCGTGATGATCCTTGATCATCTGGATCGACTGGCCGTCCAGGGTCATGGCGCCGTCGTTGGGTTGTTCGAGGAAGTTGATGCAGCGCAAGAAGGTGCTTTTGCCCGAGCCGCTGGCGCCGATCAGGCTGATCACGTCGCCGGTCCTGGCCTTGAGTGAAACCCCTTTGAGCACCTCGTGCTGGCCATAGCTCTTGTGCAGGCCTTCGATGGTCAGTTTGTACATGGAACAGGCATCCTCAAGGCGAAAGTAAGTAGCCGCTGCGGTAGGCTTCGGTTCCGGCGACATGGGCGATGACCATGCCGGCGGTGGCCATGCGGCGCAGCGAGCGGGCATAAAGCAGCCCGGCGTTGCGGCAATGAACGGGCGTGACGGTGTCGTTGACCGGGTCGATGATTTCGGCGATCAGTTGCCCCGCCTCCATGTACTCGCCGGGCATAGCGTTGTACACCAGCAGCCCGCCAACCGGCGTCGCCACCGGTTCGACGGCCGCCAGCGGCGTGGCCGGGTAGGGCAGGTCGGGCAACGGCACCGGTTCACCGTCGATGGCGCCGTAGTTGATCAGGTACTCGATCAATGCCTGGCAGTCGAGGCTCGCCAGGCCGTGGTTGACGTCACCCTGGCCGCGCAGTTCGACGGTGACCGAAAAGCTTCCCAGGGGAATCTCGAATCGTTCGCCAAAACGTTCCTTGAGCTGCCACCACAGCAGCGTGAAACACTCATCGAACGACTGGCCGCCCGAGTCGGTGGCCAACAGGCTGGCCTCGGCGCCGATGTAGCGTGCCAGCGGCTCGACCTGCGGCCAGGCTTCGGGGGTGGTGTAGAGGTGGGCCACGGCTTCGAAATCGCAATGCAGGTCGAGCACCATGTCGGCGTCGCAGGCCAGCCGCTGCAGGACCAGGCGCTGGGATTGCAATTGCGTGCTGGCGCTCTGGCGGCTCAGGGCATCGCGCAGGCTGGTACGGATCAGCCTCAGGTTGTGCCGCGGGTCGTCGGTCAGCAAGCCTTCGATTTCGTTGCCGATCTCTTCGCTCAAGTCGACGAACCGGCGGTTGAAATTCTGCCCGCTCTCCAACTCATAGCGGCCCAGCGGCACGTCCATCAGCACTTGTTCAAGGCCGATGGGGTTGGCGATCGGCACCAGCACGATCTCGTGTCGCAAATGGCCGGAGGCCTCCAACTCGGCCAGGCGCTGCTTGAGGTGCCAGGCCACGAGCATGCCGGGCAGCTCATCGGCGTGCAGGGACGACTGGATGTAGATTTTGCCATCGGCCTTTTCCGGGCCGAAGTGAAAGCTGTGGATCTTGCGTGCGGTCCCCGGCAGCGGGGCCAGCAGGTCATGTATCTGGTGGCGCATGTGCGTGTATGTCCTGGAACGGAAGCCTTAGTGGGTTGGCCCGAGGAAGGCCAGCCAGCGGCGTTCGGCGAGGCGGAAGAGGCCCACCAGTGCAAACGTTATGGTCAGGTAGATCAAGGCGGCGATCCCGAACGACTGGAACGTCAGGAACGTGGCCGAGTTTGCATCCCGCGCGACCTTCAGCACGTCTGGAACGGTAGCGGTGAACGCCACGGTCGTCGAGTGCAGCATCAGAATCACTTCGTTGCTGTAATACGGCAGCGAACGACGCAGGGCCGACGGCATGATCACGTAGGCGTAGAGTTTCCAGCCGGTCAGGCCGTAAGCCTTGGCCGCCTCGACCTCGCCGTGGTTCATGCTGCGAATGGCCCCGGCGAAAATCTCCGTGGTGTAGGCGCAGGTGTTCAAGGCGAATGCCAGGATCGTGCAGTTCATCGCGTCGCGAAAGAAACTGTCGAGCATGGGTTGGGCGCGCACCGCCTCGAGGCTGTAGATGCCGGTGTAGCAGATCAGCAGCTGAATGTAGAGCGGCGTGCCACGGAACAGGTAGGTGTAGAACTGCACCGGCCAGCGGACGTAGAACCTGGGTGAAACCCGGGCAATGGACAGCGGGATCGATACCACGAAGCCGATCAGCAACGAAGCGCTGAGCAGCCACAGAGTCATCGCCAGGCCCGTGATGTTGACGCCGTCGCTGTAGAGAAACGGTCGCCAGTATTCCTGCAGGAGTTCGATCATCGCACCGCCTCCCGGGCTCCGGCGGCGTAGCGCCGTTCAAGCCAGCGCAGGATGATATTGGACGCGCTGGTGATCATCAGATAGATCAGCGCCGCGAGCACCAGAAAGTAGAACAGCTGGTAGGTGCTCTTGCCCGCGTCCTGGGCCGCCTTGACCAGGTCAGCCAGGCCGATGATCGACACCAGCGCGGTGGCCTTGAGCATCACCATCCAGTTGTTGCCAATGCCCGGCAGGGCAAAGCGCATCATTTGCGGGAACACCACGTAGCGGAAACGCTGGCCACGCTTGAGGCCATAGGCCGTGGCCGCTTCGACCTGCCCGCGAGGCACCGCGAGAATCGCGCCACGGAACGTTTCGGTGAAGTACGCGCCATAAATGAAGCCGAGGGTGATGACCCCGGCGCCGAATGGGTTGATCTCGATGTATTCCCATTCCATGAAATCGGTAAAAGACGTCAGCCAGGTTTGCAGGCTGTAGAAGATGAGCAGCATCAGCACCAGGTCGGGTACACCGCGAATCAGCGTGGTGTAGAGCTGGGCTGGAACACGCAGCAGTTTGACGCTGGACAGCTTGGCGCTGGCGCCCAGCAGGCCGAGCAGAACGCTTAACAACAGGGACAGGGCAGAGAGCTTGATCGTCATCCAGGTGCCCTGCATCAGCAGCGGGCCGAAGCCCTGCAGGCTGAAGGCCGAGAGCCCCAGATTTTGTAGGAGTTGTTCGAACATGGAAGATTGCCTTGGGCAGAAAAAAAGTGCCCACCCGAAACCGGGTGGGCACTGCGCATTATTTGCCGCTGTACAGATTCAGATCGCCAAAGTGTTTTTTCTGGATTTCGGCGTACTTGCCGTCGTCGTGTAACGCTTTGATACCTTTATCCAAAAGCGCCTTCAGCTCTTTGTTACCTTTCTTGATACCGATAGCGGTCTTGGAGGGCAGCAGTTCGCTGTCCACTGGCTTGCTGACTTCATAGCCTTCGCCTTTTGGCGACTTCAGGAAGCCCAGCTCAGCCTGGAGCATGTCCTGGATCGCGGCATCGAGGCGGCCGGAGGTCAGGTCGGAATAGACCTGGTCCTGGTTCTGGTAGGCCTGGGTCTTGACGCCAGCCTTGTCCAGCACGGTCTTGGCGTAGGTTTCCTGGATGGTGCCTTGCTCGTAGCCAACGGTCTTGCCTTTGAGCGAGGCAACGTCTTCGCTCAGGCCCGAACCTTTCTTGAATACATAAGCCGTTGGGCCGGAGAACAGTTCGTTGGAGAAGTCGATGACTTTTTCGCGGGCCGGGGTCACGGTCATGGACGAGATCACGCCGTCGAATTTATTGGCCTTGAGGCCTGGGATCATGCCGTCGAAATCGCTTTCGACCCATTTGCATTTGACCTTCAGTTCTGCGCAGATCGCATTGCCCAGGTCGATGTCGAAACCGACCAGATTGCCGTCGGCGGCCTTGGATTCGAACGGGGCGTAGGACGGGTCGACACCAAAACGCAGTTCCTTGTATTCCTTGGCCGTGGCAGCGCCAGCAGCCACGCACAATGCCAGTGCAGAAAGGGTCAGCAGTGCTTTTTTCATTATTGAGTCCCTAAAACCAATTTGAGCGCTTGTGGCGCGTTGGATTGTTACCGGTGAAGGTCTGAACGGTATGACGGCATAAAGGTAGCAATTTCCGAACCATAGTGCCGAACAAGTGTTTTAAAAGCACTCGCGGCAGGTGACGGAACGCGATGGTGCGCGGGGATGAGCGTACATCAAAAAGCGCACCGGGATGGAGCGTGCGCTGTTTGGAAAAACGCTATGGCAAAAGACGAACGGTTTTTTGTGGCGAGGGGTGTTATTTCAGCAAGTCCTGAAGGGTTGCCAGTGTGTCGGCCTCATCGACGCTCTTATCCTGGCGCCAGCGCAACATTCGCGGAAACCGCACCGCGATCCCACTCTTGTGGCGCTTGGACAGGGCGATGCCTTCGAAGCCCAATTCGAACACCAAGGTGGGGGTGACGCTGCTTACCGGGCCGAACTTTTCCACGGTGGTCTTGCGCACGATGCTGTCGACCTGGCGCATTTGTGCATCGGTCAGGCCTGAATAAGCCTTGGCGAACGGCACCAGCGTGCGTTCGCGACTGCCCGGCGGGTTGTCCCACACCGCGAAGGTGTAGTCGCTGTACAGGCTGGCGCGTCGGCCATGGCCGCGTTGGGCGTAGATCAACACGGCATCGACGCTGAACGGGTCGATTTTCCATTTCCACCAAACGCCCATGTCCTTGGTCCGCCCGACGCCGTACAGCGCATTGCGGGCCTTGAGCATCATGCCTTCGACGCCGAGGCTGCGTGAGGCTTCGCGCTGGCGGGCGAGGTCGAGCCAGTCCCGGCCGGTCACGACGGGCGACGGCAACAGCACGGGGCTGTGGCAGCGGGCGACGAGGGTTTCCAACTGTTCGCGACGCTCGGCCTGGGGCCGGCTGCGCCAGTCCTCGCCTTGCCATTCCAGCAGGTCATAGGCCATCACCACCACGGGGGCGTCTTCGAGGATTTTCTTGCCCAGGGTCTTGCGACCAATGCGTTGTTGCAACAAGGCGAAGGGTTGCACCGCAGGTTGCAGTGGCGCCTGCGGGTCGAAAGCGTCGTCGGTGACTGACTGCGGCGCTTTCCAGACGACGATCTCGCCGTCGATTACCGTGCCGTCGGGCAACGCCTGGGCCAGTGGGTGCAGTTCCGGGAATCGTTCCGTGACCAGGTCCTCGCCTCGGGACCAGATCCACAAGTGGCCGTCGCGCTTGATCACCTGGGCGCGGATCCCGTCCCATTTCCACTCAACCTGCCAGTCACTGGCTGGCCCCAGCAGGGTGTCGAATTGCTCCGCCGGTTGCGACAGGGCGTGTGCCAGGAAGAACGGATATGGCTGGCCGCCGCGCTGGGCATGTTCATCGTCGGACTCGGCGGCGATCAGCTTGAGGTAGCTGGCCGCCGTGGGACGATGGGACAGATCGGTGTAGCCCACCAGTCGTTGGGCCACCCGTTTGCTGTCCAGCCCGGCCATGGTCGCCAGGGCACGGGTCACCAATAGCTTGGACACACCGACGCGGAAACTGCCGGTGATCAGCTTGATGCAGAGCATCAGGCTCGACCGGTCGAGCTGCGCCCACAGCGCCGGAAGCCGTTGAGCCAGGACCTCGGGCGACTCACCGCGCAGCGGCAACAGTTTCTCTTCGATCCAAAGCGCCAGGCCCTCGTCGCTGTTGTGGGTCGATTCGGGAAGGACCAGAGAAATGGTTTCGGCCAGGTCGCCCACGGCCTGATAACTTTCCTCGAACAGCCAGAGCGACAACCCGGACACCCGGACCGCCAGCTCCCGCAGGATTTTCACCGGCACCAGTTGCCGTGGACGGCCACCGGAGAGGAAGTACACGGCCCAGGCGGCATCTTCCGGCGGTGCCTTGCCGAAATAATCCTGCATGGCGGCCAGCTTGGCGTTGCTGGAGGTGGTGGCGTCCAGTTCGGCATACAGCTCGGCGAAGGCTTTCATGGTGCCTCCTCGCCGCTGACGGGTGCCTGGGCGAGGTCTTCTTCATCGTCGCCGTACTCGGTGGTGAAACCCTGGGCGTCGAGACCTTGTTCGCAAAGGTGGCGCACCAGCACGGCGACCGAACCATGGGTGACCATGACCCGCTCGGCGCCGGTCTGCTCGACGGCCCAGAGCAGGCCAGGCCAGTCGGCGTGGTCGGACAATACGAATCCGCGGTCCACGCCGCGGCGCCGACGGGTGCCGCGCAGGCGCATCCAGCCACTGGCGAAGGCGTCGCTGTAGTCGCCGAAACGACGCATCCAGCTGCTACCGCCGGCGGAAGGTGGAGCAATGATCAGCGCCTGGCTCATGATCGGGTCGTTCTTTTTGAAATCGCCCGCATAAAGTGTCGGCGGCAGGTGAATACCTGCTTCTCGGTACACCCGGTTCAACGGTTCCACCGCGCCGTGGGCGAGGATCGGCCCGAGGCTGTCATCGATGCCGTGGAGAATCCGCTGGGCCTTGCCGAAGGAATAGCAGAACAACACGCTGGCCCGGCCGGCGGCAATGTTCCCGCGCCACCACTGGTTGATCTCATCAAAGACTTGCGCCTGGGGTTGCCAGCGATAGATCGGCAGGCCGAAGGTGGATTCGGTGATGAACGTGTGACAATTCACCGGCTCGAACGGTGCGCAGGTGCCGTCGGGCTCGACTTTGTAATCGCCGGAGGCGACCCACACTTCGCCTTCGTATTCCAACCTGACCTGGGCCGAGCCCAGCACATGGCCGGCGGGATGAAAGCTCAGCGTCACGCCGTGATGCCGCAGGCGTTCGCCATAGGGCAGGGTTTGCAGATTGATGTCCTGGCCCAGCCGGGAACGGAGAATGCCTTCGCCGGGGGCCGCTGCGAGGTAGTGCTGGTTGCCGCCGCGGGCATGATCGCCGTGGGCGTGGGTAATCACTGAGCGTTCTACCGGGCGCCAGGGGTCGATGTAGAAATCTCCGGGCGGACAGTACAGGCCTTCGGGGCGGGCAATGACAAGATCCATGCGGTCACCGGGGCGATGGGCTTGTCAGGTAGAGGCGGGGGCGGGGGGAGAAGTTCGATCGGTTTTCAGAGGACGGACTGACGCCATCGCGAGCAAGCTCGCTCCCACAGTGGCTTGGTGTGATGCGGAAATACGGAACTCAACACCGCCTCATTGTGGGAGCGAGCTTGCTCGCGATGGCAATTTTCAACTCACCGCAAATCTCAAAGGCCGTTCCAGGTTATTTTCCAGGCACCAACGTCAACCGCGCCTTGCCATACCCGCGATCAAAGTTCTGCGGTTGCATCGGCAGGCTTTGATACTGCGCCTTGATCCACGGATCGATGCCGTTCACATAGTTCGGGCTGGCCGGGTTCCCCGATTGACCGGCGCCGCCCTGGATCGTCAACGGCTCGGGCTGGCTGAAATCGACGATCAAGCGCAGGGCCGGCGCCAGGGCGGTGTTGAAATCCTGGCCCCAGGCGAATGCGGCGGCATTGAGCGTGGTGCCATCACCGCCAGCCGCCAACGGCCCACGTACGACCTGGCCGCTGGTGTTTTTCCACTCGTAGCGGTGCAGTTTCCCCCACTGCCAAGTGGTGTGATCGCTGCCCAGTTGGCTCTCGCCGACAGTGATTGCCGCTGCCAGGCTGCGAGCCAGGATCACGGCCTTGTCTTCTTTCTGCGGGGTGCGCACGTCGTCCCAGAACGGGCTGTCCTCGCGGCCGAGCAGGTGATCGGCCTGGGCCGAGTAGGATCGTTGGCCGTTCGCGACCAGTGCTTTCCAAGCCGGGCTGCTTTCCGGACCCAGTTCATCGAGGAACGTCTGCTTCATGCTTTCCTGCAGGAACAGCTCGTAGAGCGCCGCGTCGGTGGACACCGGGCTGAGCCTGCCGTCGAACGCCATCAGGCGGGTGTAGGCCTCGCGAGCCTTGGCCCGGTCCGCCACCGGCAGGGCTTCGATCGCCTGTTTCAGCGGCTGGGCCATGCCTGGGGCTTCGAAGACTTTCTTGAGTTTGGCCGCGAACGTCGTGGTCTGGTCATATTGCATGGCGCTCAGGCTGCGGGCGTCGTGCTTGCCGGCGCCGGCCAGTTCGGCCAGGCGCTCGCCACGCTCCGGCGCCGCCCAGGAGTTAGACAATTGCATGCCGTAGCCATGGGGAATGACTCGCTGGTTGGTAGTGCCGAGCCAACCCTGGACCGGGTCCTGGTCGTAGGGGTGCAGCATCGGGTCGGCATAACCGTCCCAGTCATAGCGACCCTCCCAGCCGGGCGATGGCAGCAATCCTTCGCCTTCACGGCGGTTGGGGTAGCGGCCGGTCACTTGCCAGCCGATGTTGCGCGCGTCGGCAAACACCATGTTCACCGCCAGGGCGCGAATCTCCCGGCTCGCATCCGAGGCTTTCTCGATATTTCGCGAGCGTGACAGATCGAAGAACGCATCCAGGGTCTTGTCGTCGGTGAAGCTCGGCAATTGCAAGGCCAGCCCCAGACCGTTGGCCATGGACGGGCCTTGGGCGCTGTTGAGCAGGGGGCCGTGGCGGGTCTCGTACACGGCTTCACGAATAGACCGTTGACCCTTGATGAAATAGGTTTCGTTGCGCACGGTCGCCGGCTGCCATTTGCCGTTCACTTCGTAGGACAGCCCGTTGCCCTGGCGTCGGATCTTTTCCAGGAAGAGGTCTTGGTTGTCACCAAGGACGCTGGTCATGCTCCACGCCACGTGGCCGTTGAAGCCGGCCAGGATCATCGGAATACCCGCCACGGAAAGCCCGGCCGCCTGGTACTTGGGCGCGCGGATCTGCACCGGGCTCCAGAGCGACGGCACGCCCAGCGGGCCATGGCTGTCGCTGGCCAACAGGCTTTTACCGTTGCGGCTGCGTTGCGGGGCGATGGCCCAGTTGCTCGAAAACGCTGCGCCCAACAGATTCAGGTCGGACAACTGGGCGCCAGCCTTGCTGATTTGGTCCAGGCCGGGCACCTGGCCATTGAGGCGGACGCCCTGAAGTTTATCGGCTTCCGCCAGAGGCAGCGGTTCATCGGGGTAGGACGGGCTCAGCCAGGCCAGTTTGTCGTTTGTGACGGTCTGGGCCAGCACCAGGGTGGCCAGCTCTTCCGGCAAGTTGGCCGACTGGCTGAAATTCAGCAGGCAGAACAGCAGCGCCGAGTCTTCCGGCTTCCAGTATTCGGGCTTGTAGCCGGTGGCAGCCAAGTCCGCCGGCAACTTGTCGCGATAGCGGAACAGGTAGGCATTGACGCCCCGGGCATAGACTTCAAAGAATCGCTTGAGGCGCGGCGATGACGCTTTATAAAGCTCGTCGGCGTTTTTCTTCAGGTTCACCGCCCGCATGTAGCGGTCGATATCGAGCCGTTCGGCCCCGGACATTTCCGCCAGCCGACCTTGGGCAAGCAGGCGCAGGGTCGCCATCTGCGTGATCCGATCACTGGCGTGGACATAGCCGAGGGCGAACAGGGCGTCGTGGAAACTGTTGCTTTCGATCAACGGCATGCCCATGGCGTTGCGCCGGACCGAGACATTCTGCGCCAGCCCCTTGAGCGGTTGCACGCCGGTGGTAGGCGGGACAGTGTCCTGGGTATTCCAGGCCTGGCAACCGCTCAAACCGAGCACACTGGCCGCTGCTGCGGCTACGCCGAGCTTGGGAATGAGGGAAATAAAGGCTGGCGAGGCCATGGCAAAGCTCCTGCGGGAGGGGTGGCACCAATAAAGGCGCTACGTTAGTGAGCAGGAAGGGGCCGCGCAAGCGGGCGGTGGGGTTATTTGTTGATTTGGCGATGAAAGCCCGCGGCAAAGCCTGCGGCGAAGCCCGCAATCCGCTGAACACGTGGCGATGAAGCGGCCCCTCGCCACGGGCCGATCGACGACTTGCTCGTAGGGAACGGTGATGTTCAAGTGGTGCAAAATCCAACGATCGATCATGGGAAATCCGACATGGATCTACAGAAAAACGCGGCGCTGATTCTTATTGATCAACAAAAAGGCATCCTCCACCCCAAGCTCGGCCCCCGCAACAACCCCGAGGCGGAGCTGCGCATGCTTGAGCTGCTTGCCCGCTGGCGGAATTCGGCGCGGCCTGTCATCCATGTCCACCATCTGTCCCGCTCTGAAGACTCGGTGTTCTGGCCCGGGCAATCAGGCGTGCAAGTCCAGGAACGGTTCGAGCCGATGGCCGGGGAGCGGTTGGTTCAAAAGCAGGTGCCGGATGCGTTCTGCGGCACCTCCCTGGAGGCGGATTTGCGCGGTGCGGGAATCGGGCAACTGGTGATCGTCGGCGTCGCGACGAACAATTCGGTGGAGTCCACCGCGCGGACGGCCGGCAACCTGGGATTCGATACGTGGGTGGCCGAAGACGCCTGTTTCACCTTCGACAAGGCCGATTACTTCGGCAATGCCCGTTCGGCTGCCGAGGTGCATGGGATGTCCCTGGCTAACCTGCACGGGGAATATGCGACGGTGGTCAGTGTGATGCAGATTCTGCAGGCGGGGTGATGGATGGGGTACAGGGCGGCCTCATCGCGAGCAGGCTCGCTCCCACAACATTCTTAGGCGGACTTTGAATCCTGTGGGAGCTAGCTTGCTCGCGATGACGGTCTAACAGGCAAAAAACTTTTTAGCCATCAAGCCCCGTGGCACTTCTTGAATTTCTTGCCATTGCCGCAAGGGCATGGATCGTTGCGGCCCACATCCTTCAAGGCATTGCGCACGGGCTCTTGGTGGGCGTGGCCGCAGTTCGGGCCATGGACGTGGCCGTGATCATGGTCGTGGTGGTCATGATCGTGGTTGCAATCAGGGCCATGGACATGGGGTTGCTGTGTCATCGGGGTTACTCCGCAATTAAATCGGCGGCGATTATCACGCCATTGCGCTCCAGGTGCACGTAGTGGGCGATGAATAAACCGGTTTCCAGCTCACCTTCCAGGCGATAGGGGATCTGCTCACGAGGTTTCTCCAACAGCTTTACCAGCTCCCGCACCTGGGGCCACAGGTTGGCGCGAACCGGCAGCTTGAAATACCCGCTGCGTCCGGGGCGAACCGTGAACCAGTGCTCATGCTCGCCTTCGGTCAGCAAGAGGTCGCCCAAATGAACCCGGTAGGTCAGGCCGCGCACGGTGAGGTCGCTATCACCGGGGTTGTCGACGCGAAAGTGCAGCATGAACCTTTGTTCCACCAGGCGCGCCCGCACCACCTCGACCTTGACCAGGTGGACTCGCGGCTCGGGTGCCTCTTCAGCTTGCCAGGACGCGCAACCGCCGAGCCCTACGATCAGTAGCAGGCAGGTGACGCATAGCCATTGGAGTTTGAAGGTCATGTCCGTGCCTCTGGTTTGTCCCCAGTTTAGCCCTCGGGTGGTGGACGAGCGTCAGACGTTTGCAAAATCAGCGATTGAAATACCCGGCGCAGCATTTTTTGAATTTATGCCCGCTGCCACAAGGGCAACTGTCGTTGCGGCCGATCTTCACCGGCACGGTGGGGTCGATGAAGTACCAACGCCCGCCGTTCTGCACGAACGATGACTGTTCGCGATGGCTGTGCTCACCTTGGCCGTCGTGCCAGCGCGCGGTGAACGTAACGAAAGCGTGTTCCGGTTGGCCGCCGAACACTTCGCTGCTTTCCACTTCCAGCCCCAGCCAGGTGCTCCTGGCGCTCCATTCGCTGATGGACTGGCGATCGAGGCCATCCTGCTGGGCCGGCAGAGTGGTGCTGACCAGGTAGTCCACAAGGCCCAGTACATAAGCGCTGTAGCGCGAGCGCATCAAGGCTTCGGCACAGGGCGCGGGATGGCCGTCATGGTAACGGCCGCAGCAGCCATCCAATGGGTTGCCACTGCCACAAGGGCAAATGGTCGTGTGCAGGCTTGTGTCCACAGCTACCACCAATATTTTCCAAAGTTTTCGGGGTTAGCCCAAAACCGTGAGTTGAGCCAGTCGGGGACCTGCTTGTATTCAAGCAGATCGTAGGTAAACAGGGTCAGCACCTGGTCCTCGCGCTGGAACCGCTCGCTGGCTTGCAAGGCCAGGGAAAAGAAGTCCGTTTCCTGCCAGCCGCAGGCGTTGAGGTCGGCCAGCACCGCAATCCGGCTGGCGTTGAGATTGCGGATGCCGCCCAATAGGTTCAGACCGTCGCGCTTGGGCAAATGCTCCAGGCAATCGAGCGCAAGGGCCAGGTCGAAACGCCGCGCCGCCACGTCCGCCGGCAGCGCGCCGGGGCCCGCGTGGACCACTTCGGTGGCGGGATGGGCCTGCTGGAACGCCTCCAGCGCAGGAAAGCTGCTGGCGCCGATCAGCAGCAGCCTTTGCGGGGCGTAACGGTCAAGCACGGCGGCCAGGGCTTGCTGGGGCGTACGCGAAGAAATGGCAACGGTCATCGAAGTTCCTCAATCAGAACCGCCAAGATAGCCTGCCCGGACATCATGGCCTAGAGCGGTTTGTCCACGAACGTACGGAACCTGCGCAAACACGTGGCGAAAACCTGTAATCGTTGGGGCTGGCGCAGATCCGAAGTCCGGTCTTTACTCCCCTGAATCGGCGGCGAAGCCGATCCTTCAAGGAGAAAACCCGATGAGCATAGTTCGGACAGCGTTACCCCTGGTTCTGCTAACGAGTGTGTTGACTGGTTGCGCAGGTTTGCAGAAAACCGACTGGCCGATCTGTGCGGCCACCGGTGGTGTCGTGGGCGCGGGATTGGGCGCCATCGAGAGCAGTTCCTGGATTGGGCCGGGCGCGTTGGTGGCCGGCACCGTGGCGGCAGGTTGGTGCTGGGCCCATGGCGATGGCGACGAAGACGGCGATGGCGTCCCGGACAGCCGCGACAAGTGCCCGGGCACACCGAAAGGCGTGCAGGTCGACGCCGACGGCTGCCCACCGCCCGCCCCGGCGCCAATGGCCGAAGAGCCGGTAGTGGTCAAGGAAGAAACGATCGTGGTGCGCGATGTGCATTTCGAATTCAACAAGGCCACGCTGACACCAACCGACAAGGAAGTACTGAGCACCATCGCGACCCGGTTGAAACAGGAAACCTCCACCGCGCAACTGCGGGTGACGGGGCACACCGACAGTGTCGGCAGTGATGCCTACAACCAGAGACTGTCGGAAAAACGCGCCAATTCCGTGGTGCAGTACCTGGTGGAAAGCGGCGTGCCTCGCGCCAGTTTCGTCTCGGTGGAAGGCGCCGGGGAAGGCCAGCCGGTGGCGGACAACAAAACTGCTGATGGCCGGGCGATGAACCGTCGTACCGAAATCAAGATAAACCGTTGAAACCCTTGTCATCCGCGGCTTGTACAGTCGCGGATGCGGGTCTTTACTCCTGTGTGACCGGTATGGGCCGGTGACACAGGAGCATTCATCATGAAGGTTCTCATCAGGGTTGCCATGCCGGTGCTGCTCGCGAGCAGTCTGTTATCCGGTTGCGCCACTCACAGCGACGGCAGCGCATCACTCAATCAACGCACCTGGCCGATCTGCAGCCTGATCGGCGGGCTCGTCGGCGGCGGTCTGGGTGCCATCGAAAGCACTGGCTGGGCGGCCGGTGGCGCCGCGTTGGGGCTGCTCGGCGGTGGCTTGATCTGTTATGCCCAGGATGGCGACGAAGATGACGATGGCGTGTTCGATCGTCGCGACCGTTGCCCCGACACGCCGGCCGGTACGGCCGTTGAACATCACGGTTGCCCGCTGCCGCAGTATCCGGCCAGCGCACCACCGGACGAGCCGCAAACGCCGACCAGTGAAGTCATCACCCTCAATGACACCGGCAAGGTGCTGTTCGAATTCGATAAATCCGATCTCACCCCGGCGGCTCGAAGCCAGCTCGACGAGCTGATGGGCAAGCTGAGCCACGCCAACGTCGCGAGCATTCGCGTGGTCGGCCATACCGACAGTGTCGGTACCGACGCTTATAACGAAGGCCTTTCCGAGCGCCGGGCCGGCAGCGTCGTGGAGTATTTGCTGACCCAGGGCGTGGCGCCGGCAAAAGTCACCAGTGAAGGCAAGGGCGAAAGCGAACCGGTGGCCGACAACGAGACCGACGAAGGCCGCGCCCAGAACCGTCGGGTTGAGTTGCGCATCCAGCGTTGATAACCGTTGCGACAACGGGCCAGAGCCGTCGGATCACAAAATTAAATTTGCCCGGCCCTCTGGCTTATCCTTTGCGCGAGCCGTTACTGTTCACGCAAAGAATAATTTCGAACGGGGGGCGTATGAAGGTGTTTTGGGGGCTGGGGCGCTTGTTGACCCTGCTGTTCTGGCTGGTGGTGCTGGTCAATCTGCTCTTGCCGTTTGTCCACCCGCTGCATGTCTTGGTCAATCTCGCCGGGGCGCTGTTGCTGGCGGTCCATTTGCTTGAGCTGTTGTTGTTCAGGGCACAGTTTCGCGGGCGTCCCGCTCCGGGCCGTGATCGCCTCCGAGTGCTGCTGTTCGGCATCTTCCACTTGCAAACCCTTCCGACCGCGCCAGAGGCTTCCCATGCGTAAATTGTGTCTACTCGCGGCATTCGTGTGCCCGTTGGCCTGTGCCCAAATGGTCCAGGTCGAAAGCAATTCCTTGATGCGCCTGCCGAACACCACCAGCGTGCTGGCCCTGGAGCGCTTGGATGTGGCCGATTACGGCACGCTGTTGGTGCCATCGAACGTCACGCAACTGTCCATCGCAGAGCTGCACCTGGGGCGCGAGGCACGCATTGCGATCGTGCCGGCGCAACAGGCATTGGAGATGAAGGTGGCCCAGGCCGAACTGGACGAAGGCAGCCAGATCACGGCTCGCGGCGCGCCGGGAACCTACACGAAGGCGGCGCGGCCGGGGCGCAATCTCAACCTGCGCTTCAATGCGTTGAACGCACCGCTACTGTCAGTGGATGCCCGTGGCGGCAGCGGTGCGCCAGGTTATGTGGGGCTCGACGGCGCCAACGGACAAGCTCCGGGGTGTACCTGGGGTTCGGCCGGTCGCGGCGCCGACGGCAGCAATGGCGGCGACGGCCAGCCGGGCGCGGCCGGTGCGCTGGTGCGGCTCGAGTTGCCTCGCGCCTACCCCGATGAACAGATAAAGGTCACGGTGGACGGCGGCGCCGGCGGCAAACCTGGGCACGGTGGCAAACCCGGAGCAGGCGGCAAGGCCAAGGGATGCCTGGTCTATACCGCCGACGGTGGCAAGAGCGGCCGGCCAGGCGCCGATGGCCAGCCAGGGCCTGCCGGAACGGCGGGCGCGGTGACGGTGCAGCGGTTCTGAATAACATTCATGACCCAGAGGGAGCGAGTTCCCACTGGGTTTGATGCGATATCAAAACATCGGCCGCGCCGCGCCTATCGCCACCACCAGCAACCCGATCAACAGATTGATGCCCACCAAGCGGCGTATCTTGCCCAGCATCGCTGCGCCAGTCGGCCAGTCCTGGGCCGTCACGGCGGTGCGCAATGCAGGCAGTTGCAGGCCCTGAATGCGGATGAACAGTGCCGTCATCACGATATACAGCCCCATCATCACCTGCACATAACGTGGCGCGGTTTCGAAGCCGGTGAAGCGCAGGTGGATCAGGCCCACGCCGCTGATCGGCAAAAGCACCACCGCCACCCAGACCCAGACAAAAAAACGCTGAAACACTTCTACCCATAGTTTTAGCCGGGCGGGGCCTTCAAGCGCCGTCATTGCGGCGGGACGCAGGATCATCCAGGCGAAAAACATGCCGCCGACCCAGATCAGGGCCGCCAGTAAATGCAGGGTGTAGACGAGGGCAAAGGGTGTCATTGGGTCACTCCGTTCTGCGCGAGATTCATTAGCGGGGTATGATAGCCGCCGATCCGAACCACTGAAAATTTATCCAGCGTTTTTTGCGCCCGACATTCATGATCAGCACCGAACTCAAAACCACGATCCAGGGCGCCTACTCGCGTTTTCTCGAAGCCAAGAGCCTCAAGCCGCGATATGGCCAGCGCCTGATGATTGCCGAAGTGGCAAAAGTCCTGGGCGACATCGACACCGATGACGAAGGTCGGCGCAGTGGCGAGCCGGCCGTCGTGGCGGTCGAGGCCGGCACCGGTACCGGCAAGACCGTGGCCTACAGCCTGGCGGCGATTCCGAGCGCCAAGGCTGCCGGCAAGCGGCTGGTGATCGCCACAGCCACCGTCGCCCTGCAGGAGCAGATCGTCTACAAGGACCTGCCCGACCTGATGCGCAACAGCGGGCTGAATTTTACCTTCGCCCTGGCCAAGGGCCGCGGGCGCTATATGTGCCTGTCCAAGCTCGACATGTTGCTGCAGGAAGGCCACGCCCAGACCGCCACCGCGCAGTTGTTCGAAGAGGAAGGCTTCAAGATCGAAGTCGACGAGGCGAGCCAGAAGCTGTTTACCAGCATGATTGAAAAACTGGCCGGCAATAAGTGGGACGGTGACCGCGACAGCTGGTCAACGGCCCTGGAAGACGCCGACTGGTCGCGCCTGACCACGGATCACAGCCAGTGCACCAATCGTCACTGCCCCAACTTCGGCCAGTGTGCTTTCTACAAGGCGCGCGAAGGCATGGGCAAGGTCGACGTGATCGTCACCAACCACGACATGGTCCTGGCCGACCTGGCCCTGGGCGGTGGTGCGGTGTTGCCGGACCCGCGCGACACCATCTACGTGTTCGACGAAGGCCATCATCTGCCGGACAAGGCCATCGGCCATTTCGCCCATTACACGCGGCTGCGCTCCACCGCCGACTGGCTGGAAACCACGGCGAAGAACCTGACCAAGCTGTTGGCTCAGCACCCACTGCCGGGCGACCTGGGCAAATTCATCGAACAGGTGCCCGAGCTCGCGCGTGAGATCAAGACGAACCAGCAGTTCATGTTCACCGCATGCGAACAGGTGGCTGATTTCAAGCCAGGCGAAGATGTAGAGGGCCGCGAGCGGCCTCGCCATCGGTTTGTCGGCGGGATCATCCCCGAGCATATGCGCGAGATGGGCATCGAGCTCAAGAAGGGCTTCGCGCGCCTGACGGATTTGTTCACACGCCTGACCGACTTGCTCAAGGAAGGCATGGATGGCGAGGTGAACATCGGGATCGCCAGCAACCAGGCCGAGGAATGGTATCCGCTGTTCGGCAGCTTGCTGTCCCGCTCGCAAGGCAATTGGGAGCTGTGGACGGCTTTCACCACCGAAGACCCGGAAGACAACCCTCCGATGGCGCGCTGGTTGACCCTGGCCGAGAGCGGTTCGCTGTTCGACATCGAGGTCAATGCCAGCCCGATCCTGGCGGCGGACATGCTGCGGCGCAACCTGTGGAACGTTGCCTACGGCGCGCTGGTGACGTCCGCCACACTGACCGCCCTGGGTACGTTCGACCGTTTCCGTATGCGCGCCGGCTTGCCGAAAATCGCCGTGACGGCCGTGGTCCCGAGCCCATTCCACCATGCCGACGCCGGCGTGTTGCGAGTCCCCGACCTCAAGGCCGACCCACGGGACGCCGCGGCCCACACCGCGGCGATCATCCGTGACTTGCCGGACCTGGTGGAAGGTTCCCGTGGCACCCTCGTGCTTTTTTCTTCACGCAAGCAGATGCAGGACGTGTTCGACGGTCTCGACCGTGACTGGCGCAAGCAAGTGTTCATCCAGGGCAATCTGTCGAAGCAGGAGACCCTGAACAAACACAAGGCGCGGGTCGATGGCGGCGACTCCAGCGTACTGTTCGGCCTGGCAAGTTTTGCCGAAGGCGTCGACTTGCCCGGCGCCTATTGCGAGCACGTGGTGATCGCAAAGATACCGTTTTCGGTCCCGGACGACCCGGTTGAAGCCGCGCTGGCCGAATGGATCGAAGCCCGGGGTGGCAATCCGTTCATGGAAATCTCCGTGCCGGACGCCTCGCTGAAACTGGTCCAGGCCTGCGGTCGCTTGCTGCGCACCGAGGAAGACCGCGGCACCATCACTTTGCTCGACCGCAGGCTGGTGACCCAACGTTATGGCAAGGCCATCCTCAACGCGCTGCCACCGTTTCGGCGGGAGATTTCCTGACGGTCTTGTGTGGCGAGGGGGCTTGCTCCCTCGCCACACAAGACTGCGCTTAACCAGCCGTCTCGCGAAGGTTCACAAAAACATCAATGACTGAAACAATGCCAGCCAGCTGAAAAAAAGCGTGTGTTTCAAAGGAGTTGCGGGTGCAAATTCAAGGCCATTACGAACTTCAGTTCGAAGCAGTGCGTGAAGCGTTCGCGGCACTGTTCGACGATCCGCAGGAGCGCGGCGCGGCGTTGTGCATCCAGGTCGGGGGCCGCACGGTCGTCGACCTCTGGGCCGGCACAGCCGACAAGGATGGCCATGAGGCTTGGCACTGCGACACCATCGCCAATCTGTTTTCTTGCACCAAGACATTCACCGCCGTTGCCGCCTTGCAATTGGTCGCCGAAGGCAAGTTGCAACTGGACGCGCCGGTCGCTCGCTATTGGCCTGAGTTTGCGGCGGCGGGCAAGCAATCCGTCACCCTGCGCCAGTTGCTCTGCCATCAGGCCGGACTTCCCGCATTGAGGGAGTTGATGGCCCCCGCGGCACTTTACGATTGGCAGACCATGGTCGATGCACTGGCTGCCGAGACGCCTTGGTGGACCCCGGGCGAGGGCCACGGCTATGCCGCGATCACGTACGGCTGGTTGGTGGGCGAATTGTTGCGCAGGGTCGATGGCCGTGGGCCAGGCGAGTCCATCGTGGCCCGGGTTGCCAAACCCCTGGGACTGGATTTCCACGTTGGCCTGGCCGACGAAGAGTTTCATCGCGTGGCGCATATTGCCCGCGGCAAAGGCAACGTTGGCGACGCAGCGGCCCAGCGTCTGTTGCAGGTCACGATGCGCGAACCGACGGCCATGACCACCCGGGCCTTCACCAACCCTCCATCGATCATGACCAGCACCAACAAGCCGGAATGGCGGCGGATGCAGCAACCGGCTGCCAACGGTCACGGCAACGCCCGCAGTCTCGCCGGGTTCTACGCCGGCCTGCTGGACGGAAGCTTGCTGGAAGGTGAAATGCTCGACGAACTGACTCGCCAGCACAGTTTCGGCGAGGACAAGACATTGTTGACCCAGACCCGTTTCGGCCTGGGTTGCATGCTGGATCAACCGGATGTGGCCAATGCGACCTACGGCCTGGGGCCGCGGGCGTTTGGTCATCCCGGAGCCGGGGGCTCCATCGGTTTCGCCGATCCTGAGCATGACGTTGCGTTCGGGTTCGTGACCAATACCCTCGGGCCCTATGTCTTGATGGACCCACGTGCCCAGAACCTTGCACGGGTGCTTGCCACTTGTCTATAAAACGCCATTGGCGGTAGTGGGTAAAGGAACAAGGTGTTGTTTTCGCTTTCCAAGCGACTGTTTATGCGGCCGGAACATGGCCTTCGTTTTTTACTTCAGATCATTTTGTGGATATCCAATGTCATCGAACAAAACCCTCGCTCTGGCGCTGTGCTTCGCTATCACCGGTTGCGCACAAAACCCACAAAATGATGCCGAGGGCGGCGGTGGCTGGTGGCCGTTCGGGTCCTCCGACAAGGTCGCGGCCAAGGAGCCGGTCCCGCCGGCTCCCCTGAAACCCGCCGCCGTGGCGCCGCAAGCCAAGGCAGAGGGGGCCACGCATTGGTGGTGGCCGTTCTCCTCCGACGATGGCGCCGATGTCGCCAAGAAAGAAGAAGCGAAACCTGTCGCCAAGCCTGAAACCAAGGCGCCGGCTACCGTCGCCAAGGCCCAAGCCGAGAGCAGTGGCAAGTGGTGGTGGCCGTTCGGCGGCAAAGAGCAGGAGACCGCGAAGGCAGTGCCGATGCCCGACCCGAAAGTCACTCAGGCCTGGCTCGACGACTATGAGCCAAAGCTGCGTACCGCCATCAAGGACAGCAAGCTTGAGCTGGAGCGCCGCGATAATGTGCTGGTGGTTACCGCTCCCGTGGACGGCTCGTTCAACCCGGACCGTCCGGCCATGCTGCTGCCGGTGACACTCGGCCCGTTCACTCGCGTCGCCAAGATTCTAGAGGCCGATCCGAAAACCGCGGTGCTGATCCTCGGTCACGCCGATACGTCGGGCGCGGCGCCGGCGAATCTGAAGCTCAGCCAGGAACGCGCCCAATCCGTCGCGGCGATCTTCCGGCTCAGTGGCTTGCAGCGTGATCGCCTGATGCTGCGCGGGATGGGCTCGGTGGCGCCACGTGCGGCCAACGATAGCGTCGAGGGTCGGGCTTTGAACCGTCGTGTCGAATTGCTGGTCACGCCCGCCAATACCATGGTCGCGTTGTTGAGCAAGTATAACATGCCGACCCCTGCGCCGGTGACCATGGTGGCTGCCCAGGACGTCAAGCCCGCGGCACCTGCCCCGGCCCCGGCGGCGAAAAAATCCGCCACGCCGGCAACCAAGAAAGCCGCAGCCAAGAAGGCTCCTGCAAAGGCCCCGGCAAAAAAAGCCCCGGCCAAGAAGGCGACTCCGGCGAAAAAACCTGAACCGGCCAAGGCCGCGGCTGACGGAAAAAAAGTTGCTGCCGCCGACTCCTCCAAAAAACAGTGATTGGCTGATCACAAGGAACGCGCCATGACCCAAGCGCTGGCTGATATGCGCCGTGACTACACCCGCGATGGCCTGACCGAGGCGCAAGCCCCGGCCGAGCCGTTCGCGTTGTTCCACCAATGGTTCGCCGACGCGGTGAAAACCGAACAGGCTCCGGTGGAAGCCAATGCCATGACCCTGGCAACAGTGGACGCTGACGGCCGGCCTCATTGCCGGATCCTGCTACTGAAGGGCCTGGATGCCCAGGGCTTTACTTTCTTCACCAACTACGACAGCGCCAAAGGCCAGCAACTGGCTGCGAATCCGTACGCGGCCATGACGTTTTTCTGGCCGACACTGGAGCGTCAGGTGCGTATCGAAGGCAAGGTAGTGAAAGTCACTTCGCAGGAGTCGGACGCTTATTACCAGGTCCGACCGCTGGGCAGCCGCCTTGGTGCCTGGGCCTCTCCCCAGAGCCGGGTGATTGCCGGGCGCGGCGAGCTGGAAGACTTGCTCAAGGCCACTGAGCAGCGTTTCAGCGACAGCCAACCCCATTGTCCCGAGCACTGGGGCGGCTACCGCTTGCTGCCCGAGCGCATCGAGTTCTGGCAGGGGCGCCCCAGTCGCCTGCATGATCGTCTCAACTACCGCCTGCAAGGGGCGGATTGGACTCGCGAGCGCCTGGCGCCTTGATGGGGTAACCTGCCGCTGCCGCCTGGAGCCACTGCGGCAGGTCCCGTCGCTTGACGCCTTGTTCGCGGGCGCGAGCCAGTTGTTGCAGCATGTAGTGTTTTTTCGGTTCATCCTGCCCCGCCAATGACAGCGCCAGGTCTCGATCCATCCAGCGTTTGATGCGTACGTACAGCCACCAGTGGAAGTACAGGCCGGCTAGGGTGGTAGCGACTATGATGAAGTAATCCATGGAGAGTCCTTGGAGCGGTAACGCCGCTGACTGAATTTGGCGCTGATGTTTGATGAATTTTCTCGGGTGCGGCTGTATCCCACCTGAATGAAAACAATTTTATCCCGGCGAGGCCGTGACAGGTGTCAAGCCGGGGAGTTTAATGGATCCCTGTCTTTTGGAGTTTGATGCTATGCGTAAGTCTGTTTTGCTGGTTGCTTCCTTTTCCACGATGGCGATGTTGCTCACTGGCTGTCAGTCGAGCCTGACCGGTGACTCCTACTCCCGTGACGAAGCGCGTCGCGTTCAGACGATTCGCATGGGCACTATTGAATCCCTGCGTCCGGTCAAGATCGAAGGCACCAAGACGCCTATCGGCGGTGCGGCGGGTGCTGTAGTAGGCGGCGTGGGTGGCAGCGCGATCGGTGGTGGCCGTGGCAGCATCGTTGCCGCCGTAATCGGCGCGGTGGCTGGCGGCTTGATCGGTTCGGCCACTGAAGAAGGCCTGACCCGTACCCAGGGTGTTGAAATCACGGTTCGTGAAGACGACGGCAGCATGCGTGCCTATGTTCAACAGGTTCAGGAGAATGAAGTGTTCCGCGTGGGCGAGCGGGTGCGGATTTCTACTGTCGGTGGAACCAGTCGCGTTTCCCACTAAGTGGCTTTGATCGCGAACGCCGCTGATAACGTTGAATGAACTGGCCTCTTCGCGAGCAAGCTCGCTCCCACAGTGGATCGGGGTATACACCGAATGGTGCGTCCGCCGAAAAAACCGTGGGAGCGAGCTTGCTCGCGATAGGCGCTGGTTCAGCTATGAAAACGCTGGATGAGTGCCCCGCTGTACGGCCCGCTCAACACGTCATGAATGCTGCGAAACGGGCTTGCGACTCGCCATCGCCGTAACCCCATACCCAATTACCGCCGCCAGGATCGACCCGGTAAGAATCCCCATCCGGTCCATTCCTGCATACTCACTTGCACCCGGTGCGAACGCCAGGGAACCCACGAACAGGCTCATCGTGAAACCGATCCCGCAGAGAATCGCCACCCCCAGTATCTGCCCCCAGTTCGCCCCGGCGGGAAGGCTGGCAATGCCGACTTTCACCGCGAGCCAGGTCAGGCCGAACACACCGACTGCCTTGCCCAGCAACAGCCCGACCGCGATGCCCATCGGCACGTGGTGAGTAAAACTTTCGACGGTGACGCCGCTCAACGACAGACCCGCGTTGGCGAAGGCGAACAGCGGCAGGATGCCATACGCCACCCAGGGATGAAGCGCATGTTCGAGGGTCAGTAATGGCGACGTTTCAGCGTTTTTCGTGCGCAGTGGAATGCAGAAGGCCAGGGTGACACCCGCCAGGGTGGCATGGACACCGCTCTTGAGCACGCAAACCCACAGAATCAGCCCGACCACCATGTAGGGGCCGAGTTTGACCACGCCCATGCGGTTCATTGCCACCAATGCCGCGATGCAGGCCGCAGCCAGCCCCAATGACAGGGTCGACAGGTCGCCAGAGTAGAAGATCGCAATGATGATAATGGCGCCCAGGTCATCAATGATCGCCAGCGTCATCAGGAACAGCTTGAGCGACACCGGCACTCGCTTGCCCAGCAAGGCCAGCACGCCCAGGGCGAAGGCAATATCGGTGGCCGTCGGGATCGCCCAGCCGGCCAGTGCGGCTGGGTTGTCGCGGTTGAGGAACCAGTAGATGAGCGCCGGCACCAGCATGCCGCCGACGGCTGCAGCGCCCGGCAGGACAATCTGCGATGGTTTGGACAATTGCCCGTCGAGGACCTCCCGCTTGACCTCAAGGCCGATGAGCAGGAAGAACATAGCCATCAGGCCGTCGTTGATCCACAGCAGCAAGGGCTTGGCGATCTGCAAGGCGCCGACCTGAGCCACCACCGGAGTCTCCAGCAAGCCGTTATAAAGCCAGTCCAGCGGCGAATTGTTGATCACCAGGGCCAGCACAGCGGCCGCGATCAACAAAAGGCCGCTTGCCGCTTCCAGTTGGAAAAAACGTGTCATAGAGCTACGTAGAGCCAAGACTGCTCTCCATTCATCGGATCCAAAGATAGGGACACCCTAACCCGTACCCTTAGTTGTTAAAACAAAAGTTATATTCTTTTTTGTTATATGCTGTTACAGCGCCTGTATTGCTGCCGGGCAGTTGACGGGCATATTGGACCTTAGCTGTACCTGTGCGCGATGTCGGTTTTTTCCTAAGCTTGCGTCTCGTATTTCCGAACCAGATCGTGCCCCGTGGCTATCGGTCTGCCTGCGTCGTACCGATCCAGCGAGAAAACACCATGAACGACCACCGCCAGTGGGCGCGTGAAGCCATCCGTATCATCGAGGCGGACTTCCAGCGCAGCGCCGATACGCACTTGATCCCACTGCCGTTGCCGGGGTTGCCGGGCATTGAGCTGTACTTCAAGGATGAGTCCAGCCATCCCACTGGAAGCCTCAAGCATCGATTGGCTCGTTCGCTTTTCCTCTATGCGTTGTGCAACGGCTGGCTCAAGCCGGGGGCGCCGGTGATCGAAGCCTCCAGCGGATCGACGGCAATTTCCGAGGCCTACTTCGCCCGGTTGCTGGGCCTGCCATTCATTGCGGTGATGCCGGCGACGACCTCTCGGGAAAAAATCGCACAGATCGCCTTTTATGGCGGCCAGAGCCATTTGGTGGATGATCCTACGCAGATCTACGCCGAGTCCGAACGCTTGGCGCGGGAGCATGACGGCCATTTCATCGACCAATTCACCTACGCCGAGCGCGCTACGGACTGGCGCGCCAACAACAACATCGCCGAGTCGATCTTCCAGCAGATGCGTTTTGAGCAGCATCCGGAACCGACCTGGCTGATTTCCAGCCCCGGAACCGGTGGCACGACCGCCACCCTGGGACGTTATGTGCGTTACCGCCAGCACTGTACCCGTGTGCTGTGTGCCGACGCCGAGCGCTCGGTATTCTTCGATTACTACCGCAGCGGCGACGCCAGCCTGCGCCTGGATTGCGGCTCGCGGATCGAAGGCATCGGCCGACCACGGGTCGAAGCGTCGTTCCTGCCCACGGTCATCGATGCGATGGTCAAGGTCCCGGACGCCTTGTCTCTCGCGGCCATGCATTACCTGGCCCAGCGGTTGGGGCGACGGGTAGGTGGGTCCAGCGGTACCAACCTGATCGGCGCGCTGATCGCCGCGAAGGGGATGGTGGATGCTGGTGAGTCAGGGTCGATCGTGGCCATTCTTTGCGACGGCGGGGAGCGTTATGCCACGACTTATTATGATCCGGCGTGGCTCAAGCAGCAGGGGTATGAGTTGAGTGGGTTGATCGATGCGGTGGCTGCGTGTGCGGAACGCGGAGAAGCGCTGCCGGAGAGTGTGTTGCGGGCTAACATCTGAGTTCTTGAACACGCTGAGATCCCTTGTGGGAGCGAGCCTGTTCGCGATAGCGGATCAACATTCAACACAAATGCTGGCTGATCCACCGCCACCGCGAGCAAGCTCGCTCACACCGGGATGAATGTCAGGCTTCGAGGCCGAGCATATCCCGCGCCACCGCCTCGGCAATCCGGATTCCATCCACGGCCGCCGACAGGATGCCGCCTGCGTAACCGGCGCCTTCCCCAGCGGGGAACAAGCCCTTCACATTCAGGCTTTGCAGCGTTTCGTTTCGCGTGATGCGCAGCGGTGACGAGGTGCGCGTCTCGATGCCGGTGAGCACTGCATCGTGCAGCGAATAGCCACGGATCTGTTTCTCGAACGCCGGTAACGCTTCACGAATGGCTTCGATGGCGAAATCCGGCAGGGCCAGGGCCAGGTCGCCCAAGGCAACCCCCGGTTTGTAGGACGGTTCAACGCTGCCCAGCGCCGTCGAAGGCTTGCCGGCGATGAAATCGCCCACCAGTTGCGCGGGGGCCTCATAGTTGCTGCCGCCAAGTACGAAGGCGTGGGACTCCAGGCGCTCCTGCAACTCGATTCCCGCCAGCGGGCCCCCCGGGTAATCCACTTCCGGGCTAATGCCGACAACGATGCCGGAGTTGGCGTTGCGCTCGTTACGTGAATACTGGCTCATGCCGTTGGTCACGACCCGGTTCGGCTCGGAAGTCGCCGCCACCACTGTACCGCCCGGGCACATGCAGAAGCTGTACACCGAACGGCCGTTCTTGGCGTGGTGCACCAGTTTGTAGTCGGCCGCGCCGAGCTTCGGATGGCCGGCGTACTTGCCCAGGCGTGCACTGTCGATCAGTGATTGCGGGTGTTCGATGCGGAAACCCACCGAAAACGGCTTCGCTTCCATGTACACGCCACGGCTGTGGAGCATGCGGAACGTGTCCCGGGCGCTGTGGCCCAGGGCAAGGATCACGTGTTTGGAATGGATCTGTTCACCGCTGGCCAACTCGACACCGACCAATTGGCCGTCTTCGATCAGCACATCGGTGACTCGCTGCCCGAAGCGCACTTCGCCGCCCAGCGCGCGAATCTGCTCACGCATGTTTTCCACGACGCCTGTCAGGCGGAACGTACCGATGTGTGGCTTGCTGACGTAGAGGATTTCTTCGGGCGCCCCGGCCTTGACGAACTCGTGCAGGACCTTGCGCCCAAGGAATTTAGGGTCCTTGATCTGGCTGTAGAGCTTGCCGTCGGAGAATGTCCCCGCACCGCCCTCGCCGAATTGCACGTTGGATTCAGGGTTGAGCACGCTTTTGCGCCACAGGCCCCAAGTGTCCTTGGTGCGCTGGCGCACCTCCGGGCCGCGCTCGAGGATGATCGGCTTGAAGCCCATCTGCGCGAGCAACATGGCGGCGAAAATGCCGCACGGGCCGAAGCCGACCACGATCGGCCGTTCGCCCAGGTCGGCCGGCGCCTGGCCAACCACTTTGTAGCTGACGTCCGGCGCTTCGTTGACGTTACGGTCATCAGCGAACTTGCGCAGCACGCTGGCTTCATCGCGCACCGTCAGGTCGATGGTGTAAATGAAGCACAGCTCGGAAGATTTCTTGCGTGCGTCATAGCTGCGCTTGAACAAGGTGAAGTCGAGCAGGTCATCGCTGGCGATGCCCAGGCGTTGCACGATGGCGGGACGCAGGTCTTCTTCGGGATGGTCGATCGGCAGCTTGAGTTCGGTGATTCGTAACATGACAGGATCCGGTTCGCGGGGCGCACAACTGCGCCAGGGCGTGCTTCAAACCGGCGATTATAAGCTGCATTCCCTGCTACCCGTGAGGTTAAAACAGACTGGCGACAAGTCAGTCGTCCCGTGCGCCACCGAAATAGGCACATCCGCGCTGGACCTGGCCGTTGATCCGCAATTCGGCGCTCATGTGTTGCACGCTGCCGCTGGCGCTGTCGACACAGCGAGCCGGGGTGACCCATAGCTCGACTTTCTGGCCATTGGCTTCGGTACCGAGGTTGAACCGGCCATCACCCAATTGCTCCTCGACATAGGGCACCGCCAGTGGCGGCTGACCTACCCGATCCAGCACCAGGCCCTTGCCGCTGGCCGTGAGGGTCCATTCAGGGCTGTGGCCCGTTGCACGCAGAATCACGCGCTTGAAGTCTGCGTCGCCGCACGCGGTCCCCGAAGGTTCCAGGCGATAGAGCTGGCCAACGTCCAGCTGGCTGTCGGCACCGGCCGATGCGCTGGAAACGATGCGGCCGCGCAGGTCGGCGAACAACTTGCCGCTATCATCCGCCAGGGTGGCGGCTTGTTGCAGGACGCTGGTGCCGCCGGCGTCATTGACCATGTAGCGGCGCTGTTCCTGGCACGGCTGGAACATCAACTTGCCGTCCGCGGCTGTCAGTTCGCCTTGCATACGTGTTTGCCCCGCATGGGGCGCGCTCTGGCGCGGGGCTTCGAGCAGCTGGCAGCCGGCGAAAAGCGGGAGGAGGGCGACAAACAGCAGGGAACGAGCGGCACGCATCATTGGGTCTCCAGACAAGTGCCGCCACGTTACTCAGACTGTCCCTCTATCACAAGGGGTCAGCCCACGTGAAAGGTCTGGCCGGTTTGCAGGCCTTCGACACTCTTCGCGTAGGCCAACGCCACTTCCGCCGCAGGAACGGGCTTATAGCCACGGAAGTACGGCGCATAGTTGTCCATGGCTTCCAAAAGCACGTTCGGGCTTACCGAATTGACCCGTAGCCCGCGCGGCAATTCGATTGCCGCCGCGCGCACGAAACTGTCGAGGGCGCCGTTCACCAGTGCCGCCGAAGCGCCGCTCTTGATGGGGTCGTGGCTAAGTACGCCAGTGGTGAAGGTAAAGGATGCACCGTCGTTGGCGAACTCGCGGCCGATCAGCAGCAGATTGACCTGGCCCATCAGTTTGTCCTTCAGGCCTAGGGCAAAGCTGTCTTCGGTCATGTCGCCCAGAGGTGCGAAGGTGACATTGCCCGCGGCACAGACCAGCGCGTCGAAGCGGCCGGTCTTTTCAAACAAGGCGCGGATCGAGGCGCTGTCGCTGATATCGACTTGTACGTCACCGCTATGGCGGCCGATGCGTACGATTTCGTGGCGGGGCGATAATTCATTATCGATGGCCGAACCGATGGTGCCGTTGGCGCCGATCAACAGGATTTTCATGGGCTGTTCCTCATTGGTTTGAACGAGGTTGCAGTCTAGGCTGGATTTTCTTCGGGATAATCGTGCTAATAGGAAACCTTTGGTTTTCAATTGGAAACAATCCAGTGAGCGAGATAGATGACCTCGCAGCGTTCGCAGTGCTGGTGGAGGCTGGGAGTTTCACCTTGGCGGCGCAGCAGCTGGGGTGCAGCAAGGGGCAACTGTCCAAGCGCATCAGTCTGTTGGAAGAGCGGTTTTCGGTGCTGCTGCTCCAGCGCACGACACGACGCCTTAGCCTGACGGCGGCGGGCGCTGCGCTGTTGCCCCAGGCCCAGGCATTGTTGGTCCAGGTGGAAAGGGCGCGTCAGGCGTTGGCGCGCTTGAAGGGCGAAATTTCCGGGCCGGTGCGCATGACGGTTCCGGTTTCGTTGGGCGAAACGTTCTTCGAGGGATTGCTTACGGAATTTGCCTGTGCCTATCCCGACGTGCAGATTGAGCTGGAGCTCAACAATGGTTACCGCGATTTAACCCGCGATGGCTTCGATTTGGCGATTCGTTCGGATGCGGCGGTCGATGAGCGGTTGGTGGCTCGACCGTTGCTGGCCTGGCATGAAATGACCTGCGCCAGCCCGGCCTACCTGGAACGCTACGGCGAACCCGAGTCCCCCCACGCCTTGGTGGAGCACAAGTGCCTGCTCAACAGCCACTACAGTGGTCGGGAAGAGTGGCTGTATCACCAGCAGCACGAATTGTTGCGGGTGCGAGTGTCCGGGCCGTTCGCCAGTAACCATTACAGCCTGTTGAAAAAAGCCGCCTTGGCCGACGCGGGTATCGCCCGTTTGCCATCGTATTTGCTCCATGAAGAGCTGGCGGACGGACGCCTGCGTTGGCTGTTGCGCGATTTCCAGACCCGGCGCATGCCGATGTACCTGGTGCATCCTTATCAGGGTGGGTTGCCCAAGCGTACCCAGGTGCTGGCTGATTATTTGATTGAATGGTTCAAGCGCAGTGGGGAGGCGTTGGATCGGTTGTAGAGTGAAGACGCTATACCCGTGGCGAGGGAGCTTGCTCCCGCTCGGTTGCGTATCGACCGCAAGAACTGGGGGCCGCTACGCCCGAGGCGTCGGACCGGCCCAGCGGGAGCAAGCTCCCTCGCCACGGGGGCGTGCGCATCCAGATAAAAAAAAACGGCCCGAAGGCCGTTTTTTTCTTGGTGACAGCCTCAGCCGCCCAGGTACGCCTCGCGCACTTTCGGGTCGGTCAGCAGCGCTTCACCGGTGCCTTGCATCACCACGCGACCGTTCTCCAACACGTACGCCCGGTCGGCGATTTTCAGCGCTTGGTTGGCGTTCTGCTCCACCAGGAACACCGTCACGCCATCCTTGCGCAGCTGTTCGATGATGTCGAAGATCTGCTGGATGATGATCGGTGCCAGGCCCAGGGAAGGCTCGTCGAGCAGCAGCAGCTTGGGCTTGCTCATCAGCGCACGGCCGATGGCGAGCATTTGCTGTTCGCCACCGGACATGGTGCCGCCGCGCTGGGTAAAACGCTCTTTCAGGCGTGGGAAAAGGTGCAGCACCTTGTCCATCTGTTCCTGATAGTCGCCCTTGTCGGTGAAGAACCCGCCCATGGCGAGGTTTTCTTCCACGGTCAGCCGGGCAAATACCCGACGGCCTTCAGGCACCACAGCGATGCTCTTGCGCATGATCTGCGCCGACTCCTGGCCCACCAGTTCCTCGCCCATGTAGCGGATGCTGCCGCTGTGGGCCTGGGGCGAACCGCAGAGGGTCATCAGCAGCGTCGATTTGCCAGCACCGTTGGCGCCGATCAGCGTGACGATTTCGCCCTGGCGGACCTCGACGTTGACGCTGTGAAGCGCCTGGATCTTGCCGTAGAAGGTGGAAACGTTTTCGAATTGCAGCATTTACGCTTCCCCCAGGTAGGCTTTGATCACTTCGGGATTATCGCGGATCTGTTCCGGCGTACCGTCGGCCAGCGGCGTGCCCTGGTTGATCACGACGATGTGGTCGGAAATGCTCATGACCAGCTTCATATCGTGCTCGATCAGCAGGACGGTGACGTTGTGCTCCTCGCGCAACACGCTGATGAGCGCCTTCAGGTCTTCGGTTTCCTTCGGGTTCAGGCCGGCGGCCGGTTCGTCGAGCATGAGGATCCGCGGGCGGGTCATCATGCAGCGGGCGATTTCCAGGCGCCGTTGCTGACCGTAGGCCAGGGTGCCGGCGGTACGGTTGGCGAACTCGGTGAGGTTGACCTTGTCCAGCCAGTACGCGGCGTACTCCATCGCCTCGCGTTCGCTCTTGCGGAACGCCGGGGTCTTGAACAGGCCCGCGAAGAAGTTGGTGTTCAGGTGACGGTGCTGGGCGATCAACAGGTTCTCGACCGCCGTCATGTCCTTGAACAGCCGCACGTTCTGGAAGGTCCGCACCACGCCCTTGCGAGCGATGTGATGGCCGGCCAGGCCCTGGATCGGCTCGCCGTCCAGCAGGATGGTGCCGCCGGTGGGCTGGTAGAAGCCGGTCAGGCAGTTGAACACTGTGGTCTTGCCCGCGCCGTTCGGCCCGATCAGGGCAACCACCTGTTTCTCTTTCACGGTCAGGGCCACGCCGTTGACCGCAAGCAAGCCGCCGAAGCGCATGCTCAAGTTTTCAACTTTGAGGATCTCGCGGCTCATTTGCGCAGCTCCATGTGTGGGCGTTGCATAGGCAGCAGACCTTGAGGACGCCAGATCATCATCAGCACCATCAAGGCGCCGAACATCAACATGCGGTATTCACTGAATTCACGCATCATTTCAGGCAGCAGGATCATCACGATCGCAGCCAGGATCACGCCCAGCTGCGAGCCCATCCCGCCCAGCACGACGATGGCGAGGATGATCGCCGACTCGATGAAGGTGAACGATTCGGGCGTCACCAGGCCCTGGCGAGCCGCGAAGAAGCTACCGGCGAAACCGGCGAACGCAGCACCGAGGGTAAAGGCCGACAGTTTGATCACGGTTGGGTTGAGACCCAGCGCGCGGCAGGCGATTTCGTCTTCACGCAGCGCTTCCCACGCACGGCCGATCGGCATGCGCAGCAGGCGATTGATGACAAACAGTGCCGCCAGTGCCAGCAACAGGGCAACCAGGTACAGGAAGATCACCTTGTTGATCGAGTTGTATTGCAGGCCGAAGTACTCGTGGAAGGTCTGCAAGCCTTCGGCGGCCTTGCGCTCGAAGGTCAGGCCGAAGAACGTCGGCTTCTCGATATTGCTGATGCCGTTCGGACCACCGGTGATGTCGGTCATGTTACGCAGGAACAGCCGGATGATCTCACCGAAACCCAGGGTCACGATCGCCAGATAGTCACCACGCAAGCGCAGGACCGGGAAACCCAGCAGGAAACCGAAGGTGGCAGCCATCAGCCCGGCGATCGGCAGGCAGATCCAGAAGCTCAGGCCGAAGTAGTGGGACAGCAGCGCGTAGCTGTAGGCGCCGACGGCATAGAAGCCGACGTAACCCAGGTCCAGCAGGCCGGCCAGGCCTACCACGATGTTCAGGCCCAGGCCGAGCATCACGTAGATCAGGATCAGCGTAGCGATGTCCACCGCGCCGCGCGAGCCGAAGAACGGCCATACCAGCGCGACGATGATGAGGGCGATGATGAAATAGCGCTGAGTCGTTGGCAGGGTCAGGAAGTTGCTGGCCTTGGCCGGGATCAGCGGCAGGCCCGGGGAGGAGCGCCAGGCCTTGCTGATTTGCTGGTTGAACAGCACGCGCAGGAACATCAGCACCGAGCAGATCGCGATGGTCGCAAGCACCGCAGGGCTGGTGTTGTGCACCTCCAGGTTGATACCGACGATGGTCAGTTTCAGACCGAGTACCGGGTAGGCCACGGCCCAGACCAGCAAGGCACTGAACAGTGCCTGTTTAAGATTCCTAGTCATACTTTCTCAACCTCCGGACGGCCCAGAATGCCGGTCGGACGGAACAACAGCACCAGAACCAACAAGCCGAATGCAACGACGTCCTTGTACTGGTCGCCGAAGATATCGGCGCCAAAGGCTTCCGCCACCCCCAGCACCAATCCACCGAGCATGGCTCCGGGAATGCTGCCGATGCCGCCCAATACCGCAGCGGTGAAGGCCTTGAGGCCGACGAGGAAACCAGCGTTCGGGTTGATCACGCCGTATTGCATGCTCAGCAGAACAGCCGCAACGGCTGCCAGCGCAGCACCAATGACAAAAGTCAGGGCGATGATGTTGTTGGTGTTGATGCCGAGCAGGTTGGCCATCTTGATGTCCTCGGCACAGGCGCGGCAGGCGCGGCCCAGGCGAGAACGGGAGATGAACAGGGTCAGGCCGAGCATGGCGATCACAGTGACGACGAACACCACGATCTGCATGTAGGAAATCAGCACTTCTTGTGCGCCACCCGGACCGAAGGCGAAGTTGCCAGGGATCAGGTTGGGGATTGCTTTGTCCTTGGAGTCTTGCGCCAGCAGAACGGTGTTCTGCAGGAAAATCGACATACCAATGGCGGAAATCAGCGGGATAAGACGGTTGCTGCCGCGCAAGGGGCGATAGGCGATCCGTTCGATGCTGTAGCCATAGGAACTGGTGACCACGATGCTCGCGATAAAAGCCGCGGTCATCAACAGCGGGACACTGTCGAGTCCCATCATGGTCAGCCCGGCAATGGCGATGAACGCCACGTAGGAGCCGATCATGTACACCTCGCCGTGGGCGAAGTTGATCATTCCAATGATGCCGTAAACCATCGTGTAGCCGATGGCGATCAGGGCATACATGCTGCCAACGTTAAGGCCGTTAACCAGCTGTTGGAAGAAGTGATAGATGTCAGGCATTACAGCGCTCCTAAAAACCTGATACGCATTTCACTGGTGGAGTCATTTTCCCGCCCGGCCCCGTGGATCTCTATCCACTTCGAATCCGGGTTTTGCCAGCGAACCGCTGATGACGGTTTTGAGATTTTCAGGTGGGGAGACTGGCGGATCACGCCAGCGCGGCCCATACATTCGTAAAACAAAGCCCACGGCACGCCGTGGGCTTTATTGGCAGTCAGTGAGGCAGCGCCTTACTGAGGCGAAACTTCAGTTTTAGGTTTGCCGTTGTGCCACTCGTAAACCACGAATTTGAAGTCTTTCAGGTCGCCCTTTTCATCGAAGCTCAGGTCACCGGTCGGCGTCTTGAAAGTGCCGGCGTGGATGGCTTCAGCCACTTTGGTCGCGTCTTCGGACTTGGCCGCCTTGATGCCTTCGGCAATCACGGTCACTGCGGAGTAGGACGGGAACACGAACGGGCCGCTCGGGTCTTCCTTCTTCGCTTTGAACGCGTCAGCCAATGCAACGTTGGCCGGATCCTGGTCGAAGGACTTCGGCAGGGTCACCAGCAGGCCTTCGGAAGCATCCTTGGCGATCTGGGTGATCGAATCGTTGCCCACGCCTTCCGGACCCATGAAGCGGGCTTTCAGGCCCTTTTCCTGGGCCTGGCGCAGGATCAGGCCCAGCTCCGGGTGGTAACCGCCGTAGTAAACGAAGTCGACACCGGCTTGCTTGAGCTTGGCGATGATCGCGGAGAAGTCCTTGTCGCCGGCGTTGACGCCTTCGAACACGGCAACCTTGGTGCCTTTCTTCTCGAGGGTGGCTTTCACCGCGCTGGCGATGCCTTCACCGTACTGCTGCTTGTCGTGCAGGACCGCAACGATTTTCGGCTTGACGTGATCGGCGATGTAGTTGCCGGCCGCTGGGCCTTGGGCACTGTCCAGACCGATGGTGCGGAAGATCATCTTGTAGCCACGGGCGGTGATGTCCGGGCTGGTGGCCGCTGGGGTGATCATGATCACGCCTTCGTCTTCGTAGATGTCCGAAGCCGGCTGGGTGGAGCTGGAGCACAGGTGGCCGATCACGAACTTGACGCCGTCGTTGACGACCTTGTTCGCGACGGCGACCGCTTGTTTTGGATCGCAGGCGTCGTCGTATTCAACGGCTTCGAGTTTCTTGCCGTCGACGCCGCCCTTGGCGTTGATTTGCTCGATCGCCATCTTGGAGCCGCTGAACTGCATGTCGCCGTATTGGGCTACAGGGCCGGTTTTCGGGCCGGCGATGCCGATCTTGATGGTATCGGCGGCAAACGAATGGCTGGCAACCCCGGCCAGAACCATAGCGGCAAACAGTTTGGAAATCTGCTTAGTAGCCTTAGTCATAGTGCTCCACTCATGCTGTTGTAGTTTTTATAGTCCTGGCGCCGTAGCAGCAGAACCGGGTCAGATATCTTGGATATCCTCGCGGAAAATGCCCCCGGCAACTGTACCGGTACAGTGTAGAGCGCCGATTGTTGGCAAGGGAAGCTGGCGCTTGGGGGCAAAACCTGAGGGTGTCGCTTTATTGAAAGAAAAAGACAGATTCGCGGCGGGGGTTGTCCGGTCAAATCGGCAATCCTTGGCTTTGCTGCGCTTTTCAATCGGTGCTGCAATTGCAACTGGGTTTTTCTGCCAGACCACCGACGTTATCATTCGCGCCGATTTCTTTTCCGGACAGCTCCCATGAATCAAGAACCTAGCACCCTCTATGCCAAATTGCTCGGTGAAACCGCATCCATCACCTGGAAAGAGCTGGAGCCGTTCTTTGCCAAGGGTGCCCTATTGTGGGTCGATCCGGCACTGGATCTGATCGCTGCCGCCGAGGCCGTGGCCCAGGACGAAGGTACCAAAGTCGCCGCCTGGCTGGGCGCCGGGCAGGTCGCCAAGCTGTCTGAAACGCGGGCGCTGGATTTTCTGGAGCGCGATCCGCAGCTCTGGGCGGTGGTGGTTTCGCCTTGGATCATGATCCAGGAAAGGGCATCGAATTGATCGATGCACCAACTTGGTTCGCTCCCTGGCTCGGTTGAAAGTGTGTAGGTGAGTAGCGAGATGACAGCCTGCCGTGGCGAAACGCCACAGGGCAGGGTGACGTATACGTAACGGGAACAGTTTATTGGGCAGCCTTTTGGCTGCTTAATTGTTTCTGGATGTTGTTTCAGTGTTGTATTCAAGGCCGTCTTCGCGAGCAGGCTCGCTCCCACAAGGGGATTTCTGAGCGCAGGCCCATTGTGGGAGCGAGCCTGCTCGCGATTTGGGCGACTCGGTTCAAGCCAGCCTCAGTAAGTACGGCCAGTATGGTTATTAAGCGAAATAACCTTGGTCTTGCCGATCCGATGACGGTAGATCTCGCGCAGGTACTTGATGGACTTCTTCACGCAGTCGCGGGACAGGCGGATGTCGTTGATCGAGACGAATTTTTCCTTGTCGCTGATCAGCTCGCGGTATTTCTTTTCATACATCGGCTTGATCGCGTACCAGTTGGTGTCGAGGATTTTCGCCGGGTTCTCGAATTCATTGAGCAGGTCGTCGATGCGTGCCTCGTCGAATTCTTCGTTGATGATGAAGTCCAGGATCGAGTTGTCCAGGGTCTCATCGAAGCGGTACGGCGTACGGGCGAAGCAGCGTTTGATAAACGCCACGATCAGGGTCAGGAAGTCGTCCGACAGGCACGGGCTCTTGGCGATCAGCGTGGTCAGCGACAGGTTCGCCGAGGCGCCGATCACCAACGCGTAGCGCTTGAGCGTGGTGTTGGGGAACAGGCTGTTGAGGTGGGTCTTGAGCCGGTTCAAGTCCATGTAGGACAGCTTGTAATCCTTGGGCAACGAGACGATCGATACCACCGACGAGCAGTTCTTGAAGAAGTGCAGGTCATGCAGCGCAGCGGCGTCGTAGCCGGAGTTCTTGTACTGCTCCAGCGAGGCGCGGTAGCGCTTGGACTCGATGGGCAACAGGCTGATGCCTTCGATGGCCTGGGTGACTTTGTTGAAGTGCGGCAGGTCGATGGAACGGAAGAACAGGTCATCGATGTTCAAGCGCGGTGGCTCTTTCTCGAACACCTTGAACTTGTCGCCGCTCGGCGCCGGGGTTTCCGGGACCACGGACTCGGCGTAGGCAATCGCCACCGGGCCGGCCAGGCTCATGAACAGGTCGTTGGCGTCCAGGCGAATGGTTTCACCAATGTCGATGCCGGCGCGACGGAAGTAGTTCTGGTCGTAGTCGGTGGTCACGGCCTGGGCCGTCAGGATGTTGAATATCTGCTGGGAAATGTACTGGTTGGCGTGCTTTTCCATGGCATTGACATCAATGTTCTGGATGTTGCCGTCATCACTCTCTTCGGCGTAGCGCATGATGTCGTTGGAGATCAACATCATCGCGTTCCACGGATGGATGCGGCCCATGACGCTGGCTTCGCTGCTGTCTTCGTTGGCGAAGTTGTACGAGAAATCCCATTCTTCCGAGAGGTATTTGCACAACAGCCGACCGGCGTTGATGTGCAGAGCCTCGGACATTTCGCTGCGGTGGTCGGAGATATTCGGCAGCACACAGATGCCGCTGGTGAAAATCGGCTCGAAGACGAAGGAGTGACCGCTCTTGCTATCGTGTTCGTCCATCGGCTTGGTGTCGAACGTCTTGTTCATGTAGGAGTACTGCTGGGCCAGGCCAAACTCCGAGGCCATGCCCGAACCGGTACCGCCGCCGGCGCTGAAGATCGAAAAATACAGGCGCGACTGGTTGGCCTTGATGCCGCAGCTGTCGATCAGGTACGAGTGAATCATCTTCCAGTCGGGGCTGGAGAAACGCTGGGTGTCCTTGTTCAGGATGATCTTCGCCAGATACTGGCCGAGGATCGGCGCGTTGCCGGCGCCACCAGCATGGACTTCCGACAGGTCCATGATTTTCATCTTGCTGTAGTCGCGCAAGAAGCCGCTTTTCTCGCCTTTGCGCGAGAAACGGATGCGCCCGGCGATGTCCTTGTCCAAGTCTCCCAGCATGACCAGTGGTTCCACCAGGAACACCGGTTTGCTTGCCTTGCTGTTGCCCAGGCGCAGGTTGCGCATCCACTGCGCCGGGCGATAACTTTTGTCGCCGTAGTTTTTATCCTCGGCATTGAATTCGTTGAGGTAGAACTTGCGGGCGTTGTAGACCAGCTCCGCGACGTCCAGGGCGATGTTGGAACCGCAGCGACCTAGGCCGATCAGGCAAACCGATGGGAACTCCTGCTGGCCACGTTCGCTCTCGTCGTCCACCAGGTGCGGCGGACGGGGGAACACGGCATCGCGCAGGCCGTCGAGGTTGTCGAGGATGCGGTCGGTGTTGGTCTCGGTGAAATACAGGTATTGCTGGGTAGCCAGGGATCGCGAGCTGCTCGACAGCGTCGAGGTTTCAGGGCCGTTGGCGGCTGGGCTCAAGGTCAGATCGGAAACCGCAGTGGCTGTTTTTTTGGAAGTCATTGTGCGCCGTATGCCTGGACTGGTCGGATCGACGACATGTCATCGAACCATCGCGAATGGGAACTCGCGTCCTTTGATGGCAACGCGAATGTCGGCCCAAGCGTTCAGGGCTGCAGCCTGAGCAGCGCTCGGGAGAATCTATTCCTGATCATGTTGGATCGGCCATCGCGCGAGGTTCTTTAATCAAGAGCAGGCAAAATGATGGCAGTTGTTGCAGCAAATTGACCAAAGCAATGAAACACGCCCTGCGCCATGGTTTGGTATCAGCCATGCGAATGATTGGAGACAGCTCGCGTCCCGCTGTCTAGATTGCAGACTCCGGGCTCGGATGCCTCGCCCAACAATAAAAAGAGACGGACCCATGCAGAACTCGACCCAAGCGGCGAATGCCTGGCGCATTCTGTTCCTGTTGTTCCTGGCCAACCTGTTCAACTTCTTCGATCGCACCATCCCGGCGATCATCATCGAGCCGATCCGCATGGAGTGGAGCCTCAGCGACTTCCAGATCGGCATCATCGGCACCGCGTTCACAATCGTCTACGCCATTGCGGGCTTGCCGCTGGGGCGCATGGCCGATACCGGTTCGCGCAGCAAGTTGATGGGCTGGGGCCTGGCCGCCTGGAGCGGATTGACCGCGGTGAATGGCCTGGTGGGCAGTTTCTGGGCGTTCCTGGTGGTGCGCATGGGCGTGGGCATCGGTGAGGCCAGCTATGCGCCGGCCGCCAATTCGTTGATTGGCGATCTGTTCCCGGCTCACCGCCGGGCTCGGGCAATGGGCATCTTCATGTTGGGGCTGCCGCTGGGCCTGTTGTTGGCGTTCTTCACCATCAGCGCGATGGTCAAGGCCTTCGACAGCTGGCGTGCGCCTTTCTTCATCGCGGCGGTGCCGGGGCTGGTGCTGGCGGTGTTCATGTTCTTCATCAAGGAACCCAAGCGCGGCGCGGCGGAAACCGTGCAGGTGTCCCAAGAGAAGGTTGATAAACCGGTTCGCCGGGTGCTGGCGATTCCGACCTTTCTCTGGTTGGTGCTGGCGGGGCTGTGCTTCAACTTCGCCACCTACGCCTGCAACTCATTCCTGGTGCCAATGCTGCAACGGTATTTCGGGATGCCGCTGCACGAGGCGGCCGTGGCGACCGGCATCATGGTGGGCGTGACCGGATTGTTCGGGCTGACCCTTGGCGGCTGGGTCGCAGACAAGATCCACCAGCGCGTGCCCAACGGCCGTCTGTTGTTGGCAGCGTTCAGCCTGGCCATTTCGACAGTGACCACGGCGTGGGCCCTCCATGCCGGGCGCATCGAGATCGGTGTTTTCGTGGCCGTGTTCAGCGTTGGTTGGTTGTTTGCCTATAACTTCTACACCTGCGTCTATACCGCGATCCAGGACGTGGTGGAGCCGCGACTGCGTGCTACGGCGATGGCCTTGTATTTTGCCGGGCTGTATCTGCTCGGCGGCGGCCTCGGGCCGGTGGTGGTGGGCGGCTTGTCCGACTACTTCGCCCACACGGCGATGGCTGTAGCAGGTGCCCCGCAAATGACCGAAGCCTTCAAGGCCATCGGCCTGCATGACGCGATGTATCTGATCCCGGTGGCGCTGTTGCTGACCATGGTGTTCCTGTTCCTGGCGTCTCGCTGCTTCGTGCGCGATGCCAAGCGGATGAAGGACGGGATGAGCGTCGTGGTGGAGCCGGCGGGCGTGGCGGCGACAGCTTGAGATCAAACTGCTGGCGAAACAGCTTTTGTGGCGAGGGGATTTATCCCCGCTGGGCTGCAGAGCAGCCCTCGAAAAACACTCAGCTAACCTGACACAGTGCGGCGTCGGTTTTAGGGCTGCTGCGCAGCCCAGCGGGGATAAATCCCCTCGCCACAGGGTTCAGCGCCATCTGCACTAACGAGCCTTTTCCTCTCGCCCGCGCAACAGGCGATCGGGCATGGCCACCGCAGCCGCCAGCCCCAGCAATGACACCGCCGCGCTGATCATCAGCAAGTGCCGGAACGTCGCTTGCAACTCCTCACGCAAGGCGTCCCGTGCCTCTCCGGGAGCGGCGTTCAAACCATCGAGCAGGACGTTGCCGGAATGCCCCTCGCCGATCATCGACGAACCGGCGAGCTGGGCAAAACCGGAATCCTGCAGCAAGGCCAGCAGCAACGCCGACATCAGCGCCACACCCACCGCGCCGCCCAATGAGCGAAACAGGTTAGTGGTGCTGGTAGCGACACCGATGTCCCGTTGCTGCACCGAATTCTGCGAGCCCACCAGCGAAGTGGGAAATTGCATGCCCGAAGCGATGCCGCTGAGCAACATGAACAGGCTGCTCAGCCAGAACACGGCGGGCGGCGTGAAAGCCATGCCAAGAATGGCGAACGGGAAGAGCAGGGCGCCACTGAGGATCATCGGTTTGTAGCGCCCGGTGATCGAGGTGCGCCGCCCGGCAAAATAGGCGCCCATCGGCAAACCCATCGCCAGCGGCAGCAAGTGCAGCGCGGCGCTGTCGGCGCCGGCGCCGGTCACGCTCTGGAAGCGCAACGGCACCAGCACTGTCAGGGAAATCGCCTGGAAGCTGGTGAAAAAAACCGTGCACCAGCACAGCACCGCGCTGCGGTTGACGAATAGGTGCATAGGCAGCAACGGCTCCCGTGCGCGGCGTTCATGCCAGGCGAAGAGACCCAGCACGAGTACTGCGCCACCCAGCAGCCCGAGCACTTCGCGGCTGTGCCAGGCATGGCCTTGGCCGATCTGGGTAATGCCCAGCAGCAGCGAGGTCAGACCGATGATCAGCAACACGGTGCCCAGGTAATCGATGATTGGTGTGCGTTGTGGCACCGGCAGCCCCACCAGGGCGCGCCGGGCCACCAGCCAGGCGCCCAGGCCCAATGGCAGGTTGATCCAGAAGACCCAGCGCCACGACAGGTACTCGGTCATGTAGCCGCCCAGCACCGGTCCGGCCACGCTGGCCACCGCATACATGCTGCTGAAATAACCCTGGTAGCGCCCACGCTCGCGGGGCGGGATGATGTCGCCGATGATCGCCTGGCTCACAGAAATCATGCCGCCGGCGCCGATGCCTTGGAAAATCCGCGCCAGCACCAGTTGCTCCATGTTCTGTGCCAACCCGCAAAACAGCGAAGCGAGGGTGAACAGGCCCATGCCGAACAGCATCAGCGGGCGCCGGCCATACAGGTCGCCCAGCTTGCCGTAGATCGGCACCGCTACGGTCATGGCGACCATGTAGCCGGAGATCACCCAGGCCAGCAGGCTGACATCCTTGAATTGCGCGGAAATGGCCGGCATCGAGACCGCGACGATGGTCTGGTCCAGCGCACCGAGGAAAATCGCCAGCATCAGCGCCACCAGCACGCTGCGGATAGCGGGTTGCATAGCTTGAGGCGTATCGAGCTGAGTCAAGGCAGGACCTGCGGGCATCGCGCCTGGCGGCGAGGGGACGAAGCCCGCAGTTTAATTCGGTAGCCGCCTATTCGATAGCCTCATAAGGAAGGCCGACGTAATTTTCCGCGATGGTTTTGCGCCCCGCCTCGGAGTCGACGAAATACTCCAGCTCCGCCTCGCTGATGCGCTGGTTGAACGCGTCGTCATCGAAGCGGTGCAGCATCGACGTCATCCACCAGGAGAAGCGCTCGGCTTTCCAGACCCGTCGCAGGCAGATGTCGGAATAGCGTTCCAGCAGATCCGCGCGACCGTCGCGATAGACCTTAAGCAAAATATTGAATAGCGTGCTGACATCGCTGGCAGCCAGGTTCAGCCCCTTGGCCCCGGTCGGCGGGACGATGTGGGCGGCGTCGCCCACCAAAAACATCCGCCCGTACTGCATCGGTTCCACGACGAAGCTGCGCAGTGGTGCGATGCTTTTTTCTATGGAGGGACCGGTCACCAGGGTTTCGGCCAGGTCGGTGGGCAGGCGTATTTTCAGTTCATCCCAGAAACGCTCGTCCGGCCAGTCGGCCACTTGTTCCTCGGCGGGCACTTGCAGGTAATAACGGGTGCGGGTCCGCGAGCGCATGCTGCACAGGGCAAAGCCGCGCTCGTGGCGAGCGTAGACGAGTTCTTCGTGGACGGGCGGGGTGTCGGCGAGGATGCCGAGCCAGCCGAACGGGTAGACGCGTTCGAAGACCTTGAGCTTTTGCGCCGGGATCGATTGCCTTGCCGCGCCATGGAAACCATCGCAGCCGGCCACGTAATCGCAGTCCAGGCGCCAGGTTTCGCCGGCGTGTTCAAAGGTCACGAAGGGGTGCTCGGTCTTCAGGTCGTGGGGCTGGGCGTTGTCGACCTGATACAGCGTCTGGGCGCCGGATGCCTGCCGGGCGGCCATCAAGTCGCGAGTGACTTCGGTCTGACCGTAAATCATGACGTTCTGGCCACCGGTCAGCCCTTTGAGATCGATGTGGACGCGCCGACCGTTGAGGACCAGCTCGAAGCCATCATGGGACAAGCCCTCGGCGTCCATGCGTTGGCCAACTCCGGCCTGGCGCAGCAGATGGACTATGCCCTGCTCGAGTACACCGGCGCGGATCCGGCCGAGGACGTAATCGGGAGTCTGGCGCTCGAGGATCACGGTGTCGATCCCTGCGTTGTGCAATAACTGGCCGAGCAGCAGCCCAGAGGGGCCGGCGCCGATAATGGCGACTTGGGTCTTGAGGGTTTTCATTGTTGTTATGGCTCGCAAGAGGCACGCGACCAGGGTCGGCGTTTATTTTTAGTAATCCTGGCGTGCATTTTTCGCTTGCGGACCTGTCAATTGAAGGGGAAAACTGAGCTGAAACCTGCACATTCTGCCAATCGGTGCGATTACCGCCCGTAACCCAAGGCCGATCCTCGTTATGAAGAAAACTGAGCTGCCTTCGATTCCCGTGTTCAAGCTCTACGGCGAGAGCCAGGATTGGCCCACGCCGGATCTGCTGCACTGCGAAACCATTTCCAGCCGCAGCAGCGAGCACCAATGGGAAATAAAACCTCATCGACATGCCGATCTGTGCCAGCTGCTTTTTGTGTTCAAGGGTCAAGCGGAACTGGAAATCGAAGGCCAGCGTACACGGCTCGACGAGCCGGCCGTGCAGATCCTGCCGCCGCTGTCGGTCCATGGTTTCCGTTTTTCGGAGGATGTGCAGGGTTACGTCGTGACCCTGGCGGCGCCGCTGGTCACGCACCTGCAAGCCCAGCTAGGCCATTCGGTCAATGTCCTGGCCCAGGCGGAAGCCTATCCGGCCGGAGAGAACGCTGATTACCTCAATAGTTTGTTCAGTGCCATGCAGGCGGAGTACGTGGGCCATCAACCGGCCCGGGAAATGCTCATGCATGCCTTGGTCAGCGTGATCATGGTCTGGGTGAGCCGCCAGGTGATGAACCGGCGTATCTCCACCCAGCGCCCGCAGCGGGCCCGGGAATACCTCAACGGGTTCATCCAATTGGTGGAAGAGACCTATCGCCAGCACGTCAAGGTCGAGGACCTGGCCCATCGCCTGGGCATCTCGGTGTCGCACCTCAATGGCACCTGTCGCGAACTCGCGGGACAGCCGGCACTGCAAATCATGCACGAGCGCCAGTTGCTGGAAGCCAAGCGGCTGCTGACCTATACAGGCATGACGATCTATGAGATCTCCGAGATGCTTGGCTTCTCCGACCCGACCAACTTCACCCGACTGTTCCGTCGGCGCGTCGGTATCTCGCCCAAAGCCTTCCGAGACCGGCTCAAGACCGATCAGCAGGACGACTGAAACCGTCTCAGCGCAGCGCGTTCAAGGTTGCGTTGTGCGGTATGCAGCGTTCGAAGTTGCAGCTGGCGTATTCACGGGGCAGCTGCCTGGCCTGCTCGACCCGATAAGCCGCGGTGCCATACAGCGCCAGCGTGGCGGTGCAGGTGACAAATATGGCGAGGCGTCTTCTTGTTTTGATGTTCATGGCGATGACCTCTGAACGAATACCCGGGGGTACTGTTTTCAGCATAGGTCAGCCATGGCGGGTTGCCAGCCAGGCGGTGTGTGTATGTAAGCAGATATTCAGCTCGCTGATGTTCCCTGTGGGAGCAAGCTTGCTCCCACAGGGATTAGGGTTGTTCTTTCGAGCGTTCTATTCCAAATGCTCAGGTTTCATCGGATCCCCCGGCTTGACATCCAACTGGTGGCGCACGTCTTCGAACATTTCGTCGTAGTACTTGTGCATCGCGCCGATGTTCGTGCTCTTGGGCAGGCCGTAGTATTGGGCAATGCGGGTGGCGTGGCGGGCGAAGTCGAAGGCTTGGTCCTTGGCCAGGAAAAACGTCTCGTCTACGTTCTTGTCTTCTACCGTGCCGTGCAGGCGAAATGACATGCCCTTTCCCTCGTCGGGATCCTGGGCTATTTCGTAATCGATGCACAGGTTGTAGCTGAAATCATCCTTGTTCAGCGCATGGCGCTCCATGTGCAGGTGTCCGGGTTGGAACGTGGCCATCAGCGTCTCTCCTTCGAAGGCGTGGAGAACGGCAGACACCGCGCCTGCCCCATAAGTTTTCCCGTTATCGATAAACATGTCGGGCGACGGGTGCGGTCTATTGAACCGTCACCATTGCGCGCGGTGGGCGCCCAGGTCAGCGGCCGGCAACTTCCATTGCAGCGGCGTGCCGGGCATTTTCAGCGGTACCTGCAAGCGATGCGCCGGACCCCAGGGCGTCTGTTCCACCAGCAACCCCTGGTCAGCCTCGTCTTCGGGGCGCAATGCAACCTCACTGCCGGCGCCGCCCTCGATCAACAGCTTCGCCGTGCGCGCCAGTGACAAGCGTGCCGAGCCCCCACGGCCGTTGGCCAAGCGTCGATTCAGCAACACGATTGCGCTGGCGGCCATCAGGTAACCGGTGCCGTGGTCCAGCGCCTGGACCGGCAGAGGCGTCGGTTTGTCCGTGTGTTTCCAGGCCATGCCGGCCTCGGCGATACCGCAGCTCATCTGCACCAGGCTGTCGAAGCCGCGGCGGTGTTGCCAGGGGCCGCTCCAGCCGTAGGCGTTGAGGCAGACGTCGATCAGGCCGGGCGCCAACTGCCGACGTTGTGTAGCGCCGTAGCCCAGGCGTTCGAGCGCGTCGGCGCGGTAGCCGTGCAACAGGATGTCCGCCTCCTGGAGCAGCGCCTCGAACGCTGCTCGATCGGTGGGCTGGCGCAAGTCGAGGCGGGCGCAACGTTTGCCGAGGGTGACTTCAGGCACCACGCCGGGTTCGTTCCAGGTCGGCGGGTCGATGCGCAGCACGTCGGCCCCCAGCCCGGCGAGAAAGCGACTGGCAACCGGGCCGGCCAGCACGCGGGTCAGGTCCAGCACCTTGAGGCCCGCCAAGGGCTGGGCGACGGAGCCGAGCCAGGGGCCAGGCGCGCCTTGCGCTCCGCTATCCAAATGAACGAGGGGCTCGGCATTGACAGCGATGCCCTGGGGATGCGCCTGCCATGCCAGCCATGAACGCATCTGCGCGGCGCAACCGCCGGCATCGATCACGGCCTGTTCCAGTTCGGCCTTGTTCCACCGGACCACTCTGCTGGCCATGTCGGCGCGGTCGGTGCAGGCGCCGAGCACCTTTTGCGCCGCCTGGCGATGATGCGGCGCGTTGGTGTGCAGGCGGATCCAGCCGTCGGCGGTGGCGTAGTCGCCCGCCACCGGATCCCACAGGGGCGGCACGCCCCAGCCGATGGGCCGCAGGGAGGTGGAAAACCAGAATGAGGCCAGGCGCCGGTCGACTTCCATCGACGGCAGGCGACCGGTTTGCTGGCGGATCAGTTCGGCGACCGCTTGACCGGCCGTGGCGATGCTCGCGCAGGCCAGCTCGGTGACGGCGAAGGCGGAGGGCAGGGCGCCTTCGCTGGTGAAGGGGATGGGTGTCGTGGGCAAGCCCATGGCGGTTTGCATGGGTGTGAGTAGGTCTGACATTTGGAAACCCTCCTGAACCAGAGAGCGAGCATAGATCAAACAAACGTCGGGGGCCGCTACGCCCGAGGCGTCGGACCGGCCCAGCGGGAGCCAGCTCCCTCGCCACGATTCTCCGGTCTGGACCAGATCCAGAGATTGCCCAGGCCCATGCCTGCGAGTGCCAGGTATACCGGCCAGCGGTGATCGAGCATCAGCAGCATAAACCCTGCACAGCACAGCATGCTGACCGTTGCAGCGATCTTGGCCCGGCGCGGGATAACCTTGCCGTTGCGCCAGTTGCGCAGCATCGGCCCGAACAACCGATGGCCCTCCAGCCAAGCGCTCAGGCGCGGCGAACTGCGGGTCGCGGCCCAGGCGGCAAGCAGGATGAATTCGGTGGTGGGCAAGCCCGGCACGACGATGGCCACCAGGCCGATGGCCAGGCTGGTGTAGGCGAGGAGGGCGAAGAGCAGGCGAGTGAATCTGGAAGGGCGTTTCATCAGTGTTCTTCTTTCATGCACATTCCCTGTGGGAACGAGCCGGCTCGCGATGGCGGTGGGTCAGGCGACTTCTGTGGCGACTGAGCCAGTGTCATCGCGAGCAGGCTCGCTCGCGCAAGGGAAACTGTGAAGGCTTCAGGCCAACTCGGTCGCGTAGGCTTGCTCCAGTAACACGGTAAAGCGGTTGAAGGCCGCCAGCGCTCCTTTGTCCGCCTCGGCTTCCTGCTGTTCGGTGAGGGGCAGCGCGTCGAGGATCCGGGTGAAGGTTTTCCAGCCTTCGGCACGCCCGCCCGCCGGTTCTGCCAAGTGTCGGGCACCAAAGGTTTCGCTCAGCCCCAGCCCCACGGCGCGCTTGATCAGGAACGCGGCGCCAAGCTTGGAACCCTCGGACACGAACAGCCAGCCGAGGGCTTCGGCCTGGGTTGGGTTTTTCACTGCGCCGGCCACTGGCGGCGGCACTTCGGTGTGCAGGTCCGCCAGGTCGGCCTTGGCCGCTTCGGCGCGGCAGCGCGCGGGCAGGTCGGCAATCAGCGCGGTCAGTTGCGCGTCGTTGTACAGCGCCACCAGTTCCGACTGGAATTGGTACTGGGCGACGACGAAGCGGGCGTAGCTGGCCTGGGTTTCGAATGGGGCGTGAGCCTTGACCAGCGCGTCGAGCTTGCCGTGGGGCTCGTGGGTGATCTGGTTCAGGCGTTGGGAGCGGGAAAGGGTGCGTTGTGTGCTCATAGCAATTCCTTCGAGTGGAATACATCGTGGCGAGGGAGCTTGCTCCCGCTCGGTTGCGCAGCGAGCGTTAGATCTGGGGGCGCTTCGCCCGAAGCGTCGGACCGTCCCAGCGCGAGCCTGCTCCCTCGCCACAGGTAACTGTCTTGCGTGAAGAATCGGATCAGATATCCCAGATCAGGTTGACCGCGAAGTTGCGCCCAGGGGCGGTCAGGCGGTCGAGGTTGGCCGGGCTCAGCACTGCCGCTTCGCCGACGCTGTCGTAGCCGCGCACGTCGTCCCACAGCCAGTATTTCTTGTCGGTGAGGTTGTAGAGGCCGCCGCTGACGGTGACATCGTCGGTGACCTTGTAGTACCCGCTCAGGTCGAGGATGCCGAAGCCCGGCGTCTTGAACTGGCTGCTGACGCCGTCAGGAGAGTTGAAGTTGCTGTCGTCGACGCGGTTTTTCTTCTTCACCAGGGTCCAGCTGAGCAAAGTGCCGAACTGCTCCTGGTCATAGCCCAGGCCGAATACGCCGGTCATCGGGTTGATGCTGTTGAGCGGTTCGCCGGTGTCGTCGTTGCGGCCTTGGAGGTAAGCCACCGAACCTTGGGTATAGAGGCCCCGTGGCGCGCCGAACACGTCCAGGTCCAGGCGCCCCTTGGCCTCGATGCCCTTGATGGTGGCGTGCTTGATGTTGTTGCTCTGGAAGGTCAACTGGTCCGCGCCAGGGGTAATGGCGTCCTCGTTGATGAAATCGCGGTACTTGTTGTAGAACACCGCCACGTCGAACGAACCGGAGTCGAAACGACCGCGCAGGCCGGTTTCGTAGCTCTTGCTTTTTTCCGGCTCCAGGTCGGGATTGGGTTCCACGCTGTAGCCCGCGTCCGGGTTATCGAAGCGCCCGTACAGAGCCTTGGCGGTCGGGGTGCGGAAACCCTCGGCGTATTGGCCAAACCAGGTGTATTGGTCGGTCAGGGCGTAAGTCAGCCCGAACTTGGGCGAGACGCGGTGCCAGGTCTTGTTCTCATCACTGACTTTACCGCCGGCGGTAGGGTCAACGGTGCTGAGGAATTCTTCGGTCAGGTGTGGCTTGAGCTGGGTGTAGTCGTAACGCAGCGCCGGTGTGAAGGTCCATTTTTCCCAGCTGATCTGGTCCTGGGCGAACAGGCTGTAGGTGTTGATGGTCGGGTCCGGGAAGTCACTGGCTTTTGCCAGTACGTCCCGCGTGCTGATGGCGCCGACGGCGGCACAGCCCACGCCGACCGCCAGGCACACGCCATTGCCGCTGCGCGAACCGGTGACTTTCTGCTGTTTGAGCGTGGTGCCGTAGGTCAGCGTGTGATCGGTGTCGGCAATGCTGAATGACTTGTCGACTTGCGCATCAAGCACCCACTGTTTTTCTTCATACAGGGTCTCTCGCGTGCGAAGGACCCTACGGGTGATCGGGAAGTAGAATTCGGCGGTGCTCTGGTCGGTCTTGGCGACCTGGTGGTTCAGGCTCCACTTGATGTTATCGGCCAGCAGGCTGTCGAGCGCGAAGCTGTGCTCCAGGCCGAAACGTTCGCGGGTGATGGTGTCGTTGCCGGTGCGCCACTGGTACATGCCGCCCGGCAGGATGGAGGCGGGAATGGCCGGTTGGCCGTTGGCGTAAGGACCGCCGTAGGCGCTTTTCAGATCGGTGTCACGGTCGTCCTTGTACTTCTCGTAGACCAGGCTCAGGCGTGCGTCATCGTTGTAGTTCCAGCCGAGCTTGGCCAGCACGTTGTTGGCGCGCACGTCCTGCGGGTTGGCCGCGGTGCGGTCCAGGCCGGTGCCATTGTTGCTGCCGTAGGATTCGGTTTCATGGCCGTCGCGCTGGCTGTAGTGCAGCAGGCCGTCGAAGGGCCCGCTGCGACCGGCGATGGTGGCGGACTTGAGCCAGCTCTCGTCGACGGAGCTGTAGCCAGTCTTCAGGCGCGCGCCAACATCCTTGCCCGGCTTGATGATGTCATCCGCATCGAGGGTGAAATAACTCACGACGCCACCAATGGCGTTGCTGCCGTACAGCACCGAGGCCGGTCCGCGCAGGATCTCCACGCGCTTGATGATCTCCGGGTCGACATAGTTGCGCTGGGTCTTGGCGTAGGGGCCGTTGAAGAAACCGCCGGGCACTTCCACGCCGTCGACCTGGGTCAGGATGCGGTTGCCGTCGATCCCGCGGATGTTGTAGCCGCTGATGCCGCCGCGCTCGCCCGCGCCGCCCACCGATACGCCGGGCTCGTAGCGCACCAAGTCCTTGATGGTGTTTACGTTGTTACGGTCCAGTTGCTGGCGATCATGAACGGAAACGGTGCTCGGTACGCGGGTGATGTCCTGTTCTTGACGGGTGGCGCTGATGGTCACCTGCTGCAAGTCCAGCACGTTGCCCGCGCTGCGTTTTTCCAGAACGATGTTGTTGCTGCCCAGTTTGCGGTAACGCAAGTCGGTCCCCACCAACAGGCGCTCCAAGGCTTTCTCCGGCGACAGCGAGCCGTTGACGCCCGGCGAGGCGATGCCTTCGGCCAGTTCAGCCGGCAGCCCCACCTGCCAGCCTGTGACGGCAGTGAACGCGTTGAGCGCGGAGACCAAGGGCTGCCGGGCGATGTTGAAGCTGTAGTCGCCCATGTTGTGCGCGGGCGGTTGGCCAGCGGCGGCAAGGGCGGCCGGCGCGGCACCGGCCATCAGGATGGCGGCGGTCAGCAATGAAAGTGCGCGGGAAGGGGCGAGTAACCGGCAAGTAAGGCGAGAGGACATCGATAGCGCTCCGTGTCGCATCTGTTATAGGTGCAGATCGGCATCGTGGAGATGCGAATCAATTGCATTGGCTATAACGAGACGAACCAGCGGAGGCTATCGAGTAAAAATAATTCTCATTTAGTTCAAAATCACCAGCGCCGGGAATTCCTGCAGGCGCGCGGAGGTGATCTGGGCCAGGGAGCGGACCACGTCCAGGGGCTGGTCGAGGCGGTAGTTGCCCGTCACCGCGACGTTGGCCAGCCGTTCGTTGGTGTTGATGATCCAGCCTGGGTAGTAGCGTCGCAACTCCGCCAAGACCTGGCTCAGCGGACGGTTCTCGAACACCAGTCGGCCCTGCACCCAGGCAAGGTCGGTGCCGGCATCGAGCCGTGCCGGGCGGTCGAAGCCATTGGGGCCGATGCGGATGCTTTCGCCAGCCGACAGCCGCACGTGGGTGTCGTAGCGGGTGGCCCGCAGGTCGACGTCGCCGCGCTGCACCTGGACTTGCGCGACGCCATCCTCGTAGCGCACGGCGAACGAGGTGTCGCTGACGCTGGCGGTGACCGGGCCTGCGTCCAGCTCCAACGGCAAATGACGGTTGGCTGGCACCTCGAAGAAAGCTTCGCCCTTGTAGAGCCGGGCCACTTGCCGTTGGTTGTCGAATGAACTGGAGAAGGCCGAATCGGTATTGAGCAGCACCTTGGAGCCGTCTTCCAACTGCAGGCGCTGGCGTTCACCGACCACGGTCAGGTGGTCGGCCTGGAAGCGCAGGGGCAGGTCGCTGAAATTGAACAGTCCCAGCAACAGCACGGCGGCGGTGGCCAGGGGTTTCCAATGGGCGCGCAGGCGCGACAGCGTGGTGATCTTTGGCCGGTCCCTCAGTTGCCGGGCGCTTTCGATTATCTGCGGGCCGTTCCAGATCGCCTGGGCCCTGGCGAACGCTTCGCCATGGCGTGGATCGGCCGCCAGCCAGGCCTGGAAGTGTCGGCGCTGCTCCTCGCTGGGGCTGTCGAGCAGGATCAACCAGTCCAGCGCCTGATCCATGGCGTGGGCGGTGTCCTGCGCCTCGGCGGCTTCAGGTGGGCGATGGTTGTCCGTCACGGTGGATTCTCATTATTGGCGGCAAGCACACGCTACAAGCCGCAAGCGGTAGCTGGCAAGCCCACATCCCGCTTGCGGCTCGAAGCTTGTGGCTTGCCGCTTGTATTCACGGGTTGCGTTCGGCCACGCCCACGCAGATGGCCATGATCAGTTTCAGGTCTTTTTGCACCGTGCTCAGGGACACGCCTAATCGTTGCGCGATGTCCTGGTAGCTGTGGCCATGCAGCCGGCTGAGAATGAAGATCTGCTGTTGACGGGGGCTGAGGGATTGCAGGCTGACGTTGAGGCGTTCGAGCATTTGCGCGGCGTGGGCGGCATCTTCGGCGCTGCTTTGAGGGGCGACGACGTTGTTCACGATGTCCAGCGGCACGTCGTCGACCAGGGCCCGCGACTGGATCCGCCGCGCGCGCAGATGATCCAGCGCCAGATTGCGGGCGGTCTGGAAAACAAAGGGTTCGAGATGATCGACGGTGCGTTCGCTCAAGGCGCGGGTGACACGCAGGTAGGTTTCCTGCAGCAAGTCTTCGGCGGTGCTCGGGTTGTTGACCATCCGCTCGAGGGTGCGCAGCAGGGGCGTGCGCTGGGCGAGAAAGACATGATGAAAGCGCGATTGACTCACGGTAGGGCCCGGTCCGGTTCGAGCGGATGATAATGCTTATCATCTGCGTGACGGGTCAAGCCTTCATTTCATCGATGTTGTAACCCTGTGGGAGCGAGCTTGCTCGCGATGACGGAGTGTCAGTTGCCATTGATGTTGGCTGATACGCCGCTTTTGCGAGCAAGCTCGCTCCCACAGAAAAGCGCCCACAGAAAAGCTCAAGAACTACCGTGGCAGTTACTCCGCGTTACACAACGCCAGGCAGTTATCCAGCATGCGGTTGGAGAAGCCCCATTCGTTGTCATACCAGGCCAGCACCTTGAGCAGCTTGCCGCTGGCTTTGGTGTGGTTGGCATCGAAGATCGACGACAACGGGTTGTGGTTGAAATCGCTGGAGACCAACGGCAGGGTGTTGTAGCCGAGGATCTTGGAGTGCTGGCTGGCCTGCTTGAGCAGTGCGTTGACTTCATCGGCCGACGCTTCGCGCTTGAGTTGCACGGTGAGGTCCACCAGGGAGACGTTGATCACCGGCACGCGCACGGCCATGCCGGTCAACTTGCCCGCCAGTTCCGGCAGCACCAGGCCCACGGCTTCGGCGGCGCCGGTCTTGCTCGGGATCATGTTCTGGGTGGCCGAGCGGGCGCGGTACGGGTCGCTGTGATAGACGTCGGTCAGGTTCTGGTCGTTGGTGTAGGCATGGATGGTGGTCATCAGGCCGCTTTCGATGCCGAGCTCGCGGTGCAGCACCTGGGCCACCGGGGCCAAACAGTTAGTGGTGCACGACGCGTTGGAAATGATCTGGTGGGACTGGCGCAAGATGTCATGGTTGACGCCGTACACCACAGTGGCATCGGCGCCCTTGGCCGGGGCCGAGATAATCACTTTGCGAGCGCCGGCACTGATGTGGGCGGCAGCCTTGGCGCGGTCGGTAAACAGACCGGTGCATTCAAACACCACATCGATCTTCTCGGCGGCCCAGGGCAGCTCGGCCGGGTTGCGGATGGCACTGACCGAAATGCGGTCGCCATTGACCGTCAGGCTTTCGTGATCGTGCTGCACGTCGGCATCGAAAGTGCCATGCACGGTGTCGAACTTGAGCAGATGAGCGTTGATCGCACTGTCGCCTAGGTCGTTGATGGCGACGATCTGCAGGTCGCGACGATAGCCTTGGGTATACAGTGCGCGGAGGACGTTGCGGCCGATGCGGCCAAAACCATTGATTGCGATTCGAAGAGTCATTAACTGCGCCGCCATCGATTTGTTGTTGGAATTACAAGATTATTCGCATAAAAATAGAAAACAAGCCTTTTTAGTGGCAATATTTTGTTTTATCTACAACGAGTGACCTGAATCAACTGGTCCGATTGGTCAAAAACCGTTTGTCGCCTTGTCTTTCACCGGGTGTGCAACGGGCTTTTAACCAGCATAGACAATCAGGTCGCCACACCCGCTAGCCTGGAGTTCTACACATGCATCCCCGCGTACTTGAGGTCACCGAACGGCTTATCGCCCGCAGTCGCGCTACGCGCGAGGCTTACCTTGCACTGATCCGCGGTGCAGCCAGCGACGGGCCGATGCGCGGCAAGCTGCAGTGCGCCAACTTCGCCCATGGTGTGGCCGGTTGCGGCACTGAAGACAAGCACCACCTGCGGATGATGAACGCCGCCAACATCGCCATCGTGTCGTCCTACAACGACATGCTCTCGGCCCACCAGCCCTACGAAACATTTCCAGAACAAATCAAGAAAGCCCTGCGCGAGATCGGCTCGGTTGGCCAGTTCGCCGGCGGCACGCCCGCCATGTGCGACGGCGTGACCCAGGGTGAGGCGGGGATGGAACTGAGCTTGCCGAGCCGTGAAGTGATCGCACTGTCCACGGCGGTGGCGTTGTCCCACAACATGTTCGACGGCGCGCTGATGCTCGGCATCTGCGACAAAATCGTCCCTGGCCTGATGATGGGCGCGCTGCGCTTCGGTCATCTGCCGACGATCTTCGTGCCCGGCGGGCCGATGGTCTCGGGCATTTCCAACAAGGAAAAAGCCGACGTACGCCAGCGCTACGCCGAGGGCAAGGCCAGCCGTGAAGAGCTGCTGGAATCGGAAATGAAGTCCTACCACAGTCCGGGCACCTGCACGTTCTACGGCACCGCCAACACCAATCAGTTGCTGATGGAAGTGATGGGCTTGCATTTGCCGGGCGCTTCGTTCGTCAACCCGAACACGCCGCTGCGCGATGCGTTGACCCGTGAGGCCGCGTTCCAGGTGACGCGCCTGACCAAGCAGAGCGGCAACTTCATGCCCATCGGCGAAATCGTCGACGAACGCTCACTGGTCAACTCCATCGTTGCACTGCACGCCACCGGCGGTTCCACCAACCACACCCTGCACATGCCGGCCATCGCCATGGCGGCGGGCATCCAGCTGACCTGGCAGGACATGGCCGACCTCTCCGAAGTGGTGCCGACCCTCAGCCACGTCTACCCGAACGGCAAGGCCGACATCAACCACTTCCAGGCGGCGGGCGGCATGTCCTTTCTGATCCGCGAATTGCTGGAAGCCGGCCTGCTCCACGACAACGTCAACACCGTGCTCGGCCATGGCCTGAGTCGCTACACCCAGGAGCCGTTCCTGGAGGATGGCGAGCTGGTGTGGCGCGACGGCCCGACCGAAAGCCTCGACGAAACCATCCTGCGTCCGGTGGCCCGTGCCTTCTCCCCAGAAGGCGGGTTGCGGGTGATGGAAGGCAACCTCGGGCGTGGGGTCATGAAGGTTTCGGCCGTGGCCTTGGAAAACCAGATCGTCGAAGCGCCGGCCATGGTCTTCCAGGATCAGCAGGACCTGGCGGATGCGTTCAAGGCGGGTCTGCTGGAGAAGGATTTTGTCGCGGTGATGCGCTTCCAGGGCCCGCGCTCCAACGGCATGCCGGAGCTGCACAAGATGACGCCGTTCCTCGGCGTGCTGCAGGACCGTGGCTTCAAGGTGGCGCTGGTCACTGATGGACGCATGTCCGGGGCATCCGGGAAAATCCCGGCGGCCATTCATGTCAGCCCTGAAGCTTATGTCGGCGGCGCGTTGGCGCGGGTGCAGGAGGGCGATATCATCCGCGTCGATGGCGTCAAAGGCACCTTGGAGCTGAAGGTCGACGCCGAGGAATTCGCCGCGCGCGAACCGGCCAAGGGCTTGTTGGGCAACAACATCGGCGCTGGTCGCGAGCTGTTCGGTTTCATGCGCATGGCCTTCAGCTCGGCAGAGCAGGGCGCCAGCGCCTTCACTTCTGCCTTGGAGACGCTTAATTGAAACTGGCTTTGGTCGGTGACATCGGTGGGACCAACGCGCGTTTCGCCCTGTGGAAGAACCACAACCTGGAGAATATCCAGGTGCTGGCGACAGCGGATTACGCCTGCCCGGAAGATGCCATCGAGGTTTACTTGAATGGCATGGGAATGAAACCGGGCGCCATCGGTTCGGTGTGCCTGTCGGTGGCCGGCCCCGTGAGCGGCGATGAGTTTCGTTTTACCAACAATCACTGGCGCCTGAGCAACCTGGCGTTCTGCCAGAGGTTGCAGGTGGAGAAACTGTTGCTGGTCAACGACTTCTCCGCCATGGCCCTGGGCATGACCTGCTTGCGTCCGGATGAGTACCGGGTTGTCTGCCAGGGCACGCCGGAGCCGATGCGCCCGGCGGTGGTGATCGGCCCGGGCACCGGGCTGGGCGTCGGTACGCTGCTGGACTTGGGCGAGGGCCGTTTTGCGGCGTTGCCAGGGGAGGGCGGCCATGTCGACCTGCCGATGAGCAGTCCGCGCGAGACCCAGCTCTGGCAGCACATCTACAACGAGATCGGCCACGTCAGCGCCGAAACCGCCCTGAGCGGCAGCGGCCTGCCCCGTGTCTACCGGGCGATTTGCGCGGTGGACGGTCATGACCCGGTGCTCGATACCCCCGAGTCGATCACTGCCGCCGGGCTGGCCGGCGACCCTATCGCCCTGGAAGTGCTCGAGCAGTTCTGCCGATGGCTGGGCCGCGTGGCCGGCAACAACGTACTCACGGTGGGCGGGCGTGGCGGCGTGTACATCGTTGGCGGCGTGGTCCCGCGGTTTGCCGATTTCTTCGTCGAAAGCGGTTTCGCCAAATCCTTCGCCGACAAGGGCTGCATGAGCGATTATTTCAAGGGTATTCCGGTCTGGCTGGTGACGGCGCCATACTCCGGCCTGATGGGCGCGGGCGTGGCGTTGGAGCAATCCTCCACGATTTGAAATTGGAAACCGCTCCTGTGGGAGCGAGCTTGCTCGCGATGATGGAGTGTCAGTCGCCATTGAGATTGACTGATACACCGCTATTGCGAGCAAGCTCGCTCCCACAAGGGGCTCTGTAGTGTTTGTAAAACCCGGCCATCAGGCATAATCGCCCCCAATCCACACAACAAGGACGAGGCCCCGTGAGTGCAGTGAACAAATCGATTTTGTTGGTCGACGATGACCAGGAGATTCGCGAACTGCTGGACACTTACCTCAGCCGTGCGGGTTTCCAGGTGCGCACCACGCCTGATGGCGCCGGGTTTCGCCAGGCCTTGAACGAGGCGCCAAGCGACCTGGTGATCCTCGATGTGATGCTGCCCGATGAGGACGGTTTCAGCCTGTGCCGCTGGGTTCGCGAACATCCACGCCAGGCCCATGTGCCGATCATCATGCTCACCGCCAGCTCCGACGAAGCCGACCGGGTCATTGGCCTGGAATTGGGTGCCGATGATTACCTGGGCAAGCCGTTCAGCCCGCGTGAATTGCAGGCGCGCATCAAGGCGCTGCTGCGCCGGGCGCAGTTCGGCCAGGAGCGGACGGGCGGCGACGTGCTGGCCTTCGACGAATGGCGGCTGGACATGGTCAGCCATCGGCTGTTCCACGCCGACGGTGAAGAGGTGATTCTCTCCGGTGCTGATTTTGCCCTGCTCAAGTTGTTCCTCGACCACCCTCAGGAAATCCTCGACCGTGACACCATCGGCAACGCCACGCGTGGGCGCGAACTGATGCCCTTGGACCGGATCGTCGACATGGCGGTCAGTCGCCTGCGCCAGCGCCTGCGCGACACGGAAAAGCCGCCGCGGTTGATCCGCACGGTGCGCGGCAGTGGTTATCAACTGGCGGCCAGTGTGGTTGCCAGCAATGGTCACTGAAGCGATCAGGAAAGTCGTGCGCCGGGTGCCCGTGCCACGCTCGTTGCTGGGGCGGATGCTGCTGCTGACGCTACTGGTGGTGCTGTTCGCCCAGACGCTGTCCAGTCTGATCTGGGTCTCCCAATTGCGCGCCACCCAGCTTGAAGGCCTGGTCACCAGCGCGCGCAGCCTTGCCCATTCGATGACCGCCACTGTCAGTTATCTGCGCTCGCTGCCGGTGGCGTACCGGCCCCTGGTGCTGGACCAGTTGCGCAGCATGGGCGGCACACGCTTTGTCGTCACCCTCAATGACAAGCCGCTGGGCATGGACGTGCTGCCCGTGACGCCGCGAAAGCTGGCGGTGCTCCAGGCCGTGGATGACGTGCTGCGGCGCTCCCTGGGCAGCAGCGCCGACATCTCGGTCAAATTCGTCAGCCCTGAAGACCTGCGGATTTTCAACGGCGGGCTCAAGCTCGACGAGCTGCCGCGATCATGGGCCCATTACGCCTTGACGCTTGAGCCGGTGAATCCACCGGTCTTGGTCACGCAAATCCAGATGGCGCCGGGTGAATGGCTTTACATCGCCTCGCTGCTGCCCGAACCCTATACCAGCCTCGAAGAGCAGGATCTGCCCAAGCAGCAGGTGGGCTTCATCGTGCTCACCAGCAGCCTGTTGCTGTTGTTCATCGGCTTGTTGGTGCATTGGCAGAGCCGACCATTGAAACGCCTGGCCCGAGCGGCGCGGGACATGTCCCTCGGTGCCGAAGTGGAACCGGTGGCCGAGGGTGGCGGCAGCGAAGTGGTGGAGGTGGGCCGGGCTTTCAATGCCATGCGCGAGCGCATCAGCCGCTATTTGACCGAGCGCAGCCAGTTGTTCAGCGCCATCTCCCACGATCTGCGCACGCCGATTACCCGGCTGCGGTTGCGGGTCGAGCTGCTGGAGGATGAAAACCTGCAAGCCAAGTTCGGCCGAGACCTGGATGAGCTGGAGCTGTTGGTCAAGGGGGCGCTGCAATGTGTGAAGGACACCGACATCCACGAAAACATCGAGCCGGTGGACCTCAACCATGTGCTGGATTGCCTGGTAGAGCCTTATCTGGCGCCCAACGGCAACGGCCGAGTGACCCAGGATGGCCGGGCGCTGGCGCCGTATCCCGGCAAGCCGCTGGCCCTCAAGCGGTGCATCGGCAACCTGATCGACAACGCCTTGAAATACGGCCAGAGAGCCCATTTGCACATCGATGATGATGAGTCGGCGTTCATCCTGCACGTCGATGACGAAGGCCCGGGCGTACCGGAACAACGCCTCGAACAAGTCTTCGAGCCGCACTTTCGCCTGGCCGGGCAGCAGCAGGGGTACGGCCTGGGGCTGGGTATCGCACGCAACATTGCCCACAGCCATGGCGGTGAGGTGAGTTTGCAGAACCTGCGCGAGGGTGGGTTGCGGGTGACGTTGCAGTTGCCTCGCAGCGTGGATTGATTAGACCGCGTTATCGTTCGTCGCGAGCAGGCTCGCTACCACAGGGGATCTGCGTCAAACAGGATATGCGCGTCAATGAAGTCCAATGTGGGAGCGAGCCTGCTCCGGGCGGCGTTCCGACGGAGGCGCCCATCGCTTCAACACATATCCATGCCAATGTCACAACTCGGTGACATAACTCGCCCCTTTCGTTACCTGCCGTCAACCCTCCCTTGTTTAGACTCCCTGCGTCAAAACAACAAAAAAGGTATCTCGATGGACACCTTCCAACCGGCGTTCAGCAGTTGGCTGAATGCGCCCGCCCACCAGCAATGGCTTGCCGCAGAAGGCTTGCGTCTGCTGACGTTCGCCAAGGCCTCCAAGCTGCCGGACGGCTTTGGCAACCTGGACGAATTGGGCCGCCTGCCGGCCGATGCCCGGGCCGAAACCATGAATACCGCGCGCATGACCCACAGCTTCGCCATGGCCCACATCCAAGGCCTGCCGGGGTTCGCCGAGCTGGTTGACCATGGCGTACAGGCGCTCATGGGGCCGCTGCGCGATGCCGAGCATGGCGGTTGGTTCGCCAAGACCGATCCGGCTGAAAACGAGACTGGAAAAGCCGCTTACCTGCATGCTTTCGTTGCCCTGGCAGCCAGCTCTGCGGTCGTGGCCCAGCGCCCTGACGCCGAGGCCCTGCTCAAGGAGGCGGTGCGGGTCATCGACGAACATTTCTGGTGCGAGGAGGAGGGTGCCCTGCGTGAATCCTTCAACCGCGACTGGTCAGAAGAAGAGGCCTATCGCGGCGCCAACAGCAACATGCACGGCACCGAAGCCTTCCTCGCCCTCGCCGATGCCACGGACGATCCGCGCTGGCTGGCTCGCGCGTTGCGTATCGTCGAGCGGGTGATCCATGGTCACGCGGCCGCCAACGACTACATGGTCGTCGAGCATTTCGACCGCGACTGGCAGCCGCTGCGCGAGTACAACCACGACAACCCGGCCGATGGGTTTCGTCCCTACGGCACCACCCCTGGCCATGGTTTCGAATGGGCGCGGCTGTTGTTGCACCTCGAGGCCGCACGCGTGCAGATCGGCATGCTGACGCCGGGCTGGCTGGCCCAGGACGCTCAGAAACTGTTCGACCAGAACTGCCGCCATGGCTGGAACGTCGACGGCGCCCCGGGCATCGTTTACACGCTGGACTGGGACAATCGCGCCGTGGTTCGCCATCGCCTGCACTGGGTGCATGCCGAAGCGGCAGCGGCGGCCAGTGCCTTGCTCAAACGTACCGACGAGGCTCGATACGAAGCGTGGTACCGGCGCTTCTGGGAATTTTGTGACAAGCATTTCATCGATCGCTGCAACGGCAGCTGGCATCACGAGCTCGACCCGCAGAACCGCCCCAGCGCCGACATCTGGCCGGGCAAGCCGGACCTTTATCATGCCTGGCAAGCGGTGTTGATCCCTCGTCTCCCGTTGGCCCCGAGCATGGCGTCAGCCTTGGCGCGGATGTCCGATCCTGCACCTGTGTAACCATGTCGTGACATATCCACGTCCCTTCGTTACCTGCGAAGGGATAACCCCTGATTAGAATCCATGCAGCGCAAGCACCAGACTTGCATGCATAACAACAAGAAAGGTACTTCTAGATGAATGCGATTTCTCGCCTCGCTACTGTCATTTCTCTTGCTTCCTTGCTTCCCGTCGCAGCATTCCCTGTCAGCGCCCTGGCCGCCGAATCGAAAGGTTCCGTGGAAGTCGTCCACTGGTGGACGTCGGGCGGTGAAAAAGCCGCGGTCGATGTGCTCAAGGCTCAAGTAGAAAAAGACGGTTTTACCTGGAAGGACGGCGCCGTCGCTGGCGGTGGCGGTTCTACCGCCATGACCGTGCTCAAGAGCCGCGCCGTGGCCGGCAACCCACCGGGCGTTGCCCAGATCAAGGGCCCGGACATCCAGGAATGGGCGACCACCGGCCTGCTCGACACCGACGTCCTCAAGGACGTTTCCAAGGCAGAAAAGTGGGACAGCCTGCTCGACAAGAAAGTCTCCGATACCGTGAAGTACGAAGGTGACTACGTTGCCGTGCCGGTGAACATCCACCGCGTCAACTGGCTGTGGATCAACCCGGAAGTCTTCAAGAAAGCCGGTATCACCAAGAATCCAACCACCCTCGAAGAATTCTACGCCGCCGGCGACAAACTCAAGGCCGCGGGCTTCATCCCCCTGGCCCACGGTGGCCAGCCTTGGCAGGACAGCACCGTGTTCGAAGCGGTGGTGCTCTCGGTCATGGGCGCTGATGGCTACAAGAAAGCACTGGTCGACCTGGACAACAAAGCGTTGACCGGCCCGGAAATGGTCAAGGCGCTGACCGAGCTGAAGAAAGTCGCGACCTACATGGACGCCGATGGCAAGGGCCAGGACTGGAACCTGGAAGCGGCCAAGGTCATCAATGGCAAGGCCGGCATGCAGATCATGGGTGACTGGGCCAAGAGCGAGTGGACCGCCGCCAAGAAAGTCGCCGGCAAGGACTACGAGTGCGTAGCGTTCCCGGGTACCGAGAAGGCCTTCACCTACAACATCGACTCCCTGGCGGTGTTCAAGCAGAAGGATGCAGGCACTGCGGCGGGCCAGCAGGACATCGCCAAGGTCGTGCTGGGTGAGAACTTCCAGAAAGTCTTCAGCATCAACAAGGGTTCGATCCCGGTGCGCAACGACATGCTGGCCGACATGGGCAAGTACGGTTTCGATTCCTGCGCCCAGACCGCCGCCAAGGACTTCCTGGCGGACGCCAAGAACGGCGGCCTGCAACCGAGCATGGCACACAACATGGCGACCACGCTGGCCGTGCAAGGCGCGTTCTTTGACGTCGTGACCAACTACATCAACGACCCGAAAGCCGACCCGGCCGACGCCGCCAAGAAACTTGGCGCAGCGGTTCAGTCTGCGAAGTAACCGCTAACCCCTGTGGAAGCGAGCCTGCTCGCGAAAGCATAGTGTCAGGCAGCAGTGCATGAGCTGATACGACGCCATCGCGAGCAGGCTCGCTCCCACAAGGAACAAACTTGTAGTTTTTCCTGGTACTGGATTTCCCCATGAGTTCTGTTGCTGTGTTCAGCAAGGCCTCGCCGTTCGATGCATTGCAGCGCTGGCTACCAAAACTGGTGCTGGCGCCGAGCATGTTCATCGTCCTGGTGGGCTTTTATGGCTACATCCTGTGGACGTTCGTCCTGTCGTTCACGACGTCGACTTTCCTGCCTACCTATAAATGGGCGGGCCTCGCTCAGTATGCGCGGCTGTGGGACAACGACCGCTGGTGGGTGGCCAGCAAGAACCTCGCGGTGTTCGGCGGGATGTTCATCGGCATCACCCTGGTCATCGGCGTGCTGCTGGCGGTGTTTCTCGACCAACGTATTCGCCGCGAAGGTTTCATCCGCACCATTTACCTGTACCCAATGGCGCTCTCGATGATCGTCACCGGTACCGCTTGGAAGTGGCTGCTCAACCCGGGCATGGGCCTGGACAAATTGTTGCGTGACTGGGGTTGGGAAGGCTTCCGCCTGGACTGGCTGATCGACCCCGATCGCGTGGTGTATTGCCTGGTGATCGCTGCCGTTTGGCAGGCCTCGGGCTTCATCATGGCGATGTTCCTGGCCGGCCTGCGAGGCGTGGACCAGTCGATCATCCGCGCCGCGCAGATCGATGGCGCGAGCATGCCGCGCATCTACTGGAAAGTCGTACTGCCGAGCCTGCGCCCAGTGTTCTTCAGCGCCGTGATGATCCTGGCGCACATTGCGATCAAGAGCTTCGACCTGGTGGCGGCCATGACGGCCGGTGGTCCGGGCTACTCCTCCGACCTGCCTGCCATGTTCATGTATTCGTTCACCTTCAGTCGCGGTCAGATGGGCATGGGCTCGGCCAGTGCAATCCTGATGCTCGGTGCGATCCTCGCGATCATCGTGCCTTACTTGTATTCCGAGCTGAGGGCCAAGCGTCATGACTAGTCTCGCTGCGAAACCTTCCATCAGCCGCATCGCGATCTATGCGGTGCTGATTGTTGCGGTACTGCTTTACCTGGTGCCGTTGGTGGTCATGCTGTTGACCAGCTTCAAGACGCCGGAAGACATCAGCACCGGCAACCTGTTGAGCTGGCCGACCGTGGTCAGCGGCATCGGCTGGGTCAAGGCCTGGGCGACGGTCAACGGTTACTTCTGGAACTCGATCAAGATCACCGTGCCGGCCGTACTGATTTCCACGGCCATCGGTGCGCTGAACGGTTATGTGCTGTCGATGTGGCGCTTCCGTGGCTCGCAGTTGTTCTTCGGCCTGCTGCTGTTCGGTTGCTTCCTGCCGTTCCAAACCGTGCTGCTGCCGGCCTCGTTCACCCTCGGCAAGATGGGCCTGGCCAGCACCACCACTGGCCTGGTGTTTGTCCACGTCGTCTACGGCCTGGCGTTCACCACGCTGTTCTTCCGTAACTACTACGTGAGTATTCCCGACGCGCTGGTGAAGGCGGCGCGCCTCGATGGCGCCGGGTTCTTCACCATCTTCCGGCGGATCATCCTGCCGATGTCGACGCCGATCATCATGGTCTGCCTCATCTGGCAGTTCACGCAGATCTGGAATGACTTCCTGTTCGGCGTGGTGTTCTCCAGCGGTGACTCCCAGCCCATCACGGTGGCGCTGAACAACCTGGTCAACACCAGCACCGGGGCCAAGGAATATAACGTGGACATGGCGGCGGCGATGATCGCCGGGCTGCCGACCCTGCTGGTCTATGTGATCGCAGGCAAGTATTTCGTGCGCGGCCTCACGGCTGGCGCGGTCAAGGGGTAATCATGGCTACGCTTGAACTTCGCAATGTAAACAAGACCTACGGCGCGGGCCTGCCCGACACCTTGAAAGACATCCAGCTGTCGATCAAAGAAGGCGAATTCCTGATCCTGGTCGGTCCTTCGGGCTGCGGCAAATCGACCCTGATGAATTGCATCGCCGGCCTCGAGACCATCACCGGCGGCGCGATCATGATCGGCGACCAGGATGTCAGCGGCATGAGCCCGAAGGATCGCGACATCGCCATGGTGTTCCAGTCCTACGCGCTGTACCCGACCATGAGCGTGCGCGAGAACATCGAGTTCGGCCTGAAGATTCGCAAGATGAAACAGGCGGACATCAATGAGGAAGTGGCGCGGGTCGCCAAGCTGTTGCAGATCGAACACCTGCTCAACCGCAAGCCTGGCCAGCTCTCCGGTGGCCAGCAACAGCGCGTTGCGATGGGCCGGGCCCTGGCGCGGCGGCCGAAGATCTACCTGTTCGACGAACCGTTGTCCAACCTCGACGCCAAGCTGCGGGTCGAGATGCGCACCGAAATGAAACTGATGCACCAGCGCCTGAAGACCACCACGGTCTACGTGACCCACGACCAGATCGAAGCCATGACCCTGGGCGACAAAGTGGCGGTGATGAAGGACGGGATCATCCAACAGTTCGGCACGCCGAAGGACATCTACAACAACCCGGCGAACCTGTTCGTGGCGAGCTTCATCGGTTCGCCGCCGATGAACTTCATCCCGCTGCGCCTGCAACGCAAGGACGGCCGCCTGCTGGCCTTGCTCGACAGCGGCCAGGCCCGTTGCGAGTTGCCGCTGGGCATGCAGGACGCCGGCCTGGAAGATCGCGAAGTGATCCTTGGCTTGCGTCCGGAGCAGATCGTGCTGGCCGGCAACGAGCCGAACGGCATGCCAACCATTCGCGCCGAAGTGCAGGTCACCGAACCCACCGGGCCAGACACCCTGGTGTTCGTCAATCTCAACGACACCAAGGTCTGCTGCCGCCTGGCGCCAGACGTGGCGCCGCAGCCGGGAGAGACCCTGACGTTGCAATTCGACCCAGCGAAAGTGCTGCTGTTCGACGCCAAGTCCGGCGAACGCCTGGGCGTGGCTGCGCAGCCGCAGGCCGAAGACCGACCTGCCAACGTGGCGCAGTTCAAAGGCCGGTGATGAACAAGTGTGGGGGGAGCAAGCCCGCTCCCACAGGAAGGAGTATGCGACGGGTGGGGACATCCGTCGCAATCGTTGTAAACCGCGTTAGATAAAAACAGTTAATAACAATAAAGACGAGGATGTAGGGATGAAGAAGAAGAACAATGCCCAGCTTATCTGCCAGTTGTCAGCCGTTGCGGCGATGATGCTGGCCGGTAGCGCACACGCTGCCGACGCGTTCAGCGCCGATTCGCAGTGGATGACGGGCGACTGGGGCGGTGAACGGACCAAGCTGATCGAGCAGGGTATCGACATCAAGGCCGATTTCGTCGGTGAGATGGGTGCCAACCTCCACGGCGGCTACAACGATGACAAGACTGCGCGTTGGTCCCAGCAGTTTGGCCTGGGTGTCGCGCTCGACCTGGAAAAACTGGCGGGCTGGAACGATACCGAAGCCAAGATCCAGTTCACTCGCCGGGATGGTCGCAACATTTCCAACGACCGTATCGGTGACCCGCGTGCCGGCACGCTCAGTTCGTCCCAGGAAGTCTGGGGCCGCGGCCAAACCACGCGTCTGACGCAGTTGTGGATCAAGCAGAAGTACTTTGACAGCAAGCTGGACGTCAAGGCCGGTTACTACGGCGTGGGCGAGGATTTCAACACTTTCCCTTGCGACTTCCAGAACCTGGCCTTCTGCGGTTCCCAAGCGGGTAACTGGGCCACCGGCATCTGGTACAACTGGCCAATCATGCAGGCAGCGATTCGGTTCAAGTACAACATCACCCCTGAGCTCTACGCGCAAATCGGTGCGTACAACCAGAACCCTTCGCAACTGGAAAACAACAACCGTTACAAGCTCAGCGGCAGCGGGACCGAGGGTACGCTGATTCCGGTCGAGTTGGTCTGGTCGCCCAAGCTCAACAACCTGCCCGGCGAATACCGTGTCGGTTACTACAAGAGCACGGCCAAGGCCGATGACGTCCGTGAGGACGACAACGGCAACGACGCCGCAACCACCGGCAGCGCCTATCGCAGCCACAGCAGCAAGGACGGCTACTGGTTCGTCATGCAACAGCAGCTCACCACCCACAATGGTGACGCTTCGCGCGGCTTGAACATCGCGGCCAACGCCACCTTCCACGACAAGGACACCAACATCGTCGATAACTACCAGTCGCTGATGTTCGTGTACAAGGGCCCATTCGATGCGCGTCCAAAGGATGACGTGGGTATCGGCTTCGCCCGTATCCATGTCAACGAAGACGTGAAGAAGAACGCCGATCTGACCAACGTAGCCAATGGCGTGACCGATTACGACGATCCGCTGTTTTCGCCGTTGCGCAGCACCGAGTACAACTACGAAATCAACTACGGCTTCCACGTCACCAACTGGCTGACCGTGCGTCCGAACCTGCAATACGTCACTCACCCGGGCGGTGTTGACGAGGTGGACAACGCGCTGGTGGCTGGCCTGAAAATCCAGTCGGTGTTCTGACGCTGTTGCGATAAGCTCTCCTCTATGTGCGCATATTTGCGGACGGCCAAGGCTGTCCGCTTTTTTTTGCGGAGCGATCAATTGTTTGGTTGGGGGCCGAACCTGTGGCGAGGGGATTTATCCCCGCTGGGCTGCGGAGCAGTCCTCAGCTGGCCAACTCGGTGCGTCAGGCAGATTATCTGCAACCTGTTTTGGGGCTGCTCCGCACCCCAGCGGGGATAAATCCCCTCGCCACCAAAACTGTCGCATCAATTGAGAGTTCAGTGATTCCCAGGACTACAGCCCATGCATGAGCATCCGCTACAACGCTTTTTCAGATCCTTGCGCGAGCGTCCGGTGTTTGCGTGGGAGCGCTATCAGCAGCGCGACGTCTTGGTTATTGACCATCCGTTGTGCCAAGCGGTTTTCAGCCGCCAGGGTGCGCAGTTGTTGCACTTCCAGCCGCGAGGCCAGAAACCTTGGCTGTGGTGCGCGGCCAAGTGGCCCCAGGTCGGCGCGATACGCGGCGGGGTACCGGTGTGTTGGCCTTGGTATGGCCGCCATCCGAGTGAAAATGCCTGGCCGTCTCATGGTTGGGCGCGGCTGATCGATTGGAAGTTGCTCGACAGCGCCAGCGATGACGATGGCGTGCATCTGCATTGGCAATTGCAGCTGTGCGACTGGCAAGTGGACCTGCATGCCGACTTGGGCGACCGCATGGAATTGCGCTTGAGCACCGAGCATCAAGACAGCCTGCCTTGCCAATTGAGCCAGGCCTTGCATGCCTATTGGCGCATTGGTGACGTTGGCGAGGTAGCGCTGTCTGGACTCGAAGGCGCGCAAGGTTACGACCAATTGAACCGTGCGGTTTGCCGGCAGGAAGGCGAGTTGCGGGTCGAGGGCGGCTGTCAGCGAGTGTTCCAGCATGAAGGAGAGTTGCAGCTCAAGGATCACGCCTGGCAGCGGGAATTGTGCATCGACACCGGTGAAAGCGCCGACACGGTGGTGTGGCATCCCGGTACACGGCCGTTGCTGGGCGTGAGCTGGGATGAGGTCAACGAGTTCGTTTGCGTCGAAGCGGCCAGTGGCGGCACCGACAGCCTGAGCCTGGCGCCCGGGGAGCGGGCGCATTTGAGTTTGCAGGCGCGGGTAGGGGCTTAGCTCTGGATCTACGGTGTGGCGGCTGCCGTCATCGCGAGCGAGCTCGCTCCCACACTGGTTCTCTGGCGTTCACAAAACCCCTGTGGGAGCGAGCTTGCTCGCGATGACGACCTGTCATGCACCAAGTGTTCCGGATCGAATCAGTTGAACTCATCCCCAACCGGATACCGGCTGGCATTGAGGCTTTCCTTGATCTTGCGCAGGTGCGGCTGGAAGTCCACCCCGCGGCGCAGGGTCATGCCGGTGGCGAGCACGTCCAGTACGGTGAGCTGGATGATTCGCGAAGTCATCGGCATGTAGATATCGGTGTCTTCGGGCAGCGGAATATTGAGGCTCAAGGTGCTGGCCTTGGCCAGTGGCGAGCCCTCGGCGGTCAGGCCGAGTACCGATGCGCCGTTTTCCCGGGCGATACGCGCTACTTCCACCAGTTCGCGGGTACGACCGGTGTAGGAAATGATCACGAACAACTCACCGGTATGGGCCACCGAGGCGATCATGCGTTGCATCAGCACGTCGGCGTGGGCGGTCACTGCCAGGTTGAACCGGAAAAACTTGTGCTGGGCATCCAGCGCCACCGGAGCCGAGGCGCCGAGGCCGAAGAAGTGGATCTGCCGGGCCTGGATCAGCAGGTCGACCGCGCGGCTGATCAAATTTGGATCAAGGGCCTGGCAGGCACTGTCCAATGAGGCAATGGCGCTGCCAAAGATTTTCTGGGTGTAGGCTTCAGGGTTGTCGTCGGCTTCCACTGCGCGGCTGACATAAGCCGCGCCGCTGGCCAGGCTTTGGGCTAGTTGCAGCTTGAGTTCCGGGTAACCGCTCACGCCGAACGAGCGGCAAAAGCGGTTGACGGTCGGTTCGCTGACCGAGGCCGCCTGGGCGAGGGCGGCAATGCTGAAGCGGGTAGCCTGCTGTGGGTTGAGCAGGATCACCTCGGCCACCTTGCGTTCGGCCTTGTTCAGGTCTTCCAGGCGACTCTGGATCTGCTCCAGTAGATTTCGCACGCGGTCCATACAGGATTCCTAGAGAGACGGGTCTTTGATACGACCCTTTGCGGTGGCCTATCCTACTGATGGCTCCGACGGACCACCACTCGGAATCGGTATTTTCGGAAAATGTTGTAGTTATTACTACATTTTTCCTTGAGTGATGCCTTGAAAAAAGGTATTTGTAGCTTAACTTGATAAAAGAACAAACATCATGCATTCGATTACGGTTGAACCGTGTACTTTTGCCTTGTTCGGCGCGTTGGGCGACCTGGCGCTACGCAAGCTGTTTCCTGCCCTTTACCAGCTCGATGGCGCCGGCTTGTTGCACGAAGACACGCGGATCCTGGCGCTGGCCCGTGAACCGGGCAGCGAACAACAGCATCTGGCGTTCATCACCACCGAACTGCGGCGTTACGTCGGTGATAAAGACCTCGACGAATCCGTGATCGAACGCTTCCTGGCGCGGCTGACGTACCTGCACGTGGATTTTCTCAAGGCGGACGATTACGTCGCGCTTGCCGAGCAGGTCGGGCTGACGCAGCAACAAGTCATTGCCTATTTCGCCACGCCGGCGGCGGTCTACGGCGCGATTTGCGAGAACCTGGCGAAAGTCGGCCTCAGCGAAAACACCCGTGTGGTGCTGGAAAAGCCCATCGGTTCGGACCTCGAATCGTCGCGCAAGGTGAACGACGCCGTGGCGCAGTTCTTTCCGGAGAACCGCACTTACCGCATCGACCATTATCTGGGCAAGGAAACGGTACAGAACCTGATCGCGCTGCGGTTCGCCAACAGCCTGTTCGAAACCCAGTGGAACCAGAATTACATTTCCCACGTGGAAATCACCGTGGCCGAGAAGGTCGGGATCGAAGGGCGCTGGGGCTATTTCGACAAGGCCGGCCAACTGCGGGACATGATCCAGAACCACCTGCTGCAGCTGTTGTGCCTGATCGCCATGGACCCCCCGGCGGACCTTTCCGCCGACAGCATCCGTGACGAGAAGGTCAAGGTGCTCAAGGCCTTGGCGCCGATCAGTCCGGAAGGCCTGACCACCCAGGTGGTGCGTGGCCAGTACATCGCCGGCCACAGCGAAGGCAAGGCGGTGCCCGGCTACCTCGAAGAGCCGAATTCCAATACCCAGAGCGACACCGAGACCTTCGTTGCCCTGCGCGCCGATATCCGCAACTGGCGCTGGGCCGGGGTGCCGTTCTACCTGCGCACCGGCAAGCGCATGCCGCAGAAGCTGTCGCAGATCGTGATTCACTTCAAGGAACCGTCCCACTACATCTTCGCCCCCGAGCAGCGCTTGCAGATCAGCAACAAACTGATCATCCGCCTGCAACCGGACGAAGGGATTTCCTTGCGGGTAATGACCAAGGAGCAGGGCCTGGACAAGGGCATGCAGTTGCGCAGCGGTCCGCTGCAACTCAACTTTTCCGACACCTACCGCAGCGCACGGATTCCCGATGCCTACGAGCGGTTGTTGCTGGAAGTCATGAACGGCAATCAGAACCTGTTTGTTCGTAAAGATGAAATCGAAGCCGCGTGGACGTGGTGTGACCAGTTGATCGCCGGCTGGAAGAAGTCTGGCGATGCGCCCAAGCCTTATGCCGCTGGGTCATGGGGGCCGATGAGCTCCATTGCACTGATCACGCGGGATGGGAGGTCATGGTATGGCGATATCTGAATTGAAACTGCCCCAGGGTGTCACTGCCCTGGAGTTCAAGAGCCCAGTGGTGCTTGCGGAAAAATTGGCGGTGAACGTGGCGGAGCAATTGCGCGCCGCGATCGATGCCAAAGGCGCGGCGACCTTGGTGGTGTCCGGCGGTCGTAGCCCGGTGGCGTTTTTCCAGCATCTGGCCAAGCAGGCGCTGGACTGGTCGAACGTGGTGGTGAGCCTGGCCGATGAGCGCTGGGTGCCGGTTGAACATGCCGACAGCAACGCCGGCCTGCTCAAGCGTTATCTGCTTCAAGGGGCTGCGGCCAAGGCCCAGTTCCTAAGCCTCTACAGCGCCAGCGCCAATCTGGAAGCCGCCGCCGAGCAGGCGGATCGCCTGCTCGCCGAGCTGCCGCCGATCGACGTGCTGATACTGGGCATGGGCGATGACGGGCATACCGCGTCGCTGTTTCCCGACAGCCCGAATCTGGCCGAGGCCCTGGATAAGAATGGTGCTCGCCGCTGCTGGCCGATGCTCGCGCCGACGGTCCCACACCAACGCCTGACCATGAGCCGCGCCTTGCTGGCGTCGGCCAGGCACAAAGTGCTGTCTATTTCCGGTCAATCGAAACTGACCACCCTGAATGCCGCGGTGTCTGGTGACGATGTCGCCGAGATGCCGATCCGCGCATTTCTGCAACCTACGTTAGAGATTTACTGGTGCCCATGAACCAAGGATCAGCCGCTATGACAAACCCATCCCCGACCGTTTCCATGGCGGACAAAGTGACGCTGATCGACAGCCTCTGCGCCAAGGCGCGGATCCTGCCGGTGATTACCATCGCGCGTGAACAGGAAATCTTGCCGCTGGCCGATGCCCTGGCCGCCGGTGGCCTGACGGCACTGGAAGTGACCTTGCGCTCGCAATACGGGCTCAAGGCCATTCAGGTCCTTCGCGAGCAGCGCCCAGAGCTGGTGACCGGTGCCGGCACGGTGCTCGATCGCCACATGCTGGCCGCCGCCGAGGCTGCCGGTTCGCAATTCATCGTGACGCCGGGTATCACTCGGGATCTGTTGGAAGCCAGCGTCCAGAGTCCGATTCCGTTGCTGCCGGGGATCAGCAATGCCTCGGGCATCATGGAAGGTTATGGCCTGGGCTATCGCCGCTTCAAGTTGTTCCCGGCGGAAGTCAGCGGTGGCGTTGCTGCCATCAAGGCATTGGGCGGGCCGTTCGGCGAAGTGAAATTCTGTCCGACCGGCGGCGTGAGCCCGGCCAATATCAAAAGCTACATGGCGTTGAAAAACGTGATGTGCGTAGGCGGGAGCTGGATGCTCGATCCGGAGTGGATCAAGAACGGCGACTGGGCCCGCATCCAGGAATGCACCGCCGAGGCATTGGCGCTGCTGGACTGATCGTCCTACCGAACTTCGTTGTGTGTTCTACGGCTTTACGGTGCGCTTGGTCGGCGCACCGTTTTTTTTTTGCCTGTTATTTGGCTGCAGATCCCCGTGGCCAGGGACCAAGCGCCCTCGCCACGGGTTACGTACTGTTCAGGTTGATCAGTGCCGCAGTCAACCGCTCCATATCCCGCGCCAAGGTAATCAACCCCGGCGTAATGCGGATGCAGAGGCCGACGCTGGTCTTGCGCACCACGGTAAAGATCCCATATTCCTTGAGCAGTCGGTCGGCCATCACCTGTTGATCAGGCTGGTTGGTGAATCGCATGGACGTGATACCGCAATAGAGGCGCCGGTCGTCTGGGGTCATGACCTCGATGCCGGGCACATCGCGCACCGCGCTCACCCACAGGTCCCGTAGATAACAGAGCCGAGCACCCTTGGCCGGTGCTCCGCCCAGGGCACGGTGCTCTTCGAATACCAGGGGCAGCGTCAGCAGGGCCGGGATGTTGGGCGTGCTGTGGGGCGTGCGCGAGCGTATATCGGTGGTGGGGTAGTGGCCTTCGTCCATGTCCGGGTCGATGTCGGCCAGCCGGTGTGGAGCGATATAGAGAAAGCCCAGGGCCAGAGGGCCGCCAAGCCATTTCTGCAAGTTGAACCCGGCAAATTGAATGCCGAGCTTATTGAGATTGAAATCGATCTGCCCCAGGGCGTGGGCGCCGTCGAGAATGATATCGACGTCGAACTCCCGTGCCGTCTCGGCTATCGCCTGGACCGGCATCACCAGGCCGGTCAGGTGGTTAACGTAGGTCAGCGCCATCAGCTTCAGGCGCGGATAACGAATGAAGGCTTCTCGATACGTGCCCACCAGGCTGTCGAAACTGGCGGGGTGCGGATGGACCAGCTCGATGACCTCGGCGCCACGCTGGCGGGCGAGCCAGCGCATCGCGCTTTTGACCGACTCGTACTCCACGTCGCTGATCAGAACCTGGTCGCCAGGCTTGAGCTGGTTGTAATTGCGGATCAGCGTCTGCAAGGCGTCAACCGCGTTGGTGGCCAGCGCCACGGTGGACGCTGGGGCGTGGATGAGCTGCGCCACCTCTCGGCGAATCACTTCGCAATGCTCCAGGTCGAACTGTTGGCGCACGTAGACCGAATTGCCGCGGTTCACCCAGTCGATATTGCGTTGGTACTCCGCGACCACCGTACGGGACATCCGGCCAAAGTAGCCGTTTTCCAGGTTGAGCGGACCATTGACGTCGACATCGTAACGACCGACAAAGGTTTCCCAGAAGGCTTCGTCGTGGGCACGCAGCGTATTTTCGGGCATCGCAGAGCTCAGTCAGTCAATGGCAGGGGTCAATGGCGAGGTTTGGGCAAGCCATGTTTAGCCCGCAGCGGATCCAGCAGGTCAGACAGACCGTTGTGGTCGATTTCCTGCATCAATGCCAGCAACCCGCCCAATTCGCCGTGAGGGAAGCCCTCCCGCGCGAACCAATTCAGGTATTGGCCTGGCAGGTCGGCAAGAATTCTGCCCTTGTACTTGCCGAAGGGCATCTGGCGGGTGACCAGCAGCTCAAGCTTTTCTGGATTCATAGGGCGGCTGTCTTATTGAAAGTCCTAGGGAAAATACAGGCATTCTGCATGCAGGCCAAATGACAGATCATGCAAATAACGCGGATACAGATTTCTCATGTGTTCATAACTTATTGATTTAAATGGATTTTAAGTTGTGATGATGGCTGGCATGGCCGATGCAATATCCCTTGCAGGTTTTTATTCAACAAGCAAAGGAACTGAAAAATGACTGACATCAACAAAGAATCCATCTCTGTCTTGAACGACCTGATCGAGACCAGCAAGGATGGCCAGGAAGGATTCAAGACCTGCGCTGAAGACATCAAGCACCCTGAGCTCAAGGCGCTGTTTGTCAAGCGCGCCGCCGATTGCGCCACCGCTGCGGCTGAGCTGCAAGCCGCCGTGCGTTCCCTGGGTGGCGATCCGGAAACTTCTACCAGCGTTGCCGGTGACCTGCACCGCCGTTGGGTCGACGTAAAATCCATGTTCACTGGCAAGGACGAAGAGGCTGTGCTGAACGAAGCCGAACGCGGCGAAGACCACGCGCTGAAGGCTTATAAGGAAGCCATCGAGAAGATCAACAAACACAACCTGGTGGGCATTCGTGACCTCGTGGAGCGTCAGTACCACGGCGTGCAACGCAACCATGACCAGGTCAAGGCTCTGCGCAACCAGGCGCGTGCCAGCTAACATCCGCGTGTGAAGAAAAAACGCCAGCTTGCCTGGCGTTTTTTTATGGGAGCGATCTGGGCAGTAAGACTTTTCGGCACCAATTCGCAAGAGTGTTTGTCAGAACGCTCAACAATCAACTCTGGACGTGAATAGATAGCTCCCTAATAATTGCGCCGCCCCTCTCACGATCTATCGTTACATCATCTCAAGAAGAGTTTTGCGCGTGCCCATCACCTTTCAGGCTCTGTTCGCCCCTGATCGTCTCGCTGTGCAGTTCGCCATCAAGACTGTGCTCGGTGGCGGCCTGGCGTTGTGGCTGGCGTTGCGCTGGGGATTGGAGCAGCCGTCGTGGGCGCTGATGACCGCGTTTATCGTTGCCCAGCCGTTGTCTGGGATGGTGGTGCAGAAGGGCCTGGCACGCTTGGTCGGGACTCTGGTGGGGACAATCATGTCGGTGGTGTTCATGGGCCTGTTCGCCCAGGCGCCCTGGTTGTTCCTGCTGGCGCTGGCGTTGTGGCTGGGCGTGTGCACGGCCTGTTCGACGCTCTTGCGCAGCGCGTGGTCGTATTCGTTCGTGCTGGCTGGCTACACCGTGGCGATCATTGCCTTGCCGGCCATCGCCCATCCGCTTGGAGTGTTCGACCAGGCGGTGGCGCGTTGCACCGAGATCAGCCTGGGCATCACCTGCGCCACCGTGACCAGCGCCTTGCTCTGGCCGTTGCGGGTTGAACGGCAATTGGCGGATCAGGCACGTGCCGCCTGGCAAAGTGGCATGCAGGCGGCGCGCGCCACATTGGCCGGCGATGCCCAGGCGCGCAAAGGTCTGTTGGAAATCCTCGGCAAAATCGTCGCGGTAGACGCCCAGCGCGAACATGCCTGGTTCGAAGGCCGCCTGGGCCGCCAGCGTGCCCGGGCCATCAGTGGCTTGAGCCAGAAACTGTTGATGCTGCTGCGCATTTCGCGCTCGGTACGCCGACAATGGAACCAGCTCGACCCTCAAGAAGCCCAAGCGCTGCAGCCGTGGATGAGCGAGGTGCAGCAAGCCCTCGACGCCGACAGCACGACATTGCAGGCACTGCGGCCGCGGGTATGGGATGCGTCTCACGAAGCACGGTTCAGCTCGGCGCAAAGTTATTGCCTGGCACGTTTCGCTTTGTTGCTCGACACCGCCCTGGCGGCCTGCGCTGCGCTGTCGGCGGTGCAAGAGGGCAGGGCGGCGGCCGATCCGCCACGCACCCTGGCGCCCCATCGGGACTTGTCCCTGGCGATGGTGTTTGGAGCCCGCAGCGCCCTGGCGTTCCTGGCAGTGGCGTGTTTCTGGCTGGCCACTGCCTGGCCTGCCGCGTCGGGCGCGCTGTTGCTGACGTGTGTGGTGTGCAGCCTGTTCGCCAGCCGCGAAAATGGCGCGCAGATCGGGATGAGTTTCTTGCGAGGCATTCTCCTGGCGGTACCGACCGCGTTTGTGATCGGTGAAATCCTGCTGCCCCAATGGAGCAGCTTTGCGATGCTCTGCATGGCCATGGGCGTACCTCTGTTCCTGGGGGCGCTGGGCATGGCCAAGCCGCCGCTCTACGCGACCGCCACCTCGTTCTGCCTGCACTTCGTGGTGTTGGTATCGCCGCTTAACGCCATGAAGTACGACGTTGCGACATTTTTCAACAATGCCCAGGCCATGATGATCGGTGTCGGCGCGGCCGTGCTGGCATTCAATCTGTTGATTCTGCGCAACCCGGCCTGGCACAGCCGTCGGTTGCTGGCGGCAACGCTCGATGACCTGGTGCGCTTGACCCATCGCAATCTGCGCGGCGCCGAGAGCTGGTTCGGCGGGCGCATGGCCGATCGTTTGCTGCAACTGGCGCGGCACTATCCGGAGCTGCCGGTGCCGGCGCGCAGTCGTTGGGACGATGGTTTGCTGGGCCTGGACATCGGGGACGAATTGCTCCATCTGCGCTTGAGCCTGGCCGTCGCCCAAGTCCCGGACAGTCCAGCCCAACGCCGATATTTCGAAACCTTGGAGCAGGTGCTGGAGCACGGCCCGGCGGGCGGGCAGGCCGACGCACTGGCCCAGGCGAGCGACGATTATCTGGCAGCGCTTTCAAAGCAACCGCCAAGCGACGCGCTGAAGCTGGCCCAGGGCGCGGTGGTGCAATTGCAGAACAGCTGGCGCGCCTGGTGCCGCCAGCACGAATCTTCAGAAGGGAAACATAGCCATGGGCTTGCATGAATGGTCGATCGGCGGGGTGCTGCTCAGCCCGTTTTTGATTTATGTCGTGCTGGCCTTGTTGGTCACCGGAGCCTTGCGACTGCTGCTCAGTCTCGTGCCGGCAGGGCGCTGGATCTGGCATGAAGCGCTGTTCGACTGCGCTCTGTATGTCTGTGTCCTGACTGTCATTACCCTGGTCCTCGGACCGTCATGAGGAGTTGAACATGCGTACTTCCGTACGTGTCGCCGTCACGTTGAGCGTGGTGGCCCTGGCGATCTTCGCCGGTTTTCATTTGTGGCAGTACTACATGCTCACGCCCTGGACCCGGGACGCGCGAATCCGTGCCGACGTGGTGGTGATCGCCCCAGACGTCTCGGGTTGGGTGCGCGAGCTCAGGGCCGTGGACAACCAGCACGTCAAGGCGGGGGATTTGTTGCTGAGTATCGATCGCGAGCGTTTCGAGGCCGCGGTGGAGAAGGCCCGCGCGGTAGTGCAGACCCGCCAGCAGCAGTTGAGCCTGCGCGAACACGAAGCCAGCCGTCGAGCGGCCCTGGGACCCCAGGCCATCAGCGCCGAATTGCGCGAGAACGCCCAGATCAATGCCGGCATCGCCCGTGGCGAGCTACGCGAGGCCCAGGCCGAGGCCAAGGTCGCGGAGCTGAACCTGGCTCGCAGCCAGGTCCTGGCCCCACGCAGCGGCCACGTCACCAACCTGCGCCTGGCCGAAGGCAACTATGTGAACGCCGGGCAACCGGTCATGGCGTTGGTCGATGATTCGACGTTCTACGTGCAAGCTTACTTCGAGGAAACCAAGTTGCCGCGCATTCGCGTCGGCGATCCGGTCAAGGTCTGGTTGATGAGCGCCGGCCATGCGCTGGACGGCCATGTGGAAAGCATCAGTCGAGGCATCACCGACCGCAACACCAACCCCGATGCGCAACTGCTGGCAGAGGTCGAGCCGACCTTCAACTGGGTGCGCCTGGCCCAGCGGATCCCGGTGCGGATCAAGTTGGACAAGGTGCCGGAAGGGGTGAGCCTGAGTGCCGGGATGACAGCGAGTGTGCAGGTGCAGGACGAACAGCGATAGCCGCTGCGCCGCGCACCCCGTGGCGAGGGAGCTTGCTCCCGCTCGGCTGCGAAGCAGTCGCAAAACGAACGTTGCGTTGTTCAGGTTGGACGCGCAAGCCTTTTCCAAGGGGCGCTTCGCACCCCAGCGGGAGCAAGCTCCCTCGCCACGGGAGTGTCGAGTCGCATCAGCCGATGCTGATTGCCGGCAACTCGGGCAAGGTCACGGTCTGCTGCTTGCGCGGCGCCAGGATCTCCGCTTCGCCGTCCACCACCAACTCATCGCGCTGGTTGAACACGCGCGTGGCGATACGCACGCGGAATTTCGGCAGCTTTTCCAGGATCTCCAGGCGCACGGTCAGGGTATCGCCAATCTTCACCGGCTTCTGGAAACTCATCTGCTGGCCGATATAGATGGTCCCCGGCCCAGGCAACTCACAGGCCACTGCCGCGCTGATCAGCGCACCGCTGAACATGCCGTGGGCGATGCGTTCCTTGAACATGCTGGCGGCGGCGAATTCGGCGTCCAGGTGTACCGGGTTGTGATCGCCGGACATGGCGGCGAACAGCAGGATGTCGCGCTCTTCGACGGTCTTGCTGTAGCTGGCGGTCTGGCCGACTTCGAGGGCTTCGTAAGGGATGTTGGTAACCTGGGTCATGTCTGGATCCTGTGACGTGTAGAGAAAAAACGCTGCAAACCTACTCGCTGCGTGGTGGTCGCTGGTGGCTTAGCGTCTGGGCAATCCAGGCCAGCACATCGGCGGTCACCTCATCGCGGTTAGTTTCGTTGAACAGTTCGTGCCGAGCCTGCGGATAGATCTTCAGTTGCAAACGTTGGTTGCCGGCGTCGCGCAGGGCATCGGCCAGATCTCTCAGACGCTTGCCTTCGCTCACCGGATCACATTCACCGCCAATCACCAGCAGCGGCAGCCCTGGATCGATCTGCGCGAGATTGGACGCTTTGCTGATCTGCTGCAACCCGCCGAGCAGGTCGATCCACAGTTGATTGGTGCAACGAAAGCCGCACAGCGGGTCGCGAATGTATTTGTCGACTTCGCCGGGGTCGCGGTTGAGCCAGTCGAAGGGCGTGCGGGTCGGTTTGAACTTTTTATTGAAGCTGCCAAATGAGAGCCATTCGATCAGGGCGCTACGCCCAGTGGCGCCCTGCCGCCTGCGTTCGAAGCGGGCGATTAGCCGCGCCGCGCGGTAAAGCGCCACGGGTTGGAAGTTCGAACCGCTGAGGATGGCCCCGTGCAGGCTGGCGCTGTGGTGCAACAAATAGCCCTGTGCGATATAGCTGCCCATGCTGTGCCCCAGCAGCAGGATTGGTGTTTCTGGATGTTGCTGGCCGATGTGATGGTTCAGGCTTGCCAGGTCGCCCACAACCTTGGCCCAGCCGTCCTGGTCGGCAAAATGACCCAGGATCGCTTCTTCGCCGGTCTTGCCGTGGCCACGTTGGTCCGGCGCGTAGACGCCGTAGCCTTCATCGCACAACGCCTGGGCCAGGCGCCCATAGCGGCCACTGTGTTCCGCCATGCCGTGAGCCAGCATGATCACCGCCAGCGGGGCGGTTTCGGGTAGCCATTGGTTGACGAGCAAGCGGCTGTGATCGGTCGCGGTCAGCCAGAACGTTTGGTGGATCATGGCGGTTCCTTGCACAAAGTCAGACGCAGCGTCGCTGCATTGTATAGCGCATCCGTTGCGCCAGGCGATTCAGCAAGATTCACACAATCTATGACGCAAGTTGCCATATTTGCCTGATTGGCCATAGCTGCTAGTGTCCCATGAGCTCCGCCTGTGCAAGCGATACGCAAGCGGTTACCGGATATGTTCAGGTAAAGAGGACAAAAACAATGCAGCCTGATTTCTGGAATGACAAACGCCCGGCCGGCGTGCCCTCGGACATCGACCTGAGTGCCTACAAGTCAGTCGTCGAGGTGTTCGAGCGTTCCTGCAAGAAATTTGCCGACCGTCCGGCGTACAGCAACATGGGGGTGACGATCACCTACGCCGAGTTGGAGCGTTACAGCGCGGCCTTCGCCGGTTACCTGCAAGCCAATACCGACCTGGCGCCGGGCGATCGTATCGCCGTGCAGATGCCCAATGTCCTGCAATACCCGATCGCGGTTTTTGGTGCCCTGCGCGCCGGGCTGGTGGTGGTCAACACCAATCCGCTGTACACCCCTCGGGAAATGCGTCACCAATTCAAGGACTCCGGCGCCCGGGCGCTGGTGTACATGAACCTGTTCGGGCAGAAAGTGCAGGAAGTGCTGCCCGACTCCGACCTGCAATACCTGATCGAGGCGAAGATGGGCGACCTGATGCCCACCGCCAAGGGCTGGCTGGTCAATACAGTCGTGAGCAAGGTCAAGAAAATGGTCCCGGCCTATTCGCTGCCCCAGGCCATTTCCTTCAAGAGCGCCTTGCGTTTGGGACGGGGCCAGGCCATCAATCCGCTCAATGTCAGCCTCGGGGACATTGCCGTGCTGCAATACACCGGCGGCACCACCGGCTTGGCCAAGGGCGCCATGCTGACCCACGGCAACCTGGTGGCCAACATGCAGCAGGCCCGCGCCTGCCTGGGGCAGATCGGCGACGACGGCAAGCCTTTGTTGCGCGAGGGCCAGGAGGTGATGATCGCACCGCTGCCGCTGTATCACATCTACGCCTTCACGGCGAACTGCATGTGCATGATGGTCACGGGCAACCACAACGTGCTGATCACCAATCCAAGGGACATCGGCGGTTTCATCAAGGAGCTGAAGAACTGGCGGTTTTCGTTGCTGCTGGGGCTCAACACGCTGTTCGTCGCGCTGATGGACCATCCGGATTTCAAGACGCTGGATTTCTCCAACCTCAAGGTCACCAACTCAGGCGGCACCGCGTTGGTCAAGGCCACCGCCGAACGTTGGAAGCAGTTGACCGGTTGCGGCATCACCGAGGGCTACGGCCTGACGGAAACCTCGCCAGTGGCCAGCGCCAACCCTTACGGTGGCAAGTCGCGCCTGGGCACGGTGGGGCTGCCGGTGCCGGGTACGCTGATGAAAGTCATCAGTGACGACGGTGTCGAGCTGCCCTTGGGCGAACGCGGCGAGCTGTGCATCAAGGGGCCGCAGATCATGAAGGGCTACTGGAACAAGCCCGAAGCGACCGCCGAAGTGCTCGACAGCGAGGGCTGGTTCAAGTCCGGAGATATCGCTGTGATCGACCCCGACGGGTTCGTGCGCATCGTTGATCGCAAGAAAGACATGATCATTGTCTCGGGCTTCAACGTGTACCCGAACGAAATCGAGGATGTGGTGATGGCCCACCCGAAAGTCGCCAGCTGCGCGGTCATCGGCGTGCCGGACGAACGTTCGGGGGAGGCGGTGAAACTGTTCGTCGTGGCCCGTGAGGCGGGCGTCAGCCTCGAAGAGCTCAAGGCGTACTGCAAGGAGAATTTCACCGGCTACAAGGTGCCCAAGCACATCGTGTTGCGGGAATCGCTGCCGATGACACCGGTGGGCAAGATCCTGCGCCGGGAGTTGCGCGATATCGCCTGAGGCCGGCGCGACAGACCCTTAGTGGGAGCGAGCTTGCTCGCGATGGCGGTGTATCGGTGCCAGAAAGATTGGCTGATACATCGTTATCGCGAGCAAGCTCGCTCCCACAGGTTTTATGGATTCGGGACAATTAAATAAGGCTTAGAATTTTTACTCTAAAAATGACCATTGAATGTTCTTGAGTCATATTTGTGACTGTAGGGGCCGCTTTTGGCTCTAGGCGACCCTTGGCAAAGCTGCTACTCTCGGCGCGCTTTTGTGACTTCTCGGCCGTTATCCAAGCCAGATTCACCAATAGACATACACCAATAATAATCGCATCAAATGCGGTGAGAATTCGCGTTGCTGAGGAGTGGGGCTTCCATGATTGAAAACTTTTGGAAGGATAAGTACCCAGCTGGGATTGCTGCCGACATCAATCCAGATGAGTATCCGAATATTCAGGCGGTGTTGAAGCATTCCTGCCAACGCTTCGCCGACAAGCCGGCATTCAGCAACCTCGGCAAGACCATCACCTACGGTGAGCTCTACGAATTGTCCGGTGCCTTTGCCGCGTACCTGCAACAGCATACCGATTTGCAGCCGGGCGATCGAATCGCCGTGCAACTGCCCAACGTCCTCCAGTACCCAGTGGCTGTGTTTGGCGCCATCCGCGCCGGACTGATCGTGGTCAATACCAACCCGCTCTACACCGCGCGGGAAATGGAGCATCAATTCAACGATTCCGGTGCCAAGGCACTGGTCTGCCTGGCTAACATGGCGCACCTTGCCGAAAGCGTGGTGCCCAAGACTGGCGTCAAGCACGTCATCGTCACCGAAGTGGCGGACTTGCTGCCGCCGCTCAAGCGCCTGTTGATCAACAGCGTGATCAAGTACGTCAAGAAGATGGTCCCGGCCTATCATTTGCCCAAGGCCATCAAGTTCAACGACGTCCTGAGCAAGGGCCACGGCCAGCCTGTGAACGAAGCGAGCCCCACCAGTGATGATGTGGCGGTGTTGCAATACACCGGCGGCACCACGGGCGTGGCCAAGGGCGCCATGCTGACCCACCGCAACCTGGTGGCGAACATGCTGCAATGCAAGGCGCTGATGGGTTCCAACCTCAATGAGGGCTGTGAAGTACTGATCACGCCGCTGCCGCTGTACCACATCTACGCGTTTACCTTCCATTGCATGGCGATGATGCTGATCGGCAACCACAACATCCTGATCAGTAACCCGCGCGATTTGTCGGCGATGGTCAAGGAGCTGTCGAAATGGAAGTTCAGCGGCTTCGTAGGGCTCAACACGTTGTTCGTGGCGCTGTGCAACAACGAAGCCTTCCGCAAGCTGGATTTCTCGGCGCTGAAGGTTACCCTGTCTGGCGGCATGGCTTTGCAGTTGGCGGCGGCGGAGCGTTGGAAAGCGGTCACCGGTTGCCCGATCTGCGAAGGCTACGGCATGACCGAGACGAGCCCGGTTGCCACGGTCAACCCGATCCAGAACATCCAGGTCGGCACCATCGGCATTCCGGTTCCGTCGACCTTGTGCAAGGTCATCAATGACGCGGGCGAAGAGTTGCCTTTGGGGGAAATCGGCGAATTGTGCGTCAAAGGCCCGCAGGTCATGAAGGGCTACTGGCAGCGCCAGGACGCCACCGACGAGATCCTCGACAGCGAAGGCTGGCTCAAGACCGGTGACATCGCCGTGATCCAGCCGGATGGCTACATGCGCATCGTCGATCGCAAGAAAGACATGATCCTGATCTCCGGTTTCAACGTTTACCCCAACGAGCTGGAAGACGTGCTGGCGGCCTTGCCGGGCGTGCTGCAATGCGCGGCCATCGGTGTACCTGACGAGAAATCCGGCGAGGCGATCAAGATATTCATCGTCGCGCGTCCGGGTGTCACGCTCACAAAGGAACAGGTGATGGAGCACATGCGCGCCAACGTCACCGGCTACAAGGTGCCCAAGTCCGTGGAGTTCCGCGATGCACTGCCGACCACCAACGTCGGCAAGATCCTGCGGCGTGAGTTGCGTGATGAAGAGCTCAGGAAGCTGGGGCTGAAAAAGTAACAACCCCACCAATGAAAAGCCCCGCTGATGCGGGGCTTTTTGTTGATCGAGTGGAGCGTTACAACCGAAACTGCGCAAAATCCAGATTGGTGCCGCCGGGCCGCATGTCTTGCAGGTACGAATCCTTGTCTGCGCTGAGCTCCAGGCTCAGGGCTGCCTTGCGTTTGCCCTGGTTGCGTACTTCCAGGCCTTCCATTTTTTCCCGCAGGAACACAGTGGGCACTTTCAGGTGCAAGAGTTCGTCGGTGGCAGGCGTGTGCAGCAGCAGGTGAATCCATTCGTACTGCCCAATGGCCAGGCGGGCCACCGGGATGTCGAACCAGAAGATGTTGCGGTTGCGGTTCAGTTCGCTGAAATGGCAGTTGTTGACGCCCAGGACGGCACCGCCCAGTTCCTGGTTCCTGCGGGCGATGGCCTGCTTTTTATCGAGTTTCATAACGTTCCTACGGGAATTGGAGCTTCAGGCGCAGCCTGAATACGTGGAGCATTCTCGGGTGTGGGTCGGCAAACATAAAGCGCAACCTGCATCTGACGATGAAATGCGCCGCTGAAAAAATGAAACTCCCTGCAAACGGCGTCGGTCAACCCCTATGTAATGACTTTTCTTACAGTTGTTCACAGGAGAAACATCATGGGAAGCACGAACGATAAAGTGAAGGGCGTTGCCAACGAAGCTGTCGGCAACATCAAGCAAGGTGTCGGCAAGGCCACCGACAATGACCGCATGCGCGCCGAGGGCGTGGTCCAGGAGAAAAAAGGTGAGGCCCAGCAAACCGCGGGCAAGGCCAAGGATGCAGTCAAGAAAGGCGTGGACGAGGCATAACCGGCCTGTAAAAAAGCGATTGGAACGGCCATCCGCGGGTGGCCGTTATCATGTCGGCTCGAACTTGCACCGGGGAAATTGTTCCAAAGTCGCCAAACAGGTTACTTTTGTCACGGATAGCAGCCCCGTGAGTCGCCAGGCGACCTTCCTCTTTTGCGGCGAAAGGAGACGCACATGATGTTCCCGGCCTTGAAAGGCTTGCCCCTGCATCGCGTGATGATGCGCACGGTGACCGAGTTTCTCGACGACGAGATGTCGACCTACGCCTCCGCACTGGCTTACCAGATGCTGTTTTCGCTGTTTCCCTTCATTCTTTTCCTCATCGCGCTGATCGGCTTCCTGCACCTGCCGGATTTCTTTTCCTGGCTGCGCCTGCAATCGGAACTGGTGCTGCCGCCCCAGGCGCTGGAGCAGGTCAACCCGGTGATCGACCAGCTCCAGCAATCCAAGGGCGGCTTGCTCTCGGTGGGTATCGTCATTGCGCTGTGGACCGCGTCGGCTGGCGTGCGGCTGATGATGAGCGCCATGAACGCGGCGTACGACGTGGTCGAGGGGCGCCCGGCCTGGAAGCGCTTTCCGCTGTCGATTCTTTATACGGTCGGTATCGCCGGCATGCTGTTGGTCGCCGCGGCCTTGATGGTACTGGGCCCGCAAGTGATGGGTTGGATTGCCTCGCAGATCGGGCTGGAGGAGTTCATCGTCACCGTCTGGACCCTGGCGCGCTGGCCGGTCATCGTGTTTTTGCTGATGGTGGCAGTGGCGCTGATCTATTACGTGATGCCTGACGTCAAACAGGAGTTCCGCTTCATCACGCCGGGCTCGGTTTTGGCGGTGGTGGTGTGGATCATCGCGTCCCTGGGTTTTGCGTTCTATGTGAAGACCTTCGCCGACTACAACGCCATGTATGGCAGTATCGGCGCGATCATCGTGTTGTTGCTGTATTTCTATATCTCTGCGGCGGTGTTGCTACTCGGCGCCGAGATGAATGCGGTCATCGAACACATGTCCGCCGAAGGCAAGGACACCGGTGAAAAGACCCCGGGCGAGCACGAGAAACAGCATGTGTCGGGCCTGGGGCGCGACCATTCCGTTGCTCATACCCCTACAGACGAAGCCCGACCATGATCCGCGAAATCCTGAAGATGGGCGACGAACGCCTGCTGCGCATCGCCCCGCCGTTGCCGCCGGAAATGTTCGACAGCGCCGAGTTGTGGCAACTGATCGACGACATGTTCCAGACCATGGAAAGCGTCGGCGGCGTCGGCCTGGCGGCGCCGCAGATCGGCGTGGACCTGCAACTGGTGATCTTTGGCTTCGAGCACAGCGAGCGCTATCCCGATGCCGAAGCGGTGCCGCAGACGATCCTGATCAATCCTTTGATCACGCCGCTGAGTCCGTTGATGGAAGAAGGCTTCGAAGGTTGCCTGTCGGTGCCAGGCTTGCGCGGCGCGGTGGATCGTTACCAGCATATTCGTTACGAAGGTTTCGACCCCAAGGGCGAGCCGATCATGCGCACCGCCTCGGGCTTTCATGCCCGGGTGGTCCAGCATGAGTGCGATCACTTGATCGGCCGCTTGTATCCGTCGCGCATCACTGATTTCAGTAAGTTCGGGTTTACCGAAGTGATGTTTCCGGATCTGGACCCTATGGCTGACGACTAGCTAAAACCGACACAAAAAAATTGTGGGAGCGAGCTTGCTCGCGATTGCGGTATTTCAGTCAACTCACCTGTTGAATTCAGTCCGCGATCGCGAGCAGACTCACTCCCACAATGAACTGTGTTCGGCGTCAGGAGAGTATGTTGGGCTCCAACCCCATCGCAATCATCGGCTTGCTGCGCGCATACCGGCTCAGCCTTTCAGCCATCGCATAGGGCAGTTCGGGGTCGAAGCTGAAGCCCCGTCGTTCATAAAACCCGCGCAAGTCCGGGTGACAGAACAGCCACACCGGTTCATCCAGCCCCTTCACCGCTTCTGCGATCAGTCGCGCGGCGACGCCTTGTACGCGGTGCGCCGGGTCGACGAACAATCCCGTCAACCAATGCCCGCCCGAAACCGGTCGAAGGCACAGCGCCGCGACGATGTCTTCGCGCCGTGCTACCCACAGCTGGGCGTCGCGCACGGCTTTCATCGAGGATTGGTGGGCGCGGTAGAACTTGTTCATCAACGGCCACAGAGGCTCGTCGAGACGTGTGTAGTGGAAGTCGGGCATGGCGAGGGCGGAGAGGGCAGGGGAGATGGGCGATTATAAGGGAACAAACAATGCGCCGGGACATCTCCGGCGCCTGTCTGCAAGGTCTACAGCGAGGCGAGGAACATGTCCGTGGCCGGATTCTTCTCATCCGTCCGGCTTTCCTGGGCTTTTTCCACCTGCGCCATCGCGGCCTTGTCCTGCATGCGCTGGGCAATTTCCTCGCCGACCGCCCGTTGCTTCTCGGGCGGCATCTGCGCGTACTCTTCTTCAGTGATGCCCATTTCCTCAAGAATGCTGTCACGCAAGCGTTCTTCAGGCGTCTTGCTCATGTATTCCTTGAACTCCGTCATGGCAGAGCTGCGTGCTTTCTTCGCCTCGTCGGCGGCTGACGAAGCGACGGTCTGCAGTTGCACGCGGGTCTTGGCGAAGGCCTCGTCGACGTTGTCGCTGATGGCGGTGGCGGCGTTGACCTGCTGCGTGGCTTGCCGGGTGATGGATTCCTGGACCTGGGTGCTGCCCTGGTTGGCCTGGGCCTGGACGTTGTCACGCAGCGATTGCAGGGCGGCGCTTTGCAAGCCGCTGGCGGCTTCGGCGGTCGGGTCTTCGCCGGGGCGTTTGAGGGGCAGGTTTATCGCTTGTTGTTTTACGCTGACCAACATGATGTGTACCCGTAGGTAATGGCTGAGCGATGGTGGGAGCAATTACCATGCCGTCGCGCAAGGCCCCGTTTTTCAAGGGCTACAGGCGAAACGCACAGCGCGGTGCGGCCAATCCTTGCCGTTCGTCGGCATGGATCGACCGCAGGGTGGCGGGGCGCTCAGGTGCTTTCGCGAATCTTGAGTTCGAAACCCAGGTCGACGACCGGCTGGGCGATGCGGTTGCCGGCCATCAACGTGAGCATCTGTTCGGCGGCGCGCCGGCCGATTTCTTCTCGCGGGGTGCTGATGCTGCTCAAGCGCGGGACCATGTGGGCCGAAGCGGGCAGGTCGTTGAAGCCCAGTATCGAAACCTGTTCGGGAATCCTGATGCCGCAGCGCAACGCTTCGAGCAGGGCGCCGTGGGCCAGGTCGTCGTTGCCGAAGAAAATCGCGTCGACGTCTGGATGGCTGGCCAGCAATTGCAGGAACAATTCGCCGCCCAGGCCCACCGACGACGGGCGAGGGGTCAGCACTTCCAGGTCAGGGTCGTAGAGCCCGGCCTTCTGGAGGGCGCGACGAAAGCCTTCGCCGCGCAGCAACGTGCGTTGGTCCAGTTGCGCGCCGATGTAGGCCAGGCGCTTGCGGCCTCGGGAGATCAAATGCTCGGCGGCGGTCTCGCCGGCCTGGAGCTGGGAGAATCCCACGCAGTTGAGGCCGGCGCCCGGATCCAGTTCCATCATGTACACGCAGGGGATATTGCTGGCCTCGATCATGCGCCGGGCGCTTTCGGTCCGGTCGAATCCGGTCAGCAACAGACCGCGCGGCTGATAGGCCATGTAATTGCGCAGCAGGTCTTCTTCTTCGTCCCGGGAATAATGGTAGTTGCCGATCACCACTTCGAATCCCTTGGGCCGCAAGACGCGATGGATGGCTTCCAGGGTGTCGATGAACAACAGGTTGGACAGTGACGGCACCAGTACCACCACTGAATGGCTCTGGGCCGAAGCCAAGGCCCGGGCCGCGGGATTGACGACGTAATTGAGTTCCAGGGCGGCCTGGCGGACCTTGTCCACCAGTTCGACGGCCACGGTGCTGACGCCGCGCAGGGCACGGGAGGCGGTGATCGGGCTGACCCCGGCCAGGCGGGCGACTTCATTGAGCGTGGGGCGACCGGTGGTGCGAGTATTCTTATCGTTTTTAGGGGCGGTCATCAGGGCGGCTTGCCAAACAAAAATCAAGGCACTAAGGTAGCGCTGTCTCGGCGCGGCTGCAAATGCGTTGACAGGGTTTGCCTGATCCCTGTCCCGTGGGTGTCGTGGACGAACATGCTGCAACCACAAAAATGACAAGAAGGCGTCGGCAACTTCTGCTTTTGCTGCGGTGTCATAACTGGCAAAGGTAGCGCTGTCTGCGCGCTGAGGTGTTACATGAATAATCCAATCACCGCCCTGGTCATCATGGGCGTTGCCGGTTGCGGCAAAACTTGCGTCAGCCAGGCCCTGTGCCAACTGAGCGGCGCCACCGCCATCGAAGGCGACACGTTCCACCCCGCGGCCAACATTCAGAAGATGAGCGCCGGTATTCCCTTGACTGACGACGACCGTGCCGGCTGGCTCGACAGCCTGTGCGACGAGTTGCGTCGTGTCGACGGCACGGGCGAGCGCCCGGTGCTGACCTGCTCGGCCCTCAAGCACAGCTATCGCGAGCGCCTACGCAGCGCCCTGCCGGGCCTGGGCTTCGTATTCCTTGAATTGACCCCCGAAGTGGCTGCCGATCGTGTCTCCCACCGTCCGGGCCATTTCATGCCGTCGACCCTGATCGACAGCCAGTTTGCCACCCTCGAATCCCCTGTTGGCGAGCCCCTGACCCTGGCTCTGGATGCGTCCAGCCACAGCATCGATGAATTGGCCCGCCAGGCCTACGTCTGGTGGCTGGCCCACGGTTTGAAACTCGCCGGCTGAGTTTCGAAAAATATGCGTCAGAAAGATAGCGCTGTCCCGACGGCCCATAAATAACTGCTTCAATAACAACAACAAATCAGGAGACACCTCCCATGTTCGGCATGTCCCACGAGACGTTTCTACTGCTTGATGCAGTGGTCACGGTGATCGGACTCATCGTCCTTATCACCAAGTTCAAATTCCACCCGTTCATTGCGCTGACCATCGCCGCCGCGTTCCTCGGCCTGACGTCGGGCATGCCGACCGGCACCATCATCAAGGCGTTCCAGGACGGCTTCGGTGGCGTGCTCGGTTTTGTCGGCATCATCCTGGCGCTGGGCACGATGCTCGGAAAAATGATGGCTGAATCGGGCGGGGCCGATCAGATCGCCCAGACGCTGATCCGTGCCTTCGGCAAGGAAAAGGTGCAGTGGGCGATGATGTTCGCCGCGTTCCTGGTGGGCATCCCGCTGTTCTTCGAAATCGGCTTCGTGTTGCTGATTCCGTTGGTGTTCATCGTGGCGCGCCGCACCGGCGTGTCGATTATCAAGATTGGTATCCCGCTGCTGGCCGGCCTCTCCGCGGTCCACGGCCTGGTGCCGCCGCACCCGGGGCCACTGCTGGCGATCGGCATCTTCGGCGCCGACATCGGCAAGACCATTCTTTATGGCCTGATCGTCGCGCTGCCGACCGCTATCATTGCCGGCCCGATCTTCGGTACCTTCATCGCCAAGCACATCCCCGGGCATCCAAATCAGGAACTGGTGGACCAACTGGCCCGTGAGACGAACGCCGCCGAGCTGCCAAGCTTCAGCATCACCCTGATCACCGTGCTCTCGCCGGTGTTCCTGATGCTGCTCAAGACGTTCGCTGATGTGGCGCTGCCGGATGGCAACCTCTTCCGCGTCTGGATGGACATGATCGGCCACCCGATCTCGGCGCTGTTGTTGGCGTTGCTGCTATCGCTTTACACCTTCGGCTACAAACAGGGGATCGGTTCCAGCCAGATGTTGAAATGGCTCGACGCGAGCCTGGCCCCGACCGCCGCGATCATCCTGATCATCGGTGCTGGTGGTGGCTTCAAGCAGATGCTGGTGACCAGCGGTGTGGGCGATGTGATCGGTCACATGGCGGTGAGTGCGCAGATTTCGCCGATCCTGCTGGCGTGGCTGGTGGCGGCGGTGATCCGTATCGCCACAGGCTCAGCGACCGTGGCAACCATTACCGGTGCCGGGATCGTGGTGCCTGTCGTGGGGATGATGCCGGGCGTGAACCGTGAGCTGCTGGTGCTGGCGACCGGCGCCGGTTCGCTGATCCTGTCCCACGTCAACGATGCGGGTTTCTGGCTGGTCAAGCAGTACTTCAACATGACCGTGGCCGAGACTTTCAAGACCTGGACCGCGATGGAAACCATTCTGTCCGTGGTGGGCTTGATCTTCATCCTGCTGCTGTCGCTGGTGATCTAAGAACACCTTGGACTAACTGTGGCAAGGGAGCTTGCTCCCGCTGGGCCGCGAAGCGGCCCCAATCCAGTCAACTCCGTCTCATGGAGTGAGGCGACCGGTTTGCGACTGCTTCGCAGTCGAGCGGGAGCAAGCTCCCTCGCCACATAGAGGTTGTGGTTGGCCGTCAGGCTTGTTTGCCAGCCAACCCATCCGCCCGGAACATCCCACGGATCCCCCGCACCGCCTGGCGAATCCGGTCCTGGTTCTCGATCAGCGCAAAGCGCACGTGATCATCCCCATATTCCCCGAACCCCACCCCCGGCGAGACGCAGACCTTGGCTTCGGCCAGCAGCTTCTTGGCAAACTCCAGTGAGCCCAGGTGCGCATAGGCTTCGGGGATCTTGGCCCAGACGTACATCGACGCCTTCGGGTTTTCCACCATCCACCCCAGCTCGTGCAGGCCCTTGACCAGCACATTGCGGCGCTGGCGGTACTGCTCGGCAATGTCGCGCACGCATTGCTGGTCGCCTTCGAGGGCGGCGATGGCGGCCACTTGCAGCGGGGTGAAGGTGCCGTAGTCGTGGTAGCTCTTGATCCGCGCCAGGGCGCTGACCAGTTCCGGGTTGCCGACCATGAAACCGATGCGCCAGCCGGCCATGTTGTAGCTCTTGGACAGGGTGAAGAACTCCACCGCGATGTCTTTGGCCCCTGGCACTTGCATGATCGACGGCGCTTTCCAGCCGTCATACACGATGTCGGCGTACGCCAGGTCGTGGATCACCAGCACGTCGTATTGCTTGGCGAGGGCGATGACCCGTTCGAAAAAATCGAGCTCCACGCATTGCGCGGTCGGGTTGGACGGGAAGCCGAGGATCATCATCTTCGGCTTGGGGATCGAACCGCGAATGGCCCGCTCCAGCTCATCGAAGAAATCCACGCCGGGCACCAGCGGCACCGAACGCACCTGGGCGCCGGCGATCACCGCGCCGTAGATGTGGATCGGATAGCTGGGGTTGGGCACCAGCACCGTGTCGCCCTGGTCCAGGGTCGCCAGCATCAGGTGCGCGAGGCCTTCCTTGGAACCGATGGTGACGATGGCTTCGCTTTCCGGGTCGATGTCCACCTCGTAGCGGTCCTTGTACCAGCGCGAAATGGCGCGGCGCAGGCGCGGGATGCCTTTGGACGTGGAGTAGCCGTGAGTGTCTTCACGCTGGGCGACGGTGACCAACTTCTCCACGATATGTGGGGGCGTGGCGCCATCGGGGTTACCCATGCTCAAGTCGATGATGTCTTCGCCGCGCCGACGCGCAGCCATCTTCAGCTCGGCAGTGATATTGAATACGTACGGGGGGAGTCGATCGATGCGCGCAAAGCGGCGCGGCGAACCTTGTTCGGCCATTGTTGCCTCGAGATACGTGAGCGCCCGGAACCGTCCGAGCGACGTTGGCCACTGCGGTGGCCTGCGGCGCAAGATAATCGGGCGGATGTCGAATTGTCCAGTAGCCGCGCCGAACTATTTTCGACGACACTGTCGCCCTGGCTGCGGCGCCCCCGAAAGGCCCCGCAGGCGGCTGAACACGCCTATCCAATCCTGATGGAACGAATCATGGAATTTTCCAGCGGCTTCCTGCTGAGTCTTTCGCTGTGCCTGGACATTGGCGTGGCCAACATCGCGATGATCACGCTGGCGATGCAACGCGGCTATTTCCAAGGCTTCGCCTTGGGCCTGGGCACGTGCGTGGGCGACCTGGTCTATGCAGTCCTGGCGCTGGCCGGGATGACCGTTTTGCTGCAATACGAACCGGTGCGTTGGGCGCTGTGGATTGGCGGCTCGGTGCTGCTCTTGTATTTCGCGGCGAAAATGGTTCATTCGGCGATCTATCACAACGCGGTGCTGGCTGAGGCGGGCGAGAATCGGGCCAACTCGCCGCGCCAGGAATTTTTTCGCGGGATTTTCCTCGCCATGTCATCGCCCAGCGCCATTCTCTGGTTCGCCGCAGTGGGCGGAACGCTCATCGCCCGCTCGGGTGGCGGCACCGTGCTCAGCTCGGCCTTGTTCCTGGGCGGATTCCTCAGCGCCGGGCTGCTTTGGAGCGCTGGCCTGTGCCTGGCAGCGACCCAGGGCGGGAAAATGCTAGGCGATAAGTTGCTGCGGTACTCCTATTGGGCATCGGCGGCGATCTTCTGTTATTTCGCGGTCTACGTGATCGTTTCTGGTTATAACGAGTTTGTAGGAACGGTAAACGCCCCCAGCTTGCCGGGACTTTAACAAGCGAAACGGCCTGGCAATTACGGTTTGGCTTCTATACTGCCAAACCCGACTTCAAGTTTTCGGAGTGTTGAGCAATGGAAACGCAAAAACGCGCTAACGCAGCCGAGCCGCGCTTCGAGCAGGGACGCTTTCAGCTCATCGCCGGTTTCGGCGCGCGTTTTACCCAGGAAACCGCCCAGGACATCCCGCAGCTCTGGGAAAAATTCCTGCCTTGGCTCGGCAAGGTGCCCGGACAGAAAGACGAGGTAACGTACGGGGTGTGCTGCAACCCGGACGGCCAGGGCGGCTTCGAGTACATCGCTGGCGTGGAAATCAGCCGGCTCGACGACCTACCCGAACAATACCGCTGGATCGAGATCCAGCCCGGGTCCTACGCGGTCTTCGAGCACAAAGGGCCGCTCAAGGATCTGCCGGATACGTTCCAATACATCTGGAAAGAATGGCTGCCCCAATCGGGCCATCAGGCGGCGGATGAACCGGAGTTTGAGCGCTACAGTGAAGATTTCAATCCCCGGACCGGCGAAGGCCACCTGGAAATCTGGATACCGCTCAAGCCGAGTTGATCACCTCGGGTCCCCGTGGAAGCGAGCTTGCTCGCGATAGCAGCGGATCAGCCAACGTCGACGTCGACCGATATGCCCTCATCGCGAGCAAGCTCGCCGCCAGACTTTGCAGCTATTGATCGTTGGCCCTGTTTGTCAAAACACCAACCCCATCCGCCGCTCATAACCGATGCGGCCTTTGTAGGCTTCGCCACTGTCGACCCAGCCCAGTCGGGTGTAGAGGCCGATGGCCGAGTGGTTGTCAGCATCGACGGAGAGCTCCAATCCCCTGATTTCCGGCCAGGCCGCGCGGGCCGCGGCGGGTAGCGCTTGCAGGCACGCCTTGCCATAGCCTTTGCCCTGGGCGCGGTGGTCAACTTGCAACGCGTGCAGGGTCGCGCTGTGTTCGTTGGCCCAGGCCGGCAGCACGGGCGGGCGCTTGAGCAGCAGGAACGCCACGGGCACCTCGTCGTCCAACAAGGCGAAGCCCTTGACCCCTGGGCCGGGCTTGGACAGCAGTGTGTGCAGCGCGCCGTGGATGTCGCCAGAGAACTTGATTTGGTCGGGGTAAATCTCGATGGATTCGACCTGTTGCCGTTGCAGTGGGGTCAGGTCTTCATAGGGTACGAGCTGAGCAGTCACGAAAACGTCCGTTGTTTGTCGACAGAATGGACCTTGGATTCTAGCGAAATTTTTTCTTTGGATTATTTTTGTTTAGCTGTCGATTTGCCGTTTCTCCAAACGACAAAGGGTGTCTCTAACAAAAACCTGCGGAGAATCACCATGAATACCCAAGCTGCCGATACCGAGATCCAGACCCTGATCGATACTTATCGCCAAGCGGTCATGGCCAAGGATGTAGAAAAGGTCATGGCGCTTTATGACGATGGCATCGTTTCGTTCGACGCCATCCAGGCCTTGCAATTCAAGGGCAAGGTCGCCTACCGGGCGCACTGGGAGGCTTGCATGGAAATGTGCCCCGGCCCGCACAAGTTCGATTTTCACCAGGTGCAGATCAACGCAGCCGATGACATTGCGTTTGCCCACTGGCTGGCTTATTGCGGTGGCACCAACGATAAGGGCGAGGAGCAGGCCTGCTGGATGCGCGTGACGGCCTGCTACAAACGTTCGGCCGGGCAGTGGAAAATCGTCCACGAGCATTGGTCCGCGCCGTTCGATCCCATGGCCGGGACGGCGATTTTCGATTTGCAGCCCTGAGCGGCTGCGGTTCGCTTCTGCCATCCTTGTCGATCAGCCGATCACGGAGCTCTCCATGAAGTATTTATGCCTGGTGTATAGCAACGAAAAGGTCCTGCACAACTCGCCGGACAGTCCCGAGGACGCCGAATGCATGGCCTACGCCGAATCAGTCCAGGGCAGTGGCCGGATGGTCGCGGCCGAAGCCCTGGAGTCGGTGCAGACCGCCACCACGGTGCGCATGCGCGGCGGCAAGCTGTCCATCACCGATGGCCCGTTCGCCGAAACCAAGGAGCAATTGGCGGGCTTCTACTTGATCGACGCCAAGGACCTGAACGAAGCCATCCAGGTCGCCGGCCACATACCGGCGGCCCGGGTCGGCTGTGTCGAGGTTCGACCGGTACGTCAATTGAATCCTTGAAAACGATGATCAACAGGATTGCTTCCATGAACCTTGAGCTTGTTTCTTCCATGCGATCCATCAGCCCAGTGACCAGGGGGCTGTCCGGCTGATGTCGGCCGAAGTGGTCAAGGCGCGGGTCGAGCAGGTCTACCGGCAGGACTCGCGGCGGATCCTGGCGACCCTGATTCGCCTGCTGGGAGACTTCGACCTCGCTGAAGAGGCTATGCACGAGGCCTTTTTCATCGCGGTGGAGCGCTGGCAGCGCGACGGAGTGCCGGACAATCCGCGAGCCTGGCTTGTATCGGCGGGGCGGTTCAAGGCGATTGACGGCCTGCGCCGGCGGGCGCGCTTCGCGGCATCCCAACCGATGCTGATTGCGCAGCTCGAGGAGCTGGAGCAGGCCGATTGGAGTGACGAGGACGTGGAAGACGATCGCCTGCGGCTGATTTTCACCTGCTGCCACCCCGCGCTGGCGGCTGACGCCCAAGTGCCGTTGACCCTGCGAGAAGTGTGCGACCTGACGACCGAGGAGATCGCCCACGCATTTCTCGCGGCGCCGGCGACCATCGCCCAGCGCATCGTGCGGGCCAAGGCGAAGATCCGTGATGCACGAATTCCTTACCAGGTGCCGTCCCGCACCGAATTGCCTGAACGCCTCGACAGCGTCCTGCGCGTGATCTACCTGGTGTTCAACGAAGGGTACTCGGCGTCGATGGGCGCCGAGTTGACCCGGGAAGACCTGACCCGCGAAGCCATACGCCTGGCACGCCTGTTGATGGAGCTGTTGCCCGAAGCCGAAGTAATGGGGTTGCTGGCATTGATGCTGTTGCACGAATCGCGGCGGCCGGCGCGGACTTCCATGACCGGTGAGCTGGTCTTGCTGGATGAACAGGACCGGTCGCTGTGGGACCAGGCAATGATTGCCGAAGGCTGCGCCATGGTCGAGGCGGCGCTCAATACCCGGCGGTTCGGACCGTATTGCCTGCAAGCGGCGATCGCTGCGGTGCACGCCGAAGCGCCGACAGCGCAGCAAACCGACTGGCCGCAGATCGTCGGCCTCTACGATGTGCTGCTGCGTGCCGTGCCATCGCCGGTCATCGAACTCAACCGCGCGGCCGCCTTGGCCAAGCGCGACGGGCCGCAGGCTGGGCTGAGCCTGATCGATGGAATACTGGGTAGGGGTGAATTGACCGACTATCACCTGGCCCATTCGGCGCGGGCGGAGTTTTGTCGGCAGTTGGGACGGGTGGAGGAGGCGAGGGCGGCGTACCGTCGTGCGCTGGCGTTGACGCAGCAGTTGCCGGAGCGGCGGTTTATCGAAGCCAGGCTTGCCGGCTTGCACTGATGGCACGAGCAGGCCCGTGGCGAGGGAGCTTGCTCCCGCTGGGGCGCGAAGCGGCCCCCTGCGATGTGTCGGCTATATGAAGGAGCTGCTGCGTCGGCAAATCCTGCATCACTGCGCTTGACCCACCGCCTTCGCGAGCAGGCTCGCTCCCACAAGGGAGGTTATCGCACGCATGGAATTCATGTATCCAGAAACCAACGTGGGAGCGAGCTTGCTCGCGATGGGGGTGGCCCAGCCAACATCATGGTTGGCTGGTAGACCCCATCGCGAGCAAGCTCGCTCCCACGGGTTTATCGGTGACCGAACCGGCGTTGATCAGAACTCGTGATCAGCGCTGTCCGGGTTCAGGTCGCTGATGCCCAGCTTGCCTGCGGCCTGTTCGATCGAACCGGTCTGCTTGACCAGGGCGGCAATGGCGTCGCGCACGACCTGGTTGCCCGCGGTGTTGCCAGCGGCGATCAGTTGGTCGTAGTGCTCACCCTTGTTGGCGTGATCCACCATGACCTGGATCTTCGCTTCGGTATCGGCCAGGTCGGCCTTGAGCGCGGTGTCGGCGGCCGGGTCGGCCTTCGCCACCAGGGACGACAGGCTGGCACCGGTCATCTTGGTGCCGTCTACGCGTGTGTATTCACCCAAGTAAACGTTACGCACGCCCTTGGCATCGTAGAAATGCGAGTTGTGGGTGTTGTCGCTGAAGCAATCCTGTTCGTCTTCCGGGGAGTTGGCTTCCAGGGAGACTTTCATGCGCTCGCCCGCCAGTTCACCCAGGGACAGGCTGCCCATGCCGAACAGCATCTTGCGCAGGCCGGTTTCGGCAGGCTCGGCTTCCAGGGTGGCGCGATAGTTGTCGGCTACGTTCGGCTTCCAGTTGCCGACCATTTCCTGCAGGTCGTTGACCAGCAGCTGGGTGACGGACTTCAGGTAGGCGCGACGACGATCGTTGTGGCCGCCCGTGGCGCCGGCGCCTTCCAGGTAATCCGAGGCCGGGCGATTGCCAGCGCCAGGGCCGGTGCCGTTGAGGTCCTGGCCCCACAGCAGGAATTCGATGGCGTGGTAGCCGGTGGCGACGTTGGCCTCGGAACCGCCCAGCTCGTTCAGGCTGGCGAGTTTTTCCGGGGTGATGTCCTTGACGTCGACCTTGTCTTCGCCGACCTGGACCTCGGTGTTGCCAATGATATTGGCGGTGGCGCCCGGGTTACCCAAGGCATGCTCGTAGGATTTGTCGACGTAGTCGATCAAGCCCTCGTCCAGGGGCCATGCGTTCAACTGACCTTCCCAGTCGTCGATGATGGTGTTGCCGAAGCGGAACACTTCGCTCTGCAGGTATGGCACGCGTGCGGCGACCCAGGCAGCCTTGGCGGCTTTCAGGGTGTCGGCGTTCGGCTTGGCCAGGAAGGCATCGACGGCGGTCTGCAGGTTTTTCGCGGTGGATTCGGCATCGCTGTAGACGGCGTAGACGATGTCGGCGTAGTGCGCGACAACAGCCTTGGCGGCGGCTTCATCGATCTTGCCAGCGGTAGCGGGGGCAGCCGGTGCAGCGGTGCTGGCGGCCGGCGTTGGCGCTTGCGGCGCGGCGGCCTTGTCTTTGCCTTCGCCGCAACCGGCGAGGGAAATAGCAATGGCCAACAGACTGGCGGTAGCCAGAGGCATACGAATCATGGCGAACATCCTGCTTCGGTGATGAATGGGACAGGCGCGAGGGCGCGCAAAACTGCGACATAATGCGAAAGATTTGCATTATGTGTAAAGGGTTGTGCCTGTAAATATTTCTTATTCACTCGAGCGGATCGCTGTCTTTCGACGACGTCCGTAAGAAATTTCCGATGACGGGGCCGGCGAGGATCAGACGATGGAAGCCTTGATGCGCTCCGCCTGCTTCAGGTAAAGGCCCAACTCCCGCGCGGGCAGGGGTTTGCTGTAGTAGTAACCCTGGCCTTCATGGCAGCCCTCGGAAATGATGTACGCCTCCTGCTCGATAGTCTCGACACCTTCGGCAATGACCTGCATACCCAGGCTCTTGCCCAGTTGGATGATGGCGCGAACGATTGTTGCATCGTCTTCGTCATCGAGCAGGTCCTGGACGAAGCTCTTGTCGATCTTGATCTTGTCCAGCGGCAGGCTCTTGAGATAACTCAGCGATGAGTAGCCAGTGCCGAAATCGTCAATGGCGATCAGCGCGCCGGAACGGCGCAGGCTCAGCAAATGCTGGGCAGCGGTGGTGATGTCCTCCATCAGGCCGGTCTCGGTGACTTCCAGCTCCAGGCTGCGCGGCGGCAGGCGGTACATCTGCAGGAAGTTGTTCACCACCCTGGGCAGCTCGGCGTGGTGCAGCTGCACGGTGGACAGGTTGACCGCCATGCGCAGGTCGACGAAGCCCTGGTCATGCCAGTCCCGCAGCTGCTTGCAAGCCTGGTCCAGGACCCATTCGCCGATCGCGATGATCGTGCCGTTCTGCTCGGCCAGAGGAATGAACAGGTCTGGCGGCACGAAACCGTGTTCGGGATGGTTCCAGCGAATCAGCGCTTCGGTGCCCACCACGCGCAGGTCGCGATAGCTGATCTGCGGCTGGTACACCAGGGTGAACTGCTCGCGCGACAGGGCTTCGCGCAGGTCCTTTTCCAATTCGCGACGGCGGCGCATCTCGCTGTCGACGCTGGCAATGTAGAACTGATAACGATTGCGCGAGCGGGTCTTGGCCAGGGTCATGGTCTGCTCGGCTTTTTGCAGCAGCTTTTCGGTGCTGTCGCCGTCTTCAGGAAACAAGGTGATGCCAATGGTCGCCCTCAGGCGGATCTCCTGGTCGTCCAGCGCGAACGGCGCTTCCAGGTCGTCAAGAATGCTCTGGGCCAGTTCGGCGGCTTCATAGGGTTGCTCGATATCGGCCTGGACCAGCGCAAACTGGTCGCCGCCCAGTCGCGCCAATGCGCCGAGGCGTCCGCTGTGGGCGCGCAGCCGATCGGCCAGGGCAAGCAGCAGCTGGTCACCGGTCTGGTAGCTGAACTGTTCGTTGATGCTCTTGAAATCATCCAGCCCCACGCACAGCACCGCGACGCGACGTTGCAGACGTCCGGCATCCACGAGGATCTTGTCCAGTTGCTGTTGCAGTTGCTGGCGATTGGGCAGGCCGGTCAGGAAATCGTACTGGGCCATGCGCAGCAGGCTGTTTTCAGCCTCGTGGCGCAGGTGGGTGTTGCGCTCGATGGAGGCCAGCAATTGATTGGCGGTGTTGATCCACAGGCCCAGTTCGTTGTGCTCGTGACCCCTTAGCTGCGGGATCTTGTGGGCACTGGGGCGGTCCGGGTTAATTTCGGTCAGGTGCTGGATGATTCGCGACAGCGGCTTGGTCAACAGCCAGTGGTAGACCAGATACAGCACCAGGCCCATGGCCAGAGCCCGCAGCATTCCGGAAATGAAGATGATGACCGAACTGACGATAAAGCCCTGGCCATAGGTGGCGGTGTCGAGCGTGATGCTCAGGTCGCCATAATATTCACTGTAGGGGCCGCGGCCCACCAGTTGCGTGGTGAAGGTCCGCTCCTGGCCCAGTATCAGGTCGGTCAGCCAGCGGCTTTCATACTTCTGCAGAGGCCGGGTTTTTTCGGCCAGCATGGTTTCGCGCGGATGCCCGATGGACGCCATGCGCACGGCTTCATCCTGGAACAGGCCTTCGATCACCTGCATGCCCATCTCGCGGTCCAGGCTATAGACCGCCTGGGTGGACGGATCGCGGAACATATCGAGGATGCGCTGGGCGTCGTCGGCGACGGCCCGGTTGGTTTTGTAGGCGTCGAATACGATCTGGGCGCAGCTTAAAACCATGCCAACGATCAACGCCGAGAGGAGCACGACCCGGAGCAACTTCACAGACAAGCTGTTTTTGAGTTCCAGCTTCAAAGAGGGATTCCTTGTTCCGTGCGGGTAGCGTCAAGATGCCATGAGTATTGGCAATCCTGTGATGTCAGTCAAAGGGACAATCAAACACAAGGGATTTCGCCTGAAACCTGGCCGTTATACGGTGTTTGCAGAGTGATGACTCTACGACCATTGTTTCGGTTGGAAGGGCCTGCAACTTGAGGCTAGGCGGGATTTTTATTGGTTTTTCGGACGCGAGGTCATTTACCTGGGGCGATATTGCTTGATCACCGCGAAGCTTGCCGAGGGGCAAGCTCGCTCGCGCAGAGCAATCCAAGTCTAAAAAAAACGGCGCTTTCCCGTCGGAAAAGCGCCGTTTTTCAAGACATCACAGCTTAGGCAGTAAAGGTCTTGCCTTCGAACTGCTGAGCCACGAACTCCCAGTTCACCAGGTTCCAGAACGCCTCGACGTATTTTGGACGCACGTTACGGTAGTCGATGTAGTAGGCGTGCTCCCAGACGTCGCAGGTCAGCAGCGGGGTGTCGCCGCTGGTCAGCGGGTTGCCGGCGCCGATGGTGCTGGCCAGGGCCAGGGAACCGTCAGCCTTTTTCACCAGCCAGCCCCAACCGGAACCGAAGGTGCCGATGGACGTCTTGCTGAATTCTTCCTTGAACTTGTCGAACGAACCGAAGGCAGCATTGATGGCTTCAGCCAGCGCGCCGGTAGGTTGGCCGCCGCCGTTAGGCGTCAGGCAGTTCCAGTAGAAGGTGTGGTTCCAGACCTGAGCGGCGTTGTTGAAGATACCGCCCGAGGAAGTCTTGACGATTTCTTCCAGGGTCTTGCCTTCGAACTCGGTGCCAGGCACCAGGTTGTTCAGGTTCACGACATAGGTGTTGTGGTGCTTGTCGTGGTGGTATTCCAGCGTTTCTTTGGAGATGTGTGGCGCCAGTGCGTCGTGTGGGTACGGCAGCGGCGGCAATTCGAAAGCCATGGTGATTCTCCTAATCAGGTCAGTTGCGGTGAGCGCAAGGCCGATCACGGGCGGCCAGACTAGCGCCGGGGAGTTTGTACTCTTTGCGGCGCAGGAGTCGGATCATAGCACCGGGGGTGCGGCATAACCACGCAACAACTGTGTGGAATAGAGGTTCCAGAGCGGTTTGGAATATCAGCCCGACACGATCAGTTGCGCTGCTACCGTGAACATCATCACGGCCACCAGCAGGTCCAGGACGCGCCAGGTCGCAGGGCGGGCCAGCCAGGGAGCGAGCCACGCGGCACCCAGGGCCAACGTGGAAAACCACAGCAGCGAAGCACTGGCCGCGCCCACGACGTAGGCGCCAGGCACGCTCTGCTGGGCACCGAGAGAGCCGATCAGCAACACGGTGTCGAGGTAGACGTGAGGGTTGAGCAGCGTGACCGCCAGCGCGCTCAGCAGCACGGTTCGCAGAGACCGCGCGACCTGCTTTTCATCCCGCTCCAGACTTTGCCTCGAACAGGCCCGACGCAGCGCCTGGCTGCCGTACCAAAGCAAGAACGCAGCGCCGCCCCAGCGAGCGATCGAAAGCAACAATGGGCTCTGGGCCAGCAGCGTTGCCAGGCCGAACACCCCGGCGGCGACCAACAGCGCATCACAGGCGATGCACAGCGCAGCCACCGGCAGGTGATGCTCGCGGCGCAGGCTCTGGGCCAGCACGAACGCGTTCTGCGCGCCGATCGCCATGATCAACCCAAGGGCCACCAGCAGCCCGTTTACATAGCTTTGCCACATAACGTTGTCACTCCAGGAGTTCGCAAATTGCTGGCCATTCTCCGGGGTGCGGGGGTATAAGAAAAACAAATCATGCTGATCGGCCATAAGGAAAACTGATGTTCGATTACAAACTGCTTTCCGCCCTGGCGAGCGTTGTCGAGCAAGCTGGCTTCGAGCGAGCCGCGCAGGTGCTGGGATTGTCGCAATCGGCCATCTCCCAGCGGATAAAGCTACTCGAAGCGCGGGTCGGCCAGCCCGTGCTGGTGCGCGCCACGCCTCCGACGCCCACGGAAATCGGCCGTCGCCTGCTCAACCATGTACAACAGGTGCGTTTGCTGGAGCGCGACCTGCAAAGCCTGGTACCGGCGCTGGACGAAGAGGGCCTGCCGGAGCGCCTGCGCATTGCGCTGAACGCCGACAGCCTGGCCACATGGTGGGCCAGCGCGGTGGGGACATTCTGTGCCGAGCAGCATGTGTTGCTCGATTTAGTGGTGGAGGACCAGACCGTAGGCCTCAAGCGCATGCGCGCCGGAGAGGTCGCCGCTTGTCTTTGCGCCAGTGAACGCCCGGTGGCCGGCGCCCGCAGCGTGTTGCTGGGGGCCATGCGCTACCGGGCGCTCGCCAGCCCCGCCTTCATTGCCCGGCATTTCCCCGGCGGGGTGCGCGCCGATCTACTGGCTCGCACACCTGCCCTGGTGTTCGGGCCGGATGATTTCCTGCAACACCGGTATCTCGCTTCCCTCGGCGTCGAAGGCGGATTCGAACACCATTTATGTCCATCATCCGAAGGTTTCCTTCGCCTTATCGAGGCGGGGCTTGGCTGGGGGCTAGTGCCCGAGCTGCAAGTTCGCGATGCACTGGAAAGAGGCGAACTGGTGGAATTACTCGCAGATAAGCCGATTGACGTGCCGCTGTACTGGCATCATTGGCGCAATGGTGGGCAGCTGCTCGGTTTGTTGACCGAGCAGCTGGTCGCAGCGGCAGGCAGCACGCTGCATGGGGTGAACTGATGCAGCTGGCTTGTGGCACGAAACTGATTTAGGAGCATTTCATGAAAATTCTGGTCACCGGCGCAAGCGGCTTCATTGGCGGACGCTTTGCGCGTTTCGCCCTGGAGCAAGGCCTGGATGTTCGGGTCAATGGCCGCCGGCCTGAAAACGTCCAGCACCTGGTGACGCGCGGCGCCGAGTTCATCGAGGGCGATCTGGGCGACCCGATGTTGGCCCGGGACCTGTGTCGCGATGTCGACGCCGTGGTGCATTGCGCCGGCTCGGTGGGGTTATGGGGACGCTACCAGGACTTTCACCAAGGCAATGTCCAGCTCACCGAGAACATCGTCGAGGCTTGTCTGAAGCAAAAGGTCCGGCGACTGGTTCACCTTTCTTCGCCCTCGATCTACTTCGATGGTCGTGACCACTTGGGATTGACCGAAGAACAGGTGCCCAAACGTTTCAAGCATCCCTACGCTGCCACCAAATACCTGGCCGAACAGAAAGTCTTCGGTGCTCAGGAGTTCGGTTTGGAAGTGCTGGCCCTGCGCCCGCGATTCGTCACCGGTGCCGGCGACATGAGCATTTTCCCGCGGCTGCTTAAAATGCAGCGCAAGGGACGCCTGGCGATTGTTGGCAACGGCTTGAACAAAGTGGATTTCACCAGCGTACAGAACCTCAACGAAGCGCTGCTCAGCAGCCTGCTGGCCACCGATTCGGCCTTGGGCAAGGCTTATAACATCAGCAATGGCGCGCCTGTCCCACTGTGGGATGTGGTCAATTATGTGATGCGGCAGATGGAAGTCCCGCAGGTCAGGCGTTACCGCTCCTATGGACTGGCCTACAGCGTTGCGGCCATGAACGAAGGTCTTTGCGCAATCTGGCCCGGACGGCCTGAACCGACGCTGTCACGCCTGGGCATGCAGGTGATGAGCAGGAATTTCACCCTGGATATCGACCGGGCACGGCACTGTCTGGATTATGATCCGAAGGTCAGCCTCTGGGCCGCCCTCGATGAATTCTGCGCCTGGTGGCGCGTCCAGCATGGCCGCTGATCGCCCCGTCATGAACCGAGTGCCCGGTTCGGGGTCAATGGGTGCGGCGGGCGAGGGGGTTATACTCGCCGCATCGAGTCACCACCGATTTCCCAAAGGTTGAACCCATGCCCATGCGTAACGATGCCAACGACGACTTCGACGATGTACCGAGCCTGCGGATGCGGGCGGACATCCCCGATGACGATGACTTCCTGAGCAATCGCCCGCCCCACGTGCAGGCGCGTCCGGCGTCCGTTGCGGCGGCGAAGGTCAAGGCACCGAGCACCGGGCCGCTGTGGGCCTTGGTCGGAGCCTTGCTGTGCGCGCTGGCCTTCCTGGCGTGGTGGAGTTTCCAGCAGATTTCCCTGATGGAACAGCAATTGGTGGCCACCCAGGAAAGCTTCGCCCGCATCAGCGAGGATGCGGCCGGGCGCTTGCAGGACATTTCCGGCAAGGTGGTCGCCGGACAGTCCAATGTCATGAGCGACAGTGAAGCCTTGAAACTGCAGATCAGACAGTTGGAAAACAAGATGCAAGAGCAGGGCCGCCAATTCGACGGCAAGCTGCAGGAACAATATAAAGCGCTGCAAGGCGCCTTCGGCCCGTCCGCCGACCTGGACACGCAACTGGCCAAGATGATCACCCAGGCTTCGCAGCAGGAAAACACCAACACCCAGCTGCAAGCGGCCAACAAGGAACTCCAGGCTCAGGTCAAGGCGTTGGCGGCGGAAGTGTCGGCCTTGAAGAACCAAGGCGAGGGTGGTGCCCTGGATGCCCAGCTCAAGAGCATCGGTGCGGACATCACGGCTTTGAAACGAGCCACTTCCAACTCGGCCATCGAGCGTTTGGAGCAGGACATGGTCGTGCTCAAGAGCCAACAGGAAAACCGTTCCGGCAATACCGCCGAATTCGATGCCTTCCGCGGCCAGGTCACCCGCAACATCAACACCTTGCAATCGCAGATCCAGTACCTGCAACAGCAACTGAGCAACCGATCTCAGTAACGAACCCTGTGGGAGCGAGCGTGCTCGCCCCCACACGGAAACGAAAGCCCAGCCGAAATTACCCCGCCACCAGCACCCGAATTGCCTCCAACCGCAACGCAGCCTTCTCCAACATCGCCAACCCTTGCTCACGCTGCTGGCGCAAAGCCTCCAGCTCGCTGTCCCGCACGGTTGGGTTGACCGCTTGCAACGCGGTCAAGCGTGCCAGCTCTTCTTCGGTATCAGCCGCCAGGCGACGTTGGGCCTCGGCCACGCGCTCGGCATGGCGTGGGATGATTTTCTGTTCGCCGGCATTGATCCGCGGCGCGAGTTGGTCGCGCTGGGCCTGGATGAATTTGTTGGCGCTGGCGCGTGGCACGCTTTCGAGCTGGTCGTTCAGGGTTTCGAAAGAGACCCGGGCCGCCAGGTCGTTGCCGTTGGCGTCCAGCAGGCAGCGCAGGGCCGCTGGTGGCAGGTAGCGGCCCAGCTGCAGCGAACGCGGGGCGACCACTTCGCTGACATAGAGCAGTTCCAGCAGCACGGTGCCGGGTTTGAGTGCCTTGTTCTTGATCAGCGCCACGGCCGTGTTGCCCATGGAGCCCGACAGCACCAGGTCCATGCCGCCTTGCACCATCGGGTGCTCCCAGGTGATGAATTGCATGTCCTCGCGAGACAGCGCCTGGTTGCGGTCGTAGGTGATGGTCACGCCTTCGTCGTCGCCCAAGGGGAAACTGGCGTCGAGCATTTTCTCGCTCGGCTTGAGGATCAGCGCGTTGTCTGAATGGTCCTCGCTGTCGATACCGAAGGCGTCGAACAAGGTCTCCATGTAGATCGGCAGGGCAAACTGGTCATCCTGTTCGAGAATGGCTTCCACCAGCGCATCACCTTCACCCGCGCCGCCGGAATTGAGCTCCAGCAGGCGATCGCGGCCGGTATGCAGCTCGGCTTCCAGGCGCTCGCGCTCCACGCGGGCCTCGTCGATCAGCGCTTGCCAGTCGCCATCGTCGGCTTCTTCGAGCAATGGCAGCAGGCGCGGGCCGAATTGATGCTGCAAGGCGTTGCCGGTCGGGCAGGTGTTGAGAAACGCGTTCAGGGCTTCGTGATACCACTGGAACAGCCGGGCCTGCGGGCTGGTTTCCAGGTAGGGCACGTGCAGCTCGATGGTGTGTTTCTGGCCGATCCGGTCCAGGCGGCCGATCCGTTGTTCCAGCAGGTCCGGGTGCGATGGCAGGTCGAACAGCACCAGGTGATGGGCAAACTGGAAGTTACGACCTTCGCTGCCGATTTCCGAGCAGATCAGCACCTGGGCGCCAAACTCTTCATCAGCGAAGTAAGCGGCCGCGCGGTCGCGCTCCAGAATGTTCATGCCTTCGTGGAACACCGTGGCAGGGATGCCAGAGCGCACGCGCAGGGCGTCTTCCAGGTCCATGGCGGTTTCCGCGTGGGCGCAGATCACCAGGACCTTGGTGCGCTTGAGCATTTTCAACTGGTCGATCAGCCATTCGACGCGCGGGTCGAATTTCCACCAGCGCTCTTCTTCGCTGGCGTCCGGCTGGGCCTGGAAGCTGACTTCCGGGTACAGCTCGGCATGATCGCCCAGCGGCAGTTCCAGGTATTCGTCCGGGCATGGCAAAGGATAAGCGTGCAGCTTGCGCTCCGGGAAGCCTTGCACGGCGGCGCGGGTATTGCGGAACAGCACGCGGCCAGTGCCATGTCGGTCGAGCAATTCACGAACCAGGCGGGCGCTGGCTTCGATGTCGCCATCGTTGACAGCCGTCAGCAGCGCTTCGCCCTCGTTACCCAGGAAACCGTGGATGGTCTGGTGGGCTTCGGGCGACAGGCGCCCTTTGTCCAACAACTCCTGGACGGCTTCGGCGACCGGGCGATAGTTCTCGCTTTCGGCACGGAAGGCCTGCAAATCATGGAAACGGTTCGGGTCCAGCAGGCGCAGACGGGCGAAGTGGCTGTCCTGTCCCAGTTGCTCAGGTGTCGCGGTCAGCAGCAGTACGCCGGGAATGGTTTCGGCAAGTTGCTCCACCAGCGCGTATTGAGGGCTGACATGGTCTTCGTGCCACACCAGGTGATGGGCTTCGTCGACAACCATCAGGTCCCATCCGGCGGCAAACAGCGCGTCCTGGGCCTTCTCGTCGTCTACCAGCCATTCCAGCGCCACCAGCGCCAGTTGGGTGTCTTCGAAGGGGTTGCTGGCATCGCTTTCAATGAAGCGTTCTTCGTCGAACAGCGCCACCTGCAGGTTGAAGCGCCGGCGCATTTCCACCAGCCACTGGTGCTGGAGGTTTTCCGGGACCAGGATCAGGATGCGGCTGGCGCGCCCGGAAAGCAGTTGGCGGTGGATGATGAGGCCGGCTTCGATGGTCTTGCCCAGGCCCACTTCGTCTGCCAGCAGTACCCGTGGCGCAATGCGGTCAGCCACTTCACGGGCGATGTGCAGTTGGTGGGCGATCGGTTGGGCGCGGACGCCACCCAGGCCCCAAAGCGGGGACTGCAATTGGCGGCTGGTATGTTCCAGCGTGTGGTAGCGCAGGGAAAACCAGGCCAGTGGGTCGATCTGGCCGGCGAACAGGCGGTCGCTGGCCAAGCGGAACTGGATGAAGTTCGACAGCTGGGTTTCGGGCAGCGTGACGACTTCGTTCTGGCCGTCAAGGCCGTGGTAGACCAACAGTCCATCGACGTCGTCGACTTCGCGCACGGTCATTTTCCAGCCTTCGAAGTGAGTGATCACGTCGCCCGGCGAAAACCGTACGCGGGTCAAGGGCGCATTCCGTAGCGCGTACTGGCGAGTGTCGCCAGTGGCCGGATAGAGCACGGTCAACAAGCGGCCGTCCTGTGCCAGAACGGTGCCTAAACCCAGCTCGGCTTCGCTGTCACTGATCCAGCGTTGCCCCGGTTGATACTGCTGCGCCATGCTGCCTGACTCCCGCCGTGAAAAAGCCGGCTATCTTAACGGAATGAGCCGCCAGACCAAAGGATTTACGCACATCTGCCAGGCCTCGCGTGGGCGTTCCCCGTCAACCTGGCCAAGGGAACTTAAACGGGTTGCGCGATCAAACAAGCTTGTGGGCTGGCAGGGCGCAATGCCAACCAGGTCACAAGTTTCGGACCAGCGGTTCAAGCTGTCCCCGCCACAGCCGACAACCTGAAGACAGGAGACCTTTATGTTGCCACCCATGCTTCCCTTGAGCGCCGTACCCGTTACCGCGCAGCAGGATCCTATCCGGCCGCGACCGGATATTCCGCCCGTGGTCCCTGTTCAGGAAAGCTCCAGCGAAAGCACCATCGACCTGCAAAAGCGCGATCCTGAAGAAACCGCGTTGTTGCTGCGCGAGGAACAGCGCCGCCAGCAGGAGCGTGAAAGGCGTCGCCGTGAAGCCGATGAAGACCCCGACGAACATTTGGCGGTGCCGGGCACCGAGCTGAACGCCGACAACACCGTACCGGTCGTACCGCTGGTGGAAGGGGAGTCGCGCCAAGGCCTGTGGGTCGATATCCAGATCTGATCCAAGCCCGCCGAGACGGCCGGGCTGGTCAACGCAGGAAGCAGCCCGCATCATGGGCGCATCCGAACTCACCGTATGATGCCGACACACCATGAGCCAAGAAGACAAGCTGATTGACCTGGGCGCTGAGCGCGCCAAGCGCGTTCACGACCTCAACGAAAAACGCCTCAATGAAGTTCGCCAGGCTTTCGAGCAGGCCATGCCGCTGGGCAAGCCAAAGAAAAAACCGAAAAACAAACCGAAAAAGCGCTGAGCTCCCCTCGATTCATTGATCCAAATCAATTATTCCCTCTTCATTTCGCTCCGTCGCGAGCGGTATTGATTCCGGTCAATTTTCATCCGGGCCCGATTGGTTAACTTGGCTCCAACGAAACAGGGGCAAGACCAGGAGGCCAGTCATGTTTATCGATAATGTGGTGTTTGCCGGTGTGTTGACGGTCGGCCTCATGTTCGTGTTTTTCGCAGGTTTTGGATTATTCATCTGGAAAGATGCGCACAAGCGCAAGAAGCCGTAGGCCTTTTCAGCGACAACGAGCACGCAAGGCATTTTGGGCGACTTCGGTCGCCCTTTTTTTTGGCAAATGTTCCGGTTTCACATAAAACCATTTTGGGAGCGTGCTTGCTCGCAATAGCGGTATGCCTGTAGATACCTGTGTTGGCTAACCCACCGCCATCGCGAGCAAGCTCGCTCCCACAGGTGGCTGGGCATGAAAAAAGGTGCGAACCGCAAGGAACGCACCTTTTTTCATAACTGCCAGAGACTCAGCCGCTGATGGCCTTGGACGCCAGCCAGAACAGCGCCGCCGACAGGGCCACCGTTGCCGGCAAGGTCAGCACCCAGGCCAGCAGGATGGTCTTCACCGTGCCGCCTTGCAGGCCGCTCTTGTTGGCGACCATGGTGCCCGCCACGCCGGAAGACAGTACATGGGTGGTGGAAACCGGCAGGCTGAAGACGTTCGCCGCGCCAATCATGCAAGCGGTGGTGATCTGGGCCGACATGCCTTGGGCATAGGTCATGCCTTGCTTGCCGATCTTCTCGCCGATGGTCAGAACCACGCGTTTCCAGCCAACCATGGTGCCCAGGCCCAGCGCCAGGGCAACCGCCAGGATCACCCAGAACGGCGCGTATTCGGTGGTCGCGGTCAGGTCCTTGCGCAGCTTGTTCAGGTCGTCTTTCTCACGAGCCGCCAAACCCGGCAGCTTGCCGACCTTTTTCGCCGTGTCGTCCAGGCAGAGCAGGTAGCGACGCACTTCGATACGGCTTTCCGAAGGCAGCGAGTGGTAGTCCGCCACGCCTTTGAGCGTATCGAGCAGCGCGTTGATGGTCGGTTCGGTCTGTTGCGGGTTGCAACGGAATTTCTCCGGCAGATCGCCTTCGACACTCTTGCCCAAGGCCAGGAATTCGCCGAGGGATTCACTGTTGCGCTTGTAGAACTGGCTCAAGTGCAGGGTCGCGTCGCGGGTACGCTCGATCTGGTAGGTCGTGCTGTTCAGGTCGAGTACGAACTGCGCGGGGACGATCCCGATCAGCACCAGCATGATCAGGCCGATGCCTTTCTGGCCGTCGTTGGAACCGTGGACGAAGCTGACGGCCATGGCGGAAATCACCAGCACCAGGCGGTTCCAGAATGGCGGGTGTTTCTTGTCGTCGATCTTGCGGCGCTGTTCCGGCGTCTTGTGCATCTTCGACAACGGACGCCACCATTTCAGGCCGATCAACACCAGGGCGGCGATCAGGAAGCCGGCCATGGGCGAGAACACCAGGGAAGCACCGATGTCGATTGCCTTCTGCCAATTCACGCCATCGCGCAGCGCAATGTCATTGATCAATGCGTTGGCCAGGCCGACGCCAAGGATCGAGCCGATCAGGGTGTGGGAGCTGGAAGCCGGGATACCGAAGTACCACGTGCCCAGGTTCCAGGTGATGGCCGCCGCAAGCAGTGAGAACACCATGGCCAACCCGTGGCCGGTGTTCACGTTGATCAACAGTTCCACGGGCAGCAAGTGCACGATGGCATACGCCACCCCCACACCGCCCAGCAACACGCCGAGGAAATTGAACACACCGGAAAAGAACACCGCCAGGTGAGGCGGCATGGCTTTGGTGTAGATAACAGTGGCAACCGCGTTAGCGGTGTCATGAAAGCCGTTGATGAACTCGAAGGCGAGGACAAAAGCCAGGGCGAGCAAGAGGCTCACGAGCACCCAAGCATCCAGTCCGCTGAATAAATCGATCATGAAGGTTTTCTGACCCGGTCATAAGGGGGCGCGATTATGCCAGAAAACCTCGCAAATCGATGCATTGCCTGCTCATCGGTAACAATCTTCTGCTAAGCGACCGGGGTGCAGGCTGTCTTTTTCGAGGGGCGCCACGAGGCTGCAAGCCTTTGTTTACAAGGATGAAAGCTCTGTTGGCGTGTTCGCCTCGCGCCGGGATCGTCGGAAAAAAAAATCTGAAGGACGAGCAGTCGTTACGGTTACCCGACCGATGGCTGGTGAGTTGAAGCGGCCCGCTTTTGGCGGGCGTCCGCTGCCGTGTCCGGCCTGGGTGGCGACCGGACACGGCCCGTAACAACATCAAGTGCGCGACGTCATCCTTCTTCGGACTTGAGCTCTTTTTCCATCTTTTGAAGTTCCTGGCTGAAAGCCTGGTCCTGGACGGTGGCGCGTTTGCGCCAAGGTTTGCGTTCCGGTTCGGGTTGCGCGGCGTAGGTGGTGATTTCCCCGCCGTAGACTTCCTTGTAACGTTGTTCCTGGCGCTCAAGTTCCGCGCGCAGTTCTTCTTTCGTCACAGTATTACCTAATGAATTGAAAATTAATCTGGTGATACGCACTGCATGCAGTCATGCAGACGGCCACGGCACCAGAGCTGACAGCTGACGTAGCATCAGGGCTTCGGGTTATTGCCGACACAGAGGAAGCGGTCATCGATGCTTCACGCACCGGTTGCCGACATGACAGTTAGAACTGTCGTGCCCGCGGACGGGGACTGGCCGATTGGCCGCGCCGTCACTGAGCGCATTATAGCGGTCCATCTGAATAACACTATCGCTAAAGTTAAAACGTTCGGTTGCCTTGTGTGAACCAATGTTTGTATGTGCAAGTTGTGTCAACAGAGTTTCAAGACGTACCACAAGTTCAATATTGAGCCTCGTTTGTTGCAACCCGTCACGGCCCATCTTTGTTATTTCCATACCCGAGTGGGCGATATCAGGAGCATGGCCAGATGAAGAGCTGATGCATGGATTGCGATTATCGGTCGCCAGTTCGATAATCGAACGGTCTTGATCGCCAGGTGCTTGTCTGTCGGCCGGGCAGCCGCTTGTAATAGTCGTCAATTTCCGAGGACCTGACATGAACGACCAATTGCGCAATGCCTTTACGTCAGTCGCGCCACCGATCGTCGCCTCGCCGGCCAAGCGGATCCAGGCCATGACGGGTGACCCGGATTTCATGACCTCGCTGGCCCGGGGCCTTGCCGTGGTCCAGGCTTTCCAGGAGCGCAAGCGGCACCTGACCATCGCGCAGATCAGCCATCGCACGGAAATCCCCCGCGCCGCCGTCCGCCGTTGCCTGTATACCTTGATCAAGCTCGGCTATGCGACCACCGATGGGCGTACCTATTCGTTGCTGCCCAAAGTGCTGACGCTGGGCCACGCCTATTTGTCATCGACGCCGCTGGCCGTGTCCGCCCAGCCTTATCTGGACCGCATGAGCGAACAGCTGCACGAGGCCTGCAACATGGCCACGCTCGAAGGCGACGATATCCTCTACATCGCCCGGTCGGCGACCACCCAGCGGCTGATTTCCGTGGACCTGTCCGTCGGCGGCCGCCTGCCGGCGTATTGCACGTCCATGGGCAGGATCCTGCTGGCGGCCCTGGACGACGCTTCGCTGCGAGATTACCTCGACCATGCCGACCTTCAGGCCAAGACCAGCAGGACCCTGCATACGCCCGAGGCGCTGCTTGAATGCTTGCATCAGGTCCGGCAGCAAGGGTGGTGCATCGTCGATCAGGAGTTGGAGCAGGGGCTGCGCTCAATTGCCGTGCCGGTCTATGACGCGTCGGGTCAAGTAGTCGCGGCCCTGAATGTCAGCACGCATGCCGGGCGGGTCAGCCGCAATGAGTTGGAGCAACGTTTCCTGCCAGGTCTGCTGGGGGCCAGCCGCGACTTGAGCGCACAGTTGTTTTCTTAAGCTGTTCGATAAACGCACACACTCGGCTGCGATGAATTGACGGTATTTGCCCGGCCTCATTAATGTCGCGCAGCGTCATCTGGCGTCTCTTGCGTGGAATAAAAATAAAATGAATCAGCCCCAGACTTCCGTAGGCACCTGCCTCGATGTGCAGTCCTTCATCAACGCTCAACCGATCTCACGCTATCAGTGGCGCGTGGTCATTCTCTGTTTCCTGATCGTTTTCCTTGATGGCCTCGATACCGCGGCCATGGGTTTCATCGCGCCGGCCTTGTCCCAGGATTGGGGCATCGACCGGGCCAGCCTTGGCCCGGTCATGAGTGCCGCGCTGATCGGCATGGTCTTCGGCGCCCTGGGCTCCGGCCCGTTGGCCGATCGCTTTGGACGAAAACTCGTATTGGTCGGCGCGGTCGTGTTGTTTGGCGCGTTCAGCCTGGCCTCGGCGTTCTGTACCAATGTCGATCAATTGCTGGTGCTGCGCTTCCTGACCGGCCTGGGATTGGGCGCCGGCATGCCGAACGCCACCACTCTGCTGTCGGAATACACCCCGGAGCGCAAGAAATCCCTGCTGGTGACCAGCATGTTCTGTGGCTTCAACCTCGGCATGGCCGGCGGCGGGTTCATCTCGGCCAAGTTGATCCCGGCATTTGGCTGGCACAGCCTCCTGCTGATTGGCGGCGTTCTGCCGCTGATACTCGCGGTCGTGCTGGTGTTCTGGTTGCCGGAGTCCGCGCGTTACCTGGTTGTGCGTAACCGTGGCACCGACAAAGTGCGCAAGACCCTGGCGCCGATTGACCCAACGACTATCGCCCAGGCGTCCAGCTTCAGCGTGCCGGAGCAGACAACCGTGAAGGCGCGCAACGTGCTGGCGGTGATTTTCTCGGGCACTTACAGCGCCGGCACTTTGTTGCTGTGGCTAACGTATTTCATGGGCCTGGTGATCGTTTATCTCCTGACCAGTTGGTTGCCGACCCTGATGCGTGACAGCGGCGCGAGCATGGAGCAGGCGGCGTTCATCGGCGCGCTGTTCCAGTTCGGTGGGGTATTGAGCGCCGTTGGCGTGGGCTGGGCGATGGATCGGTTCAATCCGCACAAGGTCATCGGCATTTTCTATCTGTTGGCAGGGCTGTTTGCCTATGCGGTAGGGCAGAGTCTGGGCAACATCACCCTGCTTGCCACCTTGGTGCTGGTGGCGGGCATGTGCGTCAACGGCGCCCAATCGGCGATGCCGTCCCTGGCGGCGCGCTTCTACCCGACCCAGGGCCGGGCCACCGGTGTTTCCTGGATGCTGGGCATAGGTCGCTTCGGGGCGATTCTCGGGGCCTGGATGGGCGCGACCCTGCTGGGGCTGGGCTGGAACTTCGAACAGGTCCTGACCGCGTTGGTGATCCCGGCGGCCCTGGCGACCGTGGCAGTGGTGATCAAGGGCATGGTCAGCCATGCGGACGCAACCTGAGCCATAGAGTTTGAGCCTGTAAAAGACCTGTGGGAGCGCGCTTGCTCGCGATGGCGGTGGGTCAGTCAACATTGATGCAAGTTGATACGTCGCTATCGCGAGCGAGCTCGCTCCCACAGGGAATTTGCTGTGTCCTGATAAATAGATAGCCAAGCAACAATCTGTTCGATAAACGAACGCTCTGTCGATTATCGGATTGTTTTGCCCTCATCCCGAAGCTTAATCTTCAGTCATTCCGGCGCCTAATCTCGCGCCTTATTCATGTCGGTCTACTGGAAAACGGGAGCCTGCCCCATGGCTGAAATCCTTTCGCTGCACGATGCGGTGAAGCAGTTCGTCAACGACGGCGATACCGTCGCGCTCGAAGGCTTCACCCACTTGATCCCGACAGCGGCGGGTCATGAAATCATCCGTCAGGGCAAGAAAGACCTGACGCTGGTGCGCATGACGCCCGACCTGATCTATGACCAGTTGATCGGAGCCGGTTGTGCTCGCAAGCTGATTTTCTCCTGGGGCGGCAACCCTGGCGTGGGCTCGTTGCACCGGTTGCGTGACGCAGTGGAAAAGCAATGGCCGCATCCGCTGGAAATCGAGGAGCACAGCCACGCAGACCTGGCCAATGCCTACGTTGCCGGTGCCTCCGGCCTACCGTTCGCGGTGCTGCGGGCCTACGCGGGTTCCGACCTGCCGAAGGTCAACCCGCTCATCAAGAGCGTGACCTGTCCCTTTACCGGTGAGGTGTTGGCCGCCGTGCCTTCGGTGCGCCCGGACGTCACGGTGATCCACGCTCAGAAAGCCGACCGCAAAGGAAACGTGCTGCTGTGGGGCATCCTCGGCGTGCAGAAAGAAGCCGCCCTGGCCGCCAAGCGCTGCATCGTCACCGTGGAAGAAATCGTCGATGACCTGAATGCGCCGATGAACGCCTGCGTGCTGCCGACCTGGGCGTTGAGCGCCGTGTGCCATGTGCCCGGCGGCGCCCATCCGTCCTACGCCCACGGTTATACCGAGCGAGATAATCGTTTCTACCAAGCGTGGGACCCCATCGCCCGGGATCGCGATACGTTTAGCGCTTGGATCGACGAATACATTCGCGGCACCCAGGATTTCAGTGAATTCCAGGCCCGGCTCGCAGCCGCTTCGCAGGTGAAACCATGACCTATTCCACCAATGAGATGATGACGGTCGCGGCGGCGCGGCGGTTGAAGAACAATGCCGTGTGCTTCGTGGGCATCGGTTTGCCGTCGAAAGCGGCCAATCTGGCACGGCTGACTTCGTCACCCGATGTAGTGCTGATCTACGAGTCCGGTCCGATCGGTGCCAAGCCCAGCGTATTGCCGCTGTCCATCGGCGACGGTGAGCTGGCGGAAACCGCGGACACTGTCGTACCGACCGGTGAGATTTTCCGCTACTGGCTGCAAGGGGGGCGTATCGACGTCGGTTTCCTCGGTGCGGCCCAGGTCGACCGTTTCGGCAATATCAACACCACGGTGGTGGGTGACTACCATCAGCCGAAAGTCCGCCTGCCCGGCGCGGGTGGCGCGCCGGAAATTGCCGGTTCCGCCGAGAGTGTGCTGATCATCCTCAAGCAGTCGGCCCGTTCGTTTGTCGACAAGCTGGATTTCATCACCTCGGTCGGTCACGGCGAAGGTGGCGATTCGCGCAAGCGCCTTGGCTTGCCGGGTGCCGGGCCGGTGGGGATTATCACTGACCTGTGCATCATGGAGCCGGAAGCCGGCAGTCATGAATTCGTGGTCACCTCGCTGCACCCTGGCGTGACTCGCGAGCAAGTGATCGCGGCCACCGGGTGGGCGATCCGCTTCGCTGACCAGGTGCAGACCACCGCCGAGCCGACCGAGGTGGAGCTGCGCGCACTGCGTGACCTTGAGGCCCGCACTGCGGCGGCCCACGGGCAGACACCGGGAGAAGCCTGATGCGCGACGTTTTTATCTGTGATGCGATTCGAACCCCCATCGGCCGGTTCGGCGGCAGCCTGGCCGCCGTGCGTGCCGATGATCTGGCGGCCGTGCCGATCAAGGCATTGATGGAGCGCAACCCATCCGTGGACTGGAATGCAGTGGACGAGGTATTCCTCGGCTGCGCCAACCAGGCCGGCGAGGACAACCGCAACGTCGCGCGCATGGCGCTGCTGTTGGCGGGCCTCCCTGAAAGTGTTCCTGGCGTGACCCTCAACCGCCTCTGCGCTTCGGGCATGGATGCTATCGGGACCGCGTTCCGCGCCATCGCCAGCGGCGAGATGGAACTGGCGATTGCTGGCGGCGTGGAGTCGATGTCCCGTGCGCCGTTCGTGATGGGCAAGGCCGACGCGGCGTTTTCCCGCAACATGAAACTGGAAGACACCACCATCGGCTGGCGCTTCATCAACCCTTTGATGAAAGCCCAGTACGGCGTGGACGCGATGCCGCAGACGGCGGATAACGTGGCCGACGACCATGTTGTCTCCCGCGCCGACCAGGACGCCTTCGCCGTGCGCAGCCAGCAGCGGGCGGCAGCGGCCCAGGCGGCCGGTTTTTTTGCCGAGGAAATCGTGCCGGTGCGCATCGCCCACAAAAAAGGTGAAACCGTGGTCGAGCAGGACGAGCATCCACGGGCTGACACCACGCTGGAGACCCTGAGCAAGCTCAAGCCGGTCAACGGCGCGGACAAAACCGTCACCGCCGGCAACGCCTCGGGTGTGAATGACGGCGCGGCCGCGATGATCCTGGCGTCTGCAGAGGCGGTTAAAAAACATGGCCTGACGCCTCGGGGCAAAGTGCTGGGCATGGCCAGTGCCGGGGTGGCGCCCCGGGTGATGGGCATCGGCCCGGTGCCAGCGGTGCGCAAGCTCACCGAGCGCCTGGGAATGGCCGTCGCCGATTTTGACGTGATCGAGCTTAACGAAGCCTTTGCCAGCCAAGGCTTGGCGGTACTTCGGGACTTGGGGCTGGCGGACGATGCGCCGCAAGTCAACCCGAACGGTGGCGCCATCGCCCTGGGCCACCCGCTGGGCATGAGCGGGGCACGGTTGGTGCTGACCGCGTTACATCATCTGGAAAAGACCGGCGGCAAGAAAGGCCTGGCGACCATGTGTGTTGGGGTCGGCCAAGGTCTGGCGCTGGCGATCGAACGCGTCTGACGGTCGTTTCACTAATAAGAAACCGAGGAATGCTTCATGACTGACAAGCCTGGTTACCGCCGCCCTCAAGTGGGCACCCAGCCGGAATACCTGCACCCGTCGTACCAGTCCACCAACCTGCGTTCGCCGTCGAAACCTTTGGTGTATCTGCCTCATTCGCTGTCGGAAATCACCGGCCCGACTGTGGGCGCAGATCGCATCCAGGAGAAGGACCACGACCTGACCGCCCAGCACACTGGCGAGCCGCTCGGCGAGCGGATCATCATTCATGGGCGCGTGCTGGATGAGCACGGCGAGCCGGTGCCGGGCGTTCTCGTGGAGATCTGGCAGGCCAACGCCGCCGGACGCTACAACCACGACCGTGACAACCATGACGCGCCGCTGGACCCGAACTTCACCGGCACCGGTCGCACCGTCACCGACGCCGACGGTTGGTATCAATTCCAGACCATCAAGCCCGGCGCCTACCCGTGGGGCAATCACCACAACGCCTGGCGCCCGGCGCATATCCACTTCTCACTGTTCGGGCCGAGCATCCTGACGCGCCTAGTGACGCAGATGTATTTCCCCGGCGACCCGTTGCTGGAATACGACCCGATCTATAACTGCGTGCCGGACACCAGTGCCAAGGAACGCTTGATCGCCCGGTTCGACCTGGAAAAAACCGTCCCTCACTACGCCCTCGGTTATCGCTGGGACATCGTCTTGCGCGGCCGCGATGCCACGCCGATGGAGAAATAAGATGACGCTCAACGCCACTACGTCCCACACCGTCGGGCCTTACTACCACATCGGCCTGACCTGGCTGAACCGCGAAGACCTGACCGACGAGCAGACCCTCGGCCAAAGGGTGGCGATCACCGGGCAGGTGGTCGATGGCAATGGTCAGTTCGTCAACGACGCGATGCTGGAAGTCTGGCAGGCCAACGCGGCCGGCAAGTACGCCCACCCGGAAGACGACCAGGACAAACCCCTCGACCCGCATTTCGACGGTTTTGGTCGGGTACCGGTGGATGCCGAGGGACGTTTTCGTTTCACCACCATCAAGCCCGGCACCGTGCCGGGGCTGGGCGGCACGACCCAAGCCCCGCACCTGGTGGTGTTGGTGTTCGCCCGTGGGCTGGTCAAGCATCTACTGACGCGGATCTATTTTGACGATGAACCCGGTAACGAAGCCGACCCGCTGCTGGCCTGCGTGCCGCAGGAACGACGCGGCACCCTCGTGGCCAAGCCCGATGCGTCGGGGGTGTACCAGTGGAACGTGATCCTGCAGGGCACGGATGCCGAAACGGTGTTCTTCGATTACTGAGTGAAAATCTCGGTGGCGAGGGAGTTCGCTCCCGCTGGCTTGCGACGCATTTCGTCAGACCAATCGCGCTGCCTGGTTTGCGACTGCTTCGCAGCCGAGCGGGAGCAAGCTCCCTCGCCACGGGTGTGATGCAAGCCCTGTGGGAGCGAGCTTGCTCGCAATAGCGTCGGTACAGGCGCTACTGCATAAAACACTGTTTGTGGAACGGGACTGTTACGAAGTGTGTCTAGACGTCGTCAGTCCCCAACGAGTGAAAAATCATGACCACCCCAACCAGCCACTACACCGGTGAAGAGCGCAGCAAGCGTATCTTCGCCATCGTCGGTGCCTCATCCGGCAACCTGGTCGAATGGTTCGACTTCTATGTCTATGCCTTTTGCGCCATTTACTTCGCGCCGGCATTCTTTCCGTCGGACAACCCCACCGTGCAACTGGTCAACACCGCCGGTGTATTCGCCGCCGGGTTCCTGATGCGGCCGATCGGCGGTTGGATTTTCGGCCGGGTGGCGGACCGTCACGGGCGCAAGAATTCGATGATGATCTCGGTGCTGATGATGTGCTTCGGCTCGTTGCTCATCGCCTGCCTGCCCACCTACAAGGACATCGGCGTCTGGGCGCCGGTGCTGCTGTTGCTCGCCCGTCTGCTGCAAGGCCTGTCGGTGGGCGGCGAGTATGGCACCACCGCCACCTACATGAGCGAAGTCGCCCTGAAAGGCCAGCGCGGCTTCTTTGCGTCGTTCCAGTACGTGACGCTGATCGGCGGGCAGCTGCTGGCGGTGTCTCTGGTGGTGATCCTGCAGCAGTTTCTCAACGAAGATGAACTGCGCGCCTGGGGCTGGCGGATTCCGTTCGTGGTCGGCGCCGTGGCGGCAATGATTTCCCTGTTCCTGCGCCGCTCACTGAAGGAAACCAGCAGCAAGGAAATGCGCGAAAACAAGGACGCCGGCAGCATCGCAGCACTGTTTCGCAGCCACAAGGCCGCCTTCATTACCGTACTGGGCTACACCGCCGGTGGTTCGCTGATTTTCTACACCTTCACCACGTATATGCAGAAATACCTGGTGAACACCGCCGGGCTGCACGCCAAGACCGCCAGCTACATCATGACCGGCGCGCTGTTCCTCTACATGTGCATGCAACCGCTGTTCGGCATGCTGGCGGACAAGATTGGCCGGCGTAACTCCATGCTCTGGTTCGGTGGCCTTGGGGCGCTGTGCACGGTGCCGATCCTGCTGACACTCAAAAGCATCAGCAGCCCGTTCCTGGCATTTGTCCTGATCACGTTGGCGTTGGCGATCGTCAGCTTCTACACCTCCATCAGCGGTTTGGTGAAGGCTGAAATGTTTCCACCGGAAGTGCGCGCGCTGGGAGTAGGGTTGGCGTATGCGGTGGCGAATGCGATTTTTGGCGGTTCGGCCGAATACGTCGCCTTGAGCCTGAAGGCCCAGGGCATGGAGAACGCCTTTTATTGGTATGTCACGGTGATGATGGTAGTGGCGTTCCTGTTCAGCCTGCGCCTGCCCAAGCAGCCGGCGTATTTGCATCACGATCTTTAAGGCTTGCTTGATTCATTGTGGCGAGGGGATTTATCCCCGCTGGGCTGCGCGGCAGCCCTCTCTTGTGAGCGCTTCGCACTCAAGCGGGAGCAAGCTCCCTCGCCATAACTGCATCTATTTTCTCAAGGAATGTTTATGAGCGAACGACCGGGCAATCAGCTCTTCGATGCCTACTTCACCGCCCGCGACATGCGCGACGTGTTCTGCGATGCGGGGCGGGTGCAGGCCATGCTGGACGTCGAAGCGGCACTGGCCCGGGCCGAGGCGCGAGTGGGGCTGATCCCCCACGAGGCGGTGGCGCCGATCGAGAACGCCTGCCACGCCCACCTGTACGATTTCGGCGCGTTGAGCGAAGCGATCGCCAGTGCCGGCAATTCGGCGATCCCGCTGGTCAAGGCGTTGGGCAAGCGCATCGCCACCCAGAGCCTGGAAGCTGAGCGGTACGTGCATTTGGGTGCCACCAGCCAGGACGTGATGGACAGCGGTCTGGTGGTGCAGCTGCGCCAGGCGCTTGGGCTGATCGAAAACGAACTGGCGCAACTGGCCGACAGCCTGGCCCGACAAGCCGAACGCTACGCCGCGACGCCGTTGGCCGGGCGTACGTGGTTGCAACACGCCACGCCGGTGACCCTGGGCATGAAGGTCGCCGGTTGGCTGGGGGCGATCACCCGCAGTCGCCAACGCTTGCGCGAGCTCAAGCCGCGCCTGCTGGTGCTGCAATTCGGCGGCGCTTCCGGGACGCTCGCTGCCTTGGGTGAGCACGCGCTGCCAGTCGCAGAGGCGTTGGCCGCCGAGCTGCAATTGAACCTGCCGGAGCAGCCGTGGCACACCCAGCGCGATCGCCTGGTGGAGTTCGGTTCGGTGCTGGGCCTGATCGCCGGCAGCCTGGGCAAGTTGGGGCGTGACATCAGTCTGTTGATGCAAACCGAAGCCGGCGAAGCGTTCGAACCCTCGGCGCCGGGCAAGGGCGGTTCGTCCACCATGCCCCACAAACGCAACCCGGTGGGCGCGGCCGTGCTGATCGGCGCGGCGACGCGCGTGCCGGGCTTGTTGTCGACGCTGTTCAGCGCCATGCCCCAGGAACATGAGCGCAGCCTGGGGCTGTGGCACGCCGAATGGGAAACCCTGCCGGAGATCTGCTGCCTGGTATCCGGCGCGCTGCAACAGGCGCGGCTGCTGGCCGACGGGCTGGACGTGGATCCGTCGCGCATGGCCCGTAACCTGGAGTTGACCCAAGGGCTGGTGCTGGCGGAGGCCGTGAGCATCGTCCTGGCCCAGCGTGTGGGGCGCGACACCGCGCATCATTTGCTCGAACAATGCTGCAAGCGCGCCGTGGCCGAACAACGGCACCTGCGCGAAGTGCTGGGGGACGAACCTCAGGTCACCGCGCAGCTATCCACGACCGAGCTCGATCATCTGCTCGACCCGGCCCACTACCTTGGACAAGCCCAGACCTGGGTCGCCCGAGCCGTGGCCGAACACCTTGCCTTGAATGCCTGAAAGGAGATTGTTGTGGGATTCGTCAAACTCGCCGAGGGCGATCTGAATTATCGATTGGACGGGCCGGAAGACGCGCCGGTTCTGGTGCTTTCCAACTCCCTGGGCACCGACCTGCACATGTGGGACGAGCAGATCCAAGCTTTCAGCGAACACTTTCGCGTGCTGCGTTTCGACACGCGTGGTCATGGTCAGTCGTTGGTGACCGAAGGCCCCTACAGCATTGATCAGCTGGGGCGCGATGTGCTGGCCATGCTTGATGCCTTGAGCATCGACAAGGTGCATTTCTGCGGATTGTCCATGGGCGGGCTGATCGGCCAATGGCTGGGAATCAACGCGGGCGAGCGATTGTTCAAACTGGTCATCTGCAACACGGCGGCCAAGATCGGCGACCCGTCGGTGTGGAACCCGCGCATCGAAACCGTGCTGCGTGACGGCCAGGCGGCGATGGTGGCCTTGCGTGACGCGTCGATTGGCCGTTGGTTTACACCGGACTTCGCCGAGGCGCACCCCGCGACGGTAAAGAAAATCACCGACATGCTGGCTGCCACCTCGCCCCAGGGTTATGCGGCAAACTGCGCGGCGGTGCGGGACGCCGATTTCCGCGAGCAGTTGGCGTCGATCCGCGTGCCGTTGTTGGTTGTGGCGGGCACCGAGGATGCGGTGACACCGCCGTCCGGTGGGCATTTTATACAAGAGCGGGTCAATGGGGCCGAATACGCCGAGTTCCGCGCCGCGCATTTGTCCAACGTCCAGGCCGGCGCTGCGTTCAGCGCGCGGGTGCTGGATTTCCTGCTTGATTCTGGCCGGGCCTGAGGAGTTTTTTGTGGACGAGAAACAACGTTACGACGAAGGCATGCAAGTGCGCCGCGCCGTGCTGGGCGATGCCCACGTGGATCGCAGCCTCAACGCCCTGACCGAATTCAACAGCGAATTCCAGGAGATGATCACCCGTCACGCCTGGGGCGACATCTGGACCCGCCCGGGACTGCCGCGCCATACCCGCAGCCTGATCACCATTGCCATGCTGATCGGCATGAACCGCAACGAAGAACTCAAGCTGCACCTGCGCGCCGCCGCCAACAATGGGGTCAGCCGTAGTGAGATCAAGGAAGTGATCATGCAAAGTGCGATTTATTGCGGCATTCCGGCGGCCAATGCCACCTTCCATCTGGCCGAATCGGTCTGGGATGAACTGGGTGTCGAGTCGCGGGGTTAGGGCATACCTCGATTCCTGTGGGAGCGAGCCTGCTCGCGAAAGCGGTGGGTCAGCTTGCATCGATGTTGGATGTGATGACGCCATCGCGAGCAAGCTCGCTCCCACAATGATCTCCAGCGGCCATTGAATCTACGTACACCGCCAATCCCCTGTGGGAGCGAGCCTGCTCGCGATGACGGTGGTACAGCCTCCATCCATCTTTGGTTTTTACAGCAGGCTGATCGGATAGCTGACAATCAACCGGTTCTCATCGAACTCATTGGTACTGAAGTCCCTACGCATCGTCGAATTACGCCATTTCACGTTGAGGCTCTTGAACACGCCGCTCTGCACCGTGTAGGCCAGCTCACTTTCCCGGCCCCATTCCTTGCCGTCGTCGACCGTGGCGGTGTGAACGTTGTCACCGCTGATGTAGCGGTTCATCAGGGTCAGGCCCGGCACGCCGACGGCGGCGAAGTTGAAGTCGTGGCGCAGTTGCCAGGATTTTTCCCTGGCGTTGTCGTAGCTGGAGTTGTAGCTGTCGTTCGCCAGGGTGCCGCCGCTGGTGCCGTTGACGCGCATCCAGGCATCGTCGCCGCCGACTTTCTGCAGGCCGACGTAGAAGGTGTTGCCGCCGTATTTGGCGGAAAGCATGGCGAAGGCGGTTTTGTTGTCAAGGTCGCCGGCCAATGCGCTGCCGTCTTCCTTGCCGGTGAAGTAACCGAGGTTGGCGCCCAGGGTCCAGTCGCCGATGGGCTGGCTGTGGGTCAGGTTGAAATACTGCTGGTGGTAGATGTCGGACAGTTCCGCGTACCAGACGCCGACCTGGGTGCGTTTTTCGTTGAAGGCGTATTCGCCGCCACCGAAATTGAAACGGTCGGAGGTGAATGCACCGCGGCCGTTCATCGACATGTCTTCCATGCTCGCGTCGTTACGCGGGCTGTTGGCGCGGAACTGGCCGCCGTAGAGACTCAGGCCGTTGATTTCGGTGGAGGTCACCTGGCCGCCACGGAAGGTTTGCGGCAGGGAACGGCCATCGTCGGAACGCAGGATCGGCAACACTGGCATCCACTCGCCGACTTTCAATTCGGTCTTCGAGACCTTGGCCTTCAGGGCGACGCCCAGGCGACCGAAGTCATCGGCCGGGCGGCCGTCGTCGTGCACCGGCAGCAGCTGGGTGCCGGCCGTGCCACGACCGCCGTCGAGCTTGACCGAGTACAGGCCCAGCACGTCAACGCCGAAACCGACGGTGCCCTGGGTGAAGCCGGACTTGGCGTCGAGGATGAAACTCTGGGTCCATTCCTCGGCTTTGCCCTGGGCATTGTCCGGGTTGGTGAAGTTGCGGTTGATATAGAAGTTGCGCAGGTTCAGCGTGGCTTTGGCATCTTCGACGAACCCCGATTCCGCCGCCAGGACGGGGAGGGCGGTGCTGGTCAGGGCGACGGCAATGAGGCTGGGGAACAAGTGCTGTGTGGGCTTCATGGGCGTTGTCTCTTATTTTTTGTGGACGAAGCGAGTTGTTGCCGCAACCTTTGGGCTGCGGCGGGACGGTGCGTTCGGATTGTGGGAATTGCCCGGGTATCAGCCGGAAGAAGCGGGGCGCATGAACATGGCGTCGAACCTGTTGTTATTGGTTTTGTGTGGGCGATGGTGACGGGCTGGCTGGGATTGATTCAATTGCGATTGGCGGGTTTTGGGCGATTAACGAACGGCAAAAGCACTAGTTGGCTGGATGAGGGGCCTGTGGGAGCGAGCCTGCTCGCGAAGGCGGCCTGACAGCCGGTCGGGATTTTGTTGTCTAGGTACATATCTATTTCTGCGGTAACGGCCGCTGGCGGAACCGCCAGCGGCCGTTACCGCAGAAATAGATATGTACCCAGCCAACAAAAGCAGGGCCGACCGTCAGGCCGCCACCCGCGAGCAAGCTCGTTCCCACACGATTTGTTCCGGTCTGACAGACGCAACGATTTTTCCGACGAGATTTTAAGGTTGCTGCTCGGAAGCGATATCTCTAGGTTCTTCGTGTCGCTGCCAATTCAGCGATCGGGACTGCAAGCCCGCCGAATTTGTTAGGCGCCTAGCCGCGCCCCTATAATCCATGGCGCTTTGGTGCCATCGTTTTATGGTGGCTGTGTGCGGGAGACCTTCGAGTCTGCCGAGGTTGCCTAACGACTCGGTCTTGCAGACCCGCATACAGCTGCCACCTATCATCTGCAAGTGATGCTGGCGGCTCTCATTTTCGTTAGGAGCACCATCATGATCAAAGAAACACCAAATCCCCCAACGCCTGAATCCACCTTCCCCTACAACGACCCCGATCCACAAAAACTCCAAGAAGCCGCAGACCGAGCACTCAATTACCATCTGGGCACCACTCCCGACCCCAAGCCCAAGACCTCAACCACCCAAGTGTTCACCGTCATCGATACCCTCGACACCGAGTGTCTACTGGCAAATCTCAGCGAAACCCTGGCCTCGGCCAATGCCATGCTCAACGACCTGGCGTTCGATCTGGGAGGCTCGCGACGGCATGTCGCGCTAGGCGTTGCGCAGATGATTGACTTGAGCGAGTTGCTGGCCAGTCGAGCGCTGGATATCGTCGACCCGCGTTAACCCTGTCGTTGTAAAAACAGGCCCCAACAAAAAGCCCACCTTTCGGTGGGCTTTTTGTTTTCAGTACATCAATCAGAACAACTTCGTCTCCGGCGCTTTTTCCGCCAGCGGTTCGTGCTTGCCCGTCTCGGCATTCCAGCCACCACCCAGAGCCTTGTACAAATTGACCTCGCTGGTCAGTTGCGCAAGGCGGTCGGTGATCAGCGATTGTTGTGCGCTGAACAACTGGCGTTGGGCGTCGAGGAAGGTCAGGTTGCTGTCGACGCCGATGCGGTAGCGACGCTCGGCCAGGCGGTAGTAGTCCTGGTTGGCGGCGACGAAGTCGGTCTGGGCCTGCAGCTGTTCGTTGTAGGTCTGGCGCGCGGCCAGGCCGTCGGAGACTTCCTGGAACGCTGTCTGAATCGACTTCTCATACTGCGCGACGTTGATGTCTTTCTGGATCTTGGCGTAATCCAGGCTCGCCCGCAGGCTGCCGGCGTTGAAGATCGGCAGGTTGATCTGCGGCGCGAAGGTCCAGGTGCCCGAACCGCCCTTGAACAGACCGGACAGGTCAGGGCTCAGGGTACCGGCGTTGGCCGTAAGGCTGATGCTTGGGAAGAACGCGGCCCGTGCGGCGCCGATGTTGGCATTGGCGGCGAGCAGGTTGCGTTCGGCCTGGAGAATGTCCGGACGACGTTGCAGCAGGTCCGACGGCAGCCCGGCCGGCACTTCGCTGAGCAGGTCATCGCTCAACGGTTGAGTGCGCAGGTTGGCCGGCAGGCCGGTGCCCAGCAGCAGGGTCAGGCTGTTTTCATCCTGGGCCACTTGGCGGGTGTAGCGAGCCAGTTGCACGCGGGCGTTTTCCACTGCGGTGCGCGCCTGGCTCAGGTCCAGGGCCGAGGCCACGCCGACTTCGGCGCTGCGCGAGGTCAGCTTCAGGCTCTGTTCGTAGGTGCCCAGGGTGTCCTGGGTCAGCTTGAGCAGTTCCTTGTCCGCCTGCCAGGTCAGATAGGCGTTGGCGACGTTGGCCACCAGGCTGATCTGGGTGCTGCGACGGGCTTCTTCGGTGGCGAAGTAGCTTTGCAACGCTTGCTCGCTCAGGCTGCGGACGCGACCGAACAGGTCCAACTCGTAGGCGCTGATCCCCAGCGTTGCGGAGTAGGAACTGCTGATGGCCGCTTCGCCGGTCTGCGAAGCCCGTGCCGGCACGCGCTGGCGGCTGCCGGAGCCGGTTGCCGAGACCGCCGGGAGCAGGTCCGCCCGCTGGATGCGGTATTGCGCGGCGTAGGCGTCGATGTTCAACGCAGCGACCCGTAGGTCGCGGTTGTTTTCCAGGGCAACCTGGATCAGCTGTTGCAGCGCAGGGTCATGGAAAAACTGCTTCCAGCCCTGCTCGGCGGCTGCCTGGCCGGGGGCGTTGGCCGGTTCGTAGGCCGGGCCTTGCGGGTACTGCGCCGCGACCGGAGCTTCGGGCCGCTGATAGTCCGGGATCAGCGAGCAACCGCTGAGCACGACCGCGGCGATGGTCAGGGAGAGTAGCGACTTGCTCATTGGCCAGCCTCTTTAGAAGTTTCAGGAGTGTTGTCCTGGTCGGCATTTTTGCGACGACCTAACGACGACACTGTCACGAAGAACAATGGCACCCAGAAGATTGCCAGGATGGTGGCCGTGAGCATACCGCCGATCACGCCGGTACCGATGGCGTGCTGGCTGCCCGAACCGGCGCCGGTGGAAATCGCCAGCGGGACGACGCCGAGGACGAACGCCAGGGACGTCATGATGATGGGCCGCAGACGCATCCTACAGGCTTCGATGGCGGCTTCCACCAGGGTCCGGCCTTGTTCGTGGAGTTCCTTGGCGAACTCGACGATCAGGATGGCGTTTTTCGCCGCCAGGCCGATCGTTGTCAACAAGCCCACCTGGAAGTACACGTCATTGGACAGACCGCGCAGGCTGGTGGCCAGCAGGGCACCGATAATCCCCAACGGCACCACGAGCATGACGGCGATCGGAATCGACCAGCTTTCATACAGTGCCGCCAGACAGAGGAATACCATCAGCAGCGAGAGCGCGTACAGGGCTGGGGCCTGGGAACCCGACAGGCGTTCCTCGTACGACAGGCCTGTCCAGGAGATGCCGACGCCGGCCGGCAACTTCTTGGCGATGGCTTCGACCTCGGCCATGGCTTCACCGGTGGAATAGCCCGGCGCCGGAGCACCCAAGACTTCCATCGCTTCCACGCCGTTGTAGCGCGCGAGTTTCGGCGAACCATAGGTCCACTCGCCTTTGGCAAAGGCGCTGAACGGTACCATGGTCCCGGCGCTGTTGCGCACGTACCACTTCTTCAGGTCTTCCGGACTCATGCGAGCGCCCGGCTGGCCTTGCACGTAGACCTTTTTAACCCGGCCACGGTCGATGAAGTCGTTCACGTAGCTACTGCCCAGGGCGATCGACAGGGTGTTGTTGATATCGGCCAAGGTGATGCCCAGCGCGCTGGCCTTCTCGTCGTCGATCTCGAGCTGGTATTGCGGCTCGTCGTTCAGGCCGTTCGGACGGACCTGGGTCAAGACCTTGCTCTGGGACGCCATGCCCAGGAACTGGTTACGAGCTTCCATCAGCTTGTCGTGGCCGATGCCGGCGCGGTCCTGCAGGAACACGTCGAAACCGGTGGCGTTACCCAATTCCAGCACTGCTGGCGGGGCGAAGGCGAACACCATTGCGTCACGGAAGGTAAAGAAATGCTGCTGGGCGCGAGCGGCGAGCTTGAACACGCTGTTGTCGGCGTTACGCTCCTCCCACGGTTTCAGCATGATGAACGCCATGCCCGAGCTCTGGCCACGACCGGCGAAGTTGAAGCCGGTCACGGTAAACACCGAGGCCACGGCATCGCCTTCACCACCGTCCTTGCTTGGACGCAGCAGGAACTCGCGCATCTTGTCGACCACCACCTGGGTGCGCTCGGCACTGGAGCCGGCCGGTGTCTGTACCTGGGCAAACAACACGCCCTGGTCTTCTTCGGGCAGGAACGCGGTGGGGATGCGGGTGAACAGCCAGACCATGCCGACCACAATGATCACGTAAGCGAGCAGATACGGAGCCTTGCGCTGGAGCATGTTGCCCACGCCACGCTCGTAGCTCCTGACGCCACGGTCGAAAGTGCGGTTGAACCAGCCGAAGAAACCGCGTTTCGGCGTGCCGTGCTCGCCTTTCGGAATGGGCTTGAGCATGGTGGCGCACAGGGCCGGGGTGAAGATCAGGGCGACCAACACCGACAGCGCCATCGCGGAGACGATCGTGATGGAGAACTGTTTGTAGATCACGCCGGTGGAGCCGCTGAAGAACGCCATCGGCAGCAGCACCGCCGAAAGCACCAGGGCGATACCCACCAGGGCGCCCTGGATCTGGCCCATGGACTTCTTGGTGGCTTCCTTGGGCGACAGGCCTTCTTCGCTCATCACCCGTTCGACGTTTTCCACCACGACGATGGCGTCGTCCACCAGCAAGCCGATGGCCAGCACCATGCCGAACATGGTCAGGGTGTTGATGCTGAAGCCGGCCGCCGCGAGAATCCCGAAGGTACCCAGCAACACCACCGGCACCGTCATCGTGGTGATGATGGTGGCTCGGAAGTTCTGCAGGAACAGGAACATCACCAGGAACACCAGCACGACCGCCTCGACCAGGGTTTCAACCACACCCTTGATCGACTCGCTCACCACCGGCGTGGTGTCGTATGGGAACACCACTTCTACGCCCTGGGGGAAGAACGGCTTGAGGTCGTCAATGGTCTTGCGCAGGGCTTTGGCCGTGTCGAGTGCGTTGGCACCGTTGGCCAGTTTTACCGCCAGGCCCGACGCTGGTGCGCCATTGAACTGGGCGCTGATGCTGTAGTTCTCGCCGCCCAGGCCAACGTCGGCCACATCGCCAACGCGCACTTGGGAGCCGTCCGGGTTGACCTTCAGCAGGATCGCCTTGAATTGCTCGGCGGTCTGCAAGCGGGTCTTGCCGATAATGGTCGCGTTCAGTTGCTGGCCGGGCAGGGCAGGCAAGCCGCCGAGTTGGCCGGACGAGACCTGGACGTTTTGCGCGGCGATAGCGTTTTTGACGTCCACCGGGGTCAGGCTGAAATTGTTCAACTTGGCCGGGTCGAGCCAGATCCGCATCGCATACTGGGCCCCGAAGACCTGGAAGTCGCCGACACCGGCAGTGCGCGAGATCGGATCCTGCATGTTGGACACGATGTAGTTGGACAGATCGTCCTTGGTCATGCTGCCGTCGCGCGACACCACCCCGATCACCATCAGGAAGTTTTTCACCGACTTGGTCACGCGGATGCCTTGCTGCTGCACTTCTTGCGGCAACAGCGGGGTGGCCAGGTTCAGCTTGTTCTGGACCTGGACCTGGGCGGTATCGGAGCTGGTGCCCTGCTCGAAGGTCGCGGTGATGGTCATGCTGCCGTCGGAGTTACTTTCCGAGGACACATAACGCAGGTTGTCGATACCGTTGAGCTGCTGCTCGATGACCTGCACCACAGTGTCTTGCACGGTTTGTGCGGAAGCACCTGGGTAGGTCACCTGGATCGCAATGGCCGGCGGCGCGATGCTCGGGTACTGGTTGATCGGCAACTTGAGGATCGACAAAGCGCCGACCAGCATGATCACCAGGGCGATCACCCAGGCGAAGATCGGACGGTCGATAAAGAATTTCGACATGGTTTACTCCCCTTTGCCGCCGGCGGCTTTGTCAGCTGCCTGAGCGGGGGCCGGGTTCTTAGCGCCAACGTTGGTGGCTTCGGTGGCTTTGACTTCTACCCCTGGCCGTACGTACTGCAACCCTTCGGTGATCAGGCGATCACCGGCCTTGAGGCCGTCTTCGATCAGCCATTGGTTGCCAACGGTGCGGCTGGCCTTGAGCTGACGCAGTTCGACCTTGTTATCGGCGCCCACGACCATGGCGGTCGGCGTACCCTTGAGGTCGCGGGTCACGCCTTGCTGCGGTGCCAGGATCGCCGCGCTGTTCACGCCAGCCTGCAGTTGCGCGTGGACAAACATGCCCGGCAGCAACGTGTGGTCGGGGTTGGGGAACACGGCGCGCAAGGTCACGGAGCCGGTGGTCTGGTCGACCGAGACTTCGGAGAATTCGAGCTTGCCTTCATGGGGGTACTGGCTGCCGTCTTCCAGGGTCAGCTTGACCATGGCGGCGTTGTCGCCGGCCTTCTGCAGGCGGCCGCTTTCCAGCTCGCGGCGCAGTTGCAGGAGCTCGACGGAGCTTTGCGTCACGTCGACATAGATCGGGTCGAGTTGCTGGATGGTCGCCAGGGCATCGGTCTGCCCGTTGCTGACCAGCGCGCCTTCGGTCACCGAGGAACGTCCGATGCGACCTGAAATCGGCGCATAGACCTTGGTGTACCGCACATTGATCTGCGCGGTCTGCAGGCTGGCTTCCGACTCCAGGCGATTGGCCATGGCAGTGTCGTATTCCTGGCGGCTCACGGCTTGTTCATCAACCAATTGCTTGTAGCGATCAGCGATCGACTTGGTGGAACGCAGGTTGGCCTCGGCGCTCTTGAGGTTCGCTTCGTAAACGGCGGGGTCGATCTGGTACAGCTGCTGGCCGGCCTTGACGTCGGCACCTTCCTTGAACAGGCGCTTGAGGATGATGCCATTGACCTGAGGGCGCACTTCGGCAACGCGGAACGCACTGGTGCGGCCCGGCAGTTCAGAGGTCAGGGTAAAAGGCTGGGTCTTGAGGGTTACGACGCCGACCTGAGGAGGGGGAGGCGCGGGTGCAGCCTCTTCCTTTTTGCATCCGCTGAGCAGCGATGCCAGGGCGATGGCAGTGACCAGAGCGGTAACAGCTGGCTTGAATTGCATGGAAATCCTCGGGTCCAGGCGCGTAACAGGCGCGCTCGAAAGTGAAAGGTGAAAAAAAGAGCCAGATAAGCAATTAGTAGGATGCTAAGAAATATACTTACGTACACGGTTGTTTGTAAACAGCCAAATTGCGTACCATCCGGATTTACAAAAGCCTGACAAAGGCCAATGCGGACCGGGGACGCGTGCAGGCAGACGTTGCCTATAGATTGTCCTGCTGATCCTTACGCATCCTGATTGAGGTGTTTACTGCCATGGTCCGTCGTACCAAAGAGGAAGCCTTGGAGACTCGCAGCCAGATACTCGAAGCGGCCGAAAAAGCCTTCTTCGAGCGAGGCGTTGCGCGTACCACGCTGGCCGATATCGCGACGCTCGCCGGTGTGACACGGGGCGCCATCTATTGGCATTTCAGCAACAAGGCGGATCTGCTCCAGGCCATGCTCGATACGCTGCATGAACCGCTCGATGAATTGGCCCGCGCGAGCGAAAACGAGGAAGAGCTTGATCCCCTGGGGTGCGTGCGCAAGTTGTTGGTACGGTTGTTCCAGCAGGTGGCCCTGGACCCGAAAACCCGGCGCATCAATGAGATTCTGTTCCATAAGTGCGAGTTCACCGATGAAATGTGCGATTTGCGCCAGCAGCGACGTGAAGTCAGCCTCGACTGCAACGTGCGTATCGCCTTGTCGTTGCGCAATGCAATGAAACGCGGCCAGTTGCCGGATGACCTCAATCCCGAAAGGGCGGCGGTTGCCATCCATGCCTATATCGACGGCATTCTTTACCAGTGGTTGCTGGCTCCAGACAGTTTCGCCCTGGCGAATGAAGCCGAACGCTGGGTGGACATCGGGCTGGATATGCTGCACCTGAGCCCTAGCCTTCGCAAATGAAACAAAATGCGTAATTGAATCGGTTTGTGTCAATACGGGCGCGTGAGAAAGGCTTTATAAACTGACGTCGGCCAAGGGTATATAAAATCGGTGGCGAATTTTGTAGGAAAATTGTTTCGCGGTTGTAAGCGCAGTGGCCCGGTGCGCTTACAAAGTGGAAATATGTGCCCCATCGGGTTGGCCTGACGGGGCAGTATCTTCAGCTAATTACGATTTCTACGGTAAAGCCGTAGGGTTCTCCCTCCGCCGCGTGCGTGATGCGAGTTGTGCAATTGACGGGCGTTGCGCCAATAGAGGTCACGTTATGGGTCCGTACCGGTGTCAGGGTGGGGGTGAAAACGCCAAAAGAAGTCTCCACGCGTAAGCCGAAATCGAAGCGGAATCCACATTGTTTGTCGCCAAACACAATGAAGTGTTGGAACATATCCTTGCTACGGCTGCGCAATGTCCTGACGTACGAGAAGTCGAATTTCAACGCCTGGATATCCCCGCGACGGATATTGATGAAATCATGATCAATGGCGTTCAAGTTGAGGTTATTTTCGCGAAATTGAAAAGCCTGGTCGGTGTGGTTGAATATCTTGACCAGCAATCGGATTTTATCCTGGCGAATCTTTTCTTGCTCCCAGGCTTGAATCTTCCGGTCGACCTCATCGTTCTTTTTATTCTTTTCTATCAAGGCGTTAAGTGCCTCGGCGTACTCTGTCGTGTCGAGTGACTTGAATTGCTCGTACAAGACTGACAAGGGCAAAAAGCGGAACTGTGAAAGGAGTCTCTCGATAAGGTCGTTATTGGCCGGTGGGGTGCTGTCCGTCGCGTCATTCATTCTCAAATTCCTTTTTTCAATGTTGCCTTTCAATGGCAGGAGGGGAACGCCGTATGCGCTCACTGTTCCTGATAATGAGCGGCTTTGCCTTGATTACAAAGTTCTTATGTTTGACCGAATATTGGAAATTAAAAAAGCCCTGGCTCTTTCGAGGCAGGGCTTTTATAGAGGTGGAGATTAAAGTACAGGGTAATCGATATAACCCACCGGGCCTTTCCCGTAGAAGGTTTCCGGATGCGGCTCGTTCAATGGCGCGTCGGCTTTCAAGCGTGCCGGCAGGTCCGGGTTGGCAATGAATGGCACGCCAAACGCCACGGCGTCCGCCTTGCCTGCTGCCAGCCAGGCGTTGGCGCTTTCCTTGGTGAAGCGCTCGTTGGCAATGTACGGGCCGCCGAAGGCTTGCTTGAGTTGTGGGCCGATGCTGTCGTCGCCTTCTTTCTCGCGGGAGCAGATAAAGGCGATGCCACGCTTGCCCAGCTCGCGGGCGACATAGCTGAAGGTTTCCAGACGGTTCTCGTCGCCCATGTCATGGGAGTCGGCGCGCGGCGCCAGGTGTACGCCCACGCGGCCGGCGCCCCAGACTTCGATGGCCGCATCGGTGACTTCCAGCAGCAGGCGAGCACGGTTTTCCAGGGAGCCGCCGTAGTGATCGGTGCGCTGGTTGGTGCTGCTTTGCAGGAACTGGTCGAGCAGGTAGCCGTTGGCACCATGGATTTCCACCCCGTCGAAACCGGCGGCCTTGGCGTTTTCGGCACCGACGCGGTAGGCATCGACGATGTCGGCGATTTCAGCGGTTTCCAGTGCTCGCGGCGTCGGGTAGTCAGCCAACGGGCGAACCAAGCTCACGTGGCCCTTGGGCTGGATGGCGCTCGGTGCCACTGGAAGTTCGCCGTCCAGGTAGGAAGGGTGGGAGATCCGGCCCACGTGCCAGAGCTGCAGGAAGATCTTGCCGCCGGCGCCGTGGATGGCTTTGGTCACGTTGGCCCAGCCGCGTACCTGGTCGTTGGACCAGATGCCAGGGGTGTCCGGATAACCCACGCCCATTGGCGTGACTGACGTGGCTTCGCTGAGGATCAGGCCGGCGGAAGCGCGTTGCACGTAGTATTCGGCCATCAAGGCGTTGGGTACGCGGCCTGCGTCGGCGCGGCAGCGGGTAAGCGGGGCCATGATGATGCGGTTCTTCAGTTCGATGTCGCCGAGTTTGATGGGGTCGAAAATTGTTGCCATGAAATACAACCTCGCAAAGTGAAGGATCAGAAGTCAGTGAGTGGCAGTTGCCAGGTCGGCATGGCCGCCCTGACGGAAAGTGATCAGGGTCACCAGCAGCGCCAGCACGGCCAGCGCGCCGGCGGCGAGGGGCACGGTGGTCAGGCCCAGGCCATGGTCGATGACAGTGCCGCCGACCCAGGCGCCCAAGGCATTGCCAATATTGAAGGCGCCGATATTCAAGGTGGACACCAGGTTGGGCGCGTCTTTGCCGAAGGTCACCACGTTGACCTGCAGGGCCGGCACGGCGGCGAAGCAGGCGGTGGCCCACAGGAACAGCGTTATCTCGGTCGGGATCAGCGCCACGCTGGTCCAGCTCAGGACGGTGGACACGACGGCCATGGTCAGGAATACGCCCATCAGCGTGTTCGCCAGGCTCTTGTCCGCCAGCTTGCCGCCAATGATGTTGCCCAGGGTCAGGCCGAGGCCGATCAGTACCAGGGTCCAGGTCACGCCACGGGGCGACACGCCGGTCACTTCGCCGAGCAGCGGGGCGACGTAGGTGAACAGGGTGAATACCGAGGCGGAGAACAGCGCGGTCATGCTCAACGACAGCCACAAGCCGGCGCCCTTGAGCGCCACCAGCTCTGAACGCATGTCGAGTTTTTCCTCGTCGCGCTTGGCCGGCAGGAAGCGGATCAGACCGATCAGGGCAATCACGCCGATGATCGTCACGGCCCAGAAGGTCGAGCGCCAGCCGGCTTGCTGGCCCAATGCAGTGCCCAGCGGTACGCCAAGCACATTGGCCAGGGTCAGGCCGGTGAACATCAGGGCCACGGCCGAGGCACGCTTGTTGGGCGCCACCAGGCCGGCGGCGACGACCGAGCCTATGCCAAAGAACGCACCGTGGCAGAGGGCGGTGACGACTCGGGCAAACATCAGCACGTTGTAGTCGCTGGCTACTGCGCAGAGCAGGTTGCCGACAATGAAAATCCCCATCAATGCCACCAACGCAGCCTTGCGCGGCAGTCGCGCGGTGGCCAGGGCCATGAACGGCGCACCGATGGCCACGCCCAGGGCGTAGCCGGTCACCAACCAGCCGGCGCCGGGAATCGATACGCCCAGGTCCGCCGCCACATCGGGCAACAGGCCCATGATGACGAATTCCGTCGTGCCGATGGCGAAGGCGCTAAGCGCCAGAATCAAGAGTGAAAGGGGCATTTCGAATCCTTGTCGGTTTAGAGCTCTTGGCTCATTTGCTTGAGGAACTGCTGGATCGCTTCCTCGTTGCGTTTGAAGAAGTGCCATTGGCCGACCTTCTGGCTGGTGATCAACCCGGCCCGTTGCAACACCGCCAGATGCGCCGAAACCGTGGACTGCGACAGGCCGCAGCGCTGGTCGATCTGGCCCGCGCAGATGCCGAATTCGTGGTTGTGCAACTGTTCGGGAAACTGGGCCTTGGGGTCCTTGAGCCAGTTGAGGATGTCTCGCCGTACTGGGTGTGCCAGGGCTTTTATTATTTCGTCGAGGTCGAGAGTCATTGGGGCAGCTCACATGAATAACGCTATATCGAGATGAGGCGAACCTTAAATCGTTGCTTCGCGATATACCAATATGTATTTGATCTGAAGATCTTACAAATCGCTATATCGGGTTATAACGATATAGGCGTCGGGGTGCTAAGCTGCGGGCCATGAACTATCTCGCGCACCTGCACCTCGGCGGCCCTGGCCGGGAACAACTGCTCGGCAGCCTTTATGGCGACTTCGTCAAAGGGCCGCTGCAGGGCCAATTCAACCCGCGGATCGAAGCGGCGATAGCCCTGCATCGACGCATCGACATGTACACCGATCGCCATCCGCTGGTGGATATCGCCTTGTCGCGTTTCTCCACGGTGCGGCGGCGTTATGCCGGGATCGTGCTGGATGTATTCTTCGACCATTGCCTGGCCCGGGATTGGACGCTGTACAGCGAAGGACCGCTGATGGACTTCACCTCCCGGGTCTATCAGGTCCTCGCTGCTGAACCGCAACTGCCGGGGCGGCTGGCGCAGATCGCACCTTATATGGCGGCGGACGACTGGCTGGGGTCGTATACGGAATTCGAGGTGCTGGGCCAGGTGCTGCGCGGCATTTCCCGGCGGCTATCGCGGCCGGAGGAACTGGCGGGGGCGATGTCAGAACTGGTCAGGCTCTATGAGCCGTTGAGCGAAGACTTTCGGTTGTTCTATCCGCAGTTGCAGGATTTTGCGCTGGGCCAAGTCACGCCACAAAACTAACTGTGGGAGCGAGCCTGCTCGCGAAAGCGGTGTGTCAGCTAATATATTTATCGACTGATGCGCCGTCTTCGCGAGCAGGCTCGCTCCCACAGGGGGAACTGCACAATATCCTGGATCAAGCCGCAATCGCCGCCGGCCGAACCGGCATTGTCTGCTTCTCGGGCATTTCGCCGAACAATGCTTTGTGTACCGCTTGTTGGGCCTGGAAAGCCAGGGCCGCGCGTTCCTGGCCGTGGCAAGCAATCGGCTCCAAGAGATGGATTTCCACATCGCCACGATCATTGGCGAACAATCGCATCAGGTGCGACAGCAGATCGTCATCGCCAATGAACGGCGCCAGCAAATCGGGTTCGCCCTTGCGCAGGTAACGGATCGCCACCGGTTGCAAGGCCACGTCGGCATCGATGGCCGCCGACAACAGGCGGCCGTGGAAAGTGCGCAGCGTGCGGCCGTCGGTGGTGGTGCCTTCGGGGAACATGAGCAGCGGATAGGCCTGCTCCAGGTGACGGCTCATCTGCTTGCGAATCAACTGACTGTCGCCCGAACCACGACGGATGAACAGGCTGCCGGCCTTGGCTGCCAGCCATCCGGCGACCGGCCAGGTACGCACTTCGGCCTTGGACAGGAACGACAGGGGCGTGAGCATGCCCAGCAGTGGGATATCGGTCCAGGACACGTGGTTGCTGACCCACAGCATCGGCTGTTTCGGCAGTTGCCCATGGACGGTGACGCGAAAGGGCAGGGCATTGGTCAGCCGCGCCATGAAGAAACGCGACCAGCGCTGGCGGCGCACCATCGAATGAGCGAGTCCCAGACGTTCCAGCATCCCGAACACACTGGCCATGGCCAGGCCCAGGGTGACGACCAGCAATACTCGTGCGACTCGCGCGTACACCCGCAACCGGCTCATCAGACCGCCGCCTTGAAGTGACGGGCATAACGCGGGCAGAGCTCGTCGCGCTTGAGCAGGATAAACACGTCGGCCACCTGGAAGTCTTCATCCCAGCAGGGCTCGCCGCAGATTTTCGCCCCCAGGCGCATGTAGGCCTTGAGCAGCGGGGGCATTTCGGCGATGACGTTGGACGGGACGTCCAAAGCCGGCAACGGCTTTTTCGGCACCGCTTGCAGGTGTTCGGTGCACAGGTAGCGCTCGCGCAGGCGCTGCATGATTGCCTGGGCCTGGATGCCGCCGTCCTGCATCGGGATGCTTGCGCAACCCATCAAGTAGCTGTAGCCGCCTTGATTGAGGACTTCGGCCAACTCGCCCCAGAGCACCGCGATGGTACCGCCGTTGCGGTAGGCCGGGTCCACGCAGGTACGGCCTATTTCCAGAATCGGGCCTTGGAGATGAATTAGGCCGTGGAGGGCGAATTCTTCTTCGCTGTAGAACCGGCCCAGGCTGCTGGCGGCCTGGTGGTCGAGCAGGCGAGTGGTGGCCACGAGGCGGCCAGTGTTCAGGTCGCGTACGCCAATGTGAGCGCAGTGAACATCATAGTCATCCATGTCCAGACCCATCTCCGCGCCCTTGAGCTTGGCGTTGAATTCGCCGCTGAAGACGTTGAAGCGCAGGGCCTGTGCTTCTTGCAAGGCCTGGGCGCCGATCAGGCGTTCGGCTTGCAGGCGGCGTTCATTGCCGGTGTCGCTGATGCGGGCGATCTGGGTCATAGCGAATCTCCGTGCGGGCTGTTCAGTTGCAGCCTGTCGACTTTCTTTATGCAGCCATGTTGTGCAAAGTCAGGCTATGTAGCCCCGGTGTCATCGCCATGAAGCTTTGGTGATGCTTATATGACAGCCCACAAGGAGGCCCAGATGCCTTGGCAAACCCTGATCGAACGCGGCGAGCGGCTGCCCGCCTGTGCGGATCTGGCCGAAGGTTATGCCGCGTTGCTGCATCGCTTGGGGTCGGTGACGCCGTTCGAGTTGGCCGTGGTCGGCGGTCGGTCGATGGCCACGCCCGGGTTGGCGTTTCTGGTGGGTTACCAAGCGGCGTTGCGGGCGCTTTGGCCGAGCGCGCCCCAAAGCCTCGGTGCGTTGTGCGCAACCGAGCAGCGCAGCTTGCGCCCGGCGGACATGCAGACCCGACTCGCCGACTTGCGGCTTAGCGGGCGCAAGGATTTCGTCACCGCGGGCGATGCCGCCGAGTGGTTGCTGGTCGCGGCCCGGAGCGAGGCTCCCGACGAGGCGCCGCGATTGAACCTGGCGGTGGTGCATGCGGGCGAACCGGGCGTGACGCTGGAAAAGTTGCCGACGTTGCCGTTCATGCCGGATATCAGCCATGGGCGGATGTTGCTGGACGGTGCGCTGTGCCAATTGCTCCCCGGCGACGGCTGGGACGTCTACGTCAAACCGTTTCGCACCTTGGAAGATGTCTACGTGCTCAGTGCGATGACGGCCTGGTTGTACGGCTTAGGGCAAGAATGCGGCTGGCCCCGGCCGTTGCAACTGCGTCTGTTGGCGTTGCTCGCCGGTTGCGCGCAGACGAGTCGCCACAACCCTTCGAGTGCTGTCGCGCATGTGTTGCTGGGTGGGCTGTTCGCCCAATTCAAAGGGCTCGATGCTGAGTTGGACGATGCCTTGGCCGATGGGCCGGCGGCGTGGCGTGAGATGTGGGGGCGTGACAAGGCGGTGATGGACATCGCGGCGGGCGCGCGGGCCAAGCGGTTGGACAAGGCGTTGGGGTCTTCGTCGATTTGAGGGGCCTCATCGCGAGCAAGCTCGCTCTTTCGGGGCTTTGCGTCGCGCATAAGGTTGCTGTGGGAGCGAGCTTGCTCGCGATGGCGTCCTTTCGAACACCAAAACTTAAACTGTCATCAAGTCTGAATAGGCTCTGCAAGTTCACCTCTGCGAGCCCCGCGCATGCCCAAAGGCTGGTTGTTGCTTTCGCTCCTGCTGCTGACCCTGACGGCCCGCGCCGAAGTCTGGCCTGGCGAACAATGGCCGACCGGCCAGGCCTCGAGTGGGCCGGCCATCGAAGCCTTGGCGCATTACGCTTTTGCACCCAGGGACGACGCCACCCGCCAAGGCATCCGCACCGACGCGCTGGTGGTTATCCAGGACGGTCGACTGGTCTACGAACGCTACGCCGGACCGACTGACGTACAGACCCCGCACCTGACCTGGTCCATCAGTAAAAGCCTGCTGGCGACGGTGTTCGGCGTCGCCTACGGTGAAAAACGCTTTGCCCTGGATGATCCAGCCGCCCAGTACTACCCGCCGCTCAAGCGACATCCGGACATGACCCTGGCCGATCTTTTTCATTGGGCGTCTGGCCTGGACTGGCAAGAAGACTATGAATACGCGCCACTCAATTCCTCGGTCGTGGCGATGCTCTATACCCGTGGACGCCACGCCATGGCCGCGTTCACCGCCAGGCACGACAGCTTCAGCCCACCCGGGCAGGTGTTCCGTTATTCCAGCGGCGACAGCAATCTGCTGGCGGCAGCCCTGAAAAATATCGTCGGCCCGGCGCGTTATGCCGATTACCCCTGGACAGCCTTGTTCGAGCCGCTGGGCATACGCCACGCGACCTGGGAAACCGACGCCAGCGGCATGTTTGTCGGTTCGTCCTATGCCTATCTCACCGGCCGGGACCTGGCGCGTGTCGGCCTGCTGATGCAACGCGATGGCCGTTGGGGCGACCGGCAATTGATTCCCAAGGATTGGATTGCCTTCAACCGCGAGCCTTTCGCTCGGTTTCAGGCGGGCCAGGACGAAGCCGTGCCTGGCGGACACTGGTGGCTCAATCGCGGCGCCGACCCGTCGACCCGCCCGTGGCCCGACGCGCCGCCGGATACGTTCGCCGCCCTGGGCCATTGGGGCCAGGCGCTGTATGTCATCCCCAGCGCCAGGCTGGTGATCGTGCGCTACGGCGATGACCGCGACGGCACCTATCGCCACAACGAACTGCTCAAGCGTGCCATGGCGGCCTTCGCCGGGACGGTGCAACCATGAAGCGCAGGATAGTGCTCATTCTTTTGTCGATGTTGCTTGTTGGCCTGTTCGGTTGGGGCTGGCAGGAGCGGGTGGCCTTGCGGGCGTTCCCCGACATCATCAGCGCCTATACCGCGAAGGAATACTGCTCGTGCCGCTATGTGATGCGGCAACCTGCCGACTATTGCCGCGGCTATGTGAAGCAGTCGGTGCCGATCAGCGATTTCCTCGAGACCGTCGAAGCAAAACGCATCACAGTCAGCGGCTTGGGGCGTAGCCACAGTGCGCGGTGGATGGGGGAGCGGGAAGGCTGTCGGTTAGAACCCTGAATGCTGTTTCAGCGATGCCTTTTGTGGCGAGGGGGCTTGCTCCCGCTCGAGTGCGCAGCGCTCGCAAATCCATCAGTCAATCGCGACTTGGGGCTGCTTCACAGCCCAGCGGGAGCAAGCTCCCTCGCCACTGGGTTATGTCGGAAGCAGCGATGTTGTGAAACAGACAGTTTGCAAGCGCCCTCGGCCCGGTTAAGGTTCGCCACAGGTTTATCTGCCCCCCGAGTCTGTATGTTCAAGCGGTTATTTTCTCGCGCTGTCACCACCTTGCTCCTGGCCTGCGCCACGCTGCCGGCCCAGGCCGACTGGTACCTGGATGGTGAGTCCTCGCGACTGTCCTTTATCAGCAGCAAAAACGGCAATGTCTCCGAAGTCCAGCGTTTCTTGGTGCTTCATGGGCAGGTCCAGCCCAAGGGCCAGGCACGGCTGGAGGTCGAACTCGAATCCATCAACAGCGGTATCCCCCTGCGGGACGAGCGCATGCGCGCCGAGTTGTTCGATATCAAGCAATTCGCCGAAGCCACCATCACCGCGCAGCTCGACCTGATGCCGATCCAGGACCTGGCCAACGGCGCGCAACTGGAACTGCGCCTGCCGGTGACCGTGGACCTGCATGGCAAGCAGCATGAGTACAACGTCCAACTGCTGGCGACTCGCCTGGATGAGCGGCGTTTTCAGGTCGTGACCCTGGAACCGGTGGTGCTCAACGCGGCGGATTTCGACCTGGCGCCGGGGTTGGAGAAGCTGCGCGACCTGGCCGGATTGTCGACCATCAGCCTGTCGGTGCCGGTGAGTGCGGTGCTGATTTTCACGGCGCGCTGACATGAGCGGCCCGGTCTTTCCCTGGCGTGAAGGCAATCGCTTCGAGCTGTTGATCGACGGCCCGCAATTTTTCCCGCGCATGCTGGTGGAAATCGCCCGCGCCCAGGAACAGGTCGAACTGGAGTTGTACCTGGTGGAAGCGGGCGCTTGCGCCGAGGCGATGGTCCAGGCCCTTGTCCAGGCGGCCGAGCGCGGGGTGCGCGTGCGCTGTCTGTTCGATGACTATGGCAGCCTGGCATTTACCTTGGGCCTGCGCAATCGCCTCATCCAGGCGGGCGTGGAGCTGCGGTTCTATAATCGCCTGAGTTGGCGGCGTTGGGTGCGCAATCTCTACCGCGATCACCGCAAGTTGCTGTTGGTCGACCAACGCTTGGCGGTGGTGGGCGGTACCGGGGTCACCGACGAATTCTGGAACCCTTCGGACGACCGAAGCGATTGGCATGAGGTGATGGTGGAAATCGTCGGCCCGTTGGTACTGGACTGGCAATTGCTGTTCGATCGCCAATGGCTTGCCAACCGCCATCGACGGGCTTGGAAACCGGCGTCCAATTTCGGCCTGCCCCGTCTGCCTCGCGTCCCGCCGGTGGGCGAAGGCATGGGCCGGGTCGCCTATGCCGACGCCCGCCAGCACCGCGACATCCTGCAGTCGCTATCCCGGGCATTGAACAGCGGCCAGAAACGCATCTGGATGGCCACGCCATACTTTTTGCCGACCTGGAACGTGCGCCGCTCCTTGCGCAAGGCCGCGGCGCGAGGCATCGACGTGCGGCTGCTGCTGACGGGCCCGCGCACGGATCATCCATCGGTGCGATACGCAGGCCATCGCTATTACCCACGCTTGCTCAAGGCAGGGGTGAAAATCTACGAATACCAGCCCTGCTTCCTGCACTTGAAAATGGTGCTGGTGGACGATTGGGTCAGCATTGGCTCATGCAATTTCGATCACTGGAACCTGCGCTTCAACCTCGAAGCCAACCTGGAAGCACTGGACTCTGGGCTGAGCAAGGCCGTGGCCGCCAGTTTTGAACGGGACTTCGAGCAGAGCCTGCAAGTGAGCCTCGACACCTGGCAGCGCCGGCCATTTTGGAAGCGCGTCAAGCAAAGGGTATGGGGGTTGGTGGATCGGGTGGTGGTGAATCTGCTGGATCGGCGGGGTTAGTTCAAACACCTTGGATACAACTGTGGGAGCGAGCCTGCTCGCGAAAGCGGCCTGACAGTCAATGATGCAATGACTGAAAGATCGCCTTCGCGAGCAGGCTCGCTCCCACAGGGTATTGCGGTGTTGCTGGATCAGAGCAACTCAAAACTCTGCTGCTTCACGTCCTGGGAATCCAGGCCGATCTGCACGTTGAACTTGCCTGGCTCTGCCGCGTACTTGAGCTGCGCGTTGAAGAACTTCAGGTCGTCTTCGGTGATGTCGAAGTGGATGACCTTCTTCTCGCCGGCCTTGAGCATGACCTTGCGGAAGTTTTTCAGCTCCTTCACCGGACGGATGATCGAGCCGGTAACGTCCTGGATGTACAGCTGCACCACGGTTTCGCCGTCACGATCGCCGGTGTTTTCCAGAGTGATGCTGGCGTCGAGCTTGCCGGTCTTGTTCAGCGTGGTGGACGACAGGGCCATGTCCGACAGGCTGAACGTCGTGTAGCTCAGCCCATAGCCGAACGGGTAGAGCGGGCCGGTGGTGTCGTCGAAGTACTGCGAGGTGTAGTTGCCTGGCTTGCCCGGCGTGAACGGCCGACCAATGCTCAGGTGGTTGTAGTAGGTCGGAATCTGCCCGACCGAGCGTGGGAACGTGATCGGCAGCTTGCCCGACGGGTTGTAGTCGCCGAACAGCACGTCCGCGATGGCGTTGCCGCCTTCGGTACCGCTGAACCAGGTTTCCAGGATCGCATCGGCCTGCTGTTTTTCTTCCAGCAACGACAGCGGGCGGCCATTCATCAACACCAGCACCAACGGCTTGCCGGTGGCCTTCAGGGCCTTGATCAGCTCGCGCTGGCTGGCGGGGATGTTCAGTTCGGTACGGCTCGACGATTCATGGGACATGCCACGGGACTCGCCCACGGCGGCGACGACTACGTCCGCTTCTTTCGCGGCTTTCACCGCTTCATCGATCAGCACTTGGGCCGGACGCGGATCGTCCACCACTTCCGGGGCATCGAAGTTGAGGAAGTTCAGGTAATCGAGCACCTTCTTGTCGCCCGTGATGTTGGCGCCACGGGCATAGATCAGCTTCGACTCACCGCCCAACGCGCGGGCCATGCCGTCATACACCGTGACCGACAACGCCGGTCGCCCGGCGGCGGCCCAACTGCCCATCATGTCGATCGGCGCCTTGGCCAGCGGGCCGACCAGGGCGATCTTCGCGGTTTTCTTCAGGGGCAGAGTCTGGTTGCGGTTTTCCAGCAGCACCAGGCTGCGGCGCGCCACGTCACGGGCATCGGCGCGGTGCATGCGGTTGTCGGCATAGACATCGGCCGGGTCGTCCTCGGCCTTGCCGATACGCAGGTACGGATCCTTGAACAAGCCCATGTCGTACTTGGCGGCCAGCACTTCACGCACCGCGTTGTCGAGGTCGCTCTGCTCGATCTCGCCCGCCTTGAGCAGCCCTGGCAGCTCCTTGCCATAGAGCGAGTCGTTCATGCTCATGTCGATGCCGGCCTTGATCGCTAGCCTGGCCGCTTCGCGACCGTCCCGAGCGACGCCATGCTTGATCAGCTCGAAAATCGCGCCGTGGTCACTGACGGCCAGGCCCTTGAAGCCCCATTCCTTGCGCAGCAGGTCGTGCATCAACCATGTGTTCGCGGTGGCCGGTACGCCGTTGATGGAATTCAGCGCGACCATTACCCCGCCCGCGCCGGCGTCGATGGCGGCGCGATAGGGCGGCAGGTAGTCCTGGTACATTTTCACCGGGCTCATGTCCACGGTGTTGTAGTCCCGGCCGCCTTCCACGGCGCCGTACAGGGCGAAGTGCTTGACGCTGGCCATGATGCTGTCGGCGGCGTTGGCGCCGGTGCCCTGGAACGCCTTGACCATCACCCCGGCAATGCGCGACACCAGATAAGTGTCTTCGCCGAAGCCTTCGGAGGTCCGGCCCCAGCGTGGATCGCGGGAGATATCGACCATGGGCGCGAAGGTGATGTCGATGCTGTCGGCCGCTGCTTCCTTGGCCGCGATGCGGCCGGAGCGGTAGATGGCGTCCATGTCCCAGCTCGAGGCCAGGGCCAGGGGAATCGGAAAAATGGTGCGATGGCCATGAATCACGTCATAGGCGAAGAACATCGGGATCTTCAGCCGGCTGCGCATGGCCGCGTCCTGCATCGGACGGTTCTCATCGCGGGTAATGGAGTTGAATGTGCCTCCGATGTTGCCGGCGGCGATTTCCTTGCGGATCATCTCCCGGGGCATCTCCGGGCCGATGCTGATCAGGCGCAGCTGGCCGATCTTTTCCTCGAGGGTCATTTGCTTCATCAGGCTGCTGATGAAAGCGTCCTTGTTCTCTATGGGGGCTGGCAGGTTGTCGGCTAATACGGATTGACTGGCCAGACTGACAAACAGGCCCAGCAAACACAGCTTCTTCATGAATAGTTTTCTCGCAAGCCTAAAGGGCGGTGATCAGGACACGCCGGTCAGCCTAAATGTGAGGAACGGCTATTGTTGTTCGGGTGTTATCCAGTTAAATGCAGCACACTTTCGAACCTGTGCCGATGAACTTAGTTTCGCACTGCGCATCTTTTAGCCCATAGACCCGATTCGATCCAGTGCGGCGGCGATTATGCCCCAGACGCCGGTAAGATAGGTGGCGGTGTTTTCTTAATGCAATGCAAGGGAGAGCTTCACCCGATGATTCGACGACTGAACCACCGCAGCGCGCTGCAAATGCTGGCCCTGATGCTGTTCACCACGCTGCTGGCCGGTTGCGGCATCAACAACATCCCGACCCTGGACGAGCAGGCAAAGGCGGCCTGGGGCCAGGTGCAGAACCAATACCAGCGCCGCGCCGACCTGATTCCCAACCTGGTGGAGACCGTCAAGGGTTATGCCCAGCATGAGCAGGAAACCTTGACGGCGGTGATCGAAGCCCGGGCCAAGGCCACGTCCATTCAGGTCGATGCCAGCACCCTGGACAACCCGGAAAAACTCAAGCAGTTCCAGCAGGCCCAGGACCAGTTGAGCGGCGCATTGAGCCGCCTGATGGTGGTATCCGAGCGCTACCCGGACCTGAAGGCCAACCAGAACTTCCTGGCCTTGCAATCGCAACTCGAAGGCACCGAGAACCGCATCGCCGTGGCGCGTCGTGATTTCATCCTGGCCGTGCAGAAATACAACACAGAGATTCGTACCTTCCCGGGTCGCCTGTGGCACAGCGTGATGTACAGCGATCTGCCAGTTCGCGAGACTTTCGAGGCCACCAGCCCGAATGCCGAAAAAGCGCCTGAAGTGAAGTTCTGATGGAGCAGCCTCAAGTTCTGAGCGGCAAGCTGCAAGCTCAGGTAACGCGTACGGCTTTCGGCTTGAGGCTTGCTGCTCGAAGCTTGAAGCTGTTCGTGCTGTTGCTCTGGGCTTTTGCAGCCACGGCCCAGGCAGAATTGAGCTTCCCGGCGCTGACCGGGCGGGTGGTGGACACCGCCCAGTTGCTCGACCCATCGGTGCGCACGCAACTCGATGCGCAACTCAAGGCCCATGAACAGGCCACCGGCGAGCAGGTGGTTGTCGTTACGCTGGCGAACCTTCAAGGCGCCAGCATCGAAGACTTCGGTTATCAATTGGGGCGCCATTGGGGCATCGGGCAAAAGGATAAAAACAACGGCGCGCTGCTGATCGTCGCCCGCGATGACCGTAAACTGCGCATCGAAGTGGGTTACGGGCTGGAAGATCGCCTGACCGACGCCCAGAGTTCGGTGATCATCAACCAGGTGATCACCCCGGCGTTCAAGACGGGCAACTTCAACAAGGGCATCAGTGACGGTGTGGCGGCGATGCTCGTGGTGTTGGGTGGCAACCCCCTCGATGAACCGGCTGCGGCATACAGCGCGGGCAGTGCGGACGAGGGCGATTTCGTCGAGCGCCACCCAGGCTTGTTCATCTTCCTCGCGATGCTTTTCATCCTGACGATTTTCGTTTGCCAAGTGCTCGGTATCCTGCCCAGCGGAGGGGGCTCCGGCGCAAGTTATAGAGGCGGAGGAGGCGGCTTCGGCGGCGGTGGTGGCGGTGGCTTCGGCGGTGGTGGCGGCAGTTTCGGCGGCGGCGGTTCGTCCGGCGGCTGGTGAGAATAACAATGAGCGGGCATTTTCAAACATGGCATTACTGACTGAACACGAACAGCGCAAAGTGGCCGAGGCGATCGCTCGGGTCGAGCGCGACACCGACGCCGAACTGGTCACGGTGCTCGCCGCCCGCGCCGATGACTACGCCTATATCCCCTTGCTCTGGGCCAGCCTGCTGGCGCTGGTGGTGCCGGGCATCCTGCATTACGTGACGGGATGGCTGAGCGTGCATAGCCTGTTGTGGGTGCAATGGGGTGGTTTCATCGTGCTGTGCCTGATGTTTCGCATTCCTGCCGTCACCACGCACCTCATTCCTCGCTCGGTACGCCACTGGCGGGCTTCCAACCTGGCGCGCCGGCAATTCCTCGAACAGAACCTGCATCACACCGTAGGCAGCACCGGCATGCTCATTTTCGTCTGCGAGGCCGAGCGGTATGTGGAAATCCTGGTGGACGAGGGTATTTCCAAGCGACTCGACAACAGCCATTGGGATGCCATCGTCGGTACGTTCACCCAGCAGGTTCGCCAAGGCCAGACGTTGCAAGGTTTTGTGGCGTGCATCGAGGCTTGCGGCGAATTGCTCAAGGAGCACGTGCCGGTGACCCATGCGCGTAATGAGCTGCCGAATCGGTTGGTGGTGTTGGGCTGATTGGCTGCCGGCCACCATGGCGAAGGCGCCTTTGTGGCGAGGGAGCTTGCTCCCGCTGGACCGCGAAGCGGTCCCCATCGATTCCAGGGTCAGGCAACGGGCTCGCACATCGACGACTGCTTCGCAGCCGAGCGGGCGCAAGCTCCCTCGCCACAAAAGCGCGCTGCCACCTAGATTGCGCTGCGCATTTCGCACCGTTGGGGAAATTCCCCGTGCCCCCGCATCCGATCCCCCCTAAAATACCCGTCATTCCCGATCCGCCCGCCCCGAGGCCGCTTTTCCATGTCCGTCACCGCAACTCCCACCCGTCCCGGGCCGGATCACCACGCTCAGTTCATCGAGCTTTTGCAAACCAGTCTCGAACAAAACGCGTTCATCAAGCTGGTGCTGGCCAAGTACGTCGGTGACGAAAGCGATCTGCAGCGGCTGATCATCAAGCAACTGACCGTCAAGGACCAGCCGTGCCTGTCCTTTGTCTATCGCTACAAGACCCGCGACATCACCAAGAATTTTTCGCTGGCCGAAGGCGTGGATGCCATCGCCACGCTGTTGCCGACTTCGTTCAAGAATGCTCACTTGTTGGCGATTACCGACGAGGCGCAGTTGGAATACAGCAAGAAAGGCAAGAGCTCGCTGTTCAAGAGCAAGCCGCAGCAACTGCGGGAAGTACCGTCCGCCGGGCACAACCGCGAGAAAAACCGCTTCCTCGACCTGAATCGGCCCTTTTTGGCCGACCTGGGGGTGACCAACCATAAGCACGAATTGATCCCGGCCATGTCGCGCAAGTGGAAGCAGATCAACAAGTTCATCGAAGTGTTCAGCCACGCGCTGACATCTTCGCCATTGGCCTTGGACAAGCCGGTGCGAGTCTCGGATTTCGGCTCGGGCAAGGGCTACCTGACCTTCGCCATCCATGATTACTTGCGCAACACCTTGCAGGCCGAAGGCGTGGTGACGGGTGTCGAGCTGCGCGAAGACATGGTCAAGCTGTGCAATGAAGCCGCGGCACGACTGGAGCATCCGGGCCTGAGTTTCCAGCACGGTGACGTGCGCACCGTGGCGCCGAGCGCGGTGGATGTGATGATCGCCTTGCACGCCTGCGACATCGCCACCGATTACGCTATCCACATGGGCATCCGCTCGGGCGCCTCGATCATCATGTGCTCACCGTGCTGCCACAAGCAGATCCGCCTGCAAATCCAGAGCCCGGCGCTGCTCAAGCCGATGTTGCAATATGGCCTGCACCTGGGCCAGCAGGCGGAAATGGTCACCGACAGTTTGCGGGCGTTGTTCCTCGAAGCCTGCGGCTATGAGACCAAGGTGTTCGAGTTCATTTCCCTGGACCACACCAACAAGAACAAGATGATCCTGGCGGTCAAACGCCCCGAACCGGTGGAGCCTACCGAACTGCTGGCCAGGATCGACGAACTCAAGGCGTTCTACCACATTACCGAGCACTGCCTCGAAACGCTGCTGCGGGCGGATGGTTACCTGGCCTGACAAACCAATCTGAACCCTGTGGGAGCGAGCCTGCTCGCGAAGAACGATAACGCGGAATATCTGACAAACCGCGCTGCCTGATTCGCGAGCCTGCTCGCTCCCACCCATCAAGTGGTGCAGTCTGTCAGTTAATGGCGGGCTGTCGTTACAGCGGTCTACCTTTAATGCGTCCACTCTCACGCATTCCAAAGGAGCCCATTCCATGGCCGCCAAGAAAATCCTCATGCTGGTCGGCGATTACGTCGAAGATTACGAAGTCATGGTGCCGTTTCAGGCCCTGCAGATGATCGGCCACACCGTCCATGCCGTGTGCCCGGATAAAACGACCGGGCAGACTGTCCGCACGGCGATTCATGACTTCGAGGGCGACCAGACCTACAGCGAAAAACCGGGACATCTGTTCGCCCTCAACCATGACTTCGCCAGCGTCGAGGCGGCCGACTACGATGCGTTGCTGGTGCCAGGCGGTCGCGCTCCGGAATACTTGCGGCTGAATGAAAAAGTCTTGCAACTGGTGCGCGATTTTGACTTGGCGGGCAAGCCGATCGCGGCGGTGTGCCACGGGGCGCAATTGCTGGCGGCGGCGGGCATCCTGGAGGGGCGCGAGTGCAGCGCCTATCCGGCCTGTGCCCCGGAAGTGCGCTTGGCCGGCGGGACGTTCATCGACATCCCGGTGACCGAAGGCCATGTCCAGGGCAACCTCGCCACGGCACCGGCCTGGCCGGCGCACCCGAGCTGGCTGGCGGGGTTTCTGACGTTGCTCGGTACGGCGATTACCCTATAGGCACCGAGCCAACGGGGCGGTCTAGACCTCCACCGGCACCGACAGCTTCGGATCGCCCAGTGGATGGCTCTTGGCATCGAAGAAACGCAGCTCTGTGTCCAAACCCTGGAACAGCTTGGCGTAATGCCGTTTCTGGTGCTGGATGAACGCCTGGCTGCGTGGGTAGATCGAGATGGCGACGGTCTTCGGCGCGGCTTGGCGCAAGGCATCGACAATGTGGCTGTCCTGCTCGCCCAGGGCATGGCCGAACAGGCACAGATTGTCGTGGTGATGCAGCAGTTGGTCGTAGCAGAACGACAGATAGTCGCTGCTGCGAATCGTTTTGAGTTTGTCCTGGCTCGGCCCTTCGCTGACCAACAACGGCACATCGTCGAGGGTCTTGATGGTGTTGTTGATGGCGAAGCTGCCCAGCAGCGTGCCTTCGGTGGAGGTGAGCTTGCGTGCCGTGCCGTCCTGGTTGCGCACCAGGTGCAGGCCACCGTGCAGGTACAAGAGACGGGGTTTGTCGAGGTGGGCCTGGCTCAGGTCAAAGCTGTGGTCGGCCCCCAGGAACAGATCGGTGAGGGTTTCGGGCGCTTGTTGGATCGCCCAATAGCTCAGCAGATCGTAGTTGGTGGTAAACACCGTACGGTAGCTACCCAGTTCCTGATTGAGGTTCTCCAGGGTCGACGGTTGTACCAACCGCCAAGGAATATGCACCGCATGTACGGTGTTGATCAGCGCTTCCTTGATCGCGTAATAACGATTGCGCGGCGCCGCGGAGCTGACGGCCAAGGCCTTGTTGACCCGACTGGTGGTTTTCAGCGCCCCCAGCACTTGTTCGAAACTGCGTGTCTGCAGCGCGTCGAAGACGCTCAGTTCCGACGCGCTCAAGGGTTTTTCCTCGACGGTGCGGGCGTTCTCGAACAACGAGTCATAGCCGAAATCATCCCACACGGCGCGGCTGGCGCCATTGCCCACCAACAAGCCGCTGAAGGCGGTGTCGGCGCGCAAGGTCTCCCAATCTTCGAGCCGGGCGTCGTATTCCTGGAAATCGGTCATCGCGAAAATCATCTCAAAACGTGGCTAAGGCAGGGCGTGACTTTATCACGACCCAGTCTTGAGCCAGATCGAGATGCGTTTTGAACAGTCGATTTCCTGTGTTTTTACCGACCCGGTCCATTTGGCGTGAACCTGGCGCACAGCGTCGCCGCCGTCGCCAATAACATGCATAAAACCGCGAGTGGCCACGCCTGTTGGCTTAGCAAGAGGCTGGCAATCGCGCCGATCATAGACGCCATCAGCTGGTGCAGGAAACCGCTCAACGCCATGGCGTAAGCACCGGCGATCGGCGAGCCTTCGTTTGCCAGCGACAGGCTGATCGGATAATTCAACGACTGGCCGAACACCGCGAAGCAGTATGGCAACCAGAACAAAAGCGCGACGCTGCTCAATGAAACGCTTCCTGCCAGCATGGTCGCGCTGCCACCCAGGACCAGGGCAATGCCCCAACCCATCAGCCGGCGCTGGCCCGTGCGCAGCACAAAGGCATTGACCGCGAGCGCGCCCAGCAAGTACGCGCCGCTGATCGGCCAGCCCAACAGCCCATACTCGATGGCAGACCAGTGAAAGCCCTGTTGCAGGATCAGCGGCGCGGCGGTGTTGAAGGCGATGATCACGCCATAACCCAACCCGCCCGCCAACGCAGGCAACAGAAAACCACGATGCTGGAGTATCCGTACGTAGATCCCCCAAGCCGACTGTCCATTGCTGTTTTCGGCAAGTACCGGGAACGCCGCCGTGGACACCGCGGCGGCCATGACCAGGCTGGCCGCGCCCAATCCGAGAAAAATCGCCTCCCATCCAAACGCAGCCTGGATCAGTGAGCCGAGGTACTGGCCGATGCCGAGGGCAACCACGAAGGCGATCGATATCCAGGACAAGGCCTTGGCCAGTTGGTCGCCGCTGAAGCTGTCACGGATCAGCACCCTCGCCATCACCGAAATACCGCTGGCGCCGACGCCCTGGACCAACCTGAACGCCAGGAACGTTTCTATCGTCGTACCCAACGGCAGCGCCAGGTTTGCGAGGCCGTACAGCGTCAATGCCGCCAACAGCACCGGTTTGCGTCCAAGACGCTGGCTCAGGCTGCCCCACATCAGCATCGGCAAGGCCATGCCGACCAGGTACACCGACAACCCCCACGACACTCGGGATGCATCGGCGCTCAGAGCCTGGGCGATATCCGGCAGGGCTGGCAGATAGATGCTCATGCCCAGCTGTGCCAGGAAGACCGTGGTGCAGGTGACGATCAGTGTTGTACGGTTTTTCATCAAGGGCTCGTTTCAAGGACGGATATCACGGCCGTGGGCCACCAAAAGACTGGTCAGCTGTTCGCAGAACAAACGAATCACGTCCGGCTCCATGTCGGCGCGCAGGGTGATGCGGATCGCGGCCTTGTCTTGCGGCACCACGGGGAAAAAGACCGCTGAAGTGAAATACCCCAGGTCGGCCAACTCCACCGCCAGGCGGGTAGCCAGGGCTGCCTCACCGCAGCGCACCAGGCGGATTGCCATGGGGCTTGCATACTGTTCGGTGCGGATGAGGCTGTCGAAAAAACGGATATTAGCCTGCAAACGTTCTTGCAAGGCGTGGAATTCTCGACTGCGATGCAAGCGGATCGAGGCCATGCCGGCGCCGATAGCCGCCGAATTGAGGCTCTGCGACCAGTTGGCGGGGCCGCCGTAACGCTGCACCAGCGTCTTGTGCCGCTCGCTGCCGAACATGGCCAGCCCGCCACTGGCCCCGAAGGACTTGGCCAGCGAGGCGACGATCAGGGTTCGCTCATCCAAGGCGTGGATCCGTGAGCGTACCCGACCGATGCCGCAGTGCCCCACGGTAGACACGGCATGGGAATCGTCCAAATAAAGGAACAGACCATAGCGCTGTCTGAGGTACAACAAACTGTCCAGGTCCGCCATGCCGCCCATGCTGTAGGCACCGTCCGTCACGTAGGCCACGTTGCCCTGGCGTTTGCAGACGTCCTCAAGAAAATCCATGTCGTTGTGTGGGCAGGTGAGGACCTGGGTTTCATCCGCACAAGCGGCCTTGATATGGTTCATCGAGTAGTGGGCGTGCTTGTCGAACACCATCACCGGCGGGCGGTTTTTCGTCAGCGCGCCGCTGGCCAGCAGCGGCAGGATTCCCGCACTCGCCGCACTGCAGGACAGCGCACTGAGGCAGCTGGCGCCGAACAGCTCCGACAGCTGGGTTTCGTATTGGTCCAGGATTGCTAGCCGGCTGCGGTTTCTGGGGTTAGCGACACGCAGTGTTCCTGTTTCCCACAGCGTGGTCATGGCGCCATCCAGCAAGGCGGGGTGGTAATCCAGGCCCAGGTACGACGTGGTGCAAAAGTGATGCAAGGTGCGACCATATTGGTCGATGAGCACGTTGGGAGACTGGACCTCGACGTTCAGTCCAGCGATCTTTCCGTTTTCGGCGTTCTGCCAGTCCCGGTCCGCCAGGGAAATGATTTTGCGATAGTTACTGAAGTGCTGAGTGGGCTGCGCAATCTGGTTCATGGCGTGAATACATTCCTTGGTTAGCGTTGCTGTCCGTGGGGCTTGTGTGTCCAGACTTTACAGACCGATGGGCGGGGCTTTGAATCGGCTGATTCCGGCGTGTTTGAGTGTTACCGGAGACTTCTGCGTAGGACCCTGCCTAGGACCTTGGCCGGGAAATCCATTTGCCATGTCGGAGCTGCTTCCTCGCCTCTGAGCCCGGGGCGTTTGCTATCCTCAGGCGTCTGGGCACCCCGCGTGTCGATACCCTGCGCTATCCTCATCGGTACCGTGGGGGGCGCGTCGGCTTTGCATGCTCCGTCGGCGTCATGAACGGGGGCGACCCGGTTCGCCCATTGCTTGATTACCCGGATGGCTTGCGCGTCATGGACACCCGAAACTCCACGCCGTTGGCCAGTTACCTCGACCTGCTGCTCGATGCCGTCTGCGCCGTCGATGTCCAGGGACGCTTCGTATTCGTCAGCGCCGCCTGCGAGCGTATTTTCGGCTATACCCCCCAGGAACTGATCGGTCGGTCGATGATCGAGCTGGTTCATCCCGCCGATCGCCAACGTACCCTCGAGGCGGCGCGGGAGATCATGGGGGGCGAGCCCAAGCTCAATTTCGAAAACCGCTATCTGCGCAAGGACGGTGGCGTGGTGCACATCTTGTGGTCGGCGCGCTGGTCGGAGGCTGACCAGCTTCGGATCGCCGTGGCTCGCGACATCACCGAGCGCAAGCAGGCGGAATCCAGGCAGGCCGCGTTGTATGCAATTTCCGAGGCGGCCCATGCCGCCGCCGACTTGCTGGCATTATTCAAGCGTATCCACCTCATCATTGGCGAGTGGTTGCCGGCGCTGAATTTCTCGGTGGCGTTGTATGACGAGCAGTGCGCACAGCTCAACTTTGCCTATCACGTCGACGATCGAGAACGACAGCCCGAGCTGCCTGGCACGGCTATCGGGCGCTTGTGCGCCGAAGTGGTACGCAGCGGCCAGCCGATCCTGCTCACGCCCGGTTGCAGCTCGTCGCCCGTGGAATTCTGCGACCTCGTGGCGAAGCCTGATGCGCCTTGCTGGCTGGGTGTACCGCTGAATTCGCAAGGCAGTACGATCGGCGCATTGATCGTCAAGAGTGCTCCGGACAGTGGTCGCTATACGGAGCAGGACAAGGAATTGCTGCAATACGTCTGCGCCCAGATCACCCTCGCCATCGAGCGCCAGCAACTGCACGCCCGGCTTCAGCACATGGCGCAGTACGACCAACTGACCCAGGTACCCAACCGTGAGTTGCTGCGGGATCGGTTCAAGGCCGCGTTGGCCACGGCCCGTGTTGTTTCCGGACGGATGGCGTTGTTGTACATCGACCTGGATCGTTTCAAGCAAGTCAACGACACCTACGGCCATGGCGTCGGCGATATGCTGCTGCAAGCGGTCGCCAGCCGATTGAAGGGGTGCATACGTGACGCCGACACCGTCGCGCGCATCGGTGGCGATGAGTTCGTCGTGTTGCTCCATAGCGTCCACAGCGTGGAAGATGCCGGCAGGGTACAGGAGAAAATTCGTCTCGCATTGGCCCAACCTCTGCGGCTGGACGGCCACTGTCTCAGCATCGAGCCGAGCATCGGTCTGGCCTGTTTTCCTGACCACGGGACCGAAGACGTAACGCTGTTCCGCCATGCCGATGAGGCGATGTACGCAGCCAAGCGCCACAATCATAGGGCTTTCGGCATTTGAATTCGCGCCACCGTTCGTCGTGGCGTGAGCGTTTTCTCCAAACCTTGAATCCCAGGTCACTTCAAATGAATACGGGGCAAGCGTGCCCATCATTCTTTGTTTACGGAGGGTTGGACTATGGGCGGATCAAGCAACATTTATCCGGGAAACATTGCCCACGATCGAACGAAGGTGTCCGAAGCGGGTCGCAAAAGTGGGAGAACCACCATCGCGAGTGTCGATAAAAGTCCGCTGAAAGCCGAGATTGGCCGCAAGCCGGGCGGGACGTCTCGCTGAATGTTCAACGGTGGTTCTGATTTCTGCGGCGCAAAATCCCGTCGCAATATCTTTCAGAGGAGGGCGCGACCATGAGCCGGATGGCCACCTTTTTACGCACCACCAGTGTTGTTGTACTGATGGGCCTGGGTGCCAACAGTGCGTGGGCCCAGTCACCTGTCGAATTCATCAACGATGCATCCGCCAAAGGCATGGCCGACATCGAAGCCAGCCGCGAGGCACATTCGAAGGCGGAGTCACGGGAGGTCAAGGATTACACCATCATGGTGATCAACGACCGCACCACCGCCAACCAACATCTGGCGAAGATCGCCAAGAAACTCGACTTGCCTGTCGCGCCGCGGGAAGTAGTGGCGGACAAAGCGAAGACCCTGCAGCCGCAAGTCGCCGAGGGCGAGTCGTTTGAAGCGGCGTATGCCGCCAGCCAGGTCAAGGCCACTGAGGACGCCATCGCGCAGATCCAGCAGCAGGCCCAGACCACTGACGTGCCGGAGATCAAGGCATTCGCCGACGAAACCCTGCCTAAATTGCAGACGCACCTTGAAATGGCCAGGGCCCTGCAAGCCAGCCGTTGATCTTCGCTGCACCTGTGTCAATTCCAGGGCCGGGGCGCCAACGTCCCGGCTTGTTTTGCCCGCTGAAAAGGAGAACCTCGATGTCTACACGCCGAGAACCCAACCAATACGCGATGCAGAATCCGCTGACCCAATACCCGCGTCCGGAATTTCCCGACCAGCCGCAGTCACCCCCTGGCATTGATCAGGATATGGAACCGCAACCGGATCATGGTGAAAAAAGCTATCAAGGTTTTGGTCGCCTGGAGGGGCGCAAGGCCTTGATCACGGGCGGCGATTCGGGGATTGGTCGCGCCGCTGCCATCGCCTACGCCCGGGAAGGGGCTGATGTCGCGATCAATTATCTGCCCAGCGAAGAGCGCGATGCACAACAAGTCATCGAACTGATCAAGGCTGAGGGCCGCAAGGCCATCGCCATACCAGGCGACCTGAAGGATGAGGCGTTCTGTGTCCAGATGGTGAAGATGGCGCAGCAGCAACTCGATGGCCTGGATATCCTGGTGAATGTCGCCGGTAAGCAGGAGGCGCAAAAAGACATTGCCGACATCACCACCGCGCAATTCGATGACACCATGAAGACCAACATCTATGCGATGTTCTGGATCTGCAAGGCTGCTGTTCCGCTGATGCCAGCTGGGGCAACCATCATCAATACCGCCTCTATCCAATCCTACGATCCGTCCGCGACGCTGCTGGACTACGCCACCACCAAAGCGGCAATCGTGGCGTTTACCAAGGCGCTGGCCGGGCAAGTCATCAGCAAGGGCATTCGTGTCAATGCAGTCGCGCCGGGTCCAATCTGGACCGTGCTGCAACCCAGCGGCGGACAACCTAGGGAGAAGATTCCTACGTTCGGCTCCCAGGTTCCGATGAAACGTCCGGGCCAACCCGCTGAATGCGCGCCGCTTTATGTACTGCTCGCTTCCCAGGAGTCGAGCTATATCACCGGGGAAGTATTTGGCGTGACGGGAGGCAACCCTTTGCCCTGATGCCCAAGGGAGTGCGCGAGTGGCATGGGCCCCTCGCGCATCAGTATCAGCATTGGTTCAGGTCTACCTTTTTTTCCTGTTCGACGCCATCAAGGCTCTTGGCGTCGACCTTGCCCATGTCCTGATACCGCTTCCTCAACGCTTCAAGTTGTTTGAGATCAAGCGACTCGAGACCGAGCATTGCGTTCTGCGCGTCCTTGGACGCCCGAAGCAATTCATCCACTTTCAGGTGCAGGATATCCGTATCGCGGTTCTGCGTATTCTGGATGAGGAACACCATCAGGAAGGTGATGATCGTGGTCGAGGTGTTGATGATCAGTTGCCAGGTATCGTTGAAACCGAACAAAGGTCCGCTGGCAGCCCAGAGCACCAACAGCACGATGGCCCCTAGGAAGGTCTTGGGGCTCCCGGCCCAGAGGGATAGTTTTTGAGCGATTTTGGCGAACGTCATTGCTGTGTTTCCTTTTGGGATGCACCTGTCTGGTGAGACAGCAACGAGGCGGTGAAAATTCTACTTACATTTCAATCGCAAGGTCCCTTACGTTCATCGTGCAGCACGATGACAGTCGCAACCATTGCCGCTGCCACGGGTCACTCATGAAAGCCCTCAGCATTGGAGTACATCATGAATATCGCCCGCACCCTTTGCCTCGCCTGCTGCCTGTTCGCTTTGCAAGGCTGCTTCGACAACTCGGGTAACGAGACCAAGGACAACACCGACGGCAGCAAGTCTTCGGTGCAGATGCAGGAGTCCAAGTCGGAGAGCAAGTAGAATCGGTGAAACGGTGGGAGCGAGCTTGCTCGTGATGGCTCTGTGTCAGGCAACCTGTTATCGCTGACCCTAAGCCATCGCGAGCAAGCTCGCTCACACCGGTTCGTGTTTCGTCAGTGATTGCTCATCGCCCTTGCTGCAGCACCTTCAGCGCTGCCGACGCGAGGAAGCCGGAGCGGCTCTTCTCTTCGGGATGGTGCAATACATATTCATCAATCCGGTTGAGCAGGTAGCCGGGTAACGTGATGTTGAGTTTCTGCGCCTTGCCCAGGTACTTGGTCACATCGATGTCCACCAGCGCCCAGGTGCAACCGGCGTATTGTGGGTTGGCTGCGTGCAGGGTAACGGTGTTGGCCGATGGAATGGGCGAACCGTCTTCGGCCAGAATCTCGAAATGACCCTCGATGGCCTCCCGCGCCATCGCCATGGCCTCGTCCAGGTCGTCACCTGCGGAAAAACAACCGGGAATATCCGGCACTTCCACACCCCAGGCGTGCTTGTCATCGCCCATGGAAATCGCAATTGGGTAAAGCATTCAATCGTCCTCTGGAAAAGCGCGGCAACCAGGCGTCTGGAGAAGGGCCTGTTGCAAGATACTGATAGCCGTCTTCTTGAGCAGGTCCTTCTTGGGATGAGGAACCGTAACCAGCCCCGGTTTGGTTGGGTGTTTGAAGTGATGGTGACTGCCTCGGATACGCACCAGATACCAACCATCCGCAACAATTTGGCTTATCAAAAATCGGCTGTTCACAACACCTCCCTGTGGTGTCATCGGTAAGTACTATACCTACTGAAGAAAAATGATCAACACCATAACCACCATTAAGGACGGTTGGGCTGGCGAGCTCTTTGCTTGAAGTCTAGGAGCAGCGTCACGCTAGGGTGGGAAAGGGCGGGTTGGCTTTATTTCGGGATGTGAGACGGGGTGGTTGATATTGACGTGGCGAGGGAGCTTGCTGCCGCTGGGCTGCGGAGCAGCCCTGGTTTTTCAGCGTATCCGCTACAAATCCATAGGACTCACGACTGCTGCACAAACGTCAGCCGGACCGCAAAACCGATCAGCAAACCACCAAACACCCACCGCTGCACGCGCTGGGCCGAAGGCGAGCGTTGGAGCCATCGCCCAAGCGCTACACCGATCAATGCATAAGCGCTGTCGAACAGCAGGCCAACGCCGACCAGTACTACACCCAATATCGCGAATTGCCCCAACACCGGCCCGTCCTGTGGATCGATGAATTGCGGGAGCAACACCGAGCAGAACAGCAACGCCTTGGGGTTGAGCAAATTCGTCAACAGACCGCGCCGGATCGCCTGATGCCATTGCCTCTTCCCGATTTCAGCGGCGGCTCCTTCGAAGCGGGGCAACAACGTCGTCCGCAAACATTGAAACCCGATCCAGGCCAGATAAGCAGCTCCGGCCAGGCGCACCGCATCAAACGTCCACGGCGCCGTCTTGAACAATACCGAAAGGCCCATCGCTGCCAGCGCGACATGACATGCCCGGGCAACGCCCAATCCCAGCGCCGTTGCCAATGCCACGCCTTTGCCCTGTCGAGCTCCGGTTTGCAGCACCAGGATCATGTCCGGCCCAGGCAGTAGATACGCCACCGTCAATGCCATGAAAAACAACCAGAGCCCTGTCATTGCAAGCCCTCCGCATTCTGTAGATTGGAGACGCCAGTCTAGGGTCGAAGGGCAGGGCAGGTGGTTGCGTAGTCAGCTTCTAAAGCTCTTGAAATTGGCATAACCTGCCACTTAATCGAATGATTGAAACGGATAATGCCAAATTATGAAATTGGATACGTTCGACCGCAAAATCCTGACGGCACTGCAACGGGACGGTAGGCTGAGCAACGTGCAACTGGCCGAAGAAATCGGCTTGTCTCCCTCACCCTGTCTGCGTCGCGTGCGGATGCTTGAAGAGGCGGGGGTGATTCGCGGTTATCAAGCCATCCTGGATCGCGATGAAGTGGGACTTGGGATGACGATTTTCGTTGGCATCAAGGTCGAACGGCACACCGACGAGCGAGCCGAGGCTTTCCGTCAGGCGGTGACCGCGCTGCCCGAAGTGATCTCGGCGTTCCTGGTGTCCGGTGAGTCCGACTTCCTGCTGCAAGTGGCGGTGCCTGACCTACGAGCCTATGACCGTTTTGTCACGGGCAAGCTGCTGAAGTTGCCGGGGGTCAGTGATATTCGCAGCAATTTCGCGATCAACACGGTGAAGGCGCCGGGGCCGTTGCCGTTGGGGCATTTGGGTGGGGATTGAGGCGGTTGTCTGTCGTAAGCAACTTGCTGTTTTATGTCGACGAACCAAGCGCTGATCATCCGCCGCCTTACCGCCCTTATGGAAAACAATAAATGACTGGCGTAAGCGTCAGGACAGAAACCCCACAAACCCCAGACCAAAAAAAACCGGCCACCAAGAGCCGGTTTTTTCAATCTCCCGTCAAAAACCACCACGACGCGAGACCAGAATTCGATTGGAGCGGGTGAAGGGAATCGAACCCTCGTTATCAGCTTGGGAAGCTGGAGTAATGCCATTATACGACACCCGCTCAGAGCGGCTGACTTTGTACCAGATGTCGCCTTGGATTTGAAGTTTTTCTTTCCGGCCGGTCAGGTCATCCGTCTGCGCAAGCCTTAAAGCAGAGCGGTCTTCGCGGGCAAGCCTCGTTGTGGGAGGCTCGCTCGCGATGACTTTTTTCAGATAGCCAGTGCATGGTAGTCCTGCACATAGCTGTAGCGCGGTCGGCTTTCGTGGCGGGTCGGCTTGAGGAAGCCCAGCAACGCGTCGCGGCTGTCGCGGCAGGCGGCTTTGTGTTCCATGTCCAGGAAGTGCCCGGTCGCTTGCAACGTGGTGAAGCTGCTGTGCTGGACGTGGTCGGCGAAGAGCCTGGCGTCGGTTGCCGAGGTGTACTCGTCCCATTCGCCGTTCAGGAACAGCACCGGAACGTTGACCTTCCTGGCTGCGTTGACGTAGCACTGTTGGTCGCTGTGAAGCACGTCGTTGATGTGAAAGTGCATCTGTCCGTATTCATGCTCGGCCAGGTTGCTGACGTGGCGATAGTTGAAGCGCTTGAACAGGGGCGGCAGGTGCTTGCCGATGGTGCTGTTGACCAAATGTCCAACACGGTCGCCGTCCAGGCTGCTGAGGTAGTCGACACCGCGTTCCAGGTAGTCGCGCATCGGCATGTTGAGCACCGGTGAGAACGAGCTGATGACGGCTTTTTCGATGCGCCGCGGGCGGTGGGCCAGTGCCGTCAGCGCGGCCGCGCCGCCCCACGAAAAGGACAGCACGTGTTCGGCGGCGAAGTGGTCGATCAACTCCAGGAGGATCTGCCCTTCGATTTCCTTCGTGAGCATTTTCTCGTGACGGTTATGGGCCTTGGACTTGCCCGCGTAGGGCTGGTCGTACAGCACGACGTTGAATTGCGGGTAGAGGTTCTTGGCGGTCTGGGCAAACGACGCGGTGGTGGCCATCGAGCCGTTGACCAGGATGATGGTCTTTTGCGCGGCGTCTGCGCGATAGAACTCCGTGTAAACCCGATACTGACCCTGTATATCCAGCACAGCGATTTCTGGCCTCATGTCATAAGACTCCTGGCAAGCGGGTATGCGCGCAATGAGATTGCACGGGCAATGTGACAGGTAGGCATACGCCTGGAAGATAAGGCCCATGTCGATCCATGACATTCGGTCGACGGGTATTGTTATGGCGGGCAGTTTGCCGGAGGGATGGGGCGGAACCTGGGGGCTCCAGCCGGCAAAAAGTTTCTTAGAGGTATGAGGTGACTCGTCGGTCACATTTCGGCCGACGGTTTGATTCAAGCAGGGGGTCGAGCGTTGCGCAAGTGCTCTTTGAAAATTGTCCGGCACTTCTGCCCAGCGGTCGTTGGCTCAGACCAGGCAGATTTCCTCGGGGCCAAGGGCACGGTAGCGACCGGGCTCGAGATCCGAGTCCAGCACCAGGGGGCCCATGCTCTCGCGGTGCAGGCGCAGCACCTTGTTATTGAAGTGACCGAACATGCGCTTGACCTGGTGGTAGCGACCTTCAACGATGCTCAATCGCGCGGACTTCGGCCCTAGCAGCGTCAGTTGCGCCGGTTGCGTGGTCAGGTCTTCGAATCCGAAATACAGGCCTTTGGCAAAGGTGGGGGCGTACTCGGCGGTGAGGGGCTGCTCGGTCTCGACGTAGTAGACCTTCGGCAGTTTGGTTTGCGGTTGGGTCAGGCGCCGCGACCAACTGCCGTCGTTGGTGATCAGCATCAGCCCGGTGGTGTTGAAATCCAGGCGGCCGGCGATGTGCAAGTCGTCCTTGTCCGGCTCGTCCAGTAGATCGAGCACGGTGCGGTGCTGTGGATCGCGGGTGGCACTGACGCAGCCAGGCGGCTTGTGCAGCATGAAGTACCGCGCGGGTCGGCCTGCTTGCAATACGTCACCATCGACTTCGACGCGGCTGAACTCGCGCACCGGCGCGTGTGGGTCGGTGACGGTCTGGCCATCGATACGCACCCGACGCCCCACCAGGAGCAGGCGGACCTGCTGCCGATTGAAACGCGGCAGATTACTGAGGAAACGGTCAACGCGCATGGGACGTTCAGGCCAGGAAGCGGGGGCGCAATATTACGCGATCGGTCGCGGATTGGCGCGCAGCTGGTCGTCGACCTGAGCGCACCGTGGGCACAGGCAGGATCTGTTCCGTAGATCGGCCGGCAATGCCAGGAGCACAGCCGGGTCGATGCTGACGCCATAGCACCAGCAGGCGCGGTCGGCGGTCCTCGGATCGGCGAGGGTGCAGTCGTTGGCGCCGCCGCAGGCCGGGCAATGGTCAGGTTCATTCATAGCTGGAGTGAGGCATTTCCACGCAGGTTCGGTTGCTGCCGGTTTGTCGGGCGCGTTGCAGCGCATGATCGGCTCGGGACAGCAGGCTATGCAAGGTGTCTTTGTCCTGCAAGGTGGTCAGGCCGATGCTGACGGTGACCTGCAATTGTTTCCCGCTGCAAAAGTAGCGCTGCAACTCGATGCGCTGGCGAATTTTCTCAGCGATTTTCAGACCGTTCTGTCCATCGGTGTCCTTGAGTAGCATGACGAAGGCGTCTGTGCCCCACCGACACACGATGTCCGAGTGCCGCAAGGTGTCGGTCAGGTCGTGGGCGAAACCGCTCAGCAATTGGTCGCTGACGACATGACCGTGGGTGGCATCCAGTTGTTTGAAAGCATCCACCTCCAGCAACAACGCGCTCAAGGGCTTGGGTTCTCGCTGGGCTTCGTGCAGCGCTTGCACCGCCAGCAGGTCGAAGCCCCGGCGATTGGGCAGTTCCGTCAGCCCATCCAGAATCGCTTGGGCGTCGATCCGGCGTTGGAAACTGGCGATCAGCCGATAAAGCATGACGAACACCGTCACCGTGACCAGTAGGCCAATCAGGAGGTTGACGTACAACGCCTTGAGGATGTTGTCCTTGAGTGACGTGTTGGCGGCGTAATAAGCCAACAGCGAAGTCAGCAGGAAGGCGGCACCCAGCAAAACGGCGAGCATCAGCACCGGTGAGCGCTGGGAATACAGCGGCGAACGAAGCGACATGGCGATTCCTCAGGAGTGACCCGATGGAATCAGTTTAGTGGCCTTGTGAGAAAAGGAGCCCCTGGATTTGCGATTTGTGAAACGGTGGCGAGGGAGCGGACTCCCTCGCCACCGGTTCATCGCGATTCCAGGGTTCGCAAATAAGCCCGCCATCCGCCCAAATGGCTGATGTCCTGTGCGCCGTCCAGGCCATACGGCTCGCAGATGAAACCGCTTTCCCAGCGCCCGTCGGCCAATTGCACCTTGCCCAACCCAAGCGGTGCGGGGATACCGGTCAGGAACGAGCCCAGTTCACTGGTTGGCAGATCCCAGATCTCCACCTCGATCGCCATGCCTCCCTCGCCAATCCGAAGCATGCCGGGGCGCATTGGCGGGCCGCCGGCGAGGGCATAGAGCCGATAATCCGGTGAGCTTTGGCTGACCTCGACCAGCCGGGCCCCACGCTGCTTGAGTTGCCAATTCAACGCCAAACCCTCCAGGTGCGCGCCGCACACCACCAGCCGAGCCCGATCATGGCGCGCGGGATTGGCGGGGGTTGGCAAGTCATCCAGTTGCTGACGCTGCAAGGCGTCGGCCACGCCCAGCAGGTATTGATCGGTGAAGGCCCGGCCGAACAACGTCACGCCCCAAGGCAAACCGCTGGCCATGAAGGCGCTGGGCACGGCGACGGCGGCGTAGTCCAGCAGGTTCATGAAGTTGGTGTAATAACCCAGTTCAGCGTTGCGCTGCAGCGGTTCGGCAGCGAGTTCGGCGAGGTTCACCGGGCGCCCGATGGTGGGGGTGAGCACGCAGTCGAGGGCTTCCATCGTTCGGTCGCACTGGGCCTTGAGCGCTTGCAAACGGTACTGGGCGCGGAAAGTTTCTACACCCGTTACGGTAGGCGCTTTCGCCAGCACGGCGCGGATGACCGGCAGTACCGCGCTGGAGTCGCGCTCGATCAGGTCCCCGGCAACGCTGTAGCGCTCGGCAACCCAAGGCCCCTCATACAGCAAGCGCGCCGCTTCGAGGAAGGGCGACAGGTCCAGCTCGACGGCTTCGCCGCCCAGACGTTCGAGTCGCTCAATGGCGTCGCGGAACAACCGTGGGCCTTCGTCGCAGCCAAAAAATTCCAGGTCTTGCCAGCGAGGCACACCGAAACGAAAGCGCCGTGGCGCGCCGAACGCCGAGCCGTCGTTCCATTGCGGGTTGCGGCGGCTGTATTCGTCGCGCGGGTCGAGATGCGCGGTCAATGCCAACAGCTGGCTGGCTTCCCGCGCCGTCGCGGTGAAGGTCGTCACGCAGTCCAGCGTACGGCAGGCCGGCACCACGCCGGCGGTGGAAACCAAACCTTTGGTGGCTTTCAGGCCGACCAGATTGTTCAGCGCCGCGGGCACCCGGCCGGAGCCCGCGGTGTCGGTGCCCAAGGCAAAGCTTGCCACACCCAGGGCCACCGCCAGCGGCGAGCCGGCACTCGAGCCACCCGCCGGATAATCCGCCAGCACGCTGTTGCGGCAGGCACCGTAGGGGGTGCGGGTGCCGTTGAGCCCGGTGGCGAACTGATCGAGGTTGGTCTTGCCCAGGGGAACAGCGCCCAACGCCAGCAACTGCTCGACCACCGTGGCCGAACGTTGCGGTACGTAGGCAAACGCCGGGCAGGCGGCCGTGGTGGGAATGCCGGCCAGGTCAATGTTGTCCTTGATGGCGAACGGCACGCCATACAACGGCAAGCTGTCCAGGTCGCGACTTTCCAGGGCCGCCAGATAAGGCTCCAGCTCCTCGGGCGACAGCAGGTGAATGAACAGGTGGTAGTCCGGGTTGAGCGCAGCGGCTTTTTCCCGCAGGGCCAGCAGCAACTGGCGGGGTGTCGTTTCCCCTTTGCGATAGGCGTCGCGAAGGTTGTCCAGGCGCAGAGAAAGGTTCATCGCGTTAATCCTTTGATTGAGTTCAGTCACGTTCCAGCACCACGACACGCTGCCCTGCGCGCACCGCCGAACCGGGTTGGACGCGTACTTCACGTACCACGCCGGCCATGGGCGCAAGCACCGGGATCTCCATCTTCATGGACTCCAGAATGACCAGTACGTCACCGGCAGCAACTCGCGTACCCACCTGCACTTGGACTTGCCAGAGATTGCCGGCGATGTGGCTGTCGACGCTCAGTTGGCCCGCGCCCAGCAACGCATCTTCGCTCGGCGCGAGTGTCGGTTCCTCACTGTCGAAATGAGCCTGGCCGCTGGCGATCCAGCGCTCACGCTCGGCGTTGAAGGCACGTTGTTGCTGCTGGCGGAATGCGCCGATGCTGTCCGCTTCCCGGGCCAGGAAATGCTGGTAGTGCGAGAGGTTGAGTTGGCTGTGCTCGATCTTGAGGTCGAAGCGGCCCAGCGGGAAATCCCGGCGGATGCGCAACAGCTCATCGGCGCTGACCGGGTAGAAGCGGATCTGGTCGAAGAACCGCAGCAACCAGGGCTTGCCATCGAACGCGGCGACGTCCCGATAACGATTCCACATCTGCAACGTGCGCCCGACGAACTGATAGCCGCCGGGACCCTCCATGCCGTACACGCACATGTAGGCGCCGCCGATGCCCACCGAGTTTTCCGCGGTCCAGGTCCGTGCCGGGTTGTATTTGGTGGTCACCAGGCGATGACGCGGGTCCAGCGGGGTGGCGACCGGCGCGCCGAGGTAGACGTCTCCCAGCCCCATCACCAGGTAGCTGGCGTCAAAGACCGTGCGCTGGACCTCGTCGAGGTTCGGCAGGTCATTGATGCGGCGGATGAACTCCAGGTTGCTTGGGCACCAAGGGGCGTCCTTGCGCACGGTGGTCATGTATTTTTCGATGGCCAATTGGCAGGCCGGATCGTCCCAGGACAGTGGCAGATGAACGATGCGCGACGGCACTTGAAGATCTCGCGCGGCGCACACGGCGCCCCACTCGCCGGCGACGATTGCCAGCAGTTCGGCCAGAGGCAGTTGTTCGGGTTGGTAATGCACTTGCAGCGAACGGATGCCAGGCGTCAGGTCGATCACGCCGTGCAGGTGTTTTTGTTCCAGCGCCTGCATCAAGGCGTGGGCGCGAAAGCGCAGCACCAGGTCCAGTTCGGGTGCGCCGATTTCCAGCAGCAGATGGGTGTCGCCGGACAGGCGTGCGACCAGGCGGGTATCGTCCTGGCCGATGTCCAATACCACAGGCGACACCATCCCCTGTGGGAGTGAGCCCGCTCGCGAAGAAGTCGACGCGGTGGTTGAACTGGCCCCTTCGCGAGCAGGCTCGCTCCCACATTGATCCCATTTCAATGCAAGGGAGCGGGCGGTCTTCAGATCCACCGGTACGAACCGCACCTTGTCCCCCGCCTTGAGCTGCCCCAACTGCCAGAGGTCCGCCTCGATCACCGTCACCGGGCAGACGAAGCCACCCAGGCTAGGGCCGTCGGGGCCGAGGATGACAGGCATGTCGCCGGTGAAGTCCACGGCGCCAATGGCGTAGGGATTGTCATGGATATTGGACGGGTGCAGGCCTGCTTCGCCGCCGTCGGCGCGCACCCATTGCGGCTTGGGCCCGATCAGTCGCACGCCGGTTCGGCTGGAGTTGAAATGCACTTCCCAGGAGGTATCGAAAAACGTCTGGATGTAGCGCTCGGTGAAATATTCCGGCGCGCCATGGGGGCCGTAGATCACCCGGATTTGCCGCACGGCTGGCAACAGCAGAGGCGGCTCGTCCACTGTCGGCAACACGGCGTGCTCATCCAGCGCAGCCAGGTGCAGCACATCGCCGGTACACAGCGCCCGTCCGCCATGGCCGCCAAACTGGCCGAGGGTGAAGGTGCTTTTGCTGCCGAGGTAATTCGGTACCTGCAAGCCACCTTGCAGGCACACATAGCTGCGCGCCCCGGCGCCGGTGATGGTGCCCAGGGCCAGAGTGGATCCGGGATTGATCGACAGCGGGGCGTTCATCGGCACCGCTTCGCCGTCCAGGGTCAGGGCAATTTGCGCACCGGTCACCGCCACCCGGGCGTTGCAATTGAAGCGCAGCACCGGCCCGCTCATGGTGATTTCCAGGGCCGCCGCGCCTTCGTCATTGCCCAGCAGGCGATTGCCCAAGCGCTGCGAGCGGCTGTCCATCGGACCCGACGGCGGTACGCCCACGGCCCAATAACCGAGGCGGCCCGGGTAATCTTGCACGCTGGTCTGGGTGCCAGGGCTGAGCACTTCGAAGGTGTTGGCGCGATAGGCCAGGGTTTCCAGGCAGCGCGTCCAGGGCTGGCCGCCGGCGAAGGGCGCGTCGAGAAGAATTTGTTGCAGGTAGATGCGGTTGGTTTCCACGCCGTAGAGCAGGCTTTCGTCCAGCGCTTGATGCAATCCCAAGCGCGCCTGTTCACGGGTCGGCGCCCAGCGAATCACCTTGGCGATCATCGGGTCGAAATAGGGCGGGATCTGGCAGCCGGCCTCGACCCACGTGTCGATGCGCAGTTGTTGCCCGTCGGCGTGGGGGAATTTCACGGCGGTCAACAGGCCCGGGCTCGGCTGGAAATCCCGGCCCGGATCCTCGGCATACAGGCGCGCCTGGATCGCGTGGCCCTCGGCTTTCAGGCCCAGGCTCAGCTCGCTCAAGGGCGGCAGTTCGCCGGCGGCCAGTTGCACCATCCAGCGCACCAGGTCCACGCCCCATACCTGCTCGGTAACGCCGTGCTCCACTTGCAGGCGCGTGTTTACTTCCAGGAAGTAGAAGCGCCCGGCGTCGCTGTCGTAGACGAACTCCACGGTGCCCGCGCTGCGGTAGTTCACTGCCCGGGCCAGTTTGATCGCCGCTGCGCAGAGGGCGTCGGCCATGCCCTCGGGCAGGTTGGGCGCGGGCGTTTCTTCGATGACCTTCTGGTTGCGCCGCTGCACCGAACAGTCGCGCACGCCGAGGGCGATCACTTGGCCTTGGCCGTCGCCGAAGATCTGCACCTCCAGGTGCCGTGCCCGTTCGATGTATTTTTCGATGAACACGCCGGCGTCGCTGAAGTTGTTTTGTCCCAGGCGCTTGACCGCTTCGAAGGAATCGCTCAATTCGGCGGCGCTACGGCACACACGCATGCCAATCCCACCGCCGCCAGCCGTACTTTTCAGCATTACCGGGTAACCGACCTGCGTTCCGGCCAGCAGCGCGGCGTCGAGGCTGTCGAGCAGTTCGGTGCCTTCGAGCAGCGGCACGCCGTGCCGCTTGGCCAGGTCTCGGGCGGTGTGCTTGAGGCCGAACACCCGCAGTTGTTCCGGCGTGGGGCCGATGAAGGCGATACTGGCGGCCTCGCAGGCTTCGGCGAAAGCGGCGTTTTCCGAGAGGAAACCGTAGCCGGGATGAATCGCCTTCGCGCCGCTGCTTTTGGCGATTGCCAGGAGCTTATCCACCGCCAGGTAGGTGCCCGCCGCCGCGCCTTCGCCCAGGCAGTGGGCTTCGTCGGCCTGGAGGATGTGCAGGCTGGCTTCGTCCGCTTGGGAGTACACCGCGATGCCTTGGACATTCAGCTCGCGCAAGGTCCGCAGGACGCGGCAGGCAATAGCGCCACGGTTGGCGATGAGGATTTTTTCGAACATGGCATTACCCCCTCAGGCATGGGTGCTGCCTGAACTGGGATGCGGGCCGTCCCGCAGTTTTCGATGGCCGCCGGGGTCGTCCCCGGCGGCAAATATCTCCGAACACCAATCCTCCCTTTGTGGGAGCGAGCCTGCTCGCGATAGCGGTGGTACATTCAACATCAATGTGACTGACAGACCGCTATCGCGAGCAGGCTCGCTCCCACAGGGGATTGGGGGGTCGTAAAATTGTCTTTATTTAATGCACTGCCCCGACCGGCTCTGGCACAACGCGAACAGCCAGCGGCGCAGGCGCATGAGTTTCAGTTCCATATCAAAAGCTCCGCAGGCGTGGGGTTATAGGCGTTACATGGGTTATTCAACTGCGGGCAGTTGGAGATCAGGACGATCACGTCCATCTCGGCCCGTAGGTCGACGTATTTGCCCGGTGCCGAGATCCCGTCTTCGAAGGTCAGGCCGCCCTCGGCGGTCACCGGTACGTTCATGAAGAAATTGATGTTCGGCCCGATGTCGCCTTTACCGAGGCGGCCGTCGTGGGCGCAGGCCCGCAGGTAGTTATCGCGACAGCTGTGCATGTAGCGTTTTTCCAGGGCGTAGCGCACGGTGTTGCTTTCCTGGGCGCAGGCGCCGCCGAGGGTGTCGTGACGTCCGCAGGTGTCTTCGATGATCGTCAGCATCGGTCGACCGAGGTTGGAGTACAGCACGCTGCCGGTACTTAGATAAACGCTGTTCTGCCGGCGCAGGGTGCGTTGCACGTCGTAGCGTTCCTTGGGGTTGGCCAGGCTGTAGAACAGCGTATCGACCGCCTGGTTGCCTTCCAGGTCCAGGATGCGCAGGGTCTGGCCGGCCTTGACCTCGGTCAGCCAGGGTTCCCCGGCGGGAATCGTGGCGCGGTAGACAGCGGTCTCGGCGTGCTTGTGTGCGGTGGCGATGGCGAGTGACATGGCGACGATCCTCAGGCGAACAGGCGGTCGGTATTGATGAAGCCCCGCTGGTTTTCCGGGCGCGAAAGGCGGCAGTGTTCGGCGACGCTGGGGTTGGCATTCATCCAGCTGAGCTTGAGCGGCTGCGGGGCGTATTGCGGGTTCGGGTCCATCGGGTGTTGCAATGCGGTCAGCACCACCAAGGTGTCCATTGGCGCGTACAACTCGATGTAGTCGCCCGCCTTGGAGTTGCCTTCCACGAAATGAAAGTGGCCGGCCTCGTCGACATCGACCCGGCTGAACAGGTTGAGGGTCATCAGCAGGTCGGACAGGCCCAGCCCCCATTTGCCCAGTTCCACCAACAGGTTGTCGGTGCCGTTGCGAAAGAAGCCGTTGCGCAGTTCCTGATAGCGGCCCTGGCCATATTTATCATCGACTTCCTCGGCGCAGAGCACACCGCCCAGGCTGTCGCTCCAGCCGCAGGTGTCGACGGTGATCGCCGCCAATACCCGGCCCATGTCGGAATAAAGGCAATGGCCGGCGGTGAGCTTGGCGGTGTGTTGGCACTTGAGGCTGTCCGGCAGGTTCAGGCGTTCGGTTTTTTCGTTGGCGTTGAGCAGCGTCAGGCTCACGTTGGCGCCGCCGCGAAGGTCGGTCAGGCGCAGCAGTTGGCCGCGCTTGAGCACGAAGGAACGGTGGCCGCCGCCGGGCAGAATCTCTTCAGCGAAGGGGGGAAACACTTGGATCGAATCGGTCATGGAAAAGCTCCTTTCAAGCGATACGCAGCGTGCCGGCCAGTTCGGCGGGCAGGGCGTCGACGGCGGCACGGGCGGTGCGACGGTCGCTGTTCAATGGAATGTCGTAGGTGATGCGTGCGCCATAGGCGCCAGGGGCGTGTGGATCGACGCGGACCTTGTCGAACACCAGCAGGCGTGTGCCGAGGCTGAAACCTTCGGACAGATCATGGGTGACCATGAATACCGTCAGCCGGGTTTCGCGCCACAGTTCCAGCAGCAGGGCGTGCATGTCTTTGCGAATGCCCGGGTCGAGGGCGCCGAACGGTTCGTCCAGCAGCAGGACCCGGGGCTTCATGATCAACGCCTGGGCAATCGCCAGCCGTTGCTGCATGCCGCCGGAGAGCTGCGCCGGGTATTTGTCCAGCGCGTGGCCGAGGCCAACCTTGTCCAACAGTTGCGCAGCCTCTTCGCGAGCTTGGCGTTTGGCACTGCCGAACAAACGCCCCAGCATCGGCGAGCGCGGCAACTCCAGGCCCAGGGCGACGTTGTCCAGCACCGTCAGGTGCGGGAACACCGAATAGCGCTGGAACACTACGCCCCGGCTCGCATCCGGCTCGCCCGCCAAGGGTTCGCCGTCCAGCAGGATCTGTCCGCGACTGGCGCGCTCCTGGCCGAGCAGCAAGCGCAGGAAAGTCGACTTGCCGCAACCCGATGCGCCCACCAAGGTGCAAAATTCACCCTCGGCGACGTTCAGGTTCAAGCGTTCCAGCACGACCTGATCGGCGTATTGCTGCCAGACATTGTTCACACAGATAAAACTCATGCCTGCGCTCCCTCGTACCAAGGAAACGCTCGACGGGTCAGGCGCTTGAGACCCCAGTCCATCAGCCAGGCGAGCAGGGTGATCCACACCACGTACGGCAGGATCACGTCCATCGCCAAGTAACGACGCACCAGGAAAATCCGATAACCCAGCCCATCGGTGGACGCGATGGCTTCGGCGGCGATCAGAAACAGCCAGGCCGAACCCAGCATCAACCTCAGGGAGATCAGCAAGCGTGGCAGCAGTTGCGGCAGGACCACGCGCAAGATCAGAGTCCAGGTTGACGCGCCGAGGGTCTGGGCCTTGATCAGCAGCTCACGGGGAATCTCCCGGGCGCGCTGTTCCAAGTCCCGGGCCAGACACGGTGTGATGCCGATCACGATCAGCATCACTTTCGACAGTTCCCCCAGGCCGAAGACGATGAAGAGGATCGGCAGAATCGCCAATGGCGGCACCATCGACACCACGGTGAGCAACGGTGAAAGCGGTGCGCCCAACAGCGGCAGCGTGCCAGCCGCGATGCCCAGGCACAGCCCGACCAGGGCGCTGATGCCCAGGCCGATCGCCAACCGGCGCAGGCTCGACGCGGTGTCTTGCCAGAGCAGGTAGTCGCCACTGCGCGCATCGGCGGTAAAGGCCAGGCGTTTCACCGCATCGGCCATCTGCCCGGCGCTGGGCAGCAGCTTGTCGTTGGGGTTGTCCGTCAACCGTTCGGCAGAGCCCATGAAGTAGGCGAACAGCACCAACGCGAACGGCAGGATCACCAGCAACAAGCGGCTGGGACGGTCCGGGTAGCGGTTGATCAGGCGCATGCCAGCTCCTCCGGTTTACAGCTTGGCGTCGGCGGCCAGCTGTACGTAGGTCGGATCAAAGCGCAGCTTCAGGTTGGCCTTGTCGCCGCGAGTCACGCCATTGGCGAACGCCATGCCGACCGCATCGGTGTCCTTGGCGCCTTCGCCCAGCAAGCCGTGCTGGAACGAAAATGCCGCCACCTTGCCCATGGTGGCGGGCAGTTGTTCGCTGGTGACGAAGGCCAGCGCTTCCGTGGGCGTGGCGAACAATTTGGTGGTGTCCAGTTGCGCCTGGAAACCTTTGAGGTCAGTGCCCGACGCTTTGGCCATGTGTTCCAGCGCAGCGTTGGCGGCAGCGTTCCTGGCGTTCATCAGCGCCACCACTTCAAACCAGGCGCCGGTCAAGGCCTTGCCCAGGGCTGGGTTGTCTTTCAGGGTCTGGGTGTTGACCACCATCATGTCCATGATCTCGCCGGGCACTTGGCTGGAGTTGAACACTTCGCTCACGCCCGGCTGGGCCTTGATGTCCGAAAGCATCGGGTTCCAAGTGGTGACGGCCTTGACCTGGTCGGTGTTGAAGGCAGCGGAGATGTCAGCGTCGGAGGTGTTGACGACTTTCAGGTCTTTCTCGGCGAGGCCGACCGAATCCAGGGCACGGGCCAGCAGGTAATGGGACACCGACAGTTCCACCAGGTTGACGTCCATGCCTTTAAGATCGTCGACTTTCTTGCCTTCGCCCTTGAGGACGATGCCGTCGTTGCCGTTGGAGAAATCGCTGACGATCAGCGCGGTGCTGTCCACGCCGCCGGCGGCGGGAATGGTCAGGGCGTCCATGTTGGTCATGGTGCAGCCGTCGAACTGGCCGGCGGTGTACTGGTTGATGGATTCAACGTAATCGTTGAGCTGCACGACATCGATGGTAATGCCGTACTTTTTTGCCCACTTGTCGACGATGCCTTGGCTGCCCGCGTACTCCCAGGGCATCCAGCCGGCATAAATGGTCCAGCAGACGCTGAAGTGGTCTTTTTGCGTGGCGGCGGATGAGAAGCTCAGGAAGGCCGAGAGGACGGCGACGAGCAGGGCGGACAGACGAAGCTTGAACATGGTGGTTCTCCAGTTGATCAAGGGCGGACAGGAGCAACGCGGCACCGCGAACGGTGTCTTGTCTCCCGGGCTTTTGTCCCGCCGTGTAACCTCAACTGGAGGTCGCCAACTCTCGGACCAGCCACTCGCCAGAGGCGAGCCGGAACCCTAGTCAGCCATTGCAAATTGTGGTGCCGCGAACCTGTGATGACTCCTGCACGGGATTGGTAAAGCGAGAGCCGTGCCAATTCGGGCAGAGGCCCGGGCCAGAGGGGGTGGGTCTGAGGGAGCAATGATCGGGGGGCGGATTTGTGCTTGGTTGTGGTGCTGTCGCGCACCGGAAGAGGGCGACGAGGGACATGTTTCCAGTTGTTGCCAGGTCGCACCAGATTCCGATTTCGCTGTCAGATTAATCGTCAGTCACCCCAATAGATGACTGCCGCCCATCAGCGTCGCTGGTGCGGCCCATTCGCGGTCCAGGAGGCCGCCATGTATCGACGACTGCTCCTCATTGCGTTTCTTGGTCTGACTCTTTCGGCATGCGTGCCTTACTATGACGGAGGCTCGAGCTACTATCGTTCAGAGGTCTATACCTCACCAGCGCCGGCCTATTACAGCGGTGGGTATTACTCGGCCCCACGGGGCTATTACGCCCCACGGTACTACCAACCGGCGCCCCGTTATTACTCGGCCCCGCGCTACTACCAACATGGCCCGCGCTATTACTCGCCACCGCGAGCGGCGTACCGGCCTTATCCACACCGAGGCGGCTGGGATGGTCGCGATCGAGGCGGCTGGAACGATGACCGTCGTGGCCGGGGCGGGCGTGACCGCGGACATGACCATCGAGGACGTGGTCATGATGGGCGAGGCAACCATCGGTAAAGGACAGGCAGCAAAAGCGGCGCATGAAGCGCCGCTTTTTTTGTGCCTGCGATAAATCCGGCGGGATGACCTCTGTGGGAGTGAGTTTTCTCCTGCGCGGATATGATTCTGGCTCGGTTATTCGTTGGACAAATCCGCCAACGGATGCCGACCCTCCCACACCTTGTGAAAATGCGCTTGCACCGCTGCTTCCGGTACATGATTGATGTCCGGCCAGTGCCAGTGGGGTTTGTGATCCTTGTCGATCAATCGCGCCCGCACGCCTTCGCTGAATTCCGGATGGCGACAGCAGTTCAGGCTCAAGGTGTACTCCATGCGGAACACACCGGCCAATGACAAATGCCGCGCCCGGCTGATCTGCTCCCAGACCAGGTGCGCCGTCAACGGCGAGCCCTCGGTCATGGTCTTGGCCGCGCGGGCGATCAGCGGATCAGGATGCTCCACCAGCAAGCTGAGGGCCTTCCAGGCGCAGCGGACGTCACTGACATCCAGCCATTCGTCGATTTTGTGCCGACGGGGCAACCACTGGGCTTCGGGCAACTGGGTCAGCGCTTCTTGCTGCAAGGCCTTGAGCAGACTGTTGAGTTGCATCTCGGTCTGTTCCTGCCAATTGAGTTGCAACAAGCCCTCGATCAGGTCGTCCTGCTGCTCATCGAGTAAAAAACGATCGGCCAGGCCCAGGTCGATGGCGTCGCGCGCGTTCATGTGGGCACCGGTCAGGCCGAGAAACAGGCCCAGCTTGCCCGGCAGGCGCGACAGGAACCAACTGGCGCCTACATCCGGGTACAACCCGATGCTGATTTCGGGCATCGCCAACCGACTGCTCGGCGTGACGATCCGCGTGCTCGCGCCTTGCAGCAATCCCATGCCGCCGCCGAGCACGTAGCCATGGCCCCAGCACAGCAATGGCTTGGGGTAGGTATGGAGATTGAAGTCCAAGCGATATTCGGCGGCGAAGAATTGCGCGGCCAGCGGCGGCACCTCGCCGGGGTGGGCGCGGCAGGCTTCTGCCAGGCTGCGGACCTCGCCACCGGCGCAAAACGCTTTGGCACCTTTGCCGCGCAGCAATACGCAGACTATCTGCGGGTCCCTGGCCCAGGTGTCGAGCCGATCACGCAGGGCGTTGATCATTGGCAGGGAGAGGGCGTTCAAGGATTTTTCGGCGTCCAGGGTGGCGATGCCCAGGCGCGCGCCATCGATGCCGGTGAGTTCTTCGAAGTGCAGATTCATCGTGACCTCGATCAGAAATTGAATGATCAGTATGACTGCTGTACGGGAAAGTGCCGGATCCGTGTCAGATCAATTGACAAGCCTTGTGGGCTTTCCTAGGGTGCGCCCATTGTTTTTACCGGGTACAACCATGACCGCTGACGACCGTATCAAGCTCGAACCCAGCTGGAAGCAGGCACTGCGTGCCGAGTTCGACCAGCCCTACATGGCAGAGTTGCGCGAATTCCTGCGCAGTGAATACGCCGCCGGCAAGGAGATCTACCCTCCGGCCCCGTTGATTTTCAACGCCCTCAATTCCACTCCGCTGGACAAGGTCAAGGTCGTGATCCTCGGCCAGGATCCCTACCACGGGCCGGGCCAGGCACATGGCTTGTGCTTCTCGGTGCAGTCGGGCGTGCCGACACCGCCATCGCTGGTGAATATCTACAAGGAATTGAAGCGCGACCTGAACATCGACATTCCCAACCACGGTTATTTGCAAAGTTGGGCCGAACAGGGCGTATTGCTGCTCAATACCACCCTGACCGTTGAACGCGCCAATGCCAACGCCCACGCCAAGAAAGGTTGGCAGCACTTTACCGACAGGGTCATCGAGGTGGTCAGCGAACACCAGTCGAACCTGGTGTTCCTGCTGTGGGGCGCCCATGCCCAGAGCAAACAGAAGCTGATCGATGCGACCAAGCATTTGGTCTTGACCTCGGTGCATCCGTCACCGCTGTCGGCCCATCGGGGCTTTATTGGTTGCGGGCATTTCAGCCGGGCCAACAAGTTTCTGGAGCAGCACGGCGAGAAGCCGATCGAGTGGCGGTTGCCGCCGGTTTGACGCGCTAGTCGAGCGGGCCCCATCGCGAGCAGGCTCGCTTCTACAAAGGTTTTGTGGTGGGACGCCAAATGGATACTCGCCGCAGACTCCCGTGGGAGCGAGCCTGCTCGCGATGAGGCAACTCGGTTACAAGCTTGAACCTGTCTTGCGCATCCAATACCTGAACAACGGCTCCGCCAGGAACAGCACGAACAGCAGCCGCATCACCTGCAACGCCGTGACCAACGGCACCGACAATTGCAACGTCTCCGCCGTCAGGCTCATCTCCGCGATGCCACCGGGCATCATGCCCAGGGTCAGCGAACGCAAATCCAGGTGAGTCAAGGTGCTCAGGCCCAGGGCCGCGAGCGTGGCGATCAGCATCGTCAATACCGTGCCAACCAATGTACGCCCCATGAACGACGGTGCCCGGCGGAAGAACTGCCGGTTGAAATGACAGCCCAGGCCGCTGCCGATCAGCCATTGGCCGATCTGGCTACCGCCGTCGGGCAGGCCGATGTGCAAATCCCAGCCGATGCTCACCGCCGCGCTGACCAACAGCGGACCGAACAGCCATGGGTTGGGCTGGCGCAGGCGCTCCCAGATCCAGGCGAGCAGTGCGCCGGCCGGGAACAGGATCGCCAGCCACATCCAGTCCACTGTCGTGGCGTGTTGCAGTGGGGTGCCTTCGCCCAGCAGGTACTTGAAGGCGGCGGGAACGCACAGCACCACCACCAGCACGCGTAGGCTCTGGCCCGCGGCGACATGGCTGAGCATCGCGCCGTTGCGGGCGCCGAGGTTGACCATCTCGCCGGAACCGCCTGGCATGCTGGAAAAGAAAGCGGTGGCGCGGTCCTCGCCGGTGCGGCGCATCAGCCACACGCTCACCACGCTGGACACGCTGGTGATCAGCGCGCCGAAGAAAATCAGGCCGAAGTGGCTCAGAACTTGCTCCATCACCACTGGCGTAAAGTGCAGGCCGATACCGATGCCCACCACCCATTGGCCGCATTTGCGGCCGCCGGGGATTTCCATCAATTGCCACGGCGTGAGGCAGCGCACCAGGATGATCGCCAACAGCGAGCCGACCATCCAGGGCAAGGGCCAGCCGATCAGGCTGGCCAGATAACCGCCGGCCAGACCGACCAGCGGTGTTCCCCACCATTGTCTGAAAGTTGTCGTCTCAGGCATTGGCCAGGGCACGACGCTGGGCACTGCGGCGACGCCAGATGCGCAGCAGCGGCAGGAACAACATGATTGCGGTCAGGACCCAGCAACCGAAGGTGATCGGGCTCGACCAGAGGATTTCCAGCGCGCCGTTGGAGATCGACAACGCACGACGCAGGTTCTGCTCCATCAGGCCGCCAAGGATGAAGCCCAGCAGGACTGGCGACAGCGGGAACTCAAGCTTGCGCAGGATATAGCCGAAGATACCGATGCCGATCATCAGGAACAGGTCGAACGTGGTGGCGTGTACCGCATAGACACCGATCCCGGTGATGATTGCGATGACCGGCACCAGCGCCCAGTTCGGCACCGCCAGGATGCGCGTAAACACGCGGATCATAGGGATGTTGAGGATCACCAGCATGACGTTGGCGATGAACAACGAGGCGATCAGGCCCCAGACGATGTCCGGTTGCTGTTGGAACAGCAGCGGGCCGGGGGTGATGTTGTACAGCGACAGCGCGCCGATCATGACCGCCGTGGTGCCCGAGCCGGGAACGCCGAGGGTCAGCATAGGCACGAGGGCGCCGCAGGCTGCGCCACCGATGGCGGTTTCCGGCGCCGCGAGCCCACGCTTGTCGCCCTGGCCGAACGTACCGGTGGCACCGGCCATGCGTTTTTCAGTCATATAGGCTACGGCACTGGCCAAGGTCGCGCCGGCACCTGGCAATACGCCCATGATGAAACCGAGCACGCCACAGCGCATGTTCACCCAGAACACCGAGGCAGCTTCCTTGACGTTGAACATCATCCGCCCGGTGGCTTTCACAGCTTCCTGGCCGCGATGGGTTTTTTCCAGCAGCAACAGAATCTCGCTGATGGAGAACAGGCCCAGCACCAGCACGACGAACTGGATGCCATCGGTCAAGTGAATGTTGTCACCGGTGAAGCGGTAGACGCCGCTGTTGGCGTCGATGCCGACGCACGACAGGAACAGGCCGATCAGCGCCGCGATGAACGTCTTGAGCGGTCGATCACCGGCCATGCCGCCCAGGCAGACGATGGCGAACACCATCAGTACGAAGTATTCCGCCGGTCCGAAGGCAATTGCCCATTTGGCCAGCAAGGGAGCAAACAGCACCATGCCGCAGGTGGCAATGAGCGCGCCGAGGAACGAACTCCACGCCGACAGTGACAAAGCGACCCCGGCCAGGCCTTGGCGAGCCATTGGGTAGCCGTCCAGCGTGGTCATTACAGTGGACGCTTCGCCCGGGATGTTGAGCAGAATCGAGCTGATACGCCCGCCGTATTCGCAGCCCAGGTAAACGGCCGCCAACAGGATCAACGCCGACTCCGGCGGCAGGCCCAGGGCGAAGGCGATCGGGATCAGCAGCGCCACGCCGTTGATCGGGCCCAGGCCCGGCAGCAGCCCTACGACGGTGCCGATCAAGGTGCCGCTCAACGCGGTGACGAGGTTGTAGGGAGTCAATGCAACGCCAAAACCCTGGCCGAGATAATTCAGGGTATCCATATCAATTCTCCAGGACGTCGAGCAGGCCCAGGGGCAGCGGCACGTCCATCAGCTTGTCGAACAACAGATAAAGACCAATGGCCATCAGGCTGATGATCACTACGCTCGGTACCCAGCGGCCGCCGTACAGGCGCGCCATCGGCACGCCGGTGACAATGCTGGCGAGGATGAAGCCCAGGGGTTCGAAAGTTCCGGCGAAGACCAACAGCAGCAAAACGCAGATGCCGATTTTCTGCAGGGTTTCACGGTCCAGTTGCGGGTCGTCTTCGCTGTGCACCACGGGGGTAGGACGAAACAGCATGTACAGCAGCGCCAGCCCCATCAGCCCGATTATCAGCAGGGGAAAGGCGCGCGGGCCGACCGGTTCATAGGAAAAGGCGGCCTGATAAGGCCAGGCCATCAGCGCCAGGCCGATACAGGCCAGCAGCAGCACCGCGGCAACAATACGTTGGATGACGAGCATGACTAACTCCTGGGCGGCGCCGGTTGTGCCGACGCCGCCGCGAGACAGGGGCGATTACTGGATCAGGCCGAACTCTTTGGCCAGCATCTTGTAGTCGGCCACTTGCTTCTTCACGTAGGTGTCCAGCTCCGGACCGGTCATGGCGAACGGGAACAGTTCGCGCTGGTCACGCAGCTTGGCGAACTCTTCGGAGGCCAGCAGTTTGTCGAAGGCGTTTTTCCACCAGGCGTATTCCTCATCGGTGACCTTCGGGCCCAGGTAGAAGCCACGTACCACCGGCCAGCGGATGTCGTAGCCTTGTTCCACGGCGGTCGGGATGTCTTTCATTTCCGGCTCTTCCAGGCGCTTATCGGAGAATACGGCCAGCAGACGCATGTCGCCGCTCAGGATGTGTGGCATGGAGTCGGAGATGTCCGTACTGCCCACCTGGATATGACCGCCGAGCAGAGCGGTAGCGATTTCGCCGCCGCCTTCAAGGGCCACGTAGCGCAGTTTGCGCGGGTCGATACCGGCAGCCTTGGCAATCAAAGCGGTCTGCATCCAATCCTGGCTACCGACGGTGCCGCCAGAGCCGATCACCACCGAGCCAGGATCTTTCTTCAGAGCCTGTACCAGATCGTCGAGATTCTTGTAGGGCGAATTGCTTTTCACCGCGATGGCGCCATAGCTGGTGCCGACGGCAGCGAGCCAGCGCACATTGGTTTCATCGAAACGGCCGAACTTGCCTTGCGCCAGGTTCAGCAACGAGCCGCTGGACCAGGCCACCAGCGTGCCGGCGTCTGCCGGGCGCTGCGCAACCACTGCGTTGTAGGCCACCGCGCCGACACCGCCGGGCATGTAGGTGACGCGCATCGGCTTGGTCAGCAGCTTTTCATTGACCAGTGCGCTTTGCGCCAATTTGCAGGTCAGGTCGAAACCACCGCCGGGTGCGGCGGGGGCGATGCACTCAGGGCGCTTCGGCTCTTTGGACGAATCAGCGGCGAGCGTTTGCCCGGCGAGCATCAGGCATCCGACGGCAAGGGCTACTTTACGCAGTGCTAGGTTCATTTTTGTCTCCACAGGAGTTGTTGTTTTGTGTTTCAAATCAGGCTTCGCAGAACATGTACGGTGCAGACCCCTGAACGCGTTTCAAAGACGCAGCAGTTCGGTCTGCGCAGAGGCACAGGCAAGGGTAGTCTGGTTGGGGCAGCAAAGGCGGGTGGGCATTGAAGCCTGGAGCTGTATGGACAGCATGGTGAATACTCCGCTTATTGTTTTTATTCGGCGAAAACGCTTCGTGGCGTTTTTCGTTCGCGAGGTGTGTCGCGACCGGCAGTCGAAACTGTCCGTGGAGCGACTCTAACGACCCAACCTTTCGCTAACCTTTCAAAAGCTTTCAGGATGATTTTTGGCTTCACAGTGGCGGATGCGGCTGTAAACTCCGCGCCAAAGAATGGCGCCGGCCATCCCTGAATCGAGGAAAAACCCATGCGTGTTCTGCTCGTCGAAGACCATCTGCAGCTGGCCGAAAGTGTCGCCCAGGCGCTCAAGAGCACGGGTTTGACAGTGGACGTGCTGCACGATGGGGTGGCCGCTGACCTGGCCCTGAGCAGCGAGGAATACGCCGTGGCGATTCTAGATGTGGGGCTGCCGCGCATGGACGGTTTCGAAGTGCTGGCGCGCTTGCGGGCGCGGGGCAAGACCTTGCCGGTGCTGATGTTGACCGCGCGCAGCGACGTCAAGGACCGCGTCCACGGCCTGAACCTCGGCGCCGATGATTACCTGGCCAAGCCATTCGAACTGACCGAGCTGGAAGCCCGGGTCAAGGCGTTGCTGCGCCGTAGCGTACTCGGGGGCGAGCGCCAGCAGCGCTGCGGTGGGTTGGTCTACGACCTGGACACCCGCCGCTTTACCCTTGATGAGGAACTGATGACCTTGACCTCCCGCGAGCAGGCGGTCCTGGAGGCGTTGATAGCTCGACCGGGGCGGGTGATGAGCAAGGAACAACTGGCCGCCCAGGTGTTTGGCCTGGACGAAGAGGCCAGCCCCGACGCCATCGAGATCTACGTTCATCGGCTGCGTAAGAAACTCGATGGCCATGCGGTGGCGATCGTGACGTTCCGGGGCCTGGGCTATTTGCTGGAAACCCGTGATGCATAAGCCCGACAGCCTGCGCTGGCGGCTCCTTCGCAACCTTGCATCGCTGCTGGTGGTGCTGATGCTCGCCAGTGGGCTGAGTGCCTATTGGAATGGTCGCGAAGCGGCCGATACTGCCTATGACCGGACGTTGCTGGCTTCGGCCCGGACCATTGCCGCCGGGCTTTCCCAGCGAGACGGCACCCTGAGTGCGGACGTGCCGTACGTGGCCTTGGACACCTTCGCCTATGACAGCGCCGGGCGTATCTACTATCAGGTCAACGATATCCACCAGAAGCTGATCTCCGGGTACGAAAATCTTCCTGGCCCGCCGCCGGGTACGCCGCGCACGGACGATTACCCCGCGCTGGCGCGCTTCTATAACGCCTCTTATCAGGGCCAGAATGTGCGCGTCGTAAGCCTGCTCAAGGCCGTGAGCGAGCCGGAGATGAACGGCATGGCGGAAATCCGCGTGGCGGAAACCGAAGAGGCGCGGGTCAGCATGGCGCGCAGCTTGATGGCCGATACCTTGCTGCGGTTGGGCATGCTGGCGGTGGGTGCGCTGCTTTTGGTGTGGTTCGCGGTCAGTGCCGCGCTGCGTCCCCTGGAACGCTTGCGCACGGCGGTGGAAGAGCGGCAGCCAGACGATCTGCGACCGCTGCCGCTGGTGGAAGTCCAACATGAGTTATGGCCGCTGGTACGGGCACTCAATCACTTCACCGAGCGCCTGCGCGGCCAATTCGAGCGTCAGGCGCAATTCATTGCCGACGCCGCCCATGAGCTGCGAACGCCATTGGCCGCCCTCAAGGCTCGCCTGGAGCTGGGCCTGCGCGCCAGCGAACCGGCCACGTGGCGCCAAACCCTGGAGACCGCCGCCCAGGGCACCGACCGCTTGACCCACCTGGCCAACCAGTTGCTGTCATTGGCCCGGGTGGAAAATGGCGCCCGGGCGATTGCCGAGGGCGGCGCGCAATTGCTCGACCTGAGCCAGCTCGCCCGTGAGCTGGGCATGGCCATGGCACCTTTGGCCCATGCCCGTGGGGTCGCGTTGGCGCTGGAGGCCGATGAGCCCGTCTGGTTGCGGGGCGAACCGACGTTGCTGAACGAACTGTTGAGCAACCTGGTGGACAACGCCCTGGCCCACACCCCCTCGGGTGGCAACGTCATCCTGCGGGTGATCGCGCCGGCGATCCTGGAAGTCGAGGACGACGGCCCCGGCATTCCTGAGACTGAGCGCGAGCGAGTATTCGAGCGCTTCTATCGACGCAACCAGCAAGTGGCCGGTTCTGGCTTGGGATTGGCGATCGTCGGGGAAATCTGTCGCGCGCATCTGGCCCAGATCACCCTGCATGACGGGCAGGAGAGTGGGCTGAAGGTGCGGGTGAGTTTTATCCCCGGCTAAGCCAGGCAATGCAAAACCCGTGGAAAGGGAGCAAAGTCCCTCGCCACAACGGGCTTTGTCAGTAAAACATCGACCGCGCTTCTTCCAGATCCGCGCAGCGGTCGTGGTTGTCCAGGTCAATGCCCAGCTTCTTGATCGCGGGGACGCCAAATACGTCGATTCTGCTCAGCGGATGGTCGGAGTCCTTGTAGCAGTACAGTGCGGCGACTTGCACCAGGTCGACGTAATCGAGTTGTTCCGAATCCCGGGTGAAATCCAGATACAACCCCGGCAACCTCATCAATCGTTCCGGAAACTCCCAGACGCTGAGCAGCTTGTCCCCCAACACGGGATGAATCGTCTCGATGACGTGGTTGAGGCTGATTGGATCCGACAGCAATTCGTTGTTGTCTTCGGCGTACGTCAGGATCGGCAGCACGCCGATCTGATGGACCAATCCGCCCAGCGCGGCCTGGTCAGGCTTGAGGTGGGTATAGCTGCGACATAGCGCATAACTGACACCGGCGATCTCCAGGCTCTTGCGCCACACCTCACGCATCTTCTGTTCCACGACATCGGAGCGGGCATGGAATATCTGCTCCATGACCAGGCCAATCGCCAGGTTACTGCTGTAGTTGACGCCCAGCCGAGTGATGGCCGTGTGCAAGTCCGTCACTTCCTGCGTGGCGCGTAGCAGCGGGCTGTTGACCACTTTTATCAGGCGCGCCGAGAGTGCCGTGTCACGACCGATCACTTTGCTCAGGTTACTGACACTGATCTCCGGATCTTCCGCGGCCCGGCGAATCTGCATGGCCACTTCCGGTAGTGTGGGCAGGACCAGGTCGTCCTTATCGATGGCCGCCACCAAATCCCGCTGGACCTTATCCGCCAAATCGCTCATTTCGGTTCTCTAGGTGTTGCGACAAAATGTTGCGATCAACGCTGGATTTCGCGGTCGCGGTCCAGTTCGTAAGGCAAGTCCAGCAATTGTAGCGCGGGTCCTTCCAAAGCACCGAGGTGCAAATTGCCATCCTCGGCGGCTTCGGCCTGCAACACTCCCAGCAGCTCAATATTCTGCTCGGCCCGGGCAGCAATGACGACCTCGCCGATCGAGCTGCCATGCGTAGGGGAAAACAGCGGGGTGCCAGGCTCCGGCAACTCGGTGGCGTCCAGTTGCAGGCGATACAGGCGACGCTTGAGCTTGCCGAGGTACTGCATGCGCGCGACGATTTCCTGGCCGGTATAGCAGCCTTTCTTGAAGCTGACACCGCCAACGGCCTGCAGGTTGAGCATCTGAGGAATGAACAGTTCGCGTGTGGCCGCCATGACTTGGCCGATTCCCGCACGAACCTGGCCCAGCAGCCAGCGGTTCAAGTCGCCTTCGCCCAGTTGCGAGCCCAGGCGAGCGCGCAGCGTATCGGCCTGTTCGGCGCGGACCCAGAGTTCGGCGCGGCCCGGGGATACGCGGATGGCGATCAAGGATTCATGGCGTGCCATGCTATCGGTGTCGGCCGGCAGCTCCAGGCCCAGTTCGCTGAGGGCGGCGTCAGCGTTTTCCAGTCCGAAGCGAACCCAGGCCGGGCTTTCATCGGTGAGTTTGGATTTGGAAAACACCGCGTATTTTTTCAGGTCCGCCAGTTGCGGTTCGAGTAACTCGCTGGCCATCGCCATGAGTACGCCGTCGCCCTCGAGCAGGATCCGGAAGCTTGATTGCATCCGGCCTTTCTGTGTGCAGCGGGCGCCGAGGCTGGCCCGGCTGTCGCTCAGGTAATTGAGATTGCAGGTCAATTGGCCTTGCAGGAATTTACCGGCATCCACGCCGCGGACCGCGAGAATGCCTTCGTGGGACAGGGTGCAGAAAAAAGCGGAATCAGCCATGGGTCATCGCAGGGTAAAAAAGTCTGGTGGACATCATAAGGGGGCGCCCTTGAAATGGGTAGTTGCCAAAGGATCGTCGACGGCCGACAAAGCCGTGTGTTCCGCCACGGCCGGGCCTGTATACTTGCGCCCTATTTGAGGAGCGCTCCATGGTCGAAGATGTTGAACTGAATCGCCTCTACTGGCACAGCCGCCGCGGCATGCTTGAGCTTGACGTGTTGCTGGTGCCTTTCGTGAAGGAGGTCTACCCCCACCTCAATGAGGTTGACCGTGCATGCTACGTCCGCCTGCTGGAATGTGAGGACCAGGACATGTTCGGCTGGTTCATGGAACGCAGTGAGTCCGAAGATCCGGAGTTGCAGCGCATGGTCCGGATGATCCTGGACCGTGTCCAACCCAAGTAATCGCTTCGAATGCCGCTGGCGCGCCTCCGGGCAGTTGTTGGCGGCCTATCTGCTGGCGCAGCTGTTCGCCCTTGGCTCGTTGTTGCTATTGGCCGTCCCACCCGGGTTCGCAGCCGTCGGCATCATACTGTGCCTGGGCCATGGCGCCTGGGTACTGCCGCGACACCTGCTGCTGACCCATCGACAGGCGTTTCGCGGCTTGCGTCGCGATGCCGGTGGCTGGCAGCTATGGAGCTCCGACGGCGGCTGGCAATCGGTGCAGTTGCGGCCCGATAGCCTCGCATTGCCGATAATCGTCGTGTTGCGCTTTCGGCTCCAGGGCGAGCGGCGGGTCCGCTCGCTGTGTGTGCCCCGTGATGCGCTGGCGCCGGATGTGCACCGACGCCTGCGAGTGCGGCTCAGGTTCAGCCGGCGTAGGTGGGCGGCACCAGGATAGTATCCAATGGCTCGGGCAACAGGTCCGGGTAATCGAGGGTGTAATGCAGCCCTCGACTTTCCTTGCGTTCCATCGCCGAGCGAATCATCAATTCGGCCACTTGCGCGAGGTTGCGCAGTTCGATCAGGTCCCGGCTGACCTTGTAGTTACTGTAGAACTCATCGATCTCATCGAGGAGCAGTCGTACCCGATGCTGGGCCCGTTGCAAGCGTTTGTTGGTGCGCACGATCCCAACGTAGTCCCACATGAAGCGCCGCAGTTCGTCCCAGTTGTGGGCGATGATGACGTCTTCATCCGAGTCGGTGACCTGGCTGGCATCCCACGAGGGCAGGGCGGCAGGTATGTCGATGCGCGGCAATTGCTCAAGGATGTCGGCCGCTGCCGAGCGGGCGTAGACAAAACATTCCAGCAGCGAATTGCTGGCCATGCGATTGGCGCCGTGCAGCCCGGTAAAACTGGTTTCGCCAATGGCATACAGGCCGGGGACGTCGGTGCGACCGAACTGATCGACCATGACCCCGCCGCAGGTGTAATGCGCCGCCGGCACCACCGGGATAGGCTGCTTGGTGATGTCGATGGAAAATTCTAGGCAGCGTTCGTAGACCGTCGGGAAATGACTCTTGATGAACGCTTCGGGCTTGTGGCTGATATCCAGGTAAACGCAGTCGATGCCCAGGCGCTTCATCTCATGGTCGATGGCTCGGGCAACGATGTCCCGTGGGGCCAGTTCGGCGCGGGGATCGAAGCGCTGCATGAAGCGTTCCCCGTTGGGCAGCTTCAGGTGCGCGCCTTCGCCGCGCAGGGCCTCGGTCACCAAAAAACTCTTGGCGAGCGGGTGATATAAACAAGTCGGGTGGAACTGGTTGAACTCCAGGTTCGCCACCCGGCAACCGGAACGCCAGGCCATGGCAATGCCGTCACCGCAGGCGCCGTCCGGGTTGCTGGTGTAGAGGTAGACCTTGGCCGCGCCACCGGAGGCCAGGATCACGAAGCGCGCGCCGTAGGTGTCGACTTCGCCCGTGCCACGGTTGAGCACATAGGCGCCCAGGCAGCGATCACCGTTCAGACCCAGGCGTTTTTCGGTAATCAGATCGATCGCGACCCGTTGCTCCAGCAACTCGATGTTCGGCCGTTGCCTGGCCTGGGCCAGGAGCGTCTTGAAAATCGCCGCGCCGGTCGCATCGGCGGCATGGATGATCCGCCGATGGCTATGGCCGCCCTCGCGGGTCAGGTGAAATTCAAAGCCGCCATCTTCGGTGCCGGACTGCTCATCGCGGGAGAATGGCACGCCTTGGTCGATCAGCCATTGGATGGCCTCCCTGCTGTGCTCGACGGTAAAGCGCACCGCATCCTGATTGCACAGCCCGCCGCCAGCGTTGAGTGTGTCGTCGACGTGGGATTGGATCGTGTCGGCGTCATCCAGCACGGCCGCGACGCCGCCCTGGGCCCAGAACGTCGAGCCGTTGGCCAGGTCGCCCTTGCTCAGCACGGCGATGCGCAGATGCGCGGGCAAAGTCAACGCCAGGCTCAATCCGGCGGCACCGCTGCCGATTACCAGAACATCATGTTGGAACTGTTGGCTCATTCGAATGATTTCCGCTCAAAGCGACCCGTGAGGGGTTGGCGCCGGACATCCGTTTGACGGGTCGGGCAGCCTTGCAGCCCACTAGTATATAGAGGGGGGGATCGGCACAATAGCCGGGCAATCATGGCGATGTGAAACCAGCGTGACGGAAAAACAACACGCTTCGTCGGATCAGGGTTTTCTTGAAATGGCGACAACGCGACGTTTTCGCGGACAGAACGTTGTTTATCTCGTCACGGTTGCCAGATTTTCGTTTCGAAGAGCTGAAAATAACGGGAACTTTTGCCAAGCGCCTACGTTCAATAGACGGTTGTCTGCAAAAGGGAACAGCGTCGGGTTGGTTAAGGACTTCGATTCAAGTCCTCGTCCGACAGGCCCGGCGACAGATTATTCGCGCAGCCGGGGAATCTCGTGCTGCGTTTTTCGTGCGTGCCGGATCAGAGCGCGCCGGAAACTTGCTTGGAAGGGGGAGAACTTTTGCGAAAAGCCCGAGTCTATGTTTGCAAGCCCGGTCGATTAGTAGTGCAACCCTCCTTCGAGCTTATCGAGGAGTGTTCATGCTAACCCAGGAAGAGGATCAGCAGCTGGTCGAACGCGTTCAGCGCGGCGACAAGCGAGCTTTCGATCTGCTAGTGCTGAAATACCAGCACAAAATTCTCGGGTTGATCGTGCGTTTCGTGCACGACACCCATGAAGCCCAGGATGTTGCCCAGGAAGCCTTCATCAAGGCCTACCGCGCACTTGGAAATTTCCGCGGGGATAGCGCGTTTTACACGTGGCTTTACCGCATCGCCATTAACACGGCGAAAAACTATCTGGTTTCACGCGGCCGCCGGCCGCCGGATAGTGATGTGAGTTCCGAAGATGCTGAGTTCTACGATGGCGATCATGGCCTCAAGGACCTCGAATCTCCGGAGCGTGCATTACTGCGGGATGAGATCGAAGGCACCGTCCATCGAACCATCCAGCAATTGCCTGAAGATTTGCGTACGGCTTTAACTTTACGTGAATTCGACGGTCTGAGTTACGAGGACATTGCGAGCGTCATGCAATGTCCGGTGGGTACCGTGCGCTCCCGGATCTTCCGCGCTCGGGAGGCCATCGATAAAGCCCTGCAACCGTTGTTGCAGGAAAACTGAGACAGCGGCGACAGCCAAGAGAGGAACGCCATGAGTCGTGAAGCCCTGCAGGAATCGCTGTCCGCAGTGATGGATAACGAAGCGGACGAATTGGAATTACGTCGGGTATTGAATGCCTTCGACGATGTTGAAACCCGTGAGACCTGGGCGCGCTATCAGATCGCCCGGGCTGTCATGCACAAGGACCTGCTGCTTCCGCGTCTGGATATCGCTGCGGCAGTGTCTGCTGCGCTGGCTGATGAAGCCGTACCGGCAAAAGCCTCCCGCGGTCCATGGCGTAGCCTGGGTCGCCTGGCTGTAGCTGCTTCGGTCACCGTAGCGGTACTGGCCGGTGTGCGGTTGTACAACCAGGACGAGATCGCTGGCGTTCAAATGGCGCAGCAATCTAACCAGCCAAGCCTGGCAACGCCACAGGTCAAAGGTCCTGCGGTGCTGGCCGGCTACAGTGAAGGTTCGGAAGCTGCTGGCCCGATGAACAATGGTGTCCTGCAAGGACAACCAGGCTGGCACGATCAACGCCTGCCTAACTACCTGCGCCAGCATGCCCAACAGGCTGCATTGAAGGGCACTGAAAGCGCGCTGCCCTACGCTCGCGCGGCCAGTCTGGAAAACCGTTAAGGAGGACCATGCGCGCCATACCTCTTTTATCGCTTCTGCTCGGTGGCTGGTGCGTGATTCCAGCCCATGCCGGCGAGGCTCAAGACTGGCTTAATCGTCTGAGTCAAGCCGAGCAACAGCAAAGCTTCCAGGGCACTTTCGTTTACGAGCGTAACGGTAGTTTTTCTACCCATAACATCTGGCATCGCGTCCAGGATGGCAAAATCCGCGAGCGGTTGCTCCAGCTCGACGGTTCGGCACAGGAGGTCATGCGCATTGATGGACGTACTCAATGCGTCAGTGGCACCTTGATCGCCGGGCTGGGAAATACGCCAGATGGCACTGCACGTGCGCTCGATCCGCAAAAACTCAAGAATTGGTATGACCTTGCCGTGATCGGCAAGTCGCGTGTGGCTGGGCGACAAGCTGTCATTGTGGCCCTGACCCCGAAGGACCAGCATCGCTACGGGTTCGAGTTGCATCTGGACAAGGAAACCGGGCTGCCGCTCAAATCCCTGCTGCTCAACGACAAGGGACAGTTGCTCGAACGCTTTCAATTCACCCGCCTGAACATCACCTCACCTTCGGACGCTGACCTGCAGGCCAGTGCCGAATGCACGGCTGTGGCGCAGGATCCGAACAAGGCGACGGCAGTGAAGACCGCGTGGCGTTCGGACTGGCTTCCGCCGGGCTTTGAATTGACCAGCAGTGTTGCGCGAAATGACCCAGACACCAAAGTACAGGTCAGCAGCCTCATGTACGACGATGGCCTGGCTCGGTTCTCGGTGTTTCTGGAGCCGTTGAACGGCGCCACGGCTACCGATACCCGAACTCAGCTAGGTCCGACCGCCGCCGTATCCCGCCGTCTGACCACGCCGCAAGGTGAAATGATGGTCACGGTGGTAGGTGAGATACCTATCGGGACGGCGGAACGGATCGCGCTTTCCATGCGCTCCGACGTCGCGGCAGCCAAGTAGCCATTGCGCAAGTGGCTCGATTGCGCGGCAGGCCGTTAACGCCAAGGCTTGATCGAATTGCTGAAACTTCCTGTCAGCATTTTCATTTGCAAAAAATCGATTTTTTTTCTATTAGGTCAGAGCCGCTCGGCTCTGGCCTTGTCTGTTTGCGGAACGAAAATACCGGCGTATCGTTCTCCGGTGTTTCAGCTCCATATCGCTTAACCATGCTCGTCGTAACGGGAGCCGTATGTCGATACCACGCTTGAAAACCTATCTCTCCATATTCGCCACCGTGCTGGTCCTCGGTCAGGCCGTTCCCGCAGCGGCGGTCGAATTGCCGGACTTCACCCAACTGGTCGAACAGGCTTCACCCGCAGTCGTGAACATCAGTACGACGCAGAAGCTGCCTGAGCGCCGGGTGATGGACCCACAGATGCCGGACCTGGAAGGTCTGCCACCCATGCTGCGCGAGTTTTTCGAGCGCGGAATGCCGCAGCCTCGTTCACCGGGTGGTGGCCGCCAGCGGGAAGCGCAATCCCTGGGTTCGGGTTTCATTATTTCGCCCGATGGCTACATCCTCACCAATAACCATGTCATCGCGGATGCCGATGAGATCCTGGTCCGCCTGGCCGATCGCAGTGAGCTCAAGGCCAAACTGATCGGCACCGATCCACGGTCCGATGTGGCGCTACTCAAAATCGAAGGCAAGGATTTGCCAGTCCTCAAGCTTGGCAAATCCCAGAACCTGAAGGCCGGCCAATGGGTCGTGGCGATCGGTTCGCCGTTCGGCTTTGACCACACCGTGACCCAGGGCATTGTCAGCGCCATCGGCCGCAGCCTGCCGAACGAGAACTACGTGCCGTTCATCCAGACCGATGTGCCGATCAACCCCGGCAACTCCGGCGGCCCGTTGTTCAACCTTGACGGTGAAGTAGTGGGCATCAATTCCCAGATCTACACCCGCTCGGGCGGTTTCATGGGTGTGTCCTTCGCCATTCCAATCGACGTGGCAATGGACGTTTCCAATCAGTTGAAAAGCGAAGGCAAAGTCAGCCGTGGCTGGCTGGGCGTGGTCATCCAGGAAGTGAACAAGGACCTGGCCGAGTCGTTCGGGCTGGAAAAACCCGCCGGTGCCCTGGTGGCACAGATCCAGGAAGGTGGCCCGGCTGCCAAGGGCGGCTTGCAGGTTGGTGATGTGATTCTCAGCCTCAATGGCCAGCCGATCGTCATGTCCGCCGACTTGCCGCACCTGGTGGGTGCCCTGAAGGCCGGTGCCAAGGCCAGCCTCGAAGTGATTCGCGAAGGCAAGCGCAAGAACGTCGAGTTGACCGTTGGCGCTATCCCGGAAGAGGGCAAGGAGCTGGATTCGCTGCCCAAGTCCGGCGTAGAGCGCAGCAGTAATCGCTTGGGCGTCGCGGTGGTCGAACTGACCGACGAGCAGAAGCGCACTCTGGAACTGCAGGGCGGGGTGGTGATCAGGGAAGTACAGGACGGTCCTGCTGCACTGATCGGCCTGCAACCGGGCGACATCATTACGCACCTGAATAACCAGGCCATCGGGTCCGCCAAGGAATTCACCGATATCGCCAAGGCCCTGCCGAAGAATCGCTCGGTGTCGATGCGAGTCCTGCGCCAGGGACGTGCGAGCTTCATCACGTTCAAACTGGCTGAATAAGCCCGTCTGCAGCTGAAAAAAAACCGCCTCGATGTATGTCGAGGCGGTTTTTTTTATGCCTGGCTGAAGCTCAGCCCATCATGTCCTTGACCATACGCTCCTGTTCCATAAGCTCACGCTGCCGTGCGTCGATGCGGGACGACAATGGAAAGTTGCCGCCGGCGCGGCGTTTGGCGAAGTCCAATTGTTGAATCGCCTGGCGATAGTCGCCGACCAACGCGAAGTATTCGGCGCGGGCCTGGTGCAAGCCGATGATGTTGCCCGACAGGCCGCGCGTCTCGGCAACCATGTACCAGACGTCCGGATCGTCCGGGCGACTCTTGAGCAGCGTCTCCAGGGCTTTCTCTGCGTCAGCGGGGCGGTTTTGCTTTAGCAGCAGGTCAACGCGCACTTGGTTGAGGGGATAGTTGCCAGGGTATTGAACCAGCATCCGGTCAACGCGGGATTGGGCGTCAGCCAGCTTGTTGTTGGTAATGTCCAGATCGACTTGGGCCAGGTTGTAGATGATTTCGTTGGGTGATTTGGCCAGCAGCGGCTTGAGGTTCTCCCGCGCTTCATTCAACTGGCCACCCTTGACCTGGGCGATGGCCAGGCCATAGCGGGCCACATCGTTTTTGGGGTTCTCGTCCAACAGTGCGCGAAAGCGCTTGGCGGCCAGGCCTGGGGTTTCCTCATAGGTCAGCTGGACGCGCGCACGAATCAGTTGATAACGCATGCTGTCCTCGATGCCCCCCGGCTTGGCCTGTTCGGCGCGGTTGCGGGTGTCGGCGATACGCGACTCGGTGACCGGGTGCGTCAACAGAAACTCCGGAGGCTTGGCGTCAAAGCGGTATTGGCGCATCAGACGCTCGAACATGGTCGGCATGGATCGAGGGTCGTACCCAGCTTTTTCCAGATTCTGGATGCCGATTCGGTCGGCTTCCTGTTCGTTCTGGCGCGAAAAGCGCCGTTGCTCCTGGATGGCGGCGGCCTGGGTCCCCGCGATGGCGGCAATCCCTGCATCGCCCCCGCCAGCGGCGGCGACCACGATGCCAGCCAGCAGCGCGGCCATCATCGGTACTTGCATGCGCTGTTGAGCTTCCACGCCACGGGCGAAGTGGCGCTGCGACAAGTGCGCCAGCTCGTGGGCCATGACCGACGCGTATTCGCCTTCGGTCTGTGCGTTGAGGAACAGCCCGCCGTTGACCCCGACGATTCCGCCCGGTGCGGCGAAGGCGTTGAGCTGCGGGCTGTTGATCAGGATGAATTCCAGGCGCCGGTCATTGACCTGGCTGGTCTCCACCAGCTTGTAGACGCTGGTTTCGACGTAGTCCTTGAGCTGGGGGTCGTTGAGCTGTGAAACCTGGCTGCGCAGCAGCGCCAGCCAGGCGCGGCCCAGTTGGTGCTCCTGTTCTGGCGAGACGATGGCAGAACTGGCGTCGCCAAGTGACGGCAGGTCGTCGGCGAAGCCCGGTGAGGCAAGCAGGCAGGCGAGCGTCAGCAGGGTGGGGCGCAGAAATGTCATGCACGAAGCCTTAGTCGACAAAGACCTTACTGTAGCCGGACAGCGGGTCCGGGACCAGATATTCTAGGCGGCTCGACGACCCGTTGCGGAGTGAAATAATGACCGATGCTGTAGCCCACGATGCCGAGCTGGACGCCAGTGGCCTGAATTGTCCGTTGCCGTTGCTCAAGGCCAAGCTGGAACTCAATCGTCTGACCAGTGGCGCCGTGCTCAAGGTAACCGCCACGGACGCTGGCTCCCAGCGCGATTTCCGCACCTTCGCCCGGTTGGCCGGTCATACGCTGCTGCGTGAAGAGGACGAAAACGGCACCTACCGTTACTGGTTGAAAAAAGCCTGAAGGCAGGCGACATCTCTTAGGGATTTTTAATGTTCAAAGTGTTACGCGACTGGATTCAGCGCTACTTTTCCGATGAAGAGGCGGTGGTCCTGGCAGTGCTCCTGTTCCTGGCTTTTACCGCCGTGCTCACGCTGGGCGGCATGTTGGCACCGGTGTTGGCGGGGATGGTGCTGGCGTACCTGATGCAAGGGCTGGTCATCACTTTGGAGCGCTTGCGACTGCCGGGTTCGGTCGCGGTAGGGTTGGTGTTCGCGCTGTTCATGGGCGTGCTGGTGGTCTTCCTGGTGGTGATCGTGCCCTTGCTGTGGCACCAGTTGGTGACGTTGTTCAACGAATTGCCGGGGATGCTTGTCAAATGGCAATCGCTGCTGTTGCTGCTACCGGAGCGTTATCCCCACCTGGTCTCGGACGAGCAGGTATTGCAGACGATCGAAGTGGTACGCGGCGAGATCGGCAAGTTCGGCCAGTGGGCGCTGACGTTTTCGCTGTCCAGCCTGCCGTTGCTCGTGAACATCATGATCTATCTGGTGCTGGTGCCAATCCTGGTGTTTTTCTTCCTCAAGGACCGGGAAATGATCGGACGCTGGGTCCGCGGTTACCTGCCGCGCGAACGGGCATTGATCACCCGGGTGGCGCAGGAGATGAATCGGCAGATCGCCAATTACATCCGCGGGAAAGTCATCGAGATTTTTATCTGTGGCGGCGTCACCTACATCGGCTTCGTCGCCCTGGGGCTCAATTACGCCGCCCTGTTGGCGCTGCTGGTGGGTATTTCAGTGGTGGTGCCCTACGTCGGCACCGTGGTGGTGACCGTGCCGGTGGCATTGATCGCACTGTTCCAGTGGGGCTGGAGCGATCAGTTCATCTATCTGATGGCCGTCTACGGAATCATCCAGACCCTGGACGGCAACGTGCTCGTACCGTTGCTGTTCTCCGAGGCGGTGAACCTGCATCCGGTGGCGATTATCTGCGCAGTGTTGCTGTTCGGCGGATTGTGGGGGTTCTGGGGAGTGTTCTTCGCGATTCCCCTGGCGACGCTGTTCAAGGCGGTGCTGGATGCGTGGCCGAGCAAGGAGCCGGTGGTGGCGCCGTTGTTATAAGAGGTGAGTTAGCCTAGCCGGTGAGGCTGCCGGCCTCTTCGCGAGCAGGCTCGCTCCCACATTGGATCGATGATGTTAATCAATTCCCTGTGGGAGCGAGCCTGCTCGCGAAGAGGCCAGTGCTGACGGCGAAGAACTTCAGGACTTGTCGAGGGCCTGAGCCGCCGCCAACACCGCATCCACATGCCCCGGCACCTTCACGCCACGCCATTCCTGGCGCAACACTCCCTGTTTATCGATCAGGAACGTGCTGCGATCAACGCCCAGGTATTCCTTGCCGTAAAGCTTCTTCAACTTGATCACGTCGAACAACTGGCAAACCGCTTCGTCCTTGTCGCTGATCAGCTCGAAGGGGAATTGCTGCTTGCACTTGAAGTTCTCGTGGGACTTGAGGCTGTCCCGGGAGACGCCGAACACTTCGGTGTTGGCGGCCTGGAATTGCGCGTACTGATCGCGGAAACCCTGGCCTTCGGTGGTGCAGCCGGGCGTGCTGTCCTTGGGGTAAAAATAAATGACCACTTGCTTGCCCTTCAGGGCCGCGAGGCTGATGGTCTGCCCGCTGGTGGCGGGCGCCTGGAAATCGGTAACCGGCTGGTCGATGGCAACGGCCATGAACGCTTCCTTACATTGGGTTTTGTGGGCGCCACGGTTCGATCAATGCGTCCAGGTTCATCGCATCGGCGAAATCCAGGAACTGATCGCGCAGCCAGCTGATCTGGGTGCCGGCCGGCAGTGTCACGGTGAACGTGGCGTTGAGCATGGTGCCGCCGGTCTGCGGGGCCTGGTAGGTGTCGCAGGTCAGGTTCTCCAGTTCGACGTGGTGGTCCATGAAGAACTGGCACAGCTCGTTGATGATGTCCGGGCGGTAGGCCGAGCTGACGTAAGCCACATAAGGCAGGGCCTGGGGACGATTCTCCAAGGCGGCGCTGCGTACCACGTTGACGGTGAAGGCATGTTTCTTGGCCAGTACAGGCAGGCTGCCCTCAAGGCGGGCCAGCGCGTCCCAGCTGCCGGAAATTTCCAGCACGAGCGCGCTGCACTCGCCATGACGGGTCAGGCGTGACGTCACGACGGCGCAGCGATTTTCATGGCTGGCGCGGCACAGGACGTTAGTCAGCTCCATGGGGTTGGCGCCAAGGGCACTGATAACAAGGAATTGTTCGCGGACTGTGGGGGTGGACATGCAGCATTCCTAAAGCGATGAGCGGTCGGTACGTTTCAGCTCGATGTGGTGCCAGCCTTGGGAAATCGAACGGTTCAAGCCCTTCGCCTCGTGGATGCGTTGCGTTGCGGGGCAACACAAATACACCGGGACACACGCAGGATCGGGGCTTGTAACGACGAAAACGGAGGCTGGGGACCGGCGTATGAGCTTATCGTTACCGATCAAAGCCTGAAGGGTAGCGAAAACCATCGCCAAGGGGAATGGGAGTTCGCTTGTACAAGCATCTTGGCGCCAGTACCATTACGGCTCTCTTTTTCCGGCAGGAGCGGTTTCATGATTGCGGGCAGTATGGTGGCACTGGTCACACCCATGGATGCACAAGGGCGTCTTGACTGGGCCAGCCTCAGCAAACTCGTGGACTTCCACCTTGAAAACGGCACCCATGCCATTGTCGCCGTCGGCACCACCGGCGAGTCGGCTACCCTTGATGTCAACGAACATATCGAAGTCATCCGCGCCGTCGTCAAGCAGGTCAACGGGCGCATTCCGGTGATCGCCGGCACCGGAGCCAACTCGACCCGCGAAGCCGTCGAACTGACCCGCAACGCCAAGGAAGCCGGCGCCGATGCCTGCCTGCTGGTCGTTCCGTACTACAACAAGCCGACCCAGGAAGGCTTGTACCAGCACTTCAAGTACATTGCCGAAGCGGTCGACATCCCGCAGATCCTCTATAACGTTCCCGGCCGCACCTCCTGCGATATGCAAGCCGAGACCGTGATTCGCCTGTCCACCGTGCCGAACATCATCGGCATCAAGGAAGCCACGGGCGACCTGGTACGGGCCAAGGCCATCCTCGATGGCGTCAGCAAGGATTTCATCGTGCTGTCTGGCGATGACCCGACAGCCGTCGAGCTGATCCTGCTGGGCGGCAAGGGCAATATTTCCGTGACCGCCAACGTCGCTCCGCGAGAAATGGCCGATCTGTGCGAGGCCGCGCTCAAGGGCGATGCCGAGACCGCACGTGCAATCAACGAAAAACTGATGCCGCTGCACAAGGACCTGTTCATCGAAGCCAACCCGATCCCGGTGAAGTTTGCCTTGGTCGAAATGGGCCTGATGCACGAAGGCATTCGCCTGCCGCTCACCTGGTTGAGCAACACCTGTCACGAACCGCTGCGGCAGGCCATGCGCCAGTCCGGCGTCCTGGTTTAATTGAGGAAGTACAACGCATGAAGCGAATGGCCGGACTTTCCGCACTTGCCTTGATTATCTCCAGCACCAGTGGCTGCGGGTGGATCTGGGGACCGGATGGTTACTTCCGCGACCGTGGTAGCGACTACCTCGAAGCGCAACAGACTGCACCGATGCAACTGCCACCGGACGTCAGCGTCGCCAAGCGTTTGGATCCGCTGCTGCCGATCCCGCGCAACGTCGCTGACGACAGCGTCAAGGGCGAATACGTAGTCCCGCGACCACAGCCGCTGTCGGCCGTGGCCGATGCCAGCGACTACACCCTGCAAAAGAGCGGTGACTCCAGCTGGGTCATGGGCCAGCACCCACCGGCCGAAGTCTGGCCGGTGGCGATCCAGTTCTTCCAGGACAACGGTTTCCGCCTGGACGAGCAGCGCCCACAGACGGGTGAATTCACCACCACCTGGCAGCGTTCCGATGAACTGTCCGCCGCCATGGCCAAGCGCCTGAGCGCCGCCGGTGTCTCGGCAGACAGCGAAACCCGCGTGCGCGTACGGATCGAGCCGGGCGTACAGCGCAACACCAGTGAGATCTACGTGGTCAGCGCCGAGCGTCCCGCCGGCAGCACCGCCGACGTGGCCTTCACCAATCGCTCGGTCAATACCGGCCTCGACGCCGCGCTGGTGGACGACATGCTTGCCAGCATGAGCCGCACCGCGGAGCAGGGCGGTTCGGTTTCGATGCTCGCGACCCGCGACTACGACACGCCAAGCCGCGTCAGCCTGAGCGAAGACGGCAGCGGCAACCCGGTGCTCAACGTCGGCTCCGACCTCGACCGTGCCTGGTCGAGCGTGGGTCGTGCGCTGGAGCAGGGCGAATGGCGCGTTGAAGACATCAACCGCAGCCTGGGCCTGTACTACATCAACCTGGCTGAAAAAGCCGAGAAGAAAGACGAGAAGCCTGGCTTCTTCAGCAACCTGTTCGGCAGCGCGCCGGACAAGGAAGAAATCGAAGCCCGCGCCGAGCGTTACCAGGTTCGCCTGAGCAAGGTCGGCGACAACGTCCAGGTCACCGTCGAGAAGAACATCAACACCGTGGCGCCGGCCGATGTAGCCCGCAAGGTGTTGGGCGTGATTCAGGACAACCTGGGCTGATCCGATGCGTTTTGCCGTTCTCGGCAGCGGTAGCCAGGGGAACGGCACGCTGATAGCCAGTGCTGGGACCTACGTTCTGGTCGATTGTGGTTTCTCCCTGCGGGAAACCGAGAAGCGCCTGCTGCGCCTGGGTGTGCACCCGGCGCAACTGAGCGCGATATTGGTGACCCACGAACATGCCGACCACGTGCATGGCGTGGGTTTGCTGTCTCGGCGCTACAATCTGCCGGTGTACCTGAGCCGTGGGACGTTCGAAGGCCTGCGCAAACCCATCGAGCCAGCTGGTTTCGTGGCCGGCGGCGAGCAACTGCGTGTCGGCGGCCTGGATATCAGCGTGGTCAGTGTGGCCCACGATGCCCGGGAGCCAACCCAGTATGTGTTCAGCGACGGCGAGCGGCGCTTTGGATTGCTCACCGACCTGGGATCGTATTGCGACAGGGTCATGGACAGCTACCGGGACCTCGATGCGTTGATGATCGAGTCCAACCACTGCCGGGACATGTTGGCGCGTGGGTACTATCCGTATTTTCTCAAGCAGCGGGTAGGCGGGGAGCACGGACATTTGAACAACCACCAGGCGGCATACCTGGTGGCCGAGTTGGGCTGGCAAGGCCTGCAACACCTGGTCCTGGCCCATTTGAGCAGCAAGAACAACCTGCCGCAGCTGGCCCGGCAATGTTTCGTCGACACCCTTGGGTGCGACCCGGACTGGCTGCAACTGGCCGATCAAGATTCAGGGCTCGACTGGCGACATATCGCCTAGCCCATCTACTTAGCAAGCGGAGCCCATCATGGAAAAACGTGAAGAACTCTACCGCGGCAAAGCGAAGTCGGTTTACAAGACCGACGACGCTGACCGCTTGATCCTGCTGTTTCGCAACGACACTTCGGCGTTCGACGGCAAGCGCATCGAACAACTCGACCGCAAGGGCATGGTGAACAACAAGTTCAACGCCTTCATCATGCAGAAACTCGAAGCCGCCGGCGTGCCGACTCAGTTCGACAAGCTGCTGGGCGACAACGAGTGCCTGGTCAAGAAGCTGGACATGATCCCGGTCGAATGCGTCGTGCGTAACTACGCCGCTGGCAGCCTGGTCAAGCGCCTGGGCGTGGAGGAGGGCATGAAGCTCAACCCTTACACGTTCGAGCTGTTCCTGAAGGACGACGCCAAGGGCGACCCGTTCATCAACGAATCCCATGTCGTGGCCTTCGGTTGGGGCACCGCCGAGCAACTGGCTCGCATGAAGGAACTGTCCCTGAAGGTCAACGAAGTGCTGACCAAGCTGTTCGACGACGCGGGCCTGCTGCTGGTGGACTTCAAGCTTGAATTCGGTGTGTTCAGCGATGGCTCCATCGTCCTGGGCGACGAGTTCAGCCCGGATGGCTGCCGCCTGTGGGACAAGGATACCAAGAAGAAAATGGACAAGGACCGCTTCCGCCAAGGCCTCGGTGACGTCATCGAAGCCTACGAAGAAGTCGCCCAGCGCCTGGGTGTACCGCTGTAGTCGACGCAAGCGACTGATAGCACGGAAAAAATTTCGCCCGGGGGTTCGCTTCCGGCGAATGTGCTGGTATGATGCGCGCCACTGGAGAGATGCCGGAGTGGCCGAACGGGACGGATTCGAAATCCGTTGTACTGGCAACAGTACCTAGGGTTCAAATCCCTATCTCTCCGCCATTATTGAATACGACTAAGCCCCTGAAATGGTTGAACATTTCAGGGGCCTTTTCGTTTTTGGCGATTCTAAAAATCCGTTGCTCATCCAGCCTTACTCAACCGTCCGTCGTAAATCTCGTCCGACCTGTTAGTTCTGACAGTAGCTGGTCCTCCCTGGATGGAGTCTGATGACTCTATGCCGAAAGGCCTTACGTCTTGGTCAGGAAACATCATGGACATCCAATCTTCCGCCTTGAGCGAATTGTTCACGCTATACCCTGTGATCATTATGGGATGGGTAACGCCAGTGAAGCCGGCGGATCGTGCGCATGGCGGTATTCCCAAGAGCCTTTACGACGATCAGCCCAGGGGACTGAGATGTCTGATCGATCCGTGGACCGAACTTCAGCGGCGTTCCTGGACAATGGCGGTGGATGATCGAGCGGACTTGTACGTCAACGACGATCCTTTTCCGGTGGCTGGCAAGGACGTAGGGCCAGGAGAAGAGCAATTGCGAATGGAGTTGCATGTGCCCCATGGCCGTTTATTGGATGGTGTCAATCGGCTGCACTACAAAGTAACCCGTCCCGGCCAGAACGGTGCGCCATCCAGGGATTTGCTCGTACTTTATCACCTCAGGGCGCCGGGCGAGCCTGCGCCCCAAGGTCTCGACCTGGTGATTCCACCCGACGTGATTGCCGACGGAGTCAGCGCCGAACGGGCGGCGCAAGGTGTAGCGTTTGGTTTTACTTATTCCAACCGGCGGACCTATGACCGCATCAATTTTTTGATAGGCAATGCGACGGTTCCATTTGAGGTATTGGACGGTTCGGTGCCCGTGGTGCATACGCTCTTTACCGATACATTCGTACAGGCAGGGGACAATCCAGACACGCCTCTCGAATTCCGGGTGATGGACCAACTGGGCAACTCCAACCAATCAGCGATCAAATACATCGCTGTCCACCTTGATCAGATCGAGCCGGAGCTACCGGCACCCATCGTCGAAGGTGTGCAGGACGGCGGCACGCTCGACCCCTCTCAAACAGTCCAAGTCTGGACTCGAGTACCCGGTGATAGATTGAACCCTGGTGATGACGTCACCGTAACCTGGACGGACTCAAATGGAGCGATCACGCCCTACGTCTCTCCACCCAAACCGTATACGGCCAACGACCAGCCCAATAATTATCTGCGGTTTCTGATCCCTGCGGCTGATGTTCTGAGATTCCTCGGGAAGAACGTGAGAGTCACCTATACGCGGGATCGAAACGGGACGATCACCGGACCATCACTGGCGTTCAATATGCGGGTTGAAACGCCTGTATCGCAGGAGCCGTTCAAGGTCATGGGCGCGCGTTTCAACCGCACCACCTATCGAGCTTCCGGCAGCTCACGGTTGCTGAGCGCGCTACACGCCACGACCCTGCAGCCGTTGCGGGTCGAGTGGAAATACCTGGATGAATCGAGCTGGAGTGCTCCTTCCGCTAGCTGGCGTGATACCCAACCGTCCAAGCCCTTGCAGGTACGCTCCAGCAGCCATGAGGCGACAGTGAACCCGGCGAATATTTTCGGCAATGGGGCCGATACGCTTACCAATGGTGGTGCGGCTTTTGTCGCCTTGCTCGACCAAGGCAGTGTGGTTGGCTGGGGCAATTCGGATTTCGGCGCGGCACCTCCTGCCTTGAACAACATTGTCGAAATAAGCTGCACCCAGAGCGCTTACGCGGCGCTGGACAGTGGCGGCACTGTCCATGTCTGGGGTGATCCGGCCGCAGGCGGGATGATGGGAAGCGTATTGCCTTATGGCTTCGCTGATTTGACCGCCAATGGCAATGCATTTGCCGGACGCAAGACCAGCAACAACAGCTTGGTGGCCTGGGGGAGAGGTCAGCAGACGGATTTGATCCCCCCGGAACTGGGCGGGCTCCCCGGAACGACACATGTTTACGGCGCCTCCCAGGCATTTGCGGTTCGTCGCCTGAATAACCCAGTCGTGGCCTGGGGTCGAAACTGGGACGGTGACTACGGCGGTACTATTCCTGTGGGCCTCGTCATCACTGACGCGGTGGATATCATGGGCAGTTTCGCCGCTTTCGCGGTGTTGCGTACTGGCGGCCGAGTGGTGGCATGGGGTAATCCTGCCTATGGCGGCACGTCACCAAATCTCTCCGGCATTGCTTCTCTGGGGTGTTCAAACGCCCAGGCGTTCTGTGTCCTGAATAACAGTCAGCAGGTGCAATCGTCGGGCACACCGGATTACGGAGGCGGCGGGGTTCCGTCACCCAACAGCAACGTCGTCGAAGTCGTCAGCACTTGGCGCGCATTCGCCGCGCGTCGCAGTGACGGTACCGTGGGCGCATGGGGGCGGGTTAGCGAGGGTGGAACCGCGCCGCCGGGGCTGGACAACGTGGTGCAGATAGCTGGCAGTTCGGAGGCTTTCGCCGCGTTGCGCAGTGACGGCACGATCGTAGTCTGGGGCAATCAGTCGGTGGGCGGCGTGGCACCGACCCTGACTAACGTCTTGGCCCTCTACAGCAACTCTCATGGTTTTACCGCATTGACCTCTACGGGCGACGTGGTCTCCTGGGGGCATTCCATCGGCGGCGGGAACAATGCGAGCGTAATCCATCTGTTGCGCAACAACGTTTCCTACTACCGCTCGCCACCGGCACCGAGACCGTTGGCCGCCCAGGCTGAGCACGCCTCCAGCAGCTCCTGACCGATTATTCGACGCGTGGCTCCTCTCGGCGCAGCGCAAGGGCGCCGAGTCCTCACTTCCTATGAGGTTTCATCATGTCCGGTACGCCTGAACGTGCGGTAAACCTGCCTCCCCCGTCGGTGGATGAAGCGCCTGACGGCGTCCTCGACCCTGCCGATATCCCGCCTGATGGCGCCCGTGTCCGGCTCAAGCGCTCTGCCGCCGATACTGGCTGGCAGAAGGCGTTTGTCTTCGTCGGCCCTACCTATAGCAATCAGCTACCCGTAGGAACGACGATCAAGGATGTCGTGTTCTATGTCGAGGCAGAGCATTTTGTTGCTGATGCGGACGGTATCGTGATCATCCGTTATGACGTGCTGATGAGCGATGGCAGCACGGAACACTCGGAAAATCTTGAACTGAAAGTAGACGTTGGCTTCGAGGCGCCTGCGATATTCGATCTCAGCCAGGATAATTATGTCGCGGTGGCCGACAAGGCTCCGCTGGACGTACCGCCCTATGCCCGGATGACACGACTGGCGACCGGGGGCACCCCGCCCTATCGCTATGAAAGCAGCAACGAGTACGTGGCCAGCGTCGATGCCCAGACCGGCGAGGTGACCGCCAGGGGCAACGGCCAATGCACGATCACTGCCACCGACAGCCTGAATCAGCCGCGCCAGTATGAGCTGACCGTCAAGGGCATCCGGCAAGTGCAGTGGCTGAGTAACAGCGCCGATTGGCAGGGCATGACCGCGGTTTGTGATGTCGCCGGCGTGGATATCGTCGCGCGATCGGACCTCGACCGGTTACGGGCAGTGTACAAACACCCGGATATTGGTGAGGCGGTCGGGGAGTATCTGGGTTGGTTGCCCTATCCGTTCTGGACCGGTGACGCGGCGGGGGCGGGTACCTATTGGATCTATGACATGGACACCGGTGACAAGACGTCAGCCGATGCCGGCGCCCATCACCAGGCACTCGGTATCTCCAAACGAGTGTCATGACTATTCGCTGGAGGGGTGCGCGACATGAACGACACGCCAGAGAACACTGCAGCAAACGCTTTGTTGCCACCGCCTTCCGTGGAGGGAGTGGGTGAGGACGCGACACTTGATCCCGATTCGGTGCCCAAGGGTATCAGGGTTCAAATTCCCGCAGGCAGCTTGGTCGAGGGTGATCTTGCAGTGCTCAGTTGGGCGGACGCGGCAGGCGTCGTGGCCGCTTACACGCGCGACAAGCCCTATACCTATAACGACGTGGGCCAACCTTTGTACTTCACCGTAGCCCAGGCAGAGGCTCGCCGGTTCCTCGATCAAAGCGTGGCGCTGAGCTACACGGTGCAGCGCTTGGGGGGCGGCGCAGACGAAGACTCTGAAGTCTTCAGCTTTCGGGTGGCAAAGCTGCCGCTGCCCGCGCCGACGATGCTGAAGGCCGAGGACAACCAACTGAACCCGGACGACTTGTTAGGTGACGCCACGGCACTGATACCGCGCGAAGCCTGGCTGAAAGCTGGCGATGTACTGCGGGTGAACCTGGCGGGCGCGGCGGGTGCCGGCAGTACCGAGGTGACGCATACGGTCCTGCCGAGCGAGGCCGGGCAGGCGCTGGAAGTTACCATTCTCTATAGCGTGATCAACGCCAACGAAGGCCGGTCTGTCGTGTTGTCCTATACCGTCAACGGGCGGGACCCGAGCCCAGAGGCCGTGTATTCAATCAAGCGAGACATTGGCGCCGGGGAACTGCGGGTCATGGGCGCGCGGTACAACCGTGGCTTGTATCGCTGTTCGGGTTGTTCGCGGCGCTTGAGTGCGTTCCAGGCCGCCACGGGGCGGCCGATCCTGGCGCAATGGCAGTATGACGGTGATGACAGCTGGGTCGCCGGTACGACGTTCCGTGACACCGATGCGTCCCGACTCCTGCATGTGCGCTCAACCGATTCCCAGGTCACCCTCAACCCGGCCAACGTCTTTGGCAACGGCGTCGATACCCTGCTTACCGGCGATGCGGCCTTTGTTGCTCGGCGGAATATCGGCGATCTGGTGGGCTGGGGCAATGCTGTCGAGGGCGCGAAGATTCCGCCAACCATCATCAGCATGGACGATATCGTTGAGGTGAGTGCCACGATGGCGGCGTTTGCCGCGCGCCGCGCCAATGGCAACGTGGTTGCCTGGGGGCTGGCGACCCATGGCGCGGCGTTCGCCGGTCTCAAGCGCAGCGGCCAACTGGTTGCCTGGGGCGACGGGCCCAGTGGTGGAGTGCTGTCGGAGTCGGTCGCAGAGTGTACCGATATCGTTCGGGTGTATGGCGGGGCGACGGCCTTCACCGCCATCCGCGGCACGGGTGCACTCGTCGCTTGGGGTAACGTCGCCCATGGCGGCGAGCTGGGCGAAGAGATCGCACAGCTGACTGACATCGAAGATGTGATCGGCAACTTTGGCGCGTTCGCCGCCCTGCGTGCCAACCGTCGTCTGATTGCCTGGGGGAGCGACGCGCAAGGTGGGGTGCTGCCGGAAGAGATTGCCTATCTGGATGACGTGATCGAGTTGAGTTGCGCCAATGCCCAGGCCTTCGTCGCCCGGCGCGCCAGCGGCAACATTGTCGCTTGGGGAGCGGCGACTCACGGTGGGGTATTGCCGGACCTTATCAAGGACCTGGACGATGTCGTCGAGGTGACGGCCAATTGGCAGTCGTTTGTCGCCCGTCGGGAAAATGGCCGTGTAGCGGCCTGGGGAACCGTGGAGAGCGGTGGCGAACTCAGCGATGACATCGCCCGGCTGAATGACATTGTCCAGGTGGTTGCGTCATCCAAGGCTTTCGCGGCCCTGCGCGAGGATGGCAGCGTGGTCGCCTGGGGCGACGCCACGGTGGGGGGAGATTCGACTCCGGAAGATGAGTCGTTGATCAATGTCCTTGCCATCTACGGCAACTCACATGGGTTCACTGCCTTGACTGGCGACGGCCGGGTGGTGACCTGGGGCCATGCCCTTGGAGGCGGAGACCGTGACGCCGTGCAGTCTTTGCTCAATGGCCAGGTTTCTTATTACCGGTCAGCCAGGGCACTGGCATGAACGGTGAAGCATCATGAGTCGTTCTTCCCGGGGGGCGCTGGTCAGGCTCGTCTGGCTGCTATGGGTGTTGCTGGGGCCGATGGCTCAGGCGGCCACTGGCCCGGAAGTCGCCCAGCTACTCAACAACCGTTACCGCGCCACCCCACAGGAATGCCCCGGCAATCATGCGGCGTATTACTGCAGCGGGGTGCTGGTCAGCGGGCTGGCGGGCAATTTTACGGTGAAGTTCTGGGAACATGGCCCCACGGCCATTGAACTGGGCGCGCGCAGCTTTTCCTATCTGCGGCGCGATGTGGGCACTCGCACCCTGACGCAGCCCAGCGGAATGGTGTTCAGTGATGCGTTTACTGCCATCAGCCAAGGCAAGCCGCTGGAGGTGCTGTGCGCCTATCCGCTGGTATCGGCGAATCGGGATAAATACGGTTGCGGCATCGGTGGCAGCGAGAATGATCCGGGTTCCTGCGCCGCCCAGGGCGTTAGCGATGCCCCAGGCTGGCTGGCGTTTTTCCAGCAACAAGGCCAGGAACCGTCGTTGCAATGTTCACTGAGTAGCCGGATCGCCGGGCAATTTCGCGCCAGTCTGCTTGCCCATGAGCAACTGGGCGGTAGTTGGGTTGCCCAGCCCAATCAATTGCAGGTACGCAACTGGGATTCCCAAGCCCCGGCGCAGGTGCCTGTGCAGGCGCTGTTTTATGACGTGCATGGGGCCAAGGGACTGCGCGTGGCCCAATCTGACCAGAGGGATTATTACGCGGCCACGGGCGAGTGGCTGCCGATTCTGCGGCTGGATATGACGCAGCCCGACGGCTTGGTGTTTGGTTTCGATTTGCAAGAACAGTTGTATGTCGGTTATCAGGTGGCCGGACGTTTGAATGCGCGCTATGCCAATACTGCTACTACCTGTCCCGACGGCAGCGCGGCGTTCAATTGCAACGGCGTTCTGATACGTACCACCGACGCGCATCCGGATTTTCATGCTTGGAATCCAAGTCCTGGTTCGGTAGAGCGCAATGGTGTGGCATTTTCCTATATGCGCGCCGACATACCCTTTCCGATTCTCGCTTGGGATAAACATCAAGGGTTGATAGTCAAGGAACTCGCTGCACCCATGTCATATCGCCTGATCGTGCGATGTTCCTATCCTTATGACGGATCAACCTTTTCTAGAAGTGACAGTTGTAACGAACACAGTGTTAACCCTGCCGTAAGCCGCCCGTGCGCTGAACAGGGAATTTCCACGGTCGAGCAATGGCTGGTTTATTTTCGCTCTCTTGCTAATCCGATCACAGGATGCAGCTTCAGAGGGGATGCGACGTATTTTGCCTTGAGCATACAAGCCCGGATCCAGCTTCCTGAGAACTTCAAGCGGGGGCACAACGAAGTCATCATTGCCAGTTGGGACCAGGACATTCCAGAACGGATTCCTCTGGAAGCGTTTTTCTATACTGTTTCCAGCCAGGCCCTACCCCAGGCTCGGTATTTTCAGTGGAATTATTTCGAGCAGACCGGAAAATTTTTGCCGATCGTCAAACTCAATCCAACCCCTACGGACGAGGCGCCGAGCTTTTCCTTCGATCCGCGAGATCAGGTGGAGCCTGGAGCACCAGGCATATGAAAATGCTCGAGCCTCGCAAGATCATTCTGTTGTCATTGCTATTAAGTGTCCTCTGCACTCAGGCCGCCACCGGTCCAGAAGTCGCGCAACTGCTCAACAACCGCTATCGCAGCACACCGCAGGAATGCCCCGGCAATCATGCGGCGTATTACTGCAGCGGGGTGCTGGTCAGCGGGCTGGCGGGCAATTTTACGGTGAAGTTCTGGGAACATGGCCCCACGGCCATTGAACTGGGCGCGCGCAGCTTTTCCTATCTGCGGCGCGATGTGGGCACTCGCACCCTGACGCAGCCCAGCGGAATGGTGTTCAGTGATGCGTTTACTGCCATCAGCCAAGGCAAGCCGCTGGAGGTGCTGTGCGCCTATCCGCTGGTATCGGCGAATCGGGATAAATACGGTTGCGGCATCGGTGGCAGCGAGAATGATCCGGGTTCCTGCGCCGCCCAGGGCGTTAGCGATGCCCCAGGCTGGCTGGCGTTTTTCCAGCAACAAGGCCAGGAACCGTCGTTGCAATGTTCACTGAGTAGCCGGATCGCCGGGCAATTTCGCGCCAGTCTGCTTGCCCATGAGCAACTGGGTGGCAGTTGGGTCGCTCAACCCAATCAACTGCAAATGCGTAACTGGGATCCCCAGGCCCCGGCACAGGTGCCTGTACAAGCGTTGTTTTATGACATCAAGCAGCGCGGCGGATTGCGCGTGGCCCAGGCTGACCAGAACGACTATTACGCGGCTACGGGGCAATGGCTGCCGATCCTGCGGCTGGACCTGACACAGCCGGACGGCCTGGTGTTTGGTTTCGATTTGCAGGAGCAGTTGTACATCGGCTATCAGGTGGCGGAGCGGCTCAACAAGCGCTATTTCGATACGGCACAGACTTGTCCGGATGGTCGGGCGTCGTTCTACTGCAATTGGGTAATGTTGAGAGGAACGGATGTTTCCGCTTTATTTCACTCTTGGAATCCCAGTCCCGCTTCGGTCTTGAATAATGGTGTTTCCGTCACTCTCCTCAGGACTGACTCCTTGGTGCCGCGACCGGTTTGGCCTCAAGGGTTATTGTTCAAAGAGTTGGGTGCTCCCACCGCTCACCCGCAGGCATTGCGCTGTGGATACCCTTACGATGGTCATACGGGATGGGGCACCGATGCGTGCCTGGTAAATGACGCATGCGTCAATCTTGGGATCGACAGCCTGGCAAAATGGACGGAGAAATATCATGCGAGTCTCTACTCTTCCTGCAGCTTCGATCCAACGGTAGCGGCTTTTCGATTGATCGATGAGATTCGCCGAACGGTCTCGATGCCTGAGTACGATTGGAACGAATTCATCCTGGCGGCCTGGCCACAAAATATTCCCGAGCAATTGCCCGTCGATGCTCTTTTTTATAGCCACACATCCTATTTTCCAAGAGATGGTCTGGCCGGCGCGCGTTATATCCAAGATGACTACTTCAAGAGTACGCAGCGCTTTTGGCCAATTGTTCAGCTAAAACTTGGCGCCACGGATCGACAGATATTCATCTTTAATCCCGTCGATCAGTGCCTGGCTGACGATTGTGCTCCCCCTGCGCAGGCGTTTGGGGCACAGGACGCGGATATCTGGTTTCTCAAGCACGGGCAATAACATCGAGGGGAGGCTGGTATGAGAGGTTCTTCAGATTGGTCTGGTAAAGGCTTGTTGTTGATCTTGTGTTTGCTTGCTTGCACGACTCAGGCCGCCACTGGCCCGGAAGTCGCACAACTGCTCAACAACCGTTACCGCGCGACTCCGCAGGAATGCCCCGGAAACCATCCTGCGTACTACTGCAGCGGCGTGCTGGTCAGCGGGCTGGCGGGCAATTTCACGGTGAAGTTTTGGGAACATGGCCCCACGGCTATCGCGCTGGGCGCGCGCGGCTTTTCCTATCTGCGGCGCGATGTGGGTACTCGCACCCTGACGCAGCCCAGCGGAATGGTGTTCACTGACTCGTTTACCGCTATCAGCCAAGGCAAACCGCTGGACGTGCTCTGCGCCTTTCCATTGGTGGCGGCGAATCGGGATAAATATGGTTGTGGCGTCGGAGGCAACGAGAGTGATCCGGGCTCCTGCGCTGCCCAGGGCGTGAGCGATGCCCCAGGCTGGCTGGCGCATTTCCAGCAGCAAGGCCAGGCGCCGTCGCTGCAATGTTCGTTGAGCAGCCGCATCGCGGCGCAGTTTCGTGCCAGTTTGCTGGCCCATGAACAACTGGGCGGCAGTTGGAGCGCCCAGCCCAATGAGCTGCAAGTGCGCAATTGGGATCCCCAGGCGCCGGGCCAAGTGCCCGTGCAAGCGTTGTTCTATGACCTCAAGCAGCGCGGCGGGCTACGTGTGGCCCAGGCTGATCAGAACGACTATTACGCGGCCACGGGGCAATGGCTGCCGATCCTGCGCCTGGATCTGACACAGGCCGACGGCCTGGTGTTTGGTTTCGATTTGCAGGAGCAGTTGTACGTCGGCTATCAGGTGGCGGAGCGGCTCAACAAGCGCTATTTCAACACGGCGAAAACCTGCCCGAATGGCCAGCCGGCGCCTTATTGCAATGGGGTCATCGTCAGGGGGGTCCATTCCACCTCACAGTTTCATTCATGGAACCCCAGTCCAATTGCAATCGCCATGGGCGGTGTTTCCAGCAGCTATGCACGGGCTGACTCCTCGCTGGTAATGGTGCCATATCGGCAAGGACTATTGTTCAAACCCTTGTCGGCACCTGCCATCAACCCCGTACCGGTACGTTGCTATTACCCATTCGATGGATGGACGCAGGGTGGGGGAGATGCATGTACAAAGCGTCAGCGGTGTTCGGACCTGGGTATCGACAGCGTTGAAAAATGGGCGGCCCGCTATACTTCGAATGTTTTCGACTCTTGCAGTTTTTCTCCTACGGAAGAAGGCGTCCAGTTGATGATGGACATCCGCAATGGAGTGACCCATCCCCATTCCCACTGGAACGAGTCTGTCCTGACACTTTGGGAACAAAATATCCCGGAGCAGTTGCCTGTCGATGCGTTGTATCACAGCGACGGAGGCGTTCCAGGAGACGGACCTGTCGGGGCGCGGTACATCCAGGATGACTACTTCAAGGTAACGGGGCGCTTCTGGCCTATCGTCCATATGCGTTTCGACGCCACGGACGGCCAGGTATTTAGCTTCACCCCCAATGATCAGTGCTTGAGGGACACTTGCCCACCCCCCCCGGACGCTTTGGGAGTCCAAGAAACGGATTTCTGGCTTCGTTTCTACGAACAATAGCTTCAAGGATGGGCACCGATGAAAACGTCCCTGTGCATTTGCCAAAATCATGGTCCTGGCTCTGTGCGTTTTCACCGGCCAGGCCGCCGCTGATTTGAAATGTCAGAAAATTCCCCGCAGCTCCTGCGTCCATCCCATCTTTTTTATCCCGCCCAACCCCTCCGCAACCTGCATAACCATAGCCTTCCCAACACCCAGAGCTTTGTAACAATTGGACTAATGGTCTATAGCTCAAGACATGGCTGCCGATAGGCCAGTTAATCCCCCATGAAAGGAGTTTCACCCCATGCCGCGGTTTTTTGCCGATTTGGGCTTTCGTTGGAAAATCACTCTGCCGATTGCGTTCCTGGCTGCATTGCTTGTGCTGATGGGGGGGGCGGGTGTGCGCGGTATCGGCCAGGTGACGGAGTCCAGCACGCAGTTGACCAAGCGTTATCTGCCGGCCATCAGCCTGTTGCTCAATGCCGATCGTGATCTTTATCAGGCTTTCGTGGCCGAGCGCAGTTTGCTGGACGGTCATGCAAGCGAGCACCTGCAAGCGCTGGGTGCCAGTCACAGTGAAAATGCGAAGCAGGCTTATGACCGTGTGCAGCAATATGCTGCGATGCAGCCCGGTGCCGAGTCGCAGGCGTTGGTCAGTCAGTTCAATGACAGTTTCGGCAAATGGATGCAGGTTTCGCGACGGGTCCTCGAGCTGTCGGTAGGCGATCCGCAAGGCGCTAGCGCGCTGAGCTTTGGTGACAGTGAGCGCTTGTTCGAAACCATGCGCGATTCCATCGACAAGCTGGGTGAGCTGGAAGATGCTGCGTCGCATCGTGAAGGCGACGCAGCGATTGAAAACGGCGAGACAGTCGGGGTGCAACAGGGTGTGATTCTGTTGGTCGGTTTGCTCGGTTGCATCTTGGTGCTGGTTGCCCTGCCGCTGGTGGTGTTGAGCCCGATGCGCCGGCTGCTGCATCGTGTCGAGCAAATTGCCGAGGGCGGCGGCGATCTCAAGGGACGCCTGGAGGTACGTTCGGCCGATGAGCTGGGACAACTCGGCAGCGCCTTCAACCGTTTCCTCGACAAGCTGCAACCGCTGATTGCCGAAGTAGGGCGGGTGACCGGCGAGGTCGATTCCGCCGCGCGGGCCATGGCCGATATGGCCGCGACGAACGATCGGTTGATCAGCAGCGAGCATGCCGCGCTCGATCAGGTCAGTACCGCCGCCACCCAAATGAGCGCGGCGGTGCATGAAGTGGCGCACAACGCGGTAAGTGCTTCGGATGCAGCGCAACAGGCGAGCAGTCAATCTCGCGATGGCGCCGAGGTGGTCAGCAGCACCATCGAGTCGATCCGCCAGTTGGCCCAGGAAGTGGAGAGCGCCTCGGGTACGATCGAGGCACTGGCCCAGGAGACCTCCAGTATCGGTGCCGTGCTCGAGGTGATCCGTGGCATCGCTGAGCAGACCAACCTGTTGGCGCTGAATGCTGCCATCGAAGCCGCTCGGGCCGGTGAGCAGGGCCGTGGTTTTGCTGTGGTGGCCGACGAGGTGAGGGCGCTCGCGGCCCGCACCCAGGACTCCACCAAGGACATCCAGGTTCGCATCGAGCGCTTGCAGAGCGGCGTCGCCAAGGCGGTACAAGCCATGCATGTGGGCAGTAGCAAGGCCCGGGACAGCGTGGAGCGTGCGGCAGGTGTCGATCAGGTGCTCAGCGGTACCGGCGGTTCGATCCAGCGGATCAACGACATGGCCGCGCAGATCGCCAATGCCTGTGAGGAACAAAGCAGCGTCACCGAGGAAATAGCCCGCAATATTTCCGATATCCGCGATCTTTCCAACGAAGCGGCCGCCAATTCTGCCCAAAGCATGCATGCCAGCCAGCAGTTGTCGAATCTGTCGAGGAATCTCGCAGAGCTGACCGGCCGCTTCCGCACCTGAGCCAGGTGGTGTCGTGGCGACTGACGACCTTCTACGTGCCTTGCATCAGGACGGCTTCGTCCTGATGCCCGGTGTGTTGGACGCCGGGCAGGTCGCCGACCTGCGTCGCGCTATCGACTTGCTGAAGCCTCAGCACTGGGATTACAGCGGCGTCATCGATCATTACAAATGCGTTTTCAACCGGGATCCGTTCTGGTTGCCGTACCTGGACGTGAGCGCAGTTATCGAGCTTGCCGAGGCCGCCCTGGGAGATGATTGCCATATCATCGGGCAGACAGCCTGGCGCTGCCATCCCGGTTTTATCGGCGCGCCGTTGCATCTGGATTACCTGCCCATGGAGCTGCCGCCCGCCCTGTTGGCCGACTCCGGCTTCGAACTGCCGATGCAGGTGTTCACCGCACAGTTTTACCTTGATGACATCGATGCTGACCTGAGCCCGACACGGGTAATACCCGGCAGTCACAAGGCGGGCCGGGCGCCTGCGGCGGGCGAAACGCAGTGGCAGGGACGTTCGGCGCAGCCAGTGTTGTGCCGGGCGGGCGATGTTCTGGTACTGCGCAGTGAGTTGTGGCACGCCGGCAGCGACAACCGGACCGCCGACCGCACGCGGTACATGCTCCAAGTGCATTACGGTCGGCGGATGGTTGCGCAGAAGTTCTCGCCTTATCTTCAGTGGCGGTTCAACCCCGCATGTACTGGCCGCCGCGACGCCTCGCCAGCGACGGCTGCTTGGCGATCACCAGGAAGCGCAATACGACTGAGCTGCCCGGTCAGATCCAGACGTCATTGACTGCGGTTCGCGTATTGATTTGCTCCCCCGTGTTGATGACGCCCCGCGGTTCGATCAACAACAACTTCACTTCCCGCTCGGCACTGGGTTTGTGCTCGACGCCTTTCTTGACCACATACATCTCGCCCGGGCCAATCATGACGGCGCCGTCGCGAAAGTCGATGCGCAATTCACCTTCCAGCACGATAAAGGTTTCGTCGGTATCGGCATGGGTGTGCCAGATAAAATCGCCTTCGAGACGAGCAATCTTGAACTGGTAGTCGTTCATCTCGGCGACAACCTTGGGCGCCCACTGCTCATGGAACAGCGCGTATTTCTGCGCGAAGTTAATGGGGGAGTAATGATTCATCGCGGTACGCTCCTCAATTGAAAGTGAGTGCTACGTTAGGGTCTGGATCGTCGCGGGTATTGGATGATCGTGCAGCTTTCTGCTGGAGGGGCGCAGGGCTTCAGCGCAGCATTTTCAGCCAGCGTGCCGGTGAAAGACCAAAGGCCTGGGTATGGAGCCGCGTCATGTGGCTCTGGTCGAAAAAGCCACAGGCCAGCGCCGCTTCACTCAAGGGCATGCCGTGCAATACCAGGCGACGAGCTTCGCTCAATCGACGTTGGGTGATGTAGCGATAGGGGCTGGTGCCGTACAAGGCGCGAAAGTCCCGCGACAGGCTCCATCGGTCCCGGCCACTGGCCTGCACGAGGTCATCGAGGGTAATGGGTTGGTCAAGGGCATCATGAATGAACAGCCGCGCGCGTTCCGCAGCAGGGTAATCAAGCAGCCTGCGGCCTCGTCGGCTCCCTGACGCGACGGCGAGCGCCTGGGCCAGGTCGTAGATGGCATCCTCTTCCTCCAGTGGATCGAGACGATGCTCGAGGCTGGCCAATAACCGGCGGGTCGCTATGTTGAGTCGTGGATCGTTCGAAAGTCCGCCTTCGATGAAGGGCAGTGACCTGCCGCCCAACACTTGTTGGATCAACGCGGGCTCAATGTAGGACATCCGGTAACGAAAGCCATCGATCGTTCCGGCCTCCCCATCATGCACCTCGTCCGGGTGCAGGACGATGGTTCCGCCGGGCTGGCTATGGCGCTTGCTGTGCCGGTAATTGAAGCTCTGGACGCCGGAAAGCGTGAAGCCGATGGCATAGGTGTCATGCCGATGGGTGTTATACCCATGACCGCTGAAATAGGCCTCGATGCGTTCCAGTTTCCTCGATTCAGGCGCACGCATCAGCCAGTCGCGACGGTGACTGAATTGACTCATGAGCTCCGACCTCTCGCTGTTGTCTGCACACGATACCCGCCTGCCAGCTCGCGTCGCAGCAAAAAACTCAATTCAAGTTCGGGTAAAGCTGCTCTGGTGCAGAGCAGCTTGCGCATCCGCCGCCCATGGACGGCTTCAGATTTCCTTCACGGGCGTCTCGCCGTGGGCACTTTTGATCAATCCGATAACGTGCAGGCAGTCGGCCTTGTTCACATAGGACTCGCCGCTGGCGATGGTTTCGTGATTGCCGGCCCTCAGGCGCCAGCGCCACTGGCCTCGTCCGGTGCTTGGGGTTCCTCGGGTCTGTCGGTAGATTTCAAAATACATCGGTTCGCTCCCTGCGATTTATTCATTCAAGACATGTTCTGGACATGTCGTCGCAAGCCTAGCCAAGCTGCACGTTTTCGCTATGGGGAAAACGTTTCCAATGATGATGGGATATTTCAGTGAATTTCAGCGCTGCTCAAACTGATAACCAGGAGCGAAAGGATGAACCGCAACGAATTGCGCAAGGCCGACATCAACCTCATGGTCGTCTTTGAAACGTTGATGCTGGAGCGTAACCGCCAGCCTGCCGGACTACACCGCCACGGCCATGGCCGCTTCCGGTCACTTGTTCAGCGAGCCATTTCCCTTCAAGACGCCGACGCTGGACCTGTCCATGGTCTGGCTGAGCCATGTCGACAACGGTCCGGCGGAGCGCTGGTTGAATTCCCGGCTGGAGGCCTTCATGAGTGAGCGCATGGGAGCGATGGACGAAACAAAACCTGCCTGAAAGCACAAAGTCGAGGTATGGTTGCGCCAACCCATTCCAGCAATCACTTTTTTTCGAATCGGAGTCGAACGCATGCCTCACCTGCACATGGAGTACACCGCCAACCTGACCGAGCTGAACGCTGATGTCGCGCTGTTGCGCTTGAACAATGCGCTGGTAGCCTCGGGGCAGTTCGCTGCCGAGTTCGACATCAAGAGCCGGGCCGTGAAGCTCGAGACGTTCCGCGTAGGAACCGGCATGGGGGAGCGGGCTTTCGTGCATGTGAAACTGGCCTTGCTGAGCGGCCGTTCACCGGAAATCAAAAAACAGCTGGCGGACAGCCTGCTGGTGGTAATTCAGGACCTGGGCCCTTGGCCCGCCGGCGTTAGCGTGCAGTTGTGCGTGGAACTGCTGGATATCGACCGTGGCCCGTACGCCAAGGCTGCCATCGGTTTTTAATGTCTGTTCGAGCGGTGCGATTGTTTAGCGCGAGTCGATCCAGACTCCGCTAAATGATGGTTTAACGGTCAATGGCGTCGTGTGACGCTTGAACCGAACATTTCCTGTGATATCCCTATGGACGGTTGGCCCGCAGGCCCTGCATACCCACCACTCACCGCCGAGGGGGCGGCTGGCGGCCGCATACCTGCCATCGCACCTTCATCCTGCGCGCTGCCCTGTGAACTGGCGTTCTGGGCGCTCTGGCATTGCCGCCATGCGCGTCCTCCAGACCTTCGTATTTCCTGTTGATCCTTGAACTGTGCTCGTCGCTGGCGAGTACAGCCTGACGGCGCCTGGTCGCCCGTCCGACATGAATATACGAGTGTGTCCATGAATCTTTCTTTTGCATCCGAGCAACAGGCCCAGGCGTTCCTGGCACAAAACCCGGATATCGAGCTGTTCGAATTGTTTATCGTCGACAACAACGGCGTGCCCCGGGGCAAGTGGCTGCATCGGGACGAATTGCTCGCGGTCTATCAAAGTGGCCGGCCACTGCCCAGCACGATTCTGGGGCTGACCGTCAATGGCGACGACGTGGAGAATTCCGGCCTGGTCTGGGATGTGGGTGACATTGATTGCCGGGCCTATCCCATCAGCGGCAGCTTGCAACGCATGCCCTGGCGGCAGATTCCTACCGCCGCGGTGCAAGTGGCCATGCATCCCCAGGAGGGCATGCCGGCGGCCATCGCCGATCCCCGCCATCTGCTCGGCCGGGTCATCGATGAATTGCAGGCGGACGGCTATTACCCGGTGATGGCGGCGGAGCTGGAGTTCTACCTGTTGGATGGGCAGCGCGACAGCGAGGGCCGGCCCCAACCGGCGCGGGACGCCGACGGCAGCAGGCCGCGCCATACCCAGGTCTATGGCTTGCGTGAACTGGAGCAGATCGAGCCCTTTCTCGCCGATCTCTATGCGGCCTGCAAACTGCAGGGCATTGCGGCCCGGACAGCCATTTCCGAATACGCTCCGGGGCAGGTGGAAATCACCCTCGAACACCGTGCCGATGCCTTGCAAGCCATGGATGAAGCGGTGCGCTACAAACGACTGGTCAAGGGCGTGGCCCATAAACATGGGATGGCGGCGTGTTTCATGGCCAAGCCATTCGAGCATCTGGCGGGATCTGGCCTGCACATGCACGTCAGCCTCGCGGACCGGGATGGCAACAATCTGTTTGCCAGCGAAGCCGCCGATGGCACGCCGTTACTGCGTCAAGCGGTGGGCGGTATGCTCGAAACGTTGCTCGACTCGCTGTTGATGTTCTGTCCGAACGCCAATTCCTACCGTCGGTTTCAAAGCAACAGCTACGCGCCGCTGGGGGCGACGTGGGGCGTGGACAATCGCACCGTCAGCTTGCGGGTGCCCGGCGGCCCGGCGTCCTCGCGGCACATCGAGCATCGTATCTGTGGCGCCGATGCCAACCCCTACCTGGCTGCGGCGGCAATATTGGCTGGCATCCATCGGGGCATCCGTGGACAGTCTGATCCTGGTGCGCCTGTCGAAGGCAACGGCTATGCCCAGGCCACCCAATTATTGCCCACCGACTGGCTCACGACTTTACGCGCCCTGGAGGCGTCCACTTGGGCGCGGGACGCTTTTGGGGAGGCGTTCCTCGGTGTCTACCTGGCGGTCAAACGTGCGGAGTATCGCCAGTTCATGGGTGAGGTCGGCGAGCAGGATTGGCGTTGGTACCTGAACCAGGCCTGAGGGCGTTCAGGAAGATCTAAATAATTATTTAACGGCAACTTTTTCACGAAAAATTGATGGTGGGCTACCTAAAGTTTGTGCTGCCGTAGGGAATGAATTTTCACATTTTCCTTGCGGCGCTTTTCTTTCTTAGAGCAACTTTTCAGGAAGTTTCCACCCATCATGCTGACTATCAAAGCCGTGCGCCCCGAGTGGGTGACGCTGGCCGCCAGTGCCTTTTTGTTAGTGGGTTTCAATCTGATCCTCTGGCAGCATCTGCTCACCATAACCGCATCCGATGGGCACGGTGCGCTGCTGTGCCTGGCGTTTGGCGTGATGGTGTTCTGCGCGTTCAACCTGGTGCTCACGCTGCTGGCGTTCCGGCCGCTGCTAAAGCCGTTGTTGATGGCGCTGTTTATGATCAGCGCTGGCGTGGCATATTTCATGGCCGAGTACGGCGTGTTGATCGATGCCGGGATGTTGCGCAACTTTGCCGAAACCAATGCCACGGAAGTTCGCGACCTGTTGTCGTTCAAGTTGTTTGCCTATTTATTCTCGTTGGGTGTCCTGCCAGCCTGGTTGTTATTCAAGACACCGATAAAATATCGTCGCTGGCCCAAGGAGTTGTTAAGTAAGTTTGTGGTCTCCGTGGTCACGATTGCCGTGCTCGGCGGGGTGGCGTTGGTCAACTACCAGGGCTTGGCGTCGTTGTTTCGCAATCATCACGAGTTGCACTTGATGGTCGTGCCGAGCAACTACATCGGTGCGTCGATCGGCTATTTGCGCGAGCAGGTCGCATCGGCCAAGCAACCGTTCATCACGTTGGGCGAGGATGCGAGTCGCAACCCCGCCTGGCAAACCCATCCACGAAAATCCCTCACTGTGCTGGTCGTGGGCGAGAGCGCCCGTGCCGAGAACTTCGGCATTCTTGGGTATAACCGTGATACCACGCCGCAACTGGACAAAGAGGCCGGCCTGATCGCCTTCACCGACGTGCATTCCTGTGGCACCGAAACCGCCGTGTCAGTGCCTTGCATGTTTTCCAACATGGGGCGCAAGAACTACGACGCGAGCAAGGCCAAGAACGAAGAGGGGTTGCTCGACGTGCTCAAGCACGCCGGGCTGGACGTGATCTGGCGCGACAATCAGTCCGGCTGCAAAGGCACCTGTGATCGGGTCACGGTGCAGGACGTGAGTAATCTCAAGGACCCGGCCCTGTGCGCCAACAGTGAATGCCGTGATGAAATCCTGCTTCAGGGCTTGCAGCACTTCATCGACAGCCTCGACAAGGACACCGTGCTGGTACTGCATCAGATGGGCAGCCATGGGCCGGAATACTTCAAGCGCTACCCCAAGGAATACGAGCATTTCACCCCGGTGTGTGAAAGCAACGCGTTGAACAACTGCAGCCGCGAAAGCATCGTCAACGGCTACGACAACACGCTGGTGTACACCGACCACGTGTTGTCGACGCTGATCGATCTGTTGCGGGCCAACCAGGACAAAGTCGACACGGCCATGCTGTACCTGTCGGACCATGGCGAATCCTTGGGCGAGTACAACCTGTTCCTCCATGGCACGCCCTACATGCTAGCGCCGGAGCAACAGAAACATGTGGCAATGCTGGCATGGTTCTCCGATAGCTATCAGAAGTCCTTTGCTGTCGACACCCATTGCTTGCAACTGAGTCGGGACAAGCCCCTGAGCCAGGACAACTTGTTTCATTCGATGATTGGGCTGTTGGAAGTCAACAGCAAGGTCTACAACCCGGACCTCGATCTGTTTGCCAATTGCCGGGGAGCGGTGATCGATGGCGTGCTTGCCCGGGAATGATTCCTACACCTTTTTTTCACCTGGCGTTGTTTAAGCTGTTGTCGAATCTTCCATGAGCGTAAGTATGTCCGGGCAACCCCCATCCACCGTCGAGCTTGAATTCGCCAGGCAGCATGACCAAGAGCATGCACAAATCTGTCGCCAGCCGGTGCCCCGCCGTTTACGCCTGACCTTCTGGCGTGACGAGCAATTAGTGCGCAACGCCATGAAAGTGGCCGGTGAGCCTGGGCTGGTGTTGGATGTCGCGTGTGGAGCCGGGCGGTTCTGGCCGGTGTTGGCCGAACATGCCAACCGGGTCATCCTGGCGGCGGACCCTTCGCCGGACACCCTCGATCACGCACGCAGCCACCACGGTGGTGCGTTGCTCAAGCGGGTCAAGACCTTCCCCAGTTCGGCGTTTACCCTTGGGCTGTCAGCCAACGCCGTGGACTGCATTTTCTGCCTGCAACTGTTTCAGCACATCAAGGCCAGCGAACATCGCCAGGCCTTGTTGCGCGAGTTTCATCGGGTCAGCCGCGATACGGTGGTCGTGTCGGTCCGGATCGAAGGGCGTCTCAAGCTCGGCCAGCCTGGGCGGCGAATCCTGGCTGGCAAGAACGACGTCGAAGGGGAGTTTGTCGAAGCCGGTTTCAGTGTGCTGTGGTATCAGGATTTCCTTCCGGGTTTCGCCTTGAGACGGGTTTATGTATTACGCAAGGCCAGTTAAGTTCTGATGTAGGACTATTCTTGCGATTGCGTAGGCGATTTCTCTCAAGCTCTTGCTCCGTAGATGCTCGCAATCGCCGACGGCGATATATACTGCGCGCCATTCTTCAAGGGAGAGCCGTGTGGCCATCGATATTCACTGGATTCGCGACAACGATAGCCTCGGTCGGTTTTGCGCCGAATGGCAACAGTTGCCGTTCGTCGCCCTCGACACCGAATTCATGCGGGTCGACACCTTCTATCCCATCGCCGGCTTGCTGCAGATTGGCGATGGTAAAAGTGCGTACCTGATCGACCCCTTGAGCATCGACAATTGGCAGCCCTTGGCCGCGCTGCTGGAAAATCCGGCTGTGCTCAAGGTGCTTCATGCCTGCAGCGAAGACCTGGAAGTCCTGCTACGCCTGACGGGCAGCCTGCCCGCGCCGCTGTTCGACACCCAACTGGCCGCCGCCTACCTGAACCTGGGTTTTTCCATGGGTTACTCGCGGTTGGTGCAGGAGGTGCTGGGCATCGAGTTGCCCAAGGGCGAGACGCGCTCCGACTGGCTGCAGCGACCCTTGTCCGAGACGCAGATCAGCTACGCCGCGGAGGACGCGGTGCATCTGGCGGAAGTCTTTGTAGAGCTGCGTCCCAAGCTTTGCGACGACAAATACGCCTGGGTGCTGGAAGACGGCGCCGAACTGGTCGCCAACCTGCGTCGCGAAGTGGACCCCTACGAGGTTTACCGCGAGGCTAAGCTGGCCTGGAAACTGTCCCGCGCGCAGTTGGCCGTGCTGCGCGAACTGTGTGCCTGGCGCGAGCGCGAGGCGAGGGCTCGTGATTTGCCGCGCAACCGGATCATTCGCGAGCACTCGTTGTGGCCCCTGGCCCGCACGCAGCCGGATAACCTCGCTGCGCTGGCAAAAATCGAAGACATGCATCCGCGTACCGTGCGTCAGGACGGTGAGTTCCTGCTGGACCTGATCAAGCGCGCGGGCAGCGTGCCGCCCGAACAGTGGCCGCCCACCGTGGCTGAACCCTTGCCCATCGAGGCCTCGGCGCTGCTCAAGCGTCTCAAGGCACTGGGACAGGCCGAAGCCGAGCGCCTGGGCATCGCCCCGGAATTGATGCTGCGCAAGAAAACCCTCGAAGCCCTGATCAAGAGTGGCTTTCCCGAGGGCCCTTACCAACTGCCCGATTCGCTGCGTGGCTGGCGCCGCGAGTTGATGGGCCAGGCATTGCTCGACAGCCTGGCCACCGCCGGAGAACAGCCTTGAAACGAATCTGCTCCATCTACCGAAGCTCGAAGAAAAACGAGATGTACCTGTACGTGCTCAAGAGCGACGCGTTGGCCCGTGTGCCGGAACCGTTGATGGCGGCATTCGGCAAGGCCATCCACGCATTCGACCTGGTATTGAGCCCGGAGCGCCAGTTGTCCCGGGAGGACATCGGCAAGGTGCTGGAGAACCTCGACACCCAGGGTTATCACCTGCAAATGCCACCGGCCGAAGATGAGTACATCGAGCATCTGCCTGAAGAGTTGCTGCGACGCAACGATCCGGTCTGACGATGCCTGGGCGCCTGTCCAGGCGCCTGTTGAAAACGAAAAATGATTATTGGCGATTGGCCGCAAGGATGGAGCGATACTCTGTCAGCGGTCGTCTGCACTGTTTTTGAAAGGTTTGATTCATGCGCGTTCTGATTGCCGAACACGACCACGCGGTCTATGCCCAGCTCCTGCGTCAGGCTGCACCCGATATCGAAGTGCTGACCAGCGGCGATTCCGCCGAGCTGTCGCGGCTTGCCACCGACTGCCCGGTCTGGCTCGGCCAGCCTGATCTATTGGCGACGCTGTTGCGTCAGGGCCATCAACCCCGTTGGTTGCAATCGACGTGGGCGGGCATCACGCCGCTGCTGGCCGAGGGCCTGACCCGCGAGTACCGTCTGACCCGCGCAGTGGGCATCTTTGGTCAAGTGATGGCTGAATATGTATTGACCTACATGCTGGGGCATGAGCGCGAGGTGCTGGCTCGGCTGGTCAGCCAGGTGGAGCGCAAGTGGGACAACCGCCAGGGGCAAAGCCTGGCGGGGCGCAAGGTGCTGATCGTCGGAACCGGCGATATCGGCCAGCGCGTGGCGCAGTTCCTGGTGCCGTTTGGCGTGCAGTTGTACGGCATCGCCAGTGAAGCCCGTGAGTTGGCGCCGTTTATCGAAGTCGGTGCGCTGGCGGATTTGCCGCGGTTGGTGGGCGAGATGGATTATGTGATCAACCTGCTGCCGAACACGCCGGATACCCATGACATCTACGACGCCGCGCTGTTCAAGCAATTCAAGCCCACCGGTTTGTTTATCAATGTCGGCCGTGGCGTGGCCGTGGTTGATGCCGACCTGGTGCAAGCCTTGAAGGACGGGCACCTGGCCGGGGCGGTGATCGATGTGTGTCGCCAGGAGCCGTTGCCGCAGCGCCATCCGTTCTGGACGGCTTGGGGCTTGCTGTTGACGGGGCATAGCTCGGCACCGACCTCGCCGTCCATGATGGTGCAGCTGTTCCTGGAGAACCTGCGCGCTTACCAGGCTGGCGAAGCGCTGCGTGGGGAAGTGGATTTCAATCGGGGCTATTGAGCAAGCCCCGATCAAACTGTGGGAGCGAGCTTGCTCGCGATAGCGGTGTGTCAGTTGCCATCAAAAGTGACTGGCCTGACGCCATCGCGAGCAAGCTCGCTCCCACTGTTGCTTGTGACGCTCAGAGAGTGAAATCCCCCTCGGCCACCAGTTCGCTCAACGGCCGGCGCGGGCTTGGGACTTCGCGGGCCTGGAGGTAGTCGGCCAAGGTGGATTTATCCCCCAGCTTGCCGATCGCCACGGCGGCATGCAGGGCGTAGCCGTCCGGGATCTTCAATTCCTTGCGGGTCAGCTCCTGGTCGAAGCCGGCCATGCCATGGGTATGCCAGCCGCTTAGGCTCGCTTGCAGCGCCAGATGGCCCCACGCCGCGCCGGTGTCGAAGGTGTGGCATTGCGCCGGGGTTTCTTCGGTGGCGCCGGGCACCGCGAACGTGGTTTTCGAGGCAATGATCACCAGCGCCGAGGCGTGCTGGGCCCAGCCACGGTTGAACTCGTTGAGCAGGCCCAGGTAACGCTCCCAGTTCGGCGTGTCGCGACGGGCATAAAGGAAGCGCCACGGCTGTGAGTTGTAGGCCGACGGCGCCCAGCGCGCGGCTTCGAAGAAACTCAGCAAGGTTTCTTCCGCAATATGTTCGCCAGTGAAAGCGCGGGGGGACCAGCGTTCGATGAATTGGGGATGGATCGCGTAGTCGGCAATGCGGGAGTTGGCGCTCATGGGTTCACCTTGGCTAGGTTAGGGAATCTGATGACGCAACCTACGTCTCGGTGTGTGGCCTGACAAGTCCCTTCTACCGACAGTCGCCAATGCTTGGCCTCACGAGGCCTCGGCACTAGACTGTCGGCCTTTTCACCACGTGATGTTGATGCTCGAGCTATGGCCGCCAAAGTCGAACCGTTCTGGATACGCAAAACCCTCGATCAACTCGATCCGCAGGAGTGGGAATCGTTGTGCGACGGCTGTGGCCTGTGCTGCCTGCAAAAGCTCGAGGACGAAGACGACAACGCCGTCTATTACACGCGCATCGCCTGCAAACTGCTGGACCTGAAGACCTGCCAGTGCACCGACTACCCCAACCGCCGCGACTTCGTGCCCGATTGCATCCAGCTTACGCCGGGCAAGGCCGATGAGTTCAAATGGCTGCCGCCGACCTGCGGTTATCGCCTGGTCAGCGAGGGCAAGGATTTGCCGCTGTGGCACCACTTGGTCTGTGGCGACAGGGATGCCGTGCATCACGAGCGCATTTCCCAGTCGGGGCGCATGCTGGCCGAAGGCAGCGTGGCTGAAGAAGATTGGGAAGATCATCTGATTTTCCGCGCTGGTTGAATCAAAAGACATCGCATCGCATCACGGGAGCGCCCATGGCTTCAGGATTGAGACAGACACTGGCGGCGGGGCTGCTGGCGGTGTGCGGGCCGCTGTGGGCGGCGCAGAAAGTCGATCTGGATTATCACGTGCATTTGTTGCCGCAGAGCGACCAGGCTGAAGTGCGCCTGACCCTCGCGCGGGGCTCGGCGGTGCGCAGCCTGGATTTTGACCTCGGCGATGATGGCCGCTACAGCGATTTCAAGGCGGACGGCCAATGGCAGCTCACATCCGGCAAGGCGTCGCGAGGCGTCTGGCGTCCCGCTGCTGACAAGGCGAGCCTGACTTACCGCGTACGCATCAGCGAGTCGCGCAAGAACGGCTCTTTCGAAACCCGCATGACCCCTGGCTGGGCGCTGCTGCGCGGCGACGCCCTGGTGCCGCCGGCGAAGCTGGACCAGCAGGACGGCGTTGAGCTGGTGTCGCGCCTGGCGTTCGAGTTGCCGGGCGGCTGGCAAAGCATCGAGACGGCCTGGCCGCGTATCGGCAAGCATCGCTTTCGTATCGATAATCCATCTCGCCTCTTCGATCGTCCCACCGGTTGGATGCTTGCCGGCAAGCTCGGCAGTCGCCGCACGCGCCTGGGCGAGACCGACGTGACGGTGACTTCGCCCAAGGGCCAGGGCATGCGCAGGATGGACGTACTGACACTGCTGACGTTTGTCTGGCCGCAGGTCCAGGCGGTGGTGCCGCGTCATCCCGGCAAGTTGCTGATTGTCGGCGCTGGCGATCCGTTGTGGCGTGGCGCCCAGGCCGGCCGCGAATCGATTTATCTGCATAGCCGCCCACCGTTGGTCAGCGAGCGAGGCAGCAGCCCTTTGTTGCGCGAGTTGATGCAGGTGCTGGCGCGTATCAACGATCATGATCGCAGCGACTGGATCAGCGAAGGGTTCAATGAATACTACGCCATCGAATTGCTGCGCCGAGCCGGAGGCATGAGCGATGAGCGTTATCAGGCCCTGAACGATCGGCTCGCCCGGGACAGCAAGGGCGTCACCACGCTGCGCGGCGAGCAGATGAGCCCCGCGATGGTGTCCAGGGCGGTGCTGTTGTTACAGGAGCTGGACCGGGAGATTCGCCTGAAGACTCGCAACAAGCGCTCGCTCGATGATGTGCTGCAGGCGGCGATGCGCCTGGAAACGGTCGACACCGAGGAATTTGTGCAGCTCAGCGAGAGCATTCTGGGTGGTGGTTCAACTGTTCTGGATACCCGGTTACTTCAGTAATACCGCTATCGTCGGAACGCCGCCCGGAGCAGGCTCGCTCCACAGGGTTCTTGTAAACACCACAAATCCAATGTGGGAGCGAGCCTGCTCGCGATGAGGCCATCAGCGGCACTGAAAAAAATCAGAGCCCAGCCTTTGGCGAAACCAACGAATCATTCCCGGTCACGGTAGCCGTGCCAGTCGCCGCCTCGGCATTGGCCTTCATGCGGCTCAGTTCGTCGCCGGCCTGTTCGATGCGGGCCCGGGCGTCATGCAGATGCTGGCGATTTCTTTCCAGCATGCTCTTGGCCGAACAATGCCCGGTGATGCCGCGCGCCAAGGCCATGCCACCGATTGCCAGTTGCGCCAGGCCGATCACCCCGCCGCGACGCAGACCCTTGCCCATCATCAGCACCCCGCCGGCCAATGAACCAATGCGCTCCCAGCCGTGAACGTTCTGTGGGCTGTGGGATTGGAAGGGGGTGGTTTCAACCGGCCCGAACGGATTGTTATCGCTCATGATCTGTCTCCAGTGTGGGAATTTGTATAGAGCTGACTGCCAGAGCGAATCCGTCGTTCCATGGAATTTCCCGCCGGTCAGCGGAATTGCGGTCCCGAGCGCGTGTTGTTGCCTTTGGCCATCCGGTCGTACAGCACGACGTTGACCGTGGCCGCCAGGTTCATGCAGCCATGAGTGGGGATGTAGATCACGTCTTCGCACCAGTCGCGGATGTCTTTGTCCAGCGAGCCGTCTTCCGGGCCGAAGATATACAAGGCGCGGTCCGGATGGGTGTATTCGGGCAACGGGCGGGCGCCTTCCACCAGTTCGACGGCCACCGGCACGCAGCCCAGGGGCAGGATCTTTTTCAAGTCGTCGATGCCGATCAGCGGGATGTCGTAGTGGACTTTCTTGGTGTCGGTGACAAAGTCGGCCGCGCGTTCATAGCGTTTGCCGGTGTAGAACACCGACGCCACGCCGTAGCAGCCGGCGGCGCGCATGACCGAACCGACGTTTTCCGGTGACTTGGGGTTGAACAGACCGATGCAGCTGTAGCGTTTGTTGGCCACGGACGGGGTGCCTTTGGGAAAAGGCGCGATTATACGGGGAATGGGGGAGGGTGGTCAGGTTCGAGATGTGTGGTGTTCGTTCGATCGTCATCGCGAGCAGGCTCGCTCCCACATTGGATTTTTTGGCGATCAAAAAATTGTGGGAGCGAGCCTGCTCGCGATGGCGGCCTTGCAGCCTGTAAAGATTCTTCGGTGATGCCAATCAGTCGTCTTTTTTCATCAACCCCGCCAACGCGGCGAAGGGGTTGTGGGTCGCCTTGGCGATCTTCGGCGTACTCAGGGAGCCGTCGCCGAAATACTGCTGGTCGGTGTAGCGCGAGTGCTCGTTGTCGTGGCAATACAAGCACAGCAGTTCCCAGTTGGAACCGTCCTGCGGGTTGTTGTCGTGGTTGTGGTCGCGGTGGTGAACGGTCAGTTCGCTCAGGCGCTTGCCGGAAAATTCACGGGCGCAGCGGCCGCAGACGTGGGGGTACATTTTCAGGGCTTTGTCGCGGTAGCCCATCTCCCGGTCGCGCTGGGCGTCGGCGAGGATACGGTCCAGCTTGGCAGTGTTGGACGGCGGGGTGGACGAACTCATGGGTTCACCTTAGTAGAAAAGACTGATGACGGTTGGATAGAGTTTAGCTCAGCCCTTGAGCTTCTCGGCAATCCAGATGGTGTGGCGGGTGCCTTTGTTGCCATGGGCGAACACCTGCACCTCTTCGGCCTTGAAACCGGCCTTCTTCAATTTGTCGGAAAACTGCCGGTCGGCGCTGGCCGACCATACGGCCAGTACGCCCTTGGGCCGCAGGGCCTTGGCGCAGGCGGCCAGGCCCCCGGCCGAATACAACCAGCTGTTGGCTTTCTGGGTCAGGCCTTCGGGGCCGTTGTCGACATCCAGCATGATCGCGTCGAACCCCTGAGGTTCGGCTTGCAACACCTTGGCAACGTCCTCCAGGCGGATCACCGTGCGTGGGTCCGACAGCGGTCGCCCGGCTTTTTCGCCCAAGGGGCCACGATTCCACTCCACCACGCCTGGCACCAGTTCAGCCACCACCACTTCAGCGCTCTTGCCCAAATGCTTGAGGGCCGAGGCGAGGGTAAAGCCCATGCCAAGCCCGCCGATTAACACGCGCGAGCCGGGGCGACCGGCGACCTTGCGGCAGGGGATCTCGGCCAAGGCGTCTTCGGAACCGTGCATGCGGGTGTTCATCAGTTGCCCGCCGTCGCCGCCCTGGATCTTGATGACGAAGTCCTCGCCATACTCGAACAGGCACAAGGCGCCGCCGTTGTCGGGGATAGGCGTGGTGTCGAGCAGAACAAAACGTTTCATGGAAATCTCATGGAGAAGAAGCAGACCGGCCCGGCAGGGGCTAGCCTGAAAGCAGACAATAGCCACGGAGCCATTGATGAAGTGCATCATTCTAACGGCCATTGCGCTGGTGACGCTCTCGATAAGTTGCGCCCAGGCCCAGCAACCGACGATTCCGGTCGCGCCGCCGAGCATTCCCGGCTCTCCCGGCACCGCCACGCCCATGCCGTATCCGCCGGTTACGCCCAGCGGCGTCCCAAAGGTGGCGCCAGGAAACGGCCCGCCCCTGTTGCCGCCCATCGAAATGCCCAGGCCGCCCAAGGACCAGCCGATACCGGGTATGGAGCCGAAGCCGGAGAAGGCCAAGTCTCCGGGGGGGTAGATTGCGAATACGACGCCATCCCCTGTGGGAGCGAGCTTGCTCGCTCCCACAGGTCTGTGTTTCAGCTAGGGGCTAGACCTGCTGCGACAGCAGCTGTCCATCCGCCATGCGCAGACGCTTGGAGAGGGAGACGGCGAGGGCGCGGATGATCTTGGCGGCGACCTTCGGTGCGTCGTTGAGCATTTTTTCCAATGAGTCCTTGCCCAGGTTCAGCAATTGGCAGTGAGTGGCCGCGATGCAGCTGGCCGAGCGCCGTTCGCCGTCGAGCACGGCCATTTCGCCGAACGCCCTGCCGCTGCGCAGTGTGGCAATGGTCACGGGTTGGCCGTCGGGGCCGGTTTTCTGCACGGCCACCTGCCCTGTATGAAGGATGCACATGAAACTGCCAGCATCGCCCTCGCGAAAAATCGCCTCGCCCTCGGCGACGGTGCTGATGCTGAAGTAACCCGATGCGGCGGCGAAGTCGACGGGCAGCAGTTGGTCGAACAGACCGCAGTCCATCAGCCAATCGCGGATTTGGTTGTTCAGTAAGGTCGGTTCTGACATGTCGTCACGGTCTTTTTCTTGTGCTCGTTGCGGTTTTGGAGTGCTTGGGTATCAGCCAATTCCCACAGAGGATTGTGTCAAATCCGGGCCCAGCGCATGGAGCTAAGACCCGGCCTTCACACAGAGTTCCTCAGGCCACTCCCAAAACCTTCAACACAAACGCATATTCGAGCGCTACGTCACGCAATCCCTGGTAGCGACCGCTCATGCCGCCATGGCCGGCGCCCAGTTCAGTCTTGAGCAGCAGCAGGTTGTCGTCGGTCTTGGTGGCCCGCAGCTTCGCGACCCACTTGGCCGCTTCCCAGTACTGCACGCGGCTGTCGTTGTAGCCAGCGATCACCAGCATCGCCGGATATTCCTGGGCGCGGACGTTTTCGTACGGGGCGTAGGCCCTGATCCGATCATAGACCTGCGGCTCCTCGGGATTACCCCATTCGTCGTATTCGGTCACCGTCAATGGCAACTCGGGATCGAGCATGGTGTTTAGAACATCGACAAACGGCACTTCGGCGATCGCGACCTTGAACAGCTCCGGGCGCTGGTTGAGCACCGCGCCGATCAATAGCCCACCGGCGCTGCCGCCGCTGATCGCCAACTGGCCGGCGGTGGTGAAGCCATTGGCGATCAGGTGTTCGGCGCAGGCGATGAAGTCGCTGAAGGTGTTGTGCTTGTGCTCTTGCTTGCCGGCGCGATACCAGGCTTCGCCCAGTTCACCGCCACCGCGCACATGGGCGATGGCAAACGCCACGCCGCGGTCCAGCAGGCTCAACCGTGAATGGGAAAACCACGGGTCGAGGCTTTCGCCATAGGCGCCGTAGCCATACAGATACAGCGGCACTGGCCGACCCAGGGCCTCGCGCTTGACCACCAGGCTGATGGGCACTTGCGTGCCGTCCGGTGCCGTGGCCCAAAGCCGTTGGCTGACATAGGCGTCGGCATCGAACGGACCCAGTACCGGGGTTTGCTTGAGCACGACCTGGTTGCCGCTGGCCAGGTCCAACTGGCGGATCTGGGCCGGGCGATTCAGTGCCTCGTAGCGCAGGCGGATGCGCTCACTGACGAATTCCAGGCTGTTCTGTACGTGCAGGCTGTAGGCCGCGTCTGGAAGTTGCACCCGATATGTCGGCGATCCCTGTGGGTGAACTTCGATGATCGGCAGGCCGCCTTCGCGCAAGCTCAAGGTCATGGCCATGGCGTTCAGGCTCAGGCCGTCGATCATCACCGTGTCGCTGTGGGGGATCAGGTTCTGCCAGTCGGCCTCGGTCGGCGCCTCGCCCGTGTCGACGGCCTCGTACAGCGCGAAGTTGATGCCGTCACGGTTGCTGCGGATAAACCAGGTCCAACGATCATCGAGCAAGCCGTGGTCGACGTCGTACTCATGGTTTTCCACCCGTGGCGCCACGCAGGTAAACGGTTGTTGCGGCTGCGCCGCGTCGAGCACCCAGACTTCACTCGTGGTCTTGCTGCTCAGGGACAGGATTAACTGTTTTTCCGAGCTGGAGCGGTAGCAATGCAGGAAAAACCGCCCGTCCGGCTCATGGAAGACCTCTTCGGCGGCGGTGCCGTCCAAACGATAACGAAACAGCTTATGCGGGCGATGGGTGTCGTCCAGTTCGCCAAAGAACAGCGTCAGGCTGTCGTTGGCCCAGGTCATGCTGCCATCACAGTTTTCGAAGGACAGTTCGCTGACCCTGTCGTTGGACAATTCCTTCACGAACAGCGTGTAGATCTCATCACCCGTGGTATCCAGGCTGTAGGCCAAGCGTTGGTGATCGGGGCTGATGCTGAACGCGCCCAGGGCAAAGAATCCGCCCCCGGCCAGGGCGTTCGGGTCCAGCAGCAGCTGTTCATGGCTTTCATCCACGGTCAGGCTGTCGTCGGCCGGACGCGGGCAGCGGTAGTGGCGCGGGTATTCGTCGCCCGCCGTGGTGCGGGTGTAATACAGGTAGGGACCCCAGGGCGAGGGCAGGGACAGGTCGGTTTCGAGGATCCGTCCCTTGATTTCCTTAAACAGCGTCTCGCGCAGTTCGGCCTGGTCGGCAAGCAGGGCCTCCTGGTAGCTGTTTTCAGCCTTTAGGTAATCGAGCACGGCGTCGGTGTCGCGGTCTTGCAGCCAGGCATACGGGTCGATACCAGGGGCCTTGCGGGCAATCGGGGCATCGGTAACGTGGGCAGATCGGGGCATGGAAAAACTCTCGAGCGTGATACGAAAAGGGACAAGTGCCTGGCGGGGTCAGTTCTGCCGCCGGACCGAAAAACTCTCCATGCCGGGCATCCGCTGGATGCCGGGGCAGCCTGACGAGCGAAAAGCCGTTACTATAAGCGCCTCTTTGCCTGCCTTGCCATGGACACCATGACCGAGAACGACTATCTGATTGCCTGGGGCCTGTACGCCTTTGCCGCCGTGGGCTGCCTCCTGGTTTGGATGCGCATGACCCGCTTCATGTGGCGCTGGTTGCGCGAGCCGCTGCGGCTGCTGATGGCGGTGTTGCTGTTCAGCCCCACCATCGTCGACCCGGTGAAGGAAAAAGTCGCGCCGGCCTTGGCCATCGTCGCCCTGGACGTATTGTTCAAGGTCGGCAACAACGTATGGCGCGCAGCGTCCGACCTGCTTATGTACGGCATGATCGCGTTCGGCCTTTATCTGATTTTCGTGCTGATCCGCTTCCCCATCGAACGCGCTGCCAACGCTCGCAGGGAACGGGCCGCCGCCGCTAAAGCCGCCGCCGCTGCCGAGCCTGACGACGAGCCGCCGTTCGGCGTGGCCGGTGACGACCGTTACGGTCGCCCACCCGTGCCGAGCAACCCCCAGCGTTCGCGTATCGAACCGCGCCTGTAATCGGGCCGCCCATTCAAACGAGGGTTCGAGCATGTGTGAGTTATTGGGCATGAGCGCGAATGTGCCGACCGACATCGTGTTCAGCTTCACTGGGCTGATGCAGCGCGGCGGCAAGACCGGGCCGCACCGCGACGGCTGGGGCATCGCCTTTTACGAGGGCCGTGGCCTGCGCCTGTTCCAGGACCCGGCCGCGAGCAGCGAGTCTGAAGTGGCGAACCTGGTGCAGCGTTATCCGATCAAGAGCGAAGTGGTGATCGGGCATATCCGCCAGGCCAACGTCGGCAAGGTCTGCCTGTCCAATACGCACCCGTTCGTGCGGGAGTTATGGGGACGTAACTGGTGTTTCGCCCACAACGGCCAGCTCGCTGATTTCCAGCCGGGCGCAAGCTTCTACCGTCCGGTGGGTGATACCGACAGCGAAGCGGCGTTCTGCGACCTGCTTAACCGCGTGCGCCAGGCGTTTCCCGAGCCAGTAGACGTGGAACAGTTGCTGCCGTCGTTGATCGAGGCCTGCACCGAATACCGCAGCAAAGGCGTGTTCAACTGCTTGCTCAGCGATGGCGACTGGCTGTTCTGCTATTGCTCGACGAAACTGGCGCAGATAACCCGTCGCGCGCCGTTCGGCCCGGCGCGGCTCAAGGACGTGGACGTGATTGTCGATTTCCAGGCGGAAACCACCCCCAACGACGTGGTCACGGTGATCGCTACCGAACCCTTGACCGAAAACGAAACCTGGACCCGCTACGAGCCGGGCCAATGGAGCCTGTGGCGGCGCGGCGAATGCGTCAGCCACGGCCGGACCGAATAAGGACGTCACGTTATGTTGCTCAGTTATCTACGGCTGGTGTTGTTCGCGGTGGGCCTGTTGGTGGGGGTCCAGGTTCCGGGGTTCATCAATGACTACGCCAAGCGGGTCGAGGCTCACCTGATCGAGGCGCAGACTGGCCTGCAAGGTTTCCAGGGCACCGCCAATCAGTTCTTCAAAGGCGACATGCAGGCCCTCGTGGCCCATTACCGCGCCAGCGAAGACCCGATCTTTCGCAGCGATGCCGACAGCCTGAACACCTTGCTCGTGCGCCAGCAGGCCCTGGACAAGCAATTCCAGGCGATGCAAGGCCCGTGGTACATCCGCCTGCTGCAAGTGGCGCTGGCCGCCGATCCGGACATCCGCAAGGAAACCTGGAACGGCTACAGCTACCAGATCCTGCTGACCCCCGAGGCGATGATCTGGGGCATCAGCGGCGCGATGTTGCTGTCGTTCGGCCTGGAATGCCTGTTCCGCCTGATCGACTGGGTGGTGCTGGGCGGCAAGCGCTTGCGCCAGAGCCGGCCGATCGAAGAGCGTGACCTGCGCGGGCTCTAGTGGCGAGGGGATTTATCCCCGCTGGGCTGCAAAGCAGCCCCCATTGCAGTTAATTAGATAATCCTGTTTGGCCTTGTTGGGGGCCGCTTCGCGACCCAGCGGGGATAAATCCCCTCGCCACAACGGTGTCCTCCAAGTTTTCCGGCAATCTTGCCCACCCAATCAAATTTTTCTTATGACCCGGCCAAGGTTTTATTCGTTGGACGGGATCGGCTGCGCGCTCAAGAATCGGGGCAACGGTCTCCGCGCCAGCATCGTCGAGACTCACAACAATAAAACCGTGGAGAACCACCATGAGTGCACCCGACACGCTCGGCGTCCCCCAACCCCAGGCCCGGTCCGGCCCGTTCGATTGGTATCGCAACATCAACCAGCAGGAACGGCGCACCTTCTGGAGCTGCAAGATCGGTTACGCCCTGGACGGCATGGACACGCAAATGCTCAGTTTCGTGGTGCCGACCCTGATCGCGATGTGGGGCATCACCACCGGGCAGGCAGGCCTGATTCACACCAGCACCTTGATCGCCTCCGCCATTGGCGGCTGGGTGGCGGGCATTCTCTCTGACCGCATCGGCCGGGTCCGTACCCTGCAACTGACGGTGCTGTGGTTCGCATTCTTCACTTTTCTGTGCGGCTTTGCCCAGAACTACGAACAACTGTTGATCGCCCGCACGCTGATGGGCTTCGGTTTCGGCGGCGAGTGGACCGCTGGCGCGGTGTTGATGGGCGAAGTCATTCGCGCCAAGGACCGCGGTAAAGCGGTGGGCATGGTGCAATCGGGCTGGGCGCTGGGTTGGGGCATGACGGCGATCCTGTATGCGCTGCTGTTTTCGGTGCTGCCGCCGGAAGACGCCTGGCGCGCACTGTTCATTCTCGGCATCGTGCCCGCCGTGTTCGTGATTTTCGTCCGCCGGTTGGTCAAGGATCCGGAAGTCTATAACCAGACCAAGGCCCGCCTGACGCCGGAAAACCCAGCGAAGTTCTACGAGATTTTCGCCCCCGGCATTCTCTTCACCACGATACGAGCCTCGTTGCTGACCACCGGCGCGCTGGGTGGTTACTACGCGATCACGTCCTGGCTGCCGACTTTTCTCAAGAACGAACGTGGCCTGAGCGTCCTGGGCACCGGTGGCTACTTGGCCATGGTGATCGTCGGCTCCTACGTGGGTTACGTCATCAGTGCGTACCTGTCGGACATCCTGGGACGAAAGAAGAATTTCGTCCTGTATGCCGTAGGCTCGTTCACCATCGTCTTGCTGTACACCCAGGTGCCGGTGAGCAATAACGTGATGCTCTGGCTGGGCTTTCCCCTGGGCTTTTTCGCATCGGGTATGTTCAGTGGCATGGGCTCGTTCCTCACCGAGCTGTTTCCCACGCGCATCCGGGGTTCTGGCCAGGGTTTCTGCTACAACATCGGCAGGGCGGTGGCGGCACTGTTTCCGCTGCTGATCGGTATCTTGAGCCAGAAGGTGCCGTTGAGTGTTGGCATCGGTGCGTTCGCGGCAGTGTCCTACGGCGTGGTGATCCTGGCGGCCCTGAGCCTGCCGGAAACCCAAGGCAAGCAGCTGGAAGCCGAGTAACTGATACCCTGGGGGACGAAGTCCCACAGGCTTAAAAGAAAGAACTTACAGGAGCGTTCACCGTGAACCGCCTGCTATTGAATTGCGACATAGGCGAAAGTTTCGGCAGTTGGACCATGGGTCTGGATGCCGAGGTGATGCCCTTCATCGATTGCGCCAACATCGCCTGCGGTTTCCATGCCGGCGACCCGAGCATCATGCGCAAGACCGTCGGTCTGGCCCTGAGCCACGGCGTGCGGATAGGCGCCCACCCGGCCTATCAGGACCTGGCGGGCTTCGGCCGGCGTTCCATGGCTTATGGCGCCCAGGAACTGCAGGACTTGCTGCATTATCAGATCGGCGCGCTGGACGGCATTTGCCGGGCCCAGGGCGGGCAGGTCAGCTACGTCAAGCCCCACGGCGCGATGTACAACGACATGATGGCCAACCCGGCGCAACTGCGCGCCGTCATCCAGGCCGTTGCCGCTTATGATCGCGGGTTGCCGTTGATGCTCATGGCGACCCGGGACAACAGCGCCGCCCAGGCCCTGGGCGATGAGTATGGCCTGACGCTGTGGTTCGAAGCCTTCGCCGATCGTGCTTATGACAGTGCCGGCCGCCTGGTTTCGCGGCAAACGCCGGGCGCGGTGCATCACGACCCCGAGGTCATCATCGCGCAGGCCCTGACAATTGCTCGCGGCGATCCGTTGACGGCCAGCGATGGCAGCGCCCTGAACCTGCACGCCACTACGTTGTGCGTACATGGCGACAACGCCAGTTCGGTAGCCGCTGTTCAACGCATCCGTGAAGCCCTGGACCGGCAGAGCGCGCCATGAAACCACGCTTGGAAGTGGTGGCGGTGGACTGCCTGATGGTGCGCCTGTTCGACGAAATCGCAGAGGCCAACATGCCTTGGATGCTGGCCGCCAGCGAGCGCCTGCGAGCGGTGTTTGCCGAGCGTTTGATCGACCTGGTGCCGTCCTATACCACGTTGATGGTCCATTACGATTTGCTCGTCCTGAACCCGGTCCAGGCCCGCGAACTGATCGACGAGGCATTGCATAACCTTTCACCGGACGCCCGATCCGCCGGTCAATGCCACGTGCTGCCGGTGTGGTACGACGCTACCGTCGGGCCGGAGTTGGGCCTGCTGGCGAGTCGCAGTGGGCTGACGGTGGAGCAGGTGATCCGGCGCCACAGCGAGCGCGAATACCAGGTATTTGCCCTGGGCTTCGCACCGGGGTTCGCCTTCATGGGGCTGGTGGACGAAGCACTGGCCGCCCCGCGCCTCGACACGCCGCGCAAACGGGTCGCGGCGGGCAGTGTCGGCATTGCCGAACGGCAGACCGCAGCGTATCCGGCGGTGTCGCCCGGCGGTTGGAACCTGATCGGGCGCACCCCGGCCAGACTGTTTGATCGTGAGCGCGACGGCTACAGCCTGATGCAGCCGGGGGACACGGTGCGTTTCGCTGCCGTGGACCACGCCGAATTCATCGCCCTGGGTGGCGACGACACACCGTTGGAGGCCCAGGCATGAGTCGGTTGTTGATCGAGGCCAGCACGCCGCTGTGCCTGTTGCAGGACACCGGCCGCTTCGGCGTGAGGCACTTGGGCGTGACCCAGGGCGGCGCGGCGGATTGGCTGTCGATGGCGTGGGCCAACTGGATGCTCGGCAATGATCTCGACGCGGCGGTGGTGGAGGTTACCCTCGGCGGCTTCACGGTGGTGGCTGAAGAGGATTGTGTGCTGGCCCTGGCCGGAGCGGACCTGGGTGCGCGGATAGACGGCCAGGGCGTGGCGTCGTGGCGCTTTTTCAGCTTGCGCAAGGGCCAGGTGCTGGCGCTGACCCAGCCCGTGCTCGGTGCCCGGGCCTACCTGGCGGCGCCTGGCGGGTTCGATGCACCGCAAGTCCTGGGCAGCCGTTCGACCGTCGTGCGCGAAGAACTTGGTGGCCTGGATGGGCGAGGGCGGGCCCTGGATCGTGGGGCGCGCTTGAGCTATTCAGGCTCGGCGACGCCTCGGCCCATGCCGCACACGCGGATTCCGGATTTCCAGCAGGTGCAGCCGCTGGATCTGATCCTGGGTGCGCAGAATGGCGAGTTCAGCGGACGGAGCCTGTTCGATGCGTTCAACAGCCCGTGGACGCTGGACAGTCGCGCCGACCGCATGGGCATGCGTTTGCTGGGGACTGCGCTGGAGTATCAGGGGCCGGCGATGATCTCGGAGGGCATTCCCCTCGGTGCCGTGCAGGTACCGCCGGACGGCCAGCCGATCGTGTTGCTCAATGATCGGCAAACCATCGGCGGTTACCCACGCCTGGGTGCGTTGACGCCGCTGTCCCTGGCACGGTTGGCGCAATGCCTGCCGGGAACTCAGGTGCGGTTGCGTCCGGTGGTGCAGGCGGTTGCGCATCGGCAGCAGGTGGAGTGTATGCGGGCGCTGTTAAACCGCTAAAAGCATCGTCGGATCGCCGCCCGGAGCAGGCTCGCTCCCACACTGGATCTTCGTCGTATACAAGACCCCTGTGGGAGCGAGCCTGCTCGCGATGAGGCCCTGAAAGGCACCAAAGAACTTTACTTGGAAAGAAACCGCATCCCTTCCTCCAGCCCCCGCAAGGTCAGCGGATACATCCGGTCTTCCACCAGCTCGCGCACGATGTTGGTCGAGGCGGTATAACCCCAGGTGTCTTTGGGGTAGGGATTGATCCAGATGAGTTTCTTGTACTTCTCCATGAAGCGCTGCATCCACACGTAACCGGCTTCTTCGTTCCAGTGCTCGACGCTGCCGCCGGCCTGAGTGATTTCATAGGGCGCCATGGCGGCGTCGCCGATGAAGATCACTTTGTAGTCGGCGCCATACTTGTGCAACAAATCCTGAGTCGACGTGCGCTCCGAGGTACGGCGCAGGTTGTTCTTCCAAACCGATTCATACACAAAGTTATGGAAGTAGAAGTATTCCAGGTGCTTGAACTCGGTCTTGCAGGCCGAGAACAACTCTTCGCAGATCTTCACGTGGGCGTCCATCGAACCGCCGATATCGAACAGCAACAGGAGCTTGACGGTGTTGCGTCGCTCCGGGCGCATCTGGATATTCAGCAGGCCGGCATCCCGGGCGGTGTGGTCGATGGTGCCGTCGATGTCCAGCTCTTCCGCCGCGCCCTGACGGGCAAACTTGCGCAGGCGGCGCAGGGCGATCTTGATGTTGCGGGTGCCCAGTTCGACCTGGTCGTCGAGGTTCTTGTATTCGCGCTGGTCCCAGACCTTGACGGCCTTGCCCTGGCGCTTGCCGGCGTCGCCGACGCGAATGCCTTCGGGGTTGAAGCCGCCGGAACCGAACGGGCTGGTGCCGCCAGTGCCGATCCACTTGTTGCCGCCGGCATGGCGTTCCTTTTGTTCTTCCAGGCGCTTCTTGAATTCTTCGATCAGCTTGTCCAGGCCGCCCAGGGATTGGATCTGCGCCCGTTCCTCGTCGGTCAACGAGCGCTCGAATTCCTTGCGCAGCCAGTCTTCGGGAATCAGCGCCTGGAGGTGATCGTCGAGTTTCTCCAGGCCATTGAAATACGCGGCGAACGCCCGGTCGAACTTGTCGAAATGCCGCTCGTCCTTCACCAGGATGGCCCGGGACAGGTAATAGAACTCATCCATGTCGGCAAAGATCACCCGCTGTTTCAGCGCGTTGATCAGGTCCAGCAGTTCTCGCACCGACACGGGCACCTTGGCGGCGCGCATCTCATTGAACAGGTTAAGCAGCATGGCAATCGCCCTCGCTCTTGTTGGACGAAGAGGATCAGCGAGTGCCGCGACGGCTCATGAACGCCAGGCGCTCAAGCAATTGCACGTCCTGTTCGTTCTTGACCAAGGCGCCGGCCAGCGGCGGAATGGCCTTGGTCGGATCACGCTCGCGCAGCACCGCTTCGCCGATGTTGTCGGCCATCAGCAGCTTGAGCCAATCCACCAACTCGGAGGTGGAAGGCTTTTTCTTCAGGCCCGGGACTTTGCGCACATCGAAAAACACGTCCAGCGCTTCGCTGACCAGGTCCTTCTTGATATCCGGGTAATGCACGTCGACGATTTTCTGCAGGGTGGCGCGGTCGGGAAATGCGATGTAGTGGAAGAAGCAGCGACGCAGGAAGGCGTCCGGCAGTTCCTTTTCGTTGTTGGAGGTAATGATGATGATCGGGCGCTGCTTGGCCTTGATGGTTTCGTCGGTCTCGTAGACGTAGAACTCCATCTTGTCGAGCTCTTGCAGCAGGTCGTTGGGGAACTCGATGTCGGCCTTATCGATCTCGTCGATCAGCAGGATCACCCGTTCTTCGGACTCGAAGGCTTCCCAGAGCTTGCCCTTCTTCAAGTAGTTGCGCACGTCGTGGACCTTGTCCACGCCCAACTGCGAGTCCCGCAGGCGGCTGACCGCATCGTACTCGTACAGGCCCTGGTGGGCCTTGGTGGTGGACTTGATGTGCCAGGTGATCAGGCGCGCGCCGAAGGACTCCGCCAGTTGTTCGGCGAGCATGGTCTTGCCAGTGCCCGGTTCGCCCTTGACCAACAGCGGCCGCTCCAGGGTGATGGCGGCGTTGACGGCCAGTTTCAGGTCATCGGTGGCCACGTAGGCGCTGGTGCCTTCGAACTTCATCTGCAATTCCTCGAACGTGTCGCCGGCCCGGCGAGGCGGGGCGCGCGAAATAAATGTCGTGCCCGACTATACCGCGAGGCCCCGCCGACTGTGAACGCAGACGCTGTATTCAGTCTCTGAATGGAGCGTCACATGTTGACTCAGTCTTGTGCCGAGGGGATTAAGCGAAACGTCGCACCGCTCCGCTGGGCTGTGCAGCAGCCCTAAGGCAGTGAACCCGTTTTACCTTGCACACCGAGTTGCCTGGTTTGGGGCCGCTTCGCACCCTGGCGGGGATGTATCCCCTCGCCACCAATAACGCAAGATCTAATCTTTGGAAGGCGGCGGTTGCTCGTACCGGGCATTGAAGGCCTGTACGAAACCGTTGCGCAGGATTTGCAGGAAGGCTTCGAAGGCACTGATGTTCTGCTGATGCACGTTGCCACTCAGCTCCACCCGCGTGGCGAACTGGTTCTTGCTCTGATTTTTCAGGGCCGTTTCGCCCGTGCCGACCAAGGCTTCCCAGACCGAGCGGAAGATGTTCTTTTTCTCGTTCTCCACGTCCTGCTGCCAATCGAACACGTCGACGTCGCGAAGCAGCGGCTTGATGTAGCCGCTGAGCCGAGCATTGTCAGCTTCGGCTTCGACCACCAGATCGCCGTGACCGGCATTGAAGTCGAATTTCCCATAGGCCGCGGCAAAGTCGTTCAGGCGTTTCAACTCGATGTTTCTGGCCCGCAGACGGAAGTCGAAGTCCTCGAAATTGCTCAAGGGATCGAAGGTCGCTTGCACCTCCAGGGGCGCGTGTTCGGCCACCAGGGCCTTGCCCTCGAACCGGGCGTCGCGCTTGCCTTCGGTGTCGACCACGTTGGTCAGGTTATAGAAGCTGGCGTTGACCTCTGTGGCCCGCAGGTTGACCGGTGGCTTGGAGTTGAAATTGCGAAAGGTGACCTTGCCATCCCGCAGGCGCACTTCGTTGAAGGTGATAGGCAACAGTTTGCTCAACTGCTCGCGCCAGTTGGTGCCCTGGCCGGTCTGGGAGTTTTGCCGGTCGGCCCCGCCGTCGACGAAGTTGACTTCGGGACGGGCAAATTCCACTTCGGCCACCACCGCATGGTCATACCACAGCGAGTGCCAGCTCACGGACAGGTCGACCACCGGAGCATCGACGAATGGCACCGGCACCTTGCCGTCGACCTTGACGATCTTCAAGCCATTGATCCGGTAGGCTCCACGCCAGAGGGCCAGGTCGACATCGACGACCTGGCCGCGGTAATCACCCATGTCCGCCAGTTTGTCGTTGAGGTAGTTGCGCACCAGGTAAGGCAATGCGAAATGCAGGGCCACCAACAGCGCAACGATGGCGACGAAGGCCCACAGTGGCCAGCTGTATCGACGCTTCATGACAGTAGTCTCCGTTGTTAAAGCCATTGACTCTTGTAACAACGGGAACGTTCGGTGCAACTGGACGCCTTTGGGCAACAGGCTTACCTTTAAGCGCTAAATTCCCTCTGCATTAAGGACCCGGTCATGAGTCGTATATACGCTGACAACGCCCATTCCATTGGCAATACGCCACTGGTGCAGATCAATCGCATCGCCCCGCGCGGCGTGACCATCCTGGCCAAGATCGAAGGGCGCAACCCGGGTTATTCGGTCAAGTGCCGGATAGGCGCGAACATGATCTGGGACGCCGAAAGCTCCGGCAAACTCAAGCCCGGCATGACCATCGTCGAACCGACTTCGGGCAACACCGGCATTGGCCTGGCATTCGTGGCCGCCGCCCGTGGCTATAAATTGATGCTGACCATGCCGGCGTCCATGAGCATCGAGCGGCGCAAGGTGCTCAAGGCCCTGGGGGCGGAACTGGTGCTCACCGAGCCGGCCAAGGGCATGAAAGGTGCCATCGAGAAAGCCGCCGAGATCATGGCCAGCGACCCCTCGAAATACTTCATGCCGCAGCAGTTCGAGAATCCGGCCAACCCGGCGATCCACGAGAAAACCACCGGCCCGGAAATCTGGAACGACACCGATGGCGCGGTGGACGTTCTGGTCGCGGGCGTCGGGACGGGCGGAACCATTACCGGTGTCTCGCGGTATATCAAGAATACGTGCGGCAAACCGATCCTGTCGGTGGCGGTAGAGCCCGAGGCTTCCCCGGTGATCACCCAGGTGATGGCGGGGCAGGAAATCAAGCCCAGCCCCCACAAGATCCAGGGTATCGGCGCGGGCTTCGTGCCGAAGAACCTCGATCTGTCGATCGTCGATCAGGTGGAGCGGGTGACCGATGACGAGTCCAAGGCCATGGCCCTGCGCTTGATGCAGGAAGAGGGAATTCTCTGCGGCATCTCTTGCGGCGCGGCGATGGCCGTGGCGGCACGCCTGGCGGAAAAGCCGGAAATGCAGGGCAAGACCATCGTGGTAATCCTGCCGGATTCGGGCGAACGATACCTGTCGAGCATGTTGTTCAGTGACTTGTTTACCGAGCAGGAGACCCAGCAGTAGACCTCTGTGCAATGGCGAAATAGCTTTCTGTGGAAGCTTGATCCATGTGGCGATGGAGCTTGCTCCCGCTGGAATGCGAAGCGCGCCCCGGCGATCCTTGCGGTTGGAGGCGACTGCTGCGCAGTCGAGCGGGAGCAAGCTCCCTAGCCACGAAAAGGAGTCACGTTTGAGAGTGCGTCAGCCAAGGTTCAGGCGACGCATGGTAACAAGGGCTTTGTTGCATTTTTCTCAACGGTGAATGTCGCCTCCGGCGATGTTTAACCTGGACAGGGATATTTAACATGGCCGGCCGCCGCGTCGGGCAGATGGCGTAGCGCAAGTTGCATTTAAACAAGGAGTTGAAAAAGAAATGACCGTTTCGTTTGTCGCGAAGGCTTCGGTATTGCTGCTGTTTTTGGGCAGCACGCTTTACGTGCATTTACGTGGCAAGGCGCGTTTGCCTGTCCTGCGCCAGTTCGTCAACCACTCGGCATTCTTCGCGCCCTATAACGCCCTGATGTACTTGTTCTCCAGCGTGCCGTCCAAGCCTTATCTGGATCGCAGCCAGTTCCCAGAGCTGGATGTGCTCAAGGAGAACTGGCAAGTGATCCGCGACGAAGCCATGCGCCTGTTCGACGAGGGTTATATTCGCGCCGCCGAGAAGAACAACGATGCCGGCTTCGGCTCTTTCTTCAAGAAGGGCTGGAAGCGCTTCTATCTCAAGTGGTATGACAAGCCGCTGCCCTCGGCGAAGCAGCTCTGCCCAAGGACCGTTGAGCTGGTCAATCGAATTCCCAACGTTCGGGGCGCGATGTTTGCCCTGCTGCCGGGCGACAGTCACCTGAACCCCCATCGCGATCCGTTCGCTGGGTCCCTGCGCTATCACCTCGGGTTGTCCACGCCCAACTCCGATGATTGCCGGATCTTCGTAGACGGACAAATCTACGCCTGGCGCGACGGTGAAGACGTCATGTTCGACGAAACCTACGTGCACTGGGTCAAGAACGAAACGCCGCAGACCCGCGTTATCCTGTTCTGCGATGTCGAGCGTCCACTTAAAAACCCGCTGATGACTCGTCTCAATCGCGCTATCAGTGCATTCCTTGGCCGCGCTACCGCGCCGCAGAACCTCGACGACGAACGCGTCGGCGGTATCAACCGGGCCTACGCCTGGAGCAAGTCGTTCAGTGACGGCATCAGCGGTAGGGTCAAGCAATTCAAGCGCAAGCACCCCAAGGCGTATCGGGTGATGCGGCCGGTGCTGGCCGTGGCTGTGCTGACGGCGCTCGGCTACTGGTTGTTTGTTTAAACATTGCGTTACATGTCGAGCGCTGGTTATAGTCAGCGCTCGGTTTTCGAACCCACCCTCCAAGAGATCGGCTCATGCCTTCATTCCCAGTCACCGCGGTCGTGGTCCCAGCGTTCAACGCTGGCGTCGTGCCGTGCGGGAACAGGTCGCCTGAGCAGATCGGTCAATACCCTCCACCTGTCAGTCGCTCACCGGTATACGCCTGCGTATCACCGCCGGGTGTTGGCGTTCAGGGCTGATCGGCAACGGTTGCCGTTCCCTGCGCCCGCCTGAAAAAACGACTGGATTTCAGCTTCGGCTGAGTTGGCTTTTTGCCTGACTACAGGTGGTTTTTCATGTTTTCCTTTTCCAAAAACGCCTTATTGGCGACGGCTTCGACGAGCCTGTTCGTTCTGTTGTGGAGCAGCGGGGCGATCTTCTCCAAATTGGGCCTGGCCCACGCGTCACCTTTCGCCTTCCTGCTGATCCGCTTCGCCATCGCGTTGTGCGCATTGGTGCTGTTGATCCCCATGTTGAAGTTCAAGCTGCCCGGCACCGGCAAGCCGATGCTGTACGCGGCGGCGACGGGACTGGTGCTGTTGGGTGCCTATCAGATTTTCTATCTGCTGGCGCTGCAACTGAACGTCACCCCTGGAGTAATGGCGACGCTCATGGGCGTGCAGCCGATCCTTACCGTGGTGCTCATGGAGCGTCAGCGTTCATGGCAGCGCATGTTCGGCCTGGCGCTGGGGCTGGTGGGGTTGGTGATGGTGGTTTACCAAGGCATTGGCCTGGCCGGCATGTCCCTGGCGGGCATGCTGTGCGGGTTGCTGGCGCTGGTGAGCATGACGGCGGGCTCCATCATGCAGAAGCGCATCACCGACAACCCACTGGGCACGCTGCCGGTGCAGTACCTGGCCGGGCTGGTGTTGTGCTCGGTGTTCGTGCCGTTCCAACCCTTCCACTTCGAGCGCAGCGCGGGTTTCATCGTGCCGGTGTTGTGGATGGGGCTGGTGGTGTCGGTGTTGGCGACGTTGCTGCTGTACCGGCTGATTGCCCGGGGCAATCTGGTCAACGTCACCAGCCTGTTCTACCTGGTGCCGGCGGTGACGGCGATCATGGACTACCTGGTGTTCGGCAACCGGTTGGCGTTGTTGAGCTTGCTGGGGATGGGGTTGATCATCGTGGGGTTGCTGTTTGTGTTTCGTAAAAGTCGCTAGCTGATCGCTGGCAGTTCCACCGCTATCGCGAGCAAGCTCGCTCCCACAAAAGGCTGCGCATAACCCTGTGGGAGCGAGCTTGCTCGCGATGGCCTACTCCGCTACACCGATGAATTACCGGGCAGACGCTCCAACCGGCTTGACCACCCCAGGCTTCAACACCAACCACAACGCCGCCGCAATCAACACCCCGCCATACACATGGGCCATGCCCAGTGGCTCATCCAGCAGCAATGCGCCCCACAGCACGCCGAACGGCGGGATCAGAAAGGTCGTTGTCATGGATTTGACTGGGCCAATGGAGCTGAGCAAGCGGAAATAAAGAATGTACGCCAGCGCCGTACACACCAGGCCCAGGCCCAGCAGCGACAGCCATACGCTCCAGCCGCCCCAGCTGGCCGGTGGTTGGGTGATGACACTGTAGCCAAACAGCGGCAACAGGAAGATCGTGGCGCCGAACATGCTGCCAAGGGCGGACAAGCGGCTGTCCAACCCGCCTTGATGATCGAGCCAGCGCCGGGTCAGAAAACCGGCAAAGCCATAGCAGGTCGTGGCGAGCAGGCAGGCGAGGGCGCCCATCAACAGTTGCTGGTCGAACGCCACCGGACCTGCGCGGGTGAGGATCGCGACGCCCATCAGGCCGAGAAAAACCCCGCTGACCTTGGCCGCCGTGAGTGGCTCACGGAAAAACAACCCACCGATCAGCACGCCCATCAGCGGCGTCGTCGCGTTGAAGATCGCCGAGTAGCCCGCCGGCAACACTTGGGCCGCCAGGGAGTAGAACGTTGCGGGAATGCCGGAATTGATCAAGCCCAAAAACCATCACGGCTTTTAGCTTGCCGCGAAAATTCCAGTCGACACGCATCAGCGCAAGAATGACCAGCAGGCCGACGAAGGCAATGGAGACGCGAAAGAAAGCCGTGGGAATCGTACCGATGACCGGAGCGATAATGCGCATGAACAAGAAGCTCGCGCCCCAGATGGCGGCCAGTGACAGCAAGCGCAGGATATCGACGAGGTTCACGGGTGCATCCTTCCTTGATCGGGTCGCAAGTGTCACCCCGCTAAACACCGATGGCAATGGTTGCGTTGCCCAGGGATTGGCCTCTAAGCTCAGTCGCCAATAACAAGCATGACCCGCCGAGGTTTACCCTATGCCGCAGCCATGGCCCGCGACCGATATCGCCCGTTCGATCCTCGACGGTTTCGACGATTATCGTGAGCATTTCCGGCAGATCACCGACGGCGCCCGCGCCCGGTTCGAGCAGGCGCAATGGTTGGAGGCGCAGGCGGCCTCGGCGGCGCGCATCAATCTGTATGAAGAAAAAGTCTTCGAAACCGTCGCCCGGTTGCGCCAGGCCTTTAGCGCCGAGGCCTTGATGGACGTTGGTTGCTGGCCATTGGTGAAGAGCGCCTATATCAGCCTGATCGACCTGCGCTTCGACGATGAATTGTCGGAGACCTGGTACAACTCGATCTTCTGCGGCCTGTTCAGCCATGATCTGATCAGCGACGGCACCATGTTCATCCACACGACCCGGCCGAGCCTGCGTCGTGCTCGCGCGGCACAGACCCGCACCTATAAACCCGAAGGGCAACTGGACAAAATGCTCGCGGCGATCTTTGCCGATTATCGCTTCAGTGAAGAGTACGCCGACCTGCCCGGCGACCTGCGACGTCTCGAAAGCCAGCTGCGCGAAAACCTGCCGGATTGGGTCTGCAAGGACCCGGAACTGACGGTCGAACTGTTTTCCTCGGTGCTCTATCGCAACAAGGGCGCCTACCTGGTGGGCCGCATCTACACCCATGACGATCAGTGGCCCCTGGTGATCCCGTTGCTGCACCGCGAAGGCCGGGGTATCCAGATCGACGCGCTGATCACCGACGAGGCGCAGGTGTCGATCATCTTCTCGTTCACCCGTTCGTATTTCATGGTGGACGTGCCGGTGCCGGCGGAATTCATTGGCTTTCTCAAGCGCATCCTGCCGGGCAAGCACATTGCCGAGCTGTACACTTCGATTGGTTTCTACAAGCACGGCAAGTCGGAGTTCTACCGGGCGCTGATCAACCACCTGGCGAACACCGATGACCAGTTCATCATGGCGCCTGGCGTGCGCGGCATGGTCATGAGCGTGTTCACCCTGCCGGGCTTCAACACCGTGTTCAAGATCATCAAGGACCGTTTCTCGCCGTCGAAGAACGTCGACCGGGCCACGGTCATCGAGAAATACCGATTGGTGAAAAGCGTTGACCGGGTCGGGCGCATGGCCGACACCCAGGAGTTCGCCGACTTCCGCTTCCCCCTGAGCAAATTCGAGCCGGCCTGCCTGGAAGAACTGCTGGATGTGGCGCCGTCCACGGTGTCGGTGGAGGGCGACACGGTGTTGATCCGCCACTGCTGGACCGAACGCCGGATGACGCCTCTGAACCTCTACCTGGAAAACGCCAACGAAGCTCAGGTGCGCGAGGCGCTGGAAGATTATGGCCTGGCGATCAAGCAACTGGCGGCCGCCAATATCTTCCCCGGCGACATGCTGCTCAAGAACTTCGGCGTAACCCGCCATGGCCGCGTGGTGTTCTACGATTACGATGAGATCTGCTTTCTCACCGAGGCCAACTTCCGCCATATCCCCCAGCCGCGCACGCCGGAAGATGAGATGGCGTCCGAGCCTTGGTATTCCATCGGCCCGCTGGACGTTTTCCCTGAAGAGTTCCCGCCGTTCCTGTTCGCCGACGCCGGGCAGCGCAAGCTGTTCGACCAGTTGCACGGCGAGTTGTACAACGCTGACTACTGGAAAGGCCTGCAGGACGCGATCCGGGCGGGAAAGGTGATCGATGTGTTCCCGTATCGGCGTAAAGACCTGGACAGCGAATAACCAGCAGGCAAGCAAAAGCCACCTGTGGGAGCGAGCTTGCTCGCGATGACGGTGTGCCAGTTAACATCAACGATTGCTGATCCACCGCTATCGCGAGCAAGCTCTCTCCCACAAGGGGACGGTGGTGAGGCCACTTCTGGTGTTCGGCGCAATAGCCGCAAATCTGCGACAATCGCCCCCTCGCTCAAACCGACGAACCCTGCGTACCTGATGACTGACCAAACCCCCGCTATCGACAAACTGCTGAAAAACCTCGATCACGCCATGCTCGCCGACCGGCACCGGTTGCGGCGGCAGTTGCTCGAGCTGCGCAAGAAGCCCGACGAGGCCAAGCTGGCCCAGTGGGTAGCGCGGATGCAAGCGTCGTGCGACCTGGTGCTGGCGCGCAAGGCGAGCGTGCCGTCGATTCGCTACGACGACAACTTGCCGATCGCCGCCAAGCGCGACGAGATCAAGGAGGCGCTGCTCAAGCATCAGGTGCTGATCATCGCCGGAGAAACCGGCTCGGGCAAAACCACCCAGTTGCCGAAGATCTGCCTGGAGATCGGCCGTGGCCAGCAGGGTTTGATCGGCCACACCCAGCCACGCCGCATCGCCGCCCGCAGCGTGGCGAGCCGTGTCGCCGAAGAGCTGGCGACCCCCCTGGGGGCGCTGGTGGGTTATCAGGTGCGTTTCGAGGACCAGAGCGACGCCAACACGCTCATCAAGTTGATGACCGATGGCATCCTGCTGGCGGAAACCCAGAACGACCGCTACCTCGAACGTTACGACACGATCATCGTCGACGAAGCCCACGAGCGCAGCCTGAATATCGACTTCCTGCTGGGCTACCTCAAGACCCTGTTGCCGCGTCGCCCCGATCTGAAAGTCATCATTACGTCGGCGACCATCGACCTGGAGCGTTTCTCCAAGCACTTCGATGACGCCCCCATCGTTGAAGTCTCGGGCCGCACCTTCCCGGTGGAAACCTGGTATCGCCCGCTGACCCTTGAGCAAGACGAGGAGGGTAACCGGGTCGAGGATGACTTGACCGTCGACCAGGCGATTCTCGCCACCCTCGACGAAATCGCTGCTTACGAGCGCAGCGAACGGCGCAGCCCCGGCGACGTGCTGGTGTTCCTGCCGGGCGAGCGGGAGATTCGCGACGCCGCGGAAATGCTGCGCAAGGCCCAACTCAAGCACACCGAGATCCTGCCGCTGTACGCGCGCTTGTCGCCGGCCGAACAACAACGGATCTTCCAGTCCCACCCGGGCCGTCGCGTGGTGCTGGCCACCAACGTCGCCGAAACCTCATTGACCGTGCCGGGTATCCGCTACGTAATCGACAGCGGCACCGCGCGCATCAGCCGCTACAGCTATCGCGCGAAGGTCCAGCGCCTGCCCATCGAAGCCATATCCCAGGCCAGCGCCAACCAGCGCAAAGGCCGTTGCGGGCGGGTCGAGCCGGGGATCTGCGTGCGGTTGTACAGCGAAGAGGATTTCATCAGTCGCCCTGAATTCACCGATCCGGAAATCCTGCGCACCAACCTGGCGGCGGTGATCCTGCAGATGCTGCACCTGCGTCTCGGCGAGATCACCGATTTCCCGTTCATCGAGCCGCCGGACGGCAAGGCCATCAGCGACGGATTCAACCTGCTGCAAGAATTGTCGGCGGTGGACCGTAACAGCCAATTGACGCCGTTGGGTCGGCAATTGGCGCGTTTGCCGGTGGATCCGCGCATGGGCCGCATGCTGTTGGAAGCAGCGAAGCTGGGCAGCCTGCAGGAAGTGCTGATTGTCGCCAGCGCCATGTCGATCCAGGATCCGCGCGAGCGTCCGCCCGAGCGCCAACAGGCCGCCGACCAGGCTCACGCCCAATGGAAGGACGCGGATTCGGACTTCGCCGGGCTGGTCAATCTGTGGCGAGGTTTCGAAGAACAGCGCCAGGCCCTGACCGCCAACCCGCTGCGCAACTGGTGCCGCAAGAACTTCCTGAATTACCTGCGCCTGCGCGAATGGCGTGATTCCCACCGCCAGTTGAGCCTGATCTGCCGCGACATGCAGTTGAGCCTCAACAAAGAGCCGGCCGATTACCCGAAACTGCACAAGGCGGTGCTCTCGGGGCTGTTGAGCCAGATCGGCCAGAAAACCGAAGACGGCGATTACCTCGGCGCTCGCCAGCGGCGCTTCTGGGTCCATCCATCGTCAGGCCTGGGCAAGAAGCGTCCGCAGTGGCTGATGACCGCCGAACTGGTGGAAACCACCAAGTTGTACGCGCGCATGGTGGCGAAGATCGAGCCGGACTGGATCGAACCGCTGGCGGGGCACCTGATCAAGAAAAACCACTTCGAGCCCCATTGGGAGAAGAAGCGCGGGCAAGTGGTGGCTTATGAGCAGATCACCTTGTTCGGGCTGATCGTCGTTGGTCGTCGGCCCGTTCACTACGGGCCGGTGGACCCGGTGGTGTCCCGTGAATTGTTCATCCGCGAGGCGCTGGTGCGTGGCGAGATCCAGTCCAAGGCCAAGTGCCTGAGCGCCAATACGCGGTTGCTTGAACAACTCGACGAGCTCGAAGCCAAGGCCCGTCGCCGCGACATCCTCGCGGACGAGGAAACGCTGTTCGCCTTCTACGACGCGCGCCTGCCTGCCGAAATTCATCAGACCGCGACGTTTGACAGCTGGTATCGGATCAACAGCCAGAAAGATCCGCAGCTGTTGATCATGCGCGAAGAAGACGTGCTGGCCCGGGAGGCCAGCGAGGTGACGGCCAACCAGTACCCCGACACCTTGCGCGTCGGCGACTTGACGTTGCCGTTAAGCTATCACTTCGAGCCCAACCATCCCCGCGACGGCGTCACGTTGCGTGTACCGGCGCCGCTGCTGCCGATGCTGCCACCTGAGCGCCTGGAATGGCTGGTGCCGGGGATGATCGAAGCCAAGTGCATCGCGCTGGTGCGCAACCTGCCCAAGGCCTTGCGCAAGAACTTCGTGCCGGTGCCGGACTTCGTCAAGGCCGCGTTGCAACGCATCACGTTTGCCGAAGGTTCGTTGCCGCAATCCCTGGGGCGCGAATTGCTGCGCATGACCGGTGCGCGGGTCAGCGATGACGCCTGGGCGGAAGCGGCGCAGCAGGTAGAAAGCCATTTGCGCATGAACCTGGAAATCGTCGATGGCCAGGGCAAGTTCCTCGGTGAAGGCCGCGACCTGGCCGAGCTGACGGCGCGTTTTGCCGAGGCCAGCCAGGCCGCCTTGGCCGTGCCGCAAACAGCCAAGAGCCAGGAACCGGTGGAGGCGAAAGTCTTCGCACCGGTGGCCGAGAAAACCCAGCAGAAGATCGCCGGGTTGTCGATGACGGTGTACCCGGCGTTGGTGGAAGAGGGCGGCGTGGTCAAGGAAGGGCGCTTCCCGACCCCGGCCGAAGCCGAGTTCCAGCACCGTCGTGCCTTGCAGCGTTTGCTCATGCAGCAATTGGCCGAAACGGCGAAATTCCTCCGTGGCAAGCTGCCGGGATTGACGGAGTTGGGCCTGCTCTATCGTGAATTGGGGCGCGTCGACGCTCTGGTGGAAGACATCCTGCTGGCGAGCCTCGACAGCTGCATCCTCGAAGGCGAGCCGAGCCTGCCCCGTGACGGTGCCGCGCTGGCGGCCCTGGCCGAACGCAAGCGCGGCGCCTGGACCGAGCACGCCGAACGCCTGGCGAAGCTGACCCTGGACATCCTCAAGCTCTGGCACGGCCTGCAAAAACGCTTCAAGGGCAAGATCGACCTGGCCCAGGCCGTGGCGCTGAACGACATCAAGCAACAGCTCGGCCACTTGGTGTACCCAGGCTTCGTGCGGGAAACCCCCCATCAATGGCTCAAGGAGCTGCCACGCTATCTCAAGGCAATCGAGCAACGTTTCGAGAAGCTGGGCAGCCAGGTCCAGAAGGACCGGGTCTGGAGCGGCGAGCTCTCCAATCTCTGGGCTCAATACCAGGCCCGCGCCAGCAAACACGCCCAGGAAGGCAAGCGCGACCCGCAACTGGAGCTCTACCGTTGGTGGCTGGAGGAATACCGCGTGTCGCTGTTCGCCCAGCAGTTGGGGACCAAGGTGCCGATTTCCGACAAGCGCCTGGGTAAGCAGTGGGGGTTGGTGGAGGGTTGATCAGACCACCACCTATTCCCTGTGGATTCTTGTCTGGTAAAAGGGAACAAGGGCCAAAAGCCAGCGTTTATGGCAAACTTCGCGCCTATAAATACCGGTCCCGTGGTTTTGCTCTTCAAGGTCACGGGCGGATCGGAATAAAGCGATGCCAGGGCTGCTTCCCCGGGATGGGAAAAGTCCCTTTGCGTGTTGGTACGTCGGTGCCAATACTTTCTGCCTGAACAGAATAGAGACACGACCATGCATAACGTCGTCATCAGCGGCACCGGCCTGTACACCCCGGCCAACAGCATCTCCAACGAAGAGCTGGTGCAATCCTTCAATACTTACGTCGCGCAGTTCAACGCCGATAACGCCGAGGCCATCGAGCGCGGCGAAGTGCAAGCATTGACCGAATCCAACGCCGCGTTCATCGAGAAGGCTTCCGGCATCAAGAGCCGCTTTGTCATGGACAAGGACGGCATTCTTGATCCACAACGCATGACGCCGCGCCTGCCCGAGCGCTCCAATGACGAGTGGTCGGTGCTCTGCGAAATGGCCGTCGGCGCCGCGAAGCAGGCCCTGGAACGCGCCGGTCGCACCGCCGCCGACATCGACGGCGTGATCGTGGCTTGTTCGAACTTGCAGCGTCCTTACCCGGCCATCGCCATCGAAGTACAGGAAGCCCTGGGCATCGAAGGTTTCGGTTTCGACATGAACGTGGCCTGTTCTTCGGCGACGTTCGGCATCCAGGCCGCCGCCAACAGCGTGCAACTGGGCCAGGCCCGGGCGATCCTCATGGTCAACCCGGAAGTCTGCACAGGCCACCTGAATTTCCGTGACCGCGACAGCCACTTCATCTTCGGCGACGCGGCCACCGCCGTGATCATCGAGCGCGCGGACCAGGCCACGTCGCCGTATCAGTTCGATGTGGTCAGCACCAAGCTGCTCACCAAGTTTTCCAACAACATCCGCAACAACTTCGGCTTCCTCAACCGCGCGGCGGAGGAGGGCATCGGCACCCGGGACAAACTGTTCGTTCAGGAAGGACGCAAGGTGTTCCGCGACGTCTGCCCGATGGTGGCTGAACTGATCGGCGCCCATTTGGAGGAAAACCAGCTGAACGTCGGCGAAGTGAAGCGATTCTGGCTGCATCAGGCCAACCTGAGCATGAACCAGCTGATCGTGCGCAAGTTGCTGGGACGCGAAGCCAGCGAAGAGGAAGCCCCGGTGATCCTCGACCGCTACGCCAACACCAGCTCGGCCGGCTCGGTGATTTCGTTCCACCTGTATCAGGACGACCTGCCCAGCGGCTCCGTCGCGGTGCTCAGCTCGTTTGGCGCCGGCTATTCGATCGGCAGCGTGATCCTGCGCAAGCGTTGAACTCTCGTTCAATGTAAAAAAACTCCTGTGGGAGCGAGCCTGCTCGCGAAGGCGGAAGATCTGTCAACTTGAATCTGACTGATCCACCGCCTTCGCGAGCAGGCTCGCTCCCACATTTTTGTGGCATTTCTGTTATTCCCTTTCGAAGTAAAAAGTTCCGCTGTCATAAAATCTTTATGTGATAGCAACTTGCCTGACACACCCCGTCGCCAAGATCCCCTCCCAACACCAGCGGGCCCAGTTCCGCGTGTTTTCTAACGCATAGATTACCAGATAGGGGAATTCTTCGATGATCCGTAAGCACTTCGCAGGTTTTGCCGCCAGCGCTCTGGCAATGGCAGTAACCGCCCAGGCTTTCGCCGGCACCGTGACCACAGACGGCGCCGATATCGTGGTCAAGACCAAGGGCGGCCTGGAGGTCGCTACCACTGACAAAGAGTTCAGCTTCAAGCTCGGCGGTCGTTTGCAGGCTGACTACAGCCAGTTCGATGGCATCTACACCGACAACGGTGACAAAGCCGATGCCGCTTACATCCGCCGTGGCTTCCTGGAGTTGTCCGGTGTGCTGTACACGGACTGGGCCTACACCATCAACTACGATTTCTCCCACAACAGCGGCGATTCCGATAACGGCTACTTCGACGAAGCTTCCTTGGCCTACAACGGCTTCAAGCCGGTTTCGATCAAGGTCGGCCGTTTCGACCCGGATTTCGGCCTTGAAAAAGCCACCAGCTCCAAATGGGTCACCGCACCTGAGCGTAATGCCGCCTACGACCTGATCGACTGGGCCAACGGCCACCAGAACGGCCTGGGCCTGCAAGCATCCGGCGTCTTCGCTGATTCGTTCTACGTCTCGGCCGGTGTGTTCAGCAAAGACACCGACGACACCGACGGCAACAGCATCAAGCAAGCCAATGGTCGTTTCGTGTTCGCCCCGATGCACGAAGCTGGCAACGTGCTGCACTTCGGTTTGAACGTGGCCTCGCGCGACGTTTCGGACACCGCATTCGACGCTCGTTATCGCTCCCGTCTGGGCATGCGTGGCGTTGAAACCCTGGGCGGCAATGACGCCGGCCCTAACGGCAACCGTCCGGTCCTGGGCGGCGCCAACAACTCGCCGGCCGGTTCCTACGACACCGACACTGCCTTCGGTCTGGAAGCCGCTTTCGCCATGGGCCCAGCGTCTATCCAGGGTGAATACATCTCCCGCAAGACCAAGGCTGACAGCGACGCCTTCGAAGACCTAAAAGGTCACGGCTTCTACGTCCAGGGTGCCTACACCCTCACTGGTGAATCCCGTGGTTATAAACTCGGCAAATTCGACGCCATCAAGCCTCAGAACAAATCCATCGGCGCTTGGGAAGTGTTCTACCGCTTCGACAGCATGACCGTCGAAGACGACAACATCACCACCGCCTCGGCGACCCGCGAAGTGGGCGATGCCGAAGCCAAGGTGCACAACCTGGGTGTGAACTGGTACGCCAACGAAGCGGTGAAAATCACCGGTGCCTACGTCAAGGCCAAGACCGATAAAGTCACCAACGCCAATGGCGATGATGATGGCGACGGTTTCGTAGTCCGTGCCCAGTACGTGTTCTAAGCCCTTTTGACCTGATACACCGCTGCACTTTCATCCGTTACAGCTCCTTTGAACCCCGCCTCTGGCGGGGTTTTTTTATCCCCTTGCGATTCGGATCGGCGATACTCGCCCAATCCGTCGTCTGGATATCGGGGAACCGCATGCCGCTTCACGTCTTGGACAGCCTGTCCGCCATCGCGCCACATGAGTGGGACGCGCTGGTGCCCGTCAACCAACCCTTCCTGCGCCACGCTTTTCTCACCGCCCTGGAAGACAGCGCCAGCCTGGGTTCGCATTCCGGGTGGCAGCCCGAGCATCTGCTGCACCTTGAAGAGGGGCGGCTGCTGGCGGCTTTGCCCAGCTATCGCAAGTGGCATTCCTACGGTGAGTACGTGTTCGATCATGGCTGGGCCGACGCTTGTGCCCGGGCCGGCATCGACTATTACCCCAAGCTACTGACGGCGGTGCCATTCAGTCCGGTGAGCGGCCCGCGACTGCTGACGGCGCGTGTTGAGGATGGCTTGGAACTGCTGGGCAGCCTGCCGGGCTATCTGGAGATCGAAGGGCTATCCAGCGCCCACATCAACTTCACCGACGCCTTCACCGACGAGGCATTGGCCAGGCAGGAGGGCTGGTTGCAGCGAATCGGTTGCCAGTACCACTGGCAGAATCGCGGCTATCGGGATTTCCAGGATTTCCTCGACGCGCTCAGTTCCCGCAAGCGCAAGCAGATGCGCAAGGAGCGCGAGCAGGTGGCGGGGCAGGGCATTGATTTCGAATGGCTGGAAGGCCATCAATTGGACGAGGCGCAGTGGGATTTTGTCTACGCCTGTTACGCCAATACCTACGCGGTGCGTCGGCAGGCGCCTTATCTGACCCGTGCTTTTTTCAGCCTGCTGGCCGAGCGCATGCCCGAGGCCATTCGCGTGGTACTGGCCAAGCAAGGTTCACGGCCGGTGGCGATGGCGTTCAGCCTGTTGGCGGGCGACAGTTTTTATGGGCGTTATTGGGGCTGCCTGGCAGAGTTCGATCGGCTGCATTTCGAGACGTGTTTCTATCAAGGCATGGACTACGCGATTGCCAACGGCGTGCAGCGTTTTGACGCCGGGGCCCAGGGTGAGCACAAGTTGATTCGCGGCTTCGAACCGGTGATCACCCGTTCATGGCACTACCTTCGCCATCCGGGCTTGAAAGCGGCGGTGGCGGATTTTCTTGCGCGCGAGCAGGAGGGCGTGATGGCGTATGCCGAAGAAGCGAAAACGGCACTGCCTTATCGGCAGTGCTGAAGTTCTCTGAGCCCCCGTGGCGAGGGAGCTTGCTCCCGCTGGACTGCGCAGCAGGCCCCTGCGGTGTATCTGACACATCGCAGTGCCAGATACAGTTTGGGGCTGCTACGCAACCCAGCGGGAGCAAGCTCCCTCGCCACGGGGTTTTGTGCATAACCAGGGTTCAGTCGATCCCGACGAACCCACCCGTCTGATGCTGCCACAGCCGCGCGTACAACCCACCCTGGGCCAGCAACTCGGCATGGCTGCCGGTCTCGGCGATGCGACCCTTCTCCAGCACCACCAGCCGGTCCATCCGGGCGATGGTGGAGAGGCGGTGGGCGATGGCGATCACGGTTTTGCCTTGCATCAGCGTCTCGAGGCTTTCCTGGATGGCCGCCTCGACTTCCGAGTCCAGCGCGGAGGTCGCTTCGTCCATGATCAGGATTGGCGCGTCCTTGAGCAGCACCCGGGCAATAGCGATGCGCTGACGCTGGCCGCCAGAGAGCTTCACGCCGCGCTCGCCCACGTGGGCATCGAAACCGGTGCGGCCCTCAGCGTCTGAGAGCAACGGGATGAATTCATCGGCCCGGGCCTTGTGTACCGCTTCCCAGAGTTGCGCGTCGGTGGCGTCGGGCTTGCCGTAAAGCAGGTTGTCGCGAATCGAACGGTGCAGCAGCGACGTGTCCTGGGTGATCATGCCGATGCGTGCGCGCAGGCTTTCCTGGCCGACGTGGGCGATGTCCTGGCCGTCGATGAGGATGCGCCCGCCCTGCACGTCATAAAGGCGCAGCAGCAGGTTGACCAAGGTCGATTTGCCGGCGCCGGACGGGCCGATCAGGCCGATTTTCTCGCCCGGCTTGATCACCAGGTTGAGGTCGCTGATCACGCCGCTTTTCTTGCCGTAGTGAAAATCCACCTGCTCGAAACGCACTTCGCCCTGGGCTACCGCCAACGGCTTGGCCTGATCTCGGTCGATGACGCTGACGGGCTGGGAGATGGTCTGCAATCCGTCCTGGACCATGCCGATATTCTCAAAAATGCCGGTGACCACCCACATGATCCAGCCGGACATGTTGACGATGCGGATCACCAGTCCGGTGGCCAGTGCAATCGCGCCGACGCTGATCAGCGACTGGGTCCACAGCCACAGCGCCAGGGCTGTGGTGCCGACGATCAGCAGCCCGTTCATGCTGGTGATGACCACATCCATGCTGGTCACGACGCGACCGGCGAGCTGGGCTTTTTGAGTCTGCTCTTCGATGGCTTCGCGAGCGTATTGCTGTTCGAAGTTGGTGTGGGCGAACAGCTTCAGGGTAGTGATGTTGGTATAGCCATCGACGATCCGCCCCATGAGCTTTGAACGGGCATCGGAGGACACCACCGAGCGTTCCTTGACCCGGGGGACGAAGTAATAGAGCGCGCCGATGTAGGCGGCGATCCACATCAACAGCGGGATCATCAGGCGCCAATCGGCTTCGGCGAACAGCACCAGCGAGCTGACGGCGTAGATCAGCACGTGCCACAACGCATCCACGGCCTGCACCGCCGAGTCCCGCAGCGAGTTGCCGGTCTGCATGATGCGTTGGGCGATACGCCCGGCAAAATCGTTCTGGAAGAAGTTGAGGCTCTGCTTGAGCACATAGCTGTGGTTTTGCCAGCGGATCAGGCTGGTCATGCTGGGGCTCAGGGTCTGGTGAACCAGCAAGTCATGCAGGGCGACGAAAATCGGCCGAAGAACCAGTGCGACCACCGCCATCCAGGCCAATTCGAGGCCGTGGAGCTTGAAGAACTCTGCGTTGGGCGTGGCCTGGGTCAGGTCGATGATGCGGCTCAGGTAGCTGAACAGCGCCACTTCGATCAGCGCGCCGATCAGGCCGACCACCAGCAGCACGGCGAAGCTGGGCCAGACCTGTTTCAGGTAATACGTGTAAAAGGGCAGGACGCGGTTCGGCGGGGCCGAAGTCGGGGCGTCGCGGAAGATGTCGATCAGTTTTTCGAAACGGCGATAAACCATGGGGTACCTAGCCCGGGCAGGGCTCTCCTTTTTTGCTGTGGGCGGCGCGGGATCGCCGACGCCGCCCAGGCTTGCCCTGTGGGTTTAGTCGATGCGCTTGGCCGACTTGATGATCACAGGGTCGATCGGCACGTTTTGCATGCCTTGCTTGGTGGTGGTCTGGGAGTTGACGATGATGTCCACCACGTCCATCCCCTTGACCACCTTGGCGAACACCGCGTAACCAGCGTCGCGACCCGGATCCAGGAAGGCGTTGTCGGCCACGTTGATGAAGAACTGGCTGGTGGCCGAATCCGGGTTGGATGTGCGGGCCATCGACAAGGTGCCGCGTACGTTGTGCAGGCCATTGCTGGCTTCGTTCTTGATCGGCGCCTTGGTGTCTTTCTGTTGCATCTGTTGGGTGAAACCGCCGCCCTGGGCCATGAAGCCCGGGATCACACGGTGGAAAATCGTGTTGTTGTAGAAGCCGCTGTCAACGTACTCAAGAAAATTCTTGGTACTGATAGGGGCCTTGACCGGGTCCAGTTCGATTTCAATCTGACCGTTGGTGGTGTCCAGCAATACGTGAGGGGCCTTGGCCGGTTGCGCGGCCATCAGGTTGGCAGCAAAGAGGACGGAGCCGGCGGCGAGGGCGATTTTTTTCAGCATGGGTTCAGTGATCCTGAGTAGTGGAATCGATTGCGATCAAGAATTCGAGCAGGGTTTGGTTGAAGCGTTCGGGTTGATCCAGCGGCGTAGCGTGCCGTGAATCGGTGATGACTGCCAGTCGTGCGTCAGGCAAACGCTTTGAATAGGCTTCTTTCAGCGCCACCGGGGTGTAGTCGTGGTCGGCGCAAATGATGAGGGTTGGACAGGCAACTTGCGACAGGCGTTCCTGTACGCTCCAGCCGACAATGGCGTCGAAGCTGGCCAGATAAGCACGTTTGTCATTCATTGCCCAGCGCCGGGCCATTTCCAGGCGCAACTCGGTCTGTTCGGGCTTGGGGAACAGCTTGGCACCGAGGGCCTTGCCGATGGTTTCCAGGCTGAGCAGCCGCATCAGGCTCCAGCGCTTGAACCATTGCCAGCAATCGTCGGGCGTGCGGACCTTGACCTCCGGGGCGCTGTTGACGATGCACAGGCTCTTGACCCGCGTGGGTTCGTCCACGGCCAGTTGGAAGCAGATCATGCCGCCCATGGACCAGCCCACCAGATGCACCGCGCCCAGGTCGAGGTAATCGATCAGGGCGCTCAGGTCGTCGCTGAAGCCTTCGATGCTGTAGCGCTCACGCGGCTTGTCGGACCGACCGTGTCCGCGCACATCCAACACGATCAGGCGATAGCGGGCGGACAGCACCGGGATCTGCTTTTCCCAATCCCGTGTGCTGGAGCCCAACCCGTGGACCAGCACCAGGGGCGCGCCGTGGCCATATTCCTCATAGTGCAGGTTGCAACCTTCGTGCGCAAAATAGGCCATCGGCGAATTCCTTGTCAGGCTTGTTCAGGTGCGGCGAACGGCGCATCCAGCGGCGCGGTATCAAAGGTGCGCAGCAGCTCGATGAGGATTTGCGTGGCCGGGCCCAGAGGTTTTTCCTTGTTGGAGAACAGATAGAAAGTCGAGTTGCGGCTGCCTCCTTGCTCCAAGGGTAGACGCTTGAGCAAGCCTTCCTTGAGCTCTCGTTCGATCATGTGCCGCGGCAGCCAGGCGAACCCCAGGCCGCTGCCGACAAACGTCGCGGCGGTGGCCAGGCTGCCTACGGTCCAGCGTTGTTCGGCACCGAGCCAGCCGACGTCCCTGGGCTGCTGGCGACCGGAGTCGCGGATGACCACTTGCAGCTGGCTTTCCAGGTCCTGGAAACTCAGTTCGCGGTTGAGGCGATGCAGGGCATGTTCGGGGTGGGCCACCGCGACGAATTCGACGTCGCTCAACTCCGCGCCCAGGTAACCAGGGATGCTGAAGCCGCTGATGGCCAGGTCGGCCACGCCTTCGAGCAGCACTTCTTCGACGCCCGACAACACTTCTTCGCGCAGGCGCACCCGGCAGCCCCGGCTTTGTGGCATGAATGCCGTGAGGGCGCGGACGAGGCGGGCGTTGGGGTAGGCCGCATCCACCACCAGACGCACTTCCGCTTCCCAGCCTTGCTCCATGTGGTGGGCCAGGTCTTCCAGTTGGCTGGCCTGCTTCACCAGTTGCCGCGAGCGGCGCAGCAGCACGCCGCCGGCCTCGGTCAGCACCGCCTTGCGTCCATCGATGCGCAGCAGCGGCACGCCGAGCTGGTCTTGCATGCGAGCCACGGTGTAGCTCACCGACGATTGCGAGCGGTGCAGCACTTCGGCGGCCTGGGCGAAACCACCGTGGTCCACCACCGCCTGCAACGTTCGCCATTGATCAAGGGTCACGCGGGGCGCTTTCATATTGAGCTCCTCTTGTCCTAAGCTGGCGGTCCCTTGGTGGAGACTGCCGAATGAAAAAAATCTGTTGTGCGGTGCTGGCCCTGCTGCCGCTGACTGCATTTGCCTACCCGATCGATGTGGAAAAACACCTCAACGGCCTGAGCATCGACTACAACGCCTATGACACCGACGCCGACATCGGCTCGATCCAGGTCAACAACTACGGCAGCACCGATGCAACCTGCAAAGTAGTGTTCCGCAACGGCCCGGAGGCGCCGCGCACCCGCACCATCGAAGTCGCCGCCGGCAAGTTCAAGAACGCCACCGCCAAGTTCAACCGCAACATCATCAAGCTGCGCATCGAGCTGACCTGCAAGCCGAAATAGCCAGCGGCGGGGCGGCATCACAAAGCTTGCTCCGCTTATAAACGAAAATATCGATGGTTCGCAGCAATTATTTGCGCTTTCTCATCGATATGATCACGCTTAACCTTCACTCCATCGACTGACAACATTCTCAGATGGAGCCTACAAGCCATGTCCCGCGTCCTGATCATCGAAAGCAGCGCCCGCCAGCAACATTCGGTTTCCCGCCAACTGACCCAAACGTTTATCAGCCAGTGGAAAGCCGCGCACCCGGCCGATGAGATCAGCGTCCGCGACCTGGCAATCAATCCGGTGCCGCACCTGGATGCCAACCTGCTGGGCGGCTGGATGAAGCCTGCCGAGCAACGCAACGACATCGAGAACGCTTCGCTGGAACGCTCCAACGAACTGACTGACGAGCTGCTGGCCGCCGACGTCCTGGTGATGGCGGCGCCGATGTACAACTTCGCCATTCCCAGCACTTTGAAAGCCTGGCTCGACCATGTGCTGCGTGCTGGTGTGACCTTCAAATACACCCCCACCGGTCCTCAAGGTCTGCTGACCGAAAAGCGCGCCTTCGTGCTCACCGCTCGCGGCGGCATCCACGCCGGCGGCGCCACCGATCACCAGGAACCGTACCTGCGCCAAGTGATGGGTTTCATCGGTATCCACGACGTGACCTTCATTCACGCCGAGGGCATGAACCTGGGTGGCGACTTCCAGGAGAAGGGTTTGAACCAGGCCAACGCCAAGCTTTCCCAGGTCGCCTAAGCCGTTAATCTTCGGATAATCGCCGGGTGTTCTAGTGACTCGGCGCTTCCCTTCAAACCGTTTTGCGCATCGAACCTCCCTTCGCACTTTCACAGCTCCTGAGTGCACCCGCCCGATTGAACGCTTAAGCGAGATCGGGCTTTTTTTTGCCTGCTATTTCAAACCAGCTCAATAACCCGATGTGGGAGCGAGCCTGCTCGCGAAGGCGTCATGTCAGCCAAACATTTGCTACGTGACACTCCGCTATCGCGAGCAGGCTCGCTCCCACAGGATCTGTGTATTGAGGTAATTAGCGACAACCACCAAAACCCGCTATCTTCGCCGCCATTCAAAACGAGGGGCGGTATGGGCTATCTACTTTTTGTAACGCTGATCCAGGCGTTTTCCTTCAGCCTGATCGGCGAATACCTGGCGGGGCATGTCGACAGTTATTTCGCGGTGCTGGTGCGGGTCGTGCTGGCGGGGCTGGTGTTCATCCCCCTGACGCGCTGGCGCCAGGTCGAGCCGTCGTTCATGCGCGGCATGCTGTTGATCGGTGCCTTGCAGTTTGGTGTGACCTACGTCTGCCTCTACCTGAGTTTCCGGGTGTTGACGGTCCCGGAAGTGCTGCTGTTCACCATCCTTACACCCCTGCACGTGACCTTGATCGAAGACGCCCTCAATCGGCGCTTCAATCCCTGGGCATTGGTTGCGGCACTGGTGGCCGTGGCCGGTGCGGCGGTGATTCGTTATGACAGGATCAACCCGGACTTCTTCATGGGTTTCCTGCTGCTGCAACTGGCCAACTTCACCTACGCGGCCGGGCAGGTGCTTTACAAGCACTTGGTGGCGCGTCACCCAAGCGATCTGCCGCATTACCGGCGTTTCGGTTATTTCTACCTCGGTGCATTGATGGTGGCGTTGCCGGCGTTCCTGCTGTTCGGCAAAGCCGACTTCTGGCCGCAAGCGCCGTTGCAGTGGGGCGTGCTGGTCTTCCTCGGCCTGGTTTCCACCGCGTTGGGCCTCTACTGGTGGAACAAAGGCGCGTGCCTGGTCAACGGCGGCACGCTGGCGGTGATGAATAACCTGCACGTGCCGGTGGGGTTGCTGGTGAACCTGCTGATCTGGAACCAGCACGAGGCGCTGGGGCGGTTGGTGTTGGGTGGTTCGGTGATACTGGCGGCGGTGTGGATCAGTCGGTTGGGGGTTCGCCAACCGCTCGTTACACGCTGACCTCTGTGGGAGCGAGCCTGCTCGCGATGGCGTTGTATCAGTCAGCATCTATGTTTCTGACACACTGCTATCGCGAGCAAGCTCGCTCCCACAGGCGAATGGGGTTGGCTTTATACCGCCTGCTTCTCCGGCTCCGACAAGTGACTCGCCCCCAGCGCCGCCGGCAGCAGTCCCGCCCGCAAATCCGTGCCGCTCGGCTGCTGGTACAAGCCCAGCCCGAACTCCGGCATCACCGCCAGCAGGTAATCGAAAATATCCCCCTGGATGCGCTCGTAGTCGGCCCACACGGTGGTACCCGTGAAGCAGTAGATCTCCAGCGGGATCCCTTGGGCGGTGGTCTGTAGCTGCCGGACCATGCAGGTCATGTTCGGCTGGATCTCGGGGTGGCTTTTCAGATAGGCCAGGGCATAGGCGCGAAAGGTGCCCAGGTTGGTCATGCGCCGACGGTTGGCCGACATCGCCGCGACGTTGCCCTGGGCTTCGTTCCAGGCCTTGAGCTCGGCCTGTTTGCGGCCGATGTAATCAGTCAGCAGGCGAACCTGGGACAGGCGCTGCTCTTCGTCGTCATGCAGGAAGCGCACGCCACTGGCGTCGATGAACAGGCTGCGCTTGATCCGTCGTCCGCCGGATTGCTGCATGCCGCGCCAGTTCTTGAACGACTCGGACATCAACCGCCAGGTGGGGATCGAGACGATGGTCTTGTCGAAATTCTGCACCTTCACCGTGTGCAGCGTGATGTCCACTACATCACCGTCGGCGCCCACTTGTGGCATTTCGATCCAATCGCCAACCCGCAGCATGTCGTTGCTGGTCAGCTGCACGCTGGCGACGAACGACAGCAGGGTGTCCTTGTAGACCAACAGGATCACCGCCGACATCGCACCCAGGCCCGACAGCAGCAACAGCGGCGAACGATCGATCAGCGTGGCGACAATGATGATCGCGCCAAACACGTACAACACCATTTTCGTGAGCTGCACGTAGCCTTTGATCGAGCGGGTGCGCGCGTGTTCGGTGCGGGCGTAGACGTCCAGCAGGGCGCTGAGCAAGGCGCTGATGGCCAGCAACATGAACAGGATGGTGAAGGACAGCGCGACATTGCCCAGGAAAATCATGCTGGTCTTGCTCAGCCCTGGCACCAGGTGCAAGCCGAACTGAATGATCAGCGACGGCGTCGTCTGCGCCAGGCGATGAAAAACTTTGTTCTGGCGCAGGTCGTTGACCCAGTGCAGCGCCGGCTGGCGGCCGATCAGCTTGGCGCCGTGCAGGATCAAATAGCGCGCCACCCGTCCAAGCACCAGCGCGATCGCCAGCAGCAACACCAGCGCAAGGCTCGAATGCAGGATCGGATGTTGATCAAGGGCGCCCCAGAAATCCTGGAGGTTGAGCCAGAGTTGTTTGATATCCATGGGCGAGACGGTTCTTTTATGAGCGCGAGGGGCGAATTAGAGCATTTTAAGCGGCGGGAAGTGACCGTTGATCGTGAATCCAATCATGACAACACACTGATTTGCGGCCGTTTGCATAAAGAAACTCGGCCTTCGCGCTCGAAACCGTTACCCTATGCAGCTGTTTTTTTGCATTTCTTCGAGGTAGCACCCGTGTTTTCCCAATTCGCCCTGCACGAACGCCTGCTCAAAGCCGTGGCCGAGCTTAAATTTGTCGAGCCAACGCCGGTGCAGGCAGCGGCTATTCCGCTCGCGCTCCAAGGGCGTGACCTGCGGGTGACGGCGCAGACCGGGAGCGGCAAAACGGCCGCGTTCGTGCTGCCGATCCTCAATCGCCTGATCGGCCCGGCCAAGGTCCGTGTCAGCATCAAGACGCTGATCCTGCTGCCAACCCGTGAACTGGCCCAGCAGACCTTGAAGGAAGTGGAGCGCTTCTCGCAGTTCACCTTCATCAAGTCCGGCCTGATCACCGGCGGCGAAGATTTCAAGGTCCAGGCCGCCATGCTGCGCAAGGTTCCGGACATCCTGATTGGCACCCCTGGGCGGATGATCGAGCAGCTGAACGCCGGCAACCTCGACCTCAAGGAAGTCGAAGTGCTTGTGCTCGACGAAGCCGACCGCATGCTCGACATGGGTTTTGCCGAAGACGTGCGACGCCTGGTAGACGAGTGCGTGAACCGCCAGCAGACCATGCTATTCTCCGCCACCACCGGCGGTTCGGGCCTGCGCGAGATGATCGCCAAGGTGCTGAACAACCCCGAGCACCTGCAGCTCAACGCGGTCAGCCAGCTGAACTCCACCACCCGCCAGCAGATCATCACCGCTGACCATAACCAGCACAAAGAACAGATCGTGAACTGGCTGCTGGCCAACGAGACCTACGAAAAGGCCATCATCTTCACCAACACCCGGGCCATGGCCGACCGCATCTACGGCCGCCTCGTTGCCCAGGAATACAAGGCGTTCGTGCTGCACGGCGAGAAGGATCAAAAGGACCGCAAGCTGGCCATCGACCGTCTGAAGCAGGGCGGCGTGAAAATCCTCGTCGCCACCGACGTCGCCGCTCGTGGCCTGGACGTGGAAGGCCTGGACATGGTCATCAACTTCGACATGCCCCGCAGTGGTGATGAATACGTTCACCGCATCGGCCGTACCGGTCGTGCTGGCAACGATGGCTTGGCGATCTCGCTGATTTGCCACGGCGACTGGAACCTGATGTCGAGCATCGAGCGCTACCTGAAGCAGAGCTTCGAGCGCCGCACCATCAAGGAAGTCAAAGGCACCTACAGCGGACCGAAGAAGGTCAAGGCATCGGGCAAGGCCGTTGGCGTGAAGAAGAAAAAGGTCGACGGCAAGGGCGACAAGAAAAAGACCGGCGCCAAGGCCCCGACCAAACGCAAGACCGCCAACCGCCCGAAGACCGACGCGCCGTCTCTGGTCAGCAAGGACGGCATGGCCCCGCTCAAGCGCCGCAAGCCAGAGGCGCCGGCGGCTGAGTGAAATCGCGTTAACGCTGCATAAAAACCGGACCTTGGGTCCGGTTTTTTATTGAGAGAATTCCACAAACCCTGTGGCGAGGGAGCTTGCTCCCGCTGGGCTGCGAAGCAGCCCTAAAACCACCGACTCGGTGTGCCAGGAGCAAACGGGGGGCTTTTATTGGGGCTGCTGCGCAGCCCAGCGGGAGCAAGCTCCCTCGCCACAAAAGCGGGTCGTGCCCGACTCATCACTCCGCCTTCTTCTGCGCCTCTTCCAACTCCTGCAGACGCTTGTCGATCAACTGGCACTTGTCCGGCACGTCCTTGCTGGATGTCTCCATGTTCATGGCCTGCAGTTCTTCATTCATCTCTTTTGCCTTGGATGGGTCCTGCTCGGTGAGCTTGGCGACTTTGTCCGCCAGCTGCTCACGCTTGATGGTGGCTTCTTCAGGCGTGCACGTAGCCCAGGCCGGCAGGGCGCAGGCGAGGGTGGCGGCGAGGGTGAGTTTAAGGAAGGTTTTCATGGCTCGGGCCTCGTATTCCTTTGATGGGCGGATATTCGGTTGAGGCTGAGGCGGGAGGGAAAGTTTCATTTGGTTGTTGGTGAGTGGCGATCGAAATCGACTCGTCGCTGAGGTGAAGGAGCTAAAACAGGAAAACGTGGTCTGTCCCCGTTTTTTCTGACGCCAGTCCTGTACCTGGCCAACGCCAATAACCGCCTCTCGCCGAATGGGGCGTTGATTGAGGGCAACAACCTCAACCTGGTCGCCGGCAAGAACCTGGCTAACGTAGGTACGCTGAAGGCGACCAGTAACCTGTCAGCTTCGGCGGGGGAGAATCTGGTCAACAGCGGCTTGGTGCAAGCAGGTGAGCGTCTCGACCTTTTGGCCGGCAACCATCTCGTCAACAGGGCGGGTGGCATCATCACCGGTCGGGATGTCTCTGCCACGGCGTTGATGGGGGATGTGGTCAACGAGCGCACGGTGACGTCATCGCAAATTGCCTACGGCCAGGTCCAGGATCGCAACGATTTCGCCGACAGCGCGGCGCGCATCGAAGCCGCCAATGACCTGAGCCTCTCGGCGGGCGGCAGCCTCAACAACATCGGCGGTGCCCTGCAAAGTGGGCGCGACATCCGCTTGAATGCCGGAAACGACGTCAACCTCGTCGCTGCGCAGACCGTCGACAACCTGATCCGCGACGTCAACCGCAACAGCAGCACCATCACCCAGTACGGCGCCAGCGTCAGCGCCGGGCGAGATGTATCGGCTACGGCCGGCCGGGACCTCAATGTCGTTGCCAGCCAGATCGACGCCAAGCGCGACGTCGACATGGCCGCGACCGAGAACGTCAACATCAGCTCGGCGGCGGATGAACAGCACTTTCTGTACAAGAGCAAGAAGCTGACGATCCAGGAAGACCATGTCCGGCAGGTCAAGGCCCAAATCACCGCCGGCGGCGATGTTGCCTTGGCGGCGGGCAAGAACCTGATGATGGTCGCCAGCCGGATCACGGCGGGTGACGAGGCCTACCTGGTGGCGGGGGGGGAAACTGGGGTTGATCGCGGCGCAGAACAGCGATTACTCACTGTATGACGAGAAGAAAAAGGGGAGTTGGGGGAGCAAGAAGACTCAGCGTGATGAAGTGACTGATGTGAAGAACATTGGGAGTGAGATCACGACGGGGGGCGATCTGGTCATCAAGAGCGGGGATGACCAGCGATATCAGGTGGCGAAGCTTGAAAGTGGCAAGGACATCACGCTGGACAGTGGCGGTTCGATTACCTTCGAAGCCGTGAAGGATTTGCATAAAGAGGACCACGCAAAAAGCAAAAGCAGCATGGCCTGGAGCTCGATGTCGGGCAAAGGCAATACCGACGAAACACTGCGCCAGACGCACATGGTTGCTGCCGGTGCCATTGCGATCAAAGCTGTCGATGGGTTGAACATCGACATCAAGCAGGTCAATCAAGAAAGCGTCCATCAATCGATCAAAGCCATGGTCGATGCGGACCCGCAACTGGCGTGGTTGGCCGAAGCCGAGAAGCGCGGCGATGTGGATTGGCGCAAGGTCAGGGAAGTCCACGACTCTTATAAATACAGCCACTCCGGCATGGGGCCGGCTGTGCAGATGATCATCGCGATCCTTGTCGTCTATTTCACCGCGGGTGCTGCCAGTGGCTTGATTGGCACTATGGCCGGAAGCACCGCTGCTGCTGGTTCAGGTACAGCCTTTGCAGCAGCCGGAACAGCCACCACATCAGCGGTGGCCGGTGGCGCGGCAGCTGGGTCAACCGTGGCCGCAGGTTGGGCGAACGTGGCGCTCACGGCTGTCGCAACGGGGGCTGCGAGCAACGCCACGGTCAGCTTTATCAATAACGGTGGAAATCTGGGGGCCGTATTCAAGGATGTAACTTCTTCGGATGCCTTGCGCGGTTATGTCGTGTCGGGGGTGACGGCGGGGTTGACGGCCGGCATCTTCGACAAGATGACCAGTACCACCACCTCGCTGGAGGGGGCGTTGCCGAATGCAGGCAAGGTAATTGCCGAAGGCGGCTTAGGAAGTTTGGAAGGCATCGGTCGCTTCGGCGCGAACCAGCTGTTGCAGAACGGTACGTCAACACTATTGGACCGGGCGCTGGGTGGTGACAGTCAGTTCGATAATGCCCTGCGTTCCAGTTTGGCGAATACCTTTGCTGCCGCGGGATTCAATCTCGTTGGGGATCTTGGCAAGAAATTCGATTTGAAAGAAGGGGGGCTGGCCAAGGTTGGCTTGCACGCGGTCATGGGCGGACTGGCCGCTGAGGCGGCCGGCGGTGATTTCAAAACCGGCGCATTGGCTGCGGGTGTCAATGAGTTGCTGATTGATAGCTTGGCCGAGCAGTACACCGAGATGACCTTGGAACAGAAGAATCGGCTTCTGGTGATGAACTCCCAAATAGTAGGCGTGCTTGCAGCCGCCGCGCAGGGAGGGGATGCGAAGAGCCTTCAGACCGGGTCATGGGTAGCGGGCAGTGCGACTTCCTATAACCGGCTGTTGCATTCGTCGGAGAAAAAAGCGCTTGCTGATGAGGCGAAGGCTCTAGAAGAGAAATTGGGCAAGCCCAAGTCAGATATGTCTTGGGAAGAGGTACTGCTCCTCGCGGCCAATGCTCAAGTGGATGCTACCGAAAATGCGCGATTGCAGGCACTGGTAAACAGCTTTCCCCCGGGCAACCCTGAAGGTCAGCATCTTGCGCAAGACTTGTTAAAGGCGACCAGTAGCATTCAAAGCCTAGCTGCTCGGAACACTGCCCTTACATGGAGTGATGGCCGCACAATTGTCGCCAACGGCGCCGAGGTACATGCGTTTCAGGCGACGACGGCTCAGTTTGTTGATCCGGCCTTGTTCAATACCGCCTCCCAATGGTCCAGCAACAACAATTGGGCCAATGAGCCTGAGATCGTTCCCACGGCTTGGAGGGAGCAATTCGGTCGGGACGCCGTCACTTATCTTAGGGAAATCGCTGGAGTTTCCAGTAGCCGGCAAGAGTTCGACGACCTGGTGCAAAGGGTTTCAACTATAGTCGGCGGTGGGATCGAAAGGGTTACCTGGGATTTGGATGCTGCGCTTGCAGTTACGGGGGCGCCTGCGGTATTAAGGGCCTTGCTGGCTAGGCGGCTTGCTGCGGCTGGTGGTGCTGATGCGGTGGTGGTGGGTGCAAAAGGCGCAGGTACATCCTTAGAGCGAGGTCTTGCCTATGACAACCCATCAAACCTTGTCCAAAATCGTGTAAGTGAAATTCAGTCACAAATACCTGCGAACTCTCAAGGCCGAATAACTATGGGGGTCGCGGTAGTAGAGGATGCGAATGGTGTTCGCTCTGTTCTGGTCAGTACAAGTGAACCTCGTGGCTATCTTCGCCCTGGAGTGAGTTTGCAAGAAGGCGAGAAAGTAGTTGTTGGAACTGGCCACGCAGAAGCGGATATTGTCAGCTATGCCAACGCTAACGGATTGAAAGTTGTTGATATCGGTGCGACACGCCCTGTCTGTGCATCATGTCAGAACGTAATTGAGCCGACAGGGGCCAATGTGTCAACACCATTAAAACCACTGCCAAAGGCTAAACAATGATTATGCGTTTAGAAAAGGTTGAGAAAGGCCTTGTAGAAAAGCTTAAGTTAGTCAGTCAAGAGCAACGAAGAAGTGCTGTAAAAGTGGCTTGTGAACTTGCTTTTCAGGCCTGTCCAGTAGAGGTGCCTATTGTTGTCGAATCTCTTAGGCAGCTACGATCTGGTAATAAACTCACGACTGATCAGGTTTCTGGGCTAGATGCTTTAGCTGCACAGTTAGATGAGAAGTATTTTGACTTGCAAGACAGCCTGGATGAAGGGCAAAACTTAAATGAAGAAGGACTTCAGTTGTTTAGCCAGGCCCGCGCTGTATCGGCGCTGTCCTTAGCTGGTGGAGAGGATTCGCTTATGACAGCGACCGAAGCAATATATGAGGCATCATCAGCCGTTGATGATGGAGCTTATATTTTTAAAGCAGTACTTTCGGTTTTGCCAGAGTCTTAATCAGCAGGTATTTTGCTTTGTCTGTGATCCGGCGCACTCTTGCGCCGGTATTTTCAGTTGCTGCTGCACCCTGATTGCGCCCTCTCTGCACTCAAGTTGCACCCGTTCTGTAGTCTTTCTGCACCCCAGTCTGACGACCTTCGGTCTACCTAACCAATACGCCCTTTTTGAGCATGATTTTTCGCCCCTTAACAGGAGCAAAATCTCAATACACAACACGCACCTCTCGCGAGGTGGGTATTTTCTATATGTATCAATTAGTTATCCGGTTTCTGTCTTCTGGGTGCTGTTATACATTTGTAATACAAAACGAGTGTTTCACCCAGCAAGCACTGACGTGAGTTGTATAGCATTTGTTATACACAGCGGCAGCCCCACAGAACTGGTCCTTTTTTCAAGGTTGGCCCGTTTTATTGGCCCGGCAAGCTGTCTCTTTTAGTCGCTGAGAAAAGGGGACTAGAAAAGGGGACAGATTTATTTTCTAAGCCTTTGCTACGCTGGAAGCTTCCACGGAGGAGAGGTCAAATATGCCCAGGATGGGACGTATTGTTTTGCCGAATTACCCACACCATATCGTGCAACGCGGTCACAACCGTCAGGTAGTTTTTGCGGTCGCCGAGGATTATCAACGCTACCTGACGGATCTGCGCGAGCTCAAGGACGCGTTTGGGGTCAGGGTCTACGCCTATTGTTTGATGACCAATCATGTTCATCTGTTACTGGCTCCGGGTGAGTCCATCGCTGGATTGGGACAGATGATGAAGGCTTTAGCGGCGCGAGCCACGCGTTACCGCAATCGACTCGAAGGGCGCTCCGGTACGCTATGGGAAAGTCGTTACAAATCCAGCGTGGTGCAATCAGATGCCTATCTCCTTGCCTGTTGTCGTTACATTGAATTGAATCCCGTACGCGCTCAAATGGTGGCCGATGTTGGCGGACTACCTTTGGTCGAGCTACAGAAGCAGGGTGTGTGATGGGCCTGACAGCGAATGGCTGGATGTCGATCCCTGCTTCGTTGCTCTAGGCGCTACGGCTTTGGAGCGGCGTCGTAGGTATGAGGCTTTCGTGTGCGAGGCCATACCTGCAGAGCAGGTCCGTTTGATCCGTGATGCGTTGCAGCGAGGCCAGTTGACTGGGACGGGACGCTTCGTTGATGAGGTAGAGCGGATAGTTGGTATCCGGGTAGAACAACGAGGTCAGGGGCGGCCAAGGGTGAAGACCGGAAAATAAATCCGTCCCGTTTTTGTCAATATTTTAGTCCTATAAGTATTTTTCAAAGAAATTTTTCAGGTGAGGTTGTTGTTCCTCGGAGGGCACTTAAGTGAAATTAAATATTGATTTCCCTAAAAACATGATCACGGATGAATTACTTAGGCAGGAACGAATTCCTTGCTTTTGCAAGGTTTCAAATGAGTTTGAAATTTCATTTTCGGATACTGTTCCTGAGTCGTCGGGGGTGGTATCAGGCTGGGATCGTAGAGAGCTGGAGCTAAGAGCAGTTGCAGGGGCGGGTGGTCGATATACGCATTTCGCTTATGGTTTGATTACGTTGCAGAAAGTCGATGAAGGCGTTTACAAGATCCTTGATCTTGAGATGTTCTATAGAAGTTACGGCTGGTGCGCTGTCTTACAGGGTGGGGAGTATGCGCCTCCGGGAGTTTTTTGGGATGAAGAGTAACGAACAGAATCGGGGGGCAGACCACGTTTTATGTGCGTTTCCCAGATAGGAATCGTGGTCTGTCCCTGAGGGATTTAAGCGATCAATCAATATTTGCCGCCAATGAAGGAAGGTAAAAAAGCAATCTATACCTCTGATCAAATAAAAACTGGGTTGCAGCAGGCTTACAAGGATATTGGGCGTCCCGAGCTCTTTGAGCTTATCAAACATTTAATTGAGTAGGTGGTTTATGTTTGATAAGCAGGTGTGTGATTTGACTGCGCGAGATATCGAACAGCATGGCGTTTGGTATTTTCCTATGGATGAGACCGTTCAGAACGAACTAACCGTACGTCCTGTGTGTTCTAAGGAGTTGATTGATATTGGATTTCAAGTCCTTGTCAGGACCTGGTTTCAAACCTGTTGCGGCGGAAAAACGGGGACAGACCACGTTATCTGTGCGTTTCCCAGATAGCAGGAAAACGTGGTCTGTCCCCGTTTTTCCATGTCCAAGACGTTTCAAAAGCATTAAGAGGGCGGGATTAATGTCTTTCAATGAGCTTTCTGAAAAATATGCGGCTCGTTTCGGTTCGCCAAGTATGAATAGCGTCGGGCTAGAGGAGTTTATTCAAATACTAGAGTTGGTGGCGATGAAAAGTAAGGGTTTTTTCATCTTTAAGGTGGATGGTGAAAGAGAGTGTAATATTTATACTTTTATTTTAAATACGTCGACAAATAACGATGTTGTAATAAGAAAAGATACAGATAGCATGCGGGAAGGTATGGAATATTTTTTCTCTGAGCTTGAGCGGCTCGGTATATATCCATGAAGAAAAGGGGACAGATTTGAATGGCTCTTACTTAACCTTCTTCGGGTGACCTGACCATTTTTCCTGACTTCGGCCCTGGCTAATCGACGTATTTTCATCAGCATGCGAGCGTAAGAGGCCAAGTTACCGACCTTTGCAAACCGGTCTATGTCATCGGTTTCTAACATGATGATCGGTGCCAGCTCTTCACCAAACTTGGCGTCGTGTTTAGCAACAAATACTTATATGAAAACGGCGACCCAAAGGTCGCCCGTTTTCGTTATTCAGCAGCTAGCGCCCGCAATCGTCTCCCAATCACATCCATCACATCACACCCATCACGCAACGCTATCGTCAGCATCTTGCAAAAGTCTGAAAGCACCAGCGTATCGGAACTGATATCCGAACGAAACGCGATGTTTTCCAGCAGTTGGGTCACGGTGCGGATGCGGTAGTCAGCGGTTTCGAAGAGGACGTCGAGTGGGGCTTCGGTGTCGATGAGAAGGGTGGCCGGGGTACAGTCGACGCCGGTGATGGGCATGTATCGATTCATTTTGAATATCTCTGTTTGATTGGCTGAAAGCCATCACTCAATCGTCGCCAAACGATTGGGTGGTGGCTGTGCGCAGGTTGGCGAACCGGTTACAGAGAAAACCGGCAGATCCGAGGATCTCCCGCGCACAGCCGCCGTGGAATATAGCGGCTTTGCGGGTGCGTCGGTACCTGCAATCAGCCGGTAGCTTTCGCATTCTCTGTAATCGAGTCGCCAAACCCGAATCGCCTTTTTGGGCGACGAGGGACTATAGGCTGGCTTGTTCCAATGCCACAAGACACCGCTTTCCGAGCTTCATGTAGGACGTTTGACCTAGCATTTGTCGGCTTAAAGCAAGCGACTGCTGCGCAGTCGAGCGGGAGCAAGCTCCCTCGCCACGGGAGCGGTGACGACTTGAGGATTGCGCTTAGTCGCATCAGCAACCGCGGGCATTTCTGCTTCGTATTCATCGCGATGCGGAGCCAGTCCCCGTTTCTTACTACGACCTGTTTGCCATCTTGTCTGTCCGTTTTGCAGGAGGTTTCCACCTCTGCGCAGGACCTTTCGCACTTTTTTACAGGATGCGTCTGATTTCGGATGGACGGTTACGACAGTAATCTTCGGGAAAGAGGCGTCATGTGTCGAATACGGTTGCGCCTTCTGAGCCGTTTCCAATGTCGCTAGTGATCCGATGGTCATCTCATCGAGCTACCGGGGCTGTGTATTTCTGCAGAGGAGAGTAGTGTGTATGTACGTAAGTAAGTACAGAAGGTCCCATGCTATTTAAATGGGACGAAGCCAAGAACCGGGCCAACATTCTTAAGCACGGCATCGACTTCAACGACGTGCCGGGCATTTTCCAGCATCCGATGCTGGTCTTCCACGATGACCGAATGGCTTACGGGGAAGAGCGTTGGATCACTATCGGATTGATCAAAGCGTTGATTGGCGTGGTCGTGTATACCGAACGGCGGGACGATGTGATCCGCATCATCTCCGCCCGAAAAGCCACTAAGCAGGAGGCCATACGTTATGTCGAAAACATCGAAAACTGACTGGGAGCGCTTGGCCAAGTTAGATGATGCGGACATCGATACCAGCGATATCCCCGAATTGGATGAGGATTTCTTCCGTCGCGCCGAGCTGCGTGTGCCGGTAAAGCAGGCGGTGACTATTCGCCTTGATGCCGATGTGGTCGAGTGGTTCAAGGGGCAGGGCGCGGGCTATCAGACACGCATCAATCAGCTTCTTCGCCAATACATGCAGGCCCAGCAGGGCCATCGGCGATGAGCAAATCAATGCTATGAAGCGGGCGACTGAGAAGTCGCCCGTTGTCATTGATTCTGTTAGCTGCGCTCGCAGGTCTTCCGATTCGATCAATCCTCTCGCGTGGCGCTGTGGTTAAGACAAAACTGGCGACTGCTGCGCAGTCGAGCGGGAGCAAGCTCCCTCGCCACGGGGACTGGGCTCGACTGGGCTGCTTGGCGCATCAACTGTGGCAGCAACCACGCGGCCTGGCCTCTTCATACTTATCATGATGCCTCACCCAATCCATGATCTCGTCTTCATTGCGGCCCTTGGGCGTGAGGTCGAGGTAGTTGTAGGTGCCGACGAGGATGTCGAGGCCGCGGGCGTAGGTGGAGTAGGTGTGGAAGATGTCGCCGGCTTCGTTGCGATAGAAGACACTCAGGCCGGGGAGTTCGCCTTCGGTGGTGTCGGTTTTTTCGTAGTTGTAGGTGGCTGTTCCGGCGGCGGTGTCTTCGGTTTTGAAGCTGACGCCGAAGTCGTAGTTGAAGTCGCAGCCTTGCGACGAGACCCAATCGAAGGCCCAGCCCATGCGGCGTTTGAAGGGTTGGAATTCGGTGAAGGGCGCGCGGGAGACGGCTACGACGGCGACGTCGTGGTGGGCCAGGTGTTGGTTGGCGCCGTCGATGTGGTCGGACAGGAACGAGCAGCCTTGGCAGCCTTCGGTCCAGCCGGGGCCGAACATGAAGTGGTAGATGATCAGTTGGCTGCGGCCGCCGAACAGGTCGGCGAGGCTCAATTCGCCGTGGGGGCCTTGGAAGCGGTAGGGTTTGTCGATTTTTACCCAGGGCAGGGCGCGGCGTTCGGCGCTGAGTTTGTCTCGTTCACGGGTGAAGGCTTTTTCGTGGGCCAGGTGTTCGCGGCGGGCGGCGAGCCAGGCTTCCCGCGAGACGACCTGATGGTGCTCGATGTTCATGGGGCTTCTCCTCAGGGATTCAATTATCGACGTTTGCAATGCCTAGTCGTTTGGGCGGCCACGGTTTCGACACACCGTTGGTCGGCTGGCTGGCGGACCCGTTGGAAAACCAAGCTGAACGGCGCTGAACCGCCTAGGTCACACCTTAAGTAGGCATCTCACTCTTAAGCATTAGAGGATGGACCAGGATGACGACTTATAACTGGGACTTGATCGAACGGTTGCTGCACGAAGTGCAGAACGGCGCCGGCCACAGTTTTACCCCTCGGCCCTACGCGGAGCAGCACGCGGCGGAAAAGGCGGCTCAGGGCGAGGAAATCGAGAACCTTGATCATCTGAAAGCGGTCGCCGGAGAGTACGAAAAATTACTGCTGGAGCGTGGGTATATCGAGCCTCGGCCGGAGGAAGAGGGCGGCAATGGCGAGAATTTTGTGCTGACGCCTCGCGGCTCGCGGTTGTTGAGCCTGATCGACAGCAGCATTCCGGGCAATGATCATCCGCGCCAGGTGCTGGATGAGCAGGAAGATGCGCTGGATGAGTTTACCTTTGATGATCTGGCTTCTAAGGCGCAGATTGCCTGAAAGGCTGGCACTGAACCCGGTGGGAGCGAGCTTGCTCGCGATGGCGATTAAACAGGCAAAACACCTGTTGAATGTCAGGCCGCTATCGCGAGCAAGCTCGCTCCCACATTGGTTCTTCCACATGGATCTCAGTGGTTTATGATCGTGCTGCCTTCAAGCATTTCAGATCGCTGAAATCCTTCTTTACGCCGTCGATTTTCTGCAATAGCCGTTCACGCTGTGCCGGGGTGCTGTCGGCCATCAGATCCACCAGCAGGCTGCGAGCCTGGGCTTCGGTTTTGTTGTAGGCCTCGCGGTAGGCCGGGGTCCACAAGCTTTCGCGGTTTACCAGCAGTTGCTCGATGCGTTTCGGGAAGTCGGGGCTGTGGCGTTGGGCGACGGCCTCGCTGAACTGGTTTTGCCAGTGTGCGCGGTTGGCGATCCATTGCTGGTTTTGATCGCCAAGAGCGGTAGACCAAGCCATCACACGCTGGCGCTGGGCGTCGTTGAGCGGGCCGATCCAGTCGTTGAGCCGTTTCTCCATGCGCTCGGCACGTTCCTGGATCTGCTGCTGCAACGTCGGCTTGAGGTATTCGCGCTGACGCTTTTGTTGATCCTTGACGAACGCGGCGTCCATGTCGGCGACTTGTTCGTCGCTCAGGCCTTGCAGCAGTTCGATGGCCGACGGGGTGATTGCCCGGGCGGTTTCGGCGATGGCGGCCTTGGCTTCGCGGGTGCGTTGCTGCAGGGCTTCGTCGGTTACCGCGTTGGTTTGCACCATGGTCTTCAGGCGGTCCAGCCAATCGAGGTAGCCTGGTAGTTGCGTGGTGCAGTGCCAGCTCAGGTGTTCCTTGAGGCGATCGTCGAACCAGTCCTTTTGCTCGCCGTTGATCTCCAGGTAATCGTCCTTCCAGGTAATCGTTGAGGGTCCAGGGAATGATCAGGTCGAGGTTGCGGTAGGCCAGGCCGACACGGCTGCAAGCGGTGAGTGTCAGCAGCAGGGCGATGAACATGGCGGTGCGTGTTAACCAGCGCGACATGAGCGGGTCCTTGCGAAGGCGGAGGTGATTTGTTTGAGCATGGCAGGCGCGCGGCAGTTCAGCCGAACGAATAAGTAACGCTTAGTAAAAAGGATGGGCCATCTTCAGGGTCAGCAGGCTGTCGCATTCGCTGTTGTGCCCGGAATAGGCCGAGCAACTGCTGCCGCTGAGGCTTGAGTCGCTGTAGATCAGGTCCAGGTCGATACCTTTCCAGGGACGGGATATTTTCAACGACCAGTCGCTGAAACTGCCTACGTAACCATTCTCCACCGAGACCGGGGTATTGAGCTGGTGGGTGGTGTACTTGGCGCTGATGCCGATGCCGAAGGGCACGTTGCCACCGAGGTCGGCGAACAGGGTGCTGTTCTGTTTGTCCGGGTCGTTGCTCAAGGCCGCACCGAAGCGGCTGCCTAGAATGGTCAGGCCGCCATAGAATTCCTGGCTGTCGAGGGTATCGACGGTGGGGTAGCTGTAGTGGATCAGGCCGACTTCGTAACCCAAGGTCTGGTCGAAGGGTTGTTTGAAACCCATGTAGGAATCGACTTCCAGGTCAGCGGAGAAGCCGGCGCTGGGTGACCATTGTCCGACGTACCAGCCGCTGTCATGGCTCAGGTCCAGGCCGCCATGGAACGAGCCGGTGCTCGACGGCGTGACGAGGCCCTGTGCCATGCTGCGGCTGGGTGTGGTGCCGAGTTTAAGGTCGAAGTCACCGAGCTCACGCTGAAACACCTGCCCATAAGAAGCAGGGCAAGCGAGCAGACTGAACGCCAGCAGGACAACAGTAATGCGCAAATGCTTCACTCCATGAATAGCGAGGAGCAGGGAACCGTAACCAAGCTGAAACGCTTGAGCTAGAGAGGTGCAAGCATACCGACGAATGCTCGACCGAGATGGCCGTTCGTCGATTTTTGCGGGGAAGGGGGCTGAGAGAGGGGTTCCAGTCCAAGCGCTTCGAGATTCAAAGCGCTTTGGGACCAGGTGACGCGGGGATTACTTCTTGCCCAGGCTGATCTGCTTGGACGGGCCGAATGTCTGGCCGCTGACACCTTTGGCAATCTGCTGGATTTCACCGCCGGACTTGAGGAACGCAGCGATCTGGTCGTTGATCGACTCGCTGGTTTCAACGGCTGGAGCTGGCTTTGCTTTGCTGTTGGATGCTTTTACGCGCATGACGGCCATTAACCTATGGATAATTAATTGGGCCAGGCATCGTACAGGAAATACTTGACAATTGCTTGGCAAATATCCCCCTGAATTATTTGCAGTAGGGCTGGAATATCGACCGACTCATGCCTGTGTATTGACCTAAGCCACTGTTTTAAATAACAACGTGTCTTGAAATTTAAAACGTAAGCGGGGCGATTCAAACCCAGTGTCTTCTGACGAATGGCCGCTTGCGGGGCAAAAAGTCAGGAAAATCAAGGGTGCACGCCGATCGATGCTGGCGGCGACGAATCGCACGCCAAAACCGGGTAGAATGCCGCCCACGTAACGAGGGTATTTGGAAATGGCTTTAGTCGGGCGCTACAACAGTTTGCAAGTGGTTAAACATACTAACTTCGGTTTATATCTGGACGGCGGCGCGGACGGTGAAATCCTGCTGCCCAACCGTTATATCCCCAAGGATATTCCCAGCGAAGATGAAGACTGGCTCAATGTTTTCATTTATCTGGACAGCGACGACAAACTGATCGCTACGACAGAAAAACCAAAAGTCCAGGTGGGCGAATTCGCCAGTCTGAAAGTGGTTGAAGTCAACAGCATCGGCGTGTTCCTGGACTGGGGCCTGCCCAAGGATTTGCTGTTGCCGTATTCCGAAGAGAAACGCCAGCTGACCGCCGGCGAGTACTGCGTGGTCCATGTCTATCTGGACAAGCACACCCGCCGCATCACCGCGACGGCACGCCTGGATCGTTATCTGGACAAGACCCCGGCCAACTACACGCCTGGTCAGGAAGTGGATTTGCTGGTCGCCGAAGCCACCGACATGGGCTTCAAGGCAATCATCAATAACAAGCACTGGGGCTTGATCCACAAGAACGAAATCTTCAAGTTCATGCGCGCCGGCAAACAGGAAAAGGGCTTTATCAAGGAAGTCCGTCCGGACGGCAAGATCAGCCTGAGCTTGCAGCCGGTGGGCCAGGAAGCGGCGACCAGCCTCAACGCCAAGATTCTTGCCAAGTTGCGTGAGAACAACGGCACGCTCGCGGTGAGCGACAAGAGCGATCCTGCGCTGATCACCAGTCTGTTTGGCGTCAGCAAGGGCAACTTCAAGAAAGCCATTGGTGCGCTGTACAAGAATGGCCAGATTATCATTCATGCTGATCGTATTGAGCTGACTTGATCGTTAGGCCGAGCAAACCACCGTTGGCTAGGTCATCCTGTGGCGAGGGGATTTATCCCCGCTGGGCTGCGAAGCAGCCCTGATTCGAACGCCTCGGTGTACCTGCCAGATTGAGTGGTTATTTTTGGGGCTGCTCCGCAGCCCAGCGGGGATAAATCCCCTCGCCACAAATCTTCGCTGTATACAAAAATCCTTGCACCTTAACCATGCACCCGCGCCCCGTTCGTGGGCGTTCTGTTGTGTTCGTTCGGTTTTTACCTGCGCTGAAAAGCGCGGTTTGTCTCGTATCCACCATCCATGGCACGCATTCTGCGTAGGAACCCGTATACAAACCACGCCGGCTCCCGTGCGCAGTGTGGTGGACAATCAAACGCGGGAGCACGGCGGCCACCCAAGGAGCCCCGCAATGTCCGAGCAATTGCCCAACGGCTACAGCCCCCGCCTCTATAACGAAGACCTGGGCCCGCTGCCGCAGAAATGGAATTGGTACAACATCTTCGCGTTCTGGATGAGTGATGTGCACAGCGTCGGCGGTTATGTGTTTGCTGCCAGCCTGTTCGCCTTGGGCCTGGCGAGTTGGCAGGTGCTGATTGCCTTGCTCGGCGGGATTTGTATCGTGCAGTTGATCGCCAACCTGGTCGCCAAGCCGAGCCAGCAAGCGGCGGTGCCTTATCCGGTCATTTGCAGGCTGGCGTTCGGCGTGTTCGGGGCGAACATCCCGGCGGTCATTCGTGGGCTGATCGCCGTGGCTTGGTATGGGATCCAGACGTACCTGGCGTCCAGCGCTCTGATCATCGTGGTCCTGCGGTTCTTTCCTTCGATGGAAGTCTACGCGACGCCACATTTTGCAGGTTTGTCCTACCTCGGCTGGTTCGGTTTCCTTGGGCTGTGGTTTGTCCAGGCGCTGGTGTTCTGGACGGGCATGGAGTCGATCCGTCGCTTCATCGACTGGGCCGGGCCGGTGGTGTATGCCGTGATGTTCCTGCTGGCCGGCTGGATCGTCTGGAAGGCCGGCTGGAGCAACATCAGTTTTACCTTGGCGGAAAAATCGCTGTCCGGCTGGCAGGCATTCGGCCAAGTGATCGTGGCAACGGCCCTGGTTGTGTCGTACTTTTCCGGCCCTACCTTGAATTTCGGTGATTTCAGCCGGTACTGCCGGAGCATGTCCGACGTACGTCGCGGCAATTTCTGGGGGCTACCGGTGAATTTCCTGGCCTTTTCCCTGGTGACCGTGGTGATCGTTTCCGGGACGTTGCCAGTGTTCGGCGAGATGCTCCACGACCCGATCGCCACCGTGGCACGCATCGACAACGACGTGGCCGTCTTGCTGGGAGCCTTTGCGTTCGTCACCGCAACCATTGGCATCAACATCGTCGCCAACTTCGTGTCCCCGGCTTTTGATTTCGCCAACGTCGCGCCGAGCAAGATCAGCTGGCGCGCCGGCGGCATGATCGCGGCAGTGGCCTCGATTTTCATCACGCCTTGGAACCTGTTCAATAACCCTGAAGTGATCCACTACACCCTGGACGTGCTAGCGGCGTTTATTGGCCCGCTTTTCGGGATCCTGCTGGTGGATTACTACCTGATCAAGAAGCAGCAGATCGACGTTGATTCGCTATTCAATGATGGCCCGACCGGGCGCTATTACTACAGCGGGGGCATTAACTGGACAGCAGTCAAAGCGTTGATCCCGGCGACGCTGATGGGCGTGGCGATCACTTTCACGCCGCTCCTCCAGCCAATGGCCAACTTTGCCTGGTTCACCGGTTGCTTCCTTGGAGGCGTGTTGTATTTCGCCTTGGCCCGACGCCAACCCTTCCTACACCTGAACCCGTCGTTAAACCCGGTCGGCCCGGCTTGATCAGCGCAGGGCGGTCTGGGCGCAAGGTTTCACCGCGCTCGCATTGGTGGGCCGCAGCAACAGGCCGCCCGCCAGCACCAGGCCGCTGCCGGCAACGATCAATGCCGGTTGCAAGCCGCCGCTGAAGTGACTGCTCAGTGCCGCCAACAGGGGGCCGCTGAGTTGGCCGACGGCGAAGCATGCGGTCAACAAACCGATGTTGCGCTGGGTGGCATGGGGCGCCAGTTCCCGGGCGCGCATCACCATCAATTGCATGCAGGCCAGAAACGGGGCGCCACACAGGATCACGCCCAGCGCCAGGCCTGTGCCACTGCCCAGCATGCAGGCAAACACGCCCGCGGCTTGCAGCCATAAAGTGGCCATCAACCACCGGGCAGTGGTGTCCGGGTTCGGCCGCCGCAGACTCACCAACAGCACGCCCGTGGCGGCCGCCAGGCCGAAACAAGGCCAGAACAGATCCGCCTGCCATTGCCCGTGGAACTGCGCCGAAGCCATCTGCGACAGGAACGTCGCCGGTATGATGTAGCCCACGCCATACAAGGCGTAGACCACGCAAAGCCGGGCGATGCCGCGATTGCTGGATGCAACGACGGATGCTGCTGGGGCGGCTGCCGACGTGGGTTTCGGCAGGGCCGGCAGGATCACCAGCAACATCAACAGTGCCGCGCCGGCATATACCAGCCACAACACGTCGGAGGTCTGGCCCAGCAGGTTCGAGCCAAGGGCCAACAAGCCTGTGAGAAAAATCCCCAGCCCCGGTCCGGCGAATACCAGTGCACCAAGGCGTGGCCGTCCTGCCGCCGCAGCCAAGGGTTGGCTGAGGGCGGTGATCATCACCATCACCCAAGCGCTCGCCACGCCTGTGCCGAAGCGCAGCGCCAAGTGCGGCCAGAAGCCCCAGGCCCAGAACGACGCCAGCGTCAGCAGCACGCACAACCACAGGCCGCCCAATAAACGCCGCTGTACCTGTTCGGCGCGACGAGCAAACATGGCGTCCAGCGCCCCGAGGAAATAACCCAGGTAGTTGGCGGCGGCGATCAGACCGGCGGCGGTCAAGTCCACCTGGCCTTCGCCGATCAAATGAGGTAACTGCGGTGTAAGGGCGAAGCGGCCGATGCCCATGGCCATCATCAGGGCTATGAAACTGGCGAGCAGGCGAATCAAGGGCGACATGGTCGTACTCCAGCGCTGAGGCGAATGACCGTCAGGCTAGGACTGATTGACTTTCATTAAAAATGAATAATAGTGAGTAACTTGTTCTTTTTTGGAGAAGGTCATGGAGTTCAGCCAACTTAGGATTTTCCAGGCCGTGGCCGAGGAAGGTTCGATCACCCGGGCTGCCGAGCGCTTGCATCGGGTGCCGTCGAACTTGTCGACGCGGCTCAAACAGCTCGAAGAGCAGTTGGGCGTGGATCTTTTCCTAAGAGAGCGTCAGCGTTTGCAATTGTCGCCTGCGGGAAAAGTCCTGTTGGACTATGCGACCAAGCTGTTTGCCCTGCATGACGAAGCCCACGCGGCGGTGCAGGGCGGTCAGCCGGCCGGGGATTTCCTGCTCGGCACCATGTACAGCACGGCAGCGACGCATTTGCCTGATCTGCTGGCGGCTTATCACCGGGCCTACCCGGCGGTGAACCTGCAAGTGCAATCGGGGCCAAGTGGCGAATTACTTGAAGGCCTGCTCACCAATCGCCTCGACGCGGCGCTGGTGGACGGCCCGCTGGAACTGGCGGGGCTCGATGGCGTGCCGTTGTGCGACGAGCGGCTGGTGCTGATCACCGAGGCTGACCACGCACCGGTACGCAGTGCGCTGGACGTGCAAGGCCGCGCAGTGTTCACCTTTCGCCGGGGCTGTTCGTACCGGATGCGCCTGGAGGCCTGGTTTGCCCATGATCATGCAACCATGGGTCGGGCGATGGAGATCGAGTCCTATCAGGGGATGCTGGCGTGTGTCATCGCCGGGTCCGGGGTGGCGCTGATGTCCGAGTCGATGCTCGCCAGCCTGCCGGGGCGCGAGCGTGTGATGGTCCATCCACTGGCTGAGCCATTTGCGAGTGCGACAACGTGGTTGATGTGGCGTAAAGGCATGGTCGGAGCCAACCTGAACGCCTGGATTGAGATGCAACAACAAGCGTGGCCGCGGGCGCCAATGATGACGGCGCAATCGGCTTGAACTCACAGCCTGGGATTCGGATCAATTCAGTAACAGATCATTGCAATCTGTAACGAGCATTGCGTAGGACTTCGGACTATTATCAGTGCGAAGGGGCCACAGAAATCTGCCGCTCGCACCACCTGAGGGGGCACCACGATGAAAGAGAAAATCCAGAACTGGCTTCACGACTTGGGTGTCGCGCTCGGCCTGATCGAGCCGCCCATGCAGCCGATACCGATCCGCACTGACGATGAGCAACGCCGCCGCCAGCCGCGCCGCCGGTAAACACCGCCGAATTTGGAGAGATCGCAGCTGCGGACCATTTCAGTCGAGATGGCCCGCAGCTGCGATCTTTTTATTTCTGAAAGACAGAACCTGGGGGAGGGAGCTTGCTCGCGATAGCGGTGACCGGCATGCATCCATGTTGAATGTACCGCCGTCATCGCGAGCAAGCTCGCTCCCACAGGAATCTCTTCTTGCCGAGAGTTGACGATCAAGCCGCCTTTGGCACCACATTCGACCGTGGCGAAAGCAGGCTGACCACCACGAAACTCACCAATGCCACGCTCAGGCTGTAATAGATCGGCGTATTCGCGTCCAGGCCATCCTTGACCATGAAGAACAGCGCGGTCACGAAGCCCAGCGACATGCTGGTAATCGCGCCGGCCGTGGTAGCGCGTTTCCAGTAAATGGCGCCGATCAGCGGGACCAGCATGCCGCCCACCAGCAGGTTGTAGGCCAGGGTCAGGGCGCTGATCACGTCGCTCACCACCAGGGCGATCGCCAGGACCACGGCGCCCAGTAGCAGGGTTGCGATGCGGTTTTCATGGACGTCGCCGTTGCCGCTTTCACGACCCTGGCGCAGACGCGGCAGCAGGTCCTGGACCACGGTGGTGGAGGCTGCCAACAGACCCGCCGCCGCAGTGGACATCAGCGCCGCGAGGGCTGCGGCGATTACCAGACCGCGTATCCCGTTGGGCAAGCTGTGTTGCACCACGCTGGCAAAGGCGTTGTTGACGTTTTCCAGGTCCGGCAACAGCACCTTGGCGGCCATGCCGATCAGCGCACCGGCCAGGCCGTACAGCACGCAGTACAGGCCGGCGGCGGTGCCGGCGACTTTTGCCACGCCTTCGCTGCGGGCGGTGAACACCCGTTGCCAGATGTCCTGGCCGATGAAGATGCCAAAGAAGTAGATCAGGAAGTACGTGATGATGGTGTCCCAGCCAATGGCCGTGAAATCGAAATAGCGCGCCGGCAAGGCCACCACCATCGCGTCCCAGCCACCCGCGTCACTGATGGACAGGGGCATCAGCAAGAACACCAGGCCGATGGTCATGATTAGGAATTGCACGATGTCGGTCAGGGTCAGCGACCACATCCCGCCAATGGTTGAATACAGCACCACCACGCCGCCGCCCACCAGGATCGAAACCCAGAAGGGCAGGCCGAACAGCACCTGCATGACCGTGCCGATGGCGATGGTCGAGGTGGCGCCGATCATCAGCGCGTAGACCAGCATGATCAATGCGCTGGCATGGCGTGCGGCCGGGTTGTAACGGCGCTCTAGCACTTGGGTCACGGTATAGATCTTGAGCTTGAGCAACGGCTTGGCGAGAAACAGGCTCAGCCCGACGATGCCCAGGCCGATGGCGCCGCACAGCCAGAATCCGGAAATGCCATGGACATAGCCCAGGCGCACGGTGCCGATGGTCGATGCGCCGCCGAGCACGGTGGCGGCCATGGTGCCCAGGTAGAAGCCCGGGCCGAGGTTGCGTCCGGCGACGAGGTAGTCGTCACGGGTCTTGGCGCGGCGCATGCCGTACCAGCCGAGGGCGATCATGCCGGTGGCGTAGATGAGAACGACGATTAAATCCAAGGCCATGATGGCGTGTCTCCGATTTTATTTTTTATGTACGGGATGAAGTGCTGCCGTCCCTGGCGAACGAGCGTTGGTGGCGAGGGAGCTTGCTCCCGCTCGACGGCGCAGCCGTCGTCGCTTTTCAGTTCAGAAAACCGGGGCTGCTGCGCAGCCCAGCGGGAGCAAGCTCCCTCGCCACGGAATTTGTCAGTCAGGCGGCCTGCCGGAGCGCTGGTTTCGTGAGCGGCGCTATGCTCCGCGGATCCTGCGGCCCATACACCGCCGCCGGTTCCGGAAACAGCCCCAGCAATGCCAGGTACACCACCGAGGCCAGCCCCAGGGTCACCGGCAGGCTGATGTCGATCCCACCGGCCAACTCACCCAGCGGCCCGACGAACTGTCCCGGCAAGTTGACGAAGCACAGCCCGACCAATGCGCTGGGAATCCACGCTCCCAGACCGCGCCAGTTCCAGCCGTGGCTGAACCAGTAGCGTCCGCCGGTCTCGCCTCGGGTGAACACTTGCAGGTCATCCGGGCAGTAGAAGCCGCGGCGCACCAGCAGCCCGATGATCATGATCACCATCCACGGCGTGGTGCAGGTGATGATCAGCACGGCGAAGGTCGAGACGCTCTGCACAAGGTTTGCCGCGAAGCGGCCGATGAAGATGAAGGCAATCGACATGACGCCGATCAGCAGCGTCGCCTTGACCCGCGACAGCACCCGTGGGAATACGCTGGACATGTCCAATCCCGTGCCATACAGCGATGTGGTGCCGGTGGACATGCCACCGATCACCGCTATCAGGCACACCGGCAGGAAGAACCATCCCGGCGAAACCGCCAGCAGCCCGCCCACGTAGTTGTTTGCCGCGATGTAGTCCGGCGCCTTGGTCGCCACGATGGTGGCGGTGGCGAGGCCGAACAGGAACGGGATCAGCGTTGCCAACTGAGCGGCAATCACCGCCAGCATGATGTGTCGCTTGGGGGTATTTCGCGGAATGTAGCGCGACCAGTCACCCAGGAAGGCGCCGAAAGAAATCGGGTTGCTCATGGCCACCAGTGCCGCGCCGATGAAGGCGGCATAGAAGCCTGTTTGGCCGAGGGCGACCGTGCCGGCGAACTGGCTGTCGAAACTCGGCGCGAAGGCGAAGATGCCCAGCAGGAACAACAGGCTCGCGGCCCACACGGCGATGCGATTGACCCACAGCATGAAGCGGAAGCCGTAGATGCACACCGTCAGCACCAGCAGGGCGAACAGGCCGTAGGCCAGGCCCAGACTCAAGTCGGTTTCCGGCACACCGACCAGCCGCTTGGCGCCGCCGATCAGCGCGTCCCCCGAACTCCATACCGACAGGGAGAAGAACGCGATAGCGGTCAGCAGCGACAGGAACGAGCCGACGATCCGGCCGTGAACACCGAAATGCGCGCCGGACGAAACCGCGTTGTTGGTGCCGTTGAGCGGGCCGAACAGGCCCATCGGCGCGAGGATGATCGAACCGACCAAAACCCCCAGCACGATCGCCCAGACCCCGGCCTGGAACGAAAGGCCGAACAACACCGGGAAACTGCCGAGCACGGCGGTGGCAAAGGTATTGGCGCCGCCGAAGATCAGTCGAAACAGATCACCCGGGCCGGCGGTTCGTTCATGGTCCGGGATCTGCTCGACCCCGTTGGTTTCAATCTGCGTAAGGCTTTTATCGTTATTGTTATCCATGATCTGCTCCGATCATCAAGGCGCGTTCATCGTGCGTGAACGTCGCCTGCTTGGCTAAGGGGGTGGCAGCCCTTCCGGCATTGCGGACAAATGTTCATGACAGGCCAGCCATAGGCCTTGTTGTTCTTGGCGAAACACGATGGTTTCGCGCTCCTGGCTAAAGTGAAGCTCCCCTTGCATGCGCAGCTCGGTGGCCACGTCATGGATGAAAATCGCCACGTTCCCTTGCAGGCTGACGAAGGCGTTGCTCGAGGTGCAGCTCAGCACCTCGAAACCATCCTCGGACCGCCAGCGATCCCACAACGCCTGGTAGGCATCGCGCGACAGCAGCGGCTGTTCGAGGGTGTGGAACACGAAGCTCGCATCGGTGCTGAACGCACCGAAGTAAGCCTCGCGATCGTTGCGGGCGAAGGCCGACACCAGATCGGCGGCGGCTTCGAAGACTTGATCTCGATCGTTCATGGCCGCGCCTCAGCGATGAACCACGCCGGGCAGTACGCAGAGCATCTCGTACAGCAGGTTCGCGCCCAGCAGCGAGGTGTTGCCGGTGGTGTCGTACGGCGGCGAAACTTCTACCAGATCGCAACCGACCAGGTCGAGGCCCTGGCAGCCGCGGACGATTTCGATTGCCTGGATGGTGGTCAGGCCGCCGATTTCCGGGGTGCCGGTGCCTGGCGCCCAGGCCGGGTCGATGCCGTCGATGTCGAAGCTCAGGTACACCGGTCCGCCACCGACTTTCTCGCGCACTTCGGCCATCAGCGGTGCCAGGGATTTATGCCAGCACTCTTCGGCCTGGACCACGCGGAAACCCTGGTTGCGGCTCCAATTGAAATCCTCAGCGGTATAGCCCTGGGCCCGCAGGCCGATCTGCACCACGCGGTCGCAATCGAGCAGGCCTTCTTCCACGGCGCGGCGGAAGGTGGTGCCGTGGGCGATTTTCTCGCCGAACATGTGGTCGTTCACGTCGGCGTGGGCGTCGATGTGCACGAGGCCGACCTTGCCGTGTTTTTTGTGGATCGCCCGCAAAATCGGCAGGGTAATGGTGTGGTCACCGCCCAGGGTCAGGGGGATGACGTTGTGTTCGAGGATCTTGTGGTACGACTCCTCAATGATTCGCACGGCATCGAGCAGGTTGAAGGTATTGATCGCCACGTCGCCAATGTCCGCCACCGACAAGGAGTCGAACGGCGCGGCACCAGTGGCCATGTTGTAGGGGCGGATCATCACGGATTCGGCGCGGATTTCGCGCGGCCCGAAACGGGTGCCGGCGCGCAGGGACGTGCCGATGTCCAGCGGCACGCCGACAAAGGCAGCGTCCAGGCCGGCGGCGGTGGGCACGTGGGGAAGTCGCATCATGGTGGCGATGCCGCCGAAGCGCGGCATTTCGTTGCCGCCCAGTGGTTGGTGAAGAATCTTGTCCACGGGTAGGGCCTCATCGTTTGTTTTATTTATCAGGGGCCGATTCTGCGAAAAGCCTGTGCCGTGAAGAATCGCTGGCGGCAAATACTTAGTTCAGATTTTTCTAAACTAATGGCGGGCGGGGCGATAGACTCCGATCCGGCGCAGTTGTAGCGGACATGATGCCCCCTGTGGCGAGGGAGCTTGCTCCCGCTGGGCTGCGAAGCAGCCCCAAAACCATTCACCTCGGTGTATCAGGTAGATCGCGTGGGCAGGTTTTGCGACGGCTGCGCCATCGAGCGGGAGCAAGCTCCCTCGCCACAAGAGCGCTACTAAGCCCTGAGTAATTCGGAGACCCCCATGGCCAACGCTCTACCCGACCTGAAACTGCTGCGCATCTTCGTCAGCGTGGTCCGGCACCAGGGGTTTGCCAACGCGCAGCACGAGCTCAACCTCTCCACATCCGCCATCAGTACCTACATGAGCCAACTCGAATCGGCCCTGGGCCTGGTGCTCTGTCATCGCGGGCGGGGTGGGTTCAGCCTGACCAGCAAGGGCGAGTTGTTCCATCAGGAAACCTTGCGCCTGCTCGGCGAACTCGAAGGCTTCGAGCAATATGCTGCGGCCCTCAAGGGCGAGTTGCGCGGCACCCTGAACCTGGGGGTGATCGATTCCACGGTGAGCGACAAAGCCTTGCCGTTCGCCGAAGCCATCGGCGCGTACAGTCAGGAACACCCGGCGGTGCATCTGCACCTGTCGGTCCTGAGCCCTTACGAATTGCAACTCGGCGTCCAGGACAACCGCCTGGACCTGGCCATCGGCGCGTTTTCCACGCGCATGAGTGGGCTGGTCTACATGCCGCTGTACCGCGAGCAGCACTGGCTGTATTGCAGCAGTCGCCACCCGTTGTTCGGCGAACGACGTATCCCGGAGCAACTCATCACCCAGCAGCGCATGGTCGGGCGCGGTTACTGGAGTCAGGCCGAGCTGGCCCGCCATGGCTTCAAGCACAGCGCGGCGACAGTGGAAAGCATGGAGGCACAGTTGATCCTGGTACTGTCGGGCGCCTACATCGGTTATCTGCCCGAACATTACGCTCAGGCCTGGGTCGACAAGGACGATTTACGCGTGCTGCTGCCGGCGACGTTTGGTTATCAGGCGCCGTTCTCTATGATCGTGCGCCGTGGCCGCAGCCGCGAGCCGCTGATCCAGACCTTCCGTGATCTGCTCAAAGCTCAACTGAACCAGGCCTGACCATGTCCAGAATCCACTGCCCACGTTGCCTCAGGCCGCAAAGCCATTGCCTGTGCCCTTTGATCCCCAGCCTCGACAGCCGCACCCGCGTGTTGCTGTTACAGCATCCCAGCGAGGTGAACCATGCCTTGAACACCGCACGGCTGGCGGCGTTGGGGCTCAACAATGCCGAATTGATCGTGGGCGAGGTGTTCGAGGATCTGTCACGGCTGCTCGATCAACCGGGTTACCGGGCGCGGTTGTTGTTTCCCGCCGACGATGCGCAGCCGCTGCAAGCCTACACCCCCTGCGATGAACCGCTGCTGTTGGTCGTTCCTGACGGCACCTGGCGCAAGGCCCGCAAGTTACTGCACCTCAACCCGCTGCTGGCGGCACTGCCAAGGGTGACCTTGGCCGACGGCGGCGTGTCCCGCTATCGTTTGCGCAAGGCGCCAGGGCCAGGGGCGTTGTCGACGGTGGAGGCGATCGCCCAGGCGTTGCAGACGCTTGAGACACCGGTGAGTTTCGAGCCGTTGTTGCGGCCGTTCGAGGCGTTGATCGAGGGGCAGATTGCGGCGATGGGGGAGGAGACTTACCAGAAGAACCATGGAGGGGTATAGAGACCCCTGTGGCGAGGGAGCTTGCTCCCGCTCGGCCGGTCCGACGCCTCGGGCGCAGCCGTCGTAAAACCTGCCGGCGCGGTCTGCCTGACACAACGAGGTGAATGGTCTTGGGCTGCTGCGCAGCCCAGCGGGAGCAAGCTCCCTCGCCACGAGATCGGCGTAGATTCGGATTACCGCTCGCGCATCGCCTCGGTCCGCGCCTTCAACACCGGCTTGAGCAGGTAGTCCAACACACTTTTCTCCCCGGTAATGATGTCCACTGTCGCCACCATTCCCGGAATGATCAGCAATGGTTTCGCGTCCCCACCCAAGTGGTTCTTATCGGTGCGCACCTGGATCAAATAGAAACTGTTGCCCTTGTCGTCGGTGATGGTGTCGGCGCCGATCAGTTCGAGCTTGGCGCTCAGCCCACCATAGATCGTGTAGTCGTAGGCGCTGAACTTGACCATGGCTTTCTGGCCTGGGTGCAGGAAGGCGACGTCCTGTGGGCGGACCTTGGCTTCGATCAGCAGGTTGTCTTCCAAGGGCACGACTTCGATCATGTCGCTGCCCGGCTGGACCACGCCGCCGATGGTGTTGACCTTCATTTGCTTGATTACCCCATGCACCGGCGAGACTACGGTGGTGCGGGTCACGCGGTCATCGATGGCGATGCTGGAGGCGGTGATTTTCGACAGTTCCGTGCGTTTCTCGTTGAGCTCCTTGGCCGCGTCGGAGCGGAAGGTCTGTTCCGATTCGTCGATCTTGCTCTTGATCTCATTGATGGCCGACTCGGCCCGAGGGATCGCCAGGGTGGTGGCGTTGAGCGAGCCGCGGATTTCCACCGCGCTGCGCTTGAGCCGCAGAATCTCCACCGGCGACACCGCCCCGGTACGCACCAGCGGTGCCGACATGTTCATCTCTTCCTGCAGCAACGCCAGTGCCGAGCTGAATTGGCCTTGCTTGGAGCGAAACTCCGCCAGTTCCTGGGTTTTCTGCCGCAATTGTTCGGTCAAGGTCCGTTGCTCGCTGGCCAGGCGACGCTGGCGCTGCTCATGGAGCGCACGCTCGTCCTCGGCCACTTGTGGCGCCTTGCCGGTCACTTCGCTGGATAACTGCAATGGTCGTCCTTCGGCCTCCGCCGACAAGCGTTCGACCTGGGCCATCAACGCATAACGGTCGGCCTCGCTCTCGCCCTTGTTCGACAGGAACCGCGTGTCATCCAGGCGCAGCAAGGTGTCGCCCTTGTTCACCATCTGGCCTTCGCGCACGAAAATCTCGGTGACGATGCCGCCCTCCAGGTTCTGGATCACCTGGATCTTGCTCGATGGAATCGCCTTGCCTTCGCCGGTGGTGACTTCCTCCAGGACCGCCAGTTTCGCCCAGACCAGCCCAGTGACAATCAGCCCGGCCGCCAGCCAGACAGTGACCCGCGAGCGACGGGGCGAGTCCTGCAGCGTGGCACCGGCGGTTTCCGGCATGAACTCGCTTTCAGCGCTTTTGCTGAAGCTGCCGAAGTAGCTTCGGGCGGCTGAATCGGATGTTTGAGCAGACATGGGCGGTACCCGTTGGTTAAATGAAATAGAGCTGGATGCTGCTTCTTGTGGCGAGGGAGCTTGCTCCCGCTCGATGGCGCAGCCATCGCAAAACCAGTCGATGCGGTCTGTCAGATACACCGAGGTGAATGGTTCTGGGGCTGCTTCACAGCCCAGCGGGAGCAAGCTCCCTCGCCACAGTGTTAACCCTGTCCCCGGACCAAACAGATTATGTGTTGGCTTCTACACCGCAGCAGAGCCCACCCGTCCCTTGCGCAGCGCATCGATCACCGCGTCCTTCGGTCCGTCCGCCACGATCCGCCCGTTATCCAGCACCACCAACCGGTCAACCAGGCTCAACATCGAGGTACGGTGGGTGACCAGCAGCACGGTCTTGCCTTGCACATGGGTATGAAGCTTCTGGCGCAGAGTGTCTTCGCTGCTGTTGTCCATGGCGCTGGTGGGTTCGTCCAGCAGCAGGATCGGCGGATCGAGCAACAAGGCCCGGGCCAGTAGCACGGCCTGGCGTTGGCCGCCGGACAGCAGTTGCCCGCGTTCGCCCACCGGGCGGTCGAAGCCTTGGGGATGTTGACGGGCCAATTCGGTAACGCCGGTCAGTTCCGCCACTTCCAGCATGCGCCCGTCGCTGATGTAGCGCGCGCCGAGGGTGAGGTTGTCCCGCAGGCTGCCGGCCAGCAGCGGCAAGTCATGGGCGACATAGCCGATCTGCTGACGCAAGTCGGCAACGTCCAGTTGCCGCAAGTCCAGGCCGTCCAGCAGCAACTGGCCTTGCTCCGGCGCATAAAACCCCATCACCAGCCGCGCCAGGGTGCTTTTGCCCGAGCCGCTGCGGCCGATGATCCCGACCCGTTCGCCGGGCTTGAGGCTGAAGCTGACATCGGCCAGCGCCGGAGCGTCCTGGCCGTTGTAATGGAAGGTGATGCCGCTGATGTCCAGGGCACCTTGCAATTGGGTTCGGTCCAGCGGGCGCTGCTTGGCGTCGCGCTCCTGGGGCAAGGCCATCAGGGCATCGGTGCTGCGCATGGTGAGCTGCGCTTGCTGGTAGCGGGTGATCAACCCGGCGATCTGCCCGAGCGGGGCCAGCACGCGGCTGCCGAGCATGTAAGTCGCCACCAGTGCGCCGACGCTGAGGTTGCCAGCGATGATGCTGTAGACCCCGGCGACGATGGTCGCCATGCCCGCCAGTTGTTGCAGGAACAACGTGCCGTTGGTCGCCAGAGCCGAAAGATTGCGCGCATGGCTGTCGAGGCGGGTGAGGGCGCCGTGGGTGCTTTCCCACTGATGCTGGCGTTCGCTTTCGGCGCTGCAGGCCTTGAGGGTTTCCAGGCCGCCGAGGGTTTCGATCAGCAGGGCTTGGCGCTGGGCGCCCAGGGCCAGGCTTTTTTGCACGGTGTCGCGCAGGCGCGCCTGGATGATCATCGCGAATACCACGGTGATGGGAAACGCCACCACCGGAATCACCACCAGCCAACCGCCCAGCAGCCCAATCACCACCAGCATCAGCAGGGCGAAGGGTAGGTCGATCAGGCTGGTAAGGGTCACGGCGGTAAGAAACTCCCGCAGCCCTTGGAAGTCATGGATGCTTTGGGCGAATCCGCCGATGGTCACCGGCTTGGCTTTCATGGCCATGCCGGTGATGCGCTCGAACAGGGTGGCGGAAAGAATCACGTCGGTTTTCTTGCCGGCGGTGTCCAGCAGATGAGCACGCACCACCCGCAACACGAGCTCGAAACCGGTGCCGATCAACAGCCCGACGGCCAGCACCCACAACGTGGAGGTGGCCTGGTTCGGCACCACGCGGTCGTAGGTCTGCATGACGAACAGTGGCACCATCAAGCCCAGCAGATTGATCAGGAAACTGGCCAGGATTGCGTCGCTGTACAGCCAGCGGGACAGTTTCAAGGTGTCGCGAAACCACGCTTCGACCCGTGGCACCAGAGGCGCGCGCAGGTCTTCAAGCTCATGGCGCGGCCGGGCGAAGAGCGCCTGGCCGCTGTAATCGGTGGTCAGTTCCTCGCGGCTGACCCATTGTTCACCGCCATCGGCCTCGCTGGGCAGGATCAGCGCGCGACCGTCCTCGCCCCAGCGCCGCAATATCGCGCAGCGGCCCCCGGCGAGGATCAGCATCACTGGCAAATTCAGCGCCGATATATCCCCCAGCTCGCGGCGCAACAGCCGCGCCTGCAAACTGGCCCGGGCCGCTGCGCGAGGCAGCAGGTCCAGGCTCAGACGTTGGTGCGCCATAGGAAGCCCGGCGCTGAGGCTGGCGCGGCTGACGGTCGCGCCATGGAGTTTGCAGAGGATCAACAAGCCGTCCAGCAAGGGATCATCGAAGTTCAAGCGCGGGTCGGTGCCGGGAATTGCCGGTTCCATGCGGGTCATGCTGATCACTCCCACTGGATTACTTCAGTTCCGGCAGCCGTGCCTGGTTCTTGACTTCGGTCTGCGCGACCGCATCGGCCGGCAGCACGATCCGCTGTTTCTGCAGCAGCAGGCCCATGTTCGCCAACACCCGGTACATCGAATACTCCTCGGTGTAGCGCACCTCGGTGTAACGGCGGTTGGCGTTATACAGCTCGTTTTCACTGTCGAGCAGGTCAAGCAGTGTGCGTTGGCCGAGGCCGAACTGATCTTGATAAGCCGCGCGCACACGAGAAGTGGTGTCGGCGTATTCCCGGGCGGTCGGCGTCTGTTTGCGGGCGTTGAGCATTGCGTTCCAGGCCAGGCGGGTGTCTTCGTTGAGCTGGCGCAGTGCGTTGTTGCGGATGTCCATCGCCTGGTTGATCTGGTGGGCGTTGGATGCCAGCCGCGCCTTGTCGCTGCCGCCGCGGAACAGGTTGTAGTTCATCACCACGCCCAGCCGCCAGTTGTTGTCGTGGCCTTCCTCGCCACCCAGGTTGTTGTTGGCGCCCACGGCTGCTTCGGCGTCGAAGCGCGGATAGAACGGTGATTTCGCCACCTCGTATTGGCTTTCGGCGGACTGGATGTCGGCCTGGGCCGATTTCAGGTACGGGTTGTTATCCACCATGCTTTGCTGGGCTTCGCGCAGGTCCACGGGGATCTCGCCTTTGGTGGACGGTGGGGTTTCCAGCTCATCGGGCATGCGCCCGACCACGCTGTAGAAATTTGCTTCCGCGTCCGCCAGGTCGACCTGGGCGGTGTCGTAGTTGTTTTCCGCCAGGGCCCGACGTGCATTGGACTGATCGGAGTCGGCGGTACTGCCCACGCCGCGCTCGGTGCGCAGGCCGATCTGGTCATTGACGCGCAGGTGCGCTTGCAGGTTGTTCTTGGCCAAGGTCACCAGTTCGCGACGCTTGAGCACTTCCAGGTAGACCTCGATGGTCCGCAGCGCCAGATCCTGCGCGGTGCCCTGGGCGTAATAGGCCCGGGAATTGACCACGCCCTGGGTACGTTCCACTTCATTGGCGGTATTAAAACCGTCGAAGATCATCTGCCGCAGGCGCAGTTCCGACTGGGTGTAGGTCAGGATGTTGGTGTGATGGTTGCCCAGTGCCCGGGTATTGGTGTTGTCGCTGTAGCCACGGCCATAACCGGCGTTCAAATCCACCGACGGAAAGAAGCCTCCTCTGGCGACCTTGACGTCCTCGTTGGCCGACAGACGGCTGTCTACCCGTTGCGCCAGTTCCGGGTGAGTCGCGATGGTGCTCTGGATCGCCTCGGTCAGGGACATCGCCTGAACCTGAGAGGAGCAGGCCATGGCCAGTAGAACCGCGCTGCAGAGGGGGGTAAGAACGCGCATGGGGTGCTTCTCCTGAGGTCTGTTGTACTTCGTTGTCGCCAGAATATTGACGTTTAAAAGATCAAAACCGTTTCAACCTTGTAACAACACAGCTAAGAACATCCTAGGAAAAACCTAAGAAGAATTTCTCATAACAGTTATTCCAAAAAAAACTTATGAGCTTGGAAAAATCCAGCACATTGTTCAAAGCGAAAGCCTCGCCGAATAAGGGTTTCGTCGGTTTGTAGGCGTCAATAAAAAGTTCCACATAATTTTTGAAACGATGTGAAGAGGTGCTAAGGGTTCAAAAGTGAGACAGTTTTGAGTGACGTTTTTTTGTCGTTATGGCAATTTGACTGTCCCTCGTACGGTCTCGAAAGCTGGCAGATTTTCCAAATTCTGGCGGCTACCCAGCACCGATCTTCACCCAGACAGGTGCCGACTGTGGTTGGCAGCGGAGGGAATGCACATGGCAGCGCTCATCGGTACCGTCAGCAAGGTGGTAGGGCAGGTTTTCGCACAGGACGTCGGCGGGCTGCGGCGTCCTCTGGTCGAAGGTGACCGGCTGTATGCCGGCGAGCACCTGGTCACCGGGGCCGAAGGCGCTGTCGCGGTGCAGTTGCAGAACGGCCATGAGCTGACCCTGGGTCGCGGCAGCGACTTGACCTTGACCCCACAATTGCTCGCCGATCAGCAGGCGCCGCGGGTGGACACGCCGCAAACGCCGACGCCCAGCGAGGCCCAACTGACCGATGTGCAGAAGCTGCAGCAAGCCATCGCGGCCGGCGCCGACCCGACCCAGACTGGCGAGGCCACGGCCGCCGGGGCCGAGGGCGGCAACCCCGGCGCAGTGGGCGGCGGGCACAGTTTTGTGTTGCTGGAAGAAGTCGGTGGACAGGTCGATCCACTGATCGGCTTCCCCACCGCAGGCTTCAATGGCATACCCGAATTTCCGCTGCTGGAGGTGGCGGCTGACCCGGATGGCGACGACGCAGCCGTTGCGCCGGTCATTCCTGAAACCCCAGACAACCCCGTCACCCTCGATGGCCTGACCGTGGACGGTGGCGAATTGACCGCCAACGAGGCCAACCTCGCCGACGGCACCGCCAGTAATGCTGGTGCATTGGTGCAAAATGGCACCTTTACCATCTCGGCTCCCGACGGCCTGAGCAGCTTGAGCATCGGCGGCATCAGCGTCATCACCGGTGGCGTGCCCGCAGGTTTCCCGCAGTCCATCACTTCGGCCCTGGGCAACACGCTGACGATTACCGGATACGACCCCGCCACTGGCGTCGTCACCTACAGCTACACCTTGACCGACAACGAAGCGCATCCGGCGGGCGGTGGTGCCAACACCATCAGCGAGCAATTCCCGGTGGTGGCAATCGACACCGACGGTGATACCGCGAACGGGAGCCTGGACGTCAACATCACCGACGACGTGCCCCAGGCGATCGACGACAGCCACGCCAGTACCGCGTCGGAAACCCTCGTGAGCCTGACCGGCAACGTTTTGCCCAACGATCACCAGGGTGCGGACCGCATTCCCACCGGCCCTGACAGCGGGCCGATCATTGGCGGCACATTTACCGGCACCTACGGTACTTTGGTTCTCAATCCCAATGGCACCTACACCTACACGCTGAACACCAGCGATCCGCAGTTTGTCGCGTTACACGGTGGCGGCAGCGGCACGGAAACCTTCACCTACACCCTGACCGACGCCGATGGCGACACCAGCACCGCGAACCTGGTGCTGCAAGTCCACAACAACGACGACCCGGTGATCATCACCGGCCTGGATACCGATGGCGGCGAGCTCACGGTCCAGGAAAACAACCTCGACGACGGCAGCAGCCCGGACACGTCGGCGCTGACGCAAAACGGCACCTTCACCGTGACCGCGCTGGACGGCGTGCAGAGCCTGAGCGTTGGCGGCATCACCGTGGTCAGCGGTGGCGTGGCCGCCGGATTTCCACAATCGATCACCACGGCGCTGGGCAATACCCTGACCGTGACCGGCTTCAACGCCGCCACGGGCGTGGTCAGCTACAGCTACACCTTGCTCGACAACGAAGCCCATCCCAACGCCAACGGCGCCAACAGCCTGGGCGAGCAATTTACCGTGGTGGTCACGGACGATAACGGGACCACGGCCACCGGCAACCTGGACGTGAATATCGTCGATGACGTGCCCAACGCCGTGGACGACAGCAACACCGGCACCGCGTCGGAAAGCAACCTGACCCTCACCGGCAGCGTGCTGCCCAACGACACCCAAGGCGCCGATCAGGTGGCGTCCGATCCGATCACGCCCGGAACGTTCACCGGCACCTATGGCACCCTCGTCCTGAACGCCGATGGGTCCTACACCTACACGCTCAATGCGTCCGATACCGATTTCAAAGGCCTGAATGGCGGCGGCAGCGGCACGGAAACCTTCACCTACACCCTGACCGACGCCGATGGCGACACCAGCACCGCGAACCTGGTGCTGCAAGTCCACAACAACGACGACCCGGTGATCATCACCGGCCTGGATACCGATGGCGGCGAGCTCACGGTCCAGGAAAACAACCTCGACGACGGCAGCAGCCCGGACACGTCGGCGCTGACGCAAAACGGCACCTTCACCGTGACCGCGCTGGACGGCGTGCAGAGCCTGAGCGTTGGCGGCATCACCGTGGTCAGCGGTGGCGTGGCCGCCGGATTTCCACAATCGATCACCACGGCGCTGGGCAATACCCTGACCGTGACCGGCTTCAACGCCGCCACGGGCGTGGTCAGCTACAGCTACACCTTGCTCGACAACGAAGCCCATCCCAACGCCAACGGCGCCAACAGCCTGGGCGAGCAATTTACCGTGGTGGTCACGGACGATAACGGGACCACGGCCACCGGCAATCTGGACGTGAACATTGTCGATGACTTGCCTACCGCTCATGCCGACTCCGCCTCGGTGGATGAGGGCGGGACGGTCAGCGGCAACGTTCTCAACAACGATGAGGGCGGTGCCGATGGGCCTGCGGCAAGCGGCGCGGTGATCGGCGTTCGCGCTGGCAGCGATACCTCGACCTCGGCCGTTGGCGGCCTCAATACCCAGATCAACGGCAGCTATGGTTACCTGACCCTGGACGCCAATGGCAACGCTGTGTACCACAGCAATCCGAATGCCGTCAGCGCACCGGGTGCCACCGACGTGTTCACCTACACCGTGCGCGACGCCGACGGTGACGAAAGCACCACCACCATCACCATCGACGTGCATAACAGCTGCCTCGTCGCCGCACCGGATGATGAAGTCAGCGTGCGTGAAAGCGCGCTCGACCTGAACCAGGACGGCCAGGACCTGGCCCCCGGCACCGTCACCGGTAGCCTGCCGAACGCCACCAGCGAAACCGCCAGCGGCAGCCTGCTGGACTCGGTGACCGGTGCCGTTGGCGCCGTCACGTTCGCCCTGGTCGGCAATGCCACCGGCGCCCACGGTCAACTATTGCTCAACCCGGACGGTTCCTACACCTACACCCTGACGTCGCCCGCCACGACAACGCCCGCCGCCAACGATGGCCCGAATGAACTGAGTGAAAGCTTTACCTATCAGGCCACGGATGCACTCGGCAACACCGTCACCAGCACCATCGTCATCAATATTGTCGACGATGTGCCCAAGGCGCATTGCGATACCGCAGCGGTGGTGGAGGGCGGGACGGTCAGCGGCAACGTTTTGCACAACGACGTGCTTGGTGCCGACGGTGGCACGGTGGTTGGCGTGCGCGCTGGCAACGACACCTCAAGCCCCGCCAACGGCGGCCTCAATACGCAGATCAATGGCGCTTATGGCTACCTGACGCTGGATGCCAACGGCAATGCGGTCTATCACAGCAATCCGGACTCCGTCGGCGCGCCAGGTGCAACTGATGTGTTCACCTACACCGTGCGCGACGGTGACGGCGATGAAAGCACCACGACCATCACCATCGATGTGCACAACAGTTGCCTGGTTGCCGAGACCGACCATGACATCACCGTCTACGAAAAGGCCCTGGACCTGAAACAGGACGGCCAGGACCTGGCGCCCGGCACCACGACCGGCAGCGAGCCAGGCTCCACCAGCGAAACCGCGACTGGCTCCCTGGTAGGCTCGGTCACTGGCGCAACCGGAGCCGTCACGTTCGCCCTGGTGGGTGATGCCAACGGCGCCCACGGCCAATTGTCGCTCAACCCCAATGGTTCCTACACCTATACGCTGACGTCTGCGGCGGCAACGTCGCCCAATGCCAACAATGGCCCGAACGTATTGACCGAGAACTTCACCTATCAGGCTACTGACGCCCTGGGCAACAGCACCACCGGCAACCTGATGGTCAGCATCGTCGATGACGTACCCAAGGCTGTCGCGTCCGAGCGTTCGGTCACGGCGACCGAGATCGACTCGAACCTGCTGATCGTGCTCGACGTCTCCGGCAGCATGAAAGATGCCTCCGGTGTCCCGGGGCTTTCGCGAATGGACCTGGCCAAGCAGGCGGTCAGCGCCTTGCTCGACAAATACGACGACATGGGCGACGTGAAAGTCCAACTGGTGACCTTCAGCGGCAGCGCCACCGACCAGAGTGCCGTCTGGGTGGACGTTGCAACCGCCAAGACGCTGATCGCCGCGCTGAAAGCGCACGGTGACACCAATTACGACGCGGCAGTGGCCACGGCCCAGACTGCGTTCGCAACCTCCGGCAAACTGGCTGGCGCACAAAACGTTGGCTACTTCTTTTCCGACGGCAAGCCGACCTTGGGCGAAATCGGCTCGGCGGACGAGGTCGCGTGGAAAGCCTTTCTCGATGCCAATGGCATCAAGAACTACGCCATCGGACTGGGCAGCGGCGCGAGAAACATCAATCTCGATCCGCTGGCCCACGACGGCAGCACCCACACCGACACGAACGCGGTCGTGGTCACCGACCTGAACCAGCTCAACTCGGTGCTTTCCGGCACCGTGCAGGGCGTGCCGGTCACCGGCAGCCTGCTCGGGGAGGGCGGTTCGTTCGGCGCCGACGGCGGATTTGTGAAAAGCCTCCTGGTGGACGGCACGACCTACAGCTACAACCCGGACGCCAACGGTGGCCAGGGAGCACTGACTGCCAGCGGCGGCACCAATCATGGGGTCTTCAATACGGCGACCAACACGGTCAGCATCGCCACCGGCCACGACGGCACTCTGGTGGTGAACCTCGACACCGGGGCGTTCAGCTACACCTCCCAGACCACCACCGGTACGTTGATCACCGAGAACATCGGCTACACCCTCAGTGATAACGATGGCGACCTGGCCAGCTCCAACCTGGTCATCAAGGTCCAACCCAACAGCCCGCCGGTGGCGATCGATGACAACGTCATAACCAACGTGCTGTCGGGCAATATCGTAGTCCCCGGTGAGCTGTTGCTGGGCAACGACAGCGACGCCAATAGCGACCCGCTTACCGCGTCGCCGACCAGTTTCAACACAGGCTGGGTTGCCAAGGGCGCGGACTTCACCGGCAGCACCGGCACCGCAAGCTTCGCCGGCAACAACGTCCAGTCGATCAACCTGAACCGCAGCGCCTTCGTCGCCAATGCCGCGAGCATGACAGCGGTGCTGGTAGTCAGTGGCGCGCTGGGGGCGGTGTCGAACAGCAACGCCAACGATGAAGACCGGCTCAACATCAGCCTGAAGCAGGGCGAAACCCTCAAACTGGATCACAACCTGGCCGCGGGCCGCATCGCCATGGAGTACTCCTTGAATGGCGGGCCCTTCATCGCGATCAGCGACGGTGCCTCGTTCACGGCGGCGGCGACTGGCAACTACCAGATCCATGTGACCAACATTCCCAATCCTGGCAATGGCAACGGCAATGGCTCGGAAAACTACCAGCTGACCCTGACGGTCAACTACGCGGGCGCTCAAAACAGCACGCCGGATTTCCATGGCACCTACACCGCCAGCGACAACCACGGTGGCAGCGATAGCGCCGGGGTAGGCATCAGCTATCAAGCCGGTCACACCCTGACGGGGACGGCGGGCGACGACGTGCTGCTGGCCGGCAATGGCGACAACGTGCTGAACGCCGGCGGTGGCGACGATGTTCTCAGCGCGGGCTCTGGCAATAACGCCATGCACGGTGGGGCAGGGGATGATGTGCTCTACAGCGGCGTCGGCAACGACCTGCTCGACGGCGGCACCGGCAACGATACCGCCAGCTATGCCCATGCCACGGCAGGCGTCACTGTGAACCTCGGCCTGCTGGCCGCGCAAAACACCCTCGGGGCCGGGACCGACACCCTGGCCGGCATCGAAAACCTCGTTGGCTCGAATTTCAACGACACCCTCACGGGCGACGGCTCGGGCAATCGCATCGATGGCGGCCTTGGCCATGACGTGCTCAACGGCGGGGGCGGCGACGACATTTTGATTGGCGGCCTGGGCAATAACATCCTCAGCGGCGGCAGCGGCGCGGACACCTTCCAATGGCAGGCTGGCAACAGCGGCCACGACGTCATCACCGACTTCACCCCGGGCCTGGACAAACTCGACCTGTCCCAACTGCTACTGGGCGAAAACGGCAGCGCGGCGTCCCTGGACGACTACCTGCACTTCACCGTCACCGGCACCGGCGCATCGGTCGTGACCAGCATCGACGTCAGCAGCACCGCGGGCGCCACGCCGAACCAGACCATCGACCTGGCCGGCATCGATCTTGCCAGCCATTACGGGGTGACGCCGGGATCGGGTGGAATGATTGGCGGGGCTGATACGGCGACGATCATCAATGGGATGCTGAATGATCATTCGTTGAAGGTGGATACGGTTTGAGCTGAGCATAAATGACAACACCCGGCGATCTGCCGGGCGTTGTCTATTGGATTGCGGGAGCTTATGAGCGAGGGTCAGGCACCGTCCTGGAACGCTGCAAACGTTGTCTGCGCCACGCCACGCGATATGGGGGTGGCTTCGTAAGAAACCTGGCCTTGCAGCTGACCCTGGACTGCGTCGCTGTTGCCCCCCGCCCCGGCAAGTCCCCAGGTGACGACCCGTCCGTCGGTCGTCAACGCGGTGAACGCCTGGTTGTTGGCATAAACCGCGCGCACATCGTGCAATTGGCTCGCCACCGCGGCGGTATCGCCCCCCCACGCCGCGAGACCCCAGGCCACGACCGTGCCGTTGGCACGCAGTGCGGCGAAGGCGCCTTGGGTGGAGGTGACTTGCACGATGTCATTGATCCCGATGATATCTGCCGGTACCACTGCGCCATATGTCGTATGGCCCCAGGCTGCCACATGCCCGCTGGCTCGCAACACCGCGTAGGCCCCGAGCGTGGAGGAGATCTGCCTGATGTCGCTCAGCTCGGCGATGTCCCCAGGAACTGTGCCGCCAAGTGCTGGGTTGCCCCAGGCCACGACGTGTCCGTTTTGCCGAAGTGCTGCGAAGGTGCCTTGGGTGGCATCGGCGTTGGCGTCAACCTGAGTGGAAGTAATGTAGGTTATGTCATCCAATATCGTGATCGCGCCTGGAACGCTTCCGCCCCCTGTAGGATATCCCCAGGCGGCCACCCTGCCATTGGTGCGTAGCGCTGCAAAAGCAGCAGCAGAGCTCACGATGTGATCGATATCGTTCAGCGCCGAGATGTCTGACGGGACCGAGCCGCCTGCGGTTGAAACGCCCCAAGCAACAACATGACCATTGGCGCGACGAGCAGCGAATGCCGCGTGATTACCTGTCACTTCAACGATGTCACCAAGGGACGCGATCTCGTCCGGCACAACTCCACCATAGCGACCACTGCCCCAGACAAGCAGATTACCGTTGGACCGGCGCGCTGCGAAGGCGGAAGCATTTGCGCTGACTCCAACGATATCGTTGTAAGGGGCTATCGATGCTGGCAGGTCTCCACCATTGGTCGGATCGCCCCAGGCAACCACATGGCCGTTGGCGCGCAATGCTGCAAAGGCGAAGGCTGAGCCGGCAACTTCGACAATGTCTGTGAAGGTACGGATGGTCGGCGGGATGTCACTGCCGTTCTCTATCCTGCCCCACCCGATCAGGGTGCCTCGGTCACGGCGAGCGGCAAATGCGCTGAAGGGTAGCGGGTGGTCGGTTTCCCGGTCGTTGCCGTTGCTGAAAACGTTGATGGGATTGATACGAATCGAATCGTCGCCACTGCGCACCAACAGCATGCGTGACGGTTGGGTATCCGGGAAGTGGGTTGCATTTACGCTGCCACTGTCCCCCTCATAGCTCCACAGCGCTAGGCGGGGCTGAAGGGTCGTTGGGTCCAGTGCCGCCAGCTGGCGTATGTCCATGCTGGACCAATGCCTGAAGAAAGCGCTACGAGCACCCATGACCAACAGCGCGCCGGGGCCTACCTGCCGCCCGACGTCGTAAATCGACGGTGGCGAGTCTTCGGGCGGGCCGCCTGCGGCGCGGTTGAGGGTGTAGGTCAGGGTAATGGTGCGCCCCTCGTTAGCCTCAACCACCGAGAACGGTACCTTGACCGTCTTGTCCTGGCCTTCCTCACTTGCCGCCACCGAAAACGGGACAGTCCTGCTACCGGCGCCTGCCGCGCCCATCCAGTGGACTTCGCCGTTATCGTTGGCCTTCAATTGGGCTGATGCGTCGATGCGTACGGTTGCGCCGGTGCTGGGTACGTTGGATGGATCGAGGTGATCTCCAGCAGCCTCATCGATTAAAGGTGTGGGAAGTTGTCCCGGTGCTGTTCCGACAACGGTTGCGGTTGCTGTTCTGGAAGAGCCCACCGGGGCGCCATTTCTGGATAGTTTGTAGGATATCTGCACCGTACTGTCTGGAATCACCTTGTCGTTTGGAACCAGAAGGATGCATGCCTTCTTTTGTCCCAGTTCATCCAATTCAACGATGCCCGTCACGGTGAACTCGATATTCTGCTGTCCGGCGATTTTCGCGATATAAGTCGCCTCGATCGTATCCCCTGCTACAAAGCGCGGATCGCTGGTCAGAATAATCACCGATAAAGAATTGGAACCCAGTTTCTCGAGGTCGATAACATGGGGGTCGTCGTTCGCCTCGCTGAGAATTTCCCGTGGAATCGGCTCCGGCAAACGGGCCCCGGCTTGGTCCACGTCCACTGTCTGGACGGCCGACCAAGGGGAATCGAGGTCGGGGCTGTTGTTGAGCTGGTCGTTTACGGTGAAGGAGAATTTGAACTCGGGATGATCAGGGCCCAGGTCGGTACTGGTGATGTCGAAGCACACCCGAGTGGGTACGGACGAACCATGATCCGGCGGCGCAGGGGCCTGGGTCTCGGTCACCACGTAACGCACGTCATTGCCATTGCAGTTGAGTCGAATGACGTCGTGAGCACGGCAATACGGATATTCCACGCACACGGTCGCCCCGGTAAAACCCGGGCCCACACCATTTTTGATTTCGTCCGGCAACAGCAGGACAAGCTCGGAGTGCTCCCTGTCTCCCGGGGTCAAGTCCTCGTTACCTGGGCGGATCCTGTGGTAAAGGATTTCCAGCGGTGGCTCAGAGGTGTCCAGGTTCGTGCTGGCGCGAGTCACGGTGTAGGTCAAGCGATTTACAACGCCAGGCATCAATTTCTGATGAGGAATATGGAGCGTGACGGTGTCGTTCGTACCGGTGGTCTGTTGGCTATCAAGAGCCGTTTCGCCATTTAGATTGATTGAAACGGTGTCGCCAGCCTGCTGCCCCTGATAAGGGTCGACCTCCACTTTGCAACCCATCGGGATTAAATCGTAACTGTGTATGGGCACACCGTAGTGCGCGCGGGCCACAGGGGATGTGGCCAGGGGGAGACGGGGAGGGAAGAGCACCAGTACGGTTTGATCGTCGGTTGGCGTTGAGTCGGACATGAACGGACTCCTATTGCGCGGGCAGTGGGTTGAAATGCTATGAGACCCCGGCTCGCAAAAGTCGGCTACTGTCAGGTCTGACAGGTGCGGACATGTTCTGGACGAGTGGTTGGGCAGGGGGGGGAGATAACGGCACCGGCGCATCGGTCGTGACCAGCATCGACGTCAGCACCACCGCCGGTACCACGCCGAACCAGACCATCGACCTGGCCGGCATCGATCTTGCCAGCCATTACGGGGTGACGACGGGATCGGGTGGAATGATTGGCGGGGCTGATACGGCGACGATCATCAACGGGATGCTGAATGATCATTCGTTGAAGGTGGATACGGTCTGAGCTGAGCAGAAATGACAACACCCGGCGATCTGCCGGGTGTTGTCTATTGGATTGCGGGAGCTTATGAGCGAGGGTCAGGCATCGTCCTGGAACGCTGCAAACGTTGTCTGCGCCACGCCACGCCACGCGATATGGGGGTGGCCTCGTAAGAAACCTGGCCTTGCAGCTGACCCTGGACTGCGTCGCTGTTGCCGCCCGCCCCGGCAAGTCCCCAGGTGACGACCCGTCCGTCGGTCGTCAACGCGGTGAACGCCTGGTTGTTGGCATAAACCGCGCGCACATCGTGCAATTGGCTCGCCACCGCGGCGGTATCGCCCCCCCCACGCCGGGAGACCCTAGGCCACGATCGTGCCGTTGGCACGCAGTGCGGCGAAGGCGCCTTGGGTGGAGGTTATTTGTACGATGTCATCGATCCCAACGATTGGCGCCGGCACTGTTCTGGATATCCATGGCGAGTTTCCCAGAGAATTAACGGGCGAATACCCGTAGACGTAAGGGCTATCAAACTCCCGACGGGAAGCGCTGGCTACTGTCAGAGTCGACAGGTTTGGGCGGGTTTTGGATGAGCGGCAGGGAGCTGGGAGGGGTGACGTTTTTCGCAGGCTTGGTGGGCGAAGCGTTGAAGCTGGACACGGTTTGAGCTGAGCTGAATAGACAACACCCGGCGCAATGCCGGGTGTTGTCTATTCAGCTACGGGAGGGCTCTGCTGGAACGGGTCATGCTATGAGTTCACGCACCAACAAGTTGAGCACCGATGAGTATTCATATTCCCTCGTGCCGGCGCGCCACAAGGTGTAGCTCACCCTGACACGTCGGCCCATGTTCGGCATGACAAATTCTGTCCCCACCGCGAACCGCACCGGACGGCCTTCGAAGACGTCGGAGACGGTCAATTTGCTGCTGGTACACCCCAACGAATCTTCCCCAAGCCAATAGCACCTAAGAATGTCGTTGCGGGCCATTTGCGGATATTCGATCAGCACGTGAACGACTTCGAACTCTTTGCCAGGGTCGAACACATCCGGCGGGGAGGCCTCTTCCAACCTGGGGCAGGGCAACGTGGCACGCACGGTAGGGGGCAGCCGTTTGGCTGCATGGCGGGCGCGAGGCGATACTTGATTGGCGTAGGAACCGAGTGGGGAGGAAATGTCGGGCATGACCACGCTCCTTGGGGCGACGCTATGGTTGAAGCATGACGAAATGATGACATTGAGCCTCGACCGTGGCGCGCTGGCTACTGTCAAGGTTGACAGGTCGGCAGCGATTCGCGACGAAAGGTGCAGAACCTTTGCGACGCTACGCGACCTTCTGCATCAGGGCCGGCGCAGCGTTTTTTGCCGGAGTATGTAAACCGTCACCAGCACCGCGCTGGTCAGCATGAAGACCCGCGCCCACGGCAATGGCACCAGGTAGCACGAGAGCAGGATGCTTACCCACATCAAGCCGATGGCGTAGACCTTGCCCTTGAGCGGGATGCCGTTGCCGCTGAGGTAGTCGCCGATCCACGGGCCGAGGCGGGGATGTTCCACCAGCCATTGGTAGAAGCGCGGCGAACTGCGAGCGAAACAGGCAGCGGCCAGGAGGAGGAAGGGGGTGGTGGGGAGAACGGGAATGAAGATGCCGATGACCCCCAGCACCACGCTCAGCCAGCCGACGGCCAGCAGAGCGTAACGCAGGATCAGCGGGCGCTTGCCGATAGGGGCGCGCACCCGGTGACTCAGTGGTGGCGAGGCTTGAGAATCGCCGGCTTCTCGTCCGGTGCGTTGCATAGCAGATACAGGGCCGTCAGCGCTTCCGGAATCTGCACGATCATGTCGTCCATCAGGTTCGCGTCCTTGGCAATGTCTTCGAACTCCGGTTGCTCGTCGAACAGGCCGGAACCGACCATGATCGGCAGCAGCATTTCGCTGACTTCTTCCTCGGCGGTTTCGAACCAGGCGGCTTCGCGCAGGAACACGCCTTCCATGAAACCGATGCACCAGCCGCGCAGTTCCGAATCGTCCGGGTCGTCGCCCAGGTCCAGCTCGCACGGCAACTCGAATTCCTCATCGGAAGCCAGTTGACGCGCGATGTGGGCCTTGAGGCCCACCAGCGTGGCTTCGATTTCAGCGCGCTGGGCTTCGTCGGCGTAGTGCGGTTCTTCGGCGAACAGGGCGTCGATCCACTCACGATCGGGCACCGATTCTGCGCAGATCGACAGGGCAGTCAGATAGCCATGAGCGGCCACGTAATCCAGCGCCTCTTCGTGCAGCTCATCGGCGTCGAGGAAGACTTGCAGGCGGGTCAGTTGCTCAGCGAAGGACATTACGGGCTACCTTGGGGAATAAACAATGCGGGAATTCTAGGCCTTCTTGAGCGCTCAGGCCAGCCGCGTGGTGGATTTGCCTCTTCGTTGGCCGGGCATGACTCAATGTCAGGGCGATCTGTGGCAGGTCTGGGCCTGGTCCAACACTCGCCGCTAGCGCCTCTTGTCAGCAACCCCCTTCGCAACGAAGCCCTCGGGTATACTGCCGCGTTTTGTGATGCCCTGCGGCGTCCCGCCGGTTCGAAACGCCCACTTACGATTTGTCGGTGCAGTCTTTTGGATTCTGAACCAGCCTTGCAGGGATGTTTTGGTGATTTTGGAGTTTCTATGCTCGAACAGGCTCAACGCGTTCTCAAGGACATCTTCGGCTACGACAGTTTCCGTGGCCGCCAGGGTGCCATTATTGAGCGCGTGGCCAGCGGTGGCGATGCCCTGGTGCTCATGCCCACCGGCGGTGGCAAGTCCTTGTGTTTCCAGGTGCCCGCGCTGCTGCGCAATGGTCTGGCGGTGGTGGTTTCGCCGCTGATCGCTTTGATGGATGACCAGGTCGCCACGCTTGAAGAGCTGGGTGTCGCCGCCGCATCGCTCAATTCCACCTTGAGCGCCGAGCAGCAGCGGGACCTGGCGGCGCGCATCAAGCGTGGCGAGGTGAAAATGCTGTACCTGGCGCCGGAGCGCCTCGTGCAGCCGCGCATGCTGGCTTTTCTACAGGGCTTGGAAATAGCCCTGTTCGCCATCGACGAAGCTCACTGCGTGTCCCAATGGGGTCATGATTTCCGTCGCGAATACCTGCAGTTGGGACAACTGGCGGAGCTGTTTCCCGATGTACCGCGGATCGCGCTGACGGCCACCGCCGACAAGCGTACCCGTGAAGAAATCATTGAGCGGCTGCATCTGCAAGACGCCGAGCGATTCCTCTCCAGTTTCGACCGCCCGAATATTTTCTATCGCATCGTGCCCAAGGAGCAGCCACGCAAGCAGTTGCTGGCGTTCCTCGCGGAGCGGCGCAGCGACGCGGGCATTGTCTATTGCCTGTCGCGCAAGAAAGTCGAGGAGGTGGCGGCGTTCCTCAGCGAACAAGGTTTCCCGGCATTGCCCTATCATGCGGGGCTACCCAATGACTTGCGGGCCTATCACCAGAAGCGCTTTCTCAACGAAGAAGGCTTGATCATGGTCGCCACCGTGGCGTTCGGCATGGGCATCGACAAGCCCAACGTGCGTTTCGTCGCTCATCTTGACTTGCCCAAGTCCCTCGAGGCCTATTACCAGGAAACCGGGCGTGCCGGTCGTGACGGCTTGCCGGCGGATGCCTGGATGGCCTACGGCCTGCAAGACGTGGTGATGCTCAAGCAGATGCTGCAGAACTCGGAGGGCGATGAACGTCACAAGCGGTTGGAGCAGCACAAGCTCGACGCGATGCTTTCACTGTGCGAAGAAACCCGCTGCCGACGCCAGACCCTGCTCGCCTATTTCGACGAAGACATGCCCCAGCCTTGCGGGCACTGTGACAACTGCGTCGATGGAGTGGAGACCTGGGACGCCACCGAGCCTGCCCGCCAGGCACTCTCGACGATCTATCGCACGGGCCAGCGTTATGGCGTGGGGCATCTGGTCGATGTGCTGCTGGGCAAGGACAACGAGAAGGTCCGTGGCTTCGGTCATCAGCACTTGTCAGTCTTTGGCGTGGGCAAGGCCCGCAGCGAAAGCGAATGGCGGTCATTGTTCCGGCAACTGGTGGCCCGCGGGCTGGTGGACATCGACCTGGAAGGCTACGGCGGCTTACGCCTGAGCGCGAGTTGCCGCCCCTTGCTCAAGGGTGAGGTCACCCTGGAGCTGCGCCGCGACCTCAAGCCCGCGACAGCGGTCAAGAGCAGCAAGAGCCAGGCCAGCCAACTGGTGCGCGGCGAAGAGCGCGATCAGTGGGAAGCCTTGCGCGCCCTGCGTCGCAAGCTGGCCGAGGAACACGGTGTACCGCCGTATGTCATCTTTCCCGATTCCACTTTGCTGGAAATGCTCCGCAGCCAACCGACTTCCCTGGCGGAAATGGCCCGGGTCAGTGGTGTCGGCGCGCGCAAGCTGGAGCGTTACGGCGAGGCCTTCCTCCAGGTGTTGGGCGGCGAAGCCGAGACACCGCCAGCGGTGGCCGATGTACGCCACGAACTCATCACCTTGGCTCGAGCCGGCATGACCCCGCTGCAGATTGCCGGACAGTTGCAATGCTCGGAAAAGAACGTCTACACGATGCTGGCCGAGGCCATCGGCGAGCAACAGCTGTCCCTGGAGCAGGCGCTGGATCTGCCTGAAGAATTGATGGGCGAGGTTCAGGATGCGTTCCTCGATGGGGAGGGCGAGTTGCCTCCCGTATCGGAAGTCGCCGCGTTGTTTGTAGGACGTGTCCCAGAAGGAGTTTTGTATTGCGTCAGGGCTGCATTGCAATCGGAATTTGAAGTCTGATCAGCCAGTTACATTCCTTTAACGATTCACTACAGTGCGAGCCTTGCCTGAACCTCAAGCTCATGCTTAGCTGACTAATAATTAGTTTTTCTCTATTTCAGATTTGATGAGTTTTTTATGCCTTTGACCGATCAACACCGTTTTGGCATGCAGTTGGCGCAAATGTCCCGAGGCTGGCGCGCCGAACTGGATCGTCGTCTCGCCGGACTGGGCCTGTCCCAGGCGCGCTGGCTGGTGCTGCTGCACCTGGCCCGTTTCGAGCAGGCGCCGACCCAACGCGAGTTGGCCCAGAGTGTCGCCGTCGAAGGCCCGACCCTGGCCCGCTTGCTCGATAGCCTGGAAACCCAGGGGCTGGTGCAACGCCAAGCCGTGGCCGAAGACCGTCGGGCCAAGAAAATCGTGCTGTGCGCCCCGGCGTTACCGCTGATCGAACAAATCGAAACCATTGCCACGCAGTTGCGCCGGGAGTTGTTCGAGGGCGTCGATGAAGCGGACATGCGGGTTTGCATGCGGGTTCACGGCACGATCCTGGCCAACCTTGAAAAATCCTGAGGCATATCCCTGGCATCCGACTTTTGAGATTCGACGGTTAGCGAACTATAACCAGTACTAAGCGATCGTATTGGAAGCGTTTCGCATAGGTCGTTGATCAAAGGGATACCCATGCTTGAAAGTTTGCAGTCCACGTTGCGCAGTTGGATCAACGTGTCGGTCGTCGTGGGTGTCCTGGGATTTCCAGCCCTGGCGTCGGCGCTGGGGCTGGGTGAGATCACGCTCCATTCCGCCCTGAACCAGCCGTTGCGCGCCGATATCGCCTTGGTTGACGCGGCGGGCCTCAGCGAGGGCGACCTGTCCGCCAGCCTGGCGGGGGCGGAGGATTTCAGTCGTGCGGGCGTGGAGCGGGTATTCTTCCTCAATAATTTGCGCTTTACCCCCGTGCTGCGTGGCGGGCGCAGTTTCATTCGGGTGACGTCCAGCAAACCGGTGGAGGAGCCGTTTCTCAACTTTCTGGTGCAGCTCAATCAGCCCAACGGGCGTTTGTTGCGCGAATACACCGTGTTGATCGATCCACCGGGCGCGCCCGGCATAGCTCCGTCTGTTGATGAGCCTTCCGCCCCGGCCGAGACAAAGGCAGCCATCAAGCCGCCTCCGGCCACACAGGGCAAACGCTACACCGTGGTGCAGGGCGACAACCCTTGGATCATCGCCAAGCGCCTGCACGATGCGGGCAGCAATGCATCGGTCAATGAACTGATGCAGGGGATTGAGGCCTTGAACCCCGGCAGCGAGCGACTTTCCATCGGCCAACGCTTGTTGCTTCCCGATTCGGCCATCCTGCCTGCTCCAGCCCAGAGTGCTGTCAGCCCGGCTCCCGCCGCGCCCGACAACAATGCCGAGCAATTGGCAGCCAGTGTGCTGCAAGGCCAGCAGCAACAGCAGACCATCGAACAACTGCAAGCCAGGATCCAGGCTCAGGACCAGGAAATCGCCGCTCAACGCCAGCAGATCAGCGATCTCCAGGCGCAACTGACCCAGGCATCGTCACCTGAGATCACCTCGGAACTTGCTCCGGAACCTGCCGAATCAACCGAACCCGCCGAAGCCTTGCCGATGGACGAGACAGCACCAGCGACGCAAACCGAAGGCGTCGACTGGTTGTGGGTAGGGGGATTGGTGGGGCTGGTTGGGTTGCTTGCGCTTTTGCTGTTCCTTCGTCACCGTCAACAACAGGAAGTGACAAGGCCTGTGCCATTGGCCGAGCGTCCGGACCTGGCCCTGGATGACGACACCGAAACCTATGCCGAGAGTGCCGACAAAGAGCATCCCGAGGTCGCCTCGTCGTTCAACAATGGCGATGCGCCTTTGGGAGACGTGCTCGAGGGCGTTGGGATCTACCTGACGTATGGCCGTTTCACTGAAGCCGCGGGGCTGCTGCGCGCGGCACTGCTGGCCGAGCCGGACCGTACCGACCTGGGCCTGAAGTTGCTGGATGTATTGGGCAAGCAGGGCGATGTGATCGGCTTCCAGGCCCAGGAGAGCCATTTATCGGCCCAGGGCGTCGATCGCCAGGCACTGGAAGACGTCCGCAAGCGTTACCCCAGGGTGACCCTCGTTAATGCTGCGACGCAAACGCCGACAGAACTCCAGGCACCAGTGCCCGCGCCGAAACCTGTGGCCGCGCCCAGCGATGAGTTCGAGTTGAACCTGGATGGACTTTCCCTGGAGAACAGCTGGGACCTGGCCGATGACCAACGGGCATCCCCAGAGCCCCCAAAACCGCCGGCCGCTGCCGCCGATACGCTGACCCTATCGGGCTTCGATGAGACGGACCTGCAATGGGGCGCGCCGTTGGAAACGGAGTCGTTGGACGATGATTTCCTCGATGGGTTTGCCGATGAGGAGCAAGCGCTGGAGTTGGAGCCAGCGCCCGTTGAACCCGAATTCGAATCCCTCTCCCTCGAACCTGTCTCCTTCGAACCGCACACATCGGAGCACTCGGAGAAACTTGAAGAAGCCCAGAATTGCATCGACGAGGGCGATCTGAAGAGCGCCATCACGTTGCTGGAGGAGCTGCTGCAAGAGGGCGATGAACCGCTCAGGGAAACCGCCCGGGTTTTGCTCGCCGGGATTCGCTGAGACGATTGCAAGGCCGACGGGAATCCCGTGTGGGGGCGAGCCTGCTCGGGATGACAGTTGTGTATTCACGACCAGTGCAAGCCGGTCTACCGCTTTCGCGAGCAGGCTCGCTCCCACAAGGTAGGGGCTGTGTACTTTAGAACGTCTGCCCCAGGTTCAAATACACCGCCTGCTCATCGTCGTCATTTACGCCATAGCTGAAGTTCAAGGGGCCCAGCGGCGTGTCGAAGCCTAGGAAGACACTGGCGGCATTGATGTAGCCACTGTCGAACTCGTTGTCGTTGTTCCAGGCCCGACCACGCTCCAGCGAGCCGCCGATATACAGCGGGAAATCCAGTGGCAGGTAGGCCCGAGGCGTGAGCCTGCGGTAATACACGGCGCGCATCAGGCTCATGTTCTGGCCGGATATCCCGTCCTCGCGAAAGCCTGATAATTGCCGAGCGCCGCCGAGGACAAAACTGGAGGTCACTACTTCGGCGGTATCGAGGGTGCGGCCGTAGCGACCGCCCAGGATGAACGTATCCGGGCCGCTGCTCAGGGCCTTGTCCAGTTTGAATTCCCATTGGCGGTAGCGCTGGTCCGAGCCCAGGCCCGGTTCGTACTGACGCCAGGACAAACCGATGTCTTCGCCTTCGTGGGGGAAGTACACGTTGTCCAGGGAGTCGAAGGAATACTTGAGCTCGTAAAAGCCCTCATTGAAATTCTCGCTGGGCTGGTCGTGGTCGCCGATGCGCACGTCGGCCTTGCCCCAGGCCTGGCCGACACCGAAGCGGATCTCCCCGCTGTTGCCGATCTGGCGACCCAGGTTCAGACCAAAGCCATAGCGCTCGACCCTGTACTGGGCCACCGGATCGTTGTCGAGGATCGAATCGACGTTGCGCGATTCGAACCGTCCATAGGGCGCGACGAAGTAGCGCGAGCCGACATCCAGCGGTTGGTAGAACTCGCTGTACAGCTCCTGTTTGTCGCCGATCTGCGCCCGGGTCAGCCATTCCGCACCCAGTCGATTGATACCGTTGACCCGATAGCTGGCGCCAAGGTTGAAGGCGCTGTCGCCGCGCATGTCGTCCGACAGGCTCAGGCCCACGCGCAGGTAATCGGTGCCGGTGCGTCTGCCCCGGGCATTGATCACCAGCGTGTTGTCCGCGCCCTTGTGTACGACGCGGTATTGCACCTGCTCGAAATAATCCAGGCCGTACAGCGTGCCCATGTCGGTTTGCAGGCGCCCCAGATCCAGCGGCTCGCCGATCTTCTGGCGAATGTAATAGCGGATCACGTCGTCACCGACTTTCGAATCGTTTTCCACCCGGATCGCGGTGATGACCGGGGTGCGCTCGCTCGGGGTGCGCGCCGCCAGCAGTTCGGCGTCGGCCGGCTCGGCGGGACGCAAGTGCGCCAGGCGCGTTTGGAGTATCCGTGTGGCGCGGTAACCGGCATCGACTATTTCCTGCGCTCGTCCGAAGTCGGTGGAACCGAAGCTTGCCAGGGCCGGTTGGATCAACACGTCATCTTTCCCCAACGTGGCCAATTGCTCTTCGGAGTTGCGCCGGGTCATCAGCGTCGTTGACTGATTCAACACGTCCACCACCGTGACCAGTTGCTTGCGGGTGCGCAGTGGGGTGCCGATATCAACGACGATGGCCACGTCCACCCCCATTTCCCGAGCCACATCCAAAGGGATGTTGTCGGTCATGCCACCGTCCACCAGAAGGCGGCCGTCCAGCTCCACCGGCGCAAACACGGCCGGGATCGACATGCTGGCGCGGATGACCTTGGGCAGGTGGCCCTTGCGAAACACGACTTTTTCACCGGTGGCGATGTCGGTCGCCACGGCGCGGAAGGGGATTGGCAGTTTGTCGAAGTCCCGGGTATCACTGGCGTGGGCCAGGAGACTTTCGAGCAGCAGGGCCAGGTTCTGTCCCTGGATCACTCCCAGCGGCAGGCCGAGGCTGCCGTCGTCGCGAAAGCTCAGTTTCTGCTTGACCAGGAAATCCCGGTCATCCTGCTTGCGCCTGAAGGGTACGTCCTTGCGCGGCGGGGCATCGGACAGGGCTTGTTGCCAATCAATGCCCAGGGCGAGTTTTTCCAGCTCGTCGATCTTGTAGCCCGAGGCATAGAGGCCGCCGATCACCGCGCCCATGCTGGTGCCGGCGATGGCGTCGATCTTGATGCCTTGTTCCTCCAGGGCCTTGAGCACGCCGATGTGGGCCAGGCCACGGGCCGCGCCGCCGGACAGTACCAGGCCGATCTTCGGGCGCGATGTTTCGACGGCGGGCTCGTTGGCCTGGCCGAGCAGGGGCAATAGCAAAAGTAGCAGGCAAGGCAGCAGGCGGCGCATCGTCAATTCCGGGTAGGCAATCAAAGGCGAGTAGTATAACGACGCCTTTGCAACCAGGAGTTGATCCCATGACCGCGCAGAAACCGGAAATCGTCATCACTTATTGCACACAGTGCCAATGGCTGCTGCGTGCCGCCTGGTTGGCCCAGGAACTGCTAAGCACGTTCGGCGACGACCTCGGCAAGGTGTCCCTGGTGCCAGGCACCGGTGGGGTTTTCCACATTGGCTGCGATGGTACCCAGATCTGGGAGCGCAAGGCGGATGGAGGTTTTCCCGAGGCCAAGGTGCTCAAGCAGCGGGTCCGCGACCAGATCGACCCGGAGCGCGACCTGGGGCACAACGACAGAATCCAGTGACCGGGCTCAGTGAGACGGGGCCTGGGCACCGGCGCTGGATTTCTTTGTGCCGTCCAGCTGGCTCGACACCACGATCGCAACGATGATCAGCGCGCCACCGAGCAACATGCGCAGGGTCGGGTCTTCGTCGAACAGCAGCCAGGCGATGGTGATGCCGTAGACCGGCTCCATGGCGAACACCACCGCGGCGGTGCGGGCCTTGATCACCGCGAGGCTGGCGACGAACAGGCTATGGGCCAGGCCGGTGCAGAACACCCCGAGCAGGCCGATCCACAACCAGTCGAGCGGACGAACGTCGGCCAATTGCGGCGCGGCCATTGGCAACAGGCAGAGTCCGACCACGACGTTCTGGCACAGCGCGGCTTGCACCGGGGGCACGTGTCCGGAGCCGGCGCGATTGGTCAGCGATAACAACGAGAACAACAGCCCCGAGGCCACCGCCCAGAGCAGCCCGGTGGTAGCGCCGCTCGCCAGGTCGAAGGTTGGCGTGACCAACACCAGGCCGACGCTCACCAGCACCACCAAGAGGATTTCGTTGGCGCGGATGCGCTCGCGGAAAATCAGCCCTTCAAGCAGCACCGTAAAGGCCGGAAAACTGGCGAATCCCAGGGTGGCGATCGCAACGCCGGCGACTTTCACCGAAATGAAAAAACTCACCCAGTGCCCGGTGAGCAACAGCCCGCCAAGCAGCAACCTGCGCAGGTCCCGGCCCCGCAGCTTTTCCCAGCGGGTAGGGCTGGCGAACCGGGCAAACGCCGCCAGCGCCAGCACGGCGAACACCGCGCGACCAAACACGATGACGGCCGGCGAGGCTGCGGCGAGCTTACCGAACACGCCGGTGAGGCCGAACATGAGTGCGCCGATGTGCAGGGCGCCGAGGGCGGTACGGGGTGTCATTGCAATCCTTGTTCAACGGTGGGACGTTCGGCTATTAAGCCCGCTGCCAAGCGCCTTCGTCTGTCGCGATCCTAGCGATTTTTAGCGCGAGACTAGCGCGGTTGCCGGAGCTTGCCCGGCGGGACGCCGAATTCGCGCTGCACGGCTGCGGCAAAAGCGCTTTGCGAGCTGTAGCCAACGCGATGGGCGATCTCGCCGATCGCCAACTGCGAGTCACGCAGCAGCTCAAGTGCCTTGTGCAAGCGGCGGCTGCGGATGTATTCCATCGGTGTCTGGCCGCATTCGGCGACGAAACGGGCATGCAGGCGAGCACTGGAAAGCCCTGCGACTTGCGCCAGGTCCGCTACCTGTAGCGGATAAGCGGCATATTGGTCGATGTGAGCGTGGAGCGCCGCGTAGGGCAGGCGCCGGCCACCGGTGGTTTCCACACGCCCGCCGTTGAGGCTGGCCAGCAACAGTACCGCGCCTTGCTGTGCAATCACCGGGTCGTCTACCGGGCTGCCCGCCAACCAACTGACCAGTTGGCTTTGCCCCGCATCCAGGGGCAGGCGGGTGTTGTTGTCGAGTAATCGGCGGCTGGCATCGGCATGGTCGCCCAGGCATTGCCCGATCCATTCATCATCCGGCACGTCCAGTACCAGGCAACGGCTGCCCCGGGGGCTGCCGCACGCATGATGAGCACCGGCCGGTACCACCACGAAACTCTGCTGCACCACCTGGCTGCCACGCCCTTCGACTTCGAAGTCCAGCGCGCCAGACACCCCGAACACCAGTTGCGCGTGGTCGTGGCTGTGGACAATCAGATCGTGGCTGTAGTGGCGTAGCGTGAGGATCGGTCTCATCGCAGTCTCCCTTGTCAGGCGGCCAGTCTACACCGAGGGCGCGGCGCCCCGCGCTGTCATGTAATCGACTTATTGCTGTCACGGAGCATTAACCGCTCGGGTGCACTGTGGTGAAAACGATCAGAGGGTTGCCCCCATGACCAGCGCCGAGCTCGCCAGGCCCAGCCGCAAGCAACGTGTACGCACCCTGTGGATTTCCGATGTGCACCTGGGCACTCGGGATTGCCAGGCCGAACACCTGTCGCACTTCCTCAAGGGCTACCACGCCGACAAGGTCTATCTGGTGGGCGATATCATCGACGGCTGGAAACTGCGCAGCGGCATGTATTGGCCCCAGGCCCATACCAATGTCATTCGCCGCCTGCTGACCATGAGCAAGCGCGGCACCGAGGTGATCTATGTCACCGGCAACCATGACGAATTCCTGCGGCGTTATTCGAAGCTGATACTGGGCAATATCCAGTTGGTGGACGAAGCGGTGCACGTCACCGCCGACGGCCGGCACCTGCTGGTGATCCATGGCGATCAGTTCGATGTCATTACCCGTTACCACCGTTGGTTGGCGTTCCTTGGGGATTGGGCCTACGAATTCACCCTGACGCTGAACCGTTGGCTCAACCATTGGCGGGCCCGTTACGGCTACGGCTATTGGTCGCTGTCGGCGTACCTCAAGCACAAGGTCAAGACCGCCGTCAGTTTTATCAGCGATTTCGAAGAAGCCATCGCCCATGAATGCGTGAAGCGTGAATTGCACGGGGTGGTTTGCGGGCACATCCACCATGCCGAGATTCGCAAGGTGGGCGAGGTGGAATACCTTAACTGCGGCGACTGGGTCGAATCCTGCACGGCGCTGATCGAACATTGGGATGGGACGATCGAGCTGTATCGGTTGGCGGACGCCCAGGCGCGGGAGGCGCTGCTCAAGGCTGAATTGAAAGTGGCTGAGCCTGCCTAGAGCGCCGGCCTGTCTATCCACCCACTTAGAACCTGTGGTTGCGTCTGCAAGAATTCAGGGCTGTTCGGCCATCGCCGCCTTGTAGATGGATTGCTTCGGCGCGGCGAACACCCTTTCCAGCATCGGCTCGAAGAAGCTCAACGGCAGCGTGTCGTATTCGGGATCGAACGCCGCGGCGTCGTATTTCGCACAGAAGTCGATGGTCGCCTGGTACTGAGGATGTTCGCAGAATTGCTCGCGCAAATGCCGGTCCATGCCCAAATGATGGAAAAAGTAGTAGCCCTGGAAAATCCCGTGTTTTTCCACCATCCACAGGTTTTCGGCGCTGACGAACGGCTTGAGGATCGCCGCGGCGATGTCCGGGTGATTGTAGGTGCCCAACGTATCGCCGATGTCATGAAGCAGGGCGCAGACCACGTACTCCTCGTCCCGCCCGTCGCGGTAGGCGCGCGTGGCGGTTTGCAGGGAATGGGTCATGCGATCCACCGGGAACCCGCCAAAATCGCCGTCGAGCAATTTCAGATGAGCGAGAACCCGACTCGGCAGCTGCCGCGCATAGGCGCTGAAGTCGGCCGCGATGATCGCCCAGTCTTCCTGGGTCCCGTCCTGCATGTGGGTGAAGCGTGCGTGAGAATTCATCGACAGCCCTCCTAGAACGCGACTTTGCCCAGCAGCATGTCGCGGTACATGACAAAGTCACCGAGCAGGCTGTAAAGGGGATGTTGGAAAGTGGCAGGACGGTTTTTCTCGAAGAAAAAATGCCCGACCCAGGCGAAACCGTAGCCCGCCACCGGCAGGGCGACCCACAGCCACCAGGCACCGACCACCAGCGCCGTGGCGAAAACCAGCAGGACCAGGGAGGTGCCGATGAAGTGCAAGCGTCGGCAGGTGCTGTTGCGGTGTTCGCTGAGGTAGTACGGATAAAACTCGGCGAAGGTGTTGAATCGTTTAGTGTTTTCCAAGACTGCGGGCTCTTTGGTTATTGTTCTGGCGACCGGTGTTTCATGGCTCATGACCAAGTCTAGAGCGGCCGTTCGCAACGGCCAGTGACAATCAGCGCCACTCTAGTGTCCTGTCTTACAAATACTGTTCGTATGACAGGACACTGATATCCTCCGCAAATCCAGCCGTACCCTGCGGCTCGTCATGCAAGTAAACGTCATGAGCGAACGAACCACTTCTTCAAGCTGGGCGATGGGGATTGTCAAGGCGTTGGAAATGGACGGCCTGGACTGTCGGGCGCTGTTCAAGCAACTGGGGCTGGATTTCGAGGCGCTGGACGATCCGGATGCGCGCTTTCCCCAGGATTCGATGACACGGCTCTGGCAGCTTGCGGTGGAGCAGTCGGGCAATCCGGCCATCGGCTTGAACATGGGCAAGGTGGTGCGCCCGGCATCGTTCCATGTGGTCGGTTACGCGTTGATGTCCAGTCGGACGCTGGCCGAAGGGTTCCGCCGGTTGGTGCGTTATCAACGAATCATTGCCGAAAGCGCCGACTTGAGCTTCCGCCATTTGGATGAAGGGTATGGTCTGATCCTGACGGTACACGGCGACCACCTCCCGCCCACCCGGCAAAGTGCCGAAGCGTCCCTGGCTTGCGCGCTGGCCTTGTGCAGTTGGCTGACCGGGCGCGCTTTGCATCCGGTGAAAGTGCTGTTCCAAGGCAACGAACCCGTTGACGTTGCACCTTATCGACAGGCCTTCGGCGCGCCGCTGGTTTTTGACGCACCCTACGATGCGCTGATTTTCCAGCAGGACGACATGGAAACACCACTGCCCACGGCCAACGAGGCCATGGCGCTGTTGCACGACCGGTTCGCGGGGGAATACCTGGCGCGGTTTTCAGGCAGCCGCGTGACTCACCAGGCGCGGCAAGTGCTGTGCCGGTTGCTGCCCCAGGGCGAGCCCAAGCGTGACGTGGTGGCGCAGACGCTGCACTTGTCCCAGCGCACCTTGCAGCGGCGCTTGCAGGAAGAGGGCACCAGTTTCCAGAGTTTGCTGGACGACACCCGACGCGAACTGGCCGAGCAATACCTGGCGCAACCCAGCATGACCTTGCTGGAAGTCGCCTATTTGCTCGGGTTTGCCGATCCGAGCAATTTTTTCCGGGCCTTCCGCCGTTGGTTCGGTACCACACCCGGCGACTATCGGGCGCGGGGCGTGGCCAAGCCGGTCAGTGACGCCAGAACGCAGGAATACACAACACGAACACCGTGATGATCTCCAGCCGGCCCAGCAACATGCCGCCCGAGAGGATCCACTTGGCCGCGTCCGGCAGCGGCGCGAAGTTGCCGGCCGGGCCGATTGTCTCGCCGAGCCCAGGGCCGACGCCGGACACGGTACTGGCCGCGCCGGTCAACGCTGTCATCCATTCCACGCCCAACAGCGACAACAGCAGGGCGATCACGCAGATGGTGATGGCGAAGAAGAACGAGAAGGTCAGGATCGAACGCACGATTTCTTCATCGAGGCGATGGCCGTTGTATTTCTGCTTGATCACCGCACGCGGGTGGATCAGTTGGTTAAGGTTGGCCCGAAGCAGGATGTAGGCGACCTGGAAGCGGAAAATCTTGATTCCGCCGGCGGTCGAGCCCGAGCAGCCGCCGACGAAACCCAGGTAGAAGAACAGCATCAGTGAGAAATTGCCCCAGAGGCTGTAGTCGCCCAGGGCGAAACCGGTGGTGGTGACGATGGACGTCACGTTCAGCGCCACATGCCGCAGCGCGTCGAGCCAATGCAGGTCGGTGGTCGCCCAATACCAGGTGCCAAGCACCAGCCAGGTGACCAGCAGCACGCCGATAAGCCCCTGGACTTGCTGGTCCTTGATCAGCGCCCGGCGATTGCCCCGCAGCGTCGAGACATACAAGGCGAACGGCAGGCTGCCGAGGATCATGATCACAATAGTGACCCAATGCACCGCTGGCTGGGTCCATTTGGCCAGGGACAGGTCCGAGGTGGAAAAACCACCGGTGGAAATCGCCGACATCGAATGGTTGATCGCATCGAACAGGCTCATCCCGGCCCACCAGAGCGCCAGCGTGCCGAGAACCGTAATGCCCACATAGGACGCCACGATCAGCCGCGCCACCATGTGCGAGCGGGGCATGACCTTTTCCGAGCGGTCGGACGACTCGGTCTGGAACAGCCGCATGCCGCCGATGCGCAACAGCGGCAGGATCGCCACGGCCATGCCGATAAAGCCGATGCCGCCAAGCCAGTGCAACAGCGATCGCCACATCAGGATTCCGGGCGACATCGTGTCCAGGCCGCTCAACACCGTCGCGCCGGTGGCGGTAATGCCTGACATGCTTTCGAAGAACGAATCGGTGTAGCTGATGTGCTGGGTCAACAGGAAGGGGAGCGCGGCAAACACACACACCACCAGCCAACTGCTGACGGTCAAAAGGTACATGTCCCGGGGCCGAAGATGGACGTGCTCGGGGCGTCCGGGAAGAATCAGTGCCAGGCCGGCGACAAAAGTAATCATGCTTGACCAGAGGAACGATGGCAGGTCGCCGGTGCGCTCGTAGACCAGCAACGTGGCCATCGGCACGACCATGAAGATCGCCAGGGTGATCAGGAAGATGCCGATGATGAAACCAATGATCCGCAGGGTCGGCAACGCCATGAAGTCCGCTCGGTCTGAAAGAGGAAAGGGCGCCATTCTACCTGCGACAAGCGGCGTGTAAACCGGCGTCCGGCGTTGCCTGTCTCTGAATTCGGGCTAACGGATTGACGGAACAGCCACTAGAATAGCCGAACATTTTTCCAGGAGGTCGCCGATGCAGGCTTTAGATGCTTTGCTCAACCGTGTTTCCGTGCCACGCCTGGTGGACCCGGCGCCCACGCCGCAACAGCGCGAAGTCATGTTCGCGGCCGCGATGCGCGCGCCCGATCATGGCCAGTTGCGCCCGTGGCGGTTCCTGACGGTAGAGGGGCAGGCACGCCATCGCATGGGCGAGCTGTTGGCCGAAGCAGCGCGCTTCAATGATCCGCTGGTGCCCGAAGCCGTCGTGGAGAAAGCCCTCAACGGCCCGCTACGGGCGCCGCTGGTGGTGGTAGTGATTGCGCGGTTGCAAGACCATTTCAAGATTCCAAAGCCTGAACAATTGCTGGCGGCAGGCTGCGCGGCACACGGCATTCTGCTGGCCGCTTATGCACAAGGGATAGGCGGCGTGTGGCGTACGGGTGAGCTGGCTTACTCGCCGCATGTGGCCCGGGGCCTGGGGCTTGAAGACGGCGAGGAGGTGATTGGTTTCCTTTACCTTGGGACGCCGCAGAAAGAGGCGCGCACGGCACCACAGGAAGATATCGGGCGGTTTGTCCGGGCCTGGACGGGGGAATAACTTCTCAAGGGCGGCGGATGACTCGAGGCTGTTTGGATCCATCGTGGCGAGGGAGCTTGCTCCCGCTGGGCGGCGAAGCCGCCCCAAAGTGTCGAGCAGAGACAGCCTGACAATCTTAAGCTTCTACTTTAGGGCTGCTGCGCAGCCCAGCGGGAGCAAGCTCCCTCGCCACGAGACCAGCGGCGACAGAAAGCTACCTGCAAACATCCGCAATCGCCACCGCCAGCGCATCCAGGCGCGTCGCATCGATGCCGGCCACGTTGGCCCGGCCGGTGCCGACCATATAGACGCTATGGCGCTCGCGCAGGTGCTTGACCTGTTCCGGCGTCAGGCCGGTGTAGGAAAACATCCCGCGCTGCACCCCCATATGGGCAAAGCGCTCACGCAAGCCGTGGGGTTCGAGTGCTTCCAGCAGACCGCCGCGCAGTTGAGCGATGCGTAGGCGCATGGCTTCCACTTCGTCGGCCCACAGGCCCCTGAGTTCCGGATTGCCGAGGATCGTCGCCACCACCGCCGCGCCATGATCCGGCGGCGTCGACCAAAGGTTGCGGGCGATGTTGGCCAGTTGGCTGCGAATGTCCGTCAATTTTTCCCCATCGCGAGCACAGACAATCAGCGCACCGGTGCGGTCGCGGTAAAGGCCAAAATTCTTCGAGCATGAACTGGTGACCAGCACCTCGGGCAACGCTTCGGCAAACAACCGCACGGCCCAGGCGTCCTGCTCCAGCCCGTCGCCGAAGCCCTGGTAAGCGAAATCGATCAACGGCAGCAGGCCACGGCTGCGCACCACTTCCAACACCTGGCGCCATTGCTCGTGAGACAGGTCGAAGCCGGTCGGGTTGTGGCAGCACGCGTGCAGCAACACCACATCGCCTTTTGGCACTTGGCCCAGGGTGGCGAGCATTGCCTCGAAATCCAGGCGGTTGTCGGCGCCCACGTAGGGGTAATGACTGGCCTTGACGCCCGCGGCGGCGAAGATGGTTTCGTGGATCGGCCAGGTCGGGTTGCTCAACCAGACACCACGGCCCGGCAGGCACTGTGCGATGAAGTCGGCGCTCAAGCGCAGGGCGCCGGTGCCGCCTGGGGTCTGGGTGGCACCGGCGTGTTTGCCGGCGATCAACGGTGAATCGGCGCCCAGCACCAGCGCATTCATCAATTGGCCGAACGCGGCGTCGCCATGACCGCCGATGTAAGTCTTGGTGGACTGGCGATCCACCAGCCACTGCTCGGCCTGTTTCACTGACTGAAGAATCGGCGTCAGACCCTGGGCGTCCTTGTAGACGCCAACGCCCAGGTCGAACTTGCCAGGGTTGCAGTCCGCCCCGTAGGCCTCCATCAGGCCCAGGATCGGGTCGCCGGGCACGCGGCCGATGGCATCGAAATGCATTACTTGCGGCCCTCGGCGGTCTTGGCAACTTCATCGGTGCGGGCGGCCATGATGAAGTCGTTGCGGTGCAGGCCCTTGATCGAATGGCTCCACCAGGTGACGGTGACTTTGCCCCATTCGGTAAGCAGGCCCGGGTGATGACCTTCGGCCTCGGAGATCTCGCCGACGGCGTTGGTGAACGCTAGGGCGTGCTTGAAATTCTTGAACAGGAAAACCTTTTCCAGCTGCATCACGCCGTCGCGCACTTCGATGTTCCAGTCGGGGATCTGCTTGATCAGTACTGGAAGTTCTTCGTCGCTGACCTGTGGGGCATCGGCGCGGCAGGCTTCGCAATGGGCTTGGTTCAAAGTGGTCATGGTGGGTTCCCGGATCGGATATTTGGAAAACGTCGATGCAGCCACGCTAAAGCAAAGTCGCGAGGCGCAACAGACTCAATTGGAATCAAAACCAGCGGTTCACGCGGCTTTCGGTGGAAATTTCGGTGCGTGCAGACCCAGTTCCCGCCCGCGCTTGACCATGCCCATGATGTCCTCGTGGGCCAGGTCGAACAGGCGCTTGAGCTCGGGCAGCACGAAATACACTGGCTGCAGGATGTCGATGCGATAAGGCGTACGCATGGCTTCCAGCGGGTCGAAGGCTTGATGCTCCGGCTCGTCTGACAGGCAGTACACGGTTTCCTTGGGCGACGAGAGAATGCCGCCGCCGTAGATGCGCCGGCCTTGCGGCGTCTGCACCAGGCCGAATTCGATGGTCATCCAATACAGACGCGCCAGGTAGACGCGTTCTTCCTTGGAGGCCTGTAGGCCGAGTTTGCCGTAGGTGTGGGTAAATTCAGCAAACCAGGGATTGGTCAGCAGAGGGCAGTGACCAAAGATCTCGTGGAAAATGTCCGGCTCTTGCAAGTAGTCCAGTTCTTCACGGGTACGAATAAAGGTCGCCACCGGAAACTGCTTGCTGGCGAGCAACTCAAAAAAGGTCTGGAAAGGGATTAGCGCGGGCACCCGGGCGACCTGCCAGCCCGTGGTCTCGCCCAGCACTTTGTTGACTTCGTCCAGCTGCGGGATGCGGTCATGGGGCAACCCCAGCTTGTCGATACCGTCCAGGTACTCCTGGCACGCACGGCCTTCGATGACTTTCAGCTGGCGGGTGATCAGCGTGTTCCACACTGCGTGTTCTTCAGCGGTGTAGTGGATAAAACCTTGCGCATCGGGCTCGCGGGCCACGTATTGCGTCTGCTTCATGCTGCTCTCCTGCTGATATCCCTCAAAGGGAAGATTTGTTTGTTGTTATCTCCAGCGATGCATAAGGGATAACCCAAACCAGGGGCAGGCGCAGCAGGGCTAGCTGGCCGAACAACCGCCAGTCATGCATAAAGTGTAAAGTTTCCGTTACGTATTCTGGCGAGTCTCGGTGTTGCAGGTATTTTCGGCTGGGAAAGGTCCTCAAACTGTCACATAATCTTGACGGCTATTTGCGCCGCAGCGCAGAAAACCGTGGCGAGGGAGCTTGCTCCCGCTGGGCTACGCAGCAGCCCCAAAAAAACAGGGCCGCTTCGCGCCCCAGCGGGAGCAAGCTCCCTCGCCACAATGAATCAAACAAACCTTAAGTGAACAGCATCGGGCCTCTCATGCGTATCAAAGTCCATTGCCAGAACCGCATCGGCATCCTGCGGGACATTCTCAATCTGCTGGTGGAATACGGCATCAACGTCGCCCGAGGCGAGGTCGGTGGCGAGCATGGCAATGCGATCTACCTGCACTGCCCGAACCTGATCAACATCCAGTTCCAGGCGTTGCGTCCGAAGTTCGAAGGCATCGCCGGGGTGTTCGGCGTCAAGCGCGTAGGGCTGATGCCGAGCGAGCGTCGGCACATGGAACTCAATGCCTTGCTTGGCGCCTTGGAGTTTCCGGTGTTGTCCATCGACATGGGCGGCTCCATCGTCGCGGCCAACCGGGCGGCGGCGCAGTTGCTCGGGGTGCGGGTCGACGAGGTGCCGGGGATTCCCTTGTCCCGCTACGCCGAGGACTTCGACCTGCCGGAACTGGTGCGGGCCAACCAATCGCGGATCAATGGCCTGCGGGTCAAGGTCAAGGGCGATGTGTTCCTGGCGGACATCGCGCCGTTGCAATCGGAGCACGACGACAGCGAGGCGATGGCCGGCGCGGTGCTGACCTTGCACCGCGCCGACCGGGTGGGCGAGCGCATCTATAACGTGCGCAAGCAGGAACTGCGCGGCTTCGACAGTATTTTCCAGAGTTCGAAGGTAATGGCGGCGGTGGTCCGCGAGGCCCGGCGCATGGCGCCGCTGGACGCGCCGCTATTGATAGAAGGCGAAACCGGAACCGGCAAGGAATTGCTGGCCCGTGCCTGTCACCTGGCAAGCCCACGGGGGCAATCGCCGTTGATGGCGCTCAACTGCGCCGGATTACCGGAGTCCATGGCCGAGACTGAACTGTTCGGCTACGGGCCCGGCGCCTTCGAAGGGGCGCGGGCCGAAGGCAAGCTCGGGCTGCTGGAGCTGACGGCGGGCGGTACGCTGTTTCTCGACGGTGTCGGAGAAATGAGTCCGCGCTTGCAAGTGAAATTGCTGCGTTTCCTACAGGACGGTTGCTTCCGCCGCGTAGGCAGTGACGAAGAGGTCTACCTGGATGTCAGGGTGATCTGCGCGACCCAGGTCGATTTGTCCGAACTCTGTGCCCGGGGAGAATTCCGTCAAGATTTGTACCATCGCCTGAATGTGCTTTCTCTGCACATCCCGCCGCTGCGCGAATGCCTCGACGGGCTGGCCCCGCTGGTCGAGCATTTCCTCGACCAGGCCAGTCGCCAGATTGGCTGCCCACTGCCAAGACTGGCCCCAGCGGCGATGGACCGGCTCAGTCATTACCACTGGCCAGGCAATGTCCGGCAACTGGAAAACGTGCTGTTCCAGGCCGTTTCCCTATGCGACGGCGGGAAGGTCAAGGCCGAACACATTCGCCTGCCGGACTACGGCGTGCGCCAACCCCTCGGTGACTTTTCCCTCGACGGAGGGCTGGACGAGATCGTCGGCCGTTTCGAGAAGGCCGTGCTCGAGCGCCTGTATTCCGAACACCCGAGCAGCCGGCAACTGGGCAAGCGGTTGGGGGTTTCCCATACGACGATTGCCAATAAGTTGCGTGAGTATGAGGTGGGCAAAGAACCCGGCGTGTGATGATAGACGCTTCGTGGCGAGGGAGCTGCTCCCGCTCGGTTGCGTAGCAATCGCCAAAAGTGTGGAGCCGCTACGCCCGAGGCGTCGGACCGGCCCAGCGGGAGCAAGCTCCCTCGCCACGGGGCGTCTATTTGATCAGGTTAGGCGGACACTTGCCGTAAGCGGCACGACACCGCCGGTTTTTCGTCTTCGATACGTTTCCATAATCCCTTTCAATTCCGCCAAGTCCTTTATTTACCGGCCCCACCAGCGTCAGAAATAAGTTGGTCTGCAATTTGCTTAAGGCTGTGCAACACAGCAGTGGGCGGCAAACGTCCGGCATGCAGAGGAACGACAGTGGACAAGTACCTTTATGTGGCAATGACCGGCGCCAGCCAGAACGCACTGGCGCAACGGGCCCATGCCAACAACCTGGCGAACATCTCCACCAATGGTTTTCAGAAAGACCTGGAGCAGGCACGTTCGATGCCGGTGTTCGGCGACAGCTTTCCGGCGCGGGCGTTTGCCATGTCCGAGCGGCCTGCCACTGACTTCACCCCGGGAGCACTGGTTGAAACCGGTCGCGACCTGGACGTGGCGGTCAGCGGGCCGGGCTGGATGGCCGTGCAGAATCCCGACGGCGGTGAAAGCTACGTGCGTACCGGCAGCCTCAACGTTGACGCCCTGGGTGTGCTGCGGGCCGGCAACGGCATGCCGGTAATGGGCAATGGCGGTCCGATCGCCGTGCCACCAGAGCAGAAAATCGAAATCGGGCAGGACGGCACCATCAGCATTCGCGCCATGGGCGAAGGCCCGCGGGTGATGGCTGAGGTGGACCGAATCAAACTGGTCAACCCTGACCTCAAGAACATGACCAAGGGCCTCGACGGCTCGATCCGTACCAAGGATGGCCAGCCCGCGCCCATCGATGCCAACGTACAACTGGTGTCGGGCTTCCAGGAAGCGAGCAACGTCAATGCCGTGGATGAAATGACTTCGGTGCTGGCCCTGGCCAAGCAGTTCGAGCTTCACGTCAAGATGATGAACACCGCCAAAGAAGGCGATGAGGCCATGGCTCGGGTCTTGCAGATCTAATCACTAATTACAGCGCTGCGCCGAAAAACAGGCGTGAGAGGAGAATCGAATGCTTCCGGCTCTTTGGGTTGCCAAAACAGGTCTGTCCGCCCAGGACACAAACCTGTCCACCATTTCCAACAACCTGGCGAACGTCTCGACCACGGGTTTCAAACGTGATCGCGCCGAGTTCCAGGACCTGCTCTACCAGGTAAAACGCCAGCCAGGCGCCCAGTCGACCCAGGACAGCGAATTGCCGTCGGGCCTGCAAGTGGGTACTGGTGTGCGCATCGTCGGCACCCAGAAAAACTTCAACGCCGGCAGCCTGCAGACCACCGAGCAGCCGCTGGACATGGCCATCGACGGTCGCGGTTTCTTCCAGATCCTGCAGCCGGACGGCACCACGTCCTACACTCGCGACGGTACCTTCCACCTCGATTCCAATGGCCAGATCGTCAACGCCAGTGGTTTCGCCCTGGAACCGGCCATCATCATCCCGAACGATGCCCAGACCTTCACCGTGGGCCGCGACGGCACCGTGTCCATCACCGTGGCGGGCAACCCGGCCTCCCAGGTGATCGGCAACCTGCAGACCGCCGACTTCATCAACCCGGCCGGCCTGCAAGCGGTGGGTAACAACCTGTTCATGGAAACCGCTGCCAGCGGCGCGCCACAAGTCGGCACGCCTGGCCTGAACGGCTTCGGCACCACGCTGCAGAACACCCTGGAAACGTCGAACGTGAGCACCGTTGAGGAGATGGTCAACATGATCACCACCCAGCGCGCCTACGAGATGAACTCCAAAGTGATCTCCACCGCCGACCAGATGCTCTCGTTCGTCACGCAGAACCTGTAATCGCGTCGCAACATTCGTCATCACGTAGACAGGGCGGCTCCAGGGTCGCCTGCAACACCAAGAGGTAGGGTCATGAATCGCTTCGTATCTGTTCTGGCATTGAGTGGGATCACCACATTGGCGGGCTGTGTCGCGCCAACGCCAAGGCCCAATGACCCGTACTACGCTCCGGTGTTGCCGCGCACACCGTTGCCGGCGGCGGCCAATAACGGTTCGATCTACCAGGCCGGTTTCGAGCAGAACCTGTACAGCGATCGCAAGGCTTTCCGGGTCGGTGACATCATCACCATCACCCTGAACGAGCGGACCCAGGCCAGCAAGAACGCCAACTCGCAGATCGACAAGACCAGCGAGACCAGCGTCGGCCTGACATCGCTGTTCGGCTCGGGCCTGACCACCAACAATCCGATCGGCAGCAACGATCTCAGCCTCAACGCCGGCTATGGCGCCGACCGTGCCACCAAGGGCGACAGCAAGTCGGGACAGAGCAACAGCCTGACCGGTTCGATCACCGTGACGGTGGCCGACGTCCTGCCCAACGGCATCATCGTCGTACGGGGTGAAAAGTGGCTGACGCTCAACACCGGTGACGAACTGGTACGCATCGCCGGCATGGTTCGGGCCGATGACATCGCCACCGATAACACCGTTTCGTCCACTCGCGTGGCCGATGCGCGCATCACCTATTCGGGCACTGGTGCCTTTGCCGATGCGAGTCAGCCAGGTTGGTTCGACCGCTTCTTCCTCAGCCCGAAGTTCCCTTTCTAGGTGATCAAGTTGAATCTTAAACAGCTGTTGATCGGTGCCCTGGTGATGTCGGCAGCCTTCAGCGCTCAAGCCGAGCGCCTGAAGGACATCGCCAGTATTTCCGGCGTGCGTTCCAACCAGTTGATCGGCTACGGCCTGGTCGTTGGCCTCAATGGCACCGGTGACCAGACCACACAGACACCGTTTACCCTGCAGACCTTCAACAACATGCTGTCGCAGTTCGGCATCAAGGTGCCGGCGGGCTCCGGCAACGTGCAGTTGAAAAACGTAGCGGCGGTGTCGGTCAGTGCCGATCTGCCGGCCTTCGCCAAGCCCGGCCAGCAGGTGGACATCACCGTTTCGTCCATCGGTAACTCCAAGAGCTTGCGCGGCGGCACCTTGTTGCTGACCCCGCTCAAGGGTATCGACGGCAACGTCTACGCCATCGCCCAGGGCAACCTGGTGGTGGGCGGTTTCGATGCCGAAGGGCGCGACGGTTCGAAGATCACCGTCAACGTTCCGTCGGCCGGGCGCATCCCTGGCGGCGCGTCGGTTGAACGTGCGGTGCCGAGCGGTTTCAACCAGGGCAACAGCCTGACGCTGAACCTCAATCGTTCCGACTTCACCACGGCCAAGCGCATCGTCGACAAGATCAATGACATGCTCGGCCCAGGCGTGGCCCAGGCCATCGACGGCGGTTCGATCCGCGTCACCGCGCCACTGGATCCGAGCCAGCGGGTCGACTACCTGTCGATCCTGGAAAACCTCGAAGTCGACCCGGGCCAGGCGGTGGCGAAAGTCATCATCAACTCGCGCACCGGCACCATCGTGATTGGCCAGAACGTCAAGGTTTCGCCAGCCGCCGTGACCCACGGCAGCCTGACCGTGACCATCACCGAAGACCCGATCGTCAGCCAGCCGGGCCCATTGTCCAACGGCCAGACCGCCGTGGTCCCGCGTTCGCGGGTCAATGCCGAGCAGGAAGCCAAGCCGATGTTCAAGTTCGGCCCGGGCACGACCCTGGATGAAATCGTCCGGGCGGTGAACCAGGTCGGCGCGGCACCGGGCGACCTGATGGCGATTCTCGAAGCCTTGAAGCAGGCCGGCGCGTTGCAAGCCGACCTGATCGTGATTTAAGGAAAGCGGTCATGGTGGATATGCGCAAAGGCGCCTTGATCAGTGGGGATTCAGCGTCCTATTCGGACCTCAATCGCCTCAATCAGCTCAAGGTCGGCGACAAGAACAGCGAAGGCAACCTGCGCAAAGTGGCGCAGGAGTTCGAGTCGCTGTTCCTCGGCGAAATGCTCAAGTCCATGCGTTCGGCCACCGAGGCCCTCGGCAAGGACAATCCGATGAACACGCCGGAAGCCAAGCAATACCAGGAAATGTACGACCAGCAGTTGGCCGTTTCCATGTCCCGCGAGGGCGGCGGTATCGGCCTGGCTGACGTGCTGCTGCGCCAGATGTCGAAGAACAAACCGCTGGCCTCGGGCGAGGCGGCCACCTTATCGGCCGCCAAGCAGCAAGAGGCGCTGGACAAGGCCAAGGCGCCAGTACCCACGCCTGTGGCGGCCGGAACGCTGCCCGACGGGCCGTTGTCGCGCAGCAACGGCCAGCGCCCACTCTGGGCGTCGCGTGCCGTGAGCGCGCCGCAAGGTGCCGAGGGCATTCACCGTAACGACATGGAATTGATCAACCAGCGCCGCCTGGCCCTGCCACCGAAACTCGCCGACCGCTTGCTCGCGGGGTTGGTGCCTTCGGCATCGGTCAAGCCTGAAGCGATGGCGCAGAACGTCTTGCCTGATCGCGCCATTGCCGCCGTCAAGCCGGCTTCCGGTGAGCTGGCCAACGGTGACTGGCTGGCCGCGCTCAAGGCTGCCGAGCCCAAAGGCGACATGCAAGTCTATGGCCGCGCCGTGGCCCAGCCACCGCTGGCGCCGGCGCGCAAGGCCTTCCGCGATGCCGATGAATTCGTCAACGCCATGCTGCCAATGGCCAAGGAAGCAGCGGACCGTATCGGCGTCGACCCTCGTTACCTGGTGGCCCAGGCTGCTCTCGAAACCGGTTGGGGCAAATCGGTGATGCGACAGCCCGATGGCAGCAGCAGCCACAACCTGTTCGGCATCAAGGCCAGCGCGAACTGGAAGGGCGATTCGGCGCGGGCGATCACCAGCGAATTCCGCAATGGCGAGATGGTCAAGGAGACGGCCGAGTTCCGTTCCTACGCCTCGTACCGTGACAGTTTCCATGACCTGGTCAATCTGCTGCAAAGCAACAGTCGCTATCAAGCTGTGCTGAAGTCGGCCGATAACCCGGAACAGTTTGTACGCGAGTTGCAGAAGGCCGGTTACGCCACCGACCCGAACTACGCCAGCAAGATTTCGAACATAGCCCGGCAGATGACGAGTTACCAAAACTACGCTTCGGCTGGTGCCACCACGACTTTATAAGGTCTGAACCATGAGTTTGCTCAATATCGGGATGTCGGGTCTGTCCGCAAGCCAGACCGCACTGGTGACCACGGGTAACAACATCGCCAACGTCGATACCGCAGGGTATTCGCGTCAGCAGACCGTGCAGACCACCAAGGCGTCGAACCAGTACGGCAACGTGTTCATCGGCTCCGGCACGACCCTGGCGGACGTACGCCGGGTCTACAACTCCTATCTTGAAGCGCAACTGAAGACCACCACCTCGCTCAACAGCGATGCGGCGGCCTACCAGGGGCAGATCACACCGCTTGATTCCCTGCTGTCGGACAGCGGCACTGGCCTCAACGGCGCGCTGACCAAGTTCTTCGCCTCGGTGCAGAACGTCAACGCCAAGCCGGGCGACGACGCCTCTCGCCAGTTGCTGCTCAGCGATGCACAGGCCTTGAGCAACCGTTTCAATTCGGTAGCCAGCCAGTTGACGGCGCAGAGCGAGAACATCAACGGCAACCTGTCGAACATGGTCGAGCAGATCAACAGCCTGGCCACCACCGTCGCCCAGTTGAACAAGAAAATCGCCGAAGTTTCCAACGCCGGCGGCGCGCCGAACGACCTGCTCGATGCCCGCAGCGAGACCATTCGCCAGCTGTCCACCTTCACCGGCACTCAGGTCGTGGAGAACGGCAGCAGCCTGGACATCTACCTGGGATCCGGCCAGCCACTGGTCATGGGCAATATCACCAATAAACTGGAAGCGGTGCCGGACAAGAACGACCCCGGTCGCATTGGCATCCAGCTCAACAGCGGCTCCAGCGTCATGGACATCACCCAGGTGATGACCGGCGGTGAAATCGGTGGCCTGATGCGCTACCGCAGCACCGTCCTCGACCCGGCCATGAACGAGCTGGGCCGTGTGGCGCTGGTCGTCGCCGACCAGATGAACAGCATCCAGGCCTCGGGTATCGACAAGAACGGCGCATTCGGTTCCAACCTGTTCAGCAGCATCAATAGTGCGGCCCAGATGAGCCAGCGCAGCGTTGCCTCGCTGGGCAACAGCGCCGGGTCCGGCAACTTCAACGTGTCGATCGAAGACACGGGCAAGCTGACGACCAACGACTACAAGATCACCTTCACCAGCGCCACCGACTACACCGTCCAGCGTCTGCCCGATAACACGCCGATGGGTGCGTTCAACACCGCGACCACGCCGGCACCGGTGGTCGATGGTTTCTCGCTGACCTTCGCCAACGGCACCGCGGCCGTCGGTGACTCGTTCAAGATCACCCCGACCCGCAACGCCGCGGGCAGCATCAAGACCGAGATGACCGACTCCAAGCGGCTGGCGATTGCCGCGCCGCTGGGCGCCGCCATCACGCCGGGCGGCAGCGGCACGCTGACCATTCCGGCCAGCGGCCAGCCGACCATGACCACCAAGCTGGACATCTACGACGAAGCCACTACCAGCATCATCCAGAACGGCATCAAGAATTCGATGCCGGTCAAAGTGGTGTTCGGGGCGACGTCGGCCGGTGGCACCAGCCAGGCTTATCAGTTGCTCGATGCCAAGGGCGGCGTGATCAGCAGTGGCACCATCAAACCCGGTCAGAGCAACACCCTGAGCCTGAGCGTTCCGCTCAAGGACGCCACCGGCGCCCCGATCATGGATTCGTCCGTACCGCCGGTGCAGCGTACCGTCACGTTCGATATGTCCATCGCCGGCGCGCCTTCCGACGGTGCCGGCATCGATATAAGCCTCAGTCAGCCTGGTAGCCTTGATAACCGTAACGGTACCGTGCTCGCTGGCTTGCAGACCGCCAAAACCGTGGATACCGGTTCGGCCAGCAAGGGCATTTCCTTGAACGATGCCTACGGCAAACTGGTGGAAGGCGTCGGTGCCAAGGCCGCCCAAGGCAAGCTGGACAGCGCCGCCACCGGCGCGATCCTGGACAACGCCAAGAATGCCCGCGACTCGCTGTCGGGCGTTGACCTGGATGAAGAGACCGGCAATCTGGTCAAGTTCCAGCAGTACTACACCGCGTCTTCGCAGATCATCAAGGCTGCGCAGGAAATCTTCAGCACATTGATCAACAGTCTTTAAGGAGCCGTAGCCCATGCGCATTTCTACTTCTCAGTTTTACGAAAGCACGGCTGCGAACTACCAGAAGAACTTCGCCAACGTGGTCAAGACCAGCGAAGAGGCCAGCAGCCTGGTGCGCGTGAACACCGCCGCCGATGATCCGGTGGGCGCTTCGCGTCTGCTGCAATTGGGTACCCAGGCTTCGATGCTGGCCCAGTACGAAACCAACGCCAACACCATCAAGGCCACCCTGGGTACCACCGAAGCGGTGATGACCAGCATCGGCAACGTGCTGCAGCGCGCCAAGGAACTGGCTGTCGGTGCCGGTAACGCCGGTTACACCGACGCTGATCGTCAGGCCAACGCTTCGGAGCTGGCGCAGATCGAAGAACAGTTGCTGAGCCTGATGAACAGCAAGGACGAAAACGGAAAGTACATCTTCTCCGGTTCCAAGGGTGACACCGTCCCGTTCACCCGCAACACCGATGGTAGCTACAGCTACAACGGCGACCAGGTGACGCTCGACCTGCCGGTCGGTGACACCATGTCGATGGCCACCAACAGCACCGGCTGGGAGGTGTTCCAGCAAGCCGTCAACACCAGCCGCAGCCAGGTCACTCGGACCGCGCCGCCGGTGGATGACGGGCGCGTGGTCTTGTCCGACGGCCAGGTTTCCTCCAGCGTTAGCTATAACAGCAAGTTCCGCAGCGGCGAGCCGTACACCGTGGAGTTCACCAGCGGCACGCAACTGAGAATCACCGACTCGCTCGGCAATGACGTGACCGCCGAAGCGAGCCAGGGCGGCGCGTTCGACCCTAACAGCAAGAGCGGGCAGGCGGTCCAGTTCCGTGGTGTGGAGCTGACCCTGAACATCAATCTGCAAACGGGCGATGTCCCTGGCACGGTGTTGCCAGGCCATACCTTCACCCTGGCTGCCAAGCCGGACACCTTTGTTCCGATGCGCAGTCCTGGCAACCCGACCGCGGTGCAAGTCACCGGCAGCGAAATCACCGATCCGGTGGCCTACCACGCCAGTTTCCCTACGGGGGCGGCCGTGTTGAAGTTCACCAGCGCCACCGATTTCGACCTTTACGCAGCGCCGCTGACCGCTAACAGCCAACCCGTGTCCAGCGGCACCCTGGCCGGTAACGTAGCCACCGCTTCAGGCGTGAGCTTCACCCTGGACGGCACGCCAGCCGCAGACGATCAGTTCAGCATCGCGGTCAACACCCACGAAACCCAGAACATCCTGGACACCGTGAATCAGCTGAAAACCGCGTTGAACACACCGACCAACAACGATCCGATAGCGTTGCAGAAACTGCAGGCTTCGCTGGCGTCCGGCATCGGCAACCTGGCAAGCGGCACCGATCAATTGTCCAGCGCCCTGAGTTCCGTGGGTGGTCGTGGTGCCGCTCTGGACACCCAGAGCGACACCAACCAGAGCTTGATGCTGGCCAATAAACAGACCCAATCGTCGATCCGTGACTCCGATTCGGCCGAGGTATTAACCCGCCTGACATTGCAACAGACCATGCTGCAAGCCTCGCAACTGGCGTTCAGCAAGATCGCCCAGTTGGGTCTGTTCAACAAGATCTGAGCCGGTATCGACCGAGCCGCCAACCGTCTTTTTTTAAGCGGTTCCGGGGCTCCGGCCTGAAAAGGCCGGGGCCCGCCGCTCGAGAGTTTAAACCGTGAAGTCACTTCCCCTCGTCAGTATCGTCATTCCTGCCTACAACCCGCGGTTCTTCGACCAGGCACTGCTCAGTGCGTTGGCCCAGACCTACGAAAACGTTGAAATCATCGTTTGCGACGATTCGCCTGACGATGAGATTCGCAACATAGTCGCGTCATTCAAACAGCCGGCCCATCCGGTCCGCTATCTGAAAAATCCTCAACGGCTAGGACTGCCGGGCAACCTGTTGCGTTGTGTCGATGAGGCGCAGGGCGAGTTCATCAAGGTCTTGTGCGATGACGATCGTCTATTCGCACCGAGCATTGCGATGCAGGCCCAGGCGTTGATGGATCATGCTGACGTGAGCGTGGTGTTCGCGCTGCGGCTGTTGTGCGACGCAGGCAACTTCATCTTGCCGCCCCGGGTGGATAACTGCCGCTTCTCGCCAAATGACGCCTTGCTCAAAGGCGACGACATGCTGGCAATTTTCGAGAGCACGCCAACCAACTTCATCGGCAATTTCAGTTCCACCCTGATGCGCCGCGCCGATGTGCTGGAATTGTTGCCTGCGTTGATCCAGGACGGTGCCGGTTTTGTCGCGGTGCTCGACTTCGCCTTGTTTGTTTGCCTGATGCGGCGCGGCAATCTGATTGCCTTGAATACCGTGTTGAGTATCGAGCGCCTCTACCCGGAGCGTTTGAGCAAGACCCCGGAAATGCTCAAGGCAGCAAAGACAGAGTGGGAATGGCTGGCGCAGATGCTTGTCGCGCGCAGCGGTGAAGCGGCGCCGGCTTCTGGTTGGGTGCGCTGCATTGATCTGGACAAGATCACCGATGAACCTCACGCCTGGCAGGAGCTCTGCGTAACCCGCGTATTGGGCAACCGCAATACCGTCGTGAATGGTCGAGTCGGGGCGCAAAGCGATAGTTATGCCGACTTCTATCGGGAATGGCTGGCCGTCCGCCGGTTCAGTGAGGTAGAACGACGCGTCATGCCCGCGCGCATCGATAGTTGGCCGTTTCGGCCGAACATCGTGCCTTTGGTCATCGACGCGCTCGGCGATGCGGAGTCGCTTGAGGCGACGCTACGCAGCATCAAGGGCCAGCTGTATTCAGCCCAGGCCGTAGTGGTGCTTTCCGATGCTCCTTGCGAAGCGGATGAACGGGTTCTGCAGTTGCCTTACCAGGCGGATTGGCCGAGTCAGCTTAATGCCATCGTTCCACAGCTGGAAGGCGCCCATTGGTTCTACGTGCTGCGCGCGGGCGACGTGCTGCGCGATTCAGCGTTGTTGATCCTGGCCGAGCGCGTTGCCGGAAGGCCGGGCATCCTTTGCGTCTACAGCGATGAAGGCGCTTTGGTGGACGGCGAGTCCTTCGAGCCAGTGTTCAAGCCGGATTTCAACCTGGACCTGATGCGCGCCTATCCCTATGTCGGTCGGACCTTGGCTTTCGAGCGTGAACGATTCATGGCCCTCGGTGGTTTTGAACCGGATCACGGTGAACTGGCGCCCCACGATCTGCTCTGGCGCCTGGTGGAAGAGGCTGGCCCTCAGACCATCGAACACATCGCGGAAATCCAGGTTGAGTCGGTCCTGAGCTTCGCCCAATGGTTGTCGCTGCCCGAGGTGATCGAGGGCAACGCCCGGTTGGTTGGCGCGCATCTGGAGCGTATCGGCATCGATCATGAGATTTCCCCGGACACCTTGCCGTTGATCAACCGCATCAGCTACCGACACGGCGAGCGCCCGCTGGTATCGATCATCATGCGTACCGGTGACTCGCTCGCCGCCTTGCAGCGTTGCGCCGAGAGCCTGATCGAACGTACGGCCTACACCCATTATGAAATTCTGATTGTTGACAGCGGCGTCCGGGACCCGGCAATGCTCGACTGGCTGGATAACATGTCGCAGTTGGGTGCGAGCATGTTGCGCGTATTGCGATACGCCGGTGATGACAGCGATGCAGCGGTGCGCAATTTTGCTGCAGGTCAGGCCCGGGGCGACTATTTGCTGTTGCTCAGTCCGCAAACGGTCATTTGTGAAAATGACTGGTTGGACGAGATGGTCAATCATGCCCAGCGTCCTGAGGTAGCGGTGGTCGGTGCGAGGATACTCAGTCCTCAAGGCACGATTGTCGGCGGCGGGCAAGTTCTTGGGTTGGCTGGGCCGGTGGGCACGCCGTTCTACGGTGAATCCGCGGCTTCGCGCGGCTACATGCAGCGTTTGCATACGACGCAGAACTGGAGTTCGGTAAGCAGCGATTGCTTGATGGTGCGCAAGCAGGTATTCGATGAACTCGGCTGCCTGGATGCGTCCTTAACCTTCGGCCTCAGCGATGTCGATCTGTGCCTGCGCGCAGGAAAAATTGGCTACCTGGTTGTCTGGACGCCCTACGCCACGGTCATGAAAGTCGACCTGCCGTCGACCGCTGTCCAGCCTGAAGAAACCACGTTGGTGGAGCGCGAGCGCGAAATCTTCTATCGCAAATGGCTGCCGCAGATCGCCCAGGATCCAGGCTACAACCCTGCGCTGAGCCTCGGGGCGTCCAGCTTCAGCCTGGAACCTTCGCTGCGCAACAATTGGAACCCGTTCTGCCGCCGCGCCCTGCCATTGATACTTGGCTTGCCGGTCAACGCCACCGCGGTTGGGCATTATCGCGTCACGGCCCCGTTGGCCGCTTTGGAGGCCGCCGGGCGGGTAATCGCTCGGGTCGCCTACGAGTCGCCTCCTACCGTCGAGATTGAGCGCCTGTCGCCGGATACGATCGTATTGCAGGGGCGCTACAGCGAAGGGGCCGCCGGCGATATTCTCAGAATGAAAAAATACTCCGGTGCCTTGCGGATTTTCGAACTCGACGATTACGTCATCCAGGCACCCAAGAAAAACACGCATGCGCGCAACAAGCCGGCCAATATCGAACAGATGCTGCGCGAAGGAATCGGGCTGTGTGATCGTGTGGTGGTGACGACACCTTCGCTCGCTGATGCCTTGTCCAGCATGCACAATGAAATTCGTATCGTGCCTAACATGTTGCCACCTGAGCCGTGGGCGAAGCTGACCAGCCGGCGCGGCACGTCCTCCAAGCCTCGGGTGGGTTGGGGGGGAGGAACCAGCCACAGCGGTGATCTGGAAATCATTGCGGACGTGGTTCGCGAGTTGGCAAACGAAGTGGAATGGGTGTTCTTCGGTATGTGCCCGGATGCACTGCGTCCGTATATTCATGAGTTCCACAGCTCGGTCGGCTTGAACACCTACCCATTCAAGCTGGCCAGCCTGAATCTCGACTTGGCGCTGGCTCCCCTGGAGTTCCACATTTTCAACGACTGCAAGAGCAACCTGCGCTTGCTGGAATACGGTGCCTGTGGCTACCCGGTCATCTGCACCGACACCAAGGCCTACGACGGTTTTCTGCCCTGCACCAAAGTGCGCAGCAACAGCACTGAGGAGTGGGTTGAAGCGATCCGCATGCACCTGGCCGATCCGGACGCGAGTTACCGCATGGGTGACGAACTGCGCGAAGCGGTGCTGCGGGACTACATGCTCAGCGGCAAGAACCTGCAGCATTGGTTGTGGGGGTGGTTGCCGGATTGATTCCGAGGGATAGGCGACTTCAGTCGCCTTTTTTATGACCTGTCGCTCCAACTATAGACGGGTTACCGGAAATACTTTTCGATCAAAAGTGGCGTTCCTCTGCCGCTTGGACGATACCCGCTTTTCACAACGGAGCAAGGACGAAGCAAATGGCAGTGATTAATGGGACAAGCGGCGTAGATACGCTGGCCGGAAGCAGCGGGGATGATGAGATTTTTGGTTTAGGTTCGAATGATATTCTCTGGGGCAGTGCTGGGGCGGACAAACTGGATGGGGGAACGGGCGTTGATACGGTGGATTATTCCGCATCGACGGCTGCCATTAACATTGATCTTCGTAACGGTGTCGGCAGGGCTGGCATCGGTGGCGATGCGGAAGGCGATACGTTATTGGCGGTGGAAAAAGTGATCGGGACGGCTTTCGACGACACTTTCACCAGCGCGATCGGTAACGTGACATTTGAAGGGGGTAATGGGAACGATATCTACAACGTTGCCACCACCGGCGTGAAGATCATCGAGCAGGACAATGGCGGCTTCGACGAACTGCGTACTAGCGCCGCAACGACCACCATGGATGTGTTCGTCGAAAAAATGGTGTACACGGGCACGGGCTCTTTTACCGGTTACGGTAGCGCCAGTGACAACATCATTATCGGCGGTGCAAACAACGACGTGTTGTTTGGTGGTGATGGCGCAGATCAGTTTTTCGGTGGCGCGGGGCTTGACGTGGTTGGTTATATTGACAGCAAAGTTGCCGTGAACATCAACCTCAAGACTGGTATCCATTCTGGGATTGCGGCGGGCGATACCTTCACCGACATTGAAGTCATTCGTGGTACAGGCGCTGCTGACACCGTGGTGGCGGATGACCGGGCAATTGGCTTTGACGGTGGCGCGGGTATCGACACCATGGACTACTCTGGATCTTCTGCTGCCATTGACGTGGACATCCGCAACGGTGTTGGCAGGGCTGGCATCGGTGGTGACGCGGAAGGCGACACGTTAGCGGCGGTGGAAAAAGTCATCGGGACGGCTTTCGATGACACTTTCACCAGCGCGATCACCAACGTGACTTTTGAAGGCGGTTCCGGCAACGATATCTACAACATTGCTACCACCAATGTGAAGATCATTGAGCAGGACAATGGCGGCTTCGACGAACTGCGTACTAGCGCCGCAACGACCACCATGGATGTGTTCGTCGAAAAAATGGTGTACACGGGCACGGGCTCTTTTACCGGTTACGGTAGCGCCAGTGACAACATCATTATCGGCGGTGCAAACAACGACGTGTTGTTTGGTGGTGATGGCGCAGATCAGTTTTTCGGTGGCGCGGGGCTTGACGTGGTTGGTTATATTGACAGCAAAGTTGCCGTGAACATCAACCTCAAGACTGGCATCCATTCTGGGATTGCCGCGGGCGATACCTTCACCGACATTGAAGTCATTCGTGGTACAGGCGCTGCTGACACCGTGGTGGCGGATGACCGGGCAATTGGCTTTGACGGTGGCGCGGGTATCGACACGATGGACTACTCTGGATCTTCTGCTGCCATTGACGTCGACATCCGCAACGGTGTTGGCAGGGCTGGCATCGGTGGTGACGCGGAAGGCGACACGTTAGCGGCGGTGGAAAAAGTCATCGGGACGGCTTTCGATGACACTTTCACCAGCGCGATCACCAACGTGACTTTTGAAGGCGGTTCCGGCAACGATATCTACAACATTGCTACCACCAATGTGAAGATCATTGAGCAGGACAATGGCGGCTTCGACGAACTGCGTACTAGCGCCGCAACGACCACCATGGATGTGTTCGTCGAAAAAATGGTGTACACGGGCACGGGCTCTTTTACCGGTTACGGTAGCGCCAGTGACAACATCATTATCGGCGGTGCAAACAACGACGTGTTGTTTGGTGGTGATGGCGCAGATCAGTTTTTCGGTGGCGCGGGGCTTGACGTGGTTGGTTATATTGACAGCAAAGTTGCCGTGAACATCAACCTCAAGACTGGCATCCATTCTGGGATTGCGGCGGGCGATACCTTCACCGACATTGAAGTCATTCGTGGTACAGGCGCTGCTGACACCGTGGTGGCGGATGACCGGGCAATTGGCTTTGACGGTGGCGCGGGTATCGACACCATGGACTACTCTGGATCTTCTGCTGCCATTGACGTGGACATCCGCAACGGTGTTGGCAGGGCTGGCATCGGTGGTGACGCGGAAGGCGACACGTTAGCGGCGGTGGAAAAAGTCATCGGGACGGCTTTCGATGACACTTTCACCAGCGCGATCACCAACGTGACTTTTGAAGGCGGTTCCGGCAACGATATCTACAACATTGCTACCACCAATGTGAAGATCATTGAGCAGGACAATGGCGGCTTCGACGAACTGCGTACTAGCGCCGCAACGACCACCATGGATGTGTTCGTCGAAAAAATGGTGTACACGGGCACGGGCTCTTTTACCGGTTACGGTAGCGCCAGTGACAACATCATTATCGGCGGTGCAAACAACGACCTGTTGTTTGGTGGTGATGGCGCAGATCAGTTTTTCGGTGGCGCGGGGCTTGATGTGGTTGGTTATATTGACAGCAAAGTTGCCGTGAACATCAACCTCAAGACTGGCATCCATTCTGGGATTGCCGCGGGTGATACCTTCACCGACATTGAAGTCATTCGTGGTACAGGCGCTGCTGACACCTTTATCGGTGGCTCGCAAGCGATGGGCCTTGATGGAGCGCTGGGTACAGACTTGGCCAGCTATGAACAGTCCTCCAGCGCGGTGACCATCGATTTGACAACCAATGTGAATGCCGGCGATGCGGCTGGCGATACGTTTACCGCGATCGAAATCTATCAGGGATCGGGCTTCGATGACACCCTGCTGGGCTCTGCTAAAGCCGACATTTTTATTGGTGGTGCGGGCGCCGACGTCATCAATGGTCGCGATGGTGTGGACCAAGCGTGGTACATCAACAGTGCTGCCGCTGTGGATATCAACCTTCAGACGGGCATTCACCAGGGAGGCGACGCCCAGGGCGATGTGCTGACTAACATCGAGCGGGTCATGGGCAGCCAGTTCAATGACTCCATGACAGGAGACAGCCTGGCTAACTGGCTGGAGGGCGGGTTGGGCAGCGACATCATCTACGGGGGCGATGGCGCCGATTACATCTATGGCGGCTTGTACACGGCTACAGGCCCGATGCTTCCCGGTAGCTCCACCAACGTTGCCCAGGCCGATCAGCTCTATGGTGGCCTCGGCAATGATTCGATCACCACGGCCAGCCTGGACACCGGCACAGTGGCTTATGGCGAGGCTGGCAGCGACGGTATCGCGGTGTTCAGCGGCACTGCTGACGGTGGGGCCGGCAACGATGTTCTGTTGGGCAAAGGGTATGGTTTCCGCTTATTGGGCGGGGCAGGCGATGACACTTTGACTGTCGCTGAAGGTGGTCAAGGGTTCGTCAATGGGGGCCAGGATGACGATACCTACGTCATTGATACCTACGGTCAAGTCTCGATCAAGGATGACGGCGCAGGAGGATTTGATCGGGTGATGCTGAATGGAATGGAGTCGATGGACACGATAACGACCGTACGAAGTGGCAATGATGCCTATATCTTCAATACCTCCAGCTACCATTCTGGCCAACCTCTTTCGGACATGGGCGTGAAGCTGCAGGACTGGTATGCGGGCTTTAACACCATCGAACAGTTCCATACGGCCAATGGGGATGTCTTTACGATCCCCGCATAACACCTGCGTGAGCTCCTTCTAGCCTGGGGAGCTTGATCAAGAACAGGGCTACAGGAGCGCCTTTGGGTCTTATTGACCCAGAGGCGTTTTTATTTTGCCCGCAGCTTGGGCGCAATCTTACGCAGCCGAGTCCTGCCGTAGGCGGACTGTCTGGTGCGGAACTTGCAGTTCAGCGCAAAGCGCTCGAAGAGCGTCAAGTTTCCATACGATCTCTGTCATCCAGTCAGTATGGACTGGGGACATGGATGTCATGAAAAACCAAGGGATGGATAACAGTTGAAACCCCCTAACGCTGTCAGCGCGCCTGTTGTCGCGCCTCCATTGAAATCGGCACTGCGCCGGGGGCTGATAGGCGCCGCGCTGTTTTCCGGGGTGATTAATATCCTGGCGCTGATTGGCCCGGTGTTCATGCTGGAAGTGTATGACCGGGTGATTCCCAGCCAAAGCGTCCCGACCCTGGTCGCCCTGGGGCTGCTGGCGCTGGGGGTTTATGCGCTTTCAGGCCTGCTGGACATAATTCGCTCCCGAGTCATGGTGCGAATTGCTTCCTCGCTGGATCTGACGCTCTCTTCGAGAGTCTTCAACATGATTGCCGGCGCTTCGCTGAAAACGCCGATTACCGGAGACGCTTTGAAACCGGCCCAGGAGCTAGACCAGATCCGCAGTTTTATTGGTGGTCCGGGACTTATGGCATTTTTCGATTTGCCGTGGATGCCGGTTTACCTCGCGATCTGCTTTTATATTCACCCGCTCTTTGGTTTTTTGACCGTCGGCCTGATGATTATCCTCATCGGTCTGACCCTGATCACTGACCGGCAAACCCGCAAACTGATGCTAGCGTCGGCCGAGGCGTTGAACAAGCGCAATCATCTGGGCCAGCAAGCTCACCAGAACGCCGAAGCACTGATGGCCATGGGCATGTTGGCCAATACGTCGACCATCTGGCAGAAGAATCACAGCACCTTCATCACCCTACAACGACGCTCGATCGACATCGGCGGCTTTTACGGTGGCATTTCTAAAACCCTGCGCCAGGTCGTTCAGTCGGCCGCCCTGGCCTTGGGGGCGTGGCTGGTGATCCAAGGCGACTTGAGCGGCGGCACAATGATCGCGGCCTCGATCATCGTGGCGCGGACCCTGGCGCCAGCGGAGCAGGTCATTGCCACGTGGCGTAGCCTGTTGGGTGCCCAGATCGCCTGGAAGAAGCTGTTGGAAGTGTTCTCTCTGTTTCCGGATGCACAGAGCAAGACCGAATTGCCCGCTGCCTATCGCAGTTTGCAGGTCGAAAATGTTTTTGCCGCGCCGCCCGGCGTGCAAAGCCTGACCTTGCAAAATATCCACTTCATGGTCGCCGCGGGCACTGCCGTTGGTGTGGTAGGGCCGAGCGCATCGGGCAAGTCGTCATTGGCGCGGGTGCTGGTCAACGCCTGGGCGCCGGCTCGCGGACATGTCCGGCTCGACGGCGCGCCGCTGGAGCTGCTGACCGAACAGGCGCGAGGCAAGTTGATCGGTTATCTGCCGCAATGCGTTGGGCTGTTTACCGGAACTGTCGCCCAGAACATCGCTCGGCTAGACCCTTCGGCACCGGACAGTGCGATCGTCAGCGCAGCGCAATTGGCTGGGGTCCATGAGTTGATTCTGCAACTGCCCCAAGGCTATGAAACCCAAGTGGGGGAAGGTGGGGTCAACCTCTCGGCCGGTCAGCGACAACGGGTGGCACTGGCCAGGGCTCTATTTGGTGATCCGTTCCTGGTGGTGCTGGACGAGCCAAATTCAAACCTCGATGCCGAAGGTGAACAGGCGCTTGCCAAGGCCATCCTGGCACTCAAGGCCCGTGGCGCAATCGTGGTGGTGATTGCCCATCGCACCAGTATCTTGTCGGTGATTGACCATGTGTTGATTCTCGAAAACGGCATGCAGGCAGCTTTTGGTCCCAAGGATGTCGTCCTTAAAAGGCCGCCTGCGCCAGCTCCCCGGCCCACCACCAATGTCGCGGAATTGGGAGTGTCCAACTGATGCAGACCGATCAAGAAGCCAATCTGACCGATTCTTTATCCAGTCATCTGCGTTGGGGGGCAGTGTCATTGGTGCTGCTGCTCGGCGGAAGCCTGACTTGGGCGATGCTGACCAACCTGTCTAGTGCAGTCGTTGCTTCGGGGGTGGTGGCCGTGGAGGGCAGCGTTAAGACGATCCAGCATCCTACTGGAGGTGTGGTGGCCGAATTGCTGATCAAGGAAGGGCAGGCAGTCGCGGCAGGGGACGTGTTGTTGCGTCTAGATGCCACCTTGCCAGCCGCCAGCCAGGCCATCGTAAGCAAGTCTTTGAATCAGGCCTGGGCCCGTCTGGCTCGCCTGGAGGCCGAGCGGGACAATGCCAGCGAAGTGATGGTGCCGAAAGAGCTACTGAGTCGTATGAGCTTGGAAGAGGCCAAGACAGTCATGGCCAGCGAGCAGCAACTGTTCATCGACCGCCGCGCTTCCCGGGAAGGGCAGAAGAAGCAACTGCGCGAGCGTGTCCAGCAACTCAACGAAACCATTGCCGGCCACGACCTCCAGCAAAAAACCAAGCTTGAGGAAATCGAACTGATTGATAGCGAATACCAAGCCGTCAAAAAGCTGTTCGACAAAGGAATGATGACCCTCGACCGAGTTAATGCCCTGGCTCGAGGTATTGCCCGCTTGCGCGGAGAGCGGGGACAGTTGATGGCGTCCATTGCCGAGGCGCGGGGCAAGATCGCCGAAACCGAGTTGCAACGACTTCAGGTTGACCAGACTTTCCGCAGTGAAGTGTCCCAGGAACTGAGGGATTTGCTGGCCCGTCAGGGCGAGTTGATCGAGCGGGAAATCACTGCCAGTGATCAGCTCAAACGCATCGACATCACCTCGCCGATTGCTGGGCGCGTGCAGCAATTGGCCGTGCACACAATCGGTGGCGTCATCTCACCGGCCGAGGGGCTCATGCAGATCGTACCCGCCGACGATGAACTGCTGGTGGAGGCGAAAATCAGTGCCCAGGACATCGACCAACTAACGGTTGGACAATCTGCGACCTTGCGCTTGAGTGCGTTCAACCGCAGCACCACCCCGGAACTGACCGGCACCGTGGTGCGGCTGTCAGCGGATCTGATTCAGGATGAGCGCACCGGGGTGGGGTTTTATCGGGCGGGCATCAAGATTCCTCAAAGTGAACTGGCAAAATTGCAAGGGCTAGCCTTAGTGCCGGGAATGCCGGTTGAGTCGATGATTCAGACCGGCTCCAGAAACGTCATGTCTTACCTGCTTAAACCGATCAGCGACCATGCCCAACGAGCATTCAGAGAGGGCTAGTTCTTACGCCGAATGTCTTGGTGAGGTTATAAACGTTATAGTTTAGATACCAGCATTTGCTGGCGCGTTTCCTGCAAGCCCCCCTCATATCGCCATAAAACGAGCGCTCGCGGCCTTTCGCAGCGCCCAAATCGGCATTGAAGGTGTAATCCCCGCGTCCGCAAAGCGAAACAACGCTTGGTCGAGCCCGGTGATGAACAAGAGGGGAGACGATGAAGGCAGTTATCTTGGCAGGTGGTCTCGGCACGCGGATCAGCGAGGAGTCGCACCTCAAGCCCAAGCCGATGATCGAGATCGGTGGCAAGCCAATTCTTTGGCACATCATGAAGCAGTATTCCGCCCATGGAATCCACGACTTCGTGATCTGCCTGGGCTACAAGGGCTATGCCATCAAGGATTTCTTCGCCAACTACTTCTTGCACACCTCTGACGTTACCTTCGACATGTGCAACAACCGCATGGACGTTCACCAGAACTACAGTGAACCGTGGCGTGTGACCTTGATCGACACTGGCGATGACACCATGACCGGTGGGCGACTGCGTCGGGCGGCGCGTTACCTGGAGAATGAAGAGGCGTTCTGCTTCACCTATGGCGACGGTGTGTCGGATCTCAATATTGGCGCGCTGGTGGATTTTCATTTGTCCCACGGCAAGCTTGCCACGGTGACAGCCGTCCAGCCGCCTGGACGTTACGGTGCGCTGGAGCGCAACGGCGATTCTGTCCTCGGGTTTACCGAAAAACCGCGAGGCGATGGCGGTTGGATCAATGGCGGATTCTTCGTGCTTTCGCCCAAGGTGTTGCCTTATATCGCTGACGATCAGACCTCATGGGAGGCCGAACCGCTGGCGACGCTGGCAGCGCAGGAGCAACTCAACGCTTTCCAGCACGACGGTTTCTGGCATCCGATGGACACCCTGCGGGACAAGAACCACCTCGAAGCCCTGTGGCAAAGCGGCGAGGCCCCATGGAAGCAATGGTCTTGAACCCTGAGTTCTGGCGTGGCAAGCGCGTACTGGTCACAGGCCATACCGGCTTCAAGGGCAGTTGGCTGACGCTGTGGCTGCAAAGCCTCGGGGCCAAGGTCAGTGGTTTTTCCCTCGACCCCGCCACCCAGCCGAACCTGTTCGAGTTGGCCCGCGTGAGCGAGGGCATCGATGACCGGCGCGGTGACTTGCGCGACCTCGGCGCCTTGCTGGAACTGCTGGCCGACGTGCAGCCGGAGATCGTCCTGCACCTCGCCGCTCAGCCGCTGGTGCGCGAAGGTTACCGGGACCCATTGGGCACGTATTCCAGCAACGTCATGGGCACTCTCAACCTGCTGGAAGCGGTTCGCCAGGTGGGTGGCGTCAAGGCATGTGTACTGGTTACCACCGACAAGGTCTACGCCAATCAGGAATGGTTATGGCCCTACCGCGAAAACGAGCCTTTGGGCGGTCACGATCCTTATAGCAGCAGCAAGGCCTGCTGCGAATTGCTGGCGCAGTCTTATGCCGCCTCATTCTTTTCGGCTGAGCGCTATGCCGAGCATGGCCTTGCTCTGGCCACGGCACGGGCCGGCAATGTGCTGGGCGGCGGTGATTTCGCTCCCGAGCGCCTGATTCCCGACGTGCTTAAAGCCTGGTCGGCAGACGAGCCGGTGACGCTGCGTTATCCACAGGCCGTTCGTCCGTGGCAGCACGCCCTGGAACCGTTGGCCGGTTACCTGTTATTGGCTGAGTGCCTTTATCAGCAGGGACCAGAGTTCGCCGGTGCCTGGAACTTCGGCCCGGGTGAAACCGACATGTGCAGCGTCGGCGAGGTCGTCCAGCTGTTGGCCGAGCGCTGGCCGCAAGCGCCCGGCCTGCGCATCGAGCCGAGCGACTTACACGAGGCCGGCCTGTTGCGCCTGGACAGCAGTCGCGCCCGGCAGCTGCTTGGCTGGCAGCCGCGCTGGTCGTTGCAACAATGCCTGGCCCAGACCCTGGATTGGCACTTGGCATGGCAGGACGGCGATGATATGCGTCAAGTCAGCCTCGGCCAACTGAACCTGTATCGAGGGGCGTTGTGAGCGAGTTTTCCTTGATGGCGTTGCCGCTGGCCGGTCTGTTCAGCGTTCAGCACAAACGCTTCGAAGACCAGCGCGGGCATTTCGCCCGGCTGTTCTGCGAAGGTAGCCTGAGCGCATTTGGCCAGCCATTTCATATCCGCCAGATCAACCATTCCTGCACTCGTGAGCGCGGTAGCGTGCGTGGGTTGCATTATCAGAACGCGGCGCAGCCGGAAGCCAAGCTGATCACCTGCCTGCGTGGCGAAGTCTGGGATGTAGCCGTGGATCTGCGTCCCGATTCCGAGACGTTTTTGCATTGGCATGCCGAGCACTTGAAGGCTGGCGATGGCCGCAGCCTGTTGATCCCGGCCGGGTTTGCCCATGGGTTCCAGACCCTGACCGAAGACGCCGAGCTGCTTTACTTGCACAGTGCCGACTACGCTCCCGAGCACGAGGGCGGCCTGTCGGTGAATGATCCGCGGCTGGCGATTGCCTGGCCGCTGCCTGTCAATAATCTGTCGAGCCGGGACAGCAACCATCCCTTGCTCGACGAGCGTTTCGCTGGAGTGCGTCTATGAACTGCCGAGGTTGCGGAACTGCCCTGGCTTTGCCTTTGATCGATCTTGGTACTTCGCCGCCATCCAACGCTTATGTGCGGGCCGACCAACTGGATCAGGCCGAGCAGTGGATGCCGCTCAAGGTCGCGGTGTGCCAGCAATGCTGGTTGGTGCAGACCGAGGACTACACCCGCGCGGACACATTGTTCGACGCTGAGTACGCCTATTTCAGTTCGTTCTCCAGCACCTGGCTGGCCCACGCCGAGCGCTACGTTGCCGAGATGGTGGAGCGCTTCGAATTGAGTGCAGACAGTCGCGTGGTGGAAATTGCCGCCAACGATGGCTACCTGTTGCAGTACGTGGCCAAGCGCAGTATTCCCTGCCTGGGCGTCGAGCCGACGCGCAGCACCGCCGAGGCGGCTCGTGCCAAAGGCCTGGTGATCCGCGAGTTGTTCTTTGGTCGCGAAACGGCCATGCAATTGAACAGCGAAGGCTGGGCAGCGGATTTGATGGCGGCCAACAACGTGCTTGCCCACGTGCCGGACATCAACGATTTCCTTGCTGGTTTTGCCACCCTGCTCAAGCCAACCGGCGTCGCCACGTTCGAGTTTCCGCAACTGCTGACATTGATGGCCGGGCAGCAATTCGACACGCTGTACCACGAGCATTTTTCCTACTTGTCGCTGACGTCCGTGCAAACCCTGTGCGAGCGCAACGGGCTGGAAGTATTCGATGTTAGCCGGTTGTCGACCCATGGCGGTTCGTTGCGAGTCTTCGTCCAGCGTGCCGACGGAGTGCGGCGTTCGATCCAGTCCTCGGTGCAGCAACAATTGCAGGCCGAACAGGAGGCTGGCGTGAAGACCGCCGCGTACTACGCCACCCTGGCGCCGGCTGCCGAAGCGATCAAGCATGGCTTGCTGCGTTTCCTTTTGCAGGCCAAGGCCGACGGCAAGCGTGTGGTGGGCTACGGCGCAGCGGCCAAGGGCAATACATTGCTGAATTATGCGGGGGTCAGGCCCGACCTGCTGGCATGGGTAGCCGATGCCAATCCACACAAACAAGGTAAATACTTGCCGGGCAGTCGCATTCCCATAGTGGCGCCTGAGCGTATTGCCGCCGAGAAGCCTGATTACATTCTCGTCCTGCCTTGGAACCTGCTGAGCGAAGTCAGCCAGCAGTTGGAAGAGGCGCGTGGGTGGGGTGGCCGATTTGTAGTCGCCGTACCTGAGTTGACGCTCCTATGAAGGTGCTGGTGACGGGGGCAACCGGATTTGTCGGTCGACATCTCGTCGAAGCTCTGCTCGCGCGTGGTTGCCAGGTTCGGGCCGTTGCACGTCGGGTCGAGCCGGCCGAGGCGCTGCCCTGGTTCGACCGTGTTGAATTCGTCGCGGCCGATGTCCATTCCAAAGAGCTGGACGTCGCTGCATTGGTCAAGGGTGTCGATGCCTTGGCGCACCTGGCGTGGCCGGGATTGCCGAATTACCAGGCCCTCCTTCATTTCGAACATAACCTGATGGCCGATTATCAGTTCATCAAACAGGTAGTCGTGGCGGGGGTGGGACAGGTGCTGGTCACGGGGACCTGTTTTGAATATGGCCTGCAGAGCGGGCCGCTTGACGAGCAGACTGCGCCACAACCGTCCAACCCTTACGGCTTGGCAAAAAATACCTTGCGCCTGTTTCTTGAACACCTGCAACGCGAGCATTCGTTTACGTTGCAGTGGGTACGCTTGTTCTATTTGCACGGCATCGGTCAGAACCCCAACAGCCTGCTCGCGGCGCTGGACCGGGCCATCGATGCCCAAGCGCCGGTATTCGATATGTCGGGTGGCGAGCAGTTGCGCGATTACCTGGCCATCGAAACAGCGAGTGCTTATATGGCGGGTCTGCTGTCGCGGCGCGAATTCAATGGTGTCGTCAATTGCTCAAGTGGCGAACCGGTGTCGGTTCGCGCACTGGTAGAAGCACGCCTGCGCGAGCGTGGCGCGGCCATTCGCCTGAACTTGGGCCATTATCCCTATCCGACCCACGAACCCATGGCGTTCTGGGGCGTGGCCGAACGTTTGCAAACCTTGTTGGGAGCCGAACATGACGCGTGAGCTGTACCGGGCCGCCGGCCTTCCGGTTCTGCAGAACCGTACCTTCGCCGATGAGCAGTCGGCCAGAGCCTCGGCGAGTGCCGACATGGTGTTGGTTCAGGACGACGTGAGCGGGTTGGTTTTCAACCAAGCGTTCGATGCGGACAAGCTCAGCTATGACAGCGACTACCAGAATGAACAGGCCCACTCCGGTCAGTTCCAGAGGCATCTCGCTGACGTGGAAGGCATCATCGCCAGGCATTTCAGCGGTCAGGACTTGATCGAGGTCGGTTGCGGCAAAGGCTATTTCCTGGAACTGCTCAAGGAACGTGGTTATGCGATCACGGGTATCGACCCTGCCTATGAGGGCGACAACGCCGACGTGATCAAGGCGCCGTTCACTCGCGATCTGGGCCTGTCGGCCGACGCGGTCGTGCTACGTCACGTGCTGGAGCATATTCAGGATCCGGTGGCTTTCCTTGCAGAAATCTCAGCGGCCAACCAGGGCGGACAGATTTATATTGAAGTGCCGTGCCTGGACTGGATCCTGGAGCATCGTGCCTGGTTCGACCTGTTCTATGAGCACGTGAACTATTTCCGCCTCGATGACCTGCGCCGGATGTTTGGCACGGTGCATGAGGCCGGGCACCTGTTCGGCGGTCAGTACCTGTACATCGTTGCCGATCTGGCCACGTTGCGCCTGGAGCCGGAGCAACCCGTTCCAGCCTTGCAAATGCCAGACGAATTCACCGCCAGCCTCAGTCGCGCCGTGCAGATCGTTCAGGCCGCGCCGCAACAAGGCTCGGCGATCTGGGGGGCATCCTCCAAAGGGGTGATCTACTCGCTATTCCTGCAACGAGCCGGTGTAGCGGTGGACTGCGTGGTGGATATCAACCCGGCCAAGCAGGGGCGATATCTGCCGCTGTCGGGCGCCCGGGTGTCTTCGCCGCAAGAAGCCATGAATGCATTGCCCGAAGGCGCCAACCTGTTCGTAATGAATTCCAATTACCTCGAAGAGATCAAGCGGATGACCGGTGGGCGCTACGTCTACCACGCCGTTGACAGCGCTTCGTTCCAATAACCGCGAGATTCGAAAAATGACTGACAACACTATCCATACAGCTTTCGAAGCCCAATGCCAGACCGAAATCGCCGGGCAAGGCCAAGATCAGAAACTCGTCGGCTTGGCCAAGGAGTTTTTCAACGAGTCGGCCCGCCACAAGTACAGCTACCATTTTTCATGGATGGGCCGGCCAATCATCCAACTGCCGCAGGACATGATGGCCATGCAGGAACTGATCTGGCAGATCAAGCCTGACCTGATCATCGAATGCGGTATCGCCCACGGCGGTTCGATCATCTATTACGCTTCGTTGCTGGAGTTGCAAGGCCACGGCGAAGTATTGGGCATCGACCTGGATATCCGCCCGCACAACCGTGAAGCCATCGAGAGCCATCCGATGAGCAAGCGCATCTCGATGATCGAGGGTTCGAGCATCGATCCGGCCATTGCCGAGCAGGTCCATGCAGCGGCCAAAGGCAAGAAAGTTATTCTGGTACTCGACTCCAACCACACCCATGACCATGTCCTCGAAGAACTGCGCCTGTACGCGCCGCTGGTTTCGGTGGGCAGCTACTGCGTGGTGATGGACACGGTGGTGGAAGACATGCCGGCGGACTTCTTCCCGGATCGCCCATGGGGCCCGGGCGACAACCCGAAAACCGCTGTGTGGAAATACCTCGAAGAAAACGACAGCTTCGAAATCGACCAGCAACTGCAGAACAAGCTGCTGATCACCGTTGCGCCGGATGGTTATCTGCGTCGGGTTCGTTAATCCATCCGTTTAAGTCATTGGCGTCTGGCAGGTTGTGGGGACTAGGAAATATGCAGGTTCGAAATATGCTTCAAAACAACGTGGCACCGCTGAGCGAGCGGTTCACCGTGGTAATCATCTCCCACAACCGCAGCGCATTTCTGCGCCGCACATTGCATTACTACAGCAGCTATCCATGTTCGGTACTGGTATTGGACTCGTCGGTGGAGCGCGATGATCGGATCGCCGAGGATTTTCCGTCGGTCGATTACCGCCACTTGCCCCAGTTCACCTACAAAGGGCTTCAGGAAAAATTGACCTACGGTGTCAACCAGGTCAAAACGCCTTATATGGTGTTCGCCGCCGACGACGATTTCCTGCTGCATGATGCCTTGACCGAATCGGTTGAGTTTCTCGAAGCCAACCCCGACTACGGCCTTTGCCACGGCTACGGCATCATGTATTTGTCCTGCGCAACAGAAGTCTGCTACTTCCGTCGTGACCGCAAGGTGCATGAGGACTACGACAGCGAACTGGCCGAGGACCGTGTGATCCGTTTCATGGATCAATTCCTGCCGCCGTTCTACGCCGTGACCCGCACTGACTTGCTGCAACAGTGGTACGGCATGTTGCCGCCTGGCACCAGTTTCGAGTGGCAGGAGATCGGCCATACCTTTTACTTGCTGGCTTGTGCCAAGGCGCGGATCCTGCCGATTCCGTTCGCCGTGCGCGAACTCAACTACGGCGGTTCCGAACACAACACCAACGTCCTGACGGTGTTGAGTTACAAAGACGCCAAAAGCGTCGCCGAGCGTGAGCAGTTCGCCGAGTTCCTGGCATCGGTGCCGACCCAGCTCAGCGAGCAGGCTCCGGAACGCATCAAGCAGATTGCCCTGGACAGTTTTGCGGCCATGGCCGACTGCCTGCAGCAAGGGCGTTCGCTCAAGGGCACGCAGATTATCCGTTCGGCCTGGTTGGAGGCCGGTGGTGAGCCGGTTCGTTCGTTTGGCCCACAGCAATTTGTTGAAATGCCTTTCTACAATCAAGGGGTCTTCGATCTTCTGACTCACTTTGAATTCCTGCTGCATGCCATGCCAGCCGGCCGCCTTCAGCTTCAACAATTGGAAGGCATTCTGCTGCGTCAGCATGAGCTGATGCGTGTGCAACCAAACGATAACGAGCGCACCCTACGCAGCCGTCTGTGGGAAGCCCAAGGCCTGTACGCGTTCAACCGCACCGTGATCAAGCGCCTGGCCGAGTCGTTGAAAAGCAGCGATGAGCCTGATGAGGCAGTGAAACTGCAGGCCTGGGCCGAGCGCCTGGACTCGGTGCCGGGTCAGCAAGAGCGCCGGTTACTGGAAAACATGCACTCCGGCCGTTTGTTAAATTGGCTTGAGGCGCGTAATCCAGATGCGCAGCAGCTCAAGTCCATCGCGGCGCACCTGGCCGAGCATCAAGGCGGCCCGCGGTTCGGCATCTTGTTGCTGGACCTGGACGCTGACATGTTCAAGCTGCAGGCGACCTTCGACAGCCTGGTCAACGGTCATAGCAAGGCGTTCAACGTGGTGGTCTTCACCACCGGCGACCTGCCGGCGACCACCACCGTGCGCGACACCGTGCACTTCGTCAAAGTCAGCACTGGCAATTATGTCGAGCGCATCAACCAGATCATCGGGCAGTCCTCCGCCGACTGGATGGTACTGGCCGAGGCTGGCGACCAGTTCACCGAAAGCGGTCTGCTGCGCGCCAGTCTTGAACTGATCGGCGCTGATGGCGTGCGTGCCGTGGCCATGGACGAAATCCAGCGTAAGGCCGACGGCAGCCTGGTCGATGTGTTCCGTCCTGGCGTCAATCTTGACTTCCTGCAATCGGTGCCTTCGCTGATGGCGCGGCATTGGCTGATTCGTCGTGACGTGCTGGTACAGGCACGCGGTTTAACGCCTGAATACACCCAGGCGTTGGAGTTGGACGTGTTGTTGCGTCTGATCGAAGAGGCGGGGCTTGCCGGCCTGGCGCATCTGTCCGAGCCGTTGCTGATCTGCAATGCCCCGGCGCAAGAGGAAAATGCCCAGGAGCGTCAAGTACTGACGCGCCACTTGGCGGCCCGGGGTTATCGTGCCCAGGTCACCTCGGCGCAACCGCTGACCTATCAAATCGACTACCAGCATGCCGAGCGGCCGTTGGTATCGATCATTCTCGAAAGCCGGGACAACTTCGAACAGATTCAACAGGCGCTGGTCAGCGTGCTGCAGCGCACCCGTTATCATCGCCATGAAATCCTGATCGCAGATAATCATAGCCAGTCCGAAGCAATGGCCCAGTGGCTCGACAGCCTGGAAGGCAAAGGCGATCGGATCCGTATCCTGCGCAGCGATCGGCGCTTGAGTGCGTCGGCTCTGTACAACTGGGCGAGCGCCCAGGCCAAGGGGGAATACCTGGTGCTGTTGTCGGCCGAGGTGCAAGTGATCAACGCCAACTGGCTCGACAGCTTGCTCAACCAGGCCCAGCGCCCGGAGGTGGGGATCGTCGGCAGCAAACAGATGGATATTCGCGGCATCACCACTCAGGCTGGCCTGGTGCTCAAGCCCGATGGCCAGGTGGCCTCGGTGTTCGTTGGCGAACGCAAGGACGCCAAGGGTTATCTCAATGGCCATCAGGCGGAACAGAACTACTCTGCGGTGTCCGGCGTTTGCCTGATGATTCGTAAGGATTTGTTCGAAGCCGTAGGCGGCCTGGACGAAGAACATTTCGCCGAGGCCTTTGCCGACGTCGACCTTTGTCTGAAAGTAGCTGACGCAGGCTATCTCACGGTCTGGACACCCCAGGCGCAGATGCTGCACGCCGGTACGGTTTCCGCGGCACCCGAGGCGGTGATTGCCTTGCGCGACAAGTGGCAGGCACGCTTCCAACATGACGCGGCCCGTAATCCGAACCTGGCCTTGACCGACACCGGTTTTGCGTTGGGCACCGCCACGGCGGTCGACTGGGCCCGGTTGCTCGCATAAGCCTGCCAGGCAAAAGGAATCAGGTATGTTCAACGGTAAATCGATTTTCATCTCAGGCGGTACCGGTTCGTTCGGGCGCAATTTTATCCGCCGGTTGCTCGAGCAATACCAGCCCAAGCGCGTGGTGGTGTTTTCCCGAGACGAACTCAAGCAGTACGAGATGCAACAAACCTTCAATGCTCCGTGCATGCGTTATTTCCTGGGGGACGTGCGCGACGCCGATCGCCTGCGCCAGGCCATGCGCGGGATTGATTACGTGGTGCATGCGGCGGCGCTCAAACAGGTGCCGGCGGCGGAATACAATCCCACCGAATGCATTCGTACCAACGTCAATGGCGCAGAAAACATCATCGCTGCGGCCATCGACAATGGCGTGAAAAAGGTCGTTGCGCTGTCCACCGACAAAGCGGCCAGCCCGATCAATCTGTACGGCGCGACCAAATTGCTGTCGGACAAACTGTTCGTCGCCGCCAACAATATCGCGGGTGAACAGCAGACCCGCTTCGCCGTGGTGCGCTATGGCAACGTTGCGGGCTCGCGGGGCTCGGTGGTGCCGTTCTTTAGCAAGCTTATTGCCGAGGGGGCCACGGAGTTGCCGATCACCGATGAGCGCATGACCCGCTTCTGGATCACCCTCGATCACGGCGTGCAGTTTGTGCTCGACAGTTTCGCCCGCATGCATGGCGGTGAAGTGTTCGTGCCGAAGATCCCGTCGATTCGCATCGTCGACTTGGCGTCGGGCATGGCCAGGCATCTGCCTCATAAGAACGTGGGCATCCGGCCCGGTGAAAAGCTGCACGAGTTAATGGTGCCGCTGGACGACGCGCGCATGACCATCGAGTTCACCGATCACTATACGATCCAGCCATCGATTCGCTTCACCAGCGTGGACGTGGATTTCGCTATGGACAATTTGGGCGAACGAGGCACGCCAGTTGCGGAAGACTTCGAGTATCGCTCTGACACCAATCCACACTTTTTGTCGGTGGAGCAGATCGCCGATCTGCACGCCCGGCTGTCGGTATGATTCCCTACGGTCGGCAAAGCCTCGATCAAGCTGACATCGATGCCGTCGTCGCCGTGTTGCAGTCCGATTGGCTGACGCAAGGGCCTGCGATCGAGCGTTTTGAACAGGCCATGGCGCGCCGCTGCCAGGCCGGCCATGCCGTGGCGGTGTGCAACGCGACCGCTGCGCTGCACATCGCTTGCCTGGCGGCGGGGCTTGGGCCGGGGGATCGTTTGTGGACCACACCCAATACCTTCCTGGCCTCGGCCAACTGCGGCCGATATTGCGGCGCGCAGGTGGATTTCGTCGATATCGATCCGCTGACCTGGAACCTGGATGCCGTTGCCCTGGCCGCAAAGCTTGAAAAAGCCGAGCGTGATGGGACCCTGCCCAACGTGTTGGTGGCGGTAGCGTTCTCCGGGCAAAGCTGTGACATGCGTGAAGTGGCTCGCTTGTCCGAGCGCTACGGGTTCACGGTCATTGAAGATGCCTCTCACGCGGTGGGCGCGTCTTATGCCGGCAGGCCGGTGGGGTGTGGCGAATTTGCGGACATGACGGTGTTCAGTTTCCACCCAGTGAAAATTATTACCAGCGCCGAAGGTGGGATGGTCTTGACCAATCGCCCGGAGCTGGCGCAGCGCCTGCGACGTCTGCGCAGCCATGGGATGACCCGTGACGCTGAACAGATGAGCGAGCCCAGCCATGGGCCTTGGTACTACCAGCAGGTGGAGTTGGGATTCAATTACCGGATCACGGATCTCCAAGCTGCCCTGGGGCTTTCCCAGTTGGATAAGCTTGAACGTTTCATCGCCCGCCGTCGTGCACTGGCGGCGCGCTATAACCGCTTGCTGAATGGTTTGCCACTGACCTTGCCCGGTTTGCAACCCGAGGCCGAATCGGCTTGGCATTTGTATGTAGTGCGCTTGCGGCTCGACGAGATATCCCTGGATCATCGCCAGATTTTCGAAGGCTTGCGTGCGGCAGGGATCGGCGTGAACCTGCACTACATACCGGTTCACCTGCAGCCGTATTACCGCGAACTGGGATTTGCCCCTGGAGACTATCCACAGGCTGAGCGTTATTACGCCGAGGCCATCAGCTTGCCAATGTTTCCTTCCCTCAGTGATGAACAGCAAGACTATGTGATGGGGCAACTGCAACGATTGCTTGAGGAGTAACGACGCGTGAGCGCAATCGCGATCATTCCCGCCCGTGGCGGCAGCAAGCGCATTCCTCGCAAGAACCTGAAGCCGTTCGATGGCGTGCCCATGATTGCCCGCTCGATTCGCACGGCGTTGGACTCGGGACTTTTCAACTGGGTGATTGTCAGTACCGATGACGAAGAAATTGCTGAATTGGCGATGGCTCATGGTGCGCAAGTGCCGTTCTTGCGACCAGCCGCGCTGGCGGATGATTTCACCGGGACGGCAGCGGTGATGGTTCACGCCCTGGGTGAGCTACGTGAGCGCTCGTTCGATTTCGCCTGTTGCATCTACGCCACGGCGCCGCTGTTGCAAGCGCGGTTTTTACGTGAGGGCATTGACTTGCTGCGCGGCCATCCGGACAAGTCGTTCGCGTTTTCCGTGAGCAGTTTCGGTTTTCCCGTACAGCGCGCCTTGACGTTGGATGAGCAGGGCGCGTTGACCCCACTGTATCCGCAATTTCGCGATACGCGCTCCCAGGACCTGGCTGAAGCTTTCCAGGACGCCGGCCAATTCTATTGGGGGCGTCGGGACGCCTGGTTGCGTGGCGATACGTTGTTTTCGCCGAAAAGCCTGCCGGTTGTGCTGCCTCGTCATCTGGTGCAAGACATCGACACAGCCGAGGACTGGAAGCGCGCCGAGTATCTCTACGCCGCTTTGAGAGCGGGCGGTGAATTGCAATGAGAGTGCTGATTCGCGCCGATGCTTCGCCAATCATCGGCAGCGGGCACATTGCCCGTTGCCTGACCCTGGCGCGAGCCCTGCGCGGGCAAGGCGTGCACGTCGCGTTTGCTTGTCGGCTGCTTGTTGGGCATCGTCTGCACGCTCTGACGGCCGAGGGCTTCGAAACGTTCGCCCTGCCGGATCTTTATCGCGGGGAAGATCCGCAACAGGCCATCGAATCGTTGCTGCCCTGGCAAGCGGATATCGATGCGTTGGAACAAGCGTTGGCCGAGCGGCCCGGCTTCGACTGGGTCATTGTTGACCACTATGGTCTGGATCAACGTTGGCAGACTGCGGCCCGGCGCTTCGCGCCTCGGATCATGGCATTGGATGACCTGGCGACTCGGACTTACAGCGCTGACCTCTTGCTCAATCAGAATCTGTCCGGCACGCAAGCTGCGTATGAAGGATTGTTGCCTGAGCATTGCCGGACGCTGCTGGGACCGCGTTACGCGTTGTTGCGCGATGAGTTTCGTTGCGGGGCGATTGAGATAAAAAAGAAGGTCAGGCGCGTACTCGTCAATTTCGGCGGTTTCGATGCGGCGATGCAGACCCATCACGCAATGCTGGCGCTGGTGGCTTACCCCGAGTTGGAAGTGGATTTTGTCGCCGGTGCGGACAACCCGGCCTGGGCTCGGATGCAACGGATGGCGGCGAGCCGACCCCACTGGCGATTGCACAGTTTCGTCAGCGATTTTCATCAGCTCATGCTGGAGGCCGATCTGTTCATCGGGGCCGGTGGCGGAACCAGTTGGGAGCGGGCCGCCATGGGGTTGCCCACGATCTGTATCGCGGTATCGAACAACCAGCAGGCCAACAGCGATGTCATGGCGACGTTCGGTGCCCATGTCTATCTCGGGTGCAGAGAAAGCGTCACCGTTGAACAGTTGCGCCAGGCCATCGGCTTTGTCGTGGATAACCAGGGGTTGCGTCAGAGTCTTGCGCAGCACTCCCGGCAATTGGTCGATGGCCTGGGTGCCTTGCGCGTGGCCGTCGCACTGGCTGGTGCCTTGCTGCGGGTTCGTCCGGCCACGCAAGCCGACGCCCGTTTGCTTTTCGAGGGGCGTAATGCCGAGGTCGTGCGCCGCGTATCGCTGGATCAGTCGCCCGTCGACTGGGATCGTCATTGCCAATGGCTGCAAGCCAGTCTGGTCAATCCACAGCGCTTGTTGTTGGTTGGCGAAGCGTCCGACGGACCCGTCGGTGTATTGCGTTATGACCTGCAAGGCAGCGAAGCGCTGGTATCGATTTATTTGTTCAAGAACCGCCTGGGGTTGGGGTGGGGCAGGGCATTGCTGGCCCGTGGTGAGGCGTTTGCTACCGTCCATTGGCCGCAACTGCGCAGCTTTACCGCTCAGATCCTGCCCGCTAACCAAGCGTCTCTGGCGTTGTTCCGCCAGGCAGGTTTCAGTCAGGGCACATGCGTGTTTACCCGCGTATTGAAGGAAGAAATTCATGAGTAGTTTCAAGATCGGTCAGCGCAGCATCGGGGCTGACGCGCCGCCTTTCATCATTGCCGAGATGAGCGGCAACCATAACCAATCCCTGGAGGTGGCCTTGCAGATCGTCGAAGCCGCTGCCCGAGCCGGTGCTCACGCTTTGAAGCTGCAGACCTACACTGCCGATACCATGACGTTAGATCTGAGCGAAGGGGAGTTCTTCATCAGGGACCCCAGCAGCCTTTGGGCTGGAACATCCCTTTATGATTTGTACGAAAAAGCTCATACGCCGTGGGAATGGCACGCGCCGATTTTTGCCCGGGCCAAGGCGCTGGGGATGCTAGCGTTCTCGACCCCGTTCGACGAAACGGCGGTGGACTTCCTGGAAAGCCTGGATGTGCCGGCCTACAAGATCGCCAGTTTCGAAAACACTGACTTGCCGCTGATTCGCCGGGTCGCTGCCACCGGCAAGCCGTTGATTATCTCCACCGGCATGGCCAGCATCGCCGAACTCGACGAAACCGTGCGTGCCGCTCGCCAGGCTGGTTGCAAGGATTTGGTGCTGCTCAAGTGCACCAGCACCTACCCGGCGACGCCGGCCAATAGCAACGTGCGCACCATCCCTCATCTGCGGGAGTTGTTCGGCTGTGAGGTTGGTTTGTCGGACCACTCCATGGGCGTCGGGGTATCCGTGGCTGCGGTGGCGCTGGGGGCGACCGTCGTGGAAAAGCATTTCACCCTTGACCGTGCCGCTGGCGGCGTGGACGCCAGTTTCTCCCTGGAACCGGCAGAGCTGGCAGCGCTGGTGATCGAAACCGAGCGCGCCTGGCAGGCCATGGGACAGGTGCGCTATGGCGTGACCGAGGCCGAGCAGAAATCGCTGGTCTATCGTCGTTCGCTGTACGCTACGCAGGACATGGCCACCGGCGAAGTGTTCACGTCGCAGAACGTCCGGGCCATCCGTCCGGGGCTCGGGTTGGCGCCCAAACATCTGGATTCCTTAATGGGTCGTCGTGCCCGCCAGGCAATCAAGCGTGGCACGGCGCTGTCCTGGTCATTGGTTGAATAGCTTCTCAATGGGCTTATTCGGCAATTTAGCGTGACCTGCGAGTCATAACGCGCATCTTCACTGTATTGTATTGACCGGGAAGATGGCGCCTGGCCCTTATCAGGACCGGTGATAGCCCTTTACACTTCCCGTTTGTCGGCGCCCCTCGATTCCTTGCGAGCGGTGGTATTGGGCTGTTTTTGATTGGGAAGCCGTAATGATTGGCATAAAAAGCATTGCGAGCTACGTTCCTGTAGCCGGCGTGGACAATTACGCACAAGGTGCAAAATTTGAAAAGGATGAAGAGTTCATCCTCGGCAAGATCGGTTCCGCCTTCTTGCCACGCAAGGATGACGGCCAGGAAACCTCGGATCTGTGCGTCGAAGCGGCCAACGCGCTGTTTGCCAATAATCCCGATCTGAAGCGCGAATCCATTGACGTGCTGATCGTCGTCACCCAGAACGGCGATGAAGAAGGCTTGCCCCACACGGCGGCTATCGTCCAGGACAAGCTCGGCCTGCCCACCAGCGTAGCGGCGTTCGATATATCCCTGGGTTGCTCGGGTTATGTCTATGGCATCTACGCCATCAAGGGCTTCATGGAAGCCGCTGGCCTGAAGAATGGCCTGTTGGTAACCGCCGACCCATACTCGAAAATCGTCGACCCGGAAGATCGCAACACCACGATGCTGTTCGGTGATGCCGCCACGGCGACGTGGATAGGCGAGGATGCGCCGTGGCAACTGGGCAAGGCAAAGTTCGGCACCGACGGCTCCGGTGCGCCGCACCTGAAGGTCAGCGACGGCGTATTCTTCATGAACGGCCGCCAGGTGTTCAACTTCGCGTTGCTCAAGGTGCCGGCACATTTGCATGAGTTGCTCGCCGATTCCGATCTGCAACCCAGTGACATCGATGCGTTCTGCATTCATCAAGGCAGCGCCGCAATCGTCGATGCCGTGGCGCGGCGTTTCGAAGGCGAGCCGGAGAAGTTCATCAAGGACATGGTCGAGACCGGCAACACCGTGTCGTCGAGTATTCCGTTGCTGCTCGAAAAGCACGTGCTCGATTCCGACTGGAAACGGGTCGCGTTGAGTGGCTTTGGCGTAGGTCTGTCATGGGGGTCGGCGATCATCTATCGCCCGTGAATCTATAAAACCCAGGCACAAAAATAGCGTCCAAGGTGTAATCTTGGACGCTATTTTTTTGCCTGACGCGAAGGCGAGACACCATGAGCGAGTTCTTCGAGCGCAATCTCCAGATCATCCAGCAGCGTTGGCCGGCCCTGGCCGAGCGCTTGCTGCTGGAAGACGTGGGTAGATTGCAAGCTGATCTGGTGGAGGGCATTGGTTCGACCCTGAGTATCAATGGAATCCAACTGACCAGCCGACATGACCGTCTTGCCGAGGCGGACCTGCAAGCCGCCAGTCTGCCTTTGGACGCTTGCGTCGTGCACGTCTACGGAACCGGGCTGGGCGACCTGCAAAACCGTTTGCTGGAACGGGCAGGGCTCGAGCGGTTGTATGTTCATGTGCTCAATGGCGCGGTGTTTGCGTTGGTATTGCAGGTGCTGGATCAGATGCCATGGCTTGCCGATCCCAGGGTGGTATTGCTCTACGCGGGAGATCTGACGGAAATCCAGCTGCCATTCTTCGCACTCCCCGCCGAGCTGGTACTGGCCGATGATTACAGTGCCAAGATTCGCGATCGGTTGATCAGTGAAGTTCATCTGGACTTCACCAACCGAACGTTCGACCCCAAGGCTCCCGAGGTCGTCGAGCGGCTGCAATCGACGTTCAATCTTGTACAGGGCGACCGCGATGTTGCCGAGCTGTTCGGCGCATTCCAGGGGCGTGAGGTGTTCGTCGTTGCCACCGGTCCGAGCCTTGAGCACCATTTCGACAGGCTGCGCCGCGTGAGCGAGCGAGCTGAGCGACCGTTGTTGATTTGTGTCGACACGGCTTACCGACCGTTGATCAATCACGGCATCCGTCCTGATGTCGTGGTCAGCATCGACCAGCGTATCTCGGGGCGTCATCTTCCGCCTGAGCAAACCGAAGGCATTGCCCTTGTTTATCTGCCCATGGCCGACCCCTTAGTGATTCAGGCATGGCGGGGGCCGCGCTACGCCGGTTATTCCTCCAGTCCCGTCTACCGCCAGATGCGTGAGCGACTCTGCCGGGCCGAACTTCATGTGGGCGGGAGCGTGATTCATCCAGCGGTCGATTTAGCGGTGCAAATGGGCGCTGCGCAAATCACGCTGTTTGGTGCCGATTTTGCCTTCCCCCATGACAAGACTCACGCAGGATGGGGCGATGGCGATTTGGGGCCGCAGTTGGGGGCGTCAAGGCATTGGGTGCTCGATGGGCATGGACGGCGCGTCAAGACCCAGCTCAACTTTCGCAGCTACCTCTGTGAACTGGAGCGTTTCATTGCCAGGCACCCCAACGTACGCTTCTTCAACAGCAGTCGGGACGGGGCGATGATCGTCGGCACCGATTTCCATCCGGAGTACGTGCAATGACCACGCTTGATGAGGCAATCATTGATGCCCGCGCATGCGCGCGCCTGTTTCGACTTGGGCGGGATGTTGAGGCGGGGTTGGCGATGGTCACGCTGATCGAGTCGGCGCAGCCCCTGGTCGAACGGATGCCAGGCGATGTCCTCTCGTCGTGGAACGCGCTGCTTGCCCTGATGCTCGATGATCAGCAGGCGCAGAATTGGATTTCGCTGGCCGATTATCTTGAGTACGAGTGGGTCCAGCTGCTGACCGCTGGTCACTCCATCTAGCTACTTTTCGCAGCTTCCCCGCTGTCATGCGCTTCCAGCGACGTCAGCGGCGTTTCCCTGACGCCATTTTTTCACCCTTGAATCGCAGCCAAGTCCTTGATTTACGAGGGGTGGCACCCTGATGGCAAATTTTTTGAAAAATCTGCTAAAGCAAGTTCCGAATACGACGATAACTATTACGAAGGTTCTCTAGGCCACACCCGGCGGTTGCCAGGGCCGGAAGCCGCAGTACCCAACCAACGAGGAATTCGTCATGGCTTTAACAGTAAACACCAACGTCACATCGTTGAACGTTCAGAAGAACCTGAACAAGGCTTCCGATGCTCTGTCCACTTCGATGACCCGCCTGTCGTCCGGCCTGAAAATCAACAGTGCCAAAGACGACGCCGCCGGCTTGCAGATCTCCACTCGTATGACTTCGCAAATCCGCGGTCAGACTGTTGCGATCAAGAACGCCAACGACGGTATCTCCATCGCTCAGACCGCTGAAGGCGCTCTGCAGGAATCCACCAACATTCTGCAGCGTATGCGTGAACTGGCCGTACAGGCACGAAACGACAACAACGGTACAGCTGACCGTGATGCTCTGAACAAAGAATTTGCTCAGATGTCGGACGAGCTGACTCGTATCGCTGATTCGACCAACCTCAACGGCAAGAACCTGATCGACGGTTCCGCTGGCACCATGACCTTCCAGGTCGGTTCCAACACTGGTGCTACCAACCAGATCACTCTGACCCTGAGCGACAGCTTCGACGCTGCTACCCTGAGCGTTGACTCTGGTGCCATCGCGATCAGTGCTGCAGACAGCGCCGAAGCCGAAACCAACACCTCTGCTGCAATCGACGCGATCGACGCTGCTTTGGCGACCATCAACGCCAGCCGTGCGGACCTCGGTGCTGCCCAGAACCGTCTGACCAGCACCATCTCCAACCTGCAGAACATCAACGAAAACGCCGCTGCTGCACTGGGTCGCGTACAAGACACCGACTTCGCTGCTGAAACTGCCCAGCTGACCAAGCAGCAGACTCTGCAACAAGCTTCCACTTCGGTTCTGGCCCAGGCTAACCAACTGCCGTCCGCTGTACTGAAGCTGCTTCAGTAATAGTCGGATGAGTTTTAGCGGGGGAGTGCGCTTGCGTACTCTCTCGCTTTTTCCGTTCAAGAGGTGATGGACATGGATATGAGCGTGAAGCTGAACTTGTCTTATCCGGCGGCGAAACCGGCGCCTAGTGTGGCCGATAAGCCGGTGGAGAAGCCTCGGGCCGAGATGGCTGTGGTAGCTCCGGTCAAAAAAGCCCCTAAGGATGCTGCTGCCGAGCAGGACAAACTCAAGAAAGCCGTTCAGGAAATCGAGAAGTTCGTCCAGTCGGTCAAGCGTAACCTGGAGTTCTCTATCGATGAGCCTTCAGGCAAAGTAGTGGTCAAAGTGATCGCCAGTGGTTCCGGTGAAGTGATTCGCCAGATCCCGAACGAAGAAGTTCTGAAACTGGCCAACAGTTTGAATGATGCAAACAGCTTGTTGTTCAGCGCTGAAGCCTGACAACCGGCACGAATTCTGTTGTTATGTTCTTTTGGGCGTTGTAAAGGTCAAAAGGCCGGCGACACACTGAAGGGAGTCCCACATGGCAAGTCCAATTCTACCTGGCTTGGGTTTAGGCTCCGGCCTTGATACCGGTGCTATCGTCAAGGCATTGGTGGATTCTGACAAAGCGGCCAAGCAAGGTCAGATTGATCGTGCCACCAAGATCAATACGGCCAATATTTCGGGGATCGGCACCCTGAAGTCGCTGTTGGCTACCTTCCAATCCACGCTGAAAAGCCTGGGCAGCACGACTACGCCTCAATTTACCGGGGTTTCCGCGACTTCGGCCAACACCAGCGCGTTGACGGTGACAGCCGGCAACTCGGCGGTTAGCGGCACTTACACGGTAAACGTTACTCAGTTGGCAACCTCGTCGAAAGTTGCGACGGCTGCTTTCGCCGGTGGTGCTTCCAGTGCAGTGGAAGCCGGTACGCTGACCATCAGTCAAGGAGACACGGATTACACCCTTGATATACCTGCTGATTCGACGCTGCAGTCGGTTCGGGACGCCATCAACAGCAAGTACTCGGCCAGCGGTCTGACCGCCAACATCGTGACCGACAGTTTTGGTTCACGCCTGGTGGTCGGCTCGACTAAAACCGGTGCGGGTAATGATATCTCCCTCAGCGGCATTGCCAGCCTCGCAGCTGATGGCTCCGTAGCCATGGCCTCATCACCCACCGCGACTTCTTCGGGGTCGCTGGGGTTTGCCAAGGACGCTATTTTCACTGTTGACGGCTTGGCAATGACCAGCCCGACCAACAAGCTGGATAACGTGGTCTCGGGCTTGAGCATGACGTTACTCGTCGAGGGCACTGGCCCGACCGTCGTTACCGTCGCTACCAACGCCGACGGCCTTAAAGCTTCGATCCAGAAGTTCGTCGACGCTTATAATGCTGTTGCTAAGGCCGTGACGTCCCTGACCAAGCCGACCACAGATGCTGAGGGTAACTCGGTTCCAGCCGCCTTGACCGGTGACTCGTTGCCTCGCTCGCTTTTGGCGGCCATTCGCGCGCCTTTGTCTGAGACCGGGGCAGGTGACAAGCTGACGGTTCTTTCTCAGTTGGGAATCACCACCAATCAGACGACCGGGGCTCTGGATTTCGACAGTGGGAAATTCACCTCTGCGTTGAATGACAAACAGTTGGGTGGGGAGATCCAGACACTGTTTGTAGGTGAGAATGGCCTGCTTGAGCGCATGGATAACGCCATCAAGCCGTACACTGAAGGCAAAACGGGTGCGGGTGGTATTGGGGGCTCAGAGGCCATCCTGACTACTCGCTCCAAGAACCTCGACATCATCAAGACGAAGCTGTTCGAAGATCAGCAGGCTCTTGATCGCCGCATCGAAACCCTCACCGCCGTACTGACCAAAAAGTACAACGACATGGATACCCTCGTCGGCAAGCTGAAAGCCACTGCCAGTAACATCACCTCGATGTTTGAAGCGATGACGGCACAACAGAAGAACAGCTGATTTTCGACCGATACAAAAAGCCCGGCAGCGTTTTGACAACGCTCCGGGCTTTCGGCTTTTCGGTCTAAAGTTTTTTGACACAGCGTCGATACGCTGTTTATACGAACCGAAGTTTTTGATGAGGTAGAACATGAATCCGATGTTAGCCCTTCGCCAATACCAGAAGATTGGCGCCCAGGCGCAAACCTCCGAAGCAAGTCCCCATCGTCTCGTGCAGATGCTCATGGAAGGTGGGTTGGACCGTATCGCCCAGGCCAAGGGCGCTATGGAGCGCAAGGACATAGCCAACAAAGGCGTCCTGATCAGTAAGGCCATCGGTATCGTGGGTGGCCTGCGTGAAGGCCTGGATCTGGAAAACCAGGCCGAGTCGGTAGCCGAGTTGGATGCTCTTTACACCTACATGATGAAACGTCTCGCCGAAGCCAACGCCAAGACCGATCCGAAGATTCTCGACGAAGTCGCTGATCTACTGCGCACGGTCAAGGAAGGCTGGGACGGTATCGCGCCACCTGGCCCGCAATTCTGAGGAATAAGCTCATGAGTCTTGTCTTGCAGCGCATAGAACAAACCCGAGATGCCCTGGTTGATGCCCTGGCTGAGCGCAATTGGGAGGCCATCGGTCAATTGGACCTGGCGTGCCGTTCCTGCATGGAAGACGTCATGGGCGAGTCCGAGGTGGACGAGGCGGCGTTGCGTAACAACCTGGAAGAGTTGCTTGGCGTGTATCGGCAGTTGCTGGATGCCGCGACGGGGGAACGTCAGGCGATCGTGAACGAAATGTCACAGATTAACCAGGCACAGAACGCGGCGAAGGTTTATCACCTGTTCGGATGATTTAATTTTCATTTAATCCGAACAAAGTGCGCCATAAATTTGACTGTGCACGATTTTTTGACTTAACTAGTGGCTGTTTACAGATTTCAGGCGTCTACAGGCATGACAAGTCTGCAAGCGTCTAGCTTGCCCCCAAATTCGGGCACTGAGTTGACTAGGGAAGTTGCTATTGCATGTGGCGTGAAACCAAAATTCTCCTGATCGATGACGATAGCGTCCGCCGCCGTGACCTGGCGGTGATCCTTAATTTTCTCGGCGAAGAAAATTTACCCTGCGGCAGCCATGACTGGCAGCAGGCTGTCGGCTCATTGTCGTCCAGCCGTGAAGTCATTTGCGTCCTTATCGGGACCGTAAATGCCCCCGCATCGCTTTTGGGCTTGCTAAAGACACTCTCAACCTGGGATGAGTTCCTTCCCGTTTTGCTGATGGGCGAAAATTCTTCCCTAGACCTGCCGGAAGACCAGCGCCGCCGGGTACTTTCCACCTTGGAAATGCCGCCCAGCTACAGCAAATTGCTTGATTCGCTGCACCGTGCCCAGGTTTATCGCGAAATGTATGACCAGGCCCGTGAACGCGGCCGGCATCGTGAACCCAATCTTTTCCGCAGCCTTGTCGGCACCAGCCGTGCGATCCAGCACGTGCGCCAGATGATGCAGCAGGTGGCCGACACCGACGCCAGCGTGCTGATCCTGGGTGAGTCCGGCACCGGCAAGGAAGTGGTTGCGCGCAACCTGCATTACCATTCCAAGCGCCGCGAAGCGCCGTTCGTTCCAGTCAACTGCGGGGCGATCCCAGCCGAGTTGCTGGAAAGCGAATTGTTCGGCCACGAGAAGGGCGCCTTCACCGGCGCAATTACCAGTCGCGCCGGGCGTTTCGAATTGGCTAACGGCGGCACGCTGTTCCTCGATGAAATCGGCGACATGCCGCTGCCGATGCAGGTCAAGCTGCTGCGCGTGCTGCAAGAGCGCACCTTTGAACGCGTGGGCAGCAACAAGACCCAGAGCGTCGACGTGCGGATCATCGCCGCGACTCACAAGAATCTGGAAAGCATGATCGAGGTCGGCAGTTTCCGCGAGGATCTCTATTACCGCCTCAACGTATTCCCGATCGAAATGGCGCCGCTGCGTGAGCGGGTCGAAGACATCCCGCTGCTGATGAACGAATTGATCTCGCGCATGGAGCATGAGAAGCGCGGTTCGATCCGCTTCAACTCTGCGGCGATCATGTCCCTCTGCCGCCATGGCTGGCCGGGCAACGTCCGCGAGTTGGCCAACCTGGTGGAGCGCATGGCGATCATGCACCCATACGGCGTGATCGGCGTGGCCGAGTTGCCGAAGAAGTTCCGCTACGTCGACGACGAAGACGAGCAGATGGTCGACAGCCTGCGCAGCGACTTGGAAGAGCGCGTAGCGATCAATGGCCATACGCCGGACTTCACCAGTAACGCCATGCTGCCGCCGGAAGGCCTGGATCTGAAGGATTATCTGGGAGGCCTGGAGCAGGGCCTCATCCAGCAGGCACTCGACGATGCCAACGGCATCGTCGCCCGCGCGGCGGAACGCCTGCGCATCCGTCGCACGACACTGGTGGAAAAGATGCGCAAGTACGGCATGAGCCGTCGCGAAGGAGATGAACAGGCGGATGATTGACGCCTGTTTTACAACCGCCTGATTTCTGGGCGGTTTTTTTTCGGCACGGGTATTGCTACTGCCCTCGCAACGTTCCGTTTAACTGACGGTCAGCCAAGCGAGAGAGCACGATGACCCAAGCCGCCCTGATGTCTCCTGTCCCTGAGCCGGGACTCATGCCGTCCGCCGAGCAGGCTAGCCGGCTTGGACTTGAGCAGGCGTTTTCGCTGTTTAACCAGGTCTCCAGCCAGTTATCCGACTCCTACAGCCTGCTCGAAGCCCGGGTCACCGAGCTCAAGGGTGAGCTGGCGGTGGTCAGCGCTCAGCGCATGCAGGAGTTGGCGGAAAAAGAACGCCTGGCCAATCGGCTGCAAAACCTCCTCGACCTCTTGCCTGGCGGCGTCATTGTCATTGATGAGCACGGTTTCGTGCGCGAAGCCAACCCGGCAGCGTGCGAGCTGCTCGGCCTGCCATTGGAGGGCGAGCTGTGGCGGCATGTGATTGCCCGCTGCTTCGCTCCTCGCGAAGATGACGGCCATGAGATCTCCCTCAAGGACGGTCGACGCCTTTCTATCTCGACCCGTTCGCTTGATGCCGAGCCCGGGCAGTTGGTGCTGCTCAACGACCTGACTGAAACCCGTCACCTGCAAGATCAGCTGGCTCGCCACGAGCGGCTGTCTTCCCTTGGGCGGATGGTGGCGTCGCTGGCCCATCAGATCCGTACGCCGCTGTCCGCCGCGTTGCTCTACGCCAGTCATTTGACTGAACAGCAACTGCCGATGGATACCCAGCAGCGCTTCGCCGGCCGCCTGAAGGAACGCTTGCATGAGCTGGAGCACCAGGTCCGCGACATGCTGGTGTTTGCCCGCGGCGAATTGCCGTTGACCGACCGCGTGACGCCCAAGGCGTTGCTGCAATCCTTGCAGGCCGCAGCGTCGACCCACGTACAGGGTTTGCCGATCCGCTGGCAGTGTGACAGCCGCGCGGGCGAAGTCCTGTGCAACCGCGACACACTGGTGGGCGCGGTATTGAACCTGATTGAAAACGCGATCCAGGCGGGCGACGGCGACGTTCGCCTGAAAGTCCACCTGTACACCCGTGGCAGCACGTTGCGCCTGTGTGTCAGCGACAACGGCAGCGGCATTGATCCAGCCGTGTTGACCCGCCTGGGTGAGCCTTTTTTCACCACCAAGACCACCGGGACGGGCCTCGGTCTGACCGTGGTCAAGGCCGTGGCGCGGGCCCATCAGGGTGAATTGCAGTTGCGCTCGCGGCCGGGGCGCGGCACGTGCGCGCTGGTCCTCCTGCCGCTGTTTTCCAGTGTGCCAGGGGTGGAGTGAAGGCAATGGCAATCAAGGTTTTGCTGGTGGAGGACGATCGTGCCCTGCGCGAGGCGCTCGCCGATACACTGCTGTTGGCCGGGCATGATCATGCCGTCGTCGGTTCGGCGGAGGAGGCGTTGTTGGCGGTCGCCCGTGAGCCGTTCAGCCTGGTGGTCAGCGACGTCAATATGCCGGGCATGGACGGCCATCAGTTGCTCGGTTTACTGCGGGCGCGCCAGCCTCAATTGCCAGTCCTGTTGATGACCGCCCACGGTGCGGTCGAACGAGCGGTGGATGCCATGCGCCAGGGGGCGGCGGACTATCTGGTCAAGCCGTTCGAGCCCAAGGCGCTGCTGGACCTAGTGGCGCGCCATGCCCTGGGAAGCCTTGCCGTTGAAGGTGAAGGCCCGGTGGCGATCGAGCCAGCCAGTGCGCAGCTGCTGGAATTGGCCGCGCGGGTGGCACGCAGCGATTCAACCGTATTGATTTCCGGTGAGTCCGGTACGGGCAAGGAAGTCTTGGCCCGTTATATTCACCAGCAGTCCCGTCGCGCCAGCGAGCCGTTCATTGCCATCAACTGCGCGGCGATTCCCGACAACATGCTCGAAGCAACATTGTTCGGCCATGAAAAGGGTTCGTTCACCGGCGCCATCGCGGCCCAGGCTGGCAAGTTCGAACAGGCCGATGGCGGCACCATCCTGCTGGATGAAATCTCTGAGATGCCCCTGGGCCTGCAGGCAAAATTGCTGCGGGTGTTGCAGGAGCGAGAAGTGGAGCGGGTCGGCGCGCGCAAGCCCATCAGCCTGGACATCCGGGTGGTCGCGACGACCAACCGCGACCTGGCGGGCGAAGTGGCGGCGGGGCGTTTCCGGGAAGACCTTTATTACCGGCTGTCGGTTTTTCCGTTGGCCTGGCGTCCGTTACGCGAGCGCACCGCCGATATCCTGCCGCTGGCCGAGCGTCTGCTGGCCAAGCACGTCAATAAAATGAAGCACGCAACGGCGCGCCTGTCCGCCGAGGCACAGGCTTGCCTGATCGGGTATCCCTGGCCCGGTAACGTCCGGGAACTGGATAACGCGATCCAGCGGGCGCTGATCCTGCAGCAGGGCGGCTTGATCCAGCCCGAGGATTTCTGCCTGGCCGGTCCGGTGGCTTGTGCGCCTTTGCCGGTACCGCCGCTGGCGCCGGTAGTGCCTCCGGTCGAGGTAGCCGAATCAGCCGGTGCGTTGGAGGACGATCTGCGTCGTCGCGAATTCCAGATGATCATCGACACCCTGCGCGCCGAGCGCGGCCGTCGCAAGGAAGCGGCCGAACGCCTCGGCATCAGTCCCCGAACCCTGCGCTACAAGTTGGCGCAAATGCGTGATGCCGGGATGGATGTGGAGGCTTACCTTTTCGCCAGTTGAATCATTGATCCAAGCAGTTGCACCTCTAAATCTGTGGGAGCGAGCCCTGCTCGCGAAGGCGGTGATTCAGGCGATGTAGATGTTGGCTGACAGGCCGCTATCGCGAGCAGGCTCGCTCCCACATGAGTCCGGATGAGCTCGCGCATGCATTTGTTTTTTACGGCCATCGAGCTGGCACCCTTGTTGCTAACACCTACGTACCCGCTGAGTAAGTGTCAAAAAAATGCGGGCCGCCAGAGAGAATAGACCATGAGCCAAGGTATTGAATTTAATCGATTGATGTTGGACATGCGGTCCATGCAAATGGACGCCATGGCCCAGCCGAAATCGGTCGCGGTCCCCCAGGTGGGTGGCAGCAGCTTTTCCGACATGCTCGGTCAGGCCGTCAATAAAGTGAACGATACCCAGCAGGCTTCGAACCAGTTGGCCAGTGCTTTCGAGATTGGTAAAAGTGGCGTCGACCTGACGGATGTAATGATCTCTTCGCAGAAAGCCAGTGTCTCGTTTCAGGCGTTGACCCAGGTACGTAACAAACTGGTTCAAGCCTACCAAGACATCATGCAGATGCCGGTCTAAGGAAACTATTGAGTCATGGCAGAAGCAGCCGTTGATAACGTTCCAGCCAAGGCCACTCCGGTAGACGGCAAACCGCCGTTGTTCGGTCTGTCTTTCCTGGAAAACCTCTCCGAGATGACCATGCTGCGTCAGGTTGGCCTGTTGGTCGGCCTGGCTGCCAGCGTGGCGATTGGTTTCGCCGTCGTGTTGTGGTCCCAGCAGCCAGACTACCGTCCGTTGTACGGTAGCCTGGAAGGCATGGACGCCAAGCAGGTCATGGAAACCCTGGCTTCTGCCGACATTCCCTACACCGTTGAACCCAATTCTGGCGCCTTGCTGGTCAAGGCCGACGACGTGGCGCGCGCGCGCCTCAAGCTCGCTGCCGCTGGCGTGACACCGACCGATGGCAACATCGGTTTCGAGATTCTGGACAAGGACCAGGGCCTGGGCACCAGCCAGTTCATGGAAGCGACTCGTTATCGTCGCGGCCTGGAAGGCGAACTGGCGCGCACCATCTCCAGCCTCAACAACGTCAAGGCTGCCCGTGTGCACTTGGCGATCCCGAAAAGCTCGGTGTTCGTGCGCGATGAGCGCAAGCCGAGTGCTTCGGTACTGGTTGAACTGTATTCCGGCCGCTCCCTGGAGCCAGGCCAAGTCGTCGCTATCATCAACCTGGTGGCGACCAGCGTTCCCGAACTGAGCAAGTCGCAAATCACCGTGGTCGACCAGAAGGGCAACCTGCTGTCCGACCAGGCGGAAAACTCCGAACTGACCATGGCCGGCAAGCAATACGATTACAGCCGCCGCATGGAAGGCATGTTCACCCAGCGGGTGCATAACATCTTGCAACCTATCCTGGGCAATGGCCGCTACAAGGCCGAAGTCTCGGCGGACGTGGATTTCAGTGCGGTCGAATCGACCTCCGAGCAATTCAACCCGGATCAACCCGCGTTGCGCAGCGAGCAGTCGGTGAACGAACAGCGTACCGCCAGCAATGGACCGCAAGGCGTGCCGGGTGCCCTGAGCAACCAGCCGCCGTCGCCGGCCAGCGCGCCGCAAACCACCGGTGGCGCCACCGCCGCCGCGGGCATGGTGCAGCCCGGCCAGCCGCTGATCGATGCCAACGGCCAACAGATCATGGACCCGGCCACCGGCCAGCCGATGCTCGCGCCGTACCCGGCCGACAAGCGTCAACAATCCACCAAGAACTTCGAGCTCGACCGTTCCATCAGCCACACCAAGCAGCAGCAGGGCCGTTTGAATCGCCTGTCGGTCGCCGTCGTCGTGGACGATCAGGTCAAGATCAACCCGGCCAACGGCGAAACCAGCCGCGCGCCGTGGAGCGCCGACGAATTGGCGCGCTTCACTCGCCTGGTGCAGGACGCCGTTGGTTTCGACGCCAGCCGTGGCGACAGCGTCAGCGTGATCAACGTGCCGTTCTCCCTGGAGCGCGGTGAAGAAATCGCCGACATTCCGTTTTATTCGCAACCCTGGTTCTGGGATGTGGTCAAGCAAGTATTGGGTGTGTTGTTCATCCTGATACTGGTATTCGGCGTGTTGCGCCCGGTGCTGAACAACATCACCGGTGGCGGCAAGAACAAGCAGTTGGCAGGCTTGGGCGATGTAGAGCTGGGAGGCATGGGCGGCCTGGATGGCGAATTGGCCAACGATCGCGTCAGCCTCGGCGGGCCGCAGAGCATCCTGCTGCCAAGCCCGAGCGAAGGCTACGACGCTCAGTTGAACGCCATCAAGAGTCTGGTGGCAGAAGATCCGGGTCGTGTGGCCCAGGTCGTGAAAGAGTGGATTAACGCAGATGAGTGATAATCGAGCCGCTGTTGCCAAATTGTCCCGGGTCGACAAAGCCGCGATCCTGCTGCTGTCCCTGGGTTCGACCGACGCCGCCCAAGTGCTGCGTCACATGGGGCCCAAAGAGGTCCAGCGCGTTGGCGTGGCCATGGCCCAGATGGGCAATGTCCATCGCGAGCAGGTCGAGCAGGTCATGAGCGAGTTCGTCGACATCGTCGGCGACCAGACCAGCCTGGGCGTCGGTTCCGACGACTACGTGCGCAAGATGCTCACCCAGGCCCTGGGCGAGGACAAGGCCAACGGCCTGATCGACCGGATCCTGCTGGGTGGCAACACCAGCGGCCTGGACAGCCTCAAGTGGATGGAGCCGCGCGCGGTTGCCGACGTGATCCGTTACGAACACCCCCAGATCCAGGCGATCGTGGTGGCGTACCTCGACCCGGACCAGGCCGGCGAAGTGCTAGGCAACTTCGACCATAAGGTTCGCCTCGATATCATCCTGCGTGTGTCGTCGTTGAACACCGTGCAGCCGGCGGCCCTGAAAGAACTGAACCAGATTCTCGAGAAGCAGTTCTCGGGCAACTCCAATGCCTCGCGCACCACCTTGGGCGGTATCAAACGCGCGGCGGACATCATGAACTTCCTCGACAGTTCGATCGAAGGTCAACTGATGGACTCGATTCGCGAAGTCGACGAAGACCTGTCCGGTCAGATTGAAGACCTCATGTTCGTGTTCAACAACCTGGCCGATGTCGACGATCGTGGTATCCAGGCTCTGTTGCGCGAAGTGTCCTCCGACGTCCTGGTCCTGGCCCTCAAGGGTTCGGACGAAGGCGTCAAGGAGAAGATCTTCAAGAACATGTCCAAACGAGCGGCCGAACTGTTGCGCGACGACCTCGAGGCCAAGGGCCCGGTGCGCGTCAGCGACGTGGAAACCGCACAGAAGGAAATCCTCACCATCGCCCGCCGTATGGCCGAAGCCGGAGAAATCGTGCTCGGTGGCAAGGGCGGCGAAGAGATGATCTAAGGTCGTTATGTCTGCCAAGAGTGATGATGCACCCAGCGACCTGATCCGCGCCCGGGACGTCGGAGGTTTCGACGTCTGGTCGCTGCCCAGTTTCGACCCCTTCGTGCCCGAGCCCGAGCCGGAGCCGGTGGAAGAACTGCCGGAGATGGAGGAGGTGCCGCTGGAGGAAGTCCAGCCACTGACCCTCGAAGAAGTCGAGAGCATTCGTCAGGAGGCCTACAACGAAGGCTTCGCCATTGGCGAGAAAGAAGGTTTCCACAGCACGACGATCAAGGTTCGCCAGGAAGCCGACGTGGCGCTGACGGCGAAGCTACGTGCGTTGGAATCACTGATGCTCAATCTGTTCGAGCCCATCGCCGAGCAGGACACCCAGATCGAAAAGTCATTGGTCGGGCTGGTGCAGCACATCACCCGCCAAGTGATCCAGCGCGAGCTGGCGATCGATTCGAGCCAGATCGAACACGTCATGCGCGAAGCCCTCAAGCTGCTGCCGCTGGGCGTGGGCAACGTGCGGCTGTACATCAATCCTCAGGACTTCGAACTGGTGAAGGCCCTGCGCGAGCGCCACGAGGAAACCTGGCGCATCGTCGAGGACGAGTCCCTGCTGCCGGGCGGTTGCCGCGTAGAAACCGAGCACAGCCGCATCGACGCGACAATCGAGACGCGCATCAGCCAGATCATGGCGAAACTCTTTGACCAACTGCACGAACAGGCCCTGCATCCGGCTCCGGCCGACCTCAGCCTGGATCTGCCGGACGAACCCAAGGCCGCTGTCATCGTCGATCCGGACGGTGACGAACCGCTTGTTGGCGCAACGGACAGCCGCGATGCGCCTTGAGCGAACCAGCTTTGGCAAGCGCCTGGGCAGCTACGCCGAGGCCACCGAGCTGGCCGGCCAACCGATCCTGGAAGGTCGCCTGCTGCGTATGGTCGGCCTGACCCTTGAGGCGGAAGGCTTGCGTGCCGCCATGGGCAGTCGTTGCCTGGTGATCAACGATGACAGTTATCACCCGGTGCAGGTCGAAGCCGAGGTCATGGGTTTCTCCGGCAGCAAGGTATTCCTGATGCCGGTGGGCAGTGTCGCCGGCATCGCCCCGGGTGCCCGCGTGGTACCGCTGGCCGATACCGGTCGCCTGCCCATGGGCATGAGCATGCTCGGCCGGGTGCTGGATGGCGCTGGACGGGCCCTGGACGGCAAGGGCGGTATGAAGGCTGAAGATTGGGTGCCGATGGATGGCCCGACGATCAACCCGCTCAAGCGCGACCCCATCAGCGTACCGCTGGACGTGGGCATTCGTTGCATCAACGGTTTGTTGACGGTTGGACGCGGCCAGCGCCTGGGCCTGTTCGCCGGTACTGGTGTGGGCAAGAGTGTGCTGCTGGGCATGATGACCCGCTTTACCGAAGCCGACATCATCGTGGTGGGCTTGATCGGCGAGCGGGGTCGCGAGGTGAAGGAATTCATCGAGCACATCCTCGGCGAAGAAGGGCTCAAACGTTCCGTGGTGGTGGCTTCGCCGGCGGACGATGCGCCATTGATGCGCCTGCGTGCCGCCATGTACTGCACGCGTATCGCTGAATATTTCCGCGACAAGGGCAAGAATGTCCTGTTGCTGATGGACTCACTGACCCGTTTCGCCCAGGCCCAGCGGGAAATCGCCCTGGCCATCGGCGAACCTCCGGCGACCAAAGGGTATCCGCCTTCAGTCTTCGCCAAGCTGCCGAAATTGGTGGAACGCGCCGGAAACGCGGAGAAGGGCGGTGGCTCCATCACCGCGTTCTACACCGTGCTGTCCGAGGGCGACGACCAACAGGATCCGATCGCCGACTCGGCCCGTGGTGTGCTCGACGGCCATATCGTATTGTCCCGGCGTCTGGCGGAAGAAGGACATTACCCCGCCATCGACATCGAAGCGTCGATCAGCCGGGTCATGCCATCGGTGATCAGCCCCGAGCACATGAAGCGGGCGCAACAGTTCAAGCAGTACTGGTCCCGTTACCAGCAGAGTCGCGACCTGATCAGCGTAGGTGCCTATGTGCCTGGCGGCGATCGCGAAACCGACACGGCCATCAACCTCTATCCGGCCATGGCGGTGTATCTGCGCCAGGCGCTGAATGACAGCATCGGCATGGGCGCCAGCGAAGCGCACCTGCAAACCATTTTCGCCCCAGTCTCCGGCACGTAACCGATCATGGCCACGAGTCGTGCGGCGCGCCTGGCACCGGTGGTGGACATGGCGGAAAAGGCTGAGAAAACCGCTGTACAGCGGTTGGCGTATTTCCAGGGGCAAGTGGCTGTTGCTGAAAGCAAGCTGGCTGACCTGGAGAATTTTCGTCTGGAATACCAGGAACAGTGGATTGCCCGTGGCAGTCACGGCGTTTCCGGACAGTGGTTGTTGGGTTACCAGGGGTTCCTGGCGCAATTGGGCACCGCCATCGATCAGCAGCGCCAAAGCCTGGTCTGGCACCAGAACAATCTCGAGAAGGCTCGCCAGAGTTGGCAGGAAGCGTTCGCCCGAGTCGAGGGGCTGCGCAAACTGGTACAGCGTTACATCGACGAGGCGCGGCAATTGGAGGATAAGCGTGAGCAGAAACTGCTGGATGAATTGTCCCAGCGCTTGCCGCGCCAGGACCCGTATTGATATTGGCGGTAGAGTTTTGTCGGGCAGGCGATTTGAAACCTTGCTCAGACCTCTACCAGGTGCTAAACCTTGTACACGTATGTCCACGACAAGGAAGTGAATATGTCTGTCGTTACCGAAGTATCTCCTGATGGGCAAAAACTGACGATCTCGATCAAGGGCCGCTTCGATTTTGGCCGGCATCAGGAGTTTCGTGAGTCCTATGAAAAGCTCAACACGAAACCCGAGTCCATCGTGGTGGATCTGAAAGAGGCCACTTACCTAGATAGCTCTGCCTTGGGCATGCTCCTGCTGTTGCGTGACCATGCCGGTGGCGACGAATCGGATATCCGCGTCGTCAACAGCAGCAGCGACGTCAAGAAAATCCTCGCGATTTCCAATTTCGACAAGCTGTTCGATATCAGTTGATCGCCATGCAATCGTCGCCGGAGCCGCTGACGATCCTGATTGCCGAAGACAGCGCCGCGGACCGACTGCTGTTGTCGACCATTGTCCGTCGCCAGGGGCACCACGTGCTCACCGCCGCCGATGGCGCCGAGGCGGTCGACGTCTATCTGGAGCAGCGTCCTCATCTTGTGCTGATGGACGCGATGATGCCGGTCATGGATGGCTTCGAAGCGGCGCAAAAAATCAAGCAATTGGCCGGGGATCAGTTGGTCCCGATCATTTTCCTCACCTCATTGACCGAAAGCGAAGGGCTCGCCCGATGCCTTGAGGCCGGTGGGGATGACTTCCTGGCGAAACCCTATAACCAAGTCATCCTGGCTGCGAAAATCAAGGCCATGGACCGCTTGCGTCGGTTGCAGGCCACGGTGGTCGAGCAGCGCGACCAGATCGCCCGACACCACGATTACCTTCTCAATGAGCAGCGGGTCGCCAAGGCCGTGTTCGACAAGATTGCCCACTCCGGTTGCCTGAGCGCGCCGAATATCCGTTATCTGCAATCACCTTATGCCTTGTTCAACGGCGACTTGCTGCTGGCCGCGTTCAACCCGGCCGGCGACATGCATATCCTGCTCGGCGATTTTACCGGGCACGGCCTGCCGGCGGCGGTCGGCGCGATGCCGCTGGCGGAAGTGTTCTACGGGATGACTGCCAAAGGTTATGGCCTGGCGCAGATCCTGCGGGAGATGAATGCCAAGCTCAAGCGCATCCTGCCGGTGGATATGTTCTGTTGCGCGACGCTGTTAAGCATGAGTTTCCAGCGCTGCACCGTCGAGGTCTGGAATGGCGGCATGCCTGACGGGTATCTGCACGACAGCCTCAGTGGCGTGCGCACGCCGTTGCCGGCGCGGCACTTGCCGCTGGGTGTGCTGACGCCCCAGTTGTTCGACGATCGCACCGAGGTCCACTCGCTGTCGGTGGGTGATCGGGTCTTCCTGTTGTCCGACGGAGTGATAGAAACCAGCGACCACGATGATCAACCGTTTGGCGTGGAGCGGTTGCAGCAGGTGTTCTCGGCCAACCGCGAACCCGACCGTCTCTTCGAGGATATCCAGCAAGCCTTGCGGGATTTTCGCGGTGAGGCCCGTGATGACTTCAGCATGGTCGAGGTGCGGCTGGTCGCGCCGACGCAACTCAACCCGCCGCCACCGGTCTATTCCGATAGTGGCCAGTCCAGCCCGCTGGATTGGTCGTTGAGTTTCGAATTCCGCGCGCAAACACTCAAGCGCTTCAACCCGATGCCTTACCTGCTGCAATTATTGTTGGAGGTCCACGGGCTAAGGGCGCAGAGTGGAGCACTATACAACGTGTTGTCGGAGCTTTATTCCAACGCCCTGGAACACGGGGTGCTGGGGCTCGACTCCAGCCTGAAGCGTGATGCGACCGGTTTTGCTCGTTACTATCAGGAGCGCGGCGCGCGTCTGGACAAGCTGGACGATGGTCACGTGCGGGTGCATCTGCACGTCACGCCCCAGGGCGACGGTGGCAGACTAATCATTGAAGTCGAAGACAGCGGAAAGGGCTTCGATGTCGCCAAGGTGTTGGCGCGGCCGCTGGACCGGGATCGATTGTCTGGGCGCGGCGTGAGCCTGGTGCGCCAACTCTGTCATCAGGCCTCCTGGTCCGACGATGGTCGTAGTGCGCGCGTGGAGTTTTTCTGGGAGGCTCTGTCATAATCGGGGCCATTCTTGATCAGGGAGCGAACAAGTGAACGAAGTTCATCTGGATCTCGACGTGCTGAGCACGTTGAAGGAAGTCATGGAGGACGGGTATCCGGAGCTGTTGGATACTTTCCTCAAGGATTCCGAAGCCCGCCTTCGTGTACTGCACGAGGCGAGGGACGCGCAAATGCTCAGTGCTACTGCCCATAGCTTCAAGGGCAGCAGCAGCAACATGGGCGCCATTCGCCTGGCCGAGCTGTGTGGTGAGCTGGAGCAGCGTGCCAAGGAGCCGTCGCTGCACGGTATCGAGAGCCTGGTCAATGAAATCGATAGCGAATTCGCTCACGTTCGTACGCTTTGTCGAGAAGAGCGCGAAAGCTTTCACTGCTGAAGCATCCCGTTTGCTTCATTGGCCCGTCCCTTGCATTGCCCTGTCTCAACTGCATCTATGATTCCAGTGCAGCGGAGACCATCTTATGCCCGTTACACCCAACACACTGCTCCAGGCCACCGCCCAGGCCAAGCCGCAGGCCGCCGTCAATCCACTGGCAGCAGGTCCGGACGCCGAGAACAGAGCCTCCAGCTTCGCCCAGGTCTTCGCCAAGCAGGCACCCGTCAAATCACCGGCGGTGCCTGAGCCATCGGCAAAACCGGTGCGCGACAAGACCGCCGACAATGTCGCCAAGAAGGACGCGGGCAGCGATACTGCCGCTCCGGAGCCGGCGGTTGCCGATAGCGGCAAACCCTTGCCCGCCGACAAGCCGACCACTGCCGGCAGCAAGACGGCGGATGATGCCGACAGCGATGCGCCAGAAACGCCCGTAGCGGATGCCGCGCCTGTCGATCCGACGCTGGACCCTGCGTTGTTGCCGGGCACCGTTATTCCAGAGGGCGTCGCTGAGGCGCAGCCTGCTCCCGTGGTGCCTACGATCGAGGCCCAAGTCACTGCGGCGGTAGCGGCTCCCGTTGCTCCGAGTGTGGCGGCCAATGCCTCGGCGCCGGTGACGGACCCGGAGTTCGACCCGCAGGCCGATCCGCTCGACGCACTACCGGCGTTGCGGTTGGCGATGGAGCAGAGCGGCCACGTGTCCGCTTCCAGCCAGGCGCAGTCCAAGACCGCTGCGCCGGCGTCTCTCGATGGTGAGCCGACTTCGGCCCAGACGTTCGCCGCCGGTATGGCGAGCATGCTCACCGTGCAAGCCGACCAGGACAGCACCGGTGCCGGCAGCCAGGGGGGTGACAAGGCGTTCAGTGGCCTGATCAGCGAAGGCCTCAAGGATCTGACGGCCGCTTCCAGCGATACGCGCGTGGATGACTTTGCCAACCGCCTGGCGGCACTGACCCAGGCCGCCACACCGAAAACCGCCAACGCGGTGCCGGTCAATCAGCCCATCGCCATGAACCAGGGCGGCTGGACCGAGGAGGTGGTCAACCGGGTGATGTACTTGTCGAGCGCCAATCTCAAGGCGGCGGACATCCAGTTGCAACCGGCCGAGCTCGGACGCCTGGATATTCGGGTGAACATGATTCCAGACCAGCAGACCCAGGTGACCTTCATGAGCGCCCACTCAGGCGTGCGCGAAGCCCTTGAGGGCCAGATGCATCGTCTGCGTGACAGTTTCGCCCAGCAGGGAATGGGGCAGGTCGACGTCAGCGTGTCGGATCAATCCCGTGGCTCGCAGAACCAGGATCAACAGGCCCAGCAGCAAGCCCAGGCTGGACGCACCACGTCCTCCGGCGGCCGAGTTGACTCGCTGGATGAAGAGGTGCCGGCCAGCGTTGCCGAAGTGGCGGCCAGCACCACCAGCGTCATTGGCACCAGCGCGGTCGATTATTACGCCTGATTCAACGCATTAACCTTGTGGGAGCGAGCTGGCTCGCGATAACGATGGATCAGTCACCTGCAACGGTGGCTGAAAAACCGGCGTCGCGAGCAAGCTCGCTCCCATAATGGTTTAGGGTGTTCTCGAAATTGCGTCGACCATCGTTTCTCTTCTGGCATAACACTTGCTCCAGCCTAGCCATGCAACAGTGAACCCCCGATTAACGACGGATTATTGGCATGGCGAAGAGCGAAGCAGCAGCTGGAAAAGACCCCGCAACCAAAGGCAAACTCAAGATGATCATCCTGATCGTGGTGGGCTTGCTCCTGGCCGTGGGCGTGTCCGTGGGGGCGACCTGGTATTTCATGCACAACGCCCAGAGCAAGCCGGCCGAGGCGGTGGAAGCTGCTCCGGTGGGCAAGCAGCCAGCGGTTTTCGAGCCGATGGCCCCGGCCTTCGTCGCCAACTACACCCAGAACGGTCGTCAGCGCTACATGCAGGTGAGCATTACCTTGCTGGGGCGCAACCAGGCCGACCTGGAAGCGTTGCGTGTACACATGCCGCTGATTCGCAATAATCTGGTGATGCTGTTTTCCGGACAGAGTTTCGACACCCTGGCCACTCCGGTGGGCCAGGAAATGCTGCGTCAGAAAGCCACGGCCAGCGTGCAGGAAGTGGCCCAGAAAGAACTCGGCAAAGTGGTGATCGAACAGTTGCTCTTCACTAACTTCGTATTGCAGTAGGAACACGACATGGCCGTGCAGGACTTGTTGTCCCAGGACGAAATCGACGCGCTGTTGCACGGTGTCGACGACGGCCTGGTGCAGACCGAAAACGCTGCTGAACCGGGCAGCGTCAAAAGCTACGACCTGACCAGCCAGGATCGCATCGTTCGTGGACGCATGCCGACCCTGGAAATGATCAACGAGCGTTTCGCCCGATACACCCGCATCAGTATGTTCAACATGCTGCGCCGCTCGGCCGACGTGGCCGTGGGTGGCGTGCAGGTGATGAAATTCGGCGAATATGTTCATTCGCTGTACGTGCCCACCAGCCTCAATCTGGTGAAGATCAAGCCGCTGCGTGGCACGGCATTGTTCATCCTCGACGCCAAGCTGGTGTTCAAGTTGGTGGACAACTTCTTCGGCGGCGACGGTCGTCACGCCAAGATCGAAGGTCGCGAATTCACACCGACCGAACTGCGTGTCGTGCGCATGGTGCTGGAGCAGGCTTTCGTCGATTTGAAGGAAGCTTGGCAGGCGATCATGGAAGTGAATTTCGAGTACATCAACTCGGAAGTGAACCCGGCGATGGCCAACATCGTCGGCCCAAGCGAAGCCATTGTCGTCTCGACGTTCCACATCGAGCTCGATGGGGGTGGCGGCGACCTGCACGTGACCATGCCGTATTCGATGATCGAGCCGGTGCGTGAAATGCTCGACGCCGGTTTCCAGTCGGACCTCGACGACCAGGACGAGCGTTGGATCAACGCCTTGCGCCAGGACGTGCTGGATGTCGACGTGCCGATCGGCGCGACGGTCGCCCGGCGCCAGCTACGATTGCGGGACATCCTGCACATGCAGCCGGGGGATATCATCCCCGTCGAAATGCCGGAAGACATGATCATGCGCGCCAATGGCGTGCCGGCCTTCAAGGTCAAGATGGGCTCTCACAAAGGCAACCTGGCGTTGCAGGTGATCGAGCCGATCGAACGCCGCTGAGCGGTGTCAACTTCTTAAGTTTTGGTTTTTAACCGATTTTTGCCCGCCGAGGAAACATGATGGCTGACGATATGAATACCCAGGATGACCAGGCGCTGGCCGATGAGTGGGCTGCGGCCCTGGAAGAAACCGGCGATGCCGGGCAGGCAGACATCGATGCATTGCTGGCGGCTGACACAGGCAACCATGGTTCCAACCGCTTGCAAATGGAAGAATTCGGCAGCGTGCCGAAAAGCAACGAACAAGTGACGCTCGACGGTCCCAACCTGGACGTGATCCTCGACATCCCGGTGTCGATCTCCATGGAAGTGGGCAGCACCGACATCAACATCCGCAACTTGCTGCAGCTCAACCAAGGCTCGGTGATCGAGCTGGATCGCCTGGCCGGTGAGCCGCTGGATGTGTTGGTCAACGGCACCCTGATCGCCCATGGCGAAGTGGTTGTGGTCAACGAGAAGTTCGGCATTCGCCTGACGGACGTGATCAGCCCGAGCGAACGCATCAAGAAGCTGCGCTGAATGAAAGGCTTTCTCGCCGCAGCCCTGATGCTGCCGTTCAGTGTTCTGGCAGCCGAGCCGGTGGCCACGGCTGCCGTTGCGCCGGCGAGTGGCAGCGGCATGGCCGGGCAACTGGCGCAACTGGTGCTGGGCCTGCTGGTGGTGCTCGGGTTGATTTTCTTCCTGGCGTGGATGCTGCGACGCGTTCAGCAGGCGGGGCCCGCCGGCAAAGGGCAGGTCATCGACATTGTCGGTTCCCGCGCGCTGGGGCCACGGGATCGGCTGGTGCTGGTGCAGGTCGGCACCGAGCAGATCCTGCTCGGCCTGAGTCCTGGCAGCATCACTGCGCTGCATGTCCTGAAGGAACCGGTGCAGGTGCCGGTCACGGAGCAGGCCACGCCCGAGTTTGCCCAACGGCTCATGGAACTGCTGGGAAAAGACCAAAAGGATAAAAAGTAATGCCGTTGCGCATTCTCTTGGCGTTGGCCCTGATGCTGGCCGCGCCGTTGGCGTTCTCCGCCGACCCGCTGTCGATCCCTGCGATCACCTTGGGCACCAACGCCGAAGGGGCACAGGAATACTCGGTCAGCTTGCAGATCCTGCTGATCATGACCGCGCTGAGTTTCATCCCGGCGTTCGTCATGCTGATGACCAGTTTCACCCGGATCATCATCGTCTTTTCGATCTTGCGCCAGGCCCTTGGCCTGCAACAGACGCCGTCGAACCAGATCCTCACCGGCATGGCGCTGTTCCTGACCATGTTCATCATGGCGCCGGTGTTCGACCGGGTGAACCAGGACGCGCTGCAACCCTATCTGGCGGAAACCCTCAGCGCCCAGGATGCCGTGGCCAGGGCCCAGGTGCCGATCAAGGATTTCATGCTCGCCCAGACCCGCAGCAGCGACCTGGAGCTGTTCATGCGCCTGTCCAAACGCACCGACATTGCCAGCCCCGACCAGGCGCCATTGACCATCCTGGTGCCGGCGTTCGTGACCTCCGAGCTCAAGACCGCCTTCCAGATCGGTTTCATGATATTCATCCCGTTCCTGATCATCGACCTGGTGGTCGCCAGTATCCTCATGGCCATGGGCATGATGATGTTGTCGCCGCTGATCATTTCGCTGCCATTCAAGATCATGCTGTTCGTGCTGGTGGATGGCTGGGCGTTGATCATCGGCACCCTGGCGGGCAGTTTCGGCGGTGTTTAGACCTCTCACGCGGGTAGCACGATATGACGCCTGAAGTAGCGGTAGACCTGTTCCGCGAGGCCCTCTGGCTGACCACCATGATGGTGGCCATCCTGGTGATCCCGAGCCTGCTGGTTGGCTTGCTCGTGGCGATGTTCCAGGCCGCCACGCAGATCAACGAGCAGACCCTGAGTTTCCTGCCGCGCCTGCTGGTGATGCTGGTCACGCTGATCGTCGCCGGCCCCTGGCTGGTGCAAACCTTCATGGAATACATCCTGCAGTTGTACGGCAGTATTCCGCAGTTGATCGGCTGACGATGTCGATGCTCGCGCTGACGGATACCCAGATCAGTACCTGGGTGGCGTCGTTCATCCTGCCGTTGTTTCGTGTCACGGCCGTGCTGATGAGCATGCCGGTCTTCGGCACGACCTTGGTGCCGGGTCGTGTGCGCCTGTATTTCGCCCTGGCGATTACGGTGGTCATCGCCCCCGGGCTGCCGCCCATGCCGCCGGTCAACGCCCTGGACCTCACCGCGTTGATGCTGGTGGCCGAACAGATCCTCATAGGCGCCTTGCTGGGCTTTTCGCTTCAGTTGTTTTTCCAGGCATTCGTGGTGGCCGGGCAAATCATCTCAATCCAGATGGGCATGGCGTTCGCCTCGATGATCGACCCCACCAACGGCGTGAACACTGCCGTTATCGGGCAGTTCCTGACGATGCTGGTGACGTTGCTGTTCCTCGCCATGAACGGGCATCTGGTGGTGTTCGAAGTATTGACGGAGAGCTTCACCACATTGCCGGTAGGCAGCGCGATGCTGGTCAATCATTTCTGGGACATTGCCAGCAAGCTTGGCTGGGTCCTCGGCGCGGCGATGGTACTGGTGTTGCCGGCGATTACCGCGCTGCTGGTGGTCAACATCGCCTTCGGTGTGATGACCCGGGCGGCGCCGCAGTTGAACATCTTTTCCATCGGCTTCCCGCTGACCCTGGTGCTGGGCATGGTGATTTTCTGGGTCAGCCTGGGGGACATTCTCAATCAGTATCAGCCGTTGGCCACCCAGGCCTTGCAGCTGTTACGCGACATGGCACAGGCGCGCTGAACCATGGCCGAGAGCGAAAGCGGTCAGGATAAAACAGAAGACCCCACCGAGAAACGCAAGAAGCAATCCCGGGAAAAGGGCGAGATTGCCCGTTCCAAGGAGCTCAACACCCTGGCGATCATGCTCGCCGGTGCCGGTGGCTTGCTGATTTACGGTGGCGGACTGGCGTTGGATCTGCTGGAAATCATGCGGTTGAATTTTTCCTTGCCTCGCGAGGTATTGCTCACGCCGGGCGCTATGACGCAGTACCTGTTGCATTCGGGCAAGATCGCGATTCTTGCAATGCAACCGGTGCTCATTTTTCTGCTGTTGGCGGCTTTCATCGGCCCGATTTCCCTGGGCGGATGGCTGTTCGCCGCCGGTAGCCTGGCACCGAAGTTCAGCCGGATGAATCCGGCCGCCGGTATCAAGCGCATGTTTTCCACCACGGCGTTGATGGAACTGCTCAAGGCTTTCGGAAAATTTCTTCTGGTGTTGTTCGTCGCGCTGGCGGTGTTGCAGGCCGATATCGACGATCTGCTGCGCATCGCCCATGAGCCGCTGGAGCAAGCCATCATCCATAGCGTGCAGTTGGTCGGCTGGAGCACCTTGTGGATGGCTTGCGGGCTGATCCTCATCGCCGCCATCGACGTGCCGATCCAGCTCTACCAGAGCAAGCAGAAATTGATGATGACCAAGCAGGAGGTGCGCGACGAGTACAAGGACTCGGAGGGCAAGCCGGAGGTCAAGCAGCGGATCCGCCAGTTGCAGCGCGAGGTTTCCCAGCGGCGGATGATGGCGGCGATTCCCGACGCCGACGTGGTCATCACTAACCCGACTCACTATGCCGTCGCGCTCAAGTACGATCCCGACAAGGGCAATGCGCCGGTCCTGCTGGCCAAGGGCAGCGATTTCCTGGCGTTGAAGATTCGCGAGATCGCCGTCGCCAACGAAGTGATGTTGCTCGAATCTCCGGCATTGGCGCGGTCGATCTATTACTCCACCGAGCTTGACCAGGAAATCCCAGGAGGCTTGTACCTCGCCGTCGCCCAGGTGCTGGCCTACGTCTACCAGATCCGCCAGCACCGCGCCGGCAAGGGCAAGCGGCCAGAACCGCTCAAGGACCTGCCCATCCCGCCGGATTTGCGCCGCGATTCCTGAACCAAGGTGCCAAAGCCCCTGTGGGAGCGAGCTTGCTCGCGATAGCGGTCTTCCAGTCAACGCTCGCACAAACTGACCCTCCGCCATCGCGAGCAAGCTCGCTCCCACAGGTCGGCATCCCTTGAAAGCCTCTATTTCAACCTCCCGCAAAAGTTGGAAAGCTTCTTGCAATACCCCGCCTGCGCCCCTTCCGGGCGTCAAAAGTTTGCTTCCAGGAACGGGGAATATTGGTGGATCGCTCTCAGTTACTCAGCACCGCGCGCAGCAACGTCGTAGACCTCAGCAGGGGCAATCTGGGCGTGCCGCTGTTGCTGCTGGTCCTGCTCGCCATGATGATGCTGCCGGTACCGCCGTTCCTGCTGGACGTGTTCTTCACGTTCAACCTCGCCTTGTCGATCGTGGTGCTGCTGGTGTGCGTATACGCCCTGCGCCCATTGGACTTCGCCGTCTTCCCGACCATCCTGCTGGTGGCGACGCTGTTGCGCCTGGCGCTGAACGTGGCGTCCACCCGGGTGGTGATGATTCACGGTCACGAGGGGCACCAGGCCGCCGGTAAGGTGATCCAGGCCTTCGGCGAAGTGGTGATCGGCGGCAACTACGTGGTCGGTATCGTGGTCTTTGCCATCTTGATGATCATTAACTTCGTCGTGGTGACCAAGGGCGCCGGGCGGATTTCCGAGGTGAGCGCGCGTTTCACCCTCGACGCGATGCCTGGCAAGCAGATGGCGATCGACGCCGACCTCAATGCCGGCTTGATCGACCAGAGCCAGGCCAAGCTGCGCCGTCTCGAAGTAGCCCAGGAAGCCGAGTTCTACGGGTCCATGGACGGTGCCAGTAAGTTTGTCCGCGGTGACGCCATCGCCGGCCTGCTGATCCTGTTCATCAACCTGATTGGCGGCATGGCCGTCGGTATCTTCCAGCACGGCATGGCTTTCGGCGACGCCGGCAAGGTCTACGCGTTGCTGACCATCGGTGACGGTTTGGTGGCGCAATTGCCATCACTGTTGTTATCCACAGCGGCGGCGATCATGGTGACCCGTGCTTCGGGCTCCGAAGACATGGGCAAGCAGATCAATCGCCAGATGTTCGCGTCGCCCAAGGCCCTGGCCGTGGCGGCCGGCCTGATGGCGGTGATGGGCCTCGTGCCGGGAATGCCGCACTTTTCTTTCCTGAGCATGGCGGCCTTGGCCGCGGGTGGCGCGTACCTGTTCTGGAAGAAGCAGAACGTGCAGAAGGTCCAGGCACTGGAAGAGGTCAAGCGCCAGCAGGAACTGCTGCCGTCGCCAGCGCGTGCCATGGAAACCAAGGAATTGGGTTGGGATGACGTGACGCCGATCGACATGATCGGCCTGGAAGTCGGCTACCGCTTGATTCCATTGGTCGATCGCAACCAGGGCGGCCAATTGCTGGCGCGGATCAAGGGCGTGCGCAAGAAGCTGTCCCAGGATCTGGGCTTCCTCATGCCCACCGTCCACATTCGCGACAACCTCGACCTGGCGCCGAGCGCCTATCGCCTGACGCTCATGGGCGTGATCCTGGCGGAAGCCGAGATCTACCCGGACCGCGAGCTGGCGATCAACCCAGGGCAGGTCTACGGTTCGCTCAACGGCATTACCGCCAAGGATCCGGCTTTCGGCCTGGAAGCGGTGTGGATCGAAATCAGCCAGCGGGCCCAGGCCCAGTCCCTCGGTTATACCGTGGTGGACGCGAGCACGGTCGTGGCGACCCACTTGAACCAGATTCTCTACAAGCATTCCAGCGAGCTGATCGGTCACGAAGAAGTCCAGCAACTGCTGCAAGTACTGGCCAAAGGCTCGCCGAAACTGGCTGAAGAATTGGTGCCGGGCGTGGTTTCGTTGTCCCAATTGCTCAAGGTGTTGCAGGCGCTGCTAGCCGAACAGGTTCCGGTGCGCGACATACGCAGCATTGCCGAAGCGATCGCCAACAACGCTTCGAAGAGTCAAGATACCGCCGCTCTGGTGGCTGCGGTGCGGGTCGGCGTATCCCGCGCAATCGTCCAAAGCATTGTAGGCACTGAGTCTGAGCTGCCTGTGATCACTCTGGAACCAAGGTTGGAACAGATATTGCTCAATAGTCTGCAGAAGGCAGGACAAGGCTCGGAAGAGGGTGTTCTGCTGGAGCCAAGCATGGCCGAGAAGCTGCAGCGTTCGCTGATCGAAGCAGCCCAGCGGCAAGAGATGCAAGGCCAACCGGTGATCCTGCTGGTGGCCGGTCCGATTCGCGCGATGCTTTCGCGGTTCGGGCGCCTCGCGGTCCCGGGGCTGCATGTGCTGGCGTACCAGGAAATACCGGACAACAAGCAAGTGACCATCGTTGCGACAGTAGGGCCCAACGGCTGAGGTAGTGGTTTATGCAAGTGAAGCGTTTTTTCGCCGCCGATATGCGTCAGGCCATGAAACTGGTTCGTGACGAGCTGGGCGCTGAAGCAGCCATCATCGGCAACCGTCGTATCGCCGGCGGTGTCGAGCTGACGGCAGCCCTGGACTACAAATTGTCGGCGCTGGCCCCTCGCGTTCCGAACATGGAGCTCGAGGACGAGCTGCGCAAGACTCAGTCGCGCATCGCCAGCGCCCAGGCCGAGTTGAGCCTGCGCAGCAGCGAAGGCTCGGCCAGCGCGGGCACCAATCGTCAATTGTTCGCCGGCCAGCCACTGACCGCAGGCCTGCCGCTGACCGCTGCCGAACCGCTGATCGAGCCGACGCCGGCCGAACCGCGTCGTCCGGCACCGGCACCCGTTGCCGCAGCCGCGGGCGTTGATCCCCGTGCCCTGGACTCGATGCGCTTCGAACTCAACAGCCTGCGCGAGCTGATGGAAGTCCAGCTCGGCTCGCTGGCCTGGAACCAACTGCAAGGCAGCCGTCCGGCCCAGGCCAACCTGTGGCGTCGCCTGCAACGCATTGGCCTGTCCGGCCCGCTGGCGCGCGACCTGCTGGCATTGATCAGCGACATCGACGAGCCTCGCCAGGCCTGGCGCATGCTGCTGGCGCACCTGGCGCGGATGATCGCCACGCCGGAAGTCGAGCCACTGGAAGAGGGCGGAGTAATCGCCATGGTCGGCCCGGCCGGCATGGGCAAGACCACCACTCTGGCCAAGCTCGCGGCCCGTTATGTACTCAAGTACGGCGCCCAGAGTATCGCCCTGGTGAGCATGGACAGTTTCCGCATCGGTGCCCAGGAGCAACTCAAGACCTTGGGCCGGATCCTCAATGTGTCGGTGACCCATGTGGATCCGGGCCAATCCCTGGCCCAGGCGCTGGAACCGCTGATGCGCAAGCGCGTCGTACTGATCGACACCGCCGGCCTGCAAGCCAGCGATCCGGCCCTGCGCATGCAGCTGGAAAGCCTGGCCGGGCGTGGCATCAAGTCAAAAAATTATCTCGTGTTGGCAACCACCAGCCAGAAACAGGTTCTAACCGCCGCATACCACAGTTACAAACGCTGCGGGCTGGCCGGCTGCATCCTGACTAAGCTGGACGAAACGGCAAGCCTGGGCGAGGTGTTGAGCCTGGCGATCGGTCATGAACTACCGGTGGCCTACCTGACCGACGGGCCGCGGATCCCGGATGATTTGCATCTGCCGCGCCGTCATCAACTGGTCAGTCGTGCCGTGAGTGTGCAAATGCAGGAAGAACCCAGCGAAGAAGCCATGGCTGACATGTTCGCTGATATCTACCACAGCCCGACCAAGCAGGTTGGCTGAGGTATTCATGAATATTTTTTGTACCTACATCGATGGTCTGCCATGCATTGTTCCGTATGTGAACGCGCAGCCAGTAATGTGGCCTCCGTCTAAGTAAGACAAGGTAAAGAACGAACATGGGCAGCATGCATCCCGTACAGGTGATCGCGGTGACCGGCGGCAAAGGTGGCGTCGGGAAGACTAACGTGTCAGTGAACTTGTCCCTGGCTCTGGCAGAGCTTGGCCGACGGGTCATGCTGCTGGACGCCGACCTGGGCCTGGCGAACGTCGACGTGCTGCTGGGGCTCACACCCAAGCGCACGCTGGCGGACGTGATCGAAGGGCGCTGTGAATTGCGCGACGTGCTGTTGCAAGGCCCCGGCGGGATTCGCATCGTGCCGGCCGCCTCCGGCACCCAGAGCATGGTTCACCTGACCCCGGCGCAGCACGCCGGCCTGATCCAGGCCTTCAGCGACATCGGTGACAACCTCGATGTGCTGGTGATTGACACGGCTGCCGGTATTGGTGACTCGGTGGTCAGTTTCGTGCGCGCCGCCCAGGAAGTGTTGCTGGTGGTCTGCGACGAACCGACGTCGATCACCGACGCCTACGCGCTGATCAAACTGCTTAACCGCGACTATGGCATGAACCGCTTTCGCGTCCTGGCCAACATGGCCCAAAGCCCACAGGAAGGACGCAACCTGTTCGCCAAGTTGACCAAGGTCACGGATCGCTTCCTGGACGTCGCCCTGCAATACGTCGGCGCAGTGCCTTACGACGAAAGCGTACGCAAGGCTGTCCAGAAGCAACGTGCCGTTTATGAAGCTTTTCCTCGTTCCAAATGCGCCCTGGCGTTCAAGGCGATCGCCCAGAAGGTCGACACCTGGCCGCTGCCGGCCAACCCACGTGGGCATCTGGAATTTTTCGTCGAGCGTCTCGTGCAACAAACAGCAGGGCCCGTGTTATGACAGCCAGCGGTTACAACCATCTCTACAAAAAATCGGCACGGGACGCCCAGTACGAATTGATCGAGCGTTACGCGCCACTGGTCAAGCGCATCGCCTACCACTTGCTGGCGCGTTTGCCGGCCAGTGTCCAGGTCGAGGACTTGATCCAGGCGGGCATGATCGGCCTGCTCGAAGTGTCGAATAAATACGACGCGAGCAAGGGCGCCAGTTTCGAGACATACGCCGGTATCCGTATCCGCGGGGCGATGCTCGATGAGGTCCGCAAGGGCGACTGGGCGCCGCGTTCGGTGCATCGCAACACCCGCATGGTCAGCGACGCGATTCGTGCGATTGAAGCGAAAACCGGGCGAGACGCTAAAGATCACGAAGTTGCGGCCGAACTCCAGTTGAGTCTCGATGATTATTACGGGATTTTGAACGATACCTTGGGCAGTCGCCTGTTCAGTTTCGACGACCTGTTGCAGGACGGCGAACACGAAGGGCTGCACGAGGACGGCGCGAGTGCTCACATGGAGCCGTCGCGCGACCTGGAAGATGAACGTTTCCAGAGCGCCCTGGCGGATGCGATTGCCAATTTGCCGGAGCGTGAGCGACTGGTCTTGGCGCTGTACTACGACGAAGAGCTGAACCTCAAGGAAATCGGTGAGGTCCTGGGGGTCAGCGAATCGCGGGTCAGCCAGTTACATAGCCAGTGCGCGGCCCGCTTGCGGGGGCGTTTGGGGGAGTGGCGAGCGCGCTGACGAGCAGTGTGGGGACGCTGCGAGCGGGGCTGGCATGGCGTATGCCGGGCCAGTCTCCATCCGTTGTGCTCCATACCGTTGTCGAGTGTTGTGCCGGATTGATTGAAATGGCGCGTCCAGGTGCTGGGCGCGTTTAAGACTGCTTGGAGGTCGAATTGGACAAGAACATGAAAATCCTCATCGTTGATGACTTCTCAACGATGCGGCGGATCATAAAAAACCTGTTGCGTGACCTCGGGTTCACCAACACGGTCGAGGCCGACGATGGCACAACCGCCATTCCGGTCCTCAACAGCGGGAGCATCGACTTTCTGGTGACTGACTGGAACATGCCTGGCATGACCGGTATCGACTTGCTGCGCCACGTGCGCGCCGACGAAAAACTCAAGCACCTCCCGGTGCTGATGGTCACTGCCGAAGCCAAGCGCGAGCAGATCATCGAAGCGGCCCAGGCCGGTGTGAACGGCTATGTGGTCAAACCCTTCACGGCCCAGGCGTTGAAAGAGAAGATCGAAAAAATCTTCGAACGCATCGGTTAACGGCGCCACGGGGGAGCTATGGACAACGAATCTTCAATGGGCGATTTCGAATCGACCCTGAAAAAACATGCCCGCGAACTGGTAGACAGCCTTGAAAAGGGCCGCTTCGGCGATGCGGTTCAAATGATTCATGAGCTCAACCAGACCCGTGATCGCGGTCTGTACCAGGAAGTCGGCAAGCTCACCCGTGAACTGCACAGCGCGATCGTCAATTTCCAGATCGATCCGAACATGCCGCAGGCCGAGGAAGTCTCGCAGATCACCGACGCCACCGAGCGCCTGGGTTATGTGGTCAAGCTGACCGAAGCCGCAGCGAACCGCACCATGGACCTGGTGGAAAGCGCAACGCCCCTGGTCAACGGCCTGAGCGAGGAAGCCCAGGCGTTGAGCACCGATTGGGGACGGTTCATGCGTCGCGAAGTGGGCGCCGAGGAGTTCCGGGAGCTGGCCCGTCGGGTTGACGGTTTCCTGGCGCGCAGCAGCGCCGAGAATCGCGCCGTGGCCAGCAACCTCAACGACATTCTGCTGGCCCAGGACTACCAGGACCTGACCGGCCAGGTGATCAAGCGTGTGACCCAACTGGTCACCGAAGTGGAAAGCAATTTGCTCAAACTGGTGTTGATGGCAAGCCAGGTCGACCGCTTTGCCGGCATCGAACACGACCGTGAAGCGATGCTCGCTGAAAAAGATCCACAAAAACATCTCTCTCAGGGTGAAGGTCCGCAGATTCATGCCGATAAAAGAGAAGACGTTGTGTCCGGTCAGGACGATGTGGACGATTTGCTGTCCAGCCTTGGATTCTAAGTTTTAGCCCTATTTTAGGAGCAGCCATTAATGAGCTTCGGCGCCGATGAAGAGATCCTTCAGGATTTCCTGGTTGAGGCCGGCGAGATTCTAGAGCAACTATCCGAACAGCTGGTCGAGCTGGAAAGCCGACCTGATGATGCGGATCTGCTCAATGCAATTTTTCGCGGTTTCCACACTGTAAAAGGAGGCGCCGGCTTCCTCCAGCTTAATGAGCTGGTGGAGTGCTGCCACATTGCCGAGAACGTGTTCGACATCCTGCGCAAGGGTGAGCGTCGCGTCGACTCGGAACTGATGGACGTGGTGCTCGAGGCCCTGGATGCGGTCAACAGCATGTTCAGCGAAGTGCGCGAGCGCTCGCCGATCACCCCGGCCACCCCCGAGCTGCTCGCCGCGCTGTCGCGCCTGGCCGAGCCGCAGTCGGCTGACGAGGCCATGCCCGTTGCCGAGCCTGTGGTCGAAGAACCGGTTGCGCAAGAATCGGGCGACATCACCGATCATGAATTCGAATCGCTGCTGGACTCGCTGAACGCCGTCAAGGCCGAAGCCGAGGCTCCGGCCGCGCCCGCTGCGCCAGCCGCCGATGCCGCTGCCAGCGATGAAATTACCGACGATGAGTTCGAATCGCTGCTCGACCAACTGCACGGCAAGGGCCAGTTCGCCCCCGATGCGGTCGTAGCGCCGGCGGCCCCGGCTGCGCCAAAGGCAGCGGGGGATGACTCCGACATTACCGACGACGAATTCGAAGCCTTGCTCGACCAGTTGCATGGCAAGGGCAACTTTGCCGTCGACGCGTTGGATTCGGCCATCGCTTCGGCGCCGACCCCGGCCAAACCAGTGGCAGCGGCAGCCGGAAGCGACTTGATCAGCGACCACGAATTCGAATCGCTGCTCGACGAGCTGCATGGCAAGGGCAAGTTCAGCGAAGTCGGCACGGCCGCCGCCGCGCCTGCCGCTGCCGCCACGGCTGCACCCGCCGCCAAGGCCGCGCCGAAGCCGGCCGCCAAGGCGCCGGAACCGAAAGCCGAAACCCCGAAGCCTGCCGCCGCAGTGGCGCCAGCCCCGGCTCGCGCGCCTTCCGCCGCGCCCGCCGAAAAACCGGCGAGCGAAGCCGAGACCACCGTTCGCGTCGACACCGCGCGGCTGGATGAGATCATGAACATGGTCGGCGAACTGGTGCTGGTGCGTAACCGGCTGGTGCGCCTGGGCCTCAACAGCCAGGACGAAGCCATGTCCAAGGCCGTGTCGAACCTCGACGTGGTCACGGCTGACCTGCAAACCGCGGTCATGAAGACCCGGATGCAGCCGATCAAGAAAGTTTTCGGGCGCTTCCCGCGCCTGGTTCGCGACCTGGCTCGCCAGCTCAAGAAAGAAATCAACCTGGAACTGGTGGGTGAAGAGACCGACCTCGACAAGAACCTTGTCGAGGCCCTGGCCGACCCGCTGGTCCACTTGGTGCGCAACGCGGTCGACCACGGCATCGAGTCGCCGGAAGAGCGCGAAGCGTCAGGCAAGGTCCGCAGCGGCAAGGTGATCCTGGCCGCCGAGCAGGAAGGCGACCATATCCTGCTGTCGATCTCCGACGACGGCAAGGGCATGGACCCGAACGTGCTCCGTTCCATTGCCGTGAAACGCGGTGTGATGGACAAGGACGCGGCCGATCGCCTGAGCGACACCGAGTGCTACAACCTGATCTTCGCCCCGGGCTTCTCGACCAAGACCGAGATTTCCGATGTGTCGGGTCGTGGCGTGGGCATGGACGTGGTGAAAACCAAGATTTCCCAGCTCAACGGTTCGATCAACATTTACTCGACCAAGGGCCAGGGCTCGAAGATCGTCATCAAGGTCCCGTTGACCTTGGCGATCATGCCGACCCTGATGGTGATGCTGGGCAACCAGGCGTTCGCCTTCCCGCTGGTCAACGTCAACGAGATTTTCCACCTCGACCTGTCGCGCACCAACGTCGTCGATGGCCAGGAAGTGGTCATCGTACGGGACAAGGCACTGCCGCTGTTCTACCTCAAGCGCTGGCTGGTCAGCTCTGCCGCTCATGTGGAGCAGGGCGAAGGCCATGTGGTGATCCTTTCGGTGGGCACCCAGCGGATCGGCTTCGTCGTCGACCAGTTGGTGGGCCAGGAAGAAGTGGTCATCAAGCCGTTGGGCAAGATGCTCCAGGGCACCCCGGGCATGTCCGGCGCCACCATCACCGGCGACGGCCGCATCGCGTTGATCCTCGATGTGCCTAGCATGCTCAAGCGCTACGCCGCTCGGCGTATTTGATTCTGGAGGGGCGCGGCCCGACGCCGCGCCTTGTCTAACGGAGTGTTTATGGTAGTTAAAGTCCTGGTGGTGGACGATTCGGGGTTTTTCCGCCGCCGCGTCTCGGAAATTCTTTCAGCGGACACGAGCATTCAGGTCGTCGGTACGGCGACCAATGGCAAAGAGGCGATCGATCAGGCCCTGGCGCTCAAGCCGGACGTGATCACCATGGACTACGAGATGCCGATGATGGACGGCATCACGGCAGTGCGGCATATCATGCAACGCTGTCCGACCCCGGTTTTGATGTTCTCGTCCCTGACCCATGAAGGCGCCCGAGTCACCCTCGATGCGCTGGATGCCGGGGCGGTGGACTTCCTGCCAAAGAACTTTGAAGACATCTCGCGCAACCCGGACAAGGTCCGCCAGTTGCTATGTGAGAAGGTCCACAGTATTTCCCGCAGTAACCGCCGCGTCAGTGCCTACAGCGCACCGGCGTCAGTGCCGGCTGCTGCGCCAGCACCAACGCCTGCGCCTTCTGCGTCGAGCAGCTTCAGTTCGGCGCCGGTTCGCAGTGCTCCTGCGCCGGCGCCCGCTCGCCCGGCGCCCGCCAGCCCGTCGTCGCCAGCGCCCAAGCGCAAGGCCTACAAACTGGTCGCCATCGGCACGTCCACGGGCGGCCCGGTTGCGCTGCAACGGGTCTTGACCCAGCTGCCAGCGAACTTCCCGGCCCCGATCGTGTTGATCCAGCACATGCCCGCCGCGTTCACCAAGGCGTTCGCTGAACGTTTGGACAAACTGTGCCGCATCAGCGTCAAGGAAGCCGAGGATGGCGACATCCTCCGTCCAGGCCTGGCGCTGCTGGCACCGGGTGGCAAGCAGATGATGATCGACGGCCGTGGCGCGGTGAAAATCCTGCCGGGCGATGAGCGCTTGAACTACAAGCCTTGCGTAGACATCACCTTCGGTTCCGCGGCGAAATCCTACGGCGACAAAGTTCTGGCGGTGGTGCTCACCGGCATGGGTGCCGATGGCCGCGAGGGTGCGCGCCTGCTCAAGCAGGGCGGCAGTGCGATCTGGGCCCAGGACGAGGCCAGTTGCGTGATCTACGGCATGCCCATGGCGATCGTCAAGGCCGACCTGGCTGACGCGGTCTACAGCCTGGACGACATGGGTAAACATCTGATCGAGGCGTGCCTGTAATGGATGTGCTCAGTCTGATCGGCATCATCATGGCGTTCGTCGCCATCATTGGTGGCAATTACCTGGAAGGCGGTCATCTCGGTGCGCTGGCCAACGGCCCGGCCGCGTTGATCGTGATCGGTGGCACTGTAGGCGCTGCGCTGTTGCAGTCGCCGATGAGCGCCTTCAAGCGCGCCATGCAGGTCCTGGTGTGGATTCTGTTTCCACCTCGGGTCGACCTGGCCGGCGGCATCGACCGCGTAGTCAACTGGAGCCTGACCGCCCGCAAGGAAGGCCTGCTTGGGCTGGAAGGGGTGGCCGATGCCGAACCCGACAGCTACTCGCGCAAGGGCCTTCAATTGCTCGTGGACGGCGCCGAACCCGAAGCGATTCGCAGCATCCTGGAGGTGGATTTCTACACCCAGGAAAGCCGCGACATCGAAGCGGCCAAGGTGTTCGAGAGCATGGGAGGCTACGCGCCGACCATCGGTATCATCGGTGCTGTCATGGGTTTGATCCATGTGATGGGCAACCTGGCCGATCCGTCGCAACTGGGCAGCGGCATTGCCGTGGCATTCGTTGCCACCATCTACGGCGTGGCGAGCGCCAACCTGGTGCTGCTGCCGATCGCGGCCAAGCTCAAATCCATTGCGTTGCGCCAGTCGCGCTACCGCGAAATGCTGCTGGAAGGGATCCTGTCGATTGCCGAAGGCGAGAACCCGCGTTCCATCGAGTTGAAGCTCCAGGGCTTCATGGACTGATGGGGGAAATGGCAGATGGCGCGTCGCAGACATCGTGAAGAACACGTCAACCATGAACGCTGGCTGGTTTCCTATGCCGACTTCATCACGCTGCTGTTCGCCTTTTTTGTGGTCATGTATTCGATCTCTTCGGTGAACGAAGGCAAGTACAAGGTCATTTCCGAAGCGTTGATCGGCGTCTTTACCGATTCGGACCGCGCCCTCAAGCCGATTCCCATCGGCGAAGAGCGTCCGAAGACGACGACCCCGGCCAAGCCGCTGGTCAAGGACAGCGAACAGGTCGACGCCGGCATTGCCGGTGGCAGCGATCCGTTGAAGAGCATTGCCGATGACATCAGTTCGGCGTTCGGCGACCTGATCAGTTCCAACCAGATGACCGTGCGTGGCAACGAGTTGTGGGTCGAGATCGAACTCAACTCCAGCCTGCTGTTCGGCAGCGGCGATGCCATGCCCAGCGACATGGCGTTCAACATCATCGATAAAGTGGCGGCGATCCTGAGACCGTTCGACAACCCTATCCACGTCGAAGGTTTCACCGACGACCAGCCGATCCGCACCGCGCAGTACCCCACCAACTGGGAATTGTCGTCGGCCCGTTCGGCAAGCATCGTGCGCATGCTCGCCATGCAGGGTGTCAACCCGGGCCGCCTGGCGTCGGTGGGGTATGGCGAATTCCAGCCGGTGGCCAATAACGCCACGGCCGAGGGGCGCGCACGCAATCGACGGGTGGTGCTGGTGGTTTCGCGCAACCTCGATGTGCGTCGCAGCCTGACCGGTACCGGCACCGCCAACGCAAAGCCCGATGCGGCATTGAAGCGGGCTGGCACACAAACTGCACCGACCCCGGTCAAGTCGCCGGATAGACAGAACGCCGTCAATTCTCCGTCACCGGCTTTATAACCGAGCTATTTCTCGGTCGAGCACGTCTCGACCGGGAGGAACGATCCGAATGAGAGTCTGGGCAGTCGCCAATCAAAAAGGTGGTGTGGGCAAAACCACATCCTCCATCGCTTTAGCCGGTTTGCTGGCCGAGGCCGGCAAGCGTGTGGTCATCGTCGATCTGGACCCCCATGGCTCGATGACCAGTTACTTCGGCTACGATCCCGATAGCCTGGAACACAGCAACTATGATTTGTTCCTGCACAAGGGCAGCGTGCCCGAAGGCTTGCCGGGGCAGTTGCTGCTGTCCACCAGCGACGAGCGGATCTCCTTGCTACCGTCGAGCACCGCCCTGGCCACCTTGGAGCGCCAATCGCCCGGCCAGAGCGGCCTGGGCCTGGTGATCGCCAAGAGTCTGGCGCAGCTGTGGCAGGATTTCGATTACGCGATCATCGACAGCCCGCCGTTGCTGGGCCTGCTGATGGTCAATGCCTTGGCCGCCAGCCAGCAATTGGTCATTCCTGTGCAGACCGAACACCTCGCGGTGAAGGGCCTGGAGCGCATGGTCAACACCCTGGCGATGGTCAACCGTTCACGCAAGCAGTCGCTGGCATTCAATATCGTGCCGACCCTGTTCGACCGTCGTACCCAGGCGTCCCTCGGCACCTTGCGAGTGCTGCGCGACATGTACCCGGACGACATCTGGCAAGGCTACATCCCGGTGGACACACGTTTGCGCGACGCCAGCCGCGCCGGCGTGACACCGTCGCAATTCGATGGCAAAAGCCGTGGTGTACTGGCCTATCGCGCGCTTCTCAAGCACCTGCTGGCCCAGCAGCTCGTTGCGCAGCAGGTGGCTTGAGTTGATGAAGTTCTCCTTAGACGTTGTGCTTGCTTGCGGGCGCTCAAGTCCTGCCGTATCCATGCCGATAACCTTTTCAAGTGGCGCACAGTTCCCATGAACCGCCCCATCAAGACAACTTCGCGTCCCCAATTGGCCCTGCAGTCCTATCTGGATGGGCTGTTGCAGGAAGCGACCGATGAATTGCCAGCGCAGCCGAGCGCGTTCCAGGCGTTGCCCGAGCCTGTCGAAGCCGAACCCGCGCTCGACGAGTTCCAGGCCGCCGTGCTCGAGGAGCAGGCCCGTGATGCACAGGCTTCAGCGGTTGTGACAGCGGTGGAAGCGCCGTTCGTCAAGCCGCAGTTGGCGGTGATGGAAGCACCCGCACCGATCCTGGCGCCGGTCTCCACCGTCGCGCCATTGTTGCAGGGGTTGGTGACGCCGGTAGTGGAAATCCACATGCCGCCGAGCAACACGCCGCCGCCGGCGCCGGGCGATGATCGCCCGGCGTGGGCCGCCGAGCCGTTCGAGTGCTTGTTGTTCGATGTGGCCGGTTTGACGCTGGCGGTGCCGCTGGTGTGCCTGGGATCGATCTACTCCCTGGCCGGGCAGGAATTGACGCCGTTGTTTGGCCAACCGGAGTGGTTCCTCGGAATCCTGCCGAGCCAGGCCGGCAACCTGAAAGTGCTGGACACCGCGCGCTGGGTCATGCCGGATCGTTATCGCGATGATTTTCGCCAGGGCCTGCAGTACGTGATTTCTGTGCAGGGCTACGAATGGGGATTGGCGGTGCATCAGGTCAGCCGTTCGCTGCGCCTGGACCCGAACGAGATCAAGTGGCGCAGCCATCGAGGGCAACGGCCATGGCTGGCCGGTACGGTGATCGAACACATGTGCGCCTTGCTGGACGTTTCCGAACTGGCGGAGCTGATCGCCAGCGGCGGGGCAAAACACCTGGACGGCGCCAAGCCGGTCCGGAAACCGAAATAAGACAACCGGCGGCGCAGGGCGACGCCGGACAGAACACACACCGCCACAGGCGGTTTTTCGAGGGGTCAGGGTATGAATGATAAGGCGTCGTCTCTCAAGGGTTCCGAAGATCCGATCTTGCAATGGGTGACTTTCAAGCTCGATAACGAAACCTACGGCATCAACGTGATGCGCGTGCAGGAAGTGCTGCGCTACACCGAGATCGCCCCGGTCCCGGGTGCGCCAAGCTACGTGCTGGGCATCATCAACCTGCGTGGTAACGTCGTGACCGTGATCGACACCCGTCAGCGTTTCGGCTTGAACTCCACCGAGGTCAACGACAACACCCGTATCGTGATCATCGAGGCGGACAAGCAAGTGGTCGGTATCCTGGTCGACAGCGTTGCTGAAGTGGTTTACTTGCGTCAGTCGGAAATCGAAACCGCGCCTAACGTCGGTAACGAGGAATCGGCCAAGTTCATCCAGGGCGTCTGCAACAAGAACAACGAGTTGCTGATCCTGGTCGAACTGGAAAAAATGATGAGCGAAGAAGAGTGGTCGGAACTGGAGAGTATCTGATTTGATTCTTGAGGTAGCAGTCATTGTCCTGTTCCTTTTCTGGGCAGGCACGCTGGCGATGTTTTTGTCCTACATACGTGGCCAGCGGGAAATCGCCGCTCAACAGGCCCAGGGCGATGCGCTGCGCGATCAGCGCATCCGGGACCTGGCCAAGCGTGTCGACGACTATCAGAACGGCGCCGTGCGCATGGGCGAAGCGCTCCATGAGCTGCGTGCCGTCGTCGCGCCATTGCCGGACAAACTGGCGCAACTGGAACAGCGCGACCCCTCCAGCCTGTCCTTTGCCCAAGCCGCCCGGCTGGTCGGCATGGGCGCCAGCATCGACGAACTGACCCAGGCGTGCGGCCTGACCCAGGCCGAAGCCGAATTGATGAGCAAGTTGCACAAGGGCGGCTGATATCTATCTATCCCCCAGGACCCATGTGGGAGCGAGCTTGCTCGCGATAGCGGTGTGACAGTCAGCAAATATGCTGAATGTATGACCGCCATCGCGAGCAGGCTCGCTCCCACAGGTTTTTCTGGCGTTCAGAAATAATCATTCCAGCCCAGCCACCGTGGCGAGGGAGCTTGCTCCCGCTGGGCCGCGCAGCGGCCCCAAGTTTTTACGACTGCTTCGCAGCCGAGCGGGAGCAAGCTCCCTCGCCACGGGATAGTGCCTTCAGCGATTAGTAATTAGCGGTGTGACAGTCAGCAAATATGCTGAATGTATGACCGCCATCGCGAGCAGGCTCGCTCCCACAGGTTTTTCTGGCGTTCAGAAATAATCATTCCAGCCCAGCCACCGTGGCGAGGGAGCTTGCTCCCGCTGGGTCGCGCAGCGGCCCCAAGTTTTTACGACTGCTTCGCAGCCGAGCGGGAGCAAGCTCCCTCGCCACGGATAGCGTCGTCGCTGATCGCTGATCATTCCCGCGTTCCGTGACCTCTGTGTGGGAGCGAGCTTGCTCGCGATAGCGGTGTGACAGTCAGCAAATATGCTGAGTGTATGACCGCCATCGCGAGCAGGCTCGCTCCCACAGGTTTTTTCTGGCGTTCAGAAATAATCATTCCAGCCCGGTCCCCGTGGCGAGGGAGCTTGCTCCCGCTGGGTCGCGCAGCGGCCCCAGCTTTTACGACTGCTTAGCAGCCGAGCGGGAGCAAGCTCCCTCGCCACGGGGTAGCGCGTTCAGCGATTAGTAATCATCCCCACGCTCCGTCACGTCTTTCTCGATGTTTTGCGCATGCGGGTCGAAGCCCTGGGGAAATTTGCCCTTCAGGTTCCAGGCAAACGCAATGATTTCGGCAATCGTGCGGTACAACTCTTCCGGAATGCTGTCGCCCAGCTCCAGCCGTGCCAGCAACTTCACCAGTTCAGCATTTTCGTAGATCGGTACTTCGCTCTCGCGGGCGATGCGCAGGATTTCCTCGGCCAGGGCTTCGTCGCCCTTGGCGGTGAGGGTGGGGGCGTGGTGGCCGTCGTACTTGAGGGCGATGGCCTGGCGGGGTTCGGTGTGGGTTGTCATGCGGTTTCGTCCACCCAGCGTTGTTCCAGCCGGGTCTTGGGTCCTTGGGGCGGGGTGCCGAGGTGGCAGTCGAGGTCGCCGACATTCAACCCGCACGTCACAAGGCGCTCGCGCAATGCGGTCAGGTTCATTTCGATCAGGCCCGCGGTGTACGCTCGTTCTGCCCACAGCTGACTGGACAGGCTGCCACTGAGCAACTGGGCCTGGATCTGCAGCGGCCCCAGCGGTTCCATGTCGAAGGCCAGCTCGACCCGCCAGAGCTGCTGTTTCGGTTCGGTTTGTTCGCGGCGTTCGTCCGGTTGTTCCCGGGCGGCGGTTTCCTCGCGCTGGAACTTGACCTGCAACGGCACGATGTCCTGCAGGTTGCGCATCGGAATCTCCAGTTGCCAAGTGCTCATCAACCGGCCGTCATCGGTCAGCCCGGTTTGCTCCAGGCTGGACAGCTGATGGCTTTGCAGGCGTGACACGGCGGCGGCCGCCAGGCGCAGCAGATGCTCCAGGTCACCTTCTTCATCCTGACCTTTCAATAATCTGGCGGGCAGCGGAAAGCCGGTGGGTTGTGGCTTGGCGCTGACCTGGCCGAGCATTCCCAGGGCGCTGCGCACGAAGCTGGGCAATGCCTGGGCCAGGGTGTTGGCGGCGATGACCGCGGAGAGGTTGGTGGAAGCGGGCAGGGCGGGTGTCAGTTGGGCGATCAGTTTCAGCAGGTCGCCTTTCATGTCCGGGGCCAGGCTTGGCGGTTGGCCGGCCAGCAGCTTGCTTTCCAGGAACACGCCGCTGGCGGCCATGGCTTGGGCCAGGCCCTTGGGTGTGCTCAGTTGTTGTACGTCCGGCAGGCCAGCCAGCAGGCGTGTCACCGCCGCGCGCAGTTCGGGGCCGGCGTCATCGCTGGCGGGAAGGTTTTGCAGGGCGGTGAGCAGGCTGTCCAGCGAGCCCTGGCGGCTCACTTGTGTCACCAATTGCTGGCTCACCGCCAATTGCTCCTGGCGATTGCTCAAGGGCACGAATTTCAATGTCTGAGCATCCTGTACCTGGGCGCTCAACAGCATGCCGATGCGCAGCGGCTGCGGGCTGTCGATGTCCAGGGTGCTGCCGGCCTGGGCGGTGTTGAGCAGGCTTACCAGCGAGCGATACACCGCCGGTTGCCCGGGCTGTTGCGGCAAGGCCTGGCTGGTCAGCACTTTGCCCTGCAACAAAGTGCCCACGGGCAATTGCGCGGTGTCGATCCGGGTCAGGGCGGCGACGCTGGAGGCGAGGGCCTGCTGCACGGTAATCGCCAGGTTGCTGGCCGAAGGCTGAGTCACGGCCAGGCTGGTGCCCTGGGGCAACGGCTGGGTGCTGGTGGCTTGTACGGTGGCCTGCCGGCCGCTCTCCAGCGTGACCTTGAGCAGCAGTTGGAAAGCCTGGTCCGCCTGCTTGAGCGACAGCACCTCGGCCTTGGCGGTCTGGCCCGGACCGATCAATCCCTCGGCCGGTGCCAGCAGCTTGAGCAACTCGCCCGTGACCGCCGGCATACGCGTCGTTGCCGTGGGCTGGGGCAGCGGCGGGATGTTCATGTCGCCTGTCATCTGCGGTATTACCTTGGGGAAATCAGCGCTCTTGAGAGAAGAACTTCACATGTATAATGCCGCCCGCCTTCCAGAGAGTGGCAAAACCTTGCAATTGTTTGACGCAGCTCTGTGGATCGGGCCGTCAATGCATCTATGCTGCATCACTTTAACGGCTGCCGCACTGCCGACTTGAACCGTATAAGGCTCGTGATCCCTTGACCAGTCCTCTCCTGCAAACCGTCGGCCTCGCCTGTGAGCGAGATCTGCGACTGCTTTTCGAAAATCTCGAATTGAGACTCTCGCCTGGCGATATGGTACAGATCAGTGGCCCCAACGGCAGTGGCAAGACCAGCCTGTTGCGCCTGCTGGCCGGGTTGATGCAGCCCACCGCCGGCGAGATCCTGCTCAACGGCCAGCCGCTGCACAGCCAGCGTAGCGAACTGGCACGCAACCTGCTCTGGATCGGCCATGCCGCCGGCATCAAGGACCTGCTGACCCCCGAAGAGAACCTGAGTTGGCTCTGCGCGTTGCATCGTCCGGCTGGGCGCGAGGCGATTTGGCGGGCATTGGCGGCGGTGGGATTGAAAGGTTTCGAGGACGTTCCGAGCCATACCCTGTCGGCCGGCCAGCAGCGCCGCGTGGCCCTGGCCCGGCTGTACCTGGACAGCCCGCCACTGTGGATCCTCGACGAGCCGTTCACCGCTCTGGACAAGCAGGGCGTGGCGCAACTTGAAGAACACCTGGCCGGCCATTGCGAAAACGGCGGCATGGTGTTGCTCACCACGCACCACACCTTGGCCCGGATGCCCTCCGGTTATCGCAGCATCGACCTGGGGAACTGGGCGGTATGAGTGTCTTTGGCTTGTTGCTCGCCCGTGAGGCGCGCCTGTTGTTCCGTCGTCCGGCAGAACTGGCCAACCCGTTGGTATTCTTCGCAATCGTCATCGCCTTGTTCCCGCTTGCGGTCGGCCCGGAGACTCAATTGTTGCAAACGTTGTCGCCTGGACTGGTCTGGGTGGCAGCGCTTTTATCGGTCCTGCTCTCGCTGGACGGGCTTTTCCGCAGTGATTTCGAGGACGGATCCCTGGAACAGTGGGTCCTTTCGTCGCACCCCCTGGCCCTTCTGGTTTTGGCCAAGGTACTGGCACACTGGGTTTTTTCCGGCCTGGCGCTGGTGCTGCTCTCGCCGTTGATGGCGATGATGCTGGGCTTGCCCGCGGCCTGCATGCCGGTGCTGCTGTTGTCGCTGTTGCTGGGCACGCCGGTGCTGAGCCTGCTCGGCGCGGTAGGCGCGGCGCTGACTGTGGGGCTCAAGCGCGGAGGCTTGTTGCTGGCCCTGCTGATTCTGCCGCTGTACATACCGGTATTGATCCTTGGAAGTGGCGCCTTGCAAGCGGCACTGCAAGGCATGCCGGCAACCGGTTATCTGCTGTGGCTTGGGAGCCTGACCGCCCTGGCGATAACCCTGACACCCTTTGCAATAGCCGCTGGCCTGAAGATCAGCGTCGGCGAATAATAATGAGGCCTGGTCAGGAGTTGACCACTTCCCAGGAAGTAAAGGCCGCCCCAGCGGTTCGCGATAGCGAGCCGCAACCGTGATGGAATCTGCAATGAACTGGACCTGGTTTCACAAGCTCGGCTCACCCAAGTGGTTCTACGGCATCAGTGGCAAAATGCTGCCCTGGTTGAGCATCGCCGCCCTGTTGCTGATCGGCATCGGCGTGGTCTGGGGCCTGGCCTTCGCGCCGCCGGACTATCAGCAAGGCAACAGCTTCCGCATTATCTATATCCATGTCCCGACGGCGATGCTGGCCCAGTCGATCTACGTGATGCTGGCGGTATGCGGCGTGGTCGGGCTGGTGTGGAAAATGAAACTGGCCGACGTAGCCCTGCAATGCGCCGCGCCCATCGGCGCCTGGATGACCGCCGTGGCGCTGGTCACCGGGGCCATCTGGGGCAAGCCGACCTGGGGTTCGTGGTGGGTCTGGGATGCACGACTGACGTCGATGCTGATCCTGCTGTTCCTGTACTTCGGTCTTATTGCGCTGGGCAACGCCATCAGCAATCGTGACAGCGCCGCCAAGGCCAGCGCGGTGCTGGCGATCGTCGGGGTGATCAACATCCCGATCATCAAGTACTCGGTGGAGTGGTGGAACACCCTGCACCAGGGCGCGACCTTCACCCTCACTGAAAAACCGGCGATGCCGGTGGAGATGTGGCTGCCGCTGTTGCTGACCGCGCTGGGGTTCTATTGCTTCTTCGGCGCGGTGCTGCTGCTGCGCATGCGCCTGGAAGTGCTCAAGCGTGAGTCCCGGGCCAGCTGGGTGAAAGCCGAAGTACAGAACAGCCTGGAGGCCGCTCGATGAGTTTCGCGTCATTCGGCGATTTCCTCGCCATGGGCCATCACGGCTTGTATGTCTGGTCAGCCTACGGCATTTGCCTGGCGGTGCTGGCTCTCAACGTGGCGGCGCCGATCCTGGCCCGCAAGCGGTATCTGCAACAAGAGGCGCGTCGTCTGCGCCGGGAGAATGGTCAGTGAATCCGCTGCGCAAAAAACGTCTTGTCATCATTCTGGCGATCCTGGTCGGCGTCGGCGCGGCGGTCGGCCTGGCCCTGAGCGCCCTGCAGCAGAACATCAACCTGTTCTATACCCCGACGCAGATTGCCAGCGGAGAGGCGCCCAAGGACACTCGCATCCGCGCCGGCGGCATGGTGGAGCAGGGGTCGCTGGTGCGTTCCGGCGATTCGCTGGACGTGAGGTTCAACGTCACCGACTTCAACAAGACCGTGACCATCACCTACCGCGGCATTCTCCCTGACCTGTTCCGCGAAGGGCAGGGCATCGTCGCCCTGGGCAAGCTCAATGCAGACGGAGTGGTGGTGGCCGACGAAGTGCTGGCCAAGCACGACGAGAAGTACATGCCGCCGGAAGTGACCAAGGCCCTGAAAGACAGCGGCCAATCGGCGCCCGCGCCCGCGAAGGAGGGTTGATAAGATGACCACCGGTATCTTCATCCCCGAGCTGGGCCATCTGGCGATGATCCTGGCCCTGTGTTTCTCCCTGGTGCAGGCCGTGGTTCCATTGCTCGGCGCCTGGCGTGGTGACCGTCTGTGGATGAGCCTCGCCCAGCCAGCGGCATGGGGACAGTTTGCGTTCATGCTGTTTGCCTTCGCCTGCCTGACCTACGCGTTCATGGCCGACGACTTTTCCGTTGAGTACGTCGCCAGCAACTCCAACAGCGCCTTGCCCTGGTACTACAAGTTCAGCGCGGTGTGGGGCGCCCACGAAGGTTCGTTGTTGCTCTGGGCCTTGATCCTCGCCGGGTGGACCTTTGCCGTGTCGGTGTTCTCTCGGCAATTGCCCCAGGTGATGCTGGCCCGGGTATTGGCGGTGATGGGCATCATCAGCACCGGTTTCCTGCTGTTTTTGATCGTCACGTCCAACCCGTTCGAGCGCATCCTGCCCCAGGTGCCGACCGACGGTCGCGACCTGAACCCGTTGCTCCAGGACATAGGCCTGATTGTCCATCCGCCGATGCTGTACATGGGGTACGTCGGTTTTTCCGTGGCCTTCGCGTTTGCCATCGCCGCGTTGCTCGGTGGTCGCCTCGATGCCGCTTGGGCTCGCTGGTCGCGCCCATGGACCATTGTTGCCTGGGCCTTTCTCGGCATCGGCATCACCCTCGGCTCGTGGTGGGCCTACTATGAACTCGGCTGGGGCGGCTGGTGGTTCTGGGACCCGGTGGAAAACGCCTCGTTCATGCCATGGCTCGTCGGCACGGCCCTGATCCATTCCCTAGCGGTCACGGAAAAGCGCGGGGTATTCAAGAGCTGGACGGTCCTGCTGGCCATCGCGGCATTCTCCTTGAGCCTGCTGGGAACCTTCCTCGTGCGTTCCGGCGTGCTGACGTCGGTGCATGCCTTCGCCTCGGACCCGGAGCGTGGCGTGTTCATCCTGATGTTCCTGATGGTCGTGGTCGGCGGTTCGCTGACGCTGTTCGCCCTGCGCGCGCCGGTGGTCAAGAGCCAGGTCGGCTTCAACCTCTGGTCCCGGGAAACCCTGCTGTTGGGCAACAACCTGGTGCTGGTGGTGGCGGCGTCGATGATCCTGCTGGGCACGCTGTACCCGCTGGTGCTCGATGCGTTGTCCGGCGCCAAGCTGTCGGTTGGCCCGCCGTATTTCAACGCATTGTTCATACCGCTGATGGCGATCCTCATGGTGGTGATGGCCGTCGGCGTGCTGGTGCGCTGGAAAGACACGCCGGTCAAATGGCTGATGGGCATGCTGACACCGGTGCTGTTGGGCACGGCTGCCCTGGCCGTGGTGGCCGGGATCGCCTACGGCGACTTCAACTGGGCCGTGCTGGCGACCTTCGTCCTGGCCGCCTGGGTATTGCTGGCCGGCGTTCGGGACATCTTCGACAAGACCCGTCACAAAGGCCTGATCAAGGGCCTGCCAACTCTGACCCGCAGTTATTGGGGCATGCAACTCGCCCACCTGGGCATCGCCGTTTGCGCCCTGGGCGTGGTGCTGTCCAGCCAGAACAGTGCCGAACGTGACCTGCGCCTGTCGCCGGGCGAATCCATGGACCTGGGTGGCTACCAGTTCGTCTTCGAGGGCGCCAAGCATTTCGAAGGGCCTAACTTCACCTCCGACAAGGGCACCGTGCGGGTCCTTCGCAACGGCCAGGAAATTACCGTGCTGCACCCGGAGAAACGCCTCTACACCGTGCAGAACTCGGTGATGACCGAAGCCGGGATCGATGCTGGTTTCACCCGTGATCTCTATGTCGCGCTGGGCGAATCTCTGGGCGATGGCGCCTGGGCGGTGCGCGTCCACGTCAAGCCGTTCGTGCGCTGGATCTGGTTCGGTGGCTTGCTGACCGGCCTGGGCGGAGTCCTGGCGGCGCTGGATCGTCGTTATCGCGTCAAAGTGAAGACCCGGGTGCGTGAAGCGCTGGGCGTGACAGGAGCCACTGCATGAAACGTTGGTTGATGGTATTGCCGCTGGCGCTGTTCCTGATGGTTGCGGTGTTCCTCTACCGGGGGCTGTTCTTGAATCCGTCGGAGTTGCCCTCGGCGCTGATCGGCAAGCCGTTCCCGGAATTTTCCCTGCCCTCGGTACAAGGCGACAGGACCCTGACCCACGCCGACCTGCAGGGCAAGCCGGCGTTGGTCAACGTGTGGGGTACCTGGTGCATTTCCTGCCGGGTCGAGCATCCGGTGTTGAACAAGCTGGCCCAGAATGGCGTGGTGATCTACGGCGTCAACTACAAGGACGTCAACGCCGACGCCTTGAAATGGCTGGCTGAATTCCACAACCCATATCAGCTCGATATCCGCGACGAAGAGGGCACCCTCGGCCTGAACCTGGGTGTGTACGGCGCGCCGGAAACATTCTTCATCGACGCCAAGGGCATCATCCGCGACAAGTTCGTCGGTGTGATCGACGAACAGGTCTGGCGCGAAAAACTGGCTGGCAAATACCAGGCCCTGGTGGATGAGGCCAAGCCATGAAGCGCTGGTTAGCCGCCGCTGTCCTCGGCTTGAGTCTGTCGGGTGTGGCCCATGCCGCCATCGATACCTATGAATTCGCCAATGACGCGGAGCGCGAGCGGTTTCGCGAGCTGACCAAGGAGTTGCGCTGCCCCAAATGTCAGAATCAGGACATCGCCGATTCCAACGCGCCGATCGCGACCGATTTGCGCAAGGAAATCTTCCGGATGCTCGGCGAGGGCAAGGACAACCAGCAAATCATCGATTTCATGGTGGATCGCTACGGTGAGTTCGTGCGCTACAACCCAGCCCTGTCTTCCAAGACCGCGCTGCTATGGTTCGGCCCCGCCGGGCTGCTGCTGGGTGGTTTCGTGGTGATCGCGGTGATCGTGCGCCGCCGTCGGGTGCAGCGCAGCGCCGCCCCGGATACGCTTTCTGTCGAAGAGCGCCAGCGCCTCGACCAACTGTTGGATAAAACCAAGCATGATTGATTTCTGGCTCGCCGCAGGTCTGCTTCTCCTGGTCGCCCTGAGTTTTCTGTTGATCCCCGTGTTACGTGGCCGTCGCGCCCAATTGGAAGAAGATCGCACCGCGCTGAACGTGGCGCTGTATCAGGAGCGGGTTGCCGAACTGCAGGCCGAGCGGGAAGAGGGCGTGCTCAACGCGTCCCAACTGGACACCGGGCGCGCCGAGGCCGCCCGAGAATTGCTGGCTGATACCGAAGGCGCCGATGCGCCGCGTGAATCACGCCTGGGCAAGCCGTTGCCGCTTCTCGCCGCTGTGCTGGTGCCGGTGTTGGGCCTGGCGTTGTACCTGCATTTCGGTGCCATCGACAAAGTCGAACTGACCCGCGAATTCGCCCAGGCGCCGCAGTCCATGGAGGAGATGACCCTGCGCCTGGAGCGCGCGGTGGCGGCACAACCGGATTCCGCCGAGGGCTTGTATTTCCTCGGTCGGACCTACATGGCGCAGGATCGGCCGGCGGACGCGGCGAAGATTTTCGAACGCACCGTGGCGGTCGCGGGTCGCCAACCGGAGCTGTTGGGCCAATGGGCGCAGGCGCAGTACTTTGCCGATGGCAAGAAATGGTCGGATAAAGTCCAGGCCCTGACCGACGAAGCGCTGAAGCTCGACCCCAAGGAAGTGACCAGCCTTGGCCTGTTGGGCATCGCCGCGTTTGAAGGCGAGCGTTATCAGGAAGCGATCGATTATTGGGAACGCTTGCTGGCGCAATTGCCTGAAGGCGATAGATCCCGCGAAGCGTTGCAGGGCGGCATCACCCGGGCCACCGAGAAGCTCCAGGCCAGTGGGGGCAAGCTCGCCCAGGCGCCGACGGCCAAGGCCGTGGCACTGCTCAAGGTTCGCGTCGACCTGGCTCCGGCGCTCAAGGCGAAGGTGCAGCCGGGCGACAGCGTGTTCATTTTCGCCCGCGCCGTTTCCGGCCCGCCGGCGCCGCTGGCGGCCAAGCGCCTGACCGTCGCCGACCTGCCCGCCAGCGTCGAGTTGGGCGACGCGGACGCAATGATGCCGCAGCTGAAACTGTCGAACTTCCCCGAAGTCCAACTGGTGGCGCGTATATCCCGGGCCGGTCAACCGACCGCCGGCGAGTGGATCGGTCGCAGCCAGCCCTTGGCGAGCAGTACCACCGCACCGCAGCAATTGACCATCGACAGTCCGGACCAATGACAGGAACTCGCCCCATGACCGCCATCGCTCGTATCACACTGCTCACGCTCGTCCTGGGCCTGAGCGCTTGTGCGGTCCAGCGTCCGCCCGAACCTTCGGCGCCGCTGCCGCCCATACCGCCGTCGACGCCGACCACCAAGCCAGCACCGTCGACCGCCCCCGGCAAACCGGTGACCCCGAACAAACCGGCCAAGCCAGTGCCGCGTACCTCCGCCAGTTTCGCGCCCCCACCCGGCGGCAACAGCCATTGGGATGCCAAGCTCGGGGTCTATGTGCTGGATGATCAGACCAATACCTTCTACCGCCAGCGCACCTACTATCGCTGGAACAATGGATGGAGCCGTTCCGTCAGCCCGAACGGGCCGTGGGAAGACACCACCATCGAAGGCGTGCCGGCTGGGCTCGGACGCAAATTCAACTAAAAAACCATGATGGGGAGGGAGCTTGCTCCCTCGCCACAAAGGCTGCGTTGTGTCGTCAGACAGTTGAAGGTTCGACCTGTCATCCCCAGCGTCGTAGAATGCGCGCCTTTGCGAGCCTCACTGGCCAACCGCGTATTTATCGGAGCACCTGACCATGACGACCACCCCGACCGGCGATTACCTTGAAACCCTCTACGAAGGCTATGGCCAGCGTTTTCGCATGGACAAGCTGCTGCATGAAGTGCGCACCGAGCACCAGCACCTGGTGATTTTCGAAAACCCGCGCATGGGCCGGGTCATGGCCCTGGATGGCGTGATCCAGACCACCGAAGCCGATGAATATATCTACCACGAGATGTTGACCCACGTGCCGATCCTGGCCCATGGCGCGGTCAAGCGCGTGCTGATCATTGGCGGTGGTGACGGCGGCATGCTGCGGGAAGTGACCAAGCATGTGGGCATCGAGCACATCACCATGGTGGAGATCGACGGCACGGTGGTGGACATGTGCAAGGAGTTTTTGCCGAACCATTCCAAGGGCGCCTATGACGACCCGCGCCTGAACCTGGTGATTGACGATGGCATGCGTTTCGTTGCCACGACCCAGGAAAAATTCGACGTCATCATTTCCGACTCCACCGACCCGATCGGTCCGGGCGAAGTACTGTTCTCGGAGAACTTCTACCAGGCATGCCACCGCTGCCTCAATGAAGGCGGGATCCTGGTCACTCAGAACGGCACGCCGTTCATGCAGTTGGGCGAAGTCCAGACCACCGCCGGGCGCTTGCACGGCCTGTTCGCCGACTGGCATTTCTACCAGGCCGCCGTGCCGACCTATATCGGCGGCGCCATGACCTTTGCCTGGGGTTCGACCAACGCCGCTTACCGCAAGCTCTCCCGCGAAACCCTGCGCGAGCGCTTTACCGGCAGCGGTATCGTGACGCGCTACTACAACCCCGAGATTCATATCGGTGCGTTCGCCATGCCGCAATACGTGCTGCAGGCGATCAACAAGCCGAGCAACGACTGACGTCAGCGACAGTCTGCTCCTGTGGCGAGAGAGCAAGCTCCCTCGCCACTAGGCGCTGGCCCTTTTGTGTTGCCAAATATTCAATCAACGAAATTTTCACGAAACCTTGCAGACAATCCCACGCGCTTTTATTGCGGCGGTTATTAATGGCAATGCCATGACCGTTCGTGCAAGATTTGCGCTTTCGCGCAAGCCCCGGCCTTGAATGGCTCAACAGAGGGCGCGCTGTTGTTCCTACTTTCGACCCCACTTCCAATAGGTCCTAAAACGACATGGCAATCCCGGACGCCCTGAGTCAGCAGCGCACCACGCATCGCCTGCTGCAACCGACCGTCAAATCGCACCTGGCCTACACGCTGCTCTGTGCCCTGGTGATGATGATCATGCTCAGCCTGCTGCGCGTGGCGCTGCTGGTCTACAACCGCCAGATGATCCTCGATACCCCAGCCTCGACCTTCGTGGAAGCTTTTATCAATGGGCTGCGTTTCGACTTGCGCCTGGTCGTCTATCTCTGCATTCCGCTGCTGCTGGCATTGTTCAGCGCGCGGGCCATGGCGGCACGTGGATTCTTTCGTTTCTGGCTGACGGTCACCTCCAGCATCGCGCTGTTCCTGGGCTTGATGGAGATGGACTTCTACCGTGAGTTTCACCAGCGCCTCAACGGCCTGGTCTTCCAGTACGTGAAGGAAGACCCCAAAACCGTGGCGAGCATGCTCTGGTATGGTTTTCCCGTGGTTCGTTACCTGCTGGCCTGGGTGGGCGGCACCATCATCCTGAGCCTGGCGTTCAAGGGCGCCGATCGTGCCACACGGCCGCGTGGGCCTTTCAGTGGCGGCAGCATCGGCACGCGCCAGATCGCGCCGTGGTATGGCCGTGTCGCCGTGTTCCTGGTTTGCCTGCTGGTGGCCGTGGCCGCTGCGCGTGGCACCCTGCGCCAAGGGCCACCGCTGCGTTGGGGTGACGTCTACACCACTGATTCCAACTTCGCCAACCAGTTGGGTCTCAACGGCACGCTGTCGCTGGTGGCAGCGGCGAAGAGCCGGATGTCCGAAGACCGTGACAACATCTGGAAAGCCACTCTTGAGCAGCCGCTGGCGCAGCAGACCGTGCGCGACATGCTGGTGATGGCTGACGACAAGCTGGTGGACGCCGAGACGGCCGCCGTGCGTCGCGACTACACGCCGCCTGCCGACAAGACGCTGCCGATCAAGAACGTCGTCGTGATCCTGATGGAAAGCATGGCCGGTCATTCCGTGGGCGCCCTTGGCGCGCCGGGCAACATCACGCCTTACCTGGACAAGCTGTCCAAGGAGGGCCTGCTGTTCGACCGCTTCTTCTCCAATGGCACGCACACCCACCAGGGTATGTTCGCCACCATGGCCTGCTTCCCGAACCTGCCAGGTTTCGAATACCTGATGCAGACGCCGGAAGGCAGTCACAAGCTGTCGGGCTTGCCGCAGCTGCTCAGCGCCCGTGAATATGACGACGTGTATGTCTATAACGGCGACTTCGCCTGGGACAACCAGTCGGGCTTCTTCAGCAGCCAGGGCATGACCACGTTCATCGGCCGTAACGACTTCGTGAACCCGGTGTTCTCCGATCCAACCTGGGGCGTGTCGGACCAGGACATGTTCGACCGTGGCCTGATCGAGCTCAAGGCACGGGAGAATGGCAAGCCGTTCTATGCGTTGTTGCAAACCCTGTCCAACCACACGCCCTACGCACTGCCAACGCCGTTGCCGGTGGAGCGCGTGACTGACCGTGGCAGCCTGAACGAACACCTGACCGCCATGCGTTACTCCGATTGGGCGCTGGGCCAGTTCTTCGAGAAGGCCCGCAAAGAGCCTTACTTCAAGGAAACCCTGTTCGTGGTGGTCGGCGACCATGGTTTTGGCAACGAGCGCCAGATCACCGAAATGGACCTGGGCCGCTTCAACGTGCCGATGCTGCTGATCGGACCGGGCGTGCAGGAGAAGTTTGGCCAGCGCAATCACACCGTGGGCACCCAGGTCGATATCGTCCCGACCATCATGGGCCGCCTCGGCGGGGAAGTGCGCAATCAATGTTGGGGCCGTGACCTGCTGAACCTGCCGCAAGGCGATACCGGTTTCGGCGTGATCAAGCCGTCCGGTAGCGAGCAGACCACGGCGATCATTCGCGACGACAAGATCCTGGTGCTGCCAAAAGAGAAAGAAATGGCGCCCAAGATGTATCGCTATGAACTCGGTGCGAACCCGCGGGCAGAAGTCATTCCGGATGCACCGGAAACTGCCGAGATGAAACTCAAGCTTGAATCGTTCCTGCAAACCGCGACAAAGAGTTTGTTGGATAACACCGCCGGCGTTATCGACGGCAAGCCGGACTGATAACCGGTGAATAAAAAAGAGGCCTTGAAGGCCTCTTTTTTTTGCGCTTGGGGATCTATATCTTGCCAAGTAACAGCAGGATCAACAGCACCACCAATACTACGCCGATGATACCGGACGGGCCGTAACCCCAACTTCTGGAGTGCGGGAAGACCGGAAGGCCACCGATCAGCAGGAGGATCAGGATGATGATAAGTATAGTGCCCATTGTTGATTTCCTTATTGGTCAGTTCTGGAGTGATGAAACTTTCAACTGCCAGCGCGCATGCATTAAATCCGGGCGGCTTATAAACTCCGACCGTAACGTCCTGTAAAAAATTCAAAGTTTTTTGTCGTCGCCATTGCGCGCGGGTTGACGCCATCTCTTGCCAAGGTTTCAAACCCATCAACTGTCATGGTTTGCCCTCGCCATTCAGCAAGATGATGGAACGTGGGTCGGGCCGGCTCCTTCGCTACACTCGGCCCATCTCTCCCGGAACAACAAGGCTGTTTCCCTATGCAAAATCGCATGATGATCACCGGTGCTGGCTCTGGCCTGGGTCGCGAAATCGCGCTGCGCTGGGCCCGCGAAGGCTGGCGCCTGGCCTTGTCTGACGTCAGTGAACCGGGCCTGCAGGAAACCCTCAGGCTGGTTCGCGAAGCGGGCGGCGACGGCTTTGTGCAACGTTGCGACGTGCGTGACTACAGCCAGCTCACCGCGTTTGCCCAGGCTTGCGAAGAAAAACTTGGCGGCATCGACATCATCGTCAACAACGCTGGCGTGGCGTCGGGTGGATTCTTCAGCGAACTGTCCCTCGAGGATTGGGACTGGCAGATCGCGATCAACCTGATGGGAGTGGTCAAGGGCTGCAAGGCGTTCCTGCCACTGCTGGAGAAAAGCCGTGGCAAAATCATCAACATCGCCTCCATGGCGGCCCTGATGCAAGGCCCCGCCATGAGCAACTACAACGTGGCCAAGGCCGGCGTGGTGGCGTTGTCGGAAAGCCTGCTGATTGAACTGGCGCAGCAGGAAATCGGTGTGCACGTGGTCTGCCCGTCGTTCTTCCAGACCAACCTGCTGGACTCGTTCCGCGGGCCGACTCCCGCCATGAAAGCCCAGGTCGGTAAATTGCTGGAGAGCTCGCCGATCAGTGCCGCTGACATCGCCGACTACATCTACCAGCACGTTGCCGAGGGCCAGTTCATGATCCTGCCCCACGAACAGGGGCGCGCGGCCTGGACGTTGAAGCAGAAAAACCCACAGCTGCTCTACGACGAAATGACCGCCATGGCAGACAAAATGCGCGCCAAGGCGCGACACTCCCCAAGTTGACCTGCCTTCCCGGCATCCATCAGGATGGCGCCTCGTGCCCTCCTGATGGACCGCTCCATGCTCAATTACCTGTGGTTTTTCCTTGCCGCGCTCTTTGAAATCGCCGGGTGCTATGCCTTCTGGATGTGGTTGCGCCAGGGCAAGAGCGCCTGGTGGATCGCGCCGGCGTTACTCAGCCTGACATTGTTCGCCCTGTTGCTGACTCGTATCGAAGCCACGTATGCCGGTCGCGCCTATGCCGCCTATGGTGGGATCTATATCGTCGCGTCCATCGGCTGGCTGGCGGTCATCGAGCGCGCGCGGCCGCTGGCTTCCGACTGGATCGGCGTGGCGCTCTGTGTAATGGGGGCGGGAATAATTCTCTTCGGGCCGCGATTCACGGGACCTTGATCGGCTTCGATAAACGTTTTTTGCAGGACATTTCCTTCAGTTACAAGGATCCCGATGTGTAGGGGAATACTGAATTCGCGCCGGTATCTTGTGCATGGAAAACAGGCCGGGCATGGTCAAGGTCCAGACACTCTTAAGGACAAGAACCATGCTCGTATTAAGCCGCGCAGTGGGCGAGTTGATTTCCATCGGTGACAATATTTCCGTGCGCGTGCTGTCGGTCAGCGGCAGCACCGTGCGTTTCGGCGTGGAGGCGCCTCGACACGTCGAAGTGCATCGTTCCGAAATCTACGACAAGATCCAGAGAAAAAAGGCCCAGGCGGCACGCAAGGCCTGTTCAATCGAATAGATGCTTGGGCACGTCGTGCTTGAGCATCAATTGGCACTGTTCGCTTTCCGGATCGAAGACAATCATTGCCTGGCCTTTGGTCAGGGCCTGGCGGACCCGCAGGACGCGGGTTTCCAAAGGCGTGTCGTCGCCATTGTCGGTCCCGTCACGGGTGACGAAATCCTCGATCAGGCGGGTGAGGGTGTCGACTTCGAGTTGGTCGTGGGGGATCAGCATGATAGGGCTCCGCTAAATATTGGGCGGATGCTACGGCGGATGAGCTGTGGCGGCTAGCCCGGGCTTTCTCATGTCTGCTCTGGCCTCATCGCGAGCAAGCTCGCTCCCACAGGGCCTCAGTGCATTGAAGTCTGTTGTGGGAGCGAGCGTGTTCTTGATGGAATTGTGAGCATGTGGGATCAGCTATCGGAACGCTGCCCAATCAGGCTGTCCACAGAAGGCACCCGGGTGTCGCTTTCCATTTGTGCATCGTGTTCGATCTGATGGCTGAAGCGGTCCAGTGAACCCTGGGCCGGTTGCGCATCGCTGGCAAACACCGGCGGGCTGAGGATGTAGGCGCCGAGCAGACGGCTGAGAGCCGCCAGGCTGTCGATGTGGGTGCGTTCGTAGCCATGGGTGGCGTCGCAGCCGAAAGCGAGCAGGGCGGTGCGGATGTCGTGGCCGGCGGTGATCGCGGAATGGGCGTCACTGAAGTAGTAGCGAAACAGGTCACGGCGCGCCGGCAGTTCGTTTTCCTTGGCCAGTTTCAATAAGTGCCGCGACAGATGGTAGTCGTAAGGGCCGCCGGAATCCTGCATCGCCACGCTTACGGCGTGTTCGCTGGAGTGCTGGCCCGGCGCGACCGGTGCGATGTCGATCCCGACGAACTCACTGACGTCCCAGGGCAGCGCGGCGGCCGCGCCGCTGCCGGTCTCCTCGGTGATGGTGAACAGCGGATGGCAATCGATCAGCAGCTCTTCGCCGCTGTCGACGATGGCCTTCAGCGCCGCCAACAACGCGGCGACCCCGGCCTTGTCATCCAGGTGACGGGCGCTGATATGGCCGCTTTCGGTGAATTCGGGCAAGGGATCGAAGGCCACGTAGTCGCCGATGCCCACGCCCAGGGTCTCGCAATCGGCGCGGGTGGCGCAGTAGGCATCCAGGCGCAGTTCGATGTGGTCCCAACTGATGGGCATTTCATCCACGGCGGTATTGAACGCGTGACCGGACGCCATCAACGGCAGGACGCTGCCGCGAATCACGCCCGTATCGGTAAACAGGCTGACCCGGCTGCCCTCGGCAAACCGGCTCGACCAGCAACCCACGGGCGCCAGTGTCAGGCGACCGTTGTCCTTGATGGCCCGGACCGAGGCGCCAATGGTGTCCAGGTGCGCCGAGACCGCGCGGTCGGGGCTGCTTTTGCGGCCCTTGAGGGTGGCGCGAATGGTACCGCGCCGGGTCATTTCGAAAGGAATGCCCAGCTCTTCGAGGCGCTCGGCGACGTAACGGACAATGGTGTCGGTGAAACCGGTAGGGCTGGGAATGGCGAGCATTTCCAGCAAGACTTTCTGCAGGTATTCGAGATTCGGTTCGGGAATCTTACTGATCATGGAAACTCCTCGCGAAATATTGGAACGAGAGACCCGTGGCGAGGGAGCTTGCTCCCGCTCGACTGCGAAGCAGTCGCCTTGAGCTCAAATCGGAGCACTAAGTGAGTCAGCAGGGCCGCCTCGCGCTGGTGGCCGGCCCGGCCCAGCGGGAGCAAGCTCCCTCGCCACAGAAATCTCAGACCACCGCTTGGCTATGGGGAAACAACAAGTCCACAAAACGCTCTGCGGTGGGTTGCGGTTCGTGATTGGCCAGCCCGGCGCGTTCGTTGGCTTCGATGAACACGTATTCCGGTTGATCAGCCGCCGGGACGAGCAGGTCCAGGCCGACCATCGGGATGTCCAGGGCCCGTGCTGCACGAACCGCCGCATCGGCCAGGGTCGGATGGAGGATGGCGGTCACGTCCTCCAGGACGCCACCGGTATGCAGGTTCGCCGTGCGCCGTACGAACAGATGCTCACCCTTGGGCAGCACGCTATCGTAGGCATAACCGGCCGCGCTCAAGGTGCGCTCGGTTTCGGCATCCATCGGGATCTTGCTCTCACCGCCGGTAGCGGCCTGGCGCCGTCGGCTCTGGGCTTCGATGAGCGCGCCGATGGTGTGCTGCCCGTCGCCGATTACCTCGGCCGGGCGACGGATTGCCGCGGCCACCACTTCAAAACCGATCACGAGGATTCGCAAGTCCAACCCTTCGTGGAAGCTTTCTAGCAATACCCGGCTGTCAAACCGCCGGGCAGCTTCGATGGCGGCCTGTACTTCTTCGATCGTGCGCAGGTCCACCGCCACGCCTTGGCCCTGTTCGCCGTCCAACGGCTTCACGACCACCCGTTCATGCTCATCGAGAAACGCCAGGTTGTCGTCGGCATTGCCCGCCAGCTGTTGGGCCGGCAGGTTCAGGCCAGCGTTTTTCAGCACTTTGTGGGTCAGGCTCTTGTTCTGGCACAGCGTCATGCTGATTGCGCTGGTCAGGTCGCTCAGCGATTCCCGGCAGCGAATCCGGCGGCTGCCGTGCATCAGGGTGAACAGGCCGGCCTCGGCGTCGTCCACTTGCACTTCGATGCCGCGACGATGCGCTTCCTCGACGATGATCCGCGCATAGGGGTTGAATTGCGCCTCGGGGCCGGGCCCAAGGAACAACGGCTGGTTGATGCCATTCTTGCGCTTGATGGCGAAGGTCTGGAGGCTGCGGAAACCGAGTTTGGCATAGAGGTTTTTCGCCATCCGATTATCGTGCAGTACCGACAGGTCGAGGTAGCTCAAGCCCCGGCTCATGAAATGCTCGATGAGGTGGCGCACCAGCACCTCGCCAACGCCGGGGCGTGAACACTGTGGGTCCACCGCCAGGCACCAGAGACTGCTGCCGTTTTCTGGATCGTTGAAGGCTTTCTGGTGATTAAGGCCCATGACGCTGCCAATCACCGCGCCGGTGTCGTCGTCCTCGGCCAGCCAGTAGACCGGGCCACCTTGATGGCGCGGTGTCAATCGCTCCGGGTCGATGGGCAGCATGCCGCGAGCCTGGTACAGCTGATTGATGGCCTGCCAGTCGCTATCGTTCTGGGCGCGGCGGATCCGGAAACCGCGGAATACTCGCGTGGCTTGTCGGTAATCGCTGAACCACAGGCGCAGGGTGTCGGACGGATCGAGAAACAGGTGCGCCGGCTCCAGCCCCAGCACTTGTTGGGGCGCGGCGACGTACAGGGCGATGTCCCGTTCGCCGGGTTGTTCGTTGAGCAGTTCCTGGGCCAGGGTCGCCGGGTCCGGGAACGTATGGCCGATCAGCAGCCGGCCCCAGCCGCAATGCACGGCGATGGGGGCGGCATTGAGTTCGCTGCCGTCTTCGGCCAGGCGTGCCTGCAAGCGTTCGTAGGACGGCGGTTGGCCGCGCAAGAGTCGTTGGTTGTGGAGGGTGGAATGGGGTTTCATCGGTCAGATTCCTTGCTCGCTGAGCCACAGGTTCAGCGCTGCCAATTGCCACAGCCGCGAACCGCGCAACGGCGTCAGCTGGCCGTTGGGGTCGGTCAGCAGGCGATCAAGCATGGTCGGGTTGAACAGGCCGCGATCCTGGCTCGGATCCAGCAGCAGTTCACGGACCCAGGCCAGGGTGTTGCCTTCAAGGTGCTTGAGGCCCGGCACCGGGAAATAGCCTTTCTTGCGGTCGATGACCTCGCTCGGGACCACCCGGCGTGCCGCTTCCTTGAGCACGTGCTTGCCGCCCTCGGGGAGCTTGAATTTGGCCGGCACCCGAGCGGAAAGCTCCACCAGACGGTAGTCGAGGAACGGTGTGCGTGCTTCCAGGCCCCAGGCCATGGTCATGTTGTCGACGCGCTTGACCGGGTCGTCCACCAGCATCACCGTGCTGTCCAGGCGCAAGGCCTTGTCGACGGCGGCATCGGCGCCCGGCTGGTCGAAGTGCTCCTTGACGAAGTCTCCGGCGGCATCGTTGGCCGTCAGCCATTTGGGTTGAACGGTGGCGGCATACTCCTCGTAAGTGCGGTCGAAGAACGCCGCGCGATAGGCCGCATACGGGTCGCTGGCGCCATCCACTTGCGGATACCAATGGTAACCGGCGAACAACTCATCGGCGCCCTGGCCGCTCTGAACCACTTTGCAGTGCTTGGCCACTTCCCGCGAGAGCAGGTAGAAGGCGATGCAGTCGTGGCTCACCATCGGTTCACTCATGGCGCGGAACGCGGCGGGCAACTGTTCAATGATTTCTTTTTCGTCGATGCGCAACTGATGGTGGCGGGTACCGTAGTGCTTGGCGATCAAGTCTGAATATTGGAACTCGTCGCCGCGTTCGCCGCCGGCGTCCTGGAAGCCGATGGAGAAGGTGGACAGGTCGTCAACGCCGACTTCGCGCAGCAGGCCCACGAGCATGCTCGAGTCCACGCCGCCCGACAGCAGCACGCCGACATCGACGGCGGCGCGCTGGCGGATGGCGACCGCTTCGCGGGTGCTGTCCAATACACGCTCGATCCAGTCTTCCAGGTTGAGGTTCTGCTCGTCGGGCCGGGGGCCGTATGGCAGCGTCCACCAGGTTTTCTGCTCGGTGCTGCCATCCGCCTCGAAGCGCATCCAAGTGGCCGGGGGCAACTTCTCGATGCCAGCCAGCAAGGTGCGAGGCGCCGGGACGACCGCGTGGAAATTGAGGTAGTGATTCAGCGCGACCGGGTCGAGCACCGGGTTGATGTCGCCGCCCTTGAGCAATGCCGGCAATGCCGAGGCGAAGCGCAGGCGCTGGCCGGTGCGAGACAGGTACAGCGGCTTCACGCCGAGACGGTCACGGGCGATGAACAGCCGCTTGGCGTCGCGCTCCCAGATGGCGAAGGCGAACATGCCGTTGAGCTTGGGCAGCAGAGCTTCGCCCCAGGCGTGATAGCCCTTGAGCAGCACTTCGGTGTCGCCGCCCGAATGAAAGGCGTAGCCCAGGCCTTCGAGTTCGGCCCGTAATTCCGGGTAGTTGTAGATCGCGCCGTTGAACGCCAGTGACAGGCCCAGTTGATTGTCGATCATCGGCTGGGCCGAGCCGTCGGACAGGTCCATGATTTTCAGGCGTCGATGGCCGAGGGCAATTGGGCCCTGGCTATGAAAGCCCCACGCGTCGGGGCCGCGAGGGGCCAAGTGATGGGTGATGCGCTCTACGGCCGCAAGGTCCGCAGGGTGTTGATCGAAACGTAACTCACCAGCTAATCCGCACATAAGTCCTTACCGGTTTTTCCGTTGGGGAGGGGTCAAGCCATACACGCCAAAAGGGCGGGTACTCTGAAACTGACCGGAGGGATGGCTGTGAGTTTTATATCGATGCGTTATAAGCCGACGGATGGAGGCTGTGGGTCTTGCGACATTTGTCCAGGAAAAACTAGACCTTGTGGGAGCGAGCCTGCTCGCGAAGGCGGTGGCTCAGCCAACTTCTAAGCCGGTTGAACCACCGCTTTCGCGAGCAGGCTCGCTCCCACAGGAGAATGTGGCGAATCGTCAAAGTCCGTCAGGCCTTGCCCCGAATCAACGCCCGTAACGCAAATCGGTTGGGATGACAGGCCTCGGCCACGCTTCGCGGCAGGGGCAGCGGTTCGTTCTCCAGCCACGCGGCGATCAGCTCGCCCGACAGCGGCGCGGTGATCAGGCCTCGGGAGCCGTGGCCGCTGTTGACGTACAGGCCGTCGAGCCAGGGGCAGGGGGCGTCGGGCACTTGACGGGCGTCCTTGGCCAGAACCGAATACGCCTCGATGAAGGCAGAATGATCGGCCAGTGGCCCGACGATTGGCAGGTAGTCCGGGCTGGTACAGCGAAACGCCGCGCGGCCTTCCAGTTGCGCTGGGTCCAGCGCTTTGGCGTTGAGCCGGTCTACCAGGTCCACGGAAATATCTTCGAGCATCTTAAGGTTACCGGCATGCTCGGCGGCGGTGGGGGTCAGGTCGTCGCTGTGGAAATCGAAACTGGCGCCCAACGTGTGCTCGCCCATTCGCGGGGGCGCCACGTAGCCTTCGGCACAGACCACCGTTGCCAGGCGCTGGCTGCGGGTGGTTTGCGGCAGGCGAGTGATCTGCCCGCGAATGCGCTTGAGGGGCAGCTCGGCGGCAGGCTCGAAACGTTTGATCTCGGCCGCGCTGGCGAGGATCGCCACCGGTGCGCTGGCCACGCAACGTTCGCCGTCCCAGGCCTGCCATTGGCCGTCGACACGGCGCAGTTCCAACACTTCATGGTGTGGCTGCAAGGTAATCGCAGGGTTCGAAGCCTGCCAGCGACACAGCGCTGGCGGATGCACCCAGCCGCCCTCGGGGTAAAACAGGCCCCCGCTGGGCAAACCAATGCCGGCATGCGCCTCGGCCTCGTCGCGATCAAGCACCTTCAACAGACTGGCCGCAAAGGCCTCGGCCAAGCGCGCCTGACGCTCGGCTTCCTTGGCATCGAAGGCCAATTGCAGGACACCGCAGCCGTCCCAGTCGAGGCTGCGCTGCAGGTGTTCGAGCACGCGCCGCGTGTAGCCGAAACCGCTGAGGATCATCTGCGACAGCGCCGTGCCGTGGGCCGACAGCTTGAGGTACAGCACGCCCTGGGGATTGCCGGACGCTTCCTCGGCCAACCCAGCGTGACGCTCCAGCAAGGTCACGTGCCAGCCACGGGCCGCGAGGCTGGCCGCGCTGGCGCAACCGGCCAGTCCGCCGCCGATCACCAAGGCCCGCCGCTCGCGGGTATGCGGCGCGGGCCGGGCGTACCAGGGCTTGATCGGCGCGGGTGACGGCGTCTGCTCCGGCCAACCGAGGAACACGCCGCGAAGAATCTCCCATTTATGGCCGATGCCTGGCGTGCGCTTCATCTTGAAACCCGCCGCGTTCAACCGGCGCCGCACCCAGCCGGTGCTGGTGAAGGTGCTGAGGGTAGCCCCCGGCGCGGCCAGTCGCGCCAGCTCGGCGAACAGCTCGGCGCTCCACATCTCGGGGTTTTTCGCCGGGGCGAAACCGTCGAGGAACCAGGCGTCGATCCGCCCATCCAGTTGCGGCAATTGCTCCAGGGCATCGCCAATCAACAACGTCAGGGTGACCCGGCCGCTCGCCAGGGTCAGGCGCTGGAAACCTGGGTGGATCGCCACGTACTGCCCGAGCAATTGATCGGCCTGGACCTTGAGCGCTGGCCACAAGGCCAGGGCCCGGCGCAGGTCCTCGGGGCTCAGGGGAAACTTCTCGACGCTGACAAAATGCAGCCGTGCCCCGGCCGGTGCGCATTGCTCGAACAACTGCCAGGCGCAGAGGAAATTCAACCCGGTACCAAACCCGGTTTCACCGATCACCAGCCGCCCGCCCTCCGCCAGCCCGGCGAAACGCTCGGCGAGGTTGTTCTGTTGCAAGAACACGTAGCGGGTTTCTTCCAGGCCCGACTGGTCCGAGAAATAGACATCGTTGAACACCCGGGAGCGGGGGCGACCCTGGTCGTCCCAGTCGAGTTGGGCGTGGTGTTGAATGGGCGTCATGACGGGCTCGGCGAAAATGAAGGCGCCATTCTAGCCGATCGGCAAGGCGTTGCTTGATCCAAGGCAAGGGTGCCCGCATCCGGAAGGAATCTGCTGCGCAGGCGCGCATCCAATCCGCTAGTCTTGCCCCATTCCTTGAAGGAGCTGCCCATGTTCGAGTCCGCCGAAATCGGTCACGTCGTTGATAAAGAAACCTATGAGGCTGAAGTCCCGGCACTGCGCGAAGCGTTGCTCGAAGCGCAATACGAGCTGCACCAGCAGGGGCGTTTCCCGGTCATCGTACTGATCAACGGCATCGAAGGCGCGGGTAAGGGCGAGACGGTGAAGTTGCTCAACGAGTGGATGGATCCGCGATTGATCGAGGTCCGCACCTTCGACCAGCAGACTGACGAGGAGCTGGCGCGGCCGCCGGCCTGGCGCTATTGGCGGATGCTGCCGGCCAAGGGGCGCATGGGGATTTTTTTCGGTAACTGGTACAGCCAGATGCTGCAAGGGCGGGTCCACGGCGAGTTCAAGGACCCGCGGCTCGACCAGGGGATCAACGGTGCCGAACGCCTGGAGAAAATGCTCTGCGATGAGGGCGCGCTGATCTTCAAGTTCTGGTTTCACCTATCCAAGAAACAGATGAAGGCCCGCCTCAAAAGCCTCCAGGACGATCCGCTGCACAGCTGGCGCATCAGCCCGCTGGACTGGCAGCAGTCGAAGACCTACGACAAGTTCGTCAAGTACGGCGAGCGCGTGCTGCGCCGCACCAGTCGCGATTACGCGCCGTGGCATGTGATCGAAGGGGTGGATGCCTGTTACCGCAGCCTTGCGGTCGGACGCATCTTGCTCGAAGGCTTGCGCCAGGCCCTGGATCGGCCGAAGGTCAAGGCGGCCAAGGTCAACGTGGCGCCGTTGCCAGCGCTGGATGACCAGGTGACCTTGATCGATAGCCTGGACATGACGCTACGTCTGGACAAGGCCGACTACGAAGAACAGTTGATCACCGAGCAGGCCCGCTTCGCCGGCCTGCTGCGCGACAAGCGCATGCGCCGGCATGCCCTGGTGGCCGTGTTCGAAGGCAACGACGCGGCGGGCAAGGGCGGTGCCATCCGCCGGGTCGCGGCGGCGCTCGATCCGCGCCAGTACAGCATCGTGCCGATTGCCGCGCCCACCGAGGAAGAACGTGCCCACCCCTACATGTGGCGGTTCTGGCGACATATTCCGGCCCGGGGCAAGTTCACCATGTTCGATCGCTCCTGGTACGGCCGGGTGTTGGTGGAGCGGGTCGAAGGCTTTTGCAGCCGTGCCGACTGGCTGCGGGCCTACGGCGAGATCAACGATTTCGAGGAACAGTTGACCGATGCCGGCGTGGTGGTGGTGAAGTTCTGGCTGGCGATCGACAAGGAAACGCAGCTGGAGCGCTTCCAGGAGCGGGAGGAAATCCCCTTCAAACGCTTCAAGATCACCGAGGACGACTGGCGCAACCGGGACAAGTGGGACGCCTATCGCTCGGCGGTCTGCGACATGGTCGATCGCACCAGCACCGAGATCGCTCCTTGGACGCTGGTAGAGGCCAATGACAAGCGCTGGGCCCGGGTCAAGGTGTTGCGTACGCTCAATGACGCGCTGGAGGCCGCGTTCGAGCGTTCCGCCAGGCAAGCGCGGAAAAAGAGCTAGCACGATGGGCACGCATACGCGGGGTGAATGATTGTCGCGTTCGGTTATGCGGTGGATTTATCCTCGAATCCACTCTTAACCGATAACAACAATGAGGTGCCGCCATGCGTGAAGTGGTGATCGTCGACAGCGTACGGACCGGATTGGCCAAGTCCTTTCGCGGCAAGTTCAACATGACCCGTCCGGACGACATGGCGGCGCATTGCGTCAATGCGTTGCTGGCGCGTAACGACATCGACCCGGCCAGTGTCGAGGATTGCATCGTCGGCGCTGGTTCCAACGAAGGCGCCCAAGGCTTCAACATCGGGCGTAACGTGGCGGTGCTCTCGCAACTGGGCATCGGCACCGCCGGGATGACCCTCAACCGTTTCTGCTCCTCGGGCCTACAAGCCATCGCGATTGCCGCCAACCAGATCGCCTCGGGTTGCAGCGAGATCATCGTCGCCGGCGGCGTCGAATCCATCAGCCTGACGATGAAGAGCGTCAACACCGACAACCTGATCAATCCATTGCTCAAGGAACAGGTGCCGGGAATCTACTTCCCCATGGGTCAGACTGCCGAGGTCGTCGCGCGCCGTTATCAGGTGAGCCGCGAGGAGCAGGACCGCTACGCCTTGCAGAGCCAGCAGCGCACGGCCCGGGCCCAGGCCGAGGGGCTGTTCAACGATGAAATCGTGCCGATGACGGTCAAGTACCGGGTCGAGGACAAGAACACCGGCGCGGTTCAGATTCTGGACGGTGTGGTTGACCGCGATGACTGCAACCGCCCCGATACCACCTACGAAAGCCTGGCCGGCTTGAAGCCGGTGTTTGCCGAGGACGGTTCGGTAACGGCGGGCAACTCTTCCCAACTGTCCGATGGCGCCTCGATGACGCTGGTGATGAGCCTGGAAAAAGCCCTGGCCCTGGGACTCAAACCCAAGGCGTTTTTTCGCGGCTTTACCGTCGCCGGTTGCGAGCCGGACGAGATGGGCATCGGCCCGGTGTTCTCGGTGCCCAGGTTGCTCAAGGCCAAGGGACTACAGATTGGCGACATCGATCTGTGGGAGCTCAACGAAGCGTTTGCCTCCCAATGCCTCTACAGTCGCAACCGGTTGGAAATCGATAACGAGAAATACAACGTCAACGGCGGCTCGATTTCCATCGGTCACCCGTTCGGCATGACCGGCTCGCGGCAAGTGGGGCATCTGGTGCGGGAGTTGCAACGGCGCAACCTGCGCTATGGCGTCGTGACCATGTGCGTGGGCGGCGGGATGGGGGCGACGGGGTTGTTCGAGGCGGTGCGATAAGCGCCGCCTCAGGAGCTTCGTGGCGAGGGCGCTTGCTCCCACTCGGCTGCGAAGCAGTTGCCCCTTTTTACTGGGTATGAACCATAGAAGGGCCGCTTTGCGGCCCAGCGGGAGCAAGCTCCCTCGCCACGGGAGCTGCAAACTGTTCAGCCACCTTGGGCAACTTCTGCATCCGTTGGATGTATGCCGCAATCTCCTGCTCCGCCGCCTCACGAGTTTCGAACGGACCTTCCTGGGTGCCTTCGCGCGTATTGAAATAAAATTCGCCATTTACCCGGCAGATCCGGTCACTTCGGAATACTGTCTTGGGGGCGTCTGTATCGTTTGCGCGCGTTCCTGGCATTTCGGGTCTCCATGGGGGCTGCGTGGTTGTCTCAATTGAGCATATGTGGTGTCGCAGGTTTGCGCCTGTCCAGCCGATCGACGGCTAGCGACCCGTACAATTGCGTCGGCGCCAAATGCCCGATTGTGCCTGTGCCACCGATCGATCCGAGCCTAGAATGGGCGTTCATATCGAGGGCTTCGAGGGTTGCATGCACATATCGTCCGGTCGCTGGGTCTACGGGCTTCTTCTGGCTTTGTTGACCGCCCTGTTGTGGGGAATCCTGCCGATCAAGCTCAAGCAAGTGCTGCAAGTGATGGATCCGGTGACGGTGACCTGGTTTCGGCTGACGGTGTCCGGCGGGTTGCTCTTCGTGTACCTGGCGGCGACACGGCGCCTGCCCAGCCGCAAGGTGCTCGGCCCGCGTGGCGGCTGGCTGGTGGTGATGGCGGTGTTGGGGCTGGTGGGTAACTACGTTCTGTACCTGATGGGCCTGAACCGCTTGAGTCCCGGTACGGCGCAACTGGTGGTGCAGATGGGGCCGATCATGCTGCTGGTCGCCAGTCTGTTTGTATTCAAGGAGCGTTTCAGCGTGGGGCAGGGCATTGGCCTGCTGGTGTTGCTGATTGGTTTTGCGCTGTTCTTCAACCAGCGTCTCACCGAGTTGCTGACGTCGTTGAGCGACTACACCGCCGGGGTCTTGCTGGTGCTGTCTGCGTCGACGGTCTGGACGTTTTATGCCCTGGGCCAGAAGCAACTGCTGACGGTCTGGAATTCATTGCAAGTGATGATGGTGATCTACCTGTTCTGCGCGTTGTTGCTCACGCCTTGGGTTCATCCGCTGGAGGCGTTGCAACTGACCCCATTGCAGGGCTGGCTGTTGCTCGCCTGTTGCCTCAACACGTTGATCGCTTATGGTGCGTTTGCCGAGGCGCTGGCCCATTGGGAAGCCTCGCGGGTCAGCGCGACCCTGGCGATCACGCCGCTGGTGACGTTCGCCGCCGTGGCGATGGCCGCCTGGTGGTGGCCCGAGTATGTCCATGCCGAACAGATCAATGTTTTGGGGTATGGCGGGGCGGTGTTGGTCGTGCTGGGGTCCGCGCTGGTGGCGTTGGGACCATCGCTCATCGCCGGGCTCAGGGCCCGGCGCGAGCGTTTGGCGGTGGGTCGCTAGATCGCTGAGGGAGCGTATGTGGGTGTCATGTATGGTGATGTCGAGCCTGCTGGCGCCATCGCGAGCAGGCTCGCTCCCACATGGGTTCGTCTGTGGACTCGACATCAAGGCCCACACCGGCCCCTGTGGGAGCGAGCCTGCTCGCGATGGCGGCCTTCAGGACAACAAACTCAACCCTGCCCACCGGCCTCCAGCATGTTCTCCGGCCGGACCCAGGCCTCGAACTCCTCATCGGTCAGGTACCCCAGCTGCAACGCGGCCTCCCGCAGGGTCAGCCCCTCGCTGTAGGCTTTCTTGGCGATTTCCGCCGACTTGTCGTAGCCGATGTGCGGGTTCAGCGCCGTCACTAGCATCAATCCGCGTTCCAGGTGCGCCGCCATCTGCTCGGCATCCGGTTCGAGGCCGGCGATGCAATGCTGTTGGAAGTTGCTGCAGCCATCGGCCAGCAGGCGGATCGATTGCAGCAGGTTGTGGATGATCACCGGCTTGAACACGTTCAGCTGCAAGTGACCCTGGCTGGCGGCGAAACCGATGGCCACGTCGTTGCCCAGGACTTGGCAGGCGAGCATCGACAAGGCTTCGCACTGGGTCGGGTTGACCTTGCCAGGCATGATGGAACTGCCCGGCTCGTTGGCCGGCAATTTCACCTCGGCAAACCCCGCTCGCGGCCCGGAACCCAGCAGGCGAAGGTCGTTGGCGATTTTCATCAGGGTCACGGCCAGGGTCTTCAGCGCGCCGGACAATGTGGTCAGCGGCTCATGGCCCGCCAGCGCAGCGAACTTGTTCGGCGCGGTAACGAAGGGCAAGCCGGACAGCGCCGCCAACTCAGCGGCAATCGCTTCGCCAAAACCATGGGGGGAATTGAGCCCTGTGCCCACCGCCGTGCCGCCCTGGGCCAGCTCGCAGACGGCCGGCAAGGCGGCGCGGATCGCTCGTTCGGCATAATCGAGTTGGGCGATGAACGCGGACAGTTCCTGGCCGAACGTGATCGGCGTGGCGTCCATCATGTGGGTACGGCCGGTCTTGACCAGCTTCATATGGCGCGCCGCCAGTTCCGCGAGACCACCCGACAACTCGCTGATGGCCGGCAGCAATTGCTGGTAGACGGCTTGGGCGGCGGCGATGTGCATCGCGGTGGGGAAGCAGTCGTTGGAACTCTGGGAACGGTTGACGTGGTCGTTGGGGTGAACCGGGCTCTTGCCGCCTCGCGGGTTGCCCGCCAGCTCATTGGCGCGCCCGGCGATGACCTCGTTGACGTTCATGTTGCTCTGGGTCCCGCTGCCGGTCTGCCAGACCACCAGAGGAAACTGGTCGTCATGCTGGCCGGCCAGCACCTCGTCGGCGGCCTGCTCTATCAGGCGGGCGATGTCGGCGGGCAGGTCACCGTTGCGGTCGTTGACCCGCGCGGCGGCTTTTTTGACCAGCGCCAAAGCGTGCAACACCGACAGCGGCATGCGTTCGTTGCCGATGGCAAAGTTGATCATGGAGCGCTGTGTCTGTGCGCCCCAATAGGCTTCATCCGGGACTTCAACCTGGCCAAGGCTGTCGGTTTCAATACGGCTCATCGGGTCAAACTCCTGTAGGTCTGAATGCGCAGTTTAGGCCCTGGTGGGCGCCAGCGGTTCCCTCAATCACCCCTCAATCTAGGGGCGCGCGGTTCTGTCCGTCAATCGGCCCCGCCAAGGGTCGGGGTTGAGCCCCGGCGTTTATTAGGCGCAGAATGGTCGCCCTTGGGGTTTTACCTCGCCTGTTAGAAAAGGAAACTCGATGACCCGTCTTCGTGCCATCTGTACCGCCGTTGCTCTGGTGTGTGCCAGCGGCCCTGTCTTCGCCGATACCGCCAGCCACAACGCCAGTGCCGAAGCGTTCCTGACCCTGGCGCATGCCGACAAGCTGGGTACCCCCGTCTACATGCAAGTACAGCAGATGTTTGCCCAGCGCTTCGAGCAGACCAAAGCTCCCGAGTCGAAAAAGGCCACGCTGGAGACCTACCAGGCCAAGGCCAATGCCGCGCTGGACCAGGCCATCGGCTGGAACAAGCTCAAGCCGGACATGGTCAAGCTCTACACCAGCAACTTCAGCGAATCGGAGCTCAAGGAACTGGTGTCCTTCTATCAGTCTCCCCTGGGCAAGAAAGTCCTGGAAAAAATGCCCCAGCTGACCCAGCAATCGGCGCAACTGACCCAGGCCAAGCTGGAAAGCGCGGTGCCGGTGGTCAACAAGCTGCTGGCGGACATGACCGCCGAGCTCGAGCCGAAAGCCGCTGCCCCGGCCAAGAAAAAGCCATAAGCGGAGCCCCGGCATGAGCATGCAACAACGCATTGAATCGACCCTTGGGCTTCTGCAGCCCGAGCACTTGCAAGTGCTGGACGAAAGCCACATGCACAGCCGTGGGTTGCAGACCCACTTCAAGGCGGTCGTGGTCAGCCGACAGTTCGAGGGGCTCAATCGGGTCAAGCGTCACCAGATGGTCTACGGCACGCTGGGCGAATTGATGGGCGAATTCCATGCACTGGCGCTGCACACCTACACGCCGCAAGAATGGGCCCAGATCGACGCGGCCCCGGCTTCGCCGACCTGTGCCGGAGGCAGCAAGCACTGATTGTCATGGGTGAAGTAGCTCGTTGTGGCGAGGGGATTCATCCCCGCTGGCCTGCGAAGCAGGCCCATCCGGAAGGAAGCCTGGCGCCTGCTTCGCAGCCGAGCGGGGATAAATCCCCTCGCCACAGGGCAGTGTCCGGCCGTGCAATTGCAGCCCTGCAATACATATGTTTTTGCTAGAATCCGCACCGCGCCGCTTACCCGGCGCGTTTTTTTTCGCATCCGGTTCACCCTTTGCGAGGGTAGCCACCTGGAGAAATACCCATGACACCACCCATTGTCGTGGCGGCACTGTATAAGTTCGTCACCCTGGAAGATTACGTCGAGCTGCGCGAGCCCCTGCTCAAGGCGATGCTCGACAACGGCATCAAAGGCACGTTGTTGATCGCCGAAGAAGGCATCAACGGCACCGTTTCCGGCACCCGCGAAGGGATTGACGGATTGATGGCCTGGCTCAAGAACGACCCGCGCATGGATGATATCGACCACAAGGAGTCGTACTGCGACGAGCAGCCGTTCTACCGCACCAAGGTCAAGCTCAAGAAAGAAATCGTCACCCTCGGCGTCGACGGCGTGGACCCGAACAAGCAGGTTGGCACCTATGTCGAGCCGCAAGACTGGAACGCCTTGATCAGCGATCCGGAAGTCCTGCTGATCGACACGCGCAATGACTACGAAGTGGCCATCGGCACCTTCGAAGGCGCCATCGATCCCAAGACCACCAGCTTCCGAGAGTTCCCCGACTACATCAAAGCCCACTTCGACCCAACCCGGCACAAGAAAGTGGCGATGTTCTGCACCGGTGGCATTCGTTGTGAAAAAGCGTCGAGCTATATGCTTGGCCAAGGTTTCGACGAGGTCTATCACCTCAAGGGCGGCATCCTGAAATACCTTGAAGAGGTGCCCCAGGAAGAAACCAAATGGCGCGGCGACTGCTTTGTATTCGATAACCGCGTGACCGTGCGCCACGATCTCAGCGAAGGCGACTACGATCAATGTCATGCATGCCGTACGCCGGTGAGCGTTGAAGATCGCGCCTCCGAGCACTACGTGCCCGGGATCAGTTGCCCGCACTGCTGGGACAAGCTGAGCGAGAAGACCCGCCGCAGCGCCATCGACCGGCAAAAGCAGATCGAACTGGCCAAGGCCCGCAACATGCCGCACCCGATCGGCTACAACTACAAGCAAACACCTTCCGAGGCTTGAGCCATGGCGTCGCGCCTGCTGTATGTGATGGACCCGATGTGTTCCTGGTGCTGGGGCTTCGCGCCGGTGGCCGAGGCGTTGGCCGAGCAGGCGCAGGCCGCGGGCGTGGAATTGCACCTGGTGGTGGGCGGCTTGCGCACTGGCAGCGGTTCGGCCTTGGAGCCGACGACTCGGCGCTACATCTTGGAACACTGGCAGGCGGTCACCCAGGCCACCGGCCAGCCGTTCAAGCTCGAGGGTGCGCTACCGGACGGTTTTGTCTACGACACCGAGCCCGCTTGCCGCGCGCTGGTGACGGCCCGCAGCCTGGCGCCGGACATGGCCTGGACGCTGATGAAGCTGATCCAGCGGGCTTTTTATGCACAGGGTCGCGACGTGACCCACGCCAGCGTCCTGGTGGAACTGGCGGAGCAGGCCGGGCTGCCTCGCATCGAGTTTGCCGCCGCCTTCGATCGCGCCGATCAACATGCCGCCACGGCCGCTGACTTCACTTGGGTACAAGACCTGGGCATCGCCGGATTCCCCACGCTGCTGGCCGAACGGGACGGCCAATTGGCCTTGCTGACCAACGGCTACCAACCTTTGGATCAGTTGGCCCCGCTGCTGGGCCGCTGGTTGGAGCGCGCGGCCTGTGCCTGACCTGCCCGGTGATGGCGTATCCGCCACGCGGCGCATCGATCGGTTGAGCTGGGCGGAAATCCGTCGCCTGGCCCTCAAGCACAAAAAAGCCCTGTGGATCGCCAACGGCGTTGCCGTGCTGGCGACGCTGTGCAGCGTACCCATCCCGTTGTTGCTGCCGTTGCTCGTGGACGAAGTCTTGCTGGGTCATGGCGACGCGGCATTGAAGGTCATGAATCATGCGCTGCCGGCGGCCTGGCAGAGTGCGGCCGGCTACATTGGGTTGATGCTGCTCGTGACGTTGGCACTGCGTTGCGGCGCATTGCTGTTCAACGTCTTGCAGGCCCGTTTATTCGCCAGCCTGGCCAAGGACATCGTCTATCGCATCCGTATCCGGCTGATTGAACGCCTCAAACGCATTTCCCTCGGCGAATACGAAAGCCTGGGCAGCGGCACCGTGACCACCCATCTGGTCACCGACCTGGACACCCTGGACAAGTTCGTCGGCGAAACCCTTAGCCGGTTCCTGGTGGCCATGCTGACCCTGGTGGGCACCGCCGGGATCCTGATGTGCATGCACTGGAAGCTGGCGCTGCTGATCCTGTTGTTCAATCCGTTGGTGATCTACGCCACGGTGCAACTGGGCAAGCGGGTCAAGCACCTGAAGAAGCTGGAAAACGACAGCACCTCGCGTTTCACCCAGGCGCTGACTGAAACCCTGGATGCCATCCAGGAAGTACGCGCCGGTAACCGCCAGGGATTTTTCCTCGGACGATTGGGGATCCGTGCCCGGGATGTCCGGGACTACGCGGTGAATTCACAATGGAAAACCGACGCCTCGAACCGTGCCAGTGGCCTGCTGTTCCAGTTCGGCATCGACATTTTCCGCGCCGCGGCCATGCTCACCGTGTTGTTTTCGGACCTGTCCGTGGGCCAGATGCTCGCGGTGTTCAGCTACTTGTGGTTCATGATTGGCCCAGTCGAGCAACTGCTGAACCTGCAATACGCCTATTACGCGGCGTCCGGCGCCTTGAATCGCATCAACGAATTGCTGGCCCGCGCCGATGAGCCTCAGTACGACGGTGGCGTCGACCCATTCAAAGGGCGGGACACGGTAGGCATCGACATTCAGGGGCTCAGTTTTGGCTACGGCGAGGAGCGGGTGCTCGATCAGATGAACCTGTCCATCTCGCCGGGGGAAAAGGTCGCAATCGTCGGGGCCAGCGGTGGCGGAAAAAGCACCCTGGTGCAACTGCTGTTGGGGCTCTATACGCCACAGGCCGGCAGTATTCGGTTCGGGGGCGCGAGCCAACAGGAAATCGGCCTGGAAACCATCCGGGAAAATGTCGCGGTGGTGCTTCAGCACCCCGCGCTGTTCAACGACACGGTGCGGGCCAATTTGTCCATGGGTCGCGACTGCAGCGATGAGGATTGCTGGCGAGCACTGGCGATCGCCCAGCTCGAATCGACAGTGCGGGCGCTGCCCATGGGGCTGGAGAGTGTTGTGGGTCGATCCGGGGTGAGGTTGTCGGGCGGGCAGCGTCAGCGACTGGCGATTGCGCGCATGGTCCTGGCCGATCCCCGGGTGGTGATTCTCGATGAAGCCACATCGGCGCTGGACGCCGCCACCGAATATAACCTGCACCAGGCATTGGCGAAGTTCCTGCACGGGCGCACCACCTTGATCATCGCCCACCGATTATCGGCGGTGAAACAGGCCGACCGGGTATTGGTATTCGACGGCGGGCAAATCGCCGAAGACGGTGACCATCTGCAACTGATTGCCGAGGGTGGTTTGTACGCTCGACTCTATGGTCACTTGCAACAAATACAGCGACCTTGAGTTTCCTTTGCTTTTCTGTGCTTAGTATCGGAAAAAAATCAGCCAGAGCCCCCGATTCGTCCGAATCTCCACCCCAAGCCAAGCGATCCCGTGATCCATTCGTTCGAAGGATCGAAAACTAGCCTAGGCTGTGGAATCTGGAGCGGAATTCTCGCGGGTGCTCATTGGCAATGCTTGTGCAAGGGACCTCATGAAGCAAAAGCGGACTCTCGGAACGCCACGATTGTTGGGCATTGTCTGGCCCTTTATTGCCGTTGTGCTATTTCAAGCATTGCTTGGCGGCGTCAGCCTGTATGTCTTGTCTGCGGTACGCGGATATGTGGCGGGGGAAAGTCTTTGGTCCAAGGGCCAGAAAGACGCCATTTATTACCTCAATTTGTATGCCGACAGCCGTGACGAATCGATTTTCCGCAAATACCAACAGGCCATCGCCGTGCCTGAGGGCGGCCATGACCTTCGCGTGGCCCTCGACCGCCAACCGCCGGACCTGGAAGCGGCGCGGGCCGGGATCCTCCAGGGCGGGAATCATCCGGACGACGTTTCCAGCCTGATCTGGCTGTACCTCAACTTTCGCCACTTCAGTTACCTGGAAGAAGCCATCGACCTCTGGACAGTGGGCGATGGCTACCTCACCGAGCTGGATAATGTCGCGCGACAAATGCACCGCAGCATCACGGCGGGGGAGGTGACGGAAAACGACGTGCGAGGCTGGAAAGCGCAGATTTTCGCGATCAACGATTCGGTGACGCCGGCCGCCAAGGCTTTCAGCGATGCGCTGGGCGAGGGGTCGCGGTTCATCCTGCGCCTGTTGCTCGTGACCAACTTCGCCACGGCCCTGGGGCTGATCGTGCTGGCGCTGTTGCGCACGCATAAATTGCTGGCCCAGCGACAAGTCTTCGCCAACGCGCTGCAGTTAGAGAAGGAGCGGGCGCAGATCACCCTGCAATCGATCGGCGACGGGGTGATCACCACCGACGTTGAAGGCGCCATTGCCTACATGAACCCCGCGGCCGAAGCGATGACGCACTGGAAAGCCGAGCATGCGGCGGGGCTGCCCCTGGCGGCGCTGTTCAATCTGCTCGACGACAATGCCCAGACCGAGGGGCTGACATTGATCGAGCATATCCTCAGCGGGCGGCTTGGCGGCGGCAGCGAACATTCCAAGCTGATCCAGAGGCTGGACGGCAGTACCGTGTCGGTCACGCTGGTCGGTGCGCCGATCCGCCACTCGGGCAAGGTCAGCGGCGCGGTGCTGGTGTTGCACGACATGACCCAGGAGCGGCAGTACATCGCCAACCTGTCCTGGCAGGCCACGCACGATGCATTGACCGGCCTGGCGAACCGTCGCGAATTCGAATACCGCCTCGAACAGGCCCTGCATAACCTCACTCGGCAAGTGGGCCGCCACGCCTTGATGTTTCTCGACCTGGATCAGTTCAAGCTGGTCAACGACACGTGCGGTCATGCCGCGGGTGACGAGTTGCTGCGCCATATTTGCGCGCTGCTGCAATCGGGGTTGCGGGAAAACGATACATTGGCCCGGCTGGGCGGGGATGAGTTCGGCATCTTGTTGGAAAACTGTTCGCCGGACGCGGCGGAAAAAATTGCCGAAGGTCTGCGCCAGACCGTACAGAACCTGCATTTTGTATGGAAAGGTCGGCCATTCGTGACCACCGTGAGCATTGGCCTCGTGCACATCGCCCAGAGTCCGACCACGCTGGAGGCGTCCCTGCGGGCCGCGGACATGGCGTGCTACATGGCCAAGGAAAAAGGGCGCAACCGGGTCCAGGTCTACCATGCCGACGATTCGGAACTGTCCCTGCGTTTCGGCGAGATGGCCTGGGTCCAGCGCCTGCATATGGCCCTGGAAGAAAATCGCTTCTGTCTCTACGCCCAGGAAATTGCCGCATTGGGTCCCGGTGACCATGGCGGCGGTCACATTGAAATCCTGTTGCGCCTGCATGACGAGGCGGGCCGGATGATCCTGCCGGACAGTTTCATCCCGGCGGCGGAACGTTATGGCCTGATGACTTCGCTGGACCGTTGGGTAGTGGAGAATGTTTTCAGGATCATTCGCCAGTGCCTGAACGAATCAAGGCGGGGTCCGTTGGCAATGTGTGCGATTAATCTGTCAGGCACGACTATAGGAGATCAGGCATTCCTGGACTTCCTGCGTAAACAGTTTGAGACGTACGCCATCCCACCAGAAATGATTTGTTTTGAAATTACCGAGACCAGTGCAATTTCCAATCTGGGCAGTGCGATCCGCTTTATCAATGAACTCAAAGGCTTGGGTTGTTACTTTTCCCTGGATGACTTTTGTGCCGGAATGTCTTCATTCGCTTACTTGAAACATTTACCTGTAGACTTCCTGAAGATCGATGGGAGTTTCGTAAAGGATATGCTGGACGACCCGATTAACCGGGCAATGGTCGAAGTGATCAATCATATCGGCCACGTCATGGGTAAGCGTACGATTGCCGAGTTCGTAGAAACGGTACAGATCGAACAGGCATTGCTTGAGATTGGCGTGGATTACGCTCAGGGGTATGTTATCGAGCGTCCACAAATGTTTACCTGTGACACATTGCAGTGCAGGCCGGCCAGGCCCCAGCCGTTGTTATTCAAGGCCCCCGGCACGTTCCGCTGAAACTCTTGTTGGTCCGCAAAAAATCACAATCAAAAGGAGCCCGACAGTGATCGACACATTCAACCGAACAGGCCCGCTCATGGACGCTAGTAGCTATCCGAAATGGGCACAGCAGCTCATTACAGATTGCAGCGAGAGCAAGCGCCGGGTTGTCGAACACGAGCTGTATCAACGCATGCGTGACAACAAGCTCAGCGCCAAGACCATGCGCCACTACCTCATTGGTGGTTGGCCGGTCGTTGAACAGTTCGCTTTATACATGGCACAGAATCTCACCAAGACCCGCTTTGCCCGCCACCCTGGCGAGGACATGGCGCGTCGCTGGCTGATGCGCAACATTCGTGTCGAACTCAATCACGCCGACTACTGGGTGAACTGGAGCGCCGCCCATGGTGTGACGCTCGAGGATCTCCAGGCACAGCAGGTGCCGCCCGAGCTGCACGCACTGAGCCATTGGTGCTGGCACACCAGCTCGGCGGACTCGCTGATCGTGGCGATCGCGGCGACCAACTACGCCATCGAGGGCGCGACCGGGGAATGGTCGGCGCTGGTCTGCTCCAATGGCGTCTACGCATCGGCCTTCGCCGAGGAAGACCGCAAGCGGGCCATGAAATGGCTGAAGATGCATGCCCAGTATGACGATGCCCACCCTTGGGAAGCGCTGGAAATCATCTGCACACTGGCGGGCATGAACCCGAGCAAGGCGCTGCAGGTGGAGCTGCGGCAGGCCGTTTGCAAGAGCTACGACTACATGTATCTGTTCCTGGAACGATGCATGCAGCTGGAGCAATCGGGCGTAGCCGAGAAGACCCCGCCCAGCCGCGAGCGCCTGGCGTTGGCGGGTAGCTGATACCCGATAGCTTGACCCACCTGTGGGAGCGGGCTTGCTCGCGAAAGCGGTCTGAACCGTCAACCTTGTGTTGAATGTTCCGGCCCCTTCGCGAGCAAGCTCGCTCCCACAATGGTTTTGTGGGGATCGAAAATCTGATGTACACCGCCAATCCCCTGTGGGAGCGACCTTGCTCGCGATGGCGGTCTGGCAGTTAATCTTGCGTTGGCAGACCCGGCCCCTTCGCGAGCAGGCTCGCTCCCACAGTGGTTTTGTGGGGATCGAAAATCTGATGTGCACCGCCAATCCCCTGTGGGAGCGACCTTGCTCGCGATGGCGGGCTGGCAGTTAACCTTGCGTTGGCAGGCCCGGCCCCTTCGCGAGCAGGCTCGCTCCCACAGTGGCTTTGTGGTGAGTGAAGATCTTATGTACACCGCCAATCCCTTGTGGGAGCGAGCCTGCTCGCGATGGCGGTCTGGCAGTTAACCTTGCGTTGGCAGGCCCGGCCCCTTCGCGAGCAAGCTCGCTCCCACAGTGGTTTTGTGGGGATCGAAAATCTGATGTACACCGCCAATCCCCTGTGGGAGCGAGCCTGCTCGCGATGACGGTCTGGCAGTTAACCTTGCGTTGGCAGGCCCGGCCCCTTCGCGAGCAGGCTCGCTGCCACAGTGGTTTTGTGGGGATCGAAAATCTGATGTACACCGCCAATCCCTTGTGGGAGCGAGCTTGCTCGCGATGGCGGGCTGGCCGTTAACCTTGCGTTGGCAGGCCCGGCCCCTTCGCGAGCAGGCTCGCTCCCACAGTGGTTTTGTGGTGAGTGAAGATCTTATCTACACCGCCAATCCCTTGTGGGAGCGAGCCTGCTCGCGATGGCGGTCTGGCAGTTAATCTTGCGTTGGCAGGCCCGGCCCCTTCGCGAGCAGGCTCGCTGCCACAGTGGTTTTGTGGTGAGTGAAGATCTTATGTACACCGCCAATCCCTTGTGGGAGCGAGCCTGCTCGCGATGGCGGTCTGGCAGTTAACCTGAGTTGGCAGACCCGGCCCCTTCGCGAGCAGGCTCGCTCCCACAGTGGTTTTGTGGTGAGTGAAGATCTTATGTACACCGCCAATCCCTTGTGGGAGCGAGCTTGCTCGCGATGGCGGGCTGGCTGTTGACCTTGTGTTGGCAGGCCCGGCCCCTTCGCGAGCAGGCTCGCTCCCACAGTGGCTTTGTGGTGAGTGAAGATCTTATGTACACCGCCAATCCCTTGTGGGAGCGAGCTTGCTCGCGATAGCGGTCTGGCAGTTAACCTTGCGTTGGCAGGCCCGGTCCCTTCGCGAGCAGGCTCGCTCCCACAGTGGCTTTGTGGTGAGTGAAGATCTTATGTACACCGCCAATCCCCTGTGGGAGCGAGCCTGCTCGCGATGGCGGGCTGGCTGTTGACCTTGTGTTGGCAGGCCCGGCCCCTTCGCGAGCAGGCTCGCTCCCACAGTGGCTTTGTGGTGAGTGAAGATCTTATGTACACCGCCAATCCCTTGTGGGAGCGAGCTTGCTCGCGACGGCGGGCTGGCAGTTAACCTTGCGTTGGCAGGTCCGACCCCTTCGCGAGCAGGCTCGCTCCCACAGTGGTTTTGTGGTGAGTGAAGATCTTATGCACACCGCCAATCCCTTGTGGGAGCGAGCCTGCTCGCGATGGCGGTCTGGCAGTTAACCTTGCGTTGGCAGGCCCGGCCCCTTCGCGAGCAGGCTCGCTCCCACAGTGGTTTTGTGGTGAGTGAAGATCTTATGTACACCGCCAATCCCTTGTGGGAGCGAGCTTGCTCGCGATGGCGGTCTGGCAGTTAATCTTGTATTGGCAGACCCGGCCCCTTCGCGAGCAGGCTCGCTGCCACAGTGGTTTTGTGGTGAGTGAAGATCCTATGTACACCGCCAATCCCCTGTGGGAGCGAGCTTGCTCGCGATGGCGGGCTGGCAGTTAATCTTGCGTTGGCAGACCCGGCCCCTTCGCGAGCAGGCTCGCTCCCACAGTGGCTTTGTGGTGAGTGAGGATCTTATGTACACCGCCAATCCCCTGTGGGAGCGAGCCTGCTCGCGATGGCGGTGTGTCGGCGTCAAGCAGTTGGGGCTTCAGCCCGCCATCGTCAACCGGTTTCTGCCCTCGCGCTTTGCTACATACAGCGCACTGTCGGCTCGGCGCAAGAGGCTTTCGGCCGACTCGCCCGGCAGCAATGTCGCGCAGCCGAGGCTGACGGTCAGTTCAATCCTTGTCCCGCCGGCGAAATAATCCTGGGTCTGGGCGGCATAACGCAGCCGTTCGCCGACCATGGCCGCGGCATCCCGGCTGGTGTTGGCCAGCAGGATCAGGAACTCTTCCCCGCCAAACCGGAACACCATGTCGACATTGCGCAGATGGCTTTTGATCGAGTCAGCGACGGCCCTGAGCACTTCATCGCCGACACCATGCCCATGGGTGTCGTTGATCCGCTTGAAATGATCGATGTCCAGCATCAACAGCGACAGTGGCTGCATGTGGCGCCGGGCCATGTCGATCTCACGTTCCAGCGTCTGGTCCATCGCGATGCGGTTGCCGGTGCCGGTCAGCGGATCGCGTAGGGCGCTTTGGGTGGCGGCGCGGTAGAGCAAGGCGTTGCGCAGCGGAAAAAACAGCGAAGACAGTGTCGATTCCAGATCGCTCTGTTCCGACTCGGTAAAGCGCTGATTGCGGCGGAACACCAGCTCACCCAGATGTTCGCCCTCATGGCTGAGGTTGTAGCTGAGGTTGTGGTGTCCGCGTTGGCCGAATTCCATACGCAGGTCGCTGGGCTTGTGCTGATACGCCAGCGCGTCCAAGGGCACCAGCCGTTGCACTTCGCGGAAGAACAAGCCAAGGATCCGTTGCGGTTCCAGGCTGGTCTGCAACTGTTGACCAAGTTGTTGGCGCAGCTGGGACAGGCTGACGGGCCGCGCCACGAGTGGAGACGGCTGGGCCAGGCCCAGGCGCTGCAACTTGGCGCTATCAAAGTCGATCGCGTTGGTCTGTGTGGGCGTTTTCATATGGCGTGAGCCCCTGAACTTTATCGATCCTGACCGGCGGGGGTGAGGTGGCCCTAGGCTACGCGTCGTACTGATCCATCAGTCCCGAAGGACACTGAGTTGAGTTTAGTCCGCTTTATCTGGCAGGCATAAACCCTTCGCAATGTTCGCTACTCGCCGGACACGGCGTGTTTAAAAGGGTTAGAGCGAAACTCGTGCCATTCAGTTCACCTTGATAAAAACCACTATTGAATCAAGGCGTTGATGACTGACGGTGGTCGTAATGCGAGCAAGCGGCGGCAACGGCTTGGCGTTTCGGTTGGGTGGCGCATCGAGGAAGGGTGCGTCGCGACGGTAAACCGCCGCGACGCGGATGGCTGTCACTGCGCGTTGAGCGCCTGGCCATTGACGCCCTGGCTGTCAGGTCCCATGAGGTACAGGTAGACCGGCATGATTTCTTCGGGTGTCGGATTGTTGAGCGGATTTTCTCCCGGGTAGGCCTGGGCCCGCATGCTGGTGCGGGTGGCGCCGGGATTGATGCTGTTGGAACGCACTGGCGCTACGGTGTCGACTTCGTCAGCGAGAGTTTGCATCAGCCCCTCGGTGGCGAACTTGGACACGCCATAAGCGCCCCAATACGCCCGGCCTTTGCGTCCGACGCTGCTGGAAGTGAACACCACGGAGGCATCCCTGGACAATTTGAGCAGCGGCAACAACGTGCTGGTGAGCATGAACATGGCGTTGACGTTCACTTGCATCACGCGCATGAAATTCTCGCCGGAAAGCTGCTCCAGCGGCGTGCGCGGACCAATGATCGAGGCGTTGTGCAGCAGCCCGTCGAGGTGACCGAACTCGGCCTCGATCATGGCGGCCAGCTCATCGTATTGATGGGGCAGGGCAGTTTCGAGGTTGAAGGGAATCACCGCTGGTTGCGGATGGCCGGCCGCTTCGATTTCGTCATAGACCTGGGTCAGGTTGGCCTCGGTCTTGCCCAGCAACAGCACGGTGGCGCCATGGGCGGCATAAGCCTTGGCGGCAGCGGCGCCGATCCCGCGGCCGGCGCCGGTGACGAGAATGATGCGGCCTTCGAGCAGGTCGGGGCGGGCGGAGTAATCAAACATAAAGAAACCTCACGAAACAAAACAATGCGTCAGTGGTGCGCAGTTGTGGCGAGGGGATTTATCGAAACGTCGCACCGCCCCTCTGGGTTCGGTTTGATGTACTGCGGTGGCAGTTATATTTTTGGGGACGCTGCGCACCCCAGCGGGGATAAATCCCCTCGCCACAGCAAGCTCCCTCGCCACAAGAGCGGGCCTCAGATCAGCAACTGCACAACGCGTTATCCAGCACTTCACGCAGGGCCAGGGGATGGTCGATCACCACATCCGCGCCCCAGTGCTTGGGATTGTCGTCTGGATGGATATAGCCATAAGTGACCGCACAGGTCTTGGTGCCAGCGCCGCGGCCCGACTCGATATCGCGTAGGTCATCCCCCACGAACAGCACGCTGGCCGGGTCCAGGTCGAGCATCTTGCAGGCCAGGGTCAACGGTTCGGGATCCGGCTTGCTGTTTTTCACATGGTCGGGGCAGATCAACACTTTCGAGCGCTCGGCCAGGCCCAGCTGCTGCATGATCGGCTCGGCAAAACGTACCGGTTTGTTGGTGACCACGCCCCAGATAAGGTTGGCCGCCTCGATGTCGGCCAGCACTTCGGCCATGCCGTCGAACAGGTGACTGTGAACCGCGCACCCTTTGAGGTAACGGTCGAGGAATTCCTGGCGCAGTTCTTCGAAGCCCGGCGATTCGGGGTCCATCGAGAACGTCGCCGCGACCATCGCCCGGGCACCGCCGGAAATTTCGTCGCGGATGTGCTGGGTGTTCATCGGCGGCAAGCCACGGTCGGCGCGCATGGCCTGGCAGATGGCGATGAAGTCGGGCGCGGTGTCGAGCAGCGTGCCGTCCATGTCGAAGAGAACCGCTTTGAGACGCATCGACTTATTCCTCGCGCAGGGTCTGGATCATGTAGTTGACGTCAACGTCGGCGGCCAGCTTGTAGTGCTTGGTCAGCGGGTTGTAGGTCAGGCCGATGATGTCCTTGACGGTCAACCCGGCCATGCGGCTCCAGGCGCCGAGCTCGGAAGGACGGATGAATTTCTTGAAGTCGTGGGTGCCACGCGGCAGCAGCTTCATGATGTATTCGGCGCCGATGATGGCGAACAGGTAGGCCTTCGGGTTGCGGTTGATCGTGGAGAAGAACACCTGGCCGCCGGGCTTGACCATCTGGAAGCAGGCGCGGATGACCGACGAAGGGTCCGGCACGTGCTCGAGCATCTCCAGGCAGGTGACCACGTCGAACTGGCCGGGCATTTCCTCGGCCAGGGCTTCGGCGGTGATCTGCCGATATTCCACGCTGACGCCGGATTCAAGCTGATGCAATTGCGCAACCGCCAGCGGCGCCTCGCCCATGTCGATGCCCATGACAGTGGCGCCACGCAGGGCCATGGCTTCGCTGAGGATGCCGCCGCCACAACCGACGTCGAGGACTTTCTTGCCCGCGAGGCTGACGCGCTCGTCGATCCAGTTGACCCGCAGCGGGTTGATGTCGTGCAGCGGTTTGAATTCGCTCTCGCGGTCCCACCAGCGATGGGCCAGGGCTTCGAACTTGGCGATTTCGGCGTGGTCGACGTTGCTCATGTGAAGATCCTCGAAAAACTTGAAAAATCAGTGACCCCGAGCCTTGGCTCAAAGGGCGTGCTATTCGTCCTGGCCGCTCACCCGCCGGCCCCAGGCCTGGGCCGTGGCAGTCAGTTGCGACTCGTCCATGCGAGTCAGGCGACCTTCCTCCAGCAATTGTTTTCCGGCCACCCACAGGTGTTTGACGCAATGCCGGCCCGTGGCGTAGATCAACTGCGAAACCGGGTCGTAGACCGGTTGTTGCGCCAGCCCGGACAGGTCGAAGGCCACCAGGTCGGCGGCCTTGCCGACTTCCAGTGAACCGACCGTCGCTTCGATGCCCAAAGCCCGGGCGCCGTTGAGCGTGGCCATGCGCAGCGCACGGTGGGCGTCCAGGGCGGTGGCCGAGCCCGCAACGGCCTTCGCCAGCAGGGCGGCGGTGCGGGTTTCGCCCAGCAGGTCCAGGTCATTGTTGCTCGCCGCACCGTCGGTGCCGACCGCGACGTTGACGCCAGCCTGCCACAGGCGCTCCACCGGGCAGAAGCCGCTGGCCAGCTTCAGATTGGACTCCGGACAATGGATCACGCTGCAGTTGTGTTCTACCAGCAGGGCCTGGTCCTCGTCGCTGACCTGGGTCATGTGCACCGCCTGGAAGCGTGGCCCCAACAGGCCAAGCCGCGCCAGTCGGGCCATCGGCCGCTCGCCGGTATTATCCACAGCCTGCTGCACTTCGAAGGCGGTTTCGTGAACATGCATGTGGATGGCCGCGTCCAGTTCTTCGGCGATCACCCGGATCTTCTCCAGGTTGTCGTCGCCCACGGTGTATGGCGCATGCGGGCCGAATGCGACTTTGATCCTCGGGTGGTGCTTGAGGTCGCCGAATAATTCGATGCCCTGACGAATGGCGTCGTCGGCGTTGGCGGCGCCGGGGATCGGAAAGTCGAGAATGGGAATGGCTATTTGCGCGCGGATGCCGCTGTTATGGACGCGGTCGCTGGCGACCTTGGGGTAGAAGTACATGTCCGAAAAGCAGGTGATGCCGCCCTGGATCTGCTCGGCGATCGCCAGGTCGGTGCCGTCGCGGACGAAATCCTCATCGACCCATTTGCCCTCGGCGGGCCAGATGTGCTGTTCGAGCCAGGTCATCAGCGGCAGGTCATCGGCCAGGCCGCGGAACAGCGTCATCGCCGCGTGACCGTGGGCGTTGACCAGGCCTGGGCTGAGCAGCATGCCGGGCAATTCGCGGACTTCAGCGGCGTCGCACCTCATGGCTTCGGCCCGTGGCCCGATGAACACGATGCAACCGTCGCGAATGCCCAGGCCATGATCCTTGAGCACGACACCGGCGGGTTCGACAGGCACCAACCAGGTCGGCAGCAATAATAAGTCGAGCGCAACGGCAGGCTTGGGCATCGTGGAACGGTTCCATGAGTTATAAAGGAGGCGAAGTATACCCGAGCGTCTTCGCGGAGGGATCGCTATAATCGGCGGCTTTTGTTTCTGAGTGCGGGGTGAAGGATGCGCAATCGACTGTTGGCTGCGGAGAAGGTGAAGGCCATCGATTGGCGTGATGGCGCTCTTTATCTGCTCGATCAGCGTGTTTTACCGTTCGAGGAGAACTGGATCGGCTACACCAGTGCGGCCGGCGTGGCCGAGGCCATCCGTTCGATGGTAGTGCGCGGCGCGCCGGCCATCGGCATCAGTGCCGCCTATGGCGTGGTGCTGGCGGCGCGGGCGCGGTTGGCCGAGGGCGGTGACTGGCAAGATGCGCTGGAAGCGGATTTCGCCTTGCTGGCCGATTCCCGGCCGACGGCGGTCAATCTGTTCTGGGCGCTTGACCGCATGCGCGACCGCTTGGCGCGCCTCAAAGAGCATGCCGATCCACTGGCGGCCCTGGAGGCCGAAGCCATGGCGATCCACGAAAGCGATCGCGAGGCCAACCTGACCATGGCCCAGCTCGGCGTCGACCTGATTCGCAAGCATCAGGGCAACGCCCAGGCGATCCTGACCCACTGCAACACCGGCGCCCTTGCCACCGGCGGCTTCGGTACTGCGCTCGGGGTGATTCGCGGTGCATTCCTTGAAGGCATGGTCGAGCGGGTCTACGCCGACGAAACCCGCCCATGGCTACAGGGTTCGCGGTTGACCGCGTGGGAACTGGCGAACGAAGGCATTCCGGTGACCCTCAACGCCGACTCCGCTGCCGCCCACATCATGAAGACCAAAGGTGTGACCTGGGTGATCGTCGGCGCCGACCGCATCACCGCCAATGGCGACGTGGCGAACAAGATCGGCACCTATCAATTGGCAGTCTGCGCCATGCACCACGGCGTGCGCTTCATGGTGGTGGCGCCGAGCTCGACCATCGACATGAACCTGGCCAGCGGTGAAGACATTCCCATCGAAGAGCGTGACGGCCGCGAATTGCTGGAAGTTGGCGGCAAGCGGGTCGGGGCCGATGCCGACGCCTTCAATCCGGTTTTCGACGTGACCCCGGCAGACCTGATCGACGCTATCGTGACGGAGAAAGGCATTGTTGAGCGGCCAGATGCGGCGAAGATGGCCCAACTGATGTGTCGCAAGCGGTTGCACTAAGGGCTTCGGCGCCTGAGCTGGCCCCATCGCGAGCAGGCTCGCTCCGACATTGGACGGCGTACGTTGCCCTGTGGGAGCGAGCCTGCTCGCGATGGGGCCGGCAAAGCCTGAAAAAACAGCCAAATCCGGCCACCAATCGCCATTCCCAGCGCCTCTGAGCTTCTCTCGTCCCTTTTCAGCCTGTCATCGGTCAACTAACTACGCACCATGCGCATCTGGGGGATAGGTGCGTGGCGGCTCTTGTGATAACATCCGGCGGTTTCCAAGGCTGCCTCGCGAGGTGGCCTTTACTGCGCAGATCCATGGCATAACTCGTTGATTTGTCGTAAGTCGCTGCTCGGCATTTGTCCTGCAGCGGCGAGCTTCGTTCGTCCCATCTGGACGTGACGAGGTTTCACCAGAAAAAGGAATCAGGCTTCTCATGGGCGAACTGGCCAAAGAAATCCTCCCGGTCAATATCGAAGACGAGCTGAAACAGTCCTACCTCGACTACGCAATGAGCGTGATCGTCGGGCGGGCGCTGCCGGATGCGCGCGATGGCTTGAAGCCCGTGCACCGGCGCGTGCTGTTCGCGATGAGCGAGCTGGGCAACGACTTCAACAAGCCGTACAAGAAATCCGCCCGTGTCGTCGGCGACGTGATCGGTAAGTATCACCCCCACGGCGACACTGCCGTGTACGACACCATCGTGCGGATGGCGCAACCGTTCTCCCTGCGCTACCTGCTGGTGGATGGCCAGGGCAACTTCGGTTCGGTGGACGGCGACAACGCCGCGGCCATGCGATACACCGAAGTGCGCATGACCAAGCTGGCCCACGAGCTGCTGGCCGACCTGCACAAGGAAACCGTGGACTGGGTGCCGAACTACGACGGCACCGAGATGATCCCGGCGGTCATGCCGACCCGTATCCCGAACCTGCTCGTCAACGGCTCCAGCGGTATCGCCGTGGGCATGGCGACCAACATCCCGCCGCACAACCTCGGCGAAGTCATCGACGGTTGCCTGGCCCTCATCGACAACCCGGAACTGTCCGTCGATGAGCTGATGCAGTACATCCCCGGCCCGGATTTCCCGACCGCCGCGATCATCAACGGTCGCGCCGGCATCATCGAGGCCTATCGCACCGGTCGTGGCCGCATCTACATGCGCGCCCGCTCCACCGTCGAGGACATCGACAAGGTCGGCGGCCGCCAGCAGATCGTCATCACCGAGCTGCCGTACCAACTGAACAAGGCTCGCCTGATCGAGAAGATCGCCGAGCTGGTGAAAGAGAAGAAACTCGAAGGCATCACCGAGCTGCGTGACGAGTCCGACAAGGACGGCATGCGCGTCGTGATCGAGCTGCGCCGTGGCGAAGTGCCCGAGGTGATCCTCAACAACCTCTACGCCCAGACCCAGCTGCAAAGCGTGTTCGGCATCAACATCGTCGCGTTGATCGACGGCCGTCCGCGGATCCTGAACCTCAAGGACCTGCTGGAAGCCTTCGTCCGTCACCGTCGCGAAGTGGTTACCCGCCGTACCGTATTCGAGCTGCGCAAGGCGCGCGAGCGCGGCCATATCCTCGAAGGCCAGGCCGTTGCCCTGTCGAACATCGACCCGGTGATCGCCTTGATCAAGGCCTCGCCGACGCCGTCGGAAGCCAAGGAAGCGTTGGTCAGCACCCCTTGGGAATCCAGTGCGGTAGTGGCGATGGTCGAACGCGCCGGTGCCGATTCGTGCCGTCCGGAAAACCTAGATCCGCAATACGGCCTGCGCGAAGGCAAGTACTTCCTGTCCCCGGAGCAGGCGCAAGCCATCCTGGAACTGCGCCTGCACCGCCTGACCGGTCTGGAGCACGAGAAGCTGCTGGCCGAATACCAGGAAATCCTCAACCAGATCGGCGAGCTGATCCGCATCCTCAACAGCGCCACGCGCCTGATGGAAGTGATCCGCGAAGAACTGGAAGTGATCCGCGCCGAATACGGCGACGTGCGCCGCACCGAAATCCTCGATGCGCGCCTGGACCTGACCCTGGGGGACATGATCCCGGAAGAAGAGCGCGTGGTGACCATTTCCCACGGAGGCTATGCCAAGACCCAACCGTTGGCCGCCTACCAGGCCCAACGTCGTGGCGGCAAAGGCAAATCTGCTACCGGCGTCAAGGACGAGGACTACATCGCACACCTGCTGGTCGCCAACAGCCACACCACGTTGCTGCTGTTCTCCAGCAAGGGCAAGGTGTACTGGCTCAAGACCTACGAAATTCCCGAAGCATCCCGCGCTGCCCGTGGTCGTCCGCTGGTCAACCTGTTGCCGCTGGACGACGGTGAATACATCACCACCATGCTGCCGGTGGAGGAATACACCGAAGGTCACTACATCTTCATGGCAACCGCCAACGGCACCGTGAAGAAGACCCCGCTGGAATCCTTCAGCCGCCAGCGCAGCGTCGGCCTGATCGCCCTGGAGCTGGACGAGGGCGACGTGCTGATTTCCGCCGCCATCACCGACGGCGAACGCGAAGTCATGCTGTTCTCCGACGGCGGCAAGGTCACGCGCTTCAAGGAATCCGATGTCCGCGCCATGGGCCGTACCGCCCGTGGTGTGCGCGGCATGCGTCTGCCGGAAGGGCAAAAGCTGATTTCCATGCTGATCCCCGAAGAAGGCAGCCAGATCCTCACCGCATCCGAGCGTGGCTACGGCAAGCGTACCGCCATCAGCGAGTTCCCCGAGTACAAGCGTGGCGGCCAGGGCGTGATCGCCATGGTCAGCAACGAGCGTAACGGTCGCCTGGTTGGCGCGGTCCAGGTGCTCGACGGCGAGGAGATCATGCTGATTTCCGACCAAGGCACGTTGGTGCGTACGCGGGTCGACGAAGTCTCCAGCCTGGGTCGTAACACCCAGGGCGTGACGCTGATCAAGCTGGCCAAAGACGAAAAACTGGTCGGCCTTGAGCGCGTCCAGGAGCCTTCGGAAGTCGAAGGCGAAGAGCTGGAAGGCGAGGACGGCGTGGGGTTCGATGGCGCCCTCGGTGCCGATGTCGACGACACCGTCGGCGACCAACCGCTCGATGCTGCCGCAGACGAAGAAGAGCCGCAGGACTAAGCGGGCACGCAGGGGGCGGATGAAAATTCGCCCCCTTGTTGTTTGTTCCGTTTGAAAATTTGCGACACTGCGCAATCCCTTGGGGACTGCCCTCTCTTGAGGCTTGTTTGATTCATTGTGGCGAGGGAGCTTGCTCCCGCTGGGCCGGCTGGCGTTCCAGTGCGCAGCGGCCCCTCTTTTTTGTGAGCGCTTCGCACTCAAGCGGGAGCAAGCCCCCTCGCCACGGATTCATCCATGTCTTGATTAAGCGGTAGCCCTGTAGGGCGGTGTGCGGACCAAAAGATTTATGTGACCACCAGATCAGAGCGAGATTGGATGTGAGCAAGAGAGCCTATAACTTCTGTGCCGGCCCGGCGGCGCTTCCCGAAGCGGTCCTGAAGCGTGCCCAGGGCGAACTTCTCGACTGGCATGGCAAGGGCCTGTCGGTCATGGAGATGAGCCATCGCAGCGATGAATTCGTGTCCATCGCCACCAAGGCCGAGCAGGACCTGCGTGATCTGCTGAACATCCCGTCCAACTATAAAGTGCTGTTCCTGCAGGGCGGCGCCAGCCAGCAGTTCGCCCAGATTGCGCTGAATCTGCTGCCGGAAAACGGCTCGGCTGACTACATCGACACCGGTATCTGGTCGCAGAAGGCCATCGAAGAAGCGTCGCGCTACGGTCACGTCAACGTGGCGGCCACCGCCAAGCCCTACGACTATTTCGCGATACCCGGCCAGAACGAGTGGAAGCTGTCCAAGGACGCGGCGTACGTCCACTACGCGCCGAACGAAACCATTGGTGGCCTGGAATTCAACTGGGTCCCGGAAACCGGTGACGTGCCGCTGGTGGCCGACATGTCCTCCGACATCCTTTCGCGTCCAGTGGACATCTCCCGTTTCGGCATGATTTACGCCGGCGCCCAGAAGAACATCGGCCCGAGCGGCATTCTGGTCGCGATCATCCGCGAAGACCTGCTCGGTCGCGCCCGCTCTCTGTGCCCGACCATGCTCAACTACAAGGTCGCGGCGGACAACGGCTCGATGTACAACACCCCGCCGACCCTGGCCTGGTACCTGTCAGGCCTGGTCTTCGAGTGGCTGAAAGAGCAGGGCGGTGTCGAGGCTATCGGCAAGCTCAACGAAGTGAAGCAGCGCACGCTGTATGACTTCATCGATGCCAGCGGCCTCTACAGCAACCCGATCAACAAGTCTGATCGCTCCTGGATGAACGTGCCGTTCCGCCTGGCGGATGATCGTCTCGACAAGCCGTTCCTGGCCGGCGCCGACGAGCGTGGCCTGCTGAACCTCAAGGGCCACCGCTCGGTCGGCGGCATGCGCGCCTCCATCTACAACGCCGTGGACATCAACGCAGTCAACGCGCTGATTGCCTACATGGCGGAGTTCGAGAAGGAACACGGCTGATGTCTGAGCAAGAACTCAAGGCGCTGCGCCTGCGCATCGATGCCCTGGATGAGAAAGTCCTGGAGTTGATCAGCGAGCGCGCACGCTGTGCCCAGGAAGTTGCCCGGGTAAAAATGGCGTCCCTGGCCGAAGGCGAAGTGCCGGTGTTCTACCGGCCGGAGCGCGAAGCCCAAGTGCTCAAGCGTGTCATGGAACGCAACAAGGGGCCGTTGGGCAACGAAGAGATGGCGCGCTTGTTCCGCGAAATCATGTCCTCGTGCCTGGCTCTCGAACAGCCGCTGAAAGTCGCTTACCTGGGCCCGGAGGGCACCTTCACCCAGGCAGCGGCCATGAAGCATTTCGGTCACGCCGTGATCAGCAAGCCGATGGCGGCCATCGACGAAGTCTTCCGCGAAGTGGCGGCCGGTGCCGTGAATTTCGGCGTGGTGCCGGTGGAGAACTCCACCGAAGGTGCGGTCAACCACACGCTGGACAGCTTCCTCGAGCACGACATGGTGATCTGCGGCGAAGTCGAGCTGCGCATTCACCATCACCTGCTGGTGGGTGAGAACACCAAGACCGACAGCATCAGCCGGATCTACTCCCACGCACAGTCCCTGGCCCAGTGCCGCAAGTGGCTGGACGCCCATTACCCGAACGTCGAGCGCGTGGCGGTATCGAGCAATGCCGAGGCGGCCAAGCGGGTCAAGGGTGAGTGGAACTCGGCGGCGATCGCCGGCGACATGGCGGCAGGCCTTTACGAGCTGACGCGCCTGGCCGAGAAAATCGAGGACCGTCCGGACAACTCCACCCGGTTCCTGATGATCGGTAACCAGGAAGTTCCGCCGACCGGCGACGACAAGACCTCGATCATTGTCTCCATGAGCAACAAGCCGGGGGCACTTCATGAGCTGTTGGTGCCGTTCCATGACAACGGCATCGATCTGACGCGGATCGAGACTCGCCCTTCGCGCAGTGGTAAATGGACCTACGTGTTCTTCATCGATTTCGTCGGCCACCACCGCGATCCGCTGGTGAAAGGTGTGCTGGAGAAAATCAGTCAGGAAGCAGTGGCACTCAAGGTGCTGGGTTCCTACCCCAAGGCAGTTCTTTAAGGGCGGATAGCAAATGAGTGGCAACTTCCTCGCCCTGGCCCAGCCAGGCGTTCAACAACTTTCGCCCTACGTTCCAGGCAAGCCTGTGGACGAACTGGCCCGCGAGCTGAATCTTGACCCGGCCAGCATCGTCAAGTTGGCGAGCAACGAAAATCCGCTGGGCGCGAGCCCCAAGGCACTCGCGGCAATTCGCGACGAACTGGCCGAGCTGACGCGCTACCCCGATGGCAACGGCTTCGCCTTGAAAAGCCTGCTGGCCGAGCGCTGCGGCGTCGAGCTGAACCAGGTGACCCTGGGTAACGGCTCCAACGACATTCTCGAGCTGGTCGCCCGCGCGTACCTGGCGCCGGGCCTCAATGCCGTGTTCAGTGAACATGCGTTCGCGGTCTACCCGATTGCCACCCAGGCCGTCGGTGCCGATGCCCGTGTCGTTCCAGCCAAGGCTTGGGGGCACGACCTGCCCGCCATGCTCGCCGCCATCGACGCCAATACCCGCGTAGTCTTCATCGCCAACCCGAACAACCCGACCGGCACCTGGTTCGACGCCCAAGCCTTGGACGACTTCCTGCAGGACGTGCCCGAGCACGTCCTGGTGGTGCTGGACGAGGCCTACATCGAATACGCCGAAGGCAGTGACTTGCCCGATGGGTTGGATTTCCTCGCCGCCTACCCGAACCTGCTGGTGTCGCGCACCTTCTCCAAGGCTTATGGCCTGGCGTCGCTTCGGGTTGGCTACGGCTTGTCCACTGCGGTGGTGGCCGATGTGCTGAACCGCGTGCGCCAACCATTCAACGTCAACAGCTTCGCCCTGGCTGCCGCTTGCGCCGCATTGCAGGACGAAGCCTACCTGGGGCAAAGCCGTCGCTTGAACGAAGCCGGCATGCAGCAATTGGAAACGGGCTTGCGTGAGTTGGGTCTGGGCTGGATTCCTTCCAAGGGCAACTTCATTTGTGTGGACGTTGGACGCGTCGCGGCGCCGGTCTATCAAGGCTTGCTGCGCGAAGGCGTGATCGTGCGTCCGGTGGCCAACTACGGCATGCCGAATCACCTGCGCGTCACCGTTGGCCTGCCGGCGGAAAACACCCGTTTCCTGGAGGCGCTGAGCAAGGTCCTGGCTCGTGGGTGATGTCACCTTGCTGCAACCTGCGACCCCTATGATCGGTCGCCTGGTGGTGGTCGGCCTGGGGTTGATTGGCGGTTCGTTCGCCAAGGGCCTTCGTGAAAGCGGGCTGTGCCAGGTAGTCGTGGGCGTCGATCTTGACCCGCATTCACGCAAGCTGGCGGTAGAGCTGGGCGTGGTGGACCGCTGTGAAGACGATTTGCAGGTCGCTTGCCAGGGCGCGGATGTGATCCAGCTGGCGGTGCCGATCCTGGCCATGGAGAAACTACTGGCCCGATTGGCCGGCATGGAGCTCGGGCAAGCGATTCTCACCGACGTCGGCAGTGCCAAGGGCAATGTTGTGCGGGCGGCGACCGAGGCGTTTGGCGGCGTGCCGGCGCGTTTCGTGCCCGGTCACCCGATCGCCGGCTCCGAACAGAGCGGGGTGGAGGCTTCCAATGCCGAGCTGTTCCGTCGGCACAAGGTCATCCTGACGCCGTTGGACCAGACGGACCCGACGGCGCTGGCGGTGGTGGATCGCCTGTGGCGCGAGTTGGGGGCGGATGTCGAGCACATGCAGGTCGAGCGACACGACGAAGTATTGGCCGCCACCAGCCATTTGCCGCATCTGCTGGCGTTCGGTCTGGTGGATTCATTGGCCAAACGCAATGAAAATCTTGAGATCTTCCGTTACGCTGCCGGCGGTTTCCGCGATTTCACGAGAATCGCGGGTAGCGACCCGGTCATGTGGCATGACATCTTCCTCGCCAACCGTGAAGCTGTCCTACGCACACTCGATACATTTCGCAGCGACCTCGACGCCTTGCGCGACGCGGTCGATGCAGGGGACGGGCACCAATTGCTGGGCGTTTTCACACGTGCCAGGGTGGCCCGCGAGCATTTCAGTAAAATCCTGGCCCGTCGGGCCTATGTGGACGCTATGAACTCCAACGATCTGATTTTCCTGGCACAACCTGGTGGCTCCCTCAGGGGGCGGATTCGTGTACCGGGCGATAAATCGATTTCCCACCGTTCGATCATGCTCGGCTCGCTGGCCGAGGGCGTGACCGAGGTGGAAGGTTTCCTCGAGGGTGAAGACGCTCTGGCGACGCTGCAAGCGTTTCGCGACATGGGCGTGGTCATCGAAGGTCCGCACCACGGCCGCGTGACGATTCATGGTGTCGGCCTGCACGGCCTCAAGCCTGCGCCGGGCCCGATCTACCTGGGCAACTCCGGCACCTCGATGCGCCTGTTGTCCGGCCTGCTGGCCGCCCAGGACTTCGACAGCACCCTGACCGGCGATGCCTCGCTGTCCAAGCGCCCGATGAACCGTGTTGCCAACCCGTTGCGGGAAATGGGCGCGGTGATCGAGACCGCTGCCGAGGGCCGTCCACCCATGACCATTCGTGGTGGCAACAAGCTCAAGGGCCTGACCTACACCATGCCGATGGCCAGTGCCCAGGTGAAATCCTGCCTGCTGCTGGCGGGCCTCTACGCCGAAGGCAAGACGACGGTCACCGAGCCGGCTCCGACCCGCGACCACACCGAACGCATGCTGCGTGGCTTCGGCTACCCGGTCACGGTCGACGGCGCCACGGCGTCTGTTGAATCCGGCAACAAACTGACCGCGACCCACATCGAAGTGCCAGGCGATATCTCCTCGTCGGCATTCTTCCTGGTGGCGGCCTCGATCGCCGAAGGCTCCGACCTGGTGCTGGAGCATGTCGGCATCAACCCGACCCGTACCGGCGTGATCGACATCCTGCGCCTCATGGGCGCCGACATCACCCTGGAGAACCAGCGTGAAGTGGGCGGCGAACCGGTTGCGGACTTGCGCGTACGAGCGGCTAAACTCAAGGGCATCGAGATTCCGGAAGCGCTGGTTCCCCTGGCGATTGACGAGTTCCCGGTGCTGTTCGTGGCGGCTGCCTGCGCGGAAGGCCGCACTGTGCTGACTGGCGCCGAAGAGCTGCGGGTCAAGGAATCGGACCGCATCCAGGTGATGGCGGACGGCCTGCTCGCGCTCGGCGTCAAATGTGAGCCGACGCCGGATGGCATCATCATCGACGGCGGCCAGATTGGTGGCGGCGAGGTCCATGGGCACGGTGATCACCGTATCGCCATGGCCTTCAGTGTTGCGTCCCTGCGCGCCAGCGCGCCGATCCGCATCCATGATTGCGCCAACGTCGCCACGTCGTTCCCGAACTTCCTGGCGTTGTGCGCGCAGGTCGGTATTCGAGTAGCACAAGAGGCACAGTCGTGAACATCAAGGCACCGGTCATCACCATCGATGGCCCAAGCGGATCGGGCAAGGGCACCATCGCCGGCATGCTGGCCAAGCAACTGGGCTGGAATCTGCTCGATTCCGGTGCCCTGTATCGCTTGCTGGCCTTCGCCGCGGCCAACCATGGCGTCGATCTGACCAACGAAGAGCTGCTCAAGGCCCTTGCCGCCCATCTGGACGTGCAGTTCATCGCGGCCACCGATGGCCAGTTGCAGCGGATCATCCTCGAAGGTGATGAAGTCAGTGATGTCATCCGCACCGAAAGCGTTGGCGCCGGGGCTTCCCAGGTCGCCGCGCTGCCGGCGGTGCGCGAGGCGTTGCTGCAACGCCAGCGGGCTTTCCAGGAGCCGCCGGGGCTGGTGGCGGACGGCCGGGACATGGGCACGGTGGTGTTCACCGATGCGCCGCTGAAGATTTTCCTGACCGCCAGCGCGGAGGAGCGGGCTCGCCGCCGATATTTGCAGTTGAAGGGCAAAGGCGAGGATGTTAGTCTGTCGAGTCTGCTAGATGAGATCCGTGCACGCGACGAGCGTGACACCCAGCGCGCAGTGGCCCCGCTAAAGCCGGCGGCCGATGCGATACAGCTGGATTCCACGGAGTTGTCCATCGATCAGGTGTTGCAACGCATCATGAGTGAAATCGCGCTTCGCGATATCGCCGGGTGACCAGGAAGCTCCGCAGGGGACCAGTCATAGTCCTGCGGTGCTTCTTATATATGAAACTAACCCACATCGTCTGGGGTGTGGAGATGGGCGTTTACTTCGCCCTAATCAACAGGAATTAAAATGAGCGAAAGCTTTGCGGAACTCTTTGAAGAAAGCTTGAAAACCCTGAACCTTCAGGCAGGCTCCATCATCACCGGCGTTATCGTTGATATCGATTACCAGGCTCGCTGGGTAACCGTTCACGCTGGTCTGAAGTCTGAAGCGCTGATCCCGCTTGAGCAGTTCTACAACGACGCTGGCGAACTGAATATCAACGTTGGTGACGAAGTTCACGTGGCGTTGGATTCGGTTGAAGATGGCTTCGGTGAAACCAAGCTGTCCCGTGAAAAAGCCAAGCGTGCTGAATGCTGGATCGTTCTGGAAGCGGCCTTCGCAGCTGAGGAAGTGGTCAAGGGCGTTATCAACGGTAAGGTTAAAGGCGGCTTCACTGTCGACGTTAACGGCATCCGTGCGTTCCTGCCAGGTTCCCTGGTTGACGTTCGTCCAGTGCGCGACACCACGCACCTGGAAGGCAAAGAGCTGGAATTCAAGGTCATCAAGCTGGACCAGAAGCGCAACAACGTTGTCGTTTCCCGTCGCAGTGTCCTGGAAGCCGAGAACTCCGCCGAGCGTGAAGCTCTGCTGGAATCGCTGCAGGAAGGCCAGCAGGTCAAGGGTATCGTCAAAAACCTCACCGATTACGGCGCATTCGTCGATCTGGGTGGCGTCGATGGCCTGCTGCACATCACCGACATGGCCTGGAAGCGTATCAAGCATCCTTCGGAAATCGTCAACGTTGGCGACGAGATCGATGTCAAGGTTCTGAAGTACGATCGCGAGCGCAATCGTGTTTCCCTGGGCCTCAAGCAATTGGGTGAAGATCCATGGGTCGCTATCAAAGCCCGTTACCCAGAAGGCACCCGCGTCACCGCCCGTGTTACCAACCTCACCGACTACGGCTGCTTCGCTGAGCTGGAAGAAGGCGTTGAAGGCCTGGTACACGTTTCCGAAATGGACTGGACCAACAAGAACATCCACCCTTCGAAAGTCGTACAAGTCGGCGACGAAGTGGAAGTCATGGTTCTGGACATCGACGAAGAGCGTCGTCGTATCTCCCTCGGCATCAAGCAGTGCAAGTCCAACCCATGGGAAGACTTCTCTGGCCAGTTCAACAAGGGCGATAAAATCTCCGGCACCATCAAGTCGATCACCGATTTCGGTATCTTCATTGGTCTGGACGGCGGCATCGACGGCCTGGTTCACCTGTCCGACATCTCCTGGAACGAAGTGGGCGAAGAAGCCGTACGCCGTTTCAAGAAGGGCGACGAGCTGGACACCGTTATCCTGTCGGTTGACCCAGAGCGCGAGCGCATCTCCCTGGGTATCAAGCAACTGGAAAGCGATCCGTTCTCCGAGTACGTTCAAGAGAACGACAAAGGCGCAATCGTTAAGGGCATCGTGAAAGAAGTTGACGCCAAAGGCGCTATCATCACCCTGGCCGACGATATCGAAGCGACTCTGAAAGCCTCCGAAATCAGCCGTGACCGCGTTGAAGACGCGCGCAACGTCCTGAAGGAAGGCGAAGAAGTAGAAGCCAAGATCATCAGCGTTGACCGCAAGAGCCGCGTAATCCAGCTCTCCATCAAGTCGAAAGACGACGCTGAAGAGAAAGAAGCAATCCAGAGCCTGCGCGACAAGCCAGCTACTGACATTGCTGCTGGTCCTACCACTCTGGGCGACCTGCTGCGTGCACAGATGGAAAAACAGAACTGAGTTCTGTCAGACCATAAAAAAAGGGCGACTTCGGTCGCCCTTTTTTGTGCCTGCGATTTCTGGTTTGCCAAGGCATTGTAGGGTTGTCCCAGGCGTTCCTCTCGAAGCGTTGCGAAACCAAACGGCCAGCATGGGTGTCTCTTCTATGACACAGCTGGAACAATTCGGGACAGGGATGCGTCCCTCTAACGAAGGATCTGAATGAATAAGCTCTTTCTGATGTTGGTTGTTCTGCTGCTGGCAGGCTGCGCCACGAGCGCCAAGACCCACGCCGTGCGAGGTGTCAGCGGTATCGAGATCGATTGCTCAGGGCTGGGCTCCGGCTGGGAGAAGTGCCATAAGCGCGCAGCCAAGGAGTGCAAGGGGGCAGGCTACAAGGTGATCACTCGATCCGATGATGCAAAAGACCAGGATCAATACCCCTTTGGCTTCAATCCGGCGGGTTACCTGACTCGCACCATGCTGGTCATGTGCCGCTAACCTGCAAATTGTTTTCAGTCTGCGCCAAAAAGGGGCGATCAGGGGGCTCTGAAGATATGTCAAGAGTTGGGCTGTTCAAATTCCTCCGGGCATGCTAAAACCTTTGAAGCGATTTTCCTAGCTGCTTGAAAAAGAAGGGAAAAACATGACGAAGTCGGAGTTGATCGAACGAATTGTCACCCATCAAGGGCTGCTCTCATCCAAGGATGTAGAGCTGGCCATCAAGACCATGCTTGAACAAATGTCCCAATGCCTGGCGACCGGAGATCGTATCGAAATCCGCGGGTTCGGCAGTTTCTCCCTGCACTACCGCGCCCCTCGTGTGGGTCGCAACCCAAAAACAGGTCAATCTGTCAGCCTCGATGGAAAATTCGTACCTCATTTCAAGCCGGGCAAGGAGCTCCGAGACCGGGTGAACGAGGAAGAGGGTGACGAGGTCTGAATCGACCCCAAAAAAAAGAGGTCTCCATGCGGAACTTTAAGCGCCTTGCGCTTGTCGTACTTGCGGTGCTCGTGGCTTCGGCTATCGTACTGTTCGTGCTTGAAAACAATCAGCCTGTCGCGCTGTTGTTCCTGGGATGGTCGGCACCGCAACTTCCTGTTTCGGTTTTTGTGTTGCTCGCGTTCCTCTCTGGAATGATGATTGGCCCCCTATTGGCGTGGATCGCCGGGAGAGGTCGGCGGCTGAAATAAATGGATGTGTGAGCCCAGTAGTCTCGTAGTAAGGATCACTGCCGCAAATTTCTGACTTTGGGTATGTTGCATTTGTTTAAGTTTAATAAAAAGACCGCTGTGTCCGTCGGGGACTTGCCCGCCTTACCTTTTAATGCGACCCGTGTGTCTGCAAGCGCAAAGCTAAAAAAAGGGAGCGAGGCTATCCATGCAAGATAATCGTATTGCAACGCGCGACGACGATGAAATCGACCTGATCGCCCTCGCTCGCGGGCTTTGGGCTCAAAAATGGCTGATCCTCGCCATTACTCTTCTGGTCACTGCTGGCGCTGCTGCTTACGCGTTCCTCAGCAAACCTGTCTATGAAGCAAAGCTTTTTATCATGCCGCCGACTCAGAATGAGATCGCTGAGCTGAACTATGGGCGTGGGAAAAGTACGGAGCTGGAAACTTATACCATCAAGCATGTTTACGATGTATTTGCTCGTAACTTGCAGGGTGAGTCGCTTCGTCAGACTTTTTTTAATGAGGTTTATCTTCCTTCGCTTGATGAGTCGCAGCGAGAGGGAGCTCTTGATCGTTTGTACGAGCGGTTCTCTCGACAGCTGGTCGTCAAAGGGCCTGGGAAGGATACGCCAGATCGTTTCTCCGTCACTGTGCAAATCGGCGACCCGGTGAAGGCTACCGAGTGGGCCAAGGCTTACGTAGCCCACGCCAGTGAGGCTGCCGAGGCAGAGCTCGTCAAGAACGTGACGACTGAAGCTTCGGTGAGAGCGCGCAATCTGGAGCAGCGTATTGTCAGCTTGCGCGAGACTGCTCAGCGGATACGTGAGGACAGGATTCAGCAATTGCGGGAAGCGTTGAAAATTGCCGAGGCGATTGGATTGACTACGCCGACTGTTAACTCTTCTGCTGCGGTGGATATTACCGTTGATACCGGTAGCAAGATGGATTATCAGCGTGGTAGCAAAGCTTTGGCTGCTGAGATCAAAACGTTGGAGTCCAGAACCTCAGATGACGCGTTTATAGAAGATCTGCGGACGTTGCAGATGCGGTATAACTTTTATCGTAAGTTGAATGTTGATCCTGAGCTTATTTCGGTTTATCGGCAGGATGGTAGTGTTGAGGTGCCCGAAAGCCCCATCAAGCCATATAAGATATTAATTCTGGTGCTTGGTATAACTATTGGTTTAGTGTTCGGCTGCCTGATAGCACTAATTATATACTCTCTTGGCACAAAAAATAGCGAGCCTGTCATCCAGGATTAATTGCACTATTACCTTTTTTGTGTTGCGCATACTGAAAAAAAGATTACCAATAATGCTTGTTGCTAATTTTTTTAGTTTACAGCGTATGTTTGCTCGTTCTTGTGATATAGATGATCTTCGATCATTTGAATATAAATTGGTTTAAATAGTACGGGCTAATCTAAGTTGGTTGCCCTACCTTCAGTCGTTCCTATAATACTTCTCTTCGTAAATTATTAAATCAGTCACGATAAAGGTACTATCTATTCGCAGCTGCGCTATCCTCAAAAAGAAGGATGGCAAAGCGCTGTGGTTTTTTCAGCCGTTCACGGGGAGCGAATCAGGTGGAGGGTGGTCTCCCAAGGGTAATTCGCGAAAGGGGCGTTTGCTTGACATGCTAGCCTGGGCTCTTGCAAGGGGCACCCGACGCTAGCGATAAACTCGGCGGTGAAGGCGTGATAAGATCAGTCCATCCAGGCGTTACGGCTGCGCGGTGCGGCCAGCTGCTTGGCTTATTACTTTTCCAGCTGAGGTTCGTTATAATAGCGGAAAAATAATATTTGTGGTGCTGGAAGACTTCGGGCTTAGTTGGAAACTAAACGGAGAGGTCATTAAAGCATAAAGCCGCGTGGCGACGTAGAGTTAAGATGAAGTGTTAGCTGTTAAGGTCGCCCGCAAAAAGGAAAGGAAAGGAAATGAGAGCTTGTACACGTAAAGGAATCGTCCTGGCTGGTGGCTCGGGGACTCGTCTGCACCCCATAACCTTAGGCGTGTCGAAACAGATGCTTCCGATATTTGACAAGCCGATGATCTATTATCCGCTCTCTGTATTAATGCTAGCAGGAATGCGTGAAATTCTGGTTATCTCCACTCCAGACGATCTTCCTTGTTTTCGGAAGCTGCTGGGCGACGGGAGTCAATACGGAATCCAACTTAACTATGCCGAGCAGCCAAGTCCAGATGGACTCGCACAAGCTTTTTTAATAGGAGAAGATTTTATTGGTAGCGATCCGTGTTGCCTTATCCTTGGAGATAATATTTTTTACGGTCAACATTTTTCAGATAACCTTAATTCGGCGATGCAAAGAAAAGAAGGGGCTACGGTGTTTGGTTATCATGTTTCCGATCCCCATCGTTTCGGTGTAGTGGAATTTGATAAAGCCGGTAAAGCCTTGAATATAGAAGAAAAGCCTCTAAAGCCGAAATCTAACTATGCGGTTACTGGGATATATTTTTATGATAATAGTGTTATAGATATTGCTAAAAGTATTAAACCCTCTGAAAGAGGTGAGCTAGAAATAACAGATGTTAATCGCGCTTATCTGAAAGATAATCATCTCACTGTAGAGGTTCTAGGCCGCGGTTTTGCTTGGCTTGATACGGGTACGCATGAGTCCCTACTTGAGGCCAGTCACTTTGTTCACACACTAGAACAACGTCAAGGTCTGAAAATTGCTTGTCTTGAGGAGATTTCGTTTAACAATGGATGGATTTCTTATAATAGGCTGGCAGAGCAAGCCGAGAAGTTTAAAAAAACCGGGTATGGAAAATACCTCCAGCGAATTCTTGAAGAGAAACGCCATCTATGAATCGTCCGAGACCTATTTAATTTAAAAGGCATTTTTATGCGTACACTTGAAGATATTAAACTCGCGATAGTTGGACTTGGTTATGTTGGGCTCCCTCTTGCCGTGGAGTTTGGAAAATATCGGTCAGTTGTTGGGTTTGATATACATCAACCCCGTATAGATGCCTTGTGCGCGGGCTACGATGCTACTATGGAAGTTAGTAGTGAGGAGCTGCAGAATGCAAAATTCTGTCGTTATAGCGCCGATCATGAATCACTTAAGTTGTGCAACACATATATAGTAACTGTACCCACGCCAATAGATAAACATAATCAGCCTGATCTTTCACCTCTAATCAAAGCTTCCGAAACTATTGGGAAAGCGCTGAAGAAAGGAGATCTGGTGATTTATGAATCTACTGTTTATCCAGGTGCCACAGAAGAGGATTGCGTTCCTGTATTGGAACGTGTTTCGGGCCTAAAATTCAATGTGGATTTTTTTGCGGGATACAGCCCTGAGCGTATTAATCCCGGCGACAAAACTCATCGCGTAACCACGATAAAAAAAGTAACGTCAGGCTCTACCCCAGAAGTCGCCGAGCTGGTCGATTCGCTTTACCGTGAAATAATTATTGCGGGAACACATAAGGCCAGCAGTATAAAAGTTGCCGAAGCAGCAAAAGTTATCGAAAATACCCAGCGGGATCTTAATATAGCATTAATTAACGAGCTTGCGATTATATTTAATAAAATGAATATAGATACGGAGGCAGTATTACTGGCAGCAGGAACAAAGTGGAATTTCCTTCCGTTCCGACCGGGGTTGGTAGGGGGGCATTGTATTGGCGTCGATCCCTATTATCTAACCCATAAAGCTCAAGCCGTAGGTTATCATCCAGAAATTATACTTGCTGGGCGGAGGTTGAATGACGGGATGGGAGCATATGTCGTTGCGCAACTAGTAAAGGCTATGCTAAGGCGAAGAATACAAGTTGATGGCGCTCGAATACTCATAATGGGATTAACATTTAAAGAAAATTGCCCTGATTTGAGAAATACTCGAGTGGTCGACATCGTCAAAGAGTTAGCCGAATACAATATCGCAATTGATATATATGATCCTTGGGTGAATCCAGAAGAGGCGAAAACGGAGTATGGCCTCGAACCCGTCCGTGAGCTTGTTGCTAATAAATACGACAGCATTATTCTCGCCGTCGCACATGATGAGTTTAAAGCGATGGGTAGCTCCGCCATTCGTAAATACGGCAAACCTAACCACATATTGTATGATTTAAAATATTTATTCGACAAAGAGCATTCTGATCTAAGACTTTGACTGGTTCGGTGGTTGGGTACTGGGCACTGAATATTTTAGGACTGCACGTTTATGACAAGCTACGAAAATCTTCGTATAGAGTTGATGCAGAGGCCACGGGCCTGGCTCATAACAGGGGTCGCAGGATTCATTGGCTCCAATTTGTTACAGGAACTTTTGACGCTGAATCAACGCGTGGTAGGGCTCGATAATTTTGCGACGGGGCATCAGGCTAATTTGAATGAGGTACGGACCTCCGTAAGCACAGAACAGTGGGAGCGTTTCGATTTAATTGAGGGCGATATCCGTGTTTTGGCTGACTGCCAAAAATCTTGTATTGGGGTCGACTATGTCTTGCATCAGGCGGCACTAGGTTCTGTACCTAGATCACTCAATGACCCTGTCACCACTAACGCAACTAACATTGACGGTTTTTTGAACATGTTAGTCGCGGCCAAGGAGGCAGAGGTCAAAAATTTTGTGTACGCGGCTAGTAGTTCTACTTATGGCGATCACCCAGGGCTTCCAAAAATTGAAGACACAATTGGTAACCCCCTTTCCCCTTATGCCGTAACAAAATACGTCAATGAGCTCTACGCTAATGTATTTGCTAGAAACTATAGCTTCAATTCTATTGGTCTGCGTTATTTCAATGTTTTTGGTAAGCGACAAGATCCTTCAGGAGCCTATGCTGCGGTAATCCCAAAGTGGATTGCATCGATGATAAGGAATGAAGATATTTTTATTAACGGCGACGGCACAACAAGTCGGGATTTTTGCTTTATTGATAATACGGTTCAAGCTAATCTGCTGGCGGCTTCGGCTACAAGTAAAGAAGCGATTAATGAAGTATACAATGTAGCGATGAGTGCGCGCACAGATTTAAACTCTCTTTTTTCTATAATAAAAAAAGAGCTGTGTAAGTATAATATTATTTATGATAAAAGTCCGGTTTATAGGGAGTTTCGCGCTGGAGATGTACTTCATTCGCAAGCAAATATAGATAAAATTAAGACTCTGCTGGGCTATTCACCGTCGTTTAATTTGAGGGATGGTATCGCTGAAGCCATGCCATGGTATATAAAGTTTCTAAAGTAGTTTGGCGTTTATAATATAAGAGGGCGGCGAAGTCATGAGCTACCCAAACAGGCGGAGAAAATAATGAGCCTGATCAAGTGGATAGATTTTCAAATTTTAGGCGATGATCGTGGAAGCCTAGTTTCTATAGAACAAGGGAAGTTCGTTCCTTTTGACATTAAGCGAGTCTACTATATTTACCATACTGCTAAGGGCGTAAGTAGAGGTTACCACGCTCACAAGCAATTGCAGCAAGTTGCCATATGTATTGCTGGTCGCTGTCGTATGATACTCGATGATGGGGCCAGTCGAGAAGAGGTTTGGTTGGATTGTCCAACCAAGGGAATCCTCATAGAAGGAAACATATGGCGCGAAATGCATGACTTTAGTGAACAATGCGTTCTTTTAGTATTGGCTAGCGAACCTTATGATGAGAGCGATTATATTCGCGACTACACGTATTTTTTGGAACGAGTGAATAATGGCTAAAATTCACCCCCTCTCAGATGTGAAGTCGTCCCTTGTTGGAGAAAATACAAGGGTCTGGCAATATTCTGTAATTATGGAGGGCGCTAAGATAGGAAACGATTGTAATATATGCGCGCATACATTAATTGAAAGCGATGTTGAGGTGGGAAATAGGGTGACATTGAAGTCCGGTGTTTTTTTATGGGCTGGAATGCGCGTAGAGGACGACGTATTCATAGGCCCGAATGCTACCTTTACAAACGATGCGTTCCCGCGGTCAAAGCAGTACCCCGAGAAATTCGCCACAACGACCCTAAAGAAGGGGGCAAGCATCGGTGCTAATGCTACTATCTTGCCGGGGTTGACCATTGGGAGTTATTCAATGATCGGAGCTGGAGCCGTGGTGACCGAAGATGTACCAGAGTACGCTGTGGTAGTCGGCAACCCAGCGAAAATAATTAGGTTTTTGAATAAATGATTAAATTCCTTGATCTGAAACAAAATAACGAACTTTTTCGAGAAGAGTTGATTGAGGCCTGTACCCGAGTTATTGATTCCGGCTGGTATATTTCAGGTGTCGAAGTTACTAAGTTTGAGAGCGAATTTTCGGCTTACTGCGGAACTGAGCACTGTATCGGCGTAGCAAATGGTTTGGACGCGCTAATTCTCACGCTGCGAGCTTGGAAGGCGTTAGGTAAAATTCAAGATGGCGATGAGGTTATAGTTCCTGCCAATACCTATATTGCTAGCATTTTGGCGATAACTGAGAATAATCTTAAGCCAATATTAGTTGAGCCAGATAGAAGAACATATAATCTATCCGCCCAGAATCTTGAAAAATATCTATCCAAACGAACGCGTGTAATTTTGGGCGTCCATCTGTATGGTCAACTCTGTGATATTGACTGCATTACAGCGTTTGCTGCAATGCACGGACTTTTGGTGCTTGAGGACTCTGCCCAGGCGCATGGAGCTCAAAAAAAAGAACGCAAAGCAGGGAACTGGGGAGATGCGTCTGCTTTCAGCTTCTATCCTGGAAAAAATTTGGGGGCTATGGGTGATGCCGGAGCGATTACCACTAATGACAATGAACTTGCTGAGGTCGTCCGAGCTCTCGGAAATTATGGCTCGAAAATTAAGTATAAGCACACTTATAAAGGTGTAAATAGCCGACTCGATGAGTTGCAAGCCGCCATCCTAAGAGTTAAGTTAAGGTATCTTGAAATTAACATAGGTGCTCGTCGCGAAATTGCCGAGCGTTACATGAACGAAATAAAGAATGATGCCATAGAGCTTCCTTTTATAGGGCAGTGTTCGGCATTATCCTGCAATAGCCATGTGTGGCATTTGTTCGTTGTTCGTAGTAGTAACCGAGCTGCGCTTCAACAGCATTTATTGGACCGCCAAGTGCAAACATTAATCCACTATCCCATCCCCCCCCATAAACAGAAAGCCTACGCCGAGTGGAATCATTTAGAGTTTCCAATAACGGAGGCTATCCACAATGAGGTACTCAGCCTACCCATAAGTCCAACGATGAATAGCTCGGAAGTAGAGTTGGTTATAAAAGCTTGCAATGAATTCATGGGTTTAAGTAAATAATGACCTTTCTTAAAACTGGCTTGCTGAACGGGCTGGCAGTCTCAGTTAAAATGCTAACACTTTTATGCATAAATAAAGTGTTAGCGGTATATGTTGGGCCGTCGGGCTATGCTTCATTAGGGCAGTTTCAAAATGCGGTCCAGATGATTACAACATTTGCTAGCGGTGCAATTAATACCGGAGTAACTAAATATACTGCCGAATATCACGAAGACGTAGTGCTGCAGCGGTCAGTCTGGAGGACGGCGGGCACCATATCTATTTGCGGCGCGTTGGCTGTTGGATTGATAGTTGCTCTTTTTAACAAAGAATTGGCGCTCTGGTTCTTGAAGCGCAGCGACTATGGTAGCGTATTTATATGGTTTTCCATTTCGTTGATTTTTTTTGTCACTAACGCATTGTTGCTAGCTATATTAAACGGTCGAAAAGATATATTCCGCTTTGTTACTGCAAACGTTTGTGGCAGCATTTTTGCGCTAGTTATAACGACAATAATGGCGATGAGGTTGGGGTTATATGGTGCTTTAGTGGCGCTCGCCATATATCAATCACTTAGTTGTATTGTTACCTTTATTATTGTGTTTAAGGCACCCTGGTTTCATGTTGGGGACATTTTTGGTGGTGTCAATAAAAAAATAGCTGTCAATCTTCTTAAGTTTACGGCAATGGCACTAACCTCTGCTGCTTGTGTTCCGCTGAGCCATATATTTATTCGTGCCCATCTTGGACATACGCTCGGCTGGGAATCCGCGGGTTATTGGGAGGCGGTCTGGCGATTAAGTGCCGCTTATCTAATGTTCATTACTACCACCCTGAGCGTTTATTATTTGCCTCGCTTTTCCGAGCTTAAGGAGGCGGACGCGATCATTTATGAAATTCGTCGCGGCTATAAAGTGATCTTGCCAATTGCGGCCTTCTGTGGACTAGCTATCTATTTACTCCGGGACTTGGTAATTCAGCTGTTGTTTACTAGTCAGTTTTATCCTATGCGCGATTTGTTTGGCTGGCAAATGTTTGGCGATACGTTAAAAATTGGTAGTTGGATTTTAGCGTATTTGATGCTTGGAAAGGCGATGTATAAGACCTTCATCATAACTGAAGTTTTCTTCGCTGCTTCTTTTGTAGTTTTGACATTTTATTTTACGAACCTGTATGGGTTACAAGGTGTGGCTATTGCTCATGCAGCTAACTATGCAGCTTATTGGCTAATCATGGGGTGCTGTATGTCGCATCGCTTGAAAAACGCTGGGCACACTGAGGTTATCGATTAAATGTTAACTATAATAATTCCATCTTATAATCATAGAAACTATATCCTCGATTGCGTGCAAGCTGCTTTAGCAGTAAATGTTCCAGGAAGAAAAATTATTGTTATTGATGACGGTTCCACAGATGGAACCGACAGATTAGTTGAGAACTTTATAAGTAATGCGAAGAGGCTTGATATAGTTTTAATTCGGAAATCAAACAGCGGTCTAGTATCGTCGTTAAATCTCGGTCTACGGCTGGCTAATACTGAATATTTTTATTTGGTGGCCTCTGATGATATTCCGAAACCATCCGGCATTCAAAGCTGTATAGAGGAGCTAAGATCGCATCCTGATTGTGCTTTTTGTATTGGGGGCGGTGAGATTTTTTATGAAGATAGAAGTGAGCGCAAAGGCCTCTATGGAGAGCGTCAAGAGAAATTCCTGATGTTGGAGGAGACGCGCAGACTGAAAGCTATGTTTCTAGATTATCCCTCTCCGATTTTGCTCCAGTCTTGTATTTTTAGACTAAAAAGTTTAGTAGAGGTTGGAGGATGGGATCCTGAAATCATGCTGGATGATTATTCGATGTTTATCAAGCTATTAACGCGATATCCAAAAAATGGGATTGATTTTATTTTTAGGCCAGACTTCCACGTTGTTGGGTATCGTCAACACGGACATAATAATTTTAAAAACATAACACGCCAGTTTGTTATGGTAAAGCAGGTGATTGTATCACTCGCTCCCTCAAAATTAAAAGCAAAGGCTGAGGGTAAAGCATTGGCGGGTTATCTACTGAGTTCGCTGCGAGCAGCTAACTATGACACAGTAAAGGAAATTTTAAAATTGTCATCGGTAAGTGCTAAAATTTTTGTTCTTCCATTTTTAATAAAAATTATCGCCAGTAAAATATATCGGCGGCTATTGTAGTTAGGCTATATTGGCTTAGACACCTAGGAGGTGTCATGAAGTACTCATTAAAATATCTTATCGTATCGCCTCTGTTCGTTGTCGTTTTTTTAACGATGCTGATGTTTTCTGTGAATTTATTTGTTTTAGACGAAAATTGGGGTTGGGGGCATAATGTATATCTCTTAGGGGTTTTATGTTTTTCTGTTTCGTATACGGTTACCTTGGCGTCGTTTACCTTGGTAGGACTGTCGAAGCGAGGGGGGAAAGTTAATAAACCTTACACATTGGTTGTCCGGTTGTATTGGGGGCTTGCAATTATTGGTTTGGTACTTTCCGTTTATAAAATTTATAGATTCGGTATTCTGGGTGCACAAGACCAGGTGCTATTAAATTTGCGAATCGCAAACACTTGGGAAGGGCAACCATCCTATGGTGCACAGCATTTCTCACTTTTTGCTCTTTGCCTTGCGCTTTACTATACGCAGCAGCGAAGGGCGCTATACTGTATTTTGGCGGCGATAATATATCTTATCTCTGCCTTAAGTATGGCAGAGAGAACAACCATTTTATTTTTATTTGTGGCTGTCTCTTATATGGCGGTTGATATAGGTTGGGTTAAGCTTAAGGGGCTTCTAGTTTTTCTGGCGATTTTAATTTTCTTACTAATCGCAGTTGCTGTAGGCACCGGTAAAACGGGCGGTGAGAACCCATATGATTTTATTTTTTCATATTTTGGCTATGCGGTTACCGCACTGTCACAATGGATTGAGGGGCGCGAGCTCTCAGGATGTGCATCTCTCGTGTACGGTAAATTAATAACAGTTTTTAGTTTGGGACTCTATTCTTGTGTTGACATAGATTTAGGTTTCGGTGAATCGGATTTTAATGTGTTAACTTATGCGTCGGCTCCGTATCTCTATGGTGGGCTTATAGCGGTTGTGTTGAGTATGACCGGGTGCGGGCTAGTATTTGCGGTGCTTCGAGTACTAGCAACACGTAGCCCCGGATACTTTTTAGCTTTGCTAAGCTGCTATATGTACGCGTTAGTAATGATGTTCTACGCTTGGCAATTTTCATTAACTACATATCTATATTTGGTTGTGGCGCTTTTTCCTGTGTTTGCTGGCCGATTCTTATCTGGCGGAAATATAACATATCGAACGAACATTGTAAGGGCGTAACTGGTCTATGAAAATTCTTCTGCTTCCTAAATACAGTCGATCAGGCGCCAGCAGCAGGCTCCGAACTCTGCAATATGTCCCGGGTTTGGAAAGTGAAGGAGTAAAGGTCTCGGTTGAAAGCCTTTTCGATGATGCTTATCTCGAGTTGCTATATGGTACTGGTAATCGCTCGGTTTGGGCGTTAACTAAGTGCTATTTTAGGCGAGCGGCCAATATTTTTCGACGAAAAGATTATGATCTTGTTTGGATAGAAAAAGAGTTATTTCCCTATATTCCGATGTTTATCGAAAAGTTTTTTTTAAGTGTTCCATATGTGGTGGATTATGACGATGCGGTTTTTCATAATTATGACAGGTCGCGTTTTTTCTGGGTGCGTTTGCTATTGAGTAAAAAAATAGACGCTGTAATGCGAGGTGCGAATTGTGTAGTTGTCGGTAACAGATATCTGGGAGCACGTGCCGGAGTGGCTGGTGCTTCTAAAGTTGTTATAATTCCGACGGTGGTCGATAGTGAGCGTTATCCAGCGGCAAGTATTAGCGATAGGCGGTTAGTTATCGGTTGGATAGGTTCTCCATCAACACAAAAATACATAATAGATATTTGCGAGGCATTGGCTCATGCCTGCCGTATATTAAATGCTCAGGTTGTGTTGGTGGGAGCTAGTAGTGATATTGCTGCTCAACTGCCAGGTGTGGATGTTGCTGTGTTGCCTTGGAGTGAAGAAACTGAAGCGGAGCTGATATGCAGAATGTCTGTGGGTATCATGCCTCTGAAAGATGGGCCTTGGGAAAAAGGCAAATGTGGCTATAAATTAATCCAATATATGGCTTGTGGTGTACCTGTAATAGCTTCCGCTGTCGGCGCAAATGTTGAAATAGTTGAGGCAAGCGGGGGGGGGTATTTGGCGCGGGATATACCGGAGTGGAGCCAGTTATTGGAAACGCTTCTAACGGATTCAGAGTTGCGGGCTAGCCTAGGTGCAGCCGGCAGAAAAGCCGTGCTTGATAACTATTCTTTGCAAGCGCAGGCTCCGATTTTATTAAATATATTGAGATCTGCGGTGGACAAAAAAAACGCTGATCTATAAGAAATTTTTTAAGCAGGATGGGCACGATGAGACGAGTGTTGCTGATGGTTGTCAACGATCCGAAATATTTTTTGTCGCATCGATTACCTATCGCAAAGGCTGCAAAAGAGGCTGGCTATGACGTTCATATTGCGAGTATCAAAAGTCCACTTTCAAAGCGGATCATAGAACTCGGCTTTGGCTATCACCATCTTTTTTTGACTCGAGGCAGTGTAAACCCCCTCCGGGAGTTCTATGCGCTAGTGGGATTGACAATCTTGTTGTGGAGGCTTCGGCCCAGCGTTCTACATTTGGTCACTGCTAAACCAATCATATACGGTGGTATTGCTGCCAGGTTTTCGCCCGTAGGAGGGGTGGTCTCTGCTATTGCCGGATTGGGATCGATCTATATCGGGAGTGACGCCCGTTCGAAACTCCTCACCTTCCTCATCAGCGCGATGTATCGTTTTGCGCTGAAAACTAAGAATACACATGTTATTTTCCAGAATTCATGTGATCGAGAGCTGATTATTAAAGCCACTGGCATAAGCCCTCAGGCGACAGTTTTGATAAATGGGTCTGGTGTACTGCTCGAGTCTTATCCGATCACAGCTGAGCCCCCTGGGAAGGTGACGGTAACATTTGCTGGCAGATTTATAAAAGATAAAGGGATTTATGAGTTTGTGGAGGCTGCACGATTTCTGAAAATAAAACTACCTGATGTTATTTTTCAATTAGTAGGTGATATAGATGAGGGGAATCCATCGAGCCTCACTAGAGCTGAGGTGAGTGAGATAAGCGACGAAGGTAGTGTGCGAGTTTTAGGATACCGCTCCGATATGGCAGATATATTCTCGCTCTCCCATATCATAGTTTTGCCGTCATATCGTGAGGGCCTGCCTAAGGTGCTTATCGAAGCTGCTGCATGCGCGAGAGCGGTCATCACTACGGACGTGCCCGGATGTAGAGACGCCATTATATCTGGGCAGACGGGGCTACTTGTACCGGTGAAAAATTCGTACGCATTGGCAAGTGCCATTGAAAAGCTTGTTTTAGATGAAGAGCTCAGGCTGAGTATGGGAAGAACGGGGCGGCGACTTGCTGAATGTGAATTTGCTATTGAAAAAGTTGTCGGTATGCATATGGATATTTACAAAAAAATAGTTTCGCAAAGTGAGTCATGAGCGTGAAAGACAAGCTTGTCATTACTGGATCAACTGGCTTCGTTGGACGCGCATTAGTAGAGCGGCTATATGCAAGCTGTAAATACGATTTGACGCTATTGGTTCGGCGTCACACTGCTTCCAGTTCCGGTATAACTCAGATAGTAGTACCGGAGTACGGGGCTTTTGCGCATCCATTACCGCTAGAGGGAACTAAGGTTGCAATACATTTGGCCGGTCGGGCGCATGTTCTAAACGATGCTTCTTTAGAACCACTTCTAGAGTTTCGAAAAGTCAATGTTGGTGCGACAGTTAATTTCGCTGAGCAGTGCATTTTAGCGGGAGTTAAGAGGTTTATCTTTGTTAGCTCTATAGGCGTTAACGGCGCGATAACGGGGTCTGAGCCTTTTAATGAACTTTCACCACCCCGTCCTGCTGCAGATTATGCAATTTCAAAAATGGAAGCAGAGCAGGCGTTGCGGGATTTAGTAGCGGGGACCGAAATGGAATTGGTAATCATACGACCACCTTTGGTTTATGCGGGACACGCCCCTGGTAATTTTCGTAAATTGTTAAAGTTGGTGTCGTCACGTTTACCGTTGCCATTTGCTGCTTCAAAAAATTGCCGAACTATGATTTCGCTGGAAAATCTTGTCGATTTTATCTTTCTATGTTTGGAGCATCCTTTAGCTGCTAATGAACTATTTTTGGTTGCCGATACGCATTCGCTGTCGACTAAAGAGATAATAAATTCTATAGCGGAAGGTATGGGGCGCAGAACATATTTATATCCGGTTCCAGATATAGTGCTTAGTACCCTGGCTTCATTATTTGGGAGGCGGGCCGTCTACTACCAACTTTGTGGCTCCCTGGTTATTGATTCTCGAAAGGCGCAAAATTTGCTTGGATGGATTCCTCCCGTTTCAACTATTGAGGCGCTGCGTCAAGCAGGGAGTAGTTACATCGCAGGTAAACGACACTGACTACGTTGGATTCTATTGAATGACTAATTTGACTTTTCTTTTCTCGGTTTTTGTCCTGGCAGTTCTCCTTACTTGGATGCTACGGCGTTATGCTGTTTCTCGAAGTATCATCGATATACCCAATGCGCGCAGCTCCCACTCCGTTCCAACGCCGCGAGGGGGAGGGGCTGCGATTGTAGTAATTTTTTTATTGGCGTTACCTATACTTGCAGCTATGGGCTTTTTAAATTGGACATCAGTTTGGTGTTTTGTCGGCGCAGGAGCGGGCATAGCTGTTCTTGGCTTCCTTGACGATCATGGGCATATAGCGGCCCGTTGGCGTTTATTAGGTCACTTTACTGCTGCTCTTTTTTCGATATTTTGGCTAGGCGGGATGCCGGATATCATTTTGTTTGGAATGAATATTGGATGGGCATGGCTAGGTAATGCTTTTGCCGTCCTATATCTCGTTTGGATGCTTAACCTCTACAACTTTATGGACGGAATCGATGGTATCGCTAGCGTTGAGGCAATTTGCGCTTGCCTCGGGGCCAGCTTGATCTATTGGTTAGGTGGCTTTGAGTTCTTGGCCATGACTCCATTGACGCTCGCAACGGCGACGGCAGGTTTTCTGTGCTGGAATTTCCCTCCGGCGCGCATTTTTATGGGCGATGCGGGGAGCGGGTTCCTAGGGATAATCTTAGGATTGTTGGCGCTAGATGCAGCTTGGGTGTCACCTAATTTGTTTTGGGTGTGGTTGATCTTGCTAGGTGTGTTCATTGTTGATGCAACTGTCACTTTAGCACGACGCATGGTACGCGGTGATAAGGTGTACGAAGCTCATCGGAGTCATGCGTATCAGTTCGCTTCGCGTCATTATGGCCGACATCTGCCAGTAACATTGGCGGTGGCGCTGATCAACATGTTTTGGTTGTTGCCCCTAGCTGCGGCGGTCGTACTTTTGAACGTAGACGGTGCGTTGGCGCTGACGGTGGCTTACGTACCATTAGTGCTACTAGCTGTTCGCTTTCATGCTGGTGAGCTTGAAAAGATATGATTTCGGCGTAAAGTTAATTTTTGCGCATCGGAAATTCGCTGGCACGTAATATATAGTATGCATCAGGTGAGTAGTTTGGGAGCGGGCGAAGGTGTATGAAGGACTTATGGATAAATTAAGAGCGGCGTTGTTGGGGTTGCCTAGGCATTATAAGCGAGCCATTCAAGTCGCTGCTGATATTGTCCTGGTGTGTGTTGCGCTCTGGTTGGCTTTTGTCGTAAGACTCGGCGCCGACGCTTTAGTCAGTCCGATAGCTACGCATCTCTGGCTTTTCGCATCTGCTCCGGCGATAGCCATCCCTATCTTCATCCGCTTCGGCTTGTATCGCGCTGTCATGCGTTATTTTGGTAATGACGCGTTGATTGCAATATGCAAAGCAGTGAGCCTTTCTGCTTTGCTGCTCGCGCTTGTGGTGTATTGGTACAGCAACCATAAAACTGTGGTGCCACGTTCTATCATTTTTAATTATTGGTGGTTGAGCCTGATTATGATTGGCGGTTTGCGCCTAATGATGCGGCAATACTTCCTTGGGGACTGGTTTACCGCGGCGCAACACGTACCCTTTACCAACCGTGACGATGGCCTACCCAAAGTCGCTATCTATGGCGCCGGCGCGGCAGGCAACCAGCTCGTCGCCGCGCTGCGTATGGGACGGGTGATGCGGCCCGTTGCGTTCATAGACGATGACAACAGCATCGCCGATCGGGTCATCGCAGGGCTCCAGGTCTATCAACCAAACCACATTCAAAAAATGATCGATGCGACTGGCGCCCAGGAAATACTGCTCGCCATTCCTTCTTCGTCACGTGGTCGTCGTCGAGAAATCCTGACCCTGCTTGAAGGTTTCCCACTGCACGTACGCAGCGTCCCGGGCTTCATGGACCTGGCCAGCGGCCGAGTCAAGGTGGACGACATCCAGGAAGTGGATATCGCGGACCTTCTAGGACGTGATGCAGTGCCCGCTCAACCAGATTTGCTTGAGCATTGCATCACCGGCCAAGCTGTTCTGGTCACCGGCGCGGGCGGTTCGATCGGTTCTGAGCTCTGTCGGCAGATTTTGGCATTGAAACCCACTACGCTGCTGCTTTTCGAGCACAGCGAATTCAATCTCTACAGCATTTTGTCCGAACTGGAACCGCGAATCGCTCGGGAATCTCTGTCTGTTCGCCTGTTGCCGATCTTGGGGTCGGTTCGCAACCAAGAGAAACTGCTTGATGTGATGAAGACCTGGAATGTTGACACGGTCTACCATGCAGCGGCCTATAAGCATGTGCCCATGGTTGAGCACAACATCGCCGAAGGTGTCTTGAACAATGTAATCGGGACACTGAATACCGCGCAGGCTGCATTGCAGGCGGGTGTATCGAACTTTGTCCTGATCTCGACCGACAAGGCCGTACGCCCGACCAATGTAATGGGCAGCACGAAGCGGCTCGCTGAGCTGACGCTGCAGGCGTTGAGTCGCGAGTTGGCCCCGGTGCTGTTCGGTGATCAGGCCAATGTGTCCCGGGTTAACAAGACACGCTTTACCATGGTCCGCTTCGGTAACGTATTGGGCTCATCCGGATCGGTTATTCCGCTGTTCCATAAACAGATCAAATCCGGCGGGCCGTTGACCGTTACCCACCCAAAGATCACGCGTTACTTCATGACCATTCCAGAGGCCGCGCAACTTGTGATCCAAGCAGGATCCATGGGCTTGGGAGGGGATGTGTTCGTGCTGGACATGGGCGAGCCGGTGAAGATTGTCGAGCTGGCTGAGAAGATGATTCACTTGTCCGGACTGAGCGTTCGCTCTGAAAAGAATCCTCACGGTGATATCGCGATCAAGTTCACCGGCCTGCGCCCCGGCGAGAAGCTTTATGAGGAGCTGCTGATAGGCGACAACGTGGTCGCGACCCAGCATCCAATGATCATGAGCGCCAATGAAGACTTCCTGCCTTGGGATGTCCTCAAGCTAAGGCTGGCAGACTTGCTGACCGCCATCGAAGAAGATGATTACGCCCGAGTTCGCCAGTTGCTTCGCGACACCGTCAGCGGCTACGCCCCGGACGGCGAAATCGTCGACTGGATCTACCAGCAGCGTCACCTTGAGCCTTGATTGTTACACACCTCGTAACGTACACATTTTTGACAGCACACCACCATCGCCTAAGTTTGAGAAGCAGCTTCGGAAAAGCTGCTTCTCTCAACGATGTCATGGAGCGTCACCTATGCGTACAGGCTATTTCTACTCGCTGATTTTTGCCTTCCTCACCAGCGCCTCGATTGCTGTTATTGCGGCTCCAACGGTCAAGCCGGAGTCGGTTGCTTCGCCGCAGACGGTGGAGCAGCCAGCGAGAACGCAAGGCGCCAAGGTGGATTTGAACGGGGCGGATGCCGCAACTTTGCAGCGCGAGCTCTCAGGGATAGGCAAGGGCAAGGCTGAGGCGATTGTTGCCTATCGGGAGAGCAATGGGCCTTTTTCGTCGGTGGACGAACTGCTTGAAGTCAAGGGCATCGGCAAGGCGATTCTCGATAGGAATCGTGACAAGCTGGAGGTGAATTGAGGGTTGTTTAAGGGAGGCCAGTCGAATGACTGGCCTTTTTGCCATTCAACGGATGTGCTTCTTGGTTGATCGGCGAAGCTTTATCGTTGTTGGCACAAATACTGATTAGTTAACGCCAACCGATTGTTCAACAATCCAAGGCCCCACCAATGACCAGCCCCCTTTCCCTAGCCGACCAAATCACCCTCGAACTTCGCGCCGACATCATCGGCGGTCGCCTCATCCCAGGCACGGCGCTGGTGGAAAACAACCTGGTCTGCGCCTACAACGCATCTCGCAACACTATCCGCGAAGCGTTACACCGCCTCGGCCAGGAAGGCCTTGCCCGTTACGTGCGTAACAAAGGGGTAACGGTTCGCAGGTTGGGTGTCGATGATGTGCGGGATTTGTTCAAGGTCCGCCGTACCCTGGAGCTGCGGGCCATTCTGAGCAGCAATCCACTGAGCGAATATCAAGCCGACCACATGCTCGAAGCCCTGGAGGCCGCTGAGCTGGCTCGGGATCGCGAAGATTGGCGAGCGGTGGGCACCCACAGTCTGGCCTTTCATCAGCACATCGTGGGACTGATGCGCAGTCCGTTGTTCGATGAGTTTTTTACCAACGTGGTCGCGCAACTACGCTTGGTGTTTTGTTCCGCTCCCGACGAAGCGCGCTTTCAGGCGCCGTGGCTTGCCCGTGACCGACAGATCCATGACTGGCTCGCGGAAGGTGATAAGCCTGCTGCCCACGACGAGTTGAGCCTTTACCTCGACGATTCCGAGCAGTTGCTTCTGCATCTGCTGACTCCCGCCAACCCTCACTGATCAGAGGACCTGCGCCATGTACAAAGACTACCCAGCCGCCTACCAGGTCAGCAAAGGCTCTGCCCTCCAAGTGGACAAACCCTTCTACGACCGCATCCGCACCCAGCAGAACAAACGCACCCTGATCGAGCAGTTCGAAGTCCCAATCCGCACCGGCCGCGCCTGGCATGTGCCGGCCGGTCATGTCTTTCGCGTGACAACCCCGGTCGGTCCGCAAGTCGGGGATTTCAACGTCTGGAACGCCCACGATCCACGTGAACGGTTGTGGGCGGCGCGGACGCGGCAGCTGCAGGGCGCTCATGTCAGCACCTATGATCGGTTGTGGTCGAACCTGCCATTTCTGCGGCCTTTGGTAACGATCACCGATGACAGCTTGGCCAACTACGGTATCGACGAACACGGCGGGCGTTTGCATGATTTGCTGGGGACGCGATGTGACCCGTACGTGAACAAGATGCTGACCGGCGAAGATTTCCATCATCACTGCCACTCGAACCTGACGCGTGCGGTGTTGCCCCATGGTTTGACCGAGTTTGATGTCCACGATGTGCTGAATATTTTCCAGTGCACCGGGCTGAATCATGACGACATGTATTTCATGAAAGCCTGTCCGGCGCAGAAGGGCGATTACTTGGAGTTCTTTGCCGAGATTGATTTGTTGTGTGCGCTGTCGACTTGCCCTGGTGGGGATCTGTCGCTGGCGATGTGGGGGCCGGAGGCGCAGGATCCTTTAAGCGTTTGTCGTCCGCTGGGAGTGGAGATTTATCGGTTGGAGGATTCGTTGCTGCAGGGCTGGAGTCAGCCGGAGCGGGCGGCTTACAAAGGGCTGCATGGGTTGCATATTGCCAAGGCGGATTGGGAGAACTAAATACCGCAACGGCGCGAGCGGCTCTTGTGGCGAGGGAGCTTGCTCCCGCTGGGCTACGGAGCGGCCCCAGATGCGTTGAACACGATAGAACTGACACACCGGGTCAGCAGGGGTTGGGGGCGCTTCGCGCCCCAGCGGGAGCAAGCTCCCTCGCCACGAAAAGCGGGTCAGCGATCCTTCGCTTCTTTCGCATCCATCTCGGCATTGCGCTCGGCAACACGTTTGCGCTGTTCGTCCGTCAGCTCGACCTTGTTGGCGGTGTCGCGCAGCATCATCAGACCACCCACGATCGAGCCGATGGCGACGATCAGGATTAACCAGGCATACCAGGGCATAGGGCTCTCCTTGAGGGGGCAGTGGCCGGGCGAAAATTTCGCTGGCCATTGCCTCTACCACTTATGAGCGAAGACGGTTCGCAGTGGTTCCATACTACGCCGGTTATGCCGGGTACACCTTATAGCCCGGTCAACATCGCATCAGCCGGGGCATCGGCACGCAACTGTGCGGTCAGCACGAAATACACGAAGCCCACCGCCATGAAGCCGAGGAAGATCAACCCGATCAGGGCGTTGAACCAGGCCATTGCCACCAGGCACACCACCGCCAGGGCCAAGGCGATGCCGGGCACGATCGGATAGCCCGGCGCGCGGAAGGTGCGTTCCAGGTTGGGCTCGGTTTTGCGCAGTTTGAACAGGCTGAGCATGCTCATGATGTACATGACGATGGCGCCGAACACGGCCATGGTGATCATCGCGGCGGTGAGGGTCATGCCGCCGAGGTTGATCAGGCCGTCGCTGTAGATGGCGGCGATGCCGATCACGCCGCCGGCGATTATGGCGCGGTGCGGGGTCTGGAAACGCGACAGTTTGGCGAGGGAGGCGGGCAGGTAGCCGGCGCGGGCCAGGGCGAAGAATTGGCGGGAGTAGCCGAGGATGATGCCGTGGAAGCTCGCCACCAGGCCGAACAGGCCGATCCAGACGAGCATGTGCAACCAGCCGGAGCTTTCGCCGACCACGGTTTTCATGGCTTGGGGCAGCGGGTCGTTGATGTTGGAGAGGGTGCGCCAATCACCGACGCCACCGGCGAAGAACATCACGCCCATGGCCAGCACTACCAGGGTCAGGATGCCGCTGATGTAGGCCTTGGGAATCGTGCGTTTTGGGTCCTTGGCTTCTTCGGCGGCCATGGCCGCGCCTTCGATGGCGAGGAAAAACCAGATCGCGAAGGGGATCGCCGCGAACATCCCGGCGATGGCCGGTGCGCCGAACACGTCGGAACCGGCCCAGCCGTTCAGGGCGAAACTGCTGAAGCTGAACGCTGGCGCGACCACGCCCATGAACACCAGCAGCTCGGCGACCGCGAGTACGCAGACGACCAGTTCGAAGGTCGCCGCCAATTTCACCCCGAGGATGTTCAGGCCCATGAATACGATATAGGCACCGACGGCGGCGTGTTTCGGATCGAGCGCCGGGAATTGCACGTTCAGGTAGGCGCCGATGGCGAGCGCGATGGCGGGTGGAGCGAAGACGAATTCGATCAAGGTTGCCAGCCCAGCGATCAAGCCGCCTTTCTCGCCAAAGGCCCGACGGCTGTAGGCGAACGGTCCGCCGGCATGGGGGATGGCGGTGGTCAGTTCGGTGAAACTGAAAATGAAGCAGGTGTACATGGCCGCAACCATGAACGATGTCACCAGAAAGCCCAGCGTGCCGGCCACGCCCCAGCCGTAGCTCCAGCCGAAGTACTCGCCGGAAATCACCAGGCCGACGGCGATACCCCATAAATGCAGGGTGCCAAGCGTGGGTTTGAGTTGTGTGTTCATTGGTGGCTCCCCTCGATAAGTAGCAAAAGCGCTGGGGGAGGGCAGTGCAGTGGGCGTGCCAGTATGGTTCAGGCGGTCGTAATGGAGAAAATGGTGTCGTATCGGGGATGTTCGCGGCTGGATAGGCTGGGTTTGTGCCCCAGTTCGGAGCGCTGGTGCCTGGGTAGGCCTCATCGCGAGCAAGCTCGCTCCCACAGGGGGATCTTCAGTGGGTCCGAATTTTTGTTCCCAACCCGAGCAATACGGGAGAGAGCTTGCTCGCGATGAGGCCCGCCCGGGCAACCATGAAGCCGATTTTTACAATTTCTTTATCCCCCCACCCAACCCTCGATCTCGCACCTTTACACCCTCCCTACCGACAATCTCTCCACACACGGCACGACGCCGTACCACGGAGAAATCCCATGAGTGTTCTGGACGGGGTGTCGCTGCTGTTGGCAGTGGCGCTGTTCATTTATCTGTTGGTTGCGCTGTTGCGCGCGGACCGGGGTTAGGAGCGGTTATGCACGGCTATGACTACGGGCTGATCCTTGGCTTTTTTGCGCTGGTGCTGATTCCGGCACCGTTCCTGGGGCGGTTCTACTATCGGGTGATGGAAGGCCAGCGCACCTGGCTTTCACCGGTGTTTGGGCCGGTGGAGAGGTGTTGTTACAAGGTGGCCGGTGTCGATCCGACCACCGAGCAGAGTTGGCAGAAGTACACCTTGGCCTTGCTCGCCTTCAACCTGGCGGGTTTCGCTTTGCTGTTCGCGGTTCTGTTGTTGCAAGGGCATTTGCCACTCAACACCGAAAACCTGCCCGGCATGGAATGGACCCAGGCCTTCAACACGGCGGTCAGTTTCATGACCAACACCAACTGGCAGTCCTATAGTGGTGAGGCGTCCCTCAGTTATTTGAGCCAGATGATCGGCCTGACGGTGCAGAACTTCGTCAGCGCCGCCACTGGCCTGGCTGTGCTGGTGGCGTTGTGTCGTGGGATCGGGCGCAAGTCCGCCACGACGCTCGGCAATTTCTGGGTCGACCTGACCCGCGCCACGCTCTACGGATTGTTGCCGCTGTGCCTGGTACTGGCGCTGTTTCTGGTGTGGCAGGGCGTGCCGCAGACCTTCGCGCATTACATACATGGCGTGACGATGCAGGGCGTGGATCAAGTGATCCCGCTCGGGCCGGCGGCCAGCCAGATTGCAATCAAGCAATTGGGCACCAATGGCGGCGGTTTCTTCGGCGTCAACTCGGCGCACCCGTTCGAGAACCCGACGGCCTGGACCAATCTGTTCGAAGTCGCGTCGATCATCCTGATTCCGGCGGCGCTGGTGTTCACCTTCGGCCACTACGTCAAGGACCTGCGCCAGAGCCGGGCGATCATCGCCTGCATGCTTGCGCTGTTCCTGATCGGCGGCGCGACGTCGCTGTGGGCCGAGTCCCAACCCAATCCAGCCCTCGACAACGCCGCGGTTGAGCAAGCCGCGCCGCTGGAAGGCAAGGAGGCGCGCTTCGGCACCACTGCCACGGTGCTTTGGTCAGTGACGACCACGGCGGCGTCCAACGGCTCGGTCAACGCCATGCACGACAGCCTCAACCCCCTCAGCGGCATGGTGGCGCTGATGAACATGATGGTCGGCGAGGTGGTCTTCGGCGGCGTCGGGGCCGGGCTCTACGGGATGTTGCTGAATGTGCTGATTGCGGTGTTCCTCGCCGGGTTGATGATTGGTCGCACGCCCGAATACCTGGGCAAGAAGCTCGGTGCCCGGGAAGTGCAATTGCTGGTGGTAACGCTGCTGGTGATGCCCGTGAGCGTGCTGGTGCTCGGCGCTATTGCCGCAAGCCTGCCCGGCCCTGCGGCGGCGGTGAGCAACCCTGGCGCCCACGGTTTCAGCCAATTGCTCTATGCCTACACCTCGGCGGGGGCCAACAACGGTTCTGCTTTCGCCGGTTTTGGCGCCAACACGCCGTTTCACAATCTGATGCTGGGCCTGGGCATGTTGATTGGCCGTTTCGGCTACATCCTGCCGGTGCTGGCGTTGGCCGGTAGCCTGGCGATGAAAAAGCCCGCCCCTGTCGGCCAGAACAGCTTTCCCACCCACGGCCCGCTGTTCGTAACGTTGCTGACCGTGACCATCCTGTTGGTCGGCGGCCTGACCTTCCTGCCAACCCTGGCCCTGGGCCCGATCGCCGAACACCTGAGCCTGGGTTTCTGAGGATTTGAGATGAACATGCCGATGAGCAAGACCGTCGTCGCCAAGGCGCCGGAGCAACCGAAAACCAATCTGTCGGCGCTGTGGCGGCCTGCGTTGGTGCAAGCTTTCGTCAAGCTTGATCCACGCCAGTTGCACCGTGCGCCGGTGATGCTGGTGGTGGAACTCACCGCGGTCCTCACCACCGTGCTGTGCCTGGTTCCCGACAGCACCGTGCCGACTTTCGTAGCCGCGCAGATTGCCCTGTGGCTGTGGTTCACCGTGTTGTTCGCCAACTTCGCCGAAGCCTTGGCCGAAGGGCGCGGCAAGGCTCGCGCCGACAGCCTCAAGGCTGGCAGTGAAGGCTTGAGTGCCCGCCGCCAGACGGCGGACGGTTTCGAGGTGATCCCCGCCACACGCCTGCGCAAAGGGGATGTCGTTCGCGTTGCTGCGGGGGAGATGATCCCCGGCGACGGCGAAGTGATCGAAGGCATCGCGGCGGTCAATGAAGCGGCGATCACCGGGGAGTCGGCGCCGGTCATTCGCGAATCGGGCGGGGATCGCTCGGCGGTTACCGGCAATACGCGGCTGGTGTCCGATTGGTTGTTGGTGCGCATCACCAGCAATCCCGGCGAATCCACCCTGGATCGCATGATCGCCCTGGTGGAAGGCGCCAAACGCCAGAAAACCCCGAACGAAGTGGCGCTGGATATCTTGCTGATTGGTCTGACGCTGATCTTCCTGCTGGTGGTAGTGACGTTGCAGCCGTTCGCCCATTTCGCCAACGGCAGCCTGCCGCTGGTGTTCCTGGTGGCGCTGTTGGTGACGTTGATCCCCACCACTATCGGCGGCTTGCTGTCGGCCATCGGCATCGCCGGGATGGACCGCCTGGTACGCCTGAACGTCATCGCCAAGTCCGGCCGCGCCGTGGAGGCAGCGGGGGATGTGCACGTGTTGATGCTGGACAAGACCGGCACCATCACGTTTGGTAACCGTCGTTGCGCAGCGGTCTATGCCGCCCCGGGCGTAAGCGCCAAGGAGCTGGCCGAAGGCGCGTTGTTCGCCTCGTTGGCCGACGATACGGCCGAGGGCAAGTCCATCGTCGAATACCTGCGTGGGTTGCATCCTCAGGCTGAACCCGCCGCGCAGTTGCTGACAGCCGTGCCATTCAGTGCCGAAACACGCTTGTCCGGCGTGGATTATCAGGGGCGCGTGTATCGCAAGGGCGCGGTGGATTCGCTGCTGACTTTCATTGGCTTGCCCCGTGATGGACTGCCCACCGCATTGGGCCGGGAAGTCGACAAGATCGCCCAGAGCGGCGGCACGCCGTTGCTGGTCTGCGTGGACGGAAAATTGCTCGGCGCCATTCACCTCAAGGACGTGGTCAAGCCCGGCATCCGCGAGCGCTTTGCCGAGCTGCGCAAACTGGGGATCCGCACCGTGATGGTCACGGGCGACAACCCGCTGACCGCTGCCGCGATTGCCGCCGAAGCCGGCGTGGATGATGTGCTGGCCGAGGCCACGCCGGAGAAAAAACTGGCGCGCATTCGCCATGAGCAGAACGATGGTCGACTCGTCGCCATGTGTGGCGACGGTGCCAACGACGCTCCGGCCCTGGCCCAGGCCGATGTAGGCATGGCGATGAACGACGGCACCCAGGCCGCGCGCGAGGCGGCCAACATGGTCGACCTCGACAGCGATCCGACCAAGTTGCTGGACGTGGTGCAGATCGGCAAGGAACTGCTGGTGACCCGGGGCGCGCTCACCACGTTTTCCATCGCCAATGACATCGCCAAGTACTTCGCCATCCTGCCGGCGCTGTTCGCCTCCATCTATCCGCAGCTCGGCGTATTGAACGTCATGCATTTGCAGAGCCCGCAAAGCGCGATCCTGTCGGCCATCGTCTTCAACGCCCTGATCATCGTCGTGTTGATCCCCCTGGCCCTGCGCGGCGTGCGAGTGCAAGCCGCGAGCGCGGCGGCCTTGCTGCGCCGCAACCTGCTGATCTACGGCCTGGGCGGGATCGCGGTGCCGTTCGTGGGGATCAAGGCGATCGATCTATTGCTGACGGGATTGGGGTTGGTTTGAGCCTGAAGACATCCATCAACTGAGGATTTAGCAATGGTCACCTTGATTCGCCCGGCCTTGAGCCTGTTGCTGCTGATGACCTTGATCACCGGCATCGCTTACCCACTCATCGTCACCGGCGTGGCGCAAATCGCTTTCCCGGACCAGGCCAACGGCAGCCTGGTCCATGATGCCGACGGCAAGGTCCGTGGCTCCCGGCTGATCGCCCAGGATTTCGTCGGCGATGGGTGGTTTCACCCACGGCCCTCGGCTGGCGCGTTTGCGACGGTGGCCAGTGGCGCGAGCAACTTTTCGCCGAGCAACCCGGCACTGGCCACGCGGGTGATCGATGGCGCCCAGAAGCTGCAAGTGCCCGGCCAGGGACCGGTGCCCCTGGCGCTGCTGAGCACTTCCGGCAGCGGGTTGGACCCGCACTTGCCTCCGGCCGCGATTGCCTATCAACTGACGCGTGTCGCGGCGGCCAGGAATGTGCCAGTGTCGAGGTTGCAGCAGTTGCTCAATGAAAACATCGAGCAGCCGTTGGTGGGACCGCCGGTGGTAAATGTGCTGGCGCTGAACATGGCCCTGGAAAAACTGTAGAAACCTGTGGGAGCGAGCTTGCTCGCGATAGCGGTGGGTCAGTCAATGACAGTGACGGCTGAACGACCGCCATCGCGAGCAAGCTCGCTCCCACAGAGGCTAAATTCCATCCCTGAAACAAGAGACATAGCATGAGCGACTCCGGCCGCGCCGATGCACTGCTAGCCAATCTGCCCCGCCACGACCGTGGCCGCCTCAAGGTTTTCCTCGGCGCCGCGCCGGGCGTGGGCAAGACCTACGCCATGCTGCAAGCGGCTCACGCCCGGCTGCGCCAAGGCACGAACGTCGTCGCCGGCGTGGTCGAGACCCACGGGCGCGCCGAGACCGAAGCGCTGTTGAATGGCCTGCAGCAGCAGCCGCTGGTGCGTTCGGAATATCGCGGCGTGGTGCTCGAGGAAATGGACCTCGACGGCCTTTTGTCGTCTCGCCCGAGCCTGGTGTTGGTGGATGAACTGGCCCACAGCAACGCGCCCGGCAGCCGGCATGCCAAGCGCTGGCAAGACATCCAGGAGTTATTGGCGGCAGGCATCGATGTCTACACCACGGTGAATGTCCAGCATTTGGAAAGTCTCAACGATCAGGTGCGGGGCATCACCGGCGTGCAGGTGCGCGAGACGTTGCCGGACTGGGTGTTGCAGGAAGCCGACGAGTTGCTGCTGATCGACTTGCCGCCGCGCGAGCTGCTGGAGCGCCTGCGCGACGGCAAGGTTTATGTGCCGGAGCAGGCGCGGGCAGCCATCGATGCGTTTTTTACCCAGACCAATCTTACCGCGCTGCGCGAGCTGGCCATGCAGACCGCGGCGGCGCAAGTGGACGACGATCTGGCGCAAGGCTATCGGCAACTGGGCCAGGCCGCGCCGGCGGTGCGCGGCCGGTTGCTGGTGGGCGTAGACGGCGACTTGCAGGCCGAACGGTTGGTGCGCCACGCCAGCCGCGTCGCCCAGCGCCGGCATCTACCGTGGAGCGTGGTGCATGTGGATAACGGCGGGGCGCGGGACGAGTCGTCCCGCCAACGCCTGCAGAACGCCCAGCAATTGGCCGAGCGCCTGGGTGGGGAAGTGGTGTCGCTGCGCGCCGGGGAGGTCGCGCGGACGTTGATCCAGCACGCCATGCAACGCCGCGCCACGTTGCTGTTGGTAGGGCAGTCCCGCCGGCGTCTGCGGCGGCGATGGTTTGGCGGTGGCCTGGCCTCACGCCTTTTGCGCAACGCCCGTGGCCTGGAAATCAACGTGTTGGACAGCGATGAATCGCCACCGCCCACGCGCCTGGCCCCGAGCACCCTCGCCACCGGTTTCGACTATGCCCTGGCGCTCGCGGCGACAGGGGCGGCCAGTGCCTTGGCCTGGGGAATCTCAGGGTTGCTGGCGCTGCCGAATATTTCCCTGGTGTTTCTGATGGCGGTGTTGCTGGTGGCGGTGCGCAGCAGCCTCGGCCCGGCCCTGGCCTGTGCGGCGCTGTCATTCCTGGCCTACGATTTTCTGTTTATCCCGCCCAATTTTTCCCTGACGATCCAGCGCGAAGAGGACGTGCTGACGCTGGCATTTTTCCTACTGATGGCCGCCCTGACGGGCAATCTCGCGGCCCGCCAGCGCCGTCAACTACAAGCGCTGCGCGACACCCAGCAGGAAACCGGTGAACAGCTCGACCTGTCGCGCAAGCTGACTGCCGCCACGGATCGCCAGGCCGTGATCAGCGCCGCCGTGCAACACCTCGACAGCGAGGACGATTTGCAGCTGTGCCTGCTCAACCGCGACGGCGGGCATGGTTGGAAGGTCGAGACCGCCGAGCCGTTGACCTTCACCGAGGCCGAGCGCGCTGCCGCCGACTGGTCCTGGCAACACGACCAACCGGCCGGTGCCGGCACCGCGACGTTGCCGTCCGGGCGCTGGTGGTGGTGGCCCTTGTCCAGCGAGGGCGCTCCGCTGGGCCTGCTGGGCGTCTGCCCGAAAGACGGCAAGCCGTTGAGCGGCCATCGTCGACGCTTGTTGGCGGCCCTCAGCCAGCCGCTGGCCCAGGCGCTGGCCCGGGCGCAACTGGCACAGGATCTGGAAGCAGCGCGCTTGCACGGCGAAACCGAACAGTTGCGCAGTGCCTTGCTCGCGTCTGTCTCCCATGATCTGCGCACACCGCTGACGTCCATGCGCGGCAGCATCGACAGCCTGTTGGCGCTGGGCGAGGCGATCCCGCTGCAGGACCGTCGCGAGCTGCTGGAAGGCACCCGCGACGAGGCCGAGCGCCTGGACCGTTATATCCAGAATCTGCTCGACATGACCCGGCTCGGCCATGGCGCGCTGAAGCTGGCGCGCGATTGGGTGTCACCCGCCGACATCGTCGCCAGTGCGTTGAACCGTCTGCGGGCCGTGCTGGCGCCGTTGGCGGTCGATGTCCAGGTGCCGGTCGGCTTGCCGTTGCTGTATGTCCACGCCGCGCTGATCGAACAGGCCCTGGTCAATGTGCTGGAGAACGCCGCGCGGTTTTCTCCGGCCCATGGACGGCTGCTGCTCAACGCCGAGGCGACGGCCGACGAAATCCTGTTCGCCGTGGCGGATGAAGGGCCGGGCATTCCCGAGCAAGAGCGGGAAAAGATCTTCGACATGTTCTACACCGCTGCGCGCGGTGATCGAGGCGGGCAGGGCACCGGGCTCGGATTGGCGATCTGCCAGGGCATGGTCGGTGCCCACGGTGGGCGGATCAGCGTCGGCGACGGCCTCGACGGCCGTGGCACCTGCATCACTTTGCACCTGCCCTTGCAGGCACAACCAGGCATGGACGATGAAGCCTGACCGGCGCTGCGTTATGCTCTCGCCACTTGATTGGATGAATGGACCCCATGAGCCAGAGCGCGACCCTTTTGGTCATCGATGACGAACCGCAGATCCGCAAATTCCTGCGCATCAGCCTGGCCTCGCAAGGCTACAAGGTGCTCGAAGCCGAGACGGGAGCCGAGGGCCTGGCCCAGGCGGCGTTGAACAAACCTGACCTGTTGGTGCTCGACCTGGGCCTGCCGGACATGGACGGCCAGCAAGTGTTGCGAGAGTTTCGCCAGTGGTCGGCGGTGCCGGTGCTGGTCCTCTCGGTGCGGGCCAGCGAGGCGCAGAAAGTCGAGGCGCTGGACAACGGCGCCAATGACTACGTGACCAAGCCTTTTGGCATCCAGGAATTCCTTGCCCGCGTGCGTGCGTTGCTGCGCCAGGCGCCGCCAGGCGAGGCACCGCCGGCGGCGCTGACGTTCGGCCCGCTGACGGTGGACCTGGCGTATCGCCGGGTCCTGCTGAACGGCGCCGAAGTGGCCCTGACCCGCAAGGAGTACGCGGTGCTGGCGCAACTGGCGCGACATCCGGGGCGGGTCATCACCCAGCAACAACTGCTCAAGGACATCTGGGGCCCGACCCACGTTGAGGACAGCCACTACCTGCGCATCGTGGTCGGTCACCTGCGCCAGAAACTGGCCGACGACCCGACCCGGCCTCGGTTTATCGTGACTGAAGCGGGGGTGGGGTATCGGTTGTTGGAGGGTGGGCTTGATCACCGTTGAGATCTAAGGCCAAGCGCTGTCGTGGCGAGGGAGCTTGCTCCCGCTGGGCTGCGAAGCAGCCCTAAAAACCTGAGCATGGGGTGTGTCAGGCAAAAATCATATCTGAAGTTTTCGGGGCCGCTTCGCTGCCCAGCGGGAGCAAGCTCCCTCGCCACGGGAGCTCTGCGATCCTTCAATTCTGCTCACTCTCATACCGATCCAACGTATCCCGGGCGATCTCCCGCCCCAACGCGATCAGTTCCGGCGCCTTGTAGAACTCGAAGAACCGGCACACCCGTTTCGGCACGTTGATCAGCACGTCCGGCGGGTAACCGGCGATTTTGTACTGGGCCAGGGAGGTCTGCATCACTTCGAAACTCTGGTTGATCAAATCCAGCAAGGACGCGGGCCCGACGTTATCGATGATGAACGAGCCGGTGGCGGATCTTGGCGCACCGTCGCTCTCTGGCGCGGCGGCCGGTTGCTGGCCTTCCGGCTCGGCGGATTCGATCCACGGGTTGATATCGGCGGCCTCGGCCTTCAGCGCTTCCTGCTCCAGCAGCAACAGCTGCTCGGCCTGTTTGCGGCGAAATGGCAGCCGTGAGCCCAGGGAGCTGACCAGGGTATCGAAGCGACGCCGGAACGCGGCGGGGCGCTGGATCACTGGCAGCCGATATTGCTTCTGGTTGGTGGCGTTGAGGTTGACCGCAATGATCAGGTCGCAATGGCTCGACACCACTGGCACGATCGGCAGCGGGTTGAGCAGCCCGCCGTCCACCAGCATGCGGTTGCCTTGCATCACCGGGGTGAACAGGCTGGGAATGGCCGCCGAGGCGCGCATCGCCTGGTGCAGGCAACCTTCCTGGAACCAGATTTCCTGCTGGTTGGTCAGGTCGGTGGCGACAGCCGTATAAGGAATGCGCAGGTCTTCGATGTTGAGTTCGCCGACAATTTTGCGGATTTGCCCGAAGACTTTTTCTCCGCGAATCGCCCCGAGACGAAAGCTGACGTCCACCAGCCTCAGCACATCCAGGTAGTCGAGGCTTTCGATCCAGTTGCGGTAATCCTCGAGCTTGCCGGCGGCGTAGATTCCGCCCACGACGGCGCCCATGGAGCAGCCGGCGATGCAGGCAATGTCATAGCCGCGCCGTTCGATTTCCTCGATCACTCCGATATGGGCATAGCCCCGGGCGCCGCCCGAGCCCAATACCAATGCGACACGTTTTGTCATGAGCCGGCCTCTTATCGAACAGACGTCAACAATGCACTCATCGACGGCCCGGCTCAAATCGTTGTGGCGCAGGTGTCGTTTTTTGACACGCCGCGACGGCATTTGCGTATTCTCGTCCACACTTGAATATAGCGGTGGCGCCGAGGCACTTTTTCCCGGCGAAACCGTCTTACCAGCACGACTGTTGAACTGACTTGAGGTGTTATCGATGAAAGCCCGGATCTGCCTGCCCCTGGTGGCATCCCTGATGGTTCTGGCCCTGGCCGGTTGTGCCGGCAAGACCGCGTACCGCGACAGTTGTGGCAGCCAACTCGACAGCGCCTGGCGCGAACTGGACCTGGCCAAGGCCGAAGGTTTTGCCGGTACGGTCAGCTACTCCAAGGCCCTGTCGCTGCTGACCGGCGCCAAGACCCAGCAGCAATTCGAAGCCTTCGAAGGCTGCACTCAAAAAGCCGAGAAGGCCCGCTTCTACATTCGCGAATCCCGCGCAGGACGATAAACACAGCGGCGAGCTACAAGCTGCAAGCTGTAAGTGGAAGCGAAACTGTTTTCCCTTGCGGCCTGTAGCTCGAAACTCGAAGCTGCGTACGGAGTACGCCCGATGATTGATCGGCTGGTGGCCCGGATACTGGGCCTGGAAGTCCGCCTGTTGGCCTGCCAGGCCCGCTTGAATGCCCAAACCGACAGCGAAGCACTGCATGACCTGCGAACCACGGTCCGTCGGTTGCGCAGCCTGCTTCGTCCGTTGCGTGGATTGCCCGGTGTCGAACAGCTGGAAACGGCCGCGTCGGCAGTAGGAACCCTGACTACGCCCTTGCGCGACCGCGAGGTGCTGGCGGCGTATCTGCAAAAGCACGGCAAGACCGACGCGGCGCAGCGGCGCCAGGTGCAAATGGCCGAAGCCTATCCCGCCGTGGCCAGCAGCCCGGAATTGGCGCAGCTGCTGATGATTCTCGACGCGTTCCCACGCTTCATCCGCGCTGCCCAGCGCCAGGGCCTGCTTGCCGGGCTGCGCAAGCGCATCGAAAAACGCCTCGACAAGCAATGGAAAAAACTCGGCGAAGCCTTGCGCGACCCCGCCCATGACCGTCACCGGTTGCGCCTGTTGATCAAGCGCGTGCGCTACGCCATCGAGGCCTATCCTGAACTCGATCGCTTGCCGGAAACGGCCATGCCACGGCTGAAGGCTGCCCAAGGCGCCCTGGGGGATTGGCATGATTGCTGGCAATGGCTGGCGCGGGCCGAGCATGAAGCCGATTTGCAAGCCTGTGTGCCGGTCTGGCGAATCACCATGGAAAAGGCCGAGGCCAAGTCCGACCGCGTGCTGGATAAACTCATCGCCAGTTGTTTCGATAAATCCTGAGGCTACCCAAAACCTCTGTGGCCATCCGGGGTGGATTCAAGCCCCACGGCTTTTCTGTCAGTCTCTTTGGCCGGTATGAGCGCTGTGTCGCTTGCCCGCGCTGGTTAAGATTCCTTCATCTTTTTCCGCTGCTCTCGAGGTCGACATGCGCTTCTCCGATTTGATCGATGCCGTGCGCCATCAGCCAGGCGCCGTTGTGATCCCTCCTGAATGGGGCCAGGGACGGGCCAGTTTTGGCGGGCTGGTGGCGGCGCTGCAATACGAGGCGATGAGGGCCCAGGTCCCGGCGGATCGCCCGGTGCGTTCGTTGGCGATCACCTTTGTCGGCCCCGTCGCGCCCGACGTCCCCGTCAGTTTTCAAGTGCAGGTGTTGCGTGAAGGCAAGGCGGTCAGCCAGGTCTTGGGGCGTGCGGTACAGAACGGTGAAGTGGTGACCGTGGTGCAAGGCAGCTTTGGCGCGTCGCGATCTTCAACCGTGTCGGTGCAGGCTGACCCCGCGCCTGAATTCAAGGATGTCGAGCAATGCCAGGAGTTGCCCTACATCAAGGGCGCTACTCCTGAGTTCATGCGCCACTTGGCGATGCGCTGGAGCGTGGGCGGGCTGCCATTCACCGGCAATAAATCCCGGAGCATGGGCGGTTGGGTACGTTTGCGCGGCGATGTGAAGGAACAACCCCTGGACGAAGGGCATATCCTGGCGCTTGTGGATGCCTGGCCACCGGCGCTGTTACCGCACCTCACCCAGATGGCCCCGGGCAGTACGCTGACCTGGACGATCGAGTTCGTCCAGCCGTTGCTGGAACTCACGACGTTGGATTGGTGCCAGTATTTGGCTGAGATCGAACACGCCCAGGATGGCTATGGCCATGTCGCGGCGAAATTCTGGAGTGCCGATGGGCGGCTGATCGCCATGAGCCGGCAGACAGTGACCATTTTCGGCTGAGACGTTTCGGCGATTCAGCGGCGGTGGCGCTCCCGCCAGGCGCGCCACCATCCACCGCTTAGAAAAAATCGTGGGAAGGTCAGGAATTGTTCCACCAGCAGGCGCGACATCGCGTCCTTGCGATCACTGAAAGGCTCCGACGCTTGTGTCTCCAGGCTATGGCCATGGCGTTGCAGTCCGAGTGCGGCAAGCAAGCCGATCACACCGATGGCGACATCCCCCAGGCTCAGGCTGAACACACCGCAGACAATCAGCAAAAACGCGACGATGAACAACGGCACCGCGATCAGGTGCAGGACCAGGTTGGTCGGGTGGCGATGATTGTCAGGGTAGGCGCGCCATTGCCAGGCCGGAAGGTTGGGGTGACGTTTGCCCATGATGCTGTTCCTTGAGTCCGTTTAAACCGAATAAACGAAGGATAGGTCGGGCCGGGCGGGGCGGCGAATCGCGGTTGGCTATCGTGGCGATAGGTGGCGATAGCCATAAGCCTTCTGGACGAGGGGTTCAAAGCTTCAACTGCCCAATCGCCTTGTTCAATTGCCCCGCCAGCGTCGCCAGTTCAGCACTGGTGGCGGCGGAGTCCACCGTCTGGCGCACGGTGTCTTCGGTTACGTCGCGAATACCCAGCACCGCTCTGTTCATCTCCTCGGCGACGTGGCTTTGTTGCTCGGCCGCGACGGCGATCTGGGTATTGCTCTCGCGCATCTTTGCCACCGCCTCGGTGATCTGCGCCAACGCCTCGCCGGCTGCGCAAGCCTGCTGTACGCAGTCATCGGCCTTGTGCGAACTTTCCTGCATGAACTCCACCGCATCCCGGGTGACCGCCTGCAGCGCCGACACCATCGTGGTGATCTCGTCCGTAGAGGTTTGGACCCGCCGGGCGAGGTTGCGGACCTCATCGGCCACCACCGCAAAGCCTCGACCCATGTCACCGGCCCGCGCCGCTTCGATGGCGGCGTTCAGGGCCAGCAGGTTGGTTTGCTCGGCGATGCTGTGGATCACACCGACCACGCCGTTGATTTTCTGGCTGTCTTCGGCCAGGCGCTGGATCATCTCGGCTGTCTGCTGCACGCCGGTGGACAGGCCGGTAATCGATTGCTGGACACGGCTGACCACCTCGCGGCCGTTGCCGGCGAGGGTGTCGGTGGTTTTCGACAGATCACGGGTGGCGCCAGCATGCTGGGCGATGTGATAAACCGTCGCGGACATCTCGTTGATCGCCGTGGCGGCCTGGTCGGTCTCGCTCTGTTGGCCGAGCATGCCGTGGCGCACCTCGTTCATGCTCGACGCCAGCCGAGCGGCCCCGTTGTCCAACTGCCGCGCGGTGCTGGCGACGGTGTCGACCACCCGTTGGTAACCCGCCTGCATCGCGTTGAACGCGGCGGCCATCTGGCCCACCTCGTCGCGGCAGGCCAAGGGCACGCGGGCAGAAAGGTCACCGGTTTTTTCCACGTGCAGCATCACGTCTTTCAACGTGTCGAGCTGACTGAGCAGGAAGCGGATCAACAGTTGCGAGGCACCCAGCATTGCCAGCATCAACACCATCACCGCCACGGCGTATTGGCTGAAGCGTTCGGCAAAGACCAGACCCAGGCTCACCCCTCGGACCTGCTGTTCCAAATGCATGGCATAGAGCACCAACAGCAAGGTTGTGGCGAATGCGACCGCATTGACCGCCCAGAATTTGTATTTAAGCGAGATATTGCTAAGCCAGGCACCCATGGTAGGTCTTCTCTGATAGCGGAAACAGTTTCGGCAAGGTGCCAGTATTCTGCTGCTATCCAGGGGGCGGGGTTTTGATGTGCGTCAACAGATGCTAAAGAGCCCTTGACCAAGAGCCCTGGGGAGCGAGCTTGCTCGCTCCCCAGGGCCTTTCGGCTCATTCGGAAAGGTTCGGCAACCCAAAAAACGCCCGGGCGCAGGCGGTGGTGTGGGCTGCCAGGTCTTCCTGGGTTTCACCGCGGTGCAGGGCAACTTCGCGAAGGACGTCCGTCAGATACGCCGGCTCGTTGCGACCGTTCTTGGGCTTGGGCCGCAGGGTACGCGGCAGTAAATACGGGGCGTCGCTTTCGAGCATGAGCCGACCGCGTGGGATTTCCCGCATCAATGGATGCAGGTGGGTGCCCCGGCGCTCATCGCAGATCCACCCGGTGATTCCGATGTGCAGGTCCAGATCGAGGTAGCGGAACAGCGCTTTTTGCTCGCCCGTAAAACAATGCACCACCGCGGCGGGCAATCGGTCACGAAAGCCTTGTAGAATTTCCAGCAGACGCTGGTCGGCGTCGCGCTCGTGGAGAAACACCGGCAATTGCAACTCCATCGCAAGGGCCAGGTGTTCTTCCAGGACCTTTTCCTGCTGTGGGCGGGGCGAGAAGTCCCGGTTGAAATCCAATCCGCATTCCCCCACCGCGCGGACGCGGTCTTGCTTGAGCAGATCCTTCAGGTGTCGTGCGCTGTCGGTCGTCCAGTCGCTGGCGCTGTGGGGATGGATGCCGGCAGTGGAAAACAGCCGTTGCCCCTCTTCGTCGAGGTGCTGGCAGAGTTCAAGGGCCTGCTCGCTGCCTTCGATGCTGGTACCGGTCAAGACCAGTTGGCAGACGCCCGCTTCATAAGCGCGCTCGAGCACGGCCTGGTGTTTGTCGGCAAAACTGGGGTTGGTCAGGTTGACGCCGATATCGATGAGTTGCATGGTGCTACCTCGGCCCAAAGGCCGCAAAGCATATCAGAGCTGTAGATTTATAAAAAAAGCCAAGAACTACAACGAGTTGCGGCTGTCTGTTGAGGCCACGAGACCGGTTGGGGTGGTGCGAATGCCATCGCTGTGCCAGTCTTTCGCACTTTTCAGCGCCCCAAGGTGCTCTGTTTTGCCAGTCGGTCCCGTTCCCTGGGATGGCTCGGCACTGTCCTTCCGGAGAGTGGATGGCACGTCCCCAGGTATTGCTTGTGCTGTGTTGTTCGCTGTTTTTGCCGATGCCGGCCGAAGCGCGGCTGCCCGGACCGCTGCAAGCCGTGGCGCCGGGAACCGTCCGGGACCTGGCGCAGATCCGGGACAGCCGGGTGCTGAAAGTCCTGGTCAATCAGAGCCGCAACAGTTCCGGCGAAGTCCAGGGACAGCCCATTGGCGTCGAATATCACCGGTTGCGGGCGTTCGAGCAATACCTCAACGGACATGCCCGGGACGGCCAGGAAATTACCCTCAAGATCATTCCCAAGGCCAAGGATCAACTGCTTGGCGCGTTGCAACGTGGCGAGGGCGACCTGGTCGCTCCCGGCGAACTGCTTGAGCCGCAACCGGGCCAGGCGGTCAGCGCCAGTGATCCGATCCGCAGCGACGTGCCGTGGCTGTTGGTGGGCATCAAGGGGGAGAAGCGATATACCCGCGTCGAACAATTGTCTGGCAAGACCCTGGCCCTGCCCACTGGCAGCGCGGCGGGGGATGCCGTCAGCCAGATCAATCAGAAGCTTGCGTTGCTCAAGTTGCCGGCGGTGAAAATCGAATGGGTCGATCCCACCCTGGCGGTGGAGGATGTACTGGAAATGGTCCAGGGCGGGATCTTCCACCTGACCATTGTCGAACAGCCGATTGCCGAACGTTGGGGCAAGATCTTGCCCAAGCTGCGCTTCGACCGCCAATTGCTCATCGGCGAGCCGAGCGATGAGTTCTGGTTCGTCCGTCGTGACGCCGCGATGCTGCGGGCGAGCATCGATCGATTCCTCGTCACCTACAAGGCACCGTCAAACGAGGACGCTGCGTTTCTGCGGATCTACCGTCGCTTGTACCAGGTCCATTATCCGTTGGCCCGGGCCAATCGCCAGCGCCTGGAGAAGCTGCGGCCGGTGCTGCAAAAGCACGCCCAGGCTCAAGGCATGGACTGGCTCAACCTGGCGGCCCTGGCCTTCAAGGAGTCGGCCCTGCAACCCAACGCGCGCAGCGGCAGCGGCCCGACGGGCCTGATGCAGATCACTCCGTCCGCGGCCCAGCGGGTCGGGGTCAATGACATCCGCAACCTCGATGGTAATGTGCAGGCTGGCGCCAAGTACCTGGCCATGATCCGCCGCAAGTTTTTCGCCAGCCCCAAACTCAACGAGCGAGAGCGCATGGCGTTCGTCCTGGCGGCCTACAACATGGGACCCGAGCGGGTGCAAGGGATGCGCGCCGAGGCCCGGCGACGGGGATTGAACCCGAACCAGTGGTTTTTCCAGGTGGAGCGCATCGCCATGGAGCAGGTGGGGATGGGCGCAGTCAGCTACGTTAATAGTGTGAACAAATACTATCTGGCGTTTGACCGGGAGCGAGAGTCGCTGGAGTCCCAGGAACGAAAGGTGGTCCTGCGAAAATAATCAAATAACCTGATCGTTATGGCGGAGTTTTTGCGCTAGTTAGATAAGGTTATTCGATTAATATGGCGTCCAACCACACATCACCAAGGAATGATCCATGAGCACTCTCATCAACAAAGTACTGTTCTCCCGTGCTGGCTACGGCCTGACTGTCCTGCGCATCGTCGTCGGTATCATCTTCACTGCCCACGGTGGGCAAAAGCTGTTCGGTCTGTTTGGCGGTTATGGTTTGGCGGGGACGGCGCAGTGGATGGAAAGCATTGGCCTGGCTCCCGGTTACTTGATGGCGACGTTAGCGGGCGGTACCGAGTTCTTTGCCGGCCTGGCGCTGATCATCGGCCTTCTGGCGCGCCCTGCGGCGCTGGGTCTGGCGATTCTGTCGCTGGTGGCGATTTTCTCGGTGCATATCGGCAATGGTCTGTTCATGGCCAACAATGGCTACGAGTTTGGCCTGGCCCTGCTGGCGGGTAGCATCGCCGTGCTGATTGAAGGTGCTGGCAAGCTTTCCGCCGACAACGCCATCGCCCGCTGACCCCTTGCTTGAATCGTCGAGGCCCGTCCAGTACGGGCCTTTTTTGTGCTCGTCGATTCTTGACACTGGCCGGTCAGCTTCTCTAGGATGCCGCTCATGCGCCGATTTAAACAGCTACTTGCGGGGCGCCAGGTGACTTCCGGTCACCGATAGAAGCCAGGACAACAGGGCTTCGAAATACCGCTAAAGCGCTGGTTCGGTGTTGCCTCTCACCTGCCATGCAGACTTTTGAGGCAGAGACACGACACAATGAACGCATCCAGCCCCCTCGTACGTCTTGCGCCAATCACGGCGAACCTTCTCCAACGCAATCCGAAAATTCTCCTGGGCGGTACCCACCAGCCAACGCTGCTGCGTTATCTGGACGGCTGGCCGCGACGCAACCATGGGCCTGCTGCCTTCCTGATCCAATTTGTCGAAGACGGCGAGTCCCTGGCGCGTTTTGCCAATGACAGCTTCGACCTCGCCGTGATCCAGTCCCCCACCCGGGCGGACGCTGCCGAAACGATCCGGCAGCTGACCCGTGTGGCCAGGCAGGGACTGATCACCCGCCGTTAAGGTCCCCTTTGGCCAGGCCCCGGAACTGGTTGGCGTGCATGCAGTTGAGCACAATGCTGCTTCGCGTCGACCAGTCGGTATTGATGATGTGAAAGCGTTGGATATAGCTATTGATGTCTTGGGACGCGAACCATTCGTCAACTTTGTCGCTGAAATCATCCGGGACGAAGAAGCCTGTATATTTCGCGCATTGGATGGAGCGAAGCGCGTAGGGCCTTTTAGGCTGTGAACTGGCATCGTCCATGAATTTTTTCAGCGTTGAAGTGCTTATATAGTTCTCGTCGGACCATTGGTGCTCGACCCCGGGCCAGTAGCCATCCCCGCCACGCCTGTTATAGGAAATGACGATATTCTTTCCTGGCATGCGTTGCCATAGTTCCTGTATTGTCATATAGCTCCGAGCGTAGTGGATCAGTCGATGTCCGATCGTCTGGTCAATCAGGTCGTGAAGTTCGTTATGTGCCGCATCGGTAAAATTCTTGAACTGATGAAAGTTCAAAATGATGATTTCCTTCCCTCGGGCTGGGTTCGCATAAAACGCGTTGAGCACGTCAAGGACATCACCGGCCACGGTACGGCCCGACGAGGTCAGGTGATAAAGCTGGAAGCGACGCGGGTGCCCGGCAGGCTGGTCGGCGAACAGCTCAACGCGCAGGTCGAGTACGCGAAACCCACGGTTGATCTGATCGCGGATTGGAACGTCTTGGGTGATTTCAAACGGAAACTGCATCTTCGGCGCTTCTCTGTCAGAGCCTGAATCATGGGTGCCGGGGAGAATTAGTTCATCGATGCGAAGTTTATAAATTTGCGGTGTGTGGTTCATCCATCGATCACTGAAGTTCGGGTCCATGTTATTCATCCTTGAATATGTACAGATAATAAAAAAGTGCGCTCTCGGCGCACTTTCAATTTCCCGGATGAACCTGTTGATGTCAAATAACAAGTTGCTTGTCGTTGTGCTGCGATATGTCCGCGGATTAATTTTCTTTGGTTTTTACAGGTATTCGATGTGGGTTATATATATAAGTTGCTCGCCGGCAGGCGTTTGGACTCGGGCTTCGGCATCCAGGGCCTTGCCGATCAATGCCCGGGCCAGCGGCGAGTCGATGCTGATCAGGTTCTGTTTCAAATCCAGCTCATCGGGCCCGACGATGCGATAGCGGGACTCGTTGCCTTCTTCATCTTCCACGGTGACCCAGGCGCCGAAATAAACCTTGTTGGGGTCGCTGGGCTTTTCACTGACGACCTTGAGCGCTTCGAGGCGCTTGGTGAGGAAGCGCACGCGACTGTCGATTTCCCGCAGCATCTTCTTGCCGTAAGTGTATTCGGCGTTTTCCGAACGATCGCCCTGGGCCGCCGCCTCGCTGACCGATTGGGTCACCTGGGGACGGCGCACGTGCCAGAGTTCGTGGAGTTCAGCGCGCATCCGCGCCTCACCTTCGGGGGTGATCAGCGCGGTGCCGGCGGTGCGGGGAGGGCGATAGCGACTCATGGCAACTTCTTGTGATAGCGAAGCCGGAAGTCTATCAACCCTCGCGCAACACTGTCAGCGGGCTGGCGTTGAGCGCTCGGCGGGTACCAAATACGCCCGCTGCACCGATCAGCAAAGCGCCCACCAATGGCAGCACCAGCAGCCATGGATGCGGATGCCATGGCAGGTCGAATGCGTACCGGTAAAGCACCAGGCTCACCAACTCCGAGCCCAGGGCGGCCAGCAAGCCGCTGACCGCGCCCAGCAAACCGAACTCGATGCGCCGGGCCTTGGTCAGCAGTGGCCGCTCGGCACCGAGGGCGCGTAGCAATGCGCCTTGGCGAATCCTTTCATCGAGCGTGGCTTGCAAGCCTGAGAACAGCACGGCCATCCCCGCCGCGAGCACGAACAGCAGCACATATTCCACGGCCAGCGTCACCTGGGCGAGGATGCTGCGCAGTTGTTCGAGCAGGGCTTCCACCTGCAGGATCGTCACGGCGGGGAACGCCCGTGACAGGTCGACAATCTGCTGGTCGTGACCGGCTGCCAGATAGAAGCTGGTGAGGTAGGTGGCCGGAAGATCCTTCAAGGTGCCAGGCTGGAAAATCATGAAGAAGTTTGGCTGGAAATTGTCCCAATTGATTTCCCGCAGGCTGGTGACCTTCGCCTCCCGGTTGAGACCCCCGACATTGAACACCAGGCGGTCGCCCAGCTTGATCTTGAGGTTTTCGGCCACCTTGCCTTCCACCGACACTCCTGGAATATCGTCCGGTGGCTGTTGAGGCCACCAGTTTCCGGCGGTCACCACATTGCCCGCAGGCAGATCCGCGGCCCAGGTCAGGCTCAGGTCGCGCTGCAGCGCGCGGTCGCCCGCCGAGTCTTTGGTCACGAATTCCTTGGCCGGCTCGCCGTTGATGCTGATGAGCCGCCCCGGTACCACGGGATACAGCGGGGCCGACTGCGCGGACAGTTCCATCAGCTTGTCGGCGAACGCCTGTTTGTCGTTGGGCAGGATGTTCAGGGCGAAATAGTTCGGAGCGTTCTTGGGCAGCTGGTTTTGCCAGGTATCCAACAACTCGCCGCGCAGCAACGCAATCAATGCCATCGACAATAGGATCAGGCCGAATGCCAGGGCCTGGCCCGCCGCAGCCAGCGGGTGGCGCAGCAACTGGCCGAGCCCCAGGCGCCAGGGCAGCGAGGCGCGGGCCAGCATCCGACGCAGGCTCTGCAATGCCAGCAGCAGCAGGCCACCAAGGACCAGCGCGGCAATCACGCCGCCACCGAGCAGGGCAAACGTGAGCACCAGGTCCAGGCTCAGGCGCCACATGATCAGCCCAAGGGCACCCAATGCGGCGCCGTAGACCACCCAGGTACTGGAGGGGATCGGCAGCATGTCCCGGCGCAGTACGCGCAGCGGCGGGACCCGGCCCAGTGCGGCCAACGGCGGCAAGGCGAACCCCGCCAGCGCCACCAGCCCGGTGCCGATCCCCGCGATCGCCGGCAACAGGCCGCCTGGCGGCACGGTGGTCGGCAACAGGTCATGCAGCAAGGCGAACAGCCCCAGTTGGGCGATCCAGCCAAGGAGGGCGCCGCTGATACTGGCCAGCAGGCCCAGCACCGTCAATTGCAGGCTGAACAGCACCATGGCTTCCCGGCGCGACAGGCCGAGACAACGCAACAGCGCGCTGGCGTCGAAGCGCCGGGTGGCGAAGCGGTTGGCGGAGAGGGCGACGGCCACGCCGGACAGCAGCACCGCCACCAGGCTGGCCATGTTCAGGTAGCGCTCGGCCTTGCCCAGGGCGCCTCCGATCTGCCGGTTGCCATCGCGGGCATCCTGCAGACGCTGGTTGGGTTCCAGGCCTGGCTTGACCAGGTCGCGGTAGGTTTGCAGTGCCGGGGCCGGGCCTCGCCACAGGTCGCGATAGCTGACGCGGCTGCCCGGTTGCACCACGCCTGTGGCGTCCAGATCCTTGAGATTGATCATGACTCGCGGTGTAAGGCTGTAGAAGTTGCCGGCGCGATCCGGTTCGTAGGTCAGCACCCGGCTCAGGCGAAGGGTCTTGTTGCCGACATCGATGCTGTCACCGATCTTCAGGTCCAGGGCGGTCAGCAGCCGCGCCTCCACCCAGGCCTCACCCGGGGCTGGACGTCCGCCCGTTTCCTCCTGTGCAAGGGGCGCGGGGGCGCTCTTCAGTTCGCCGCGCAAGGGGTAGATGTCATCGGCTGCCTTGACGCTGGACAGCTGGATACCGTTGTCGGTGGCAACGACACTGGAAAACTCCACCACGCGGGCATGTTCCAGGCCCAGTTCGGAGCCGCTGCGAATCTGTTCCGGGCGGGCGGGGGAGCTGCCTTCGAGCAGCAGGTCGGCGCCGAGGAACTCGGTGGCGCGCATCATCATCGCGCCGTTGAGCCGGGCGCCGAAGTAGCCGATGGCGGTGCTTGCCGCCACGGCCACCAGCAAGGCGAAGAACAGCACGCGCAGCTCGCCGGCGCGGGCGTCGCGCAGCAACTGGCGAATGGCAAGACTGAACAGGCGCAGCAGGGGCAAGCGTGCCATCAAGGCTCCAGGGGCGCGACCATCTGGCCGGCTTCAAGTCGGATCAGGCGCCGGCAGCGATGGGCCAGGCGTTCGTCGTGGGTGACCAGCACCAGGGTCGTACCGCGTTCCTTGTTCAGCTCGAACAGCAGGTCGCTGATGCGTTCACCAGTGTGGCTGTCGAGGTTGCCGGTAGGCTCGTCGGCAAACAGAACGTCGGGTTCGGCGGCAAAGGCGCGGGCGATCGCAACGCGCTGTTGTTCGCCGCCGGAGAGCTGGCGTGGCGAGTGAGTCAACCGCTGGCCGAGCCCGACCCGTTGCAGCAGTTGCGTGGCGCGCTCCCGGGCGTCCTTGCGGCCGTCCAGTTCCAGCGGCAGCATAACGTTCTCCAGCGCGTTGAGGCTGTCGAGCAGCTGGAAAGACTGGAAGACGAAGCCGACATGTTCGGCGCGAACCCGTGCCCGCTGATCCTCGTCCAATGCGCTGAGGGCTTGGCCGGCGAGGGTCACTTCGCCCTTGCTGGGCAGGTCGAGCCCGGCCAGCAGGCCGAGCAGCGTCGACTTGCCGGAACCGGACGCGCCGACGATGGCCAGGCTGTCGCCCTTGTTCAGTTCCAGGCTGAGTTCGTGCAGGATGGTCAGTTCACCTTCCGCGCTGGGAACCACTTTGCTAAGGTCCGTCGCGGTGAGAATGCTTGAGCCCATGGAGAATCCGATGCGTGTGTGGTTTTTGAGTGCCGGCCTGGCCTTGATGTGCATGGTCCAGAACGCAGCGGCGGGTACAGTCCTGATCGTTGGCGATAGTATCAGCGCGGCTTTCGGCCTGGATACCCGGCAAGGCTGGGTGTCGTTGCTAGAACAACGGCTCAAGGCCGAGGGTTTCGACGATAAAGTGGTCAATGCCTCGATCAGTGGCGACACCAGTGCAGGTGGCCTGGCGCGCCTGCCGACGCTGCTTGCGGCCCATAAGCCGGAGGTGGTGGTTCTGGAGTTGGGAGGCAACGATGGGCTGCGCGGACAGCCGCCAACACAATTGCAACAAAACCTTGCAGCGATGATCGAGAGCTCTCGCGCCAGCGGTGCGAAGGTGATCTTGCTGGGCATGCAGTTGCCGCCCAACTATGGGCGGCGCTACACCGAGGCTTTCGCGAAGGTCTACACCACCTTGGCCGAGGAGAAGAAGGTGCCGCTGGTGCCGTTTTTTCTCAAGGATGTGGGAGGTGTCCCAGGGATGATGCAAGGCGACGGGTTGCACCCGTCCGTCGCGGCTCAGGGCAAGTTGCTGGAAAATGTCTGGCCGACGCTGAAACCGCTGCTTTGACGCTTTTCTACAGGCGGTGTTTCGGCTAATGTGGCGCCCCCGATTTGGAGCCCCCGATGCCGCGTCCCGCCTGGTCCCTGTTTGCCTACCAACTGATCGAGCCTGACGAGCAGTTGGATCTGTTCGCCTGCCAGGAAGTACGGGTGCACCTGGTGACCCGGCAGTTGGAACTGGGCGGATCGGCCGACCGGACCCTGTGCGGCAGCCTGTTGCCGGCCCAGCCACGTTGGTCCGGGGTCGATCGCAGGATTTTCCAGGATCACCGCCTGTGTTCCTTGTGCCGGGCGATCCTGGAGTCGCAGAAACGCGGCACCTCGCCAATCTGGCCGGAGTTGCGGTTCGAGTTGTAGTCTCCCTGATTTCCAATATGACATTGGTGGGAGCTAGCCTGCTCGCGATGACGCAGGCACATTCATTCAATGCGCACAGGTAGAACGCTATCGCGAGCAGGCTCGCTCCCCCACAGATTTGTGCCGACCGCAACTTCGTGAGCTTTTGAAACAATGCTGCGCATCGGACACTCTGGCCTCGCTCTCCCCGAAATAACGGGGGGCAGTGTACAATCGCCGTTTCGATACCCCTTGTTCGATCTGCGAAGGATTTCCCGGATGTTGCCGCGCTTGCCTGCCGTCGCCCGCTGCCTGTCTCTTGCCGCCCTGTGTATGGCTGGTCCCGTTGCTGCGTTGGAGTTGCCCCTGCCCCCACCGGGCGAAGACATCGTCGGCCAGGTGCAGGTCATCAAGGCTAAATACGAAGATACCTTCGCTGACCTGGGCACCACCTATGACTTGGGCTATACCGAGATGGTGGCGGCCAACCCCGGGGTCGATCCGTGGTTGCCGGGTGCTGGCACCGAGATTGTCCTGCCGACCCGTTTCATTCTTCCTCCGGGCCCGCGCGAAGGCATCGTGATCAACCTCGCCGAATATCGCCTCTACTATTTCCCCAAGGGCCGGAACGTGGTCTATACGTTCCCACTGGGGATTGGCCGCGAAGGTTGGGGTTCGCCCATTGCGCGCACCAGCATCATCGCCAAGACGCCTAACCCGACCTGGACGCCTCCGGCCTCGATCAAGGCCGAACACGCCGCTGATGGCGACCCGCTGCCGAATGTCGTGCCGGCCGGTCCTGACAATCCATTGGGCCCGTTCAAGTTCACCCTGGGTACGCCGGGCTACCTGATCCATGGATCGAACAAGAAGTTTGGCATTGGCATGCGTACCAGCCACGGCTGTTTCCGTATGTTCAACAACAACGTCCTGGAGATGGCCGGCATGGTGCCGGTGGGCACTTCGGTACGAATCATCAACGATCCGTACAAGTTGGGCCTCAGTGGCGGCAAGGTTTACCTGGAAGCCCATACGCCCCTGGACGACAAGGGCAACCCGTCCGTGGTGGACAAGCACACCGCGGTCATCAATGCGATGCTCAAGCGTGAGGACATCACCAGCAACTTGCGCATGAACTGGGACGTGGTGCGTGACGTGGTAGCTGCCGAAGATGGCCTGCCGGTGGAAATCGCAGTGCCAAGTGCATCGGCCCCGATGGTCTCGAGCGCCCCGGTCGACATGCCCCAGTAACTGTCCTGAAGCAAACCGCCGACTTCTTGCGACCTCGGCGGTTTTTTTTGCCTTGCAAAAACTCAGGGCAATAAAAAAGCCGACCCAGTAACAGGTCGGCTCGATAACAATCCCGAAGGACTATTACTTGCGGCTAGCTTTTTCCAGCATGCGCAGAGCACGCTCGTTAGCTTCGTCAGCAGTCTGTTGTGCTTTTTGAGCAGCAGCCAGAGCTTCATCAGCTTTACGGTAGGCTTCGTCTGCACGAGCTTGGGCGCGAGCTGCTGCGTCTTCGGTAGCAGTCAGACGGGCTTCGGTTTCTTTCGATGCGCTGCTGCAACCGGTAGCCAGAACTGCGGCCAGGGCCAGAGCAGAGAATTTCAGAACGTTGTTCATCGTGTTCCCCTTCAAGGACTTTCTATTTAATGACTGTCTCCCCAGAGTGAGGAGTTAGCCGGCGTACATACTACTCATTACTTGTAGTAAGTAAACTGACGTAGCGCAAGAAGCAAAAAAATTGTAGGCGGTGATTCTTTTTCAAGCAACTTTTCTGAGTGCTGTTTAAAAAACGCACAGCCCAACCTCCGGAATGGAGCGCGGCGGTGAAGAAAAGTTCCGCTGGGCAGACCAACTCATTGCAGAGCGCTAAAGTCGCTGTTTATTGATTCTCCTAGACTTTTGCTCATTTTTTGCGCAACCGCCGGCACATCTTTTATTGGTAACGGCGGTGACTTTAACAATCGGCGCTCGTCTCAAGACTCAACAACTGGCGATGTTCAGCTATTGCGCCTTGATCGACTACAGGGTGAGCGTGACGCTCAATCGATAAACCCGCCGGGGTTTATCCCTTCAGTGACAGGCGTGCCTTGAGCATTTGCGTCATTGGTGCCTACTATTCACGACGTGCTCGGGTTTGAGCGATTGATTTTTTGCGCTCGGTGACCAAGCAGGCACGGGGTGGCGTAGATGTTCCTTCGCCGGAAAAACATCGGTAAGGTAGGGGTCGGCATTCAGACCCGCGAGGAGTAGTGATGAGCGAGGCGGTTACCATCCACCATGACCAGGCTGGTCATCAGTTCGAGACCATTGTGGACGGTCATCGTGCCTATCTGACCTACATGGACCTGGGCAAGCAGACCCTGGATATCTATCGCACGTTCGTGCCCAACGCGTTGCGTGGCAGGGGAATCGCGGCGAAGCTGACTGAAGCGGCCCTGCAGTACGCCGAGGAAATGGGCTACACGGTGATCCCGTCCTGCTCCTATGTGGAGCGATACATGGAACGTCACCAGCGGCACGCGGCGAAGCTCTGACACCCAACGGTTCCCCAAAAAAACGCCGGGCTGAAAAGCCCGGCGTTTTTTTATGCTGGTTTTTATCTGTCGAAGCGATCGATCAGCTGCGCTGACGCTTTGGCAGCACGTCCTTGAGCTTGGCGTGCATGCTGCGCAAGGTTTTCTCGGTCGTGCCCCAGTCGATGCAGGCGTCGGTGATGGAGACGCCGTACTGCAAATCGGCGAGGTCTTTCGGGATCGCCTGGCAGCCCCAGTTCAAATGACTTTCCACCATCAGGCCGATGATTGATTGGTTGCCTTCCAAGATCTGGTTGGCAACGTTTTCCATCACCAGCGGCTGCAGCGCCGGGTCCTTGTTGGAGTTGGCGTGGCTGCAATCGACCATGATGTTCGGCTTGACCTTGGCCTTGTCCAGCGCCTGCTCACACAGGGCGACACTGACCGAATCATAGTTCGGCTTGCCGTTGCCGCCGCGCAATACCACGTGGCCGTAGGCGTTGCCCTTGGTGGTGACGATCGAGACGCCACCTTCCTGGTTGATGCCCAGGAAACGGTGCGGGCTGGAAACCGACTGCAAGGCGTTGATCGCCACGGTCAGGCCGCCGTCGGTGCCGTTCTTGAAGCCGACCGCCGAGGACAGGCCGGAGGCCATTTCCCGGTGGGTCTGGGATTCGGTGGTGCGTGCGCCGATGGCCGACCAGCTGATCAGGTCCTGCAAATATTGCGGAGAGATCGGGTCCAGGGCTTCGGTGGCGGTGGGCAGGCCCATTTCGGCCAGGTCCAGCAGCAATTGGCGACCGATGTGCAGGCCGTCCTGGATCTTGAAGGAGTCGTCCAGGTACGGGTCGTTGATCAGGCCCTTCCAGCCAACGGTCGTACGAGGCTTCTCGAAATACACCCGCATCACCAGGTACAAGGTGTCGGAAACTTCCGCGGCGAGTACCTTCAGGCGCTCGGCGTATTCGTGGGCAGCCTTGATGTCGTGGATCGAGCAAGGCCCGATGACCACGAACAGGCGATGGTCGGTGCCGTCGAGAATGTTGCGGATGACTTCCCGGCCCTTGGTCACGGTGCGCAGGGCAGCGTCGCTCAGGGGGATATCGCGCTTGAGCTGGTCAGGCGTGATGAGGGTCTCGTTGGAGGCGACGTTTAGGTCATTGATCGGTAAATCAGCCATCGTGTTACTCGTCAGGTCACGGGTGCCGGCCGCCAGCGATCCCCGCGCGGCGGTGCACAGCGAAGTTAAGCGCGTCGGGGAGCCGAACCTTAGCGCGTTCGGAGGTGGCTCGACAATGGGCAGGGGCCGCTTTAATTGCGGCGGGCAGGGTCCTCGCCACGAAGCGTGGGTCCTGTGTAATGATGCGCGGGGATTGTCAGAGAGGGGGAGTTGCATGACGCAGGCAGGCGCTAGACCCGGGAGCGGCAGGATCGGCATGATCGGCACCGGGGCGATCGGTGGGTTTTACGGTGTGATGCTGGCCCGGGCCGGTCACGACGTTCACTTCTTGTTGCGCAGCGAATTTGCCGCCGTCGCCGAGGGCGGCCTGCGGATCGACAGCGATGTCCATGGCACGCTGAGCCTCGACCCGGTCCAGGCGTACCGCTCGGCTGAGCAGATGCCGCCTTGCGAGTGGCTGCTGGTGGGCGCCAAGACCACCAGCAATGCCGACCTGGCACCGGCGATCATCCAGGCGGCGGCCGATGGGGCGAAAATCCTGTTGCTGCAGAACGGCCTCGATGTCGAAGACGATCTGCGGCCGTTGTTGCCCGATTCGCTGCACCTGTTGGGTGGCCTGTGCCTGATCTGCGTGAATCGTGTCGGCCCGGGCGTCATCGCTCACCAGGCGCTCGGTGCGGTCAACATCGGCTATCACAGTGGTCCCTGCCAGGACCAGGCTGAGCGCATGGCGATCGTCGAAGAGGCGGCGGGTCTGTTCCGTGGCGCCGGCATCGACTCCCAGGCGATGCCCGACCTGCAACAGGCTCGTTGGCAGAAGCTGGTGTGGAACGTACCGTATAACGGTCTGTCGGTGCTGCTGGGCGCCAGCACCTCGCCGTTGATGGCGAATGATCACAGTCGCGGGCTGATCCAGGCGCTCATGGGCGAGGTGGTACGCGGTGCGCAGGCCTGCGGCCATCAGATCGCGCCTGGGTATGCGGATTATCTGTTCACGATGACCGAAAAAATGCCCGACTATTGGCCGAGCATGTATCACGATTACGCCCATAAACGGCCGCTGGAGCTGGAGGCAATCTACGCCCGGCCATTGGCGGCGGCCAAGGCGGCAGGCTGCGAGCTGCCGAAGATCGAAGCGTTGCATCAGGCGCTGGCGTTCCTGGATCGCCGCAACCGTTGACAGGCGAAAGGGGGCAACATGGCAAATAACATCGATGACAAGCTGGTGCTGGCGATTTCATCGCGGGCCTTGTTCGATTTGCGCGAAAGCCACAAGGTCTATCTGTCGAGTGGCGTCGAGGCCTATCGGCAATACCAGATCGAGCATGAAGACGAGGTCCTGGAGCCGGGGGACGCCTTCGCCCTGGTGCAGAAACTGCTCAACCTCAACGAGCACCTTGGGCGCGCCCGTGTCGAAGTCATCCTGGTCTCGCGAAACAGCGCCGATACCGGCCTGCGGGTATTCAACTCGATCCACCATTATGGCTTGGCGATTTCCCGCGCCGCCTTCGTTGGCGGCCGCAGTCCATACCCTTATCTGAAGGCCTTCGGCTGCGACCTGTTTTTGTCCACCCATGCCGAAGACGTGCGCAGCGCCCTGGACGCGGGATTTGCGGCCGCGACAATTCTGTCGGGCGGCGCCAGCCGTGCCGCCAGCGAGGAATTGCGCATTGCTTTCGACGGTGATGCGGTGCTGTTTTCCGACGAGTCGGAACGCGTCTATCAGAGCGGTGGCCTGGAAGCCTTCCAGGCCAGTGAACGCCAGGCCGCGCGCGAGCCGCTGCGAGGGGGGCCATTCAAGGGCTTCCTGGCGGCGCTCAATGCGCTGCAACGCGAGTTTCCCGAGGATGCTTGCCCGATCCGCACGGCATTGGTGACGGCCCGTTCGGCGCCGGCCCACGAACGGGTCATTCGCACGTTGCGCGAATGGGATATCCGCCTCGACGAGTCGCTGTTCCTGGGCGGCTTGACCAAGTCGGCCTTTCTCGAGGCTTTTGCCGCCGACGTGTTTTTCGACGACCAGACCGGACATTGCGAGCTTGCCCGGGAAGTGGTCGCCACCGGGCACGTGCCCCATGGCATCAGTAACGAAGTGAAGCTCTGACCACCCGTTGCGGGGAGCGTCACGCCGCACGTCGCACTCGTCGGGGCGCTGCTAAGCTGAATCAATCTCCGCCATTCAGGCATTCGAGGAGGTCACATGATTCGTTCGATGCTGTACGCCACAGACCTGGGCCTTTATGCCCCTTATGTGATGCAGCATGCCTTGGCGTTGGCACGGACGTTTGAAGCCGAGTTGTATGTAGTGCATGCGGTGGAACCGATGGGGCTGTTCGCCGAGTCGGTGTTGCAAAGCTACCTCGACGAGCACGCGCTGAACGAATTTCATCGCCAGGGTCTGAATACGGTGATGGCCAATATCGAGCAGCGGGTACTCGACAATTTTCGCGAGGAACTGGGGGAGGGGCAGCAGGACTTGAAGCTGATCAAGTCGGTGAGGGTATTCCAGGGTGATCCTTCCCAGGTCATTCTCGAGCAGGCCGCGAAACTCTCCGTCGATTTGTTGATCGTAGGCAGTCATTGCCAAGGGGCGAATGGCGAGACCCCTTTGGGGAGGACCGCCGCACGGGTATTGCAGTTATCCCGGGTGCCGGTCTACCTGGTGCCGCTGGTGCAGCGCCGGCGCCACGGGGAGACCTAAGGCTAAATGATGGCTTTTTATAAAAAGTTCTAGATTTATTAATACATCCATTCATATAGTTATATGCCGTCGCTGATGCCCGTCGCATCCAACTGCTTTGAGGGATACATATGAAGCTTCAACAATTGCGCTACATCTGGGAAGTGGCGCACCACGACCTCAACGTTTCCGCTACCGCCCAAAGCCTCTACACGTCGCAACCTGGCATCAGCAAGCAGATCCGCCTGTTGGAAGACGAACTGGGCGTCGAAGTCTTCGCCCGCAGCGGCAAGCACCTGACCCGTGTCACCCCGGCCGGTGAGCGCATCATCACCACGGCTGGCGAGATCCTGCGCAAGGTCGAAAGCATCAAGCAGATCGCCCAGGAATTTTCCAACGAGAAGAAAGGCACCCTGTCCATCGCGACCACGCACACCCAGGCCCGTTATGCGCTGCCGCCGGTGATCAGCAATTTCATCAAGCAATATCCGGACGTGGCGCTGCACATGCACCAGGGTTCGCCGATGCAGATCGCCGAAATGGCCGCCGACGGCACCGTGGACTTCGCCATCGCCACCGAAGCCCTGGAGTTGTTCGGCGACCTGGTGATGATGCCGTGCTATCGCTGGAACCGCTGCGTGGTGGTGCCCCAGGGCCATCCGTTGACCAAGCTGCCGAAGCTGACCCTCGAGGCCTTGGCCGAATACCCGATCGTGACCTACGTGTTCGGCTTCACCGGCCGTTCGAAACTCGACGAAGCCTTCAGCCATCGTGGCCTGACGCCGAAGGTGGTGTTCACCGCCGCCGACGCCGACGTAATCAAGACTTATGTACGCCTCGGCCTGGGTGTGGGAATCGTGGCGAAGATGGCCGTCGATACCAAGCTCGACAATGACCTGGTGGTGTTGGATGCCAGCGAGCTGTTCGAATCCAGCGTGACCAAGATCGGCTTCCGTCGTGGCACCTTCCTGCGTGGCTTCATGTGCGATTTCATCGAGAAATTCGCGCCGCACCTCACTCGGGAGGTGATGGCGAAGGCCATTCAGTGCCACAACAAGCAGGAACTCGAAGAGCTGTTCGACGGCGTCGAATTGCCGGTGCACTAAGCTGGATTAAATCGCCTCGGTGACAGCGAACTGTTGCCGGGCGCCCGCCACGACGATCTCCACTTCATCCCCTTCGAATTTGCCCAGCAGGCCTCGGCCCAGCGGCGAGCGAGGGGTGATGACGGTGATCGGCTGACCCACCAGCGACACCTTCAGCCCCGCCGCATCCGGCCCCAGGAACAGCCACTGTTGGCGGCCATCTTCATCTTCCAGTCCGATCAAGGTGCCGACCTGGATGCCGCGTTGCCCATCGTAAGGCCTTAGCGCCAGGTTCTGGCAGAGGGCGAGGGCCTGGCGGATTTCCTCTACGCGCCTGGCCTGCCCCGCGGCAAGGTAGGACGCTTCGAGACCAAGGGTGTCGTACTTGTTTTCGGCGATGTTTTCCTCGTGCGTCGCGGTTTCATAAGCGGTTTGCGCGGCTCGCTCGGCGACGTCGAGGTCAACCTTGAGCTTGTCGAGGATCAATTGGTGAACGGTCTGCTTGTTCATGATCACTCGCAAAATTGCAGGACATTGGCGCGGCTTTTCTCGCTGGGCGCGTTCTGGTCCTGTTGCAGCCAGAACTGGCATTTGGGGTTGGACAGGTTGCGAGGATTGTTGCGCACCTGTTCCAACGCCTGGCGCTGCTCGTTCTTCTGCAGATTTTGCTGGTACTGCTCGAACATCGGGGTGGGCGGCTCGGGCGCCGGTTGCACCGCTGGCGGTTGCGCCAGTTGATGGACCGCGGCGGCCACCGGGGCCAGTTGTTCATCGAACAGGAACCTGGACAGCAACCAGCCCGTCAGAACGATGGCGACAAACCCCAGCCACAGGCCCAGGGCAATACTGACGGTCAATCGCAGGGCTGTGAGGCGCGGGGCGGGGGGATGATCAGGCATGACTGCTTCCTGGCAGGGGCATGGATAGGCGCTGATTGTCGCATGAAGATTAATCGCCGTCGGCCCTTCTGCAATACGGGGCCAATGCGGGACAATCAGGCTTTGCCACAGGGAGTCGGGAATGACCGTGCGCTGGGATATTTTTTGCACCGTCGTGGATAACTTTGGCGACATCGGCGTCACGTGGCGCCTGGCCCGGCAATTGGTGGCCGAGCATCGATGCGCGGTGCGGCTTTGGGTCGATGACCTGCGTGCTTTCGAGCGGCTGTGCCCCGAGATCGACGTCGGCCTTTGTGAACAATGGCAGCAGGGTGTACAGGTCCGACACTGGCCCACGCAATGGTGCGACACCGACGCGGCGGACGTTGTGATAGCAGCCTTCGCCTGCCAATTGCCCAGTGCCTATATGGACGCGATGGCCGAACGCGAGGTGACGCCGTTATGGATGAACCTCGACTACTTGAGCGCCGAAGACTGGGTCATCGGTTGCCATGGCCTGCCGTCGGTCAAGTACAAGCATGTGCAGAAATATTTCTTTTTTCCTGGTTTCCAAGAGGGAACGGGGGGCTTGCTGCGTGAGGCCGGCCTGCTGGAGCATCGTCGGCTGTTTCAACAGGATGACGTGGCGCAGCGAAATTTCCTGCATGGATTGGGCGTCGTGCGGGAACCCGGGGCGCGCCTGATCTCGCTGTTCGCCTATGAGAACGCCGGACTGGCGAGCTGGTTCGAGGCGATGGCGACCGATGCGCGCGCATCCCATGTATTGGTTCCCGAAGGTCGGGTCCTGGGCGATGTGGCGCGCTGGCTGGGCGTGGATGGCTTGGAGTCCGGCGCGCTGCATCGCCGCGGCGCCCTGACGGTGCAGGTGCTGCCCTTTATTAGGCAGGATGATTACGACCGGCTCCTGTGGTGCTGCGATTTCAACGCGGTGCGTGGCGAAGACTCGTTCGTACGTGCGCAATGGGCCGGGCTGCCGTTGCTCTGGCACATCTACCAGCAGGAAGAAGACGTCCATCTGGAAAAGCTCGAAGCGTTTCTCGCGTTGTACACCCAAGGTCTTTCGGCTTCGGCGGAAAAAGCGATCAGCGGTCTTTGGCGGGCCTGGAATGCCGGCCAGGACATGGCCGAGCACTGGAAAGCCACTGGCGAAGCGCGGCGTGAACTGGCCGAACACGCCCAGGCATGGTGCCTGGAACAGGCCTCGCGAGCCGATCTCGCCACGGCGCTGGTGAAGTTTTACCGAAATTGGATATGATACGCGGCCTAGATTTTTGTAAATCCCATCCAAATTCGGATATTCGCAATGAAAACTGGTAAAGAACTCAAACCCGGTACCGTGATTCGTATCGACAACGATCCTTGGCTGGTTCAGAAAGCTGAATTCACCAAGTCGGGTCGTAACAGCGCGATCATGAAGACCAAGCTGAAAAACCTGCTGACCGGCTACAAGACCGAAACCGTCTACGGTGCGGACGACAAGCTGGACGACGTGATCCTGGACCGTAAAGAAGCGACCCTGTCCTTCATCAGCGGCGACTCCTACACGTTCATGGACACCACTGACTACACCATGTACGAACTGAACGCCGAAGACATCGAAAGCGTTCTGCCATTCGTTGAAGAAGGCATGACCGACGTCTGCGAAGCCGTATTCTTCGAAGGCCGCCTGGTTTCCGTAGAACTGCCGACCACCATCGTGCGTCAGGTTGACTACACCGAAGGCTCCGCTCGCGGTGATACTTCCGGCAAGGTGATGAAGCCTGCCAAACTGAAGAACGGTACCGAGCTGTCGGTTGCTGACTTCATCGAAATCGGCGACATGATCGAGATCGATACCCGCGAAGGCGGTTCCTACAAAGGCCGCGCTAAATAAGCGAAGTCTTTTGTACGAAAAAGCCCGACCATTGAGTCGGGCTTTTTCATTCTTGCTCCCAGGGGCCCTGTTACTTCAGGTGTTCCTTGAGTTCTTGGGACGCTTGCAACATCGCCGAGCGCACCGCTGGCACCTGGCTCACGACGTTGAGCAAGCCATAGTCGTGGATCATGCCGTTGTAACGGACAGCCGTGACTGGCACGCCGGCCGCGTCCAGTTTGCGGGCGTAGGCTTCGCCTTCGTCGCGCAGTACGTCAGCCTCGGCAGTCTGCACCAGCGCGGGCGGCAGGCCCTTGAGCTGCGCGGTGGTTGCCCGCAATGGCGATGCATAGATCTCGTTACGCTGCCCGGCATCGGTGGTGTAGTTGTCCCAGAACCACTTCATCATGTTCTTGCTGAGGAAATACCCTTCGGCGAACTGGTTGTAGGACGCCGTCTCGAAATTGGCATCGGTCACCGGCCATAACAGCGCTTGGAAGCGGATCGCCGGGGTGCCCTTGTCCTTGGCCATCAGCGCCACGACCGCAGCCATGTTACCGCCAACGCTGTTGCCCGCTACCGCCAGGCGCTTGCCATCGACATTGATTTCCTTACCGTGCTCGGCCACCCACTTGGTTGCGGCATAAGCCTGGTTGATCGCCACCGGGTAATGCGCTTCGGGTGAGGGCGTGTAGTTGACAAACACCGCGACGGCGCCCGAACCCGCCACCAGGTCGCGAACCAGGCGTTCATGGGTTGGGAAGTCCCCCAGCACCCAGCCTCCGCCGTGGAAGAACATGAACACGGGCAGCTCACCCTTGATACCGGCCGGACGAACGATGGTCAGGCTGATCGATTGTCCATCGACCTTGATGGTTTTCTCGCTGACATCGGCCTTGGGCAGCGTCAACTTCACACCGGCCTGGGCGCCGACCAGTACTGCGCGGGCGTCTTTGGGCGACAACTGCTCCAGCGGCTTGCCGGTGCCGGCGTTCAGCGCGTCGAGGAAGGCCTGGGTGTTGTGTTCGACGATGCCGTCGGCGAAAGCGTTGCTAACGCTCAGGGCGAGAAGGGCGCCGGTCAGGGTTTTGCTGAAAGTGCTCATGTGCATCTCCTTAAATTCAGGTTCGAGGGGCGAAGATCAAACGGTCACGTGCAGACGCACATCAACGTTGCCGCGGGTGGCGTTGGAGTAAGGGCACACCTGGTGCGCGGCATCGACGAGGCTCTGGGCGTCGGCCTGGTCGAGGCCCGGCAGGCTGATGTGCAGGTCGATGTCGAGACCGAAACCACCAGGAATCTGGCCGATGCCGACATGGGCAGAGATAGAGGCGTCGTCTGGGATCTTGCGTTTGGTCTGGCTGGCGACGAATTTCAACGCGCCGATGAAGCAGGCCGAGTAACCGGCGGCGAACAGTTGTTCAGGGTTGGTCGCCGCACCGCCTGCGCCGCCGAGTTCTTTTGGCGTGGCGAGTTTGACGTCGAGAATGTTGTCGCTGGAGATAGCACGACCGTCACGGCCGCCGGTGGAAGTTGCGATTGCGGTGTAGAGCGTTTTCATGGTGGGCGCCTCGTTTTCCGGTTGGTTATTTGCGCTAAATGTTTGCGCGCTAAGTAGGTGTGGAGAGAATGTATAGCGCTAATAATTTGTGCGCAAGATAAATTTTTACGGAGAATATGAATTGGCAAGCCGGAAATGGCTGGAGGGGCTGTTCTAGAGCGGTTCGATGGGGTTGAAAATTTTTCGATGCGGGGGGTTTTGACGGGAAGGGCGGAAGGTCAAGGGGAGGGGTATTGGATTCGCCGGCGCCTTCGCGAGCAGGCTCGGTCCCACATAGAGCCGGCGGTGTTCCTGAAGTTAGAGGCTGTCTTGCAAGTGCCCACGCAACTGCTGGAGATCATGCTGCAGTTTCTTCAGTTGCTCCAACGTCTGGCCGCTGGCGGCGAGGATGCATTGGGGGATGTCGAGGGCCTTTTTCTGCAAGGCGCGGCCTTGCTCGGTGAGCTCGACGATCACCACGCGCTCGTCCTCACGGCTGCGGGTGCGGCTCAATAGGCCCTCGGCCTCCAGGCGCTTGAGCAATGGTGTCAGGGAGCCCGGGTCAGTGAGCAGGCGGGTGCTGATTTCACCGACGGTCAAACCGTCTTTTTCCCACAGCACCATCATCGCCAGATACTGCGGATAGGTCAGGCCCAGGGCTTGGAGCAGTGGCTTGTACACCTTGGTCATCAACAGCGATGTCGAGTGCAGGGCGAAACAGACCTGGTTGTCCAGCAAAAGGGCTTCGCAAGGGTCGGGGGTGTCGCGTTGGGTGCTCATGGCAAAACCTTTCGTCAAAGATGATTACGAATCTAGCGGACGAATCTTTAATGCACCAGATAATTCTGACGACTTGATCAGGTGTTGCGTTTCCTCGGTCTCGGCAACTGCGTAGGATAGGCGCCCTGATTAAGGGGAGAGTGGTCTGTGATCGAGGTCGTGCTGTATTTGCTGTTGGGCGCCGCGTTGGGCACCTTGGGGGGATTGTTCGGCATCGGTGGCGGGCTGATTGCGATACCGGTGCTGGGCGTATGGTTCGGCCTGGACCAGCAGATTGCCCAGGGCACGGCATTGGTGATGGTGGTGCCTAACGTCATGCTGGCGCTGTGGCGTTATCACCAGCGCAATCGCATCGAGTTGCGTCATGTCCTGCCGTTGGCGTCCATGGGATTCTGCTTCGCCTGGCTCGGCTCTATCTGGGCCGTGGGCATTGACGCCGAAAGCATGCGCATCGGCTTCGTGGTGTTCTTGGTTGTTTTGGCTGCATATAACCTCATCCGAATGTTCACCACCACGGCGCCCGCTTCGGCGCAGATGCGCCACGGTTGGCCATGGCTCGGCGTGTTGGGTGCGGCTTCAGGAACGATGGGTGGCCTGTTTGGTGTGGGTGGGGCCGTTGTCGCAACGCCGTTCCTCACCAGTGTGTTCGGCACGACTCAGGTAGTTGCCCAGGGCCTGTCGCTGTCGTTGGCCTTGCCCAGTACCGGCGTGACCCTTGTCACTTATGCGTTTCATCATGAAGTGGACTGGTGGATCGGCGTGCCGCTGGCAGTCGGTGGGCTGATGAGCATCAGCTGGGGCGTGAAGGTCGCCCACGCCTTGCCGGAGCGACTGTTGCGTGGGCTGTTCTGCGGTTTCCTGGTGCTGTGCGCCGTACTGCTCATCTTTAAAGTTTGAAGCCTTCCACGATGTGTTCGGCCAGGCATTCGGTGATCGGCGACGGATTGTGCAGGTTGCGGATCAGCATGATGCTGGCCTCGGGCAGCTCCGGCAGGTTCTCGGCCTCGCCGAGGACGCGCATGTCAGGGGTCAGCAGGCTTTCCAGTTGCGCAGTGATTGCCAGGCCCGCGCCTACCACCGCCATGATCGCCGACAAGCTCGAGCTGTTATAGGCCACGCGGTAATCGCGTCCCATGGCGTCCAGCGCATTGCAGGCCCACTGCCGGCAGAAGCAATCGCTGTTGAACATAGCCAGCGGCAGGGGCGTTTGCTCATGGGTGTTGAAGCACGCCGCTTCGGCCCAGACAAAACGTTCCTTGCGCAGCAACTGGCCTATTTCATCCCCAGGCTTGCGAGTGACGATGGACAGGTCCAGGTCCTGGCGCAGCAGCAATTGCTTGGATGATTCGCAATGCACCTCGATTTCGATCAGCGGATAGAACTGGGCGAAGCGCTGCAGGATGCCTGGCAGAAAGCGCATCACATAATCGTCCGGTGTGCCGATGCGGACGGTGCCGACCATATGGGGTTCGCGCAGGGTATTGAACACTTCGCTGTGCAACTTGAGGATGCGCCGGGCATAACCCAGCAACACCTGCCCCTCGGCGGTGAGCTTTACTTGTCGCCCGTCGCGCTCGAACAGCCGACGCTGCAACACGTCTTCCTCCAGCCGCTTCATCTGCATGCTGACCGCGGATTGCGTACGGTTGACCAATTCCCCGGCACGGGTGAAACCACCCTGATCGGCGATGGCGACAAAGGTCCGCAGCACTTCCGTATCGATGCTCGGGTAACTCGACAATGGATCAATCTCCGAGATGTATTGCATAAGAAACATTCGTTGGATTGATCTTAGCCTTGGCGCGAGACTTGAGCTACCCCCAACGGAGGACATGACGATGAAAGGTCAGAAAGGGTATGTATCGATAGACAAGCACTCATTCCACCGGTTTTCCCTCAGCGATCTGCTGCACAAGTTTAGCCGCTGGTATGAATTGCACCATGAACGTGAATTGCTTGCCGGCCTGAGCGACGAGGCGCTCAAGGACATCGGCGTCAGCCGTGCCGACGTGGAAAAAGAAGTGGTCCGGCCATTCTGGGATGACCCAATGCACAAATGAGCCATCCTTCCCTACACAAACCGCTTAGTGGTGAGGTAGGTTGCGAGCAGACAAGGAGATCTCCATGCCCGCGACTCTGTCCTTTACCCTCAAACAGGCCCGGCGTCTGGCGTTGGCCGCCCAAGGATTCGATGGGCGGCTACCGTCGGCGCCGGTCCAACCCTCCCGCCTCAACCGCCTGATCGAACGCCTTGGCGTCCTGCAGATCGATTCAGTCAACGCGTTGGTGCGCTCGCATTACCTCCCGCTGTTCTCCCGCCTCGGTCATTACAATCGCGATTTGCTCGATCAAGCTGCCTGGAGCCAGGGGCGTCGTCGCACGTTGTTCGAATATTGGGGGCATGAGGCTTCGCTGCTGCCGATGACGATGTATCCGTCGATGCGCTGGCGCATGGCCCGGGCGGCGCGCGGCGAAGGTATTTACCAACAATTGGCGCGTTTCGGCCGCGAGCAGCAAGACGTGATCGGTCGAGTCCTGCAATCTGTTCGGGACCAGGGCGCGATTGGCGCGGGCAGCTTGTCCACGCGCCAGGAAAAGGCCGGGCCGTGGTGGGACTGGAGCGCGGAGAAGCATGCGCTGGAGTGGCTGTTCGCGGCGGGCGAGGTGACGGTGGCGGGGCGCCGTGGCTTCGAGCGCCTCTATGATTTGCCGGAGCGGGTCTTGCCGGCCTCGATCCTGCAGCAACCGCTGCCGGACGAAGCCCAGGCCCAGCGCACACTGCTGATTCATGCCGCCGAAGCCTTGGGGGTTGGCACCGAGAAGGATCTGCGCGACTACTTTCGCTTGAGCCCGGCGGACGCCCGCGAGCGGCTGGCTGAACTGGAAGAGGCCGGAGCACTGCTGCGCTGTCAGGTCCAGGGTTGGAAACAGCCGGCCTGGTGTCGCCCCCTCGTGAAAATTCCACGCAAGGTTGCCGCCAGTGCGCTGCTGTCACCGTTCGATTCGCTGGTCTGGGAGCGCAGTCGCACCGAGCGGCTGTTTGATTTTCGCTATCGCCTGGAGATCTACACGCCGGTACACAAGCGGGTGTATGGCTATTACGTCCTGCCGTTTCTACACAACGAGCGAATTGCCGCCCGGGTTGATTTGCGGGCGGAGCGGGCTTTGGGGCAATTGGCCGTGCATGCCGTGCACGAAGAGGTGCCCGGGATGGACGAGGAGGGCATGCTGGCGCTGGCGGCGAATCTGTGGAGCATGGCCCGGTGGTTGGGGTTGGAGCGGGTTCAACTCAATTGCCAGCGGGAGGGTGGGGTTCGGTTGGCGGTGGCATTGGCTGAAATTACCAGTGACTGAGCTGGCCCCTTCGCGAGCAGGCTCGCTCCCACAGGGATTTGCGGTGACTACAGCCTTTGTGACACAGCAAATCCAATGTGGGAGCGAGCCTGCTCGCGAGGCGATTGAACCGGTGAAGAAGGACCTACAGACTCACCGCCGAACCTGCTTCAAGGTCTCGGCAATCAAGAACGCCAACTCCAGCGACTGATCAGCATTCATCCGCGGGTCGCAGTGGGTGTGGTAGCGGTCCGACAGGCCGTCCTCGGTGATCGGGCGCGCGCCGCCGATGCATTCGGTGACGTTCTGCCCGGTCATCTCGATGTGGATACCGCCGGCGTAAGTCCCTTCGGCTTCATGGACCTGGAAGAACTGCTTTACTTCGCCAAGGATCTGCGCAAAGTCCCGGGTCTTGTAGCCGCTGCTGGCCTTGATGGTGTTGCCGTGCATCGGATCGGAGCTCCACAGCACCTGCTTGCCTTCACGCTGTACGGCGCGCAGCAGTTGCGGCAGGTGATCGCCAACCTTGTTGGCGCCCATGCGCGCGATCAGGTTCAGTCGGCCCGGGTCATTGTCCGGGTTGAGGACGTCGATCAGGCGAATCAGGTCGTCAGGGTTCATGCTGGGGCCGACCTTGACGCCGATCGGGTTGTTCACCCCGCGCAGAAACTCGACGTGGGCACCGTCCAGCTGACGGGTTCGGTCGCCGATCCACAGCATATGGGCCGAGCAGTCGTAATAGTCATTGGTCAGGCTGTCGCGGCGCACGAAGGCTTCTTCGTAGTTGAGCAGCAACGCCTCGTGGGCGGTGAAAAAACTGGTTTCACGCAGTTGTGGCGAGCTGTCCATGCCGCAGGCGCGCATGAAGGCCAGGGTTTCGTCGATGCGGTCGGCCAGGTGGCTGTATTTTTCCGCCAGGGCCGAGTTGGCGATGAAGTCCAGATTCCATTTGTGCACCTGGTGCAGATCGGCAAAGCCGCCCTGGGCGAACGCACGCAGCAGGTTCAGCGTGGCGGTGGACTGGTGGTAGGACTGCAGCAACCGCTCCGGATCCGGTACACGACTTTGCTCGTCGAAGCCGATGCCATTGACGATGTCACCCCGGTAGGCCGGCAGCGTTACGCCGTCGATGGTTTCATCATTGGCGGAGCGTGGCTTGGCGAACTGGCCGGCCATGCGCCCGACCTTCACCACCGGGCAACCGGCGGCGAACGTCATCACGATCGCCATCTGCAGCAGCACCTTGAAGGTGTCGCGGATCTTGGCGGCGGAGAATTCGACGAAGCTTTCCGCACAGTCGCCGCCCTGCAACAGAAAGGCCCGGCCCTGGGTAACTTCGGCGAACTGACGGCGCAACTCCCGGGCTTCACCGGCAAACACCAGTGGCGGATAGCTGGCCAGGGTCTGCTCGACCCGTTGCAGATGCGCCGCGTCAGGGTATCGGGGTTGCTGCTGGATCGGCAGGGCGCGCCAGCTGTCAGGGCTCCAGGGTTGGCTCATCATGATCTCTAGGTGATTTACGCTCGGGCGCTCATGTTATCAGCAAATTAGTGCGTGACCTGCTCCGCTTGCTTCGCGGACAATCGCGCCTTCGCCCCGTATGGGCAGGCCCATGGCCGCCCGGCAACATCAGGAGATGAAATGACAGAGGAGCGCGTCGAGCATTTGCTCGCCGAGGTGCACGACGAGTTCGGCATGATTCGCGTGTTCGAAGTGGCCGACTACCGGTTTCTCGAGTTCGGCGATGCCATCGAGCAGAGCTGCGTGTTCACGGCCGATCCCAGCTGGCTCGAATACGACTACACTCGCGCCATGCTCATCGGTGCGTTGTGTCACGAGCAGCCGGAAAGCGCGCTCTTCCTGGGATTGGGCGCAGGAACCTTGACCCAGGCCTGCCTCAAGTTTCTGCCGCTGGAAGATGTCGAGGCGATCGAGCTGCGCCCCGAGGTGCCGCGCCTGGCCATCGAATACCTGGGGCTGGATGACGATCCGCGCTTGTACATCCGCGTCGGCGATGCCCTGGAACTGCTTGAAACGGCGGAGCCGGCCGATCTGATTTTTGTCGACCTCTATACCGATGTCGGCCCCGGCGTAGGCCATCTGGCGTGGGGTTTTCTGGAAAACTGCCAGAAGCGCCTCAACCCGGGCGGCTGGCTAGTGATCAATCAATGGGCAACCGATGACGGCAAGCCCCTGGGCGCGGCATTGTTGCGTGGCCTGTACCACCGACACTATTGGGAATTGCCGGTGAAGGAGGGCAACGTGATCCTGATCGTGCCGGCGGACCTGGACCAGGCGCTGGACATGCAAGGCTTGGTTGCCCGGGCCGAAGGGCTGGCGCCACGATTGGGGTATTCGTTGCAATCGCTGATCAAGGCCATCCGCCCGGCGACGTGATCAGAACTGCAAGGGCTTTTGTGGCGAGGGAGCTTGCTCCCGCTCGGCTGCGAAGCAGACGCCTGGGTCAGTAGTCTGGAATCGATGGGGCCGCTTCGCGACCCAGCGGGAGCAAGCTCCCTCGCCACAGGGGAACGCCAGCGCAAGTGAACCGTTTTAGCCGGCTGCCCCAAGGCTTTTGGTCGCGAGCCCTACAACAGTGTTTCAGTAAAAAAAGCTCCCTTTTTGGGCGAATTCCGGTATAGTGCGCGCCGGCCTTTAGCCGGGCCGCGTCAAGGTAGCGCAATATTCCGAAGCCAGCTTCGGTTGCATGTCCGCACAACGGATGCTTCCGCGACGTTCTTTTTCATTCATTCGTTTTCGCAAATCCCCGCCGACAAAGCTGCCAGGGCGACTCTTGAGTCTCAACACGGCATGCGCAGCTTTGGAGCATGGGTCTTTGCGGATGCACTTAGAGGCAGACCCATGACCCAGGAAATCGGCGGCTTCGCCGCTCTTGAACTTCATCCCAATATTGTCGCTGCAGTAGTCGCTACCGGCTATGAAGAGCCTTCGGCCATTCAGCAGCAGTCGATCCCGATCATTCTCGCCGGTCACGATATGATTGGTCAGGCGCAAACCGGTACGGGTAAAACCGCCGCGTTCGCACTGCCGATCCTGCACCGCATTGATCCGTCCAAGCGCGAGCCGCAAGCTCTGATCCTGGCCCCAACTCGTGAGTTGGCGCTACAAGTTGCAACCGCTTTCGAAACCTACGCCAAGCAAATGCCAGGCGTGACTGTTGTGGCTGTCTACGGCGGCGCGCCGATGGGCCCACAACTGAAAGCAATCCGTAATGGCGCACAGATCGTTGTCGCCACCCCGGGCCGTCTGTGCGACCACCTGCGTCGCGACGAAAAAGTCCTCGCCACCGTGAACCACCTGGTTCTCGACGAAGCGGACGAAATGCTCAAGCTGGGCTTCATGGACGACCTGGAAGTCATCTTCAAGGCCATGCCTGAGACTCGCCAGACCGTCCTGTTCTCGGCCACCTTGCCACAATCGATCCGTGCCATCGCCGAACGCCATCTGCGCGATCCGAAGCACGTGAAGATCCAGAGCAAGACCCAGACCGTCACCGCGATCGAGCAGGCTCACCTGCTGGTTCACGCAGACCAGAAGACTTCCGCCGTTCTCAGCCTGCTGGAAGTCGAAGACTTCGACGCCCTGATCATGTTCGTGCGCACCAAGCAAGCGACCCTGGACCTGGCCAGCGCCCTTGAAGCCAAAGGCTACAAAGCCGCCGCGCTGAACGGTGACATTGCCCAGAACCAGCGTGAGCGCGTGATCGACTCCCTCAAGGATGGCCGCCTGGACATCGTTGTGGCGACCGACGTCGCGGCCCGTGGCCTGGACGTTCCGCGTATCACCCACGTGTTCAACGTCGACATGCCGTACGATCCGGAGTCCTACGTACACCGTATCGGTCGTACCGGCCGTGCCGGTCGCGAAGGCCGTGCGTTGTTGTTGGTCACCCCGCGTGAGCGCCGCATGCTGCAAGTGATCGAGCGTGTGACGGGTCAGAAGGTCGCTGAAGTCCGCCTGCCGGACGCCCAGGCCGTTCTCGATGCCCGCATCAAGAAACTGACCAACAGCCTGTCGCCGCTGGTGGCTGACGCCGAATCGACCCACGGTGATCTGCTCGATCGCCTGACCGCCGACATCGGTTGCACCCCACGTGCCCTGGCCGCTGCCCTGTTGCGCAAGGCCACCAACGGCCAAGCGCTGAACCTGGCTGCAATCGAGAAGGAACGCCCACTGGTGCCGAACAACGCACCGCGTGGCGACCGTCCTGAGCGCAGTGGCGATCGTCCGGACCGTGGTGATCGCGAGCGTCGTGCACCGATCCCGTTGGCCGAAGGCCGTGCTCGCTGCCGTACCGCGCTGGGTGCTCGTGACGGCATTGCCGCCAAGAACCTGCTGGGCGCGATCCTCAACGAGGGTGGCCTGGCTCGTGAAGCCATCGGTCGTATCCAGGTGCGTGACAGCTTCAGCCTGGTGGAACTGCCGGAAGATGGCCTGGAGAAGTTGCTGACCAAGCTCAAGGACACCCGCGTGGCCGGCAAGCAGCTCAAGCTGCGTCGCTACCGCGAGGATTGATCGACCTACGGGTTGATTGATCGAGCACGAAAAAATCCCCGACTGGTTCGGGGATTTTTTTTGCCTGTCGTTTGGCGCTTTTCAATGCGAGCGGCGGGGAGGCCAATCGCGAGCAAGCTCGCTCCCACAGGGGATTTTTGAGCGCCGAAGACCCAATGTGGGAGCGAGCTTGCTCGCGATTGGCGCGACTCGGTTTGCGATCAGTCGAACCGATAAATGTCCATCCCCAGCGTCCCCATGGTAAATCCAGCATGGGCAACGCTGAACGTACCACCGGCTCCGCGGGCGAAATACAGCGGCAACAAATGCTCGTCGCTGGGGTGGCTGCGCACGGCATGGGGAGCCTGGCGGCGGTAGTCATGCAGTGCCGTCTCGTCGTTCGACGCCAGCCTGGCAACCATCCAATCGCGAAACGCCTTGGCCCACGGCTCGATGCTGTCGGGGCCGGCGTTCCAATCCAGGTCCCGCAGGTTGTGGGTGATGCTCCCGGAGCCGATCACCAGCACGCCTTGTTCCCGCAGGCTTGCCAATGCGCGGCCCACCCGCGTTTGCAGCGTTGGCCCCTGACGGCTAGGCAAAGAGACCTGTACCACCGCAATATCCGCCTCGGGATACATCAGTGACAGCGGCACCCAGACGCCATGGTCGGCGGGCCGTCCCGTGTCGAGGCGTGCCGGCAGCTGCGTGGCGTTGAGCAGGTCGGCGACCTGTGTTGCCAACCGAGGATCGCCTGGGGCGGGATATTGCACCTTGTACAGGTCGGGTGGAAAACCACCGAAATCATGCCAGGTGCGTGGCCGTGGGTTGGCGCTGACCAGCAGCTCATCACTCTCCCAATGAGCTGAGACAACGACGATGGCCTTGGGCCTGGGCAACTGCGCGGCAAGGCGAGTCAGGGCCGGACCGCTTTCGCCGGGCTCCAGGGCAAGCATGGGGGAGCCATGGGAGATAAACAGGCTGGGCAGCATCGACGGGCTCCTGAGGGTTAAGATGTGTCATCTTCTGTCAGGTCAACGATCGAAATCTAATACAAGTTTTAAGCTGTTTTGATCGAATTTATGGAGCGAACCCCATGGACCCCGAGTTTTGGCACAAGCGTTGGTCAACCAACCAGATCGGCTTTCATCTGCCTGAAGTGAACCCTTACCTGCGGCGTTTCTGGCCTCAGTTGGGGTTGCCTGAAGAGACGCGAGTGTTGGTGCCCTTGTGCGGCAAGACGCTGGATCTGCTGTGGTTGGCGCAACAAGGTTTTTCCGTACGGGGGATTGAGCTGTCGGAAAAAGCCGTCACTGATTTTTTCCAGGAACATCAGCTCCAGCCGAACGTGAGTGAGGAGGGCGCCTTCAAGATATTTCGTGCCGGCGCCATTGAAATCCGTTGCGGTGATTTCTTTGCGTTAACGCCTTTGGACGTAGCCGATTGCGCGACGTTGTATGACCGCGCTGCATTGATCGCCTTGCCCGAGCCGATGCGTGAGCGGTATGCGGCCCATCTGCAGAGCATAATGCCGGACTGTGTCGGGCTGGTGATCACGCTGGATTACAACCAGGACGAGATGCCTGGACCTCCGTTTTCGGTAGGGCATGACGAGGTGCAGCGGTTGCTGGGTGGGGCTTGGGAGTTGCAGGTCTTGCACGAACAGGATGTGCTGGGCGAGAGTTGGAAGTTCTTGCAGGCGGGCGTGAAGCGGCTGGATGAGCGGGTATATCTGGTATCCAGTCGTGGGGTGCAATCAATGACCCCATCGTTGAAAAGTCCGCCCCCGCGCTTGGAATAGCAAAAAAAAGCCCGCATTGCTGCGGGCTGCTTTTTGAGGCTCTAGCGATCAACCACGGCGACGCAGTGCGTCAATCCGCTCTTCCAGCGGCGGGTGGCTCATGAACATGCGGGCCAGGCCCTGCTTGATGCCACCGTTGATGCCAAAGGCATTCAGGGTGTCGGGCATGTGCACTGGCAAACCTTGCTCGGCGCGCAGGCGCTGCAGGGCGCCGATCATGGCGCTGGTGCCGGCCAGGCGGGCGCCGGCGTCATCGGCGCGGAACTCGCGTTTGCGCGAAAACCACATGACGATCGCACTGGCGAGGATACCCAGCACCAGCTCGGCGAAAATGGTCGCCACGTAGTAGGCGATGCCTTGGCCTTCTTCGTTCTTGAAGATCACCTTGTCGACAAAGTTGCCGATGATGCGGGCAAAGAACATCACGAAGGTGTTCACCACGCCCTGGATCAGCGCCAAGGTCACCATGTCACCGTTTGCCACGTGGCCGATCTCGTGAGCCAGCACCGCCTTGACTTCATCCGGTGAGAACCGCTCGAGCAAGCCCTGGCTTACCGCCACCAGTGCATCATTCTTGTTCCAACCGGTCGCGAAGGCGTTGGCCTCGTAGGCCGGGAATATCCCGACTTCGGGCATCTTGATACCGGCTTCGCGAGACAGTTGCTCGACGGTCTGCAGCAGCCATTGTTCGTGGCGAGTGCGCGGCTGGCTGATGATCTGGGTACCGGTGCTCATCTTCGCCATCCATTTGGAAATGAACAGCGAGAACAGGGAACCGGCGAAACCGAACACCGCACAGAAGATCAGCAGCTGATTGAGGTTGAGGTCAACCCCGTTGGCCGCCATGAACCCGTTGAAGCCGAAAAGGCTCAGGGTGATGCTGGCAATCAGCACGACCGCCAGGTTAGTGGCCAAAAACAGCAGGATGCGCATCATGGTGGTAGCAATCTCCTCATGCTAAAGATGTAGCGTTATGCGGGGTATATAAGGTGCTGCCGCAGGCTATTCAACTCGCCTACTATTTCAAACTGTGTCCTACACGCGTCCTAAATGTTTGAAAGACTTTTCTGAAAGTGATCGTGGAATCGAGATTTGTCGCCCTTGCCCCGTGAACGTTGAGTTTCCTCTTCCTAAGGTCGCTGGTTTCCCAGTGTAGAAGGCCTGCCGGCGCGCAAAGATCGGATATGTTGCTGAATCAGACAGCGTGCGAGGCGAGGGGCCTCGCACGCTGACCGGGCTACTGGCGGTAGGACTTTAGGAAATTGCCGATGCGTCCGATGGCCTGGTCCAGGTCATCGACTCGCGGCAGGGTCACGACACGGAAATGATCCGGCCATGGCCAGTTGAACGCCGTGCCCTGGACGACCAGCAGCTTTTCGGAAAGCAGCAGGTCGAGGACGAATTTCTCGTCGTTGTGGATCGGGCAGATTTTCGGGTCGATGCGCGGGAACGCATACAAGGCGCCCATCGGCTTGACGCAGCTGACGCCTGGGATGTTGTTGAGCAGTTCCCAGGTGCGGTTGCGTTGTTCCAACAACCGGCCCTGGGGCAAGACCAGGTCGTTGATGCTCTGGTAGCCGCCCAATGCCGTCTGGATGGCGTGTTGGCTCGGCACGTTGGCGCACAGGCGCATGTTGGCCAGCATGTCGATGCCTTCGATGTAGCTCTGGGCGTGATGCTTGGGCCCGGAGATGGCGATCCAGCCGGAGCGGAAGCCGGCGACGCGATAGGACTTCGACAAGCCGTTGAAGGTCAGGCAGAGGAGATCCGGCGCCAGGGACGCGGTGCAGACGTGCACGGCATCGTCGTACAGGATCTTGTCGTAGATCTCGTCGGAAAACACTACCAGGTTGTGCTGACGGGCCAGTTCCAGCATGCCCAGCAGCACTTCTCTGGAATAGACGGCGCCGGTGGGGTTGTTCGGGTTGATGATCACCAGGGCCTTGGTGTTCGGGGTGATCTTGGCCTTGATGTCCGCCAGGTCAGGGAACCAGTTCGCCTGCTCGTCGCACAGGTAATGCACCGGGTTGCCGCCGGACAGGCTCACGGCAGCGGTCCACAACGGATAGTCCGGCGCCGGCACCAGGACTTCGTCGCCGTTGTTGAGCAAGGCTTGCATGGACATGACGATCAGCTCGGACACGCCGTTGCCCAGGTAGATGTCCTCGATGCCGATGCCTTCGACCTGCTTCTGCTGGTAGTACTGCATCACGGCCTTGCGCGCACTGAACAGACCTTTGGAGTCGCTGTAGCCCTGTGCGGTCGGCAGGTTGCGGATGACGTCCTGGAGGATTTCATCGGGGGCTTCGAAACCAAAGGGCGCCGGGTTGCCGATGTTCAGCTTGAGGATGCGGTGGCCTTCCTCTTCCAGGCGTTTGGCGTGCTTGAGCACCGGGCCGCGAATGTCGTAGCAGACGTTGGCGAGCTTGTTCGATTTGCTGACCTGCATGGCGATGTGTTCCCGAAAATGAACGATCCAGGCGGCGTGTGAACTACCGTACTGGGGATCCTGCGTCTGTGCCCGGGCCGGACGCGGTAGATGCGCCACAATCCATTTGAATGCGCATGACGTGGCTGCCAGACTGGCACCTGACGAGGCGCAATCATACGTGCCGCCCGATCTGCGGAAAAGCGTCGGATCGGGCTTTTTCAATTGCCGAGGTAGGACGATGGAAAAGTTGCAGAAAACCCTTGAAGAGTGGCGTGAAATGCTCGACCCGGAGCAATACAACGTCTGTCGGCTCAAAGGCACCGAGCGACCGTTCTCCGGCAAATACAACGGGACCAAGACCGACGGTGTTTACCACTGCATCTGCTGCAACGAGCCGTTGTTCGATTCGATGACCAAGTTCGATTCCGGCTGTGGCTGGCCGAGTTTCTATGCGCCCATCGAAGGCAGCGCGGTGGTGGAAGTGCGGGATGTCAGCCATGGCATGATCCGCACCGAGGTGGTCTGCGCCAAATGCGACGCGCACCTGGGGCACGTCTTCCCCGACGGCCCGCCGCCCACCGGCCTGCGTTATTGCATCAACTCGGTGTGCCTGGATCTCGTGCCTCGGGAGTAACGTTCTACGCGGTCCTTTGTGGCGAGGGAGCTTGCTCCCGCTGGGTGGCGCAGCCGCCCCAACGCTGTTTGCCAGACGGACCGCGTCAGCTGGGTTTACGACGGCTGCGCCGCCGAGCGGGAGAAAGCGCCCTCGCCACAACACCCATGGCTCATCACAACAGTCACAGCAGCATCATGATCCATGAGGTGTTCCGAGAATTAAATTGCACGCAATTTAATTGGTCGCTATCTTCATTCTCCCAACCTCTTCAGGAGCTGCCCTCATGACCGACAATCTGCTAAGCATCCCGTGCACGACCATCAAGGGCGAGCAAAAGACCCTGGCCGATTTTTCCGGCAAGGCCGTGTTGGTGGTCAATACCGCCAGCCAATGTGGTTTCACACCGCAGTACAAGGGGCTCGAGGCGTTGTGGCAGTCCTACAAGGACCGGGGGCTGGTGGTGCTGGGTTTTCCCTGCAATCAGTTCGGCAAGCAGGAGCCAGGCAACGAGGGGGCGATTTCTGAGTTTTGCGAGCTCAATTTCGGCGTGAGCTTTCCATTGTTCAAGAAGGTCGAGGTCAACGGTGCCAATGCCCATCCGTTGTTCGTGCAGCTCAAGCAGCGGGCACCTGGGGTGCTGGGGTCCAAGGGCATCAAATGGAATTTCACCAAGTTCCTGATCGGCAAGGACGGCCAAGTGGTGAAGCGCTTTGCCCCGACCACCAAGCCCCAAGACCTCACCGCCGAGATCGAAGCCCTGCTCAAATGAATGATCTGTCAGTCGATTCGCTGAAGCTCGACAGCCAGTTGTGCTTCAAGTTGTACGCCGCGTCGCGGGCGGTGATTCGGGGTTACAAGCCGATGTTGGATCAGCTTGGCCTGACCTATCCGCAATACCTGGCGATGCTCGTACTGTGGGAATGGCAGGTGAGCCCGCCGGAGCAACCGACCGTCAAAGCCCTGGGCGAACGCTTGCTGCTTGATTCCGGCACGCTGACGCCGTTGCTCAAGCGCCTGGAACAACTGGAGCTGGTCCAGCGGCAACGATCGGCACGTGATGAACGCGAAGTGCATTTGAGCCTGTCGGAGCGCGGGCGGACCTTGCGTGAGCAGGTCGGCCCGCTCAAGGCTCGCTTGCTGTGTGACAGCGGTATTGATCTGGATCGCGTGGGAGAGCTGCGTGACGGCCTCGATCATTTGTTGGCCCAGATCAAAGCGCTGACGTAGTGGGCACCCATTGGTCCAGCAATGCGGCCAGTTCTTCGCGACGGAACGGCTTGGATAAATAGTCGCTCATGCCGGCGGCCCGACAGCGCTCACGTTCCTCGGGCATGGCGTTGGCGGTCAGCGCGACAATCGGCAGGTCGGGCCAGCGCCCGCTGCGGCGGATCTGCCGGCTGGCTTCGTAGCCGTCCATGACCGGCATGTTGCAGTCCATCAGGACCAGGTCGAATTCCCGCTGTTCGAGCTGATCCAGGCCCTCGGCGCCGTGGGCCGCGACAACCACTTCACAACCCAGTTTGACCAGCATGCCCTTGGCCACCAGCTGGTTGACGGGGTTGTCTTCCACCAACAGGACACGAGCACGCAGGGTGGGCGGCAATGCGTCGATCTGCGCCTCATTGATCGTGGTCGCCTCGCTTTGCAAGGCGCGACGCAGGACCTGATAAAGCGCATGGCGCGCTAGCGGCCGGGCCTGTTGCAGCAATGGGGCGAGGGCGCTCGCTTCTTCGCTGGGCATGAAACTGCCATAGGCGGTAACCAGCAGAATGGTGGCGTCGAAGGTCGGCCGCAGGTTGAACAGGCATTCCGGGCAATCGGTGATCAGGATGTCGGGCTTGAGCCCCAGCAGCCCGTCATCCACGGAACGTTGGACATAATCCAATCCCCAGGCGGGTAGCAACATGCCCAGCAGTTCGGCCAGCCCGCTGTTCGCGGTGGTGATGGCCACGACGTTGCCATGCAAGCGTACGACGGGGACGGCAGGGGTGTGGCAAGGCAACGGCAGGTCGGCACAGAACTGGCTGCCGAAGCCGGCCTCGGAACTGATCGTGAGCCGGCCCTGCATGGCTTCGCAGAGGTTGTAGGTCAATGCCAGCCCCAGCCCGGTGCCGCCGAACTGGCGGGTAATGCCTGCGCCGGCCTGGGTGAACGGCTGGAGGATCCGCGCCTGGGCCTCCTGGGGGATGCCGATGCCCGTGTCGCAGACCTCGATCCGCACGCCGCCCTCATACTGGCTCAAGCGCACATCGACCCGGCCGAAGCGGGTGAACTTCAATGCGTTGGACAGCAGGTTGCTGACGATCTGGCGGACGCGGGTCGGGTCGCCCAGTACCTGCGCGGGAAACTGCGGCTCGATCAGGCACGCCAGTTCGACGCTCGGGGCGGCATTTTGTGAAAGCAGGTTGGCGGTGTCTTCGACCAGGGAACCCAGGTCGAACGGGATGCGTTCGAGCTCCAGCTGGCCGGCATCGAACTTGGACAAGTCGAGGATATCGTTCAGCAACTCGACCAGCACTTTGCCCGAGTCGTGGGCGATCGACAGCTGTTGCTGCTGTTCAGCGGTCAGTGGGCCATCCAGGGACAGGGCGATCATACCGAGCAGGCCATTGAGTGGCGTGCGGATCTCATGGCTCATGTTGGCGAGGAATGCAGAACGGGTGTCGGCCATGTCCAAGGCGGTACGCCGGGCGACCTCCAGTTCTTCGTTGGACTGGCTGAGGCGGGCATTGATGGCCTTGAGTTCGGCGGTGCGCGCCGAAACGATATTTTCCAATTGCGCCAGGTAATCGGTGAGGCGGTTTTCAGCCGTGCGTCGCTGCTGGATCTCGGTGGAGATATTTTCGAACTGCTGGTTGGCGACTGAAACCAGCACGCCGATTTCGTCGTATTGGTGGCCGGAGGGGCATTCCAGTGGGCTCTGTTCGCTGCTACTGGGGTCGCGGCTGCTCAGCTCGCGGATGACCCGCACCAAGGGCTTGGTCAGCATGACGTAGAAAAGCGCCAGCAACAGGCCGGTCAGGATCAGGCTACGAGCGAAACCGTTGAGCAGGGTGATCTCGGCCCGGCGCAGGAAGCGACTGCCGAACGAATAGGTGTCGACATCCAGCCGCAACACTCCCAGGGACTCGCCGGGCAGATGGGTCAGGTAGAGCCGGTCTTCGAACTGGCGCTGGGCGCCAAAGAGAAAGTCGCTGATGAACCGATTGTTGCTCTGCAGCTCGGGACGTTTGACGCTGGCCAGGACCGTATTGTTGTTGTCGATGAGTTCGGCACCGATGATGGCCGGCGAGCGCAACAGGCCCAGGGCCAGTTCCTGAGCGAGTTCGGCGTCGATGTTGTAGGCGATGCGCGAGGCCGGGTTGTGGCTGATTTCCAACAGCGAGAGGATTTCACGGTTGATCGATGCGTCTTCGCTGGCATAATCGATGCCGATCTGTCCCAGGCTTAATAAAGTACCCAGCACGAAACCCACCAGGACGGTCAGTCGGGCCTGTTTGTACGACAACCGTTGGGTGAACCTGATGTCCATGGAATGGTGAACCACTTACGTTTCCCTTCGCCGGTCAAGCATAGCTGATCATCTCTGAATATCGGTGCGGCCGGTATGTAGTGTGTGAAACAGACCCGCCATCGGCTTTGTCGTTTCGTCGCTGTAGCGTCATCATTACCGTGAACCTGTCCGAGGAAAAGACGTGGACGCCCGATTGATTGCTTTTCTTGAACGCGCCGATGCGGTGCTGACCCGTATCGAGCCCTTTTTGCCTGCGCCACGGCCCGCCATCGACTGGAACCAGACCCTGGCCGCCCGTTGGCAGCGCGACGGGCGCGGCGGTTTTCTCCTGCCGCTCCAGGTCAGCCTCGATATGCGCTTGTCGGACCTGATTGGCGTTGATCGCCAGGTCGAACAGTTGGGGCGCAACACCCGGCAGTTCATCGATGGCATGCCTGCCAACCACGCCTTGCTGTGGGGCTCGCGCGGCACGGGCAAGTCTTCGTTGGTACGTGCGTTGCTGGCCGAACATGCTGGCCAGGGCCTGCGCTTGATCGAGATCGAACGCGATCATCTGGCCGATCTGCCTCGGGTGGTCGAGCAAGTGGCGAAATTGCCCCAGCGCTTCGTGGTGTTCTGCGATGACTTGTCGTTCGAGTCCGGCGAAGGTGACTACCGCGTACTCAAGAGCGTGCTCGACGGATCCCTCGAACAGGCCCCGGACAACGTGCTGCTGTATGCCACCTCGAACCGTCGTCATCTGGTGCCGGAAAAGGAAAGCGACAACGAGAACTGGAAGCGGGTCGACGGCGAGCTTCATCCGAGCGAAGCCGTGGAGGACAAGATTGCCTTGTCTGACCGTTTCGGGCTTTGGCTGTCGTTTTATCCGTTCACCCAAGAGCATTTTCTCGACGTGGTGGAGCATTGGATCGGCGAGCTCGCGGCGAAGGCCGGGCTGGCCTGGCAGCGTGACGAGGCGCTGGAAATACAAGCGGTTCGCTGGGCGACCGGACGCGGCAATCGCAACGGACGTTGCGCCTATCAATTTGCCCGTTATTGGGTGGGCCTGAAATTGCTGGAGCAAGATGCATGATCGATTTGAAAAGCACTGGCGAAGGCCTCGAAGGCTATGGCTTGTTATCGGCACAGTTGCAATCGCTGCTGGCGGATGAGCGCGATTTCATCGCCAACGCCGCACAGTTCTCGGCGTTCCTGTTCAGTCAGCTGGACGACCTCAACTGGGCCGGTTTTTACCTCAATCGCAACGATGAGCTGGTGCTGGGGCCGTTCCAGGGGCAGATCGCTTGTGTAAGGATTCCCTTCGGTCGCGGCGTGTGTGGCGCCGCTGCGGCGACCCGCCAGACCCAGCGCGTCGAGGACGTGCATGCGTTCCCCGGGCATATCGCCTGCGACAGCGCCTCGAACAGCGAGTTGGTGGTGCCGCTGGTCAAGGACGGGCGCCTGGTCGGCGTGCTGGACCTGGACAGTCCCAAACTGGCGCGCTTCAGCGAGCATGACCAGGCCGGTATCGAACAGTTGGCGGCGATATTCCTGCGCCTGACCGATTGCTGATCATGCTTTCAATCCAGCCCTGAGCAATAGGTCGCCCGGGTCGACTTCATCGATCTGGAGCGGGTCGAGAAACGCCTCGGCGTAGCGCAGGTAGATTCTTTCTTCGATGAACAGCCCGAACAGCTCGGGATCGATATGGGCGTCACGGCACATGGTGGCCATGATGCCCAGGGCTTCGCTCAGCTTCTTGGCTTTTTTATAGGGGCGATCGGCCGCGGTCAGGGCTTCGAAGATATCGGCAATCGCCATCATTCGAGCCGGCAGGCTCATCTGCTCACGCTTCAATCGCTTGGGGTAGCCGGTGCCGTCCATTTTCTCGTGGTGGCCGCCGGCAATTTCCGCAACATTTTCCAGGTGGCTGGGGAAGGGCAACTGGCTGAGCATCAGGATGGTCTGGACCATGTGGTGGTTGATCACGTAGCGCTCTTCGCGGGTCAGCGTGCCACGCGTGATGCTGAGGTTGTAGAGTTCGCCGCGGTTGTATTTCCAGGTCGGCACATCGAGCTGGAAGCCCCAGGGATTGTCCTCTGGAATCAACTCGGCCTCGTGCCGCTCGAACAGATGCTCGGGTTTGTCCATCAACAACGGTTCATTCACGGGCAATGTCGGCTTGGGCGTGCGCGCCTGGCGGCGGTTTTCTTCCCAGGAAACCCCCAGGCGATCGTCCAGGGTCCGGGTCCATGTGCGGCGGGCGATGGTTTGCAAGCGTTGCAGGTCGGCATCGGCCATGGCTTCGGAGCCCAGGTTGCAGCGTGCGACAAAGGTGAAGTCATCGTCGAGGGCGGCCAGTGTCGCGTCGCGTTGCTCTGCCAGGGATGAGGGTTCGCCTCCGGTTGCCAGCGCCTGCCAGTAGTCGACCCAGGCGTCACGCTTGAGGACTTCGAAGCGGGTACGGATCTCGTGGATACGGTCGTTCAGGGTTTCCAGCTTGGTGGCTTTGTCCACCACGTATTCGGGCGTGGTCACCTTGCCACAGTCGTGTAGCCAGGCCGCGATGTGCAGCGCCTCCCATTCGTCTTCGGTCGGGCGGTAGCTTTCGAACGCCGGCGCCGGGCTGGCGGCGGCGGCCTGGGCGAGCATCAGCGTCAGGGCCGGTACTCGCTGGCAATGGCCGCCGGTGTAGGGGCTCTTTGCATCGATCGCGCCGGCCAGCAATTGGATGAACGAGTCCAGCAATTGTTTTTGCCTGGCTTGCAGGCGCTGGCTTTCGATGCTCACCGTCGCGGTGCCGGACACGGCCTGCAGGAAGGCGATGCGATCCGGCTGGAGCTTTTCCAGGTCCGCTTCGGTGCCGGTGTCGGTGATCAGCAGAACCAGCGCGCCAACGGTTTCCTGGTGACGATTGCACAGGCGGATGCCGATCAGGTGTACCCGTGGCGCGTCCAGCGCAAGCAGGACACTGCGCAAATCGCCCGCCTGTTCGAAACCCAGGGACGATACAAGGGTTTGCGCGACGGCCAGCTCGCGAAGCCATTGGGGATTGTCCGCAGCGTCCAGTGAGTAACCTCGCAGGGCGAAGGTTTGCGGGTCCCGAGGGGAACCGTCGATGACCAGTCCGCAGGGCTTGATGTGCTCGCCATCGTTTTCGCGCAGGTAGATCAGGCCAGCCTGGGCCTGGCCAATTTTCACGGTCTCGAACAACACTCGCTCCAGTAGCGGGGCGAAGCGGGTTTCGGCGCGCAGGCTGGCGGTGATTTCGAAAAAGCTCGCCAGGGTTTCCTTCATGCGGGCCATTGAAACGCCCAGTTGGTCAATCTCCAACACGGGGGAGCGACGGGACACCGGGTAGTGGAAATTGAAACTGCGGATGGCATCGGCTTCTTGCACCAGGGCCCGCAATGGCTTGACCAAAATCCTGGAGGTCAGCCAGCCCAAGGGCAGGCACAGCAGCAAGGTGGCGAGGGTGATCAGCGCGCCTTGCCAGCGCATGCGATAGGCGCCGGCGAGCAACTCGTCTTCCGGAACCAGCAACGCCAGTTCCAGGCCCTTCGGCCCGCCTTCCTGCATGTGGCTGCGAGAAACGATCCACTCGCGTCCCGCCGCCTCCAGGCGCGGCGTATCAGTGTCGTTGTCGAGCGCGGCGGCAATGGCTGGGTGCAAGTCGCGCGCCTTGATCAAGCGTGCCGACTGACTGTCGGTCACCAGCCGGCCGCTGTCGGGATAACCCACGGCGTTGCCTTGCAGATCAGCCAGGACAATCTCGGTACTGGCGGTTACTTTGTGCTTGGCCAGCGTCTGGGAGAGGGCGGCCAGGGTGAGGTCTGCGCCGATGACGGCCTGATCGCCACTGCGGCGGGCGAGGGTCGTGCCGATGTTGCGGCTGGAAAAAAACACGTAGGGTTCGGTGGTGATTTGTTCGGAGGTGTCCATTGCGCTGCGAAACCAGCCGCGGCTGCGCGGATCGAAGGTCCCGCCTGAGTTGTCGCGGCGACCGATGAGCGCCAGGGCCTGATCGTAGAACAATGATTGGGAGAGCACCTGGCCTTCGTCAGCCGTGCGCTCGATGGTCCAGACCTCGTAGCGCGCGGCAGCCGGTGCCTTGATCGCCGTCTTCGAGGCCTCGGAGCCCAAAGGCCGGACCATCAGGAAATTGCCGTCGCGATCGCCCAGGTACAGCGATGCCAGGTTCGGGTTGTCCCGCAGTGCCTGGGTGAAGGGGGCGAGGAGCGTCAGTCGCTGGGCCATCCCCGGTTCGCGCGTCGCCGGGTAGTGGGCCAGCAGGCCCAGCAGATGGCGGATCGGTTCATAAGTGTCGTACAGGTCCAGGCGCACGTCCTGTTCGATTCGATTGAACAGCTGTTCGCTGCCAGACAGGATGATCTGGGTGGTTTGCCGATAGTTGAAGACGCCCAGCACCACACCGGTCAGCAGCAAGAGCAGCGTGAACATCACACTGATATGAACGTGCAGGGGAAACCGGCGTTTTTGCGGACGCGGTGCGCTGGGCATTTCCATCACTCCAAGTGTTGGGGGAGATCGCCCCCGGCTACGCACTGCTGAGCGAACAGCATAGTAAACACCGGTTATTTTGCCTTGGCGATCTCTGTTTCCAGGGCCTGCTCCAGTTCGCTCATCGCCCGGCCCAGGGCATGCGTGCATTCATCGATGCGTTCCGGCGCGAGCCCTTGTTGGCAGGCCTGCTCCAGTGTCTCGCACAGCTGGATCAATGAAGTCGCCTGCACGATACGGGCGACACCCTTTATCTTGTGTGCTGTCTCGGTGATCGCCTGTGGGTTTGCCCCTCGGGCGACGTCGAGTAGCTCCTGGCGGTCTGCGCGATTGCTGCTGAGCAGTTCCGCCAGCAGACGCTGGATGGAGACAGGGTCGCCGCCAGTCAGCATCTGCAGGCTTTGAACGTTGAAAGCGTGGGCGCGGCCGCCGGGTTTGATCGTGCTCATCCACTGATGCAGGGCGCTCAGGCTGATGGGCTTGAAGAGACAGTCGTCCATGCCCGCCTCCTTGCAGCGTTGTTTTTCCTCGGGTTGTGCATTGGCGGTGAACCCGAGGATGGTGCAGGGCGGCCGCCGTTGCTCGGCCTCGTGTCGACGGATTGCTCCGGCGAGCTCGTAGCCGCTCATGACCGGCATGTTGCAGTCGGCGATGACCAGGTCGAAATTCCCCTCCTGCCAGGCCTTGAATCCCTGTTCGCCGTCATGGCTGACATGGTGGTGATGACCCAGGTAGTCCAGTTGTTGCGCCATCAACAGGCGATTGGCCGGATGATCGTCCACGACCAGGACGTTCAGCGCGCAGGCGGCTGTTTCAACGACAGGCGCGACGGGGGCGCGAGCCTTTGCGTCGGGCAGGATGGCCAAGGGCAGGCAAACCCGGACCTGGGTTCCTGCGCCCGGTTGGCTGTTCATGTGCAGTTCACCGCCCATGACCTGGCACAGGTGGCGGCTGATCACCAGGCCCAGCCCAGCGCCCTTGCGGGCCATCCGGTTGCCATTGTCGACCTGGGCAAACGGCTCGAACAGGCGTTGCAGGTCGGCGGGGCTGATGCCGATGCCACTGTCGCGCACGTCCAGTTGCATTCGAAGGGTGTCTTCCCCGATCGTGCGTGACAGCCTCACGCTGACATTCACTTCACCTTGCTCGGTGAACTTCAGGGCGTTGCTGATGAGGTTCGAAATCACCTGCTTGAATCGCAACGGGTCCATCAGCACGTCCGGGTTACCCTCGGTTGGCTCGAATCGCAACGACAACGCCAGGTTTTTCTGCCGGGCCAGTCCTTCGAAAACCCGCATGACCGATTGCACCAGCGCCTTGAGGTCGACCCGTTCGGGTGCAAGGCCCAAGTGGCCGGATTCGATACGGGCAATGTCGAGGATATCGCCGATCAGGTCGAGCATGCCGGAAGCCGACTCGTATGCGACTTCAATCGCCGCGCGGTCCATCTGGCCCTTGTCGGCATGCTTGAGCGCCAATTCGAGCATGCCGATCACGGCATTCATGGGGGTGCGGATCTCATGGCTCATGGTGGCCAGGAACGTGCTCTTGGCCCGGTTGGCGTCGTCGGCCTGTTCCTTGGCGGCTCGCAGATCCTCGACAAGCTGTCGCCGTTCGCTGATATCGATCCAACCGCCGATGATCCCTTGCACCTGGGCCGCGGAGTTACGGTAAGGCAGTATCCAGTGATAGATCGTCAGCTTGCGGTCACCGATGTGCAGGGGCCGATCGATGATCTGTGCGGTGCCCTGGGCCATGACGCGTCGATAATCGGCCTGGTACTCCAGCGCTTCGAAGGCGTTGCTCATGGCCCCGGGCATGATGTCCTTGCCGATCACGTCTTCGCGTCTTGCGTCGAACGTCTCCAGGTAGCTGTCGTTGCAGCTTTGCAGGACCCCGTCCCGGTCTCTTACATAAATGGGATGGGGCGTGCCGTTGAGCAGGGCGTGCATGAACTCGAGCTGGTCATTGAGGGCCAGTTCCGCCCGCTGGCGTTGGCGGATCTGCCGTTGCATATAGGCATTCCAGGCCAGTGAGAGCAGCAGCAAAAGGCCGGCCCCCGCTACGACCTGGAGAAACAGGCGGTTGTAGGTGCGCCATGTGCTTTCCGCGGCCGGGATATAGCCGCGCCAACGGTTATCGATCACGCCCAGTTCATCGGGGTCGATGCTGGTCAGGGCTTTATCGAGGATGGCGCTCAGCTCCGTCGCGTTCCTGGCCGTGGCCAGGGAGAACATGGCGTCGCGGGTGCCGACGGTGCTGCTGATCTGCAGCTTGCCCTGCAGCGTATGGGACGCCAGGAAATAGTTGGCCATGACCAGCGCGTTCACGCTGCCGTCGACTTGCCCCTCGGCGAGCGACTGGGCGGCATGCTGCGAATCGATGGTTTCGATAATTCGCAGGTCTGGATACTGGCTGCGTAGCCATTCGATGATGGGGTTGCCTTTGGTAACGGCCAGGCTCCGCGCGCCGAACTGGTCCAGCGTCGCCGGTGTGTCGGATTGCTTGCGCGTAAGCAATACAAACGAGCTGTCCATGTAGGGACGGCTGAATTTCAGCGATTTCTGTCGTTCGCTGCCAGGCAGCAACGCGGCGATCACGTCGGCTTTGCCGCCGAGGACCGCGGCGATCATTTCGTCATCGTCCTGATAACGCTGGATATCCAGGCGCAAGCCGCTGCGCAGGCGGATCAATTCCAGCAGGTCGGCGCTGATGCCGTGGAAATCCCCGTCTGGGTCGAAAAAAGTAAAGGGCGCGAATCTTTCGTTCACCGCCACCCGGACCACCGGGTGCCTAGCCAGCCAGTCCTGTTCGCGGTCGGTCAGCTGGATTTTATGCTCGGCGAGGTACAGGTCGCTGCCTGCCCTCCAGCGCTTGGAGATTGCCGCTTGTTCGGCAATGGGAATCTGGTTGAGCGTGGTATTGACGATGTCCAACAGGCGGGTGTCGTCCTCCCGGAGCGCGAAGCCGAACCCGTGTGCCTCGTGTTTGGCAAAGCTGGCCATGCGGATGTTGTTCAAGTACCCCTTGCTGATCATGTAGTGGGTGGAGATGGCGTCGCCAAGAAAGACATCGGCCTGGCCGAAGGCAACGGCATTGATCGCGTTCTGGTAGGAGGGATACGTGTTGATGCGGGCCGTGGGGTATAGCTGTTTGACGTCCTCCAACGGCAGGTAGTGATAGACCATGCTGAGCCGCAGCCCTTTGAGGTCTTCGTTCAGCGGGCGGCTTTCATTCGTCCGGGTGACCAGCACCGGTTGATCGACAGCGTAGTGTGCCGAAAGAGCGACGCCTGAATTCTGCGCTTCGAACCCGTTGGCAGTGCCGAGCAGGTCGATTTCTCCGGCCTTGAGCGCGGCGATGGCGGCTTCCCGCGAATCGAACCGCAGTACGTTCATTGGCAGGCCGGTCGCCTTGGCGATGACTCCGGCATAATCGGCGGTCATGCCTTCGTAGTCGCGGCCACTGCTGGAAAGGTCGAAAGGCGGATAATCCGGGGCGGAGGTTCCCAGGATCAGTTCGCGACGTTCCTTGAGCCAGGCGCGCTGGGTATCGTCGAGCCTGATCTCGATATGATCCGCGGCCGCGCGACTCAGCAGCGAGTAGGCCTGAGGCACATTCGTTGTCGCCAGGAGGAGCCCTGCATTGAGTCCTGCGGCTAACAACAAAAAGTAGCGGCTTATGCATTTGAGCATTCTGTTGTTTCTCACACCAGTGCGTTGCGTTTTGCCATTTCGATAAGGTCGACGAGGGACTTCACCTTGAGTTTTTGCATGAGTCGTTTTTTATAAGTGCTGACAGTTTTATTGCTAAGGAACATGCCTTTGGCTATTTCCTTGTTGGTCCGACCTTGGGCAAAAAGTTGCAATACCATCAACTCCCGGTCGTTGACACTTTTGAACAGGTCCAACTCGAAACTGCGTGGATCATCTGGACGAATAGGGTTAAGTGCCTGGCTGGGGAAATAGTTGTAGCCGGATAATACGGCTTTGATCGCGCTGACCAGTTCACTGAGATCTTCCTGTTTACAGACATAGCCGGAAGCCCCGGATTGCATGCAGCGAATGCCAAACAGCGTTGGCGATTGCGCCGTCAGGACCAGCGTCTTGAGGGGCGTGGTCATGGCGTTGAAGCGCGAGAGAATTTCCAGCCCGTCAAGTTTCGGAATGCTGATGTCGAGGATGACCAGGTCCGGCATGCATTCACGCACCATTTGCATCGCGTCGACGCCATTGTCAGTTTCTCCGACGACTTTATAGCCTTCATGCTCCAGCAGCATTCGGACAGCGAGGCGGATGACCGGATGATCGTCGACAATGAAAACGGAGTTCATGAATAAAGTCCCCTAGAGCTCTTATAAAGCGCGCACCTTAGCCCAGTTAAGGCTAACTCGTGCGGGGAGACCGGCATGCACGATCAATTTCAGAAGTTTCCTACAAAAAAAGAAGCGGGATACCACGACGTATTTAGGGGGGGCAGGTAGGCAAGTGGAGCGAGGAGGGCATGTTTTACATTTTATTGAATATAAAACCGCGCTTTTAATAGTTGGGGAAAAGAAACTGTGCCGTTATTTCCCAGCGGCAGAAAATGACGAGCTGACAACCGGAAGGCTCCAGGCGCAGGCTGCAAAGCGAGCGCCAGGTCGCGTTTCCCTACCGATCGCCGGCTGCAATCGCCTGCTATTGGCGCGTGCGGCCGGTCATCTCCTGTGCCATGTCGCTTGCATAGCTGTCAGTCATGCCGGCGATGAAGTCGATCATCCGCAGGAAGGCGCTGTGAAGTGAACCTTGAGGATCGGGCGCGTTATTGCCCAGCAAGTCGAGAATCCGGCGATTCTTGAACGACGGCGTACGGCCACCGTGTTGTTCGAGGGCTGCGCCGCAGAAACCGTTGAGCAGGATCTCCAGCGTGGTGTAGGCGCCGATTTCGTTCAGGGTCTTTCGTTTGTCCTGGAAAATTTTCTTGCGGGCCATGTCCTTGGCGTTTAATACGCAACGCTTGGCAGGGCCGTGCATGTGTTCCACCAAATCGCCTTGCAGCGTGCCAGCGAGCAACGCCTCCTGCTGCTCGACGAATGCCCGTGCCGCCGCGTTGGTCAGGTGCTCGATGGCCTTGCCTCGCAGGATCGCCAGCTTTCGCCGTCGCGAATCCAGCGGCCCGAGTTGACGGTACGTCTCTGGCAGATCATCACCCACCAGGTCCAGGAGCAGCGATTCCACCTGCGGATACTCCAGCAGGTCCATTTCGACGCCGTCCTCCAGGTCGATGAGCGCATAGCAGATGTCATCCGCGGCTTCCATCAGGTAGACCAGCGGATGCCTTGCCCAGCGCTCATCCTCGATTTGCGGGAGGCCGAGTTTATGGGCGATTTGCTCCAGCAACGGCAGTTCGCTCTGGTAGCAGCCAAACTTGTGCTTCTTGTAGCCCAGGGAATCGGCGTGGCGAGCCGTCCAGGGATACTTCAGGTACGTGCCGAGGGTCGCATAGGTCAGGCGGGTGCCGCCGTCGAACTGGTGGTATTCGAGCTGCGTAAGGACGCGGAAGCCCTGGGCATTGCCTTCGAAGTTGAGAAAATCGTTGCGCTCGGCCTCGCTCATTGCGTCAAGCCAGCCCCGTCCCGCCGCCTGTTGGAACCAGTAGCGGATGGCGTCCTCGCCCGAATGGCCGAACGGTGGATTGCCGATGTCATGGGCCAGGCAGGCCGACTGCACCACCATGCCCAGATCACTGGGCTCACACCAGTCGGGCAGGGCGCCGCGGATGGTTTCCCCTACGCGCATACCCAGGGAGCGGCCGACGCAACTGACTTCCAGCGAATGGGTCAGGCGCGTGTGGATATGGTCGTTGCTGGAAACCGGATGCACCTGCGTCTTGCGCCCGAGGCGGCGGAAGGCACCGGAAAAGATAATGCGATCGTGGTCTTTGTGGAATGGACTGCGGCCCAGCTCTTCCGGGCTGTGCAGCGGTTTTCCCAGGCGTTCGCGCGTCAGCAGGGTGTGCCAATCCAAGGCCGGTTGCTCCGTTTGATGAGTCGAAGTCCTAGCTTCCCGGTTCGAGCGCCGTCCTGCAAGGCCTCAGGACCCCGATCAGTTGTGCCCGGGTGTTGCTGCGTCGACGGTCGAACAGGGCTCTTCGATGGAAGAGCCCGTCGATTCGCCTCAAGGCTTGCGCGCACTCTTGGCCAGTTTGATCAGGGGAAGCACGGCGGTCGCCAGCCGGATCAGGCGTGACAAACCACCGGAGCGGCCACTGCGGGTTCGCTTGCCACCGAGAAAGCCGAGCAGGCTCACCGCGGCGACGCCCCAAAGCGATGCGTGCTTGAGGCCGAACCCTTCGTGCCAGCTCTGGGTGAATCCGCGTACCCGTTGCAACGGGTGCAGCAATTGTCGCGTTTCCTGACGAATTTCCTGGCGATGCATCTCCATGCGCAGGCGCACCAGTGCCTTGCGCATTTCCTGCCGCGTACGGGCTTGAGGAGCATTTGGGCGACTCATGGCAACAGGCGCTCCCGGTCGTTGGCGAGTTCTTCGAGAGTGGCGTGGAAAGGCGAGGACTCATCAAAAATCGCTGCCTTGAGCCGAAGCCCGCAGAACAGCGCCGCCAGCAGGTAGAACAGGCACAGGCCGATGATGCCCGCTAACCGATAGGTATCCCACACCAGGATCAATACCAGAGCCGACAGCCCCACCAGTAACAGCAGGCCGAAAACCAATGCCAGCCCCGCGAATAACAACAGGCTGACGGTGCGAGCCTTTTGTTCCTGCAGTTCGATACCGAACAACTCGACGTGGCTGTGCAGCAATCCAAGGAATGCCGCGCCCAGGCGACGCGCTGTTGGTTTAGTGCCCGTTTCGGGCGATCCGGATTCGTCGATGCCCATGATCAGCGCCGTGTCGCCAACAATCCGATCAAAAAGCCTACGCCCGCCGCGATGCCGACCGATTGCCAGGGATTGGCCTGTACGTATTCTTCGGTAGCGATCATGGCTGCCTGGCCGCGCTCACGCACTGAATCTTCGGTCAACTTAAGGGTTTCGCGGGCGCGCAGCAGTGTTTCGTGGATCTGGCCACGCAGTTCGTCCGCCTGGTCGCCTGCCAGCGTGGCGGTGTGATCCAGCAATCGTTCGGTGTCTTTGACCAGCGTCTGAAAATCTTCCATCAATGTTTCTTGAGCAGTCTTTGCCTGGGTTCTGGCCATGAGGGTGGATCTCCGTAAGTGACGTCTGAAGCGTTCGAGTATGAGCCCAACCGGAAGGTTCAGTGAAACTGACTGGTACAACTTTTGCTCCGCCCTTTGCCATGTGCTGGTGCGCCGAGGTGTGCCCGTGCGCTGAAGCTGGGCGAAAGCCCGAAAACCTTAACCCAAATAATCAAAACCGGCGAAGCACCTCCAAGCGGGGCGTCATGTTGTCGCGTTTCATGCACCAAAGCGGTTCGGCTGCCCACCTATGGTCGGTCGTTCGGTCTCAACTTGGTGCATGACCGGCTGGGATGAACCATCACGGTGCTTTTTCAACTTCTTCAGGTCTGCCAATACCATGGAAAATCTGCAAAGTGCTGTGGACGGTCTGGTCCATAGCTCCAACACGCTGTTCATCCTGCTCGGCGCGGTCATGGTCCTGGCCATGCATGCCGGGTTCGCGTTTCTGGAAGTAGGAACGGTCCGGCAGAAGAATCAGGTGAACGCGCTGTCGAAAATCCTCAGCGATTTCGCGGTATCGACGCTGGCCTATTTCTTCATTGGTTATTGGATTTCCTACGGCGTGACTTTCCTGCAACCGGCGGCAGTTCTCAGTGCCGACCACGGCTACAGTTTGGTGAAGTTTTTCTTCTTGTTGACGTTCGCCGCCGCGATCCCGGCGATTATCTCTGGCGGGATAGCCGAGCGTGCCCGGTTCGTCCCGCAGTTATGCGCCACGGTGCTGATCGTGGCGTTCGTCTATCCGTTTTTCGAAGGTCTGGTCTGGAATGGCAATTTCGGTTTCCAGGCTTGGCTGCAAGCGCACTTTGGTGCCAGCTTCCATGACTTTGCCGGCTCCGTGGTGGTGCACGCCATGGGCGGCTGGCTGGCACTGGCCGCGGTGCTCCTGCTCGGACCGCGAAACGGGCGTTACCGGGACGGTCGTCTGGTGGCCTTCGCGCCTTCGAGCATTCCGTTCCTGGCGCTGGGGTCGTGGATTCTCATCGTCGGCTGGTTCGGCTTCAACGTGATGAGCGCCCAGACCTTGCCCGGCGTGAGTGGGTTGGTGGCGGTCAACTCGTTGATGGCGATGGTCGGCGGGACCGTGACGGCACTGGTCGTTGGGCGCAACGACCCCGGTTTCCTGCACAACGGCCCGCTGGCCGGATTGGTGGCGGTCTGCGCCGGCTCCGACCTGATGCATCCGATGGGTGCCCTGGTGACCGGCGCAATTGCTGGCGGTCTGTTCGTCTGGTGTTTTACCGCGGCCCAGGGCAAGTGGAAAATCGACGATGTGCTGGGCGTCTGGCCCCTGCATGGGCTGTGCGGCGTCTGGGGCGGTATCGCCTGCGGGATTTTCGGCCAGGACGCCTTGGGTGGCTTGGGCGGGGTAAGCCTCGCCAGCCAGTTCGTCGGCACCGCCCTCGGCGTGTTGATCGCCCTGGTCGGTGGTTTCGCGGTCTACGGTGTGATCAAGGCGGTGCTGGGCTTGCGGCTGACTCAGGAAGAAGAGTACTACGGGGCCGACTTGTCCATTCACAAGATCGGAGCGGTCAGTCAGGACTGAGCCTGTGCTAGGGCTCCTTGTCCTGATTGCCGGGATAGAAGCCATGGAGCAAGCCATAGCGCTCGTGACGGACTTGATCCACATGGTGCCGCACCCGCTGTTCGGGCAGCCCGAGCATGATCAGCGCATGGGAGGCCAGCATCAGGCTCGATTCCAGCAGTTCTGGAACCACCTCGGTGGCTCCGGCTGCCTGCAACTCGGCCAGTTGGCTGTCGTCCCGGGTGCGCACGAGGATGGGCACTTGCGGGTTGACCCGCCGGGCCTCCCTCAGCACGGTCATCGCAATGTCCGTCTTGTCGACTGCAATGACCAGCAGCCTTGCGCGACCCAGCCCTACGGCGGCCAGCAGGTCGGCTCTGCGTGAGTCTCCGTAATGCACGCATCGTTCGCCGACGGACGCTTCACGAATGATGACCGGGTCATCATCCAGGGCCACGAACGCCAAGCCCTCCCGGCGCAGAAAGCGCCCGATCGATTGTCCTACCCGGCCATACCCGCAGATGATTACGTGACTCGACAAGTCGGCATTGAGAGCGCTGATCTGGTCCAGTTGCGCCTCTTCGTTGGGTTTTCGGTGCAGCCGCGCGGCCAGGCCGGGTGCGGCGCGCAGCAACAGCGGCGTCAACAGCATCGAGCAGAAGGTGGCGGCCAATAGCAGGCCGCCGATATCCCCTGGCATGAGTCGGTTCTGTTGCATCAGCGCCATCAGCGCGAAACAGAATTCACCGCCCTGGGCCAGGGCGAGGCCGCTGCGCCAGGCGGTTTCGCCGTCGCTGCCGCGCCACTTCACCAGGGCGGCCACGACGCTGCCCTTGATGAGCATCAGAGCGAGGGTGAGCCCGAGGATCAACAGGCCATCGTCGACAAACAATTGCAGGTCGATCAGCATGCCAATGCTGACGAAGAACAGCCCCAGCAAGATGTCGCGGAACGGTCGGATATCGGCCTCGATCTGGTGCCGGTAGTGGCTCTCTCCGAGCAGCATGCCGGCCAGGAACGCTCCCAGGGCGGGGGAGAGACCCAGCAGGTGCGTAAGCCATGCCGTCAACAACACGATCACCAGGGCCAGCAGCACGAACAGTTCGGCGGACCGGGAGGCTGCCACCTCATGGAACAGCCGTGGCAGCAATAGTCGGCTGGCCAACAACAGGCCGCCAAACAGCACCAGGGTCTTGCCCAGAGTCAACGGCAACGCCCAATACCACGGGTGTTCGCTGCTGCCGGCAAATACCGGCACCAGGGTCAGGAGCAACACGGCGACGACGTCCTGGAACAGCAACACGCCTATGGCGTTCTGGCCGTGGCTGGTGAAGATTTCCCCCAGGCTGGTCAGTTCCTTGCTGACAATGGCGGTAGACGACAAGGCCAGCCCGGCACCAAGCAACACGGCCGCCGTCATCGGCACACCACTGCTTGCCAGCAGCACGCCCAATAGCAACCCAGAAGCCAGGACCTGAAGGCTGCCAAGTCCAAACACCACCCGACGCAGCTCGAGCATTTTCGATAACGAGAATTCCAGCCCCAAGGAAAACAACAGGAAAACCACCCCAAGCTCAGCCAGGTCCGGCAGCTCTTCGCTGTCGTTGACCCAGTCCAGCGCAGTGGGCCCGACGGCCAGGCCCACGCACAGGTAACCGAGTACCGGCGGCAGGCGCAGTCGCCTGAACAGGGCGATGACCACCAGGGACGAGGCAAGGATGATCAGCAGGTTGGCGTACAAGAGACACTCCGTTTCAGGGCTTGCTGGATCCAGCGTAGAACAACAAAAAACTTGAGCATCACTGGAAAGTCATTTCAGCACAGTGATTTGCATCAGCGTTTTACCGACATAATCTGCGGCATTTTAGCCGGCTCGACGGTTGCGTGAGGTGGGCCTAGAATGGCGAACTGTCTTTTTTGGGTCTACCTGCCATGCTTCCTGAATGCCAGCTGTTCGGCACCCTGGGTTGCCATCTGTGTGAAGTCGCCGAGAGCGTGCTGATGCCTTTCGTCGAATATGGATTATTGGTGGAGTTGGTGGATATCGCCGAAAGCGAGGCCTTATCCGAAGCCTACGGGCTGCGCATTCCAGTGCTGCGCAGGGTTGATACAGGCGCCGAACTGGACTGGCCCTTCGACGATCCAGACCGGGTTGCTGCATTTTTACGTTGAACCTTCCATCGGCTGGGTCCCTACGTCGCGATTGGCGAAAAGACGTTCTTCGGTTACTGTATGCCCATACAGTTATCTGGAGTAGGTCCCTTGGTCAATGTCGAACAACTGAAAAACAGCGTGAACCGGATGTCCGTGGACGTTGTGCGCGAGGCGGTCCTGGAATTGCGTCTGGACGGGCTGGTGACCGAAGGCAAGACGCCCTTCAATAAACTTCACTTCAACACATGTTTTGCCGAGATCGAGGCGCTGTTCCAGCGTGCCGGCTACCACAAGCAGCTGGATGTGGTGGGTTATCAGGGGCTGTTGTATGCGCTGTACGATCCGGGGCGCTGGGAGGCGGTCGAGGTGCTGCGCTGGCTGAAGGAGTTCACCGAGGCCGCGACGAGGCCGGCGCCAATCCTTGCATGAGGCAATCATTGCTGGGCTGGCTCGTGTGACTGTCGGATAATGCCCAGTCCGCAACAGGCTGAAGAATTTTTTAATGTCCGGTCCATCGTTTTCCGCAGCTCAGCATCAGGCCAGCACGCTTTACCTGCCGCCCGGCCCCTGGCAGACGGTATTGGATTGCCTGTGCGATCACTTCAGCGCGATCAGCCGCGAGCAGTGGCTCGATCGCATCGCTCGAGGCCGGGTGCTGGACGCCGAGGGCAAGGCAATCCGCGCCGACCTGCCATACCGGGAAGGCTTGCGCGTCCATTACTTTCGGGAAGTACCGGACGAAAAGCCGATCCCGGTGATGGAGTCGATTCTGTATGTCGATGAACATCTGGTCGTGGCGGACAAACCACATTTCCTGCCGGTCACCCCAGCGGGCGAGTACGTTGAGCAGACCTTGTTGCGACGGCTGATTCATCGCCTGGACAATCCCCAACTGGTGCCTTTGCACCGCATCGATCGGCACACCGCCGGGCTGGTGTTGTTTTCAGCCAATCCGGACACCCGCTCGCGTTATCAAGCCTTGTTTCCAACGCGACGGATTGAAAAATTCTACCAAGCCATCGCTCCCGCATTGCCCGGATTGACGTTTCCCCGCATACACAAAAGCCGGATGGTCGATGGCGAACCCTTTTTTCGCATGCAGGAGGGGGCGGGCGAGCCCAACACCGAAACGGCCATGGAAGTGCTTGAAAAAAACGGGGACCTATGGCGCTACGGCCTGTATCCGGTCACCGGGAAAAAACACCAGCTACGGGTCCATATGAACGCCTTGGGCGCGCCTATCTGTAACGATCCGTTCTATCCGGACGTGGTGCGAGACGCCGTGGATGACTTTGCCAATCCGCTCAAGCTGCTGGCTCGAGGTGTGCGTTTCATCGATCCGCTTACGGGGCAGGAACGGGACTTTGAAAGTCGGATTTCGTTGGGGTGGTAGCGAGCCGACGGTTCGAGCAGGCAACAAAAAAGCCCGCAATAACCATTGCGGGCTTTTCTTTATCTGGCTTTGACGCTGAGGATCACAGGTCTTTAACGGTACGAACCTGATCCTTGTTCACGCGAGTCTGCTTGCCGTCCAATTGTTCGAATTCGTAGAAGCCGCTGTCTTCATCATAATGTGGCGTGTCGACGGCCTGGATTTCGCGACCGTCATTCAAGGTAATCACTGTTGGCGATGCGCACCCGGCGAGAGTGGCGAGGCCCAGCGCGAGCATGAAAGTAGCGAGGGTCCGTTGAGTCATGGTGTTTCTCCGAAAGGATTTCTTCAAGTTACTGACCTTCAGACGTATACATCGCGAGCAAGTTCCTGGCTAGTGTCAATCTGACACGCCTTTGTGCTGGGCTAGGAGTTCCGGCGTATTGAGATTGGCCAGCCGGGGATCGTCGGCCGGGCATTGCAATGGGACCGCGTGCAACGTGCGCATGATCCGGCCGGGGCTGCGTTCGCCTTCTTTCCATGCCTGTTCGAAGTCATTGGCCAAGGCTCGCGGGATGACGCACAACAGCGGCTCCCAATGTTCGCCATGACGAACCATCAATGGCTTGTCCGGGTGTCGGCTTGCCGTTTCCCGCATGCCTTCGAGCAGGCTGGTGTCGATTCGCGGCACGTCGCATGGCAACACCAACAGATACGGATGGCGTGCCGCCCTCAGGCCCGCCCGTATGCCTGCCAGCGGGCCGGGGAAATCACCCTCGTCATCATGCACCAACTGATCGGCGTACGCGGCGTAACGCTCCCGGTTGCGGTTGCAGGAAATGATCAAGTCATCGCTCATGGCCCGGGTCTGCCGATGCAGATGAGCAATCAATGGGCTGCCTTGCCACTCCAGCAGCCCTTTATCCTGTCCACCCATCCGTTGCCCGCGTCCGCCCGCCAGGAGCAGGATGGAGCAGGGCGGCAGAGGATTGTTCAAGGTCATGAGGTGTCTCCACACGGGCGAAAAAATCGGGCGCTGTGATATAACACCAGGCTGTTTCCCCTACAACTGGACGAGCCTATGAAACCCAAGGCTGATGTACCTTTCGTACCGCTCAATATCGCGGTGCTGACTGTCAGCGATACCCGTACCCTGGAAACCGACACGTCGGGCCAGGTCTTCGTCGACCGGCTCTCGGAAGCCGGGCACAATCTTGCGGCCCGGGTGCTGCTCAAAGATGATCTGTACAAGATCCGCGCGCAAGTCGCCGCCTGGATTGCCGACGAGGTGGTGCAGGTGGTGCTGATCACCGGGGGGACCGGCTTTACCGGCCGTGACAGTACTCCAGAAGCCGTTGTGTGTCTGTTGGACAAGCAGGTCGACGGTTTCGGTGAGTTGTTCCGGCAGATATCCGTGGCGGACATTGGCACCTCCACCGTTCAATCCCGGGCACTGGCCGGGCTGGCCAACGGGACGCTGGTGTGCTGCTTGCCGGGCTCCACCAATGCGGTGCGCACCGGATGGGACGGCATACTGGCCGAGCAACTGGATGCGCGGCACCGGCCGTGTAACTTCGTAGCCCATTTGAAACAGGCGGCCCCTTGTGAATCCCGTGGGTAAACCGGGCAAGACCGGTGCCTTGATGGCCGTCGAAGTCGCGCTGGAGCGCTTGCTCCAAAGCGCGGCGGCTTCGCCAATCGTCGAGCGTGAGCGGGTTTCACTGGCGCAAGCGCAGGGGCGGATCCTCGCCGAAGATCTGGTGGCGACGCTCGACCTGCCGCCTTGGCCCAACAGTGCCATGGACGGCTACGCGTTACGCCTGGCCGATTGGCGCGGCGAGCCACTGGTGGTCAGCCAGCGGATTTTCGCCGGGCAGGCTCCGGAGCCCCTGGTCGCGGGAACCTGCGCGCGGATCTTCACTGGTGCGCCGATTCCGGTCGGCGCCGATTGCGTCGAGATGCAGGAAAACGTCGAGCTTGAGGATGACCAGCGGGTGCGGTTCATCCAGCCCCTGGCGATCGGGCAGAATATCCGCCCTCAAGGGCAGGAAACGACCGTTGGCGAACGGGTGCTTTGTGCCGGCACCCGCCTGGGCCCGATTGAGCTTGGGCTGGCGGCCTCCCTGGGATGTGCATCGTTGGAAGTCGTGCGCAGGGTGCGCGTTGCGGTCCTGTCCACGGGCGATGAATTGGTGGAGCCTGGCCAGCCCCTTGGGCCGGGCCAGATCTACAACAGCAATCGCGTGTTGCTCTGTGGTTGGCTGCAACGCCTGGGATGCGAGGTTATCGATGCAGGTATCCTGCCCGATGACCTGCCCACTACCCGCAAATGCCTGGCCCAACTGTCGGATGTCGACCTGATCCTGTCGACTGGCGGTGTATCGGTGGGGGAGGCTGACTTCCTGGGCATCGCCCTTCGTGAGGAAGGCGAGCTGACGCTGTGGAAACTTGCCATCAAGCCGGGAAAACCCCTGACATTTGGGCATTTTCGCGACGTGCCGGTCATAGGCCTGCCCGGGAACCCTGCTTCGACGCTGGTGACCTTCGCGTTGTTGGCTCGGCCTTATCTGTTGCGACGCCAGGGCGTTCAGTCAGTGGCGCCCCTCAAGTTCAAGGTGCCGGCCGGTTTCGCCTGGCCGAAGGCTGGCAGCCGGCGCGAATACTTGCGAGGCCGCATCGAAAATGGTCGAGCAATCATCTATCGCAACCAGAGTTCGGGAGTCCTGCGCAGCGCAGCTTGGGCCGACGGACTGGTCGAGGTCCTCGAAGAGCGGACGTTGGTCGAAGGCGATGAAGTGGGCTTCATTCCTTTGAGCGAGGTGCTGGGTTAGTCCTGCATCGCATTCATTGGCGACGGCCTGAGCTGGGCTCGGGCCGTTGCGGTTTTGCCTTCATCGCGACAGTAGCATCACCAGTTGATCGAAACGGCTGTTCGCGACCCACCCCAGCAGGCCGACCACCACCGCCGCCGCGCCTGCCAGATAGGCAAGTCGGTGGCGAACCGCCTTGACGTCGGTACGAATTTCATCCATGTCCCTGCGGATGTACTTGAGGTGGGTTTCCAGTTCAACGACGCGCGGTTCCAAATCAATTCCTCCAGCGGGATTACTGCAACTTTTGCCTTCGTTTTTGGCGTCGGCCCGCTCGCTCCCGAAGGATACGAAGTGGCGGGGCGACACCTTGCATTCATGGCTGCGCATAGGACGTTCCTTCCCTGTGGCCATGATTAATCGAGCGATTCAGCGGGCCTCTACGGGCCGTGACATATCCATCCATGGGTGACACATCCTTGTCTAAATGATCGTTTGCCGGTTAAACGCAACAGAATGCCAAGGTGTCTCAATATGCCCAGGGGGTCAATTGAGCTGATTCGCCACGTCTTGTAAGAAAATTCTTTGAATAAGAAAAAGCCATGGGAAGGCTGTCCCCACCTTCGTGGCATCGGCCCGAACGCCATGCTTTTTCATATAAATTGAAGGAGGCTGGGCTTTTTCCAGTGAATGAGCGGTCCCATTTCCTGAACCTTCTTTCCAATGACGGAGACAACAATGAGCAAAGGCAAGGCGCTATTGATCCTGCATGGCAAGCAAGCGCTCAACGAAGAGGTTCGCGCCGCAGTGATGCTCAAGCGCAAACAGGGTTGGGACCTCGCGGTCCGGTTGACTTGGGAAGCTGGTGATGCCCGGCGATGTGTGGAGGAAGCACTGGCGGCCGGTTATACCCAGTTGATTGCCGGTGGCGGCGACGGGACCTTGCGCGATATTGCCGAGGCCATTGCCCAGCACTCTGGCGATGCCAGCCTGGTATTGCTGCCGCTGGGCACGGCCAACGATTTTTCCCGGGCCGCCGGTGTCCCGCTGGAGCCGGAGCGGGCCCTGGACTTGCTGGAGGTTGAGCCTCGGGCGGTCGATCTGGGTGAGGTCGGCGGGCGGATTTTCCTTAACATGGCCACGGGCGGCTTCGGTAGCCAGGTAACAGCGAACACCTCGGAAGACTTGAAGAAAATTCTCGGCGGGGCCGCCTATCTGTTCACCGGCCTTTCAAGGTTCGGTGAGCTGAGTGCAGCCTATGGCGAACTGCAAGGGCCTGGTTTCCAATGGCGCGGCGATCTGCTGGCGCTGGGGATAGGCAATGGCCGGCAGGCCGGCGGGGGGCACATGTTGTGTCCGGAGGCGTTGGCCGATGACGGGCTGCTTGATATCAGTATCCTGCCGGCGCCGCAGGAGGTGGTGAGCACGCTGAAGGACCTGCTGGCCGGTGGCCTGGGTATCGACAACATGTTCGTGCGGGCACGCTTGCCCTGGGTGGAAATCAAGGTAGCCCAGGGACTGGATATCAATCTGGATGGCGAACCACTACAGGTCGATGATCTGCGTTTTACCTTGCGTCCCAAGGCACTGCGGGTGCATCTGCCGGTGGACTCGCCGCTATTGGGATCCCCCGGATTGCTCAATCGTCCAGGCTGATGATCTGCTCGCGCACCGCAAACAGCACCAGGCCCGCCACGTCATGGATTTGCAGGCGTTTCATGATCTGGGCGCGGTGGGTTTCCACGGTCTTGATGCTCAGGCTCAAGCCGTTGGCGATTTCCCGGGTGGACTTGCCACGCACGATCAACCGCAGGATCTCCAGCTGACGCGCCGTCAGGTTATGGGTCGGGGCAGGATGGGGCGGCTGTTTCTGCACCCGGGTCAGTGCCTGGTTGATCACGGTATGGGCGATGGCCGGGCTCAGGTAGCGTTCGTTGTTGCGCAGCGCTTCCAGGGCGTGCTCCAGCTCGGTGGGAGTGGCGTCCTTGAGCAGATAGCCATGGGCTCCGGACTCCAGCGCCTGCATGATCACCTCTGGGTCTGTGTGCATTGACAGGATCAACACCTTGCTCTGGGGGCGGACCTGCTTGAGCTGTTGCAAGGCTTGCAGGCCGCTGGTGTCTTTCATGGAAATATCCAGCAGCACGATATCGGGGTTCAGTCGTTCTACCAGCTCCAACAGTTGGGCGCCGTCATTGGCTTCGCCGACCACGGCGTAGCCAGGCAGGTCGAGGACCAGGGCGCGCACACCGGCCCTGATCAGCGAATGGTCATCTACCAGAAGCAAATTACAAGTCAATGGAGAACCTTATTCTTGCTGGCCCGTTCCAGGGTGCGAGGCGCCCAGGGAAAGCGAGCTTCGATATGCGTGCCTTTGCCGGCCTCGCTGGTTACCTTCAGGGCGCCGCCCAGTTGTTCGACCCGTTCCGACATGCCGGCCATGCCGCGTTGCCCTTCGCGGGCGGGATGGATGGCGGGGACAAAGCCCCGGCCGTCGTCGCTGATGAGCAGCGTCAGCCCTTCGGGCAGTCGTTGCAGGCGTACCAGCAGGTTTTTTGCCTGGGCGTGGCGCAGGATGTTGGTGACCGCTTCCTGTGTGATCCGAAAAGCCGCCACTGTCATTTCTTCCGGGATACCCGTCATGCGTTGCTGGCAATCCAGGCTCCAGTTTACGGGGGTATTAGCCAGGGTCTTGAGCAGATGCGCGCGCAGGCTGGCTTCGAGCCCCAGGCTGGTCAGTTGCCTTGGATTGAGGATCGCCGACACGTCGCGCACCTTGTTCAACGTTTCTTCCAGCGTCTCGCTGAGCACGGAGCATTGGCCTTGCAGCTCTTGCGGCATGCGACGCTTGAGCCATTCGCTCTGCAGTTTTGCCGCTGTCAGCAATTGGCCAATGTCGTCGTGCAGTTCGCGACTGAGGCGATGGCGCTCGTTTTCCTGGACCTCAAGCAGCCGGTCAGCGAGTTCCTGCGGCTGGAATTTGATGGATTTTCGTGACAACCGATACTGGATCCAGACACAGGCAAGGGCTGCGACATTCAGCACCAGCAAGCTCAACGGCACCGTGAGGGCCGACAGGTAAGCCAACAGACAACCGAGGGTCGAGCAGATGCACAGCAACAGCGTGAACCGGCGGGCGTTTTCTCGGGAAGGTGGCCAGGAAATGAATGACTTGAAGCTGGCGTACATAGCGGATGGAGCCAATGGGTGTTCGCTGCGGGCAAGCCGGTCAGCGCATCTGACGGGCCGGGTCGGGTAAACGTTTCAGGTCGGGGATTGCTTCAGTTGGCGGCGGCTGGTTGAAGCGAACGACGCGAGACATAGTACCACTTCAAATATCGTTGGTCGCGCTCGGCTTGGCGGCCCGAAAGCTCCGTGCGCCGGGCACATGGCACCAGGCAGCGACAGGCAGCTTCATGCTTGTTTCTGGGCGTAGGGCACCAATGCCAGCGGGCGCGGTGGTTGTAACGCCTGACAAGGGCTCTGACCCACCTGGAAGGCGAAGGCTTCGATCAGCGACGTCTGTTCGCTGTTGTCCAGGCCCAGTTTGCCGGTGGTGTGGTCGACCAGCTCCAGCTGCCAGGCCATGAGCGTGAAACAATCCTTGAGCGCGACCAGCGCCTGCTCATGCAGTTCCATGTCCTGCGCATGGCTGAGCAAGCCGTGGATATGCAGTGAAAACTCCGAAACGGCCTCCAGCGCCAGCGCATCGGCCTTGTTTGCCAGCTTCAGCAGCGTGCTGAGCATGCAATCAATGGCGTCTTTATCGTTGCTGATCAATTGCAGGTGGCTCAGGCATTCCTCTGACTTGGCCAAGAGGGTCTCGGCTTCGACCAGGAACTCAGGAAGGCGCTGGCTCCAATTCTTGCGATCGTTCGGCATGCTTATCTCCACAACATCATGTCAGGCGAAAAGTAAATCGCGCGTGGCGAACGGTTGGATCTCATGGCCGACAACGAACCAATACGCCCGGCGCGCCCATGCGATCCGGCAAAGGGCTGCTGTTCGCAAACGATTGCACGGGCGGGATCAGCCGAAAGGCATGAGGTTCGGTGTCCTGCGATGGCGCACAAAAGCCTGACTCCGTTCAGCAATGAGAATGGCGTCACATTAATGGCTATTGGATAGCGCGAATATCAGGTTGGACCTGATTGTGCCTAGGGGAATCCCTTAGGCAGGGGAACTTCGTGCGCAAACCGGAGTCGCGCAGCGAAAAAATAACGGATGAAAACGGAACGCCAGTAAACCATGATGTTAATGTGACATCAATCCCCGAAGGGAGTATTTCGTGTCGGGGTCAAGATCCGGCCCCGGCAGCCGATAAGCCTTTACAAGATTCATCCGAACAAGCCCAGGAGTCATCGATGGCCGGCATTCTCGACACAGTAGATCAGCGAACCCAACTGGTGGGTGAGAATCGCCTGGAAATTCTCATGTTTCGCCTGGCAGGGCGGCAATTGTTTGCCATTAACGTGTTCAAGGTCCAGGAAGTGTTGCAACTGCCGAAGCTGACCTTGATGCCCCAGCGCCATCCTTTCGTCTGCGGCGTGGTCAACCTGCGGGGCCAGACGTTGCCAGTCATTGATCTGTCCCAGGCCATCGGCATGCGTCCGCTCGTGCCCGGGCCGAACAGCACCATCATCGTCACCGAGTACAACCGCTCGGTCCAGGCGTTCCTGGTGGGGGGCGTGGACCGCATCGTCAACATGAACTGGGAAGCCATCCTGCCACCGCCGACCAGCGCCGGCCGCGAGCATTACCTGACGGCCATCAGCAAGGTGGACGATCAGTTGGTGGAAATCATCGACGTGGAGAAGGTCCTGGCGGAGATCGTCCCCTACAACGCCAAGGTTTCCCGAGACAAACTCGAAGACCCGGTGCTGGAGCGCGCCCGTGGTCGCGAAGTCTTGCTGGTGGACGATTCCAACGTAGCGCTCTCCCAGTTGCGCGATACCCTGGGCCAGTTGGGCGTGAAGATGCACATCGCCAGCGACGGCTTGAAGGCGTTGAACATGCTCAAGGCCTGGGCTGATTCCGGCGAGGTGATGACTGACAAGTTGCTGATGATCTTCACCGACGCGGAAATGCCAGAGATGGACGGCTATCGCCTGACCACCGAAATCCGTAACGACCCGCGGCTGCGTGGGCTCTATGTGGTGCTGCACACCTCGCTGTCCGGTAGCTTCAACGACTCGATGGTCAAGAAGGTCGGCTGTGACAATTTCCTCTCCAAATTCCAGCCGGACAAGCTCGTTGATGTAGTACGCCAACGGTTGATGCTCGACTGAAGCCAATCCGGGTTTGTTTCATCGACCGGCTCGTATAAGGTTGCGTTTTTTCGCCACCAGGAACGTCGATCATGTTGCGGCTGAGTGCGCTTTACCGTTATCCGTTGAAGTCCGGCAAGGGGCAGCAGGTCCAAGGGATTGGCCTGGACAAGCTCGGGCTCGACGGTGATCGTCGCTGGATGCTGGTGGATGAGGCCAGCGGACGGTTCCTGACCCAGCGAGCCGTGGCGAAAATGAGCCAGCTTTCGGCGCTGTGGAACGAGGCGGGTGGCCTTACGCTCAGTGCGCCGGGCCATGGCGTCATCGAAGTGCCGTTGCCGCCTGCCCACGAAGAACAGCGGCGCGGCGTGATCATCTGGCGCGACACGTTGCGCGTGCCGGATGCGGGCGACGAGGCGGCTGCCTGGGTCAGCGCGTTCATCGGCAATCCTACCCGGCTCGTGCATGTGCCAGTGGAGTTGGCCCGCACCACAGCCGCCGGGTATGGCAAGGACGATGACAAGGTGGCCTTCGCCGACGGTTTTCCCTTGCTGTTGATCGGCCAGGCCTCATTGCAGGACCTGTCTGGCAGGGTAGGTCGCCCGCTGGAAATGCTGCGTTTCCGTCCGAACCTGGTGGTCGAGGGCAGCGAGGCGTTCGCCGAAGATGGTTGGAAGCGTATCCGTATCGGCGATATTGAGTTGCGCGTGGTCAAGCCGTGCTCGCGCTGCATCATGACCACGATCGATCCGCAGACCGGTGAGCGCGATCCGCAGCGCGAGCCTTTCGCGACGTTGCTGCAGTACCGTTCGACCCCGGACGGTGCGATGTTCGGGCAGAACCTGGTCAATGACGGTAATGGCAGCCTGGAAGTGGGCATGCCGGTCGAAGTGCTGGAATAAAAAATGCCCGTGTCATTGGACACGGGCATTTCATTTAACACGCAATCGCTTTTGCCGTGGGGGCAAGCGCCCTCGCTACGGTCCGACTCAGCCGCGATATTCGCACAGGTAAGCCGTGTCGACGGCGACCTTGAGCTGGAACTTGCTGTTGGCCGGGACGTTGAACTGGCTGCCGGCCGCGAAGGTTTCCCAGTCGGTGCTGTCAGGCAGTTTCACGGTCAGGGCGCCGGAAACGACGTGCATGATTTCCCGCTGGGCGGTGCCGAATTCGTATTCGCCCGGTGCCATGACGCCGATGGTCGCGGGGCCTTCGGCAGTGCCGAACGCGATCGACTTGACGGTGCCGTCGAAGTACTCGTTGACTTTGAACATGGGCGATTCCTCGAGAAAGGGCTGAAAAAGGCCGGCCAGTATGCACAAGGCCACACGGGCCGTCATCTGCTACGCCGGGTCAGCCCGTCAGCACCAGAGGCAATAGTCGCGCTGTATTGCGGGCGTCCTCGAGCGCGCGGTGCTGTTGTCCGCAAAATTGCAGCCCGGCCAGTTGCAGCGCGCTATTGAGCCCCAACGGTCGTTCCAACCGGCGGGCCTTGGCAAAACGTTGCTTGAGGTTCATGTGCGGCACTTGGCCGAGGAGGCTGTGCAATCGCTGTTGCTGCCATTCCTGAAGCAGCTGCTTGCGATCGTAGTCGCCCCAACTGACCCAGCCTTCCAGGTTGGGGTGGTAGGGCGCCAGCCAATGTTCGAACGCCGGCCAGACCTCGGTCAGAGGCCCGGCACTGTCGATGTTGGCCTGGCTGATGTGGGTCAGCGAGCGACAGAAAGGGGTGAGCAGCGGTCGCCTCAGCGGCCGTACGAACCGCTGGAAATGATCGATTTCCCGGCCGTCTCGATTCACCAGGGTCGCGCCGATTTCGATAATTTCCATTTCGGTTACCGGCCAGCCACCTTCATCGGTGGTGGCCTCCAGATCAATCACCAGCCAGTGAGGCATTGCAGAGTTCCCGGTATCGACGTGCTGATGGGTTTGAGCGTAGTCAAACCCGGCGCTTGCGCCTAGCCCTATCGTGAGGCGCCGACACGAAGGACCGAGCGCAGGTTCTTGCGCCCGAGCGCTTGCTTGGTTGCCCCGGCCAGCTTAAATTGCCGTGTCACTGCGATTCTGAGAGTGGCCGCGCATTGATCGTTCGACTGAGGAGCAAAGTAGGTGAACGAGCAAAAAGCCTTGGACGTGATGCGTGAGCTGGTCGACGCCGGGCAACTGACCGATCCGGACAGCGCTCGCGGCAAACTGCTCCAGACCGCCGCCCACCTGTTCCGCAACAAAGGCTTCGAGCGCACCACGGTGCGGGATCTGGCCAGCGCCGTGGGCATTCAGTCGGGCAGTATTTTTCATCATTTCAAAAGCAAGGACGAAATTCTGTGGGCGGTGATGGAAGAGACCGTCCGCTACAACACCGCGATGATGCGGGCAGCCCTGGCAGAGGGCGGCAGCATTCGCGAGCGGGTGCTGGCGTTGATCCGCTGTGAATTGCAATCGATCACGGGGGAAAACGGCGAGGCGATGGCGGTGCTGGTCTACGAATGGCGCTCTTTGTCCGAGGAAGGGCAGCGGCAAGTGCTGGCCTTGCGTGATATCTACGAACGTGTGTGGCTTGAAGTCCTGGGAGAGGCCAAGGAGGCCGGGTATATTCGCGGGGACGTATTCGTTACCCGACGTTTCCTGACAGGTGCATTGTCCTGGACCTCCACCTGGTTTCGCGCCGGAGGTAGCCTGAGCCTTGATCAATTGGCTGACCAGGCGCTGATTCTGGTATTGCAAGAAAACGATAAACCAGCGGCTGGCCAAGCGCCTGAAACCGCCTAGCGTGAACAAATTGAACGGACTTCTGGGGGAGTGGTTATCTTGACGTTTTCGCCGATGGGGGTGACCTCGCGCGTTCTGGCTGCTCTGGCCTTGTTATGGATGTTGCCCGTCGAGGCGGCGCAGCTGGTCCGGATCGGTGCGGCACATTTTCCGCCCTATACCGTTCGACCCGAAAAAGGTGCGGACACCGGCCTGCTACCGGAACTGGTCGAGGCGTTGAATCGCGCCCAGGCCGATTACCAGTTTGTGCTCGTCCCTACCTCGATCCCGCGGCGCTTCAATGATTTCAAGCAAGGCCGGATCGACATGGCCATCTTCGAAAACCCTGACTGGGGTTGGCAGGATGTGCCGCATACCACGGTGGACATGGGCCTGGAGGATGCGGAGATCTTCGTGACCCAGCGTTTGCCTGACCGCCAGCAGAGCTATTTCGCGGACCTGCGGGCCAAGCGGCTGGCTCTGTTCAGCGGTTATCACTACGCTTTTGCCGAGTTCAATGCCGATCCCAAGTTCCTGATCGGCCAGTTCAACGCCACGCTGACGTATTCCCATGACAGCAATCTGCAAATGGTCTTGCGTGGGCGCGCGGACGTTGCGCTGGTGACCCGTTCGTACCTCAGCGACTATCTGCTGCGCAATCCTCAAGTCGCTCCGCAACTGCTCGTGTCCGAGCGTATCGACCAGATTTATCACCATTTCGCGCTGCTGCGACCCCAGGCGCCGATCTCCGGGGAGGCGTTTGGGCAATTGCTGGGCAAGTTGAGAGACAGCGGGCAGCTGTTGGAGATTTTCATGCCCTACCAGATCGAGCTCGTGTCGACCCCTCGCCACTGAGGCGACACTAAATTTCCCCTTCCGGCTCACGTCACACGTTGATTACCGACGAATACGTGAGCCTTCAATGCCTGACCTCAATCCTGCAGCGACGCTGCCCTTGCCCGGCGGTCGCTGCCTGGGCGCCGATGAAACCGAACGTCACCTGAGCCTGATGCTCGAAGGCGCGCCGCTGATCCGGCTGCGCCTGGAACGGGGCGCGCCCTTGCACGTGCATTTGCAGGAAACCAACGGGCGCCCGGTGGGGCCGGCGCTTTGGGCGGCCTGCTATTGGCTGTTTACCCGGGATCCGGGCTGCCAGTGCCTGGTCTGGCATCTTGACGAGCGTCCTGGTGAAGCGTTGCTCAGCGGCCTGCTGGTGGGCACCGCGCAACCCAACGAATACGCATGCGAACGTACGCTGTTCTGGCAACTGCCGCAGCCCTGGCTGGGGGAGTCGTTCAGTGGCAGTTATCCGCAACAGATGATCATCACCGATGGCAAGCGTCATCCTCGCCGGCCCATCAAGCCTCGGGGCGAGGTGTATCGGCGTTTCGACGCGCGGCTGGGCGCCTGGGTGTCCTTGCGAACCCTTGAAATCGAGCAGGACCTGACGCGTTTCAATCGTTGGCAGAACAGCCCTCGGGTCGCCAGCTTCTGGCAGGAGGAGGGTAGCCTGGAGCAGCACCGGGAGTACCTGGGCAACTTGCAGCACGACCCTCGGGTCTTGACGCTGATCGGCTGTTTCAGCGACGAGCCATTCGCCTATTTCGAGGCCTACTGGGCCAAGGAGGATCGAATCGCGCCGTTCTACCAGGCCAACGATTATGACCGTGGCATTCACATGTTGGTGGGCGAGGAACAACACCGTGGCCCGCATAAGGTCGCCAGCTGGCTGTCGGCATTGGTGCACTATCTGTTTCTGGACGATCCGCGCACCCAGCGCGTGGTGGCCGAGCCCCGGGCCGACAACGCCCGCATGATCGGGCATCTGCACAACCAGTGTTTCCACTGCGAAAAGGAATTCGACTTTCCGCACAAGCGAGCGGCGCTGATGATCCTGGGGCGCGAGCGGTTTTTTGACCGGTGTTCGTTGATGTAAATCTCACCGCAATTCTCAAGGCCCCATCGCGAGCAAGCTCGCTCCCACATGCACTGCGACGACGCTTGCGTGGGAGTGAGCTTGCTCGGTCAGCCCCGCGGAATCACCGCCGAGCGAAGGTATCTCCACGCACCCCGGACACCTTGCGGCAATGCACCAGGGCATCGCGGATCATGAAGTTCACCAACGTCGGCGAGACCCCCAGCTCCTTGGCGATGTCTTTCTGCGGCACGCCGTGCAGGCGATACATCTCGAAGGCATAGCGGGTGCGGCTCGGCAACTCGGTCAGGGCCTCGGCAATGTGCTCGAGCGTGGAGAAGTTGATGTGAGACGTTTCCGGCGAAGCACCCTGGATCACCACGTTCAGCCCTTCCTCTTCCGGCCCCGAGTATTTCTGTTCCAGCGCTTGCTTGCGGTAATGATCGATGGCCAGGTTGCGCACGATCTGGAACAGATAACTGAGCTGGGCCTTGAAGGACGAGGTGATCTGGGGCGCCGACTGCAACCGGAAAAACGCATCCTGGACCACATCTTCGGCCCGGGACCGGCAGCCCGTGATACGCGCTGCGATCTTGACCAGGATGGTTCGGTTATCGACGAATGCCTGGAGTAGCGGTGAGTCGCACCTGCTTGTGGATACTTGTTCCGTCATGGAATTCACCTTGCTGCAAATAGTTAGCAGGACGACCGGTCCGGCGGACATGTCCTACACATCGACGGCCAAATTAGGCGTAATGATAATTATTGTCAATTGAGAAGAAGAATTATTGATGAAAGGAAGTCCAGCCCGATAGCTGCGACCCGTTGCCGCGGCGCGTGATGGCTTGCAGTTCTGCCACCCGCGTGAGGACAAGGTCGCCGACTAATTATTTGCCGGTGTTATCCGTCCCCATGGGTGACCACTTGCAAGCCGAATTTCAGGCAGGAACCCCCCATGACCGACGCGTTCGAACTTCCCCGCACCCTGGCTCACGCACTCCAGCGCCGCGCCGCGTTGACCCCGGATCAGGTGGCCTTGCGCTTCCTGGCCGATACCCCGGAGCAGGGCGTGGTGTTGAGTTATCGCGACCTGGATCAACGCGCCCGGACCATCGCCGCCGCCTTGCAGGCCGAGGCCCGATTCGCTGATCGAGCGGTGCTGTTGTTCCCCAGCGGCCCGGATTATGTCGCGGCATTCTTCGGTTGCCTGTATGCCGGCGTGATCGCCGTACCGGCCTATCCGCCGGAATCCTCCCGTCGGCATCATCAGGAGCGCTTGCTGTCGATCATCGCCGATGCCGAGCCGCGGCTGTTGCTGACCACCGCTGACCTGCGCGACACCTTGCAAGCCATCGAATCGGCACCGCCGGTGCTGTGCGTCGATACGCTCGATCCGACCCGCGCCGAGCAATGGCAAGCGCCGCAGCTGCAACGCGATGACATTGCTTTCCTGCAATACACCTCCGGTTCCACCGCCTTGCCAAAGGGCGTGCAGGTCAGCCACGGCAACCTGGTCGCCAATGAACTGTTGATCCGCCGTGGCTTCGGCATCGATGTGAACCCCGACGATGTCATCGTCAGCTGGCTGCCGCTTTACCACGACATGGGCCTGATTGGCGGCTTGCTACAGCCGATCTTCAGCGGCGTGCCTTGCGTGCTGATGTCGCCGGCCTATTTCCTCGCCCGGCCGTTGCGTTGGCTCGAAGCGATCAGCGAGTACGGCGGCACCATCAGCGGCGGCCCGGACTTCGCCTATCGCTTGTGCAGCGAACGGGTCAGTGAGTCCGCCCTGAGCCGCCTCGACCTGAGTGGCTGGCGCGTGGCCTATTCCGGCTCCGAGCCGATCCGCCTCGACAGCCTGGAGCGCTTTGCCGGGAAATTTGCTGCGTGCGGCTTCACGGCCGACCGTTTCATGGCCTCCTACGGGCTCGCCGAGGCGACGTTGTTCGTGGCCGGCACGCCACGTGGCCGAGGCATCCCATCGATGCGCATGGACGATGCAGCCTTGACGCAAAACCGTGCCGAGCCGGGGCAGGGCTGCGCGGTGATGAGTTGTGGCGTGAGCCAGCCGGATCATGCGGTGCTGATCGTCGAACCCAACACCCTGCAACCGCTGGCCGACAGCCAGGTGGGCGAGGTCTGGGCCGCCGGCCCGAGCATCGCCCACGGTTACTGGCGCAACCCCGAGGCCAGCGCCAAGACCTTCGTCCAGCATGACGGCCGCACTTGGCTGCGCACCGGCGACCTGGGTTTTATGCGCGAAGGCGAGCTGTACATCACCGGCCGCCTGAAGGACATGCTGATCGTGCGCGGGCACAACCTCTACCCCCAGGACATCGAGCAAACCATCGAACGGGAAGTGGAAGTGGTGCGCAAAGGACGGGTTGCCGCCTTCGCCGTCGATGAGGCGGGCGAGGAAGGCATCGGCATCGCTGCTGAAATCAGCCGTAGCGTACAGAAGATCCTGCCCCCCGACGCCTTGATCAACGCGATTCGCCAGGCCGTGGCCGACGCCTGCCAGCAAGCGCCGAGCGTGGTGGTGCTGCTCAACCCGGGGGCGCTGCCCAAGACGTCCAGCGGCAAACTGCAACGTTCGGCGTGCCGCGCCCGGTTGGCGGACGCCAGCCTCGACAGCTATGCACGGTTCCCCTCGGCCAAGGCTGAAACCGGCGATGAAACCGCGCCATCATCCGAGCTGCAAGAATTGATCGGCCGCCTCTGGTGCGAGCAGCTACACGTTGAGCGGGTTCGTGGCGACGATCATTTTTTCCTGTTGGGCGGCAATTCCATCGCAGCCACCCAAGTCATTGCGCGGCTGCGTGAAGTGCTTGGTCTGGAACTCAACCTGCGCCTGCTCTTCGAAGCGCCAACCCTGGACGCGTTCGCGACGGCAGTGGCAAATCTGCAACAGGACGGCGGCCAGGCCCAAGGCGCCATCAAAGCGTTGGCGCGCGATGAAGCCCTGCCGCAGTCCCTGGCCCAGAACCGTTTGTGGCTGACCTGGCAGCTGGACCCTGCCAGCCGCGCCTACAACATCCCCGGCGCTCTGCGCCTGCGCGGTGAGTTGGACGAACAAGCGCTGCGCGCCAGCCTCCAACAATTGACCGAGCGCCATGAATCCTTGCGCACACGGTTCCTGGAGCGCGACGGCGTGGCCCTGCAGCGGATCGATCCGGCCGGCGAGTTCAATCTCCAGGTGATCGACCTCAGCGACGTGGCCACCGATCAACGCGAAGCCCAGGCCCAGCGTATCCGCGAAGACGAAGCAGCCACTCAATTCGACTTGGAAAAAGGCCCGCTGCTGCGGGTCGCCTTGCTGCGCCTGGCGGAAGACGATCACCTGCTGTTGGTGACGATGCACCACATCATTGCCGATGGCTGGTCGATGAATGTCTTGATCGAAGAATTCTCGCGACTGTACGCCGCAGCGTCCCAAGGACAAATCGCCGCGCTGGCGCCGTTGCCGCTGCAATACGCCGACTACGGCAGTTGGCAACGGCAATGGCTTGCCCAGGGCGAAGCCGATCGCCAACTGGCGTATTGGAAACAGCAGTTGGGCGACGAGCACCCGACCCTGGCGCTGGGCACCGACCACCCGCGCAGTGCCCAACTGCGTCGCAGCGCCTCGCGCCATAGCCTGCGCGTGGACAAGTCACTCAGTGATGCTCTGCGCCAGATCGCCCAGGCCCATGACGCGACGGTGTTCATGCTGTTGCTGGCGGCGTTCCAGGCCTTGTTGCAGCGCTACACCGGTCAGTCCGACATTCGCGTCGGCGTACCCAACGCCAACCGCCCGCGCCTGGAAACCCAAGGCTTGATCGGTTTTTTCATCAACACTCAGGTGCTGCGTGCGCAAACCGATTCGCGTCAACCCTTCGCCGCGCTGCTGGCCCAGGCCCGGGAGGCGACGCTCGCCGCCCAGGCCCATCAGGACCTGCCCTTCGAACAGCTGTTGGAAGCCTTTCCCCAGGCTCGCGATCAAGGTCTGTTCCAGGTGATGTTCAACCACCAGCAGCGGGACCTCGGCGCGTTGCGGCGTCTGCCGGGACTGTTGGCGGATGAGTTGCCATGGCACAGCCGCGAGGCCAAGTTCGACCTGCAGTTGCACAGCGAAGAAGACCGCAACGGTCGGCTGACACTGTCGTTCGACTACGCAGACGAGTTGTTCGAGGCGGCAACCATCGCGCGCCTGGCCGAGCACTTTTGCAGTTTGCTGCGGGCGGTCTGCGCTGATCCGCAGCAGGCCCTGGGCGATTTGCCGTTGTTGAGCGCCGATGAACTCGCCCAGCAGCAGCGTTGGGCGGCGGCACCCTGCGCGCCCGCCACGCAATGGCTCCCGGAACTGCTTAATGACCAGGCCCGGCTCACACCGCAACGCAGGGCATTGCAGTGGGATGGCGGCTCGCTGGACTACGCTGAATTGCACGCCCAGGCCAATCGGCTGGCCCATTATCTTCGGGACAAAGGCGTGGGCCCGGACGTGTGCGTGGCGATTGCCGCCGAGCGCTCGCCGCAATTGCTTGTTGGCGTGCTGGCGATCATCAAGGCAGGTGGCGCCTACGTGCCGCTGGATGTCGATTACCCGAGCGAACGCCTGGCCTACATGCTCCACGACAGCGGCGTCGATCTGCTGCTGACCCAAACCGCGCTGCTCGAACGCTTGCCGGCCTGCGAGGGCGTCAGCGTCATCGCCATGGATGCGCTGCACCTGGAGCAATGGCCGAGCAACCCGCCGCGGTTGCACCTGCACGGCGATCATCTGGCCTACGTGATCTACACCTCCGGCTCGACCGGCCAACCCAAGGGTGTCGGCAATACCCACGCGGCCCTGGCTGAACGCTTGCAGTGGATGCAGGCCGCCTATGAGCTGGATGAAACCGACGTGTTGATGCAAAAGGCGCCGATCAGTTTCGACGTGTCGGTGTGGGAGTGCTTCTGGCCGCTGATCGCTGGCAGCCGATTGGTCCTGGCCGGCCCGGGGGAACACCGCGACCCGCACCGCATCGCTCAATTGGTCGAGCAGTTTGGCGTAACCACGCTGCACTTCGTCCCGCCGTTGCTCAGCCTGTTTATCGACGAGCCGTTGAGTGCCCGTTGCACCGGCCTGCGGCGGATTTTCTCCGGGGGCGAAGCCTTGCCAGCCGAATTGCGTAACCGGGTGCTGGCGCAGTTGCCGGCGGCGCAATTGCACAACCGTTATGGCCCGACCGAAACCGCGATCAACGTCACTCATTGGCACTGCACCGCAGAAGATGGCGAGCGCTCGCCCATCGGCCGTCCCTTGACTAACGTGCTGTGCCGCATCCTCGACAGTGAACTCAATCCCGTGCCCGCCGGCGTGCCGGGTGAGCTGTGCATCGGTGGCCTGGGCCTGGCCCGGGGTTACCTCGGGCGCCCCGGGTTGACCGCGGAGCGCTTCGTCGCCGACCCCCAAGGGCTGGCGGGCGCGCGGCTCTACCGGACCGGGGACCGGGCGCGCTGGGGTGCCGACGGCGTCATCGAATACCTCGGCCGCCTCGATCAGCAGGTGAAGCTGCGCGGTTTCCGCGTCGAACCTCAGGAAATCGAGGCGCGGTTGCTGGCCCAGGACGGCGTCGCCCAGGCGGCGGTGCTGGTGCGCGATACGGCGGCCGGTCCGCAGTTGATCGGCTATTACACCGCAGCAGTCCTTGATGAAGACGATATCGTCCAGGCCGCGCGCTTGAAAAACGCCCTTGCCAGTGAGCTGCCTGACTACATGGTGCCCGCCCAACTGCTGCGCCTGGACGCCATGCCCCTGAGCCCGAGCGGCAAGCTCGACCGTCGTGCCTTGCCCGAGCCGCAATGGCAGGTGCGCGAACACGTCGAACCGGCCAGCGCTCTCGAACGGCAGATCGCCGCGATCTGGCGCGACGTGCTGGGCCTTGCCCGCGTCGGCTTGAGGGACGATTTTTTCGCCCTGGGCGGCCATTCGTTGCTGGCGACCCAGATCATTTCCCGTACGCGCCAGGCCTGCGATGTCGAGCTGCCGTTGCGTGCGTTGTTCGAAGCCAGTGAGCTGGGAGCGTTCGCCGAGCAAGTGCGGTTGATCCAGGCCAGCGGCCGGACCAACCGTCAGCCGCCGATCGAGAAAGTCGACCGCAGCCAACCGGTGCCGTTGTCCTATTCCCAGCAACGCATGTGGTTCCTCTGGCAGATGGAACCGCATAGCCCGGCCTACAACGTCGGTGGCATGGCGCGGCTGCGCGGGGTGCTGGATGTCGGGCGCTTCGAAGCGGCGTTGCAGGCGTTGATCCTGCGCCATGAAACCTTGCGCACCACGTTCCCGAGCGTCGACGGCGTGCCTCGCCAGCACGTACACGACGAGACGGGCCTGCGCATGGACTGGAAGGACTTCTCCATGCTCGACGCCGACATTCGCCAGCAACGGGTGCAGCAACTGGCCGACAGCGAAGCTCACGAGCCCTTTGACCTGGAAACCGGGCCGCTGCTGCGGGCATGCCTGGTCAAGACCGCCGAGCACGAACATTACCTGGTGCTGACGCTGCATCACATCGTCACCGAGGGCTGGGCGATGGACATCTTCGCCCGGGAGCTAAGCGCGCTGTACGAAGCCTTTATCGATGATCGCGAGTCGCCGCTGGAACCGTTGCCGGTGCAGTACCTGGACTACAGCGCCTGGCAGCGCCAGTGGTTGGAATCCGGCGAGCGCCAACGCCAACTCGATTACTGGACCGCGCAGCTGGGCCGCGAACATCCCTTGCTGGAATTGCCGGGGGACCGCCCGCGTCCGCCGGTACAAAGCCATCGCGGCGAACTGTTCCGTTTCGACCTCAGCGATGACTTGGCCGCACGGGTTCGTGCCTTCAACGCCGAGCATGGCTTGACCCTTTTCATGACGGTGACCGCTGCCCTGGCCGTGCTGCTTTATCGCTACAGCGGCCAGACCGACCTGCGCATCGGCGCGCCGGTGGCCAACCGCATCCGTCCGGAAAGTGAAGGGTTGATCGGCGCGTTCCTCAACACCCAAGTGCTGCGTTGCCAACTCGACGGGCAGATGTCCGTTGGCGAGCTATTGGAGCAGGTGCGCCACACCGTGATCGAGGGCCAGTCCCACCAGGACCTGCCGTTCGATCATCTGGTGGAAGCGTTGCAGCCACCGCGCAGCGCGGCGTACAACCCGCTGTTCCAGGTGATGTGCAACGTGCAGCGGTGGGAATTCCAACAAAGCCGCACGCTGGCCGGCATGAGCGTCGACTATCTGGTCAACGATGCGCGGGCCACCAAGTTCGACCTCAACCTGGAAGTCACCGATCTGGACCGGCGCCTGGGTTGCTGCCTGACCTACAGCACCGATTTGTTCGACGAGCCACGCATTGCCCGCATGGCCGGGCACTGGCGCAACCTGTTGGAAGCGCTGTTGGTGGATCCGGCCCGGCGGCTGAGCGAGCTGTCGTTGCTGGAGGCCGGCGAACAGCGGCAGTTGCTCGAGAGTCTGGGCGAAGAACCGGGCGAGCATCGCCTGGATCGATGCATCCATTCATTGTTCGAAGAACAGGCCAGGGTGCGCCCGGACGCGCCGGCGCTGACGTTCGCCGAGCAGACCCTGACCTATGGCGAACTCGAACGCCGGGCCAATCGCCTGGCCTGGATGTTGCGCGAACGTGGTGTCGGGCCTCAGGTTCGCGTGGGCCTGGCCCTGGAGCGCTCGCTGGAAATGGTCGTCGGCTTGCTGGCGATCCTCAAGGCGGGTGGCGCCTACGTGCCGCTGGATCCGGAATACCCGCTGGACCGCTTGCTCTACATGATCGAGGACAGCGGCGTCGGTCTGTTGCTCAGCGATCGGGCCATGTTCCAGGCCCTAGGCCCACTGCCGGAAGGCGTGCAGCGCTGGTGCCTGGAAGACGACAGCGCGGCCGTGGCGGATTACCCCGACCAGTCACCAGGGCTGATCAATCTGCCGCAACACCAGGCTTACTTGATCTACACCTCCGGCTCCACCGGCAAACCCAAGGGTGTGGTGGTGTCCCACGGCGAAATCGCCATGCATTGCCAGGCGGTGATCCAGCGCTTCGGCATGCGCCCCGAAGACTGCGAGCTGCATTTCTATTCGATCAATTTCGACGCCGCCACCGAGCGCTTGCTGGTGCCCTTGCTCAGCGGGGCCCACGTGGTGCTGCGCGCTCAGGGCCAGTGGGATGCCGAGGAAATCTGCGGCCTGATTCGCCAACACCGCATCAATATCCTCGGTTTCACCCCCAGCTATGGCAGCCAATTGTCGCAATGGCTGGCGACCCAGGGCCAGACGCTGCCGGTGCGCATGTGCATCACCGGTGGTGAGGCCCTGACCGGCGAGCATTTGCAGCGTATCCGCGCCGCATTCAGCCCGGATCTATTCTTCAACGCCTACGGGCCGACCGAAACCGTGGTCATGCCGCTGGCGAGCCTCGCCCCGGAGCGACTGGAGGAGGGCGCCGGCAGCGTGCCGATCGGCAGCGTGATCGGTGCTCGGGTCGCCTACATTCTCGACGCCGACCTGGCATTGGTGCCGCAGGGCGCGACCGGTGAGTTGTACGTTGGCGGCGCCGGGCTGGCCCAGGGTTATCACCAGCGCCCGGGCATGACCGCCGAGCGTTTCGTCGCCGACCCGTTTGCCGCCAATGGCGGACGGTTGTATCGCACTGGCGATTTGGTGCGCCAGCGCGCCGACGGCCAGGTGGAGTACCTTGGACGCATCGACCATCAGGTGAAGATTCGCGGTTTCCGCATCGAGCTGGGGGAAATCGAAAACCGTTTGTTGGAGCACGATGCCGTGCGCGAGGCCGTGGTACTGGCCCTGGACATGCCCGGCGGCAAGCAACTGGCCGGTTATCTGGCCACCGACATCGCCGCTCAGGACGCCGCCGGGCAAGCGTCGCTGCGCGAAGCGTTGAAGAACCACCTCAGGGCGCAGCTACCGGACTACATGGTGCCCGCGCACTTGATCCTGCTGGCGAGCATGCCGCTGACCGCCAACGGCAAGCTCGACCGCCGCGCCTTGCCGATGCCGGATCCGGAGCTCAATCGCCAACAATACGTGGCGCCGAGCAATGCCTTGGAGCAAGCGCTGGCGGCAATCTGGTGCGACGTGCTGAACCTGAAGCAGGTCGGCCTCAACGACAACTTCTTCGAGCTGGGCGGCGATTCGATCCTGTCGATCCAGGTCGTCAGCCGGGCCCGGCAACAGGGCCTCCACTTCACGCCACGCGACCTGTTCCAGCACCAGACCGTGCAGGCCCTGGCGGCGGTCGCAACTCGCAGCGAACAGGTGAGCGCCGAGCAAGGGTTGTTGAGCGGTGAGTCGGGGTTGACGCCGATCCAGCACTGGTTCTTGGCCAACGAAATACCCAACCGTGAACATTGGAACCAGGCGTTGTTGCTGGAGCCGACCACGCCCTTGGAAGCGGATGGTCTGGAGCAAGCGTTGCGCGCCGTTTTCGAGCAGCACGACGCCTTGCGCCTGGGCTTTGGCAACAGCGCCGGTCAGTGGCGCGCCGAGCATCAGCCAGTGTTCGAGGGAGCGCTGCTGGAAACGGTATCGGTGGGCTCGCCGCACGCCTGCGAAACCGTGTTTGCCCAGGCTCAGCGTGGCTTCGAACTGGCGACTGGGCCGCTGCTGCGGGCCGTGCTGGCGCAGCTACCGGACGGTCGGCAGCGCCTGCTGATCGCGATTCACCACCTGGTGGTGGACGGTGTGTCATGGCGGGTGCTGATGGACGATCTGCAAACGGCTTACCGCCAATGCGTCGCCGGACAAACGCTGCAAATGCCAGCCAAGACCAGCCCCTTGCGTGATTGGGCCGCGCGTTTGCGGGCCTACGCCGGTAGCGAATCCCTGCGCGAGGAAATGAGCTGGTGGCAAGGTCAGTTAAGTGGTCCGCAGGTGACACTGCCTTGCGCGCGTCCCGACGGCGGGCGGCAGGAACGGCATGCCGACATCGTCAGCCTGCGCCTGGACGCCGAGCGCACCCGGCAATTGCTGCAACAGGCGCCCAGTGCCTACCGCACCCAGGTCAATGACCTGTTGCTCACGGCGCTGGCCCGGGTGCTGTGCCGTTGGAGCAATCACGATTCGGCGTTGGTCCAGCTCGAAGGTCATGGTCGCGAGGCGCTGTTCGATGACATCGATCTGACCCGCACCGTGGGATGGTTTACCAGTGTCTATCCGCTGCGCCTGAGCCCATCGGCCGATGATATCGGCACCTCGATCAAAGCCATCAAGGAGCAACTGCGCGCCGTGCCCCATAAGGGCCTCGGCTATGGCGTGCTGCGTTACCTGACAGACAGCGGCACCCGCGAGGCGATGGCCGGCCTGCCGCAAGCGATGGTCACTTTCAACTACCTCGGCCAGCTCGACCATGCCCTCGGCCAGGACGCGCTGTTCCGACCGCTGGACGAGCCGCTTGGCGCGATTCACGACCCCGACGCTCCGCTGCCCAACGAGCTGAGCCTCGACTGCCAGGTCAGCGGCGGCGAACTGGCGCTGCGCTGGACCTTCAGTGCCGAGCGCCATGACCGCCAGAGCATCGCCGTGCTGGCCAACGCTTACCTCGACGAACTGCAGCACTTGATCGAACACTGCCTGACGGACGAGGCGGGCGGCCTGACGCCGTCGGACTTCCCGCTGGCGAAACTGACCCAGGCGCAACTGGACAACCTGCCGGTGCCGGCCGCGGAGATCGAAGACGTCTACCCACTGACGCCGATGCAGGAAGGCATGCTGCTGCACACCTTGCTGGAACCGGGCACGGGCCTGTACTACATGCAGGACCGCTACCGCATCAACAGTGAACTCGACCCTCAGCGTTTCGCCCAAGCCTGGCAGGCGGTGATCGCCCGTCACGAAGCCTTGCGCGCCTCGTTCTGCTGGAATGTCGGTGAAGACATGCTGCAGGTCATCCACAAACCCGGCCGCACGCCGGTGCAATACCTCGACTGGACGCAAGTACCCGACGACGCCCAGGAGCCCAAACTCCAGGCGCTGCTCAAGAGCGAACGGGAGGCCGGTTTCGATCTGTTGAACGAGGCGCCGTTCCACTTGCGCTTGATCCGGGTTGGCGCGGCGCGTTACTGGTTCATGATGAGCAACCACCACATCCTCATCGATGCGTGGTGCCGTTCGCTGCTGATGGACGATTTCTTCGAAATCTACACGGCCCTTGGCGAACAGCGCGAGCCCCACCTGGCCGTGCCGCCGCGCTATCGCGACTACATCGGTTGGCTGCAACACCAGAGCCTGGCCGAAGCCCGGCAGTGGTGGCAGAAGAACCTGCAAGGCTTCGAGCGGACCACGCCGATCCCCGCGGATCGACCGTTCCTGCGCGAGCACGCCGGTGACAGCGGCGGCATGGTCGTCGGCGATTGCTACACCCGGCTCGACGTTCGAGACGGTGCGCGTTTGCGCGAGCTGGCCCAGGCCCATCAGCTGACCGTCAATACCTTCGCCCAGGCCGCGTGGGCCTTGGTGCTGCGTAGGGTCAGCGGCGATCGCGACGTGCTGTTCGGCGTCACCGTGGCCGGCCGTCCGGTGGAGCTGCCGCACATGCAGCGCACGGTGGGGCTGTTCATCAACAGCGTCGCCTTGCGAGTGCAGATTCCGTCGGATGACCAGCGTTGCAGCGTGCGCCAATGGCTCAACGGTTTGCTGGACAGCAACATGCAACTGCGCGAGTACGAATACCTGCCGCTGGTGAGCATCCAGGAGGTCAGCGAACTGCCCAAGGGCCAGCCGTTGTTCGACAGCCTGTTCGTGTTCGAGAACGCGCCGGTGGAAGTCTCGGTGCTGGACCGCGCCCAGAGCCTCAACGCCACCTCGGATTCAGGGCGCACCCACACCAACTTCCCGCTGACGGCGGTGTGTTACCCGGGCGACGATCTCGGACTGCACCTGTCCTACGACCAGCGTTACTTCAATGAGTCGACGGTCCAGGGGCTGCTGGGTGAGTTCAAGCGATTGCTGCTGGCGCTGATCGAAGGTTTCCACGGTGACATGGCCGAGCTGGCGCTGATCGGGTCTGAAGAAAAGACTTTCCTCATCGAGGGCTGCAACCAGAGCGAACGTGCCTATCCGCTGGAGCAGAGTTACGTGGAGCTGTTCGAGGCCCGGGTGGCGGCTCATCCGCAACGCATTGCCGCCAGTTGCCAGGACGACAGCTGGACTTACGCCGCGTTGAACGAACGCAGCAACCGCCTCGGTCATGGGCTGATCGAGGCGGGCGTCGGTCTCGACCAGCCGGTGGCGCTGCTGGCCGAGCGCGGCCTGGACTTGCTGGGCATGATCATCGGCAGCTTCAAGGCCGGCGGCGGTTATCTGCCGCTGGACCCAGGCCTGCCGAGCCAACGCCTGAGCCGCATCATCGAGCTGAGCCGCACGCCGTTGCTGGTGTGCACGAGAGCTTGTCGCGAACAGGCGTTGGCCTTGCTGGAAGAGTTCGCCTGTGCCGGGAGGCCGAAGCTGCTGGTCTGGGAAGACGTCCAGGGCAGTGATACGGCGGTGGACAATCCTGGCGTTTACAGCGGGCCGGACAACCTCGCCTATGTGATCTACACCTCTGGCTCCACCGGCTTGCCCAAAGGCGTGATGGTGCAGCAGCGCGGCATGCTCAACAACCAGCTCAGCAAAGTGCCGTACCTGGCGCTGGATGAAACGGACGTGATCGCCCAGACCGCGTCCCAGAGCTTCGACATTTCGGTGTGGCAGTTCCTGGCCGCCCCGTTGTTCGGCGCCCGGGTGGACATCGTGCCCAATGCCATCGCTCACGATCCCCAAGGACTGTTGGACCATGTGGGTCGTCAGGGCATTACCGTGCTGGAAAGCGTGCCTTCGTTGATCCAGGGCATGCTCGCCCAGGAGCACACCGGTCTGGATGGCTTGCGCTGGATGCTGCCCACCGGCGAAGCGATGCCACCGGAACTGGCCCATCAATGGCTGGTACGTTACCCCGACATCGCCCTAGTGAATGCCTACGGACCGGCGGAATGTTCCGATGATGTGGCGTTCTTCCGGGTCGACATGGCCTCGACCCGTGGCACCTACCTGCCCATCGGCACGCCGACCGACAACAACCGTTTGTACGTGCTCGACGGCGCGCTGGAACTGGTGCCGTTGGGCGCGGTGGGCGAGTTGTGCGTCGCCGGCACCGGAGTGGGGCGTGGTTATGTCGGCGATCCGTTGCGTACGGCGCCGGTCTTCGTGCCCAACCCGTTCGGCGCGCCGGGCGAGCGGCTGTACCGCACTGGCGACCTGGCGCGCCGCCGCAGCGATGGCGTGCTGGAATACGTCGGGCGCATCGATCATCAAGTGAAGATCCGCGGTTACCGCATCGAACTGGGGGAAATCGAAGCACGGCTGCATGAGCAGCCCGAAGTCCGCGACGCGGCGGTCGGGGTGCAGGAGGGCGTCAATGGCAAGCATCTGGTGGGCTATCTGGTTGCTGCCGACTCGACGCTCAGCCCGAGCGAACGCCTGGATCGGATCAAACAGCGCCTGCGCAGCGAGCTGCCCGAATACATGGTGCCGCTGCACTGGCTGTGGCTCGACCGCTTGCCCCTCAATGCCAACGGCAAGCTCGATCGCAAGGGGCTGCCGGCGTTGGAAATCGGCCAGTTGCACGGCCACGACTACCAGGCGCCCGCCAATGCGCTGGAGCAGACCCTGGCGGATATCTGGGCCGAAGTGTTGAAGGTCGAGCGGGTGGGGGCGCGGGACAATTTCCTTGAGCTGGGCGGGCACTCCTTGCTGGCGACACAAATTGCCTCCCGCGTGCAGAAGGCCTTGCAACGCAACGTGCCGCTCAGGGCGATGTTCGAGTGCAGCACCGTGGAGCAATTGGCTGAATACATTGCGGGGTTGCAAGCCAGCGAAATGACCGAGGAGAAAGTGGACCGGTTGAATGATCTGATGGCGGAGTTGGAGGGATTGTAGTGCTGTGATGCCTGTCGCGGCCTCATCGCGACAGGCTCGCTCCCACAATGGATCGGAGTCCAGAGATCAAAATGTGGGAGCGAGCCTGCTCGCGATGGGGGGCGAGACTTTTGTCGCGGTTTTGTGATCGAACCGTCGAGCTATCGTCAGTGGCTGCGTTTATCTACTGTCAGACCTTACAGGTCGTTACGAAGCGGTTTAGCCCAGCGGTTGACGCTCAGTGCGGGTCACGGCAGTCTCCCCTGGGCCATTCCATTGCCAAACAAGGAGGTCACCGATGCCCTTTGCAACGATTGACGGACAACCGCTCCATTACCTGGACCAGGGCCAAGGCCCGGTAGTGGTGCTGGGTAGCAGCTATTTGTGGGACCAGAGCATGTGGGCGCCACAGGTCGATGCCCTGTCGAAACACTATCGGGTCATCGTCCCGGAGCTATGGGGCCACGGGCAATCCGGACGACTTCCCGAGGGCATGACCTCACTGGACGACCTGTCCCGCCAGACACTGGCGTTGATGGATCACCTGGATATCGACTGCTTCAACCTGGTCGGCCTGTCGGTGGGCGGAATGTGGGGAGCGCGGTTGGCGCTGGCAGCGCCTAAGCGAGTGAGTTCGCTGGTGTTGATGGACACCTACGTCGGGGTAGAGCCGGAACCGACCCGCCAGTATTATTTTTCACTGTTCGACAAGATCGAGGCCAGTGGCAGCGTGCCCGAGCCGCTGCTGGATATCATCGTGCCGATTTTCTTCCGGCCGGGCATCGATCCGCGGTCGGCGCTCTACCAGCAGTTCCGTGCCACCTTGGCCGCGCTGCCAACGGATCGCCTGAGGGACAGTATCGTGCCGTTGGGGCGGATCATTTTTGGTCGGGACGACATCCTGTCGCGCCTGCCTGAACTGGATGCCAGGCGCACGCTGGTGATGTGTGGCGACCAGGACAAGCCGCGGCCACCGTCCGAGGCCCGGGAAATGGCCGAGCTGATCGGCTGCGAACACATGCTGATTGCGCAGGCGGGGCATATATCCAACCTGGAGAATCCGGAATGTGTGACTGAAGCGTTGTTGGGATTTCTGAAACGGATGCACTGACTTTGTGGCGAGGGGATAAATCCCCTCGCCACAGTTCAGTGTTCCGGATCACTTAGGCCCGAGAATCTCCACCAGTTTGTCCGACGACGGCGCGCCTTTCTGCTGTTGCAGTTCGCCCTGGTCATCGAGGTAGAAAATAGCTGGCGTGGAGGACAGCTCCAACTCGTCCATCAATTGCTGATTGGCGTCCAGTTTCGCCTGGATGGCCGGTGGTATTTCCTTGAGCGGCTTGAGGGAGCTGCCCTTGCCGGCTTTCTCATGGTCGGCCAGCGCCTTTTCTGGCGCCTTGGCCGCGAGCAGGGCGGCCGATTTGCCGGGGCTGTCTTCGCGGATGATGCCCACCATGATGTGGCGCAACTGCACCTTGCCGGCCTTGACCCACGGCCGGGCCTGTTCCCAGAACATGTTGCAATACGGGCAATTGGGGTCACTGAACAGGTACACGGTGCGCGGTGCGTCCTTGCTGCCGTCGGCGATCCAGTTGCTGGCCTCCATTTTCGCCCAGATTTCCTTGGCCATCGGGGCATAGACCAGTTTTTGCAGCGGTTCGGCGCTCAAGTCCTTGCCGTCGGCGTCGTACAGGTTGCCCAGCAGGACGTGTTTGCCGTCCGGCGTCAGGTACAGCGCCATCCCACGGTTCTGGTATTGCGCCGCGTAGCCGCGCAGGCCGTCCGGTGCTTGGAAGGTGCCGACGATTTTCGCGCCCTTGGCTTCGATCTTCTTGATGGCCGCTGGCAATTCTTCGGCGTGAAGCAGCGGTGCCTGCAGCAACGCGCCGGCGAAAGCCAGGGTCAGCAGGTGGTGGAGGCGGGGCATGGCAGTTTCCTTGTAGAAGGTGGGATCGCCGAGGTTGGACCCGGCGTTTCGAAATTTTCCAGGGCGCGGGCCAGGCTGGCTTCCGACAGTTCACCCAGGTGACTGCCGAGCAGGCGGCCATCGGCGCCGTAGAACAGGGTCGTCGGCAAGGCCATTGACCCGACGGCCTGGGCGAGACGGCCACTGCCGTCGAACAGCACGTTGTGCAGGCTCAGGCCCTGGGTGGCGAGGTAAGTGCTGACGCTATGCATGCTTTCGGCCTGATTGACGAACAGGAAAGTCAAGTCCGGGCGTTCCAGTTGAGCGGCTTCCAGCACCGGCATTTCGCGACGGCAGGGCGGGCACCAGGTGGCCCACAGATTGACCACCAGAGGCCCGCCCTGATAGTCGGTAAGTTTCACCGTTTGGCCGTCGGCGTTGCGCAGCTCGATCTCCGGCAACCGCGTGCCTTGGTCATAGATGGTCAATGACATTGTCGCCACCAGCCAGAACAGCAGGCCGCTGCCCACACCAAAGCCCAATGGCCGGCGCAGGGTCGGTCGGCGCCGCGCCCACAGCAGCGCCGCGGCCAACAGCACCAATATCCCCGGCCATGCAAGGAAACCGCCATCGCGCAGATCGACGATCTGCCAGAGGTCGTCCCGATAATGGTTCCAGTACGCCACGACAAAACCTGTTCGTGCGGCGAGCAGCCCGAGGAGAAACAGCACGAACAGCACCGACTCGGGGTTCTCGCCCCCGCGCTTGGCCACTCGCCAGCCGACGAACGTCGCCAATGCCAGCGCGCTGATCAACAGGAGGTGATGGATAGCGATGGCAAAGGTGCCCAGGGTAAAGGTCAGCATCAGCCTGCATCCCGGGTCAGGTTCCAACGCTCCAGGAAGCCTTTGGCATCGATCTCGCCCGTGATGCGCTGGCCACGGCGTTCTTCTGCGTCGGGCCCGATCCACAGCAGGCTGGGCGGGCCCGGCACCTGGTAGCGCTGGAGCAGCGCTCGGCTGGCGGCGTTGTCGGCAGTGACGTCCAGGCGCAGCAGGCGCACGTCGCTAAGCGCGGCCATGACTTCGGCGCGGCCAAACACCTGTTTCTCGATGATTTTGCACGACACGCACCAATCGGCGTAGTAGTCCAGCAGGACCCATTGGCCCTGGGCCTTGGCGCTGTCCAATTCCCGTTGCAGGGCGGCGGGCTCGCTGACGGTGATGAAGGCGTCGTGGGCCTGGGCAGTCGCATTGCCCTGGGCACCGCTGTAGACCTCCAGCGGCTTGAACAGATCGTCGCTGCCTCCCGCCGCCCCGACCACCAGCAGGCTTCCCCACAACCCGAACAGCAGCGATACGCTGCCCCACAGATAGGGCGCGCGACCGAACCCCTGGGTCTGGCGCCAGGCGCAGTAAGCGGCAATCAGCAGCAGAGCGCCCCAAAGGCCGATCCACAGCGAGCCGTCGATGACCGGGCGGATCATCAGCGACGCGGTACCCAGGAACAGGAAGCCGAATACGCCCTTGAGCAGGTTCATCCAGGCGCCTGGCTTGGGCAGGAAACGATTGCCGACGGTCACCAGCAACAACAGCGGCAGGCCCATGCCGACACCCATGGTGAACAGGATCAGGCCGCCATGCAGCGCGTTGCCGCTCTGGGCGATGTACAACAGCGCGCCGGCCAGCGGCGCAGTCATGCACGGCCCTACCAACAGACCGGACAGGGCTCCCAGAACGCCGGCACCCACCAGGCTGCCACCGCGGCGCTGGCGGCCGGCGTTTTCCAAGCGATCGCGCAGGGCGGCTGGGAGTTGCAGTTCGAAAAAGCCAAACATCGGCAGTGCCAATACAACGAAGATGGCCGCGAAGGTGCCCAGCAACCACGGCTGTTGCAGCAATGCCTGCAGATTGGCTCCCAACAGCGCGGCAAGCACGCCCATGGCGGCGTACACCATCGCCATGCTGATCACGTAGCTGCCGGCCAACGCCAGGCCGCGCCGGGGCCCGGCGCCGCTACCCACCACCAATCCCGCCAGGATTGGCAGCATCGGCAGCGAACAAGGGGTAAACGCCAGCAACAGCCCAAGGCCGAAGAACACCAGCAGGCTCCAGCCCAGCGCGCGCTGCTGCAAGCCGTTGGCCAGCGCCTGGTCTTGCGCCTCGCCAGTGCTTGCCACCGGTGCGGCGCCGCCCAGATCTACGATTTGGGTCTGGGGCGGATAGCACAGGCCCGCATCGGCGCAGCCCTGGAAACCGACCTTGACCTTGCCGGTAGCCCCGGCGGGAATCTTCAGCTCCAATGCCTGGCGGTAGACTTGCTGGTCGCCGAAGAACTCGTCGCTGTGGGCTTCGCCCTCGGGCAGCTTCGGTTTCTGCGCTTCGGCCAGGCCATCGAACTTGAGCCGCTGCTGATACAGGTAATACCCGTCGGCGATCTGCCAGAACAACTGGGTTTCACCGGAGTCCAGGCGTTCGGAAGTAAAGACGAATGCCTTTTCCACCGGCAGGAAGTCGGGCTTGGTTTCGAAGGGATTGGCGGCCTGGGCCAGGCCCGAGATCAGAAACAGCCACAGCAAAAACAATCGACGCATGGGGTAGAGCCTTAGAACCAGGAGAGTGAGGCGCACAGTGGCGGCTGGCGATTAACCTTAAGTTAACGCCAGCCTACAAACGTGCCGGCACCCGTCGGGCCAATCAAAATTCCTGATAGGTTAACCGGTATTCGGACATCGGGGGATGGCTCAGTTTCCACGCTTGGGCCTGTTGCTTGGCGTCGGTGATTTCTTGCGCGGTCAATTGCGCTTCGAGGTGGGCGAGATTTTTGACAGTATCAGCGTGGCGCTTGAATTGGCGCGTTGTATCACTGACCAGCCAGAGCAGAGCGTAGGCTTTGACAAGGTCTTTTTCGTAGCCGTATTCCTGTTCATCCTCGTCCATGTCGTATTCCGTCGAGATCGCAAAGGCGTAGTCCAGCAAGGCATTGACATCATTGAGCTGAAGCCTCTTTTCCAACCAGGCACGTCTGGTTGTCTTATCGCGTACTGTTAACAGTCTGGGGTACCACGCCATGGCTTTGGGCAAGCCCGCAATCGCGGCCTCCAGCAGGAGTCTCGTCTGTTCAGCCGTTGGGGTGAGGCCGGAGGGGACAAGTTTTTCATCCCTTCCATACAAGTAAGCCAGGATACATTTGGCCTCGGAGGAACCGGCTCGCTCGGATTTTCTCAACGACTCGATGTCCCCCGTCAATTCGTAAAGCTGTAGCAGGCGCTCAGCCGGGTCTGCGTTGGCTTCAGCCAATGCCTTGGCCTTGGCCAACGACGTTTCGTCCGCCAGTCGCAGCAGGGCGTAGAAATGATCTTGACCAGCAGCCTTTTGGTACCAGTTTCGCGCCTCTTCGGTCATGTTTCCGGCGTCACGCCTCAGCACCTCCGCCAAGGCATATTGCGCTTCTTTGTTGCCATCCGTGGCAGCTATCAATAGATGGAGTTTCGCCCTGTTGAATTCTCCCAGGTTGTATAACTCCAGGCCCTCGTTTGTCGCCATTGTTCGTTGCTTTTTTACATGGTCGACCAGGTTTTGGATCGCGGTGACAAAGTCGGCGTAACTGAGCAGCGCGTTCGTATGCGTATACATGTTGGGATACCTGCTTCAATAAGGAAAATATGTGTCCAGCGGGTACCAAAGTAAAAGCGACGGTCCATTCGGGTGCGGTATATATGTATGGCGATGGGTTCGAATGTTTCCAACGGTTACTGGTATGCCTCGCACCCACGGCTTTGCGGGCTGCCATAATTGCGCCTTAATGTTCACTTGGTTCAATCGCGGCTTTTGCCCATGGAGCGTTCATGCACGTATTGGTATGCGAAGATGATGCGCTGATTGCCAGCGGCATCGTGGCCGGGCTCACGGCTCAAGGCCTGACGGTCGAGCACGTCGCCACGGCATCGGCGGCGCGGGCCATGGTCGGCGTGGCGACGTTCGATGTCATGGTGCTGGACCTCGGCTTGCCCGATGAAGATGGCCTCAAGCTGCTCAAGCAATTGCGCCAGCAGGGCCTGGAAATCCCGGTGCTGATCCTGACCGCGAGGGACTCGGTGACCGACCGTGTCGACGGCTTGCAGGCCGGCGCCGATGACTATCTGCTCAAGCCCTTCGACCTGCGCGAGCTGGCGGCGCGCCTGCATACGTTGTTGCGGCGCGTTGCCGGGCGCAGCGTCAACCTGATCGAACATGGTCGCCTGACGTATGACCCCAGCAGCCGGGAAACCACCCTGGACGGCCAGCCGGTTGACCTCTCCCGGCGCGAGCAGGCGCTATTGCAGGCGTTGTTGCACAGCCGTGGCCGGGTGCTCTCCACCGAGCAACTCAAGGACAGCGTCTACGGCTTCAATGACGAGCTGGAAAGCAATGCGCTCAACGTCCATATCCACCACCTGCGACGCAAACTGGGCAATGGCGTTGTCGAGACGGTGCGCGGGCTGGGCTATCGCCTGGGGCCGGCCGACGGCGGGGAATCTTCCAAGTGATGAGCCTGCGATTGCGCTTGAGCCTGACCCTGGGCGCGGCATTTGCCCTGATCTGGGCCTTGGCGGCGGCGTGGATGCTCAGCGACCTGCGCAATCAGATGATGTTTTCTCTCGATCAGCGCCTGGTCGCCTCGGCACAGATGGTCGCCGGGCTGCTGGAGCAATTGCCGCCGGTGCCCAGCAAGGGGGAGGGTACGCATTTCAGCGCCGAACAACTGAGCGTCCCGGGGGGCATGGCTTGTCAGGTTACCTCGTTGCGGGGCGAAATCCTGGCACGCAGCCACGACACCCCGGGACAACCGCTGGAAGCCGAGAAGATGGGCTTTCATGACCAGATGATCGATGGCGCGCCGTGGCGCAGCTTCACCCTGGCCCGTGGCGACTTGCGTATCACCACCGCCGACCGCCAGATTGAACGCGAAGCCTTGAACATGTCGGTGCTGTTGGCGGCGTCGGTGCCGGTCGGCGTGGCGTTGCTCGGTTGCCTGTGCCTGTTGTGGCTAGGCGTCGGCCAGGGCTTGGCGCCGCTCAATCGCATGCGCGATGCGTTGACGCGGCGTAACGCGGACTCCCTGGAGCCGTTGCAGATCCAGCCGTTGCCCAGCGAGTTGCAACCCTTGCTGGAAACCCAGAACCAGCTGCTGCTGCGCATCGGCAAGGCCATCGAACGTGAGCGCCGCCTGACCGGTGACGCGGCCCATGAATTGCGCAGCCCCTTGACCGCCATCAAGACGCACCTGCAGGTGGCGCGCATGACCGACGGCGCCGCTCGCGACCAGTCCCTGGCGCGGGCGGAGGAGGGCGCCGATCGGTTGCACCGTACCCTGGAACAATTGTTGTTGCTGGCCCGGGTCGAGGGCAGCCTGTCGTTCGACGACGGTGTGCAATGCAATGCCGCGCAAGTCGCGCGGCTGGCTATCCAGGACGCGGCCAATGGCGCTCCCCAGCGAATCAGGCTGCATGTCTCGCCGCAATTGTCCGATGCGCCGGTCCAGATGCCGGCGGTCTTGTCCATAGCCGCGCTGCGCAATCTGTTGGACAACGCCTTGCGCCATACCCCGGACGATACTGACGTCGAGCTGAACCTGGAAATGGTGGGCCAGCGCGTGCGTTTCCAGGTACGCGACCACGGGCCCGGCATTGCCGCCGACGATGTCCAGCACCTGACGCAGCGCTTCTGGCGCACTGGGCAGAGCGAAGGTTGCGGGTTGGGGCTGGCGATCGTCCAGGCCATCGTTCAGCGATGCGGCTGCGGCTTGCAGTTCGATAGCCGCCCGGACGGGCTGCGGGTCGAGCTGACCGTGCCGCTGCAAGCCTCTTTGACTCAGTAGATAGCCCGAGGCAGTAAATCCGTGCCTCGCTGATGCGTTCCCACAACAGGAAACCTGCATGTGCGCTGCGAATGCGCACCTGCCCGGTGCGCCGTTTGGTCACTCATTGCGGGGTCGAGAACATGTCAGTCACAAGTCCTATCGAAGCGTCGACAGTACGAGGCGGCTCCACGCCGGTCGAGACGCTTTACCAATTCGACGAATCACCGTTGCTGGCGCGCCAGAACCGCCAGGAATCCAATGCACGCAGTTATCCCCGACGCATACCCCTGGCGCTCAAGCGCGCCAAGGGGCTGTACGTCGAAGACGTCGAGGGCCGTACTTTCATCGATTGCCTGGCTGGCGCCGGCACGCTGGCGCTCGGGCACAACCACCCGGTGGTGATCGAGGCGATCCGGCAAGTGCTTGCCGATGAACTGCCCCTGCATACCCTGGACCTGACCACGCCGGTGAAGGACCGCTTTGTCCAGGATCTGTTCGGCCTGTTGCCGGCAGCCCTGGTCGCCGAGGCGAAGATCCAGTTCTGCGGCCCCACCGGCACCGACGCCGTAGAAGCGGCGCTCAAGCTGGTACGTACCGCGACGGGGCGTAGCACGGTGCTGTCGTTCCAGGGCGGCTATCACGGAATGAGCCAGGGTGCGTTGAGCCTGATGGGCAACCTGGGGCCGAAGAAGCCCTTGGGCGCCTTGCTCAGCAACGGCGTGCAGTTCATGCCGTATCCCTACGATTACCGCTGCCCGTTCGGTTTGGGTGGCGCGGAAGGCGTCAAGGCCAACCTGCATTATCTGCAAAACCTGCTGAACGATCCGGAGGCCGGCGTGCAATTGCCAGCGGCCGTCATCGTCGAAGTGGTGCAGGGCGAGGGCGGCGTCGTACCGGCCGACCTCGACTGGCTGCGTGGCTTGCGGCGGATCACCGAGCAGGCCGGGGTGGCGTTGATTGTCGATGAAATCCAGAGTGGCTTCGGCCGGACCGGCAAGATGTTCGCCTTCGAGCATGCCGGAATCGTCCCGGACGTGGTCGTGCTGTCCAAGGCCATCGGCGGCAGCCTGCCGCTGGCGGTCGTGGTGTATCGCGACTGGCTCGACACCTGGGCGCCGGGCGCCCATGCCGGCACGTTCCGGGGCAACCAGATGGCCATGGCAGCCGGTTGCGCTGTGATGCGTTATCTGGTGGAACACGACCTGCCGGCCCACGCCACCGCCATGGGCGAGCGCTTGAGCGAGCATTTGCTAATCCTGCAACGGGATTTCCCGCAGATGGGCGATATTCGCGGTCGCGGCCTGATGCTCGGCGTCGAGTTGGTCGACCCTGCGGGCGTGCCGGACACCCAAGGTCACCCACCGGTGCATGCGCGTCTGGCGCCACGCTTGCAGCGCGAGTGCCTCAAGCGTGGGCTGATCCTGGAATTGGGCGGCCGACAGGGCGGCGTGGTGCGGTTCCTGCCGCCATTGATTATCACGGCGACGGAAATCGATCGGGTCGCCGACATTTTCCGGCGCGCCCTGGAAGCCGCCGTGGCCGATGCCTAATTTTCCCTCGGCCCGGTACGTTCCTTTCATACCTTGGCTGCGCCCGTGGCGCGGCGAACCTTGAGCAATGACGGAGAAACACCATGACTTCAGTATTCGATCGCGAGGACATCCTCTTCCAGGTCGTGGTCAACCACGAAGAACAATATTCGATCTGGCCGGACTACAAAGCCATCCCGGAAGGCTGGCGTACGGTCGGCAAAAGCGGCTTCAAGAAGGAATGCCTGGCGTATATCGAAGAGGTCTGGACCGACATGCGCCCGTTGAGTTTGCGCAAGAAGATGGACGAGCAGGCGGCATTAGCGCAGTAGACCGCGGACACATGTGGGAGCGAGCCTGCTCGCGATGCAGGCAACTGGGTCTTTCAGTCAGACCAAGGTGATGCTATCGCGAGCAGGCTCGCTCCCGCAGGGCTTTGTGGTGTTGCGGGTTTTATTTGAACCGCCGCTCCACGCCTTTCTCCACCAGGATCTTCGCCGATATCTCTTCCACGGAAAAATGCGTGGAGTTGATATGGGGAATGTTCTCCCGCCGGAACAGGTTTTCCACTTCGCGCACTTCGAACTCACACTGGGCGTAGCTCGAATAGCGGCTGTTGGGCTTGCGTTCGTTGCGGATCGCGGTGAGGCGGTCCGGGTCGATGGTCAGGCCGAACAGTTTGTGCTGGTGGGCGCGCAACGCATTGGGCAGTTGCAGGCGCTCCATGTCGTCTTCGGTCAACGGATAGTTGGCCGCGCGGATGCCGAACTGCATCGCCATGTACAGACACGTCGGCGTCTTACCACACCGCGACACACCCACTAGGATCAGGTCGGCCTTGTCGTAATAATGCGTGCGGGCGCCGTCATCGTTGTCCAGCGCAAAGTTGACCGCCTCGATCCGCTCCATGTAGTTGGAGTTGTGACCAATGGAATGGGACTTGCCGACCGAATAGGAAGAATGTTCGCTCAGTTCCTGTTCCAGGGGCGCCAGGAACGTGGAAAAAATGTCGATCATGAAACCATTGGACGTTGCGAGAATCTCACGGATGTCCTGATTGACGATGGTGTCGAAGATAATCGGGCGAAAACCGTCGTTTTCGGCGGCTTTATTGATTTGCTGTACCATGGCCCGCGCCTTGTCGACGCTGTCTATGTAGGGGCGTGTCAGCTTGGTGAAGGTAATGTTTTCGAACTGCGCCAACAGGCTCTGGCCCAGCGTTTCGGCCGTGATGCCGGTGCCGTCGGAGATAAAGAAAGCAGATCGTTTCATTTGCGCCTTGGGCCTTAAGCTAGTGAGCTAGTCACGATTCTTGGATATGATAGGCGCGATTTGCCGGCCGCCCGTGGCCCGCATTCTCACTTATTTTCCAGGTCCAGGCCATATCGCCGGTGAGCGCTCCCCTGGAGCCGCCGGTACCTTGAGCTTTTCCAACACAGTCAGTGGAGAGATCACCTTGGTAGAGTACGTAGTTTCCCTCGATAAGCTCGGCGTCCATGATGTAGAGCATGTGGGGGGCAAGAACGCATCCCTGGGCGAGATGATCAGTAAGCTCGCGGGCGCCGGAGTATCGGTGCCGGGTGGCTTCGCCACGACCGCCCAGGCTTATCGTGACTTCCTGGAACTGAGCGGCCTGAACCAGCAGATCCACGATGCGCTCGACGCCCTGGACGTCGATGACGTCAATGCCCTGGCCAAGACCGGTGCCCAGATCCGCCAATGGATCATGGAAGCCGAGTTTCCCGAGAAGCTGAACAGCGAAATCCGCACGGCTTTTGCCAAGCTCTCCGAAGGCAACCCCGACATCGCTGTCGCCGTACGCTCCTCGGCCACCGCCGAAGACTTGCCGGACGCCTCGTTCGCCGGCCAGCAGGAGACTTTCCTGAATATCCGTGGCGTGGAAAACGTCATCCGAGCCGCCAAGGAAGTCTTCGCCTCCCTTTTCAACGACCGTGCCATTTCCTACCGCGTGCATCAGGGCTTCGACCACAAACTGGTCGCCCTGTCCGCCGGTGTGCAGCGCATGGTCCGCTCCGAAACCGGCACCGCCGGCGTGATGTTCACCCTCGACACCGAGTCGGGCTTTCGTGACGTCGTGTTCATCACCGGCGCCTATGGCCTGGGTGAAACCGTCGTGCAAGGCGCGGTGAACCCCGATGAATTCTATGTCCACAAGGGCACCCTGGAAGCCGGTCGTCCGGCCATCCTGCGCCGCAACCTGGGCAGCAAGGCCATCAAGATGGTCTATGGCGACGAAGCCAAGGCGGGTCGTTCGGTCAAGACCGTCGATGTCGACAAGGCTGATCGCGCGCGCTTCTGCCTGACCGACGCCGAAGTCAGCGAGCTGGCCAAGCAGGCGATGATCATCGAGAAGCACTACAAGTGCCCGATGGACATCGAGTGGGCCAAGGACGGCGACGACGGCAAGCTGTACATCGTGCAGGCCCGTCCGGAAACCGTGAAGAGCCGCACCCAGGCCAACGTCATGGAGCGCTACCTGCTCAAGGAAACCGGCACCGTGCTGGTGGAAGGCCGCGCAATCGGCCAGCGCATCGGCGCCGGCAAGGTGCGGATCATCAAGGACGTCTCGGAGATGGACAAGGTCCAGGCCGGCGACGTGCTGGTCTCCGACATGACCGACCCGGACTGGGAACCGGTGATGAAGCGCGCCAGCGCCATTGTCACCAACCGCGGTGGACGCACTTGCCACGCGGCGATCATCGCCCGTGAGCTGGGCATTCCGGCCGTGGTCGGTTGCGGCAATGCCACCGAACTGCTCAAGGACGGCCAGGGCGTGACCGTTTCCTGCGCCGAAGGCGACACCGGCTACATCTTCGAAGGCGAGTTGGGCTTCGACATCAAGAAGAACTCCGTGGACGCCATGCCGGAGCTGCCGTTCAAGATCATGATGAACGTCGGCAACCCGGACCGTGCCTTCGACTTCGCGCAGCTGCCGAACGCCGGCGTGGGCCTGGCCCGCCTGGAGTTCATCATCAACCGCATGATCGGCGTGCACCCCAAGGCACTGCTGAACTATGACGGCCTGCCACAGGACATCAAGGACAGCGTCGACAAGCGCATTGCCGGCTACGACGACCCGGTCGGTTTCTACGTCGAGAAGCTCGTGGAAGGCATCAGCACCCTGGCGGCGGCGTTCTGGCCGAAGAAAGTCATCGTGCGGCTGTCGGACTTCAAGTCCAACGAATACGCCAACCTGATCGGTGGCAAACTCTACGAGCCCGAAGAAGAGAACCCGATGCTGGGCTTCCGTGGTGCGTCGCGCTACATCAGCGAATCGTTCCGCGATTGCTTCGAACTCGAATGCCGTGCCCTCAAGCGCGTGCGTAACGAGATGGGCCTGACCAACGTCGAGATCATGGTGCCGTTCGTGCGCACCCTCGGCGAGGCGAGCCAAGTGGTCGACCTGTTGGCGAAAAACGGCCTGGCCCGTGGCCAGAATGGCCTGCGCGTCATCATGATGTGCGAACTGCCGTCCAACGCGATCCTGGCCGAAGAATTCCTCGAGTTCTTCGACGGCTTCTCCATCGGCTCCAACGACCTGACCCAACTGACCTTGGGTCTGGACCGCGATTCGGGGATCATCGCCCACCTGTTTGACGAACGTAACCCGGCGGTCAAGAAGCTGTTGGCCAATGCTATCGCCGCCTGCAACAAGGCCGGCAAGTACATCGGCATCTGCGGCCAGGGCCCTTCGGACCACCCGGACCTGGCCAAGTGGCTGATGGAGCAGGGTATCGAAAGCGTTTCGTTGAACCCGGACTCGGTACTGGAAACCTGGTTCTTCCTGGCTGAGGGGCAGGCTGCGGTCTGATCGAGTGAAGGGGCCTGATCGGTAATGTAAGCCGGGGTAATTCCTTGTGGTATCCGGCGGCCAGTCTTCCGGCCCCTTTTGATTTGAAGTAGGGCGGGCTCCATTTGGAAGCCGCCCTTTTTTGTGCAAGAAGATCATGCAAAGCAGCAGCAACCTATTTCCTGTCGCCCTGATCAGCGCCGAGCGGCGTGGCGATCTGAGCGAAGATGTCTATCGTTTGAAACCCGGTAACAGCCCCGACTACAGCGTCGAGCTGGCCGTCACCCGGCTGGGCATGGCCGATGTCGGCGAAACCCGGGGTGTCCCGGTGATCCTGTTGCACGGCAATTTTTCCAACCGTCGCTTCTGGTATTCGCCCAAGGGGCTGGGGCTGGGGGCGCACCTGGCGCGGTTGGGGTTCGATGTCTGGATTCCCGAAATGCGCGGGCATGGCTTATCCCAACGAAACCAGGGCTACCGCAACAACCGCGTGGCCGACTACGCCCGGTATGACTTGCCGGCCATCGGCGCCTTCGTGCGCGAGCAGAGCGGGCAGGTGCCCCATTGGATCGGTCACTCGCTGGGCGGCATCACCCTGGCAGCGGCCTTGGGCGGCCATTACCTGGGCGCGCCTGCCGTTGCATCGGCGGCATTTTTTGGTACACAGGTCAGCCGTACCTATTGGCCACTGAAAATTCCCCCGGTTGAATGGAGCGGGCGCTTCATCCTCAAGCGTTTCGCCCATTTGTCCGGTTCAAGGCTCAAGCGCGGCCCAGAAGATGAGCCCATCGGCCTGGCCCTGGAGAGCCTGCGCTGGTATGGCCTGTTCGGGCGTTTCGGCGATGCCGAGAAAAACTGGTGGGCGGGCCTGGCCGACGTGCAGGTGCCGGTGCTGGCGGTGAGCGCCGCCGGCGATCAGCAGGATCCTGCCTGGGCATGCCGCAAACTGTTCGAGCAGATCGGTTCCGAGCACAAGCAATTTGTCTGCCTTGGGCGCGAACAAGGCTTCGGCGATGATTTCGGCCACGTCGAAATGCTCGTCAGTAAAGCCGCCCAGGCCGAGGTCTGGCCATTGGTGGCTCGGTGGCTGGAGGATCAGCGCGGACCGTTGCCGGCGGATCAACCCCACCTGGCGGAGGCGGTTTGACGCGAAGGCTCTGAGGTGGGCATTTCGCTCTGGACTGCTTGCGGCTAAGATATGACGCGTTCCGCTGTTCCGGTCACAAACAGCGGTTCACTTCAGCCCGACGTTCCAGCCCATACAGGAGTTGTTCGATGAACCATTACCTCACGCCTGACCTGTGCGATGCCTATCCAGACCTCGTGCAAGTGGTGGAACCGATGTTCAGCAATTTCGGCGGCCGCGATTCCTTTGGTGGCGAGATAGTGACCATCAAGTGTTTCGAAGACAATTCCCTGGTCAAGGAACAGGTCGAGCTCAAGGGGGACGGCAAGGTGCTGGTGGTCGACGGCGGCGGTTCCCTGCGTCGGGCGCTGCTGGGAGACATGCTGGCGGAAAAGGCCGCGAAAAATGGTTGGGAAGGGTTGGTGATCTACGGTTGCATCCGCGACGTCGACGTCATTGCCCAGACCGACCTCGGCGTCCAGGCCCTGGCCAGCCATCCGATGAAGACCGACAAGCGTGGCATCGGCGATCTCAATGTGGCGGTCACCTTTGCTGGCGTGACGTTCCGTCCGGGTGAATATGTCTATGCGGACAATAACGGCGTGATTGTCTCGCCGAGCCCGTTGAAGATGCCTGAATAAAGCGTTGCAGCCATAAGGGATGAGGATGTTCGAGGAAGAAAACGCGCAATGGGGGCTGGTGCATGCCCTGGTGCTGGATGGTAAAGGTGGCGCGCGTTCGATAGCCCGGACCGAACTTGACGATCTGCAGCTGCAGGCCCATGAAAGCCTGTGGCTGCATTGGGACCGCAGTCATCCGCAAACCCATACGTGGCTGCGCAAATCCAGTGGTTTGAGTGAATTCAACTGCGATCTGCTGCTTGAAGAGAACACCCGTCCACGACTGCTGCCGCTGCCCAACGCCGAACTGCTGCTGTTTTTGCGTGGGATCAACCTCAATCCGGGGGCCGAGCCGGAAGACATGGTGTCGGTGCGCATCTTTGCGGCGGCGCAGCGAGTGATTTCCCTGCGGCTGCGCCCTTTGCGCGCCACCGATGAGCTGCTGGCCGAGCTGTCCGAGGGCAAGGGGCCCCGGACAGCTTCGGAACTCATCCTTTATATGGCGCAGTACCTGACCAATAAGGTGCAGGACCTGGTGACGTGCCTGTCGGAAATCGTCGACACCGAGGAAGAAAAGCTCGATACCGACGAACGGTATACGCCTGAGCACGATGCCATTTTGCACATCCGTCGCCGGGCTGCCGGGCTGAAGCGATTCCTGGCGCCGCAACGGGATATTTTCGGCCAGATGTCGCGAATCAAGTTGCCCTGGTTCGTCGAGGACGACGGTGACTACTGGAATGAATTGAACAACAGCCTGACCCGCTATCTCGAAGAGCTGGAACTGACTCGCGAGCGCGTGGGGCTGGTACTGGAGGCCGAGGACCGGCGCCTTTCAGTGCGCATGAACCGCACCATGTACCGCTTCGGCATCATCACTGGGATCTTCCTGCCGATGAGTTTCCTCACGGGGCTGCTGGGCATCAATGTCGGCGGCATTCCGTTTTCCGAGAGCCCCTATGGTTTCCTCGTCGCTTGCCTGCTGATGGTCTGCGTTGCGCTGGGGCAATGGTGGCTGTTTCGCCGTTTGCGTTGGGTGTGATGGGGTTTCATGTGACCCGACGAAATCTGATCGCGTCTTCCACAGACATCACCAGAGGTGCGTATGCACGATCCGTTTGAACAGTCTCTGCGCGACATGCTCAAGGCCTCGCCGTCCAGCCGGGACGACGATGCATGCCTGGGCCGTGTACTCAAAACCGCCAACCGCCAGGTGGGCGCCGGCGATCTGTTCAGCCTGCTGGGCCGTTGGGTGCCAGCGCTGATGATCGCCCTGAACAACGGGTCGGCCCACGTCTCGCCGGTTTCCCGTCGCAAACCTGTTACTCGCACCGCTGATAAGGCTGACTGAATATGGAACTTGATCTCTGGACCCAGAGCCTCGTCACGGCAATGACTGCGTTGTGGACCAAGATAGCTAACTTTATTCCCAATCTCTTCGGCGCCCTGGTGGTGCTGTTGTTGGGTTTTGTCGTGGCCAAGCTGCTGGACACGTTGCTGTCCAAGCTGCTCGCCAAATTGGGCCTCGATCGCCTGATGGGCGGCACCGGCCTGACCAAGCTCTTGTCCCGTGGCGGCATCCAGGTTCCGATCTCGACCTTGGTGGGCAAGATCGTCTATTGGTTCGTGCTGCTTATATTCCTGGTTTCCGCGGCTGAGTCCCTGGGCCTGGAGCGCGTTTCAGCGACCCTGGACATGCTGGCGCTGTATTTGCCGAAGGTGTTCGGCGCTGCCTTGGTGTTGCTGGTGGGCGTGTTGCTGGCGCAACTGGCCAACGGCCTGGTGCGCGGCGCCGCCGAAGGTGTCGGGCTCGATTATGCTTCGGGACTTGGACGGATTGCCCAGGGCCTGGTGATCATCATCAGTATTTCGGTCGCGATCAGCCAGTTGGAGGTCAAGACTGACCTGCTCAACCATGTGATCGTGATTGTCTTGATTACCGTTGGTCTGGCGGTTGCGCTGGCCATGGGGTTGGGAAGCCGGGAAATCGCCGGTCAGATTCTTGCGGGAATCTATGTGCGTGAGCTCTACGAGGTTGGGCAACAAGTGCGTGTTGGAGAGGTCGAAGGCCAGATCGAAGAGATCGGCACAGTGAAGACCACATTGCTGACCGAGGAAGGCGAGCTGGTGTCGCTGTCCAATCGGATTCTGCTGGAACAGCATGTGAGTAGCCGCTAACCCGGCAAATCCTGCTAATGTATGCCGCCGCAAAATGCCTGGTACCGCAGGCTGCGGCGCACATTGACCTAGACTGTCGGCCCGACTTGTTTTGAACAAACCCCAATCGCTATCCACGCGCTACGACCCCCGTGATCTCTCCGATGAGGAGTTGGTCGCGCGCGCGCATTCGGAGCTGTTTCACGTCACACGCGCATACGAAGAGTTGATGCGCCGTTACCAGCGAACATTATTTAACGTTTGTGCAAGATATCTTGGGAACGATCGTGATGCTGATGATGTCTGTCAGGAGGTGATGTTGAAGGTGCTGTACGGCTTGAAGAACTTCGAGGGGAAATCGAAGTTCAAGACGTGGCTATATAGCATCACCTACAACGAATGCATCACACAGTATCGCAAGGAGCGGCGAAAGCGTCGGTTGATGGACGCGTTGAGCCTTGACCCTCTCGAGGAAGCGTCCGAGGAAAAGGCGCCCAAGCCCGAGGAAAAGGGTGGACTCGATCGCTGGCTGGTTTATGTGAACCCGATCGACAGGGAAATTCTGGTGCTACGATTTGTCGCAGAACTGGAATTCCAGGAGATCGCAGACATAATGCACATGGGTCTGAGCGCGACAAAAATGCGTTATAAGCGCGCGCTCGATAAGCTGCGTGAGAAATTTGCGGGCATAGCTGAAACTTAGTTCAGCGCAAATATCTCTTACGTGTAGGCAAGTTCTGATAGACTTGCCGCCGAGTTGTCCCCCGGTTTGCGGGACTGCTTCACAATCACCAGATGGGGATTTAACGGATGAAACTGAAAAACACCTTGGGCTTTGCCATTGGTTCTTTGATTGCTGCCACTTCGTTCGGCGCTCTGGCACAAGGCCAAGGCGCAGTTGAAATCGAAGGCTTCGCCAAGAAAGAAATGTTCGACAGCGCTCGTGATTTCAAGAACAACGGCAACCTGTTCGGCGGTTCGGTTGGTTACTTCCTGACCGACGACGTTGAACTGCGTCTGGCCTACGACGAAGTGCACAACGCACGTACCGACGATGGCACCAACGTCAAGGGCGCGAACACCGCTCTGGACGCTCTGTACCACTTCAACAACCCAGGCGACATGCTGCGTCCTTATGTTTCGGCCGGTTTCTCCGACCAGAGCATCGACCAGAATGGCAGCAACGGTCGTAACCGTTCTACCTTCGCCAACGTTGGTGGCGGCGCCAAGCTGTATTTCACCGACAACTTCTACGCCCGTGCTGGCGTTGAAGCTCAGTACAACATCGACCAGGGCGACACCGAGTGGGCTCCTAGCGTCGGTATCGGTGTGAACTTCGGTGGCGGCTCCAAGCCAGCTGCTGCTCCAGTTCCAGCACCTGCTGAAGTCTGCTCCGACAGCGACAACGATGGCGTGTGCGACAACGTCGACAAGTGCCCTGACACCCCAGCCAACGTAACCGTTGACGCTGATGGCTGCCCAGCTGTTGCTGAAGTCGTACGTGTTGAGCTGGACGTCAAGTTCGACTTCGACAAGTCGGTCGTTAAAGAAAACAGCTACGGCGACATCAAGAACCTGGCTGATTTCATGAAGCAGTACCCATCCACCAGCACCACTGTTGAAGGTCACACTGACTCCGTCGGTCCTGACGCTTACAACCAGAAACTGTCTGAGCGTCGTGCAAACGCCGTTAAGCAAGTTCTGACCAACCAGTACGGTGTTGAATCGTCCCGCGTTCAGTCTGTTGGCTACGGCGAATCCCGCCCAGTTGCCGACAACGCCACTGAAGCTGGTCGTGCAGTCAACCGTCGCGTAGAAGCGCAGGTTGAAGCTCAAGCTAAGTAATTAGCCCACAGCACTAGAAAAACCCGGCTTAGGCCGGGTTTTTCTTTGTCTGGGATTTAATGGGACGGCTTGTGCAGGACCTGTGGGAGCGAGCCTGCTCGCGATGGCAGTGTGTCAGTCCATGTATGTGCGACTTAACCACCGCCATCGCGAGCAAGCTCGCTCACACAGGTTTGGTTTGTCTGTTAGAGGGCGCAAACCTGGGCCCAGGCAGGCGGGGAGGTGGCAAGCTCAGCGGCAGCCGCCACCGCACCAATCACCAGGATCGCCGGACTCTTGAGTTGAAACGCGCTGGCGTCGGTTTCCATCGATGCCAGGTCGCTGCGGCAGTCGCGCTGGTGGGGCAGGGAGGCGTTTTCAATCATGGCGACCGGTGTATTCGCCGCCATACCGCCCGCCAGCAATTGCTCACGGATCTCGCTCAGTTTCGCCACCCCCATATACACCACAAGGGTCGTCCCGCCCTGGGCCAGGGCTTGCCAGTTCAGGCTGCTGCCGTCCTGGGTATGGGCAGTGACCAGCGTCACGCCACGGGCAACGCCGCGTAAGGTCAGTGGAATATCGCATTGGGTGGCTCCGGCAAGACCCGCCGTGATGCCATTGACCAGTTCCACCTCGACCCCGTGTTCGCGCAGCCACTGCGCTTCTTCGCCGCCCCGGCCGAAAACGCACGGGTCGCCGCCCTTGAGGCGTACCACGCATTTGCCTTGGCGGGCATAACGCAGCATCAGTCGATGAATGAACGCTTGTGGCGTGGAGCGGCAACCGCCGCGCTTGCCCACGGCGATGATGCGTGCGCCCGGACAATGTTCCAGCACTGCCTCGTTGACCAGGTCATCGATCAACACGACGTCGGCTTCGCCCATGGCGCGCACGGCTTTGAGGGTCAGCAATTCAGGGTCGCCAGGACCCGCACCTACCAGCCAGACTTTTGCGTTCATAGTGTTTTCCTCACGAGATAGCCGCCAGCGGTTGCGCGTTGGCAACCAGCAGGCGTTTGATTTCCGGTACGCAGGAACCGCACTGTGTGCCGCAACCCAGTTCGTTTTTCAGGCCCTGCAAATCCAGGCCGCGCTCGATACCCGCGCAAACCGCGCGCTGGCTGACATTCATGCAATTGCACAGGGTTTTCCCGCCGCCCATGGCGGCACCGGTGTTGCCCGGTGGCGCGCTCAAGGGGGCCAGCAGCCAGCGCCGCAGTTGCTCGTCGGCGCGACCTTCGAGCCACAGGTTCTGCAGCCAATGGCGAGCCAGGGTTTCTCCGGCCAGCCGAATGGCCGTGATGCGGCCGTTTTCGATCCGCACCCGCTTGCCAATGGAGCGGCGCGGATCGTCATAGGCCAAGACGGGCCCGTCGATAAGGCCGAGTTGCTCGTCGATCGCCTGGAGCAGCTGCGGTTCGGGCGCAGCAGCGCTGGCGGCGCGAATCAGCAATGCGGGACGTTCACGTCCGGTAAGGCTAAGGCTGACATAGGCAAACGCCTCACACAGAGGACGCAAAGTCTCCAGATGCTGTTGAACATCGCCTTCGACCAAGGCGAAAAGCTGCCATGGCAGGTTCACCGGTTCCAGGCGCACGCCGCTGTGCTTGAGCTCCGGCTGCTTCGACAAAGGGTCGAACGCCGGTTGAGTCAGGACGTTGACCCCGCCCTTGAGAAACCGGTCGCCCCAGTGCATGGGCAGGAATGCCTGTCCGGGGCGCACGCTTTCGTCGCTGTCCACCGCCACGATCAGGCTGCCGCGACGGCTTTTGAGGCTGACCAGGTCGCCCGCTTGCAGGCGATGGCGAAGCAGCTCGTCGGGATGCAGGCTGAGCACCGCTTCGTTGACATGGCCAAACAATTGCGCGGCGGTGCCGGTGCGGCTCATGCCGTGCCACTGGTCACGCAAGCGGCCGGTGTTCAGGGTCAACGGATAGCGCGCGTCACGCAATTCCTTGGCGGCGCGATAGGGGTCGGCTACAAACCGAGCCCGGCCGCTTTCCGTAGGAAACACGCCGTCTACGTATAAACGGGCGGTGCCGACCGTAGCGCCTTCGCGGAAAGGCCATTGCTGGGGGCCAAGCTGATCGATCAGCGCGTGGCTGATACCGGACAGGTCCAGGTCGCGACCACGGGTCAGCTGCTTGTATTCATCGAACAGTTGCGCCGGTGTTTCGAAGCCGAACAGGCTTGAGGAGGTAGGGCGCAGACGTTTTTCCAGGCGTTGTGCGAAATCCACAGTAATGGCCCAGTCCGGACGTGCTTCACCCGGTGCGTTTATTGCCCGGCGAACGTGTGAAATGCGCCGCTCGGAGTTGGTGACCGAGCCTTCTTTCTCACCCCAACTGGCCGCTGGCAGCAGCAGGTCGGCGAAGGTGGCGGTCTCGGTGGTGCGGAAAGCCTCCTGCAATACCACGAATGGGCAGGCTTGCAGGGCTTCGCGTATGGCGGCCTGGTCAGGCATTGATTGGGCCGGGTTGGTGCAGGCGATCCACAGCGCCTTGATCTTGCCGTTGCGCACCTGCTCGAACAACTCGATGGCGCTGAGGCCGGGGGTTGCCGGCAATTGTTCGACGCCCCAGTAATCGGCTACTTCAGCGCGATGTTCCGGGTTGGCTACTTCGCGATGACCGGGCAGCAGGTTGGACAGACTGCCCGTTTCGCGGCCGCCCATGGCGTTGGGCTGGCCGGTCAAGGAAAACGGGCCCGCGCCCGGACGGCCGATCTGTCCGGTGGCCAGGTGCAGGTTGATCAGTGCGCTGTTTTTGGCGCTGCCGGCGGTGGACTGGTTCAGGCCCATGCACCACAACGACAGGAAACTGGGAGAGGTGCCGACCCATTCGGCGCATTGGTGCAGTTGCTCGACACTGATACCGCACAGCTGGGCGACCATGGCGGGCGTGTAGTCGCGTACCAGGTTCTTCAGGTCCGCGAGGCCTTCGGTGTGTGCCTTGATGAAACTGCGATCAATCCAGTCTTCCCACAACAGCAGGTGCAAAATCCCATGGAACAATGCGACGTCGGTGCCCGGCAGGATCGCCAGGTGCAGGTCCGCCAGGTCGCAGGTGTCGGTGCGCCGGGGGTCGATGACGATGATTTTCATCTCTGGCCGGCGGGATTTGGCTTCTTCGAGGCGACGAAACAGGATCGGGTGGGCGTAGGCCATGTTACTGCCGACGATCATCACGCAGTCGCTCAGTTCCAGGTCCTCGTAGCTGCAAGGTGGGGCGTCGGCGCCGAGGCTTCGCTTGTAGCCCACCACGGCGGAGGACATGCACAGCCGCGAGTTGCTGTCGATATTGTTGGTGCCCACCAGAGCCCGGGCGAGTTTGTTGAAGGCGTAGTAATCCTCGGTGAGCAATTGACCGGAGATGTAGAAGGCCACGCTGTCCGGGCCGTGCTCGGCGATGGTCTCGGCGAAAATACTGGCAGCATGATCCAGCGCACTGTCCCAGTCGGTGCGGGCCCGGGCCAGGCCTTTGCCCAGGCGCAGCTCGGGGTAGAGCGCGCGGGCGGCGAGGTCGCCGGTCAGGTGCAGCGTCGAGCCCTTGCTGCACAGTTTGCCGAAGTTGGCCGGATGGGCAGGATCGCCACTGACGCCGAGGATCCGCTCGCCGTCATGCTCGATCAACACGCCGCAACCGACCCCGCAATAACAGCAGGTCGAGGCTGTGGTCTGGCGGCTCATGAGCTTGCTTCCCGCAGGGCCAGCATGACCCGGCCGTTCTCTACCCGGGCCGCATGGTGGTGGGCGCAACCCACGTCCGGGGCTTGGGCCAGGCCGGTTTCCAGGTCGATCTGCCAGTTGTGCAGCGGGCAGGCCACGCGCTTGCCGTAGATCAGGCCTTGGGACAATGGGCCGCCCTTGTGCGGGCAGCGGTCGTCGAGTGCGAAAACTTCATCGTCGCTGGTACGAAAAATCGCGATATCGCCCTTCGGCCCCTGGATGATGCGTGAGCCCAGGGCGTTGATTTCGTCCAACGCGCAGATATCCAGCCAGTTCATGCCGGCACCTCCAGGTTTTTCACGGGGATGGCCTCGAACTCTTTTTTCAGTTGAGGCTGTTCCAGCCGCTGTTTCCAAGGGTCCTGTTCCAGGGACAGGGAAAACTTCAGACGTTCGTTGAGGGCCTTGCGCCGCTCCGGGTCTTCCAATACCGCTTTCTTGATGTGCTCCATGCCGACCCGCTGCATGTAGTGCACGGTGCGTTCGAGGTAGAAGGCTTCCTCGCGGTACAGCTGAAGAAAAGCACCGTTGTATTCGCGTACTTCTTCGGCGGTCTTGAGCTTGACGAAAAACTCGGCGACCTCGGTCTTGATCCCGCCGTTGCCGCCGATGTACATCTCCCAGCCGGAATCGACGCCGATAATGCCTACGTCCTTGATGCCTGCTTCCGAGCAGTTGCGAGGGCAACCGGAGACAGCCAGCTTCACTTTGTGCGGCGACCACATATTGAACAAGTCATGTTCCAGCTCGATGCCAAGCTGGGTGGAGTTCTGCGTGCCGAAGCGGCAGAACTCACTGCCCACGCAGGTCTTCACCGTGCGGATGGATTTGCCGTAGGCATGGCCGGACGGCATATCGAGGTCTTTCCACACGCCGGGCAGGTCTTGCTTCTTGATGCCCAGCAAGTCGATGCGCTGACCGCCAGTGACCTTGACCATGGGCACGTTGTACTTGTCGGCGACATCGGCAATGCGCCGCAGCTCGGACGGGTTGGTCACGCCGCCCCACATCCGCGGCACTACGGAGTAGGTACCGTCTTTCTGGATATTGGCGTGGGCGCGTTCGTTGATCAGGCGCGACTGCGGATCGTCCTGGGCTTCGCCGGGCCAGGTGGAAATCAGGTAATAGTTCAGCGCAGGTCGGCAGGTGGCGCAGCCGTTCGGGGTGCGCCAGTTCAGGTAGCTCATGGTTCCGGCGATGGTCAGCAGATGCTGGTCGCGGATCGCCTGGCGAATCTGGCCGTGGTTGAGGTCGCTGCAGCCGCAGATGGCTTTCTCGCTTTTCGGCTTGACGTCCGCCGCGCCGCCCACGGTGTTGATCAGGATCTGCTCCACCAGGCCGGCGCAGGAGCCGCAGGAACTGGCGGCCTTGGTGTGTTTCTTCACGTCATCGACGCTGAACAGCCCGTGTTCCTGGATCGCCTTGACGATGGTGCCCTTGCACACGCCGTTGCAGCCGCAGACTTCGGCAGTGTCGGCCATGCTCATGGCTTTGTCCTGGCCCTGATGGCCTACATCGCCAAGTGCGTTTTCGCCGAACATGAGGTGGTCGCGGATCTCGCTGATGGCGTGATTCTCACGGATCTGGCGGAAATACCAGCCGCCATCCGCCGTATCGCCGTACAGACAGGCACCGACCAGCACGTCATCCTTGATCACCAGCTTTTTGTAGACGCCGCCGATCGGGTCGGAAAGGGTGATGGTCTCGGTGCCTTCGCCGCCCATGAAGTCGCCGGCGGAGAACAGGTCGATGCCGGTGACTTTCAGCTTGGTCGACGTGACTGACCCCTTGTAAGTGGCGAAACCCAGTTGCGCGAGGTGGTTGGCGCAGACTTTTGCCTGTTCGAACAACGGCGCCACCAGGCCATAAGCGGTGCCACGGTGGCTGGCGCATTCGCCGATGGCGTAAACGCGTGGGTCGTAGGTCTGCATCGTGTCGTTGACCAGGATCCCGCGGTTGCACGGGATGCCGGATTTTTCAGCCAGCTCGGTGTTGGGACGGATGCCAGCGGCCATTACCACCAGGTCGGCGGGAATGACGTCGCCGTTCTTGAACTGTACCGAGCCGACACGGCCATTGCCGGCGTCATGCAGGGCCTGGGTCTGTTCGCTGAGACGGAATTTCAGGCCACGGCTTTCCAGGGCGGTTTGCAGCAGTTGGCCGCTGGTCTTGTCCAATTGCCGTTCCAGCAGCCATTCGCCGATGTGCACGACGGTCACGTCCATGCCGCGCAGCTTCAGGCCGTTGGCGGCTTCCAGGCCCAGCAGGCCGCCACCGATCACCACAGCGTGTTTATGGGTCTTGGCGGTGTCGATCATCGCCTGGGTGTCGGCGATGTCGCGGTAGCCGATCACGCCATTGAGGGTGTTGCCGGGGATCGGCAGGATGAACGGCGTGGAACCGGTGGCGATGAGCAAGCGGTCGTAGTCGGCTTCGCTGCCGTCTTCGGCGATGACCCGGCGCTTGACCCGGTCGATCTCTACTACCTTGCGGTTGAGCAACAGCTTGATGTTGTTTTCCTGATACCAGTTCAGGTCGTTGAGCACGATTTCTTCGAACGTCTGTTCCCCGGCGAGCACGGGTGAGAGCAGGATGCGGTTGTAGTTGGCGTGGGGCTCGGCGCCGAACACAGTGATGTCGTAGAGCTCATTGCTCAACTTGAGCAGTTCCTCGAGGGTTCGAACCCCGGCCATGCCGTTGCCGATCATTACCAGTTTGAGTTTTTTCATCAGGGTTCTCCGCAAGCTCAGGCCTGTTTCATCACGGCGGTCAGGCTGGCTCGACAATTTTTCGAAAACAAAAAAAGGCGTCCCGCTAGCACAGCTAGCGAGGACGCCTTTGTCCTGGTCCCGTTCTCTCGGGAAGCACCGCCTTCATCGTTGAAGCGTTGCTTTATGTATGGTGAGAGAGGTTATGCAGTGGTTGTGCCAAGTGCTTCGGGAACGCGGATTTGTTGGGTGATCGGCGGGTCGGGTGAAACCGAGGGGAATTTATTGCACCGAATCAAAGCGTGTTGCTCGCTAATGGAGCGTGGGGCCGATAGCTTTGTAGTGGTAGACAGGCCGCCATCGCGAGCAAGCTCGCTCCCACAGGTTTTGTTTCCACTGAGGATCCAGTGTGGGAGCGAGCTTGCTCGCGATGGGGGGCGACCGGATTTCAGCTGTTAAACACCAGGAACAGCAGCACCACATTCACCACCAACGACACCAGCGCCAACGTCCGCCAGACCTTCAGCGGCTCCCTCTCGAGCAAAGGTCTGGGCCTTACGCTCATGCTGCGCCGCTCGCCCTGTTCCAGAACCAACAGCCATTCCTCGGCTGTTTCAAAGCGCTGCGCGGGGTCTGCCGCCACGGCCCGTTCCAGGCTTTGTCCAAGCCATTCGGCAAGGTCCGGTCGATAGCGGCTGGCGTTGATCGGCACGCCAAAACGCGGGCGCTGGAAGGCTTCGATTTCGCCGTAGGGATAGTGCCCCGTCAACAGGAAATACAAGGTCACGCCGACCGCATACAAATCCTGTTGCGCCGTAGGGGCGTTGCCGCCGAAGGCTTCCGGGGCAATGTAGCTGGGCGTTCCGGGCAGCACGTTGGCCTGGTCCTCGGACAGGCCGGGGCAGTACGCGAGGCCAAAATCCAGCAGGCGCAATTCGCCATCGTCTCCCAGGTGCAGGTTTTCCGGCTTGATGTCGCGGTGGTAGATCTGCCTTCGATGCAGCAGACCCACCGCTCGCACCAACCGCTGCGCCAGGTCTTGCCATTGGGCCAGCGACAGCGGACCGCCCTGGTTGAACAGCTCGGCCAGGGTCGCGCCCGGGTATTCGCGCATCACGTAGTACAGATGCTGGCGCTGAGGCACGCCATGCACCTCCGGAAATTGCCTGCCCGCGACCCGCTTGAGAAACCATTCTTCCGATAGCAGCGCCTGGCCGGCCCGGGTGTCGTCCCGTAACTGCCCGGGCAAGGTTTTCAGCAGCCAGGGTTGGCCCTGGCCATCGCGTACCCGGTAGAGCAACGACTGCTGGCTCTGGCCGAGCGCGCCTTCGATCTGCCAGCCCTCGAACACTTGGCCCGACTTCAGCGCAGGTGGCAGGGGCCACTGCTGCAATTGGATCAACGCGTCGCCGATGCTCGCTTCGCCCACCGCATCGACCCGCACCAGCAGCGCGCTGGCGTTGTCCTGGCTACCGGCCAGATGCGCGGCGTTGACCAGCGTCTGCGCGGCGAGATTGAGGTCCGGCTGGTCGCGCAGGATGCCGGCGATGGCCGTGTCCCCGAGTACCGCCCAGACACCGTCGCTGAGCAGCACGAAGGTTTCGTCTTCGTGTAGCTCCCCGTCCAGGAAATCGAGGATCAGGTGCTGATCCAACCCCAGGGCGCGCTTGAGCACATGCTGCATGCCCTGTTGTTCCCAGACATGGTCTTCGCTGACCCGTTGCAGGTTGTCGGCGTGCCAGCGGTAGACCCGGCAATCGCCGACATGGGCGAGGGTGAAGCGCCGGCCCCGCAGCACCAGGGCACTGACGGTGGTGAGCAGCGGCTGCCCGCCACCGTTGGCCTGCAGCCAGCGGTTCTGCGCCGACAGCAGCCGGTCCAGTGCCTGGGCCACGCCCCAGGTTTGCGGCGTGGCGTAGTAGTCCAGCGCCAGTGCCTGCAAAGTAGAGCGCGCCGCCAACCCGCCATCGGCGCATTGGCTCACACCGTCGGCGATGGCGAACAGGTAACCCTTGCTGGCGGCCAAGGCCGGGGCAGGGGTCACCAGGCGCAGGGCGTCCTGGTTCTCCTCCCGTGGGCCGATGGCACTGGCTTCGGCAAAACTCAATTGCAGGCTCATGATGGGCGGTCAGACCCGAGCAGCGGTGACGGCGGCCGAACCCCAAGTAGTTCTCCAGCGACGCTTGACGCCGTGCAGGCCGAACCAGGCCAGGACACCAAGGCTGGCGAACAACCACAACGCCAACTGGTAGCTGCCGGTGCTCTGCTTGATCGCGCCCATGCCCGCCGCGAGGGCGAAGCCGCCGATGCCGCCGGCCATGCCGATCAGCCCGGTCATCACGCCGATTTCCCGACGGAAACGTTGTGGCACCAGTTGGAACACCGCGCCGTTGCCCGCACCCAGGCCAAGCATGGTGCAGACGAACAAAGCCAATGCCGCGTAGGAACTTGGCAGGTTGAACCCCACCGCGGCGATGCAGACGGCCGCGACGGTGTACATGCCGAGCAAGGTGCGGATGCCGCCGAAACGGTCCGCCAGGGCGCCGCCCAATGGGCGCATGAGGCTGCCACCAAAGACGCAGGCGGCGGTGTAGTAGCCGGCCGTGACCGGGCTCAGGCCATATTGGTCATTGAAGTAGCCGGGCAGGGCGCTGGCCAGGCCGATGAAGCCGCCGAAGGTCACGCTATAGAAAAACATGAACCACCAGCTGTCCCGGTCGCCCAGGGCCTTGAGGTAGTCGGCCATGGATTTGGCCTTGGGGCGCTCAGGGGCGTTCTTGGCCAGCCAGGCGAAGAGGACCAGGGTCAGCACCAGCGGGATCAGCGCGAAGCCGAACACGTTGGTCCAGCCGAAGGCCACGGCCATGACCGGTGCGATCAATGCGGCGAGCACGGTGCCCGAGTTGCCAGCCCCGGCGATGCCCATGGCCTTGCCCTGGTGCTGCGGCGGATACCACTGGGAGGCCAGCGGCAGGGCCACGGCGAACGAAGCGCCGGCCACACCGAGGAACAGGCCTAGCAGCAGCGCTTGCTCGTAGCTGTGGATGCCCAGTTTCCAGGCGCAGAACAGCGCACCAATGACGATCACCTGACCGACCATGCCGGCGGTCTTCGGCGAAATCCGGTCGGCCAGCAGGCCCATGAACAGGCGCAGTACGGCACCGGCGAGGATCGGGGTGGCGACCATCAGGCCGCGCTGTTGCGTGGTCAGGTGCAGGTCGGCAGAGATCTGCACCGCCAACGGGCCAAGCAGGTACCAGACCATGAAGCTCAGGTCGAAATAGAGGAAGGCCGCGAACAATGTCGGGGTGTGGCCGGATTTCCAGAAGCTTGAATTCATCGCGCACCTCAGCTGTAAAAGTCTCGAGAAATGAGTCAGTGCTTTGAGCAGTGCGCCGCCTGTGGTCGCACCACCGGTCCCGCGGGACCAAAACAAAAAAACGCCGCAACCCGGATTGCCTGAGTGGCAAGAGGGTGTGCGACGTCTTTGTCGTAGGTGGGGCAACCGCCGTTGGTTACCTGTGGGGTTGCTTAAGCGAGATCTGTGCCAACCCGAGGGAGGGGGATGGCTATCGCGAGCAGGCTCGCTCCCACATGGGGATTTGAGGCGTTCACCGATTCTGTGGGAGCGAGCCTGCTCGCGAATGGGGCAGGCCAGGCACTACAAGGCTTTCAGCCAAGCAATTCATTCATCGCAATGATCTGCTCCGCCACCTGGATCAGCTTCTGCTGGCGGCTCATGGCCTGGCGGCGCATCAGCGTGTAGGCCTGTTCCTCGTTGCACTCTTTCATCTTCATCAGCATGCCCTTGGCCAGTTCGATGCGCTTGCGTTCAGCCAGTTGCTGGTCGCGGGCCAGCAGTTGGGCGCGCAGGGCCTGGTCGCTTTCGAAGCGCGCCATGGCGACATCAAGGATCGGTTGCAGGCGCGCGGCGTGGATGCCTTCGACGATGTAGGCACTCACACCCGACTTGATGGCCTGACGCATCACATCCGGATCGTGCTCGTCGGTAAACATGACGATCGGTCGCGGCTGGTCGCGACTGACAAGCACTACTTGCTCCATCACATCGCGTCCGGGTGACTCGGTATCGATCAGGATCACGTCCGGACGCACCGTTTCGACGCGCGCTGGCAGGTCGATGGTCAGGCCGGATTCGTCGATCACTTCAAAGCCGGCCTCAATCAAGGCCGCTCTAAGGCGGCCGACTTTTTTCGCGGTGTCGTTGATCAGCAGGATACGCAGCATAATCGTGGCTCCTGTCAGCGGCTGGCGAGAAGGGGAGCCGCATCGCTCAAGGCGTGCAGTTTGAAGCTGCGGGCGTACCCGGCCGGGTCCGTGCCGTCCCAGGTGGTGCCGTCGATCAGTTGGCTGCTGCGCATGTCCTGGCCTGGGGGCGTCATGCCCAGTGTCGCAGCGGCTTCACGGTACAGCTCGAGTTGCTGGACCTGGCGCGCGACGGCCAGGTAGTCCGGGTCTTCGCGCAGCAGGCCCCAGCGGCGGAACTGTGTCATGAACCACATGCCATCGGACAAGTATGGCAGGTTCACCTCGCCGCCTCCGTGGAAGCGCATGGCATGGGGATCCTGCCAGCTGTTGCCCAGGCCGTCGGCGTAGATGCCCAGCAGGCGCGGCTCGATGCAATCCAGCGGCGCATCGAGGTATTCGGGCGCGCTGAGCAATTGCGCGGTACTGCGACGGTTCTCGACGCTTTGCTCGATGAAACGGCTGGCTTCAAGGATCGCCATGACCAATGCCCGGGCGGTATTGGGGTATTGCTCGACGAAAGCGCGGGTGCAGCCGAGGACTTTCTCCGGGTGATCGGGCCAGATCGTCTGGGTGGTCGCCAGGGTAAAACCAAGGTTCTGCTTCACCGCGCTGGCGCACCAGGGTTCGCCCACGCAAAAGCCGTCGATACGACCAGCTTGCAGGTGCGCGACCATTTGCGGCGGCGGCACCACGACGCTGTCGACATCTGATAAAGGATGAATGCCCTGGGCTGCGAGCCAGTAGTAGAGCCACATGGCGTGGGTGCCGGTGGGGAACGTCTGGGCGAACGTCAGTTTCGGGCGAGTTTGGTGCACGTGCTGTTCCAGTGCCTCAGGACTGGTCACGCCTTGGGCCTGGAGGCCGTGGGACAGGTTGATGCTCTGGCCGTTCTGGTTCAGCCCCATCAGCACGGCCATGTCGGTGGGCGCGACGCCGCCGATGCCCAGGTGCACGGCATAGATCAGGCCGTACAGGCTGTGGGCTGCGTCGATTTCGCCACTGACCAGCTTGTCCCGCAGGTTAGCCCAGGACGCCTGGCGCTTGAGGTTCAAGGTCAGGCCGTAGGGTTGGGCGAAGCCTTGGGTGGCGGCCACCACCACCGGGGCGCAGTCGCTCAGGGCCATGAAGCCAAGATTGATCGCGCTTTTTTCCGGGGCATCGCTGCCATTGACCCAGGCCAGGGGCGTGGCTGGAACTTCATTCATCGATATCACCTTCCACATCAAAAAGCGCCGTGTCCGGGCCAAGGAAGGCCGGACGCCGACGCCGTTGTCCTTTGAAACAGTGCGGCACTCATTCCGTCGTTGGCATGGGGCGCTGATGACCAAAAAGGTGCAAGGCATATGCCAGCGCTGCGGTTTTGTGCGAGCGCCTCGCTTGCGACGCCGTTGCGCGGCTATAATCGCGGCCTCATTTCGTCGCCCGAGTCAAAGCCGCCCATGTACACCCTGGCCCGTGAACTGCTGTTCAAACTCTCCCCGGAAACCTCCCACGACCTGTCCCTGGACCTGATCGGCGCGGGCGGGCGCTTGGGCCTTAACGGTCTGCTGTGCAAGGCTGCGGCGAAACTGCCGGTGACGGTCATGGGCCTGGAATTTCCCAACCCGGTCGGGTTGGCGGCGGGCCTGGACAAGAATGGCGCCGCCATCGACGGCTTTGCGCAACTGGGTTTCGGCTTCGTCGAGATCGGCACCGTGACGCCGCGGCCACAGCCGGGCAACCCGAAGCCACGATTGTTCCGTCTGCCTCAGGCCGAGGCGATCATCAATCGCATGGGCTTCAACAACCTGGGCGTCGATCACCTGCTGGCCCGTGTCGCGGCGGCCAAGTACAAGGGCGTGCTGGGCATCAACATCGGCAAGAATTTCGACACCCCGGTGGAGCGCGCCGTCGACGACTATCTGATCTGCCTGGACAAGGTCTACGCCCATGCCAGCTATGTCACCGTAAATGTCAGCTCCCCGAACACCCCAGGGCTGCGTAGCCTGCAATTTGGTGACTCCCTCAAGCAATTGCTCGCCGACCTGGCCCGGCGCCGCGCGGAGCTGGCGGTTATCCATGGCCGGCATGTTCCGTTGGCCATCAAGATCGCCCCGGACATGAGCGACGAGGAAACCGTCCAAGTGGCCCAGGCCCTGATCGAGACCGGCATGGACGCGGTGATTGCCACCAATACCACCCTGGGACGCGAAGGCGTCGAAGGGCTGGAACACGGTGACGAGGCGGGCGGTTTGTCTGGTGCGCCGGTGCGTGACAAGAGCACCCATACCGTGAAAATCCTGGCGGGTGAACTGGCGGGACGCTTGCCGATCATTGCGGCGGGCGGGATCACCGAAGGCCGGCATGCCGCCGAGAAAATCACCGCTGGGGCAAGCCTGGTGCAGGTTTATTCGGGTTTCATCTACAAGGGGCCGGCGCTGATTCGAGAGGCGGTGGATGCGATTGCGGCGTTGGGGTGATTCCTCAGGTTGGTGAGGTCCATTTGTGGCGAGGGGATAACTCCCCTCGCCACACCAGTGTTTTCAGCTCAAATCCGCGAATCCCGGCCATTAAAAAGGGCTCCAGAAGGAGCCCCTTGGGCCGTGGCCCGCCGTCCGGATGGGACGTGCGTGGTTAAATCGGTTTGGATGTCAAGTTGTCGAGTTCTTGAGTAATAAGCCCTGTGTCAGCCGACGGCGTGAAGTTCGTTGAGTCTATGGATACCCGCAGTGCCGGTCATACCGTCCCAGTTGTCGCCGCGTCCTTCCCGCCAGCCATTGATCCAGGCTTGACGTACCGACGGTAGAGTAAAGGGGCAAAGCTCACGGGATTTACCACCAACGCCATATTGGTAACCGCGTAAAAATGCTCTTTCCAACGGATCACGCTTAAGTCTTCTCATAGGGTGTTGCCCTCACTTGTTGACTGTTGCTTAGCGTCGACCTCTATTGAGGCCGGGGCAGAATCATTCTGCCGTTGGCGGCTCGTTGCCGGCGTGACGAGCCGAGGTGTTGACGCCGTTGCGACGTCAACCTGTGGTGAGTTCTAACCAAAGCGTCACACGGATGGAATGATCGTTTTGTCATAAGCACGTAACATTAAAGATGCTAGTGCGATAAGTAACATGATGTTCAACACCCGCTTTTGAGCAAGACCCCTGTATGATCAGCCCTGCGCCGAAAGGCGGTCGCCATGGTCGGATGAGAATGTCCCCCTGTTGCACTCGGGTACTATTCGACGAAAGGGGTGACTTTTCACAATTTGTTGCACAGAATTTTTTTATCTGTACACGCATCTAAGCTCTTTGAACCTGAGCGGCGAGTACGGAACGGCACACGCTCGTGCCACGCGGGTGCTCTTGAGAAAAGCACCTGATTGAACCCGGCCCGGCAATGCGTTGCCCGGCCCACTTAGCCAAAGGCTCTGGAAATCCCATGTCCGACCGTTTCGAACTCTTCCTCACCTGTCCCAAGGGCCTCGAAGGCCTGCTTCTTGAGGAAGCCGTCGGGCTTGGCCTTGAAGAGGCGCGCGAGCACACCTCGGCCGTTCGCGGCAGCGCTGACATGGAGACAGCCTATCGGCTCTGCCTATGGTCGCGCCTGGCGAACCGCGTGTTGCTGGTGCTCAAGCGCTTCCCGATGAAGGACGCTGAAGACCTTTACCACGGCGTACTGGATGTCGATTGGCAAGACCACATGCTGCCCGATGGCACCCTGGCGGTGGAATTCAGCGGTCACGGCTCGGGCATCGACAACACCCATTTCGGCGCCTTGAAGGTCAAGGACGCTATCGTCGACAAATTGCGCACCCCTTCGGGCGACCGTCCATCCATCGATAAGCTCAACCCGGACCTGCGCATCCACCTGCGCCTGGACCGTGGCGAAGCGATCCTTTCCCTGGATCTCTCGGGCCATAGCCTGCACCAGCGCGGCTATCGCTTGCAGCAAGGCGCCGCACCATTGAAGGAAAACCTCGCCGCCGCGATCCTGATCCGCGCCGGCTGGCCGCGCATTGCCGCTGAAGGCGGGGCGCTGGCCGACCCGATGTGCGGCGTCGGCACGTTCCTGGTGGAAGCCGGCATGATCGCCGCCGACATGGCGCCCAACCTGCGTCGTCAGCAATGGGGCTTTACCGCCTGGCTCGGCCATGTGCCGGCGCTGTGGCGCAAGCTCCATGAGGAGGCCACCGAGCGCGCCGCCGCCGGACTGGCCAAGCCGCCGTTGTGGATTCGTGGCTACGAGGCCGACCCACGGCTGATCCAGCCGGGCCGCAACAACGTCGAACGCGCGGGCCTGAGCGAGTGGATCAAGATCTACCAGGGCGAAGTCGCCACTTTCGAACCACGCCCGGACCAGAACCAGAAGGGCCTGGTGATCTGCAACCCACCGTATGGCGAGCGTCTGGGCGACGAAGCCAGCCTGCTGTATCTCTACCAGAACCTCGGCGAACGCCTGCGCCAGGCCTGCCTCAACTGGGAAGCGGCGGTGTTCACCGGCGCGCCGGACCTGGGCAAGCGCATGGGCATTCGCAGCCACAAGCAGTATTCGTTCTGGAACGGCGCCTTGCCCTGCAAGCTGCTGTTGATCAAGGTGCTGCCGGATCAGTTCGTCACGGGCGAGCGTCGCACCCCGGAACAACGCCAGGCCGAGCGTGAACAATCCGCCTACGACCAGGCCCCGGATGTCCCCCAGGAGCGCCAGTACAACAAGAACGGCAACCCCATCAAGCCAGCCCCGGCACCCGCCCCGGTGATCGAGCAGGCGCGCCTGAGCGAAGGCGGGCAGATGTTTGCCAACCGGCTGCAGAAAAACCTGAAGTTGCTGAGCAAGTGGGCCAAGCGTGAGGGCGTGGAGTGCTATCGCGTCTACGATGCCGACATGCCCGAATACTCGATGGCCATCGACCTGTACCACGATTGGGTACACGTCCAGGAATACGTCGCGCCCAAATCCATCGATCCGGAAAAGGCCTCGGCCCGGTTGTTCGATGCGCTGGCGGCGATTCCCCAGGCCTTGAATGTCGACAAGGGCCGCGTGGTCATCAAGCGCCGCGAGCGCCAGAGCGGCACCAAACAGTACGAGCGCCAGAGTGCCCAAGGCAAATTCACCGAGGTCAGCGAAGGCGGCGTGAAGCTGCTGGTCAACCTCACGGATTACCTGGACACGGGGTTGTTCCTCGACCACCGGCCGATGCGCCTGCGGATCCAGAAGGAGGCAGCCGGCAAGCGTTTCCTGAACCTGTTCTGCTACACCGCGACCGCCAGCGTCCACGCCGCCAAGGGCGGTGCGCGCAGCACCACCAGCGTGGATTTGTCGAAAACCTACCTGGACTGGGCGCGGCGCAACCTGTCCCTCAATGGCTTTTCGGACAAGAACCGCCTGGAGCAGGGCGACGTCATGGCCTGGCTTGAAGCCAGTCGCGAGGAGTACGACTTGATCTTCATCGACCCGCCGACCTTCTCCAACTCCAAGCGCATGGAAGGCGTGTTCGACGTGCAGCGCGACCACGTGCAACTGCTCGACCTGGCGATGGCGCGCCTGGCGCCGGGCGGCGTGCTGTATTTTTCCAACAACTTCCGCAAGTTCCAGCTCGAAGAAAACCTGGCCGAGCGTTATGCGGTGGAGGAAATCACCGCCAAGACCATCGACCCGGATTTCGCCCGCAACGGCAAAATCCACCGCGCCTGGAAAATCATGGCGCGCTGATCTCGAGGCATTGGATCCAGCGAAGCCTTGAAATACAAGGCTCCCGGGCATCATTGGGGCTGGCTAAAGTGATGGCAGATAGCTATAACTAGGCTGTGGCCGGGGCTGTACATATGCCTGGTCCCTTTCTGAGTTATGTGTATGGCATTACATCAGGTGCGTCCCAGAATCCTGGGCTTTATCAGTGAAGATGTTTCGGCATGGCTAGTGGCGTCCCTGGTCCTGATGACGGGCTTGCTGCTGACCGGTTTGCTGGCCTGGGGCACGCTGAACCTGTTCAACCAGCAATTGCGCCAGCGCTTCGAACTGCAAGCCGAAGAGCGTTATAGCCGCCTCCAGGAACGTTTCCAGGATCAGGAGCAACGCCTCGACAGCCTGAGACGTTTCTTCGCCAACTCCTCCGGGGTTTCCAACAGCGAGTTCCATGGCTACACCGAAGCCCTGCTGCGGCGCACCCGGGCCTTTGCCTGGGCGCCCCGGGTCTTTCGGGACGATCGGCAGCCGTTTGAACAACAGGCGCGGGCCGAGGTGTCTGGCACCTATACCATTCGCGAACAGGATGAAGCCGGTATGTTGCACCCGGCCATCGAACGGGACGAATACGTTCCGGTGCTGTACGTCCAGAGCCAACCGTCCTATGGCTCGCCGCTGGGCCTGGATCTTCTTTCGCAGCCGTTACGCCGTGTGACGCTGGAGCGGGCCCGCCAGCGTAACGCCCTGGTGGTTTCCCAACCGGTTAACCTGATAGGGGTCGACCCGGCCTTTTCCCGCGGGGTCGTGCTCGCAGCCCCCGTGAGTCGGCATCTGGCCGGTGAGCCGTTCGGATACGTGGTGGCCGCCGTCAGCATGCGCCAGTTGGTCGCCGATGACCTGCCTGCGCCAGGCCGCGACAATCTGTCGATGCGTGTGATCGACCTATCCGATGGCGATCATGGGGAGGTGCTGTACGAGACGTCGGACCAGCCGGGCAAAAGCGATTTGGCAGCGACCCGATTACTGCGCCTCGCGGACCGGGACTTCCGGATCGAATTGCGTCCCAGCCGCCTGTTCCTGTCGAGCAACCATTCCAGCGTGACAAGCCTGACAGTGCTGGGCGCATTGCTCAGCCTGTTACTGAGCGCGTTGTTTTATACGCTGGTCAGCCAACGGCAGCGGGCCCTGGCACTGGTGGAGCAGCGCACCCGGGAATTGCGGGCCCGGGAGTCGGAACTGCGCGGCACCCACGGCCAACTGCGGGGCGTGCTCGACGCCGCGACCCAGGTTGCGATCATCGCCACCGACCTGCGCGGTGTCATCACTACGTTCAATGCCGGCGCCGAACAGATGCTCGGCTACCGCAGCTGTGACGTCCTGCAAAGCATGACCCTGGAGAGCCTCCACGTTCCCCGCGAGTTGCAACACCGGGCCGCACAACTGGCGGCCCGCTTTGGCAAACCGATCCCGACATGCCACGCGATGTTGCTCGAGGGCGGCGAACAAAGTGGACAACAGGCTCGTGAGTGGACCCTGGTGCGCCGCGACGGCAGTCACCTGACGGTCAACATGTTGGCCACGCCGGTGCTCGATGAGCAGGGATTATGGGTCGGGCACCTGGCGATCTGCATCGACGTCACCGAGCGCAAGCGCGTCCACGAAGCGCTGGCGGCGAGGGATCTGCTGTTGAAGAAACTCAGCGCCCATGTGCCTGGCGGCATCTATCAATTCAAGATGGATTTCAACGGCGGGTTCAGTGTGATCTACGCCAGCGATGGCATCCGCGACATTTATGAGTTGGAGCCCGATGTGCTGGTGCGGCACGCTGATGCGATTTTCTCGCGTATCCATCCATCCGACAGCGCACGGGTACGCGCGTCGATTCGCACCTCGGCCGATACCTTGAGCCCCTGGCGGGAGGAGTACCGGGTGCAACTGCCGCATCGCGGGCTGCGTTGGGTGCGTGGCGAGGCGACTCCCGAACAGTTGCCCGGCGGCGGCGTGTTATGGCACGGCTACATTTCCGACATCTCGGACCTCAAGCGCGTCGAGGAAGAGCTGCGGGCGCTGTCGGTCACCGACGCCTTGACCGGGATCCGCAACCGGCGCTATTTTCAGGAGCGCCTGACGGCGGAAATGACCCGGGTCGAACGTGGCTCCGGGGAGCTGACGGTGGTCATGCTCGATATCGATCATTTCAAGCGTATCAACGACCAGCACGGCCATGCGGTGGGGGACCGGGTGTTGCAGGCGGTCTGCCGGCGGATCACCCAGCGACTGCGCCGCACCGATGTGTTTTGCCGGCTGGGCGGGGAGGAGTTCGTGGTGCTATGCCCGGATACCGACAGCGAAAGCGCCTACACGCTGGCGTTGGGGTTGTGGGATGGTCTTCGCAGCGCGCCGATTGACGACGTGGGCATCATCACCGCCAGTTTTGGCGTGGCCAGTTGGCGCGCCGGCGAAGGCGCCGATGCGTTGCTGCTGCGGGCTGACGCTGGGGTTTACGCGGCCAAGCAGGCAGGACGGGATCGGGTCGAGGTGCAGTTGGCATAATGGCTTCACGCTAACCGCTGCGGGAGTGAGCTTGCTCGCGATAGCGGTGTCTCAACCAGCATTGATGTGTGCTGGTCAACCGAATCGCGACCGGGCTCGCTCCCACATTGGGTTGGTGTTGGGGCCTGGCTCAGAGCAGCGACGCTGCCTGGGGCAGTTTCGGCTGGCGATACAGGTCCAGCAGCACCTGGTCCAGCACGGAGGAAGCGCCCCATGGCTTCGGATCGTTGAGGATGGCCACCACCGCCCAGGTATTGCCATTGATGTCACGGCTGTAGCCGGCAATGGCGCGGACGGTGTTCAGCGTGCCGGTCTTGATGTGGGCTTCGCCCGCCATGGCAGTGGTCTTCAAGCGTTTGCGCATGGTGCCGTCGGTGCCGGCGATGGGCATCGAGCTGACGAATTCCGCCGCGTACGGGCTGCGCCATGCCGCTTGCAGCATCGCCGCCATTTCCCGGGCGCTGACCCGTTCCGCGCGGGACAGGCCCGAGCCGTTTTCCATCACCAGGTGCGGCGCCGTGATGCCTTTCTTGGCCAGCCATTGGCGTACCACTCGTTGCGCCGCCTTGGCGTCGTCACCGTCGGCCTCGTTGCGAAACTCCGCGCCCAGGCTCAGGAACAGTTGTTGGGCCATGGTGTTGTTACTGTATTTGTTGATGTCGCGGATGATCTCCGCCAGGTCCGGGGAGAACGCCCGGGCCAACAGTTTGGCGCTCTTCGGGGTCGCGGCCAGGCGGTCGTTGCCCTGGATGCTGCCGCCCAGTTCTTTCCAGATCGCCCGCACGGCGCCAGCGGTGTAGGTGGCATGATCAAGCAGCGACAGGTAGGTCTGGGAACTGCAACCCTCGCCGAGCTGGCCGCTGACGGTCACCGTCATGCTGCCGTCCGCCTGGGCCACCGGGTTGTAGCGCACGCCGCCGGTGCATTGCTTGGAGTTGGCGGCCTTGACCACGTTTTCGATGCGGATGTTGGCAATGGGAGGCTCCACCGACACCAGCACCCGGCCCCCGTCATTGCGGGCCACGAAGCGCAGGGCCTTCAGGTTGACCAGCAGCGAGTCGGGCTTGACCAGGAAGGGCTTGTTCACATCGTTGCCGTCGTCGTTGAACTCGGGCAATTGCGGCTGGATGAAAAAGCTGCGGTCGAGCACCAGGTCGCCGGTGACTTGTTGCACGCCGTTGGCTCGCAAATCGCGCATCAACAGCCAGAGCTTCTCCATGTTCAGCTTGGGGTCGCCGCCGCCCTTGAGGTACAGGTTACCGTTGAGGATCCCGCCGCTGAGGGTCCCGTCGGTGTAGAACTCGGTTTTCCACTGGTGGTTCGGCCCGAGCATTTCCAGGGCCGCGTAGGTCGTCACCAGCTTCATGGTGGACGCCGGGTTCACCGAGACGTCGGCGTTGTAAAGCGTCGGGGTGCCCGGGCCGTTGAGCGGCACCATCACCAGGGAGAGGGCGTTGTCTTGCAGCTTGCTGTTCTTGAGGGCCTTTTGCACATTGGGCGACAGGGCGGTATTGATGGTGGCAGCGCTGGTGGAGACCGGAAGGGCCAGGGGAAGAAGAAGGCTGGCCAGAAGCAGTGGACGCAAAGATTTGATCATGTGAAGTAAAACCCTGCAGGCGAGGGGAGAAAAGACGAGGACATGAAAATGAACGTCCTCAACGGTCATGAAAGTTCGGCATTATGCCCCAAGGCGCAACGGCTTGTGCCGTGCCCAAGCCCGCCGAAGCGGTATTTTTTTACCGACGGTAGGCACAGATGCCCGATGAGTCGGGCAATCGACGCACCAAACTGGTAAAGTGCCGGCCGTTATTACTTATGAGGATTGTTTCAATGGCGACTAACCGTTCCCAGCGTCTGCGCAAAAAGCTATGCGTGGATGAATTTCAAGAGCTGGGTTTCGAACTGAACCTGGATTTCAAAGAAGATCTGGCCGATGAGGCTATTGACGCTTTCCTCGACGCTTTCCTGAAAGAAGCCATGGAAGCCAACGGCCTGGGTTATGTCGGCGGTGACGACTACGGCCTGGTTTGCCTGCAGAAGCGTGGCTCGGTTACCGAAGAGCAGCGCGCTGCCGTGGAAGCCTGGCTCAAGGCCCGTCCTGAGCTGACCAGCGTTGAAGTCAGCCCGTTGCTGGACGTGTGGTATCCGGAAAAGCCGATCAATTCGAAGGCTTGATGTTAAAAAAACCGGCGACCTTCACAGGTGCCGGTTTTTTTGTGCCTGTCTGTTAAGTAATTGCCGTCCTTCAGGCCGCTTTCGCGAGCAGGCTCGCTCCCACAAGGTTATGTGAGCGACACAAGTTCCCTGGGGGAGCGAGCCTGCTCGGGATGCTTTTAAGCGTTGCGCCAGTTGAGGATAAGCAACGTCAACACCCCCGCCACAATCCCCCAGAACGCCGAGCCGATGGAAAACAGCGTCAGCCCCGACGCCGTGACCATGAAGGTGATCAGCGCCGCTTCCCGTTCCTTCGCTTCGCTCATGGCGATGCTCAGGCCATTGATGATCGACCCGAACAGGGCCAGCGCCGCGATGGACAGCACCAGTTCCTTGGGCAGCGCCGCGAACAACGCCGCCAGTGTCGCGCCGAAAACCCCGGCAATTCCGTAGAAGACTCCACACCACACGGCCGCCGTGTAGCGCTTGTTGCGATCTTCGTGGGCGTGCGGCCCGGTGCAGATCGCTGCGCTGATCGCAGCGAGGTTGATGCCATGGGAGCCAAACGGCGCCAACAGCAGCGAGGCGATGCCGGTGCTGGTGATCAACGGCGAGGCCGGTACGTTGTAGCCATCGGCGCGCAGCACCGCGATGCCGGGCATGTTTTGCGAGGTCATCGCCACCACGAACAGCGGGATGCCGATGCTGATGGTGGCGGCCAGGGAAAAGTGCGGCGTGGTCCAGACCGGCGTCGCGACTTCCAAGGCAAAACCGCTGAAATCCAGGAGCCCCAGCACGCCCGACAGCGCCGTGCCCACCAGCAGTGCCGCCAGCACCGCATAACGTGGCGACAGGCGCTTGACGATCAGGTAGGTGAAAAACATCCCCAGCACCAGACCTGTGCGGTGCTGGGCCGCGACAAAAATCTCGCTGCCGATCTTGAACAAAATGCCTGCCAGCAACGCCGCCGCCAGGGAGGCAGGAATACGCTTGACCAGGCGCTCGAAGCTGCCGGTCAGGCCGCAGATCGTGACCAGTACCGCGCAGGTGATGTACGCGCCGATGGCCTCGCCATAACTTACGCCGCCGAGGCTGGTAATCAGCAGCGCCGCGCCGGGTGTCGACCAGGCGATGGTGATGGGCGTGCGGTAGCGCAGCGACAAACCGATGGAACACACCGCCATGCCGATGGAGATGGCCCAGATCCACGAGGAAATCTGCCCGGTGGTCAGGCCCGCCGCTTGTCCGGCCTGGAACATCAGCACCAGGGAACTGGTGTAACCGGTCATCATGGCGATGAAACCGGCAACGATGGCCGAGGGCGATGTATCGGCCAATGGACGAAGTGGCGCGGTCGTGACTTCGGTCATGGTGGGCGGCGGTCCTTGTTGTAGATTGACTGGGCGGGTGGCGCCACAGGTTCGGGTTTAAAGCCTAAACTCAACGCACCGACCGGTCGCGATACAGCCGTGTCCGCAAACAGCCGTACAGTCGTGTTGCCATCAGAGGTTGTGTACAATCGCCGTGTTTTTTACGCGATACTTGCCAGCGACCCGCTGTGCCGTATTACAGTCACGGTTAAATCGCCGCAGTTCTCCCGACTCGAGTGCCCATGAACGAACAGTTGCAGCCCCTCAAGAAACAACCGCGAGCTGGCAAGGCCGGCCGCAGCGGAACCCAGGACGATATTGTCTATGCGCACATTTTCGAGGCCATCCTCGAACAGCGCCTGGCGCCCGGTACGAAATTGAGCGAAGAGGCGCTGGGGGAGATTTTCGGGGTCAGCCGCACGATCATTCGCCGCGCGCTGTCGCGCCTGGCCCATGAAGGCGTGGTGTTGCTGAGGCCCAATCGTGGCGCGGTGGTTGCCAGCCCAAGTGTCGAAGAGGCCCGCCAGGTGTTCTTCGCCCGGCGCATGGTGGAGAAGGCGATCACGGAGCTGGCGGTCCAGCACGCCACGGCCGAGCAGCTTGCCGAGCTGCGGCAGATGGTCAGCGACGAGCGCGACAGTTTTTCCCGTGGCGACCGTGGCGCCGGCATCCGGCTGTCGGGCGAGTTCCACCTGAAACTGGCCGAGGCGGCAAAAAACGCACCGCTGATCAGTTTCCAGCGCAGCCTGGTGTCCCAGACTTCGTTGATCATTGCCCAGTACGAAAGCGGCAACCGCTCGCACTGTTCCTATGACGAACACACCCAATTGATCGACGCCATCGAGGCCCGTGACGCGGCCTTGGCGGTGAACCTGATGATGCATCACATGGACCACATCGACAGCAAGCTCAACCTCGACGAAGAAAGCGCGTCGGATGACTTGCACGCGGTGTTCTCGCACCTGTTGCAGAGCAAGAAGCCGGGGCGTTCGCCTGCCAAGCTCTGAGGGTTGAACCAGTCATACCGCCAATCGCGAGCAAGCTCGCTCCCACAGGGTTATGTGTACACCACAAATCCACTGTGGGAGCGAGCTTGCTCGCGATAGCGTCCCGGCAGGCAATACAACCTACCGCTGGTGCACCAACCGACCCGCCGCATAAGTCTGCGCCACCGTCCGGTCATCCCCCAGCGTCATCAGCACGAACAACCGCTCGGCAATGTCCTTGGCCTGCTTCAGGCGATAGCTCAGCAATGGCGTGGCGTTGTAGTCCAGCACCAGGAAATCCGCGTCCGTTCCCGGTTGCAACGTCCCGATCTTGTCGTCCAGGCGCAAGGCCCGGGCCCCGCCGAGGGTGGCCAGGTACAGCGATTTGAACGGGCTCAGCCGCGCGCCCTGCAGTTGCATGACCTTGTAGGCTTCGTTCAAGGTTTGCAGCAGCGAGAAACTGGTGCCACCGCCCACGTCCGTGCCCAGGCCCACGTTCACTTTGTGCTTCTCCGTCATCGGCAAGTTGAACAGGCCACTGCCGAGGAAGAAGTTCGACGTCGGGCAAAAGGCGATGGCCGATCCGGTCTCGGCCAGGCGCGCGCATTCGTCGTCACACAGGTGCACGCCATGGGCGAATACCGAACGTTCGCCGAGCAACTGGTAGTGGTCGTAGACGTCCAGGTATCCCTTGCGCTCCGGGAACAATTCCTTGACCCATTGCACTTCCTGCAGGTTCTCACTGATGTGGGTCTGCATGTACAGGTCCGGGTATTCACTGAGTAACTGGCCGGCCAGGGTCAGTTGCTCCGGGGTGCTGGTCGGCGCGAAGCGCGGCGTCACGGCGTAGTGCAGGCGACCCTTGCCATGCCAGCGCTCGATCAGTGCCTTGCTCTGGGTGTAGCTGGATTCGGCAGTGTCGACCAGATAGTCCGGGGCGTTGCGGTCCATCATCACCTTGCCGGCAATCATGCGCAGGTCGAGCTTCTCGGCCACCTCGAAAAAAGCATTCACCGATTGGGGATGTACGCTGCCAAACACCAGGGCCGTGGTAGTGCCGTTGCGCAGCAGTTCCTTGACGAAAATATCCGCCACTGCCTCGGCGTGGGCCGGGTCGGCGAATTGGCTTTCGCAAGGGAAGGTGTAGGTGTTGAGCCAGTCCAGCAGTTGCTCGCCATAGGCGCCGACCATACCGGTCTGAGGCAGGTGGATATGGGTATCGATGAGGCCTGGAGTGATCAGCGCATCCGGGTAATGGGCGATTTCGATATCCGCCGCCAGGGTCGGCAGCACCTCATGGGCGTGGCCGATGGCGCTGATCTGGCCATTTTCCACCACCAGCAGGCCATCCTCGAAATATTCATAGGACGCCTCGATGCCAACTTCGACCGGGTCGGCGAGGCTGTGGAGCAGGGCGGCGCGGTAGGCTTTGCGTGTCAGGGGCATGGTCTGTCTCGATAAAAAGATTAACGCTGGCTGCGGCGCGAAACCGGCAGCAACTTGGCAATGGGTTCGGCGCGCGAGGTGTGCTGGCCGAAATCCGCGTTATAGGTGGCGATGATTTCGCCGGCGATGGAGATGGCGATTTCCACAGGCAATTTGCCTTTGACTTCGCCAATGCCCATCGGGCAACGCATACGTTGCAGGGTGCCGCTGTCGAAGCCGCGATCCCGCAAGCGGTGTTCGAACTTGACCCGTTTGGTCTTCGAGCCGATCAGGCCGAAATAGGCAAAGTCGTTGCGCTTGAGAATCGCGGCGCTCAGTTCCAGGTCGAGCTGATGGTTGTGGGTCATGACGATGCAGTAGCTGCCGGCGGGCAAGTCGTCGACTTCATCCAATGGCTCTTCAGTGACGATCTTGCGCACACCATGGGGTAACTGTTCAGGAAACTCCGCCTCCCGCGAGTCGATCCAGCGGACCCGGCAGGGCAGGCTTGCCAGCAACGGCACCAAGGCCCGGCCGACATGGCCGGCGCCGAACACGGCGATCTGCGCCTGGACCTGCCCCATGGGTTCGAACAGCAACACGGTGACGCCGCCGCAGCACTGGCCAAGGCTGGCGCCGAGGCTGAAACGCTCCAGATGCGTGTTCTGCTGGCCGCTGGCGAGCATCTGCCGAGCGATTTCCATGGCCTTGTATTCCAGATGACCGCCACCGATGGTGTCGAACGTCTGGCTGGCGCTGATGACCATCTTCGAACCGGCGTTGCGCGGCGTGGAGCCAAGCTCTTCGATGATCGTCACCAGCACGCAGGGTTCACCGCGGGTTTGCAGGTCGGCGAGGGCGCTGATCCAGTTGTACATGTTCACCTCGACATCTCTGTTGTCTGTTCGGCCGCTTTCGCGAGCAGGCTCGCTCCCACATTTGCAACGCGGTCCCTGTGGGAGCGAGCCTGCTCGCGAAGGCCGCGCCGCGGTTTAAAGTGAAGCCAACTCGACCTCGGCTTGCGCAGGCTTCACAGCCTTCAACTGCCGCATCTGCTCACACCCCCACAACACCCGCTCCGGCGTGGCCGGCGCGTCGATCTTCGGTTGATGCCGGTAATCCCCCAGGCTCGCCACGGCGTCCTTGATGGCGCACCAAGCGGCGATGCCGAGCATGAACGGCGGCTCGCCCACGGCCTTGGAGTGGAACACCGTGTCTTCCGGGTTCTTGCGGTTTTCCACCAGCTTGACCCGCAAATCCAATGGCATGTCAGCCACGGCGGGGATCTTGTAGCTGGCCGGGCCATTGGTCATCAGCTTGCCCTTGTCGTTCCACACCAGTTCTTCCATGGTCAGCCAGCCCATGCCCTGGATGAATCCGCCCTCGACCTGGCCGATGTCGATGGCTGGGTTCAGCGAGGCGCCGACGTCGTGAAGGATGTCGGTGCGCAGCATCTTGTACTCGCCGGTGAGGGTATCGACGATCACCTCGGCGCACGCCGCGCCGTAGGCGTAGTAGTAGAACGGCCTTCCACGGGCCTGGCTGCGGTCGTAATAGATTTTGGGGGTCTTGTAGAAACCGGTGCTCGACAGCGAGACCTGCGCGAAATACGCCTGTTGAACCAGTGCCTCGAAGGTCAGGATGTGATCGCGCACCCGCACGTGGCCGTTGTGGAATTCCACGTCTTCCTCGCTGACCTTGTATTGCCGCGCGGCGAACTCCACCAGGCGCCGCTTGATGGTTTCGGCGGCATTCTGCGCCGCCTTGCCGTTCAGGTCGGCGCCACTAGACGCGGCGGTGGGCGAGGTGTTCGGCACCTTGTCGGTGTTGGTCGCGGTGATCTGCACGCGGTCCATTTCCACCTGGAACACCTCGGCCACCACTTGGGCGACCTTGGTGTTCAAGCCTTGGCCCATCTCTGTGCCGCCGTGATTGAGGTGGATGCTGCCGTCGGTGTAGACGTGAATCAACGCGCCGGCCTGGTTGAGGAAGCTGGCGGTGAACGAAATGCCGAACTTCACCGGCGTCAGCGCCAGGCCCTTTTTCAGGATCGGGCTGCCTGTGTTGTAGCGGCGGATCGCTTCGCGGCGCTCGGCGTATTGGCTGCTTTGTTCAAGCTCGGCGGTCATCTCTTCGAGCATGTTGTGCTCGACGGTCTGGTAGTAATGCGTGACGTTGCGCTCGGTCTTGCCGTAGTAGTTGGCCTTGCGCACCGCCAGGGGGTCGAGCCCCAGGTGCCGGGCGATAGCGTCCATCACCTCTTCGATGGCGACCATGCCTTGGGGGCCGCCGAAACCACGGTAAGCGGTGTTCGAGGCGGTGTTGGTCTTGCAGCGGTGGCCGTTGATCGTTGCATCGCCAAGGTAGTAGGCGTTGTCGGCATGGAACATCGCTCGGTCGACGATCGAGGCGGACAGGTCCGGCGAGCAGCCGCAATTGCCAGCCAGTTCCAAGGCAATGCCGTGCAGACGACCGGTGCTGTCGAAGCCGACGTCGTATTCGATGTAGAAGGGATGGCGCTTGCCGGTCATCAGCATGTCTTCGACCCGGGGCAGGCGCATCTTGGTCGGCTGGCCGGTGAGGTGCGCGATGACGGCGCACAGGCACGCCGGGCTGGCGGCCTGGGTTTCCTTGCCGCCGAACCCACCGCCCATGCGACGCATGTCCACCACCACTTTGTTCATCGACACGCCGAGCACTTCGGCCACCAGCTTTTGCACTTCGGTGGGGTTCTGGGTCGAGCAGTAGACGATCATGCCGCCGTCTTCGGTGGGCATCACCGAGGAAATCTGGGTTTCCAGGTAGAAATGTTCCTGGCCGCCGATGTGCAGTGAACCCTGGATGCGATGTTCGGCGCTTGCCAGCGCCGTGGCTGAATCGCCGCGCTGGTGGGTATGGCTGTCGAGCACGAAATGCCGCTTGCGCAGCGCCTCGACCACATCCAGCACCGGTTCCAGGTCCTCGTATTCGACTATGGCCGCCATGGCTGCCTTGCGCGCCGTTTCGAGATCCCTGGCGGCAACGGCCAGAACGGGTTGACCAACGAACTGCACATCGTCGATCGCCAGCAGCGGGTCACCGGGCAGCAACGGGCCGATGTCCTTCAGGCCCGGGATGTCCTGGTGGGTAATGGCGATGCGCACGCCTTCGAAGGCGTAGCAAGGCGCGGTGTCGATGCGCAGGATCCGCGCGTGGGCGCGGTCCGAGAGCCGGGCATAGACGTGCAATTGGTTCGGGAATTCCAGGCGGTCGTCGATGTACTGTGCCTCGCCTGAAACGTGCTTCGCGGCGCTGTCATGCTTGACGCTGCGGCCCACGCCGGTGGTGAGGTCGCGGGCGAACAGTTGCGCCAGTTCGGCTTGGGTCTTTTCTACGGCGTGATGATTAGACATAAGCGGTCACCCGAGTCTCGATGTGGGGCGTTTGCAGTTCGATGAAATATTTGCGCAGCAGGTTGCGGGCACTGAGCAGGCGATATTCCTTGCTGGCGCGGAAGTCCGACAGGGGCGTGAAATCCTCCGCCAGGGCCGCGCAGGCGCGTTCGAGGGTGCTGTCGGTCCAGGGCGCGCCGATCAGCGCGGCCTCACAGTGCTTGGCGCGCTTGGGGGTCGCGGCCATGCCACCGAAGGCCACACGGGCCTCGCGGACCATGCCGTTGTCGATGCGCAGGTTGAACGCCGCGCACACGGCGGAAATGTCGTCGTCCAGGCGCTTGGAGACTTTGTAGGCGCGAAACGCTTGCTCGGCGCTGGCCCGGGGCACGATGATCTTTTCGATGAATTCGCTTTCCTGGCGGGCGGTGACCCGGTAATCGATGAAATAGTCTTCCAGGGCCAGGGTGCGGCGAGTCTGGCCTTTGCACAGCACAACCTGCGCGCCGAGGGCGATCAGTAGGGGCGGCGAGTCGCCAATGGGCGAGGCGTTGCCGATGTTCCCGCCCAGGGTGCCCTGGTTGCGGATCTGCAACGAGGCGAAGCGCTGCAGCAGTTCGCCGAAGTCCGGATATTCGGCTTGCAGGGCCTCGTAACAATCGGAAAGCGCGGTGGCCGCGCCGATTTCCAGGCGGTCATCGAAACGCTCGACGCGCTTGAGTTCGGCGACGTTGCCCACATAGATCATCACCGGCAGGGTGCGGTGGAACTGGGTGACTTCCAGCGCCAGGTCAGTGCCGCCGGCCAGCAGCCGTGCTTGTGGGTAGGCGTCGTAGAGGTCGGCCAGGTCGGCCACGGTCAGCGGCACCAGGCAGCGTTTGTCGCCACTGTTGAGTTCTCCGGTCTCGGTCGGTGCGATGGCTTTGAGGCGGGCAATGGTCTGGGCCTCACGGGCGTCGAACTGGTCGGGCTGCTTGGCGCAACAGGCCTGGTCGGCGGCGGCCAGGATCGGCCGGTAACCGGTGCAGCGGCACAAGTTACCGGCCAACGCTTCGTGGGCCTTATGGGCGTCGGGCTGCTCGCTGTTCTTTTGCAGGGCGAACAACGACATGACGAAGCCCGGGGTACAGAAACCACATTGCGAACCGTGGCAATCGACCATCGCCTGCTGGACGCTGTGCAGCTGGCCATCGTGCTTGAGGTCTTCGACGCTGATCAATTGCTTGCCGTGCAGCGACGAGACGAAGGTCAGGCACGAATTGAGGCTGCGGTAGCGAATACGCTCGCCACCTTCTGCGTCCGTCTCCAATTCGCCCACCACCACGGTGCATGCGCCGCAGTCGCCGCTGGCGCAGCCTTCCTTGGTGCCGGGTTTACCAACGTGTTCGCGCAGGTAATTGAGCACGGTCAGGTTCGGGTCCAGGGCATGCTCGCTACGGAGTTCCTGGTTGAGTAAAAACTGGATCACGGAAGGCCTCGCAGATTCATTATTGTTGTATCGACGTGAGCTGAATTTAGCAGTTCTGACTTTTCGGTCAATTGTTTTCTGACTTAAAGGTCAAGAAAAGCGGTTTGGTCGATAAACAACTTGCTACCTGAGTATTGACCCTGTGGGAGCGAGCCTGCTCGCGAAAGCGATATATCGGTCAATAAATGCATAGCTGCCCCGGCACCTTCGCGAGCAGGCTCGCTCCCACAGGGATCTGTTCCAGAAAGACGCCAAAAATTTTGCTTATATCGTGCCAAAACCCGGTGGAGGCCCTGCGCCATGACGTATTGAGTGCGCTACACTGCGCCGCTTGTGCAGATCTGAAGAGTTTGAAGGACAACCATGACGTTCAAGGCCCCGGACAGCCTCGCCGAGCAAATCGCCCATCATCTCGCCGAGCGCATCATTCGCGGCGAAATGAAGCCGGGAGAGCGCATCCAGGAGCAGAAGGTTACGCTGGCGCTCAATGTCAGCCGCGGTTCGGTCCGCGAGGCCTTGCTGATCCTGGAGCGGCGTCACCTGATCGCCATCTTGCCGCGCCGTGGCGCCCACGTCACCGAGCTCACCGAACACAAGGTGCGCAGCCTTTGCGCATTGATGAGCGAGCTCTATATCCTGCTGGGCAATGCAGTGGCGCATGGTTGGAAAGAGCAGGCAGACATGGCGCCGTTCGTGGCGATCCAGCAGCGCCTCAAGGAAGCCTACGAGCGCCAGGACATCCGTACGTTCGTCGACGATAGCTTCAGCGTGATGCGAGCAGCCTATCCCTTTGCCAACAACCCTTATCTGCAGGAAACCGTTGAAAACCTGCAACCGGCCATGAGCCGCGCCTATTTCCTGGCTCTTGAGCAGCGCAAGGCGGAAATGAGCGAATTCCTCGACCTGTTCCAGCGCCTGCTCGCGGCCGTGCTGGCCCGTGATCTGCCGCAGATCCGCACTGTGCTGACGGCTTACGCCCAGCGCAGTTGCGATCTGGTGGTTTCGGCCCTGACGGCGGCCTGACGTGCGACTCAAGTGCATCAAGCTGGCGGGGTTCAAATCCTTCGTCGACCCGACGACGGTGAACTTCCCCAGCAACATGGCGGCGGTGGTCGGGCCCAATGGTTGCGGCAAGTCGAACATCATCGACGCCGTGCGCTGGGTGATGGGCGAAAGCTCGGCCAAGAACCTGCGCGGCGAGTCGATGACCGACGTCATCTTCAACGGCTCCACCAGCCGCAAGCCAGTGAGCCAGGCCAGCATCGAACTGGTGTTCGATAATTCCGATGGCACCCTCATCGGCGAATACGCGGCCTACGCGGAAATCTCCATCCGCCGCAAAGTGACCCGTGACAGCCAGAACAGCTATTTCCTCAACGGCGCCAAATGCCGTCGCCGGGACATCACCGACATCTTCCTTGGCACCGGCCTGGGACCGCGCAGCTATTCGATCATCGAGCAGGGCATGATCTCCAAGCTGATCGAGGCCAAGCCCGAAGACCTGCGCAACTTCATCGAAGAAGCCGCCGGTATCTCCAAATACAAGGAACGGCGTCGCGAGACCGAGAACCGCATCCGCCGTACCCACGAAAACCTCGCGCGTCTGACTGACCTGCGTGAAGAACTCGAGCGCCAGCTCGAACGCCTGCATCGCCAGGCCGAGGCGGCAAAGAAATACCAGGAATACAAAGCCGAAGAGCGCCAGCTCAAGGCCCAACTGTCGGCCCTGCGCTGGCAGGCGTTGAACGAACAGGTGGGCCAGCGCGAGGCGATCATCGGCAACCAGGAAGTCAGCTTCGAAGCGTTGGTCGCCGAGCAGCGCAACGCCGATGCCGCCATCGAGCGCCTGCGCGACGGGCACCATGAACTTTCCGAGCGCTTCAACCTGGTGCAAGGGCGCTTCTATTCCGTGGGAGGCGACATTGCCAGGGTCGAGCAAAGCATCCAGCACGGCCAGCAGCGCCTGCGCCAGTTGCAGGAAGATTTGAAGGAGGCTGAGCGCGCACGCCTGGAAACCGAATCCCACCTGGGCCACGATCGCACCTTGTTGCTGACCCTCGGCGAGGAGCTGGAGCGGCTCACGCCGGAGCAGGAACTCACCAGCGCCGCCGCCGAAGAGGCAGCCGCAGCCCTGGAAGAAGCCGAGTTGACCATGCATGGTTGGCAAGAGCAGTGGGACAGTTTCAACCTGACCTCGGCCGAGCCGCGGCGCCAGGCAGAAGTCCAGCAGTCGCGCATCCAGCAGTTGGAAACCAGCATGGAGCGCCTGGCCGAACGTCAGCGTCGCCTGTCTGAAGAGCGCGCCTTGCTCGCCGCGGATCCGGAAGACGCCGCGATTCTGGAGCTGAGCGAGCAACTGGCGACCAGCGAAGCCACCCTCGAAGACCTGCAGGCCAGCGAAGATGCCCAGGTCGAACGCCTTGAACAACTGCGCCAAGCCTTGCAGCTGGCCTTGCAGAACCAGCAACAGGCCCAGGGCGAATTGCAGCGACTCAACGGTCGGCTGGCCTCGCTGGAGGCCTTGCAGCAAGCCGCGTTGGACCCAGGCACCGGCACCGCCGAATGGCTGCGCGACCAGCACCTGGCCGAGCGCCCGCGCCTGGCCGAAGGTTTGAAGGTCGATGCCGGCTGGGAACTGGCGGTGGAAACCGTGCTGGGCGCCGATCTGCAAGCAGTGCTGGTGGATGATTTCGCTGGGTTCGATCTTTCCGGTTTCAGCCAGGGCGATCTGCGCCTGCTCAGCCCGGCCGGCGACGGCGTGCGGGTGCCAGGCAGTCTGTTGGACAAGGTCGAAGCCCAGGTCGACCTGTCGCCTTGGCTGGGGCAGGTCAAGCCGGTGGACAGCCTCGAGCACGCCTTGGCCTTGCGTGGGCAATTGGCAGCCGGCGAAAGCCTGATCAGCCGCGACGGGTATTGGGTCGGGCGGCATTTCCTGCGGGTTCGCCGGGCCTCTGAAGCCGAGAGCGGCATGCTCGCCCGAGGCCAGGAAATCCAGCGCCTGGCCGCCGAGCGCGAAGAGCGCGAGGCCAGCGTCGAAGCCCTGGAAACCGAACTACAGAACCTGCGGGCGCAACAGCGCCAACAGGAAAACGGCCGCGAACACCTGCGTCGGCTGTTGCAAGATGAAGCACGCCAGCAGGGCGAACTGAAGGCGCAGCTGTCTGCCGGCAAGGCCAAGGTCGAACAATTGGCCCTGCGTCGTACCCGTCTTGACGAAGAAATCGCCGAGTTGGGCGAGCAGCGGGCGTTGGAACACGAACAGATCGGCGAGGCGCGCCTGCAATTGCAAGAAGCCCTTGATGCGATGGCGGTGGATACCGAACAGCGTGAATTGCTGCTGGCCCAGCGCGACAGCCTGCGTGAACGCCTGGACCGCGTGCGCCAGGAAGCGCGCCAGCACAAAGACCATGCCCATCAGCTGGCGGTACGCCTGGGCTCGCTCAGGGCCCAGCACGATTCCACACGCCAGGCCTTGGAACGTCTGGAAATGCAGTCCGAGCGCCTGACCGAAAAGCGTGAGCAGTTGAGCCTCAACCTGGAAGAGGGCGAGGCGCCACTGGAAGAACTGCGCCTCAAGCTCGAAGAGTTGCTCGACAAACGCATGAGCGTCGACGAAGAACTCAAGACTGCACAGATTGCCCTGGAGGATGCCGACCGCGAACTGCGCGACGCTGAGAAGCGCCGCAGCCAGGCCGAGCAGCAATCGCAGCTGATCCGTGGCCAGATGGAGCAGCAGCGCATGGAGTGGCAGGCCTTGACGGTGCGGCGCAAAGCCTTGCAGGACCAATTGCTGGAAGACGGCTACGACCTCGACGGCGTGCTCGCCACCCTGGTGGCCGGGGCGAACGAAAAGGACGCCGAGGAAGAACTTGAACGCATCGCCCAGCGCATCCAGCGCCTGGGGGCAATCAACCTGGCGGCCATCGACGAGTACCAGCAGCAGTCAGAGCGCAAGCGTTACCTGGACGCTCAGAACGACGATCTGGCGGAGGCGCTGGAGACCCTGGAAAACGTCATCCGCAAAATCGACAAGGAAACCCGCAACCGCTTCAAGGATACCTTTGATCAGATCAACGGCGGTTTGCAGGCGCTTTTCCCAAAAGTTTTCGGTGGCGGTAGCGCCTACTTGGAACTGACGGGCGAAGATCTACTCGATACAGGGGTGACAATCATGGCGCGTCCTCCCGGCAAGAAGAACAGCACCATCCATTTGCTCTCCGGCGGCGAAAAAGCGCTGACGGCGCTGGCTCTGGTCTTTGCCATTTTCAAACTGAACCCGGCGCCGTTCTGCATGCTCGATGAGGTCGACGCACCACTGGACGACGCCAACGTCGGCCGTTACGCACGGCTGGTGAAGGAAATGTCCGAAACGGTGCAGTTCATCTACATCACCCACAACAAGATCGCCATGGAAATGGCCGACCAGTTGATGGGCGTGACCATGCATGAGCCGGGGTGTTCGCGGCTGGTGGCGGTGGATGTGGAGGAGGCCATGGCCATGGTGGACGCCTGAACAAAGGCTCGCAGGGCTTATGTTTTGAACGCTGTAGGGTTTTTTTACCCTTGGGGCTGATGTTCAATTCACAGATTGGGCACAAGCCTATGCGACAGACGGTGTAAAGTTATCTTTGGTCGTGCTAGTTTAATGTCAATTTTTCGTATGCGTGGGCAAAACGCCATTCAGAACATAGAGTTGGCGCCACGTTTTAAAGCGGTTTGCAAATAGCTAAGCCCCTTATTTTTCAGCATTTTTATAGAGGCACGGGATTAAATGGAAATCGGTCTGCGCGAGTGGCTGATCGTCATCGGCATCATTGTCATTGCCGGTATTCTTTTCGACGGCTGGCGTCGCATGCGCGGCGGCAAGGGCAAACTCAAGTTTCGCCTGGATCGCAGCCTGTCGAACCTCCCCGATGAGGATGACAGCGCCGAGCTGTTGGGCCCGCCCCGGGTGCTGGACACCCACAAGGAGCCGCAGCTGGACGAACACGATTTGCCGTCCATGAGCGCGCCTGCCCGTGAGCCACGGGAGTCGGGTTCCAAGCGCGGCAAGCGCAACAGCGAACCGTCCCAGGGTGATTTGAACCTGAACCTCGACCTCGATGGCGGGCCGAGCTTCAACAGCCGTGACGGTGATTTCCCGGACGAGAGCAAGTCATCCAGCGGCGACAGGGAACAGGCCCAGGCCGAAGAAGTGCTGGTGATCAGCGTGATCTGCCGCGACCCGGCCGGCTTCAAGGGCCCTGCGCTGTTGCAGAACATCCTGGAAAGCGGCCTGCGTTTTGGCGAGATGGACATCTTCCATCGCCACGAAAGCATGGCAGGCAATGGCGAGGTGTTGTTCTCCATGGCCAACGCCGTCAAGCCTGGCGTGTTCGACCTGGACGACATCGATCATTTCAGCACGCCGGCGGTGAGCTTCTTTCTGGGCCTGCCAGGCCCGCGTCATCCCAAGCAGGCTTTCGACGTGATGGTGGCCGCTGCGCGCAAGCTGGCCCAGGAGCTCAACGGCGAATTGAAGGACGACCAACGCAGCGTGCTGACGGCCCAGACCATCGAGCACTACCGCCAGCGCATTGTCGAATTCGAACGCCGCGCGCTGACCCAGAAGCGTTGAGCGATGAGACCGGCTCCCCTTGGTTGGAGAGCCTCTTGTGGCGAGGGAGCTTGCTCCCGCTGGGGTGCGAAGTACCCCTCAACGTCTTGAGAAAATTGAGCAGCCCAGGCTGCTCTTTTGCTTTATGAGAGAACACCATGAGCGCCGTCGAAACCCGCATCCTAGAGCTGCGCACCGAGCTGGACCAGCATAATTACCGCTATCACGTCCTCGATGAACCTTCCATTCCGGACGCCGAATACGATCGTCTTTTCCATGAGCTCAAAGCCTTGGAAGAACAACACCCGGAGCTGGTGACGAGCGATTCCCCGACCCAGCGAGTCGGCAGCGTGGCGCTGTCGGCCTTCAGCCAGGTGCGTCACGAAATCCCGATGCTCAGCCTGGGCAACGTGTTCGACGAAACCACTTTGCGCGAGTTCGACCGGCGAGTGACCGAAGGCCTCGACCTGCCCATGGACGATTTGCTCGGCGGCGGCGCGGCGGTGGAATACAGTTGCGAGCCGAAGCTCGATGGCCTGGCGGTCAGCCTGTTGTATCAAGACGGCATGCTGGTGCGCGGCGCGACGCGCGGTGACGGCACCACGGGCGAAGACATCAGCGTCAACGTGCGCACCGTGCGCAACATTCCTCTCAAGTTGCAAGGCAGCGGCTGGCCACCGGTGCTGGAGGTGCGCGGCGAGGTGTACATGTCCAAGGCCGGTTTCGAGCGCTTGAACGCCACCCAGCTGGAGGCGGGCGGCAAGACGTTCGCCAACCCCCGCAACGCTGCCGCGGGCAGCCTGCGCCAGTTGGACTCCCGGATCACCGCCAATCGTCCCCTTGAGTTTTGCTGCTATGGCATCGGCCAGGTGACGTCGGACATCGCCGATACCCACATTGGCAATCTCAAACAACTCAAGGCTTGGGGCATGCCCATCAGCCGCGAGCTGAAGCTGGCCCACGGCATCGACGAATGCCTGGATTACTACCGTGACATTGGTGAGCGGCGCAGTTCGCTGCCCTACGAAATCGACGGCGTGGTGTTCAAGGTCAACAGCATCGCGTCACAGCGCGAACTGGGTTTTCGCGCGCGGGAGCCTCGCTGGGCTATCGCTCACAAATTCCCTGCCAGCGAAGAGCTTACCGAACTGCTGGACGTCGAGTTCCAGGTCGGCCGCACCGGCGCCGTCACGCCCGTGGCGCGGCTCAAGCCGGTCAAGGTGGCTGGCGTGACGGTGGCCAACGCCACGTTGCACAACATGGACGAGGTGGCGCGCCTGGGCCTGATGATCGGCGACACGGTGATCATTCGCCGAGCCGGTGATGTCATCCCGCAAGTGGTGCAAGTCGTCACCGAGCGTCGTCCAGCCAATGCCCGTCCGGTGGCAGTGCCGCAGCAATGTCCGGTTTGCGGTTCCCACGTCGAACGCACGCAACTGATCAAGCGCAGCAAGGGCCGTGAAACCGTCAGCGAAGGCGCGGTGTACCGCTGCGTCGGTCGCCTGGCCTGTGGCGCGCAGCTCAAGCAGGCAATCATTCATTTTGTCTCGCGCCGGGCCATGGATATCGAAGGGCTGGGCGAGAAGAGCGTCGAACAATTGGTGGACGAAGGCCTGGTGGGCTCGCCGGCGGATCTGTATGCGCTGACGTTCGAGCAGATCGTCGACCTGGAAGGCTTCGCCGAGCTGTCGAGCAGGAACCTGCTGTCAGCGATTGTCGACAGCAAGAGGCCGAGCCTGGCGCGTTTTATCTACGCCCTCGGCATTCCCGACGTGGGCGAGGAGACCGCCAAGGTCCTGGCCCGCTCCCTCGGTTCACTGGAGCGCGTGCAGGCGGCGCTGCCGCAGGTGCTGACGTACCTGCCGGATGTCGGCCTGGAAGTTGCCCACGAGATCCACAGCTTCTTCGAAGACCCGCACAATCGCCAGGTCATCAAGGATCTGCTGCGCCATGGCCTGGAGATCCAGGACCAGGGCGAACTGAGCGCGGAATTTTCCGCCAGTACTACCCTGGGAGGCTTCCTCGACAAGCTGCACATTCCTTCGGTCGGGCCGGGCGGCGCGCAGAAACTGGCGGACAAGTTCGGTTCCCTCGAAGCCGTCATGGATGCCGACTGGCTGGACATGCGCCAGGCGTTGCCGGAAAAGCAGGCAAACGCCGTGCGCGAATTCTTCGCCATCGCCGCCAATCGTGAACAGGCCTTGGCTGCCGAGCAGCAACTGCGGGATTTCGGCATGCACTGGCGGAGCGAGAAGAAGGTTGTCGAGGGCTTGCCTGAAGCGGGGCACACCTGGGTCCTGACCGGTTCGCTGGAGCTGATGAGTCGCGATGTCGCCAAGGACAAGCTGGAAAGCCTGGGGGCGAAGGTGGCCGGTTCCGTGTCGGCGAAAACCCACTGCGTGGTGGCCGGGCCGGGCGCTGGATCGAAATTGACCAAAGCCAATGAACTGGGGCTCAAGGTGCTCGACGAACAAGCGTTTGTCGAGTTCTTGACAGGGCATGGCGTCGCGCTCTGAGGCTTGGCTTTTGTGGCGGGGGCGCAAGCTCCCTCGCCACGGTTATCGGGGTCATGACACAGCGTTTTGGAACGATCATGGGCATCAGGTGATCTAGTCTTGCAGGCTCCTGGGAGAGATCGCCATGTACCGCTTTTTCGAACAACTGAGCTCACGCATCGCCGCGCCGTTCCTGGGTGATCGGTCACGCAACAGCAAAGTCTGGCCGTGCCGCTGCGGCCAGTCATTGTTCTTTCGCAACAGCCAATGCCTGGCGTGCCTGGCGGCGTTGGGGTATCAGCCGGAGCAGAGCCGCCTTTCGTCCCTTCAGCCCGGCGAGCAACCTGATACCTGGCTCCTGGACGTCGACCCGCAGGCCGGACTGTTTCGCCGCTGCGCCAATCTCGACACCCCGGCGGCGTGCAATTGGCTGTTGCCAGCCAACGGGCACGACACACTGTGCATCGCCTGCAGCCTGAATCGCACGATTCCTGACCTCTCGATCCCGGAAAACCCCGAGCGCTGGCGCAAGGTCGAAACCGCCAAGCGCCGCCTCGTGGCGCAACTGATTACCCTCGGCTTGCCGGTCATCCCCAAGAGCGCCGACGAAAACATCGGCCTGGCCTTTGATTTCATCGGCGTCGACCCCGACGGGAAACCGCCGACGACCGGGCACGCCAGCGGCCTTATCACCCTGGACATCAAGGAAGCCGACGATGCTCACCGCGAGCACGTGCGGCAGCAGATGCACGAGCCGTATCGGACCTTGCTCGGGCATTTTCGCCACGAGGTCGGCCATTATTTCTGGGACCGGCTGGTTGCCGACAGTCACTGGCTGGAGCCGTTTCGCGCCTTGTTCGGCGATGAGCGCGCAAGCTACTCCGAGGCGTTGGAGCGGCATTATCAACAAGGCGCGCCACTGGATTGGCAGGCCCGTTACGTCAGCGCCTACGCCACCATGCACCCGTGGGAGGACTGGGCTGAAACCTGGGCCCATTACCTGCACATGATGGACGCCGTCGACACGGCGCTCGGCTTCGGCATGAGTGCGCGGGAAATGGATTTCGATTACCAGCCATTTCCTCCCGAAACCCTGTTCGACCCCGAGCACGCGGGCGGCAAGGCGTTCCTTTCATTCGTCAACGCCTGGATCGAACTGGCCGGAATGCTCAACGAACTCTCGCGCAGCATGGGCCAGCCGGATTTCTACCCATTCGTCGTACCGGCGGCAGTAATCACCAAGCTGCATTTCATCCATCTGGTGATCCAGGAGGAGGGTGGCCGGGCGGATGAGGTGCTGTTGTAGGTTCTATCTGAATGGCCGAGGCGATTGCGAAAGAGGTTCTTCCCATAGCAAGTACTTGAACCTCATGGATTTTTTTAATCCGACACGAACGGTTGTAACTTCTTGTCAGATAGGTACAATGGCGCGGCTCGCCGCAAGGCGGGCGTCGTTATGGTGACCCCATCGGTCCCCCCGCAACGATTACCCGTGAACCTGGTCAGATCCGGAAGGAAGCAGCCACAGCGGGAACATTGTGTGCCGGGGTGTGGCTGGTGGGGTTGCCTCCTTAACGCCCCCAGGCCTTCGTTCGCAAGGTTTGCCAGATACCTTCCTGTTCTGCGATATCACGCTCGTGCCGATGGCTGACGAATCCACAGGGCGCCACCACAGCGCCAGGCCCGGCCCGTTGATCATGGAGACGCATCGCCGTCCCGCAACCCTTCGTTGCGGCCAGTATAAAGCTGGATGATCGCGTCGATTTCCCCGGATCTCTTCATGTTCGACAAGGTACGCAGGATGCGCTGTGCGGGAATCTTCGGATCATTGCGCACATAGCAGCTCAACTGTTGTTCCTGCAGGACAGCGACTTGGCGCAGCTGTCGGTCAGCGCTGTGACGCTGGTTGAACCAGTCCAGCGCCCATTGGTTGCTGACCGCATAGCGGTATCGCCGGGCCAGCAGTTTCGCCAGCACCTGATCCTGGCTGCGGGCGTCGTCGCGCCGCAGGTGGCCACTGTCGAACAATGGCTGCAGGGTGGGGTAGCTGTAGCTCAGCACGGTGCCGATGGACTGTTGTGTGAGTGCCGACGGCGTGATGGCAGCGGGAGCGCCGGGCGAACCGACAAGCACATCGCGCTGGAAGAACAGCGGGACGCTCCAGAGATAATCGCCCCCAACATCCTTCACCCAATCAGGCGAGACATAACAGCGCATGTCTATTTCGCCCTGCTCCATGGCGCTGTCCAGCCGCGCGCGGGCCAGGACATGGAATTGCGCAGGCATGCCCACCTGGGTCGCCAGGCTGGTCATGACGTCCGGCAGAATGCCCTGGGTCGGGCGGCCTCTGTCGATCTGCACCATGGGCATGGCCCAGCCATCGGTGACGGCAAAACGCAAGGGAACCTCATCAGCGAAACACCCCGTCCCCAACAACAGCAAAGCCCCCATGGCCGAACGCATAAACTCTCCTGACTGTACAAAAAACTGTCGACAACCGAGCTGCTGAACCTAGCTTAGCCAGATTAGACGAGCGCACCGGATGCAATTTCGTCCCTGCTCCGCTAGCATTAGCCGCTTATGTTCCTTCGTTGCGACGGTTTTCGATGAGTTATCAGGTTCTTGCACGTAAATGGCGTCCGCGCTCGTTCCGCGAAATGGTCGGCCAGACCCATGTGCTCAAGGCTCTGATCAACGCCTTGGACAGCCAGCGGCTGCACCATGCCTATCTGTTCACCGGTACCCGCGGCGTGGGCAAGACCACCATTGCGCGGATCATCGCCAAGTGCGTGAACTGTGAAACCGGTATTACGTCGACGCCTTGCGGCGAATGTTCTGTCTGCCGGGAAATCGACGAAGGTCGTTTCGTCGACCTGATCGAAATCGACGCCGCCAGCCGCACCAAGGTCGAGGATACCCGCGAGCTGCTCGACAACGTGCAGTACGCCCCGAGCCGTGGGCGCTTCAAGGTCTACCTGATCGACGAAGTGCACATGCTCTCCAGCCATTCCTTCAATGCGCTGCTCAAGACCCTCGAAGAACCGCCGCCCTACGTCAAATTCATCCTGGCGACCACCGATCCGCAGAAACTTCCCGCAACGATTTTGTCGCGCTGCTTGCAGTTCTCTCTGAAGAACATGACGCCGGAACGGGTCGTCGAGCACCTGACCCATGTGCTAGGTGTGGAGAACGTGCCGTTCGAGGACGATGCGCTGTGGCTGCTGGGACGAGCCGCCGACGGTTCGATGCGTGACGCCATGAGCCTGACCGACCAGGCCATTGCCTTCGGCGAAGGCAAGGTCATGGCCGCCGAGGTGCGCGCCATGCTGGGCACCCTCGATCACGGCCAGGTCTACGACGTTTTGACTGCGCTGATCGAAGGGGACGCAAAGGCATTGCTCGAAGCGGTGCGTCACCTGGCCGAGCAGGGGCCGGACTGGAATGGCGTGCTCTCGGAGATTCTCAACGTGCTGCACCGTGTCGCCATCGCCCAGGCCTTGCCCGAGGGGGTCGACAACGGCCATGGCGACCGGGACCGCGTGTTGGCTTTGGCCCAGGCGCTGCCGGCCGAAGACGTACAGTTTTATTACCAGATGGGCCTGATCGGCCGTCGCGACCTGCCACTGGCACCGGATCCGCGCGGCGGCTTCGAGATGGTGCTGCTGCGAATGCTTGCGTTCCGGCCGGCCGATACCGCGGACGCGCCGAGACAAGCGCTAAAGCCAGTGGGGATCAGCCAGGCCACAGCTGATTCCGCCAAGCCAGTGGCTGCCACGCCCGTTGTTGCGTCGGCAGCGGCTCCTGCTCCTACGGCGGTGGCGCCCGCAGCCCAGCCGATTCCGGCCCCGGCGCCTGTTGTCGTCACGCCTGAGCCAGAGCCCGAACCGGTCATCGAGGCGCTCCCCGAGCCCGTCGCCGAAGAAGTCATCGACCTGCCTTGGAACGACCCGGTCGAGCCGCAAGTTGTCCAGCAACCCGCCGTCGAGCCCGTTTTGGAAACCATCGCCGAGCAGCCCGAGTTGCCGCCGATGCCCCTGCCGACACCCGACAGCGTGGTGCCCGATGCACCCGAGTGGGTGGCTGCGCCAATGCCGGAGCCGACGGTGGCCGACGTCGAGGTCGCGACGCCGGGCATCGATCTGGACGATGAGCCGCCGCTGGACGAGGACTACATCGAGCCGGACATCGATTCGGCCTACAGCTACCTGGACGACCTGGCCAGCGAACATGCCGCCGAACCGGCACCGGAGCCAGAACCTGAACCGGCGGCAATGCCCGCCACTGGGCTGGCCCTGCAATGGCTGGAGCTGTTCCCCAAGCTGCAGATCAGTGGCATGACCGGTAGCATCGCCGCCAACTGCACCTTGATCTCGGTCGAGGGCGACCATTGGCTGCTGCACCTGGATCCGGCCCACAGCGCGCTGTTCAACGCAACCCAACAGCGTCGCCTCAACGATGCGCTGAACCAGTACCACCAGCGCACTCTCACGTTGACCATCGAGCTGATCAAGCCCGAGCAGGAAACCCCGGCCCAGGCCGCGTCCCGGCGCCGCGCCGACCGTCAGCGCGAAGCCGAGGAATCGATCCAGAACGATCCGTTCATCCAACAGATGATGCAACAGTTCGGCGCCGTGGTCCGTCACGATACTATCGAACCTGTCGAGGCCCCGGTCACCCAGGGCTCATAACTGAAGGCGCCGGGCCGGGCAGGCCGGGCGCGTTGTTTATCCAAGTACTTTCGAGGTGATTACCATGATGAAAGGTGGCATGGCCGGCCTGATGAAGCAGGCGCAGCAGATGCAGGAAAAAATGGCCAAGATGCAGGAAGAGCTGGCCAACGCTGAAGTCACCGGCAAATCCGGTGGCGACATGGTGACGGTGGTCATGACCGGTCGCCACGATATCAAGCGCGTCAGCATCGACCCGAGCGTGGTCGAAGGCCTGAGCGAAGACGACAAGGAAATGCTCGAAGCCCTGTTCGCCGCCGCCGTCAACGACGCAGTGCGCAAGATCGAAGCGAACAGCCAGGACAAGATGTCCGGCATGACCGCTGGCATGCAGCTGCCGCCGGGCATGAAACTGCCGTTCTGATTCGCCATCGCGCTCGGGATGGGCTACACACAATGCCAGGCATCGCGCCTGGCATTTTTGTTTCTGGCAGGAGCAATGGGGTCTCTGTTCGACTGCTTTCGTCGGAACGCCGTCCGGAGCAGGCTGCACCGTGCTATCCCGGCATAAACATCGAACGCGCCCCCAAGGCAATGGTCTGCTCCCTATACGTGTACGCTCAACGAACTAGGAGACGCCTCCATGTCATCGATTTCCAATCAGCGCATCGTGCTGGCCTCGCGCCCCCAAGGTGCGCCAACCCCTGAAAACTTTCGACTTGAACACGTGACGTTGCCCGATCTGGCCGAAGGACAAATCCTGCTCAAGACGCTCTTCCTGTCACTGGACCCTTACATGCGCGGGCGCATGAGTGACGCGCCTTCCTACGCTGCGCCGGTGCAGATCGATGAGGTGATGACCGGTGGTGCCGTCAGCCGCGTAGAGCGCTCGATGCATCCGAAATTCCAAGAGGGTGATCTGGTGGTGGGGGCCACGGGTTGGCAGAGCCACTGCATCAGCGATGGCCGCGATGTCATTCCGATCCCTTCCGGCTTGCCCAGCCCCTCGATGGCGCTGGGGGTGTTGGGGATGCCGGGCATGACGGCCTACATGGGGTTGATGGACATTGGCCAGCCCAAGGCCGGGGAAACCCTGGTCGTGGCGGCGGCGTCGGGCGCCGTGGGCTCCGTGGTTGGCCAGGTGGCGAAGATCAAGGGCTTGCGGGTGGTGGGGGTGGCCGGCGGTGGCGAAAAATGCAAGTACGTGGTCGATGAGCTGGGTTTCGACGCCTGTATTGACCATAAAAGCGCGAATTTCGCCGAAGAGCTTGCCAGGGCTTGCGATCAAGGTATCGATATCTATTACGAAAACGTCGGCGGCAAGGTCTTCGATGCGGTCGTGCCGCTGCTCAACGCCAAGGCGCGCGTCCCGCTTTGCGGCTTGATCGCATCCTACAATGATCATCAGCCGCCAATTGGCCCGGATCGCCTGCCGCAACTACAACGCACGCTGTTGACCAAGCGCGTGCGCATCCAGGGTTTCATCGTGTTCGATGACTACGGTGACCGCCAGCCGGAATTCATCAGCGCCATGGCGCCTTGGGTGCGCGATGGCAAGGTCAAGTTCCGCGAGGACGTGGTCGATGGTCTTGAAAATGCGCCCCAGGCTTTCATCGGCATGTTGGAGGGGCGAAATTTCGGCAAGTTGGTGGTGCGAGTAGCGCGCGATTGAGTATTTGACGCTAATCGGAGGCGCGGGTATAAACCGCGTCTCGTTGTTATGTCGGACGTTTCCCCCATGAGCTTCAGCCCTTTGATCCGCCAACTGATCGATGCCCTGCGAACCTTGCCAGGCGTGGGTCAGAAAACCGCCCAGCGCATGGCGTTGCAACTGCTCGAGCGTGATCGCAGCGGCGGCTCGCGCCTGGCCCAGGCGTTGAGCCAGGCCATGGAAGGTGTCGGGCATTGTCGCCAGTGTCGCACCCTGACCGAGGACGATCTTTGCCCGCAATGCGCCGACCCGCGACGGGACGACAGCCTGCTCTGCGTGGTCGAGGGGCCTATGGATGTCTATGCGGTGGAGCAGACCGGCTTTCGCGGCCGTTACTTTGTGCTCAAGGGGCACCTGTCACCGCTCGACGGCCTGGGGCCTGAAGCCATCGGCATCCCGCAGTTGATGGCGCGGATCGAGGAGGCGGGCACGTTTACCGAAGTCATCCTCGCCACCAACCCGACGGTCGAAGGCGAAGCCACTGCGCATTACATCGCCCAACTGCTCAGCAATAAAGGCCTGGTCGCCTCCCGCATCGCCCATGGCGTGCCGTTGGGTGGGGAGCTTGAGTTGGTGGACGGCGGGACGCTGGCGCATTCGTTTGCCGGGCGCAAGCCAATCGCGTTGTAGCCGCAACACGAATCCCTTGTGGGAGCGAGCCTGCTCGCGATAGCGGTGTGTCAGCCAGTATAGGTATCGACAGATCTACCGCCATCGCGAGCAGGCTCGCTCCCACAATGGGTTATGTGATTTGGCCAGGTTATTTTTCGCTGAGGGAGAACTGCGTCAGGCAGAACGTCGGGATGCCCATGTCTTCCAGGCGCTGGGAGCCGAGCAGTTCCGGCAAGTCGATGATCGCCGCGGCTTCATGGACCCTGGCGCCCATGCGGCGGATCAGGTTGGCGGCGGCGATCAACGTTCCGCCAGTGGCGATCAGGTCATCGAACATCACCACCGAATCCCCTTCGCACAGGCTGTCGGCGTGCACTTCAAGAAAGGCTTCGCCGTACTCGGTCTGGTAACCCTCGGCCAGTACGTCGGCTGGCAGCTTGCCCTGTTTGCGAAACAACACCAGCGGCTTGTTCAACTGATAGGCCAGGATCGAGCCGATCAGGAAGCCCCGGGCATCCATCGCGCCAATGTGCGTGAAATCGGCCTCGACATAGCGATGGGCGAAGCTGTCCATGACCAGCCGCAGGGCAGTGGGCGACTGGAACAGCGGAGTGATATCGCGAAAGATCACGCCTGGCTTGGGGAAGTCGATCACGGGGCGGATCAGGGATTTGATGTCGAAGGAGTCGAAGACCATCGTCGAGGTGTCCTGGCTGGCTGCAAACGCGGCAGTATAGCGCGACGGGGCGAAAGCCTCAGCCGCGCGAGCGCATCAGCCTTCGACCGAGCCGCCGGCCAGGGCGCAGAGCTGGATCGGGTCGAGAATATGAATTTCCTTGCCTTCGGCTGCGATCAACGCGTTCTGTTGGAAGCGGGTGAACACCCTGGACACGGTTTCCACGGCCAGGCCCAGGTAGTTGCCCATTTCATTGCGTGACATGCTCAAGCGAAACTGATTGGCCGAAAACCCGCGGGCACGAAAACGCGCCGAGAGATTGACCAGGAACGTGGCGATGCGTTCGTCCGCGGTTTTCTTCGAAAGCAACAGCATCATTTGCTGGTCGTCACGAATTTCCCGGCTCATCACCCGCATCAATTGTCGACGCAGTTGCGGCAGCTGCACCGCCAGCTCATCGAGACGATCAAAAGGAATTTCGCACACCGAAGTCGTCTCCAGTGCCTGGGCCGAGACCGGGTGGGTCTCGGTGTCCATGCCCGACAGGCCCACAAGCTCGCTGGGCAGATGGAAACCGGTGAGCTGCTCTTCGCCACCGTCGCTCAGGTTGAACGTCTTCAGGGCGCCCGAGCGCACTGCGTAAACCGAGTCGAAGCCATCGCCCTGGCGAAACAGGAACTCACCTTTTTTCAGCGGCCGTCCCCGTTTGACGATGTCATCCAGCGCGTCCATGTCCTCCAGATTCAACGAAAGTGGCAGGCATAGAGGGGCCAGGCTGCAATCCTTGCAATGGGCCTGGCTGTGAGCGCGGGATTTGACTGGCTCGGACATTTCTTAAATCCTTGTGGGAAAACACACATAAGACGTAAGGGTAACCCAGCGCACAAACTCCGGCCAGTGCGGTGTCCCCGTCAAAGTGTCGCGCTCAGATGACCCGGGAAAAACGTTGGCGGTTTTGTTGCTGCAGATAGCCGTCGAAGACCATGCAGACAGAACGCACCAGCAGGCGCCCCGCAGGCAGTACGTTGATATGGGTCTGCGTCAATTCGAGCAGCCCATCGGCTGCCATCGTCTGTAGTTGCGGCCATAAAGAGCCAAAATAACCGCGCAAGTCGACATTGAAGTCTCGCTCTATCTCGGCGAACGCCAGCGAGAAATGGCAGATCAACTGCTGGATCACGGCGCGTCGCAAACGGTCGTCGGCGTTGCACACCAGCCCGCGGCTGGTTGCCAGTTGCCCGTCGGCAAGGGTGTTCTGGTAGTGGGTCAGGTCGCTGCTGTTCTGGCAGTACAAATCGCCGACCTGGCTGATGGCTGACACGCCGAGGCCGATCAGGTCGCAATGCCCATGGGTGGTGTAGCCTTGGAAGTTGCGCTGCAGGGTCGCTTCTTCTTGGGCGATCGCCAGTTCGTCGTCGGGGAGGGCGAAGTGGTCCATGCCGATGTAGCGATAACCGGCGGCGGTCAGCTGTTCGATGGTGCCTTGCAGCATGGCCAGTTTCTGCACCGGGGTAGGCAGGTCCTGGCCATCGATCCGCCGCTGCGGCATGAAGCGCTCCGGCAGGTGGGCGTAATTGAAAACCGAGAGACGGTCCGGTTGCAGGCTGATGACTTCTTCGACCGTGCGAGCGAAGTTTTCCGGCGTTTGTTTGGGCAAGCCATAGATCAGGTCGATGTTGATCGAGCGGAACTGCAAGGTCCGGGCGGCTTCGATCACCGCCCGGGTTTCTTCCAGGCTCTGCAGGCGATTGACGGCTCGCTGCACGGCAGGGTCGAGGTCTTGCAGGCCGATGCTGACCCGGTTGAAGCCCAGCTCCCGCAGCAGGCCCATGGTTGACCAGTCGGCCTCCCGTGGATCGATTTCGATGCCGTAGTCGCCGGAATCGTCGTCCACCAGATTCATATGCTTGCGCAGGCTGGCCATGAGTTGGCGCAGCTCGTCGTGGCTCAGGAACGTCGGCGTGCCACCGCCCAGGTGCAGTTGTTCCACGCGCTGGGAGGGGGCCAGATGGCAGCCGATCAGTTGGATTTCCTGCTCCAGGCGTCGCAGGTAGGTGTGGGCACGACCGCGATCTTTGGTAATGACTTTATTGCAGGCGCAGTAGTAGCAGATGTTCGCGCAAAACGGCACGTGCACGTACAGCGACAGTGGCCTGTGTGCCTTGCGGCTGTCGCGCAGGGCGTGGAGCAGGTCGAAGGTGCCCACCTGGCCGGCGAACTGTGCCGCAGTAGGATAAGAGGTGTAGCGTGGTCCCGCCAGGTCGTAGCGGCGGATGAGGTCTGAGTCCCAACGGATGGCGTCGAGCATGCGGGCGTTCCCCGGATAGGCTGGCATGGTCGCGAGTCTAGGGGGGCGTGGAAAAGGGCGTGTTGATTTGCGTCAACAGCGAATGAGTGTGGTCGATGATGGCCTCATCGCGACTCGGTCAATGGCCCATGAGCCAATGCTGATGCGGCCCCGGCAGTGTCCAGATGCCGAAGACGATCACCAACAACCCACCGGTCATGCGCACGCTGCGTTTACGCAACAGGGCGGTGACACGCTCGGCCGCCAGGCCAGTGGCGAGGAGCACCGGCCAGGTACCCAGGCCGAAGGCGAGCATCAATAGCGCGCTGTCCAGCGCATTGCCCTGGCTGGCGGACCAGAGAAGGGTGCTGTAGACCAACCCGCATGGCAGCCACCCCCACAGCGCGCCGAGCAGCAAGGCCCGTGGCAGGCTTGATACCGGCAGCAGGCGGTTGGCGACGGGTTGGATGTGTCGCCACAAGCCCCGGCCGATCCCCTCGATACGGGTCAGGCCGCTCCACCATCCGGCGAGATACAGGCCCATGGCGATCAGCAGCAGACCGGCCAGCACCCGCATGATCATCGCCGCCGGGCTGTTGGCGACGGCCCAGCCGGCCAGTCCGATCAGCAAGCCCGCCGTGGCGTAACTCAGGATCCGCCCCAGGTTGTACGCCAGCAATAATCGAAAACGCCGGCTGCGCTGTTCTTTGGGAATCGCCAGGGTGAGGGCGCCCATCAGACCGCCGCACATGCCCAGGCAGTGGCCGCCGCCGAGCAGGCCGAGGATAACGGCCGATATCAACAGCGGCGCCAGATCAAGCATGGGGCGGCGCCTTGTCGTCCGGTTTCTGGGCCTCGCCGCTTGCTTCTTCCACCGCGGCCTTATGATTCGGGTCTTGTTCGTCGAACAGGATGCTGTGGGCCGGGCCGTCGAGGTCGTCGTATTGGCCGCTGTCCACGGCCCAGAAGAATATGTAGACGGCGATCGCTACGATCAGCAGCGCGGCCGGAATCATTACGTAAAGAGCTGGCATGTCGGACCTCCATGCCCGCGCGGCTCAGGCCGGCTGCGGACGGGTATCGGGCGTGGCATCAAGAACCTGCACCTTGGGTTGGCGGGTCAGCCTCAGCGCGTTCAAGACCACTGTCAGCGAACTGATGGACATGCCGGCCGCAGCCCACACGGGAGTGATCCAGCCAAGGGCGGCGAACGGCAACATGAGGCCATTGTACAGCCCCGCCCAGACCAGGTTCTCGATGATGACCCGACGGGTGCGCCGGGCGAGGCTGAAGGCGTGAACCAGGGCCTCGAGGCGGTTGGACAGCAGTACCGCGTCGGCGCTGGTCTTGGCCAGGTCGGTGGCCGAGCCCATGGCGACGCTGATATCCGCCGCTGCCAGTACCGGCACATCGTTCACGCCGTCGCCGAGCACCAGCACCTTGCGGCCCTGTTGACGCAACTGCTGCAGCACGGCCAGCTTGTCATCCGGGCGCAGACCGCCGCGAGCCTCATCGATGCCCAGTCCGGCGGCAACGCTGGCGACCATCGGCGAGCTGTCGCCCGACAGCAAGAGCGTGCGCCAGCCCCGCGCCTTGCAGGCCGCGACAAGGACCGGGGCATCCGTACGCAGACGGTCGTCGAGGACAATCCAGGCCAGCGGCCCGGCATCATCCCCCAGCAACAGCCATTGCCCAGGTTCGTCCGGCATCACCGGTACGGTGGCGCCACTCGGGTCGCAGACAAAGCCGGGATGGCCGATGCGCAATCGCTGTTCCCCCACCAAGCCCTCAAGCCCAAGTCCCGGAAAACTCTGCACATTCTCAGCGGCCAGTGGCGCCCGGCCGAAGGCGCGGGCAATCGGGTGTTCGGAGCGATTCTCCAAGGCGGCGGCCAAGGCCAGGCACTGATCGCTGTCGAGCGCCGCCAGGGGGCGGATGGCGCGCAACGCCAAGCGGCCTTCGGTAAGGGTGCCGGTCTTGTCGAAAATCACCGTGTCGATCTGGTTCAGGCCTTCCAACACATGGCCGCGGGTCAGCAACAAACCGAGTTTGTGCAGGGTGCCGGTGGCAGCGGTGAGTGCGGTTGGCGTCGCCAGGGACAGCGCGCAAGGGCAGGTCGCGACGAGCATCGCCAGGACGATCCAGAAAGCGCGCGAAGCATCGAGATGCCACCACAACAGGCCGATGGCGGAGGCGGCAACCAGAGAGAACAGCAGGAACCATTGGGCGGCGCGGTCGGCAATTTCCGCCAGGCGCGGCTTCTCGCCTTGGGCGCGTTCCAGCAGGCGCACGATGGCGGACAAACGAGTGTCCTGCCCCAAGGCCAATACCTGAACGGTCAGCGCGCCCTCGACGTTCAGCGTGCCCGCCGTGACTGCATCGCCGGCCTGGCGGGGTTGCGGCAGGTATTCACCGGTCAGCAGCGATTCGTCGACGCTGGACTGCCCTTCGAGAATCCTGCCGTCGGCGGGCAGGATAGCCCCGGGCTGCACCAGCACCCGGTCGCCCGTATGCAGTTCGCTAAGCAGGATGCGCTCGCTCTGGCCGTCATCCGCCAGGCGCAGGCACGAGGCCGGCAACAGGTTCACCAATTGGGCGGTGGCCGCAGCGGTGCGTTCCCGAGCCCGGCGTTCCAGGTAGCGGCCGGCCAGCAGGAACAGGGCGAACATGCCGACGGCATCGAAATACAACTCGCCGACACCGGTAATGGAGGTCCAGATGCCGGCAATGTACGCGCCACCGATGGCCAGGGAGACTGAAACGTCCATCGTCAGGTGGCGAGTGCGCAGGTCACGCATGGCACCCTTGAAAAAAGGTGCGCAGCTGTAGAACACAATGGGCGTTGTCAGGAATAGCGCGACCCAGCGCAGGATGGTGTGCATCTCCGGGCTCAGGTCGATGTTGAATTCCGGCCAGGTGGCCATGGTCGCCATCATCGCCTGGAACCAAAGCAAGCCAGCCACGCCCAGCTGGCGCAGGGCCAGACGGTTTTGCGCGGCGAGCTGTTCGCAAGCCTGGTCGGCCTGGTACGGGTGCGCGGCGTAGCCGATCTGGCGCAATTGCGCGAGCAGGGTGCTCAGCGGCAATTGGGCGTCGGCCCAGCGGACGTGCAGGCGATGGTTGGACAGGTTCAGTCGCGCCTCGGCCACCGCCGGCAAAGCGCGCAGGTGCTTTTCGATCAGCCAGCCACAGGCGGCGCAACTGATGCCTTCCATCAGCAGGGTGGTTTCGCAAAGCTCGCCTTCATGGCGAACGAACGATTGCTGCACGTCAGGGCGATCGTACAGCGCCAGTTCTTCGGTCAGTTGCACCGGCAGGGACTGGGGGTTGGCCGATGCTTCACTGCGATGCTGGTAATAGCTTTCCAAACCGCCGGCCACAATCGCTTCGGCCACCGCCTGGCAACCCGGGCAGCACAGCTCGCGGGTTTCACCGAGGACAACGGCGGTGAAGCGACTGCCGGGCGGGACGGGCAGGGCGCAGTGGTAGCAGGGCCGTGGGGTGGTCATGGTTGCTGCATAAAAGCGGCTTATTTCTTCAGGTCTTCAGCGCCTTGCAGCGGTTCATCACCGAGCAAGATGGCCTGTTCGTGGTTGATCTGCTCTTCTTCGAACAAGCGCCAGGTCTTCTCGTTCTGTGCCCCCAGCAGTTCGACAAAGCGCCGGCCTTCGACCTTGTCTGCCAATTGGCCAACGTAGCGCCCAGGTTCGCTGTCGTTGCGGGTCAGGACGATCTTGCGGTCCTTCTCCGGCTGGGTGGGTGAGATCAGGCTCAGTTCGAGGGTCTGGGGACGGCTGTTGCCGTCCAGGCGCAGGTTGACTTCCCCGGTGAGGTCGTCCAGCTGCACATTGGCATGCAATTGCAGGGTCTGGGCCAGCAGTTCGCGCTCCAGGGAGCGGTTGATGCCTTTACCGGCTTCGTAGTAGTTGTCGTTGACCAGGTTATCCGGGTTGTTCACCGCGATGGTCACCATGGTCAGGCTCAGCGTTACCGAGCAGGCAAGGATACCGATGATGATCCACGGCCAGAGGTGCTTGTACCAAGGGCTGGTGGCAGTTGCTGCAGGCATGTTCATTTCTCTCAACGAGTCTGTGGGCCGATGAACCGGCTCTTGGCTTCAACATGGACGCTTTCGTCATCGGCATCCTTGAGGATGAAGGTCACCTCGTTGGTGCTCGATGGCAATTGTTCAGGTGCGCTGGACAACTCGACCGGCTGGCTGTAGATCTCGCCGGCGGCGACCTTGATTTCCCGTCGGCCTTCGAGCTTGAGATCAGGCAGGCCGGCGGCTTCCAGGACGTACGTATGGTCGCGTTGGTCCTTGTTCATGATCTTCAGGCTGTAGACGTTCTCGATCCGACCTTCGGCGTTCTCGCGGTACAGCACGCGGTCCTTGCTGACGTCGAAACCCACCAGCGAACGCATGAAAAACGCCGTTACCAGCAAGCTGATCATGGCCAGCAGCACCAAGGCGTAGCCGATCAGGCGCGGGCGCAGTTTATGGGTTTTTTGCCCCGAGAGGTTGTGTTCGGTGGTGTAGCTGATCAGCCCGCGCGGATAATCCATCTTGTCCATGATGTTGTCGCAGGCATCTATGCAGGCTGCGCAGCCGATACACTCGATCTGCAAGCCGTCGCGGATGTCGATGCCGGTGGGGCAGACCTGGACGCACATGGTGCAGTCGATGCAATCGCCGAGGCCCAGGGCCTTGTAATCGATGCCTTTCTTGCGCGGGCCACGGCTTTCACCGCGACGCGGGTCATAGGAAACGATCAAGGTGTCTTTGTCGAACATCACACTCTGGAAGCGGGCGTAAGGGCACATGTAGATGCACACTTGTTCACGCAGCCAGCCGGCATTGCCGTAAGTGGCCAAGGTGAAGAATCCGACCCAGAAATACGACCAGCCATCGGCCTGGCCGGTGAAGAACTCGAACACCAGTTCGCGGATCGGGGTGAAGTAACCGACGAAGGTCATGCCGGTGACGAAACCGATCAGTAGCCACAGGCTGTGCTTGGCGAATTTGCGCAGGAATTTATTGGTGCTCATGGACGTCTTGTCGAGCTTGATGCGCTGGTTGCGGTCGCCTTCGGTGACCTTTTCGCACCACATGAAGATCCAGGTCCAGACGCTTTGCGGGCAGGTGTAGCCGCACCAGACGCGCCCGGCATATACCGTGATGAAAAACAGGCCGAAGGCGGCGATGATCAGCATGCCGGAGAGGAGGATGAAGTCCTGGGGCCAGAAGGTTGCACCAAAAATAAAGAATTTGCGTTCAGGCAGGTTCCACCAGACGGCTTGGTGACCGCCCCAATTCAGCCAGACCGTGCCGAAATACAGCAGGAACAGAAACCCCCCGCCAACCATTCGCAGGTTGCGGAACAGGCCCGTGAAGGCGCGGGTGTAGATTTTCTCCCGAGAGGCGTACAGGTCGACGCTTTTGTTGGCGTCTTTGGCAGGCGGGGTAACGTCATGTACCGGAATCTGGTTGCTCATCAATTGCATCCCACGGCAGTGGAAAAATGCCGAGGCCAGTACGTGCCGACCACGGTCAGAAAGGGTGTTGCAGTGGCGCAATGATACGCCTGTCCCTCTGGCTCAAGGGTGCGACCTTTGGTCGCGTTGGGTGTCTGGGCCGAATGGTGTAGCGGATGTAACAAGTCATGACCTGGATCAATTGACTATAGACAGAGCATGGCATTGGCGGAGATTGGATGGGGGCGGCTTCGCCGCCCAGCGTGAACAAGCTCCCTCGTCAGGGGATCTGCGTTTCGCCTCAAATCTTGTGCTCAGCCAGCGTTCCGCGCTGCCTCTTTCTAGCTGGCATTCAGACGGATAATTTGATGGTTTATGTTATTGCGGTTTATGAAGCCAGGAAGAAAAGTCGGATATGTAAATTTCATCCAGCGTTAGCGTAGGCGGTATGTTTTCGATGCTGTCAGCTATCTCGTCATAAGGTGTTGGCAAGACGTAGCAGAAGCCAAAATCCTCGTTGAGGATTATGATGCCATTAAATATGCGCTGGCGTTCGGTCAGCTTCTTTATCTGGTCAAAAGGCATTCCTGTGGAAAGCGTATTTTGGTAAAGCCCTTTGTATCGCGCGTTGCAGCCGATTGAAAAAATTGTTCCGTCAGGAAGGGTCGAGAGGGTGAGCGTACTATCGATTACGTACGCTGTTCTAGTTTCACCGTCAGGTAGCGTGTAGCTCTTTATCTCGACTTTATGATGCTCATAGAGCTCATTCATGTAGGTCGAGATATTGTCTTGCAATAAAATGTTCGCAATTGAATGCTTGGATTTTATGTCGGCTGCAAAATCAATCATTTAAGTTCCACCGTTCATTAGCGTGCCGTTTACGTATACGGGTCAGTCTTTTATGAGGGTCATAATTTTTAAAGTCACTATGTCCAATCCTGCCGAATACAACATCTTCACCGGCTTTATTGACTTTATAGACCTTCCAATAATCATTTCCATGGACGTTGGGCTGGGTAGGGCTGCCGCCTGGATGGTAGTCAAGCTTGTAGGTGGCTCCGGATTTTGTACTGCGCACATACTGGACGTGCTGAATCGCATCTGGCCGAGGGCGTCGTAGGCGAAGCTCAGGGTTTGCACGTCGCCTTGCAGGTTGGTGAGGGCGGGTTACACGCTTGCTTTTGAGGTGTAGGCGATCCGTGGCGAGGGAGCTTGCTCCCGCTCGGCGGCGCAGCCGTCGTAAACCGGCTGATGCGGTGTGTCTGTAGGGATGCGCCGGTCTGTTTTGGGGCGGCTTCGCCACCCAGCGGGAGCAAGCTCCCTCGCCACGGAGGTGGTGTAGCAGCTAGCGTGGGTCGACGTTATCCAGTACACGGCTGGCCAGCATTGAACTCAGTTCGATCAATTGCTGGATGCCGAGGGCGATGTGGCGGCGGGGGCCTTCGAGGTCGAAGGCTAGGTTGCTGATCATCGCGTCAGCGGATGCCAGGTTTTCGCTGAGGTTAGCGAGCAGGCATTCGTTGTCGGCGTTTTTTGCCACGATGAAGAGCAGGTCCGGTTTGGATGCATCTTCGGACTTTTCCGGTTTCGGTAGCAGGTAGTAATCCAAGGCGCGCTTTTCTGCTTCGTCTTGTTTCTTCGTTTTGGATTGAGTGGACGCAGAGATGCGCTCTGTTTCGGGGGGATTCGGTGTAATTTTGAACATGGTGCAGCTCCTTTCGTAAGAGGAACCATCACCGTCTGCCGCCAAGCAGGTGGGGTGACGGGTTACGCAAGGTTGGCGGACCGGCACGAAAGGAACCCGGCATCCCCGAAGGGATCCTTGCGCAACCCGCCATAACATAGGAGTGCCAAATGCCAGAGACATTGCAATCATATTGGGGGCTGTTGCGCCTTTCGTGTACCGGGCCGCCAAGCCCGACCACTGATGGGCAGTGGCAGGGAAACGATAGAACCCATGGGCAAGGCGCACAAGCGGGCGGATTCTGGCGTAGTTGTAGGCAATGGCGCAAGGATTCGTGGCTTGTCGGAAGCATTGCGCAGGGAGAATAAACAAGCCTTCGTAATGCCCTGGATTCGGTGCGAGGGAGCTTGCTTTCGCTCGGTGGCGCAGCGTTTTTTCTGTAGGAATGCGCCTGCCTTTTTGGGGCTGCTCTGCAGCCCAGCAAGAGCAAGCTCCCTCGCCACGGGAATTTGCGCTTAACCTGCGCCTAGTAGTTTTTCGCAAGCGGCAAGTCGAACTACTTGTTTCCGAATATTGATTTAGTGGCCAGAGCGTTCTTGAGCAAATCCGAATCCAGGCTCAGATTATTTTTGTGCGCTGCAAAGACAATCGTCAGGAATGGGAACGCATAGTTATCCGGCTCGGCCAACACGTCATCGATTAATGTGGGGGAGCCAAGAACGCTGTGCTCTGCCTTGGGCAGGTAAAATTTCTCGAGCCGTTCGCTTATTTTCTTGACGGTTGCGCTGATGGCTTGAGGGGACGGGGTCCTGATGATGCCCCCCGGCTCGTCACCGAATTGTTTTGCTTGCTCCGACAAGGAGCTCTTCGATAAAAACGATGCATTCAGCAGGCGGCTCTCGTAGGGCGGGGATTGCTCTTTGCAGAAGCTGAAGGCCTCGCAGGTATAGAGCTCCAACCCCGCGTAATAGCCGTCGGCCTTGGTTAGGTGTTGAACGTAGATTTCCCCAAATTTTTCCTTGGCAGCGAGCAGGCCAAGTTTGTTTTTGCTGGCCTTCAGGTCCAATTGGGCTGACGTTGTTTGCTGCAGCGCCGCCAGTAGTTTCACTTCCAGATGCTTGCGAATTTCCATACTCATGGCGCAGACCTGAGCGAGCCTCGTGAGGCTATCGCTTCACGGGCTCGTGTGTAGACTAAGCCTGTCCAGCGATGACGCATGGCTCTATTGACCCGTGAGTTCAGCGAGGAATTCTTCAAATGATTCGCATACGAACGCCAGATCTTCTTCATCCATCAAGTACAGGTAAATATTTCCGAAGTCAGCCTCCTTAACGGATAAGAGGAAGGAATTGCCACCGTGATCGTACGCAAAGGGGATCATTTGCTTTAACGACGGAACGTCGTCCGTCAAGTCTCGATAGACCGTTTCGATAGGGGCTTGTCCGTATTTGATCGGAGTGAATCCACCCAGCAAAAAATCATTCTCGCTATTGCTCTCAGCCAAATCGCCGCCGTTGTGCTTTAGATAAAATTGCCTAAAGGCTGTCGGTAATTCCACATTGAATTTTTCTTGGAACTCATTCAACTCTTGCACAGAGAGGGCGTGTTCGGATTCTTCGAGGGTCAGCCGCATTTGGATGCTCCTTTTGTTCTGCTCTTGAAACGAGCTGGGTGGGTGTAGGCCTTGCCCGTAGCTGCTTTGTATTGAGCTACACCGCCGTTATGGCTTATGCCGCTGTGGGCGTTTTGCTTGATGAGCTGCATCGTGCCTGTGTTGGTCTTCGGGTCGTAATCATCCAAGTGGTGCCATACGTGGCCGGATGGCGTAGTTTTTTGACTCAACTTGGCCGCCTTGTTTGCGGCCTCGAAGTCCTTCCCGTAGTCGCCAGTGTATTCAATTCTAACGATTGGGTTCACGCCGGATTTTTTGTTGTAAAGCGCGTTACTTTCAGAATAGTCGAGACCTCCACCAGGTGTCTTCGTGACGCCGGTGTACCCACGGTCTTTCAGTTTTATCAGCGGGTCGACTGCAAGGCCTAGAGGGTCTGCATAGCCGATAGGGTTGGGCGCATAGGCATAGAAATTTAGGCCTCCAGCCAAGCCTATTGGATCGGGCGTAGTGAAGCGACCCACGTCAGGATCGTAAAACCTGAGAACGTTGTAGTGCAGCCCAATTTCTCGATCGAGATACTGTCCTTGGTACCTCAGGTTTTGCTCTTCAATGAAGTAGGGTTCACGAATTTCCTGAAGAGGGTTACCCCACACCTCAAAGCGAGCTTGCCAGACGCTTCGTCCGTCGACTTCTGTGAGTTGTTCGGGCAGGCCGTTCAGGTCGTTGTGGTAATAACGGACTTTCTGATGCGCACCGTATCCATCTATCCGCGCAAGGGGTTCGTAGGTGTTATCCGTATAAAGATAAAGGCTAGTCTGGTTGTATCGACTTTCCTGCAATAAGCGCATGCCATCCCAGGTGAAGCGGGTTTCCCCCAGCGGGTAGCCGTGGCTGTCGTGTTCGGTTTTTTCGATGCGCCGGCCCAGCGGGTCGTAGGCCATTTTGACCACGCTGCCGTTGTCATTGCGCACCTCGATCAAGCGGCTTTCGGCGTCGTAGGCAAAGTGCTGCACGCCACGTTTGGCGCTGCGTTTTTCGATCATCCGGCCGAAGGCGTCGTAGCGGTAGCGCTTGTCCTGGTAGGTCAGCAGTTTGTTGTGCACCACCAATCCGGCGCCGGGGGCCGGGCCGTCCAGCAGGTTGGCGGCGGCGTCGTAGGTGAAGGTTTCGCGCTGGCCGTGCAGGCTGTCCTGGCTGGCGATGATGCGACCGGTGGCGTCGTAGTGCAGGAGCTGGCGCTGTTGCGCGGCGGGTTGCTGGTCGAGTTTGCCGATGAGGTTGTCGGCGGGGTCGTACTCGAAGTGTTTTTGCACCGCCGCCGGCAACAGCGAGGGTTGGCCGCTGTGGCGGCGTTGTCGCGTGCGCAGGCGACCGCTGCGGTCGTATTCGCTGCGGGTGCTGATCTGCCCTTGGGTACGCAGCACTTCGCGGTGCAGGCGGTCGCGTTCGAAGTCGCTGATGACCTGGCCGTCGAGGTTGATCTGGTGCAGATGACCACTGCCGTAGTACAGGCGGTTGACCCAGCGGCCATCGGGCAGTTGGGTCTGGATCAGGTTGCCGAGTTCGTCGTAGTGGTGTTGCAGGCTGCCGGCGGCGCTGTTTTCGGCGAGCAACTGGCCGAGGGCGTCGTAGGCGAAGCTCAGGGTTTGCGCGTTGCCTTGCAGGTCGGTGAAGGTGACGGCGGTGAGTTGGTCCAGCGGATCGTAGCTGTATTCAGTGCGGCCATCGTCGGTGACTTTGGCGATCAGCCGACCCACGGCATCGCGTTCCAGGCGATGGACGATGGGCGCCGGCGGTATTTCGGGAATGAGCGCCAGGCCCGTGCCGTACGGTGCAGGCATCGCCGTCACTGCCGCGACGTTGTCGAGGCGGTCATAGTCGTAGCGCTTGGCGCTGCCATCCAGGTCTTGTTGTTCGCTCAACCGATTGGCGATATCCCAGGCAAACCGGTAGCTCTCGCCATTCTCATTGGTCAGCGCTTGCAGCCGGCCGAAGCTGTCGTAGGCGAACTGCACTTGCCGGCCCTGGGCGTCGGTGCGTTGGCGGACCTGACCGCGGCGGTTGTGCTGGTAAAGCGTGGTGTGCCCGGCCGGGTCGGTGTAGCCGGTGAGTTGGCCTGCGGTGTCGCGCTGATAGTGCTCGGTGCGGCCGTCCGGCAATTGGCTGCTGAGCAAGCGCCCTTGGGCGTCGTAGCTGAATTGGGTGCGCTCGCCGAGGGCATCGGTGATGGTTTGCAGGTAGCCTCGCTGGTCATAACTGAAACGCGTCGGATAACCCGAGCAATCGACGTGTTCAACCAATTGCCCAAACGGGTTCCAGCGCAGCTTTTTGTTTTTGCCGGTGGCGTCGATGATTTCCACGACCTGGCCGTGGGCGTCGTAGCGATAGTGGGTGATGTGCCCCCGCGGGTCGGTTTGCGCGGTGCAATTGCCGCGTTGATCGTAGCGGTATTTCCAGCTGTGGCCGGCGGCGTTGGTGTCCACCAGCGGCAGTGCCCAATGTTCGAGCCAGAGGGTGGATTCGCTGCGGCCCATCGGGTCGGTTTCGCTGATCAGATTGCCGGCATCGTCATAGCTGAACTGATACAGGCCACCTTGTGGATCGGTGGCGCTGAGCAACTGACGTTCATCATTCCATTCGAACAGCCACGTCTGGCCGAGGTTGTCGCTGAACCGGATGATCTGGTGCTGGCTGTTCCAGTGCCGAATGCTGACGCGTTGCAGGCTGTCGCTGATGCGAGTGATACCGGCGTGCAGGTCATAGTCGAACTGGTAGGCGTCGCCCTCGTCGGTCCAGTGCCGGACCACGCGCCATTCCTGGCTTTGGATCAAGGCCCACTCATAGAAGCAGCGCAGGCCGGTGGGCAATTGGTGCTCGACCATCCGCTGCCCGGCGTCATAGCTGAAACGCCGTTGCATCTGGTTGCCAGCGTCGCGTACTTCGGCGAGGTTGCATGCGGCGTCGTAGGCGTAGCTGACCAGCACTTCCCGCGATTGATCAGGATAAAGACGTTCGATCCGGCTGACGCGTTCGCCTTCGCGTATCAACTCGACCTGCACCAGATCGAAGGTGTCGCGCAGCCGCACCAGGCGTCCGGCGTCGTCATAGTCGAGGTGGATACGGTTGTCGTTGCGGTCACCCAGTTGGCTCAGGCGCAGGTGTGCCGGGTTGACCGGCGTGGGTTCGAACAAACGGTACAGGCCGTCGTCGCTTTCGATCAGCAATTGCCCGTTCGCGTGACGGCGCACGGCCAGACCCTCGCCGGCGCTGAACACTGCGCCGCCCAATGGGATCGAGCCCATGTCGATGGGGCGCGCCTGTTCATCGGTGTAGACCAGGGTTTCGCCGCCGTCGGGGTGAGGGAGGATTTCGACCTTTACCTCATAGCTCACGCTCCACCCGGCTCCGAACAGGCTGCCGTGACGTTCGTCGCGGCTGTTGTAGAAACGCTGCCAGTTTATCGGCAGGATGCCGGGCAAGACGAAGTCCAGCTCTTCATCACCACCCAGCACCTTGGCGCCGGTGGCGGCATGCACCGGGTTCGGCGAGCCCAGGGCGGCGTTGGCAGCCGCGTTCGCCGCACTGCTGGCGGCCATGGACACCGCGCCGCCCACCAACATGCAGGGCAATTTGCTGAAGAACTTGCCTTTGCCGCCCTTGAGCATCAAAAGCGCCGTGACCGCCAACCCCACGCCCGGGGTCTTGCCGCTGCGGATCTCGCGCACTACCACCGAACCGCCGCCGATGGTCACGTCCGGTGAGATCAGCCCGGACGACACCACCGTCGCGTCGCACGTGCTGCGGTCGCCGCTGCGCACGGCGGGCTGGCCGTTGATGGTGACCTTGTCCGAGCCCTCGGCCATGAATTGCGGGGGCATCGGCGGGTGCTTCGTGCAGATGACCAAGTCTTCGGGCTTGGGTACGGCGCCCGGCGCGGGCGTGGCGACGGTAGGACGCCACATCTGCGAGAAGAATGACCCGGCCATGTCCAGGTAGCTGGGTTCTTCTTCTGGCTCGGAGGCTTCGAGCTCGGTGCCGGCCGGGGCGACATGGGATTGAATCGCTCCGGCGGCGCGGGCGGCGGGTATGTTGTTGGTGAGGGTGTCGGTGGACCCGGTGAGGATGTTGGCCTGCACCGTGGGCGGAAAGAGGGCGTTGCCGATGCCTTCGCATATATTGCTCAAGCCTTTATCGGCCCCGGTCTTGCTCATGGCCAGGCCGACCACCGTTCCCACCACCAGGCCGAGCACGAAGCAGCCCAGGCCGCCAGTGACCACGGTAATGCCCGTGGCGGCGACCACCGCGGCGGTCGCCACGGCAGTGATCGCGATGTTCGCCGCCACCTCCAGCACGCCGCCGAGAATGTCGGCCATCATTGAAGTGTGGTTCAGCGCGTCGCCCAGGCGGGCAGCCCAGAGCGCGTCAGACATGGACGATGCTCAAACTGGCGCTTGTATGCTTGGGTGGTTCGATGCCTTTCATTGCGCCTGTCTCCCTGGCGTTAAGTGGTGAGTCCGTTGTGTTATCAGCTTGACCAAGGGTTGAGCAACGCCACGCCGCTGCTCTGGAAATCCGTCACGTTGCGGGTCACCACGGTCAGCCCGTGAACCAACGCGGTGGCGGCAATCAAAGCATCGCATTCATTGCTGCGGTCGAGAGCGTGAAGACGTGCGCAGCGAAGCGCAACGGCGCGGTCGACGGCGAGAATCCTGCCGGCAAACGTGGGCATGACGTGGTTGTCCAGCCATGCGCGCAGGCGACTGCCTTGCACCGGGTCCTTGCGTTCGATGCGCAAGACGCCGGTTTCCAGCTCCAACACGGTAATGGCCGAGACGTAGAGGCTGGGGGCGGGGACGCTGCGTGCCCAAGCCTGCACGTTCTTGTCGGCTTGGGTTTTGCGCAGCTCCGAGATGACATTGGTATCGAGTAGAAACATTCAGGACAGGTCGACCGATCGGGGAGTGATGACGGCACGTTCGGGATCGAAGTCGATATCCGACGCGTCGGGCATGACCAGCAACTCGACAATACTGGCGCCAATGCCGGTCAGTTTCTGGTACTCCTCAATGCTTAGCAGCACATGGGCCGGCTTGCCACGATCGGTGATGATCACCGGCCCTTCACGGGCGGCTTTTTTGGCACCACTTGTGTCGTGGTTGAATTCGCGGCTGGAAATGGTAGTGACGGACATGGTGGCGTACCCCATGGAAACTGAATGTAGGCACGTTACTACTGGCGCCAAGTGCAGGCAAGGGGAAACAGGCTCGACATGTTTCGAAGGCCGATAAAAAAGGCCCCGCCAAATGGATTGGCGGGGCCTTTCGTGTATCAGGAAGTTGCTTTACTGAGCGTCAGCGGCCGGAGCCTTTTCGCCATGTGACAGGCTATAGACGTAGGCGGCCAACAGGTGGACCTTGTCATTGCCTTGCATGTCGGCCTGGGCCGGCATCTGGCCTTGACGACCGTAGCGGATGGTCTGCTGCAGCTGGGCGAAGCTCGAACCGTAGATGAAGCCGGCCGGGTGCGTCAGGTCAGGTGCGCCCATGGCGGGCGTGCCTTTGCCGGCCGGACCGTGGCAAGCCACGCAGTTGGCTGCGAACAGTTTCTGGCCATTGGCCGGATCCGCCTTGGCGCCTTCCGGCAGTTTGCGACCGTGCAGGCCGGTCACGACGTAGGAAGCCACGTTGGCAACGCCTTGTTCGCCAACCACGGCAGCCCAGCCCGGCATGACGGCGTGACGGCCGCCCATGATGGTGGTCTTGATGGTTTCCGGCTCGCCGCCCCAGCGCCAGTCGGCGTCGGTCAGGTTGGGGAAGCCATAGGCACCCTTGGCGTCGGAGCCGTGGCAGACCGAGCAGTTGGAAGCGAACAGGCGGCCACCCATCTTCAAGGCTTGCGGGTCCTTGGCGACTTCTTCGATCGGCATGGAAGCGAACTTGGCGAAGATCGGACCGAACTTGGCATCCGAGCGGGCCATTTCCTTTTCCCATTCATGCACGCCAGTCCAGCCGGTCTGGCCGTTGGCAAAAGGGGTCTGCTTTTCGGTGTCCAGGTAGTTATAGCCTGGCAGCAGGCCCTTCCAGTTACCCAGGCCGGGGTAGAGCACCAGGTAGCCCAGGGCGAAGATGATGGTGCCCACGAACAGCATGAACCACCACTTCGGCAGCGGGTTGTCGTACTCCTCGATCCCGTCGAAGGAGTGGCCGACCGTCTCCTCGGTGGCTTCGCTGCGCTGGCCCTTACGGGTCGACAGCAGCAGCCAGGTCAGGGCGAAGATCGTTCCCAGGCTGAGGACTGTGACGTACAGACTCCAGAACGTAGTCATTCTTTGTTACTCCTAGAAGCTTGCTCGACGTGCTTGATGGCTTCGGGATCGTCCGCGAACGGCAGCAAGGTCGCGTCGTCAAACTCCGACTTGCGCTTGGGGCTGAACACCCACAGAGCCAGGCCGATGAAGGCCACCATCACGACGACGGTGCCCAGGCCACGAATCATCCCGATATCCATCCAGATCACCGTTTGCTTTTGATGATGGTGCCCAGGCCTTGCAGATAGGCCACCAGCGCGTCCATTTCAGTCTTGCCCTTCACGGCATCCCTGGCGCCGGCGATGTCTTCGTCGGTGTAGGGAACGCCCAGGGAGCGCAGGACTTCCATTTTCTTGGCGGTGTCTTTGCCGTCGAGCTTGTTTTCTACGAGGAACGGGTAAGCCGGCATTTTCGACTCAGGCACGACGTTGCGCGGGTTGTACAAGTGCGCACGCTGCCAGTCGTCGGAGTAGCGGCCGCCCACGCGGGCCAGGTCCGGACCGGTACGCTTGGAACCCCACAGGAACGGGTGGTCCCAGACGCTTTCACCGGCGACCGAGTAGTGGCCGTAGCGTTCGGTCTCGGCGCGGAACGGACGGATCATCTGCGAATGGCAGCCGACACAACCGTTGGCGATGTAGACGTCGCGGCCTTCGAGTTCAAGGGCGGTGCGCGGCTTCATGCCTTCGACCGGCTTGTTGGTCACGTCCTGGAAGAACAGTGGAACGATCTGGGTCAGGCCGCCGATGCTGACGGCGATAACCATGAAGAAGGCCAGCAGGCCGATATTCTTCTCTACTGCTTCGTGCTTCATCAGTGAGCTCCAACAACGGCGATCTTGGCAGCGGCTTCAGCTTCAGCCGGGTCAGAGGCACGAACGGTGCGCAATACGTTGTAAGCCATCAGCAGCATGCCGCTGGCGAAGAACGCGCCGCCCAGGGCACGGACAATAAAGCCCGGGTGGCTGGCTTGCAGCGCTTCGACGAACGAGTAGGTCAGGGTGCCGTCATCGTTGATCGCACGCCACATCAGGCCTTGGGTAATGCCGTTGACCCACATCGAGGCGATGTACAGCACGGTGCCGATGGTCGCGAGCCAGAAGTGCGCGTTGATCAGGCCAGTGCTGTGCATCTGCGCGCGACCGAACAGTTTCGGGATCATGTGGTAGATGGCGCCGATGGAAATCATCGCTACCCAGCCGAGGGCGCCGGCGTGTACGTGGCCGATGGTCCAGTCGGTGTAGTGGCTCAAGGAGTTGACGGTCTTGATGGCCATCATCGGGCCTTCGAAGGTCGACATGCCGTAGAACGCCAAAGACACCACCAGGAACCGCAGGATCGGGTCGGTGCGCAGCTTATGCCAGGCGCCCGAGAGGGTCATCATGCCGTTGATCATGCCGCCCCAGCTTGGCGCCAGCAGGATGATCGACATCGCCATGCCCAGGGACTGCGCCCAGTCCGGCAGCGCGGTGTAGTGCAGGTGGTGAGGGCCGGCCCAGATGTACAGGGTGATCAGTGCCCAGAAGTGCACGATGGACAGACGATAGGAGTAGATCGGACGCTCGGCCTGTTTCGGCACGAAGTAGTACATCATCCCCAGAAAGCCGGTGGTCAGGAAGAAGCCCACGGCGTTGTGGCCGTACCACCATTGGATCATCGCGTCGGTGGCGCCCGAATAGGCCGAGTAAGACTTGAAGAAGCTGACCGGCAGGGACGCGTGGTTGACGATGTGCAACATGGCGGTCACGACGATGAACGCGCCGTAGAACCAGTTGCCGACATAGATGTGCTTGGTCTTGCGCTTGACGATGGTGCCGAAGAACACCAAACCGTAGGTCACCCAGACGATGGCCAGCAGGATAGCCAGGGGCCATTCCAGTTCCGCGTATTCCTTGGTGGTGGTGAAACCCATTGGCAAGGTCACGATCGCGCCAACGATCACCGCTTGCCAACCCCAGAAGGTGAAGGCGGCGAGGCTGTCGGAAATCAGTCGCGTTTGGCAGGTTCGCTGCACGACGTAATAAGAAGTGGCAAACAACGCACAACCACCGAAGGCGAAGATCACCAGGTTGGTGTGCAGCGGGCGCAGGCGTCCAAATGTCGTCCATGGCAGATCGAAGTTCAACTCCGGCCAGACCAGTTGCGAGGCGATGAAGACACCGAGCCCCATGCCAAGGATCCCCCAGACCACCGTCATGATGGCGAACTGGCGGACTACCTTATAGTTATAAGCAGTCGGACTGATTGCTGTGCTCATTCTAAGGTTCCACGGTTTGGGTGTTTTATTAGGATAAAAATCGGTCGCAAGTATGGAGAAAGCGGGGGGTCATTGCAACGCGCCATGACCGGGGTCAATGCTTTCCAAAGCTGATTCTGCGGCCTTTCCATGTTCGGTGTAGGGACAAAATTGGCCCTCGGCAAAATGTCGCGACAAAGGAAGGAGGCGAGGGGGTCAGGTCGGTTGTAACGGGGTGTGTTCAAACACGGCGTTCGGGGGGTGACAGGCAACTGTCGCAACAGCCGGTATTCACCTGCCTTTGCGGCCTTTTTGTCGAACGATTGTCGAACGCATCGGGTCGGATCGACCTGAAACCGGCAGTCGCCAGCACACGCAAAGGCAAGCTTAGACCTGATTCCATGGAACCGAAAGAAAGACTAAGGCAGGGTGCGACAATGAGTCGCGCAGGGGCACGGAACGGCCGCATCCAGATGAACGCGGCTGTTCGTGTGGTCAGGATTTATTCGCTTTTGTGTTCCGCTTGCAGGCGCTCGGTGCCGGCACCCTGGGACAGGCTGTAGACGTAAGCCGCGAGCAGTTGCACCTTATCATTGCCAAGCAGTTCATTCTGCGCAGGCATATGGCCTTGGCGACCATGGCGAATGGTCTGCTGCAATTGGGCCAGGCTGGTGCCGTAGATGAAGCCGGCCGGTTGCGTCAGGTTCGGCGCGCCCATGGCTTCGGTGCCCTGGCCGTTGGCGCCGTGGCAGGCGACGCAGGTGGTGCTGAACGCTTGCTGGCCGGCTTGCAGGTCGGCACCGCTGTCCGCCGGTAGCGGCAGGCCTGCCAGATCGTGTCGCACATACGCGGCGACGTTCCTGACCCCGGCATCTCCCAACACGTCGCCCCAGGCGGGCATCGCTGCCATGCGGCCGCCCATGATGGTCGCCTTGATGGTTTCGGCATTGCCGCCCCAGCGCCAGTTACTGTCGGCAAGGTTCGGGAAGCCGAAGGCGCCCTTGGCGTCCGAGCCATGGCAGACCGAGCAGTTGGAAGCGAACAAGCGGCTGCCCATTTTCAAGGCTTGCGGATCCTTGGCGACTTCTTCCACCGGCATCGCGGAGAACCTGGCGAAGATTGGCCCGGACCTGGCGTCAGCCTTGGCCATTTCCTTTTCCCATTCATGGGCGCCGGTCCAGCCGTTGTCGTAGCCGGGCAGGATGCCTTTCCAGTTGCCCAGGCCCGGATAGAGAATCAGGTAGCCAACGGAAAACACCAAGGTGCCGGCGAACAACAGGAACCACCATTGCGGCAGCGGGTTGTCGTATTCCTCGATACCGTCGAAGCTGTGGCCCATGGTCTGGTCGACGCTGCCCTTGGTCTCGCCCTTGCGGGTGCCGATCAGCAGCCAGGTCAGGCCGATGAGGCTGCCGAGGGTCAGTACGCAGATCCACGTACTCCAGAAAGTGGTCATGACCGGGTACTCCTTGGTTCAGGGTCTTGGGGGATGAGGTCGGCGGGCGGCTCATCGGCAAACGGCAGCAGGCGTGCCTGGGCGAATTCCGGGCCGCGCTTGCTGCTGAACACCCACAGGACCAGGCCGATGAAAGCGATGAACACCACGACGGTGCCCAGACCGCGGATCATTCCGGTACTCATTTCAAGCACCATGGCTCACCTCTTGCTCTTGATGGCAGTGCCAAGCACTTGCAGGTAGGCCACCAGCGCATCCATTTCGGTCTTGCCCTTGAGCGTGGCCGTCGCGCCTGCGATGTCATCGTCGGTGTACGGCACGCCGAGGGTGCGCATGGCGCGCAGCTTGCCTTCGGTGTGGCTGCTGTCGACGGCTTGGGTGACGAGCCACGGGTAGGCCGGCATTTTCGATTCGGGCACGACGTTGCGCGGGTTGTACAAGTGCGCGCGATGCCAATCATCGGAGTAACGCGCGCCGACCCGGGCCAGGTCCGGGCCAGTGCGCTTGGAGCCCCAAAGGAACGGGTGATCCCAGACGCTTTCGCCGGCCACCGAGTAGTGGCCGTAGCGCTCGGTCTCGGCGCGAAACGGACGAATCATCTGCGAGTGGCAGCCGACGCAGCCTTCGCGGATGTAAATGTCGCGGCCTTCCAACTGCAGGGCGGTGTAGGGTTTCATGCCGTCCACCGGTTTATTGGTCACGTCCTGGAAGAACAGCGGCACGATCTGGGTCAAGCCCCCGATACTCACGGCCAGGACCATCAGCAGCATCAGCAGGCCGACGTTTTTTTCGATTGTTTCGTGTTTCATCGCGGACTCCTCAAGCCATCTGCGCGGCAACGGTGGCTTCGGCAGGCTGAGAGGCCCGCACGGTGCGCCAGGTGTTGTAGGCCATCAGCAACATGCCGCTGAGGAAGATCGCCCCGCCTACCAGCCGCACGATGAAGCCTGGGTGGCTGGCCACCAGGGTTTCGACGAAGGAGTAGGTGAGCGTGCCGTCTTCGTTCACCGCACGCCACATCAGGCCCTGGGCAATGCCGTTGACCCACATCGAGGCGATGTACAAAACGGTGCCGATGGTTGCGAGCCAGAAGTGCGCGTTGATCAGGCCGATACTGTGCATCTGCGTGCGGCCGAAGACTTTGGGGATCATGTGGTACAGCGCGCCGATGGAAATCATCGCCACCCAGCCCAGTGCGCCGGCGTGTACGTGGCCGATGGTCCAGTCGGTGTAGTGGGAGAGGGCGTTGACGGTCTTGATCGCCATCATCGGCCCTTCGAAGGTCGACATACCGTAGAACGCCAGGGACACCACCAGAAAGCGCAGGATCGGGTCGCTGCGCAATTTATGCCAGGCGCCCGAGAGGGTCATCATGCCGTTGATCATGCCGCCCCAGCTTGGCGCCAGCAGGATCAGCGACATCACCATCCCCAGCGATTGCGCCCAATCCGGCAGCGCGGTGTAGTGCAGGTGGTGCGGGCCGGCCCAGATATACAGCGTAATCAGCGCCCAGAAGTGGACAATGGACAGACGATACGAATACACCGGGCGCTCGGCCTGTTTCGGCACGAAGTAATACATCATCCCCAGGAAGCCTGCGGTGAGGAAAAAGCCTACGGCGTTGTGGCCGTACCACCATTGCACCATCGCATCGGTGGCCCCGGCATACACCGAGTAGGATTTGGTCAGGCTCACCGGCAATTCCAGGTTGTTGACGATGTGCAGGATCGCCACGGTCAGGATGAACCCGCCGAAGAACCAGTTACCGACGTAGATGTGCTTGGTCCTACGCTTGGCCACGGTGCCGAAGAACACGATGGCGTAGGCGACCCAGACGATGGTGATCAGAATGTCGATCGGCCATTCCAATTCGGCGTATTCCTTGGAACTGGTGTAGCCCAGCGGCAGGCTGATGGCCGCCAGCAGGATCACAAGCTGCCAGCCCCAAAAGCAGAATGCGGCGATTTTCGGCGCGAACAACGTTGTCTGGCAGGTGCGCTGCACTGAATAAAACGAACTCGCAAACAACGCGCAACCGCCGAAGGCAAAGATCACCGCATTGGTGTGCAACGGGCGCAGGCGGCCGAAGCTGGTCCAAGGCAAATCGAAGTTGAGCTGCGGCCAGACCAACTGGGCCGCGAGAAAAACCCCGAGTCCCATGCCGACGATGCCCCACACCACCGTCATAATGGCGAATTGGCGGACCACCTTGTAGTTGTAGGCGGTACTGATAGAAGTGTTCATGGTTCCCCATCCACGGTTCAGTCGAAGTGAGTGCCTGCGCAAGGCAGTGCGGCGTTCTTCGCCTGGAGTTATAGGCAGACTAAAAGCGAGGCAAGCATGGACAAACAGCACAAGGCCAGTATTGACGGGGATCAATGGGCGCGATGCGTGGCGGAACATGGTTGGCTGTGGACGGCCGCCAAGCCAGGTGCTGGCGCCGAGTCGCCGACCCTGATCCTGGCCCATGGCGCCGGCGCACCGATGGACAGCGGTTTCATGGCGCAAATGGCCACCCGCCTAGGTGCACAGGGCGTCAATGTGTTGCGCTTCGAGTTTCCCTACATGGCCCAGCGGCGCGTGGACGGCGGCAAGCGTCCACCGAACCCTGCGCCAAAGCTGCTGGAATGCTGGCGAGAGGTGTACGCCACCGTGCGGCCTTATGTCGCTGGGCGGCTGGCCATTGGCGGCAAGTCCATGGGCGGGCGCATGGCTAGTTTGGTGGCTGATGAGCTGGGCGCCGATGCGCTGGTGTGCCTGGGCTATCCCTTCTACGCGGTAGGCAAACCGGAGAAACCGCGGGTCGAGCACTTGGCAACGTTGAAGACCCGAACCTTGATCGTCCAGGGTGAGCGGGATGCGTTGGGCAATCGGGAGGCGGTGCAGGGCTACACGTTGTCACCGGGCATCGAGGTCATGTGGCTGGTGGCGGCGGATCATGATCTGAAGCCGTTGAAGGCGTCGGGGTTTAGTCATGAGCAGCATTTGGAGGCGGCGGCGCAGGCGGTGGCCGGGTTTGTGTCTCAAGACTGATGCTGCCAGTCATGGCCTCATCGCGAGCAAGCTCGCTCCCACATTGGAATGCATTTGAATGAACGCCCCACACCCCCTGTGGGAGCGAGCTTGCTCGCGATAGCGGCCTGCCAGGCGACAAAAACCCGGAAGCTTTCGCTGCCCGGGCCTTTGGTTCGCCAATTGAACTCAGCGGTTAAACCGCTCCACCAACGAATACTGCGTGTTGGCCGTGCGGGTCAGTTCTTCGCTCAGCAGCGCCGAGCTGTGGGCCTGCCCGGAGGTCTGGTCAGCCAGTTCCGAGATGTTACTGATGTTGCGGCTGATTTCCTCGGCCACCGAACTTTGTTCCTCGGTCGCGGCGGCGATCTGAGTGGTCATGTCGGTGATGTGTGCCACCGCTTCGCTGATCCCCGCCAGTGCCTGGTCGGCTTCCATGACCCGCGCAACGCCTTCTTCAGCCTGGCGATGACCGGCGTCCATGGTCTGCACGGCGTTGGTGGCGGTCTGTTGCAGTTTGGCGATCAATGCATGGATCTGCCCAGTGGACTCGCTGGTGCGTTGGGCCAATTGCCGCACTTCATCGGCGACGACGGCAAACCCGCGTCCCATCTCGCCGGCGCGGGCCGCTTCGATGGCGGCGTTGAGGGCCAGCAGGTTGGTCTGGTCGGCGATGCCCTTGATCACGTCAACCACGCCACCGATTTCATCGCTGTCCTTGGCCAACTGGGTCACGGTCTGCCCGGTCTCGCCCACGACGACCGACAGTCGCTCGATGGCCTCGCGGGTTTCGCCTGCAATGTCGCGACCGCGTCCCGTCAGGCGATTGGCCTCTTGGGTGGCATCGGCGGTGCGCTGCACGTGGCTGGCGACTTCCTGGGTGGTCGCGGCCATCTGGTTGATGGCGGTGGCCACTTGTTCGGTTTCCACCCGCTGGCGCTCCAGGCCGCTGGAGCTGTCGTGGGCCAACGCGCTGGATTGGCGCGCCTGGCCGTTCAGGTGCTCGGCAGTGTCCTGCAGGCGGGTCAGGCAGGTTTTGAGGCGGGCTTCCTGGCTCAGGATCGACATCTCCAGGCGTGCCTGGACGCCGCGGCTATCGGTGAACATCCGTGCGATCAACGGGTCCGAGGTGGTTTGTTCGGCCAGGCGCAGCAGGCGCTTGATACCGCGTTGCTGCCACTGCAGGCCCAGCAGTCCCAACGGCACCGACAGCAGGCCGGCGAGGGCAAACCCCCAAGAAGAGGTGAAAAAAGCGCCGACAACGAAACTCAACTGGCTGACCAGGATGAACGGCAGCCAGTCCTGCAGCATCGGCAGCCATTTATCGCTGCCCGGCACTGCGGATTTGCCTTGGTTGAGGCGCTTATAAAGGGCTTCGGCTCGGGTAATCTGCTCAGCGGTGGGTTTGACCCGTACCGATTCATAGCCTACGACCTGATTGCCTTCGAACACGGGCGTGACGTAGGCGTTGACCCAGTAGTGATCGCCGTTCTGGCAGCGATTCTTGACGATGCCCATCCATGGCAAGCCTTGTTTCAACGTGTTCCACATGTGGGTGAACACGGCTGACGGAACGTCGGGATGGCGCACCAGGTTGTGCGGCGAATGGATCAATTGTTCCTTTGTAAAACCACTGATGTCGATGAAAGCATCGTTGCAGTAGGTAATCACACCCTTGGCGTTGGTGGTGGAAATAAGTCGTTGCTGGGCCGGGAAGGTCCTTTCGCGTTGTGTAATAGGCTGGTTGTTACGCATGGTGTGGTAGTCCGCAAGGCTTTGAAAGGTTGTCGGCACCGTCAGCTTTTTGTTGAAATAATTCTTCCCGGCGGTGTCACGCCAGCATCGGGTAGGTAAACAGGGTGAAGTGAAGCAGGTTGAGGCCAAAATGCGTGGCTATCGCTGCACCCAGGCCACCCAATCGATAGGCCAGGCCGTAACCGATCCCGGCCAGCCCCGACAGCAGCACCCATTCCCAACCGGCGCCGGCATGCACCAGGCCGAACACCAGCGAGGCCAGCAGTAACGCGAGGTTGTCGCCATGGCGCAAGTGTTGAAAGCGCCGGCTCAGGCCTCCCTGGATATAGCCACGAAACAGCGCTTCCTCCACCAACGTCACCAGAAGAAGATTATTCAGGACCCACAGCCAGGCCGAGTCTGGCCATTTAGGCGCCCAATTGATCATGCCCAGCAGCATGGCCCCGCCCAGGGCCAGGATCGTACTGATGCACATGCCCAGGGCCGTGGCATAGACAGACAAGCGAAACGGGCGCCGCCCGATGATCCATGGGCAGAACAACAGCAACCAGAAGCCGATCAGTGGCTTGTCCTGGTTCAGGTACATGGCGAATCGCACGGCATCATCGGTAAAACGTTGTGCCGCGATGGCCCTGCCGTTGAAGAAGCCTGGCATCCAGTGCAGGGCCAGCGCGACCGCGAGCACCGCGAACAGGCAATGCCCGAGGAACTGCCCGACCGGCGTCTGCCGCTGGCGAACGGCATACCCGGCGAACAGCAGCAGCGCGACCGAAATAGCCGCTGTCCAGGCCAGGTGGCCATAGACCAGGGCGAAGCCATAGCCGATCGAGAGAAGGGCCAGGTAGGGCCAGGGTAGGGCGGGCATGTCGAATCCTTGGGGCTGGAAAACGGGCGAAGCTCGCAGAGCCGGCGGGGATTATAGGCAGGCCCATACAAAAACACCGCCTATCTGAGGCGGTGTTTTCGTAGGACGCTTCTTTTTATCCTGCAATCAATTGCCGTAGGACAAAGTGCAGGATGCCACCGGCCTTGAAATATTCCACTTCATTCAAAGTGTCGATCCGGCACAACACATCAATCCGTTCCTGGCTACCGTCTTCGCGGGTAATGACCACGGGCAGGTTCATGCGTGGCGTCAGCTCGGTGTCGCTCAAACCGAGGATGTCCAAAGTTTCCCTGCCGGTGAGGTTCAGGCTCTTGCGATTCTGATCGAGCTTGAATTGCAACGGCAGCACGCCCATGCCCACCAGGTTGGAGCGGTGGATACGCTCGAAGCTTTCGGCGATAACGGCTTTGACTCCCAGCAGGTTCGTACCCTTGGCCGCCCAGTCTCGACTTGACCCCGTGCCGTATTCCTGACCCGCGATCACCACCAATGGCGTGCCGGTGGCCTGGTACAACATCGCGGCATCGTAGATCGACATGCGTTCGCCGTTGGGGATATAGATCGTATTGCCGCCTTCCTCGCCGCCGAGCATTTCGTTGCGGATGCGGATGTTGGCGAAGGTGCCTCGCATCATGACCTGGTGATTGCCCCGTCGCGAACCGTAGGAGTTGAAGTCCCGTGGCTCGACGCCCTGTTCGCGCAGGTAGCGACCGGCCGGGCTGTCCGCCTTGATGTTGCCGGCGGGGGAGATGTGGTCCGTGGTCACCGAGTCTCCCAGCAGAGCGAGGACCCGCGCACCCTCCACGTTTTTGACCGCGGGTGGAGGCCCGCCAATATCGTCGAAGAACGGTGGATGCTGGATGTACGTGGAGTCCGATTGCCAGACGTAGGTCGCGGCTTGTGGAACCTCGATCGCTTGCCATTGCTCGTCGCCGGCAAACACGGCGGCATATTCCTTGTGGAACATGCTTGTGTCCACTTGAGCCACCGCGTCGGCCACTTCCTTGCTGCTCGGCCAGATGTCCCGCAGGTACACCGGATTGCCTTCGCGGTCGTTGCCCAGCGGTTCGCTGCTGATGTCGATGCGCACGGTGCCGGCCAGGGCATAGGCGACCACCAGTGGCGGTGAGGCCAGCCAGTTGGTTTTCACCAAAGGATGCACCCGTCCCTCGAAGTTGCGGTTACCCGACAGCACGGACGCCACGGACAGGTCGGCTTTCTGGATGGCTTTTTCAATCGGATCGGGCAGCGGGCCTGAATTGCCGATACACGTCGTGCAACCATAGCCCACCAGGTCGAAACCGAGTTTGTCGAGGTATTCGGTCAGGCCGGCGGCCTTGTAGTAGTCGGTCACCACCTTCGAGCCCGGTGCCAGGGAACTCTTCACCCAAGGCTTGCGGGCCAGGCCTTTTTCCACGGCTTTTTTCGCAAGCAATCCGGCGGCCATCATCACGCTGGGGTTGGAGGTGTTGGTACAGGACGTAATCGCCGCGATGACCACGGCGCCGTTCTTCAGGCGGTGGGTCTGGCCTTCGAATTCATATTCCGCTTCGCCCACCTGGTCGGCGTTGCCCACCGCGACACCGCCGCCGCCTTCGCTTTCGAGGCGACCTTCTTCTTTGCTGGTGGGCTTTATCTGAAGGCCCAGGAAGTCGCTGAAGGCCTGGCCGACATTCGGCAGCGACACCCGGTCCTGGGGACGCTTGGGGCCGGCGAGGCTGGCTTCGACACTGCCCATGTCCAGTTCCAGCGTGTCAGTGAAAACCGGTTCCTGCCCTGGCAACCGCCACAGTCCCTGGGCCTTGCAGTAGGCTTCCACCAGTTTCACGGTTTCCGTCGGACGGCCGGACAGGCGCAGGTAGTCCAACGTCACATCGTCCACGGGGAAGAAGCCGCAGGTGGCGCCGTACTCCGGGGCCATGTTGGCGATGGTGGCGCGATCGGCCAATGGCAGGTCGGCTAGACCGTCGCCATAGAACTCGACGAATTTGCCCACCACGCCTTTCTTGCGCAGCATCTGCGTGACAGTCAGCACCAGGTCGGTGGCGGTGATGCCTTCGCGCAGTTTGCCGACGAGTTTGAAGCCGATGACTTCCGGAATCAGCATCGATACCGGTTGGCCGAGCATCGCCGCTTCCGCTTCGATACCGCCGACGCCCCAGCCGAGCACGCCCAGGCCATTGATCATGGTGGTGTGGGAGTCGGTGCCGACCAGGGTGTCGGGGAAGGCGTAGAGACGACCGTCTTCCTCTTTGGTCCATACGGTGCGGCCCAGGTATTCAAGGTTGACCTGGTGGCAGATGCCGGTGCCCGGTGGCACCACGCTGAAATTGTCGAACGCGCTCTGGCCCCAACGCAGGAAGGCGTAGCGTTCGCCGTTGCGCTGCATCTCGATGTCGACGTTCTGCTCGAAGGCCTGTTGGCTGGCGAACTTGTCCACCATCACCGAGTGGTCGATGACCAGGTCGACCGGTGACAGCGGATTGATCCTCTGCGGATCGCCGCCGGCCTTTTCCACCGCTGCGCGCATGGCCGCCAGGTCGACCACGGCGGGGACGCCGGTGAAGTCCTGCATCAGCACCCGGGCCGGGCGGTATTGAATCTCGCGGTCGGAACGGCGCTCTTTGAGCCAGCCGGCCAGCGCCTTGAGGTCGGTGCCGGTGACGGTTTTGTCATCTTCCCAGCGCAACAGGTTTTCCAGCAGAACCTTGAGGGACATCGGCAACTTGTCCAGGTCGCCCAGGCTTCGCGCTGCGTCCGGCAGGCTGAAATAATGGTAGGTCCTGGCGTCGACTTGCAATGTTTTAAGGGTTTTCAGGCTATCGATGGACGGCATTGAAATCACTCCTTTGAGTCCGCACGGCTACGGACTGACGGAACGGACAGAGCCTTTAACCTAGCCCTGTTTTGAACGTATGACTAATCACTGGACTGTATAGCAAGGTTCGCGGTTCCGAACTCCGCTATCATGCGCCGGTTTTCGTGACAGGCTTTGCTACGGAGTTTCAATGAACACGCTTTTCATGCACTGCCGGCCGGGCTTCGAAGGCGAGGTCTGTTCCGAGATCGCCGAACACGCGGCCCGGCTCAACGTCGCCGGGTACGCCAAGGCCAAGCCGGCCAGCGCCTGCGCCGAATTTGTCTGTACCGAAGAGGACGGCGCCGAGCGGTTGATGCGCGGGCAACGTTTCGCCAATCTGATTTTTCCTCGGCAGTGGGCGCGTGGCACGTTCATCGAACTGCCTGAGACCGACCGAATCAGCGTCATTCTGTCCCACATGACGGCCTTCCCGACGTGTGGCAGCCTGTGGCTGGAGGTGGTTGACACGAACGACGGCAAGGAACTGTCGAACTTCTGCAAGAAGTTCGAAGGCCCGCTGCGCAAGGCCTTGGGCGGGGCAGGGAAACTGCTGGACGACCCGCGCAAGCCGCGCCTGCTGCTGACCTTCAAGAGCGGTCGTGAAGTCTTCCTTGGCATGGCTGAGGCGGATAACTCAGCGATGTGGCCGATGGGTATCCCGCGCCTGAAGTTCCCCCGGGACGCGCCGAGCCGCTCCACACTCAAGCTTGAGGAGGCCTGGCACCATTTCATTCCTCGGGACCAGTGGGACGAACGCCTGCACAGCGACATGACCGGTGTGGACCTCGGTGCGGCGCCGGGTGGCTGGACGTGGCAATTGGTCAACCGTGGCATGCTGGTGACGGCCATCGACAATGGCCCAATGGCCGAAAGCCTGATGGACACCGGCCTGGTGCAGCACTTGATGGCGGACGGATTCACGTTCAAGCCCAGGCAGCCGGTGGACTGGATGGTCTGCGACATCGTCGAGAAACCGGCGCGCAACGCGGCGATGCTGGAAGAGTGGATCGGCGAGGGCCATTGCCGCGAGGCCGTGGTCAACCTCAAGTTGCCGATGAAACAGCGTTACGCCGAGGTGAAACGCCTGCTCGAACGCATCGCCGAGGGTTTCAAGGCCCGGGGCATTCAGGTCGAGATCGGCTGCAAGCAGCTGTACCACGACCGAGAGGAGGTGACGTGTCATCTGCGGCGGTTGGACACCAAAAAAACGAAGGCCCGTTAGTCCTCGAAAGCCAATGAAGCCCTTGTGGGAGCGAGCTCGCGATAGCGGTGGGTCAGTTTGCATCGATATTGGATGTGCTGGCGCCATCGCGAGCAAGCTCGCTCCCACAGGGTGCAGTGTTGAACCAGGGGTGACCGAACGCCGACATTGCGCGACAATGCCCGCCAGTTTCAGGAGTAGATCATGAGTGAAATGAACGATGCGCCAATCGACGGCACGCTGGATGCCACTGGTCTGAATTGCCCGGAACCGGTAATGATGTTGCACCAGCATATCCGCGACCTGGCCCCAGGTGGCCTGCTCAAAGTCATCGCCACCGACCCCTCGACTCGCCGCGACATCCCTAAGTTCTGCGTGTTTCTGGACCACGAGCTGGTGGCCCAGCAAGAGGACGCCGGCACCTACCTCTACTGGATCCGCAAGAAACTCGCCTAACCCGTCGCACGGCTGATGCGGATCTGCCCTCGCGCGCTGCGTGCCAGGCGAATCGACAGCATCAGCGCCGCGCAGCTCAACCCCACGATCAAGCCTTGCCATAATCCGCTTGGGCCACTGGCGGTGCCGAGCCTGTCGGTCAGGCCCAGGGCGTAACCCACCGGCAAGCCGATGCCCCAGTAAGCGAAGAGCGTCAGGATCATCGTCACCCGGGTGTCCTGGTAGCCGCGCAATGCGCCGGCCGCCGTGACCTGGATCGCATCGGAAAACTGGAACAGCGCCGCGTAGACGATCAGCATCGATGCGACCTCGATCACCCGCGGATCGGCTGTGTAGATCGCTGCGATGGGGCCGCGCAGCGCGAACATCACGCTCGCTGACAGGCACGCGTACGCCAGGGCCGTGCCCATGCCGACGCCCGCAGCGAAGCGCGCCTCTCGAGGCTGGCCACGCCCCAGCGCCTGGCCTACCCGTACCGTCACGGCCATGCCCAGGGAGTAGGGGATCATGAACACCAGCGAGCTGAAGTTCAGCGCGATCTGGTGCCCGGCCACCACCGTGGCGCCGAGGCTGCCGATCAGCAGGGCGATCACCGCAAAGATGCTCGACTCGGCAAACACCGCGATGCCAATCGGCAGGCCGATGCCCAGCAGGCGCTTGATCATCGACCATTGCGGCCAGTCGAAACGGGCGAACAGACGGCTCGATTGATAGATTGGGGCCCGATACGTCCAGATCGCCATGCCCGCTGCCATGAACCACATCACGATGGCGGTGGCCCAGCCGCAGCCAACCCCGCCCATGGCTGGGACGCCCAGGTGCCCGTAGATGAAGATGTAATTGAGCGGAATGTTCAGCGCCAGTCCGCACAGCCCCAGCACCATGGCCGGTCGCGTGCGCCCCAGGCCGTCGCTGAAACAGCGCAGTACGTAATAGAGCGCCACTGCCGGGAGCCCGGTGCCTATACCCCGCAGGTATTCCATGCAAGGGCCGATCAATTCGGGATCGACCTGCATCACATGCAGGATCGGCTCGGCGCTGAACAGCGCCAATGTCGCGACCAGCCCCACCGCGAGGGCCAACCACAATGCCTGGCGCACCAAGGGGCCAATCTGTTCGAACGTGCCGGCCCCGAAACGCTGGGCAACTTTTGGCGTAGTGGCCAGCAGCGTGCCGGTCATCAACAGGAATACCGGCACCCAGATCGAATTACCCAGCGCCACTGCGGCGAGGTCCCGCGGGCCGACCCGCCCGGCCATCACCGCATCGACAAAACCCATGGCAGTGGTCGCCAATTGCGCCACCATGATCGGCAAGGCGAGGGCGAGCAGCGTCTTGAGCTCCAGGCGAACCCGGGCGGGGCGAGAGAGGACGGAAGGAGTGTCGATTGCAGGATTCACGAGGCAAGCATCCGAAAAAGATAAACGCAAGGCGGCGGATTCTACGCCTTGACGCAGTGGTCAGGAAAAAACCTGTGTTGTGGATTTGTAATCGCTCGCTTAGTCGTACGAATGCTTGTTGCGAGGGAACCTGCTCCCGCTCGACTGCGCAGCAGTCGCCTGCCTTTTGGGCCCGCTTCGCAGGCCAGCGGGAGCAAGCTTCCTCGCCACAAACGGGTTCACTGACGTAATGGGCTGGCCCATCGAGGCGAGGAACGCCTACACTGCCCGTCCCGCCAAAGGAGCTCTGCCATGCTGATCGTCGCCGACGAAAACATTCCCCTGCTCGATGCATTTTTCCAAGGTTTCGGTGAGATCCGCCGGGTGCCGGGGCGGGGCATTGACCGGGCATTGGTAGAGCAGGCCGATGTGCTGTTGGTACGGTCGGTCAGCCAGGTCAATCGAGCCCTGCTGGAAGGCAGCAAGGTGCGCTTCGTCGGCACTTGCACCATTGGCACTGATCACCTGGACCTGGATTATTTTGCCGAGGCCGGCATCCGCTGGGCCAGCGCGCCTGGCTGCAATGCCCGTGGCGTGGTGGATTACGTACTGGGCAGCCTTATGGCCCTGGCTGAGATCGAAGGCGCGGATCTTGCGCAGCGCACGTTTGGCGTGGTCGGCGCGGGGCAGGTAGGTGGGCGGTTGATCGAGGTGCTCAAGGGCCTGGGCTGGGCTGTAAAAGTCTGCGACCCGCCTCGCCACGCTGCCGAAGGCGGCGACTACGTGAGCCTGGAGCAGATCATCGAGGAATGCGACGTCATCAGCCTGCACACGCCATTGGCTCGCACGGGTGAGCACGTGACTTGGCACCTTTTTGATGAGCATCGCTTGAACAGCCTGAAGCCTGGCACCTGGCTGATCAACGCCGCGCGCGGCCCGGTCATCGATAACTCGGCGTTGCGCGAGGTGCTGTTGGAGCGCGAAGACCTCCAGGCGGTGCTTGATGTCTGGGAGCAGGAGCCGACGGTGGACGTGGACCTGGCCGACCTCTGCGTGATCGCCACCCCGCACATTGCCGGCTACAGCCTTGACGGTCGCCAGCGCGGCACGGCGCAGATCTACCAGGCCCTGTGCGACTTTCTTGGGCGGCCCGCCGAAGTCGATCTGGCCGACTTGTTACCCTGGCCCTGGCTCGGGGGCATCACGCTGGATGCCGATACCGACCCGGCTTGGGCGCTGGCGGTGTTGTGCCGGAGCGTGTACGACCCGCGCCGCGACGATGCGGATTTTCGCCGCAGCTTGATCGGTACGGTGGCTGAGCAGCGCAGTGCGTTTGATGCGTTGCGCAAGCATTACCCGCCACGCCGGGAGATCGACAGCTTGAAGGTGCGTATCGAAGGGCAGTCGACGGCCTTGCAGCAGATCGTGACGGCCCTGGGAGCTACTATCGTTTAAGCCCGGTGAACAGGCATAAAAAACCCGACATCAAGGTCGGGTTCAATTGAAGACGGGCTGTATCACTTTTGTTCGGCAGGTTTGACCAGTCGTTTCTCCAGCTCGCTGCAGGCTTTCTGGATCATGTCTTCGGTGATCGGTACTTCGCGCCCTTGGGCATCGATGAACGAGCAGCCCAGGGACTGGTCCGGTTGCGTGCGGATTACTTGAATCTTGTCGTCGCTGCTGTGTTGCAAGGACATGGCCTGTCTCCTCATCAGGTTGCGTGCCTATCGTAATGTCGTCAGGTGACCGAGCCATGACACTCCTTGAAGGTCCATGACGACAGCTCCACTCAACCAGAAACACACTCGCGTTTCCAGCCAGACGTTAGACCGATAACATCTAGGCATTAGTCTCGGCGGTCATATTTAACCTGACTCATTTCGATTCCACTTGGTTCCGCTGCGTTTCGGTACTGATGGCCAATCTTTTCCTGTTCCATTATCGGACACTCTCGATGCTTTCCTCACGACATCGCCGCGCAATACGCCTGGCCAGCGGCTTCATCGCCCCTTACCGCAAACAGGTCGCCGGTGCTTTGCTGGCCCTGATTGTCACGGCCGGTATCACGTTGTCCATGGGCCAAGGGATCCGCCTGCTGGTGGACCAAGGCTTCATGACCCGTTCGCCGCATCTGCTCAATCAGTCCATTGGCCTGTTCATGGTGCTGGTGGTGGGCCTGGCTATCGGTACGTTTGCACGCTTTTATCTCGTGTCATGGATCGGTGAGCGGGTGGTGGCCGATATCCGGCGGCAGGTCTTCAATCACCTGGTGTATCTGCACCCGGGCTTCTACGAGAACAATCGCAGTTCGGAAATCCAGTCACGCCTGACCGCCGATACGACTCTGCTGCAATCGGTGATTGGTTCGTCGCTGTCGTTGTTCCTGCGCAACGCCTTGATGGTGATTGGTGGCATTGTGCTGCTGTTTTTCACCAACCCCAAGTTGACCAGTATCGTGGTCATTGCCCTGCCATTGGTCCTGGCGCCGATCCTGGTGTTCGGGCGACGGGTGCGCAGCTTGTCGCGCCAGAGCCAGGACCGCATCGCCGACGTCGGCAGCTACGTCTCCGAAACCCTCGGCCAGATCAAGACCGTGCAGGCCTACAACCACCAGGTCCAAGATGAACAACGTTTTTCCGTGACGGTGGAGCAAGCCTTCGACACCGCCCGCAAGCGCATCGCCCAGCGGGCCTGGTTGATCACCCTGGTGATCGTGCTGGTGCTGGGTGCGGTAGGGGTGATGCTCTGGGTCGGCGGCATGGATGTGATCGCCGGGCGGATTTCCGGCGGCGAACTCGCGGCGTTCGTGTTCTACAGCCTGATCGTTGGCAGCGCCTTTGGCACCCTCAGCGAAGTGATCGGCGAGCTGCAACGGGCAGCGGGCGCCGCGGAACGCATTGCCGAGTTGCTGCGTTCGCAGAACATTATCCAGCCACCGGTCACAGGGCTGGTGACGTTGCCGGAGCGGGTGCGGGGTGACCTGCGCCTTGAAGGCGTGCGTTTTTCCTACCCCTCCCGACCGGACAGCTATGCGGTCGATGGCCTCGACCTGAGCATCAAGGCCGGCGAAACCCTGGCCCTCGTCGGGCCATCCGGCGCGGGCAAGTCAACGGTGTATGACCTGCTGCTGCGCTTCTACGATCCGGTGCAAGGGCGGATCCTGATCGACGACGTGCCGTTGACCTCGGTCGACCCTTTGGACCTGCGTCGTCATTTCGCCCTGGTTTCTCAAAACCCGGCACTGTTTTTCGGCACGGTCGAAGAAAATCTTCGCTACGGCAATCCCCAAGCAACATTCGAGCAGGTACGCGAGGCTGCGCAGATTGCCCACGCCCATGATTTCATAGAAAAAATGCCTGACGGCTACCAGACCCACCTGGGCGATGGCGGCCTTGGGCTGTCCGGCGGCCAGCGCCAACGCCTGGCGATCGCCCGGGCCCTGCTGGTGGACGCGCCAATCCTGCTACTGGACGAAGCCACCAGCGCCCTCGACGCGCAAAGTGAACACCTGATCCAGCAAGCCTTGCCCAGCCTGATGAAGAACCGTACCACCCTGGTCATCGCCCATCGCCTGGCCACGGTGAAAAACGCCGACCGGATTGCGGTGATGGACCAAGGCAAGGTGGTTGCGGTGGGTAGCCATCAGGAACTGGTTGCAAGCAATGCGCTGTATGCGCGGTTGGCAGCGTTGCAGTTCAACGTTGGCTTGGACTCGGCAGCCGACTGAGCGCAGCGTCCACACGAATCCCCTGTGGGAGCGAGCTTGCTCGCGATAGCGGTGGGTCAGCTTGCATCCATGTTGAAGGTGCCGACGCCATCGCGAGCAAGCTCGCTCCCACAAGGTCCAGCAACAGACCAAGTAGCCGACCAAAAATGCCCGCATCTTTCGATGCGGGCATTTTTTTCTTCTCAGGAACAGCGTCTCGCTAATACTCACTGATCATCAAAATACCGCTCATGCCAGTCCACCAGCGGTTGCGGCAAGTTGAGCTTCTGGCCGTAGATGACCGAGTACGACAACACGTTCTGCACGTATTGGCGGGTTTCGTCGAAGGGGATGCTTTCGACCCAGACGTCGAAGCTCAGGTGGTCTGCACCGCGCAACCATTGGCGCACGCGACCGGGGCCGGCGTTGTAGGCGGCGGAGGCGAGGACGCGGTTGCCGTTGAACTGGCTGTGCACCTGGCTCAGGTACGCCGCGCCCAGCTGGATATTCTTGTCCGGGTTGAAGACTTGCTGCGGTGATGCCAGGGGAATGTTGAATTTGCGCGCGGTTTCCTTGGCCGTGGCCGGCATCAATTGCATGAGGCCGCTGGCGCCGACACCGGAGCGGGCGTCGTCCATGAACGCACTTTCCTGCCGGGTGATGGCGAACGCCCAGCTAGGGTGCAAGCCGCGGATCTTGGCTTCTCGCACCAGCGTGTCGCGGTAGGCCATCGGGAAACGGATATCCAAGTCATCCCAGTATTTGGCCTGGCTGATGGTGCGGATGGCTGGGAAATACCACTTGAGGTCGTAGGCCAGTTTCGCCTGGGCGACCATTTCGTCCCGGCTGAAATGGCGGCTGACGTGATACCACTCGCGGCGTCCGTCGACGATTTGACCACGCGCGTGGAATTCCAGCGCCCGACGTATGCCCGGTGTATTGCGGACTTTGTTGATCAGCGCCTGGCTCATGGGCAGCGGCTTGTTCACCAGCGAATACGGTGACTGGGACCGGTCGGCGGCCAGGAAACCGTAGAAATCACGCTCGCGAGCCAGATGCTTGTAGAGCGTCAGCGCTTCGGGGTTCTGTGGCTGCGCCAATTCCAGGCTACGGGCCTGCCAGTAGCGCCAGCGATTGGTGCTCGCCAGCGATTCGGGCAGCCGGCGGGTCAGTTGGTAGGCGTCGTCCCAGCGGGCGAGGCGCAGGAGCAGGCGCAAGCGCCACTCCGATACGGTGTCGTCCCGAAGCTCCGGGTCATATTTGGTCATGACATCCAGGGCGCGGCTATCGAAGCGCTTGGCCAGGGTCAGGCCGATTTCCCGGGCGATGGCGACCTTCTCGTCCCGAGAGAAACGCATGGTGCTGGCATAGCCCTCCAGCAATGACATGGCTTTTTCCGGGTCCTGGCGGGCCAGGCGGCGCAGGCCAAGACTGACGACATCGGACATGGGCTCATCGGCGGGCATGAAGCGCGAAGGCTGGTTGAGCAGTTCGGGCTTTTGCGCGACGTCAACCAACAGCTTGCCTCGGGGGGCAAGGGTGGTCAGGCCGCTGATCAGGCTATTGGCCAGCGGATAGTTGCGTACCTGGGCCGCCAGTTTCGCGCGCTCCCAGCGTTTCTGCTCGGTCAACTGGCCTTGCGCGGCCCACATGCCGAACAGCGCGTCGCAAGCCGTCGGCTGGGATTTACCGGTAAGCCATAGTTTCTCGGCGTTGGCATAACCTTCGGCCTTAAGGCCATGGCTCAGTTGATATTGAGCGTTGAGGCAATCCAGCTCGGTGAAGTTGAGCTTGGGATCGTAATACTTGACGAAGGTTGCCCAGTCGCCACGTTCGGCCAACCAGCGCAACCAGCGCAACTTCATCCAGTTGGCCTGGGGCAGGTCGCCATGTTCGGCGAGGAATTTTTCGATTTCGGCGTTGCTCGCGCTCTTGAGTCGCGCAGTCAGTTCGTCATAGGCCAGGTACGGTTCCAGCGGATAATCGCGCAGGGCCTGGCTGTAGCGAAAGTAGGGAGCGGAATCGCCTTTGGCCAGAGCGCGCTTGGCCTCGTCGTAGTACTGGCGCTGGGTGGAAATATCCACCGCATGGGCGGTTTGAACGGCAGTGGCACATACAAACAAACAAGATAAAACACTGAAAAGGCGACTGCGCATGATACGTCCGGGCAAAGATAAACATGACAAGCCCAGGGAGAAACCCAGGGTAACTTGCCTGTAGCTTAGCCTTTTGCCAGCAACCGGCGAAAGCTTTGCGGGACTGTTGGCACAACTTCGCAACATTTGTAGTACAGAGTGCTTCGACGACGAAATTGACGGACTTTCGAGGTCTCTTCTCAGGTAGAATGCGCGCCCGGTTTTTGGAGAAGCTCATGACCCTGCTCAAATTCAGCGATGTGTCCCTTGCTTTCGGCGCGATGCCGTTGTTGGACAAGGTGTCCTGGCAGATCGCCCGTGGAGAGCGGGTGTGCATCATCGGCCGCAACGGCACTGGCAAGTCCAGCATGATGAAGCTGGTCAAGGGGGATCAGAAGCCCGATGACGGCTCCGTCTGGCGTGCGCCCGGGCTGAAAATCGGCGAGCTGCCCCAAGAGCTGCCGGTAGCCGACGAGCGGACCGTGTTCGACGTGGTTGCTGAAGGCCTGGACGGTGTCGGCGCGCTGCTGGCCGAATATCACCACCTGAGCCAGAACATCGTCACCGATGCCGACCTGGACAAGCTGATGCATGTGCAGCACGACCTCGAGGCCCGTGATGGCTGGCGCCTGCAGCAATTGGTCGACAGCACCTTGAGCCGCCTGCAACTCCCGGCTGACAAGACCTTGGCCGAGCTGTCCGGCGGCTGGCGTCGTCGGGTCCTGCTGGCCCAGGCCCTCGTGTCCGAGCCAGACCTTTTGCTGCTCGACGAACCGACCAACCACCTGGACATCGGTGCCATCGCCTGGCTTGAAGAAGCGCTGAAGGATTTCCAAGGGGCGGTTCTGTTCATCACGCACGACCGTTCCTTCCTGCAGAACCTGGCGACCCGCATCCTCGAACTGGATCGTGGCGGCCTGATCGATTGGAACGGCGACTACGCCAGTTTCCTGGTGCACAAGGAAGCGGTGCTGGCGGCGGAAGAAACCGCCAACGCCTTGTTCGACAAGCGCCTGGCCCAGGAAGAAGTGTGGATCCGCCAGGGCATCAAGGCCCGGCGGACTCGTAACGAAGGCCGTGTGCGCGCCCTCAAGGCATTGCGCGTGGAGCGTAGCGAACGTCGCGAGCGCACCGGCAAGGCCAATATCCAGCTTGAGACGGCCGACAAGTCGGGCAAGCAGGTCATGGTGCTGGAAGATGTCAGTTTCGCCCATCCGGGCGGCCCGTTCCTGATCAAGGATTTCTCCATGGTCCTGCAGCGCGGTGACCGGATCGGCCTGCTTGGCGCCAACGGTACCGGCAAGACGACCCTGCTCAAGCTGATGCTTGGCGGCCTGGTGCCGACCAGCGGCAAAGTGGAGGAGGGGACAAAGATCGACGTCGCCTATTTCGACCAGTTGCGCCATCAGTTGGACTTGGAAAAAACCGTGATCGACAACGTCGCCGAAGGCCGCGACTTCATCGAAATCGATGGCCAGAGCCGCCACGTATTGAGTTACCTCGGCGACTTCCTGTTCAGCCCACAGCGCGCCCGTACGCCGGTGAAAGCGCTGTCTGGTGGTGAGCGGGCACGGCTGCTGCTGGCCAAGTTGTTCAGTAAGCCGGCGAACCTGCTGGTGCTCGACGAACCAACCAACGACTTGGACGTGGAAACCCTCGAGCTGCTGGAAGAAGTGTTGTTGACGTTCAACGGCACTGTGCTGATGGTCAGCCACGATCGGGCCTTCCTCGATAACGTGGTCACTAGCACGTTGGTGTTCGAAGGCGAGGGGCTGGTTCGCGAATATGTCGGTGGTTATCAGGATTGGCTACGCCAAGGCGGCTCGCCGCGCCTGCTGGGTGTGACAGAGAGCAAATCAGGCAAGGCCGACTTGAACTCCGCGGTCGTCAAGGCCGAGCCGGCGCCGGTTGCCGCCGCTGCCGCACCGGCTCCGACCAAGAAAAAGCTCAGCTACAAGCTGCAGCGTGAACTGGAAGCCTTGCCAGGTGATATCGACGCGAAGGAGCAGCAGATCGCCGCGGTGGAGGCCGAGATGGCTGATGCCGGCTTCTACCAGCGTCCCGCGGCCGAAACCGCCAAGGTAATCGCGCATCTGGAACAGTTGCAGGCTGAGCTGGATGCGCTGGTCGAGCGTTGGGCTGAGCTGGACGCTTGATCCGCTGTTGAGAAGATTCCCGGCATTCAGCAATGAACGCCGGGATTTTTTTATTTGAAACGCAATCCCTTGTGGGAGCCAGCTTGCTCGCTCCCGAAGGTCCAGGGTCAGGTGCGCTTGACCAGGTGCACCGCCAGCACATCGCAAGGCGCGCCATGCAGCACGTCGTTGGCGGTAGAGCCCAGCAGCAACGCCAGGCCATGGCGGCCATGGCTGCCGACCACGATCAGGTCGCAGCCTTGCTCCTTGGCCAGGTGATGGATCTCCTGGCGCGGCTGGCCATAGGTCAGGTGGCTATTTTCCTTTTTCAAGGCAGGGTATTTCACGATCAATCGGTCAAGGCGTTCCTTGGCCTGGTCGAACTGCTGCTGTTGCAACTGGGAAAGATCCATCGGAACGTCACCGCCGAAGGCCATCGCCATCGGCTCGACGATATGCACCAGCGACAGTTTGTTGTCCCGCCCTTCGCAAAGGGCGAGGGCTCGCTTGACGACGGGATCGCATTCTTCAGTGAGGTCGACGGCGACCAGGATGTGTTCGTAGTACATGAAAAGCACTCCAGAGAATGGCGATACGGTAAGTATGGCTGGTTTCAAGCGCATTGATGGCGATACAGGTCAATGGGCTCATCAGAATTCGGGAGTACAGATATGACGGTCTGGATAGTGGTGTCAATCCTGTTGGTGGTATTAAGCCCCCTGGCATGGTTGCGACCGTCCCGCGCACAGAGCGGGCGTATAGCCCTTCGCATGGAGGCGCGACGCCTCGGGCTGGCCATGCGATTGACCCCGCAAGACTGGCCCCATTGGCTTGGCCAGCAGCCACCAAACCCCTGTGCGCAGTACCACCGAGCCCGGCGGGGCAGCCAGCCGGCCAGCTGGAGTTATTGGCAAAAGGCTCCAGGGGTGTGGGTCAACCAATGGCAGGAGGTGTGCCAGGATGAAGCGTTGCTCGGCCACTTCCGAGCATTGCCAGCCAATGTCTATAAGGTCGAGGCCGACCGGCAAATGATCGCCCTGTATTGGGGAGAGAAAGGCGAAGCCAGTGTTTTGCAGGACATTTCTGCCGTATTAAAGGCGTTGGCCTGAGCGTAAAAAAGCCCGACAGCATCATCGGGCGGGTTGGCCAGGCAGGCCGGTAAAACCATTCTTTCCAGGGCGTGCTTCGAAACGTCCTGTTCCCCGCGTACTCAATCATATTGTCACCAGCTTAGTCGGTTGAATCCGGTGCGCCTGGAATTAGGGCGACTTTTCTAATGATTGATTCTATGAATGGTCGCTCATGCAAGGTCGTGTTACGGATCCAGGCGGTACGGAAATGACTGCGGAGTCCCGTTCAAACGCCTGTTTAGGGCGATTGACAATTGTCGGAAATTCCGTGAAGGTGACGTACCCAAATCAAACGGGCGTATGAATTGAGCGTTTGTATTTTCAGAACGTTCCTACAGAACCCGACTATCGCGTTGACGGGTGTGTCTGGCGAATTGGCGTAGCATCGGCGGTTATGTCCATGTGGAGCCAGGGGCCAGCGTCCAACGTGTACTGTTCAGCTTCCATATCGTGGAGATCAGTTGATGATTTACGAAGGTAAAGCCATCACGGTTAAGGCTCTTGAAAGTGGCATCGTCGAACTGAAATTCGACCTCAAGGGTGAGTCCGTCAACAAGTTCAACCGTCTAACCCTGAATGAATTGCGTCAGGCCGTGGACACTATCAAGGCAGATGCGTCGATCAAGGGTGTGATCGTCAGCAGTGGCAAGGACGTGTTCATCGTCGGCGCCGACATCACCGAATTCGTCGACAACTTCAAGCTGCCCGATGCCGAACTGATCGCTGGCAACCTCGAAGCCAACCGTATCTTCAGCGACTTTGAAGACCTCAACGTACCGACCGTCGCGGCCATCAACGGCATCGCACTGGGTGGCGGCCTGGAAATGTGCCTGGCGGCGGACTACCGCGTCATGTCCACCGCGGCCAAGATCGGCCTGCCGGAAGTCAAGCTGGGCATCTACCCGGGTTTCGGCGGCACCGTGCGCCTGCCGCGCCTGATCGGTGCTGACAACGCTATCGAGTGGATTGCCGCTGGCAAGGAAAACCGTGCCGAAGACGCGCTGAAAGTCGGCGCCGTGGATGCGGTGGTCGAACCCGGCAAGCTTCTGGAGGCGGCCCTTGAAACCGTCAAGCGCGCCATCAGCGGCGAGTTTGACTACAAGGCCAAGCGCCAGCCGAAGCTGGAAAAACTCAAGCTCAACGCCATCGAACAGATGATGGCCTTCGAGACCGCCAAAGGTTTCGTCGCCGGCCAGGCGGGCCCGAACTACCCGGCACCGGTCGAGGCGATCAAGACCATCCAGAAAGCCGCGAATTTCGGTCGCGACAAAGCCTTGGAAGTCGAAGCCGCCGGTTTCGTGAAACTGGCCAAGACGTCTGCCGCCCAGAGCCTGATCGGTCTGTTCCTCAATGATCAGGAGCTGAAGAAAAAGGCCAAGGCCTACGACGAAATTGCCCGTGACGTGAAACAGGCCGCCGTGCTCGGCGCCGGCATCATGGGTGGCGGCATCGCCTATCAGTCGGCGTCCAAGGGCACGCCGATCCTGATGAAGGACATCAATGAACACGGCATCGAGCAGGGGTTGGCCGAAGCCGCCAAGCTGCTGGTCGGTCGCGTCGACAAAGGTCGCATGACCGCCGCGAAGATGGCCGAAGTGCTCAATGGCATTCGTCCGACGTTGTCCTACGGCGATTTCGGCCACGTCGACCTGGTGGTCGAAGCGGTTGTCGAGAACCCGAAGGTCAAGCAGGCGGTTCTGGCTGAAGTCGAAGACAAGGTCAAAGAGGACACCATCCTCGCGTCGAACACCTCGACCATTTCCATTTCGCTGCTGGCCAAAGCCCTCAAGCGTCCGGAAAACTTCGTCGGCATGCATTTCTTCAACCCGGTGCACATGATGCCCCTGGTGGAAGTGATCCGTGGCGAGAAATCCAGCGAGGAGGCGATTGCCACCACCGTGGCCTACGCCAAAAAAATGGGCAAGAACCCGATCGTCGTCAACGATTGCCCGGGCTTTTTGGTCAACCGCGTGCTGTTCCCGTACTTCGGCGGTTTCGCCAAGCTGGTCAGTGCTGGTGTGGACTTCGTGCGCATCGACAAGATCATGGAAAAATTCGGCTGGCCGATGGGCCCGGCGTACCTGATGGACGTGGTCGGCATCGACACCGGCCACCACGGTCGCGACGTCATGGCTGAAGGCTTCCCGGACCGCATGAAAGACGACCGTCGTTCCGCCGTCGACGTGCTCTACGAAGCCAAGCGCCTGGGACAGAAGAACGGCAAGGGCTTCTACGCCTATGAAACCGACAAGCGCGGCAAGCAGAAGAAAGTCGCCGATTCGTCGGTGCTGGAAGTGCTCAAGCCGATCGTCTACGAGCAGCGCGAAGTCACCGACGAGGACATCATCAACTGGATGATGATCCCGCTGTGCCTGGAAACCGTGCGTTGCCTGGAAGACGGCATTGTCGAAACCGCCGCCGAAGCCGACATGGGTCTGGTCTACGGCATCGGTTTCCCTCCATTCCGTGGCGGTGCGCTGCGCTACATCGATTCGATCGGTGTGGCCGAGTTCGTTGCCCTGGCTGACCAGTACGCTGATCTGGGCGCGTTGTACCACCCGACCGCGAAGCTGCGTGAAATGGCCAAGAACGGCCAGCGTTTCTTCGGTTAAGCGCCCAACGACTAGAGCGAGAGAACATTTATGAGCTTGAATCCTAGAGACGTCGTGATTGTCGACTTCGGTCGTACGCCGATGGGCCGCTCCAAGGGCGGCATGCACCGCAACACTCGCGCCGAAGACATGTCGGCGCACCTGATCAGCAAACTGCTGGAACGCAACGTCAAGGTCGACCCCAACGAAGTCGAGGACGTGATCTGGGGCTGCGTGAACCAGACCCTGGAGCAGGGCTGGAACATCGCCCGCATGGCTTCGCTGATGACCCAGATCCCTCACACCGCTGCCGGCCAGACGGTCAGCCGCCTGTGCGGTTCGTCCATGAGCGCGCTGCACACCGCCGCCCAGGCGATCATGACCGGTAACGGTGATGTGTTCGTGGTCGGCGGTGTCGAGCACATGGGCCACGTGAGCATGATGCACGGTGTCGATCCGAACCCGCACATGTCGCTGTACGCGGCAAAAGCCTCGGGCATGATGGGCCTGACCGCGGAAATGCTCGGCAAGATGCATGGCATCACCCGCGAACAGCAGGACGCCTTTGGCGTGCGCTCCCACCAGCTCGCCCACAAGGCGACGGTGGAAGGCAAGTTCAAGGATGAAATCATCCCGATGCAGGGCTACGACGAGAACGGCTTCTTGAAACTGTTCGACTACGACGAAACCATTCGTCCGGAAACCACCCTGGAAAGCCTGGCGACCTTGAAGCCGGCCTTCAATCCTAAGGGCGGCACCGTGACGGCGGGTACTTCGTCGCAGATCACCGACGGTGCCTCGTGCATGATCGTGATGTCGGCCCAGCGTGCCCAGGACCTGGGCATCCAGCCGATGGCCGTGATTCGTTCGATGGCTGTCGCGGGTGTGGACCCGGCGATCATGGGCTATGGTCCAGTACCGGCTACGCAGAAAGCCTTGAAGCGCGCGGGCCTGAGCATTTCCGATATCGACTTCTTCGAGCTCAACGAAGCTTTCGCCGCACAGGCCCTGCCTGTGCTGAAAGATTTGAAAGTACTCGACAAGATGAACGAGAAGGTTAACCTGCACGGCGGCGCGATCGCCCTGGGTCACCCGTTCGGTTGCTCTGGTGCGCGTATCTCTGGCACGCTGCTCAACGTCATGAAGCAGAACGGCGGCACTTTAGGGGTGTCCACCATGTGCATTGGCCTCGGCCAGGGCATCGCCACTGTCTTCGAACGCGTCTAAGCGTTGCGTTGATGGAAGCCGGGGCCAAGTGCCCCGGTTTTTGTTTTTCGGGTTTAGTAAAAGAAAGATTTTGTTTTTATTTTGAAAAAATTTGAGTGAGGGCCAACGCATGCCGATACAACCTGGGCTCTACCAACATTACAAAGGTCCGCAGTACCGCGTATTCAGCGTTGCGCGGCATTCCGAGACCGAGGAAGAAGTGGTCTTCTATCAAGCCCTGTATGGCGATTACGGCTTTTGGGTGCGTCCGTTGAGCATGTTCCAGGAGTCTGTCGAAGTTGACGGCGAACAAGTGCCGCGCTTTGCTTTGGTGCAGGTCGAGGAGAGCATCTTTTCCAAGTCTTGAGGCCAGTGTGAGGGCGACCCCGCCCTTGACCTCACCTTGCAGCCACTATATATAGCGGTGCCGCGTCAGGCGCCAACCGCCTTTCACTTTTTAGAATTCAGGAATTTTCTGATCCATGGGCAAATCGCTGGTCATTGTGGAATCCCCGGCTAAGGCCAAGACCATCAACAAGTATCTGGGCAACCAATACGTGGTGAAGTCGAGTATCGGCCATATCCGAGACCTGCCCACCAGCGGTTCGGCTAGCGCCAGCAAGGAGCCAGCCGCCAAGCGCGGCAAGGCGGCCGCTGGTGAAGCGCCGGCGCTGTCGCCGAAAGACAAGGCGCGCAAGCAGCTGGTCTCACGCATGGGAGTCGATCCGGAGCACGGCTGGAAAGCCAAGTACGAGATCCTTCCGGGCAAGGAAAAGGTCATCGAAGAACTGCGTCGGCTCGCCAAGGACGCCGACACCATTTATCTCGCGACGGACTTGGACCGCGAAGGGGAAGCCATCGCCTGGCACCTGCGCGAAGCCATCGGTGGGGATGACAGCCGCTACAAGCGCGTGGTGTTCAACGAGATCACCAAGAAGGCTATCCAGGAAGCCTTCTCCCAGCCGGGCGAGCTGGACATCGACCGGGTCAATGCCCAACAGGCGCGTCGCTTCCTTGACCGCGTCGTGGGCTACATGGTCTCGCCATTGTTGTGGGCCAAGATCGCCCGTGGCCTGTCGGCCGGTCGTGTGCAGTCGGTGGCGGTAAAGCTGGTGGTGGAGCGCGAGCGGGAAATCCGTGCGTTCAATCCCGAAGAATATTGGGAAGTCCATGCTGATCTCGGTACCGCCAAGGGCGCTACCGTGCGTTTCGAAGTGGCTCGCGAGAAAGGCGAAGCCTTCAAGCCGCTCAATGAAGCCCAGGCCATGGCAGCGCTGGAGAAGCTCAAGGCTTCCAGCTACAGCATCGTCAAGCGCGAAGACAAGCCCACCAGCAGCAAGCCGTCGGCGCCCTTCATTACGTCCACCTTGCAGCAGGCGGCGAGCAACCGCCTGGGCTTCGGTGTGAAGAAGACCATGATGATGGCCCAGCGTCTGTACGAAGCGGGCTACATCACGTACATGCGTACCGACTCGACCAATCTCTCGGCCGATGCCGTGGCGATGGCGCGTACTTATATAGAAAGCGAGTTTGGCAAGAAGTACCTGCCGGATACGCCGAACGTGTACAGCAGCAAGGAAGGCGCCCAGGAGGCTCACGAAGCGATTCGTCCTTCCGACGCCAATACCGAGCCAAGCAAGCTGTCGGGCATGGAACGCGACGCCGAGCGTCTCTACGAGCTGATCTGGCGCCAGTTCCTGGCATGCCAGATGCTACCTGCGCAATACCTGTCGACCACGGTCAGCGTCGGTGCTGGCGATTTCGAGCTGCGCGCCAAGGGCCGTATCCTGAAGTTCGACGGCTATACCCGCGTCATGCCGCAGATCACCAAGCCGGGGGACGATGACGTCCTGCCGGACATGGCCCAGGGCGACGTGATGAAGCTGATCAAGCTGGATCCGACCCAGCACTTCACCAAGCCGCCGGCACGGTATTCCGAGGCCAGCCTGGTCAAGGAGATGGAAAAGCGTGGCATCGGTCGTCCTTCGACCTATGCGGCGATCATTTCCACCATCCAGGATCGCGGCTACGTGACGCTGCACAACCGTCGCTTCTATTCGGAAAAGATGGGGGACATCGTCACCGAGCGCTTGTCCGAGAGTTTCTCGAACCTGATGGACTACGGCTTCACCGCTGGCATGGAAGAGAACCTGGACGACGTGGCCCAGGGTGAGCGGGACTGGAAAAACGTACTCGACGAGTTCTACGGCGACTTCAAGAAAAAACTGGAAGTGGCCGAAAGTCCGGAAAGCGGCATGCGGGCGAACCAGCCGGTCATGACCGATATTCCATGCCAGACCTGCGGGCGTCCGATGCAGATCCGTACCGCGTCGACCGGTGTATTCCTGGGTTGCTCGGGCTACAGCCTGCCGCCGAAGGAGCGCTGCAAGGCGACGGTCAACCTGGTGCCAGGCGACGAAATCGCCGCGGACGACGAAGGTGAGTCGGAGTCCCTGGTGCTGCGCGGCAAACACCGTTGCCCTATCTGCAGCACAGCGATGGATGCTTACCTGCTGGATGAAAAGCGCAAGCTGCACATCTGCGGTAACAATCCTGATTGTGCCGGCTACGAGATCGAAGAGGGCACCTATCGCATCAAGGGCTACGAAGGTCCGAGCCTGGAATGCGACAAGTGTGGCAGCGAAATGCAGCTGAAAACCGGCCGTTTCGGCAAGTTCTTCGGTTGCACCAATCCGACCTGCAAGAACACCCGCAAGCTGCTCAAGAGCGGTGACGCGGCGCCGCCGAAGATGGATCCGGTGAAGATGCCCGAGCTCAAGTGCGAGAAGGTAAACGACACCTACATCCTTCGTGATGGTGCATCCGGCCTGTTCCTGGCAGCCAGCCAGTTTCCGAAAAATCGCGAGACTCGGGCGCCGCTGGTGATCGAGATCTTGCCGCACAAGGATGAGATCGATCCGAAGTACCATTTCCTCTGCGACGCGCCGCAGAAGGATCCGGATGGCCGCCCAGCGGTGATCCGCTACAGCCGCAAGACCAAGGAGCAATACGTGCAGACCGAGGTTGACGGCAAGCCTACCGGTTGGAAAGCGTTCTACGACGGTGGCAAGTGGACCGTTGAAGACAAGCGCTGATTGATGGCGAAAGGATTTGAATCTGCGCGATCCTCGTGGCGAGGGAGCTTGCTCCCGCTGGGCGATTCAGTCGTTGTTCTAAACGCCGCGTAAGCAAAAGGCCGCATGACAACCCTTGGGTTTTCATGCGGCCTTTCAGTTTTTGGCTTGCAGTAGCTTCGGTTGATCCACGACACTGTCGCACCTGCGTGACGCTTTTATTTCGTTGGGGAGAATGCCGCCATGGCCCACGAACTCTACACCCGTACCAATCAGAAGATTTATTTTGCCGGCCTGTCGCTCGAAGCGCTTGCCAGGGCAGAGGATGGGCGCGCCATGAATGCTCCCGCGCTGGTCCAGGCTGGGCGTGAATCCGTGCTGTTTCATTTGTACGGCGCCTTGCTGGGTCTTTGCCACGAAATTGCCGGGTTCTATCGCTTGCCCCAGGCGAATGCGTCACGGGCCGAACTGATGCTGATGCCAGAAGTACTGGACAGCCTTGCGATTCCCGAGCTGGCGGAAATGGTCGAGTTGGCGCAGAACCGCGAGACCTGGCTGGCCAAGTTGCTGGAGGCTCATGCCGCGTTATTCCAGCCGCCACGGGCCCCGCGTAAACCGAAGGGTGATGTTACCCAGCCGTTGATTGTCGCGGTCAATCTTGACGAGCAGGAACCAGAGCCAGAGCTGAGTCGGGAAGAGTTGGAGAGCTGGCGTCAGAATCTCAAAAGCCTGGCGATTCGGTTCCGTGACGGCTTGAACGAATGCTGACGTGATGGCCGTCGGTAACGCTTGGTCAAGATCCTGAGCGAAGCTTGGCCGATGACTATATAATCCCCGCCTTTCGTGGAGAACAGACTTTTATGCCTACGTCCTTTCTAGAAATTGTCGAACTTCCTGATGGTCGCATTGAGCTGCGCCGGGCTGAAGACGAGGGTTCGCTGGTTACCCTGAACTTCTCCGAGGATGCCAAGGTGTTTCTTCAGGGCCAACATGTCGAGGTCGCCAAGGCGATGCTCAGCGTGGGTGTCCAGATGGCAGGTCGCCTGGTTGAAGGCGAATTCAACAAGGAAGAGGGGCCGCGGGTTCTACATTGATCCCCGTTTGTCGGCTTTTGAAGTAATGTGACTGGTCTGGCTTCTCTGTCCTGGAGAAGCCCTGCGTTTATCCCAATCGAATATTCAGGCTTTGTGCATCGCCGGTGCGCGCGGCGCTGATCAATTGCTGACGCGCGGTCGCGGTCAAGGGATTGAGCCAGCTGACCACCGTATGACTGCGCCCCAGGCGCAACGCTTCGCAGGTCAACTGCTGGGCGCTCTGGCTGCCGCGCGGCTGCAATAGCAGGATTCGCTCGCGATTGAGACCAGCGTCTCGCAACCAGGCCTGCGTTACGCTGGCCGGTGGTGCGATCAGCGTTAGCCAGCGAGCGTCCTGGTCCTGGCTCAGTTCTCTCAGGATCGGCGCTAGCAGGTTCAGGCAATTTCCCGCCGCACCACGCAACGACAGCTCGCTGAAGGCTTCGGGTTCGACGCTCCAGGGCGACTCGATGACCTCGTTCAGGACTGGAACCAGCGGTTGGGCCATGAATGCCTCGAACAGCGGAAGTTGTGTGTGCTGTGGTGTAAGAGGAAATTGCATAAAGCCTCCTTTAGCGGCGAATGACGCCAACGCTCAAGCCTTCGATAACCAGGTCCTGGTCTTTCAGGTCCACTTCGATGGGGGCGAATTCCGGGTTCTCGGCGATCAACCAGACCTTGCTGCCCTCGCGCTTGAAGCGCTTGACGGTGACTTCATCGCCGATCCGCGCCACCACGACCTGGCCGTTACGGGCTTCACGGGTGGTGTGGACAGCCAGGAGATCGCCATCGAAGATACCGATGTCCTTCATACTCATACCGTGCACGCGCAGAAGATAATCGGCCCTCGGGTGAAAGAATGAAGGATTGATGTTGCAAGACTCCTCGACGTGCTGCTGGGCGAGGATAGGCGCGCCGGCGGCCACGCGCCCGATGATAGGCAGGGTGGTGTCGTCGGCCTTGGCTTCGAAGCCGGGGATGCGAATCCCCCGGGATGCTCCGGGCGTCATTTCTATTGCACCCTTGCGGGCCAGCGCCTTGAGGTGCTCTTCAGCCGCGTTGGGGGATTTGAAACCCAGTTCCTGAGCGATTTCCGCACGGGTCGGCGGATAGCCGTTGTCTTCTAGGCAGCGTTTGATGAAGGCCAGAATCTCTGCTTGGCGTGGCGTCAGCTTTAGCATATCGATCGCTCTGTCTTTTTATACAGTGACTGGGATTATATACAGTACGAGTCAGTTGGCAATCCTCCTTTTTCGCCAGGCTGCCAGACGGTTGATGGAACCGCTGGCAGGGACTGTGCTACAGCTCGCCAAAGGTGTGGTTAAATACCTGACCGGACGTTCGCAAAATGCCCCGGCAGGCTTGACAAGCCCCAGGCTGAAACGTATGTTTCAAACAAGTGTTTGTCAGGCGGAGTAGCCATGGCCCAGTCGGAAACCGTTGAACGCATTCTCGATGCTGCCGAGCAATTGTTCGCGGAAAAAGGTTTCGCCGAAACCTCTTTGCGTCTGATTACCAGCAAGGCCGGGGTGAACCTGGCGGCGGTGAACTACCACTTCGGCTCGAAAAAAGCCCTGATCCAAGCGGTATTTTCGCGCTTCCTAGGGCCGTTCTGTATCAGCCTCGATCGCGAGCTGGAGCGTCGCCAGGCCAAGCCTGACGTCAAGCCCACTCTGGAAGAGCTGCTCGAGATCCTGGTCGAACAAGCCCTCGTGGTCCAGCCACGCAGCGGTAACGACCTCTCCATATTCATGCGTCTGCTGGGCCTGGCATTCAGCCAGAGCCAAGGGCACTTGCGGCGCTATCTAGAAGACATGTACGGCAAGGTGTTCCGTCGCTACATGCTGCTGGTCAACGAAGCCGCGCCGCGCATACCACCTATCGAATTGTTCTGGCGCGTGCATTTCATGCTCGGTGCCGCGGCATTCAGCATGTCGGGCATCAAGGCGCTGCGGGCTATCGCCGAGACCGACTTCGGCGTGAATTCGTCGATCGAGCAGGTGATGCGCCTGATGGTGCCGTTCCTGGCAGCGGGCATGCGCGCCGAAAGCGGCGTCACCGATGAAGCAATGGCGGCCGCGCAGCTGCGTCCGCGCAGCAAATCGACGCCGGCGCTCGCCAAGGCATAGGCACACGGGTGGGCGCGGATGGCTACATCCGCTAAGCTAGCCGCCCATGCCGATTCTCCTTTTGAATTCGTCTCAATATTCTTCGCCCGCGCGGTCTGCCGGCCCTTCAGCCTGGCGGTGCCGTGGCGGATGCAGCATCGCGCGCGTCCCTCGTTATTAAAAGGAACTGTTATGACTGGTGCCCTTCAAGGCTCGTTGATGGTGGACGTCGCCGGAACCTGGCTGACGGCTGAAGATCGCCATCTGTTGCGTCAGCCCGAAGTGGGTGGATTGATCATTTTTGCCCGCAATATCGAGCATCCCCGCCAGGTGCGCGAGCTGAGCGCCTCGATCCGGGCCATTCGCCCCGATCTGTTGTTGGCTGTCGACCAGGAGGGCGGCCGGGTGCAACGCCTGCGCCAAGGCTTCGTGCGTCTGCCGGCGATGCGGGCCATAGCCGATAACCCGAACGCCGAGTACTTGGCCGAGCAGTGCGGCTGGATCATGGCCACCGAAGTGCTGGCGGTCGGCCTCGATTTGAGCTTCGCCCCCGTGCTGGACCTCGATTACCAACGCAGCGCGGTGGTAGGAAGTCGTGCCTTCGAAGGCGACCCCGAGCGCGCCACACTGCTGGCAGGTGCGTTTATCCGTGGCATGAACGCCGCGGGAATGGCGGCCACAGGCAAGCATTTTCCGGGGCATGGCTGGGCCGAGGCAGACTCCCATGTCGCCATTCCTACTGACGAACGCAGTCTCGAACAGATCCGAGCCTGCGACCTGGTACCGTTTACCAAGCTGAGTAAGAAGCTGGCGGCCGTCATGCCCGCCCATGTCATTTATCCCCAGGTGGATGCCAGCCCGGCAGGGTTCTCCCGTCGTTGGCTGCAAGACGTCCTACGCGGCGAGTTGCAGTTTGATGGCGTGATCTTCAGCGATGATCTTTCGATGGCCGGCGCCCACGTGGTCGGCGATGCCGCCAGTCGGATTGAGGCTGCCTTGGCCGCGGGCTGCGACATGGGGCTGGTCTGCAACGACCGCGCGGCCGCCGAGCTCGCCTTGAGCGCTGCCCAGCGCCTGAAGGTCACGCCGTCGGCGCGGATTGCCCGTATGCGTGGCCAGGCCTTCGCCAGTACCGAGTACCGTCAGGATCCGCGCTGGTTGACAGCGATCGGCGCGTTGAAAGCCGCTCAACTGATTGATTAAGGATGTTTCGATGACTGTTTACGCAATTATCGGCGGCACCGGCCTGACCCAGCTGGAAGGCCTGACCATTCGCCAATCCCTGGCGGTGGAGACGCCCTACGGCGCGCCATCAGCCGAGGTGCAGATTGGCGAATACGCCGGGCGTGAGGTGTTGTTTCTGGCACGCCATGGCCATCCCCACCGTTTCCCGCCGCATCAGGTCAACTATCGCGCCAATCTCTGGGCGCTGAAGCAGGCGGGCGCCGAGGCGGTCCTGGCGGTCAACGCCGTCGGCGGGATCCACGCCGCGATGGGCACCGGTCATTTTTGCGTGCCCCACCAGTTGATCGATTACACCAGCGGTCGCCAGCATACGTATTTCGCCGATGACCTGGAGGCGGTGACCCACATTGATTTCAGCTACCCCTACACGGAATCGCTGCGCCAGCAATTGATTGCGGCCCTGGCTGCCGAAGGCTGCGGCTATAGCAGTCACGGTGTCTATGCCTGCACGCAGGGGCCGCGCCTGGAAACCGTGGCCGAAATCGCACGCCTGGAGCGCGATGGCTGCGATATCGTCGGTATGACGGGCATGCCGGAGGCGGCGCTGGCCCGTGAGCTGGAACTGGACTACGCCTGCCTGGCGCTGGTGGTGAACCCGGCGGCGGGCAAATCCACTGCGGTGATTACCATGGCGGAGATCGAGCAGGCCCTGCATGACGGAATGGGTAAAGTGAAGTCGACCCTGGCGCGGGTGTTGATGGCGGGCTAGAAAGTCCGGTTTATTGGAGAATGATCTTGTGGGAGCGAGCCTGCTCGCTCCCACAATCAGGAGTTTCAGCGCTTCTCCAGCTTGTCCGGCAGCGGCGCAAATAGCGCCTCGATGTCTTCATTCTGCAGTTTCCAATCCCCAGCCACACGCCCATCCAGCACGCCGGCCGCCAGGTCGGACTTTTCTTTTTGCAGCAGCTGGATCTTTTCTTCCACCGTGCCGCGGGCAATCAGTTTGTACACGAACACCGGTTTTTCCTGGCCAATGCGATAGGCGCGGTCGGTCGCCTGGTTTTCGGTGGCGGGGTTCCACCAAGGATCGTAGTGAATCACCGTGTCCGCTTCTGTCAGGTTCAGGCCCACGCCGCCGGCCTTCAGGCTGATCAGAAAGATCTGACGCTTGCCGCTTTGGAATTCCTTCACTGGCGTGCGTCGGTCTCGGGTCTGGCCGGTGAGGATGGCGTAATCCACGCCGCGTTTTTTCAGTTCATCTTCAATCAGCGCCAACATGGAGGTGAACTGTGAAAACAGCAGCACCCGCCGACCTTCTTCGAACAATTCCTCAAGCATTTCCATCAGGCTGTCGAGCTTGCCCGAGGTGCTGCCGCGGGTGGGCAGGGTGGCATCACTGATCAGGCGCAAATCGCAGCACACCTGGCGCAGCTTGAGCAGCGCTTCCAGGATGATGATCTGGCTGCGCGCCACGCCTTTGCGGGTGATCTCGTCGCGCACCTTCTTGTCCATCGCCAGGCGCATCGTCTCGTAGACATCCCGCTGGGCGTCGCTGAGTTCCACCCAATGGATGATTTCGGTCTTGGGTGGCAGCTCCGTCGCCACTTGCTCTTTGGTACGGCGCAGCAAGAAGGGTTTTATCCGACCGTTCAGGTGTTGCAATCGTACGTCGCTGCCGCGCTTTTCGATCGGTACGCGGTAGTCGCGATTGAAGCTTTTGACGTCGCCAAGCCAGCCCGGCAGCAGGAAGTGAAACAGCGACCAGAGTTCACCAAGGTGGTTTTCCAGTGGTGTACCGGACAGGCACAACCGTTGCCTGGCATCGAGTTCCCGGGCGGCTTGGGCGGCTTTGCTGGTGGGGTTCTTGATGTACTGGGCTTCATCCAGGATCAGTACATGCAGCGGCTGCGCCTTGAGGCGTTCGACATCCTTGGGAAGCAGCGCATAGGTAGTCAGGATCAAGTCGTAATCGGCCAGGCGCTCGAAGTGTTTCTTGCGCCCGGCACCGTACAGCGCCAGTACTTTGAGCTGCGGAGTGAAATGCGAGGCTTCGTCGAGCCAGTTGGGAATCAGGCTCGTCGGCATCACCACCATGCACGGTCGGTCCAGGCGCCCAGCGTTTTTTTTCGCTGAGAATGTGTGCCAGGGTCTGTAGGGTTTTGCCCAGTCCCATGTCGTCCGCGAGAATCCCGCCTACTTCCAGCTGTCGTAGCGATTGCATCCAGCTCAAACCTTCGAGCTGGTAGGGTCGCAGCGTGGCGTTCAAGCCCTGCGGGGCGGTGGCGGTGTAGTCCTTGATGTCCCGCAGGCGTTGGGCCAGGCTGCGTATGTGCTCGCCACCTTCCCAGCGCAGCGGCATGTCCTGCAATGGGTTCAGGCGCAGGGCATCGGCGCTGTTGAGGCGCAGTTTGGTGGTGCCGGGCTCTTGCAGGTAGAACTCGCCGAGGGTCGCCAGCACGGGCTTCAACCGCCCGTACGGCAGGGCAACTTGCTGAGGGCCGAATTCCGAGTTGGGCCGGTGCGGCAAGTTAACCAGGATAAGTTCGTCATCGCGGCGCCTGGCCAGTCGTTCCGGGTTGAATAGCTCGATATGCGAGCGCATCAGGTTCAACAGGATAGGCAGCAGGCTCAGTCGCTCGCCGTTGACGATGATGCCCAGCTCCAGGTCGAACCAGTCACGCTCCGGAGTCTCATCGACCGTGGCGTACCACTCATCCACCGCCGTCAGGTCGAAGCCGAAGTCTTCATCAATCTGCAATTCCCAACCCTGGGTGCGCAGCTTTGGCAGGTCATTGAGGGTAAAGGTCAGCCAGGCGCTGTCGTTGACCATTTCGTACAGTTCGCCAGCGCTCTCCGGTAGAGCCTTGCTTTGTCGGGTCGCAACCTTGAATCCAAGAATTCGCAACTGCTCGCGGTAGGACTGTTCCACTTCGATCTGGCGTTTTATCCGCAGCGTCTGGGTTTCCTGGCGAATCAGTACGTCGGTGTTGCGCTGGCCGCTGACGTACTCGTCCAGATAACTGAAGGACAAGGCGGCGCGGTGCTGGATATAACGCTGCATCTTGCCGTTGCGCGGCTCGAAGGCGCTGAACTCGACACTTGCCAGCCAAAGCCGTGGCACCGGCTGCACGTTTTCCACCAGGACTTGCGGCGGGGCCTTGGGGCTGCGGTTGTCCAGCACTGCCTGGAGCTTTTCCAGCAATTGCGCGTCTTTTTCGGCGGCCGGGTAGGCCAGGGTTTCCTGAACTTGCAGCAGCACCGCTGCGCAATGCTTGCAATTGATGCGCACCGGGCAGGAGCACGCGGCGTCTAGCAGGATCAATGTGCCTTTGGCTGACTCCTTGAGGCGAATGGTCTGACGGTAGACGCTGCCGCCCGAGCCTTCGCAGCTGGCGATGATGGTGCTGTCGCCGGCCTCGACGACCCTCACGCGGTTTTCCAGCGCGTATCGGCGCCCACGCTCCAGGCTTTGTTCCTTGAATCGATTGACCCAGGAAGGTGCCAGCGGTTTGCTCAGGGGCGAGGGCATGGGCGCGCCGATCAGTCTGGAATGACGTCAGGTGCCTGCCGAGGCGCAGGCGCAGTCAACGAGGTGATCTTGATCAACAAGCCAAGGTGGCCGTTATCGAGGAAGTTCAGCTGGCCGTTCTTGGTATGGCTCTGTTGTTTCAAGCGCTCGCTGGCCGTGACCAGCCCATTGGCGTCGATCTGGTTGATCCAGAAGTCGGCGTCTACGTCAGTGAAACGGCCCAGTTTCAGTTCCAGGGTGCCCTCGATGGGAAACTGGCCGAACTGCTCGGCGCCATCACTGACGGCAATCTTGCTGCCCTGTTCGCCCAGGTTCTGTTGCCAGGCCTTGTGCATCAGCACGGTGTATTGACCGCTGGCGTTGAGTTTCTCGACGATGTTGCCCATCGCCGGCGTGCGCTGGCTGTCCGCGCCCAGGCGTTGTGCGCCGGCATCCCAGTCCTCCGGCGCGGCGCGGCTGATAATGGCCGGCTCGGCATTCTGGCGGACCAGAATCATTTCAACCTGGTACAAGTCGTCGGCAACCGCCAGGGGAGCGATCAGCGTCATCAACAACGTCAAGGAGCGAAACAGGCGCATTGGGCGTCCTTCAAGCAGTGGTCGGATTGAGGCGCTCGAACAGCGCCTCTACGGTATTGAAGCGCTCTTCCGGGCGTTCCATGGGCACCATGAACTTGAACATCGTGGCGCCTTCGAATTTGTAGCGTTTGGGCTGGCCCTGGATCAGCTTGATCAGGACCAGCGGATCAACCGGGGTCTGCGCCTCGAACTCGATCCGGCCGCCGTTGGGGCCGCCGTCGACTTTCTTGATGCCCAATTGCTCGGCCTTGAGCTTGAGCAGCGTTGTGCGTATCAGGTTCTTGGTCGGCTCCGGAAGCAGGCCGAAGCGGTCGATCATCTCCACTTGCAGGTCCTTCAGGCCTTCCTCGTCGGTGGCCGAGGCGATGCGTTTGTAGAGGATCAGGCGTGCATGAACATCCGGCAGGTAATCCTCGGGGATCAGCGCTGGCACCCGCAGGTTGATTTCCGGGCCGCCGCCGAGGGGCTGGTCGAGGTTCGGTTGCTCGCCCTTGCGGATCGACTTGACCGCCCGTTCAAGCATTTCCATGTACAGGGTGAAACCCACTGCCTGGATCTGCCCGCTCTGGCCATCGCCAAGCAACTCGCCAGCGCCACGGATTTCAAGGTCATTGGTGGCCAGTACGAAGCCGGCGCCCAGGTCCTGGGTGTTGGCAATGGCTTCCAGGCGTTTTTCCGCGTCCGGGGTGATCTGCTGGCGCGGCGGTGTCAGCAGGTAGGCGTAGGCCTGGTGGTGACTGCGTCCGACCCGGCCACGCAATTGGTGCAACTGGGCCAGGCCGAATTTGTCGGCGCGCTCGATGATAATCGTGTTGGCGCTTGGCACGTCGATGCCGGTCTCGATGATGGTCGAGGCGATCAGCACGTTGAAGCGTTTGTGGTAGAAGTCGCTCATCACCTGTTCGAGCTCGCGCTCACGCATTTGTCCGTGGCCGATGCCGATGCGTGCTTCCGGCACCAACTCGGCCAGGTCGGCGGCGCACTTCTCGATGGTCTTCACGTCGTTGTGCAGGTAATAGACCTGGCCGCCGCGCAGCAGCTCGCGTAGCAAGGCCTCCTTGACCGTGCTCTTGTTCTGCTCCATGACGAATGTGCGCACCGACAGGCGCCGGGCCGGCGGCGTGGCGATGATCGACAGGTCGCGCATGCCTGAAACGGCCATGTTCAATGTGCGCGGGATCGGCGTGGCGGTCAGGGTCAGGATGTCGACTTCGCTGCGCAGGGCCTTGAGCTGTTCTTTCTGGCGTACGCCAAAACGGTGCTCTTCATCGATGATCACCAGCCCGAGGTTCTTGATCTTCACATCGTCCTGCAGCAGCTTGTGCGTGCCGATGACGATGTCGATCTTGCCTTCGGCCAGGTCGGCCACGGCGGCGTTTACTTCCTTGGCGGATTTGAAGCGGCTCATCACTTCCACGGTCACCGGCCAATCGGCGAAGCGGTCGCGGAAACTGTTGTAATGCTGTTGGGCGAGCAGGGTAGTCGGCACCAGGATCGCCACCTGCTTGCCGCCATGCACGGCGATGAACGCAGCACGCATCGCCACTTCGGTCTTGCCGAAACCCACGTCGCCACACACCAGCCGGTCCATGGGCTTGGGCGCGAGCATGTCGGCGCGCACGGCTTCGATGGTGGTCTGCTGGTCGACGGTTTCTTCGAAGGGGAAGCCGGCGCTGAAGGTTTCGTAGTCGGCTTTCGGGTCCGCGAATGCATAACCCTCGCGTGCGGCCCGGCGAGCATAGATATCCAGCAATTCCGCTGCCACGTCGCGGACCTGTTCGGCGGCCTTGCGCTTGGCTTTCTGCCAGGTTTCCGAGCCCAGGCGATGGAGCGGGGCCAAGGCGTCGTCGCTGCCGGTGTAGCGGGCGATGAGGTGCAGGTTGGCCACCGGCACGTACAGTTTCGCGCCCTCGGCGTATTCGAGGGTCAGGAACTCGGCGGCCTGGTTTTCGATCTCCAGGGTCGCCAAGCCCAGGTAGCGGCCCACGCCGTGGTCGATGTGCACCACCGGCGCGCCTTCACGCAGTTCCGTGAGGTTCTTGATGACTGCGTCGTTGGCTGCGTCGGCGCGTTTTTCCCGGCGACGACGCTGCATGACACGCTGGCCGAACAATGGGCTTTCAGCCACCAGGGCCAAGGCCGGATCGTCAAGGATCAAGCCGTCGTTGAGCGGTGCGATGGTGATCGCCAGGCGATCCTTGCCCGCGACAAAGTCAGGCCAGCTGTCGACGGTCTTCGGACGCAACTTCAGGCGTTCGAGCAGCTCCAGCAACACTTCGCGGCGGCCCGCGGACTCGGCGGTAAACAGCACACGGCCAGGGAAACCGTCGAGGAAACCGGCCAGGGCCGCCAGCGGTTGCGTGGCCTTGGCTTCAATTGCCAGGTCCGGCAAAGGCTTGGCAGGGAAGCGTTCACGCCCGGCGCCGGTTTCCACGTCCTGCTGGCTCGCCACCACACGGGGCCAACTCTTGAGGCGGGCGAAGCAGTCTTCCACCGGCAAGAACAGCTCGGCAGGCGGCAACAAAGGGCGAGACGGATCGACACGACGTTCTTCGTAGCGATTACGTACATCGTTCCAGAAGTTTTCCGCCGCCTGCTCGATGCCCGGAAGGGAAAACACCTGGGTGTCCTGGGGCAGATAATCGAACAGCGTGGACGTTTCTTCGAAGAACAGCGGCAAGTAATACTCGATGCCGGCCGGCGTGATTCCGCTGCTCAGGTCCTGGAAGATCGGGCAACGGCGGAAGTCCACGTCGAAACGCTCGCGAAAACGCGCTTTGAACCGGGTGACCGCGTCTTTTTGCAGCGGGAATTCCTTGGCGGGCAACAGGCGGATCGATTGGACCTTGTCGATGGAACGCTGGTTTTCCGGATCGAAAGTGCGCAGGGTCTCGATTTCGTCATCGAACAGGTCGATGCGATACGGCAATTTGCTGCCCATCGGGAAGAGGTCGATCAGGGCGCCACGGACCGCGAACTCACCGTGCTCGTAAACGGTATCGACGTAGCGATAGCCACTGGCCTCGAGCCGGCTGCGCATCTGCTCGACGTCAAGCTTCTGGCCGATGTCCAGCACCAGGCTGCTGCCCAGCAGGAACTGAGTCGGTGCGAGGCGATGTAGGGCTGTGGTGATCGGCACTACCAAAACGCCATGACTGAGCTCCGGCAGCCGGTAGAGGCTGGCGATGCGCTGGGAAATGATGTCCTGGTGCGGCGAAAAAAGGTCGTAGGGCAGGGTTTCCCAATCCGGGAAATGCAGCACTGGCAAATCCGGGGCGAAGAAACCCAGCTCCTGTTCCAGCCGCTCGGCGCTCTGGCTGTCGGCGGTCAACAACAGGGTGAAGCGCTTTGCAGCGCTGGCGGCCTCGGCGATAGCCAGGCTCAGGGCGGCACCGGGCAGGTTGCCCCAGTGCTGTTTACCTGCCGCGGCAGGGAGAAGCGGAAGACGCAGAACGGGCACGGAAGGTTGAGCTCCAGCGTTGCGACAAAGTCGACAATTGTAGCGGGGGAAGTGCCCGGCTGTCAGTCGCGGACTACTCTGTCAGAACGCAAAACCACGGCGCGACGGGCGCGCATTGCTCCGCAGAGGACTCGGCGGCATAATGTAGCCCCTTTTTTCAGCCCCTACATGTGGAAGGTTACCGTGACTCAGAAGCCCGACCAGTGTCTTGGTGAATGGATTGATCGTGAAGCACTCGCAGAAGCGATGATCCCTCTCATCGGTCAGCTCTACCGCAATAACAATGTGGTGAGCTCGATCTATGGCCGCAGCCTGATCAACCAGTCTGTCATCGCGATCCTCAAGGCCCACCGCTTTGCTCGCCACCGTTCTTCCGACGACAGCGAACTCTCCGTCCACGAAACATTCCCCCTGCTCAAGGCCATGAGCGAGCTCAAGCTCGGCGCGGCTTCGGTGGACCTGGGCAAGTTGGCGTTCAAATTCCGTAACGAAGGCAATGGCCGTAGCGCCGAGCAGTTCGTTCGCGAAGAGATGGCCGATGTGGTTGGTCAACAGAACGCTTCGCCGCGCAAAGGCACTGACGTCGTGCTCTACGGCTTTGGCCGTATCGGTCGTCTGCTGGCGCGCATCCTGATCGAGAAAACCGGTGGTGGCGACGGCCTGCGCCTGCGTGCCATCGTCGTGCGCAAAGGCGCCGAGAACGACCTGACCAAGCGCGCCAGCCTGCTGCGTCGCGATTCGGTCCACGGTTCGTTCAATGGCACCATTACCATCGACGAAGAAAACAACACCATCACCGCCAACGGCAACCTGATCCAGGTGATCTACGCGAAGAACCCGACCGAGGTGGATTACACCCAGTACGGCATCAAGGACGCGCTGCTGGTGGACAACACCGGCGTATGGCGTGACGCCGATGGCCTGGGCCAGCACCTGGCGTGCCCGGGTATCGACCGCGTTGTCCTGACCGCGCCTGGCAAGGGCAAGCTGAAGAACATCGTTCACGGTATCAACCACAACGAAATCACCGCTGACGACAAGATCGTCTCCGCCGCGTCCTGCACCACCAACGCCATCGTGCCGGTGCTCAAGGCCGTGAACGACAAGTTCGGCATCATCAACGGTCACGTCGAAACCGTTCACTCGTACACCAACGACCAGAACTTGATCGACAACTTCCACAAGGGCGATCGCCGTGGTCGTAGCGCCGCGCTGAACATGGTCATCACCGAGACCGGTGCCGCCACTGCTGCAGCCAAGGCCCTGCCTGAGCTGGCCGGCAAGCTGACCGGTAACGCGATCCGCGTGCCGACGCCGAACGTGTCGATGGCCATTCTCAACCTGAACCTTGAGAAAGCCGCGACTCGCGAAGAGATGAACGACTACCTGCGCTACATGGCGCTGCACTCCGATCTGCATAAGCAAATCGACTTCGTCAACTCGCAGGAAGTGGTGTCCACCGACTTCGTTGGCTCCCGCCACGCCGGTGTCGTCGACGCAGAAGCGACCATCGTCCAGGATAACCGTGTTGTCCTTTACGTCTGGTACGACAACGAGTTCGGTTACAGCTGCCAGGTGGTTCGCGTGATGGAAGACATGGCTGATGTGAATCCGCCTGCATTCCCGCGCTAAGCGTTAACTGCTTGTGAAAACGCCCCGACTTGTCGGGGCGTTTTTTTGCCTGGGATTTGTCAGGCGCCACTAACGGCAGAAGCTTGGGCGGTCCGCAGCTCATGCCGGTTACCCTTGAACAGCACCAAGGTCGCAATCAACCCCAACACCGCCGCGCCGCTGAGCCAGATTCCCGGTGCAGCCTTGTTGCCGAGCACGTGGATCAGGTAGGTGCAGGCCGCTGGGGTAAATCCGCCGAAGGTCGCGGTGGCGAGGCTATAGGCCAGGGAAAAACCAGTGGTACGCACCTCGACTGGCATGATTTCCGTCAAGGCCACGACCATTGCGCCGTTGTAGGATCCATACAGGAACGATAGCCACAACTCGACGATCAGCAGATGGCTGAAACTGGGGTTCGCCACCAGCCAGGACAGTGCTGGGTACGCGGTCAGGATCGCCAGCATCGTCGCACCGAGCAGTAGGGGTTTACGCCCGATCCTGTCGGAAAACGCGCCCATCACGGGCAGCCAGAAGAAGTTCGACAAGCCGATGCACACGGTGACTAATAGCGCGTCCAGGTCCGAAAGGTTCAATTCGGCCTTGCCGAAGGTCGGTGTGTAAGCCGTGATCAGGTAGAACGACACTGTGGTCATCACTACCAACGCCATGCCTGCCAATACGATGCCGAAGTTCTGACCGATGGAGCGGACAATTTCTGACAAGGTAGGGCGGTGTTTTCTGGCCTGGAATTCAGCCGTCTCCTCCAGGGAGCGGCGAATCACGAAGATGACCGGTACGATCAGACAGCCGACCAGGAACGGCACGCGCCAGCCCCATTCGCCCATCTCCTGGGGGCTCAACCAATGATTGAGACCGACCCCCAGCAGACCGGCGAACACCACCGCGGCCTGTTGGCTGGCGGACTGCCAACTGACGAAAAAGCCCTTGCGCCCTGGCGTGGAAATTTCCGCCAGGTACACCGACACCCCACCCAGCTCCACGCCAGCGGAAAAGCCTTGCAGCAATCGACCCAGCAACACCAGTAACGGTGCCGCCACGCCCAATGTGGCGTAGCCCGGAACGCAGGCGATCAGCACCGTGCCGGCGGCCATCATCGCCAGGGTGATGATCAGGCCTTTGCGGCGGCCGTGGCGGTCGATGTAGGCGCCGAGGAAAATCGCGCCCAGCGGACGCATCAGGAATCCCGCGCCGAACGTGGCCAGGGACAGCATCAGCGAGGCAAAGGCGCTGTCTGTTGGGAAAAATGTCTTGGCGATGGCCGTGGCGTAGAAGCCGTAGACCATGAAGTCGAACATCTCGAGGAAGTTGCCGCTGACGACGCGGAAAATCGCCTTGCCGTTGCTCGTGTTGGAAGACATGGTTAAGTACCCACTTTGGCAAATCATGTATGAAAACGCTGCAGCCCCTGTGGGAGCGAGCTTGCTCGTAATAGCGGTGTGTCAGGTAGCGCATTGTCGATGAGCCCCCGCCGCCGCGAGCAAGCTCGCTCCCACAGGTTTTTTGCGCGTGTCTGTAGCCCATAATGGCTGGCGCGGTTTTGTCGGGAGATGAAGATTTGTTAACTGGACGATGGATAGGGGGTGTGATGCTTGCTGGCGTGTTATCCGCTTGCGGCAACGGCGACACCTTGGAGCGCTTCGACGGCCCGACCATGGGCAGCCGCTATTCCATCCAGTACGTCAGGCATGTCGCTACCCCCGGTCCGAAAGTGGTGCAGGGCGAGGTGGAAAAGATCCTGGCCGAAGTAGATAGACAGTTGTCCACCTATCGCAGTGACTCGGACATCGAGCGTTTCAATACGATGCCTGCTGATAGTTGCCGAGTGATGCCGGAGCCAGTGCTCGAGCTGATCCGAGCGGGCGAGCAACTCTCCTCGCAAAGCGCAGGTGCCTTCGATTTGACGGTTGAGCCTTTATTGAACCTGTGGGGGTTCGGTCCGCAGTCCCGGGAAGAACAGATGCCGAGCGCCGAGGCCCTGGCTGAAACTCGTCAGCGCGTAGGTCATAGACATCTGCGCATTGAGCGCGACCAACTGTGCAAGGACGCCGCGGTGGAAGTCGATTTCAACAGCATCGCGGCCGGTTACGCCGTCGACCGCATCGCCGCCAGGCTTCAGGCCCTGGGCATCGACAGCTACCTGGCCGAAGCCACCGGTGAACTCAAGGCTATCGGGCGCAAGCCGGATGGTTCGCCCTGGCGCATCGCTCTGGAAGAACCACGGGACGACCGGCAAGTGGCGGAGCGGGTCATCGAGGTCAACGGCTACGGGATTTCAACGTCAGGTGATTACCGAAAATACTTCGAGCAGGGCGGCAAGCGTTATTCCCACACCTTTGATGCGCGTACTGGTGCGCCGGTCCTACACAACCTGGCGTCCGTCACGGTGATTCATCCTTCGGCGATGATGGCCGATGGACTATCGACGCTGTTGCTGATTCTCGGTCCTGAACGAGGTTGGGACTATGCCCAGGAACATGGCGTCGGGGTATTTTTCGTATTGCGGGATGGGGAGCGTTTCGTCAGCCGCACCAACGACATCTTTGAACGGATGACCCGTGGAAAAAACCAATGATCATTGAAGTGGAATTACCGTGGCGAGGGAGCTTGCTCCCGCTTGAGTGCGAAGCGCTCACAAAAATGGAGGGGGCGCTACGCACCCCAGCGGGAGCAAGCTCCCTCGCCACATGATCCAAGCGTACTTGAGATCAGTGTCATGCAATGACAGGGTGCTGAAAGGCTCCCGTGGCGAAATAGCGCAGGCAAAGGGGGCATTCTCAATTAATTTACCCACAACGCGGTGGGGAAACTAATTGAGAACGCCCCCTAGCCTACGACGCGACCAAGGGGTAATGTGCGCGGCGTTGACGCTTCTATAGACTGTGGCCGGGCGCGTGAACCGGCCCCAAATTGTTCCTTCATGTCGCCGGTCGGCATGATTTAGCCGTCGGTGCCAAGCGTGGCATCGCGGCCTGTTCTGAGGAGTACGCATGGCTGTCTACAACTACGACGTGGTAGTACTGGGTTCCGGCCCTGCTGGGGAAGGCGCGGCAATGAACGCTGCCAAGGCAGGGCGCAAAGTGGCGATGGTCGACAGCCGTCGGCAGGTCGGCGGCAACTGCACCCACTTGGGCACCATCCCGTCCAAGGCCTTGCGTCACTCGGTCCGGCAGATCATGCAGTTCAACACCAACCCGATGTTCCGGGCCATCGGCGAGCCGCGCTGGTTCTCCTTTCCGGACGTGCTCAAGAGCGCCGAGAAGGTGATCTCCAAGCAAGTGGCCTCGCGTACCGGCTACTACGCTCGCAACCGTGTCGATGTGTTCTTCGGCACTGGCAGCTTCGCCGACGAGCAGACTGTCGAAGTAGTCTGTGGCAATGGCGTGGTCGAGAAGCTGGTGGCCAAGCACATCATCATCGCTACCGGTTCGCGCCCATATCGTCCGGCTGATATCGATTTCAACCACGCACGTATCTACGATAGCGACACTATCCTGAGCCTGGGTCACACCCCACGTAAGCTCATCGTCTACGGCGCCGGGGTGATCGGTTGCGAATACGCCTCGATCTTCAGCGGCCTGGGCGTGCTGGTGGAGCTGGTGGACAACCGCGGCCAGTTGCTGAGCTTCCTTGACTCGGAAATCTCCCAGGCCTTGAGCTACCACTTCAGCAACAACAACATTACCGTGCGCCACAACGAGGAATACGACCGCGTGGAAGGCGTCGACAACGGTGTGATCCTGCACCTCAAGTCTGGCAAGAAGATCAAGGCCGACGCCTTGCTCTGGTGCAACGGCCGTACCGGCAACACGGACACCCTGGGCCTGGAGAACATTGGCGTAAAGGTCAACAGCCGTGGCCAGATCGAGGTCGACGAGAACTACCGCACCTGCGTACCGAATATCTACGGTGCCGGTGATGTGATCGGCTGGCCGAGCCTGGCCAGTGCCGCCCACGACCAGGGCCGTTCGGCCGCCGGCAGTATTGTCGACAACGGCAGCTGGCGCTTCGTCAACGATGTACCGACTGGCATCTACACCATTCCGGAGATCAGCTCGATCGGCAAGAACGAGCAGGAACTGACCCAGGCCAAGGTGCCTTATGAAGTGGGCAAGGCCTTTTTCAAGAGCATGGCGCGGGCACAGATCGCCGGCGAGCCGCAAGGCATGCTGAAGATCCTCTTCCATCGCGAGACGCTGGAAGTGCTCGGTGTGCACTGCTTCGGCTATCAGGCGTCGGAGATCGTTCACATCGGCCAGGCGATCATGAACCAGCCGGGCGAACTGAACACGTTGAAATACTTCGTGAACACCACGTTCAACTACCCGACCATGGCTGAAGCCTATCGGGTAGCCGCCTATGACGGGCTCAACCGGCTTTTTTGAGCGGCTCCGGCCGGTGGCCTGAGCCGGCCGGGGAGACCGATTTCAGCAATTCTCGAGGGTGGCAGTGGCCAAACCGGGAAAGTCTGTAATCAGGCTGTCAACGCCAAAGTCGGCGAGCCTGCGCATGAGCGCGGGCTCGTTGACCGTCCACACCGACACATGCAGCCCCTGGCGCTGCGCCTTGATAAGGCGTTCCGGCGTGCACAGGGTCCAGTTCAGCGCCAGAATCTCGCAGCCATAACTCTGGGCTACCTTCAACGGGTCGAGCCAGGCGTATTCGGCCACCAGTCCGCGGGAAATGTCCGGGGTCAGGTCCAGGGCCGCCTTGAGCACTTCCCGGGAACTGGAGGTGATGGTGATCTTATCCAGCAGCCCGAAGCGTTGGGCCATCTCGCGAATGCCCAGCACGGTTGCGGCGGCGCGGGTGCGTGACGCGCTTTTCACTTCAAGTTGCCAGTGCTCGAAATCGCATTGCTCGAACAGCTCTTCCAGCCGAGGAATCGGGCACGGCTTGATCCAGCCTGGGCCACCTTTGCGCGCATCGTAGGTCACCAGTTCGGCGGCGGTGTGTTCGACGACTTTGCCCCGGCGATCGGTGGTGCGCTTGAGGGTCGGGTCGTGGATCACCATCAATTCGCCGTCCATGGACAGGTGCAAGTCCAGCTCGCAACGGCGCACGCCGTGCTTGAGGCATTCCTGGAACCCGGTGAGGGTATTTTCCGGTGCTTCGCCCTTGGCGCCGCGGTGGCCATAGATGAGGGTCACGGTTCTTCCTTATTGATGCCAGATTCGTTCAGTTCCCGCGCCAGGCGCCGTTCTTGCGCCTGTTTTTGCAGGATGTAGCGGGCCAGCAATTGGCGCTGGGCGTCGGTCGGGTGTTCAAACTCTGTTCCCACGTCGTAGCCATCGCCCTTGGGATCGCAATGCGTGACGCGGGCTCGGAGCAACAGGCCCAGGGCCTGGGGCATCAGCACCAGCTTGATCGACAGGTGCGCGCCGACCGCAACGGGGGAGGGGTATTGGAAATCAATGCCGCCTTCGGAGATGATCACAGGCTGTGGTTCGCCGATTTCCCCAAGCACGGTCACCGCGATGACCTGGCTGAGCAAGTCGATGCGTTTGTTCATGGCCTTCAGGTAGGCGGCGATGCTGCGTTCGCGCTCGCTGATCTGGCGCAACAGGTGCTGTGACTCGAATTCGCTCAGGTGCAATTCGCTGAGCAGATTGAACAATGGGGACTCATCCTGCAACACTTCCTGGCTGGCGGCTTCAGGAACGGACAGGGGCCGAATTTCCAGTGCGATCGTGTCCTCGATACGGTAGTATTCGCGGCGATCTTCTTCATCTAATGTCGACATGGCGAACCCATGGTAGCGGCGGTGGTCTGAGTGTAAAGCTGGTTTGTGACCCCCGCCACAAGGACGTTCCTTTTCCCTCCGAACAAGCCCCGACATGTTCAGACCTCTCTTCGTATTCATCGGCACGCGTTATACCCGTGCAAAGCGTCGCAATCATTTCGTATCGTTCATTTCCCTGACGTCCATCATCGGACTGGCCCTTGGCGTGGTCGTGATGATCGTCGTGTTGTCGGTGATGAACGGCTTCGATCATGAAATGCGCACCCGCGTACTGGGCATGGTGCCTCACGCGACCCTCGAAACCGGCGAAGCCATCAGCGATTGGCCGAGCCTGGCCGCCAACGTCAAGCGGAACCCGCAGGTGCTGGCCGTGGCGCCTTTCACCCAGATGCAGGGGCTGCTGACCAACGACGGCAAGGTTTCCAAGGTCTTGCTCAACGGCATCGACCCCGGGCTGGAGCGGCAGGTGTCGATCATCGACAACTTCATGAAGCAGGGCAAACTCGACGACCTGGCGCCAGGCAGCTTCGGCATCGTGATCGGCGACAAAGCCGCGGCCAAGCTCGGCGTGGCCATCGGCGACAAGCTGACCTTCGTCGCGCCAGAAGTCACCGTCACCCCGGGCGGCATGTTCCCGCGCATGAAACGCTTTACCGTGGTAGGCATCTTCCACGTCGGCGCCGGCGAGCTGGACGGCTACCTGGGCGTGACCAATCTTCAGGATCTCGCCCGCCTGCATCGCTGGAAACCGGACCAGGTCCAAGGCCTGCGATTGAAGTTCGATGACCTGTTCCAGGCGCCACGTGTTGCCTGGAACATTGCCCAGCAACTCGGCGAAGACCGTTACTACGCCCGCGATTGGACCCGCACACACGGCAACCTGTACCAGGCGATCCGCATGGAAAAAGCCATGATCGGCCTGCTGCTGTTGCTGATTGTCGCCGTGGCGGCGTTCAACATCATCTCGACGCTGGTGATGGTGGTGAACGACAAGAAAGGCGATATCGCCATCCTGCGTACCCTCGGCGCCACGCCGGGGCAGATCATGCGCATCTTCATGGTCCAGGGCACCGTCATCGGCGTTATCGGTACGTTCGTCGGGGCCCTGGTCGGAATGTTCGCCGCGCTGAATGTCAGCGCCGCGATTGCCGGTCTCGAAACCCTGATCGGGCACAAGTTTCTCAACGCCGACGTGTACTTCATCGATTACTTGCCTTCGCAATTGCAGGCCGATGACGTGTTGATGGTCTGCGGCGCCGCGTTGATCCTGAGTTTCCTCGCCACCCTGTATCCAGCCTGGCGTGCCGCGCGCACCCAGCCTGCGGAGGCGTTACGTTATGAGTGAGTCGGGCATGAGTGAAAAAGCAATCTTGAGTTGCCGCGACCTGGGCAAATCCTACGAGGAAGGCCCGGAGTCGGTGGTGGTGTTGTCGGGCCTGCAGCTGGAGCTGCATCCCGGCGAGCGCGTGGCGATCGTCGGAACTTCCGGCTCGGGCAAAAGCACCTTGCTGAACCTGCTCGGTGGCCTCGATACGCCCACCGCCGGCAGTGTCTGGCTGGCGGGCGAAGAACTCTCGGCATTGAATGAGAAAGCCCGCGGCCTGTTGCGTAACCGTTCCCTGGGTTTCGTCTATCAGTTCCACCATCTGCTGCCCGAGTTCACGGCCCTGGAAAACGTCTGCATGCCGCTGTTGATCGGTCGCACGGCGATTCCCGAGGCCCGTCAGCGCGCCACTGCACTGTTGGAGCGGGTAGGGCTGGGGCATCGCCTGGAGCACAAGCCGGCCGAACTGTCCGGTGGCGAGCGCCAGCGCGTGGCGATTGCCCGCGCCCTGGTCAACAAGCCCGGCCTGGTGATGCTCGACGAGCCGACCGGCAACCTCGATTCCCACACCGCCCAGGGCATCCAGGACTTGATGCTGGAGCTCAGCACCTCGATGCGCACGGCGTTCCTGGTGGTGACCCATGATATGAACCTGGCCCGCCAGATGGACCGCGTCCTGCACTTGCAGGAAGGTTGCCTGACGCCCATCTGATCGACCGAAACCCGGCGCTTGTCGCAAGCGCCGGGTCTTTTATTTTCATACGGTGCCCAACGAATGTTCAGACCGTTATCGATTTTCATCGGCACGCGCTATACCCGCGCCAAGCGCCGCAATCGTTTTGTCTCGTTCATTTCCATGACATCGATGATCGGCCTCGCCCTTGGCGTACTGGCGATGATCGTCGTGTTGTCGGTGATGAATGGCTTCCAGCGCGAAATGAGTTCGCGCATCCTCGGCATGGTTCCGCACGCCACCATCGTTGGCGTTAACCCGATCGATGACTGGCAGCCAGTGGCCGCCGCCGCATTGAAAAATCCTGAAGTCCTCGCGGCCGTTCCGTTCACCGAGATGGAAGGCATGCTGAGCCATAAAGGTTCGATGCAGCCGATCCAGATCAGCGGCGTGGACCCGGCCCAGGAAGGCAAGGTTTCCATCGTCGCCCAGCACATCGTCCAGGGCCGTCTCGACGCCCTGAAACCGGGGGAGTTTGGCGTGGTAATCGGCGAGATCACTGCCCGGCGTTTCCGCCTGAACGTAGGCGATAAACTGACCCTGATCGTGCCGGAAGTCAGCACTGCGCCCGGCGGCATCACGCCACGGATGCAGCGTTTGAACGTGGTCGGTGTGTTCAAGGTCGGTGCCGAGCTGGACGGTTCCATGGCGTTGATTCACCTGGCCGACGCCGCCCAGATGCAGCATTGGCAGCCGAACCAGGTGCAAAGCGTGCGCCTGGCGGTGAAGGACTTGTACGCAGCGCCGAAGGTTTCCGGTGACATCGCCACCGGTCTCGGCGCGAACTACAAGGCCGACGACTGGACCCACACCCAGGGCAGCCTGTTCAGCGCCATGAAAATGGAAAAGACCATGATTGGCTTGCTGTTGCTGATGATCGTCGCGGTGGCGGCGTTCAACATCATCGCCACGTTGATCATGGTGGTGAACGATAAAGGCGCCGACATCGCCATCCTGCGCACCATCGGCGCCACGCCGCGGCAGATCATGGCGATCTTCATGGTCCAGGGAACGGTGATCGGTATCGTCGGCACGCTCATTGGCGGCGTGCTGGGCGTGATCGCCGCGTTGAACGTCAGTGAGTTGGTGGGTTGGCTGGAGCGGGTCAGCGGTCAGCACATTTTCAGTTCCGATGTGTATTTCGTCAGCAACCTGCCGTCTGAGCTTCAGCGTGGCGACGTGGTGCTGATCTGTTCTGCCGGGTTCATCTTCAGCTTCCTCGCCACCGTGTACCCGGCGTGGCGCGCGGCGAAAATCGAACCGGCGCAGGCGTTGCGGTATTCTTGAGGCTGAACCGGCTTACGTGGCGAGGGAGCTTGCTCCCGCTGGGCTTCGCCGCAGCCCAAAAATCTCACTCATCGAAATGATAAGCAGCGTTTGGATTTTGGGAGCGCTTCGCCCTCCAGCGGGAGCAAGCTCCCTCGCCACCGGGATTGAGTCCGGCAGGCGGGTTCGTGGCACAACCTGACAAAGTTGTAATCGAGTTGTAAGCCGACTGGCAGGCCTGCGACGATGGATTTTCCCACACGCTGAATCTGACTGGAGTATGGACATGTTGATGGGAGTACGCTTGATCCTGGCTGTTTGCGCATTGACCCTCAGTGCGCTGTCGTGGGCATCGCCGGGCCATTTTGATTTCGGTCAGCCTGCGCCAGCGGCCAAGGCCGGTCGCAGCATCGATGTGGTGATGGGCGACATGACGTTCGATCCCGGTGCGCTGGGCGTCAAGGCCGGCGAGACGGTTCGATTCGTACTCATCAACAAAGGCCAGCTGCTTCATGAGTTCAACCTCGGCAACGCTGCAACGCACGTGGAGCACCAAAAGCAAATGCTCAAGATGCAGCAGAGCGGCCAGTTGATGCCGACCACGATGAAGCCGGGGTTGGATCATGCCGCCATGGGCCACGGCGAGGCGAAGATGCGCCACGATGATCCCAACAGCGTGCTGGTGGAGCCGGGCAAGACCGCCGAGCTGACCTGGACCTTCAGCAAGGCCACGCGCCTGGAATTCGCCTGTAATGTTCCCGGCCATTACCAGGCTGGCATGAGGGGCGAGCTGACAGTCAGTCAGTAAGCACTCAAAGGCTGCGGCAAAGACTGGTAGAATCCGCTGATTCTTCAGTCAGGTTTCCGTCATGCATCCCGCAGCCGAACATTCGCCGCTGGGCAAATCCAGCGAATACATCGCCACGTACACGCCGTCATTGCTGTTCCCGATTCCGCGCGCCGCGAAGTGGGCGGAGCTGGGCCTGACGGCCGAGACCCTGCCGTACAAAGGCGTAGATTTCTGGAACTGTTTCGAATTGTCCTGGCTGTTGCCTTCCGGCAAGCCGGTGGTGGCCATCGGCGAGTTCGCCATCGCGGCGGATTCGCCGAACATTATCGAGTCCAAATCCTTCAAGCTTTACTTGAACTCGTTGAACCAGACCCCATTCACCGACACCGCGAGCCTGGAAGCGACCTTGCGCCAGGACCTTTCGGCGGCTGCCGGCAAGCCAGTGGGTGTGCGGGTCCGCAGTCTCAAGGATGTGGAAAACGAAGGCATCGTGGCGCTGCCCGGTGCGTGCATCGACGAATTGGACATCAGCGTCGATTCCTATGAGCACCCGCGCCCGGAACTGTTGCGTTGCGATGACTCGCGCATCGTCGAGGAAAGCCTGCACAGCCATTTGCTCAAGTCCAACTGCCCGGTGACGAGCCAGCCGGATTGGGGCAGCGTAGCGGTGGAGTATCGCGGCGCTGCGTTGGATCATGCGAGCTTGTTGGCCTACATCGTCAGCTTTCGCCAGCACTCGGATTTCCATGAGCAGTGCGTGGAGCGGATCTTCCTCGACCTGCAGCGCTTGCTCAAGCCGGAGAAACTGACGGTGTATGCGCGGTATGTGCGGCGTGGTGGGTTGGATATCAATCCGTATCGCAGTACCGACGAGGTGCAGCTGCCGAACCAGCGCTTGGTTCGTCAATAAACCTCCCTTCAAGGATATGTAGGTCAACAGTAAAAGCCCCACTATCGCCAGCGGGGCTTTTGCATCCGGTCATTCAGATTCCCATGTTACCCAACGTCAGCATGATGTTGCGCAAGGTGCCCGCGATACCCGGGTGGTCAACTTCAAAGCGCTCCACGGCCAAGTTCACGCCATCGGCCAAACTGGGATTTTGAAGGGCATTTTCCAACTGGATCTCGCCTTCAAGTTGAACCATGAGCTCTTGCAGATTCTCTCGCTCCAATTCGGACAACGGCGGGTCCTGTTCCAATTGCTCGCGCAAGGTATCGAGTTGTTCTTGCAATTCCCGGCTGGCAGGCATTGGCGTACTCCCTTTATTGATAGGCACAGACATGGACCGCGACGCTGCGTCAAAGGTCCTTGGCCTGCCTTAAGAGTAATCCACACTCACGCACCCTGCATGATCCGGCTCAGGGCTTCTCGCCTTTTTGTCTGCGCAGGCTGATGTCGGCCAGGCAAGTGTCCAGTTCGCCCAGGTGGTCGATCACCGAATGCACGCCGAGGCTGAAGAGCTGCACCGTGGCCTTGGCCCGTTTGATTTCCCGTTCCTGCTGGCTCAGGGCTTGCCATTCGGAAGGGGACAGCCCGCACAATGAGCCGCAGGACGCCAGTCCAATGGTCCACAACCCGGCGTTGAGCCCGGACTGCAGCAACTTGGGTTCGCCACTCACCAACACGCAGCCGTCCAATTGTTGGACGTTCAGCGCCATGAGGGCTTGCCAGCAGGCATGCGGCGCCGGCCAAGGTTGATTCGTTGCGGGAAGTTGCGGCGCCTTGATGGACGTAGGCAACGAAGTCGCCAGGCCATGGCTGACGGCGGGGGGCAGGTCGTCGAGCCAGGCGCAGGGGATATCCAGATGCTGCAAGCGTTGCAGGCTTTCCAGCGCGCCTGGGGTCGGATGGGCATGATCCGATGGCTGGGTGCCTGGCTGGCGTACGCGCGCCCCGAAATCCACCAGGCATCCACTCAGGCCAAACAGTACGGCGGTAAGGCTGGGGGCAGGGAGGGGCAGTGCTTCGGCGCGCGGCATGGGAACGTCCTTGAAATAACCAGCAGCCTAGCGAGCGCGGATGACAGTCCGGTGACAGCACCATGATGCGAGTTAGTTGTGGAATATTCCTACAGCGAGCTTCTTGCTTCAGTGCTGCCTATCCACGTTTTCCGTCTTATACTAGCGGCCTTACCGCCTGGGCTCGGCGCCCTTGCCTGAATAATCCAAGGAGTTTTCCCTATGCGCTGGAGCCATCGTCTAGCTCAGCTGTGTCTATCTGCCAGTATCCTGCTGGTACCGTTTGCCGCCCAGGCCGCCACGGAAGAAGATCCATGGGAAAGCATCAACCGTCCAATCTTCACCTTCAACGACACCATTGATACCTATGCGCTCAAACCGCTGGCCCAGGGTTATCAGTACGTGACGCCGCGATTCCTCGAAGACGGCATCCACAACATGTTTCGCAACATCGGTGACGTGGGCAACCTGGCCAACGACCTGTTGCAAGCCAAACCGGCCGCTGCGGGAGTCGACACAGCCCGTTTGATTTTCAATACCACGTTCGGTCTCCTGGGGTTTTTCGACGTGGGCACCAAGATGGGCCTGCAACGTAACGACGAAGATTTCGGCCAGACCCTCGGGTATTGGGGGCTGGGCAGCGGACCGTACCTGATGCTGCCACTGCTGGGGCCGAGTACCCTGCGTGACGCGCCGGCCAAGTGGGTCGACAGCTACGCCACCCCTTACCCTTATATCGATAATGTCTCGGTCCGCAATTCGATCTGGGGCCTGAACATCGTCGACACCCGTGCCAGCCTGCTCTCGGCGGAAAAGCTCGTCAGCGGCGACAAGTATGTGTTCATCCGCAATGCCTTCCTGCAAAACCGCGAATTCAAGGTCAAGGATGGTCAAGTCGAAGATGATTTTTGATTTCCAATTGTAAGTTGCGGAGGCGGCCCAGATGGCCGCCTTCTTTGCTTTGGTAGGGTTCAAGCGCAGATTTGTCCTTCCATTGAGTTACGCTTCGCTCGGTTCTTATAACTCTCCGTGCTTTGACAAATAAAGACGGCAAGCGGCGATTCGCATGAGCTTGAAACGCCCCGCGGATGGGAGTACCGTCTGCGCCTTAGAAGGGCACCTCTGGTGTAACCGTGTGTAGGGCGAAGGCCTGAAGCCGGTACGGCAGAGAGGCTAGAAAGCGAATCCAGTAGTGCGCGCAGGCCCAACGCCAAGCCCGCTACGCCAACCTAATTCTGGCGCCGTTTGCCCACATGCCAAAAACCAGTGCCACGCTGCTGATAATCGATGATGACGAAGTGGTGCGAGCCAGTCTCGCGGCCTACTTGGAAGACAGTGGTTTCAGCGTCTTGCAGGCCAGTAACGGCCAACAGGGTCTTCAGGTATTCGAGCAGGAGAAGCCCGACCTGGTCATCTGCGACTTGCGCATGCCGCAGATGGGCGGACTCGAACTCATTCGCCAGGTCACCGAGCTGTCGTCGCAGACCCCGGTCATCGTCGTTTCGGGCGCGGGTGTGATGAACGACGCGGTCGAGGCGTTGCGCCTGGGCGCGGCGGACTACCTGATCAAGCCCCTCGAAGACCTCGCGGTGCTTGAGCACTCGGTGCGCCGAGCCCTGGATCGCTCGCGACTGCTGGTGGAGAACCAGCGCTACAGGGAAAAGCTGGAGACCGCCAATCGCGAGCTCGAAGCCAGCCTGAACCTGTTGCAAGAGGACCAGAACGCCGGGCGCCAGGTGCAAATGAACATGCTGCCGGTGAGCCCCTGGACGGTCGATGGTTTCCGTTTTGCCCATCAGATCATCCCGTCGTTGTACCTGTCGGGGGACTTCGTCGATTATTTTCGTGTAGATGAGCGTCGCGTGGCGTTCTACCTGGCGGACGTTTCCGGGCACGGTGCTTCGTCGGCGTTCGTCACGGTGTTGCTGAAGTTCATGACCACGCGCCTGCTGTTCGAATCCAAGCGCAACGGTACATTGCCGGAATTCAAGCCTTCGGAGGTCCTTGGGCATATCAACCGGGGCCTGATCAGTTGTAAGCTGGGCAAGCACGTCACGATGGTCGGTGGAGTCATCGACGAGGAGACTGGTTTGTTGACCTATAGCATCGGCGGTCACCTGCCGTTGCCTGTGTTATATACACCAGACAGTGTTCGTTACCTGGAAGGGCGTGGTTTGCCGGTAGGCCTGTTCAACGAGGCGACCTATGAGGACCACGTATTGGAGCTGCCACCGACATTCAGCCTGACGCTGATGTCTGATGGCATTCTGGACCTTTTGTCAGAGCCTACACTCAAAGAGAAAGAAGCGGCCTTGCCCGAGCGGGTGAGTGCAGCGGGCGGCAGCCTGGAAGGCCTGCGGCAAGTGTTTGGATTAGCCACGCTAGGGGAGATGCCGGATGATATCGCCCTGTTAGTGTTGAGCAGGAACCTTTGATGAGTACCGGTAGAATCCAGTTCGCCGAGCAGGACGGCACTTTTGTCCTGAAGTTTGTCGGTGAGGTGCGCCTGACCTTGTGTTCGGCGCTGGATGCGACAATAGAAAAGATCTTCACCGCGCTGAATTTCAGCGCCATCGTGATCGACCTGACCGAAACCCGCAGCATCGACAGCACTACGCTGGGCCTACTGGCCAAGCTGTCGATACTGTCGCGGCAGAAAGTCGGCCTGCTGCCGACTGTCGTCACTACCCACAACGACATCACCCGTCTTCTGCAATCGATGGGTTTCGACCAGGTGTTCAACATCGTCGGCGATCCGGTGCCATGCCCCGATTGCCTGGACGACCTGCCTGACCAGGACCAATCCGAGGAAGAAGTGCGGATCAAGGTACTCGAAGCCCACAAGATCCTCATGGGGCTGAACGACTCCAATCGCGAAGCGTTCCATGACTTGGTGAATGCGCTGGAGCGGCCTTGATTCTTGAGCCTGCGTAGGCCGGACTGACGCTTTCGCGAGCCTGCTTGCGAATGGCCTGGTCAGACGCCAGATTTCTCAGGCCGAGCCGCATAAAAAAGGGCGAACCCATCAGGGTTCGCCCTTTTGCATGCCTTGCGAATCAGCTCAAAGCTTGGCTTGCAGCAACGCTTCCAGCTTCTCCTGGTCACGAGCGAACTGACGGATGCCTTCAGCCAGTTTCTCGGTCGCCATGGCGTCTTCGTTGGACAACCAGCGGAACTGGGGCTCATTGAGGCTCAGGCGAGCTTCTCCAGCTTGCCCAGGTGCCAGTTTGCGCTCCAGCTTGCCTTCGTCGGCGGCCAGTTTCTCCAGCAGCTCAGGGCTGACAGTCAAGCGATCGCAACCGGCCAATTGCTCGATCTGGTTGAGGTTGCGGAAGCTCGCGCCCATAACCACGGTCTTGTAGTCATTGGCCTTGTAATAGTTATAGATGCGCGTCACGGACTGCACGCCCGGATCATCGGCGCCGGTGTAGTCGTTGCCGTTGGCCTTCTTGTACCAATCGTAGATACGGCCCACGAACGGCGAGATCAGGAAAACCCCGGCATCTGCACAGGCAGCGGCCTGGGCGAAGGAGAACAGCAGGGTCAGGTTGCACTGGATGCCTTCGCGCTCCAGTTTCTCGGCAGCGCGGATGCCTTCCCAGGTCGAAGCGATCTTGATCAGCACGCGGTCACGGCCAACGCCGGCCTTTTCGTACAGATCGACCAGCCGATGCGCGCGCTTGAGCATGGCTTCGGTATCGAACGAAAGGCGTGCATCCACTTCGGTGGAAATGCGCCCCGGAATCACTTTCAGGATTTCCTGGCCCACCGCAACACCAAAGCGGTCGCTGGCCAGGCCCACGTCGCCCTTGCAGTCCGCCACGCAAGCGTTCAGCAGCTCGGCATAACCGTGGATGGCCGAAGCCTTGAGCAGCAGGGATGGGTTGGTGGTGGCGTCGACGGGTTTGATGCGGGCGATGGCTTCGAAGTCGCCCGTATCGGCCACGACGGTGGTGAACTGCTTGAGTTGTTCCAGCTTGGAAGTCATGAGCGTGCTCTGTCCTATGGGTCCGTTGACATTACCCGAGGGCCGGCAGCCACTCAAGGGCGTGAAGAGGTATCGATGGCCCCAGCGGCAACAACCTGAAAACGGGTGTTTGAAAGGCCGGGGCAACTACCGGTAGATACGATGCCAAAACAGCGCGCAGGTTCAAAGCAAGTGATGGTTAACGCCCTTCCAGCAACTGGCCCGCCTGATCGAGCAAGGCCAACGGATCCTTGGTCTTGTGGATATCCACCGACAACAACTGCCGGAACCGCCGCGCGCCCGGGAACCCAGTGCCCAGCCCCAGCACGTGACGGGTGATGTGGTGCATGGCACCGCCTTGTGCCAAGTGATCGGCAATATAAGGCCGCAGCTGTGCCAAGGCCTCGGCACGAGTAATGAGCGGCGCAGTGCTGCCGAACAACTGTTGGTCCACTTCGGCCAGCAGATACGGGTTGTGGTACGCCTCGCGGCCCAGCATGACACCATCGAACGTTTGCAGATGTTCGTGGCAGGCCTCCAGTGTCTTGATTCCACCGTTGAGTACGATCTCCAGCTCAGGGAAGTCCGCTTTCAATCGGGCCACCACGTCATAGCGCAATGGCGGAATGTTGCGATTCTCCTTCGGCGACAACCCCTCCAGGATCGCAATCCGCGCATGCACGGTAAAACTGTTGCAACCGGCGTCACGCACGGTCCCGACGAACTCGCACAATTGCTCATAACTGTCGCGACCATTGATCCCGATCCGATGCTTGACCGTCACCGGAATCGACACGGCGTCGCGCATCGCTTTCACGCAATCGGCCACCAATTCCGGATGCCCCATCAAGCAGGCGCCGATCATGTTGTTCTGCACCCGATCGCTCGGGCAGCCGACGTTGAGATTCACCTCGTCGTAGCCATGTTCCTGGGCCATTCGGGCGCAGGCCGCCAAGTCGCCGGGGACGCTGCCGCCCAGTTGCAGGGCCAGCGGATGCTCGGTTTCATGGTGGCGCAGGAAGCGTTCGTGGTCGCCGTTGAGCAAGGCACCGGTGGTGACCATTTCGGTGTAAAGCAGGGCGTGCTTGGAGAGGATGCGTAGGAAGAAGCGACAGTGGGCGTCGGTCCAATCCATCATCGGGGCCACGCTGAAGCGGCGGGAAACGGACTGTCGCAAAGTTTCTTGAAGAGGCATGGGAATCTGGAGGCAAATGCGGAGGCCGCACAGTTTATCAGGTATGGGACGGCAGCGAATGCATTCACCCCGGACTAGGCAGCCCACCCATTCACTGCGTCATCCCTATGCTGAAAACCGATTGGCTGCCGATTTCCATGAGGCTCAGTGCTCCGTCGGAAAAGGAGCAGCCAGTATCCATGTAGACAACATTGCCGAGGCGGGTGACGCGCGGGACTGATGAATGTCCGACATAAACTTCGTGGATGCCTTTGATTGGAGTCGGGTCCTGCTGTTCGATTTTGTCCCGGGCATAAAGGGCTTGCGCCAAGGCTTGTTGTTCGGACTGCTTTCCTCGCGTTCCGGTAATGGCTTCCTTCGCATTCTGCCATTCATTTTCAAGCCCGACAGCTGGCGCTTGGGCATGTACTATCCCAACTGTTTTATCGTCGGATAACTTAACTTCGATAATGATCGGAAGTTGCTGAAACGCTGCTAGAAGTTGCTCCTGGGTGGTCGGGCTCAACTCATAGAGCCAGGCGCCGCCGTTGCGGATGTGCCTGTGTCTGTCTCCGTGGCCGCAGATACCATCGATAACCATTTGCTCATGGTTGCCGCGTACCGCATGAAACCAGGGTTGCCCAAGCCAATTCAATACGTCCTCTGAGTCGGGACCGCGATCGATGAGGTCCCCCACGGAAAAAACCCGGTCTACTTCGGTATTGAACTCGAGTTTCACCAAGGCCCTTTCCAGAAGCTTGAAATGCCCGTGGACGTCGCCCACGACAAAGTCTCGGCCTCGTTCATTCGGGGGGAACGAGGCGGTCTGGTTCATACATCGTCTTTCGGCAGGGTTGGCTGGCACGGAATGTATCGCTTAAGCAAAGAGCGCAGGTAACTTATGGTCGAGATTGTATCGGCTGTCCAATACACTTCTTGAAAACGGTTTCCATGGGATCGAGCACGCAGTTATAAGCCGCGATATTGGCATTGATCCATTCGTCTTTTTCGATTCCCCACCAACTTATTTCGAACCCGACATTCATGATGAGGTGCTCAAACAGGATGCGTTGGGCGCGGCCGTTGCCTTCACGAAAGGGATGGATGACGTTGATATCGGAGTAGGCGTCCGCCACGGCGACTATGAGTTCATCCCGGCCCATTGCTTCGAACCAATTCGCTGCCGCTATGCGGGCGAAAATCTTTTCGGCTTCCTTCTCCATGTATTCCGGTTGGCAGAAGCGAGTGTCCTGCTTGGCCATGCCAACGGTCCGCAGCTGTCCGGCCCATTCGAACAGATCTGCGAACAATGCGTGATGGATGTTCTGAAGGTAAGCCAGGCTGTAAGGGGGCGGGTTGAATTCAACACTGCTCGCCGCGATCGCCGAAAGCTGTTGTTCGGCTTCGCCCAGGGTGGGTTCGTCGTGGATATCGAGTTTGTTGCGCAGGACCGTGGAGCCGGGATAGCAGTAGGCGTCCTCGCCGACGCCATATTTGTCGGGCATCAGGCTCGGGTCTTGGTGAAGGTCTTCAACACGTCTTCACGGGATGGCAGCTTGCGTTCGCCGTCCTCGAAAGACACCTTGAAGCCCTCCAGGCGCAGGCTCGCTGCGTAGTTGGACCTACGAGTCCTGGCTGCGTAGGCCTTCTTTGTTTCAAGGCTGACAGTGCCCATGGGGTTGGACCTCGAATCACGTGGGTGAGCGGATTATAGCCCATCGCGTAGCCAATGAGCCCATCTGTCACTGTCGGTTCGGCGGCTGGATTGACCAACGGAGCTTGCAACACGGCGCATCTGCGAATACTGTTCATGCATCCAGTGTTCGAGTGTTTTCCATGCAACTCATTGCCAAGCTGGGCATTCTTGCCGATGCCGCCAAATATGACGCATCCTGCGCCAGCAGTGGCGCCCCCAAGCGCAGTTCGCGGGGGCGGGACGGGCTTGGGGCCACGGATGGCATGGGTATCTGCCATAGCTACACGCCGGATGGTCGCTGTGTATCGCTGCTCAAGGTGTTGTTGACCAATTTCTGCTTGTACGACTGCCAGTACTGCGTGAACCGCCGCTCCAGCAATGTGCCGAGGGCGCGATTCTCACCCGAAGAAGTGGTCCGGCTGACCCTGGATTTCTATCGACGTAATTGCATCAGCGGCCTTTTCCTGAGCTCTGGCATCATTCGCTCGGCCGATTACACCATGGAGCAGTTGGTTCGAGTCGCGCGGTTGCTGCGCGAAGAGCACCAGTTCCGTGGATATATCCATCTCAAGACCATTCCCGACGCCGACCCGCTATTGATCGAAGAGGCCGGGCGGCTGGCGGATCGCCTGAGCGTGAATATCGAATTGTCCTCGGAGATCAGCCTCAAGCGCCTGGCGCCGGAGAAGCAACTGGCTACCATCCGTCAGGCGATGGGCACCATCCACGACGGCCAACAGGCGGTGGCGGGCGAGCCGCGGGCGCCTCGTTTTGCCCCGGCCGGGCAGAGCACGCAAGTGATCGTCGGGGCCGATGCCACCGATGACCACGCCATCCTCAGCAACGCCGAGTCGCTTTACCAGGGCTACGGCCTGCGGCGAGTCTATTACTCCGCCTTCAGCCCGATCCCCGAGAGCCCCGCCAGCGTGCCACTGGCCGCGCCACCTTTGCTGCGGGAGCATCGGTTGTATCAGGCCGACTTCCTCATGCGAGGCTACGGCTATAAGGCAGGCGAACTATTGAGCACATCCACCAACCTGGACCTGGACATCGACCCCAAGCTGGCCTGGGCATTGGCCAATCGTGATGTGTTTCCACTCGACCTCAACCGCGCCGAGCCGGCTTTGCTCGCGCGCATTCCCGGCATCGGCCTGCGCAGTGTCCAGCGGCTGGTGACACTGCGCAGGGAGCGGCGGATTCGCTACGACGACTTGGTGCAGTTGCGTTGCGTGTTGGAAAAGGCGCGTCCGTTTATCGTGACCAGCGATTACCGCCCCGCTGACGGCCAAGTGCGCAGCGGGCTGCTCCGAGCGCGCTTGCGCGACCCACAGCGGCCGGTGCAAATGGGGCTGTGGGCATGATCGCCCTCGATTGTGACGACGTTTTCAGCACCTGGCGTGACCAGGCCCGAACGCTGCTGGGCCACGGAATCGACCCCAGCGACGTGACATGGGCCCAGGGCCCGATCGCCGACCTGCTGGCTGTGCCGACGCCGCTGCCACAGGGCCCGGGGCCGTTCCAGACGCGCGTGCCGGCGGGGTTGTTGGGGCAATTGGAACAGGCCAGCCGCTACCAGGGCGAACAACGCTGGAATCTGCTGTACGAAGTGCTCTGGCGCGTCGCCCATGGCGACCGCACCGCAATGCTCGCTGGCGATCGATTGGGCAGCGAATTGCAACGGCGTATCAAACAGGTCAGCCGCGAAGCCCATCACCTTCATGCGTTCGTGCGTTTCGTACCGCTGCCGCCGGCGGTCGCCGAACAACTGCAGTTGGATCTTGTGGCTTTCCACCAGCCCGCCCACGACATCCTTGAAAGCGCGAGCGGGCATTTTGCCGAGCGATTGGGCCGGCAACGCTGGCTGATCGCAACGCCCCGCGATGGCATTCGTTTCGATGGGCATTCGCTGGACTATCAACGCCGTTGCCCTGAGCAATGGCAACAATGGGCCCGCCACGCCGAAGATCCCGGCGCGGAATTGTGGCGCACCTATTATCGACACATCTTCAATCCGGCGAGGCTCAACCCCACCGCGTTGCGCCAGCACATGCCGGGGCGATTCTGGAAGCACTTACCGGAAGGGGGTTTGATTCCTCAGCTGGTGGGGCAGGCGCGGCAGGGCAAGCAGAGGGATGGGCAGGCATTGGAAGTGGGGGAGAAAGTGGGGAAGCGGATAATCGCGGGCAGTGGGGCAGAGGTACGGGGCTGTAGACAGTCCTGAGCGCTCGATCATGGTTCACTTGTGCAGATTCCAAACAAGTTCTGTGCCGTCCGCGCTGTGTTCCGGCGCCAGCCATCCACCTAGGATTCCCTTCATTCACTCCATGAAAGAAGGAACTGCCCATGCAAAGCTTTACCCGTCGATTGCTCACCGCCTGTGTATTCTCAGGCGTTCTCGCCAGTGCCGGCGCCTCGGCCGAGAGTCATCCAACCATTCGTGCAATGTCTGGCGCAGTGCCCGTGAGCCAGTTGCCTGCCGGTAAAACCGCGTTACTGGTGATCGATTTTCAGAATGAATACTTCACCGGTAAGATGCCGATCCCTGACGGCCCGGCAGCGCTGGCCAACGCCCGGAAGCTGATCGAATTCGCCGATGAACACCAAATGCCGGTCTACCACGTTCAGCACATCGCACCCGCCGGCTCCCCTGTGTTTGCCATCGACGGTGAAACCGTGAAATTCCATCCTGATATGCAGCCCAGGCCCAATGACCCGGTCTTGCAAAAAAACACCGTCAGCGTGTTCGGCAGTACCGATCTGGACAAGCGTCTGAAAGCCGGGGGTATCGAGAACGTGATCGTCTCCGGCCTCATGACCCATGCGTGCGTGGCGGGCGCTGCTCGGGATGCGGCACCGCTGAGCTATAACGTGTTGGTGGCGGCCGATGCATCGGCTACGCGTGCGATTACCCGGGTCAATGGGGAATCGATCGACAAGGACGCCTTGCACAAGGCTGCCCTCGCCGAGATTGAGGATACGTTCGGCGATGTGATGAACACCGCCGAAATCGTCAAGCTACCGGTGCGCTAAGCCCCCTATGAATCAGATGCTCGCCATGCGTGTGTTCCGCTGCATCGCTGAGGCCCAGGGATTCTCAGCCGCAGCTGAGCGGCTGAACACCACGCACTCGTCGGTTTCCCGGCATTTGCATCAGTTGGAATCCACGTTGGGCGTGCGTCTGGTCAATCGCAATACCCGCCGCATGAGCCTTACGGCAGCAGGGGAAAGGTACTACGCAGCCTGCGTGGATATCCTTGACCGAGTCGATGCCGCGTCCCAAGCCGTCGCGCTGGAACACGAGCGTCCCTTCGGGCTGCTTCGGATCAGCGCGCCGCTGGTGGTAGGCACCTTGGAGTTGGCGCATTGGTTGCCGGCCTTCCAGGCGCGGTATCCGGAGATCCAGATCGATTTGTCTTGCTCTGATCCGTTGGTCGATCTGGTGGCCGATGGCTTCGACGTCGCGTTGCGGATTTGCGGGCCCTTGGCCGACAGCAGCCTGGTCGCCCGTTTGCTCAGCGTTTCACCGCTGGTGCTGGTAGCGGCGCCGGCTTACGTGTTCAAGTGCGGTTTGCCTCGCAGTGCTGCCGAACTCAACGAGCATCGGTTGCTGACGTATGGGGCGACTCCTCAGTGGACGCTCACCAGCGCCTGGGAAGGCCCCGTCAGTCTGGATTGCCAGGGCATTTTTCATACAGACACCATCACTGCCTTGCACGCTTATGCCTTGGCAGGCGGCGGCATAGCCGCGTTTACCCTGGCGACGGTGCAAGATGACCTGTTGGCCGGCAGGCTGGTGCGAATCCTGCCTGAGCACACCCTTGGGGAACGGCACTACTACGCGCTTTACCCTCATGCCCGGCATCTGCCGGCCAAGGTGCGCGTGTTCGTGGAGTACATGACGCAGTATTACCGCGCAGTGTCAGGCGGATGAGCACAACGAAGCGCGCTCCAAGGTATTCCATGGCTTGCGCATGGTTGGCTTGCGGTTGGTGTAGGTGCAATGCAATCCCCCTGATCCTGGCGCGCAAATGTATTGCGCTGGCGGACCCGTAGGATGAGGCCGAGTCGCCAAGGTGGAGCCGGGCACCACGAGTCAATCAGCTTTAATGGCATTTGCCGGCCTGCGCAACGCCGCGATATCCCGCTTCGGGGACGCGCCGAAGAGACGGCTGTATTCTCGGCTGAACTGCGAGGGGCTTTCATAGCCCACCTGGTAGGCCGCGCTCGCCACGTCCAAGTGCTCGTTGAGCATCAGGCGCTTTGCTTCGTTCAACCGCAGCCATTTCTGGTATTGCAGTGGGCTCATAGCCGTGAGCTGGCGGAAATGGTGATGGAACGTCGGGGCGCTCATCTGCACGCGCGACGCGAGGTCCTCCACACGGACAGGCCCGGTGTAGTTGAGCTTCAACCAGTCGATGGCCTTGGCGATCCGGTAGCCTTGGCTGTCGACGGAGGCAATCTGCCTTAGCCGCGCGGCCTGGTCGCCCATCAACAACCGATAGTGAATTTCTCGCTGGATCAAGGGCGCCAGCACCGGGATGGCGTCGGGTTCATCGAGCAGGGCCAGCAGGCGCACGAACGGCTCGAGAAAATCCTGGGTGGCCGTGCCGATCCCCGCACCTATCCCGACGGCGCGCTCGACCCGTGGTATCACGCTGCCCTGGGCGATCAGATCCGCCACCATGCGCAAATCGAGTCGCATGACCAGCCCCAGGCAGGGCTGTTGCGGGCTGGCGGCCAACACTTCCGAGTTCGCAGGCATATCCAGCGAAGTCATAAGGAAACGTGCGGTGTCGTACCCATACGCCTGCCCCCCAATCCACACCTGTTTCATCCCTTGGGCGACGAGGACGATGCTCGGTTCGATCATGCAGGTCATGGGTGGGGCAGGGGCGTCGCGGCGGAAAAAACAAAGACCGGCAATTGACGTTTCAAAGTCGCCCGGTCCTGTCGTCCGGTTATCGATGAGGTTGGCGAGCCTCTGTTGGAGCGATCTGTCTTGGGCGGTCATGTCGATATCTGCGGGATTGAGAGCTATAGGCAGAACATTACCCCGCCAAGCGAAGCGTTGCCTATGGCAAACAGGCGGGTTCACAGGATCGGGCAAGAACTCCAGCGAAATGTTCTACCGGTCGCCCTTGCCGGTCGTTAAAACTGCACGTCACATTAAGCTCATCCGGAACGGCGCTCGCTCGCCGGGTCCATGCTCGGTGCAATCACTAGACCCAAGAGAGGGGCTCCGAGCCCATCAAGCAATTTCAGGATTTTCATGACCGATACCTCATTGCCAAAACCACAGGGCAAACCTGCATGGGGCGCTGTGCTCGCCATGTCGTTGGCGGCCTTTGCACTCGTTGCTTCGGAATTCATGCCGGTCAGCCTGCTCACACCGGTGGCCGCAGACCTGCACATCAGCGAAGGGCAGGCTGGTCAGGGCATCGCCGTTTCCGGTGCCTTTGCGTTAGTCACCAGCCTGTTCATCGCGTCGATCGCGGCGCGCATCGAACGCAAGTGGCTGCTCTCGGCGCTGACGCTGTTGATGATCATCTCCGGAACGGTGGCGGCACTGGCGCCCAGTTATCTGGTTTTCATGGTCGGGCGGGCACTGATCGGCGTTGCGATTGGCGGCTTCTGGTCGTTGTCGGCGGCGACGGCCATGCGCCTGGTGCCGCAGGATAAAGTCCCCCGGGCCCTTGCCATCGTCAACGGCGGCAATGCCTTGGCCACGGTCGTGGCCGCGCCGTTGGGCAGTTTCCTGGGAGCGATCATCGGCTGGCGTGGTGCGTTTTTCTGCATCGTGCCCGTCGCTGCGCTCGCCCTGGCATGGCTGCTGATGAGCCTGCCGTCGATGCCCATCCAGGCGAAACGGGGCGCCGCCAATCCTTTCAGGCTGATGGCCCGGGCGCCGGTTGCGTTGGGCATGCTGGCGGTCAGCACGTTCTTCATGGGCCAGTTCATGTTGTTTACCTACCTGCGGCCGTTCCTGGAGAGCGTGACGCGGGTGGACGTCTCGTTGCTTTCGCTGATGTTGCTGGCGATTGGTCTGGCGGGATTGCTCGGCACCTTCCTGATCGGTGCGCTCCTCAAAAAAGGCCTGTATCGCACGCTGATCATCATCCCGCTGCTCATGGCCGCGATCGCCCTGGCCTTGGTGGGGTTCGGCGATTCCGCGTCCATCACAGCCTTACTGCTCGGCCTCTGGGGCCTGGTGGCCACGGCCGCGCCTGTGGGCTGGTGGACCTGGCTGGCAAGGACGTTGCCGGACGATGCCGAGGCAGGGGGTGGATTGATGGTCGCGATCGTTCAACTCGCCATTGCCTCGGGGGCCACGGTGGGCGGCGTGCTGTTTGACTTGAGCGGTTATCGCGCGACCTTCGAAACCAGTGCCGCGGTCTTGGTCGTAGCCGCAATCCTCACCATTCTGGCAGCTCGGGCGTCGGCTCGACCATCGACACAAGCGTCGCCCACCGTGACATACAGCACGGGGCGTTGACTTGGGAGCCGTTGGGCGGCTGCGGTTGGTGGCACATTGATATCTTGGTAGACTTTGGACTCGTTATCTACCGAGTTGGTTAGTTGTGTCTACTGAGAGAATTCAACCCTTGGAGCAGGCCCTTCTGGCGGTAATAGCTGCTGCGGGAAAAATGGGCATCAGTTGCGATGAGTTATGCGCCCAGGCGGTGGGCGGCCTGGTGTCCGAACAACACTGGACCTGGGCGGATGCCCAACATGCGGAGCGTGCCGCCGACGAGATCGACAATGCCATGGCGATCCTCATTGACCGGCAAACAGGGACGCCAATCAAAAGCGGGCCTGATGCGGCATTTGAATCGAATCGACTCTGAGAACGGGCAATCCGTTGAATCCCGTTTGTGCTTAAAGGCCCAAGCCTTCCTCGATGAACGACAGGAAAGTGTCTTCATCGAGGGTCACGGGTTCGGGCTTCTGCTGGCCGGTTGGCCGCAGATGCCAATGGGATTCGCCATGCATCCCCACCGTGCGCAGGATGCAGCGCTCCAATCCCTTCGTATGGATTTCGATGCATCCCTCGGCATCGGGGGAAAAGCGAGCGATCGGGTCGAGCAAGATACGGCGGTGATTGCCCTCGATCACCAATTGGTCGATGGCATAGTTGTAAGTCGACCCGCTGGAATGGCTTTCAAACACATGGGTGGGGTTACGCCGGATAACCAGGCCCGCCTCACAGACCGGCGCCAGCCAGCTTTCAATCTGGCGGTACAGCTCGTACACCTGGCCAGGCCAGTGTTCAATCGCCAGGTCGGCGCAATGGTCAGTGTCGGCCGGCGCGCGTTGGGCCTGCCTCAGCTTTGCTGCGAGTTCGTCTGCCTTGCTCATGTCGATTCCCTGTCGTGGTGATGGGTTGAGCTTAGCCGAAGGGGCAGGGTGGGCGTTTGCGCTGGGTCATGGAAGCGCAATTGACGGTTAATGCTTGGCGCCTGCCCCATCGGTTCGTAGCGGCATCCTTTCACTGTTCCCCCTGGCGAATTGCTCAGGCATCTCCGGCAACGAAGCCACGTGCACGGCGCGGGACGGCATGGCGAAGCGCACGCCGATCTTGGCGAACTCGTCCATCATCCCCAGGTTGATGGCTTGCTGGATGTCCATATAGACGTTGTAGCTGGGGTCCAGCACGATGTAGACCGTTTCGAATTCCAACGTGCTTTCGCCGAAACCGCGAAAGTGCGCGCGGTCGAAGCGGGTTTTCTCCTGGGCCCTGATGATGTTTTCGACGATGACGGGCACTTGCCGAAGTTGTTCGGTCGAGCATTCCTGAGGCAGGGCGAATTCGAAGACGATGCGGCGCTCCTGCAGGCGTTTGTAGTTCTGGATGGTGGTGCTGATCATCCCCGCGTTGGCCATGACGATCTGCTCGCCGCCCAGGCTGCGGATCCGGGTGGTCTTCAGGCCGACATGTTCCACGGTGCCCGCCAGGGAACCGACCACGATGAAGTCGCCGACTTCGAAGGGTTTGTCCACGGCAATGGACAGCGAGGCGAACAGGTCGCCGAGAATGTTCTGCACGGCGAGCGCTACGGCAATGCCGCCAACGCCGAGGCTGGCAACGAATGCTGTGATGTTCACGCCCAGGTTGGAAAGCATCGCCAGCAGCACCACTGCCCACAGGAACACTTTTGCGCCCCAGAGGCTCAAGGTGGCCAAGGCGCTTTTCTGATGGATGTCGCTGTGGCTGTGACGCGCGAAATAGTGCAGCAAGGCCAGGGCGATCGCCCGGTTTGCCCATAACCCCACCTGCAAGGCGGCGACGACGAACCAAAGGCTGCTGACCCGACCCAGCCAGCGTTCCGGCAGGTCCAGAACACCGATGCCGATCAGAATCGAGGCCAGCAATAGCAGGGTGTTGCTGGTGCTGGACAAGACCTCGACAGCAATATGGCTGACGTAGGCATCGGGCCTTTGCGCCCGTGCCCGTACGTTTTTCAACAGGAAGCCGATGCCGGCTCTGGCAACGATGAAACTCACCGTCATCACGCTGAGTGCCAGTAACCAATTGGCGATGGAAATGCCGAGCAGTTGGGTGTCGGTAAAAATGTCGAGAGAGCTTGAATCCATGGGTCGGGATCACCTGTGCCATTGCTGTTCAGGTTGTGCCCTGGCCGATTCGCGCAAGGCACGGGCCGGGCCATGAACTTTGTTAGTTCATGTGGGCCAGGGGCCGTTCAAATTTATTCTCCGGGCGCGGCGCGTGCCTTGCGCTTGGCTTGTTTTGGATCCATTGCGCCATCCATCGACTTACTCCTAAAGGCAAATTGCCGCCCCCCAAGCGGTACGCTAAGCTCGCGATTATTGGGGGCTTTTGAGCGACTCGCTCACTGTTTTGCCCTCCCCAGGATTTCGCTTGCCTATCCCCATCCACGATCCGAACCATGCGCCTGGCGGTGCCTTGAAACGCCTGCCTTTGCTCAAGGCCGCAGTGATGTTCATCGCAGCCGTGTGCCTGTGCCTCTGCGGTTTGCTCTTCTTGCAACTGGAGCAGTCCCGTCGGCATGACCTGGAGTCGGCGCGCCTCGCTTCGGCCAACCTCACCCGGGCCATGGCCCAACAGGCCCAGGACACATTCCTGCAAGCCGACCTGGCGCTTGCCAGCCTGGCCGACTGGATTCAAAACGACGGGTTCGGTCCGTCGACACGTCCACGCCTGCACCAGACATTTGCCCGGCGGGTGCAGTCCCTGGAGCAGTTGCATGGTCTGTTCCTGTTCGACAAGAACGGCCAGTGGATCATTACTTCTTTCGAACACCTGCACAGGGGGGCGGGGGTGGCCGATCGGGACTATTTCAAGTTCCACCAGCAGAACGCCTCGCTGATCGCCCACGTCGGCCCAGCGGTTCGAAGCCGACAGAACGGTGAATGGATCATTCCGGTTTCCCGTCGATTGAATGACCAGAAGGGCAACTTCCAGGGCGTGCTGCTGGCCGGCATCAAGATGTCCTATTTCGATCAATTCTTTAAAAGCTTCAGTCTCGACGCCAAAGGCGAAATGTCTTTGGCGCTGTCCGACGGTACGTTGCTGGCGCGTCGTCCTTTCGATGAGGGACAGATCGGTCGTCCGCTTGCCGATGAGTACGTTTACGAACACCAGCACGCAAGCATGGGCGCCGGCGATACGGTGCTCCGCCCGGCGCCCGACGGCATCGTCCGGTTATATGGGCACCGGCATCTGCAGGCTTATCCGCTGATGGTGACCGCCGCGATGTCCGAACAAGCGATCCTGGCGGGCTGGTACGACAGGGCGTTCCAGTCCAGCCTTATCGTGGCCTTGGTGGTGTTGGGCGTTTGCCTGTTTGGTTGGGTCTTCGTGCGCCAGGTGCGCAACAGCGAGCGGATCGAGGCAGACTTGCGCAAGGCCCAGGAAGCGCTGGAGCTGATCGCCACCCACGACAGCCTGACCGGCCTGGCGAATCGGCGTTTATTCGAACGTGCCCTGGACATCGAATTCGGGCGAGGCGCTCGCCAGCGCAGCCCCCTGAGCCTGATCATGCTCGACATCGATTTTTTCAAACGCTACAACGACACCTATGGGCATGTTGCGGGGGACCACTGCCTGGCCGAGGTGGCGAAGGTGCTCAAGAGTTGCTGTCATCGCAAGGCCGACCTGGCGGTGCGCTACGGCGGCGAGGAGTTCGCCGTCCTGCTGCCCGACACCAACCTGCACGGTGCCATGGCATTGGCCGAGCAGATCCGCAGCTGTGTCATCGACAAGCACATCAGCCACTCCGCTTCCCCCTCTGGCTACCTGACGGTCAGCCTCGGCTGCTATGCCTTCGTGCCGAGCAGCCTGGACAGTACCGAAGTGTTTATCCAACGGGCGGACGCTGCGCTCTATCAGGCCAAGCACAGCGGTCGCAACTGTGTCGCGGTCCTATCCAGGGAAGGCGCGCTGGATGCGCTGGAGCGTTCCGACCGTTGAGATCCGTTGGAATCATCGGCGGCGGATAACGGTCCATTGGTCAACATGCAGGCTAGGCGTGGGCCCTTTCGTCAAATCTTGTGGGCTCATCATCTGGCTGGACGATGGCTGCTAAGGTTAAGAAAGCGCAACGGTCCGATGCGGTTCACGCCGTGACCTTTGCACGGCGAAGCCAGCGCCGAAAGGATAGGAACAGGTCAATGGATACCACTGCCGATACCCCCTCTGATGTCTCGCGTCATACGCCGATCACCCGTCGCCTGGTGGCGGCCCTTGGCGTGTTGTTTGTCCTGGGGGTTCTGGTGGCCGTCGCCGCGCTGTTCAACATCGCGCAAAAGCTGGATGCACAGGATGTGGATGAGACCCGCTTCTATATCCAGCGTGCCCTCGATAATCGCATCACAGCCACGAAAAACTACATCACCAGCTACGCCTACTGGACCACTGCCTACGAGCACCTAAGCGGCGAGGTCGATGTGCAGTGGGCCTATGCCGACCAGAACATGGGCAAGACCCTGTTCACCAACGATGAACTAGAAGGTGTGTTTGTCATTGACCATGAGCGCACCAAATATGCCGTGGTGCGGGGCCAGCAGGTCCAGGCAGACGCGGCGTCGTTCATGAATATGCCGCTGAAGGACCTCGTGGATGAGCTCCAGGCACAACCTGACCTGACCAGGCCGATGATCCGCTACACCTTGTTCGAAGGCTGGCCGGCCGTCGTCACGGCTTCGGTGATTGTGCCCAACGACGAACGTCCCCAGGTCAACGCCAGGGAGACGTCGATCCTCCTGTTCGTCGACCAACTGACGCCGGTGAAACTGCGCAAGGTGGGCATGGGTTACGGCCTGACCGACCTGACCCTGGTGAAAGACACCACATTGGAGCCCGGCCAGCCCGCGGTGCCGTTGGACAGTACCGGCTACAGCTTGATATCGCAGCTGCAGCGGCCGGGCCAGCATTTGCTGTGGTCACTGGCTCCGCCGTTGGGAGGCGCATTGCTGATCCTGGCGTTGCTCACTGCCTATTTTTTCCGGTATGCCATGCGCACGGCTCGACAGGTGGACGCCAGCTACGACAGCCTTGAAAAATCGAAACAAGCGCTCGAGGCCAGCGAAGAACGTTTTCGCGCCGTGGCCGAGGCGGCGTCCGACTGGATATGGGAGATCGACAGCCAGCAACGCATCACCTATCTATCGGCTCGCTTTAACGCCGTCACGGGTTTTTCCGACCAGCAGTGGCTAGGCCAGGAGATCGAGCAGTTGCTGTTCTGCGACACCCTGCCCATTGCTTCCTGGCTGGGCAACCTGGTCGAAGAACAGAACGCCAGCAACCTGCGCTGCTCTTACCGCGATCATTCCGGGCAATTGCGATTCTGTCGGGTCTCGGCGCGACCGATCCAGGACAAGGCAACCGTGACGGGCTATCGCGGCACGGCCAGCGACATCACCGATGAGGTGGCCGCCCACGCTCAAGTCCAGCATCTGTCGCTGCATGATGCGCTGACCGGACTGCCGAATCGCAACAAGTTGGCGCGACACCTGGACGACGCGTTGATCGCCAAGGAGCATTCCGCGCCGTTGGCCCTGCTGATGGTGGACCTGGACAACTTCAAGCCGATCAACGATTCCCTGGGCCATGCGGCGGGCGATGCTGTGTTGCTGGAAGTCGCCCAGCGCCTGCGCGACAGCACGCGTGAACAGGACCTGGTGGCGCGCCTGGGAGGGGATGAGTTCGTGATAGTGCTCAGTGGCGTGGAGCACTCCACTGAGATCGACCGATTCTGTACGCGGCTCATCGACAGCCTGCAGCAACCGATCCACTACGAGTCCCATTCCCTGCACATTGGTGCGAGCATCGGCGTTGCCGTGAGCCGACGACAAGGCTACGTACCAGGCGAGTTGATCCGCTGCGCCGACATAGCCCTGTACCAGGCCAAGTCCGAGGGTAAAAAGACCTGGTGCTATTTCGCCTCGCACATGAACGATCAGATCCAGCATCGTCGTCAGTTGGAAAACGACCTGCGCCAAGCGGTGAAGAACAACGAATTCATCCTGCATTTCCAGCCTCGCTACACGGTCGACGGCCAAGAGATCGTCGCGGTGGAATCGCTGGTGCGCTGGCAACATCCAACCCAGGGTCTGTTGAGCCCCGATGCCTTCATTCCGCTGGCCGAGCAAACCGACCTGATCGTCCCGCTGTCGCGCTGGGTACTGCGCGAGGCGTGCGAAACCGCGCTCACCTGGCCGGGATCGCTGATGGTTTCGGTCAACCTGTCACCGGCGCAATTCGAACGCAGCGATGTGGTCGAGGATGTCCGCCAGGTATTGATCGAAACCCACTTCCCGGCGAGTCGCCTGGAGCTGGAGATCACCGAAAACGTCATGCTGAACGACGTGGATGGCGCGCTCCAGGTGATGAATGCGCTCAAGGAATTGGGGGTGCGCTTGAACATGGACGATTTTGGTACCGGTTACTCATCCCTCGGCTACCTGCGCACATACCCGTTCGACGGCATCAAGATCGACAAGCGCTTCATTGCCTCGATGAGCAATAGCAGCAACGACCGCGCCGTGGTCCAGGCGATTATCAACCTGGGCAAGGCGATGGGCTTGACCGTCACGGCGGAGGGCGTGGAGACCCTGGCACAATTGGGTTCATTGGGCACCGATGAATGCCACGAAGTGCAGGGCTATTTCCTTAGCCGGCCAATCGACAAGCAGGCATTTGCTGCCTTGCTTGAAAGCAGCCAGTCCATGTCAAGAACCGGTTCCTGAGCAATGATTGCAACCCCCGAGGCCTGTCGCCGGTCACAGCTATGTCTTGGCATTCAGGAATTATTCGCCCATGAAGAACCTGCGGATCGCGACGTTCAACATCAACGGCATTCGGGCGCGGTTGCCTAACCTGCTGGAATGGCTGGAGCGGGAAAAACCCGATATTGCCTGCCTGCAAGAGCTCAAGGCTGCGGACAAGGACTTTCCTGCCGCCGAGTTGGAGTCGGTGGGATATGGATCGATCTGGCATGGCCAGGCTTCATGGAACGGTGTGGCGATCCTGGCCCGTGATGCGCAACCCCTGGAGAGTAGACGCGGGCTGCCAGGAGGAGAGGAAGACAGTCACAGTCGTTATCTGGAGGCGGCGGTGCATGGCGTGCTGGTGGGCTGCCTCTATTTGCCCAATGGCAATCCCCAGCCCGGTCCGAAGTTCGACTACAAGCTGGCATGGTTCGAGCGCCTGATCGACTATGCGCAGGCACTCCAGGCGAGTGATCATCCGGTGGTGTTGGCTGGGGACTACAACGTGGTGCCAACCGACATGGATATCTACAACCCACGCTCCTGGCTCAAGGACGCGTTGTTGCAGCCCGAAAGCCGGGAGTGCTACCAACGACTGCTGGACCAGGGGTGGACGGACTCCCTGCGTCACCTCTACCCAGAAGAGCGGATCTATACGTTCTGGGACTATTTTCGCCAGCATTGGCAAAAGAACTCCGGGCTGCGCATCGATCACCTGCTGCTCAACCCCGTGGCCAGTGCATACCTGAGCGACGCGGGCGTGGATGCCTGGGTCAGGAACCAGGAGCATCCCAGTGACCATGCGCCTACCTGGATTCGCTTGTCTTCGCGCAAGCGACGCTGAAGGGGCGAGCGGACCAAGCACTCGTGGGATTTGTCCGTAGGAAGGAAATGCCTTATACCTGCCCAATCGCAGCGCGCTAACCCAAAGCCCTGCCTTGACAGGAAAGGACATCCCCATGAGCCAACCTCGACTGAGCGACACCGGTCGCTATCTACGACGCCTGGGCTTTGACACGGCGCCGCCTCCAACGCTGGAAACGCTGCGTCAGCTTCAAAAGCGCCATACGGCCGAGTTTCCCTTCGAAACCCTCTCGACACTGTTGCGCCAGCCGGTCGCCATCGACCTTGAATCCGTCGAGCGGAAGGTTTTCGAACAGGGCCGTGGCGGTTATTGCTATGAACTCAACCAGTTGTTCCTGGCGCTGTTGCAAACCCTGGGCTTTGATGCCCAGGGCATCACTGGACGCGTTGTGATGAACGCCGCCGAGGGCGCCTGGACAGCGCGCACCCATCGCTTGAGCGTGGTGACGCTCAGTGGCGTGCGCTATATCACCGACGTCGGTTTCGGCGGTATGGTGCCCACCGCGCCGCTTTTGCTGGATAGCCGCGATATCCAGCACACGCCCCATGAGCCGTATCGCATCGACGTCAACCCGGATGGCTACCTGCTGCGCGCCCAGGTCGGCGATGAATGGCGCCCGATGTATCTTTTCGACCTGCAACGCCAGGAGGAAATCGACTATACCGTGGGCAATTGGTACGTCTGCTCCCATCCCGAATCACCGTTCATGGGAAGGCTGATGGTCGCCCGTACCGGTGAGGGACTCCGTAGGACGCTCAACGGCAACAGCTATGCCGTGCACCGGATCGGGCACGAAAGTGAGCGACGCACCATCAACGACGCGGATGAGCTGATCACGTTGCTGGAAAATGAATTCAGCCTCACGGTGCCGCCCCGGGAACTGCTGCGACCCGCAATCGAAGGGCTGTTGGTGTGATGCCTTGAGCGTTTTGGTTTAGCAATTGCATTCCCTGTCAGCGACGGATGCGCAACAAGTTGTATACAACTCTATGGACATTTGTCCTGACTTTTGAATACAGTGTGCGCATAACAAAAAACAGGGAACCCCCGAACCATGAAAACGCCCCATGTTTCACTCCCACGGCCCGAGGACGAAAACCTCGGGGTCGGCGCGAATATGGCTTACGGCCTGCAACATGTCCTGACCATGTACGGTGGCATCGTCGCGGTGCCGTTGATCATCGGCCAGGCGGCCGGGTTGTCCCCGGCCGACATCGGTCTGCTGATCGCGGCTTCGTTGTTTGCAGGGGGGCTGGCGACGTTGTTGCAGACCCTGGGCCTGCCGTTTTTTGGTTGCCAGCTGCCGCTGGTCCAAGGCGTTTCGTTCTCCGGCGTCGCAACCATGGTTGCAATTGTCGGCACCGGTGGGGAGGGCGGCTTCCAGGCCATCCTCGGCGCGGTGATTGCCGCCTCCTTGATCGGCCTGCTTATCACGCCGGTGTTTTCCCGCATCACGCGTTTTTTCCCACCTCTGGTGACCGGCATCGTCATCACCACCATTGGCCTGACGTTGATGCCGGTGGCGGCACGCTGGGCAATGGGCGGCAACAGCCATGCGCCGGATTTTGGCAGCATGGCCAACATTGGCCTGGCCGCGGTGACCCTGGTGTTGGTACTGGTGCTGAGCAAGATGGGCAGCGCGACGATTTCGCGGTTATCGATCCTGCTGGCGATGGTCATCGGTACGGTCATCGCGGTGTTCCTCGGCATGGCCGATTTTTCGTCAGTGGGTGAGGGGCCAATGTTCGGCTTCCCGACACCTTTTCACTTCGGCATGCCAACCTTTCATATCGCCGCGATTCTGTCGATGTGCATCGTGATCATGGTGACGCTGGTGGAAACCTCGGCCGATATCCTGGCAGTGGGCGAGATTATCGACACCAAGGTCGATTCCCGGCGTTTGGGCAACGGCCTGCGAGCAGATATGTTGTCGAGCATGATCGCGCCGATCTTCGGATCGTTCACCCAGAGCGCCTTTGCCCAGAACGTCGGCCTGGTGGCAGTGACTGGAATCAAGAGTCGTTTCGTGGTGGCGACAGGGGGTGTGTTCCTGGTGGTGCTTGGGCTGTTGCCCTTCATGGGCCGGGTAATCGCCGCCGTGCCGACCTCCGTGCTCGGAGGCGCTGGTATCGTGTTGTTCGGTACCGTTGCCGCCAGCGGAATCCGGACGCTGTCGAAGGTCGATTACCGCAACAACGTCAACCTGATCATTGTCGCCACGTCCATTGGCTTCGGCATGATTCCCATCGCCGCACCGAACTTCTACGATCATTTCCCGAGCTGGTTCGCGACGATCTTTCACTCCGGCATCAGCTCATCGGCCATCATGGCCATCATGTTGAACCTGGCCTTCAACCACTTCACCACCGGCAACTCCGATCAACAATCGGTATTCGCCGCCGGCACCGAGCGGGTGCTGCGTTATCAGGACCTGGCGGCGCTACGGGAAGGTGACTATTTCAGCGACGGCAAGTTGCACGACTGCGACGGTAACGAAATCCCCGTCGTAGCCGCACCTGAGCATCCCACTGGGGATCATGGCCCGGTGCGATTGAAAAGCGGTGAGCACGTCTAGCCTTGGCGAAACCCCAGCCCAACAAAAAGCAGCCTGCGATGATCAATCACAGGCTGTTTTTTTGTTTCGCTTTAGAGGGGCCGTTTACCAGCGCCCGTAGTGCCCACGTGGCGGACCGTAGTAATAGCCCCTCGGTGGCCCGTAATACACCGGGGCCGGGCGATAATAGATCGGCTGCTCGATATACACCGGCTGTGGCTGGTAGTAGACCGGTGGAGGTTGCTGCACGTAGACCGGCTGTGGCTGAACGTAGACGGGCTGTTGTACGTAAACCGGCCGGTCTCGGTTGATGAGCGCGGAGCCGACAATGGCAGAGCCGACGATGGCGCCGAACACTGCGGGCCCCTCCCAACCACCGCGACCATGGGCGGATGCCTGGCCGGTGACCGCGAGTGCCCCCACGAGCAGGGCGATGATAGGGAGTTTGCGTTTCATGGCGTTTCCTCGTTCCGACCCCGGCGCCTGTGGCCTGCTACAGACCCGAATAAGGGCGCGGGGATACTTGCTATGACAGCGATTTTCCCAGGATTTGCGGCGCTGTTGGGTAAAGGTTGTGTAAGGTCTGCGACAGATTTTTTTTACGAACACCGAGTCGGTTCGCTGCGCACGGTGTCTGATCATCGATGAACCGGTCGGGACGACACTCCCGTCCATCCGAAAGTGGCTTGAAGGAGACGCACATGCAGATGAACCCCAACAAAGACACCCAGCTATGCATGTCGCTATCGGGGCGCCCGGGCAATTTCGGCCTGCGTTTTCACAATCACCTGTATGAGCAGTTGGGGCTCAACTTCTACTACAAGGCGTTCACCAGCCAGGACCTGGCCGGGGCAGTGGGCGGGATCCGTGCTCTGGGTATCCGCGGGTGCGGTGTGTCGATGCCATTCAAGGAGGCCTGCATTGCCTTGGTCGATGAGCTGGATCCTTCCGCCGCTGCCATCCAGTCGATCAACACCATCGTCAATACCAATGGTCATTTGAAGGCCTACAACACGGACTACATCGCCATCGCGCAACTGTTGCAAAGCCATGCCGTGCCCAAGGAGTCAACGTTTGCCTTGCGCGGCAGCGGTGGCATGGCCAAGGCAGTCGCCAGCGCCTTGCGCGACGGCGGCTATACAAACGGCTTGATCGTTGCCCGCAACGAAACCACCGGCCGAGCGCTGGCCGACACGCTGGGTTACGAATGGCAAGCCGAGTTGGGTGACCGACGGCCGCGGATGCTCATCAACGTCACGCCGATCGGCATGACCGGCGGGGCGGAAGCGGACCTGTTGGCATTCGAGCCCGCCGCCATCGCTGCCGCCGACACTGTGTTCGATGTCGTGGCGATTCCTTCGGAAACGCCGTTGATCGTGCATGCCAGAGCGGAAGGCAAACGGGTGATCACTGGCCTTGAGGTCATTGCGATCCAGGCGTTGGAGCAGTTTGTCCTGTACACCGGCGTTCGGCCCAACCTGGAACAATTCGACAAGGCCGTGGCGTTTGCCCGAGCGGTGTAGGCCCTGTCATTCCAATCGTGCCAGCCGTTCTTCCAGCGCCGCGATTCGCGCTTCTAGCTCTTCGATACGCTCCAGCGATACGCCGCCGGCCGCGCTGCGTTCGGTCGGCTGGTGACGCGCGGCGAGGATCGCCTCGATGTCTGCCGGGTCGCCCATGGCATGCATGTAACGGTCTTCCCGTTGGCCGGCCTGGCGCGGCACCAGCAACGCCAGGCCACGAGCGATCAGGCGCTCCAGCTGATGCACCACCTGCTCGGTGTCCTCGAAATCATGCATGCGGCCGCTGCGGGTCAGCAGCTCATTGACGGTTTGCGGGCCGCGCAGGAACAGCAATCCCATCAGGATCACCTGGGCCGGCACCAGTTCCAGCGCCTTGTCGACCCGGTGCTCCCAGCGGTCGGCGCGACTGCCCATCACCAACCGGGTGAAACCACGTCCTTCCAGGGCTCGCAGGCTTTGGCCGACTGGCCCTGGGTTGAGGTTCATCACCGGTTCGCGGCTGGTTTTCTGGTTGCAAGCCAACACCAGCGCGTTGAGGGTGAGGGGGTAAGTCTCGGGATTGGTGGCCTGCTTTTCGATCAGGGCGCCAAGAATGCGGATTTCCGTGCTGTTGAGCCGCGGTTCTTCGGCCGGGCTTTGTTCTTCGATGCTCATCGCGCGTTCCCTATGCTGTGGAAGCCGCCTAGCCTAATCCTTGCGCAATAAAAGACAAGGTGCGCAACAAGCCGTGGCTATAATCGCCCACGTTTGATTCGTTTCCTTCCATTACTCCATGAGATCGCCATGACTATTTCCCTGTACGCTGCCTCCGTCCCGGTTTTCAAGCAAATGCTCAATGCCCTGAGCGATGTTTTGAACAAGGCCGAGGCCCACGCCACCTCCAAGAACATCGATCCGAACGCGCTCTTGCAAGCGCGCCTGTTCCCGGACATGTTCCCGTTGGTACGCCAGGTGCAGATTGCCGTGGACTTCGCCAAGGGCGTGTCCGCGCGCCTGGCGGAGATCGAAGTGCCGAAGTATGACGACAGCGAGACCACCTTCGCTGATCTGCAGGCATTGATCGCCAAGGTGCTGGCTTTCATCGATGGCATCAATGCCCAGCAGATCGACGGCAAGGAAGGCATCGAAATCGTGACCCGTCCGGGCACGCCGAAGGAGAAACGCTTCACTGGCCAGAATTATCTGCTGACCTACGGCTTGCCGCAGTTCTTCTTCCACGTGACCACCGCATATGCATTGTTGCGTCACAATGGCGTGGAAGTAGGCAAGCGCGATTACATGGGCGCGTTCTAACTCCCGCAGGCATGAAAAAGCCCGGGGCGGTGGAGCCGTCCCGGGCTTTTTTATGGCTGGCTGTCAGGCCACCAAGCGTTTACGCCGCGCCCCGCGCCCGCTCTTCTTCACCCAGGCAGGCCGCCGCCGTGAACAAGACATCGGTGGACGAATTCAACGCCGTTTCAGCCGAATCCTGCAGCACGCCGATGATGAACCCTACGGCGACCACCTGCATGGCGATTTCGCTGGGAATGCCAAACAGGCTGCACGCCAGGGGAATCAACAACAGCGACCCGCCCGCGACCCCGGAAGCACCGCAAGCGCAGACGGCGGCAACGACACTGAGCAGCACGGCGGTGGGGATATCCACCACGATACCCAGGGTATGCACGGCGGCCAGTGTCAGGACCGTGATGGTAATGGCGGCGCCCGCCATGTTGATGGTCGCACCCAGCGGGATCGAAACCGAGTACGTATCCTCATGCAGGCCGAGGCGTCTGCTGAGCTCCAGGTTCACGGGGATGTTCGCCGCGGAGCTGCGGGTGAAGAACGCGGTGATGCCGCTTTCACGCAGGCAGGTAAACACCAGCGGGTAAGGGTTGCGACGCAGTTTCCAGAACACGATGAGTGGGTTGACCACCAGCGCCACGAACAGCATGCAACCGATCAGTACGATCAGCAGATGCAGGTAGCCGAGCAGGGCGCTGAAGCCAGAAGTGGCGAGCGTCGAGGCCACCAGCCCGAAAATCCCCAGCGGGGCGAAGCGGATGACCAGGCGCACGATCACGGTCACGCCGTTGGACAGGTCTTCGAGCACAGTGCGCGTGGTTTGGCCGGCATGGCGAATGGCGATGCCCATGCCGATGGCCCAGGCCAGGATGCCGATGAAGTTGCCGGTCATCAATGCACGGACCGGGTTGTCAACGACGCTCAACGCCAGGCTTTGCAGCACTTCGCTGATGCCACCCGGTGCGGTGACCGCAACGTCCTGGGTGCTCAGCACAAGGCTGGAGGGAAACAGCGTGCTGGCGATGACCGCGACCACCGCGGCCGCGAAAGTACCCAACAGATAAAGGAACAGGATCGGCCGGATATGGGTCTCCTGGCCGTGCTTATGGTTGGCGATAGAGGCCATGACCAGCACGAACACCAGGATCGGTGCCACCGCCTTGAGCGCGGACACAAAAACCTTGCCGATGAATTCAGTGGATTTCGCCAGGTCCGGCGCCAGCCATGCCAGGACAATACCGGCGATCAGGCCAATAATGATCTGCGTGACCAGGCCGGTGCTTTTGAGGCGGTGCAATGGAGAAGGGGAGACAGCTGTCATAACGGTATCTCTGATTTTTTTATGTGTAACGGTCAGCCGAACGGGGCTATAAGCCGGCAGGCCACATGGACGGGACCGAAAGAAGGTAGAGCGTTTGCAGGTCGCGGACTTTATCACAGCCCGACGAAAAATCTGACGGACCCGTGACGATCCGTCACCCCCATGTTTGAGCACGTTTTTCTGACGGGCACATTCTGGTAGGCTTTGTCCTTCTCACTTTCCAATACCGCCAGCGGGCCTATGGCTATCGCTGGTGTCGTCGTTTTCCCCGGAGTCGCGCATGCTGTTACCCATTTTCCTGTTGTCCGCCGCCGGTTTTACGGTGTTGACCACGGAATTCATCATCGTCGGCCTGCTGCCTTCCATTGCCCGCGACCTGCACGTCACCATTCCCCAGGCGGGGCTGTTAGTGACGCTGTTTGCGTTTACTGTCGCGGCGTTCGGGCCGTTCCTCACCGCCTGGTTCGCCCGGGTTGAACGGCGCAAATTGTTTATCAGCGTGCTGGTGATGTTCGCGTTGGCCAACACCCTGGCGGCGCTGGCGCCCAACATCTGGGTCATGGCAGTTGCCCGATTGATCCCGGCCCTAGGCTTGCCTGTGTTCTGGGCATTGGCCAGCGAAACGGCAGTGGACATAGTCGGGCCGCAGTTCGCCGGGAGGGCCATCGCCCGGATCGGCTTCGGTATCGTCTGCGCCACGGTGTTTGGTATCCCGGTGGGTACGCTGATCAGCGATGCATTCGGCTGGCGAAGCGCCTTTGCGATCCTGGCCGTCATTGCGTTCGCCAAGGCGCTGCTGCTGTTCATCTACTTGCCTAGGACAAACCTGCATCAACACCAGGTGAGCTTTCGCTCGCAATTCAAGATCCTGCACAGCCCGTTGATGCAAGGGCATGTGTTGTTGTCGATCCTGGTGTTCAGCGGCATGTTCACCGCCTACACCTACCTCGCGGATATCCTTGAACGCCTGGCCGGCTTCGATGGCACGCTGGTGGGCTGGTGCCTGATGGGTTTTGGCGCGGTAGGCCTGCTCGGCAATTCCCTGGGCGGTCGCGCGGTGGACCGGCATCCCTTGATCGCCTCGATGGTGTTCTGCCTGTTCATGATCGGCGGCATGGTCGCGCTGGTGCCGAGTATCCATTCGACTCTTGGGCTAGCCGCCGCCCTTGGCATATGGGGCGTGACCCAGGCGGCGCTGTTTTTGGTCAGCCATGTCCGGCTGATGAAGGCCGCACCAGAAGCTCCGGCCTTTGCCGCGTCGCTGAATATCGCGGGGGCGAACCTGGGTATAGGCCTGGGCGCGATGGTTGGCGGTCGGGTCATCGATACCCTTGGGCTGGGTAAGGTCGGTTTCGCCGCGGCCGGGTTCATTCTGGTGTCGATCCTGCTGGCGTTATTGCTGATGACGTTCAAGCCCCGCGCCGCCTGTGTGCAGCGCTAAGCGCTGAACAGCTCGCGCCGCGCCCCCTCGGCGATCGCGACGATGCCCGGGTGGCTGACCTTGCGCTCCACGGAGATGGCGTAGAAAGACTCGCTCACCGCATCGGTCTGGCCGATCACCTGTACCCCGTATTGCTGTTGGACTTCTTCAGCGATCACGCTGGGACCGATGAAGATCCCGCTGCCGGATTGCCCAAACGCCTGCATCAATGCGCTGTCATCGAATTCACCGACGATGCGCGGTTGGATCTGCTGTTCAGCGAACCAGCGTTGCAGCCGGCTGCGCACGACTGTCTCCGGCCCGGGGATCAGCAGCGGTGCGTCATGCAGGCCGTGGGGGAAGTCCTGCCCATGATGTTCGGCCAACGCCGGGGTGGCGAAAAAGCTGATTCCGCATTCCCCCAGTTTCTGGCTGTAGCCCTTGATATCCAGATGACTTGGCATCGGACTGTCGGAAATCACCAGATCCAGGCGCTGGATCGCCAGGTCGGCCAATAGCCGTTCGAGCTTGTCTTCCCGGCAGGTAATGCGCAGCGGCTCGCTCAATTCCATGGTAGGTGCCAACAGCCGATAAACGATGGATTTGGGCACGACGTCCGCCACCCCGACCCGGAACAGCGTTTGCTGCTCGTTGGGTTGAGCCCGCAGCATCAGCTCCAGTTCGCCGCCCAGTTGGAACATGTGCTCGGCGTAAGGCAGCGTCTGGCGGCCGGCCTCGGTCAGTTCCAACTGGCGTCCGACTCGGCGGAACAGCTTGATGTTGTAGGTCTGTTCAAACAATGAGATTTGCCCGCTGATGGTTTGCGGCGTCAGGTTCAGTTGCTCGCAGGCCCGCACGATGCTGCCGGTTTTCGCCACGACCCAGAAATAATGCAGCTGTCGATAATTGAGCATGATTCTCGCCGCTTCGTAAAAACCGAAGTATAGCCGCTGAAAATACGAATTTTCCTGAAGTATTTCCCTCTCTAGAATTCCGGGCCATCGGTGAGCCATCTTTCGTGCTCCCTCTATTCTCTGAGAGGCAATGTGCATGACGTATAGAACCCTGGGGCTTGCAGCCTTGCTGGCATTTTCCTCGATGGCCCTGGTGGGCTGCGAACAAGCGGAAAAAAGCGCCCAACAATTGGCCGAGCAGTTGAAGGAGCAAGCTGTCGAAACGGCCAAGCAGGCCATCGACGATACGCACAAGGCCGCCGAGCAAGCCCTCAGTGACGCCACCGGCGGGCTGATCAGCCCCAAGAAAGCGCCGGAGAAGGACGCTGAAGAATCCGAACCCGCTACCCATACCCTCTAACCCGTCAAATCGAGTCAGGACTGACCCATGGATTATCTGTTACAGCTCGCCGCCAGCCCCACCGCCTGGATTGCTCTGGCAACCCTCGTCGTCATGGAAATCGTGCTCGGCATCGATAACCTGATCTTCATTTCGATCCTGACCAACAAGTTGCCCGAGCAACACCGTGCCAAGGCGCGGCGGATTGGCATCGGCATGGCGTTGATCCTGCGCCTGGGTCTGCTGAGCACCATCGCCTTCATCGTGCAATTGACGGAGCCTGTCATCGAGATTCTCGGCCAGGCGTTTTCCTGGAAGGACATGATCCTGATCGCCGGCGGCCTGTTCCTGTTGTGGAAGGCGACCACCGAGATCCATCACAGCATGGACCCGGCGCCCAATGATCCGAAGTCGGCCACTTCCGGCGTGACCCTGGGGTTTGCCGCTGCGATCGGTCAGATCCTGATGCTTGACCTGGTGTTCTCCATTGACAGCATCATCACGGCGGTGGGCATGACCGAGCACTTGCCGATCATGATTATTGCCGTTGTGGTCTCGGTATTGGTGATGCTGCTGGCCGCCGAGCCGCTGGCGAAATTCATCAACGACAACCCCACCGTGGTCATGTTGGCCCTGGGCTTCTTGATCATGATCGGCATGACGCTGATCGCGGAAGGCTTCGGTGCCCACGTGCCCAAGGGCTATATCTACGCGGCCATGGCCTTCTCGGCGGCTATCGAGGTGTTGAACATGATGTCCCGTCGCGCCAAGCAGAAGGTCTTGGTCGACGAAGCCTGATCCAAGGCAGACAAAAGCCGCCCGGGTTAACGCCCGGGCGGCTTTTTTCATGGTGACGCTCTAGGCCCTATACGAAACGTATCCGCACTCGCCCAGACTGCGTTGAACGAGGTTCGGAATGCTCATGTACTTCAGGACACTGCGCTTCCTCGCCCCGTTTCGCGTTGTCTGGCCTTCGCGATCACATTTCTGCAGGCCCTAGTGCGCGGTGGCGTGGCGCCTGGAAGATTTAGTGGTCTGCTGCATTTCTCGTCTTGGTGCGGGATGGTGGCGACGGGCGATTCGCAACACCCCCCACAACATGGCTGCCGCTACGCTCAACCAGCCGAAAACCAGCATCAGAATAGTCGTCATCAGGCTCATCTGTGCCTCCTTCTGCCCAGACCGGGCAATGCACTCTTACAATGGACAGTCTAGTCGCTCAAGTGTTACGGGCAGTCGATATCTTGCATGTGCAAAGAATCGGTTGGTTCTATCACGGTGTCGAAACTGTCGCTTATGGCTATACCCGGGCCGGCACGCGTCTTATCATCGTCGGCCCAAGCCCGGCCTTGATACCGGGGCTGTCTGAATAAGAGAGTCATCATGTTGCCAGTAATTTCATCTTTTCGATCACTGGTATTCGCGACGGCGTGTCTCGCCGCCCTGGCGGGATGCGCGGGAAGTGTGTCGCCGCAAGTAAAGCGACTGCCTGAACGGGTAGAACTCAACAGCGTGCCGTTCTTTCGTGGCGAAATGTTCCAGGGCGCGCCGCAATCCCTGGCGGCCCTATTGACGTTGCAAGGCACAGTGACTACCCCAGGGTTGTTGGAGAAGCCGCTGCACCTGCCCGGCGGCGAGGCCCGTTTACAGCAGAACCTGCAAACCCTGGCACGTGAACATGGGCTGGTGGTGTATCCCCTGGAGGCTGAGCTTGGCGCGTTGCTCGAACAGGTGGCTGCCGGTTATCCGGTGTTGCTGCGCTATACCGACGGCTCGGCGTTCTGGGCTGAGCCGCGCTACGCAATCCTCGTGGGTTATAACCGGCACAAGCGCACCGTACTGCTGCGTTCAGGGATGAATCGCCGCTCCTCGATGAGTTTCGGTGCGTTCGAATCGGCTTTCAAAGGCGCTGGCGGTTGGGCAGTCTTGGTCCAGCAACCGGGGCAGTTGCCGGCCAATGTCGATTCGAAGCGCTGGTTGAAGGCCGCCGATGAGTTGGCCGGAGCAGGGCAGGAACAGGCAGCCGCGCGCGCCACCAAGGCTTTGGGCACCGCCCGCTGAGCGCTGCCCCGTTCGTCACCTGGCGGGCACGACCCGGCGTGCCTCGGGTTCTTACCGTCAAGGCCTGGAGTTTCCAGGCCATGATCCAAGGAGGCAGCAATGGCACAATCGAAAACACCTTCGGGACCGCATTCTTCCGAACATTCGTCCGGTGACGATGACTTGGGATTCGATCCCGACTCTCCGGACCTCGACGATCCCCAAGTCGATCCGATAGGGCCGGCCAAGGCACCCCAGGATGAGGACGACGAGGAACCGCCTTCTTCCCGGCCTTATGATCCGCTGGGTGATTTGAAGCCCTGAATGCAAATAGCCCCGACGAGTCGGGGCTATTCATGTGTGATGTATCGCGCCTTATTTAGACGCTTCCACCACACCGCTCTGGCGACTCTTGAGGTTCTTAGCGGCTTTGTATTGCAAGGCCACAGCCGGGACGCTGGCGCTTTTTCCGGTCTCGACCCAGCTACGGATGCGGCTTGCGTCGGCGAAGTGGGTGTATTTGCCAAACGCATCGAGGATGACCAGTGCCATCGGACGATTGCCCATCTTGGTCACCAATACGAGGCAGTGACCCGCCTGATTGGTGAAGCCGGTCTTGGTCAGTTGAATATCCCAATTGGCCTTGTGCACCAGGTGATCGGTGTTGCGAAAGCCCAAGCTGTAGACCGGTTTGCGGAACGTTACAGTCTTTTCCTTGGTGGTGCTCAGCTCACTCAGCAAGGGGTATTTGCGCGCGGCGATCAGCAGCTTCGTCAGGTCCCGGGCCGTCGACACGTTGTGGATTGACAGGCCGGTGGGTTCGACGTAATGGGTGCTGGTCATGCCCAGGGCCTTGGCTTTGGCGTTCATCGCCGCGATGAACGCCGCATAACCGCCTGGGTAATGATGGGCAAGGCTGGCGGCGGCTCGATTCTCCGACGACATCAATGCGATCAGCAACGTATCCCGGCGGGACAGTTCGCTGTTGAGCTTGACCCTGGAAAACACGCCTTTCATTTCCGGTGTGTTCGCGATGGTCATGGAAATGTATTCATCCAGGTTCTGCTTGGCGTCCAGCACGATCAGGCCGGTCATCAACTTGGTTACCGATGCAATCGGCACCACGACATCCGGACTGCTGGAATACACCACTTTGTCGGTCTGCAAGTCCAACAGGATGGCGCTGCCGGATGCGACTTGCAGTTTGGAAGTGTCCCGTGGAGCAGCGATGGTTTCCTGGGCACTGACGTTGTGCGCGATGAAAGTCCCTGTAAAAACGAAAAACAGACTGATGATCGAAAGACGGATTTTCACGCGAGTAGACTCGATTGAGTTAAGGGTGCCGTTGAGCGGGGCGTGTTGAAAAAGCGCCGCATTTTATGAGTATGGGCGATGACAGCGCCATATGCCGCTGCCACCGGGACGCTTGAATAAATAAAGTTTAATGGACGGGGATTCTGGCGAATCGAATCTGAAAAAAATGTAATTCGAGCGTCACGGGTTGGATCGGATGTTGGCAGCTGAAAACACTGTGGGAGCGAGCTTGCTCGCGATAGGTAGGTTTCAGTCAACGGATATGCTGGCTGGTCCACCGCTATCACGAGCGAGCTCGCTCCCACAGGTTGCGTCGAGGCCTTTATCAGCTATGAAGCGTCTCGGCCGCGTACAGCGTGTTTTCCAACAGGCAGGCACGGGTCATCGGGCCGACGCCACCGGGAACCGGTGTGATCCAACCGGCGCGGGGCAGGGCGGTCTCGTAGGTCACATCGCCTACCAGTTTGCCGTCGTCCTGGCGGTTGATGCCCACGTCGATCACGATGGCGCCTTCCTTGATCCATTCGCCTTTGACCAGGCCAGGCTTGCCGGCGGCAACCACCACCAGATCGGCACGGCCGACGTGGCCGGCCAGGTCCTTGGTGAAGCGGTGGGTCACGGTGACGGTGCAGCCAGCCAACAGTAATTCCATCGCCATTGGGCGACCGACGATGTTGGAGGCGCCCACGACCACGGCATCGAGCCCGTAAAGATCCACCCCGGTGCTTTCCAGCAAGGTCATGATGCCCTTGGGCGTGCAGGGGCGCAGCAATGGAATGCGTTGGGCGAGGCGGCCGACGTTATAAGGGTGGAAACCGTCGACGTCTTTGTCCGGACGGATACGTTCCAAAAGCTTGGAGGCGTCCAGGTGTTCAGGCAGCGGCAACTGGAGCAGAACACCGTCGATGTTCGGATCGTCGTTCAGGCGGTCGATCAGATCGGCCAGCGCTTGCTGAGTGGTTTCGGAAGGCAGGTCGTAGGCCTGGGAAAGGAAGCCGACCTCTTCACAGTCTTTACGCTTGTGCGAGACATAAACCTGAGAGGCAGGATCGCTGCCGACCAGGATCACCGCAAGGCCGGGCGTGCGCAGGCCTTGCTGGCGGCGCTCGGTGACTCGTTGGGCGATCTGCTGGCGCAGGCTGGCGGCGATCGATTTGCCGTCGATAAGTTGTGCAGTCATTGCGCGTGGTTAACCATCGAGAGGGGAAAAAAAGAGAGCGCATTCTCGCATGCCGAGGCGTGAGGGCAAAGGCGCTTGGTCTGTAAATTCCCCTAACCCCTTTAATTAAATGAATTTTTTTTAAAAAAGAGTTGACGACCTATCGGGCCGTCTATAACATTCGTCGCACTTGTCGGGCACAGCCTAGCACTGGTTAAGAAGGTGGAGCGGAGTTGGATGTTTCAACTCGGTAAAACTGAAAGCACTTAGTTTGTAATCGTCCAAGAATACAGATTAAAAAGGCGCCCGTAGCTCAGCTGGATAGAGCATCCGCCTTCTAAGCGGATGGTCGCAGGTTCGAGTCCTGCCGGGTGCGCCATTAGGCAGCTTTGGCACAAGTAAGGCAACAAGGCAATATGGTGGGCGTAGCTCAGTTGGTAGAGCACGGGATTGTGACTCCCGTTGTCGTGGGTTCGATCCCCATCGTCCACCCCATATTCTAGAAAGGCGCCAGATTTAACAGTCTGGCGCCTTTGCTTTAAAAGCTTGATACGCGGATGTGGTGGAATTGGTAGACACACTGGATTTAGGTTCCAGCGCCGCAAGGTGTGAGAGTTCGAGTCTCTCCGTCCGCACCATACAAGTCGCTATTTAATTAGCAGAGAACGGCGCAGAACCTGAAAAGGGCTGCGCCGTTTTTGTTTTATTCGCGGACTCATGTCCGGTTTTTTTCATGCGGGCACAGGGCGATTCGTCGCGATTGTGTTTCGTGATGATGCTTGGCATGTCCGTCGGTCTTTTCGTGGAGGCCTTACGCCAAGTGCTCGAGGGCGGCGCTTCTATATATAGAAGCGCCGTGCAGAGCCCTGGCGAGGATCGACTTTATTTGCAAACCGGGCGGGGCATGACTGATTGCTCCGCTTCTAAACCCGGCGCCTGTTTCCCGCGCGTTTTCAGTAGGGTGACTTCTTGAGTTTGACCTACTAGAATGCATGCCCTTGATTCTGGGGTCGGAAACGCCCGGCCAACGTCTGTGCAACGAGGAATATCCATGCAAGTTTCTGTTGAAAATACTTCTGCTCTTGAGCGCCGCATGAGCATCACCGTGCCAGCTGAGCGTATCGAGACTCAGGTCAACAAGCGTCTGCAGCAGACTGCCCAAAAGGCCAAAATCCCAGGTTTCCGCCCAGGCAAAGTGCCAATGAGCGTGATCCGTCAGCGTTACGAAGCTGATGCGCGCCAGGAAGCCGTGGGCGACGTGATCCAGTCTTCTTTCTACGAAGCAGTGGTCGAGCAGAAGCTGAACCCGGCTGGCGCTCCTTCCGTCGAGCCTAAAGTGCTGGAAAAAGGCAAGGACCTCGAGTTCGTCGCCACGTTCGAAGTGTTCCCTGAGTTCACCGTTGCCGGTTTCGAATCCATTGCCGTTGAGCGCCTGAGCGCCGACGTTTCGGACGCCGACCTGGACAAGATGCTGGATATCCTGCGCAAGCAGAACACCCGCTTCGAAGCGACCGACCGTGCCGCCCAGAACGAAGACCAGCTGAACATCGATTTCGTCGGCAAGGTCGACGGCGAAGTATTCGCTGGCGGTTCCGCCAAGGCTACCCAGCTGGTGCTGGGCTCGGGTCGCATGATCCCAGGCTTCGAAGACGGCCTGGTTGGCGCCAAGGCCGGTGAAGAGCGCGTCCTGAACGTGACCTTCCCCGAGGACTACCAGAACCTGGACCTGGCTGGCAAAGCCGCCGAGTTCACCGTGACCGTCAACAGTGTTTCCGAGCCGAAGCTGCCTGAGCTGAACGAAGAATTCTTCGCTCAGTTCGGCATCAAGGAAACCGGCCTGGAAGGTTTCCGCGCCGAAGTTCGCAAGAACATGGAGCGTGAGCTGCGCCAGGCCATCAAGTCCAAGGTCAAGAACCAGGTCATGGACGGTCTGCTGGCTTCCAACCCGATCGAAGTGCCAAAGGCCCTGCTGGACAACGAAGTGAACCGTCTGCGCGTACAGGCCGTTCAACAGTTCGGCGGCAACATCAAGCCAGACCAACTGCCGGCCGAGCTGTTCGAAGAGCAGGCCAAGCGCCGCGTGGTACTGGGCCTGATCGTCGCCGAAGTGGTCAAGCAATTCGAACTCAAGCCTGACGAAGCCCGCGTGCGCGAGCTGATCCAGGAAATGGCCTCGGCCTACCAAGAGCCTGAGCAAGTGGTGTCCTGGTACTACAAGAACGAGCAGCAGCTGAACGAAGTCCGTTCGGTTGTGCTGGAAGAACAAGTTGTGGATACTGTTCTGCAGAAAGCTAGCGTGACCGACAAAGCGGTCTCTTACGAAGAAGCGGTCAAGCCGGTGGAAGCTCCACAAGCCGATTGATGGTTCTGCGGTAAGAAATACACACCATAAGCCAGCCTTCGCGCTGGCTTATGCGTATTCAAGACATAACTATTTGGGAGTGACTGCGAGACATGTCCCGCAATTCTTTTTATCAGCAGAGCTCTGACATCCAGGCCGCAGGCGGCCTGGTCCCTATGGTTATCGAGCAGTCCGCCCGTGGCGAACGTGCCTATGACATCTATTCGCGCCTGCTCAAGGAGCGCGTCATCTTCCTGATCGGCCCCGTCGAAGACTACATGGCCAACCTGGTTGCGGCGCAGTTGCTGTTCCTTGAGGCGGAAAACCCGGACAAGGATATCCATCTGTACATCAACTCTCCCGGCGGTTCGGTGACTGCGGGCATGTCGATCTACGACACCATGCAGTTCATCAAGCCTGACGTGTCCACCATCTGCATCGGCCAAGCCTGCAGCATGGGTGCGTTCCTGCTCGCCGGCGGCGCAGCGGGCAAGCGCCATTGCCTGCCTAACTCGCGCATGATGATCCACCAGCCATTGGGCGGCTTCCAGGGCCAGGCGTCGGACATCGATATCCATGCCAAGGAAATTCTGCATATTCGCTCGCGCCTGAATTCGTTGCTGGCCCATCACACCGGCCAAAGCCTCGAAACCATTGAGCGTGACACCGAGCGTGACAACTTCATGAGCGCTGAGCGTGCGGCCGAATACGGTCTGATCGACTCTGTGATCAACAAGCGTCAAATGCCTGCCTAAGCCGCTCAAAATGCAGGTGGTTGGGATGACCGGCCGCCTGCGGGCTTGAAAAAGCCCGCAATTGCCTTCATCTTGTGTTGCAAGCCTATCGGATTTGGATCGATCGAATGACTGACACCCGCAACGGCGAGGACAACGGCAAACTGCTTTATTGCTCCTTCTGTGGCAAAAGCCAGCATGAAGTACGCAAATTGATTGCCGGTCCCTCGGTCTTCATTTGCGACGAGTGCGTCGACCTGTGCAATGACATCATCCGCGAGGAGGTGCAGGAAGCCCAGGCCGAAAGCAGCGCGCATAAGTTGCCTTCGCCTAAAGAAATCAGCGGCATCCTTGACCAGTATGTTATCGGTCAGGAGCGCGCGAAAAAGGTACTGGCCGTAGCGGTGTACAACCACTACAAGCGCCTGAACCAGCGTGACAAAAAGAATGACGAGGTCGAACTCGGCAAGAGCAACATCCTGCTGATCGGCCCTACGGGCTCGGGTAAGACCCTGCTTGCAGAAACTCTGGCCCGCTTGCTGAACGTTCCGTTCACCATCGCCGACGCAACCACCCTCACCGAGGCGGGTTATGTGGGTGAGGACGTCGAGAACATCATTCAGAAGTTGTTGCAGAAGTGCGACTACGACGTGGAAAAGGCCCAGATGGGCATTGTTTACATCGATGAAATCGACAAGATTTCCCGCAAGTCGGATAACCCGTCCATTACCCGGGATGTTTCCGGCGAGGGCGTGCAACAGGCCTTGCTCAAGTTGATCGAAGGCACGGTCGCTTCCGTACCGCCCCAGGGTGGTCGCAAGCATCCGCAGCAGGAGTTCCTGCAGGTCGACACCCGTAACATCCTGTTCATCTGCGGTGGTGCGTTCTCTGGCCTCGAAAAGGTCATCCAGAACCGTTCGACCCGTGGTGGCATCGGTTTCAACGCCGAAGTCCGCAGCAAGGAAGAGGGCAAGAAGGTCGGTGAATCCCTGCGTGAAGTCGAGCCTGACGATCTGGTCAAGTTCGGCCTGATCCCTGAATTCGTCGGTCGTCTGCCGGTCCTGGCGACCTTGGACGAGTTGGATGAAGCAGCATTGATGCAGATTCTGACCGAGCCGAAAAACGCCCTGACCAAGCAATACGCCAAGCTGTTCGAAATGGAAGGCGTAGACCTTGAGTTCCGTTCGGACGCGCTGAAGTCGGTTGCCAAACGAGCCCTGGAACGCAAGACCGGTGCCCGTGGGTTGCGCTCGATTCTTGAAGGTGTGCTGCTCGATACGATGTATGAAATCCCCTCGCAATCCGAGGTGAGCAAAGTCGTGATCGACGAAAGTGTCATCGAAGGCAAGTCCAAGCCACTGTATATCTACGAAAACAGTGAGCCGACTGCCAAGGCTGCGCCGGACGCGTGAGTGTCCCGCAGTTGAAATAAAAGAAGGGGCCTTCGGGCCCCTTTGCTATTAGCGCGCTTTAGACGTGTTAGCGCTTGTTTTTTTTGAAGGCTGCCCCCATCTTGGTTTCAAGCTTACTTCCATCTGTTTACGGCCTTATGGCCGCCGTAGAGGCGAAATCATGAAGACAACCATCGAATTGCCTCTCCTGCCATTGCGCGATGTCGTGGTATATCCGCACATGGTTATCCCGCTGTTCGTGGGGCGCGAGAAGTCCATCGAAGCCCTCGAGGCCGCGATGACGGGTGATAAGCAGATTCTTCTGATCGCTCAGAGAAATCCTGCCGACGATGATCCCGGCGAAGACGCACTTTATCGCGTAGGTACGATTGCAACGGTCCTGCAGTTGCTCAAGCTTCCCGATGGCACGGTAAAAGTGCTGGTTGAAGGCGAGCAGCGAGGGGCGGTCGAGCGTTTCAGCGAGGTGGATGGTCACTGCCGTGCCGAAGTCTCGCTCATCGATGAAGTCGATGCACCAGAGCGTGAGTCCGAAGTGTTTGTCCGCAGCCTGCTGTCGCAGTTCGAACAGTACGTTCAGCTGGGCAAGAAGGTGCCTGCCGAGGTGCTGTCGTCGCTTAACAGCATCGACGAGCCAGGACGCCTGGTCGACACGATGGCGGCTCACATGGCCCTCAAGATCGAGCAGAAGCAGGAAATCCTCGAGATCATCGATCTCTCAGCCCGTGTCGAGCATGTATTGGCATTGCTCGATGGCGAGATCGACCTGCTGCAGGTTGAGAAGCGCATTCGTGGTCGCGTCAAGAAACAGATGGAGCGCAGCCAGCGCGAGTACTACCTGAACGAGCAGATGAAGGCCATTCAGAAAGAGCTCGGCGATGGTGACGAAGGTCACAACGAAATCGAAGAGCTGAAGAAGCGCATCGATGCCGCCGGCCTGCCGAAGGATGCCCTTGCCAAGGCCCAGGCCGAACTGAACAAGCTCAAGCAGATGTCGCCGATGTCGGCGGAAGCCACCGTGGTGCGCTCCTACATTGATTGGCTGGTCCAGGTGCCATGGAAAGCCCAGAGCAAGGTACGTCTGGACCTGGCGCGTGCCGAGGATATCCTCGATGCCGACCACTACGGTCTGGAAGAGGTCAAGGAACGCATCCTCGAATACCTCGCTGTGCAAAAGCGCGTGAAGAAAATTCGTGGTCCGGTGTTGTGCCTGGTCGGTCCTCCAGGGGTGGGTAAAACCTCTCTGGCAGAGTCGATTGCCCACGCCACTAACCGTAAGTTCGTACGCATGGCCCTTGGCGGCGTGCGCGACGAGGCGGAAATCCGTGGTCATCGCCGTACCTACATCGGTTCGATGCCAGGAAGATTGATTCAAAAAATGACAAAGGTCGGCGTGCGCAACCCGCTGTTCCTCTTGGACGAAATCGACAAGATGGGCAGCGACATGCGCGGCGATCCAGCTTCTGCGTTGCTGGAGGTCCTCGATCCCGAGCAGAATCACAACTTCAACGATCACTACCTTGAAGTCGACTACGACTTGTCGGACGTGATGTTCCTCTGCACCTCCAACTCCATGAACATCCCGCCAGCGTTGCTGGACCGGATGGAGGTGATCCGTCTGCCGGGCTACACCGAGGACGAGAAGATCAACATCGCCGTCAAATACCTTTCGCCCAAGCAGATCCAGGCCAACGGCCTGAAGAAGGGCGAGCTGGAATTCGACGAAGAAGCAATCCGCGACATCATCCGCTACTACACTCGCGAAGCGGGTGTGCGGGGCCTTGAGCGGCAGATTGCCAAGGTTTGCCGCAAGGCCGTGAAGGAACACGCCCTGGAAAAACGCTTCGCGGTCAAGGTCACTTCGGACCTGCTGGAGCACTTCCTGGGCGTGCGTAAATTCCGCTACGGCCTTGCCGAACAGCAGGACCAGATTGGCCAGGTGACCGGCCTTGCGTGGACGCAGGTGGGTGGCGAATTGCTGACGATCGAAGCCGCCGTGGTGCCCGGAAAAGGCCAGTTGATCAAGACCGGTTCCCTGGGCGATGTGATGGTGGAATCGATCACGGCTGCGCTGACGGTTGTCCGCAGCCGTGCGCGGAGCCTGGGTATCCCGCTGGATTTCCATGAGAAACGCGACACCCACATCCACATGCCGGAGGGGGCAACGCCCAAGGACGGACCGAGTGCCGGCGTGGGTATGTGCACCGCCTTGGTTTCCGCGCTGACCGGCATTCCGGTGCGTGCCGATGTTGCGATGACGGGTGAAATCACCCTGCGCGGTCAGGTCCTGGCAATTGGCGGCTTGAAGGAAAAACTGCTGGCGGCTCACCGGGGTGGGATCAAGATTGTGATCATTCCCGAAGAGAACGTGCGCGATCTGAAGGAAATTCCTGACAACATTAAGCAGGATCTTCAGATCAAACCGGTTAAATGGATTGACGAAGTCCTGCAAATTGCGCTGCAATACGCGCCGGAGCCCTTGCCGGATGTGGCTCCGGAGATTGTCGCGAAGGAAGAAAAGCGAGAGTCTGACTCTAAGGAAAGAATTAGCACGCATTAATACGCATTTGCCTGGGGGGCTTCCTTGACAGTTTTTTAGAGCCCTTGTTATAAAGCGGCTCTTAAGTGTCTGCAGGCCATTCAGCACTCGTTTTTGCTTTCACCAAAAAAACTTAGAATCATCTCAAATAGATATAAGGGGACTTAGAGTGAACAAGTCGGAACTGATTGATGCTATCGCTGCATCCGCTGATATCCCGAAAGCTGCTGCTGGCCGTGCGCTGGACGCTGTAATCGAATCCGTCACTGGCGCTCTCAAGGCCGGCGACTCCGTTGTTCTGGTTGGTTTCGGTACCTTCTCCGTGACTGATCGTCCAGCTCGCACCGGTCGCAACCCGCAGACCGGCAAGACCCTGGAGATCCCGGCTGCCAAAAAGCCTGGCTTCAAGGCTGGTAAAGCGCTGAAAGAAGCCGTTAACTAAGGTTTCACTGAGTTTATCCGGGTCGGGGTCATGCCTGGCTTGGCAGCGGAGCGGTAATGCGTCCGGTAACATCCGGGCTGTCACGCCGAGGCTCGCGGGTTCGAGCCCGGTCCGCTCCGCCAGTTACGAGAAGGCGCATCCTCGGATGCGCCTTTCTTCTATCCGGATTCTACCCACGCTCCACGGTTGCCTAAATTTGAAGTTCAACCGTTTCTGGGGGACGCATGCTGCAGAATATCAGGGACAATTCACAAGGCTGGATTGCCAAGACCATCATCGGGATCATCGTCGCATTGATGGCGTTGACCGGTTTCGAAGCCATTTTTCAGGCCACCTCGAACACTAATGAAGCGGCCAAGGTCAACGGCGAGGAGATCAGCCAGAACGAGCTGAGCCAAGCGGTCGACATGCAACGCCGTCAGCTGATGCAACAGTTGGGCAAGGATTTCGATGCTTCCTTGCTGGACGAAAAGATGTTGCGCGACTCGGCTCTCAAGGGCCTGATCGATCGCAAGTTGTTGCTACAAGGCGCCCATGATGCGGATTTCGCTTTTTCCGAAGCCGCGCTGGATCAAGTGATCCTGCAAACGCCTGAGTTCCAGGTCGATGGCAAGTTCAGCCCCGAGCGTTTCGACCAGGTCATACGCCAGTTGGGTTACGGTCGCCTGCAGTTCCGCCAGATGCTGGCGCAGGAAATGCTGATCGGCCAGCTGCGCGCCGGCCTGGCTGGCAGCGGATTTGTCACCGATGCCCAGGTGCTGGCGTTTGCCCGTCTGGAAAAGCAGACCCGTGACTTCGCGACCCTTACCATCAAGGCAGATCCATCGACCGTGAAGCTGACCGATGACGAGGTCAAGGCCTACTATGATCAGCACGCCAAGGAATTCATGACACCCGACCAGGTGGTCATTGACTACGTTGAGCTGAAGAAAGCCTCTTTCTTCGACCAGGTCAGCGTCAAGGATGAGGACCTGCAAGCGGCGTATCAGAAAGAAATCGCCAACTTGTCCGAACAGCGTCGCGCGGCGCACATCCTTATTGAAGTCAACGATAAGGTCACCGAAGCCCAGGCCAAGGCGAAGATCGAGGAAGTCCAGGCGCGCCTGGCCAAAGGCGAGTCGTTTGAAGCCTTGGCGAAGGAATATTCCCAGGATCCAGGCTCGGCGAACAATGGCGGCGATCTGGGCTTTGCTGGGCCAGGGGTCTACGATCCGGAGTTCGAAAAGGTGCTGTACGCCCTGAACAAGGACCAGGTTTCGGCGCCGGTGCGAACCGACTTTGGCCTGCATCTGATCAAGCTGCTGGGTGTTGAAGCCCCTGAGGTGCCGACCTTTGCGAGCCTGAAGGACAAGCTGACTCGCGAACTGAAGGCTCAGCAGGTCGAGCAGCGTTTCGTCGAGGCGACCAAGCAATTGGAAGACGCTTCGTTCGAAGCCTCGGACTTGGCGCAGCCTGCCCAGGACCTCAAGCTGACCGTGCACACCTCGGCACCGTTTGGTCGCGAAGGCGGTGAAGGAATTGCGGCCAACCGCGCCGTGATCACTGCTGCGTTCAGCCCGGAAGTGCTGGAAGAGGGTGCCAACAGCACGGCCATCGAGCTGGACCCGGAAACGGTCGTGGTGCTGCGTGCCAAGGAACACCGCAAGCCTGCGCAAATGCCGCTGGAAAGCGTGGCCGGTCCGATACGCGCCCAATTGTCCAAGGAACATGCCAGCGCAGGTGCCAAGACCCAGGCCGATGAGCTGATCGCCAGCCTGCGCGATGGCAAGGTTGCCCTGGACAAGCCGGTCAATGGCCAGGCGTGGAAAGCTGTAGAAGCGGCGACTCGCAGCCAGGAAGGCATCGATCCTGCCGTGCTGCAGGCGCTGTTCCGCATGTCCAAGCCGCAGACCAAGGACAAGCCGACGTTCGCCAGCGTGACCCTGCCTGACGGCAGCGTGACGGTCTTGCGCCTGAACGGCGTCAACGAAGGTGCGGCACCGACCGAGGAAGAAAAGGCCGAGTACCGTCGCTACCTGGCGTCCCGTGTCGGCCAGCAGGATTTTGCGGCTTACCGCAAACAGTTGGAAAGCGAGGCGGACATCAAGCGCTTCTGAGTGCATTGATGCGTTAGCCATGGACCCCGGCCGAAAAGCCGGGGTCTTTTTGTATCTGTGTATTGCTGTTGACGGGGATGTTCGTCGATTCGTCGAACTTGGTCTTTTTCCTGCCCGCAAGCCCCCGTAGACTTGTACCCCCTTTGAGACACGATTACCCAAGCTGCCTGGTCGCGTTCTGTTGCACAATACGCGCCGGATTGTTTTACCCAGGATGCTCAATGTTCAAATCATTTCACATGCGCACCGTTGGGCTGGCATTGCTGCTGGCTGTCGCGGCCGGCTGCTCCTCCAAGAAGGCCGCCATCTACGAGCACGAGAACTTTGATGATTCGGGTACGTTCTCGCGTACCTATCCGGTGACTGATGTGGCGACCTGCGAAGCAGGGCGCCGGGCGTTGCTCAGCCAGGGCTACATCATCACCAGCAGCGATCCGAAGCTGATCAGCGGCCACAAGAGTTTCCAGCAGACTGGCGATACCCACATGGAGATCAGCTTCAACCTGGTCTGCGCCGAGGATGGCGGTCCCGGCCATCGCGCCACCATGTTCGCCAACGCCTTGCAGGACCGCTACGCCCTGAAGAAAATCAACAACTCCGCCAGCCTGGGCGTGGGCGTGTTGGGATCGGTCTCGATGCCGATCGGTTCTTCGGATGATTCGATGGTCAAGGTCGCCAGTGAAACCGTATCGGCGGCCAAGTTCTATGAGCGCTTCTTCGCGCTGGTGGAGGTGTTCCTGCCACCGGAAGCCAAGAAAGCCGTGGAGAATGCTGATAAGCCAAAAGCGGAGCTTGGCGTTCCGGAACCCAAGGCCGAACCGGCAGCCTTGGCTCCCGCGTCGGCTCCCGCATCCGCCCCTGGGGCCTTGCAAGCGCCTGCAGCGGAACCAGCGCCGGCCCCGGCACCCATCATGCCGGTCGAGTCGGCCCCCGCCGCATCGGAGCCGGTCGCGCCGCCAGTCGAGCCCGCGCCGATCGCACCCAGCGAGCCGGAGTCCTACGCGCCTTCTTCGTCGGACACCATCACACCGCCGCCGGCCAGCTCCTTGCCTGCACCGACCGAGCCAATCCAACCCCTGCCGGCCTCCTGAGCAGCTGTAGCAAGGGCTGTCATTCCTTGCTACATGTCTTGGCTTTAAATCCCCAACGCTGTGCTACGTTTAATTCATGAGGCTGTGGCTTCATGTTTTATTCACAAAGCAGCTTTATGCTGATTCCAAGCCATCAGGCTTCGGTTCAACGATTGGGAAGGACGCGCAATGGATGATTATCAGGAAGAGCTGCTGGAATATCAGGCCTATGAGCTGGACCCGCTGGAACCAGCCGAGGATGCGACTGAGCTTTAGGGGCATGTCTGCTGGCAGCTAGAGGCCAGTTAGAGGCGACGAGACACGACGGAGCCTGGGCGCTGGGTATCGGGTTCATGTCCCCTTGCGGCTGCGACGAAAGTCTCCGGGCGTTTGGTTGTTCCAGCGCTTGAAGGCACGTTGAAAGGCTTCCGCCGAGGCGAACCCCAGCAAGTAGGCGATCTCGCCGAACGCCAGCTCCGTGTCGCGAATGTACGTCATGGCCAGGTCTCGACGGGTCTCGTTGAGGATCGCCCTGAACTGCGTGCCTTCCTCCGCCAGTTTGCGGCGCAACGTCCAGGTAGGCAGTTTCAGGCGCATCGCCACTTCTTCTAGATCCGGCTCCCGCCCACCATTGAGCAGCGGACCCAGCAGCTGGATGATACGTTCACGCAAGGTTCGTGTGCGTGTCAGTTGCTCCAGTTCCCGTTCGCATAATTGGACCAGGTGCCGCCAGGTACTGGGACAGTGTTGAGGATTGCGCTGTGCGAGGCTATCCAGGCCCAGGCGCAGCTGGTTCTGTTCGGCGCCGAACTGCATCGGGCAGTCGCCAAGTATCTGATAGGCCTGCCCATACTCCGGCTCCTCGAATTCGATGTCGATGCGTTCGGCTTGCAGCCCGATTTCGCTCACACTGGACAACTGCTTGAGCCAGCCGGCAATGATCGAATCCACGACGAAGCGGTTATAGGCGTTATAGGGGCTGATGGAATAGAACCGCAGCCAGGCGCCTCGGGCGTCCTCGTGGAAGCTTGATTGTCCGCGATAATTGGAACCGTACAGCGGCTCGAAGCGGATCATGCAGCGGGCAGCTTCCCGTACGGTGGGCGCCTGGGCGGCAGTCACGCCGGCGAGCCCGGCCTGGCTCAAGCGGCTGAGCTGACCCATGCGCAAGCCCAGTGCCGGATCCTCTGTCAATTGGATCGCGGCGTGGCCCAGGCGCATGTAGCGCGGAATCGACAGCCGCGCCCTGGGTTCGGCCAGGCGTGCAGGATCAAGGCCGTATTGTTCGAGCAACGGCAGCGGATCCCTCCCGTGGCTGGCAATTGCGTCGGCAAGGCTATGGACGAAACCCACGGACAAGTCGCCCAGGCGCATCGGCTGTGGCTTCATGCTCACAACCAGAGGTTCAACAGGCGAGCGCCACGGGCTTCGCCATCGGGGAACTGCTGGCCGCCATGGCTGATGAAACTCTGGCCGGCACTGCCGTTGTCCCAGAACTGGCCGCGTAGAAACACGCTGACGCCCCCCAGGGCCTGGCTGACCGGCAACTGGCTGGTCAATGTCAGGCGACGCCATGCCTGGCCTTCGGTTATCTCGCCGGGCTTGAGGCTCACTTCGCTTGGCGTGGACAGGCCTTTGTAGCCTGCCCAGGGTTCATTCCACGAATCGCGGCCAACCACAAAGGCGGGTACGGCAATCAATTGCACGTCCTGCTCGTCGAGTTGCCGATAATGGAGCGGATACCAACTGTCACTGCCGATTAGTACGCCGAGGCGACCGGCCGGCGTGTCGATGACCGGGGTAGCCTGGGTTTCTTCTGCCCCGAGCACGTCTTGTTGGTCGAATATCGGATGACGTTGACGCAGGGGTTGGCCGATCGGACGACCATCGGGGCCGAAAACCAGGCTGGTGTTGTACAGCGCGCCGCCACTGATCTTCAGCTCGCCTTCGCTGACACTGGGTTCGGGCAGCACGATGGAGCCGGCCACCAGGGTCACGCCGAATTCCTTGGCCAGGCCCCCAAACAGCGTCTGGTAATCCCGGGCCATGGTGTCCGCTTTCATCCGCAGGTAGGCATCGTCCAGGCGGCTGCTGCCCTTGGCGCTTGCCAGGGCGCGAATAAAAGCCAGCGGGTTGCTGGCGGCGAGCCAATGCATGGCTTGCTTCAATGTACTGGCTTGATACACCTCGTCCTTTTCGCCGCTGACCATCAGCCAAGTGCCGATGTGCTCGGGCAGGACCACGATGGTTTTGTCGTTGAGAAACCCTTGGTCGCGCGCCGCTTGCAGATAGGCGGCCAGCTTGCGACGCAGGCGCTGGGGGCTCTGGTAGTCGGTGGGGAAAAGCTCGGGCTGGATGCCGAGCAAGTTGCCGCGATCAGAAGGCGTGCCCTGGTCGACCGCCAGGTTGATGCGCAGGTCTGAAAGGTAATGGCCGACTGGACGGTCCGCTGTCCACAGTGCGTAAGTGATAACGGCGGCCATCAAGGCCAGTGAGAACAGCAGGTACAGAAATTTGCGCATGGGGACAGTCAATGGTCGCTTACAGGTTCGTGATTTTTCACCAGGACACCTGGCAGGGTACGGTAAAACAAAGGATTAGCGAAAGGGCGCACAGCGGTGTGAGGAGGATGTGGGAAGTCTAGGCGAGCCGATTGTCCTGTGCATTTGGATCATCAACTTGTCAGTTTCGGTCATTGAGCGTCCCCATCCCGACTCTTAGGCTGTTACCCATGACTGACGGAAGCCATAGAGCTTCCGCATTTTCCGTGATCGCCCGTAGTGGAGTAACCAATGACCGCCCCTCATTACCCGCATTTGCTGGCCCCGCTGGACCTTGGCTTTACCACGCTGCGCAACCGTACCCTGATGGGGTCGATGCACACCGGTCTTGAAGAAAAGCCCGGTGGCTTCGAGCGCATGGCGGCCTATTTTGCCGAGCGCGCCCGTGGCGGCGTGGGCCTGATGGTCACCGGGGGAATCGGTCCTAACGATGAGGGTGGCGTTTACTCCGGTGCGGCCAAGCTGACCACCGAGGAGGAAGCCCTCAAGCACCAGATCGTCACCCGGGCGGTGCATGAAGCCGGTGGCAAGATCTGCATGCAGATCCTCCATGCCGGACGCTATGCCTATAGCCCCAAGCAGGTGGCACCGAGCGCGATCCAAGCGCCGATCAACCCGTTCAAGCCCAAGGAGCTGGACGAAGAGGGCATCGAGAAACAGATCAGCGATTTTGTGACTTGTTCGTTGCTGGCCCAGAAGGCCGAGTACGACGGTGTCGAAATCATGGGCTCGGAAGGCTATTTCATTAACCAGTTCCTGGCGGCCCACACCAATCACCGTACCGACCGTTGGGGGGGCAGTTACGAAAACCGTATGCGCCTCCCGGTGGACATCGTGCGTCGGGTGCGCGAGGCGGTCGGCCCGAATTTCATCATCATCTTCCGTCTGTCGATGCTCGACCTGGTGGAAGGGGGCAGCACCTGGGAAGAGATCGTCCAACTGGCCAAGGCCATCGAGCAGGCCGGTGCGACGATCATCAACACGGGTATCGGTTGGCATGAAGCGCGTATTCCCACCATCGCCACCAAGGTCCCAAGGGCAGCGTTCAGTAAAGTCACCGCCAAGCTGCGCGGTTCGGTGAGCATTCCGTTGATCACCACCAACCGCATCAATACGCCTGAGGTCGCTGAGCAGATCCTGGCCGAGGGCGACGCCGACATGGTGTCCATGGCTCGGCCTTTCCTCGCTGACCCGGAGTTCGTCAATAAGGCAGCCGCTGGCCGGGCGGATGAAATCAATACCTGTATCGGCTGCAACCAGGCCTGCCTGGACCATACGTTCGGTGGCAAGCTCACCAGTTGCCTGGTGAATCCGCGAGCGTGCCATGAGACCGAGCTCAACTACCTGCCAGTGACCCAGGTGAAAAAAATCGCCGTGGTGGGCGCCGGTCCTGCCGGGTTGTCCGCCGCCACCGTGGCGGCCGAGCGCGGCCATCAGGTGACGCTGTTCGATTCGGCCAGTGAAATCGGCGGGCAGTTCAACATCGCCAAGCGTGTGCCCGGCAAGGAAGAGTTTTTCGAAACATTGCGTTATTTCAAGCGCAAGTTGCAGACGAGCCACGTCGAGCTGTGCCTCGATACCCGGGTGGACGTCGCGCAGTTGGTGGCCGGCGGTTTCGATGAAATTATCCTGGCGACCGGCATCGCACCGCGAGTGCCAGCCATCCCGGGCGTGGATCATCCCAAGGTGCTGAGTTACCTGGACGTGATCCTCGAGCGTAAGCCGGTAGGGCGTAGCGTCGCGGTGATCGGTGCAGGTGGGATCGGCTTTGACGTGTCGGAATTCCTCGTACACCAGGGGGTTGCCACCAGCCAGGACCGCGAAGCGTTCTGGAAGGAGTGGGGGATCGATACCCACCTCGAGGCGCGCGGCGGCGTGGCCGGGGTCAAGGCGCAACCTCATGCGCCGGCCCGGCAGGTGTTCCTGTTGCAGCGTAAGAAGTCCAAGGTCGGCGACGGTCTGGGCAAGACCACCGGCTGGATTCATCGCACAGGCTTGAAAAACAAGCAGGTGCAGATGCTCAACAGCGTCGAGTACCTGAAGATCGACGATCAGGGCCTGCACATTCGCATCGGCGAAACGGGCGAGCCGCAAGTGCTTGCGGTGGACAACGTGGTTATCTGCGCCGGCCAGGATCCGCTGCGCGAGTTGCAGGAGGGCTTGGAAGCGGCCGGCCAGACCGTCCACCTTATCGGCGGCGCCGACGTGGCGGCGGAGTTGGATGCCAAGCGCGCGATCAACCAAGGCTCGCGGCTGGCGGCGCAGTTGTAAGGCGCAAGTCCTCTGTGGGAGCGAACCTGCTCGCGATGGCGGTCAGTCAGTTTCAGAAGTGTTGGCTGACCCACCGTTATCGCGAGCAAGCTCGCCCCACCGTTTTTCTGATGTCAGGACGTTTGCAACCAGCTGTTAATATGCCGGCCTGTTTTCCACCCGACTCGCCGCCATGCTACTTCCCGCTCTCGACTGGCACCCTCAACCTCGCCTCGAACCCCTTCATCTGGACTGGCTCGCCCGGTCCGGCGTCGAGGTGGCAGTGCTGCGCCTGGACCGGATCGATCCGCTGATCAGCGGGAACAAATGGTTCAAGTTGCTTCACCACCTGCGCGCAGCCCATCGGGGCGGTGCTGCAGGTGTGATGAGCCTGGGCGGCGCTCATTCCAACCACCTGCACGCACTGGCCGCAGCGGGCCGGCGCTTTGGGTTCGCGACGGTCGGACTGCTGCGCGGCCATCCCCTGGATACGCCCACGGTGCTCGACTTGAAAGCGTTCGGCATGACGCTGCACTGGTTGGGTTACGAGGGATACCGCAGGCGTCATGACGAAGGTTTCTGGACACCCTGGCGGTCGCAATACCCTGAACTCTGGGCGGTGCCGGAAGGGGGTGCAGGCCTGCCCGGCGCGCAAGGTTGCATGAGCTGGGTCGCCTGTGCCCGTGATCAACTGGCGGCGTTGGGCTGGGCGGACTATCACGGCTGGTGGCTGGCCTGCGGCACCGGAACGTCGCTGGCGGGCCTGGTGCTGGCTGAAGCCGGCCAGCGCAAGGTGCATGGCGTCCTGGCGGTGCCCCAAGGCCATGGCGTCAGCCAGAACGTGGAAAACATTGTGAGGGCGGCAGGGCTTGCCGACCCGCTCTACGAGCTGCTCGACGGCAGCCGTGGTGGTTTCGGCCAGGTTGATGCTGATCTCTCCACGTTCATAGAAACCACCCAGGCCATCGAGCTGGAGCCGCTCTACACCGGCAAGGCGTTGATGTTGCTAAAGGCTCAGGTCGAGGCCGGCGCCTTTGAGCCGGGTACTCGGTTGATCTTCGTTCATACGGGTGGCTTGCAGGGGCGTCGTGGGTTTCAGTGAGCCATCAATAAGAACATGTATAGCAATCAATGCTCGCTCTTTCCTACGATCTCCAACATTGTTGTTCAGTTCTGGTTGAAGTTTGCAGGTCTGCTGTTGTGCGGTCGAGATTCTGAAATACTTGCCCGGTCATATTTATATGATCTTTTTCGTTTGTACGGTCTTTTCAAGTTCTCTATCGTTGCCTCAATGTTTTTGGATTTATAAATAAGCGAGCCTGGATCGGCCGGGCCGTATTTATAAAACGAGGGGTAGAACATGGATACGTTCAATGGCAACAACGCACAACACGCTGTCATTAACCGGCAGATGGCGAAACCGCCGCGCCCGAGGCCGACGGCCAAGCCTGGCCTTGTTTCAAAACCGGCGGCCAAGCCTGGCCCGGCGCTCAAACCCGCACCCAAGCCAATACCAAAGCCCACCCCAAAGCCGGCACCCAAACCAGCGCCCAAGCCAACACCTAAACCAACGCCAAAACCCAATCCGACACCAGCGACGACACCCGGTCCGTCCACTAAACCCACCCCGGCGTGGGCATCCATTCCGTGGCCCACCTTGAACGTGGGTATCGATCCCCTGGCGTTCTTAAACCTGGCAAAATCACCCGGGAGTACCACGAATAACGATGGGACAGTCTCGCTGGCCGATGGCAGTGTGGTGGATGTCGAAGGTGAATCGGTCACGCGTCCCGATGGAACTATTCAATATGGCGACGGCACGTTGGTATACCTTGATGGGCGTGTAGTATTTGCCGATGGACAGACTCAATTTCCGGATGGGAGTGTGCTATTTCCCGATGGCGAATGGTTTGACATGGACGGGAACAAAAAGAACTGAAGATTTGTATTGTTCAGTTGTTAATGTATGAAACGTTCGATTGGAAATACCGTGAACTATTGCCGCAATCTCCATGGAGTTGCGGCATTTTTTATCGGAAAGAAAACTTTGAATGGAAAGTGCGCATCGACGAGCCGCAATTGGGTTAGGAAAGGATCATGGTGAGATGTCCGGCGGGTTCAAGAGCCAGTTGAACAGCAGCCCGACATCTTTGTCGCCTGGCTCAGGCGGGGGGGCAGACGGAGGGCCATCGCTGTCCACGGCCGGGCCCACCAATCCTGCACACAATACTGGACGGTCTGGGTCGCCCTCGATGAAGCTGACCAGCACTTCGCTGCCGGCAATCAATGGGGGACGGTCATCGGGCATCGGCCAAGACAGGGGCAACGTGATCGGTTCTTCCTCCGGGCTCCAGAGGCTGACCTCGACTTTACCCTGCTCGTTAGGCCTGGCTTGCTGGCCGGGCGGGCCGAACACGTAGGCGACGTGGTAACCGGCGATACATGGCTTGGGATGCTTGAGCGCCGGGCGGAACACCGTGGACCAAGGGATGGCGCAAAACCGGTTGCGATAATGCCGCGGTTGCGGCGTGGCCGGCGGGTTCGCTTCTAGTATGGAAAATTGCCTTCCTCGGTGCTGGACCTCGGTGATCAGCCATTGATCATTGAAGGACGACACCGGGTGATTGCAGATCTGCGCGATGTGACCGCTGCGCAGGGCTGGTTCTGTGGCGTGGCCATGGATTTCCCGATGCCGATAGCGCAACCGTTCAAGGCTGCGGCGACCCGCCTGGTAGCGGTAAGCCTGTGCCGGATCTTCACGCATTTTTTCTGAGGCCGCGCTTCCAGGCGGGAGTGTCGCCCCTCGGTCGTTGTGGCCCACGGGTGGTCTGGCGATGATCGAATGATGGCGCTGGTATAGCCGCCTAATAGTCGGGTGTCTGTCCGCATCCTGGCGCATGACCAGTTCGACCGGCTGTGCCGGGAAGCTCTTTGGGTCTTCCGCGAATACGGCGACGTGGCCCTGGGGCGCGTGTTCGAAGTGATAGTGAATGCCTTCCTCTTCGCATAACCGCTGCAACAGATCCAGGTCGCTTTCTTCATATTGAATGCAGAACGGGCGAGTCGGATACTGCCCGTGCGGCAGCTCGAAACGATAGCTGTCGGAAGGCACGGCGTTACCTTCCAGCAGGCACTGCAGGATCTGGACAACGTTGAGCCGATGAAAAACCCGCCGTCGTGGCCCTTGTTCCAATTGCTGCAGATGAGGGACCAGCGTCAAGCGATAGCCCACGCGGCGCATGGTGTCGGCGGTCAGGCTGACATAATGCACAACCCCATGTACGCCCGACTCGCCATCAAGGCGTAGGAAAGCTGCCTGCCCCAGCAGACTGTCGGGGCTGACCGGCGGCGCCAGGCCGATCAGGTCAAGATCGAAGCGGTAAGGCTGGTTCAGGGCCTCACGGCCATTGAGCCGCAGCACTTGCAGGCGCAGATCGCTTTGAAGGATCGTCAGGCTGAAAGGGTGTTCCGAATCGTTGCGCATTGCGGCCCATGCTGGCTGAAGGATAAGAGTGCAAGGGTACGAAACCCCGGCGCGCAGCGCTGTGCCCGAATCGCTATTTCGGAAACCCCCTACAACACGTTGTGAAAATGTCGATTGGAGGCAGCGATTTTTTGGTCGATCAGCCGGTTTAGGCCGTATAAACTTGCGCCACAGCGCCGGCCAGGTGTCTCGGCGCGTCAGACAAGAGAGTGAGTAATGGGCGCACAGTGGAAGGTTAAACACAAAGAAGCGGCTGCCAACGCCAAGGGCAAGATCTTCGGCAAATTGGTGAAGGAAATCACCATTGCCGCGCGCAACGGTGCTGATGTCGCCACCAACGCGCACCTGCGGCTGGTGGTCGAGCAGGCAAAAAAAGCTTCGATGCCCCGCGAGACCCTGGAGCGCGCGATCAAGAAGGGCTCCGGCCAGCTCGGCGAAACCGTGCAATACCATCGTGTCACCTACGAAGGGTTCGCACCCCATCAGGTGCCGCTGATCGTTGAGTGCGTGACCGACAACATCAACCGTACCGTCGCGGAGATTCGCGTTGCGTTCCGCAAGGGCCAACTGGGTGCCTCGGGTTCGGTGGCCTGGGATTTCAACCACGTGGGCATGATCGAAGCCGCCCCGGACAGCCCCGACGCTGATCCGGAAATGGCCGCCATCGAGGCCGGGGCCCAGGATTTCGAACCGGGCGAGGACGGTGCGACGCTGTTCATCACCGAGCCTGGCGACCTGGACGCCGTGCAAAAGGCGTTGCCGGAGCAAGGCTTCACGGTGTTGTCCGCCAAATTGGGCTATCAGCCAAAAAACCCGGTCAGCGGCCTGACCGATGAGCAAATGGCGGAAGTCGAGGCGTTCCTCGAAGGCCTCGACAACCACGACGACGTGCAGGATATGTTTGTCGGTCTGGCGGGCTAAGCCAAAGTCACTGTGGTGAGGGAGCGAGCTCCTTCACCACTCGCAGCAATTCTTCAATCTCGTCAAACCCCGGCCGCGCCAGTACATCCGGCTGGCAGCACCGCCCCTCGAGGTCTTTCAGTCGTGAAAGATCCTCGTTACCGAGCGCCGGTTCGATCCGCGCCAGCAATTCCCCCAACAGAATCCCGAAGGCCCGCACCTCGATGCGCTGCAACGCCCGTGTTTGCCTGTCTTTTTCGACCGTGGCGTGGAAAGACGCCGCGCCAAAATCCCCCAGCAGGCAATCGCCTTGGTCATTGAAGAGGATGTTGTGGCCGTACAGGTCTCCATGGGTAAGGCCTTGTCGGTGCAAGTGGCACGCCACGCCGGCAATACCCCGGGCGATGCGCAAGGCCACATCGGCGCTCAGGCGCAGTTCATCGGCATACACGTCGCGGGTACAGGATTCCAGGCTCGGCAGCCCGGCCAGGTTGCGGTAATCGGGCCCGATCAGGGCCATCACCAGCCCGGCCTGTTGCTCTGGATGGCCGTTGACCTGACCCAGCACCTCGATCAGGTTCGGATGCTTGCCGGCGGTGATGCACGCATGCATTTCATGCAATGGCGAGCCATCGCTGGTCATCTGGCCTTTGTAGAGCTTGACCGCGACGTCGCGCCTGGCCTTGCCGGGCGGTTGCCAAAGTGCATGGTGGATCACGCCCGAAGCCCCTTCGCCCAATGAACGCTGCAAGCTCAACTGCGACCAATCGATCGGCGTGGCGGCATGCAGCGCCTGGGTATCGCCTTGCGCTTGCAATGGATTGCCGGCGTAGGCCAGCCAACTGAGGCTCGGCATTTCCAGCAGCCAGGAGGGCAGTTCGGTCAGTTGATTGGCGCAAACACGCAGCAATTCGAGGCGATGACACCGGGCCAGGCTCGGCGGCAATTGCCGCAGGCGATTACCGGCCAGCATCAATTTCTGCAGATGGGGACGCCGGCCCAGCTCATCCGGCAGCTGGCTGACGCAATTGTCGGTCAAGATCAACCAGCGCAGCAGCGGCGGCAAGGCTGCGCCCGTGACGCGCTCGATGCGGTTGGCCTTGAAGCCGACCATGGTCAATGCGCTGCAACGGCCCAGGCATTCAGGCAGTTCGGTGAAGCGGTTGTCCGAACAGAACAGTATCCGCAAGCGAGTAAGCCGATGGAGATCCGCTGGCAGCGTTTCGAGTTGATTGCCGCTCAGGTCGAGGATTTCGAGCGAGTCCGCCAGGTCGTAAATTTCCTGAGGAAACTCCGTCAGGCCGCACGACAGCTTCAGTCGGGCAATGCCCGATAGCTGGCCGGTTTGGAGTTGGGTGAGGGTCTGCATTGGGGAAGTCGCTGCTATCAAGGGGCCGAGCGCAATGGTGAAACCGGCGCAGGCCCGCATGATAAACAAAAAGGTTGCGCCAGTGCTTCTAGCGCTCGATGCTGCGGTTCCACCGCGCATTCCACGCCGGACGTTGTTCATTGACCTGATCCCAATCCACCGCGATCGCGGTTTCCAGGTACTGCTTCATCGCGTCCACTTGGCCTCGCGTCTTGTCGGTGGTCGGCGTGTTGGGGTTGGACGGGATCTGGTCGCCTTCTTCAAGGGCGATGGCCTGGGCTTCGGGCGTCAGCAGGAAGGCAGCGAGTTTTTGCGCGAGTTCGGGTTCGCTGTTCTGGGCGACGGCACATTCGGCGACGTTCAGCACCACTGCGCCTTCCTTCGGTTGTGCATACTCGACCGGCATGCCCTTGAGTTTTAACGCGGTGACCTGGGTCGGCGTCAACGGGAACAGCGCCGCTTCGTCCGTCTGCAACATCTCGGAGATTTTCGCCGAGCTTGGAATGTACTCCAGCACGTTGCGCCCGACGGTGTTCGGCCACGCCTTGAAGCCTGGCTCGACGTCAGTTTCGCTGCCGCCCTGGATCCGGTTGAACATCAGAAAACCGTGCAGGCCGAAGGTTGAGGAGGCCATCGATTGAAACACCACCTTGTCCTTGAATCGAGGGTCCGCCAGATCCATCCAGGACGTCGGCGTGTTCCAGCCTTTTTCCTTGAACAGCCGCGTGTTGTAGGCCAGTCCGGTGACGCCGAGGCTGACGGCGACGGCCTGGTCCTTGATGCGGCCCTTGGCCGGAATCTGTGCCAGGGGGGCGCTGTCCTGCAGCTTGTCGCACAGCCCCATGGCGATGGCGCGGTACATGATGCCATCGTCCAGGAACATCACGTGCATCTGCGGGTTGCCCTTGCTGGCCTGGACCTTGGCCAGGATGTCGGCCGAAGTGCCCGGCACGATCACCACCTTGACATTGTTGGCCTTCTCGAAGGCCGGCAAGACCTTGTCGGCATAAAGCCGCTCCATGGTGCCGCCGTTCATGCCCAGGTAAAGCGTCGGCTCGGCCAACGCCTGGGTGACGGGGAGCAGGGCGCCCAGGCAAGCGGAACCCAGCGAGCAGAAGCCGAACAGTGCACTGCGTTTGACGTTATTCATTAGCGCGACCTTCCTCTATCAAGCAACGGAGATGGAGTGGAACCGGGTGATGGAAAACGCATCCAGCGGCGTGGACGAAGCCCCGCTGCAGATGATTTCGGTGAGCGCCTGGCCCACCGCCGGGCCGATCTGGAAGCCCGCGCCGGCGAAGCCGAACGCATGCAAGAGACCGGGTTGGGTGCTGCTGGGGCCGATTACCGGTTGGCGATCGGGCAGGTAGCCTTCGGTGCCGCTCCAGGTGCGGATCGCCTGGGCGCCCTCCAGAAAAGGGTAGAGTTCGACGGCCTGGCGCAGGATCTCGATGACCGCGTGCTGGCCGGGCCTGGCGCGGGCGTCGTCCAGTGCGAAGCCCTGGCCCCCTCCCAGCACGCAATTGCCCCGGGCGACCTGGCGCGCATAAATGCCGCCGCCTTCGACGCCCGTGCTGGCGTCCATCACCACGGGCAGCGGCTCGGTCACCAGCATCGCTGGGTGCCCGGCGTACATCGGCACTGCTTCGCCGAACTGCGCGGCGAAGCGGCTCGCCCAGGCGCCAGCGCAATTCAGTAGCCACGGCGCGCGACATTCGAGGCCGGTTTCGGTGTGCACGGCAAAGCGTTGGCCGTCGTGAGTGACGTGGCTGACCGGGCATTGCTCGTGAACCTGTGCGCCATGCCTGCGGGCCGCCTGGGCAAATGCCGGCGAGACCAGCCGCGGGTTGGCGTGACCATCGTCCGGGCACAGCGAGGCGCCGACCGCGACGATGCCGACCCAGGGAAACCGTCTGCGTAATTCGTCGCGATCCAGCAGTTGCAAATCGAGGCCAAAGCCCTGACTGCTGGCGGCGTAGTTCTGCAATGAACGCAGGTCATCGAGGCTGCGTGCCAACTTCAGATGGCCGCTGCGCTGATACTCGCCGTCGATGCCAATCAACTGCGGCAATTGACCCCAGATTTCATGGGCACGTTGCGACAGCGGCAACTGAGACAAGGGCCGGCCCTGGCGCCGCACGCCGCCGTAGTTCACGCCGCTGGAATGCGAGCCGCAGAAGTCTCGTTCCAACAGCGCCACGCGGCGTCCGGCCTTGCTCAAAAACAGTGCGGCCGAGGCGCCGACGATGCCGCCACCAATGATTACTGCATCGACCTCGATCATGGCTCGACCTCCAGGCCAAACGGCACGGGCTTGACTGGGGCCTGTGCCCGCAGGCGCCCGATGTCCCGGATGTCGCGGCCACTTGCGCAAGCGATGATTTCCGCGGCGGCGGCACCGCACATCCGCCCCTGGCAACGGCCCATGCCGACCCGGCAGTGGGCCTTGACCCGGTTGATTTCCCAGTGACCTTCGCCCACGACCTGGCGGATATCGCCGACGCTGACTTCTTCGCAGCGGCAAATCATCAAGTTGTCTTGAGCGAGGCTCGCCCACTCATCAGGGAAGGCAAAGGCCTGCTCCAGGCCTTGGCGGAAATTACCGATGCGTTCGAGAGACTGTTCCAACTGGGCGCAACGTTGCGGGTCGACTCGGTAGCCGAGGTCTTCGAGCAGTGCCAGGGCGGCGCGCTCGCCGGCCATTTCGGCGGCGTCGGCGCCCATGATCCCAGCGCCGTCACCGGCCAGGTAGACCCCGGCCGAACTGCTGCGACCGGCGCTGTCGCGTTGCGGTAGCCAGGCGCGATTGAGCGGGTTCCAGGCAAACTCGCAGCCCAGCAGATCGGCCAGTTGGGTTTCACTGCGCAAGCCGTGGGCGAAGGCGACCGCATCACAATCGAGCGTGTGCTCGCCCGTTTTGTTTCGCCACTTCAACGACTGTACCCGGCGTTTCCCGTCGATGTGCGCCAGGGTGGCGCCTTGATGCACCGGGATACCATGTGTCGTCAGCCAGGCGCGGTAATAGAGGCCCTTGGCGAGCGTGGCCGGTTGTGCGAGCAGGCCGGGCAGAGCGCGGGTCTGCGCGCTCAAGGGCGAACTGTCGAGTACCGCGGCGACGTTCGCGCCGGCCTTGGCGTATTGGTACGCCACCAGATAAAGCAATGGCCCGCTGCCCGCGAATACCACCCGTTCACCAATGGCGCAGCCTTGGAATTTAAGGGCGATCTGCGCCGCGCCCAGGCTGTAGACGCCCGGCAGGGTCCAGCCGGGGACCGGCAGAATCCTGTCGGTGGCCCCCGTTGCGACGATCACGTTGGCGTAATCCAGGCGATCGGCGCGGCCCTCATGCAAGGTATCCAACTGACCGGCTTCAGCGTTCCAGACCAGCGTGTCGGGGCGGTAGTCGAGCTGCTCGCGCAACGCATCGAGGGTCTGGTGGATGGCGTTGGCCTTTGTTGCCTCGAAACCATAAAGCTTGCGCGCAGACCGGCTGAAATTGACGGGCTGGCGTCGGTAGATCTGCCCGCCACCGCGGGCGGCTTCGTCCAGCAGGATCGGGTAGATGCCATGGGCGACCAAGGTTTGCGCGGCGCGGATACCGGCGGGGCCGGCGCCGATGATGACGATGGGTTTCATGGGCACCTCATTGGCGAGGCATTGGCGGTGCCTTTGATGCCGCCTTCGCGAGCAGCCTCGCTCCCGCATGGGATCTGTCGTGGATGCCGATCTTGCGTACGCCGCAGGTCACCTGTGGGAGCGAGCCTGCTCGCGATGAGGCCATCCCGGTCAACGCCATTCATACCTGGCGCCCCGGCTCGCGGCTGACCTGCTGCCCAGCTTCGAGCATCGTCGAACAGGCGCGCACGCGGCGGCCGTCGCCCAGTCGGACCCAGCAATCCTGGCAGGCGCCCATCAGACAGAAGCCGGCACGGGGCTCGGCGCTGAAATCGCTGCCGCGCAGGTGTTCGCCGCAGGTCAGTACCGCGGTTAGCACGGTATCGCCGAGCAAGCCGCTGGCGGGTTCGCCGTCGAGCAGGAAATCCAGGGCCGGGCGGTCGTTTTCGGCCAGTCGTTTCAGCAGAGCCATGGTGCCCTCATTGTTTGCCTACCAGGACTCGATCCAGGCCATACACCCGGTCGAGCAGAATCATGGTCAGCGCCGTCAGCGCGATCACCAGTGCCGACACCGCCGCCATCATCGGATCGATGGATTCAGTGGCGTAGACGTACATGCGCACCGGCAAGGTTTGCGTGGCCGGCGAGGTGACGAAAATCGACAGCGTGACTTCATCGAAACTGTTGATGAACGCCAGCAACCAGCCTCCGGCGACGCCGGGCAAAATCATCGGCAAGGTGATCTGGCGGAACAGGGTGAAACGACCGGCGCCCAATGACTGCGCGGCTTGCTCGGCGCTGCGATCCAGGCCGATGGCCGAGGCCAATACCAGGCGCAGCACATATGGCGTGATCACCAGCACATGGGCGAAGATCAGCCAGCTGAAGTTGCCGTTCACGCCCATCAGTGCAAACAGGCGCAGCAACGCGACGCCCAGCACCAAGTGCGGAATGATGATCGGCGACAGGAACAGGCCGTTGAAAAAATCCCTGCCAGGAAACTCCAACCGGGTGATCGCCAAGGCCGCCGGCACCGCGATCAGTGTCGCCAGCGAGGCCGCGCTGAACGCCAGGATGAGGCTGTTGTAGAACGCATCGACAAAATCCGCGCGCTCGAACACGGCACGAAACCAGCGCAGGGAAAATTCCGTGGTGGGCAAGCTCAGGGTGTTTTCCGGCGTGAAGGCGACCAGGCAGACCACCACCAGCGGCGCCAGCATGAACACCACTACCAAGGCATGAAACAACAGGGCGAAAGGACCGTTCCTGGACATGAAGAATTACCCCAGTGATTTCTTGTAGCGGCCTTCGATCATGCGGTTCCACGACAGCATGATCAGAAGATTGAGCAACAACAGCGCGACGGCAATGGCCGCGCCCATCGGCCAGTTCAGTTCCGACAGGTATTGGTCGTAGATCAGCGTGGCGACCATTTTCAGGCGGCGCCCGCCGAGCAGGCCGGGGATGGCGAACGAACTGGCGGCGAGGCCGAACACGATCAGCGTGCCGGACAACACGCCCGGCATGATCTGTGGCAGCACCACCTTGCGGATCACCGTGAATTGGCTCGCGCCCAGGGATAGGGCGGCCTGTTCGGCGGCGGGATCAAGTTTTTGCAGCGAGGTCCATACCGGAATGATCATGAACGGCAGCATCACGTGCACCAGGGCGACGACCACCGCGAACGGTGTGTAGAGCAGCTTCATGGGTGAACCGCCGAGGGCTTGCAGCGTCTGGTTGATCAGGCCATCGGCGCCGAGCAGCAGGCTCCAGCCGAACGCTCGCACCACCACCGAAATCAGTAGCGGCGTAAGGATCAGGATCAGAAAGATCGAACGCCACGGCGCGCCCATGCGGCTGAGGATGTACGCCTCGGGTACGCCGATCACCACGCACAGCAACGTGGTCAGGGCGCTGATCCAGAACGTGCGCAGGAAGATTTCGTAGAAGTACGGGTCGCCCAGAAGGCTGGTGTAGTGCCCGAAGGTGTAGGCGTCGCTGTCGATACCCGAGCCGTAGTCGAAAACATTGAACGACAGCACGAGCGTCAGACCAAGGGGAATCACCAGCAGGCCCAGGTACAAGGCCAGGGCCGGGGCTGACATCCAATAGCCTTGGCGGCCGCGCTTCATGGCATCGATCAGCTTCATGCCAACACCTCATCCACGCTCAACACACGCAGCAGCGCCGGATCCCAGTCCAGACCCACCGCGGTGCCTTCGGCCAGGGGCGCCGAGCCGTCGTTGCGCCGTACCACGCTGAGTTCGCCCAGAGGGGTGCAGACGCCATACAGCCATTGGCTACCGAGGAAAAAACGCTGGGTGACGGTGCCTTGCAGTCGTCCCGAGCCGGGGGCGCACAGGTCGATCTTTTCGGGACGCAGGCTCAGGGTCAGCTCACCTTTACCGGTGCTGCTGGCTTGCACGACGCCGGCGCTGTCACGTTCGCCGGGCAGCAGATTGGCCTTGCCGACGAAGCCGGAAATGAACTCGGTGCGCGGGTGCTCGTAAAGGGTGTAGGGCGCGTCGATCTGGGTGATGCGGCCGGCCTGCATGACCACCACTCGATCGCTTATCGAAAGCGCCTCGGATTGGTCGTGCGTGACCATCAATGTGGTGATGCCGACTTCGCGCTGGATGCGGCGGATTTCGAACTGCATTTCCTCACGCAGGTTGGCGTCGAGGTTGGACAAGGGTTCGTCGAGCAGCAGCACCGGCGGTTCGATCACCAGCGCCCGGGCCAATGCCACGCGCTGACGCTGGCCGCCCGAGAGTTCTCGCGGGTAACGCTCGGCATGCCGGTCCAGGCGCACCAGCTTGAGTACGCGATCGACCCGGGACTGCAATTCTGCGCTGGGCACCTTGCGCATGCGCAAGCCGAAGGCGACGTTGTCTTTGACGGTCATGTGGGGAAACAGCGCGTAGCTCTGGAACACCACGCCCAGGCCGCGGCTGGCGGGCTTGGCATGAGTGATGTCGCGCCCGTCCAGCAGGATCCGGCCGCTGCTGGCCTCAACGAAGCCGGCGATCATTTGCAGGGTGGTGGTCTTGCCGCAACCGGACGGCCCTAGCAGAGAGACGAATTCGCCTTTCTCCACACAGAGGTTGGTGGCGACCACGGCGTCCAGGTCGCCATACCGTTTGCTCAAGTCTTGAAGTTGCACGAAAGCCATGACTGCGCTCCACCTGAGATTGTTATGCGTCGCCGCGAGGCGCGCTTTTTTGTATGGGCAGATACGAAAGGATGTCGCGGGGTGCGTTGGCGCTCGACTTACGTCGGCTGCCGCTGTTGTTCGAATCGCCCCTGTATGGACGCAGAGTAGGACGAAGAATAGGATGGGCTCAATGGACTATTTCACTGAAGCGATGACTATTTTCCGTTTCTTTCGGTGAATAAATAACTGAGTAAAAAATCCGATGTCTGATTCCATTGAGCGGAATACCAAAAAGATTGAAGTAGGGGTTGGCTCGGTTTCTCGGTTGTTTGCCGTTTTGCGCAGCCTGGGCGAGACCGCAGAGGGCGGCGAGCGAGTCACGCAACTGGCCCAGCGCATTGGCCTGTCCCAGCCCACAACGCACCGCTTGCTGCGCAACCTGATGGATGAAGGCATGGTCGAGCAGGATGCGCGCAGCAAACGCTACCGCTTGAGCCTGGACTTTTTTGCCCTGGCGGCCCGCGCAGGTAACACCGGCAACCTGCGGGAACTGGCCAGGCCCGCGATGTTGCGGTTGTCGGCGTCGTTGGGGGATTCGCTATTTCTGCTGGCACGCTGTGGCTTCGATGCGATCTGCCTGGACCGCAGCGAAGGGCCGTTTCCGATCCGCACATTCACCGGCGACATCGGTGGCCGCGTGGCCTTGGGCGTGGGACAGGGCAGCCTGGCGATCCTGGCGTTCCTCCCGGAGGAAGAGCGCGACACGGTGATCCATTACAACCTGCCACGGCTCAAGGATTTTCATTTGTACGATGAGGTTTTCCTGCGCACGGAAGTGGAGAACGTCCGCACGCTGGGTTATGCCGGGCGCAACACCGGGGTCTTGCAGGGCATGGCCGGCGTGGCGGTGCCGATTCTCGATCGTGAGGGACGGGCCGTGGCGGCCTTGAGCGTGGCAACCATCAGCGACCGGCTCGGGCCGGATAGGCTGCCAACGGTGGTGGAAATGCTCAAGCGCGAAGCCGCGATGATCGGCCCGCGAATCAACCCGTTCGATCCGCTGCTGCGCAGGCCTTCGCAGGTGTTCAGGCAGGGGTGAATACCGATTTTTGGCCTGTCACAAGACCTCTGTGGGAGCGAGCCTGCTCGCGAAGGCGGTATCTCAGTCGACATCATTTCTAACTGTGCGACCGATTTCGCGAGCAGGCTCGCTCCCACAGGGGAAGGTGGTGGTCAGAAATTCAAGGTCTGCTTGAGCTTCTGCGCCGTCGGCGTATCGCTCGGGATGACCATCGCATAATTGTACCCAGGCCCGGACCAATACTCGGCCTGCAGTTCGCCATCGCGCCGGCTGCCACGGGGCAGCAGGAAATTTTTCGGACCTGGTGGGCGGATATAGAAGCTGATCTTCAGGCCGCTCGAATCCTGGTAAACCACCATCGCCGCCGCGCCTTGGTCAGTGCTGAGCAATCGCCCGCTGACCGGCGTGAAGCCCGCCGCCGAGAGATCCGGCAAGCGGTCGGCTTGGCTGAAGTAACGGTCGAGCCAGCCTTGCATGCTGTGCTCGTCGCCAGTCTGGTAATCGGCCGGGAGCACGCCCTGCTGGGCAATCAACCGGTACGCCTGCAATGCGTCAGCCATGGGCGCTGCTGCGCTGAGCAGGGTTATCTGTCGGGCCTGCCAGCCGCCCACCCCACCGATACCGACGGCCAGCGTCAAGACCGCTGCGCTGGCGAGAAGGCGGCGAGTACGGTGTTTCATGTGTTGACGGATGACAGTCGGGTCGAGGCTGGGATTGGGTGGGAGTTGCAAGGTTGCGCTCAGGGTTGCGCGCAGATGCTGCGCGTCCTGTTGCCAGGCCCGTACGCGTTTGGCGACGGCGGGGTGGCTGGCCAGGTAGGTTTCAACCTGTCGTCGGTCGGCTTCGCTCAGTTGATGATCGACGTAGGCGTGCAGGTCTTTGTCGCTGGGGGGCAGGGTGATCATTTGAGTATTCGCAGGGCAGGGCGGGCGATTTCGCCGTCGCTGAGTTGGCGCAAGGCCTGGCGGGCCCGTGACAGGCGCGACATCACGGTGCCGGTCGGCACGCCCAGGATGTCGGCGACTTGCTGGTAGCTCAAGCCTTCTACTGACACCCACAGCAATAACGCGCGCTGTTCGGTGGGCAACTGGTCAAAAGCCTGGAGCGACGATTGGGCGATGACGCTGCGCTCGGCGGACGGGTGTGCATCGTCGCGCCCGGTGAAGAATTCCAGCATGCGTGCGTACCGTCGGGAACGACGATGGGCATCGAGGAACTGCCGGTAAAGGATGGAGAACAGCCAGGCCCGCAAATCACCGTCCGGGCGCTTGTCGTTCCATTTCGACAGGGCCCTTTCCAGGCACGCCTGGACCAGGTCGTCGGCGTTGCTGGGGTTGCGTGTCAGCGACACGGCAAAACGTCTCAGCCGTGGAATGAGCAGGCGCAACTGGTCGTCGAGTTCGTTCATGAGGATGCGTGGCTTCGTGGGCAATCACTGCGTTGGAAAGAAAGACGATCCAGGCACAAGATTATTCCAGTGAACGAAAAATAAATATGAAGCGTGGGAATAAACACGTTGGGCTTTCGTCTGACGGGTCCTTTCCACTAACGGCCTTGTGCCTTGGAGTCTCCAAATGGTTGACCCTTCTTCTGAACGTCGGCCGCCGTTGAGCGCCGCCAGCCTGACATTGCGCCTGACGGCCATTGCCGTGGTCGTTGCTGCGCTGGCCGGGGCGTTTGCCTACGTCAATGGCACACTCGACCCACAACGCCTGACGCCCAAGGCCTTGGTCAATGTGCTGGAAACGAACAACGGGGTCCATGCGGGTTTCCGGCGCAATCACTCCAAGGGTGTCTGCGTTGCCGGTTATTTTGAAAGCAGTGGCGAAGCCCGCGCCTACTCCAGCGCCCAGGTATTCAATGAGCCACGCACGCCTGTGGTCGGTCGTTTTGCGCTGCCCAGCGGCAACCCCTACGCACCGGATGGCAGTGTGCCGATCCGAAGCCTGGCGCTGCGTTTTACCCAGGCCGACGGCCAGCAATGGCGCACCGGTATGAACAGTATGCCGGTGTTCCCGGTGGGTACACCGCAGGCTTTCTTTGAACTGCAACAGGCCCAGTCGCCGGACCCGGCCACGGGCAAACCAAACCCTGGCGCCGTGCCGGCGTTTTTTGCAGCGCATCCCGAGGCAGTGCCGTTCCTGCAATGGATCAAGACGGCCAAGCCATCGGCCAGCTATGCCACTGAAACCTACAACGGCATCAATGCGTTCTACCTGGTGGGCCCTGCCGGACAACGCCAGGCCGTGCGTTGGGGGGTGGTGCCGATAAGCAAGGACGCGGTGGATGCGAGCCCACCCCAAGGCGCCGACTTCCTGGAACAGGACCTGACAAAACGCCTGGCTGGCGGACCACTGCGCTGGCAGTTGAACATCACCCTGGCCAACCCGGGCGATCCGGTCAACGACGCCAGCAAGGCCTGGCCCGCCGATCGCAAGGTGCTCAACGCCGGCACCCTGGTGCTGGAGCGCGCCCAGGCGCAGGACAACGGAGATTGCCGCGATATCAACTATGACCCGCTGATCCTGCCCAGTGGGATCGAAGGTTCTGATGATCCGCTGTTGGCCGCTCGTTCGGCGGCCTATGCCAGTTCGTACCTGCGCCGTACCAGCGAAGTCAGCCAGTTGCCCGCCACCCAGGAGTCTCGTCCATGAACGCCCCCCGACATTTCGCGCCGCTGGCTCGGCTGCTGCACTGGATGATGGCCTTGATGATCATCGCCATGTTGTTTATCGGCGCGGGCATGGTCGCCTCCGTGTCCGAGCGCCATGAGTGGCTGCTTCAACTGCACAAACCCCTGGGCATCGCTATTTTGTTGTTGGTGATTGTCCGCCTGGTGGTGCGCTTCACCACGCAGATACCGCCGTTGCCGGCCGACCTGCCGAGCTGGCAGGCCTTGTCGGCCAAGGCTTCGCATGTGTTGTTGTATGCCTTGATGCTGGCGTTGCCACTGTTGGGCTGGGGGATGATATCGGCGGCGGGGGACCCGGTGATGCTCAGCGAGTCGCTTCGGTTGCCTTCCATCCTACCCGCGGATGCCCAGACCTTCGCATGGCTGCGCAAGGCTCATGGTTACCTGGCCTATTTGTTATTCCTGACGGTGCTGGTGCATCTGGCGGCGGCGTTGTTTCACGGGTGGGTGCGCCGGGACGAGGTGTTGCACAGCATGTTGCGCGGCCGGGACTGACCGGGAGGCTCGTGGCGAGGGGCTTGCTCCCTCGCCACAGGGGAACGGCGCTAAAGGGACCTCAGCGCAGCTCGTCGACCATGGACTCGAGGGTGCTTAGCACGTCCTTGCCCAGTTGCATGGAGCGTTTGCCGGACCAGCCGGTGTGCGGGTTCGGATGGTCGTCGTGGTCCTTGAAAGGCATCTCCAGGGTCAGCGACAGGCAGTCGTATTTCTGGCCGACCGCGTTGCAAGCCAGCGTCATGTTGGCCTGGCCGGGTTCGTCGCGGGTGTAACCGTGGGCGGTTTGGAAATCCTTGGTCTGGCGTTTGAGATGGCTGCGGAAACGTTCTTCGAGCCCGGCGATGCGCGGTGTGTAGCCGGGGTTACCTTCGCAGCCAGCGGTGAAGACGTGAGGGATTTCTTCGTCGCCATGGGCGTCCAGAAACAGATCAACGCCATACTTTTCCATTTGCTGTTGTACGAAAAATACCTCGGGGCTGATTTCCGGGCTGGCGTTCTGCCAAGCCCGATTCAAGTCCTGGCCCATCGCGTTGGTGCGCAGATGGCCATGAAACGCGCCATCGGGGTTCATGTTGGGCACCAGGTACAGGTCGGCCTTGGCAAGCAGCCGGTTCAGTTGGGCATCGTCATGGTGCTGGAGGCGTTCGATGATGCCTTCCATGAACCACTCGGCCATGTGCTCACCGGGATGTTGCTGCGCAATGATCCAGATTTTGCGCCGTCCTTCGGCACCGCTGCCCTTGCGCAGCAATTGAATATCGCGACCCTCGACGCTCTTGCCGGTCGCCAGCAGTTCGGTGCCAGCCTTGTGCTGCGCTTGTTCGATCAGCCAATCGTGGCGGCCGCGGCTGTAAGGTTCGAAATAGGCGAACCAGGCGTGAGGTTGCTCGGCCTCCAGGTGGAAGCGCAGCGCATCGCCTTCAAATTGCGTAGGAATACGGAACCAGTTGACGTGGTCATAGGAAGCAACGGCTTGATAACCGGTCCACGCTTTGTTGTAGGAGGATTGGCTGGCATTGAGTAGGCGAAAGGAATATTCCTGGCCGACGTGCAACCCGCTGGCCTTGAAGTGAAACCACTGGAAATGGGCGCTACGGGTATCAGGTCTGATTTTCAGCAATGATTGCAACGGGTTGCCGATGTCCACCACTTCGATGTTGCCGCTGTCGAAATTGGCGTTGATATCAAAGGACGATTTAGCCACGGTCACGATTCCTGCCCAGGATTTTCATGGCCGTTACTTTACACGCAAAGAAGGAGAAAACCGGGACGAATTGTTGTTGGGGAAGGGGGCGTCCTCCCTGGACGCATTTGCAGATTAGAGAGTCCCTGATCGATTCTCAAGTGCTGCCTGTCGATCATTCGAACCGGTGCAACGCAGGGGCTTTTGTAAACGAATGTGCATTTGCTATCATCCCCAGCACCGAATTAGCGACACCCAAAGACTTCATTAGCCTGAAGCCATAAGCCGAAAATCGGCAAAAAAAAGACCCGGCAAAAAGCCGGGTCAAAAACCGTGATTAGCCTGATGAGGAGATAATCCAGAAGTCCGACCTAAGGTCTTCTGGCCTATCGACTGATCTCGCGACCAGCTGATGCAATAATAATCATTATCATTTGCAAGTCAAATGTTTTTATTGCGCCCATTGGAAATTATTTCCCATGTGGTTATGCAGCCGCCTTTTCCAGCGTTACGCCTAGCGAGTAGGGTAACCGTCCAGCGACCGGTCGATCATGACCTTGACCAAGTCGATCATATGCACCACCGAAAATGCCAGGTCGCGGCTCGTGCCGCTGAGTCGAGTGGCAGATTCCTGGGCGGTAGCGGCCGCGCAGCGCAGCAGTTCGCAGGCATGAACCAGGGCTTCCTCACCGCTGATGTTGCGGTTCACGTCGAAGAAGCGATGTTCTGCTTGGGCGTGCGCAATACCTGGTTTCAAGTAATAGTCCAAGGCGCGCTTCGCCGCAGGGCAATCCTGAAGCGAGGGAAATGTGCTTTCCGAAGGGGTTGTGGGCTCGTCTTTGTTGGGCTTGTCCATGGTGTCGAGTTTCTCCGTGTTGGTGTGAAATCCTGGATCCAGCTTAGTACGCTTCGTAATTGTGACGACGATTTAAATACTACAATTTGTGTTTTGATGGGCGTGGTCATCCACGTATCGTGCCGTTCATGGATAAATGGATAGAGTTGGTCAAGGCCAAGATGAAGGAGCTGCACATCACGCAAGTGGTGCTCGCAGAGCGTTTGGGGATGTCCCAGGGTGGTGTCGGCCATTGGCTGACCAAGCGCCGGCAGCCCAGTCTTGAAGACATGAATCGGGTGCTTCAGGAGCTCGGACTCGAGTTCCTGGAAGTGGCAATGGTGATCCGCGAACCGGACACCTCCACTGACGAGGGCATGGCGCTGGCGCAGAAGTACAACCCGTACTTCCGCTACCCGGTCAATGACTGGCACGACATCGGCGCGGTTCACGAGGGTGATCTGGTCGGGTACGGGCAGCCGCGCTACGAGCTGACGGACTACCATGCCCAGGGAGACGCTTTCTGGCTGGTGGTGGTAGGCGACGCGATGACTGCGCCAAGCGGGCTGAGCATCCCTGAGGGCATGTCGATCCTGGTTGATCCGGCGATCGAGGCCGTGCCCGGCAAACTGGTGGTGGCGAAACTGCCCGGCAGCAGCGATGCGACCTTCCGCAAACTGATCGAAGAGAGCGGCCAGCGTTACCTGGTCCCGCTCAATCCCACTTACCCGAAAAATCTATACACAGAGCATTGCCGCATCATCGGCGTGGTCGTACAGGCAACCATCAGGTTCTGAACTGGATCGGCCCGGCAAACGGGCCGATACCTATTCTTCCAATGCCACCAGCGCGCTGCCCTCGCTGACCATCTCACCTTCCTGGCAATACAACGCCTTGATCACGCCCGCCTTGGGTGCACGGATGCTGTGCTCCATCTTCATGGCTTCCAGCACCACCAACTGCGCGCCGGCGTCCACTGGTTGCCCGACACTCACCAGCACCCGCACGATGCTGCCATTCATAGGGGCGACTAAGCCGCCCTGATGGCCGTGGCTGGCCTCGGCGGCGGCTAACGGGTCGTAGACATCGACGCGATGCAAATCGCCCGCCCATTGCAGATAAAGGCTGTCGCCCTGGCGAACAGCCCGATGGCTGCGACGCAGGCCGTTACGCTCGATAACCAGGTGCTCCCCCTTGAGCTCGGCGCTGCGGGCGGTAACGTCCACCGTTATCGCCCGATCCTGGCCACCACAGACCAAATGCAGGGTGGTTTCCCCTGGCAGCCCCAGGCGCAACCCGGTGGTCTCGGCCCAGGGGGAATTGAGGTCATCCACGCGGACGCGAGGCGTCATGCCCAAGGCAAAGGCAAGGGCCGCCGCGTACCAGAACTCGTCGTCCAATTCGCCAGGTTCGGGCAGTAGTTGCGCTTGGTAGCGTGGGATAAATCCGGTATCGAGTTGCGCCGCTGCAAAGGCCGGGTGGCCGACGATGCGCCGCAGAAAACCGATGTTGGTTCTCAGGCCACCGATGGCGAACTCATCCAGCATCGCGAGCAACCGTAGACGGGCCTGCTCACGGTTTTCGCCCCAGGCGATCAGCTTGCCGACCATCGGGTCGTAGAACGAAGAAATCTCGTCACCTTCTTCTACGCCGCTGTCGACCCGTCGACCTTCGCCCCCCGCGGATTCACGGTATAACGCCAGGCGTCCGGTGGCGGGGAGGAAATCATTGGCCGGGTCTTCGGCATAAAGCCGTACTTCGATGGCATGGCCCCGCAACGGAACTTGTTCCTGGGTAATCGGCAGCGGTTCGCCTTGGGCCACGCGGATCTGCCAGGCCACCAGATCGAGGCCGGTAATCGCTTCGGTGACCGGATGCTCGACCTGCAGCCGGGTGTTCATCTCCATGAAGAAGAACTCGCCCCGCGAATCCAGCAGGAACTCCACCGTGCCCGCGCCGACATAACCGATGGCCTGGGCGGCGCGCACCGCGGCCTCGCCCATTGCCCGGCGCAGCTCCGGGCTCAGACCCGGAGCGGGAGCCTCTTCGACAACTTTTTGGTGCCGGCGCTGGATCGAGCAATCGCGCTCGTTGAGGTACAGGCAGTGACCGTGTTGGTCGGCGAATACCTGAATTTCCACGTGGCGCGGCTTGAGCAGGTATTTTTCCACCAGCATGCGCGCGTCGCCGAACGATGATTGCGCCTCGCGCTGCGCCGATGCCAGTGCTTCGGCCAGTTGGCTGACGTCTTCCACGACCTTCATGCCCTTACCGCCGCCACCCGCCGTTGCTTTGAGCAGAACCGGGTAGCCGATTCGCTCGGCGGCGGCGCGGAAGGTTTCCAGATCCTGGGCTTCACCGTGATAGCCAGGCACCAGCGGCACGCCGGCGGTTTCCATCAAGGCCTTGGCGGCGGACTTGCTGCCCATGGCGTCGATGGCCGAGGCGGGTGGGCCCAGGAAGATCAGCCCGGCTTTTTCAATGGCCCTGGCGAAGCCGGCATTCTCAGAAAGAAAACCGTAGCCGGGATGGATGGCCTGGGCGCCGCTGGCAAGGGCTGCGGCGATCAGTTTGTCGATTTGCAGGTAGCTGTCGGCGGCCTTGCTACCGCCCAGGTCGACGCGGATATCGGCTTCACGGCAATGGCGCGCGTCACGGTCGGTGGCGCTGTGCACCGCGACGGTAGCCAGGCCCATGGCCTTGGCTGTGCGCATGACCCGGCAGGCGATTTCACCTCGATTGGCGACCAGTAGCGTATTGAGGATAGGGGCGCTCATTGACGCGGCTCCTTGTTGTTCGACTCGGCTTGCCAACTGGGCGGGCGTTTTTGCAGGAAAGCTCGCAAGCCCTCCTGACCTTCAGGGCTGACACGTATCCGGGCGATGGCGTTTTCGGTGTAGCGGCGCAGCGCCGGCGTGAGCGCACCGTTGCCGACTTCACGCAGCAGTTCCTTGCTGGCGCGCATGGCCGCTGGACTGTTGAGCAACAGGTTGTTGATCCATTGCCCGAGCTGATCGTCCAACGTCTCGGCGGGGTAACTTTCCGACAGCAAGCCGATCTCTTTCGCACGTTGTCCGCCGAAGCGTTCGGCGGTCAGGGCGTAACGCCGCGCCGCCCGTTCGCCGATGGCTTGCACCACGAATGGACTGATCACTGCCGGTGCCAGGCCGATGCGCACCTCTGACAGACAAAATTGCGCTTCGTCGGCGCCGATGGCCATGTCGCAGGCGCTGATCAGCCCCAGCGCGCCGCCAAACGCGGCTCCCTGAACCACCGCCAACGTTGGAATCTTCAACTTGGCGAGGTTGTACATCAGCTCCGCCAGTTCCCGGGCGTCGTCCAGGTTGGTGTGGTAATCGAGTTCGGCGGACTGTTGCATCCAGGCCAGGTCGGCGCCGGCGCTGAAGTGTTTGCCCCGGCCACGGAGCAACAGGAAGCGCAGGTTCGGGTCGCTGCCGACCTGGTCCAGAGCGAGAATCAGCTCTCGGATCATCTCGGCGTTGAACGCGTTGTTTTTTGATTCGCGGCTGAGCCACAGGATGGCGAAGCCGCGCGGGTCGGTTTGCAATTCGAGCGTGCTGTACTGAGTCATGGGCGTTTTCCCGGTTACATCCTGAACACGCCGAAGCGGCTCGGTTCGATGGGCGCGTTCAGCGACGCGGACAGGGCCAGCCCCAGCACATCGCGGGTCTGCGCCGGGTCGATGACGCCGTCGTCCCACAGCCGCGCGCTGGAATAATAGGGGTGCCCCTGTTCTTCGTATTGATCGAGAATCGGTTGCTTGATCTCGGCTTCCTGGCTGGCGCTGAAGGGCTGGCCGCTGCGTTCGGCCTGTTCGCGCTTGACTTGCACGAGCACGCCGGCGGCTTGCTCGGCACCCATCACGCCGATCCGGGCATTGGGCCACATCCACAGGAACCGCGGGTCATAGGCGCGGCCGCACATGCCATAGTTCCCCGCGCCGAAACTGCCACCGATGATTACGGTGAACTTCGGTACCCGGGCGCAGGCCACGGCGGTCACCAGTTTCGCGCCGTGCTTGGCGATGCCGCCGGCTTCGTATTTCTGGCCGACCATAAAGCCCGTGATGTTTTGCAGGAACAACAGGGGAATCCCGCGCTGGCAGGCCAGTTCGATGAAATGCGCGCCTTTCTGCGCGGCCTCGGCGAACAGGATGCCGTTATTGGCGAGGATGGCGATTGGATAACCGTGCAAATGCGCGAAGCCGCACACCAGGGTCGTTCCGAACAGCGCCTTGAATTCGTCGAACACCGAACCATCGACAAGCCGCGCAATGACCTCCCGCACATCGAACGGCTGCTTGGCATCGGCCGAGACCACACCATAAAGCTCGTCACTCGAATACAGCGGGGCGATGGGTGCGCGTTGCTGCACATCGCCAAGCTTGCGCCAATTGAGGTTGGCCACGCTGCGACGTGCCAATGCGAGGGCGTGCTCGTCGCTGTCGGCGTAATGGTCGGCCACCCCGGAAATCTTGCAGTGCACATCGGCACCACCCAGGTCTTCGGCGCTGACCACTTCGCCGGTAGCGGCTTTTACCAGGGGCGGGCCGGCGAGGAAGATCGTCGCCTGCTGGCGGACCATGATCGCCTCGTCCGCCATCGCCGGCACATAGGCGCCGCCGGCGGTGCAGGAGCCCATGACCACGGCAATCTGCGGGATGCCCTGGGCACTCATGTTGGCCTGGTTGAAGAAAATGCGGCCGAAATGCTCGCGGTCGGGGAACACTTCATCCTGGCGTGGCAGGTTCGCGCCGCCGGAATCCACCAGGTAAATGCAGGGCAGGCGGTTCTGTTGGGCGATGGTCTGGGCCCGCAGGTGTTTTTTCACCGTCAGCGGATAATACGAACCGCCTTTGACCGTCGCGTCGTTAGCGACGATCATGCACTCGACGCCTTCCACGCGACCGATGCCGGCGATCACGCCGGCCGCCGGCACGTCTTCCCCGTAGACTTCGTAAGCCGCCAGCGGGCTGATTTCCAAAAAGGGCGAGCCTGGATCCAGCAAGCGATTGATGCGTTCGCGCGGGAGCAATTTGCCCCGGGACGTGTGCCGCTCCTGGGCCTTGGGCCCGCCGCCTTGCTGGATGTGTGTGAGCAAGGTGCGCAAAGCCTCGACCTGTCCAAGCATCGCGTCGCGGTTGGCGATGAACTCGGGCGAGCGGGTGTGGAGCTGGGTGTGCAGCGTGGCCATGGTCAGCTCCGTTAGCGGGTTTCGTTGAACAGTTCGCGGCCAATCAACATCCGACGAATCTCACTGGTGCCCGCGCCGATTTCGTACAGCTTGGCGTCACGCAGAAGACGACCAGCCGGGAATTCATTGATGTAGCCGTTGCCGCCCAATATCTGGATGGCATCGAGGGCCATTTGCGTGGCGCGCTCGGCGCTGTAGAGGATCACCCCGGCGGCGTCCTTGCGGGTGGTTTCGCCGCGCTCGCACGCCTGGGCCACTGCGTACAGATAGGCGCGGCTGGCGTTGAGCTGGGTGTACATGTCGGCGACCTTGCCTTGGATCAACTGAAATTCGCCGATGCTCTGGCCGAACTGCTTGCGGTCGTGGATGTACGGAACGATCAGGTCCATGCACGCCTGCATGATGCCGGTCGGGCCACCGGACAAGACCACGCGCTCATAGTCGAGGCCGCTCATCAACACTTTCACGCCACCATTGAGCACGCCGAGGATATTTTCCTCGGGCACTTCGACGTCATCGAAAAACAACTCGCATGTGTTGGAGCCGCGCATGCCGAGCTTGTCGAATTTGTTGCTGCGGCTGAAGCCTTTCCAGTCGCGTTCGACGATGAACGCAGTGATGCCATGAGGGCCTTTTTCCAGGTCAGTCTTGGCGTAAATGACGTAGGTGTTGGCATCGGGCCCGTTGGTGATCCAGGTCTTGCTGCCGTTGAGCACAAAGCGGTCGCCACGTTTTTCGGCGCGCAGTTTCATGGAAACCACGTCGGAGCCGGCATTCGGTTCGCTCATGGCGAGGGCGCCGACATCTTCGCCACTGATGAGCTTGGGCAGGTACTTGCTCTTTTGCTCATGGGTGCCGTTGCGGTTGATTTGATTGACGCACAGGTTGGAGTGGGCGCCGTAGGAAAGGGCGACCGAGGCCGAGCCGCGGCTGATTTCCTCCATGGCGACCACGTGGGCCAGATAGCCCAGGCCGGCACCGCCGTATTCTTCCGGCACAGTGATGCCCAGCAAGCCCATGTCGCCGAATTTGCGCCACATGTCGGCAGGGAACAGATTGTCGATGTCGATCTGGGCTGCCCTAGGCGCCAGCTCGGCCTTGACGAAGGACTGGACCTGGTCGCGCAACATATCGATGGTTTCGCCAAGGGCAAAATTCAGGGATGGGTAGCTCATGGGACACCTTTTGTTTTTTTGTCGGGTGCGGAAAGTAGCAGGACTGCTCTCACCTTTACGTTAACGTAAGCTTGTGACGGATGGCTGTCAATCGCTCTTTACGTTAACGTCAACTTGGGCGAGAGTAAGGCCGCTTTCCTACGGAAATTGCCGATACACCCACCGAATAAAGACAAGAGGGGTCGTCATGGATCAACCCGGTTCGCAAGCGCAATCGAGCTACACCCGAGGCAGCCAAGCCAAGTCCTTGCTGGAGCAGACCATTGGCCAAGCATTCGACCAGACCGTGGCTCGATGCCCTGATGGCGAAGCACTGGTGGTTCGTCACCAGTCGCTGCGCTACAAGTGGCACGAACTGGCCGAAGTGGTCGACTTACACGCACGGGCTTTTTTGGCGTTGGGGTTGAAGACAGGCGATCGCCTGGGCATATGGGCGCCCAACTGTGCGCAGTGGTGCGTGAGTCAGTTCGCCAGTGCGAAGATCGGCGTGATTCTCGTCAATATCAACCCGGCGTATCGTGCCTCCGAACTGGAGTACGTACTCAAGCAGTCCGGCTGCCAGTGGCTGGTGTGCGCGGGGTCATTCAAGACCTCGGATTACCATGCCATGTTGCAAGCATTGGCGCCGGAACTGGCAGAGCAACCTATCGGGCATTTGCACAGCGAGCGCCTTGCGGATCTGCGCGGTGTGATCAGCCTCGATCCGCAGCCACCCTCAGGCTTCCTGCCTTGGTCGCAGTTGACGGCCCTGGGTGCCTCGGTGTCGCCAGGGCAACTGGCCGAGCGCCAGGCCAGCCTGCGTTTCGATCAGCCCGTGAATATCCAGTACACCTCCGGGACCACCGGGTTTCCCAAGGGGGCGACCCTTAGTCATCACAATATTCTCAACAACGGCTACATGGTGGGTGAAAGCCTCGGCCTGAGCGCTGGCGATCGCTTGGTGATCCCAGTGCCGCTGTATCACTGTTTTGGCATGGTCATGGGCAACCTGGGTTGCGTGACGCACGCCAGCACCATGATCTACCCCAACGACGCGTTCGATCCGTTGCTGACCCTGCGCACCGTGGCCGAGGAAAAAGCCACCGCGTTGTATGGTGTGCCCACCATGTTCATTGCCATGCTGGACCAGCCGCAACGGGGGGATTTCGACCTGTCCAGCCTGCGTACCGGGATCATGGCCGGCGCTACGTGCCCCATCGAGGTGATGCGGCGAGTCATCAACGAGATGCACATGGCTGAGGTGCAAATTGCCTACGGCATGACGGAAACCAGTCCGGTGTCGTTGCAGACTGGTCCTACAGATGAATTGGAATTACGCGTCACTACCGTCGGCCGCACTCAGCCGCAACTGGAAAGCAAAATCATCGACCAGGCGGGGGAAATCGTCCCTCGCGGCACCATCGGTGAGTTGTGTACGCGAGGCTACAGCGTGATGCTCGGCTATTGGAATAATCCCAAGGGCAGTGCCGAAGCCATCGACTCGCAAGGCTGGATGCACACCGGCGACCTGGCGATCATGGATGGGCAGGGTTACGTGCGTATCGTCGGGCGCAACAAGGACATGATCATCCGTGGTGGAGAGAATGTTTATCCTCGGGAGTTGGAAGAATTCTTTTTCACTCATCCCGCAGTGGCCGACGTACAAGTGATTGGCATACCTTGCTCGCGTTATGGCGAAGAGATCGTAGCCTGGATCAAGTTCCACCCCGGGCACAGCGCCTCCGAGCAAGAGCTGCAAGCGTGGTGCAAGGAGCGAATTGCTCACTTCAAGACGCCGCGGCATTTCAAGTTCGTCGAAGAATTCCCCATGACGGTCACGGGCAAGATCCAGAAATTTCGCATGCGGGAAATCAGCATCGAAGAACTGAGCGATAGCAATGGCTGAGTAACTTCCCTGTGGGGCGAGCTTGCTCGCTCCCGCAGGAAAACCCAAACGCCAGACAGCACAAAGGGGAGCCGAAGCTCCCCTTTAATTTTGTCGTCGCGTGCTCTTTTTTTATTATTGAGGGGCGGCCTGTTGTTGTTTTTGGCAGCCGTGACCCTTTACCGCTGTTTTTGGCGATCCCCATCCGGGATCAAGAGCAAACGTATTTTTTTGAGCGCTGATCTGCTTTTTCGCCTGGCGATCCAACCGATTCGGGCGCTACCTGAAGGTAGTTTTATTGTTCTCTGCCCGGTTGCGGGTTGCTCCTGAAAGCACCCTGAAAAGCACATCTTCTCCAAAAAAATCTGTTAGCTGCGTCTCTGCCGTGTTGTTTTTGTTATGCCAGAGTCGTTTCGTCTTGTTTTTATTGGGTTTGTCGCTTTTTTTTATTCTTGTTGTGCAGGAGATATAGCAGGTGGCGTGCCAACTTTTAAAAATCTATATAGAACAATGACTTGTGATTTTCTCGAAAAAATCAGGACGGCCAATCCCAGACAAATTGTTTCCGTGTTACTCGTTTCACCCCCGTTACAGACGAGGGCGGTAACACCTCACTGCGCCAGCCGCGCCTTTGCAACACGCGAACCGGTGGGGCGGCCCAGCACGTCACAAATCTGCTGGCCCGCGGCAATCAGTGCGTCCAGGTCGATACCGGTTTCGATACCCAGCCCCTTGAGCAGGTAAAGCACGTCCTCGGTGGCGACGTTACCGCTGGCGCCCTTGGCATAGGGACAGCCGCCCAAGCCGGAAATGGAACTGTCGAACACGGCGATACCTTCCAGAAGGCTGGCGTAGACGTTGGCCATTGCCTGGCCATAGGTGTCATGGAAGTGTCCCGCGAGTTTTTCCCGGGGAACGTCACCCGAAACCACTTCAAACATCCTGCGTGTGGCGCCGGCGGTGCCCGTCCCGATGGTGTCGCCGAGGGAAACCTCGTAGCAGCCCATGTCGTACAGCTCCCGGGCGACCCAGGCCACTTGCTCGGGTTCGACCGCGCCTTCATAAGGACAGCCCAGCACACACGACACGTACCCGCGTACGTTGACACCGTTGCGCTGTGCGGCCTCCATGATCGGGGCGAAACGTTCCAGGCTTTCCTTGATGGAGCAATTGATGTTGCGTTGGGAAAATGCTTCGGATGCCGCCGCGAACACCGCAACCTCCTTGACGCCTGCCGCCAGCGCGTCCTCGAACCCCCGCAGGTTCGGCGCCAACGCGCCGTAGGTCACACCGGGCTTGCGCTGAATCTGCGCGAACACCTCGGCCGAGCCGGCCATTTGCGGCACCCATTTGGGCGAGACAAAACTGCCAACCTCGATGTAACCGAGGCCCGCGGCGCTCAAGGCATCCACCAGGCGCACCTTGTCGGTGACGCTGATGGGTTGCGATTCATTCTGCAGCCCGTCGCGGGGGCCGACTTCGATCAGGCGTACAAAAGAGGGCAGGGACATGGGGATTGACCTGTGGTGAATGGGCTCGGTGTGGAAGCGAGCTTGCTCGCTCCCACTGGATAACTGTTGTGTTACTGGACGGTTTCCTCGCCCTTGAGCGTCTGTTCCAGCGCCTGGATGCAACGTTCCTCGGCGGTGTCGAGTTCCAGTTTCATCTGTTCGATGTCCAACAGCTGCTGTTCGAGTTGCTCACGACGCTCGGCAATTTTCGCCAGCATGCTGTGCAACTGTTTCTGATTGCCGCTGGTGGGGTCGTACAGCTCGATCAGCTCACGGCATTCAGCGAGGGAAAACCCAATGCGTTTGCCCCGCAGGATCAGTTTCAGGCTGACTTTGTCCCGTGGCGAGTAAACACGTTCCTGGCCTCGACGCTCCGGACGCAAGAGACCCTGTTCTTCATAGAAGCGGATGGCTCGAGTGGTGATATCCAGCTCGCGGGCGAGATCGGAGATGCTGTAGGTCAGGCTGCTCATGGAAGCGCTCGAAACGATAGGAGTTGGCGCTAAGCTAATTGCAGGTTGACGTTCACGTCAAGCAATGAGCTGTCGACGAAACCTGTGGGAGCGAGCCTGCTCGCGAAAGCGGTAGTCCAGCCAATATGAATAGTGACTGATCCGACGCTATCGCGAGCAGGCTCGCTCCCACATTGGACAGGCTAAACCTTATCGAGCTTCTTCTCATGGGCCGTCACCTGTTGGCACAGTTCGATGATCTGCTCGCGCATCCAACGATTGGCCGGGTCCTGGTCGGTGCTTTCGTGCCAGTAGAGATGGGTTTCCACTGGCGGCACATCGTTGACGGGCACGTGGACCGCATGCAGGTCATGGCGGCGCGTGAAGCGCTCCGGAACAGTCATGACCATATCGGTCTGCTGGAGCACCTGGGACGCCATCAGATAATGCTGCGAACGCAGGGCAATCTTGCGCTGTATGCCCATTTTGCCGAGTGCCAGGTCCACGTAACCCAGGCCGTTGCGGCGACTGGAAATATGCACGTGGGTCTGGGCCAGGTAATCGTCGAGGCTGAGTTTTTCCTTGTTCGCCAGCGGATGGCCCTTGCGCATGGCGCAGACGTAACGGTCCTCCATCAGCTTGACGTGGCGTACTTGTGGGTCGGTGTTGAGCGGGGCGTCCACCGCGAAGTCCAGGCGTCCGGCGGCCAGCTCCTTGGTGGTCTCCCGGCGCTTGGACAGAAAACTCTCGATAGCCACGGTCGGCGCCAGGCGACGCAGGCGCTGGAACAGTGGCGGCAGGATCACGCCCTCGGTGAGGTCGGTCATGCTGATGCGGTAGGTCTTGACGGCTTGCAGTGGGTTGAAGATCCGACTTTCCTGTACCGATACCCGCAGCAGCGACAGGGCGTTGCGCACCGGCCCGATAATATTCTGGGCCATCGGTGTAGGCACCATGCCCTGGGCGGTGCGCACGAACAGCGGATCATTGAAGGTCTCGCGCAAACGCGCCAGGGCATTGGACACGGCCGGCTGAGTGATGCCGACGATCTGCCCGGCACGGGTCAGGTTGGCTTCGGTGTAGATCGCATCGAAGACAATGAAAAGGTTGAGGTCGACCTTGCTCAGATTCATGGCGCTGCACTCTTATTCTTGGGCTTGTATGAGGTGCCGGGTGGCAATGCAAATCAGTGAACCATATATCGGTGATGAATGTTAATACACGCCGAGAATAGGTTAGGTAAATTTTCGTAGCTCAACTAGCATCGATTCCATGACCTAAAAACAACCTCTGCCAAGAAGGTGCTGCCCATGGATTTTGCCTATTCCCCCAAGGTTCAGGAGCTGCGTGAACGCGTTACGGCGTTCATGGATGCGCATGTCTACCCGGCCGAAGCGGTATTCGAACGACAAGTGGCCGAAGGTGACCGTTGGCAACCCACCGCGATCATGGAGGAGCTGAAGGCCAAGGCCCGGGCCGAAGGGCTGTGGAATCTGTTCCTGCCGGAATCCGAACTGGGCGCAGGCTTGACCAACCTTGAATATGCGCCGCTGGCGGAGATCATGGGGCGCTCGCTGCTGGGGCCGGAGCCGTTCAACTGCTCGGCGCCGGACACCGGCAACATGGAAGTGCTGGTGCGTTACGCCAATGAAGAACAAAAGCAGCGCTGGCTGGAACCGTTGCTGCGGGGAGAGATTCGCTCGGCCTTCGCCATGACTGAACCGGACGTCGCTTCGTCGGATGCCACCAACATGGCCGCCCGTGCCGAGCGCGATGGCGACCAGTGGGTCATCAACGGTAAAAAGTGGTGGACCTCAGGCGCCTGCGACCCGCGCTGCAAGATCCTGATCTTCATGGGCCTGAGCAATCCCGATGCACCTCGTCACGCCCAGCATTCGATGATCCTGGTGCCGGTGGACACGCCCGGGGTCAAGATCGTCCGGCCACTACCGGTGTTCGGTTACGACGACGCGCCCCATGGCCACGCCGAAGTGCTGTTCGACAACGTGCGGGTGCCGTACGAAAACGTCCTGCTAGGCGAGGGCCGCGGTTTCGAAATTGCCCAGGGCCGCCTCGGCCCGGGCCGGATTCATCACTGTATGCGCTCCATCGGCATGGCGGAGCGCGCATTGGAATTGATGTGCCAGCGGGCCATCAGTCGCACCGCCTTCGGCAAGCCACTGGCGCGCCTGGGTGGCAACATCGACAAGATCGCCGATTCGCGGATGGAGATCGACATGGCTCGCCTGCTGACGTTGAAGGCGGCCTATATGATGGACACGGTCGGCAACAAAGTGGCCAAGAGCGAAATCGCCCAGATCAAGGTCGTTGCGCCGAACGTGGCGCTGAAGGTCATCGACCGGGCGATCCAGATTCATGGCGGGGCTGGGGTTTCCAACGACTTTCCGCTGGCCTACATGTATGCCATGCAGCGAACGTTGCGCCTGGCCGACGGCCCAGATGAAGTCCACCGCGCCGCCATCGGCAAGTTCGAGATCGGCAAGTATGTGCCCAAGGAGATGTTGCGCAGCGGGCATTGAAGCTTCTTCACACTGACACGTAATCGCGAACAGGCTCGCTCCCACTGAGTTTGTTGGATGAACGCAGCATTGGCGTTCACCGCAAGCACCTTGGGAGCGAGCTTGCTCGCGATGGCCGTCTCCTGGACGGTGAATGAGCTTATTCCTTGACGCTCATGTATTCCTCGGCCCAACGGATGTACTCCTCGGGCTGGGTGTAGGTGTGGGTCAGTTCGGTGGCGCTCAGGTCCGACGCCTGGGTAAAAATCTGGCGCTGTTCCCGCAGGCTGTCATAAGTGGCCTTGATCGCGGCGAAATAGGCGCCGTGGCCATCGATGGTGATCCGTACACCCAGCTCGGCCAGGCGTTTGTCGTCACGCAGCAGCGGGTTGCCGTAAGTGACCAGCATCAGCGGCACGTTCAGGTTCTCGCTGATCTTTTCCAGATGCTCGAAGTCCTGTACCCCGACCATGCAGATCCCATCGGCGCCGGCACGTTCGTATTGTTGGGTGCGGCTGATGATTTCCTGAACCGGCAGTATTCCCGCGTTGGTCCGGGCGATGATGGCCATCTCCGAATCGACGCGGGCCTCCAGGGCGGCGCGGATCTTGCCGACGCCTTCGGCCACGCTGATGAGGTCCGTGGACTTGCGGCCGAACTGGGCGGGCAGCAGGGTGTCTTCGATCGTCAGCGCGGCAATGCCGGCGCGTTCGAGCTCGATGATCGTGCGCATCACGTTCAGCGCGTTGCCGTAGCCGTGGTCAGCGTCGGCGATCACCGGCAGCTGGGCCACGCGACCGATGCGGGTAGCCTGTTCGGCAAATTCACTGAGAGTGATCAAGGCGAAATCCGGCGCGGCCAACACTTGCAATGAAGCGACCGAGCCGCCGAGGATCCCCACTTCGAATCCCAGGTCTGCGGCTATGCGCGCTGACATCGGGTCGAACACGGACGCAGTGTGGTAGCACGTGTCGGAAGCCAGCAATTGGCGGAAGTTGCGACGCAAATCTTGATGGGAAAGCCTGGACATATAAGTTCCACCAATGGAATGGAAGGGCTTGAGCAAAAGTGTCAACGCCGAAAAACCAAAGGCTATCATGCGGCAGGCACAAAGATGATGACGAATGTGCATGGGCCATGCTTTGCAGTGCACCAAAAAAGGCCACAGACCGGAAGGCCTGTAGCCTGGCGAGTGCCTACAGCTTAAACGATGTCAGGACAGGGTCGTTTCCCCCCACATCTTCTTGATCTCGTGAATGTTTCCAACGTTGAAGCGGGTCGAGAAGGGAATAGTGCAGAAGACTTCGTTCTCGTTCGTCAATTGGACAGCGGTATCCACCGCATCCGTACCGGCTCGCAGCAAAGGCGCTTGGTCCCAGTTGTTCATCAGGTTATCCATGTTTTTTCCTCTTTTGGTTATAGGGCAGCCAATGACTGCCCGGGGTTGAGCAACGACAGCGTGTCTTTGAATAACGCTGTCTCTTGCGCAGCTACGCCGGGGTAAAACGGCTTATAGTTGTCATCGAAACACCAGGCTTCGTCCGGTCTGATCGAGAGTTCAGGATGAATGAGCAGACTCAACGATGCAGACATTGACCGAGGCGCGATCTGTTTGTGGATCTCTCGAAATGCAGGCATGTATAAAACTTCGCCTGGCGCCAGTTTTACGCTTCGTTCCTTACCTAATCTGGGCACCTTGCCCATTTGTAAGGGAAGTTCATCAAGTATTTCGCGGACAACCGTTGTATAACCATCTCCGCTATAGCCCACCGCATACATGTCGAAGTCATGATTATGGTTCAGGTTGTAGATGAAAGTCTTGCTCTCGTCATGTGTTTCCACGGGTGCCCAGAATCCCAGGCGCAGGGTAAACTCATCGTTGCTGTGCAGTACAAAGGCATAGGCATTGTAGATATTGTTGCGGATGGCGAAACCATCTCTCTGTATTACGTCATGCAGATGGTGACTCAATAAAGAACGATTCGTCGCCAGCTGGCGCATGTCTTCAATGACATCGGCTTTGTCACGCTGCAGATCGTAAGTGTTTATGCGCTCCAGGAAAGTGTCGAGTTTCATGCGGCCTTCTCCAGTGGACGAAGCAAGCTGTCCAGGCGCGCACTTTTGTGTTTTTTCAGCAATGGAGCGTATGCCAGCGCCTTGGGCCGGTCCGCTCGGTAGAGTATCTGGAAGGCTTTCCACACCACAGCGGGATGATAGTGGTAGACCAACTCCTCCGCGACCTTGACGCCATCGAGGTCTTGGATTGTGTCGAGCAGCTCCAGGCTGACCAGATAACGAGAGGCACTTTCATCGTGGGGCAACCACGCTATCTTTTTCAATGTGACACGATCGAATACGCTGATATCGGCCGCTCTGTTTGGCAGATTGATTCGCCCTGTAAGTCTGGCTGGCTTGGGGTCGGTTTGGATGTAGTCGAATAATGTATGACGGCCGTCGATGATCAGCGGGTTTCTTTCGTCAACAATAACGCTGTCGGCCTTTTCGATACACTGTTCCATCAAAGTGTATCGCTGGACCTGGAAGGGGCGGTCAAGCGCGAAAAAAATGCTGTGGCCGGGCACTGAGTACAGTGGCGATGAAGTTGAGTCGAATGTAGGTGATTTAACACTTATATTGCCTATACTCGTCTGGTGCAGTATCACGGTTCCCGTATGCGGGTTGGTGGCGTTCATGATTGTTGCCCGCCGGAATTGCTCCCTGGCAAAGTCGGGTGCGGCGGTAAGTTGAGAAACCAGTTGTCTTGTTTCTGAGGTCATGTCCAATGATTTAATTGTTTCCGCAATGTCCGTTGGCGAAACTATCTCGGTAATTAGATTTTTGATCATGATCGTTTTCGTTGCAGTGGGTCGGTGTTGAAAAGTATGGAGTTGGACCGGGTGGGAGGCAACTTGCTAATTGTCGACAAGTATTGCTGGGGAAATATCGAGTTGCTTTCTGGTTAAAGAGGGTTGTTATTGTTTCAATGTTACATCCTCACGTTGCGCGAGGAGTAAATGGAAAGTGCCGGGACAGGGCGGCGGATTTATGCCGCCTCGGCCTGTTCCCGCGGCCTGAGCAACGTCACGGCGCGTACCGTGTCGCCCGGTTGCACTTGCAGACGTTGGGCTGTGGCGCGGTCAACGAGCAGGCTTTGGCCATGCAGGTGGGCCCGGGCGCTGGTGACGCGGCAGCTTTCCAGGCGCCGGTTGTGGATCAGCCACACCGGCGCCTGCCCGTCCGGCGTGCCGATCGTCAAGGTCAGTGGCTGGCTGTCACGTACGCTGCGGATCTTCGAGACAGGTGCCTCGATGACCGGCCCGCCGTCAAAGATGTCCACGTATCCCTTGTGGGCGAAGCCTTCGGCACCGAGGATCTTCAAGGCGGGTTCGGTGTCCGGATGCGCTTTGCCTATCGCTGCCTGGGCCTGCTCGGTGAGTAGGCAGGTGTACAACGGTTGGCGTGGCATCAGCTCGGCGATGAAGGCTTTGTTGCCCATGCCAGCCAACTGGTCGGCGTAGCTGAAGTCCTTGTTGAAGAAGTGTCGTCCCAGGCTATCCCAGAAAGGCGAGCAGCCCTGGTCGTCCGCGCGACCGCGCAATTCTGCAATCAGCTTTTCGCCAAACAGCTGGGAGAACTCGGCCACGAACAGCAGTCGCGCCAGGGACAGCAAGCGCCCGTTATGGCCACGGCGCTGATGGGGATGAAGGAACAGCGAGCAGATTTCCGATTGACCGGTCATTTCGTTGTTGAGGAACAGCGTCGGGATCTGTCGCTGGATGCCCAATTCAGGCGCCGAGCTGACGGTCACACCCACGCGGTAGTTGTACCAGGGCTCGCGCACCCCCACCGCACCGGTCAGCGCGCTGATACCCACCACGTGCCGGTCGTCGTCCTCCAGCACGAACAGGTAGTCGGCATCGGCACGTTCCACCTGCCCGGCGAAGGTCCGTTGGGCCCAGCGCACTCGGTGCGCCAGGCGTTCTTCATTGGCCGGCAGGCTGGTAAACCCCGGGCCGGCGCAGCGCGCCAGGTCCATCAACGCAGGCAGGTCGGTCAGGGCGACCGGGCGGACAATCATGGTGTCGCTCCTTGATCATGCCGGGCGCGATGCTGCCATAGACGGGCTCGAAGGCGTCTCATAGGCGGACCACCCGGATCCGGTCACCCTCTGCAATGCCCAACGCATGCAACATATCGGGCTGCAATGGGACAGGGCTTTCGCCGTTGACTTCCAGGTCGGCGACAATGGCTCGGTAATGGCCCAGGCGATCGTTGCTGACCAGGTAGCGACCCGTGGCGTCGATGCGTCGGCTCTGGCGCGCGATAGCCAAGTGACTCTGGGTGATCGAGCGGATGTTCGCGACCCGGGCGTGCAGCGTGGGGCCACCGTCGAAGATATCCACGTAGTTGTTGGTTTCGAAACCCTCGCGCTCGAGGATGTCGAAGGCTTCCTGGCCGTCCGGGTGGACCCGGCCAATGCAGGCCTGGGCCGCCGGGGGCAACATGGGGACATAGATCGGGTATTGAGGCATCAGCTCTGCGAGGAAGGTTCGGCTGCGCAAGCCGCACAGACGTTCGGCCTCGGTGTAGGGCAGGTCGAAAAAATGCTGTCCGACGGCGTCCCAGAAGGGCGACTGGCCATCCTCGCTGCTGAAACCGACGATCTCAGTGATCACCGAGTCGGCAAAGCGCCGCGGGTGGGCGCCGATGAACATCAGCCGCGCCCGGGAAAGCAACTCCGATTCCGGCGTGCGTACCCGTGCAGCGTCGATGTGGAAACCGCGCAGCAGCGTCTGACCGTTGAGGTCCTGGCAGAGCGACAGCGCGGGTACGCCGTGCTGGATGTTCAGCTCGCGGGATTCGCTGGAAAACGGCCGGTTGCGCAGGCTGTAGAATGGTTCGCCGCAACCCGTGGTGGCGACAATTTCCGAACAGCCCACGAGGCGACCTGATTCCAGCTCCTGCAAAACAAAAAAATAATTCTCCCCGCCCGGGGTGTGCACTTCGGCCTCGAAGGAGGCGCACGAGGCGAGAATTTTTTCCCGCAGGTGATCGACGTCGTCGGGAAGCGAAGTGACGCCTACCAGGCTATCGCGGGCCAGCTGTTGCAGTTGCGGCAAATCGGTCAATTGAACTGGACGTAAAGCCAGCATGGATTGCACTCCTGTTCCAAAGAACCCGCTGATAGGCACCGGGCTTGACGATCACTGTCGTTGTCCACGCGTTGTTGCTTTGCAGCTGAAAACTCTACACCGTCGTGTTTATAGCAGGGGAGCGAGGTATGCGCTCCAGGTCCTTAACGACTCGAGGCTGCGCAGTTGGTCGTTGCGCACTTCGATCAGCACCGAATCCAGGCCGCGGCCGTCGCCATGTACCGGAACCGTCATGTCGCTCAAGGGGCTGACCTTGTAGGGCTGGTTGCCGGCGACCCGCAGCGAGTGCCGGGCCAGCCCTTCGACGATGTGCTGGGCATATTCCCTGGCTTCGCCAAACAGGACGCCAGCCTCGAGTGCGCGCGGCTGGCCGTAGAACACCGGGGTGAAACTATGGATGCCCACTACCCGCACGACCCGGTTGTCAGCCAGGCGGCGGTCGATCAGGGTTCGCAGTTGGTCATGAAAAGGGTGGAACAGGCACTGCTGGCGGTATTCGCGCGTGGCGTCGTCCAGCGAGTGGTTGCCGGGGATCTGGTAGATCTCGCTTTGCGCCGGGATGCTGTCGGGGACGTGCAATGGGCGGTTCAGGTCGATCAACAGTCGCGAGTAGTTGGCCGACAGCAGGGTCGCGCCAAGGGTTTCGGACAGCCGCTCGGCCAAGGCCAGGGCACCGATGTCCCAGGCGATATGTTCCTGGGCCGCCGTCTCATCCAGACCCAGGTCATTGAGCGCGCCTGGGATGAATCGGCTGGCGTGTTCACAGACCAGCAGCAGCGGATGGTCCGACTCTTCCCGCAGCAATCTGAAAGCAGGCTTGGTGTACAGACCTGATTCGGCGCATTCAATGGGTTCGCGCATAGTGCTCACAAGGCTCGGCAGATGGCGACGCCTGGGTCAAGGCCGGCTCCCGGGCCTTCAAGGCTGGACAGGCTTCAACCAGCGGGCTGGACACCGCTTCGAACAATGCCCGACTGCGCAGGGCATCTATGGCCTGGCTTTCCGATGGCGGCAAAACCAGGCATGGATCGCTGGTCTGGTCTCTGGAGAGAGGCATCCGTGCTCCTTGCCTGGATGGGTGTTGGGTTTTTTTCATCATTTCGAAAATAGTATTTGGGTAGCGGGTGCTACGTGTCCAGAGGTTTTTACGTTCCGTTTAAAAAGTCTGAACTTATGTGTAAGCCTTGTAGGGCAAGGCTTTGGTTGAGGTGCCTTTGTATGTCAGGTAATGCTTCTGCCGGTGTCGGACATAACGCCTTTTTGTCCAACGTTATTGGAGTTCATATAAGGTGCTGTACAACAAAGTGCGCCATTGCCCTGTCACTGATCCCCTCCAACCGCCCGAGAATTCCCCGTGCAAGCGACCCGCCTGACCTTGATGTGCCACGCCCGCACCGCCGCTCAGAAAAGCGCTCGCTTGGGCCTGGACGAACCGCTGGATGCCGGTTGGCTGGCGAAGCGCCCCGAGATCGGTCGCCAATACCACCATGCCCGGCATCTGCTCTGCGGGCCGGAACTGAGGACGCGCCAGACGGCGGCCTTGTTGGGTGACTCACCCGTGGTGACCCCGGCATTGGCCGATTGTGATTTCGGACGGTGGCGGGGGGCGTCGGTCGACGAGTTGCTCGCGACCGAACCGCAGCACCTCCAGGCGTGGCGCGATGATCCGGACGCCGCGCCCCACGGCGGTGAATCCGTCAGCCAATTGTGTCGGCGCGTCGGTGACTGGCTGGCGTCGCTGGAAAAGACCCCGGGTCGTTGGTTGGCCGTTACCCATCCGTTCGTGATCCGCGCCGCCATGATGAACGTGCTGGGCTGCCAACCGGCCATGTTCAACCGGATCGATATCGAACCCCTTGGCGTCGTTGACCTGCGATTCAACGGGGTTTGGCGCTTGCGAGCCTTGGAGTCACGACCATGAAAAAACTCTTGGTGATCGGCATCGGTGCAGGTGATCCGGACCACTTGACGATGCAGGCGGTGAAGGCCTTGAACCAGGTGGATGTATTTTTCCTGATGGACAAGGGGCCTGCCAAGGACGGGTTGCTGGACTTGCGCCGCGAGATCTGTCGACGCTATATCGCCGACCATTCCTACCGTTTCGTCGAAGCCAGCAGTCCTGAGCGCGAGCGCGGCGATTCGGACTACGCGGGCACTGTCACGGAGCTGAATCGGGCGAAGCAGGCCATTTTCGAAGGGCTGATCGAAGAGCAGTTATCAGACGGACAATGCGGCGGTTTCCTGGTGTGGGGCGACCCGTCGTTGTACGACAGCACCTTGCGTATCCTCCAGGCGATCCTTGATTCCGGACGCTGCGCTTTCGAGTTCGAAGTGATCCCTGGCATCACCAGCGTCCAGGCCCTCGCGGCGCGACATAAAGTGTCATTGAATACCATTGGCGGTTCGCTGGAGATCACCACTGGCCGGCGGTTGGCGGCGGGGCAGGTCGGCGACGCGGAGAGCGTGGTGGTGATGCTCGATGCGCAGGACGCGTATCGTCAGGTAAGCGATCCGGACCTGCACATCTACTGGGGCGCCTATTTAGGGACGGCGGACGAAATCCTGGTCGCCGGCCGGCTGGGGGACGTGGCCGATGACATCGAACGCACTCGCCAGGCGGCGCGGCAGGCCAATGGCTGGATCATGGACACGTACTTGTTGCGCAGACGCTGAGCGTCGCGAGCAAACCTGGGCGAAGCTCATGCTGGGTTCATCCCCGCCCAAACCGCTCTCGGTAGACCGACGGCGCAACCCCCACCACGCTACGAAATGCCACGCGGAAACTTTCCACCGAGCGGTAGCCGCAGAGTTGGGCAATGATGTCGGTGTTGTCGCTCGTGCTCTCCAGCAGTTCCCGCGCCCGAGCCAGGCGTTCATGTTGCAGCCAGGCCTTGGGTGAAAGGCCAGAGGCCTGGGTGAAGCGGCGCAGGAAGGTTCGTTCGCTCATGGCGGCGTGGCTTGCCAGCTCGCGCACACCCAGCGGCTCGTGGAGACGCTCCCGGGCCCATTGCATGACGCCGGACAAGTCGCTGCGCGGTGTGCGACTGACCGGCGACGGAATGAATTGCGCCTGGCCGCCGGTGCGTTGCGTCGGCATGACCAGCCGGCGTGCCACGGTGTTGGCGACCTGGGCTCCGAAATCCCGCGCAACCAGGTGCAGGCACGCATCGATGCCTGCCGCGCTGCCAGCCGACGTGATCACTTGGCCTGAATCGACATAAAGCACGTCGGGATCCACATCGATGGCGGGGTAGCGCTCGGCGAGCTCGTCGGTGTAGCGCCAATGAGTCGTGGCGCCCAGGCCGTCGAGCAATCCCGTGGCGGCAAGCACGAACGCTCCTGAACAGATCGACAACAAACGGGCGCCGCGTTCATGGGCTCGCCGCAGGGCCTGGAGCAGGGCATCGGAGGGCGGACCGCTGCGAATGCGCCAGCCCGGCACGACAATCGTACGAGCGCTGTCGAGCAGTTCCATGCCGCCATCGGCCAGCACCTGGAAGCCGCCCATGGCGCGCATCGGGCCTTCGTCGACGGCGACGATGCGGTGCTCATACCACGGGAAATCGAACTCGGGCCGTGCCAGTCCGAATATCTCGACGGCGACGCCGAACTCGAACGTGCACAGGCCGTCGTAGGCAAGGATCGCGACGAGGCCGGGTGTAGGATGCATTTGGCGGAAAATTCCCACAGAGTGTCGTATCCGCCACTGTAGCGGTAAGCGCCAGGTCGATAAAGTCTCTTCGAGCCCTTTTGTTCCAGGAGTAAAAATCATGACCAGCCCCGTTAGCGAAGTGCCTGCCGCCTCATCCGACCTGGCCTTGCAACACTTCAGCCGGCGCCTGATGTTCGAAACCGACTGTTCCGATGTCCATGCCAGCCAGGAAACGGGCGATGTCGATTTTGTACTGGTGGATGTACGCGGTCCGCTGGCCTACGAGCGCGGGCATGTGCCGGGGGCGATCAATCTTCCAACCCGCACGCTCACGGCGCACGCACTGGCGGCCTATCCCGAGACGACTCTGTTCGTGGTCTATTGCGCCGGGCCACACTGCAACGGCGCCAACAAGGCTGCGGTCCGCCTGGCGACCCTCGGGTATCCGGTCAAGGAAATGATTGGCGGCGTCATGGGCTGGCTCGACGAGGGCTTTCGCCTGACGGGTTCCGTAGAGCGCGTGGCGGAGAAGATCGTCAGCTGCGATTGCTGAAATTTTCCGGCGGCTTATTCACGTAGTGGCGAGGCAGCTTGCTCCCGCTGGGCTGCGTAGCAGTCCTGAGCGGTGCAGAACCTCGCCATCAGCGTTTGCCTCTGTCAGACTTTTCGTAAATTCATGATCCTCAGCCAAGCCTGGGTATTTCTATAACTATTTGTCGCCTCTACGTAATTCCCCTCCCGAGTGCCCCTCTAGACTCCCGCCCACTTCGGTTTCCCAGACCGAACGCTGTTTCCGAATCTGCCAATAACGATCAAAAAAACCTGCGCACTCAGGAGCAAAAATGAAGAAGCTTGTCATGTTCGGTGCCCTGGCACTGTCCGTATTATCCTTCTCAGCCGTGGCCGAAGACGCCAAGCCGATCCGTCTCGGGATCGAGGCCGGGTATCCACCCTTTTCGATGAAAACCCCTGACGGCAAGCTGGCCGGCTTCGATGTGGATATCGGCGACGCGCTGTGCGAGCAGATGAAGGTCAAGTGTGTCTGGGTCGAGCAGGAGTTCGACGGCCTGATCCCGGCGCTGAAGGTCAAGAAAATCGACGCGGTCCTGTCGTCCATGACGATCACGGACGACCGCAAGAAAAACGTCGACTTCACCATCAAGTACTACCACACCCCGGCGCGTTTCGTGATGAAGCAAGGCACCGACGTCAAGGACCCGCTGACCGAGCTCAAGGGCAAGAAAGTCGGTGTACTGCGCGCCAGTACCCATGACCGCTTCGCGACCGAAGTGCTGGTGCCGGCGGGGATCAACCTGGTGCGCTACACCTCTCAGCAGGAGGCCAACCTGGACATGGTTGCCGGTCGCCTCGACGCGATGCTGGCTGACTCGGTCAACCTCGACGAAGGTTTCCTGAAAACCGACGCCGGCAAAGGTTTTGCCTTCGTCGGGCCTACCTATGAAGACGCCAAGTACTTCGGCGGCGGCGCCGGCATTGCGGTGCGCAAGGGTGACAAAGAGCTTGCCGAGAAATTCAACGCTGCCATCGCTGAAATCCGCGCCAATGGCACCTACAAGAAAGTGCAGGACAAATACTTCGCCTTTGACGTCTACGGGCATTAATAGCTGAAGCCCACAGGTGGCCCGCCGCTGACCCGGCCGGCCACCTTTTTCATGGGCGATTGTTTTACCCTGAGCCTGTCGAGAAACCGATATCTGGAGTGCCTATGCAACGCATCGACCATATCCTGCCATGGAGTCACCTGGGCACGGAGCGTTCGCTCAGCGTGTTTCGTTACGGCCACGGGCCGCGCAAGGCGTACATCCAGGCGAGCCTGCATGCCGACGAGTTGCCGGGCATGCGCACGGCATGGGAGCTGAAACAGCGACTGAACGATCTTGAAGCCCGTGGTTTGCTCAAAGGCGTGATCGAGCTCGTGCCGGTGGCCAATCCCATCGGCCTGGATCAGCATCTGCAAAGCGCCCATATGGGGCGTTTCGAGCTGGGCAGCGGCAAGAATTTCAACCGTTCCTTCGTCGAACTCAGCGCCCCGGTGGCGCAACGCATCGGTGACCGTCTCGGGGATGACCCGGCCGCCAACATCACCCTGATTCGCCAGACAATGGTCGAGGTGCTGGAAGATCTGCCGCCGCCACCTTCCCAGCTTGAAGCCCTGCACCGGCTATTGCTTCGCCACGCCTGCGACGCCGATGTCACTCTGGATCTGCACTGTGATTTCGAGGCCGCGATCCACTTGTATGCCTTGCCCCAGCAATGGCCGCAGTGGCGCTCATTGGCCGCGCGCTTGAAGGCCGGGGTGGCGTTGCTGTGTGAAGATTCGGGCGGCAGTTCGTTCGATGAGTCCTGCTCGACACCCTGGTTGCGCCTGGCTAGGATTTTTCCGCAAGCGGCGATTCCGCCGGCCAACCTGGCGACGACGCTCGAACTGGGCAGCATGGGCGACACCCGGGTGGAGCAGGCCCAGGCCAATTGCGAAGCCATCCTGGGATTTCTCGCGGAACAGGGCCTCATCGCCGGTGACTGGCCGGCCGCGCCGCAAGAATGCTGCGAGGGCTTGCCGTTCGAAGGCACGCAATACCTGTTCGCGCCGCACGATGGCGTGGTGAGTTTCCTGCGGGAGGCCGGGGAGTGGGTGGAGCGCGGCGATCCGCTGTTCGAGGTGGTCGATCCGTTGAATGACCGGGTCAGCGTTGTGCCAGCGGGCACCAGCGGCGTACTGTTCGCCCTGGATCGTGGGCGCTACACCCAGCCAGGTATCTGGCAGGCGAAAGTCGCCGGGCGCGAGCCTATTCGGGCGGGGAAATTGATCAACGACTGATAAGTGCTGTCTACCTCACCGCACGGTCGTTGTCGTGCGGCTATCCAATGATGGAGGAAGACTGATGCTCAAAGCGTTCGCCCTGTTTCTGCTGCTGGTATCGGCCGGCGTGCAGGCCCAACCGTCGCTGCAAACGGATTTGCCCCTCAATTACCTGGCCCGCGCCGACGAGCAGGCCCGAAACCGGCCGCTCGTGATTTTCCTGCACGGTTCGGGCAGCAACGAAACGGATCTGCTCAGGCTCGCCGATGAACTGCCCAGGCACTACAACTACCTCTCGGTGCGCGCGCCCAAGTCCATGGAACCGGGCCACTACCAATGGTTCGCCAAAAAGGGCGAGGGCGCGTATGACGGTGACACTTCAGACTTGAAGGCCAGTGGCCAGATGCTTATGGAATTCATCGAAAAGGCGCGGGCCAAGTACCCGACCGATGCGGGCAACGTCTACCTGGTGGGCTTCAGCCAGGGCGCGATGATGAGCTACGAAATCGCCTTGCGACACCCGGAAGCCGTCGGGGGCATCGCTGCGATGGGTGGGCGAATCCTGCCGGTGCTGCGGGCCGAACTGACGCCCGACGAGGCACGAAGGGCGCTAGCCGTGTTCATCGGCCACGGCACCGCGGATCCGATCATTCCCTTCCATGACGGCACCGACGCCGACACCTTCCTAAAGACCCTGGCCCTGGAGCCGGAATTCCATGCCTATCCGGGCCTTGGCCATGAGATCAATGCGCAGGAAGTGAAGGATCTGCGGGCCTGGCTTGAGCGACTCAACCCCTGATAGGCACACCAGCCCCCAAAGGGAATTGTGCTGCGCTTGGGTTTTGAGTCATCCACAAATCCAGTGTGGGAGCGAGCCTGCTCGCGATGGCGGTGTTTCAGTTGATGGGGATGCTGAATGTACCGCCGTCATCGCGAGCAAGCTCGCTCCCACAGGGGGGTGTGCTGCGCTTGGGTTTTGAGTCCTCCACAAATCCAGTGTGGGAGCGAGCCTGCTCGCGATGGCGGTGTTTCAGTTGATGGGGATGCCGAATGTATCGCCGTCATCGCGAGCAGGCTCGCTCCCACGGGTCAGGCATGCTGCGCCAGTGTTCTCACTTCCCGCTGGCGATCTGCTTGACCAGCGCCTCATGGCCGGCCTGGTCGCTGGCCCTGGAAATGATCTGCACCACGGCCATACGGGTGCCGGAGGCGCCGATCAGCGTGGTGTCCAACGTCGGCCCGCCACCCTGCGTGGCCTTGGTGTCGAGCTGACGCAGGCCCAGACCGGTGGTTTTCTGGATCAGGCTTTGTTCGCCAAGAATTTTGGCATCCGGCAGAGCCTTGGTTTTCTGGACGGCAAAATCGGCAAAGGTGCTGTCCAGGAAGGCCGCGTCGTTGTCCTTCACATTCGCCCCGTCGACCAAGGTGTTTTCAGCCGTGATCACCACTGTCTTGCTCGTGGCATTGCTGTACATCATACCGGTCGCCCCGGCTGTCCCCTGGGCCACTTCGCCCGCGGATAACGGCGTTGCCGTGTAGCCCTTGGGCAGGGTGAAGCTGAACTTGCCGCCCAGCATCGAAATCTTCTGGACCGGTGCCTGGGCCACGGTCTTGGGCTGGGCCGCCATGGCAGGCCATGCGGCCAGGCTGGCGACCGCCGTCAGCAGCACGGCGGCGGCTCGTTTACTCAGCAATGACATTAAAACGCTCCACGCAGGCTCGATCTAAAGCTGGATCATCCCATGGGCCTGGCCTTGACTCCAGCGCCTGACCGTCAAGGACGATCCCAGTAGGGCACCTCGCCGAAACATTCAAGGAAAAAGTCGATCACCGTACGCACCTTCACCGACAGGCGTCGGCTGCCGGGCCAGAGGATAGCGATTTGCTGGGGTTCGAGGCTGTTGGACGCTTCGTAGTCGCTCAGCACCGGCACCAGCGTTCCGCTGCGCACGGCTTCGCCGATGAGCCACGACGGGAACATCACCAGGCCCAGCCCTTGCACGGCGGCCTGGGTCAGGGTGTCGGCGTGGTTGCCGGTGATCGGGCCCCTGACACTGTATGGCGTCCAGGTTTGACCGGGACGTCGGAAGAACCAGCGCTGCTGGCCCGCCACGCCTTTATAGGCCAGGCACTCATGGGCAGCCAGGTCCTGGGGCTTGCGTGGCGTGCCATGACGGGCGAGGTAGTCGGGGCTTGCGGCAATCTGGAAGCGGTGCGGCGCGACGATCCGCGCCTGCATGCTGGAATCGTGCAGCGGCCCGATGCGAAAGAGCAGGTCGGCACCTTGCTGCAGCGGGTCCACATAATTGTCGGTCTGCTGGATGTCCAACTGCAGCTTGGGGTAGCGCTCGCACAACTGGCCCAGCCACGGCGTCAGGTGTCGCTGGCCGAACACCACGGGAGCGTTGATCCGTATCAGCCCGGCCGGCTCGCTGTACTGCTCCTGCAAGGCTTGTTCGGCTTCCTCCAGTTGCACCAGCAACAACCGTGCGTGGTGACCGAGCAGGCGGCCGGCTTCGGTGGGCGAAACGGCGCGCGTGTGGCGATAGAGCAGTTGCTGGTTCAGCGCTTGCTCCATCAATTGGATCTGGCGGGAAATCGAAGAGGGCGCCAACCCCTCACGCCGCGCCACTTCCGAAAAGCTGCCGTGATCGAGCACCGCGACAAAGAGTCGGAGTGCCTTGAAACCCAGTTCATCGAGACCTTGCATGGGAAATCCGCTGTGCGTACTGCGCAAAAGTGTTGTGGGAATGCTCACATTTATCGCATAGGAGCGCCAGTTGATAATGCCCGTCGTTTCTTTCCAAGACAGGTACATTCGATGCAACCGACATCACAAGACGCGGCCGCGCCGATAGCGGCTGCGGCGCCACCCCGGCCATTTTTGCGCTGGCTATTGTTGCCCCTGGTCATCCTGGCGGGCATGGGATTGTCGGTGGAGGCCGGTCTGCTGGGACCGTTGGGCATCCAGGTCGGCCATCTATGGGCGACGTTGAGCATCTTTGGCGTGGGCGCCGCGCTGTTGTTCCTGCTGCTGTTGCTCAGCGGCCCCCAGCGAGGCCCATCACTGGACACGCTGCCGCGCTGGCAATTGATCGGCGGCTTTCTGGGACCCATCTATGTGGTGGTCCTGACCCTCGCCACCCCTCACATCGGTATTGCGATGACCATGATCGCGATCCTCTCCGGCCAAGTGGGCAAAAGCGTGCTGATCGACCATTTCGGTTGGTTCGGCGCGAGTCGCAAGCGGGTCAATCGCGAGCGTTGGCTGGCGTTGGCGTTGATTGTGGTGGCCCTTGTCCTGATAGCCCGAGGTTGATATGAGCATCATTGTGTTATTGCTGGTGGTCGTTGCCGCCGGCGCGGTACTGAGCGTTCAGGCCGCGATCAACGGACGCCTGGGCGAGACGGTTGGCGTGCTGCGCAGCAGCCTGCTGACCTTTGTGGTGGGCACGGTGGTCACGGGGCTGTTGATCGTGTTTTTCGAGCCGGCCCACGCCATGAGCCTGTTGGAGGTGCCCAAGTGGCAGCTCAGCGGTGCGTTGTTTGGCGTGGTGTACATGATAGTGATGGTCGGCGCGGTGCCACGAGTCGGCACGGCCGTTGCCACCGTGGCGGTCATTGTCGGGCAACTGGGCATGGGCATGCTGATCGATAACTTCGGCTGGCTGGGCAATCCGGCGATCGAACTGTCCAGCAGCCGCTTGCTGGCCATGGCCTGCCTGGCTTTGGCGCTGGTGTTCATGTACCGCAGCAGTACACCGCGCGCCTGAGCGCTTCAGTCCGGTTCGACGTCCAGCTGCAAGCTGTCGTCGGCCAGGCGCTCGGAACGCCGAACGATACCGCTGATGCGCCGGCCTTCGGCGCTGAACACCACGATCTGGGCCTTTGCCAGGTCTTCGGGAAGCGGCGGACGTACATGCAAGGCAAACCACGGCGGCTCGCCGTCGTCCAGACGCTTGACGTCGAACTGGCAGTCGACGCTTTTGGTCTCGCGGCCGAACAGCGTGTCGAGACCGTAATCAAGATGAGTCGTCGCGGGTGGGGTTGGGTCCATCGGCTATCTCCTTGGAAGGCTCGGCTATTGTTCAAGTGAGTCCCGCGACGCCGGAAAAATTCCGTCGGATACGCGGCGATTGATCGCGACGGGCGGTGGGCGGCGGACGTTGCTGGTAGAATTGCCGACCTTGACTTACGAGAGGTATGCCCATGAGCGAGCCGATTCGCCTGACCCAGTACAGCCACGGTGCCGGTTGCGGCTGCAAGATTTCGCCCCAGGTGCTGGAAGTGATCCTGGCCGGCAGCGGTGCGCAGAACCTTGACCCCAAGCTTTGGGTCGGCAATGCCTCCCGGGACGATGCAGCGGTGTATGCCATCGACGAGGAGCGCGGGGTGGTCTCGACCACCGATTTCTTCATGCCGATCGTCGACGATCCTTTCGATTTCGGACGCATCGCCGCGACCAATGCCATCAGTGATATCTACGCCATGGGCGGCGATCCGCTGATGGCGATTGCAATCCTCGGCTGGCCCGTCAACGTACTGGCCCCGGAGATTGCCCGGGAGGTCATTCGTGGTGGCCGCTCGGTGTGCGACGAGGCGGGCATTCCCTTGGCGGGCGGCCATTCGATCGATGCGCCGGAGCCAATGTTTGGCCTCGCGGTGACGGGGCTCCTGCACAAGCGCCACATGAAGCGCAACGACACCGCCGTCGCGGGTTGCCGCTTGTACCTGACCAAACCCCTGGGCATCGGCATCCTCACGACCGCGGAAAAGAAAGGCAAGCTGCGCGCCGCCGACGTGGGCCTGGCCCGGGATTGGATGTGCACCCTCAACAAGCCCGGCAGCCGTTTCGGCAAGCTCGACGGCGTGGCCGCAATGACCGATGTCACCGGTTTCGGCTTGCTCGGACACTTGGTGGAGATGGCCGATGGCAGCCAGCTCACCGCACGCATCCGCTACGACGCCGTGCCGCGCTTGCCGGGCGTCGAGTACTACCTGGACCTGGGCTGCGTGCCGGGCGGCACACTGCGCAACTATGACAGCTACGCCAGCAGGGTCGGTCGGGTCCAGGAGTTGCACAAGCGCGTGCTGTGCGACCCGCAGACCAGCGGCGGCTTGCTGGTTGCCGTCACGCCCGAAGGCGAAAGCGAATTCCTGCAGGTTGCCGTCGAGCTGGGCCTTTCGCTGGAGCCGATCGGTGAATTGGTCGAGCGACAGAGCCACGCGGTCGAGGTGTTCTGATGCCCCGCGACATCACCGATTACCGCGATATCTTCCTCAACGACCGTCCGATGATGGACACCCGAGCGCCCGTCGAATTTCTCAAGGGCGCGTTTCCCGGCGTGGTCAACCTGCCCCTGATGACCGACATCGAACGGCAACGCGTTGGCACTTGCTATAAACAACAGGGCCAGCAAGCTGCCATCGTCCTCGGGCATCAATTGGTTAGCGGTGACACCAAGGCCCAGCGCATCCAGGCCTGGTCCGACTTCGCCCGTTCCCATCCCGAAGGAGTGCTTTATTGCTTTCGTGGTGGCTTGCGCTCGCAGATTGTCCAGCAGTGGCTCAAGGAAGAAGCCGGCATCGACTACCCCCGTGTCGGCGGTGGCTACAAGGCCATGCGTACCTTTCTGCTCGAAACCGTCGATCAAGCGGCTGCCCAGTGCGACTTGGTCTTGTTGGGCGGCATGACCGGCACGGGCAAGACCGAAGTGCTGACGCAACTGCCCAACGCACTGGACCTGGAAGGCTACGCGAATCATCGCGGTTCCAGCTTTGGCAAGCGCGCCACCGGGCAGCCGTCCAACATCGATTTCGAAAACCTGCTGGCGGTGGATGTGCTGAAGAAGCGCGCCGCCGGGCTCGAGCAATTCGTGCTGGAAGACGAAAGTCGCATGGTGGGCAGCTGCGCCGTGCCGCTGCCGTTGTACCAGCGTATGCAGCAGGTGCCGATGGTCTGGCTAGAAGACAGCCTGGAGCGACGAGTCGAGCGAATCCTGGGCGATTATGTGATCAACCTCTGTGCCGAATTCATCGACGTGCATGGCGACGAAGGTTTCTCACTGTTTTCCGAACGGCTGCTGTCGAGCCTCGATAACATCCATAGGCGGCTGGGGGGCGACCGTCATCGCCGGTTGATGGACATCATGGAGGCGGCCCTGGCCGAGCAGGCCAGTACGGGAGCCGTCGATTTGCATCGCGGCTGGATCGAAGGCTTGCTGCGCGAATATTACGACCCGATGTACGTATTCCAGCGAGAAAAGAAGGGCGGGCGCATCGAGTTCGCCGGGGAGCAGGCGGCGGTATTGCAATACCTGCGCGAGCGCGCGGCTCGGGGCGGGTAGGGCGCCATCTGGCATTCAACACACCGTGCCCCTGTGGGAGCGAGCCTGCTCGCGAAGAGGCCGTTTAATGCGCCAGTGACTGAGAAACCGCTTTCGCGAGCAGGCTCGCTCCCACATCGGATGTCCAGTCAATAGAAGCGGCCTGCCGCTTACGTCGGGCACGTCTCCTGCCCGTTATCCAGCCCTTGCTTGTAATTCTGGCTGGTGAGGCTGGCCTTGCCGTTGTGCCACGTCAGGGTCAGTACATACAGCGAATCGAAATCGCTCGACGCCCAATCGTCGGTAATCTCTTGCCGTTTGCCCACCGCTTCACCGGCGACCTTATTGATCAGCTCCGGCAGGTAACCATGGGACCAGGCGGTGTAGATGGTGGAGTTGTGGTATTTGTCGTCCAGCAGTTCGTTTGCCAGATCGCTGGTGTCGTTGGCTGAGTATTCGATATTGACCGGCAAGCCCAGCTTGATGGCACTGGGGCTGATGGTCATCAATGGGCGGATGTAACTATAGGAATTGTCCAACTCACCCTCTTCGACGTTTCGGGTAGGGTTGGCGGCGAATACATAGTCAGCTTTGCCGAATTTTTCCGGCAGCAGGGTAGCCAGGTCGATGGCGCGGTTGAGGCCTTGGCAGTTGAGCTGGCCGAGGCCCCCGGCGGGTTTCTCGGCGTGGCGCAAGAACACCAGGGTCTGGACACCGTCGGCTGGCTGCGCGCGGCTGACGCTGGATTCCAGCGACAGTACCAGTCCACAGGCCACAAGCAGCGTCGGCAGCACCAGCCACGAACGGCGTTTGAGGTAACGGGTGAATCTCTGTGGGTTCATCATGGGATAGACGTCTTCGATGCTCTCGATTCAGGCTGACAAACCCCGGCACCGCGAGGCCCTGGGCCCGGGTGTTTTCCTTGTCGTAAAGCCGCTTCGATTTCTCGGGGCCTCTCTCTGAGTCCCTTCTCGCCCTTTGGTTCGATCCTGGCCGATGCGCTGTTTTTAGCGGCATGCCGTCAGGACATGAAGCGAATGTTAGCAACAGGATGTTGCGGATTTAAGAATGGGCGACGGCCCAAAGCTGGATCAGCTGATTTATGCTTCAGCTTTCTGGCTGACTCTGGAACCCATTTCATGCCCAACCTGACCCCTTTTCCCATCACCCAAAAATGGCCCGCCCAGTACCCGGAGTGGATCCAGCTCTACTCCCTGCCGACCCCCAACGGCGTAAAAGTCTCGATCATGCTCGAAGAGATTGGCCTGCCGTACGAGCCCCATAAAGTCGATTTCGGCAGTAATGACCAATTGTCGCCCGAGTTTCTGTCGCTGAACCCCAACAACAAGATTCCAGCCATTCTCGATCCCCACGGTCCCGGGGACCAACCGCTGGCGTTGTTCGAATCGGGGGCGATCCTGATCTACCTGGCGGACAAGAGCGGCCAATTGCTCGCACAGGAATCGGCGGCGCGCTACGAGACGATCCAGTGGCTGATGTTCCAGATGGGCGGGATCGGGCCGATGTTCGGGCAGCTGGGGTTCTTCAACAAGTTCGCCGGCAAGGACTACGAGGACAAGCGACCGCGCGACCGTTATGTCGAGGAAAGCAGGCGCCTGCTCAAGGTGCTCGATGGCCGTTTGCAGGGGCGGGACTGGATCATGGGCGAGCGCTACACCATTGCCGACATCGCGACGTTTGCGTGGGTGCGCAATCTGCTGGGATCTACGAGGCGGGTGACCTGGTGGGCATCCAGAACTTCCCCAACGTGACTCGGGTGTTGGAGCGTTTCCTGGCGCGGCCGGCAGTGACTCGCGGGTTGAAGATCCCGGAATGACTGGCACCAGGGCTCGCTGACTGAGGGATTATTGCCCGGTCGGTAACACTCTGTTTTCCGAGCGCCGTTTGTGCCCTGGCCGGCCAGGGCATAAGCTTTGCCTCGTGATTCAAACCTGACCCCGGAGTCCCATGTCCAGCCAGTTCCCCGAAGCACGTCCACGCCGTCTGCGCCGCAACGCGAGCTTGCGCAGCCTGTTCCAGGAAACCGAGTTCACATTGAACGATCTGGTGCTGCCAATCTTCGTCGAGGAAGAGATCGACGATTTTGTGCCGATCAAGAGCATGCCGGGTGTGAGGCGTATCCCCGAATCGAAACTGGCCGGCGAAATCGAGCGCTATGCCCGCGCGGGTATCAAGTCGGTGATGACCTTTGGCGTGTCTCATCACTTGGACAACGATGGCAGCGACACGTGGAGCGAGCGTGGCCTGGTATCGCGCATGGCCGGGATCTGCAAGGACGCCGTGCCGGAAATGGTGGTGATGTCCGACACTTGTTTCTGTGAATACACCGATCATGGCCATTGCGGCGTGCTGCATGGCGATGAAGTGGATAACGACCGCACCTTGGTCAACCTGGGCAAGCAAGCCGTGGCGGCGGCGCGCGCCGGTGCCGATGTCATTGCGCCGTCGGCGGCCATGGACGGGCAAGTCCAGGCTATTCGCAAGGCTTTGGACAACGCGGGCTTCAGCCAGACCGCCATCATGGCCTACTCCACCAAGTTCGCCTCGGCGCTCTACGGGCCGTTTCGCGAGGCTGGCGGCAGTGCCTTGAAGGGCGACCGCAAGAGCTATCAGATGAACCCGATGAACCGTCGCGAAGCCTTGCGCGAGTCGTTGCTGGACGAGCAGGAGGGCGCCGATGCGTTGATGGTCAAGCCGGCAGGGGCCTATCTCGATATCATCCGCGACATTCGCCAGGCGTCGAACTTGCCCTTGTCGGCTTACCAGGTCAGCGGTGAATACGCGATGATCAAGTTTGCCGCCCAGGCCGGTGCCATCGACGAGGCCCGCGTGGTACGTGAAAGCCTGGGCGCGATCAAGCGGGCCGGGGCAGACCTGATCTTCACCTACTTCGCCCTGGACCTGGCCTTGAGCGGAATCTAACCCAGCACCGTACTAGAAAGATGATGGACCTGTGTCGAGGGACTTTGCTCCCGCTCGCCTGCGAAGCAGTCGTAAACCGTCGGACTCGGTGTTTCTGTTGCTGCGCATTGGGCGGGTTTTGGGGCCGCTTCACGGCCCAGCGGGAGCAAGCTCCCTCGCCACGGGTTTGCAGGTGGCCTTGAGTGAACGGCGTTGCCTTGTAGGAGCAAGCTTGCTCTCTATTGGATTTCTACCGGCTTTTGGTCGTATGGTTGCTCCCGAACAATGGATCTGATGGAGCACCATGCATTTCACTCGATTGACGATCAGCCTCGCCGCTTCGCTGGCCCTGGCCGGTTGCGGCACTCGCCAGGCCCAGGAGCCTGAACGCCAGCCTGCCGAAGTCAAGGCGCAGATCGTTCGTTTGTTGCCGGCCAAGACCGCTGATCGGGCAGGCTGGGCAACGGATATCTACGTAGCCTTTTCGGCGCAGCAGATCCCGCCCACGACGCAGAACATCTGTTCGGTGCTGGCGGTGACCGAACAGGAATCCACGTTCCAGGCCGATCCGGCCGTGCCCGGGCTGGGCAAGATCGCCCGGCAGGAGATCGACCGTCGCGCGGCCAAGGTGCACATTCCGGGGTTCCTGGTCAGCGGCGCGCTCCAGGTGCGTTCGCCGAACGGTAAAAGCTACAGCGACCGTCTGGACGCGGCGCGAAGCGAGAAAGAACTCAGCGCGATTTTCGATGACTTCATCAGCATGGTGCCGTTGGGCAAGACGTTGTTCGACGGCTTCAATCCCGTGCACACGGGTGGCCCGATGCAGGTCAGCATCGCATTTGCCCAGGCCAATGCCCGGGATTATCCGTATACGGTGGATGGCTCCATTCGGCGGGAAGTGTTCAGTCGTCGTGGCGGCATGTATTTCGGCATCGCCCATTTGTTGGGCTATCCGGTGAGCTACACAGAGCCGCTGTACCGGTTCGCCGATTTCAATGCCGGGTGGTATGCCAGTCGCAACGCGGCGTTTCAACATGCGGTGAGTCGCGCTTCGGGTATTTCTTTGGCCCTGGACGGCGATTTGATCTTGCATGGCTCGATCATGCCGGGCAGAACGGAATTGGCGGTGCGCACCTTGGGCAAGTCCCTGGGGATGCGCAACCCGACCATCCGCGATCAGTTGGAGCTGGGCGACAGCCTCGCCTTCGAAGACAGCAAACTCTATAAGGGTGTGTTCGAACTGGCTGAGAAGGCCGAGGGCAAGCCGCTGCCTCGGGCACTGTTGCCGGGCATTGTGCTCAAGAGTCCGAAAATCACACGCAAACTGACCACCGCATGGTTTGCCAAGCGCGTGGACGAACGTTATCAGCGCTGCATGGCTCGGGCTTCGGGGCGCTAAAACTTCTGGCCATGAAAAAGCCCGGCGGTTGAGGCCGGGCTTTCAGGGGGATGACTTGCAAGCGGGTTGGACCGTCATGGCAAGGGGCTGTCCTCGCCATGACTCGTATTGAACGTCGTTTGGAACCGGGTCAGGCATTGCGTAAAAACCACTCATGCACGGTTCTGAGCCAGACGATCGGAGCCACCTTCGGCGACGCGGCGTTCCAGCAAGCGGTCGGAGCCACCTTCGGCGACGCGGCGTTCCAGCAGACGATCGGAGCCACCTTCGGCGACGCGGCGTTCCAGCAGGCGATCGGAGCCACCTTCGGCGACGCGACGTTCCAGCAGACGATCGGAGCCACCTTCGGCGACGCGGCGTTCCAGCAGACGGTCGGAGCCACCTTCGGCGACGCGACGTTCCAGCAAGCGGTCGGAGCCACCTTCGGCGACGCGGCGTTCCAGCAGGCGGTCGGAACCACCTTCGGCGACGCGGCTTTCGATCAGGCGGTCGGAGCCACCTTCGGCAACGACGGGTTGGGAAGTGGCGGCGAATGCGTTGGCGGCCAGTACCGAGAAGGCGAAGCTGAGGATGATTTGGCGTTTCATGATGGTGTGCTCCGGGGTGTGTTGTTTGTGTGGGGCCATTGTTGCGCCGGGCAGGGAGCATGAGAACTTCATTGACGTGATGGTGAACATCGACGGCGGTGATAGCTCGTTGCAGGTGTGTCAGTCTGATTGATGGAACACTCACGAACCAGGAAGCTCTACCGGCATAATCCCTTTTGCAGGAGGCAGGTGCATGTACCAGTTATTCGGTCACAGCCAGTCCGGCTCGGCAGCTGTCGAGGTCGCCTTGAACCTATGCGGGGTGCCTTATCGACGCGTCGATACCTATTCGACCGAGGACAACGAGGCCGCGAAAGAACTCGAGGCGTTGAATCCTCAGAAGCAGGTCCCGACCCTGCAACTGCCGGACGGCTCGGTGTTGACCGAGGCGGCGGCGATCCTGATTCACTTGGGGTTGTCTTTCCGAGAATCAAAACTGTTGCCGGAGGATCCGGCCCAACGCGCGCAGGTCATACGTGGCCTGGTCTATATCGCCGCCAATTGCTACACGCCCATTGGCATTATCGATTTCCCCCAGCGCTGGCTGCCTGATGCGGACGAACTCACCCAGGAACGTCTGGTGTCGGGCACGAAACAGCGCCTGTATCGCAACTGGGCTCTGTTTGCCGACCAGTTTGCAGCGTCACCCTTTCTCGGCGGCGCCGAGCCTGGCGCGCTGGATATCCTGGCGGCGGTGATCACGAAATGGGTCGAAACCCGGGAAGCGATGCTCAATGCCCGCCCTGAGTTCCATGCCTTGCTGGCGCGTATCGACCACCACCCGCGAGTCGCTCCAGTGCTTTCACTGCATTGGCCCGATTGAATCAGGGGCAGGCGTTGCGCGATGCCGCTTGCCCCACGAGGTCGACCAACTGCCGGACGTTGTTTTGATGCCCCTTCACCAAGTCGTCGATATTGCCCGTGGCCGGCGTTTGCAGGCTGCTGCGACAGGTGAGGGCGTGGGCGTCGCTGCCCAGCGTGCGCAGTCGCCATTGCACGTCCATGCGCGCATACCGACCGGGAATCGAGTCGAAGCGCTGCACGTCGACCCGCAGCAACCGCTTTGGCGCACCGGGGTTGCTCAATTGCTCGTCAAGGCTGCTGCGTAGTTCGTCCGCCAGGCTTGAGCCCCACCATTCGGTTTCGAGGATGGCCAACCCGCTGTCGCCCTGGCGAATCACCATCTGGGTGCGATCCACTTGCGGTGGAACGCTGAGTTGCTCGATCTGGATATCCACGCCCGCATGCACCTGGCCCGCCGGTTGGACCGGGCTCAGGGTGTGATAGTGGATAGGGTCGCTGCGGCAGGCGCCGAGGAGCAGCGCCAGGGCAATCAACGAACATCTCAGCGTCAGCGGCATCGAGCGTGCTCCTGTCATCATTCTTTCACCGGAAAAGTCAGGTTTTGCGCCGGGGCGTCCTTCGGACGGCCGCGAAGCAGCGATTCAGGATGTCGGCTCAGGTAGTCCGACAGCTCGCGCAGCGAACGGGACATGCGGCCCAGGTCATCCAGGGTCTGGGTCAGCTGTTCACGCTGTGGCGAGTCTTCCGCCAACGTGGAATTCGCCGATTGCAGGGTCTTGCTCACGTCCTGCAAGGTGCTTTGCACGCCCGGCAGGGTCTTGTTGTTGAATTGCGAGAGTCCTTTGCGCAGCTCCACCAGATTGCCGTCCAGATTGCTGGCGATGCTCTCCAGCGGCAGCTTGTTGATGCGCTCCACCACCGTTTGCAGTTGTTCCTGCAATTGCTGCAGGCTGCCCGGGATCGTCGGGATCCGCAGGGGGCGGGCGGCGAGGTCGAAGGCGACCTTTTCCGCTTTGGGGTAGAAATCGAGGGAGATATACAACTGCCCGGTCAGCAGGTTGCCGCTGCGAGCCTGGGCGCGCAGGCCCCGCTCGACAAAACTGCCGACCAGCCGAGCCGCGGCGGCTTCGTCTTCCGGGTCGTAATCCAGGGATTTGAGCAACTTCTCATGCGCCTTGCCCAGCAGTTGGGGGTAGATCACGATGCCGACGTTGACGGGGAACGTGCGCTGTTTCTCGTCGAAATCCAGGTTCATGGCCACCACTCGGCCGATCTCGATCCCGAGGAATTCCACCGGGGCCCCGACGCGCAACCCGCGTAAAGCCTGGTCGAAGCGCAAGGCCAGGTACTGTGGCTTGCCACTGGGCGGGGCGAGGGCGCTCTGCTGGTCGGCGAACAGCTCGAAATTCTTGTCTTCGGCGGCAGGCGTGTCGTTTGGGCTGTATTCCGGCGCCCTGAAGGCAATGCCTCCTACCAGCAGGGCGGAAAGGGATTCGGTCTTGACCGCGAAACCGTTGGCGCCGACGTTCACATCGACACCGCTGACGTTCCAGAAGCGGGTGTTCTCGGTGACGTAGGCATCGTTTGGCGCATTGACGAACACTTCGATATTGACCCCCTTGCCTTCGGCGTCCAGGGCATAGGACACCACTTGGCCCACCGGGATCTTGCGCAAGTACACCGGCGAGCCGATGTCCAGCGAACCGAGGTCCTGGGAGTGCAGGGTAAAACGCTTGCCCGGCTCTCCGTAAGTGATGGGGGGCGGGGCCTCCAGGCCGGTGAAGGACTTGGCGCGCACGGTGGAGTGGCCGGCGTCGGCACCGATGAAATCCCCGGACAGCAAGGTATCGATCCCGGAGATACCGCCAGCGCCGATACGCGGCCGGACCACCCAGAACACCGAGTCTTCATGGGTGAACGTGTCCGCGGTCTTGGCGAGCTTGACGGTGGCGGTCACATTCTTCTGGTCGGCGCTCAGTTGCACGTCGGTGACCTGGCCGATGACCACGTTGCGGTATTTGACCGGGGTCTTGTTCGCGGTGAGGCCCTCGCCCGTCTTGAAGGTGATGGTGATGGTCGGGCCTTGCTGCAGCCAGTTATGGACCACCAGGGACACCCCCACCAGCACGGCGATGATGGGCACGATCCATACCAGCGACACCGTCCAGCGTCGGCTGGTGACATGGGCCCGGCCCGGTGCGGGCTGTCCATCAGTGGCTTGCGACTTCATCCATGACCTCCTCGGATGGTTGGGTATCCCAGATCAGCCGTGGATCGAAACTCATGGCCGACAGCATGGTAAACAGCACCACGAGACCGAAGAACAGTATTCCCGGTCGCGGTTCGATGTCGCTCAGGGCCTGGAATTTCACCAGCGCCGCCACCAACGCTACGACCAGCACATCAAGCATCGACCAGTAGCCGATGACCTCCACCAGCCGGTACAGCTTCGCTCGCTGGACCTGGGCCCAGGTGCTGCGCCGCTGCACGGTCACCAGCAGCAGCGTCAGTACGACGAACTTGATGCCCGGTACGGCGATGCTGGCGATGAAGATGATCAAGGCGATGTCCCAGGCGCCACTGTTCCAGAACTCGAGAACGCCGCTGATGATCGTGCTGTCCGCGCCATCGCCGAGCATTTGGGTGTTCATGACCGGCAGCAGGTTCGCCGGGATATAGAACACCAGCGCCGCCAGCATGTAGGCCCAGGTGCGGGTCAGGGTATCGGGTTTGCGCCGGTGCAGGGCGGCATCGCAGCGCGGACACGTCTCGGGCTCGTTGCTCATGTCGCACGCCAGGCCGCAGCTGTGGCAGAGGCACAGGTCCAAGTCGCCGGCCCGGGGCGGGTTGCCTGGCAATGGCCCGTTCACAGGGTGGCCCAAAGGTCGCGGACATCACGGCCGGCAATACGGATCATCAAGAGGCTCAAGGCCGCCAGGGCGAACAGGCCGATGCCGGGCAGTACATCCAGCAGGCCGGCAAGCTTGATCACCGCGACCAACGCACCCAGCAGGCACACCTCCAGCATGCTCCACGGCCGCAGGGTTTCCAGGCTGCGCATGCACAGGCTGAAAGCCGGTGCCCGCCGTTTGGAATAGGCGTAGCCCAGCACCCAGAGCAGGAGCGCCAATTGGAAGGCCGGGGCGATGATGATCGCGACGGCGGCGACCAGGGCGATGAAGGTAATGGGGCCCTGGCTCAGGGCAACGACGGAGTCCCACAGCGTCGCGCTGTTGCTCAAGCCCTGGAGGCGGATGCTCATCACCGGATAAACGTTGGCGAAGACCCAAACCACCGCCGCAGTGATGGTCAAGGCCAAGCGCTGTTCGATGGTCAGGCCGTTGTAGCGCTGGATCACGGCGTGACATTGCACGCACGCAGCTTTTTGATGCGGGGCGAGCTCAACCGGCTCGTACACCGCATCGCAATGTTCACAGATGATCAGTCGTTCGGTAACGGCCATGGGGATGCTCGGCGGGGCAACTCCTTCAATATAGAAGTGAGTCGCAAATGAGCAACCCGCCCGAGCCGATCATTCGCCGCGAATGTATTGCTCCAGTTGTCGGATCAGGTCTGCTTGTTCGGCAATGGCCTCTTTCACCAGGTCGCCGATGGACAACAGGCCGACGAGCTTGCCGTCCTCCACGACGGGCAAATGCCGCAAGTGCTTTTCAGTCATGATGCTCAGGCACGTCTCGACGTTCTGATGGGGATCGATGGTGATCACGGGCGAAACCATGATGTCGCTGACTTTCGTGCCCACCGATGAGCGCCCGTGCAAGACCATTTTGCGCGCATAGTCACGCTCACTGATGATGCCCAGCACCTCGTCGTTCTTCACCACCAGCAAGGCACCGACGTTTTTCTCGGCCATGCGCATCAGGGCCTGCAAAACCATGTCGTCCGGTGAAATGGTGTGCACTTGCTGGTTCTTCTCGTCTTTTATCCGGAGCAACTGCGCGACGGTTTTCATGGGGAGGCCTCGGGTGTCGTTTTTTGCGGGTGGTAAAAGAATCGTAGACCCAACGGCGAAGGGCAAGCGATAAAGCGGCAGTCAGTCGTCCAAAAGCGTCATGGCGGGTGAATTCACTCCTATCTAAAGTCATCCGCCGTTGTGGCGAGGGGATTTAGCGAAGCGTCGCGCCGCCCCGCTGGGCTGCGCAGCAGTCCCAAAAATGTCGACACGACATTCATCTGATGCAAGTTGCTTGAGGGGCTGCTGCGCACCCCAGCGGGGATAAATCCCCTCGCCACAGGTAGAATCAGCGCACATGCAAGTTTTGAGGTTTCAGCGGTGGATCTACAGCAGGGCTTCGTCCTGACCCGGCATTGGCGCGATACCCCGGCGGGCACCGAAGTCGAGTTCTGGCTGGCGACCGATGCCGGCCCCCGGCGCGTGCGCCTGCCGGTGCAGCCTTCGGTGGCGTTCGTGCCGCAAGTGCAGCGCGGCCAGGCCGAAGCGCTGTTGCAAGGGGAGAAGGACATCGAGCTGCGTCCCCTGGACCTGCTGGATTTCGAGCATCGCCCGGTGCTGGGCCTGTATTGTCGACAGCATGGACAACTGATGCGCCTGGACACCACGCTGCGGCGCGCCGGCGTGGACGTGTTCGAAGCTGATATCCGGCCACCGGAGCGCTACCTGATGGAGCGCTTCATCACCGCCCCGGTGTGGTTCGGTGGCACGCCATCGGCCGACGGCGTGCTGCTCGACGCCCAGATGAAACCGGCTCCCGAGTACCGCCCACCGCTGCGGCTGGTGTCCCTGGACATCGAAACCACCGCCCAGGGCGATTTGTACTCCATCGCCCTGGAAGGCTGCGGCGAGCGACAGGTCTATATGCTCGGTCCACCGAACGGCGATGATCGCGACGTTGATTTCCAACTCGAATATTGCGAATCCCGAACGCTGCTGCTCAAGAAGCTCAATGAGTGGTTTGCCCGCTTCGACCCCGACGCGATCATCGGCTGGAACCTGGTGCAGTTCGATTTGCGCGTGCTGCATGAGCATGCTCGTCGGTTGGCCGTACCGCTGCGCCTGGGGCGTGGCGGTGAGGAAATGCAGTGGCGCGAGCATGGCGCGCGCAACAATCATTTCTTCGCCTCGGCGGTGGGCCGGTTGATCATCGACGGGATCGAGTCCTTGCGTTCGGCGACCTGGAGTTTCCCGTCGTTCAGCCTGGAGAACGTCGCGCAGACCCTGCTGGGCGAAGGCAAGTCCATCGACAACCCGTACCAGCGCATGGACGAGATCAACCGCATGTTCGCCGAGGACAAGCCGGCCCTGGCCCGCTACAACCTCAAGGACTGCGAGCTGGTGACGCGCATTTTCGCCAAGACCGATCTGCTCGAGTTCCTGCTGGAGCGCGCCAGCGTCACCGGCCTGCCGGCCGATCGCAGCGGTGGTTCGGTGGCGGCGTTCACGCACCTTTACATGCCGCTGATGCACCGCCAGGGCTTCGTTGCGCCGAACCTCGGCCAGCGTCCGCCCGAGGCCAGCCCTGGCGGGTTCGTCATGGATTCCCAGCCGGGGCTCTACGAATCGGTGCTGGTGCTCGACTACAAGAGCCTGTACCCGTCGATCATCCGCACCTTTCTGATAGACCCGGTGGGCCTGATCGAGGGGCTGCGCCATCCGGGCGAGCACGAGTCTGTCCCAGGCTTTCGCGGGGCGCGGTTCTCCCGTACCCGACACTGCCTGCCGTCCATCGTGGCGCGGGTCGCTGAAGGCAGGGAGACCGCCAAGCGCGAACATAACGCGCCCTTGTCCCAGGCGCTGAAGATCATCATGAACGCGTTTTATGGAGTGCTCGGCTCCAGTGGCTGTCGCTTCTTCGACCCGCGCCTGGCGTCGTCCATCACCCTGCGCGGTCATCAGATCATGCAACGCACCCGGCAGTTGATCGAAGCCCGGGGGCATGTGGTGATCTATGGGGACACCGATTCAACCTTCGTCTGGCTGCGCCGGTCCCATGGCCAGGAAGAAGCCGCGGCGATTGGCCGGGAACTGGTGGCTTACGTCAACGGGTGGTGGCGCGGACACGTGCGTGACGAGTTCGGCCTGGAGAGCGCGCTGGAGCTGCAATTCGAAACCCATTTCAAGCGTTTCCTCATGCCGACCATCCGCGGCGCGGAGGAGGGCAGCAAGAAGCGCTACGCCGGCTTGGTGACCCGCGCCGACGGCAGCGATGAAATCATCTACAAGGGCCTGGAAACCGTGCGCACCGATTGGTCGCCCCTGGCCCGGCAGTTCCAGCAGGAGCTTTACGGGCGGATCTTCCATCGCCAGCCGTATCAGGATTATGTGCGCGACTACGTGCGCCAGACGCTGGCCGGTACATTCGATGAGCGTCTGGTCTACCGCAAGCGCCTGCGCCGCCCCCTGGATGACTACGAACGCAACGTGCCGCCCCACGTACGGGCCGCTCGGCTCGCCGACGAGTTCAACGAACGCCAGGGTCGGCCTCGGCAGTATCAGAACGGCGGTTGGATCAGCTACGTTATCACCGTGGCCGGCCCCGAGCCGCTGGAAACCCGCAGCGCGCCGATAGATTACGACCATTACGTGACTAAGCAACTACAGCCGGTGGCGGATGCAATCCTGCCGTTTGTGGACGATGATTTTTCGACTTTGGTCGGGGGGCAGATGGGGTTGTTCTGATGCCGCTGAGTGATGGGTTGGAGGGCAATGCTCTTGTGGCGAGGGAGCTTGCTCGCGCTCGGTTGCGCAGCAGCCGCCTAAAGCGAGGGCCGCTTCGCACCCCAGCGGGAGCAAGCTCCCTCGCCACAGAACCTTCGATTCCCCAAGCTAAACCATCGCCAACCGCTGCTTGCCCTGGGGCTTGGGAAACACCAGGTCCAGTGCCGCCAGATCCTGGGACTCAAGTTGCAGATTCGCCGCTTCGGCATTCAGGCGCACATGTTCAGGCTGCACGGCCTTGGGAATGGCGATCACATTGTCCTGGCGCAACAGCCAGGCCAGGGCAATCTGCGCCGGTGTCGCGCGGTGGCGCTCGGCGATTTGTTGCATGGTGTGATCCCTGAGCAGCTGCCCACCCTGGCCGACCGGGCAGTAGGCCATGATCGACATGCGCCGTTGCTGGCTCCAGGGCAGCAGGTCGTATTCGATGCCGCGCTCCTGCAGGTTGTACAGCACCTGGTTGGTGGCGCAGTCGGGCGCGTTCAGTTCTTCCATGTCGTCCACGTCGAAATTCGACACGCCCCAGCGCCCGATCTTGCCTTCTTCGCGAAGTCGTTCAAACGCTTCGACGGTTTCTTCCAGCGGGTATTGGCCACGCCAGTGCAGCAGATAAAGGTCGATGTAATCGGTGTCGAGCCGCCGCAGGCTGCGCTCGCAGGCCAGCGGAATGCCTTTGCGGCTGGCGTTGTGGGGGTAGACTTTGCTCACCAGAAACACTTGGTCACGCAGCCCGGTGATCGCTTCGCCAACGACTTTTTCGGCGCCGCCCTCGGCATACATTTCGGCGGTGTCGATCAGGGTCATGCCCATTTCAATGCCCAAGCGCAGGGCAGCCACTTCTTTTTTGTGATGGGACGGTTCTTCACCCAGGCGCCAAGTGCCCTGGCCGATTACCGGCACGGACACGCCGGCCAACTCCAGAGTTCTCATTCGCATCTCCTGTCGTGCGGGTCGATTAAGCTGTGGCAGCAGAATAGACCAGGCGTTCAGGTTTGATTCGCGCCGCAATGCAGCGGGATGCTCTAGGGCCGAAATGCATGACGCAAAGCGCCACGGGAGGCGTCCCCACGCGCAACGTGGGAACGCTCGGTTGGCAGGAGGGTTATTCCGCCGAGAACTTCAGCACCATGGCCTGGGTGTAGGTCTGGCCCGGATCCAGCCGCGTGGTCGGGAAGTCCGGCTGGTTCGGCGAGTCGGGGAAGTGCTGGGTCTCCAGGGTAAACGCGCCCCAGTGCGGATAGACCTTGCCTTGCTTGCCCTTGACCGTGCCATCGAGGAAGTTGCTGGTGTAGAACTGCACACCGGGTTCGGTGGTAAAGAGCTGCAGCCGTCGCCCGGACTTCGGATCCTGGACGTCGGCGGCGAGTTTGTTTACGTCACCCTTGGCGTCGAGCACCCAGTTGAAGTCAAACCCACCCTGTTTTGGCTCGGCGAACTTCAACTGCGGATGATCGGCTTTGATATGGGTGCCGATGGCGGTTGGCTTGGTAAAGTCCATCGGCGTGCCGGCCACTGGCGCCAGCTCGCCGGTGGGAATCAGCTTGGCGGTCACCGGTGTGTAGCGGGACGCGTGCAAGGTCGCGACTTGCTTGAGGATGTCGCCATTGCCTGCACCCGCCAGGTTGAAATAACTGTGGTTGGTCAGGTTCAGTACGGTCGGTTTGTCAGTGGTGGCCTTGTAGTCGATGCGCAGTTCGTTCTTGTCGTTGAGGCTGTAGGTGACGTCAGTCTTCAGATTGCCGGGAAACCCCATCTCGCCGTCCTTCGACAGGTAAGTCAGGGTCACGCCGACCGAGTCCTTGTCGTTGCTCGGCTCGGCTTTCCAGACACGCTTGTCGAACCCTTGCGGCCCGCCGTGCAGCGAATTGTCCTTGTCGTTCTGCGGCACCTGGTAGCGCTTGCCATCCAACTCGAACGCGCCGCCAGCCAGGCGATTGCCGAAGCGGCCGATGGTCGCGCCGAAATATACATTGCCATTCTTCTGGTAGCCCTGGACATCGTCGAAGCCGAGCACGATGTCGTCGGTCATGCCGTTTTTGTCCGGCACGATCAGCGACTGGAGAATCCCGCCATAGGTGATGACGGTAGCCTCCATGCCGTTGCTGTTGCGCAACACATATTTTTCAACCGCCGTGCCGTCGTCGGTCTTACCGAAAGCAACGCGTTCGTTGGTCAGGCCGGCGGCCTGTGAAGAGGTGGCAATCATCAGAGAAACTCCGAGGGCCGAGAGCAGGTGTCTGGATTCAAGCATGAGTGTGACCTTCCTTCCTGTTGTTTTTTTGTTGTTTTAACGCGGGTCGAGTCCGTTAATTGGTCGGACAGCGATGAAGGTTTTTCTGTTCAGTAGTCTTTCTATTTGCGGGTGGAGAAGGGATTTATAGCTATAAATTGAGATTTATCAATTAAAAAGTAAGACTAATTGATCGAGGCGAATCGTGACCAGACGTCAACTCTCGGGTAAGGCACTGCACTTTTAGGGTTTTTTCCGCTCTATCCATGGCCAGGAAGCGGCGAGCCCCACCGCTTCCCCATGTCCAGACGAGATTCGATGGCCGGTGTTTTACTTTCCGTGATGGTGTCGCCACGTCGCAGCAACCTGCTGTTGGTGGGCCTGTTGCTGTTGCTCAGCGGCGGCTGCACCCACCAGCAAGGCCAGGACATGGTTACGCAGTTCAGCAACGCCAAGCCCCAGGAATTCTTGCAGACCAGCGTGGACCGGATGGCCACGCTCTCGATGCACGACAACTTGCAGAGCCTTTACCTGCTGATGCACAAACTTTACCTGCGCAACCCGGAAGAATTGCGCAAGTCGGGCTTTCTCGACGTCCGCGTCGCCGTCAAGCAAGTGCGCCAAGCCATCGAGCAACAGCAGCCCTTGCCGACCTTGGGCAATAAAAAGGACCTGGCGGCCCTGAGCTATGCCATGAGCCCCGAGTTCCTTGGTGATAGGGTCGGTGCGTTCATCTACGCCATTGGCAGCATGCTGGTCACGGCCCACGGCAATCGCCTGGAGTTCTACATGACCGACACCATCGATCCGCGCTTCGTCAGCAACGCTGCGCGCAACATCGAAAAGGCAACCTGGTTGCTGGGCCAGCGGCAGAACAAGGACGGCTCGCCGATGCTGTTTTCCAACGAAATCTCGGAGGAGGGCAGCAACCTGAGCTTTGCCGTCGAGTTCGGGAAAATCGTTGCACGCCTGGACCTGCTGACGCAGATGCTCGACGAGCGCTACCGGCGGATAGGGCTCAACTATGCACAGAGCCTGCTGTTCCTGAATTTCCTGCCCGTCCAGTGATCAAAAATGGAATAAAGATAGATCACATCGATATAGGGGGTTATAAGAAAAATCGCTATGCTCGCGGCCAGATTTTTCACGCGGTCGCGCTGAGACGGGTTTGATGGATTTCGGTAATTTCGGTTTAGTCGTAGCGGGCCTGGTGGTCGGTTTCATCGTCGGGATGACCGGCGTGGGTGGCGGATCGCTGATGACCCCCATTCTGCTGTGGTTCGGCATCAACCCCGCGACGGCGGTGGGTACGGACCTGCTGTACGCGGCCATTACCAAATCCGGCGGCGTGCTGGTTCACGCCAAGAACCGCAATATCGACTGGTCCATCACCGGTTGGCTGACCTTGGGCAGCGTGCCGGCGGTCGGGCTGACCCTGTGGTTCCTCAGCAGCCTGAACAGCTCGCCAGACGCGATGAACGCAGTCATCAAGCAAGCACTGGGTTTTGTGTTGTTCGCCACTGCCCTGGCGATCCTGTTCAAGAAACGCCTGCTCCAATTCGCCCACGATCGCGCCGGCGGCCACTACAACCCCAGCGGCTCACGGCTCAACGTACTCACTGTGATTACCGGCTTGGTGCTGGGCACGATGGTCGCGTTGACCTCCATCGGCGCCGGCGCCCTGGGCACTGTCGCGCTGTTCATCCTCTATCCGTTCCTGGTCACCAGGCGCCTGGTGGGGACCGAGATCGCCCACGCCGTGCCGCTGACCCTGGTGGCCGGCCTGGGCCACGCAAGCATGGGCAACATGGACTGGCACATCCTCGGCTTCTTGCTGATCGGTTCACTGCCGGGCATTTACCTGGGCAGCCATTTGTCGGGACGTATTTCCGATGAACTCCTGCGCCCTTGCCTGGCGGTGATGTTGGCGATGATCGGCTTCAAACTGGCGTTCTGATTTGCTCGGAGTCATGGGCCGATAGGCATAGTCATACCTGTAAACCAGGTACTGATGAGGCCACGATCCATGAACAGCCCAGCCAGAGATCTGCTGCAACGCCTGCGCCGTCGTCGCGTCGAACCTCGCTCCGACATCGCCGACATTCTGCGTCATCACGCCGAACCGCTGCCCGCCGAGGACAGCCCGGCGTTTGGCGAGATGTTCGATCGCTTTGCCGACGCGAAGGTCTTGCTGATCGGCGAAGCCAGCCACGGCACCCATGACTTCTACCGCACCCGCGCGGCCATCACCCGGCACATGATCGAGCATCACGGCTTCGGGATCGTCGCCGTCGAAGCCGACTGGCCCGACGCCGGGCAAATCGACCGCTGCGTGCGTGACCTCGGACCCTCGGCCTGGAAACAGCAGGCTTTCGCCCGGTTTCCAAGCTGGATGTGGCGCAACACCGACGTACAGTCCTTCGTCCGCTGGTTGCGCGATTACAACCTGGAGCAGCCGGGCGATCGGCGCGTGGAGTTTCGCGGCCTCGACGTCTACAGCTTGCGGCACTCGATCGACGAAGTGCTCAACTACCTCGATAAGGCACACCCCCACCTGGCCCGCGGCGCCCGGCATCGTTATGGTTGCCTGACGCCTTGGCACGACGACCCGGCGCTTTACGGTCATTTCACCGAACGCGGCAACCTGGCGACCTGCGAGGACGCGGTGGTCGAGCAGCTCAACACGCTGCTCGCCGAGCGCCTCGATCCCCTGATCGAGGATGACGAGAGTTTCTTCAGCGCCATCCAGAACGCCCGGGTCGTGCGCGCCGCCGAACAGTACTACCGGGCCATGTATCGCGGCGGAAAATCGTCCTGGAACCTGCGGGACCGGCACATGTTCGACACCCTGCAGAGCCTGATGGAACATCGTGGCCCCGATGCGAAAGCGGTGGTCTGGGCGCACAACTCCCACATCGGCAATGCCGCCGCGACCCGCATGGGTTGGGAAGGTGAATTCAATATCGGCCAGTTATGCCGCATGGCTTACGGCCGCGACGCGGTGCTGCTGGGCATGGGCACCAATCGTGGCAGCGTGGCGGCGGCCGACGATTGGGACTCACCGATGAAAATCAAGCAGGTGCTGCCCGCGCTGGCCGGCAGTTGGGAGCGGGAATTCCTGAATACGGGTGTTCGCGCATCGCTCACGGACTGGCGGACTAATCCTGACGAGGCACTGCTGGACGCATTGTCCGAGCCCCTGCTCGAACGCGCTATCGGCGTGATCTACCGCCCTGAAACCGAACGCCAGAGCCATTACTTCGAAGCCGTATTGGCCGAGCAGTTCGATGCCTGGCTCTGGTTCGAGCAGACCGAAGCGGTCACGCCATTGCCAACACCTCACACGCTTGAGCACGAGGAAGACACCTTCCCATTCGGCCTTTGAGCGCCTCGTGACGCGGTTGCGCTATGGGGCCGGTGGCCTAAGCTTCAAGGCAGGCAGCTGCGGTAACGGGCGACTCTCGCGGAACAATCGCCGCCATGTGCAATCAGTACAGCGTAAATATCAAAAGGAGAGGCGCATGCTTATTCGGTCGTTGACCTTCGCTACCTTGCTGGCCTTTGCTGGCCCCTTGTTCGCCGCTGATGGCGACTCGCCCCTGGTGGCGGAGGTGGGCAAGACCCGCCCCTTGATCATTATCGCGCCCAGCTCCGTCGACCCTGCATGGTCCACGTTGAAAGCAGAGCTCGAAAAGCCAGAGGGCAAGCAGGGATTCTCCGAACGCAACATGATGCTCTACACCGTTTTCAACACCATCGGGAAACGTGATGGCAAGGATTTGGACCCGCAAAGCACCATGGCACTGATCCGTTCTCTCAAGCTGGGAGCCGGTGCGCTGCCCAAGATCATCCTGGTGGGCAAGGATGGGGAAAAGAAGCTTGAGCATTCCGGCGCGATCACATTGAGCGAGCTGTTCGATGCTGTCGACAAATTGCCTGCGGCTGAAAAGGAAGCCGTGGCGCCAACCCCGCTACCCGAGCCAGAACCCGCGCCGGCCAAGGACGCGAAAGGCGCCAAGCCGGGCAAGGCGGCCAAGCCCACCAAGCCCGCGGCCGCGCCGAAGGCGCTGGAGGATTGACCCTCTATAACGCCGAATTTACGTGGCGAGGGAGCAAGCCCCCTCGCCACAAAAGCAGACTTCATTGTCGTTCCAATGCCGCCAGGATTTTGTGCGCGGCCTTTATCCGTTCTTCGATCGGGTAGTTCTTGTTCGCCAACATCACGATCCCCAAATCCTTTCCAGACACGAGCGCCGCGTATGCGCCAAAGCCGTTGGTAGAGCCTGTCTTATTGATCCAGCTGCCGTCCGGCGCCAGGCGGGGCGGGTTGAGCGGTTCGACTTTCTGTGGGGTCAGGGCCATCTGCGGGGTATTGCCGGCGAGCAGGTCATCCACGGTGAACGGGGCAGGGTAGAACTCCCAGCCCAAGCCCTGGGTCATCCCGCCGACCCGATAGAAACCCATGTGGGTCGTGGCGATGGCTTGCTTCAAGGCTTCGTCCAGCTTTTGCGGTCGCAGGTTGGCCTCGACGAAACGAATGAGGTCCGCTGAGCTGGTCTTCACCCCATACGCCTCGGAATCCAAGGCGCCAGGTCCGACCCGCACGGGCTTGCCATCCTTTGCATAGCCCTGGGCGTATCGGCCCGATTGGTCTTGCGGCACCCGTACATAACTGTGTTTGAGGCCCAGCCCCGGCATCAGCGTTTGTTCCATCACGTCATCGAATGACCGACCCAGGGCGCGGGCCGCCAGATGGCCAAACAGGCCGATGCTCGGGTTCGAGTAGAGCCGTTGGGTGCCGGTCGGGTAGAGCGGTTTCCAGGACTTGTAATAGCTGAACATCCTGTCGGCATGGTCTGCATCGTCGGGAAACTGCAAAGGCAGCCCGCCCGCCGTGTAGGTAGCGAGATCAAGCAGGCGGGTGTTTGCCAGCGCTGCTCCGTTCAGCTGCGGGGCATAGCGACCGGCGGGATCCGACAATTGCAACTTGCCTTGGGCCTGGGCATAGGCGCCGAGCGTGGCGGTGAAGGTCTTGCTGATCGAGCCGACTTCGAACAGGGTCTGGTCGGTGACGGGCTTTCTCGTGTCCTTGGAGGCAACGCCATAATTGAAGAACTGGCGCTGGCCGTTGTGGGTGATCGCCACCGCCATCCCCGCGATGTCCTGCTGTTTCATCAGGGGCTGGATAACGGCATCGACAGTTTCTTCAAGGCGTTCCTGGGCGACGCCGGTAAAAGAAAGGATCAGGAAAAAGCTCCCGGCGAGTATCGATTTGGCAATGTGCATGATGGACCGCTCTCGTTGGCCTTCCTTGAGGGACGGTCAATCTAGGGCGTTTTTTGCTGCCCGGCAATCCGCAGCAACGGATGCAGGCTGGGTTCCGAGCTGTCTGACAGGGACGTGGGAGCGTTCCCACAAAACGGTCCCGTCGGCCGAAGGGTCCTGTCCTCAAGCGAAACGACACAAAGCGGCGGCCGCCGGGTAAACTCGCGACTCTTTCCGAAGGAGTTCCCATGAGTTACTACCAGCCCGGCATTCTCGCCACCCCTGTTCCGCCTCAGGCCCGTCATCTGTTTTTTGCCCTGGAATCGGTCGAGGCACTGCCGGCTGCGATCGATAAATTGTTGCTGCAATTGGATGGCCGCGCGGTTGTCGGGTTTGGCGAGTCGTTGGTGCAAGCGTTGGGCGCCGAGGTCAAGGGGCTGCGGGCATTTCCTGCCCTGGCCGGTGTCGGCGTCGATAATCCCTCGACCCAGCACGCGCTGTGGTGCTGGTTGCATGGCGAGGATCGCGGCGAGCTGCTGCACCGCAGCCGCGCCATCGAAGCGGCCCTGGCGCCGGCCCTGCGCCTGGTGCAAATGAACGAAACCTTCCGCCATATGACCGGCCACGACCTGACCGGCTACGAAGACGGCACCGAGAACCCCCACGATGACGCGGCCGTCGCCGCTGCCCTGGCCCAGGGCGCCGACGGACTGCGCGGTGGCAGCTTCGCCGCGATCCAGCAGTGGCAGCACGATCTGGACGGGTTCGCGGCGATGCAGCCCCACGAACGCGACAACATCATGGGCCGTCGCTTGAGCGACAACGAGGAAATCGAAGAGGCGCCGGAGTCGGCCCACGTCAAGCGCACGGCCCAGGAAAGCTTTGCACCGGAGGCTTTCGTCGTGCGCCGTTCCATGCCGTGGATCGAAGGCGATCGCGCTGGGCTGATGTTCCTGGCGTTCGGTTTCTCCCTGGATGCCTTCGAAGCGCAACTGCGCCGCATGAGCGGCCTCGAAGACGGCATTACCGATGGTTTGTACCGCATGAGCCGGCCGATCACTGGCGGGTATTACTGGTGCCCGCCGCTGCTGGACGGGCGCCTGGACCTGCGCGCACTGGCTCGCCAGTCGGTGTCATCGCCCCGGTAAACCGGCCGCGTTGTGCAAATCGTCGGGTCAACGCTATTCTTGGGCCCGACGTGTTTGCGTGGAACGGGAGAGCAAGCGTGGATAAAGTCATCGTCATCACTGGTGGCGGGCGCGGGATCGGAGCGGCCACGGCGCTGCTGGCGGCGGATCAGGGCTATCACATCTGCATCAACTACCAGTCCGATGAAAACGCCGCTCAGGACATCCTCGAACAGGTCCGGGCCAAGGGCGCGCAGGCCATTGCGGTGCGGGCCGACGTGAGCATCGAAGATGAGGTGGTCGGCCTGTTCAACCGCGTCGACGCCGAATTGGGCCGTGTCACCGCCCTGGTGAACAACGCCGGTACGGTCGCCCACAAATCCCGGCTCGATGAAATGTCCGAGTTCCGCATTCTCAAAATCTTGAAGACCAATGTGCTGGGGCCGATCCTGTGTGCCAAGCATGCGGTGCTGCGCATGTCGCCCCGCCATGGCGGGCAGGGCGGTAGCATCGTCAACGTCTCGTCGGTTGCCGCCCGCTTGGGCGCGCCGGGGGAATACGTCGACTACGCGGCCTCCAAGGGCGCACTGGATACCTTCACCGTAGGCCTGTCCAAGGAAGTGGCCGGCGAAGGCATTCGCGTCAACGCCGTTCGCCCGGGTTATATCTACACCGATTTCCACGCCCTCAGTGGTGATCCTGAGCGGGTCAGCAAGCTGGAATCGGCGATTCCCATGGCGCGAGGCGGGCGTCCGGATGAGGTGGCGGAGGCGATTATCTGGTTGCTGTCGGACAAGGCTTCGTATGCGACGGGGACGTTTGTTGACCTTGGTGGTGGGCGCTGAGAACTGGGCGGTCTGCCCTGGCCTCATCGCGAGCAAGCTCGCTCCCACAGGGGATTGCGTTCCAAATGTGGGAGCGAGCTTGCTCGCGATGGCGGTAGTGCTGGCAAACCAAATATTAGAACGACCGGATAATCCGCCCCAATGTCTCCATCGCCTTTTCCGACGCCTCAGTCCAAGGCCCGCCATAGTTCAGCCGGATGCAATTCCTGAAACGTTGGGTCGGTGAAAAGATCGGCCCGGGGGCGATGCTGATGCCTTGCGCCAATGCCATCTGGAACAGCTTCAGCGAGTCGATCTGCTCCGGCAGTTCCAGCCAGAGGAAATAGCCGCCCGCCGGCTGGCTGACGCGGGTCTGGGGCGGGAAATAGCGGCCGATGGCGGCGAGCATGGCGCTTTGCTGTTCTTCCAGGGCGTAGCGCAGCTTGCGCAGGTGCCGGTCGTAGCCGCCGTGTTGCAGGTAGTCGGCGATCGCGGCCTGGGCCGGCATCGAGGCGCACAGGGATGTCATGAGCTTGAGCCGTTCGATCTTCTGCGCATAGCGCCCGGCGGCGACCCAGCCGACGCGATAACCCGGGGCCAGGCTCTTGGCGAACGAACCGCAATGCATCACCAACCCTTCGGTGTCGAACGCCTTGGCTGGTTTGGGAGCCTGCTGGCCGTAATAGAGTTCGGCATAGACGTCGTCCTCGATCAACGGCACCTGGTGTTGGCGCAACAGCTCCACCAACGCTTGCTTGCGCGCCTCGGGCATGGTGGCGCCCATGGGGTTCTGGAAGCTGGTCATGCACCAGCACGCCTTGATCGGATGGCGCGCCAGCGTCTGTTCCAGCACGTCCAGGTCGATCCCGTCACGCGGATGCACGGGGATTTCCACGGCCTTGAGCTTCAGCCTTTCCAGCACTTGCAGGCTGGCATAGAACGCAGGGGCTTCGATCGCCACGAGGTCGCCGGGCTCGGTCACCGCTTGCAGGCATAGGTTCAAGGCTTCCAGGGCGCCGTTGGTGACCAGCAATTGCTCCATGGGCAACATCAGCCCACCGACCATATAGCGCAAGGCGATCTGGCGGCGCAGTTGAGGATTGCCCGGTGACATGTCGGTCACCACCACGCGTGGGTCCATGTCCCGGGTCGCGCTGGACAACGAGCGGGACAGCCGCTGCAACGGAAACAGCATGGGGCTGGGGAATGCAGAGCCGAACGGTACGGTGGCGGGATCCTTGATCGAGTCGAGCACCGAAAACACCAGTTCGCTGACATCGACTTCAGTGGACTCTTGCACCTGGCTGCTGATGACCGGCTCGCAGAACGGGCGCGGTGCAAGATTATTGACGAAATAACCGGAACGCGGCCGGGCCCGGATCAGGCCGCGTCGCTCCAGCAGGTAATAGGCCTGGAAAACAGTGGACGGGCTGACGCCGTACGTTTGGCTGGCGTAGCGCACCGACGGCACGCGCTGGCCGGGCCCCAGCATGCCGGAGCGGATCAGTTCAGCGATGTCGTCGGCGAATTTTTCGTAGCGTTTCATGGCGGGCCCGGTCATAAGGGACATTGCATCTTAAAGGGTCACCGATTCATCGGCGCGACAAAACGGCTCTTGGCCACGCTGTAGACTTGCTGCTCGTCACTGTCGGCAACCTTGAAGGTCATTTCCTGGGAACCGCTGCGTGGCCGTTCGCTGAGCATCGCCACCGAGACTGGCACGTCGACGATTTCCCCCGGCGCCAGGCTCAGGCGTGTCTTGCCTTGCAGGACAAAGCCGTCGCCGTCCACCAGGGACAATTCATACGCCTGGTGTTGCTGGGTCTTGTTGATGATTTTCAGGCTATAGATGTTTTCGATCTGGCCCTGGCTGTTTTCACGGAACAGCCCACGGTCCTTGCTGACATCCAGCGACACCATGGGGCGCTCCGCCAGCGCCACCGCCAGGGCACCGATCATGAACAGCAGCACCGCCGTGTAGCCCACCAGCCGTGGCCGCAGCAGATGTGTCTTGCCTCCTTGCAGTTGATGCTCGGAGGTGTACTTGATGAGGCCACGGGCGTAGCCCATCTTGTCCATGATCGAGTCGCAGGCGTCGATGCACGCCGCGCAACCAATGCATTCCATTTGCAAGCCATCGCGGATATCGATGCCGGTGGGGCAGACCTGCACGCACATCTGGCAGTCGATGCAGTCACCCAGTCCGACATCGGCGGGATTGACCTCGCGTTTGCGTGGCCCGCGAATGTCACCACGGGCCACGTCATAGGAAATGGTCAAGGTGTCCTTGTCGAACATCACGCTCTGGAACCGTGCGTAAGGGCACATGTGCATGCACACCGCTTCGCGCAGCCAGCCGGCGTTGAGGTAAGTGGCCGCAGTGAAAAACAGCACCCAGAACAGGCTGACGCCGCCGATCTGCAAGGTCAGCAGTTCCTCGGCCAGGGGGCGGATCGGGGTGAAATAACCGACGAATGTCAGGCCGGTGAGCAGGCTGATGACGAGCCACAAGGTGTGCTTGGCCGAGCGCCGCAGGAGTTTGTTCAAGTCCCACGGCGCGGCTTGGAGTTTGATGCGCTGGTTGCGTTCACCTTCGGTGATTTTCTCGACCCACATGAAGATCCAGGTCCATGAGCTTTGGGGGCAGGTGTAGCCACACCACACGCGCCCGGCGAACACGGTGATGGCGAACAGGCCGAACGCGGCGATGATCAGCAGGGCGGACAGCAGGATGAAATCCTGGGGCCAGAAGGTCGCGCCGAAGATGTGGAACTTGCTCTCGGAAAGGTCCCAGAGCACCGCTTGGCGGCCGCCCCAGTTCAGCCATACCGTGCCGAAGAACAACAGGAACAGAATGCCGGCACCGCTGATGCGCAAGGTGCGGAACAAGCCGGTAAAGCTGCGGGTGTGGATCAGGTTGTCGGTGGTTCTGGACTTTGTTTTTGTGGGCGTGGGGTCGAAGGTCTGTATCAGTTGGGCGGGGATTCTTTCGCTCATGGTCGGTCGCTCATCAGCCGCTATCTGGCTGGGGCACTATGACCATTGAACTGTTTGCATAACAGGCTCAGGTGGGTTGATAAAAACCGGATCAGATGGGGTGAAGAGCCTTGCGCTGCGCCAGTTTGATGCACCTCACGGATTGTGGGCTTCGTTCTTGGGATGGTGTTTATATCCGTTGCTGCGGTAATTGCTACTGACGGTTCCGCCCTTACGGCGGCTTACTTTTTTTCAGACGCCAAAAAAAGTAAGCAAAAAAGGCTTCGCCCCACTACGCAATACCTGCGTTCGGCCAGCGTGGTTAACGGGGCGTTCAAGATCAAAAGCCGAAGCGAGATCAAGAGCAACGCAAGATCAAAGCAAAGCAAAATCAAAAGCAACGCAAGATCAGAAATAAGAGCCAAACGAGCCGTCAGATGACCGAATCCCCGTCCGTCGCCTTCAGATTCTGCCGCCCGTCAGCCGCCCCAGCCACGATCAGGGCATCGACCTGCGCTTCGGTCAGGTAGACCCGCCCGCCATTGAGCTCCACCGCCGACATGGCCTTGTCCGGGTCGGTGATGATGGTCAGCTCGCTGGCCGGGCGAAGTTCCGGCCCGTTGGCGGTGTCGAAATGGCAGGTCTGGTGGTCATCGATACGTACAGTCATGGTACTGCTCCTTCCTGTATGCCTGAACGTTAGGCGCCTCCCGATCGGCAGGGTTCTTCGTGGCTGATCAGCGGTCGCACGTCTCGCATCGCTTGCGGTCAATCGTTTATCGAGTGAAGAGAGGAACGTTCATGGATTCGTGGTGGGATGAAGTCTGGATGACCCTGCAAGCGGAGTTCGCCGACATCGCCGATGCCCAGCAAATGACGCGGGTGACGGTGCGCCTGGTAATGGCTGCACTGTTGGGAGGCATTTTGGGGTTCGAGCGTGAGCACAAGGGCAAGGCCGCCGGGGTGCGCACCCACATGCTGGTGGCGCTGGGCGCCGCGCTGTTCGTGCTGGTGCCGCAAATGTCGGGGTCAGAGGCCGATGCGATGAGCCGGGTGATACAGGGCGTTGTCGCCGGGATCGGTTTCCTCGGCGCCGGTACCATCTTGAAAAACACGGATGCAGATGAAAGCCACGTCAAAGGCCTGACCACCGCCGCGGGCCTGTGGATGACCGCCGCCATCGGCGTCGCCGCCGGGCTCGGCCGGGAAGCGACGGCGGTGCTCAGCACCGTTCTGGCGCTGGCAATCTTCAGTGTGATGCCAGTGATTGTTCGGGCACTGGAGAGGGATGAGAAGCTGTAAGGCATCCGCCGGGCTGTGCGCAAGGTCCTTGTGGGAGAGCTAGCTCGCCATAGCGATGTGTCAGTCACCTCTGGCTTCGCTGACCTGACGCTATCGCGAGCAAGCTCGCTCCCGCAGGTTAACTGCGGCTAGGCTTTAAAACCGCTCCGGCGGCGCCTCGCTTGGCGGATCGCCCTGGGGCGGCTGCGGGTCCAGCGGCGGGTCTTTTTCCGGAATCGGCTCGGGATCGGGACCCGGTGGCGGCAGGTTGGGGTCGTCGATGTTCGGATCGGGTGTTTCGGCCGGGATGGGAATGGTCATCGGGTGGTGCCTCCAGGACGCAAGTGGCTTGAGTCGTGCTTGTCTGGTTGACCACCGTTCGACGGGTTTGATTCCCCGCTGCCGGCCAGCAAATCCCGCTGAACTTTTGGCTGCCGGTCCGGTTCGGAGCTTAAGTGAGTTAATCAGGACCCGTTGGGCCTTTACCGCCACAAACGCGTCCATGGGGCGTAAAAGGAGCGATGCTCGATGACTGCCGAACAGCCGACCGACCTGGAATACAACCCGCATCTGCCGTTGTCCCAGGCCTTGTTGTTGCCGCGTATTGCGATTGAAGACACCACGCCAGTGATTGACGGCGGGCAATTTGCCGCCAAGGCCCTCGCCGGACAGGACGTGACGGTGACCAGCAAGGTGTTCGCCGATGGCCACGATAAATTGGCCGTGCGAATCCGTTGGCGTGCCTTGGAAGATGACATCTGGAACAGCGAGGTCATGGCCGAGCTGGGTAATAATGGCTGGCGTGGCCAGTTCACAGTACCGGCCGTCGGACGCTACGTGTTCTGTATCGAAGCCTGGCTCGACCAGTTCGCCAGCTTCCGCTATGAATTGGAAAAAAAATACGCCGCCGGTGTGCCCATCAGCCTGGAGCTGCAAGAGGGGCGCAACCACGTGCAACAAGCCGCCGAGCGTAGCGACGGCGAATTGAGCGAACAGCTGGCCGCGTTGCACCACGAGCTTTCGGGCCTGCTGCCTGAAGAGCAAGTGGCGTTGTTTCTCGCGCCACGCAGTGCCGACTTGATGTCCCTGGCCGATCACCGGCCTTACCTGAGCATCAGTCCCGAATATCCACTGGACGTGGAGCGCCAACTGGCCGAATTCGCCAGTTGGTACGAACTCTTCCCCCGTTCGATCACCGATGATCCCAAGCGTCACGGCACGTTCAACGACGTGCATTCGCGCCTGGCGGTGATCCAGGACATGGGCTTCGACGTGCTGTACTTTCCGCCGATCCATCCGATCGGCCGCAGTTTCCGCAAAGGGCCGAACAATTCCCTGACCGCCGGTCCGGACGATCCAGGCAGCCCATATGCCATCGGCAGCGAGGAGGGCGGCCATGAGGCGATCCATCCTCAGCTGGGCACCCGCGAAGATTTCCGGCGCCTGGTGGCCGCGGCCGCCGACCATGGCCTGGAGATCGCCCTCGATTTCGCCATCCAGTGTTCCCAGGACCACCCCTGGCTGCAGCAGCATCCGGGCTGGTTCAGCTGGCGGCCGGACGGCACGATCAAATACGCGGAGAACCCGCCGAAGAAATACCAGGACATCGTCAACGTCGATTTCTACGCCGCCGATGCAATCCCCAGCCTGTGGCTGGAACTGCGGGATATCGTCGTCGGCTGGGTCAACGAAGGCGTGAAGATATTCCGTGTCGACAATCCTCACACCAAGCCGTTGCCGTTCTGGCAATGGCTGATCGCCGACGTTCGTGCGCAGCACCCAGAGGTGATTTTCCTCGCGGAAGCGTTCACCACCCCAGCGATGATGGCGCGACTGGGCAAGGTCGGTTATTCCCAGAGCTACACCTACTTCACCTGGCGTAACACCAAGGCCGAGCTGGCGGCGTATTTCACCGAGCTCAATGAGTCGCCTTGGCGCGAATGCTACCGGCCGAATTTCTTCGTCAACACACCGGACATCAACCCAGCGTTCCTCCATCACTCGGGACGCGCGGGTTTCCTGATTCGTGCGGCGCTGGCGACCATGGGGTCGGGCCTGTGGGGCATGTATTCGGGCTTTGAACTGTGCGAATCGGCGCCGGTGCCAGGCAAGGAGGAGTACCTCGATTCGGAGAAATACGAAATCCGCCCGAGGGATTTCACCGCGCCGGGCAACATCATCGCCGAAATCGCCCAGCTCAACCGTATCCGTCGCCAGAACCCGGCGTTGCACACGCACCTTGGCCTGAAAATCTACAACGCCTGGAATGACAACATCCTGTACTTCGGCAAGCGCACACCGGACGGCAGCAATTTCATCCTGGTGGCGGTGAGCCTCGATCCGCATAACGTCCAGGAAGCGAATTTCGAATTGCCGTTGTGGGAGATGGGCCTGCCGGACGACGCCCAGACCCAGGGCGAGGACTTGATGAACGGCCACCGCTGGACTTGGTATGGCAAGTACCAGTTCATGCGCATCGACCCGGCTTACCAGCCGTTCGGGATCTGGCGGATCAGCGTGGCATAAAACAAAAGTGAGCGGATGAAGTGCTTTTGTGGCGAGGGAGCTTGCTCCCGCTGGGTCGCGCAGCGGCCCTCTAAAAGCGATGAGCGCTTCGCACTCAAGCGGGAGCAAGCTCCCTCGCCACGTACGTCTCGCCAGCCAGCTCAACGGCTTTATAGAATCAGCAGGAGTTGCAAATGGCCAAGAAACCCCGGTCTGCCACCTTCATCAACGACCCGCTCTGGTACAAGGACGCGGTCATTTATCAGGTTCACGTCAAATCCTATTTCGACTCCAACAATGACGGAATCGGTGATTTTCCCGGTCTGATCGAGAAGCTCGATTACATCGCCGACCTGGGCGTCAACACCATCTGGCTGCTGCCGTTCTATCCTTCGCCCCGGCGTGACGACGGCTACGACATCGCCGAGTACCGGGGGGTCAGCCCCGACTATGGCACCATGGCCGACGCGCGGCGCTTCATTGCCGAAGCCCACAAGCGCAACTTGCGGGTGATCACCGAGCTGGTCATCAACCACACCTCCGATCAGCACCCCTGGTTCCAGCGCGCACGCAAGGCCAAGAAAGGCTCCAAGGCACGGGATTTCTACGTCTGGTCCGATGACGATCACAAATATGACGGCACCCGGATCATCTTTCTCGACACCGAGAAGTCCAACTGGACCTGGGACCCGGTCGCCGGCCAGTACTTCTGGCACCGTTTCTACTCGCACCAGCCGGACCTCAACTTCGACAACCCGCAAGTCATCAAGGCCGTGCTCTCGGTGATGCGCTACTGGCTCGACATGGGCATCGATGGCCTGCGTCTGGACGCGATCCCCTACCTGATCGAGCGCGACGGCACCAACAACGAGAACCTGCCCGAGACCCACGACGTCCTCAAGCTGATTCGTGCCGAGATCGACGCCAATTACCCTGACCGCATGTTGCTCGCCGAGGCCAACCAATGGCCGGAAGACACCCAGCTCTATTTTGGCGACCTCGATGCCCAAGGCCTCAATGGCGACGAGTGCCACATGGCGTTCCACTTCCCTTTGATGCCGCGCATGTACATGGCGTTGGCCCAGGAAGATCGCTTTCCCATCACCGACATCCTGCGCCAGACGCCGGAGATTCCGGCCAACTGCCAGTGGGCGATTTTCCTGCGCAACCATGATGAGCTGACCCTGGAGATGGTCACCGACAAGGAGCGCGACTACCTATGGAATTACTACGCCGCCGACCGTCGCGCGCGGATCAACCTCGGCATTCGTCGACGTCTGGCTCCCCTGATGGAGCGCGACCGCCGCCGCGTGGAGTTGCTCAACAGCCTGTTGCTGTCGATGCCTGGCACGCCGACCTTGTATTACGGCGATGAGATCGGCATGGGCGACAACATCTACCTGGGCGACCGCGATGGCGTGCGCACGCCGATGCAGTGGTCCATCGACCGCAATGGCGGCTTCTCCCGCGCCGACCCGGCGAGCCTGGTGTTGCCGCCGATCATGGACCCGCAATACGGCTATCTGTCGGTGAACGTCGAGACCCAGTCCGGCGACCCTCATTCGCTGCTCAACTGGACTCGTCGCATGCTCGCAGTGCGCAAGCAGTCCAAGGCCTTTGGCCGGGGCACGTTGAAAATGCTGTCGCCGAGCAATCGGCGGATCCTGGCGTATACCCGTGAGTACACCGGCCCGGACGGCAAGCACGAAATCATCCTTTGCGTGGCCAACGTATCGCGTAGTGCCCAGGCTGCCGAGCTGGATCTGTCGGCCTATGCGGGCATGGTCCCGGTGGAAATGCTTGGTGGCAACGCATTCCCGCCCATTGGCCAGTTGAATTTCCTGCTGACCTTGGCGCCGTACGGTTTCTATTGGTTCGCCCTGGCGGCGGAAAACCAGATGCCGAGCTGGCATGTGGAGCCGGTCCAGAGCCTGCCGGATTTCACCACGCTGGTGCTGAAAAAACGCCTGGAAGAGTTGCTCGAGGCGCCATCGCGCGCCACGTTGGAGCAGAGCATCCTGCCAAGCTGGCTGCAAAAGCGCCGCTGGTTCGCCGGCAAGGACAGCGCCATCGAGAACGTCGACATCGTTTATGGCGTGCGCTTCGGCGATCCGCAACACCCTGTGCTGTTGAGCGAAATCGACGTCACCAGCGCCGGCCAGACCTTGCGTTATCAACTTCCATTTGGCCTGCTCGCCGAAGAGCACGTCGGCCCGGCGCTGCCCCAGCAACTGGCCTTGTCGCGGGTTCGTCGGGGTCGCCAGGTCGGCTTGATCACCGATGCGTTCACCCTGGAAAACTTCATTCGCGCGGTGCTCCAGGGCATTCAGGCCGGTTCGGTGCTGCCGTGCGCTGACGGTGAATTGCGCTTCGAACCCACCGAAGGTCTGGCGGCGCTGAACCTGGGCGCCGAGCCGGAGGTGCGCTACCTGTCCGCCGAGCAGTCCAACAGTTCAGTGGTGGTGGGTGGCAGCCTGGTGCTCAAGCTGATCCGCAAAGTCGCGTCCGGCGTTCACCCGGAACTGGAGATGAGCGCTTACCTGACCGCGGCAGGTTTCAGCAACATCTCGCCGCTGCTGGGTTCGGTGATTCGCCGCGATGCCCAGGGTGAAGATGCCTTGCTGATGATCGCCCAGGGTTACCTGAGCAACCAGGGCGATGCATGGGAATGGACCCAGAACAATCTCGAACGCGCGTTGCGCGACGAATTGGCCGACGCCGTGTCGGAGCAGGAACAGCATTACAACGCCTTGGGCGAACTGAAGGATTTCGCCGGCATGCTCGGCCAGCGCCTCGGGGAGATGCACCAGGTGCTCGCCCAGCCCACCGACAATCCGGACTTCGCGCCCCAGCCTACCAGCGCCAAGGAGGCCCAGGCTATCGGCAAGGACGTGGCCGCTCAGGTGGAAAATGCCTTGCGTCTGCTCAAACAGAACCAGGACCAATTGAACCCAGCGGACCAGGCGATGGTCGCACGCTTGCTGGAACACAGGAAAACCGTGCTGGCCCACGTCCAGGAGCTGGCCGGCAAGGCCGCTGGCGGCTTGCGCATCCGCGTGCATGGCGACCTGCACTTGGGGCAGGTGCTGGTGATCAAGGGCGATGCCTACCTGATCGACTTCGAAGGGGAGCCGGCGCGGCCGTTGCATGAACGACGTGGCAAGCACAGCCCGTACAAGGACGTCAGCGGTGTGTTGCGCTCGTTCGATTACGCGGCGGCGATGGCGGTCCAGTTGCACACCGTCGACAGCACGGCCGATGCCGATGCGGCGCGCAAGCGAGTCGCCGACCGTTATCTGACCGAGGCTCGCCAGGCATTTGTCCAGGCATATCGGCTGGCGGCAGCTAGTCTTGCCCATGAGTGGAAGGATGCTGAAGGCGAGGACGCCGCATTGGCGTTGTTCGGCCTGGAGAAGGCGGCCTATGAAGTGGCTTATGAAGCCGAGAATCGCCCTGCCTGGCTGCCCGTGCCGCTGCACGGCCTGTACGGGTTATTGAGTGGGCTTGAACCCTTTTCCGATTTAGCCGGACCGATTTAGTGGAGAGAATCATGAGCGTCTCGAACAAGGAATCACAGGGGCAGGCCAAAGAGTCTTTGCTGCCGGCCCCCCACGACATCGACGCGCTGGTGCGCGCCGAACACCACGACCCGTTTTCGATCCTGGGCCCTCATGGCGATGGCGCCGGAGGGCAATTCATCCGGGCCTATCTGCCCGGCGCGTTGAGTGTGCATGTGCTCGCCCGTGACGGCGGCGAAGAGCTGGGCGAGTTGCAGATCACCGAAACCCCGGGCCTGTTCGTCGGCCATTTCGACCGCGCCCAACCGTACCTGCTGCGCACCCGTTGGGCCGGTGGCGAGCAGGTTGCCGAGGACCCGTACAGCTTCGGACCGCTGCTGGGGGAAATGGATCTCTACCTGTTTGCCGAGGGCAATCACCGCGACCTCAGTGCCTGCCTCGGTGCTCAACTGAAAACGGTGGATGGCGTCGATGGCGTGCGCTTCGCCGTCTGGGCGCCGAATGCGCGCCGGGTCTCGGTGGTGGGGGATTTCAACGTCTGGGACGGGCGCCGGCACCCGATGCGCATTCGTTACCCGTCTGGCGTGTGGGAAATCTTCATCCCGAGGCTGGGTCCCGGCGAAGGCTACAAATATGAAATCCTCGGTGCCCACGGCATCCTGCCGCTCAAGGCCGACCCGGTGGCCCTGGCCACGCAGATGCCGCCTGATACGGCGTCCAAGGTCGCCCCGCCCCTGAAGATCGAATGGCACGACGACGAGTGGATGCAGAGCCGTCGTGAACGCCAGCTACCGGGCGCGCCGCTTTCGATCTATGAGTTGCACGCCGGTTCCTGGCAGTGCGAGATCGACGAGGCGGGGGAGGTGTCCCGGCAGTACAACTGGCATGAGCTGGCTGAGCGGTTGATCCCTTACGTCAAGGACCTGGGCTTCACCCATATCGAGCTGATGCCCATCATGGAGCACCCGTTCGGTGGTTCGTGGGGCTATCAACCCCTTTCGCAGTTTGCCCCCACGGCGCGTTTTGGTTCGCCCGATGATTTCGCCGCGTTCGTCAACGCCTGCCACAAGGCTGACATTGGTGTGATCCTGGACTGGGTCCCGGCGCACTTTCCCACCGATACCCATGGCCTGGCCCAGTTCGACGGCACGGCGCTGTACGAGTACGGCAACCCGCTGGAAGGCTTCCATCAGGATTGGGACACGCTCATCTACAACCTGGGCCGCACCGAAGTCCACGGCTTCATGCTGGCGTCGGCGTTGCATTGGCTCAAGCATTTCCACGTCGACGGCCTGCGGGTGGACGCCGTGGCCTCGATGTTGTATCGCGACTATTCGCGCAAGGCCGGCGAATGGGTGCCTAACCGCCATGGCGGACGGGAGAACCTGGAAGCCATCGATTTCCTGCGGCATCTCAACGACGTGATCGCCCTGGAAACCCCTGGTGCGCTGGTCATCGCCGAAGAGTCCACCGCCTGGCCTGGCGTCAGCCAGAGCACGCAGCAGGGCGGTTTGGGTTTCGCCTACAAGTGGAACATGGGTTGGATGCACGATTCGCTGCATTACATCCAGCAGGATCCGGTGTACCGCGCCCACCATCACAACGAGTTGAGTTTTGGCCTGGTGTACGCCTGGTCCGAGCGTTTCGTTCTGCCGATTTCCCACGACGAAGTGGTCCATGGCAAGCGTTCGCTGATCGACAAGATGCCCGGTGACCGCTGGCAGAAATTCGCCAACCTGCGGGCTTATCTGAGTTTCATGTGGGGCCATCCCGGCAAGAAGCTGCTGTTCATGGGTTGCGAGTTCGGCCAATGGCGCGAATGGAATCATGACCAGCAACTGGATTGGTACCTGTTGCAGTACCCGGAGCACCGCGGCGTGCAAAGGCTGGTCAGCGATCTGAATCGACTCTATCGCGAAGAGCCGGCGCTGCACGATCAGGACGACGCACCCCAGGGCTTCCAGTGGCTGATCGGCGACGATGCGCTCAACAGCGTCTATGCGTGGTTGCGCTGGAGCAAGGACGGTCGGCCCGTGCTGGTGGTCGCCAACTTCACACCGGTGCCGCGCGAGGCGTATCGGGTGGGCGTGCCGTTTGGTGGTCGTTGGGTGGAGTTGCTCAATAGCGATGCCGACACCTACGCCGGTTCCAACTATGGCAACGGCGGCGGTGCCTCGACCGAGGCAATCCCCAGCCATGGCCAGGCGCTTTCGCTGGAACTTAACCTGCCGCCGCTGGCGGTGCTGATCCTGCGGCCGGAGGGTTAGCCCCGGATTCAGATCCAATGTGGGAGCGAGCAAGCTCGCTCCCACATACGGTGCCGAGCTAAAAGTTCTTAGCGTCTCAGCGAACCAGGCACGGCTGCTTGTTGTTGAACGTCCAGCCCGGGATCAGGTACTGCATCGCCACCGAATCGTCCCGCGCCCCAAGCCCCATGCCTTTGTACAGCTCGTGAGCCTTGGCCAGCTGGTCCATGTCCAGTTCGATCCCCAGCCCAGGTTTTTTCGGCACCTGCACGCAACCCCCCTTGATCTGCAAAGGCGCCTTGGTCAGGCGTTGGCCGTCCTGCCAGATCCAGTGGGTGTCGATGGCAGTGATGTCGCCCGGTGCGGCGGCTGCCACGTGGGTGAACATCGCCAGGGAAATATCGAAGTGGTTATTGGAATGTGAGCCCCAGGTCAGGCCCCACTCATTGCACATCTGCGCGACCCGTACAGAACCCTGCATGGTCCAGAAGTGCGGGTCGGCGAGGGGGATGTCCACCGATTGCAAGGTAATGGCGTGGCCCATCTCGCGCCAGTCGGTGGCAATCATGTTGGTGGCGGTCTTGAGGCCGGTGGCCCGACGGAACTCGGCCATCACCTCGCGGCCCGAATAGCCATTCTCCGCTCCGCAAGGGTCCTCGGCGTACGCCAGCACCTTGTGCTGATCACGGCACAAGCGGATCGCTTCCTTGAGTGACCAGGCGCCGTTCGGGTCCAAGGTGATGCGCGCCTGGGGAAAACGCTCGGCCAATGCGGTCACGGCTTCGATTTCCTCGTCGCCCTTGAGCACGCCGCCCTTGAGTTTGAAGTCCTGGAAACCATAGTGCGCATGGGCCGCTTCGGCCAGGCGCACCACCGCTTTGGCATCGAGGGCTTTCTCGTGACGCACGCGGAACCAGTCGTTATCGGCGTCCGGTTCGCTGCGGTAGGGCAGGTCGGTCTGTTGCCGATCACCGACATAGAACAGATAGCCAAGCATCTTCACTTCGTCACGCTGCTGGCCTTCGCCGAGGAGGGCCGCGACCGGGACATCCAGATGCTGGCCGAGCAGATCCAGCAATGCGGCTTCCAGGCCAGTGACGGCGTGGATGGTGATGCGCAAGTCGAACGTTTGCAGGCCACGGCCACCGGCGTCGCGGTCGGCAAAGGCCTGGCGCACGCTGTTGAGGATTTTCTGGTAGGTGCCGATGGGGCTGCCGACTACCAGCGAGCGCGCATCTTCCAACGTCTGGCGAATGCGTTCGCCACCGGGCACCTCGCCCACGCCGGTGTGCCCGGCATTGTCCTTGAGGATGACGATGTTGCGGGTGAAGAACGGGCCATGGGCGCCGCTGAGGTTCAGCAGCATGCCGTCGTGGCCGGCCACGGGCACGACCTGCATGCTGGTGATGATCGGGGCTTTGCTGGTGTCTGGCGTAGTCATCGTGTACGTATCCTTGAATTATTGTTGTGGTCAGGCGTGGCTGGTAACCGGGTCGGTGGAGGTCGTGGCGGATTTCTGCTTGGGTGTGTTGCGTGCGGCGAATACGATGATCGCGGCAATGATCGAGGTGGCGGCGAGGCCATACAGACCGCCCTGGATCGAGCCGGTGTGCTGTTCCAGCAGGCCGAAGGTGGTCGGCGCGACGAAGCCGCCGAGGTTGCCCACCGAATTGATCAACGCGATCACGCCGGCGGCAATGCGTGCGTCCAGGTAGGCCTGGGGAATCGGCCAGAACAGCGAAGACGCCGATTTGAAACCCAGGGCCGCGAAGCAGATCGCGACGAAGGCGAAGATGGGCCCGCCGGTGGTGGACATGAACATCCCCGCCGCGGCGATCAGCAGGGCCGCAGCGACCCAGGCCTGTTGGAACTTCCATTTGGCCGACAGCGAGGCGAAGGCGTACATGCCGACAATCGACAGCAACCAGGGAATCGAATTGAACAGCCCGACCTGAACGTCGCTGAGCTCGCCCATCTTCTTGATGATGCTCGGCAGCCAGAAGGTGGCGGCATAGATCGTCAATTGAATGAAGAAATAAATCACGCAGAACAGAATGATCTGGCGATCCTTGAGCAGTTGCCCGATGGACAGCTTGATCGGCGTCGCGGCTTCACGGGCTGCCTGTTCATCATCGATGGCCTTGACCAGCGCGTCCTGTTCAGCACGGTCCAGCCACTTGGCGTCGTGGGGCTTGGAGTCGAGCCAGAACCAGACGAAGAAGCACAGGCCGACGGAAAACATCCCTTCGATAAAGTACATCCACTGCCAACCGTGCATGCCCAGGCCGTTGATCTGCAGGAGCAATCCTGACAATGGGCCGGAAATCAGCGAAGCGATCGCCGAGCCGCTGAGGAAGATGGCGATGGCTTTGCCGCGTTCGACTCCGGGCAACCAACGGGTGAAGTAGTAAATCACGCCAGGGAAGAAGCCAGCCTCGGCCACGCCCAGCAGGAAACGCAGGATGTAGAAGTGGGTTTCGTTCTGAATGAAGGCCATGCCTGCCGCCACCACGCCCCAGGTAAGCATGATGCGCGTCAGCCAGATTCGGGCGCCGATGCGTTGCAACAAGATGTTGGAAGGGACTTCGAACAGCGCGTAGCCGATGAAAAACAGGCCGGCGCCAAAACCGTAGGCGGCTGCACCGATGCCCAGGTCATGCTCCATATGGGAGCGGACGAAGCCGATGTTCACCCGGTCGATGTAGTTGACGATGAACATGATGACGAACAGCGGCAAGATGTGGCGCTTGACCTTGGATATAGCCGATTGCAGCACCGGATCCGCGCCGGCATTCGCCCTGAGGCTGGAGGTATTCACTGATTTTTCTCCCACTCTTTATTTTTATGCGGGGCATCGTGCGGGTGCCGATGTTGATAGACATCATACAAGTGGGTTTTTTTGTCTGACAAGCAGTTTTTGAGCACGATTGGATTGGGTGGGAAGGGTTTTTATGCCGTATTCGTGGGTTTGTAAGCCAATAAAGGCGCTTCTACCCTATCTGAACGGTTGAAACGGGTGTCGAATACATCCCCCTTTATGCGGTTTTAAAGGGCTATCCTGCCTGTTGTCATACAAGTAAAAGCCTCGCCGATGCACAAATCCACCCCTGCCAGTGATAGGATCGACACGCCTGTCTTCAAGGAACCCTGGCACATGCAGCAAGACATTGAAGCGCCCCTGCGCAAGCGCGCCCACAACCTGGCCCATGACTTGGTGGCGAAGTTGAGCCAGAGCATTTTGCTTGGGCAGTTGAAGCCGGGGCAGAAGTTGCCGTCCGAGGGCGCCATCGTGCAAGAGCATGGCGTCAGCCGCACGGTGGTGCGCGAGGCGATTTCCAAGTTGCAGGCCTCGGGGCTGGTGGAGACACGCCACGGCATAGGCACTTTCGTGCTGGAACAAACGGGGGAGCAAGGGCTGAGGCTCAACGTCGATACCGCGGCGGGCGTTCGGGGAATCCTGGAATTGCGCTTGGGGCTTGAGACCCAGGCCGCGGCTTTGGCTGCCCAGCGTCGCAGCGAACGGCAGTTGCAGCAGATGCGCGAGGCCTTGGATGACTATCAGCGGTTGCTCAGCAGCAATGACAGCTGCGTCGAGGCTGACCGGCGTTTCCACCTGTTGATCGCCGAAGCCACGGACAACACCTGTTTTGTCGAAATCATGCAGCACTTGGGCAGTGCGATGATTCCCCGTACGCGGGTGAACATGGCTGAACGTGGCCAGGCGGACCTGGGCAGGCTTGCGCAATTTGCCAACCTGGAGCACGAAGCGATTTACAACGCCATCAAGCGCCAGGACCCCGACGCCGCCCGCGCGGCCATGTGGCTGCACCTGACCAACAGTCGTGACCGGTTGGGTGCGGGGGGCTGACGGATCATCGTCACCTGACCCACCTCCATCGCGAGCAAGCTCGCTCCCACAGGGGATTTGGGGTGAACAGTGCGTCTGCGGATACCAAAGCACCCTTGTGGGAACGAGCTTGCTCGCGATGGGGCCAGATTGGACAACCCAAACTCAAGGCATAAAAAAACCGGCGCAACCAAGGTCGCGCCGGTGGTGGTGCCGGTGACTGCGCGAATGTCGTGGGTCCGCGCGGCCACCGTTGTGCCTGTTGTCGGTTACGCCCGTTCCAGCGCGAGGGCAACGCCTTGGCCGCCGCCGATGCAGAGTGTCGCGAGGCCTTTCTTGGCGTCGCGCTTGATCATTTCATGCAGCAGCGTCACCAGCACTCGGCAGCCCGAAGCCCCGATTGGATGGCCCAAGGCGATGGCGCCGCCGTTGACGTTGACCTTGTCCATGTCCCATTCGAGCTCCTTTGCGACGGCCAAGGACTGGGCGGCGAAGGCTTCGTTGGCCTCGATCAGGTCCAGTTGGTCAAGCGACCAACCGGCCTTGTCCAGGCAACGGCGAGTGGCCGAGACCGGGCCGATGCCCATAATCGCCGGGTCGACGCCGGCGTTGGCGTAGGCACTGATCTTTGCCAGCACCGGCAAACCCAGCGCCTTGGCTTTTTCTGCGCTCATCAGGATCACGGCGGCGGCGCCATCGTTCAGCGATGAGGCATTGCCCGCCGTGACGCTGCCGTCTTTTTTGAACGCCGGCTTGAGCTTGCCCAGGGATTCGGCGGTGGTGCCGGCGCGCGGTTGTTCGTCGACGGCAAAGGCCACCGGATCGCCCTTGCGCTGGGGAATCAGAATCGGCGTGATCTCATCGGCGAAGCGGCCGCCTTCGATGGCGCCGACGGCTTTCTGCTGGGACGCGGCGGCGAACGCATCTTGCGCCTCGCGGCTGATGCTGTACTTGTCCACCAGGTTCTCGGCGGTGATGCCCATGTGGTAATCGTTGAACGCGTCCCACAAACCGTCGGTGATCATGCTGTCGATCATTTTCGCGTGGCCCATGCGCAAGCCGGTGCGGGCGGCTGGCAACACATAGGGGGCCAGGCTCATGTTTTCCATCCCGCCGGCGATGATCACGTCGGCATCGCCACAGCGAATCGCCTGGGCGCCCAGGTGCAGCGCTTTGAGGCCTGAGCCGCAAACCTTGTTCAAGGTCAGCGCCGGCACGGCGTGGGGCAGGCCGGCGAGGATCGACGCCTGGCGCGCCGGGTTCTGCCCGGAGCCTGCGGTCAGCACTTGGCCGAGGATCACTTCATCGACCTGTTCGCCAGCCAGACCGGTCTGTTCCAGCAGCCGACGAATCACTGCGGCACCGAGCTCCGGCGCGGGAATGGAAGCGAGCGAACCCTGGAAACTGCCGATGGCGGTACGGGTAGCGGCGACAATCACGACTTCTTGCATCGAATCTCTCCTCACTGGGCAGCGAACTGCATTTCAGGGACGTGGTCCGGCACGATCAGTTTGCCGGCGGTCTTGGCGACGATTTCCTCGACGCTGACGCCCGGGGCGCGTTCCTTGAGAATAAAGGCGCCGTCCTGGATTTCCAGGTAGGCCAGGTCGGTGAGCACGCGCTTGATGCACCCGGCGCCGGTCAGCGGCAGGCTGCAGCGAGGCAGCAATTTCGACTCACCGTCCTTGGACGCGTGGGTCATGGTGACGATGATGTTCTCGGCACCGGCCACCAGGTCCATTGCGCCGCCCATGCCCTTGACCAGCTTGCCGGGGATCATCCATGAGGCGATATTGCCTTCGACGTCCACCTCGAACGCGCCGAGCACGGTCAGGTCGATGTGACCGCCGCGAATCATCGCGAACGATTCGGCGGACGAAAAGATCGACGCGCCGATGCGCGCGGTGACGGTTTGTTTGCCGGCGTTGATCATGTCAGCGTCGACTTCTGCTTCGGTGGGAAACGCGCCCATGCCGAGCAGGCCATTTTCCGATTGCAACATGACTTCCATGCCTTCGGGGATGTAGTTGGCGACCAGGGTCGGGATGCCGATACCGAGGTTTACGTAATAGCCGTCTTGCATTTCGCGGGCGACGCGCTGAGCCATTTGTTCGCGGGAAAGTGCCATGGTGTCATTCCTTCATTCGGGCCGGGGGCAGGGGATCACTTACGTACGGTGCGCTGTTCGATGCGCTTTTCAAACGTGCCGCAGATGACCCGGTCGACGTAGATGCCTGGAGTATGGATCTGTGCCGGGTCCAGCTCGCCGGGCTCGACGATTTCTTCGACTTCCACCACGGTGATCTTGCCCGCCGTGGCGGCCAGGGGATTGAAGTTCTGAGCGGTGTGGCGATAGATCACATTGCCGAAATGGTCGGCTTTCCAACCTTTGACGATGGCGAAGTCGCCGGTGATGGATTCTTCCATCAGGTACTGGCGACCGTGGAACTCGCGTACTTCCTTACCTTCGGCCACGGGGGTGCCGACGCCGGTAGCGGTGAAGAACGCCGGGATGCCTGCGCCGCCCGCACGCATTTTTTCGGCGAGGGTGCCTTGGGGGGTGAGCACGACTTCGATTTCGCCGCTCAGCAATTGCTGTTCGAACAGGGCGTTTTCGCCCACGTAGGAAGCCACCACCTTGCGAATCTGCCGGTCCACCAGCAGGACGCCTAGGCCGAAACCGTCAACGCCGCAGTTGTTGGAAACCACGGTAAGGTCGCGGGTGCCCTTGCGCTTGATCTCGGCGATCAGATTCTCTGGAATGCCGCATAGACCGAAGCCGCCGGCGATGACGGTCATGCCGTCCTTCAAGCCGTCCAGCGCCTCTTCGTAAGAGCTCACGCGTTTGTCGAAACCTGCCATAGACACCTCTTTTATTCTTGAATGGGGTCGCAATGGAATGCAGTGTTGCGCCAAGTCATATATTTGTTAAGTTGATTTTTACGTTGCATTGATTGATAAAACTCAATAAAAGCTGGCATAAGCTTGCAGCTCGAAACTGACCACTCGCCGCTGGGAGCGTTAGCGACTATGACCCTCAAACAAATCCGCGCTTTCCTTGCCGTCGCCCAAAGCCTGAGCTTCGCCGTGGCTTGCGAGCGGTTGCACCTCTCTCAATCGGCCCTGAGCCTGACGATCAAGGCGCTGGAAGAGGGCCTCGGTGGCCGTCTGTTCAGTCGCAATACGCGTAACGTCGCGTTGACCCCCGAAGGCGAATCACTGCTGCCACTGGCCCGCCGGCTGGTGGCCGATTGGGATAACGCCGAAGACGAAATGCGCCAGCGTTTCACCTTGCAGCGTGGCCGTGTGACCTTGGCCGCGATGCCATCCTTCGCCGGCAACCTGCTGCCGCCGATCCTCAAGACCTTCCGCGCGCGGTTCCCAAATGTCAACGTCACGGTCAACGACGTGATCAATGAACAGGTGCTGGAAATGGTCCGCGATCGCCACGTGGAGCTGGGGGTGGCGTTCGAGCCGATGCAGGGTTCGTCGCTGGTGTTCACGCCGTTGTACCTGGACCGTTTCGTCGCGGTGGTGCCGCTGGATTCGCCATTGGCCCAGCGCGACGAACTCCAGTGGGAGACTTTATTGGAACAGCCGTTCATCACCTTGCAACGGCCCTCTACCGTGCGGGTGATGCTGGAGGAGCATCTGCAATCCCGAGGCATGAAACTGCCCGTGGAATTCGAGAGCCACCAACTGGCGACGGTCGGGCGGATGGTTGCCAGCGGCCTGGGCGTGAGCGCCGTGCCGGCCCTGTGCGTCGGCCAGATGCACGAGCTGGGCGCCCGCTGCATCACCCTTGGCGAGCCGGTCATAGAACGAGCAATCGGCGTCCTGACCAAGCCGGGCTACGAGCTGTCGGCGGCGGCCCAGGCATTGTTCGATACGTTCAAGGATCAGGACCTGTGGGAGCGAGCTTCAGGTCAGCAGCGGCAATAGCTGCTCACACGGCATTTCAACCTTCAAATCCAGCAACTCATCGGCCCGGGTCTTGCCCCGGTTGATCGCCAGCAGCGGCTTGCCCTGGTCCTTGATTGCCCGGCACAGGCGAAACGCCGAATAGGCCATCAATGACGACCCCACCACCAACAATCCATCCGCTTGTTCAACGGCTTCCATGGCGCGAGCGGCGGTGGGCGCGGCGACGTTTTCACCGAAAAAAACCACATCCGGTTTCAGGCGTTCACCCGCGCAATGGGGGCAACGCGGAACCTGGAAGCGTGCCTCGAACGCCGGGTCCAGCAGCGTGTCGCCATCGGGCGCCTGCACTGCGTCGACACCGGTCAGGTAGGGATTCTCGGTTTCCATCAAGGCCTGGATGTGCTGCCGCTCGCTGCGCTGGCCGCAATCGAGGCACAGCACTCGATGCAAGCTGCCGTGCAGCTCGATGACCTGGCGGCTTCCGGCCCGGTCGTGCAGGGCGTCGACATTCTGTGTGATCAGCGCGCTGATGCGCTCCGCCGCCTGCAACGCTGCAAGGGCCTCGTGGGCCAGGTTCGGGCGCGCTTGGCGCAGGCGTGGCCAGCCCAGCATGGCCCGCGCCCAGTAGCGTCTTCGCGCCTCGGGTTTGGCGAGAAACTCCTGGTACATCATCGGTTGCCGGCCCCGACGAACGCCGTCGCTGTCACGGTAGTCGGGGATGCCGGAAGGGGTGCTGATTCCCGCGCCCGTCAGCACCAGGAAACGGCGCCCGGACAGGTATTCCTGTAGTTGTTCGATGGGTTCACGGTGAAGATCGTCGGGCATTGCTGTGCTCCGCTGGCCTTGAATCGTAGAGGTTAGCATCGGGTCCGCGGTACGCCTTTCGTCGCCCTCCGATGCTGTTTCTTCAAACTTTCCCGGCGCGGCGGACATCCACCCTATGTGCGGTATTTCAGAGCTTTCGCACTGCAGTGCGCCAATGACACTGAATAAGGAGAACGCAATGGCAACCCCTAAAGAGAACCTGCTGGATTGGCTCAACGATGCTCACGCCATGGAACAGCAAGCGGAGAAAATGCTCAAGGCCCAGGCCGAGCGCCTGGAACATTATCCGGTGCTCAAGGCCCGAATCGAACAGCACATCGAAGAGACGCTCGGGCAGCAGAAGTTGGTCGAAGGGTGCATCCAGCGCCTGGGCGGCAGCCCCTCGATGCTCAAGGACATGGCCGGCAAGCTGATGGCGTTCGGTCAGGCCATGGGCGGCATGGCGATGAGTGACGAAGTGGTCAAGGGTGCCATGAGTGGCTACGTTTTCGAAAACCTCGAGATTGCTTCCTACACGGTGCTGATCGAAGCGGCGAAAGTGGCCGGCGACGTGGAAACCCAAAGGGCTTGCGAGCAGATCCTGCCCCAGGAAATCGCGATGGCCGATTGGCTGCGCGACCATTTGCCGGAAATCACCCAGGCATTCCTGGAGCGTTCGGCCAACCCGCATACCGAAGCCAAGCGCTGAGGTTGGAGCTTGCATGAAAGGCGCGGCCGGTTGCTCCGGCCACGTCCCAACCTGCCGTCAAAACGATAGAGGACAGGTATGAAGCAGACCACCGGAGAGGTAAGAGCCATCAATCGACAAAGCGCCAGGGTCGGCGTCTACGTGGCGCAAGAGGATGGCCACACGGTGCTCGAACTGGGCCCCGCCAACGACGTTGACATCGGCGACATCATTGAATGGGACAGCGGCACGGCCGTGGGCACCCAGACTTATCGCAACCTGACCAAAGGTTGGGTTGATGAAGTGTATGTCGCCAAGCATGGCGTTGCGGCAGCGAACCTTGAGGTGCAGTTGCTGGTGGGATCCTGATAGCGCGAATGCAGGAGGAGGAGCATGAGTGAATTGAAATGTGGCTGCCCCGGCTGTCACTGCGACGTCGATCCCGAGCGGGTGTTCAATCACGACGGCGAGGCTTATTGCAGCCAGGCCTGCGCGGAACAACACCCCAACGGCGAGCCGTGCCCGGCGCAGGATTGCCATTGCGAACGCAGTGGCAAAGTTGGCGAACGGGACATTACCAACGATCAACTGGATGAAGCGCTGGAAGAGACGTTCCCGGCCAGCGACCCGATCTCGCCCTGAATAACGCTTTATCCGGGTATCGGCGACAGGGTACCCGGACACCGCAAGCCGGTCAGTGCGGTGGTGCAAGACAACACCGGCAGCCCGCGAGTTTTGGCTTCCTGGAACGGCGCGAGGCCAGGGTGACGAGACCGGTGCAATGGGGTGCCGGCGCCACTCGGCCCTTGGCGGACAGCGTGGAAAGACACGCACTGTATTTAGATGTTCAGCGTAAAGCCATTGTGAGAGCGAACCTGTTCGCGAAGCAGTTCAAAGTTCGATATTCATATCGACCGGGACATCGCATTTGCGAGCAGGTGGCTCCCATAAAGTTGAGCATCTTGATGGCGTTAATTGATCGCCGCTTGGGTGATAGCGAATTTCAATTCATTCCAAGCGCAGCGGTATATAAATTAAGCATTGACCGTTCGTCGCCGTTTGAAGCACTTTCTTCAAACCTTGGATGCGGCATGTTTTCCGAATAAGTACGAGCCAACGGGGTTCGCAAATAGCAACTAACGAGGTGAATGAAATGGCAAATACAGGTAATAACAACCCTGGCAATTTCGCTAACGATCGTGAAAAGGCATCGGAAGCCGGCAAGAAAGGCGGCCAAGCATCGGGTGGCAACTTCGCCAACGATCCGGAACGCGCAGCCGAGGCCGGTCGTAAGGGTGGCCACATGTCGGGTGGCAATTTTGCCAACGATCCGGAACGTGCCGCAGAGGCGGGCCGCAAAGGTGGACAAGCCTCGGGTGGCAATTTTGCCAATGACCCTGAACGGGCATCGGAAGCCGGCAAGAAAGGTGGCCAGGCGTCTGGCGGCAACTTTGCAAATGATCGGGAAAAAGCCTCCGAAGCTGGCAAGAAAGGCGGTGAAAACAGCCACGGTGGCGGTCGTAAATCGTAATGCCCCGTGGTCTACGGGCCTCATGTCGCTGGCATGAGGCCTGTACCAGCCGCTTATTAAAGTGTGTTTACAGTCGGGTATGTCATGCCCGGCTTCGCTTAATTATTCATTATTCAAGGCGGGTTGGTTTTTGTATAACCACAGTGACCGTTCGTCTTATGTCGTGAATAAAAAATAAATTTTATCTGTTTAACTTCTTCTGACTTTCATGGGCCTGTCGTCGGCAGGGTTTCCCATGAACTGTGTCCTGACCGAGGAGTTCAATCATGTTTATTCATAACAAACGATTGCAATATACCGTGCGCGTCGCCGAGCCCAATCCAGGACTCGCTAACCTGTTGCTCGAACAGTTTGGTGGCGCCCAAGGCGAACTGGCCGCAGCGTCCCGTTATTTCACCCAGGCCCTGTCCGAAGATGATCCAGGCCGCAAGGACCTGCTGATGGACATCGCCACCGAGGAGCTCAGCCACCTGGAGGTGATCGGCTCGATCATCGTGATGTTGAACAAGGGCGCCAAGGGCAAGATGGCCGAAGGTGTCGAACAAGAGGGCCAGCTGTATCGCGAGATCAACGGCGCCGGCAACGATTCCCACATCACCAGCGTGCTGTATGGCGCAGGCTCGCCGCTGACCAACTCGGCCGGTGTGCCTTGGACCGCGGCCTACATCGACACCATCGGTGAGCCCACGGCGGACATGCGTTCGAACATCGCCGCCGAAGCCCGGGCGAAAATCGTTTATGAGCGGCTGATGAATGTCACTGATGACCCGGGTGTAAAAGAAGCCCTGGGCTTCCTGATGACCCGTGAAATCGCCCACCAGCTGTCCTTCGAAAAAGCCCTCCATTCCATCCAGCCCAACTTCCCACAAGGGAAATTGCCTGGCATGCCGGAGTTCACCAATGTGTACTTCAATATGTCCCAGGGCGAACCCTCGGTGCGCGGTCCTTGGAATCAGGGCGACGATTGGGAATTCGTCGAGAACCCAACGCCAGCGGTCGATGGCGGCGATGGCATGGCCACTGTGCAGTTGAGTGAGAAAGACGAAGCTCTGCTGATGGACATGAAGGCGCGGACGATGTCCAACCCTGAAAGCGATCCTACGACAGGCGCCGACTTGGGTTCGGGGATGCAAGGTGACAAACTGTAATAAACCGGCGAGGGGGCTTGGGCCCTCTCGCCTGAACATATCGCCCGCCCGTCCCGCCATCATGGGGGACGGGCGGGCTTCGCGCGGCTAATCGACAAGGACATTAGATGGACCAGCCCACCTCCCGGATTCGATCGCCCTGGCGTACCTGGCTTGATCCTGTGCAAAACAATCTGCTGCTGGGGGTGACCTTCTGGCTTGGATTGGCGCTGGTCGCGGTGCTGTTGCTGTATAGCGGCTATAACGCGCTGGTGGGGGCCGACCGCCAGAACCTGGGCTATGCGGCGCTGGGCGGAACCTCCGGCTTCGCCGCCACCGCCCTGGGGGCGCTGATGGCGGTGGTGCTGCGCGATATTTCATCGCGCACCCAGGACATCATGTTGGGTTTCGCGGCCGGCATGATGCTCGCGGCGAGCTCCTTTTCGTTGATCCTGCCCGGCATTGAAGCGGCGCAAATCATATGTGGCAACCAATTGCTTGCCGCCCTTGTGGTCGTGATCGGCCTTGGGCTGGGGGTTTTGCTGATGGTCGGCCTTGACCGTTTCGTCCCCCATGAGCATGAGTTGAGTGGCCGGCGTGGCCCCGAGGCCAAGCGCATCAACCGGGTCTGGTTGTTTGTCCTGGCGATCACCTTGCACAACTTGCCTGAGGGCATGGCCATAGGCGTGAGCTTCGCCAACGGCGACCTCAAGGTCGGCTTGCCCTTGACCACCGCCATTGCGATCCAGGACATTCCCGAAGGCCTCGCCATCGCCATGGCGCTGCGGGTGACCGGGATCAGCACGTTGCGCGCCGCACTGATTGCGGTCGGCTCAGGGTTGATGGAGCCGCTGGGCGCGGTGATCGGCCTGGGCATGTCTTCTGGCGTGGCCGTGGCTTACCCCATAAGCCTGGGGCTGGCGGCGGGTGCGATGATCTTTGTGGTGTCCCATGAAGTGATTCCCGAAACCCACCGCAACGGCCACGAAACGCCAGCGACCCTCGGGCTGATGATGGGGTTCGCGGTCATGATGTTTCTGGATACCGCGCTGGGTTGAGGCTGGATAGGAGCATCGGTTGGTCTGTTGGACCAGGGTTGGATCGGGCATTGGTGTACGCACCAATGCCCTTTTTTTTTAACGAAACCCAACCCAACGGCGTCGGCGACCACACGGCGTGCAACCCTCAAACTCGTTGGAACTCGGCTCCCATGCGTCCCGTCACTTGTTCTGAGAGGCACTGATCCAGGCATCTGCCCAGGCAGTGCCTGATATTGAGTTTTTCATCACGGAGGCGATGGACAGACATGACTATCCCGGACAACAACCCCGAGCGACAAAGCGGCACCGCAAGCCAGGGGCGAGCTGAAGAGCCCCTGAACCACATCAAGGATGACGTGAACGAAGCCATCGGCAGCGCCCGAGAGCAGGCCGATGCGCATTTTGGCCAGTACCGCGATACCGCGGCGGACCAGATCGATGCATTGGCGCGTAGCGCCAAGTCGGCCATGTCGGAACTCGAAGCCAACGACACGCTGGGCTTGTCGCATTACCTGGCGGACATGGCCGATAACATGAGCGGCCTGGCCAGCAAACTGCGCAACAAGAGCGCCGAGCAGCTGCTGCACGATGGCTCGCGGCTGGCGCGAGAGAACCCCGGCCTGTTCCTCGCTGGCAGTATTGCCGTGGGTTTCGGACTGTCGCGGTTCCTCAAGGCCGGCACCTCGCCGGTCGCCACCGAAGTCGACAACCCTGCCGCCGAACAGGCGGAGCCACCGACCGGAGGGTCCGGCACTCAGCCTTTCGACCCGATACCTGATCCTATCGGTCCGGGTGCCGCGACAAGCAGCAGCGGCCTTGCCACCGGCGTTACCCCGACTTCACCCAGCGTGCAGGACCATCCCAGTGATTCAGCCACCGGCTCGCTGCCGGGCTCGGCCAATACCAGAGGAGAATTGTGATGAATCGACCAGACCCGGATATCCAGCGTCCCGCAGGTGCCCCGGCGCCCGAAAGCGATGCCTCGGTCATGGGCCTGCTCCGGCAGTTGACCCACGAGGTGCCCTCACTGTTCACCAAGGAACTGGCCCTGGCCAAGGCGGAATTCCAGGCCAGCCTCAACACCTTGAAAGCCGGTATCGCCGGTGTGGCGGGCGGCGCAATGGTGCTGATGGCCGGCTTCATCATCTTGCTGATGGCCGTGGTGTATGGCCTGAGCACGATGATGGCGCCCTGGTTGGCCGCGCTGATCGTTGGCGTCGTGGTGATGATCATCGGTTTCGTCATGGTGCAGTCCGGCAAGAAGCAATTCGAACCGTCCCATTTCAAGCCTGACCGAACGCTCGACGCCTTGAACAAAGACCAGGAAGCCCTGCGGAGGAAAGCCTCATGAAGGATGAATTCAAAACAGAATCGGAAAAGAGCCCGGAGGCCATCGAGCGCGAGATCGACGAGCAGCGTGCCCATATCAGCCATATCGTCGATGCCCTGGGCAGCAAATTAACCCCGGGCCAGATGCTCGACCAAGCCTTGGGCCTGGTGAAGGGCAACGGCGCGGAGTTCTTCGGCAACCTGGGCACCACAGTACGCAACAACCCCGTGCCGACGGTACTGACCACGGTTGGATTGTGCTGGCTGATGCTCGGCCAGAACCACCCGCCTCGGGTTGGCTATCGCGTCGGACCCGACCAGGACACCGGCGGCTGGACCGAGGGGCTCGCCAGTGGCGTGGGCAGTGCCCGGAACCATCTGCACGACACCACCGACTCCTTGCGTGAGGGTTTCCACCATCTCAAGGACAAGGCCTCGCATCTGGCCGAAGGTTTGGGCTCCGGTGCCCGTCAAGCCCGGCGCAGCGCCCATGAAACGGGTGAGCGCATGACCCAGGGCTCCCACGACCTGGGCGATCAGTTCAGCCGCTTGCTCAAGGAGCAGCCGTTGATGATGGCGGCGGCGGGTATAGCCTTGGGCGCGATGTTGGGAGCGGCCTTGCCCAGTACCACCACCGAACAGCGAGTGATGGGCAAGACCAGTGCCGACCTGGCCGACAAAGCCAAGCAAAAGGCGCGCGAGGGGTATGAAACGGTGCGTGACACGGTAAGCAAGACCACCGAGCATCGTGATGAACCCGGCGTCGAGCCGGCCAACGGACGGGTGCATTCAGGCGCGGACCTGTCCGGTGGACTGGGGACTTCATAGGCGAACACAGGGCGCGGCGCGGGTCGAGCCGCGCCGCACCTGTCAACATTGACAGTAGCTTCGGTCGACGTTCGGTTATTTCATGGGAAATACATCGTCTTCAAGGAAGCAGCACATGAAACATCAGGTTCCGTTCACCGGCCATCTGGTCTTCATCGGCTTCGGCTCCATCGCCCGGGCCACCTTGCCCTTGCTGCTGGGGCAGGAGCACATCGAGGTCCGGCAGATCACTGTTATCGCACCGGTCATCGAGCAGAACATCTGGTTCAAGGAGCGGGGCATCCATTTCGTCCGCGAAGCACTGACCGAGCCGGATTTCGCGCAAATCCTGGATCGCTTCGTCGAGCCGGGTGACTTCATCGTCAACCTGTCGGTAGAAGTCAGCTCCCTGGCAGTCATTGCGTATGCCTTCGACAAAGGTGCTTTTTACCTGGACACCTGCGTCGAGCCATGGGCGGGGGGCTACACCGATCCGCAGTTGGACCACGCGTTGCGCACCAATTACGCGTTGCGCTATCAAGCCCTGAATTTGCGCAAAAAACTGGGCAGGGGCCCGACGGCGATCATTGCCCACGGGGCCAACCCAGGCTTGATTACCCACCTGCTCAAGGCCGGCCTGGTGGAATTGGCCATGCAGCTGAACCATCCGCTGCCCGAGGATCGCCATGGCGTCGATTGGGCCCGGTTATGCATGGAAATGGGCATCAAGGTCATTCATTTCGCCGAACGCGATACGCAACGGTCCCAGCGTCTCAAGGAAGACGATGAGTTCGTCAACACCTGGTCGGTCCACGGCTTTATCAGTGAGGGCACCCAGCCAGCGGAGCTGGGTTGGGGCAGCCATGAGCGTGTCTGGCCGCCATCCGCGCGGCGGCACCGTTTCGGCAGTCGGAACGCGATCTATCTGGAGCGACCGAGCGCCAGCGTGCTGGTAAAGACCTGGACGCCCCTGGGCGGCCCATGCCTGGGGATGCTGATCACCCACCATGAGACCGCTTCGACAGCCGACCTGCTGACCTTGAAGGATCAGCGCAAGTTGCTTTATCGACCCACCCTTCATTACGCCTACCATCCTTGCAACGATGCCTTGCTGTCGGTCCACGAACTGATCGGCCGAGGCTGGCAGGCACAAACCCGGCAGCGCATCCTCAACGGTGAAATCGACAGCGGCGGCATAGACGCCTTGGGCGTTTTGTTCATGGGACATGAGCTTAACGCCTACTGGTTCGGCTCGCTGTTGAGTATCGACGAAGCCCGCGCGCTGGTGCCGTTCAACAACGCCACCAGCCTGCAAGTAGCGGCGGGTGTGCTGTCGGGGGTTGTCTGGGCGGTCGAGCATCCGGACCGAGGCATCGTCGAGCCCGAACAGATGGATCACGAGCGCGTGCTGGAAATCGCCAGGCCTTACCTAGGCACACTGGCCGGGCAGCGCACTGACTGGACACCGAGTGGCGCCAGCCCCAATCCATCAACGGACGACCCGGCGCAGGACTGGCAGTTCGCGTATTTCACTCGGTTCTAACTGCTGCGACCCTCTCCACGGAAACCGACCCGGTTCCAACGCCTATACTCAAATCCCTGGAACTCTTGGTGCCCGGGTGGCGCAATGGTGCTGCGTTCGCTGATGCTGGTCGTGATGCTCGTTCTGGCGGGGTGCGCCACGTCTCAGCGCGGCCAGCCGGTGGCCACGGTCGCGATTGCCCAGGACACGTGGCGACAGGTTGACCGACAAATCATCGTCGCGTCGAAAAGCGCCCTTGAACAGGCTCAGCTGTATGCGCGTGGCTCAATGGAGCATTGGCGGGTGCTGGTCTACGAGCGCACGGAGGCCGAGTTCATCCCCTGGTTCAGCAGTTACTGGACCCAGGAATGGCTGGCCCTGAAAGTCAGCTGGTATTCGGCCAGCGCCGAGGGCGAGGCGGATTCGGCGGCCAAGCGGCTGTCGGTGTACTTGCAGGCACAATATCGCGAGCAGGTGTTGGAACCCGTGGCGGTGGAAATCGATCCCGAGGCAATCAGGGCCAATGCGACGGGTTATTACTTGCGCCTGCTCAATCAGCAGATCCAGGTGATCGCCCAGCGACATCGCATCCCACCCGAAGTGATGAACCGGCGTCTGCACAGCATCACGGCCATCAACCTGGGCCCGCCAGCGGCACGCAATGCGTCGTTGTACGAAATGGTCCACACCGAACCGCTCAATACACTGCCGGCCTACGCGGCGTTGATCGATCATGTCGACAAGGCGGCAGACACCGGTTCAGGTCCGTCGGACGCGGTGATCGCCACGGTGGCGCAACGCACCAGCGAAAAGATCGAAGCCCAATTCGCCACCCGAGGGGCGGCCGGTGCGGCGGCGGCCGTGGCCGGAAAGGCAGCCGGGGCGCTGATTTCAGTGGGCGTGGCGGGCATCCGAGCGATGATCCACGAGGGCGAACGGGAAGAAATGGAAGGGCACATCCGCAAGAGCCTGAGCGCCGCGTTCGACGAAGCCTGGTTCAAATCTCTCAAGCATCCCCTCAGTGGGGTGATGGCTGCGGTGTATTACCTGGCCGGGGAAATCGATGGCAACCTGGTGGAAGCGGACCTTGCCGATCGGCCGGTGCAACTGCGCGCCATTGCTCCATGACCGATGTCTGTTCCCTAGTCAGACCCCAGCGTGACGCGACAGCCCTTGCGATGGCGGATCTGTTCGTCCGTGGGACGCTCCTTGATAAATTCGAAGCGCGGCTCGCCTTCGCTGTAGATCACCAGCCAGCCCCATTCCAGTTCGTTTTCATCCTGCCCAGGCTGGGGCGGCGCGGCCCACCAGGGTTCTTTTTGCATGATCTGGCGCATCGTTTACCTCCTGCCGGTTGATCCTTGACTATAGACCGTTGGATCTTGCGACTAGCGCCCCCGCAACTTTTAGAAAGTCATGGCCGGACGCTGTTTTTGTGGCGAGGAAGCTTGCCCCCGCTGGGCCGCGCAGCGGCCCCTCATTCCATCGCTCGGTCTGTCCGGTTGCGGCGACCAGCAATGGGGCTGTAGCACAGACCAGCGGGAGTAAGCTCCCTCGCCACGTTTTTTGGACCGAGCCAGTGTGCTCTGAACCTCCCCGTCGGCGTCTAGCGTCTGTATCCCCGCACTCGAATGGGGAATGATTGGACCCCTGCGCACATGCAAGCACTGTTGAACGAGATCCTCGATACGGTTCGTCCCCTGATCGGCCAGGGCAAGGTGGCCGACTACATCCCCGCCCTCGGCACCGTGGCGGCCAACCAGTTGGGCATTGCCGTGTACAGCAATGATGGCGAGATATATTGCGCGGGCGACGCCGAGACAGCGTTCTCGGTGCAGAGTATCTCCAAGGTATTCAGCCTGGTTCAGGCCATCGAGCATTCCGGGGAGGCCATCTGGGAACGCTTGGGCCATGAGCCCTCCGGCCAGCCCTTCAACTCCTTGGTGCAACTGGAGTTCGAACGCGGCCGTCCGCGCAACCCGTTCATCAACGCCGGCGCGTTGGTAATCTGTGACATCAACCAGTCACGCTTCGCCGCTCCGGCGCTGTCGATGCGTGATTTTGTACGGAGGCTGTCGGGTAACCCCCAGATATTGGTCGACGGCAAGGTCGCCGAGTCGGAGTACCAGCACCGTGCCCGCAACGCGGCGATGGCCTACCTGATGCAATCGTTCGGCAACTTCCATAACGACGTGGAAGCGGTGCTGCGCAGTTATTTCAGCCACTGCGCGCTGCGAATGAACTGCATCGACCTGGCCCGGGCGTTCTGCTTCCTGGCCAACGACGGTTTCTGCAAGCACAGCGGCGAGCAGATTCTCAGCGCTCGCCAGACCCAGCAAGTCAATTCCATCATGGCCACCAGCGGCCTGTACGACGAGGCGGGCAATTTCGCCTACCGTGTCGGCCTGCCGGGCAAGAGCGGCGTCGGCGGCGGGATCGTCGCGGTGGTGCCAGGACAGTTCACCGTGTGCGTCTGGTCGCCGGAGCTCAACGCGGCCGGCAACTCGCTGGCCGGCATGGCGGCGCTGGAATTGCTTAGCCAAAGGATTGGCTGGTCGGTGTTCTAAGGCTCTGTACGAAATGTATCCGCACTTGAAGCGGGGCTCGGAATGCTCATGTACTCCAGTACACTGCGCTTCCTCGCCCCGTTTCGCCTTGTCTGGCCTTCGCGCGAACACATTTCATACAGACCCTCGGGGCCAAAAAAAGGGCCCGCTCCTGAGTCAGGAGCGGGCCCTTTTTTATGTGTGATATCAGCAGAGGCGGTCGACGACCCGGACCTCGGCAGTGTCCTGCACCGATTGCCAGGTTTGGGTCAGCGTTTGCAGCACGCGGCCCATGAAGTCCTTGTCGGCTGCGGCCTTCTTGCCCACGTAGCCTTGGCCACGGCGGTACATCTTCAGCCGCGCACACAAGTCTGCCTGGCTCTTCTCGAATTCGTCTTCCTGGGTGAAAGGCGAGAGGCAGTCCATATGGACCTGGCCGGTCTTGCTGATCCACAGGATATGGCTGTCCAGACTGTCCTTGTGTGCTGCGAACATGCGAGCCAGTTCATCAATAGATGGTTGATTATTCAGATTCATGTGTAAGCCCCTTGACCATTTGGTTGATCTGTCTGGTGGTTCGCAAAACTTCGCTGTTCGGTAAGTGCCTGCCTGATACCGAAATCAGGCCGTCAGCATTCGTCCGCCGGACTTCTGCGGGGTCGTGCATCGGTTGTGTAGTGTTAATCGAAGGGCTGCTACGCAAATGCGCTACAACGAAGAGAAACAGCGAAGAATCTTCAGGCCAGTGTCGACTTTCGAGGGTCGAGCCCATGCGTCATGAGGATTGATTCGCCGGCGTTTCTCGTCCTTGTCACCGGACGGTCATGCCAGGTCAGCACCTTCAATCTGCCTTGTGGGCAGTCCCTTATCCAAAAAAACAGCTCGGCGGTCAGACGAGCTTGCTCAAACATTTGCCTGTACTCCCGATCGGGGAGACGTCTGCATCATGCAAGGGCAAATCGGAGGCGTCAACGGTTTTGTAGTGATTATTTTTGGTCACTACATATTGTCGGACAAAATGGTTTGGGTATGAAAAAAGGCCGCGAGTCATCACCTGTGGCAAGGGATCTCATCTGACAGTCAGGTGGCCTTGGCCTTGGTTTTGCGCGGAGCGCCCCCAGCCTTGCGCTTGGCCGGCTTGCGCTTGTTCTTCCACGGCGTGGCGCCTCGCCCGGCGGGGCTGGCCGGGCCGCTGATGCTCAAGCTCATCCCCTGGCAGCGGGCGACGTGCTTGCTCATCCAGGCGGCCTGCCGGGTGACGAATTCCTCTAGGCTCATCTCGCCGCTTTGCACCATGTCCAGCGCCTGTTCCCAGATGGCGGTGGTGCCGGGGTCGGCGATCGCCCGAGGCACGGCGTCGATTAGGCTGAAGGCGGCTGGGGTAGCCGACAGGGCCTTGCCGTTTTTCACCAGGTAACCACGGTCGAGCAGGCCCTGGATGATCGATGCACGGGTCGCCTCGGTGCCGATGCCGGTGGTGTCCTTGAGCTTCTGTTTGAGCAGCGGATCCTCCACCAGCTTGGCGACGTTTTTCATCGCCTTGATCAGGTCGCCTTCGGTGAAGGGCTTGGGCGGTTGGGTCCACAAATCCTTTGGCGTCACCGCGTCGACGTTGCAATCGCGGCCCTCGGCCAGTGGCGGCAAGGTTTGCGGCGTGGGGGCTTCGCGACCTCGTGCGGGCGCCAATGCTTCGGGCAGGGCGCGTTTCCAGCCGAGTTCGACGATCTGCTTGCCCACCGCGCGCAGGTCTTGCCCAGCGCAATCGAAGTCGGCCTGGGTCCGGTCGTATTCATGATTGGGCAGGAATTGCGCCAGGTAACGTGCGCGAATGAGCGTATAGACGGCCCGTTGCTTTGCGGCAAGCTTGTCGAGGTTCTTCGCCGCCGCCGTGGGAATGATTCCATGGTGTGCGCTGACCTTAGCGTCGTTCCAGGCCCGGGACTTGCGCTGCGGCTGCAGGTGATCGCGCAGCGGGGCGAGGGCCGGGTCGGCCTGGGCGAGGGCGGCCAGGATCGCGGGTGCTTCGCTGTGCTGGCTCAAGGGCAGGAAACCGCAATCGCTGCGGGGATAGGTGATGAGCTTGTAGGTCTCGTAGAGCGATTGGGCGATGTCCAGGGTTTCCTGGGCGCCGAGTCCAAGTTTCTTCGAGCAGACTTCCTGCAAGGTGCCGAGGTCGAACGGCAGCGGCGGGGCCTCGCGCAGGCGTTCGGTGCGAACCTTGGTCACCCGCGCGGTCGCGGCGTTGCCCATGGCCTGGGCAGCATTGCGCGCCAGGGCCTGGTTCAGGCAGCGCTCCTGATCGTCGCAGGCATCCGGGTCGGCGCGCCACTGGGCGGCAAACGCCGTACCGGCATGGCTCAGTTGCACGTCGATGGCCCAGTAGGCGACCGGTACGAAGTTGGCGATGCTGCGGTCGCGATCCACCACCAGTCGCAGGGTCGGTGTCTGCACGCGGCCCACCGGCAGGACGCCTTGATAACCGGACTGGCGCCCCAGCAGCGTGAACAGGCGGCTCATGTTCATGCCGATCAGCCAGTCGGCCCGGGAGCGACCCAGTGCCGAGTGATACAGGTTGAAGGTTTCCGCTCCCGGCCTGAGGGCGGCGAGGGCCTTGCGGATCGAGGCTTCGTCCAGGGCCGATAGCCAGAGGCGCTGGATAGGTCCGCGATAGCGGCAATGCTCCACCAGCTCCCGAGCGATCATTTCGCCCTCGCGGTCGGCATCGGTGGCGATGACCAGTTCCTTTGCTTCACCCAACAGGCGCTTGACCGCTTTGTACTGGCTGGCGGTTTTCGGCTTGACGGTCATCTTCCATTGCGCCGGCACGATGGGCAGGTCGGCCAGCACCCAGCGCTTGTAGCGGGCATCGTAGGCGTCGGGCGGCGCGGTCTCCAATAGATGGCCGATGCACCAGGTCACCGTGACGTTCGCGCCCAGCCAGCAGCCATCGCCGCGCCGGGTGGCGCCCAGTACCGCGGCGATGTCCTTGGCCTGGGACGGTTTTTCACACAGGTACAGCCGCATCGCGCCTCTTCCTAAGCAGGTTTCATGGGGCGCTAGCATGGTCAGGGATTGGCGACGGGGCAAGCTTTATCTGTATGGATATACAGATAAAACATTGCGCTGCGTTGCAACGACCCCCTTGGCAAGACAGCCCGGCGACTGGATGGGCAAGCAGAATGAATTTATCGCAAGGGCATCGCTCATAACTTTCAGAGCGGCTCAAACCGCAAAGCATGTTAATGGAATCAAGGAGAGTCACTTCATGAATTCGATGCCGAAGGGCAACGGACAGGCGAGCACACGTTTGATTCTCGTCGTCGAGGATGATCCGACCATCCTGGAATTCCTCTGCGAGATCCTGGAGGACGAAGGATTTGTCGTCGAGCCCAGGGAAAGCGCCGATTCGGCGCTGACATTTCTGGAGGAAAGCGCCGATTACGTGGACCTGTTACTCACCGACATCACCATGCCCGGCGAAATGGACGGGGCCGACCTGGCCAACCTGACCGGGGATCGTTGGCCGCAGATACCGCTGCTGATCATGTCGGGCTTCGAAACCCCGGAAAGCGCCGGGATCAAGCACCAGGCCTCGTTCATCGCCAAGCCATGGGCGCTGGGGCAGATGCTGGATCTGGTGGAGAGCACGGTCAAGAGCCACTCGGTACACTGAGCTGACGACAGCACCCGTGGCGAGGGGATGGAACCCCTCGGCACAAAGGGTCCGATGAGTGCTCAGTTGGTGTCCAGGTCCACGTTGCGCGTTTCCCGCAGGCAGATCATCCCCACCACCAGGCTCACCCCCGTAATCACGACCGGGTACCACAGCCCGTAGAAAATGTCCCCGGTATAGACCACCAGGGCGAACGACACCGTGGGCAGGAAACCGCCGAACCAGCCATTGCCGATGTGGTAGGGCAAGGACATGGACGTATAGCGGATCCGGGTTGGGAACAGTTCGACCATCAGGGCCGCCAACGGGCCGTAGCACATCGCCGAAATGATGATCAGCGCGACGATCAGGGCCACGATCATCGGCCGATTGATCTGCTGGGCGTCGGCTTGTTGCGGGTAGCCGGCCAGGGTCACCGCGCCACGCAGGGCGGCTTCGTCGTAACCTTCGAGCTTCACGTCTCCGACGCTGACCTGCACGGTGCTGCCGGCCGGTGCCGCGACGCTGCTGTAGGGCAGGCCTTGCTTGACCAGGAAGGTTTTGACCTTGTCGCAAGGGCTGTCGAAACGGGCCTTGCCCACCGGGTCGAACTGGAAGGTACACGTGGCCGGGTCGGCGACTACCGTGATCGGCGCCTGACGGCTCGCCAGGTCGATGGCGGGGTTGGCGTAATGGGCGAGCGTCTTGAAGATCGGGAAGTACAGCGCCGTCGCCAACAGCAGGCCGATCATCAGCACCGGTTTGCGCCCGACCTTGTCCGACAGCCAGCCAAAGAAGATGAAGAACGGCGCGCCGATCACCACGCTGACGATCAGCAGGCTGTTGGCGAGGGCCGGGTCCATCTTGAGGAACTGGGTAAGGAAAAACAGCACGTAGAATTGCGCTGCATAGAAGGTGACCGCTTGCCCGGCGTTGATACTGAACAGGGCGATCAGCACCACTTTCAGGTTTTCCCATTTGCCGAACGATTCGCGAATCGGCGCCTTGCAGCACTTGCCTTCTTCTTTCATTTTCAGGAAGGCCGGCGACTCGTGCAGGCTCAGGCGGATCCAGGTGGAAATGCCCAGCAGCAGGATCGACAGCAGGAACGGAATGCGCCAGCCCCAGACTTCGAACTGATCGCCGGTGAAGTAGCGGCAACCCAGTACCACCAGCAGCGACAGCAACAGCCCCAATGTTGCGGTGGACTGAATCCAGCTGGTGTGGAACCCACGCTTGCCCATCGGCGCATGCTCGGCGACATAGGTCGCCGCGCCGCCGTATTCACCACCCAGGGCCAGGCCCTGGAGCATGCGCAGCACCACCAGGATGACCGGCGCGGCGATGCCGATGCTGGCGTAGTTGGGGAGCAGGCCGACGCAGAACGTGGCCAGGCCCATGAGGACGATGGTCGCGAGGAAGGTGTATTTGCGCCCGATCATGTCCCCCAGCCGCCCGAACACCAGCGCACCGAACGGCCGCACGATGAACCCGGCGGCGAAGGCCATCAGCGCGAAAATGAACGCCGTGGTGTCATTCACTCCGGCGAAGAACTGTTTGCTGATGACCGCCGCAAGGGCGCCGTAGAGGAAAAAGTCGTACCACTCGAACACCGTCCCGAGGGACGAGGCAAAGATGACTTTCTGGGTTTCCTGGCTGGCGCCGGCGCTGCGCGTGGCTTCCAGGGGCTGAACATGTTCAGACATAGCGGTATCCCTCACAGTGATTGTTTTTGTTGTTCCACTGCGACGCCGGGTGGGGGCGTCTCCTGATGTGACACACTTTCTTGATCCAAATGTTTTCCTTGTGGGAGCGAGCCTGCTCGCGATAGCGGTGTGGTGGTCGACATGAACGTTAGCTGATACACCGTCATCGCGAGCAGGCTCGCTCCCACAGGAATCTCCAATGTTTTTCAGACTGTGGCCGGCTCCTTTTGGCTTGTGATGCTGACGGTGATGGGTTCGAGGATCATCCGCGCTGCCTTCTCGGCGATCATCAACGTCGGCGAGCAAGTGTTTCCCGAAATGATGCGCGGCATGATCGAGGCGTCGGCGATGCGCAGGCCCTTGATGCCGTGCACGCGCAGTTGCGCATCCACCACGGCGTCGCCGTCCTGGCCCATGCGACAGGTGCCCACCGGGTGGAAGATCGTCGTGCCGATGCGGGCGGCGGCCTGGTGCAGTTCCTCTTCGGTCTGCAGGCTGGGTCCCGGCAGGTATTCCACTGGTTTGAAGGCGCCGAGGGCTGGGGAGGCGACGATTCTTCGGGTCAGGCGGATCGCGTCGGCCGCGACCCGCAGGTCTTCGGGGTGGCTCAGGTAGTTGGGTTGGATCAACGGCGCTTCACTCGGATCGGCTGAGCGGATGTCCACGCGGCCGCGGCTCATCGGGCGCAAGTCACACACCGATGCGGTGAATGCCGGGAAGCTGTGCAAGGGTTCGCCGAAGCGTTCCAGAGACAATGGCTGCACATGGTATTCGAGATTGGCCGAAGTCTGTTCCGGCCCCGAGCGGGCGAAGGCGCCGAGTTGGCTGGGCGCCATGGACAGCGGGCCGCTGCGGTCATACAGGTAGCGCAGGCCCATGCCCATCTTGCCCCACAACGTACCGGCGATCTGGTTCAGGGTGCGGGCGTTTTCCAGTTGATAGATCAGCCGCAGTTGCAGATGGTCCTGCAAGTTGCCGCCCACGCCCGGCAACTCGTGCGCCACGCCAATGCCCAAGCGTTGCAGCAAGCTGCGCGGGCCGATCCCGGAGCGCTGCAGGATGCCCGGCGAACCGACGGCCCCGGCGCACAGGACGATTTCCTTGCGAGCCTTGAAGCTCATGGCCTTGCCTTGCCAGCGAGCGCTGACAGCGTGGGCGCGGTCATCGCGCAATAAAACGCGGTCGACTTCGACTTCGGTCAAGACCGTCAGGTTGGGGCGAGTGCGTATCGGCTTGAGGAAAGCCTTGGCCGCGTTCCAGCGTATCCCGGCTTTCTGGTTGACCTGGAAATAGCCACAGCCTTCGTTGTCGCCGCCATTGAAATCCTCGACGTTGGGGATGCCGCTCTGCTCGGCGGCGGTGCGAAAGGCGTCGAGGATCAGCCATGACAGGCGCTGGCGCTCGACGCGCCATTCGCCGGCCGCGCCGTGAAGTTCGGAGTCTCCGGCGAAGTGGTTTTCGCTTTGCCTGAACAACGGCAGGACGTCCTTCCAGGACCAGCCAGCGTTGCCTTCGGCGGCCCAGCCATCGTAGTCCGCGGCCTGGCCACGCATGTAGATCATGCCGTTGATGGACGAGCAGCCGCCCAACACCTTGCCGCGCGGATAGCTCAGGGCGCGGCCCTGCAGGCCCGGTTGCGCTTCGGTCTTGAAGCACCAGTCGGTGCGCGGATTACCGATGCAGAACAGGTAGCCGACCGGGATGTGAATCCACGGATAGTTGTCGCGCCCGCCGGCTTCGAGCAGCAGCACCCGGTGTTGCGGGTTGGCCGACAGCCGATTGGCCAGCAAGCACCCGGCAGGGCCGGCGCCCACGATCACGTAATCGTATTCATCGACGACAGGTTGCATTCGCGACCTCATTTATTGTTCTTGTTGGCTCATCGTAGTTGTTAGTTTTCGTCAAAAGAATGTTAGTTTTTGCGCACCTGCTGAGCGTTTATAAACAATCCCGGGTTCAGGCGTTTTCAAGGATGGCTCATGTTCGACTGGAATGACTTGCGCTACTTCCTGGAACTGCAACGCAGCGGCCGCTTGCTGACGGCCGCGCGACGGCTCAACACCACCCATGCCACCGTGGCCCGACACATCGAGGCCATCGAAAAAAGCCTGGGCACGGCTTTGTTTGTCCAGCACGCCCAGGGTTATGAACTGACCCCGGCGGGCGAGGCGCTGCTCAAGCATGCCGAGGCCATGGAAAACGTCGCGTTGCTGGCCCAAGAGGACATCACCCAATCCAGCGCACCCTTGGGCAAGATCCGGTTGGGCGTGACGGAAGGGCTGGGCATCATGTTCCTGGCCAGTCGCATGGAGGGGTTGTTCCAGCGCTATCCGGGACTTGAGGTGGAACTGGTGGCGGTGCCGCGCTTCGTCAGCATTCTCAACCGCGAGGCGGAAATCAGTATCCACCTCGAACGACCGGCGGCCGACCTGCTGGTGACACGCAAGCTCACCGACTACAGCCTGGCGCTGTATGCGAGCCAGGCCTACCTGGATCGCTCGCCGCCCTTGCGCAGCCGCGAAGATCTAGGCCGTCACGCCTGGATCGGCTACGTCGACGATCTGTTGTTCAGCCAGGAGCTCATGTTCCTCAACAGTTTTTGCCGCAAGCCCCGGGTGGTGTTCCACAGCACCAGCGTCATCGCCCAGCAGCAAGCCGCGCGATCGGGCCTGGGCATCGCCGTGTTGCCGTGTTACATGGCCGGCAGCGACCCGACGCTGGTGCCCTTGCTCCCGGACGAAACCATCTGTCGCAGCTACTGGATCAGCACCCGCCGCGAACTGCATAAATCCGTGCGGCTGCGGGTGCTGTGGGATTACGTGGTGCAGCTGTGCGAGCAGGAGCAGGGGCTGCTGTTGCCCTGAGCCGACTCTAAGGATATGTCCAAACGGTATTTCTCAAGACTCGGGAGGTTTCCTTAAGATCACGTCATAACTCGTTATGACAAGTGACTGAAGCCATGCCTGACAACGTTCTTTCCCTCAGCAGCGTGCCGCTGCACCTGCAACTGCGCGACCTGTTGCGCACGCGCATTCTCGACGGTGAATACCCCCAAGGCAGCCAGATGCCTTCGGAAAGCGAGCTGGGTGCGTTGTTTCGCGTCAGCCGAATCACCGTGCGCCAGGCCTTGGGGGACCTGCAAAAGGAAGGTCTGATTTTCAAGATCCATGGCAAAGGCACCTTTGTCGCGAAACCCAAGACCTTCCAGAACGTCAGCACCCTCCAGGGCTTGGCCGAGTCCATGACCGGCCGCGGCTTCGAGGTGATCAATCGTCTTCGCAGTTTCAAATTCATTCCCGCCGACAAGCCGGTGGCCGAGCGGTTGAAGGTTGCGGAGGGGGATGTGGTGGCGCAGATCAAACGGGTGCGGCTGATCAACCGCGAACCGGTGTCGTTGGAGATTACCTACCTGCCCAAGGACCTCGGCGAGCGCCTGGAAAAAGCCGATCTGGTTACACGGGACATTTTCCTGATTCTGGAAAACGATTGCGGCCTGGCCCTCGGCCACGCGGACCTTGCCATCGATGCGGTGCTGGCCGACAGCGAGCTGTGCCAAGCCCTGGAGGTCGAGCCAGGGTCGCCCGTGATGCGCATCGAACGCCTGACCCATGGCGCCGATGGGCGACCGCTGGATTTCGAATACCTCTACTACCGCGGCGATGCTTTCCAGTATCGCTTGCGGATCGACCGGCAAAAAGGGACGCAGGCATGACCCAACGCTCAACGAATACCCTCGAACAGGAATACGACATCGTCGTCATCGGTGGTGGTACCGCCGGCCCCATGGCGGCGATCAAGGCCAAGGAACGCAACCGGGACCTGCGCGTCCTGCTGGTGGACAAGGCCAACGTCAAGCGCAGCGGCGCCATCAGCATGGGCATGGACGGCTTGAACAACGCAATTATCCCGGGCCATTCGACGCCTGAGCAGTACACCAAGGAAATCACCATCGCCAACGACGGCATCGTCAACCAGGCGGCGGTGTACGCCTACGCGACGCACAGTTTCGAAACGATCGAGCAACTGGATCGATGGGGCGTGAAGTTCGAGAAGGACGAAACCGGCGACTACGCGGTGAAAAAAGTCCACCACATGGGCGCCTATGTGCTGCCGATGCCGGAAGGGCACGACATCAAGAAAGTCCTGTACCGGCAGTTGAAGCGGGCGCGGGTGAGCATCACCAATCGTCTGGTCTGCACGCGCTTGCTGACTGACCAAGCGGGGGCGGTCAACGGTGTGATGGGCTTCGATTGCCGCACCGCCGACTTCCATGTGATCAAGGCCAAAGCGGTCATCCTCTGCTGCGGCGCCGCGGGACGCCTGGGGTTGCCGGCCTCGGGCTACCTGATGGGCACCTATGAAAACCCGACCAATGCCGGCGACGGCTACGCCATGGCCTATCACGCCGGTGCCGAGCTGGCGAACCTGGAATGCTTCCAGATCAACCCGTTGATCAAGGATTACAACGGCCCGGCGTGCGCCTACGTCACCGGTCCCCTGGGCGGCTACACCGCCAACAACAAGGGCGAGCGCTTTATCGAATGCGACTACTGGAGCGGGCAGATGATGTGGGAGTTCCACCAGGAACTCGAAGGCGGCAATGGCCCGGTGTTCCTCAAGCTCGATCACTTGGCCGAGGAGACCATCCAGAACATCGAAGAGATCCTGCACAGCAACGAACGCCCCAGTCGCGGCCAGTTCCACGCCAACCGTGGCACCGACTACCGCACGCAGATGGTAGAGATGCACATTTCCGAAATCGGTTTTTGCAGCGGTCACTCAGCCTCGGGCGTGTGGGTCAACGAGCGGGCGCAAACCTCGGTCAAGGGGTTGTACTCGGCGGGTGACATGGCGGCGGTGCCGCACAACTACATGCTCGGTGCGTTCACCTACGGCTGGTTTGCCGGCAACAACGCCGCGGATTTTGTGGCGGGGAAGGATTTCTCGGTGCTGGACGTCGGGCAGATCGAACGGGAGAGGACGCGCGTTTACGCGCCACTGGAGCGCGAGCACGGCCTGCCGCCGGCCCAGGTGGAATACAAGCTGCGACGTTTCGTCAACGATTACCTGCAGCCGCCGAAGGTCACGAAAAAAATGCAGATCGGCTTGCAACGCTTCAGCGATATCCAGCGCGACCTGGATCAGATCAAGGCTCACAACGCCCATGAGCTGATGCGTGCCATGGAGGTCAGCGTCATCCGCGACTGCGCCGAAATGGCCGCCCGCGCCTCGCTGTTTCGCGCGGAAAGCCGTTGGGGGCTGTACCACTATCGGGTCGACCACCCGCAGCGCAACGACAGCGACTGGTTCTGCCATTGCCACCTGAAGAAAGGCGAGGAAGGCCAGATGACTTCCTTCAAGAAAGCGGTCGAGCCCTACATCATCGCCCTCGATGCCGACGAGCTGCAGGCCTATGACCGGCTGCGGGTCGGTGCCGACGCGGCTTGAACCCTTCACTCAAAGAGAACGCCCATGGTCTACCAACCCCAGGAAATCTTCTTCCGCTCCAACGCCCCCGTCACCGTGGACGAGGACAAATGCATCGCCCACAAAGGCTGCACGGTCTGCGTCGATGTCTGCCCCATGGACTTGCTGGCGATCAACCCTGCAACGCAGAAGGCCTACATGGCGTTCGATGAGTGCTGGTATTGCATGCCCTGTGAAAAAGACTGCCCGACGGGGGCGGTGAAAGTCGAGATTCCGTATCTGTTGCGCTGATTGCGACGACGCCATCGCGAGCCTGCTCCGGGCGGCATTCCGACGAAGAGGCCACCACAGACACCACAAAAAGCCATCCGGCCACCCCGGACGCTAAACCCACAACACCCCTCGTTTCCCACCGCGCCCTGATCGCGGCGGAGACGAAATACCCATAAACGATTCGAGGGGACACACCCATGTTATTGCGTGCAGCATTGGCCGGTCTGGTACTGGCTTCATTGACCCTGCCTGCCCAGGCAGAAACCATCCGCATCGCCATCGGCACCCAGGACACCACCATCAACTGCGCCGCCGGTGGGTTGTTGATTCGGGAGTTGGGCCTGTTGGACAAATACCTGCCCCACGACGGCGCGTACAAGGATGCCCAATACGACATCCAGTGGAAAAACTTCACCAGCGGCGCGCCACTGACCAACGAGATGGTGGCGGGCAAGCTCGACTTCGGCGCCATGGCCGATTTTCCCGGCGCCTTCAATGGCGTGGCGTTCGAAACCGCTGGCAAGCACAGCCTGTTCATCAGCGTGTTGTCGGGCAGCACCCAGGGCAGCGGCAATGGCATCGTCGTGCCGAGCGCCTCGGGCGTTCAATCCCTGGCCGAGCTCAAGGGCAAGACCATTTCCGTGCCCTTTGCCTCCACCGCCCACGGCATGCTACTGCGCGCCGTCGCGGCCCAAGGCTGGGATCCACTCAAGGATGTGAACATCATCGCCCAGCCACCGGAGGTCGCCGGCTCGGCGTTGCAGGCCGGTAAGATCGACGCCCACGCTGATTTCGTGCCGTTCGCCGAACTGTTCCCCAGCCGTGGTTTTGCCCGCAAGATCTACGATGGCGCCCAGGCCAAGACGCCAACATTCCATGGCGCCCTGGTGGACCAGGCCTATGCCAGGAAGTACCCGGAAATCGTCGTCGCCTACCTGCGTGCATCCATCGAAGCCAACCAGTTGCTGGCCGCCGAGCCTGAGAAGTACAGCGAGCTGATCGCCAAGGTCACCGGCGTGGATGCCGAGGTCAATTATCTGTTCCACGGGCCGCTGGGCGTGCAGACCCGCGACCTGACCTGGAAACCGGAATACCGCCAGGCCGTGGGCACCGCCATCGACACCCTTAAGCTGCTGAAGAAAGCCGATCGCGGGCTGGACCTCAACACCTTCATCGATGACCAGTACATCCGCGCCGCCTTCAAGGCTTCGTACCTGGATTACACCGCGCAACTGGCCAACTACGCCCAGACCCCGCTGGGCAGCGCCGATACTGCGACCGGCCAGGCCATCACCGATGCCCGCCACGTGGCCGAAATCTGGGTACGCGGCGAGCCGAAAGTGCGCCATTACGCCTCCGCGCAGTCAGCCTTCACCGCGCTGGCGAGCCTCAAGCAGGAAGGCAAGGGTATCCGAGCCGTCTACGCACAGGCCAGCGACAGCGGGATCAAGCTGCTGGCCGAGCAGGCGTGGTTCGCCAGCGATGCCAAGGGCCAGCTCAGCGCGTTCCTGTTGAAAGGGCAGGCCGAGCAGTTTGCCGCGCAGCAGGGCGGCAAGGTCCTGGATTTCACCGAGGCGACGACCCAGGCGGTCGCCGCCCGTTGACCTGACACCGTCCCCTGTGGGAGCGAGCTTGCTCGCGATAGCGGTGTGTCAGCCAATTCGATTTCAACTGACCTGACGCCATCGCGAGCAAGCTCGCTCCCACAAGGATTCCACTCCGGAGGAAGATTTGTGTACCCATCACCCAAACGCTGGCTCCTGCGAGCCGCTTCACTGCTGCTCTGCCTGCTGTTCTGGCAGCTCGCCGCCGACGGTCATTGGGACCTCGGCCTGGTGACCTTCGCCAACGTCCCGGCCCCATTGGCGGTACTCCAGGCCGCGCTTGGCCAGGGGGAATCGGGCAATCTTGCGCGGCACCTGGGCAGCAGCCTGGGGCGGGTCTTTGCCGGGTACGGTGCGGCGCTGCTGATTGGCGTGGCGCTGGGCGTGGCCATCGGTCGTTCGAAATGGGCCGAAGACTTGCTGTTGCCGCCACTGGAAGTCCTGCGGCCGATCCCGGCGGTGGCCTGGATTCCGTTGGCGATTCTGATGTTCCCGTCGTCGGAATTGTCGATGGTGTTCATCACCTTCACCGGCGCGCTGTTCCCGATCCTGCTCAACACCGTGCACGGCGTCGAAGGGGTGGACCGGCGGCTGGTCGCGTCAGCGAAAAGCCTCGGGGCGGGACGCCGGGCCATCCTGCTGGAAGTGATTCTGCCGGGCGCCGCGCCGAGCATCATCACTGGCCTCGCCATCGGCATGGGCACGTCCTGGTTCTGCCTGGTGACGGCGGAAATGATCGCCGGCCAGTACGGCATCGGCTACTACACCTGGGCGTCCTACACCGTGCAGAACTACCCCGACATCGTGGTCGGCATGTTGCTGATCGGCGTGCTGGGGATGGGCAGTAGTTTGTTGATCAAGCGCCTGGGCGGGTTGTTCACGCCTTGGCACCGGCCCCGAGGAAAAGCCTGATGAGTGCAATGCAAACGCCTGAAGGGCGGATCGACATCCGCCAGTTGTCCATTGTCCTGGGCCAGGGTGCCCAGGCCTTCGAAGCGGTGCAGGGGCTCGATTGCCAGATCGAGGCGGGCCAGTTCGTCTGCATCCTGGGGCCGTCCGGTTGCGGCAAATCGACCTTGCTCGGTGCCCTTGCCGGGCATCTGCAACCGAGCACCGGTACGCTGAACGTCGACGCGGTGCCGGTGGCCGGTCCCTCGCCTCAGCGCGGCATGGTGTTCCAGCAGCACACTTTGTTTCCATGGCGCAGCGTGCGCGACAACGTTGCTTTTGGCCTGAAGATGCGTGGCCTGGGCAAAGTCGAACGACAACGAGCCGCCGATGAGATGCTCGCCTCGGTGGGCCTGGAGGGTTTTGCCGGGCACTGGCCGGACCAGCTCTCCGGTGGCATGCAGCAGCGAGTGGAGATCGCACGGGTGCTGGTGAACCGCCCGCGCTTGTTGCTGATGGATGAACCCTTCGGCGCGCTGGATGCACTGACGCGCTTGAACATGCAGGAGTTGTTGCTGGACATCTGGACGCGCATCCGCACCACCGTTGTGTTCGTCACCCACGACATCGACGAGGCGCTATTCCTGGCCGATCGCTTGCTGGTGATGAGCCCACGGCCGGGTCGCATCATCGAGGATCTGCGCCTGGATTTTCCTCGGCCACGCACGACTGAGCTGGTGACGAGCCCTGAATTCTCCCGATTGAAGCGCCACTGCCTTGAGCTGCTGCGTCATGAAGATGGCCAGCAATTGCCGCGCCTCAATCCCCTCGGGTTGCCCCCTGAAACCTCCTTGCCGCGATTTGCCCTATGACCTCTCTATTTGAAAATACCGACAACCAAGACATTCTCGCCCTGCAACCGCGTCTTACCGACGAGGACGCCGGTGTGCGCCGCATCGCCCTTATCGAACTGGCCGACCTTGAAGAGCCCGAAGGCCTGTTGTGGCTTGTGGATCGCCTGGCCAGTGACCCCAGCGCCGAGGTGCGCGCCGAAGCCGCGCGATTGCTCGAAGCCTGGGAGGACGAGCCGGTGGTCGCAGGCTTGTGCGAAGCCCTGACCGATCGATCACCGACGGTGCAGGCCGCTGCTGCCCAAAGCTTGAGCCTGCTCAAGAGCGAGGCGGCAGGAAGAGTGATCCTGCCTTGGACGACACATGCCGACGCCGGTGTCCGCGTCGCGGCCTTCCGGGCCTTGCGCGAGTTGCGCCTGGGCGATGCCGCGCCAGCATCCATCGCCGCCCTGGCCGATGACGATGCTGGCGTGCGCCGCGAAGCGGTTGGCGTGCTGGGCTGGCTCAAGCACCTCGGCGCCTTGCCAGCCTTGGCCCGGCTCGCCAGTGATGACCCGGACAGCGAAGTACGCCGCGCGGCCACCGGTGCCCTTGGCCTGGCTTCGGATGAGCAAGTGTTGCCAGCCCTGCGCCAGGCCTTGCGGGACCCGGCGTGGGCGGTTCGCGAAGAAGCCGCTACAACGCTGGGCAAGGTCGGTCACGCCGATGCCGGCCCGGCCCTGATCGATGCCTTGGCGGACGACTACTGGCAAGTGCGCTTGCGGGCGACCCGCAGCCTGGGTCGTTTGCGCTACGCCCCGGCCCTGGCGGCATTGATCGAAACCCTGGGCCACCGCATCAGCAATCTGCGCAAGGAGGCAGCACTGGCCTTGGGCGAGTTGAACGATCCTGCTGCCATTGCGGCGTTGCAGGCCGCCCAGGAGGATGGCGATCCGGAGGTACGCAAGGCTGTGCGCATTGCCTTGGGCCAACTGCAATGAGCCCGCTGGCGATTGGCAATTCACGGGAGAAGGGGCTGTTGCGCCTGAGTTGGCCTGATGGGCGCGAACAACAGTTGGACCATGCCGAGCTGCGCCGGCAATGCCCATGCTCGCGGTGTCGAGCGTTTCGCCTGCAAGGCGTGGCGGTGCAGGTTGATTCGCGGGTCCGGGTGGTTGGGGTCAATAGCCAGGGTTATGGGGTGCAGTTGGTCTTTAGCGATGGCCACGAGCGGGGGATTTTTCCCTGGGCTTATCTGGCGGGTCTGTAGCTTTATGCCTATCCCTTGTGGGAGCGAGCTTGCTCGCGATGACGTCAGTATATTCAACCTGTTTGCAAGCTGACTCACCGCCATCGCGAGCAAGCTCGCTCCCACAGGGATACGCTGGTTACTTGAGCAATAGGGTGAACCCGTGGCGAGGGAGCTTGCTCCCACTGGGCTGCGTCGGCAGCCCCTAAATCATTCAACACGGTCAATTTGATTTTGCGCAGTCAACCCGTGAACTGACTGGCGGCGCTTGTCAGAAAAAACCGACAGGAGTACAAATGTACTCCATGACGACTCTCACTCCCCGCCGTACCGCCATCCTGACCTTTATCCGCGAACGCATCGCCGAACAGGGCCAGCCTCCCAGCCTCGCTGAAATCAGCGAGGCGTTTGGTTTCGCCTCTCGCAGCGTGGCGCGCAAGCATGTGTTGGCGCTCACCGAAGCCGGTTTCATCGAAGTCAATCCGCACCAGGCCCGGGGCATCCGGCTGTTGAATCAGCCGCCGCGTCCCGAACTGTTGGATGTGCCGGTGTTGGGACGGGTGGCCGCCGGCCTGCCGATCGGTGCCGATGCCGAGGTCCACAGCCGTCTGTTGCTGGACCCGGCGATCTTCACCAAAGCGCCGGACTACCTGCTGCGGGTCCAGGGCGATTCGATGATCGAGGACGGTATCCTCGACGGCGATCTGGTGGGTGTGCAACGCACGCCCCAGGCTTCCAATGGGCAGATTGTCGTGGCGCGCCTGGACGGTGAAGTGACCATCAAGCGTTTTGAGCGAGTCGGCGAGCGCGTACGCCTGTTGCCACGCAACCCAGCCTATCAGCCGATCATCGTCGAAGCCGACCAGGACCTGGCGATAGAAGGCGTGTTCTGTGGCCTGGTGAGACAAGGCTGATGGGCGCCGTCGTTGCGCTGGACACGCTGTTCAATGGCGGCCAGGTCTGGAAGGGCCGGCCTGCGCCGCCGGCCGCCAGTCCACAGCCCACCGGCCACGCCGTACTGGATGCGGCACTGCCCAGTGGTGGCTGGCCGGAAGCGGCGTTGACGGAAATTCTCATCGGCGCGCCGGGCGTGGGCGAATTGCAACTGGTGTGGCCGACCCTGGCGCGGCTGTCGGCGGCGGGGGAGCGGATCGTGTTGGTGGCGCCGCCGTTCGTGCCCTATCCCCAGGCCTGGCGAAACGCCGGGGTGGACTTGCGCCAGTTGTCGATCATCCAGGCCGATCCACGGGAGGCCTTATGGGCCACCGAACAATGTCTGCGCTCGGGCAGTTGCGGCGCGGTGTTGTGCTGGCCGCGCCAGGCGGATGACCGGGCCTTGCGCCGTTTGCAGGTCGCGGCGGAAACCGGCCAGACGCTGGCGTTCGCCTGGCGCTCGATCCAGGAAGCCATCAACCCGTCCCCGGCGGCCCTGCGCATCGCCATCGATTCCCGGCCCGCACAATTGCGGGTGCTCAAGTCCCGGGGCGGGCTGGCGCGTTCGGCGCCGATTGCGTTCCCCCCAGACAGGGCATTGAGGTTGCGATGCGCTGGGTCTGTATTCTCTTCCCGCAATTGGCGCTGGATGCCGCGCTGCGCCAGCGCCCCGACCCCAGCGAGCCCCTGGCGCTGCTGACCGGCCCGGCCCAGCGCCGGGTGCTGCAAGCGGTCAATGAACCGGCGCGCGCCCTGGGCCTGCGCCCCGGCCAGACCATGACCGCGGCCCAGGCCTTGAGCAAAGGGTTCGCCACCGCCGAGTACGACGCGGCGCCGATCGAAAACTGGCAACGATTCCTGGCGGCCTGGGCCTATCGTTTCAGCTCCCAGGTGAGCGTGCATTATCCACGCACGGTGCTGTTCGAAATCGAGTCGAGCCTGGGGCTGTTCGGGCCATGGCCGGTGTTCGAGGCGCGGTTGCGGGCCGAATTGACTGAGCTGGGTTTTCGGCATCGCATCGTCGCCGCCCCCAATCCCGTGGCGGCGCGGATGCTGGCCAATGCTTACGACGCCCTGGTCGTGCCCGATAACGAGACCTTGCAAGCGTACCTGGGACAGATGCCAGTGGACCGAGTCGGCCTGGCGCCCGAAGCTGCCACGGCCTTGTCGCGCATGGGCCTGCGCCGGCTCAGCCAAGTCCAGGCCTTGCCCCGGCACACCCTGGCGCGGCGCTTCGAAGCCGACATGCTCAAGCACCTCGATGCGCTGGTGGGCAGCCGCACCCTGGCGCTGTCGTTCTACCTGCCCCCGGACCGTTTCGATGTGCGCATCGAACTCAACTACGACGTGCAGTCCCACCAGGCATTGCTGTTTCCTCTGCGACGTTTGACCGGTGACCTGTCGGCCTACCTGTGCGGCCGCGACAGCGGCGTGCAGCGTTTTGATTTGCACCTGGAACACGCCGGTTTGCCGGACACGGTGATCAAGGTCGGCCTGCTCAGCGCCGAGCGGGATGCTTCGATGCTGTTCGAGCTGGCCCGTGGCCGTCTCGAGCAGGTGCAGGTCGAGGCGCCCGTGCGCGGTTTTCGCTTGTGTGCCGAAGACCTGCCGAGCTTCGTGCCCCAGCGCCTGGAATTGTTCGACGAGCGTCCCCAGCAGTCCTTGCCGTGGGAACAACTGCGCGAACGGCTGCGGGCGCGCCTCGGTGACGAAGCCGTGCAAGGGTTGGGATTTGGCGATGACCACCGCCCCGAGTGCGCCTGGCAGATGAAACCCCAGCCGCAACAACAGATGTGTCCGCTGCGCGATGATGTCCAGCGTCCCGGCTGGCTGCTTGGCGAGCCCCAGGTCTTGCCTGAAGGCCAGGCGCGAATCCTCATGGGCCCGGAGCGCATCGAGTCCGGCTGGTGGGACGGCGCCGATGTGCGCCGTGATTACTACCTGATCGAAACCCGCGCCGGCCAACGCGGCTGGGCCTATCGACCGGTGGGCGAGGGCGGACCGTTGTGGCTGCAAGGTTGGTTCGCATGAGCGTCGAATATGCCGAGCTGCATTGCCTGTCGAACTTCAGCTTCCAGCGCGGCGCCTCCAGCGCCCTGGAATTGTGCCGTCGCGCCAAACAGCAGGGCTATCGGGCCCTGGCGGTGACGGATGAATGTACCTTGGCCGGCATCGTCCGGGCCTGGCAGGCAGCCAAGGAACTGGACTTGCAATTGATCGTCGGCAGCGAAATCCAGGTCGAGAACGGTCCGAAGCTGGTGCTGTTGGTGGAAAACCTCGAGGGCTACCAAACCTTGTGCCGGCTGATCACCCGCGCACGGCGGCGCAGCGAAAAGGGCCGTTATCGCATCGTCCGAGAAGACTTCGACGAGCCGCTGCCAGGGCTGCTCGCCCTGTGGGTCCCCGATGGCAAGACGCCCGAGGCGCAAGGGCGCTGGCTCCGACAGGTGTTCAACGAAAGACTCTGGCTGTCCGTGCAGTTGCATTGCGGTCAAGACGACCAGCGACGGCTCGCGGACTTGCTCGCATTGGCCGAACGCCTGGGTCTTCCTGCCGTCGCCACGGGCGACGTGCATATGCATGTGCGGGGTCGCCGCGCCTTGCAAGACACCATGAGCGCCATTCGCCACCACGTCACCGTTGCCGAGGCCGGTCAGCGTCTGCACCCCAACGGCGAACGCCACTTGCGCAGCCTCCAGGCCCTGGCCGATCTCTACCCCCGCGCCTTGCTCGATGAAACCCTGGACATCGCCCGGCGCTGCACGTTCGACCTCGGTCAGTTGCGCTATGAATACCCCCGCGAGCTCGTGCCCGAGGGCCATGATCCGGCGTCCTGGCTGCGGGAACTGACCGCGCGCGGCATGCGCGAGCGCTGGAAGAACGGCGTCACAGAAAAGGTGCGCGTGCAGATCGACAAGGAATTGGAATTGATTGCCGAACTGGGCTACGACAGCTACTTCCTCACCGTGCAGGACATCGTCAGTTTCGCCCGTAGCCGTCACATTCTCTGCCAGGGCCGGGGCTCGGCGGCCAACTCCGCGGTGTGCTACGCCCTGGGCATCACCGAAATCGACCCGGCACAGACGGACATGTTGTTCGAACGCTTCCTGTCCCGCGAGCGCAATGAGCCACCGGACATCGACGTCGATTTCGAACACGAACGTCGCGAGGAGGTCCTGCAGTACGTGTTCCAGCGCTACGGCCGGCATCGCGCGGCGTTGACGGCCGTGGTCAGCAGCTATCACGGCCCCGGGGCGGTACGCGACGTGGCCAAGGCCCTGGGCCTGCCGCCGGACCAGGTCAATGCACTGGCCGATTGCTGCGGGCGCTGGAGCGATGAGGCACCGCCGCTGGAGCGTTTGCGCGAGGGTGGTTTCGACCCGGAGAGCCCGGTGCTGCGTCGGGTGTTGAGCCTGACCCAGCAACTGATCGGCTTCCCCCGGCACCTGTCCCAACACCCCGGCGGCTTCGTGATTTCCCAGCAACCCTTGGACACCCTGGTGCCGGTCGAGAACGCCGCGATGGCCGAGCGCACCATCATCCAGTGGGACAAAGACGACCTCGATGCGGTCGGGCTGCTCAAGGTGGACATCCTGGCCCTGGGCATGCTCAGCGCGATTCGTCGCTGTTTCGACTTGATCGCGCATTACCGGGGCGTGCGTCATACCCTGGCGTCGTTGCCCAAGGATGATCGGGCCACGTTCGAGATGATCAGCCGCGCCGACACCATCGGCGTGTTCCAGATCGAATCCCGGGCGCAGATGGCGATGTTGCCCAGGCTCAAGCCCAAGGAATACTACGATCTGGTGATCGAGGTGGCGATCGTGCGACCGGGACCCATCCAGGGCGGGATGGTGCATCCCTACCTGCGGCGGCGCAATGGAGAAGAGAAGATCACTTATCCATCGTCGGAATTGAAAGAAGTGCTGGGCCGCACCTTGGGCATTCCGCTGTTCCAGGAACAGGTCATGCAGATCGCCATTGTCGCCGCTGGCTACAGCCCGGGCGAAGCGGACCAGTTACGTCGTTCCATGGCCGCCTGGAAGCGCCACGGCGGGCTCGAACCCCACAAGAAAAGATTGGCCGACGGGATGGCGGCCAAAGGGTACAAACCTGAATACGCCGCGCAGCTCTTTGAACAGATCAAGGGCTTCGGCAATTACGGCTTTCCTGAATCCCATGCCGCCAGTTTCGCCTTGCTGACCTACGCCAGCAGTTGGCTCAAATGCCACGAGCCGGCGGCGTTCGCCTGTGCCTTGATCAACAGCTGGCCCATGGGTTTCTACAGCCCGGACCAGATCCTCCAGGATGCTCGCCGGCATCAGTTGCAGATCCGTCCGGTGGACGTGCGGGCCAGCGACTGGGAATGCAGCCTGGAACCGATGGAAGGCCGCCAGCCGGCGATTCGCATGGGCTTGCGTCTGATCAAGGGGTTTAGAGAGGACGATGCCCGGCGTATCGAGGTGGCACGCGGGCAGCGGGCTTTCAGCGATGTGGCCGACCTGGGCGAACGGGCTCGACTCGACGCCCGGGCCCTGGAGCAACTGGCGGACGCCAACGCTTTGCGCGGCCTGGCCGGCGACCGCCATCGCGCCCGTTGGGAAATTGCCGGAGTGGAAAAACAACTGGGCTTGTTCGCGGGTCTGCCCAGCCCGGAAGAGCCCACCGTGGCCTTGCCGACACCCACGGTGGGGGAAAACCTGTTCGCCGACTACGCCACCCTGGGCACGACGCTGGGGCCTCATCCGCTGGCCTTGCTGCGTTCCGAATTGCGCGCCCGACGCTGTCGCAGCTCCCGGGAATTGCAGGCTGTCGAGCATGGCCGCCACGTCAGCGTCGCGGGGCTGGTCACTGGTCGCCAACGTCCAGGCACGGCCAGCGGGGTGACCTTTGTCACTTTGGAAGATGAGTTCGGCAATCTCAACGTAGTGGTCTGGCGCGACTTGGCCGAACGCCAGCGCAAGGTCCTGGTAGGGTCGCAATTGCTCAGGGTGGACGGGCGCTGGGAAAGTGTCGGCGAGGTCCGTCATCTGATTGCCGGGCGCCTGAGCGATTTGAGCGGTTTGCTGGCGGGCATCAATGTGCGCAGTCGGGATTTTCGCTGAATGTTTGGTTGAAATCTGTGGCGAGGGGATAAATCCCCTCGCCACAAAGGGTTGGCGTCGTCAGTCTGCATGAAACCAATTGCCAACCTCGCGCTCGAAGCACTAGCACAAGGGACTTGTGGTATGCCGCTTCCCTGCTGGTAGCTTGAGGTGAGAGACGTTCCATGAAGTTCTTATCCCAAAGTAACGGGTGTCCCGGTTGGGACGGAGAAATGGCCCGGCGCATCCGGGCCTACGATTGGCGTCGCACGGAGCTGGGTGCGATCGAGCACTGGTCCGCCAGCCTGCGCAGCGCGGTCCAACTGATGCTCGCTTCACCATTGCCGATGGTCATGCTGTGGGGCCGCCAGGGCTACATGATCTATAACGACGCCTATGCCGAATTCGCCGGCGGCCGCCATCCCTACCTGCTGGGGAGCGCGGTGGAGCTGGGATGGCCGGAGGTGGCCGAATTCAACCGCCACGTATTGGACGTGTGCCTGGGCGGCGGCACCTTGTCCTACCGCAACAAGGAGCTGGTGCTGCTGCGCGACGGCAAGCCCGAAGACGTCTGGTTGGATCTCTACTACAGCCCGGTCCCCGACGATGACCATTCGCCTGCCGGCGTGTTGGCGATTGTCGTGGAAACCACCGAGCTGGTGCTGAGCGAGCGGGCCCGGCAAGAGGCCGAGCGCAGCTACCGTGCGGTCAATGAGCGTATCCAATTGGCGCTTTCGGCCGGGCCGTTGCTGGGGTCGTTCGTCTGGGATATCGCCACCGACACGCTGTCTGGCGATGAACGTTTCGCCCGTACTTTCGGTTATCCGCCCGAGTGCCCGCTGGATGCACTGCCCATCCAGATCGCTCGCCAGCGCATCCATCCGGACGACATCGACGACGTCGAACAACGGGTCGACCTGACCGTGCGCACGGGCGCTCCCTACACCGCCGAATATCGCTTGCGCCGTGGCGAGGGCGATTACCTTTGGGTGCTGGCCAGCGGGCGATGCGAGTTCGATGCGTTGGGCAAGCCCCTGCGGTTTCCCGGCGTACTGATCGATATCAACGAGCGCAAGACCGCCGAAGCGTCGCTGCTCAAGTTCACCCGCGACCTGGAACAACGCGTCGCCAGTGAAGTGCAGGCGCGGTTGGCGGCCGAGGAGCAGTTGCGTCAATCGCAGAAACTCGAGGCCATCGGCGGGCTCACGGGAGGCGTGGCCCATGACTTCAACAACCTGCTCCAGGTGATCGCCGGCAACCTGCACTTGCTGGCTCGCCACGAGCCTGACAATCCCAATGTCCAGCGGCGGGTCGGTGCATCCATCGAAGCCGTGGAGCGGGGCGCCAAGCTGTCGTCGCAGTTGCTGGCTTTCGCCCGTCGCCAGCCGTTGTCACCGGCGGTCTACAACCCTCGGCGCATCTATGAAGGCCTGGGTGAATTGTTGCAGCGGGCCCTGGGCGAAACCATCCGCATCGAGGTGGCGTTGCCTCCTGAGCCTTGGTGTATCCACGTCGATTGCAATCAGCTGGAAAACGCCCTGTTGAACCTGGCGATCAATGCCCGCGACGCCATGGGGGGCGAAGGTGTCATCAGAATGCTCGGGGAAAATATCGTCCTGGACGAATCGTCCTGTGCCGGCAAAGGAGTTGCGGCAGGGGATTACGTGCGACTGTCGGTGATCGATCATGGCGCGGGTATGGCGCCCGAAGTCCTGAACCAGGTCTTCGAGCCGTTTTTCACCACCAAGACCGACGGCCAAGGCACGGGGCTTGGATTGAGCATGGTGTTCGGGTTCGTCAAGCAGAGCGGAGGGCACATCGAAATTGCCAGCCACCCGGGCGAAGGCACTCAGGTGCATATGTATTTTCCCCGCAGCCACAAGCCCGAGTCCCCGGAACAGGCACCACCCCGCGAGCTTCGATCCGGCCTGGAGGAAACCATCCTGGTGGTCGAGGACAACGACGATGTACGCGGCGCCTCGGTGGAGTTGTTGGAGCAGCTCGGCTATCGGACCCTGACCGCCGCCAACGGCGACGAGGCCATGAAATTGTTGCTCGATGGCGTCTCGGTGGACCTGATCTTCACCGATGTGGTCATGCCCGGCCTGATCAAGAGCTCCGACCTGGCGGCCTGGGCGAAGGTACAGACCCCGCCGGTGCCGGTCCTGTTCACGTCGGGACACACCCGGGACATCATCTCGCGCAATCACCAACTGAGCCCCGATACCCACCTGCTGAGCAAACCCTACACCCCGGATGCATTGGCGCGGATGGTCAGTTCGGCACTGGACGAGTGAGCCCAACGCGGTAAAAGAATGGAACCCAAGCCGCCGTTTTGCCTTCGAATAAGCAGGGCCGATCACTATTCGGCCTGGTCATGAACGAGGTGTCTAATGAGCGACTCTGCAAATACTCAGCAACAAGGCCAGACGCAAACCCCGGCCTCGCGTAACGATCCGGCAATCGATCCTCAAGTGACGGATAACCAGCCTGCCAATCCGGTTGAAACACACGAGGCTCACAGTGCTGCCCGTGAGGTCGATCAGAAGAAAAATCATCAGGATAACGACAACACCTACAGCCCCGGTTTCAAGCCGGAACCGGATCGGCCTGGACCCGGTGACAAGACTGATGCTGATATCGACACAGCCGACAGCTGATCAATAAAAAAGCCCGACTCGAGAGTCGGGCTTTTTTATTGACGATGGCGTTATTTACTAGGGTGGGCCGCTTGAAGCTTCTTCGCCATTTCCAGGTGATGCTGCAGGTCCGGCAGCATTTTCTGGGCAAATGCCTTCAGTTCGGTACTGCCAGGCTTCTTATCGTCAGTGACGGTCTCAGCCTCTTTCTTGAACAGGGCGACGGTCTCTTCGTGAGCCATCACTTGGTTATTTGCATAGGCCGGATCGAAGGACTCATCGCGCACGTCAAGAATCTTGGCCTTGGCCTTTTTCATCAACGTGGTGTCGTCTGGTACTTCGATGTCATGTTTTTTCGCCAGCGCCTTCAGCTCTTCGTTGGCTTTGGTGTGGTCGGCAATCATTTTGTTGGCGAACTCCTTGATGTCCGCCGATTGGCTTTTTTGCAGCGCCAGTTTGCCGGTTTCGATCTCCGCAATGCCGCCGGCCGCCGCGTTGTCGACAAAGTCGCTGGAAGTCGCGGCCCATGCCATGCCCATGCTGCTACTCAGGGCAACAGCCAGGCCGAGTTGACGCAGGGTAAATCTGTCCATAGGTCAGTCTCCACACAGGTTGTACAGGTGATTCTCTGGGTACTGATCAATGGAGGGAAAAGCTCGGGGGAAGGTTTTATCGGAACGCGTCGTGGCACGACGAACGGTCACCGCTGGTCGGATTGGCGGTCGACAGAACCCGATCGGCAAGGCCATGCTGCTGACAGGCAGTGCCCAGAAAAGCACTTGTCACCGAACTCACGAAGGAGGTGCTCCATGCCGGTGTCCCATGATCTCTGCCAGGATCTGAAGTGCACAGAAGACGACATTCAGAAAAAACGCGAAAAGGACAAGGATCTCGACGCGCTGATCACTCGATATTCGAAAATCGATACAAAAGTCGTGAAGGCTGAAAAACCCACCGCCGTAGTGACCGACGACGACCTGGATAAGCTCAAGAAAGAACGGTTGCGGATCAAGGACGACATCGCCGCGCTGATGCAAAAGTAGCGATGACGGTTATCCCCTGAGCGCTTTTTGTGGCGAGGGAGCTTGCTCCCGCTGGGCCGCGAAGCGGCCCACCCAATCCATTATCCCAGCGGATCCCAGCGCTGAGACCAGTCGCTGCCAGTCTTGACGATGTCCCGCAGCACGTCGAACGCCTGCTGCAACGCGGCCGAATCCCGGTCCCTTGAATACACCAGGTAGGTCGGGTAATTGAATTCCGGCGCCTTGGGCACTCGCTCCAGAATGCCGCTGTCCAGGTAGCTCTGCACGACCCGAGTGCGGAAATAACCGCTGCCGCCGTTTTCCAGGATGTACTGCAACGCCAGGGGCCCAAGATTGAAGGTCACCGCGGCCTTGGCCTTGTCCGGCAGCGCCGTGTCGTGCTGGCGACGGAAATCGGCACTCCAGTCGATGTACACGTAAGGTTCGGGACGAGCGGCCAGGCGCACCAGGATCAGTTTTTCTTCCAGCAACTGCTCAACCTGGAGCCGCGGCCAGTACTCGGGCTGATACACCACCGCCGCGTCCAGCAGGCCCAGCTCCAGTTGCTGCAGCAGGTTTTCGCCGTCGCGGATGTCCATGCGCAGGGCATGGCCGGGAATCTTCTGGCGCAGCTCGCCGGCCCAGGCGAGCATCAAGGGGTTGCACAGGCTGACTTCGCCGCCCAGGTGCAAGACGTTGCGATAGCCCTCTGGCAGCGGCAGGTCACGGCGGGCGGCCTCCCACGTCTGGACGAGCTGGTTGGCATAGACCACGAAGGCTTCGCCATCACTGGTCAGTCGCGCGCCGGCCCGATTGCGCACGAACAACCCGCAGCCAAGTTGGCTTTCGAGCTTCTGGACCCGGGCGGTGATCGCCGTCTGGGTGACGTGCAGTTTCTCTGCCGCGGCGGCGAGGCTGCCGTGGCGGACGATTTCCAGGAAAGTGCGAGCGAGGTCGATGTCCATGTTCAGGCCGAGGCGGGGTGAACGGGCATTGTAAGGTTTGCGGCGAGAAACAAAAAATCCCGCCACAAGGGCGGGATTTGGGTACAGCCAGGGCGACCTGATCTCAGGACGGGAACAGCTCGGACAGTTTCATCGACAGCATCATGTCGCCTTCAACGCGCAGCTTGCCGCCCATGAATGCTTGCATGCCGTCGGTTTCGCCGCTGACGATGTCCTTGAGGGTCTGACTGTCCAGGACCAGCGTGCAGTTGGCGTCTGGATTCTCGCCTTCCTGGATGTCGCAGGTGCCGTCCTTCACGATCAGGGCGTACTGCTTGTCTTCGTCGGTGATGTTGAAACCGAATACCAGGTCCAGGCCGGCAGCGGCGGCTGGGTTGAACTTGGCTTGCATGGCTTTTACGGCGTCGGCTACGGAGGTCATGGTTTCGATCCTTATTCGGGGTAATACAGCAGGGGTCTACAGCAAACCGGACTCAGCGGAAGGTGATGAGGTCCGGGATCTTCAGCAGTTGCAGGTGCGCATGACTGTTGAAGGAAGCCAGGGCCACCTCGCGGCCCCTGAATTTCAGTTGGTTGAGCGAGGTGTTGACGATCTGCCAGTTCAACTCGAAGGCCTGCCTGGCGGGCATCTGGGTAATCAGGTGGAGCAGGGCGGTGATGGTCCCGCCGGAGGTGAACACGGCGATCTTGTGCGTCTTGTCGGCATTGTCGAGGATGCGGTGCAGGCCAGCCTGGACCCGTTCGACGAAACCCAGCCAGCTCTCCAGCCCCGGCGGGTCGTAGCGGCCGCTGAGCCAGCGCTCGACGATCAAGGCGAAGATGCGCTGGAACTCGGCGCGGTTCTGCGCGGCGTTGCGCAAAATGTCGAGGGCCTCGGGCTCCTGGGAGAGCATGTCCGGGAGCAGGGCGCGAATGACCGCGTCGGCATCGAATTCGTTGAAGGCGGCGTCGATTTCCAGTTCCGGAACCGGCAGGCCGGCTGCGCTCATCTGGCCCAGCGCGCCAGTGGCGGTGTCCTGTTGGCGACGCAGGTCGCCCGAGAGGCAGCGATCGAACACGACACCGAGCTGCGCCAAGTGGCTGCCCAGCACTTGTGCCTGGCGTATGCCGTTGGGCGAGAGGACATCGTAGTCGTCCGCACCAAAGGAGGCCTGGCCATGTCGAATCAGATAAATGCTGCCCACGTCCGCGTCATCCCGGTACGTTGAAGGTTTGGCGAGGTTATGAGGATGGCGATGGCGTGTCAATGAAAAAACATACGCTTGTTTGAAATGGCCGTTACAGCGTTATCCAGGCTCGTCCGAGCTAACGTAACCACAGATTTCATGGCTGGTAGCAGGGCAAGCGCATGGGTATGCTGGCAGCGTTACGCGCCTGCGTTCAAATGGCGCATTGCATTTAAGGAGTCGCTGTGGAGTTTTTCGTCGAATACGCCGGTTTCCTGGCCAAGACGGTCACACTGGTCATCGCCATCCTGGTGGTCATGGCCAGTTTCGCTGCGCTGCGCAGCAAGGGGCGGCGCAAGTCGGTGGGGCAGCTGCAGGTCAGCAAGCTCAACGATTTCTACAAAGCGTTGCGCGAGCGCCTGGAGCAGACGCTGCTGGACAAGGAGCAGCTCAAGGCCCTGCGCAAGAGCGAAGGCAAGGCTGAAAAGGCCGAAAAAAAGCAGAAGGACAAACCGGCTGCCAAGCCTCGGGTCTTCGTGCTGGATTTCGACGGTGACATCAAGGCCTCCGCCACCGAAAGCCTGCGCCATGAAATCACCGCCCTCCTGACCCTGGCGACGCCCAAGGACGAGGTCGTGCTGCGCCTGGAAAGCGGCGGCGGCATGGTCCACAGCTACGGCCTGGCCTCGTCGCAGCTGGCGCGGATCCGCCAAGCCGGCGTACCGTTGACGGTGTGCATCGACAAGGTGGCGGCCAGCGGCGGTTACATGATGGCGTGCATCGGCGAGAAGATCATCAGCGCCCCGTTTGCGATTCTCGGTTCCATCGGCGTCGTGGCGCAGTTGCCCAACGTCAATCGCCTGCTGAAGAAACACGACATCGATTTCGAAGTGCTGACCGCCGGCGAATACAAGCGAACGTTGACGGTGTTTGGCGAGAACACGGAGAAGGGCCGGGAAAAATTCCAGGAAGACCTGGACATTACCCATGCGCTGTTCAAGAACTTTGTCGCCACGTACCGCCCGCAACTGGCGATCGATGACGTTGCCACAGGTGAAGTGTGGTTGGGTGTCGCGGCGCTGGAAAAGCGCTTGGTGGACGAGCTGAAAACCAGCGACGAGTACCTGGCCGAAAGGGCCAAGGGTGCCGAGCTGTACCATCTGCACTATGCCGAACGCAAAAGCCTGCAGGAACGCATCGGCATGGCGGCAAGCGGTTCGGTGGATCGTGTGCTGCTCAGTTGGTGGAGCCGCCTGACCCAGCAGCGGTTTTGGTAATTCGAGGCGGGTGGCCACCACTAAACCTTGTGGGAGCGAGCTTGCTCGCGATGGCGGCGGTACATTCAACATCACCTGCCCAGGCGAACCGCTATCGCGAGCAAGCTCGCTTCCACATGGGGCCAAGGCGGGCTGAAGATTAGGTTCTGCTCTCAATATCCATCAACAAACAAAGCCCTGAACCGGTCACCCGGTCCAGGGCTTTTTTGTGTATCAGGTAATCAGCGACGACGAAACAGCGGCAGCGGTTCGTCACTGGCCGCCTGATATGTCACCGAGAAGTCCTTGAGGCTTTCGAGGGCTTCGTACGGGTCTTTATCGGCGCGAAGGGCAAAGGCGTCGAAACCGCAGCGGCGCATGTAGAACAACTGGTCGCGCAGCACATCGCCAATGGCCCGCAGTTCACCCTTGAAGCCGTAGCGTTCACGCAACAGACGGGCGTTGGAGTAGCTGCGCCCGTCGGTGAAGGCCGGGAAGTTCAGGGCGATGACCTGGAGCTGATTGGCGTCATCTCCGATTTCCTCGGCTTCCTCGTCGGCGTCCAGCCACACACCCAGGCCGCCATCGCGGGCCTTGAGGGCGTGGGCGTGATCGCGCCACAGGGCCAGGGGCACGATCAGGTCGTCGCAATTGGAAATGCCATCGAGGGTCGCGTCCTTGGGCAGCAAGTGCCAGGTCTCGTCGATGACTTCGTTGTTCTTAATGATTCGCTGCATAGACGCGTTCCTTGAAGAGGTCGATGCCGATACGTTGATAAGTGTCGATGAAACGCTCGTCTTCGGTACGTTGTTCAATGTACACGTCGATCAGTTTCTCGATCACATCCGGCATGTCGTCCTGGGCAAACGATGGCCCGAGGATCTTGCCCAGGCTGGCGTCGCGGCTGCCGCTGCCACCGAGGGAGACCTGGTAGAACTCTTCGCCTTTCTTGTCCACGCCCAGGATGCCGATGTGGCCAACGTGGTGGTGACCACAGGCGTTCATGCAACCGGAAATGTTCAGGTCCAGCTCACCGATATCGAACAGGTAGTCCAGGTCGTCGAAGCGGCGCTGGATCGATTCGGCGATCGGGATCGACTTGGCGTTCGCCAGGGAGCAGAAATCACCGCCCGGGCAGCAGATCATGTCGGTCAGCAGGCCGATGTTCGGGGTGGCGAAACCTTGTTCGCGCAGTTCGCCCCACAGGGTGAACAACTGGCTCTGTTCAACATCGGCCAGGATGATGTTCTGCTCGTGGGAGGTGCGCAGTTGGCCGAAACTGTAGCGATCGGCCAGGTCGGCGACGGCGTCCAGTTGCTTGTCGGTGATATCGCCTGGCGCCACGCCGGTCGGTTTCAGCGACAGGGTCACCGCGACATAGCCGGGCTTCTTGTGAGCCAGCGTGTTGCGGGTACGCCAGCGGGCGAAACCTGGATGCTCCTTGTCGAGGGCGGCGAGTTCCGCATCCTGGTTGCCCAGGGCCTTGTAGTCCGGGTCGACGAAGTGCTTGGCCACACGGTGGACTTCGGCTTCGGTCAGGGTGGTCTGGCCGCCGCGCAGGTGGACCATTTCGGCCTCGACCTTTTCGGCGAACACTTCAGGCGTCAGGGCCTTGACCAGGATCTTGATCCGCGCCTTGTACTTGTTGTCGCGACGGCCGTAGCGGTTGTATACCCGCAGGATGGCGTCGAGGTAGCTCAGCAGGTCCTGCCATGGCAGGAACTCGTTGATGAACGCACCGACCACCGGCGTACGGCCCAGGCCACCACCCACCAGTACACGGAAGCCCAGCTCGCCGGCGGCGTTGTAGACCGTTTCCAGGCCGATGTCATGGACTTCGATGGCCGCGCGGTCCGAGCTCGAGCCGTTGATGGCGATCTTGAACTTGCGCGGCAGGTAGGCGAATTCCGGGTGGAACGTGGTCCATTGACGGACGATTTCGCACCATGGACGTGGGTCGATCAGCTCATCGGCCGCGACGCCGGCAAACTGGTCGGTGGTGACGTTGCGCAGGCAGTTGCCGCTCGTCTGGATCGCGTGCATCTGCACGGTGGCCAGTTCGGCGAGGATCTCAGGCACGTCTTCCAGCGCCGGCCAGTTGTACTGGACGTTCTGCCGGGTACTGATGTGGGCGTAGCCCTTGTCGTAGTCGCGGGCAATCTGCGCCAGCTTGCGCACCTGGCGCGAGGTCAGTTGGCCATAAGGCACGGCCACGCGCAGCATCGGGGCGAAGCGCTGGATATACAGGCCATTCTGCAAGCGCAGAGGGCGGAATTCTTCTTCGCTCAGCTCGCCTGCCAGATAGCGTCGGGTCTGATCACGGAACTGCTTGACGCGGTCCTCGATGATCCGCTGATCGTACTCGTCATATACGTACATATAAGTCTCGGTCTCAGGCTTGGGCCGATCAGAAACAGCTGCGTCTTGGCTCGCTGGAATCGGGTTCTGCCTCGGCAATTCTGCGCGCACGGCCGCGCACTCCTAGAGGAGCCGGTGCAAGATACCTGTTTTGAGTTATGCGCAAAAGTGATGTTTGAGTATATGTAAAGAACGAAATCGACTAATGAGATAAGTTATCGGCTAATCCACATTTGTCGTGCGGGCAATCATCGTCTTAACTGTGGTCGAGTCCCTATGCAATCACCTACAAAACCGACAAGAGGCGATGCAATGAGCAATTCGACCAAAGCAAGGAAAAGCGACAGTACCGTTGATGCCTGGGCCATTCTGTTCCTGATTATCCTGGTGGTGGGCACGGCGGTGTTCTGGGTCAGTCATCAATAATTTTCAACTCAACGCGCAACCCAATGTGGGAGCGAGCCTGCTCGCGATAGCGGTGTGTCAGTCGCTTCATGCTTGACTGAACAATCGCTATCGCGAGCAGGCTCGCTCCCACAGGGTCATGTATGGTGTTGAAGGGAGCTACAACCCCGCCAGATGCACCACCAGCTTGACGATGCCAAACAACGTCAAGGCGAAGATCACCGTGAAAGCGATCCCCAGTATCACGAAGTGGCTTGGTTTGCCGTGGGTGAAATCCCGGGCGCGATTCTTGCCGCTCTGCACACCAAAAGCCGCGGCGAGCACGCTGTGCATCATCTGCAACAGGGTGGGCGGCTTGTTGTCGACTGGATCGTCCATAAATCCCTCGCTGAAAATCGGTTCCCACCCAGCATAGTCAATCTGCGCCTTCGTGGAGGGTTCGGCCATGCTTGGGGATTCGTTACGATGTTTTCCGACGGCCTATAACTATCTACCGCCGATGCGGCTCGCCGAACGGGTCTGCTGTCGCTTCATTCAAAGGAGCGATGTATGCCACCGAATTCCACACGCAACCCGAAGAAAAAACCACAGCCAGGGTCACGGGCCACGGAGAGTGTGCACGCAGACTTTCTGGAGACTGCCATGCCTGCATGGCTTATCGAAGCATCGACACAACGCCGGCAGGCGCTGAAACAAGCCGGAACGCAAAAGCCCGCCTGGTATACGAATGCTTCGCCAGACCAGCGTAAGGTCGTGGACGCCTGCTTCAAGGAAAGTGCTGCCGCACGGATTCATCTGGATAAGACGATGTCGTCGTTCCAGGACATCGACACGTTCGCCAAGCCGTTGTTGGTCCAGGCATTAAAAGATCAGTTCGGAGTCGAGGCGGATGTCGACAAGACCTGGCTATGCCTCAGAAGAGCAATGGAAATGGGGTTGTTCAAGACGGAACTGAGCACGTTCGAAGTGTTGGCGTTGCCCATGCTACAGGCCGCGCTGCACAACTTCGAAAGCTGGGAGTGTGACCCCCATGCCTACCATCACAGTTCTGGATTCGTCATGAAAGCAGGCACACACGGCACAGGCTCTTCCGTGGTACTGAACGTGTCGGTCGGTCAGTTCCTCAAGCTGTGCCGCAGCCTGGATATCGGTACGAAGTACCAGACCTATCTCAAGTCTTTTTTCTATCCGGCTGACGCCGCGACCGAAACGACGCTTCGCGAGCATTTCATTGCCAACCAGAAAGCCGCGATGAGGGCCGCCGCCGAGCAAGCGTTGTTGGCGAAGGATATCGAGCCCAAGGATCACGCGATGATCCTCTCGGTCATCAATGGCGAGAACAATCCTCGGATAGGCAATACGCCGGTCTGGTTCGAGGACATGACGTTGATGAAGCAGAGGATGGTGGGCTGCGTCGCGTTTACTCCTTGCGAAATAGATCGCTACAGCGACGAAGTCATTCTCTACGTTCCCCATGACCCCAAGCATCCGCTAAAGCGATACAACGGCGATCAACTGAAAACCCGTTTCAAGCAATTGCTCACCACCCCGGATACGGCGCGACCAGACACCGGTCCCACGCCTTACCAGCGTTTTTTCAGTCAGTTCGTTCCCTACGACAAGCGACCTTATTTCTTCAGCCAGTTTGTCCGGGAGGCTGCCGGATCCCCACGAGATAAATTGCGCTGGATCGCTGAGCCCATGAATGACTGGGCGGTTATCCTGGGGCCTGTCAGGCATTTGGTGAGCGTGAATGAGTTCCCTCCTAAGCATCCCAAAATGGAGCGCGAACCCAACCCCTACATCGCGCCCTCGTCGGTGGGCCAGAAAGGCCGCGTAGCGTGGGCCGACAACCTCGACCCATGGCAATACCTCTATGACCGGTACCGTGATCAGGTACTGGCCGATGCGCGCAGCCATGCGGTCCCCACGAATGATGTCGACGCCAAGGCGAGGGCAGCGAAACTGGCCAGCCTCCTGCAGCTAGGGCTGTTTGCCGTGAACATCGCGTCCATGTTCGTTCCGGTGCTGGGCGAGGTGATGATGGTTTTCATGGCCGAACAGCTGCTGTACGAAACCCTTGAAGGTGCGGTGGAGTGGGGCGAGGGTGACAAACGGGCAGCCAAGGCCCACTTGGTCGATATCGCCGAGAACCTGGCAATGATGGCCGTGATGGCCGGTGCGGGCGCAGGAATCGGCAAGCTGGCCGCGATCAAGGCGGAGCCGGTGATCGAGCGTCTTGAGCCCGTGACATTGCCCAATGGCGAAACACGCCTGTGGAAACCCGACCTGAGTCGCTATGAGCGTGAGGTCACACTCGACAGCACGAATGTTCCGAACGCGTTGGGCCAATACCAAATCGATGGGAAGACCTATATCCGTCAGGGTGACAAGGTCTACGAGCAGTTTTTTGATGCATCGGTGCACAAATGGCGCATCAGACATCCGACCGACGATGCGGCCTATCAACCCATCCTCTTGCATAACGGCGCTGGCGCCTGGCGCCATTCCCTGGAGCGCCCGATGACCTGGGATCGCCTGACGCTGCTCAGGCGCATCGGTCATGAGACTGCGGTATTTTCCGATGACGTGCTGCTCAGGCTCGCGGACATCAGCGGAGTCAGCGACAACACACTACGCAAAATGCACATGGACCTAGCGCCGCCGCCTCCCGAACTGAAGGATGCGATGCGCCTGTTCAAGACGGATGCCGAGGCAGGCCGCGTGATCGGCCAGCCGCAAGACGCAACGGAATCTGTCACCCGTTCGCAGGTATTCGACAGGCTGTACAAGGGCACGGAAGCTGCGGACGCTCGAATTCGCACGTTGCAGCTTGAGTGCCCGGGCCTTAGCGAGGCCGCCGCCCAAGAGGTGATCGCCCATGGCCGGGCTGCGGATCTCGCCCGTCTGGACGCGACGCGACGCGCGCCGCTGAACCTGTTGGAAGAGGCGCGTTGGTATGCGCGACAAGGACGCCAGGTGCGGGCGTACGCAGGGTTGCGCAGCGAAAATATCCCTTCGGCCGACAGTCGGCGACTGGCATTGCGAGCCCTGGAAAAACTGCCGGGATGGCCGGATACGCTGCGTCTGGAAGTGCGTGAGGGAGGCGTCGAAGGGGCTTTGCTTGACAGCATCGGCGCTGAAGATGCACCGCAGAAAAAATACCTGATCAAAAACGGACCTCGTTATCAGGCGCTCAACGAATTGGGGCAGCTCCCTGACACGGGCGGCAACTTCTACCGTTCGATTCTCCGGGCGCTGCCTGAGGAGGCGTCTTCTGCACTGGGGCTGTCGGATGTCGAGCAAGGCGCCGTACTGCAACGCAAGGTCATCGAATACGCAGACGTGCACCACAAGGCAATGACATCGTTCCTTGAACCTCATGCCAAACGTTTCAAGCCGCCGATCCGCGTAAGCGCGACGCTCAAGGGTTACTACGCGAGTGGACGAGGGCAGGGGCTGGATCCGTCCCTTAGGGCACGGGTGGAAGAGCTTTATCCAGGCGCGGAGCAAGCCGATGCCTTTTTCAGGCAACAGCAGGGCAAAACAGATCGACAGATCTATTCGCTATTGCAAATTCGCCAGCGTGAGTGGCTGTCGCTCAATGACACGCTCGACCTTTGGCGGGGGCCTTCTACAGGCAGCCCTGCCGATTTCCATAGGCGTCAATTTGTGCAGGCGCTCAGGGAGAGCTGGCGCAATGGACCGCTGGCGCAAGACTCGGCCGAAGCGGCGCGACTGTCGCTTTCCACCGAGGTGCCGCCGCCTGAAATGCCCCTCGATTTTCCCCACGTGCGTGAATTGTCGTTGGTCGGCAATGGCCTGACAGACGCTAACGCGGATGCGTTCCTGGCGCGCTTCCCTGGCGTCACGAGATTGTCGATTGGCGGGCGGGAACGCCAATACATCGGTTCTCTTTTCGCCCAAGCGCAGCACTTGACTACCTTGCCGCAGGCGGTGAACCAGATGCCAGGGCTCACCAGCCTGCGATTCTCTACGGCTGCTTCCTCACTGGCAGAGGATTTCCCGGCGACGCTCACCAGGCTGACCTCACTGGAGACGTTACATCTCGATTATTCAGGTTTCGATGCAGCGGTCATCGGTGATCTGGACCTGACACCGTTGAATCGTTTGCGGAGTTTGACCATCGAGGCGCCCCAGGCCCTGACGCAATGGCCCGAATATGTGCAGCGTCTTCCTCTGCTCGAACGGTTGGACCTGGTGCGCACATCGATCCATACGTTGCCTGATTGGATATACGAAGGTCGTGAAGCGCTGTGGCCAGGCATGTCGCTCAATTGGTCGGCGCTGACCCCGGCGTCGTTCGCGCGTGCCTACCGGTACGTCCGCGATTATGCCGGTGAGCTCGGCCATCTGACCGATGTGGACCAGATGGTCGACGGGTACTGTCGCGGGCAATTGCGATTGCTCATTGGTGAGGCGGAATTCTATGGACGCCTGCCGGAGCGGTTCGACAGCACTCTGCATACTCACCAGGCACGCTTTGACGCGGTAGAGGCCATCAGGGCGGAACACGATGAAATTTTTGCGCAGTATGAGGTGACCGGGCCGCAAACATCGACGCCTTCGATGCCTTCGACACTGTGGTGGCGGGGCGGTGGACCCCTGTTCCGAGCCTTGCGAGACAGCTGGCGTCGTGCGGTTCGCCAACGTCTCGATTTACCGACGACTGAAATCGCAACGTTCGAATTGCCGCCATCCGAATCGAGTCTTCCCGCTAAAAAGCTGACAACGCTCCCGGTGCTGCCGGCCGGTAGCTTTTCCCATGTGGAAACGTTGCGCCTGGGATCGTTGGATGTTCCTGCCGCGCAGGCACGCAGCTTCTTTAGAGCGTTCACCGGTACGCGGACATTGGATATCAGCGGCAACGGCTTCAGCGAATTGCCTTTTGCCGCCGAAGACTTGCCAGTCTTGAAACAACTCGACCTGCGCGATAACAACCTGCTCGCCACGCCTGCGGTCCAGGCGCAGTTCAACGGCTTGCAGACACTTGAACAACTGAACCTGGAGAACAATCCCCTCAATGTCTTTGATGTCAGTGCCTTGACCCAACTCAGGGCCTTGAACCTCCGGTCAACCCGGCTGCAAGCTTGGCCAACCGGTGCCGAGAGCTTGCCGAACCTGTCCTGGCTCGACTTGCGGGACAACCAGATCCAATCGCTCCCACCCGCGGCGCTGGCCAGTGACGACGTCCTGCTGAAGGTCGATGTGACCGGTAACCCCTTCAATCCCGAAGGCGAGGCGGCGCTGGGCGCGGCACAACGACGGGTCGAGGATGCGAGAGGGCTTCCCCATGGCGCTTTGGCTCGATTCTCCGGGGGGACTGTACCGTCCGAGTTCCCGCCGACAGAAACGAGTTGGTCCACGGCTCGACATCTATTGGCGCTCCCCGAGGCATCGGCAGTGGTCGAGGGCGATGCCGGGCGGCAGCTTCGCCTGAGGCGGCTGGATCCGCTCCTGACACAGCGACAGTCGGTCCTGGTGCTGGAGCGATGGCGTGAACAGGGCATGACCGACGGGCAAATCGACAGTCAGATCAACCAGTGGCACCAGGCGTATATTTCGCTGACGCGTCGATTGAATGGCTGGCTTTTTATCCGGGAAATACGCGTAGCCAGGGGCTCCGTGTCCGCGCAAAGCCGCGCCCTTGCGGCGGGGAGCATTCGCGAGGCGTGGCAAAGAGAATTGATGCGTTACGGTGGCCCAGGGCAGACACTCAGCCTGCATGGCCTGCAGCTAGGCGACTTGCCTGAGCTGGTCGATTCGATTCCTGGGGTGACGATGCTGGATCTTTCAGGCGTCCTGATAACCGAACAAGGTTCAAACGGTTTCCTCGGGGCTTTTCCTCAGCTGAGACACCTGGACCTGGGCAGCAATGAACTGAGCGCCGTACCGGATGCCGTCCTGCAAATGCCGCAATTGGAGCACTTGGGGTTTGGGTACAACAATTTGCCGTCGGGGGCGGCTTACCCGTTATTGACCCATGGTCGCCTGCGTTCGCTGAACCTCAGCACCAACGGATTGAGAGCATTCGATCCACCGGACTTTGGTCGGATCGAATCGCTGGATCTCAGTTATAACGAGTTATCAGACTGGCCCAGCCATCTGCTGGATGCGCAAGACCTGAGGGAGCTGAACGTGAGCGGCAACGAGTTCACGGACCTTGCGCCGGACTTGCTCGATGGCAGTCATGAAACACTCGTGGCCGGAATGGACCTGAGTGATAACGAAGACCTGTCGCTTCCCACCCTTCAAGCACTGAGGGGTTACCTGGAAGAAAATAATCACGAAGAAGTCATGGGCCTTTCCCGAGAAGAACTCGATGAATGGATCGCCGGATTGGAAGCGCCGCGAGGGAATGTTTCTGATTTTGATGACGACTCGGATGGCGGTGGAGGCGGCAACTTCCATCAGGATCCTCATGCCGTCTTCCCTGAGGCCGAGCCTGTTTTCGATCCGGCAGGCGATACGTCGGCGCAGGCGCTGGAGCAATGGTTGGTCGGCTCCAGCGATGATCAGATGACGGCTCGGAAGAAAATCTGGACGCAACTGGCCGAGGAAAGCGACCACGAACGGTTCTTCCAGTTGCTCGCCCATTTGCGTAACACCATCGATTTCAGGCGTAGCCGCGCGGCACTGACGCAACGGGTGTGGAACGTCCTGGAAGCGGCCAGCGAAAACGGCGAACTGCGCCAGTTGCTGTTTCAGAGCGCCGAAACCCACGGCACCTGCATCGACGGACGCATCTTGACGTTCAGCGAGCTGGAGGTTCGTGTGTTTGTCTATCAAGCGTTGCGCGACATTCCTCTCGGCAGCCTGGAGCGCAGGGGGCGGGCGCTGCTGCGCTTGTCCCGTCAGCTGTTTCGGCTGGACCGGGTCGATACGTTGGCCGAAGCGAACGGGCAAGGCATGGACCGGGCAGAGGTCCGCCTGCGTTATCGCATTGGCCTGACGAGAGATTGGGGCGATGGAATCGATTTGCCAGGACAGCCTGAACACATGGCCTATGGTGTGCCGGTCACCGAAGCGCAACTGGAGCAGGTGCGCGACTCGGTACTTGAGGCGGAGCAGGGCGATGAACTGCTCAAGGACATGTTGTCGCGTGAATACTGGACGAGCTACCTCCGGGAGCGTTACCCAGAACAAATGCGCGAAATAGATGATGCGACCTACCAGCGGCGCGAGGATCTTCTGAACGAACTGGAGGACCGTCGCGACGAAGGTGATATCGATGCGCACGAGTATGGCCGGCAATTGAATGCCAAGAGCAAGGAAATCGACGATCTTGAAAGGCAAACGTTGGTCGAGCTGACCCGAAAAGAGATGGGCGTATTGGAGGGCGTCGCCGAAGAGTCGGAGCCACCGCGCAGCGGCTCGCCTCAGCCCGGACCCTCACGCCGTAACTGATACGCAGCCGTGGCGATGAAGCCGGCCGGTCGACATCAGCGCGTCGACCGGTCGGTATTTTCCGCTTAGTTGTCGTAACCCAGGTTAGGCGCCAGCCAGCGTTCAGTCACGCTCAAGTCCTGCCCCTTGCGCGCGGTGTAGCTCTGGACCTGATCCTTGTCGATCTTGCCTACGGCGAAGTATTGCGCCTGAGGGTGGGCGAAGTACCAGCCGCTGACCGCCGCCGCCGGGAACATGGCGTAGTGTTCGGTGAGGAACACGCCGCTGCGTCCGGCTTTCAGTTCGCTGGCTTCTGGGTCGAGCAGGCGGAACAGAGTGGCCTTCTCGGTGTGATCAGGGCAGGCCGGGTAGCCCGGGGCAGGGCGGATGCCGGTGTATTGCTCCTTGATCAGCGCCTCGTTGTCCAGGCTTTCGTCCTTGGCGTAGCCCCAGTGTTCCTTGCGAACCTGTTGGTGCAGCCACTCGGCGCAGGCTTCGGCCAAACGGTCGGCCAGGGCCTTGACCATGATCGAGTTGTAGTCGTCGCCGGCTTCCTGATACGCCTTGGCGACTTCTTCGGCGCCGATGCCGGCGGTGGTGATGAAGCCGCCGACGTAATCGGTGACGCCGCTGTCCTTCGGCGCGACGAAGTCGGCCAGGGAAAAGTTCGGCTTGCCGTCGGTCTTGATGATCTGCTGGCGCAGGTGATGCAGGCGCGCCAGTGGCTTGCCGTCGTCGCCATAGACTTCCAGGTCATCGTCATGCACCTGGTTGGCCGGCCAGAAGCCGAACACGGCGCGGGCGCTGATGAGTTTTTCGTCGATCAGCTTGCGCAGCATCGCCCGGGCATCGGCGTACAACGCCGTGGCCGCTTCGCCGACCACTTCGTCGGTGAGGATGCGTGGGTATTTGCCGGCCAGGTCCCAGGAAATGAAGAACGGCGTCCAGTCGATATATTCGGCCAGGACGTTCAAGTCGATGTCGTCCAGCACCCGTGCGCCAGTGAAGGTGGGCTTGACCGGCTGGTAACTGCTCCAGTCGAACTGCGGCTTCTTCGCCACGGCCGCCGGGTAGCTCAGGCGCTCGGTGCGGGCGCTGCGGTTGGAGGTGCGTTCGCGCACCTCGATGTAGTCCTGGCGGGTTTTCTCGACGAACGCCGGCTTGAGCTCCTTGGACAGCAACTGGGTCGCCACGCCCACGGCGCGGGAAGCGTCGGTGACATAGATCACCGCGTCGTTGCTGTACTTGGGCTCGATCTTCACCGCCGTGTGAGCCTTGGAGGTGGTGGCGCCGCCGATCATCAGCGGCAGGTGGAAATCCTGGCGCTGCATCTCGCGAGCCACGTGCACCATTTCGTCCAGGGACGGGGTGATCAGGCCGGACAGGCCGATGATGTCGCACTTCTCGTCCTTGGCCACCTGAAGGATCTTCTCCGCCGGCACCATCACCCCCAAGTCGACGATGTCGTAGCCGTTGCACCCGAGCACGACGCCGACGATGTTCTTGCCGATGTCATGCACGTCGCCCTTGACCGTCGCCATGAGGATCTTGCCCTTGGCTTCCGGCTTGTCGCCTTTTTCCGCCTCGATGAACGGGATCAGGTGCGCCACCGCCTGCTTCATCACGCGGGCGGATTTGACCACCTGGGGCAGGAACATCTTGCCGGCGCCAAACAGGTCGCCAACGATGTTCATGCCGGCCATCAGCGGGCCTTCGATCACTTCGATCGGCCGGGCGAACGACAGCCGCGACTCCTCGGTGTCTTCAACGATATGGGTGGTGATGCCTTTGACCAGCGCATGCTCCAGGCGCTTGTTCACTTCCCAGCCGCGCCATTCCTCGGTTTCCGCTTCCTTGACGCTGCCGTCGCCCTTGTACTTGTCGGCGATGGCGAGCAGGGCATCGGTGCCCTCGGGGGTGCGGTTGAGGATCACGTCTTCCACGGCGTCGCGCAGCTCCACCGGGATCTGGTCGTAGATCTCCAATTGGCCGGCGTTGACGATGCCCATGGTCAGGCCCGCACGGATCGCATGCAACAGGAACACCGAGTGGATCGCCTCGCGCACCGGGTTGTTGCCGCGGAACGAGAACGACACGTTGGACACGCCGCCGGAGGTCAGCGCGTAAGGCAGTTCGTCGCGGATGTAGGCGCAGGCGTTGATGAAGTCCACGGCATAGTTGTTGTGCTCTTCGATGCCGGTGGCGACGGCGAAGATGTTCGGGTCGAAGATGATGTCTTCTGGGGGAAAGCCGACTTCATTGACCAGGATGTCGTAGGAGCGCTTGCAGATTTCCTTCTTGCGCGCCTCGGTGTCGGCCTGGCCGGCTTCGTCGAAGGCCATCACCACCACGGCGGCGCCGTAGCGCTTGCACAGCTTGGCGTGGTGGATGAACTGCTCGACGCCTTCCTTCATGCTGATGGAGTTGACGATGCCCTTGCCCTGGATGCACTTGAGGCCCGCTTCGATCACTTCCCACTTGGAGGAGTCGATCATGATCGGCACCCGGGAAATGTCCGGTTCGCCAGCGATCAGATTGAGGAAGGTCACCATGGCCTTCTTCGAATCGAGCATGCCCTCGTCCATGTTGATGTCGATCACCTGGGCGCCGGCCTCGACTTGTTGCAAGGCCACTTCCAAGGCTTCGGTGTAGTTGTCCTCGCGGATCAGCCGGGCGAACTTGGCGGAACCGGTGATGTTGGTCCGCTCGCCGACGTTGACGAACAAGGAGCTGCGATCGATGGTGAACGGTTCCAGCCCCGACAGGCGGCACGCCCGGGGAATCTCCGGAATCTGCCGCGGCGCATAACCGGCCACGGCCTTGGCGATCGCTTCGATGTGCGCCGGAGTAGTGCCGCAGCAGCCGCCGACGATGTTAAGGAAGCCACTCTGGGCAAACTCTTCGATGACTTTGGCGGTGTCCACCGGCAGTTCATCGTATTCGCCGAATTCGTTGGGCAGGCCGGCGTTCGGGTGGGCCGATACGTGGGTGCTGGCCTTGTTCGACAGCTCTTCCAGGTAGGGACGCAATTCGCTGGCGCCGAGGGCGCAGTTCAGGCCGACCGAGATCGGCTTGGCGTGGGCTACCGAGTTCCAGAAGGCTTCGGTGGTCTGGCCGGAGAGGGTGCGGCCGGAGGCGTCGGTGATGGTGCCGGAGATCATGATCGGCAGTTCGACGCCCAGTTCTTCGTAGACACCTTGCACGGCAAAAATCGCGGCCTTGGCGTTCAGCGTGTCAAAAATGGTTTCGATCAGGATCAGGTCGGCGCCGCCTTCGATCAGGCCCTTGGTGGCTTCGGTGTAGTTCTCCACCAGTTCGTCGAAGGTCACGTTGCGGTAGCCGGGGTTGTTCACGTCCGGCGACAGCGAGCAGGTACGGCTGGTCGGGCCGAGCACGCCGGCGACGAAGCGCGGCTTGTCCGGGGTTTCCAGGGTCTTGGCGTCGGCGACCTGGCGGGCCAGGCGCGCGCCTTCCAGGTTCAATTCATAGGCCAGGCCCTGCATGCCATAGTCCGCCTGGGACACCTGGGTGGCGTTGAAGGTGTTGGTCTCGAGGATGTCGGCGCCGGCATCCAGGTAGGCTTTTTCAATCGAGCCGATCACGTCGGGGCGGGTCAGTACGAGCAAGTCGTTGTTGCCCTTGACGTCGCTTGGCCAGTCGGCGAAACGCTTGCCCCGGTAGTCCTGTTCTTCCAGTTTGTAGCTCTGGATCATCGTGCCCATGCCGCCATCGAGGATCAGGATACGTTCCTTGAGGGCTTGCTGGAGAAGATGGAGGCGAGCGCTGCGATCGGACATAGGACTACCTGGAAAAAAAGACCATTACGAAAGCCGGGATCATAGCAAACCTGTGCGGTATTTGATCATGCTGGGCTTTTGCATGAATATCGCTCATGTTTGCAAGGTGATGCCTGCCCGGTAGAATCGTCGGAGAATTCTTAGGGACCGAGACATGCCGTACCGCTTGTTATCCGGCAGTCTGTTGCTGCTGTTGTCCTTTACCGCAGCCGCCGGAAGTCCCGCTCCCGCGATTTCCTATACCCGCGACATCCAGCCGATCTTCACCGAAAAATGCGTGGCCTGCCACGCCTGCCATGACTCTGCCTGCCAGTTGAACCTGGGCAGCGATCCGGGCGTGCTCAGCAGCTATCCGAATTTCATCTTCAACATCCCCGCCGGGCAGGTGCCGGCATTTGTCGACGCCATGGAAACCGACCCCATGGAAGCAGGGTGCTGGACATGAATCGCTACCAGAATCTCTGATCGAGGCGCCTGGCGATGTGCCTTCACATCGTCGGGTTCTTTCCTGACAAAAATACTAGGACTTTGTCCGGCGCGATGATTGGCGTAAACTGCCGGCAAGCCTGCGAGGAGTTTCCATGACCGCCATTACCATTACCGATGCCGCCCACGATTACCTGGCCGACCTGCTGTCCAAGCAGAACACCCCGGGTATCGGGATCCGCATCTTCATCACCCAGCCCGGCACCCAGTACGCAGAGACGTGCATTGCCTACTGCAAGCCGGGAGAAGAAAAACCTGAAGACACCGCGCTGGGGCTCAAAAGCTTCACCGCGTACATCGATTCGTTCAGCGAAGCTTTCCTGGACGATGCGGTGGTCGACTACGCCACTGACCGAATGGGCGGCCAGCTGACCATCAAGGCACCGAACGCGAAAGTGCCGATGGTCAACGCCGACAGCCCGGTCAACGAGCGCATCAATTACTACCTGCAAACCGAAATCAACCCGGGGCTGGCCAGCCACGGCGGCCAGGTATCGTTGATCGACGTGGTGGAAGACGGCATCGCCGTGCTCCAGTTCGGCGGCGGCTGCCAGGGCTGCGGCCAGGCCGACGTCACCTTGAAGGAAGGCATCGAGCGCACGTTGCTCGAGCGCATCCCGGAACTCAAGGGCGTACGCGACGTGACCGACCACACGCAGAAAGAAAACGCCTACTACTGATAGGTGTTCGCTGCGCGCAGAACACTGTGGCGAGGGAGCTTGCTCCCGCTCGATTGCGAAGCAATCGCAAGGCAACCGGCGCGTTCTCCGTGATGGGTGCGTGGGTTACCCAGGGACCGCTTCGCGGTCCAGCGGGAGCAAGCTCCCTCGCCACAACAGCTTCGGTGATCGGCGCGTAACCTGTGGGCACCTGCCGAACCCTGTGGGAGCGAGCTTGCTCGCGATAGCGGTGGGTCAGCTTGCGATGATGTTGAATGTGCCTTTGTCATCGCGATCAAGCACGCTCCCACAAGGGACCGTGATGAGTCAGGGTCGGTAGAGATGCGCATGTCCAGCGCGGTACAGCGATGATTCGCTGAATACATCATTGCCCAACACCCGTCCCACCAGAATCAACGCCGTACGCCGATAGCCCTTGGCCCGTACCTTTTCGGCAACATCCTCCAGCGTCCCCACCACCCAATCCTGATCGGGCCACGTCGCCCGGTGAATTACCGCAATCGGACAATCGCCGCCGTAGTGGGGCAGCAGCTCATCGATGATTTTTTCCAGATGGTTGACGCCCAAGTGAATCGCCATGGTGGCGCCGTGTTGCGCCAGGCTGACCAGCTCTTCTCCCGTGGGCATGGCGGTTTTGTCCGCGTAGCGGGTCAGGATCACGCTTTGGGATATGTCTGGCAGCGTCAGCTCGGCACCGAGCAGAGCGGCGCAGGCTGAAGTGGCGGTCACGCCCGGGATGATTTCGAAAGGAATGTCCAGCTCCCGCAGGTAGCGGATCTGCTCGCCGATCGCGCCGTAAAGGCTTGGGTCGCCGGAGTGCACTCGCGCTACATCCTGACCGTTGAGGTGTGCCGACTTTATCAGATCGATGATCTGTTCCAGGTGCAGCTCGGCGCTGTTGACCACTTGTTCGGCGCGGTGGCCTTCCAGCACGGCCGTTGGCACCAGGGAGCCGGCGTAGATGATCACGGCGCAGTTGCGAATCAGCCGCTGGCCCTTGACGGTGATCAGCTCCGGATCGCCAGGGCCGGCGCCGATGAAGTAAACGGTCATGACCGGTTCCTATGCAAAGATGAGGGCGTGCATGAGCAATGCTCATGATTCGGCGAGCGATTATCGAGTGTTACAAAGCCATCGCCAATGCCAATGTCGCCTGCGGGCCTTTCTGGCGGGTAACTCGCAATCTTGCGGGCGAAACACCCAGTTGATCGGCCAGGGCGAGGGCGGCGCTTTCGGCGACGCCATGGCAACCCATATGCTCGAAAGCGATGGCTGAGCGATGGCTGAGCTGTGCTTGATAACCCGCCAGTTGTTCAGCGCTGAAACACGTCAGCGGCAGCGATAATTGCGCTGCCAACTCCAGCAGCCCCGGCTCGTCACGCTTGCGGTCAATGCTCGCCAATGCCCTTATTTCGTCGAGCGCGATACCGTGGGCCAGCAGCGCCTGCTCAAGCAATGCCCGCAACGTGCTGGCCGGGCAACCGCGCTGGCAGCCGAGGCCGACCACCAGGATCGGCCCGCCACTCATGCTTGGTCGTGAGCCTGTGCACCACGGCGGAACAGCCAGGCGCTGATCAGGCCCAAGGCCAGCCAAAACGCAACATTGGTCAATTGCGAAGCGAGCTTGAACTCACTTTCCAGCGCCTCGGGCGCGAGCATGGAATGCACGTCCGGCTGCGGGGCGCCAATGACGTGAGGAATCAGCAAGGTCGCAAGGCCCAACACTTTCAACAGCCAATGCCGACCGAACGCAATCAGGGCGATGCCCACCGCCGTGCACGCAGCGGTGCCGATCCACCACATCTGCCGTTGGGCCAGATCCGCCGCAGCAGTGCCCGGCAGTTCCGGGGGCAAGCCCAGCGTCGGCGCCAGGACGAAGGTGGCATGGCCGGCCAGGCCCCAGAGCAAACCCTGGGATGTGCGCGTCGGTTCACGCAAGGGGTACAGGCCCGCGAGCATCAGCGCAAAACCCACCGCGACCACCAGGTTGCCGCCGGTGGTGGAGAGCACGCGTTGCCAGCCGTCCTCCGGCTCCCAGGCTTGCGCGTCATGGCTGTGTGCAACCCCAGCGGCGTGTTCATGGACCTCGGCGGCCGGGGCCTTTTCGTAGGTCTCGGCTTGCTGGATCAGCGGCGATACCCAAAAACTTTGTAGAAGAGTCAGCAGCAGGGCGGCCAACAATCCACTGAAACCGGCGGTTTGCGCGATACGCTTGATCATGGTGTCGGCGCTCAATGGCACGGGAACGCGGCGCTGTGCCGTGTGTCGTGGGCTGCGTTGTGCACCGCTTCGATGTGGGAGAAACCGGCGAAATACACCAGGCCCGCGCCGAGAATCGAGGCAAGGACCGCGGCGCTCAAGCGCTGGCTCAGGGTGACGGTGCTACTGTTCGTGCGGGCGGTGCTGCTGATGGTCGACATGGCGCTTCCCTCTGGTGTCAGCGGGCGGACCGAGCGCAATGAAAACCCAGGCGAAGACTCGCCGGGATTCGAACAGCGCCCGCCCACCGCGGGTTTGTTGAAAAGAAGTCATGGGCCGGTCTCCGGGCTCACGAGGGGCAGGGCCTGAGCCTTGCCTGAAAGCGTCCCCTTCCCATGCGCATGCACAGTGGTTTCGACGCTTCACTCGCTTACCGTTGCGGGGGCAGCACCGGACTGACGTGGCCTTGAAGTAAAGCACACGATTCACCGGTTTCCCGTTTCACCCTGTGAAGGGCACCCAAACTGGCGTACAGCAGACCATGGGCGAGGGCCGGGCGTCAATGCGCAAGGCCATCCAAACGGTGGCGCGCTTCGGGATTTGAGATAGGGTTGAGCTCAATACCGCGACTCACAAGGAAATGACATGCGCTTTTCAGCCCTGACCCAACGCATCACTGGCGACGGCGCTGCCGCCTGGGCCATTCATGACCGGGCACTGGCCATGCGCGAGGAGGGCAGGGACGTGCTGTTGCTCTCGGTGGGCGATCCGGATTTCGACACACCGCCCGCCATTGTCGAGGCCGCCGTCGCCAGCCTGCGTGCCGGCGATACCCACTATTCGGACACCAGCGGCTTGTACAGCCTGCGCGCCAGCATCGCCCGGCGGCACCAACAACGCTGCGGCCAACCAGTGGGCGCGGGCCACGTTACGGTGCTGCCCGGCGCGCAATGCGGCGTCTAGTCGCGCAATGCCTGCTCGACCCTGGCGATGAAGTGATCGTCGCCGAACCGATGTACGTCACCTACGAAGCGGTATTCGGTGCCTGCGCAGCGAAAGTGGTGCCGGTGGCGGTGACGCCGGAGAACGGCTTCCGAGTCCAGCCGGCCGACGTCGCCCGGCTGATCACCCCGCGCACCCGTGCGATGCTGATCAACAGCCCCAACAACCCCTCCGGCGCCAGCCTGCCGCTGTGCACCTGGCAAGCCCTGGCGCAACTGTGCATCGAACACGATCTGTGGCTGATCAGCGATGAGGTCTACAGCGACCTGCTCTACGAAGGCGAGCACATCAGCCCGGCCGGCCTGCCGGGCATGGCCGAGCGCACAGTCACCATCAACAGCCTGTCCAAATCCCATGCCATGACCGGTTGGCGCATCGGCTGGGCCATTGGCCCCGAACCTCTCGCTGAACACCTTTCCAATCTGTCGCTGTGCATGCTGTTTGGTTTGCCGGATTTCGTCCAGTGCGGTGCCCTGGTTGCCCTTGAACGGGATCTGCCGGAAGTGGCGCAGATGCGCGCGGAGTATCGCCAACGTCGGGACTTGGTATGCGCGGCGCTTGAGGGCTGTCCAGGGCTCAAACCTGTACGACCCGATGGCGGCATGTTCGTAATGGTCGATGTGCGTGAGACGGGGCTGGATGCCCAAACGTTTGCCGAGCGGCTGCTGGACGGGTATGGCGTGTCGGTGTTGGCGGGGGAGGCGTTTGGGCCGAGTGCGGCGGGGCATATTCGGATTGGGTTAGTGATAGGTCGGATGGAACTGGCGAAGGCGTGCCAGCGAATTGCCCACTGTGCTGTGGAACAACTTAGAGAAGCCCAAGGCGTACCCGCCGAGACGCCGGCCCGATGAACGGTAGGTTGACCTGTCAGATATGACAGTAGGCAAACATATATACCCGGCGCTTAATTGAATCGTGGACTTCGTTAGGCAATGTGCGCCCGCAGCGCACTTATCCGGAGCACGATACAAATGGCACAGCCGAACGGTCAAATCACAGCTGTACCTTTGCGCATAGATGGCGTGAGTGAACTGGACCCGGAAGGCCGTATTCCGTTAGAACAACTGACTAACGGAACGACCGGAAGAATAACGCGCTGGACCGATTTTCCGGGGCAGCCCGGAATATATACGGAGCTTACGGTTTATTGGAAGCAGCCAATAAATCCACCAACAGAAACGGTAATTTTTAACAACAGATACTATCAGGTAGATGATCGACCGGAGTTTACATTTCCAATAACGCCTCAAATGATGAGCGTCGACGGTACTGCCGAAATTCGCTATCTGTTAGAGCATAGTGTTAACGGAAATTTCGATCCTTCACCGATTCGCAAACTGACGATCGATCATACACCGGTGCTTGTACCAACCTTGGCGGAGCCGACCTTTCCGGACAGCAACTTATGGGGTTATCTCAATTGCACTTCGCCCGTGCCAATCTGGGAAAAGGTCAGGGTGGCGATAGCGCCTGAATCGATTTTCAATGGGCAGGACGAATGTGTTCTTGAGTGGCAGGGATTTAGCACTTTGAATGGCAGCCCTCCGGCACTGACGCCCATCTACGAGTTTCGCAAAACGATAAGTGACAGCGAAGCGGCCTATGGATTTGTCATGGAAATCCCTTTCGTACCCTATGTAAAGCCTATGGTGGATAGCGATTCCGGCATTGCTCAGTACACGATTTATCGAAATGGAATTCCTAAAGGTCGGTCGAAGAAAGGTTTGGTCAAGATCGATCGAGTCATTCCGGGCGAGACGGAGCCTTGTGGCGGATTTGTCTAAGATAGCAAAGGTGCATGAGGTATGAGGTAGACGGAACTTCGAGAGCGGTGCTTTCTTTTATAGTCTCGGCAGACGTTAAGGATTTGCGCTGCATTCGATTCGGTGGCGTGGTGACGATTGAATCTCTTTGAGATTTGAAGATGTCTCGTTCAGTTCAGTTCAGTTTATAGTTTATGGAGAAATAAAAATGACCAGTACAAGTACAAGTCCCAACGGTGAAGTATTAACGCTGAAGCAGATTGCTGAGCGCTCGCGGACAGCCTTACGCACGAAAAATTCTGACTCCGGCGTTCTGCTGAATCCCCCCGAAATTGTCGGACAGATCATAGACGACCTGATCCCCAAATCGGTGCTGGACACCCGGACGATGACGGTTCGATTCCATACCGGTGATATTGCAAGCCCGCATGACAGTGACGAATGGGAGTTGTATGAGCGGAAGGCGCCAGATACGGGGGACGGTACCATGGTCGCTGACGGCCAGTTTGGCCCTGTAACAGGTCGCCCGACGGAACTCAATATTCCGGTATCCACTATTGCGCTCGCGGATGATGACGCATCGAAAGCGTCAACGACTTACGAATATCAATTTGTCCACTACAAAGGCGCGGACGGCAACGCGGACATGTCGCCATGGTTCCCAGCAGAAATTGACCGGTATGCACCTGAGCATGACAAACCGTCGAATATGAGGCTGAAGCCGGAGGCCGCCATATTTGTAAATTTGGCTCCGGGTCAAGAAATTGATGATGATTGGCTCGCCAATAACAGCACGCTGGAGCTGGCCATCAATGTTAGCTATGACTTTCATCGTGATGACGATGTCATTCACGTCTATGCGGGGGACAGTTACGGTGTCGGGACGCCTGTACATACCCAAGATCTAACGTCATCTGGGGAGGTGTCGGTACCAACGGCAGCTATTCCGCAATTGGACGGGCAATATTACGTCTGGTACGTATTAGAAGATGTGGTTGGAAATATCAGCGAGGACGCGTTGGCGAGTGGCTACTATGTCCGTCGCCGGCCACGGCCTCAACTGCATGACTCTTATATTCCGAAAGGCATCTTGCCGGACGTTGTCGACTTGGAGGACCTGACCAGCCCAGTGTATGTAGAAGTACCCTATACCACTAATGGCCAAGACACGGACCGGATCATTCCGAAGATTATTAACGGTAACGGTAGTACAGAGTTTGCTTTAGGCAGTCAGCAGTTAGGCCAGGAGGCACCTAATAAAGTACTCCAATTTCCGGTGGCCACGAACAAGCTGCTTGCGCTTTGGGGAAGCTCTACCGCGCAAGCGGCTGTATTTACTGAATATCAATTTTCCCGAACAACAGAAAACCCAGTTCCATCCGTTCCAGCAGAGTCCGCTCTTGATTTTAGCTATCGTGGCCCCGAGAATCCGATTTTTCCCTCGTTGGAAAATCCGGATATGGTGAAGGTCACGGTGGTGGCCGTTGGTGGCTCTGGCACTCCAAACCATATAACGCCAGAGGATCGTGGAAAGGAGGCGACTATCAGCACGCCCCTCGTCGATGCAGCAAGCGCGTGGGTGCCGATTGGCGATGAGGTCGCCCGGTTGTGGTTCAACGGCGTGGAAGTGTATAGCGAAAACCTAACGGCCGGGACCTTGACACCATTGACCTTTAACATGTCAGCCGCTGACATCGATGGCGCCGGGGTTGGAAAGAAAATTGCCTATTGGACGATTGAGGAAGATGGCGGTCGGAATGTAATGCGATCGTACCCCACCGAGGTTCAGGTCGATGCGGTTCGGGTTGTACTGCCAGCTCCAACGGTTCGGTTGTTTAACGGTCTTGTTTCATGCCGATATTTGGACAGGAGCACATACGCGTTGCCCGTTACGGTCGACATAGATGCAACGCATATGCCTCCCGGCACGGTTGTTACGCTTAAATCCGTTGGAACCACCGATGCGTTGGGACTTGATGAAATCCCTGGCACGGACTATCTCGGAACTTACCAAATTACCGGAGCGGAGACGGGTGGGCAGTTTGTCAAGAATATCGAGCCCTACTTGACAAAGCTCAAACCTATCCAGCCGACACACGCTTCCGGCTTGCCTAATGGTTATATAAAAATTTGGTATGAGGTGGATATCGGTGGGGTGCTTACATCGTCGCTTGAGTTTCTAAACGAGGTTTCACTGCTGAATAACAGCTTTAATTATTGTGAAGGAACACCGACTCAATAGGTGGGGGCGGGAATCGGGGGATGCTACGTTGTCCCCCGACGTCGTCGCTATAACAGAGTGCAAAGAAAACTCCTGCTGTTTATTGGGATTTATCCTACATAAAATTGCGAAACTGAGGTGTAGATTATCGGCCGTCTGTGAGAGGGGATGCTCATAAAAATTAGCCTTGTCATTTTTATTCGAAATGACGAAACGCGGGTAGCGATATGCAATTGGTTAAATTCGACAGAGGATCACTTGGAATGTCAGGCCAGGTGGGTAGTTCGTTATTATTATGTTTATTGTTCCTGGCTGAGCCGTCGCTTGCCGGGACGTTAGTCGGCCAGGAGCAGACACTCACAAACGGTTCTCCGGTGGAAGCCTGGACGCTTGCGCAGACGTCAACGTTGAACGTCAATGGCGCAGACACGCTCGATATTTCGGCCTCTGAATCTACGTTGAATGCCAGCGGAGCTACCACTGGAAGGATTACAGGAAGTAATGGTTCTACCATCAACTTATCTGACACTACCGTCGCTGGTGGGAATGCGCCCTCTGCGTTGCGACTTGACAACAGTACCGCGACGATCAATGGCAGTACCATCACCGGGGATAGATTGGGATTATCAGCCGCGCGTGCCGTCACTTCGACAACCGGTTCAACGGTAACGGCAACCGACAGTACCATTACCGGCACCACAGGTGGCGCTCGTGCGTCGGCCTATAGCACCCTGACTTTTTCGAAATCGACCATTGAGGGCACAGGAGCAACGAGTTTTGGTCTTTCGCTGCTGGGCGCCTCGGCGTTTGCAAGCAACGGAACACGCATTATCGGCGGTCAGAATGGCGTCACGTTGGGGCTCGAAAGCGGTGTATCGGTTGGCAATCGCCTAGAGCTTGATCGTTCGAGCATCGAGGGGAAGAACGGTTCTGCCATTGTTGTGGATTACGCGGGTAGCTCGGCACCGGTCACGCGGATTGACGTGCTCAACGGTTCGACGCTGACCGGGAGCAACGCAACGATCCTGGAAGCAAAGGGCGCCGCTGACGTAGCCATGAATGTAGGACTGAGCGACTTGACGGGTAACATTCAAGTTTCCGACAACAGTGTCGCGGCGCTGACTTTTACCCAGGGGTCGTTGACCGGTGACATAACAGCTGATAGAGGCAGCACGGCAGCAGTAGCGTTGCAGCAAGGCTCGCAATTGACCGGCGTCATGACTAATGTTGCGACGGTCGGTATTGATGCTCAATCGAGTTGGACCATGACGGGCAACAGTCAGGTCGGCGATTTGTCTTTAAACGGCGGTACGGTGAGATTCGGTGCCGATAATGCTTTTTATCAACTGAATGTAGAAAACCTGTCCGGTAACGGTCTGTTCATGATCGGCACCGATTTTGCGACAAACCAGACCGATGTACTCAATGTCACCGGGTCCGCCACCGGCAACCATCAGCTTATGATCGCCAGTAGCGGCATCGACCCCGCCAGTGGCCAACCGGTCCAGGTCGTAAATACTGCCAGTGGGGACGCGACCTTTACCCTGGCGAATGCCGGTGGTGAAGTCGATCTGGGCGCATTTACTTATGGATTGAAGCAAAGTGCCTCCGGTAACGATTGGTTCCTGGATCCTACGGCTCGTGGGGTCAGCCCTTCCACTCGGGCAGTCATGGCACTGTTCAATACCGCACCGACGGTGTGGTATGGCGAGCTGACCTCGTTGCGCAGTCGCATGGGGGAATTGCGCTTCAATCCACAGAAGTCCGGTGCCTGGATGCGGGCGTATGGCAATAAATACAACGTGTCGGATAGCTATGGGGCTGGATACCGGCAGGCCCAGCAAGGTTTCTCGCTCGGCGCCGATGCGCCTTTGCCAATGGGAGATGGGCAGTGGCTGGTTGGGGTAATGGCGGGTCACAGTACTTCAGACCTTGATTTGCATCGTGGAACTTCCGGTACGATCAAAAGCTACTACTTAGGTACTTACCTGACGTGGATGGATGAGGCCAGTGGTTATTACGTGGACAGCGTTCTCAAGCTCAACCGCTTCCAGAACGATGCCAAGGTTGGTATGAGCGATGGCAAGCGGGTCAAGGGTGATTACGACAACACCGGCTTGGGCGGTTCGGTAGAGATTGGACGCAATATCAAGCTTGACGATGGCTATTTTATCGAGCCCTTTACCCACTGGTCTGCGGTGGCGATAGGTGGCAAGGATTATCGACTGAACAACGGCCTGCGTGCTGAGGGCGACACTACTTACTCATTGCTCGGCAAGGCAGGTATGACAGCTGGGCGCGATATCCAGCTACGCAACGGAGCGATGGTGCAACCCTACGTTCGTGCGGCGTTGGTGCACGAATTTGCCAAGAATAACGAAGTCAAGGTCAACAACAACGTATTCAATAATGATCTTTCTGGATCCCGTGCCGAGTTAGGGGCCGGCGTGGCCATCAATTTGTCGCAACGCTGGCAAGTTCACGCGGAGGTGGAGTACATGAATGGTAAAGGTATTGAAATGCCAGTGGGGGGAACGGTAGGCCTGCAATTTAAATGGTAAGCCTGTGTTGGTCAGGACCTAGATTTTTATAGTTTGTAGAATGTGTAGCCCCGGCTTGACGCCGGGGCTATTTCTATTAACTAAGCTCTGTGTCATATGTCCCCGAGCATAGAAAGCGGCCCGTGCCGTCAGCTTTGTCCATGTTCACTTGAAAAGACCCTGAGAAATTTAAACTTGTGCGATTTAAATGGTAAGTGATCGTTCCTGACCTGGCTTTTTGTAGCGTCGGGTTTTGCGGATCCTCATAATTATTGAAATGCACAGTTGCATGTTGGTCGTGGTCCGTCACCGGTTCATTGGTTGCGTCTTTCCTATCTTTGGAGAACGTAATGGTGAACGTTCTGGGACGACCGTTTGCCCATTCGGTGGCAACCACCATCCATATATCGCCGCGGCCTGGCGTAACGGAGCTTTTAAGTTCGGTTACGGAGGCACGAAAGGGGGAGCCGTCCTCAAGAGTGGCGGTGAAGTCAACGTCCGTTGCACGTAAGGCAGATTTACTGGCTGCTTTGTTCATAGGTGAACTCCATAGGTTGATGAGAAGACCCCAGTCGGCACGCTACGCCATGCGTCTGGTTTCCTTATATAGAGCCCATGCTGCACTTTTGTATACTGTCAAGTCTTACAGGTGTCCAGGCTGGAGTTCTGTGGTGGGGAAGATGGTTGTGAAATTATGTAAGGGTTTTGCTCCGCGGCGGATGAGGGCGTATATCCTTCGCGGCTTGAGATTCCCAGCGCCTCGTACCTTTGGATACACCCCATGCCCAACATCCTCCTCGTCGAAGACGACGCCGCCCTCTGCGAACTCATCGCCAGCTACCTCGAACGCAACGGCTATCACGTCAGCGTGCTCAACCGTGGCGACCATGTACGTGAGCGGGCGCGGGCGAATCCGCCGGACCTGGTAATTCTCGACCTGATGCTGCCGGGCCTGGACGGCTTGCAGGTGTGCCGTTTGCTGCGGGCCGATTCGGCGACGTTGCCAATCCTGATGCTCACGGCGCGGGACGACAGCCACGACCAGGTGTTGGGCCTGGAAATGGGCGCCGATGATTACGTCACCAAGCCCTGCGAGCCACGGGTGCTGCTGGCGCGGGTGCGCACCTTGCTGCGGCGCAGCAGCCTGACCGAGCCGCAGACGGTCAATGATCGCATCGTCATGGGCAACCTGTGCATCGATCTGTCCGAACGCACGGTGACCTGGCGCGGGCAGCCGGTGGAGTTGTCCAGCGGCGAGTACAACCTGCTGGTGGTGCTGGCCCGTCATTCCGGCGAAGTGCTGAGTCGCGACCAGATCCTGCAACGGCTGCGCGGCATTGAGTTCAACGGCACCGATCGTTCGGTGGATGTGGCGATTTCCAAGCTGCGGCGCAAGTTCGACGACAACGCCGGCGAGGCGCGCAAGATCAAGACCGTGTGGGGCAAGGGTTATCTGTTCAGCCGTTCCGAGTGGGAATGCTGATCGATGTGGAAGCTGCTGATTCGCCTTTATCTGGTCACCATCGTTTCCTACAGCGCGGCAATCTATTTGATGCCGGAACTGGTGATCCGCCTGTTCCACGAGCGTTTCCAGGCCTACAACCTCGACTATTCCCGTGGCCTGCAAACGTTGATGGTCAAGCAGTTCCGCGCCGTGCCCAGCGAGCAATGGCCGGCGCTGGCGGCGCAGATGGACAAGGAGTTCGAGCCGTTGCGCATCGAGTTGGCGACCACCGAGGACGCCGGTTTCACCGCAACCGAACAGGCGCGTCTCAAACGTGGCGAGAACGTGGTGCGCGTCGGTGACTGGGGCTGGCGAACCCTGGCGGCAGCGCCGCTGGACGAGCGCACGGCGGTGAAGATGATCGTGCCGCCCGACCCGGCGGATGTCAGTTGGCTGTATTGGAGCATCAACGTGCTGATCGGCGCGACGATGCTGGGCTGCCTGCTGCTCTGGTTGCGGCCGCACTGGCGCGATCTGGAGCGTCTGAAGCGCACCGCCGAGCGTTTCGGCAAGGGGCATTTGAGCGAGCGCACGCACATTGCGCCGCGCTCGAACATTGGCAGCCTGGCCCACGTATTCGACACCATGGCCGGGGACATCGAGAATCTGCTCAACCAGCAGAGGGACCTGCTAAACGCCGTGTCCCATGAACTGCGCACGCCCTTGACCCGGCTCGATTTTGGCCTCGCTCTGGCGTTGTCGGAGGAGATGCCGACGGCCAGTCGCGAGCGTCTGCAAGGGTTGGTGGCGCACATTCGCGAACTGGACGAGTTGGTGCTGGAACTGCTGTCCTACAGCCGCTTGCAAAATCCGGAGCGGGTGCCGGAGCGGGTCGAAGTGCCGCTGGACGAGTTCATCGACAGTATCCTGGGCAGCCTCGACGAAGACCTGGCCGCGCCGGAGGTGGTGATCGACGTGCTGCTGCACGGCGCACTGGAGCGTTTCGTGCTGGACCCGCGCCTGACCGCCCGGGCGTTGCAGAACCTGTTGCGCAATGCCATGCGTTATTGCGAAAAGCGCATCCAGGTCGGTGTGCTGGTGGGTGATCAAGGCTGTGAGATCTGGGTCGACGACGATGGCATTGGCATTCCCGACAGCGAGCGCGAGCGCGTCTTCGAGCCGTTCTACCGCCTGGACCGCAGCCGCGACCGCGCCACGGGCGGCTTCGGCCTCGGCCTGGCGATCAGCCGCCGTGCCCTGCAAGCCCAAGGCGGCACCCTGACGGTCGGGGCTTCGCCGCTGGACGGGGCACGCTTCAGGCTGTGGCTGCCAACGCCGCCTTGAAGCCTGATGCAGTCCCTGTGGCTAGGGGATTTATGCCATTGGCGCCAACCCAATTCTTCGTTCCACCGCTCATCTGGGTGATGTTGCTGTTAGAGATTCCGACGAACCGTTTGTCGGTACTGTAATTGTTGACAGGTGTACGGGCATGCAGATCGCTTTAGTTTGCTGACGTGTGTTTACTTATTAGCTATCTCGCGGAGTCAGACATGAACAAAAGAAGCCCAGAAAAAAAAACCGAAGCACAAGGTTTTATGACCGCTATGGCTGCGACGTTTAATTTTAAAGCGGAATCAGTTTCGTTTACCAACCCACCTGGATTGTCGGGATTCAATAATCCCCAGAGTATGTGGATTAATCCCTCCCCGGGGGTGGTGAACGGTGCAGGCACGTATGACGTTGGCCCATCATCGGAACAGGTTTATATGGATTTCAGTATGGATGAATACACACGTCCCGCGGTGAGCGGAACGATTCGGTTTGATGAATATGACGAGGGGAAGCTGGCCAAGGGAAACTTCGACGTTGAGCTTAATGAAGGGGTGAGTGTAAAAGGCGAATTCTCCCTAAGGCAATGGGTGGATTAGAAGTTCAGATCTGATCTGACAATTACCGGATTTATGGACGTGATTGTCAGGTCAATTCAGTTGATGCACTTATGGGATCTATCCCCGCTGGGCTGCGGAGCTGCTCAAATCATCCAAACAACCCCGCCGCAATATTGATCGAAAACCCCAATATCGCCGTATTGAACACAAAACCGATCAACGACTGCGCCAACACGATCTTGCGCAACTGCCGCGTGGCAACCCCCACGTCCGAGGTCTGCACCGCCACGCCGATGGTGAACGAGAAGTACAGGAAATCCCAGTAATTGGGTGTGGCCAGGCCTTCGGCAAAACGCAGCGCCGGTTCCTTGCCGTTCCAGGTGTAATACAGCCGGGCGTAGTGAACGCTGAAGATCACTCCGATCAGCAACCATGAGCCGATCACGGTCAACGCGGTCGCGCCATAGTGCAGCCACTTGCCGGCCGTTTGCAGGTCGCGGCTGCCGGCCAGTTCAAAGGTGATGGTCGCCAGGCTGGCCAAGGCTGCGATGCAAACCATCAACAACACGAGCCCGGCGTTTTCGTCTTCCATTTCGGCGATGCGCTTCACGTCCGGTGCCTTGGCTCGCACCGTGAGCCAGAACATCAACAGCAGATAAGTCCAGACCCCGACGTTCCAGCCGATCAGGATCTTGCCGATGACCGAGTCAGCGGGAATCGACAAACCCGCGGCCAGGCCAATGATCGTGGCCCAGGAAAGGCGCGGGTGAGTGCGGGTGAGGCGGGGCATGGGAACTCACTGTGACAAGGGAATACGGGTAGTAACAGTCATCCGGCAAACGCCGGGCTGGCGATGTCGCTGGATTGAATCAGCCGCACGCCGGCCTCCTGCATGCGCCGCATGGCCGCGTCCATCGAACCGTCGATATCGATGCCCCGACAAGCGTCCAGAACGACGATCGCGTTGAAGCCAGCCATTCGTGCGTCCAGCGCCGAGTACATCACGCAGAAGTCCAGGGCCAATCCGACCATGTACACCGTGTCGATGCCGCGTTCCTTGAAGTAGCCGGTCAGGCCGGTCGGGGTCTGGCGGTCGGCTTCCATGAAGGCCGAGTAACTGTCGATGGCCGGGTTGCACCCCTTGCGAATGACCAATTGGGCATGAGGCAAGTCGAGGTCAGGGTGCAGCGCGGCGCCCGGGGTATCCTGGACACAGTGATCGGGCCAGAGCTTTTGTTCGCCGTAGGGGAGCTGGATGAGGTCGAAGGGTTGCTTGTCTTCATGGCTGGAGGCGAACGAGGCGTGCCCGGCGGGGTGCCAGTCCTGGGCGCAGACGACGTTCAGGAACGAACGGCCGAGTCGGTTGACCAGCGGCACGATTTCGTCGCCACCCGGCACGGCCAGTTGGCCGCCAGGGATGAAGTCGTTCTGGATGTCAATCACGAGTAAAGCGGTGGTTGTGGCTTTGGTATCCGCTAGGGTCATGCCGGCTGCTCCTGGGGGGAACTGAAGAGCTTAGCCGAATCGGTTCCGGCTCAGGTGGTTGTTTGTGCCGGGCACCGCATCGCGAGCAAGCTTGATTCCACATGGGCCGGTGGACGACGCCCTGCGGATAAGGGCCGCTACAGGGGAGCCCAGTGTCTTTCGTCGCAAATATTTTTTGTATGATGGCTTTTTGATGCGCTTCTGTAGCGACTGTGTAGAATCGCCAACTTTCAACCGGGCATGGAAGCAGTACGGCCTTAAGGTCACGAGAAAAAACCCATGCTCATCGGCAGCTATTCACCCGCTCTCGTTTCGTTTTCCCTGTTTGTTGCAATCCTGGCGTCCTACACCGCGCTGGATCTGGCCGGGCGTATCGCCACCGCTCAGGGGCGCGCCGTTCACTTCTGGATGGCCGGTGGTGCGTTGGCGATGGGGGTGGGCATCTGGTCCATGCATTTCATCGGCATGCTCGCTTTCACCTTGCCGGTAGAGCTTGGCTACGATTTGGCGATCACTGCGCTGTCTTTGCTGATTGCCGTCCTTTCCAGCGGCTTTGCGCTGTGGTTGGTCAGCCAGCCACAACTGCGCGCCTGGCATTTGGCGTTCGGCGCGTTGGTGATGGGTACCGGCATCAGTGCCATGCATTACACCGGCATGGCCGCGTTGCGGATGCAACCGGGCATCGATTACGACCCGACGCTGTTCGGGGCTTCGTTGTTGATTGCCGTCGTAGCGTGTGCGGCGGCGTTATGGATCGCCTTTCATCTTCGCCAGAATACGCCTCACGTACGCCTGGCTCGTGCCGGCGCCGCCGTGGTGATGGGCGTCGCCATCGTCGGCATGCACTACACCGGCATGGCCGCGGCGCAGTTCCGCGAAGGCAGTTTCTGCGGGGCCCTGGATGGCTTGAGCGGCAAGGGGCTGGACAATGTGGTGCTGATTACCACCCTGGCAATCCTGGCGATTACCTTGCTGACTTCCATCCTCGACGCGCGCCTTGAAGCGCGTACGGCGGAGTTGGCCAGGTCGCTGACCCAGGCCAACCGGGAGCTGACTCAACTGGCCTTGCACGACCCCCTGACCGGACTGCCCAACCGTGTTTTGCTGGCCGATCGCATTGGCCAAGCCATGCACCGCGTGCAGGAACAGGGCGGGTGTTTCGCCTTGATGTTCATTGACCTGGATGGCTTCAAACCGGTGAACGACGCGTTTGGCCATCACATGGGCGACCTGTTGCTGCGGGACGTGGCCCTGCGCCTGCGCGAGGATCTGCGCAACCAGGACACCCTCGCACGGATCGGTGGCGACGAGTTCGTCCTGCTGGTGCAACTGGCCGAGCCGGACGACGCCCTGCGCCTGGCCGCTCGGCAGGTTGCATTGATCGGCGGCACGTTCCGGGTCGCCGACCATGACCTGCAGATCTCCGCCAGTGTCGGCATCTCGCTTTATCCGGGCAACGGCCAGAGCGCCGATGAACTGTTGATGAACGCGGACGCGGCGATGTATCACGCCAAGGGCGCCGGCAAGAACGGCTACAGCTTCTTCGACGCCTCGATGAACAGCAACGCCCGCAAGCAATTGCAACTGCTGCAAGACTTGCGCATCGCCGTCGAGCAGCGGCAGTTCAGCCTGCATTACCAGCCCAAGTTCGACGCCGCGAAGGGCCGTCCGGTAGGTGCCGAAGCGCTGCTGCGCTGGACTCATCCAACCCAGGGCCTGCTGATGCCCGACACCTTCATCGACCTGGCGGAGAAGACCGGGTTGATCATTCCGATCGGCGAATGGGTGCTCAACGAAGCCTGCCGGCAGATGCGCGAATGGTACGTGCTGGGCTACACCGACTGGCGCATCGCGGTGAATCTCTCGGCCTTGCAGTTCTGCCATGCGGGCCTGGTGCAGAGCGTGGCCAAGGCGCTGGAAACTCATCATTTGCCGGCCAACAGCCTGACGCTGGAAATCACCGAGACCACTGCCATGAGCGACGCGGACGCGAGCATGACGGTGCTGCAACAGCTGTCGGACATGGGCGTGGACCTGTCCATCGACGACTTCGGCACCGGCTATTCGAGCCTGATGTACCTCAAGCGCCTGCCGGCCAACGAGTTGAAGATCGATCGCGGTTTCGTGCGCGACCTGGAGCACGACAGCGATGACGCGGCCATCGTCTCGGCCATCGTCGCCCTCGGCCAGGCCCTGGGGCTGCGGATCGTCGCCGAAGGGGTGGAGACCGATGTACAACAGGACTTCCTGACGCAGTTGGGCTGCGATTCACTGCAAGGTTATCTGCTGGGGCATCCGCAACCGGCCGAGCATTTCCTCAAGAACATCCGCCAATTCCCGCGCGTGGCGATCGCCTGAGGCGATTGCTCAGGGGACGATGTCGAACGCGGTGCTGCCCAGCCGCTCGCCATTGATCAGCACATGTACCGCATGCCGGCCCTCATAGTGTCGGCGCGTGGTCAGCTCGCGGATGTGCTGGGAGCGGCTGAGGTTGGCGCACGCCAGGGCGGGCAGGTCGAAGGTCCTGAGTTTGAACACCTTGGCCGACGTACCGCCCGAGGCTTTTACGTAATCGATCGCATAATCGATCACCAAGCGTTGGTTCTCGGGACAAGTCGATTGCACCTTGAACGACAACGTGACCTGCTCGCCCAGGCGAATCACCGCCGGCAGCACTTGCAGATCCGAGACCTCGACCTGCGCCTTACCTCCCGCTCCGATGACCGCCAGCGCCCGGGGGTTACCTTGCTTGATCAAGCTGCGCAGGGCATGCCGGGCGATCCAGGCGGTGTGGCGCTCCTGGAGCGGCCAGCCTTCGATGCGGTCAAGGACCCAGTCGGGATGCTGCTTGGTCACATCGTTCAGGTGGTTGGCGACGGATTTGCGCACGTACAGGCTGTCGTCGGCCTTGAGCGCATCGAGGATGGCGGCGGCGAGTTCCGGGTTGGCCTGGATCGGCTCCAGATGGAATGACCAGGGCAGGCGCGGGCGGCTGCCTTCGCTGGCGAGGCGGCGCACGTGCTCGTTGGCGTCCAGTGCCCATTCATGCATCACTTCTAAAGTACCTGCCAGGTCATCGCGCAGGAAATGCCGCACGGCGAATTCCGCGGAGCCGAACCGGGTGAAATACTTGAGCGCGTCCATGGACGCCTCGAAGGCATGCCGACCGTACGACGCCACGTAGTGCGGCAGGAACATGCTCACGAACATGCTGTTCAAACGCGGCGCCAGGGCACGCAGTACTTCCAGCGATGATTCGTAATCCAGCGGCAAGACCGTATGCAGACACTCGCTGACCCGCGCCATGCGCTGCATCACCGACAACTGCGCCAGCCCATCGTTGGTCATGTCCAGGAACGCCTTGGCATCGAACGCCGGGTACACCGCGCGCATTTCGGTGGCGATGTGTTCCAGGCGGGCGTTGTTGAAGATTTCCTTGAGGGCTGGGGAAGAGGTGGTGGTGCTCATGTTGGGTCCGTCCGGCGGGTGTTGGGCCAAGGCTCGCCACTATGCCATAGCCGGCACATGGGAATGGGGCCTTCAGAAGCAACAGTAAAAGGAATGATTCGCCGTCGCCGAAGTCCCAGATTCAGTACCTTGAATTAATTGGAGTTCTTCTATGCGCAAACCCACCCTCATCGCCAGCCTCGTCTTGATCGCCGGCCTCGGAGCCTTTGGGCCTGTCGCGCAAGCCGTCGAGAAAACCGGAGACGCCCTGGAGCATTCGCCAAGCAATGGCCGCCGGCTGGTGGAAAACGACCGGGTCCCGGCGGACTACCAGCGCTCGGACAGGGCCATGAAAGACTGGAAGCAGAAAAAGCTCGAGCAGCCGACAGAAGAGCAGCAATGGGTGCATATCGACGACAAGTACCTGCTGATCGAAACCGTGTCCGGCGCAATCGTCAAGATCGTCCCGGCGACACGCTAAAGCACTTCGCCTTTATCCCACAGATGAACCAACTCGCCAGGTGCCCGGTCCTCGGGCACTTGCAGCACCATTTCGTCGTCCCGGTCGTTGGCCCGGTAACGCACCTCGATCTGGAAATAACGCTGGTCGCCGCGGCCAGGGGTGGAAGAGGTGAGCGGCAGGCACCCCTCCAGCACCGAGCAGATGCGCGTGCGTTGGTCGATGTCGCATTGGGCGAACTCGATTTCCCGGGGCCGGGTCAGGGCATGGATGGCTGCCACGCCGCCCTGGCGCGACAGCTTTACGACCGCTTTGTCATCAAGGTCTGGCAGGGTTTTCATCCGTTCTCCTCGTTCAGGTCGACACCCACCTGTGCCCAGCCATCCTGGACGGCTTTGACTTCCCGTTCGCCGAAACGCTGGCGGGCGTGCTCAATGGTCAGGCGAGCAAACGCGCTAAAGGACGCGTCGTTGGCCAGTTGCCTGTCGCACAAGGTGTCATACCAGATTTTCCCGGCCTTTTCCCAGGCGAATCCGCCCAGCGCGGTCGCCACCAGATAAAAGGCCCGGTTGGGAATGCCGGAGTTGATGTGCACGCCGCCGTTGTCCTCGCGGGTGATGACGAACTCGCGCATGTGCGCCGGCTGGGGATCCTTGCCCAGCAGCGGGTCATCGTAAGCGGTGCCGGGGTTGGACATGCTGCGCAAACCATCACCGTTGATCCTGTCGGTGAGCAGGTCCGCGCCGATCAACCAGTCGGCCTGCTCGGCGGTCTGGCCCAATACGAATTGCTTGACCAGTACCCCGAACACATCGGAAATCGATTCGTTCAATGCGCCGGACTGGTTGGCATAGATCAAGCCCGCTTCGCTTTCGGTGACGCCGTGGGCCAACTCGTGGGCTACGACGTCGAGGGAGCGGGTGAAGCGCTGGAAGATCTCGCCATCGCCGTCGCCGAACACCATCTGCGCGCCGTTCCAAAAGGCGTTTTCGTAGTCCTGGCCGTAATGCACGCTGCCGACCAGGGCAAACCCCTTGTTATCGATGGAGTCACGCTCCAGCACCCTCCAGAAAAAGTCATAGGTCGCGCCGAGGGCGTCGTACGCTTCGTCCACCGCCGGGTCGCCACTGGGCGATTGACCCTCCAGGCGCACCGGTTGGCCTGGCAGTTCCATGCCGTTCTGGGCGTCGTGGATGCTGCGCTGTGGTTGGCCGGCCTTGCCGGGCTTGGGCAGCTTGGCGGACGCGGGTGGGTTGCTGGGAGGGCCTGGGTTGTGGCGCAGGTTCTTGACATGAGTCAGGGTGCCGAGGGCGCTGGAACGCTGCTGCTCGGAGCCATGGGCGATAATGCGGTTGAGGATGTAAGGCGGAATGAAGCCGTGGAGCGGGCGTGAGTCGATCATCAGAAAATCCTTATCTGAAATGCAGGGTCGATACCCATGTGAACCGAAGTGGCCGTTGCGGTTCCCTTTGCCGCAAAAGGTTGCCTGTCGCGCAGATATCTGCGAAAACCCCGCGCCTGGATCACACGGGAATAACGCCATGAATGACGAGTTGCAAATCATCGACTTAAAAGAGGGCGACGGCAAAAGCGTAGTCAAAGGCGCGCTGATTACCACCCAATATCGCGGCACCCTCGAAGACGGTACAGAGTTCGATTCATCCCACAGTCGCGGCAAACCCTTCCAATGCGTGATCGGCACTGGCCGGGTCATCAAGGGCTGGGATATCGGATTGATGGGCATGAAGGTCGGCGGCAAGCGCAAACTCTGGGTACCGGCGCACCTGGCCTACGGTGAACGGTCCGTGGGCGCCCACATCAAGCCCAACGCCAATCTCAGCTTTGAAATCGAGTTGCTGGAAGTCCTGACGCGGGACGATTGAGACGCCTTCGTTCATGACCGGTCGCTGAACAGCGGGATCCGTCCGTTGGTCGAGGGGCGGTAGTGCCAGGCCAGTTGATCCAGGCACGGCGTGCGTTCCAGGATTGCCTCCAGGGATGCGCGGGCGATGTCCATCGCCAGGGCCTGGCCTGGACATTCGTGGCGGCCGCTGCCGAAGCTGAAACTGCGCCGATTCGGGCGATCCAACAGCAGGGTATCCGGCTCCGGGTTGAGCTGCGGGTCGCGGTTGGCCGCGGCTAGCAGCACCAGGACTGCGTCTCCCTGGGACAGCGCAGCGCCAAGGATTTCGCAGGGCGCGGCGATGAAGCGTCGGGTGTTCTGCACGGCTGGGTCGAAACGTTGGACTTCGGCCAACAATGAGTTGATCAGCGTAGAGTCGTCCCGGAGCACTTGATGTAGCGCGGGATCACGGATCAACGCCAACAATGCGTTACCGATCAGGCCTGCGGTGGCCTCATGGGTTTGCGAAAGCAAGCCGATCAGGTTGGCGGTCCGGCTGTCTGGGTCGGCGTCTTCGAAGCCCTGGCAGATGCCGTTCAATAACTGACTGTCTCGCGCGATGATCCGCTCCTGGAAAAGCCTTGCCAGTTGCTCGCTGGCCCGGTGGGCGGCCTCCAGTTGTGGAGCTTGGCTCAGGGGCGACAGGCAGGCGACGAAATCACCCGTCAGCTCGCTGATCAGGTGACTGTCCGTCGGATTGAAACCCAGCAATTGCGCCACCACGCTGACCGGGCCGCTGAACTGCGCCTGGCGCACGCCTTCGGCGCCATGCCTGAGCAAGCGCGCCTTCACCAGCGCCTCGACCTGGCGGGGATCGATGTCCTGCAACCTCGGCGCGATGGCCGCCCTCGGGCAGCGTTGTCGTTCACCTTCGTTCATCCGCATCAGGCGCCCGAACACTCGGCCGGCAGGCCCCTCGGCAATCGCCTTCGGCACCGGCTCGTGGGCGGGGCGCACGTGGCAGTCGGGATGATGCAAGACCGCGCACACCGCTTCGGCGCTGCTAGCGACCCAGATATTCAAGTGTGGGTCGAAGTCCAGCCCGCCGTTGGCGCGAAGGGTCGAATAATATGGGTAGGGATCGGCGTGTGTCGCGGCGGTGATCGGGTCCATGATGGTTGCCTCGTTCGTGCAGGGGAGAGTGCTGCTACTATCTCCAGTCGACGCATGGCTTGATTCGTCCGGGAGCGAAATATGAACGCAGAGCAACACGATGTGGGCGTGTCCCAGGTGGCCTCGGCCATTGCCGAACCGGCCCGCACCCGAATGCTCTGCGCCTTGATGGACGGCCACGCTCGGACCAGCACGGAGCTGGCAAGCATCGCTGACGTCAGTGCATCCACCGCCAGCGCCCACCTGGCGAAGCTCAAGGAATCGGCGCTGGTGCGCTTGCATGTGCAGGGCCGTCATCGTTATTACAGCCTCGCCGACAAACGCGTGGCCACTGCCCTCGAGGCGTTGATGGTGATTGGCCGGGACGCCGCGCCGACCTTCACCCCACGTACGCCGGATCGCCTGCAGTATGCTCGCACCTGCTACGACCATATGGCGGGCACCCTAGCGGTGCGGCTGCATGACCGCTTGCTCGAAGCCGGATGGCTGGTCGAGGTGGACGGCCAAGGGTATCGGCTGAGTGAAACGGGTGAGGCGCTGTTCGAAGGTTTGGGTATCGATGTGCAGGCATTGACGGCCCAACGGCGCCGCTTCGCCTGCCCATGCCTGGACTGGAGCATGCGCCGGCCGCACCTGGGCGGCGCCTTGGGGGCGGCGTTGCTGCAACTGGCGATCAAGCGCAAATGGCTGGTCCAGGACCTGGACAGCCGGGCGCTGGGGTTGACGGCCAGCGGTCGCAAGGAAATGGCAGGGCGGTTTGGGATCGATGCGGAATTCGATGCCATATCGACTGGCGCCATCGCGAGCAGGCTCGCTCCCACAGTGGACTTGCGTTGAACTCAACACTCAAGACCACCCGAGATTTCCTGTGGGAGCGAGCCTGCTCGCGATGGCGGCGTCTCATTCAATCCTTTTGCAAGCTGACCCACCGCCATCGCGAGCAAGCTCGCTCCCACAGTGGATTTGCGCTGAACACAACACTCAAGACCACCCGAGATCAACTGTGGGAGCGGGCTCGCCCGCGATGACGGCGGCACATTCAATCCTTGTGCAAGCTGACCCACCGCCATCGCGAGCAGGCTCGCTCCCACAATGGACTTGCGCTGAACACAACACTTAAGACCATCCGAGATTTCCTGTGGGAGCGAGCCTGCTCGCGATGGCGGCCGCTCATTCATGCAGTCATATGGCGGCGCCGATATTCATCCGGCGTGGTGCCCATCATTTTGCGGAACATGCTGATGAACGCCGAGGCGCTGCTGTAGCCCAGGTCCAGGCCAATGGTTTCCACGCTCTGACCACGTTCGAGCAGGGCCAGGGCCTCGATGACTTTCAGGCGCTGGCGCCATTCCACCAAGGACATGCCCAGGTCCCGCTGGGCCCGGCGCATCAGTGTGCGCTCGGTGGTGTTGGCGGCGCGAGCCAGTTGCGGCAAGGAGCGCGGGTCACTGGGATTGGCTTCCAAGGCCCGCAACACCGGACCCAGCAGCGGATCATCCGAGGAGGGCAGGTAACTGCCGACATGGGGCGCCTGCGTCAGCTTGTCCACCAGCACTTGCAACAAGCGCTGCTGTTCGGGCGTCTGTGGCTGGCTCGGCGGGTCGCTGCGCAGTTCTTCCAGCAACGCGCGGATCAGCGGGCTCAGGGTCAGCGCGCAGGGGACGGCTGGCAGCGCACCGCACAGCTCGGCCGCCAGGTACAACGAGCAATGGCAGGCTTCATGCCGATTGAATCCCACATGTTCCATGTCCGGCGGCAGCCAGATGCCGTATTGCGGGGGCGCCAGGTAATGGTGCTGGGCGATTTCGATTTCCATCACGCCACTGTAGGAATAGACGAACTCTCCCCAGGCATGCCGGTGCCGGGGATACGTGGCGTGGGCCGGCATGCAGGCGCTGCGGAAGAAAATCGCCAAGGGTAGCGCCGCGTCGAACGGAGGAATCTTCAAGTGTTGGGCTGGAGGCTGCATATCGACCGCAATGGCGGATTACCGGGATGGCTTGTCGGGTAATCACTATATCCAGCAAAGCTGTCAGGCCGACAATCCTTTCGTCTCTTTTCTGCCCGAGGACCTTTTCCATGACCACCCGCCGTGCCCTGGATGGCCAGGTCATCGCCCTGATGACCGGCCTCTGTGCCATCTGGGGTTTCCAGCAAGTCGCGATCAAGGCCGGCGCCGCCGACATGGGGCCGATGCTGCAACTGGGTGTGCGCTCGGCCATCGCCGCGGTACTGGTCTGGCTGTTGGTGCTGGCGCGCGGTGAACGCCTGTCCCTGACCGACGGCAGTTGGCGCCCGGGCCTGCTGGTGGGGTTGTTGTTCGCCCTGGAGTTCGTGATGGTGGGTGAGGGCCTGCGCCACACGACGGCTTCGCACATGGTGATTTTCCTCTACACCGCACCGATGTTCGCCGCCCTCGGTTTGCACTGGAAGTTGCCAAGCGAGCGTCTCAAACCGGCGCAGTGGCTAGGTATCGCCGTTGCCTTCGGCGGCATTGTGGTGGCCTTCAGCGGCGGTTCGGGCGCGGCGAACGGCAGTTCGTTGCTCGGCGATGGCATGGGCTTGCTGGCCGGCGCGCTGTGGGGCGCGACCACCGTGACGGTACGCTGTTCGCGGCTGACGGACCTGCCGGCCAGCCAGACGCTGCTGTACCAGTTGGTGGGCGCCGGGGTGCTGCTGATCGGCATGTCGGCAGCGCTGGGGCAAACGACAATCAACCCCACGCCATCCCTTATTGCGAGCATGGCGTTCCAGGTGTTGCTGGTGTCCTTCGCCAGCTTCTTGATCTGGTTTTCGCTGCTACGCCGGTATCTGGCGTCGCAATTGGGGGTGCTGTCGTTCATGACGCCCCTGTTCGGCATCGGGTTTGGCGTCTGGTTGCTGGATGAGCCGCTGGAGCCGAATTTTATCGTTGGCGCTGCGCTGGTTTTGAGTGGGATCTTGCTGGTAAGCGGTTACGGTTGGTTTCGCCAGCGTTGGGGGCGATCGCCGGTATTGCGGCAAGAGTAACTGAACGCAGATGCATAAAAGCCCACCCTTGCTATGACAGAGGTGGGCTTTTTTACTGAAAAAATTCAGCTGCCCAGAGGGGCTTGGATCAAACCTTGACGATCCAACCCGCCGGCGCTTCCACATCGCCGGTCTGCACGCCGGTCAACTCTTTGTAGAGCTTCTGGGTGATCGGGCCGACTTCGGTTTCGCTGTGGAACACGTGCAGCTTGTCCTTGTAGCTGATGCCGCCAATCGGCGTGATCACCGCAGCGGTACCGCAGGCGCCGGCTTCCTTGAAATCCGACAGCTTGTCGATGAACACGTCGCCTTCGATCACTTCCAGGCCCAGGCGCGATTTCGCCAGTTCGATCAGCGACAGGCGGGTGATGCCCGGCAGGACCGAAGGGGAGTTGGGGGTGATGAATTTGTTGTCGTGGGTAATGCCAAAAAAGTTGGCCGAGCCGACTTCTTCGATTTTCGAATGGGTCAGCGGATCCAGATAGATGCAGTCGGCGAAGCTGGCCTTCTTGGCCTGGGAACCGGGCATCAGGCTCGCGGCGTAGTTGCCGCCGACCTTGGCCGCGCCGGTGCCCTGTGGGGCGGCACGGTCGAAGCTGGAGATCAGGAAGTTGTGCGGGGTCAGGCCGCCCTTGAAGTAGGCGCCGACCGGGATGCAGAAGATCGAGAAGATGAACTCGGGCGCGGTGCGCACGCCGATGTTGTCACCCACGCCGATCACGAACGGGCGCAGGTACAGCGCGCCGCCAGTGCCGTACGGCGGGATGAAGCGCTCGTTGGCGCGGACCACTTGCTTGCAGGCTTCTACGAACTGCTCGGTGTCGACATGCGGCATCAGCAGGCGGGCGCAGCTGCGCTGCATGCGGGCGGCGTTCTGGTCCGGACGGAACAGGTTGATCGAACCGTCCTTGCAGCGATAGGCCTTCAAGCCTTCGAAGCATTGCTGACCGTAGTGCAGGGCGGTGGAGCCCTCGCTGATGTGCAGCACGTTGTCGTCGGTCAGGGTGCCCGCGTCCCAGGCGCCATCGCGCCAATGCGACAGGTAGCGCTTGTCGGTCTTGATGTAGTCAAAGCCCAGTTTGTCCCAATTGATGCTCTCGTTACCCATGACACCCTCTATTTCCTGACAACCGTCGAAACGGTTCAAGCTTCTGACGTTTTTGAATGGGCACAACAATACTTCATTCCGGGGGTGTTTCGCAGCTTGCTCGATGAGGAGCAGGAGATATTTCCAGCCGACTCCCCCGTGGCGAGGGAGCTTGCTCCCGCTCGGCTGCGAAGCAGTCGTAACCCGTTAGACGCGGTGTGACTGAATAAACCCGTCGCCAGATTCAGGGCCGCTTCGCGGCCCAGCGGGAGCAAGCTCCCTCGCCACGGGATAACTGCCGTTAACAATGCAACGCATGCCCCAACGCCCGCAACGCCGCTTCCTGCACCGCTTCGCCCAGCGTCGGATGGGCGTGGATAGTGCCGGCGATATCTTCCAGGCGCGCGCCCATTTCCAGGGACTGGCCGAACGCGGTGGACAGCTCCGACACCCCCACGCCAACCGCTTGCCAGCCGACGATCAAGTGATTGTCCCGGCGCGCCACGACGCGCACGAAACCGCTTTTCGATTCCAAGGTCATCGCCCGGCCGTTGGCGGCAAAGGGGAAGCTCGACACGATGCAATCGAGCCCGGCAGCCTTGGCCTCGTCCGGCGTCTTGCCTACTACGACCACTTCCGGATCGGTGAAGCACACCGCCGCGATGGCGGTCGGGTTGAACTCGCGATGCTCACCGGCGATCAGCTCGGCGACCATCTCGCCCTGAGCCATGGCCCGGTGGGCGAGCATCGGTTCGCCGCTCAGGTCGCCGATGGCCCAGACGTTGCGCATGCTGGTCTGGCAATGGTTGTCGATCTTCACCGCCGAGCCGTTCATCGCCAGGTCCAGGGCTTCAAGGTTCCAGCCTTGGGTGTTGGGTTTGCGTCCAACCGCCACCAGCACCCGGTCAGTGTCCAGGTTTAACGTGTCGCCGTTGGGATCACGCACCTGCAAAGTGCTGCCCTGGGCATCGAAACCTTCGACGCTGTGCTTGAGGTACAGCTTCACGCCCAACTGCTTGAGCGCCTCGTGTACCGGTTGGGTCAGTTCGCCGTCGTAGGCCGGCAGGATCCGCTCCTGGGCCTCGACCACGCTGACTTGCGCGCCGAGCTTGCGATAGGCGATGCCCAGCTCCAGGCCGATATAACCACCGCCGACCACTACCAGGTGCTTGGGCACCGAGGTGGGGGCGAGGGCTTCAGTGGACGAGATGATCGGCCCTCCAATCGGCAGCATGGGCAGTTCTACGCTTTTCGAGCCGGTAGCCAGCAGCAGGTGCTCGCACTGGATGCGCGTGTCGCCGACCTCAACGGTCTTGCCGTCGATGACCCTGGCCCAGCCGTGGATGACCTGGACCTTGTTCTTCTTCAGCAACGCGGCGACACCAGTGGTCAGGCGGTCGACAATGCCGTCCTTCCATTCCACGCTCTTGCCGATGTCAAGGGTTGGCGCCGACACGGTGATACCCAAGGCCGAGCCCTGGCTGTGGTGGTGAGTCTGGTGAAACTGCTCGGCCACATGGATCAATGCCTTGGACGGGATACAGCCGATGTTCAGGCAGGTACCGCCCAACGCCTGGCCTTCCACCAGGATCGTTTCAATGCCCAGCTGGCCGGCGCGAATCGCCGCCACGTAGCCGCCGGGACCGCCGCCGATGATCAATAGCTTGGTGTTCAAAGTCTGCATCGCCTACTCCACAAACAGGGTGGCAGGTTGTTCGAGCAAGCCGCGCAGGGCCTGGATGAATTGCGCCGCGTCCATGCCGTCGACCACCCGGTGATCGAAGGAACTGGAGAGGTTCATCATCTTGCGGACCACGATCTGCCCCTTGATCACCACAGGCCGCTCGACGATCTTGTTCACGCCGACGATCGCCACTTCCGGCAGGTTCAGCACCGGTGTGCTGACGATGCCGCCGAGCGCGCCGAGGCTGGTCAGGGTGATGGTCGAGCCGGACAGCTCATCGCGACCGGCCTTGCCATTGCGGGCGGCCGTGGCCAGGCGCGAGATCTCCGCCGCGCTGTCCCACAGGCTGCGGGCTTCGGCGTGACGCACCACGGGCACCATCAGGCCGACATCGCTCTGGGTCGCAACGCCGACATGCACTGCGCCGCAGCGATGGATGACCTGGGCTTCGTCGTCATAACGGGCGTTCATCTGCGGGAAGTCTCGCAGGGCCACGACCAACGCGCGAACGAGGAAGGGGAGCAAGGTCAGCTTGCCGCGACTGGCGCCGTGTTTTTCGTTCAGGTGAACCCGCAGCTCTTCCAGCGCGGTGACGTCGATTTCCTCGACGTAGCTGAAATGGGCGGCGCGTTGAGTTGCTTCCTGCATGCGCTGGGCAATCTTGCGGCGCATGCCGATCACCGGGATCTGCTGCTCGTCATGGCGTTCGGCGTAACCCGAACCGCCCTTGGCCTGGGTCGACGGCCCCTGGGCCAGATAGGCTTCCAGGTCTTCATGCAAAATACGCCCGGCAGGGCCGCTGCCCTGGACCAGGCGCAGCTGGATACCGAGGTCCAATGCGTGCTTGCGCACGGCCGGCGAGGCCAGTGGACGCTCGTCGGGGTCACGTGCCACTGGGGCTTGCGGGGTGCAGCGGGGTGCGGCGGTTTTTGCCATCACCGGTTCAGGCGTTGCCACTGGCGCTGGCTTCGGTGCTTGCGCAGCAGCAGCCGCAACCGGAGCCGGAGCCGGTTGCGCGGACTCCTTCAGGTTGCCCGCACCTTCCACTTCAATGCGGATCAGCTCGCTGCCCACCGCCATGACTTCACCCGGCTCGCCACCCAGGGCGATGACCCGGCCATGCACTGGCGAGGGGATATCCACCATCGCTTTGTCGGTCATGACGTCGGCCAGTACCTGGTCCTCGACGACCATGTCGCCCACCTTGACGTGCCACACCGACAACTCAACTTCCGCGATGCCTTCGCCGATGTCCGGCATCTTGATAACGTGCGTGCCCATTCAGACCTCCATGACCCGTTTCAACGCCGCGCCCACACGGGACGGCCCAGGGAAATACGCCCACTCCTGCGCATGCGGGTAGGGGGTGTCCCAACCGGTGACACGCTCGATGGGCGCTTCCAGGTGGTGGAAGCAGTGTTCCTGCACCAGCGAGACCAGCTCTGCGCCGAAACCGCAGGTGCGGGTGGCTTCGTGGACAACCACGCAACGGCCGGTTTTCTTCACCGATTTGACAATGGTGTCCAGGTCCAACGGCCAGAGGCTACGCAGGTCGATGACTTCCGCGTCGATGCCGGTCTCTTCGGCCGCCACTTGGGAGACATAGACCGTGGTGCCGTAGGTGAGCACCGTCACGTCCTTGCCCGGACGGGTGATGGCGGCGACGTCCAGTGGCACGGTGTAGTAACCGTCCGGCACTTGCGCCTGCGGATGCTTGGACCATGGCGTTACAGGGCGGTCATGGTGGCCGTCGAACGGGCCGTTATACAGGCGCGCTTGGGTTCGAGGAAGATCACCGGGTCATCGTTCTCGATGGAGGCGATCAGCAGACCCTTGGCGTCGTAGGGGTTGGACGGCATGACGGTGCGCAGGCCACAGACCTGGGTGAACATCGCCTCGATGCTCTGGCTGTGGGTCTGGCCGCCATAGATCCCGCCGCCGCAGGGCATGCGCAGGGTCATCGGCGCGGTGAACTCGCCGGCCGAGCGATAGCGCAGGCGCGCCGCTTCGGAAATGATCTGGTCCGACGCCGGGTAGACGTAGTCGGCGAACTGGATCTCGGCCACCGGCCGCAGCCCGTAGGCGCCCATGCCCACCGCCACGCCGACGATGCCGCTTTCGGAAATCGGTGCGTCGAACACCCGTGAAGTGCCGTACTTGTTCTGCAGGCCTTCGGTGCAGCGGAACACGCCGCCGAAATAGCCCACGTCCTGGCCGAACACCACGACGTTATCGTCGCGCTCAAGCATCACGTCCATGGCCGAGCGCAGAGCCTGGATCATGGTCATGGTGGTAGTGGTCATGGCGGTGTCCAACGCAATATTGTTGTTGTGATCGTTCATGTCAGATCCCCAACTGCTGACGCTGGCGCTTCAAGTGCTCCGGCATCTCTTTGTAGACGTCTTCGAACATGGTCGCGGCGCTTGGAATCTGCCCGCCGGCGAGGGTGCCGTACTGCTCGGCTTCTTTCTGCGCGGCGATCACCTCGGCTTCGAGTTCGGCGGTGACCGCCGCGTGCTCTTCTTCGGACCACTGGCCGATCTTCACCATGTGCTGCTTGAGGCGGGCGATTGGATCGCCCAGGGGGAAATGGCTCCAGTCATCGGCGGGGCGGTATTTGGAAGGATCGTCGGAAGTGGAGTGCGGGCCGGCGCGGTAGGTGACCCATTCGATCAGCGCCGGGCCGAGGTTGCGGCGGGCGCGTTCGGCGGCCCAGCGCGAAGCGGCGTAGACCGCCATGAAATCGTTGCCATCGACGCGAAGGGAGGCGATGCCGCAGCCGACGCCGCGCCCGGCGAAGGTGGTGGCTTCACCGCCGGCAATGGCCTGGAAGGTGGAAATCGCCCACTGGTTGTTGACCACGTTGAGAATCACCGGGGCGCGGTAGACGTGGGCGAAGGTCAGGGCGGTGTGGAAGTCCGATTCGGCGGTGGCGCCGTCACCGATCCAGGCCGAGGCGATCTTGGTATCGCCCTTGATCGCCGAAGCCATGCCCCAGCCCACGCCCTGGATGAATTGCGTGGCGAGGTTACCGGAAATGGTGAAGAAGCCGGCGTCCTTGACCGAATACATGATCGGCAATTGCCGGCCTTTGAGCGGGTCGCGCTCGTTGGACAGCAGTTGGCAGATCAGGTCCACCAGCGGCACTTCCCGGGCCATCAGGATGCTTTGCTGGCGGTAGGTGGGGAAGCACATGTCGTCAATGTTCAATGCCAAGGCCTGGGCGCTGCCGATGGCTTCTTCGCCAAGGCTTTGCATGTAGAACGACATTTTTTTCTGACGCTGGGCGACGACCATGCGGTTGTCGTAGATGCGCGTCTTGAGCATGGCCCGCATGCCCTTGCGCAGGATCTCGACGGGGATGTCCGCAGCCCACTCGCCCAAGGCATTGCCCTGGTCATCGAGCACGCGGATCAGGCTGCGGGCCAGGTCAGCGGTGTCGGCGGGTTCGACGTCGATGGGAGGTTTGCGCACCGTGCCGGCATCGGACAGATGCAGATAGGAAAAGTCGGTCTTGCAGCCGGGACGGCCCGAGGGTTCTGGGACGTGCAGGCGTAGCGGTTCGTACGCTGGGTTCATGGCTTTCTACGCTCGATCTTGTGAATTTCTTGTAGTGGGCGCGCTAGCTGACGAATTTCCCTGGGTAGGTGGGAAATTGTCCTACAACAATCATAGGCTCGACGAAGAAGAATATTTTTCTCTGTTGCCTTGCTGTTCAGATCATTTGCAGATAAAAAATCTGCACAACGATAAAAAACAGGAAATTTTGCCTCATGCGCAAATTGGATCGCACCGATATCGGCATTCTGAACAGCCTTCAGGACAACGCCCGGATCACCAACGCCGATCTCGCTCGCTCGGTCAATCTGTCACCGACGCCATGCTTCAACCGCGTCCGAGCCATGGAAGAGCTGGGGGTGATCCGCGAGCAGGTCACGCTGCTGGACGCCGACTTGCTGGGGTTGCACGTCAACGTGTTTATCCATGTCAGCCTGGAGAAGCAGGTGGAAGAGGCGTTGCAGCACTTCGAGGAAGCGATCTCCGACCGGCCGGAGGTCATGGAGTGCTACCTGATGGCCGGCGATCCTGATTACCTGATCCGTGTGTTGGTGCCGACCATTCAGTCGCTGGAGCGGTTCATGATGGACTTTTTGACCAAGGTCCCGGGGGTGGCGAACATCCGCTCCAGCTTTGCGCTCAAGCAGGTGCGCTACAAGACTGCGTTGCCGTTGCCGGCCAATGGGTTGACCTTGGGTACCTGAAAATCAAAGGATCGCAGTCTTCGGCAGCTCCTACAGGGGAGTTGTGGGTTTCTGACGGCTCATTGTTGCCTGACCCACCGCCATCGCGAGCAAGCTCGCTCCCACATCGGATTGTACTGTTGGTCGAGTTCTGCGATCACCGCTGAACCCTGTGGGAGCGAGCCTGCTCGCGATGGCGTCGGCATATTCAGCTCTGATGTAAGCAGACCCACCGCTATCGCGAGCAGGCTCGCTCCCACATTGGATAGGTGGCGACCTTAGAGCTGGTTGATCGGAATCTTCAGGTAGGTCACGCCATTGCCCTCGGCCGGCGGCAGGTGGCCGGCTCGCACATTCACCTGGATCGCCGGCAACAGCAGCGTCGGCATGCCCAGTGTCTTGTCGCGCTGGGTACGCATGGTCACGAACGACGCCTCATCGATGCCATCGCGTACGTGGATGTTGTACTGGCGCTGCTCACCCACGGTGCTCATGCATTGGGGCTCGCGTCCTTCCGGCGGATAGTCGTGGCACACGTACAGCCGCACACTGGCGGGAAAGGCCAGCAACTTGCGAATCGAGGCGTAAAGATGACGGGCATTGCCGCCCGGGAAGTCGCAACGGGCGGTGCCCACGTCCGGCATGAACAGCGTGTCGCCCACCAGGATCACGTCGCCGTCGATCAAATAGGCCATGTCCGCCGGGGTGTGGCCGGGCACATGTAGCGCAGTGGCCTTGAGATTGCCGATCAGGAAGGACTCTCCGGCGGCGAACAGTTGGTCGAATTGCGAACCGTCGACGGCGAATTGCGGCTCCAGGTTGAACAGCGTCTTGAACACGTCCTGCACCTGGCCGATGGATTCGCCGATGGCAATCTTGCCGCCCAGTTCCCGGCGCAGATAAGGCGCGGCGGACAGGTGATCAGCATGGGCATGGGTTTCCAACAGCCATTGCACTGTCAATTGATGTTCGCGCACATAAGCGATCACTCGATCAGCCTGTGCGGTACCGCTGCGGCCCGATGCCGGGTCGTAGTCGAGCACTGGGTCGACCACCGCGCATTGCCCGCCGTCGTGTTCGTAAACCACGTAGGTGTAGGTCTTTGAAGCGGGATCGAGGAAGCTTTGGATCTGCGCGGGCATGGCAGCGGACCTGTGCAAGAAGAAGCGGTTGCAATGCGCAAGATTTACGACATATGGTCCGCAGCTTAAGTGAGGGCCACCGCGTCCTGCAAATGCGATCACGCCTGACAACAGACGTGCGCGGCTTGAGAGACCCTTATGTTACTGGCAAGTTTATTCGGTGTGGTGATGGGCCTGGTTCTTGGCCTGACGGGGGCGGGCGGAGGTATCCTGGCCGTCCCGGCCCTGGTGTTGGGCCTGGGCTGGAGCATGACCCAGGCCGCGCCGGTGGCACTGTTCGCGGTGGGCAGCGCGGCGGCGGTGGGCGCCATCGATGGCTTGCGCCATGGCCTGGTGCGTTACCGCGCGGCGCTGTTAATCGCCTTGCTGGGCGCTGTGTTCTCGCCAGTGGGCATTTACTTCGCCCACCAGCTTTCGGAAAAAATCCTGATGGTCCTGTTCAGCCTGCTGATGGTGCTGGTGGCGGCGCGCATGCTGCGCCGGGAAACCTCGCAGCCGGGCCCCAGCGATCACGGCGCGGCCAGCTGGGGCCAAAAGAATTGCATGCTCGATCGCCAGACCGGGCGGCTGGCCTGGACACCGCGCTGCACCGCCACGCTGTCGGCATTGGGCGCGGTCACGGGAATGGTCTCAGGTTTGCTGGGCGTGGGCGGCGGTTTCTTGATCGTGCCGGCATTCAAGCAACTTACCGACGTGCAGATGCGCGGCATCGTCGCCACATCCTTGATGGTCATCAGCCTGGTTTCGTTGATTGGCGTGGTCGGCGCGTTTCATGCCGGGGTGAGCATCGACCGGGTTGGGGCGGCGTTCATTGCGGCGAGTATCGTCGGGATGATCCTGGGGCGACGGTTCTGCGCGAAGGTGCCGGCGCGGGCCTTGCAGGTGGGGTTTGCCGGGGTTTGCCTGGGGGTGGCGGTGTTCATGCTGGTGCGGGCGTAGCGATCTGGTCAGGGGGCTTTTGTGGCGAGGGAGCTTGCTCCCGCTGGACCGGTCCGACGTCTCGGGCGCAGCAGGCCCATACGGTCTTGAGCCAGGGCGTCTGCTTCGCAGCCGAGCGGGAGCAAGCTCCCTCGCCACGGGGATCGGCGCGCCTTACAACTCTCGGCACTGCATCGAAAACCCCAACGCCACCGATTGCCCTTGCTCCAGCAAACGCAGCCCCGGCCGTCCTGGCAGGTGATGGGCATTGACCGGGTGACTTACCGGTTCGATGCAGAAAAAATCCAGCCCCACGGGGCAGTACAGCAGGAAGTAATCGCTGCCGCTGGCGCGGCATTCCAGTTCATAACCCAGGTCTGGTTGCTGGATCAGGCACTGGCCATCCCAACCACCGAAGCCGTTGTCGACGAGGGTATCCGGCAGTAACCGTGCGTGTTGGAAATCCCACTCCGAGGGAACGTCCTTCAGTTCCGTTGGCAGTTTCGTGGCGTCGCACATCCAGACTTCGCTGGCGCGGGTTTGCAGGCGGGTATCGGCTGTGCGCGGGAAATACGGATGCAAACCCAACCCGTGCCAGGCGGCCTGTTCGGCCATGTGGGTGACGTGCAGCGCCATCTGCAATTGGCCGCCACTGAGGCGGATCCGCAAGCTGGCGCAATAGGCAAACGGGGTTTGGCAGTCGAGTTGCAACAAGACTTCCCCGGCACTCTGTTCGGCGACTTGCCAGGGCTGCTGCCAGGCACTGCCATGGATCGGAAACGGATCGTTGGGGCTGTTGCCTTCCAGGGCGAGCCAGCCGCCGGGGCAATCGAAACCGCCATGGGCGATTCGGTTCGACCACGGGATCAACGGGAAGCAGCCGAGCTTGCCTGGCAGGCCATTTTCCAGCGCTTGTGGCGCGGGTGGGCGTAGGAGGGGAGCGCCGGTGCTGCGCAAGGTCCATTCAACGAGGCTGGCGCCCAGGTGTGGGGCCAGGGTGAGGCGGGTCAGTTTGTCTTCGAGGTGGAGGAGTGGTGGTGTCATGGCGGCGTCTGATGGGTTGGCAAAGCTGGAGGGGAATACGCCCAAGTGTGGCGAGGGGATTTATCCCCGCTGGGCTGCGAAGCAGCCCTAAAGGCTTCAATCTCGGTGTATCAGACAAATCGAGATGGCTGGTTTTGGGGCCGCTGCGCAGCCCAGCGGGGATAAATCCCCTCGCCACAAGGGGACCTATTGTTTTCTGTTACAACACCAAATGTGGCAACCACAGCGAAATGGCGGGCACGTACGTCACCAGCAGCAGAACCAGGAACAGCATGCCGTAGAATGGCAGCAGGGCCTTGACGGTGCTTTCGATGCTGACCTTGCCGATGGCGGAGCCGACGAACAGCACCGCGCCCACCGGCGGCGTGATCAGGCCGATACCCAGGTTCACCAGCATGATCATGCCGAACTGCACCGGGTCCACGCCGATGCCGACGATGACTGGCATCAGGATTGGCGTGAGGATCAGGATCAGCGGTGCCATGTCCATCACGGTGCCCAACAGCAGCAACATCACGTTGATGCACATCAGGATCACGTAGCGGTTATCCGACAGCGTCAGGAACGCGGTGGTGATCTTCGCCGGGATTTCCATCAGCGTCATGATGTAGCCGAAGCTGGCGGCGAAGCCGATCAGGATCATCACAATGGAAATGGTGCGCACCGTACGGTGCATCAGTTTCGGTAACTCGCTCCACTTGTAGTCGCGATAGATGCACATGGTCACGAAGAACGCCCACACCACGGCGATGGCGGCCGATTCAGTGGCAGTGAACACACCCGAGAGAATGCCGCCCAGGATGATGAACAACGTCATCATGCCCCACATGGCTTCCTTGCAAATCTTCAGCGCTTCTTTGAGCGGAATAACCTCGCCCTTGGGGTAATTGCGCTTTTTCGCGAAGACCAGGCACAGCGCCATCAGGCAGAGGTTCATCATGATGCCGGGGACGATGCCGGCCATGAACAGCGAACCAATGGAGACGGTGCCGCCAGCGGCGAGAGAGTACAGCACTGCGTTGTGGCTTGGCGGTGTCAGCAGCGCTTGTACCGAACCACTGACGGTGACGGCGGTGGCGTAATCACGTGGATAGCCCCTGCGTGTCATTTCCGGGATCAGTACCGAACCGACCGAGGCGGTGTCAGCCACCGAGGAACCCGAGATCGCGCCAAAGAAACTCGAGGCCACGAGGTTGACCAGGGACAGGCCACCACGGACGAAACCTACGAGCACGCTGGCGAAGGCCACTAGCCGGCGAGACATGCCGCCCTCGGCCATGATCGCGCCGGCCAGGACGAAGAACGGAATGGCCAGCAGCGAGAATTTGTTCACGCCGCCCGTTATCTGAATCATCATGGCCTGGAACGGAATGTCGATCCACCATGCCCCAATCAGGGCGGCGGCGCCCAGCGCGTAGGCGACCGGCATGCCGATCAGGATCAATACCAAAAAACTGCCCAGCAGAATCAGAGCGTCCATTAAGCGGCACCTTCGTTTTCTTCTACCAGGTCGAACTGCACGACCCGACGCTGGCTTTGATCACCCAGCAAGAGTTTTTCCAAGACAAAAATCAGGGTCAGGAACCCACCGATCGGGATCGGCATGTAAGTGATGCCGACTCGCAGGGTAGGGATGGCGCTCATGAACTGGTTCCAAGTGGTCATGCACAGCTTGGCACCCCAGATGGTCATGAAAATGCACACCGCTGCCATCATCAACTGGGTGAACACCGAAGCCACGTTTTGCCAGTGCTGGGGCAGGCGGCTGGTGACCATGTCCACAGCCATGTGCGACCCGGAGCGGTAGCTGGCGGCGGCGCCGATGAAGGTGAAGACGATCATCAGCAAGATCGCGGTGGGCTCCGGCCAGCTTGAGCCGGTGCCAAGGACGTAGCGGGCGAACACGCCCCAAGGGATCATCAGCGCAACGGCAAGGACAGAGAGGCCGGCCACCCAGATGCAAGTCATGTAAATCTTGTCGTTGATACGCAGCAGCAAATTCTTCATCGGGTTCCACCGTTACCGGGCGCGCCTTCTAACCGCAGGCGCGCCCAGCCGTTTCATGAGTACAGATTAAGAGGTCTTACTGGACAGCTTCGATGCGCTTGATCAGGTCGGCGTACGGTGCACCGTATTTGGCTCGGACCGGCGCGGTGGCGTCGTAGAAGGGTTTCTTGTCGACGGTGATGAACTCGACGCCGGCTTTCTTGAGTTTTTCTTCACTGGCGGCCGATTTCTCGTCCCACAACTTGCGCTCTTCAGCCTGGGCAGCCTTGGCCGCTTTTTTCACCATGTCCTGCTGCTCTGGGGTGAGCTTGTTCCAGGTGATTTTCGACATCACGATCGGCTCAGGCAGGATCAGGTGCCCGGTCAAGCTGTAGAACTTGGCGTTCTGGTAGTGGTTGTGCTCGAGCATGGTCGGCGGGTTGTTTTCCGCGCCGTCGATCACGCCAGTCTGCAACGCGCTGAAGATCTCGCCAGTGTCCATCGCGATACCGTTGCCGCCCATGGCGTTCATCATTTCAATGAACATAGGGTTGCCTTGGACGCGGATTTTCATGCCCTTGAGGTCTTCCGGCGTGCGCACGGGCTTCTTGGTGTAGAGGTTGCGCGTGCCGCCGTCCATCCAGGCCAGGGCCACCAGGCCGAATTCGGAGTTGGTGATCCGGTCCAGGATCGCATCGCCGACCTCACCGTCGATCACGGCGCGCATGTGCGCCTGGTCGCGGAAGATGAATGGCATGTTGAAGACGTTCACGTCCGGCACCACGGGGCCGACGATGCCCAGGCTGACGCGGGACATCTGGATTGCGCCGGCTTGCATCTGCTCGATCACTTCTTTTTCAGAGCCCAGTACGCCCCCCGGGAAGTACTTGAACTTCAGTTCGCCTTTGCTCTCCTTTTCCAGGGTTTTACCCATGGATTCCTCGGCGACCACGGTTGGGTAGCCCTTGGGGTGGATGTCGGCGATCTTGATGTCCAGAGCCTGCGCCGCCTGTGCCAGGAAGGCCAGGGGCAAGGCCGCGATCAGAAGTGTACGTTTGAAATTCATGGTCAATCTCCAGTGTTGTTGTTTTTATGTCTATCGATGTGAAGCGGCAAAGCAGATCAGTTCGCGGAGTGTTTCCATCCTCCGAAAGCAGGTTCAGCGAGACCCTTGACGCCGGGGTTCAGCGCGAACACGCCACCGGCCAGGGATTGCGGATCGTTGTCGTCTCCAGGACGGATCGAGGTCACGAAAAGGGTGTCCAGCTGGCTGCCGCCAAAGGCACACATGGTCGGTTTTTTCACCGGCACTTCCAGGGAGCGGTCGAGACGTCCATCCGGCGTAAAGCGATGGATCAAGCCGGCGTCGTTGGCGCAGATCCAATAGCAACCATCGGCGTCGACTGCCGCGCCGTCCGGGCGACCGGCCAGGGGCATCATGTCGACGAACAGGCGGCGGTTGGATGGGGTGCCGCTGTCGATGTCGTAGTCGAAGGCCCAGATCTGCTGGATCAGCGGGTGTGAATCAGACAGGTACATCGTCCGGCCGTCGGGGCTGAAGCCCAGACCATTGGGCACGATGAAACCACTCAGTTGCGCCTCGACCGGGCTGCGTTGTCCGGCTTCATAACGGTACATCTTGCCTTCATCCGCATTGGCGCCCATGTTCAGCACCATGCTGCCGGCCCAGAAACGGCCCTGGCGGTCGCAACGGCCATCGTTGAGGCGCATGTCGGTGCGGCTGTGCTCGACGTTTGCACAGAGCTCGCTGTCCAGGCTGCCGTCGTCATGTGGATGCAGGCGGAAGAAACCGCTTTCCATCCCCGCGATCCAGCCACCGTCCTGGTGACGGGCAATGCAGGCGAGCATTTCGGGGGCTTCCCAGCTTTGGATCTTTGCGCTGCTGGCGCTCCAGCGCTGCAGGCCGCCGCTGGGGATGTTCACCCAATACAAGGCGTTTTCCTCGGGCACCCACACAGGGCTTTCCCCGACGGCGTTGCGTGCGTCGACAATCAATTCGGCTTGCATGGTGATTCCTTGGTTCGTTTGTATCCCACGGACAACAGGCGGATCAGTCGAACGGGCCGGCGGCCACAAAGGCGCCACCTTGGTAGACCATGGCCGGATCATCGGCGGCCGGCATCGGTTGCGCTTCGACCTTGGCGCGGAAGATTTCCGAGGTGTCCTTGGGCTTGTAGCCCAGGTGCGCGGCGTGGCTGTTGTCCCACCAGACGTCACGGTTGGCGGAGACGCCATAGACGATGGTGTGGTCGACTTTGGGTGTGTAGAGCGAGCATTCGATCAGTTGGGTGAGGTCGTCGAAGCTCAGCCAGGTGCTCATCATCCGACGGTTCTGCGGTTCCGGGAACGACGAGCCGATGCGGATGCTGACGGTTTCGATGCCGTAGCGATCGAAGTAGAAATTGGCGACGTCTTCGCCGTAGGACTTGGACAGGCCGTAGTAGCCATCCGGACGGCGAGCGCAGTGGGCGTCGAGGGTTTCGTCTTGTTTGTAGAAACCGATGACGTGGTTGGAACTGGCGAAAATCACGCGTTTGACACCGTGCTTACGCGCGGCTTCGTAGATGTGGAACACGCCGCTGATGTTGGCGCCGAGGATCTCCTCGAATGGACGCTCAACCGATACACCACCGAAATGCAGGATGGCATCGACACCTTCAACCAGTTGATGCACGGCCTGCTTATCCGACAGGTCGCACGGCACCACTTCCTCGCTTTCATCGATGGCCGGGGCCATGTTGGCAATGTCAGACAGGCGAATGTGGCGGGCATAAGGCTTGAGGCGTTCGCGCAAGACTTTACCAAGGCCGCCGGCGGCGCCGGTCAACAGCAGGCGATTGAAGGGATGGCGAATCTGTGTGGTGGTCATGGCATTACCTGAGCAAACAGTGAGAGGTACAGTTGTTATAAGTTGTCGTACGACCGAGAGGGAATATCCTTATCCTTCCGCTACCTTGTCAACGTTTGATCGACGAACCGCTCTGGGTCGGCATCCTTGCCGGGGCTCGCCATGGCGCTGGCAGGCGTTCATGGCAAGTGTTCCATGGGTCTTACAGGAGCGAAATCGGATAGCTGATGAAGATACGGTTCTCGTCGAATTCGTTGGTGCTGAAGTCGCGACGAATCGATGCGTTACGCCATTTCACGTTGAGACTCTTGAGTGCGCCGCTCTGCACGGTGTAGGCCAGTTCAGTTTCACGGCCCCATTCCTTGCCGTCGTCGACCGTGGCGGTGTGAACGTTGTCACCGCTGATGTAGCGGTTCATCAGGGTCAGGCCCGGCACGCCGACGGCGGCGAAGTTGAAGTCGTGGCGCAGTTGCCAGGATTTTTCCTTGGCGTTGTCGTAGCTGGAGTTGTAGCTGTCGTTCGCCAGGGTGCCGCCGCTGGTGCCGTTGACGCGCATCCAGGCATCGTCGCCGCCGACTTTCTGCAGGCCGACGTAGAAGGTGTTGCCGCCGTATTTGGCGGAAAGCATGGCGAAGGCGGTTTTGTTGTCGAGGTCGCCGGCCAGTGCGCTGCCGTCTTCCTTGCCGGTGAAGTAACCGAGGTTGGCGCCCAGGGTCCAGTCGCCGATCGGCTGGCTGTGGGTCAGGTTGAAATATTGCTGTTGGTAGATGTCGGACAGTTCCGCGTACCAGACGCCGACCTGGGTGCGTTTTTCGTTGAAGGCGTATTCGCCGCCACCGAAGTTGAAACGGTCGGAGGTGAATGCACCGCGGCCGTTCATCGACATGTCTTCCATGCTCGCGTCGTTACGCGGGCTGTTGGCGCGGAACTGGCCGCCGTAGAGACTCAGGCCGTTGATCTCGGTGGAGGTCACCTGGCCGCCACGGAAGGTTTGCGGCAGGGAACGGCCATCGTCGGAACGCAGGATCGGCAACACTGGCATCCACTCGCCGACTTTCAATTCGGTCTTCGAGACCTTGGCCTTCAGGGCCACGCCCAGGCGACCGAAGTCATCGGCCGGGCGGCCGTCGTCGTGCACCGGCAGCAGCTGGGTGCCGGCCGTGCCACGACCGCCGTCGAGCTTGACCGAGTACAGGCCCAGCACGTCAACGCCAAAACCGACGGTGCCCTGGGTGAAGCCGGACTTGGCGTCGAGGATGAAGCTCTGGGTCCATTCCTCGGCTTTGCCCTGGGTGGCGTTGTCGTTGACGAAGTTGCGGTTGAAATAGGCGTTACGCAGGTTCAGCGTGGCTTTGGCATCATCGACAAAGCCTTCGGCACCAGCGGTCATGGGCATGAACAGCGCCAGACCGGTGCAGCCGAGCAGTGACAGCGCGGGCGTGGATTTGAGAAGGGTACGGCGGCTGGGACGGTTACTGGACGAAAAACGGGCACGAGTGCTCACTCTGACGCTCCTACTTTTTGTTGTTTTTATTTGTCATACGTCGTCGTACAACATGGAGCGGATTATTTGTGGAGCGTTCCTCGTTGTCAACTGGCCATTACCGCAAATTTTCATCGAGAATGATCCGGCCATGGGCTATTTCAACGCTTTCGCCTAACAAAACGCAGGCAAGCGGGCCGTTGCGGCAAGGAAAAACGGTGCCCCCAGGATAGCGACGAGCGGCGTAGGTCATGCGATGACCGGCGTAAGACATTAGTCGAATGGCCTCGAAAAAGGCAGTGGGTGGCGAGGGAGATTGCTCCCGCCGGGCTGCACAGCAGCCCCATCCCAGGCGACTCTCTACGGCGTATTCCGTTTACAGGGGAGGCTGCTGCGCAGCCAGCGGGAGCAAGCTCCCTCGCCACGCAAAAGCCCCGGGCACTTCTTGCACCTTCCCATCGTCGAACGGGAATTGACCCGTGGCAAACGAGCCGACATGTCCCTGCAAGGTCTCTGAATGGATCAATACACCCCACGCGCCTGGGAGCCCCACGAAAGGCCGACGCTGCCAGGCTCCCCGTCGACGCCACTGCATCCCACGCCCAAACGGCTCGCCTTTGCGCTGGTGGGCGTGCTGGTGGCGTTGACCGGGGGGTTGGGCAATTCGCTGGTGATCGCCAACTTGCCTTACTTGCAAGGGGCCCTCGGCGCCACCACCGCCGAGATGGCCTGGTTGCCCGCCGCCTACGTCATGACCAACGTCTCCATGAACCTGCTGCTGGTAAAGTTTCGCCAGCAGTTCGGCTTGCGCGCGTTCACTGAGGTGTTCCTGGCGCTGTACGCCCTAGTGACGTTCGGTCATCTGTTCGTCAACGACCTGAACTCGGCGATTGCCGTGCGGGCGGCCCATGGCATGGTCGGCGCTGCCCTCAGCTCCTTGGGCCTGTATTACATGGTCCAGGCTTTCCCGGCGAAGTGGCGGCTCAAGGCGCTAGTGCTGGGCCTGGGGACTTCGCAGCTGGCCTTGCCGATGGCCCGGTTGTTCTCCGAAGACCTGTTGCAAATTGCCGAGTGGCGGGGCCTCTACCTGTTCGAACTGGGGATGGCACTGCTCTCGTTGGGTTGCGTGCTGCTGCTCAAGTTGCCACCGGGCGACCGCTTCAAGACGTTTGAAAAACTCGATTTCCTGACCTTCACGGTGCTTGCCAGCGGCGTCGCCTTGTTGTGCGCGGTGCTGTCGTTGGGGCGCATCGATTGGTGGCTGGAGGCGCCATGGATCGGCGTGGCCTCGGCGCTGTCCATCGTGTTGATCCTGGCGGGCCTGGCGATCGAGCATAACCGCAGCAACCCGATGCTGATGACGCGCTGGCTGGGCAGTGGGGTGATGATCCGCCTGGCCCTGGCGGTGATCCTGATTCGCATGGTGACTTCGGAACAATCCACTGGAGCGGTGGGGTTTCTGCAAGCGCTGAACATGAGCAGCCAACAGATGCACAGCCTTTATGTGGTGATGCTGATCGGCAGCATCGCCGGGCTGGTGACCAGTGCCTTGACGATCAACCCGGCGCACCTGTTCATGCCCCTGATCATTTCCCTCGCGTTGATGGCGACAGGCTCGGTCATGGACAGCTACTCGAACAACCTGAGCCGCCCGCAAAACATGTATTTCAGTCAGTTTCTGCTGGCGTTTGGCAGTACGTTTTTCCTGGGGCCGACGATGATTCTCGGCGTGCGCAATGTACTGACCAACCCGCGCAATCTGGTGAGTTTTTCCGTGTTGTTCGGGATTTGCCAGAACCTCGGTGGCCTGGTGGGGGCCGCGGTGCTCGGTACCTTCCAAGTGGTGCGCGAGAAATTTCATTCCAGCCACCTCGTGGAAAACATCAACCTGTTCGACCCTCGCGTGGCCGCGCGGGTGGACAGCGGTGGCTCGGCGGTGGGTTCGCTGATCGCCGATCCGGGCCTGCGGCACCTGCAAGGCATTCGCAGCCTTGCCGCGGCCGCCACCCGCGAAGCCAACGTGCTGGCCTACAACGATGTGTTCATGCTGATCGCGGTGATCGCCGTGCTGACCATGATCTGGATCTCCCTCCGCGCCCTGTGGCTGATGACTACCACCCAGCACGTCGCCACAGCGCCTGCCCCTTCGACACAACCAAGCGGTGCCACTTCTTCATGACCGAGCCGACCTCCACGACCACCAACGCCATCGCCGATACGCCTGAGGACCAGGCGCCACCCGCCGTTCCAGCGACAAAACCGCGTTCCCTGCGGATAAGAGTTCTTTCATCCCTGGGGTTCGCGGCAGTGGCGATCGTCGGTGTGCTGGTGGTGCTTTATGCCTGGCAATTGCCGCCGTTCGGTAGCGCCGTGGAAACCACAGAAAATGCCTTGGTGCGCGGGCAAGTGACGATCATCGGGCCGCAGTTGAGCGGCTACGTGCATGAAGTGCCGGTGCAGGATTTTCAGTTCGTGAAGGCTGGCGATCTGTTGGTGCGGCTCGACGACCGCATCTATCGACAACGTCTCGACCAGGCACTGGCGGAACTGGCCGTGCAGCAAGCGGCCCTCGCCAACGTCGTGCAACAACGCAACAGCGCCGAAGCCACCATCAAGCTGCGTCAGGCCGCGCTGGCGGACAGCCAGGCCCAGGCACGAAAAAACGCCGCCGACCTGCGCCGCAACGAGGAACTGATCAAAGACGGTTCGGTGTCCCAGCGTGAGCTGGACCTGAGCCGCGCGGCCAGCGCACAAACCCAAGCCGCCGTGGCGCAAGCCCAGGCCAGCCTGGAAATCGCCCGCCAGGATTTGCAAACGGTGGTCGTCAACCGTGGCTCCCTCGAAGCCGCCGTCGCCAGTGCCGAGGCGACGGTGCAACTGGCGCGCATCGATCTGTCCAACACCCGAGTCGTGGCGCCCCGGGACGGTCAGTTGGGGCAGATCGGCGTACGCCTCGGGGCCTACGTCAACTCCGGTGCACAGCTGATGGCCCTGGTCCCGAACCAGAAATGGGTGATCGCCAACCTCAAGGAAACCCAGATGGATAAGGTGCGTGTTGGCCAGCCGGCAAGTTTCACCGTGGATGCCCTCGGCCATCGCCGATTCCATGGGCATGTCGAACGGATCTCCCCGGCCACCGGTTCTGAGTTCAGCCTGTTGCAGGCCGACAACGCCACGGGCAACTTCGTCAAGATCGCCCAGCGCGTGCCGGTTCGCATCACAGTCGATCCAGGCCAGCCGGAAAGCGAACGCCTGCGGCCGGGAATGTCGGTGGTGGTGAGTATCGATACGGCGGGTAATGCAGAAAAAACAGAATAATTGTGGGAGCGAGCCTGCTCGCCGATGGCGGTACCCCAGGCGATGAAGATACTGGATGTGCCGGCCCCTTCGCGAGCAGGCTCGCTCCCACAAGGGTATGTGGATTATGTGAGTTCTATGGCTACCAAAAATCCAATGTGGATTATGTGAGTTCTGTGGCTACCAAAAATCCAATGTGGATTATGTAAGTTCTGTGGCTACCAACAAATCCAATGTGGGAGCGAGCCTGCTCGCGATGGCGGCACCCCAGGCGATGAAGATGCTGGATGTGCCGGCCCCTTCGCGAGCAGGCTCGCTCCCACAAGGGTATGTGGATAATGTGAGTTCTATGGCTGCCAAAAATCCAATGTGGATTATGTAAGTTCTGTGGCTACCAAAAATCCAATGTGGGAGCGAGCCTGCTCGCGATGGCGGCACCCCAGGCTATGAAGATGCTGGATGTGCCGGCCTCTTCGCGAGCAGGCTCGCTCCCACAAGAACCCGGTGCAATCCCGAATTCAGTGCCTGGCGCTCATCTCACGACGTAGACCTTGCGCACGTAGACGCTGCTTTTCCAGGCGCAAGGGGCATCCAAGGGAACGAACACTGTATCGCCGGTGCCGACGATCAGCTCGGTGCCGTCGGCCAGTTGCAAGGTGACGCTGCCTTCGAGCAGGTGCATCAGTTCATGCAGCTTGTGCGGCCGTGACTTGCGTGTGTAGGGGGTTGAATCCCAGATGCCGATGCGCAGGTTCGTCGCTTGCTCGACGAACAGGTTGTGCGAGCGGCATTGCGGCGCCGGGCTGAGCAGGATCTCTTCGTCGGGCGCCGCGGAGGGTGCAAGCAAGGTCGGCGCGGGCAGGGCGGTGAGTCCCGGTTGATTGGCCTCGACGGATTGGGTATCGGCACAAAAGGCCCACAGCGAAGCCGGTTGCGCATCAATTTCGAGGGCGGTGCCACGGGCTATCACAGCGCTTTCGCCCGGATTGAGCCGCAGCGTTTGCGCCTGGCTGCGCAGCGTGACCGCCCCGGCATGGACGACGATCGTTTCGCTGAACGGATACTCCTCGACGCTGATTCGTCCGCCGGCCCGGACCACGCCGGCGGCCATGCCATCAACCCCAGCGTAGGCAATGAGCCGGTCGAAGGGGTCGTTGGCACCCAATGAACCTGGCTTGAATGAGGTGGAGGCGGGGCTGCCATCGGCGCGCGCCAACAGCATTGCAGTGGGTTCAAGCATGAAACATTGCTCCGGAATTAAAGGCATGGAATGAAGAGTCTGTCAGCCGATGGCCTGGGTCACCGGTGCGAATTGGCGCACGCCGCCACTGGCCTGGGGCGCAGTGCCTTGTGCCATCTGGGCAACGGTGTCGACGTGCTTGAGGCCAATCTCTTCGAGCCAGGGTCCCAAGCCGCAGTCGGCGGGAATATCGATGCGCACGAACGCCTCCGGCACGTGGGCCAGCAATGCCGCGACCAGGTGCCGGGCCTGCGTGGCGTCCTGGGCGATGACCGGGCCGATGCAGCGTCCGCGTCCGTAAGGGCGAAGCAGGGCGAAGGCGCGCAACTGGCCGTCCTGCTCGATGCCCACGCCCTGTTCAACGACATCGAACAGATCGTTCAGCACGGCCTCGCGATCCAGGCCGCTGCCAAGGTTGGCCAGCCTGATCAACTCGGCCCGATCGGCCGGTGCCAGCGCACGGCAGCGTTGGCCGTTGCCCAGGGCCGGCGGGACAGGTGACGATGTGTGCCCTTGATGTTGCTGGATCTGCCCGAACTCAACGAAGCCCTGGCTGGCGTATAGAGGCGTGCCGGCCAACGTGGCATTGAGAACGGCGGTACGCGAACCGCAAGCCTCGATCGCCAATTCCATCAATTTGCGACCAATGCCCCGGCCCTGGTATTCATCGTCGACAATAACCAGGCCGATGGTGGCGTAGTTGCCCTGGGCGCAGGAGAACGCAGTGCCGATCAAGCGATCCCCATCCAGTGCGACGAAACCTTGGGCGAGCCGCTGCAACATCGCCCAATCCTCCAGGCGATGGGGCCATTTCAGCTGCACGGACAAGGCATGCGCCGAGGGAACATCAGCGTCGGTCATGGCGCGATAAACGTAAGCAGGGCGTTGCGAAATGGACATGGCGGGTCCCCTGGAAGTTGACGTGGAGCCGGACGCAATTGTCCGTGCAGAATGGTTGTATCTCACCTGTCGCCTGGGCTGACAATAGCCGCCAGTGAATTCGGCAGCTTCGATAAGCCGCAGCGGTGCCGGCCGAATTTCTTGCCCCAACGGGGCGTCAGCCCAGCAGGAAATACCGAGCCGATTTGCGCGATAGCCATGTCAATAATTGCGCTCGCGATCCACCAAGCCCAGCATCGATTCGCCCCGCTGGTGCCGTCGAATGTTCTCCAGCAGTCCGTCAAAGGCTGTCTCCGGCTGGGTCATCGCCGCGATATGAGGCGTCAGCAGGATCTGCGGGTGGTTCCAGAAAGGATGCCCGGGATCGGCCGGTTCCTGCGTCAGCACGTCGAGCACTGCCGCGCTCAGTTGCCCGCTGGCGAGTGCGTCGAGCAAGTCCGCCTCGACGAGGTGACCCCCCCGGCCCATGTTGATCAAGGCTGCCCCCTTGGGCAGATGCTCCAATAGCTGGCGGTTGAGGATGCCTTGGGTCTGTTCGGTGAGCGGCAGCACGCACAGGAGGATGTCGCACTGGCCGAGGAAAGCGGGCAATTGCTCGGCGCCGGCGTGACAGGTCACGCCATCGATGTGATGTTCGCTACGGGCCCACCCCGACAAGGCAAAGCCGAATGGCTTCAAGGTGGCGAGTATCTGTCGCGCCTGCAGACCAAGACCCATGACACCCACCCGACGTTGCCGGGCCGGCACCAGGCGATGCGCCTGCCAGCGACGTTCGGCCTGTTGCTGGCGGTAGCGCATCATGTCTCGATGAAGGCTGAGCACGGCGAAACTGGCGTATTCGCACATGCCCTGGCTGATGCCTGGATCCAGCAGCCGCACCACGGGCAGCGTGGGTGGCAAACGTGCGAGGTCGAGTTGGTCGACGCCGGCCGAGAGGGCGAACAGCACCTCAAGGTTGGGCAGCAGCGTCTCGAGGTCATCCGGTGCCTGCCAGGCGGCGAGGTAGCGGATATCCCGAGGATCGCCGATGTCTGGCCAGGCCCGCCATTGGATGTCGGGTGCCTGTTCGGCGAACAGGCGTCGCCACTGTTCGCCGCGTATCGGGTCAGCTTTATAGAGCAGGGCCATGGACAGTTCTCGCGTCAGATTCCAGAGTGTTCAGCATGCCTGAATGGCGAAGCAGGATCTGTCGAAAGGCATGCGCAGGGGGGCACGGGGCGGTGCTGTAGCGCGCCCATGGCGGCAGAATCGTTGGGGCGCGAGGCCGTTGGCGGATTCTGCTGTTTGCCGGGGTGTAAACAGTCGATCCGGATTTCTCAACGAGCAAGTTCGGCGTAGACCGTTGCGTCGAACGCTTAACCTGTGAACACACCGCAGCCGCTTCCTGGTTGCGCGGCTCACGATGGGAAATGCCAATGAACAGTAAAGTCGAAGAAACCCCGAGTCTGCTCCGTCAGCGTGATCAATTCGTGCCCCGTGGGCTGGTGACCGCGCACCCGTTGGTGATCGATCGGGCCCAGGGTTCGGAGTTATGGGACGTGGACGGTAAGCGCTACCTGGACTTCGTCGGTGGCATCGGTGTGCTCAACATCGGCCACAACCACCCGAAAGTCGTCGCGGCGGTGCAGGCTCAATTGCAGAAAGTCTCCCATGCCTGTTTCCAGGTCGTGGCCTATAAGCCGTATCTGGATCTGGCTCAGCGCCTGTGTGAAATGATCGGCGGCCAGCACGACTATAAGGCAGCGTTTTTTAGCTCCGGCGCCGAAGCCGTGGAAAACGCCGTGAAAATCGCCCGTGCCCACACTAACCGCTCGGCAGTTATTGCCTTTCGTGGCGGCTTCCATGGCCGCACGTTGCTTGGCACCACCCTGACCGGCATGAGCCAGCCCTATAAACAGAACTTCGGGCCGTTCGCGCCGGAAGTCTTCCACACGCCTTATCCAAACGCGTATCGAGGCGTCACCGGCGAAATGGCGCTCCAAGCGCTGGACGAGCTGCTAGCAACCCAAGTGGCGCCCGAGCGAGTGGCGGCGATCATCATCGAGCCGGTGCAAGGTGACGGCGGTTTCCTCTCGGCGCCCACCGAGTTTCTCCAGGGCCTGCGCGCGCTGACGGACAAACACGGGATTGTACTGATCCTCGATGAAATCCAGACCGGCTTCGGACGTACCGGCAAATGGTTCGGTTTCCAGCATGCCGGCATCCAGCCAGACGTGGTCACCGTCGCCAAGAGCCTGGCCGGTGGCTTGCCACTGTCGGGCGTTGTCGGCAAGGCCGCGATCATGGATGCGCCGCTGCCCGGTGGCTTGGGCGGCACCTATGGCGGCAACGCGTTGTCGTGCGCGGCGGCGCTGGCGGTGATCGACGCCTACGAGCAAGAACAGCTTTTGGCCCGCGGCGAGGCGTTGGGTGAACGGTTGCGCCAGGGCCTGTTGGCGTTGCAAACGCGCTATCCGCGCATTGGCGATGTGCGGGGCAAGGGTTTCATGCTGGCGATCGAGCTGATCAAGCAGGACGATGCGCGTACGCCGGATGCGGAGCTCAACCAGCGGCTGATCGACGAAGCCCGTGCCGGTGGGCTGCTGGTGATCAAGTGTGGGGTGTACCGCAACGTCCTGCGTTTCCTCGCGCCGCTGGTGACCACCGAAGCGCAGATCGACGAAGCGTTGCAGATTCTCGAAGGCGCCTTGGCACGGGTCTGTGCCGTTTAGGGAGCGTTGATCGATGGGACATCATCGGAGGCTTACAGATGAAGCTGACTGAATACCAGGCGTTGCTGATCGACTGCGATGAGGTCCTGGTGGATCGTGATTCAGGTGTCTGGGCGGCCTTGCAGCCGTTGTTGGAAAACCATGCCGGACCATTGGACAAAGCCGCGCTGCTCGCCGATTTCAACGAGGTGCTGCAATCCCTGTATCCGCGCTTCGGCGAGTTGGGCTTCAGTGGCCTGCTGTGTTTCGCCCACCGTCAACTGGCCGAGCGCTGGAAGCTCAAGGCCAGTTGGGAGGAGGGCATGAGCTTCGCCCGCTCGGCCGCGGGCTGGACGCTGTTCGAGGACGCACCGGGAGCGATGCTTTACTTGCGCAAGTTCTATCGGTTGTTGGTATTGGGCGACCGCGACGCCGAGGACCGTGGCGTGTTGTGCGGGCGCCTGGGCATCGAGCCGGAGGATTTCATTTCGCTGGCGAGCGCGCCGCTGCAGGATCGTGACTGGCTGGACGCCAATGGGCTGGACGCGGCGGCGATCCTTCACGTGACCCGCCCTGGCACAGGGTCGCGGGCGGTTGGGGCGGTGTGCCTGATCTGTCGCGACCTCGACACCTCCCCGGCACCCTGCGCGGCGGACTACTGCATCAACAGTATGGCGGACCTGGTGGCTCAGCATCAGCTGTCTTTACGGCGCTGATTTTGTTAGAAGATTGTCTTACAAACGGCAGGCGAGGGGTATGCGATGGAAGGTTTAGCGAAACTGGACCGGATCGACATCAGCATTTTGGTCGAGCTTCAAAAAGACGGTCGCATGACCAACGTCAGCCTGGCCGACGCTGTGGGGCTGTCAGCCAGCCCATGTCTGCAACGGGTCAAGCGCCTGGAGTCGGCGGGGTATATCTCCAGCTACAAGGCCCATCTCAATCTTGCCAAGATCACCGATTCGGTGACGGTGTTCACCGAAGTCACCCTGAGCGACCACAAGCGTGAGGACTTCGCCAAGTTCGAGTCCAATATTCGCCTCGTCGACGAAGTGCTCGAATGCCACTTGATCAGTGGCGGCTACGATTACCTGGTCCGTTTCATGACCCGCAGCATCCAGGATTACCAGGACGTGATGGAAAGCCTGCTGGACAAGAACATCGGCATCTCCAAGTACTTCAGCTACATCGTCATCAAGTCGCCGGTTCGCAAGGATGAGATTCCGTTGCGCAAACTGTTGCGGCATTGAAGGCGCTCGTCCAGAACCACTGGCCTTTGTCTGCGGTCACTGCCAGGTAACCCTCGCTGATGGAGGACCTGGACATGGACCTGGCCGAGCAATACCGCAACTATATCGCCTGCCTCAATGCCCGTCGGTGGCAAGACCTGGGCAGCTTCGTCGACGACAGCGTGCACTACAACGGAGCCCCGGTGGGCCTGGCGGGTTATCGGGCGATGCTGGAAAACGATGCGGGCACGATCGCGGACTTGCGTTTCAATATCGACCTGCTGGTGGTCGAACCGCCGAATGTCGCGAGTCGTTTGCTTTTTGATTGCTCGCCGCGCGGACGTTTCCTCGGATTGGACACCCGCGGTCGGCGGATTCGATTTTCCGAGAACGTGTTTTATACCTTCGAGCAGGGCAAGATCGTTCGGGTGTGGTCGGTGATCGATAAGGCGGCGGTGGAGGCGGCGCTGCAACGCCAAAGCCCTTTCGAAGAAGGGCCTTGAGCAAAATCATGTGGGAGCGAGCAGGCTCGCTCCACAGGGGTTACCGTCCAGGGCGATCCGAGCCTCATTCCTTGAGGAAAGTCAGCAGGTCCTGATTGAGACGGTCCTTGTGTGTCTCGGTCAGCCCGTGCGGCGCACCGGGATAGACGAGCAACCGGGCACCCTTGATCAGCGCTGCCGAGGCGCGGCCTGCAGCGTCGATGGGCACGATCTGGTCATCGTCGCCGTGGATCACCAGCGTCGGCACGTCGAATTTCTTCAAGTCGCCACGGAAGTCGGTCGCCGAGAATGCCGCGATCGAGTCATAGGTGTTCTTGCTGCCGCCCTGCATGCCTTGAACCCAGAACGATTGGATCAGGCCTTGGGATGGCTTGGCGCCTTTGCGGTTGTAGCCGTAGAACGGACCGGACGCGATGTCCAGGTACAGTTGCGAGCGGTTCTCCAGGGAGGCCTTGCGCAGGCCGTCGAAGACTTCGAGCGGCAAGCCGCCGGGGTTGGTATCCGTCTTGAGCATCAGCGGTGGAACCGAGGACACCAGCACGGCTTTTTTCACCCGGGCTGTGCCATGGCGACCGATGTACCGAGCCACTTCACCGCCCCCCGTCGAGAAGCCGACCAGGGTGACATTCTTCAGGTCCAGCGCTTCGATGACCGCCGCGAGGTCGTCGGCGTAGTGATCCATGTCGTTGCCTTCCCAAGGTTGGCTGGACCGCCCATGACCGCGGCGGTCATGGGCGATCACGCGGTAGCCCTTGGACGCGAGGAACATCATCTGTCCTTCCCAGCTGTCGGAATCCAGCGGCCAGCCGTGGCTGAAGGTGACGACCTGGCCATTGCGCGGGCCCCAATCCTTGTAATACAGCTGGACGCCATCTTTGGTGGTGATGTAGCTGGCGGACTGCACCACGCTGCCGATTGCCGAGGCGCTGGCGCCGGCCTGGACAGGTGTCGCCGCTTCGGCGCCGAGGGTGGCCAGGGCCAGGGTTGCGACAGCCAGGGTGCGGTTGATTGTGTTCATCGTTTCTCTCTCCATAAGGGACGGTTTGATCTGCCGAGATCGTCGTCGATCCCGTTGGTGGGCAGATTAGAGAGGGCGCAGCGGAACGAGAACGGCGCTGGCGTCGATAGCAACTATGGGGATTTCAGATACCCGTGTTCTGCTTCCTGGGTGTGCAGGGTTTTGTGGCAAGGGAGCTCCCTTGCCGCAAAACAGCAGGATCAGCATTTGTAGACGATGCCCAGCCTGCCCATGATTTCCAACGCATTGGCCAGGCCCAGACCGTTCATCGGCAGGCATGCAAACGCTTGGTACTCGTCGAAATGCGTGCCGATGGCCAACAGCTTCAGATCGTGGATTTCCAGTCGTGCATTGAAATACTGGAGCAGCGCCCGCTCCCAATCGTCGGCGTGATTGACTGCATCGACGACTGTGCCGTCGGGCGTGGGGATTTCAATGCCCCGTTCGCGCAGGGGGGCGAGGGCGTTGATGGCGTAGACGCCAGACAACGACCATTCCTTCCACTCGAACTCAGCCATCCGATGCGTGCTGACAAGGGCCGATTGCAGCTGAGTCCACGCCCAGTCCCATCGGCCGGTAGCCGCCGGCATGTTTTCGATCAGCGCTTGCGCGTGTGTCTCGTCGAACAGGCAGTCGAACAGGTCCGCCAGCGTATCGGCCGGATCCGGTGGTGGCGTTTGCCCCTGAGTGTCCAGGTCACGACTCAGACGCTGCCACAGGCTGCCCAATTCCAGCCAATCGTCCTCGTCCATGGCATCGTCGATCACCTGGGCCTTGTGGCCTCGGTGGTAGTTATCCAGCCGCGTCTTGCGCACACGTACCGCGCCCTCGGCCAGGTCGACCTTATAGCTGCTGTGGTCCAGGTAGTTGGTCTGGAGAACGATGCGATCCACGAATATGTCGTGGACGAGGCTTTCCTCTGCGTCGAAATAGGCCGCGCCTTCGAGTGTGCCGTGGGCGGTGATGACGCGTTGAAGCGACAGGGGGTCAATGGGGTTCAAAGAATCAGCTCTCAGGGGAAACGGTCGAGTCCGGTCCGGCTTCAGCCGCCATTTTCAGTCGGTCGGCTTTGCTGATGTATCGGTCTTTGCTTTTCGGTGCCAGCTTGGCACTGGCTTTTTTGGCGTTGGCCTTGAGCAACTGGTTTATTTTCTTGCGACGATTCATGTTGTTCCACTTGGGCGCGTAAGAGGCTGGGGGTCGATCATACCGCCAGTCGAATAAGTTATCGCCGAAAGTGTAGCGCTGATTTTGAGCCCTGCATCAACGCACCCGGCTGCGACTCTGCACCGAAAGATCCAGCGCCTTTTGCATGTCCAGCCGTGCCGAACGCCCTACGTCCTTGTCGTTGAGCTGGTAATTGCGCTCCGACGGCAGGATGGGTGCGGTGAGGTCTTCGCCGTCCATTTGTTCGAAGTCGTGATTGTCGCCAATGGTCATGGCGCTGCGTCGCAGGAGCATGCGCAGCTGTTCGGGGTGAAGTTGCGGGTTGATCGACAGCATCGCTGCCAGCAGGCCGGTGACCATGGGTGTGGCGTACGATGTGCCGCAATGCACCGCGCCATCCTCGCCGGCATTGGGCGTCGAGGCGTGGGTGCACGCGGCGGCGGTGATGTCGACGCGCATGTCGATATTCGAGGAGTTGCGCTTGACCGCGTAGCCTGGGTCATCGACGGCGACGCCGGCCCGTTCGCTACGCTGGTGTCCGCCGACCACCAATAACTGTTCGGTAATGAACGAGGAGGGCAGGCGGTATTCATCGGTGCCAGAAAATGACGACCCATTGCCAGCGGAGTTCACCACCACCACGTCGGGATGTTCCTTGCGCAGCCACAGGAAAAACTCTTCCAGCAGTTCTTCGTAGCCGCTCATGGCAATACCCGAACGCAGCAGCGAATCGACGTCATCGCCCTTGACGTCTTTCGCTCCCACGCGGTGGATGCCCCAGCTCCAGTTCAGCACACGCACGCCATCCTCGACGAGGTTCACCGAGGCGGCGATGTTGGCTGTGATCCCTGCGTCCGAATTTCGCTCGACGATCACTTCGAAGCCGCCGCTCGCCTTGTCCAGGCCCCGCAGCAAACCGGTGTTGCCACCATCGTTCCAGCGCGCGGCGAGAATGCCGGCGACGGTCGTGCCATGGTTGTCGGGTTTGTTCGCATCACGGGCGTAGACGCAGGTGCGCGGCATTGAGCAGGGGCCAAGATAGTCGGCAAAATCCGCCGTGTCGAAATCCACGTCACGCTCGATCAAGCCGATGCGCACCGGCTGCGGTTGGATCGGCGCCTGCTGCCCGGGGATACGCCGCTGGTAGTAATGCACCGCGTCGAGAAAGCGATTCGCGGCCCATTCATCGGAGCCCTGGGCCGGTTTCTTGGGCTCTTCGGGCTGGGTGGGCGCTTGCTCGGTTTCTTCGGCCCCGGACTCTTCGATCACTACGGCATCGACGCTGGTTTCGCCGCCCAGGCGCAGCACCAACGCGTCGCGCTGCATCAGGTCCCTGGCCGGCAGGCGCAATTGATACACGTTGAGCGGCGCGATGCTGCCGACCACCCTGGCCCCGTACTTGTTGGCGAGACGTTCCGCCTCCTGGCGGCCATCGTGGCTTTCCTCGATCAACACGCTGACCAGATCCACATAGGTGGTCAGGCCGTCCATGTTCTTGGTCACCTCATCCGGCCCGGCCGCGACGACATGACTGCTGCGCAGGGTCAACCAGACGGCATTGCTGGCGCGCGGACCGTCTTCCAGCCAGAGCGGCCCGCTTTGGTAGTCGGCCTTGTCCAAATGCAGACGCAGGCGTTGGCCGTCACGCTGGACCCTGTCAGCGGGAATCGCTTTTTCACCGAGTTTCAGTTGCGGCGTTGCTTCACCCAGCCCTCGCGCGGTCAAGCACCACTCCTGGCGCTCGATTTCGAGCAAGTCGCCGCAGCGCTTCAGGCTTTCCAGGCGCAACGGCTCTTGCGCCATTGCAGACGTGCCGGCAGACAACGCGATCAAGGTGACGAGGACAGCGGATCGTAAGGGCATGGGTGAGGTTTCTTTGCCGGGGTTTGCTGTTCCGACCGCTGTGTCGATGGCTTCGTTCAGGCAATGGCGCCAGCCGTCATCAAAATTGAACAACCGAACCCGCGCCGAAATCCGATCCATAGGCAACTGAAAAACGGGGAACCCTATGTCTCGTCCACCCATGATCGGAATCATCGCCTGTTCAGGCAAGGTCGGCCCACACACCGTCCAGCTCAGCAACGACAAATACGCACAAGCCGTCGCGACCGCCGCCGAGGCACTGCCGGTGATCCTTCCGGTGGTTGCGTCACTGATCGATCCGGCTGACGTCATCGCTGGCCTGGACGGGCTGCTTTTCACCGGCTCGCCTTCCAATATCGAACCCCATCACTACGGCGGCCCACCCAGCCCGCCTGGCACCGAGCACGACCCGGCCCGGGATAACCTGGCGCTGCCGCTCTGGCGCGCCGCTGTCGAGGCCGGTCTTCCGGTGCTTGGCATCTGCCGCGGCTTCCAGGAAATGAATGTCGCTTTTGGCGGCACGCTCCATCAACAACTCAACGGCCCCGGCGCCGAGCACGAGCCGCCGAGCAACGAGCCGGTCCAGGACCAATACGCCCGCAACCATGCACTGACCGTGCGACCGGGCGGGGTGTTGGCGCGGTTGGGGCTCAAGGAACAGATCGAAGTCAACTCCGTCCACGGCCAGGGCATCGCACGGGTGGGGCAGGGTTTGCGCATCGAAGCCGTGGCGGAGGATGGCCTGGTGGAGGGGCTTTCGGTGGAGGGCAGCCGGGCGTTTGCGTTGGGGGTGCAATGGCACCCGGAATGGGAAGTGACGGAGCATCCGGATTATCGGGCGATCTTTCGCGCGTTCGGAGAGGCGTGCAGGCAGCGGGCGAGCTAATCCGGTTCGTGACACAGACGCAGATCTTGTTGCCTTGCCGGCCCACACCGTCTGAGGAAAACGGAACGGGCAATTCGAGAAGCGTCTGACAGCGCCGCATGAGTCCCTTGCGATAGCGTCCGTCCTGAATTTTCAGGATGAGAATCGCGATTCGTGACGCGCCCAAACAATCTGCCAAAAGTCAAAAATCCACGGTCCGGCGAAGGGCACAACATTTCCTACCGGGACATGACGTCCAGCGAGCTGGCCGAGTACGAGGCACTCCAGCGCAGTCATGACGCCATGCTTGCGCGACAGGCCGCCTACGAAAAGGAAAGATGGGGCAAGGTCGAAAAAAAATCCCTGCCCATCACCGGGTCCGTTTTCGCTAAATGCTGCGAGCTCCCCAACGGCATCATCGACTACAACAACCCCCATGGTTTCATTCCGCCGGAGCTGGTCAAGCAGTACGGCGACTTGAAGTGGCTTGGCGGCCGCGAGGCCGACGATTCCGGGACTGTCCCCCTCAAGCAGATCGGCTCAACTGCAATTCCCGCTACATTGGGCAGACTCGCCCTGGGCGGCTGCGCCGCGACAACTGCGGGAGCCGCTGCAGGCACGGTTGGCGCGGCGCTGTTAACGGGGATCGTCGCCTTGCTTTGGCCTTCCAGCCTGGGCGACAGCGCGCTCTACAGCGAAGACCAGCTACGCCAGCTAAAAAAGGCCCGCAGCCGCATGCGCTTGAGCATCGAGCAACAGGCCGACGGCAGTATCAAGGGTTACGGTTTCTACACCGGTCAGAACCGCGGCTGGGAAATGGTCGACGTCGTCCACCTGACGCCGCGCGCCGACCAATACATCGCCGACCTGGGCGATGGCATCGAACTGATCTGGACCCCAGCCACCGACCCCTCCGAAACCCTCGGCATCCCCGCCCTGGAAGCCGCCCCCCAAACCCCGCATATCTGGATCTACCCGTCGACGCCGATGGCGGACAGCATCATCGTCAATCCGATCTATCCGCCGGAGTACAAGGATTTCATTCTGGTGTTCCCGGTGGACTCGGGGGTTCGGCCGGTTTATGTGGTTTTGAGCATCCGCCGAAAGGGTCTGGCCGAGGCGGGCCACGACTATCATCCTGCTCCGAAGACACATGAAATTACGGGCTTCTCTGGTCTGAAGAAAGGCAAGAAGAAAACTCCGGTGCAAGGAGGCGGAGGCTTAAGAGATCGCTGGCTCGACGCCAAAGGCCGGACCATTTACGAGTGGGATGCCTCGCACGGTGAACTGGAAGCTTACCGAGCAAGCGACGGAAGTCATTTAGGTGCATTCGATCCAATTACTGGCGAGCAGACAGATGGCCCTAAGAAAAATCGCAGCATAAGAAAGTATTTGTGAGGATCAAAAGATGGGACTCAAATTGCGACTTGAGTGGTATAGCAAGCAAACGGAATCCTTCGAAGGAGAAGAATATACAGAGGATCTGGGTGATGATGGCTCGGTCGTGGAGGCTTTAGGCATCCCGTTCGATAACAACATAAATAACGGGGGGTTTGATCTCCTGTTGGACTGGGTAGGAATTATCCAGCCGTACTTTCAGCATTCAATCGATTGGGCGAACTACGACTATCAAATAGCTTTTGATTATCTAGATAGCTGGTAATCGAGAGGAGAAAACGGGACGGATCTATTTTGACTTCAACCGCCCCTCGATCGCCACTCGCACGCAGCCCCAGGCGATGACGCCGATGATCAGCAACTCTGCCAGGCCGATAATCAAGTGGAATGAAAAGGCCACGGGCTGTTCGGTCCAGTAGAAAATCGTCGGGCGAGTGCTGCCGATGCGTATCCGTCCGGTAAACAGCGACGGCGTCCATGCGATCAGACGGGTCAGCTCCAGCACAACCAGGAAAGCGCCAATCAAGGCGAGCAGGGCGCGTGCGGGGATGCCTAGTTGTTCGGTCGACTCAGCCGAAGGCGTGAGTGCCTTCGCTTTGTGTTGCCTGGCGATCTTCGCCGGCGTTGGAGTAGGCCTGTAGGGCACTTTCGAAACGGCCGTCGAACCGACAGCAACCTCCGTGGGCATCGGTACCTGCAGGTAGTCGCTCAGCTCACGCAGCCACCGCTCGGTGCGTTCACTGCCCGGCACCACCGCAACGTTGTCACTTGTCAGGCGGTGGGTGGCGCCATCGCGCATCACCAGCCACAGTTGGGTGTTGGCTGGTTTGGCCTGTTGATGGCGGCGGAGCTCGAGGTGCTTGACGGCGTCGAACCTAAACACCGAATGCACCCGTTCGCGGCGTGCAAAGAAGTTCCAGGTACGGCGCTTGCCTTCACCGTCGATACGCGACAACAGCAAGGTTTCGCGGGTGCCGGTGTAAAGCATCAGCGCCAAGCCTAGGGCAGCAATCAGCAGCAGCCCGAGCACGAGCAGGAGTGAGGCCAATGGATCCATGCCTGTCGGCGACAAGTCGGCATCTGTGATTGCGAGCACGGCCGCCACTGGAAAAATGAAAGTCATCGCGCTTGTCAGCAGCACGAATCCGCCCTGCACCCAATTGATCGAGTGGATATGCAGGTCATCCCGCGCGGTACGCTCGAATCGATATCCAATCAACATGCAGACCTCCTGGCGCACCACTTTCAAGACCGCTTCAAGTTGCGAACAGCCATTGGCCATGGCTGTTTTCTAGCCGCGCAGAATACCTCTTTCGGCGGGTTCTCGGCATGCTTGATGGCGTGTGCGCGTAGGCATAACCACCGCCGACCTGCCAGTTTTCGGTCGATCCGGAACACCGCCAGGCAGGCATTCGGAATGAATTGGGGCCTAAGTCAAACGCCAAAACGCCCGATACGGTGTATCGGGCGTTGGGGTGGAGATGTACATCTGTCCTAAAAACTGCCTCCCTCGATGTGGTAGACCTTCGGTTCATCCGAAAAATATTCCTCCAATCCCATCATGAATATCCGATGGTCTTCACTCTCTTCGAAACCCGGCGTGTGATCTTCAAGTGACTGCCATCTCACGATCAGGTTGAATTGTTCAGGGGTTTCAATCCCGGGCGCCAGCAAGTGACCGCCGTATCCCTTTGCACGGGTGAGCAGAGGAGCGACCTCGGCAAACGCACGTCGGAACATTTCAATGCGGTCCTTGTGAACGGGGAGCAGGGCGATCTCGTAAATCATGGCGTACCTCGAAATGACATGAACGGTTAAAAAGTACGGGCTTATGAGATGAGCGATGGCTCAACGGCGATCGCGATTTTTCCTAGAACGCCGTTGTTGGGACTTTCCAGCCGTGCATGGGCGAGCGGGATGTCGGCAAGGGAATAGACCGCGCCAACGTGTGGCCGCAACTGACCTCGTGCTATCAATGCACTCAACTCATCGAGTTTGCCTCGGTTCTGCCTTGTGAAAACGAAGTGATAACTCGCGTTCTTGCCCCAGGCCTGAACCAGGTTTTGCGGTTGTGCAATGTCCACGATGCTGACTACGCGACCAAGCTGTGCAAGTGTGTCGGGGCTGCGTGACAGTGCATTGCCGCCGATGGTGTCAAACACGACGTCAACCCCACGGCCTTCTGTTTCCCGCGTGATGGCCTCGACGTAGTCCTCCTTCTCGTAATCAATGACGACATCGGCCCCCATACTGCGCGCGAATTCGAAGTTCGCCTCGCGCACGGTCGTGTATACCCGTGCTCCGATGGCTTTCGCCAACTGGATCGCCACGTGACCGACACCTCCCGCGCCGCCGTGTATCAGAATGCTTTCTCCCACTCTGAGCGACGCACGCACGACCAGTGCTTCCCACGCCGTCCCGCCAACCAATGTCAGGCTCGCCGCCTCAAGGTGGCTTAGCAAGGGAGGCTTTTTGCCGATGATGCTCTCAGCAGCTACGTGGTACTCGGCGTAACTTCCTGGGCCATCGAATATTTGCGGGGTGTACCAGACTTCGTCTCCGGGAGCGAAGGCTGTCACGCCCGGCCCAACTGCTTCGACAACGCCCGAAATGTCGTGTCCGGTGATGGCCGGCAGTGGCACCAGATCCGGATAGTCGCCGCGTCGGACCTGGTAATCCAAGGGATTGATGGAGGTGGCATGCACCCGGACCAGGACTTGCCCTGCATGCGGCACGGGTTTGGGCACATCGCGAAGTTCAAACGATTCCGCACCGCCAAATGATTTCAATACCATCGCTTTCATAATGACACCTCATATCTATAAAAAGGGATATCGAGATATCTCGATATTTTACGGCAAAAAATTAGAGCTCTTTCCCTATGATTTCAGCAAGGGTGCTGATGGCCGCTTCATTACGCTTGTAGTAAGTCCACTGACCGATGCGCCTGACTTCCACCAGACCCACTCGTTGCAGCGTCGCAAGATAACCAGACACCGTGGATTGGGACAATCCGATGCCTTCCTGGATACTGCTGACGCAAACGCCCACCGTGAGAACGTCACCTTCATCCTGCGGAGGGAAGTTCTTTGTCGGGTCCTTCAGGCCTTTCAAGATTTGAAGGCGTGTAGGGTTCGATAGGGCTTTAAATACTTCGATCAATTCCATGGAGTGGATAATATCGAGATTTACCGATATGTCAATACGATTTTCAATGAATCCTTTGGGCGGTAGAGAACTCCGCGCTTTGGGTCACCCCCAACACAATCCCTGCGCCTTGAACGTTTCAAGCGCCACCACCGCGCCGGCATCGAGAAAGGGGGCAGATTTATTGATTAAATAAACCTGCCCCTTTTCGCTTAGAATTCCAGCGAAGCACCGTCCTCCGGAATATCTACACGTTCCTCAATCCCTTGCTTCTTAACGTAGGCGCGCAGTTCTTCACGAGTGAGGGACATATGGTTGATCGCGTCCATGTGCACCGCGACAATGTGTGCGTTTTTCGCGGCTTTTGAGGCGCGAAGCACATCATCTTCACCCATGATGATCGAACCTTCGAATCCTGCCATTTTTGCTTTGCCGGCGTTGAGCACGATTACTTCCGGACGGTACTGGTTGATGGCCTGGTCTACCTCGTTACGCCAAATCGTGTCACCGGCAAGGTAGAGAGTCTTATAGCCTGGCGCCTGGAAAACCACGCCCATGGCTCCGCCCAGAGGTTTTGCGAGCGCTGGCACGGCATACATTTCGTCAGTGCCATGCTGGCCGCCGGTCTTGGTGATTTTGACGCCGCCGAATTCCGCTTCGTCAGTTAGTACGCGTACGTCCTTGAAACCTTGGGAACGAATCAGTTGCGCATCTGCTTCATGTTGAGCGAACAACGGAATGTCTTTAGGCAGCGCTTTTTGTGCGGCATCGTCCCAGTGGTCCAGGTGTGTATGGGTGACGATGACGGCGTCGACCCCGGCGATAACCTTCTCCGGCGATTGGGTGAGATCAACCAAGGGGTTGCGAAGGTTGCTTCGATAGGTGTTTTCAAAACCCGGATAGGCGCCTTTTTTTGCCAGCATCGGATCGATCAGGAAGGTGGTGTCACCGAAGGTGATTTTTACCGTCGCGTTGCGGACCTGCTGCAAATCCAGTTTATGAGGGGCGCCAGGCGCCTTGGGAGTAGTTGAACCGGCGTACGAAGGGGTAGCGGCCACGGCGCAAGCAATGCTGAGGGCAAGCTGTAACGTTCTGAGTTTCATAAAAATCATTCCTGTTGTTTACCACGAGGGGTCCATTCTTCCCGAATGTCTCGGGGGTCAACAGTGGCCCGAACGACACATTTCGATATAATCGGGCCAACTGATCAACGTTGTTCACCTTGAGCCCTACGGGGCGAACCGAGGCTGCCCCCATGCTCTCCGTACGCGTTGCTGTTTTAGCTTTCGAAGGCGTCAGCCTTTTCCACCTTTCGGTGCCGGGAATGGTATTGGGAACCGCCCAGCCTGCGCCCGATGGGCCTCGGTATGAAATCAATTACTGCGCAGAAGTGCCCGGAATGGTCGGTACCGACCAAGACATTGGGTTGTCGGTAAGCCTCGGCCTGGAGCTGATGGAAACCTGCGACGTCATCATCATCCCGGCGTGGGGCGATCAATCCCTGATTGCATCGCCCCAGCTCGTGGAAGCGCTGCAGCTGGCCAACACGCAAGGCAAGCTCATTGTGGGATTGTGTTTGGGGGCATTCGTCCTCGGCGATGCCGGGCTGCTCGATGGAAAGGAAGCCACTACCCACTGGGCTGCCCGTGACCAGTTTGCGCAACGTTTTCCCAAGGTTCGATTCAAACCCGAGGTGCTTTACGTCCGTGCCGATAACATCGTGACGTCCGCGGGCACCGTAGCGGCAATCGATTGTTGCTTGCACCTGGTGCGCGAGCGCCTCGGTGCGGACGTGGCGAATCGCACCGCGAAAATGCTGGTGACACCACCTCACAGGCCGGGAGGCCAGGCGCAGTATGTTGAACACCCAGTGCCAGCATTCGCTGGCGAGACTCATTTATCCGACGTCCTGACATGGGCCCGAATGAATCTGTCCAGTGACCTGTCTCTCGACGCTCTGGCAGACACGGCGAAAATGAGCAGGCGGACGTTTACCCGTCGGTTCAAGGAGGCGACGGGCACAACCGTGTCCAAATGGTTAACTGCTGAACGAGTGGCCAGAGCGCAGGCATTGCTGGAAACGACTGAGTTGCCCATCGAATGCATCGCAGGGGAGGTGGGGTTTGGGACGTCATTGTCGTTGAGGCAGCACTTTGGCGCGCATCTGGGGACGTCGCCTTCTGATTATCGGAAGATGTTTTGTCTTGGGGTGGGGCGCAAGCGTTGATGGAGATGTATCTTTCGATGGTCTTGCTCACCCCCAACGCGTTCCCAACACAATCCCCTGCGCCTTGAACCCCTCAAGGGCCGCGACCCCCACCGGCATCAACTCACGCACCGTCACTCCTGCCGCCTCGGCCAACGCAACCAGATGCTCCCGCCCGCTGCGCCTATGCTCCGTCAGCGAAACCAGCAGCGCATAAGCCATTGGCGCAAGGCGTGAAAACGTCACGTGCCCACCACGGCGCTGAAGCAGGACCAACGTCGGGGCCGTTGGTTTGTCGATGGGCCGATGATCCGGCCCGATGTCGCACACCGGCCATTCATAGGCGTGTGCCCACGCGAGTTCCGACATCACGGGCGTGCCTTCAACCAGATTGCCGTGGGGATTGTGTGCGGGCTCCACCGCATCATTCAGCAACAGGGCGCTTTCGCTCCATTCGTGTTGCGCCAGCTCGGGCAGCCAGGCGGGGTGGTTCTGCGAGCACGCACGTTGTTCCAGATAGCTGACAAACTCCCCGCCCAGCTGCGTGAACAGTGGCGTCTGGCAACGGTAGTTCGCGTAGAAATCGTGGACCAGCCATCGCCAGTCAGCGTCTGGCAGGGTTTGGTGGATGACCGGGAAGCTGGCGGCCAGCAGTGATTCGATGCTGCCGATGAACAGTTGCCGGTAGACGGCCAGGCGTCGGGTTTCAATTCCCGGCGGTGGTGGGTTTTGAGGATTGCGGACGTAATTGGCCATGCAGTTGAGTTGGTCGAGCAGTTGTTCAGGCATGGCGGGCCTCCGGTGTTGCCGGGCAAGCGAGTTTTTGAAGGTGTTTGATCTGCCCGACTTCAGCGAGCAGTTCCGACAAGGGTGGGAAGTTGTAGTCGCGTTCCAGCAGGGTTGGTACCGAGCCGAATCGTTGATACGCCTGGTGTAGCAGCGTCCAGACGTCTTGCTTGACGGCCGCGCCGTGGGTGTCGATTTTCAAATCCTCGGCTTCGTCAAAATGGCCTGCGACGTGCAGGTAGGTGACGCGTTGGGCCGGGATGGCGGCGAGGAACTTCTCGGCGTCGTAACGGTGATTGATCGCGTTGACGTAGAGGTTGTTGACGTCCAGCAGCAGGTCGCAGTCGGCTTCCTGTAGCACGGCGGTGATGAAGTCGATCTCGCTCATGGCCTGGAAGGGCGCGGCGTAGTAGGAGATGTTTTCCACCGCGATGCGCTGGCCCAATACGTCCTGAGCCTGACGAATGCGGGCGGCGACGTGATGGACGGCTTCTTCGGTAAAGGGGATCGGCAAGAGGTCGTAGAGGTGACCGCTGTCGGAGCAGTAACTCAGGTGTTCGCTGTAGAGCGCCACGGCGTAGCGATCGAGGAAGCGGCGAGTACCACGCAGCAGTTCAATGTCGAGGGGCTGCGGACCGCCGAGGGACAGGGACAGGCCGTGGCAGGTGATGGGGTGCCGTGCGGCGAGTTGGTCGAGTTGTTCGGCGTAGACGCCGCCGACACCGATCCAGTTGTCCGGGGCGCACTCAAGGAAATCCACGGCGCTGGGGGCCATTTCCAGTAGGTCGCTTAGCAGGGCACGGCGAAGGCCGAGTCCGGCGCCGGAGGGTGAAGTGAACGTGCTCATCGCGCTTCTCCAGGGGATGGCCAAACCCTCCCGGCCTGGGCGGCCGGGAGGGAGGAGCGAAGGGGATTTACTCCTTGGCCTGGCTCATATGGATGAACAGCTCAGTCGGTACTTTCTTGCCATTGGCTGTGTATTGGCCGGTGCGGTATTTGTAGGTTTCCGCCTCGGACAGGTAGCCGTCGTGGTTACTGTCAATCTTTTCGAACTCGGCTTGCTGGGTCGGCGCGACGGTGAGGAATTCCTTCAGCGACACACGAGCATCGTCGTCAGTGTCGGTACGAGCGAAGGACGCGTCGCCACATTTGCCTTCACCGCACTTGCCTTCTGCCGCGGTGACTTTTTTGCCCGATTCGGCGGCACCGCATTTGCCTTCACCACACTTGCCTTCAGCCTGTGTGGCCTTTTTGGCCGATTCGGCAGCGCCACATTTGCCTTCACCGCATTTGCCTTCGGAGGTCTTTTCAGCCGAAGCCAATTGATAACCCTGGGCCAGGGCGTCAACGGCGAAAGCGGACTGGGCCAGGCCCAAACCGCCGGACAAAGCCAGGGCGGCGAGGGCGAGGCGAGCGGAGTTCGAATTTTTTGTACGCGTCATGAGATTTCTCCAGATAAGAGCTGTGTGGCCCCTGGCAAGCGTTGCGCGGGGCGTGTGCCGTGGCGGTGTCACGTTGCTTGCCCGGTGCTCGGCACGTCGGGTCGAAGCAAGGCGGGACTGGCCTGTTCGGACGGGGCCATTTGGCGCTTGTCGTGTATCTGGGATGTGTCATGCGGCGGTGTGTTTGTATTGCTGTGTGTCGTGGATACAGAGCGCTGCGAACCTTTTTCCGCTGATCCGTATTTTTCGCTTACAGGTGCGTCTGTAACGGTCTCAGTTCTCGTCCCACAATTCGATCGTGCCGCAATGGCTCTATTGGGAGAAAGCTCATGGCGAAGATGGCGATTTTTCTGGGTGGTTTCCTGGCGCTGACGCTGCTGATTGGTGTGCTGGCGACGATCTCGCCTGTTTAAGACAGCTTTTGTGTGGCGAGGGAGCAAGCTCCTTCGCCACACAGCTTTCACTTGAGAAAAGATGCGCGGATCAGCGGTGCAAGATCACCTGCGCAATGTCCAGCAACGGCATCACCCGTTGGGCGGCGTTGAGTTTGATCGCTTCCTTGGGCATGCCAAAAACCACGCAACTGGCCTCGTCCTGGGCAACGGTGGCGCTGCCGGCATCGAGCATTTCCTTGAGGCCGCGGGCGCCGTCGTCGCCCATGCCGGTCATGATGATGCCCGTGGCGTTACGGCCGGCGAACTTGGCCACCGAGCGAAACAGCACATCCACCGAGGGGCGATGGCGATTGACCAACGGGCCGTCCACCACTTGCACGTGATAGAACGCGCCGCTGCGGGTCACCATCATGTGCTTGCCGCCGGGGGCGATGAGCGCCAGGCCCGGGTGAATGCGGTCGTTGTTCTTCGCTTCGCGCACTTCGATCTGGCACAGGCTGTTGAGCCGGGCGGCGAATGAGGCGGTGAATTTTTCCGGCATGTGCTGGACGATGACGATGCCCGGGCACACGCGCGGCAGGGCCGTCAGCACCGCCTCCAGGGCCTGGGTGCCGCCGGTGGAGGTGCCCATGGCGACGATGCGTTCGGTGGTCTGGGCCATGGCGTGGCCGTTGGCGGCGGGCAGCATCGCGTCAGCGCTGAGTTTGGCCGCCGGGGTCAGCGGGGCGGCCGGGGCCGGGCGTTTACCCAGGTTGCGGACGTTGACCTGGGCGGCGGCGCGGATGGCCGAGACCAGTTCCGACGCCGAGTCCAGCAAGAAGTTCTTCAGGCCGCTAGTGGGCTTGGTGATGATTTCCACCGCGCCGGCGGCCATGGCTTGCAGCGTGGTTTCCGCGCCCTTGGGCGTCAGGGAAGAACAGATCACCACGGGCGTGGGCCGTTCGCTCATGATTTTTTTCAAGAAGGTAATGCCGTCCATGCGCGGCATTTCCACGTCCAGCACGATCACGTCGGGCCATTCCTTCGCCAGTTTATCCATGGCGAAGATCGGATCGGACGCCGCGCCGATAACGTTGATGTCCGGCGTGTCACTCAGGATCGCCAGTAATACCTGACGGACCACGGCGGAATCGTCCACCAGCAATACATTGATTTTTCTGCCTGGCATGGTTAATTCAAGGTCCTTATTGGTTGGTGCCTGACCCAGACATCGCCATTGCACAGGTCGAAAACAATACTTCGGTAGCCAGTGCTACCCATGTCCTGGGCAATCAGGTCCAGGCGATAGAGGGCGGCCATTTCCAGCGCGGCGTTGACGTTCAACCGCGCCACGTCGCCGAACGCCACGTGGCGTTGCAGCTCGGGAAACATTTCGCCGCCGCCGAACAGCTTGAGCTGGTATTCCTCGGGTTCGGTGCGATGGGCCCGCGCCTGGCGGACGAACAACTCAAAGGCTTCATCGGCGTACATCCCATTCAGCGCCGTGGAGCAGCGTACCCGGTTGGGCAACATGAAGTGGCACATGCCGCCGATCTTGCGCCGTGGATGCCAGAGGGTGATGGCAACGCATGAGCCAAGGATCGTGCGCAGCCGGGTCGGGCAGGTCGCAAAGCGAAACTCCCCAGGCCCCAGATAGACTTCGGCGACTGGCTTTATCGCGGCGTTCATGGCTTGCGATAAATCGAAGGCGCGACCAGCTTTAACGCATCGCAAACGCCGTTGAGGCTCTCCGAATGGCTGACGATGAAATACCCACCGGGCTTGAGCCGGGGGATCAGTCGGGCAACCACTTTGCTTTTGGTGGGCTGGTCGAAATAGATCATCACGTTGCGCAGGAAAATCACATCGAACTCCCCCAACTCCGGAAGCGTGTCGTTGAGATTGACCTGGATGAAGTTGACCCGGTTGCGCAACGCCCGATCGATGAGGAAGGTGCCTTGCTGATTGCCGGTGCCCTTGAGGCAATATTTCACGAGTAACGAATGGGGCAGGTTGCGGGCGCGCTCCATCGGATAGTGCCCAGAACGGGCCTTCGCCAACACTTGCATGCTGATGTCCGAGCCGATGACTTCCCAGGGCGTGGTGCCCAGGCTTTCGGCCAGGGTCATGGCGAGGCTGTAGGGCTCCTCGCCGGACGAGCTGGCCGCGCTCCACAGGCGAAAGGTCTTGCCCGGCGTCGCATGGGGCAGCACATGATCGCGAAGAAAATCGAAGTGCTTGGGCTCACGGAAAAAGTAGGTTTCGTTGGTCGTGAGCAGGTCCAGCGCCACTTGTAATTCGTCGCTGCGCTGGCCGCTCATGATCAGCTTGAAATACTCGCCGTAGCTGTCCAGCTCATAGTGCTTGAGGCGCTTGAACAGGCGCCCGGCCACCAGGGCTTTCTTGGCCGGCGACAGGTTGATGCCGGCGGTCTGGTACAACCAGGATTGAAACTGGCCGAACTCCCGGTCAGTGAGCGCCATTGAATTCACTGTGCGTTCCTTGCAAGTGTCCGTGCTCATGAGTCTGGCGCTTCCAGTGCGGCGGGGCTGGCTTGGGCGAGTTCGGACATTTCGTCGATGGACAGCACCCGATCCACCTCCAGGACGATGACGAACTTGCCCTCGACCTTCGCCATGCCGCTGATGAAGTCGGCGCGAATTTTCGCGCCGAAACTCGGTGGCGGTTCGATCTGCGAGGCCGGGATTTCCAGCACCGCCGATACAGTGTCGACCAGCAGCCCGATGTCCTGGGCCAGGCCGTCAGCGCTGGCGGCCTCGATGATCACTACGCAACTACGGCGGCTGATGGTGGAGTTCGGCCGGCCAAAACGGGCCGACAGATCCACCACCGGCACGACCGCGCCGCGCAGGTTGATCACCCCGCGAACGAAGGCCGGCATCATCGGCACGACGGTCAGGTTTCCGTATTCGATGATTTCCTTGATGCACAAGATGCCGATGGCGAACATCTCTGTGCCGAGCATGAACGTCAGGTACTGCGCTTCTTCCTCGACCGCGCTGGCGGTCTGACGTGTGGTCGCGATGGCGCCCATTGCCTTTTCTCCTTTAAGCAAGCCTATGGAACCGAGCCATCAGAACCGGGTGAATTCCGATTCGTCCGGCGCGCTGGCCATGTTGTAGGCAAACGCCTTGGGCATCACCGGTGCCGGCGCCCGGGCCGGTTTGCGGCTGGAGGGGCCAGGCGTGTTGTCGATCCGGGCGACCTGGGCCGCGGACTTGGAGGGCGTGTCCAGGGTGAAGAAGCTCATCGCCTGTTGCAGTTGTTCGGCCTGGCTGCTCATCTCTTCGGCGGTGGCGGCCAGCTCTTCGCTGCTGGAGGCGTTCTGCTGGGTCACCTGGTTGAGTTGGGTCATGGCGGTGTTGATCTGCGCCACACCGGCGGCCTGTTCTTCGGACGCGGCGCTGATTTCCTGCACCAGATCCGAGGTCTTGTTGATGGACGGGACCATCTCGTTCAGCAGGTTGCCGGCCTTCTCGGCCATGTCGACGCTGCTGGACGACAGCTCGCCGATCTCCTGTGCCGCGACTTGGCTGCGCTCGGCCAGTTTGCGGACTTCGGCAGCGACCACTGCGAAGCCTTTGCCGTGCTCGCCGGCGCGGGCCGCTTCGATGGCGGCGTTGAGCGCCAGCAGGTTGGTCTGGTAGGCGATGTCGTCGATGATGCTGATGCGTTGGGCGATTTTCTTCATCGCCACCACGGTCTGCTGCACCGATTCGCCGCCGTCGGTGGCTTCCTTGGCAGCCTTGCTGGCCATGCCGTCGGTCACCTTGGCGTTCTCGGTGTTCTGGTTGATGCTGGCGCTCATCTGCTCGATGGATGCGCTGGTTTCCTCGACGCTGGCCGCCTGTTCGCTGGTGGCCTGGCTCATCGACTGCGCGGTGGCGCTGACTTCTTCGGAAGCGCTGGCGAGATTGTCCGCCGCGTTGCGCACTTCACCGATGATATGCGACAGCTTGCCGACCATGTTCTGCATAGCGTTGAGCACCATGCCGGTTTCGTCTTTCGAACCACTTTCGATCTTCGCGTTCAGGTTGCCCTCGGCCAGTTGCTCGGCCACCACCGCCGCCTGTTTCAACGGACGGGAAATGATGCGTGAGACGAACAGCGCCAATCCCAGGCCCACCAGCAGGGCCGCGACCAGCACGGCGATGATCGACAGGCGTGCGTTTTCATACAAGCGGGTGCCGTGCGCACTGGCGACGTCAGCGCCGGCCGCGTTGAGCTCGACAAGTTTTTGCAAGTCGTTGGTCACCAGGTCGAAGCGATTCTTGGATTCGCCCTTGAGCATCGCCTGGGCTTGCTCGGTCAGGTTCTGCCGGGACAATGCGAGCAGGTCTTTGCTGATTGCAAGGTAAGAAGCCCAGTCATCGCGGGTGGTTTCGAATGCCTGACGATCCTCAGCGCTGGAGAGCAGTTTCTCGTAAGTGCCCAGGCGCGTTTCGAAGGCCTTTTTGGCCTCCTCGGCTTCTTGCTCGAGGGTGACGCGCTCCTGTTCGGAGTCGGCGGCGATATGGCGATTCTCCTTGAGGCGAAAACTCGCCGCAAAAAAGCGCATGCCTGAAGCGGCGCGCATGGACGGCATCCAGTTCTCACGGATATCAAGGGCGGTGCCGTTCACCTGGCCCAGTTGGATGATCGAGAACACGCCCATGACGGCGGTCAGCGCCAACACCACGAGAAATGAAGCGATCAGTTTGGTGGCGATTCTAAGGTCGTAGAACCATTTCATTGGGGAATACCTCTCCATGGAGTGTTGAAGCGTCAGCGAGCGTTGGCTTGTTGTAATGGGGTCGAGTTGTAGCGGTTTTCTATTTGTGCGATCTGGGTGAGCAGGGCCGGTACGTCGAGGATCAACGCCACGGCACCGCTGCCCAGAATGGTCGAGCCGCTGATGCCGCGCAGTGCGCCGAACAGCTTGCCCAGGGGCTTGATCACGGTCTGGAATTCACCCAACAGGTCATCCACCACCAGCCCGGCCTTGAGTTCGGCGTAGCGCACCACCACCACGTTCTGCCGGCGCGAGGCCGGACCTTCGTGATGAAAGTGATCGCGCAAGTACACCAATGGCAGCACCTCGCCCCGCAGGTCGAGGTAGCCTTGTTCGCGGCTGGCGATGCCATCGTCTTCGCTCAGCTCGATGCATTCCTGGACCATGTCCAGCGGAATGACATAGGTGGACTGGCCGATGCCGACCAGGAATCCGTTGATGATCGCCAGGGTCAGCGGCAGTCGGATGCGCACCACGGTGCCCTTGCCCGGCTGGCTGTCCAGGTCGACCGTGCCGCGCAGCAGCGTGATGTTGCGCTTGACCACGTCCATGCCCACGCCGCGCCCGGACAGGTTGGTGACGGCCTGGGCGGTGGAAAAGCCCGGTTCGAAAATAAGGTTGTAGATTTCCTGGTCGGTCAGGTTCGCGCCCGCTGCGATCAGCCCACGTTCGTGGGCTTTTTCCAGGATGCGGTCGCGGTTCAGGCCGGCGCCGTCGTCGGCGATTTCCAGCACGATGCTGCCCGAGTCGTGGTAAGCGTTGAGGTGCAAATGCCCCTTGGCCGGTTTGCCTGCCTCCAGCCGCGCCTCAGCGGTTTCGATGCCATGGTCCATGGCGTTGCGCAACAGGTGCATGAGCGGGTCGCCGATCTTTTCCACCACGGTCTTGTCCAGCTCGGTTTCCGCGCCGCTGATGATCAGGTCGATGTCCTTGTCGAGCTCCTGGCTGACATCGCGCACCACCCGACGAAAGCGGTTGAAGGTCTCGCCGATGGGGATCATGCGCAGGCGCAAGGCGCCGTCGAGAATCTCCTCCACCAGCCCGGATACCGACGAGGTGGCTTCCTGCAATGGGTCGTTCTGGCAGTTACGGGCCAACAGGCTGGCGCCGGCGCTGGCGATCACCAATTCACCGACGAGGTTGATCAGTTCGTCGAGCTTGTCAGCATTGACGCGCACGTACGCGCCGTCCTTGGTTTTACTGTCACTGACCACGGCCTGCTTGTCAGGCGCGACCTGGGCAGGCATGCGCGGGGTCTTGCGTTGGTCCTGCATCAGCTCGCCCGTGGTGACCATGGCGGTGCTTTCGTCGCTCTGTGCCTGGGATGTCGCGACCTCGCCGATGCTTGCCTGGGCCTCGACGTCTTGGGCGACGATTTCGATCGCACAGTCTTCCCGGACGAAATCGAACACTTCATTGATCGCGGTATAACCGGCGGCGGAGCGGAACGCGATGTCGAAGCCCAGGTAGCAGGATTCGGCATCCCAGGTGTCGATGGCCGGCATCGCCTCGGTGAGCGTGGTGATGTCGACGATTTCACCCAGGGTCTGCAAGTAGCGCAGGAACGACAAGGGGTCCATGCCGTTGCGGAACACGTCCTGGCCGAAGCGCAGGGAGATGTGCCAGAGGCACGCTTCGGCTGAGCCGGTTGGCTCGGCTTGGGTTTCACGATCCGGTTCGGTCGCGGTCGGGGGCGCCTGGTACTCCTGCAGGAGCTGGCACAGTTCCATTTCCCGCGCCAGGGCAGGGGGCTGCAACGTCGAGCCCTGGTTGGCGACCACGTCGATCAATTCGAGCATGTGGTCGCCGGACTTGAGCAGCACCGCGATCAAGCCAGGGTCCACCGCGACGCTGCCCTCGCGCAGGCGATCGAGCACATCCTCGACGATGTGGGTAAAGCTGACGATCGGCTCCAGGCCGAACAGTCCAGCCGACCCTTTGATCGTATGGGCCGCTCGGAAGATCGCGCCGATGGCGTCATCGTCGCCGGGGTCGTTTTCCAATTGCAGCAACGATTCTTCCATCGCCTGCAGTTGTTCACGGGCCTCGACGATGAAGGTTTGTTGTGCCTGATCGAGATTGATGCTCACGCTCATATCCTTTGTCGTGTCCGACGTGTTGCAAAGGGACTATGCAACCAGGTTGCACAGCGCCAGTGTTTCGGTGACGGCTTTGCTTGGGTCGGCCACCGTCAGTTGGGTCCCGGCCTTGGGCGCCTCGCGCTGTACCATCAGCAGCAATTGCAGGCCGGCGCCATCCATCTCGGTGATCTGCGACAGGTCCAGCACCATGGCGGGCGTGGCCCCCAACCGTGGCAGCAATTGCGCGGCCAGGTCGGCGGCGGTGTAGATCGTCAGCTCGCCGTCGATCTGCACCTGCGCGGTGTCATTTTCTACTTCGTACAGCAGCGGCATTGAAGCCTCCAGCCATCAGGGAAGAATCAGCTTGGACACCGCCGCCAGCATCTGCGCTGGCTGGAACGGCTTGACCACCCAGGCCTTGGCGCCTGCGGCCTGGCCCTCTTGCTTCTTCGATTCCTGGGATTCGGTGGTGAGCATGATGATCGGCGTGAACTTGTAGCTGGCCAGTTTCTTGACCTCCTTGACGAAGGTGATGCCGTCCATGTTCGGCATGTTCACGTCGCTGATGATCAGGTGCACTTTCTGGCCGTTGAGCTTGCCCAGTGCATCCTTGCCATCGCTGGCCTCGATCACGTCGTAGCCGGCACTTTTCAACGCGATGCCGACGACCTGCCGAACGCTCGCGGAGTCGTCGACAACCAATACATTTTTCGCCATGAGGGGCTCCTAAAAGAAGGTTATTTCCTGTGAAGTCTGTTGCGCGGCCGAGTCGCCGTGATGGTTGCGGCGTTGCTCGTCGGTGGCGTAGGTGGTTTCCATGCGCGCCAGCCATTGGCGGGCGTCGATGGAGATGGCCTGTTCGGGCGACTGGCTGGCTTGCTGCATGTGCACATGCAGGTCCTCGATGTTGTCGCGCACGTGGCTGAGGATCTGGCTGACCCGATCCTGGAATTGCAGGCTGACCAGCACTTGGGTGAGTTCGTCTCGAATACCGAAACTCTCCCGTTGCAACATGTCGGCCGAATCGGCGAGGCGGCCGGTGACGCTCTGGAAGCGTTCGAGCACGCGTTGGATGCTGCCTTCGGACACGGCCACGGACTGGCTGTCCTGGTCGGCGCCGCTGGAAGCCGCCTGCACCAATTGGGTGATGGCGGTGTTGATGACATCGACCTTGGCCGACATCTGTTGGCCGGTCTCGCTGGACTTGCTCGACAGGGCCCGCACGGCATCTGCCACTACCGCAAAACCGCGTCCGGCTTCGCCTGCGCGGGCGGCTTCGATGGCGGCGTTGAGGGCCAGCAGGTTGGTCTGGGCGGCAATCGCAGCGACATCCGCGGCCATGGTCCGCAACTCGCCAGTGTAGGCCGTCAGGTTGCGCACTTGGGCCAAGGTTTCATCACGGCTGGCCTGGGTGCTCTTCAGCGAATCGATCACCTTCACCAGTTCGCCTTCGCTCTGCGCCAGCACCTGGACGGCACCGCCACCACCACTGCCCGCCAACTCGCCAGCGGCCAGTTGCGAGGCTTGTACGGTTTCTTCGAGACGCGAGGAAATGCCGGTGAAGCGGCTGGTCAACGAGACGATCGCGGTTTCTGTCTGCTGCCGTGAGCTTTCGACTTGCTTGGCCCAGATCGGCATCGCGCCGAGGATCACTTCGTTGAGTTGCGCGCTGCTTTTGTGAGCGCCATGGTCGGCTGCTTGCAGTTCATGATGGGCGATGGCCGCTGCGGCCACCTTGTCCAATTGCAGGCGCTGCGAACGCGCGCCCCAGATACCGGCACCCACGCCAAGGACCAGAAGCACAGCACTGAAACCGATGTTTTGAGCGCTCGTGCCATTGAGTACCAGCAGCCCTGCGCCGGCGATGATGGCAACGATCAAGGCGTGCCAGGAGGTGTGCGTCTGGGATGTGGCAAGGGAATGGTCGTGGGAATACGACATCATGGTTCGGTCCTTGAACAGTATTGCTGACAGGATATTTGCGAATAACTGGTTATCTGCAAAGTCGACCCGGTCTTGAGGACCAGTCGTCCGGTTTTGGAAAAAAAGTGGCACATTGCTATCGCAGAATAGACGAGATCCTGGAAATGTCGAGGTGGCCTGACCTGTGGAAGAAATCACGGTGAACCTCAACAGTGTTCGTCAGATCATTCTCTGAAACACAATGAAAGGATTGAGCTAAATTACCCGCACCAGTTTTCGAACCTGCCATCGAGCCCTCATGCCCACCCAGCCTCTCTGGAAAACCTACCTGCTGTTCTTGGCCCCCATGGTCTTGTCCAATTTCCTGCAATCGATGTCCGGTACGCTCAATAGCATCTACATCGGCCAAATGCTCGGCACCCAGGCCCTGGCGGCGGTATCGGGGATGTTTCCCATCGTGTTTTTCTTCATCGCGTTGGTGATTGGCCTGGGCGCGGGGGCAGGGGTCTTGATCGGGCAGGCCTACGGCGCCGGCGAGACGGGAACCGTGAAGGCGATTGCCGGCTCGACGCTGCTGCTGGGGGCAATCATCGGACTGACGGCGGCGATCCTCGGCAGTGTTTTTGCCCGCGAGGGGCTGCAAGGCCTCGGAACGCCCGCCGACGTGCTGGAGGATGCGGTGTCGTATGCGCGGGTGATGATGTGGATCCTCCCGATGCTGCTGGTGTTTGTGCTTTTCACCCAGCTATTGCGTGGTGTCAGCGATACCGTTTCGCCGTTGCTGGCGTTGCTGGTGTCCACCAGCGTCGGGATGGCGCTGACGCCGGCGTTGATCCGTGGCTGGCTGGGGTTGCCGCAGATGGGCATCCAGAGCGCGGCGCTGGCGGGGCTGGTGGGCACCGCGTCGGCGATGGCGATGCTGGCGTGGCGCCTGAATCGACGGGCCCATGCCTTGGCGCCGGATCGGGCGCTGTTCGCGGCGATGCGCCTGGACAGGGATATCCTCGGCAAAGTGCTGCGCATCGGCCTGCCCACCGGATTGCAGATGGTGGTGATCTCGCTGTCGGAGTTGGTCATCCTGGCCCTGGTCAATCGCCACGGCTCCCAAGCCACGGCCGCCTATGGCGCGGTGACGCAGATTGTCAATTACGTGCAGTTCCCGGCGCTGTCGATTGCCATCACCGCGTCGATCCTCGGCGCCCAGGCCATCGGCGCCGGACGCCTGGAACGCCTGGGGCCGATCCTGCGCACCGGGATGCTGATCAACGTCTGGTTGACCGGTGGGCTGGTGCTGCTGGGGTACTTGTTGTCCCACTGGTTGCTGGGCCTGTTCATCACCGACCCGGCGGCGCGGGTCCAGGCCGAGCACTTGTTGCACATCATGCTATGGAGCCTTTTGGTGTTCGGCTTCCAGGCCATCATCGGTGGCATCATGCGCGCCAGCGGCACGGTGCTGATGCCGGTGGCGATCTCGATTTTCTGCATCATCGGCGTGCAAGTTCCGGTCGCCTACCTGCTGGACGCACACTTCGGCCTGCAAGGGGTGTGGATGGCGTTTCCGGTGGCTTACCTGAGCATGCTGTTGCTGCAGACGCTGTATTACAAACGGGTCTGGCAGCACCAGCGGATCGAGCGGTTGGTGTAACCGGCCCGACATGGAACCCTTGGGAGGCAAGCTCGCTCCCATAGGGTTAGTCACCTTTTCCGATTTACGAGGATCCCGATGTCCGCAGAACTCCCCACCGTCGCCTACCGCGCCTTCCTCTTCGACATGGACGGCACGCTGCTCAATTCCGTCGCCGCCACCGAGCGGATCTGGACCCGCTGGGCCATGCGCCATGGCCTGGACGTGGCTAAATTCCTGCCGACTATCCATGGCGTGCGCGCCGTCGACACCGTTGCCCGCCAGAACCTGCCAGGAGTGGATGCCCAGGCCGAGGCCGCGCAGCTCACCATCGAAGAAATCGAGGACGTGGAAGGGGTGGTCGAGGTGCCCGGTGCGCTGGCCTTTCTCAAGAGCCTGCCGCCGACGCAATGGGCGATTGTCACCTCGGCGCCGATGGCCTTGGCTTTGCGTCGCATGGAAGCGGCCGGGATTCCGCGCCCCGACGTGATGGTGACCGCCGAGGACGTGAGCGCCGGCAAGCCGAATCCAGCGTGCTACCTATTGGCCGCACAACGCTTGCAAGTTGCTCCGCAGGAATGCCTGGTGTTCGAGGACGCAGAAGCCGGAATCAAGGCTGGCGAGGCGGCGAACATGGACGTAATGGTAGTGACGGCCACGCATACGCACCCGGTGGTGACGGTGCATTCGCAGATCGCGGATTACCGTGGGCTGAGTGTCGCGGTGGATGATGGATTGCTACGCTTCTCAAACCAACGCTAGCCCCCTGTGGGAGCGAGCCTGCTCGCGAAGGCGTCATGTCAGTCATATCAATAATGGCTGAACCACCGCATTCGCGAGCAGGCTCGCTCCCACATGTTTAACCTTAGCGATTTGAGGTCAGGTCACTACCCGATAGCACGGCACATACGCCGCGCCGCCCGGCAGTTTCATCCGGTGTTGCGCGACAAAGGCCTGGAGCAGGCGATCCAGCGGTTCCATGATCGCGGGATCACCATGGATTTCGTACGGGCCGTGTTCTTCGATCAGGCGGATGCCCTTGTCCTTCACGTTCCCGGCCACGATCCCCGAAAATGCCCGGCGCAGGTTGGCGGCCAGTTCGTGGGAGGGCAGGTCGCGGCTCAAGCCCAGGCTGGCCATGTTGGCGTGGGTAGGGTCGAACGGGCGTTGGAAACCTTCGTCGATTTTCAGCAGCCAGTTGAAATGAAAGGCGTCGTTGCGCTCGCGGCGGAACTGCTTCACTTCTTTGAGCCCCTGGGTCATCTGCCGCGCCACTTCGGCCGGGTCGTCGATGATGATCTGGTAGTGCTTCTGCGCGGCTTCGCCCAAGGTCGCGCCGACGAACGCGTGCAACTGCTCGAAATACGGCGTGGCGCTTTTAGGCCCGGTGAGGATCACCGGGAACGGCAGGTCCTGGTTGGCCGGGTGCATGAGAATGCCCAGCAGGTAGAGAAATTCTTCCGCCGTACCGGCGCCGCCCGGGAAGATGATGATGCCGTGGCCGACGCGCACGAAGGCTTCCAGACGCTTTTCGATATCCGGCAGGATCACCAGTTCATTGACGATCGGGTTCGGTGCCTCCGCGGCAATGATGCCCGGCTCCGTCAGGCCCAGGTAGCGGCCACCCTGGATGCGCTGCTTGGCGTGGGCGATGGTGGCGCCTTTCATCGGGCCTTTCATCACGCCGGGACCGCAGCCGGTGCAGATGTCCAGGCTGCGCAGGCCCAGTTCGTGGCCGACTTTCTTGGTGTACTTGTATTCTTCGGTGTTGATCGAGTGGCCGCCCCAGCACACGACGATTTTCGGTTCCACGCCAGGGCGCAAGGTGCGGGCGTTGCGCAGCAGGTGGAACACGTAGTCGCTGATGCCCTGGGACGAGCTCAGGTCGATGCGCTGGCTGTCCAGCTCGTTCTCGGTGTAGACGATGTCGCGCAGGGCGCTGAAGAGCATTTCCCGGGTGCTGGCGATCATCTCGCCGTCGACGAACGCATCGGCCGGCGCGTTCAGCAGCTCCAGGCGTACACCACGGTCCTGTTGGTGGATGCGGATCTCGAAGTCCTTGTAGGCTTCCAGGATGGTCTTGGCGTTATCGACATGGGCGCCGGTGTTGAGAATCGCCAGGGCGCACTGGCGGAAAAGATCGTAGATGCTGCCGGAACCGGCTTCGCTCAGTTGCTGCACTTCGCGCTGGGACAAAGTCTCCAGGCTGCCCTTGGGGCTTACCGAAGCGTTGATTACATGTCTTTGAGTCATTCAGCTTTCCTTGAAAACGATGCCGCTCGCACGACGGCGGCATCTTGAAAAAAACGTCCACGCAGGAAGATCGCACGATCCTTGCGGTATCGCCATGGACTTTGATCCGGATCCATCGGGTCGGTTGCAACACAAAATGAGCCCCAGCATAGCTAAATCGACCGGGCAGGCGATAATGCGCGAGTCTTTTCACGCCATACAAGGAAATTGCGACGCGATGTTCGAGATCAAACCGTGGGACGCCGCCGACTACCGGCAACAGACCCGTCGCAGCACCCTCATCGTGGCCGTGGTGTTTCTGGCGCTGGCAATGCTGTTGTCCAGCCTGGCGGTGATGCTGTTCGGTACACCCGGGGGCGATAATTTTCGCTTCAATGTCGGCGGCGTTTTCGCTGCCGTGCTGGTGATGGTCGGGCTGATGCGCGGCTATTTCTGGTCGCAGCCGTGGATGGCCGCTGCGGTGTATGGCTGGCAGCTCAAGCGCAGCCTGATGAGCGTCACCAATGTGATGCACCAGGTAAAGGCCGGTGTGCAGGCCCGGGATCCGGCAGCGATGAAGCTACTGCGTTTCTATCACCTGGGCCTGGCCCAGATGCACCGGCTGGATGCCAATTCCAGCGACCACGCCTCGTTGGTCCGTGAGGCCGACGAGCATCTGGAAAACATGCAGGCGCTGGGCCTGGATTCAGAGCAATCACGCCTGGACCCGGCCTGGATAGACTCGGTCAAACAGGCCTACGGCGAGCGCCGCTAACGGCCGCTCATCGGTTGCCTCGGGAAAAAAATAAACCCCGGTCTTCCAATGCCTTTCTCATGAGCAGTCATGGAAAGGAGAGTCGAGATGACTGGAAAGATGGTTCATGGAACCTGGGCCCTGTTGTGTGTGGCTACAGTGGGATTGGCGGGCTGCGCGGGCGGTAACAGCCACTCACCGGTAGACGCGCCAGGCGCCGCGAAAAGCCCAACCACCGCGACGCTGGAAGCGGGGGCCGGGATCATGCAGAACAAACCCCCTTTGCAAGCGTTGGATACCTACCTGGACGGCTTTCATTTTTATAACGGCCGGATGTCCGGGCAAATGGAAGCGCACCATTACTGCACGGCACTGAACGAAGAAGTGTTCCAGTGCGCCATCTTCGATGCCAACAGCGCCAAGGCCAAATTGATGGGCGTGGAATACATCATCAGTAAGCGCCTGTTCGAAAGCTTGCCCGCCGCCGAAAAGCAGCTGTGGCACAGCCATGTGCATGAGGTGAAGTCTGGACAACTGGTCGCGCCGGGCATACCGGAGGTGGCGGAAACCCGCTTGATGAAGAACCTGGTCAGCACTTACGGCAAGACCTGGCACACCTGGCACACCGAGCAGGGCAACGCTCTGCCTTACGGCGTTCCGCAGTTGATGATGGGGTTCACCGCCGATGGGCAGATCGATCCGCAATTGGTGCGCGAGCGCGACCGCCGGATGGGCATCGACAGCGAAGCGAAGAAACACGCCCGCGAATCGATCAGCGCACCGGACATCGATCCTGGCGCGGATGCGTGGCGCAAAGGGCAGGTGTGGCAGATAAAGGATCCGACGGGGCATACCCATTAAAGTCATTTGAACAAATGCTTTGTGGCGAGGAAGCTAGCTCCCGCTGGGTTGCGAAGCGGCCCAGGGCAATCCACCTGGATATATATGTTTTGTTAATACGAGTTGGGCTGCTGTGCAGCCCATCGGGAACAAACTCCCTCGCCACGGGGCAGGGAGTTGAAAAGGAAGGTTATATACACTACGGCTGTTTGAAATGCCCCGGAACATCATGTTCCGTTTCGTTTGGCTTGGTTCTTTTCTGAACTTGAACATCGCTGATCTTGACGCTCTTTAATTCAGTAAAGGACACTCGCAAGAGTGCCTCGGCTTCTTCGGTGGTAAGCGTCTCGGTGTCGCCTGCCAATACCCGGCTATCGGGTTGGCCGTCGGCGATGAAACTGACGATGAATCGATCCTGGCTCATTCGTTACCTCGACAAGTCAAGCGCCAGGACGCAGCAGAGCTGCGCCCCAACGGTTCTCGGGTTACGACTTCCTGCCGCCGCCGTGGCTGCGTTCGCCACCTTTGCGGCCTGCTTCAGAGGCTTTTTCCCGATCATTTGCGAAATTGCCGCCGGAAGCGTGTCCGCCTTTCTTGCCGGCTTCGGATGCTTTCTCACGGTCGTTTGCGAAGTTACCTGGATTTTTGTTTCCGCTATTAGCCATTTCGAGAATCCTCATTTTAGTTAAGCGAGTAAAACGTGCCTCGCAGTATTGTGAAAGAAAACGGCGGATGGAAGTTTAGAAAAAACGTTTCGCTGGCGACGAACGGTAGTGAGTTGAAAAGTGTTGCTGAAAAAAGTTATACAGCCGTTTCGCTTGAGCTTATACAACATCGAAAAGATTAATTAACAAAGCGGCGGCAAATGATATTTATTCATCGAATACTCAGTCCTCACCGCCGCTCACTTTCCAATGCTTGGCTTCGGGTGGAAACACCACTTGTTCAACCCTGTGGGCAATGCCAAAGGCCAGTGAGTTTTCCGCCGGGATCACACGCTCCTCGGCGCACAGGCACTTGAAGATATCCAGTTGCGTGGCGGCACCGGCGGTTTCCTTGACGTAGATTTCCACATACCGCGCCACGTCGTTGTCCAGGCTGGACAGGTATTCGCGCAAGCGCGAGTGATCCACCGACTTCTGGCCGAAATACCAATTCATCGGGTGGATCAGGAAGCGCGAGTGGGGCGTGGTGGTGCGGTCGCTGGCGGCCAGGTACATGACGATGCCCATCGACTCGATGTTGCCGGCGTTCACGGCGCGCACCGGCACGGGAAGAGACTTGATGAAGGTGTAAAGGGTGAAACCGAAGTTCGTGCTACCGCCGACCGTAGAGAGGTTGAGCATCAGCGAGTCGGCGCCTTTTTCAATGGCTTCCAGGCAATTGTCCCGAAAGCGCTCGGTGGTTCCTTGATCGATCTGGCAATGGAAATGGACGATGTGTTCGGACATCTGAAACTCCTCTCGACTTACGCGTTGACGAGTCTGCGGATCAGCGGCTCTGTACAGTTGGGAGTCCGCCGGCTGTCGGATGTTCCACTTCCGTCATTCGCTTATCGAGGCCCGCAGCGCTCGATTGCTTCGGTCAACAGGCTTCGACGGCTTGGGCCATGCGCTGCAGGAACATCGTCAGCGCAGCTTCTTGGGCACTCAGGCCTTTGCGAACCCGGGGCTTGGGCAGTTCGTGCAGGACGCCGCGCATGAAACCCTCCACAACGGCGGGGTGGATATAGCATTTACGACAGACGGCGGGCGTGTTGCCCAACTGTCGGGCGACCTGCCTGACCATCTCGGCCACGTGCCGCTTGGCCTCGGTTTCGGTTTCCCACTGCAGTGTGCGCAGGCCGTCCAGCGCCGCCGCGCTGCCTGCCCAGGTGCGGTAGTCCTTGGCGGTGAAATCGGCGCCGGTGAGGGTCTTGAGGTAGGCGTTGATATCCGAAGAAGTGATGGCGTGGCGCTCGCCGTTTTCATCCAGGTACTGGAACAGGTTCTGCCCGGGCATTTCCTGGCAGCGCTTGACGATCCGCGCCAGGCGCCGGTCCTTCACGGTGATCTGGTGTTCGATGCCGCTCTTGCCCCGGAACTGGAAAGCGATGGCGCTGCCATTGACCGCGACATGCTTGTTGCGCAGGGTGGTCAGGCCGTAGGAGCGGTTGTCCCGGGCGTATTGCGTATTGCCGACGCGAATAAGGGTGACGTCGAGCAAGGTGATGACCGTCGCCATGACTTTGTCGCGGCTGAAGCCGGGGGTGGCGAGGATCTCTTCCAGGCGTTTGCGCAGCCGGGGCAGTGTGCGGCCGAATTCCAGCATGCGTGAATACTTGTCGGCATCGCGCACTTCGCGCCAGCGCGTGTGATAACGGTACTGCTTGCGCCCACGGGCATCGCGCCCGGTGGCTTGGAGGTGGCCGCGCGGGTCGCAGCAGATCCAGACGTCGGTGTAGGCCGGCGGAACGGCCAGGGAATTGATGCGTTGGATTTCGGCCGCGTCAGTGATGCGCTGGCCCGAAGGGTCGAAATAGCAGAATTTGCCTCGCAGTTTCCTGCGGGTAATGCCCGGCGCAGTGTCATCGACATAGTGCAAGTCGGCCGGGAGTGCATCGGGCAGCGGGGTGTCGGGCATGGTTGATCCTTGGCGATGAATTCAAATGGCCTGTGAACTCATTGACCTCTGCCCGTTGCGGTCGTGCCGAGATTCTCATGTCACTTGGGACGCTTGTGTGCTGGCCCTACAGGCGCGAAGGCTACGCCAACACCGCCACCGCCTTGATCTGCGCCCACACGATCTGTCCGGGATGCAGCTTCAACTGATCGCGCGAATACCGAGTGATCCGCGCCAGCAGCGGTGTGCCGGCGGCCTCCACGCGGATCAGCACATGGGCGGCATTGTCGCCGGCCAGTTCGCTGACGACCGCCACTGGCAGGCGATTGAGGATGCTGGTCTGCCCGTCGTTCGCCAGGCTCAGGCTGACGTCCCGGGCCTGGACCTTGAAGCGCAGCGGCTGCCCGACCGCCAGCGCCGTGTGGGCAACCCGCACGTTCAACTGGCTGTCGGGCAGGGTCAGGGTGAGCAACTGATAGCCCGGGTCGTAGCCGGCGACTTTTCCGTTGATCACCACGCCTGCGTCATCCCCCAACGCCAATGGCAGGTCGAGCCGGGCGAGGGTCTCGCCGATTGGCCCGCTGGCCAAGGCCCGCCCAGCGTCCAGCACCACGATATGATCGGCCAGCCGCGCCACTTCGTCCTGGGAATGGCTGACGTACAGCACCGGGATATCCAGCTCATCGTGGAGCCGTTGCAGGTAAGGCAGGATCTCGTTTTTGCGGCGTGTATCGAGGGCGGCCAGAGGCTCGTCCATCAGCAGCAGGCGCGGGCTGGTCAGCAAGGCGCGGGCGATGCCGACGCGCTGGCGTTCGCCACCGGAAAGGTTGTGAGGTTGCCTGTCGAGGAGATGGCCGATGCCGAGCAGTTCCGTCGCGTGGTTGATGTCCACGCGCCGTTGCGCCGCGGCAACGCGCTTGAGGCCGAACAGAAGATTGTCGCGCACCGACAAGTGATCGAACAGGCTCGCCTCCTGGAAAACATACCCCAGCGCTCGCTTGTGAGGCGGGACGAACACCTCATGCTCACTGTCTTGCCAGACCTCGCCATTGACCTCGACGAAACCCCGCGTCGGTCGGTCCAGCCCGGCCATGCAGCGCAGGCAGGTGGTCTTGCCGGATCCGGACTCGCCGTACAACGCCGTCACCCCACGGCCGGGCAATTGCAGGTCCAGGTCCAGGGAAAAATCGCCACGGTCGAGTTGAAACCTTGCCTCGATCATCGATCAGCTCCAACCGGCGCGAGTTCGGCGGCTAGAGTACAGCGCCAGCAGCACCAGGAAAGAGAACACCAGCATCGCCGCCGCCAGCCAATGGGCCTGGCTGTACTCAAGGGCTTCGACGTGGTCGTAGATTTGCACCGACACCACCCGGGTCTTCTCGGGGATGTTGCCGCCGATCATCAACACCACGCCAAACTCACCCACCGTGTGGGCGAAGCCGAGGATTGCGGCGGTGATGAAACCCGGTCGGGCCAAAGGCAGGATGACGCTGAAAAAGGTATCCCACGGCCCGGCCCGCAGGGTGGCGGCGACTTCCAAAGGACGACTGCCGATAGCGGAAAAGGCGTTTTGTAGCGGCTGCACCACGAAGGGCATTGAGTAGATCACCGAGCCAATCACCAGTCCGGTAAAGCTGAAGGTGAGGGTGCCCAGCCCGAGGGCTTGGGTGAATTGGCCGATCCAGCCGTTGGGTCCCAGCGCCAGCAGCAGATAGAAGCCAATCACGGTAGGCGGCAGTACCAGCGGCAGGGCGACCACCGCACCCACCGGACCGCGAAGCCGCGATTGGGTGCGCGACAGCCACAGGGCGATGGGCGTGCCGATGAAAAGCAGGATCACCGTGGTCAGCGACGCCAGTTTCAGGGTCAGCCAGATGGCGGCGTAATCGGCGTCGGTCAGTGGCATCAGCGTTGGTAACCGTAGGCCTGGATGATGGCGGCGGCTTTCGGGCCCTTCAGATAGCTCATCAATGCCTGGGCGGCGGGGTTGCCCCGTCCCTTTGCCAGGATCACCGCGTCCTGCTTGATCGGATCATGCAGTTCGCCCGGGACAACCCACGCGGAACCGCTTGTCAGCTTGCCGTCCTTGAACACCTGGGACAGGGCCACGAAACCCAGTTCGGCATTGCCAGTGGAAACGAACTGATAGGCCTGGGTGATGTTCTGGCCCTCGACGATCTTGCCCTTGGCCTGATGGGTGAGCCCCAGCTTTTCCAGCACCTGTGTGGCGGCCAGGCCATACGGCGCGGTTTTCGGATTGGCAATGGACAGGTGTTGGAAGGCATTGTCCCGCAGGACTTGCCCCTTGGCGTCGACGTAATCGGTCTTGGCCGACCACAACGCCAACGTACCGATGGCGTAGGTAAAGCGCGAGCCCTGCACGGTGTCGCCTTCGCTGTCCAGCCTCGCCGGCGTGGTGTCGTCGGCAGCCAGGAACACCTCGAATGGCGCGCCGTTCTTGATCTGGGTATAGAACTGCCCGGTCGCGCCGTAGGCGGCAATCAGTTTATGCCCGGTGTCCTTCTCGAAGCTGGCGGCGATGGCCTGGATCGGGGCGGTGAAGTTGGACGCGACGGCGACTTGCACTTCATCGGCTTGGGCGGCGTTGATACAAAAGCAAGTAGCAAGCAGCAGGACGAGCGGGGTCAGGCGCATGGGCAGGGTTCCGTGGAAATGGTTTCGCTATATAGCGGAATATATAGCGAAAGGCTGACAAACGGAACGTGGCTTTTTGTCAGAAGTCAGCGGTGGCAGGGCTGCCGTCATCGCGAGCAAGCTCGCTCCCACAGGATTTCGGGATGAATGCATGATTGATATTCACACTGAACCCCTGTGGGAGCGAGCTTGCTCGCGATAGCGTCCGGTCAAGCGCCGGAGACTGTCAGGCTAGCGCTCAGCCCTTGAACCGAGCCAGAGCCTCCTCAGCCAGGCGCCGCGTCAGCTCGCCACTGGGCAGCTCCCGCCCCAGGGGAAACGCCTGGCCGGCCCAAAGGTTGGCGAAGTCGGCTTCATCCTTCGCGCGAAGGGGCATCAACGCGCCGCCCGCCAGCGGAAATGCTGGCGCCAGTGGGCTCATCGGGCCGACCTCGCGCATCACCCGGTTGACGATCCCTCGGGCCGGCCGACCGGTGAACAGGTTGGTGATTGCAGTCTGGCTTTCCTTGGCCGTGCGCAACGCCCGGTGATGGGAAGGCGTGATCTTCGCTTCCGGGGTAAACAGGTAGGCGCTGCCCAGCTGCACCGCCGACGCACCCAGGGCAAATGCGGCGACGATGCCCCGCGCATCGCCGATACCGCCGGCGGCGATCACCGGCACGGTCACCGCGTCCACGACTTGCGGCAGCAAGGCGAACAGGCCCACCTGAGTATCGAGGTCGTCGCTGAGGAACATCCCTCGATGACCGCCGGCTTCATAACCCATGGCAATGATCGCGTCGCAGCCGTGTCGCTCGAGCCAGATCGCTTCTTCCACGGTGGTGGCCGAAGAGAGGACTTTCGCCCCGGTGGCCTTGACCCGATCGAGCAACGATTTTTCCGGCAGGCCGAAGTGGAAGCTGACCACCTTGGGTCGCATCTTCTCCAACACCCGGCAGGCCGTATCGTCGAACGGCGTGCGATTGGATACGGGCGTCGGCGCGTCGAAATCCACCCCCAGTTCTTCGTAATAAGGCTTGAGGCGCTGTTTCCAGGCCTCGGCCCGTTGTTCGTCGAAAGCGGGCGGCTGATGACTGAAAAAATTGACGTTGAACGGCTTGTCGGTCTGCTCGGCGATGGTCGTCAGTGCCTGGCGCAGTTGCTCCACGTCGAGCATCGCCGCGGGCATCGAGCCCAGTCCGCCGGCATTGCAAGTGGCGACCACCATCGCCGGACCGGTCACCCCGGCCAGCGGCCCCTGGATGATGGGATGCTCGATGCCGAGCAGGTCAAGAATGCGGGTGTCTGGCCACTGACTCATGTTCGGGTGTCTCCGACGGCAGAAGGAAACGGTGTTTTTAGCAGGTGTGACCCGGCCAGGGCCAGTCGAGTTTTTCAATCGCTGCCCGGGTTTGATACCAACGGCGGGATGGGTACCATGGGACACCACTTATCAAGGAGCCGAACCCATGGACGTGAAACTCAAGACCGTCGAACCTTTCACGGTCGCCGGTTTGCAGGTACGCACCCGCAACGCCGAGGAGCAACAGGGCGATACGGCGAAAATCGGCCCGATGTGGCAGCAATTCTTCACCGAAGGGTTGTTCGAGCGAGTTCCGGCGCGGCAGTCGGAGTCGTTCGTCTACGGTGTGTACTCCGGCTACGAGTCCGATGCCACCGGCTACTTCAATGTGACGGCGGGCGTACAGGTCGACGCCACGAGCGCAGGCTACCCCGCCGTGGAAGTCGAAGGCGGGGATTACCTGATGTTCTCGGCCAAGGGCGTAATGCCCGATTGCGTGATCCAGACCTGGGGGCTGATCTGGGCGTACTTCGCCGACAACCCGCAGGCCGTGCGCCGGTTCAGCACCGATTTCGAGGTCTATACCGCACCCGACTCGGTGGCGATCTATATCGGTGTTCAATCCTCGGGCGAGCGTTCCAGCGCCAACAGCTGACGCTTGCGCTCAACGCCCCAGCGGTAGCCCGACAGGTTGCCGTCGCTGCGCACCACTCGATGGCAGGGGATCGCCACGGCGAGGCTATTGGCGCCGCAGGCCTGGGCCACCGCGCGCACCGCTTTGGGCATGCCGATGCGCTGGGCGATTTCGGCATAGCTGGCGGTGCTGCCGGGCGCGATCTCTCGCAGGGCTTGCCAGACCCGTTCCTGGAACGCCGTGCCACGCAAGTCCAGTGGCAGGTCCAGGCCCAGCGCCGGTGCCTCGATGAAGCCCACCACTTGGGCAATCAGTTGCTCGAATTCCCGGTCGGCACCGATGAGGTTGGCGCGGCGGAACTTGTCTTGCAGGTCACGCAGCAGCGCATCCGGGTCGTCCCCCAGCAGGATCGCGCACACGCCACGCTCGCTTTGCGCCACCAGGATCGCTCCCAGGGAACACTGGCCGAGGGCGAAGCGAATATCGGTGTTCAGCCCGGCGGCGCGATACTCGCCAGGTTTCATACCCAGGACTTTGTCGGCGGCTTCATAGAAGCGGCTGTTGGAACCGAAGCCTGCGTCGTAAAGCGCTTCGGTCACCGTTCCGGCGTCGGCCAGGCGTTCGCGCACTTTGCGCGAGCGATGGGCGGCGCCGTAGGCCTTGGGGGTCAGGCCGGTGATCGACTTGAAGACGCGATGAAAATGGAAGGGACTCAGGCCGGCGCTTTGTGCCAGTTCAGTCAAGCCTGGCAGTTGCTCGGCCGCCTCGATCTGCCGGCAGGCCGCCGCCACCCGCGCCGCTTGTTGCGCGGCGATCTGGGTCTGGTCCCTGGCCATCCGTTTGCTGGGACGATAACCGGCTGCCTGGGCCTGTTCCGGCGTGTCGAAGAATTCGACATTGCGCGGGTTGGGCAGGCGCGACAGGCTGCTGGGGTGGCAATAGATGCCGGTGGTCTTCACGCCGTAGACAAAGGTGCCATCGGCGCGCGGATCCCGGGCGAGTACGGCGGCCCAGCGAGGGTCCTGATCAGGGGCGAGCGTACTTGAAGTGCTGTTCATGGTCGTGATTCCTTTGGCCCGTTTTGGCTAGATTACTGAGCCATCCAGGTGACGACACTCCGGGTCTTGCGGTTGAATTCTGCATTGTTATCCGGCCATGCGGAACGTCATGTTGATGCGTTGGGCGCCCAGACGTGTATGTTGTCCCGGCTTGAGCGGCAGCACGCCGTGGTAGCGCAACCGATCCACGCCGCCCCAGATTGCGATGTCGCCATGAAACAACGGAATGCGCTGGCTTTTGTCGCTGCGCTCGAATCCACCAAACTGGAATGTCGCCGGCAGGCCAAGGGAAAGCGAGACGACGGGGGCCGTCAGGGAGCGCTCGTTCTTGTCCTGGTGCAGCGACATCCGCGCGCCGGGCACGTAGCGGTTGATCAGGCAGGCATCGGGCTCGAAGTGCTCGAAGCCCGCTTGCCGGGCGGCGGCCTGGGCCAGCTCGCGAAACACTGACGGCATGGCGGGCCAGGGATCGCCTGTCTGTGGATCATGGGCGGTGTAGCGATAGCCGCTGCGGTCGGTGGTCCAGCCGAGTGCGCCGCAACTGGTCAGGGCCACCGACATGGTAAAGCCACCGGGCGTGACCATCTGCCGGAACGGTGCGGCCTGCAAGACTGTTGCCAGCGCTGGCAACAAACGGTCGAGCCAGGGCAGGGCAAACCCGCGTAGCACGAAGGATTGCTGGCCGATCTGTTCGACCTGGCCAGGCGTGGTGGGCGCCTGGTCGGCGAACAGGTCGAGAGTGACGGGGGTGTCGTCATTGCGCATCATGAAAAATGATCCCGAGTGTATGCCGGCGACCGCTGTGTACACGGCTGACGCCATGGCGCAAGTTAACCCGATAATACCCGCGAACGCCTTTGACCGGCCGCTGGTGTACGGCGAACACCACGGCGTCGCCTTGTTTCAAGTCGATGACTTGGGGGCGTGACTGCATGCGCGGGCGTTGCTCGGTGAGGACGAACTCGCCCCCGGTAAAGTCGTCTCCCGGTTCCGACAGCAGGATGGCTACCTGTAACGGGAACACCTGTTCGCCATAAAGGTCCTGGTGCAGGCAGTTGTAATCCTGCGGGCCGTATTGGAGGAGCAACGGTGTGGGACGCTGCTGCCCGGCGGCATGGCAACGGCGGATGAAATCCGTGTGCTTATCGGGGTATCGCGTTTCCAGGCCCATGCAATCGTTCCAGCGATTAGCCACTGGGACCAGCATCGGATAGAGCGACTGGCGCAATTGCTGGACGATCTCAGGCAGCGGATAAGCGAAATACTGGTACTCACCGCGCCCGAATCCGTGGCGCCCCATTATTACCCGCGAACGAAAAACCCCGGCGTCCTCATACAAACCGCTCAACTGCCGGCATTGTACGGTCGGCAGCAGGTTGCGAATGATCGCGCAGCCGTCCTCATCGAGGCTATCCACCATGGTGGGCCAATCGAGGTGGGGGAGGTGTTGGGTCAATAGAGGCGTTGAGGACATGATTGCAATCCTGGATAAAAGGACTGTTCAGCCTGAAGAGTGCAGCGCTGCCGGGCACTCCGATTCTTGCGATGTGAAGCGCTTTTTGTAGAAAGGGAGCAAGCTCCCTAACCACAAAAAGCCAGCTGGCAGGCTTCAGAGTGCCTTGCTGACCTTGAGATCGGTGATCTGATCATCGGTCTCGCCATGCAACTTTTGCAGCGCGACCAGCGCTTCTTCCTCGGTGCCGGTCTGCAGTTGCGCGAACTCGAAGCGGCGCTCGCCGTTGAGTTTGTACTTGATAACGTATTTGGTTGTCTGGGCCACGGTTTTACCTATCTTGGACGGGGGGCTCAACTCAGCTTCGAACTGGAGCGCCGGATGATCTTGATCTTGTGGGTCAGGGTCGGCTTGCGGGTAACGCTGATGGCGCGACGGTTGACGGTGTCGATGGTGATATTCCAGAAGCCCGTGCTGGGGGCCGTGATCCTGGCCGGGAACGTGTCGAACGCGCCGCCGTGATAGGTGTGGCGGCCACCATTCTTGAAGCTACGGAAATTGGCGTCGTTCATCAAACGGATGTTGCACATTTGGGAGCATTCGATCACGACGATATCGTCTTCGTTGAGGTGCTCGCGCTGGTGGATGAATTTCATGGGCGCCTCCAGAAGGGCATTTCTTGCAAATCAGGACAGTAAGATGAAGCAATGATAATGGAGCGCAGTTTATCAGCACCGCGGGTTAATATCCGGCCCCTGTCCTGGGTGTCATTCATTTATCAGGCGGTGGCGAATAAAAAATGAGAGGACGTTGGAGAAAATCGACGTTTGCATTGTCGGAGGGTCTTTATTGGAGGATTCATATGAAGCGCAGCGTGTGGGTATTGGCCTTGGCCTTGGGTGGATGTGCATCGGTATCGGACATCAACCAGACGCCGCCCACCATGAGCGTCATCTCCGGCAAGAAACCTCATGAATACGCCAAGTGCGTTGCCGACAAGCTTCTGGAGAGCCGTGGCCCGCTGCAAATGGAGCCACATAAGAATGGCGTGCGGGTGATCGTCCCCGGCAAGCTGTCGGCGCTACCGGCCGCGGTGTTCGACATCGACGAACGCTCCAGCGGCTCCAGCATCAAGCTGCACGAAAGCCTCTCCAACGTACCGGTGCGCCCGGGCGACGTTCAGGATGCGGCCAACGCTTGTATTTCCGGTTAAGCAGGGCCCGTCCTTTATTTACAGACGACCACCACGCTGCGGCTGGTGAAGTTGCCCACGTCCACACCGAGGGTCTTTTCGCTGTCGTTGGCCTGTGGCGTGCCATCCGTGCCGACGATGCGGTAGCCCGTACCGGCGCAGGAAGCTTCCGCTTTCTCGTAACACGTCGCCCAGGAATTGGCTTCGCCTGAACAGTCGATGGCCAAGCCTTGTTCACCGGTATCCAGATAGGTTTTTTCTGCTGAGGCACAGCCTGCCAGGGCCAGAACTGCAAACAGCGCCAGGATTGTCTTCATGGGGGTTGTCATCAGGATGGGGAGGAATGGCGCGAGATTATAGCGAATGGCCATTCCGGTACAGCTAAACCCGCGGCCCCTTCCGAGCACCAGGGCTTCGGCGGGGCCGTCTGTTTATTTCTTGCGGCGAGTATTGCGCGCTGGCGCCTGTTCACGTTCCCGGGGCGCCGGGGCGGAACGTTCGTCCTGAAAGACCGCGGCGACTTCCACCGCCATTGTCTTGGTGGGCAAGGGACCGGCGACCTGCTCGCCGTGGTAGTTGATAATCCACCACTGGCCGTCCTTGTCCTGGCTGACCGAATAACCGTTTGCGTTCTGTGTTGCCGACATCTAGCTGCCTCGTTGGCGGAATCAAGGCGGCCATGATACGCCAAATGCTCGCAAACCGTGCTGATGGGCGTACAGTGAGGACCGCTGGAACCATCGAAGCGAAAGGCGATTGAACTATCCGCCGGTTTATTTCTCTATGATGGCATCGGTTGGCCAGCGCAGGCATTGTAAGGTGCCTGCCGGCTGATTAGACTGCGCCGAAACTTGTACACACCGCCTTTTCAAGGACTTATATGATCAAGAAATGCTTGTTCCCAGCAGCCGGTTACGGTACTCGCTTCCTGCCAGCGACTAAAGCCATGCCCAAAGAAATGCTGCCGGTGGTGAACAAGCCACTGATCCAGTACGGCGTCGAAGAAGCCCTGGATGCGGGCCTGACGGAAATCTCCATCGTCACCGGCCGTGGCAAGCGCGCCCTGGAAGACCATTTCGACATCAGTTACGAGTTGGAAAACCAGATCAAGGGCACCGACAAGGAAAAATACCTGGTCGGCATTCGCAAGTTGCTGGACGAGTGCTCGTTCTCCTACACCCGCCAGACCGAAATGAAAGGTTTGGGCCATGCGATCCTGACCGGCCGCCCGCTGATCGGTGACGAACCGTTCGCCGTGGTTCTGGCGGACGACTTGTGCGTGAACCTGGAAGGCGACGGCGTTTTGACCCAGATGGTCAAGCTGTACAAGCAATTCCGTTGCTCCATCGTGGCGATCCAGGAAGTGGATCCGCAGGAAACCAACAAGTACGGTGTCATCGCCGGTGAAATGATCCGCGAAGACATCTACCGCGTTCACAGCATGGTTGAAAAACCAAAACCTGAAGATGCGCCGTCGAACCTGGCGATCATCGGCCGCTACATCCTGACTCCGGACATCTTCGACCTGATCGAACAGACCGAGCCAGGCAAGGGCGGTGAGATCCAGATCACCGACGCCCTGATGAAACAGGCCCAGAACGGCTGCGTCATGGCCTACAAGTTCAAGGGCAAGCGCTTCGACTGCGGTGGCGCCGAAGGTTACATCGACGCAACCAACTTCTGCTTCGAGAACTTCTACAAGACCGGCAAGGCTTACTGATTCAGCCTGCGTCGCGCCTTGAAAAAACGCCCCGACTGGTTCGGGGCGTTTTTTTTTCTGCAAAAAAACCTTCCGCCAATCATCAATCACACAAACAAAGTCGCTGTTTGCGCTGCAACGCTGCCTCAAGTGAAAACAGCAGGTATGCTGACAACCTGCCGAAGGAGATAGATGATGGCCTACGATTTTGATCTGTATGTGATTGGCGCCGGTTCCGGCGGTGTGCGGGCGGCGAGGTTTGCCGCGGGTTTCGGCGCGAAAGTGGGCGTGGCGGAAAGCCGCTACCTGGGGGGGACCTGCGTCAACGTCGGCTGTGTGCCGAAAAAACTGCTGGTCTACGGCGCGCATTACGCCGAGGATTTCGAACAAGCGTCGGCCTACGGCTGGACGGCGGGCGAGGCGAGTTTCGACTGGGCCACGCTGATCGCCAACAAGGATCGTGAGATCAATCGCCTCAACGGCATCTACCGCAACCTGCTGGTCAACAGCGGTGTGACCTTGCATGAAGGCCACGCCAGGATTACCAGCCCTCATGAAGTCGAGATCAACGGCGAGCGCTACACCGCCAGGCACATCATGATCGCCACCGGCGGCTGGCCGGTGATTCCGGATATTCCCGGGAGCGAGCACGCCATCGGTTCCAACGAAGCGTTTTTTCTCAAGACGCTGCCCAAGCGCATGCTGGTGGTGGGAGGCGGCTACATCGCCGTGGAATTCGCCGGGATCTTCCACGGCATGGGCGCGCAGACATCCTTGCTCTATCGCGGCGACCTGTTCTTGCGCGGTTTTGATGGCGCGGTGCGCAAGCATCTGGCCGAAGAGCAGCAGCGTCGTGGCTTGGACCTGCAATTCAACGCAGACATCCAACGCATCGACAAAGAAGCCGACGGCAGCCTGAAAGTGACGCTCAAGGACGGTCGCACGTTGTCGACCGATTGTGTGTTCTACGCCACCGGCCGCCGGCCGATGCTGGACAATCTTGGGCTGGAGAACACGGGCGTCAAGCTGGACGAGAAAGGCTTCGTGCAGGTCAACGAAAAATACGAGACGGCTGAACCGTCGATCCTGGCCATTGGCGATGTGATCGGCCGTGTGCAGCTCACGCCTGTCGCCCTGGCCGAAGGCATGGCGGTGGCGCGGCGCCTGTTCAAGCCTGAGCAATACCGCCTGGTCGATTATCGAATGATCCCCACGGCGGTGTTCAGCCTGCCGAACATCGGCACGGTAGGTTTGACTGAAGAACAGGCTCGGGAAGCCGGCCATGAGGTGCAGATTTTCGAAAGCCGTTTCCGGCCGATGAAGCTGACCCTCACTGACTGCCAGGAACGCACCCTGATGAAATTGGTGGTCGATGCCAAGACCGATAAGGTCCTGGGCTGCCACATGGTCGGGCCGGACGCCGGTGAAATTATCCAAGGGCTGGCGATTGCCCTCAAGGCCGGTGCTACCAAGCGCGATTTCGATGAAACCATCGGCGTGCATCCAACCGCAGCCGAAGAATTCGTCACCATGCGTACGCCTACCGCCTGATCAGGCTTTTCGTCCATGGGGCTGTGATCCGTTGATCCAGCCCCGTGAACTGTCAGGCAGCTGCCACGATCAATTGATCGCCGCCTTCGGCAGCTTCCACAGATTTCTTCTATCTATATAGATTCCTGATAGTCAAAACCAATCATTTGCATGAGCTTTGGCAATGAGCCAACAGCGCAATGAATGGCTAAGATTCACCCCATCAACTTTTCAACCACTGACGGAGAGTCAACGATGCCTATCATCAACAGCCAAGTTAAACCGTTCAAAGCCACCGCTTTCAAAAACGGCGCTTTCGTCGAAGTATCGGACGCCGACCTGAAAGGCAAGTGGTCTGTCGTGTTCTTCTACCCAGCTGACTTCACCTTCGTTTGCCCAACCGAGCTGGAAGACCTGGCCGACAACTACGCCGAGTTCCAGAAGCTGGGCGTCGAAATCTACAGCGTGTCCACCGACACTCATTTTGCCCACGCCGCCTGGCACAACACTTCGCCAGCCATCGGCAAGATCCAGTACACCATGATCGGCGACCCGACCCTGGCCATCTCCCGCAACTTCGACGTGCTGATCGAAGAAGCTGGCCTGGCTGACCGCGGTACTTTCGTGATCAACCCTGAAGGTCAGATCAAGATCGTTGAAATCAACGACGGTGGTGTAGGCCGTGACGCTTCCGAGCTGCTGCGCAAGATCAAGGCAGCCCAGTACGTTGCCGCTCACCCAGGTGAAGTCTGCCCAGCCAAGTGGAAAGAAGGCGAGGCCACCCTGGCTCCGTCCCTGGACCTGGTCGGCAAGATCTAAACCAATGCGTTACCCGAGGGCGATCCGCTCTTAGCCAAGTAAGCCGCTTCGCCCCAAAAAACGCCCGGGCGAGATTCGCCTGGGCGTTGTTTTTTCTGAAATTCAAAAATGGAAATCGCCCGTATGTTGGACGCCAATCTTAAAGCTCAGTTGAAGTCATACCTGGAACGGGTCACCCAGCCGATCGAGATCGTTGCATCCCTCGACGACGGTGCGAAATCCCAGGAAATGCTTGCGTTACTCAAAGACGTTGCCAGTCTTTCCAACCAGATTACCTTGCTCGACAACGGCACCGATGCGCGTAAGCCATCGTTTTCGTTGAACCGTCCGGGAGCCGATATCAGCCTGCGTTTCGCCGGCATTCCCATGGGGCATGAATTCACTTCGCTGGTGCTGGCCCTGCTGCAAGTCGGTGGCCACCCTTCGAAGGCCAGTGTCGAAGTGATCGAACAGATCCGCTCGCTCAAGGGCGATTTCAACTTCGAGACGTATTTTTCGCTGTCGTGCCAGAACTGCCCGGACGTGGTCCAGGCGCTGAACCTGATGGCGGTGCTGAACCCGAACATCAAGCACGTCGCCATCGACGGCGCGCTGTTCCAGGCTGAAGTCGATGAACGCCAGATCATGGCCGTGCCAAGCGTGTATTTGAACGGTGTGAACTTCGGCCAGGGTCGCATGGGCCTGGAAGAGATCCTCGCCAAGATCGACACCAGTGGCATCGAGCGCCAGGCTGAGAAGATCAGCGCCAAGGATGCCTTTGACGTGTTGGTGGTGGGCGGTGGCCCGGCCGGTGCCTCGGCGGCCATCTATGCGGCACGAAAAGGCATCCGTACCGGTGTGGCGGCCGAGCGTTTCGGCGGCCAGGTGCTCGACACCATGGCCATCGAGAACTTCATCTCGGTCCAGGAAACCGAAGGGCCGAAACTGGCTGTCGCCCTGGAAGAACACGTCAAGCAATACGACGTCGACATCATGAACCTGCAACGCGCCGACGCACTGGTGCCAGGCACGGCCGGTGGGCTGCATGAAGTCAAGTTCGCCAGCGGCGCGAGCCTCAAGGCCAAGACCGTGATCCTGGCGACCGGTGCCCGCTGGCGCGAAATGAACGTGCCGGGCGAGCAGCAATACCGCAACAAAGGCGTGGCGTACTGCCCGCATTGTGACGGTCCGCTGTTCAAGGGCAAGCGGGTCGCGGTAATCGGCGGCGGTAACTCCGGCGTCGAAGCGGCCATCGACCTGGCGGGTATCGTGTCCCACGTCACGTTGCTGGAGTTCGATGTGCAATTGCGTGCCGACGCGGTGTTGCAGCGCAAACTGCACAGCCTGCCGAACGTGACGGTGATCACCAACGCCCAGACCACCGAAGTGACGGGTGACGGGCAGAAGGTCAACGGCCTGCGCTACAAGGACCGTCCGAGCGGTGAAGTGCGCGACGTGGCGCTGGAAGGGATCTTCGTGCAGATCGGCCTGTTGCCCAACACCGATTGGCTCAAGGGCACCGTCGAGCTGTCGCCGCGTGGCGAGATCATTGTCGATGCTCGTGGCGAAACGTCGATCCCGGGTGTGTTCGCTGCCGGTGACGTGACCACCGTGCCGTACAAGCAAATCGTGATCGCCGTGGGCGAGGGCGCCAAGGCTTCGCTGAGCGCCTTCGATCACCTGATCCGCACCTCCGCACCGGCCTGATAGCCAGTCGCTGAAAGAACAAAACCCCATGGGCCTTGGCTCATGGGGTTTTTTTGTGACCGCAGAACTTACAACGGTGCAGGCTGGATGATCTCGACCCAATAACCGTCCGGGTCTTTGATGAAGGCCAGGCTTTTCATGCGGCCATCACTCAAGCGTTTCTGGAAGTCACAGCCCAACGCTTCGAAGCGCTCGCAGGCGGCGACCACGTCTGGCACGGAGATGCAGATGTGGCCGAAACCGCGCGGGTCGGTGTTGCCGTTGTGGTAGGTGAACGCCGGATCGTTTTCGGTGCCGTGGTTATGCGTCAGTTCGAGGATGCCGGGGATCGATTTCATCCACTCGGTACGCGCCGCCGCGTCCGCCGGGATCTGGTTCTTGTCGACCAGGGCAAGGAAATACAGGCTGAATTCGGCCTCTGGAAAGTCGCGCTTTTCCACCAGGGAAAAACCCAGCACACGGGTGTAGAAATCAAGGGACTTGGTGATGTCCTTGACCCGCAGCATGGTGTGGTTGAAGACGAACTTGGCCGTTGCGGCATCGGGTTGAGCGGTGACGCCAGGGAAAGTATTGAGTTCTTGCAGGCTCATGGGCCCTCCGAAAAATAAATGGGGCTTGTGCTAGCTTCCTTGCAGGTGCGTCCATGATACGCAAGGGGCGAGGCATCGCCAAACGTGCCTATTGCCTGGTGGTGCGTCGCGCTTCAGACTTCACGATCAGTTCTTGAGTGCAACGCAATGTTTCGACCGCTTTCTTCGCTGTTCGTCCTGTTGTTTGCCGTCGCGTCGAGCGTCGATGTGGGGGCGGCCGAACCACAGGTAACCTGGCCCTCGGGATGGATCATCGAATCGCTGCCCGCCGACGCACCGGCCCCGGCCAAAGGTACCAGTCGGCAGCGCGCCACCAAAAGCGACCCTTCGGGCAATGCCGTGATGGTGATGGAGTTGACCGCGTCGGCTGTCGAGCCCGACCATCAAGTAAACTTGCAAGGCGTGCTGTTGGAAATGAGAAAGTCCATTCAGAAGGATTTTTTCCAAGGTGGCTATCAAAGTGTCTGCAATAAGATTCACGCGTCCGTATTGGGCGGCGTAAGCGCTTTGGAAACCACTTGCACGATCACGCAAAACGGGCGTCATGTATTGTCGCAGACCCTCGTCGCGGCACTTAATGAGGGTAATGCCTACGTGTTGTCCTATGCGGGGCAGGCGCAGGTATTTGTAGAAAGCCAGGATGAAATACAGTCGGTACGAAATAGCCTGAAATTATAAGGCTTTCAGCGTAATACTCTTGGGCCAACACGAAAGTTCGGCCCATAAAAAAGCCCTGGGTGCAGGCCAGGGCTTTTTTCGTTGTAGTGCTTTCAACCGCGCAGCCAGGAATCGACGGTGCTCGCACCGTATTTTTCCTTCCAGGCTTTCAAACCGCGATGGTTGCCGCCCTTGGTTTCGATCAGTTCGCCCGTGTGCGGGTTCTGATAGACCTTGACGACGCGGGCACGGCGAGTCTTTGGCGTCTTGCCCGACGACAGGCCTGATTTGGACGGGCTCGGGTCGAGGATCGCAACGATGTCGCGCAGGCCCTTGCCGTAGGTTTTCATCAGCCCTTGGAGCTTTTCTTCGAATTCGATTTCTTTCTTGAGCCCGGCGTCATTCTTCAAAGCTTCCAGCTGCGCGAGCTGCTCTTGAAGGGCCTTTTCGGCTTTGCGAAATTCAGCGAGTCTGGACAATATAATTACTCCAATCAAAATATAAGGCTGATACCAACCGCAAACAAAGCTATAAGCCAGGCGCCTTGTAGCGACTCGGTGACTAATGACTCTCCTGCTATCTGGTAGAGGCAGAAAAAATTGTAGTAGTTAAACCGAAAAGTGTAAATCGTAACTTTTTCGTTATGTAACAGCTGTTGGCGTTTTACCATCAGTCGGGCCGATGACGTCAAGCGACTGGCGACGGAGATTGGCTGTTAGCAGTACTAGGCGGTGTAATGAAATCGCGTGCTCTAGTCCGTTGGGCTAATAGATAACCCTATCGAAAGTTAAGCGCAATCAAGTCGGCTGAACGGCCTGTGCCAGCTCGATAAATGCCAGGGTTGCCGGCGAGGCCTGGCGGCTATCGAGTACGGCCAGGCCGATCTGTCGTGGGATGGGAGGCGACAGAGGACGAACAACGAAGCCAGGATTATCGAACAGGGGCAACGAGCCTTCGGACACTACGCTCACCGCGTTGCCACGAGTGACGAGGTCGAGCGTACTGAGCAGTTGCGAGCAGCGATAACGGAGATTGGGTGTCAAGCGCGCGGCATTGAACAGTCGCCAGACCAGTTCCGACGAGCCGGCCTCGGTGAGAATGAAAGGGTCGTCGCACAAATCCTTGAGTTGCACGTGGGTTCGATCCCCTAGGGCGTGAGCAGCAGGGAGCAGGGCGACCATCTGGTCGGTCATCAACGCGAACGTATCGAAGCGTTCCTCCGGCAAGACCACGAAACCGACGTCGATCCGGCGTTCGTCCAACCATTGCAGAACCTGCCGGTCCGGCCCCTCGTCGACATGCACTTCGATCCCCGGGTGCAAGGTCCTGAAGCGTTCCAGGATAGCGGGCAACAGCTTCATCGAAGCTGTCGGGCCGAACGAGCCGATGCGCAAGGTTCCGCGGCGCATGCCTCGGGCATCGGCGGCTTCCTGGCGCAGCGTGTTGGCCAAGCCGAGCATGGCTCGGGCCCGCAGCAGCAATTGCTGGCCGATGTCGCTGGGCTCCACCAGGGTCTGATGACGCCTGAACAGCTCGACGCCCAGTTCGTTTTCCAAGGATCTGATTGCGTGCGACACCGCTGATTGTCCGATGCCCAACCGTGTCGCGGCTGCCGTGAAGCCGCGCAGCTCGGCGACCAGCGAAAAGATTTCGAGTTGGGTCAGGGTCATGAGTAAAGGCTCATTTTACGATGACAAGATATGAGGCGAACAATACGGCACTTGAGCGACAGAGAAAACCGTGGCGAGGGAGCTCCCTCGTCACTGGCATCCGAACGACCTTGAATGAGATGAAAGCAATGAAACCCATGGAACATTCCATGCCGATCGCTTCCGACCTGCAGGTCTACCTGAAGCTCGCCATGGTCACAATGATCTGGGGAGGGACCTTCGTGGCCGGGCGGATCCTCTCCGATGCATTGGCGCCCATGCTGGCCGCCAGCCTGCGCTTTTTGCTGGCGAGTCTCGCGCTGCTGGTGTTTCTCGGGGTGGCCGGCATTCCTCTGGCCAGGCCCAGCCTGAAGCAGGGCTTGCAGCTGGCGATGCTGGGTTTCTTCGGTATTTTCTTCTACAACCTGTGTTTCTTTTATGGTTTGCAATACATCAGTGCGTCGCGGGCCTCGTTGATCGTGGCGTTGAACCCGGCGGTGATCGGGCTGGCCTCCTGGTGGTTATTCAAGGAGCGCCTGAGCCGCTTGAAAGTCGCCGGCATCGTCTTGTGTCTCGGCGGGGCGGGTCTGGTGATCGTGGGTCGTGACCCGGCCTTGCTACAAACAACGGAGCAAGGGTGGGTAGGCGACGTGCTGATTTTCGGCTGCGTGCTCGGCTGGGGTATCTACTCGCTATTTTCCAAAAGCCTGAATGAAAGCCTTGGCCCCTTGCAAACGGTGACCTGGTCGATCCTGCTGGGCACGCTGATGCTCTGGGGAGCGTGCGCGGCCGGGGGAGAGATTCGCTTCGCGGCGCTGACCGCACTGGATGCCGGGCAATGGCTGAGCCTGTTGTACCTTGGCGTACTGGGCTCGGCGCTGGCCTATATCGCCTGGTATGACGGCATCCGCCGGATTGGCGCGACCCGGTCCGGCGTGTTCATCGCGCTCAATCCACTGACGGCGGTCCTGCTGGGCGCCTTGCTATTGGACGAACGGCTTACGGCCTTGATGTGCGGGGGCGGGGGACTGATCCTGATGGGTATTTTCCTGTGCAACAAACCCCTTGCACGCTCGGCCAAAAAGGCGATTTGATACCCAAGGCGGACAAATGTGGTTACGCTGTGTAGAATCGATTTACGCATATAAGAATAACGTCTTCTGGCAGCAGAAGCCTCGCCCGCAAGAGCCTTGGGTCGACAATGAAGATACTTGGGTTTCAACTGATCTATGGCGATTTCCTCGCCCGCAGCGTCCGCGGTATTTCCTGCGCGCCGCCGCGCGCCCTCAGCATCACTGGCAACTAACGTTTCTTGTTAATTGATAAGCATGATGAGGCGCCGACATGGCAGATCTATACGAAAACCCGATGGGCCTGATGGGCTTTGAATTCATCGAATTTGCATCCCCTACGCCCAACACCCTGGAGCCGATCTTCGAGATCATGGGTTTCACCAAGGTAGCGACCCACCGCTCCAAGGACGTACACCTGTATCGCCAGGGCGCGATCAACCTGATCCTCAACAACGAGCCCAATAGCGTGGCGTCCTACTTCGCCGCCGAACACGGTCCGTCGGTTTGCGGCATGGCGTTCCGCGTCAAGGACTCGCAAAAAGCCTACAAGCGCGCCCTGGAACTCGGTGCCCAGCCGATCCATATCGAGACCGGCCCAATGGAGCTGAACCTGCCTGCGATCAAAGGCATCGGCGGCGCGCCGCTGTACCTGATCGACCGTTTTGGCGAAGGCAGCTCGATCTATGACATCGACTTCGTGTTTCTCGAAGGTGTCGACCGCAATCCGGTGGGTGCGGGGCTCAAGATCATCGATCACCTGACCCACAACGTGTATCGCGGGCGCATGGCGTACTGGGCGAACTTCTATGAGAAGTTGTTCAACTTCCGCGAGATCCGCTACTTCGACATCAAGGGCGAATACACCGGTTTGACCTCCAAGGCCATGACCGCGCCGGACGGCATGATCCGCATTCCGCTGAACGAAGAATCCTCGAAGGGCGCCGGCCAGATCGAAGAGTTCCTGATGCAGTTCAATGGCGAGGGCATCCAGCATGTGGCGTTCCTCACCGACGACCTGATCAAGACCTGGGATGGGCTGAAGAAAATCGGCATGCGCTTCATGACCGCGCCGCCGGACACCTACTACGAAATGCTCGAGGGCCGTCTGCCGAATCATGGCGAGCCAGTGGCGGAGCTGCAATCGCGTGGCATCCTGCTCGATGGTGCTTCCGAGCAGGGCGACAAACGCTTGCTGCTGCAGATTTTCTCGGAAACCCTGATGGGCCCGGTGTTCTTCGAATTCATCCAGCGCAAGGGCGACGATGGCTTCGGCGAGGGCAATTTCAAGGCGCTGTTCGAGTCGATCGAGCGTGACCAGGTGCGCCGTGGTGTGCTGACTACTGACTAATGCCTGAGTGTCACAAACACCGCCCGGCCTGATGCCGGGCGGTTTTTTTTGCCCGGCGCAAGCTACGCTGGCGATCCATCCGCCCGTGGTGGCGCCGTCGCCAGCAAGCTCGCCCGCGCCCTGGATATTGGCCAGAGCAGGTCCGGCATCAATGCTTGACCGGTGCTGTTTGTCAGGCGCTTTGCACGCGTTTCAACCCAATCGCTTCATCCAGGTGGGCCGTGAGGGCGTCCAGGTTGTCAAACAGACGAAGCTCGGTAAGCCCCCATTCCGGTCGATTGATATAAAGCTTGCCCGACAACTGATCCTTGCTGACCAGCGTTCTTTTGATCGAGCTGTCCTTGGAACGGTGGAAGATCATGGTGCCTTCCGGTCTGGTTTCGACAAGGTACATGCCAGGATCGGTCAGCCGTGGGTGCCTATCCATCAGGCGCAGCGGCGAGACGGGAATCACCGTCGTGCCGCTGACCTGTTTCAGACCGGCAGTCTTGAGCGCCCACACCAGTGCGTCGATTTCCTTGAACTTCACTTTGTTGACTTGCCACACCCGGTGGTAATGCTGGGACAGGTCGGGAATGTCGACCGATAGCTGGTCAGCGGCCATAAGCAGAGGGTATACGCTGAAGTCCCCCAGCTGATGTTTCGCCAGGTACAGCTGAAACCCATCTTCCGAGCGTTCGATCAGGAATTCGTTCGGCTTGTTCAACAACTTGCCAGGGCTGACGGGCGCCCGCCGTATCAGCTGGGTGCCGGTACTTATCTCCAGCAGCAGATCTGACTTCACAAAAAGGTACCCGGCGCCGGAGGGCGTACGGTGAGCGGCTGGTCGTGCGATGGGCAAGAGACTGGAAACGATCTCTCCTTCATCGGGCAGCACTCGCGTGGGTTGACTGCCGGCATCGACCACGCGTACCCCGACGGCACCTTGCAGTTCAGCCAATCCGGGGGTGTTTCGAGCGGTATTGGCGTGGCCGCTCTCCACCAGCGCCACCCATTTGTGCGGGCCCCGGTGGGCCTGGTCGGTCTCGATGAGGGTATGGGCCACGTACTTGAAGTTCCTGGAGCGCTCGGGGGCGTGCCGCCTCATTTCGTCCCTGAAGGTGATCGACGTGTCGAGCGCCTGCACCTTGATGCCGTGCCGGTGAGCAACAGTGATGAGGTTGACCAACGAATGGGCGCTGGAGGAATTCATCTGCTGGAGTTCGTCCTGGCGCCGGAGATTCGCCCGCAGAGGATCGGACATCGCACCGCTGGAGGCAAATGCATCCAGCCGGGGTTGATCGTATTCAATGATCAGGTTTTCCATGTAGAGCGTCTTGACCTGCTGCTCCTTCAGGGCGGGCATGTTGTCGATCAAGAACTTCCTGGCGCCGATGGCGTTGTAGGCCGCTCCCAAGACCAGGCCATTGGATACACGGTAAATGCTTTCAAGCACAGCGGGGGGTGGGCTGTAAGGTCGCAGTGCCGGCGTGCGCGGCCTGGGGCGGGTGACCGGTTGGCCTTCGAAGAAGTACTGGCTGGCGCTGATGGTATCCCTGGCGCGCTGGAAACGTTCCCTCTGGGCGGTTTCGACATCGAGACCACGCTGCACCGGTATTGTCGCAAAAAGGCTATGGGGGTCCTGCGTAAGGTTGGCACTTCGAATGTCTTGTTCCAGAACGCGTCGGTAACGAACGGGCAGCTCGAATGGCTTCATGCCCTGGCCCCCTACGTTCAGGTTCAAATCAGCGGCCCCGAGCGACGGGTCCTGGATGACCTGCAGGTTCGGGCCATGGGCAAGGTCCTCGACATGCAAGCTCATCACACCTTGCACTTGGGCCAGGCCAGGCGTGTTGGGGTAGCTGAAAGTCACCGTGGCGTGCTGCTCCTGTTCAAGAGCGATGTTCCTTTTACGATACTGGGACGCTCCCACCAGGGCGACCCACTTGCCTTGCGGACGATTAAGGCGGTCGGCATTGATCACTTGGCTGGCGTGATACGTGAACAGGCCTCGGAAACCGTCGTCTCCGGACAGTTCCGCCTGGGCCCTGGCGGCGCAGTCCAGGGCCTGGACCCTTATGCCATTTTCCCGCGCCGCGATGATCAGGTTCTGATAGGTGTAGGGCGTTGGCGGGACCGCGTCATCATTCACGTCGAGAGCGTGCAGGCGACGCTTCAGTCTGGCGTCGAGGACACCGGTTCTGGCGAACCCGTCCAGGACGACCTGGTCGATGTCGATTCGCAAGCGATCCAGGTACAGCGTCGTTACACCGCTTGCGACCAGTGCCGGCATCGCGTCGATCAGTTGCATCTTGCTGCCGGTGCCCGAAAACCGCTCCGTCATGACCAGGCCTTGGGAGTGTTCGAAGATTTTCTCGATGAGCTTGGAAAATGTCTCCACGCCAAGCAACGAAGGAGCGGCGGAACGAGGGATCCGTTGGGCGTTTTGAAGGAATAACCGGGCGTCCTCTTTCAGTTGGTTCTGTTGGGTCCGGTAAATAGGGCCTAAAGCAGCGTCGCGCTCTTTGATGGACTGGCTCGATAGCCCCTCGTTCCTGCGATCGAATACTGCTCGCTGGTCCTTGCCCAGTTGGTAGGCCCGCAGCTTCGTGGCGAAGGCGTTTTCGCGCCAGGACACCGCGCCTGTTGGCCGATAGAGTGCCGGGCCCGAAGGTGACAGTTCATTCAGGCCCCACGCGTAATAAGCGTTCAAGGCAGGGTCATGGACGACCCGGGCGACTTTTCCGTCGTCCAGATCGACGTAGCTGCCGTTGCCGTTGACCCGAAGACCATCGGCGCGGGCCGGTGGCAACCCTTCGGGTGGATTGAGCGCGTAGCGATCCAAGGACCTTGGCGAAGGCTGCGCAGCCGTTGGGGCGCCACTGGTCGGGTCCGTCAGCTCGACGGGTGGCGGCGGGCTCTTCTGGGATGAAGCCCCGGCAGAGCCACTGGGCTCGGACGTCGACGTGTGGGGGCGTGGCGGGATGCCGGTCCCAGGCAATGCAAGATGAGGCGGCAGCCTGACGTCGGGTAGGGTGATCGTGCCCGGATCGGTGCCTGGCGTGTCTGTGCCCTTCGGGCGCACAGGTTTTTTTGGAGACATGTTCTCTTCCTTGATAGGTGTCGTGTTGCAGCGGCCAGCCGGTGCCGACGCGTGCGGACGGGTTGGTCTTGGCTGCTTGGACGTGTTGAGGGAGTGTTGTTCAGTGCTGGGCAACGGTCCCGATCATCAGGTCCGAGCTGTTCACTTCTTGCGTGTCGTCGCTAGCGAGAATCCAGCGCTGGTCCAGTACGTCATAGAAGATCGCGCCTGGCGTGCCGTCAGCGAGGCGAACGCCAGCGACGCTGAGAAATGTCGTCGCCAGGCTGCCATCAGCTTCATGGGCCTGGATTTCTCGCAGGAGCGTGGCAATGTCGGCATGGAACCTGGCATTGATGCTCAACAGTCGCGCTTTCGCCAGAGCGGTGTCGATCTGGTAACGGGTGCCGGACACGAGTTCCACATGCACAATTTCCGGTGGTTTCCGGTCATCGGGCTCTGGCGTGAGCAACAACCGCACGTCACCGAGCAGGACCCAGGTCCTACCGACACGGATATCGCTGCGGGCCAGATCCATGTCAAAGCTGTCGGCGTGAATATTCCACCCCGACGAATCGGTTGCGCTGGTCGTATACAGGCGCAGGGTGGCGCCAGGGCTGGGGTGGACTTCGTAAGTGGAGGCGTTGCCCTCCAGCTCGTAAATGCTGGTGTGCTGGCGTTCAGGTAACCTGATTTTTTGCGGTCTGGAAGGCAGGCGTATGACTTCACGGGACGGGGACCGGAAGACAGCACGACCAGGGCGTCGGCGCAGTACATGGCGCCCCTCGACCACGCGTGTTCCCGGGTTCTGGTAATCATCGTGGAATGACGGCCGTACCGTACCCACCCGGTAGGAGGTGCCGTCACGAAAGACCAGAGTGATGGCGCGCGTGAGCGATACGCCAGTGGACATCAACATGCCCGTGACATTCGACGCAACACCCTGGTTATGCTTCATCCAATGATCGAGCGTCAGCCGCGTGCCGTTGGTGAATTGCAGCACCAGCTTCATGTCGCTGTAGGTCAGCCAGTTCCAATAACCGATGGTGCGAACCTCCACGCGATAATGAGCGTGGACGGCTTCCAATTCGCTGTCGTCATGGTCCAGGAACAGCGTGGTGGTTGCGTTGGCCGGTTGCTGCGGGATATCGAAGATAGGGTCGGGGCATTCCCTGGCAACGAAATAGTTTTCGGAGACGAGATCCCGTGAGGCGACTTTTTCACCATTGAAAATGACCGGCGCGGGCGGCGATTTGCCTTGATGCATCATGATCGCGCTGACGGGGTGATCTTCCGGGGCGAGCAAAGCGTCTGGCAGATCCGGCTTGAAAGTGAAGCCATCTTGCGTCACGAACAGCAGAGCGTCATTACGCAGGACCCGTTGAGTCCCAACCTGGCAATACGTATCGACAATGCACAGCTCGCGAAATAAATCCGTTGTCTGCGCATCATGGGATAACGTCACCTTCAATGACGTGCCCTGGATTTCCCAACCCTTGATCCCTTCCGCTGGATAGCCGAGTTCAATGATGCTCGGCTCCGTCCCATCCTCGGTGATATGGATGTCGCCAGTGTTGATGGCGACGTAGTAACGGTCCGTGCCGGGGCCACCGTCGACCCGACTGGAGTTGCCCATCAGCCGGAACACATCATCGCCGCGTCCACCGGTGGCTCGGTCATCCATACCATTGAGCGTGATGTGGTTGGGGTGCCGGTCACCGATGACTCGGCTGTAGCCACGGGGCAGTGTCTCGACGTTTTCAATCGAGGTGATCGTTGCGTAGTGGGCAGGGTGGGTGTCGTCGTGGGACTTCAACAGGGAGAGTCCGCCGGGCAGATCGATTTCAAGGCCGAGATAGGCGTAAGAGCCGTTGACGTCCGGGAGTCGACCCTGCAACGACAGCGTGTCGTTGCCCGCGCCGCCATGCAGCGCGTTCCTGGCATCCACGACCGGCGTCTTGAGTGTCTCGTTCACATGGAACATGAACGCATCATCCTCCGAACCTCCCGTCAGGCTCTTTTTACCCGTTGAGAAGCTGAAGTAGTTGGGTTTGTCGTATACGCCGAAGACCTGGTCGTTGCCGCCACCCAACTGCCAATAGATGCCCTTGCCCTTGCCCGGTTCACCGACGGTCACCCTGGGAGCCTTGTCCAGCCCCCGAGATGCGTCGATTACATCGTCGCTTTCCACTACCTCTGGTGTGCTCACTTCCCGGTAAGGCTGCTCGCCGTCATCCCAGTGCAGTCTCCAGTGCTTGAGCGGTTGCATGTTGACTTCGAAGCGGCCGCTGACGAGGGCTTCCACGCTGGGTTTCAGCTCGCCGTCCAGCAGCTTGCGCGCCTGGTCCACCAGCGCCTGGGTGTACCCGACACGGGTGCGCGCAACCTCGTAGCGTCCCATCACTTGAGTATCGAGCGCTTGCCCAGTGAACGCGAACCAACCCGAGCGCCAGCGTTCGTTGATGCTCAGCTCAATGTAATCGTCAATGTCATCGACCTGGCGTGCTGCGCCGTAGACCCTTGCGCCCACCATCAGGACGGCGCACGCCACCAACCCAACCGCGCCGGTCAGACCGAACCCCGCCATTGCCGCCGCCCCGAGCGCGACCGAGAGGCCTGCGCTCGCCACGCTCATGCCGGCCGAGACGTAATGGTCCATGGCTTCCTTGCCCGTGGATCTGGCGGCGGCGTCGAAGGCATTGATGGCGTGGTAGATATCGAAAGGGAGCGTGAGGATGCCGGCCATCAGGCCCGCGCTGCGGATCAGCCATTTGCCCACGGCGGTGGCCTTGAAGCCCATGAGCACCCGGTCAGCCTGGCGCAGCATTTGTTTTCCGGTCTTCAACAGCCCGTGCTCCACCATGACCGAAGTGAGCTCACCGCCGATTTCCCCGGAGCTGACCGCTATCTCGGCCAGATCGCTGTTTCTCAGGCCATCACGGATCCCCACCAGACCACCGTAGATTCCGTAGATCTGCATGCCCAGCGCAGCGGTGAGCATACCGTGGCTCTTCAGGTTGTTGACCCAGGTTGGCATGCCCGGTGCGAAGGGTTGGCCCTGCAACGCTTGCATCGCCTGCAACGCATCGAGCAATTTGCCGAACGTGTCCATCGACCCGCTGGGGACGTGGCCTGGTGTTGGCTCAAGAATCGCGGGGGAGCTGGAGGATCGGACGGACGCGAGCTCGAACAACAGAGAGGTCGCATCGGGGGCGTTGCCCGAAGGGTGCGCCTTGATGTAAGTCTCGATCATCAGTGGATCGAACCGGACGGCATCGATCAGCGCTCCGTCCGGTTGCGAAAGAAGTGCCGAGTCTGTTGCGGTCCCGTCGTCGCCCAGGCGTGCGCCCATGCGATAAAGGTCGACGCGGCTTATGCTCAACTCGCCAATCTTCACCGGCCCCAGGCGTTCATCCAAACGCGTGAGCCGTTCCCGGGGCGTTGGTTTTTTATCCGGTTGCGTGTCGTTATGTTCGGGCAGACGTTGCAGCGGATGGGACGTGATATCGGTGATCACCACAGGTGGAATCCGTTCCACCCCTGGTTGGGCGGATCGCCCTTGGGAAGGTTCTGACATCGATAATTCCTTTATCGTAAGGTCTGCCGAGCGCCCTCCTGGCGTTCGTGCGGGCATGATAAAGGAGCTGGACCTGGCGCGTGGGCGCAGAGTGTTTCGTGATGCAAGCTGGGGCAGTCAGGCCCGGCGCCGTTGCCGCACCATATGCTTGGACCCTTCGAATACCAGAACCGCCACGGCCATCCAGATGGGGATATAGGTCAGCCATTCTTCAGCCTGGATGCTTTCACCCAGCAGCAGCGCGACCCCCAGCAACAACACCGGCTCGACGTAGCTCAACAGCCCGAACAGGCTGAAGGGCAGCAACCGGCTGGCAACGATGTAGGCCACCAGGGCCGAGGCACTGATGACCCCGAGCAGCGGGATCAGCAGCGACAGCCACGGGTGTTGATTGAAAACCTTGAAACCTTGTTCGCCGCTCTGCACGAACCAGAGCGCCAACGGCAGCATCAACGTCATGTCCAGCCAGAGCCCACCCAGGTTGTCGGTGCGCAGGCGTTTGCGCAGGATGAAATAGATCGGATAGCCCAGCACCACCAGTAACGTCGCCCAGGAAAACCCACCCACCCGGTACAGCTCGTTGAGCACGCCGAGAGAAGCGAAAAACACCGCGGCTTTCTGCAGACGCGAAAGGCGCTCGCCATAGGCGATGCGCCCCGTCAGGACCATCGATAGCGGCAGCAGGAAATAGCCCAGCGACACGTCCAGGCTGTAGCCATTGAGCGGCGCCCACATGAACAGCCACAACTGCGCCCCCATCAATGCCGATGACGCCATTGCACCCAGCAGCAAGCGCGGCGTGGCGATCAGGCGTGCGACAAGATCCGAGACGAGTTTCCATTCACGGGAGATCAGCATGAACGCAGTCATGCACGGCATCGTCAGCAACATGCGCCAACCGAAAATCTCCAGGCCCGTCAGCGGCGCGAGCAGCGAGGTGTAGTAGTACATGACGGCGAACAGGGCGGATGCCGAGACCGATAGAGCGATGCCTTTGGACACGGATGCCTCTTGTTATTGGAATTGCAGCACGATACGGAAAGCCGTTTACCCGTGGCGAGGGAGCTTGCTCCCGCTGGGCCGCGTAGCGGCCCCAAAGAGCGACTGCTGCGCAGCCGAGCGGGAGCACGCTCCCTCGCCACGGTGATCTCAGTGTAAGTTACGACGTACGCGGCACGCGCCCCGGCACGAAATGGCCGACATCATTGAACCCCGGCGTCGAGGCATGGCCCGGTGTCACCAGCGAATCGATGAACGCTTCATCCTCCGCCGTGATTTTCACCGCCTGCGCCTTGGTGTACGAATCCCACTGCTCCTCGGTGCGCGGCCCGACGATGGCCGAGGTGACGGCATTGTTGTTCAGCACCCAGGCGATGGCGAACTCGACGATGCCCACGCCCCGGCCCTGGGTGTATTCCAGGATCTGCTGGGCGATGCGCAGGGACTCGACCCGCCATTCGGTTTCCAGGATGCGCTTGTCCTGGCGTCCGGCACGGCTGTTGGCGTCCGGTGCGACGTCTGGCGCGTACTTGCCGCTGAGCACGCCGCGAGCCAGGGGGCTGAATGGCACCACGCCAAGGCCATAATTCTGCGCCGCTGTGATCTGCTCGGTTTCCGCCTGGCGGTTGACGATGTTGTACAGCGGTTGGCTGATGACCGGGCGGTCGATGCCCAGGCTGTCGGCAATGCGGATCACCTCGGCGATGCGCCAGCCGCGGTAGTTCGACAGGCCCCAGTAGCGGATCTTGCCCTGGCAAATCAGGTCGCCGATGGCCGACACGGTGACGTGCAGCGGGGTGTTGTGGTCTTCGCGGTGCAGGTAATAGATATCCAGGTAATCGGTGCCCAGGCGCGTCAGGCTGGCCTCGATCCCATTGAACAGATGCTTGCGGCTCAGGCCGCTGCGGTTAGGCATACCGTCCGGCGGGCCGAAGCCGACCTTGGTGGCGAGCACCCATTCATGGCGCCGATGGGCAATCGCCTCGCCGACGATTTCTTCGGAGCGACCGCCGGTGTAGACGTCCGCGGTGTCGATGAAGTTGATGCCCTGGTCCCAGGCCTTGTCGATGATCCGCAGCGAATCTTCGGTGCTGGTCTGTTCGCCGAACATCATGGTGCCCAGGGTCAACGTCGAGACTTGCAACCCTGAATGGCCTAGCGTGCGGTAGCTCATGACAAGATCCTTTTATTCATGGGGGAAAGGTTCAATCAAATACCAGAACCGCCGCAAGGATCAAACAGAATTCTCAAACCACCACAAATCAATTGTGGGAGCGAGCAAGCTCGCTCCCACAGGGTAAAAGGGGTGTCAGGCCCGCAAGGTGCGGGTCATGCGCAGCGCCAACAGGCTGCCGCAGACGATCACGCCGGCCAGCAGGTACAGCGCCGCATCGGTCGAGCCAGTGGTGTCCTTGACCCAGCCCACCAGGTATGGGCTGAGGAAACCGGCCATCTGGCCCATGGAGTTGATCAACGCCAGCCCGCCGGCCGCCGCGCCCGCGCTGAGCAGGGCGGTGGGCACCGGCCAGAACATCGGCAGGCCGGTGAGGGCGCCCATGGTGGCGATGGACAGGCCGAGGATGGCGATGGCCGGCGTGGTGGCGAAGTTCACCGCGATCAGCAGCCCCACCGCGCCCATCAGCATCGGCACGACCAAGTGCCAGCGACGCTCCTTGTGCAGATCCGCCGAGCGCCCCACCAGCAACATGAACACCGCCGCCAGCAGATAGGGAATCGCACTCAGCCAGCCGATCACCAGGTTATCGCTGAAACCGAGGTTCTTGATGATCGACGGCAGCCAGAAATTGATCGCATACACGCCGCTCTGGATGCAGAAGTACACCAGGCCGAAGGCCCAGATCGCCGGGTTCTTGAACACGGCGGCCAGGGAGTCTGTGGTGGTTTTCGGTTTGTTGGCCAGGTCTTCGGCGTGGTCGGCGGTGAGCACGGCGCGTTCATGGTCGGTCAGCCAGGTGGCCTTGGCGAAGGTGTCGCTGAGCAGGAAGAACGCCAGGGCGCCGAGAATCACTGTCGGGATGCCTTGCAGCAGGAACATCCACTGCCAACCCGCCAGGCCGCCCTGGCCGGCGGCGAAGTGGTTGAGAATCCAGCCGGAAAACGGGCTGCCCAGCAGCCCCGACACTGGGATGGCCGACATGAACAGCGCCATGATCCGGCCACGGCGGAACGTCGGGAACCATTGCGAAAGGTACAGCACGACGCCAGGGAAGAACCCGGCTTCAGCCGCCCCGGTGAACAGCCGCAAGGTGTAGAACTGGGTTGGGGTGGTGACGAACAGCAGGCAGGTCGACAGCGTGCCCCAGGTGATCATCATCAGGGCGATCCAGCGCCGAGGGCCGAATTTGGTCAAGGCCAGATTGCTCGGCACGCCGCACAGCACGTAGCCGATGAAGAAAATCCCGGCGCCGAGGCCGTACACGGTTTCGCTGAACTTCAACGCGTCGAGCATCTGCAACTTGGCGAAGCCAACGTTCACCCGGTCGAGGTAGTTGAACAGGTAGCAGATGAAGATGAACGGGATCAAACGCAGGGTGATGCGCTTGTAGACGGTATTCTTTTCGTCGGGGGTAGCCAGGAGGGCTGCTGCGCTCTGGGACATGACGGGGCTCTCTTTATTATGATTTTGGCGTGCCAAGGGGTAACGTTGACCGCCCCTTGAGTCTCGGCCAGCCCAAGGTCCCGTGTCTTTGTGCCGCAGCACAACGTTTGCAATCCGACCCTGTGCGCCTGACCAATCCCGTGGGCGGCGCACCTCAAAACAACAATCACGCCGTTTGCAAGGAACACCGCCCATGTTCGAACTCGATCACGACCTGGCGCAGGACATCGTCGACCGGGCGATGGCGATTCTGCCCTATAACGTCAACGTCATGGACAACCAGGGCTTGATCCTCGGCAGCGGCGAGCGCGAGCGCATCAATACCCGCCACGAGGGCGCGCAACTGGTCCTCGCCAACGGACGGGTGGTGGAAATCGACGAGCACACCGCCGTCCACCTCAAGGGCGTACAGCCGGGAATCAACCTGCCATTGATGCTCGACCAGCGCTTGATCGGCGTGCTGGGCATTACCGGCGAACCCGCGCAATTGCGCACTTACGCCGAACTGGTGCGCATGACCGCCGAAATGCTGCTCGGCCAGCGCAACCAGCAGGCCGAGCAGCAATGGCGCCGTCAGCGTTGCGATGACTTGCTGGCATTGCTGCTAGGCGATGCCGGTGATTCGCCAAGGTTGCTCGATGAAGCGCAGCAGATGGGCCTCAAGCCGCAGCTGTCGCGCGTACCGTATCTGTTCGAATTGGGCTTGGAGCATGGCCCTGGTCAAACCGTCGAATCGCTGAGCGCCTGGCTGATGTCGCGCTACCCGGACAGCTGGTGCCTGACGTCGTCCAAATCCTCCTTGCTCTGGTGCCGGCCGGTCACGGCCTCGGTGGAGAACGAGCGGCTGCTGGGCAAGCTCGATGGCCTGGGCTGGAGCATCCTGCGAGTTGCTGTGGGCGGTCAGGCCGAGGGGCTGGCGGGGCTGCGCCGTTGCTACCGGCGGGTGGCGGATCTGCTGGCGTATGGGCGCGATGTCCTGCCGCAGTCGCGCTTGCTGCTGCTCAATCGCTATCGGCTGCCGGTGATGCTCTGGCGGCATCGCAGCGATGATGCCCTCGACGAACTGCTCAGCCCGTTGCGCAAAGTGATCGCCAAGGACAGCAACGGCCAATTGCTCGCTACCTTGCGAAGCTGGTGCGAACACGACGGCCAGAGCCAGGCCTGCGCCGACGCCCTGGGCATCCACCGCAACAGCCTGCGCTATCGCATGGAACGCATCGCCGAACTCAGCGGCGTCGACCCGCTCAGGCTGGATGGGATGCTGGCGTTGTACCTGGGGGTTCAACTGTTGCCACATAATCAAAATTTTCCGGAGTGACCCCCTTCGCGAGCAGGCTCGCTCCCACCATTGATCTCCAGTGATTACAGAATATGCGACCACAGCAGTTCCCATGTGGAAGCGAGCCTGCTCGCGAAGAGGCCAGCAATGCCAACCCATCCTTTGTGAATTTGACCAATAATGCCCAAGGTCTTTTGTGCGGCGGACCGGCGTCAGAATCGCGGTCAGCTGGCAGCATGCTGTACATCGGAACCGGAGAACAAAAATGAAAATAGTCATCGCCCCCGACTCGTTCAAGGACAGCCTCAGCGCCCAGGCCGTGGCGGACGCCATCGCAGGAGGGCTGGCCGAGGTCTGGCCGGACGCGCAGCTGATCAAGTGCCCAATGGCCGATGGCGGCGAGGGAACGGTGGAGGCGGTGCTCGCGGCCTGCGATGGCCAATGGCGCGAGGCGCGGGTCCGTGGCCCGCTGGGCGCCGCTGTCCAAGCCCGCTGGGGCTGGTTGCCCGACAGCCGCACGGCGATCATCGAGATGGCCGAGGCCAGCGGCCTGCAACTGGTGCCGCCGGGACAGCGCGACGCTTGTTCCAGCAGCACCTATGGCACTGGCGAACTGATCCGCGCCGCTTTGGATGAAGGGGCGAGCCGAGTCATCCTGGCGATCGGTGGCAGCGCCACCAACGACGGCGGCGCCGGGGCGATGCAGGCACTGGGCGTGGCGTTGCTGGACGACCAGGGCCAAGCCCTGCCCCCCGGCGGCCTGGCCTTGGGCAAACTGGCGCGTATCGACCTTGGCGACCTGGACCCGCGCCTGGCCGGCGTGTGCTTCGAGATTGCCGCCGATGTCGACAACCCCCTTTGCGGTGCCCATGGCGCTTCAGCCGTGTTCGGCCCGCAGAAAGGCGCCTCCGCCGAGCAGGTGCAACAACTGGACCGGGCGCTGGGGCACTTTGCTGAACATTGTGCCCAGGTGTTGAACCGCGACGTTCGCGACGAACCCGGCAGCGGTGCCGCTGGCGGCCTGGGGTTTGCCGCCAAGGCGTTCCTCCAGGCGCAGTTTCGTACCGGCGTGGAAGTCGTCGCGCAATTGACCGGCCTGGCCGCTGCGATCGACGGCGCCGACCTGGTGATCACCGGCGAAGGCCGTTTCGACGCCCAGACCCTGCGTGGCAAGACGCCGTTTGGCGTAGCCCGTATCGCCCAGCGGCGCGGCGTACCGGTGGTGGTCATCGCCGGCACGCTGGGGGAGGGCTACGAAGCGCTTTATGAGCACGGCATCGATGCCGCGTTTGCCCTGGCGAATGGGCCGATGACGCTACAAGAAGCTTGCGCCGATGCGCCACGCCTGCTGGCCGAGCGGGCCCAGGACATCGCCCGGCTCTGGCGAGTGGCGGCGCGCTGACTTGCCCTTGGGGCAGTCGCCAGGACGCATCAGTCGTCGGAGATTGCCTTGGGACATTGACCCGCCCGCACACCCTGCGTAGCCTTGCGCCTTCGAGGTTCTTCGGCACGCGCCGAAGCTAGGGTCTGTATGAAATGTTCGCGTACAGAGCCTGAGAAGGGAACGCGGTCCAAGCCGCGGCTGCCCCCGCAACTGTGAACGGTGCTGTTTCTGCAAGGCCACTGTGCTAGCCCTATACAACGGGCACACGGGAAGGCGCAGCAAAATGTCAGTCCCGGCTTTGAAAAAAGCCGATTTGGCCCGCCGTCAGCCAGGAGACCTGCCTCGACAACAGATTCTCACTACAACCGGGCGGGGTGATCCGGTGGCGAAATCTTCCGCGCGCGCCTGTGCCAGTGGTTGTCGTCCCGTTTGCCCGCCACCTTGCCAAAGGGCATCCGATGAAAACACTGGCCAAACTCCCCGTCACCATCGTCACCGGTTTCCTCGGGTCGGGTAAGACCACCTTGCTGCGGCACATGCTCGACAACGCCCAAGGCCGACGTATCGCGGTCATCGTCAATGAGTTCGGCGAACTGGGCATTGACGGGGAGATCCTCAAGCAGTGCTCCATCGGTTGCACCGAAGAAGAAGCCAACGGCCGCGTCTATGAACTGGCCAACGGCTGCCTGTGCTGCACCGTGCAGGAAGAGTTCTTTCCGGTGATGCGTGAGTTGGTGGCGCGTCGCGGCGACCTCGACCACATCCTCATCGAAACCTCCGGCCTGGCCTTGCCCAAGCCGCTGGTCCAGGCCTTCCAGTGGCCGGAAATCCGCAGCGCCTGCACCGTCGATGCGGTCATCACCGTGGTCGATAGCCCGGCCGTGGCCGCGGGCACCTTCGCCGCGTTCCCGGTCAAGGTCGATGCCCAGCGCAAGCTGGACCCGAACCTGGACCATGAATCACCCCTGCACGAGCTGTTCGCCGATCAACTGGCGAGCGCCGACCTGGTGATCCTCAACAAAGCCGACCTGATCAACCCCGAGGACCTGGCCAAAGTCCGCCTGGAAGTCGCCGAAGAGCTGCCGCCAGCGGTCAAGGTCATCGAAGCCAGCAACGGTCGCCTGCCGCTGGACGTGTTGATCGGCCTGGGCGCGGGCTCCGAGGAACACATCGACAGCCGCCACAGCCATCACGACCACCACCATGACGGCGATGACGACGACCACGATCACGATGCCTTCGATTCGATTTCCATCGAACTGCCCCAAGCTGACGAAAGCCTGCTGCTGGACGCGCTGACGCAACTGGTAATTCAGCATGACGTGTTGCGGGTCAAGGGCTTCGCGGCCATCCCGAACAAGCCGATGCGCCTGTTGATCCAAGGTGTGGGCACGCGCTTCGACAAGCACTTCGACCGCCAGTGGGGCGCCGATGAAGCGCGCGTCACACGTCTGGTGCTGATCGGCCAGGCCCTGGACGCCGGGCTGCTCGAAGCGCAGTTGCGCGCCGCCCTCAGCGTCTAAACCATGCACCTGCTCAGGACCCAGCCCGGTGGTTTCGTGTCGGATGACAACATCGCCGACCTCGGGCAAACCCCCGCCGAGCTGGTGATCCTGTGCAGCGGCGATTCCAGCCTGGCGCTGCTGGCAGAAGCGGCGCGGCAGTTGCCGGACGATTTTCCGCAGTTTCGCCTCGCCAACCCGATGCACGTGCAGAACCACGCCTCGGTGGATCTGTACGTTGAAGATGTATTGCGCCACGCCAAGGTCGTCCTGCTGTCGTTGCACGGTGGCATCGGCTATTGGCGCTACGGCATCGAGCGCCTGGTGGAACTGGCCGGGCGCGGGGTGAAATTGATCCTGGTGCCGGGGGACGACCGTCCGGACCCGGAGCTCAGCGATCTGAGCAACGTGTCCGCCGAGCACCGCGATCGGCTCTGGCAGTTTCTTCGTCAAGGCGGATTGGAAAACGCCCTTAACCTGTTCCGTCACCTGGGCAGCCAATGGTTTGGCCGCGATTATCCGTGGGGCGAGCCCCAGCCCCTGGCGCGCACGGCGATCTATCACCCGGAAAAAACCAACGCGACCCTGAATGATTGGCAAGCGGACTGGCGGGCAGGCGATCCCGTAGCGGCGCTGTTGTTTTATCGCTCCCACCTGCAAGCCGCGAACACCGCGTTCATCGACGTGTTCTGCCAGCGGCTGCAAGCGGCGGGGCTCAACCCTTTGCCGATCGCCGTGGCGAGCCTCAAGGAACCCGGTTGTCTGGCACAGGTGGAAGACTGGCTGGACGAAGTGGCAACGGGGGTTATTCTCAACACCACCGGTTTTGCACAATCGAGTCCGGAAGCGCCGCACCTGCGGCCGTTTCGCCGCGATATCCCGGTGATCCAGGCGATCTGCGCCCAGGACAACGAACCCGGCTGGCGCGCCAGCGAACAAGGCCTGGGCCCACGAGACCTGGCGATGCACATCGCCTTGCCGGAACTGGACGGGCGAATCATCAGCCGGCCCATCAGTTTCAAGGACCTGGCCTGGCGCAGCGAGCGCAGCCAGAGCGATGTAGTCTGCTACCGGGCGGTACCCGAACGCATGGATTTTGTCGCTGGAATGGCCCGCCGCTGGACCACCCTGGCGCGCCTGCCCAACGGCGAAAAGCGCGTGGCGCTGATCCTGGCCAACTACCCGACCCGGGACGGACGCATCGGCAACGGCGTCGGCCTGGACACGCCAGCGGCGGCGCTGAATATTCTGCGGGCGATGCAGGCCGAGGGTTATCCGCTGACCACCGAGCTGCCGGCCAGCGGCACCGCGCTGATCCGGCAGTTGCTCGGCGGCGTCACCAACGACCTGGACAGCCTCGACCTGCAGCCTTGTCATCAGAGCCTGGCCGTCGACGCGTACCGGGCCCTGTTCGACGCGCTGCCCGAGGCCAATCGCCAAGCGGTGCTGGACCGTTGGGGCGCACCCGAGCAGGACCCGATGTTCCGTGACGGACGCTTGATGATCGCCGGCCTGCGCCTGGGCCTGACGTTCGTCGGCATTCAGCCGGCGCGGGGGTATCAGGTCGATCCGAGCGCGGTGTACCACGACCCGGACCTGGTGCCGCCCCATGGCTACCTCGCGTTCTATTTCTGGTTGCGCCACACCTACGGCGCTCACGCCGTGATCCACGTCGGCAAGCACGGTAACCTCGAATGGCTGCCGGGCAAGGGCGTCGGGCTGTCGGAAAACTGCTGGCCGGACGCGCTGCTTGGGCCGCTGCCAAACATCTATCCGTTCATCGTCAACGACCCGGGCGAGGGCGCTCAGGCCAAGCGGCGTACCCAGGCGGTGATCATCGACCACCTGATGCCACCGCTGACCCGCGCCGAAACCTACGGGCCGCTGCGCAACCTGGAGCTGCTGGCTGACGAATACTACGAGGCGCAATTGCTCGATCCGCGCCGCGCCAGGGAATTGCAACGGGACATCCTGGCCCTGGTGCGCGAGACGCATATCGACCGCGAGCTGCAACTCGACGCCGGCCTCGACAGCGACGCCGACGCGGCGATCTGGCTGCCGCGCCTGGACACCTACCTGTGCGACCTGAAGGAATCGCAGATTCGCGATGGCCTGCATATTTTTGGCGAGTCGCCGAGCGGACGGCTGCGCATCGACACCTTGCTGGCATTGCTGCGCATTCCCCGTGGCGACGGCAAGGGCGCCCAGTCGAGCCTGCTGCGGGCCCTGGCCAAGGCGTTCGGGTTGGGCTTCGATCCGCTCGATTGCACCTTGGCCGAGCCTTGGGCCGGCGAGCGTCCCGAGGCTTTGCGCGACGTCAGCGATGAGCCCTGGCGCACCGTCGGCGACAGCCGTGAGCGTCTGGAGCTGTTCGCGGCGCGACTGATCGAGCAAGCCTTGGCCGGCGATATCGCGCAGCTCGACGCGCCGGGGTGGGAGACGGTGCACGGCATCATCGACCACCTGCGTGCCGTCGTCGCGCCACGCCTGGATGCCTGTGGCTCGGCGGAAATGGGCGGCTTGCTCGACGCATTGGGCGGGCGTTTCGTACCGGCCGGCCCCAGTGGCGCGCCGAGTCGCGGACGATTGGATGTGCTGCCCACCGGGCGCAACTTCTTCTCCGTCGACGTGCGCAACTTGCCCTCCACCACGGCGTGGCGCATCGGTTTTCAGTCGGCGAGCCTGATTCTGGAGCGGCACCTGCAAGACCACGGCGATCACCTGCGCCAGCTCGGCCTGTCGGTGTGGGGCACCGCCACCATGCGCACCGGCGGCGACGACATTGCCCAGGCCATGGCGCTGATGGGCGTGCGTCCGGTGTGGGCCACGGGCAGCCAGCGGGTCGACGATTTCGAGATCCTGCCGTTGAGCCTGCTGGACCGGCCTCGGGTGGATGTGACGTTGCGGGTGTCCGGGTTCTTCCGGGACGCCTTCGCCAATCTGATCCGCTTGTTCGATGCGGCGGTGCAAGCCGTAGCGGCCCTGGATGAACCCGATGACATGAACCCGCTGGCGGCCAAAGTGCGTGCCGAGCGCGAAGCCTTGCTGCAATCGGGCTTGCCCATGGAAGACGCGGCGCGCCAGGCCGGCTGGCGGATTTTCGGCGCCAAGCCCGGCGCCTATGGGGCGGGCGTACAAGGGGCCATCGACGGTCGGCTCTGGCAGAGTCGCGAAGACCTCGCCGAGGTGTACCTCAACTGGGGCGGTTATGCATATGGTGCGGGCGACGAAGGCACCGCCGCGCGGGCGCAATTTTCCCGGCGCCTGAGCCAGGTGCAAGCGGTGTTGCAGAACCAGGACAACCGTGAGCACGACCTGCTCGATTCCAACGATTACTACCAATTCCAGGGCGGCATGCTCGCAGCCGTGGAAACCCTCAGCGGCGAAACCGCCGCCAGTTATAACGGCGATCACAGCCAACCGGATCTGCCGAAGATCCGTACCTTGAAAGAAGAACTCAACCGAGTCATCCGTTCCCGCGCGGCCAATCCGAAGTGGATCGACGGGGTCAAGCGTCATGGCTACAAAGGCGCGTTCGAACTGGCGGCGACGGTGGACAACCTGTTCGCCTTCGACGCCACCACCCAGTTGATCGAAGACCACCAGTACGCCTTGCTGGCCGATGCCTATCTGCTCGATCCGCATACCCGTGACTTCGTCCGGCAGCACAACCCCGACGCCCTGCGGGACATGACCGAGCGCATGCTCGAAGCGCAGCAGCGGGGGATGTGGCAGGCGCCGGGGGATTATCGCGAGGCGCTGGAAAACCTGCTGCTGGACATCGAAGAAGATGGCTGACTTACCGATGGATGACGGCCGCTGGTGGCGAGGGAGCTCCCTACATTGATGAGATATCTCATATGACCGACACCCCACATTTCCCCCTCGCCGCCGTGGTCGGCGCCGATGCGCTGAAACTGGCCCTGTGCCTGGCGGCCATCGATCCGAAGATCGGCGGCGTGCTGATCGAAGGCCCGCGCGGGATGGCCAAGTCCACCCTGGCCCGGGGCCTTGCGGATATGTTGGCCAGCGGTCAGTTCGTGACCTTGCCCCTTGGCGCCACCGAGGAGCGGCTGGTGGGCACCCTCGACCTGGACGCGGCATTGGGGCAAGGGCGCGCGCAGTTTTCCCCGGGGGTGCTGGCCAAGGCCGACGGCGGCGTGTTGTACGTCGATGAGGTGAACCTGTTGCCTGATCACCTGGTGGACCTGCTATTGGATGTCGCCGCCAGCGGCACCAACCTGATCGAGCGCGACGGTATTTCCCACCGGCATCCGGCGCGTTTCGTGTTGATCGGTACGATGAACCCGGAAGAAGGCGAACTGCGTCCGCAACTGCTCGACCGCTTCGGCCTCAACGTGGCCCTCGATGGCCACACCGCACCGGCCGAGCGCGGGCAGATCATCCGTCGCCGCCTGGATTTCGACAACGACCCGGCGGCGTTTTGCGCCGAGTGGGAGCCGGCCCAGCAGCGGTTGCGTGAACGCTGCGAACAGGCCCGCGCAGGCTTGGCCCAAATCCCCCTGGATGACGCGGCGCTGGGGCAGATCACCGAGCGTTGCTTTGCCTGCGGAGTCGATGGGTTGCGCGCCGACCTGGTCTGGCTGCGGGCTGCCCGCGCGCATGCCGCCTGGCGTGGCGCGCACGCCATCGCTGCTGAAGACATCGATGCCGTTGCCGAATTTGCCCTGCGTCATCGCCGCCGCGAGCACGCCGCTCCGCCCCCCGCGCCAAACCAGGCCCCACCTTCGAACCCGAATGAAACCAGCCAACCCAGCGAAGGCCAAGGCCAATGGGGCGACCTGCCGCCCCGGGCGTTGCCGACCGGCGCCCGACGAGACGTGCCGAGCTGGCCAAAAAAGCCCTAGGCATTCGCCCCCGTTCGCCGTCGGGGGCGAATGCCAGACCCCGTCCGGGACGTCTGGACCATGGGCGCCAAGGCCACGGCAAAGCAGCGTCCAACGGTGTGGTGGACTGGCCGGGCACGCTGCTAAAGGGGCGTCCGCGCCTGGCTGCGGACCTGCGTTTCAAATCGCGGCAGCGTTCAGCCCATGAACTTTGGTTGGTGATTGTCGACGCATCGGCCTCGACCCGTCGCCATCGGGCCTTGAGCGACGGCAAGGGCCTGCTGGCGCAACTGTTCGACGAGGCCTACCGACAACGCGCACGGTTGGCGCTGTTGACGGCCAGCGGCGCCACGCCGACCTGGCAAGTGCAAGGGCTCAAGGCCTCCCACGGCCTGGTGCAGTGGCTCGACGCGCTGGGGGCCGGTGGTGGTACGCCGTTGCTGGCGGCGATCGGCGAGGCGCAGCGCTGGCTGGCCTCCCGTCGCAAGCGCTTCCCGGCGGAGCGACAGCGGGTGTTGCTGATGACCGACGGCCGGGTGAGAGACGGGCAACCCATGCCGCCCCTCGATTGCCCCAGCCTGCTCATCGACATCGAGCGCGGGCCGATCCGCCTGGGTCGGGCGCGGCAATTGGCGGGGCAGTTGGGGGCTGAGTATCGGCATATTGATGCTGAAGATCGGTTTGTCTGACAGGACCGCTTCGCGAGCAGGCTCGCTCCCACAAGGGGTTGGTGGTGGCCTTTGGAATCAAGGTCGCGACAAAATCCTGTGGGAGCGAGCCTGCTCGCGAAGGCTTCTACTCGGTCCGTGATCTGCATGACTCAATCGGCATCACTGCTCTATGCTCAAGCAACTCTCAAAGGAATGAACCCATGCGCGTACTCGTCACCAACCCCCAGGACGATTTCAGGGTCAAGGCCTACGCAGGCACCAACGGTGTGCTGCTCGCCATGGACCTCGCCGAGCCACGGCGCAAGGGGCTGTTGGGCTTCGCCATCGAGAAGCAGCACGGTGACAAGCCGTGGCTGTTCCTGTTCAACAGTCTGACCTTCCCCGACAAGGCCCACACCTTCCCGCAGTTCCATGCCACGCCCAGCGACAAGGCGCCGTTGCAGAAATTTCGCTGGGCCGATTACGCGGTCAACCCTGGCACGACGATCCATTACCGCGTGCACCTGGCCTACGGCAGTCCCGATGCGCCGCAGTTGGGCGAGGCCCTTGAGTTGACCGTCACCAGCGATGACGGCCAGCCTGCCAACCAGAGCGTCATCTTCAATCGCGCGGTGGCCGCCAGCCAGGCGTTCCAGCGCAAGTTTCCGGAACTGGACAGCCTGATCAGCGCCAATCGGAGCCTGTCCATCGAAGACTGGCCGGATGCGCCGCGTCGCTGGCTGGAAAACGGTTTGCTGGGGCGCCTGGTCGGCTTCATCGACCGGGCCCTGGATGCAAGCTGGGCGTTGGACGTGGCCATTTATGAATACGAACTGCCGGTGATTGTCGAGGCGGTCAACGCGGCCCATGCGCGCGGCGCTCGGGTGAGGGTGCTTTACCATGCCCAGCCGGAGGACGACGCGACGATCAGCAATGAAGCCAGCCTGCAAAAACTGCCGGCGGCGAACAAGCGTGGTCGAGTCACCCATAGCATTTTCCACGACAAGTTCATCGTCCTGAGCAGAATCGACCGGCATGGAGTGCCGACCCCCGAGGCCGTATTGTGTGGCAGCACCAACTTCACCGCCAACGGCGTCTATCGCCAGGCCAACGTCATCCATGTGCTGGACGATCCACGCATCAGTGACAGTTATCGCCAGGTGTTCGAGCAGATCTGGGCCAACCCCGGGGACGTCGACGCCACCCGCGATTGGCTGACGCTCAGCAATCCCATGGACGGCGACGAAAAACTCTTCGCCGGTTTTTCGCCCCGCAACGGCAAGGGCGATCTCGATCGCTTTGTCGAGATCATCGCGGCCGCGCGCAAGGACCTGCTGTTCGTCACCGCATTCGTCTTACCCGAGCGGATTCTCGATGCCTTGCTCGGCCAGCCGAACGACGACGTGTTGCGCTACGGCCTGCAAAACACCACCAGCCGCATCACCGGTTTCCATGCCGACCGCACCGCCGAATTCGCCGCCACCGCGCTGCTCAATACCGGCCTGGAGGGTTGGCTGCGGGAAAACATGAAAGGCCAGAAGGGCAACCTGCTGGTCCACACCAAGGCCGTGGTCACCGACTTCACCAGTGACTCGCCGACCATCATCAGCGGCAGCCACAACCTGAGCGCCGCCGCCAGCGCCAGCAACGACGAGAACTATCTGATCATCCGGGGCGACACCGACCTGGCCGACCGCTACGGGCTGGAACTGCTGCGCTTCTATGAGCACTACCGGTTTCGCTATTTCGCAAAAAAGCTCGCCCTCAAGCAGGTCCAGCCCCTGGCGCCGGACGACAGCTGGAGCGATGACTATTACCGCGAGGGCGATCTGCGGATGTTGTCCAGGATCAGGTTTTGCGGCCGTTGAAGCGGCCGTCGAAAACGTTTCCACGTTGTGCTGCCAATCGCTGCGCCACGGCGCAGATCCTGCCGTAAACCTCTCGGCAAAACGTCGCCTGGCGCACCATAACTGCCCCCAAACCCTCAGAAACACGGGCGCAGCGCCCGTGTCTGGAGCATCCCGCAAAGTCTGCTGAGCGGGCCCCGCAAAACGGTGGTTTGTACCAAGCGGCGACTATTTTTAACGGTTTTTCCACGGTCTCATGGTGTTGTAATGAAAACGTGATGCAGCGTTGCCGCGAGCCTCACGAATGGCGTCAATGTTTGCTTCGTCATGCCTTCAACAACAAATCCAGGACCGCACTCATGAGCTTTCTTCGACCCAAGTACATCACCTTCGACTGCTACGGCACGTTGACCAACTTCCAGATGGGCAACATGACGCGCGAGCTGTTCGCCGACCGTGTCGATGCCGGGCAGATGGACCAATTCGTCAAGGACTTCGCCGCTTATCGCCTGGACCAGGTGATGGGTGACTGGCGGCCTTATGATGAGATCATCAAGACCTCCCTGATGCGGGTCTGCAAGCGTTGGAACGTCGAATACCGCGGCGAAGGCCAGCTCTATTACGACGCCGTGCCAACCTGGGGCCCCCACGCCGATGTGCCGGCGGGCCTGTCGAAGATCGCCGACAAGATCCCCCTGGTGATTTTTTCCAACGCGATGGACGAGCAGATCATGTCCAACGTCGACAAGCTCGGCGCGCCTTTCCATAAAGTGTTCACTGCCCAGCAGGCCCAGGCCTACAAGCCGCGGCTGGCCGCGTTCGAATACATGCTCGATAACCTCGGCTGCGGGCCGGAGGATGTGCTGCATGTGTCGTCGAGCTTCCGTTACGACCTGATGCCGGCCAATGACATGAAGATCAAGCACAAGGCCTTCGTTGCTCGTGGTCATGAGCAACCGGGCAACTCGATCTACAACTACCACCAGATCCCCGATATCGGCGGGCTGCCTGGACTGGTCGGGCTCTGAAACCGAGCGAACGCTTCAAGGCGAAAGGGGTTTAGACATGGGCAGTGAGTCTTATTGGCTCGATACCGCACCGGCCTTCACCGGTGCCCAGGTCGGCGGGTTGCCCGACCAGGTCGACGTCGCCATCGTCGGTGGCGGTTTCACCGGTCTGGCGGCGGCCCGGGCCCTGGCCTTGAAGGGCGCCCGGGTGGCGGTGCTGGAGGCGGGAAGGGTGAACGGGCAGGCGTCCGGGCGCAATGGCGGGCAGTGCAACACCGGCGTCGCCCAGGACTATGCGGCATTGTCAGCAAGCCTGGGTGCCGATAAGGCCCGCGCTTATTACCTGGCCTACGAAAGCGCCGTGCAGAGCGTCGTTTCGTTGGTCGAGCAGGAAGGGATTGCCTGCGACCTGACGCGTCACGGCAAGCTCAAGCTGGCCGCCAAGCCGATGCACTACGAAGGGTTGGCGCGCACCTGTGAACTGATCTGCAAGGAGGTCGATGCCGAGGTTCAATTGTTGTCTGCGCAGCAGGTTCGCGCCGAGGTCAATTCGGACCAGTTCCACGGCGGCCTGCTGCAGCGCAATGGCGTACAGATGCATGTCGGGCGCTTTGGTGTCGGCCTGGCCGAGGCGGCCGCCCGTCATGGCGCGTTGATTTTCCAGGGCGTCGAGGTGAAGGACTGGAAGACCCGCGGCAGCGGCTATCAGGTCAACACGAACAAAGGCGTGCTGCATGCCTCGCAAATTCTGCTGGCCACCGGTGCGTGCCAGCAAGGCGGGCTGGGTTGGTATCGGCGACGCATCGTCCCGGTGGGCAGTTTCGTGGTCGCCACCGAGGTACTGCCACAGGCGCTGATCGACAGTTTGCTGCCGGCCCGTCGCTCCTACGTCACCAGTCGCATGATCGGCAATTACTTTCGCCTGACCCCGGACAACCGCTTGCTGTTTGGCGGCCGTGCGCGGTTTGCCATGTCCGACAGTGTGTCCGATGCCAAGAGCGGCAAGGTGCTGCAAGCGACGATGGTGCAGATGTTCCCGCAGTTGGCCGACGTGAAAATCGACTATTGCTGGGGCGGGCTGGTGGACATGACCTCTGACCGCTTGCCCCGCGCCGGCCAGCATGGCGGCATCTACCACTCCATGGGCTACAGCGGCCACGGCGTGCAGATGTCGGTGCACATGGGCCAGGTCATGGCCGACGTCATGGCCGGCAAGGTCGAAGCCAACCCTTGGCGCGAGCTCGACTGGCCGGCGATTCCCGGGCACTTCGGCAAGCCCTGGTTCCTGCCGTTTGTAGGCGCGTATTACCGCCTGCAGGACTACCTACACTGATTCATAAGGCGTTGTTTGGCGTTTCAACCGTTGCGACGACCGTGCGCAACCGAGCCCCTATCACTTGCGGAAGGTAGAACTGACATGACTGACAATAAGAACAGCATCGACGGCCAGTTGATTACGGGCGAAGAAAGTCTGCGGGTTTTCGAAGGGCTCAATCGCGGCATGTCGCGCCGCCACGCCTTGCAAATGCTCGGGCTGGCCGGGGTCGCCGCGGCCGGGGCCGGCAGCCTGTTCGGCGCCGCCGGCAAGTTGTGGGCCGATGACACCACGAGCCCAGGCAAGGGCAAGCCCGGCGGACGTATCCGAGTGGCGGGCATCACCAGTTCCACCGCCGATACCCTGGATCCGGCCAAGGGCTCATCGTCCACCGACTACGTGCGCCACTACATGTTCTACAACGGCCTGACCCGTTTCGACAGCCACATGGTGCCGCAACTGGAGCTGGCCGAACGCATCGACACCACCGATGCGACGCTGTGGGTGATCACCCTGCGCAAGGAAGTCACCTTCCACAACGGTAAAGGGCTGACAGCGGCGGACGTGGTGTTTTCCCTGCTGCGGCACAAGGATCCGGTCACCGGTTCGAAGGTCCTGCCGCTGGCCTCGCAATTCGAGGAGGTCAAGGCCAATGGTACCCACGAGGTGCAGATCCGCTTGAGCGGCCCGAATGCCGAACTGCCGTCGATTCTGGCCGTGTCCCACATGCTGATCGTGCCCGAGGGCACCACGGATTTCAGCCAGGGGGTCGGCACCGGTCCGTTCAAGGTCAAGGAGTTCAAGCCGGGAGTACGCTCGATCGGCGCCCGCAACACCAATTATTGGAAGCCCGGCTTGCCCTACCTGGACGAGATCGAGTTCATTGGCATCGGCGACGAGCCGTCGCGGGTCAACGCGCTGCTGTCGGGCGATGTGCAGATCATCAACGAGGTCAACCCGCGCTCGACGACCCGCATCAAGGACAGCGCAGGCCACCGTGTCGTCGATTCGCCCTCGGGCAACTACACGGACCTGATCATTCGTCAGGACCAGATGCCAGGCCAGAGCCCCGAATTCACCCAGGCGATGAAACTGTTGCTGGACCGCGAGCAGGTCAAGTCGGCGATTTTCCGTGGCTTTGCCAGGGTCGGCAACGATCATCCGATTGCGCCGGGCGCGCGCTTCTTCAACGCCGACCTGCCGCAACGCACCTATGACCCGGAAAAGGCGCGTTTCCTGCTGAAGAAAGCCGGCATGGAAAACATCAGCATGCCGGTGATGTGCTCGCCGGCCGCCACCGGTTCGGTGGACGTCGCCGTGCTCTTGCAGCAGTCGGCGAAGGAGGCCGGGCTCAAACTCAACGTCAATCGGCTGCCGAGCGACGGCTACTGGTCCAACCACTGGGCCAAGCACCCGCTGAGCTTCGGCAACATCAACCCACGGCCGAACGCCGACATGCTGTTCTCGCAGTTTTTCCAGTCCTCGGCGCCGTGGAACGAGTCCGGCTGGAAAAACCCGCAATTCGACCAACTGCTGGTGCAGGCCCGTGGCGAAACCGACGAGGCCAAGCGCGGCAAGATGTACGCCGACATGCAGACGCTGGTGCATGAGCACAGTGGCATCGGCATCCCGGTGTTCATCAGCAACATCGATGGCGTCGACCAACGCGTCAAGGGCTACGGCACCAATCCGCTGGGTGGCTTCATGGGCTACATGTTCTCCGAGCAAGTCTGGCTGGACGCTTGATGAGCGTGGTCTGGCTCCGTGACATGGCAAGAGGATCGGGTGATGAATAGCAACACATTGTGGTTGATCGGCCGGCGCCTCGGCGCCGCGATCGTGACCCTGCTGATCGTCTCGATGGTGGTGTTCGCCATCACGGCGGTATTGCCGGGAGACGCGGCGCAACAGTCCCTTGGACAGTTCGCGACGCCTGAACAAGTGGCGGCCCTGCGGGTGAAGATGGGCCTCGACCAGCCAGGCGCATTGCGCTACCTGCACTGGCTGACCAGCCTGCTCAGCGGCGACCTCGGCGTATCGATTTCCAATGCCGTGCCGGTCAGCGAGCTGATGGCCGGACGAGTGCCCAACACCTTGATGCTCGCGGCCGCCACGGCGCTGGTGTCGGTGCCGGTGGCACTGATCCTCGGAATCGGCTCGGCGATGGGCCGAGGGGGGCGCATCGACAGCGTCCTGAGTTTCTTCACGCTGACGATGGTGGCGGTGCCGGAGTTCCTGGTGGCGACGCTGGCGGTGTTGATCTTCGCGGTCAACCTGGGCTGGCTGTCGGCGCTGTCCTACTCCAGCGAAATCACCTCGCCGCTGCAATTCATGCGCACCTATGCCTTGCCGGTCATGACGCTGTGCTGCGTGATCGTTGCGCAGATGGCGCGCATGACCCGGGCGGCGGTGATCGATCAGCTCGACAGCCCCTACGTTGAGATGGCTCGCCTCAAAGGCGTGAGTCCGGTGCGGGTGGTCTTGCGCCACGCCTTGCCCAATGCCATCGGGCCGATCGCCAATGCCATCGCCTTGAGCTTGTCCTACCTGCTGGGTGGCGTGGTGATCGTCGAGACGATCTTCAACTATCCCGGCATCGCCAGCCTCATGGTCGATGCCGTGACGAACCGCGACATGGCATTGGTCCAGGCCTGCACGATGCTGTTTTGCACGGCGTACCTGATGCTGGTGTTGATTGCCGACCTGTGCGCAATCCTGTCCAACCCGAGGCTGAGAAACCAATGAACAATCTCATTGCGAAGTCCCCGCCTGCTGCGCCCGAACTGGCCTATGGCAAGGTTTCCAACGGCGCCTCCTGGCTCGGCCTGCTCGGCGCCGCCATGTGCGTCATCTGGTTGCTGGTGGCCATTTTCGGACCTTGGCTGGCGCCGCACCCGGTGGGCGAAGTGGTGTCCGACAACGTCTTCGACAGCTTCAGCGCGGCGTACCCGCTGGGCACCGACTACCTGGGCCGCGACATGCTCAGCCGGATCATGGTGGGCGCAAGGTTCACCGTCGGCCTGGCCTTGGTCGCGGCGGTCCTGGCGAGCGGCTTGGGAACCACTTGTGCGTTGTTGTCAGTGGTCTCGCCGAAGTGGCTGGACGAGCTGATCAGCCGCCTGATGGACGCCTTCATTTCTATCCCGAGCAAGATGCTTGCGTTGATCATGGTTTCGGCCTTCGGCTCCTCGGTGACCTTGTTGATCTGCACGGCGGTGCTGAGCTTCACGCCGGGCGCATTCCGGATCGCCCGCAGCATGGCCGTGAATATCGAGGCTTTGGAGTACGTGCAGGTGGCCCGTACCCGTGGCGAGCGCAGGTTGTACATCGCTTGTGTGGAGATCCTGCCGAACATGCTCAACCCGGTGCTGGCCGACTTGGGGTTGCGCTTTGGCTTTATCGTGCTGCTGCTCAGTGGCATGAGCTTTCTCGGCCTGGGCGTGCAGCCGCCGGACGCAGACCTGGGCTCCCTGGTGCGCGAGAACATCGGCGGTCTCAACCAGGGCGCGCCAGCCATCGTGATTCCGGCCCTGGCCATTGGCACCCTGACGATCGGCGTGAATCTGTTTATCGATCGCCTGTCTTCGCGGCGCAATCGACGCACGGGAGGTCATTGAAATGAGCGAATTGATTCGAGTCGAAAACCTGCGGGTAGTCGCCTGTGGCGAACGCGGCGAGGTGGAGATCGTCAAGGGCGTCAGTTTTTCTCTGGCAAAAGGCGAAGTGCTCGCATTGATCGGCGAGTCCGGCTCCGGCAAGACCACCATTGCCCTGGCGCTTCTGGGTTATGCCCGACGCGGCTGTCGCCTGGCCGGTGGCGTGGTGCGCATCGGCGAGCACGACATGCTGGCCTTGAGCGAAGGCGAGCTGCAAGGCTTGCGCGGCAATCGCGTCTCGTACATTGCCCAAAGCGCCGCGGCGGCATTCAACCCAGCGAAAAAGCTCATCGACCAGGTGGTCGAGGGCGCGCTGATCCATGGCCTGGGCAGCCGGGCGGTGCTCGAAGCCAAGGCCATCGAACTTTTCCGTGACCTGGCGTTGCCGAACCCCGAGCGCATCGGTCAGCGGTATCCCCATCAAGTCTCCGGCGGGCAATTGCAACGGGTCATGGCGGCAATGGCGCTGATCAGCGATCCGCTGCTGGTGGTGCTCGATGAGCCCACCACCGCCCTGGATGTGACGACCCAGATCGATGTGCTGCGCGCTTTCAAACGCGTGGTGCGCGAGCGGGGCGCGACGGCGGTGTACGTGTCCCATGACTTGGCTGTCGTCGCGCAGATGGCCGACCAGATCGTAGTACTCAACGGCGGCGAGATATTCGAGCAGAGCGCGACCGCGCCGTTGCTCAAGGGGCCCGCCCATGCCTATACCCGAAGCCTGCTGGCGGCGGCGCGTCCGGACACAACGATCCGTCCGCCCTGCGGCCTCGCGGAGGACGCTCCGCTGTTGACCATCCGGGGGCTGACCGCCGGCTACGGCAACAAGAACCCGCAAGGCATGCCGGCGATTCGCGTGCTGGAGGACATCGATCTCACCGTGCGCCGGGGCCAGGCCATCGGGGTGATCGGTGAGTCCGGTTCAGGTAAATCGACCTTGGCCCGGGTGGTGGCGGGGTTGCTGCCTCCGGCCCTTGGCGGGTTGACCTTCGACGGCCAGCCATTGGGCGGTAGCTTGCAGGAACGCACTGCTGACCAGTTCCGCCGCATCCAGATGGTTTTCCAGAACGCCGACACCGCCCTTAACCCCATGCACAGCATCAGCGCCATCCTGAGCCGGCCGTTGAAGATGTATTTCGGCCTCAAGGGCGCGGCCCTGCGCGAGCGCATCGGCGAGTTGCTCGACCTCGTCCGTTTGCCCCGGGACTTGGCCGAGCGACGTCCGAGCGAGCTGTCCGGCGGTCAGAAACAGCGGGTCAACCTGGCCCGGGCGCTGGCGGCCAAGCCGGACCTGATCCTCTGCGATGAAGTGACGTCGGCCCTCGATACCGTGGTCGGCGCGGCGATCCTTGAACTGCTGCGCGACCTGCGCCAACAACTGGGCGTGTCGTACCTGTTCATCAGCCACGACATCTCCACCGTGCGAGCGCTGTGCGACGACATCGTGGTGATGTACAGCGGCCACAAGGTCCAGTCGGGGTCTCGGCAATCGTTCGCCCAGGCACCGTTTCATCCCTACACGGACCTGCTGATCCATTCGGTGCCAGAGCTGCGCCAGGGCTGGCTGGAAACCTGCGGCGCGACGACTTGCGGTACGTTGCCGGCGTTGGGGCCAACGGCCAATGAACCGGATCTGTGCACATTCCTCGGTCGCTGCCCGGTACGGGTCGATGGGGTGTGCAACCATATCGCGCCACCCCGGCGCATCATCGATGGCGGCAGCGAGGTGCTCTGTCACCACGACAGCGGCGAACTGCTGAAAAGCCAGCGGGATTCAAACAGCATGATCGTGGGAGCCTACGCATGAGCGCGCGTTTCGTGAGGTTGGCCGAACAGGGTCGACCCGTCGTCAATCTGAAGGTCGATGGCGTGCCCATCACGGCGTTGCAGGGCGATACGTTGATGGTCGCCTTGCTGACCCACGGCCCGGCGTTGCGCCAGTCGGAATTCGATCCCGGCAGCCGCGCCGGCTTTTGCCTGATGGGCGCCTGCCAGGATTGCTGGGTCTGGACCCGCAGCGGCGAACGCTTGCGCGCCTGCTCCAACGAAGTCCGCGAAGGGCTGGATATCATCACCACGCAACCGGAGGCGATATGGCCACTGCGCGGATAGTCATCGTCGGCGCCGGACCAGCCGGCGTACGCTGTGCCCAGACGTTGGTCGCGGCAGGGTTCAGGCCGATCCTGATCGACGAGAACCGTCGCGACGGCGGGCAGATCTACCGGCGCCAGCCCGAAGGGTTCACCCGAGACTACGGGACGCTGTACGGCACCGAAGCGGCCAAGGCCCGTGATTTGCACGAAAGCTTCGATCGCCTGCGCCCCAACCTCGACTATCGTCCGGATACGCTGGCGTGGAACCTGACGCCGGGTCAATTGAGCTGCGTCAGCCAGGGTCGCCATACGACAGTGGATTTTGACGCACTGATCCTCTGTACCGGTGCCACCGACCGCTTGATGCCGGTCGAGGGCTGGCAGTTGGGCGGTACGTATAGCCTCGGTGGGGCGCAGATTGCCTTGAAGGCTCAGGCGGTGTCCATTGGGCACCGGGTGGTGTTCATGGGCAGCGGGCCGTTGCTGTACCTGGTGGCCAGCCAATACGTGAAGGCTGGCGCCCAGGTCGCGGCGGTGCTGGACACCTCGCCATTGGTCAAGCGCATCCTGGCTTTGCCCAAGCTCATGGCGCGTCCTGGCCTGCTGTTCACGGGCATGAAATTGCTGGCGCAGCTGTACCGGGCGAAGGTTGCGGTACACCTGGGTATTTCGCCGCTGCAAGTGCTCGGCGAAGCGACCGCCGGAGTGAGCGGCGTTCGGGTACGTCGCGCAGACGGCCAGGAACTGACGGTGGATTGCGACGCGGTGGCGTTGGGGTATCACCTGCGTCCCGAAACCCAGCTGGCCGACCTGGCGGGCTGCCGCCTGCGCTTCGACGAGGCTTCCGGGCAATGGCTGCTGGACACCGACGAAGAAGGCCGGACGTCGGTCAGTGGCATCTATGCGGCGGGGGACGGCTCGCGAATCCGGGGTGCCGACGGCGCCGAGCATGCCGGGTGGCTGGTGGCCATGGCGCTACTGGGTGACTTGCAGCAACCGGTGGATGCGGCCCGATTGGCCGAACAGCGCGGGGCGTTGAAGGTGATGGACGAGTTCCGCCTCGGCCTCGCCCAGGCGTTTCCCTGGCCGGCCGCGCAAGCCAAGGCCTTGCCGGACGAAGCCATCGTCTGCCGCTGCGAAATGATCAGCGCCGGTGAGCTGCGGCGTACCGTCAGCGAGAAGGGGGCCTGTGAAGTCAATCGGGCCAAGGCTTTCAGCCGGGTCGGCATGGGTCGCTGCCAGGGTCGCTATTGCTCCCAGGCCGGGGCCGAGGTGATTGCCGCGGCGGCGGGCGTGCCGGTGCAAGAAGTCGGACGCCAGCGCGGACAGGCACCAGTCAAACCGCTTTCCATGCTGACTCAGGAGGTCACGCCATGACCGTTGAAAAGGCCGATGTATTGATCGTCGGTGGTGGTTTCATGGGCGCGGCGTCGGCGTTTTTCCTGCGCCAGCGGGGCCGGTCGGTGATCCTGCTGGAGCGCGACCAGATCGGCCAATATGCCAGCGGCGTCAACTTTGGCAACGTGCGACGCCAGGGCCGTTTTCTCGGGCAGCTGGAATTGGCGAACCGTTCCTGGGCGCTGTGGAAACGCCTGCCGGAACTGATCGGCGAGGACCTGGAATTCATTCCCAGCGGACACATGCGCGTGTGTTACCGGGAAGAGGAAATCGAGGAGCTGCAAGCCTACGCCGATGCCCCCGAAGCCCGGCAACTGGAACTGCAGATTTATCGGGGCAGTGAACTGCACGGGCGCTTTCCGTTCCTGGGCAAGGACGTCAAGGGCGGCTCGTACGCCCCCCATGACGGTCACGCCAACCCGCGTCTCGCAGCACCGGCATTTGCCCGGGCGGCGCGGCGCCTCGGTGCCCGCATCGAAGAACGCACGGAAGTCGCCGAGGTGTACAAGGCCAATGGCGAATTCAGCGTCACCACGACCGATGGCCGCCAGTTCCGCGCCTCCCAATTGCTGATCACAGCCGGTGCCTGGGGGCAAAAACTTTCCGGGCAGTTCGGTGAGCCGGTGCCGCTGGCACCCAACGGTCCGCAAATGGCCGTCACCGAGCCGGTGCCCTATGCCTTGCCGACGGTGATCGGGGTGTACACGAAGATTCCCGAAGAAGTGATCTACTTCCGGCAGATTCCACGGGGCAACATCATCATCGGCGGTGGCTACCGTTGCGAGCCGGACATGCTCAACCGCCGGGCTCATGTCGAACCGCGCAGCCTGCTCAACCAACTGGACCAGATGCGGCGCCTGGTGCCGGGCATTGGCAACCTCAACATCATCCGCGTGTGGAGCGGTATCGAAGGCTACCTGCCCGATAACCTGCCGGTGATGGGCGCCAGCGGCAACGTCGACGGCCTGTACTACGCCTTCGGCTTCAGCGGCCATGGTTTCCAACTCGGTCCGGGCGTCGGCGATGTCATGGCCGAACTGATCAGCACCGGCACCACCAGCACGTCGATCGAACCGTTCTCCATCCGCCGGTTCACCCCTTCCGAACAACGGAGCAAAGCCTCATGAAACCTCGCGTCCTGGCTATTTTCGAGCGCCTGTTGGCGTTCGAAACGGTTTCCTCGGAATCGAACATGGCGCTGATCGAATACGTCCGCGATGTGTTGGCGGGCAAAGGCATCGAATCGCTGATCGTCAAGGACGAGAGCGGCAAGAAAGCCAACCTGTTCGCCAGCACCGGCCCCCGTGAGGTGCCAGGGGTCCTGCTATCCGGCCATACCGACGTGGTGCCGGCGGCGGGGCAAGCCTGGACCGTTCCGGCATTCCAGGCGACGGTGCGCGATGGCCGGGTCTACGGGCGCGGTAGCTGTGACATGAAAGGCTTCATCGCCCTGGCGATCGACGCCATGCTTGACGCGGCCGACCAGCCGTTGAGCCGGCCGCTGCAACTGGCGCTTTCCCATGATGAAGAAATCGGCTGCGTGGGCGTTCGCCGCCTGCTCGACGTGCTGCACCTGGCCCCGGTGCGACCGTTCCTGTGCGTGATCGGTGAGCCGACCAACATGCAATTCGTGTTGGGCCACAAGGGCAAGGGCTCCTACCGCACCTACTGCCGAGGCCTGGAAGCGCACTCATCCCTGGCCCCGCGCTCGGTCAACGCCATCCACGTGGCGTGCGACTTCATCGCGGCGTTGCGCCAGAGTCAACGGCAGTTGCAGGAGCAGGGCGCCCAGGACAGCGACTATGACGTGCCCTACAGCACGGTGCATGTCGGGCAGATCGTCGGCGGCAAGGCACTCAATATCGTGCCGAACCTGTGTACGCTGGACTTCGAAGTGCGCAACCTGCCGGCCGACGATCTGGATCGGTTTCTGGAGCAACTGCACGAGCACGCCGAAGTGATCGTCCGCGAGGCGAAAAAGCTCTCGAACGTAGCGGACATCCAGATCGAGACGCTGAATGTCTATCCGGGGCTTGATACGCATCCGAGCGTCGAAGCGGTGCGGTTTCTCAAGCATTTCGCTGAGCCGGGTACCGGGACTGCGAAGGTCTCTTTCGGCACCGAGGGTGGGTTGTTCAAGCAGCGGCTGGACGTGCCGGTGGTGGTGTGTGGGCCGGGCTCCATCGAACAGGCGCATAAGCCGGATGAGTTTATCGAGGTGGCTCAGATGGAGGCGGGGGAGCGGTTCCTGGCTGGGTTGCTTGGGGCTTTGAAGGTTTAAACCGCGTCCACCGCAAGGCTCCCAGGTTTAGCCACGCCAAAGAAACCTGTGGGAGCGAGCTTGCTCGCGATGGGCCCAGCACATCCGACTCACTCATGGGCTTATACGCCGCCTTCGCGAGCAAGCCCGTTCCCACGCACCAAGCAAGAACAAAGCAGTCGCAGTCCTATCGGTATAGCCTGCCGCTTCACCCCAAAACTTCAGCATCCAACACCGCCCAACCTCCGCTTTCAGCATCCTGCGCCGCGGCACCTCCTTAGACTGGAACTACCTCGGAACAGGACGCGACCATGCTCACTCAACTTCTGAAAGACCCCAGCCTGCTGGCGGAACTGGCTTATATCGACGGGCAGTGGGTGGGGGCCGACGATGGCGCCACCCTCGACGTCATCAACCCGGCCACCGGCCAAACGCTCGCCCGCGTCCCCGCGATGCAAGGCAGCGAAACCCGACGCGCCATCGAGGCAGCGGACGGGGCCTGGGCGGCATGGCGCGCGCGTCCGGCGGCGGAGCGGGCGGCGGTGTTGGAGCGCTGGTATCAGGCCATGATGGACAACCTCGAAGACCTCGCGCTGATCATGACCCATGAACAGGGCAAGCCACTGAATGAAGCCAGGGGCGAGATTCGCTACGGCGCCGGCTTCGTCAAATGGTTCGCCGAAGAGGCCCGTCGGGTCTATGGCGAGACCATTCCGGCCCCCAGCGGCGACCGTCGCCTGCTCACCCTGAAGCAACCGGTCGGCGTCTGCGCCGCCATCACACCGTGGAACTTCCCCAACGCGATGATCACCCGCAAGTGCGCTCCGGCGCTGGCGGCGGGGTGCCCGGTGATCGTCAAGCCGTCGGACCTGACACCGTTGTCCGCCCTGGCGCTCGCCGTGCTGGCCGAGCGGGTCGGGATTCCGGCCGGGGTCTTCAATGTGGTCACGGGCATGCCTGCTGGCATCGGCGAAGAGCTGACCGGCAACCCGACGGTGCGCAAGATTTCCTTCACCGGCTCGACGGCGGTCGGCCGCCTGTTGATGCGCCAGAGCGCCGAGCACATCAAGCGCCTGAGCCTGGAACTCGGTGGCAATGCGCCGTTCATCGTGTTCGACGATGCTGATTTGGAACAGGCCGTGGCCGGCATCATGCAAAGCAAGTTTCGCAACGCCGGCCAGACCTGCGTCTGCGCCAACCGCATCCTGGTGCAGGAAGGCATCTACGAACGTTTTGCCGAGCGCCTGGTGCAGGAAGTGCGCAAGCTGAAGATCGGCGATGGGCTCGAAGCCGACGTGATGATCGGCCCATTGATCAATCCTGCTGCGGTGAGCAAGGTCGCCCGGCATATCGACGACGCGCTGAGCCAGGGCGCGCGCCTGCTGTGTGGCGGCATTCCTCAAGGCGACAGCCAGTTCGTCGAGCCGACGGTGCTGGGCGACGCCCACGCCGGGATGTTGCTTGCCAATGAAGAAACCTTCGGCCCGGTTGCACCGCTGATGCGCTTTTCGACGGAGGACGAGGCACTGGCCTTGGCCAATGCCACGCCTTATGGCCTGGGTGCCTATTTCTTTACCCAGGACCTGCGGCGCTCGTGGCATTTCGGCGAGGCGTTGGAGTTCGGGATGATCGGGCTCAACACCGGGATCATCTCCATGGAGGTGGCGCCTTTTGGTGGCATCAAGCAGTCCGGCCTGGGGCGCGAAGGCAGCAAGTACGGCCTGGATGAATACCTTGAAGTGAAAGCTTTCCATATCGGTGGGCTGTGATGCGGCCTTCGTTTGAACAGACAACCGGGAGTCAGGACTGATGAGTAAACCCTTTAGAATCGCCGCGATTGCCGGCGATGGCATTGGCAAGGAAGTATTGCCCGAAGGCCTGCGAGTATTGGAGCAGGCCGCCAGGCAATGGCAGTTGGACCTGGACATCCAAGTGTTCGATTGGGCTCACTGCGATTATTACCTGGAGCACGGGCAGATGATGCCCGTCGACTGGTTCGAGCAACTCAAGGGCTTCGACGCGATCTACTTCGGCGCCGTGGGATGGCCGGACAAGGTCCCGGACCACATTTCTCTGTGGGGCTCGTTGCTCAAGTTCCGCCGCGATTTCGACCAGTATGTGAACATCCGCCCGGTGCGGCTGTTCCCGGGCGTGCCCTGTCCGCTGGCCGGACGGGAGGCGGGGGATATCGATTTCGTGGTAATCCGCGAAAACACCGAGGGTGAATATTCCTCGGTCGGCGGCAAGATGTTCGAAGGCACCGAGCATGAATTCGTCCTGCAGGAATCGGTGTTCACTCGCCGAGGCGTCGACCGGATTCTCAAGTTCGCCTTCGACCTGGCCCAATCCCGACCGCGCAAGCGCCTGACGGCCGCGACCAAGTCCAACGGGATTTCCATCAGCATGCCGTACTGGGACGAACGCACGGCCTTGATGGCCGAGCAATACCCCGAGGTGACATGGGACAAACAGCACATCGACATCCTGTGCGCCCGTTTCGTCCTGCAACCAGACCGCTTCGATGTCGTGGTCGCCTCGAACCTGTTCGGCGACATCCTTTCCGACCTCGGCCCCGCCTGCGCCGGCACTATCGGCATCGCGCCGTCGGCGAACCTGGATCCGCAGCGGCGCTTTCCCTCGCTGTTCGAACCGGTGCACGGCTCGGCGCCGGATATCTATGGGCAAAACATTGCCAACCCGATCGCGATGATCTGGTCGGCAGCGTTGATGCTGGATTTCCTTGGCAACGGCGATGAGCGTTATCGCGCGGCCCATGACGGGATCCTGCGGGCCATCGAGCAGGTGATCGCACACGGGCCGATAACCCCGGACCTGGGCGGACAAGCCTCGACCCAGGACGTCGGCAAGGCTATCGCCGCGGGGCTTTGAGGGCCTGGCGCACTATCGCAAGCCCATGTGGTCGTAACCTTCAACGCATCCATGCCTGAACGTCACGACCCATGGAGACCCAATGAATCAGGACGTCCCGAACACCGATACCAATCGCCGCCAATTGCTGCAAATCATCGCCGGATTGTCTGACGGCGTGATACTGGTCGAGGTCGACCAGACCATTGCCTGGGCCAATGAAGCCGCCCTGACCATGCACGGCGTCACGGAGCTCGGCGAGTTGGGCGCCAATGCCAAGCAATACGCCAAGCGTTTCCACCTGCGCTATCGCAATAACCATTCGTTGCCCGAAGACAATTACCCCATTGCCCGCGTCGCTCGTGGCGATGAATTCAGCGATGTGCTGGTGGAAGTCACGCCAGACGCCGACCCGGATCGGACCTGGGTTCACCGCATCCGCAGCATGGTCCTGAGTGACCGTGCCGGCGAGCCGGAATATCTGGTGCTGATTCTCAGCGATGCCACTGAATGGGCCAGCGCTGAGCAACGGTTCGAGAGAACCTTTGGTGCCAATCCGGCGCCTGCGGTGATCTGCCGCCTCAGCGACCTGCGCTATATCAAGGTCAACGCGGGCTTCCTGGAAATGACCGGCTACAGCCGCGAGCAGGTGATCGGCCGTTCGGTGTATGAGTTGGATGTGCTCGAAGCGGCCGAGAAGCGTGACCTGGCCATCGAGCGCCTGGGCCAGGGTGCGACCATTCCGCAGATGCAGGCCGAAATGCGTTTGCCGGACGGTAGCAGCAAGCAAGTGATCGTCGCCGGCCAGCCCCTGGACCTGCACGATGAAGACTGCATGCTGTTCTCCTTCATGGACATGGAGCCCCGGCGCAAGGCCGAGACGGCGCTGCGTCAAAGCGAGGAGCGCTTTGCCAAGTCATTCCGCCTGTCGCCGGTGCCAACGCTGATCTGTAGCGCTGAGCAGCAATTGCTGGAAATCAACGAAGCCTTCCTCCAGGCGACCGGTTATGCCAGCGAAGAGTTGTTGGGCAAGACCGTCGAGGAAATCGGTTTTCTCGAAAAGGACGCAGGCGCGACGCTTTTTGCGCGGTTGGAAAAGACCGCCACTGTGTCCGGCGTCGACATCAAGGTTCACAGAAAGGGGGGCGAACAGATCGACTGCGAAGTGGCGGCCGACACTGTGGTCATCCAGGACAAACCCTGCTATTTGCTGGTGCTGATGAACATCACCGAACGCAAGCGTTCGGAGTTGGAACTGGTGGCGGCCATCGAGGAAGTGATGAAGGACGCCTCGTGGTTCAGTCGGACCTTGATCGAAAAACTCGCCAATGTGAAAAGTATCAACGCGCAAAGCCCCACGACATCGTTCACCGAGCTGACGGCCCGGGAACGCGATGTGCTTGGCCTGATCTGCGAAGGCCTGGCGGACAAGGAAATCGCCGCGCGGCTCAAGCTCGCGCCAAACACCGTGCGCAATCACGTGGCTACGCTGTATTCCAAACTGGACGTGCATAGCCGCAGCGAAGCGATTGTCTGGGCGCGAGAGCGGGGGTTGTACGCAAATGAATGGCGGATGAAGGCATCATAGTAGCCAGTGCATATGCACCTGCCGTGCTAGTGCAAATTCGGGTTCTTCGCGGGCGCCTCCTTCCTTAGGCTGAGAGGGTGCGGCATAGCTGTTGATGTCGCGTCCCCCACGAAACAGTCAAGGAATACGCCACAATGCGCAACAAGCCCTTCAAGTGCGAGATCGACAGGAAGTCTGCGGGAGCCAGGAGGCCGGGTGTGTCCAACGGTCATTTGCGACTTCGAAGCTGAGGTGCGAACGATGACCCATCTTGCTCCGCTTCGCGCCCGCCTCGAAAAAAGTTTTGCTCCGCTGTCCTGCGCATGCAACCTCAATGGCGATGGCACGCTGACTATTCGTCTGTATCACCAGGAAAGCGGCGAGGTCGACCTGGTGGTGAGCGGCATGAGCGTCGAGAGCATCCGCTCTGAAGAGGGCCTGGAGAAGCTGATTGACGAGCTGCGCTACGAACTGCAGAACACGCCGTTGCACCGCAGTGATCCTGCCTGATTTCCTGGTCCGCTAAGACGCGCTCCCTCGCCACGGGCCAACGAATCAGAGCAATGTCGCCCGGCAATCGAGCACCAGCCGGGCGCCGCCCGACTCGCTGCGATCCACTTCCAGGGTAAATCCGTGCAAATTGACAATCGCCGCGACAATGGACAGGCCAAGGCCGAATCCGCCGTGCTGGCTGCTGCCCTCGGCGCGGTAGAAACGGCGAAACACCGCCTTGCGCTCTGCCTCCGGGATGCCAGGGCCGGAGTCGAGCACTTCGATGCGGGTGCTGTCGCCCTGGTCGACGCCGCGCAGGATCACCTCACCGCCCGGTGGGGTGAATTTGATGGAATTGCTCAGAAGGTTCGACACGGCCTCGAACAGCAACGCCCGGTCGCCGTTGAGCAGGGGCAGGCTGGCGGGCACCTCCAGCTTGAAAACCAGCTCGCGCTCCTCGGCGAGGGGCAGGTAGAAATCGTGCAGTTCTTGCAATAACTGCAAGGGATCGAGGCGCATGAAGCCGGAGCGACGCTGCTGGTCCTCCAACTCCGATATCCGCAACAGCCCGCGAAACCGCGCCATCAGCGTATCCGTCTCGGCGATCACCTGATCCATCTGCAAGGCTTCGGGCGAGCCGTCCGCCGCTTCCTGCTGGATGCGATAGAGCTGGGCCCGCAGGCGGGTCAGTGGCGTGCGCAAGTCATGGGCGATGTTGTCGCAGACGCCCTTGACCTCGTTCATCAGCCGTTCGATGCGGTCGAGCATGGCGTTGACGATGGCCGCCAGCATGTCCAGCTCATCGCGGCGGCTCGACAGCGGCAGGCGATGGTACAGGTCACCGGCGACGATGGCCTCGGCGCTGGCTTGCAGCTTGCGAATCCGCCGCAACGGCCGGCGCCGCAGCAGGTGCCAGCCGAAGATGCCCGGCAGGATCGTCAGCGATACGCCCCAGAACAGCGCGTGTGAAATGATGCGTGTCACGGCGAACAACGAGCCATTGTCCCGCGCCAGCACCAGCCAGCGACCATCCTGGGTCCGGGTCGCTATCGCGTCGCAACTGTCGGACGGCACGCCCGGGTCGTCGGAATCGACGCAACCGCCGAGCATATGGATCTTGCCATCGAGCGGCAGATCGGCGGGGATGCGTTGGATCGGTCCGCTCAGATGGCGCAACTGCGGATCGAACAGGCCGTAGGCGTCGACGCCGCGTTCGTCCAACGTCAGGCTGGCCATCAGCGCGTCCTCCAGCTGGTCGCCGTGGATGCGCGCGAACAGGTGCTGGCGTTGCATCAGGGAATGTTTGGCGAGGCTGTCGAGGTAGCCAAACACTTCGTAATACATCACCCCCATCAGGATGGCGCTCCAGATCACGAACAGCGCGCTGTAGAGCGCCAGCAGGCGGCTGCTGGAGGATCGCCAGCCCTTAGCGGGGTTCAGCAATGACATAGCCGGACCCTCGTACCGTACGAATCAGCGGTTCCAGGCCCGGCGGGTCGATTTTCTTGCGCAGGCGACCGATGTGGACGTCGATCAGGTTGGTGCCGGGGTCGAAGTGATACCCCCAGACCTCTTCGAAAATCATCATGCGCGACAGGATCTGGCCGCTGTTGCGCATCAGGAATTCCAGCAGTTTGTATTCGGTGGGCAAGAGGCTGAGCAGTTGCCCGTTGCGGCTGGCTTCGCGGCTGATCAGGTTCAGCTCCAGGTCCGCCACCCGCAGCGCGGTCTCGGGTTCACGGGCACCGTTGTTGCGGCGCAGCAACACCTCGACCCGGGCGGCCATTTCATCGGTGGCGAACGGCTTGGTCAGGTAATCGTCGCCACCGGCGCGCAGGCCGCGGACGCGTTCGTCGACATCGGACAGGGCGCTGATCATCAGAATCGGCGTGGCCACGCCCATGGTCCGTAGCGTGGTGACAATCACCAGGCCGTCCAGTTCGGGGAGCATGCGGTCGAGGGTGATCAGGTCGTAGTCACCGCTGACCGCGCGCTCCAAGCCTTCGCGGCCATTGTCGACCCAGTCGACGTCCAGGCCGTTGCGGGTCAGTTCGGCGACAATTTCCCGAGCGGTCACGGCGTCGTCTTCGATGGTCAGGATGCGGTTCATGGTCAGTACCGGGTGAGTAATTGGAGCGACTGCGCAGCATTCTGCCAAAGAATACCTGTCGGCTTTCTGAAAAAAAGTTCATGGGCGCGGACGTGCGCATTGATTGGCCTGGATCAACACTTCGTCACAAATAATCCCTAACATCATTGCGCCGCGCACCAGCATGCTGCGCCTGTTGCCCTGTTTTGGCGCGCAGTCGCCGATGGGCATCGCCGCAAGGCGGGTGGTGGCGTGCCGCAAGGAGCCAAGACCGACTGAACCTTCAAGGAAGAGCTGCATGATGCAACCTCAAGACCTCATACACCGACAATACGATATCCAGCCGCTCGAGGCTGACATGACCGTGCTCCTGGACGGACAGGCTGTCAATGCCGCCCAGGGCGAAACCGTGCTTACCGTGATCCAGGCCCTGGGTCGCCGGCAGGTGGCCCGCAACGACCACGACCAGATCAGTGGCGCCTATTGCGGCATGGGGGTTTGCCACTGCTGCCTGGTCAAGATCGATGGTCGCCATAAGCGCCGCGCCTGCCAGACACTCGTGCGCCCCGGCATGCAGATCGAGACCCGGGCCAACCGCATTGCTGAAACGGAGGCGCCATGAACCTCGATCCAGTCATCGTCGGCGGCGGGCCGGCGGGCATGGCGGCGGCTACCGAGCTGGCCTCCCACGGGGTGCGCTGCACCTTGCTCGAAGAGGCGCCGCGCCTCGGTGGCGTGGTGTATCGCGGCCCCTTGCGCGATGGCGTATGCCTGGATTACCTGGGGGCCCGCTACAGCGAAGCGTTGGAGAAGCTCCATGGGGACTTCCAGCGCCACGCCGACCTGATCGACGTGCAATTGGGCAGCCGTGTCATCGGGGCGGAGGGATTCCGGGCGCTGACGCTGCTCGATGCGCACGAGCGCTTGCGGTCGGTTGCCTATTCGCAGTTGATCCTGGCAGCGGGGTGCCATGAACGCAGCGTACCGTTCCCTGGCTGGACCCTCCCGGGCGTGATGATGCTTGGCGGCTTGCAGCTGCAGATCAAGAGCGGCGTGGTCAAGCCGCCGAGCCCGGTGGTGATCGCCGGGACGGGCCCGTTATTGCCATTGGTGGCCTGTCAGCTTCACGCCTCGGGCGTCACCGTGGCGGGCGTCTATGAGGCGTGTGCGTTCGGCAGGATCGCCAAGGAAAGCCTAGCGCTGCTGAACAAGCCGCAACTGTTCCTCGACGGCCTGGGCATGCTCGCGTACCTCAAGCGCCATCGCATTCCCGTGCGCTATGGCTGGGGCGTGGTGCGTGCCGAAGGCGAGGGCGAGTTGAGCGCCGTGACCGTAGCGCCGTACTCCGTAAATTGGGAACCGGACCTTGCGCGCGCCGAACAGGTGCCGGCCCAGACGTTGGCCGTCGGCTACGGGTTTATCCCGCGCACCCAGCTGAGCCAGCAGATGGGCCTGGAACATGGTTTCAGCGACGACGGCTATCTGCGTGCCGTGTCCGATGCCTGGCAACGGGGCAGCGAGGCGCATGTCCATCTGGCGGGCGACATGGGCGGGATTCGCGGGGGAGAGGCAGCCATGCTGAGCGGGCGCATCGCGGCGCTGTCGGTGCTGGTGCAACGCAATGTCCTGGATGAGGCGGCAGCCCTCGGTCGTCGCGAGCGGTACCAGGCACAACTGGACCGCATCATTCGTTTTCGCGCCGCGGTCGATCGCTACACCCAGCGCGGGGCGGGGCAAACGGCGCTGCCTGCCGCCGACACGGTGATCTGCCGCTGCGAACATGCCACCCGCGCCGACATCGACCGGGCCCTGGCGCAGGGCGTGCAAGACATGGCCAGCCTGAAGATGCGCACCCGCGTGAGCATGGGCGACTGCCAGGGGCGCATGTGCGTCGGTTATTGCAGCGACCGGTTGCGCGAGGCCACCGGGCGCGCTGATGTAGGGTGGCTACGGCCACGTTTCCCCATAGATCCTGTTCCTTTTTCAGCGTTCCAGTACCTCGGCACGGAGGCCGTTTCCCATGATTAGGCATTACGATGTTGTGATTGCCGGTGGCGGCGTGATCGGCGCCTCCTGCGCTTACCAGCTGTCCAAGCGCAACCATCTGAAGATCGCCCTGATCGACGCCAAGCGTCCAGGCAACGCCACCCGCGCCTCGGCGGGTGGCCTCTGGGCCATTGGCGAATCGGTGGGCCTGGGTTGCGGGGTGATTTTCTTCAGGATGATGTCAGCCAATCGCAAGCGCCAGGCCCAGGGCGCCGCCGTGGCGGTGGATGCCAGCACGCCGCACATCCTGCCCGATTCGTTTTTCGAATTCGCCTTGCAGTCCAACGCGATGTACCCGCAATTGCACCGGGAACTGTTCGATCGTCATGGCATGGATTTCAAGTTCGAACGGACCGGGCTCAAGTTCGTGATCTACGACGATGAAGATCGGTTGTATGCCGAGCATATCGTCGCCTGCATTCCTCATCTGGCCGATCAGGTGCGCTGGCTCGACCAGGCGGCATTGCGCGAGGCCGAGCCGAACGTCAGCCACGAGGCCCGGGGTGCCCTGGAGTTCCTGTGCGACCATCAGGTCAGCCCATTCCGCCTGGCAGACGCCTACACCGAGGGCGCGCGGCAGAACGGTGTCGACCTGTTCTTCAACACCAACGTGACTGACGTGTTGCGAAGCGGGACGCGGGTCACCGGCGTGAAGACCGCCGAGGCCGGTACATTCACTTGCCAGACCTTGATCAACGCCGCCGGCGCCTGGGCGGCGGACCTGAGCGAGCAGGCAACGGGCGTGCGGATCCCGGTCAAGCCAGTCAAGGGCCAGATCCTCTTGACCGAGCGCATGCCCAAAATCCTCAATGGCTGCCTGACCACCAGCGACTGCTACGTGGCGCAGAAAGACAACGGCGAAATCCTCATCGGCAGCACCACGGAGGACAAAGGGTTCGACGTGACCACCACCTACCCGGAGATCGAAGGGCTGGTACAGGGTGCCGTGCGCTGTATCCCGCAACTGGCCGACATCAACCTGAAGCGCACCTGGGCCGGCCTGCGTCCAGGCTCACCCGATGAGCTACCGATCTTGGGGCCGATGCGCGGTGTCGAGGGCTACCTCAACGCCTGCGGGCACTTTCGCACCGGTATCCTGACCTCGGCCATCACCGGCGTGCTGCTGGACAAACTGGTGAACCAGGAGCCGCTGCCACTGGACATCACGCCATTCCTGGCCGACCGCTTCGAGGTAGCGCCGACTCCAGAGCCTAGAAAAATGGAACCGGCCTGAACCCTGTGGGAGCGAGCTTGCTCGCTCCCACAAAGGCATGTATCCAGCCGTCATTCCACCGGCGTGCTGACAAACGCTTCCAACCCTTCGGCATAGGCGGTGAATGCGCTGATCAGCGGGAAGGACTTGCCTTGTACTTGATCCGCCACCAACAGGTTGGTGAAGGTCCACGCCACGGCGACGGTGATGCCGGCCTGATCGATGGAACCATCGGTGGGCAGCGGTTGTTTTGCCAGGGCTTGCTCCAGCTCACCGTAGGCGGCCAGCAACTGGCCCGAAATTCGTGACAGCCACGGAGCATGTTGGATATCCGCCGGTCGCAGGGTGCGTTCGTAATAGATCTGCACCGACTTTTCGCACGCCGCCAGCGCCAGCCCGACCAATTGCAAGGAGCGCAATCGTTGGGCTGGATCGGACGGCATCAGGCTGTTCGCCGGGCCGGCCAGTGCCTCCAGGTAATCGATGATCAAGGTGGAATCCATCAACACCGAGGCATCATCCATCACCAGCGTGGGGGCCTTGACCACCGGGTTGATGCTCTGGAAATGCTCGAATTGCCGGAACACCGACACCGATTCGTGTTCTAGGGCAATCCCTAGGCATTTGGCGGAAATGGCGACGCGTCGCACGTAGGGCGAGTCCAACATGCCGATCAGTTTCATGGCTTCTCCTTCAGCGGTTTGGCAGGTCGGGTATCAATCCTCGAAGCCGACCTGTTCATGGATTTCATCGACTTTGAGTTCGAGTCGGTAGGCCACGGCGATGAACAGCGCTTGGCACAGGCACAACGTGGCGCTCAACGAGCGGAACGCGAACGAGCTGCCTTCGTTGACCAGCAACACCGCGTTGGCCCGCTTGGCCAGCGGCGATAAGTTGCTGTCGGTGATGATCAGTGTCTTCGCCTGGTGATGCTGGGCAATGCGTAGGCAGTGCTGGGTTTCCTTGCCGTAAGGCGTAAAGCTGATGGCAATCACCAGGTCGTTGGCCCGCACGCTGCGCATCTGCTCGCGATAACTGCCGCCCAGGCCGGAGACCAGGTGAATGCGCTTGTTGGTGTGCTGCAGGTTGTAGACCAGGTAATCGGCCACCGCGAATGAACGCCGCACACCGACCACATAGATGTTGTCGGCATTCACCACCAGGTCCACGGCTTTTTCGAACGCCTCGTCTTCGAGCTCCAGCCCCAGGCGTTCGATACCCGATAGGGTCGCGTTGACGCATTCCCGGGCCAGGTCGCCGGCACTGGCCTTCTGGGATTTGTTGGCGATCATGCTGCGAATGCGTTGCTGGTAGTTCTGTACCGGCGTGGTTTTGTGGGTGTACGCCTCGCGGAACAAAGCCTGCATTTCGCTGAACCCGCTGAAGCCGAAGCGCTGGGAGAAGCGCACGATGGCCGAGGGATGCACTTCACATTCCCGGGCGATGTCGCTGATGCGATCAACCATGATCCGGTCGCTTTGCTGGCTCATATAGCTGGCGATGCGCTTGAGCTGGCGCGGCAGGCCTTCGTATTCCTCGGTGATCAGTTGCAACAGCCGCTCGGCGTTGATCGGTGGGCTGGGGAGGGCGGCTTCGGACGCGCTCTCGGACGACGCCTGCAGATCGGGGCGGGTCATAGGAAATCCTTCTGGCTTGTTCTTATAGGACGCCCCTGAAAAACGGGCCGATCCTCGACAATAGGTTGGCTGGTCGCAGTCTACAGCGTAGGCGGGAGGAAAATCATGGGTGAACGAAGTTGTAGCGCCTGCTGAAACGATGCACCGCGTCTGGCCCGGTTGAGCAATAGCATATTGGAAAAAATATTCCACGATAAAAATATATGGAAAAAATATTGATTCTTGGCGCTTGCTCGTTTTAGTCTGCATCCACCAAAGCGTTGGCGTCGGTTCCGACGGCAAGCGCAGGCTGATAAAAATAACAGGAGCCAGCATGGGTCAGACTCGTTTTGCCAGTGGGCGTCAATTGGATGTCATCTGCCTGGGACGCCTGGGCGTCGATCTCTATGCGCAGCAGGTCGGCGCGCGGCTGGAAGATGTCAGCAGTTTTGCCAAGTACCTGGGTGGATCGTCGGCCAACATCGCCTTCGGTACGGCCCGCCTGGGGCTGAAATCGGCGATGTTGAGCCGTGTAGGCGACGATCACATGGGGCGTTTCCTGGTGCAGTCCCTCGCCCGGGAAGGCTGTGACGTCAGCGGCATCAAGGTCGATGCCGAGCGCCTGACCGCCATGGTCTTGCTGGGTATCAAGGATCGCGAGACCTTTCCCCTGGTGTTCTACCGGGAAAACTGCGCGGACATGGCGCTGCGGGCCGAAGACATCGACGAAACCTTTATCGCTTCCAGCAAGGCGCTGCTGATCACCGGCACTCATTTCTCTACCGAAGGCGTCTACAACGCGAGCATCCAGGCGCTGGACCATGCCCGAAAACACAACGTCAAATGCGTTCTCGACATCGATTACCGCCCGGTCCTCTGGGGCCTGGCGAGCAAGGCCGACGGTGAAACCCGTTTCGTTGCCGACCGCAAGGTCAGCCAGCACGTGCAAGGCATCCTGGCGCGTTTCGACCTGATCGTCGGCACCGAGGAAGAATTCCTCATCGCTGGCGGCAGCGAGGACCTGCTGGCCGCGCTGCGTACGGTGCGCGCGCTGACGGCGGCAACCCTGGTGGTCAAGCTCGGCCCACAAGGATGTACGGTGATCCACGGTGACATCCCGAACCGATTGGAAGACGGCGCCATTTATCCGGGCGTTAGGGTCGAAGTCTTGAATGTGCTGGGTGCCGGTGATGCGTTCATGTCCGGGTTCCTCGCCGGTTGGCTGGAGGACGCCGACGATGAGCGCTGCTGCCAGTTGGCCAATGCCTGCGGTGGCCTGGTGGTTTCGCGCCATGCCTGCGCTCCGGCGATGCCGACCCGGGCCGAACTCGACTATTTGTTCAACAGCCCGGTGCCCATCACCCGACCGGACCAGGATGCCGCGCTGCAACGGCTGCATCAGGTGAGCGTGCCGCGCAGGGCCTGGAAGCAGTTGTTCATCTTCGCCTTCGACCATCGCTGGCAACTGGTGGAACTGGCTCAGCGCGGCGGGCGTGGCCTCGACAGTATCAGCGAGCTCAAGCAACTGTTCATCCAGGCTGTGCAGCGGGTCGAGGTCGACCTGCAACGCCAGGGTATCGCCGCCGATGTCGGTTTGCTGGCCGACCAGCGCTTTGGCCAGGACTCCCTCAACGCGGCCACCGGGCGTGGCTGGTGGGTGGCGCGGCCGGTGGAAGTGCAGGGCTCGCGGCCGCTGGCGTTCGAGCACGGGCGCTCCATCGGCAGCAACCTGATTGCCTGGCCGCAGGAACAGATCATCAAATGCCTGGTTCAATTTCACCCCGACGACGAACCGCTGCTGCGCCTGGAACAAGAGGCCCAGTTGATGGGCTTGTACAAGGCGTCCCAGGTCAGCGGTCATGAGTTGCTGCTGGAAGTCATCCCGCCGAAGGATCATCCATCAGCCCATCCGGACGTGCTCTATCGCGCCCTCAAGCGCCTCTACAACCTGGGTATTTTCCCGGCGTGGTGGAAGATCGAAGCGCAGACTGCCCAAGAGTGGAAGCAACTCGACGAGTTGATCCAGCAGCGCGACCCGTACTGCCGTGGCGTGGTGCTGCTGGGCCTCAACGCCCCGGCCGCCGCATTGGCCGAGGGCTTCCGCCAGGCCAGCCAGAGCACCACCTGCCGGGGCTTTGCCGTGGGCCGGACGATTTTCCAGGAGCCGAGCCGGGCCTGGATGGCCGGGGAGATCGATGACGAAACGTTGATCCGGGACGTGCAGGGGCGGTTTGTGGAATTGATCGAGGCGTGGCGCAGTGCCCGGGCTTGATGACAGGGCCCTTGTGGCGAGGGAGCTTGCTCCCGCTGGACTGCGAAGCAGTCCCAAATCCAGCCACCCTCGATTTGACAGGTAAAACCGCATCCATAGTTTTGCGACTGCTTCGCAGCCGAGCGGGAGCAAGCTCCCTCGCCACAGGTGATCGGCTGAACATTAGAGACAACAATAAAAGGTGCAGCCATGCCCGCTATTCGAATTGGCATCAACCCGATTTCCTGGAGCAACGACGACCTGCCGTCCCTTGGCGGCGAGACGCCCTTGAGCACGGCGCTGAGCGAAGGCAAGGAAATCGGCTACGAAGGGTTTGAGCTCAACGGCAAGTTCCCCAAGGACGCCAAGGGCGTCGGCGACGTGTTGCGCCCGTACGACCTGGCGCTGGTTTCCGGCTGGTATTCCAGTCGATTGGCGCGGCGTTCGGCGGCCGAGGAAATCGACGCCATCGCCAGCCATGTCGAACTGCTGGCGCAGAACGGCGCGACGGTATTGGTCTATGGCGAAGTGGCTGACTCCATCCAGGGCCAGCGCATCCCCTTGATCGAACGCCCGCGCTTTCACACCGACGAAGCCTGGCAAGCCTACGCCGACAAGCTCACCGAACTGGCGCGCTTCACCCTGTCCCAGGGCGTGCGACTGGCCTATCACCACCACATGGGCGCCTACGTAGAATCGCCTTCGGACATCGACAAGCTGATGGCCCTGACCGGCAGCGAAGTGGGCCTGCTGTTCGACTCTGGGCATTGCTACATGGGCGGTGGCGAACCGCTGCAAGTCTTGCGCAAGCACATCGAGCGCATCTGTCACGTGCATTTCAAGGACGTGCGCAAACCCGTGGTGCAGCTGGCGCGCAACAACCTCTGGAGTTTCCCCGACTGCATCATCAATGGCACCTTCACCGTGCCGGGGGATGGCGACATCGATTTCGCTGCGTTGCTCGACGTCCTACTGGCTGCCGACTACCAAGGGTGGCTGGTGGTGGAAGCCGAGCAGGACCCCGCCGTGGCGCCGAGTTATGTCTACGCCAAGAAGGGCTACGACACCTTGCGTGCCCTGCTGCAAGAGAGGATGCCGGCATGAGCCTGTTGATCAAGAGCAATCCCGGCGGCCAGAAACTGGTCGAACTGCCCCATGGTGCGTTGGATTACGTGGGCTTCGCGGCCTACCGCCTGAGCCTCGGAGAAACCCTTCCGGTGATGGCGGGTGACAAGGAGTTGTGTGTGGTCCTGCTCAGCGGGCGTATCGACCTCAAGGGCGAAGCGCCGGGGCAGGGAACGTTCAACTGGGACAACCTCGGTGACCGCCACTCGGTGTTCGAGGATAAATCCCCCTACGCCGCATACCTGCCACCCGGCAGCCAGGCCCAGGTGACGGCCTTGAGCGACGTGCAAGTAGCGGTGTGCGCCGCGCCGGGCGCGGCCAGCAATGAATACGGACCACGGCTGATCCGCCCGCAAAGCATGAAACGCAGCGTTCGCGGCAAGGGCGCCAATACTCGTTATGTCTGCGACATCCTGCCCGACAGCGAACCGGCCCACTCGCTGCTGGTAGTGGAAGTGCGCACGCCGTCCGGTCATTCGTCCAGCTATCCGCCCCACAAGCACGACACCGACGACCTGCCGCACCAGAGCTTTCTCGAAGAGACCTACTACCACCAGGTCAACCCGTCCCAGGGCTTCGTGTTCCAGCGGGTCTACACCGACGACCGCAGCATCGACCAGGCCATGGCCGTGGAAAACAGTGACCTGGTGGTGGTGCCCAAGGGTTACCACCCGGTCAGCGTGCCCTACGGGTACGAGTCGTATTACCTGAATGTCATGGCCGGTCCGAAGCGGGTCTGGCAGTTCCATAACGACCCGCAGCACAGCTGGCTGCTCGACCTCTGAATTCGAACATTCCAACGGAGAACCAGGACAATGAGCGACACCCCGGTAATAGGCCATTACATCAACGGCCAAGTGCAGGATGGCGACACCGCTCGCTCCAGCAATGTCTTCAACCCGGCCACCGGCGCGGTGCAGGCCCGGGTGGCCCTGGCCGAGCCGAGTACCGTCGAGGCAGCGGTGGCCTCGGCGCTGGCGGCGTTCCCGGCCTGGTCCGAGCAATCGTCGTTGCGACGGTCGCGGGTGATGTTCAAGTTCAAGGAATTGCTCGACCGCCACCATGATGAGTTGGCGCAGATCATCAGCCGTGAACACGGCAAGGTGCTGTCCGACGCCCACGGCGAAGTCACCCGCGGTATCGAAATCGTCGAGTACGCCTGCGGTGCGCCGAGCCTGCTCAAGACCGATTTCAGCGACAACATTGGCGGCGGTATCGATAACTGGAATTTGCGCCAACCGCTGGGCGTTTGCGCTGGCGTCACGCCGTTCAACTTCCCGGTCATGGTGCCGTTGTGGATGATTCCCCTGGCGCTGGTTGCCGGCAACTGCTTCATCCTCAAGCCTTCGGAACGCGACCCGTCCGCCAGTTTGCTGATGGCCCGCTTGCTGACCGAAGCCGGCCTGCCGGACGGCGTATTCAATGTCGTCCAGGGCGACAAGGCGGCCGTGGATGCGCTATTGCAGCACCCGGACATCGAGGCGATCTCTTTTGTCGGCTCCACGCCCATCGCCGAATACATCCACCAGCAGGGTACGGCGCACGGTAAGCGCGTGCAGGCCCTGGGTGGGGCGAAGAACCACATGATCGTCATGCCCGATGCCGACCTCGACCAGGCGGCGGACGCGCTGATCGGCGCGGCCTACGGTTCTGCCGGCGAGCGCTGCATGGCGATTTCCATCGCGGTGGCGGTGGGCGACGTGGGCGATGAGCTGATCGCCCGACTGTTGCCACGTATCGACCAACTGAAAGTCGGCAATGGCCAGCAACCCGGCACCGACATGGGGCCGTTGGTCACCGCCGAACACAAGGCCAAGGTAGAAGGCTTCATCGATGCTGGCGTGGCCGAGGGTGCGCGACTGATCGTCGACGGCCGGGGCTTCAAGGTGCCGGGGGCCGAGCAGGGATTTTTTGTCGGCGCGACGCTGTTCGACCAGGTCACCGCCGAGATGAGCATCTACCAACAGGAGATTTTCGGCCCGGTGCTGGGCATCGTTCGTGTGCCGGATTTCGCCACGGCGGTGGCGCTGATCAATACCCATGAGTTTGGCAACGGCGTGTCGTGCTTCACCCGTGATGGCGGCATCGCCCGGGCGTTCGCCCGCAGCATCAAGGTCGGCATGGTGGGCATCAACGTGCCGATCCCGGTGCCCATGGCCTGGCACTCCTTTGGCGGCTGGAAGCGTTCGCTGTTCGGGGATCACCATGCCTATGGCGAGGAAGGCCTGCGTTTCTACAGTCGCTACAAGAGCGTGATGCAGCGCTGGCCCGACAGCATCGCCAAGGGCCCCGAGTTCAGCATGCCCACTGCCCAATAACTCATTTCATGAATGCCGGAGGGAGAACAACAATGAACAAGCCCCTGCGTTTTGCCTTGAATCGAATGGTTGCCCCGCGCCTGTCGCTGCCTGCTTTCATCGACCTGGCGCTGGCGTTGAAGACCGATGCCATCGAGATTCGCAATGACCTCAAAGGTGTCGAGATCGAAGACGGCATGCCGCCGGCCCATGTCCGCGAGTTGTGCGAGGCGCGCGGCATCAAAGTGCTGTCGATCAACGCCCTGTACCCGTTCGATGTGTGGAACGAAGAGCGCCGTGCCCAGGCCGTGCGCCTGGCCGATTACGCCCGCGAGTGTGGCGCCGAGGGATTGGTGATGTGCCCGCTCAACGATCGCGCCGATCCGCGCAGCGAGGTCGAGCGAGCGGCGGGGTTGCGTACTGCCTTAAGTGAACTGGCGCCGATTCTGCGCGCCTTCGGCATTTACGGTTTCATCGAACCCTTGGGTTTTGCAGAGTGCTCGCTACGCCGCAAGCGCACGGCGGTGGAAGCGATCAAGGCCACCGACGGGCTGGATGTGTTTCGCCTGGTGCATGACACCTTCCATCACCATCTGGCCGGCGAGCAGGAGTTCTTCCCTGAATTGACCGGGCTGGTTCACATCTCAGGGGTCGAGGATGCCCAAGCGCCACTGGCGACCATTCGCGACGGCCATCGAGTGCTGGTGGGCGAGGGGGATATTCTCGGCAATGCCGGGCAGATCGAGGCGCTGCTCCGCGGCGGCTATGACGGTTACCTGTCCTTCGAGCCGTTTGCCGAAAGTGTTCATGAGTTGGCCGATATTCGCCAAGCGTTGGGGGCGAGTATGAATCACTTGCAGAAGTCCCAGGCCTGAGCTGATTTTGACTTGATGAAGATCCCCTTGTGGGAGCGAGCCTGCTCGCGAAGGCGGCAGTACATCCAACACTGATGTCGCCTGACAGGTCGCTTTCGCGAGCAGGCTCGCTCCCACAGGGGGTGAGTAAATTTGCCGGATTTGCATTCCAATAAGGTGCAAGCATGACCACAACAAGACTGACCATGGCCCAGGCCCTGGTGAAATTTCTCGATAACCAGTACGTCGAGGTCGATGGCGTCCAGAGCAAGTTCGTCGCCGGGGTGTTTACCATTTTCGGCCATGGCAATGTGCTGGGCCTGGGCCAGGCGCTGGAGCAGGACAGCGGCGACCTAGTGGTTCATCAGGGCCGCAACGAACAAGGCATGGCTCATGCCGCCATCGGGTTTGCCAAGCAGCATCTGCGGCGCAGAATCTACGCCTGTACCTCGTCGGTTGGTCCCGGCGCGGCGAACATGCTGACCGCCGCCGCCACCGCGACGGCCAATCGCATCCCGCTGCTGCTGTTACCTGGCGATGTCTATGCCAGTCGTCAGCCGGACCCGGTGCTGCAACAGATCGAGCAATTCCATGACCTGAGCATCAGCACCAACGATGCCTTCAAGGCCGTGAGCAAATACTGGGATCGCATCAACCGCCCCGAGCAATTGATGACTGCCGCGATCCAGGCCATGCGCGTGCTCACCGACCCGGCCGAGACCGGCGCGGTGACCCTGGCGCTGCCCCAGGACGTCCAGGCCGAAGCCTACGATTACCCGGATTATTTTTTGCAGAAACGCGTGCACCGCATCGACCGCCGGCCGGCCACCGAAGCGATGCTCGGCGATGCCCTGGCGTTGTTCAAGGGCAAGCGCAAGCCATTGATCATCTGCGGTGGCGGGGTGAAGTACTCCGGGGCCAATGCTGCATTGCAAGCCTTTGCCGAGCGCTTCGAGATTCCCTTTGCCGAGACTCAGGCGGGAAAAAGCGCCATCGTCTCCAGCCACCCGCTGAATGTCGGTGGCGTTGGCGAGACCGGCTGCCTGGCGGCGAACCTGCTGGCCAAGGAAGCGGACCTGATCATCGGCATCGGCACCCGCTACAGCGATTTCACCACAGCGTCGAAATGGCTGTTTCAGCATTGCGACGTGCAATTTCTCAACCTCAACATCAGCCCGTGCGATGCGCTGAAACTCGATGGCGTGCAACTGCTGGCCGACGCCCGTTCGGGCCTGGAGGCGCTGGCCGACAAGCTGGGGGACTACCGTGCCGAATGGGGCGCGCAGATCGCCGACGCCAAGGCCCAGCTCGACGCCGAAGTGGACCGGATCTACCAGGCAGATTTCCAGACCCAGGACTTCGTCCCGGAAATCAACGATCACATGGACCCCGCAGTGTTTCGTGAATTCATCGAGCTCACGGGGTCCTGCCTGACCCAAAGTCGCGTGCTTGGCACCCTCAACGAAACCCTGGCGGACGACGCCATCATCGTCGCCGCCGCCGGCAGCCTGCCCGGCGACCTGCAGCGCAGTTGGCGCAGCAAGGGCGTGAATACTTACCACGTCGAATACGCTTATTCATGCATGGGCTATGAGGTGAATGCCGCCCTGGGGGTGAAATTCGCCGAGCCCGATAAAGAGGTCTACGCGCTGGTGGGCGACGGCTCCTACATGATGCTGCACTCGGAACTCGCAACCTCCATCCAGGAGCGGCGCAAGATCAACATCGTGCTGCTGGACAACATGACCTTCGGTTGCATCAACAACCTGCAAATGGAACACGGCATGGACAGCTTCGGCACCGAGTTCCGCTTCCGCAACCCCGAGACGGGCAAGCTCGATGGCGGCTTTGTGCCGGTGGATTTCGCCATGAGCGCGGCGGCCTATGGCTGCAAGACCTACACGGTCAAGACGTTGGACGAGTTGTACGCGGCATTGGCCGACGCCCGGCGCCAGACGGTCTCGACCCTGATCGACATCAAGGTCCTGCCCAAGACCATGATCCACAAATACCTATCCTGGTGGCGGGTCGGCGTGGCGCAGGTCTCCACCAGCGCCCGCACCGATGCCGTCGCCAAGACCCTCAACGAACGACTGGCCAAGGCCCGTCAATACTGATTGCGCCAACACCTACATAAGGAGTTCAACATGTCTTTGAAGCTGGGCGTCATCGGCACCGGGGCCATCGGCCAGGACCACATCCGTCGTTGCAGCCAGACCTTGCTCAACAGCCAGGTGGTGGCAGTGACTGACATCAACCTTGCCCAGGCGGCGAAAGTGGTGGCCGACCTCAAACTGACCGCCGAGGTCTATCCGGACGGCCACGCGTTGATCGCGGCGCCGGACGTCGAGGCGATCCTCGTCACCTCCTGGGGGCCGAGCCATGAAGAGTTCGTGCTGGCGGCCATCGCGGCAGGCAAACCGGTGTTCTGCGAAAAGCCCCTGGCGGTCACGGCCGAAGGCTGCCGCAAAATCGTCGACGCCGAAGTGGCCCACGGCAAGCGCCTGGTGCAGGTGGGCTTCATGCGCCCTTATGATGAAGGTTACCGCGCGCTCAAATCGGTGATCGACAGCGGCCAGATTGGCGAGCCGTTGATGCTGCATTGCGCCCACCGCAACCCGAGCGTGGGGGAGAACTACAAGACCGACATGGCGATCACCGATACCCTGATCCACGAGCTGGACGTGCTGCGTTGGCTGCTGGCCGACGACTATGTGTCGGTACAGGTGGTGTTCCCGCGCAAGAGCAGCAAGGCTTTGGCCCACCTGCGGGATCCGCAGATCGTTCTGCTGGAAACCGCCAAGGGCACGCGGATCGACGTCGAGGTGTTCGTCAACTGCCAGTACGGTTACGACATCCAATGCGAAGTGGTGGGGGAGACCGGCATCGCCAAGCTGCCGGAACCGTCCCAGGTGCAACTGCGCAGCGGCGCCAAGCTGTCCAATGCCATCCTGATGGATTGGAAGGATCGCTTCATCGCCGCTTATGACGTCGAGTTGCAGGCGTTCATCGACGGCGTGCGTGCCGGGCAAGTAGGCGGGCCGTCGGCCTGGGATGGTTTCGCCGCGGCGGTGGCGGCGGATGCCTGTGTCCAAGCGCAGCAGAGTGGGCAGATCATCAAGGTCGAGCTGCCGGAGCGGCCACGCTTTTACGGCTGACCACATTCCCTCTGTGGAATGCAGTCAATTGTGGGAGCGAGCCTGCTCGCGAAGGCGTCAGGCCAGTCAATATTCATGTTGGTTGACACACCGCTTTCGCGAGCAGGCTCGCTCCCACAGGGGCCCGGCGTTATTTCCAGATAAGGAGTGTTCATGCGAATCGGACTAGTGGGCTATGGCAAGGGCGGGCGGTTTTTTCATGCGCCGCTCATCAGCAGCCTGCCGGGCGCTACGTTTGTCGGGGTGGTGACCCGTTCCGCCGAGCGACGCCAGCAATTGGCAACCGAGCATCCGCGGGTCCAGGCCTTCGATAGTCTTGAGCAACTGGTGGCGGCCGGCGTCGATGCGGTGGTGGTGTCCACGCCGCTGCAAGCGCGCCCTGCCATTGTGATGGAGGCCATCGAGCACGGCGTGGCGGTGGTCAGCGACAAGCCATTCGCCCTTGATGCCGGGCAGGCCGAAGCGATGGTGTTGGCTGCCGAACGACGCAACGTACCGTTGAGCGTGTACCAGAACCGCCGCTGGGATTCGGATTTCCTGACGGTGCGCAAATTGCTTTCATCCGGTGCCCTGGGGCAGGTCATTCGTTTTGAGTCCAGCGTCGAACGTTACTCGCCGACCTCGGTGGGCAAAGCCAGTGGCGGGGGCTTCCTGCGGGATTTGGGCAGCCATCTGGTGGACCAGGCGCTGCAATTGTTCGGGCCGGTGACCCGGGTGTATGCCGAGCTGGATTATCGACAGCCAGGCCAGGCCTACGACAACGGTTTTTTCATGTCGTTGGTCCACGCAAGCGGTGTGGTCTCGCACTTGAGCGGCAATTGCCTGCAAAGCGCTCCGCGCCCAAGGTTTCGGGTCAGTGGCAGCGAAGGCTGCTATACCGTCGAAGGCCTCGATGGTCAGGAGGCCCTGGCATTGGCGGGACTGAGCCCCGCCACCGAGGGCGAACGTTGGGGCACGGAAGAACATCGGCGCTGGGGCTGGTTCGAACACGGTGCCGAGCGCGAGCGGGTAGCCTCGGAACGGGGCTGCTGGCTCGCGTTCTATCAGCGTCTACAGACAGCGTTGCAGGGCGACGGCCCGCTGCCCGTTGCGGCCCGCGATGCCCTGGCCACGACACGCCTCCTGGACGCGGCAAGACAGAGCGCGGAGCAGGGTCAGGTGGTGTGTTTATCCGAGCCTGTAGGACATGGAATAAAAAACGAATAAAATTCTAAAATGGGTTGATATGGAAAATATTTTCCAATAAAGTCGATTCCAGGTTACCGACAACCCTGTCCGCGTTTATCCAGGCTCGCCCTGAATGGACGAAGGACGAAACAAAAACAAGAAACACAGCCAGGTACCGTCGATGAAAACCTTCAACCGCTCTGCGTTTCACCTGCCATTGTCCTTGCGCCTGTCCGCAATCCTTCCCTTGTTCGAAGCCCTGTGCATCCAGCGCAGGGGCGCCGTGGTGTGCTGCATGCCCGGCGCACCGATCGTGCGTTTACCACGTTCCTGAAGTCCGTTACGCCTTATCCATAAGACCAACAAAAAAGTGGAGAAAGAACGTTCATGAACACCAAGACCCGTATTGCCTCGCTGGCCCTGTCATTGATGTTTGCCAGCGGCGCTGCCCTGGCGGACCTGAAGATCGGCGTCAGCATGTCCCAGTTCGATGACACCTGGTTGACCTACCTGCGCGAGTCCATGGACAAGAAAGCCAAGGCCCTGCCGGACGGCGTCACGTTGCAGTTCGAAGATGCGCGCAGCGACGTGGTCAAGCAATTGAGTCAGGTAGAAAGCTTCATCAGCCAGAAGGTCGACGCGCTCATCGTCAACCCGGTGGACACCGCCGCGACCCAACGCATCACCAAGGCCGCCGTGGCCGCCGGCATTCCGCTGGTGTACGTCAACCGCCGTCCAGACGACCCGAAACTGCCGGAAGGCGTGGTCACCGTGGCCTCGGATGACCTTGAGGCCGGGCGCATGCAGATGCAGTACCTGGCCGACAAGATGGGCGGCAAGGGTGAGATCGTGATCCTGCTGGGCGATTTGGCGAACAACTCCACCACCAACCGCACCAAGGGCGTCAAGGAAGTCCTCGCCAAGTACCCGGACATCAAGATCGAGCAGGAGCAGACGGGCACGTGGTCCCGGGACAAGGGCATGACCCTGGTCAATGACTGGCTGACCCAAGGCCGCGAGTTCAACGCCGTGGTGTCCAACAACGATGAAATGGCCATTGGCGCCGCCATGGCCCTCAGGCAAACGGGCGCCAAGAAGGGCAGCGTGTTGATCGCAGGGGTCGACGGCACGCCGGACGGCTTGAACGCCATCAAGAAAGGCGACATGGCGGTCTCGGTGTTCCAGGACGCCAAGGGTCAAGCCGACGGCTCGATCGATACCGCGGTGAAAATGGTCAAGAAGCAGCCGGTCGAGCAATCCGTCTGGGTGCCATATCGCTTGATCACGCCGGAGAACGTCGATCAGTTCAAGTAACGCTTCACCTGTTTCATCACAACAATAAACAGGCAAGGTCGCCGCGCCGACCTTGCCCAGGGAGTACCCACCATGTTCGCATCAGCGACTGCTTCGAGCGCCCCGGCGGCAACGTTCCGGCCGGACGCATTACCTGACGAACCGTACCTGTTGGAGGTCGTCAACGTCAGCAAAGGCTTCCCTGGCGTCGTGGCCCTGTCAGACGTGCAATTGCGGGTACGCCCCGGCTCGGTGCTGGCCTTGATGGGGGAAAACGGTGCGGGCAAATCCACGCTCATGAAGATCATCGCCGGCATCTACCAGCCCGACGCCGGCGAGCTGCGCCTGCGGGGCAAGCCGGTGACCTTCGACACCCCCCTGGCGGCCTTGCAGGCCGGGATCGCCATGATCCACCAGGAACTGAACCTGATGCCCCACATGAGCATCGCCGAAAACATCTGGATCGGCCGCGAACAGCTCAACGGCCTGCACATGATCGATCATGGTGAAATGCACCGCTGCACCGCCCGGTTGCTGGAGCGCTTGCGCATCAAGCTTGACCCGGAGGAGCAGGTGGGCAACCTGAGCATTGCCGAACGGCAGATGGTGGAGATCGCCAAGGCCGTCTCGTATGACTCCGACATCCTGATCATGGACGAACCGACTTCGGCCATCACCGAGACCGAAGTCGCCCATTTGTTCTCGATCATCGCCGACCTCAAGGCCCAGGGTAAGGGCATCATCTACATCACCCATAAAATGAACGAAGTCTTCGCCATCGCCGATGAAGTGGCGGTGTTTCGCGACGGCGCCTACATCGGCCTGCAACGGGCCGACAGCATGGATGGCGACAGCCTGATTTCGATGATGGTCGGGCGTGAATTGAGCCAATTGTTCCCCGAGCGGGACAAGCCAATCGGCGATCGGGTCCTGTCGGTACGGGACTTGAGCCTGGCGGGTATTTTCAAAGGGGTGTCGTTCGACCTGCACGCCGGGGAAATCCTCGGCATCGCGGGGTTGATGGGCTCGGGCCGGACCAACGTCGCCGAGGCGATTTTCGGCGTCACCCCTGCCACTGGCGGCGAAATCTTGCTGGACGGCCAGCCGGTCCACATCAGTGATCCGCACATGGCGATCGAGAAGGGCTTCGCGTTGTTGACCGAGGATCGCAAGCTCAGCGGCTTGTTTCCCTGCTTGTCGGTGCTGGAAAACATGGAAATGGCCGTGCTGCCTCATTACGTCGGCAACGGTTTCATCCAGCAAAAAGCCCTGCGCGCCTTGTGCGAGGACATGTGCAAGAAGCTGCGGGTCAAGACACCGTCCCTGGAGCAGTGCATCGACACTCTATCCGGCGGTAACCAGCAGAAGGCCTTGCTGGCCCGCTGGCTGATGACCAACCCGCGCATCCTGATCCTCGACGAACCGACCCGCGGCATCGATGTCGGCGCCAAGGCCGAGATCTACCGACTCATTGCCTACCTCGCCAGCGAAGGCATGGCGGTCATCATGATTTCTTCGGAGCTGCCTGAGGTGCTGGGCATGAGCGACCGCGTCATGGTGATGCACGAAGGCGACCTGATGGGCACCCTCGACCGCAGCGAAGCCACCCAGGAACGAGTCATGCAACTGGCGTCGGGCCTGTCCTGATGCCTGCCGGGCGAATCAATAACGTCGAGCAATAATCCCGTGGCGAGGGAGCAAGCTTCCTCGCCACAGATAAAAAAGGTGATTGGCTATGAACGCGATATTGGAAAACAAACCCGCCGCCGCACCGGCCAGGACGCGTCGGCGGCTGCCCACGGAACTGAGCATTTTCCTGGTGCTGATCGGCATCGGCCTGGTGTTCGAGCTGTTCGGCTGGATCATGCGCGACCAGAGTTTCCTGATGAACTCCCAGCGCCTGGTGCTGATGATCCTGCAAGTGTCGATCATCGGCCTGCTGGCCATCGGCGTGACCCAGGTGATCATCACCACCGGCATCGACTTGTCGTCAGGTTCGGTGCTGGCGTTGTCGGCGATGATTGCCGCGAGCCTGGCCCAGACTTCGGATTTTTCCCGGGCGGTGTTTCCTTCCCTGACGGACCTGCCCGTGTGGATACCGGTGGTGGCGGGCCTCGGCGTGGGGCTGCTGGCGGGGGCGATCAACGGCAGCATCATCGCCGTTACCGGCATCCCGCCTTTTATCGCCACCCTCGGCATGATGGTCTCGGCCCGTGGCTTGGCGCGTTATTACACCGAAGGCCAGCCGGTGAGCATGTTGTCCGATTCGTACACCGCCATCGGTCATGGCGCTATGCCGGTGATCATCTTCCTGGTGGTGGCGGTGATCTTCCACGTCGCCTTGCGCTACACCAAGTACGGTAAATACACCTACGCCATCGGCGGCAACATGCAGGCGGCGCGGACCTCGGGCATCAACGTCAAGCGCCACCTGGTGATCGTCTACAGCATCGCGGGGCTGCTGGCGGGCTTGGCCGGCGTCGTGGCCTCGGCGCGGGCGGCGACCGGGCAGGCCGGCATGGGCATGTCTTACGAGCTCGACGCGATCGCCGCGGCGGTCATTGGCGGCACCAGCCTGGCCGGTGGAGTGGGGCGCATCACCGGGACGGTGATCGGTGCGCTGATCCTCGGGGTAATGGCCAGTGGTTTTACCTTTGTCGGTGTCGATGCCTATATCCAGGACATCATCAAGGGTCTGATCATTGTCGTCGCGGTGGTGATCGATCAGTACCGCAACAAGCGCAAACTCAAACGCTGACATGCCTGAGGTTGCGACAAAGCGCCACGCCTGACCCGCGTGGCGTTGCCATTTGTCTTCTTGATACAGCCATCGCAGCGAATTTCTTGTTATAAACGCACTCCGACGGCCGGCAGAAGCCTGTCAGACAGCATTTGAAGCGGTTGTCGGACATTTTCCCCATGTTTTCGGTTGCTGACGCCCCGACTCGGCCTTAGACTGCCGCCCCTCGTAAATTGAGTGCCGGGTGGCGCTTGGAATAAACGGCGCCTTCCCGATGAGCGTGGCTGCTTGATGCGGGACGCTCCATAATTCGCCTTAATGCACGTTTTTTTATAGAGAAATCAATGACAAAGGAAAAGTTGCTGGCCATGCCGGCGGATGACTACATGAATGCCGAGCAACTGGCTTACTTCACCAAGCTGTTGCAGAACATGAAAGTCGAAACCCACGAGCGCATCGAACAGAACCGAATCGCCATTGAGAGCCTGGACAGCCCGGCCGACCCGGCGGACGCAGCTTCCGTAGAAGAAGAGCGCACCTGGCTGGTCAACGCCATCGATCGCGACCAGCGCATGCTGCCGCAACTGGAGCAGGCCCTGGACCGTATCAACGACGAAAGCTTCGGCTGGTGCGACGACAGCGGCGAGCCGATCGGCCTCAAGCGCCTGTTGATCAGTCCGACCACCAAATACTGCATCGAAGCCCAGGAACGTCACGAGCAGATCGACAAGCACCAGCGCCAGGCCTGATACCGTTTTCGAAAAAGATCGCAGCCCTTCATCCGAAGCTGCGGTCTTTTTGCTTTTTGGTCATCACGCTTCTCGTTTTTTTGCCGAAAACACGACTAATGGACCATGGATAATGGCTCGATAGTGGCGTTTAATGCGGCCATAACAATGAGAAAAGTGGGTGACGAAAATGGCGACAGAAGGATCTCTGGCGGCGACAGCGTCGGCCTCGGTGCCAGTAGCGCGCGTTACAGCGCGCTGGCTTGCGCCGACTCTGCAAAGCCTGGCGCTGGTTTCGCTGCTGTGTGGCATGACCTTGGGCGGTTGGTCGTTGTACCTGGCGTTGCCGCTGGCGCTGCTCATCGTCTGGTTGCCACGCCTGCGCTCGCGGCTGAACAGCACACCGGTGCCGACGGCAAGCGACAGCCTGGCCGAGCTCACCCGCGATCTTTCCTACACCACCAGCCATAATGCACTGTCCGCCGCTGGCGTTGCCTATTCGGTCAAGCAGCTGGCGGGCAAGGTCCAGTCACAGCTCGGGGCCGCGGCGCAGATCGTTGGCAACGCCGAAGCGATGATCGCGACCGAGCAGGCCACCTCGCAGCTCAGTCAAGAGGCCCTGGGCGCGGCCAGCGAGGCCCATCGCAGCAGTGTCGCCGGGCGCAGCGAGTTGGTCGAATCCATCAGCCGAATGCATCAGCTCAGTCAGCGCGCCAATGAAAGCCGCGAACTCATCGAGGCGCTGAGCGTGCGCAGCGACGAAATCCAGCGGGTGACCCTGGTGATTCAATCGATCGCCAGCCAGACCAACCTGTTGGCCCTTAACGCTGCGATCGAGGCGGCCCGTGCCGGGGAACATGGTCGCGGTTTTGCGGTGGTGGCCGACGAGGTGCGTGGGTTGGCCGGGCGCACTGCCGCGGCGACCGGCGAGGTCGGCGTGATGGTCGCGGATATCCAGCAGCGCACCGCGCAGGTCGTCGAGCAGATCCGCCAATTGGCCGGTGACCTGGACAGCGGTGTGCAGCAAGTCGAGCACACCGGCCAGCACCTCGAAAACATCGCGCGGCTTGCGGCCGGTGTCGAAACCCAGGTCAGCGCCATCGCCCAGGGTACCGACACTAACCGTGGACAACTCGATAGCCTGTTTCATGCGATCGAGCAAATGCGCGGTGACCTGGCGATCAGCGACCAGCAGACCCAGCGCCTGGCCGAGGCCGCTGTGCAGATGGAAGGCCAGGCCGAGACCATCAGCGAGCGCCTGGCCGAGGTGGGCCTGGACGATTATCACCAGCGGGTCTATGACTTGGCGCGGGAAGGGGCAAGCCGGATTGCCGCACAGTTCGAGGCGGATATCGACCAGGGGCGCGTCAGCCTGGAGGATCTGTTCGATCGCAGCTACCAACCGATCCCCAATACCCATCCGGCGAAGTTCCAGACCCGTTTCGACCGCTACACCGACCAGGTGCTGCCAGCGATCCAGGAACCGTTGCTGGCGCGGCATGAGGGGCTGGTCTTCGCGATTGCCTGCACTCAGCAGGGCTACGTGCCGACTCACAACAATGCGTTCTGTCAGCCGTTGACCGGCGATCCGCAAGTGGACACGCTGAACAATCGCACAAAGCGCAAGTTCTCCGATCGCACCGGGATCCGCTGCGGCAGTCATCAACAGCCGGTGTTGCTGCAAACCTATACGCGGGACACGGGCGAGCTGATGCATGACCTGTCGGTGCCAATCATGCTCAAGGGACGTCATTGGGGTGGGTTGCGGCTGGGCTATAAGCCCGAGAAACCGCGCTGAGTCTCGACGGAGCCTGTATGACGAGCAAGCTTTCGTGGCGAGGGAGCAAGCTCCCTCGCCACGAAAGCTTGCTTGCCGTTCTGGGGTTATTTACCGTCGTGCAGGCGTACGTTCAGTTGATCCACCAATACCGCCTCTTCGCCGTCGGCAAGCAACCATTCGCGAAGCAGATCTTGTTGCTGATTCGACCAGAAAGGCGCATCGACCAACTTGGTGTTCGGATCCAGCGGGTGCGCCATGATGAAATCATCGATGGCGTTGCCGTCCGAAGGCAGGCCAAGTTGGTCAAACAGGGTGCTGAGTTCGTGGGATGGTTGTTCCATTTTGTAGGACTCCTCTGGACTACCGCCGTCATGGCGCCTCGGTTGCTTCCCTCTATCTGAGGCGAGCAATCGTCAGGAGTTCGATTGGCTTCAGGCTTTCAGCGCACCTTCGTCCACCGCGAGCTTCAGGGCCCGGGCTGACTCCTTGGCGGCCTCGGCCGCAAGTTCCGGCGTCTTGAACCAGCGATCCCTTTCTACCTGGTGATAGGTGACCGCAGTGGCGGCGGTTTTGGCGCGCATGACGATGACCGCTTGGAATTCGCCTTCTACCTCTCTGGCTTCGCCGCGGATGAAAAAATCGCCGATGTCTAGTTCCGTCACGTCGCGCCTTCCCTTCAAGTCATATTGTTGTACGAGCACCGCCGATGGAGGCGCTCGCTGGGCAGGCAGTATGGCAGCAGTTGCCGGTCGGCGGCTGAGTTAAGTCATGGCGCCTGCCGTTGAAGGGTTCTGTTCGAGGGTGCGGGCGAGATAGCAGGCTTCGTTATGGTCGGCGCGGAAACCTCTTACGCGCCCGGTAGAGGTTTCTTCGATATGAAAAAAACACTTGCCGGCAAGAACGACCCGGTATCTGGGCTGGATCAATGCAATCGGTGCGTAACCGTCGTCATGAGTGGCGTCCTGCGCCAGGGCGACACATGAGATGGCGGGGCGGATCAGGGTTGGAAACGTAGCCATGTGAATTCCTTTTCTATGGTTACCGACGAATTGCCGGCTGTTTTAAGTAGTCTGCGCGTCAGCGGCTGCTCTAGAATCGGCAGCACCGTGTGTACGGTTGCGCCTATCTAAAGCAATTTTTTTTGGCCTCGATGTCAGAAAAATGCTTTTCTAAGTGAGAAATTTCCCTAAAGTTAGTAGTCCCACCTTTTCCGATGCTCAGAGTGGTGTTTTCCTTCAGCCTCTGACGACCGCCGGGAAAGACGGCGAGAGTAGCGATCCTATAGTCTTCTCCCGCCCTGGGTCAGGGCGCACCGTTCACTTTCGAATTCAATGACAGGCCCATGGGGCCGTGCGGGTTCTCGTGGTCCATTCTCAAAGAGTGGGCCGTTTAAAGATGGGGATGTTTCCTTGGCAGTAAGTAATCTCGACATGCATGCGTTATTTGTACTGGGCGACCTGCGGGCAAAACTGGTCAAGCAATTCCAGTCACGGTTTGTCTATATCACCGAGCAGACCGCCGAAGGTATCTATATTGCCGAAATCGACACCGAGTCGGCATTGGTCGTCGATGACAAACCCCGGCTGGAACTCAAGGTTGGCGACCATTTTCGCGCGGCGGTACTTCCCAGTCGCGAGGGAGGCAAGTTTGAAATCCGGTTTCGTGAAATCAAATTGACGGTCTATGGCCTGGGTGACTACGCGTTCGTCACGACCGCCGAGGGCCACGCCATCCTGTTCAAGGAAGGGCACAGCGTAGTGACCGTATTGGCCGCCAACGAACAGTTGCAGGAAGGTTTGACCAAGACGTTGAAAGCAGTCACCGCCAAGGCTGCCAAATGGCGCAAGGGTGAACTTGTGACATTCAAGGCCAGCGAGTAGGAAGCGGCTTTCATCCTTGGATGACGAATCGGGTTGATGTCCTTTGTTCTTTTTATACTCGTAACAGTTTTAAAACGCTCCTGCTGGAACCTTGGCTACAGTCAATTGACTGAACTAGTCACAGGCTTGCGTTCGCTTCGCACGCCGTTCGGCTATTGCTGCATCCGGCATGAGGTATCAAACATGAAACGAGTTCGACAGTGGCTGGCTGCCTGGGCCACCCTCGCTGTGTTGGTTTCACCCCTTCCGGCATCCGCTGCATCGACGCCGATCCACTTTGCCGACCTGAACTGGGAAAGCGGCAGCCTGATCACCGATATCCTGAGGGTCATTGTCGAAAAGGGCTACGGGTTGCCGACGGACACGTTGCCGGGCACCACCATTACCCTGGAAACCGCCCTGGCCAATAACGATATCCAAGTGATCGGCGAGGAGTGGGCAGGTCGCAGTCCGGTGTGGGTCAAGGCCGAGGCCGAAGGCAAGGTGGTTGCCCTGGGCGATACGGTCAAGGGCGCGACCGAAGGCTGGTGGGTGCCGGAATACGTCATCAAGGGCGACCCTGCCAAGGGCATCAAGCCCCTGGCGCCGGACTTGCGCAGCGTCGAGGACCTTGCGCGCTACAAGCACGTGTTCAAGGACCCGGAAAGCCCCAGCAAGGGACGCTTCCTCAACAGTCCCATCGGTTGGACTTCCGAGGTGGTCAACAAGCAAAAGCTCAAGGCCTACGGTCTTTCCGACAGCTATGTGAACTTTCGCAGCGGCTCAGGGGCCGCGCTCGATGCCGAGATCACTTCGTCGATTCGCCGTGGCAAGCCGATCCTGTTCTACTACTGGTCGCCCACGCCGCTGCTCGGGCGTTTCAAACTGGTGCAGTTGCAAGAGCCGCCATTCGATGCCGAGGCCTGGAAAACCCTGACCGATGCCGACAACCCCAACCCCAGGCCGACGCGGTCCCTGGCTTCGAAGTTGTCCATTGGCGTGTCCGTACCGTTCCAGAAACAACACCCGGACATTGCCGAGTTCTTCAGCAAGGTCGACCTGCCGATCGACCCGCTGAACAAGGCCCTGGCCGATATGAGTGAGAAACGCACGCCCTCCCGCGAGGCCGCCGAAGCCTTCCTCAAGGCTCACCCCGAGGTTTGGCAGGCCTGGTTACCCAAGGAGGTCGCCGACAAGGTGACCGCGGGGCTGTAGCGCGTTAAGGCCAGTCAATTGAACAGTTGATCCTGGGCAAGTCGTCATTCACTGGAATCCGGCAACCTGCGCCCGTCCAGCGAAATGCCAGATTCCAGCTAGGATGATTGTTCAACCTTTTTCAGGAGGCTGGCGAATGACGCTTGTATTGGCTCGGTCGCTGGTCGCGGTGTTTGCGACCATCAGCTTGATTCATTTGTATTGGGCCCTGGGCGGGCAGTGGGCGGCGCTGGCGGTAGTGCCGCAGGTGCCGGTGAAGCAGGGCGGCACACTGCAACCGGCGTTCAACCCGTCGGGATGGCTGACGCTGTTGGTGGCGCTGGCGCTGCTGATGATTGCGGTGCTGGTGTGTCTGCGGGTCGGCCTGATCGCGCCTCCCGTGACCCATCGTGCCTTGCAATGGCTGATCAGTGCGATTGCCCTGTTGATGTTTGCCCGGGCCATTGGCGAGTCGAACCTGGTGGGTTTCTTCAAGGAGGTCAAGGGGTCGACGTTCGCCCGGCTCGATACCTGGGTCTACTCGCCGTTGTGTGTCGTGCTGGGGGCAGGGTTGCTGACGGTGGCGTGGGCTTGAGCGAACCAGAGGCGAACGCCGTTGTGGCGAGGGGATAGATCCCCTCGCCACAACAAAGCCTGTCTCAAGCTTCCTTAACCATCGCTCCCGGTCCTGGGGCTGCTTATTTCCGCCGGTACATCATCCCCCGCCATGCGCTTGCGGAACAAAGCCGCCCGGGCCAACAGCAGGGTCGTCACCGGCACCGTGATGGACAGCAGGATCGGTATCAGCCAGGCATGCAGCACCGGGCCCGACTTGAGCGCCGAGAAATAAATGATCGAGGCCAGCGCAACGCACCAGGCCCCCAGCGTCGAAGCCAGGGCAGGCGGGTGCATGCGCTGAAAATAATCCTTGAGCCGCACCAGGCCGATCGCCCCGGTCAGGGCGAAAAGACTGCCGAGCACCAGCAGGATCGCCACTGGGATCTCGACCCACATCGACAGTTCTCCCGTCATTCGATCACCTCGCCACGCAACAGGAACTTGGCCAGGGCAAACGAGCCGACAAAGCCGAACAGGGCGATCAACAGCGCCGCCTCGAAATACGTGTCGCTGGCATACCGAATGCCCAGCACCAGCATCATCAGCATCGCGACGATGTACAAGTAATCGAGGGCCAGGACCCGGTCCTGTGCCGAGGGGCCCTTGAACAGGCGCACCAGGGTCAGCACCATGGTCAGCGAGAACAGGAACAGACTCAGCAGGATCGCATTGGACAGCAGCGCGCTCATTCGAAAATCTCCATCAGCGGACGCTCGTAGGTGGCCTTGAAATGGTCGATAAACGCCCCTTCGTCCTCCAGATCGAAAATGTGTATCAACAGGATGCTGCGATCCAGCGCCAACTCCGACCAGACCGTCCCTGGAATCACCGTGGTGATCATCGAAAGCACCGCCAGCCCATTGGCGTCGTGCAGGTCCAGCGGCACCTTGATAAACCGCGAGCGAGGCGGGCGGCGCCCGGCGTTGAGTACGCGCCAGGCGACGGCCAGGTTGGACACCAGCACGTCCCATCCCACCAGCAAGAGCAGTCGCAGCATGACCCCGGGACGCCGGATACGGATGGGTCGTGGCCGCAGCGGACGCATCATCAGTGGCGCGAGGAAACCCAGCGCGGCGCCCAGCAGCAGGTGGCCGGCACTCAGGGACAGGTTCAACAACAGCCAGAGCAACCCCAATGCCAGGGACAGCCACGGTGCGGGAAACAAATGCTTGATCATGGCTGCACCGCCTGCAATCGAGTGTTGCCTTCAGGGTTGGGGACGGCGCGGGTGGAAAAAACCGCCATCACATAATGTTCAGGCGTATTCAACCCATCGGCGGCGGATTGGGTGTAGCGCAGCAATGGCTCGGCCTTGAACGTCAAGACGATCCCCAGCCCCAGTAACGCGAGGATCGGCAGGCATTCGAACGGACGCAACAGCGGGGAGGGCCGTTCCTGCGGTGTCCAGAAGCGCTGGATGCCCAAGCGCGAAAAGGCGATCAACGAGGCGAGCCCGGACAGGATCAACAGCGCCAGCAGGCCCCAGGCGGCGGCCGATACGGGCACGTCGGCACTCGCCCCCAGGCCCTGGGGGTTGAGCAGCGCGCTGAGCAGCCCCAGCTTGCCGATAAACCCCGACAAGGGAGGCATGCCGACAATCAACAGTGCACAGGCGATGAAACTCAGACCGAGAAAGGCCATGGTCCAGGGGATCACTTGCCCGACCACGGCTTTCTGTTCGTCATCGAGGTTGATGCCCTTGGGCGGCTGCAGCGATTCCAGGGGGCGCGGCAGGGTGTCGAGGTCATCTTCCAGCGGCAGGTCATTGGCGGAGCGTGAGCGCTCGATCAGTTCGGCCAGCAAGAACAGCGCGCACAGCGCCAGGGTCGAGCTCACCAGGTAAAACAGCGCGGCGCCTATCAGGTTGGGCTGTGCGAAGCCGATGGCTGACAACAGGATGCCGGCCGAGACCAGGATACTCAGGCTGGCCATGCGTTCCAGGCGCTGGGCCGCGAGGATGGCGATGGCCGCGCAGGCGATGGTCGCCATGCCGCCGTAGACCAGCCAGTCGCCGCCAAAATACGCCGACGCGCCGGCTTGCCCCGAGAACAGCAGGGTCCACAACCGCAACACGGTGTAGACGCCCACCTTGGTCATGATCGCGAACAAGGCCGCCACCGGGGCGCTGGCCGCGCTGTAGGCCGGCACCAGCCAGAAATTCAGCGGCCACATGCCAGCCTTCGCCAGGAACGCCACTGCCAGGATCGCGGCACCGGCGTGCAGCAGGCCGCGGTCCGCTTCGGGCACCAAGGGCACTTTCAAGGCCAGGTCGGCCATGTTCAAGGTGCCGGTGACGCCATAGATCAACGCCGCGCCAATCAGGAACAACGACGACGCCAGCAAGTTGATGGCGATGTAATGCAGCCCCGACGAGACGCGGGCCCGCCCCGATCCGTGGAGCATCAAGCCGTAGGACGCGGCCAGCAATACTTCGAAAAACACAAACAGATTGAACAGGTCCGCCGTCAGGAAAGCGCCGTAAAGACCCATCAGCTGAATCTGGAACAGCGCATGGAAACTGGCGCCGGCCCGATCCCACCGCGCCATCGCGAACAGCAGGGCGCAGACGCCGATGATGCCCGTCAGCACCAGCATCAGCGCCGACAGGCGATCGACCACCAACACGATTCCGAACGGCGCTTGCCAGTTGCCCGGCAGGTACACGCCAAAGGACGCGGGCAATGCCTGGTCCTGGGTCCAGTCCAACAGCAGCACGGCGATGCCCAGGCCCAGCAGGCTGGAAAACAGATTGATCCGCGCTTTGAGCGGGCGATGTTTCTCGCCCAGCATCAGCATCAACGCGGCGGTCAGCAGCGGTAGCAGGATGGGCGCGGCGATCAAGTGAGGCGTCAGCATCATTCCTTGGGCTCCCGGCCGTCCACATGGTCGGTGCCGGTCAGCCCGCGGGACGCGAGCAAGACGACGAGAAACAGCGCGGTCATGGCGAAGCTGATCACAATGGCTGTCAGCACCAGGGCCTGGGGCAGCGGATCGGTGTAGTTCAGCAGATCCTGGGGCACGCCGTCCTTGATGATCGGTTCCTTGCCGATGAACAGGCTGCCCATGCTGAAGATGAACAGGTTGACGCCATAGGACAGCAGGCAAAGCCCCATGACCACCTGAAAGGTCCGGGGCCGCAGCACCAGCCAGACGCCCGAGGCGGCCAATACGCCGATTGCGATTGCGATGACTTCTTCCATCAGGCGTTGGCTCCTTTGAGGGGGGCGACGGGTTTGGCGTGCAGCCCCGGTTTATGGGCCCGCACCGACTGGTGAGCCAGGGCGGTAAGGATCAATAGCGTGGAGCCGACCACCACGGCGTAGACGCCGATGTCGAAGAACAGCGCACTCGCCAGATGGAGGTCACCCAGCAGCGGCAACTCGAAATGCCAGGTGTGAGTGGTCAGGAACGGATAACCCACCGCCATCGCCCCCAACCCCGTCGCGGTGGCGAACAACAGCCCCGTGCCCATCCAGCGCAGCGGTCGCAGGCTCATTTGTGCTTCGACCCACTGGGTGCCGGCGACCATGTACTGGAGGATGAACGCCACCGACATCACCAGGCCGGCGACGAAACCGCCACCCGGTTGGTTGTGGCCGCGCATGAACAGGTAGAACGACACCACCAGGGCAATCGGCAACAGCAGGCGCACCAGCACCGACGGCACCATCATGAAGCCCAGCGCGGTGTCGCTGGCGTGACGCGGGTTGACCAGGTCGGTCACCACGTCCGGCGCCAGCAGGCGCTGTTGCGCCGGGAGCTGCATGCTTTCCTTGGGTGGCCGGAAGCGCCGCAGCAGGGCGAATACCGCCAGCGCTACCGCCACCAGTACGGTGATTTCGCCCAGGGTGTCGAAGCCGCGGAAGTCCACCAGCATCACGTTTACCACATTGCTGCCGCCACCTTCGGGCAAGGCCCGGCTCAGGTAAAACGACGAAATGTCGTTGGGTGTCTGGCGCGTGAGCATCGCATAGGACAGCAACGCCATGCCGCCGCCCACTGCGATGGATAGCAGCAAGTCCCGCAGACGACGGATGCGCGCGCGGCGTTCGCTGTTGGGCAGCGGCGACACATCTTCGATCCGCCGTGGCAACCAGCGCAGGCCCAGCAGGATCAGCACCGTGGTGACCACCTCCACGACCAGTTGAGTCAAGGCCAGGTCCGGGGCCGAGAACCAGACAAAAGTCACGCACGTCATCAGGCCGCAGACACTGACCATCGTCAGCGCCGCGAGGCGGTGATATTTGGCCTGCCAGGCAGCGCCCAACGCGCAAGCGATGGCCAGCACCCACAGCGTGACGAACACCACGGAGCCGGGAATCCTGGGGCGGTCGCCCCAGGCCAGCGTGCTGCTGAGCATCGGAATCAGCCCGGCCATTACGGCCGCCAGTACCAGCAGGAACAACTGAGCCTGCAAGCGCCGGGTACTGATCTTGCGCTCCAACCGTCGGCCCTGGCGCATCATCAGCACCAGGCTGCGCTCGAACAAACGCTTGCCGCTGAGACGCCCCATCAGCGGTGGCTGCTTGATATGGCCTTGCTTGAATTGCTTGCGCAGCAGCAGGTACAGGACGATCCCACCCGACATCGCCACCAGGCTCATGATCATGGGCGCGTTCAGGCCATGCCAGATCGCCAGGCTGTACTGGGGCAGCGGACCGCCCACCACCGGCAGCGCCGCCGCCGCCAGCAACGAACCAACCACCTGTGCCGGAAAGATGCCCACCAACAGGCAGGTAAACACCAGAAGCTCAACCGGCGCGCGCATCCAGCGCGGCGGTTCATGGGGCGTGTGGGGCAGGTCGGTGGCAGTGGGGCCGAAGAACACGTCGACGGTAAAACGCAGGGAATAGGCGACGCTGAACGTGCCGGCAATGGTGGCGACGATCGGCAGCGCCAGCTCGACCCAGGCCGTGGCGGAAATGAACACGGTCTCGGCGAAGAACATTTCCTTGGACAGGAAGCCGTTGAGCAACGGCACCCCGGCCATCGCCGCGCTGGCAACCATCGCCAGGGTGGCGGTGTACGGAATCAGCCGCACCAGGCCGCTGAGCTTGCGGATGTCCCGGGTGCCACTTTCGTGGTCGATGATGCCGGCGGCCATGAACAGCGAGGCCTTGAACGTGGCGTGGTTGAGGATATGAAACACGGCCGCGACCGCCGCCAGCGGGCTGTTGAGGCCAAGCAGAAGTGTAATCAGCCCCAAGTGGCTGATGGTCGAATAGGCAAGGAGGCCCTTGAGGTCGTTCTGGAACATCGCGCAATACGCGCCCAGCATCAGTGTGAACGCCCCGGCGCCGCCGACGATATAGAACCACTGTTCACTGCCCGACAGCGAGGGCCACAACCGTGCCAGCAGGAAAACACCGGCCTTGACCATGGTCGCCGAGTGCAGGTACGCCGACACCGGCGTGGGCGCGGCCATGGCGTGGGGCAGCCAGAAATGGAAAGGAAACTGGGCGCTCTTGCTCAAGGCGCCGATCAGGATCAGCGGCAACAGGACTGGATAGAGGGCGTGCTGGCGAATCATGTCGCCGGCGGCCAGGACCTTGTCCAAATCATAACTGCCCACCACATGGCCAAGCAGCATCACCCCGGCCAACAGGCACAGCCCGCCGGCGCCGGTCACCATCAACGCCATATAGGCGCCGCGCCGCGCGTCGGCGCGGTGATGCCAGTAACCGATCAGCAGGAATGAGAACAGGCTGGTCAATTCCCAGAAGAACACCATCTGGATCAGGTTGCCGGAAATCACCAGCCCGAGCATCGCGCCCATGAAAGCCAGGAAAAACGCAAAGAACCGCGGCACCGGATCGTCCGGCGACATGTAGTAGCGGGCATACAACGACACCAGCGTGCCGATGCCCAGCACCAGCAACGAAAACAGCCAGGCGAAGCCGTCCAGGCGCAGGACGAAATTCAGGCCAAGGCTGGGCAGCCAGGCATATTGCTCTTGGATAACCCCGCCGTCGGCGATCTGCGGGTACCACAAAGCCACCTGAACGGTGCCCACCAAGGCCACAAGACCTGCCAGCAATGATTCGGCATTGCGCGCGTTATGCGGCAGCAACGCCGCGACACAGCTGCCGACGAAGGGCAAAAGCAATAGAACTATCAGCGACATAGGCTTCTATTCGGCAAAGGTTGTTCGGGATCATACGTGGCGTATTCCCGATCACCAACCGCGAGGGTGTCGCAGAATCCTACAAGGAGGGGGAAGTTTTCCTGTTTGGAGTCGTTTTGCGAGCGCCGGGTCGTCGGGATCGACCATGGGTATCAAGGCACTCGTACCACACGAACCCTGCTCGGGTGCGGTAAGTATGTACCGCACCCGAGCAGGGCTTCATCACCATCCTGCGCCATACAGAAAAGGAGATCTGTATGGAAAAGCGAACATTCAGCGATGGATCAGATGGAACGGTAGTCATCAGGCCGGGACGGCCCTCATCGGGCGGCGGTTCCGGAGGAGGATATGGCGGCGGCTACGGAGGGAACCGCGTAGGAGCAACAGGAGGCCCAAAGCGTTCGGCCAAAGGGATGGAAAAGCGGCGCCAAGGAACGCTCAAGCGTCAGGCCGAGGAAGCGAAAGCCGTTGAAAAAGCAAAGGCCAATGCAGCAAAAGCCAAGGCCGCCGCTGCCGCAAAGGTAAAGGAGCAGGCGCGCCAACAGGCATTGGCGACCATGGTGCAGCGCCACACCACCACCCGGGCCGAGGTGGATCGAAACTTCGCGGGCAAGCGATCACAACTCGACGCGGCGCTTCAAAAGGAAATCACGGCCGCAAAACGTCCGCCCGCCTCGAATTCAGCCGAGCGTTGGCAGCTTTACACCATTAGCAAGGAGAAAAATGAGATCGATGGGCTGGTCGCCCGCAAGTCTCACGCACTCAAGGCGAAGAATCTCGCTGCCCGTGCCTTTGACGGACAGGATCCACTTTCCCGTTCGGTCGATAACTACCGCGCGCGAGTGGATCAATTCGGTGCCGCGCTGGACGAAGGTCACCGTCTTTGGGAGCAAGCCTACACCGCTGCACACGAAGCGCGGCTATTGGCCGAGCAAATCAGGGCGTTGACCGAAAAATCCAACGCACTGGCCCGACACCATGCCGAACAGACTGTCGTTTGGCGCGAGCGGGAGGCCGTCTGGGAACGCCAGCGTCAGTACGCCGAACGGCGGGCCGAGCGCATACGCTTCAAGCAAAAGGTCGACGAAAGCATCCGGCGCCAACTGTTCAGGCAAGCCCATACCCTGACCGTGCCCACCTCAGTGCTGGCTTCGGGTGGAATGGTCCTGACCCGTGAGACGGTGTTCGTTGCACAGGAAGCGGCGGCGGTACTGGAAAAATCCGTTGAGGCCAGTGTTGCGGCGCTTAAAGATTACGGGCGCATCCTGGCCCGGACGGGACCGGTTTTTGTCACGGCCATGGTTTATTCGCCTGTACTGGGTGACGGTGAACTCACACCGCAACAGCGCGGGCGCCTGTTCCAAGGCGTTGGGGTTCCGGCAGAGGCACTGGGGCTGGTTGATGGGCAAGCCTTGCAGCGTGTCGCCGATGCCGGTGGCTCCGTTGAAGTGGCCTACCGGCTCAAACCCGAAACCACGGCGCAAGGTACCGCTATTCATGCAACCAGCGTCGCCGAGGGTATCGACGGGCGGGTTCCGGTTATCAACGCGGTGCTCGACCCATTGAGTGGTCTGTACAACGCTGAAATTCCCGGCTTCCCGACACGGCAATTGCAATTCGCGGCAGACACGGTTGCGCAGGCTGTCCCTCAGAACTTCCCAGGTGTGACTTCGCTGACGCCCCAGATACAAGCACTGCCGGCGGGTGTGGACCTGCGCATTCAGGACTGCATCGTGTGTGTGCCCGGTTTGCCGCCGACCTATTTCTCTTTCGAAGCGCCACCGTTGGGTTCGGGTGTCGTCACTGGCGCAGGCAAACTGGCTGCGAATGATTGGTGGTCCAGCGCCAGCCAGGCGCAAGGCGCGGCCATCCCTGAGCCCATCGGTGACTCGATGCGGGCGCAGCCAATCAAGTCGTTCGGCGCCTTCGACCAGGCGCTATGGCGGACCCTCTCTGAACATCCGGCTCTGTGGGCAAACACAGACGAACTCAACCGCAAACGCATCGAACGCGGCTTTGCGCCCTATGCGCCAAAAAGCACATGGGTGGGAGAGCGTCGAGAATTCGAGCTGCGTTATCGGGAGCGTGCGGAGCTGGGTGAGAATCCATTCAACCTCGACCGGATCAGCATCACCACACCAAACAGCCTGCTCGGCAGGCCGGGCATCGTCCCGGCGGTCATCCCCTGGCCGGCGCCTCCCATCGGCCACGGTACCCGAACGCCTTTGGTTCCGCCGGGCATCGAACAACTTGGCCCGACCACGCTGCCCGTCACGCCACCGTTTTCGCAGATTTATCCCGGCAAGCCTGTCATCCCCGTCCTACCGGAAAACGAGACGCTTCCGGCTGTTGATCCAGTGCAGACCGGTGCGAGTATTCCTGGGTATCCGGGGGATATGGATCTGCCCTCGCCGGATGCGCTGTTTTATGACCGGCGAGATGATCCCGGGATGGCCCTCGGCTTTGGGCAGCCAGTTTCAGGCATTTGGTTGGGGGAGGCGGCGAGAACGACTGGGGTGGCGATTCCTGATCGGATTGCGGATCAGTTGAGGGGCAGAGAGTTTGCGAACTTTCATCGGTTTAGGGAGGCGTTTTGGAGGGCGGTGGCGGCGGATCGTGATTTAAGTAAGCAGTTTAATGGCTCAAATCTGCGAGAGATGACCAAGGGAGCGCCGCCGTTCGCTAGTCGATTGGATCAGGTTGGCGGGAGAAGGAAGTATGAAATCCATCATAAGCACGAAGTTGCGAAAGGCGGCGCAGTTTATGACTTGGAAAATCTGCTAGTTATGACTGCAAGGCGGCATATTGATTTTCACAAAGGAGAGAAGCCATGAGCGTGCTCAAAGAACGGCTGGAAGATTATACGGAGGCTGAATTTCTGACATTTCTTCGAAAATTTTTTGATTACTCCGTTGCTTTGGAGGGGGATGCGTTGAGCCAATATACCGATAGGTTGGTGGACCATTTTGAACTGATTACTGAGCACCCTGATGGCTCAGATGTTCTCTTCTACCCAAAGGAAGGCCAAGAAGACAGCCCCGCTGGAATCCTGAAAGAAGTCAAGGAATGGCGAGCCCGCAATAACAGACCAGGTTTCAAACCCGAATAAATCATCGTTTCGTACGCATCAGCTCGACCCGTCGCGAGCAGGTGCGTCATCCACGTCGCACGCTTGAGCAAGGAAAAACCAAAGATGGAACTTAAACCCAAACTCCAGGATTACACCGAGTCCGAATTTCAAACTCTTGTCGACAAGATCTGGAATGTGGAGGCCTGCAGGGACAAGAAAGAGCATGACAGACTGATCAAACACTTCGATCTGATAGTTGGTCATCCTGATGGTGCGGATCTGTTGTTTTACCCGGAGGATACCTCCAATTTTCATTCCCCAGGCGCAGTCACCTTCCAGCTCAAGCATTGGTATCACCAGAGGAGACTCATTCCTTTCAGGGACGGTGTGCTTCCAGCACCGTTCACGCCGGTCGACGGGTCGAGCCTTATTGGACACACCACGGCGAGAGCCAGGCACGAACTTGCGAACGCTCAGCGAATGGCTGGGGACATCGCCTCTGCGGAGCAAACGGTCGATGCAGCATTCTCTCTGCTTGAAAGCGCTATCCAGCATCTGCCAATCCAACAGCATTCGAACGCGACGCTGGAGGCACTGGAAAAAGGTATCCGTCGGGTTGAACATGCACAGCACGAGCTGCTGATGGCGGTTCGTGCATTCGAAGGTAAAAAAATGCGTGTCGAGTTCGACAAAGCCGCGGCACAGCGAAATCTTACCTACAGCCAGGCGGAGAGGCCCCTCTGGCAAGCCGTTTTGCAGCAGGCCACTGCCAATCAGGCTGGTTATCTGGCGCGTCTGCCCTCCAACACCCAGCGCCATGCCGAACTCCACACCAACGCCGAAGCCTTGGTTGATCATGCCTGGCAGCAACTGGTGCGCCTACGGACTCCCGACCGATACCCAAGCGAGTTTCGCCTGTCTGCCGTCGCTAACCTGGAACGACCGGATCTTTTGATCAGCGACGCACAGCCGTTGATGTCGGTACAACGAGTGGACTTGCATAAGACCCTGCGTTCCGCAGTCGCCGAATTCAATTGGTCATTGACCGACGGTGCGCAGGAGCATCTTGGACAGTACGCCGGCGTGCTGCACTTCAGGTTCGCCAGCCGCGCCAAGGCCGTGCGTTTTGGCCTCTGCGTTGCGCTGAATGAGCTTTCTCTGATCGATCTTGATTGGCAACTATTGGCCGCCCAGCAAGGCGAAGTAGAACTGCCGCTGCGAATGAGCACCTCGACAGTCCCCGTGAAGGTCGGCAGTCTGTCGTATGGATTAAAAGAAATACGCGAACTCTTCGAAGTCTTTATCACTCCCTGCGCCGGGGTTTTGCCAGCGAAGGTTCGTGTCAGGCTCGCCGTCTGGCAGGAAGGCGAGAGGGCCTATCGGTTCACGAGCGATGGCCCGCAGCCCTCCGTTATTAAGTGGGCAGTACCCCATGGCCTGGAAGCGCCGGTGGCGCCAAAACCGGATCGGCTCGATTCCGTTGGTTTCGTCCGGTCATCGCCAGTGCCCGAATTGGCCACGTTCGAATCTATCGAAGAGGTGCGATTCGATGATTATGTGGTGGTGTTTCCGCGGGAGTCAGGGCTTGAGCCGGTCTATGTGCTATTCAATGACCGTCGGGATTGTCCAGGTGTCGTCAGTGGAGAAGGGCACGCGGAGGCTGACGATTGGCGAACGCAAGCCTTGAGCAGCCAGGGAGCGTCGGTCCCTGCGTCAGTCGCCGATTCATTGCGCGGGCAAGTTTTCGAGCGTTTCGATCTGTTCAAACGTGCATTCTGGAGGGCCGTTGCGGCCGTACCGACCTTGAATGCACAATTCAATATCGAAAACAGGGTGTTACTGCTCAACGGTTCAGCGCCCCGCAGCGAGGAGCCCGACGATCATCGTGCGCTGCGCATTCTGCACCGCGTCGACATCACGCAGGGCGGTGGGGTCTACGATCTCGATAATCTGATTATTCGCTACTGAAACCCGAGGGCTGACGCATGGACGGTCAGCCCTCGCGCTCAAGCGCTTCATCTGCCCCTACGACACCTTTGTTCCGCGTTTTCAACTCGCTGACGATCACCGCCGCCACGATCAAGCCCGCCCCGAGCAACGCAATCGCCGGCAACCGCTCACCCGCCAGGCGCCCGGCGATGCCGGCCCATACCGGTTCGCCGGCATAGATAAGCGTGGCGCGGGTCGGCGAGACGCTTTTCTGGGCCCAGTTCATCGCCACCTGGATCGCTGCGCTGGCGGCGCCCAGGCCCACCGCGCTGATCAGCAACAGCCATGAAAAGCCTGGGATGACCTCTTGCGTCGGCACCACCATGAGGAATGCCAGCACCGCCGTGCTTGCCAGTTGCACCACGGTTACCCGCCGTACATCGACCTGGCCCGCATAGGCACTGATCAGAATGATCTCCGCCGCAATCGCGATGGCGCTGATCAGCGTGGCGATTTCACCGGGGCTGAAGTTCAGCGAGGCCCCAGCCGGCCCGGACACCAGCATGAGCCCAGTGAACGCCAACATGATGCCTATGCTTGGCATCAACCCCGGCCGCCGGCCCAGCACGAGCCATTGCAACAGCGGCACGAAAGGCACATACAGGGCGGTGATAAAGGCCGATTGGCTGCTGGGAATGGTTTGCAGGCCTACGGTTTGCAGGCCGTAGCCGAGCATGATCGCCACGCCGATGAAGGCCCCGGCCTTGAGCTCGAACAGGGTCAGGTCACGCAAGTGGCGCCACGAGAACAGCGCGACAAAAGCCGCCGCGGCGGCAAAGCGCAGGCCCACGAAGAACATCGGTCCGCTGACCGTCATGGCGTGTTGCACCAGCAGGAACGTGCCGCCCCAGATCATGGTGATCAGTACGAGCACGCATTCGGCCTTGCTGAACCTGGGCAGATGGGAGGAAGTTTGCGGGGAGTTCACCGATGCCATGACCTTGCGCACTACTTGAGGCGGACGCACAATGCGCCCGAAGTTGGGCAGTATAATGCGCAACCCCGGCAGATGAGCAATATAGTGCACAAAGAAAATGGCCAGCGGGCGTCCGTCCTGCAACACGTCAGCCAGAACGTCCGCCGCCTGCGGCATGCCGCGCAGCTCAGCCAGACGGCGCTGGCCGAATTGTCCGGTGTTAGCCGGCGGATGCTGGTTGCCATCGAAGCGGGCGAAAAGAATGTCAGCCTGACCACCCTGGACCGCGTTGCCGAAGCCTTGGACGTGGCTTTCAGCGACCTCATCCAGGCGCCTGACGCCCGCGATCCGAGCCGGATCAATGAGCTGGCCTGGGCCGGTGTGATTCCCGGCAGCAAAGCCATCTTATTGGCCAAGGCCACCGCCAACCGAGAGGTGGAGCTTTGGGAATGGCGCCTGGAACCCGGCGAGCATTACCATTCAGAACCCGACGCGGACGGTTGGAGCGAACAGCTCTACGTATTCGAGGGCTGCCTGACATTGTTGTTGGGCGGCGAAGAACGTCGAGTCGGGGCCGGCGAGTTTTTCATGTTTGCCAGCAACCAGCCCCATGCTTATCGCAACGATGGTCCGGTGGCGGTGAGATTCGTCCGCAACGTGGTGATTTGACTCCTGGAGAGCGGTATGGACACAGCGCTGGAGCAATCTGAGATCGGCACCGCCCGCCAGGCCGATATCCTGATTATCGGCGGCGGCCTGAGCGGAACCCTGTTGGCGGCGCAACTGCTGCGGCTGCCGGGCCGGCGCGAGGTATTGATTGTCGAGCCGCGCAGCGAGTTGGGCCGGGGCGAGGCCTACAGCGCCGTGGAACTGGGCCACACCCTCAATGGCAATGCGGCACGCATGAGCGTCGACCCGGACAATGCCGATGATCTCACGCAATGGCTCGCTGCGTTCATCGCGTCCGGTGGTTGGCCTGAGTCCGATCAGCAACATGTGCCGGTCAGCGAGTTGTTTCCTCCGCGGGGGATGTTCGGCCTGTATGTGCAACAGCGTCTGGCCGAGGCTCGTGCGTTGGGCGCGCGCCATGGATCGGTGGCGGAGCATGTGCGCGGGGAGGCCGTCGATTTGCGGGTCATCGATGATGCCGTGCAAGTGACGCTCGGCGATGGCCAAGTATTGCAAGGACGCTTTGCCGTGCTCGCCACCGGCATGTTCCCCGCGGCACGAACCCCGCAGACCGAGTCGAGCGGCTTGAACGCCGCGGCGCTTGATCCGTGGGACGTGGCTGCGATGCGCCAGCTTGATCCGCTAGCGACGGTCATGATCATCGGTTCGGGGCTGACCATGGTCGATGCCGTGGTATCGCTGGAACAGGCCGGGCATCGCGGGCCTATCGAAGTATTTTCCCGTCACGGTTTGTTGCCCCATGTACGTCGGCAGCCACCGGCCTGGGTGGACTTTCTCGCCGATGATCACAGCCTGCGTTCGCCACGCCAGTTGATGCGCGCGCTGCGTGGGCAATGCCGCTTGGCCCAAGCCCAGGGCATCGATTGGCAGGCCCCGCTGGACACGGTGCGTGCCCATATCGGGCGTTTGTGGAGTCAGGCCAGCGATGTGCAGCGCCGACAGTTTGTGCGGCATGTACGACCTTGGTGGGAAAGCCATCACCATCGCTCGCCTCCGTTGAGCGCGGAACTGGTGGCGCGTCTGCACGGGGAGGGACGGTTGCGGATCCAGGCGGCGTCGTACAAGGGGCTTGTGTCGTCTGGCGAAGGATCGGTGGCGATCAATATTCGCCGAAGGGGCGAGGCGGCGCTGGAAGTGGTGCAGGGCGCCGCCTTGATCAATTCCAGCGGCATTGAATACGACTGGCGTCGGGTCGCGCGGCCATTGCCCCAACAGCTGCTGGCCCGGGGGCTGATCCAGCCCGGTCCGTTGGCGCTGGGGATTGCCGCCCGTGCCGATGGTGCGGTGCTGGACGCCCGAAGCGAACCGGCCAGCCGCCTGTTCGCGATGGGCCCGCCATTGCGAGGGATGTGGTGGGAAAGCACGGCCGTCACCGACGTGGCGAGCCAGGCCAAGGCGTTGGCGGGGCGGTTAGCTGAACTCCAAGCCCAGCGTTGAATCCTGTGGCGAGGGAGCTTGCTCCCGCTGGGCTACGAAGTAGCCTTAAAACCATTCACCTCGGTGTGTCAGGTCAACTACCTCCGACTTCTTTGGGGTTGCTGCGCAACCCAGCGGGAGCAAGCTCCCTCGCCACAGAAGCGTGTTTCATTGCTACCGCACTTGCACCCAACGCTCCTCACTCGCCGCCACGCGAATCGCCGCCGCCAGCCGCTCCACTTCCCAGGCCTCTTCGAAATCCGTCCCGCTGCCACCTTCACCTGCCAGCGCCATGATCAACTCCTGCACCTCCAACGTCTTCAGTTCGTTGTAGCCCAACTGGTGCCCGGCGGCAGGGCTGAACGCGGCATAGCCGGGTAGATCCGGGCCGGCCAGCAGTCGCTGGAAACCCGCCTGGCCGGCGCGGCACACCCGCAGCTCGTTCAGCCTTTCTTGGTCGAACGCCAGCGTGCCGAGTGTGCCGCTGATTTCGAAGCTCAGGTGATTCTTGCAGCCGTGCTTGAGCCAACTGCTGCTCACCGTGCCCCGGGCGCCGCTGGCAAAGCGCAGCAGTGCATTGACCTGATCATCCACCGCGATCGCGCGTTGTTCGGTGCTGCCAACCTTGGCAGGACGCTGTTTGTGCACGGTTTGGCTGTCGGCACACACAGCCTCTACCTCGCCCAACAAATGCCGCGCCATCGCCAGGAGATGGCTGCCCAGGTCCGCCAGCGCGCCACCGGCATGCGCGGCCTCGCAGCGCCACGACCAGGGTGAGGCCGGGTCGGCCATGAAATCTTCGCTGAATTCGCCCTGGAAACTGATGATCTGTCCAAGCTCTCCGCGCTGGATCATCCCCCGCGCCAGTTGGATGATCGGGTTGTGCTGGTAGTTGTAGCCGACCCGCGTCACCACGCCAGCCGCCTTAGCTGCCTGGCGCATCTGCTCGGCCTGTTCCAGGGATACCGCCAACGGCTTTTCACAATAGACCGGCTTGCCCGCCGCCAACGCGGCCATGGCCATCGGAAAGTGCAAATGATTGGGCGTGGTAATGGCGACCAAATGAACCTTCGGGTCGTCGATCAGCCGTTGCCAGTCACTGTGAGCCGTCTCGAACCCCCAGCTCTGGGCGCATTGCCGGGCACGCTGCGGATCGGCGTCGGCCAGGGCCGCCAGTTTCAGGTTCAAGGGGAGGTCGAACACCGCCTTGGCATTGTGGAACGCCAAGGCATGGGCACGGCCCATGAAACCAGTGCCAATCAGACCGATGCCGAGTTCACGCATGAGAAGAGCCCTTTGAATTTTTATTTTCAGGAGGGCTCTTTATGGAATAAATATTCGCTAATTGCAAATACTGGAATAAATATTCATTCTGTTGCCGCTCAGCGTCCCTTGTGGGAGCGAGCTTGCTCGCGATTGCAGTGGATCAGCCGGTACTGTTGTGCCTGATGCAACGCTATCGCGAGCAAGCTCGCTCCCACAGGAATTCCAAAGGTCTGCCTCGCGGCTCGTTGTCAGGAAAGGAACCCGCCATCCACATTCAACGCCACGCCCGTGGTATAGCTCGACGCATCGCTCGCCAGGTACAACACCGCGCCGGCCATTTCGCTCGGGTCGGCCACGCGCTTGAGGGGAATCTGCGCCAGGGCGGTTTTGAGGATGGCGTCGTTCTTGACCAGCGCTGAGGCAAACTTGGTATCGGTCAGGCCCGGCAGGAGGGCGTTGCAGCGGATGCCGAACTGCGCGCATTCCTTGGCGAAGACCTTGGTCATGTTGATCACCGCGGCCTTGGTGACCGAGTAGATGCCCTGAAAGATTCCCGGGGAAATGCCGTTGATCGACGCCACGTTGATGATGCTGCCGCCACCGTTTTCGCGCATCAGCTTGCCGGCCTCCACCGACATGAAGAAATAGCCGCGAATGTTCACGTCCACGGTTTTCTGGAACGCGCCCAGGTCGGTGTCCAGCACGTTGCAGAATTGCGGGTTGGTGGCGGCGTTATTCACCAGGATATCCAGACGCCCGAACTGTTCGCGGATGCCGGCGAACACCTGGCTGATCTGCTCCATTTCACCAATGTGACAGGCAATGGCGGTGGCCTTGCCGCCGGCAGCGATGATGGCGTCAGCGACATGCTGGCAACCATCGAGCTTGCGGCTGGAGACGATCACGTGGGCGCCTTGCTGGGCCAGCAGTTTGGCGATGGCTTCGCCGATGCCGCGGCTGGCGCCGGAAACGAAAGCGATCTTACCGTCGAGGTCGAACAACTGGGTCTTGGACATGCTGTTTCCTTGTTATAGGTGCGCTCAGAGCGTGGATTTGCTGATGACTTGCAGGCTCATCTGCTCCAGCAGCTTGTTCATCTGAACGAACTGCGCGAAGCGTTTGTCCTGGGTCTGGCCATGGAAAAAGCGGTAGTAGATCTGCTGGACGATACCGGCCAGGCGGAACAGTCCATAGGTGTAGTAGAAGTCGAAGTTGTCGATGCGAATCCCGGACCGTTCGGCGTAGTAATCGACGAACTCACGGCGGGTCAGCATGCCCGGCGCGTGGCTTGGCTGACGCCGCATCAGTTGCACGGGCGCCGGATCACCGGCTTCGATCCAGTACGCGAGGCTGTTGCCCAGGTCCATCAACGGATCGCCGAGGGTGGTCAGTTCCCAATCCAGCACGCCGATGATCTGCATCGGGTTGTCCGGGTCCAGGATGACATTGTCGAAGCGGTAGTCGTTGTGGACGATGCTCGATGTTGGATGATCGGCGGGCATCTTGTCGTTGAGCCAGGCCTTGACCGTCTCCCATTTCGGCGCATCGGGCGTCAAGGCCTTGTCGTAGCGGTCGCTCCAACCACGGATCTGCCGGGCCACGTAGCCCTCGGGCTTGCCCAGGTCGGCCAGGCCGCAAGCGGTGTAGTCGACGCGGTGCAGCTCGACAAGCCGGTCGATGAAGCTCTTGCACAATGCTTCGGTGCGGGCGGCGTCGAAGCCCAGTTCCGGTGGCAGCTCGGAGCGCAAAATGATGCCCTTGACCCGCTCCATCACGTAAAACTCGGCGCCCATCACCGACTCGTCGGTGCAATGGACGTAGGCTTTCGGGCAGTACGGAAAACCTTCACGCAATTGATTGAGGATGCGGAACTCACGGCCCATGTCGTGGGCCGATTTGGCCTTGTGACCGAACGGGGGCCGGCGCAGGACGAACTCCTGTTCGGGGTATTCGAGCAGGTACGTCAGGTTTGACGCGCCACCGGGAAACTGGCTGATCACCGGCGTGCCGGTCAAGCCAGGAATGTGGGCCTTGAGGTACGGGTCGATCAGGTTGGCATCGAGTTCTTCACCGTCGCGCACGCGGGTGGACTGATCAGTAACTGCCATGCTTATCCCTTCTGCTTATTTTGGAGGCCATCGATCATTGGCTAATCTAATGGCGTGCGACAGCCGTCACAAGCACGCCGGGGTCTTATAGGTTAGCGTGTTGCTGGGTGATCAGCGGATTTGATGAGCCGTGGTTGCGTCTGGCCTACCGGTCAACGCAAGCCTGCGCATCGGGTAGCTGCACTGGCGTCAGCACCGGCTTGCCGGAAAAGAACGCGTTCAGGTTCTCACCCACCAACTCCACCGTGGCGCGTGTCGCTTCCGGCGACAGGCCGGCCACGTGAGGCGTGAGCACGACATTGGGCAAGTGTTTCAGGGCGTCAGGCACTTCGGGCTCGTGATCGAACACATCCAGCGCAGCCCCGGCAATTCGCCGGTGTTCAAGGGCGCTGATGAGTTCGGTCGTGGCGACCACGCTGGCCCGGGCGATATTCACCAAGAAACCGTGGGGCCCCAGGGCATCGAGGGCTTGCTTGTTGATCAATTGGCGGGTGTCCAGGCCTCCGGGCGTGGCGACAATCAGGAAATCCGACACCCTGGCGAGCTCGGTGGGGGTGGCGCAGAAGGCGTAGGGCACATCGCTGCGCACGCGACGGTTGTGGTAGCTGACCTTCATGTCGAAACCGAGGGCGGCCCGCTTGGCAATGGCCATGCCCACGGCGCCGAGCCCCAGGATGCCCAGGTGCTTGCCCGCGAGGGAAGGGCGCATGGTTCGCGGCCACTCGCCACGGCGCAGGGCCGCGTCGGATCGAGGCACATCGCGCACCAACGCCAGCAACAACGCCATGGCATGGTCGGCCACCGAGGAGGCATTGACCCCGGCACCGTTGGTGACGACGATGCCTCGCTCGCTGGCGGCTTGCAGGTCCACTTGCTCATAACCGGCGCCGATTACACAGATGATCCTGAGGTTGGGCAAAGCCGTCATTTCTTCAGCCGTCAAACCGAGGGGGCCACGGGTCAACACCGCGCTGAACCGGTCGCCGTGTTCGAAAATCGCTGTCTTGCGTTCGGCGGGCGTGGGCGCCAATTCCAAGTGATAACCCTGGCGCTCCAGGATTGGCAGGTATTCGTTGACGGTTTCAACCAGTACCAGAACGGTTGCGGTCATGCTGGGCTCCTGTAGGCGCTTTTCGATCATCGATATTCAACCTGATTGTAGGAGCCGGCGGGAGGGATGGCCTGGGCTTTTTTATGATCATTTGTCCTGCTGCGCTGTTCTTGTGGGGGCGAACTGGAAAACGCTGCTCCGCAGAACCGCTCCTCAGCTAAGTCTTTGCTTCTGCACGTTAATCCCGGACAATCGCGCCCCTGTTTCGGCCAGGGGCGCTGCCTGTCGGGTTTTTCCGACTCGTCCCGGCCGGGTGCATGTGACCGGAAAGCGGAGACCCGACCGGATGAATGATCAGGCCAACAGCGTCGAAGAGCGCTTTGAAACGACAGCCCCAGCCACCCTCAGCCAATGGAGTCGCCAAGACACGACCTGGATGCTGGGCCTGTTCGGCACCGCCATTGGTGCCGGCACGCTGTTCTTACCGATCAATGCCGGCCTTGGCGGTTTCTGGCCGCTGCTGGTGCTGGCGGTGCTGGCGTTCCCCATGACGTTCTATGCGCATCGGGGCTTGACCCGTTTTGTATTGTCCGGCCGCGACGGCGCGGACATCACCGAGGTGGTGGAAGAGCATTTCGGTATCAAGGCCGGTGCGCTGATCACGCTGTTGTACTTCTTCGCCATCTTCCCGATCTTGCTGATCTACAGCGTGGCGCTGACCAACACGGTCGGCAGTTTCCTGGAACACCAGCTGCACGTGCAGCCGCCGCCCCGGGCCTTGTTGTCGCTGATGCTCATCCTCGGCCTGCTGGCCGTGGTCCGCTGCGGCGAGCAGGTCATCGTCAAGGCCATGAGCCTGATGGTCTATCCCTTTATCGTGGCGCTGTTGTTTCTGGCGGTGTTCCTGGTGCCCCATTGGAACGGCGGGATCCTGAGCACGGCGTCGACGGTGCCGCAGCCTTCGGCGTTGCTGCATACCTTGTGGCTGGCGATTCCGGTGATGGTGTTCTCATTCAACCATTCGCCGATCATCTCGGCATTCGCAGTGGACCAGAAACGCCGCTACGGCAATGACGCTGAAAAGCGCAGTGCGCAGATCCTGTCGCGCGCCCATGTGCTGATGGTCGTAATGGTGCTGTTCTTCGTGTTCAGCTGCGTGCTGACCCTGTCCCCGGCACAACTGGCCGAGGCCAAGGCGCAGAACCTGTCGATCCTGTCGTACCTGGCCAACCACTTCAGCAACCCGACCATCGCCTTCGCGGCGCCGTTGATTGCTTTCGTGGCGATCGCCAAATCCTTCCTCGGGCATTACATCGGCGCCAGCGAAGGCCTCAAGGGCTTGATCGTCAAGAGCGGCCGCCGCCCAGCCCCCAAGACCCTGGACCGCCTCACGGCAGCGTTCATGCTGGTGGTGTGTTGGGTTGTCGCCACTCTCAACCCAAGCATCCTGGGCATGATCGAAACCCTGGGCGGCCCGGTGATCGCGGCAATTTTGTTCCTGATGCCGATGTACGCCATCCGCAAGGTCCCGGCCATGGCTCGTTATCGCGGACAAGCGTCGAATGTCTTTGTGGTGGCGGTGGGTTTGGTGGCGATTACTGCGTTGGTCTATTCCCTCTTGGCCTGACCTTTTTTTGTGGGAGCAAGCTTGCTCCGGGCGGCGTTCCGGCGAAAGCGGCGAGTCAGCTTTCATCAAATCCCAGGCATAAAAAAACGCCGCCCATCGTGAGAGGGGCGGCGTTTTTAGGCGGGCGTCTTAAGCGTTACGCTTGGACGACCGGGATGTTGGCGTTTGCAGCCGCTTCACGGAACTCGGCGATCTGGTCGAAGCTCAGGTAGCGGTACACGTCCGCTGCCATGCTGTCGATCTTGCCGGCGTATTCCATGTACTCCTCGACGGTCGGCAGGCGACCCAGGATGGACGCCACGGATGCCAGTTCGGCCGAGGCCAGATAGACATTCGCGCCGTCACCCAGACGGTTCGGGAAGTTACGGGTCGAAGTCGACACCACGGTGGAGTTCGGCTCGACGCGTGCCTGGTTACCCATGCACAGCGAGCAGCCTGGCATTTCCATCCGAGCACCGGCCTTGCCGTAGATGCCGTAGTAGCCTTCTTCGGTCAGTTGGTGAGCGTCCATCTTGGTCGGTGGCGACAGCCACAGACGGGTTGGCAGCTGACCCTTGACCTGATCCAGCAGTTTACCGGCAGCGCGGAAGTGACCGATGTTGGTCATGCACGAACCGATGAACACTTCGTCGATCTTCTCGCCAGCAACGCTGGACAGCAGACGGGCGTCGTCCGGGTCGTTCGGCGCGCAGAGCACAGGCTCGCTGATGTCGGCCAGATCGATTTCGATGACTTCGGCGTATTCGGCGTCGGCATCGGCTTCCATCAGTTGCGGGTTGGCGATCCAGGCTTCCATCGCTTGGGCGCGACGTTCCAGGGTACGCGCATCACCGTAGCCTTCGCCGATCATCCAGCGCAGCAGGGTGATGTTGGACTGCAGGTACTCGGTGATCGACTCTTTCGACAGCTTGATGGTGCAACCCGCAGCCGAACGTTCGGCCGAGGCGTCGGACAACTCGAACGCCTGCTCCAGGGTCAAGCCTTCCAGGCCTTCGATTTCCAGGATGCGGCCGGAGAAGGCGTTTTTCTTGCCTTTCTTCTCGACGGTCAGCAGACCGTTCTGGATAGCGAAGTAAGGAATGGCATGAACCAGGTCACGCAGGGTGATGCCAGGTTTCATCTTGCCTTTGAAGCGCACCAGGATCGATTCCGGCATGTCCAGCGGCATGACGCCGGTGGCAGCGGCGAACGCGACCAGGCCGGAACCGGCCGGGAACGAGATGCCCATTGGGAAACGGGTGTGCGAGTCGCCACCGGTGCCCACGGTGTCTGGCAGCAGCATGCGGTTGAGCCACGAGTGGATGATGCCGTCGCCCGGACGCAGGGAAACGCCGCCGCGGGTCATGATGAAGTCAGGCAGGGTGTGGTGGGTGGTGACGTCGATCGGCTTCGGATAGGCCGCGGTGTGGCAGAAGGACTGCATCACCAGGTCAGCCGAGAAGCCCAGGCACGCCAGGTCTTTCAGTTCGTCACGGGTCATGGGACCTGTGGTGTCCTGGGAACCCACGGTGGTCATTTTCGGTTCGCAGTAGGTGCCAGGACGAACGCCTTGGCCTTCTGCCAGGCCGCAAGCCTTGCCGACCATCTTCTGCGCCAGGGTGAAACCCTTGGTGCTTTCAGCAGGCGCTTCAGGCTTCTTGAACAGGTCGAACGGTGGCAGGCCCAGTTCGGCGCGAGCCTTCTCGGTCAGGCCACGGCCGATGATCAGCGGAATGCGGCCACCAGCGCGGACTTCGTCCAACAGCACCGGGGTCTTCATTTCGAAGGTGGTGATGACTTCGTCGGTGCCGTGCTTGCAGACTTTGCCGGCGTGCGGGTACAGGTCGATCACGTCGCCCATGTTCATGTTCGACACGTCGAACTCGATCGGCAGTGCGCCGGCATCTTCCATGGTGTTGTAGAAGATCGGTGCGATCTTGCTGCCGAAGCAGAAACCGCCTGCGCGCTTGTTCGGCACGTAGGGAATGTCGTCGCCGAAGAACCACAGCACCGAGTTGGTGGCCGATTTACGCGAGGAGCCGGTACCCACCACGTCGCCGACGTAGGCGATCGGGAAGCCCTGGCCGCGCATTTCTTCGATCTGCTTCATCGGGCCGGTCTTGCCTTGCTCGTCCGGAACGATGCCGTCACGGGCCATTTTCAGCATGGCGAGGGCGTGCAGCGGGATGTCAGGACGCGACCAGGCGTCCGGGGCAGGGGACAGGTCGTCGGTGTTGGTTTCGCCGGTGACCTTGAACACGCGCAGGCTGATCTTGTCGGCCAGCACCGGGCGCTTCTTGAACCACTCGCCGTCAGCCCAGGATTGCAGCACGGCCTTGGCGTGAACGTTGCCGTTCTTGGCTTTTTCAGCCACGTCGTGGAAGGCGTCGAACATCAGCAGGGTGTGCTTGAGTTCTTCGGCGGCGACTGGCGCCAGCTCGGCGTCGTCCAGCAGCTCGACCAGGGTCACGATGTTGTAGCCACCCTGCATGGTGCCGAGCAGTTCTACAGCGCGCTTCTTGTCCAACAGAGGGGATTGGGCCTGGCCCTTGGCCAGGGCGGACAGGAAGCCGGCCTTGACGTAGGCGGCTTCGTCGACGCCTGGCGGAACACGATTGGTGATCAGGTCAACGAGGAAGGCTTCTTCGCCAGCCGGAGGATTCTTCAGCAGCTCGATCAGGCCTGCGGTTTGTTCGGCGTTAAGCGGCTGAGGAACGATACCCAGGGCTGCACGCTCTTCGATATGTTTGCGGTAGGCTTCAAGCACAGTTATTACCCTCATCAGTGGTCCCAAATGGGTGTCCGGGACGCTCATCCAGAAACTCACGGCACTCATGCGCGACAGGGGCTTTTTGGGCCTCCACGCCAGAGTTGACGGAGTTCCTCACAGAAGCTGCTTTCAAAGTTTTACGCCTGCAGAACGGGGAGCTGATGAGGGTTGGCGTTGGGCTTTCCCCGCTGGAAAGACCCTTCGCCAACACCGCTCTGAAGGAACGACTGTGCTCGTGACGCTTTGAAAACAGCTTCTAACGGACATTGGCGCCTTAAAAGGCTGGCTGATTCTACGGGAAAAAAAAATTAAAGGTAAGTTGGGCTTCCAGGTTTGAGGGGTGATCAATCTTAGACAAAGGGCTAACATGCCCGTCTGTCCTGTTTTTGCGTGTGCGTTGCCTTATGCCCAACCAGCTCATCAAGACCCCCTGCGTCGGCCTCTGTTCCACTGTCTACGGTGACCTGGTCTGCCGTGGCTGCAAGCGGTTCCACCATGAAGTGATCCACTGGAACGGCTACAACGAGGAAGAAAAACGCGCGGTGTGGATGCGGCTCGAGCAACTGCTGGTGCAGGTAATGGTGGCGAAGCTGGAGGTTTTCGACCCGGCGTTGCTGCGTCAGCAACTGGAGGCGCGCAAGATCCGCTTCGTGCCGCACCAATCGGAATATTGCTGGGCCTATCAACTGATCGCCCGGGGCGCGCGGGTGATCAATAACCTGGAAGCGTACGGCATGGTCCTGTTGCCGGAGTTTCGCGATTGGGACCTGCCGGACCTGCGAGATGCCATTGATCGGGAATTCTTCCTCCTGTCCGAAGCGCATTACCAACGTTATATCGCGCCGGGGTTCCTCAAGGATGCGATGGACGGCTGACAGCCTGTCATTCGGACCAGATAGCTTTTGTGGCGAGGGAGCAAGCTCCCTCGCCACGGAAACTCGGCTGAATCCACAAAGCCTCAACCCTTGTACGCCAACTCCACCAGGTGGTCTTCGACTTCCTGTGGCTTGAGCACCAGCACATCGCTTTCCAGCGCATCGAGCACGGCTTCGGCGGTATTGCCGATCAACACGCCTGACAAGCCGGAGCGCGCCACGGTGCCAATCACGGTGACCGCGGCCTGAAGCTTGTGGGCCATGTAGGGAATCAATACGTCCGCCGGGCCTTCCTGGATGTGCAGATGCTGGTCATCGATGTCGAACTCGGCCTGGAACGCCCGGCATTGTTCGCGATAACGCGCTTCGATGGTTTCCTTGAGCTGGAAGGTCGGGTCGGCCGACGAGAGCATCGGTGACGGGTGGGCGCTAATTACATGCAGGTGCGCCTTGGCCAGGAGGGCAATGTCATAGCCGTGATCGATGATGGTCGAGTGCAGGTGACGATGCTCGCCATCGGCATTGCCGACATCGACTGCCGCCAGGATGACCCGGTCTTTCCAGGAACCGCACGTCTTGACCAGCAGCACCGGGGTCGGGCAATGGCGCAGCAACTTCCAGTCCGCCGGGGTCAGCAGGGCTTTTTTCAATGGGCTGTCCGGGAAGTGTTGCTTGATGACCAGGCCACAGCCTTCGGCCTGCTGCACGTCGATGATGGTTTCGTAAAGGCTTTCGTTCCAGGCCTGTTCGGTGGTGACGCTATAGCCGTCGGCCAGCAATGCGCTTTTCAGCACGCTGAGCAGGCCGGTATGATCGTGGTGTTTGTCGCATGCCAGCAGATGCAGATGAGCCTGGGTTACTCCGGCGATCAATTTGGCGCGCTTGAGCGCAAGGCTTTCCGAATGTTCGGGTTCGATGACCACCAGGATGCTGCGAATGGCTTGCATGATCGGCGTCTCCAGCAATAAAGAGGCATGGCGTTGCTCAACTATAGTTGCTATGGATGGCGCGTCGACTTGATGCATATCAATCGGTGTGACTGGTGGTCTGGAGGCAGGCCGGTATAATCGGCGCCCTTTGCTCGACTACCTTTTCCGTGAGCCCCATGATCCTTCCCGAAATTCACGAGTTCCTCGGCTGCCGCACCCCCGATGCCTGGGTCCAGGCTGCGCTGGCCGATCAGGAAACGCTGCTGATCGACCACAAGAACTGCGAGTTCAAGGCCGCCAGCACCGCCCTGAGCCTGATCGCCAAGTACCATTCCCATGTAGATTTGATCAACATGATGTCGCGCCTGGCCCGGGAAGAGCTGGTGCATCATGAGCAGGTCATGCGCCTGATGAAAAAACGCAAGGTAGGTCTTCGCCAGCTCTCGGCCGGGCGCTATGCCTCGGGCTTGCGCAAAGTGGTGCGCAGCCACGAGCCGGTGAAACTGGTGGACACCCTGGTGGTCGGCGCCTTCATCGAAGCCCGCAGCTGCGAGCGATTCGAGGCGCTGGTGCCGCATCTGGACGAGGAACTCGGCAAATTCTATTTCGGCTTGCTGAAAAGTGAGGCCCGGCACTTCCAGGGTTATCTGAAGCTGGCTTATCAGTATGGAGACGCCAAGGACATCGCCCAGGTGATCGACAAGGTTCGCGAGGCCGAGCGCGAGCTGATCGAGTCGCCGGATGGGGAGTTCCGGTTTCACAGCGGCGTGCCGGCCTAACGGGTCAAACCCAACCGTTCATGCCACTGGGCAATCGATTCCTCGGGATATACCTCGAACTGCTGGTCGCCCGGATGCGCCTCGACTTCCACCCACGGCGCCTTGGAACCCAGCATCAGGTGGGTGTGCTCCGGCGGTACCGGCAACGGCGTGTCGATGGCTGAGGCAAACGGATGGATCAGCTCCGGCCACTCGGGGCTGAACAACCACAACCCCGAACCGCAAAGCGAACAGAAATGCCGTTCGGCGCTGCTGCGATGGGCGCGTTTATCGCCTTCATCCTTGAGTCGCGCATGGTAGACCGTGATGTGCTTGCGGCCTTGCACCTTGAGACTCTTCGCATCGCCCCCCAGGTTGACCGCAAAACCGCCGCCGCCCTGGGTCTTGTGACAGATCGAACAATAGCACCGCTGGTAAGGGTAGGGATGGGTGCTGTCCAGGCTGAACGAAACGGCGCCGCAATGGCAGGATCCTTCGAGGTGCATGGGGGGACCTCCGGTTAGGGACTGAATAATCTGGACAACCTCGATGGGGTGATGTTCTCAACTTTTAAGTTAATGCGCCGACGCCAGTGGAAGAGCTTGCCCGCGATGAACGATCATGCGGACTTGATTTTGGGCACCCGCCACAAATACCAAGCCGCCACCGTCCGATAAGGACTCCAGGCCTGGCCGATAGCGATGATCTGCCGGCGATTCGGCTGAGTCTCCAGACCTTTTAGCCGTCGATATCCTTCGCGAACCCCAAAGTCATCCGCCGGCAAGACATCCACTCGTTCCAGGCTGTAGATCAACAGCATCTCCACGGTCCAGCGCCCGACGCCGCGCAGGCTGACCAGGCGCTCGATCAGTGCTTCATCGTCCATGGCCCGGGCCGTGGCGTAATCCGGCACGATCCCATCCAGTGTCGCCTGGGCGATGCCCTGGAGGGTCGCGAGCTTGCTCGCGGAGAATCCGCAACTGCGCAGTAGCGTGCTGTCTGTTGCCAACAGTTGTTCGGGGGCGGGAAACGCGGCGGGGGCAAACAGCGCGACAAGCCGCCCGAGAATGGCGTCCCCGGCCTTGGCGTGCAGTTGTTGGTAGGCAATCGCCCGCACCAGTGCCTCATAGGGATCGCGGGCCGGCTTGGGTTGCAGCAGGCACGGGCCGACGGACGCGATGTGACGCCGCCAGTCTTCGTCAAGATTGGCCAGGAAAGTACTCGCTTCGTCGTAAGGCGTGCTCATCCGGATCTCTGTTCGGGGCTGATCAAAACGCCAAGGGCAACGAAACCTGCACCGCGGCTTTTTCCAGCCGCAACAAAAACGCCTTGCGCGGCTGGCCGCCACCGTAACCGGTCAGCGCGCCGTCCGCGCCGATCACCCGATGGCAGGGAATGACGATAGCCAGGCGATTCTGCCCGTTGGCCAAGCCCACGGCGCGGCTGGCGCCAGGGCTGCCCAGGGCACAGGCGACGGCGCCGTAGCTGCGGGTTTCGCCATAGGGGATCTTTTGCAGTTCGGCCCAGACCCGGACTGCAAAGGCGCTGCCAGGCATGTGCAGCGGCACGTGGAAAGTCGTTTGTTTGCCGGCGAAATAATCCGCCAGTTCGGTTTCGATCTGTTGCAAATGAGCGTTATGCCCCGGGGCGACCGTGTAGCCGTAGCGTTGCTGCAGTTCTTCCAATTCTTTGGTCAAGGCCGGGCGGTCGAGAAATTCCAGCAGCACCAGTCCGCGACGTTCGGCCATGGCCAGCATCGGCCCCAGAGGGGTTGTCAGTCGGGTGAACAGCAACGGTTCGCTGAGGCCGGCGCGGCCGGGGGTGATATGAAAAGACTTCACGAACGCATCACGAAAACCGCTCAGGGATTCATAGCCGGAATCGAACGCGGCGTTGTCGATCGAGGCGCCTTCCTTGATTCCGCCCAAGGCGATGCCCAGGCGCCGGGTGCGCAGGTAGGCGTGAAAAGTCATGCCGAAATGCTGTTTGAACCAGCGGCGCAGCTTCAGCGGTTCGATGCCCTGTTCGTGCAGCAGCGCATCGGTCCAGCGCACGTCGGGCCCGGCATCCACGGCTTTGAGCAGCGCCTGGATCCAGGCCGGTGCGATGGCCGCGGCATCCAATGGCTTGCAGCGCAGGCAGGCTCGATAGCCGGCCGACATGGCCTCGTCGGCGTGAGCGAAGAACTCCACGTTCTCCGGCTTCGGCTTGCGTGCCGTGCAGCTGGGACGACAGAAAATGCCGGTGGTCTTGACCGCGGTGAAAAACACCCCCTCGTAGGCGGTGTCTCGTTCGAGCATGGCGCGGACCATTTCGGCGTGGGGCGGGAGCAGCGAGTCTTGTAGGTTCATGGGAGGAGCATAGAACCGTGGCCCCAAGCCCTCCACCGAAAAATCGACAGTGAATTTGCCGATATCAATATTTCCAGAACACTGGCGTGAACAACACCAGCACCGTCAGGATCTCCAGGCGTCCCAGCAGCATGCCGAGGGTCAGCAGCCATTTCGCCGCGTCCGGCAGGGTCGAGAAGTTGCCGGCCGGGCCTATGATATTGCCCAGGCCCGGGCCGACGTTGCACACGGCGGTGGCGGCGCCGGTCAAGGCGGTCGTCCAATCCAGGCCGATCAGCGCGAGGCCCAGGGCGATGGCGCCGATGGTGATCGCGAAGAAGAACGAAAACGTCAGCAGCGAGCGAACGATTTCCTCGTCGATGGGGTGATTGTTGTACTTCTTCTGGATCACCGCCCGGGGGTGGATCAATTGCTTCAAGCTGCCCATCAACAGGACCTTGGCGACCTGAAACCGAAAGATCTTCAGGCCCCCGGCGGTGGACCCCGAACAGCCGCCGACGAACGTCAGGTAAAAGAACAGCAGCAGGGCGAAGCTGCCCCACAACGTGTAGTCCCCCAGGGCCACGCCAGTGGTTGTGACCACGGAGGTGACGTTGACCGCGACGATACGGACCGCGTCCCACCATGCATGGTCGCTGTTCAGGCTCAGCCAGGTGCCGACCGCGAGCCAGGTGACCACCAGAAAGCCTATGAATCCCCTGACTTGCTGGTCCTTGAGCAAGGCGCGCCGGTGGCCTCGCAATGTCGCCACATACAGCGTGAAGGGCAGCGACCCCGCCATCATGACCACCACCGACACCCAATGGACCGCCGGTTGCGGCCAATGGGCGAGGGACGCATCGGAGGTGGAGAATCCTCCGGTGGAAATCAGCGACATCGCATGGTTGATCGCCTCGAAAGGCGTCATGCCGGCAAGCCACAGCGCCAACGTCGAGAGCGCGGTCAAGCCTACGTAGATCCACAGGATGTAGTTGGCCGCGACATGCGAGCGCGGCGTGACTTTCTCCGACCAATCCGAAGATTCGGTCTGGAACAGCCGCATGCCACCGACCCGCAATAACGGCAGGACCGCCACGGCCATGCCGATAAAGCCGATTCCACCGAGCCAGTGCAGCATCGAGCGCCATATCAACAGGCCGGGCGATGCCGTGTCCAAACCGGTCAGGATGGTCGAGCCGGTGGTGGTGATGCCGGACATGGTCTCGAAAAACGCATCGGTGTAGCTGATGTGCTGAATGAGCACCATTGGCAGGGCGGCGAACGCACAGACGAATACCCAACTGGCGGTGGTCAGCAGGTACATTTCCCGGGGCCGCATCTGGGCCTGTTCCGGTCTTCCACGGGCGACCAGTGCCACACCGCAGACAAAAGTGATCAGGCTCGACCAGAGAAACGCCGACAAGTCATCGTTGCGCTCGTAGAACATCAGCGCGAACAGCGGAATCGCCATGCTGACCGCGAGGGTGATCAGGAAAATCCCAAGGATGAAACCGATGAGACGCAGAACCGCTATGGACATGGATAACGCCTGATTCAAAAGCTGCACAGTATCGATTTGGCGAGTCGGTCAGCGCGTAAAGTTTGCGTAAAAAAAGAAGCGGGCGTGCTTGATGACGAAGGCAGTTTTCTTCAATACCCGTGCGGGCAACCCGTTTAACTTGGGACCTCTTTCCTCAAACGAAGAAGATATGTGATGAGCTTGATATTATCCATGGCGACCTTTGCGCTGGTCGCGTCCATTACGCCGGGCCCGGTCAATATCGTGGCCCTCAGTTCCGGCGCTCGGTACGGTTTGCGCGCCACCTTGCGCCACGTCGCCGGCGCCACCCTGGGGTTTGTCCTGCTGCTGGTCTTGATGGGGTTGGGGTTGCACGAAGTCTTGCAGCGCTGGCCGGGGCTCACCCGCGTGGTGCAACTGGCGGGGGTGGCGTTCCTGTTGTTCATGGCCTGGAAGCTGGCGATGGACAACGGCGAGCTGGGTGAGCGGGACGAAGGGCGCGCGCCGTCGATGATCTACGGCGCACTGATGCAGTGGCTCAACCCCAAGGCCTGGCTGGCCTGCGTGGCGGGGATGGGCGCTTTCGTCGCCGATGGCGAGGCATCGCTGGTGTGGCAGTTCGCGGCGATCTATTTGGTGATCTGCTACCTGTCCGTGGGCTGCTGGGCATACGCCGGCAGCTTCCTGCGTACCTGGCTGGGGAATCCGGTGACCATGCGCCTGTTCAATCGGGCGATGGCGGCGTTGCTGGTGGCGAGCGCGGTGTATCTGTTGTTGCCGTGAGCAACCCGTCCTTGGGGTTGGAACGCTGTCGTGGCGAGGGAGCTCGCTCCCGCTCGACTGCGCAGCGGTCGCTTGGAATCGAGGGCTACTCCGTAGCCCAGCGGGAGCAAGCTCCCTCGCCACGGGACGGGGCAGTGTCAGCCTCGGTATTGCCCGGGCGTGGCGGCCAGGTGTTGCTTGAATGCCCGTTGGAAATGCGCCTGGTCGGCAAAACCGCTTTGCAGCGCGACATCGGCAATCAACTTGCCCTCGCGCAATTGGCGACGGGCGAATTGGATCCGGCGATTGATCAGGAAAGCGTGGGGCGTCATACCGTAGTGACGCTTGAAGGCCCGGCTCAAGTAGGACGGCGAGAGCTGTGCAAACGCGCAGATATCCTCGAGCTTGAGGGCTTCGGTGCAATGGTCATGGATGAACTGCGCGGCCCGCATCAAAGCAGGGTGACTGCCCCGGTCCGGGCGCCCGGCCGGATTGAGCCGATGCTGGAGGTCGGTGAAAAACGCCTCGACGGCATCTTTTTTGGCGCGGGTATCGACCTGTTCATCCACCAGTATTTCGTAGAGCGCACACAGGCCGGAGAAAAGCGCGGCATCGCGGCTGTGGGTGGTGTCGAACGCCTGGAACTCCATGGACGGATCAAAGCCGATCCGCCGTTGCAGGTCCCTTAGCCATTGGGTATCGACATACAGCATCACGTAGGACCAGGGTTGATTGTCGATGGGATTGCAGGCGTGGACGTCGCCAGGATTCATCAGCACCACCGTGCCACCCTCGACCTGGAAGCTCGACTGCTCATGCAGATACGTGCTGCGCCCGGCGGTGATCGCACCGATCGAGAAATGGTCGTGGGAGTGACGCGAATAACAGACCTTGCGCCCATCGGCGATGGCCCGGGCTTCGATGAAAGGCAGCGCCGCGTCGTGCCAGAAACGTGGGGCAGCGTCATGGTTGGCGGGCTTCATCGGTTGATGTCCTGTTTTATTGGCTGTGCCTGAGTGTATTCGCCTGCGCCCAAAAATGCCCGTTCGAGATCGGTGCGGGTCTGGACTGGGTTGCAAGTTCGTTCCACAGATAATGTGCAGAGCAAAAAAACGCCGCTTGACCTTTCTAGGCCAAGCGGCGTTTTTGTGCAACTGAAGGGCGTATGGATGCTCATCCAAGAGGCATCTGCAAAGGAGGTCGCGGCCCGTTCTAGAGGTGGCCACGTAGGACGGTGAGTTTTGCACAAAGCGCCACGTTGCCAGTCGGCGCAACGCTATAAATATGTACCGCACGAGGGGCACCTGGAATGCGCAAGATGGGTTTTGCATTCCGTAATGCTGAGTCAAAACCGCAGCATTACAACTATTTGACTTGGTTAGGTGCCTCCATGAACAACGAACTCCCCCTGACATATGTTTATCCCGAAACATACGGCACGTCACGCGGAAGCGGGAGAGGCCTTCCTTCCCCTGCTCCAATGGCGATGATTGGGAAAATGATCCAAGAGCGCAACGTGGCGTACGAACGGGGTCATTGGCCTCAGATGCTGGGCCGCCATCTTGTAGCGATGCGTAATAATTCACCTGTCCGGTATGGACTGGACGGGATAATCATTGGTGAATTGAAGGTCGCACATGGCGCTGATTTATTGGTGCTGAGAAACCCCAAGCTCGACACCGCCAGCGCCTGGAAGCTCGGGATAAAGGAGGGGGCGAAAATCAAAAATACGGAACAGCTGGCGACCGAACAGGAGTTTTCTGGAGGCGTTTTCACTCCTTTCAAAGCTATAAGCCACTGGCTACTCGGAAAAGGCAAACCTGTCAGCGTTCGACTCGACAGAACTGGTATCAGCCCTGCGCCGAAAAAAATTCCTGATTTAATGGCGATTATCAACACGGCAGGAATTGGAGTAACCACCGTTAATCTAAGGGTTCCTTACTCCACGGCTCAGGACTCGAATATCGCGAGGATCTATCTCGGAAACATCACGCTTCAAATTACCGGTAAGGTAATCCGTAACACATCGGGTAGCCTTAAATTCACCGGTACTGCCAAGGCTTTTTCGGATCGCTACGACGCGAACGCCAGCAATCATCGTGGGGTATTTGATGAAAAAGCGACGACTGCGCTGCGCCAGTGGGGCGAGTTGCCCGAGCGCAGGATTATGAAATACGAATGACTGGCGAGCTTCCCATTGATTTCTCAAGGTAATCCTCGATGATGCGCGAAGAGAAGAGACTGGCGGGAGCTATCTTTTGCATGGTGGCAGCGTGTGCGGCGCTGTTTTTATTCCCGGCGGACACTGTGATGGAGAACCCTGGGAATCCCAACGATACCCTAGGTGTTCCGGCAGTTGCGATGTACCTGGTTGTGTTGATCGTGCTGACCGCGACGTCTGCCGCCCTGACGGGGCTAGGCAGTTTTGCCCAACAGTTTTTAACGCGACGGTCTTTCACGCTGCGTATTGGGGTGTATGCGTTTGCCAATGCTCCCCTTTTTGTAACGTCACTCTTGGGGGCGTTGGTCTCCTTGGCCTACTTGTATGACGCGGTATCCGGGGTGTTGGCGGCATTGTTGTTTCTGCTTTCCTTCGCCTTGCTGCTGCTGGCCAGTCCACGAAGATTGAATTGAAAACGCCGCTTGACCTTTCCAGGTCAAGCGGCGTTTTTGTTGCAACGCGAAGATTATTCTTCGATGTTGCCCATGGCGGTGGTGTTGAAGCCGCCGTCCACGTACATGATTTCACCGCTGATGCCCGACGCCAGGTCAGAGCACAGGAAGGCGCCGGCGTTGCCGACTTCTTCGATGGTGACGTTGCGACGCAGCGGGGTTTGCGCTTCGTTGGCGGCCAGCATCTTGCGGAAATTCTTGATGCCGGAAGCGGCGAGGGTGCGGATCGGGCCGGCCGATACGCAGTTCACGCGGGTGCCGTCCGGGCCCAGGGAGCCGGCCAGGTAGCGAACGCCCGCTTCCAGGGAGGCCTTGGCCATCCCCATGACGTTGTAGTTCGGCATGGTGCGCTCGGCGCCCAGGTACGACAGGGTCAGCAGGCTGCCGTTGCGGCCTTTCATCATTTCACGGCCGGCTTTGGCCAGGGCCACGAAGCTGTAGGCGCTGATGTCGTGGGCGATGCGGAAGCCTTCGCGGGTGGTGGCTTCGGTGAAGTCGCCGTCCAACTGGTCGCCCGGGGCGAAGCCCACGGAGTGCACGATGCAGTCCAGGCCATCCCACTTCTTGCTTAGTTCTTCGAAGACCTTGGCGATTTCTTCATCGCTGGCCACGTCGCATGGGAAGCACAGCTCCGGGCTCGAACCCCAGCCTTGCGCGAACTCTTCGACACGACCCTTGAGTTTGTCGTTCTGATAAGTGAAGGCAAGCTCAGCGCCCTCGCGATGCATGGCGGCAGCGATGCCGGATGCGATGGACAGCTTGCTGGCGACACCGACGATCAGTACGCGCTTACCGGCGAGAAAACCCATGTGTTGCTCCTCTTTCAGGTTATTCGGCAGTTGTTGGGGCCAGGAAGGCGGCCTCCAGCAACTGCTGTGTATAGGGGTGTTGCGGCGCGGCGAATATGCTGCGGGCATCACCTTGTTCGACCACTTGGCCATGCTTGACCACCATCAGCTGGTGGCTCAGCGCTTTGACGACAGCCAGGTCATGGCTGATAAACAGGTACGTCAGGTTGTACTTGGTTTGCAGCGACCGCAACAGCTCCACCACCTGGCGTTGCACGGTACGGTCCAGGGCCGACGTCGGCTCATCCAGCAGAATCAACGCCGGCTTGAGCACCAGGGCCCGGGCAATGGCGATGCGCTGCCGTTGCCCTCCGGAAAATTCATGGGGGTAGCGGTTCCGGGTTTCCGGGTCCAGGCCTACCTCCTTCAATGCCGCGATTATCGCTTGTTCCTGTTCTGCCGGGGTGCCGATCTTGTGGATCCGCAACCCTTCGCCGACGATCTGGCTCACACACATCCGTGGGCTCAGGCTGCCGAACGGGTCCTGAAACACCACTTGCATCTCCCGGCGCAGCGGCCGGACCTGCTGCTGTGACAGGCAGTCGAGCTGCTGGCCCTCGAAGCGGATCGCGCCCTGGCTGCCGATCAACCGCAAGATCGCCAGCCCCAGGGTCGACTTTCCGGAACCACTTTCGCCGACGATGCCCAAGGTCTGGCCCTGGGGCAGGCTGAAGCGGATTCCGTCCACCGCCTTGATGTAATCCACCGTACGCTTGAACACGCCTTTCTTGATCGGGAACCAGACTTTCAGGTCCTCGACCTGCAACAGCGGCGGGCCGACGACGTTGTTTGCCGGGTTGCCGCTGGGCTCGGCGGCCAGTAATTCCCGAGTGTACGGATGTTGCGGCGCGCGGAACAACTCTGCGCACGATGCCTGTTCGACGATGCAACCGCGCTGCATGACACATACGCGGTGCGCAATTCTTCGCACCAGGTTCAAATCGTGGCTGATAAGCAGCAGCGACATGCCCAGGCGTGCCTGCAAATCCTTGAGCAGTTCGAGGATTTTCAGCTGCACGGTGACGTCCAGTGCGGTGGTCGGTTCGTCGGCGATCAGCAGTTCCGGCTCATTGGCCAAGGCCATGGCGATCATCACCCGTTGCCGCTGGCCACCGGACAGTTCATGGGGCAGGGCCTTGAGGCGCTTGTGCGGATCAGGAATGCCGACCAGCTCCAACAGTTCAAGGGAGCGGCGGGTAGCGACCTTGCCAGTCAGGCCCTTGTGGATGCCGAGCACTTCGTTGAGCTGTTTTTCGATGCAGTGCAAGGGATTCAGCGACGTCATCGGCTCTTGGAAAATCATCGCGATCCGGTTGCCGCGAATATGGCGGATGGTTTTTTCCTTCAGGCCCAGCAGGTCCTGGCCCGCGTACTGGATGGTTCCGGTGGGATGATGGGCCAGCGGATAGGGCAGCAAGCGCAGGATGGAGTGGGCCGTCACGGACTTGCCCGAACCGCTTTCGCCCACCAGGGCCAGGGTTTCGCCTCGCTTGATGTCGAAGCTGACGCCTTCGACCACCCGCTGGCGGCGTTCGCCGACGACGAACTCCACCGCCAGGTCGCGTATTTCGATCAGATTGTCCTGGTTCATTTCACTTCCTCGGATCGAAGGCATCGCGAGCGGACTCGCCGATGAACACCAGCAGGCTCAGCATGATCGCCAGTACGGCGAACGCGCTGATGCCCAGCCACGGCGCCTGGAGGTTGGACTTGCCCTGGGCTACCAGCTCGCCCAGGGAAGGCGCGCCCGCCGGCAGGCCGAAGCCGAGGAAATCCAGGGCGGTGAGGGTGCCGATGGCGCCGGTGAGGATGAACGGCATGAACGTCATGGTCGAGACCATGGCGTTGGGCAGGATGTGGCGGAACATGATCGCGCCGTTCTGCATGCCCAATGCGCGAGCGGCGCGCACGTATTCCAGATTGCGGCCGCGCAGGAACTCGGCGCGCACGACGTCCACCAGGCTCATCCAGGAAAACAGCAGCATGATGCCCAGTAGCCACCAGAAGTTGGGCTGGACGAAACTGGCGAGGATGATCAGCAGGTACAGCACCGGCAACCCGGACCAGATCTCCAGGAAGCGCTGGCCGGCCAGGTCCACCCAGCCACCGTAGAAACCCTGCAGGGCACCGGCGATCACCCCGATGATCGAGCTGAGCACCGTCAGCGTCAGGGCAAACAGCACCGAGATACGAAAACCGTAGATCACCCGCGCCAGCACATCGCGCCCCTGGTCATCGGTACCGAGCCAGTTCACCGAGGAGGGCGGCGCCGGTGCCGGGACTTTCAGGTCGTAGTTGATGCTCTGGTAGCTGAACGGAATCGGTGCCCACACCACCCAGGCGTCCTTGGCGGCCAGCAGCTCACGGATGTACGGGCTCTTGTAGTTGGCCTCCAGCGGGAATTCGCCGCCAAAGGTGGTCTCGGGGTAGCGCTTTAGGGCCGGGAAATACCAGCCGCCGTCGTAATGCACCACCAGCGGTTTGTCGTTGGCGATCAGCTCGGCGCCCAGGCTCAGCACGAACAGCACCAGGAACAGCCACAGCGACCACCAGCCGCGCTTGTTGGCCTTGAACAGTTCGAAACGGCGGCGATTGAGAGGGGACAGGTTCATCTCAATGCTCCCGGCTTTCGAAATCGATGCGCGGATCGACGAAGGTGTAGGTCAGGTCGCCAATCAATTTCACCACCAGCCCCAGCAAGGTGAAGATGAACAGTGTGCCGAATACCACGGGGTAGTCGCGGTTGATCGCGGCTTCGAAACTCATCAGGCCCAGGCCGTCGAGGGAGAAGATCACTTCCACCAGCAGCGAGCCGGTGAAGAAAATGCCAATGAAGGCCGAAGGAAAGCCGGCGATCACCAACAACATTGCGTTGCGAAACACATGGCCATACAGCACGCGGTTGCGGGTCAGGCCCTTGGCCTTGGCGGTGACCACATACTGCTTGTTGATTTCATCGAGGAAGCTGTTCTTCGTCAGCAGCGTCATGGTGGCGAAGTTGCCGATCACCAGCGCGGTCACTGGCAAGGCCAGGTGCCAGAAATAGTCGAGGATCTTGCCGCCCAGGGTCAGTTCATCAAAGTTGTTGGATGTCAGCCCACGCAGCGGGAACCAGTCGAAATAGCTGCCGCCGGCAAACACCACGATCAACAGGATGGCAAACAGGAACGACGGGATCGCATAGCCGACGATGATCGCCGAACTGGTCCACACATCGAAATGACTGCCGTGCCGCGTCGCCTTGGCGATCCCCAGGGGGATGGACACCAGGTACATGATCAGTGTGCTCCATAGCCCGAGGGAGATGGACACGGGCATCTTTTCCTTGATCAGGTCAATGACCTTGGCGTCGCGGAAGAAACTGTCACCGAAGTCCAGGCGGGCGTAGTTCTTGATCATGATCCACAGGCGCTCCGGGGCGGACTTGTCGAAGCCGTACATGCGCTCGATTTCCTTGACCAGCGCCGGGTCCAGGCCCTGGGCGCCGCGGTAAGAGGAGGAACCTGCCACCGATACCTCGGCACCGCCGCCAGCGATGCGGCTGGTGGCGCCTTCGAACCCTTCGAGCTTGGCGATCATTTGCTCCACCGGGCCGCCGGGCGCGGCCTGGATGATGACGAAGTTGATCAGCAGGATGCCGAACAGCGTCGGGATGATGAGCAACAGCCGCCGAAAAATATAAGCCAGCATCGGGTTACTCCACACTCTCGGGAGCGGCGATTTGCTGCTCGATGACCTGCTTTTCTACCTCATCGGCTGGCTTGACCTCCGGCTTGACCCACCATGTAGTGGTGCCGATGTCATAGGTCGGCGTGACTTTCGGGTGGCCGATGTGGTTCCAGTAGGCCACGCGCCAGGTCTTGATGTGCCAGTTGGGAATTACGTAATAGCCCCATTGCAGGACCCGGTCCAATGCCCGGGCATGGGCCACCAGGCTCTTGCGCGAGTCAGCGTTGATCAACTGTTCCACCAGTTGGTCCACGGCAGGGTCCTTGAGGCCCATGGTGTTGCGGCTGCCGGGTTTGTCCGCAGCGGCCGACATCCAGAATTCGCGCTGCTCGTTTCCTGGCGAGCTGGATTGCGGAAAGCTGCCCACCACCATATCGAAGTCCCGCGAACGCACGCGGGTGATGTATTGCGACACGTCGACGCGGCGGATCACAAGTTCAATGCCCAGGTCACTCAGGTTGCGTTTGAACGGCAGCAGGATCCGTTCGAATTCGGTCTGGGCCAGCAGGAACTCCAGCACCACCGGCTTACCTTGGGCATCGACCATCTTGTCATCGACGATGCGCCAGCCGGCTTCCTGCAACAGCTGATAGGCCTTGCGTTGCTGGTCGCGGATCATGCCGCTGCCGTCGCAGACCGAAGGTTGGAAGGCTTCGGTGAAGACTTGCTCGGGAATCTTGCCGCGCAAGGGTTCGAGAATCTTCAGCTCGTCTTCGCCGGGCAACCCGGTGGCGGCCATTTCCGAATTCTCGAAATAGCTGCGGGTGCGGGCGTAGGCACCGTTGAACAACTGCTTGTTGGTCCATTCGAAGTCCAACAGCAGGCTCAGGGCCTGGCGCACCCGTACATCCTGGAACACCGGGCGGCGCAGGTTGAAGATGAAGCCTTGCATGCCCGTAGGGTTGCCGTTGGGAATCTGTTCCTTGATCAGGCGGCCTTCGGTCACGGCGGGGATGTTGTAGGCGTTGGCCCAGTTCTTCGCGGTCATTTCCAGCCAGTAATCGAACTGTCCGGCCTTGAGGGCTTCCACCGCCACGGTGTTGTCGCGGTAATAGTCGGTGGTCAATACGTCGAAGTTATAGAAACCGCGGTTCACCGGCAGGTCCTTGCCCCAATAATCCTTCACCCGCTCATAGCGGATCGAACGTCCGGCCTTTACTTCGGTGACCTTGTAGGGCCCGCTGCCCAGGGGAATTTCCAGGTTGCCCTTGCTGAAATCGCGGCTGGCCCACCAATGCTTGGGCAATACCGGCAGTTGGCCGAGGATCAGCGGCAGTTCACGGTTATGGGTGTGCTTGAACTTGAACAGAACCTTGAGTGGGTCTTCGGCGATGACCTCGGCCACATCGTTGTAATAGCCGCGGAACATCGGCGCGCCATCCTTGGTCAGGGTCTCGAAGCTGAACACGACATCTTCGGCGCGCATGGGGTGGCCGTCGTTGAAGCGCGCTTCGGGGCGCAGGTAAAAGCGCACCCAGCCGTTGTCCGGCGCTTTCTCGATTTTTTCCGCGACCAGGCCGTATTCGGTGAAGGGCTCATCCAGGCCTTGCTTGGCCAAGGTGTCGTAGATCAGGCCGATGTCATCGGCAGGTACGCCTTTGCTGATGAATGGGTTGAGGCTGTCGAAGCTGCCAAAGCCACCCTGACGGAATATTCCGCCCTTGGGGGCATCGGGGTTCACGTAGTCGAAATGCTTGAAATTGGCCGGGTACTTTGGTGGCTCGTTGTACAAGGTCACGGCGTGCTGCGGCGCGGCGCAGGCCAGCCCGGCGAATAACAAACTGCCGGCCTGCAGAAGCAGGGCGCGTAGAGGCTTCATTGATCTTTCTCCGAAGATTTCAGCCACCACGCGCTCAGGCCCAGGGTGTAGGGCGGCGTGGTGACAAAGGCGAACCGGTTGCGATACGCCAGGCGATGGTAATTGATATACCAGTTGGGAATGCAGTAATGCTGCCACAGCAGGACCCGGTCCAGGGCCTTGCCGGCGGCGACTTGTTCGTCGCGGGTCTGGGCGGAGAGCAGTTTTTCCAGCAGATGGTCAACCACCGGATTGGCGATCCCTGCGTAGTTCTTGCTGCCCTTGATCCCGACCTGGCTGGAGTGGAAATACTGCCATTGTTCAAGGCCCGGGCTGAGGGTCTGGCCCAGGGTCAGCAAAATCATGTCGAAGTCGAACTGGTCCAATCGCTGCTTGTACTGGGCACGATCCACTGTGCGCACTCGGGCCTGGATGCCAATGCTGGCCAGGTTTTCGACGTAGGGCTGCAGGATGCGCTCCAGGTTCGGGTTGACCAGCAGGATCTCGAAGCGCAGGGGTTGGCCGGCGGCGTTGAGCAGGTGCTGGCCGTTGAGGGTCCAGCCGGCTTCCTTCAGCAGGCCAAGGGCCCTGCGCAGGGTTTCCCGGGGAATGCCGCGCCCGTCGGTTTGGGGCAGGCTGAAGGGCTCGGTCAGTAATCGAGGGGGCAGTTGTTCACGGTAAGGTTTGAGCAACAGCCACTCGTGGCCGACGGGCAGGCCAGTGGCGGAGAATTCGCTGTTGGGGTAATAGCTGAGGGTTCGTTTGTACGCGCCGCTGAACAGGGTGCGGTTGGTCCATTCGAAATCGAACATCAACCCCAGGGCTTCTCGGACCTTGACCTCGCCGAAGGTGGCGCGCCGGGTGTTCATGAACAGGCCCTGGGTCTGGGTCGGAATCTGGTGGGGAATCTGCGCCTTGATCACATCGCCACGGTTCACCGCCGGAAAGTTGTACCCGTTGGCCCAGTTCTTGGCCTGGTGCTCGATGTAGATGTCAAACTCACCGGCCTTGAAGGCTTCGAAGGCGACGCCGCTGTCTCGGTAGAAATCCACTTCCATTCGATCGACGTTGTACTTGCCACGATTGACCGGCAGATCCTTGCCCCAGTAGTCCTTGACTCGCTCGAACACCAATTGGCGACCTGGCTGCACTTTGGTGATGCGATAAGGCCCGCTGCCCAACGGCGGCTCGAAGGTGGTCGCCTTGAAATCGCGGTCTTTCCAATAATGCTGCGGCAACACCGGCAGCTCACCCAGGCGCAGGATCAGCAGCGGATTGCCCGAGCGCTTGAACACGAAGCGGATTCTCAGCGGGTTGAGGACATCCACCCGCAGCACTTCCTGCAAATTGGTCCGGTATTGCGGATGGCCATCTTTGAGCAGCGTTCGGTAGGAAAACGCTACGTCATAGGCAGTGATCGGCACACCATCATGAAAGCGCGCTTCGGGCCGCAGGTTGAACACCACCCAGCTGCGGTCCTCGCTGTACTCCACCGACTGGGCGATCAAGCCGTAACTCGACGTTGGCTCATCCCCTGAGGGCGCATATTGGCCAGTGCCTACCATGAGCGGTTCGTTCAGCTCATTGATGCCGTATTGCAGGAAGTTCGGCGTGGAAACCGGGCTGCTGCCCTTGAATGTATAGGGATTGAGGGTATCGAAGGTGCCAAACGCCATGATCCGCAAGGTGCCGCCCTTGGGCGCTTGCGGGTTGACCCAGTCGAAGTGGGTGAACCGGGCCGGGTATTTCAGCGTGCCGAACTGCGCATAGCCATGGCTTTCGCTGATGGTAGCGTCGGCGGCAGGGCTCGATGCCAGGCTGATCAGGAGCAGGAGGAGGGGGCGTATCAAGTCTGGGATCCGATCCAGGCGGCTTGGGCATTTATGGCCTGTACAGTAACAGCTTGTATGGGCGGGAAAAAGGCGGTGGGCCAAAGCCTCTCAGATTAGGCGAAGCCGGGGCGAGAATGCATTCGTGGCGAGGGAGCAAGCTTCCTCGCCACGAATGCTGCTCGGGCACAGCCCTTCAGCCATCGATAAGCCTAGTGCGGGGAATAGACCGTCAACATCTGCCCAGGCTTGAGCGCCTTGCCCATGCGCGGGTTCCAGCGCTTGAGGTGCTGCATTTCGACATTGAAGCGCTTGGCGACGACGTACAGCGAGTCACCCTGCTTGACCTTGTATTGGGTCTGCTTCTTTTGTTCCTTGCCCTTGGCGGCCACGACGGTGTTGATGCGCTTGCCGCGGGCCTTGGTGGCCTTGACGTCCTGCATCACCAACGTTTGACCGACCTTGAGCTTGTTGCCGCTGAGCTTGTTCCAGCGCTGCAAGTCCTTGGTCTGGACCTTGTTGGCCTTGGCGATCTGGGCCAGGTTGTCGCCGCGCTTGACGCGGTAGGTGCGCCTTGCGCCTTCCACTTCGCTGTCATCGGCGGTCTCGAAGACTGGCTTGAGCGAGCGAGGGCTGATCAGTTCTTCCGGGCGCATGGTCGACAGGCTGGCGGTCAGCAGTTGCGCCTTGGAGGTCGGCACCAGCAGGTGCTGCGGGCCGTCGATGGTGGTGCGCTGCTTGAAGGCCGGGTTGAGCTGGAACAGCTCGTCCTCGTCGATGTTCGCCACCGCCGCGACCTTCGACAGGTCCATGCGCTGGTTGATCTCGACGACCTGGAAGTACGGCTCGTTGGCGATCGGGTTGAGGTTCACGCCATAGGCGTCCGGAGCCAACACGACCTGGGACAGCGCGAGCAGCTTGGGCACGTAGGCCTGTGTTTCGCTGGGCAGCGGCAGGTTCCAGTAGTCGGTGGGCAGGCCAAGCTTCTCGTTGCGCTCGATGGCGCGGCTGACCGTGCCTTCACCAGCGTTATAGGCCGCCAGTGCCAGCAACCAGTCACCGTTGAACATGTCGTGCAGGCGCGTCAGGTAGTCCATCGCGGCGGTGGTGGACGCGGTAATGTCACGACGGCCGTCGTAGAAGCGGGTCTGGCGCAGGTTGAAATAACGCCCGGTGGAAGGGATGAATTGCCACAGTCCCACTGCATTGGCCCGGGAATAGGCCATGGGGTTGTAAGCGCTTTCGATCACCGGCAACAGCGCCAGCTCCAGCGGCATGTTGCGTTCTTCAAGACGCTCGACGATGTAGTGGATATATAAGCTGCCGCGCTCGCCGGCATTTTCCAGGAATGAAGGGTTGCTGGCGAACCACAAACGCTGCTGCTCGATGCGCGGGTTGACGCCGGCGGTTTCCTGGAGCTGGAAGCCCTGGCGCATGCGTTCCCACACATCCTGGGGCACCTGGGGGGTAGGCTTTTCCGTGAGCCACACAGGTTTTTGCTTGGCCCGCGCGGCGACATTCGGCTTATGCGCAGCATCGCTCTGTGGCACCTGGCCGGTGCTCTGACAGCCCGCCAGCGTGGCGGACACTGCCACCGCGATGGCCTGGGCCAAGCGGGTCAGTGTGTCTGACTGGACGGACCTGCGAATAGATGACGACATTGGCTGGAAGTAAGTTCCGGGCAAAAATGTCGGCCGATTCTAGGAAGCGCACCCCAGCAGGTCAACCATTCAGAATTTTTGTATCAATCGGTAGCTGCCTTAGAACTTATCTTTCCAGGCCCTCAAGGCCGCAAAAACCTCACTCGCCGTCTGGTTGGGTTGACCGTTCCGTTCGTCTGCTTTTTGTTTAACGGATGTTTCAGCGGTGCGCAAAAACGGATTGGTGAGTTTTTCCAGAGCCAGGGTCGAGGGCAGGGTGATGATGCCCTGGTTGCGCTGCTGGGTGACTTTCTCCAGGCGGGCGGCAACGTCTGGGTTGGACGGCTCGACCGCGGCGGCGAATTTCAGATTGCTCAAGGTGTATTCATGGGTGCAGTAGACAAGCGTATCTTCAGGGAGCGCGGCGAGGCGGCCCAGGGAGTGGTGCATCTGTTCGGGCGTGCCCTCGAAAAGCCGTCCGCAACCGGCGGCGAACAGCGTGTCGCCACAGAACAGCAGGCCACGGTGGTAGTAGGCGATATGCCCCAATGTGTGCCCGGGAACCGCATAAACATCGAAGTCCAGGCCCAGCACATTGACTTTCGCGTGGTCGTTAAGGGCGATGTCTCGCGCCGGGATGTTTTCGCTGGCCGGGCCGTAGACGGTGGCGCCGGTCGCGCTTTTCAGCGCGGCGACACCGCCGACATGATCGTGGTGATGGTGGGTGACCAGGATGTCGCTCAAGACCCAGTCGGGATGAGCCTCAAGCCACCCCTGCACTGGCGCGGCGTCGCCTGGATCGACCACGGCGCAAGTCTGCGTCGAGTGGTCTTGTAACAACCAAATGTAGTTATCGTTAAACGCGGGCAGGGCAGTGATCTGTATCATCGTCGAATTCGCCAAGCTCAAAACAAAGGCGCATCTTAGAACTTCCTGACGCGTTGGAGAATGCAATGACCGATGAAGCGTTCGCTCAGGCCGATCCTGACTGGCTGGCATTGATCAGCTCTGCCCGTGAGTGGCTGTCCGGCCCTGTCGGGCAATTTCTGCTGGAAGAAGAACGGCGCATGCTCGAAGACGAGTTGGGCCGGTTCTTTGGCGGCTATCTGGTGCATTACGGTCCTTCGGCGCAAACGCCACCGTCGGCGCCTCAGGTCCAGCGCAACGTGCGCTTGGGGGCGCCGTTGCCGGGCGTCGAGATCGTTTGCGAGGAGCAGGCCTGGCCCTTGAGCGAGCATGCCGCCGATGTGGTGGTGATGCAGCACGGCCTGGATTTCTGCCTGTCGCCCCATGGGCTGTTGCGCGAAGCCGCCAGCAGCGTGCGGCCCGGTGGGCATCTGTTGATCATCGGCATCAACCCCTGGAGCAGTTGGGGATTGCGCCATGTATTTGCCAGCGATGCGCTGCGCCAGGCCCGTTGCATTTCGGCCTCGCGGGTCGGCGACTGGCTCAACCTGCTGGGTTTCGCGCTGGAGAAACGCCGCTTCGGGTGCTATCGTCCGCCGCTTGCGTCGCCCAAGTGGCAGGCCCGATTGGCTGGCTGGGAGCGCAAGGCGGGTGACTGGCAATTGTCCGGTGGCGGCTTCTATTTATTGGTGGCGCGCAAGATCGCGGTCGGGCTGCGCCCGGTGCGTCAGGCGCGACGCGAGCCGATGGGCAAGCTGATTCCCTTGCCGATGGCCAAGGTCAACCGTCGCCACATCGAGCCGTAATCCCTTTATCGATGGTTCTGGCCGTATCCGGCTCCGGGCGCTGAACGGCCCTGGGCGGCGGCCTTTTGTTTTTTGGATTGATTGGCATGAGCGATAGCGTGGAACTCTTCACTGATGGCGCCTGCAAGGGCAACCCTGGCCCGGGTGGCTGGGGTGCATTGCTGGTGTGCAAGGGCGTGGAAAAGGAGCTCTGGGGCGGCGAAGCCAATACCACCAACAACCGCATGGAGCTGATGGGCGCCATTCGGGGGTTGGAAGAGCTCAAGCGTCCGTGCGACGTGCTGCTGGTGACCGACTCGCAGTATGTAATGAAAGGCATCAACGAGTGGATGGCGAACTGGAAGAAGCGCGGCTGGAAGACGGCGGCGAAAGAACCGGTCAAGAACGACGACCTCTGGAAATTGCTGGACGAGCAGGTCAACCGCCACAACGTCACCTGGAAATGGGTGCGTGGCCACATTGGTCACCACGGAAACGAACGGGCCGACCAGTTGGCCAATCGAGGAGTGGATGAGGTGCGCGGCTACAAGCAGTCCTGATCCGGCCGGATCTGTTTTTTGGCAAATGGAAATAATCGTGGCGAGGGAGCTTGCTCCCGCTGGACCGGTCCGGCGCCTCGGGCGAAGCAGGCCCCTTTCGGCGGTCGCTGCGCAACCTAGTGGGAGCAAGCTCCCTCGCCACAAAAGCGGTCCCAGGCTAATCCCACCTCATAGCATGGTAAGATCCGCGCTTTTGCAAGACTGCCCGTTGAGAATTGAACACTGATGGCCAACAGATCTGTAGTACTGGATACCGAAACCACCGGCATGCCGGTGACCGACGGTCACCGGATTATTGAAATCGGCTGTGTCGAGCTGATGGGTCGGCGCCTGACCGGCCGTCATTTCCACGTTTACCTGCAACCGGACCGCGAAAGTGACGAGGGTGCCATTGGCGTGCACGGCATCACCAATGAATTTTTGGTGGGCAAGCCGCGTTTCGCCGAGGTGGCCGATGAATTCTTCGAGTTCATCCAGGGCGCCCAGCTGATCATTCATAACGCGGCGTTCGACGTCGGGTTCATCAACAATGAATTCGCCCTGTTGGGCCAGCACGACCGCGCCGATATCACCCAGCACTGCACCATTCTCGACACGTTGATGATGGCCCGGGAACGGCATCCGGGGCAGCGCAACAGTCTCGACGCCTTGTGCAAGCGCTACGGCGTCGACAACTCCGGCCGTGAGCTGCACGGCGCCTTGCTCGACTCCGAAATCCTTGCCGACGTCTACCTGACCATGACCGGCGGGCAGACCAGCCTGTCCCTGGCCGGTAACGCCTCGGACGGCAACGGTACCGGCGAAGGTTCGGGCAACCAGGCGACCGAAATCCGTCGCTTGCCTGCGGACCGCAAGCCGGCCCGGATCATCCGCGCCAGCGAAAGCGACCTGGCCGAACATGCCGCGCGTCTGGAAGCGATCGCCAAGTCCGCGGGCGCCCCGGCATTGTGGACGCAACTGGCTGAGGCGCAGGCCGCCGCGAATTGATCCGGATCCACGGTTCATACCGATCATTTCTCGCGACAATCGCCAGTACCTTCTAACCTGAAGCAAGGCAGGCCATGGATACCCGCTTGATGTGTGAAGATTCGAGAGGCAAGGGCAATGGATGGCACTGTGCCGTTGATTGCCTCAAGGAATGAGGACCTTTCCCTGTATGCAACCGGTCAAGAATCCCAAGCATCCCGGCCTCTCGGTACGCGTCGTCGACGACGGCTTTGCCGTGTATGTCTGGGGCAGTGATTTCAGTTTTGACGTCAGCGCCTACGGTACGCCGCAGATCGGCCGGCCGGTGAGCCAATGGCCGGTGACGCCGATCGTTCCCTACCGCAAGTGCTACGGTATCGATCCTGAAGAATTCGCCAGTTTCCGGGATGCCCCCGACAGCGAAATCTTCATGGCCTACCTGGACGACCAGCCAGTGGGTCACCTGGTGATCAGCACCAACTGGAATGGCTATGCCCATATCGATGAGTTGGCGGTGCATGCCCCGGCTCGCCGGCATGGGGTGGCCAAGGCACTGTTGGACGTGGCCCAGTTCTGGAGCCGCAAGAAAAAACTGCCGGGCATCATGTTGGAAACCCAGAACAATAACCTGGGTGCCTGCCGTCTCTACGAACGTTGCGGCTACGTGCTCGGCGGGATCGATCATTTGCGCTATCGCGGCATCGATCGGCATACCGCCGAGGTGGCGCTGTTCTGGTACCGGTTGTTCGACGATCCGCTGGGCATGACGATCAGTGGTTCAGCAACGCCTCGGCTTGTTCCGTAATTCGTTCCAGCAGCGCTTGGACCGTCGGCGAGGGCTGCACACCGTTCAGGCTGAGTGCGTAAAGGCAGATCGGAACGGCTGGTGACACCGGGCAGATATCCAGCTCGCTGCCCTTGGCGCCCGAGGCGGTGAATGGATCGACGATGGCGAGGCCTTCGCCGGCTTCGACCATCGCGCGCATCATCTGGTGCGTCTGCACACGAATCTGGATCACCGGTGCGGGGCGCAGCGCCGCGAGCTTGTGGTCGAATGCCAGGCTCAGCGGGTCATGACCATCAAGCCCCACCAGCGACTGGCCCGCCAAGTCCTGTATTGAAATGTATTTCTGCCGAGGTTGCAGCCAGCCATGGGGCGCCAGCAATTGCAGTTTGCCTTGGGCGATTGTCTGGCAGTGGATGTCCGGGTGTTCCGGATCGTGCAGGCTCAGGCCCAAGTCGCTTTCACGCAGCAACAGGCTCTTGACGATTTCGCGGGTTGGTTCGCTGAGCAGGGTGCAAGGCGCATCCGGATGGCGCCGACGCAGGGCGGCGATGCCCAGGGGCAGCAACTGTTGCGCCAGCGGCGGGGTGCAGATGATGCGCAGGGGCGGGGCCTGATGATGTTTCAAGCTGCTGGCCAGCCGCTGTATTGGCTCGAGGGTGTCGTAAAGCTGCGTAATGCCTTCGCGCAACTCCAGGGTTTCGCGGGTGGCCTGCAATCGTCCGCGAACGCTGGCAAACAGCATGAAACCGAGCTGGGCTTCCGCATCGCGCAGGATCGACTCGACTTCGGCCACCGGCAATTGCAGCCATTCGGCCGCGGTTGCGAGGTGGCCGGTCTGCAGCAGCGCCTGGATCACTTCGATGTGGCGTAAACGCATGCAAGAAGTCCGTTTTAGGCAGGTAAGCCATTGGGAGGCTGAATCCTAACCCAATTACGGGTGCGACTTCTGCTCAAGAAACCGGGTTACAGCGCTATTTGCGGTTCGGGTTCGCGGATCAGTTCGATGCCGGACTGCACCAGGAGAAATTTCTCCTCATCCAACTTGCTGACTCGATCGCCAATGGCCAGCTTATAGGTGATGACATCCTTGCCAATGCCGTCCTGGGACGGGTCTGATTCTTGGAATTCATGCACAGAATAGACGCGTCCTTCAGCGTCCCGCGCATGAAACTGTCCGACAAGTACTGTTGCCATTGCTTAGAACCTCTGGAAATAGATCACTCGATTTGCGGTTCTGTAGACCTTTGCCGAGCGCGGTAAGTTTTCCTACAAGAAAAAAATAGTCCGTGCGGCAGGTTTTCGACGCTCCATTGGTCCAATTGTCGTGCCGATCATCTATAACTACAGGCTTCCTATGAGCCGACAATCGAGAACCTCTGATGAGTAATGTCTACAACGTTGCCGTTTTGGTGGGCAGCCTGCGCAAGGCGTCGATCAACCGCAAGATTGCGCTGGCGTTGGCGGAGCTGGCGCCAACCAACCTCAAGCTGAATATCGTCGAGATAGGCGAACTGCCGCTGTACAACGAAGACATTGACGTGACACCGCCCCAAGCCTACGCCAGGTTTCGCGAGCAAGTAGGCGCCGCCGACGCGCTGCTGTTCGTAACCCCGGAATACAACCGCTCGGTGCCGGCCCCTCTGAAAAACGCCATCGACGTTGGCTCGCGCCCTTACGGCCAGAGTTGCCTGAGTGGCAAGCCAGGCGCGGTGATCAGCGCTTCACCCGGTGCGATGGGTGGTTTCGGCGCCAACCATCATCTGCGCCAATCCCTGGTGTTTCTCGATGTGCCCTGCATGCAACAACCGGAAGCCTACCTGAGTGGCGCGGGGACCGCGTTCGACGAAGCGGGCAACCTCTCGGATTCGGTCAGGCCGTTTTTGCAGAAGTTTATCGATAGCTATAGCAAGTGGGTCGAGCAGCACAAGAAGCTTTGATCTGTGTTGACGGTGCCGGCGTTGGTTGTGCGGTTGTCCCTTAGATGGCGTCGGCCTCAATCGCGAGCAAGCTCGCTCCCACAGGAAATTGCATTCCAGATGTGGGAGCGAGCCTGCTCGCGATGGTGCCCAGAAGGGCATTTCAAAGCTTAGCCGTTGCCCGGCACATCCGGCCAAAGATCCGCCACAAGGAACGCCCGCTCGGCTTCTTCCCATTCGCCCTCGGCATTTTCCGTCAGGCGCACCATCAGTTGTGCCGGCGCCATGGGGTCGAGTGCGGTTCGCCAGGCGTCCAGTTGCGCGGCAGTCCAGACCTGGTCTGGCGGATAATGGGCCGGGGCCAGCCAGGCGGCGCGGGGCAGGGGCTGCCAGCGGCCCGGAGGCCGTTGGCCGATGAACCCAGGCCAATCGCGTTGATGCAGCCAACGGCCGCGCAAATGCCTGGGGTGCGCGCCGCTCGGTGGTTCGGCCTCGCCGGGCCAGGGGTAGAGCAGATAACCGCCGAGCCATAGGTGTGGGCGAAACGATTCGATGCCCAGCGCAGCCAGGGCTTGACGACTTTCCGGGCGGGCTGAAATCGGCAGTTGGTGCTCGCGCAGGTGCGCCAGCTTGCGGTCGAGACGGTCATGGCAGCCGGGGCCGAGCCATTGCGCAGTATCGTGGCCGTTGCCCTGTTGCGGGCCCAGGTACAGCTTGATCGCCAGTTCCAAGTGGTGCACACCTTCGCCATCGCGCAGCAGCAGGTCCAGTTCCCCCAGCGTATGGCCTTCGCGACGGATCGGCAGGTTCGCCGCGATCAGTTCGATGCCCGGCGCGTGTTGCACGGCAAACTGCCACAGCCTTTCGTAATACAGGCCCAGGCGCCGCGTCCGACCTTGGGACAGGCATTGCAGCAGCGGGTAGCTGTCGCGGTCCAGTTGGCGAAGCCAATGCTCCAATCGATGGGGTTGCTGCACCCAGTCGCTGCCCGCCAGCGGGTGACGCTGGGGCCAAGGGGTGTCGATGAGCATCGGTGGGGCGACGATCACCCACGCCAGATCCCGCACTTCGGGATGGCGCAGGCGGCGGGGCAGGTCCAGCAACTCAGGGAACAGGATCATCTTGCGAGCATAGCCGTTGCGCTGGAGGCTTAAAGAATTTTGTCTACGGAGCGCTTTCGCCCATAATCGTATTTTTCGCCCGTCGCAGACCCTCACAGGAGCCTCATGGAGCAATTTCGCAATATCGGCATCATCGGTCGCCTGGGCAGTTCACAGGTGCTGGACACCGTTCGCCGTCTCAAACGCTTCCTCCTGGAGCGGCACCTGCATGTGATCCTCGAAGACACCATCGCCGAAGTGCTGCCGGGCCACGGTCTGCAGACATCGTCGCGCAAGATGCTCGGCGAAGTCTGCGACATGGTCATCGTCGTCGGCGGCGACGGCAGCCTGCTGGGCGCCGCCCGGGCCTTGGCGCGGCACAACATTCCGGTACTGGGCATCAACCGTGGCAGCCTTGGCTTCCTCACCGATATCCGCCCGGACGAGCTGGAAATCAAGGTTGCCGAGGTACTGGACGGCCATTATCTGGTGGAGAACCGCTTCCTGCTGCAAGCCGAGGTCCGTCGTCACGCCGAGGCCATCGGCCAAGGCGATGCCCTCAACGACGTGGTGCTGCACCCCGGCAAGTCCACCCGCATGATCGAATTCGAGCTGTACATCGATGGCCAGTTCGTCTGCAGCCAGAAGGCCGACGGCCTGATCGTCGCGACGCCCACCGGTTCCACCGCCTATGCGCTGTCGGCGGGCGGGCCGATCATGCATCCCAAGCTCGACGCTATTGTGATTGTGCCCATGTACCCCCATACCTTGTCTGGGCGACCCATCGTGGTCGATGGCAACAGTGAACTGAAAATCGTCGTGTCCAAGGATATGCAGATCTACCCGCAAGTATCATGCGACGGCCAGAACCATTTCACCTGCGCGCCAGGTGACACCATCACCGTCAGCAAAAAGGCCCAGAAGCTGCGCCTGATCCACCCGTTGGATCACAACTACTACGAAGTCTGCCGGACCAAGCTCGGCTGGGGCAGTCGTCTGGGGGGTGGAGGCGACTGATGCTCGATCCCGCGCGCAGTTACGACCTGATCGGCGACGTGCACGGATGCGCCTTGACCCTGGAACACCTGCTTGACCGGCTCGGTTACCACAAGCAGGGCGGGGTCTGGCGGCATCCGTCGCGCATGGCTGTGTTCCTTGGAGATATCATCGACCGTGGCCCGCGTATTCGCGAGGCGCTGCACATCGTCCACGACATGGTGCAGGCCGGCCAGGCGCTGTGCATCATGGGCAACCACGAATTCAATGCGCTGGGTTGGAGCACGCCGGCACTGCCGGGCAGCGGCCAGCGCTACGTGCGTGAACACACGCCGCGCCATGCCCGCCTGCTCAACGAGACGCTGAGCCAGTTCGAGCAGCACCCTGGCGAGTGGCGCGATTTCCTCAAATGGTTCTATGAGCTGCCGTTGTTTGTCGATGCCGGCCGTTTCCGGGTCGTGCACGCTTGCTGGGATGCCGGCCTCATCGAACCCTTGCGTGGCCTGTTTCCGAATGGCTGCGTCGACGAGCATTTTCTCCAGGCGTCGGCCGAATCCGGCAGTTTCGCCTGTACGGTCTTCGACCGCCTGCTGCGGGGCACCGACATGCGCCTGCCCCATGGCATGACCCTGACGGGTGGCGATGGCCTGACGCGGGCATTCTTCCGCACCAAGTTCTGGGAAGACAACCCGCAGACCTACGGCGACATCGTGTTCCAGCCTGATGCATTGCCAGAACCTGTGGCCCGCACGCCATTGTCCCCGGATGAAAAAAACAACCTGCTGCGTTATGGCGTCGATCAGCCGATGTTGTTCGTCGGCCATTATTGGCGCAGCGGCAAGCCTGCGCCGATCCGCTCGAACCTGGCGTGCCTGGACTACAGCGCGGTGCTCTATGGCAAGCTCGTTGCGTATCGCCTCGACCAGGAAACCCGCCTGGATCCGCACAAGTTCGTCTGGGTCGATGTCGAGCGACCGGAGGTGGTGCAATGAGCGTCGTCGCGGTCCTGCGCCTGCCCCTGGCGGTAGACCTCAGCGGTTTCGTCAAACTGCTGCAACGCATGCAGGTCCCCCATCGCGTCAGTGAAGAGGCGGGTGAGCAGGTGCTCTGGGTGCCGAACGAGATCAGTGAAGACGTGCGCTCGTTGTATGCGCGATTCCCTGCTGGCGATCCCGAGCAGCAGCTGGAACTGCCGGACAAGGGCAGCACTTCCCGGCGAACCGGGTTCGTGCAACAGCTGACCCGCAGTCCGGTGACGGCCCTGGTATTGCTGCTGAGCCTGATCGTCAGCGCCGTGACGCTGCTGGGGGACAATCTTGAAACCTTGCGCTGGCTGACCTTCCTCCAGTTTCGCATCGTCGGCGAGTACATCCAGTTCACACCGCTGGCCGATAGCCTGGCGGCGGGGCAGTGGTGGCGCCTGGTGACGCCGATGCTGATTCACTTCGGCTTCCTGCACATCGCCATGAATGGCATGTGGTATTGGGAGCTGGGGCGGCGGATCGAAGCGCGCCAGGGCGGCATCAACCTGTTGGGGCTGACGCTGCTGTTCAGCCTTGTCTCCAATTTCGCCCAGTACTTTTTCAGTGGCCCGACGCTGTTCGGCGGGTTGTCGGGAGTGTTGTACGGCCTGCTGGGGCATTGCTGGATCTACCAACTGCTCGCACCGAACCCGGCCTATCATTTGCCCCGAGGGGTGCTGGTGATGATGCTGGTGTGGTTGCTGCTGTGCCTGTCCGGGCTGGTTTCGCTGATCGGTTTCGGCGAGATCGCCAACGCGGCCCATGTCGGTGGGCTACTCGTCGGCTGCTTCACCGGGCTGTTGGGCGGGCTGTTCGCTCGCCGTAAAATGTCTCTTTGACAGGCGCCTGTGTCTTTTGAAAATGCGCGATTGCGCGGAGAATCCATGTCTTCCTTCAACGAAATGATCCAGAACATCACCCCCGACATCTACCGCAGCCTGAAGTTGGCCGTGGAGATCGGTAAATGGGCCGATGGCAACAAGCTCACCGCCGAGCAGCGCGAGCTGTCGCTGCAGGCGATGATCGCCTGGGAAATCCAGAACCTGCCCGAGGAAGAGCGCACCGGCTACATGGGCCCGCAGGAATGCCAGTCCAAAGCCATCGAAGTGCCCAATATCCTGTTCAAGTCGGATGCCATCCATTGATCGAGATTGGCCGCGGTGCAATCAGCAAGATGTCGGCGCGCCTTGACGGGCCGACTGTTCAATATGCCTTTCGCCTGGGTGACGTCGAGGTGCCGGTCAATCCGTTGATCGGCAGCACGATTCGCCTGCAATACCTTGGTGCGATCCACTGCACCCATTGCGGACGCCGGACCAAGACCAGTTTCAGCCAGGGTTATTGCTACCCTTGCATGACCAAGCTGGCCCAGTGCGACCTGTGCATCATGAGCCCCGAGCGCTGCCATTTCGACGCGGGCACCTGCCGCGACCCAGCGTGGGGCGAGCAGTTCTGCATGACCGATCACGTGGTCTACCTCGCCAATTCGTCGGGCGTGAAAGTCGGCATCACCCGCGCCACGCAGTTGCCGACCCGCTGGCTCGACCAGGGTGCGAGCCAGGCGCTGCCGATCCTGCGGGTCGCCACCCGCCAGCAGTCGGGGTTCGTCGAGGACCTGTTCCGCAGCCAGGTGGCGGACAAGACCAACTGGCGCGCCTTGCTCAAGGGCGACGCGGCGGCGGTGGACTTGCCCGCCATCCGCGATTCCCTCTTCGAAAGCTGCGCCCCGGGCTTGCAGGGCCTTCAGGAACGATTCGGCTTGCAGGCGATCCAGACCATAGCGGACGTCGAACCCATCGAGATCCGTTACCCGGTGGAGCAATACCCGGCCAAGATCGTCAGCTTCAACCTGGACAAGGACCCGATCGCCGAGGGCACGCTGTTGGGAATCAAGGGCCAATACCTGATTTTCGACACCGGCGTGATCAATATTCGTAAATACACGGCTTACCAGCTCGCCGTGCATCAGTAGAAGGATTCGACCCATGCGCACCGAACAACCGAAGATGATCTACCTCAAGGACTATCAGGCCCCCGAGTACCTGATCGACGAAACACACCTGACCTTCGAGTTGTTCGAGGACCACAGCCTGGTCCATGCGCAACTGGTGATGCGCCGCAACCCCGAGCGCGGTGCCGGACTGCCGCCGCTGGTGCTCGATGGCCAGCAGTTGGAATTGCTGTCGATCAAGCTCGACGACGCCGACCTGGGGCAGGGCGACTACCAGCTCGATGACAGCCACCTGACCTTGCAGCCCAAGGCCCAGGCGTTCACGGTCGATACCACTGTGCGGATCCATCCGCAAACCAATGCAGCGCTGGAAGGCCTCTATAAATCCGGCAGTATGTTTTGCACCCAGTGCGAGGCCGAGGGGTTCCGCAAGATCACTTACTACCTCGACCGCCCTGATGTGATGAGCAAGTTCACCACCACGGTAGTGGCCGAGCAGCACAGCTATCCGGTGCTGCTGTCCAACGGCAACCCGATTGCCAGCGGCCCCGGCGAAGACGGTCGGCACTGGGCGACCTGGGAAGATCCGTTCAAGAAGCCCGCCTACCTGTTTGCACTGGTGGCCGGTGACCTGTGGTGCGTCGAAGACACGTTCACCACCATGACCGACCGCACCGTGGCGCTGCGCATCTACGTCGAGCCAGAAAACATCGACAAATGCCAGCACGCCATGACCAGCTTGAAGAAGTCGATGCGCTGGGACGAAGAGGTGTACGGTCGCGAATACGACCTCGACATTTTCATGATTGTCGCGGTCAACGACTTCAACATGGGCGCCATGGAAAACAAGGGCCTCAATATCTTCAACTCCAGCGCCGTGCTGGCCCGTGCCGAAACCGCCACCGACGCCGCGCACCAGCGGGTCGAGGCGATCGTTGCCCACGAATATTTCCATAACTGGTCGGGCAACCGCGTGACCTGCCGCGACTGGTTCCAGTTGTCGCTCAAGGAAGGCTTCACGGTGTTCCGCGACGCCGGCTTCTCGGCGGACATGAACTCGGCCACCGTCAAGCGTATCCAGGACGTGGCGTACCTGCGTACCCACCAGTTTGCCGAGGACGCGGGGCCAATGGCCCACCCGGTGCGCCCGGACAGCTTCATCGAGATCTCCAACTTCTATACCTTGACCGTGTACGAAAAGGGCTCGGAAGTGGTCGGCATGATCCACACCCTGCTGGGGGCCGAAGGCTTCCGCAAGGGCAGCGACCTGTATTTCGAGCGTCACGACGGCCAGGCCGTAACCTGCGACGATTTCATCAAGGCCATGGAAGATGCCAACGGTGTCGACCTGAGCCAGTTCAAGCGCTGGTATAGCCAGGCAGGTACCCCACGGCTGGTGGTGAGCGAGTCCTACGACGCAGCGGCCAAGACCTACAGCCTGACCTTCCGCCAGAGCTGCCCGCCAACCCCGGACAAAGCGGAAAAACTGCCGTTCGTGATTCCCGTCGAGTTGGGCCTGTTGGACAGCCAGGGCGGTGAAATGCCCCTACGCCTGAACGGCGAAGCGGCGGCCATCGGCACCACTCGGGTGATCTCGGTGACCGAAGCCGAGCAGACCTTCACCTTCGTCGATATCGCCGAGAAGCCTCTGCCTTCGTTGCTGCGCGGTTTCTCCGCACCGGTGAAACTGAGCTTCCCATACGACCGCGACCAACTGATGTTCCTGATGCAGCACGACAGCGATGGCTTCAACCGCTGGGATGCCGGCCAGCAGTTGTCGGTGCAGGTGTTGCAGGAACTGATCGGCCAGCACCAGCGGGGCGAGAGCCTGGTGCTGGATCCACGGCTGGTCAGCGCATTGCGCACCGTGCTGTCGGATGAATCGCTGGATCAGGCGATGGTCGCGGAAATGCTCTCGCTGCCAAGCGAAGCCTACCTGACCGAAATCAGCGAAATCGCCGACGTCGAGGCGATCCACGTCGCCCGCGAGTTTGCCCGCCGGCAATTGGCGCAGGACCTGTTCGAAGCCTTATGGCTGCGCTATGAGGCCAATCGCGACCTGTCCCGGCGCACGCCTTACGTGGCCGAGGCTGAACACTTCGCCCGTCGCGCGTTGCAGAACATTGCGCTGTCGTACCTGATGCTGACCGACAAACCGCAAGTGTTGAGCGCGACGCTCGATCAGTTCGACACTGCCGACAACATGACCGAGCGCCTCACGGCGCTGGCGGTGCTGGTCAACTCTCCGTTCGAAACCGAGAAGGCTCGCGCCCTGGAAGTGTTCGCGGAAAACTTCAAGGGCAACCCACTGGTCATGGACCAATGGTTCAGCGTACAGGCGGGCAGCCCGTTGCCGGGTGGCCTGGCGCGGGTCAAGGCGCTGATGGAGCACCCTGCGTTCAACATCAAGAATCCGAACAAGGTGCGGGCGTTGATCGGCGCGTTCGCCGGGCAGAACCTGATCAACTTCCACGCCGCCGACGGTTCGGGCTACCGCTTCCTGGCGGATCTGGTCATCCAGCTCAACGGTTTCAACCCGCAGATCGCCTCGCGGCAACTGGCGCCGCTGACCCGGTGGCGCAAATACGACAGTGCCCGCCAGGCACTGATGAAGGCCGAGCTGGAGCGCATCCTGGCGTCTGGCGGGTTGTCGGCCGATGTGTTTGAAGTGGTGAGCAAGAGCCTGGCTTGACCAGGCTTCGCGCTGCCTTTTGTGGCGAGGGAGCTTGCTCCCGCTGGCCTGCAAAGCAGGCCTGCCCTTGATTCGTTTCGCCACTGAAGGCGCGTGAACCAGGAAAAGGGAGTCCGCCGGCCTCCAGCGGGAGCAAGCTCCCTCGCCACAGTCATCATTCTCACGAATATCTTCTGATTCACCCCTTCCCGTTATCCCCATGGTTAACAAAAGATAACGTGGCGTCGATTGTCAGACCTTTCGAAAGCCCGATAGGATAGGTTCCGCTTGCGAGTGGCTCTAGATTGCAGGTTTCAGGGCTATGCTCCAAGCCTGGCAACGTACCAAGCCATAACAATAATAATGGGGGAAAGGTCTATGAATGAGCCTGTCATGGCTGTGGGCCGCTGCCGGCCGCCGATGCTGCGCCGTGTGGCGTTGCTGGCCTCGGCGCTCTCACTGCTGGGCTCCGCCGTCTTGTCGGCACCCGTGCTGGCGGTGGCCGCATCGACATCCGATGTCATCTATTCCGTCGAGTCGGCAAAGGCCAGCAAGACCCTGATGCTTGATGTGGTCCAGGCCGGCCAGCGACTGGTGGCGGTCGGTGACCGTGGCCACATCGTCTATTCCGATGACCAGGGTAAATCCTGGACCCAGGCCAAGGTTCCGACCCGCCAGCTGCTCACTGCGGTGTTCTTCGTGGATGACAAGCATGGCTGGGCCGTAGGACACGACGCGCAGATCCTCGCCAGCGTCGACGGCGGCACCACCTGGACCAAGCAATTCGAAGACCTGCCTCGCGAGGCGCCCTTGCTGGACGTCTGGTTCCAGGACCCCAGCCATGGGTTCGCCGTGGGTGCCTACGGTGCGCTGTACGAGACCAACGATGGCGGCAAGCACTGGGAAGACGCCAGCGACCGCCTCGACAATGAAGATCAATACCACCTCAATGCTGTTACCGCCGTGAAAGATACAGGGCTGTTCATCGTCGGCGAGGCCGGCAGCATGTTCCGTTCCTCCGATTGGGGGCAGACCTGGGAAAAAATCCAAGGCCCTTATGAAGGCTCGCTGTTTGGCGTCGTTGGCACAGCCCAGCCTTCGACCCTGTTGGCCTACGGCCTTCGCGGCAATCTTTATCGTTCCACCGATTTTGGCACGACCTGGGAGCAGGTCGAGCTCAAGGCCGCCCGTGGCGCGCTGGAGTTCGGCTTGTCGGGTGCAACGCTGTTGCCGGACGGCTCGATCGTCATCGTCGGCAACGGTGGCAGCGTGATCCGCAGCACCGACGATGGCGTGACGTTCAGCGTGTTCAACCGTCCGGATCGAATTTCCGTGGCGGCCGTCACGTCGGCGGGCAACGGTAACCTGATCTTGGCGGGACAGGGCGGTGTTCGCGCCACCACGTCCACTGGCGCCGAATTGAGCAAATGAGCCGGACCTGTCAGACGGGCACAATAACAACAAGGCGGACCCCATGAGCAGTCATCATCAAGACAAGGCGACGTTTCTCGAACGCCTGATTTTCAACAACCGCCCGGCAGTGATCGTCATTTGCCTGCTGGTCAGCATCTTCCTTTTCTGGCAAGCGACGCTGATCCGGCCCTCCACCAGTTTCGAAAAAATGATCCCCCTCGAGCATCCTTTCATCGAAAAGATGCTCGAACACCGCAACGATCTGGCGAACCTCGGCAACACGGTGCGGATCTCCGTTGAAGCCACTGACGGCGACATTTTCTCCAAGGAATACATGGAGACCCTGCGCCAGATCCACGATGAAGTGTTCTATATCTTCGGCGTTGACCGCTCCGGGCTCAAGTCGCTGTGGAGCCCGAGCGTGCGCTGGACCGAGGTGACGGAGGAGGGCTTCGCCGGCGGTGAGGTGATTCCCCAGAGCTACGATGGCTCGGCGGACAGCCTCGACTTGTTGCGCAACAACGTGCTCAAGTCCGGCCAGGTCGGGCGCCTGGTGGCGAACGACTTCAAATCGAGCATCATCGATATCCCGCTGCTGGAGTCCTACCCGGACCCGCAAGACCAAGGCAAGTTGCTCGCCCTGGATTACCGCAAGTTTTCCCATGAGCTTGAAGACAAGATCCGCAACAAGTTCGAAGCCCAGAACCCCAATGTGCAGATCCATATCGTCGGTTTCGCCAAGAAGGTCGGCGACCTGATCGACGGCCTGGTCATGGTGGTGATGTTCTTTGGCGTGGCCTTCGTGATTACGTTGATCCTCCTGTACTGGTTCACCAACTGCATGCGCAGCACCGTGGCGGTGTTGAGCACCACATTGGTGGCGGTGGTCTGGCAGTTGGGGCTGATGCACGCGGCGGGCTTTGGCCTTGACCCCTATTCGATGCTGGTGCCGTTCCTGATCTTTGCCATCGGCATTTCCCATGGCGTGCAGAAAATCAACGGCATCGCCTTGCAGTCCAGCGAAGCGGACAACGCGCTGACGGCTGCCCGGCGTACCTTCCGCCAGTTGTTCCTGCCGGGGATGATCGCGATCCTGGCCGATGCCGTCGGCTTCATTACCTTGTTGATCATCGACATCGGCGTGATTCGCGAACTGGCCATCGGCGCCTCCATCGGTGTGGCGGTGATCGTGTTCACCAACCTGATCCTGTTGCCGGTGGCGATTTCCTATGTAGGCATCAGCAAGCGGGCCGTCGAGCGCAGCAAGAAAGACGCGACCCGCGAGCATCCGTTCTGGCGCCTGCTGTCGAAGTTCGCCAGTGCCAAGGTCGCGCCGGTGTCGATTGCCTTGGCGGTACTCGCTTTCGGCGGCGGCCTCTGGTACAGCCAGAACCTGAAGATCGGCGACCTGGACCAGGGCGCACCCGAGCTGCGACCGGATTCGCGCTACAACCAAGACAACAATTTCATCATCAGCAACTATTCCACCAGTTCCGATGTGCTGGTGGTGATGGTCAAGACCAAGGCCGAAGGCTGCTCGCGCTATGAAGCCATGGCGCCGATCGACGAGCTGATGTGGAAGATGCAGAACACCGAGGGCGTGCAATCGGCGATTTCCCTGGTGACCGTGTCCAAGCAAATGATCAAGGGCATGAACGAGGGCAACCTGAAATGGGAAACCCTTTCCCGTAACCCCGATGTGCTCAACAGCTCCATTGCCCGGGCCGATGGCCTGTACAACAACAGCTGTTCCCTGGCGCCGGTGCTGGTGTTCCTCAACGACCACAAGGCCGAGACCCTGGACCGCGCGGTGAAGGCGGTGCAGGACTTCGCCAAGGAGAACAACCGCGATGGCCTGGAATTCATCCTGGCCGCCGGTAACGCCGGCATCGAGGCCGCCACCAACGAAGTGATCAAGGAATCGGAGCTGATCATCCTCATCCTGGTTTATATCTGCGTCGCGACGATGTGCATGATCACCTTCCGCTCCTGGCCGGCGACGCTGTGCATCGTCCTGCCGCTGGTGCTGACGTCGGTGTTGGGCAACGCGTTGATGGCCTTCATGGGGATTGGCGTGAAGGTCGCGACCCTGCCGGTGGTGGCCTTGGGTGTAGGGATCGGCGTGGACTACGGCATTTACATCTACAGTCGCCTGGAGAGTTTCCTGCGGGCCGGCCTGCCGTTGCAGGAAGCGTATTACCAGACGCTGAAGTCCACCGGCAAAGCGGTGCTGTTCACCGGGCTGTGCCTGGCGATCGGGGTGTGCACGTGGATCTTCTCGGCCATCAAGTTCCAGGCTGACATGGGCTTGATGCTGACGTTCATGCTGCTGTGGAACATGTTCGGCGCGTTGTGGCTGCTGCCGGCCTTGGCGCGCTTTCTGATCAAGCCGGAAAAACTGGCGGGGCAGAAGGGCAATTCGCTGTTCGCCCATTGACCGATGGCAGTACCTTCGGCACAGCCCAGGTGGTGAACTGATATGGGAGCGAGCTTGCTCGCGATAGCGGTGTGACAGTCAATGAAGGTGTTGAATGTCCATCCGCCATCGCGAGCAAGCTCGCTCCCACAGGTTTCCATGGGCCTCGATCACGGCGCCAACGGTAGAAACCTGCTTTGGGCCAATGATCGGCCGATCTGTCCACGGTGCACGTTTACAACCGCATAAGGGCTATCGGCCTTGGCAAGCAGCGAATGATAGTGTTCGTGGCGTTGTTCCTTGGTCTTGAGGTGGGCGACGGTGTAGTCAGCTTTCGGCGAATCCACCGTTTCATAGTGAAAATGCCCATACCAGAGCGGGAAACCCTTGCGGTCGTTGACCGCGTATTCCTGGAGGAAGTCCTTGCGGGTGCCCTTCAAGGGCTGGCGCTTGCCGAGCAGCGCGACTTGAATCAGGTTTTTATCGAACAAGTAGCGAAGGTTGCCGTCGGTGGGCGGCAGGTGCAGGCTCAGTTCGGTGCGCAAGGCACTGCCTTTGCTGCCCAGGCTTGAAATCGCATCCGACAATTGCTTGCCCAGCGCCTGGTCCGCCGCTGTGCGAGATGTTTTCGAGGCTGTGAAGGCGCGGTCCAGTTCATCGGCGAGCACACGGAAGCGACTGGCTTCGTTGCTCATGATTTCTTCGATCTCCTGGGGATGTCGGCAGCGCTTTTTGTAGGCATCGGCGCGGCGCAGGCGTTCCGCCAACTGCCCCAGCAGGCCCTGTGCATCGGCCTTGATTGCTTTGATGGAGCGCGTTCGGGGAGCGGGGCGTGGTCGACGCACTTCGACGACATCCCAGACATCGTCGTGTTGCGAATACGTGGAAAGCACCTCGTCATTGGCTTGCGAGCGCAGCTCCACGACTTCGATCGGCAAGCTGGTACCCGCAGGCTTCAGGTCGCCAATCAGCACGCGTTCTTTCGCGTCTTGATCACCTTCTTCTGAGGACGGCCGGAGGGCGACTTAGGCCGTTTTGACGGGCGCTTGCGAGGTTTTGGCTCGGGTTTGACTTCGGCGGCAAGCTTGCTGGAGGCGTCTTGGTACAGGCTGTCGACCAGTGAGATCAGCTTGTCGAAGGACGCTTCGTTGATGTCGTCGATATAGAGCGTCTTCATGCCGAGCAAGGCATCCAGCGTCTTGGCGTATCGCTCGGTCAGGCTTTCCAACACTTCCAGATGCTCAAGCTCAGGCAGGTCGTACATGCCCAGTTCCGAGTGCGAGCGCACCTGCTCTCCCAAAGGCTGGACGATACGAAACAAGCTGTCGGGCAGGTCGCTCTCCGGGTGCTTGATCGACAGCAACGGCAATGTCGCCAGTTGCAGGGCCTTGGAGCCCAAGGCATTTCTCTCGTCCAGGGGACGGTCTTTGACCAGGCGCTCGTAGGCCTGGGCGCCTGCGCTGTCCAGGTTCAATAGCCTGTCGAGGTATTCATCCTTGAGCTCCAGCCAGTGGATGGCCTGCTCATTGATCTCGGCTGTTTGGTCGAGGAACTTCAGATAGTCCCTCATGTTGGAAGTGACGGCCGTCAACACCAATTCTTCCCCATAGTTCGGGTTGGCTGCATTGAGGGCGCGTTGCTCCATATCAGTGACCAATACCGCCCTGCGCGCATTGATGACCACATTTTCCATCAGCGCACGGATTTCCTTGGCGGGAATATCGATACCCAACCTGGCATGTTCCGGCGCCCTGTCGAGCATTGTCAGGTAAATGTCGACCTGTTCTTTGTTCAGGTCATAGAACACTTTGCGCCTGGGGCCCCGCTGGTTTTCGGTTTTGGTGCTGTCATTTTCTACTCTGTTGAGTATCTGTTGAGCGACGTCCAGCTCCGTTTGCAACCTATCAATGCGCTTCCTCATCGCATTTGTCTCTTCGATCAAGGTGATGGTTCTCTTAACGTTCAGTTGCCGTTGCTCGGCAATGCGTTTAGGCGGCATGCCCCCCCTGAGGCGCAGGCCCAGGTCAATGGACCAGTTGCCTTGGCCATCCGTTTGCAGCGCCGGGCCCATCCTGAGCCGGTCGAGCGGGTCGACGATCCTGGTGCTGCCGTCCGCTTCCGGGCTGATTCGATACAAGTTTTCGTTCACCAGCGCGTGCCATTTGTTACCGATCACATAGAGACCTTTGAAGGGACCGTAGTGGATCGGTTCGGGGAGAGACTCGGGGCGGGGTACTTGCATGCGTGCCAGTTGGGTGCGTTGCTGCGACGTTAGGCGATGACGGGCGCCGGTGAAACTGAAATCGAGAATGCGGTTGAGGGCGCCGGAATGCGCGTCGGGCAGGGAAACGGATCCTTCCAGGATGGCCGGCACCGGCGGCGCCGGCCATTGTTCGGCCATGGCACGTGGAGCAGGGGGCTGCATGGCCTGCTCCTTGACCGTTTCGGCGATGGGCACGCGTGGTGGCAGCGGGCTGGCGTGCAACTGGCTGGTCAGCATGGCGAGGTTGACCAGAAAATCGACGGCAGCCAACTCTCGTGTCACAGGGTCTTCGCTGATCAGGGCGGGAATGTCGCGACTGGCGCTGGCCATCAAGCTCCATAACCAGACCGCGGACATGGCCGGGCCGCGCAACAACGGGAACAGCAACGTGTTGAACAACAGGCTGCCGCCTTCCAGCAATGCCGCCCAGCGGCTTTCGCTGTTCGAGACGGAGTTTCGGTCGGCCTGTGTGATCAAGGCCTGGGCGTTGCAGCCATACAGGTACTGGAGCAGTTCGCCTCGGTGCAGGTACTGCAGCAACTCGTCATTCATGCCATCGGTGGCAAGCGTGGCCGGGACGGGTTTTTCGGGGGCGCTGAATTCGTCGCCCTGGAAAAAACGCACGATGTGCGGCTCCGTAAAGCCACCGTTGGCATACACCGAGCGCGCCGCGTCGGACATCCAGGTCAGGACGCTGGTTTGCAGGTCGCCCGTAGTGGCGATGGCCTGTTGCAGCGCCAGGCGGGTGGGAAACTCCATCAGCGAGGGCACGTACAGCGGACGGTACAACAGATGCGGGCCGGTGCTGGCGTCCTGTGCTTCGACGATAAACATGTTGCTCGCGATGTCGGGCTGGGCCTGGGGTTTGCGCAGAAAGGCCAGGTGACGCATGACAACGGGCTGCCCGTCGACTTGTCGACCCTCGGTGTCGGGTTGGAAAACCGCTTCGATGAGGCGCAGCCCTTGGCGGGTCATGCCGTTTTTTTCGGTGAGCACCTGCCGCAGCGCTTCGAGCGGTAACTGCGCCGGGACCTGTTCGGCAAATATCTTTTGCTGCTCACGGGCTTGGGACGAGTCGCCCAACAGCTCTTGTTGCAGGTAGCGAGGATAGGTCGTGCCGATGTCGACTTGCTCGATCAGCCCGTTCTTGCGGGTGATGAAATCTGTTGTCAGCCAGGCCGGCAATGACAGGCCCTGCCGGTGGGCGAGTTGCAGATGGCCGCTGGGACGGGCGACAAGATTGTCGATGGCCAGGCGGGTAAGGCTCATCGTCCTGCGCTCGCTGATACCGGCCGTTCCGGGATATCCCGCGGACACTGTGAAGATCAGCTCGATATCATCGGGTTGGTACTGGCTGGGGTCGGCCTTGTCCGGGCTGATGTCATTGGTTTTGTTCATTTGCGTGAGCAGCGCCTCGGCGGCAAAGGCCTTGATGTCGCTGGGGTGGCTTGGGCCTTGAATCCGACTCCTGAGACTGGCCAGCGCCAGGCTGTACCGCTGGAATCGGCCGCAATCGGCCAGGGATGCATTTTTCAACCAATCGGGGAGTAGCGGCGCGAGTCGAGCCGATGTCTCAGGCGTCAGCCTTGGTGCATCGCGCAGGCATCGCGTCGGGTCGCTCAAGTCGCTGTACAGCGCACTGAGGTTCGCCAGGCCGATTTTTGACGGCAGTTGCACGGCCTTCAGCTCGGTGAGTTGTTGCTCCAGGATCAGCGCGGCCTGGGTGTCGAAAACGTCGCCGTCGAGCTCGTAGCGTTGGCAAGTGATCGTGTCGACCACATAGCGATTGGCGATCTGTTCGCGCCAATGGCGATTGAAGGCGTCCAGCGATTCGAAAGGTCGGATGGCGGCGCCCGGGCTGCATAGCAAGAGCGTAAGCCCGTACTCGGTGTAATGCATGAGCAGAAGATCGATGCTCGGCAGCACCGAGGACACGGCGCCTTTGGTCAGCACGCTGTTCAGGCCATACACGTATACCGCAGAGGCATTGCGCTGGAAACGCTGCTCGCGGTCCGGCCACCGGACGATCTGGTCCAGCGCCTCGCAGGCGGGCACCGTCAGGCCCGGTTGCTGAAGCCTGCGGATATGCAACGTGATCCTCAGCGTATCGCCCAGCCAATGCCAGCGGCTGGTGCGGGCAGCCACCCGGGTGTGGGAGATGGTTTCGGCATCGCCGTTCCAATAGCGGGTCAATGCTTCTTCGAGCCCGATCGGCACGGTCCAGGGCAGTTCATGCAGCAGTTTCTCGACAACCTCCATGTCGAGCCTGTCGTTGCCCGACCAGAGACGGCTGGGGACCGAGTCGGACAGATAACAGTCCAAATTACCCCGTGAACTGAAATCCACTGGCGTGCCGAGGGCCAGGTAATCGAGCACCAAGGGCATGAAGGGTTGGTAGTTCCAGCCTTGGGCGGCCTCGTTCGGTGTCGCCAGTCGGGTCTTGTCGAGGTCGATGGCCAGCGCGGGGTATTTTTCCCTGAGGGCTTGCCCGAGCACCTGCTGGACAACCTGCTTGAAGGTCGGGCGGGCGGACATCGGGTTGATGGTGTGCGCGGCGGCCGGCGGGCTGCCGGCCGAGGAGAGCGTGTTCATGAGAATTCCTTTTCTGGACGCATGGCCGTCGGGATGACGGCGAGAGTCAAGTGTCGGGATTCTCTTTCCCTGCGTGCGGTATATAGGTACCACCCGCTGGGGATGGCTTGTGTCAGGCCGGGGCGGGATCGCTGCCCAACACCACGTTCAAGGCGCTGCGGGCATCATCCAATTGCACCAGGGTGGCGTGGCGTGCGCCGAGGGCGTCGCGGTTCTCGATGGCGGTGAGGATCGCCTTGTGTCGCGGCATCGCCAGTTCATGCAGGTTGGGCCGCTGGTTGGAGTGCTTGAGCGCTTCGGCAATGGCCACGGACAACATGTTGCAGAGGTTGGCGAGCAGGTCGTTGTGGGTGGCGTCGGCGATGCGGCTGTGGAAATCCAGGTCCGGTTGCAGCAGCGCTTCGGGAGTCGGTGCCGCTTCCATGCGTTGGTAGGCTTCGCTGATGGCGGCAATGTCTTCGTCGGTGGCGAACTGCGCGGCGAGCGCGGCGGCGGCTGGTTCGATGATGCTGCGCACGCTGGTAAGCAGGCCGAAGAATTCATTCTGCGGGCTGCTTTGCATCAGCCAGTGCAGTACGTCCGGGTCGAGCATGTGCCATTCCCGACGGGCCTTGACCACCGTGCCCACTCGCGGCCGTGAATACACCAACCCCTTGGCGACCAACACCCGCGTGGCTTCGCGCAGCACGGGGCGGCTGACGGCGTACTCTTCGCACAGCAACGCTTCGGCGGGCAGTTTGTCGTCGGGCTTGAAGCGGCCGGAAACGATCTGTCTGCCCAGTTCCTGGACGATGCGCGCATGCATGCTTTTGCGGTCGGAGGGTTTACGGTAATCCATGGGACGCGGCGCGATCCTGTGTGCGTGGGGTGCTGCGCATGATAGCAGGCGCGGCGATGACGGGTCGCTAGTGCGAGTTCTCAAGGTCGACGCAGACCCCTTGTGGGAGCGAGCCTGCTCGCGAATGCGGTGGTTCAGGCAACATAAATGCCGGCTGGTCCAACGCTTTCGCGAGCAGGCTCGCTCCCACAGGGAGGTGACGGGGTCAGTGGGAGTGACGCGGCACCTCGGCGCCGCGGCAGCCCACCAGGAAGTCGAAGTCGCAGCCCTGGTCCGCTTGCAGCACATGGTCGATGTACAACTGGCGATAGCCGCCCACCAGCAATTGTTGCGGTGGTGCGAGGTCGGCCAGGCGCGCGGCGAGTTCGGCGTCCGGGATGTCCAGGTGCAAGCGGCCACTGGCGCAATCGAGTTCGATCCAGTCGCCTTCTTTCACGGCGGCCAAAGGTCCGCCAGCCGCGGCCTCCGGCGCCACGTGCAACACCACGGTGCCGTAGGCGGTGCCGCTCATGCGCGCATCGGAAATGCGCACCATGTCTGTCACGCCCTGGGCCAGCAGCTTGGCCGGCAAGCCCATGTTGCCCACTTCAGCCATGCCCGGATAACCCTTCGGCCCGCAGTTTTTCATGACCAGGATCGAGTCGGCATCGACGTCCAGTTCCGGGTCGTTGATCCTGGCCTTGTACTCGTCGAAGTTCTCGAACACCACCGCGCGACCACGATGTTGCATCAGTTGCGCCGTGGCGGCGGATGGCTTGAGCACTGCGCCCAATGGCGCCAGATTGCCGCGCAGCACGCAGATACCGCCGTCGGCGCGGATCGGGTTGTCGAGGGTGCGGATGACTTCGTCCTGGCCGTAGATCGGCGCGTCCTTGGTGTTTTCACCGAGGCTCTTGCCGTTGACTGTCAGCGCGTTCGGGTGAGGGATCAGGTTGGCTTCACCCAGGCGACGCAGCACGGCGGGCAGGCCGCCGGCATAGTAGAACTCTTCCATCAGGAAGCGCCCGGATGGCTGCAGGTCGACGATCGTCGGCATGCCACGACCGATGCGGGTCCAGTCGTCCAGGTCCAGTTGCACGCCGATGCGTCCGGCGATGGCCTTGAGGTGAATCACCGCGTTGGTCGACCCGCCGATGGCGGCGTTGACGCGGATGGCGTTTTCGAAGGCTTCCTTGGTCAGGATCTTCGACAATCTCAGGTCTTCACGGACCATTTCCACCGCGCGCATGCCGGACATGTGGGCCAGCACATAACGACGGGCGTCCACGGCCGGAATCGCCGCGTTGTGGGGCAGGGAAGTGCCGAGGGCTTCAGCCATGCACGCCATGGTCGAGGCCGTGCCCATGGTGTTGCAGGTGCCGGCCGAGCGGGACATGCCGCCCTCGGCGGCGAGGAAGTCGTCAATGGTGATGGTGCCGGCCTTGACCTGCTCGCTCAACTGCCAAACCACCGTGCCTGATCCGATGTCCTGGCCCTTGTGCTTGCCGTTGAGCATCGGGCCACCGGTGACGACGATGGCCGGCACGTCGCAACTGGCGGCGCCCATCAGCAAGGCCGGGGTGGTCTTGTCGCAACCGGTGAGCAGCACCACGCCATCGATCGGGTTGCCGCGAATCGCCTCTTCCACGTCCATGCTCGCCAGGTTGCGGGTCAGCATGGCGGTCGGGCGCAGGTTCGATTCGCCGTTGGAGAACACCGGGAATTCCACCGGGAAACCCCCAGCCTCGATCACGCCGCGTTTGACGTGCTCGGCGATCTGGCGGAAGTGCGCATTGCACGGCGTCAGCTCCGACCAGGTGTTGCAGATGCCGATGATCGGCTTGCCGTGGAACTGATGGTCGGCGATGCCCTGATTTTTCATCCAGCTGCGGTACATGAAGCCGTTCTTGTCGGCAGTGCCAAACCATTGGGCCGAGCGCAGGGAGGGTTTCTTATCAGACATGATCGATTCTCTTATTGTATGACTATATTGTTCGAGCTGAAGCGTAACATAAGCGCAATTTGCGCGGTTTGGAAGTGTTGTTGAGTAAATAGTATTACTATATAGTCCGATTCAACGGAGGGGTTGTCCTGGCGTTCGTTCGCGAGAGAAATCCCCCAAGGTTCTATAACAACAACAATCGGAGACCGGCCCCATGAGCCAGGAATTGCGGCTTATTCGTCGCATCACTCTCAAACTGATTCCCTTCCTGATCCTGCTGTACTTGATCGCCTACGTGGACCGCTCTGCGGTGGGCTTCGCCAAGTTGCACATGGGTGCCGACATCGGCATCGGCGACGCCGCCTATGGCCTGGGCGCAGGACTTTTCTTCATCGGTTATTTCCTGCTGGAAATCCCCAGCAACCTGATGCTCGAACGCTTCGGTGCCCGGCGCTGGTTCGCCCGGATCATGATCACCTGGGGCGCCATCACCATTGGCATGGCGTTTGTACAAGGGCCTCACAGTTTCTACGTGATGCGCTTTTTACTGGGTGCGGCCGAAGCCGGGTTCTTCCCGGGCGTGCTGTACTACATCACCCAATGGTTCCCGGTGCGCCATCGTGGCAAGATCCTCGGGCTGTTCATTCTTTCCCAACCCATCGCGATGATGATCACCGGCCCTGTGTCCGGTGGCTTGCTGGGCATGGATGGCATCCTTGGCCTGCATGGCTGGCAGTGGCTGTTCATCGTCATCGGCCTGCCGGCGGTGCTGTTGACCTGGCCCGTGCTGCGCTATCTGCCAGATGGCCCGCAACAAGTGAAGTGGATGGACCAGGCCGAGAAGGACTGGCTGACCGGCGAGCTGCAAAAAGACCTCGAGCAATACGGCCAGACGCGCCACGGCAATCCATTGCATGCGCTGAAAGACAAGCGAGTCTTGCTGCTGGCGCTGTTCTACCTGCCAGTGACCTTGAGCATCTACGGCCTGGGCTTGTGGTTGCCGACACTGATCAAGCAGTTTGGCGGCAGTGACCTGGTGACCGGTTTTGTGTCTTCCGTACCGTATATCTTCGGCATCATCGGCCTGTTGATCATTCCCCGCAGTTCCGATCGCTTGAATGATCGCTACGGTCACCTCGCCGTGTTGTATGTACTGGGCGCCATCGGCCTGTTCCTCAGTGCCTGGCTGTCGGTACCGGTGTTGCAACTGGCCGCGCTGTGCCTGGTGGCATTCGCGCTGTTCTCCTGCACAGCGGTGTTCTGGACCTTGCCAGGACGTTTCTTCGCTGGCGCCAGCGCGGCGGCGGGCATTGCGTTGATCAACTCGGTGGGCAACCTGGGTGGCTACATCGGGCCGTTCGTGATCGGTGCGCTGAAGGAGTACACCGGCAACCTGGCTTCGGGGCTTTATTTCCTGTCGTGCGTGATGGTGTTCGGCCTGGTGCTGACCGGCGTGGTCTATCGCCTGCTGGAGCGCAAGCATGTGCTGCCGGCGGATCAGTTCGCGGCGAGCGCCCGGGGGGCGACGCGTAGCTGAATCTGAGGGCTGACGCTGAAAAACTGTGGGAGCGAGCCTGCTCGCGAAAGCGGTTTTCCATCCACCAATAATGTCGACTGTCAGACCGTTTTCGCGAGCAGGCTCGCTCCCACAGGGGACTGCACAGAGGTCAAAATTTGTTTACGGGAGAAAACCCATGCGTTTAGTTCAGTTCGAATTGAGTAACGGCGAGCGCCGCGTCGGTGTGGTCGAGGGCGATCAGGTACGTGAAGTGCAGGGCGCCGCCACTGTGCGGGAGCTGGCGCTGGCCGCGATCGAGGCGGGCGTGAAGCTTGAGCAGCAGGTCAACGGCTTGGGCCTGGGGGCGAGCCATGACTACGCGCAACTGCTCGGCGAACTGCGTATCCTGCCGCCGCTGGACCACCCGGACCCGGCGCACTTGCTGGTCAGCGGCACCGGCCTGACCCACCTGGGCAGCGCTTCGGCCCGGGACAAGATGCACCAACAGGCCGGCGACGAAGCAGCGATGACCGACACCATGCGCATCTTCAAATGGGGCGTCGAGCGCGGCAAACCACAGGCCGGGCAGGCCGGCGTGCAGCCGGAATGGTTCTACAAGGGCGACGGCAGCATCGTGGTCCGCCCGGGCCATCCGTTCCCGTTGCCACCGTTTGCCGAAGACGCCGGCGAAGAGCCGGAGATCAGCGGCCTGTACGTCATTGGGCACGATGGCAAGCCGTATCGACTGGGCTTCGCGGTGGGCAACGAATTTTCCGATCACGTCATGGAGCGCAAGAATTATCTATACCTGGCCCATTCGAAACTGCGCAGTTGCAGCTTTGGCCCGGAACTTCGCGTGGGTGAATTGCCTCAACATCTGTCCGGGACCAGTCGTATCCTGCGCAACGGCGAAGTGTTGTGGCAGAACGAATTCCTCAGCGGCGAGGCGAACATGTGCCATAGCCTCGAAAACCTGGAATTCCACCACTTCAAGTACAGTCAGTTCCTGCGCCCGGGGGACGTTCACGTTCACTTCTTCGGCACCGCGACGCTGTCGTTCGCCGACGGCATCCGCACCCAGCCGGGGGACGTGTTCGAAATCAGCCAGGCCGAGTTCGGCGCGCCGCTGGTCAACGGCATTGCCCCGGTAGACGCGGTATTCAATCCGGGTACTATCGGCACACTTTAAGAGGAGACTTGCGATGAACCAGATCCTTGGTCACAACTACATCGGCGGTGCGCGCAGCGCGGCCGGCCAGACTCGCCTGCAGAGCGTCGACGCCAGCACCGGCGAGGCCTTGCCCCATGAATTCGTCCAGGCCACGGAGCAAGAAGTCGACGCGGCCGCCAAGGCCGCTGCGGCGGCGCATCCGATCTACCGCAGCTTGAGCGCGGCGCGCCGGGCCGAGTTCCTCGACGCCATCGCCGATGAGCTGGACGCCCTGGGCGATGATTTCGTCGCCGTGGTCTGCCGCGAAACCGCCTTGCCAGCGGCCCGCATCCAGGGCGAGCGCGGTCGCACCAGCGGCCAGATGCGCCTGTTCGCCAAGGTCCTGCGCCGTGGCGATTTCTACGGTGCGCGTATCGATCGCGCCTTGCCGGAGCGCACGCCGCTGCCGCGTCCGGACCTGCGTCAGTACCGCATCGGCCTGGGTCCGGTGGCCGTGTTCGGCGCCAGCAACTTCCCGCTGGCATTTTCCACCGCCGGTGGTGACACCGCCGCCGCCCTGGCCGCCGGTTGCCCGGTCGTGTTCAAGGCCCACAGCGGCCACATGGCGACCGCCGAGCACGTGGCCGATGCGATCATTCGCGCAGCGGAAAAAACCGCGATGCCGGCCGGCGTGTTCAACATGATCTACGGCGGTGGTGTTGGCGAATGGCTGGTCAAGCATCCGGCGATCCAGGCCGTCGGTTTCACCGGCTCCCTCAAGGGCGGGCGCGCCCTGTGCGACATGGCGGCCGCTCGGCCCCAGCCGATTCCGGTGTTTGCCGAGATGTCGAGCATCAACCCGGTAATCATATTGCCGCAGGCCTTGAAAAATCGCGCCGACAGCGTTGCCCGCGACTTGACCGCCTCGGTGGTGCAGGGCTGCGGTCAGTTCTGCACCAACCCTGGCCTGGTGATCGGCATCCGCTCGCCGGAATTCACCGCGTTCACCCAGCAGGTAGCTTCGCTGATCGGCGACCAGGCGCCGCAGACCATGCTCAACGCCGGCACGCTGCAAAGCTACGGCAAGGGCTTGCAGAAGCTCCTGGCTCACCCGGGCATCGAACACCTGGCCGGTCGCGATCAGCAGGGCAACCAGGCCCAGCCGCAATTGTTCAAGGCCGATGCCAGCCTGCTGATCAACAGCGACGAAGCGTTGCAGGAAGAAGTCTTCGGCCCGACCACGGTGTTCGTCGAAGTCGCGGACCAGGCGCAACTGACCGCAGCCCTGAACGGCCTTCATGGCCAGCTCACCGCCACGATGATTGGCGAGCCGGAGGACTTCGAACAGTTTGGCGAGCTGACACCGTTGCTGGAGCAGAAAGTCGGGCGCATCTTGCTCAATGGCTATCCAACCGGCGTGGAGGTGTGTGATTCGATGGTCCATGGCGGGCCTTACCCGGCGACATCCGATGCCCGTGGCACGTCGGTGGGTACGCTGGCGATCGACCGGTTCCTGCGTCCGGTATGCTTCCAGAACTACCCGGACAGCCTGCTGCCGGAACCGCTGAAAAACGCCAATCCGCTGGGTATCCTGCGGTTGGTGGATGGGGTGCCGGGGCGCGAGGCGCTTTGAGGGTTGCGGTGAGGTCGTTACATTCGAGTTGAATGTGCCGGCCTCTTCGCGAGCAGGCTCGCTCCCACAGTTGGATTTTCAGCGAACACAAATTTTGCATTCACTGGAGATCCCCTGTGGGAGCGAGCCTGCTCGCGAAAGCGATATGTCAGGCAACACTGCTTTCGAACCTTATGGCCCAAGGCTCACTCCTACATTGGGTTATCATGCTGGCTTTCCCAATGACCGACTGATCAACATGACTGCCGTAACCGACACCCTGCTGCATGCCCTCGAACACTGCGACATGCTGATCATCGACGGGCTGCACGCGTTCGATTTCTCCCTCGATGAGCAAGATCAATTGCACGTCGAGTGCATGAACGGTCGCACCCGCGAGCATTGGCGTTTCACTGAGGCGCAGATGCAGGCCGCGACCTTCGACGAAGCCCAGAAGCATTGGATCATCACCAGCGATTCGGGCGATCACCACTTGGAATGCGTGGAAGCGACCAGCGGCCACGACGATGAGGACTCCGATCATGAAGATGCGTAGTTTCTGGCCCTTGTTGATGGCCGGCAGCGTCGGCGCCATGGGCGTCCAGGCGGACACTGGCGAGCGCCATCAGTTATTGGTGGGTTCCTACACGGCGGACCAGAGCCAGGGCATCTACCGCCTGCGATTCGACAGCCGCACCGGCCAGATCGATGCCAACCCATTGCAAGTGATCAAGACGCACAACCCTTCCTGGCTGACCCTTTCCAAGGACATGACCCGGTTGTTCGTGGTCAACGAAAACGGGCCGGGCCAGAAAGACCCGGTGGGCAAGGTCAGCAGCTACGCCATCGACCCGAAGACCTTTGAACTGAGCCTGATCAACCAAGTGCAATCTTTGGGCAACGAGCCGACCCACTCCAGCCTGAGCCATGATGGCCAGCATTTGCTGGTGAGTAATTATTCCGTCCTGGAAAACCCGGGCGGCACCTTGGTGGTGTTGCCGGTGGGCGCGGATGGCAGGTTGGCGCCGGTGGTGCAGATGGGCAGCCATCAGCCGAGTCGGGTCAATTCCGAGCGGCAGAAGTCGGGTCATGTGCATTCCTCGGTGTCGTCACCCGATGGCAAATATGTGTTCGCCAACGACCTGGGGGCAGACAAGGTGTTTGTCTACCGTTACGACCCCAAGGCCAACCCCGAAATGCCGCTGACGCCTGCCGATCCGCCGTTCGTGCAGTTGCCACCGGGCAGCGGACCGCGCCATCTATTGTTCAGTGGGGATGGCAAGCACGCCTGGCTGACGATGGAAATGACGGCCCAGGTGGCCGTGTTCGATTACCAGGACGGTCGCCTGACCCAGCGCCAGCTTGTCGCGCTGGCCGATGGAAAGCCGCAGCCAGGTAAAGCCGCAGCAGCGCTCCATGCTTCCAAAGACGGCAAGTTCCTGTACGTCAGCAATCGTGGCACCACAAACGAGATGCTGGTGTTCGCCGTCGACCCGGCTTCCGGCACCTTGAAAGAGCTGCAGCGACGCTCCGTCGAGGGTGATCATCCTCGAGAGTTCAGCCTGGACCCGAGCGAAAAATTCGTTCTGGTCGCCAATCAGAAAAGCAATCAGATCGTGGTCATCGAGCGCGATCCGAAGACCGGCCTGCTGGGCAAGACCGTCCAGAAGCTGCCCATGGACGCACCGAGCGATGTGAAATTCCTCGTTCGTCAATAACCCGAGGCCCCGATTTTCGGGGCTTTCGGAGTTGTATCAACGAGACTGATAGTCGCTAGTATTACAAAGCATTTCAAGACGAGACGCCTCGGCGCGTAAGTTTGCTTCACGGCCCCACCGGGCAAGTCAGCCAACTGAATCCGAGGATTACCGCCATGAACATGAATCTTTTTTCCGTGATCGCCGCTTCCGCCATCTCCGCCACCGTGGCATTGCCCGCCAGTGCCAGCATCGAGATCAGCGACAAGAAAAACCGCACCCAGAGCTACACCGAAAAATACCTGCAACAGAGCGCCAACTTCTACGCGGCGCTGGATCACAAGACTCAACACTGAGCACGCTCACACTGAAGCCTGCGATCTTTTCATCTCCTCATCGAAGACGGAGAGACAAGATCGCAGGCTTCGTGCGTTCAGGAGGAAAGTTTTGTTGTGATGTCACATAGCCATGTGGTTAAATTTGACGCTAGTTAATTGACTCCTTGCTAATAAGGATCGACACCATGGCGATGCGTCTGGCAGTGATGTTGCTGTTCCTTTATTCCACCCCGATTGTTTCGGCGGCCCAGCCGATTCCCGGTGAATTGGAAGTGGCTCGCGAGCGATTGTTGAGCTTGTTGAGCGACTGAGCGGATAACTTTTATCGATCAATTAAACTGATGGTGACTATGCATATTAGTCGCTACTCATAACGGTTTATTTGATTGATTCTGTGGGCATTCAAACATGCCCACGGAGCCTCCCATGGCCAGTGCAATCCTCATCTGCGCCAAGCGCGGCGCCTACCTGGCCATCGGCCTCTACGTAACGCTGGTGCTGGTAGTCAGTCTCGGCACCCAATACCAAAACGTTGCGGAACCCTCCCTCCAGGCTTCAGCCGTGAGCGTCACGCATGCCGTCGCGAAAGGAGCGTCCGGAGCATGAGCAGGTGCAAATTCTGGGTGATCGCCTTCCTGGCATTCATCACCAATGGCTTTTCATTGCTTGGATTGGGTCAGGCGTCGGCGGGGTCGTTGGCGCGGACCATCGAATGCAACCACAACATCGCCCACAACATCCTCACCGCCAGGGCGCTGGGTGTGTTGGTGGGGAACCCGCCGGTCAAGCCGAGGGCGGCGGTGTTCGGGCCGTTTCAAATTGATTGCGCCCAAGCGCGCATGTGCAGCGCTGGATAAATACCTATTTGGCCATGATCGCCACAAACAGCTCTGAATCCAGTAAACCCTCCAACCATTCCCGAAGCCGAGGGTAGGGCGACTGGGCAAACCACTCGCGATCTACATGGGCGAACTGGCGCAAGAACGGCATCAGCGCCACGTCCGCCAGGCTCAGGTGATCCGTGGCCAGGAACTGGCGGTTTTCAAGCAATCCGTCCAGCTTGCGCAGGAACGCTTCACCCTCGCTCCGGTAATGCAGCGCCGAGTGGTCCGGATGGCGCTCCGGATATTTGTAACGGTTGAGGTGAAGCTTGAAAACCTGGTCGTTTTCTTCGATCAAGGTCGCCGTCAGAGCACGACCGTCGGGATCATTCAGCAATGTCCAATCCTGCGGATCATGCAGGCCCAAGGCCCAGTGCATGATCTCGAGGCTTTCATCGATGACCCGTCCATCGGCATGCAAGACCGGCACCGTGCCTTTGCTCGACAGCGCGAGCATTTCCGGTGGTTTGGCCTTGAGGCTCACTTCGACGATGTCCAGCGCGATACCGCTGTAGCGCAACGCCATGCGGGCGCGCATGGCGTAGGGGCAACGGCGGAACGAATACAGCGTGGCGCGGCTCATTTCACCTCCACCGTGCTCAATCCGTTGCCTTGGCGCCGGACCTGGATTTGCACCGGGATGCGCTCGTGCATTTCCTGCACGTGGGAAATGACCGCGACCTTGCGCCCCTGGGCCTGCAACCCATCCAAGGCGTCCATCGCCAGTTGCAGCGACTCGGGGTCGAGGCTGCCGAAGCCTTCGTCGATGAACAGCGACTCGATTCTCAACGTGTTGGACGCCATCGAGGCCAGGCCCAGTGCCAGGGCAAGGGAAACAAGGAAGGTTTCGCCGCCGGACAACGAATGCACCGAGCGCAATTCATCGCCCATCTCGGTATCCATCACCAGCAGGCCGAGCATGCTGCCGCCGCGCTTGAGGCGGTAGCGGCGAACCAATTGTCGCAACTGGGCGTTGGCGTGGTGGACCAACAAGTCGAGGTTGTACGCCTGGGCCAGTTTGCGGAAGCGATCGCCAGTGGCCGACCCGATCAATGCGTCCAGGCGTGCCCAGCGCTGGTACTCGGCGTAGGCTCGTTCGATTTGTTGGGCCAGGGCCTGGTTGGCAGTCTGCCTGCGCTGGTCCTCGGCCTGTTCGGCACGCAGCTCTGCGCAGCGTTGTTCGCTGGCCGCGAACTGCCCGTGAAGCGTGGCGAGGGCTTCGGCCAATTGTTCCGCCGGCAGGTTGCCGTTGTGTTGCGACTGGTGGTTTTGCAGCCGCTGCTCCCGTTCGGTGAGCAATACGCGGGCCTGCTCGATGGCTTTTTCGCTGTTGAGCAAGCGTTGCCGCAGGTGAGCGACCTGTTGGTCGTCGAGACCAAGCAACGCGCCCAGCGCGGCGTCGTCCAGTTCCGGATGAGCTGCGCGCCACTGGGCGATACCCGCGGCCAACGCCTGCTGTTCGGCCTCCAGGGATTGGGCCTGCTCATGGCGTGCCTGGAGTTCGGCAGCCAGTTGCACGAGGCTGTTGCGCAGATCCTGCAATTGTTGATTGGCCGTCGTCTCGGCATGGCGAGCCTGTTCCAGGGCCAGGTCGATTTGGTGTTGCCATTGCTCGGCGCTGGCGTGTTCACCGAGCAGTTGGTGAAGCTTTTCCTCGCACGCCTGTCGTTGCGCGTTCAACGCGCTGAACTGGCGCTGCGCCGATTCCAGTTGCTGTGTGCGTATCTGCTGCCGATCCTGTTCTTTCTCCAGGGCTTGCTGGCGCTGGACTTGGTCGGCGAGCTCTTCGCGCTGCTGTTCCAGTTGCGCGAGGCGCTGGCTGATCCGCTGGTCGAGTTGCATGAACGAGGCGGCAGGTTCGCTGCGCAGGGCCTGCAACGTGTCGGCCGGCAACAGTGCGCTGAAGTGCTCAAGCTCCTCGTCCAGGCGCTGGCGATCCCGGGCCAGTGCCTGTAGCTGGTTGTTCAGATGCTGCGAGGCTTGTTGGCTGGCTGTCTCTGCATCGCGCAGTTGCTGCGCCAGCTTGGCGGCGTCCTGTTGCAGCGTAAGCAGGGCGGCCTGGCGATGTTCGTCCTGGCTGATGAGTTGATTCAGCTGTGCGGTTTGCTGGGCCAGCCAGGCGGCGCGCTTGGATGAATCCTGGGCCAGCAGCTGCGCCGACAGCGGGTGAGCTTCAAGGCTTGGCGCCACGCTCCGTTGTTGGTCGGTGAGTTGTTCTTGCTGCTGCTTGAATTCCTTGAGCTGAGCAATGACCCCGCTGTACTGGGCCCGCAGTTCGATGACTTTTTCATTGAGCAGGTCGACGGCCTTGCGAGCGTTGGCCTGTTCGCTTTCATCGAAGCGCCCGAGGCTTTGCAGCAGCGCTTCGGGTTGGTGGTAGGGATGTTCGACACTGCCACACACCGGGCAGGGCTGGTTGTCCTGCAATTGTTCGCGCAGTTGCTCGACGCTTTCGCTACGGGCCAGGCGCTGGCGTTCCAGCAGCTCGCGAGTCACGGTCAGCGTCTGTTCGGCGACCGCCAGCTCGGCCTTGGCTTCGCTGCCTTCACGCACCAGTCGGTCGCGTTGCTGCAAGGCTTGCTGCTGGCGCTGTTCCAGTTCGGCGACACGCTTGTCCAAATCCTGCTGGCTGGCCCACAACCGAGCAAGGTCTTCGAATGCACGTAACTGCTTGCGGTTGTCTTGCAGCAGGTTGCCAAGCAGTTGGATCTGTTCGGCCACGGCTTGCGGTTCGGCATCGGCCTCCTTGTAGAGCACCTCAAGACTTTGTCGGCGGGTTGCGAGGTCTTCGGCGGCACGAGCGGCGGTTTGTTCCAGCAGCGCAAGTTCTTCCTGGCCCTGGTTCAGTCGATTGCCGATCAGCATCAGTTGCTGGAGGCGATCGCGGTAGGCGCCCCATGCATCACTCAGTGTTGCGAGGTCTGTGCTTTGTTCCAGTTCGCCGGCAATCCGTTCAAGCCGTTCGCCAACCTGCTGCTGTTGTTCCAGCAAGGTGTCGATCGTGCGCTGGCCGTCGGTGCTTGCCTGCTGGGCCTGCTGCAACTGTTCAGCGCCTTGCTCGGCCTCCCTGGCCAGGCGGGCAAGGCTGCTTTGTTCGTCGAAGGCCTGACGCAGCAGTGGCGTGCTGTCGGTGCTCTGCTGGCGGGCGGCGGCCACGGCCAGCTGCGCGATGCCGAGGCCTTTTTCCAGTTCGGCCTGCCGTTCATGCAACTCGACGTGTTGCTGCGTCAGCTGTTGGATCCTGGCCGCGAGCGGGTCCAGCTGCCGGGCCAGTTCCGCCTGACGGATGAACTGATGCCGCTGGGGTGCCAGCTGTTCCAGGCGCGTCAGTTTCAGGCGTTCGTCTGCCAGCGCCTCCCAATCGGCCTGGGCCCGTTGCAACTGCTCGGCGGCGCTGGCCTGTTCGTCCTGCAGATGGCGCAGGTCCTTGAGCCAGGCTTGTTGCTGCTCCAGTTGCTTGAGCTGCGCCTGTTGGGTTTTGAGTTGCTGCTGGGCTTCGTTGAAGTGCTGATCCAGCTCGGCGCGGGCTTCGGGCGATAGCGGTGTGACGCCCGTGGCCTGGTCCTGCAATTGCTTGTGGGTTTCCTTGGCCTGCTTGGCTTTGTCGAAGGCACGACGACCGAGGCGTGTATACAGCGCGGTGTCGGTAAGCTTTTCCAGCAATTCGCTGCGGTCGTTGTCGTCAGCCTTGAGGAAGGCGCTGAACTCGCTCTGGGCCAGTAGCACGGCACGGGTGAACTGCTCGAAATTCAAACCGAGGACGGCTTCCAGTTGCGCTTTGTATTCGCCTTTCTGGCTGGCCAGCAGTTGGTCATTGTCCAGGTCACGCAGGCTCTGGCGGCTGGCTTGCAGCTTGCCGGAGGCTTTTTCCCGGGCACGATTGGCCTCCCAGCGAGCCCGGTAGCGGCGACCATCGATGCCGCGAAAATCCACTTCGGCATAACCCTCGCCGGTCCCACGACGCAGCAGCGTGCGTGGATCGCCCGTGCCGATTTCGCCGTCGGCGTCGGGCACCTTGGCGTCACGACCGGTGTTGTTCAGCCGTGGCACCGCGCCGAACAGCGCCAGGCACAGGGCATCGAGCAAGGTGCTCTTGCCGGCGCCCGTGGGGCCGGTGATGGCGAACAGACCGGCGCTGGCCAAGGGTTCGGCGGTGAAATCGATTTCGAACGGCCCCGCCAGGGAGGCGAGGTTCTTGAGACGGATCGCGAGGATTTTCATGGCTGTTCGCTCTCCATCTGTACATCCTGCAACAGCACGGCAAAGTCCTTGAGGGTCTGGTCATCGACTGGGTTGCCGTAGGTGTCCTGCCAGGCGCGGCTGAACAGTTCCTGTGGGCTGAGCTGGTCGAGTTCAATCAGCGCCGCGCCTCCATCGGCATCGCCGGAGCCACCGCTGCCGGCATACTCGGCTGCGATCCGCACCAGTCGCACGGCTTTGCCTTGCAGGGCGGTTTCGACCTGATTGCGCAGGTCCGGCTGCGGTTCATCGAGGCGCACCCGGACTTCCAGCCAGGGCTGGCGATGGATGTCGGCCAGCAAGTCGATGTCCGGCAAGTCCTTCAGTTGCACCAGGATGTCGGCCAGGGGCGCCGGGCCCAGGCGTTGCAAGTTGACGGCGCGGGGAATCAGCCGTGGTTCGACGCTGACCAGGGTTTCGCCGTTTAGGGCGATGTCGAGAATCTGGTGCCGGTAGCCGATTTCGGAAAACGACAACGGAATCGGCGATCCGCTGTAGCGGATGCGTTCTTCACCGTTGACCTTTTGTGGCTTGTGCAAGTGGCCGAGGGCGACATAAGTGATGCTTGGGCCGAACAGGCTGGCTGGCAGGGCTTCGGCGTTGCCGATAATCAGGCTGCGCTCGGAATCCTCCGATACCGAGCCGCCGGCCATGTGTGCATGGCTGACGGCAATCAGCGCCTGGCCCTTCTTGCGCTTGGCGTTGGCGGCGGCAATCAGCCATTCGTGGACCTGGCCGATGCCGCGCAAATAATCGTCCCCCAGTTGCGCGCCCGTGACCTCGGCCGGCCGCAGGAACGGCAGGGCCAGGCACCAGGCCCGGACCTTGCCCTTGGCGTCGGGCAGCGGCAGCAGCAGGCGCTCGACGTCCAGCTGCCCATCGTCCAGCCACAGGACGCGGCCCAGGGCATGGGTGCGCAGGCGGCGCATCAGCGGCGCCGGCAATTCGATGCGCGAACCGGAATCGTGGTTGCCCGCGATCATGACGATGGTCAGGTTGGCGTTTTGTTCATGAGCGCTGACGATGAAGTCGTACAGACGCTCCTGGGCTTTGACGGGCGGGTTGACCGTGTCGAAAATGTCGCCGGCGATCAATAGAACGTCGGGTTTTTCGCTGGCCAGCTGACGCAGCAGCCAATCAAGGAAACAGGCGTGTTCGAAGTCGCGATCCTGGCCGTGGAGGTTTTGCCCCAGGTGCCAGTCGGAGGTGTGAAACAGACGCAAGGCAGACTCCAGAAAACAGACGATGGCCGCGGGAAGAGAGGCGGCGCAAAAATGCAGAGTTTACTGGTAAACGCGGGGGAGGGGGCGGCTCAACTTGGCGAGCACTACAGCTGAGCCAATTGTGGCGAGGGGATAAATCCCCTCGCCACAGAAAGCGGTGCTATCCCGGCTATTTGGGATAAAGCGGTGGCAAGCTGGAATCACCCGCCGCGTCCGGCGTTCCCTCGAGCGGCGGAATGGCGCGGATGGCGCGCCACAGGTCTTCGCCTTGCCAATATTGGCCGGTTTCGCTGTAGAGGGCGCCGTTCAAGCCGTCGAGGGCATCGGACAGCGGCACGAAGCGCGCCGCCATGTCGGCCAGGGTTTCCGGTTGCTGCCGAGCCCAGGCGTCCAATGCCTGGCGAGTAGCGTGCGAGTCGTTGGCCAGGCAGGCACGCTTGAGGTCATCGAGCAGGGTGCGCGGGCTTGGCCCGGCCTGGGTCGAGCGCAGGACGGCGGGTTGCCAGCGGGCGCGCCACCACAGGCCGAAACCGAGCAGCGTCGTACACGCCAGAATGAGCGTGCTCAACTGCCAATACCAAAGTGTCTCGCTGTCGACGGTCGTGACGATCTGCGCAGTGCCCGCCGGCGTGTCGACCATCAAGCTTGGATTATTCGCCACTTGCAGCGTGCGCGCGGGCAGGCTGGTGCGGTCCAGGTGATCTTCCAGCGTGTTCCACCAGACCACTTCAACCGGCGGCAGCTCGATAGTGCCGCTGCGGTTGGGCACCAGTGCCTCGCGGTCTTCGCGGCTGCCCACCAGGCCACGTTCGCTGCTGCGGCTGCTCAGCACCGGCTGGTCGGGGTAACGGCGCAGGCCGTTGATTTCGGTAGCAGGCAGTGGCGGCAATTGGGCGCTGGTCAGACCCTCCGCTTCCAGGGTCAAGCTGCGGGTCAATGAGTCGCCGACCTGGCTGTGGGTCGGTTCCGGGCTCCAGCTTTCGCTCAAGGACAAACTGCGGGCCGGCAGCCAGGGAAGGTCGGCCGGGTAGCTGGCGGGTTTTGGCTTGACGGTCAGCAGCAACTGCGTGGAGCTTACGCGCATCAGTTGGCCGGGCTTGGCGACGGGCGATGCGCCGCCCTGGGCGGTGGGTTCGACCAGCGTGGCGCTGAAGGTCTGTGCCGGGACCGCCAGCTCGCCGCTGCGCTGCGGATAAATGCCATAACGCAGTTCGATCACGCCGTGGCGCACGTCATTGATGACTTTCTCGTAGGTGCGCGATTCGCCCAGTTGCTCGGTGCGCGCATCGGGGATGTGCAAGGGTGTCAGGCTGCTGTCGTCGTAGAGCGACACCGAATGGTAGATGCGCAAGGTCAGGATCGCCTGGGCCTGCACGTACACTTCGGCCTGGTCGAGGCTGGCTTCGATGAACACCGGTGCGAGGGTGCCGGAAGCGTTGCGGGTTTCGCTTTCGATCACCTGCAACGTGATCGGCTGGCTGGTCACTTCCCCCAATTTCAGGGCCGGTATCACCACGGTGCCGCTCTGGCGGGGAAGCAGTGTGACGATCCAACGGGTCGTGGCGCGATTCTCGCCGTCGAGGGTGGTCAGTTGGTTGACCTGGCGGGTGCCTCGTACGTCGAACAATTCCTGGAGCGGGCTCAGATCGGGTTTGCCGAACAGCGTGGCGTCGTTGGATTCCAGCGTCAGTTCCACGGTCTCCCCCGAATTCAGGCGGCTGCGATCCACGCTGGCAGTCAACTGCGCAGCCTGGATCCCGGCAGTCCAGAGCAGCAAGGCGAGGAGGTAGACGGTGAAGCGGGTCATTGATCTTTTTCCTGGGCCTGGTGGCTTTGCTGTTCATACCAGAATTTACGCCTGAGCAGCTCACCCGGGTTGTCCGGGATCTGGCGCAGCCATTGTTCCAGCGCCTGGCGTTGTTCTTCTTCGTTGCGTTGACCCGCGGCCGGGCGGAGCGGCGCGGTGGTGGTCTGCTCGTCGGGCAACTCGCTGCCCGGCACATCCTGGGCGCCGGGCGGTGGGGCCTCGGACGCCTCGGAGTCGTCCGGCGTGGCTGTCGCTTCGGAGGAGGGGTGGCCCTGCTCGGACGACTGGCTGGGCCTGTCGGTCTCCTGCGGTTGCTCCGTGGGAGGCGGTTCCTGGTTTTCGGCAGATTCGGGCTCGTCCGGTGGCGCAGTCTGTTCTTTGAGCAGGCTTTCCACCAGGGCTTTGTTGGTCTGCGCCGGACGCAGGTCCGGTTGCAACTCCAAAGCCTGCTCATAGGCATCGATCGCCGCCTCCAGCTCACCGCTGCGGGCCAGTGCATTGCCGCGATTGTAGTGGGAGCGGGCGTCGTTGCCTTCGGCGAATCGCCGAGCCGCTTCGCTGTACTCGCCGGCTTCGTAGAGGGCGACGCCTTGCCATTGCCTGTCCTCGAAACGGGCGGCGGCCTCGGCCGGGCGTTTTTGCTTGAGCAGGTGCTGGCCTTGCTGGTCGGGACGCAACCACAAATCCTGGAATTCGAAGGCATGGCCTGTTTGCGGCAGGACGAACAGCAGCGGCAGGCAGAAAAGCCAGCCGCGCCGCCCCGCGCACGCCGCCAGTAGCAACAGCGGCAGAAGCAGCCAATAACCCTGGTCAGCCCAAGTGTCCAGGCGCAATGTCTGGCCATCGCTGCGCAGTTGGCGCGGTGCGTCCATCAGGCCCAGGCCGCGCAGGTCGCTGTCGTCCACATGCGTGGCGCGGTAACGGCCGTCCAGCTCATTGACGAAGGACTTGAGGCTCGGACTGTCCAGGCGCGGCACGAGGATAGCGCCCTGGGCGTCCTTGAGGTAACTGCCGTCGTCCTGGGCCACCGGCGCGCCTTCGCGGGTGCCAATGCCCAGCATCAGCAAGCGGGTGGCGGAACCGTCCAGGACCTGGCGAATGCCCATGCGTTCCTGCTCGTTCAGCGACGAAGCGATCAGCAGGATACGCCCGTGGCCGAGCCCGGCCTGGTCCAGCAGGGCCATGGCCTTGTTGACGGCAAGGTCGGCGCGGTGGCCGCCTTGGGGCATGATTGGTGGCGCCAGGGCTTCGAGCAGGTTGGCGCTGGTGGCCAGGTCATCGGACAGCGGCACCAGGGTGTGGGCACTGCCGGCGTAGACGATGATCGCGGTCTGGGCGTCGCTGCGGTTGTGCAGCACGTCCAGTATTTTGCGACGGGCTTGTTCCAAACGCGTGGGCGGGACGTCGGTGGCAAGCATTTCCGGTGTCAGTTCGAGGATGATCACCAGCGGATCGGCGGGTTTCTGGCTGGTCTGCTCGACCCGTGTCCAGCTGGGGCCAAGCAAGGCCAGCACCATCAGCAGCCAGCCCAGGCCCAGGGCAATCCAGGGCAGTTTGCTTTCACTTCCGCTGCCGCCGCTGAGCAGCACCCCGTGGAATGCCGGGGGCAGGATCATCTGCCAACGGCCCACGCGTTTTTGCCGATGCCACAGTTGCCAGAGCAGCCAGCCCAGCAAGGGCAGCAGCAGGATGAAACCGGGGCGCAGCCAGTGCGGCCAGAGCGCGATCATCGGCGCCTCCGCAGTCGCAGGCGCTTGAGCCGCTGGCGCCATTCGGAAGGGTGCGCGGGTTGAAACAGCGGCTGGGTGAACAGGCGCTGCAATGGATTGTCCGGCCAGCGCTCCCGTGCCACCAGCAACATACTCAACACCAGTGCGACGGCTAGCGGCCACTGATACAGCGCGTGGGCCGGGCGGGCCTGGGTCGGTTGCTGGGACACCGGTTCGAGCTGGTCAAGTGTTGTCTTGATCGCCTGCAGTTGCTCGCCGTCCTCGGCCCGGAAATACTGGCCTCCGGTCACCTGGGCGATTTCTCGGAGTGTCGCTTCGTCGAGGTCCAGGCTCGGGTTGACGCCCAGGAACCCGGCGGTGCCACTTTGTTCCGGATCGGCGCCCACGCCGATCGGATAGATTTTCACGTTTTCATCGGCAGCCAACCGCGCGGCGGTCAGCGGGTCGATCTCGCCGCCGTTGTTGGCGCCATCGGTCACCATAATCAATACTCGGCTCTGCGCCGGGCGTTGACGCAGGCGCTTGAGGGCCAGCCCGATGGCGTCGCCAATGGCGGTGTTTTTGCCGGCGATGCCTACGCGCGCTTCGTCGAGCCAGCGCCGCACGGTGCGGCGATCGAACGTCAGGGGCGCTTGCAGATACGCCTGGGTGCCAAACAGAATCAGGCCGACCCGGTCACCTTCGCGGCTTTCGAGGAAATCGCCGAGCGTGCGCTGGACCAACGCCAGACGGCTGACGTCTTCGTCCTTCCATTGCATGTCGGGAAAGTCCATCGACCCCGACACATCCACCGCCACCAGCAGGTCGCGACCGCTCGCGGCGATCGGCAACGGCTCGCCCAGCCACTGCGGGCGGGCGGCCGCGATCAACAACAGAAGCCAAAGCAGGATGAAGGGGGCCTGCTGGCGCCACGTCGGTAGATTGGCCCGGGCCCGGCGGCCCACCAACCCTTCGAGTTCATCGAGGAAGCTGACCTTGAGCGCCGGCTCGCCACTGTCTGCAGCCGGCAGCACCAGGCGCATCAGCCAGGGCAGCGGCAACAGGACGAAGATCCACGGCCAGGCGAATTCAAACATGTTTGCGAATCCAGATTTCGACGGCTTGGGTCAGGCCGGCGATGGCTTTGTCATCGAGCTTGCATTCGGGTTTGTAGGCGCCCTCCACCAGGATCATCCATCGGGTCAGCCCGGCGGCCGGGCAGCGGTTATCGAGGAAGGCCAGCCATTTGCGCCCATTGAGTGTGTGGCTCTGGCTGTACGGATAGTGATTGCGGCACAAGCGCTTGAGCAGCCCGTTGAGTTGTTGCAACCAGGCGCCGGCCGGTGCGCCGTCGTAGGGCTTGGGCAGCAGCGCGAGCTCGGCCAGTGCGGCCAGACGCACCGGGTCCAGCGGTTGTTCGGCCCGGGCGCTGCTGCGTTTGATGGGGATGAATCGGCGTAACTGCCACAAGCCCAGGCCCAGCATCGGCAGTAACAACAGCAATAGCCACCAGCCCGGCGCGGGCGGCCAGAATCCGATGGGAGGCGGGGCCATCAGTGGCTGCAACTGATCCAGGCTGCTCATCGGGCTTTCCCCGGGCGCTTGGGATTCAGGTATTCACGCAGTTGTTCGACCATGTCGCCTTGAGTGCTCAAGGGGAGCATCAGGATCCGCAGCTTCTGGGCCAACATCTCCCAGCGCTCCAGCCGTGCTTCGGCCTTGGCGCGATAGGTCTGGCGTAACTCCAGGTTCAGCGTGTCGAGTTCCAGTTGCTCGCCGCCCTGGGCAAAACGCAGCAATCCGGCAGCGGGGAGGGCGTGATCCAGCGGGTCGGACAATGGCAACAGCAGCAGGTCGCAATGGCGCGAGAGAAGGGTCAGTTGCTGCTCGGCGCTGTCGGACAAGGCGCGCTCGTCGCAAATAATGATCGCCAGGCTGCCGGGGCGCAGCACCTCCCGGGCCCGGCGCAAGGCAACGCCGAAAGAGTCGCGGTCCGACTCGCCGTCGGGCTGGAGGGACTGATTGACCCGGACCAGACGGTTGAGCAATTGCAACAGGCTCTGCTTGCTGCGCCGTGGTTTGACTTCGTAATGGGCGTTGTTGCCGAACACCAGTCCGCCAACCCGGTCGTTGTGCCCCAGCGCGGCCCAGCCGATCAGGCTTGCGGCCCGAGCGGCCAGCACCGACTTGAAAATCAGCCCGGAGCCAAAGAACAGGCGGTGGCTCTGCTCGATCATGATGAAGATCGGCCGCTCGCGTTCTTCGTGGAACAGTTTGGTGTGGGGTTCCTGGGTCCGCGCGGTGACCCGCCAGTCGATGGTGCGCACGTCATCGCCGGCCTGGTAGACCCGCACCTGATCGAAATCCACCCCGCGCCCTCGCAGCTTGGAATGGTGCAGGCCAATCAGTGGGCTGCGCTGGCCAGGCGTGGAGAACAACTGCACTTCGCGCACGCGATGGCGCATCTCGATCAGCTCCGAAAGGCTGACGCGGATGCCCGGGACGGGCGCCAGTGGGTTATTCATTGTCGATACTCAAGCGACGGCGACGACGTCGAGAATCCGCTGCACGACCCGGTCCTGATCGATGCCGGCGGCTTCGGCCTCGAACGACAGGATGATGCGATGGCGCAGCACGTCGAACAGCACGGCCTGGATGTCCTCCGGGCTGACGAAGTCGCGCCCGGCCAGCCAGGCGTGGGCGCGGGCGCAGCGATCCAGGGCAATCGAGCCCCGTGGGCTGGCGCCGTAGGCGATCCACTCGGCCATTTCCGGATCGAACTTGGCCGGGTTGCGGGTGGCCATGATCAGTTGCACCAGGTATTCCTCCACGGCATCGGCCATGTACAACCCGAGGATTTCCTTGCGCGCCGAAAAGATCGCCTGCTGGCTGACGCGCCGCTCCGGCTTGGTCTCGCCGTTCAGTGCCTCGCCTCGGGCCTGTTGCAGGATGCGGCGTTCCACCGCAGCGTCGGGGAAACCCATCTTGACGTGCATCAGGAATCGGTCGAGTTGGGCTTCGGGCAGGGGGTAGGTGCCTTCCTGCTCGATCGGGTTCTGTGTCGCCATTACCAGGAACAGCGGCGACAGTTCATAGGTGCTGCGCCCGACGCTGACTTGCCGCTCGGCCATCGCTTCGAGCAAGGCGGACTGGACCTTGGCTGGGGCCCGGTTAATTTCATCCGCCAGCACCAGGTTGTGAAAGATCGGCCCTTGCTGGAACACGAAACTGCCGGTTTCGGGACGATAGATCTCAGTGCCCGTGATGTCGGCCGGCAACAGGTCGGGGGTGAACTGTATGCGATGGAACTGCGCTTCGATCCCCTCGGCCAGCTCCTTGATCGCCTTGGTCTTCGCCAGCCCTGGCGCGCCTTCCACCAGCATATGCCCATCGGCGAGCAAGGCGATGAGCAGGCGCTCGATGAGTTTGTCCTGGCCGAGAATCTGCGTAGAAAGAAAGGTTCGCAGCGCCAGCAGCGCTTCACGATGTTCCATCGATGACTGTTCCTGGAAAGGGTGGCCCAGGCGTTCGGATAACGCCGGGGCTGGGGGCGTTACTTTAATGCATGGCGGGGGGTGGCGACTAACGGGATTTTGATCGGCCGTGTGAATTGTGATCGGCTTGGAAACATTGGGGGGTGGGTTTGCTTGCCAAGAATCCCACCCGGACAGGCGCACTTACCCCGTGGCGAGGAAGCTTGCTCCCGCTTGAGTGCAACGCACTCTCAAAATGAAGGGGTGTTTATCCGGACGTAGGAGTGCTCTGGAACAGGCTACGTTGTCTTGCGCCATTGCCTACGACTGCGCCAGAATCCGCCGGCTTGTGCGCTTGGAAGGCAGGTTCTATCGTTTCCGGGTCGTTGAGGAATCAGCGATCGGGTTTGGTAGCCCGGTTTTCTGGCGCAGGTGCAGCCTGATATAGGGGGCTTTTCGTCCTCTGTTTTATGGTGGTCATGCGCAGGGCGTCCTTGGACGCGCCGGGTTGCCAGATAACCGGTCTACCAACCTTCGTATGGCCACCTCCCTTCGTTTGGTAGCGAGAGAGATGGCTCCAATTTTCTAATCTGGAGTTTCATCTATGTTCAAAGTAACGCCCAACCCACCGAACACCGATTCGTCCTCACCGCGCCCAAAAACCAAGTCCCAAAAACACGACGAAGTCACCGACCGAGTCCTCGACCATTACCTAAAACGCAAACCGGCCAAACCCGGAGCAGAACCTGCCCCCGGCCAACTCTTTACCGTCAACAAGGACATCGACACCGAAAGCTTGCTTGCCTACCTCAGCGAAACCCTGGCTTCGGCCAATGCCATGGCCAATGACTTGGCTTTCGACCTGGACGGTTCACGCCGGCATTTCCTCCTGGGCATTCAGCAACTGATCGAACTGGGCAGCCTGCTGGCGAACCGTGCACTGGACAACATCGAAACCCGTCAGCCGACATAACCCCGTGGCGAGGGAGCTTGCTCCCGCTGGGCTGCGCAGCAGCCCCAAACCGAGCCGGCGCGGTTCCCCATACACACCGCGCCCGCCGGGCCTGCGACTGCTGCGCAGCCGAACGGGAGCAAGCTCCTTCGCCACAAGGGACTTGTGTCATTCCTTAAATTTGGGCAAACGGCAAAACCTTGGGAGCGAGCCTGCTCCGGCGGCGATCCGACGATGACGGCAGCAGATCCAGCACCATATTTCGCTAGTTCTGCATCCGAATCTCATCCACCAGCAGCTTGATTGCTGGCCTGTCGATAAGATCCAGCCAGCGACCATCCTCCACGATTGCCCCGTCATGCATCACAATGACCCGGTCAAATCGATGCAGGTGGTCAATGTCATGGGTGACACATATCAACCCTTGCCCGGCAAAAACGTCGAATAACAGGTCCCATAGAGGCGTGGTCAGCCTGGGTTCGATGGATGCGCTTGGCTCGTCGAACATATTGAATTTTCCGGGTTTGTTGATAAGGCGCAGCAGTGATAGGCGTTTAGCTTCGCCTCCGGAGATATTCGATGCACTTTCGCTGACCTGCCGTGTTGTCACAATCTCATCCAGTTCCAATTGCCGTATGGCTCTAGACAACATCGGCGATGCGCTGCCTCCGAACAGAACCGATTGTTCAAAAGAACCCTCCAGAAATCGCGGTTGTTGGGGGCAGTATCTCAAGGCGTCCAAGTGGGCTTGGCCGGTCAAAAGTGAGACCGGTACCAAGTCGATGCTCAGTAGGTCTCGCTTTGATGCATCAAGCCCGGCGAGGACTTCCAGAAAAGTGGTTTTGCCTGCGCCGCTAGGGCCCGTAACGGCCACTGACTGCCCTTGAGCAAATGCCAGGGAGCGCTTGATCGACAGGCGAAGCGGTCCCGTTCCCGTCACTTCGCAGGGGCCGAGTTCCAGAACTGAGGAGCGCTGGGAATCAACCAAGGCCAGCCGATTGCTGCGATCGAAGTCCGGGAGTGATAGCAGACCCTGAAATTGACCCTGGTCTGCAAGGAACTGATCAAGAACACGATACCCGTCAGTCAAGGTTGAAATACTGAGCAGATAACTCCCCGCGATTGAAAAAATGGCAACCAACTGCCCGACACTGATACTGGGCTGACCCGAAAGCTGGTCCAAGACGCCCCAGTAGAGCAATCCCCCAGTGGAGAGGCTTACGAACAATATCTTGGCGGTGCTCAGCAGGCCGCCAGAGGATGCGGTAGTCACAGCAGCGCTGGCATAACGTCTGAACGCCGCGTTCAACGGGTGCAGGGCAGTAGGTATGGCACCTTCCAGCTTTATGTTTTTCCCCGCGTTGAGGGTGTTGTAGAGGTGTGCACTTAACTCATCTTCCTGTTCATCGACTGCATCGATGTGCTTTCTTCGCCATTTGATAATTTGGTGGGTGGTAGCCAGATAGATAACTCCGGATGCCGTCATGCTCAAAAAAATATCACCACCCCCTATGAAAACAAAAGCTCCCCCAACAACTATAAACTCCAGGAGTACGGGGAGCGCAATGGTTACAATGAAAGTGAGTAGTTGTTCGTGCGCAGTAATTCCGCGCTCGACCGATTTGATGAAATGACCGATTCTCCAAGAGTTGAATAACGAAAATTCTTTACCTATGAGTTCGGTGATCCATGCAATGGAAGCGTTCATGATAATGCCCTGCACCAGCTTGGACAGCGCATGGAGCTGCAGAGGCGTGATGATGGCATGAATACATCCCGCGACAATCAGGCCTGTCGTCATTGCACGTAGAGTGCTCGATGCTGGATTGCTGTTGTCTTGCAGGGTATCGATAATGGTCCCGAGTAACAGCGGGGGGGCAAGTGTGATGAGCTTGAGTGCGATAATTGTAATTACGGTTATTGCTAGAAGTTTGGCGTGTTTTTTATAGGCGGTTTTTATCATTGCTCGGATGCTGTGCATCTACTCGCTCCTGGTTGCTTTGCGTTCGATAACTCAACCGCGTAACACGTACCGAGGCACCACCAAGCGACCGTTTCTAATGATGTTGAAGCGCTCAAGTCCTGGGATATAGATCTGGGTGACGATGCTGTTGCCTGAGAAGCGGGCTACCGTTCGGTCGAGTATTTCGTTCGTTTAATGGATAGTTTTTTTGCAGTCAGTGACGCGAAAAAATCGGCTTCCGTTGCGAGCAGATCTTTAGAAAGGCCTAATGCCTGCGACAGGCCGAAAAAGGTATGATTTATTTTAGAGCGTTTCCTACCCATATCGATTACTCCAATGTAATTAATGGGCGTCGCGATGCGAGCGCCCAACTTGCGTTAGTTCGCAAGTGATTAATTAATAGCATTGGGGTGATGTGAAGGCTATTGCGTGACTTCCGAGGCTGACGTAGGTTTGTTCTTGCCGTTGAGTAGGAGGGAGATGTAGGAATGTAGCTACTTTGCTGGAAGTGTGGTTTCTCTCTACTGTTTTCGCCGTTTGGTATGTTTATATTATTTAAGGAAGGATCAAAAAGGATAATTCGGCAGCGGCGCTCTAAGGCGGGCGTGCCCGGAAAGGTTGTGTTGCGTGCACATCTAAATGAATACAGGTGCCATCGCGATCTTGCTTGCGATGGCACATTTTGAAGGCGGCAATGTCAGCGCTTCCACGCCCCCGGATTGACCAGGTTCGCTGGCCTTTCACCCGCCAGCGCCGCCAGCAGGTTCTCCACGGCACAACGCGCCATCGCTTCCCGGGTCTCGTGGGTGGCGGAGCCCATGTGCGGCGTCGCCACTACGTTGTCCATCTGCAACAGCGGCGATTCCGGGTCCAGGGGCTCGCGCTCGAAAACGTCCAGCCCGGCGCCACGGATCTGCCCGTTGCGCAAGGCGTCGATCATTGCCGCTTCGTCGACGACTTTGCCTCGGGAGATGTTGATGAAGATGCTGTCAGGGCGCATCTGCGCAAACGCCCGTGCATCGATCAGGTCTTCGGTTTCAGCGGTCAACGGCAAGGTCAGGCATATGAAGTCGGCCTGTTGCAGCAGCGTATCCAGATCGCAATAGCGCGCATTGAAACGCTGCTCCACCGCAGGCTTGGGCGAGTGACTGTGATAGAGCACCGGCATGCCGAAGCCAAAGTGCCCGCGCTGGGCCAGGGCTTCGCCGATGCGGCCCATGCCGACGATGCCCAGGGTCTTGCCATGGACGTCGCTGCCGAAATGTCGGGGCCCGATGCTCTGTTGCCAACCGCCTGCGCGGACGAGGTTGGCCAGCTCCACCACGCGTCGGGCGGTTGCCAGAATCAAGGCGAAGCCGGTGTCGGCGGTGGTTTCGGTCAACACATCCGGCGTGTTGGTGAGCAGGATCCGGCGTTCGGTCAGGTAATCGATATCGTAATTGTCGACGCCCACCGAAACGCTGGCGATCGCCTCAAGGTTGGGGGCCAGGTCCAGCAGCGACGGATCGAGCCTGAGGCTCGCGCCCAGCAGGGCATGGGCGCTGGGCAGGGCGTCGCGCAGTTGCGCCAGGCCCTGGGCATCGAGGTTTTCGATGAGGGTGACCTGGGCATGCGCCTGCAAGCGATCCATCAGTTGCGCTGAAAGTTTCTTGTACAACACCACGTGCTTTTTCATGGGGGTTCCCGATTCGTTAACGGACAGGCGCCGGATGGGGCGTCGCGGTTTTGGTCACGACCCGGTCGCTGGCGCCGGGTTTGAGGGCAAGGGTCAGCAACACCGACAGCAGCAGCGCGCCGCTCATCAACAGAAAGGACATGCCGGTGGAGCCGGTGGAACCGTTGAGGTAGCCCACCAGATAGGAGCCGCCGAACGAACCCAGCGCGCCCATGCTGTTGATCAGCGCCATGGCGCCACCCGCGACATTGGCCGGGAGAATCTCCGGAACGATGGCGAAAAACGGCCCGTAGGGCGCGTACATGCAGGCGCCGGCAATCACCAGCAAGGCATAGGACCACCAGAAGTGTTCAGCTCCGAGCAGATAGGAGGCGTAAAACGCGATGGAGGCGATCAGCAGCGGCGGCCAGACGAAACGCTTGCGTTTCTGGACCTTGTCCGACGCCCAGGACACGATCAGCATGGCGATCACTGCCGCCAGATAAGGCAGCGATGACAGCCATCCCGCCTCGACCATGTTCATCTTCAGGCCTGCCTTGAGGATCGACGGCAACCACAGCACGAACCCGTAGACGCCAATGCTCCAGAAAAAAAACTGCAACGCCAGGATGATCACTTTCGGCGAGCGGAAGGCCTCGGCATAGTTCTTCACGGCCTTGATACCGACCTGCTCGGCGGCCAGCACGCTTTCCAGGTTCTTCTTCTCCTGCTCGCTGAGCCACTTGGCCTGGGCTGGACGATCATCGGCCAGGCGCCACCAGACAAAAGCCCAGAGCACCGCCGGCAGGCCCTCGATGATGAACATCCAGCGCCAGTCGAATTGCTCGACGAGGTACCCCGAGACCACCGACATCCACAGCATGGTGACCGGGTTGCCAAGGATCAGGAAGGTGTTGGCCCGCGAGCGTTCGGCCCGGGTGAACCAATGGCAGAGATAGACCAGCATCGCCGGCATCACGGCGGCTTCCACCACGCCGAGCATGAAGCGGATCACGATCAGCCAATACGCATTGGAGACCACGCCCGTGAGGGTCGCCAGCGAGCCCCAGAGGATCAGGCTGACGAAGATCAACTTCTTCACGCTGTGCTTCTGCGCGTAGATCGCCCCAGGGACCTGGAAGAAAAAATAGCCGAGGAAAAACAGCGCGCCGAGCAACGAGGACAGCCCTGGCGTGATCATCAAGTCTTCGGCCATGCCCGAAGCCGCGGCGAAACCATAGTTGGCCCGGTCCAGGTAGGCCAGACTGTAGGTGATGAAGACGATGGGCATGATGTACCACCAGCGGCGGGTGGCGAGGTTGAGCGTTTGCATGTCGTTGACTCCTGAGCTTGTTGTTTTTATGCAGCAGGTGCGTTTAGCGGTGGATTCAATCGCGAGCGAGCTCGCTTCCACAGGGGTAACTCGAATCTTTGTGGGAGCGAGCTTGCTCGCGATGGGCGGTTTCAAATTCAGCCGACAATTCCAGGCGCGTCGGCAGCCCTTCCATGTCTCCACGGTTCTGCACCGCGCGGCTGCCAATCCAGTTCGCCCGCCGTACCGCCTCGGTGATGTCGCGGCCTTCGAGCAATGCGCTGATCAGGCCGACGGCGAAGCCATCCCCGGCGCCCACGGTGTCCACCACCCGGGCCACCGGCACGCCGGCGATGAATCCCTGGTCACGCGAGGTGCGGTAATAAGCGCCGTCCGGGCCGAGCTTGATCACCACGGCTTCGGCGCCCTGGTCCAGGTAGAACGCGGCGATGTCGGCCGGGTCGTCAAAACCGGTCAGCAACCGACCTTCACCGAGGCCGGGCAAGACCCAGTGGGCGAGGGCGGCGTGGCGATTGATCTCGCTGATCATCGTCGCTTCGCTGGACCACAGGCTCGGGCGCAGGTTGGGGTCGAACGACAGGCTGCGGCCGGCCTCGCGCATGCGGGTCATCAATTCGAAGGACATTGCCCGTGCAGTCACAGACAGCGCTGGCACGATACCGGTGGCATGCAAATGACGGGCGGCGAGCAATGGCGGTGCGATGGAGTCCACGGACAAGTGACTGGCCGCCGAACCACGCCGGAAGTATTCGACTTGCGGGTCGCTGCCATCGTCGGTACGGGACTTGAGCTGGAACCCGGTGGGGTGCGCCGGATCAACCGCCACGTGACGGCAATCCAGGCCTTCCTTTTCCAGCGTCTGCACCACGAAACGGCCCAGGGAGTCGGCGCCGACCCGACTGAGCCACGCGACTTGAAAACCCAGCCGCGCCAAGCCGATGGCCACATTGCTGTCGGCCCCGGCGATGCGTTTGTGGAACTGGTTGACGGCCGCCAGGTCGCCGGTCTCGTCGGCCACCAGCATGGCCATGGTTTCACCGAACGACAGCACATCGATCTCAGACATGAGCGGCCTCCCGGCGCGATTGCCCCAGGCGGGACAGGGTGGCGACATGTTCAGCGGTCAGTTGCAGCAGGTCATCGCCTTCTAGCGGGTACTCGGCGGCGCGCATCACGCCGACCGGCATGTGCTTGAGCAATTGCTCCCACAGGTGCAGGTCGGTCGCGGCTGGCGGCACCGCGACCAGCTTGCCATCGGCGCGTCGGGCCACGGCCTTGCAATGCACATATGCCACGTGCCGTCCGAGTTGCAGGGCGGCCACGGTGGCTGATTGGTCCTGCCATTGCCAGTTGCCGATGTCGAAGGTCATGCCGATGGGTACCCCGCGTTCTTCCACCGCCGCGAAGAAGCGTTGCAAGGGCTCGATCCGCCCGCCTTGCAAGGTCTGGTCGTTTTCCACCAGCAGTTGCACCGGGCTTGCCGATAGGGCATCCGCCAGGGCTGATACGTCGTGGGAGTCAGTGAAGTGGCCGAGGGAAACCTTCAGCCAAGCCGAGCCGAACGCTTCGCAACGTTGCAGGGTGGACGCCAGGGCGGGATTGGGCCTGGGCTGGCCGGGGAGCCAGAGTTCGATCGGCGATGAAAAGATACTTTCCAACCCCTGGGCCCGCGCCCCAGCGGCCAGTTCGGCGGGTTGTTCGGTAGTGAGCAGCTCTTCGCGCCATTCGATGCGCGACGCGCCGGCGGCGGCCAGCAGGGCGATGAAGCTGCCTTGACCATGCTGGCGCACGAGGTCGGCGCCGTAACTGGAGAGGCTGATGGAAACGGCTGGTTTGGTCATTGTTGTTGTACCTCTGAAACCGGTTTCAGTTTTGGTCAAAAAAATTATGGAATGTGTTTGAGGGCCTCATCGCGAGCAGGCTCCCTCCCACAAGGGATCTTCAGTGCGACGCAAGTCCAGTGTGGGAGCGAGCCTGCTCGCGATGGGGCCAGCCCGATCACCGAAAAACTCCAAGCGTCGACCCACGCTCAATCAACCGCGCCGAGAAATCCAGGGTCTGCACCGGCCCGTTATCGCCGCGCAGGCGCTTGAGCAGGCATTCGAACGCGCGGGCGCCGATTTCAGCGGTGGGTTGGGCGAGGGCGGTAATGCCGCTGCCCACCAACGGATACCAGTCCAGGTCATCGAGGGCGATCAAACCGATATCGTCGAACAAGTGGCAACCCAAATCGCGTAATGCCTGGGTCGCAGCCAGCGCGGCGATACCGTTAGCGCAAAACAACGCCTTGGGGCCACGGTCCGGCTGGGCGAGAAAGGTCTTGATGCGCGGGAGCAGTTGATCGCAGGTTTCCACCACGGCGCCGGCCAGGGCAGGGCGTCGCTCGATGCTGGCCTTGAAATTGTCGACCCGCTCGATCCGCGAACTGGTGCCATCGTACGGCTCGGTGACCAACAGCAGGTCGCGGTAGCCGCGCTGTTCGAGGTGATCGAGGGCCATCTCGACGGCGGCCGGGTTGTCCAGCCCGACGAGGTCGGCTTCGAGTCGATCGACCTTGCGATCCACCAGCACCATGGGCATCTCGCTGCGCAGTTCGACCAGCTCATCGCGGTGATGACCCAGCGTGTTCACAATCAGCCCTTCGACGTTATAGGCGCGCAGCAGCGCCAGGTGTTGGCGCTCCTGCTCATCGTCGCGGTCGGTGTTGCACACCACCAGGCTGTAGCCGTGGCGCCGGCAGGCGGTTTCCACGCCATGCATCACGGCAATCGAATAGGGGTTGCGGATATCGGCCACGAGCATGCCGATCAGGCGCGTGCGCCCGCGCTTGAGGCCGCGGGCCATCTGGTTCGGCCGGTAGCCCAGCTCGCTGATCGCCTGCTCGATGCGCCGGGCGATGGCTTCCGAGAGCAGGGCGCGGTCCTCGCCAATGAAACGCGAGACACTGGCCTTGGAGACCCCAGCGCGTTCGGCGACGTCGAGCATGGTCACGCGGCTGCGCTGGGCGGCGGAGAAAGAATTCACGGATTGAAACCTGCTTTTTAGATTTATTGAGGCTCTGAAACCGGTTTCAGGAAACACCAGAACTCATTCGGTCGTCAAGGGCGGCGCGTCACAGGTACGACCGACGGTGCTTCGCACCACTCGCCGCGATGTAAAGAACAAACTACATAGGCCGCCTTGCGACTGCTGCGCAGTCGAGCGGGAGCAAGCTCCCTCGCCACAGAGGAGCGCTCGCCTGGAAGTCAGAGCTGGCTTATATAGGTCCCCGTGCCCCTGAGGATGTTCTGCAAGGTCAGCTCCACTTCCGCCACGTCCGTCACCTTGGGATCGAAGGTTATTTCCAGCACATCATCGCCATTGAGCGCATCGGCGTCCGTCGCGGCGATTTCGATTTTCAGCAGGGTCGGGCTGAGGATGACCTTGACGCCGTCCAGCGTCGAGGGCTCGCCGTCCAGGGTTATCTCCAGTTCGTCTTCGTCCGGATAGCGCGTCATCAGGAACATTTCGCCCTGGGCGCTGTGGCAGCAGAGCATGGCCATGTTGTCTTCTTCGTCATCGCATGGGTTGGCGATCAGCAGGGCGGTGGTCATTTGCATGGGAAGGCTCCTGGCTCCGATGAGCCTTGCGGGGGCAAAAACGGGATTCTGCCAGTCCCGGCGAATTTCTGCTGGATTACCACCGCAGGGTGCCGTTTGGCCCTGGGACTGCTAGGGTCTGTATGAAATGTGCTCGCGCACATTTCATACACAGCCTAGGGTTGTTCGATGCCTGGCGAGCGGGGGAGCTAGCCGATGACCGAATATGTCGCAGCGCTGCAAGCAGGCACGTTGTCGCACTCGTTAAGCTGCGCAACGGATGTGTACCTGCAAAGAGCATCGCGGAGTGTTTTTTGCAGGTGGTCATTACGTTGCAATTAGGTGAGAAAAGGATGTGACCTGCGGGTCGCGTCCAGCTTCACCCACCTGTCATCCTGTTTCCTCTGCCCGAGAATCAGGAACGGGATGGCCGACGGCCCCGAAAGGGGCTGCACGCGACGCTTTCATCAATAACAAGCCCAAGCGGAGTACCACAGATGGCGTTCTTCACCGCAGCCAGCAAAGCCGACTTCCAGCATCAACTGCAAGCGGCACTGGCGCAGCACATCAGTGAACAGGCACTGCCACAAGTGGCGCTGTTCGCTGAACAATTTTTCGGCATCATTTCCCTCGATGAACTCACCCAGCGCCGGTTGTCCGACCTCGCCGGCTGCACCCTGTCCGCTTGGCGCCTGCTTGAGCGCTTCGACCACGCGCAACCGCAGGTGCGCGTCTATAACCCCGATTACGAACGCCACGGCTGGCAATCGACCCACACCGCCGTCGAAGTGCTGCACCATGACCTGCCGTTCCTGGTGGATTCGGTCCGCACCGAGCTGAACCGTCGCGGCTACAGCATCCATACCCTGCAAACCACCGTCCTGAGCGTGCGTCGCGGCAGCAAGGGCGAGTTGCTGGAGATCCTGCCGAAGGGCACCCAGGGCGACGACGTGCTGCAAGAGTCGCTGATGTACCTGGAAATCGACCGCTGCGCCAACGCCGCCGAACTCAACGTCCTGAGCAAGGAGCTTGAGCAGGTGCTGGGCGAAGTGCGCGTCGCCGTGGCTGATTTCGAGCCGATGAAAGCCAAGGTGCAGGAAATCCTCGCGAGCCTGGACAACAGCGCCTACGCCACCGACGCCGACGAAAAGGCCGAGATCAAGAGCTTCCTGGAATGGTTGGTGGGTAACCACTTCACGTTCCTGGGCTATGAAGAGTTCGTGGTTCGCGACGAAGCCGATGGCGGTCACATCGAGTACGACCCCGAGTCCTTCCTCGGCCTGACCAAATTGCTGCGCGCCGGCCTGACCGCCGAAGACCTGCGCATCGAAGACTACGCCGTCAACTACCTGCGCGAACCGACCCTGCTGTCGTTCGCCAAGGCCGCGCACCCGAGCCGCGTACACCGTCCGGCCTACCCGGACTACGTATCGATCCGCGAGATCGACGCCAACGGCAAGGTCGTCAAGGAATGCCGCTTCATGGGCCTTTACACCTCCTCGGTGTATGGCGAGAGCGTGCGGGTCATTCCGTACATCCGCCGCAAGGTCGAAGAAATCGAACGTCGCTCGGGCTTCCAGGCCAAGGCGCACCTGGGCAAGGAACTGGCCCAGGTGGTTGAAGTGCTGCCCCGCGACGACCTGTTCCAGACCCCGGTGGACGAGCTGTTCAGCACCGTCATGTCGATTGTGCAGATCCAGGAACGCAACAAGATTCGCGTGTTCCTGCGCAAGGACCCGTACGGCCGTTTCTGCTACTGCCTGGCCTACGTGCCGCGTGACATCTACTCCACCGAAGTTCGCCAGAAGATCCAGCAAGTGCTGATGGATCGCCTGAAGGCGTCGGATTGCGAGTTCTGGACGTTCTTCTCCGAGTCCGTACTGGCCCGCGTGCAGTTGATCCTGCGCGTCGATCCGAAGAACCGCATCGACATCGACCCGCTGCTGCTGGAAAAGGAAGTCGTACAGGCTTGCCGCAGCTGGAAGGACGACTACGCCAGCCTGGTCATCGAGAGCTTCGGCGAAGCCCAGGGCACCAATGTGCTGGCGGATTTCCCGAAAGGCTTCCCCGCCGGCTACCGCGAGCGTTTCGCCGCGCACTCGGCCGTGGTGGACATGCAACACCTGCTGAGCCTGAGTGAAACCAACCCGCTGGTGATGAGCTTCTACCAACCGTTGGGCCAGGTCTCCGGCCAGCGTGAGCTGCATTGCAAGCTGTATCACGCCGACACGCCGTTGGCGTTGTCCGACGTGCTGCCGATCCTGGAAAACCTCGGCCTGCGCGTGCTGGGCGAGTTCCCGTACCGCCTGCGCCACACCAATGGCCGCGAGTTCTGGATCCATGATTTCGCCTTCACCGCCGCCGAAGGCCTGGACCTCGACATCCAGCAACTCAACGACACCTTGCAGGACGCGTTCGTCCACATCGTGCGTGGTGATGCCGAGAACGATGCGTTCAACCGCCTGGTGTTGACCGCCGGCCTGCCATGGCGCGACGTGGCGTTGCTGCGTGCCTACGCCCGCTACCTGAAACAGATCCGCCTGGGCTTCGACCTCGGCTACATCGCCAGTACCCTGAACAACCACACCGACATCGCTCGCGAATTGACCCGGTTGTTCAAGACCCGTTTCTACCTGGCGCGCAAGCTCAGCGGCGACGACCTGGAAGACAAGCAACTGCGTCTGGAGCAAGCGATCCTCTCGGCCCTGGACGAGGTGCAGGTACTCAACGAAGACCGCATCCTGCGTCGCTATCTGGACCTGATCAAGGCCACCTTGCGGACCAACTTCTACCAGACCGACGCCAACGGCCAGAACAAGTCGTACTTCAGCTTCAAGTTCAACCCGCACCTGATTCCGGAACTGCCGAAGCCGGTGCCGAAGTTCGAAATCTTCGTCTACTCGCCACGGGTCGAAGGCGTGCACCTGCGCTTCGGCAACGTTGCCCGTGGCGGTCTGCGCTGGTCGGATCGTGAAGAAGACTACCGCACCGAAGTGCTGGGCCTGGTAAAAGCCCAGCAAGTGAAGAACTCGGTGATCGTGCCGGTGGGCGCCAAGGGCGGTTTCCTGCCGCGTCGCCTGCCATTGGGCGGCAGCCGGGACGAGATCGCGGCCGAGGGCATCGCCTGCTACCGCATCTTCATTTCGGGCCTGTTGGACATCACCGACAACCTGAAGGACGGCGCGCTGGTACCGCCGGCCAACGTTGTGCGGCATGACGACGATGACCCGTACCTGGTGGTCGCGGCGGACAAGGGCACCGCAACCTTCTCCGACATCGCCAACGGCATCGCCATCGACTACGGCTTCTGGTTGGGCGATGCGTTCGCCTCCGGCGGTTCGGCCGGCTACGACCACAAGAAAATGGGCATCACCGCCAAGGGCGCGTGGGTCGGCGTGCAGCGCCACTTCCGCGAGCGCGGCATCAACGTCCAGCAAGACAGCATCACCGTGGTGGGCGTCGGCGACATGGCCGGCGACGTGTTCGGCAACGGCTTGTTGATGTCCGACAAGCTGCAACTGGTCGCGGCTTTCAACCACCTGCACATCTTCATCGACCCGAACCCAGAGCCTGCCAGCAGCTTTGCCGAACGCAAGCGTCTGTTCGAGCTGCCGCGTTCGGCCTGGACCGACTACGACACCAGCATCATGTCCGAGGGCGGCGGCATCTTCTCGCGCAGCGCGAAGAGCATCGCGATCTCGCCGCAGATGAAAGAGCGCTTCGACATCAAGGCCGACAAACTGACCCCGACAGAACTGCTGAACGCCTTGCTCAAGGCGCCGGTGGACCTGTTGTGGAACGGCGGTATCGGCACTTACGTCAAGGCCAGCACCGAAAGCCACGCCGATGTCGGCGACAAGGCCAACGATGCACTGCGCGTGAACGGCAATGAATTGCGCTGCAAGGTGGTGGGCGAGGGCGGTAACCTGGGCATGACCCAACTGGGTCGCGTCGAGTTCGGCCTCAATGGCGGCGCCACCAACACCGACTTCATCGACAACGCCGGTGGCGTGGACTGCTCCGACCACGAAGTGAACATCAAGATCCTGCTCAACGAAGTGGTGCAGGCCGGCGACATGACCGACAAGCAGCGCAACCAGTTGCTGGCGAGCATGACCGACGAAGTCGGTGGCCTGGTGTTGGGCAACAACTACAAGCAGACCCAGGCCTTGTCCCTGGCGGCACGCCGCGCCTTCGTGCGGATCGCCGAGTACAAGCGCCTGATGAACGACCTGGAAGCCCGCGGCAAGCTGGACCGCGCCATCGAGTTCCTGCCGACCGAAGAACAACTGGCCGAACGTGTCGCGGCGGGCCACGGCCTGACCCGTGCCGAACTGTCGGTGCTGATCTCCTACAGCAAGATCGACCTCAAGGAAGCGCTGCTCAACTCCTTGGTGCCGGACGATGATTACCTGACCCGTGACATGGAGACGGCTTTCCCGCCAACGCTGGTGAGCAAGTTCTCCGAGGCCATGCGTCGCCATCGCCTGAAGCGCGAGATTGTCAGCACCCAGATCGCCAACGACCTGGTCAACCACATGGGCATCACCTTCGTCCAGCGGTTGAAAGAGTCGACGGGCATGAGCCCGGCGAACGTGGCGGGTGCTTATGTAATCGTGCGGGATATCTTCCATCTCCCACACTGGTTCCGCCAGATCGAAGCCCTGGACCACCAGGTTTCCGCCGACGTGCAGCTGGAGCTGATGGATGAGCTGATGCGCCTGGGTCGTCGCGCCACGCGTTGGTTCCTGCGCAGCCGCCGCAACGAGCAGAACGCTGCCCGTGACGTCGCTCACTTCGGTCCGCACCTGGCGGCGTTGGGCCTCAAGCTCGACGAACTGTTGGAAGGCCCGACCCGCGAAGGTTGGCAGACTCGCTACCAGGCCTACGTGGCGGCCGGCGTGCCGGAACTGCTGGCGCGCATGGTTGCCGGTACTACCCACCTGTACACCTTGTTGCCGATCATCGAGGCGTCCGACGTCACCGGCCAGAACGCCGCCGACGTGGCCAAGGCTTACTTCGCCGTGGGCAGCGCGCTTGACATAACCTGGTACCTGCAGCAAATCAGTGCCTTGCCGGTTGAAAACAACTGGCAGGCCCTGGCCCGTGAAGCGTTCCGCGATGACATCGACTGGCAGCAACGGGCGATTACCATCTCGGTCCTGCAGGAAGGTGACGGTAGCCAGGACGTGGAAACCCGCCTGGCGCTGTGGCTCGAGCAGCATCGTGAAATGGTCGAGCGCTGGCGCGCCATGCTGGTGGACATCCGTGCCGCCAGCGGCACCGACTACGCCATGTATGCGGTGGCCAACCGCGAGCTGCTGGACCTGGCGCTGAGTGGTCAGGCGGTCGTGACGGCCAACTGATTCACCGTTGAATAAAAAGCCCCGCATCGAGAGATGCGGGGCTTTTTTATGGGTGATGTTCCAGCCCATGAAGGCCAGAAAGCTCTTGTGGCGAGGGGATTTATCCCCGCTGGGCTGCGCAGCAGACCCAAATCAGGCAGCTCGGTGGGCCTGTAAGACAGAGGCGAAGGCTTTAGGGCTGCTGCGCAGCCCAGCGGGGATAAATCCCCTCGCCACAGAAAAGCGCTCTCAGACAGGGCTGCGTTCACGCAGCTCCTGCAACCGATCAGCCCCGCCTTCGGCTACGCGATTCTCGATCAGGCGATCGGAGCCGCCTTCGGCTACGCGATTCTCGATCAGGCGATCCGATCCACCTTCGGCCAACTGATGTGCAGCCTGTTCGTAAGACGACGGTGCGCTTTCGGCCGCGGCGATGTTCGATAGGCCGACGCCGCCAACCAGGGTCAGGGCGATTGCCAGGGACGAGAGTTTCGAGAAGTTGATCATGGTAGTTCTCCTTGCGCTTGATTGAGTGGGCCAGTGCAGCGGGTGTGTGCTGCTGTCCGGTGTGTGCAGTTAAGCGCCCGGGTGTATCGAGGATGTGTGCCGCAAAGGACCGAAATCGGCGGATTCGTATCAATCGGCTGCTCCTATACAGACCGATACAAAACGCCTTCGAAAAATCCCTCGCCCAACCGGGAGGCTGCGGGGCGCCTCGCAACGGTGACCGATAATCGCACGGTAGTTCCGCCTGGATCGGTCATCCGGTCAAGCAAGGTTATTGACCGGATTAACTGGGTAGTACATTTTAGCGGTCACCCAGCCTTGCCATGTCCAGGCGAGGCCATAATAAAAACAGAGGATCCCCTCATGCGTGCCCGTCAACCGAACTTGTCCTCATTGCATACCTCCCTTTGCGATGCTTTCCGGAATATTCCAGCGTCGATCCGATAGCGCTCGCCCTGTCGCCGGCTACACGGCCGGTGTCTGGATCAACCTGGAGGTGTTCAAGATGACAAAAGTCGTCGATCTGTATTTCAAGCTGCTCAAGTTGCTGATCGTGCTGTGCATGGTCGCGATGATCGTGCTGGTGTTCGGCAATGTAGTGCTGCGCTATGCCTTCAACTCCGGCATCAGTGTGTCGGAGGAACTGTCGCGCTGGTTCTTCGTCTGGATGATTTTTCTAGGTGCCCTCGTGGCGCTCAAGGACCGCGCGCACCTGGGCATGAACAGCCTGGTCAAGCGCTTGCCGCCAGCAGGCAAGCGTGCCTGCCTGGTCATCGGGCATCTGCTGATGCTCTACATTTGCGGACTGATCGTCAGCGGCAGTTGGCAGCAGGCGGTGATCAACCTCAACGTGGTCGCGCCGGCTTCGGGCCTTTCGATGGCGCTGTTCTACGCCGCCGGGCTGGTGTTCGGGGTCAGCGCCACGGCGATCCTGCTGTACGAACTGTACCTGACACTGTTCGGCAAACTGCGGGATGACGATCCTTTGTCAGTCGAGGAAAGCGAAGCCGCCGGCCTCAACCCTGACACCCTCAAGAGTACCCGCCCATGACGTTGGCTATTTTCCTCGGGTCGCTGCTGGGCAGCATGGCGTTGGGTATCCCGATTGCCTTTGCCTTGCTGGTGGTCAGCGTCGCGTTGATGTTTTACCTGGACTTGTTCGACGCGCAGATCATTGCGCAGAATTTGCTCAATGGCGCCGACAGCTTTCCGCTGATGGCCGTGCCGTTCTTCATGCTGGCCGGCGAAGTCATGAATGTCGGCGGGTTATCCAAGCGCATCGTCAACATTGCCATGGCGCTGGTTGGGCATAAGCGCGGCGGCCTGGGTTACGTCGCGATCATTGCCTCCTGCCTGCTGGCCTCGCTTTCCGGTTCGGCGGTGGCCGATGCGGCGGCGTTGGCGGCGTTGCTGGTGCCGATGATGGTGTTGGCGGGGCACAACCGGGGACGTTCGGCCGGGCTGATCGCCGCCGGCAGCACCATTGCGCCAGTGATTCCGCCCAGCATCGGCTTCATCGTTTTTGGCGTGGCGTCCGGCGTGTCGATTTCCAAGCTGTTCCTGGCCGGTATCGTGCCGGGGCTGATGCTCGGCGTCGGGCTGGCCATCGCCTGGTGGTTGATCTCCCGGCGCGAGAACGTCGAGACGGCGCCCAAGCGTTCCCGAGCCGAGGTACTACGCACGTTGCTCGATGGCAGTTGGGCGATGGGCTTGCCGTTGATCATCATCCTGGGCCTCAAGTTCGGCATCTTCACGCCAACGGAGGCAGCAGTGGTCGCGGCAGTCTATTCGCTGTTCGTGTCCCTGGTGATCTACCGGGAGATGAAGATCAGCCAGCTGTACGAAGTGATCCTGTCTTCGGCCAGGACCACCTCGGTGGTGATGCTGCTGGTGGCGGCGGCCATGGTTTCATCGTGGCTGGTGACCATCGCCGACCTGCCGGGCCAGCTGGCGGAACTGCTCGCGCCGTTCATGGACAACCAGACGCTCCTGCTGCTGGTGATGATGGCGTTGATCATCCTGGTCGGTACGGTGATGGACATGACCCCGACCATCCTCATCCTGACGCCGGTATTGATGCCAGCGGTGATCCAGGCGGGGATCGACCCGGTGTATTTCGGCGTGCTGTTTCTGATCAACACTGCGATTGGCTTGATCACGCCGCCCGTGGGCACGGTGCTGAACGTGGTCTGCAGCGTGGCGAAGCTGGAGTTCGAGGAAATAGTCCGGGGTGTCTGGCCGTTCATGATTGCGCAATTTGTGGTGCTGTTGCTGTTGGTGCTGTTTCCGCAACTGGTACTGGGACCGTTGAAATTCTTCACCGGCTGACACCGGTGCTCGCTGGCTCGACCTTTAAAAACAATAACGATCGGAGAGTGACATGGGAAAACTGATGAAAACCTTGCTGGCCGGGGCGTGCGCGACGGGCTTGCTGCTGACCGGCGTGGCCAGCCACGCGGACGAGATCCGTGAGCGGACCTTGCGATTCGCGTTCCAGAACGTCAAGGAACATCCCCAGGGCCAGGGCGCGCAGAAGTTCGCCGACCTGCTCAGTGAAAAGAGCGGCGGCAAGATAAAGGTCCGCCTGTTCCCTGGCGGAACCCTGGGCGGCGACGTGCAAACGGTGTCGGCATTGCAGGGCGGCACCTTGGACATCACCGTGCTCAACTCCGGCATCCTGGCCGCCCAGGCACCGGATTACGCCATGCTCGATTTCCCCTTCCTGTTCAACGACGTCAAGGAGGCCCATGCCGTCATCGATGGGCCGGTCGGGCAGAAACTGGCGGCACAGCTGGACAGCAAGGGGCTGGTAGGGCTGGGTTATTGGGACCTGGGGTTCCGTAACCTGACCAACAGCAAGCACCCGGTGACCAAGCTCGAAGACCTGCAGGGCTTGAAGCTGCGCGTCATCCAGTCACCGATCTACCTGGAAACCTTCTCAGCCCTGGGCGCCAACCCGGTGCCGATGGCGTTCCCCGAGGTGTACACGGGCCTTGAGCAGCACACCATCGACGGCCAGGAAAACCCGTTCACGGTGATCGAGGGCAACAAGTTCTACGAGGTGCAGAAATATCTTTCCGTCACCGGCCACATCTTCAACCCGCAGTCGTTGATCATCAGCCAGAAAACCTGGAACCGCCTCAACGACGACGAAAAGGCAATGATTCGCGCAGCCGCAGCCGAGGCGCAGACCTTCCAGCGTGAAGTCACCGAGACGAGCATGGAAAAGGCCAAGGCGACGCTGGCCGGTGCGATGACCGTCAATGAAATCACCCCGGCCGAGAAAGACCGCTTTCGCGAGCGCGTGAAGCCAGTCGTCGACAAGTTCGCCAAGTCGTTGGACGGGGATCTGGTGAAAATGATGTACGACGAAATCAACAAGGTGCGTGCCGCGCAGTGAGTTGAAGCACCCCCACGGACGGTCCATACGAAGGGCGCCCGGACACTGTCCCGGCGCCCTTCGTTTTGCCTGGGGCGGATGACTTCGATGCGCAACCAGTACGGTGGCGGCGTCTCGTAGGCCCAACCTGATGTCGTTTGTGGAACAGTCATGGCCGGTCGATGTCACAGGCATGCCTCCAGACTTGTTAGGCTATGGCACTTACTCTCGTTTTCACTTGGAACAGCGGGGCTTTTCAGACCATCACGCGCGCGTGCGTGTTGCATAATCAAAGGAGGTTCACGTGGGTAAAGATCCTGTAGACGATCTATCAGGAAAATCCCAGACGCCCGGTACGGAGGGGATACCTGCCCCTAGCGGCGAGGCAAATCTCATCGAAACAGACTACGTCATCGGACAGGACAATTTCCGCGGTGAGTTTTCTTTCTCCCTGGACATCCATGGCAAGGTTTTCCTCATCTCTGCCGCCACCGTTTTGTTGTTCGTCATCGTGACGCTGGCGCTGCAAAATGAAGTCGAGCCGCTTTTCAGCGCCATGCGCGGATGGCTGACCCGGCACCTGGCCTGGTTCTTCATGAGCGCAGGCAATATTTTCGTTCTGTTGTGCCTGGCGTTGATCGTTTCGCCACTGGGCAAGGTGCGATTGGGCGGTCGCGATGCCACGCCCGATCATACCTATGTGGGTTGGTTCTCCATGTTGTTCGCCGCCGGGATGGGCATCGGGCTCATGTTCTACGGCGTAGCGGAGCCCATGTCGCATTATGCCGCCGCGATGGGGGGCGTGACGCTCGATCCCAGCGGGGTACGCACGGACTGGGCCCCCCTCGATGGCGCAGCGGGCGATATGAAAGGCGCTGCGGACCTGGCGATGGCTGCGACGATTTTTCACTGGGGTCTGCATCCCTGGGCCATCTACGCCATCGTGGCGTTGTCCTTGGCGCTGTTCTCGTTCAACAAAGGCTTGCCGCTGTCGATTCGCTCGATTTTCTATCCGTTGCTGGGGGAGCGCGTCTGGGGCTGGCCAGGGCATATCATCGATATCCTGGCGGTGTTCGCCACGCTGTTCGGGCTGGCGACCTCGCTGGGCATCGGTGCCGAGCAGGCCGCGGCGGGGATCGAACATCTGTTCGGCATTCCATCGTCCAACGTCAGCAAAGTGGTACTGATCATCGGTATCACGCTGATTGCCCTGTGGTCGGTTCTGGCCGGGCTGGAGAAGGGCGTCAAGCTGCTCTCGGAAATCAATATGGGCCTGGCGCTCCTGTTGCTGCTCTTCATCATCGTCGTCGGTCCCACCTTGGCCATTCTTACCGGCTTCTTCAAGAACGTGGTGACCTACGCTGAATACCTGCCCGCATTGTCCAATCCTTTCGGCCGTACGGACGCCGAGTTCACCCAGGGCTGGACAGCGTTCTACTGGGCCTGGTGGATCAGCTGGTCGCCCTTTGTAGGCATGTTCATTGCGCGGGTCAGCCGGGGCCGGACCGTCCGGGAATTTCTGATTTCTGTCTTGCTGGTGCCTTCGCTGGTGTCGGTGCTATGGATGACCACTTTTGGCGGGACGGCTATCGACCAGGCCACCTTGCAGGGATTGAGTGGGGTAAAGGATGCAGTGTTGGAACTCAAGCTGTTCGCGATGCTGGAGGCGCTGCCCCTCAAGGAAATTTCCTCGTTGCTGGGCATCGTGCTGGTAATCGTGTTCTTCATCACTTCGTCGGACTCCGGCTCGCTGGTAATCGACACCATCACGGCCGGCGGCAAGGTCGATGCGCCTGTGCCCCAACGGGTTTTCTGGGCGGTCATCGAGGGCGTGATCGCGATTGCGCTGCTGTTGGGTGGGGGGCTGGTCGCCTTGCAGGCCATGGCGGTTTCGACCGGGCTTCCCTTTGCCATCGTTCTGCTGCTGGGCTGTATTTCCCTGGTGAAGGGATTGATGTCAGAACCGCGATCCTGATCGCCTGAAGATTGGCTGGGGCGAGGCGCGCCCCAGCGTTCAATCCCAGAGCTGCCCGACCGCCACGGACGGGCTGTAATGGGTGGCTACCTGCGCTTGCAACAGCTCGGCCGTGGCCAGTGCATCGGTCAATGCATGGTGGGCGTGATAGGTGGGCAGTCGATAACGCAGACGCGTATCGGCCAGCCGGATGGAGGCCGGTGGCCGCCGCAACAGCCGGTCCAGCCAACGGCGCCGACCCCTGACCCGCCATGCCTCCAGCTGCATCGTGTCAATGACCGGAAACTGCAGGCCCTCTCCAAGGTGACGCCGAAACGCCTCGTCCAGAAAGTCGCGCTCGATGGCCCGGTAATGCACCACCATGATTCGCCCCGCCAATGCTTCCAGCAGGTTGTCCATGATGTCGGGGAATCGAGGGGCATGACGGATGTCGGCATGGGTAATGCGATGGAATGTCACCGACTCATGGGTCAGCGTGGAAGGTTTGATGACCCAGTACAGGGCTTCGCCGCAACGTATTCGCTTGAGGGTAAAAGGCATCAGGCCGATGCTGACGATGCTGTCGCTGCGGGCGTTCAAACCAGTGGTTTCCAAATCCATGGCCAGCAATTCCACTTGTTCCAGCGCGGTCTGGCCGTCGATCACCCCTGTCTGGTAGAAACGCTGCAGCAGGGGATGGCGTGCTTGTCGCGCCAGTTGTTCGAAGCGCGCCGCCCAGTCCGGCATCGTCCGTTCGGTCGCTACTCGTGGGGCGTTCATCGGGATGGCCGGGCGTGACCGGGATAGCGGAAACGCAGGAATTTCTGGGCATTGCTCAACACCTGGAAGGCTTCCTTGAGGTTGTGCCGCTCAGCGGTTGAGAAGCGCTCGGGCTCGATGTAATTATCCGGTTTGCGACCCTGTTCGATGGCATCGACCTGGTGCCGTATGCGCACCATCGACAGGAACTCCAATGCGTAGCGCAGATGCTCGATGGCCTCGGGTGGTACCCATTGCGTTTGGCCGATGGCATCGAGCCGATCGAATGAATTTTGCGCCGTGGTGCCACACGCCAGCGCGTGGATGCGGATCAGGTCGGTGAGGGGTGCCGTGCCACGGCCCTTGAGGTTGATGATCTGTTTTTGTTCCCCATCCGTTTCCATGACAAATGTACGAAAGAAACCCAGGGGCGGCGTGCGATTCAATGCGTTGCGCGCCATCGCCGCCAGGAAAGCCGGAGTATCCCTGGACTTCTGCGCGCAAAGCGTCTTGAGCGATTCGACCATGTCCAGCGCGCCATAGACCCCGTCCAAGTCAAAAAAGATGCAGCTGTTGAGCAGGGTGGCGGCGTTCGGTTTCTCGATCCACTGGCTGAAATAGCCACGCCACACTCGCAATGGCTGGCGCCACTGGACGTTGGTCGCCATGATCCCGCCCTTGCAGTAGCTGTAGCCGCATTGGGCGAGCCCGTCGCTGACGAACGCAGCCAGCTTGCGAAAGTAATCGTCATGCAGCGCTGGGTCGAAACGATCGTCCAGCACCAGGGCGTTGTCCTGGTCGGTGACAAGCAATTGTTCGTCACGGGCCATCGAGCCCAGCACCATGAAGCAATACGGAACCGGTGGTGGTCCCAGTTCGCGTTCGGCCAGTTCAAGCAGGCGCTGGGTGAAGGCACGACCAATGCCCGAGATGGCGCTGCCGATCATGTGGGCGGTCGCGCCGTCGCGGACCATGCGAATGTAGGTCCCGCGTAGGTCGCGCAGCAATGAGCGAAGACCCTCGACACTGGTCTGGTTGGAAATACTGTTTACCAGGTACAGGCTGCTCTGAGACTCGTGTCGGATGATGTCCGACAGATTGATCAAGCCCAGCGTGCGGCCCTTGTGCATCACCGGAAGGTGATGGATGTTGCTCCTGAGCATGCACAGCATCGCCTCGAACAACGAGTCATCGGCCTGGATGGCCACCGGGTCGATCGACATCACTTCGCCGATGGTGGTTTCGCCGCTGCGGTTGGCGGCCACAACGCGGGTGCGCAAGTCCCGGTCGGTCACGATGCCGAGCATCTGCTCGGGGTGTTTCCCGGCTGGCTCAAGGACCACGACACAGGAAACGCTTCGTTCGGTCATCAACTGTGCGGCTTCCCGGACGCTGGTTTGCGGCGTAACCCAGACCAGATCCCGGGAAATCAATGCACGGGACTTGAGCTGGATCAGCTCGCTCGCACGGCCTTGGGCCTCGACGGCTGACTTGAGCCTGGAATGCCCCTCGGCCTCGACAAAGTCGGCGAAACTGTCGTGCCGCTCGCATAACTGGGCGAATACATCCGCCGGAATGAAATAGATCAGGCTGTCTTCCAGGGCCTTGGCCGGGAAACGCACCCGGTTGCTGCGCAGCAAGCCCGCCTGGCCAAAGATATCGCCCTCGACCAGTCGGTTGTACAGTTCGCCGCTTCGCCGATAGATCTCGACTGCGCCGCTGCGTACGTAGTGCAGGTCATGAATGGCCGCACCTGCTTCGAGGATCGGGCTTGAGGCCTTGAAATACGCGACTTCGACGCGCCGGGCAATTTCCTCCAGGGTCTCCTGGGGAAGGGCATCGAATGGCGGAAAACGATGAAGGTGCTCACTGATTTCCAGTAATTCGATCTGCATGGGGCCTCGTGACAGTTCTGTTTGAAGGCCCAACATGCCAGACCATGGCGCCGCACACAAACCCGGGAGCGTGTACGGCCACCGGTTCGTTATTGAGCTTGAGGCACGGCCAGCCACTGCCCGATGACTTTCTGATAGCTGCCGTTGGCCTTGCTCAGATGCAACCACTGGTCGACGTACATCTTCCAGGTGTTGTCGTCACGGGGCAGCAGATAGGCTTTCTCGCCATATTGCAGGTAGCGGGTCGGGTTGACGGCGCACAGGCCCGGCTTGAGTTTCTGCTGGTAGAGCGCTTCCGAGGCATCGGTGATCATGACGTCGGCGCGTTTGTCCAACAGCTCCTGGAAGATCGTCACGTTGTCATGGAAGGCGAGCTGGCCCTTGGGCAGGAATGCCCGCACGAAGGCTTCGTTGGTGCCACCGGCCGGCTCGACGAGGCGCACCGAAGGCTGGTTCATCTGCTCGATGGTCTGGTAGCGCGACTGGTCTTCGCAACGCACCAGCGGGATCTTGCCATCCACGTCCAGGGTGTTGCTGAAATAGGCTTTCTTCTGTCGTTCCAGGGTCACCGAAATCCCGCCCATCCCGATGTCGCACTTGCCCGCCAGCATGTCGGGCATCAACGTTTTCCAAGTGGTCTGGACCCATTGCGCCTTGACGCCCAGGCTGGCGGCCAGCGAGCGGGCCATGTCGATGTCGATGCCTTCGTATTCCCCCGATTCGGCCTTGTAGGTGTAGGGCTTGTAGTCGCCGGTGGTGCACACGCGCAGTTCACCTTGCTGGATCACTTTGTCCAGATGCGAAGCCGTTGGTTCGGCCAGGGCGCTGCCGCAGAATGCCAACAGGCCAAAGAGCGTCATCGTGCTTGTTATGATTTTCATGGGATGGGACGCCTCGCAAGGGAAGGGGACAAGACGGGGGAGTGTAGTAAAACTGCCGGCGGGCTGTCACTGGAACGTCGACGCGAATGCTCAGCCTGCCGTGCTCTCGCACGCCTGGAGGTTTTTCAGGTAGGCGCAGAACATATCTGCCATGGCATCGGCATAGCTCTGGACTTCTTGCTGAACGCGAGGCATTGCCGAAAACCGTTTCCCCACGGAGCTGAGGGTAGCGATGATCAGCTCACCGGCCAGGGCGCGGGTTTGCATACTCGCGTCCGGCAGCACTTGCTGCATGAACGCATCCACCGATGCCTGCACTGAAGTACGTGCCGCCTGGTGCTCAGGCGCATCCCGATAAAGTGGCGCAGCGTCGTTGAGCGCGACGCGAATCTGCGCTTCGTCGCACTCGGACTGGATGAACGCCTGCACAAGGGTTCGTAACCGCGAGAGGGGCGGTGTGGAGGGATCTTCCAGAATGTCTCGCAACATATCGCTGGTCTGCCGCCATTCATCACTTTGCAGCCGAAACAGGATCGCTGCCTTGTTCGGAAAGTACTGATACACCGATCCGACGCTCACACCCGCTCGCTCGGCAACGCGGGCAACGGTGAAGCGTTGGGCGCCCTGACTCGCCAAAACCTGAACAGCCGCTTCCAGGACTGCCGCCACAAGCTCGGTGGACCGTGCCTGTTTTGGCTGCTTGCGTGAGGAAATCTGCGGGCTTGGGCGATCGGACATGGCGGCATCGGCCTTGGAAAAGGAATGCGAATAGGAAATACGACGGATTATTCGTATCTTGAATGCGACTAATTGATCGCATTTTAGGCGGCTGCGCAAGCGGCATTCAACTTCACTTCGCGTCCCTTTCCATGGGTAGGGTTATGACTCAAGAAGATATTCATCCGGGTGCCTCTGTGGCGCCCCCGGCAGCCGTCGAAACCAATCCGGTATTCAAATTGTTGCCGCTCACGTTGACCGTGTTCATCGGCTTTCTCACCATCGGCATGCAACTGCCAGTTTTGCCGCTTCATTTGCACGACACGCTGGGGATGGGCACGTTGGTGATTGGCCTGGTAGTGGGTGCACAGTTCGCCGCGGCGCTGCTGTCGCGATCCTGGGCCGGCAATTTCGCCGACCTGCGCGGCGGCAAGCGCGCGGTCATGGTCGGGCTGGTGACGGCGGCGGTTTCCGCTTTGGTCTATCTGCTGTCCCTGGCGTTCGTCGCTACGCCGGTGTTGTCGGTCTGGCTGTTAGTAGGCGGTCGCGTGCTGCTGGCGATCGGTGAAAGCCTGATCGTCACCGGGGCGTTGGGGTGGGGCATCGGTCTTGTAGGGGGGCAGCATGCCGGCAAGGTCATGGCCTGGAATGGCATTGCCATGTATGGCGCGTTCGCCCTGGGCGCCCCGCTTGGCGTGGCGCTCGATTCGGGTTGGGGTTTCATGGGCATCGTTGTGGCGTCGGCGTTTATTGCGCTGTTGGCCTTGGCGGTTGTCGCCGGCGTCCGCGGCGTAGCCCCTACGGCGACCCGGCGCACACCGTTCTACAAGATGTTCGGCGCGGTATGGGTTCCCGGCATGGGCCTGGCGTTTTGCAGCGTCGGCTTTGGTGTCGTGACAGCGTTCATTGCCTTGTTATTCGCGGCCAGGGATTGGGGCAACGCTTCGCTCGCGTTCACGGCGTTCGGTCTGGCCTTCATCGGCGCGCGGCTGTTGTTCGGGCATCTTCCGGACAAGATCGGTGGCGCGCGTGTCGCATTGGTCTGCGTCGTGATCGAGGCCGTTGGGCTGCTGCTCATCTGGGGCGCCGATACGGCATTCATCGCCTATCTCGGCGCCGCGTTTACCGGCTTCGGTTATTCCCTGGCGTTTCCCGGTTTTGGCGTGGAAGCAGTGCGGCGTGCTCCGCCGCAGTCACGTGGCCTCGCCATGGGCGCCTATGTTGCCTTCCTGGATATTTCCCTGGGCATGACCAGCCCGCTGGCTGGTGTGCTGGCCAGTGGTTGGGGCATCGAGGCGGTTTACTTGGGCGGTGCTGTTGCGGTTGCGTTGTCGTTCGGGGTGGCCTTGATGTTGCTCCGAAGTCGGGAAATACAAGTTCAATACAAATCCTGAGCCTTGTTCAGGTTATAGAAGACTTTCTATCTCGCTTTTCCAGACAGGAGCGTTGCTCATGCACGTATTCGTTACCGGTGCCACGGGCTGGGTTGGGTCGGCCGTGGTGCAGGATTTGCTCGGCGCCGGGCATCAAGTCACCGGCCTGGCCCGTTGCGAAGAAAAGGTTGCCGCGCTCGCCGCCACCGGCGCGAGAGTAATTCAAGGGACGTTGGATGATCTGGATGTCCTGCATCATGCAGCGTCGGCGGCGGATGCGGTTATTCACACCGCTTTTAATCATGATTTTTCACGATTTGCCGAAAATGCCGAGCAAGACCGTCACGCGATTATGGCACTGGGCGGCGCGTTGCAAGGCTCCGAGCGACCGCTATTGGTGACCTCGGGCTTGTTCGGATTGACCCGGGGCGCCAGTGAGCTGGAAGTGGTCAGCCCGGCCTCGCCTCGCAAGACCGAAGCCACGGCTAGGGATCTGACCGAGCGTGGTGTGCGCGTGGCGACGGTTCGGTTGGCGCCATCGGTCCATGGCGTCGGCGACTATGGATTCGTACCGATCCTGATTCGTCTGGCCCGTGAGCAGGGCGTATCGGCTTATCTCGGCGACGGTAACCATTGCTGGTCGGGCGTGCATCGACTGGATGCGGCACGGGTCTATCGATTGGCGCTTGAGCAGGGCGTGACCCAGTCCGTCTACCATGCCGTTACCGACGAAGCTGTACCCTTCAAGGACATTGCCCAGGCGATAGGACGTGGCCTGGGAGTGCCGGTCGAGTCCCGAGAGCGCGAGCATTTTGGCTGGTTCGCTCACATGGCGGGCGCGAACATGGCGGTGTCCAGTGAGTACACCCGCGGTTTGTTGGGTTGGGTGCCGAGCGGGCCGGGGTTGTTGGATGATCTTGAACATCCTGGTTACTACATCAGTGCGGAATGATCCCGTGGTCGATCGCGTATTTCACCAGGGCCGCGGGCTTGTCGATGTTGAGCTTTCGGCGAATGCTCAGGCGGTGGGTTTCGACGGTGCGGACGCTGATGTCCAGCTCGCGGGCCATTTCCTTGTTGTTGAAGCCCTGGACCATTTTCTTCAGCACCTGGGTCTCGCGCGGCGTCAGCTCGCTGTCGGTGTGTGGGTCGGTGGCGAGGCGCTGGGCGATCTCGGCGCTGTAGAAGGTGCCGCCGTTGATGATGGCCTCGATGGCGGCGATGATTTCCTTCGACGGCGAGTTCTTCAGGACATAGCCGCTGGCGCCGGCGCGCACGGATTCGCTGACGTACTCATGATTGTCATACATGCTCAGGACCAGGATCTTCAAGCCTGGGTGCTGCCTGCCCAGCAGCCGGGTCAGCTCAAGGCCGTTCATGTCCTTGAGGCCGATGTCCATCAACAGGAGATCCGGCTGGCAGCGTTCGACCATTTCGATGGCCTGTACACCATTCTCCGCTTCGCCAACCACATCCAGCCGGGGCATGACGGACAGCAGGGCGCGGATGCCGTCCCGGACCAGGGAATGATCGTCGACCAGGGCGACGCGTATGGCTGGAGACAGGGTCATCGGCAAGGGCTCTTGTTGAATTCAAGGCGCATCAGCTTTCCGTGGTGGGCATGGTCATGGGCAAGAGGATATCCAGTTCGCTTCGTCCTGGCACCGATGTCATGTCCAGCCGCCCGCCAAAATGCTCGACCCGTTCGCGGATATTACGCAAGCCGATGCCCGTATGGCCGCGCTCGACCTGTGGAACGTTGAAGCCCATCCCGTCATCCACAACGGTCAGGCGCAAGGACTGGCCGGAGCCGAACAGGGTGATGGCGACACGCTTCGCCCCGGCGTGACGCTCGATGTTGGTCAGCGCTTCCTGGGCGATGCGAAACAGCGAGACCGGTGCGCCGTTTTCCAGGCGACAGTCGAATTCGTTGCTTCGGTAGGACACTTCCAGGCCGCTGCGTTGCTCGAATTCGGCCGCAAGCTGGCCGATGGCGGCAGGCAGGCCCAGGGTGTCGAGCAAAGACGAGCGCAGGTCGTGGGAGATGCTACGGATTTCACCGATGGCTTCACCCAGTCGGTCCGTGGCGTTTTTCAAGATGCCCACTCCATTTTCCTGGCCGTTCTCGATGACGTGGCTGGCCAGCTCGAACTGGAACTTGATCGACACCAACAGTTGGCTGATGCCGTCATGCAATTCACGGGATACCCGGGAGCGCTCTTCCTCTTGCAAGCTGACAATGCGCTGGTTCAAGCGCTGCAGTTTCTTGTCGGCCAGGCGATGCTCGCTGACGTTGAGGGTAATGCCGCCGGCGAACACCAGCAGCACCGCGATCAGAGCAATGGCGGCGATCGCCTGCATGGTGGTGTGGATGCCTTGGGCCACTTCGGCGCGGGCCTGTTGGGTGGCACGCTCCACGTCCTCCAGGTAAATCCCGGTGCCGAGCATCCAGCCCCAGCGATCGAGCATCACGACATAGGCCAGTTTGTCGGTCACCTGGCCGGAGGAAGGCTTGTTCCAGGCATAACGCTGGAAGCCTTCACCCGATTCGGCGCTCTTGAGCAACGCCTGGATGACGGGCAGGCCCTGGGGATCTTTCATGTCCCAAAGGTATTGCCCGACCAGTTCCGACTGCCGGGCGTGCATCAGGCTGCGACCCTGGCGGTCGTACACGAAGAAATATCCGTTGATACCGAAGCTGAGCTTGCGCAGCTCTTCCAGTACCTGCTGCTGTGCCCGCGCGTCGCCCTGGCCGTTGTCATACAGCGGCGCGATCAGGCTCTGCGCCATCTCGACATAGTTCTTCAATTCGGCGCGCTTGCTCGCCAGGATGCTGTCTTCGATCAGTTGCGCCTGTTGATCACCCAACTGGCGGTTGAGCGAGATGACCAAGGCACCGATGACAGCAATCGCCAGGACCAGCGGCAGGATCCCGAGAGCAACGATTTTGTGTTTGAGCAGCATCTTTACTCCAGTCCGGGCGCGGCGGGGAGGCGAATGGCGGCATCATATGCCAAACCTGTGCGCGCGGCATAAGACCTGTGGGAGCGAGCCTGCTCGCGAAGGCGATGGGGCAGTCAAATCATCATTAACGGACACGCCGCTTTCGCGAGCAGGCTCGCTCCCACAAGGGAATCGGGGTTCTACGTAGTACTACGGATTTATTTATTGACGGCATGCAGGGATATTGGGCCGGCTCCGAATAGCCGGGGCACACTATAAAAACAATCGCCGCAATCCATTGGATATCGGCAGGAGACACGCAATGACAACCCGTTTGGTTAAACACCTCGCCTGGTTTGCCGTGGCTGTTCTGGGAGCTTGTGCGCTGAGTGTCGTGGCCTTGCGCCGCGGAGAGCCGATCAACGCCCTCTGGATCGTCGTCGCAGCCGTGGCCATTTACCTGGTCGCCTATCGCTACTACAGCCTCTTCATCGCCAACAACGTGATGCAACTCGATGCGCGCCGGGCCACGCCTGCCGTGCTCAACAACGATGGCCTGGACTACGTCCCGACCAACAAGCACATCCTGTTCGGCCACCACTTCGCGGCCATTGCCGGCGCGGGGCCGCTGGTCGGGCCGGTGCTGGCCGCGCAGATGGGCTACCTGCCCGGCACGCTCTGGCTGATCGCCGGCGTGGTGCTGGCCGGTGCGGTGCAGGACTTCATGGTCCTGTTCCTGTCCACCCGCCGCAACGGTCGCTCCCTGGGCGACATGGTGCGCGAGGAAATGGGCCGTATTCCCGGCACCATCGCGCTGTTCGGCTGCTTCCTGATCATGATCATCATCCTCGCGGTGCTGGCGCTGATCGTGGTCAAGGCCCTGGCCGAGAGCCCGTGGGGCATCTTCACGGTGATGGCGACCATCCCGATCGCGATGTTCATGGGCATCTACATGCGCTACATCCGCCCGGGCCGCATCGGCGAGATCTCGATCATCGGCGTGCTGTTGCTGTTGGGTTCTATCTGGCTGGGCGGGCAGATCGCCGCCGATCCGGTCTGGGCCAAGGCCTTCACCTTCACCGGAATCCAGATCACCTGGATGCTGATCGGCTACGGTTTTGTCGCGGCGGTCCTGCCGGTGTGGCTGATCCTGGCGCCACGGGACTACCTGTCGACCTTCCTCAAGATCGGCACCATCGTCGCCCTGGCGATCGGCATCCTGGTCACCATGCCCGAACTGAAAATGCCCGCGCTGACTCAGTTCACCGACGGCACCGGGCCGGTGTGGAAGGGCGGCTTGTTCCCGTTCCTGTTCATCACCATCGCCTGCGGCGCGGTCTCGGGCTTCCATGCGCTGATCTCCTCGGGCACCACGCCCAAGCTGCTGGATAACGAAACCAACGCCCGCTACATCGGTTACGGCGGCATGCTGATGGAGTCCTTCGTGGCCATCATGGCGATGGTTGCCGCCTCGGTGATCGAGCCGGGCGTGTACTTCGCCATGAACAGCCCGGCGGCGATCGTCGGCACTGACGTGGTGGCCGTGGCCCAGACCGTCAGCAGTTGGGGCTTTGCAATCACCCCCGACGCGCTGCAAGCGGTGGCCAAGGACATCGGTGAAACCACCATCCTGGCCCGTGCCGGCGGTGCGCCGACCCTGGCGGTCGGTATCGCGCAGATCCTGCACTCGGTGCTGCCGGGTGAGAACACCATGGCCTTCTGGTATCACTTCGCGATCCTGTTCGAAGCGCTGTTCATCCTCACCGCGGTGGACGCCGGCACCCGTGCCGGGCGGTTCATGCTGCAGGATCTGCTCGGCTCGTTCGTGCCGGCCCTCAAGCGAACCGAATCCTGGACCGCCAACCTGATCGCCACCGCCGGCTGCGTCGCGCTGTGGGGTTACTTGCTGTATCAGGGCGTGATCGATCCGCTGGGCGGCATCAACACCTTGTGGCCGCTGTTCGGCATCTCCAACCAGATGCTGGCCGGTATCGCGCTGATGCTCGCCACCGTGGTGCTGATCAAAATGAAGCGCCAGCGCTACGTCTGGGTCACGCTGCTGCCGGCGAGCTGGCTGCTGATCTGCACCACCACCGCGGGCCTGATCAAGCTGTTCGACGCCAACCCGGCGATCGGCTTCCTCGCCCTGGCGCGCAAATACAACGATGCCCTGGCCGCCGGCCAGATCCTGGCCCCGGCCAAGAGCATCGAGCAGATGCAGCACGTGGTGTTCAATGCCTACACCAACGCAACGCTGACGGTATTGTTCCTGTTCGTGGTCTTCAGCATCCTGTTCTACGCGCTCAAGGTCGGCATCGCCGCCTGGGGCACGAAAGAGCGCACGGACAAAGAAGCGCCATTCCAGGCCCTGCCGGACGCTTGATAGAGGATTGCAACGATGTTCAATGACTTGAGTCGCCTCGGTAAATACCTCGGTCAGGCCGCCCGCCTGATGGTCGGCATGCCCGACTACGACAACTACGTCGAGCACATGCAAACCAAGCACCCGGACAAGCCGCTGATGGACTACGAGGCGTTCTTCCGAGAGCGCCAAGAGGCCCGTTACGGCGGCAAGGCCGGGCCCAAGTGCTGTTGAACTGAGGCCCATCCCTTGTGGGAGCGAGCCTGCTCGCGATAGCGGTGGGTCAGTTAATGATGAATTGACTGACCTGACGCCATCGCGAGCAGGCTCGCTCCCACAGTTGTTTTGGGGTGGCCTCAGGACTTTCTGTACACCACCGGTTCCCTTGTGGGAGCGAGCCTGCTCGCGATAGCGGTGGGTCAGTTGGTGAGGAATTGACTGACCCGACGCTATCGCGAGCAGGCTCGCTCCCACAGTTGTTTTGGGCTGGTCTCAGGATTTTTGTACACCACCGGTTCGCTTGTGGGAGCGAGCCTGCTCGCGATAGCGGAGTGTCAGTTGGTGATGAAATGACTGACCTGACGCCATCGCGAGCAGGCTCGCTCCCACAGTTGTTTTGGGCTGGTCTCAGGATTTTTGTACACCACCGGTTCCCTTGTGGGAGCGAGCTTGCTCGCGATAGCGGTGGGTCAGTTGGTGATGAATTGACTGACCCGACGCCATCGCGAGCAGGCTCGCTCCCACAGTTGTTTCGGGCTGGTCTCAGGATTTTTGTACACCACCGGTTCCCTTGTGGGAGCGAGCCTGCTCGCGATAGCGGAGTGTCAGTTGGTGATGAATTGACTGACCTGACGCCATCGCGAGCAGGCTCGCTTCCACAGTTGTTTTGGGTTGGCCTCAGGATTTTTGTACACCACCGGTTCGCTTGTGGGAGCGAGCTTGCTCGCGATAGCGGTGGGTCAGTTGGTGATGAATTGACTGACCCGACGCCATCGCGAGCAGGCTCGCTCCCACAGTTGTTTTGGGCTGGTCTCAGGATTTTTGTACAGCACCGGTTCCCTTGTGGGAGCGAGCTTGCTCGCGATAGCGGAGTGTCAGTTGGTGATGAATTGACTGACCCGACACCATCGCGAGCAGGCTCGCTCCCACAGTTGTTTTGGGCTGGTCTCAGGATTTTTGTACACCACCGGTTCCCTTGTGGGAGCGAGCTTGCTCGCGATAGCGGTGGGTCAGTTGGTGATGAATTGACTGACCCGACGCCATCGCGAGCAGGCTCGCTCCCACAGTTGTTTCGGGCTGGTCTCAGGATTTTTGTACACCACCGGTTCCCTTGTGGGAGCGAGCCTGCTCGCGATAGCGGAGTGTCAGTTGGTGATGAATTGACTGACCTGACGCCATCGCGAGCAGGCTCGCTTCCACAGTTGTTTTGGGTTGGCCTCAGGATTTTTGTACACCACCGGTTCGCTTGTGGGAGCGAGCTTGAACTGGTCAAGTAATCTTGGACACCGATTAAGGTTCACGCCGCCAACCTTTCCTTCGCGACCGGCGACCGGTAGTCGTTGTAGCTGTGAGGCCTGCTGATGTTGTAGCGCGAGACATAGCGCTGCACGTCTGCCCGGGCCTCATGTTCCAGTTTGTAGCCCGTTTCAGGAACCCACTCTGATTTCAAACTACCAAAGAAACGCTCCATGGGGGCGTTGTCCCAGCACTCGCCTTTACGGCTCATACTTTGCCTAAACCCGTGTTTCACAAGCTCGTTTCGGAATTTATGACTGGTGTACTGACAACCTTGGTCTGAATGAAACAACACATCCTGGGGGTGGCCGCGTAGCTCAACCGCCATGCGTAGCGCTTCGCAGGTCAGGTTGGCATCAGAAATCATCGAGAACGACCAACCCACGATCCTCCGAGCGTACAGATCCAGAACGGCGGCGAAGTACATCCACCGCTTGCCGACCTTGATGTAAGTCACGTCGCCACACCACACCTGGTTAACCGCCGTTACATCAAATTTTCGCTTGAGCACGTGCGGCGCCACCAATGCCTCAACGCCCGGCGACTTGTACTTATGGCGCCTGCGCTGACGACTAGCGATGCCAGCTTCGCGCATCAAACTGCGAGCCATATAACGTCCGATACGATGCCCTTTGGCTTTTAGCTCCTTGGACAAAGTACGTGCGCCGGCCGACTCTCTGGACGCCCTGTGGTGCCTGACCAGCGCGGCTTTGAGCTTGTCCCGTTCAGGATTTGCTCTGCCTTGGCGCTGGCGCCAGGCGTAGAAACTACTGCGGTTGATCCCAAACGCCCGGCAACACCTTTTAACGCCGTATTGCTCGTCCAGCTCATCGATCAGCGTGAATGATCTTTGGCGTCCAAAAGCAGGAGAGCACTGGCCTTTTTTAGGATTTCAATGTCCAGGTCTTTCTCCCTGAGTAGGGCTTTGAGCCTCTGGATTTCTCGCTGATCAGCGGTAATCGCCTTGGCCCCTACCGGGGTCGAACCCAGGCGTTCTTTTTGCACTTGATCGACCCAGCGGCGCAGAGCAGTGGGGCCGATATCTAGGCTGGCACAGACCTCGGTAACCGGCTGGCCTTCATCCAGCACCATGCTGGCAGCCTTGAGCTTGAACTCACTCGAATAAGATTTACGCATATCCAAACACCTCAGATTTGGGCGCTATCATAGCGCCCGATTGAAGTGTCCAAAATCATTAGGCCAGTTCAGCTTGCTCGCGATAGCGGTGGGTCAGTTGGTGATGAATTGACTGACCCGACGCCATCGCGAGCAGGCTCGCTCCCACAGTTGTTTTGGGCAGGCCTCAGGATTTTTGTACACCACCGGTTCCCTTGTGGGAGCGAGCTTGCTCGCGATAGCGGTGGGTCAGTTGGTGATGAATTGACTGACCCGACGCCATCGCGAGCAGGCTCGCTCCCACAGTTGTTTTGGGCTGGCCGTGGGATTGCGTACACCACAGATCGCCTTGTGGGAGCGAGCCTGCTCGCGATAGCGGAGTGTCAGTTGACGAGGATTTGATTGACCTGACGCCATCGCGAGCAGGCTCGCTCCCACAGTTGTTTTGGGGTGGCCTCAGGATTTTTGTACAGCACCGGTTCCCTTGTGGGAGCGAGCCTGCTCGCGATAGCGGAGTGTCAGTTGACGAGGATTTGATTGACCTGACGCCATCGCGAGCAAGCTCGCTCCCACAGTTGTTTTGGGCAGGCCTCAGGATTTTTGTACACCACCGGTTCCCTTGTGGGAGCGAGCTTGCTCGCGATAGCGGAGTGTCAGTTGGTGATGAATTGACTGACCCGACGCCATCGCGAGCAGGCTCGCTCCCACAGTTGTTTTGGGCTGGTCTCGAGATTTGCGTACATCACCGCTCCCACACGGCTGGTCGAAACGCTTAGTCCGCCAACAACACCGCCGCATCAAACCCCACCCGCAAGTTGCCCCAGTGACGGCCGCCGAAGAAGAACGGCACGTCGATCTCGGTCATGATTTCCCCGGTGTCGCGCAGGTAGGTCTGGAGCAGGAAGCGCTGGACGTTGCCCGCAGCGCGCAGGCCGATCGGGTCGTTGAAGATCCGCTTGTTGCGGCAAACCGGTAGGTCCACCGCGCGGTCTCCGGTCGGTTGTTTGGACACCCAGCTGTTATTGACCGGGCAATACCCCTTCGTATCGACAATGAACGAGACCTTGCCGCCCGGCGTGCTGCGGGTGAGCTTGTCGCATTCTTCCTGGCAGACCCGGGCAAAGCGTTCGGTATAACTGGTCATGTATTGCTTGGGATCGGTGCCGGGAATCAATTGGTAATTCTGGTCGAACAGGTTGACACCTTCATCCTGCAACGCCTGCAAATGAACCTGCAGCGTGTCGCGGCATTCGCTGGCACGGGTGATGGCGGCGTCCAGCTTGCCGTGGCCAAGCACGAAGCGGCCCAGTAGCGTCTGGACTTTCTCCGCCACGCCAGACAGGTCGCGGGTAGCGGTCGCCGATTGCTGCATGCGTTGGTCGATCGACTGGCTGTCGGCGTGGATCTGGGTGACTCGTTCGTTGATGCCAGTGTTGGTATCGGCGAATTGCTGGATATGGTCAGCGATGTCGGCCAACTTGCCGTTGGTGGATTCGAAGTCGACGATCATGCTTTCGAAATGACCGGACGCGCGTTCAACGACTTTCTGGGTTTCCCGGGCGCTGTGGCTGATCTGGGTGGTCTGTTCGTGGGTCGAGCTGACTTCCTGCAACATGGCGTCGATGTTACGGGAGATATCGTCGGTGGCGCGGCTGACGTTCTGCGCCAAGGTGCGCACTTCATCGGCGACCACCGCAAAGCCACGGCCACTTTCCCCGGCACGCGCGGCTTCGATGGCGGCGTTGAGGGCCAACAGGTTGGTCTGGGCGGAAATCTGCTGGATCAGGCCGACAATCGACTTGATGCTCGAAGAGCGCTGGTTGAGGGCGTCCACCAGCCCGGCGAACTCGCCGAGGCTGCTGGAAATCTCGCTGATGTTGCCGGTCACTTCCAGCAATTCGGCGTAGGAGTCCCGGGCCATGCTCAGGTTCTGCGCGGTGGTCCCGGATATGCCCTGGGTCTGGCGCGACACCTCTTCGATACGGCCCACGGCGGTATTGCTCTGCTCCATCACTTCCTTGGCGAAGCGCGCCTGGTGCGTCGCGCTGTCGCTGGAATCACTGATGTTCTTCAGCGAGCGGGCCGATTCGACGGCGATATGGACGGTCAATGCCTGGACGTTGCTAATGATCTCGCGCTGCTTGGCCAGGAAACGGTTGCAGGTGGCGGCCAGCGTGCGGATCTCGTCGTGGGTCACCAGCGGCAGGTCCTTGGACAAGTCGCCTTCGCCGTTGGCGATCTCTTCCAGGGCTTTGGTCATGGCGGTAACGGGGCGCACGATGAGGTGGCGGAAGTACCAGACCATGAAACTGACCATGGCCAGCGTCAAAAGCGCGCCGAAGAGCAGCGCATGGGTGAGGCTGTCGAGGCGGTCTTGAATCTGTCCCAGCAGCGCGGCGTCAAGCTGGGCAGTGCGCAACTGCAGGACGATATCGGCGCGGGCGCTGAGGGCCACCCAATAAAGCAAGGCACTGACCGCGACCAAGAGGAAAAGGCTTGAAAGCTTTTTGGTGAGGGTATCGAAAAATTGCATTTCGATAGACTCATACAAGGCCTTTAACGTCTGCATCACAGCTCCAGGGAAAAAATAGATTCGATGGCATACATTCGACCGAGAACGGCAAAGCTTTAGGGGGTTGGGGCGATTTGATATCACCCTGGGATTCTGACGCGGCCTGGCCCTGTCATTTCGGTGCGAAAGGGATGTCAATAACTGTTGTTACGAATTAGACGAAAGTCGTACTAGCGCCTTGCCCAGCGACTGCTACGGTTTGAAGTGCAAAACAATAACAACAAAACAAGAGGGCGCTTCGATGTCCACTGAAAAACAACAGGCTGCGCGTGCCTACTGGACGGAAAATCTACGCTGGATGCTGGTGTTGCTGGTCATCTGGTTCGTGGTGTCGTTCGGTTTCGGCATCTTGCTGGTCGACTCACTCAATACCATCAGTTTCTTCGGCACGCCCCTGGGGTTCTGGTTTGCCCAGCAGGGGTCCATCTACGTCTTTGTGCTCGAGATCTTCTTCTATGTCTGGAAGATGAATCAGCTTGATCGCAAATATGACGTTCACGAAGACTGAGGGCGGCGCACATGGACACAAAAACCCTGATCTACCTGGTCGTAGGTGCCACCTTTGCGTTGTACATCGCGATCGCGATCTGGACGCGGGCCGGCTCCACCAGTGAATACTACGTCGCCAGCAAGGGCGTGCACCCCGTGCTCAACGGCATGGCGACCGGTGCGGACTGGATGTCGGCGGCGTCGTTCATTTCCATGGCGGGGATCATCGCCTTCGCGGGGTACGACGGTTCCGTCTACCTGATGGGCTGGACCGGCGGCTACGTCCTCCTGGCGATGTGCCTGGCGCCGTACCTGCGCAAATTCGGCAAGTTCACCGTGCCCGAGTTCGTTGGGGCGCGTTATTACTCGCAGACGGCGCGGGTGGTGGCGGTAATCTGCGTGATCTTCATTTCCTTTACCTACGTGGCGGGGCAGATGCGCGGCGTAGGCATCGTGTTTTCCCGCTACCTGGAAGTGGACATCAACACCGGCGTCATGATCGGCATGGCCATCGTGTTCTTCTATTCGGTGCTGGGCGGCATGAAAGGCATCACCTACACCCAGGTGGCGCAGTACTGCGTGATGATCTTCGCCTACATGGTGCCGGCCATTTTCATCTCGATGATGATCACCGGCAATCCGATCCCGCAGCTGGGCTTCATCAGCGAAGCCGCCGGCTCGGGGCAGAGTGTGATCGAACGGCTCAATGGCCTGGGCGCCGAGTTGGGCTTCTCTGCCTATACCAATGGCACTAAGTCGACCATGGACGTGTTTTTCATCACCATGGCGCTGATGGTGGGGACCGCGGGCCTGCCCCATGTGATCGTGCGGTTCTTCACCACCCCCACCGTCCGGGACGCACGCAAGTCTGCCGGCTACGCGTTGCTGTTCATCGCGATTCTCTACACCACCGCACCGGCGGTGGCAGCGTTCGCTCGTACCAACCTGCTGACCTCCATCCCCAACGTCAGTTATGCCACCGCGCCGGACTGGTTCAAGGCCTGGGAAAATTCCGGACTGATTGCCTGGGCGGACAAGAACAACGACGGCATCATCCAGTACAGCCCTGGGGCGGCGCTGGTCGGGGCGCCGAGCTTTACCGGCGAACGTGGGGCGCATGAGCAGCGGTTGCTCAAGAACCAGCTTTCGCCGGTGCCCAACGAGCTGTATGTCGACAACGACATCATGGTGTTGGCCAACCCTGAAATCGCCGGGCTGCCCGGTTGGGTAATTGCCTTGATCGCTGCCGGTGGGCTGGCGGCGGCGCTATCGACGGCAGCGGGGCTGTTGCTGGTGATCTCCACCTCGATCTCCCATGACCTGCTCAAAAGCAACATCATGCCCAGGATCAACGAGAAGCAGGAGTTGCTCGCGGCGCGTATCGCGGCCGGTGTGGCGGTATTGATCGCCGGATTGTTCGGCATCTACCCACCCGCATTCGTCGCCCAGGTGGTGGCGTTCGCCTTCGGGTTGGCGGCGTCTTCGTTCTTCCCGGTCATCGTCATGGGGATCTTCTCCAAGCGCATGAACCGCGAAGGCGCGATTGCCGGGATGATCGTCGGGCTGACCTTCACGTTCACCTACATCGTCTATTTCAAATTCATCAACCCGACGATGAACACGGCTGAACATTGGTGGCTTGGTGTGTCCCCTGAAGGCATCGGCACATTGGGCATGGTATTCAACTTCCTGGCGGCCCTGGTGGTGTCACGCTTCACCGCGCCGCCACCGGAGCACATCCAGCACTTGGTGGAGGATATCCGCGTACCGAGGGGCGCCGGCGCCGCCATCGATCACTGACCTTCAACGAGCCCCAAAACGGAGAGGGGACCGATAAAGGGCGCCGGAGTCATCCTCCGGCGCCCTTTAATGCATTCAGAGTCAAGCGTGGAAATGTTGGAAAGATTTACTGGGAATCATTCTCAAAGTATATTCGCTCTCATTTCCAACCCTCTGTGAGTGCGCGTCTTGAATCGTTTCACCCCTTTCGCCTACCGCAACGCCCTCGTCAAATGTGTTTTACCTGCGCTGTCCTGTTGTTTCATGGCCAGCCCCTTGAGGGCACAGGACACCCTCGAACTGCCCACTACGGATGTGCAAGGCAGTCGGATCATTCAGGACGAGGGCTACACGGCGACGCAAGCCAGCACGGCGAGCAAGAGCGATGTACCGATCAAGGAAGAGGCGCAATCGATCAACGTAGTCACTCAGCAGACGCTGGCGGACTATCAGGTGCGCTCGCTGGAGGACGCGATGAAGTTCGTCAGCGGCGTCAGCCAGGGCAACACCCTGGGCGGCTCGCGGGACTCATTGGTCAAGCGCGGCTTCGGCACCAACGACGACGGCTCGATCCTGCGCGACGGCGTGCGTTCCAACCTGGGCCATAACTTCAGCGCCACCACCGAGCGGGTCGAAGTACTCAAGGGGCCGGCCTCGATGTTGTACGGCGCGCTGGAACCTGGCGGCCTGATCAACGTCATCAGCAAGAAGCCGCAATACACCCAGAGCACCACGCTCAGCGGTTCCGCCTACAGCGAAGGCGGCGGCACCATGGCCCTGGACACCACCGGACCGCTGGGCGATACCGGATTGGCCTATCGCCTGATCGCCGAGCGCGGCCATGAGGATTACTGGCGCAACTACGGGGTTAACGAGAGCACGCTGGTGGCGCCGTCGTTGGCCTGGACCGGCGAGCGGGCTTCGTTGAATTTGAGTTATGAGTACAACGAATATTCCAACCCGTTTGACCGGGGGACGATGTTCACCAATGGACATCCGGCCGACATCGACTATGACAAGCGCCTGGATGAACCTTGGGCCAAAAGCGTTGGCATCCGCGAAACCGCCACCGCGCGGTTCGAGTATGAACTGAGCGAGGCGTGGAAGACGCGGGTGACCTACGGCTGGAACAATGACCGTTACAGCCTTTCGATTGCCCAGCCGCGCCTGTCGAATGGTGTCCTTCAGCGCGCCGCCAACGGTGCCCATTATGACGATGAAACCCGCTACGCCAGTTGGGACTTCATTGGCAATCAAGAATTGTTCGGCCAGCGTCATGATCTGTTGGTCGGGGTCGACAACCAGGTTTCAGACCAGTTTCGGGGCAAGACTTACCGTGGCGCTAACCAAGCAGGTTTCGACCCTACGACTCCGGTGTACGGTGGCCTGGATGAGCCAAGTCGTGTGAATGCTGCGCAGAGCAACCTGAGCAACAAGCTGACCTCCAGTTCGGTGTATCTGAAGGACAACTGGCACCTGGACGACCGCTGGATCCTTGTATTTGGCGGTCGTTATCAGCATTACGATCAATACACGACGCAGGGACTCGTCCCTGCCAAGCCAGTTCGCGACGATAATGGAGACGCCTTCGTCCCATTCCTCGGCCTGGTCTACAAAGCCACGGAAGAACTGTCGCTATATGGCAACTACAGTCGCTCGTTCAAGCCTAACGACGTGGTGGACGAGGGTAGTCATACCTTCAAGCCGGAGGAGGGCCGCAGCTACGAAGTCGGCGCGAAATACGATCCGCTGCCGGGCCTGAATATCAACCTCGCCCTGTTCGATATCGTGAAGAAAAACGTCGTGACGTCCTCTACGGTCAACGGCGTAACGTTGGCAGAAGCCGCTGGCAAAGTTGGCTCCCAAGGCCTCGAACTCGATATCACCGGTCGCCTCGCCGAACGTTGGGACTTGATCGGCACCTACGCCTATACCCACACGGAGATCCTTGATGATCCGGACGATGAAGGCCATCGTCTGGCCGACGCCCCCAAGCACACCGCCAGCCTGTACCTGAGCCACCACCTGAACGTCCCGGCCGAATTCGGTGCCTGGCACGCCGGTGCCGGCGCCCGTTATGTCGGCGAGCGCGCCGCCAACAACGCCAACGATTTCTGGCTCAGCAGCTACACCGTCGCCGACGCTTTCCTGCGCTGGGAGTCGCCGGTGTTCGGGCACAAGACGTCGTTGCAGTTGAACGTCGATAACCTGTTCGACAAGCAATACTACCCGTCATCCACCGGCAGCGAACTTCAGGTCGCCGTCGGCGAGCCGCGTACCGCCAGGTTGAGTGCCAGCGTGACGTTCTGATCGCAGCGCGCCAACAAAAATGCCCGGACAACCATGTCCGGGCATTTTTGTTTCTGGCTTCAGGCTATCTTCGCGCAAGCTCGCTTCCAACGAAGCGCTCTTTCAGCGAAGTCTTCGCTCGTGAGCTATGGTTGAGCCAAGCGCAGCGCTTTAGCGGTGAGTAATAATTTCCCCTTTTCGGGGCGTTCGGCCTCGACTTCCCGTCTGTTTGCACCGATTCGACCCGTTTGCTGTGCCGGCGCTTGAAACTGGAGTCAGCGTTTCAGGGCTCGAATCTCTTTTCGTCGCGAAATCAAAAATAAATTTCGCTTTTTCACCGCTTTGCGCCGGTTTTTCCAGCATTGCTTCAATCCGCCGCACTTAGGCACAGCCCTTGCTACGGCTCCACGAGACCCAGCAGAAAGGAGTTTCGATACGCAAATATAAAAAAGGGGCGCACGTCATCCAGACGCAAAGGCCTGATCAGAGACCCATGCCTGACGAGGTATTCAAAGAACCAGGGCTCATAAACGAGGCAAGGCCGTACTTGGTGGAATGACGACGTAATAAGAAATGCCGTGTACGACACGGCTGGGAGTTGGCTATGCCCCACGCTTTTTTCAATGAAATGTACGACGCGAAGGGTGACTGCCGCCCGCACTACCAAGCATTCTCGCGCTGGCTGGCGGACACGCCGCTGGAACTGCTGGAACAACGCCGCCGTGAAGCCGACCTGCTGTTTCATCGGGCAGGCATCACCTTCACGCTTTATGGGGACGAGCAGGGCACCGAGCGCTTGATCCCGTTCGATATCATTCCGCGCAGCATCAAGGCCAGCGAATGGCAAATCGTCGAACGCGGCTGCATCCAGCGGGTCCAGGCCCTGAACATGTTCCTGGCCGACATCTACCATGGCCAGCGCATTCTCAAGGAAGGCATCATCCCCGCCGAGCAGGTGCTCGCCAACGAGGGTTATCAAATTGCGATGCAGGGCCTGGACCTGCACCGAGGCATCTATGCCCACATCGCAGGCGTCGACCTGGTCCGCGATGGCGATGGCAGCTATTACGTGCTGGAGGACAACCTGCGCACGCCCAGTGGCGTGAGCTACATGCTCGAAGACCGCAAGATGATGATGCGCCTGTTCCCCGAACTCTTCGCCGCCCAGCGCGTAGCGCCCATCGATCATTACCCGAACCTGTTGCTCGACACGCTCAAAAGCTCAAGCCCGTTGGACAACCCGACCACCGTGGTCCTGACGCCGGGGCGTTTCAACAGCGCCTATTTCGAGCACGCGTTCCTGGCCCGGGAAATGGGAGTGGAGCTGGTGGAAGGTGCGGACCTGTTCGTGCGTGACGACCATGTCTATATGCGCACCACGGCCGGGCCCCAGCAGGTGGATGTAATCTACCGTCGCCTGGACGATGCCTACCTCGATCCGCTGTCCTTCAACCCTGATTCCATGCTCGGCGTGCCGGGGCTGATCGCGGTCTACCGTGCAGGCAATGTGGTGCTGGCAAACGCCGTCGGCACGGGCGTGGCGGATGACAAGTCGATCTATCCCTACGTCGACGACATGATCCGTTTCTACCTGACCGAAGAACCGATCCTGAAGAACGTGCCGACCTGGCAGTGTCGCAAGCCCCAGGACCTGTCCCACGTACTGGCGAACCTGCCCGACTTGGTCGTCAAGGAAACCCAGGGTTCCGGCGGCTACGGCATGTTGGTCGGGCCAGCTGCCACCGCAGCGGAGATCGAAGATTTTCGGGCCCGCCTCAAGGCCCGGCCCGAGGCCTATATCGCCCAGCCGACCTTGAGCCTTTCCACCTGTCCGACGTTCGTCGAAAGCGGCATCGCGCCACGCCACATCGACTTGCGTCCCTTCGTGCTGTCCGGCAAGGAAACCCGTCTGGTGCCCGGCGGCTTGACCCGCGTGGCGCTGCGCGAGGGCTCGCTGGTGGTGAACTCGTCCCAGGGCGGCGGTACCAAAGACACTTGGGTCGTGGAGGACTAAGACATGCTTTCAAGAACCGCATCGGACCTCTACTGGATGTCCCGCTACCTGGAGCGCGCCGAGAACCTGGCACGCATGCTCGAAGTCAGTTATTCGCTGTCGCTGATGCCCCAGGCCGGACGCGGCGATGGTCAGGCCGAGCTGGCGATGTCGTTGCTGGCGGCCGGTACGCTGGATGACTACAACGCCCGTTATGACACCCTCAACACCGAGCGCATGCTGCATTTCTTTGCGTTGGACGAAACCAACCCCGGCAGCATCTACAGTTGCCTGCGGGCGGCGCGGACCAACGCCCATGCCGTGCGCGGACGCATCACCGCGGACATGTGGGAGAACATCAACGCCACCTGGCTGGAGATGCGCAGCATCGCCAGCAACGGCCTGGGCCGTTATGGCATCAGCCATTTCTGCGAATGGGTGAAGGAGCGTTCGCACCTGTTCCGTGGCGCGACGTCGGGCACGATCATGCGCAACGATGCCTACTGTTTCATTCGCCTGGGGACGTTCATCGAGCGCGCCGACAACACGTTGCGGCTGCTGGATGCGCGCTACGAGATGTTCGGCGAAGAATCGGAAGAGGTCAGCGACAACTCGGCGCGCGGTTACTACCAGTGGAGTGCGTTGCTGCGGGCGTTGTCTTCGTTCGAGGCGTTCAATGAGATCTACCGTAACGCGCCGAATGCCGAGCAGGTGTCCGAGATGTTGCTGCTGCGGGCCGACGTGCCACGCTCGCTGCACGCCTGCATTGAAGAACTGGACCATATTCTCGCCAGCCTGCCGGGCAATAACGGTCGGCCGGCGCAGCGGCTGGCCGCCGAGCTGAATGCGCGGCTGCGTTATTCGGGGATCGACGAGATCCTCGCGTCGGGCCTGCACCAATGGTTGACCGAGCTGATTGGCCAGATCCGCCACTTGGGCCAGACCATTCATGACGCCTATCTGGAGGTCGTATGAAACTGTCCATCCGCCACGACACGACCTATAGCTATGCCGACGAGGTCTGCACGAGCATCCAGTTCCTGCGCCTGACGCCCAAGGACACCCGACGCCAGACCATCCTGCAATGGCATCTTGAATTGCCGCGCCTGGTGCGCAGCCAGCTCGACCCGTACGGCAATATCCTGCACGTCATGACCATGGACGAGCCTCACGGCGCCCTGATCCTGACCGCTTATGGTGAAGTGCAGATCGACCAGACAGTGGAAATGGAGCCCGATACCCAATCACCGCTGCCGTTCCTGCGCACCAGCCGCCTCACCCTGGCTGACGACATCCTCAGCGCTTTCGCCGTGGCGCAATGTGGCGCACGCCGTGACCGTGCTGCGTTGGCCGACTTGATGAATGGCCTTGCCGATCGCATGCCCTACAGCCCCGGCACTACTGCCGTCAGCAGTACGGCGGCAGAGGCGTTCGCCGGTGGCGCCGGGGTCTGTCAGGACCATGCCCATGCGTTCGTGGCCTGCGCCCGCAGCCTCGGCGTGCCGGCGCGTTATGTGTCCGGCTATCTGTGTACCGAGGACGAGAGCCATCTGGCAAGCCACGCCTGGGCCGAGGCTTGGCTGGATGACGGCTGGTACAGCTTTGACGTGACCAATCGCTTGCTTCGTCCCGACCGCCATTTGAAGTTGGCGATTGGCCTGGATTACCTTGACGCCTGTCCGGTTCGCGGCATGCGCCGTGGTGGCGGGGCGGAGCAGATGCACGCGCGGGTGCAGGTAAGCTCGATGGTTCAGGTGCAGCATCAGTAATTTGACCATTGAAGCCTAAGGCCTCTTCGCGAGCAGGCTCGTTTCCCCAAAGGTTCGAGTTAACCCTGGGGGAGCGAGCTTGCTCGCGATGAGGCAGGCATATCCAACCTCTATACGGCTACTGAACAGGCAAAACCCTGCGCATTGGCTATACCTGTAGTTCCGCCCCTCCTCAGGTGTGGCCTACAGGAGTAACAGCATGAAACTCGCGTCCATGATCGGCACTGTCTGCATCGCTTCGCTCGCGCTGATGGGCTGCTCGAGCAAAGTCACCCAGCCGGACGAATACTCCGGCTTCCTGGGAGACTACAGCCGCCTCAAGGAAGAAAAGTCGCCTTCGGGGGCCGAAGTGATGCGTTGGGTCGATCCGCAGATCGATCTGGCTAAATACTCCAGTGTGTATATCGAGCCGACGCAGCTCTATCCCAAGCCGCAACCGACCGTGAAGATTCCCGCCGGCACGTTGGCCGGCATTACCAGCTACTACGACCAGGCGCTCAAGCGGGAGGCGGGCAGGTCGTTGCCTCTGGCGACCAGTCCCGGGCCGGGTGTGTTGGTAGTACGGGCGGCCATCACCGCGGTCAGCAGCAAGACCGAGGGGCTCAAACCTTATGAAGTGATTCCGATTGCCTTGGTGGCCGCCGCGGTCAGTACGGCGAGCGGCATTCGCGATCAGGAAACCACGCTGGGCACCGAAGCGGTGTTTCTGGACGGTGGCAATAATGCGGTGGTCGCACAGGTGGTGCGCAAGGGCACGGGTAAGCCGTTGTCAAACGAGTCCCAGGTCATGAAGCCCGATGATGTCAAAGGGGTGATCGACGGCTGGGCCTCAGATCTGCACCAGTCGTATTTGCAGCTCAAGGCTAAATAGCGGGCCCCGCCACTCGTGACTTTTTGTGTGCAGGCATAGGTCGGAGCTCCATTTCATGGTTAACTCCGGCCTCACTGTTTTCAAACCTGTCAGAAGGAATCCGTTCATGGCTCAAGTCACCCTCAAAGGCAACCCAGTCCAAGTCAACGGCCAATTGCCACAAGCCGGTTCCAAGGCGCCAGCCTTTTCTCTGGTTGCCGGCAATCTGTCGGACGTGTCCCTGCAAGACTTCGCGGGCAAGCGCAAAGTGCTGAACATTTTCCCAAGCGTCGACACCCCGACCTGCGCCACTTCCGTGCGCAAGTTCAACGCCCAGGCCAACGACCTGGATAACACCGTGGTGCTGTGCATTTCCGCCGACCTGCCGTTCGCCCAGGCCCGCTTCTGTGGCGCCGAAGGCCTGGAAAACGTACAGAACCTGTCCACGCTGCGCGGTGCCGAGTTCATCGAGAACTACGGCGTCGCCATCGCGGACGGCCCGCTCAAAGGCCTGACTGCCCGCGCCGTGGTGGTGCTGGACGAAAACGACACCGTGCTGCACAGCGAGCTGGTCAAGGAAATCGCTGAAGAGCCGAACTACGAGGCGGCGCTCGCAGCCCTGAAATAACTGTTCCGAAACAAAGTATTTATTACAATTGTTAACGGCCTGGCCTGACCAGGCCGTTTTCATTTGTGTTTCAAGGCCTTAGCCGAGTATGAGAAAGGTAAGCCCAAGGTAAATTGCCGGTAAAGGCGCTTTGCTAAATACCCGCCAGTGCTTATCGTTCAGCCTCCTGTAGAAGAAGCCCACGCGCCCAATGGTTGACCATTCAATGCAATCCTCTGTTTCCCGTAAATCTCGTCGCTGGCTGTTCGGCCTGCTCATCCTCTTGGCCGTTGCGTTGCTGGCTTGGAAATTCTGGCCTGCCGGCACTGGCTCGAACAACGAAGCAGGGCAGAAAGGCGCGGCCGGGCATATGGGGCGTTCGGGCGGCATGCGGCCAGGCTTTGGCGGTGCGACGGGCCCGATCCCGGTTCGGGTGGCGCCGGCGGTGACCGGGGATTTTCCGCTGTATTACAAGGCGCTGGGCACGGTTACCGCGCTCAATACCATCAATGTTCGCAGCCGCGTGGGCGGCGAATTGGTAAAGATCGCCTTCGAGGAAGGGCAGATGGTCAAGGCCGGGGACCTGCTGGCCGAGATCGACCCGCGTCCGTACCAGAACGCCTTGCTCCAGGCCGAAGGCACGTTGCTGCAGAACCAGGCCCAATTGAAGAACGCCCAGGTCGACCTCGAGCGTTATCGCGGCTTGTATGCCGAGGACAGCATCGCCAAGCAGACCCTCGACACCGCCGCTGCGCTGGTGGGCCAGTACCAGGGCACGGTCAAGACCAACCAGGCGGCGGTCAACGACGCCAAGCTCAACCTGGAATTCACCAAGATCCGCGCGCCGATCAGCGGCCGCGTAGGGTTGCGTCAACTGGACATCGGCAACCTGGTAGCGGCCAATGACACCACGGCCCTGGCCGTCATCACCCAGACCCAACCCATCAGCGTTGTCTTCACGCTGCCTGAGAACAACCTCGAAACCGTGCTCGCCCGCTATCGCGGCGGGGCGAAACTGCCGGTCGAGGCTTGGGATCGTGGTGATGTGAAGCTGCAGGCCAGCGGCGTCTTGCAAAGCCTGGACAACCAGATCGACATCACCACCGGCACCTTGAAATTCAAGGCTCGCTACGAGAACCGCGACCAGTCGCTGTTTCCCAACCAGTTCGTCAACGTGCGCCTGCTGGCCGACACGCTCAAAGGCGTGGTCCTTGCGCCGACCGCCGCCATCCAGTTCGGCACCAACGGCACATTCGTCTATGCCTTGGATGGCGACAAGAAAGTCACCATCAAGAAGCTCAAGATCGGCGCCAGCGATGGCGACAGGACGGTCGTCACCGAGGGGCTTGCCGCTGGCGACAGGGTGGTGCTCGAAGGCACCGACCGCCTGAAAGAGGGCAGCGAAGTGGAAGTGGTCAACGACAGCCAGGAGGTGCCGACCACGCCGACCGAGCATTTGCAGGGCAAGACCGCCGCGGCCCCGACTGAGCCGGCCATGGCCGACAAGGCGAAAAAGGGCGGCGCATGAATCTCTCGCGGCTGTTCATCCTTCGCCCGGTCGCCACCACGCTGAGCATGCTGGCCATTGTCCTGGCCGGTCTGATTGCGTATCGGTTGCTGCCGGTGTCGGCACTGCCCCAGGTCGATTACCCGACCATCCGCGTGATGACGCTGTACCCGGGCGCCAGCCCTGACGTGATGACCAGCGCCGTGACCGCGCCGCTGGAGCGTCAGTTCGGGCAGATGCCGGGCCTGACGCAGATGGCCTCCACCAGTTCCGGCGGCGCATCGGTGATCACCCTGCGTTTCAATCTGGACATCAACATGGATGTCGCCGAGCAGCAGGTGCAGGCCGCGATCAACGCCGCTACCAACCTTTTGCCCACCGACCTGCCGGCGCCGCCGGTGTACAACAAGGTCAACCCGGCCGACACCCCGGTGCTGACCCTGGCGATTACCTCCAAGACCATGCTGCTGCCCAAGCTCAATGATCTGGTGGACACGCGCATGGCGCAGAAGATTGCGCAGATCAGCGGCGTTGGCATGGTGACCATCGCCGGTGGCCAGCGCCAGGCCGTGCGGATCAAAGTCAATCCGCAAGCCCTGGCGTCCGCGGGCTTGAACCTGGCGGATGTGCGCACCTTGATCGGCGCTTCCAACGTCAACCAGCCCAAGGGCAACTTCGACGGTCCGACCCGAGTCTCGATGCTCGATGCCAACGATCAGTTGACCTCGCCCGAGGACTACGCCGAACTGATCCTGGCCTACGCCAACGGCGCGCCGCTGCGGCTCAAGGACGTCGCAGAGATCGTCGATGGCGCTGAGAACGAACGCCTCGCCGCCTGGGCCAACGAAAACCAGGCCGTGCTGCTCAATATCCAGCGCCAGCCAGGGGCCAACGTCATCGAGGTGGTGGACCGGATCAAGGCGATGTTGCCGAGCATCACCGACAACCTGCCGGCCGGCCTGGACGTTGCCGTGCTAACGGACCGCACCCAGACCATCCGCGCCTCGGTCACCGACGTTCAGCATGAATTGCTCATCGCCATTGCCCTGGTGGTCATGGTGACGTTCCTGTTCCTGCGCCGGGTCAGTGCCACGATCATCCCGTCGGTGGCCGTGCCGCTGTCATTGATCGGTACGTTCGGCGTCATGTACCTGGCCGGTTTCTCCATCAACAACCTGACCCTGATGGCCCTCACCATCGCCACCGGTTTTGTGGTGGACGATGCCATCGTCATGCTGGAGAACATCGCCCGCTACATCGAGGAGGGCGACAGCCCGATGCAGGCGGCGCTCAAGGGTGCGAGGCAGATCGGCTTCACCTTGATTTCCCTGACACTGTCGCTGATCGCGGTGCTGATTCCGCTGCTGTTCATGGCGGACGTGGTCGGTCGCCTGTTCCGCGAATTCGCCATCACCCTGGCGGTGGCGATCCTTATCTCGCTGGTGGTGTCCCTGACCCTGACGCCGATGATGTGCGCGCGGCTGCTCAAGCGTGAACCCAAGGAAGAGGAGCAGGGCCGCTTCTACCGCGCCAGCGGCGCCTGGATCGATTGGTTGATCGCCGCCTACGGGCGCAAGTTGCAATGGGTACTCAAGCACCAACCGCTGACGCTGTTGGTGGCGGTGGGTAGCCTGGTGTTGACCGTGGTGTTGTACCTGGCCGTGCCCAAGGGCTTTTTCCCGGTGCAGGATACGGGCGTGATCCAGGGCATTTCCGAGGCACCGCAATCGATCTCCTTCGCTGCCATGAGCGAGCGCCAGCAGCAATTGGCCAAGGTCATCCTCGCCGATCCCGCCGTGCAAAGCCTGTCTTCCTACATAGGCGTGGACGGTGACAACGCCACGCTCAACAGCGGCCGCCTGCTGATCAACCTCAAGCCCCACAGTGAACGGGACGACAGCGCCAGCGCGATCATCGCCCGCCTGCAACCGCAACTGGACCGACTGGTGGGCATCCGGCTGTTCATGCAACCGGTGCAGGACCTGACCATCGAAGACCGGGTCAGCCGTACCCAATACCAGTTCAGCCTGTCGTCGCCGGATGCCGAATTGCTCAGCCTCTGGAGCGGGCGGCTCGTCGAAGCCCTGGTGCAACAGCCGGAACTCACCGACGTCGCCAGTGACTTGCAGGACAAGGGCTTGCAGGTCTACCTGGTGATCGACCGCGACGCCGCATCGAGACTGGGCGTGTCGGTGTCGAACATCACCGATGCGCTTTACGACGCCTTCGGCCAGCGGCAGATTTCGACCATCTATACCCAGGCCAGCCAATACCGCGTGGTGCTGCAGGCTCAGGCGGGGGAAAAGATCGGCCCGCAGGCCCTTGAGCAGATCCATGTCAAGACCACCGACGGCGGGCAAGTCCGCCTGTCGAGCCTGGCCCGGGTCGAAGAACGTCAGGCGCAGTTGGCGATTGCTCACATTGGCCAGTTCCCGGCGGTGATGATGTCGTTCAACCTGGCACCGGGCGTGGCCCTTGGGCACGCTGTCGATATCATCGAGAAAGTGCAGAAGGACATCGGCATGCCGGTCGGCGTGCAGACCGAATTCCAGGGCGCGGCGCAGGCGTTCCAGGCGTCGCTGTCGAGCACCTTGTTGTTGATCCTGGCGGCGGTGGTGACCATGTACATCGTGCTGGGCGTGCTCTACGAGAGCTACATTCACCCGATCACGATTCTTTCCACCTTGCCCTCGGCGGCCATCGGCGCATTGCTGGCATTGATGCTGACCGGCAATGACCTGGGCATGATCGCGATCATCGGTATCATCTTGCTGATCGGTATCGTCAAGAAGAACGCGATCATGATGATCGACTTTGCCCTCGACGCCGAGCGCAACCAGGGCATGGACCCGCAGACCGCCATCTACCAGGCTGCGTTGCTGCGCTTCCGGCCGATCCTGATGACCACCCTCGCTGCGCTGTTCGGCGCCGTGCCGCTGATGCTCGCCACCGGCTCCGGCGCCGAGTTGCGCCAGCCCCTGGGCCTGGTGATGGTGGGCGGCCTGCTGGTGAGCCAGGTGCTCACGCTGTTCACCACGCCGGTGATCTACCTGTACTTCGATCGCCTGGGGCGGCGGTTCGTCAGGCCTGAGGCCGATGAGGTGCGGGTATGACGGCTTTCGTGCCGTGCCAGGGCTTTTCGTGGCGAGGGAGCTTGCTCCCGCTGGGCTGCGCAGCGGCCCCTTTTGTGAGCGCTGCGCACTCAAGCGGGAGCAAGCTCCCTCGCCACGAAAGCCTGTCCATTGAAGCATGGGGCTGCGGCCGATGAACCTCTCCGGCCCCTTCATCCGCCGTCCAGTGGCGACCATGCTTCTGAGCTTCGCGATCATGCTGCTCGGCGGCGTGTGCTTTGGCTTGCTGCCGGTTTCGCCGTTGCCGCAAATGGATTTCCCGGTGATCGTGGTCCAGGCCAACCTGCCGGGGGCGAGCCCGGAGGTGATGGCTTCCACCGTGGCGACGCCGCTGGAGCGCTCGTTTGGCGCCATCGCCGGGGTCAATACCATGAGCAGCCGTTCGAGCCAGGGCTCGACCCGGGTGATCCTGCAATTCGACCTGGACCGCGACATCAATGGCGCGGCGCGGGAAGTACAGGCGGCAATCAACGCCTCGCGCAATCTGCTGCCCAGTGGCATGCGCAGCATGCCGACCTACAAGAAGGTCAACCCGTCCCAGGCGCCGATCATGGTGCTTTCGCTGACCTCCGACGTGCTGGAGAAAGGCCAGCTCTATGACCTGGCTTCCACCATCCTGTCCCAGAGCCTGTCCCAGGTGGCGGGGGTAGGGGAAGTGCAGATCGGCGGTAGTTCGCTGCCGGCGGTGCGTATCGAGCTGGAGCCACAATTACTCAACCAGTACGGCGTGGCGCTCGACGACGTCCGCACGGCGATCGCCGACAGCAATGTCCGCCGGCCAAAAGGGTCGGTCGAAGACGACAAGCGCATGTGGCAAGTCCAGGCCAATGACCAGTTGGAAAAGGCCAAGGACTACGAAACGCTGGTCATCCGCTACCAGGACGGCTCGGTGTTGCGGCTCAAGGACGTGGCGAAGGTCAGCGACAGCGTGGAGGACCGCTACAACAGTGGGTTCTTCAACGACGATGCCGCCGTGCTGCTGGTCATCAACCGCCAGGCCGGCGCCAACATCATCGAAACCGTCAACGAGATCAAGAACCAGCTGCCGGCCCTGCAAGCGGTGCTCCCGGCCAGCGTCAAGCTCAACCTGGCCATGGACCGCTCGCCGGTGATCAAGGCCACCCTGCACGAAGCGGAAATGACCCTGTTGATCGCCGTGGCGCTGGTGGTGCTGGTGGTGTTCCTGTTCCTCGGTAATTTCCGTGCGTCGCTGATCCCGACCCTGGCGGTACCGGTGTCGTTGGTGGGCACGTTCGCGGTGATGTACCTCTACGGTTTTTCCCTGAACAACCTGTCGCTGATGGCGCTGATCCTCGCCACCGGGCTGGTGGTGGACGATGCCATCGTGGTGTTGGAGAACATTTCCCGGCACATCGACGAGGGCGTGCCGCCGATGAAAGCGGCCTACCTGGGCGCTGAGGAAGTGGGCTTCACCTTGCTGTCGATGAACGCCTCGCTGGTGGCGGTGTTCCTGTCGATCCTGTTCATGGGCGGGATCGTCGAGAGTCTGTTTCGCGAATTTTCCATCACCCTGGCGGCCGCCATCGTGGTCTCGCTGGTGGTGTCCCTGACGCTTACCCCGATGCTCTGCGCCCGGTGGTTAAAGCCCCACGTGCCGGGGCAGGAAAACCGCTTGCAGCGTTGGAGCCACGGCCTCAACGAGCGCATGGTCCGGGGGTACGCCCGCAGCCTGGATTGGGTGCTGCGCCATCGGCGCCTGACCTTGCTCAGCCTGCTGGTGACCATCGGCGTGAATATCGCACTGTACGTGGTGGTGCCAAAGACGTTCATGCCCCAGCAGGACACCGGCCAATTGATCGGCTTCGTGCGCGGTGACGATGGGCTGTCGTTCAACGTGATGCAGCCGAAAATGGAAATCTTCCGTCGCGCGGTGCTCAAGGACGAAGCGGTGCAGAGCGTGGCGGGTTTCATCGGCGGCAACAACGGCACCAACAATGCTTTCATGCTGGTACGCCTCAAGCCGATCAAGGAACGCGGGATTTCCGCGCAAAAGGTCATCGAGCGCTTGCGCAAGGAAATGCCCAAGGTACCCGGTGCCCAATTGATGCTGATGGCCGACCAGGACCTGCAATTCGGTGGCGGTCGCGAGCAGACCACGTCGCAGTATTCCTACATCCTCCAGAGCGCCGACCTGGCGTCGCTGCGCACCTGGTATCCCAAGGTCGTCGCCGCTTTCCGCGCCTTGCCGGAACTGACCGCCATCGACGCCCGCGACGGTGGCGGGGCGCAGCAGGTGACGCTGATCGTGGACCGCGACCAGGCCAAACGCCTGGGCATCGACATGGACATGGTCACCTCGGTACTGAACAACGCCTACAGCCAGCGGCAGATCTCGACCATCTACGACAGCCTGAACCAGTATCAGGTGGTCATGGAGGTCAATCCCAAATATGCCCAGGACCCGAATACGCTCGAGCAGGTCCAGGTGATTACCGCCGATGGCGCGCGGGTCCCGCTGTCGGCGATTGCCCATTATGAAAACAGCCTGGAGGACGACCGGGTCAGCCATGAAGGCCAGTTCGCTTCAGAAGGTATTTCGTTCGACATGGCCGAAGGCGTCACGGTGGAGCAGGGCACCGCGGCGATCGAGCGGGCGATAGCCAAGCTCGGGATGCCCGAAGATGTCATCGCGAAAATGGCCGGCACCGCCGACGCGTTCGCCGCGACCCAGAAAAGCCAGCCGTTCATGATCCTCGGCGCGTTGCTGGCGGTGTACCTGGTGCTCGGCGTGCTGTACGAAAGCTATATCCACCCGCTGACCATCCTGTCCACCTTGCCCTCGGCCGGGGTGGGCGCGTTGTTGTCGATCTATGTCCTGGGCAGCGAGTTCAGCCTGATCTCGCTGCTGGGGTTGTTCCTGCTGATTGGCGTCGTGAAGAAAAACGCCATCCTCATGATCGACCTCGCATTGCAATTGGAGCGCGCCGGCCAAACGCCGTTGGAGTCGATCCGCAGCGCTTGCCTGTTGCGACTGCGGCCTATCCTCATGACCACGCTGGCCGCGATCCTCGGAGCCCTGCCGCTGTTGCTCGGTGGCGCCGAAGGCTCGGAAATGCGCCAACCGCTGGGCCTGACCATTATCGGCGGGTTGGTATTCAGCCAGGTCCTGACGCTCTACACCACCCCGGTGGTCTACCTCTATCTTGATAACCTGCGCCATCGTTTCAACCGCTGGCGTGGGGTGCGCACTGATGCTGCCCTGGAAACTCCGCTATGACCGATCGTTCGTTGTTCAACCTTGTCGCTGCGCTGGCGACTGCCCGTGGTTCGCGTGTCTTGAGCCTGGCGCTCTGCGTGGCACTGCTGAGTGCCTGCGCAATCGGTCCCGATTACCAGCGCCCGTCAGCCGCCGCGCCGTCGCAGTACAAGGAGGCCCAGGGCTGGCGCCAGGCCAACCCCAGCGACGCCCTGGCCCGTGGCGCCTGGTGGGAGCTGTACGCTGACACCCGGCTCAACGACCTGGTGGAACAGCTCAACGCCTCCAACCAGACCGTGGCCCAGGCCGAAGCCCAGTACCGTCAGGCCCAGGCTTTGGCGCGCAGTGCTCGCGGGGCGTTCTTTCCGACGGTCGACCTTTCGGTCGGCAAGACCCGCTCCAGCCAAGGCACGGGCAGCAGCAGTTCGAGCCTGAGCAGTTCCTCCAGCGGCATCCGCGACACTTACAGCGCCCAGGCCGGCGTGAGCTGGGAAGCGGACGTGTGGGGCAGGTTGCGCCGTACCTTGGAGGCCGATGAAGCCAGCGCCCAGGCCAGCTTTGCCGACCTGGCGGCGATGCGTCTGAGCCAGCAATCGGAGCTGGTGCAGAACTACCTGCAGTTGCGGGTGATTGACCAGCAGAAGCGCTTGTTGCAGACCACCGTCGACAACTACCAGCGCTCCCTGAAAATGACCGAAAACCAGTACCGCGCCGGGGTGTCCGGCAAGGATGCCGTGGCCCAGGCGCAGAACCAGCTCAAGACCACCCAGGGCGACCTGATCGACCTGATCTGGCAGCGTGCGCAGTTCGAAAACGCCATTGCCGTGCTGATCGGTCTGCCGCCGGCCGAATTCAGCCTGGCCGAAACCCAGGATGTCCCAGCGCTGCCGCAAGTCCCGGTGGCCGTGCCGTCGCAACTGCTCGAACGCCGTCCAGACATCGCATCGGCGGAGCGCTCGGTCATGGCGGCGAACGCCAACATCGGCGTGGCGAAGGCCGCCTATTACCCGGACCTGACCCTGAGCCTGAGCGGTGGCTACAGCAGCAGTACCTACGATAACTGGGTGAGCGTGCCGAACCGCTTCTGGTCGGTCGGCCCGCAACTGGCGATGACCCTGTTCGATGGCGGCCAGCGCTCGGCGGAGGTCGACCGCAGCGTGGCGGCGTATGATCAGACGGTCGCCACCTATCGCCAGACCGTGCTCGACGGTTTCCGCGAAGTCGAGAACTACATGATCCAGCTCAAGGTGCTCGAAGACGAAGCCCGCGTGCGCCAGGAAGCCCTCGACGCCGCCCGCGAGTCCCTGCGCCTGACGCAGAATCAGTACAGGGCAGGGCTGATCGGCTATCTCGACGTGGTGTCTGTCCAGGCTACAGCTCTGAGCAACGAGCGCAGCGTGTTGAGCCTGCAACAGAGCCGGTTGATTGCGAGTGTGCAGTTGATTGCCGCGTTGGGCGGTGGTTGGGATGGGCGGTTGGAGGCGTCCGAGCAGCCGGCAACGGACTGATACCCGCCCCAGACCTTGTGGGAGCGAGCCTGCTCGCGAAAGCAGTGGCTCAGCTTATGAAAATGTTGACTGACCTGCCGCCTTCGCGAGCAGGCTCGCTCCCACATTAGATTGCGCAGCGTGATGCAGTCCCGCTTTTGGCCGATGCGCTGCCTACGTCCTGTCGTGATCGCTTGTTATAGTTCAGGCCTCTTCCAGCCGGTCAAAGGATACTGCCATGTCGCAATACCAAGCGTTCAACGTCGAACTTGCAGACAACATCGCCCATGTGCAGATCAACCGACCGGACAAGATCAACGCCATGAACGCGGCGTTCTGGAGCGAAATCGTCGAGATTTTCCAATGGATCGACGACACCGACGAAGTGCGGGTGGTGGTCCTGAGCGGTGCCGGCAAGCACTTTTCCTCAGGCATCGACCTGATGATGCTGGCTGGCGTGGCGAACGAACTGGGCAAGGATGTGGGCCGTAACGCCCGCGTGCTGCGACGCAAGATCCTGCAGCTGCAAGCCTCGTTCAATGCCGTGGACAACTGCCGCAAACCGGTACTCGCGGCGGTCCAGGGCTATTGTCTCGGTGGTGCCATCGACCTGATTTCCGCTTGCGACATGCGCTACGCCGCCGAAGACGCGCAGTTCTCCATCAAGGAAATCGACATCGGCATGGCGGCCGATGTTGGGACATTGCAACGCTTGCCCCGGATCATCGGGGACGGCATGCTGCGTGAACTCGCTTATACGGGGCGCACCTTTGGTGCCGACGAAGCGCGCAGCATTGGCTTGGTCAATCGTGTCTACAATGACACCGCCAGCCTGCTCGACGGCGTGATGGGCATTGCCCGGGAAATCGCCGCCAAGTCGCCGATTGCCATCACCGGCACCAAGGAAATGATCAGCTACATGCGCGACCACCGCATCGACGACGGCCTGGAATATGTCGCCACGTGGAATGCCGCCATGCTGCAATCCAATGACCTGCGCGTGGCCATGGCCGCCCATATGAGCAAACAGAAACCCGAATTTCTGGATTGATCGATCATGATTTCACGCTGGACCACCGCAGTACTCGACACCGACCTTCCCGGCGGCTGGGCCGTGGCCCGCAGCCCGGAAGGTTTTTTGTACGACGATAACGGCGCGCTGTTTCCTCGCGACTGGCTCAAGCGCCAAGACCTGTCGATCCTCGCCGAGCACGGCATCGGCCATTTCGATGGCGAGCCGGTCTACCTGCTGGAACTGCACAGCCCCCTGGATATTCCCGGTTGCAGCTGGAAAGGCTTGCGCGCGTTCATGCTCGAGGAAGATCACACGCTGTTCAAGGTGTTGGGTTATGCCGCTCAGGTCGGGACCTGGGCCCGGGAACACCGCTTTTGCGGCAGTTGCGGCCAGCCCATGAGCCAGGTGCCGCGCGAGCGGGCGATGCATTGCCAGGCGTGCGATCTGCGGCATTACCCGCGGATCTCACCAAGCATGATCGTACTGATCACCCGTGGCGATGAAGTCCTGCTCGCACGTTCGCCCCGTTTTGTCTCGGGTGTCTACAGCACCTTGGCTGGATTTGCCGAGCCGGGTGAGTCGGCCGAGGACTGCCTCGTCCGGGAAGTCCGCGAAGAAGTCAGTATCGAAGTGAAGAACATCCAGTACGTGGGCAGCCAGTGCTGGCCGTTTCCCCATTCGATGATGCTGGGCTTCCACGCCGAATACGCCAGCGGCGACATCGTGCCCCAAGAGGACGAGATCGAAGACGCGCAGTGGTTCAGCATCCACGATCTGCCACCGCTTCCCGCCTCGCGCTCGATTGCCCGGTATCTGATCGACCTCTACGTGGCGCGGCGCTTAGGCCATGCTGAACCAGTGTTGCCAGGCTAGGCGCACGGTCAGGGCCAGCACCACGGTGATGAACACTGGCCGGATGAACTTCGCGCCGCCGCTGATGGCGGTGCGCGCGCCAAAGAAAGCACCGACCATCACCGACAGGCCCATGCTCAGGCCGATGATCCAGTCCACCTGGCCCGAGACGATGAACACCGTCAGCGCCGCGATGTTACTGACGAAGTTCATGCTGCGGGCCACGCCGCTGGCCTTGACCAGGTCGATGGGGTAGAGCAGCAGGCTGCTGACGGTCCAGAACGCACCCGTGCCCGGGCCGGCCACGCCGTCATAGAAACCGAGGGCGAAGCCTTGCGGCGACTGCCAGGTCTTCTTGATCGGCGCATTGCTGTCCAGCGGTGCCTTGGGCGTGCCGCCGAACAGCAAGTAGAGGCCGCAGGCAAAGACAATGACCGGCAGCATCTTGTTCAGCCACTCGGCGGGCAGGTAATGGGCAACGACGGCACCGGCCAGGGCACCGATCAGCGTGCCGACGAGGGCGTGGGTCCACTGCCGTGGGTGAAACAGCTTGCGCTTGTAAAAGGTAAAGCTGGCCGTGGCCGAGCCAAAGGTCGAGCTGAGCTTGTTGGTGCCTAGCACCAAGTGTGGCGGCAGGCCGGCGGTCAACAGGGCCGGGGTGGTGAGCAGCCCGCCACCGCCGGCAATGGCATCGATGAAGCCGGCGATGAACGCCACAACGGCCAGGATCGCGAGGGTGGAAAGTTCAACGCTGAGTTCGAAAGGCATGGAATGGACTTAGTCGGCAGGGCGCAGGAGGGCTGCGGGAAAGGCCGGTATGTTACCGATTATGACGGCGCGCCGCGACTGTCCGGTGAGGCCCTGCAATCCCGGTGGCGAGGGAGTTGCTCCCTCGCCATGGAGTTTGATCTATTCCGGCCGGAACACCGCCCGTAGGCAATCCTGGCGTTTGTCCTTGAACATTGCGTAGCCCTCAACCGATTGCTCCAGGCCCATGGGATGCGTTAGCAGATAGGAGGGGTCCAGGTCACCGTTCTGGATGTGTTCGAACAGACGCTTCACATAACGCTGTCCCGGTTGCTGGCCGGAACGCAGAGTCAGTGACTTGTTCACGATCGCGCCCATCGGGAATTTGTCCAGCAAGCCGCCGTACACCCCGACCACCGACACCGTCCCGCCTTTACGACACGCGCGAATCGACTGGCGCAGCACGGTCCCGCGCTCGGTGTGCAGGCGTAGCATCTGTTTGGTCTTGTCGTAGAAATAATCGACTTCCGTGCCATGGGCCTCCATGCCGACGCAATCGATGCAGCGATCTGGGCCACGGCCGCCGGTCAGTTCCAGCAGGGCGGCATGCACGTCGGTGGTCTCGTAGTTGAGGGCGATGGCGCCGGCCTTTTCCTCGGCCAGGCGCAAACGATCGGCAAAGCGGTCGATGGCAATCACCCGTTCTGCGCCTAGCAAGTAGGCGCTGGACATCGCCATCAGCCCAACCCCGCCGCAACCCCAGACCGCCACCGTATCGCCGGGTTGGATATCGGCGTTGTCGGCGGCGAAATAACCGGTGGGCACCGCATCGGAGACGAACACGGCCTGCTCATCCCTGACGCCATCGGGGATCGTGAACAGGTTGACGTCGGCAAACGGCACGCGGATATAGGTGGCGTGGCTGCCGGCATAACCACCGAACGCATGGCTGTAGCCAATGATGCCGCAGGCGGGTTGACCGTAGGCGATGTCGGTGGCGGTGGGGTTCGGATTGGAGTTGTCGCAGCAGGAAAAGTCCGAACGCTGGCAATGTTCGCATTCTCCGCAGCCGACAATCGACACTGTGACGACCCGGTCGCCTTTCTTGATCTGCGTGACAGCCGAGCCGGTTTCCACCACTTCGCCCATGAACTCATGCCCGATGATATCGCCGGCCTGCATGGTCGGCACGTAGCCGCCCAGTAGATGCAGGTCCGAGCCGCACACCGAGGACAGGATCACCCGCACGATGGCGTCGCGGGGATTCAGGATGGAGGGATCGTCCACCGTCTCGACCTGCAGTTTGTTGGGGCCTTGCCAAGTCAATGCGCGCATCAGACGGTACCTCCATTGAGTTCGGGTTTGTCAGAGGATGAGTCATTGGCCGGCGCTTGCGTCGCGTGGGTAGCCGGGTGGACAAACAGAAAGTCTTTGGTATGCGGATCGCGCATCTTGTTGGTGCTGACTTCGCCCGTTTCCAGTTGCTGCTTGATGCTGCGCAGCACATTGAGCAGGGCCTTGTCGGAGAACCGGGAAATAGCGGCGGCGAGCGCATAGCCGGCCGCGCCGAGAGGCGTCTCGCAAGCCACGATGACTTTGATCTGCGTACCGCGACCGGCGGGCGCATCGCTGAAATGCATCTGGATGTCATGCTTGAAGCGTCGGTCCGGACCGGCAATCCAGTGCAGCTTGCGGCCTTCCTTGGGTTCGCAGTGTTCGAGGTCACACTGCAACGTCTTGTCCATCGGGCCATGGGCGACCCAGCGATAAGTTCGTTCGCCCGTCTGTTCGATGGCGTCCACCCATGGCATGAGCGCTCCCAGATTGGCCGGTTCGCTGCAGAACGCATAGACCTCGTCCCTCGGCTTGCCCACCGTGATGCTGCGGGAAATGACCTTGCTGCCGTCCCAATCGCGATCCTGTTCGAATGTTTGTTCGAAAGGGCTGTGGGTCAGGGCTTGCTTGATCCGGCATGTGCCTGAATAGGCTCGCCAGGCAGCGCACGCGCCGAGCAGCACCTGCGGCCAGCCCTTTAGACCGCCCTGGCGCAAACCATTGGCAAGCAATAACGAGCCGGCCACCAGCGACACCAGGCGCTCCGGCGTGCCAAGATTGGGGCGTGATGAGGTGGGCACCGGAGCCCGGCTCGCCACCAGTTTTGGGCGTTCAGTCATGATGGTTCTCCTTGCTGATCCAGGGGACGACATAACGAATGAACCGAGGGCAACGGCGGTTGTTCCGTTGGTGTGAGTGGTTTCCCGATGAGCCGGTTGGGAGAGGTTTCGGCCCGTCGTGTTGCCCAGAAAGGACATCCGAAGGTCTCACCGCCAGGCAAATTTTTTTTGAAATCAAGGGGTTGTCAGCTTAGGCAAATGAGTACATAATTGCGCCCATCGAATGCATCGAGGCGTAAAAAACTTCAATGTTTTCAAGGAGATAGCTCGCTATTAGCGGCTTTGTCCGGATAAGTTTTTATCCGTTTGATGTGGTTTCATTGCATCAGGCGTATTGAGGCCGAATAGCAAAATGGTTATGCAGTGGATTGCAAATCCACCTACGCCGGTTCGATTCCGACTTCGGCCTCCACTTCTAAAAAGCTCTGTAGATTCATGATCTACGGAGCTTTTTTATTTAGGGGGCGGTGAAAGGTTTTGTCTTGAAAAGGGCAATGGCCGCCTTGCTTCACCCAGGAGGGATGTATATATTTCCCCCTCTGTTGCACCAGCCTCGATCCTGTGGGATGCCTATCCGACAGTGTCACATGGCTTGACCGCGCTACCGCCCGAATGGCGAAACTGGTAGACGCATGGGACTTAAAATCCCCCGCTCGTAAGGGCGTGCCGGTTCGATTCCGGCTTCGGGCACCATCTAATATCAAGGGTTTGCGAGCGAAAGCTAATGCAAACCCTTGTTTGTTTCGGGTCCGCAAAATTGTTCGTCAGGTGTTAAGCGGTCTACAGCCTGCGCCGAAACGCTTCCAATATTTCCCGCATCCCTTTTTTCATCTGCAACTGCGCAATGGCGTCCAACGGGTGCCATACACAGTCGCTGATCTCATTTTGTGGCCTAGCGGCCGTCGAATCGTTGACCGCCGCCTCGAACACGTGATGCTCGGTACCGCCGTCATTGATCCGCATCAGGTAAAGCAGGCTTTCGGCGCTCAGCCCCGTTTCTTCCGCCAGTTCCCTTAGGGCGGCGTCGGCGTGGGTTTCGCCGCGCTCGACAGTTCCGCCAGGCAACGCCCAGCGGCTTTTGGGCTTACGTACCAGCAGGATGTGGCGGTCTTCTTCGCAGATGACGGTCGCTCGAATCTTCATAACCTGGCCCAATCCCGACTGTCATTAAAGTGCAATATAACTGCAATATTTGAGCCTCGCTCCATTTCGGCGTTCAAAAAACGAAATGTTTCGTTTCTGTCCATGGGATCGCGCCCCATGGAAAAGGCTTCGTTTATTTCGCGGACGGTTGGAAAACGTCGAGGCAGGGCCGTTGTCGACGACCGATCATCGCCAAAAATGAATCAGCGCCGAAAAAACGCATCAATGTTGGGTGGACGAGCCGGCCCCGATGGGGGGAGCGAGGAATGATGACCACCGTTGAAGACTTCAAAGTCAGATCCCACGAGCTTCTGGTTGAGCTCGACGCAGCAACGTCGGAGATGATGGCGCTTATCTGTGTCCATCAAATGTCGGGAACCGCCTGGGACGAGGCGGTCCGGCGTCAGCACGAGGCCTATGAGCAATGGGTCGCCTACCTCAACGAGCGCTTGTAGCTGCACGATCGTCAACCGTAACAGCAAGTCAGATTCTTTGAACGGAGCTGGCGCGGCCATGCCTAATCCATAGACCGACAAGAGGATTGAGGCCATGTCTGAACTAGCCAGTTATTTCTGGATCGCCGTAGCGGTGTTGCTGTTGCTCGTAGACTTGTGGGCGATCGTCAGCGTCTTTCGCAGCGACAAGTCGGCCGGTACCAAGGCGGGCTGGGCGCTGTTGCTGATTATCTTGCCTGTCTTGGGCTTGATCATCTGGGGCGTGGCCGGGCCACGAGGCGTCAAGAACCCGCCTTCTTCCCCAGAACACAGCAAGGGCTGACGCCATGTGATGCGAACCACCCGGTCAGCGGTTTTTCCATTGGCCGCCGGTGGTTTCGCAATCCTTTTGTGCTTGCTGCACTTGTTGCGCGTCGTAGTAGTACCAGGTGACTTGGGCGTTGTCCGGGATATTCGCCGAGCCGCCGCTGCGATCCTTGCTGGTGGAATGGGGATTGGCCAGGGCTTCCTGAGTCAGTCTTGCCTGACACGTTGCCACGTAGCCCTCGGCGCAACGCTCGACGGGTTTCTTTTGAGTGCTCAGGGTCCCTTTGCTTTCGTTGCTGCAGGACCAGCCGATGGCCTCCGAGGGGACGCCCTTGTACTCATAGCAACTGCGGGTTTCGATTTCCTGTACCGCCTGGCTTTGGGATCGGGTAAGGACCTCGCAACCCTGCGCCATGACGGTGGCGGGGCAGGCACAGGCAATCAGCAGCAGGACTCTGGCATTCATGTTGGTTCTCCCTTATGACGGCTCTTGCATCGATACCTATCAATATCGAGGTGCAAACGTACGCCGTCGTTCCATCGGGTTTACAACCGGTGGAGCTCAGGGAAACCGGTGCGGCAAGCGTCGTTGACGAAGCTTTCCATCAACGAAACATATAGCGAAACCTATTAGCGAAATCTTGGCAACGGACGTTCCACAGGTTTGAGTGAAGAGAGGGCGCTCTGGATCGACGGGGCATCCTTTTCGATATCGTTGAGCCGATCGCGGATGCGCACTGCAGCGGGATGGCCGCCCTGATGGTCGACCCAGTCGGCAATTTCCTTGCAGGCCGCGGTCAGCCCCGCCTGGCGCGATTCCAATAAAGTGAGCAGGGTGGTGATGGACTCTTTTTCGGACATGTCACACCTCCATTCAACGTTGGATGAGGCAGCACGAAACCCATCGCTATGGACGGGTAAGGCTGCAATAAGGGTAGTTGAGATATTTCTGCGGTGTTGGATATCCGGCGCACGACTGGACAGTCGGTGCGCCGGACCCTTTCATGTCTTGTTCAGCCAGACTCCTTGACCCAGGATGGCGCGACGGAGGCTCGCCAGCGCACATCGGTAATGCCATATTTTTCTGCCATGGGTTTTGATACCCGCTTGACCTTCTCCCTGCCGAATTTGGGGATGCGCCCAACACCCGCGTCGCAACTGGCCCAATGCCAAGCTTCGGAGTTATTCATCACTTCGGCGCGAATGATGAAAGACTTGGGCTCGCCATGGAGCATGTAGTCGATGATGTAAAGCGATGGACCGCCCATAAATCCTCCCTAATTGATCCTATACGGATGGATACGGAGGCGTTCGGAAAATTCCATTGGATTTCCGGACGGTCAAGAATGGGGTCTACAGGGAGAGTGTCGAGGGTTGCTGAACACCGTGCTCACGGTGCGGAACCAAACCCGGGTAACCTTCTCCAAGGTGAGCTTGAAAGCACCGGTGCCAAGGATCAAAGGCGACGTAACGTGGCACTGAATAAAGGCAAGACATGAACAATTTCGCCAGGGCGCTGGTCGTGGCGCTGTTTGCCCTGCACTTGTCGGGCTGCATCGGCCCGCCCATCGAATTGACCCCGCAAACCGAGGAACGCCTGCGCGTTCAGGCCCCGATCCGTTTCCTGCTGACATTCGATGATGGGCCTAGCGCATCGTCTTTCTGGAATCCGAGCGCCGACGTGCTGGACGCATTGGACCGTAATCCGGTGCAGCCTGGGATCAAGGCGGTTTTTTTCGTCCAGACACGAGCGCCACGGGCCGGTGGCAGCGAAATCGGCCGCTCGCTCATGCATCGCGAGCATGCGAACGGACACCTATTGGGATTCCACACGGCTACCTATTGGCATACCAATCATCGATTCCTGGATCCGGATGAGTTGGAGCAGTCCCTGTTCAATGGCGCCAACGATATCGCTGTGATCACAGGCGCATCGCCAAACCTGGTACGACCGCCATTCTGGAGTTTCGACAAGCGCACGTTTGCCGCTTATCAACGACACGGTATGCACGTATTGCTGACTGACTTGAGCGCCAATGATGGCAAGGTTTGGGGCATTACCGTGAGCCCACGACGGCGGATGAGCCTCACGCGCCAGCTCTCCGAGGTCCGCGAGCGCATCGCGGATGGTCAATTGCCCACAGTGGACGGTGTGATACCGGTCGTCGTGACCTTCCACGACCTCAACCGATATACCGCCCGCCACGCCCGTGAATACCTACAGATCCTTTTGGACAGTGCCAGGGAGACCGGGCTCAGGACCGATGCGAAGCCGTTCTACGACGACAGCCGCGCCCTGGAACGAGCGGCGCTGGCTCGCACGGTTCGCGACACGTCCCAGCCCGTGCATCTGCCCGGTTTATGGGATTGGCTGTGGGATTCGGACTCCCATTGAATTGCATGGACGATGAACTGTCGCGACGCCCGGTAGGCACCGACGGGTGAACCGGGAGTATGGTAGGCAGCGTAACTCGGTACTTTGCAGGAGGTGATCACCATGAGTACTGCGATGCTGACGAAAATGCACATCAATGGCTATGACGTACTGAGCGTCAACAGCGGCCCTTGGCGAGTCTGTACCCAGGCTGATCGGCTGGGTTCCTTCGCCTCACGGGAGGAAGCGCTGGCCTACGCCGCCGCATTACCCGCCAGGAGACGCCGTAACGCCCCGTCCGGGAACGTCAAGTAGGGCCGCGTTCTGTTGACTGCGCGCAGGCACGGCTGCCAGCCGCGCAGTCAAAGCGGGTCATGAGGCTGCCAGCTCCAGGGGCAGTTCCAGGGTAAACAGGGCGCCTTGCCCCGGTCCGTCACTGTAGGCCAGGAGACGGCCGTTCATTTCGACCGCCGCCAGGGCGCAACTGTGCAGGCCAAAGCCATGGCCGTCCTTGCGGGTCGTGAAGCCATGATTGAAGATCCTCGCCTGGTTTTCCTTGGAAATCCCTTCGCCACGGTCCTTGACGCTGACGCATAACGTCGTCTGGTCGACGATGCGGATTCCCAGGGTCATCTCCCGTGGGTGCTCAACGCTGGACATGGCGAACTTGGCATTGCTGATCAGGTTGATCAGGATCAGCAGCAGCCGGTGCTTGTCGCCGAGAATCACGGGAGCGTCCTGGTAATCCTTGATCACGGTGACATGATGCCGGCTCAGCGCACCTGCATTCATGCGCAGGGCATCCCCGAACAGATCGGCGACGTTCAGCGGCTCGATCAGCCTCGCAGCCCCGGCGTAGGTTTGTTGGGTAGTGACGATATCCTTGATGTGATCGATGCTTTTGGTCAACTGCGCCAGTTCTTCGATGAGCAGTGCTTGTTCGCCTGCAACAGAGTCCACCAGTTCATTGAAGTAGCGGGGCAACAACTTGCCTTTTTCGTCCTCGGTAATGAAATGACCCAGGTCGTCGGCATGTTCGTTCATCATTTTCACGGCTTTGCCCAACCCTTGCGTCTTGCTGTTTTTCAACTTGCGGGTGACCAGGTCCGCGGAAATATTCACGCTGTTGAGGACATTGCCGACGTTGTGCAACACGTTCGTTGCAATCTCGGCCATGCCTGCCATGCGAGCGGCATCCACCAACTCCCGTTCGGCCTCCTTCAACTCGCGAGTGCGTTCCTGGACGCGTTCTTCCAGTTTGTCATTGGAAGTTTGCAGCTCATGGTTGATCTGGTTGATGACTGAATAACTGCGCACCAGCCGTACGGCCAGATAGATCATCAAAAGCGCCATCAGGCCGGCGCACACCGCCAGGTATATATGGTACTTACGGTCCGTGGCGGCGGTCCTGCGCTGCGTTTCGTTCAACAGCTCGTTGATGCTGTCCAGCTCCTGGGCCACTGGGATGACGCTGATGCGGTCCAGCAGGTCGTTGACCTGGGGCTGTTCGTGGATGATGGTCTTGACGTGGTGTATCAGAGACACAAACGCGGGCCGATAGAGGGCAGGCAGTTGGTCAATCTGATGTTCGAGTTCGCTTAACTGGTCCCGCACTTCCCGTTCTTTATCCGCCGTGACGTAAAGGGCGAACTCCAGGGTGGTCAACGCCAGGTCCAGGACATTCGAGGCTGCGGTCAGGCGCGCGATCTCCCCGTTCGCCTTCATCTCCTGCAACAGGTTTTGTATTTCGTCTTCAACCGTCGGCAACTCATCCAGGGACGCCCGCAGCGTGGCGTTGTGCTGCTCGAACTGCTCGACCAGCAGATTCTTGTTCTTGACCGCATCCACGTATCCCTGGCGCCTTGACGCCCAGAGCGCCGCCAGCGGGCCGGAACTGTTCAAACGCTCCAATTGCTCCCAGCGAGTCTGCGCTTCGGGCGGTGGGGTGAGTGACAGGTTATTGTTGACGCCGATTTTCTTCCTGAGGATTTTTACGTTCCAGTTGGCGTCGGCTTGCTTGAGTTGGCGAATGAAGTCCCGTGATTCGAAATAGGTCGCTGAGTCGTATGTATAGGATTTTATTAAAAAGAAGATCAATGCGGAAAAGACAACAAGCGCCGCGGCCAACAGGACGGGCCACTTGTATTTATTGATCAGAATGGTCACAGGTTTCTCCTGCGCGGAACGGATGCCGAAACCGGACCTGGCGAGTGTGAGCAATTATCGGGATGACGGGCGGAGAATGGGATACAGGAGGGGAGTTGCGTTGTTTGTTTGCCTGGGTACACGGTGAGCTCCCTGCTAACGGTGAACGTCTGGTCATCAGTGAAGCAAGTGTAGCGTCAACCACCGGCGTCGACGTATCTGTCTAGACGCTGCACGGGAAAATGGCGCGGCCGGAATCGACCGCGCCGACGGAGGTTACTTCAAATCGATAAAAGGCAGCGCGCTGTTCGGCAGCATGGTGGTGGGCAGCTCACCGTTCCAGCGCTCGGCCTTGGTCAGCTCCACCAGGTTCTGGTTGCTGGCCAGCGCCTGGGCGCGGGCTTTGATCGCCTCGGCTTCAGCCTTGCCACGCAGTTCCGTTGCCAGGGCATCGGCCTTGGCCTGGGCCACTTGCGAATCGGCTTCCGCCTGGGCCTGGGTCACCCGAATCTGCGCCTGGACCTGTTCGGTGGCGAGCTGCTGCTCACGGGTCTTGACCTGGACCTCGGCGGCCATGCGCGCTTCGATGGCCTTTTCGTAGGCATCGCTGAAATCGATGTTTTCAACCTGGACGCTGTCGATGATCACCGGCCCGGTAATCGTCGATTTGATCGCAGCGGAGATATCGTTGACCAGTTGGACGCGGTTCTGCACGGCGGCCACGGCGTTGAACTTGCCGAACACATTCTCCACCTGCGTCGGCACCTGCCGGCTGATCATCCGGTCGCGGATGCCTTCCAGATCCTTGAACTGGGTATAGACCTTCGCCACGTCGGAAGGCGCGATGTGCCACGACACCGACACTTTGAGCTCGGCCGATTGCTGGTCTTTGCTGTAGGCCTGCAAGTCGTCGTAGGAGGTAACCTGGCTCTGCGTGCTGATCAGGCGTACCGATTCGATAAATGGCGTCTTGAACGACAGCCCCGGCTCAACCACCCCGACCAGCGCGCCATTGCGCAGGAGCACGCCGCGCTCGGTTTCATCAACCGTGTACCAACTTCCGAAGAACACGCATAACAGGACCACGCCGACAATTGCAGCAGCGATCGAACCGATTGTTTTACGGGGCACTTTACTTTCCTTGAGTAGGCTAGGGGATGGCATGCACTGTTTCCTTTGTGAAGACCGTCACTGTTTTTTCAAACGCCAGACACGAAAAAGCCCTGACAAGTCAGGGCTTTAACGTAGAAGATGGCGGAGGCGATGGGATTCGAACTCATGGACCTGTTACAGTCGACGGTTTTCAAGACCGTTGCCTTAAACCACTCGGCCACACCTCCGTATTGCGTTGCGGGCGCCATAATACCCGAATGAAACACACTGTCAAACTCTCCACGTAGCTTGTTACAGAGCGTCTGTTATGATCCTTGCCACTGAATGTTTCAAAACCGGAGGAGTGTCGCCATGCGCGAACAGGATTACGCAGTGAACAACAGCGTGCAGGCTGAGCAGCTAGAAGTTAGCCGCGTCCTGCGCAACACTTATGGCCTGCTGGCACTCACGCTCGCTTTCAGCGGTGTGATGGCCTTCGTCGCACAACAGATGCGCGTCGGTTACCCGAACATCTTTGTCGTGCTGATCGGTTTCTACGGCCTGTTTTTCCTTACCAACAAGCTCCGCGATTCGGCCTGGGGCCTGGTATCGGCCTTCGCCCTGACCGGGTTCATGGGGTTCCTGCTCGGCCCGATCCTCAACCGTTACCTGGGCATGCAGGGCGGCGCAGAAGTGGTCAGTTCGGCCTTCGCAATGACCGCGTTGGTGTTCGGTGGCCTGTCGGCGTACGTACTGATCTCCCGCAAGGACATGAGCTTCCTGAGTGGTTTCATCACCGCCGGTTTCTTCGTGTTGCTGGGTGCGGTGGTGGCTAGCTTCTTCTTCCAGATCAGCGGCCTGCAACTGGCGATCAGCGCCGGCTTCGTGCTGTTCTCGTCGGTCTGCATCCTGTACCAGACCAGCGCCATCATCCATGGCGGCGAGCGTAACTACATCATGGCGACCATCAGCCTGTATGTGTCGATCTACAACCTGTTTGTCAGCTTGCTGCAGCTGTTTGGGTTGATGGGACGTGATGACTGATATTGCCGGAGTGTCCGGCTTGAGCTGTTGATTTGAGAAACGGCGCTTTTCCTGAAGGAAAGGCGCCTTTTTTTTGTCTGGGGCTTGCACCAGGTCGGCGTCCATCAACGGCTCTCACCCCATCGGAGGCAACCGCCGCTTCACCGGCGTCTTCTTGACAATAGCCGTATTGGTTTCTGCAAGAACATTCAACTTATCCAACAAAACATCCAACTGTTCCATCGACCGCACATGCAGCCGCGCGATGAAACAATCCTCGCCAGTCACCTTGTCGCATTCAGTGAACTCGCCAATGGCCTGGATCTGCCGCTCCACCTCTTGCAACTGCCCTGGCAATGGGCGAATGCGCACGATGGCCTGGAGTTGATAACCAAAACACTTCGGATCGACTTCAACGGTATAGCCCCTGAGCACGCCACGCTCCTCGAGTCTACGCAGGCGTTCGGCAACGCTGGGGGACGACAGGCCGCTCAGGTTCGCCAAAGCCTTGAGCGAGCGTCGGGAATCTTCCATCAGCGCCTTGATGAGGATCTGGTCGATGTCGTCAGTCATAACGGCTCCGTTAGGTAAATGGTCAAAATGGCCTTTATAAAAAAGGTCAAAAACCAGTTTAGCCTTTTTCAGGCCATGGAGAACCGGCCCGGCGGCTCGGCATACTGTAGCCACTTACCGAAGGAGCCTGAAGATGGACAAGACCCTACGCCGCGGTTCGCTCGAAATGACCGCCGCCATGCTGATTTCCGGAACCATAGGTTGGTTTGTACTGGTGGCGGGCCTGCCCGTACTGGATGTGGTGTTCTGGCGTTGCGTATTTGGCGCCGTCACGCTGCTGCTGATTTGCGCGGGATTTGGTTTCCTGCGTCGGGATGTGCTGACGCGCACAACGTTCCTGCTGGCGGTACTCAGCGGCGTGGCAATCGTGGGCAATTGGGTATTGCTGTTCGCTTCCTATTCCCGCGCTTCGATTGCGATCGGTACGGCGGTGTACAACGTCCAACCGTTCATGCTGGTCGGGCTGGCGGCGTTGTTCCTGGGCGAAAAGATCACCGCGCAAAAGCTCTTCTGGCTCGCGGTTTCGTTCCTTGGGATGCTGGCGATCGTCAGCGCCCATGGCGAACAAGGGCAGGGTGGCGAGGACTATCTGGCGGGCATCGCCCTGGCGTTGGGTGCGGCTTTGCTGTACGCCATTGCGGCGTTGATCATCAAGCGGCTCAGCGGCACGCCACCCCATTTGATCGCGCTGATCCAGGTCAGCACCGGGATACTGCTGTTGGCTCCATGGGCGAATCTCTCGACGTTGCCGCAGCAACCCGAGGCCTGGGCCAGCCTGCTGACCCTCGGCATGATTCACACCGGTATCATGTACGTGCTGCTATACAGCGCGATCCAGCGGTTGCCGACAGCCGTGACCGGCGCGCTGTCCTTTATCTATCCGATCGCGGCGATCTTCGTCGACTGGTTCGCCTTCGGTCATCGCCTCGAACCGCTTCAGTGGCTGGGGGTGGCGGCGATCCTGCTGGCTGCTGCCGGCATGCAACAGGGCTGGGGCGTCAAATGGCGGCGCCCGGCCCTGTCGTAACCAGCGAGCGGTCTCAGAAAATGTAGTCGGTGGTCAGGAAATTCGAATCCCGCTCGCGGATGATGTCGCTGATAAGCGCCTTGTTGCTCTCCTGGAATTTGGTTGCCACCAGCGTACGGATCGAAAAAGTGCGTAGCGCATCATGGACCGACAATGTGCCTTCCGCGGAATTTTTCCGGCCGTTGAAAGGGAAGGTGTCTGGGCCGCGTTGGCACTGGGCGTTGATGTTGATGCGCCCGACCTGGTTGGCGAAGGTGTCCACCAGCTTGCCGACTTCAGCTGGGTGGGTGCCGAAGATACTCAGTTGCTGGCCGAAGTCGGATTCGAGCACGTAATCGACCACGGTGTTCAGGTCACGGTACGGCACGATGGGCACGACGGGGCCGAACTGTTCTTCGTGATACACACGCATCGCTGTGTTCACCGGGTATAGAACCGCCGGATAGAAGAACGAAGCCCGGGATTCGCCACCGTGCTGGTTCATCACCCCCGCACCCTTGGCGATGGCATCGGCCACCAGGGCGTGCAAATAATCGACCTTGCCGGCTTCGGGCAGTGGCGTCAGCGCCACGCCATCTTCCCAAGGCATGCCGGGTTTCAGCGCGGCGAGTTTGGCATTGAATTTCTCGATGAACGCCGGGGCGACGTCTTCATGAACGAACAGGATCTTCAAGGCCGTGCACCGCTGCCCATTGAAAGAAAGCGAACCGGTGAGCGCTTCGCTGACGGCATTGTCCAGGTCGACATCGCGTAACACCAGGCCGGGGTTTTTTGCATCCAGCCCCAGGGCGGCGCGCAGGCGATGCGGGCGCGGGTGGAGTTTCTTGAGGTCGCTGGCAGCCTTGTTGGTGCCGATGAAGGCAAATATGTCGATCTTGCCGCTGGCCATCAGTGCGCTGACGGTCTCTCGGCCGCTGCCGTAGATCACATTGATGACGCCCGCAGGAAAGCTGTCGCGAAAGGCTTCCAGCAGCGGACGTATCAGCAGCACGCCGAGCTTGGCCGGCTTGAAGACCACGGTGTTGCCCATGATCAGCGCGGGAATCAGCGTGGTGAAGGTTTCGTTCAGCGGATAGTTGTACGGGCCCATGCAGAGGGCGACGCCGAGGGGCACGCGGCGGATCTGCCCCAGCGTGTCCTGTTCCAGCTCGAAGCGGCTGGAACGACGGTCCAGCTCCTTGAGGGCGTTGATAGTATCGACGATATAGTCGCAGGTCCGGTCGAATTCCTTTTGGGAGTCCTTGAGGTTTTTCCCGATTTCCCACATCAGCAGCTTGACCACTGCTTCACGTCGTTCACGCATGCGCGCCAGGAAGCTTTCGACATGGCGGATGCGTTCGGCGACGCGCATCGTCGGCCATGTGCCTTGGCCGCGATCGTAGGCCCGGACGGCGGCGTCAAGCGCGGTGAGCGCCGTCTCGGCGTCCAGCAGCGGCGTACTGCCGAGGATCACTTGTTCATCGCCGTTCGGGCCGGCTAGGTAAACCGGGCTGCGCACGGTGGCCAGTGGTCCTTGCCAGGTTCTCAAGACGCCATCGACCAGGTATTCCCGTTGTTCGACGGGATCACCGAGACGGTAGGCCTCTGGGATATCCGCGGCGCTGGGAAATAAATGGGAGAGCAGGGTGGCGGTGGTCATATCGTTACTCCATCAATGAAATGAGCCATGGGCTGACAGTCTGCGGCGCTTCTAGCGTTATACGCCTTTATGAAGGTGATTTCGAAGTGGCAAGGGCGTGCGGCTGTCCTGCCTACGCCCCTGCCACCATTGCGTTGAATGCATGAAGCCGGTGTTTACCAACGCATCCGCACGCCCAGGCTGGCGATGACGCCGTTGAGGTCGTTGTCGTCGACGTCACTGCTGTAGTCGGCGCTGACATACAGGCTCACCACTGGGGTGACCCGGGCAACCAGGCCCAGGCCGACTTCAACGGTCGAAGATTTGCGGCTGCTGCTGATCTTGTCGACTTTGTCCAGGGTAACGGTGTCGGCGCTCTGGACCGTGTGCCACAGGTTGGTGCGCACGTACGGCTCGACGCCCAGGCCGTTGACTTGGTAGGCCCCTTTGAGCCGGGCGCCGACGCGACCGCTCCAAGTGCTCAGTTCGCTGCTGTCACCATTTTCGCCGTTCGGCGTATCAAGGCTGATGCGCTGGTTGATCAACTGCGCCTGGGGTTCGACCACCCAGTTTTCGCTGATGCCGATGGGGAAGCCGCCTTCGACCGACAGCGTGACGGCGCTGCCCTCGGTGGCTTGACGTTGACCCTGTTCGTTCAGGCTGAAACCGTTGACCCGCCCCCCGCTGGCACTCAGGTCCACGTGCCAGCCCGCGGGGCCGGTCAGGCTCCAGTAGGCTCCAAGATTCTGCCCCTCCAGGCTCAGGGTTTCCTGGCCCGGCTTGGCGAGAGCCGGCGCGACCAGCATTGCGCTGCCATTGGCTGTGATCCGGCTCTGGCCGCTGATCAAACCGACGCGCTGGGTATGGCCATTGTTGTTGCGAAGCGTGAAGAGCGCGGGACTTTTGCCCGACGCGGGGTCGTTGCCCGTTGGGTGGTCGGCGGGTGTTCGGTCGTACCAGGGGGCAGTGAGAGGGTCTTCCAGTTCGGCCAGCACTTGCATCGACGAACACAGCAACAGGGAGGTCGAGACGGTGCAGAGGGTGGTTTTGAGTTCCTGCGGGCGGGGGGAAGTTTTCATGGGGGTCTGCCTTGCAATCGCATGCATTTCTCGCTTAGGGCGTCTCTCCTACCCCGAATGAGGGGCGACCGAATGGATGAGGCAAACCTCTGGCGACCCGCGATGGCGGGGTTCCAGAGGCCTGCCCCTGACTGTGTTTCCGGGGGTAGTACGTTGTATTCAAGAAGACCAAAGCGGTTGCGTCAAGAAATTGGCCGACAAATGGCATAGTGAAATCATGGAGCGCTAACCCAATGATTTCACGCGGATAAAAACGATCCTATTTAGGCGTCAATTCATCGTCGTCTGCGCCTCACCAACTGATTCTCACGCCCACATTGCCCGCCACGCCGCGTTGCTGGTTGCTGTCCAGGTTATTGCTGTAGTCCACGCCGGCATAGGCGCTGACGCTAGACGCCAGGCTCACGACCAAGCCAACGCCCAGGTCCGCCGTGGAGGCGCGTTGTTCGGTCTCGATCCGTTGGGTGTCGTCGAATGTCACCGTGTCGGTGCCGGAAAAGGTGTGCCAGATATTGGCTCGCAGATAGGGCTCCACCGGCAAGCCGCTGACTTGATAGCTGCCCTTGAGCCGGGCGCCTAGGCGGCCAGTCCAGGCGCTGTCGGAGTCGAATTCGACCTTTGAAATCCCATCGTCCTGGCTGTCCAGGCTGATCTTCTGATGAATGAGCTGGGCCTGGGGTTCAAAGACCCAGTCGCGAGCTACCGCAAACGGATAGCCGGCCTCCGCCGATAGGGTCAAGGCGTGCCCGCGATTGTCGATTTTGACGCCACGTTCGGAGCGGTTATCGCCATTCAGGCGGGTGCCCATGACCACCGCATCGATGTAGCCACCCGAGCGGTCGATGAGGGTCCAGTAAAGGCCATAGCTGTCGCCATCGAGCTCGATCTTGCCAGCGCGCCGACCTTGGAACCCGAGGTTGAAGCCGTCAACGTTGCCGTTCAGTTCGGTGTGGCCGACAAAAAAACCGATACGCTGGGTCCGATCGTCGGACGTCGGGGCGGCGTACAAGTCGTGGCCGACCTGGAAACCCTTGATGGAACCGTCGAACCGGGGCGTTACCGTGCCGGCCCAGGTTTGATCGAGGTCCTTGCCGTAGGCCCGGCCCCAACCCGCGCCGAACGCGCCGGTTTCCGACAGCAGGCGCTGGTCGCCTTGCCGATCGTGAAACGTACCCAGGGCCATCAGCGTCAATTGCGCGGCGGCTGGGGGCAGTACTGACCAGGTAGGGACTTCGGGGCGGTACAAGGGAATCGGCGCAGCGCCCGGCACGGCGGCCGGCAGCGGCGGCAGCGTCGGGCTGGGCGCTGCGACCGGGCCCGCCACTACCGTGGAGCGCAGGTACCAGTTGTTGGCGTTGCCGGCCACGCCGCCCTTGAACAGGCGATAGTCGAATGCACCGGCCGAGACGGATTGCGCCAGTGAAAAGGCGCTGCTATCACTGACGGCTCCGCTCTGGGCCTGGACCAGTTCGATGCCGTCCTGGGTAGTCAGGCCGCCGGCGCCACCCAGATTCGTGACGGTGATGGCGGTGCCGCCTGTCAGGGTGCCACCGTTGACCACCAGTTTGTCACTGGGCGAATCATCGGCCCCAAGCACCGTTTGCAGGCGTAGCTGGCCGCCATTGCCGGCGTAATTGCCTTGCACGGTGAGGGTGTCGTTGGTGCGGGTGTTGCCGTCGGCGAGATCAATTGCTCCAGCATTGTTGAGCGTGCTCATCTGGCCTGAAGTAAACGGCGCGATGACGCCTTGGGTCGAGGTCAATACGCTGCTGCTGTCGATGTTGAACACACCCGTGCCGGTGACGTTGTCGCCCAGCAGCAGCGTGTCGCCCAAGTCCAGGCGCGAGCCTTGGGTCAGGCTGACGGTTTCCCAGTTGTCATAGCGGGCTCCGGTACTGGACGTGCTGCCCTCGAAGGTCAGGTTGTCCTGGCCCAAGCCTCCGTCCAGGCTGGGCGTGGGGGCGAGTCCCGCCTCGGTGAGGTTCTGCAACAGAGCGGTGTCGGTGCCGTCGCCCATCAGGATGGCTGAGCGGATGGTGCCGCCGCTCCATTGGAATCGATCGTCGCCGGCACTGGTCCGGACCTCGCCGCCGATTTCCCCGCCACTGACGGTCACGCTGTCGTTGCCACCGCTGACGCTGACATTACCGCCGATGCGTCCTTCGGACAGGATGATGGTGTCCCTGCCGAAGCCAGTGACGAGGTTGCCGATGATTTCCCCACCTGACATGTCGAAGACGTTGTCATCGAGCTTCATGTCGACCCTGCCGATGGTGCCGCCGGTCATCTGGGCGATGTCGCCATCTTCGAACGCGTCGACGATGGTGCCGCCAGTCATCAGGAACGTATCGAGGCCATCGCCTTGGGAGATCGATAGAATCCGGCCGCCATTCATTTCAAACGCGTCGGCTTGCGAGCCTTGCTCGACGTCGCCATCGATCACACCGTTGGCGTTGATTTCGATGCGGTCGGTTCCGGCATCGAACACGACGTCACCCTGAACGAGGCCACTGCCTGAGACCGTCAGGTTGTTGTTGCCCGACAGATCCGTAAGCCCGGTTGCACTCGTGCCACTGTCGCACACGTAAGTGTCGTCGCCTGCCGTGGGTGACAATGTGCAAGCCGCCATCGCTGATGAGGCAGGAAGCAGGAACGGAGCCGCTACCCACAAGGCGTTGAACAGACGATTGAGATGCCGATCGCGCCGAATCATGTGCTATCCCTCTGCATGGGCATCCATGGCATGCCTGTTTCAGCATGGGTTGCACGACAGATGGCACACAGGACCCGGCAACGCTCGCTGTATGGAAAGGCACGCTAGCAACGAATCAAAGGCGTCGCTACTGTCAGATCTTACAGGTCGGTTTACCCGGATCAGGGGCTACAGATGCACTTCCACCGCCAACGGCAGGTGATCGCTCAAGTGCGTCCAGGGCTTGTTCCCGAGGATCTGCGGGGCGTGGCTGGTGGCGTTGCGCAGGTAAATGCGGTCCAGGCGTAGCAGGGGGAAGCGGGCGGGGTAGGTCCGGGCAGGACGCCCGTGATGGTGTTCAAAGGCCTCGTGCAGGTACTGGCGACGGGCAAGCGTGGTGTTGCCGCGCAATTGCCAATCGTTGAAATCCCCGGCGATTATCACCGGAGCGTCCTCGGGAAGAGAGTCAAGCAATTTGCAGAGCAGCTTGAGCTGCAATTGGCGATGGCTTTCCAGCAGGCTCAGATGCACGCAGATCCCGTGGACTTCGGCATGGCCCGGCACGTCCAGCACACAATGCAGCAACCCGCGCCGTTCGGGACCGGTGATTGACACGTCGAGGTTGCGGAACTGGCGGATCGGGTATTTGGAAAGCAGCGCGTTGCCGTGATGTCCGTCGGGGTACACCGCGTTCCGGCCGTAGGCGAAGTCGCTCCACATGCTGTCGGCGAGAAATTCGTATTGCGAGGTCTGGGGCCAGTTGTCGTAGCGCAGGGCATGTCGATCATGTTCACCAAGCACCTCCTGAAGGAAAACCAGGTCGGCACCTGTGGCGCGCACCGCTTCGCGCAGCTCCGGCAAAATGAAACGACGATTGAGGGCTGTAAAGCCTTTATGTGTATTCACCGTGAGAACACGCAGTCGATGAATCGCCGCGGGTGCGTCCAGCGGCACTGATTCTTCGACCCGCCAGTGGAAATCGCGAGTCACGTTCACTCCTGAGTCAGACGTCTCTGTTCATGCGACTCATGGCGACTGCGGCAGTTCCGGAATTCTTGCCGGACAAAACTCCAAGGCGAAAAATGTGGGGGCGAGCCTGCTCGCGATAGCAGTAGGTCAGCTTGACAAAATATTGGCTGGGCCGCTATCGCGAGCAAGCTCGCTTTCACAGGGCTGGGGGTCAGATAAATACAATTTCGTACGGCATGCCCATGCGATCGAGAATGACCCTAGGCACCAGCGGTGCGATGCCGTTGGTGGGCTCGCTGCCGAGCTGGCTGGCATAGGCGTGCATGGCGTGACGCTTGCGGGCGGTGGTCCACACGTCCAGCCGTAATTTGCGCGCCCGATGCCAGGGGATCCTGTTCTGCTCACGAACCGGCCAGTGCCAGGCCCATACGGGCAGTTCGTTGAACACCGCTCCGACGGTTTCAGCGGCCAAGGCTCCAGCGCGGCCGACCGTGTCGTGGTCGCTGTCGCCGTCCAGGCGCCAAGTGCTGAACACCACGTCGCCAGGTTTGAGGTAATGGCCGATGAACGCGGTCAGTTGGGCTTCATGTTCGGCGAGGCCCTTTTCCGGGAACCCTCCGCGGACCCACTGCAGACCATTGGAAGGCAAGCCCAGGCGATGCAGGGCGTCCACGCTCTCCTGGGGATGCGGGCGAAACGTGCGCAGCCGCTCATCGGACCACAGTGGCGAGCCCGGATGGCTCAGGCTGCCGTCGGTGACCGAGATCAGCAACATCGTTTGGCCCAGGTTGCTCAACAACTGGAGCAACCCACCGCAGGCGCCGACTTCGTCGCCAGGGTGCGGGGCAAGGATGACCGCGCGGGCGCCCGCAGGTATGAGTGTCTGGGTGCTGATGATCGGAATATCGGCCAGTTGCGGCGCGCTGTTCCAGATTTGCGGGTGATGCCGGCCTTGCAACCGAGAGGCAGGTTTCATGAGATACGTCCTTGTCGTGTCCAATCGTTCAGTCACGCAACGGGCCAGCCGCCCAATGTCGCCCCTTGGGAGCGATGACTGTGATTCGCGATGTTCCGAGTCCTGGAATCGACCGCAGGCGAAGTATTGACCATGCCAGCGGATTCGTCGCGTCAGAATGTGTATCTGAACCGGTTTTTTTTGTTCGAACTGTGTTGCGCGTGCAGCAGGGCGCGTCCTTGCGCCAGCCGACTCGGGGAAGGTCCCTTATTCCTCTTCTTCGCGTTGAAGCTCGAACAGCAGCAGTGAGCGCCCGGTCACGGAATATTCGAAATCGAAATCGAAACGCTCCTGGCCACGCACCGCGGGTTGGTTGGTGTCCACCATGCAGGTCCAGAAACTCCCTTCGGGCACCTCTGGCAGGCGGAAGTTGACGATGTCGTGGTGCGCGTTGACCACCAGCAACAATGTCGCGTCGCCGCCCTTGCGGCGGATGCCGGTCTCCTGTGCGCGGCCGTCCATCAACATGCCGAGGCAACGGCCTTGGCCATCCTGCCATTGTTCGACGGTCATCTCGCTTGCGTCGGGGGCCAGCCAGGTCACATCCTTTACGCCGATGTCCTCGTTGTAATTGCCGACCAGGAATCGACCGCGTCGCAGGATCGGGTAGGACATGCGCAGTTTGATCAAGCGCTTGACGAACTTCAGCAACGCCTGGCCATCAGCGCTCAGGTCCCAGTTGACCCAGCCGATTTCGCTGTCCTGGCAGTAGGCATTGTTGTTGCCGTGCTGGGTTCGGGCGAACTCGTCGCCAGCGACAATCATTGGTGTGCCTTGGGCCAGGAGCAGGGTGGCGAAGAAGTTGCGCATCTGCCGATGACGCAGCTCATTGATCTCGGGATCATCCGTCGGGCCTTCGACGCCATGGTTCCAGGACAGGTTGTTGTTGCTGCCGTCCTGGTTGTTCTCGTCGTTGGCTTCGTTGTGCTTGTCGTTGTAGGAGACCAGATCGTGCAACGTGAAGCCGTCGTGGGCCGTGACGAAGTTGACCGAGGCGTATGGCCGTCGGCCACGCTGGTTGAACATCTCGCCCGAGGCGGTCATGCGGCTGGCGAAGTCGGCCAGTTGGCCATCGTCGCCTTTCCAGAAGGCGCGCACGGTGTCGCGGAATTTGTCATTCCACTCGACCCAACCTGGCGGGAAGCGTCCGACCTGATAGCCGCCGGGGCCGCAGTCCCAGGGCTCGGCGATCATTTTTACCTGGCGCAGCACCGGGTCCTGGCGACAGGCGACGAGGAAACTGTGGCGTTCGTCGAAGCCGTCGTGATACCGGCCCAGAATGGTCGCCAGGTCGAAGCGGAAGCCGTCCACGTGCATTTCCGTGGCCCAGTAGCGCAACGAGTCGGTGACCATTTGCAGCACGCAGGGATGACTCAGGTCCAGTGTATTGCCGGTGCCCGAATCGTTGATGTAGTAGCGCTTGTCGTCGGGCATCAGCCGGTAGTACGACGCGTTGTCGATGCCTCGCATGGACAACGTCGGGCCCTGTTCATTGCCCTCGGCGGTGTGGTTGTAAACCACATCGAGGATGACCTCCAGATTGGCCTCGTGCATGTGCGCGACCATTTCCTTGAACTCGGCAATCTTGCCGCTGGCCAGGTAGCGCGGATCCGGGGCAAAGAAGGCGATGCTGTTGTAGCCCCAGTAGTTGGTCATGCCCTTTTGCAGCAGGTGCTGGTCGTTGACGAACGCGTGGATGGGCAGCAATTCCACAGACGACACGCCCAGCTTGCGAATGTGTTCCAGGACATCGTCGACCATCAGGCCAGCGAACGTACCACGCAGGTTCTCCGGCACCGAGGGATGGCGCATGGAGATGCCGCGCACGTGAGTTTCATACAAGATGGTCTTGTCCCACGGCACGCTGACCCGATGATCGCGGCCCCAGGTATGGGCCGGGTCGATGACCTTGGACTTGGGCACGAATGGCGCGCTGTCACGCTCATCGAAACTGAGATCGCCATCGGGATGGCCGATGGTGTAGCCGAACAGGGCTTCCGACCATTTCAGCTCGCCCACCAGTTGCTTGGCGTAGGGGTCGATGAGCAGCTTGTTGGGGTTGAAGCGGTGGCCGTTCTCGGGGTCGTACGGACCGTAGACGCGGTAGCCATAAATCAGCCCCGGATGTGCGTCCGGTAGATAGCCGTGGTAGATCTCATCGGTGTATTCCGGTAGTTCGATACGCTCGAGTTCCACCTCGCCTGTGTCGTCGAAGATGCACAGTTCGACCTTGGTGGCGTTGGCCGAGAACAACGCGAAATTGACCCCCAGGCCATCCCAGGTCGCGCCGAGTGGAAACGGCAGCCCTTCACGTATCCGCGAAGCCTCGATAACGGGCGGCGGCGTGGTATTTTTCGGACGGGTCATAGTTGCTCCTGCAAAAGACAGATACGGTGGTGCGCTGCACGCAGGGCTGCGTGCTTTGCGCTTGTGGCGACAATACAAGTCTGCACGCCACAAGCAGGCCTCTTCGTTGAAAGAAGCACTGGCTTGGGAACGATGAGTCCGCGGGTTCAGACCGCCGGGGGCTTGCGCGTGGCGCGTGGCTTTTTAGCGCTAGCCTTGTCGGCGGGCGGGACCATTGCCGCGGTAGCTGCCGAAGGCTTGGTCGCGGGCTTGGCCTTGGGCGCGGTGCTCTTGGCGGCGGCCTTGGCGACGGTGGCCTTGGCGGCAGCAGCCGGCTTGGTGCCGTCAGTCTTGCTGGCCGCGGATTTGCTCGGTGCTTTCGGTGGTTTGCTTGGCGCCAGGGCTTCGGCCTCCGCCAGCTTGCGTGCCATTTCCCAATGGCGCTCTTCTTGCCCGGCAGGCTTACCTTCCGACTCCCAGATCTGATAGGCGAATTCACGAATGCGTTTATCGTCGGTACTCATCGCAGTGCTCCTGACTTGACTCAAGATTCAATAAAGACATTGACCGGGAAATCCCCCAGTGCGGCGCTGACCATCAGCTCCCTTTGGGGTGTGACTGCTGCGCTTGCAAAAAGTCCCCTCAGTTTTGCTCCCTCGGTGGCAAACGGTAGCGAGATGCGCGTGTCGCCCCAGTCCGATGCAGCGACCTGGGGCAGGGCACTGTTTTCCAGCAGGCGCGCCGTGTGAATCGGCACCACGACGATCGCCCGTTGCTGCTGGTGTTGGCGCACGAATGCCAATACGTGCTCGGCATGCTCACCCTGTACCGGCAACGGCTCGTAGCTGCCCTGGCGGAACAGTTGCGGATACTCGGACCGCAAGGCCAGCGTCCGCGCGATCAGTGCCTGCTTGACACGCCCGTCGCGCCAATCACGCACAAGCGCCACGGGGGCGCTGTCGGCCTGCATCGCCTCACGGCGGGCCTCGAAATCCACTGGGCGACGGTTGTCCGGATCCACCAGGCTGAAGTCCCAGAACTCGTTGCCCTGGTACAGATCCGGTACGCCGGGGACGGTCATGCGCAGCAAGGTTTGCGCCAGGCTGTTGAGGGCGCCCGCTGGAGCGATGGCCTGCACGGCTTCGGCGATGGCGCAGCGCAGAGGCAAGCCCTCATCGCACAGCAGCAACCGCTCCAGGAACATCTGCGTTGCCTGCTCATAAGAATCGTTGACGGCGGCCCAACTGCTTTGCAGCTTGGCTTCGCGCAACGCCTTGCGCTGCCATTGCCACAAGCGTTCGGCATAGCTGGCCAAGGCCTTGGGGTCCTGCAAGTCAAGGTCCAGCGGCCAACTTCCGAGCAGGGCCTGGTAAAGAATCAACTCGTCACCGGCCGAAGGGGCGGCCGGGTCGCTGTGCAGCGACGGGGCGAGGATGCGCCATTGCTCCACGCACGAGGTGTACCAATCGGGGCGTTCGCTGATCACCGCCAGCCGTGCTCGAGTGTCTTCCCCGCGTTTGTGGTCGTGGGTGGCGGTGGTCACCAGGTTGTCTGGGAAATGCTCCAACCGCTCGAAGCAGGCCCCGTGGAACTCCTGAGCCGGGGCGCTGAACCGTTCGGTGTTGTAGCCCACGTCATTGCGCGACAGCAGCACCGCCGAACGATACAGCGCAGTGTCTTCGACAGCCTTGGCGGCGGCCGGCGAAGTCAGTTGCTGGAAGCGCACGCAAGCGTGGCGCAGCCGTTTGCGCTCGCTGCCCCGAGGCCGCCCGCGCCAAGGCATGCCACCGAGCCAGTCGGCCAGGCAGTCAAGCACCGGCCAGTCGGCTTCGCTGAGGGTTTGCCGGGCGCCTTCCAGGGCCTTCTGGAAAAACACCTCATCTTCGGCGGAGCGACCCAGCGGGGTGATATAGGTGCGGTACACCGGGAAATGCACGATCAGTTCCTGCAATGCCCGTCGAATGGCACCCAGGGTCAGGTCGCGGGTCATCACGTCATCCCGCGCCACCTGCAGCAGGGCTTGGGCCACGCTTTCGAAGTCCCCGGCCAGGGATCCATTGAGAATCTGCTGGCGGGCCAGGCGCGCCTCTTCGATAAAATGCGCTGGCCGTTCACTGTGGCGGCTCCAGAATTCAGCGAGGGGTTCGGCGCCGGCCGGGTTGTGTTGCAGCAACGAAATCTGGTTCATGAATTCGTAACCAGTGCTGCCGTCGACGTTCCAATCCCGGCGCAGGGTTTCGCCATCGCCAAGGATTTTCTCCACGAAAATCGGCAGATGCCGTGACGGGGACAGCGAGTCGACGCGCCGGCGCAGCTTGCGGCAGTAGCCCCGAGGATCGGCCAGGCCGTCAATGTGATCGATCCGCAGCCCGTCCACCAATCCTTCGGCAATCAGCTCGAAGATTTTCGCGTGGGTCGCTTCGAATACCGCCGGCCGCTCGACCCGTAGGCCGCCCAGTTCGTTGACATCGAAAAAGCGCCGCCAATTGATATCGTCCGCCGCCGTACGCCAACTGGCGAGACGGTAGCTCTGACGTTCCAGCAGCCGATGCAGGCGTTCGAAACCTTCCGGCTGCGTGGAGTCGTAGCCGCTCAGGGTGACCTGGATGGCGTCGAGTATCGCGGGCTCCGCTGCCAGGTCTCGCAGTTCCTGTTGCAAGGGACGGGCGAGGGAGTGGGCATCGGTCTGGTAGTTCAGCGTGGTAAAGCGCTCGGCCAGGCCCTTGAGCGACTCGATCTGCTCGGCTGCCAGGTCGTCCGAAGGCTTTAGCAACTCACCGTACTGCATGGGGCAGACAGGGAAGCGATGCTCATAATGCTCGACATAAAAGCTGCCTTGCGTGGCGTCGAAGCGCAGTTTCAGCGTGCCTTCTTGCAGGGCCACGCCGTAGTCGCTGCCCAGGAAGGGCAGGAGCAGTTGGCCTTCCATCAACGGGTCGGGGGAATGCCATTGGATGTCGAAAAATTCGCCATAGGGGCTCAGCCGTCCCCATTCCAGCAGGTCCAGCCACCACGGATTGTCATTGCCGCCGACGGCCATGTGGTTGGACACGATGTCGAGGATCAGCCCCATCCGATGTTCGCGCAGGGTGGCGACCAGGCGCTTGAGCGCGGCTTCACCCCCCAGCTCGGGGTTGACCTGGGTCGGGTCGACCACATCGTAGCCATGCATGGATCCGGCCCGCGCCTTGAGCAGCGGAGAGGCATAGATATGGCTTATACCCAGCGACGCGAAGTAAGGCACTTGCGGTATGGCGTCGTCGAGGGTGAAGCCCTTGTGAAATTGCAGGCGTAAGGTGGCCCGCAGGGATGGAGTCATTTTATCGTTCATCGGTCACGCTCGTTCGCCTGAAGCCTCGCGCAGGCGAGTATTTCCAGACGCCGTGCGGCGTCCGGGTCGTCCAGCAGCGCTCCGCTCTCCAGAGCCAGGCGCCGCCGCCAGTTAGGGTGGGTGTCGGTGGTGCCGGGGAGGTTGGCCTGCTCGTCGATGCCCAGGGCATCTTCCAACGGCAGCAGTACCAACGGCGCTCGGGTATGCCCGAGAAAGCGCACGCTGGCGTCCAGCACCTGGTCGGTTTCGCAATGTTCCTCGCGGAAGTTCTGCGGGTCCTGGTTCAGCGCGTTGCGCAACCCTTTGCGTTCACGCTGGCGATGTTTGCGCCAATCCATTTCGGTGTGGGAATCGATCAGCTCCAGCCGGGCATTCCAGTCGATGTCGTGGCCGTGCCACCAGCCGTTGAGAGTGGGCAGGTCATGGGTGCTGGTGGTCGCCAGGGCGTCGTCGGGCCAATCGAGAATGGGCTTGAAGTGCGTGTTGTCCTGTTCGAACAACAACACGCGCATGCCGAGGATCGAGCGCGCCGCCAGTTTTTCACGCAGGCCGTCGGGCACCGTACCCAGGTCCTCGCCCAGGACGATGGCCTGGTGACGATGGGACTCCAGGGCCAATAGTCGCAACAGGTCGTCGATGGGGTAGTAGAGATAGGCGCCGTCGGTGGGCGGGGCATCGTTGGGGATCACCCATAGCCGTTGCAATCCCATGATGTGGTCGATGCGCAAGCCACCCGCGTGGGCGAAATTGGCCCGCAGCATCTCGATGAAGGCGCGAAAACCATTGCGAACCAGGCCCTCGGGGGAGAACGCGGAGATGCCCCAACCCTGGCCCGAGCGATTGAGGATGTCGGGGGGCGCGCCCACCGTAAGGGACGCGAGCAATTCGTCCTGCCGGCTCCAGGCCTGGCTGCCGGCGCCGTCGGCACCCACCGCAAGATCGGCGATCAGGCCGATGCTCATGCCGCTGGATTTGGCCGCGCTCTGGGCACGCTCCAGGCAGCGGGCAATCAACCATTGGCAAAAAGCGTAGAAGCCGATTTCGTCAGCGTTTTCTTCGGCGAAACGGGCGATTGCCGGGCTGCGCGGGTCCCGCCATTCTTCGGGCCACTGGCGCCAGTCGAGGCTTTCGCCGCGAGCCGCGCGTTCGGCCTGGAGGGCTTCGAAGCGGCAGTGATTCTCCAAGGCTTCTCCACTGCTATGGCGGAAGCTGCTGAAGTCTTCGTGCAAGGGGTGCACGCCCTGTCTGAAGCCGTCATACAGGGCGCGAAGCACCCGTTGCTTGGCTTGGGCAGCAACCGGCCAGTCGATGAGCGGCTGCTCTTCAAGGCTGCGCAATTGGTTGGTCAGGCCGCTGGCGTCGATCGCCGTGCGCAGCGCACGCTCGCCCAGGATGGTGCCCGGCGCGGCATACAGGCTGTTGAGAAACAACCGGCTGGAAGGCGAGTAAGGGCTGTAGCGGCCGGTATCGCTGCTGAACATCGCATGCATCGGGCTGATCGCCAGGGCATCGGCGCCGCGTTCGCCCGCCACCCGCGCCAGCTCTTCGAGGGCCTGGGTGTCGCCGAAGCCGCCATCACCCGGGCGTCGTAGCGAATAAAGCTGTGCGCTCAAACCCCAGGCCCGAGGCGTTGGATCATCCACGGCATCGGCCACGCTGTAGCAACGGGCCGGCGCCACCGCCAGGGTGAAATGTTGGCCCTGGATGCTCACGTGCTGATACCCCACCGGGACGATCCCGGGGAGAGCGGCGTCGGCATCGAGCTTTGAGCTCATCGTCGCGCCGTCCTCGAGTTGGATTTCGCAAGGCGTGCCGGGCTCGAAATAACGGCTCAGGTCGACATTGGCGCCGACGTCCGCCGTGATCAGCGGTGGCAGGCGGTGGTTCTGTTGGTCCTCTTGCAGTTGCAACAGGCTGGCGTCGATTTCCTGCGCGCTACCGGCGGGATGGCCCAGGCCGGTGAGGACCGAACGCAGGACCGCCGGCGATACTTTCTGGGCCCGGCCGTTGGCGTCGATCCAGTCCACCGCCAGGCCTGCCCGGCCAGCGAGGATTTCCAATTGCGCATCACTCATAGGCGCTCTCCAGTAAGGGTGGGCAAGGTTGCCGCTTGCGTCAGACTGACCAGCGCGCTGTAGGGCGTGAGTACCCCCTGTTGCAACAGACCCATGGCCTGCGGTGGATGTTCGAAAAGAATCTGCGCATCTTGCGGGGCGCTGTGGTTGACAGGCTTGTCGCTAAGATTCAGGTCGATGCGCAACACGCTGCCATCGCCCATTTGCCAGCGTGCGCTGACGGCGCCGTGACCCAATACGTCGGCGCCCAAGGCATGGGCGGCGGGCAGGCGCGGAACGATTTCCTCCCGACGGATTTTCAGCAGTAGGCGATAAAGAGCTTCACTGGCCAGTTGCTCCGGCTGGTGCGCCTCCAGGTTGGGCCTTGAAGCGTCGAACGTACTGGCCGCGTTCGGATCGGGAATCCGTTCACGCTTCTGCGGATCGGCAAAGGCGCTGAAGGCCTTGAACTCGTTGCGGCGGCCTTCACGCACCAGCTCGGCCAGTTCGCCGTGGTGGCTGGTAAAAAACAGGAACGGTTGTTCAGCGACGACCTCATCGCCCATGAACATCAGCGGAATCATCGGCGATAAAAGCAATAGGGCAGTCGCGGCTTGCAGGGCTTGCGGCGGCGCCAGTTGATGCAGACGTTCACCGAGGGCGCGGTTGCCGATCTGGTCGTGATTCTGCAGGAACAGCACGAACGCGCTGGGCGGCAAGTGACCGCTGGGCTCCCCGCGGGATTCGCCATGGCGGTTGGTATGGCCCTGGAACACGAAGCCCTGGCTCAGGCAGCGGGCGAGTTTTTCCGTCGGTTGCTCGGCATAGTCGGCGTAGTAAGCGTCGGTCTCGCCCGTCAGCAGCACGTGCAGCGCGTTGTGTCCGTCATCGTTCCACTGGGCGTCGTAGCCTTGTTCCAGAAGGCTGGCCTGGTTGTGTTCGTTCTCGACGGTCAGCCAGACATACCGTGTCGGGTCCACCTGCTGACGCACCCTGGCGGCCAGTTCCTGAAGGAAGTCGGGGTCTTCGATGGCGTGAACCGCGTCCAGGCGCAGGCCGTCGAAACGGTACTCCGACAGCCACATCAGCGCGTTGTCGATGAAGAAGTCACGGACCTCGCGGCGCCGGAAATCAATCGCCGCGCCCCATGGCGTGTGCTTGTCTTCGCGAAAGAAGCCCTTGGCGTAGCGGTGCAGGTAGTTGCCGTCGGGGCCGAAGTGATTGTAGACCACGTCCAGGATGACTGCGATTCCATGGCCATGGGCGCTGTCGATCAAGTGCTTGAGCTGGTCCGGCGTACCGTAAGAAGCCTGGGGCGCGTACGGCAGCACGCCGTCGTAGCCCCAGTTGCGGTCTCCGGGGAACTGCGAGAGCGGCATCAGTTCAATGGCCGTGACGCCAAGCCCGGCCAGGCGCGCCAGCTGTTGCTCGACACCTTCGAAACCGCCCAGGGCGCCGACATGTAGTTCATAGATGACGGCATCGTACCAGGGGCGTCCGCGCCAACCGGTGTGCCGCCATTGATAAGCGTGGGGGTCGACCACCACGCTGTGGCGGTCAATATCGCCATCCTGGGACCTGGAAGCCGGGTCAGGCACTTGCAGTTCACCATCGATGTTGTAGCGGTAGCGAGTGCCGGCGGGGCAACGGGCCTGGATCATGTGCCAGCCGTTGGCCTGGGGCAGCATCGGTATGGATTCTCCAGTGTCGAGTTCGACACTGACATAAAGGGCATCAGGGGCCCACAGGGCGAAACGGGTGTGCTCTGGATCAAGCAGGACCGCGCCGTGGGTCCAGGTTTCAGGCGTCCTTGACGGCATCGGTTACCTCATTGTCTGGCAGATTTTCCTAATGATTTAGCGACCAGTTGTTCGTAAAGTTCGGCGTAGGGTTCCACAGCCTTGCTCCAGTTGAACGGCGCGGACATCGCCCGGCAGCGCATCGCATTAAGCAGTTCGGGGAACTCGTACACCTTGAACGCACGGGTCAGCGCCTCTTTGTAACTGTCGACGGTGGATTCGTTGAACAAGAACCCGGTGACTCCGTCCTCGATCGTGTCGGCAAGCCCGCCGGTATTCCGGGCTACGGGCAGCGATCCAAAGCGTTGCGCATACATCTGGCTCAAGCCGCAGGGCTCGTAGCGGGACGGCATCAACAGGAAGTCGCTGCCGGCGAACATCCGCCGAGCGTCGGTTTCGTTGAAGCCGATGCGCACGCCGATCCGGCCTGGGAAGCGCAGGGCCAGTTCACGCATGGCTTGTTCTTCTTCCGGCTCGCCGCGGCCGATGATCGCGATCTGCCCGCCGGACTCGACGATGAATTCGGAAACGGCTTCGGTCAGGTCCAGGCCTTTCTGATACACCAGACGCGATACCACGGCGAACAGTGGGCCGGTGGAATCATCCAGGCCGAACAGGTCGCGTACATGCGCGGCGTTGGCTGCCTTGCCATCCCAGTCGCCTATGGAAAACTGGCGCTGCAGGTGGGTATCGGTGGCCGAGTCCCAGCTTTCATCGATGCCGTTGGGGATGCCACTGAGCAAGCCTTGTTGAGTCTTGGAGGCAAGGAACCCATCGAGTCCACAGCCGAACGCCGGTGTGGTGATCTCCTGGGCGTAGGTGGCGCTCACGGTGGTGATGTGGCTGGAATAGGCCATGCCGGCCTTCAGGAACGACAGCTTGCCGTAGAACTCCATGCCTTCCTGTTGCAGCGCGTGCTCGGGAATACCCAACTCAGGGCAGGACGCGAGGCTGACCACGCCCTGGTACGCCAGGTTGTGGATGGTGAACAGGGTGGGGGTGCGTTGACCGCGCCAGTGCATATAGGCAGGCGCCAGCCCGGCTGGCCAGTCGTGTGCGTGGACCAGGTCGGGGCACCAGTGGATTTGCGCCAGGTTGGCGGCGATGTCTGCCGCGGCGAGGCCCAGGCGGGCAAAGCGGATGTGGTTGTCGGGCCAGTCGCGGCCATTGTTGGCGCCGTAGGGAGAACCTTCACGGGCATAGAGTTCGGGACAGATCAGTACGTAGATCACCAGACCGTCGGCCATGTCCATGCGGCCGATCTTGCAGGGCGGAAGTGCGGCATGGCCGCCCAGTTCGCCGATGATATGGATAGGATTGCCGCTGTTCATGACTTGCGGGTACCCAGGGATCAGTATCCGCACATCGTGCAGACCGGCCATCGCCCGGGGCAGGGCGGAAGAAACGTCACCCAGCCCGCCGGTCTTCACCAGGTCGGCGATTTCGGACGTCACGAACAGAATTTTCTTGCGATTTGGATTCTGTCGAACGACAGGGAGCAGTGCCTTGCCTCCGGTGGCCAGCACCGGTGCCGTCGGCGATTCTGCCGCCGGCGGTAGTTGAGAGCGGACTTGCTGTGGTTCCAAGGCAGCACTGATCATAAATAACTCCTATGTTCTCGATCTGTTTCCGGCAAGCGCCAGAGCTGTTGTTACATTGGCCGAATCCTGCGGCCAGGCGCACGAGCGCTACGCAAGGAGAGCAAAGCGCTGCCCAATGCGGCGAAGCGAATCAGGTGAGGGGGCCGTTGCAAGGAATGCTCCAGCCGTTGTTGCCCTTCCTCTAACCTGACCTTTCGCCGTTGTGAAAAGTTTCGACTTTTTTTCGTCCTGATGACCGGTCGGTTTTGCGCCCGGACCGGCAGTCTAGGTCAGAAGCTAGAGCGGTGCGGTTCGCTTCGTCGAATTGTCGGACAATCACATTTATTGTCGGCAATGTCTTACACGACGAAGGGGAATACGAGCCGACGAAATGCAGCCTCTTTGAAACATTCGTGTTGTAGGGAAAGGCGCTGGTTCAATCGCGTGCGCGGTTCAACAGCGCATCGCACCATAAAGGGGCGGGCAGGATGGAGGCGTTTTGATGGCTTTCAAGCAGGGTGCAGATGCTTCATGGTTTGAGCTGGGTGGGAGGGAGCCTGCTCGCGAAAGCGCCAGGTCAGACGACATCTCCTCTAACTGACACACCGTCTTCGTCGGCACGCCGCCCGGAAACGGCTCGCTCCCACAGGGACGGGCAAACTCAGGCTATCGGCTTCAACACCCGAATCGGCTTGCCTGCCGTCCAGGCCTGCAAGTCTTCAATCATCTGGCCGTAGAATTGCTGGTAATTCTGGCGGCTCACGTAACCCACGTGAGGTGTTGCCAGTACGTTGTCCAGCGTCCGGAACGGGTGGTCGGGCGGCAACGGTTCCTGGGCGAATACATCCAGGCCCGCCCCAGCCAGGCGTTTATGCTGCAGCGCATCGATCAAGGCAGCCTCGTCCACGATCGGCCCGCGGGCAGTATTGATCAGCAGCGCACCAGGCTTCATCCAGCCCAGCGCCTGGGCATCGACCAGGCCCCGGGTGCGGTCACCGAGGACCAGGTGGATCGAGAGAATATCGGCCTGCTCGAACAGCGCTTGCTTGCTTACATAGGTGACGCCGGCATCGGTTGCCCGTTCGGCCGTCAAGTTCTCGCTCCAGGCGATCACTCGCATGCCGAACACTTGGCCGAACTGCGCCACGCGCGTGCCGATGCTGCCCAGGCCGAGGATTGCCAGGGTCTTGCCGTGCAAGTCGCCGCCCAGGCCCTGTTGCCAAAGCCCGGCACGCAACGCGTTGGCTTCTGGGACGAGGTTGCGCGTAAGCGCCATGATCAGTGCCCAGGTCAGTTCGGGCGCGGCGTGCTTGTAGCTGTCGGTGCCACACACCTGGATACCCAGCGCGGCGGCAGCCTTCAGGTCGAGGGCGGCATTGCGCATGCCGCCGGTCAGCAATAGCTTGAGCTTGGGCAAGCGGCGCAGCAGCGCTTCATCGAAACGTGTCCGTTCGCGCATCACGCAGATGACATCGAAGCCTTGCAGGCGCGCGGCCAGGGCGTCGTGGTCGGCGGGATAGTCATGCAGGAACGTCACCTGGCCGACGCTCTCCAGTGCGGACCAATCCACCACATCCCTTGCCACGTCCTGCCAATCATCGATGACTGCAATCTGCACCGCCATGGAATACCTCGTCAGAGAATGGGTTTGTCCAGCCAGCCCAGCAGGGCTTTGTGGAACCGGTCTGGTTCCTCCATCTGCGGCGCGTGACCCAGATTGGGGAATTCCACCAGTGTCGATCGAGGAATCAGCTGGGCGACCTGCTTGCCCAGCACGTCATATTTGCCCAACCTGGCCTTCACTGCCGGCGCAGCGATGTCGCTGCCAATGGCGGTGGTGTCGGACGTGCCGATCAGCAGCAGAGTCGGCGCCTTCAGGTCCTTGAACTCGTAGTAGACCGGCTGGGTGAAGATCATGTCGTAGATCAGTGCTGAATTCCATGCCACCTGCTTATGTCCCGGGCCTTTGTTCAATCCGGCCAGCATGTCCACCCAACGCTCGTACTCCGGCTTCCAGCGACCGCCATAGTATGTATTGCGCTCGTAGGTACGGATGCCGTCGGCGCTGAGTTTCAGCTCGCGTTCATACCATTGGTCCACGCTGCGGTAGGGAACGCCGAGGGCCTTCCAGTCTTCGAGCCCGATGGGATTGACCATCGCCAGGCGTTCGACCTGATCGGGAAATTGCAGCGCATAGCGGGTGGCAAGCATGCCACCGGTGGAGTGGCCCAGCACGATGGCTTTCTGCACACCCAGGGTCTTGAGCAGCGCGTTGGTGTTGTTCGCCAGTTGGTGAAAGCTGTACTGGTAGTGGTCTGGCTTGCTCGAGGTGCAGAAGCCGATCTGGTCCGGCGCGATGACCCGGTAGCCAGCCTCGCTGAGGGTCTTGATCGAGTCGCCCCAGGTCGCGGCGCAGAAATTCTTGCCGTGCATCAGCACGACACTGCGACCGTTGGCCTTGCCTTGGGCGGGCACGTCCATGTAGCCCATCTGCAATGTTTTGCCCTGAGACTGCAAGGAAAAGTGCTTGAGGGTGTAGGGGTATTTGAAGCCTTCGAGCTGAGGGCCATAGGCCGGACCTTCGGGCGGGTTCTCGGCCTGGGCGAACAGCGGCAGGGCAGCGAGCAAGAACAGGCTGGACTTCCAGCGGGTAGTCAAACGCGGCATTGTCAAACTCCTTTAGGCAACCGACCGATCCTGGAACGGCTGGATTATGGCGACATTAATCACAGGCAACCGAACCGTGGGAACGTTCAACCCATCCAGCCCAGGGTTGCGAGCACGAGTACGCCATAACGCAGGCCTTTGGCGAGGGTGACCATCAACAGAAAGCGTCGCCACGGTTCACCCATTACGCCCGCCACCAGCGTCAGGGGATCGCCAATGATGGGCACCCAGCTCAGCAGCAGCGACCAATAGCCATAGCGCTGGTAATGCTGGCGGGCCTTGTCCAGGTGAGACGGGCTGACAGGGAACCAACGGCGGTCCTTGAACTGCTCAACGCGGGTCCCTAGCCACCAGTTCACCAGTGAGCCCAACACATTGCCGAAGGTGGCGACCCCCAGCAACAGCCAGACCGCGTGGCGCTCGCTGAGTACCAGGCCGATCAGCAGCGCTTCCGATTGCAGCGGCAACAGGGTCGCCGCGCCAAATGCCGCCAGGAACAGCCCGACATATGCCTCGGGCATCAGTGGGCTGGATAGTCCGCCACGACGGTTTGGGAGCCGTCCTTTTTCTGCCCGATCACCTGATAGGCATCACTCATGCCGTCCATTTCCATGCCCGGCGAGCCCATCGGCATGCCTGGCGCGGCAATGCCGAGCAGATCGCCGCGTTTGCTTAACGCCAGCACCTGCTCGGCGGGGACGTGACCCTCGACGAATTTGCCGTTGATCTCGGCGGTGTGACAGGAACGCAGGTTGGGCGCGACGCCCAGGCGCTGCTTGACCGAACTCATGTCGGCTTCGACATGGTCATTGACCTTAAGACCGTTGGCTTGCAGATGGGAGATCCACTTCTTGCAACAGCCGCAATTGGCGTCGCGGTGTACATCGATGGTGACCGGCTCGGCAGCCTGGGCCAGGGCAGAGGTGAAAACGGCGCTCAGTGCGAGCAGGTGCAGGGGATTGGCCATGGGTCAGGTCTCTTGGCGAACGGCTTTGGATGGAAGGATAACAGAGTAGCGACGGGCGCCCGACAGCAGGCTGAAGGGCGGATGACAGAATTGTAAGTTGCCTTGAAACGTGTGTGAACGCTGAACCACGTGGGAGCGAGCTTGCTCGCGATGGCGGCGGATCAATCAATTGCACGCTGATTGACACACCGTCATCGCGACGAAGGGAATCGGTGAAGGTCCTTTCAGCGAACCTTGAACCGCCCCATGATCGCATTCACCCGACTGTTGGCTTCCAGCAACTGACGGGTGTTGTTCTCGCTGGCCAGGCCGCTTTCCACCAGCTCTTCGACCATGTGCCGGATCTGCACCATGCTCCGGTTGATCTCCTCGGTCACTGCACTTTGCTGCTCGGCGGCGGTGGCGATCTGGGTGCTGAGGCTGTTGATCTGGCTGACGGAGCCGGCCATTTCGTCCAGGCCCGAGTTCACTCGGGAGGTGGCGTCGGCAGCCGATTGGCAACTGGTCTGGGTGTTTTCCATGGCCGCGACCGACGAGCTCACGCCTTGGGTCAGGCGCGTCAGCATTTCGTTGATCTCCGAAGTGCTGGCCTGGGTGCGGGCGGCGAGGGCGCGGACTTCGTCGGCGACCACCGCGAAGCCACGGCCTAGCTCGCCAGCCCGGGCGGCTTCGATGGCGGCGTTGAGCGCCAGCAGGTTGGTCTGCCCGGCGATGGCCCCGATCACACCGAGGATCTCGGTGATGCGCTGCGCATCCTGCTGCATGCTCTCGACCTTGTGGGTGGCGCTGGCCACTTCCTCGATCAACGCGACGACACTGTTCGATGCCTCGCCGACAACGACGCGGGAGCGATCGGCATGTTCATTGGCCCTCTGGGTGAAGGCGGCCGTCTCAGCGGCATTCTGCGCCACGCTTTCGGCCGTGGAACTCATTTCGGTGATGGCCGTTACCGTCTGGTCGGTCTCCGAGGCATGGCGCATCAGGATTTCACTGGTGTGGGCCGAAGTCTGCTGCAGCTTGTCCAGGCTAGATGCCATGGCGCCGGTGGCCTGGGTGACTTCGCCGATCATGTCTTGCAGGTACGCGATAAAGCGGTTGACCGAATGACCGATGGCGCCCAGTTCGTCTTCGGCGCGGATGGTGATGCGGCGGGTCAGGTCGGCGTCGCCCGTGGACAACGCATCGATGTTGCCCTTGAGCACTTTCATGCGGTTGGTCAATTGGCGGATCGCATACAGCTGCATCAGCACCAACAGGATCACCATGGGTATCTGCAACAGACTCAGCGTGTTCAATACGTCATCACGTTGGGCTGTGATCAGGCGGGTCGGCAGGGCAGTGGCGAGGAACCAGGGCGAGCCTTCGATAGGTCGCATGAAGAACGTGCTGGCTTCACCGTTGTTGTCGAATTCGACGCGCTGCGGTTGGTCACGGTTGGCCAGGCCAGCCTTGACCTGGGCGGCAAATGGCGAGCCAGCCGCCAGTTCGCTGATGTTCTTGAGCACGATCGGGCCGCTGATCCGCGAGCTGTTGCTGATGATCTTGCCGTCGCTTTCCACGATCAGCATCTCGGCGTTCAGTTCTGCTTCCTTGCGTGCGATCAGCTCGTTGAAAAAGCCGAGGGTCACGTCGATGGTGGAGACGCCATACGGCGTGCCATTCTTCTGGATGGCCATGGCGCAGTTGGTCCGGGGTTCGGCGCTCGCATCGTCCTTGTAGGCTGCCGCCCAGGCGCATTTGCCAGGGGGAGTGGCCATGCCGCCCTTGTGCCAGGGTTGCTCGTAGTAGTTCGGCGCAGCATCGCTGTTCCAGAAGGTGTTGACGATCAGCTTGCCGGAAGCGTCGCGGTGCCAGAACGTGCTGAATTTGCTGCGACCTTCGGCGCGCTGGTTGGGCAAAGGCCAGATCCCGCCGCCGAACACTTTCAGCTCACCGTACTGGTCCACCAGGCCTGGCAGTACCTTGTCGATGGCATCGCTGTCGAGCAAGGGGATGGTCTGGGTAATGCTGCGTTGCTGGGCCTGGACCTTGTTCAGTTCGCCCTGGATCTGCTCGGCGACCTCGGCAATGCGGTTCAGCGCCACTTGTTCCTCGGTGTGGCGCAGCTTGGGTGCGACGAGGTAACTGATGCCGACGACCGTCAGGATGGATAACACCAGAATGAACAGAACCAAAAATAACGTGTAGCGGGCCTGAATGGTGCGCAATGAGGGCATGTGGGTGTTCCTTGCACGGGGCGACTTTCGGAAGCAAATGGGATGAACGTTCCAATATATGTCGGCTTCTCTGCCAGGAGCTTGAGTGTGGGCCTGACCAGCCGTCAGGCGGCGGAATGGGCCTGGGCGTTTTTCCAGGTTTGAGCGTGAGCCTGCAATTCATCGTGAAGGCGTTGCATGGGGGCCGAGTGCAGGCTGAGCCTGCGCGGATGTGCAACTCGGTGGAACAGCGCCTGCCAACCTTGCCCGGCGTCCGTGGGCATCATCCCAGTGAAGAAAAAACCCGCAGCCAGCAGCAGCTGGTGGTCGGCGCAAAAGTGTCGACCGAGGCCGATTCGGACCGAAAGCGGCCAATGGGCCGGCAAGCGCCGAAGCTGCCCGACGAGGCATGTATCCACCCGATCCGCCACGATCTCGATCCGGCCGGGTAAATGGCTAAGCCGCAACGGCCGAATGCCCGGCGGCCTTTCCACAAGGGTGGTCCCGAAACGCGTTTCCAACGCGCCCATCAGCCATTGGTGGGGCGCGGGCCATTGAAGACGTGGCAGCGGTCGAGGGTGGTCGCCGATCACTTGGCAGCCGATCACGATGGTTTCGGCCTGGTCCGTGGCGAACGGAGAGGGCACGAAGTCGGGTAGCAGGCCGATGTCATGAAAACCAAGTCGTTGGGACAGCCGTTGGCTGTAGGGATGGCTGGTGACCTGCTTGATCGATAGCCTGGCGAGCCCGAGCTGCCGGCAACCGTCCAGTAATTGTTGCCCCAGCCGCGAGGCGATCTGCCTGCCCTGCAACTCGGGGTCCACCGCAACCAGCGCCAGCTCGGCATCTTGAGTGGCGTGTCCCTGGCGGCACAACGCGGCATGACCGACCACGCGCCCGTCGACCACCGCCACCTGCGAATGCCAGCGCCCCTTGAGATTGTGCTGGCAGATCATTTGCGGCATGTAGACGTCAGGGGAGACGTAGTGATCGCCGTACACCCGACGAAACAGCTCGCACGTACCGGCGCTGTCGGTGGCTTGGAACGGCCTGAATACCAGAAGGCTCATCCGGCATCCTCCGGTGCCCGCGAACCGTATACCCGACGATCGATGATCGACAGGTGCTTGCCGGAACGGGGGTGGCGCTCCAGGTCCTGTGCGGTACAGGCCTGGGTATCCACATGAAGTCGATCGAGGCCTGGATATTGCTCGATCAAGGCCGCTTTAAGCGCATGGGATCGCGTTGGGCCTGCATCCTCGGCTTTTTCCGGCAGCCACTTGAGCAACACGCAGTCATTGCCCTGGCTGTGCTCGATGATCAGTTGCCACTGCACACCGCCGGCCACGCGCCGCGCGATGTCGCTTATTTCTTCGGGAAACAGCGACAACACGCCAACGCGTACGCGCCGGCTCTCTGCGCTGCGTCCTCGAAGGGCGAATTTGCGCCCCGGCGTGCCTGCCGGCTCGCACCAACTGGCGCGGTCTCCCACCGGGTATCGGACAATGGGCATGAGGGTCCGGTTGAAATTCGTCACCACCAGGTTTCCGGCTTGGCCAATGGCCTCGATCGCTTCCCCGCTCAGGTCGTCGACGATTTCCACCCGCGTGTGCTGATCGAATACCCGGTGCTCGCCCAAGCCGCAATCAGGCGTGCTCGCACCTACCAGTCCGGCATCCACGCTGGCGTATCCGATGGACGCGAAACGCGCGCCCGGGAAGGCGCGCTTCAATGTCGGCATCTGGCTTTCGAACAGGTTCTCCCCGCCAAAGAGCACGGTGGTGATCTGTGGCAGCCTGCGCCCTTTGCCAATGACATGGCTGGCGAAGGCCAGCAAGTGCGCAGGCACGCCGACGAGTACGTTGATGCGGTGTCCAGCAATGGCGTCGGCCAACACATCGAGTTCCACCGAGCCGGAGAAGGGAAACTCGGTAATCGCAACATCGACGCTGCACAGGGCACCGTGGATGAACAGGAAACTGGCGTAGAGATCCCCCGAGAAAAACAGATTAGCAATGCGATCCCCCGCAGCCAATTGGGCTGTCAAGCTGCGACCGAAGCAATCGAGCATCAGTTGCCATTCTGCGTGGGTATACACCGATAACTTGCCTTCGCTGGTCGTACCGCCGGTCTTGAAGACCAGTGCGTCCTTAACGCGGCTGGTCAACACCGGCCAATGGTCCAGGTCGTGGCTGTCTTTCCAATACTCGCTGAGATTGACGATCGGCAACTGGTGGAACTCGCAGCCATGGACGGGTAGATGGCTCAGCTGCGTGCGATAGAACATCGAATGCGTGCGGATATGGTTGAGCCATTGGTCGTAGGTTAATGGGGCGCTCATCGGAATATTCTCAAGGCTATGGGTCGGCTTATCGGGTACCGGGCGAAATCAACGGCCGGCTAACCTGCAATCGATCACCAGCGGGACTTTGCCGCTGTGCTTGTTATGTTCGAACCGCTCAACCGGGCAGTGCTCGACGTCCAGAACCAGCAACCCGGCGTTGACCGACGTGCGCAGCGCTGCGAGGCCCAGCACCTGGCGCCGTACCGTTTCGGCGTCGCCATCGGTACGAATCAGCAAACGCTCACCGCCACAGCCCGCATGGCTCAGAACGATCTGGATGGCCGTCTGCGCGTGCTCGGACAGGTCCCGGGTATTGATGAACTCCGTGGCGATGCGCACCAGTTGGCCGTGGCGCTCGCGCAGCTCGAATCTGGGCGACTCCAGGCCACACGCGCATGGGCCGGGTAGCCAGCGCCCTAGGTCGCCGACTTCGTATCGCTGGAGCGGGCGCGCCTGGCGTACGCGGGAGGTGAACAGCAAGCGCCCGATACCATCAGGGCCGACCGGCGTATCCCATTCCAGGTCAACTATTTCCAAGGATTGGATATCCTCCATCAGATGAAACACACCGTCGCCGCTGGCTATGCAGGCATGCCCGAGGGGGCCCGCATCGACGCTGCCGTAGATTGCCGAGCGAACGCAGGTGACGCCGCATTGCTCGAACAGGAGACGACAGTCCTGCCCCAGGTGTTCGCCACCAAGCATGATCTTGCGCACACCGCCGTAGCCTTGAAGGACTGATTGCTGGCTTGAGAACAGACGATGCAACGTGCTGGGCATGCCCATGAGCGTGTTGATTCGATGCTCGACGATCAACTGCGCGATCTCTGCAAAGTTGTCATCCGGCGGCGCACTCATCGGGTAATGCACGACATCCATCTGTTCGAGGATCTTGGTGAAACTGAGGAACCCGCCGTACAGGCTGCCACCATAGAACAGGTTCATCACTCGATCGTACATCGGGTCGAGTCCCGCGGCGCGCAGCCCATCGGCGGCGGCCCGCATGTGGCGGTCGAAATCACGATGGCTGTAGGGGGACAAAACCGGCGCGCCGCTGCTGCCGCCGGAACGGAAGAACAGCTGTGCCTGAGGGGCCGGGGGCAGCGCCACGAACGCGGCTTTGTCCATGATGGGCGTCGAAGGGGTCAGCGCCAATGGGCTCGCGGCGGCATCCAGCGTGACGCGATGGCTGGCAATGCCTGCATCAAGGCTGACCGATACCCGGCGACTCAATCGTTGCAGCCCATAGACTCCATCGTGGGGCTCGCCGTCGTAACCTTGCTGGATTTCTCCCGTGGAGGTCACCCGGCCAACCCCAGCGGTCATCAGGCGCCGAACCAGCCCAGGAGCGCGTTCCGGCTCGCAGATGAGGGCGCAGCTCTGCAGCACATTGCGCCATGGCAGCAAGGTTTCGGCGAGCAGCACTTGCGGCATCGGCCGTAGCAGCAGCGTGCGAAACAATGGCGAAGGTTGCAGTGCGCGGTGGTGCTCCCAGAGAATGCGCCAGCCATTGCCCGTCCAGACCTGGCCGGTTTCGTTGGCAAAGCTGAAGTCCAGGCGGGCCAGTGCCGTACGGGTGGTGATCTCACAGGCTTCGGCGGCGGTGGTCTCCAGGGTGGGCCAGCGCCCGGTCCGGCGTTCGAACGCGGCGGCCAGGGCGCTTCCCACTGCGTGCAATTGCCCAGGATCATCGCTGTCCACCAGCAGCCATTGCGGGCTGGAGCAGGCCTGCTGGTCGAGGCGGCAGACTTCGTCCACCAGCGCATCCAAGGCCTGCTCGGTGGCGGCCAGAGGCGTGATATAGGCGAAGCTGATCCGGTGGCCCCAATCGATCCAGCGACAACCCGTTGGAATGCGCTCGCGCAATGCCTTCAAGGCAGCTTCGCCGCCCCAGGCACTGACGCCATTGGCAACGGCAAAAAGACGCCCGGTTTGTTCAGAGGGCACCGGCAATACCGCCAGATAACCACGTAACCGGCCGCCTGGATCGCACGCCAGGAACGCCGCTAGGAGTTGCGCTGTCAGGTCGCCCTCGCGGGTGCTGGGGCGCAGCCAATTGACGTTGCCCGCAAGTAGGCCCTCCAGCACCGCGCAAAACCCCAGCAACGGCGAGTTGCCCGGCGTGACATGGACCACCAGGCCCAAAGGCTGCCAACTCTCGAAGGGCCCGCCGCAATAATCGATTCGCCGTAGCGAACGTGCATCGACGCCCAGCTCCCGTTCCAGCTTGAAGCTCAACGACTTGCGGGCGCAGAAAGCAATCAGGGCCTGGCGCTGGTCCTCGTCCAGCAGCGGGCTTCGGTCTGCCGCACGCAGCCATTGCGCGAACGCCTCGGCACAGTCGATAACCTCCTCGCTGCGAGGTGGCGTTTCCAGCAAGACGGGCAGTTGCGCTTGGAGGCGTTCAAGCGCTGCATCGAGCGGCAGCCCGGCGTTCAGTTGGCCGTTGATGAGGTACATATCAGTTTTCCTTGATCAATTCGGCAGCGGCCATGGCGCAGCTTCGGCTGGCACTGGTGCCGGCCCGGCCATGCAGCTCGAACCACTGGGTTTGAAGGCCGCACTTGCAGTTGGCCGGGTGCAGGGTCGCCAGATCACTCATCACCACGGCGTGCGCGGGGCTTGACGAGATGTAGGGCGAAACGAACGACAACAACCCTGGCTCGCCGAACGGCTGGACACTGAAGTCCGAGGGGTGGCGTATGTAGACTTTGGAATAGACCGGCACGTGGAACCGATGATGGGCGCACTCGATGTAAGGCACCGCGTGCTCGACCGCACCGTAGCCGTCGCGGCAGCGTTGGACCTCGATGCCGAGTTGCTGTGTGATGCGCTCGTAAACGTGACGTCGGGGGATTTCCTCGGCCGCCTGTTTCTTCCAGCCGCCGCCCAGGAAGACCAGCGAACCGGCGGCGAGCTTCAGGTCTTGTATGCCGGTTTCACGCATGCGCTCAAGCACATGCCAGAGCAGCGCCGGAAAGCCGAAGATGCGCACCGGCAGGCCCTCTTCGGCAAAAGATTGCAGAGTGCCGATGGCGCCGAAGACGTCGAATTCGTGGCCTTTTCCCGTGCATCGCAAGGCGTAGGCGATCCGATTGGCCGGTGCGAAGCGGCACAGGAACTGGTCGGTGTAGGCCGTGCCCAGGCGATTGGCCGCTTCGGGCTCATGGCTGAAGAGCAAGTAGTTGCACGGCGAGTCGGGTGTCGACCAGCCGTAATACTCAAAGATGTCTGCCACCATGCCTTGGGCCGCCGCCATGCTGCGCTCGTCGTAGCGCATGCGGCTTTTCTGCCCGCTGGTGCCCGAGGACGTGAGTTCCAATGCACCTTCGGCGGTGGGGCTGAGCAGCAATCGCTGCTTGAAGTAGCTGGCGTAAATGGGCGGCAGGCGCGACCAGTCAGTCAAACGGTCCAGGTCGTCGGCCCGAAGCCCGTTGGCGTTGAGCCAATGTTCGTAGCCTGGCGTGTGGTGGCTATGGAACAGGCTGATTTCAGCCATGGCTCTGTCGAACAGCCCCGGTGGCAGCGAATCGCCGTCATACGGCTGGGGCCATGCGCACAGCGCATCGGCATGGGGAAAGTGAATCATCGGGTCATCCTATGGGAAGGCAAATCAAGGGAGAGCAGCGGGGCGCGAGGTGAACAGGCGCAGCACGACAGGACAGCTGAGCCCGGCGATGCCGACCATCAGCGCGAAGGACTCAAGGTTCGCCCCGGCACCCAGCAGCGCCAACAGCGACCCTGTCGCGCTCATCACGGCGATGGAGATCATCCCGACCATGGCCGAAACCAAGCCCTTGCTATCGTCGGTGGCGAACAGGGCCAGTCGATACAGCGCGGCATTGCCCATGCCGAGCCCGATGGCATACAGCGACAGCCCACTGACCAGGACGGGAACGGACAGGGCGAACTGACTGCCGGCCACCAGCGCGGTCAGGCCTGTACACAACGGCCACAAGCTGTAGCGGACCACCCGATGCACCCCAGCCCGTTCCACCAGGGCGTTGAGGACGAGATTGCCGAGGATGACCGCCGCGAAAACCGGAATCTGCCAAACCCCATACGCCAAGGGGGACAGGCCTTGTCCTTGGATCAACAGCAGGGGCGACAGGCCGATCCAGGCAATCAGCGGCAGGCTCATCAACCCCAGCGCAACGCTGGCCGACATGAAGCCACCGTGGCCCAGCAGCGCTGCGTATCGCCTTACGAGCGAACGCAGGTCAAACGGTTCGACGACCGGTGTTCCAGCATGCGCGCCACGGGGCGTCCGCGGCATGAACCCCCACAAAGCCAACCAGCTGACCACCCCGAGGCCGGCCAGCAACATGAACAGCTCGCGCCACGACAGCCACTGCAGCAGCAGCCCGCCCGCCAAAGGGCCTAAAAGCGGCGAAAGAAGGGCGAGATTGCCCAGCATGGCCATGACCTTCACGGCGGCGGATTCGCAGAATATTTCCTGTATGGCGGGGTAGCTGACTGCAATCACGAAGCCCAGCCCCATCCCCTGGACCAGGCGAAGCCCATTGAAACCCTGCATGCCGGTGACCTGGGTGATCGCCACGCATGCCAGCACGAACCCGGCACACCCCACGAGCATGAAGGGGCGCCGCCCATGACGATCCGACAACGGGCCGATCAGCCAAGGCAGCAAGACGCCGCCCAGCAGGTACAGGTTGAACGCGTGGGGAATCTGATCGGGGGATGCATCGAGGTCCTGGGTCACGGTGAGCATGGCGGGCATGATCAGGTCGCTGGCCATGTAAGTGAGGAACTCGAAAAGGGCGATGGCCAGGCAGAAACCCGTCAGGCGAACGGGAGTAAGAAAAGTGGGCGGATTTGGCATGGGTTCCCAACGTCGGTTCTCAGAAAGAAGGAAATTTCTTCTTTTTCGAGAGTACGTTGGCGAGATCTAGGGTCGAAAGACGACTTTTCCCATAATGAGCCAAGGAAAGTAGACGGGTAGGTGTGGGAAAGGTCTCTTTCGTTGCGCGAATATGCCCAGGCGGTTGTACCATGCGATCCTGGCTGCCTAGCCACCTTGCCTATGGTGGAAGAAACGCAAGGCTAGGGGGCAGAACGGAAAACTTCAGGAAACTGGCAAATGACTCATTCGCAACGTTTGAAATACTCGATTCTGGTGGTTCTCGTCGTACTGGCGATCATGCTCGGACTGTCCTGGATGCAAGGCAAGGGCATGATCAGCGAGCAGCTGTTTCAATACATCGCCATTGCCGTGGCGGTCATCGTCGTGGTGATCAACGGCGTGATGCGACGCAAGGTCAAGCCTTGAGCGCCGCTCATTCTTCGGTGTTGAGCAGGGCCACGGCCTGGTGGTGCAAGCTGTAGCTTTTATCCGAATTGAGCGTGACCACGCCTTCGCCGCACAGGCGCTTTAGCACCTCACGCACGCTCAGAAAGGACAAGGGAATGTCCAGCCCCAACAATTGGCTATGGACGCCGCGTACACCCAGCCGGCGGTTTTCATCGGCGGCCTTGAGCAAGGCGTCGATGACCTTCAAGCGAATCAGGCTCGTCCTGAGCCCATAGCTCTTGAGCAGACGCTTGATCTGCTCGTTGCCGCCTCGTTCCGCTGGCCCAGGGAACGTACGGTTTGTGGCTGTCATCGTGACACGGGCCGATCCTGGCTTGCCCTCCATGGGCATTTGCGCGTTATGCATGTAAAGACTCCTTACCAGCCTGACAGAAAAGATCATCAACGCTCTCCTGTATAGGACGAACGAGGGCGGCCAATCATGAGGACGTGGGTGTGAAAAAAATGCCTGGATACCGTCAAACCCCGGTAGAAGCGGCTTGCCAACCGATTAATTTTTTTTCATCCGGTTCGTCCCCAAGGTAGGCACATCCGCGTTGAAGCGCGGCGCATGTGAACTTCCAGGCCGGGGCGGACGTACAAGGGCGTACCGGCGGCCGTCCTGGTTTTTGTACGCTATCGATCAGGAGTGAGTGTGGGAATGTCCGGGCAGTTATCGAGGTTTTGCCTTGCCGGTGTCTTGCTGGGGATGTCCCTGGGCTTGAGTACCGTTGTCAGCGCACGAGGCGAGGCCGGGCAGGCCACTGCCGAAATTCGTCGCACCAGTTTTGGCGTGCCGCATATTCGCGCCCAGGATGAGCGGGGGTTGGGATACGGCATCGGCTATGCGTACGCCCAGGACAACCTATGCCTGTTGGCCAATGAGATCGTGACCGTCAACGGCCAACGCTCGCGCTATTTTGGTCCGGAACAGGGCACCGTCGAGCAACGCGAGAATCGTGCAAGCGACGTGTTTTTTGCGTGGCTCAACACGCCCCGGGCGGTTTCCGGTTTCTGGCAGGCGCAGACGCCCCAGGTACAGCAGTTGGTGGAAGGTTATGCCGCCGGCTACAACCGCGCGCTGGCTGAGCGCAAGGCCAAAGGCCTGCCGGAACAATGCGCAAGCGAGTGGGTGCGGCCAATCACCGCGCTGGATATTGTCAAGCTCACCCGGCGCCTGTTGGTGGAGGGTGGCGTCGGCCAGTTCACCGAGGCGTTGGCCGGGGCGCAGCCGCCCAAGGCTACGGCAGACGCGGGGGGCTCGGCGTCCGGTTTCGCCATCGCGGCGCAACGGCAACAGCGCTTCGCCCTGGAGCGCGGCAGTAACGCCCTGGCTATCGGCAGCGAACGCTCGTTCAATGGGCGCGGCATGCTGCTGGCTAATCCGCATTTCCCGTGGGTGGGAGGCATGCGTTTTTACCAGATGCATTTGACCATCCCCGGAAAGCTGGACGTGATGGGCGCGGCGTTGCCGGGCCTACCGATGATCAATATCGGCTTCAGCCGGCACTTGGCCTGGACCCATACCGTCGATACGTCCAAGCATTTCACCCTGTATCGGCTACAACTGGACCCCAAGGACCCGACTCGCTACCTGGTGGATGGCAAGTCCGTTGCCATGAGCCAGCAAACGGTCACGGTGGACATCAAGCAGGCCGATGGGCAGGTCAAGCCGCTCTCCCGTGTGGTCTACGGTTCGCAGTTCGGACCGATCGTGCAATGGCCCGGGAAACTGGATTGGGATAACCGGTTCGCCTATAGCCTGCGGGACGCCAACCTGGAAAACGACCGGGTGCTGGCGCAGTGGTACGCGATGAATCGAGCCGTCACGCTCAAGGATCTGCAAGAGGCCGTTCATGGCATTCAGGGGATTCCCTGGGTCAATACCCTGGCCGTTGATGACCAGGGACAAAGCCTCTATATGAACGTCTCGGTGGTGCCCAACGTCGATGCCGGCAAGCTTGCCCGATGCAGCGACCCCAAGGCCGGGCTGCGGCTGATCGTGCTGGACGGTTCACGCGGCGAATGCGCCTGGGATGTGGACCCCAAGGCGGTGCAGAAGGGTACCTATGCGGCGGACAAGCTCCCGCAACTGTTGCGCCGCGATTATGTGCAGAACTCCAACGATTCGGCGTGGATGGTCAATCCGTCGCAGCCGTTGTCCGGTTATTCCCCCGTGATCAGCCAGCAGGACCTGCCACTGGGCCTGCGGGCGCGTTTTGCCCTGGACCGACTGGGACAACTGGAAAAGGCGGGGCCGGTAACGGTGAGCGATTTGCAGGGCATGGTCATGGACGACCGGGTATACCTGGCCGATCAGGTCATGCCGGACCTGCTGGCTTTCTGTGCCGCGAAGCTGGGGCCCGACGCACCGGCCCTGACGCAGGCATGCAGCCAGCTCAAGGCCTGGGACCGTACCGCCAGCCTGGACAGCGGCGTGGGGTTCGTCCATTTCCAGCACATCATGCAGGCATTGCAGGCGGCGCCGGGCATCTGGCGGGTCGCGTTCGACCCGAACGATCCGCAACATACCCCGCGCGGCCTGGCGATCGAAGCATCGCCAGTGGCTGATGCGCTGCGCCAGGCCATGGTCGCATCGGTCCAAGCGGTGGACGCTGCGGGACTGCAAGCGGATAGCCAATGGCGGGACGTGCAGGTGACCCGCAGCGGCGACCGCCGGATACCCATTCACGGTGGACCGGGCGAGCTGGGCATCTATAACGCCATCCAGAGCATGCCGGGCGCGAACGGCCAGCGGGAAGTGGTCAGCGGCACCAGTTATCTGCAAGTGGTGACGTTTGACGGCAACGGACCCAACGCACAGGGACTTTTGGCGTTCTCACTGTCCAGCGATCCTTCATCGCCCTATTCGGCGGACCAGACCCAGGCATTCTCGAAGGGGCAATTAAGTGTGCTGCCTTTCTCTGAACAGCAGATCAAGGCCGACCCGCATTACCAGGCGCAGACCATCCATGAGGGCGCGCAGGCGGGCAGGGTGGCGACGCAATAGCCGTGGGAGCAATCAGGCCGCGTCCCCAAGGGAGGCGGCCTATGTCAGTTTCGGGTAGGACGAGCGATGGCGTTTAATACCAGGTTGCCGTCGCTGTTCTGTGTCAGGTACACCGGCAAGACCTTGGGCAGCGAAGGCACCAGGTTCTTCACTTCGTTCAGGTTGTAGTTTCCACCGATGCGCAGAGTGCCCGTTGCGTTGTCCGCCAGCATCACGGGACGGTCGAGGTAGCGGTTGATCAGCGGCAGCGCGTCGGACAGGGCCAGGTTATCCAGCACCAGCTTGCCACTTCGCCATGCCAGCGAGCTGTCATCGAGGGCGACGTCACGAACCTTCGGCTGGAAATCGCCAGCCCTGTAGCTCGCCTGCATCCCAGGTGACAGTTGCTGGCCGCCCGCTTTGGATGCCCGATGGCTGGTTACCCACACGGAACCTTCCACCAGCGTAACCCGCACTTGATCCTGGTACATCCACACGTTGAAACGGGTCCCGGTCACGCGCACCTGGCCCTGGCCTGCCCGAACGACGAAGGGGTGGCGGCTATCGTGGCGGACATCGAAAAACGCTTCGCCTTTTTTCATCGTGACCCGGCGTTCGTCCTTGTAGTTGGCAAACACCAGCTCGCTTGCGAGGTTGAGCTCTACGTGACTGCCGTCCTCCAGAGTGATGTGACGCACGCTCGAACCTGCCTCGAATCGCTGGTAGGCGTTGGGCAACCACCCCATGTTCCAACCGGTAAAAGCAGCCAGGGGCAGGCCGAGGGCAAGCACCGTCGCCGCGATCGCCATGGAGCCTGCGCGAGACCGCGGGCGCTGGGTCGCAGGGATGGCCATTGGCTCGACGCGCGGCAGATGCTCGGCAACGCCCCAGATTTCCAGCATGGCTGCGTATTCAAAGGCGTGCAGCGGATCGGCGTCGTGCCATTGCTTGAACGCCAGCCGTTCGGCATCCGTGCAGTCGTCCGCGTGCAGACGCATGCACCAATGCGCGGCCGCATCGGTGATGGCATCGTATTCGGCTTGCGGGAGTGTACGTTCGGTCATGGGCTCTTCCTGGTTTGCCGCATTCTAACCCTCGGGGCCCATTGCCGAGAACAGGGATGATGGCATTTGCACGGCATGCATCGGTTTTCCGTTGGTCAGACGTAGGAGCGTCCAGGTCCGGGTCGTACTGTCGCACACATGCCGTGAAAAAAAGATCAACGGCCTTGGCATGCCCACGGCTCAACGCACTCAAGTGGAACGCGATGGACTCGGATCGAGCTGGCGCCCCAATTCACAAATCAGCAGCGTGACCGAATCGGCGTTACGGAGTATGACGTCGATGCGCTTGTCCGGCAAAACCGGATTCAAGAACGCGTTTCGTGCTTCGTCCATGCTCCGTGTGTCGGTGACTTTCAAAATGGCCTTGGCAATGTCTTTATACATTGGCAACAACTCCAGCCTCTTGTAACTGTTGTCGGTACTGTCCCACTGTCTGAACAGCTTGGATTTTGCCGTGCCCAGGGAAAGCCCATTGAGTTGCAGCTCCTTCTGCGTGTCATAGCGTGTTTGCCCCAGGTGGGTCGAGGTTGAAATCAAGTCGGGAAACGGCAGCGCAGCGTCCAGGTAGATGATGTCGATCGTGTCGATGAGCTGATGGGATATCTCGTGGATAAGCGTCGCGCCTTGGGCATGCGCGTCGACGTTGAAGAACGCCGGCACCACGGTCTTGTACCAGTCCAGCCCCGGTTCGAAGAAAAACTGCGTCAGGTAGATTCGCCCGCGGGCCGCAGGTTCGAGCACAAATGCGGTTGCCCGGTCTTCCAGGTATTTCAAATTGCCAATGACGATACGGCTGGCGTTCTGCTGTTCCCAGGTGGGGTCGGCCAACGCCCTGCATATCGGGAAAATGGCGGTCTCCACTTTGCCGATCAGGGCGCTGTCGACCTGTCGGACCCCAAAGAACGACATCAGGAAGCTATCCAGCCGAGAACCTGGCAAAGGCTGTTTTTTGAACTGCTCTAGATTGAGCAAGGCGTTCAGCGAATAGAATCTGGCGGTTTCCAGTGCCTGTACGATGACGTTGGCGCGATAAGGAGACTTCTTGCGTATCTCAGCCATGCCGCGCGCTTCGATGTTCAAGGATCCCTTTGCCTTGAAATCGCTATAGGTCACCGCCATTTTCGACCCCGCCTTGCCAAAACGAATGGTCTGTCGCTGTGGGTCGATTGCCCATGTCGTTTCGTCGGCGCTATACCTCAGCAACGGGCCTTCGTCATCACCGTGGATAATGCGCCAGCCCCGGCCGGCCCTTGCCACTTGATAGACCTTGCCGGCCAGGGGCACGTAGAACTTGCCGCCGTCCTTTGATTCATAGGTGCCGTCGGCCCGGTTCTGCTGGAGCGCCCAGAGGCTGATGCCTATGGCTTCGAAGGCCTGTAAGTCGGTGCGCAGTGGCGCGGTGCAGGCGATTTCCTGCCACCCGGGCGTCGAGGAGCTGCTTGGCGAGGCCGGTTCGGCGGGATCGAGGAGGCCGAATGTATCGTCGCGATTGAGCAAACCCAGCGACACCATTTCCGCGGCGCCGGCGATGAAATCATGCAGGCCGGTTTTCCAGTCGTGCTGCTGCAGGGCTTCGGCCGAACCCTTGAAGTCCTGATAGCTCTCCCAAAGCGTTTCCAGGAACGTCAACCTGGCCGGTAGCTGCCTACCCACCAATCCGATCCCAGAACTGAACAGGTGCAGCACCGTTGCCCAGTCGAATGGGCGATGGTCCTGGTTCTTCGTCCCCAGCATATCCAGTAGCAACGTCGCGTTGTCGTTGTACAGGGTTTCGAATACATCGGTGTCGATCGGATTCGAAGCGAGGGTAATCTCCGACAGTTGCCCGAGGGTGGCGGCAAACAGATTCCGGAAGGTGGCTCGCTGGTCTTCGGGCAGCCGGCGGACCAGCAGGTCCTGAAGCGCGCCGGGGGCATTGAGGGCGGCGACGATGCTTGGTTCATCCTTGAACTCGGCCAGCGAATGCCCCTCGTGGTAGGGAGCATATAAAACGTGAGGGTCCGCCGGATCGGCGCTCGAGCTGATCACATAGAGCCCGAGCGCCCTTACCGCGGCGGCGCCGCCGGTCTTGATCAGTTCCAGTGGACGTATGAACGCACCGGCACCCCTGACCGCTCGACGGGCGATGGCGTCCGGCATGTCCAGGACTTGGAGGATCAAGTCGAACGCCTTCGGGGAAATGTGCTGTTGCAGAAGACGTGAGTGAGCGTATTGCAACAATTGCCATGGCAGCTGCTGGCGAAAGCGTCGCTTCCTGGGCTGGACATCGGAAATTGCGCCGCAAAGCGCTTGTTTCACCTGATGTTTGTAAGTGCTCTGGATATCGAGCGACGACAACATCTGCCGCACCGCCAGTTCGTTCAGGCTGTCTGGCAATGATTGCGTGGAGGTCGAGAAAACCTTGAAGCCCTTGCTGGTGACATCGATGGGGTGCAAGGCAAAGTCGGTCAATGAACTGGCAGGGCCGACCACCGCCAGGTTTGGCGTGATCTGGATGGTTTCGGGGTTGAGTCTGTCCTCGGGGAAACGTGCGTCCAGCAGTGCTTGCAGACGATTTTGCACGTAGGTACGCAGGGGTTCGATGCCGTCCAGGTAATCCTTGCCATCGGCTACGCTGCTTTTGTATTGCTCCAGGATCTCGACGTGCAAACGTTGATCCTCGAGGGGGGCAGCGCCGAGCCAGGCGGGCAGTTTCTGCCTGTATTTGCTGGCCTGGGCGATAGCCGTGGCGCGTTTCAGGTTGGTGGGCGCTCCTTTTTCCAGCAGGGCTTCAAGACCGTTGGCCAGTGCCGAGCGGGTCAGTTGCCAATCCCCGCTTTTCAGGGCACTCAGGTAGGCGTACTCAGTCTCGAAAAGGTGGATGAACGAGGTCATTCGATTCATCAGAACGTTGTCTTCGATCAGTTCGTAGGTGTCCAGTTGATAGCGTCGGTGGGGCTGGCGCTGGGCGGGGGGAAGGTTGGACAGCAAGCCAAATCGCCTGCGGGAATCAAGCAGCTGCCGATTCAATTGTCGAGTGGCCAGGTCGACCGAGGCGAATGCCTGTAGCCCGTCGGCAGGTGTCCAGACGATCGCCATGCCCGAGTACGGCGTATCGAGGCCACCACGCTCGGTCAATAGAAAACAGTTCGCCAGTGGCAGCGAGATGGCGACGCCGGACGATGCGCACGTCAGTTTCAATGAATAAACGTCTGGCCGGAATCCCCTGACACCGATGCGCCGCCGGCGATCCGGGTAGTCGGGGTCGAAGGCGAACACCGTCGTGATCAGTTCATGGGCGATTGTCGGCAGCGTGGCGTCGATCGAGCGTAGATCAGCCTCTGCGCGAATCCCCACTGAAAACACATTGGTCAACTGTGCAAGCAATTGCCTGAGTCCGTTTTGAAGCGAAGACCGGAGAAACGATGGCAGCCTGCAAAATTCGCTAGCGAAGGCGCCTTCCACATCAATGTAGCTCTTGGCCTTTCTTTCCATCTGATCGGCCAGGAAGTTGGAAAGTCGCAATTTTCCATGGAAAGCGGGTTGGGTCCCCCAATGTCCGGCGGTCTTTTGATTGAGTAGCTTGTTGCTGATGAAGGCTCGTATGTCGAGGGCCTTGTCGACGAGTGCATGGACATTCACCCGGCCCTGGCGGGACATTTGCAGCGCATACCGCAGGTTGTGCGTCTGTTTGTCGATGATCGCGCCAGCCAATGAATCAGCGATAGGCATGTCTATCGGTTCGCCGCAAATATGCGGATGCTCGAAACCCAGGAGCCGGTTGCGCTCGTCCAGGTCCAGCAGGTTGTAGATCGCCTCCTTCTGCTCGGGCGTGCTGACCAGCGCTTCTTTGAATCCAAGATAATTGCCAACGACTTGAAGGCCGTCGGTGGGCGTGTAGAGGTAATGACCTTGCCCGCTGACCATCAGCGATCCAGCGAGCTCCACGAAGTTAGGTGCATATTCCCAGAGGCGCACCGTCTCGATGAACAGCACTGCCTCGTCCCGGCGCGACGGCCTGAACAGCCGAAGCAACTCGCGGCCCTGGGCCTCCGTCAGCTGGTTTTTTTCTCGTTTGATCAGAATGGCCGCCCACAGGGCGTCCTGAATGAATTGGGCCAGGAATTGGCGCCGAGATGTGTGGAAGGGGCCGCTGGTGTCCCAGAACGCGTTGACACGATCGATCAGCTTCGGGATCAGCCTTATCGCCGCACCCTTGATGATCGCTTCCCACTCCTGTCCGGAATAGGACGACGCAGGCGTGTCAGGGTGGGTCAGGTCGGCAAGATGCCCGGCTGGCCAGCCTTGATGGTGGAAATAGACCAGCACCGCCTCGCTCAGGGGAATGCTTTGGGTGACATGAATCGCCTCGGGCGCCTGGGTGTAGTCGATCCTGGACAGCGCAATGCGTACCTGCCTGGGATCGAGGCCGGGTAGCGCGTCGCCCAGTATCTGGTCCAGCAGCGTCGCGAGCGGGGGCAACTTGACCAATTCCTCCACCATGGAGAGCACGTTGTGGTGTTGGGCATGTTCGATGGTGTTGAGTTGAGTCTCGAAAACGTCCCCGTCGATGGCCTGCCAGGATTGTTCGATATCCGTCGTGCCCTTCAGTTCGCTGCGCTGGGCAATCGACAGGAGCCGAAACAGATTGTTGCGATCGCGGTTGTCCAGCAGTGTCTGGTCAATCCAGGCCCGGAGCGCTGCGGGACTGTCGAACTTGCGAACGCCGTCCCATGGCGTGTACAGGAATGCTGGATCGACGGCGGTATCGCCGCGTCTGGGCGTGGTTCGCAGGCAAAAGCAGCCAGCCAACGCAATGGCCGGCTTGCCTTCGGCGCTGAACTGGATGGTCTCGGCGATCATCGGAGGCGTCTGTGCGGCGCGTTGCGCATGGGTGGGCAGCGAAACGTTTTGCAGCCAGTCGAGGTCGGCCTGCGTCAGGCCATGGTGTGCCTCCAGCTCATCCAAGCCCTTGGTGGCCAACAGCTGGGGAAATAATAACGGCAGTGCTGCTGTGCTCATCGTCGCTTCTCGTCAGGGCAGGCCAATGCGGCGTCCCGGTGGATGAAGCGGCCAGACTAGGCCACGCTGAAAGGGCACAGGTGGTACATAGTTACCGCATGGACGATGGGCGTGTCTGCCAGGCTCGCTGGCGAACGCCCCGGCCCAAAGGGTTGCTTGCGCAAAGGTTGACAGGGCGCTCATGGGGCAGTGTTAATCAGCCCAAGTCTTGTCGTTTCAACGCTGTTGCTACCTCCTACAATCACTCAGGAGCTTCAGATGTCCGCGCTTCCCGATCACACCGGTCCTTGCACGTTATCCCTTGACGCCTTGGTTGGGCTGTTGGAGCAGATCTTCCTGCGCCACGGCACATCGGCAGAGGTCGCCCGCACCCTCGCCGAAAACTGCGCCGCAGCCGAGCGCGACGGGGCCCATAGCCATGGAGTGTTCCGCATGCCGGGTTATGTCTCCACGCTCAAAAGCGGTTGGGTCGACGGCCGAGCCGTGCCGGTGGTCGAGGATGTCGCCTCAGGTTTCGTACGGGTGGACGCCGGCAATGGCTTTGCCCAGCCCGCTCTGGCGGCCGCGCGGCCCTTGCTGGTGGAAAAGGCCCGCAGCGCCGGTATCGCGGTGCTGGCGATCCGCAACTCCCATCATTTCGCGGCGCTTTGGCCGGACGTCGAGCCGTTTGCCTATGAAGGGTTGGTGGCACTGAGCGTTGTCAACAGCATGACCTGCGTAGTGCCTCATGGCGCGGACCGCCCCCTGTTCGGCACCAACCCCATCGCTTTCGCCGCGCCACGCGCCGGTGGCGAGCCGATCGTCTTCGACCTTGCCACCAGCGCCATCGCCCACGGCGATGTGCAGATTGCCGCGCGCAAAGGCGAGCTGCTGCCGCCGGGAATGGGGGTGGATAGCCTGGGCCAGCCGACCCGCGACCCGAAGGCAATTCTCGAAGGCGGGGCGCTCTTGCCATTTGGTGGGCACAAGGGGTCGGCGTTGTCGATGATGGTCGAATTGCTGGCGGCGGCGTTAACCGGGGGCAATTTTTCCTTCGAGTTCGACTGGCGCAATCACCCCGGCGCCAAAACGCCTTGGACTGGGCAATTGTTGATCGTGATCGACCCCAGCAAGGCCGCCGGGCAAGGATTTGCCGAGCGCAGCCAGGAACTCGTCAGGCAGATGCACGGAGTGGGGCTGCGCCGTTTGCCTGGTGATCGTCGGCACCGGGAGCGCGGCAAGTCCACAGAACAGGGCATCACGCTGGATGAGCAGGCGTACGCTCAGTTGCGGGAACTGGCGGGAGCGTAGACCGAAGGCCAGTGGTTTTTTCATGGCAAGGGAGCGGTCTCCCTTGCCATGGGTCGGTGCTCAACGTCGCCCGAGCAATAACCCCACCACGAGGCCAAACCCCGCGGAAATAGCAACAGTCTGCCAAGGGTGCCCGCCAATATAGACTTGCGTTGCATCGACCATCGGCCGCGTGCGCTCCCGGGCGCTGGCAACCGCATCCAAAGCCTGTTGCAGTTTCAGGGCGATCTGGCCGCGCAGGTTTTCAGCATCCTCGCCGACCAACGACGCACTGCTCTTGAGTAATTTTTCCGACTCTTCGATCAATGCCTTCAGTTCGCTGAAGGCTTGATCCTTGATTTGCTCTCCGTTCGGTTGCGCGGCGCTTTTACGGGCCATTGAGGTGCTCCTTGAGGATGGATGGCAGTGAACAGTGGAGTGCCACGCTTCGGTAAAAGTTGCAGCGCCAGGGGTGCGTCCGTACAGCGCAGGGCCAATTCGGTGTTAAGCCGTTTCCCCGCAAGGTGTAAGATGCCGCCTATTTACGCAACAGGAAATTCCCCATGAGTTTCAATCTGGCTGACAGGCCCCTGGCCGAGCGCGCCGCGCTGGAAGACGAAAAATCCCGGCTCTTCGAGCTTTGGCAGAACAACCTGGGCAAGGCCAAGGGCGACGCCGCCCGGTTGTTCGGCGAGCGTTCCAAGCGCAAGGGCAAGTGGGCCGAATGGGTACGCGCCGAACTGGACGGCATGTCGCCTCCGGAATACGCCAACATGGTGCGCAGCGAGGTCAATCGACTGATGGCCGCCAATAAATAAAAACTTACGCAAAGGTCGCGATGATCGCCTCGCGCACCTTGTCCACCGCCAGGTCCTTCTGCCCGTGGGTCCGCGACCCCAGCTCGATGGGATAGCGCGGCAAGGCCAGCGGGCAGGGCACCAATGCCAGGCCGCTGAGCTGGGCGATGGCGCGGGCGGCATGGTCTGGGATGGTCGCCACGGCCTGGCTGTCCTTGAGCAGGAACGGCAGCGCCGCAAAATGCGTGGTCGAGGCACATACTCTTCGTCGCAGGCCCAGCGCGGCCAGCCCCTCATCGGTGATGCCGATGAAGCCGCCGGACGACACCAACAGATGCTTCCGCGCGACGAAGGCTTCTAGGGTAAGGTCCTGCTGGCCCGCTGCCAGACTGGCCGGATCCATGAGGCAAGCGTAGCCACCTTCGCCGAGGACCCTGCGACTCAGCAGCCGTTCGGTAAATCCCCCCGCTGTAATCGCCAGGTCCAGACTGCGCTCCATCAAGGCCCTGCCGACGATCTGGCTATGGGTCTGGCGAAAGATCAAGCGCAGGCCCGGCGCCCGTCGTGCCACTTCCTCTATCAGGCGGCTTCCATAGGCGATCTCGAAATCGTCGGACAAGCCGAGGATGACGGATCGACCTTCGTAGTGGCTGGCGCCAGGATCGACCATTGCCAGGCTCTGGCGGCACTTGTCCAAGGCTTCACTGATGACGGGTTTCAACTGGTTGGCGCGCAAGGTAGGGGCCAGGCCCCGACCCGTGCGCACGAACAGTTGGTCGTCATAAATGCCGCGAAGCCTGCGCAGCGCCGCACTGATGGCGGACTGGGTAACCCCTAGGCGCAACGCGGCGCGGCTTGCGCTGGATTCGTCGTGCAAGGCTTCGAAGGTTTTCAGCAGGTTAAGATCGACGTCGACGATATTCATTTGGCTCATATCTTTTAGCAGCATTTCGGGCTTTATTGATGATCGGCCGTGGCGTGAAAATCAGCAACACCTGAAACCACGGAGTTCAAGACCATGCCCAAATCCATCGTCGCTGCCCTGCAAATCGGCTCGCTACCGGGTGGCAAAGCCGAAACACTGACGCAGATCCTTTCCTATGAAGAGGCAATTCGCGACGCGGGCGCTCGTTTGGTCGTAATGCCGGAGGCGCTGCTGGGTGGTTATCCCAAGGGCGAGGGTTTTGGAACGCAATTGGGCTATCGGCTACCGGAAGGACGCGAGGCGTTCGCTCGCTACTTCGCCAACGCCATCGACGTACCTGGCGTCGAGACGGAGGCATTGGCCGGCCTGTCGGCGCGCACCGGGGCAAGCCTGGTGCTGGGTGTTATCGAGCGGGCCGGCAATACCTTGTATTGCACGGCCCTGTACTTCGAGCCCGACGCCGGCTTGGTGGCCAAGCACCGTAAGCTGATGCCCACCGGCACAGAACGGTTGATCTGGGGCAAGGGCGACGGGTCGACTCTGCCGGTGATCGACAGCCAGGTGGGTCGCGTGGGCGCGGCGGTGTGCTGGGAAAACATGATGCCGCTGCTGCGCACGGCGATGTATGCCAAAGGCGTCGACGTCTGGTGTGCCCCAACGGTGGATGAGCGGGAGATGTGGCAAGTGAGCATGCGGCATATCGCTCACGAAGGTCGTTGCTTCGTGGTCAGTGCCTGCCAGGTCCAGGCATCCCCCGAGGCGCTGGGAGTCGAAGTGGCTAACTGGCCGGCACAACGGCCATTGATCGCCGGCGGCAGCGTGATCGTGGGCCCCATGGGGGACGTGCTGGCTGGCCCGTTGAAGGGTACCGCCGGGTTGCTGACCGCTGAAATCGACACCGACGAATTGGTGCGTGCGCGCTATGACTATGATGTGGTCGGCCACTACGCCCGGCCCGACGTGTTCGAACTGGTGGTGGACGAGCGGGCCAAGCCGGGCGTGCGCTTCACTGCATGAGTCACCAGGTGGCCGAGGCGCCTGGCAAGTCAAGGGTCCCGCGGTCGACGAAGCGCATCGTGCCGAATACACCGCCGGCGAGCTTGCCCTTGAGTACATAGGGCAGGTTGTCCAGGCGCTGGGTCTGGCTCAGGCCCAGCGTCTGGCGCAGCACCGAAAAGGCCGAGATGCTCACCGGCACGCTCAATACGCCTTCGGAGAAACGCGGGATCGAGCCGCTCTGGTCACTGACCCCCGTCGCCAGGGTGTGGCCGTTGACTTCCAGGTCCAGCGCGACGCCGTTGTACTCGATAGTGGTTTCGTTGGGGTTCTGTAAGCGCAGTTTCACCGCAAAGCGCAGTTCCATGCCCTGGCTGGGTAACGGCTCGATACCGACCACATTGATGTTCAGCGGATCCCGTTGCTGGAAGAGGGCGCAGGCGCTCAGGCTGAGCACTATCAAAATGAAGGACAAGCCGCGGATTGTGCGCATGAAAGGGGCTCTCGCGTTGGGGCGGGTGGGACAGGACAATAACATTCCACTCGCCATGAGGCTCAAGTCAAAGCGGTGTCGCCTACTGACAGTTTCTGACACCAGCCTCTGCTAATCTGCTGCAACTTTCCTCGTGGGCCTATCATCGTGTCGCGAACCACTCGGCTGCTTACTTTGTTGCAAGTCTTGCGGGGCAAGCGATGCCCAGTCACGGCTGCGACATTAGCGGGCGAGTTGAAGGTCTCCGAGCGCACGCTTTATCGCGATATCGCCGAACTCACGGCCCTCGGCGCACCGATCCAGGGCGAGGCAGGCATCGGCTATGTGCTGCGCAGCGGCCTGTTCTTGCCGCCCTTGATGTTCACCGCCGATGAAATCGAGGCCATCGTGCTGGGTTTGCGTTATGTCGACCAGCGCGGCGACGAGGTGCTGGGCAAGGCAGCCGCCGATGCCCTGGCCAAGGTCGAGGCGGTGCTGGCGCCCGGTCTGCGCGATGCGCTGCACAACCCCACCGTATTACCGGGCCCGGCGGGCTACGGCTATCCGCAAAACACTGTCGAGCTGAATGTCTATCGCCAGGCCATTCGCACGCAGGCCAAGCTGCATATCGACTACGCCGATGTGAACAAGACCCCGAGCCAGCGCTTGATCTGGCCGCTGGCCCTGGGTTTTTTCAATGAGGCTCGAGTGGTGGTGGCCTGGTGCGAATTGCGTGGCGCCTATCGTACTTTTCGCACGGACCGGATTGCCTCGGCCGTCGTCCAGGGCGAGCGTTATCCAGGCAGGCGCAGTGACTGGCTGCGCGCCTGGTTTGCGCTGATGAATCTCGACGAGGCGGGGCGTTTCACTCCTGACAAAAACTGACACAGCGCTGTTTTAGCATGGCCTTGAAACGAAAAAACAAGGAGCCCTGACATGTCCAATCCCGTCTCTTCCCTGGCGCCGGCCATCGCCGGCTACATTGCCGCCGCCAACGCCCGCGACAGCTCGGCGGTGACGCGTTTCTTTGCCGAAGACGCCAATGTGTTCGATGAAGGCAACCATCGGGTCGGCACCCGGGCCATCGCTCAATGGATGGAAGACACCGCGCGGCGCTACCAGCCACGGGTGGAAGTGCTCAACGTGCAGCAGCGTACCGGAAAGGTGCTGGTCCACAACCTGATCTCCGGGACCTTCCCTGGCAGCCCGCTCGAGTTGCGCTATACCTTCCGACTCGATGAGCAGGGGAAGATCAGCCGGTTGGATATTTCTGTCTAGAGGGTGGGGTTTGGGTAAACCCGATTGAGGAGAAACGCACGGGATCGCCCCGCATGGCATACTCCCCACCTTTGCCTTCCGGACCCGGGCCGTATGACTTTCGACTCACCCTTGAGCGCTTGGCAACACGCTATCGAACACCATGGTTTTGTCCAGGATGAAGCCCAGGAGTTGGCCATCATGGCCCTTGAGCAATGCCACAAGGCATTGCATGAGGGCCGCAAGTCGATCAAGGGCGTCTATCTGTGGGGGCCGGTCGGGCGCGGCAAGACGTGGCTCATGGACCGCTTCTATGAAAGCCTCAAGGTTCCGGCCCGTCGGCAACACTTCCACCATTTCATGGCCTGGGTGCATCAGCGCTCGTTCCAGCTCACCGGCACACCGGACCCGTTGCAGGCGCTTGCGCGGGAGTTGAGCCGAGAAGTGCGCGTGCTGTGCTTCGACGAGCTGTTCGTCACGGACATCGGCGATGCGATCATTCTTGGCCGCCTGTTCCAGGTCATGTTCGAATTGGGCATGGTTGTGGTCAGCACCTCCAACCTGCCGCCGGATGAACTTTATGCCAGCGGCCATAACCGGGAGCGATTCCTGCCGACCATTGCGTCCATCAAACGCTACATGCAAGTAGTTCCGGTCAACGGCTGGCAAGACCACCGCCAGCACCCGGGGGCGCTGCAGCAGCGCTACTGGGTGCGTGACCCGGCCCAGGCGGACCCTTTGGCGGAGGTCTTCGACCGGTTGAGCAAGGGGCAGGCACCTGTCAGTCAGCCGATCGAAGTCGGCCATCGCCAGGTCATGGCGCTCAAGGCTTGTGACAAGGTGCTCTGGAGCCGCTATCCGGATATCTGCGAACAACCGTTCTCGGCCGTCGACTTCATGGCGCTGTGCGACCGTTTCAGCGCCATCCTTCTCAGCGATGTCCCGTGCCTGAGCGCCGAACAGCGTGAAGGGCGTATCGCCCGTGGCACCGAGGACGGGGTGGAGCGGGTCGAGGCCGGCGACCGCGAGTTGCCGCAGCTGTCGATACACGACGATGGCGTCCGTCGGTTCATCGCCCTGGTCGATGAGTGTTATGACCGAAAGGTGCCGTTGTATCTGTCGGCCCAGGTTCCGATGGACCAGTTGTACACGGAGGGCTATCTGCAATTCCCGTTTCGCCGTACTCTCAGTCGCCTCCAGGAAATGCAATTGCAACGTTTCGGTCAGCTCGCCTGACCGGATCCCGCCGCGGCCAAGCCGCCGGCCATACCGAAAACGAGATGGAAGATCATGGAAGAAGCCAAGGAAATCCTTGTATTGCAAGCCAGCTACAGCAATCCGATCCATGCCGAAGCGATTTGCCACGTGCTCAACGGCTATGCCGAGGATCCGATGGGTGGCGGCCATTCGCTACCGGCCGAAGTGCTTGCGCATTTGCCCCAGGAGCTGGCCAAGCGCGCGCATGCCTTCAGTGTGCTGGCGTTCGTAAATGGTGAACCGGCAGGGTTGATCAATTGCTTCGAGGGTTTCTCGACGTTTGCCTGCCGACCGTTGGTGAACGTCCACGACGTTGCGGTGATGCCAGCGTTTCGCGGGCTGGGCTTGAGCCAGAAGATGTTGCAGAAAGTCGAAGATATTGCCCGCCAGCGTGGGTGCTGCAAGATCACCCTGGAAGTGCTGGAAGGCAACGCCGTGGCCCAGGCCAGTTATGCCAAGTTCGGTTTTGCCGCCGGCATGTTCGACCCGGCCCATGGCCGTATGTTGTTCTGGATCAAACCCCTGTAGCAACGGGACTTTTCGGCTACTTCAAAACGACCTGGCCCGCCGGCCCCTTGGGTTTCATGAGGCTGAAATCGATCCGCGCCTTATGCTGGCTTTGATAGGGGTTGCCGATCAGCAATGGGCGCGCCGTGAACGAATTGCTGACCAGGCTTTTGCTCCGGTCCAGCTCATCGAAGTTCAAGCCCGCCAAGTCCGCCCAGGTGTGGATCAGGTGTGAGCTGCTGTAAGGACGTGACAGGTCGCCGGTGAAGTTCCAGTCATGGGTTTCGCGCCATTTGGGCGAGGCCCAGGCCATGAACGGAATGGTGTACATCGGCGCGGTCGGCTTGCCTTCGTTGCGGCCCAGGGTGTCATGCCCTGGCGAATCGAAGACGTCCTCGCCATGGTCCGACAGGTACAACAGGAAACCGTTGGGGTCGGTGCGGGCGTAGTCCTTGATCAGGCTGGAGACGACGAAGTCGTTGTACAGCACCGCGTTGTCGTAGCTGTTGTAGGTCGGCACCTGGTCGTCACGTACGCCGGCGGGTACGCCCTGGCGATCGGTGAATTTATTGAAGGTCGGCGGATAGCGGTATTGATAACTCATGTGTGTGCCGAGCAGGTGAACCACGATCAGCTTGCGTGGCGCGGTGTCCGCCAGGGCTTTGTTGAACGGCTCGATCACGTCGCCATCGTATTGCGCGGCATTCTGGTTGCGGTTGTTGTTCAGGTAGACCTGCTCATCGGCCTGTTGGGAGAAGGTTGTGAGCATGGTGTTGCGCTTGGTCATCGTCTGCTGGTTGGTGATCCAGAACGTCTTGTAGCCGGCCTGTTTCATCATGCTCACCAGTGACGGTGTGCTGAGGTAGAGGTCGGGACTTTCCTCGTCGGCGAAGGTCAGCACCTGCTGCAAGGCTTCGATGGTGTAGGGCCGCGGGGTGATGACATTGTCAAATACCGCGAGTTGATCCTTGAGCTTGTCCAGCTCCGGCGTCGTTTCCCTCGGATAGCCATACAGGCTCATGCGCTGGCGATTGGTGGATTCGCCGATCACCAGCACCAGGGTCGCGGGCTGGTTGGCCGCGCTGTCTTTGAGGTTGCGCAGGGGCGCGATCTTGCTGGTGCTGTGAAGCATGCCTTGCATGTTTTCCAGCTGTTCACCGTAGCGACGATAAGCCACCAGCATCTGCCAGGGCACGGCCGGCTCGATGCGATCCTCGAATTTCTCCAGACCGCCGGCAAGCGTGCCAGTACGCAGGGTCTGCTTGACCAACGGGTAACCGACGACGGCAACGACGATCAGGCCGGCGGCGATCATCGCCTGGCCCCGGGGCAAATAGACCGGGCGCAGGCGTGTCCAGAGGAAATAGCCAACCAGGGTGTGTGCAAGGAACGCCGGCACCATCCACCAAGCGAAATACTGGGTCATGTATTCGCCGGCTTCGTTCACGTTCGACTCGAACATGATGAAGATGACGCTTTGGGAAAATTCCTGCTGGTAAATAAAGAAATAGCCCAGGCTGGCCATCGAGCATGCCCACAGCACCACGCCGATCGCCGCGGCGAGCAGGCGCGTGCGAGCCGGAAACAGCAGCAGCGGCGCCAGCCAGAACGCACTCATGACGAAGGCTTGGCGAAACCCGGTGAAACCTGAGGTATCGCTTGCCAGGATAAGCAATTGGGTAATGCCGGAAAAATACCAGAAGAACAGAAAAAGCCAGCCGAACCCGGCCCAATCGAAACTTTTCGCAGTCGTTTTGCTGCGTTTGAACACACTCATCAAGCGCTCCAGCTTTTGCCGACGGGGTCCACTGGCACCGATCTGGCGCCGGCAGTATGCGTCGTAACTATTTGTCAGCGCAGGAGTATTGCGAGGGTGGTGTGAAAACTTCGTGAGTTTTTTGCAGGCGAATCATGGCGTCCGGTTCCGCTGGTTTGGCGGGAACGGCTTTGTGGCGATGGAGCAAGCTCGATCGCCACAAAGGGTAATTGGGAGTGTTTGTCAGTGTGACACCGGCTCGCCCGGTGCCACGTGCCGCCTGGGCCAGAATCAGCGAGCCAAAGCCTGGCTCTGGTAAGGAAGCTGTGCGTGTTGCAACTGCAAGCGCAACTGCGTCACTTCATCAAGCAGCAAATCACGCTCTTCTTTCAGCAGGCGTAGTTCGTCGCGACGAATGGTCACGTAAAGGGTCTGAGGAGGACGTGCGGTAACGACAGGGCCCATTGCTCACCTCGCAAATGGCTACATCAACTAGAGAGATGTCGTCAGTTTCTTGGCGACAATTCTTTATCGGCACCAATTCTGAATACTTTTGCCCGTTGATGGAACTTTTTTATTTTTCATGGTCGACGTGTCTTCGGCGGGTTATTGAACGTTATCCTTTGTGATCGGGCGATTTACCCGGAAACTATGCGGCAATGCTCTGGACTAACCTCCACAAGTCACCTTGAGCTAAACCTTTGACACACCTTAATTTGTAGTAGGGAGCATCAGCACATGCAACTCGGGATCATCGGACTGGGCCGCATGGGCGGCAATATTGCACGGCGCCTGATGCTCAATGGGCACACCACCGTTGTTTATGACCGCAATGCCGCTTTCGTCGAAAACCTGAGCCAGGAAGGCGCGACGGGGGTCGCGGACCTGTCGGCGCTGGTCGCCGGGCTGCAAAAGCCTCGGGCGGTCTGGGTCATGCTGCCGGCCGGCGCACCCACCGAGGACACCATCAACGTGCTCAGCGAACTGCTGGAGCCGGGCGACGTGGTCATCGATGGCGGTAACACGTATTACAAGGACGACATCCGCCGCGCCCAGACGCTGTCGGAAAAAGGCTTGAACTACATTGATGTCGGCACCTCCGGTGGCGTCTGGGGGCTCGAGCGCGGTTACTGCATGATGATCGGTGGCGACGCCGACGTCGTTCGTCGCCTGGACCCGCTGTTTGAAAGCCTCGCGCCAGGCATGGGCGATATTCCACGCACCCGTGACCGCAAGTCCGACGACGATCGCGCCGAACGAGGCTATATCCATGCGGGCCCGGCCGGATCTGGGCACTTCGTCAAGATGATCCACAACGGCATCGAATACGGAATGATGCAAGCGTTCGCCGAGGGCTTCGACATCCTCAAGACAAAATCCAGCGAAAGCCTGCCGCCTGAACAGCGCTTCGACCTGAACCTGGCCGACATCGCCGAAGTCTGGCGTCGTGGCAGCGTGGTGTCGTCCTGGCTGTTGGACCTGACCGCCGATGCATTGGCCAGCGATCCGAAGCTGGATGGCTTTTCCGGCGAAGTGGCCGACAGTGGGGAAGGGCGCTGGACCATCGAGGCCGCCATCGAGCAAGCGGTGCCGGTGCCGGTACTGTCCAGTTCGCTGTTTGCCCGTTTCCGCTCCCGTCAGCAGGCGACCTATGGCGACAAGATGCTCTCGGCCATGCGCTTTGGCTTCGGCGGCCATGTGGAGACTACGAAAAAATGACCTCGATCGGCAGGAAGTCCAAGGCTCAACCTGCGCCACCGACCACGCTGTTCCTGTTCGGTGCCCATGGAGACCTGGTCAAGCGCTTGCTCATGCCGGCGCTTTACCACCTCAGCCGTGACGGGCTGTTGGGGGATGGCCTGCAGATCGTTGGTGTTGACCACAATGCCATCAGCGATGTGGATTTTGCAAAAAAGCTCGAAGATTTCATTCGTAGCGAAGCGGCGAGCAAGGGCGGCGATCCCGACCGCGCGCTCGATCCGACGCTGTGGGCCAGGCTGGCCCAAGGCATCAGTTACGTCCAAGGTGACTTCCTCGATGACAGCACCTACGAAGCGCTGGCGGCGAAAATCGCCGCCAGCGGCACTGGCAATGCGGTTTTCTATCTGGCGACCGCGCCACGTTTTTTCAGTGAAGTGGTCCGCCGCCTTGGCGCGGCCGGGCTGCTTCAAGAGCAGGATGACGCCTTCCGGCGCGTGGTGATCGAGAAGCCGTTCGGCTCCGACCTGCACACCGCCGAGGCGCTCAATGCCTGCCTGCTAAAGGTCATGGGCGAAAAGCAGATCTATCGGATCGACCATTACCTGGGCAAGGAGACGGTACAGAACATTCTGGTCAGCCGTTTCTCCAACAGCTTGTTCGAGGCGTTCTGGAACAACCACTACATCGACCACGTGCAGATCACCGCCGCCGAAACCGTTGGCGTCGAAACCCGTGGCAGTTTTTATGAGCACACCGGCGCCCTGCGGGACATGGTGCCCAACCACTTGTTCCAATTGCTGGCGATGGTCGCCATGGAACCGCCGGCCGCTTTCGGTGCCGACGCGGTGCGCGGCGAGAAGGCCAAGGTGGTGGGGGCGATCCGCCCCTGGTCGGTGGAACAGGCGCGCGCCAATTCGGTACGTGGCCAATACACGGCCGGGGAAGTAGGCGGCAACGCAGTGAAGGGTTACCGCGAGGAAACCAACGTCGCGCCCGACAGCAGCACCGAAACCTACGTCGCCCTGAAAGTCATGATCGATAACTGGCGGTGGGTCGGCGTGCCGTTCTACCTGCGCACCGGCAAGCGCATGAGCGTGCGCGACACGGAAATCGTTATCTGCTTCAAACCGGCGCCTTACGCTCAGTTCCGTGACACTGAAGTCGACGAATTGCAACCTACCTACTTGAGAATCCAGATCCAGCCTAACGAAGGCATGTGGTTCGACCTGTTGGCCAAGCGGCCCGGGCCGGCCCTCGAAATGGCGAATATCGAACTGGGTTTTGCCTACAAGGATTTCTTCGAAATGCAGCCGTCCACGGGTTACGAAACCCTGATCTACGATTGCCTGACAGGCGACCAGACGTTGTTCCAGCGCGCCGACAACATCGAAAACGGCTGGCGCGCGGTGCAGCCGTTCCTCGACGCGTGGCGAGAAGACGCAACGGTGCAGCCGTACAAGGCCGGGGAGGACGGCCCGGCGGCCGCTGATGATCTGCTGACTCGCGACGGTCGCGTCTGGCATGGCCTCGGATGAGTAATCAGCTGAAACGCCCCATCCGCTTCCTGCTTAGTGATATGGACGGCACCTTACTGCTGCCTGATCACAGCCTCAGCCAGCGCACCATCGCCGCCGTCCGCTCGTTGCGCGAGGCCGGCGTGTTGTTCAGCCTCGCCACCGGACGGCCGCCACGGGCAATGTTGCAGCAGATCGAGGCGCTGGGCGTCGACCTGCCGACAGCAGCGTTCAACGGCGGTACGCTGGTGCATCCGGACGGCACCTTCCTGGCCGTGCATTACCTGCCGCCCGAGGCGGCGCTGGCCACCCTGGCCTTGTACGCCGATCAGCCCGGCATCGAGGTCTGGGTGTTTGCCGACGGCGATTGGCTGGTGCGCGACGCCAATGGGCCCATGGTGCCGGTGGAAACCCGTGGCCTGGGTTATCCGCCTGTCGAAGTGGACAGTTTCGAACCCTATCTGGAGCGCATTGACAAGATCGTTGCGACAAGCGCCAACACAGACTTGCTGGTGGAGCTGGAGGCGCGCTTGCACCCACTGCTCAATGGCCAGGCCCAGGTATCGCGTTCGCAACCGATCTATCTGGACGTGACCGCGATGAAGGCGAACAAGGGGGAGGCGCTGTCGACCCTGGCCGAGTTCCTCGGCGTGCCGCTGGAGCAGACCGCCGCGATGGGGGACGGTGGCAACGACCCGGCGATGTTCCACCGCGCGGGGCTTTCAATTGCGATGGGGCAGGCCGAAGAGGCGATCAAGCGCCAGGCTGACGTGGTCACCGCAGCCAACACCGAGGACGGTGCGGCGTTAGCGATCGAGCGGTACATCCTGCCGCGGTGACTTCCCTTCCATCCCGGATGATTGGGCGGGCTCTTTCTTATGGTGGTCATGCTTGCCAGCCGCCGTTTTTTCCCGAGCCTGAAATTTGTTTCCATCAAGTTGTAAGACAACTGCCCCGCTGGCTTGAGTATTGGGTAGAATCCGACGCTGATCGGATTATGGGAGGAAACAATGGGGAATAGCTCAACTCAGGGCGGTGATACGCGCATGGCCACGCCACTGGAACGCTTCATGCAATCGGAGTCCTCGGGCGGCATCGTGCTCATGTTTTCGGCGCTCGCCGCGCTGATCGTGGCTAACAGCCCACTGTTCACCACTTATACCAGCGTACTGCATGCCTCTTTTCTGGGTATGTCTGTTGAACACTGGGTCAACGATGCGCTGATGGCGATATTTTTTCTATTGGTAGGCCTCGAGATCAAGCGTGAGATGCAGATTGGCGAACTCGCCAAATGGAGCCAGAGGGCACTGCCGGGTTTTGCCGCCCTGGGGGGCATGATTGTCCCCGCGCTTATCTACGCCTGGGTCAATAGGCATTCTTCTGAAACGTTGGCGGGTTGGGCCATCCCCGCAGCAACCGACATTGCATTTGCGCTGGGTGTGCTCTCGTTGCTGGGCAACCGAGTGCCGATGTCTCTCAAGGTCTTCCTCTCAGCCCTTGCCATTCTGGATGACCTGGGCGCGGTCGCTATCATTGCCATGTTCTATACCAGCGGCCTGGACGTGACCATGCTTGCGGCTTCCGCTGGGGTGATTGCAGTGTTGCTGGTCATGAACAAGGCCGGGGTAACCAGACTGTTGCCCTATCTGGCGCTGGGTTTGGTGTTGTGGGTGCTGGTTCTAAAATCCGGTGTACACGCAACGCTGGCGGGGGTCGCACTTGCCTTTTGCATCCCGCTGAACAAAGACGCCCCAGCAGAGGATTCCCCATCCCTCAAGCTTGAACGACGGTTATCGCCGTGGGTCGCTTTTCTCATCATGCCGATCTTCGGTTTTGCCAATGCCGGCGTCTCCCTGGCGGGTGTGTCATTGAGCAATCTGCTGGATCCCGTGCCGTTGGGGGTCGCCGCGGGACTGTTGCTGGGCAAACAGCTCGGCGTCTTCACCTTCGCGCTGGTGGCGATCAAGGCCGGGCTGGCGCAAATGCCGACCCACAGTTCGTGGCGGCAAGTATATGGCGTGGCGTTGTTGTGCGGGATCGGGTTCACGATGAGCTTGTTTATCGGCAACCTGGCGTTCCCCGGTGCGCAGTTGTTGATCGATGAAGTGAAGGTTGGCGTATTGGCTGGTTCTACATTGGCTGCACTTGCGGGCATTCTGGTGTTGCGGTTTTGCGCCACTTCCAAGGCTTGAAAGAAGAAGACCGCCGAACGGCTTGATCTCACCTATAAAAAAACGGCGCTTATCCAGAAATGGAAAGCGCCGTTTTTTTGGTTCTGAAAAAGAACCGGTATTTCTTGGGGAAGTTATTCCGGCATCGACCAGGATTGAAGTTTGTAGCCTTCCTGGCTCAGTTCGGCACGGGCCTGTTTCAACAGGTCGGCAAGTTGCGCCGGGTCGGTGTAGGCGCTACTTGGAATCTGGGTACGACCGATATGGGTATTGGTGCGGTCAATGACGGTCAGGCTCAGTTCGCCGTTACCGTCTTGTGGGGCCCAGGCCACGCATTGGAAAGGACGGAATGCGCGGTCGGCAATCAAAAGAGCTTCGTTGATACGGAGCGGGGCGTTCATGGCGTTTATCTCTCAAGGGTGCCCAATCAAATGATGTGCCGTCGGTTGGGCATACCGTGCGGCGGGTTACTTGTACTGATGTCCCGAACCCGGGACCAGGTCACACAATCTTTGAATAAATTTCGATTTTCTTTCAGACCAGGCTTTTCGGCTTTTGTTTGAAAGCGTGGTGAAAGATTCGACGCGCGGAAACTAACGAAGCGCATTTCTTATAACCGGTTTGTGGTCGACTTGATAACTAATCGATACAAGCAAGTGTCAACTTCTTGCTACTGTTACATGCAGGTTCGCCAAACGCCTGTTTCTAATCATATTTCCTTAATTTTGGCGCCAAGGATCAGTCATGATCGAAGCCAGTGCGTTGCGTCGCCTTCTCGTGGTTGACCCTTGTGATGATTGCCATCGCCTGATGCCAGGCTTGCGCGCCATCGGCTGGGATGTCGACAGCTGTTCCCTTGAGCATGCCAGCGACCGGAGCTGTGACGTCGGCCTCTTGCGCTTGCAGCCCTTCCATCTGGAGCGGCCGGAAGCGGTCAAGGAACTGATCAGCCGCAGCGGGACTGAATGGATCGCCGTGCTCAGCCAGGAAGTGCTGCGCCTGCAGAACGTCGGGGATTTTGTCTGCGAATGGTTCTTTGACTTCCACACCCTGCCGTTCGATGTGTCCCGGGTCCAGGTGACGCTGGGGCGGGCGTTCGGCATGGCGCGGTTGCGGGGGCAGGGCTCTGTCCACATCGATCAGCCTGAACACGAGCTGCTGGGCGACAGCAAGCCAATTCGCGAGCTGCGCAAGTTACTAAGCAAACTGGCGCCGGCTGAATCGCCCGTACTGATTCGCGGCGAGAGCGGCACCGGCAAGGAGTTGGTGGCGCGCACCCTGCATTGCCAGTCTCATCGGCGTAACAAACCGTTCATTGCGATCAATTGTGGCGCGATCCCGGAGCATCTGATCCAGTCCGAGCTCTTTGGCCACGAGAAGGGCGCCTTCACCGGCGCCCATCAACGCAAGATCGGACGGATCGAAGCCGCCCACGGTGGCACGTTGTTCCTCGACGAAATTGGTGACTTGCCGCTGGAATTGCAGGCCAATCTGCTGCGATTCCTCCAGGAAAAACACATCGAGCGAGTCGGTGGCAGCCAGCCGATTGCCGTTGATGTCAGGGTGTTGGCGGCGACACATGTGGACTTGGAAGCGGCCATCGAGCTCCGGCGTTTCCGAGAGGATCTGTACTATCGCTTGAACGTTCTGCAAGTCGTGATGGCGCCGTTGCGGGAGCGTCATGGCGACTTGGCGATGCTGGCGAGCCATTTTTCCCATTTCTACAGTCACGAAACCGGTCGCCGACCTCGCAGTTTCAGCGAGGACGCATTAGTGGCGATGGGGATGCACGACTGGCCCGGCAACGTGCGCGAGCTGGCCAACCGCGTCCGTCGCGGCCTGGTACTGGCGGAAGGGCGACAGATCGAAGCCCGGGACCTGGGCCTGGCCAGCCATCAGGGCGTCGTCGCCCCGATGGGTACTCTGGAAGACTACAAGACCCGCGCCGAACGCCAGGCCTTGAGCGACGTGCTCAATCGCCACAGCGACAACCTGAGCGTGGCGGCCCGTGTGCTGGGCGTGTCGCGTCCGACGTTCTATCGGCTGCTGCACAAGCACCAGATTCGCTGAACGGCCTCGCTCCCACAGTGGGGAGTCAGCTTTCCAGACCGCGTCGTTCGATCAGGCCAAATACGTCCGTCGCTTCCAGCCCCCACAACCGACCGGTAGGACGCCCCCACGATACTTGTGGGAGCGAGCTTGCTCGCGATGACATTCGAGATTTTGTACTGGGATTGCCCGCGCCAGTAAATGTCGCCATCGAAGCCAGCAATCTCCATCACCAGGATTCGCCGACCTGGCTAATGCGCAAGGCTGTGATCTCCCTCAGTTGTCGATTGCATGATCAGCCTTTGCATCAGAAGTAATACGGGAATTTCAGGCTGAAGGTGAAATCCGGTGCGTCGTCGGTCAGCCCGATGGACAGGTTGGGCACGATGGTCAGGTTGTCGCTGGCGGCCAGGGTCATGCCGATGTTGAAGTAGCCCGCGTTGGCGTCGCTGGACACCACCGATTCCCAATCCCCGCCGTCCTGCTTGAGCTTGCTTTTCTTCTGGATCAAGTCGGAGACCGAAAACGACATGCTCATTTTCTCGTTCAGGGCAAAGGCGATACCCGCGCCGATCTGGAAGCTGTCGCCGATCCGCACCTTGCCAGGCACCTCCTGGTTGACGGTCGAGCTGATGTCGTCGAAGGATTCTTCGAAATTGTGGGTGTAGGAAAGGCTGCCGAACAGCACGGCCGGATCGAACGTCTTGACCAGGGAGATGCCCGGGGTGATCGACCAGACGCCGTTGCCCGTGGGCAAGTCTTCGGGAACGAACAGGTTGGTGTTGGCCTGGGACTGGCGCAGCTTGATGCCAAACGGATCCTTGCCGGTGGGTGCCTTGACGCGAAGAGTCACCACGGCATCCGGGCTGCTGACCGATTCATCCATGAATTTGTAGGCGATGCCGAAATTCACGTCGCCGATGGTCGGGTCGCGGGTGACGGTTTCTTCGCTGGTCACCCCGGCGGCCCCTTGATTGGCGCCACCGGACTGGTAGGTTGATTCGCGATAGATCACCGGCACATTGAGGTCGAACTGCCAGCGGTTGTCGAAGTTGTAGCGACCGGTGAGGTCCAGCGTCCAGGTGTCGGCCTTGATCCGATCGAGGTTGATATTGCCCAGGAAAATCGAATCCAGGGCCAGAAAACCATTGAGGATCAGCTGTCGCGTGTCGTAGCGCGAATAAGTCACGCCGGTTTCGAAGCTGAATTTTCCGCCGCCGAAGAAGCCGCTGGCCTCATCGTAGAGGTTGGAGACGCTCTGGGCCGGCTGCGAATCGTCGGCCAGGGACTGTCCGTAACCGCTGCCTCCTGAACTGGCCGCGCCGCTGCCCGCCACGCCCTGGTTGCCTTTCATGTCGGCCGGGGATTTAGCCAGGCGCTTGGGCGGCGGGGCGGTGGGTTGGTCTTCCACCTGGCGGACGCGTTGTTCGAGGACCGCCAGGGCTTTTTGCTGGACCTCGTACCGTTGCTTGAGCTCTAGAAGTTCTTGTTTCAGGGCCTCGATGTCCGAGTCCGGTGCAGCTTGCACCAGAGTTGCCGGGAACATCGTGCTTAAACACATCACAGCGCGCAACGATACGGATCGATACATGAAATATGCCGTCCCTATTTGCCCAATGATTGGAGATCAGCGTAGATCAATATCCGAGGTTTCGAAGGCCGCGCAGCTGCGTAAGGTTGCAGTCCAGGGCTCCGGTGCTGGGGCCATTGTTGTTCAGCACGACATTGAGCTGGGTCATGTTGTTGACCAGGTTGCTGTTACCCAGCAGGCGGGTGTTCTGCAACAAGCCACCTTGGGCCACCTGCTGCAGGGTATTGCCCTGGTTATGGTTGGCCTGGATCGCCATCTGCACGCCGCTGCCGGTCGCGGTGACAGCGACGCTGCCGGCGGCGTTGCTGCCGCTGATGGTCTGGCCCTTGGTCAACAGTTGGCCTTGCGAGGGGGCCAGGGCAGGGGCGTGGCTGCTTTCCTTCACGTTGATGCTGACGTTGTTATAGGCCGTGTTGCCGTCACCCGCGGCTCGCACGCTTTGGGTCACGCCCTGGCCCGAGCCCAGGCCGGCGCCGCCGGTGACCGTGCCGTTGCCCTGTTCCGGGACGCTGCCGTTGCCGGTCTGCTTGATGGTGGACACATAGAACTGCGGTTTGACCGTCGAGGCCTGGATCTGCATGGAGCTTGACGCGCCGATCACGTCGCCACTGGCGTTCCGCCAGGTGCTGCTCATGACGATGCCAAAGCTGATGACTCGCCCAGGCATGACATAACGACCCCGAAGCTCGGCGAGTTCCTGATCCTTGACTTCGATGGGTTTGAAACCGGCGTGGGCAAGACCCGACGTCGTTGCGGCCAGGCAGGCCAGCGTGAGCCAGTATGAGGTTTTCATGTGTTGCTCCCGGAGCTTCCTGCTCCTTTTGTATTTTTATTGGCAGTTGTCCGGCGATTAGAAAAAATCGCTCTGAATGAAGCCGAAATCCATTAGTTCCGCGTCCTTGACCGGGTTGAAGCCGTCCAGTTTGTTGCGTGCCGTCAGGGGTTGCGGTGGGCTGCGCAACGCGTTGGTCTTGTCGTAGCCGGGGCCGACGATGGCGAAGACGATGCCGTTCCAGCCTTTGACGAATTCGTCATGGGCGTAGCGTTTGTGCCCCAGCACCGGGTCAGCGATGTAGACCCATTGCTTGTCGGATCGCTGCAGTACCACGAAGTGCTTGTAGCCGCGTATATCCATCAGGACCACGACTGGAATCGTCACCGCGGAAAGTTTCTCCGGCGGTATCCGATAGCCCCGGGCGCGCATGCCGATGGTTTCGACGTAGCGTTTCATGTCCAGCATGGAGAAGCCCTGGGTACGAACCAGGTCGTGGTCGGCATTGACCAGCATGCCCTTGATAACCTGTTCTTCATCCACGTCGAGCCAATAGGCCTGGCGCAACACGGTGGCCAGTGCGGCGGCACCGCAGCTGAAGTCGGTTTTCTGCTCGACGATGTCGCTGAACTTGCGTTCGCGCACGCTCTGCACCGGTTTGTAGACGAGCATGCCGCCAGGCAGGGCGGCAACGGGCATCTGCGCGGCTTCGCTCGCGCAGGCAAAGCATAGACACAGGCAAAGCGCTCTCGCACGCATGATCGATACGCCTAGTGGATATCGGGAAAAGCCCCCTGTGGGAGCGAGCAGGGCCCGCTGCCACAGGGAAGCTTTTTTTACATGCAGGCCTTGCAACCCGCAGCAATCGACAGCGAGTTGCTCTGCTGATTGCCCACGCCCGCCGACACGTTGGCGCCGCCGTTGCCGGAGAAGCCGTTCATGGAGTTGGTCATGGTTGCGTTGTTGATCACAGGGTTTTTCCAGCCGTCGCGGGTCAACACTTGTTGGGTGTTGCTGCCGGCCAGTTCGAAGGTGCCGACGGCGGAGAACTTGAACTTGTCGTCGTCGTGACCGCCACCGTAACCGCCTCTGTTGCCCCAGCCGCCGTCATCTTCGACGGTACCGTTGCCTTTGGCCTTGAAGGTGCCAGAAGCCTCGTAGCTGTTGGTAAGGGTGACAACCTCGTTTTTCTTCACGCCTTTGTTGTCGACCACCAGGCCGGTGGAAGACTGGTCAGCCGACGCAGCGGCTTGAGCCACCCGGCCGCCCGACACAGCGATGGCCAGGTTGTTTTTCTGCTGGTTGAAGTTGCCGGCGGTCACGTTGATGCCGATGTTGCCGGAGCCGTTGTTGCCCGCGTTGGTGAGCGACGCGTTGTTCAGCGTGGAGTTGTTCTTGACGTAGTTGTTGTTATTGACTTGCGTGGCGCTGGACATGGCGACAGCCGAGCCGAAGATGAAGCTTTCATCGGCGGTGGCCAGTGCGGCGGCATTGTCCTGCTGGTTGCCATCCCCGGCGGCGATGTTGGCGCCCATGTTGCCGTTGCTGCCATTGAGGGAATCAGTGGCCTCGGCGGTGTTTCGGGTCGCCTGGTTGGTCACTTCGTTGCCGTCACTGTTCTGCACATCCAGCACCGTGGCCCCAGCGCCGGCGCTGATGGAGAGCAGTTGTTCCAGCGTTGGCCCTTTAGGGCCGTGGTTGCCATGGCCGTTGCCATGACCATTGCCGTGACCGTTTCCGTCAGCCTGTGCAGCCATTGCCATGACAGCGGCGAGAGCGAAAACCAATGGTTTGAGCGCCATTGTGGGTTTCATGGTGTTTCTCCTTGCGTGTCGTTGGTTAAGTGTCGGTACTTTCTTATGCGCTGCGCCGGGTCAGTCAGCGACCCGGATGCTCAGGGTGTTAGCCATGCGGTTCCCCACCCCGGCACTCTGATGCACCTGGATAACCCCTCGGCTGCCGGTGAAAGCCTGGTCGCTCGTTGCGACCTGGCGGCTGCCGGTTGGGGTGTCAGTTGCTCCGGAGTTCGGTACCAGCGCCACGTTCTGTTGAGACAGGGCGCTGTCGTCCATGCTTTGCGGGCGGGCACTGATGCTCACCCGCATGACATTGGCCATCTGGTTGTTGGCGCCGGCGGACTGGTTGACGCCCAGCACGCCGTTGCCGTTGGTGAATGAGCTGCCACCAATGCGCGCGCTTGCGTTCATCGATGCACTGGCCGGCGTGTCGAGGCGTTGCCGCACGACGGTGGTCGCCTGGGCGTCGGTGCCAATGGCAATGGCCCGGGTGTTGGTCTGTTGGGTCCGGTCCCCGGCCGCCTGGTTGACATTGAGGTTGCCGGTATAGCGACTGCCGGAGTTCTGCAGATCGGCATGGCTCACCGCCACGCCTGGATCGGCGAGCACGGCGGATGAGCCGAGCAGCGCGATCAGGAGCCAAGTCGAATTCATCTCACTGGCCTCCCGCCAAGCGGCCCAATGGGGCCAGGCCGGAACTCAGCGAGCGGTTGATGGTGCCGGAAATGGCGCCGCCGCTACCGCCACCGTGTCCAGCGCTCATGCCCGGCATGCCGTTGGGATTGGTCACCACGTTGAGGCCTTGCACGCCGGTATTCGGATTGACCGTGTTGCGGATCGTCGAGCCGCTGGCAATGCCGGCGAATTCGCCGTCGCTGAGCTCAGTGCTCGCGGTTGCCTGGTTGATCCGATCGGAAGGGTTGGCGTTGACGGTGGTCGGGTAGGGGTCTTTGCCGCCGTTGCGACCGATATGGACGGGCTGCACGTCACGGTCGAGTACGATGACGCCGTTGCCCTCGGCTTGTGCCGGCAGGCTGAGCGTTGCCGCGGTGGCGCAGCCGAACAGCAACAGACAGGTCAAGCTTGTGTTGATAGTCCCCATGACTTCGTTCCTTCTGCACTTGGCGCTGGCCCTAGTCAGCGTTGCGAAGGAGCGGAGCAGGTGTTGTGCCGGATTTCGAAAAGCGCGGGTTTTCAGTAAGTTGCGGGAATGACCAGGCGAGCGTCAGGCAATCTGTTTCATCGATGAAACATGCCTGCCGACGGGCTACCGGCCACAGGCCACTGTTTGGCCCCAGAACCGGGGTTGGAAGAAGGTGTATCAGTGACTTGACAGTCAGGCTGCCAAACCCTTGAGGCGGCGGTGGATCCGCGTTTGGCGAGAGCGGGATGTATCAGGGATGAAACATCACGCTTGGAGCAACCGGGAGACGGCAGCCAGAACTTGCTCGCGGCGCTGCGCCCAGTCACCTTCGATTTTCAGGAAGGGTTGCCGGTGGCGAACCAGCCAGTCTTCAATGGCATCAAAAAAAATCACCCGTTCGGCGAGGGCAGGCTGACAGCGCAAACCGTCGCCGATCCATTCGACCTGTTCGGGGCTGAGGAGCAGGTGTAAGTCGTAATGGCGTGCCAGCAGGGCCGGTTCGAGCCAGGCCGGGCAGTCGCCGAACAGCGTCTGGCTCCAGAGGATATTGCTCAACAGGTGCGTGTCGAGGATCAACAAGGCCGGTTGTCGCGCCCGGGCCGCATCTTCCCAGGCCAGTTGCCCCGTGGCGATAGCGGTAATGTCGTCCAGGGACGTCTCGCGTTGGGTCTGTTCCATGAAGTGGCGCACGTATTCATCCACCCGCACGCCGCCGAAATAAGTCTGCAACTGGGCCGCCAACCAGCTCTTGCCGCTGGATTCCGGACCGGTCAGCACCACCACCTTCATGTGCGCAGCGCCGGGTCGGCACGCCATTCCCGCCAGCCTTGCACCGCCAGCAGGGTAAACAGGGCGTAAAGGGCGGCGGTCAGGTACAGATCCTTGTAGATGAACAAACCCACGAAAGTCACGTCGAGGACAATCCACAACGGCCAGCACTGCACGCGTTTCTGTGCCATCCACCACTGGGCAACCAAGCTGAACCCGGTGAGCGCCGCGTCGAGCCAGGGTTGCGCGGCGTCGGTCCAATGGGCCATCGCACCGCCCAACATCAAGCTACCCGCCGCACCGATGGCAAGGCCGAGCCACACCGACGGCGCGCCCAGGCGAGTGACCTGGCGTCCCTCGTGATCGCGCCCGGCGCGGGTCCACTGCCACCAGCCATACAGCTGCAGAACCGCGTAGACCACCTGCAACAACATGTCGGAATAAAGCTTCACTTCGAAGAAAATCCAGCTGTACAGCAGCACCATGACCAGGCCGATCGGCCAGCACCAGGGGTTCTGCTTGACGGTCAACCAGACAGCGATCACGCCGAGGGCTGCGGCAAACAGTTCAAGCCCGGACATGGCGATTCCTTGGGGAAGTCGGAGAGGGCGGGGATTGTAAACGCTATGGGGCGCAGAGCTCCAACTTCAGCGCTGAAAGCCTTGGCGCTATCGCGAGCAAGCTCACAAGGGATTACGGTGTAAATCCGCACTCCAGATCATCTCGCAACCCTGTGGGAGCGAGCTTGCTCGCGATGGCGCCGGGTCAGCTGGCATCCATGTTGGATGTGCTAGCGCATCGCGAGCAGGATGCATCTCAGACCCGGAACTGCTTGAGCAACCCGTTCAGCTGTTCGCTCAAGTCTTTCAGGCGCGCGCTCGCCAGGCTCGACTGCTCGGCGGCCACGGCGGTGCTGTGGGAGAGGCCGGCGGCCTGGGTGACGTTCTGGTTGATGTCTTCCACCACATGGGCCTGTTGAAGAGTGGCGCTGGCGATGGAAGCGTTCAGGCTGTTGAGGTTGCGCAAGGCTTGGCCGATGGCGTTGAGGCTGGCACCGGCCAGGCCCGCTTGTTCGATGGTCAACTGCGAGGCCCGGCTGCTGTCGCTGATGACTTTCACCGCGGCTTCGGAGTGGTTTTGCAGGCGTTCGATCATGGCCTGGATTTCCGCCGTGGATTTCTGCGTGCGCTGGGCCAGCAGACGCACTTCGTCGGCCACCACGGCAAAGCCGCGGCCTTGTTCGCCGGCGCGGGCGGCTTCGATCGCGGCGTTGAGCGCCAGCAGGTTGGTTTGTTCGGCGATGGAGCGAATCACCTCCAGCACGCTGCCGATCTGGGTGCTTTCACTCGCCAGGGTGCGGATCACTTCCACGGCCTGGTCGATGGTCTGCGAAAGCCGGTCGATCTGTTGCAGGCTGCCGTCGATGTTGACCTGGCCTTGCTGGGCCTGGGATTCGGCGTCGCGCATTTCGCTGGCGGCATGTTCAGCGTTCTTGGCGACGTCCTGCACGCCATAGGTCACTTCGTTGATGGCGGTCGCCACCAGTTCCATCTGTTGGGATTGCTGCTGGCTGCGCTGCTGCGCCTGCGCGGCGTCGTTGCCCAGTTCGCTGGATGATTGCCCCAGCGCGCTGGCAGAGCTCTGCAACTGGCCCACGACTTGCCGCAGTTTTGCGGTAAAGGCGTTGAAGTGTCGCGCCAACTGGGTGACTTCGTCCTGACCGTGGGTGTCGAGGGTGCGGGTCAGGTCGCTTTCACCGCTGGCGATGTTGGCCATGGCGTTGACGGTGTCCTGAAGCGGACGGACGATGCTGCGCACGATCAGCGTCAGCAGCAGGCCCATGACCAAGGTAATCGCCAAACCGATCAACGCGGCCTTGATCACCTGGGACTGGAATTCTGCCTGGACGTCATCCACATACACACCGGAGCCAATGATCCAGCCCCACGGTTCGAACAGTTTGACGTATGACGTCTTGCCGACCGGCGCGTCGGCGCCCGGCTTGGGCCAGAGGTAGTCGACCATCCCGGCGCCCTTGGCCTTGGCGATGGTGACCATCTCGTTGAACAGCGCAAACCCGTTGGGGTCGCGGATCGCCGAGAGGTTCTGGCCTTCGAGTTTGGGATTGGTGGGGTGCATGACCATGACCGGCGTCAGGTCGTTGATCCAGAAGTAGTCGTTCTGGTCATAGCGCAGCCCGCGGACGGCGCTGAGGGCCTGCTTCTGCGCCGCATCGCGCGTCAGCGTGCCGGCGGTTTCCAGGCCATGGTAGTAGCTCAACACACCGCTGGCGGTCTGGACCACGTGTTGGGTCTTCTGCACCTTGGCCTGATACAGGTCCGTGTGGATCTGCTTGAGCATAAACGCGCCCAGCGTGAACAACATCACGATGGCCACGACCAGGATGAGCCACAAGCGTCGGCTGATCGATACACTGCGCAAGCTATTCATACGCTGTCACTCCGGTTCTTATTCTTGTCATTTAACGACGGCCGGCACTTTAACGCTCGGCAGGTACGCGTGATGGACCTGGGTCATGACGCGGCAGCGTTATCAGGGCTTGTCTGATAGGATTTCGGCCCCGCAGCGCAAAACCTGAGCCGGTTCTGCTTTTTTCATTGGTTTTTTTTGCAAGGTCGCGGTTATCGTGCAGCCCGCTGCGCTCGCCGCGTAATGTTTGAATATAGAAAGGCCTGGATAGACAGGCTTTTTTTTGGGGGATGAATGGATTTGTGGACTGCCTTTTCGGCATTGATTCTTGGCGTGGTAGAGGGCCTGACGGAGTTTCTGCCGATTTCCAGCACGGGGCACCAGATCGTTGTTGCGGATTTGCTCGGGTTTGGTGGCGAACGTTCGATGGCGTTCAACATCATCATCCAGCTCGGCGCGATCCTGGCGGTGGTCTGGGAGTTTCGGCGCAAGATTTTTGATGTGGTGTTGGGCCTGCCGACCCAGCCCGGCGCCCGTCGATTCACCGCCAACCTACTGATTGCCTTCTTTCCCGCGGTGATATTGGGCGTGCTGCTCGCCGACTGGATCCATCATTACCTGTTCAACGCCATTACCGTTGCGACGGCGCTGGTAGTGGGTGGGTTGGTGATGCTGTGGGCCGAGAAGCGCCAGCACACGGTGCACGCCGAAACCGTCGATGACATGACATGGAAGGACGCCCTGAAAGTCGGTCTGGCCCAGTGCATCGCGATGATTCCCGGCACCTCCCGCTCCGGGGCAACCATCATCGGCGGGCTGCTGTTCGGCCTGTCGCGCAAGACCGCCACGGAATTCTCTTTTTTCCTGGCAATGCCGACCATGGTCGGCGCGGCGGTTTACTCCGGCTATAAATACCGCGAATTGTTCGTTCCGGCGGATTTCCCCGTGTTTGCCATCGGCTTCATCACCGCGTTCATCTTCGCCATGATCGCGGTCAAGGGCCTGCTGCGCTTCATCGCCAGCCACAGCTATGCAGTCTTCGCCTGGTATCGGATTGCGTTCGGCCTGTTGATCCTGGCGACCTGGCAGTTTGGCTGGGTGGACTGGACAGCGGCCAAGCCATGAACGATTCAGGCCGGCGCGGCGCGCGTCACACCAGCGGGGCCGTGCAGAACCTGCGGCTCAAGCTGGGCGTGTTCGCGCTGCTGTGCGCCTTGCCGCTCGCTGGGTCGCTTCTGCTGGGGCTGCAAGGCGAGTCCTGGGTGCCGATGACAGCTTACGGCCTCGTCAGTGTCGTGGCGTTTTTGCTCTACTGGAGCGATAAGCGCAAGGCGCGTTCGGACGCCTGGCGCACGCCGGAAAATGTGTTGCACGCCGTCGAGCTGGCCGGTGGCTGGCCCGGTGCGTTGCTGGCTCAACAGGTGTTTCGCCACAAGACCCGCAAGGTTTCGTTTCAGGTGGTGTTCTGGTTCGTCGTGTTATTGCACCAGGGGTTCTGGGTGGATCAGTTGTTCCTGGGTGGGCATCTGCTGGCGTTGTTCTAGGACGCTACAGCAACAACCCAACCTGCGTCCGCTTCGGCAATTTGCTGACCACCAGTTGATGGGAGCGTTGCAGAAGCCCCCGCAATTCGTCATCGCCCAGCGGGTAGGGCACGTTCATGATGATCCACTGCGCCCGGGCCAGATAAGGCGCGGGGTGAATGCCGGGCCGGTCGCAGTGGCCTAGAAACAGGTCCTTGTCGACCTTGAACGCCAACGAATCACTGCGCAGGCCCTGCAAGGCGAACATCTTGTTTCCAGCGATGGAAAATACCCGCACGCCGCCCCACTTGTAGTCTTCCCTGACCCCAGGCAGGCCCAGGCAAAACCGTGCGACATCCTCTTCGCTCAAGCTCATAGCGTTTTCTCTCCACATTGTTCAAACGCCGCCACCAAATGATCGATCCAGGCGCGCACCGCCGGCAGCATACCGCGCCGGTGAGGATAAACCGCCAAGAGCCAGCCATCGGGGGATGACCAGCCAGGCAACAACTCCACCAACCTGCCGTCGCGCAATTCCTCTTCGCAATACATGCTCGGCAGCAGGGTAAAGCCCAGGCCGGCGAGGGCGCAGGCGCGGCGCACGATGAAATCATCGATGCCCAGGCGCGCTTCCAAGGCCAGTTCGGTGCTTTGGCCACGGCGGTCAAGCAGGCGCAGGTGAACCTGTCGATCTGCTTCCAACGCCCCCAGCACCGGCAGTTGCCGTAGATCCTCCGGAGTTTCGATTCGCCGCCCCTCGGTAAAGGCGGGGCTGGCGACCATGATCAACCGGGCCTGGCGCAAGCGGCGGGTCATCAACAGTGGGTCCTCGTCACCCAGGTCTCTCACCCGCAGCGCCACGTCGATGCCTTCGCTGACCAGGTCCACCCGCCGATTGAGCAGAATCATCTCCAGTTGGACCTGCGGGTATTTCGCCAGGAAAGTTTCGATGATCGATGGCAAAAACTGGTGCGCCAATCCCACCGGGCTCGACACCCGCAGCCGTCCACGGGGCTCGCTGGACATGCTCGCCACGGCCTCGTCGGCCATCTCCGCTTCCAGCAACATCGCCTGGCAGTGGCGAAGGTAGCGTTCGCCCACGGCGGTCAGCTTCAGTTGGCGAGTCGTACGTTGCAACAGGCGAGCATTGAGACGCTCTTCCAGCTCGGCTATACGCCGTGACAGCCGCGACTTCGGTATGCCGAGCAAGCGCCCGGCCGCCGCGAAGCCGCCGGCCTCGACCACCTTGGCGAAGTAATAAAGATCGTTGAGGTCCTGCATGGCCAGCTCGATTGTCCTGTCAGTGGAACAAACTATCGCATTGTTGGTATCTTATCGGCTATTGGTTTCATCGATAGGATTGTTCTCAATTGATCGCCTGGTCGCGATCCTCACTTGGAGAGCACTCACATGAAACTGTTGCACATCGATTCGAGCATCCTCGGCGACAACTCCGCTTCGCGCCAATTGAGCCGTGAACTGGTCCAGGCTTGGACAGCCGCCGAGCCGGGCATCACCGTCACTTACCGCGACCTGGCGACCGATGCCATCAGCCACTTTTCCGCCCAGACGCTGGTCGCCGCCGGCACCAGCGCTGAGCTGCGCGATGCTGCCCTCAAGCACGAAGCCGACCTCAGCGCATCGACCATGGCCGAATTCCTTGCGGCAGACGCCGTCGTGATCGCTGCTCCGATGTACAACTTCAGCATTCCGACCCAGCTCAAGGCCTGGATCGACCGCATCGCCGTGGCTGGTCAGACGTTCCGCTACACCGAAGCCGGCCCCGAAGGCCTGTGCGGCGGCAAGAAGCTGGTGATCGTCTCGACCTCCGGCGGCCTACATGCCGGGCAACCAAGTGGCGTAGGCCATGAGGACTACCTGAAGCAAATGTTCGGGTTCCTGGGCATCACCGACATCGAATTCGTCCGCGCCGAAGGCTTGGCCTACGGTGATGACATGCGAAGCAAAGCGATAAGCGAAGCCAAGCTGCAGATCGGCCAGCAATTCGCTGCCGCGTAAGGCTTGCGTAAAGGCGCCAGGCGCTTCGGGCAACCTTTGCAAAACCCTGTATTCTCGTCGTCATGAAGCGGCTGGAATACGGGGTTTTTTCGTATGTCGGCGCTGGGCTGGATGGCGCAGGATATGCACGGCCAGAACGCTAACGACGGGGCCTTCCCCGTGCGTGCGAAGGTGGAAGATTCGATGACACGTGTTGGTGCAGCATTACTGCTTTGTCTGTTTGCCAGCCTCGGTCCGGTGCAGGCCGCGCCGGCGCCGCATCCGCATTGGAGCGCCGGTTTCCATGAGTTGGATTTTCTCGATCCGCTGGACCAGCAGCCGATGCATGCCATCGCGTTCTATCCGTCCACCGCCAAGGATCAGTCCAGCTCCCTGGGCGGCTATCAGATCGACGCGGCGCAGGATGCTCAGATCGCCATCGGCCGGTTTCCATTGCTCATGCTCTCCCACGGCAACACCGGCACGCCCTTGGCCCTGCATGACCTGGCCACGTCGCTGGCGCGCAAGGGGTTCGTGGTGGTTGCGGTGATACATCCGGGGGACAACGCCCAGGATCACAGCCGACTCGGTACTTTAAGCAATTTGTACGGGCGGCCGATCCAGATCTCCGAAGCCATCACCGCAACGTTGAACGACCCCATGCTCTCGCCATTCGTCAATGCCGGACAGGTGGGCGTGATCGGCTATTCGGCGGGCGGTGAAACCGCCTTGATTCTTTCCGGCGCCACGCCAGACCTCAATCGCCTGCGGCGCTATTGCCAGGAACGGCCCGATGACCGTGACGCCTGCAATACCCAGGGTGAGCTGATTGCCGATCGCGATGACCTGTCGCCGGTGGCTGATCCCAGGGTTCGCGCATTGTTGCTGATGGCGCCATTGAGCCTGAAATTCGGCCGTCACACGTTGGCCGACGTCCATGTGCCGGTGCTGCTCTACAGTGGCGACGGCGACAAACTGGTGGCGTTCGACAAGAACGCCGCGGCCCTGGCGCGCAAGCTGCCCACCGCGCCGGACTTCAAGACATTGGCCGGGGCCGGCCACTTCGTCTTCATGGCCCCATGCACCGACGAGCAGAGCGCGGCAATGCCGGCGCTGTGTACCGATGCCGATGGGGTCGATCGCAAGGACATCCACCGCACCATGATCTCCGAGGCCAGTCGCTTCTTCAGCCAGGCACTGGGCAAGCCGACCCGCGCGGGCATGAGGACGGCCGATCAGTGATCGCTACGCTCGGCCCGCCGGCGCAGCAGTAGCGCCAGGCCCAGGCCGATAAGCGACAACAAGGCCGCGAAGAAAAAGATCGACGAGTAGCCGAGGTTCAACGCCACCGCGCCCATCAGTGGGCCGGCAATCGCCAATGCCAGGTCGAAGAACACCGCATAGGCGCTCAACCCGGCACCTCGGCTGCTGTTGGGCACCTGCTTGATGGCTTCCACGCCCAACGCCGGATAGACCAGCGACAAGCCGAAACCGGCCAGGCCCGCGCCCACCAGGGCAAACGCGGTGGAGGGGGCGAGCCAGAGCATCACCAGCCCCACGGTCTCGATGCTCATGCAGACAATGGCCGAGCTGAAGCCACCGAAACGGGCGATGCTGGAAATGAACAATAGCCGCGACAGGATGAAGCAGATGCCGAAGACCGTCAGGCACCACGCCGCGCCGGTCCACCCGCGGCTGACATAGAACAGCGTAATGAAGGTGGTGAGCGTGCCGTAGCCGATCGAGGCCAGGCACAGGCTCGCGCCAAAGGGCGAAATGCGCCCGAACACGGCCCAGAAGGGTAGGCGCTCGCCACGCACGACCGGTACCGACGGCTTGTTGCGAATCAGCAGCAGCGCCATGCCGGCCAACAAGGACAAGGCGATGCCCAGGCTGTCGAAGCCGAGGCTGCCGACCATCACCACCCCCAGCGGCGCACCGATGGCGATGGCGCCGTAGGAAGCAATCCCATTCCATGAAATCGAGCGGGCGGTGTGCTCCACGCCGACCTGGCCCATGCACCAACTGATCGTCCCGACACCGATCAGCCCTTGGGCGACCCCCAAGAGCAAACGTCCCGCGATCAGGATCACCAGGCTTGGTAGCGGGAAATCCTGCAGCAATGTCGAGATCAGCGTCAGCACGCCGCTGAGCAGAATCCCCAGCAAACCATACACGATGGCCCGCTTGGTCCCGACGCTGTCCGACAGCCTTCCGGCCATGGGGCGGCTGAGCAGGGTCGCCAGGTATTGCGAGCCGATGGTCAGCCCCGCGATGACGGCGCTGAAGCCCAATTGATCGTAGACATAGCCTGGCAACACGGCGATGGGCAGTCCGATGCAAAGAAAGGCGATAAAGGTGTAGAAAACGATGGAGACGATCTGCAAGGTGATCGACAAGGAGCTGGGAGCGGGCTGGGCTGTTGGCATGGTGGCTCGTTCGCGGGCAGCGGCAGGAGTGCTTCATCATGGCGCGTGGCGGGGAGAAAAGGAAGCTGGCTAACGGTTGTTGAGCGGGATGGCTGTGCCAACGCCATCGCGAGCAGGCTCGCTCCCACAGTGTTTGGGTGTACTTGAGCCTTGGGGCAGGCCACAAGTGCCCCGTGGGAGCGAGCTTGCTCGCGATGGCGGTGGGTCAGGCAATGGGATGCTGGCAGGAGTGGCCATTCCGCGAGCAGGCTCGCTCCCACCGGTTTTTGGGTTTGGAACGAAAAAGCCCCGTCACATGGACAGGGCTTTCGCTTGCAGCTTGAGGCTTACGGCTTGTGGCTGTTCTTAGAACATCACGCCCTGGCTGCGCAGGTAGTCATCGTAGGTGCCGCTGAAGTCGACCACGCCATCGGCGCTCAGCTCGATGATGCGGGTCGCCAGGGACGATACGAATTCGCGGTCGTGGCTGACGAAGATCAACGTGCCCGGGTAGTTCTCCAGCGCCAGGTTCAGCGCTTCGATGGATTCCATGTCCAAGTGGTTGGTCGGTTCGTCCATCACCAGTACGTTCGGCTTTTGCAGGATCAGCTTGCCAAACAGCATGCGGCCCTGTTCACCACCGGAGATGACTTTGACTGACTTGAGGATCTCATCGTTGGAAAACAGCATGCGACCCAGGGTGCCACGGATCATCTGTTCGCCCTGAGTCCACTGGCCCATCCAGTCGAACAAACTGACGTCGTCCTCGAAGTCGTGGGCGTGGTCCTGGGCGTAGTAGCCCAGTTCCGCGCTTTCGGTCCATTTGACCGAGCCGGCGTCCGGTGTCAGCTCGCCCATCAAGGTACGGAGCAGGGTGGTCTTGCCGATGCCGTTGGGGCCGATGATCGCCACGCGCTCGCCGGCTTCGACGGTGAAGCTGAAGTTCTTGAACAGCGTCTTGCCGTCGAAGCCCTTGGACATGCGCTCGATGGTCACGGCCTGGCGGTGCAGCTTCTTGGTCTGTTCGAAGCGAATGAACGGGCTGACGCGACTCGATGGCTTGACCTCGGCCAGCTGGATCTTGTCGATCTGCTTGGCGCGGGAAGTGGCCTGCTTGGCTTTCGAGGCGTTGGCCGAGAACCGGCTGACGAACGTCTGCAATTCGGCGATCTGGGCTTTCTTCTTGGCGTTGTCCGACAGCAACTGCTCGCGGGACTGGGTGGCCGCGATCATGTATTCGTCGTAGTTGCCTGGGAACAGGCGCAGCTCACCGTAGTCCAGGTCGGCCATGTGGGTGCAGACGCTGTTGAGGAAGTGCCGGTCGTGGGAAATGATGATCATGGTGCTGTTACGCGCCGTGAGGATGTTTTCCAGCCAACGGATGGTGTTGATGTCCAGGTGGTTGGTCGGTTCGTCGAGCAACAGCACTTCCGGATCGGAGAACAATGCCTGGGCGAGCAACACACGCAGCTTCCAGCCTGGGGCGACTTCGGTCATCGGGCCGAAATGCTGTTCCAGGGGAATGCCCAGGCCCAGCAGCAGTTCACCGGCGCGGGATTCGGCGGTGTAGCCGTCCATCTCGGCGAACTCGGTTTCGAGCTCGGCCACGGCCATGCCGTCTTCTTCGGTCATCTCCGGCAGCGAATAAATGCGGTCGCGCTCGGCCTTGACCTTCCACAGCTCTTCGTGGCCCATGATCACGGTATCGATCACGGTGAATTGCTCGTAGGCGAACTGGTCCTGGCGCAGTTTACCCAGGCGCACGTTCGGCTCCAGCATCACCTGGCCGCCGGATGGCTCGAGGTCGCCTCCGAGGATTTTCATGAAGGTCGACTTGCCGCAACCGTTGGCACCGATCAGGCCGTAGCGGTTACCCGCGCCAAATTTGACAGAGACGTTTTCGAACAGCGGCTTGGCGCCGAACTGCATCGTGATGTTAGCTGTAGAAATCAAAGGTTTATCCTGCGGAACATTCAGAGTAGCTAAGGGTGCGGCAGTACCTGTTCAGTACCTGTTTGCGCCGATCCGCACCGCGCTGGAAGCTTCGCGGTCGCAAGCGCAAGGGTCCATCCGGCATAAGAGGACAGCTGCATACGGAGCGCCTCGCCCGAATGGATAGGCGCCGAGGTCGGTTTTCCGGCATCGGCCAAAAGGGGGCGCGTGATATTGGGCGGCGATTGTACTGATCTGGACGCGTTAACGATAGGGTATTGCCCGGGCGAGACAGTTTTTCACAACTGAGGATAACTTTCAGTTACAAAGTCTGGCTAAAATGCCATCTCACTCGACGCCCTCTACCTCGCCGCTTGGCTGGCCAGGAGACGCCGCCTGTCAACTCTTGCATTGTGACGGACTCCGTGAAGCTCATCATCGTTGCGATCTATATCCTCTCCATCTGCTATGTGCATCTGCGTGGGCGCGTGCGGCATAAGCTCGGACGCCAGCTGAGCGACCACTCGTCCTTCCTCGCGCCGGTCAATTGCCTGCTCTACCTGTGCTCGAAATTCCCCAACAAGCCGTTCCTCAGCCCAGGCGAGTTCCCGGACCTGAGTCCGTTGCAGGCCCATTGGGAAGAAATTCGCGCCGAGGGTCAGAACCTGTTGCAAGCAGGCGAGATCAAGCGCTCGAACCAATATGACGACGTGGGCTTCAACTCCTTTTTCAAGACCGGCTGGAAGCGTTTCTATCTCAAGTGGTATGGCGACAGCCATCCGTCGGCCATGAAGCTGTGCCCACGCACCACCGAGCTGGTGCAGGGCATCGGCTCGATCAAGGCGGCCATGTTCGCTGAACTTCCGCCGGGCTCGAAACTGGTCCGACATCGTGATCCGTACGCCGGCTCCTATCGCTACCACCTGGGCCTGCAGACGCCCAATGATGCCGGTTGCTACATCGATGTCGACGGCCAGTCGTATCACTGGCGGGACGGCGAGGCGGTCATATTCGACGAGACGTTCATCCATTACGCCGAAAACACGACGCCAGATAACCGCATCATCTTGTTCTGCGACGTGGAACGGCCCATGAAGTACCGTTGGGCCACGGCGTTCAACCGTTGGTTCAGCCGTACCGTGATGTCCGCCGCTGGAGCGCCGAACGATGCCGGTGACAAGACTGGCGGCCTGAACCGGGCGTTTTCACGGTTGTACAAGATTCGTCTGCAAGGCAAAGCGCTGAAGAAACGCAACCGCAAGTTGTACTACTTGCAGAAATGGGCGTTCTTCGGCGCTCTGCTGGCTATTTTCGTCTGGATCTGAAAGGTTCAGGAACCGGGCTTTTCAGCCTCCAGCTGTGTCCACATCCTGGTGGTGATCCGCTGGCGATGGCTATAACCTTCCCACGGATCGACGCCCAGGCCCTTGGCCCGTTCCAGCGCCGTCTGGATGTCCCATTGCTGGGCGTTGCGCAGGCCGTCCAGTTCGTCCCGTGCAATCGGGACCGAAACCGGCAGGCCTGGTCTTGCGCGCACCGAGTAGGCGGCCACGGTGCTGGCGCCACGGGCGTTGCGCAGATAGTCGACAAACACCTTGCCCACTCGGTTCTTCGGCCCCATGGTCGCGGTGATTCGTTGCGGCATCTGCCGGGTCAGGAATTGTGAGATGGCCTTGGCGAAGGCTTTGGTGACATCCCACCCCTCGCTGCGCGCCATCGGCACGATGACGTGCATGCCTTTGCCACCGCTGGTCTTGAGAAATCCTTGCAAGCCCAGTTCGTCAAGCACCGACAAGGTCATGCGTGTCGCTTCCAGCATGGCGCTCCAGGGCAGCGACGGGTCGGGGTCCAGGTCCAGGACGAACAGGTCGGGTGTCTCGATCCGGTCATGGGTCGCCGTCCAGGTGTGCAACTCCACCGCACCCATCTGCGCGGCGCCGACCAGCGCATGGACGCTGTCGATCTCCATCAGCGCCGCGTGGCCTGGGTCCAGGTCCGGGTCCAGCTGTTTGATATGAGGGATCTCCAGGCGGTCGGCATGTTTCTGGAAGAACAGTTCTTCGCCGATCCCCTCCGGTGCCCGCACAAGCGCGACCGGGCGCAACTTGAGGTGGGGCAGGATCCACGGGGCGATGTCCAGGTAGTATTGCGCCAGCTCTGCTTTTTGCACGCCGCTGACGCTGTCGACGACGCGGTCGGGGTGGGTGATCACCACGCCGTCGACCTTGGCGGCGTTGGCCTTGGTCCGACGCTTGGGCTTGGGGGCCGCCGCTTTTATCGGCATGGGCTGTTCGCGCACAACGCGACTGGCTTGCCCGTCGCCCGGTAGCTCAAGGAATACCGCCTGGCGGACCAGGCCGTCGCCGGTCCATTCAGCGAATTCAACTTCGCAGACTTGCGTCGGCTCGACCCAATGCACGCCGCGTGCCTGTGCGCCGCTGAGCGTTTTGTCCAGCGGTGAGGTTTCGCGCTCCTGGGCGCAGAGTTGTTCATGCAGTTGCTTGAGTTGGGACTGGCTGAAGCCCGTGCCGACCCGACCGGCGTACACCAGCCCCGACGGCCCGTTGACCGCCAGCAACAGTGCGCCAAAACCGCTGCGTTTGCCTTGCGGGCGCGTGAAGCCCACGATAACGAAGCACTGGCGCAGCCGACACTTGAGCTTGACCCAATCGGGATTGCGGCCGGAGACATAGGGGCTGCCCAGGCGCTTGCCGACCACACTGTCCAAGGAAAGGGCGGTGGCACTTTCGAAGATGTCGTGTTGGCTGGCGGAGAATGCCTCTGAAAACCGCAGGCGCTTGCTGGTGTTGTTCTTCAGGGCGTTCTTGAGTGCGGCGCGGCGTTCTTCCAAAGGTTGTTGGCGCATGTCGATGCCATTGAGAAACGGCGCGTCGAAAAGAAAGTAGACCATGTCGACGCTACGACCGATCTCGAAGGCCTGGCGCAGGGCAGGGAAGTCGGAATGGCCGGTGTCGTCGAGCAGCACCAGTTCCCCATCGAGCCAACAGTCACCCAGGTCCAACTTCGCCAGGGCGTCGGCGTGCAGCCTGAGCCGTTCGGTCCAGTCCGTGTGGCTGCGATTCAACAGGCGTACTTCGCCGTTCTCGATTCGCGCCAGGAGTCGATACCCGTGGAATTGGACTTCATAGCGCCATTCCCCCGCCGGTGGGTGCTCCACCGGCGTGGCCAGCGGTGGTGACAGACGTTCCGGGAGCCGGCCGTTGTCCACCTGTTCGCCCCGTCGGGCACGGGTACGAGTCGTTATTGGGTCCGCTTCCACATCGGACAGACGGGCAGATTCACTCTCGGCCTTGGCCATGACAGATTCCCTTGTATTGCAGGCGCCCGGGGTTTAGCCCTGGGAGGCCTTGGTGGCTTTTTTAGCTGGAGCGGATTTACGCGTCTTGGTCGATTTTGCCGCAGTCTTTTCGGCTGGTTTTTCCGGGGCCTTGCCCTTGCCGCCAAGGCTGCGCTTGAGCAGTTCGGTAAGGTCGATGACGTCGGCGGTCTTGCGCTGTTCTTCGCCAGGGTCGGTTTCCACCGCTTCGAGCCGGCCTTCGGTGGCCTTTTTCTCCACCAGCTCCATGATTTTTTCCTGGAAACTGTCGCGGTACTCCTGGGGCTCCCAGTCACCACTCATGTCTTGCACCAGGCGTTTGGCCATCTCCAGTTCGCCTTTCGCCAACGTGGGGTTGGTCACTTCGTCGCCCAGTTCCAGTACATCGAGTTCGCGGACTTCGGCAGGCCAGCGCAGCATCACCAGCACCAGGGCCGATTCCAGCGGCATGAGCGCCGCCAGGTGCTGGCGGGTATGCAGCACCACATTCGCCAGGGCGACTTTGTTGGTCTTGAGCAGGGTCTCGCGCAGCAGCGCATAGACCTTGCCGCCGCGCTTGTCCGGCGCCAGAAAATAAGGCTTGTCGATGTTCTGTAGCGGGATCTTCTCGGTGTCGACAAAAGAGAAAATGTCGATGGTCTGGGTCGACTTGGGGTGGGCTGCGCGAATTTCCTCCTCGCTGATCAGCACGTATTGACCCTTCTGGTACTGCACGCCTTTGACGATGTCATCCTTGGTCACTTCCTTGCCGGTGACCTTGTTGACACGCTTGTACCCCACCGGATCCATGCTGCGTTTGTCCAGCCAGTCGAAATCCACGCCTTGGGACGCTGTGGCCGACACCAGCGCCACGGGAATGTGGACCAGTCCGAAACTGATTGCGCCTTTCCAGATTGCCCGTGCCATGGTGCATTTTTCCTTACCGGTGAGTGGTCTCTCTGGTGACCCCACTGGCTTGAGAAAAGTTTCCGCCGGGCGCCGGCTGGCTGCGGTTGACGTCCATGGGAGGCCGCAGGCGGAGATGCCTCGTTACATCTTCAGTGGGATATTTCGCTTAACAACAACGAACCTGCGGCGTAGCGTGCTTTCGATATGCCGGTATCGTCTCGTGTCGCAGGGAGGTTTCCATGAACAGGCGGGTGCTCGCCTTGATAGCGCTTTTCATGAGCGCCACGGCCCAGGCCGTTACCCCGGTCACCGGGCCCGTGTTGCTAGCGCAGAACGTGCCGGGCAACAACAATCCGTACAACAGCCCGATCCGCCGGGCCAACCCCAACAGCATGCAGGGCACCCAGCCCAACGTGCCAACCATTCGCAGCAACCCGACGGTGCCGGTGCCGCGGCCCCCGACCTTGGAAAATGGCGGTATCGGCAACGGCTATCCTCGGGCTGGCTCGCCAGCCGGTTCGCCACGGCCGACGATCGAATCTCCGACACCCCCCAGGAACACGAACAACGGCAATCGCTGAGGCGCCGTCCTGATCCACGTCACCACAGAAGGAAGTGTGCATGTTGCGTAAAACATTCCGGGCCACCCTGTTTGCCAGCGCCATGGTGGTCTTCGCCACACCGGTCTTCGCCGCGCAAGTCCAGGCATTGAAGAGCGAGGAGGGCACCCTCGAAGTCACGACGGTAGCCAGGGGGCTCGAGCACCCTTGGTCCGTGGCGTTCCTGCCTGACCAGCAAGGCATGCTGGTGACGGAGCGCGCCGGCAACCTGCGGTGGGTTAGCACCGATGGACGATTGTCTGCACCGCTGAACGGTGTTCCGCAGGTCTGGGCCAAGGGGCAGGGCGGTTTGCTGGATGTGGTGCTGTCTCCGGACTTCAAGCAGGACCGCACGATCTACCTGTCCTACGCCGAGGCCGGGGAGGACGGCAAGGCCGGCACTGCCGTGGGCCGGGGGCAATTGTCCAAGGACTTGAAAAGCCTTGACGGCTTCGACGTGATTTTCCGACAGCAGCCCAAGCTCTCCACTGGCAACCACTTCGGTTCCCGCCTGGTGTTCGACCGGGATGGCTATCTCTTCATTACGCTAGGGGAGAACAACGACCGTGCCACCGCCCAGGACCTGGACAAGCTGCAGGGCAAGATCGCGCGGGTCTACCCCGACGGCAAGGTGCCTGACGACAACCCCTTCGTCGGCCAGAAAAACGTACGCCCGGAGATCTGGTCATACGGCCTTCGTAACCCCCAAGGCGCTGCGCTGAACCCCTGGAACGGCACGTTGTGGGAAAACGAGCACGGTCCCAAGGGTGGTGACGAGATGAACATCATCGAGCGAGGCAAGAACTATGGCTGGCCGTTGGCGACCCATGGCGACAACTATTCCGGCGCGCCGATTCCCGAGGCCCAGGGCAAGACTGTCGAAGGCACCGTAGGGCCGCACCACGTCTGGCAGGTATCGCCGGGGCTCAGCGGCATGGCGTTCTACGACAACGATCGTTTCAAGCCTTGGCAGCGCAACGCGTTTATCGGCGCGCTGGTGTCCAAGGACCTGATTCGCCTGGAGTTCGAAGGTGACAAGGTCGTTCATGAAGAGCGCTTGCTGGGTGAGCTCAAGGAGCGCATCCGCGATGTTCGCCAGGGCCCGGATGGTTTCCTCTACGTATTGACGGACGAAGATGACGGCGCGTTGTACAAGGTCGGACTGAAGTAATCGCGATGCGATGAAACTAAAGTTGTGGCGAGGGGATTCACCCCTTCGCCACAAGATTGCAGCGACTTGATTTCCGTTGACTTACCGCTTCGTCGCGGCTAATTTCCAGCCATGACTTCCACCGTATTGCGCAGCCAGCCAAGCATTATTACCGCCATTCCTGATTGGCGGGCTAGCTGACGGCTGCACCGAACCCGCCCTAGAGGCGGGTTTTTTCTTTCTGTCTCCAGGGCTTCTTCAGAACCGAGGAGACCGCCATGACCCCGACCAGTGCCGAGCTGGATTTGCTGGAACAGTATGTAAAAAGGATCCTTGCCGCCCCGGTCTACGAGCTGGCGGTGGCCACACCGTTGCAGGCGGCACCCGCGCTATCCCAGGCCCTCGGCAATCAGATCCTGCTCAAGCGTGAAGATCTGCAGCCGACCTTTTCCTTCAAGATCCGCGGTGCTTACAACAAGTTGGTGCAACTGACCCCGGAGCAGCGCAGCCGTGGGGTCATCACCGCCTCGGCGGGCAATCATGCCCAGGGCGTGGCGCTGGCGGCGCGGGAGCTGGGCATTTCGGCCTGCATTGTGATGCCGCAGACCACGCCGCAGTTGAAAGTCGCGGGTGTACGCAGCCGAGGCGCCGAGGCGTTGTTGCACGGTGAAAGTTTCCCGTTTGCCCTGGCGTTCGCGTTGGAACTGGCTCGCCGTAGCGGACGGGAGTTCGTTTCGCCGTTCGACGATCCGGATGTTATCGCCGGGCAGGGAACCGTTGCGATGAAGATCCTGCGCCAGCACCCAGGCCGATTGGACGCGATTTTCGTTCCAGTGGGCGGCGCAGGGCTGATCGCCGGGGTGGCGGCGTACGTCAAATATCTACGCCCCGAAGTCCGCATCATCGGCGTTGAATCAGAACACTCCGCCTGTCTTCAAGCCGCGCTGGCAGCGGGTGCGCGGGTGACGCTCCCCAGCGTGGGCACTTTTGCCGATGGTGTGGCGGTGGCGCAGATCGGCGCCCACGGTTTCGATATCTGTCGCTTCTGTGTCGATGATGTGATCACCGTGACCAATGACCAGCTCTGCTCGGCGATCAGAGATATTTATGACGATACACGTTCAATCACCGAGCCCTCCGGTGCACTGGCGGTAGCGGGAATCAAGCAACACGTGGCGCAAAGCGGAGCGCAAGGGCAAACGTTCGTTGCTATCGATTCTGGCGCCAACATCAACTTCGACAGCTTGCGCCACGTGGCGGAACGTGCTGCCGTGGAAATCGCTTGATGTTGAACCGTCAGGCGAACTTTTTTTAAATCAGCCGACGGACGCCCGGCCATGAAGTCGAAACAGTGGCTACTCTGAGCGTGGCACGTCGTACTGACTGATTGCAGTTTGCATGGAAGAAAGGCCCTCGCCATGCATTTTGCACGGTCCTTCTAGGGGCGTTACTGGCTAAGTCATTGATTTGTAACAGTCTGGAAGTATTCAGATATGGGCATATTAATTGCGGGTAAATACAGGAGCCCGATCTACGGGCCCCAACACCAGAAAACGCCAAAATGAACGAACGGCACGGCATTCACAGTCCAGTCCGCAGGGAAGAAACGGACGAAAATACCGCCGTCGTGAACATGAATTGGCTGGCTCAACAGGAGAGAGTTGCCATGTTTTTATCTGCCCTCGAAATGCGAAACATCATCGAAAGCAGCCTGCTGCCCAAGCGGTCGCAATGCACCTTGTCACCGGACTTGTCCATGACCGTCAAGATCTACGACGATCATCAAACCGATCGCGTAGCACTGGTCAAGAGCGACATCGATGCCACCAAGCTCACGGGCTGCCGGGCGATCAATGATCTGATTGCCGAGCTGCGTACTGAACTGGATCACGGTCACGGTTCAGGCAATTATTTTCATCAGCAGCACCGAATGAACGGGCGCTAACTCCAGCCCAACCTAAGCAAGCCTGACGCCCGGGTCCGATGTGGTCGAACCCGGCGTCGAGTCATTCCTTTCTAATCGAGCTGCTGGCGGTACGGCAAATCCGGTCCGGTTTTGGCGCAGGTCAACGCAGCAGCGCGCATCGCGAAGTCGAGCATCTTGCCGATTTGCCCAGCGTCCAGCGAATGCAAACCCTCCACATCATCCAATCGCTGTTCGGTCAGCCAAGCGATCAACGCCGCCTGGAACGTGTCGCCTGCGCCCACGGTATCGGCAATTTGCACCGGGCAAGCGGGGAGCGACCACACCCCATGCTGACGGCTGAACACCGTCGCGCCCTGGCCCCCACGGGTCAGGAACGCCAGTTGGCAGCGGTGTTCCAGCCAACCTGCGATGACATCCTGTGGATCGCGGTCGGGATAAAGAAGGCTCAAGTCCTCGTCACTGACTTTGATCAGGTCGGCGTACGGTACCAGTGTCGCTATTCGCGAACGCCAGAGCTCGATATCCGGTTGCGGGTTGAGCCGCACGTTCGGGTCCAGGCTGATCAGGCGTTTGCCGCTCTCGCGTTGCACGAGCGCAAGCAATGTATCGCCAACGGGTTGCACCACGAGGGAAAACGAGCCGACGTGCAAACCGCGCACCTCCGGGCCCAGGGTCGGCAGATGGTCGAGGCTCAGTTGGCGGTCCGCGCAGCCTTCGCCACGGAAGCTGTAATGCGGCGAGCCGTTGGCCCCGACAGCTACCATCGCCAAGGTCGTTGGCACATCGAAGTCGTGGGCGAACCGGGTGCTGACGCCTTCGTCGACCAGCACTTGGTGCAGACGACGACCCAGATAGTCGGCGGAAAGCCCGGTAAACAGCGCTGATTCGACCCCCAACCGCCGCAGCCCCACCGCCACGTTGAAGGGCGAGCCGCCGGCAATCGCTTTGTAATTCACTTGGGAAGCCGGGGTTCGTGCTTCATTTGCGCTGAAGAAATCAAACAGCGCTTCACCACACACCAAATACATAATTGCCTGCTCTCAAAGGGTTGCGACGTGTTGCCGGTAACGTTCGTAGGCGTGTTGCGACGCCGCGACATGCTCGATGACGGGGCGGGTTTCGCTGGCCGGGTCGAGCGTGACGCAGCGTTCGCACAGATCGGCCAGGGATTCTTGCGCGCCGCCATGGCACCACGCAGCCTGGATTGCCCCGCCCAGGGCCGCCGCCTCGCTCTGCTCGGTGCAGATGACGGTGGTGTCCATGATATCCGCGACGATCTGCCGCCAGACCGCGCTCTTCGAGCCGCCGCCGATCAGGCGGATGCTCTGGGCCTTGAGGCCATTGGCACGCAACAGGTCCAGGCCGTAGCGCAGGCCGAATGTCGTGCCTTCGACCACCGCGCGGCACAGGTTGGCCCGGCTCAGGTTGGTGGTCGTCAGGCCCAGCAGGGCGCCAGTGGCGTGGGGTAGGGCGGGGACACGTTCACCGTTGAGGAATGGCAGCATGCAGACGCCCTCGGCGCCGATCGGTGCCTGGGATACCAGGGTGTTGAAGGTGTCGATGTCCAGGTCCAGCAGCTCGCGCACGGCCCCGGTGGCGTTGGTCAGGTTCATGGTGCAGATCAGCGGCAGCCAGCCGCCGCTGGAGGAACAAAAGGTCGCTACCGATGGCTGCGGACTGACGGTAGGCTCCGCTCCATAGGCGTACACGGTGCCGGAGGACCCGAGGCTCATGGTAATCACGCCGGGCTGGATGTTGCCGGTGCCGATGGCGCCCATCATGTTGTCTCCGCCACCGCTGGACACCACCGCCTCGGGGTTCAGCCCCAGGTGCGCGGCGATCTCCGGTAGGATCCTGCCGACAGGGTGGTGAGCCTCGATCAATTCGGGCAAAGCCGATTGCAGCCGGCCGCTGGGGTCGATATGCCGCAACAGCGCCACGTCCCATTGACGGGTGCGTACGTTGAAATAACCCGTACCCGAGGCGTCGCCATATTCGCTGCAATGGCGACCGGTGAGCCAGTGGTTGAGGAAGTCGTGGGGCAGCAGGACGCTGGCGATGCGCTCGAAGACCTGGGGGTGCTGCTCTTGGGTCCAGAGCAATTTGGATACCGTATAGCCCGGCGCGATCACCACGCCGAGGCGTTCGAGGCTGCCGCTTTCACCGCCCAGGTGCGCCAGCAGCCGATCGTTTTCCGGGGTGGTCTCGGTGTCGCACCAAAGCTTGGCCGGGCGCAGGACCTGGCCTTGGTCATCCAGCAGCACCAAGCCATGCTGCTGCCCGGACACGCCGATGCCGAGAATCGCCTGGCCATCGACCCCGGCGGCGGCCAATGCCTGGTGCGTCGCCTGGGTGAATGCGTCGAGCCACTGCTGGGGCTCTTGTTCACGGCGGCCGTTGGCGCCGCTGATCATGCTGTGGGCCGCGGCGCCCAGGCCGAGTACCTGGCCGCTGGCCGCGTCGAGGATCAGCGCCTTGGTGCCTTGGGTGCCGCAGTCGATGCCCAGGAACAGTTGTTGGTTTGCCATGGAAATCCTCGGATCAGCATCAGATTATCGTCAGGGACATACAAAACCTGTGGCGAGGGAGCAAGCTCCCTCGCCACGAAAGGCGGGCCGTACCTAGTCTTGATCCGCCAGCACTCGCTCAAGCGTCCGCGTTACCCCATGCTCGCGCAAGCTGTTGCAACACCATTCGAAGGCTGCCACGAATTCAGGTGAGCGAGGTATAGCCGTGCCGAAGATTTCTTCTACTTCCAACATCCGCTGGGTCACCAGGGCATCGTCAGCCACCAGCGCCTGGCAGAAAGCCGCGCGAGGGTCGGGAATTGAATAGACCGCGCCATTTTCGTCCACACCCTTCAGATACACCGCCCAGGCCGCCACCACCAACGCCGCGCGGCGGGTCTCGCCGCCGTCGGCAATCAGGCGATTGAGGGTCGGTACGGTGAACTTCGGAAATTTCGACGAGCCATCCGAACACACCCGTTCCAGTTGGTCGGCGATGGCCTGGTTGGAGAAGCGCTCCACCAGGGTGTCCTTGTACAGCGTCAGATCGATGCCGGGTACGGGCGCCAGTTGGGGCGTGACGTCAAAGTCCATGTAGGCGCGGATGTAGCGCACGAACAACGGGTCGTTCATGGTTTCGTGGACGAAGCGATAACCCTTGAGGAAACCCAGGTAGGTCAGGGCGAGATGGCTGCCGTTGAGCAGCTTGATCTTCATTTCTTCGTAAGGCGAAACGTCGTCGGTAAATTGCACGCCGACATTCTCCCAGGCCGGGCGACCGTTGACGAACTTGTCTTCCAATACCCACTGCACGAACGGCTCGCATACCACCGGCCAAGCGTCATCGATGCCATGCTCGTCATGCAGCTGCAAGCGGTGGGCGCCACTGGTCATCGGGGTGATGCGGTCGACCATGGCGTTGGGGAAACTCACGTTGCAGTCAATCCATTGCCCCAGCGCCGGATCACGCAGCGCGGCGAAGGCCAGCAGCGCATTGCGCGTCACCGCGCCGTTGTGGGGCAGGTTATCGCAAGACATCAAGGTAAACGCCGGCGTCCCCTCGGCGCGGCGCTTGGCCAGGGCTGCGCACAGAAATCCAAACACGGTCTTCGGCGCGTCGGGGTGGGCCAGGTCGTGCTGGATCTGCGGCAGGTGGGCCATGAACTCGCCGTTGCTGTCGTCGATGCAGTAGCCACCTTCGGTGATGGTCAGCGAGACGATGCGGATCTGCGGGTCGGCCAGCTTGTCGATCAATGCCTGGGCGCTGTCTTCGGCCAGCAGCATGTCGGTGATGGCACCGATCACCCGGACTTCGGTGTCGTCGGTGTCGCCCAGTTCATAGAGGGTGAACAGGAAATCCTGGCCGGCCAGGTCGTCCCGGGCGCGGCGATCTTCGGGGCGCAGGCCTACGCCGCAAATGGCCCAGTCGAGGCCTTCGCCGGTGTTCATCAATGCATCGGTGTAATACGCCTGGTGCGCACGGTGGAAGCCACCGACACCGATGTGGGCGATGCCTTGGCGCCGGTCGTCCAGGTTATAAGCGGGCAGGACGACCTCTGCGTTGAGGTTGTGCAGGTTCTGTCGGTTGAGTTTCATCGCAAAATCTCGGCAATCAGGCGGCAGCGCGCAGCGCGCGGGAAACCGCTACGCCCTCGGCATCGAATAAGTGGCAGTGTTCGGCGTCCAGGTGCAGGTCCAGTTGCTCGCCGAATCGGCTCGCCAGGTCACCGCGCACGCGCATGGTCAGGGCTTCGCCGGAAGCGGTGATGACGTGACAGAAGGTGTCGCTGCCCAGGCGCTCGCTGACATCGGCGGTCACCCGCAGCGTGCAATCGCCCGGCTGGGCCAGGTTAAGGTGCTCCGGGCGAATCCCCAGGGTTACCGCGCCGCCGATGCTCAAGTTCGAGCCAATTCGCGGCAGGCTGATGCGAGTGCCGGCGTCCAGCAGCACTTCACAACCCTGGTCGTCCAGGCCGGTGACCTTGCCCTTGAGGAAGCCCATCTTCGGCGTTCCGAGGAAGCCGGCGACGAACAGGTTCGCCGGCTGATGGTACAGCTCCAGAGGCGAGCCCACCTGCTCGACGCGCCCGCTGTTGAGCACGACGACCTTGTCGGCCAGAGTCATGGCTTCGACCTGGTCGTGGGTCACGTAGATCATCGTCGCTTGCAGTTCCTTGTGCAGACGCGCCAATTCCAAACGCATCTGCACCCGCAGGGCGGCGTCGAGGTTGGACAGAGGTTCGTCGAACAGAAAAATCTTCGGATTGCGCACGATGGCCCGGCCGATCGCCACGCGCTGGCGCTGTCCACCGGACAGTTGCTTGGGCTTGCGCTCCAACATCGGCCCCAGTTCGAGGATGCGCGCCGCTTCGTTGACTTTCTTCTCGACGTCGGCCTTGGGCACGCCGGCCAAGTCCAGGGCGAAGGACATGTTCTTGCGCACGCTCATGTGCGGGTAAAGGGCGTAGGTCTGGAACACCATCGCCAGGTCGCGCTTGGCCGGGCTGACTTCAGTGATGTCGCGGCCGTCCAGTTCGATGGTGCCGTCGCTGACTTCTTCAAGGCCGGCGATCAACCGCAGCAGCGTGGACTTGCCGCAGCCCGACGGGCCGACGAACACCACGAACTCGCGGTCGTTCACTTCAAGGTCGATGCCCTTGATGATGGAGAAACCTTCGAAGCCTTTTTGCAGATTCTTGATTTTCAGGTTGGCCATGATGATGGGCCTCCACTTCTGATAACTGTGTAAGGCGCGTTATTTCACCGCGCCGAAGGACAAGCCGCGCACCAATTGTTTCTGGCTGATCCAGCCGAAGATCAGGATCGGCGCGCAGGCCAGGGTCGAGACGGCGGACAATTTGGCCCAGAACAGGCCTTCCGGGCTGGAGTAAGAGGCGATCAAGGCAGTCAGCGGCGCCGCTTTGGACGAGGTGAGGTTCAGCGACCAGAACGCCTCGTTCCAGCACAGGATCAGCGACAGCAGCACGGTAGACGCCAACCCGCCCTTGGCGATGGGCAGCAGCACACGAACCATTTCCTGCCACAAGGTGGCGCCGTCCAGCCGCGCGGCTTCGAGGATGTCGCGAGGGATGTCCTTGAAATAGGTGTAAATCATCCAGACCACGATCGGCAGGTTGATCAGCGTGTAGATGATGATCAGCGCAAGGCGCGTGTCCAGCAGGCCAAATTGCTTGGCCAGCAGGTAGATCGGCATCAGTACGCCTACCGGCGGCAGCATCTTGGTGGAAAGCATCCACAGCAGCGTGCCTTTGGTGCGCTGGGTTTCGTAGAACGCCATGGAGTAGGCCGCCGGCACCGCGATCAGCAGGCAAAGAGCAGTGGCGCTGAAGGAGATCACCACCGAGTTCCAGGCGAAGCTGAAGTAGTTGCTGCGCTCGTTGATGTGCAGGTAGTTCTCCAGCGTCGGCGCGAAGATGAACTGCGGCGGCGTGGCGAAGGCGTCGATTTCGGTCTTGAAGCTGGTCAACACCATCCAGAAGATCGGGAAAAAGATCAGGATCGCGATGGCCCAGGCCAACGTGCCCAACAGCAGGCTTTGCAGTCGACGGGATTGTTGAAGAGTCATGGCGACGGCCTCAATGCTTGTCGGTGAGGTTTTTGCCGATCATCCGGACCAGGATGATGGCGGCGATGTTGGCGATGACCACGGCAATCAGCCCACCGGCCGACGCCATGCCGACGTCGAACTGCACCAGTGCCTGGTTGTAGATCAGGTACGCAAGGTTGGTCGAGGCATAACCAGGGCCACCGTTGGTGGTGGTGAAGATCTCGGCGAACACCGACAGCAGGAAAATGGTTTCGATCATCACCACCACGGCAATCGGGCGGGCCAGGTGTGGCAGGGTCAAGTGCCAGAAAATCGCGATGGGGCCGGCGCCGTCCAGGCGGGCAGCTTCTTTCTGTTCCTGGTCCAGGGACTGCATGGCGGTCATCAGGATCAGGATCGCGAAGGGCAGCCATTGCCAGCTGACGATGATGATGATCGACAGCAGCGGGTAGTGCGCCAGCCAATCCACCGGTTGGGCGCCGAAGAGCTTCCACACCGAAGCGAGGATCCCGGAGACTGGATGGAAAATCAGATTTTTCCAAATCAGCGCACCGACCGTGGGCATGATGAAGAACGGCGAGATCAGCAGCACGCGGACGATGCCGCGCCCAAAAAACTCGCTGGCCTCCAGCAACGCGCTGATCAACACCCCGAGGACGATACTGATCAACAGCACGCTGCCCACCAGCAACAGGGTATTGGTGGCGCCGGGCATGAAGCCCGAGTCGGTCAGGAAATAGGTGAAGTTTTCCAGCCCGACGAATTCGTTTTCGCCGGGGTACAGCAGGTTGTAGCGGATCATCGAGAAGTAGACGGTCATGCCCAGGGGCACAATCATCCACAGCAGCAACAAGGCGACCGAAGGGCTGACCAGGAACCAGCCGGGGTTGGCCAGGCGGATCTTGCGGGCCGGCGGGGCTATTTCGATGGGGGCTTTGACTGTCGTTGTTGAGGTATTCATGAGTGCTTACTCTTATGCGACGCGTTTCCCTGTGGCGAGGGAGCTTGCTCCCGCTGGACCGCGTAGCGGGCCCATATCGATAGGCAATCTTTCAGATCGCCAGGGCGGGCTTCGCCCGCCAGCGGGAGCAAGCTCCCTCGCCACAAATGGATACCTACAGGCCTTTACTTGGGATACCCGGCGCGCTTCATCTCGCGTTCGGTGGTGGATTGCGCGGCGGTCAACGCCTGGTCCACGGTTTGCTGGCCGGTCAGTGCGCCCGAGAAGAACTTGCCTACCTGGGTGCCGATGGCCTGGAACTCGGGAATGGTGACCAACTGGATGCCGATGTAGGGCACAGGCTTGAGGGTGGGGGCTTTCGGGTCGGCGACTTTCAACGATTCCAGCGTTACCTTGGCAAACGGCGCGGCCTTCATGTACTCGTCGCTGTAAGTGGAGGCGCGGGTGCCCGGTGGTACGTTGGCAATGCCATCAGTCTTGGCGACCAACTGGCCGTACTCCTTGGACGTTGCCCAAGTCGTAAACACTTTGGCGGCTTCCTTGGCTTTGGAACTGGCCGGGATCGCCAGCGACCAGGAGTACATCCACGAGGTGCCTTTTTCGGTTTTCTCGTGGGGCGCGAAGGTGAAGCCTACGTGATCGGCCACCTTGCTCTGGGTCTTGTCGGTCACGAACGAGCCCGCGACGCTGGCATCGACCCAGACCGCGCACTTGCCGCTGTTGAACAGGGCCAGGTTTTCGTTGAAACCGTTGCTGGAAGCGCCCGGCGGGCCGGATTTCTTCATGTTGTCGACGTAGAAGTTCAGGGCATCCTTCCACTCGGGTCCATTGAATTGCGGCTGCCACTTCTCATCGAACCAGCGCGCGCCAAAGCCGTTGGCCAGGGTCGTGATCAGCGCCATGTTCTCGCCCCAACCGGCCTTGCCCCGCAGGCACAGGCCATATTGTTCCTTGGATTTGTCGGTGAGTTTTTGCGCGAACTCTCCGATCTGGGTCCAGGTCGGGTGCTCGGGCATGGTCAGCCCGGCGTCCTTGAGCAGGTCCGTGCGGTAGTAAGTGATCGAGCTTTCGGCATAGAACGGCAGGGCGTATAGCGAACCCTTTACCGACAAGCCATCGCGCACGGACGGGAAAATGTCGTCCAGGTCATAGGCGGCCGGCAGGTCTTTCATCGGTTCCAACCAGCCTTTGGCGCCCCAGAGTGCGGCTTCGTACATGCCAATGGTCAGCACGTCGAACTGACCGCCCTGGGTGGCGATGTCGGTGGTCAGGCGCTGGCGCAGGACGTTTTCTTCAAGCACCACCCAGTTCAGCTTGATGTCCGGGTGCTCGGCCTCGAAGGTCTTCGAAAGCTTTTGCATGCGGATCATGTCGCTGTTGTTGACGGTGGCAATGGTCAGGGTTTGTGCGCCGAAACTGACGCTGCTGAGGGTCATGCAGGTGGAGACAAGCAGAGCTTTTACCGAAGGTTTCATCGCGCACTCCTTTTCCGCGCCCACGGGCTGCAGAAGGACAGTTATTGTTTTTGTGTCTTCCGGATGAGAGGAAGAATGTGCGCTGATTACAGCCCTCAATGGACGGCATGACAAATCATCCGTCGCACTTTTACTGATACTTTTTTGCACTGAGTGAAATTCGCGAAAAACCTGTGGCGAGGGAGCTTGCTCCCGCTGGGCTGCGCAGCAGCCCCATTTTGTGGCCGCTTCGCGCTGGAGCGCTAGCCCGGCCCAGCGGGAGCAAGCTCCCTCGCCACGGGGGGGCGGTGAAAATTCAGCCCTGGTTCTGCTCGGTCAACCGCTGCACCGCCAGCCGCCGATAATGGGAAGGCGTCATGCCCTTGAGTTGCTGGAAGCGTCGGTTGAAGTTGGAAATATTGTTAAAGCCCGACTCAAAGCACACATCCGTCACCGGCTTGTCGCCGTCGGCGAGCAGCTCGCAGGATTTGCTGATGCGCAGCCGATTGACGAACTCGATGAAGCAACGCCCGGTGGCTTGCTTGAACACCCGGCTGAAATAGGTGGGTTTCATCCCCAGGTGCTCGGCCACTTCTTCCAGGGGCAATTCCCGGGAGTAGTGGGCAAAAATATAGTCCACCGCGCGGTTGGTGCGGTCGATGCTGTGCTCATCAGCCGCTTGTGGGGCGGTGGCGCCGGAGAGCAATTGATAGTCATCGCAGCTGGCCAACAGCTCCATCAGGATGAAAAAGTAGCCGAGCCGGCTCATGCCCTGCGCATCGGCGATGCGCTGCATCAAGGTCATGGCCTCGCGGACGGTGCGCTTGCAGCGAAACTCGATGCCGTGTTGAGCGCGTTCCAGCAGCGGCGCGAGCGTCTTGAGTTCGGTAAATACCTGGTGTCCACTTTCAAACAGCTCATCGGTGAAATTCACCAGCATGTCGCGCTTGGCCACCACTTCGTCCTCCGCGACCTGGCTGATCCAGTTATGGGGCAGGTTGGGGCCGGTGAGGAACAGCGATTGCGGGGAGAAATTGCCGATGTAATCGCCAATGAAAACCTTGCCCGAGCTGGCGACGATCAGGTGCAGCTCGTATTCCTTGTGGAAATGCCAGCGCACCAGCGGACAGGGAAAACCGTGCTGGCGGTAGATGATGGACAGCCCGTTGTGGTCGTCCATCAACTCATAGGAAGGGTCGGTGACTCTGGCTGTGCGGGTCATGGCTTTGGCGCTTTTGTTGTTATCGCCGCTGGATAATGCCCCCTTCGCCGCCCGGGTTCCAGCCCTCGGAGCGACGATTGAGTCAGCTGTTGCGGTTCTTTTCCTCGATCCATTGGGACATGTACTGGGTGCTCTTGTGCTGGTGGTGGCGCAGCATGCTGCCGGTGAAATTGTCCCGACGGCGCCGCGCAAGGTCGACGCGGCAGGCATTGATACTGTCAATCAAGGCAGGGCCGTGGACCTGCCTACGAAAACGTTCCGCGAGCAAGGCCAACCCGGCCCCCTGGGCATGGGTCCAGCGCGCCTGGTCGGTATACAGCTGTACGGCGGCTTCGGCGATGGCCTCGGCGCTTTGCGCGATCACCCCGGGCCAGGGCATGCCGCCGTGCATGGCTTCGGCACCTATGGGCGTGGTGATACTGGGCGTGCCGCATAGCATGGCTTCGATCAGCTTGCCCTTGATGCCGGCGCCGAAACGCAGCGGCGCCAGGCAGATACGTGCCGCGGACATGACCTGCAAGGCGTCCTCGGCCCAGTTCATGATATGAAACCCTTGGGCTGGATTATGCAGTGCCGCTGCCTTGGGCGGGGTGTAAGCCCCGTAGAGATGCAGCTGCGCACCCGGCAATCGTTGGCGAATCAGTGGCCATATGGCGTTTTTCATCCAGAGCACGGCGTCCCAGTTCGGTGCGTGGCGGAAATTGCCGATGCTGAGAAAATGCGCTCGGTCTTCGAAGGGCACGAACGGCTCGGTCGGCAAGTCCAGCATCAAGGGGCACCAGAGCAACAGCTCGCGGGGCACCTTGAAGTGTTCCACCAGCAGCTCGATCTCGAACTCAGATACCATCAGGTTCAGGTCGCAACGCAAGAGGGCTGCAATTTCCCGCCTTGCCATGTCAGTGTCCGCCATCAGCTCGAATTCCTCGCGCAAGGCCGGGGCGAACAGGTCGCTGAAGTCCTGGGAGGACTCATCGGACTTCAAGCGGTCTTTCAGGCGCTGATGCCGTGCATGACGCAGGCTTTGCAGATCCGAGGTTTCGAGCACGCGCAGGGCGTCGGGGCAGTGCTTTTCGACCCGCCAGCCAAACTGCTCTTCCATCATGAATTGGTCGAACAGGACGATATCCGGCGCCAGCTCACTGATAAACACATCAAAACTGCTGCTATTGAGCTCGATCGGTACTTCCCGGATGCCCAGGCCAATCAGGTCGGCGCGGTTCTCACCGGGTCTGGCGGGGCTGCTGAAGGTGATGTCCCAGCCTTGTTCGAGAAAGGCTTCGAGCAGTTGCATGACATGCCCGCCGGCCGCCGATGAGCGTGGCTCGGGCCAGACGTAGCCGATAACCAGGACTTTGGTGGTGGGGTGAGGCATGACGGGCAATCCTTGGAGCATTTTCAGGCGCAGTCGGCGCGCGGGGCGCCGATAGTGACCAACAATGCGTCCGCGCTCAAGAAAGAATCTTTTGGACCTTGTCGCGCAATTGATCGATGGAGAAGGGTTTGCCGATGACGCTCATGCCTTCTGGCACGTCGATGCTTTCGGCGTAGCCGCTGGCGAACAGGATGGGGAGTCCGGGGCGCACTTCGCGTGCTTTTGTTGCCAACTCGCGACCGTCCATGGGCAGCATGCTGACATCCGTCATCATCAGGTCAATGGAACGGTCCTTCTGCTCCAGGAGCTTAAGCGCCTCTTCGCCACCTTCTGCCTCCAATACCTCGTATTCCAGTTCCTCCAGCACGTCGACAATCAACATGCGCACGATGTTGTCGTCTTCGACGACCAGGATGGTGGGAGGGGTGACAGGGGCAGGGACGGACATAATGGACTTCTCGGAAGGTGGAATCGTAAGGGCTTGGTAATAACCGGCCGTAATGCATGAGTAAGTCGAGAGGCGGCACAAGTTCCCGAAGCTGTACAAGAAAGGATCTATAGTACAAGAGCTGACAAGGATAGTCGCATCCTTACAACCGGGGTACAGCGCCTTGGATTTGCGACCTTGAATCGTCAGAAATGTGGATCCAGTCCGTATTTTTGGGCAAACTCCATGATTTTCAACTGCTCACCAAGGCCTTTTCCATGACTCCTTCGTCTTCGGTCGACGAACAAAGTTTTCGCAAGCTTCTGAGCCGTAACATCAGCCTCCCCTTGGGTATCGGTGCGCTCAGCGCGGTGTTTTTCATCGTGCTGATCACCTACCTTCTCTCGGTGATCCAATGGGTCGGGCACACCGACCGGGTGATCAATAACGCCAACGAAGCGCTGAAGCTGAGCGTTGACCTGGAAACAGGCATGCGCGGGTTCCTGCTGAGTGGCGACGAGCACTTCCTCGACCCCTATGAAGTGGCCAAGCCCCGGATTGCGGTGGCACTGGACACATTGTTGGAACTGACAGCCGATAATCCGGTACAGACCGACCGCTTGCGCCGGATCGAGGCACTCCAGGTGGAATGGGCCAATTACGCCCAAGGCATGATCGATCTTCATCGCAGCGGCGGCGACTATCGCGGTGCGCTCAAGGCCGGGCGGGGCAAGCGGTTGACCGACGAAATACGCAAGACCTTCGAGGATGTCGTCGAGACCGAGCAACAACTGCGCGCCGAACGTAACGAACAGGTGCGCACCACCACGGTCTGGAGCATCGCTCTGTATCTGCTGTTCGTCGCCGCAGTCAGTGGGCTGCTGGCCTATGTTGGCCGTCGGGATCTGCTGACTCTGTCTGGCAACTACAGCGCCAGCCTGAAAGTCCAGCAGGAGAGTGCCTTGCACCTGGAGAAACAGGCCTGGTTGCGCAATGGCCAGACCCAGTTGGCGGAACAGGTCCTCGGTCAGTTGAGCTTGAATCTGCTGGGGCGCAACATCTTGCAGTTTTGTGCCCAGTACCTGGGCACCGTGGTCGCCGCCCTTTATGCACGGGAAGAAAACGGCACGCTACGGCGTATCGCCACCTATGGCATGTCCAAGGAGGATGACGAACTCCAGCAGGTCATCATCGATGGCGAGGGCATCGCCGGGCAGGCCGTGCGGCAGGGGCGTCTTATCCGGCTGGACGATGTGCCCCAGGATTATCTCAAGGTCAGCTCCGGGCTCGGCGAGGGACTGCCCAACTGCGTGCTGGTGGTGCCGACCCGTGACGATGACCGCATCAATGGTGTCGTTGAACTGGGCTTCCTGCGGCCGTTGACCGCGCGCGACATCGAGCTGCTGGAGCTGGTGGCCGGGAACATCGGCACGTCCATCGAAGCGGCCCGCTATCGTCAACGCTTGCAAGAAGTGCTGGCCGAAACCCAGCAGTTGAACGAAGAGTTGCAAGTGCAGCAGGAAGAGCTCAAGACCGCCAACGAAGAGCTGGAAGAACAGTCGCGCATCCTGAAGGAATCCCAGGCCCACCTGGAAGCCCAGCAACAGGAACTGGAGCAGACCAACGAACAGCTGGCCGAGCAGCGCGACGCCATGGACCAGAAGAACAGCGAGCTGAACCTGGCCCAGATCCAATTGCAGGAACGCGCCGAAGAATTGCAGCGTTCGAGCAAGTACAAGTCCGAGTTCCTGGCCAACATGTCCCATGAGCTGCGCACACCGCTCAACAGTTCGCTGATCCTGTCCAAATTGCTGGCGGAGAACCCTCACAATAACCTCAGCGATGAACAGGTGAAGTTTGCCGAGTCGATCTACTCCGCCGGCAATGACTTGCTGAACCTGATCAATGACATCCTCGACATTTCCAAGGTCGAGGCCGGCAAGCTGGAAGTGCGGCCGGAAAACACCAGCGTGGCGCGTTTGGTGGAAGGGCTCCAGGATACGTTCAAGCCGTTGACGGCTGAAAAGGGACTGGACTTCGAGGTGCAGTTGCTGCCGGACGCGCCGTCGATGCTGTACACCGACCGCCAGCGCCTCGAACAGATACTCAAGAACCTGCTGTCCAACGCGGTGAAGTTCACCGAACGGGGTTCCGTCCAGGTGTCCGTAACCGGCCAGCCGGGCTCGGGCATTGCCTTCATGGTGCGTGATTCGGGCATCGGCATCGCCGCCGATCAGCAACAGAGTATCTTCGAGGCGTTCCGCCAGGCCGATGGCACCACCAACCGCCGCTATGGCGGCACCGGGCTGGGGCTGTCGATCTCCCGAGACCTGGCGACCTTGCTGGGCGGTTCGATCTCGGTGACCAGCGAGCCAGGGCAGGGCAGTGTCTTTACGCTGGTCTTGCCGGAGCGTTACGTCGAGCCCGGGGAAAATCCGGTGAATCCAGTGACCTTTACCCCGACCGCAACCGTGCCTGCAACGACCCGTGCGCCGGCACCCGTGCCGCTGATTGCCGAGGTGGACGCACCCCTCCCGCAATTCGCCGACGACCGGGACAAGGCGCCGTTCGATTCCCGTTGCATCCTGGTCATCGAGGACGAACCCAAGTTTGCCCGCATCCTGTTCGACCTCGCCCATGAGCTGGGCTACCAGTGCCTGGTGGCCCATGGCGCCGACGAAGGCTTTGATCTGGCCCTGCAACTGAGTCCCGATGCCATTCTGCTGGACATGCGCCTTCCGGATCACTCCGGGCTTACCGTTTTGCAACGCCTGAAGGAACAGGCCCAGACCCGCCACATCCCGGTGCACGTCATCTCCGTCGAAGACCGCGTCGAAGCGGCGATGCACATGGGCGCCATCGGTTACGCCGTCAAACCGACCACCCGGGAGGAGCTCAAGGACGTCTTCGCGCGACTGGAGGCCAAGCTGACCCAGAAGGTCAAACGCGTGCTGTTGGTCGAAGACGATGACTTGCAGCGCGACAGCATTACCCGTCTGATCGGCGACGACGACATCGAGATCACCGCCGTAGGCCTGGCGCAGCAAGCCCTGGACCTGCTGCGCAATAACGTCTACGACTGCATGATCATCGACCTCAAGCTGCCGGACATGCTGGGCAATGACTTGCTCAAGCGCATGTCCAGCGAAGAGATCTGTTCATTCCCGCCAGTGATCGTCTACACCGGGCGTAACCTGACGCGGGATGAGGAAGCCGAGCTGCGCAAATATTCACGCTCGATCATCATCAAGGGCGCCCGCTCGCCGGAACGCCTGTTGGACGAAGTCACTCTCTTTCTGCACAAAGTCGAATCCCGGTTGTCCCATGAACGACAGCGCATGCTCCAGACCGCCCGCAGCCGCGACAAGGTCTTCGAAGGCCGCAAGGTGCTGTTGGTGGACGACGATGTGCGCAATATCTTCGCTCTGACCAGCGCCCTGGAGGCCAAGGGGGCGATCGTGGTGATCGGGCGCAATGGGTATGAGGCGATTGATCGTTTGAATGAAGTGGAAGACATCGACCTGGTGCTGATGGATGTGATGATGCCCGAGATGGATGGCTTCGAAGCGACCACGCTGATCCGCAAGGACCCCCGCTGGCGCAAATTGCCGATTATCGCCGTGACCGCCAAGGCCATGAAGGATGATCAGGAGCGTTGCCTGGCGGCGGGCTCCAACGATTACCTGGCCAAGCCGATTGACCTGGATCGCCTGTTCTCACTGATTCGCGTGTGGTTGCCGAATATGGAAAGAATCTAGTGGAACGAAACACAGACATTGAGCTTCGTTTGTTGATCGAAGCGATCTACTTGAAGTACAGCTACGACTTTCGCGACTACTCCGGCGCTTCCATCAAGCGCCGGGTGCTGCATGCGTTGAACCAATTCGAATGCAAGACCATATCGGCCTTGCAGGAACGTGTGTTGCACGACCCTGGCGCATTCATGCAACTGCTGCAGTTGCTGACGATCCCTGTCAGTGAGATGTTTCGCGATCCTGCGCATTTCCTTGCCATCCGCGAGGAAGTGGTGCCGCTGCTCAAGACCTACCCGTCGATCAAGATCTGGATCGCCGGTTGCAGCACAGGGGAGGAGGTCTATTCCATGGCCATCCTGCTAAGAGAAGAGGGGTTGCTGGATCGTACGTTCATTTACGCCACGGACATCAACCCGCGCTCCCTGGAAAAAGCCAAGCAGGGCATCTTTTCCCTGGAAAATGTCCGGGCCTACACCCAGAATTACCAGCTCGCCGGCGGTAAGCGTTCGTTTGCCGACTACTATACGGCCGCCTACGATTACGCGATGTTCGACAAGACCTTGTGCAAGCATGTGACCTTTGCCGACCACAGCCTGGCAACCGATAGCGTATTTTCAGAAACCCAATTAGTTTCATGTCGTAACGTATTGATCTATTTCAATAAAAAGCTGCAAGATCGCGCTTTCGGGTTGTTTCATGAGTCCCTTTGCCACCGTGGGTTCCTGGTGTTGGGGAGCAAGGAGACGCTGGATTTTTCGGCGTTCAGTGCGCAGTTCGAACCGCTGGTCAAACAGGAACGGATCTATCGCAAGTTATGAATCCACTGACGGACAGATCCAGCCACTTGATCGAAGCAGTCGTCGTCGGCGCATCCGCCGGCGGCGTCGAAGCGTTGCTCAAGATTTTCAGCCACTTGCGCAAAGGCTTCAGCCTGCCTGTGCTGGTGGTGTTGCATTTGCCCGATGAGCGGGACAGTCAGTTAGCCCAGGTATTGCGTCATCGCCTGGCGATACCCGTTGAAGAAGCCCGCGACAAGCAAGACATCCTTCCGGGCACCTTGTACGTTGCAACCCCTGGTTATCACCTCTCGATCGAGGCCGACCGTAGCCTGTCGCTGAGCCTCGAAGAGCCGGTTCACCATTCGCGGCCGTCGATCGACGTGCTGTTCGAGTCAGCCGCCGATGTCTATGGCCCTCGTCTGCTGGCGGTGGTATTGACCGGCGCCAACAGTGATGGCGCCCTAGGCTTGGCCAGGGTCAAGGCGCTGGGCGGCATCACGGTCGTCCAGGACCCGAAGGAGGCGCAGGTTTGCACCATGCCTGAAGCGGCCCTTAGCTTGCACGAGCCTGACCATATCCTAACTTTGCAGGGCATCGGCCAATTGCTGGCCGGGCTGGAATGAACTAAATGCCAAGAGATATTCAAGCCAAACTGCTGATCGTCGACGATCTGCCTGAGAATCTGTTGGCCCTGGAAGCGCTGATCCAGCGCGATGACCGCGAGGTGTTCAAGGCCTTGTCGGCGGACGAAGCGCTGTCGCTGCTTTTGCAACATGATTTTGCCTTGGCGATCATCGATGTGCAGATGCCGGGCATGAACGGTTTCGAACTGGCCGAGTTGATGCGCGGCACGGAAAAGACCCGCAGTATCCCGATCATCTTTGTCAGCGCGGCCGGCCGGGAGCGCAACTACGCGTTCACCGGCTACGAAAACGGCGCGGTGGACTTCCTGCACAAGCCGCTGGATACCCATGCGGTCAAAAGCAAGGTCAATGTGTTCGTCGAACTTTATCGCCAGCGAAAGGCGATGAAGGAGCAAGTGCTTGCCCTGGAGCAGAGCCGCCGGGAGCAAGAGCTGTTGCTTGAGCAATTGCAAGCCACTCGCGGCGAGCTGGAGCAGGCCGTGCGCATGCGCGATGACTTCATGTCGATCGTCGCCCACGAAGTCCGCACGCCACTCAACGGCCTGATCCTGGAAACGCAGTTGCGTAAAATGCACTTGGCGCGGGACAACGCCGCCGCCTTCACCCTGGATAAAGTGAAGGCGATGGTCGAGCGCGACGAACGCCAGATAAAGAGCTTGATCCGTTTGATCGAGGACATGCTGGACGTATCGCGGATCCGCACCGGCAAGTTGTCCATCCGTCCGACCCGTTTCAATCTGACGGCGCTGGTTCAAAACCTGCTGCACAACTTTCAACCACAGATCAGTGCCGCCGAATGCACCGTGACTTGTACCGCCGAACCTTCGGTGGAAGGGCATTGGGATGAGTTTCGTATCGAGCAGGTGGTTTCGAACCTGCTGACGAACGCGTTGCGCTATGGCTGCAAGAGCCCGATTGAGGTGCGCGTTTACCAGACGTCGGAGCATGCCTGTATCGAGGTCCAGGACCACGGGATCGGGATCAGCGAAGAGAACCAGAAGCGTATTTTTCAGCAATTCGAACGGGTGTCGTCCAAGGCCGCCGCCGCCGGCCTGGGCCTTGGGCTGTTCATTTCCGAGCAGATCGTCACCGCCCACGGCGGCATCATCACGGTCAACAGCCGCCTCAACGAAGGGGCGTTGTTTCGCGTTTGTCTGCCTTTTCAGAAAACTGGCGAACGGACGCAACCTCTGAGCGACCCCAGGGTCGTATCAGCAGCTATTGATTCAACAAAGGCTTCTCATGAGTGAAGATGCGCAAGACGTTGTATTGATCGTCGAGGATGACCCTTCGATCCTGATGGTGCTGTCGGCCTATCTTTCCGGGGAGGGGTATCGGGTGCTGCAGGCTGAAAACGGCGAGCAGGCGTTCGAGATCCTGGCGAGCAAGCCTCATCTGGACATGATGATTACCGACTTCCGTCTGCCCGGGGGTATTTCCGGGGTGCAGATCGCTGAGCCGGCGGTGAGGTTGCGTCCGGACCTGAAGGTTATTTTCATCAGTGGCTACGCCCAGGAAGTGCGCGAGACGGATAGCCCCATTACCCGCAAGGCGCCGATTTTGGATAAACCGTTTGATTTGGATGTGTTGCAGGGGATTATGCAGGGGATGTTGTCTTAGTTTTGTTTCTGCGGTTGACTGGGGTATACGGCTGATTGGGTACATATCCGTTTCTGTGGTAATTGCTGCTGGAGGTTCCGCCCTTACGGCGGCTTACTTTTTTTCAGACGCCAAAAAAAGCAAGCAAAAAAGGCTTCGCCCCACCACTCGGCACCTCGCCGAGGCTCGGTGTGCCCTCACGCAGGCCAGCGTGGTTAACGGGGCGTTAAGATCAAGATCAAGATCAAAATCAAAAGCGGTGCCACGCCTCAAACCTTGATCATCTCCCGCACCTTCGCCGTCAACAAATCAAAGGTAAACGGCTTGGTGATCATTTGCATGCCCGGGTCAAGAAAACCACCGCGCACCGCCGCGTGTTCAGCGTAGCCAGTGATGAACAATACCTTGAGGTCAGGGCGGATCTGGCGGCCTATTTCGGCCAGTTGTCTTCCGTTCATGCCGGGGAGCCCCACGTCGCTGATCAGCAGGTCGATGCGCTGGTTCGATTGCAGGATCGGCACCGCGCCGTTGGCGTCGCCGGCCTCGACGAAGGCGTAGCCCAATTCGCTGAGCACCGCGCTGACCAGGACCCGCACCGCTGGGTCGTCTTCAACGATCAATACGGTTTCGCCATCTTGCGCATAAGGCGCCTGTGGGACGACGACTTGCGGTTCGTGCATTTCTTCGCCGATGAAGCGCGGCAGGTAGAGATTCACGGTGGTGCCGTTGCCGACCTCGCTGTTGATGGTCACGTGTCCGCGTGACTGCTTGCTGAACCCATAGATCATCGAAAGCCCAAGGCCCGTGCCCTGGCCGATGGGCTTGGTGGTGAAGAAGGGGTCGAACGCGCGATGCATCACCGCTTCGGGCATGCCGCAACCGGTGTCCTGAACGCTCAACACCACATAGTCGCCGGGCTCGAGGTTGCTGTAGGCGTCGGTAAAACCGGTGTCCAGGTATTTATTGAAGGTCTGTACCACCAGCTTGCCGCCGCCGGGCATGGCATCGCGGGCGTTGAGGACCAGGTTGAGCAGGGCGCTCTCCAGTTGGTTGGGGTCGGCTTCGGCGATCCATAGGTGTTCGTCGAGGCGCATTTCCAGGGCGATGCTTTCGTTGAGGCTGCGCTGAAGCAGTTCGCCCATTGACAGCACCAGGGTATTCATCTGCACGGCCTTGGAATCCAGCGACTGGCGGCGGGAGAAGGCCAGCAGCCGGTGGGTCAGGCCCGCGGCGCGATTAGCCGAGGTCACGCCCAGGTCTATCAGGCTGTCGAGATCTTCGGTGCGACCTCGCGCCAGGCGTCGACGCAGCAGTTCGAGGCTGCCGATGATGCCGGTGAGCATGTTGTTGAAGTCGTGGGCGATGCCGCCGGTGAGCTGGCCGACCGCCTCCATTTTCTGCGATTGGCGCAGGGCTTCCTCGTTGTGACGCAGTTGGGCGGTACGCTCCTCGACTTGCTGTTCCAGCGTTTCCAAGGTGTTCTGTAGGCGTTGTTCGCTGGTGCTCAGGTCGATCAGGCGGTCCCGGGCTTCGTATTGCCTTCGGCGGCCGCGCAGGGCGGTGGTCACCAGGCTGACGAGCGTCACCGGGTGGAACGGCCGCTCCAGGAAGGTCACATTGCCCAGTTGTGTGCCGATACGTGCGACTGGGTTGTGCTCCGGCCCCCCGTGGTGCGTCAGCAGGACGATGGGCAGGTCGGACCATGCCGGTTGCTGCTCGATGTATTGGAGCAGGTTCTCCAGGTCGGGCCCTACCAGCGCTTCCGAGGAAATCACCAGCAGGCCCGCCCCGTGTTCCAACTCTTCACACAAATGACCCAGATGACTGCATACAAGGCCATTAAAGCCGGCCTCGTTGAGAATCATCAGGGCAATCTGGCTGTCCCGTCCCAGGGGCGCGAGAATCAGCGCCCGCTCGGACAGTGGCTCGCCCGACGTCACTGGGGATCATCCTCAAGCAACGGGTTTCCCGCTCCCATATAGGTTGGCACTCCGCGCAATACGCCTTGGAACGCTTCCAGCGGTTCACCGATGGTCATGCCCTGCTTGTTGATGCGGTATTCGCGGATGGTGGATTCATGGCTGCCGGTGCGTTTCTTGATGATGGAAATGGCCCGGCGAACCTTGCCCAGCGCCTCGAAATAACGCAATAGGATGACGGTGTCGGCCAGGTAGGTGATGTCCACCGGCGCTTGCATGTCCCCCACCAGGCCGTGTTGGGCGACGGTCATGAACGTCGCCGCGCCTTTGCGGTTGAGGTAGAGCAACAGCTCGTGCATGTGCAGAACCAAGGCGTTTTCTTCGGGCATGGCGGCCTGATAGCCATTGATGCTGTCGATGACCACGGTCTTGATGTCGCCTTCGTTGACGCAACGGCGTACCCGGTGGGAAAACTCGCCGGGCGAAAGCTCGGCCGCATCGACCTGTTCGATCAGCAGATTGCCGGTATTTTGCAGTTCCAGCAGGTCGATGCCGATGTGCTTCATGCGCTCGAACAGCAGCCCCAGCTCTTCATCGAAAATGAACAGTGCGGCTTTTTCGCCGCGATGCACCGCTGCCGCCGCGAAAATCAAGGAAATCAAGGATTTGCCGGTACCCGCCGGGCCAAGAATCAGCGTGCTGGAGCCGGTCTCGATGCCGCCCCCCAGCAGGGCGTCCATTTCCTTGATGCCACTGGACAGTTGCTGGCGCACGTACTGGCCACGGTGTTCGGCGGCCACCAGGCGAGGGAATACATGCACGCCATCGCCCATGATGGTGAAGTCGTGGTAGCCGCCACGGTATTTCTGCCCACGGTACTTGACCACCCGCAGCCGACGCCGCTCGGCACCGTAGCTGGGGGTCAGTTCTTCAAGGCGGATAACGCCGTGGGCGACACTGTGTACGGTCTTGTCCAGAGACTCGGTGGTCAGGTCATCCAAGAGCACTACCGTAGCGTCGTAGCGCACGAAATAGTGCTTGATCGCCAGGATCTGCCGGCGATAGCGCAGGGAACTCTGCGCCAGGAGGCGGATCTCCGAGAGACTGTCCAGCACGACGCGGGTCGGCTTGACGCGCTCGACCACTTCGAAGATCTGCCGGGTCGCTTCGCCCAGCTCCAGGTCCGAGGAGTACAGCAGGCTTTGCTGGTGCTCGGCATTGAGCAGGCTCTCGGGCGGGGTCAATTCGAAGATATGGATGTTTTCATCCAGGGTCCAGCCATGGGAGGCTGCGCCCTGGCGCAGTTCACGCTCGGTTTCCGATAGCGTGATGTACAACGAGCGCTCGCCGGCCTTTGCGCCGGCTAGCAGGAAGTGCAACGCGACCGTGGTTTTGCCAGTGCCCGGTTCTCCCTCCAGTAGGAACACATGGCCTCGGGACAAACCACCGGAAAGGACGTCGTCCAGCCCTTCGATACCGGTGGCGGCTTTTGCGCTGATCAACTCGTTAGATGTAATCAAAAATAACCCTCTCATGACTAGGGAAGTAGGCAGCTGGCGGGTTAGCGCCTGAAATGAACTGCCTGAACACTTGACCTTCGGCAGTCATGGCGGTTCCGCTTCCTTTGACAAAACGCGTACTGTTGCACAACTTTCGGTATACGCCTATTGCCCTATAAACCTTGTTGTATTGCCGGGTCGTCGGGGTTCAGTTGTTCCAGCTGGGCCAACAGCACCTGGACATGCTGCAACTGACCGGTCTCCTTCCAATAGTTGATCAGCAACACCCGGGCGTTGCGGTCGGCGGGGTAGCGCTGGACGATTTCCTGCAACTGTTTCTGCGCCGCTTCCACTTCCTGCTCTTCATGCAGCGTAGTCGCCAGATCAAAACGGTATTGCCGGTTATCAGGCTCCAATTCCACCGCCACCGCTTTCGCCAAGCCTAGCACCGCGTATTCACTCTGGCCGTGCTGCAACAGCCACATGCCCAGCGCATGTTGCAGATAAGCCGATGCCGGCTGCGCTTGCAACTGCCGAGCGAGCAACTGGCGGGCGGCTTCTCCCTGGCCTTGTTTATCCAGCACATCGACCTGCATGACCAGCGCCGGCAGGTTGTCGGGTTGCAGGCGCAGAAGATGCTCCAATGCCTGTTGGGCTTTTTCCAGTTCGGCGTCATGCCTGTACAGCCGGGCAAGCTGAAAGAGGGATTCGGGGGAGGGTGGGCTGTCGTTCAACGACTGCTTCCAGGTATCGACGGCGATCTGCATCGCACCGAAATACAGCCCAAGTTCATCGGGTGACAGCCCCAGCAATGCATTTACGGCGGCGAACCGGACATCCGGGTCGTTTTCATCCAGGAGCGGGCCGAGCAGCAGGCTGCGCTGGGCGTTCGGCACCAGCCCGACGATGCTGCCGATCGCCGCGCGGCGGACCTGCGGCGATTCGCTGTGCAAATCCGCCTGCGCCAGTTTCAACGCTTGGGGGCTTGGATAGTTGGGCAGTTCGCCGTGCAGCCATACCCGGCGCTTGGGGGAGAGGTCCGGGCGTCCCAGTTGCTGGTAAAGCATCCGCGCCGCCCCTGGCTGTCCGTTGCGGGCGCTTTCCAATGCTTCGCTGTAACCACGCTTGATGGCCTCGGGAATCTGCGGTGGGGCATTGCGCAGCCATATCGCGACGAGACCGATTGCCAAGACAACCGCAAGCGTGAACAGCAGGTAGCGGCGAGACGAAGACATGCAGGTAATCCATAACCAGGAGCGTGAAATGCCGCAAGCTTCGGTCAGGTCCGCGTTTGAGTCAAACCTGTAATCGCGGTGAGGGACCCGCGGGTGCGAGCCTGCTCCCACAATGGATTCTGACATCCATAAAAAAGCCCCGCGTCCGAATGAGGCGCGGGGCAAACAATTGGTTGGTTGCGGCCAACCAAAGGAGCTCGGTTGGGAAGGGTGTCAGTTGCTGGCGACGGTTTCCGGTTGCCAGCCGCCGCCCAGGGCCTTGTAGATCGCGACGATGCCGCGATACAGGTCCACTTCGGCCTGGGCCTGGCTGTCTTCGGCCGCCAGGCGTTCACGCTGGGCGTCGAGCAACACGAGGAAATCCTCAGTGCCTTCGCGGTAGCGGATTTCGGCCAGGTCGGCGGCCGCGCGGCTCGATTCGCTCTGGCGGATCAGCGAGATCAGGCGCTGTTGGCGTTTGCCGTAATCACTGAAGGCGTTTTCCGACTCTTCCAAGGCCAGCAGCACTTGTTGTTCATAGTTCGCCAGTGCTCCGTCGGCGTCGGCGCTGGCGCCGCGTAAGCGAGCCCGCACGCTGCCCAGGTCAAAAGCGGCCCAGGTAATGCTCGGGCCCAGCGCCCAGGCGTTGGCGGCCGAGGAGCCGATCTGCGAACCACGTCCGGCGGTAAACCCGAGGAAACCGCTCAGACTGACCCTAGGGAACAGGTCGGCCTTGGCCACGCCGATGCGCGCCGTGGCGGCTGCCAGTTGACGCTCGGCGCTGAGGATATCGGGACGGCGTTGCAACAATTGGCCCGGATCGCCAATCGGCAGAGCCTTGGCAATGGCTGGCAGCTGTTTAGGACTCAAGTCCACGCTCAGCTTGTCCGGGCGCTCGCCCAGCAATGTCGCAATGCGGTTGCGCTGACGCGCCTGTTCGGCCTGCAGTTGCGGCACGCTGGCTTCCACCGCGGCCAAACGAGCGTCGGCACGCACCACGTCGAGCTGATCGCCGACGCCGGCATCACGCAGGCTTTCGGTGATCTTGCGGGACGCCTGCTGGTTCTCCAGGTTGGCCAGGGCGATTTTCTCCCGAAGCTGCGCGCCACGCAGTTGGCCGTAGGCGTCCACCAGCTCGGCGATTATGGTCACCTGCAGTTGGTAGAGATCGGCTTCGACGGCCTGCTGGTCGGCATCGGTCGCTTCCAGGTTGCGCTGGATGCGTCCGAACAGGTCCAACTCCCAGGCCATGTCCAGGCCCAGGTCATAACGCTCGGAGTTGACCCGATCGTCCGTCTGCCCCATCGGGTTCTGGCCTTTGCCCAGTTCGCTGCTGGCGCGGCTGGTGATGGTCGGCATGGCGTCATTGCTGGCGTCGTCGCGAATCGCCCGGGCAGCCCGCAGGCGGGCGAAGGCCACGCGCAATTCCCGGTTGCCTTCCAGAGAACGCGTCACCAGCGAGTTGAGGGTCGGATCGTCGAACTGCTGCCACCAGACGCCTTCGAAGCGGGCGCGGTCGAAGTTCTTCTGGCCGGCGGCGCCGTCGGTGGCGGTGGTGATATTCGCCGCCTCCGTTTGCGGTGCCTTGTAGTCCGGGCCTACGGCGCAGGCACTCAGTGCAAGCATCAGCAGGCTCGGCAGGAACGCTTTCAAACTCATTGTTGCGCCTCCAGTTTCAGGGCCCGGGCCGCTTTGCGGGCCTCGCTGCGCTCGACGAAATTACGGATCAGTACGTAGAACACCGGGGTGAGCAGCAGGCCGAAGAAGGTCACGCCGAGCATGCCCGAGAACACCGCCACACCCATGGCGTGACGCATTTCCGCACCGGCGCCGCTGGAGAACACCAGGGGAACCACGCCCATGATGAAGGCGAAGGAGGTCATCAGGATCGGCCGCAGACGCAGGCGGCACGCTTCGAGGACCGCCGCCAGCGGGCTCATGCCTTCGAGCTGTTTATCCTTGGCGAACTCGACGATCAGAATCGCGTTCTTACAGGCAAGTCCTACCAATACGATCAAGCCAATCTGGGTGAAGATGTTGTTGTCGCCACCGGACAGAATTACCCCGGTAATTGCCGACAGCAGCGTCATCGGTACGATCAGGATTACCGCCAATGGCAGGCTCCAACTTTCGTATTGCGCGGCGAGCACCAGGAACGCCAGCAATACGCAGAGCGGGAACACGAACAGCGCAGTGTTGCCCGAGAGGATCTGCTGGTACGTCAGGTCGGTCCACTCGTAGGTCATGCCATTGGGCAGTTCGTCATTGAGCAGTTTCTCGATGGCTTTCTCGGCCTGGCCGGAGCTGTAGCCAGGGGCGGCGGCGCCGTTGATTTCAGCGGTGATGAAGCCGTTGTAGTGCATCACGCGGTCAGGCCCCGAGGTGTCGCTGACCTTGATGAAGGTCGCCAGCGGGATCATCTCGCCACGGTTGTTGCGCACCTTCAGTTGGCCGATCTGGTCCGATTCGAGACGGAACTGCTGCTCGGCCTGGACATTGACCTGGTAGGTGCGGCCGAAACGGTTGAAGTCGTTGGCATACAGCGAACCCAGGTAGATCTGGAGGGTGTCGAAGATGTCGCTGACGGCCACGCCGTGGGTCTTGGCCTTTTCACGGTCGATGGCGGCATCGACCTGGGGTACGTTCACGGTGTAGCTGGTGAACAATCCGGCCAGTTCCGGCACGTTGTGGCTCTTGGCGATGATGTTCATGGTTTCTTTGTACAGCTCGTCGTAGCCCAGGTTGCCCCGGTCTTCGATTTGCAGGCGGAAACCACCGATCGTGCCCAGGCCTTGCACCGGCGGGGGCGGGAAGATCGCCATGTAGGCTTCCTGGATTTCCGAGTACTGGCCGTTCAAGGCACCGGCGATGGCGCCGGCCGACATGCTCGGGTCCTTGCGCTCGTCGAAAGGCTTGAGGGTCACGAACACGATGCCGGCGTTCGGGCTGTTGGTGAAGCCGTTGATCGACAGACCAGGGAAGGCCACGGCGCTTTCCACGCCAGGCTGCTTGAGGGCCAGGTCGGACATGCGCTTGATCACATCTTCGGTGCGGTCCAGGCTCGCGGCGTCCGGCAGTTGGGCGAAGGCCACCAGGTATTGCTTGTCCTGGCCAGGCACGAAACCGGTCGGCGTGTTGGAGAAGCCGAAGAAGGTCAATACCATCAAGCCTGCGTAGACGATCAGGGCAATCCCGCTGCTGCGGATCACCCGAGCGACAGTACCCACGTAGCCATGGCTGGCACGTTCGAAGAAGCGGTTGAACGGACGGAACAGCCAGCCACCAAAGACCCGGTCCAGGAATCTGGAGAAACGGTCCTTGGGTGCGTCATGCCCCTTGAGCAAAACTGCGGCCAGGGCCGGCGACAGGGTCAACGAGTTGATCGCCGAGATCACCGTGGAGATCGCAATGGTCAGGGCGAACTGCTTATAGAACTGACCGGTCAGGCCGCTGATGAACGCCGCAGGAACGAAGACCGCGCAGAGCACCAGGGCGGTGGCGATGATCGGGCCGGTCACTTCGCCCATGGCGCGCTTTGTCGCCTCCACGGGGGTGAGGCCCAGTTCGATGTTCCGCTCGACGTTCTCCACCACCACGATGGCGTCGTCCACCACGATACCGATGGCCAACACCAGGCCGAACAGCGAAAGGGCGTTGAGGGAGAATCCGAACAGGTGCATGACCGCGAAGGTACCGATCAGCGAAACCGGTACGGCCACCAATGGGATGATCGAGGCGCGCCAGGTCTGTAGGAACAGGATGACCACCAGCACCACGAGGATCAGCGCTTCGAACAGGGTATGCACCACCGCTTCGATGGAGCCACGGACGAAGATCGTCGGGTCATAGACAATGCTGTAGTCCATGCCGGCCGGGAAGCCTTTCTTCAGCTCGTCCATTTTCTCCCGAACATCGTTGGAGATCTGGATGGCATTGGAGCCAGGACGCTGGAAGATCGGGATTGCCACCGCCGGCTGATTGTCCAGCAGCGAGCGCAGGGCGTATTGGCTGGAGCCCAGCTCCACCCGAGCGATGTCCTTCAGGCGAGTGATTTCACCGTTGGCGCCGGAACGAATGATGATGTTCTCGAATTCTTCCTCATTGACCAGGCGGCCTTGGGTATTGATCGAGAGCTGGAAGGCCTGGGCATTCGGTGCCGGCGGCGCACCCAGGGCACCGGCAGCGACCTGGCGGTTCTGCTCACGAATCGCGGTCACCACGTCGGTGGCGGTCAGGTTGCGCGAAGCGGTCTTGTTCGGGTCCAGCCAGACCCGCAGGGAATAGTCACCCATGCCGAACAGCTGCACATCACCCACGCCACCCAGGCGCGCCAACTCGTCCTTGATGTTGAGCAAGGCGTAGTTGGACAGGTAGAGCATGTCGTAGCGTTTGTCCGGCGAGGTCAAGTGCACGACCATCGTCAGGTCGGGCGACGCCTTGTCCACCGTGATGCCGATGCGGGTCACTTCCTCCGGCAGCTTGGGCTCGGTGCGGGTGACACGGTTCTGCACCTGCACCTGCGCGTTATCCAGGTCGGTGCCCAGAGCGAAGGTGATGGTCAGGGTGATCTTGCCGTCGGCGGTGGATTGCGAGGACATGTACAGCATGTTCTCGACGCCGGTGATGGCTTGTTCCAGGGGCGCGGCGACGGTTTCGCCGATGACCTTGGGGTTGGCGCCCGGGAAGTTGGCGCGCACCACTACGGTAGGCGGCACGACTTCCGGATATTCGCTGATCGGCAGTTGGAACAGCGAGATAGCGCCGGCGATCAGAATCAACAGCGAGAGCACCGCTGCGAAGATCGGCCGCGAAATGAAGAACTGGGAAAATTTCATCTTGAGTTCAGTCCCTTAACCGCGTGGGGACGCAGAGGCCAGTTTGCCTGCCGCTCCGGACGCTGCCTTGGAGGGCGCGACCTGGGGCAGATTGCTGGCTTCGAGCGCTTTGCGTTGTTGTGCCAGGGCGGCGAGGGTCTGCTCGCTGGCCATCGGCACGGTTTCAGGCGTAACCGGCGAACCCGGACGGGCCCGTTGCAGCCCCTTGACGATAATGGTGTCGTCCTTGCTCAGGCCGTTGCGCACGATGCGCAGGCCTTCGATCTTTGGCCCCAGCTCGACAGCACGGTAGGCCGGCTTGTTCTCGCCATCCATCACCAGGACGAATTTCTTGCCCAGGTCGGTGCCTACGGCTTCGTCGTTGATCAGCACGGCGGAATAGGTGCCGCTGCCCACCAGCTTCAGTCGGGCATAAAGGCCTGGCGTGAAGGCGCCGTCTTTATTGTCGAACACCGCGCGACCACGGATCGTGCCGGTCTGTGGGTTGACCTGGTTGTCGACGAAGTTCATCTGGCCCAGGTGCGGATTGCCGTCTTCGTTGGACAGGCCCATGTAGACCGGCGTGGCTTGGCCGCGCTGGCCTTGGCGGGCAAGTTGGGTGTACTTGAGGAACACACGCTCGTCGGCGTCGAAGTAGGCGTAGACCTTGTCGGTGGACACCACACTGGTCAACGGCGTGACGTCGGCGGTCACCAGGTTGCCGGCGGTGATTTCCGCCCGGCTGACACGACCGTTGATGGGCGAGGTAACTCGGGTGAAGCTGAGGTTCAGCTTGGCCAGGTCCAGCTGCGCTTGAATACCTGCCACGGCGGCGCGGGCTTCCTGTGCAGCGGTCGTACGCGAATCCGCCAGTTCAGCGGAAATCGCATTGCTCAGACGCAGGCGTTCGCCACGTTGGGCCTCGTTCTCGCTGCGGGTCGCGGTGGCGCGGGCCTGGGCCAGTTGCGCTTCGAGACGACGCACTTCCGCCTGGAAGGGGCGGGGGTCGATCTGGAACAACAGGTCGCCTTTCTTGACCAGGGCGCCTTCGGTGAAAGCAACTTGATCGATCTGCCCCGAAACCCGCGGGCGAATCTCGACGGTTTCCGGCGCTTCGAGGCGCCCGGTGAATTCATCCCATTCGTTGACGGGCTGCTCCAGCACCTTGGCCACGCTGACTTTGGCCGCCGGCATCGAAGCTGCCGTATCGGGAGTCTTACCGCAAGCGCTGATCACCAGCACCGCCAACAGTGCGAGGGGAAAGCGCAATTTAGAAAGTGAATGTTCCATGGATAGCATCCGCCAAGTGTATTGAGATGGGCGGATGATGCGTGTCGAGGCGCAGAGGAACGAATCGAATGAAACAAAGGTAACTATCATCCGGAATGATATAAGTCATCAACGAGGCCTCTATCGCGGGGCTTTCGTTAGTTGGCTATCAATCCAGTTGATATCCCTTCAGGTGGTTCGCAAGACTGATGCCACCGCCCGCTCGGCGATGTAACGGGACATAAAGATCATGGATACGCTTGATCGCCCCTTCATTGCGCAACGCTTCCACCGCGCCGCGCAAATCCTCGACGAGTTTCGCCGAGCATTGCCTGGAGCACGCGAGATAGAGGTCGGCACTGCTGCCCACTGAACTCATGAGCAGCTTGCGCTTGGAAACTTTTGGCCAGATATATCGGCTTTCGGGCACGCCGTTGAACCAGGCATCGATGCGCCCCATCAGGAGCATTTGGGCAGGGTTGTCGCCGATGGCCAACGGGTAGATCTGGTCGTCCCGGAAGCCCTCGGTGCGCAGGATTTCCTCTTGCGCGCTACCCAGGCCGACGCCCACCTTGCGAAAGGTTTCTTTCGCTTGGGCAAAGCTGCCGACCTTATGATCGAGGCTGAAGAACGCGCGCTCCATGGGCATGATCGACGAGATCCAGGTGAAGCGGGTTTCTCGCCCCGGAATGCGCGACAGCGGCGCTATCAAGAAGTCATGCTCCTCACTGACGTGCTTTTGCGCCCTGGCCCAGGGAAGCACATGGATCTTTACCGCATACCCGGCGCGGGTGATCGCCTTCACGGCGACATCGCCGACAATGCCGTGGCCCCTGGGGTCGTTGAGCAGTGTCAACGGGGGCGCGTCGAGGATGTGCAGTTCAATGACCCGGGGCTCGCCGCACGCGCTATCGACAGCCAGGAGCAGGCAGAGCAGCGACAATACGCTGGTACGGTCATTCAATACGCGGGTGATCCGGCTCATGATCGTTACTTCAGGCATTGAAAGGCGCGCCATTCTATTGAGGGAGGCGGCGCGCAAATAGCCTCCTGCTGTCCAAAAGCAAGCAGCACCCGACCGAGGGCACGACATTATTATTGGCTACACGTCGGCCTGTCCCTTGGCCTGACGACGTGTACCTGAAGGTATAGATCATCCGGAAGACAAAAGCCTTGAACTTCGCATGGCGGCAACCGCTCCCAAGATAGACGCCGCGAAACCCGGCTTGAAAATGGGTTTGCGTCATTCCTCGTTTGTAAGCCTCTCCCTCGCGTCTCGGGTGTCAACCGCGCACCGACGTCGGCAACGCTTCGTTGTAAACCGTATCTGTAGGCCATTTTCCGACAGCTTGTGAGTCCATTCTCTTTCGTAGAAATGGCCTGGGTTTAGACCTGTCCGGCTCTGCGCCGCTTCGCTATGTTTGTACAGCGAACACTTAACATCCGGTTTGAGAGGAATAGGCATGGCTTCATACAGTTTCCAGAATGAAGTACCCAAGAGCAGGATCAATATCAAACTTGATCTGCACACTGGCGGCGCGCAAAAGAAAGTTGAGTTGCCACTCAAATTGATGGTGATGGGAGATTACAGCAACGGCAGCGAACAGCGCCCTTTATCCGTCAGAGACAAGATCAATATCAACAAGCACAACGTCGATCATGTCCTGGCCGAGTTTTCGCCAACTTTGACGATCGCTGCGCATAATACATTGGCGGACAACGGGGAGGATATTTCAATCGAACTGCAGTTTCATCGCATGAAAGACTTTGAGCCGGAACAAGTAGCCAGGCAGATCCCTCAATTACGGGCGCTGCTGGCCATGCGCAATCTTCTACGCGACTTGAAGTCGAACCTGCTTGATAACATGGCCTTCCGTCAAGAATTGGAGCGCATCCTCCAGGATGATGCTCTCAGCAATGAACTGCGGGACGAATTGGCGGCCTTGGCGCCAAAAGACATTCGCTAATCAAATACGGGCGGCAGCCCAAAGAGTAAATTCATATGTCTACTGAAAGTAATAACGTGCAATCGCGCGGCGCTACAGTATTGGCTGAAGATAAGGGAGTTTATGCAGCCCTGTTCAGTAAGATCAATTTGAATCCCATCGCGGAGTTGGGAAGCATCGAAACTTTCCAGCATGCCGAGGCGCTGTCCGAGGCCTCGGTTGACGAGCGCGTCACTGCCGCTGTCAGTGTGTTCTTGAAGTTGCTCAAGGAATCGCCGCACAGAGTGGAACGATTGGACAAAGTGCTGCTGGATGAACATATAGCGTTGCTCGACATGCAAATCAGTCGTCAACTTGATGCGGTCATGCATCACGCCGAATTCCAAAGGATCGAATCAACCTGGCGCGGCGTAAAGTCCCTGGTCGACCAGACCGATTTTCGACAGAACGTGCGAATAGAACTGCTGGATATCAGCAAGGATGATCTGGTACGAGACTTCGAAGACGCCCCCGAAATCGCCCAGAGCGGGCTGTACCTGCATACCTATACCCGTGAATACGACACGCCGGGCGGAGAGCCGATCGCGGCAGCGATCTCCAACTACGAGTTCGATCGTAGCCCGCAGGACATCGCCTTGCTGCGTAATATCTCGAAAGTCGCCGCGGCAGCCCATATGCCCTTCATCGGTTCGGTGGGGCCGGCATTTTTCGGCAAGCGATCCATGGAGGAAGTGGCTGCCATCAAGGACATCGGCAACTATTTCGATCGCGCCGAATACATCAAGTGGAAGGCGTTTCGCGACAGTGACGATGCGCGATACATCGGCCTGACCATGCCGAGGGTCCTGGGTCGCCTGCCCTATGGCCCGGATACCGTGCCAGTGCGCAGCTTCAATTACATCGAGAGCGTCAAGGGCCCCGATCACGACAGGTATTTGTGGACCAACGCATCCTTTGCCTTTGCCGCCAACATGGTCAAGAGCTTCATCGCCAATGGATGGTGCGTGCAGATCCGTGGGCCTCAATCGGGCGGCGCAGTCACCGACCTGCCGATCCACTTGTATGACCTGGGCACTGGCAACCAGGTGAAGATTCCTTCAGAGGTGATGATCCCGGAAACCCGCGAATTTGAATTCGCCAATCTCGGTTTCATTCCCTTGTCGTATTACAAGAACCGCGACTACGCCTGTTTCTTCTCCGCCAGCTCGGCTCAGAAACCTGCATTGTACGACACCACGGATGCTACCGCCAACAGCCGGATCAACGCACGGCTGCCCTATATCTTCCTGCTCTCGCGCATTGCCCATTACTTGAAGTTGATCCAACGCGAAAACATCGGCACCACCAAGGATCGTCGTTTGCTGGAGCTGGAACTCAACAAGTGGATCGGCGGACTTGTCACCGAAATGACCGATCCGGGCGATGACCTGCAGGCTTCGCACCCTCTTCGTGACGCAAAGGTGACGGTGGAGGACATCGAGGACAACCCCGGTTTCTTCCGGGTCAAGTTGTACGCAGTGCCGCACTTTCAGGTCGAGGGCATGGACGTCAACTTATCCCTGGTCTCGCAAATGCCCAAGGCGAAAGCCTGACTCGCTTTCAAGGAAATGACGCCATGAAAATCGATCGTCCCTTATGGACGTCCGGCACCCTGTTGTCTGCGCAACAGTTTCAACAACAGGCGCGCTGGGAAGCGTGGGCCAACGAGCAACGCGCCGGCTTGGCCTTGGCGCATCCCTGGGGCGTGACGGCCGTCGAGTTCGATACCGACGCATTGGGCCTTGGTAAGCTCAAGGCAACCCGGCTAAGCGTGTGCATGCCCGACGGTACCCTGCTCGACAGCGAACGGGTGGATCGTCTTCCGCCTGGGCTGGAGTTGTCGCGGTTATTGACCGACGACACCCGGGAGGCGCTCGTGCTGCTGGCCCTGCCCCTGGAACAGGCCAACGGAAACAATTGCCTGATGGAGGAGGGCCGCGCCGATCGGCCCACCCGTTACCGTCAAGACTGGCGTAGCGTGCAGGATCTCTATGCGCAGGAAGTGCAGTCGATCGCGGTGCTGGAGCACAACCTGTCGCTGCGCCTGGACAAGGACGACAACGGTGATTACCTGGTCTGTCCCATCGCGCGCCTGATACGTGAAGGGCATGGCAAGTGGCGTCTCGATCCGGCCTACGTACCGCCATTGCTCAGTTTCGCCGCGCACCCGGGTCTGTTGCTCCAGCTGGACAACCTATTGACGCAGCTGTCGGCCAAGCGGCAGCGCCTGATGGGCATGCGCCGGGAGAGCAATCAACGCATGGCTGACTTCGCTGTAGCCGATGTGTCGTTGTTCTGGTTGCTCAACGCCTTGAACACCTACGAGCCGGTGCTGGCTGATATCAAGTCCTATCCCCAGCGACATCCCGAGCAGGTCTATCTGGAGCTCGCCAAGCTGGCCGGGGGGCTGCTGACGTTTTCGCTGGAACACGATATCGACAGGATTCCAGCCTATCGGCATGAGCAACTGGAGACGGTGTTTGCACCGCTGATGCGTTGTATCGCAACGTTGCTTGAAGCCAGCCTGCCTTCGCGCGTCATAGCACTGGTTCTGGAGAACACGAGCGCCAATCGCTGGCAGGTAACGCTCAACGATGCCCGGCTACGTGAACCTGACGGCGCTGATTTCTACCTCTCGGTGCGCTGCCAGTTACCGGCGGCACAGTTGCAGGAGCAATTTCCTCGCTTGTGCAAGGTCGGCGCGCCGGCCGATGTCGACAACCTGATCAATGCGGCGCTCGACGGCGTCCCCCTGAAGCCCCTCAGCCATGTGCCCGCGGCCATCGCGCTGCGCCTGGAAAACCAGTACTTCGCCCTCGATCTCGGTCACGCCAAGGGCCAGGCCATGCTGGCCGCCGGGGCTTTTGCTTGCTACGTGCCCAGCACTTTGTCGCAAGTCCAACTTGAACTGTTTGCGGTGTTACGCACATGACGCTGAACTTCACGAAACAAACCCACGCAATGGCGAAGCATATCGACGCCTTGCTGCAGGACAGTTATTTGCTGGTGGTCGAGTTACGCCATGGTACTTCGGTACACGACACCCAGGCGCTGCAGCAGCTTTGCCTGGAACAGGTCGAGCAGGTTCGACGGCAGCTCGAACAGCTCGCGGTGGAACCGCGCAGCATCGAACACATCAGTCATGCCCAATGTGCGCTGCTCGACGAAGCCATCCTCGTCTGCACGAAGGGCCCGATACGAGCCGAATGGAGCCGCGAACCGCTACAGGCCAAGCTGTTCAACCGGCACCAGGCCGGTGAGTTTCTCTACGAGGAAATGCGCCTGGTATTGCGCGAACCATCACCGGATCCACGGGTGCTTGTCGTGTTCCATCGGGTACTCATGCTGGGTTTCGGAGGCCGCTACACGGACCCTGACGACCCTGAGCGCGAGCAAGTGCTTGCCGCCCTCGACGCTCAGGTCCCGCCTTTGAATATCAGCCAGAACCTTGCTACGCGAAAGGGCGGTCGCCTGGGTCGGCATCAATCCCCATGGTTCCATGGAATAGCGGTGGCGCTGCTGCATGCCGGTGTCTGGTGGGCAATGGATCACTGGCTGGCCGGCGTGGTTGTTTCCCTCATGCCCGGCCAGGCATGAGGGGCCCTATGACGATTCCATTGAAACGAGTCCTTTGGGCATGGGCCGGGATGCTTGGCGTGATATTGCTGTTCATCCTCCCGCTCGACACCCGGATACGCGTGATCGCGGTGTTGGTCATGATCGGCGTTGCGACGGTGGTTTGGGCGATGGCCAATCATCGTGCGGCTCGATTGCGCCAGTCGGTAGAGTTCGCCGCCGATGTTGTCATGCCACCCTCGTCGTTTCGTCAACCGGTGGTCCTGGTCTGCGGCGACGCCCTGGATGGCCTGTTCGGCACCGTCCCCGACGAGCGATGGGCGCTACGCGTCACCCATCAAGGTTGCTATGTACGGGTGCCGAGTGTCGAGCAGTTGCCGAACGTGACCGAGAGCCTGCTGGCCTTGCGTCCGGGGTGGGGTGCTCAGCTCAGCGTGATGTTCGTCATCAACCCTGCGGCACACGGGAATGAAGCTGAACTGGCGGGGCGGATACGAGCGTTTCGTCACCAAGCCGCGCTGGCAGGCAGGCAGGGTGCGTCCTTGCCAATGATGCTGGTGAGTTATGTCCGCGCACCTCAGCGCGTGGACCCATGGTTCTGCTGGGTGGATGGTCCTCCCAATAATCCTCGTGTTCATGATGCCGGAGCCTGTGTCGATCTGGCTGACTGGCTGCAACAGCCCACCCGTTCGGCGCTGCGGGCGACACGGTTGCATGCGGGTGTGCAGCTGAACAATGCGGTGGCGTGGCTGCACGAGGAGGTGCTGCCGCATTTCAATTCACGTGGTGACGGGCGAGGCTCGGCGGTGTGCTGGTCGATAAAGTTGGTGCCGGCAATACCGCAAACCGTGGAGGGGAATCTCTGGGAGCAGCGGCTACGTAGCAAAGTGGCGCTGGTCGACACCAGGACAGGGGAGATGCAAGCGGTGCTGCCGTTTCCGGATCCTCTGCTGAACCTGATTCCACTGCGGGCCCAACGTACCTCGATGCAGCGTGCCGCCATCATCGCCGTGTGGATGTATGCCCTGGCCGGCGGGATCGCCCTGGTCAGTTCCGCATGGCAGAACAACTTGTTGGTGCGCCAGGTCACTGATGACCTGCGCCGCTATGCGCCGCTCCTTGAGATGGAACCTCAGGAACAACCAACATCTCGCTGGCGCCAGCAAGCCGAGGTCAACCTCCGTGAGACCGCGCATCGGCTGCAGACCTACCACCGACAGGGTGAACCCCTGGCGCTGGGCATGGGGCTATATCGCGGTGACCTTTTGCGCGAGCCATTGAGGGCGGCGCTTTCCAGTCGTCTGACGTCGTCCGGGCCAATGCCTGCGCAAGCGTCCGAACCCGTGAGGCTAGACAGCCTGTCGCTGTTCAGCCCGGGCAGCGCGCGGCTCAAGCCGGGTTCAACCAAGGTACTGGTCAAAGCGTTGGTCGGCATCAAGGCACGATCCGGCTGGCTGATCGTGATTGCCGGGCACACCGATGCCACCGGCGAAGCCGCGCACAACCTCAAGCTGTCCCGAGCCCGTGCCGCCGCCGTGCATGAATGGATGCTGCACGTGGGCGGCATGCCCGACACGTGTTTCGCCGTGCAAGGGTTTGGCGCAAGCCAGCCGATCGCCAGCAATGACACCGAGGCGGGGCGTGCGGCCAACCGCCGAGTCGATATCCGTCTGGTACCTGAAGTGGGCGCTTGTGCGTTCCCCACGACAGGGTCGGACAGTCAACCCCCAGTCGCATTCAGCGACATTCAATCTTGAAAAGGAGCTTCACATGGCAATTCCCGTTTACCTCTGGCTGCAAGATGACGGCGGCGCGCAAATCAAAGGTTCCGTGGATGTACAAAAGCGCGAGGGCAGCATCGAAGTGGTTGCTCAGGATCACAGCCTGTACATCCCGACCGATAACAACACCGGCAAGCTGACCGGCGCGCGAGTTCATACGCCGTTCCTGTTTTCAAAGGAAATCGACGCCTCCAGTCCCTACCTCTACAAGGCCGTTACCACCGGGCAGACGCTCAAGAGCGCCGAATTCAAGTGGTACCGCATCGATGATGCCGGGCAGGAGGTCGAGTACTTCATCACCAAGCTGGAGAACGTCAAGGTGGTGAAGGTCGCGCCAAAAATGCACGACATCAAAGACCCGACCAAAGAGAAGCATAACCACCTGGAACAGATTGAGTTGCGCTACGAAAAGGTCACCTGGACCTACAAGGACGGCAACATCATTCATTCCGATTCCTGGAGCGAACGCCAAAGCGCCTGAGGCGAATAAGCCCAAAGGCCACCGCGGCGCCGCCGATTGCCGGTGTGCTGGGTTGAGCGTCCGTTCGCGGGCGTTCAGCCAAGAACATCTGTTTTCCCCACCGTTTACCCGACCTGTACCGGAACCCGAACAAGGATGCTCCCCATGGCACAAAGCCCCTCGCGTCTGCTTCGTCGTTTGAATCCCTACTGCGCCCAGGCTCTGAGCGACGCGGCCTCAATGTGTCAGAGTCGCGCCCATGCCCACATCACCATCGAGCACTGGTTGCTCAAGTTGCTGGGGCAGGGCGAGGGCGACTTGACCGTCATCGCCCGTCGTCACGAACTGGACCTGGAGGTGCTTTGGTGCGGCCTGCTCAACCACGTCGATAACCTGCCGCGCAGCGTACAGGCCAAGCCACAGCTGTCTGAACCGTTGCAAAAACTGATCAAGCATGCCTGGCTGCGGGCCTCGCTGGATGACGACAACGACCGGCTGCGCTCCGCCCATCTGCTGGGTGCGCTGATGGACGACCCCGGGCTGCTGGTTTGCGAAGCGGCCTGGCCGTTGCTCAGCCTCGGCGAGCTCCAACTGCAACGCCTGTTTGTTTTGCTGGATCAAGTCTCCGAAGAGCGTCCCCAAGGGCAGGAGCCTGTTGCGATAAGCGATCCCATCGCCGCCTTGAACGGAGACGCCAAGCCTGATGCACGCACGCTACTGCTGGACAGATTCACCCAGGACCTGACCGCCCGGGCTGGGGAAGGGCAAATTGATCCGGTGTTCGGTCGCGACGATGAGATACGTCAGGTCATTGACATACTCAGTCGCCGGCGCAAGAACAACCCGATCCTGGTCGGTGAGCCGGGCGTGGGCAAAACCGCGCTGGTCGAAGGCCTCGCCCTGCGCATCGCCCAAGGCGACGTGCCCGACAGCCTGAAGTCCGTCTGCGTGCGCGCGCTGGATTTAGGGTTGCTGCAAGCCGGTGCCGGGGTCAAGGGCGAGTTCGAACACCGCCTCAAAAGCGTCATCGACGCGGTGCAGCAGTCCGAAACGCCGATCCTGCTGTTCATCGACGAAGCCCATACGCTGATCGGCGCCGGCAACCAGGCGGGGGGCGCCGACGCGGCAAACCTGCTCAAACCCGCCCTGGCCCGTGGCGAATTGCGCACCATCGCCGCGACCACCTGGGGCGAATACAAGCAATACTTCGAGCGGGATGCGGCATTGGAGCGTCGCTTCCAGCAGGTCAAGGTCGACGAACCGGACGATGCCAATGCCTGCCTCATGTTGCGCGGCCTCAAGGCCCGCTACGCGAGCCACCACGGCGTCCACATCCAGGATGCGGCGGTGCAGGCGGCCGTCATCCTGTCGCGGCGCTACCTCACGGGCCGTCAATTGCCGGACAAGGCCGTCGACCTATTGGACACGGCCTGTGCAAGGGTGCGCATGAGTGTCGATTGCGAACCCCAGGCGTTGGTCCACGTCAAGGCGCGGCAGGCTGCCCTGGAACTGGAGCGACAGGCACTGGAAGCCGACCAGGGCCTGGGCAGTCGCGTCGACACCGAACGCCTCGGGCAGATCGCTGCGCAACATGCCGAATTGGAACGCGGCCGAATCGAGCTGCTGAGCCGATACAGGCAGGTGCTCGATCTCTCTCAACAATTACTCGATGCTCGCGAGGCAGAGCCGCCGCGCTGGGTGGACTGTGTCCAGTTGCAACAGGAACTGGATGCGATCCAAGGCAATCAGCCGATGTTATCCCTGGATGTCGACGCCCGCAGCGTAGCTGAGGTGATCGCCGATTGGACTGGGGTGCCCCTGGGCAGTTTGCTCAAAGATGAACAAGCGCACCTGCTGGAGCTTGAACAACAATTGGCGGAGCGCGTCGTCGGCCAGGCCCCAGCCCTCGAAGCGTTGGCTCAGCGCCTGCGTGCCGCCAAGACCGGGCTCGCCGATGACAAAGGCCCCCTGGGCGTTTTCCTGCTGGTGGGCACCAGCGGGGTAGGCAAGACCGAAACCGCCCGGGCCTTGGCCGACGCCCTGTTCGGCGGCGAAAAGGCGCTCGTCACCCTCAACCTTTCCGAGTATCAGGAAGCCCACACTGTCAGCCAGCTCAAAGGTTCGCCGCCCGGTTACGTCGGTTACGGACAAGGTGGTGTGCTGACCGAAGCCGTGCGTCAACGGCCCTACAGCGTCGTGCTGCTCGACGAGGTGGAAAAAGCCCATCGCGACGTCCTGAACCTGTTCTACCAAGTGTTCGATCGTGGCTTCATGCGTGATGGAGAAGGGCGAGAGGTCGATTTTCGCAACACCGTCATTCTGATGACCTCCAACCTGGGCAGCGACGCGTTGCAGGCCTGCCTTCACGTTCAACCCGACGCGCCGGACGGCACGTTGCATGAATGCCTGCGACCGATCCTGCGCGAACACTTTCAGCCGGCCTTGCTGGCGCGTTTCCAGACCCTCATCTATCGCCCGCTGCAAGTCGGTGCGCTGCAATCCATCGTTGCGATCAAGCTGGGCCAGGTTGCCCACCGTTTGCGGCGCCACTATGGCCTGGATTGCGAGTTCGACGATGCCCTCGGCGAAGCGATGGTTGCCGCTTGCCTGCTGCCCGATACCGGGGCGCGCAACATCGATAGCCTGCTCAACGAACAGATTTTGCCCGTGCTGAGCCAACAGTTGTTGCAACGCCGGGCCGCGCAGATAAGAACAAACGGGGTGCGCCTGGGTTATTGCCAGGAGGAGGGCATCACCCTGCGTTTCATCGATGTCGCGGACACGGCCGGGACCGGCACCGTCGCCATGGAGCCTGCGCGATGAACATGGCCACCTTCTTCGACCACAGCCGCCACACCCTGAGCGTCTGCGACCTCACAGCCCATCTCGACGTCCTGGCCTTCACCGGCGAGGAGCACCTGAGCCGGCCCTACCACTACCGCATCGAATTCACCTGCACCGAGCGCGACCTGGTGGCCACCGACCTGCTCAACCGGGATGCCTACTTCAGTCTTTACCCGCTGCCGCCACCGCCGACGCCCAAGGGCTTCGCGCCGCCGGAGATCAAGCCGCTGCGCACGTTCAATGGCGCGATCACGGCGTTCAAGCGCCTGTCCGGCTCCAACGACGAAGCCCGCTACGAAATCACGTTGCAACCGCGTTTCGCGCTGCTGGCGCGGGGCAAGCAGTTTCGGATCTACCAGCACCAGTCGGTGCCGCAGATCGTCGAACACATCCTGCGCACGCGCCATGATTTCCGGGGCCAGCATTTCTATTTCAATGTGGTGCGCGACTACCCCCGGCGTGAACAGGTCATGCAATACGACGAAAGCGATCTGGCCTTCATCGAGCGCCTGCTGGCTGATGTCGGCATCTGGTACCGGGTCGTCAGCGATGACCGCCTGAGCATCGACGTGGTGGAGTTTCACGACGACCAGCGGCACTACCAGCGCGGCGTCAAGTTGCCGTGTCGCCCGCCGTCCGGCTTGTGCGCCAACGAGCAGGACGCGGTCTGGCACCTGCAAACCGCCCACCAGGTGGTGGAAAAAAACATCAACTTTCGCGCCTACCACCATCGCGAGGCCTACGCATTCCTCGACGGCGAGGTCGACCATACCCGCCGCGCCAAGGGCACCTACGGCGAGGCCTATCACTACGGCGAACCCTACACGGTGCTGGGCGAGCGCTATGCCCTGGACGAGGACCTGCAAAGCGAAAGTGGTTTTTTCTACGCGCGCCTGCGCCATGAACTCTACCTCAATGACCAGACCCGCCTCAGCGGCACCACCAGCAGCGCCACCCTGGCCCCGGCCCAGATGCTCGAAATCACCGGCGGCGCGCCCCAGGCCTTCGAGTTCGGCGCGGTGATCGTCAGCCTGCGCACCGAAGCGGCCCGGGACCGCAGCTTCATCGCCACCTTCCAAGCGATTCCTTACTCGGAAACCGTGTGCTTTCGCCCACCGCTGCCGCCCAAGCCGCGCATCAGCGGCACCATTCCCGCCCGCGTCAGTCACCCGGAAGTCAACCCGCCGTACGCTGACCTCGACTTCGAGGGCCGCTACAAGGTGCGCTTCCTGTTCGACCGCGACACCTGGCAAGCCGGCCGCGAAAGCGCCTGGCTGCGCCTGGCCCGACCCTACGGCGGCGACACCCACGGCCTGCATTTCCCGCTGCAGGCCGGCACCGAAGTGGCGGTGGCCTTCGAGCACGGCGACCCCGACCGCCCCTACATCGCCCACGCCCTGCACGACGACCGGCACCCGGACCCCGTCACCGCCCGCAACGAGCGCCGCAACGTGCTGCGCACTCCGACCAACAACAAACTACGCATGGACGACACCCGCGGGCAGGAGCACATCAAGCTCAGCACCGAGCACAGCGGCAAGAGCCAGTTGAACCTGGGGCATCTGGTGGATGCCGAGCAGACGAAGCGGGGGGAAGGGTTTGAGTTGCGCACCGATGGACATGGCGCCCTTCGTGCGGGCAAGGGGGTGTTTATCAGTGCTGATGAGCAAACCCAGGCCAAGGGCGACGTCCTGGACATGAGTGCGGCGGCAGACCGGCTGCAGCAGGCCGTGGACCAGTTGGACAGTCTTTCCAGCGACGCACAGGCGAGCCAGGCCGAACCCGCCGACGTGCAAGCGCAACTGGCCTTGCTCAGGCAAGACCTCGAACAGCTCAAAACCTCCGTCCTACTGCTAAGCGCTCCCCAAGGCATCGCGGTGACCAGCGGCAAACACCTGCAAATGGCCGCGCAACACAACCTGATGCTCAACGCTGGCGGCCAAGCCGACCTCAGCGTGGTCAGGCGCCTGTTCATCGGCGTTGGCCAGGGGCTGAGCCTGTTCGTGCGCAAGCTGGGAATCAAGCTGATCGCCAACCAGGGACCGGTGGTGGTGCAGGCGCAGAACGACAGCCTGGAACTGATGGCGCGTCATGGGCTGGACATCACCAGCACCGAAGACGAGATCCGCATCGTCGCGAAAAAGAAGATCACCCTTAATGCAGGCGGCAGCTACATCACGCTGGATGAGGCGGTGATTGAGTCGGGAACGTTGGGGGATTTCATCGTCAAGTCGGCGAATTTCGATTATGTGCAAGGCGCTGCCAGCATAAAGGCCTCACACCCGGACTACCCTCGGCGTTTATCCAAGCAGCCTTTGCGCCTGCAAATGCCTCAAGCGCCCAATGCGTCAGGTCGAGGTTGGGCGGGCATGCCCTATACGCTCATGGCCGATGGTGTGCCCCTCCAACAAGGCGTGCTCGACGACAGTGGGCATCTACTGATCGAGCATCAGCCCGTCACTCGCGGCTACCAACTGACGATGTCCAACGGCTTGACCTACCAACTACCGGTACCCACCGAGTACCGCAATGCCGAACAGGCGCACTTGGCTAACCGTGGTTTGCATAACCACCGCTCACAGACCGACGCCGAATTGACCGGCCCCTCTACGCACACAAATCACCGCGCACTGTACGCCGTCCTGATGGACGCCCCCCACCCTGCCAAGGAAGAAACAGACCAATGATGCTGCCGGACATCGTGGTGCCCATCGCGCTACAGCACACCAATGAAGCCGTGTGCACCCCACCATGGTACGTCCAGCTCACTGAATACCATCCCGTGATGGCGAGCTATGAACCCTTGGTCAATGGCGAGGAAACCTTCAGGGCTGTGCATCATGCCATTGCCAAAGCCAACAAGAGCATCGACATCATTTGCTGGGGATTCCAGCCGTCGATGTACTTCATCCGCGACGGCAAGGCACCCTGCATCGGCGAACTGCTCATGACCAAGGCGCAGGAAGGCGTTGAGGTGCGGTTGCTGGGTTGGGAGATGCCGTTTAATACCGCAGGGTTTGCCGGTGAGGCCAATTTGCCCGGCAAAGGCTCGATCCGGCTCATGGACCGGGCGATGCAGCGCACCACCGAAGAACAGTACGCCTTCGATCGCCAGTGGTTTGCGGCGTGTGCGGTCGCGGACCACGAGGCCGCGCAACGCGTCACCGGCGCACGGCCGGTATTTGTCAGTCGCGGCTTCAACCTGGACGAAAGGGGCGAGATTGCTCATTGGGTGAAGTATGAGAGCCTCGACAGCGAAATCAGCACCAAGATGCGCCAGACGCTGAGGTGGACGGCCACCCACCATCAGAAAAGTGTGCTGGTGGACTTCGAACTGCCGGAGCGCGCGGTCGGCTTCATCATGGGCCACAACATGCTCGATGAGTACTGGGACACCGACGGGCACTCGGCACTGAACCGCTCCAAGGACACCAAGCCCGCGCCCAACCGTGGCCCACGCGGCGACACCCCACGCCAGGATATTTCCAGCCAGGTCAGCGGGCCGATCCTAGAGCACCTGCACCACAACTTCGCCATCGCCTGGCGCAAAGAGACCGACGAAAATCTGATCGCCTCGCGCCAGTCCATGAAAGTGGGGCCGCAACTGCGCACCCTCGGCATGCCGCAGATCGCCCAGATCCTGCGTACCCAGCCCCAGGAGGGCAAGCGCGACATCGAGCGGCTCTATATGCAGGCCGTCAACAACGCGACCCAGTTCATCTACATCGAAAACCAGTATTTCCGCTGGCCGCCGCTGGCCGAATTCATCAAGTCGGTCGCCGCCACCCAGACCAAGGCCGGACGCGACCCCGGCCTGCACGGCGCCCTGCACCTGTTCGTGATCACCAACACCACCGACGATGGCATCGGTGCAGGCACTGTGAACACCCAACGCATGCTCGAAAGTCTCGGGCGCGCCAACACCATCCCCGGCGTTACCAAGCTGCGGCGCATTCAAAAACTGCCACAGGAAGCCCCGCCCAGGCCCCGCCCGGAACCGCGTGACCGCGAGGGCCAGAGAGAACTGGCCCAATGGCAGGCCGAGCTTGACCAGAAAACGCAAGAGATCAAGGACAGCACCGTCCTGCCCGAGGAAATCCCCGGCCTGAAGGTTCATATCTGCTCATTGGTTGCCCCTGACTCACCGGCGGGCAAGCCGTGGATGCCTGTGTACATCCACTCCAAGCTGATGATCATCAACGACGTGTTCACTACCCATGGCTCGGCCAACATCAACACCCGGAGCATGCAGGTGGACAGTGAGCTGAATATCGCTCACGAGTGGATGAGCGTTACCCAGAAGTTGCGGCGGCGGTTGTGGGATCTGCATACGGATAAGCGGGGGGCGCAGGATGATCCGGAGGAGGCGTTTAACGCTTGGCAGGACCTTATCGATAAAAACAAACGCCTCCAAAAAAACAAGGAAAAGCCCGGCGCTTCGCTCGTCGAATTCTATTACGACAAAGCCATCCTGAAGGATCTCGACTGATGCGCCGAATCCTCCTGCTGTCTTGCCTGCTGATGGCCGCTTGCGGCAACAGTGGCACCTTTAATTTCTCCAAAAAGGATCCTTCCGTGAAGCCTTTAACCAAGATCGAGACCAAGCTGGCCTTCACCTGCAAGCACGAAACGATCCCGGAGCCGTCCGCAAAGAGCGACGTGCTGTTCCAGTACGCGCGCTGGTTGCAAAAAAACAACCAGCTCAAGCAGGACAAGACCGTTGATACCGAGATTGAACGACTGTATCGCATCGCCGCAGAGCATGGTCATTACAAGGCCAACATCAACCTGCAGAACGGCTCCATGCGAGGCCGTTTTAAGCTGAGTGGCGCCCAGCATTTGCGTATGAGCCAAACCTTGATCGACGCGGGAGTGGCGACAGGTTACTACTTCGTTGGGATCTTCCTGCAGCAAGGTTCGGCGGGGTTGCATCAGGATGCCGATATGTCGTTGCGTTACTTCCGTCAGGCAGCCAATGAGGGCAACGCCCAAGCCCAGTACCTAATAGCAGACAAACTCGAAACCATTGATGTTGCACCAGAAGTAGCGACACAAATGTATCGTTGCGCCGCTGGGCAAGGCCATGGTGAGGCGGCTGTTACATTGAGCATTGATCTTCAGCACAAGGAGCAATATCAACAGGCGCTTGATGTACTCCAGATAGGGGCCGCAGCCGGTAACGAGAACGCTGCGGGACGTTTGGAAAAGGCATTTCGTGCACCGCCCATTACTAATGGACTGTACTACCTCGACCAACAGGAAGATCTCGAACGCGCCGAACGCTACAAAACTATCTGGCGAATCCTCGCGAGATATTCCTACGCCAACCCCACCGTCCCCGAAATCAACGACATCCTCCCCCTGCCACCCGCCGAACTGCCTGAATGGGACGGCAAGCTGCAATGGCTCGAAGCCCGCCTGGCCAATGTCCCGCCGCAGAAGCCCAGCGAAGCGCTCATTCGCGAGCTGGCCGAGGCCAAGGGGCTCGAAACCGCCACCGGCAGACCCACGCCGCGCTCCTCCGCATTCATCAGGGCCGCCGAACCCTCGCCAAGCTGCCGAAGCGGCGAACCATGCCCGCGCACCGGCTACTGGATCGCCGCCGGGTATGACGTGATTCGACGCTTCGAACAGGGCGAGATCCTGCCAACGCTAAACGTGCGTAACCGTCAGAGTCGTTTCCTGCTACCGGACCGGGTGACAGTCGGCCCAGAACAGGTTGAATGGATGCTCCACGGATGAGGGATCGCTTGCTGTTCAGGGATATGAGGCGTGGAAGGCATCAGCCGAATGGGACACCGCGAATTTCATTACGAAGCCGTCCTGAACGACCTCGACTGATGCGTCGAATCTGCCTCCTGTCCTGCCTGCCACTGGCCGCATGCGGCAACAGTGGCACTTTTAATTTCCCAAAGAAGGACCCGTCCTTGAAGCCTTTAACCAAGATCGAGACCAAGCTGGCCTTCACCTGCAAGCACGAAACGATCCCGGAGCCGTCCGCAGATAGCGACGTGCTGTTCCAGTACGCGCGCTGGTTGCAAAAAAACAACCAGTTCAAGCAGGACAAGACCGTCGATACCGAGATTGAACGGCTGTATCGCATCGCCGCAGAGCATGGTCATTACAAGGCCAACATCAACCTGCAGAACGGCTCCATGCGAGGCCGTTTTAAGCTGAGTGGCGCCCAGCATTTGCGTTTGAGCAAAACCTTGATCGATGCGGGTGTGGCGACCGGTTACTACTTCATCGGAGTCTTCTTGCAACAAGGTTCGGCGGGGTTGCATCAGGATACCGATATGTCGTTGCGTTACTTCTGTAAGGCAGCCGATGAGGGAAACGCCCAGGCCCATTACCTTGTGGTGGAGAAGCTAGCACCCTGCGACGTTGCACCGGACATCGCCGGCCGGATGCGTCGTTGCGCCGCTGAGCAAGATCACGGGGGGGCAGCTGTTGCGTTGGGCATTCATCTTCAGCACAAGAGTCAATACCAGCAAGCGCTTGAAATATTTCAAATGGGAACAGCAGCTGGCGATGAGAGCGCTGCCGGCTCGTTGGAAGACGCATTTCGCGGACCAATCGCCTCCAATCAGCTGGACTACCTCGGCCAGCAAGAGGACCTCGAACGCGCCGAGCGCTATGAAACGATCTGGCGAATCCTCGCGGTATATTCCTATGCCAACCCCACCGTCCCCGAGATCAACGACATTCTCCCCCTGGCGCCCGCCGCATTGCCTGAATGGGACGGCAAGCTGCAATGGCTCGAAGCCCGCCTGGCCAATGCCCCACCGCAAAAGCCCAGCGAAGCGCTGATCCGCGAGCTGGCCGAGGCCAATGGGCTCGAAACCGCCACCGGCAGACCCACGCCGAGCTCCTCCGCGTTAATCAGGGCATCCGAACCCTCGCCGAGCTGCCAAAGCGGCGAACCATGCCCGCGCACTGGCTCCTGGATCGCCGCCCGATACGACGTGATCCGACGCTTCGAACGGGGCGAGATCCTATATCCGCAAACCACCCATTGGACCACCCCCTGATAGACCTCAATCGCTGTTTCGAAAGCGGTTTGATCACGCATGGAATTTGTATGAACAAGGAGAAAGACATGAAAAACATCATTCGAATCGGCGACAAAACAACCGGAAACGGAACTGTCCAATCAGGCTCTACTACCATGAAATTCGGCGGCATCGGCGTCGCTCGGCAAGGCGACCCGGTGGATTGCCCGGTGCCGGGCCACGGGCGCACGTTCATTGCCGAGGGTCACCCGACGTTCAAGGACAATGGTGCGCCTGTCGCCTTTGCCGGGCATCTTTGCGCCTGTCGTTGTGCGTTGACTTCATCGATGTCTAGTGCAAGGGCCCGTTAATCATGGCGGTGCGAATGGATGATGTCCCGGTCTTGGCGCCCAGGCCTGGACGGCCGCGGGCTTGGCTTTGGCTTGGGTTATTGGTGTTTTGTTTGTTGTTGGGAGCGGGGGGGCTGTTGTGGTTCGGCCCCGAAGCGTTGCACCCGTCGCCGGAAACTCCCTGGGGCCTGGCGTTGGGTGTGCCCTTGCTGGGGTGGTGTGCCTTGGGTTTCGGGCGGACATTGCTGTATCTCGGCGAGCAAGCGGCGGCCGACGGTTGGGATCTGGCGCGCCAAGAGGACCTAATTCAAAAAAAACGTCAGGGGCGGCGTTTCCTACAGGTGCTGAAAGTCGATCTGCATACCGCCTTGCGCGCTCCGGGCGACAAGCCTGCAATGCAGTGGGATGTTTTGCAGAGCGGCATCAAGGTACAGAAAGTGCAGCCTTCGAGACTCGGCCCGTCATCGTCATGCCATAGCCGTTTACCGGGCGATTTGGCCGAAGACCTCGAACCAATGTTGTTTCGCACCTTGCAAAAGGCTCTCGAGGCGTTTGTCCCTATCCTGGCGCAGTTGCCCGACCATACGCCGTTGGCTTTGTTGTTGGAGGCCGACAGCGGCTTGCCGGATCAGGCCTGGGATCGGACGTGGGAACTGGCCTGGCAAACGTCCGCTATCCGTCAGGCGCCGGTTCTTGTCGAAGGCAATGGCTTTGAGGCGTTGGACCATTGGCTCGACCAACGCTTCGATGACGAAGCAGTGCTGCTGGTCATCGGGTTGCGGTTTGCACCGCCACAACCCGAGGGCACGGCGGAAGTGATTGCGGGTTTGCTGCTGGGCAATCAGTTGACGCAAACAACCGTGGCACCCGTGGCCTTGCTTCACCGTCCGGAGCAGGAGCGCCAACCTTGTCCTGAGGCGCTGCGTGTTGCCGCGACGCAGGCCAGTGCCTGGGTACCGATGGAGCCTAAGTCGGTCCGGTATGTCTGGCGAGCGGGCGTTGATGCACAACGTCATAGAGACCTGGACAGCGTATCCACCGAGCTATCGATACCGATCCAGCATGAGCAAGGGCTTCGTGACTTGGATGGGATGCTGGGAAATCCAGGCAAGGCCTCGCCATGGCTGGCAATTGTCGCGGCGACGCAAGCCATTGAGGCTGGCGGGGCTCCGCAATTCATTTTCAGCGGCGATGGCCGCGCTGACGCCAGGCTTTGGAGCATGGCGTTAACGCCTGCCGCCTCAATATCAGAATAGGAAGTTCGAATGCAATTGCGAAGCTTTATACGTGTGTGGGCGGTGTCCAGCGGTTTGTTGCTGTTTTGCGCAATCATGGGCGCTGTGGTGGGGCGCTACCCTCAAACACTGGGCGTTCAGCCTGGTAGCGACCATCAGGCCCTCGGGTCGCTGGGCATATCTGCGGTAGCCTTCGTCGTGGTGTCGTTCCTGGGTGGATTCCATTTTCTAGGCCATGCATTGGGGCGTTCGGCGTATCGAAAGTATCAGACACACATCAGCCCGCTATTACCGCTCAACAAGGCCGACCCCAACTCGGTGCATGAAAGATCGTCGATTGAGCTACGCGAAAACCTCCGCTTCCAATACGGCCCCCTCTGGCGCCACAAGGTCCGCCTGCTGCTCATCGTCGGCGAGCCCACCCAGATCGCCGCCATCGCCCCGGAGCTGGCAAAAAAGAAATGGCTCGAAGGCGAACGCACCGTGCTGCTATGGGGCGGCAGCGTTCAGGAAGAATTGCAAACCCCGCTGTTGAACCCGTGGCTCACCCTGCGCCGTTGGCGGGCGCTGGATGGGGTGGTCTGGGCGCTGGACAAACCGCAAAGCACCGATGCGGTGGCGCTGGCCAAGGGCATGCGGCAGTTGCAGGGGCTGGCTCGGCGGCTAGGCCGACGGTTGCCGTTGCACTTGTGGCAGGTGTGCGAGAGCGGCTGGTCCCAGGACGGGCGCGAGAGCCAGCCGGTGGGTTGTCTGTTGCCGGCCAAGGTGACGCCGTCTCTGTTGGAGGCGTGCCTGGAGGATCTGGTCGAGCCGTTGCGTTGCCAGGGCTTTGCCCAGATGAAGATCAAGAAGCGGATGCACCACGATTTCCTGCTGCGCCTGTCCCGGGATTTGCAGGCCGAGGGCATTGCCCGTTGGCGGCAGGCGCTGGCGCCGTCGTTGAGTGGGTTCAACCCGGGGGTGATGCTGCGAGGGTTGTGGTTCAGCCTGCCACTGCGCGTGACGCAAAGCGCTGACGGCGAGCATTTCTGGTGGCCGGACCCGGCGTGGCACGGCGTGCAGCGCGACAAGGCCGTCGGCGCGCGGTTGGGGTGGGGCGCGCCGCGAGTCGTCTATGGGCTGTTCATGGGCCTGGCGCTGGTGTGGGGCGCGGGGATGGCGCTGTCCTTTATGAGCAATCGGGCGCAGATCGTCGAGGCGCAGGCCTTGTCGACGGCGTTACAACAGTCATCCACCCAAGAGGAGCAACTGTTGGCGCTCGAAGCGCTCGTCCACGTGCTGGCTCGCCTGGATCACCGTGTCGTGTCCGGTGCGCCGTGGTACCAGCGCTTTGGCTTGAACCGCAATGAAACCTTGCTCGAACTGTTGTGGCCCCGGTATGTCGAGGCCAATAACCGCCTGGTGCGCGACCCGGCGGCGGCGAGGTTGCGCGGGCAACTGGAGGCGCTGGTCAAGCTGGCGCCGGGCAGCCCCGAGCGCGTTGAGCGTACGCGTATGGCCTACGATCAGCTCAAGGCTTACCTGATGATGGCGCGCCCGGACAAAGCCGAGGCGCCCCTGTTGGTCAAGACCCTGGGCCACGCCGAACCCACGCGTGACGGAATTTCGCCAGGGCTCTGGCAGACCCTCGCACCGAACCTGTGGCAGTTCTACGCCGAGCAACTGGCCGCGCACCCGGACTGGCGCATCGAGGCCGACCCGCGGTTGGTGGCGCAGGTGCGCCAGGTGCTGCTCGACCAATTGGGCCAACGCAACGCCGAGGCCAGCCTGTATCAACGGGTGCTGGACGACGCCACCCCGCACTATCCAGCCCTGGGCCTGCAACAGATGGTGGGCGACACCGAAGCCGCCGGGTTGTTTTCCAGCAAGGCCAGCGTGCCGGGAGTGTTCACGCGCCAGGCCTGGGAGGGCCAGGTGCGCCAGGCCATCGATGACATCACCCAGGCGCGCCGCGAAGAAATCGATTGGGTGCTCAGTGATCGCCCCGGTGACATCGATGTGCGCTTGACGCCCGGCGAGCTCAAGGCGCGCCTGACCGAACGCTATTTCAAGGACTACGCGGGCGCCTGGCTGGTGTTTCTCAACAGCCTGCGGGGCAATCAACCCAAAAGCCTGGAACAGGTCATCGACCAGTTGACGCTGATGAGCGACGTGCGCCAATCGCCGTTGCTCGCGTTGATCAATACCCTGGCCTATCAAGGGCAAGCGGGCACCCGCGCCCCGGCCCTGGGCGACTCGCTGATGAGGTCCGCGCACAAGCTCATCGGCCCGGACAAGGCCCCGCCCATAGACCCGCTGGCCGACCTGCCGAGCGGCCCGCTGGATCCGACGTTCGGCCCGTTGTTGGCCTTGCTGGGCAAGGGTGGCGCTGACCATTTGAGCCTCCAGGCCTACCTCACCCAAGTGACCCGCGTGCGCCTGAAACTGCAACAGATCAACACGGCCAGCGACCCCATGGAAATGACCCAGGCCCTGGCGCAGACGGTGTTCCAGGGCCGGGGCATCGACCTCACCGATACCCAGTCCTATGGCCGTCTGATGGCCGCCAGCCTCGGTGCGCAATGGGCCGGCGTGGGCGAAACGCTGTTCGTGCAACCGCTGGAACAGGCCTGGCAGCGAGTGCTGCAACCGTCGGCGGCGGGCCTCAACAGCCAATGGCGGCGTTCGATCGTCGAGCATTGGAACGCGGCCTTTACCGGGCGTTATCCCTTCGCCGCGACGGCCAGCGATGCTTCGTTGCCGATGCTGGGGCAAATGATCCGCGCCGACACGGGGCGCATCGAACGTTTTCTCCACAGCCAGTTGAGCGGCGTGTTGCGCAAGGAAGGCAACCGCTGGGTGGCCGATCCCCGCCACGGTCGCGGTTTGCGCGTCAATCCCCAATTCCTGGAGGCGGTCAATCAACTGAGCGATCTGGCCGACGTGCTCTACACCGACGGCGGCCTGGGCTTGAGTTTTGAACTGAGCGGCAAAGGCGTGCGCGATGTGGTGCAAACCACCTTCATCCTCAACGGAGAGAAACACCACTACTTCAACCAGAAGGAGCGCTGGCAGCGCTTCGGCTGGCCAGGACGCAGCGACTACCCCGGCGTCAGCCTGACGTGGACCAGCGTCCACACCGGCGAACGGTTGTTCGCCGACTACGCCGGCGCCTGGGGGCTGATCCGCTTGCTGGAACAGGCCACGTTCACCGCGCTGGACGATGGCGACAGCCGCTACCGCATGGTGCTCAAGGCGCCCGATGGTCTGGGCCTGACGTGGCACCTGCGCACCGAACTGGATGCCGGGCCGATGGCGCTTCTGAAGTTGCGAGGGTTTACGTTGCCGGGGCGGATATTTTTGGCTGAGGGCGGGCCAGCGGTGCCCCTGGCGCGCAATGAGGTGCTCCGATGAGCCTGCAAAACCTGATCACCCATTGCCTGGGCAAGCGCGACGCCTTGGCCATCGCCCGTGAACAGGCCGCACGCTGGCAACCCTGGCTGCAGCCCATCAGCGAAGCGGCACCCGTTGGGCACGACCCTGGCTATGACGATGATTTTCAATGCATGCGCGAAGAGGTTGGCAAGCTGTCCGGCGCCGATGCTGAACGAGTGGCCCAACTGGGTGAAAAGCTACTGACCCGCAAATGTAAGGATTTACGCGTCGCCACCTATTACGTGTGGGCTCGCTTGTGCAGGGACGGCGAAGCCGGGCTGGCCGACGGCTTGAGCCTGTTGGCGGCGCTGGTGGAGCGGTTCACCGATACGGTACTGCCCGTGCGACCGAACAGCCGCAAGATGGCGTTGCAGTGGCTGGCCGGCGAAAAGCTGCTCGATACGCTGTGGCGGTATCCGGAGGTGGTGAAAACCGAGGCCGAGCGCACCGCCGCGGCATTGGCCTGGCTGGAGCAGGGCCTGACGGCATGGCCTGACGATCAACGTCCTTGCCTGGGGGCCCTGTATGCCGCGTTATCCGCCCGATTGGCTCGGTCCGAAGGTATGGAGGCGCTGGTCCCGCAGAGTACCGCCAGCCAGGAATCGCAAGCCCAGGCCAGGGCTTCGGCTGCTATCGCGATCAAGTCCGGTCGGGATCTGTTGGACCACGGCCGGGCCTTGGCTGGTTATCTGCGTGATCAACCTCAGGGTTGGCTGGCGGCCCACCGCGTGATGAAGAGCCTGCGCTGGGACACGGTGCAAGAGGCGCCGCCCGAGGACGCCGATGGCAACACCCGGCTGACGCCGCCCAGGGCTGACTATCGGGCGCAGCTCAAGCGTTTGTACTTGCAGCAGGGCTGGACCCAGTTGCTCGATCACGCGGAACGAATCTATGCCGAAGGCGTGAACCATTTCTGGTTGGATTTGCAGTGGTATGTGTATCAGGCACTGAGTCAGCAACCGGCGCCGCAGGTGTGCTGGGCTGATGTCGTCCAACGTGACCTGGGCATGTTTTTGGATCGGTTGCCGGGGTTGGAGCTGCTGCGCTGGCGCGACGGCACGCCTTTCGCCGATGAGACCACACGTGAGTGGATTGCCCAGCAAGCCAGCGCAGACCGCCCGGAGCAAGGGTTGGCCGCGCCATCGTCGGCACCGGTCATCGGGGATGCCGACATCTTGTCGTGGGAAACCGAAGCCCTGGCGCAGGCCGACAAAGAAGGGGTCGAGCAAGCGCTGGCTTGGCTGGCGGCGCGCCCGGACATTGTTTGCGCACGCCAACGATGGCTGCTGCGCCTGCTGATGGCGAGGGTGGCCGAACAGTTCGGCAAAAGTGAGCTGGCCATCCACCTGCTGGGGGAACTGGACACCGCTTCACAGCACCATGACCTGTGCGTGTGGGAGCCCGAGTTGTATTTCGAGGTCAAGGCTCGCCTGCTCAGGTTGCTGCGGGTCAAGGCCCAACGCAACGACACGGACAAACCTGCCCTGGCCCGACGCATGGAACCTTTGTTGGCGGCGCTGGTGGCCATCGATCCGGTACGTGCCGCTGTGCTTTGCGGCTGACACTCATTTCAGGACTTTTATGGACATGGAAAATCTGACATTGCGATATTTCGACGCCGAGATGCGTTATTTGCGCGAGGCCGGTAAGGAATTCGCTGAGGCGTTCCCGGACCGGGCGGCATATCTCAATCTCGACAAGCCGGGGGCGCAAGACCCTTACGTAGAACGTTTGTTCGAGGGCTTTGCATTCTTGATGGGGCGCTTGCGGGAGAAGCTCGACGATGATCTGCCGGAGCTCACCGAAGGCTTGGTCAGCCTGCTGTGGCCGCATTACTTGCGGACCATACCGTCCCTGTCGATTATCGAGCTGGCGCCGGATCTTGCCTTGATAAAGCGCAGCGAACGAATCCCCAGAGGGTTCGAGATCCTGTCGCGCCCCATCGGGCCGCAGCACACCTGCTGTCGCTACACCACCACGCAAGACGTGACGTTACAGCCGCTGGCGTTGACAGTCGTGGCGCGCGACCACGAACCGGATGGCCGCTCGCTGCTGCGTTTGCGTTTTGTCCGAAGCGCGTCCGTCCCTTGGTCACAAATCGACCTGAGCCGCTTGCCGCTGTACTTGAATGCCGATGCGCCACTGGCCAGCGCACTGCACCAAGCCCTGACCTTGAACAGGCAGGCGATGTATGTGCGCTTGCCAGGACAGTCGGATCGCAAGCCGGTGGACGGGTATTTCACCCCCAAGGGCTTTGGCGACGAGGATCGCCTGTGGCCCAAGGGCGACAGCGCTTTCAGCGGCTATCAACTGCTGCTTGAGTACTTCACGTTTCGTGAAAAATTCATGTTCGTCACCCTCTGTGGCCTTGAGCAACTGCCGCTTGAGTCCGGCGCGCCCTGGTTCGAGCTCGAAGTGGTGCTGTCCAAGCCCTGGCCGCAGAACTTCGACCTGAACCGTGAACATATTCGTCTGCACTCGGTGCCGGTGATCAACCTGTTCGTACTGGAGGCCGACCCGTTGGCGTTGGACCCCTTGCAAACCGATTACTTGCTGCGTCCGATGCGCTTGCAGGATGGCCATCTGGAAATCTATTCGGTGGACCAGGTGACCGCATCCAAAGGCGCCGAGCGCATGGACTACGTGCCGTTCACCAGTTTTCGCCATAAAGGCGGCATGCTGCGTGATGAGGCGCCGGAACGTTATTTCCATAGCCGCCTGAAGCGGGCCGCCAATGGGCTGTACGACACCTGGTTGATCCTGGGCGGAGAAGGCTTCGACGAGGATCGGCTGCATACCCACGCCAGCCTGTCGTTACACCTGATCGGCACCCACGGCCAGCTGCCACGCAAAGCGCTGCAGAGCACGGTGCTCGATACAGCGGTGCAAACCACCCAGTTCGGCCTGCGGGTGCGCAACCTGTGTGCGCCGACGTTGCCGTGCTATCCGCCAAACCGCGACCGTTTCCACTGGCGCATCCTGAGCCACCTGGGCTCCAATTTCTTGCCGATGCTCGACAGCGCAGAGGTGTTGCGCGGGACGTTGGCGTTGTATGACTGGACCGGCAGCGAGCAGAACCGGCGTCGCCTGGCGGCGATTGTCGAGGTGAACCATCACCTGGTCCAACGTTTTGAAAATGGCTTTTTGCTGCGCGGGGTGGATATTGAAATCACCTTGGATGCCCACGGCTTTTCGGGGGACGGCGATATCAGTCTGTTCGGTGAAATGCTCAACCGCTTTTTTGCGCTCTACGCCGACATTCATTTGTTCACCCAGCTCACGCTGATTCTTCAACCTACCGGAGCGTGCCTGCGATGGAACGAGAACCACAGCCAGCGCATTCCCGGTTGAACGCCGACGGTTTGCTGGACGCGTTGCGAGGGCGGGTGGCCGAGGCCAGCCTGTATCGTTTCTGCCAACTGTTGGAACAAGCGCTGCCCGGCCGTCCTCTGCTTGGCAGCACCGCGCATCCGGCAGACGATCCCGTGCGCTTTCGACCCGATCCCGGCATGGGGTTTCCCGCCGGTGAGCTGAAGGCGATCGAAATCGACACGAACAACCCGCAACGTCCGGCTACGGTGCGCACCCGTCTGATGGGTTTGTACGGCCTAGATTCGCCAATGCCGACGGGGTTTGTGGATGACATCGCTCAACGCCGGGAGGGGCATGAGGCCCTGGAAGCTTTCCTCGACATTTTCAATCACCGGATTTTCACTCAGTTCTATCGGATCTGGCGCAAGTACTCTTATCCAGCGACGTTTGCAGCGGGCGGCAGCGATGGGACATCGCAGTGCCTGTTCGGTTTGATCGGGCTGGGCATTCCCGGAACAGCGGAACGCGTCGCTACCCCAGTCTCCCGTTTCCTCGCGTTGCTCAGCGTCATGCGCCTGCCTACCCGCAACGCCGAAGGCATCGAGGCGCTCGTCAAGCTGCTTGCCGTCCATACCCAGGCACGGATAACCCCGCACCGGCCGCAGAAGATTCCCTTGCCGCAACCGGCCAGCCTGTGTCCGTCTTGCCCGGTACGCTTGTCCAAGGGCACGCCGCTGGGCAATGTCGGGCAAGACGTCAACAGCCAGCTGCACTTGGTGCTGTCCACCGACGACGCGCAGGAGGCCAATGACTGGTTGCCCGGCGGAGCGCTTCACCGCGACCTGCTTGTACTCCTGCGGGTGTACCTGGGATGGCGCTGCACCGCGACGCTGCAATTGACCATCGCGGTAAGCAGCCTGCCAACTCCGATACTGGGGCATCGGCAGATACGACTGGGAATGACCGGTGTGCTGGGCTTGGGTTCAGACACCTGGCAGCCGCGAGAACAGGACACCCTCACGATCAATATGGGCCGCTACCAGGGCCTTTCGACCAACCCACGGATCAGGGAAACACAACATGTCACATACCTTTATTAACCAGTTGGCACTCACGGTGCTGGTCGCTGCGCTTGGCGGGTGTGGAGCGGCGCAGACCGTCGAGCCGAGCACGGGGTTCACCACCGGGACGATGTTCCGTAAACAGGTCAAGACCTTGCACCTGGATTTCAACGCACGAACCGCGCTCAACACCGAAACCGCGGACATGAACGCCTTATCGCTGCCCACCTTGGTGCGGGTTTACCAGTTACGCGACAGTACCGCGTTGGAGCAGGCTACCTACGAAGGGCTGGTGAACACAGACGACAACCTGTTCGACGGTGCATTGCTGGACAAACGCGCCGTGGTGGTGAAACCCGGGGCAGGGGCCCTGTTGAGCGTGCCCATGGACCCCCGCACGCGGGTAGTGGCGCTGGTGGGCTTGTTTCGAAGTCCAGACGCCGCGTTAGGCTCCTGGCGCCTGGTGCTGAGGCGCGAAGACCTGGACCCGGATCGGGCACGGCTCATCGAGATAGGCGCCAACCAACTGACGTTGCGCCCGTTGGCGAAGGACTGATCCATGACCGAGCCCAACCCTTCGCTCTATGAAATGCTGCTGCAAAACTTCAATGGTGAACTGGATTTGCATCGCGTCAGCGAGCAGGACCAGCACACGCTGTCGGTCCTGGACAACCTGCAACGCATCCTCAATAGCCGGGCCGGCAGCGTCAGCCATTTACCGGATTATGGACTTCCCGACATGGGAACCATTTTGCAGGGGCTACCGGCTACCGCCCATACGTTGGTGAAGGCCATGACCCATACCCTACTCAAATACGAACCGCGATTGACGGCGCTCGCCATTGAGCTACTGCCGCAATTACTGCCGGGGCATTTGGAGTGCGCCCTGGACGTGCAGTTGAAAGGAGGGCGCCGGGTAACTTTCGGTACCACGTTGGGAGCGGAGGGCAAAGTCCTGATGCGTCACCTGAAGCGACAGAACCATGTGGCGGCAACGGGAACGGATAACGCAAGGCAAGCGCGATGAGCGCGTTGTTTGAAGTGCATGTTCGAATCGGTGGCGATCCGCGCGGCTATGCTGAGTTCGTCGCTTTGCGCGACGAGTTGGCCAGATTGGGCCATGGCGCCTGCCCAGACGTGGATTGGCAAAAAGTCGAGCAGTTATGCCTTGTGCTGCTGCAACTCAACGGTGCGGAGCTGCAAACCGTCAGCTTCTATGCGCTGGCTCGAAGCCAGCGTCACGGTTTGGACGGCATGGTCCAAGGCGTTCGATTGTTGAAGACGCTCAGCAGTCAATGGCCCAGCCTGTGGCCGCCGTCGGTGCGGGTGCGCCTGGATACGTTGGGGTGGTTGTTCGCACAGCTGCAAACGCTGCTGCGTGGCCTGGCGCTGACGACCAACGATCAGCGCGCGTTGCTTGAGCTCGATGGTGCGTTGGGCTGCCTGACTGAGCGGCTGGCAAGCTACGCATCCACGCCGCTGCCGGCTCTCCAGTCTCTGCGCCAGCAGGTCAACCAGCTGATCCAACGTTTGGAACGATGCGATCAACGTATCGAAGCGGCACTGCTTCCCATGGGAATGACAGAGCCGGCATTGGCGATACCCATTGTGGTCCTGCCCCCGCCGGACATGACCCATCGTAAGGGGCACTTTTCGCCATGGCTGTGCGGCGCGGCGCTCGTCTTCGCTCTCGTCGCAGGGGTTGTCGGGTGGTGGATGAGCGCGAGGTCAGCGTTGGTCTTGCCCGCTCCGGTGCAGTTGGACAGCCTGTCGCTGTTCGATGTCGGCAGTTCGCAGCTCAAGCCTGGTTCGACCGATACCTTGGTCAAGGCCTTGGTGGATATCAAGGCCCAGCCAGACGGGTTGATCGTCATTTCAGGCCATACCGACGGGACAGGTTCATCGGAACAGAACCTGCAACTCTCAAACGCCCGTGCTGTTGCAGTGCGGGACTGGATGCAGCACGTGGGCAAAATCCCCGCCGGTTGCCTAGCCGTCCAGGGCGTTGCCGCCGGTCAGCCCATAGCTGGAGACGACACCGAAGCTGGGCGAAGGGCCAATCGGCGTGTCGGTATCCGCGTGGTGCCGCAAGTGGTGGCTTGTGAGCTTTCGGGGAAGGTTGGACAAGAGACGCCGCTTTGAACGTCCTCCTTGAAACCTGCTTCGGCCTACAGACGCAGCGTGGCAAATCCACTTTGGCGAGCATTAGGTTCCAGTGCATGAATGCCAAGGTAACCTCGAAGCGACGGACAGCATCAGGCTGGATCTAAATTAGATGTCAATCAAAATCAAAACTGTTGACGGCTATGATTATGCTCATCATCATAGAGCTGCCCCGACACGTATCGATGTCGGGCCCGACCCAGTTGCCGAGGAACACTCCATGACGATCCACAAACCCGTAGCCTTGGTGACCGGCGCTTCTTCCGGTATCGGCGAAGCCATTGCCAACTCCCTCGTAGCGGCCGGCTATCAGGTATACGGCACCAGCCGGCGCGGAGCCCGGGCCGATCATCAGGCGTATGAGATGCTGGCACTCGACGTGACCGACGATGCCTGCGTCGAGGCCGCGGTTGCGCAGTTGATGCGGTTGGAAGGGCGTATCGACCTGCTGGTCAACAACGCCGGTTTCGGGCTCGCCCCGGCCGCGGCCGAAGAAAGCTCGATCGACCAGGCCAAGGCGATCTTCGATACCAATTTCCTCGGTGTTGTGCGAATGACGCGCGCCGTTGTGCCGCATATGCGTCGCCAGGGTGTCGGTCGCATCATCAACATCGGTTCCATACTCGGCGTGGTATCCGTGCCCTATGTGGCGCTGTACGTGGCGAGCAAGCACGCGGTGGATGGCTATTCCCAAGCCCTTGATCATGAATTACGGACCCATGGCATCCGGGTCGTCGTCATCGAGCCCGGTTATACCAAGACATCATTCGAGAGCAACAGCCTGCAGGCTGACGCTAAGCTGGACCTGTACGAGGATATCCGGGGTAAGGTAACCAAGGTCGTCAATCACGCAATGGCCACGGCCGAGGGGCCCGATGTGGTCGCTGACGTGGTGCTCAAGGCCGCTCGCGCCGAGCGTCCGAAGTTGCGTTACACCGCCGGCAAGGCGGCAGCCCAATTGCAGTTCATGCGCCGCTTCGCGCCGGCGGGCATGCTGGATACCGGTATCCGCAAGGCGATGCAACTGGCGTGAATCTGCTCAACCGGGCCCACGACATTCGCCGCTCAAATGCACAGGAAAACAACCATGACCTTCAAAGCGCTGCTTGCCACCAAAACCGATGAAGCCATATCGACCGGCCTGGTCGACTTCACCGAAGAGGACCTGATGCCCGGTGATGTCACCGTCGCTATCGAATATTCCACGGTGAACTACAAAGATGCCATGGCCCTCAGTGGCCGCTCGCCGGTGATCCGCCAGTTCCCGTTGATTCCCGGCATCGACTTCGCCGGAATCGTTGAAAGCTCCAGCCACGCAGGTTTCCAGGCTGGCGACCGGGTACTGCTGAACGGTTGGGGGCTGAGCCAGACGCACCACGGCGGTTTCGCCCAGAAGGCCCGGGTGAGTGGTGACTGGCTCGTGAAGGTTCCGGACGTATTCTCGACCCGCCAAGCCATGGCCATTGGCACGGCGGGCTACACCGCGATGCTCAGCGTGCTGGCGCTGGAACACGGCGGCCTGGCGCCCGACGGGGGCGATATCCTGGTGACCGGCGCCAACGGCGGCGCGGGCTCGGTGGCGATAGCGCTGTTGTCGGGCCTGGGCTATCGGGTGATCGCGTCGACTGGACGCCTGGAAGAAGCCGACTATCTGCGTGACCTGGGCGCTGCAGAGGTGATTGATCGGCGCACCCTGTCGGAGCCGGGCGCACCGATTGCCAAGGAGCGTTGGGCGGGCGTCATCGACTCAGTCGGTAGCCATACCTTGGCCAATGCCCTGGCCCAGACCCGATACCGCGGGGTCGTCGCCGCCTTCGGCCTCGCCCAGGGCGCGGATCTGCCGGGGTCGGTGCTGCCTTTCATCCTGCGCAACGTGACCCTGGCCGGTATCGACTCCGTGAATGCGCCCCAGGCTGTCCGTTTGCAGGCATGGTCGCGTCTGGCCCGGGATCTGGATGTGGACAAGCTTGCTCGCACCACGCAGCTTGTCGGCCTGGCGCAAGTGCCGGAAGTCGCGGCTCGGGTGCTGCAAGGGCAGGTTCGCGGGCGCACGGTCGTGGATGTGAATGCTTGAGCGAAAGGACAAGCCAGCATTTATTAGCGGAGCGTTACAAGCATTCGGATGCCACACGCTGTAGCGGCTTCGCGCAAAAATTAATGAACATTTGCAGCACTGGGATATCGATTCTGTAACTGAACATTTCCGTGTGGGCATTCGGTCTCTAGCTTCGTTGGGCCACTGTCCGGGCGGTTAGTCGGCCAACGGGGCGAGTTTCCATGAATGGCAGATACCAGTGCAGCGTCGAGTACAACGGTCGCACCCTCAGGGGTGACGCTGACCAGCCGCTGATCGATTTCTTGGCAGAGCAGGGCATCGACCTGCCTCACGTCTGCTATCACCGCGCCCTCGGGCCGATCCAGACCTGCGATGTCTGTTGGATCGAGCATGATGGCGAGTTGGTCCGCGGGTGCGCGCTGCGTTCCGCCGACGGCATGAAGCTGGTGAGCGAAACGCCTCGCGTGAAGGCGGCGCAGGAGGAAGGCATGGACCGGATCCTTGCCAAGCACGAGCTTTATTGCACGGTCTGCGAGCACAACACCGGTGACTGCACGCTGCACAATACCGTCGCCGACATGAACCCCGTGATCCAGCGCTACAAATACCAGCGCAAGCCCTACAGCAAGGACCACTCGAACCCGTTTTATACCTACGATCCCGATCAATGCATCCTGTGCGGGCGTTGCGTGGAAGCGTGCCAGAACGTCGAGGTCAATGAAACGCTGAGCATCGATTTCACCCAGGCGCATCCAAGGGTGTTGTGGGATGGCGGAACCAAGATAGAGGGTTCCAGTTGTGTGAGCTGCGGTCATTGCGTCACGGTTTGCCCCTGCAACGCGTTGCTCGAAAAAACCATGCAGCCGGATGCCGGACCGTTGACGTCGATGCCCGAGGACATCAAGCGGCCGCTCATCGACGCGGTGAAGACGATCGAGAATACGATCGGTGCGCCGCCCATTACCGCTATTTCCGTCATGGACATGCACTGGCGCCAGCCTGAAATCAAACGCACCAAGACCGTGTGCACCTATTGTGGCGTGGGCTGCTCGTTCGAAATGTGGACTCGCGACCGCACGCTGCTCAAGGTGCAGCCAGTGGTGAACGCACCGGCGAACGGCATTTCCACGTGTATCAAGGGCAAGTTCGCCTGGGATTTCGTGAACAGCGAGAAACGCCTGACAACGCCGCTGATCCGGGAAAACGGCCGGTTTCGTGAAGCAAGCTGGGACGAGGCGCTGACCTTGGTCGCAGGCCGTCTTCTGGCCATAAAACGTGAGCACGGCGCCGATGCCATCGGCTTCATTGGCTCCAGCAAGGCCAGCAATGAAGAAGCTTACCTGACGCAGAAAATCGCTCGCCTGATCATCGGCACCAATAGCGTCGACAACTCCTCACGCTACTGCCAGAACCCCGCGACACAGGGGTTGTTCCGCACGGTCGGTTACGGCGGCGACGCCGGCACGATCGCCGATCTTGAGCAGGCGGACCTCATCGTCCTGGTGGGCAGCAACCTGGCGGAGAACCATCCGGTTATCGCTTCGAAAATCAAGGCCGCGCGCAAGCATCGAGGGCAAAAACTGCTGGTGGTCGATCCACGCAAGCATGAAATGGCGGAGCGCGCCGACCTGTTTCTGCAGATCAGGTCGAGCACCGACATAGTCTGGGCCAGCGCCATGTCGCGTTACCTGTTCGATCATGGCATGGCGGACGCGGCATTCCTGGAAGCGCGGGTGAATCAGGTGGACGAGTACCGACGCTCCCTGGAACCCTTTACCCTGCCATTCGCGTCGCAGGTCACCGGGTTGTCGGAGGCGGATCTGGTCAGCGCCGCTAACATGATCGGCAACGCCAAACGGGTCTGCCTGCTCTGGGCAATGGGCATTACCCAGCATAGCCATGGGGCCGACACCAGCACTGCACTGTCCAATCTCTTGTTGGTTACCGGCAACTATGGCCGCCCGGGAACCGGCGGTTATCCGATGCGCGGCCATAACAACGTCCAGGGGGCCAGCGACTTCGGGTGTTTGAAGAACGTCTATCCCGGTTATGAAAAAGTCACTGACGAAGCGGTTCGAGCCAAGTGGGCGAAGGCCTGGGGTGTGGCGCCGGAACGACTGTCCAACAAGGTCGGTGAAGACAACTTCCTGATGGTTCAGCATGCCGCCGAGCAGAAGATAAAAGCCATGTATGTGATCGGTGAAGAGACGGCGTTTTCCGACGCCGACACTGAAAACGTGCATGAGGCTTTCAGAAAACTCGATTTCATGGTCGTGCAGGACATTTTCTTCAGCCGCACCGCGCAGTTCGCCGACGTCGTGCTGCCAGGTTGCCCAAGCGTTGAGAAGGAGGGCACCTTCGTCAACACCGAGCGGCGGATCCAACGTTTTCATGAGGTTTTTCCGCCGCTGGGCAACAGCCTTCCAGACTGGCGCATCCTGACCGATCTGGCCAAGCGAATGGGCCATGACTGGGGATACGAGCATCCCTCGCAGATCTTCGCGGAGGTGGCCGGTATCGCCACCCTGTTCGCCGGCGCCAGCTATGAGCGCCTGGACGGTTGGAAATCTCTCCTCTGGCCAGTAAAGCCGGATGGCACCGATACCCCATTGCTCTATACCGACCGGTTCCACACCGACGACGGCAAAGCCGTGTTGTACCCGCTGGAGTGGAAACCTCCGGCGGAAGCGCCCGACAGCGAATTCGACCTGCTGCTGGACAACGGACGCATGCTGGAGCATTTCCAGGGCAACAACCAGACGGGACGTGGCGACCGTGTCGATTCGTTGTCACCGCATTGGTACGTCGAAATCAGTCCCGAGCTTGCAGACGAGCGGGGTATCCAGGATGGGACCCAGGTGCGGATCACTTCTCGCCGTGGTTCGGTCACGGTGCCGGTTCTGATCACCGATCGAGTGTGCGGCAAGGTGCTGTTCATGCCGATTCACCAGGGCAAGCCCGGCATTAATGAACTCACCGGGGAACATCATGATCCAGACGTCAACACGCCGGCCTACAAGGAAACCGCTGTGAAGATGACGATCCTGAGGGATCCCCCTCCGCAATCGGCATTGCCGCGCGGCAATTTCCGAAACGGCCACAGGACACCGAACAATGGCGTGGCTGTTGAGGTGAAGTGGGCCAGAGACGACTACGCGCCGATCGACGCACCGGCGCCCCATCCGGAGAGGTTTTGATGGCCGAACCTATTGATTACAACGTAAAACCAAGCAAGACCGAACCTGACGCGCAGGATGAACTCGATCGTCTGGTCCAGAGCCTCCATGAACACGGCGTGCTGCGCATGGCCAATGACCTGGTCTGTGCCAACACGGCGATTGCCAAAGTGCTGGTTGATGGCCTGAACAAGGAAGGCACGCTCAACGTCATTCAGAACCTGTCGATCCTGGCGATGGCACTGTCCCGCGTGCCGCCCGATGAATTCTATCGGCTGGTCTTCGCGCTGAAGGATGCCGGCGCTGCGGTCAGTCAATGGACCGCGCCCAACAACGACGACGTCGCGCCAGGCGTGCGGGGCGCATACCGTTTGCTGCATGACGAATCGCTTTGGCGCGCGATCTTGCCGCTCCTGGAGGGCTTGAAAGCGATGGGTGAGGGCATGAAGAGGCCGATCGATAAACCGATCAGCCAATTCTGCGGCAAACCCAGCGGCGCTTGAGCGGGGCCTGCCCATGGAATCGATGGATTCGGCGTTGATGCTAGCGCGCTACCAGTTTGCGTTCACCATTAGCTTCCACATCGTGGTTGCCGCATTTTCCATCGGCCTGGCCAATTACCTGATGGTGCTGGAAGCCCTCTGGCTGTGGCGAAAGCGTCAGGTCTATATGGACGTCTACCGATTCTGGCTGAAGATATTCGCCTTGACAGTCGCCGTGGGCACGGCATCGGGGCTGGTCATGGAGTTCGAGTTCGGGACCAACTGGAGCGCGCTGGCCAGCCGGGCGGGGGGCATCCTCGGGCCTCTGATGTTCTATGAAGTCATGGTCGCGTTTTTCCTGGAAGCAGGCTTCATCGGGGTCATGCTGTTTGGCATGAACAAAGTCGGGCCGCGCCTGCACTTCCTGTCTACATGCGCGGTCGCCGTGGGCTCGTTGTTCAGTGCATTCTGGATACTTTCAGCCAATTCCTGGATGCACACACCGGCGGGCTTCAGCATTGCCGGCGATGGCCGGTTCGTGCCCGAAGACTGGCTGCAGATCATATTCAACCCCTCGTTTCCCTACCGTATGGTGCACATGAGCATCGCCGCCTTTCTCGGCACGGCCACCCTCGTGGGCGGCGCGGGCGCGTGGCACTTGCTGCGCGACAATACCCACGCGCCTGCGCGAGTGATGTTCTCAATGGCACTGTGGATGGCGGCCGTGGTCGGGCCTATCCAGCTCGTCGCGGGGGACCTGCACGGCGAAAATACCCGAGATCACCAGCCGCAGAAGCTGGCCGCGATGGAAGGTTCCTGGCGACGCCCGGAAGCCGGCCAGGGCGAGCCGCTCAGGTTGTTTGCGATACCGGACCAGGCCAACCGCAGGAATGATTTCGAACTGGCGATACCCCATCTCGGCTCGCTTTATCTGCGCCACGACTGGACCGGCACCATACAGAGCCTTGATGATTTCGCGCCCGAAGACATCCCGCCCGTGGCCGTGGTCTTTTTTGCGTTTCGTATCATGGTGGGCATCGGCTTGCTGATCGTGGCCATGGGTATCGCCAGTCTCTTCTTGCGTTGGCGCGGCGGTCTGTTCGAGTGTCGATGGCTGATGCGCTGTGCGGTGTTCATGGCCCCGGCCGGGTTCGTAGCGATGGTTTGCGGATGGGTGGTTACCGAAGTCGGGCGCCAGCCATTCACGGTCTATGGCTTGATGCGCACCGTTCACAGCAGCTCGCAGCAACCGCTCTCATTCGTCCTGGGCAGCACACTCGCCCTGGTGATCCTGTACCTGCTGGTTTTCGGCCTGGGGCTGTTTTACCTGATACGCGCCATCAACCGACTGCCGGCAACTTCAACGGATGCCGACGATCAAGCCAGCGCAACGCGGAGGAAATCGTGATGTTCATCTCTGAAGCGCTGTTACCCAATCTGTCGGCCGCCGCAATTGCCTTTACGATCATCACCTACGTGATTCTGGACGGCACCGACCTGGGCGTCGGCATCCTCTTCGCGACCCGCCAACACCCCGACGATAAGCAGATCATGGTCAACTCCATCCTGCCGATCTGGGACGGGAACGAAACCTGGCTGGTGCTCGGTGGCGGCGGTTTGCTCGCGCTTTTTCCCGTGGCTTACAGCGTCTTGTTTTCCGCCCTGTATATCCCCGTGATCGCGATGCTGCTGGCATTGATTGTCCGGGCCGTCGCGTTGGAGTTCCGGGCCGACGCGCCTGCACGAATGAAGCGCTGGCTCGACGTCAGCCTCGTGACCGGCTCGTTGATCGCAACGCTTTGCCAGGGTGTCATCATGGGCAGCGTGGTACAGGGAATCGATCACCACGAGGGCCGGTTCGCCGGAAACGGTTGGGAGTGGTTGAGTGCATTTGCGCTGGCGTGTGGCGTGGTGCTGGTGATTGGCTACGCACTGCTTGGCAGTTGCTGGCTGTTCTGGCGAACCGAAGGCGCGCTGCAAGCGGCGGCCAGAAGGCAGGCGCGATGGCTGGGGTGGCTGACACTGGCAGGCATTGCAATCATTGTGATGTGGACCAGCGAGTTGGCGCCGTCCTATCGAGACCATCTTCTTGAATCGAACCTGAGCCCGGCGCTTCTGCTTGTTCAGTGCGCGTTGCTGGTCGGGTTTTACCGGGCTTTTTCCAGCCGATACCATTTCCTTCCGTTGTTTGCGGTATTGGGATGGTTTGGCACGGCGTTCGCTGCCGCGATCATTACCCTCTATCCGTTGATCCTGCCGCCGTCGCTGGCGATCAGCCAAGCGTCTGCTCCCGCTTCGAGCCAGGGGTTCATGCTCGTGGGATTCGCGGTGCTGGTGCCGGTCACGCTGGCCTACAACACGTGGGGGTTCTGGGTGTTTCGCGGTAAGGTCAAAGCGCAGTACTTCCCAGATCGATAAAGCCTGTCTTCATTTCCCGTCTCCGAATGGTGTGTCGACTAGTTTGTAGACATGCTTGTCGAGAGCGGGATTGCTACGGCATTGCCATTGCTGCACTCTAACTCTTCATTTTTGCATCGGGGCGGAGCATGGATTGGAGTGATGTGCGGGTCTTTCTCGCGATTGCCCGCAGTGGGTCATTGGGCGCTGCTGCCAAGCTGTTGGGTGTTAGCCATCCGACCGTGGGGCGGCGCTTGCAGGTGCTTGAACAGTCCAGCGGCCAGCCCATTTTCCTGCGTACCACCCAAGGTCTGATACTGACCGAGAGCGGAGAGAAGCTACTCAGCCTGGCGCAGCAAATGGAGCAAAGTGCGTTGGCCATCGAGCGGCGCCTTGCGGGCGACAGCGCGCAGCCAGAAGGTGTGTTGCGCATCTCCTGCGCTGACTGGTTTGCCTGTTACGTGCTGGCCCCGGTTCTGAGCGAACTGGGGCGACGTTATCCGTTGATCGTGCCCGAGGTCATCGCCGGGCATCGATTGTTCGACCTTGCCCGTCGCGACGCCGACATCGCGTTTCGGATCGTTCCTTTCACCGAACCCGATATTGTTCACCGCAAACTCACTTCCCTGAGCTATGGGCTGTACACCGCCGTCGGATCTCCTGACCTCGAGCCGCAGGGCGAGGGGGTTGGCTTGATTACCATGAGTGTCGCCCAATCACATTATCCCGATGTGCAGTGGCTGCGGCAGCGTTACCCTCTGGCCCGTACGGTGTTCACCAGTAGTAGTCGCACCGTCCAGGCGCAGATGTGCGCGCAAGGGCAGGGCATCGCTGTGCTGCCCCGCGCCCTGGGCGACCGGTTAACGGCGCTGCGCCTGATTGATCCGCATGAGGCGCCACCGGGCCGCGACATATGGATGGGCTACCACCAGGACATGCGGCAGATGGACAGCCTGCGTGCTCTTGCCGACCTTGCTTCCATCATGATCGGCAACCAGGCAGGCGGTTGACTCACTCCGCTGGGTGCATGGCTGTCGTTTGCAGTTGCGCAGCAGGTTGGCGCGCCAGGGTAAGGCTGAGTCCCGTGCCTACGACCAGGCATGCCGCGATACAGAGTATTGAGACGGTGAAGGCGTGGGTGATGGCAGCCGCGTCTGTGTCCGTGCCTAGAAGGGTGTAAAAAACTCCGCCTATTATCGCGACACTCAGTGATGTGCTGATTTGCAGAGTAGAGCTGGTAATGCCCGCAATCATGCCGGAGTACGCTGGCGCCACGCGCCCTGTGATCATGCGCATCAATGTCGGAAGGGCCAGTCCTTGTCCGAAGCCGATCAGAAACAGAATGACGGCAAGGGGTAGCGCAGCGGGGCTGACGGACATCGGCGTGTGCGCCACGAGCCAGGCCAGGAGCATGAGCCCCAACACTTCAAGTCCCATCCCGACCGGATTGACGTACGCCCCCAGCAAATGCCTGAAGTGAGGAGTGGAGAGCGGTCCCAGCAAAAAGCCCGCGCCGAAAGGAAGGAAGACGAGGCCTGCATTGAGTGGGCTCGTATGCAGCGCTCCCTGTAAATAAATAGAAAACAGCAGAAAAAACACGCCGATCGCGTAAAAGGTCAGAGCGACGAACAGTGCCCGGCCCAACCCAGGCGCGCGCAGTACGGCAGGATTCAGCAACGGCGCGCCTTGCGCTTGGTGCAAACGCGCTTCGTAGCGCCAGAACAGCCAGGCCAGCAGCGGCACCGCCGCAAGCGACAGCCAGGCCCACAAAGGCCAGCCCGCTTCACGCCCCTCGATCAGCGGCACGATCAGCGCTCCCAGCGTCACCATGGACAGTACCGTTCCGCCCAGATCAAGCTTGCTTGTATGTGGTGCGCGGGTTTCCTTGACCACCGCAATGGCGATCAGAATCACCAGTAACGCAATCGGTAAATTCACAAGAAATATCGCCCGCCACCCCAAGCCCATCAAGTTGAGCGATATCAATATTCCGCCAAGGGCCTGGCCGACTACCGACGCCAGACCAAAGACTGCGCCATAGAGGCTCAACGCCAAAGGTTTTTCGGACTCAGGGAATATGGCCTGCACTGAAGCGAGTGCCTGGGGCGCCATGACCGCTGCCGTCACGCCTTGCAGCGAACGTCCGGCGATCAACATCCAAGGTGACTCGGCGACACCGCAGATCAATGAGGCGATTGCAAAGCCAACCAGGCCAACGAAGAACATTCTCATGCGGCCGTAGATATCGCCGAGCCGACCCCCGGTGATCAATGTCACGGCATAAAGAGCCGCATATGACGAGATGATCAACTGTTCGGCGGAGGAGGCCGTGCCCAGCGATTGTTGAATCGAGGGCAGTGCTACGTTGACGATGAAAAAATCCAGCGGCGGTAAAAACGCACCGACCAACAAGATGGCGAACATCAACCAGCGCCGCGGTTCCGGGGGGGCGATTTTAATCTGAGGCATAAGGTCTCCTTCCTGGAACACTTCGGTTCCAGATATTCTCGATTGCGGGTCATGCTCTGAATCAGCTGACTCGAATCTAAACGATCAAACCTTCGCTGACGCCTCACATAACTGAACGGCCAATGTTCATTTTTGGCAGTGCCGCTCAGCCCCTGACTCCTCTCAAAATGGCCGTGCTGTGGTTTCAATCGAGCCACACAACCGAGGCTGAGGAGTCAGATATGTCAGGTAAATTCGCCAATCAGGTTGCAGTTGTCACCGGCGCATCCACCGGGATCGGATTTGCGATTGCGCAGGGTTTGATTGCAGAGGGAGCCAAGCGTGTTTACATCACGGGTCGCTCTGCAGCCACGCTGGAAGCTGCGGTGGCAAAGCTGGGCGACAGAGCCGTCGCGGTCATTTCGGATGTCGCGCGCCAGGCTGATCTCGATAAGCTCAAGGCGACCATTGTGGCCCGTGACGATCAATTGGACGCAGTGTTTGCCAACGCGGGCATTTGTGAAAAAAACCCGGTGGGCGAGACCACGGAGACGGCTTATTTCAATATGTTCGACATTAACGTAAAGGGCGTTTTTTTTACCGTTCAGACGTTAATGCCATTGTTGAAAGATGGCGCTTCGATCGTGTTGACGGCCTCTATCTGTTCCAGCAACGGGATGGAAGGGCTGAGCCTTTACAACGCATCCAAGGCCGCGGTGCGGTCCTTCGCAAGGACTTGGGCCAACGAACTCAAAGGTCGCAGGATTCGAGCGAATGTCCTGAGCCCTGGCTTCACCCGCACGCCTCTGATGGATAACGGCTTGAAGATGAGCGAACGCGACATCGCCGCGCTGCGACAACATGTCGAGCAGATCACTCCGCTGGGGTATATGGCCCAACCTGAAGAAATCGCCTCGTCGGCGCTGTTCCTTGCATCCGCCGATGCGAAATACGTCAACGGTGTGGAGCTGATGGTCGACGGCGGCCTGTCGCAGATCTGAACACTTGCTTAACCGCAGCGCAGCCCTCGCAGAGGGTTGCCTTTTTCGCTTTTGCGAAGTCTCAGCAGGGAACCTCATCATGAACATTGAAGAACTGAGCACCCGACTGAACGCCCTGGAAAGTCGCGCCGCAATCGAGTCGCTGATCAGCGCCTACGCCAATGCCTTCGATCGCGTTGACGTGTTGCTCCTGAGCGCAATCTGGCACGAAGAATCGACACTGGATTTACCGGGTTTCGGTAAGGCCGGAAACCGTGACGAAATCCTGGCGATGGCGCAAAACAGCTGGCACCAGATGCCTTATATGCACCACTGGATGGCCAACCCACTGATCGAAATCAAGGGTGACAGCGCGGCGGGTACGGTGGCCGCGGATTGCCTGTTCCATGACATTGAAAAAGGTCCGGTTCAAGCCAGTGGGCTGTACCACGACAGGTTTGAACGTCGCGACGGAAAATGGGCGTTCCTGTCACGTCGTTTTGAACTGCACTTTCTGACACCTTTAAAGGATTGGGTACCTGTAGCGGGCGATGAAAAGTACACAGCGGATCAACATCAGCGCCTGAACATGCTTTCACAGAAATGACGTGTTTGCATGACGTCCAGTGAGTAGTGAGTGGCGCGAACGACGAGCGCTGCCCGGTGTGAATGGATCGCCACGACCGGTAAAGAGTCAGAAATGATCAGCTAAACAGCCTGCCGGACGAAATCTAAAGACTCTCAGGGTCGCCAAAAAACATCTGGATCCGCGACCGCAACCAGCGTTCTCCCGGGTCATTATCCTGTGATCCCCGCCAAGCCATGTGCAGTTCGAAGCTTCGCACCGGGATGGGTGGGTCTTCGGCGCGCACGCCGCCGGCGGCGGTCAATGCGTCGGCGGTGTAATCGGGTACGGTGGCGATGATGTCGGTGCCCGATAACAGTGTGCTCAGGCCGTTGAATTGCGGAACCGCCAGTACCACATGGCGCTTGCGGTCGAGTTTTTCCAGTTCTTCATCGATAAAGCCGCTCAAATCCCCGGCGAATGACACCAGGGCGTGGGGCCGGGCGCAGAATTCGTCCAGGGTCAGCCGTCCCGGCGCGGTGTCGGCCCGTAGCACTTTCGGCGAACTGCGACGCAATACCTTGCGTTTGGCATTGGCCGGCAAGTCGTCGGTATAGCTGACGCCGATGGAGATTTCCCCCGAGGCCAGCAAGCCCGGCATCAGGATGTAATTGACCCGGCGCACCACCAGCACAATGCCCGGTGCTTCGGCTCGCAGGCGCTTGAGCAGCATGGGCAGGAGGGCGAATTCGGCATCGTCCGACAGGCCGATGCGAAACACCGAAGTGCTGGTGGCCGGGTCGAATTCCGCCGCCCGGCTGACCGCGGTGGAGATTGAATCCAGGGCCGGAGAGAGCAGGGCGAAGATTTCCACCGCTCGGGCGGTGGGTTCCATGCTGCGCCCGGTGCGCACGAACAAGGGGTCATCGAACAGGCTGCGCAGGCGCGACAGCGCGGCGCTGATGGCCGGCTGGCCGAGAAACAGCTTCTCGGCGGCGCGGGTCACACTGCGTTCATGCATCAATGTTTCGAACACGATCAACAGGTTCAGGTCGACACGACGCAGGTCATTACGATTCATCTGGGGTCCTGGCAGATTCGGCAAGCTTGACGTGGGCGGCCATATGGGAACAATGACCGGCATGAATCTTACGGGGAAAGGCTGGTACTCTGCATCGGGTAAATGCATTTTCTTAGGGATAAGTCCTACAGGACTGGTTAGGTTTTCTTGCTGCGGAATCAATGACAGGCATGTCGACTATTAATAGCCACTGGTGGTCTTGGCTACAAAGCCCGGATAGAGTTCATGGCATTAGAGGTTACTTTGACGAGGTTTGCGATGTCCCGCACGATCCGTTTTCACAAGTTTGGTGGTGCCGAGGTGCTCAAATGCGAAGAGCATGCGGCGGCTCTTCCTGCGCCGGGAGAAGTGCAGGTCCGCGTCGAAGCGATCGGCATCAGCTGGTATGACACCCTGTGGCGCCAGAACCTGGCGTCGTCCCAGGCGCGCCTGCCTTCGGGGCTTGGCCATGAAATGGCTGGCGTGGTCACCGCCATCGGCGACGGTGTCGACGATCTGGCCGTCGGCGACAAGGTCGCCAGCTTCCCCGCAGAGAGTCCGAACGATTATCCGGTGTATGGCGAGGTCATCGTGCTGCCACGCACCGCGCTGACTCGCTATCCCGACGTGCTCAGCCCAATCGAGGCCGCGGTGCATTACACGCCGCTGTTGATCGCCTACTTCGCCTACATGGACCTGGCACGGGTCAAGCCTGGGCAGTTTGCCCTGGTCACCGATGCCAGCCATTGCGCCGGTCCGTCGTTCGTGCAGCTGGGCAAGGCCTTGGGTGTGCGGGTGATCGCAGCGACCAAGACTGCCGACGAGCGCGAATATCTGCTGTCGCTGGGCGCCGAAAAGGTGATCGTTACCGAAGAGCAGGACTTGCTGATGCAAATCAACAAGCTGACGGACAATCGTGGCGTCGACGTCGTGTTCGACGGCCTTGGCGGTCCGCAGATGTCGCTCCTGGGTGACGTGCTGGCACCTCGTGGCAGCCTGGTGCTGTATGGCTTGCAGGGTGGCAACCAGACGCCATTTCCGGCTTGCGCGGCCTTCCAGAAGAACATCCAGTTCTTCGTGCACTGCATCGGCAATTTCACCGGCAAGCCGGAACTGGGGATTGTCCAGGACCAGGTGGCCTTGCAGCGCGCATTGCGTGATATCAACCAGCTCACCGCCGATCGTGTCGTGTTGCCACTCAAGACTCGGGTCTTTCCCTTCTCCGAGTTCGTCGAGGCCCACCGCTACATGGGCGAATGCCCTTGCCGCGAACGTGTTGCCCTTCAGGTGGTCGACCCCGCCTGATTCCCCTCCTTGCGCAAGAGCCAGCGGTTTCGGCTCTTGCGCGGCCCTGGCCTGCCTGGCCACGCGCCTTTTCATTGCGTCTTGCCTTATCCAAGGCGGCCCTGCGCCTGCTTGTGCGCGTTACCTATGCCGCTTTTCCCCGCGTTGAAAACCGAAGTCGCGCAACTGAACTGGTTTTTGGCGCCAATCTGTATCTTCTAATCATTATTTAAGTGCTGATAATTGAACGCTTGTTTCCAACTCAAGGAAGAAGTCGTGGCGCAATACAGACTTTACTCAGGTTTCGACCCTTCAGCGAATATTCAAAATGGCCCGGATGGTAGTTGCTTTGGTCCTGCCCGTCGATCATGGGGAAAATCGAGTTGGTCAACAGGAGAGTTGCTTTTCGGCATGTTCTTTATCTGTTGTCTCTCTAGTCTGTGGGAAGTTGTAAGAAATCTCCTAGGATGTAACGATTGTTCAGCGAGGGGCAATGATTGCGGGGTTTTCCTGGGCTCTGATGAGGCGGCGGGGTCAAGTTGCCTCGTATGTGTCAAATGATTACCCAAGGCAAATGTGGAGCGTATTGCCAATACTGTTGGCAATAACAAAGCAATATTCAGAACACTGCGTCGCGCAATCGGATTGGTGCGGGCGCGACGCCGATAATCGAATTTCCAGGTAAATGGTTATGAGTGCAATTCATGAACAGGCAATGACTTACGTTTACCAGCAAGTATTGCAACGCTTGCTGGATTTTTATTCCCGAGCGGAACGGACTGCACTGCAGCTCCTGATCCAACGCTTGATCGTCGCCGCTGGGGGCATCGAGCGAATCGGCGATTACCGGGTGCTGTCGGTGCAGAATGGGAGCCGGGAGGGGTTCTACGTCCTGACAGCCTTGCGAGCGGCGCAATTGAGCATCGCCGGTCGGCACCCGGCGACGTTCGATCTTCGCGTCGCCACGCCTCGCCTGGGGGAGACGACCCAGGCCAGCCTGGAGAATATTCATCGCTGCTACAGCGCGCTGTTCCTCTACGACGACCCCAGGGTGGAGCTGCTCATGGCCGACAACCGTGAGGTGGTGCCATTCGACCATCGCAAGGCACCTTCGGAGGCGTGGTATGAGTCCAATCGGACCCACATGCTGATGCTGGGCCACCTGCGTCCGTCCGACAGCCTCTTGGGCCTGGGGGATGAGGGCTACCTGGCAATGGCGGAATTCTACAGGCATGTGGCGCGCTGGGAGTCGGGCGTCGATTCATGGGTCAGCAGCGACACGCCACGCCAGCAGAAGCAATTCATGGCGGGCCTTCATCGTGCGACCCGCAAGGTCGGCCAGCCTGTCGATCCGAGTTGTGGCTTCGACGGCCTGTTCATGCAGCTCGACACGATAGGCGGCGATTTCTTCCAACAGTTCTATGGCCGGGCCCGCCTGGGGCCGTGGCGGCCCGAAGGTCAGTTCGAGGCCTGTCGGCGGATAGGGCATATCAGCATCGACGACCTGATCGTCGATCGCCTGGAGGAAAACAACTGGCCTCTGTTCAGTGAATTTCTGCGGGTACGTCCCGATGGGCTGGTTGCGCCAACGATCGAGCATGAGTTCCTCAGTCCGTTCCTGTCCGCTCACCTGTACGGCTTGCAGGCCTGCTATCTGCAAGGCCGCAGCTATGAAACCGGCTATGGCGACTATGTGCAGCGCACTGTCATGCTCATGCATCGCAAGCAATTACCCCTCCATGTCTGCCAACAGGTCCAGGAACTGTTCGGCTCGCCGGCGGCCATCCCCGAGCGTCGCGCCCAGGCAGCCAACGAGGTGCAAAACACCCTGAGGCTCAATGAAACCCAACTGGTGTGCATGCTGTTTGCGCCCTTCGTGGACAATGGCGCGGGGCTGGAGCATTTCCTGCGCTGTAGCCATCCGGGCATGCTGGTGGCAATGCCGGACCTGCACAAAGCCTTGCAGGGAGGGACCGTCGCCGATCAGGTTGCGCAATGGATGGTGGATGTCAGCGGCCTGTCTATCCCGATGCTTGGCAAGTTGTACCGCGTCCGACTCGTCCCTGCGGAACGGGGGGCGGTTTCGGTGGTCGGCCCGCAATCAGTCGAGCAAGGCTTCGATACGGATGAAGATGAGCAGGGTACCGATGGATTGCGCGAACGCTCGGCGCGACGCTGAGGAACGGGGTTTGAAGGGGTTGGCTTTTCTCGTCCCGGCACGGCTGGCCATGGCTCGTATCGTTGGCGCGGGCTCATGAAGGTAGGCCGGGAAACAGATTTCGCCTACCAGGCGGTCTACCGATACCTGACGAACCTCATCAATGAGCTTGGCGCAGACGCCAAGGTGCGATTGCCATCGTTGCGGCAGTTGTCCGAGCGCCTGAGCGTATCCATCTCGACGATCCAGTACGCCTACTCGCTACTGGAGAAGGAAGGGCGCGTGTATTCGATCGCCAAGTCCGGTTACTACGCGTCGCCGGTGCCCTGCGTTGCCGACCTGGGCGACGGTGAGGATTTGCTCGAAACCTTGTATGTCAACGCCCGCAGGCCTGGCATGCTGGTGCTCAGCGATGATGAGCCGGCTTCCCTGCAGCCGCTGGACAGCCCGCTGCTTTTGCTCGAGCGCGAGTTGCTCCGCCAATACCCGCGCGCTTCACAATTGCCCTCACAACCCTGGGGCGAACAGGAGCTGCGAACGGCCCTTGCGGCTCGCTATACGTCTTCACCGGCCCGATGCTGGAATGCCGACGACGTTTATATCGGTGCCGACCTGCGAGGTGTCCTGGAGATCCTCATCGCGGTATTGGCCCTCAAGGGGGCGACGGTGCTGATGGAGTCGCCCGGCGACTGGACTGTCCTGCGCCTGCTGCAAGCGGCCGATGTGCAAGTGATCGAGCTGCCATCACCGGCGGGCGGGGACATGGACGTCGAGCAACTGGAGCGATTGCTTGCGAGCGAAACGGTGAGCCTGGTGGTGCTGTCCTCGGTCTTGAGCATGCCCAGGGGGACGCGCGCGAGCGAGGGTAATCGCCGCGCCGTGGCGCGGTTGCTCGAACGATACGGTACCTGGGTGCTGGAGAACGATAGCTACACCGACTTGGTATTCGAGCCAGGGAGCACGCCATTTCGGGATCTGCTGGACCCGGATCGCCTGATTGTCTACTCCACGTTCGAGAAAACCATCGGTGCCGAGGCGCCCTACGGTTACGTGCTGTCCAGGCAACTGACGTTGACCTTGCAACGGCACTTCCTGCTGCGCGCATTTCGCCTGTCGCCGATTCGCCAGAAGGCGATTGCACGCCTGTACAGCAATGGAAGGATCGACCAGCACCTCCTGGTCTTGCGCCGCTTGCTACGGGAAAGCGCCGCGTCGACCTCGCAATTGTTGCGCGAGCGGGTGAGTGATTGCCTGCAATGGGTGGAGCCCGAAGGAGGGGCGACGGTCTGGGCGCGAACTTCGCGCCCAGCTGACATGCGCCGGGTCTTTCAGCGCCTGCTGGCCCGTCGAATCGTCATCGCGCCGGGAGAATTGTTCAGCATCCAGGGGATGTACGGCCAGCATCTGCGCCTGACCCACGCATTCAGCTCAGTGGACGATCGGCAGGCCGCCCTATCTGCATTGGCCGACGCTTTGAAGCTCGAGCAATCTTGATCGCTGGGCCAGGGATCGAACCCATCGCGTGATGGTCGAACTGTCAGTAAACTGCATCCATTTTCGAGCCACTTCATTCCGAGGTTTTGCATGACAGTCAGTCCATTTGCGGGCAAGCCGGCACCGGCAGAGTTGTTGATCGATATCCCGCGACTGGTTACGGCCTATTACACGGGCCGACCCGATGCCTCGGTCGCGACCCAGCGCGTCGCTTTCGGCACCTCGGGGCACCGCGGCAGTTCTTTCGACCTGGGCTTCAATGAATGGCATGTGCTGGCCATCAGCCAGGCGATTTGCCTTTACCGCGAAGCCCAAGGTATCGATGGGCCGCTGTTCGTCGGCATCGACACCCATGCGTTGTCGACCCCCGCGGCAGCCAGCGCCCTGGAAGTGCTGGCCGCCAACGGTGTCACCGTGATGATTGCCGAAGGCGATGAATACACCCCTACGCCGGCCGTTTCCCACGCCATCCTCTGCTACAACCGAGGCCGCACCACTGGCCTGGCCGATGGCATCGTCATCACGCCGTCCCATAATCCGCCGCAAAGCGGTGGCTACAAGTACAACCCCACCAACGGTGGCCCGGCGGATACCCATATCACCAAATGGATCGAAGCCAAGGCCAATGAGCTGCTCGCCAACCAGCTGGCCGGCGTCAAGCGCATCAGCTACGAACAGGCGCTCAAGGCCGACACCACCCACCGCCATGATTTCCTCAATACCTACGTGGCAGATCTGGTCAACGTCATCGATTTTGATGCCATTCGCAATGCCGGGTTGCGCTTGGGCGTCGACCCGCTGGGTGGCGCGGGCGTGCGCTACTGGCCGGCCATCGCCGAGCACTATCGACTGGATCTGGACGTGGTCAATACTCACGTCGATTCGACCTTCCGCTTCATGACGGTCGACTGGGATGGGCAAATCCGCATGGACCCATCCTCCAGTCACGCCATGCAAGGCCTGATCGGCCTGAAAGAACGTTTTGACGTGGCGTTCGCCTGTGACCCGGATCATGACCGCCACGGTATCGTGACTCCGAGCGGCGGCCTGCTGGCGCCGAACAACTACCTGGCAGTGTCGATCGACTACCTGTTCCAGAACCGCCCGCAATGGCGTGCCGATGCCGCTGTCGGCAAGACTGTCGTCAGCAGTGGCCTGATCGATCGCGTGGCCAACCGTCTGGGACGACGCCTCTATGAAGTCCCGGTGGGCTTCAAGTGGTTTGCCGATGGGCTGTTCGACGGTTCCCTCGGTTTCGGCGGCGAAGAAAGCGCCGGCGCCTCGTTCCTGCGCAAGGACGGTGGCGTCTGGAGTACCGACAAGGACGGTCTGATTCCGGCGTTACTGGCTGCGGAAATGACCGCTCGCACGGGTCGCGATCCAAGCCAGGCCTATCGCGCCCTGACGGATGAGTTGGGTGAACCGTTCTCGGTGCGGGTCGACGCCAAGGCCAGCCCGCAGCAAAAAGCACTGCTGAGCAAGTTGTCGCCGGACCAGGTCCAGTCCACCGAACTGGCCGGGGAGGCGATCAAGAACATCCTCAGCCATGCGCCAGGCAACGACCAGGCCATCGGCGGCCTGAAAGTGATGACCGAGAACGGCTGGTTCGCAGCGCGTCCGTCGGGCACTGAAGACATCTACAAGATCTATGCGGAGAGCTTCGTGAGCGACGAGCACCTTAAACAACTGGTGGTCGAAGCCCAGGCGCTGGTGGACGGGGCCATTTCCGGGCAGTAACCGAACGTTACGCTCCCCCCTGTATTTGCAGCGATGCCAATACAGGGGTGGGTGACCCTGCTCGCGAAGCATTGCCATGCCAGCAAACCTTGCGATACCAACCTGCCATGGCACTTTCATTTCATCGCCTAAATCCATGACTTAAAAGCTTTTGGCTGGAATCCGCCGGTAAATCCAGACACCATAGTCGCCATGGTTCTGAACTCCGGAGTCCCCAAGCGTGCCGCAACACCGTCCCGATCTTCCCTCCGACCTCTTGCCCCTGGCCCAGATGCCCTGGTTCAAGCGCCTGGCCGCGCGTTTATTCGGCCACGGCCTGACACGTTTGCGCGCCCAACACCGGGCGTCCTGGCTGCACGGTCAGGCCGATGGCTTTCGAAGCGGCCACACCGCCGGGTTTGACTATGGTTTCAGTGAAGGCAAAGCTGAGGGGTTGGAAGAGGGTCGCCAGGTCCTGTTGATCCGGGATTCGCGAAGCACTGAACATCCCGCTCCCCAAGTCGATGACCTGCTGTTCGATGACTGGCGCTTCCCCCTGACGGCCGAGCTGAAAAAACGCATGAAGGCTGACGTTGCCCGGCTGTTGCCGGCGCAGGCGCAACCCAGCAGCGCCCAATGGAAAATGATCTTCAGCGATACGCCGGCGACGTCGGTCGTTGCGGGCGCGGGCGCGGGCAAGTCCACCACCTTGGTGCTGCGCATCGTGCTGCTCTCACAGTACCTGGGCTTCGAGCTGGGCTCGATGACCGTGGTGACATTTACCCGGGAGTCGCGCAAGGATTTCATCGAGAAGCTCATCTCGGTCTTTGCGCTTTGGGGGCGGGCGATCGGGTTGAAGGAGGCGCGCGAACTGGTGCGCACCTTCCATTCTCGTATCCTGCCCATGGTCCGCAGTTTGCCGGGATTCGAGCGGCTCCAGGCGTTCGAGACCCTGAGCCATCGAACCGGGCCTGATGATGAGGACGGCCAAGGCAATCCGTTCGATCTGCGCATCAACGATGCCCAGCGCCAGCAGCTCAACGCCTGCTATCACGGGCTTTATCAGCGTGACGAGCGGTTCCGTGCGCTGATGACGTCACTTTCCCGTCACGCCTTGCAGCTCAAGGAACTGGAGCGCGACCACCCGGATGTGCAAAAGCGCATCGCTGTGACCGAGCTGGCGGCCCAGCGCGACGAAGCGTTGTGCGATGCGATCGAAGACCTCTGGTTTCGCGCGGGCGTCTGGCCGATCAAAGGGGTTGAGCCCAAGCGCGAAACGTTTGAGATCAATGGGTCGAGGTTTCATTGCCACGGCTACATACCGACCCTCGATGCCTGGGTGATGCTAGGGTTCGATCCGCGAGAAAATACTCAACTGAGTCGGCCCGGCGCCAAGCTCAGCCTGCGCGCCGAATGGGCAGTTAAGCGAACTCTGTTTCAAGCTTTCTGCCGTAAGCCGTTGATTTGGCTCGAAAGCTATGAAGAGGCCGGGCGGGTCCTCGCCTCGCTGGCGGGCAACGGCACGGCGGGTCCCGGCTTTGATTACAAGATAAAGGGCGAGTTGGCTTCGGCACCGTTGCTGGATTGTTTCGTTTCGGCGGCGGGCTTCATCGAAAACCTCGGCCTGGATGTCCCGGACGCCGTGGGCAGGCTGTGTTTCTCCAAGGACGACCCGGATCGGTATTTTTTCGAGGCGCTGAGCCGTTTCTGGCGGGCTTTCGAGGACCATTTGCTCGACCAGTCCCCTCCGGTCATGACCTACAACCGGATGTTCTCGCTGTTCAGCGAGCATTCGCCGGAGAACTTCAAGCTGCTCGATGACGCGCTGCTGAGGTCGATGTCACATTTGATGATCGATGAGTTCCAGGACGTTTCGCCACAGATCGTCTCCTGGCTGCGAGCGACCCTAAGTGAGGTGCGCAAGCGCGGGCCCGCCATGCATGTGGGGCGGGGCGCCCAGCGGTCGTCGTTGCTGTGCGTGGGTGACGACTGGCAGTCGATCTACGGGTGGCGTGGCAGTTCGCCGAGTTTTTTCGTGGGATTCAACAAGCAATTTCCATCACCGGCGAATACGCGGGTCATGCTCACCGAGAATTACCGCAGCCACCAATACATCATCGACGCGGCCGAACATATCGTTGGTACGACGCCTTCCATTCCCGGCAAAAAAGCCAAGGCCAGTGGAGAGCCTCGTTCGCCGAGCCCGGTCAATGTGCTGGAGCGGGACGACGAAGGCTTGGCGAGGCGGCTCGGCGAGCACTACCGCAACGGCGATTCGATCTTGATGTTGTATCGAAAAAGTAGCGATAAGCTATTGATACAAAAGTATATTGAGCCAACAGTTAAGGTGGATTCTAGCTTACCGTATTCTCAAAGGCGCCTCAGGCAGATGACCTACCATAGCGCCAAGGGTCTCCAGGCGGATGCGGTGTTCTTGATAGGCGACTGCCAACATTTGACCCGTTCGCCGTACAAGAACCAGGTGTATCGAATGGCTGGGTTGGGCCAGGAAGGCGACGCCGAACCTTACGACTCGGCGCAGCGCGATGAGATCCTGCGCTTGGCGTATGTGGGCATTACACGGACGGTGCAGCATTGCTACTGGTATGTCGATGGTCAAGACAGCCAGGCGGCTAACGCACCGAAGGCCTCGGACCGGGTCGGGGTAGGCAAACCGTTTTTCGCTGATCACCGCCGTGCGCGCGGCTGAGCTGCCTTGGCAAAACTCGTAACGACAAAAAAGCCCACATAAAAATGTGGGCTTTTTTCGTCATGAGGCGAATCGTCGCAAACCAACCGGAGGAACGAAGGCTTCTAGCTCGGCTTCCACCGCTTCGATAATTCGCTCGACGTCGGGGGCGTTCATCACGGTCGCGCAGGGAATGCCTGCAATCGCGATCATGGTTTCGCCGCTCGCGCGATCAAATAACCGGGCAACCATACTGCCCGGAGCGTCCATGCTGGCTTCGAAGCCCATGGGATGGAAGTGCCAGCGCATCAACTGGCAGGCGTTGGGGAACGTTACCTTGCTGAAAGATCCTTTATTCATCTGTAGCCCGCCTTCTTCATCAAGCGCTTCCTTTTGCTCATGTCAGGAAGGAAGAGCCATCTTGGCTCTACCAGTGAGTACTAAAAATAGCATTTGAAAATGAACGGCACGTGGATTTTTTCAGTCCGTTTGGCGATTGGTTCAGTTTTTTTGATCTGCGTCATGACCTAACGCTAAATGTTCAGAACGCCATCACCGTTTGCTGGTGCGCTCCGCGCCTTGCTTCAACCGCTCTGGCACGCGGGTTGCGGCGCTTATCAACCACGCCAGGGCGGTCAGGGCCAGGCCGGCGGCAAACGTGAGATGCATGCCGTTCGTTACGTCTTCCGGACTTGCGACAGAGATACCGTTGGTCGGCAAAACCGCGGCAAAAACCGCACCGAGCACTGACGCGCCAGAAAGGAAGCCAAGATTGCGCGATAAATTGAGCAGGCCGGCAACCACGCCACGCTTGTCATCGGGGACCGGCGCCATCACCGCCGCGTTGTTCGCGGGTTGAAACAGCGCGTAGCCAAGGGTAGTCACCGCAATGGCAAGAACATAGCCCGCAATGCCCTGCGTGGGGGGAATCCGCGACAAGAGCAGGGTGCCGAGGACCATCGTCGCCAGCCCGGCTAGCCGCATTGGACGTACCCCGAACTGATCAGCCAGGCGTCCGGCGGGCACACCGGCGAGCGCGGCCACGCAGGGGCCCGCCGCCAGTACCAAGCCGACGATTGCCGGAGGCAGACCGAGGGTGATGGACAAGTAGAACGGGCCGACCAGCAAAGTCGCCATCATGACCGCCGCGACCAATGCACTGGCCGCCAGGCCTGACACTAGGGGGCGGTCGCGGAACATCGCCAGGGGAATCAGTGGCGAGTCGAGCCTACGTTGCACCTGGACGAACAGCCCGCCGCTGATAACCGCTACCAGTAACAGCCCGCTGTTCAGCCAGCCGAAGCTTGTGCGTCCGACGGTCATCGCCAAGGTATAGGCGCCCAGCCCGGTGGCGAGCAACAGTGTGCCCAGGCCGTCGAAGCGCAAGCGCCCGATGGCAATCGGCCTGGGCACGACAGGCAGGAATCGCCAAGCCAACAGCAGCGTCAGCAGGCCCAGGGGCAGGTTGATCAAGAACAGTGCGTGCCAGCCAAACCCTGTGATCAGCAGGCCGCCCAGGGACGGGCCCAAGGCGGTGCCCACCGCCGACAGCGTGGCAAGCAGCCCCATGGCGCTGCCAGTCCTGCTCTTTTCCACCGTTTCGCCGACCAGGGCCAGCGTCAGGGTCATCATGATCGCCGCCCCCAGGCCTTGCAGGGCCCGGGCCGCGACCAACCACCAGAGCGACGGCGCCAGGGCGCACAGCGCCGACGCAAGGGTAAACAGCGCAATGCCTGCCAGCAGCAGCTTGCGCCGGCCCAGCAAGTCGCTGAGCCTGCCCACGCTCACGATCAGCGTGGTAATCGCGAGCAGGTAGGCCAGCACGACCCATTGGACTTGCGCGAACGAGGCCTCGAACGCCTCGGCGAGCACCGGCAAGGCGACGGTGGCTACGCTGGCACCCAGTGACGCCAGCAGTGTCGAGAGTGCGAGGCTGGTCAGGGCCCAGCGCACCGGGGTACTCGGCGAGTGAGCCGCTGTCGTTGGCAAGCTTTGTTCTGCATTGGCTGGCTTCATCATGTCTCCGTTGTTTGCAACCTGCTGTTACAACGGTACGTCGAGGCTTAACATGGCGGAAGACGCATGAGTTGCAGGTTATAGCTGCATGTGACGCCATCCAACCCAGCCAAAGGCCCGCCAATGTCTGCAATCGACCTGAATCTACTCGTCACCCTGGATGCGTTGTTGTCCGAAGGCAGCGTGGCCGGTGCGGCCCGGCGGCTGGGGCTAAGTGCCTCGGCCATGAGCCGAGCGTTGGCGCGGTTGCGGCAGGCGACGGGGGACCCGTTGCTGGTCCGGGCGGGGCGCGGCCTGGTTCCAACGCCCCGGGCCATGGAACTACGCGAGCAAGTCAGCCAGTTGGTGCAGGGCGCCCAGGCCGCCTTGCGTCCGGTGCAGGCCCCGGACTTGCGCCGTATCAACCGGACATTTACGTTGCGCACCCGCCAAGGATTCGTGGAGAACTTCGCGATCGACCTGATCGCATACCTAAGCGAGCACGCCCCAGGAATACGGTTGCGTTTTGTCGAGAAGACCGACCGGGACGGCACGGCGCTGCGCGAGGGCAGCGTGGACCTGGAGACCGCCGTCGTCGATGAGGACACGCGCCCGGAACTGCGCACCCAGGCGTTGTTCGTCGACCGCATCATAGGCGTGGTGCGTGCGGGGCATCCGCTGAGTCGGGCCGAGGTGGATGTAACCGGTTACGCGGCCGGCAGGCATGTCGGCGTTTCCCTGCGCGGAATCGAGCATGGCCCGATCGATGAGGCCTTGGGGGCGTTGAATCTATCCCGCGACATCGTGACTTGCGTCCCGGGTTTTTCCACTGCCCTGGGGCTCGCGCGGTCCAGCGATTTGATTGCCAGCGTGCCGGAGCGCTACACCACGCGCCTGCGCCACGGCATGCACAGCTTCGCGCTGCCAGTCCCGATTCCTGAATTCACTGTCGCAATGCTCTGGCATCCGCGAATGGATGCTGACCCCGTGCACCGTTGGTTGAGGGGCTGTCTGCGGGAAATATGTTCGGGGAAAAAACCGATATAGCGAAGCCAGCGAGGTTAGGGCCATGGACTGGCGGGGTCGGTCCGGTACAGGTGGACAGACCGGCCGGCCCTCCAAGGGGAGGGCCCGGGATCCGTTCAGTCTTCCTTGCGAATCGTGGCGACTTCATCGGCACGAACCCGGACTTTCTTGCCTGAAATGTCTTCGAATTCGTAGAAGCCATCCGCCGTGCGGGTATTGGGGGTGTCCTCGGTCAAGTATTGGGTACCGTTCTGCAACGTCACCACGGTTGGTGATGCACAGCCGGCCAGCGCCAGGAATGCCACGGCGACCCAGGGCAGGCCCAGAAACCTGATGTTCATATCCATAACCTCTATGCATAAGGGTGAAGCCCAGCTGATTCGACCGGGCCATCACTGAGTTAACCGCCATTGGTCCCGCTTGTTGTAGGAAAGTTCATCGCCGCTTGAAGGTTTTCCCCTTTAAATATAGGAGACCGCTCATCTTTTGCAGTTGCCTGGGCTGCGACTAGCTGTTATCTGTACGCATAACCAGTACTTCAAGCACCGTGGCGCTATTTTCCGTGACAGCCAACCCCCTCGACGATCCCTTTTACTACCTGAACAATTTCCAGCGGGTGCTCGCCTGGCTGGCGCAACGCTACGCCGATGTACTCAGCGTCGAAGAGCAACGTTTCATCGAGGATTTCGCCGCACTGCCGCGTGCCGCCCAAGGCCTGCTGGTGCGGATGGTGATGCGCAAGGGGCGGCACTTTCGCCACGGCAAATTGCATTACCCCGAGATCGGCGACATCGGCACGGCGGTGCAACCCCTGATCGCCTTGGGCTGGGTGGAGGAAGAGGCTGAGCTGAGCCTGGAAGAATTGTTCGAAGTGTTGCTCAAGCCTGAAATCCTGCTCTGCCTCGGCCATGGTATCGAGCAGCCCAAGGCAAAGAAGGCTGACTGGCTGTTGGCGTTGAGCGAGGGGTTCAGCCAACCCCAGCCATTTCGCGCCTGGTGCCCTCAGCTCCAGGATCGGTTGTTCAGTCTGACCGTCATGGCGCTGTGCGACCGCTTGCGTTTGATGTTCTTCGGCAATCTCTACCAGGATTGGTCGGAGTTCGTGCTGGCGGATCTGGGTATTTTTACCTACGAGGCCGTTGAGTTCAGTGTCGAGTCCCGGGGGCTGCGCAGCCGGCAGGACATCGATGCCTGTCTTTTCCTGCATGAATGCCAGCAGTGCTTCGAAGCCGGTGAAGCGCTTGAGGCGATCGTCGCCCGGATCAATACCCTGGAATTGGATAATCCTTGGCTGGAGCTGCGTCGGGGCAAGCTGTTGTTCCAGATCGGCCAGCACGCTGAACGTATCGGCGACTTTGCCACGGCCCTGTGCATCTATTGCGATTGCACCTATCCCGGCGCGCGGTTGCGCATGATCCGGGTGCTTGAACGCGTCGGTGAATATGCCTTGGCTCTTGACCTGGGCGAAGCCGCGGCGCAGTCGCCGCAAAGCGCCGCCGAACAACAAGCCCTGTTGCGGATCGTGCCGCGGCTGCGGCGCAAACTGGGCGGGCCACCCGTGCCGCGCCCGATAGCCCGGAGCGTCGAGCGGCTGGATTTGCACTTACCCCGGGTCGATCCGGCATTGTCGGTGGAATATTGCGTCCAGGCCCATTTGCATGACGACGCCGCGCCGGTGCACTACGTCGAGAACAGCTTGGTCAATTCCCTGTTCGGCCTGCTGTGCTGGCCGGCGATTTTCGCGCCGTTGCCAGGGTCGTTCTTCCACCCGTTCCAGCGCGGCCCGGTGGACCTGCTCAACGAGGACTTTCACGACCGTCGCGCCGAGCTGTTCGCGGCGTGCTTCGCCGAGCTGGATGACGGGCGCTACCGTGAAACCATCCGCCGTCGTTATTCAGAAAAATGTGGCGTGCAATCACCTTTCGTGTTCTGGGGGGCGCTGTCCGAAGCGCTGTTGGACCAGGCGCTCGACTGTCTGCCGTCAGAGCACCTCAAACACTGGTTCAGTCGTTTGCTATTGGACATCAAGGCCAACCGCGCGGGCATGCCGGACCTGATCCAGTTCTGGCCGCAGCACAAGACCTACCGCATGATCGAAGTCAAAGGCCCTGGCGATCGCCTGCAGGACAACCAGCTGCGATGGCTGGACTTCTGCCATGAGCACCGTATGCCAGTGGCTGTCTGTTACGTGCAATGGGCGGAGCAGGGCGCATGACCGAGGCGCCGGGCTACAGCATCGCCGTGCGGGCATTGTGTGAATTCACCGCCAAGGTCGGCGACCTCGATTTGCGCTTTACTCCGTCACCCACCGCGCTGGAAGGGATTGTCGGCCACCGGACCGTGGCATCACGGCGCAGCGAGGGCTACCAGGCAGAGGTCAGCCTGGAAGGCACCTACCAGAGCCTGAAGGTCAAGGGGCGAGCCGATGGCTACGATCCTGCGACCAACCGCCTCGAAGAAGTGAAGACCTACCGCGGCGACCTCAGCAAGCAACCGGACAACCATCGGCAGCTGCACTGGGCCCAGGCGAAGATCTACGCCTGGCTGATGTGCCAGAAATTGGAGCTGCCGCGCATTGACGTTGCCTTGGTGTATTTCGACATCGTCAGCGAGAAGGAAACCTGCCTGGACCAGCGTTTCGAAGCGTCGCAACTCCAGACGTTTTTCGAGCAGCAATGCGCACGGTTCCTGGCCTGGGCAGAGCAGGAAATGCGCCATCGCCAGGCACGCAACCAGGGCGCACAGGCCCTGCTTTTTCCCCACGCGACCTTCAGGCCGGGGCAGCGCCACCTGGCCGAGTCGGTTTTCAAGGCCGTCAGCACCGGTCGTTGCCTGATGGCCCAGGCGCCCACTGGCATCGGCAAGACGGTTGGCACCTTGTTCCCCATGCTCAAGGCCTTGGCGCCGCAGCGCCTGGACAAGGTGTTTTTTCTCACGGCGAAAACCCCAGGACGCAAACTGGCATTGGACGCCGCCCGGCTGCTCACCAACAGCACGACCGCGATGCCGCTGCGGGTGCTGGAAATGATCGCCCGGGACAAGGCTTGTGAACATCCGGATAAAGCCTGCCATGGCGAATCCTGCCCGCTGGCCCGTGGATTCTATGACCGCCTGCCCCAGGCCCGGGCAGCGGCGAGCCAGGTAACGCTCCTCGATCAAGCCGCGTTGCGTGACATCGCCCTGCACCACGAGGTCTGCCCGTATTACCTGAGCCAGGAAATGGCCCGCTGGGCCGACGTGGTGGTGGCAGACTACAACTATTATTTCGATTTCAGCGCCTTGCTTTTCGGCCTTGCCCAGGCCAATGGCTGGGCGGTCGCGACCCTGGTGGACGAAGCCCACAACCTGGTGGAGCGAGGGCGGCAGATGTACAGCGCGACCCTGGATCAGGCCACCTTGTCGGCGGTGCTCAAAACCGCGCCCGAGCCCCTGAAGAAACCCCTGCAAAAGCTCAATCGCCAGTGGAATGCCTTGCACGCACCACAGGTAGCGGCTTACCAGGCTTATGGCCGCCCCCCGGAAAAGCTGCTCCTTGCGCTGGGGTCCTGCGCCACGGCTATGGGCGATTACCTCAACGACCACCCCCAAGGCCTGGACAGCGGCCTGCAGGCCTTCTATTTCGACATCTTGCAGTTCGGGCGCGTGGCGGAGTCGTTCGACGAGCACTTCCTGTTCGATATCCATAAGCGAGAAACCGGTCGCCAGCGCAGCCTGTCCACGCTGTGCCTGCGCAACGTGGTCCCGGCCGGTTTCCTGCGGCCCCGGTTCACGGCGTCACGCAGCAGCGTGCTGTTCTCCGCGACCCTGAGTCCACGGCGCTACTACGCTGACTTGCTGGGTACGCCGGCGGACACGGTATCGATCGACGTTGAGTCACCGTTCCAGGCCCAACAATTGGACGTACAGGTGGTCAGTCGCATTTCCACCCGGTTCGCCCGTCGCCAGGCTTCCCTTGAGCCGATCGTCGAGTTGATGGGCCGCCAGTTCGATGAGCGCCCTGGCAACTACCTGGCGTTCTTCAGCAGTTTCGATTATTTACAGCAGGTGGCCGGGCTGTTCGCCGAGCGATATCCGCACGTCGAGACCTGGGCGCAATCGCGCGGCATGGGCGAGGCCCCACGACAGGCGTTTATCGAGCGATTCACGGAGCAGGGCCAGGGCATCGGCTTCGCCGTGCTGGGCGGGGCGTTCGGGGAAGGCATCGACCTGCCGGGCTCGCGCCTGATCGGCGCCTTCGTCGCCACCTTGGGACTGGCGCAGTTCAACCCGGTCAATGAACAGATCAAGCAGCGAATGGCGGCGATCTTCGGCGATGGATACGACTACACTTATTTGTACCCCGGCCTGCAGAAGGTCGTGCAAGCGGCTGGGCGCGTCATCCGTACCCAGCTGGATCGCGGAGTGGTGATGCTGATCGACGATCGCTTCGGCGAGGCCAAGGTGCAGCAGTTGCTGCCACGGTGGTGGTCAATCAATCCTGAGCATCCCAAGGCACCTGCGGGAGCGAGCTTGATCGCGATGTCGCCTGCATATCCTGCCTCTTCTTAGGCGGATGCACCGCTGTCACAAGCCCAACAGCCTATAGCCCCACGAAAATCAGGTTTTTCCCGGCGGGTCAGTTGTTCCATACTCCACCCAAATTCCCTTGGATGCCTCGGCCACATGCTTGAGAAGAACCCAAAGACCGCCCGTATCGATGAAGATCAGCGCTTTAGACTGTTGATCGATGCGGTGGTGGACTATGCCATCTACATGACCGATCCGTCGGGCATTATCATCAGTTGGAACTCCGGTGCCCGGCGCTTCAAAGGTTATGAAGAATCGGAAATCCTGGGCCAGCATTTTTCCCGTTTCTACACCGACCAGGACCGCGCCGCCGGCCTGCCGCAGCGGGCGCTGGACACCGCCGTGCGCGAAGGACGCTTCGAAGGCGAAGGCTGGCGAGTGCGAAAGGATGGCACGCTGTTCTGGTCTCACGTGGTGATCGACCCGATCATCGACGCCCAGAGCGGCGAGCTGCTCGGTTTCGCCAAGATCACCCGTGACCTGACCGATCGCAAGATGGCCGAGGAAACCCTCAAGCAAAGCGAACAGCAATTTCGCCTGCTGGTGCAAAGCGTCACCGACTATGCCATCTACATGCTCGATCCGGATGGACAAGTCACCAACTGGAACCAGGGTGCCCAGCGCATCAAGGGCTATCTGCCGGCTCAAGCCATCGGCCAGCATTTTTCCATGTTCTACACCCCTGAAGACCGCGAAGCCGGGGAGCCGCAGCGCGCTCTGAGCATCGCCGCCACGGAGGGGCGTTTCGAAAAGAAGGGCTGGCGCGTGCGCAGGGATGGCACGCGATTCATGGCCCACGTGGTTATCGATGCGATTCGCAGCGATACCGGTACGTTGCTGGGGTTTGCCAAGATCACCCGGGACATCACCGATGCCACCCAAGCGCAGCAGGCCCTTGAACAGGCTCGCGAGGCGTTGTTCCAATCCCAGAAATTGCAAGCCATCGGCCAGCTCACCGGCGGCATCGCCCATGATTTCAACAATCTGCTGACGGTGATCCTTGGCAACCTGGAGATCGTGCGCAAGCGTATGCCCAGCGAGCCGAAGCTGACCCAACTGCTGGACAACGCCACCCAGGGCGCGCTGCGCGGCGTATCGCTGACCCAGCGCATGCTCGCGTTTGCCCGGCGGCAGAAACTCAGCGCCGAACCGGTCGAATTGTCGGCGCTGGTGGACGGCATCAGCGGTTTGCTGCAAAGCTCCATGGGCCCTTCGATACACATCCAGACCCAGTTTGACGAGGCGTTGTCGCCGGTGCTGGCCGACGTCAACCAACTGGAACTGGCGATCCTCAACCTGGCGACGAATGCCCGGGACGCGATGCCCCAGGGCGGCCGGATCTTGATCCAGGCACAGGAGCGACAGGGGAGCGATGCTCCGACGGCAAGCAAGCCGCTGGCGACCGGACGCTACATCTGCCTGACCATCAGCGATGAAGGCGAGGGCATGGACGAGGAGACGCTGGCTTCGGCGGTGGATCCTTTTTTCACCACCAAGGGCGTCGGCAAAGGCACTGGCCTGGGTCTGTCCATGGTGCATGGCCTGGCCGAGCAGCTGGGCGGCCGGCTGATTCTCAAGAGCGAGAAAGGCGTCGGCACCAGTGCCGAGCTGTGGTTGCCAGTGGCCGACGATTCGGTCAGGGACAAGCCACCCGCCACCGAGATACCAACGCAACACGTCCAGAAACTGACGGTGCTGGTGGTGGACGATGACAGCCTGGTGCTGACCAGCACCCGTTTGCTGATCGAAGACTTGGGGCATCGGGTCCTCTGCGCGTTGTCTGGCGCCCAAGCGCTGGAGCTGTTCGAGCGCAATGAAGGTATCGACCTGGTGATCACTGACATGGCCATGCCCCAGATGGATGGCGCGCAGCTGGCCAGATTGCTGCGCGAGCGCCAACCGACCCTGCCGGTTATCCTCGCCACTGGTTACGCCGAGCGCCTGGAAGGGTTTGCAACGCAATTGCCGCGTTTGACCAAGCCATTCAAGCAGATCGACCTGGTGCAGATCATCGGGCAGACGATGGGTTAAACCGCCAAGTCGTCATGTGCGACCGCTGTGGCGAGGGGATCAAAACCCCTCGCCACGATCAGATGGTGTGTCATTGGGTATTTTTCTTGAAGCCCCGCAGGTTCATCGCGCACAGGCAGAACTGCAAGACGATCAGCGCGTAGGCATCCGTGTGCAAGCCCCAAATGACCCACAGGATATTGCTGAGAATAAAACAACTGAAGCCCGCCACTCGCCGACGGGGCTGGCGCGATCCGATCAACCATGCCGCCAATACCGTGATCGCCATTGCTGGCCATTGCACCCATCCAAGATAATCCACGCTTTTTTCCTCTTGCCTTCAATCCTTTAAAGACCCCGGCGGTGCAGCAGCGTTTCGTTGACCTTTGGTCCATCGGCTTGAACTTGCCCGGCTCTCATCCTTCTAGATGTACCCCAATCAAACCGAGGGAAAACCTGAGCAATGCCCAGAATCCTCACCCGTCTGACCCCTGAAGAAGAACTGACCGAACACAACGCCAAAATGTTCGGCTCGCCCAAGGAGCGGCTGGACTTTTATCGTCGGGAAATCCAGTACGAAACCAGCATTCTGGCCAATCGCACCGACGCCTACCTGACCGCCCAGTCATTCCTGGTGATCGCGTTTGCATCCTGCATGGCCAATCTGAACCCGGAGTGGGGCAAGCTCTTCACACTGATCGTGCCGCCATTTTTGGCGTTGCTCGGCGTCTTGAGTTCCCTCAATGCATGGCCGGGCATTCGGGCCGCCTACGACATCATCGACCACTGGCATTTCAAACAAAGCGAATTGCTGCGCAGCGAGCCGCTGATGGGGCTGGCCTACGACGAATCGCCGCTGTTCAGCGAGCGAGAGTCGACCCATAAGGGCTACCGTAAGTCGCTGCTGTTTTCGGTGCGCACGCCGTGGATATTCGCAGCGTTCTGGGTGCTGTTGGGCATTTACTCGGTGTTTATCCAAGTGACCGATCCGGGCGGCTAGCCCGTGCGACCGTCTTTGCGGCGCTCATACCACGCCAGGGCGGGTTGGGTGGTGACACCGTGGACAAGGATGCTCAGCGCCACCACCGACAGCGTGAGGTTGATGCACTGCTGCGCCACTTCCGATTGCACGTCGTGATTCAAGGCGTAGAACAGATAAAACAGGCTGCCGATCCCGCGGATACCGAACCAGCCGATCAACAGCCGTTGCGGATGGTCCAGCAACCGCCCCCAGGGCATCACCCACACACTCAACGGGCGAATGACCGCGAATAACAGGGCGCCGACGGCGAGGGCCCGCCAATCCCAATGAGTGGCAAGGACGACGCCCAGCAGTGTCACCAGGAAAACCTCCATGGAACGCTCCACCAGGCTGCCGAACGCCAGCATGTCGCTCATCATCACGCCAGCCGCCACTTGGCCGTCGTCCAAGGCCTGGGTGTCGCCGACCACCGCCTGCTGAGGCTCGACCGTTTCGTGGCCCACCACCGGCTGTACCAGGTGTTCTGCCGGTGGCGAGTGTTCGTCGGTGGACTCGACCTCGGCCTGGCGCAGCCCCAGGCCAGCGGCGAACACCGACAGGAAACCGTAGCCGTGGATCGCTTCTGCCGCCACGTAGGCGAGGGCGATCAGGGCCAGGGCCAGATAGTCATTGGGTGACAAGGTGCTGTCGGCATTCTTGATACGCATCGACAACGTCAGCCCGCCGATGCCGCGCCCCAGCCAGTAGCCCACCAACAAACCCGCCGGCACCGCCCACAGGACGTCCCGCAACGCCCATTCGCCGAGGAATCCGCTGCCTTCCTCGCTCAGCATGAGCAAGCCAAGGATGACGAAGGGAAACGCCGTGCCATCGTTCAGCCCGGCTTCACCGGACAGCCCGAACCGCACCCGGTCGTCGTCGCGGGCATCGTTGACCTGCACCAGGGCCGCGAGCACCGGGTCGGTCGGCGCCAGTATCGCGCCGATCAGCATCGACATGCCCCAACCGAGGCCAAACAGGTAATGCAGCGCCAGGCAAAGCCCGACGATCGTCAAGATCATCACCGGCCCGGCGAGCCCGTAAGCCACGCGCCAGCTGCGGTTCTTGAGGGGCAGGCGCAGCTTGAGACCGCTGACGAACAGCGAAAACACGACGGCGACTTCGGTCAGGTGCTCCATCCACCCGGACGAGTCATTGACATCAAGCTTTAGCAGCCCCAGCCCAGCCGGCCCGATGGCGACGCCCAGCGCCAGGCACACGGCGGAAGTGGTGACGGGCATCCAGCGCAGGTAGGAGGAGGTCAGGGCCAAGGTCAGCAAGACAGCGCCGAGTACGGCTACCCACACGGTAAAGATCATGATTGCTCCTTGGGTAATGAAAAGGCGCCTGTCCAACGTTCGAGGGCGATAGCGAAGCGAGGGTTCCGCCGCATATCAGGGCGATTCCGTTTATCCGGGCGCTTTTCGATCCAGGGGAATTTTTTGCCCTGCGCGAGGCTCTGCAAAGGAAGAGACGTGCCGATTCGAGCGTCCAGCCAAGAACCCAAGAGGCCTATATGACTGCGCTGACACCCCTCCAATCCAGGCCTGCCACCGCGCAGCCATTCACAAGTGCTGGTAACGTTCGCCAGTGTTACGAGCGGCTGTTGCAAGGCGCCGACGATGCTGACAAACAAGCGGTTGCCCAGGCCTTCCTGCAACCGTGTCTCGAACAAGCGAGCGCATTGCCTCAAGAAATGCCTGACGACCCTGGCGCGTTGCTTGCCTGGGTAGAACAGCACAGCGCCGGCGTGGCCCGGCAATATGCCGACTACCTGGAACGGCGCAAAAGCGGCGGCGGTCGGGAGTTTTTCCAGACCAAGGCCCATGCCCTGTATTTTATCCAGGCCGTGGCGCCGACTAAGCTCGTGGACGGCGCATGGCTGTACGGTGTGCTCAAACACTGGCATGACCATCGCTTCGAGGGGCTGCTGTGCACCTATCTGGAAGAGCTTGGGGATGGCGTTCCGGCCCAGAACCATGTCGTGCTCTACCGCAAGCTGTTGGCCGAACACGGCTTACAGGACATGCCCGACATCGATGACGAGCGCTACCTGCAAGGTGCTGTTCAATTGGCCCTGGGCTATGCCGGCGACGAATACCTGCCCGAGGTCATCGGTTACAACCTGGGTTATGAGCAACTGCCCCTGCATTTGCTGATCAGCGCCTATGAGCTGAGCGAGCTGGACATCGACCCGTATTACTTCACGCTTCACGTGACCATCGACAACGCCAGCACCGGGCACGCCCACAAAGCCGTGCAAGCGTTGCAACAACTGATGCCGATGGAAGCTGACCGCGAGTCGTTCTGGCGCCGGGTCACACTGGGCTATCGCCTCAACGACCTGGGGCAGGGCAGCCGGGCGGTCATCGAGTCGTTCGACCTTGAGCGCGAAGTCCTGGACATGCTTGAGCGCAAGCGCCCGTTCGGCCAGCACATGCATTCCGATTACTGCAAGTTCGAAGGCAAGACCGTCAACCAATGGCTGGCGGAACCGGGGCAGTTGGAGGGTTTCCTCAAGGCCATGCAAGGCAAAGGCTGGATCCGACGCCATGAAGATCCCCAGAACAGCCGTTTCTGGACCCTGATCGAAGGCCCGGGCGCGGCGATGTTCGGGGTTTTCAGCCCTTACGAAAAACAGCTGCTGCATGACTGGATTGCCGGCGACTGGCTGGACCAGCGCGGTCGTCCCGGCGCCCGCCGCAATCATGGCGCGGCCCATGAATCGCCGGCACCGGCCCAAGACCCGGATGTGCAGAACCTGCAGCAAACGCTGCGGGGCAAGGCCCCCGATGAGCAGATGCAAATTCTGATGCCCTGGCTCTCGGCCCGCTGCCACAGCCACCCGGCCGGGTTGTTGGCGACCCGCCGGTTCATCGAACTCAAATCCGCCCTTCGCTAGGAGCCCTGCATGAATCAGGAAGACCGCCTGTCCGAACCCGACCTGGCCCTGCTGCAGCTAGGTCGCCGCCTGCACGCTGACGGCTACCGTTTCATCACCCCAACGCCGCTTACTCACGAGCGCGTCAACCAGCGGCCAGGCAACGAGCGCTCCAAGACCTTGCGGGATGTTTTCGGCTGGTCCAGGCCCTTCGCGCCGGGGCTTATTTCCGCCGACGAGCAGCGTCAATTGCAAGAAGCAGAAGTGTTGGAAGAACACGACGGCCTGCTGCGCAGCCGCGTGCGCTGGTCAAGCTTGGACGGCATGCTGTTCGCCCATTCGCAATTTCCGACCCAGGCCAACGACGCAGTGTTCTTCGGCCCCGACAGCTACCGTTTCGCGCACCTGATCCATACCCATCTGCAACAGAACTTCACGGCCGTGCATCGCGCGGTGGACATTGGCTGCGGCGCCGGTGTCGGGGCGATGGTGATTGCCCGCGCCCGACGCGAAGCCCAGGTACTGGCCATCGACATCAACCCGATGGCCTTGCGGCTGTGCGCCGTCAACGCGGCGCTGGCCGAGGTGGCAAATGTCGAGATCGCCCGCAGCGACGTGCTCAAGGACGTCGAGGGCGACTTCGACCTGATCGTCGCCAACCCCCCGTATATGGCCGACCCCGCCGAGCGTGCTTATCGCCATGGCGGCGGAACGCTGGGCGCGGGATTGTCGCTGCGTATCGTCGAACAGGCATTGCCACGGCTGACACCCGGCGGTTCGCTGGTGCTCTACACCGGCGTGGCGATGGTCGACGGTCGTGATCCGTTTCTGGAGGCTCTGGGCCCTTGGCGCGATTCACCGCAGTTCGCCTGGACCTACAGGGAATTGGACCCGGATGTGTTTGGCGAGGAACTGCTGACACCCGGTTATCAGGACGTGGAACGGATCGCCGTGGTGGCGTTGGTTGTCACCCGCACGGGTGCGGGTATCGGAGGGAATATCGATGAACAGGCGTCTGAAGTTCGGCATTGAAGAGGAATATTTCATCACCGACCTGCAAACCCGCCGCATGCCCGATCAACCGTCGGCGGCGGCGGTGACGGCGTGCCGGGAAGAGCTGGGCAAGCACTTCGCCCATGAAATGTTCCAGAGCCAGGTGGAAATGGCTTCGCCCATCTTCCGCAGCCTGGCCGAGGCGGCCGATTACCTGGCCCAGGTGCGTAACGGCCTGACTCAGCGCTTGGCGCCCCATGGCCTGGGATTGCTGAGCGCAGGATCCCATCCAATGGCGACCGTTGGCTTGCAACCCACCGACGAGCTGCACTTCCAGCAGTTGTTCGACGACTACCAGCGCGTGGCGCGCCGCAGCGTCCTGTCGGGCCTGCACATACATGTGGAAGTGCCGGGCGATCATGACCGGGTCAAGGTGATGAATGAGGTGCTGCCCTGGCTGCCGATGCTGTTGGCGCTCAGCGCGTCATCGCCGTTCTGGAACGGCGCCTACAGTGGCTTCAGCAGTTATAGGCAAGTGGCCTGCGATGAATGGCCGCGCATGGGCGTGCCGGAATTCTTCGAGGACGAATCAGCCTTCAATGGCTACGTGGACATGCTCACCCGCACCAGCTCCATCCGCCAGCCCAGCGATTGCTGGTGGGTGATCAGGCCTTCCTCGCACTATCCGACCCTGGAGCTGCGTATCTGCGATGCCTGCCCGCGGACCGAAGATGTGCTGTGCCTCGTCTCGCTGTTTCGACTGATGATTGCCCACGCCGTCGCCCAGCCCAAGCCAGGCGCCCACTACAGCTTGATGTCCCACTGGATCCTCAAGGAAAACCGCTATCGGGCCAAGCGCCACGGCATCCTCGCGGAATTTATTGTCGAAGGCCAGGAGCAGCCGATGCTGATTGGCGAGTGGCTGAACCTGGCCGAGCAGACCTTCGGCGACACCGCGACGGCGCTGGGCGTGCAGGATGTGTTCAAGCAAGCGCGCCGGATCATCCAGGAGGGCACCAGCGCTGATCGACAAGTGGTCCTCTACGAGCAAGGCCTGCTGCTGGGCGATACGACCGAAGAGGCCCTGGGCCGGGTGGTCGATCAGCTGTTGTCGGAAACCGCCGGTTTGCCGGTGGCCGATCCCACCCTCGCGCAAGTTGCAGGTGGCCAATGACCAGCAAAACCCTCGACGACTACAACCGCATGCGCGATTTCGGCGCCACCCCGGAACCGTCGGCGAAGCGCTCTCGCAAATCGGCAAAAACCACCCACGGGTTGCAGTACTGCATACAGAAGCACGATGCAACGCGGCTGCATTACGACTTTCGCCTGGAGCTGGATGGCGCGCTCAAGAGCTGGGCGGTGCCCAAGGGGCCGTCCCTGGACCCGAAGGTCAAGCGCCTGGCGGTTCACGTTGAAGACCATCCCATCGATTACGCGACGTTCGAGGGCAGTATCCCGGAGGGGCACTACGGCGCGGGCGACGTCATCGTCTGGGACCGGGGCGTGTGGATTCCACAGGGTGACGTGCACGAAGCCTACGAAAAAGGCCGGCTCAAGTTCGAGCTGCGGGGGGAAAAGCTCGCGGGGCTGTGGAACCTGGTGCGCACCCATATGCCGGGCAAGCAGGAACAATGGTTTCTGATCAAGCATCAAGATGACGCCGCCCGGCCGGAAAGCGAGTACGACGTGGTGCAGGCCGAGCCCGACAGCGTGCTCAGTGACCGCACCATCGTGCCCAAGCGGCGGGGCAAGGCGGCCGCCGCCAAGGCTGTAAAGCAGCCGGAAAAACCCGCCAAGGCGAAGCCATCCAAAAAGAGCGGCAAGACCACCCTCAGCGGCGCCGTGGCCGGGCCCATCCCCGAGACCCTCAAGCCGGAACTGGCGACCCTGGTGGAAAGCGCACCCGATGGCGAATGGCTCTACGAAATCAAGTTCGACGGCTACCGCGTCATGGCGCGCATCGATAATGGCGACGTGCGCTTGATTACCCGCAACGGCCATGACTGGACCCACAAACTGCCGAAACAGGCCGAGGCTCTGGCGGGGCTGGGGTTGGAATCAGCCTGGCTGGACGGTGAAATGGTCGTCGCCGACGAGCAAGGCGTGCCGGACTTCCAGGCCCTGCAAAACGCCTTCGACGCTGGCAGCAGTGGCAAGATCGCTTATTACCTGTTCGACCTGCCGTACCTCAACGGCATGGACTTGCGCAAAGTGCCGGTGGAGGAGCGCCGGGCGGCGTTGGCTGCGGTGCTGGAACCCAACGAAGATCCCTTGCTGCGTTACTCCGACTCCTTCGAAGAAACCCCGCAAGCATTGCTCAACAGTGCCTGCCAGATGCGCATGGAAGGGCTGATCGGCAAGCGCCAGGGCAGCGCCTATGTGTCCCGGCGCAGCAGCGACTGGATCAAGCTCAAGTGCAAGAACCGCCAGGAATTCGTCGTGGTCGGCTTCAGCGAGCCGAAGGGCGCCCGCAGCGCGTTTGGCGCCTTGTTACTGGGCCTGCATGACGTCGACAGCGGCGAGCTGCGCTATGCCGGCAAGGTTGGCACCGGTTTCAACGAAACCACGCTCAAAAGCATCCATCAGCAGCTGTTGCCCCTGGAAACCAAAAAGGCCGCCGTGGTCAATCCGCCCACAGGGTATGACGCCAAGGGTGTGCACTGGCTAAAACCGGAGTTGCTGGCGGAAGTGGCGTTTGCCGAAATGACCAAGGAAGGCTCGGTACGCCATGCCGTGTTCCATGGCCTGCGCAATGACAAACCGGCAAAGGCGATTACCCAGGAATTGCCCAAAACCGTGAAAAAAGCGGCGGCCAAGGACAATGCTGAACCGGCGCCGGCCGAGCCGAAAGCCAAATCCAAATCCAAATCCAAGGCCACGGCCAAGGCCAAGACCACGCAGTCGCCAACCTTGGAAGGCAAGGTCCGCATTACCCATCCGGATCGGATTATCGACGCGAGCAGCGGCACCACGAAGATGCAACTCGCCGAGTACTACGCCAGCGTTGCTGATTTTATCCTGCCGGAGCTGGCCGATCGCCCGGTGGCGCTGGTACGGGCGCCGGATGGCATCGCCGGCGAGTTGTTCTTCCAGAAGAACCCCGAGCGCCTGGCAATTCCCGGCATCACCAGCCTGGACAAGGACCTGACCGGGCAACCAGTGATGATCATCAACAACGCCGAAGCGCTGATCGGCGCGGTACAGATGAGTACCGTGGAGCTGCACACCTGGAACGGGACTTCTGCCGATCTGGACAAGCCTGACCGCTTCGTCCTCGACCTTGACCCGGACCCGGCGCTGCCGTGGAAAAGCATGGTGGAAGCCACGCAATTGACTTTGTCAGTGCTGGATGAGCTGGGCCTGAAGGCGTTTCTAAAGACCAGCGGCGGCAAGGGCATCCACATTGTCGTGCCGATTACTCGCAAGTTGGGCTGGGATGAGGTGAAAGGCTTCAGCCATGCCATCGTCAGCCACATGGCCAAGCTGTTGCCCGATCGCTTCTCGGCAGTGTCGGGTCCCAAGAACCGGGTAGGGCGGATCTTCATCGATTACCTGCGCAACGGTTTGGGCGCAACCACCATTTGTGCCTACGCAGTGCGTACCAGGGAAGGGCTGCCGGTGTCGGTGCCCATCTACCGGGAAGAAGTGGCCGAGCTCAAGGGCGCCAACCTTTGGAACGTGAACAACGTCCACGAGCGGCTGGCGGAGGTGGGGCATGAGCCTTGGGCTGACTTGCCCAAGACCCGCCAGAGCATCACCGCCGACATGCGGCGGCGGATTGGGATGAAGAAGACTGCGAAGTAGCTTGATCGGCCTCGCTTTTTTGGCGAGGCAATGAGTAGCTAAAAATAACCCGCCTCTGTGGTGAGGGAGCAAGCACCCCCGCTACAGAGGCTGTTCTAGCCAGCCCCAGCTAGTAAACCCGCGAACGCCGCAACTGCTCGATCGTTTCAATCAACTCGTCATAGGACACCGGCTTGCCGATGTGCTGGTCGAAGCCCGATTGTTGTGATTTATGCAGGTCGATGGACGCACCGTAGCCCGTCAGGGCGATGGCCGGGATGTGTTTGATGTGAGGCAGCTCGCGCAGCGCCTGCATCAATTCATGGCCATTCATCACCGGCATGCCCAGATCGGAGATCACCACGTCGAAACGGGCGTCCTTGGCGGCCTGCAAGGCTTGCAGCGGCTGGTCGAAAGCGACCACGTTGGCGTCTTCCATTTCCAGCAGCAACTTGAGGGTATCGAGCACGTCCGGGGAGTCGTCCACCAGCAACACCGTCAGGCCGCTCAGGCGTCCCGACTGTTCCTCGCAAGCCTGCGGTTTGGGCACGATCGCGGCATTGCTCAGGGGCAGGCGAATCGTGAAGGTGCAACCTTTCCCCAGCCCCTCGGACTTGACCTCGACGCTGCCGCCGTGGGCTTCGGTCAATTGCCGGACCAGTGACAGGCCGATCCCCAGGCCTTCGCGCTGGTGTGTCGCGTGTTGGGTCTCGGCCTGGCCGAACAGGTCGAACACTTCGCTCAGGTGCTCCGCCGCGATACCCACGCCGGAATCCTTTACGTCCAGGCGCGCCATATGGTCGTCGTGGCTGGCGACCAGTTGCACGCGGCCGCCGCTAGGGGTGAATTTCAGCGCGTTGTTCACCAGGTTCCAGATGATCTGTTCCAGCCGGGTCGGGTCGGCATTGACGATCAGTTCTCCATTGGAACCCTCGGGCAGGTCCAGAGTGACCTTGTTGGGATGATTGTCGTTGATCACCACGGTGTAGATGTCTTGTAGCACCCGCGCCAGATCGACGGCTTGGCGCTTGAGCTTGAGCTTGCCGGTGCGGACACGGGCCACGTCCAGCAGATCGTCAATAATGCGTGCCTGGCTGTTGACCGCATCGCAAATGGTATTGACGGCCCGGGCCGCGGTGGTGGCGGCCTTGGTCACCGGCAGGCGGCGAAGCAATTCGGCGTTTAGCTGGATCAGGTTCAGCGGGTGCTTGAGCTCGTGGGACATGACGGCGAAGAACTCATCCTTCAAATGGCTGGAGTTCTGGGTTTCCAGGAGCCGCTGGGTCTGTTCCTCGTGCAGGCGCTTGTGGCCGGTGAGGTCACGGGCAATCTTCACGTAACCCTGCAGACATTCGCCGCTGAGCAGTGTGACTTCGCCGCTGCAGAAGAAGCGGCTGCCATCCTTGCGCTGGTGCCAGCGCTCGTCTTCGCAACGGCCTTTGGTTCGAGCGGTGCTCAATTCTGTTTCGGGTACGCCAGTGGCGCGGTCCTCGGGCGTGAACACGAAGTCGTAGTAACTGCCTTCGGCTTCGCTCTTGGTATGCCCGAAGATCAGCTCCGCCCCGGTGTTCCAGCTGGTGATCACGCCGTGCTCGTCCAACAGGATAATCGCGTAGTCGCGGGTGCTTTCAGCCACAAGGCGCATGCGTTCCTCGCCCAAGCGCAGCTCTTCTTCGGCCGCGCGACGCTTGGTGATATCGATGAAGGTCAGCACCGTGCCGTCGATATGATCTTCGCTGGAGCGGTATGGCAGCAGCCGGGCAATGTACCAGCGAGCGTCGCTGCTAGTGACTTCGCGCTCGATCATGTTCAGGGATTCGAATACCTGGGTGGCGTCCGCCGCCATGTCCGGGTAGTCCAGCCGATGGGTGATGTCCAGCAACGAACGGCCGGTGTCCACCGGCAGCATGCTGAAAATCTCCGTGGCCCGAGGCGTGAACCACTTGATGCGCATGCTGCGGTCGACGAATACCGTGGCAATATCGGTGGAGGCGATCAGGTTGGTGAGGTAGTCGTTGATCTTGTCGGTTTCCTCCACCTTGGTCTTGAGCTCGTAGTTGACCGTCAGCAGTTCCTCATTGATCGATTGCAGCTCTTCCTTGCTGGTCTCCAGCTCCTCGGTGGCTGATCGCAACTCCTCGTTGATGGCCTGCATTTCTTCATTGGAAGCCTTGAGCTCTTCGCTGGAGACTTCTGCCTGCTCGATGGTGTCCTGCAGGTGCGACTTGGTGCGTTGGAGTTCGCGTTCCAGGTTGGCAAGCACCTGGTTTTCGGTCTGGCTGGTAATGGCGGCAACCTGCTGGACGGGGTCGATTTCTTCCTCTTCGAAGACGACGAGCACAAAGTCGCCATCGGACTGTTCGTCGCGATAGGGCTGGACCAGGAGGTCCACCAGGAAACGCCGTCCGTCGCGTTCCATGTTGACTTGGCGTGACTTGACCGGTTGGCCGTTCTGGTTGACCTGAAACAACGCCGTGCGGATTTCCAGGCGCAGTTGCGGATTGATCAGCGTCAGCAGGTTGCGCGACATTTCGCCGCCGACATGGCGCAGGTAGCGGCCGGCACTTTCGATCATGTGCAGGATGTCGCCATTGTTGTCGACAATCATGCTGGGCGGCGCGGCACGCTCGATGGCGCGCAGGTGGATATCGGCGAACGAGACTTTGCGTGGCACCGCGACCTGGGGCGGGACCAACGCCGAGGTACTGCGCACATAACCGCCACGGGGCATGGTCGGTGTGCGGCGGCTGCTGGCGGTGCCGTACTTGGCGCGGAAGATCCGGTTGCGCTTGTCCACCGGGCTGAACAATTCGCTGCAGGCGTCGGCCGATTCCGAAGAGCCGAGGAACAGATAGCCGCCCGGCCGCAGGGCAAAGTGGAACATTTGCAGGATTTCACGCTGCACCTCGCGGTCGAGGTAGATCAGCAGGTTGCGGCACACGATCAGGTCGATCTGCGAGAACGGCGGGTCCGAGAGTAGGCTGTGCTTGGCGAACAGCACCCGTTCGCGGACTTCCTTGCGCACACGGAATGTCGAGTTTTCCTTGACGAAGTACTGGCGCAGGCGGGTGGGCGGCACGTCGGTGATGATCGCTTCGGGGTAGCCCCCGCTGCGGCCCACGGTTATTGCCCGCTCATCGATGTCGGTGGCGAATATCTGCAGCTTGGCGTTGCTGGCGTCGTGTTGCAGTTGATCGCTGATCAACATCGCCAGGGTGTAGGCTTCCTCGCCGGTCGAGCAGCCGGCCGACCAGACCCTGATTTCCTCCGGCGGGACGCTGCCCGGTTCCACCGGCTTGAGCAGGTTGGGCAGTACGTCGCGCTCCAGGGCTTCGAAGGCCTCACGGTCCCGGAAGAAGTTGGTCACACCGATCAGCAGGTCACCGAGCAGGGCCTTGGTTTCCTCCGGATGATTCTGCAGATAGCTGTAGTAGGCGTTGAGGTCCGGTTGGGCGGTGACTTGCATGCGTCGTTCGATACGCCGCAGCACGGTGGCCCGTTTGTAATGCTTGAAGTCATGGCCGGTGCCTGCCCGCAGCTGCACCAGGATGTCGTGCAGCGATTGCTCGGCGGCAACGGCTTCTCGCTCGGATGTCGGCGGCTGGGCATGTATCTCAGGGTCGTTGGCGGTCGGCAGGCGGATGGCCTGGGAGTTTTGCCACAGCTCCAGGAGTTTTTGCGGCATTTCCGCCACCGGTAGCACCAGATCGACCATCTGGGTGTCGATGGCCGCCTGTGGCATGCCATCGAATTCGGCGTCCTGGGGCGACTGAGCGAGGGTCACCCCCCCTTGCTCCTTGATTCTTGACAGACCCACGGCACCGTCGGAACCGGTGCCCGACAGCACCAGGCAAAACGCGCGGTCCTTGTGCACATCGGCCAGGTCACGGAAAAACAGGTCGATCGCCACGTGCCCACCCTGGCGCGGTTCGGCCGGGGTAACCTTCAGATACCCGTCGTTCATCGATAAATGATGGGCCGGGGAAATCACATAGACATGGTTCTTCTCGATCGGCACCGCCTCGGTCACCTGCAATACAGGCATCTTGGTGGATTCCTGGATGATCTTGTCGGCGATGCTCTGATGATCCGGCGCCAAGTGAAGTACGATCACGAACGCCATGCCGTTGTCCTTGGGCATGTGCTCGAAAAACTGCTTGATGGCCTGCAACCCACCCGCCGAGGCGCCGATGCCCACGACGGCGAAATCCAGGTGACTGGGGCTCAGCTCCTTTCGTTGTGGAACGTTGGGAGAGCGTTTGCTTGGAGATGACATATTAGGTTAGGCCTTAAAGGGCGGCGGGGCGGTCCAGCGCTGCCGACTCGATTTCAGGATGCAAAGCCGCAGGATAGTCGTGTTACACGAACATTGCGAAATTGACGCTTCGCAACACCGCCGCCACCGTTATTGTGTACCTCAAAACCCGTTCAGCCTACCGGAACCCGCAAATACTCCGGCTGCAAATAGTTGAACCACAGCAGGATCATCTCCACCAGAATCGTGACCAGCACCAGCAGGCCGACGCCCCAGACACTGGCCGAATACAGTAGGCCCTGTTCCTTCTTCAAACCCATGAACTTAGGCAGGCCGACGAACAGCAGGAAAGTCGAGTACACCGAAGCCGCCAGCAGGACGGCCACTGCCAGCCATCGGCTGGGGTACACGCCGAATATTCCGGCCAGGAAGTAGGGGGTCGCGGTGTAGGCAGCGAAACCGATGCATTGGTTGACGGTTGGCCGGGCCTCGAAGGTGCGCGACATCCAGCGGATGAACAGCCCCATCAACGTTACGCCGACAACGATGGTCACATACAGCAAGACGCACAGCTGCAGCGCACTGGCGTGGCTGAGTCGCACGGTTTCGTTTTCGGCCAGACTCCAACCGGTCCAAGTGGTACCGACGAACAGGGCTACCGCCGGAATCAGTGCGAGCAACAGAAGATGCGCCAGGTAATGGTGGGGATGGGCCTGTTCCTGCTCGCGAATGTCCCCCCAGGCGAATTCCGGATGGGTGAACAGTTTGACGAAAAGCACGGACATAACGACCTCCTGATCAAGACAGCCTCTGCATGAGGCTCATACCGTTATGAGGTACAGGAATGACCAGGGGTTTCATTTATTTGACCGCTTGGCGCGACGGCGCGATAAAGGGAATGATTCGAGGCGGCGGGGGTCAACCCATCAGCATCCATGAAGGACTGTATGCCATGACTGTTGCCCATTCCCTGATCGAGTACATGCGTGAACATGAGTTGCGCCTGACCACTGCCGAGTCCTGCACCGCAGGGCTTATCGTCACGCTGTTGGCCGAAGTGCCGGGCAGCGGTTCGCTGATCGAAAGCGGTTACGTGGTGTATTCCCCCGAAGCCAAGCAGCGGCTGCTGGGTGTCAAGCCGCGGACCATCGATACCTTCAACCTGACCAGCCGCGAAGTCGCCGAGGAAATGGCTTTTGGCGCATTGCGCGACGCCAACGCCAACGTGGCGGTGGCCACCACCGGCCTGCTCGGGCCCGACGACAAGGACGGTATTCCCGCCGGCACGGTGTGTTTTGCCTGGGCGTTCGAATTGAACGGGCAGCGCGCGCTGTTCAGCCGCCGAGAGCGTTTTTTCGGCGATCGGCGCCAGGTGCAACGGTTATCCAGTGAATACGCCTTGCAGCAATTGCCCAGCTATCACCGGCGCGCCATGGCGGGTGAACGTCGATAGGAGGACCCCATGACCGACCAATGCGAACAGGACGATCATCGCAGTCGCCAGTACCCGGTATGCGAGGACATGGCGTTCCAGCACAAGGTCTGGCGTTTCGAACGGGTGGGTTGGTATGCGTTGGTGCTGCTGGTCTTGTTGACGTTGCTCGGGCTGTTTTCCCATGGGCCACTGAGCAATAGCGAGATTCACAGTGCTGACGGCAGCATCGGGGTCGAATACGAGAGGTTCCATCGCAACGGCTCGACCAATCCGGTGATCGTGCGCTTGAAGGGAGCACCCAATGCAGTGCTGGAAATCGAGCTCGGGGGCGACTGGCTGGAGGGATTCGACGTGCAAAGCGTGCAACCTACGCCCATGCGCTCGGCCGCCGCGGGTCCGGGCATGAAGCTCTGGCTCCAGGCGGATGGTCAGGGGCAGGCGAACCTGCACCTGTCATTGCTCAGCGAAGGCCTCGGCACGTACCAGAGCCGCATCGCAACGCCCAACGGCGCCGTGGTCACGTTCAGTCAATTCATCTTTCCTTAGGTGACATATGGATTCGGTACTGCGAGCCGCCGCGATGTATGCGGTGCTGATGGTGTTGTTCAAGATCGCCGGGCGTCGTTCGTTGGCGGAAATCACCACGTTCGATTTCGTGCTCTTGATGATCATTGGCGAGGCGACCCAGCAAGCGCTGCTGGGGGATGACTTTTCGATGACCAACTCGTTCATGGTCATCGTCACGCTGATCGCCATTGATGTCGGATTTTCGTTGCTCAAGCTGCGCTCCGACTGGGTGTCCCGGCTCATCGATGGCGGCCCGACCATCATCGTCGAGGACGGGCGCATCCTCCAGGGCCGTATGCGCCACGCACGGCTGGTTGAGGCGGACATCATGGAAGCGGCACGCTCGAGCCAGGGCATCGAGACCCTGGACCAGATCAAATTCGCGATCATCGAGCGCAATGGGAAGATTTCGGTGATTGCCAAGGAGTGATCAGAAGGGCGCTTTCCGTGGCGAGGGAGCAAGCTCCCTCGCCACGGAATATGTGCCTGCGCTTACAGGATCGGCTTGCCCCCCGTCACCGCATACCGCGAGCCGGAGATGTAGCTGGACTCATCCGACGCCAGCAGCACGAAGATCGGCGCCACTTCCACCGGTTGGCCGGGGCGGCCCAGCGGCGTCTGGGAACCGAAATTCTGCACTTCTTCCTCGGGCATGGTGGCGACGATCAGCGGCGTCCAGATCGGCCCCGGCGCAACACTGTTCACGCGAATACCCTTGGGCCCGAGCATCTGGGCCAGACCGCCGGTAAAGTTGGCAATGGCGCCCTTGGTCGTAGCATAGGCCAGCAGCGTCGGCTTGGGCATGTCGGAGTTGACCGATGTGGTGTTGATGATCGAGCCTCCGGCCTTCATGTGCGGCACCGCGGCCTGGCAGATCCTGAACATCGCCGTGATGTTGATATCGAACGTGCGCACCCATTCTTCATCGGGAATTTCTTCGAGGGTTTCATGGGTCATCTGGAACGCGGCGTTGTTGACCAGGACATCGATACGCCCGAAGCGCGCCACGGTTTCATCGACAACCTTGCGACACTGGGCCTTGTCGGCAAGATCGCCCGGCAGCAACAGGCACTGGCGACCGGCCTGTTCAACCCAGCGCGCGGTTTCCTTGGCATCTTCGTGTTCGTTCAGGTAGGAAATGGCCACGTCCGCGCCTTCACGGGCGAAGGCAATCGCCACGGCGCGCCCGATGCCGCTGTCGGCGCCGGTGATCAGGGCGATCTTGTTCGCCAGGCGTCCTGAACCTTTGTAACTCTGTTCGCCGCAGTCTGGATAAGGGTCCATTTTCTGCTGGCTGCCAGGTACGGGTTGGTTTTGCTTAGGGAAGGGTGGGGTTGGGTAATCGGCCATTTTCGTTCTCCATTTCCAGTGGTTGCGATGGAGGGTGGACCCTGGGGTTTTGGCCGGAGTTCGGTCGAATTTTCCTGTCGGTCGATAAGCGTGACCACGAGCGTTTCATCGACCGATCACCGATTAAGGTGAACGTGGGCGAAGCCGCCTTTTCCAATCGAATAAGGTCTCAGAAGGAGAAGGGCATGTTCAGTCATATACAGATCGGCGCGCGCGACCTACCGAAGATGGTCGCGTTTTATGATGCGGTCCTGGGCTGCCTTGGCCTGGTGCGCATGGACAGCGAGGACGACTCTGGCCCACCCGGCGAGGGCTGGCATCAGCCCGGCAGGCATTGGCCGCAGGTGTTCGTCCAGGTGCCCATCAACGGGCTGCCGGCGACCTGGGGCAATGGGATGCAGGTCAGCTTTGCCGCTGAATCACAGCAAGCCGTACGCGAAGCCTGGAAGATGGCGATGGACATGGGAGGTTTCGACGAAGGCGAGCCGGGCCCGAGGCCCCAATATTCGAAGGATTACTTCGGCGCCTATTGCCGGGATCCGGAGGGGAACAAGCTGTGTTTTGTGCATACGCCGGATATGCATGACTGACTTCGGCATGGCCGGTGGTGGAGGCTTTTGTGGCGAGGGAGCTTGCTCCCGCTCGGTCGGTCCGACGCTTCGGGCGCAGCGACCGCAAGGTTTTGGGGCCGCTCGCAGCCCAGCGGGAGCAAGCTCCCTCGCCACAGGGGATCCGGTCAGGTTCGGGATTTCAGGCTACGCTCCATCCGCGCAATCCCTTCCTCCAGCAACGCCCGTGGGCAGCCGAAGTTCAGCCGCACGAACTGCCCCGCGTCGTCGCCGAAATCCAGCCCGGCGCTCAGGCCGACCTTGGCTTGCTTCAGGAAAAAGCCCTGTGGGTCGTCCAACCCCAATCCGGAGCAATCCAGCCACGCCAGGTACGTTCCCTGCGGCACGGTCATGGTGATGCCCGGCAAGCGGGTCTTCACCGCCTCGACCAGGTAATCACGATTGGCCTGCAAATACTGCTTCAAGGCCTCCAGCCACGGTCCCGCTTCGCTGTACGCGGCGCGGGTGGCCTCCAGGCCAAGGGCGTTCACACTGTCGACCATGCCGGCCCTGGCGCCGTTGACCCGCTCGCGCAGCTTGGCGTTCTGGATAATGGCGAAGGAGGTTTTCAGCCCCGCGATGTTATAGGCCTTGCTGGCGGACATCAGGGTGATGGTGCGTTCGGCAATGTCCGCGCCCAGGCTGGCGGTGGGGATGTGCACGCGGCCATCGAAGCATAGCTCGGCATGGATTTCGTCGGAGATGATCCAGGCGTCCTGCTCGACACAAATATCCGCCACCGCCTTGAGTTCGTCGCGACCGAATACCTTGCCCAGTGGGTTATGAGGGTTGCTCAGCAACAGTGCACCGCCGCCTTGAAGGGCATCCCGTAGTTCGGCCTGCGGTGTGCGGAACTCGCCATCGACCGTGTCGAATGCCAATTCCACCTTGTTCAGGTTCCAGTTCCCAGGCGCGTTGCGTAGCGGTGGATAGTTGGGCACCTGCACCACGACGTTCTGCTGCGGTTCCACCAGCGCATGCAGTGCCATGTTGAAACCCGGCTCGACCCCAGGCAGGAATAGGATTTGCTGGGGCTCGACGCGCCAGGCGTATTTGCTCCAGAGATCGGCGACGATGGCCGCGCGCAGATTGTCCTGGGCAACGCTGTAGCCGAGCATCGGGTGCTCCAGGCGTTTGCGCAGCGCATCGACGACGACCGGTGGCGCGGCGAAATCCATATCGGCCACCCACATTGGCAATACATCCGCCGGGTAGCGGCTCCACTTGGTACTACCGGTGCCGTGGCGCTCGAACACCAGGTCGAAATCGAAAGTCATGGTCGTTCCATCAGGTCAGGGAATGGGGATGGCGCCATGATAAAGCGTGAACGGCATGATTGTATCGCTGTGTATCCAGACCCTTTGCCGATACGCACTGATTCCTTTGGGCCTGTCGATGACACATCCCAGATACCTCGCCGGCGTCAAATGAGCCCATCGAGACAGCACAAGCCGTCTCAGCTACTCACTCAAACGTCGGAGACATCGCCATGAACGTCAAGAATCTCAGCATTGCTTCACTGTTCGCCGTCCTCAGCCTCGGCGCTCTGGCAGCCAACGCCCAGGACGCCGTCAAGCCGCATACCTATATGTACGGTGATCACCTGGACATCGCCCAGGTGCTGTCGGTCAAGCAAGGGATGGGCTCAGGCTGCGGCGTCGTCGAGTCGCGAATGACCTACCTGGATTCCACCGGGGCGATCCAGGCGCTGGACTACAGCGCGATCGAGCAGGATTGCGGTCAGGGCAATTGAAGAAACGGTTGTCCCATGTGGCTGTGGCGAGGGGATAAAACCCCTCGCCAAGGTTTGGCGTTCGCTCCCAATCAAGCCAGGCTGAACGGCAACTGCCGCAGGGGTTTGCCCGTCAGGCTGGCAATGGCATTGGCAAACGCCGGGGCCAAGGCGGGCAGGCCGGGTTCGCCCATGCCGGTCGGTGGCTCAGCGCTCGGGACGATGTGGACGGCAATTTGCGGCATGTCGGTGATACGCGGCACGCTGAAGTCGGCAAAGTTGCTTTGTTGCACGACACCATCCTTCAACGTCACGGCGCCACCAGGCAGGCACATCGACAGGCCCATCAGCGCAGCGCCTTGGACCTGGGCTTCGATGCTGCGTGGGTTGACCGCCAGATTGCAGTGCACGCCCGCCGTGACGTTATGGAGCACGGGACGGCCATCCTGCACCGAGGCTTCGACCACGTAGGCCACCACCGAGCTGAACGACTCGTGCACCGCCACGCCCCAGGCTTGACCGGCGGGTAACTGGCGCTTGCCGTATCCGCTGCGGTCGACCGCCAACTGTAGCGCGTCGCGATGACGCGGGTTCTGGTCGCCAAACAGCTTCATGCGGTACGCCACCGGATCCTGCTTGGTCGTGCGGGCGATGTCGTCGAGCAGCGTCTCCATTACGAAGGCGGTGTGGGTCGAGCCGACGCTGCGCCACCACAGTACGGGCACATTGAGCTTGGGATGATGCACCGTCAATCGCATCGGCAGCGGATACGGATCGCGCAGGCCTTCGGTGGCGGTGGGGTCGATGCCGTTTTTCATCTGCCCGGCGAACAAGGTGCCGGTCAAGATGGATTGCCCCACCAGCGCGTGGTCCCAGGCCAACACCTTGCCGCTGTCGTCGAAGCCGATCCGCGCGCGGTGAAGGTGCATGGGGCGGTAGTAGCCGCCCTTGATGTCGTCTTCACGGCTCCAAAGGGTGCGGATGGGGGCATCGAGCCCGGCGGCGCGGGCCGCCTCGGCCACTTCGCAAGCCTGTACGACGAAATCATTGGTGGGCACGCCGCGCCGGCCGAAGCCACCGCCCGCCGTCTGCACATTCACCTGGACCTGCTCAGGCTTGAGATTGAGCACCTTGGCCGCTGCCGCGCCGTCGCCGCCGGGAAACTGCGTACCCACCCACAACTGCGCACGGCCCTCGGACAGCTGGACGGTGCAGTTCAGCGGCTCCATGGGCGCATGGGCCAGATAAGGAAATACGAACTCGGCTTCCAGTTGATGGGGCGCCGACGCCAGGGGCTTCATGTCGGCATCGAAGTGGAGCGGTCCGGATTGGCCGGCCAGTTCGCGGTACTGGGCCAGTTGTTTTTCCGTGTCGACTTTTTCGACCTTGGCTACGTCCCATTCGACCTTCAGCGCATCACGCGCCAGCTTGGCCTGCCAGTAGCCGTCGGCGATCACCGCGACGCCTTCGGCACCGCCGTCCAACGGCACGCGCAGCACGGCTTTTACACCTTTGGTCGCGCGTGCGGCGCTGTCGTCCAGGGAGGCGATGCGGGCGCCGAATACCGGTGGATGGGCGACCACGGCGGTCAGTTGCCCCGGCAGATGCACGTCGATGCCGAAATCCTGTTGGCCGCTGCTCTTGGCCTTGGCGTCGAGGCGGGTGGTGGCCTGGCCGATGAGGCGGAAGTCCTTGGGGTCCTTGAGCGTGACCTTCTCCGGCACGGGCATCGCCATGGCGGCTTCGGCCAACTCACCGTAGTTGGCCTTGCGACCGCCAGGGCCAAGCACAGCGCCGTTTTGCGTGGTCAGGCTGGAGGCGTCGACATTCCAGCGCGCCGCTGCGGCGGCCAGCAGCATCGAACGGGCCCGGGCGCCCAGTTCGCGGTATTGGGTGTAGCTGTTCTTGATCGAATTGGAGCCGCCGGTAAGGTGAATGCCAAAGGCCGGATCCATGTACGCCGCGTCGTTGCTGCCGTTGCGCGTGCGCACCAGGCTCCAGTCGGCGTCGAGCTCTTCGGCGAGGATCATCGGCAGGCCGGTCTGCACGCCCTGGCCGAACTCAAGGCGATTGATGGTCACCGTCACCTCGCCGTTAGGCGCGATCTGGACGAAGGCAGAGGGTTGCTGGGTCGGCTTGAGTGGGCCTTCGCCCGCGCCGTTAGCCTGTTCGGCCAGGGCCAGGTGAGGAAAAGCCCCCAAGGCCAGGCCGCCGATGCCGACGATCTTGAGGAAGCTGCGGCGGGGCAGGGTCGCGGGACCGTCCGCGTCATCGCGTTCGAGCAGGTGCTGCAAGGCTCGCGGAAGTTCGGTTGGAAAAATCTCGTTCAGCATGGCGCAACTCCCTGTCAGGCGAGGGCTTTGGCGGCGTCGGCCACCGCGGCGCGGATTCGTGCGTAGGTGCCGCAGCGGCAGATATTGCCGGCCATCGCCGAGTCGATCTCGGCCGGTGTCGGCTGCTTGCCCTTGGGCTGGGCCTTGAGAAACGCGGTCGCGCTCATGATCTGCCCGCTCTGGCAGTAGCCGCACTGCGCCACGTCATGCTTGACCCAGGCTTCGTGCACCGCGGTGCCTACCGGGTCGCTGCCGTCGGTGGCCGCCTCGATGGTCGTGATCTTCCTGCCGACCGCCGCGGCTATCGGCGTCACGCAGGAGCGAATGGCCTGGCCATCCAGATGAACGGTGCAGGCGCCGCACAAGGCCGCACCGCAGCCGAACTTGGTGCCGGTCATGCCCAGCGTGTCGCGCAGGGCCCAGAGAATAGGGGTGCCAGGGTCTACGTCAACCGTGTGCTCACGGCCATTGATATTGAGGGCGCTCATAGTCGGACCAGCTCCAGATGGTTGGGCACCGATTACTATAGAAAGCATCGGGCGCGATAGCTTGCACGATCCGGTCCGATTATTGCCCAATCTTGCAAATCACCCAGCCGTTCGTTTGAAACGACCACGCCAAGATGTGGGCACGGCATACCCGCGTATGATATCGGGCGCGCCATACCGCGATGCACACTCGTCCTCCAGGTGATCCGTTGTTCTGCCAATGGATACGGATTCGCCTCATCCAGCACAGGAGAGCGATCATGACGATGCATCTGCAAGACACGCCGCAAAAAACCATCCAGGGAGTATCCGCGACCGAGGAACTGGTTCCGTCGCGCTACGCACTCAAGGTCGGCGACATCGATGTACTGGTGGTGAGCGACGGCGTGCTGCCGCTGCCGACCTCGACCATGTCCACCAATGCCGACCCCGCCGCACGTGCTGCCTGGTTCAAGGACATGTTCCTTGGCCCGGACGCGTTCGATTGGGCGTTGAACGTGCTGGTGGTGCGCAGCGGCGAGCAAACCCTGCTGGTCGACGCGGGGCTGGGCGGGCAGTTCCCCGGCTTCCCACGTGCAGGGCTGTTTCCAAAGCGGCTGGAGGCGGCCGGCATCGAGCTTTCCTCCATTACCGACGTGGTCATCACCCACATGCATATGGATCACATAGGCGGCCTGCTCGTCGACGAGGTACGGACCCGCCTGAGCCCGGACGTGCGGATCCATGTTTGCCAAACCGAGGTCGATTTCTGGGCGGAGCCTGACTTCTCCCGCACCGTCATGCCCGCGCCGATACCGGACGTGCTGCACACGACCGCGCGGCAGTTCATGGAGGCATACCACGACAAACTGCACACCTTCGAGCAGGAGCATGAAGTGGCGCCGGGTGTCGTGGTCAAACGCACCGGCGGGCATACCCCGGGGCACAGTGTGGTGCATGTGACGTCTGGCCGCGAAAAGCTCACGTTTGCCGGCGACGCCTTGTTCCCGGTGGCTTTCGACCATCCCGATTGGCAAAACGGCTTCGAGCATGACCCTGAAGAAGCGGTGCGCGTTCGCGTACGGTTGATGCAAGAGGCCGCGGCAAGCGGGGAGCTGTTCGTGGCGACCCACCTTTCGTTTCCTTCCGTGGGCCGTGTGGCGGTGGATGGCGACGCGTTTCGTTGGGTGGCGGGGTCCTGGGATTATTGAGTGCTGGCTGGGCTTGGATGTCAGTTCGGGCCCAGCGTAACGAACCAAGTCGCGACGTTGTCACTTCGAACTCAGTTGCACCGGCGTCGTCTCGATCAGCCCTCGCGAGCGGATCATCGACTTGGTTTGCTCGACGTAAAGCTTGAAATGTCGATCTCAAGTTGCGCGATACGGACCACGACCGTGGAAGGGAAGCTTTGCGCCGATGCCCAGCCACCAGCAAAGAGACCCGGTACTAACGCGCATGCGAAAAACAGGCGATGGATTTTCATGAACTCTCCTGACTGCTATTTATACTCGGTGAATCGGTGACAGGCGGGGACAAACAAAACGCCAATCCCGGTTCCGCCCTGTGCGCAACCAGTGTCCACCCGTGTGCGCGAGCGATCTCCTGGCAGATGGTCAGCCCCAGTCCCGCGCCGTGATCGCGCCGATGGGCGCCGCGCCAGAAACGAGTGAATATGTAGGGCAGTTGCGCTTGCTCCACGCCGGGGCCCCAGTCGCGCACGGTTAACTTGTCGGCGGTACATTGCACCCGCACCTGCGTGCCTTCAGGCGCGTGCTGGATGGCGTTTTCCAGCAGGTTTTTCAGCAGCGTGAACAGGGCGCTGCGGTCGGCCTGCCAAGGCGTTTGCGTGGCCGTATGCCCTGTCAGGACGATGCCGACCCGCGCGGCGTCGGCCATGCGTTGCAGGTAGTCTGCGGCTTGCTGCACCACTTCCCCGACGTTCACGGCGGCAAAGCTGTAGTTGTGGGCCTCGCTGGTCTCGGCCAGCAGCAGTAATTGTTGAACCTGGCGTGTCATGTGCTCGACGTCATTGAGCAGCGAGTCGCGGGTCTTGTCTGGAGCCATCAATTCGATTTGCGCGCGGATCAGCGCCAGTGGCGTCTTCAGTTCATGGGCCGCGGTCGCGAGGAACTCCTGCTGCACACGGTATCCCTGTTCCAGGCGTTCAAGGGCGCTGTTGAAGCTGCTGACCAGTGGCGCGACTTCCGACGGCACGGTTTTGCTGTCCAGGCGTGAATGCAAGGATCGAGGGGAAATGGCCGCCGCTGATTCCGAGACTTCGCGCAGTGGCTTGAGCGCATACCCCAGCGTGAAATAGGCGCAAGCGCCGAAGACAAAAAGCAGCACCAGGCTGAACAGGACGATACCGGCCCCCATGAAAGGCCAGGCGAAACCCTGATGAAGCAGTTCCATCAGTCGTTCGCTGACGGCGAATTGCAGATACCAGATCGTGCCGTCGCGCTCCACCGGGGCGGTGGCGGCGTACATCAGCATGCCCTCACGCTCGAACTTGAAGCGCCCTTGGTCCGAAGGCGGTGATTTGGCGACCGGCGACCAGAATGCCTCGTCGGTGGAGGCCAGGACGACGTTTGCCTGCGAGTCCAGCACGCGATAGCCGATTTCCACCCCCAGGCTCTTGAAGGTCCAGACGCGATCACCTTCGCTGTCATCGAAGCCGGTAGGATGGCCCGCCGCGTCGAACATCAGCTTGCCGGCGAGTTCATGGGTGCGTTCGGCGACGTCGGTGGTCAGGAGGATATCGCTCCTGGACGTAATGAGCGCGACAGCGCCCAGCGCAATCAGCAAGATACTCAAGCCCACGCCGGCGACGTAGGCGAGCAGGACCTTGAAACTGATGCTATTGCGCCAGGTCGTCTTGACGAAGGGCATAGCCCAGGCCTCTCAAGTTGACTATCCGTTGGTGGGAGCCGATCGCCAAAAGCTTGCGGCGAATACGATGCAAGGCCACGTCGAGGGCGTTTGGCGTCACGGCTTCGCTCAAGCCCCACGCAGCCGCCTCGATGGCGCTGCGACGGACGATTTCACCGGGCTTGCGCAGTAACAACAACATGATCTGCATTTCCGCCGGCGCCAGTGGAACGCTGCCTTTGACGCTGCACATGACCCCTGCGTCGGGTTGCACGCTGAGGTCGCCGTGTGACGGCGCCAAGGGGCGGCGCTCCACGGGGCGGCGCAACAAGGCCCGCACGCGTGCGACCATTTCGTCCATGGCGAATGGCTTGGGCAGGTAGTCATCGGCCCCGGCGTCCAGGCCTTCGATCCGGTCATGCAGCGCGTCGCGGGCCGTCAGCACCAGGCAGGGCACGCCCAACCCGGCGTTGCGCAAGCGTTCGAGCAGTAGCAGCCCATCGCCATCCGGCAAACCCCGGTCGAGAATCAACGCCTGGTAGGGCACCTGTTGGATGGCCGCCCATGCCGCATCGATGCGGCTGATGACGTCGACGGCGATGCCTGCGCTCGACAAACCCTTGCACACCAGTTGCGCCAGACGCTCATGGTCTTCGACCAGCAGTATGCGGCTCATCAGAAACGGTACAGGTAGCCGAACAGCGCGCTGTTTTCGGTAGATCGATCTACCAGCGGGCTGTCCTTGATTTCATCGGACAGGCTCGTGGCCTTGAGGTCCAGAAACACGGAGTGATGATCATCGAACATATAGTTTCCACGTAAGCCGATTTCGGTGTTCATGCCGGACTTGCCATCATAGGCTGCCCGATCGGCGCGAGCTTCATTTTCCCGGACGCCGAAGTAGTAGTCGACGTAGTTGTCGTCCTGCCAGATGGCGGCCAGCCGTGGCGTGAGCCTGATGTGCTCGCCGAAATTCCACGACCGTTCCAGGCCCAGGGTGAAGCGCTGGCCCTTGCTGTTGCTCGAAACGTCGCCCAACCACTCGGCGCTGACATCGGCCAGGTCGTTGCGCCACTGCACCTTGCCCCCCGCCCAAAAGCCGCCCTTGCGGTCGCTCATTCCGTCCAGGATGCGGGCGTCATCGTCATCATAGCCACTGAAATCGTACTCACCGACGAGGCTGAATTCGAGTTGCTGGGTGTCGCTGATGTCCAGGCTCGGCAATTTGATCTCGGCGGTTGGGCCAAAGACGCGCACATATTCGTTTTCAAAATAGATCAGCGGCAGGACCTCGCTGTCACGGTCGATGCCTTTGTAGGGCTGTTGGCTGCTGGCTGCACCCACGCCGAGGCCCCAAGCGGAGCCTTCAGACTCGTCGGCACTGGCCGCGATCGGTGAGCACACGCCCAGCACAAGCGCGGAGCTGGCGATGGTCAGCCGGATCGCAAGGTAAGGTTTCGATAAGGTCAAGGCGCGCATGGAAGTCTCCGGATCGGTGGGATGAATGCATGCCTATCGTTGAGAACTTCTTCTTACTGAACACTTACGGTTCGGCATGGCTAACCGCCTTTTGCCGGTAAGTGTTGCGAAAGACTGCCTGTCGCATAGTGACCGTCTCGAGCAATCGCGCCATGTGGATGTATCGGCACCCGCGAGCGATGCGAACCCTGCGCAGGAATCCGATCCCCCATGAAAAGAAAAACCCTCCACGTCGTTCTGTTTGTCGCGACCATCGCCTGCACCGTTGCATTGGTGATGATGGGCCTGTCGCCGGACCCGCGACCGCCCGGTCCTGAACATCACCCCAAACCGGCACTGACCGTGGCCGTCACCCGGCTTGAATCGGCCATGCTGCCGGTTCGCATCCAGGCCAATGGCAACATCATGGCGTGGCAGGAAGCGAGCGTCGGCACCGAGGCCGATGGCTTGCGGTTGGCCGAGGTCATGGTGAACGTTGGCGATGTGGTGCGGCGTGGCCAGGTGCTCGCAACGTTCAGCTCCGATACGGTGGCCGCCGAACTCGCGCAACGTCGCGCGGCCACCGCCGAAGCACACTCGGCCCTGGCCGAAGCCCGGGCCATCGCGCGGCGTGCCCGGCAGTTGCAGTCGAGCGGGGCGCTCTCGCAGCAGCAGGTCCATCAACATGTGACAGCCGAACGCACGGCGCAGGCAAGGCTTGAGGCGGGCGAGGCCGCCGAACGATTGCAGCACCTGCGCCTGGCCCAGACCCGCGTCCTGGCGCCCGACAACGGAGTGATATCGGCGCGCAGTGCCACGGTGGGCGCCGTATTACCCGCCGGCCAGGAGCTGTTTCGCCTGATCCGCGAGAGCCGGCTCGAATGGCGCGCCGAGGTCGCGGCAGCGGATCTCGCGAAATTCCATCCCGGCCAGCTTGCGCGTGTGGTGCCGGTCAACGGCGCGGCGATCGAGGGCAGGGTGCGCAGGGTTGCGCCCACGGTGGACATGCAGACCCGCAATGGTCTGGTGTATGTCGACCTGCCCGCCGACACGGCGGCGCGTGCCGGGATGTTTGCCCGTGGCGAGTTCGACGTCGGGGCCGAGCGGATGGCGACGCTGCCGCAAACTGCCGTGCTGCAGCACGACGGCTTCAGTTACGTCTTGCAGGTCGGCGCGGCGTTCCAAGTGGCCCAGGCCAAGGTGACAGTAGGGCGCCGCGTCGGCGATCGAATCGAGATCACCGCTGGCATCGACATCACCGCCGCCGTGATCGAAGCCGGAGGCGGTTTTCTCGCTGAAGGTGACCTTGTCCGCGTCGTCCAGGGGCGCACCCAACCGATACACAATCTCACCAGCGGGAGCGCGCAATGAGCCTTAACGTGTCGTCCTGGTCGATCCGCAACCCAACGCCTTCGGTGCTGTTGTTCATCCTGCTGACTTTTGCCGGCGCGATGGCCTTCTGGAAGATGAAGGTGCAGAACTTTCCCGACATCGACCTGCCCATGGTCGCTATCTCAGCCGAGCTGCCGGGTGCTTCGCCGGTCCAGCTGGAAAACGATGTGGCCCGCAAGATCGAGGATTCTCTCGCCACCGTGCAGGGCGTCAAGCATATCCAGAGCACCTTGACCGACGGCAACGCCGATATCACGGTTGAGTTCCGCCTCGGCAAACCCACCCAGGAAGCGCTCGATGACGTTCGTGATGCGGTTTCCAGGGTTCGGGCAGACCTGCCCGCCGACCTGCGCGACCCGGTGATCAGCAAGATCGAGGTTGCTGGCACGCCGATCCTGACCTATACGGTGTCGGCCGCGGGCCTGGACGAAGAGGCGCTGTCATGGTTCGCCGGCAACACCCTCAGCAAGGCCTTGCTGGCTGTCCCTGGCGTGGGCGCAGTCGAGCGTGTCGGTGGGGTGACGAGGGAAATCCGCATCGATCTGGACCCGGCACGCCTGTTGGCCTTGAATACCACGGCGCTGGATATTTCCCGTCAACTTCGCCAGATCCAGCAAGAGGCCTCCGGCGGGCGCGTGGATCTGGGTGGCATCGAGCAAACGGTGCGTACGCTTGCCACGGTACGGTCGGCCAATGAAGTCGCGATGCTGGACGTGACCTTGAGTGACGGCAGGCGAGTGCGGCTCGACCAGGTCGCGACGGTATCCGATACCGTTGGCGAGCGACGTTCGGCGGCGCTGCTGGACGGCGAGCCGGTGGTCGCGTTCGAAATCGTACGGGCAAAAGGGGCCGGGGAAATCGAGGTCGATGAAGGTGTACGCGCCGCCCTTGAGCGGCTCAAGAACCGACATCCTGGAATCACGTTCAACCAGGCGTTCAGTTTCGTCGAGCCGGTGATCGAAAATTACCAGGGTTCCCTGCACCTGCTCTACGAGGGCGCGGCACTGGCGGTGCTGGTGGTGTTCCTGTTCTTGCCGGATTGGCGAGCGACCTTCGTCTCGGCTGTCGCGCTGCCGCTGTCGGCGATACCGACATTCGCGGTGATGCACTGGATGGGGTTCACGATCAACACCGTTACGCTGCTGTCGCTGTCGCTGGTGGTCGGTGTGCTGGTGGACGACGCCATCGTCGAAGTGGAAAACATCGGGCGCCACTTGCAGATGGGCAAGAAACCCTACCAGGCGGCCATGGATGCCTCTGAGGAGATCGGCCTGGCGGTGGTCGCCACGGCGTTTACGTTGATTGCGGTGTTTCTGCCCACCGCGTTCATGAGCGGCACGGTCGGCAAGTTTTTCGTCCAGTTTGGCTGGACGGCGGCCACGGCGGTATTTTTCTCTCTCGTTGTCGCGCGCCTGCTGACGCCCATGATGGCGGCCTACCTGATGCGCGCCCCGAAAAAACCCGAGCCCAGGGTGGCCGGATGGGTGATGCACTACTTGTCCTGGGCCCGCTGGTGCCTGCGTCATCGAGCCGTGACCGCTGTTGGCGCAGCGATTTTTTTTGTCGGCGGGTTGATGCTCGCGGCAGCGTTGCCTGGCACCTTCATGCCGCCCGATGACGACTGGCAAACCCAGGTCACCCTCACGCTTGCGCCCGGTAGCAGACTGGGCGACACCCTGGTGCTGGCCGAGCAGGCCCGGGGGATAGTCCGGCACAACCCCCAGGTGAAAAAGGTCTACACCGCCGTCGGGGACGGCAATGCCGGCACCGACCCTATAGGAGCGGGCGGCAACGTCAAAAATGTCCGCACGGCGGTGCTGACACTTAACCTGACGCACCGTAACGATCGACCTGGACTGAGTAAGCAACAGATCGAGAAACAATTGCGCGAAGCCCTCGCGATACTGCCCGCAACGCGGGTGAAGGTGGGCATGGGCGAGTCGGAGAACTACGTGCTGGTGCTTGCCGGCGAAGACGGCGCCTTGCTCACCCGGCATGCGCAGCTGGTGGAGCGCGAACTGCGCGGCGTGCCTGGCGTGGGCGCGGTGATTTCGACCGCGAGCCTGAAACGCCCCGAACTGCTGGTGCGACCCGATTTCGCCAGGGCGGCCGACCTTGGCGTGACCTCCGCAGCTATCGCCGACACCCTGCGCGTCGCCACCTTGGGTGACTACGACCAGGCGCTCGCCAAACTCAATTTCAGTGAACGGCAAGTGCCTGTTGTCGTGCGCTTGACCGACGCCGCTCGTCAGGATTTCGAGACGCTCAAGCGCCTACCGGTGCCCGGCGCCCGTGGTCCGGTGCCGCTGGAAAATGTCGCGTCGCTGGAGATCGCCAGCGGCCCGGCGCAGATCGAACGTTTCGACCGCATGCGCAACGTCAATATCGAAATCGAGACAAACGGCCAGCCATTGGGCGACATTGAACAGGCAGTGCTTGCCTTGCCGAGCCTGCAAGCACTGCCGCCCGGCCTGGTGCGCACTTCGGTGGGAGATGCCGAAGCCATGGGGGAGCTTGCCTCGGGATTCGGCGTGGCGATGCTGACCGGGGTGTTGTGCATCTATATGGTCCTGGTCCTGTTACTGAAGGACTTCCTGCAACCGCTGACCATTCTCGCCGCCCTGGTGCTCTCGGTGCCAGGCGCCTTCCTGGCGCTGTTCGTCACCGGCTCGACATTGTCGATGCCGTCGATGATTGGGCTCATCATGCTAATGGGGATTGCCACGAAGAATTCGATCCTGCTGATCGACTACATCCTCCTCGCGCGCCGAGACCACGGACTGACGCGCTCTGAAGCGATCATCGATGCCTGCGGCAAGCGTGCGCGGCCCATTGTCATGACGACAATCGCCATGGGCGCCGGCATGATGCCCATCGCACTCGGTTGGGGGGCTGACCCGAGCTTCCGCGCGCCGATGGCCATCGTGTTGATTGGCGGGCTTATCACTTCGACAGTGCTGAGCCTGCTGGTCATTCCCGTGGTGTTTTCCTTGGTGGACGACGGCGCGCAGGGAATATATGCGCGTATGCGTAACATCACGGGTAATGAAACGGTGGGGGGTCACTCCGAGCACTCATGAAGCCGACCCAAGCCCCTGTTGCGCGACAGGGACAAGGCGCTCTGAGAAACAATGCGTCAGCGTCCTGGCGCCTTGTTCTCGACCAAGCGTTGTGGTGAGCGAGTATGGCATCGATTGGCCGGTGCATAGCGTTGGCCTCTACTGTGGCCACTGCTCCAGCAGGATCGAGACGAATTTTTCCGCAGCGGGGGAAAGGGAGGCACCGCGTCGATAAACCAGACCCAGCGACCGATTCACCACCGGCTCGATCAGCGGTACGCTGACCAGCGTCGGATGATCGACCGCCGGCATCGCCAGGCTGGGCATCGCCGACACGCCGAGGCCAGCCTCGACCAAGCCCAAGGATGTGGACAGGTGCTGCACTTCGTAGAACCACTGCGGACGCCAGCTCAGGCCTGACAAGGCGTGGTCAAGCAGCATGCGGTTGCCACTCAAGCGACCGACACCGATCAGCCGATAGTCGCTGAGCTCCGACCAGGTGACCGCACTGCGGCCAGCGAGCTCATGGTCTCGTCGGCAGGCCAGCACAAAGGGTTCGTTGACCAGGGGCACGAACTCGATGTCCGGGTGCTGGCCACTCATCATGTTGATGCCGAAGTCAGCTTCGCCACGCAGTACAGCCTCCAATCCTTCGTTGGCACTGAGATCGAGCAGGCGTATGCGGATCTTCGGGTAGCGTTCGTTATAAAGCCGGATCACCGAGGGAAGAAAATAGAACGCCGCCGTCGGGATGCAGGCCAAGGTGACTCGGCCGATCTGCCGCTCGGCCAATTCGCGGATATTGAGAATGGAATCGTCAAAATCATCCAACAAGCGCCGCGCCTTAGGCAGGAAATCACGCCCAACGCTGGTCAGGCTGACCTTTCGCGTCGTGCGGTCGAGCAAGGCGGTGCCTAATCCTTCCTCAAGCTTTTTCATCCGTCGGCTGAGGGCGGGCTGGGATAGGTGCAGTGCATCGGCGGCTTCATGGAAACTGCCAAGTTCGGCGATCTTAACGAAAGATCGGATGTCCTGAAGTTCATATTCCATCAATTTTTCTCGCTACCAGGTTCCAAAGAACTCCAAAATAATTCTTTTGCGAAACGCAATAATAACTCCGATCTTTGCATTGGAAACACTTTTTAAACCCTGCCACTCTTGTGCACAGAGCATCAATTATCCAGATTGATCAACAAGAGTTAGTGGTCATGCAACGAATTCCTTGTGTACTCATGCGCGGCGGCACTTCCAAAGGTCCGGTTTTTCTCGCCTGGGATTTGCCGGCAACGATTCCTGAACGTGACGAGTTGCTGCTCAACCTGATGGGTTCTGGCCATGAGCTGGAGATCGACGGCATCGGGGGTGGTAGTCCACAAACCAGCAAGGTGGCGATCGTCAGCCCATCGCTGCACCCTGAAGCCGACGTGGATTACCTGTTTGTCCAGGTCATGGTTTCCCAGCGCCGGGTCGACACTGCACCCAACTGCGGCAACATGCTCTGTGCCGTAGGCCCGTTCGCAATTGAGCAAGGGCTGGTCAAGGCCACAGGCGACCTGACCCGCGTGCGGATCCGCAACCTCAATACCGGAACCTTCGTCAATGCCGAGGTCCAGACACCTCAGGGCAAGGTCAGCTACGAAGGCGACACTGCCATCGACGGTGTGCCGGGCACGGCCGCTCCAGTGCAACTGACCTTTCTCGACGCAGCCGGCAGCAAGACCGGAAAACTCTTCCCCACGGGGCAATCCGTCGACTTGATCGATGGCATCCCGGTGACTTGCATCGACATGGCCATGCCGATGCTGATTGTCGAGGCCGGCCAGCTCGGCAAGCGTGGCGACGAAAGCCCCGCCGAGCTTGATGGCGATACGGCATTCTTGCAGCGTTTGGAGTCCTTGCGTTTGAAGGCCGGCTTGGCGATGGGCCTGGGCGACGTCAGCGACAAAGTGATTCCCAAGCCAGTGCTGGTCTCGACGGCCACGTGTGGCGGGACGATCCAGGTGCGCTACTTCATGCCGCATAGCTGTCATCGCGCCTTGGCGATTACCGGTTCCATCGGGCTGGCGACGGCCTGCGTGACCGACGGCAGTGTCGCGGCCAACCTGCTTGGCGGCGTCAGCGAACCACGCCTTCAACGGGTGCGCATCGAGCACCCCAGTGGCGGTATCGATGTCGTGTTGTCCTACACCGGCGAAAAGGGTGAGACCATCCGCGCCTCGGTGGTCCGTACCGCCCGCAGGCTTTTTTCAGGTTTTGTCTACGCCACGGTTCCCCAGCGCCTGGCCGGATGACCCGGGCAGACTTTGTCATTGCATCAGCGACTCATAACAACAAGAGAACTGACTTATGCTCGCTTTACTTGGCTTGGCCATGGTGGTGGTCTTCACCTTTCTGATAATGACCAAACGGCTGTCGCCGATCGTCGCCCTGACGATCGTGCCGATAGTCTTCGCGGTGATCGGCGGCTTCGGTGGGACCACTGGCAAGATGATGCTGGATGGGCTGAAGATGGTTGCACCGTCGGCGGCACTGCTGTTGTTCGCGATTCTTTTTTTCGGTCTGATGATCGACGCGGGCCTGTTCGACCCGCTGATCCGCAAGATCCTCAAGCGGGTCAATGGCGATCCGATGAAAATCGCCGTGGGCACCGCACTGCTGTCGCTTCTCGTTGCACTGGACGGTGACGGCACGACGACCTACATGATTACCTGCGCCGCGATGCTGCCACTGTACAAGCGCATCGGCATGAATCCGATGATCCTGGCGACCGTCGCGATGCTTTCGCTGAGCATCATGAGCGGCATGACGCCTTGGGGCGGGCCGGCGACCCGGGCCATCGCGGCACTCGGCCTGGATGCCGGCGAGTACTTCGTGCCTTTGTTGCCGACTATGATCGGTGGCGCGATGTGGGTGGTGTTCACCGCGTTCCTGCTGGGTCGTGCCGAGCGCAAGCGTATCGGCAACATTCAACTACAGAGCGGAGGCGGCGATTGCTATATCAAGGCCATCCTGGAGGACACGCCGCACAAGCGTCCGAAACTGGCCTATGTCAATTTGCTGTTGGTCGTCGCAGTCATGGTCGCGCTGGTGATGGGCCTCATGCACTCGGCGATTCTGTTCCTGATCGGTTTCGTCCTGGCGCTGGTGATCAACTATCCGCAGCTGGACATCCAGAAAGAGCGCATTCTCGCCCACTCGGGTAACGCCATGACCGTGGTCCTGCTGGTGTTCGCGGCGGGTATTTTCGCCGGAATTTTCTCCGGAACAAAAATGGTCGATGCCCTGGCGCAAACGCTGGTCGACTGGATTCCGCCTTCCTGGGGCCATTTGTTCCCCCTGGTGGTGGCAATTACCAGCATGCCGCTGACGTTCGTATTGTCCAACGATGCCTATTACTTTGGGGTCGTGCCTATCCTGGCTAACGCCGCTGCCGCCTACGGGATTCACCCGGTCGAAATAGCTCGGGCGTCCATCCTCGGTCAGCCGGTGCACCTGATGAGCCCATTGGTGGCCTCGACCTTGTTGCTGGTGGGCATGGTCGATCGCGACCTGGGCGATTTCCAGAAAGCCACCATCAAATGGGCGGTGCTCACCTCAATCGTAATAACGGCGCTGGCGCTTCTGACCGGGGCGCTGACGCTGTTCTCCTGATTCACCCGACACCCTTTAGTCCTTGCCTGACCCTCCCCGCATGGGGAGTGCGCCGGCCTGCGCGCCAAATAACAACAACGAGACACTCGACATGAGTATTTACCTGATTCGCGGGGTTCTGTTTCCGATTCTTGGTCTGCTGCCGTTGGCCAACGCCAGTGCAGAGGGATTCGTCGACGACAGCAAGCTCAAATTGCAGTTGCGCAATGTTTACTTCAACGAGAACTTTCGCGATGAACATGGCATGAGTGCGCGAGCGGCGCGGACCGCCAAAAGCGAGCGCACCGAATGGGCTCAGGGCTTGCTGTTGGATTATCAGTCAGGCTACACGTCAGGCACGGTCGGTTTCGGCGTCGATGCCCTGGGCCTGCTCGGATTCAGGCTTGATTCGGGGCCCGGTCGTAGCGGCACTGGCTTGCTACCGGTCCATGACGACGGTCGTGCCGCTGAAGAGTTCGCCAGCGCGGGGATGACCGCCAAGGCCCGACTGGCGAAAACCACGTTCAAATACGGCACGCTGCTGCCCAAGAACCCAGTACTGATCTACAACGACGCGAGGCTGCTGCCCCAGACCTATCAGGGGGGGCAGGTCAGCAGCAACGACATCGACAACCTCACCCTGACGGGTGGGCGGCTGGAACGATTCAAACTGCGCGATTCAAGCGACAGCATGCCGATCGTGCCCGACGGCTACAGTGGCAACGAGTCAGGCGACTTCATTTATGCCGGCGCCGACTACAAGCTGGGAAAGAACATTCGCTTGAGCTATTTCTATGGCGAACTGGAAAACTTCTACCGGCAGAACTTCGCCGGTGTCCAACATGACCTACAGCTCGGTCCCGGCGTGCTCACCAGCGACCTGCGCTACTTCAACAGTGCCGATTCGGGCTTGGCCCATGGCGGTAAAGTCGACAATGACATGTTCAGCGGCTCGCTGTCGTACGTTGCCCTCGGCCACACGTTCAGTGCCGGTTACCAGAAGCTCAGCGGGGAAGGGGGCTTGCCATACATCAGCGGCGCCACGGTCTATTCCTTCAGCAACGTTGGGATCGGCAAGTTCATCGAGGAAGATGAAAAGACCTGGATGCTCGGCTACGGCTACGATTTCGCTCGCCTAGGCGTGCCCGGCCTGACGTTTTCCAGCCGCTACCTCAGTGGCGCCGATGGCAAATCCAACAGCGTCGTGAACGAGTGGGAGCGCGACGCCGAAGTCGCTTACATTGTGCAGCAAGGTAAGTTGAAGGGGTTGGGTGTCAAATTGCGTAACTATGTCTATCGCTCCGACTTTTCACGGGGACGCGATAGCAACCGTGTCTACGTCACTTATGACGTCGCGCTTTGGTAGGGTCTGGGTTCGCGGGGGGGGCTTTCTGACAAGAATGTCAGCAAGCCGTCAGCCTCCGGACACCTTCTGCGTCTAGACTCTTCTGGTTGCCCCGCTTTCGTAGAGGAGTCACCAGATGCGCTTGCTGATCGTCGAGGACGAAGAAAAAACCTCCTCCTATGTCCACCGCGGCTTGAGCGAGCTCGGCTACATTGTCGATGTCGCGACGAACGGCATCGATGGCTTGCACTACGCCCTGGAGCTTGAGTACGACGTGGTCATCCTCGATGTCATGTTGCCGGGCAAGGACGGCTATGCCGTGTTGCAGGGCCTGCGCCTGCACAAGAAAACCCCGGTGATTATGTTGTCGGCCAGGGGCACGGTGGATGATCGCGTCCGGGGATTGCGCGAGGGCGCTGATGACTACTTGGGCAAGCCCTTTTCGTTTGCCGAGCTGGTGGCGCGCGTCCAGGCGTTGATCCGCCGTCGCGCCGATGACGCGGCCGATCCCACGCATCTGCGCATCGACGACCTGGAGGTCGACCTGCAAGCCCGCAAGGTCACCCGGGCCGGTTTGCGGCTGGACCTCACGGCAAAGGAGTTCTGCCTGTTGAGCCTGCTGGCGCGACACCAGGGGGAGATTCTTTCCAAATTGATGATTGCCGAGCAGGTCTGGGACATGAATTTCGACAGCGATGCCAACGTGGTGGAGGTCGCGATCAAGCGTGTGCGCGCCAAGGTGGATGCGCCATATCCACGCAAATTGCTGCATACCGTGCGCGGAATGGGCTATGTATTGGAAAGTCGTGAAGCGGACGACAGGCACGTTGGGATGGTGTGATGAAAGGATCGATCTCCAAGCGGCTCGCCCTGATGTTTGCCCTCGCGGTCATGCTTATCACCGCGGTCAGCGCAACGCTGCTGCGCTGTTCCTTGAAGCAATCGCTCGAAGACCAGATGCAGAACGAGCTTATCCTGCGGCATTCGGTTCTCGATCCGGTGCTCGCGAAATATGATTCACCGGAATTCTGGGTGGGGCTGCGGCAAAAGCTCGACGGCCTGACACCCACCGATGAGCGCGTGCGTTACTGGGTCCTGGTCGATAACCCGGCCTACAGCTATGGCGGGGCGATGCCGGACGGCCAGGATTGGTCAAAGCGTCCGGATGGGTTTTCCACGGTCGCCATCCCTGACCGGGATCGCCCCATGGTGCTGATGATCGAAACCATCGCGGCCATGGGCAGCCGGCCGGAGGTGCGTTTTATCGTGGGGCTCGATTCGACGCCGTTCATGAAGACCCTGAATAATTTCACCAAGACGTTGATCGTAACGTCCGCGTTGGGTGTCGTGCTGGTCGCGCTGCTGGGGTATTGGATCGCGCGTTTTGGCCTGGGACCGGTCCGGCGCCTGAGCCGCCAGGCCAACAGCCTGCCGCCGGGGGATTCCAAGCAACGGCTGGACACCGAGGCGTTGCCTGGTGAGTTGCAGGAGCTGGCTGTGTCGTTCAACGGCGCCCTGGCTCGCCAGGAGGCCGCCTGGTGCCAGCTCGAAGGGTTCAATGCCAATGTCGCCCATGAATTGCGCACGCCCTTGACCAACCTGATCGGCCAGACCCAGGTCGCCCTGGCCCACGGCCGGGACGTGAATGAGCTTCAAGACCTGCTGCAATCGAACCTCGAAGAGCTGGAGCGGATGGGCACCATCGTCAATGACATGCTGTTCCTGGCGGGTGCCGAAAGCGGGCAGCGAGCCACGGAGCTGAGCGATGTCTCGCTCTATGAAGAGGCGTCCAAGACAGTGGACTACCTGGAGCCGGTCTTGCACGACAAGCAGTTGAGCGTGGTGATTCAAGGCGACATGCGGGTGTGCATCGACCGACGTCTGTTCCACCGTTCCCTGGCCAACCTGATCCAGAATGCTGCGCGATACGCGGTACCGACCAGCACGATCACGGTAAGCCTGGTCAGCCATGGCATGCAGGCCGAGGTGAGCGTGTCCAATGCTGGCGAGCCGATTGATAACGTTCATCTGCAGCGTCTGTTCGAGCGCTTCTACCGGGCCGACGCCGCCCGGGCCCGCAGTGACGCGCATCATGGCTTGGGGCTTTCCATCGTACGGGCGGTGGCCTCCATGCACGGCGGTCGCGTGTTCGCCCACAGCAAGGACGGGCTCAATACCTTCGGGTTCTCGTTGACAAGCCAGGCAGCGCGTTAGTCCGCCTTCAGTCCCCGTTGCCCGTGATACAGCCATCGCGAGCAAGCTCGCTCCCACATTGGATCTGCGGCTGACTTGAATCCCAAGGGCAACACAACTCCCTGTGGGAGCGAGCCTGCTCGCGAAGACGCCGGCACATTCAGCATCTTCATCAACTGAAGCACCGCCATCGCAAGCAGGCTGGCTCCCACACCGGATTTGCGGCTGACTTGAATCCCAAGGGCAACCCAACCCCTGTGGGAGCGAGCCTGCTCGCGAAGATGCCGGCACATTCAGTATCTTCCTCATTGAAGCACCGCCATCGCGAGCAGGCTCGCTCCCACACTGGATTCGCGGCTGACTTGAATCCCAAGGGCAACCCAACCCCCCTGTGGGAGCGAGCCTGCTCGCGAAGATGCCGGCACATTCAGCATCTTCATCAACTGAAGCACCGCCATCGCGAGCAGGCTCGCTCCCACATTGGATCTGCGGGTGACTTGAATCTTGAGGGCAACACAAACCCCGTGGGAGCGAGCTTGCTCGCGAAGACGCCGGCACATTCAGCATCTTCATCAACTGAAGCACCGCCATCGCGAGCAGGCTCGCTCCCACATTGGATCTGCGGCTGACTTGAATCCCGAGGGCAACACAACCCCTGTGGGAGCGAGCCTGCTCGCGAAGACGCCGGCACATTCAGCATCTTCATCAACTGAAGCACCGCCATCGCGAGCAGGCTCGCTCCCACATTGGATCTGCGGGTGACTTGAATCTTGAGGGCAACACAAACCCCGTGGGAGCGAGCTTGCTCGCGAAGACGCCGGCACATTCAGCATCTTCATCAACTGAAGCACCGCCATCGCGAGCAGGCTCGCTCCCACATTGGATCTGCGGCTGACTTGAATCCCGAGGGCAACACAACCCCCCCCTGTGGGAGCGAGCCTGCTCGCGAAGATGCCGGCACATTCAGCATCTTCCTCAACTGAAGCACCGCCATCGCGAGCAGGCTCGCTCCCACACCGGATTTGCGGCTGACATGAATCCCAAGGGCAACCCAACCCCTGTGGGAGCGAGCCTGCTCGCGAAGACGCCGGCACATTCAGCATCTTCATCAACTGAAGCACCGCCATCGCGAGCAGGCTCGCGAAGACGTTTGCACATTCAGTATTTCCATTAGCTGAAGCACCGCCATCGCATTGGCGTTTGACATGTTCCTGACAGGCACCGGTCACCTTGACGTCAGCGTCCCGCTCTTAAAGTTCAACCACCATCCCGGTCAGGACAGTGGAGTCCACCATGAACATTCAAACCTTGTCGGTCGCAAGTCTGCTGGCAGTGATCACGTTGAGCGGTTCGCCTCTGTTTGCCAAAGAGCAAACCAATATTCCGGCTTATGAATACGGCATGCCGCTGGACGTTGCCCAAGCCCTGCGTATCGAGGAGCCGAAATCAGCCGTATGCGAGGTCGCGCAGGCAAAGATGACCTACGTAGACACCCAAGGACAGATCCGGCACGTCAGTTTCCTTCAGCAGACTGACGCCTGCGCCATTCAGTGAGCCCGGTCGCGCCGGTTGCCACCCAATCAAGGAACTCAATCATGTGGAATAGAACGATCACCCCCGCCGTTGGCTTTTCATACAACATCAGCAAGCTCATGAGGCTGGCCCGTACGTTGACGGCCGGCGTCGCGCTCCTCAGTGCGATGAGTCTTGAAGCATCGGATCGTGCCGCGCCGAAACCCGACTGGTCGGCCCGTGACATGCCCTCCCAGAAGGGCCGGATCGTGCTGGTGACCGGCGGCACCAGCGGCATGGGCTACGAAGATGCGCTGGCGTTGGCGCGCGCCGGCGCCGAAGTGATTATCGCGGCGCGTAACCCGGAGCGGGGCGCGGAGGCCATCAAGCGTATCCGCCAGGCCGTACCCGACGCCAAGTTGCAGTTCGAGCCCGTCGACCTGGCCAACCTGTCATCGGTGCGCGGCCTGGCCGAGCGGCTCAACCAGCGATTGCCGCGCCTCGACGTGCTGATCAACAACGCCGCCATCATGGCGCCGCCGGAGCGGGGCACCTCCGCCGATGGCTTTGAGCTTCAGCTGGCGACCAATTACCTGGGGCACTTCGCGCTGACTGGCCTGCTGGTTCCGCTTCTGCGCCAAAGCGACGACGCGCGAGTGGTAAGCCTTTCCAGCATCGCGGCCACGCGCGGCGCGGTGAATCTCGATGACTTGCAGTCCGAGGAGAAATACGACCCTTATGCAGCCTATGCCCAGTCGAAACTGGCTGTGCTCCAGTGGTCTTTCGAATTACAACGGCGTAGTGACGCGCAAAAATGGGGTATCCGCAGCATTGCCGCCCATCCCGGCGTGGCCGTCACTGAACTGATCGCCCGCGGCCCGGGCGTCAATAGCGTGTTCGGCCAGCGCTGGGCGAAGGACCGCGATGCGTACCATTCCGCGGCACAAGGTGCGCTGCCCACGCTCTACGGAGCCACCGCCGAGCAGGCCGTTGGCGGTGCCTACTACGGTCCGACGGGCGATGAGGAAAAACGCGGCCCGCTGGGGTTCGCCAAGACACCGCCAGCCGCGACCAACGAAGCGGACGCCGAACGGCTCTGGGCCGCCTCCGAACGTCTGACCGGCGTTACCTATCGCTGAACCGGTCATGGCGCGAGTGTCCGTCTCGCGCCTGCTCTCTAGTCTGCTGCCGCCTCCCTCTGGAGTTTTCATGAGTACGACTTCCTACTTGCATCGGCTGAGTCTCGCCCTCAACGCCCGCGACGGCGAGCTGCGTCCGGCACTGTGCGGGTTCCTGCTGTTTCTTTGCCTGTTTACCGGTTACTTCATGCTGCGTCCGATCCGCGAATCGATGGGCATTGCAGCAGGCGTCGAGAACTTGCAATGGCTGTTTACCGCGACCTTCCTGGTCATGCTCGCGGCCGTTCCGCTGTTCGCCTGGCTCAGTTCCCGGGTGCCGCGATTGCGTCTGATCGACTGGGTCTACGGCTTTTTCGGCATTAACCTGTTGATGTTCGTCGAGTTCTTTCAATTCCAACCGGACAGCGTCTGGCTGGCCCGAGTGTTTTATGTCTGGATATCGGTTTACAACCTGTTCGTCGTGTCGGTGGCCTGGAGTTTGATGGCGGATGTGTTCGACAGCGAGCAGGCCAAGCGCTTGTTCGCGTTCATCGCCGCCGGCGCCAGTGTCGGCGGCCTGTTGGGGCCGGCCCTGAGCGCTTTGCTTATCGACATCGTAGGTGTGTCAGGCTTGATGCTGTTGGCGGCGGTGTTGCTCGGTGCGACGCTTGTGTTGAAAAGGACCTTGATGAACTGGCGTGAAGAAGGTGGGGCGGGGCGGCCCGGTGCTGCGCCCACGCAAAGCCCTCGACAGCCGTTGGCCGGCAATCCGTTGAGTGGGATGGTTGCCGTGCTTCGCTCGCCTTACTTGTTGGGCATCGCCGGTTTCGTGGTGTTGTTGGCGACGGTCAGTACGTTTCTCTATTTCGAGCAAGCGCGTCTGGTGGCCGAACACTATCCGGACCGCGCCTCGCAAGTTCGCATCTTCAGCACCATCGACATCATCGTGCAGGCCGGTGCGTTGCTGTCCCAGCTATTCATCACCGGCAGAATCGCACCGAGGCTTGGCGTGCGCGCGTTGCTGGCTATCGTCCCGTTGCTGATGTGCATCGGCTTCCTGGGCCTGGCCCTGGCGCCTGGGTTTGCGCTGCTGGCGACCCTGATGATTGTGCGACGCATCGGCGAATACGCATTCGTGCGGCCGGGCCGGGAGATGCTCTTCGCACCGCTGGATGCTGAAAGTAAATACACGGCCAAGAACTTCATCGACACCGTGGTCTATCGCGCCGGCGACGCCATGAGCGGCTGGGCCAAGAGCCTGCTCGACCAGCTGGGCCAAGGGGCAGGGGTGGCGGCGATGGTGGGTGCGTGTTGCGCGTTACTGTGGGGTTACCTGGGCTGGCAACTGGGGCGACAGGCGGATTACGCCGCATCAAGGGAACTGCGCCTGGCGGCCATTTCGGCCAGGGCATGACGCCTGTGCATTTGCATCGCGGCGTGGCGCTAACGACTTGAACGTCTACCGCGATGCAGCCTCTGACAATAATGCAGGGCGGATGCATTTCGCCCATTACCGATCGGAGGAAAGGTGTACATGAAAATTTTGATGGTACTTACATCTCATGATCAGTTGGGCGACACCGGCAAGAAGACCGGTTTCTGGCTGGAAGAATTCGCGGCCCCTTATTACGTGTTCATCGACGCCAACGCCGCGGTGACGCTGGCGTCCCCGAAGGGCGGGCAGCCCCCTCTGGACCCCAAGAGCGATGAGGAACAAGCCCAGACCGACGCCACGCGGCGCTTCGCCACGGATACCAGCGCCCAAGCGGCACTGGCCGATACCGTGCCCCTGGGCGAGGTCGATCCCTATGATTTCGATGCGGTGTTCTATCCTGGCGGCCACGGCCCCCTGTGGGATCTCGCCGAAGACACCGACTCCAAGACCCTCATCGAAGCCTTTTATGCATCGAACAAACCCATCGCCGCGGTCTGCCATGCGCCTGGGGTGTTCAAGGATGTCAACGCACCGGATGGCGAGCCTGTGGTGAAAGGTAAAAAAGTCACCGGATTCACCAACTCCGAAGAAGAGGCGGTGGGCCTGACGCAAGTGGTGCCGTTTTTGGTGGAGGACATGCTCAAGGCCAAAGGCGCGCAATACTCCAAGGGCGCGGACTGGGCGAGTCATGTGGTGGAGGATGGCCACCTGATCACCGGCCAGAATCCGGCCTCATCGCAAGCGGCCGCCCATGCGTTGCTCAAGCGGCTGAAGCAAGAGCAGAGCGCTTGAATCCGGCTTTGTGGGGGCGACAGATCAAGTCGCTCCCGTTGGAGGAGCATCAAACATGCACGACCCATACAATCTGGCCCGTTTCGTTGACGCGCAACACCCGGTATTCAGTCGCGTCATGGATGAGTTGCGTGCGGGCCGTAAGACGAGCCACTGGATGTGGTTCATATTTCCGCAATTGCGCGGGCTTGGCCGTTCCGAAATGGCCAGTCGTTTCGCCATTTCCGGCCTTGCCGAGGCCCGCGCGTATCTGCAACACGATGTGCTCGGTCCGCGACTGGAGAGCTCTGTTGAAGCGGTGTTGCAACACAGCGACGTCAGCGCCGAGCGCATATTCGGCTCGCCCGATGATATGAAGTTTCGTTCCTGTCTTACGCTGTTCGTCAGCGCCCAGTCGGGCTCTCCTTTGTATCAACAGGCGCTCGACCAGTTCTATTCCGGCGAGCCGGATCGCAAAACCCTCGCCCTGCTTGAGCAACAGGTATGAACGGCGGGCGCGTCACACCGACCTAATCAGCAGGCCCCTGAGGCTGCGAGGACATCGGCTTCAGAACGCCCTGTATCAATGCCGTGAACGCTTCGATCACTTCCTCCTCGCCATGTCGCCCCCTAACCAAGGCGCCGGAGAGCGCTTCTCCCGCGCCAACCAGGCCGATGCAGCACCGCTCAAGTTCGGCTTCTGCCAGACGGGCGTGGGGCTTGAGAACGGCCATGAACATCTTTACGCAATTGTCGAGCAATTCCTGGAACGCCACCTTTTCGTCACTGCCGGCCAAGGCCGCGCCCACCGCGTGAAACTCGTCGGTATGGTCCGCCGCGCACTGGATGTAGGCGCTGGCCAGAGCCTGGGCGGTTTGCTCAAGGCTTAGGGTGGTGCTGGACATCGCGTCCCGGAACGCGTTGACCCGCTCGGTATCGATCCACTTGTAGAGCTCGATCAACAGCCCCGAGCGTGTCCCGAAATGATCATAGACGACGGGCTTGGACACCCCGGCGCGGACGGCCAGGTGGCCCAGGGTCAGTCGGTCGGCGTTTTCCTCGCGCACGATCAACAAGGCAGTGTCCAGTAGCTGGCGTCGCCGTTCGGCTTTGGAAAGCCTGCGGGACGGAGCGCTGACAGGGGTCGGCTCGATTTTTTTTTGCACGTTGTCGCTTCCAATTCAAAAAACCTACCAATGGTAGGTAACTGTCGGTGAGGGTGTGCTAGGTTACCTACTAATAGTAGGTCAACCCGGAAACAAGGAGAACAAACAATGTCACTCAATCCTATCTTGTTCATGGGCGGTTCCGGCGCAATCGGCCACCACACAGCCCGAGCGCTACGCGCCGCTTATCCAGACGTGCCGCTGCTGATTGGTGGGCGGGACCTTGCGAAGGCCCAACGGGTCGCAGCGCAGATGGGCGGGGCGCAGGCCGTGGTGATCGATTCCAGCGCAGACGACCTGGGCCTCGGCGATCGTCCGGTCAGCGCCGTGGTGGTTTTTTACATGGACCACGCTCTCGCCGGATTGCGCTATGCGCAAAAGCGCGGGGTGCCGCACCTGAGCATATCTTCCGGGGTCTTCGAGATCGCCCCCGAAATCGCAATGTACATGCATGCGCCAGGCGCCTCGCCCATTGTTCTGGGTTACGAATGGATGGCCGGCGCAACGACGGCGGCGACGTTGAGCGTGGCCCGGGAATTTGGCCAGATCGATGATATCCGCATCGATGCGCTGGTCGATGAGCAGGACACTGGCGGGCCGACCGTCGCCAGCGATTTCGAACACCTCAACAAGATGCTCCCCGCAGCGCTGACAAGGCGCGACGGGGTGTTCGTATGGCGTGAAGGCGAACATTCCAATACGCAGTTCCAAGCCGTGGACGGTACGTCAATCGACGCCGGCGGCTTCTCATCCATTGATGTCGCCGGCCTGGCGGCTGCGACGGGCGCGGCCAATGTCCAGTTCAACATTGGCATCGGGGTGAGCTCCAGTCGGCGACAAGGACAACCGATGTCCACCGAGATCATCATCGAGCTTGCCGGCGCGGACCTGAAAGGCGAACCGCTGCGCACCCGTCACGCCGTCGTTCACCCGGCGGGCACGGCGCCGCTGACCGGCCTTAGCGTCGCCATGCTTCTTGAACGCCTGCTTGGGTTGGATGGTCAGCCGGTGACGTCGGCAGGGCTTTATTTTCCCTATCAGTTGTTGGACGCTGCGGCGTACCTGAAACGCTTGAAACAAGAGGGCGGCGAGTTGCGCCGGTTGCAGGTGCAATGATGCTGCGAATCAGCGCTCCCTAAGCTGGCGCCTGGCAAAACCTCGCCGCAGGGCAGACTCTTGCCCCAGGCAACGGCTCAACGTTCGCCGGCCTTTTCGAGCACCTGGCTGCTGAGCCGCGCGTCGCTGGCTCGGTTGTCCGGGCCCTGGCAAATTGCGCTGCAAAGGGCCCGGACGACCGGTACGTAGCTCACCTGACTGGGCTGCCCGACATTGACAGCACCCGTTGGGTTGATCAGGTGCACGGCGATTTCGCCTGGCAACCATGGAACCAGTGGCCAACTCGCACGGTTGGCCAGTATCGCGCAACGATTGCCCATCGCGGGCCCGATATCACAAGACGTCACCAGAGCCACGCCCATCAGCCAGGCGCCTTCAAGCTGCGAGCGCACACGGCCTGGGCTCTCTACATAACCCAGGTCCGCCACTACGACCGCGTGATGAACAATCAAGCGGCGCTCATCGCTCATCTCGATATCGACGACGATCGCGGCGCAGCCCTGGGCATCGTAATGAGCGGCGATCCCCTGACTCCGGCCACGTTCGCCTGCCTTGCCCCAATGGCCCCTCGCGGCCGCCTCGGTAATGACGCGACGCATTCGATGGGCATCGAAGGGGGAGGGTTGGCCTGCGCCTTCGCTCACGGCCGATGCTGAATCAATCACCGCGAGCAGATAGTCCCGATGATCCATATTGCGGGCTCGCAGCTGCGCGACCACGAACTGCTGTTCGGCGAGCATGTGAAGCAACAGGTCTTTCTTGTCCAGATTGCGGTCAAGGGTCGCCCGCCAGGTCAATTGATCGAGCGTGCTGTCGTGCCCATCGGGATGGCTCATTAGCGTTTCTCCTTCCGCTGATGCATGAGGCCAGCAAAAAACGACGTCCCACTGGGCCTGTTGCTCGCGCAACCACCTCAGAGAGATCAAGGCCTACCTTAGGCGCAGGGAACTGACGTCAGGGTGACAGGCCGCTGACAGGAACATGTCAGGTGGAAAAAAGCGACGTTGCCATTCGATCTTCATAAAAACGTAACAACTCTGTTGCAGAGTTCCTCAGCCCGTCATCACAAGGAGTTTCCTTTAATGAAAAGTTTGATGAAGTCTGCTGCGCTTGCCGTTACGGTTTCTCTTTGTGCCAGCTCGGCATCCTTCGCCGCAGAGAGCGTCCGCCTGACGGGCTCTGGCGCCAGTTTCCCCGCGCCGATCTACCTCACCTGGTTCAAGGATTTCAGCAAGAAGTCCGACGGTGTCACCGTGGATTACCAATCCAAGGGCAGCGGCGCCGGGGTTCAGGATTTCCTGAACAAGACCGTCGATTTCGCCGCCAGCGACTCGGCCATGAAAGACGAAGACATCGCCAAGGTCGCCGAAGGCGTGCAGTTGCTGCCGATGACGGCCGGTGAAATCGTCCTGGCCTATAACCTGCCGGGCAATCCCAAGGGCCTGAAGCTGCCAAGGGACGTATACTCCAACATTTTCCTGGGCAAGATCACCCGTTGGAACGACCCCCAGATCGTCGCCGCCAACCCGGACCTGAAACTGTCCGATACGCCGATCACCGTCGTTGTGCGTGCGGATTCCAGCGGTACGACTGCGGTGTTTACCAAGCATTTGGCGACCATCAACCCTGAGTTCAAGCAGGCGCTGGGCGAGGGCAATACGGTCAACTGGCCGGCCAGCGACAAGTTCATCAAGTCGCCCAAGAACGATGGTGTGACGGCCACCGTGCGCCAGACCCCGGGTGCGATTGGCTACATCGAATACGGCTTCGCCAAACTCGCCAAGGTCGACTTTGCCCAGTTGCAGAACAAGGCCGGCCAGTACGTCGTGCCGAACGCCGAAAGCGGTGCCGAGGCCTTGGCTGCGGTGAAGATGCCGCAAAGCCTGGTGTCGTGGCTGCCTGATCCGGACGGTGCCAAGTCCTACCCGATCACGTCCTACACCTGGATGATTTTCCGCAAGGACAACGGCAATCCGGCCAAGGCCAAGGCCATGCGTGAAATGGTCGAATACAGCCTGACCGAAGGCCAGAAGATTGCCGACTCGATGGGTTACATCCCACTGCCGGCCTCCGTCGTCGAGCAGGTTCGCAAAGCGTCCGCCAACATTCAGTGATGCATGAGACCTCTCCCGGTGCGTGCGCGATCAGCCGCGCCGGGAGAGCTTTTCCCTTGTTCGGACTTAGCCAATGAACAAACCTTTTGTCGTACCGGTTAATCCGGACTCTGCCTGCCAACCACCATCGGCGAAGGACTTCCTGGTTGATCGCACCTTCCGTGCGCTTGCACGCATCGGGGTGGTTCTGATCCTGGCGCTGGTATTTGCGCTGGTGTTCGAGGTGGGGCGCAAGGCGCTTCCGGGCATGGAGAAGCATGGCACGGATGTGCTTTTCGGCACTGTCTGGGACGTTAACCAAGGTAAATACGGCATCCTGCCGGCGATCTGGGGCACGCTCTACAGCGCCTTGATCGCATTGCTCATTGCAGGTTTCTTCGGCGTCAGCATGGCGATTTTCCTGACCCAGGACTTTCTGCCCCCCAAGCTCGCCGCCATTTTTCGCACCATCGTCGAACTGCTCGCGGCTATCCCCAGCGTCGTCTACGGCCTATGGGGCATCTACGTGGTCATCCCTGCGATCCGTCCGCTGACGACTTGGTTGAACAGCGAACTGGGCTGGATCCCGTTCTTCGGCACTTCCTTGAGCGGGCCGGGGCTGCTCCCTGCGGCGCTGGTGCTGGCCATCATGATCCTGCCAACCATTGCCGCCGTTTCCCAGGATGCGCTCACGGCCGTACCGATGAAAACCAAGCAGGCCGCCTACGGCATGGGCACCACCCACTGGGAAGCGATTCTCAAGGTGATGGTGCCGTCTGCCGCCACCGGCATCTTCGGCTCGCTGGTCCTTGGCTTGGGCCGGGCGCTGGGTGAAACGATGGCGCTGGCCATGCTGGTCGGTAACGCCAACACGCTTTCGCTCTCGCTGTTCGCACCGGCCAATACCCTCGCGGCGCTGTTGGCGCTGAACTTCCCCGAGGCCGGGCCGAACGAGATCGAGGTGTTGATGTATGCCGCACTGGTGTTGATGTTCATCACGCTGCTGGTGAACATCATCGGTTCGATGATCATGATGTACGCCCAACGGGGTAACAAGTGATGACTGATCTCACTGCTGCAACAGATTTGACGGCTCCAGCGGGCGCGATGCCCAGCCTGCAACGCAGGTTCGAGGGCCGGGCCCTGCGCAGCCTGATCTTGACCACCCTGGTCTGGGCGGGGGCACTGCTGGCAAGCGTACCGCTGATTTCGGTGCTGTACATGCTGATCACCCGCGGCGGTGCGCGCTTGAACCTGGAAGTGTTCACCGAGCTGCCGCCGACAGGCTTCGAGATGGGCGGCGGCTTCGGCAACGCCATGGCAGGCACCTTCGTAATGGTGGGTATCGCGGCGGCCATCGCGGTGCCCGTCGGCATCATGGCAGCGATCTTCCTCGCAGAGCTGGGGCCGGACAGCAAACTGGCAAACGCCGCGCGTTTTGCGGCCAAGATGCTCACGGGTCTGCCATCGATTCTTGCCGGTGTCTTCGCTTATGCCCTGGTGGTGATGACCACCGGCACGTATTCGGCACCGGCCGGTGGCGTGGCGCTGGCGGTGCTGATGCTGCCTATCGTCGTGCTGACGGCGGAAGAGTCGATGCGGATGGTGCCCAAGATCATGAAGGACGCCGCCTATGGCATGGGCTGCACCCGCTCGCAGGTGATCTGGAAAATCATCTTGCCCACCGGCATGCCCGCGATCCTCACCGGCGTGATGCTGGCGGTAGCGCGCGCCGCCGGCGAAACCGCGCCGTTGCTGTTTACCGCGCTGTTCAGCAACTACTGGATCTACCACCAAGGCAACCTAGAGGTCATGAATCCGACGGCATCGCTTGCCGTGCTGATCTACAACTTTTCCGGCATGCCTTTCGACAACCAACTGGAGCTCGCCTGGGCGGCCTCGTTGGTGCTGGTGATGATCGTGCTGGTCGTGAACATCATCAGCCGTATTTTCGGCAAGCCCAAGTATTGAGAACGGGAGCATCTGATCTTGAACGTATCCACTGCGCAAATAGCCGCTCCGTTTGTCACCCAGGCGCCTGTAGTCATGGACTGCAAACTGGACAAGATTTTCTATGGCAACTTCATGGCGGTGCGTGACAGCCACGTACCGATCGAGAAAAACAAGATCACCGGCTTCATCGGCCCATCCGGCTGCGGCAAGAGCACCGTGCTGCGCAGCCTCAACCGGATGAACGATCTGGTGAAGGGGTTCCGCTTCGAGGGCCACGTGCATTTTCTTGGCCAGGACGTCTACGGCAAGGGTGTCGACCCGGTGGTGGTGCGCCGTTATATCGGCATGGTGTTCCAACAGCCGAACCCGTTCTCGATGAGCATCTTCGACAACGTCGCGTTCGGCCTGCGCCTCAATCGCTATAAAGGTGACATTGGCGACCGGGTCAAGCATGCGCTGCAAGGCGCGGCGCTGTGGGACGAGGTCAAGGACAAGCTCAAGGTCAGCGGCCTGTCGCTCTCCGGTGGCCAGCAACAACGGCTGTGCATTGCCCGCGCCATCGCCACCGAGCCGGAAGTGTTGCTGCTGGATGAACCCTGTTCGGCGCTCGACCCGATCGCTACCCGGCGGGTCGAGGAACTGATGGTCGAGTTGAAAAAGGACTACACCATCGCGCTGGTGACTCACAACATGCAGCAAGCCATCCGCGTTGCTGACACCACAGCGTTTTTCTCGGTGGACATTTCCCAGGGCACACGCACCGGCTATCTGGTGGAAATGGGCCCGACGACGCAGATTTTCGATAACCCCCGTGAACAGATGACCGGCGATTACATCAGCGGCAAGTTCAGCTGAGCGACATCCTCGGTCGAGGCCGCATCCCTGCAGAAGCCAAATGGATTTGGCGGGCATCCGGTAGACATTTACCAAGCGTTTCCAAGGAGCACCAATGCCTGCTACGCATCGCCTTGATTTGCCTGCGATTGAGCGCGCACTGCGCGAAGTGCAAAAGAGCTTCGCCGCGCTGAGCCGGCACTTCACGGAGCCGCGGGACCCCCTGACGGATGAAGTGCTGCAAAATGTGCTTGAAGGCTATGGGCTGATTGACGACTATGTGGCCCGCGGCGTCGACCTGTTCGATCTCCAGCAACTGAACCTGATGCTCGAGATCAACGCCACGGTGCTGTGTGGCCGAGACCCCGTACGCCGGCTGGAATACGCCCAGCACCTGGCGGCGACCGAGGCGCATTTCTTCAACAACGTTGAGGGCGGCATCAAGGATTTGTACAACTGGTATTGCGCCTATCGCAGTGAGTCGGTGTGGAAGCGTGCGGCCGGCGTCTATGTACGCATTCTCAGCAAGCCGCAGTTGTTCATCGAGGGCAACAACCGCAGTGGGTCGCTCATCGTCAGCTATCTGCTCATGCGCGCGGGGCTTCCTCCTTTTGTGCTGTCTTTGGAAAACGCCGAGGGCTACTTCAATCCGTCCTCGGTCATACGCAACTCCGCCAAGCATGGCGTCAAGGCTTTGTATGAATTGCCCAAGATCAAGAAGAAATACGCAGCGTTCCTCGAAGAACAGGCACCGGATCCAATGAAATTTTTCCTCGAGGGCAAATCCTTGCCCGTCTCACAGGGCCGTCACTGATGAGCAGGGCTCTTGTGCTCGCCGGATGCAAAACCTTAGGTGGCCGGGTAGGGCAGGCTATCCGTAGCGTCAATCCGACGCGGCTGCTCCAACGCCAGCGCATACGCATTTCGTTCGACATCGACGACACGCTCGCCTGCCAACTCCACCACTGCGATGTCGAGCGAAGCCGGTTGCCGGCCTGTGTTCACCGCTGGCTGGGAGAGCCGCTGCGCATGGGTACGCGCTCGCTGATCCGGGAGCTGCGTCGCCAGGGTTGCAGTATCTGGGTCTACACATCATCTGGGCGCACGCCGTCCTACATCAGGCGTTGGCTGCTGCTGTACGGCATCCGCGTCGACGGTGTCGTCAACAGCGTGCTGCACAACCGCGCCTTGACGACACATGGGCTGTCCAACTCACCCTCCAAGTACCCGCCGGCGTTCGATATCGACTTGCACGTCGATGATTCCGAGGGTGTGCAGATTGAAGGGGATGACCACGGGTTTCGCGTTGTCGTGGTGCATCCGGAGGATGAAGGCTGGGCGCAGAAGGTGCTGGATGCGGTGGCCATGGTCCAGGCGCAGCTTGATTGGCAGCAGAGGCCGGTCCAGCGGGCTCCGTTGCGCCGGGTTACGACCGGCTAGCAAGTCAGGCTGTCATCGTGCGATTCAGGGCCACAATCTGCTCATGGGTAAGCTGACTGCCGGGATCCATGAACCTGGCGATCAGTGCGTCGCGGTTCTCCGGTGCCCGTGCCTTTTCAGCCGCGTCCAGCGCCATTTCCAGCTCCGGCAGTGTCAACTCGGTGCAGTAAGCCGGTGTGCCTGGCTGCTGACGCCATGAGGCTTCGAGGCTACCGGCGGCAAAAGCGGTAAAGCCTGTCTGCTCGACAAGATCCTGCGCTAGCGCCACAGCGGCGGCATCGTTCCCAGCCACGGGTATCGCGATGGGCGTTGAAGCTTCCGCCGGCTGGCCTTTGTCGGCAAGCGTGGCGGCGAGCAGGGCATTCCATGCCTTGACCACCGGGCGACCAAGCTGTTCGCTCACCCAGACGCTCTCGGGCTTGCCGTCCTCAACTTCCTTGATTGCCCCGTCGCGACCCGGATAGTAATTGGAAGTATCGATGACGACGGTCTTCGGGGAAGCATTGCTCAACGTCTGCTTGAGGTCAGGGTATCTAGCAAATGGAATCGACAGGATTACAGCGTCCACGCCGGACACCGCATCGTCCTTGGTCACGGCATGCACGCCGATTTCGCTGGCAAGTTTCTGGAGGCTTTGAGGGTCTTTTGAGTTCGCCAGTTTGACGTCATGCCCGCACGCCGCGAGTTTGCGGGCAAGGGTCACCCCAATGTTGCCTGCGCCGATAATTCCGATTTTCATTTCAATCACCTCGCTTGTGGACAGTCTGCAAGTCTCATCATTCCTGCGCCGGCCTGTATCCGGCCAGCAAACTTAGAATCTCGTCATGTGGGCCGTTGGATTCGGCAAACCGTAATGGCTTGGCGCGCTCGACGACAAGTTCCTGTGGAGTCGATTTCGAGCAATTCAAGAACGTCATGCAGGAACTCGTCCAAGGGCATGGCGTTTTTCTTCATTTTTCGTATTTCAGCGGGAGCCGGAGAAATTCCGGCCCTCCGCGGGTAAAAATTCTGAGCAAACGGCACTGTCTGCGCGTCCAAAACCCTCAACGCATCCTTTAAATGCGACTATCTATGCGTCAGATCGTTTTGGAAATCACCATGCTTCGCCTATTTGAACAACGGCTAGACCCTTTCCCACCCGATGAAGTCCCCCCGCCACCCGACGGTCTGGCGCGGTTCCTGTGGGCTTGCACGCGAGGCGCACGCGGTTACATTCTCGCATTCGCGCTGCTCAGTGCCGGTGTGTCGATCTACGAAGCCTGGCTGTTTTCTTTCCTCGGTCAGGTCGTGGACTTGCTCTCGACCTGGCAGGCAGGCGGCGATGCGGCAGCGCAAGAGAGTCGGGTGCTGTGGGGCATCGGCATCATCCTGGTGGCCAGCGTTGGGCTGGTCGCGTTGCGCACGATGGTGCAGCACCAGATTCTAGCGATCAATTTGCCGTTGCGCCTGCGCTGGGATTTTCACCGGCTGATGCTGAGGCAAAGCCTGTCGTTCTTTTCGGATGAGTTTTCCGGCCGGGTCACCACCAAAGTGATGCAGACGGCGCTGTCGGTGCGTGAGGTGCTGTTCACCATCATCGAGATCGTTCCCGGGATCGGCGTGTACTTCATCGCGATCATCGCCCTGGCAGGCGGTTTTGACCTGAAACTGATGCTGCCTTTCATTGCCTGGATGGTCTTGTTCGGTGTCGCCATGCGCTACTTCGTGCCGCGCCTGGAGAAAGTAGGGCAGGAACAGGCCAATGCGCGGTCGTCGATGACCGGGCGAGTTTCAGACGCCTACACCAACATCACCACGGTAAAGCTGTTCTCCCACTCCAAGCGCGAAGCGCATTTTGCGCGCGCCGCCATGGAGGATTTCAAGCAAACCGGCTTTCGCCAGATGCGCTTGGTCAGCCAGTTCGAGATCGTCAACCAGGCCTTGGTGGTCGGGTTGATCATGGGCTCGGGCGGTTATGCCCTTTGGCTATGGCACCAAGGCGAAGTCGGCACCGGTGCCGTCGCGGCGATTACCGCCATGGCGTTGCGCATCAATGGCATGTCGCACTGGATCATGTGGCAAATGACCTCGCTGTTCGAGAACATCGGCACGGTGCAGGATGGCATGGCGACCCTGACCCGCGGCCCCAAGGTGCAGGATGCGCCAGACGCCGGCGTGCTGGTCACCACGGGCGGCGCGGTGACCTTCGACAAGGTGCGCTTCAACTATAACGGCGAACGCCAGGTGCTCGATGGTCTGAGCCTGAGCATCCGCCCGGGAGAAAAGATTGGCCTGGTAGGCCGTTCCGGCGCCGGGAAATCCACGCTGATCAATCTGCTGCTGCGTTTCTACGACGTGGACAGCGGCGAGATTCGGATCGATGGGCAGAATATCGCCCACGTCACCCAGGACAGCTTGCGCAGTGCCATCGGCATGGTCACCCAGGACACGTCGCTGTTGCACCGCTCCATCCGCGACAACATCGCCTATGGCCGCCCCGATGCAACCGACGCGCAGATCCGCAGCGCCGCGATCAGCGCTCAAGCCGATGGATTCATCAGCCAACTGAGTGACAAGCAAGGTCATTGCGGCTACGACACCCTGGTTGGGGAGCGTGGGATCAAGCTTTCGGGAGGCCAGCGACAACGCATCGCAATTGCCCGGGTGATGCTCAAGAACGCCCCGATCCTGCTGCTTGACGAAGCCACCAGCGCACTGGATTCAGAAGTCGAGGTCGCCATCCAGGAAAGCCTCGATGAAATGATGAAGGGCAAGACCGTGATCGCCATTGCCCATCGGCTGTCGACGATCGCGGCCATGGACCGGCTCATCGTCATGGATGAAGGCCGCATCATCGAGCAGGGCACCCACGCCGAGCTGCTCGGGAAGAACGGGACCTATGCGCGATTGTGGCATCACCAGAGTGGCGGTTTCCTGGGGGAGGATCAGGGGGTGGTTGAGGCGGTGGAGTAGGCTGGCTCAGTATCGGAACAACACGTGATTCCGGTTCCGTGTAATCGTGCAATCCGAAAGACCCGCGTATTTCAGGGCTTGTCCCAGGGAAGCGATTTTCTCGCAGGCGGGGTTTTGCAAGAATGTACCCTCTGCATATGACTGCTCCCCCTGAAGGAACCTCCCCGGTGAACGTCAATGACGCCAGCTTCGAAGAACTGCTCAACGCTCTCCATGACGGCGTCTACATCACGGATGGCGACGGCAATACGCTAAAAGTAAATCAAGCCTATGAGCGCCTGACCGGGCTCAGTGGTGCGGATCTCGTCGGTCGATCCATGCAGGAGCTGGTGAAGGAGGGCGTCATCTCGCAATCGGCCACATTGCGCGTGTTACAGGGTGGTCGGCCGGTATCGGTGATGCAGAGCCTGAGCCATGGCAAGAAGCTGCTCGTCAGTGCCACGCCAATTCTCGACGCTGGAAAGCGAATTTCATATGTGGTCAGCACCGTGCGCGACATGACTGAACTGCTGCGCATGAAACACGAGCGCGATGAGTTGCAACAGCTCAAACAACTGCGCAACAGCACCGCCAAGCTTCATGCCGGGCAACGGGACAATCTGCTGCGTTCTCCGCTCATGGCCGATCAGGAAGTTTCCGGCCGCGTCCTTTCGCTGGCCCGGCAGGTTGCGAGCAGCTCGGTGAAGGTGTTGCTTCAAGGCGAAACCGGCGTCGGGAAGACCCTCGTCGCGCAATTCATCCATAACGCCAGCCCCCGTGCCAGCGAACCCTTCCTCGCGCTCAACTGCGGCGCGCTGCCCGAGAATCTGATCGAAGCCGAGCTGTTTGGTTATGCACCTGGGGCGTTCACTGGCGCAGGTCCCAAAGGCAAGCGTGGCCTGCTGGAACTGGCGCATCACGGCACGTTGTTTCTAGATGAGATTGGTGATCTTCCGCTGCCGGTGCAGGTCAAGCTGCTCAAGGTCATCGAAGAGAACCGCTTCATTCCTGTCGGCGGCCTGGAATTGAAGGAGGTGGATGTACGCATCATCAGCGCCACCCACCATGACCTCAAGCAGCGGGTGGCGGAGGGGCATTTTCGGGCTGATTTGTATTACCGGCTCAACGTGGTGCCGATTCACATACCGGCACTGCGCGAACGTCGGGAGGAGATTGCGCCACTCCTGCGTTACTACCTCGACCGATTCAACGTTCGTTATGAACGCCAGGTCCAGTGGAGTCTGGATGCCCTCGACTTGATGTGCGAATACGCCTGGCCCGGCAATATTCGCGAGTTGATCAACGTCGTCGAACGGCTGGTGGTGACCAATCAGACCGGGACTGTCGAGGCGCTTGATATGCCGGAAGAGATCCTCAACCTTAATCCGTCGAAAACCAATGACGCGGGGCTGCCACTGCGCAAGGTATTGGAAAATGCCGAGCGCAGCGCGATTCGCGCCGCGCTGCTTGCGCACAAGACCACGCGCCTTGCGGCCAAGGCGTTAGGGGTGAGCCAGGCGACTGTGGTGCAGAAAATGAAACGCTGGGAACAGTCTGATTAGGATTCTGATCAATGTAGGGTAAAACGATCAGAAAACTAATCGGAGCTCACCGGTAAAAAAGCCCATAATCCACGCAAAGTCCCGTAGGACGGGGCTTCCAGGGCATTGGCACGTCTTTCGCTGTCCCATTTGGCACGTCTTCCATAAAACAACATCAACTGGACGAGCCCGATGAACATTTCTTCTTTCAAAATCGCCAATAAATTAATCACCGGACCCGGCGCAATCGAGCAGCTTTGCGCTGAGCTGACGCGCCTTGAGATCAAGAACCCACTGATCGTCACGGACACCGTCCTGGTGAACTCCGGCACTGTGGACCTGGCGCTGGCGCAACTCGGTGATCGTCACTACGGCGTTTTCGACCAGGTCAAACCGGAGCCTGAGGTGGCCATCGTGGAGGAGTGCACTCGCGCCTATCGCGAGGGTGGACACGACGGATTGATTGCGGTGGGTGGCGGCAGTGCCATCGATATTGCCAAGGGCGTCGCGGCGTATGCCGGTCATGCAGGTCCGCTGACGGAACTGTTCGGTGTCGATTTGGTGAAACGCAAGGGCCCGCCCTTGATTGCTATCCCGACAACTGCCGGCACAGGTTCGGAAGTGACCAACGTCGCGATTTTCTCCGACAAGCAAGCACAGCTGAAAAAAGGCATCGTCAGTGACTACCTGCTACCGGACGTGGCGCTGGTCAGTCCGACCATGACGTTGACCTGCCCACGCAGTGTGACGGCGGCCAGTGGCGTCGATGCGCTGGTGCATGCGGTCGAGTCCTATCTTTCAGTCAACGCTTCGCCAATCACCGATGCCATCGCGCTCGGTGCGATCAAGTTGATCAGCAAGGCGCTGCCGAAGGCTTATGCCAACCCAACCAACCTGCAAGCCCGGGAAGACATGGCCACTGCGAGCCTGATGGCCGGCATGGCGTTTGGCAACGCGGGGGTAGGGGCGGTGCATGCGCTGGCGTACCCGCTCGGCGGACGGTTCAACATTGCCCATGGCGTCAGCAACGCCTTGCTGCTGCCGTACGTAATGGAGTGGAACAAGACAGCTTGCGTCGAGCGTTTCCGTGACATCGCCGAAGCCATGGACGTGCGCGTCGCGAACCTGAGCGACAGGGACGCTGCGGACCAGGCTGTGAAAGCCATGGCGGATCTGTGTGCTGGCGTTGATATTCCCTCCGGGCTGCGCAGTTTCAACGTGCCCGAGGAGGCCATCCCAGCGATGGCGGAGGAGGCCAGCAAGATCGACCGTTTGATGCGCAACAACCCGCGCAAGCTGACGGCCGCCGATATCGAGAAGATCTATCGCGCCGCCTACTGATCCATAAAGCCATGGCTCCGGTTTCCCAGAGCCTGCGCCCGCCACTACAAGACCAATAACACAGGTGAACCCAATGTCTGACACTCCTGCGCAGCGGGGCGAAAGTCCATACATCCCGCTCGGTCCTTTCAAGGTCCGGTTGCCGTTTCTCCATTACAAGATCGAACTTCCAGACTACCTCCAAGGCTTGTTGATGTGTGCCGTGGACCTGGCCGCGATCCCGCTGATGACCGAACTGCTGGGCATGCCTTTCGAAGTCGCGCTTGCCGTGGTGATGCTCAACGGCTTGCTTTACCTGGCGCACCATTTGCTCGGTGACCCGACCGTTCCTGGCTGGATCACGCCGGCGGTTCCTCTGTTGATGGCTTACTGCGCGCAGTTCCCAATGGGCCCGGAGCGTGTCCATGCCTTGATAGCCTTCCAACTGATGCTTGGCGTATTTTCAATTGCCCTGGGGGCGACTGGAATGGCGAAAAAGGTTGTGGAATTCGTGCCCTCGGCAATCAAGTCCGGCATCATCGTCGGGGCTGGCTTGAGTGCCGTGATCGCGGTGTTCCAGGTGGGCGGGAAATTCAATGTACTGCCCTGGACCATCTCCATTGCGGTGGGCATAGCCTTCTACCTGATCTTTTCCCAGCACTTCAACGAGCTCAAGCAACGCAACCGCTTCTGGTGGAACTTCGCCAAGCTCGGCATCCTGCCGATCATCCTGCTGGCGGTGGTGATTGCACCGTTGTTTGGTGAGGCGCCATGGCCGACGATTCAGTGGGGAATCAGCCAACCGGACTTTGCCGGATTGTGGAATGACTACACCGTCTTCGGTCTGGGCATGCCGCCAGTCTCCATGTTCATCTCAGCGTTGCCAACCATGCTGGCGGCCTACATCATCGTGTTCGGCGACGTGCTCAGCGCCAAATCGCTCCTTGATGAGGCAGAAACCGTGCGCACCGACGAAGTCGTCGACTACAACGCCGATCGCGCTCACCTGATCTTCGGCGCGCGCAACGCGTTCATGAGCATCTTTGGTCCCGATGTCGCCATGTGCGGGCCAAAATGGGCCGCGATGCTGGTGGTCGTGATCGAGCGTTTCAAAGGTGGACCGAAGGCAATGAAGTCGATCATTGGCGGCGTCGGGTCGTTCCGCTGGGGTACCAACAGCGGTCTGCTGTTGTTGCCGGTCGTCACGCTGGTACAGCCGATTCTCGGTGTCGCCTTGTCACTGACGCTGCTGATCCAAGGGTACGTTAGCGTACGCCTGGGCATTCTCGAAGCCCGAAGCCAGCGTGACCTGGGCATCGCGGGCGTGATTGGCGCGGTGCTCGCGATCAAAGGCGCGAGCTGGGCATTTGGAATTGGCGTTGTGTTGTGCTTGCTGATCTACGGCAAGAACTTTTTCAAGGGGGAGGTGGATGGGACGTTTGCCAAGGACCTGAAGGCGCCGGGCGGCAACCCTGTCAGAGATGTCGGGTCGGCCCCCGCGATCAGGCGGGTTGCAACGGAGAATGTGCTTTAACCTGGGCGACGTGTCCGTCGATATCAGCCGGGCCGCAGCTGCAAAGCTCCGGCCCGGCATCCCTCGCTTGGACGTTAGGAAAATTCTGGTAGCGAGCGTGTGAGCCGGAAACAGTCCAAGCCGTTAGTGAGCGCCGATGTCGAGAGGTGGATTATGAATGTGGGTCAATCTTCTGATTTTCGAGAAGCGGGGTTACTGGAAGTGGACAACAGGAAGGGAGCGGATACGTAAACATCTTGTTTAACATAATATACATTATGTGAACCTTCGTATGGAGCTACCTGGGGCGTGGGCAGACAGATTTGAAGCCACGATTGTCACCTCAGCACGTTCACACTGAGCATGAACGGTCACAGCGTCATGCAACCGGACAGCAACTGTAATGAGCAGCATTGCAAGGACTGCGGACTTGAACAGTCAGGATTTTCGACGACACATGACCCGCACTGGTCGGCACATGGATCTGCTCGGTCCACAGTACGAAGCCCCATCGGTCATGCTCGGCCTGCGTTATTCGCTCTGACGCAACAGGATGTAGCAAGCGACTATAGCCATTTACCTGATCACCGGAAACGATCAAAATCGCCCCCATTCGTCTACCCTCACAACGCGCCCGGCAAGAATGCCAGGTGATTGAACCTTTTTGCTTTCACGCACCGGAGATTTCCATGCTCAAGCGTTCCCTGGCCTTGGCCGTCGGTTTCACCCTGACCCTGAGTTCTGTCCTGGCGCAGGCCGCCGACACCCTGAAAGTCAGCGCGATTCCCGACGAAGCGCCGACCGAATTGCTGCGCAAGTTCAAGCCGCTGGGGGCTTACCTGGAGCAGCAGATCGGCATGAAGGTCGAGTTCGTACCGGTGAGCGACTATCCCGCGGTGGTCGAGGCATTGGCCACCGACCGCATCGACATGGCCTGGCTGGGCGGTTTTACTTTCGTCCAGGCTCGCCTGAAGACCGGCAACGCCATTCCATTGGTGCAACGTGAGCAGGACGCGCAGTTCACCAGTAAATTCATCAGTGCCAACCCGGCCGTCAAATCCCTGCGCGACCTGAATGGCAAGACCTTTGCCTTTGGCTCTGTTTCGTCTACTTCCGGCAGCCTGATGCCGCGTTACTTCATGCTCCAGGATGGCATCAAGCCGGAAATCTACTTCAGCCGCGTGGCCTACTCCGGTGCCCATGACGCGACGGCGGCGTGGGTTCAGGCCGGCAAGGTCGATGCCGGCGTGCTCAACGCCAGCGTCTGGGAAAAACTGGTGGCCGCCGGCAAGGTCGACACCAGCAAGGTCAAGGTCTTCGCCACCACCCCAGCGTATTTCGACTACAACTGGACGGTGCGCGGGACCCTCGACCCGGCGGTGGCCGGCAAGATCAAGGCCGCGTTCCTGGCGCTTGATCCGGCGAACCCAAAGGACAAGGAGATCCTTGATTTGCAAGCCGCCAGCCGCTTCATCGAAACCAAGCCCGAGAACTACAAGGGCATCGAAGAAGCCGCACGCGCCGCTGACCTGCTCAAATGACATTGCGTTTGACCCAGGCCAGCGTCATCCACGCCAACGGCGCCCAGGCGTTGCGCGGCGTGGACCTGCACCTGCGCGCAGGGGAACAGGTCGCGATCATCGGCCCGTCCGGCGCTGGCAAGTCCAGCCTGCTCAACGTCCTTGCTACCGCGCTGCGGCCAGCCAACGGTGAAGTAAAAGTGCTGGGCGAGCGGGCCTGGCAGCTGTCGGCGCGCCAGCGCCAACGCCTGCGTGCGCGCATTGGCTTGATTCATCAAGCGCCTCCCCTGCCCCCGCGCCAACGTGTGGTCACCGCAGTACTGGCTGGCAAGCTGGGGCAATGGGGTATCGGCAAAAGCCTGCTGAACCTGTTCCATCCGCTGGATATCCCCGGGGCTCGGGCAGCCTTGGCCCGTCTGGACCTGGGGGAAAAACTGTTCGTGCAATGCCAGCAATTGTCCGGCGGGCAGCTGCAACGCGTCGGCATCGCCCGCGTGCTTTACCAGGCGCCGGAGGTGTTGCTGGCGGATGAACCGGTATCGGCGATGGACCCGGTGCTCGCCGAGCACACGCTCTCGGTGCTCTGCCAGCATGCCCGGGAGCAGCACGTCACCCTGGTGACCAGTCTGCATGCGGTGGACCTGGCGCTTGCGCATTTCTCGCGAATCATTGGTTTGCGTGACGGCCAGATTCTCTTCGACTTGCCGACCGAAGCGGTTGATCGCAAGCAGCTCGATGCACTTTATGCCAATGAGCAACTGGAGTCGCTGTCGAGCCCACCGCCGCCGTCGAGCGTGCAGATTCCCCGATGCTGACGCGTGACGCTCGGGACCCCGCCGCCCTCCCTCGCCTGTTCCTTGGCCTGCTGGCCATTGCCCTGCTGTGGCCGGGTATCCATTTCAGCGAATTGGACCTGGGTGTGCTGCTGGCCAGCGATAGCCAAAGCGAGATGGGCCGGTTCGCCGCCGCGTTCTGGCCGCCGGCCCATGACGAAACGTTTGTCGAATTGCTGCTGCAAGCCACACTGCAGACGCTCGCCATCGCTACCGCCGGCATGGCCTTGGCACTGCTGTTGGCGGTGCCCGCGAGCCTGGTCGCCAGCCGGGCGCTGTCGTTGTCCGCCGCGTACCGCGCAGGCAGGCCTGGCCTTTGGGGTCAGTGGCTGCGTTGGCCGGTCCGTGGCCTGCTCATCTTCCTGCGCAGCGTGCCGGAGATCGTCTGGGCGTTGCTCTTCGTCCGGGCCGTCGGTCTTGGCCCCACCGCCGGGGTATTGGCCATCGCCATCACCTACAGCGGCATGCTGGGCAAGGTCTACGCGGAAATCTTCGAGTCGGTTGACCAACGCCCCGCGCACGCGCTGATGCAAGCCGGAAGCGGTCGGCTCGCCGCCTTCTGCTACGGCATCTTGCCCAACGTCGCCGCCGAGCTGCTGTCGTACACCGTGTACCGCTGGGAATGCGCCATCCGCGCCTCGGTGGTGATGGGCTTCGTCGGCGCTGGTGGACTGGGCCAACAGATGGACCTGTCGTTGCGCATGTTCGCCGGCGGTGAAGTCGCCAGCCTGCTGCTGACTTTCCTGATATTGGTGCTGCTCGCCGACCAGCTCAGTCGCGTGCTGCGCTGGAGGTTGGCATGAGTCGCCTGCTCAACGCGCTGTTGCTGCTGTGCATCGGCGCGGCCGTGGTTGCCTCGTTCGTCTATCTGGGTATCGACCTGGACGCCCTTGGCGATCACTCGAATCTCAAGCAAATGGCCGCTTATGCCCAGCGTTTCCTGACCCCTGACCTGAGCCCGACCTACCTCAAGGCGATCGGCCATGGCGCGCTGGAAACCATCGCCATGTCCGCCCTTGGCACACTGCTCGCGGCAGTGCTGGGTTTGGCCTTGGCGCTGCCCGCCGCCGGGCGCCTTGGCTGGCCGTTGCAGAGCGTGTCGCGCCTGTTGTTGAACGCCTTGCGCGCGGTGCCGGAGCTGGTATGGGCCGCGCTGATGGTGCTTGCCGCCGGGCTTGGCCCCAACGCCGGTACGCTGGCGCTCGCCCTGCACACCGTCGGCGTGCTCGGTCGATTGTTTGCCGAAGCCTTGGAAAACACTCCGTCGCAACCCGCCGATGCCCTCCGCCTGCAAGGGGCCAGCGCCCTCTGGGCGTTCTGCTACGGCACGCTGCCCAACCTGATGCCGCAACTGTTGGCCTACACCTTGTACCGCTGGGAAAACAACATCCGCATGGCCAGCGTGCTAGGGTTCGTCGGCGCCGGCGGCCTTGGCCAGATGCTCTACGTCAGCCTCAGCCTGTTCCAGGAGGCGCAAGGCAGCACGGTGATCCTGGCGATGTTGCTGCTGGTCTTCACCGTCGATACGTTGAGCAGTTGGAGCCGTCAGCGTTGGGTCAAGGCTTGACGGCCTGGGGATTCACCACAACGCCATCGTATAGCTGACGATCAAACGGTTCTCATCCAGGTCATTGCCGAAGTTCGAACGCACCGTTGCATTGCGCCATTTGAAACCCAGCCCTTTCAATGTGCCGTCCTGGATCACATAGGCAATGTCGGTGTTGCGCTCCCATTCCTGGCCCTCCCCTGGCGCGCTGCGTTGCACGTTGTCGCCACTGATGTAGCGGGTCATGAATGTCAGGCCCGGCACACCGAGGGCGGCGAAGTTGTAGTCGTAGCGGGCTTGCCAGGAGCGTTCGTCGGTGTTGGCGAAGTCGCCGATCTGCACGAAGTTGACCAGATAAGGATCGCTGCGGGAGATGTAGGGGAACGGATCGTCGCCGCTCATGCGCTGATAGCCCAGCCCGAACCCGTGGCCAGCGAGGCTGTAGGTGAACAGTGCGCCGAACGCTTGGTTATCGATCCCGCGGAAACTGCCGTCCTCGGTGCTGCGCGAGTAACGCACGTCGCTTTTCAGTGACTGGCCATCGCCCAGGTCCAGGGTGTGGACGAAGCCGAGGTAGTTCTGCTGGTAGATATCCTCGAGCTTGCCGTAGCGGTACTGCGCGGTGAGATTGGGCAGAAGCTGGTAGTCCGCCCCGGCGAACTGGAACCTGTCGCTGGTGCCGCCGATGCGATTGGCGGTCATGTCTTGATAGTCGGTGGAATCGACGAAATTGATCTGGGAGAGCTGCCCGGCGGTGAGCTTGAGGCGGTCGATTTCCTGCACGTTCAACAGTCCGCCCTTGAAGGTGCTCGGCAATAGGCGCGTGTCGTTGGAATTCACCACCGGGTCCTTGATCTGCAGCGTCCCGGCTTTCAGCGTGCTGTTGGACATGCGCATTTTCGCGGTGAGCCCGACTTCGCCGTAGCGGTCCTGGGAGCCGCCGGACAGGTCCGCCGGCAAAAGATTGGTACCCGCCGTCCCGCCGCCCGAGTCCAGCTTGATGCCGGCCATGGCCAAGGCGTCGAGACCAAAACCCACGGTGCCGGCCGTGTACCCCGACTCCAGGCGCAACAAGAACCCTTGCGCCCATTCCTCGGCCTTGTCCCGAGCGCCCTCCTGCCTGAAATCGCGGTTGAAATAAAAATTGCGAGCTTCCAGGCTGGCCTTGCTGTCGCCAATGCAATCGGCATGGGCCACCGGCGCGCCGATCAGGCCCAGGCCGAGCAAGGGACCAATGGGCGAACGGCTCCAGTGGGTATCGATGAAACAGGGCATGGCGTGCTCCTTTTTGTGAGCGCGAACGATCCCTTCGGGGACGGCGTACGCGCCTCGCTTATTATTTGGGGCAGTGCGGATACTGTGGCGAGTGAGCTTGCTCCCGCTGCGCCGGTCCGACGCCTCGGGCGCAGCGGCCCCATTCACGGTGAGCGCTGCGCGCTTGAGCGAGCAAGCTCCCTCGCCACGGGGCGGATTCTTCGCAGTGGCGCGATACAGCGTCAAACGGGAAAAACCCAGGCGCGTACATAAGAAAATTTGATGCGCGCCGAAGCCCTATCTGGAGTAACAATTGCAACGATAAGAACGATAAACGCCAAGAGAGCCACCATGAACCTCAAGTTTCTCGAAACCTTCGTCTGGGTCGCTCGCCTGCAAAGCTTCAGCCTGACCGCCGAAAAGATGTTCAGCACCCAGGCCGCGATTTCCAGTCGGATCGCCTCGTTGGAAGACGAGCTGGGCCTGCGCCTGTTCGTGCGTGATTCACGGGGCGTGTCATTGACCCCGGAAGGCACCAAGGTCCTTGAATATGCCGAGCGAATGCTCGACGTTCAGCGCGAGTTGAAGCAGTCCCTGGACAACAGAACCCCACAGCAAGGCCTGGTGCGCATCGGTGTGATGGACACGGTGATTCACACCTGGCTGAGCCCGTTGATGTCGATGCTGATGCAGGCGTTTCCCGCCGTGGAGATCGAAATTACCGCCGACGCGGCGCGAAATCTTTGTGAGCAGCTGCAAAAAGGTTACCTGGACATCGCCTTCCAGACCGACCTGGTCCGCCACGAAAGCGTGCGCAATCTCGAGCTGGGGCATTACCCGATGCACTGGATCGCCGCCAGCCAATCGATTTACGCCCGGCCCTACGCCTCGCTGGCGGAAATGGCGAGCGAGCGCATCATCACTTTCGTCAAGCATTCACGGCCTCACCAGGATGTGCTCAACCTGCTGTATGCCCATGGCGTCGGTACGCCGAGGGTCAGTTGCGTCAATTCGGTATCGGCGATGACGCGACTGATACGCGACGGTTTCGGCATTGGTGCGCTGCCCGCGGCGCTGGTGACCAAGCCGCTGGCCCGTGGCGAGTTGATCCAGCTGGAACCGGGCGCGCCCCTTCCCCAGCTCGATGTCGTCGCATCGTGGCGGGCCGGCGTGGGGCTCGAACTGATCGAAAGCATCGTGCACATGAGCCGCCAAGTGGTCTGCCAGTACGCCACGGACGTCGGACCGCAACGCATGGTCGCGGCACCGGGGCTGTCGACGGTCGAATAACTTTTACTTGTCAGGGGGTAGCAATTTTCCTTGTTGGACGCCATCGCCGGGATTTTCTAAAAAGGACTCACTCAGAAAAAGAACCCAACGGAGCCCCTGCGATGAGTCCATCAGCCCTGTCCCTCGAGCAACTGCAGCAGTGTTCACCGCAAGCCTTGCGTCAGAAAATCGCCGCCGGGCAATACCACGGCCATACCAGCGGCCTGGGCCAGGGTCGGGTCCAAGCCAATATCGTGATCCTGCCGGGAGACTGGGCCGACGAGTTCCTGCGCTACTGCACGCTCAACCGTCAGGCTTGTCCGGTGCTGGACGTGACGGAACCGGGTGACCCCTTCCTGCGCAACCTGGGCGCTCCCATCGACATCCGCCACGAGGTCCCAAGCTACCGGGTCTTTCACCACGGAGAGATAAGTGAGGAACCTTCGGACATCGAACACCTTTGGCGCGATGACCTGGTGACTTTCGCCCTCGGCTGTTCGTTTTCTTTCGAGCAACCGTTGCTTGAGGCCGGCATTCGGATGAGGCACATCGACCTGGGTCGCAACGTCGCCATGTTCCGCACCAACATCGACACACGCCCCACCGCGCGACTGTCGGGCAAAATGGTCGTGAGCATGCGCCCGATGAAAGCGGCGGCGGCGATCCAGGCGATCCAGATCACCGGGCGCATGCCCGGCGTCCATGGCGCCCCGGTACACATTGGCGATCCATCGCAGATCGGCATTGAGTCCCTGGAAACGCCGGACTACGGCGATGCGGTACCGGTCGAAAGCGATGAAATACCGGTATTCTGGGCCTGTGGCGTGACGCCGCAATCGGTGGTCCAGGCGTCGCGTCCGCCGCTGTGTATCACTCACGCGCCGGGTTGCATGCTGGTCACCGATCTATGGAACAGCGCATTGTGATGTATCGACCCGGAGACGGAGATTTGATGAACAGCCCGCGACGATCGATCGAGCAGTACATCCGCGCCAAGGACGGCAACCGCCCCCACCTGCTGGACCAGGCGTTTACCAATGACGCGACCCTGGACATGGTGGTATGCACCGGATCCATTTCATTCCCCGATCATGTCCAAGGCCGTGGCGCCATCGGTGATGTGCTGGTGAGCCGTTTCAACCAGACCTTCGAGAACGTCTACACGTTTTGCCTGGACGCTCCTCCTGCGTCCAACGCCGAGACGCTACAGTGCCGTTGGATGGTCGCCATGGCGGACAAGCACAGCGGTGAAGTCCGGGTCGGGTGTGGCCGGTATGACTGGCGATTCAGGCCCCAGTCATGGTTGGCTGAGGGACTCACCATCACCATTGCACACATGAAAACCTTGCCTGCAGACGATCTATCGGCAGTCATGGCCTGGGTGTCGCGTTTGGCGTACCCGTGGTGCAGCGTTGATGACGCCATGGATGCGGTGCCGGATTCAAGCGCGCTTGAAGACGTGATCCAATACCTGTCAGTCAGGCATGATCGAACGGTTTGATCGCCCTTGGATTTCCCTGCCTCTTCGTTTCAAGGAGCTGCCCGACATGAATATCAAGTTCCTGGAAACCTTCGTCTGGGTCGCCCGCTTGAAAAGCTTCCGGCTGACGGCGGAAAAGCTCTTCACCACTCAGGCGTCGATTTCCAGCCGTATCGCGGCCCTTGAAGATGAAATGGGCGTGCGCTTGTTCGTCCGCGATCCCAAGGGCGTGTCGCTGACATCCGAAGGCCTGCGGGTACTCGAATATGCCGAGCGCATCATGGAAACCATGCAAAGCATGAAGGCGGTGATCAAGGATCCCCGTCAGGTGCGCGGTCGGATCCGCATCGGCGCGATGGACACGGTGATCCATACCTGGCTCAGCCCGTTGGTGACACGGCTGATGGAATGCTACCCGGCCCTGGAAATCGAGTTGTCGGCCGATACCGCGAGCAACCTGTGCTCGCAGCTGGAAAAAGGCTATCAGGACATCATCTTCCAAACCGACATCCTGCGCCTGGACAGCGTGCGCAATACGCTTTTGACCCGTTATCCGATGCATTGGGTGGTGCGCACCGGCTCCGCCTATGACCGCGATTATGCTTCGCTGGAAGAATTATCCCAGGAGCGCATCGTGACCTTTTCGCGCAACTCGCGTCCGCACCAGGACGTCCTCAACCTGCTGCACTCGGCCAATATCGTCTCGCCGCGCATCAATTGCGTGAATTCGGCGTCGGCCATCACGCGGCTGGTGCGCGACGGCTTTGGCATCGGCGCCATGCCCGCGGCGCTGGTTCAAGGCGAACTGGCCCAGGGCACGTTGAGGCTGGTGGATGGCGTGCCGCTGCCCTCGGTGATGGACGTGGTCGCCAGCTGGCGCACCGGCGCGGGCATGGAACGGGTCGAAGACATCGTCACCCAGACCCGGGAGGTGGTTGAAGAATTCAGCGCGCAACTGCCTGCCCGATACCGGCTGGCGGCGGACCCTGCCCCGGCAGGCTGTCAGTGAACTGCAACATCCCCGCCCTATCCTGAAACGAGCGCACCGCGGTGTACCGCTGGGTGCGGCCGCTCGGGATGGTCCAGGGAGTTCGCCATGAAGATCAGCGTGTTCGGCAGTGGTTACGTTGGATTGGTGCAAGCCGTCGTGTTGGCCGAGGTCGGTCATGACGTGGTGTGCATGGACATCGACGAGCAAAAGATCGAGAACCTGCGCCAGGGTCAGGTGAGTATTTTCGAACCCGGCCTGGCGACGCTGGTGCGCGAGGGGCTCGATGCCGGGCGCTTGCGTTTTACCAGCGACGAACAAATGGCCGTCCGGCATGGGCAGGTCGTGTTCATCGCCGTCGGCACGCCGTCCAGGGAAGACGGCTCGGCGGACTTACGCCAAGTCCTCGCCGTCGCTGAAGCCGTTGCCCGCTACGGCGAACAGCCGCTGGTGGTGGTGGAAAAGTCCACCGTGCCGGTGGGCACTGGCGATATCCTGCGCGCCCACATCGATAAGTGCCTGCTCAAGGCCGGGCGCCTGCTGCAATTCGATGTCGTGTCCAATCCCGAATTTCTCAAGGAGGGCTCCGCGGTCTCCGATTGCCGGCGTCCCGATCGCATTGTGATCGGCTGTGAGCGTGAAGAAGTCCGGGAAACCATGCGCGAGCTGTATGCGCCATTCAACCGCAACCACGACCGGATCCTGTTCATGGACGTGCGCAGCGCCGAGCTCACCAAATACGCGGCCAACGGCATGCTGGCAACCAAGATCAGCTTCATCAACCAGATCGCCGAACTGGCCGAACACCTCGGTGCCGACATCGAGTCGGTGCGCCAGGGCATAGGGGCTGACTCGCGCATCGGCTATCACTTCATTTATCCCGGTTGCGGCTACGGCGGTTCGTGCTTCCCTAAAGACATGCGGGCCTTGATCCATACAGCGCAGCTAGCCCATTGCGCCAGTGACCTGCTGCAGGCGGTGGAGTCCATCAATCTGCGGCAGAAACACAAACTGTTCGAACGCATCAATGCTTACTACCAGGGCGACTTGCACGGCAAGACCTTTGCCCTGTGGGGCCTGGCCTTCAAGCCCAACACCGACGACATGCGCGACGCCCCCAGTCGCATGCTCCTGGAAGCGTTGTGGGCGGCTGGGGCCAACGTCCGCGCGTTTGACCCCGAAGCAATGCAACAGACCCAGCTGCTCTACCCCAACGAGCCGAAACTGATGCTGATGGGAACGCCAGAGTCAGTCCTGGCCGGCGCCGATGCGTTGATCATCTGCACCGAATGGCAGTCGTTCAAGGCCCCCGATTTCCAGCTGATCCGGCAGCGCCTGAACGCACCGGTGATTTTTGATGGGCGAAACCTCTATGAACCGGAACGCATGGCGGACAGAGGTTTCGTCTATCTCCCGATGGGCCGCGGACAGTCATGCAGCTTGCCCATTGCCCACCAGCCTTGGTTACAAGCCAGAAGCGCTTGATCAAACTGCAAAATAAATGAACTCAACCAGCATTAATATGAATTTGTAAGCAAGAGAGCCGAGCGGCACACTGTGCTCCGTTCCTCCCCCAAATGTTGGAACACTTAAAGGGCTTTCTGGGATTCTCCCGTAAGCCCCTTTTTTTGTTGGCTTTTTGGATCTCCGCTTAATGTTTTCTCGCTGGTTCCCCGCTGCTATCAATACCCGTCCCACCGAATGGAGCCGTGCCGCGATCGGCATGGCTTTAGGAACAATGTTCAGTGTCTGGCTCTGCGGCCAGGTGTTTGGCCTCGAAGTGGCGCAACACCTGATCGGCCCTCTCGGGGCCTCGGCGGTATTGCTGTTCGCCGTGTCGTCGGGCGCCCTGGCCCAGCCTTGGTCGATTTTTGGCGGTTACCTCTGTGCTTCAGTCGTGGCGTTGCTGGTCGCCCATGTGCTCGGCCGAACACTGGGCAGCGCTTGCCTGGCGGCGGGCATGGCGCTGGTTCTGATGTGCTGGCTGCGTTGCCTGCACCCGCCGGCGGGGGCCCTGGCGGCCACGCTGGTGCTGGCGGATCATTCGATCATTGCCCTGGATTGGCAGGCGCTTGGCGCTTCGATGCTGGCCGGCTCCGGTCTGCTCGCCTTCGCATTGGCCTACAACAACCTGACGCGCGTACGCTACCCCAAGCGCGCCAGCGAGCCGGTCGCCGCCATTCCGGCCGACCACCCGCCCGTGGATCGCCAGGCCATCACCGCCGAAGACTTGAAGCTTGCGCTCGAGGAAATGGAAGCATTCTTCGACGTAACTCCCGAGGATCTCGAACAATTGATCCACGCCAGCGAGCGCCATGCCAAGCGCCGCAGCATCACGGAGGTGCTGTCGGGTCGCGGTTGAGCCTGTGGCTGCTATAAATATGCAGACAGGACCTGCACGTATCCCGGTTGTGCAATGCAAATTTGCACTGTTACGATCCCGACCGGGTACGCGCGACATTATTTATAAAGACAATAAAAGCAGGGAGTTAGCGATGACAGCTCAGGTTTCATCCCAAGCTGCGGACGGCGTCGAGACCGCGCCATACGAGGTGCTGTTCGAAGTCCGCAACCACATTGGCCACTTGACCCTGAACCGCCCCGCCGGCCTCAATGCCCTTACCTTGGGCATGGTGCGCAGCATGCAACAGCAACTCGATGCCTGGGCGCAGGATGCGCAGATTCGCGCGGTGGTCCTTCGCGGTGCCGGCGACAAGGCGTTCTGTGCCGGCGGTGATATCCGCTCGCTGTACGACAGCCACAAGCAGGGCGATACCCTGCATGAAGACTTCTTCGTCGAGGAATACGCCCTCGACTTGACCATCCACCACTATCGCAAGCCCATTCTGGCCCTGTTGGACGGTTTCGTGCTGGGCGGCGGCATGGGCCTGGCGCAAGGCGCCGACCTGCGGGTAGTGACCGAGCGCACTCGCCTGGGCATGCCTGAAGTGTCCATCGGTTATTTCCCGGACGTGGGCGGCAGTTATTTCCTGCCGCGCATTCCCGGTGAGCTGGGGATCTACCTGGGCGTCAGTGGTGTGCACATCCGCGCCGCCGACGCGTTGTACTGTGGGCTCGCCGACTGGTACCTCGATAGCCGCAAGCTTGCCCAGCTCGATGAGCGTCTCGATCGACTGGAGTGGCGCGATACCCCACTCAAGGACTTGCAAAGCCTGCTGGCAAAAATGGCGGTTCAACAGCTACCTGCACCGCCCCTCGCCGATTTGCGGTCCGTCATCGACCATTTCTTCGCTCTGCCCGATGTGCCGAGCATGGTCGAGCAGTTGCGTCAGGTCACGGTTGCCAACAGCCATGATTGGGCGATGGAAACCGCCAATCTGCTGGAAACCCGCTCGCCGTTGGCCATGGCGGTGACCCTGGAAATGTTGCGTCGCGGCCGTCACTTGAGCCTGGAAGACTGTTTCGCCCTCGAGCTGCACCTGGACCGCCAGTGGTTCGAGCGCGGTGACCTGATCGAAGGCGTACGCGCCTTGCTGATCGATAAAGACAAGCGCCCGCGCTGGAACCCGCCGACCCTGGAGGCGCTGGACGCCTCGGTCGTGGCGAGTTTCTTCGACGGTCTCGACTACCACGGGAATTGATCATGCAAGACCTCGAGCTGACCGAAGAACAAGTGATGATCCGCGACATGGCCCGTGACTTCGCCCGCGGTGAAATCGCGCCCCACGCTCAGGCCTGGGAGAAAGCCGGATGGATCGACGACGGCCTGGTGGCGAAGATGGGCGAGTTGGGCCTGCTGGGCATGGTCGTGCCGGAGGAATGGGGCGGCACCTATGTCGATTACGTGGCCTACGCCCTCGCCGTGGAAGAAATCTCCGCTGGCGACGGTGCCACGGGCGCATTGATGAGCATTCATAACTCGGTGGGTTGCGGGCCGGTCCTCAATTTCGGCACCGATGAGCAGAAGCAGACGTGGCTGGCGGATCTTGCCAGCGGCCAGGCGATTGGCTGCTTTTGCCTGACCGAACCCCAGGCCGGCTCCGAAGCCCACAACCTGCGCACCCGCGCCGAGCTGCGGGACGGCCAATGGGTGATCAACGGCGCGAAGCAGTTCGTCAGCAATGGCAAACGGGCGAAGCTGGCGATCGTCTTCGCTGTGACCGACCCGGACCTGGGCAAGAAAGGCATCTCGGCGTTCCTGGTGCCGACCGATACCCCGGGCTTCAACGTCGATCGCTCCGAACACAAAATGGGCATTCGCGCTTCCGACACCTGCGCGGTGACATTGAGCAACTGCACCGTCCCCGAGGCCAATCTGCTGGGTGCCCGAGGCAAAGGCCTGGCCATTGCGCTCTCCAACCTCGAAGGCGGTCGCATCGGCATTGCCGCCCAGGCACTAGGCATCGCCCGCGCAGCGTTTGAAGCGGCCCTGGCCTATTCCCGCGATCGTGTGCAGTTCGACAAGCCAATCATAGAGCACCAGAGCATCGCCAACCTGCTGGCCGACATGCACACCCGCCTGAACGCCGCCCGCCTGCTGATCCTCCACGCCGCGCGCCTGCGCAGCGCTGGCAAACCGTGCTTGTCGGAAGCGTCGCAAGCCAAGCTGTTTGCTTCGGAAATGGCCGAGAAAGTCTGCTCGTCGGCGATACAGATCCATGGGGGGTACGGGTATCTGGAGGATTATCCGGTGGAGCGCTACTACCGGGATGCGCGGATTACCCAGATCTACGAAGGATCTAGCGAAATACAACGCATGGTCATTGCCCGCGAACTCAAGCACTACCTGGCGTAACGGCGGGAAAAACATCGCGAGCTAGCTCGCTCCCACAGGGTTTGGAGGCGTACGCAATAGCGCGTACACCCCAGATCCACTGTGGGGGCGAGCTAGCTCGCGATGGGGTCAGTCGGAACGCCGCCTTACTTGTCCTGGAACGCCGCCGCACGCTTGGCCACGAACGCCGCCATGCCTTCCTTCTGGTCCTGTGTCGCAAACGCGGCGTGGAATACCCGCCGCTCGAAACGCACGCCTTCGGACAGGCTGACTTCAAAAGCGCGGTTGACGCTTTCCTTGATCATCATGCTGATAGGCACGGACTTGGAGGCGATCAGTGCCGCCGTCTTCATTGCATCGTCCAGCAGCTCATCAGCCGGCACGATCCGCGCAACGATGCCGCAACGCTCGGCCTCGACCGCATCGATAAAACGCCCTGTGAGGCACATTTCCATAGCCTTGGCCTTGCCCACGGCGCGGGTCAGACGCTGGGTGCCGCCCATGCCCGGCAGCACGCCGAGGTTGATTTCCGGCTGGCCGAACTTGGCGTTGTCACCCGCCAGGATGAAGTCGCACATCAACGCCAATTCACACCCGCCGCCCAAGGCAAAACCGTTCACCGCCGCAATGATCGGCTTTCGGCGATTGGCAACGCGGTCGCTGTCGCTGAACAGATCGTCCAAATAGATTTGCGGGTAGGTCAGCTCGGCCATCTCTTTGATGTCGGCGCCGGCGGCGAAGGCTTTTTTCGAGCCGGTCAGCACGATGCAACCGATCTGCGGGTCCGCCTCCAGGCTGTCCAGCGCCTGGTTCAGCTCGCTGACAATCTGCGCATTGAGCGCATTCAGCGCCTGAGGACGGTTTAGCGTGATCAGGCCGACGCGGTCCTTGATCTCCAACAAAATCGTTTCGTAATTCATGCAGGATTCCTTGTTCAAAGATTGCGCGAAATGACCATGCGCTGGATATCGCTGGTGCCTTCGTAAATCTGGCAGACCCGCACGTCGCGGTAGATGCGCTCCAGCGGGAAATCGTTGAGGTAACCGTAGCCGCCCAGGGTTTGCAGCGCCATGGAGCAGACCTTCTCGGCCATTTCCGAGGCGAACAGTTTGGCCATGGATGCTTCCACCAGCGCCGGCTGGCCGCCATCGCGCAGGGCTGCGGCATGATGAACCATCTGCCGTGCCACGGCGATCTGAGTCGCCATGTCGGCCAGGCGGAACGCCACGGCCTGATGTTCGATAATCGGTTTGCCGAAACTCTGGCGCTCACGGGCATAGTCGCGCGCCGCTTCGAATGCCGCGCGGGCCATGCCCACCGACTGCGCGGCAATGCCAACCCGCCCGCCTTCCAGGTTCGCCAGGGCGATCTTGTAGCCCTCGCCCTCTTCTCCCAGGCGATTGGCGACGGGCACCTTCAGGTCTTCGAAGAGGATCTGGCAAGTGTCGGAGGCGTGCTGGCCGAGTTTGTCTTCGACCCGCGCCACGCTGTAGCCCGGCGAGTCGGTGGGCACGATGAAAGCACTGATACCGCGCTTGCCGGCGCTCGGATCGGTGACCGCAAACACGATGACCACCCCAGCGTTCTGCCCGGACGTGATGAACTGCTTGCTGCCGTTGAGCACGTAATGGTCGCCCTCCAACCGCGCCCTGGTCTTCAAGCTGCTGGCGTCGGAGCCGGCCTGAGGCTCGGTCAGGGCAAAGGCGCCGAGCATCGTGCCGCTGGCCAGGGGTGTGAGGAACCTGGCTTTCTGCTCGTCAGTGCCGAATTTCAGGATCGGCACGCAACCCACCGAGTTGTGCACACTCATGATGGTCGAGCACGCGCCGTCGCCGGCGGCGATTTCTTCCAGCGTCATCGCGTAGGCCAGGTAACCGGTGTCGCAGCCGCCCCACTGTTCCGGCACCAACATGCCGAAAAAGCCCAGCTCGGCCATTTCACCAATGGCCTCCTTGGGAAAACGATGCTCGCGGTCCCATTCAGCCGAGAACGGTTTCAAACGCTCTTGGGCGAATTGCCGAGCCATGTCGCGGATTTGTGTCTGTTCTTCAGTCGGGAGCATGGCAGTTCCTTAGTACAGGCATTCAACGGCCATGGCCGTGGCTTCGCCGCCGCCGATGCAGATGGCCGCGACGCCGCGCTTGAGGCCCTTCTGGCGCAGGGCCGACAACAAGGTCACCAGGATCCGTGCGCCGGATGCACCGATCGGATGGCCCAAGGCGCAGGCGCCCCCATGGACGTTGACCTTGTCATGGGGGATTTCCAGCTTGTCCATCGTTACCACGCCCACCACGGCAAAAGCTTCGTTGACTTCGAACAGATCAACCTCGTCCAGCGACCAGCCAGTCTTGCCCATCAGCTTCTTGACCGCGCCAATCGGCGCCGTGGGAAACAGGCCCGGGGCGTCGGCAAAGGCCGCATGGCCATGGATGACCGCCAAAGGTTTCAAGCCGCGCTGTTGCGCCTGGCTCTGGCGCATCATCACCAAGGCTGCGGCGCCATCGGAAATCGAGCTGGAGTTGGCCGCCGTCACGCTACCGCCTTCGCGGAACGCCGGTTTGAGCGTGGGGATCTTGTCGATGCGTGCCTTGGGCGGTTGCTCGTCGTGGCGAACGGTGACCTGTTCCTTGCCGACCATGACCTGCAACGGCACGATTTCGGCATCGAAACTGCCATCCTCGATTGCCTGTTGCGCGCGGGTGGTGGACGCGATGGCGAAGGCATCCTGGGCCTCACGGCTGTAGCCGTTGGCCTCGGCGCAGTCTTCGGCAAAGGTGCCCATCAGGCGCCCCTTGTCGTAGGCATCTTCGAGGCCGTCGAGGAACATGTGGTCCAGCACCTTGCCGTGGCCCATGCGCAAGCCGGCGCGAGCACGGTCCAGCAGATACGGGGCGTTGGACATGCTTTCCATGCCGCCCGCCACCACGACGTCGGCGCTGCCGGCGACGAGCATGTCATGGGCGAGGATCGCTGCTTCCATGCCCGAACCGCACATCTTGTTGAGTGTGGTGCAACGGGTCGATTTGTCGAGCCCGGCGCCGAGGGCTGCCTGCCGTGCCGGCGCCTGGCCTTGGCCTGCGGCGAGCACACACCCGAACAACACTTCTTCGACCGCGTCCGGTGCGATGCCGGCACGCTCCACGGCAGCCTTGATGGCGGCGGAACCCAGCTGCGGCGCGGTCAGACTTTTGAGTTCGCCCTGGAAGCCGCCCATCGGGGTGCGGACAGCGCTGACGATGACAATTGGATCATGGGACATGACAAATCCTCCTATTTGGCGGCCATGCGCAAGGCGCCGTCGAGACGGATCACCTCGCCGTTGAGCATGCTGTTTTCAATGATATGCCGGACCAGCGCCGCGTACTCGGCGGGTTTGCCCAGGCGCGGCGGGAACGGCACGCCGGCGGCCAGGGAGTCGCGCACTTCCGGGGTCATGCCGGCCATCATCGGGGTTTCGAAAATGCCCGGCGCGATGGTCATCACACGAATGCCGAAGCGTGCCAGCTCACGGGCGGCCGGCAGAGTCAGGCTGGCGATCGCGCCCTTGGATGCGGCATAGGCTGCCTGGCCGATCTGGCCGTCGAAGGCCGCCACCGACGCGGTATTGATGATCACACCGCGCTCGCCGTCGGCGTTGGCTTCGGTTTCGGCAATGGCCGCAGCGGCCAGGCGCAACAGGTTGAAACTGCCGATCAGGTTGACGTTGATCACCTGGCTGAAACTGGCGAGGGCGTGAGGACCGTTCTTGCCGAGGATCTTCTCGCCGCGCACGATCCCTGCACAGTTGACCAAGCCGTTGAGGCCACCAAACGCATCGACCGTGGCCTTGACCGCCGCTTCGGCGGCTGCTTCGTTGCTGATGTCCGCGACCACGCTCTGGCAGCCAAGCTTTTGCGCCTGGGCGGCCACGGCGTCGGCGTTGAGGTCCAGCAGCATCACCTTGGCGCCGGCCTTGACCAGCATTTCACCGGTGGCCGCGCCGAGGCCGGAAGCGCCACCGCTGACGAGGAATATCTTGTTGTCGATCTGCATCATGGTTTCCTTGGATTCAAGCTGAAACGTTCTTCGCCGCAGTCTCTTGAGCTTTGGCGATTTCCTGGTTGCGCAAGATAAAGCGCTGCAATTTGCCGCTTGGGGTTTTCGGCAAGTCGCTGACAAATTCGATCTCTCGCGGATACGCATGGGCAGCGAGGCGCTTGCGCACGTGCAGCCGCAGTTCTTCGGCCAGCTCTGGCGCGGCGCGGTACTGGGCGCTGAGCACCACAAAGGCTTTGACCAGCTCGGTACGTTCCGGATCGGGCTTGCCGACCACGGCAGCTTCGACCACCGCCGGATGCTCGATCAACGCGCTTTCCACATCGAACGGGCCAACGCGATAGCCGGACGTGGTGATCACGTCATCGCTGCGCCCGACGAAGCTGATGCTGCCGTCCGGATTGAACTCGACGGTGTCGCCACTCAGGTAATAATCGCCGACGAAGGCCTTGGTCGGCCCGCCCTGGTAGCCGGCGAACCAACACATGGGTGACTGGCTACGGTCGACCGCAAGAATGCCCGGTTGGCCGACGCCCAACTCCTGATGGCTTTCATCCAGCACCACGATGCGATGGCCCGGCGAGGCAAAACCCGCGGCGCCCTGGTGCACCGGATGCTTGAGGCCGTGGTGATTGCACAGCACCATGCCCAGTTCAGTCTGGCCGTAATGGTCGTGGATCACCACGTCCAGGTTGTCGGCGAACCAGCGGATCACTTCCGGATTCAGCGGCTCGCCGGCGCTGCTGACGATGCGCAGCTTGCCTTTGATTGAGCGGGCGAACTGCTCGCCGCCAGCGATCAGCAGGCGATAGGCCGTTGGCGAGCCCGCGAGGTTGGTGATGCCGTATTTATTGATGACCCGGCAGGTGCTGTCCAGGGTGAACGGGCCGTCGTAGAACGTGATCGGATGCCCCATCGCCAAAGGCCCGGTCACGCCAAAATAGATGCCGTAGGCCCAGCCGGGATCGGCAACGTTCCAGAACGCGTCTTCGGGGCGCAGGTCAACGGCGTCGCGCATGTAGCTCTGGAACGCCACGATCGCCTTGAGCGGCACCGACAACGCCTTGGCCGGGCCGGTGGTGCCGGAGGTGAACATCAGCAGGAACGGGTCTTCGCCAGTCAGCATCAGGGGTTCGCACTGGTTGGGCTGATTGGCGACTTCGGCCCAGAAGCTGAAATCGCCACGAACGATGCCCTCGCCCTTTTTCCCGCCGACCGTGACGACGATGGGGCAATCGGCAACCTCAGTGAGTTTTGGACGGTTGACGGCGTCAGTGACCACAACCCGTGCCCCGGAGCTGCCGAGGCGGTGTTCGATGGCTTTCGGGCCGAACGCGGTGAACAGCGGCTGGTACACCGCGCCGATGCGCCAGGTGGCGAGCACCACGATCAGTAATTCGGCAGTGCGCGGCAACAGGCCGGCCACCCTGTCACCCTTGCCGACGCCCTGGGCGCGCAGGAAATTGGCGAAGCGCGCCGCGTTGTCCTGCAGGTCACGGTAAGTCCAGGTCGCGTCACTGCCGTCACGGCCCTCCCAAAACAAGGCGATGCGCCCCGGCAAGGTGTGCCTGTCGCAGCATTCGACGCAGGCATTGAGCGCTTCGAGCGAGCCGTGCAACGAGGCATTGACGGTGTTCAGGTAATCGAACTGCGACGTGGCGGACGAATAATCGCGCATGACCAGAATCCCTCTGTACTTTTTATTGGTGGGGGGAACCGTGAATAGCAGGGAAATACTCGCGCCGAAGAGGCGGCGCGGCAATGGTCAAAGCCTTCAAGTTGCTTGACTGGTTTGGCCATGGACCAAAGTAGGCGTTGGCTGTGCGGGCCGTCAGCCCGCCTCGTTGAGAATCAAGCTGCGATAGTGCCCAGGATTGGACCCGGACCACTTGCGAAACGCCTTGTAGAACGAACTGGCGTCGGCGAACCCCAGGCGCGAGGCGATTTCCACGAAACTGATGGAAGGTTCGGCCAGCCAGGCAATGGCCAGCTCCTTGCGGACGCCGTCCTTGAGGCCCTGGTAGGTTTGCCCCTCCTCTGCCAGGCGTCGGCGCAGGGTCGAGGCGGAAACGCATAACCGCTGGGCCAGGGCTTCGGTTTCCGGCCACTGCTCGGCGGGCAGCTGGCGCAGGTCATGGCGAATGCGGCTGGAGAGGCTTTGCGGGTCGCGGTACTTGACCAGGATATTCGCCGGTGCCTGGGCCAGGAAGCGCTTGAGCTCCTCGGGACTGCGGCGGATGGGCAGGTCCAGGCAGTCGGCGGAAAAGATCATCCGCGTACGGGGCCGGTCGAAGCGCAGGTTCTGGGAGAACATGACGCGGTAATCATCACAGAAGTCGGGCTGCGGGCACCGCAACTCGACGGACAGGATCGGAATGCGTCGCCCGGCCAGCCAGCAGGCCACGCCATGGACGATCATCCAATAGGTGAAATACGTGAAGGCCCGGCGCGGTGTCTGGTCTTCTTCGAGCAGGACAATTTCCGCCAGGCTTTGTTGGCGAGCCCATTGCGCCGGCAGGTGTTCGAGCATCAGCGAAAGGAACCCCAGCCCCGCCGTCAGCCCGGAGGCCAATGTCGGCTGGGCCATGGCGCAGCGGCACAGAAAGGCCAGGCTGCCGGACTTGAGCTTGCGCGGGTCCATGCCGAAAAATTCATCATCCAGGCGCCTCGCCAGCAGGCGCCAAAGCTGCGCATAGGCATGGGCCGGGACCCGCGCCAGGGCATCGCCGAGCAACGCCGGGTCGATGCCCACTTTGCGCAGCACCTCGTCGGTCGCAGCGCCAGGGGCACAGCTTTGCAGCAGTGCTTCGCGCACCAAGTGGACCGAGATGGTGTCTTTTTCCGACATGGCCTGGGTTTTCACAGGATCCGGTAAAGCAGACGCTCTATTCGCACCCGGCTGACGCGCTTGAGGAACTTGCCCACCGCTGCGGGGTAATCCGGCAGGGTTTCCAGGTCCAGGTAGCGTTCGATTCGCTGGGTGTGCCGATAGATCCGCTCGAGCTCGGCCTGGCGCGGTCCCGACAACTCGCCCTTGGGATCGTCCAGCAACAGGGCATTTTCCAGGTCCAGGCGAAACGCCCGTGGGTTGAGGTTGTTGCCGGTGAGCAAGGTATAGCGCTCGTCCACCCACATGCCCTTGAGGTGGTAGGTATTGTCGCCGTCTCGCCACAGGTGCAGGTTCAACTGGCCGCTGTCGATGTAGCGCTGGTGCCGCTTGGCAAAGCGACGCAGGCTGATTTCGTACAGGTAGGGCAACGCAGCGATGATCTTGAACGGCTCGCTCGCAGGAATATAAAAATCGTTGGCGGTCTTGTCGCCAACGATGATGTCGATTCGCACGCCGCGAGCCAGAGCACGGTTGATTTCCCGCGTCACAGCCAATGGCAGGTTGAAATACGGCGTGCAGATGGTCAGTTGCTTGCGGCTGCCGGCGATCAGTTCACCGATCACCCTGCTCAGCGGGTTGTTCTTGCCGACGCCCAGCAACGGGCTCACCGACAGGCCATTCTTGTCGAGGCTGCCCGCCGTGGTGTCGTAGGCCGCGTACTTGAGGCGGCTGCGCAGGTCGCCGATGTCCTTGCGCAAACTGCGGGTGCTGGGCAGGTCCGGCAGGTCAAGGCGATGCACGGCCCTGGAGGCGATCAGGCCATGTTGCACCAGATGATGCATCGAATCGGCCAGCGGGGCGTTCTGCAGCAGGTGATAACGGTCGTAGCGGTACTTGTCGAACTTGTGCAGGTAGACGTTGTTGAGGCTCGCACCGCTGTAGAGCACACAGTCGTCGATCACGAAGCCTTTGAGGTGCAGTACCCCGAACAGCTCGCGGGTCTGCACCGGCACGCCGTAGATCGGCACTTCGCTGGCATGGGCGCGGGTCTGTTTTTGATACCACGCCGAGTTGCCCGGCTGTTTTTTGGCCCCGATCAGCCCACGTTGCGCCCGCAACCAGTCCACCACCACCGCAATGTCCAGTTCGGGACGTGCGGTTTTGGCGGCATGCAAGGCATCGAGGATTTCCTGGCCGGCCTCGTCCTCTTGCAGGTAGAGGGCGACGATGTAGATGCGCTGGGTGGCCTGGGCGATTTTCTCAAGCAGGCAACGGCGAAACTCGGCGGCACCGTCGAGGATCGTCACGGCGTCGGCGGTGAGTGGAAAGCTGCGCAGCTTGGGCAGCAAGGAACGTTTGAAAAGCGACGGCATAGGGCTCGCAAAAAGTCGATTCCGAAGAACCGTTGAGCTTACACCATGACGCGTGGCTTGGGGTCTCCCCGTCGAGATGAAAAAATATTTGACCAAGGAGAATGACCGTTCTACTTTAAGTCGCATGAACGAAATCACTGGCACTGAAACACGAGACATCATCCTTGATGTCGCCGAAAAGTTGATCTACAGAAGTGGCATCGCGGCCACCGGCATGGATCTTCTGGTAAAAACCGCCGGCGTCTCCAGGAAGAGTATCTACCGCTACTTCGCCAACAAGGAGGAGCTCGTCGTCGCGGCGCTCAAGCGCCGTGATGAACGCTGGATGCAGTGGTTCAGCAGCGAAGTGGGCAAGGCGCCGACGCCCCTCGCACGTTTGCTCAGCCTGTTTCCCGTGCTCAAGGGCTGGTTCCAGAGCGAAGGCTTCCGTGGTTGTGCATTCATCAACACCAGCGGCGAAACCGGCGACCCTCAGGACCCGGTCCGCCAGGTTGCGAAAATGCACAAACAGGCATTGCTCGAGTATGTGACCCGCTTGTGTACCGAACAGGGTATTGAGCAGCCGCACGTGCTTGCCCGACAGCTGCTCATCCTGATTGACGGCGCCATTACCCTCGCGCTCGTCATGGGCGATCACGATGCTGCCGATCAGGCCCAAGACGTCCTGAAGATGTTGTTGGCGATTGAATAAGCAACACGTGTAAACCGCAGGACCGCTCGTAAAGACCCTCGCTGTAAAGCAATCGTGCAACCCACGTTCATTATCTGGAGATTGGCCATGTCGTCCTCTGCCGAAGTTCGCCCACCGCTGCCACCTTTCACCCGTGAAACAGCTATCGAAAAAGTTCGCCTGGCCGAAGACGGCTGGAACGGTCGTGACCCGCAGAAAGTATCGCTGGCCTACACTCTCGATACTCAATGGCGTAACCGCGCTGAATTCGCCCATAACCGGGAAGAAGCGAAGGCCTTTTTGACCCGCAAGTGGGCCAAGGAACTCGACTACCGGCTCATCAAGGAGCTCTGGGCCTTTACTGGCAACCGTATTGCCGTGCGCTACGCCTATGAATGGCACGACGACTCGGGCAACTGGTTCCGCTCCTACGGCAATGAAAACTGGGAATTCGATGAGAACGGCCTGATGGCCAACCGCTACGCCTGCATCAATGACATGCCGATCAAGGAAAGCGAACGTAAATTCCATTGGCCGCTGGGCCGTCGGCCGGACGATCACCCAGGCCTTTCTGAGCTGGGGCTGTAACCAAACCCTTGTGGGAGCGAGCCTGCTCGTGAATGCGGTGTATCAGCCAATGCAATATTGGATGGGCCGCCGCCTTCGCGAGCAGGTTCGTTCCCACATTGATCCCCGTGGCGTCAGGCACTACGTCGACTCAACAAGAATTCCAGCAATGTCACCGCGCAAGCCTCGATACTGCCTTCCACGATCAGCTCATAGCCGTGGGTATTTTCGGTCGGGATTGCGATACAACCGCCTTGGGCGGACGCCCCGCTGCTCATGATCGCACTGGCGTCACTGGCGAAATCCGCCAACAAGGCAAATTGTGGTGTCAGCCCGCTGCGTTTACCGGCCTGGTACAGCTGGTCGACGAGCCCACGGTGGTAACAGCCATTCTTGTCACCCGTGTTGATGATCGGATCGACGCCCAATCGGGTCGCGTATTCCGCGACCACGGGGCCGACCTCGACCGCCACCGTGGCGTCCCCGGGCAAATGGCTGGCGGCATAAAGGGCGCCGGCATTGGACTCTTCTTCCTGGGTGGTAAAAACAAAATAAACGTCGTGTGGCAGCTCTTTACGGCGCTCGGCCAAGAGCGTGGCGGCCTGGAGCGCAGCCACCATGGGCGCGCGGTCGTCCAGGAAATGCGCGGCGATGGCGTCGCCGACCCGGAACGGTCGTCGCCAGTGCTGGCTCAACACCACCCGCGTGCCGGGGCGTACCCCATGGGCCTGCAATTGCTCGCTCGTGCGACGGGTAATCACATGGACGTCACCCCAATTGACGTTTCCCGACAACACGTCCGCGCCCTGGTGGGTTTCACCGGTGCTGTGCATCGACCCGAACGACAACACGCCAGGAATGAAATCCCGGTCGCCAAGAATGTCCACTGGGCAGACCCCGAAGTTGATCGGATTGGCACCGCCCAGGGCCACCACTCGCAACGTGCCGTCAGACTCGATGCGTTTGACCAGCATGGCGATCTCGTCCAGGTGCGCCATGATCCGGATCGACTGATGCGGCTTCGTGTCCGGCCGGGCGCCCTTGATCAGCCCGATGACATTGCCCGCCGGGTCGACCCAGGTTTCGTCGCAATGCGGTTTCAGCTCCCGAAGGCAGATGTCGCGCACTTCATGCTCCTGCCCGCCGGGCCCGCGGGCCATCAGCAGCTCCTCCAGCAGCGGCAAGGTAGACGGATTGGGTTGCATCAAATGGGTTCTCCTTTTTTCCAGGCGCGGCCCACTGACGAAGCGGGCCGCGACGTGTCTGTCTTCTTGAACACGCCTGGCCTTGGAAAATTTGATCGGATCCTGGCGAAACTGACGAGCGGCCCCCCATGAAGTGCGGACAGGCGGCCTTCCCGAAGGGTTGACCGACACGCCGTCAGGCATCACATTGCCTGGATCGTCCCTACGCCGAAGGCGGTTTGTCGTGTTGCAGAGCTTGTGGAGCCCATGACCGCGTCGATGCCCATCCGCCCCCCCTGCCCGCCTGGTGTCTGTGATTGCGGGCGTGATGCGTTGCTGCAAACGCCGGGCAGCGATCTGCGCATCCTTTGCCTGAATCGCCAGGAAGAGAAACGCCTGCTTGAGCGATTGGAAAATATCCAGAGCCTGGACGAGCTTGAACGGTTGCAGCAGCGGCTGTTCGAGAACCTGGGTGTGCGGGTAACCATCGAGCCCGGCTATAACGAGGTTCGGACGATGCGCGGTATTGCCATCGAATTCCAGGAGCAGCCGGGGCTATGCCGCAAGATTCGCCAGTCGATCCCGGCTGCGATTCGCCGGGGGCTGGAGAAGCGGCCTGAGATTGCCTGGCGGTTGCTGGACTCGCGGGATCTGTTTCGGGGTGGTTGAGGCTGCTCTTGGCCGGTTTGTATATCCGTCATCCTGGTAACGGATATACCTCCACTTCAGAGAACCACATTCAAAAATCCACGGTCGCCGAAACCAGATAAGTCCGAGGCGTCGCAGCGTCAACCCCGGCTCACTGTCATCCGAAGCCCCCGCCGAACTTCAATACCGTTTATCCGCGACGTTCTCGACATTGGCGCGCATACCTTGGCGCAGAGTGGGATGTGCCGACGGTGCCGGGGCTGACATATGACAAAGGCACCGGCGGCCTCAATGGCTGGCGTGGAGGGTCTTGGGCACTTCAGGCATGGCCGATGAGTGATGGTTGATGATTTTCCACTGCCCGTCGAGTCGTTCATAGAGGAAGGTGTACCGCGCCTGGACCTCTCGCTTGGAACCGTCGGCCTGGGTCAGCGTGAACGTGTAGACCCCGCTGTCCATCGCAGCGTCGGCGCCCAGGTGACGGATCTCCCGGTAGTTGATTACCCCGACCGGCTTGGCCGCCAGGAAGTGCACGAAGTAATCCTGGATCTGGTCCGGTGTGCTGCGCACCTTGTTGGAAACAGTCGGTTGCAATACCGCATCCGGCGCGTAGAGGGCGGTCACCGCGCTGGCGCTGCCGGTTTGCAGTGCTGCGTTCCAGCGGTCGAAAAGCCCCGCTATTTCCCGGTCGGTTTGCTTTTGCGGTTGCTCGACGACGGTGCGATAGACGAACGGCGCGGTCTCCGCAGCCTGGACAAAGGGAGCAGCCAGCACGAAAAAAGCGGCGATGGCACAGGTTTTCATTTTCATCGTTGTGGTCCTTTGGGTTTCAATGGCCCCACTTTGCCGATCCCCGCAGCGCTCGCCATCGGCCAACCGGTGCTGATCGCCTATGCCATTCGGCAGATAGGCCAGGTGCCGATCCCAAGGTCTAATGTCGCCATCGCGAACCAGGCCGGTTCACGTCCACGCTGGAGTTCCCCCATGCAAAGCCCACCCCACGACCCTGGCAGCGCCCTGGCGATCCGCAGCCAATACCGCCAGTCGCAAAGCCGCGCGGCACGTTTGGGCCTTCTGTTGGGCACCGGGCACGAATTGACCCGCCTGCCCTTGGCGCAAATGCGCGAGCGCGCGGTGCAGCGAGCGTGCGCATTCGTCGCCATGGACCATGGCTTGTTGCTGGAGTGGACGCCGCAAGCCACGTTGCAAACCGTTGCCAGTCACGGCAGCGGCGATGGGCTCGATTTGCTTGCCCAGCTCGCGCAGCCGTCGGCGCCCGAACCGCAGTGGTTGGACTGTCCGGGGAAAACCCTGGCGCAGGTTCTGCGCGTGCCGCTGCGAGGCGCGGACGGCATCGTGTTCGGTGCCCTGCTGCTGGGTAACAGCGTGCCCCTCGGGGCCCCCGACAACGAGGACATCGAGTCGCTGCAATTGCTTGCGACGCTGCTGGCGGCGCACCTGGAAAACAGCCGGCTGCTCCAGGCGCTGCAAGCCCGTGAGCGGACCATGTCCGAGCTGGTCCATCGGCTATTCAGCGCCCAGGAAGACGAACGCAAGCGCGTGGCATATGACCTTCACGATGGCCTTGCGCAGAACCTCGCGGGGCTGCATCAGCGCCTGCAAGGTTTCGCCGGCCGCTGCCCGCCGCTGTCGTCGACGCTGCACAGCGAACACCAGGCCATCCTCGACCTGGCCCAGCGTTGCGTCGGCGAGAGCCGGCAGTTGATCGGCGGCCTTCGCCCCCATGTACTGGACGATTTTGGCTTGTACACCGCCATCGACAAGGAAGCCGATCGCCTGCGTGACGCCGGGCTGACAGTGGATTGGGTCGAGCACAGCGCTGCGCGGCTGTCGGGAAACGCCGAGATTGCCCTGTTCCGCATCGCCCAGGAAGGCATCAACAATATCCTCAAGCATGCCCAGGCCAGGCATGTTTGCCTTGGCTTGGTGGTGCGTGACGGACGGGCAACGTTGCGGGTCGAGGACGATGGCCGCGGGTTTGCCCTCGAACCGCCCATCGAAAGCCATGGCTCCAGCCACCTGGGCCTGGCGGCCATGCAGGAACGTGCCAGCCTCCTGGGAGGCCATCTGGACTGTCGCAGCGAACGCAACGGTGGTACTCGCCTGTTGGCCAGCGTGCCCCTGCCAACCCATGGAGGCCAATCATGAACCGTCCTCTGCGCGTGCTGTTGGCCGATGATCACGAAGTGACCCGTACCGGTTTCATTTCAATGCTTTGCGGTATCGAGGGCTTCGAGGTGGTCGGCCAGGCCAGAGACGGCCAGGAGGCGCTCGATTTGTGCCAGCAGCTGCAACCGGACATCGCGATCCTGGATATTCGCATGCCGGTGCTCAATGGCCTCGGCGCGGCGCGCATCCTGAAACAACGTCAGCCGCAGCTCAAGGTCATGATTTTCACCATGGACGACAGCCCCGACCACCTGGAAGCGGCCATCGGCGCGGGCGCCGTCGGTTATCTGCTCAAGGATGCCAGTCGCGCCGAGTTGATCGATGCGCTCAGAAGGGTCGCCCAGGGAGAGGAAGCCTTGAACAGCTCGGTCAGCGCCCGCCTCTTGCGGCGCATGGCCGAGCGCGGCGCCGGAGGTACGGCTCAGGTCCAGGCCCTGACCGCCCGTGAGCGGCAGGTGCTCGGCCTGGTCGCCAGTGGTTTCAGCAATCGTGAAATCGGCGAAAAACTCGGCATCGCCCCCGGCACCGCAAAGGCCCATGTCGAGCGGGTCATCGGCAAGCTTGGCGCCGCCGACCGCACCCAGGCCGCGGTGCGCGGTATCGCCCTGGGGTTGGTCGCGCAACCGTCGGGGCAATGGCCATGAAGATCCTCGCGGCCCGTCGCTGGGCCGACCTGCCCTTGCGGGGCAAGGCATTGGTGGTGATTTCCCTGCCGCTGGTTGTCCTGTTGCTGTCACTGGTGCTGATCTACATCACCGAGCGCCAGACCGCACGCGCCGAAGAGGATGTGCGCCGGGTGCTGCTGGTACAGGGCGACATCCAGGCGGTGCACACCCTACTGGCCGAAGCAGCCGCCAGCGTGCGCGGTTACCTGCTGACCCGCCGCGAAGATTTCCTGCCCGGCTACGAACAGGCCACCCCAAAGATCCAGGCCGCACTGCAACGCCTGGATCATAATATCCGCGACGCCAGAATGCGCGAGCACCTAAAGACCATCACACCGCTGATCACTGAAAAGCTCAACGGACTGGTCTCCCTGCGCACCGGCAAAGGCGACAACACCGCGACCATCACCGCCATCCTGATCGAAAACAAACAAGTGCTGGACGTGCTGCGCGAGCAGATCAGCGCCATGCGTATCCGTGAGGACGCCCTGCTCACCGACCGCAGCGCCGCCGCTTCCGCTACGCGCATGCGCCTGTTGTTCGCGACTCTGCTGGCGGCGCTGTGCGGACTGTTCGGCGCCATCGTTGCAGTGCTGTTCCTGTCCAAGGGCATCGTCGCCCGGGTCCAGAAGGTGCAAGGCAACGCCCAGCGTCTGGCGCTGGGCCAACCGCTGTTGCCACAACCACCGGAGCGCGATGAGATCGGCCAGTTGGGCACGCGCCTGGTGGAGGCTGGGCAATTATTGGCCGAGCGGGAACGAGCCTTGCGCGACAACGAAGAACGCCTGCGGCTGATCATCGATGGGGTGAAGGACTACGGGATCTTCGCCCTGGACGCCCAAGGCCACGTGATCACTTGGAACGTCGGCGCCGAACGGATCAAGGGCTATACCGAACAGGAAGTGCTCGGCCGGCATTTCTCGTTGTTCTACCTGGCCGAAGAATGCCCGGCGCATCCGGACATGGCCTTGCTCGCGGCCACCCGCGAAGGTCATTACATGGAAGAAGGCTGGCGATGCCGCAAGGACGGCAGTCGTTTCTGGGCCAGCGTGGTGATTACCGCCCAATACGACAGCACCGGCGCCCTGCGAGGCTTCTCCAAGATCACCCGGGACATCACCGACCGACGGGCCGCCGAGATAGCCCTGCGCACGGCCCGTGAAGAAGCCGAAAGCGCCAGTCGCGCCAAGAGTGAGTTCTTGTCGCGCATGAGTCATGAACTGCGCACGCCGTTGAATTCCATCCTGGGCTTCGCGCAACTGCTGGACATGGATTCCATTGCCGGCCAGCGCACGCAAGTCAGCCACATCCTGCGAGCCGGTCAGCACTTGTTGGCGTTGATCAACGAGGTACTCGACATCGCCCGAATCGAAGCCGGCCGCCTGCCCCTGAACATCGAACCGATCGGATTGCCGGCGGTGCTGCACGAAGCGTTGACGCTGGTGTCGCCGATGGCGGCCGACGCCGGGATACATCTGGCCGAGCTTGCATCGCTGCCCGAGGGCAGCGGCGTGCTTGCCGATCGCCAGCGCCTGGTGCAGGTATTGCTGAACCTGCTGTCCAATGCCATCAAATACAACCAGCCGGGTGGCGAAGTACGCATTGAGGTCACGGCTGAAGCTCCCCATGTCAGTATCGCCATCAGCGACACCGGGCGTGGCATCGCCCCCGAGCTGTTGGATCAGCTGTTCAAGCCATTCGAGCGCCTCGGCGCGGATCCCCAGATCGAAGGCACCGGGCTCGGCCTTTCGCTGAGCAAGAGCCTGCTGGAGATGATGCAAGGCAGCCTGCAAGTACGCAGCGATCCGGGACAAGGCTGTTGCTTCACGTTGCGACTGCCCGGCGCCCGAGTATCCGGCGCTCACCTGCCGCCCATGGTTGCGCTGGAAGTGGCACGCCCACGCACCGAATTCGACGGCAAGGTGCTGTGCATCGAGGACAACCTGTCTAGCCTCGCCCTGATCGAGACCCTGATGCAACGCCGTCCAGGCATTCAGTTGCTGTCCAGCATGCAAGGCCAGATGGGCCTCGACCTGGCTCGCCAGCACGCGCCGCAATTGATCCTACTGGACGTGACATTGCCCGATCTGGATGGCCTGGAAGTTCTTCGCCGCCTGCGCCAATCCCCGACCACGGCCTACACGCCGGTGTTGATGATCACCGCCGATGCCAGCGACCTGTCCCACCGGGCCCTGCTTGACACCGGCGCCACGGCGATCCTCACCAAACCCATTCATATCCAGGCCTTCCTTGGCCACCTTGAGCGTTATCTACCGGAGTCCGCATGAATCGCGACCTGCGCATCCTGATCATCGACGATCAGCGCCCCAACCTGGATCTGATGGAGCAATTGCTCGCCCGCGAAGGGCTGCACAATGTACTGAGCAGCACCGAACCGCTGCGCACCCTTGACCTGTTCAACAGTTTCGAGCCGGACCTGGTCATCCTGGACCTGCACATGCCTGCGTTCGATGGCTTCGCGGTGCTGGAGCAGCTCAACCGGCGGATCCCGGCCAATGATTACCTGCCGATCCTGGTCCTGACGGCCGACGCGACCCGCGACACCCGCCTGCGTGCCCTGGCGCTGGGCGCGCGCGACTTCATCAGCAAACCCCTCGATGCGCTGGAAACCATGTTGCGCGTGTGGAACCTGTTGGAAACCCGCGCCCTCTATAAATCCTTGCGCACCTTGATTCCCGCCCAACAAATCGAATTGTTGCGCCAGCACCGGCCAAGCGCTGATGCGGCCCAGCACGGAAGCGATTGAATGGCTCCCAGGCTCTCTTGCCACAACGGCACAGCAGGTGCTCAATGCCCGCGAATGTAATGCTCCAACTGCCGGATCAGGTCCGCTTGTTCGACGATCGCTTCCTTGACCAGGTCGCCAATGGACAACAGCCCGATCAGCTCGCCGTTATCCAGCACCGGCAAATGCCGCAGGTGGCTGTCGGTCATGACCGCCATGCAGCGATCGATGCTCTGCTGGCTGTCGGCGGTGATCACCGGCGTGCTCATGATGGTGCGCACCGCAGTGCCCACGGATGAACGGCCCTTGAGGACCATCTTGCGCGCGTAGTCCCGCTCGCTGAACACCCCCACCACCTGCCCGCCTTCGATCACCGGCAGCGCACCGACATTTTTCTCGGCCATGATCTGCAACGCTTCGAGCACGGTCTGATCCGGTGCGATGCTGTGGACACGCTGGTTCTGTACGCTCTTGAGCCTTACCAGTTGCGCGGCGGTCTTCATTACTAATCCCCAATCTCAAACAAAAGTGGCCGCTGTCGTGGCGAGGGAGCTTGCTCCCGCTGGACCGCGCAGCGGCCCAAAAAATCTTACGGTCGCTACGCAACCGAGCGGGGATAAATCCCCTCGCCACAATCAGGCAAGCTAATCAGCCCTCGCCTATTTCCACCACATCGCCATTCAAGCGCACCGGCCAGACCCGCAAGCGCTGCTCCGGGTACTCCAGACAAAGGCCGTCTTCCAGGCGGAAATGCTGTTTGTACATCGGCGAGGCAATGACCAGTTCGCCCTTGATATTGCCCAACAGGCCGCGGCCGATGACGTTGGCGCCGGACTTCGGATCGCGATTATCGACGGCGTACAGTGGCTTGTCCGCATGCTCTGGGAGATAGAGCAGCGCCACTTGGCTGCCGTCGTGCCAGGCGACCACGCCGGAGTTGGGCACCAGGTCCTCGCGACTGCACAGGGCATGCCATTGCACGGATTCTTGGGCGATACGAACGACGTTTGGCTGGGTCATCAGAGCACCTCCTCGGTGACGGGAATCAAGTGAAGTTCGCCGGCATGCACCGGCCGGCGCTGGCCGCGTTCGCGGACAAAATGAACGTCTGGATCGCCGCGCTTGTCGTTGACGAAGGTGCGGAAGCGCTTGAGCTTTTCTGGGTCCTTCAGGGCGTTGGCCCATTCGCATTCGTAGCGGTCGACCACCAGTTGCATCTGCGCTTCGAGCTCGGCGCCCAGGCCCAGGCTGTCGTGAATGATCACGTCCTTGAGATAGTCCAGGCCACCTTCCAGGCTCTCGCGCCACACCGAGGTGCGTTGCAGCTTGTCGGCGGTGCGGATGTAGAACATCAGGAAGCGGTCGATGTAACGGATCAGCGTCGCATCGTCCAGGTCGGTGGCGAACAGTTCGGCGTGACGCGGACGCATACCGCCATTGCCGGCCACATAGAGGTTCCAGCCCTTTTCAGTGGCGATCACGCCGACGTCCTTGCTCTGGGCTTCGGCGCACTCACGGGTGCAGCCAGACACCGCGAACTTGAGCTTGTGGGGCGAGCGCAGGCCTTTGTAGCGATCCTCGATGGTCAGGGCCATTTGCACGCTGTCCTGCACGCCGTAGCGGCACCAGGTGCTGCCCACGCAGGATTTTACCGTGCGCGTGGATTTGCCGTAGGCGTGGCCGGTTTCGAACCCGGCTTCGATCAATTCGGCCCAGATGTCCGGCAACTGGTGCAGCTGCGCGCCGAACAGGTCGATGCGCTGTCCGCCAGTGATCTTGGTGTAAAGGTCGTATTTCTTGGCAACCACGCCGATGGCGATCAGTTTGTCGGCGGTGATTTCTCCACCGGCGATGCGCGGCACCACCGAATAGGTGCCGTTCTTCTGCATGTTCGCCATGAAGGTGTCGTTGGTGTCCTGCAACGGCACCAGGTGCGGGTCCATGATCGGCTGGTTCCAGCACGACGCCAGGATCGAGCCCACGGCCGGTTTGCACAGGTCGCAACCGGTGTGGCCACGACCGTGTTTGGCGAGCAATTCTTCGAAACTGATGATGCCTTCCACGCGCACCAGGGCATACAGTTCCTGGCGGGTATAGGCGAAGTGTTCGCACAGGCTCTTGTCGACGCTGACGCCGCGGGCGATCAGTTCGTGCTCGAAGACTTGCTTGACCAGCGCCGCGCAGCCGCCACAACCGGTGCCGGCCTTGGTGTCGCACTTGAGCTGGCCGAGATCGGTGCAGCCGCCGTCGATGGCCGAGCAGACCGCCCCCTTGGTGACGTTGTGGCACGAACAGAGGGTGGCGGTTTCGGGTAAAGCCGCCGGGCCCAGTGTCGGGGCGCCTTCGGACGATGGCAGGATCAGGCTGGCGGCGTCCTTGGGCAACGCGATGCCGTTCTGCATGTACTGCAGCAAGGTGTCGTAGTAGCTGTTGTCGCCTACCAAAACCGCGCCGATCACGCGCTTGCCGTCAGCGTCGATTACCAGGCGACGGTAGCTGGCGCTGGTTTCGTCGATGAACTGGAAGCTGCGCGAACCCGGCGTGTTGCCGTGTGCGTCGCCGATGGAGCCGACGTCCACGCCCAGCAATTTGAGCTTGGTGGACATGTCCGCGCCGGTAAACGCCTCGCCGGCTTCGCCGCACAGGCGCGACGCGACGTTGCGGGCCATCTGGTAGCCCGGCGCGACCAGTCCAAAAATGCTGCCGTTCCACGCCGCACATTCGCCGATGGCGTAAATGTCCGGGTCGCTGCTCTGGCAATGGTCGTCGATTACCACGCCACCGCGGGGGCCGATCGGCAATTGGCATTGACGGGCCAACGCATCCTGGGCGCGAATACCGGCGGAAAACACGATCAAGTCGGTTTCGAGGAAATCGTCGTTGCCGAAGTTCATCCGATAACGATACTGCTCGCCCGCGCTGATCGATTGGGTGCCCTTGGACAAATGCACGCCAACGCCCAGTTTCTCGATGCGCGCCTTGAGTGCCAGGCCGCCTTGCTCGTCCAATTGCACGGGCATCAACCGGGGGGCGAATTCCACGACGTGAGCTTCCAGGCCGAGGCTCTTCAAGGCATTGGCCGCTTCCAGGCCCAACAATCCGCCACCGACCACCACGCCACGACGGGCGTTGCTGGCGGCGGCGCGGATCGCATCGAGGTCTTCGAGGGTGCGGTAGACCAGGCAAGAATCACCCTCGGCGCCCTGGATCGGCGGCACGAACGGATAGGAACCGGTGGCGAGCACCAGCTTGTCATAGCCGAGGCGTTCAGTGGCGGTGACCACCTCACGCGCCTGGCGGTCGATTTCCAACACCGGCACGCCCAGGTGCAACGTCACACCCGGCGTCTGGTACAACGTCGCTTCGCCAAGGGCCAGGGATTCGGCGTCTCGCCCAGAAAAATATTCGGACAGATGCACGCGGTCGTAGGCCCGCATCGGCTCTTCGCTGAAGACATGCACGCGGTAATGGTTGAGGGCACCGCGCTCGATCAGTTGCTCGACGCAGTGATGGCCGACCATGCCATTGCCGATCACGATCAGCGTTTGCAGTTTGTTCAGGGAAGCAACGTTGGAATTCATAAAAGCACCCGACAAAAGCCCATCACGGTTTTTTGAAAGCAAAAAAAAGACGCCTGAAACCTTGCGGTTCCAGGCGTCTTTGCCTGTTCTGTGCGGTATCGACCCGGCGGCTGCGCCCTGATCTACCGTTATCCCCCGGCCTGCTGGCGCTCGATCTTCGTTGACCGACGGGGCTACCCACTCGATTGTGTTCACGGTGGGCCTGGACAAGGTCTTGCAGCGAGCGTGCCAAACCTCATCAGCAATCGCATATTCGCCGCCAGCCCCCTGTGGGAGCGGGCTTGCTCGCGAAGGGGTCAGCTCGGCTACCCGAAACCCGTGGGCGACATCCGCCTGTTCCTTTGCCTTGCGATGGTGCGATCGGGCACCGACGGCTTCATATAAGTGCAACCCTGAGAGCCCGCGCGCAAAAAATCCTGAACCTACGCTGGCCGGGATTTTCACAATAACTGGAACCCAACAGCGCCAGAGGGCGCAGGCTATTGATCGGATGTGAACGCAATGGATGAGCGAAACCCACCTGTCGTTGTCATCAGTGGATCCACCGCCGGCGTCGGTCGTGCGACCGCCCACCGGTTTGCCGCGGCGGGCTACCGCGTCGGGTTGCTGGCCCGGGGCGAACAAGCCTTGGCGGCTACCGCAGAAGAACTGAACCAATTGGGTACGACGTGCCTGGCGATCAGCGTCGATGTCGCCGACGCCGATGCAGTCTTCGAAGCGGCCCAGCGGATGGAGCGCGAACTGGGACCTGTCGATGTGTGGATCAACTGCGCAATGGTCACGGTGTTTTCGCCGATCCGTCAGTTGAGCGCCGAAGAAATCCACCGAGTCACGAAGGTGACTTACCTGGGCACCGTCCACGGCACCCTCGCAGCGCTGGACCTGATGGGACGACGTAATCGCGGGGTGATCATCCAGGTCGGCTCGGCACTGTCCTACCGCGCGATTCCCCTGCAAGCCGCTTATTGCGGAGCCAAGTTCGCGGTGCGTGGCTTTACCGATTCATTGCGCTGCGAACTGCTTCATGAGCACAGCAAAATCAAGGTCTGCATGGTGCAACTGCCGGCGGTCAACACGCCGCAGTTCGATTGGGCCCGGAACAAGCTGGGCAAGCGCCCGCAACCGGTGCCACCGATTCATGATCCGGACGTGGCCGCCCGGGCGATATTGAGCGTGGTCAAGCGCACGCCCAGGGAATTGTGGCTGGGTGCGGCGTCGCTCAAAGCCATTGTCGGCACGTGTCTGATGCCTGGGCTGCTCGATCGCCTGTTGGCCCGCAACGCCTGGTCGGGGCAAATGACCAACGAGGATGACGACAATCAGCGCCCGGACAATCTGTTCGAGCCACAGGAGTCCATGCATCGTACCCGCGGGCGCTTCAACGGCCGCTCCCGGGACTCTGCGCTGGCCCTGAGCTCGACACAGGTGTCGGCCCTGCTGTTGGCCTGTGGCGGGTTGTTGGCGCTCGTGCTGCTACTGTTCTGAGCCACTGCGCCGGAACCAGCGATACCCGTATCCGTTCAGCGCCAGCTTCGATTGCGCCGGGGCCGGGTACGGGCTGTCCGAGAGCACTTCCTCGAAACCCTCCAGGTCCAGCTCGCGCAACTGCACGGTGACCGCGTCGGTCCCGATATTCGCCAGCATCACCGAGGTTGCTCTGCATTCATGCGCGATGGCGAACACCGCTGGATGATCGACCGTCAACAGGCGCGCCTTGCCGTCGCCCACTTCACCCAACCGCCTGCGCGCCAACAGCAATCGACGGGCGCGAGCCAGCAGCGAATCGGGGTCATCCAGCTGCGCTTCCACGTTCAGTCGCGTATAGGCGAACGGCCCTTCGTCGATCAGCGGCGCAGCCAGGCGCTGGGCCGATGAGAACCCGGCATTGGCCTCGTCGCTCCATTGCATGGGCGTGCGCACCGAAAGGCGCTCGGGACGGGACAAGTCCTCGCCCATGCCGATTTCTTCGCCGTAGCGCACGATCGGCGTCCCGGGCAGTGACAACAACAATGCCTGGGCCAAGGCCTGGCGCCGGACATCGCCGCCGAGCATCGGCGCCAGGCGCCGGCGGATGCCTCGGCCGTACAGGCGCATGTCCGGTTCCGGGGCGAACGCCTGCATCACTTCCTCGCGTTCCTGCTCACTCAAGCGCTCCAGATCGAGTTCGTCATGGTTGCGCAGCCAGACCGCGTAATTCGCACCATCCGGTGGCGCCGGACGCCGGATGATGGCCCGCTGCAAAGGCTCGGCCTTGCCACGGGCCAGTGCCAGGAACAGATGATTGTTGACCCAGAAATCCAAGACCAGGCCCAAGCGTTCCCCGGTACCGAAATAGTGGCTGAAGCGCTCCGGCTCGACATCCACTTCGCCCATCAGCACGCCTTCGGGGTTGATGCGGGTCATGCATTTGTAGAATCGGTCGAGCACCCAGACGCCCTGCTCTTCATTGCCGCCGCCAGCCTGTTCCACCAGGTGTGAAGCGGCATCGAGACGAAAGCCGGCGATGCCCAGCTCGAGCCAATGGACCATGATGCGCTCGATCTCCTCGACCACGCGAGGGTTCGCCAGGTTGAGGTCCGGCTCATGGCGGTAGAACAGGTGTCGATAGTACTGTCCGGCCTGTTCGTCCCAGCGCCAGATACTGTCCTCCACCGATGGGAAGATTGGCTGGTTGCCATCGTCCACCGGCGTGTCGGACCACAGATAATAATCTCGATAGACGCTGTCCTTGTCCCGCCGCGCGCGAAGGAACCAGGGGTGCTGATCGCTGGTGTGCTGCACCACCAATTCAAGGATCACTCGAATGCCGCGCTCACCGGCCTGGACGATCAACTGGCGCAAGTCTTCTTCGCTGCCAAAGCGCGGGTCCAGTGCCATGAAATCGCTGACGTCATAACCGGCGTCCTTGAACGGTGACCGATACAGCGGCATCAGCCAGAGCGCACCGACGCCCAACGCCTGAAGGTAGTCCAGCTGGCGAATGATGCCCTTAAGGTCGCCCCGGCCATCGCCGTTGCTGTCGTAGAACAAGGATGGATCGATCTGATAGATCAAAGTGTTTCGGTGCCAATTGGCTTTCATTGATCACTCCTTATCGACACAGGATCACGGCCTGCTCGGCAGCCAGAAGACCGCTGAACGGCTGGCCTTCGTCCGCCCCATCACTGGCGACTTCCACCCGCCAGGGATCGGCCAAAGGAAAGGTGTGTTCGTTGTCGGCAAAGTTGATGCAGACCAGGCGCTCGTCGCCTTCACAATGGCGACGATAGGCCAGCACTTGTGGATGGGACGGCAGTTCTTCCCAGCCGCCCAGGCGCAGCGCCAGGCTATTGCGACGGCAGGCGAGCAAACGGCGATAAAGGGCCAACACCGAATCGGCGGCACGTTCCTGCGACTCCACCGACAACGCGCCGGCGTCTGCTGCAAATGGCAACCACGGCGCCTGCCCCGACCAACCGTGCGGCGCCTGGGACGTCCACGGCAACGGTGCCCGGCTGCCGTCCCGCCCGCCAGGATCGACGCGGGTCTGGGCGGTTACTTGGGTGTCTTCCAGCCCCAATTCCTCGCCCTGGTAGATGAAGGGTGTGCCCCGCAGCGTCAGCAGCATCACTGCCGCGGCCCTCGCCCGGCGCAACGAGCCACCATAGCGACTGCGGTGACGGCTGTTGTCGTGGTTGGACAGCACCCACGTGGGCCAGGCCTGCAAGGGGCCGAGGTCGTTTTCCACCTCGCGGATGCACATGCGAAACACCACCGGGTCCCAGGGGGCGTCCAGGGGTGGAAAATTGAATGACATGTGCAATTCGTCACTGGCGCCGTAGTAGGCCGCCACCTGCGCCGTGGAGCGAATGTTCACCTCACCGATCAGCACCCGCTCGCCGGGGTAGCTGTCAACGAGGCGTCGCAACCCTCGCAACACTTCATGGCTATACGGCTGGTCGTTGATCTTGACCATCGTTTCACCGGCCATGCAGCGCGGGTCGTCGGCGAAACTCGGGTCCTTGCCGACGCAATGCACCACGTCGACGCGAAACCCGTCCACGCCGCGCTCGAGCCAGAAGTGCAGGACTTGGTGCATGGCGGCCACGACTTCTGGATTGTGCCAATTGAGATCCGGTTGTTGCGGCAAAAAGAAGTGCAAGTAGTACTGCTGGCTGGTCTCGTCCCAGGTCCATGCGCTGCCGCCATCGATCGAGGCCCGCCAGTTGTTGGGCTGGTCGCGCCAGATGTACCAGTCGCGCTTGGGGTTGTCGCGGCTGGAACGTGATTCGAGGAACCAGGGATGCTGGTCGGACGTATGGTTGGGCACGAAGTCGAGTAGGACCTTCAAGCCTCGTTCGTGGGCCTGGGCAATCAATGCGTCGAGGTCGGCCAGGTTGCCGAAGAGCGGATCGACATCGGTGTAGTCGCAGATGTCGTAGCCTGCGTCACACATCGGCGAGCGGTACACCGGCGACAGCCACAATGCATCGACGCCCAGACGTTGCAGATGGTCCAGACGTGCCGTCAAACCGGGAAGATCGCCAATGCCATCGCCGTTGGCATCGGCAAAAGAGCGAGGATAGACCTGGTAGATCACAGCGTTCTTCCACCAGGGCGAATGGAAGGAGTTGGGCATGTCGCCTCCTTTGATCGCAGTGTTTGGTGGGCAAGACCGCGGCCCCGCCTGATGTCCCTGTTATCAAGGGACATCAGTTAAGAACCGAAAAAGGAGCCTGGGGTTCGTTTTTTCTTGGAGAGAGGTTGAATGTGCTGCCGCCATCGCGAGCGGGCTCGCTCCCACATGGGGTTGTTCCGTTCACAAGACTTATGAAAGCGAGCCTGCTCGCGATAGCGGTTGATCAGTTTGAGGCATTTCCGGCAGCCCGCTCGACCATCGCAACGATGGTCAGGAACAACTCCCGCTTGGCCTCCTCCGCGCTGACCTCTGCATTGGCCGCCGCATCGGACAACGCCTCCGCCGCCCCCAGCATCGCCCGCAGGCTCGCTTGGGAAAGGCGTCCGGTTCCGGCGAAGGGTTCGAGGACCGATCGGCATTTTTCCAGGAAGCTTCGTTCACATTCCCTTTTTATGGACTCAAGTTCAGGCGTGCCGCTCAGCGCCGCGCTGACGCCCGGTATGTCCCTTCCCTGAAGCAGCACGCAATCCACAAAGGAGCCAGCAATCACCTGCGCGCGGCTTTCCAGATCCGGCTCGCTGGCGTCGATCGCGGCACCTATCAACGCCGTCTGACGGACATCGAAATCCTGATAAAGCGCGGCCAGTAGCCCTGATCGCGTGAGGAAGTGGTTGTAGACGATGGGTTTGGTCACGCCAGCCTGTTCCGCCAGGCGGCCCAGGGTCAGCGCCTCGCTGCCTTCTTCGCGCACCATGCGCCAGGCGACTTCCAACAGCTGCCGTTGCCTGTCGGCGCGCGATAGCCGCCGCCGGGGTGCAGCGCCGGGGCGCCCATTTTCTTCGTGGGTTGACATGTTAACTATACCAACGGTAACTTACGTTCAGTAACTTAGCTGATCATACGCGCTTGTTAATGCGCGATACCAGAGGAAATCCATATGCATGCCGTTATCGTTGTTGCTCACCATAACCCGGGTTCTTTGACCCATGCCCTCGCCCAAGCCATTGGCAACGGGATCAATCAAGCCAATCCGACGGATACGTTCGAGATAGCCGATTTGGCGGCCGAAGGATTCGACCCACGCTTTGATTACGCCGACGGTGCGGTTCATCGCCGCGTTGCAGCACCGCCCGCCGATGTTCTTGCCGAGCAGGCCCGGATCGACCGTGCCGACGCATTGGTCGTGGTGTACCCGATCTACTGGTGGTCGATGCCGGCCTTGCTCAAGGGATGGATCGACCGGGTATTTTCCAACGGCTGGGCGTTCGATTACATCCCCGGTCAACCATTTGTCCAGAAACTCCAGCGGCTGCGGGTTCATTTGGTGGGCGTCGGCGGCGCAGATGCCGGCAGTTTCGAACGCCACGGCTACGACAAGGCGATGGTCACGCAAATCGAACACGGCATCTTCGACTACTGCGGCGCCCACGTCGTGAGCTCCGACAGATTGCTCGAATCGGAAAGCCTCGATCCGAAGCTACATCTGCAAACGGCAGAGGCCCTTGGCCAACGGCTCTTTTCGACAACTGACGAGACGGCCCATGTAACGGGCGAAGCGGCATGCGCCTGAGCCCCCTGTGCTCAGAGCGCACGGCGGTCAGCGGCAGACAGGGCGATATCGCGTTGGTAGATATCCGGGATATACACCGCCCGGCCCTGGCTGTCCGCTTGCACTGTCCAATAGCCCAGCAGGATCGGCACGGGCTTGGCCAGCCTGAATTCATGGGTCAGCTCGCTTGCCAGCAGCGTGTCGGTCCGCTTGCGTTCGGCCGGGGTTACGAGCAAGTCCCGCATGTGCATGACCTGCTCGATGCGCACACAGCCAGAGCTGAAGGCCCTCGGTCCTTTGCTGAACAAAGCCTGGCTGGGCGTGTCGTGCAGGTACACGGAAAACGGGTTGGGAAAGCGCACGACCAGTTTGCCCAAGGGATTCTTCGAGCCGGCATCCTGGCGCAGCATGAGATCGCCGGGGTGCTCCCAGTCGATACTCTCCGCTGCCACCGGCAAGCCGTCCCGATCGAGCACACGGAGATTGTGCCGAGTGAGAAATTCCGGGTCGCGACGGATTTCGGGCAGTTTGTCCTCGCGCATGATGGTCGGCGGGATCGTCCAGGTGGGGTTCAGCGTCAGGCGGGTGATACGCGATTTGATCAGCGGCGTCTGGCGTTCGGCACGCCCCACCTGGGTGCGGGTTTGCCACACTGGAGCGCCGCCCTGGTAAACCGTCAGTTGCGCCGCCGCCACGTTGACCAGCACGCTGTCCGGCTCCAGGTCCTGGGCCAACCAACGCATGCGCTCCAGGTTGATGCGCAACTGCTCGCGACGCATGGCCGGGCTGATGTTGAGCTCGGAGACGGTCCAGGGGCCCACTACCCCATCCGCTTGTAGCGAATGGTCAAGTTGGAAATTCTTCATCGCGTCCACGAGGCTCGGGCTGTAATGCTCATCGGCATCGAGTGGCGGCACGCTCAGGTAGCCTTCGTTGAACAAGCGCCGGGCGAGTGCCGGGACGCGGGCGTCGCGCTTGTCTGGCTGCAAAAGCGGACCACCGGGCACCGATTGCCAGTCCGCCAGGGGTTGCTGCCGCTGCCGGACGTAAAGCTCGCGCAGGTTGCGATAGAGCGTCAGGCTCGGCCGAGCCAGTTCGAAAGCCTCTACCGGATTGTGCAGGCCCGCGATGGCGAAGTGCAGCACCATGGATCGACGATCCGGCAATTGCGGATTGGCTTTCCAGATCGGCTCCAGGCGGTTCTGTGGCAGATAACCGAAGCGCAGATCATGCAGGGCTTGCAGGTAGCGTTGGCTGATGGCGATGTCGGTACAGGCCGCATTCGAATAGGCGCCCTGGCCCGGTAGGCTGTAGCGGGCCGGATCCATTCCATCATCCGCCAGTTGTTGCAATTGGATTTGTAGCGCCTGTAACCGCTCATCGTCCATCCAGATCGCCTGGCCTGCGTTTTGCTGGTACAGGGACTGCAAGCTCATGACTGTCGGAAAATCAACGCTTGCAGCCAACTCAGGGCAGTTGACCGACAGCTGCGCCAGCGTGGTTTGCGCCTGCCCCGGATCGCCGTCATCGGCCGTAGCGACCAATGGCGCAACGAGCAATAAAAGGCTCAGGTAACATGCGGGCTTTTTAAACAACTGCTTTACTCCAATCCATGGCCGTCTCGTTGACGGTGAATTTTTGCGACAGGTACGACCCGCCATCATGCAGACAAACGAAACCGGACGGGATGCCGCAAACGAACGCCACCATAAGCTGTTTTCGCCTGTATCGGCCTACTTGCGCCGACTTTGCCTGGTCATGACCAGCCTGGGCGTCGTGTGCAGCCCCGCGCTGGCCGAAAAACCCAAGACCCAGCCTCTTTACAACAGCCTCGCCCACGCCGCGCCGGAACTCAATCCCCAGGCGCTGAAAAGTGCCCTGAGTGCGATGCAGTGCGCAGTTGCCAACGGCGCTGGACAGGCCCGCCACCTGGCGGTGATCGACTATTCGCAACCGTCCACGGCCCGCCGGCTATGGATTTTCGACCTGCGCCAGAAAAAGCTGGTGCTGCGCGACCTGGTGGCCCACGGGCAGAAATCCGGGGAAAACTTCGCCACGCAGTTCTCTAATCGCCTGGGCAGTTATCAGTCCAGCCTCGGGTTGTTCCGTACCCAGGAAAGCTACCAGGGCGCCCATGGCTACTCCCTGCGCATGGACGGCCTCGAACCCGGTTTCAACGACCTGGCCCGGGACCGGGCGATCGTGATCCACGCCGCCGATTATGTGAATCCGCTGTGGAGCGCGCGCCAGGGTCGCATCGGCCGCAGCCTCGGCTGCCCCGCCGTACGCCCGCAAGTGGCGCGCCAGGTGATCGACAAGCTCAAGGGTGGGCAATTCATGTTTTCCTGGTACCCCGACCCGGCGTGGCTCAAGCGTTCGGCCTATCTCAATTGCCAGCCGCAACAGGTGGCGAGCATCCTGGCGACCAGTGGCGGCTAGCAGCAGCCCCAATCGTGTGAGTGTTTCGCACTCAAGCGCGAGCAAGCTTGCTCGCCACAGGGATTGCACCCGGTTCGCCGGTGGTTAAAATGCCGGCCTTTCGAGTCGCTGGCGTTTTTCCTGATGAATCCTCAAGCCCTTCAAACATTGCAGAGCCACTTGTCGACGGCGCTGGGATCGGTGCCCGACGAAACCCGTCGCCTATTCCACGGTCGCGGGCGCTGCTGGCCAGGGCTGGAGCAAATCACTGTCGACTGGCTGCAAGGCGTGGTGCTGGTTTCGCTGTTCAAGGAGCCCGATCCAACGCAACTGGATGACTTGTTCACCATGCTGCGCGCCCTCGCCGCCTCGCCCGCCTGGCAACACAGCGGCGCCCATACCCTCGCCGTGCAGTATCGATACCTGCCCGACAGTCTCACCCAGTGGCTGGTAGGCGAACCGATCGATGAATGGACCCTGACCGAAGGCGGCCTGCGCTACCGGATCGATCTGGGAAGGAAGCAGAACAACGGCCTGTTTCTCGACATGCGCTACGGGCGCGACTGGGTGCGGGCCAATGCCTCTGGCATGCGGGTGCTGAACCTCTTCGCCTACACCTGCGGTTTTTCGGTAGCGGCCATTGCCGGCGGTGCGCACCACGTGGTCAACCTGGATATGTCCCGCGCGGCCTTGAGCCGTGGACGCGACAATCACCGGTTGAATGGCCATGACCTGGGCCAGGTCAGTTTCCTCGGCCACGACTTGTTCAAGTCCTGGGGCAAGGTCATCAACAACGGGCCGTACGACCTTGTCATCATCGATCCACCCACTTTCCAGAAAGGCAGCTTTCTGCTGACCAAGGACTATCAGCGTGTACTGCGCCGCCTGCCGGAACTGTTGACGCCTGCCGGAACCGTCCTGGCTTGCAGCAACGATCCGGCCACCGGCCCGGACTTCCTCATCGACGGTGTCATGCGCGAAGCGCCGGGGCTGTTATTTGCAGAGCGGCTGGCCAATCCCCCGGAGTTTCCAGACGCTGACCCGGCCTGTGGCCTCAAGGCCCTGGTATTCAGGCGACAGGCCTCAGGCAAGGGTATGGACGCTATTGAGGCCGCAACGGCCACCATGGATCGACCAGATCGGTAGTCACGCGACGAACCAGGGCGTCGATCTCCCGAGTCCTCACCGAGCGGTAGATCGCCATGGTGCGCCGGAACTGATCATCATTGAGTGCCACCGGCTGGCCAGCAGTCCAGTCCACATCGTTCACGGCCTCCAGGTTCGCTCGGCGCCAAACCATCTGGCCATCCACCGGAGCGTGCTCCCAGGCACTCGGTAGATCGGCGGCTGGATGCCTGAGGTTGTCCAGCAGCGCTTGCGGCCAGCCGGCCGCGTCCACCGGTTCGCTGAAGGCATCCGACAGCTTCTCGTCCACGCTTTCCCAAATGGTCGCTCCTTCAGTCCAGTCCCGGGACATCAGGCCAAGGTACGGCCGCCAAGTGGTTTCCCCTACGCAAGCAACTTGATCAGCATCGTTGAAAATGTCCTGGGCCGTGCAAAGCCAGTCGATGAACGCCTCCCGGCTCATCAGTGCGGCACGCTCGGCAACAGTGAGCGGCCTGAGCGATAGCGAGTAATTCCAGAAGTCGTATTGAATTCTCATGAAACTGGCAAAAGGCACTGGCTCATTCAAAAGGCGGGCGCGCTGTACCGTAATGAACATGGATATGTGTACTTCAAGCTCTGACAAATCAGGCGATACCCTGTCCAGGATGCGCGCCTGCAACCGGCTGCGCAGCGCTGCCAGTTGTGGATCAAAGTCTGTCAGTCGGCTCGGTAGCTCGGCATAGATGTCCTCGAAATTCGTGTAATGCTGAAGCACGGCGGCTCCCCTGGAACGAGCATTGGACGGCAGCCCCGGGTCGGCACTGTTGATATCGCTGGTCATCCGGACTGAAAACCAGTCAATGAACCGCCTGTTCCCGGGCTCATCGCGCGCCGCCTCCAGGGAGCCTCGAAAAGAGTCAAAGCCCTCCAACCAATCATCGGCCGTGTAGCGAAAGGCCTCCGGTCGCAAGACGCGAAGCGCTTGGATCTGGGCGCTCGGCAACGGATTGTTCTGAAGGAGTATTGCCAGCACCTCAGGTGTTGGCTCACCGCCCAATAGAGGCAGCAGGTCATCCTGGATATTGCTGATCCGATTATTCATGAGGTCGAGGGTGATATGCGCGGCGGATGGATTGGACAGCATCGCCAGGGCCGCCGGGGGCACCGTATCGAGCCCGGTATTGGCCAGTCCCAGGTCCCGCAACAGTCTGAGCTCGGGCAGGCTTGGCAGATGGGTGCAATTGTTGCCGTTCAAGGCGAGCTCCTCCAGCCCGGTCGCCGTGCGCAGGAATGCGCTGCCTTCCTCATCGAGCCTCAGGCCACAGCGCGACAGGTTCAAGATGCGCAGCTCCGGCAAGGCGGCGATGGCTCGCAGCTGCTCGGGAGTGAAATGCAGATTATCAGCCCATACCAGGTCCTGCAGCGAAGGCAGCTCGGCGAGGCGACCGATGGCCTCGACCGTGGCGGCACTCATCGACGGCCCTACCCCACTGCTGACTCCCGACAGGTTCAGGATATGCAGGTTGCTCGCCGAATCGCCGCCAAGCAGAGGTACGAAGACATCGGCGGTCATCAACAAGGGATTGTCTTTCATCGACAACTCCAGCAGCCCGCGCAACTCGCCGGCAGCCACGGGTATCGTATTCAGCTGGTTGCCCCGCAGGTGCAAGGTATCGATGTTGGGAAACAACCGGAGGAAATCAGATGGGTCCTCATCCAGGCTCAGATTCGTCAACATCAACTCTTCGATGTGCTCGAAATTTGCGCTGATGGTCGGTAATCGGCCGAGGTAGTGCCCCGACAGCTTCAACCGCACCTCGCTCCCCTCCTGGCCCGGAACCGGGGTGCGTCGCCAGGCACGGCGGATTTCCCCGCCGACGATCCTGCGCTGCTCGGCCCGCGCCTGCGGGTCGAGCGGGTTTTCGGCGGGGTGATGCACGTCTCCATGGGATTCCCAGTGATGCAGCTCTTGGTCAAGTGCTGTCCACTGGGCTTGCAGCCGGTCGACCAACGCCTCCAGCGTCGTGCCCGCCCGCCTCGCCTGCTGGCTCAGATCCAGCCGAAGCTGAACCATGGCATCACCGGCATGACCGGGATAAAGCTGTTCGATCCGATGGTCCAGGCCGTTGCGCCACGCCGATAGAGGAAGGCGTCCACGCCCGCTGAGCGGGTAACCCATGCGGCCGTTGAGCGATTGCAGGCCGGGCCCGTCATCACCGATGCGCTTCATCTGTAGGAAACCACGGAGTGCCTGCCGATCATCCAAGGCCTGGTCGAGCAAACGGGTGCGCAGCTTCGTCGCGTCCCATATATCCAGGCCGAGCGCCTTGCGCGCATCATCGGGCATGGCCCTGAGCAGCGCTTCCTCCAACGGGAGAGGGCCCGCCAGTTCTTCACCTTGTTCATCGAAAGGCTGGTATCGCTCACCTTCCTGGCGGATGGTCTTCATCGGCCCTTCTCCTTCCAGCTCAAGCGGAGTCCGGAGTTCCCGCGACCACAGGCGAAGATGCAAACGCCCCTTGGCCAGCGGCGACTGGTCGAGCAGGCCCATGACCAGGCGATCCCGGTCGCCGGTGCTTTCACCGCGTTCCAATGCGCCCAGCGCGCGGGTCAGGCGCAACTCACGCAACGCTTCGGCACATTGGTCACCCAAGTCCCCGGCCACACGCCCTTGGACCAAGCGCAACCGTTCGACCCCCGTCGTTTGACGGGCAAGCTCGTTGGCGATGGACTCCGGCATACCGGGAAAAGCACGCTTGATCGGCGTGGCCAACGGATCCAGCTCGACACCGCGACGCATGCCATCGGTCACCCGTGCCGCGTTGCGCTCCAACAGGTCGGCCCAGCGGTCCGCCAACAGCCGACTACGCTCTGCTGGGCGCAGGCCGATGCTGCGTTGCCCGAGTATCTCGGTCTGTTCTTCCCTGCCCAAATTCGAGAGCAAATAGTTGGCCCAGGCATCGCTCTGCAAATCTGTGCTGGTCAATCGGATAAACCGCACGTCGCCCGCACGCCCAATGGGGTAGACCCTGACGCCATCGTCGTAGCGCAGCGTGGCGCCTCTCGGCCAGCCTGGAAGATCGACAAGGGTCTGGACGATCCGAAAGTGCGCGCCCCCCATCGACTCATTGCGGCGCAGTCGCGCGACGGCCTGTTTCAGGTTCTGCCAGTTCCTCGCGTCATCCAGACTGTCGGCGAGTATTGCCGGCAATGGCTGGCCCTCGACCTGCAAATAGCGTAGATGTTCCTCGTTGATACCTGTCTGGCGCTGCAATGAGAGGATTGCCTGGTCATCCAGCTCGGAGGGTGTTTCGGCGAAAGATCGCAGCAGCTCCAGGTTGCCCTGCCGCATCGGATCGCGATGGGCCCACTGCCAACCACGGGCACGGTTCCACTTCAGGGGCGGTCGGATACCACGATGGTCGGCAGGCAAGCGCAGGTCGAGCGCGTCGCCGGCTCCCTGGACTTCGAAGTAGTCATCGTCGATTCGAACCCAGGCCTGCTCCGGTGTGCGCCAGACGCCCCACGCGTCCTGTTCGGCTTCTGCCGGCGGCACGCCTTGCGCCCGGAAACTACGCACATCGCCGTTCCACAAGCGCGTGCTACCGTCATGGGCGGACATCGGCTCCAGGGTCCCGCCCACGAATCCCAGATAGGCACCTTGGGCGATCCCGAACAAGACATTGAAGATATGGTCGATGCCCTCCTGGGCCTGGCCTTCGTTGAACGCCTGGATGCCTTCAAAAATCTCATACACCATCTGCGCGCCCCCGACCGCCGCCGCGGTCATGCCAACCGGTGCGTAGAACGGGAACAGCATGGCCGTGACCATCAACGCACGCTCGGCAAGGCTTTCCCAGTAGGCAAACCGCGCCATCCGCGCCTGCCAGTCCTTCTCCTCGGTGGGAACCATCAGCGTAGCCGCGTTGGCCAATACATGGCCGCGCCACTCGCGATAGCAAGCGGGCCAGGGCTGCTCGCGCAGATCACCCAGGCCCCAGGCAACCTTTGGCATCGGCACCCGGATGCGTTCCCGCGTCCCGTCCTCGCCCCGCTCACCCTCGCGCCAGCCGGTGATGCGGCCGTAGATCTCCTGCATCACGTTAGGGTGGGCATCCACCCGCCATTCCACCTGATCGTGCAACGCGGTCCCCAACGAGGCCTGCAAGCGCAACGGGAAGTAATGCATCAGGCTCTGGCGATAACTGCGTTTACGTACCCGTTCGATCAGCTCGGCAGACATGGCTTGCAGGCTTTTGAATTGCTTGAGGGGCGCCACCGCATCATGGGGCATGTGCAGGACGACTGGCCGAACGCCTTCGGCGTTGCCTTGCACGCCCCAGTAAACCCGTGCACCGAACAACGGCACCGACAGCAGCTCAAGGGACTTGACCTCGCAAGCCAGCGGCACGGCAGGTCGCTCTTCCAGGTGCACACCAACGTGGGCCAGCATCCGCTCGCCGGTTTCATCCAGGCGCCCGTCCAGCTTCGCTTCATAGGCATCGTAGGCGAGACGGCTGCGTGCATAGCTCATGTAGACATGCGCAATGGCGGGGACTTCGGCGCCGAGGTGCGGCAACCTGCTTTCGAGCACCTGTCGGTAAGCCCCGCCTGCGTTAATCCGGCGGCAAAGACGCGCAAATTCGGCGGGTGATATGGGCAATGCCGCGGTATCCGATCGTTCATCGGCGTCCAGGAACTCCAGGCTGCGACCTTGAATGTAGAGCACGCCGTCCTTATCGAAGTCGCTGCCTGTCACAGCATCGGCGGGCGGGAAATTTTGCATCGCGGCTTTCACCACCGTCAGGGCGGGGTCACGGATGTAGTGGGTGCGACTCACCCTTGCCCTGCGCACCGCATCGACAGCCGTGCCAAAGCCGTTTACCGCAATCCAGCGTTGTATCTGTGGCTCGGCTTGCAGCAGGTTGGTTGCGAAAACCGCTGGTTTCGGCAGGTCGGCAACCAACGCGTTGAGTGCGTCGCTGTCGCTCTGTAACTGCTTCATGAGGGCTTTCAAGCGCGTCTGATGAGGGCGCGCGGCTCGCTTCAACCAGCCGGGCAGCTTGGCCTCGATGATGGCGACATGAGTTTGAATGGACATGATGGACCTCCTTCCTTGGGGTCGTTCGAGCGTTCGAAGTGGTGAGCACGCTCAGCTCAGGGTTGGGCGATGCTGTCGAAATCGGACGCTTTTTGAAACCGGCGAAGCGTTGCAAGGGGTTGCGAGACTGGGGCACGGGCTCGCGGCTAATCGCACCCGGCGCCTGGGTGCGTGCAGCGAACCCGTTGCCCCTTCGCGTCAGGCCGCCATCTAAGCGGCTCTCGACTAGACAACCAACGTCAACCACGCCGAGACCAGCAGCAACACCGCCATGGCCCGATTGAAGCGGCCCATCGCAACGGCGGAACGGCAAAACCTCGCCGCGCCACGCCCCAAGCAGGCCCAGGCAGTCATGCAGGGGATCGAAATCGCGAAGAATGCGAGGGACAGCCACAGCACCCGCGCCGTACGGTCGGCCTCGGACCCGGCGAACACGCTGACCACCGCCAACGCCATCATCCAGGTCTTGGGATTCACCAGCTGCAACCCGGCGGCGCCCACCAGGCCGAGTCGGGGCCCGTCCACAGGTCGGTCCGGGTCGATGGCTTCAGCCGGTGCGCTGTAGATCTGCCAAGCCATCCAGCTGAGCCAGGCGATGCCGGCCCATGACAGCGCCGTTTGAACCATGCCATGCCGGGCCAGCACGTCCCCCAGCCCGGTGCCCACCAATAGCACCAACATGGCGGCGGCTGCGCAAGCGCCGAGGATTATCGGCCAAGTGGTCGCCAGGCCGTAGCGTGAGCTGTGGCTCAGTACGAGGATATTGGTCGGGCCCGGCGTGATGGAGGCGACGAAGGCAAACAAGGCAAACGGCAGTAATTGGTCCATGGAGCGACTTCTCATTGGTGATCGTAGAGCTGATCATCCCGATGCCGCCGTATTGAGTCTGGAACAATTGAGCAGCGCTTGCGCTAGTCCACCGGGCTCAGTGCATTACTGTAAAAACCGACCCGCGAAGCTAGTCGAGGAACCCTGTTACCGGACGCATATGGCAATGCCAAGTTACACACTTCGATCGTGCAATATCTCGCCGCAAAATTGACAGCACGCTGAACAACCAACCCTGACTACTTCATTTATATTCCTGTCCGCACACATCATATTTTCTGCGGGGAGTAATACTTTGACTAACATCAAGCGCCATCTTCGAGGCACGTGGATCTCGACAGTAATCAATCTCGACTGGCCGTCAAAAAACTCCCTCTCGCTTGTTGATCCTCAGGCACGCATCAACCAACAAAAGAACGAACTCAAAAACCTGCTGGACGAGGCAGTCAAGCTGCGGCTCAATGCGGTGTTCTTTCAGGTCAAACCGGCTTGCGATGCCTTCTACCGTTCGCAAGTACTGCCTTGGTCGGCCTAACTTACTGGCACTTTGGGCCAGGATCCCGGTTACGATCCATTGCAGTTCGCCATCGAGCAGGCACACCTGCGCAACTTGGAGCTGCACGCATGGTTCAACCCATACAGAGTCTCCATGAATACAAGACAAAGCACTGTCGAGGCGTTGAGTAACGTGCCCCCCGCCTCGCCCGTCAGTGTTTACTCGTCGAATCATGACTGGGTCCGCATCGCCGCGCAGCGATTCGTGCTGGACCCAGGGGTTCCAGAGGCAAGGGATTGGGTTATTCAAGGCATCATGGAAGTGGTCGACAACTACGACATCGATGGCGTTCATCTCGATGATTATTTCTATTACGAAACGCCAGACTCGCCACTTGATGATGCGGACACTTTTGCGAAGTATGGTAATGCCTTTCAAGACAAGGGCGATTGGCGCCGAAATAACATCACCGAGATGATAGCCCTGCTTTCCAGGCGAATACGAGCCTCGAAATCACATGTCAAGTTCGGTGTCAGTCCCGCAGGAGTATGGCGCAACCAAAGAGACGATATAGAGGGGTCGGATACCACGGCCGGCAGTCCCACCTACGATAAGCAGTTCGCCGATACGAGACAGTGGGTATTGGATGAACTGCTCGACTATATCGCGCCTCAAGTGTATTGGCCGCTGACGCGCAGAATAGTGCAGTACGACATTATTTCGAACTGGTGGGCAAGTGTCGTTCGCGGCAAAAGTGTGCATCTATATATCGGCATGGCACTCTATAAAGTAGGAGTCGCCAGCAGTGCGGAACCACAGTGGCTCGTGGAAAATGGCACGACTGAAATCGGTAACCAACTCCTGTGGAACCTCACATCGGAGGGCGTTCACGGAAGTGTTCTTTTTCGAGCGTCATTCTTCCATGCCCCGGCGGTGCTGCCCGCGACAGGTGTGATCAAGCAAAGTATATGGCCAACCCTGGCGCTCGTTCCTTCCATGCCGTGGAAAGGCACAAAGCCCCCCGCCCCACCCATAGAGCCGGAATGCCGCACGGCGTCGCAAGGGGTTGAACTTCGATGGGTGGATGGAAATGACGAGGGGACCGTGTACTACGCGATTTACAGATTCGCGTGCAATCAGTCAGTCATGATCGACAATCCTGAAAATCTGATCGCTACGGTGCGTAGGGCGGGAACACAACAGTGTTGGGTGGATACGTCACCGTCGAGTTCCGAGGGGATGATGTATGCCGTGACAGCACTTGATCGCAACCACAATGAAAGCGCCATGGCGCTCGCCCGTTGGAGCGCCCTTGTACCGCAACAAAGCGAATGAACCGGTTCATTGGTTCCGGAGTGCTCGCTTGCGATAGTCCGCCGGGCTCATGCGATAGGCACGCTGGAACCAACGGCCGAGGTGGCTCTGGTCGGCAAAACCGAGCATCGCAGCCACCGCCACGGCGCTTTCGCCACGAGCCAGCAGACGTCGCGCCCGAGCCAGGCGCAGCTGGATCAGGTAAGCATGGGGCGCCAGGCCGAAAGCGGTTTTGAACGCGCGGCTCAGGCGAAAGCGATCCACACCGGTGGCCCGCGCGAGGTCGTCGAGGCCGATGTCCTCGCTCAAATGGCTGTGCAGGTAGTCGCGGGCCTGCTGGGCCACCAGCGGCAAGCGCGGGTCGGGATTGATCCGCGCGCGCCAGTGCAGGTGTTGGGTGAGGTTGGACAGCAGCATGTCGAGGGCGGTTTGGCGCACGATCAGGATGTCCTGTTCATGCAAGCTCTGGAAAGCCGTGGCGGTGGCGCGCGCCAGTTGTGCGTCGTCGTTGAGGGTTGCGGCGAAGCCCAGGCGGGCGTTGTCCGGCGCTTCTTCGAACAGCGAGCGCAGTTCGCGCTCCAGCCATTGCGGTTCGAGATACAACGTGCGGTAGGTGAAACCGTGTTCGTGAGGGGCGTTACCGTCATGCAGTTCGCCGGGCTCGAGCAGGAACACTTTGCCCGGCGTGCTGGTGTGTTGTTGTCGGCGACAATGGAACTGCTGCACGCCCTGCTCCGTCACGCCCACCAGGTAGGCGTCGTGCCAATGCGGATCGTAGGCATGCCCCTCGAAATGCGCGCGCACGGTCTCGATGCCGGACGTGGCGTCCTGCTTGAGATCGATCCAGTTGCGCGCTGTCATGTTTCTTTCCGTCTAGTCGATGTGCTCCGGCAGATTAACGGCTGCTCGGGCCTCTGTCTGGAAGATTTGTGCAGACCGAGGGGAAATAGCATCACGCATCGGGCGTGATTACCGGCAGCACCGTCTCCACCGCCAACCGCGCCAGCTCCGCATCTTCCTCGGCCTTCACACCGGAAACTCCGATGGCGCCGATGCATTGGCCGTCATGGCGGATCGTCACGCCGCCCTCGAGCATGCCCTGCAAGTGCGGCGCGCTCAAGAAGGCCAGGCGGCCGCCGTTGATCATGTCCTCGAAGGCCTTGCTGTCACGCCGTCCCATGGCGGCGGTGCGGGCTTTTTCGGTGGCGATGTAGGTCGACAAGGGCGACGCGCCGTCCAGGCGCAGCAGCCCGAGGGGATGCCCGCCATCGTCCACCACACACACCGACACCGCCCATTGGCGCTGGTGAGCAAGCTCCTTGGCCGCCACCAGTAGTTGTGCAACGTCCTGTTCCGTGAGTACCGCTTTGGTTTTCATGAATCACCCCGAGTTATGGAACATGAGGCCTGCCGGCCAGCGCCTACAGGCCGTGGGCAATGCGCTGATTATTCACCGTAGATATCGAAATCGAAATATTTTTGGCGAATCCGATCGTACGTGCCATTGGCGCGAATGGTTGCCAGGGCCCGGTTGAAGCGGCTCGCCAGCGGATCGTTTTTGCGCACCGCGATACCGATGCCCGTGCCGAAGTATTGTTCTTCGACGAAATTGGGTCCGACAAATTCAAAATCCTTGCCTTCCGGCCGCTTGAGCAAGCTTTCGTCGATGACGACCGAACTGGCCATCGTCGCGTCCAGACGGCCGCCCAGCAGGTCGAGGAAGATCTCGTTCTGCGAACCGTAGCGGATGACTTCGGCGCCGGCCGGGGCAAGCTTGTCGGTGACGTAGCGATCGAAGTTGGTCGCCCGTTGCACGCCGATTCGCTTGCCCTTGAGCTGCGCGGGAATCGCGTTGATGCCGCTGCCCTTGCGAAACACCAGGCGAGCCGGGATTCGGTAGTAACGGTCGGTAAAGTCGACCGATTTCATCCGCTCCGGCGTGATCGACATGGAGGAAATCACCGCGTCGACTTTCTTCACTTTGAGCGCCGGGATCAAGCCATCGAACTCCTGCTCTTTCCATTCACAACGGACCTTCATCTCGGCGCACAAGGCCTGGCCGATATCGTAGTCGAAACCCACGATGGCGTTGTCCGGGGTTTTAGAGGCGAACGGTGGATAGGCCGCTTCGATGCCGATGCGCAACGAAGTCTGCGCGGCCTGCAGGTTGGCGCCGAACGCCAGCAACGAGACGATGCCCAGGTTAAGTGCAATGCGTTTGATGTTCATTCATTAGCTCCGGATGCGATGTTATTGATTTCGGACGCTCCGGGGGGAAGCCGTCCGTTATGGCAGCAGCAACGTGAACAAGCGCGGGCGACGGCTCTGGTGGTCGTCTTGCCCGGGGACGGCAGCACAGCGGTCCGGCGGTGCTACACCGCCGCGGTGACGATCAGTTCCAGCAGGATCTGCGGGTCATCGAACGCCACCTGTGCGGTGGCCCGCGCCGGGGTATGCGCGGCCTCGACCCAATCACTCCACAGCGCATTCATCGCGGCGAAATCGCGCCCCATGTCTTTCATCCAGATTTGCACGCTGAGCAGCCGACGTTTATCGCTACCCGACGCGGCGAGCAGTTCATCGACCCGTTGCAGCACCTGGCGGGTCTGGCCCTCGATGTCCTGGCTACAATCGGCGGCGACGATGCCGCTGAGCCAGGCCACGCCGTTGTGCACGACGCTACGGCTCAGGCGCGGGTTGCTTTCGATACGTTGGATGGTCATGACAGTTGCTCCAATGAGTGGCTTTCGCCGGCCAGTTGGGCCAGCGTGATGGGTTTGAGGGGCGCACGGATGCGGTAGTCGCCGACCTCGGCGGGTGAAACCCGGCGATGGGCGGCGATGATCTGCGTGACAGTCAAGCCACACTGGCGGCCCTGGCACGGGCCCATGCCGCAGCGGCCGAAGGCCTTGGTCTGGTTGGGCCCCAGGCAGCCGAGGTCGACATGACGGCGGATATCACCGGCGCTGACTTCTTCGCAGCGGCACACCGTGACGTCATCGGCGGGAACGCAGCTCTGCGTCGATGGGCGATAAAGGGCATCGATCAATGGCCGCGCCGCACGGGCGCGGCGTAATGCCTTCTGGACGCGACGCGCGGGCTCCTGACATCCGGCCACGGCCAGCGCCGCCAACCGCCCTTCGAGTCGCGCCACCTGGGCGCCGCCGATGCCACCGCCGTCACCGGCAATGAAGATGCCAGGAGCACTGGTTTCGCCAAAGCCATTGCGGCGCGGGACCCAGCACAGCTGCGACTCGCTCCAGTCATGTTCCAGGCGCAGCGACCGGCTGACCTGCGTATGAGGGACCACGCCCTGGTGCAACAAAATCAGCTCGGCACCTACCTGGTGATGCCGCCCGCCACTGTCGAAACTCAACGCCCTGGCACGATCCTCGCCCTCGATGCGCAAATGAGCGGCACCGCGAAAATGGCGGATACCGGCACGCTTCAATTCAGCCAGTAACCCCGCCCCCTTGAGCAAGTCACGCCAACCACGGAGCGCCCCGGGTATCTCACGCCAGGCCTTGATGAGATCGCGCCGATGGCTGGTATCGACCAGCGCGTCGATGACGATCCCGGCCCGCAGGTACTGCACTGCCAGCAGGTACAACAGCGGACCACAACCTGCCAGGACCACGGGCCCGGCCGGAACCATCGCCGCGCTCTTGAGCAAGATCTGCCCCGCGCCGGCGGTCATCACCCCGGGCAAGGTCCAGCCGGGAATCGGCATCGGCCGTTCGAGGGCGCCGGTGGCAATCAGCAGATGGCGCCCCTGCAAGACTCGCGCACGGCCGTCGATCAGGTAATGAACCGCGCGCTGCGGTGTGACTTGCCAGATTGCCGCGTTGGGCAAATAGCGGGCTCCACACTGCATGAATTCCGCCGCCAATCCAGCGCCCACGCGGTAATCCTCACCCAGGACCGCGCGGCTGCAGGCATCGGCGTGAAGGACCTGGCGATAGATCTGCCCGCCGGGGCTGGCCTGTTCGTCCAGTACCACCACTGACAATCCACGGGACCGGGCTTCGAGCGCCGCGCTCATGCCGGCAGGTCCGGCGCCGATGATGACCAGATCGATCGCGACGTTACTCATCGCTTTGCTCCCGGCCCGTTACCAGGCTGGCGGCGCCACATTGACGGCGCACGCGCATGCCGGCGCGCACGGCCACCAGGCAGGATTGGACGTTGGCCTGGTCATCCACCTGCACCAGGCATTCGAAGCACACGCCCATCATGCAATACGGCGCCCCGGGCCTGCCGTTGATGGCGCTTTCGCGGGTATGGCGGACGCCGCTGGCGAGCAAGGCGGCCGCCAGCGAGACATTCCCCGGCACGCTCAACGGTTGGCCTTCGAATTCGATCAACACATTGTGCTGCGCAGCGACCAAAGGTCTGAAAAGGCTGTCAGCCAGCATGGCGTACCTCCACGGATGAGCTAAAGCGGTGCAAGCCGAATGGCTTCACGGCCGGGTCATCGAATTCACCGGCAATCCACGGGGCCAGGCGCAGGGCATGAGCGGCGGCCAACGTCACACCACTGTGGCAACTGACGACCGACAGCCCGGGGCAGCCCTGGTACATTTCGTAGATGGGGAACCCGTCCGCGCTCATCACCCGCAACGCGCCCCAGGCACGCACCAGCCGCACGTCACCCAACAGCGGGAAACACTGCACCGCGCGCCTCGCGATAGCAGCCATGACTTGGCTACCGGTGCCATCGTCGAAACCTGCCGATTCATGGGAATCGCCCAATTGCACGGTGCCCTCGTCGGTCTGACGCACGTAAGTGGTGGGGTAATCGAGAAAGGGCTTGAGGCGCTCGGTCACCAGGATCTGCCCTCGGTTCGGTTGCACGGGCACATCCAGACCAACCATTTCACCCAAGCTCCGATTGCCCAGGCCAGCGGCCAGGACAACCTGCCGGGCCGACCAGTGCTGGTCGCCGGCACGTAGCCGAAAACCACTGGCATCGGGTTCGATTGCATCGACGTGATGACCATTGATCAACGTTACGCCCCGGGCCTGGCATGCGGCGTAGAGCGAACGCAACAGTTTCAACGGATTCACATGACCGTCCATGGGCGAGAAGCAACCGCCCACCACGTCTGGCCCGATGCCGGGCAGACGGCTGCGCAGTTGTGCCGGTGCCAGCAGTTCGTAGGGGTAATCGCCGTCAAGGGCTTCGCGCAGCCAGCCAAGGCGCGCGGCCTCCTCGGCCATTTCCGCGTCGCTCAGGCACAGTTGGAAACCGCCCTGCTGGCGCAGGTGGATATCGATGCCGGTATCGGCCTGCAACGCAGCGGCGAAGCGTGGCCACAGCGCCACGGACTCACGGGTCCATTGCGCATAAGGACTCATCCCAAAACCCTTGCCCTGGACCCAGAGCAAACCGAAGTTGCCCCGGGCGGCGCGTATGGCATCGTCGCCCTCGTCGAGCACACTCACCTGGCGTCCGAGCAGGGCCAGGCCATAAGCGATGGACATACCTACCAACCCACCGCCGACGATGATGACATCAGTTTTTTGCATGGCAGCTCTTTACCGTGGAGGTGCTTCTTGCAGGGGGCACAGGCCTTTATTTCGGACACATGCTTTGATGGACAAGATGCTAGGGCGCTGCCGCGCTCGTGAAAAATGCTTTATTTTGTCCAGTTCATGTCTTTTTGTTATGGATAGGTAAGCCCATGAACCTTCGTCAGCTCGAAGCCTTTCGCGCAGTGATCCTGGGGCAGACGGTGACCCGCGCCGCCGAGATGCTGCACATTTCCCAGCCCGCCGCGACCCGGCTGATCGCCAGCCTGGAAGAAGACATCGGCTTCAGCCTGTTCGACCGGATCAAGGGGCGGCTGCAACCCACCGCCGAAGCCATGACGCTTTATCAGGAGGTGCAGCGGTCGCTGCTGGGCGTGGAACGCATCGCGCGGACCGCACAGGACATCCGCAACCTCAAGCGCGGATCGCTGCACATCGCCTGCGCGCCGGCCATGGGCTTGTCGTTCCTGCCACGGGCCATCGCCGCGTTCATGGCCGAGCATGACCAGGTGCAGGTTTCCCTGGTGGTGCAATCCTCGCGGGAAGTCGTGGACCTGGTGGTGGGCCAGCGTTGCGACCTGGGCTTGATCGTCCTGCCCAACACCTACCCGAGTCCCCGCGCTGAAAAACTGCTGGCGACACGGATGCTCTGCGCCCTTCCCGCTGGCCATCGTCTGACGGATCGCCGGATGATCGTGCCGCAAGACCTGCACGGTGAGCGGTTCATCTCCTATCCGCAGTCCATTGGTTCTCGCCAGCACATCGACGCGATCTTCGCCGCACACGGCGTGGAACGTGAATTGCGCCTGGAGACGCAGCTTTCCCAGCCCATGTGCACGTTCGTCGAGCAAGGCCTGGGCGTTGCGTTGGTGGACGCCATCAGCGCGGTCGAATACCGGGGCAACGGCATCGTCTTCCGCGCCTTCGAGCCGGCGATTGAAATGGACTTCAGCATGTTGCTGCCGATTCAGGGACCCTTGTCGAAATTGCAGGCGTGCTTTCTGGAACACATGCAGCGATTCATCGAGGCGCAGGTGCCGGCGGCGTATCGGTTTTAGCTGGTTCAACGGATCCATTGGGCAAATCAGTGAAGACTTGATGGATCACTTGACCAAAACTGAACTGCCGCAAAACCCGTGGCGAGGGAGCTTGCTGCCGATGGCCTGCGAAGCAAGCCCCTTAATGGAATCAAGGTAAAGCTCACTCGCCGTTTTGCGGCTGCTATGTAGCCGAGTGGGAGCAAGCTCCCTCGCCACGGGTTTTGTATAGGCTCGACTATCGGGACGTGTCTCTCCTGGGCCTCAATCCGTCGTGCTCGCCGCCAGCACCCCCAGCGTGCAACGCTCGGGGTTCCAGATACTCAGGCACCAAACGCCCCACCATTCCATGCCATCGGCGAAATAATCACTCCAGGGGTCCCGGGTCGGATCGGGCTCGTCGCTGGCCAACCCGTTGAAGTTGAAATTATCGACCCAGTCCACCACCACCACGCGGGCATCCGGTGCAAGCCCCAACACGTCAAGCCATTCCTTGAACAGCGCCTGGGGCGTGTCGTCAACGAAGCGAGTGCCATAGGGTGGCTCGCAGAACGCGTCGTACAAAGCGAAGGATTCCGGGTTTCGCCCGGTCTTTTCAACACGCACCAGTTGAAGGATCTCATCGCGCCCTAGCGCTCTGGGTCGGGCTTTGGCCAAGTCCCAGTTCATGTTTGGAGGCGGGACGTCGGCAACGGACGGATCCACGACCAACTGACGGTGCTGTTCGAGCCATTGAGCCTTGATGTACTGGAACAGCCGGTCTACCGCCTGGCCATGCAGCGCTTGGTCGACGGTATCAACCGCCTCGGGCGCGAAGACCAGGAAATCAAACGCGCAACCGGCTTTCTCCATCCGCTGGCGCAACGCATCACTGGTCGACTGTTCAACGATCCTCAACATGACGAGCTCCGCTAACCCTTGACGCACACCACTTGACGCAGTGTATGCAGCACTTCGACAAGTTCACGTTGTGCATGCATTACCTTTTCTATGTCTTTGTAAGCCATGGGGATTTCATCTATCACGGCGACGTCCTTGCGGCACTCTACATGGGCGGTGGCGCGCACTTGGTCGTCGACGGTGAAACGCTTTTTCGCTTCGGTGCGGCTCATGACCCGACCGGCCCCGTGGCTGCACGAACAGAACGATTGCTCGTTGCCCAGGCCCCGGACGATGAAACTTTTGGCGCCCATCGAGCCGGGAATGATGCCCAGTTCGCCTTTTTGCGCCGATACCGCGCCTTTGCGGGTCACCAGCACCTCGCGTCCGAAGTGTCGCTCCCTCTGCACATAGTTGTGATGGCAGTTCACCGCTTCCAAAGCCACTTCGAACGGTTTGCTGATCACCTGTCGCGTGGCCTGTATCACGGCGTCCATCATCAACGCCCGGTTCTGCCGGGCGAAATCCTGAGCCCAGCCCACCGCTTCGACGTAGTCATCGAAATGCCGGCTGCCTTCTTCAAAATAGGCCAGGTCTCGATCCGGCAGATTGGCGAGGTGTTGGCGCATATCGGCCTGGGCCAGCTGGATGAACAGGTTGCCGATGGCGTTGCCCACGCCCCGGGAGCCACTGTGCAACATGAGCCAGACCCGATTGGCCTCATCCAGGCACACCTCGATGAAATGATTACCGCTGCCCAGGGTCCCGAGGTGCTGGCGATTGTTGGTGCGGGCCAGCTTCGGGTATTTGTCGGTAATCGCCTTGAACCGCGCGGCCAGCGCGGACCACGCCTGGTCCGCGTGCCGTGGGACGTTGCTCCAGGCGCCTTTGTCGCGCCCGCCATGGCTGAGGCTGCGGCCATGGGGCACGGCTTTTTCAATGGCGCTACGCAGGGCGTGGAGGTTGTCGGGCAGATCGGCGGCATCCAGTGAAGTACGGGCCGCAATCATGCCGCAACCGATGTCCACCCCCACCGCAGCGGGAATGATTGCCCCCACGGTCGGGATCACGCTGCCTATGGTCGAGCCCTTGCCGAGGTGGACATCGGGCATCACCGCCAAGTGCTTGAAGATAAACGGCATCTTCGCGGTGTTCATCAATTGCTGTCGGGCCTCGGGCTCCACCGGGACGCTCTGGGTCCAGAGCTTGATGGGCTTGCCGTTGGCGACTTCCAGCAGGTCGTAGGTGTTTTCTTGCATGACCGGAGCACTGTCTATAGGCGAACCGGCTTGATTGCCGGCTCATGATTTTCGACACCGGCCATGAACGCAGATTCAGGTGCGGTCTGTCGAATGCGATTGCATGACGGGATGTGGCGAGCCTGCCTCGAGGCTGTGGCGATACTCGCTGGGCGTCTGGTTCATCTCGACGCGAAAGTGCCGATTGAAGTTGGACAGGTTGTTGTAACCGACTTCAAAACAGATATCGGTCACCGCCATTTCGCTCTGCGACAGCAACCGGCAGGCGCGCTGGACCCGGAGCTTGCGCGTCAGGTCGATGAACCCGTGCCCGGTGATGCGTTTGAAGAACCGAGAGAATCCGGGCTCGCTCATGCCCAGTTGCTGGGCGATCTCTGACACGCGCAGGTCGCCCGTGAGTTCGGCTTGCAGATATTCGAACGCTTTTTGGATGCGCTCCGAGCTGCGCGCGTCAAGGACCGGCGCATAGCAAGGACTGGCCAGGCATGAGGCCTCGCCGTCGCCGGCATGGCCAAGGGTGTCGAGCAGTTCGAGAAACAGCGCCAGTCGCGCCAGCCCCCTGGCCGGGCCGATCGCTTCGAGCAGTTGCGCGGCACGGCGCGCAGTGCCGCCGCTAAAGGCCAGGCCACGTCTGGCCCGCTCGAACAATCGCTGCAGATCCCCCAGTTCAGGTAAGGTCCGGCGCAACGACAACAGCGTGGCACCGTCGAACTGCAACACCACGTCGCGCCCGACCAACTGCTCCCCGGGTGCGACATCGCCGATCCAGTCGTGAGGCAAATCCGGCCCGATCATCGCCACATGGCCTGGCCCGAAAGGGCCCATGTAGTCACCGACCAGTAATCTGCCGCTGCCCTGGCGGATCAGGTGGATTTCAAACTCCGAATGATGGTTCCAGCGTGCCAGCGGATAGGGATAGTCGTGTTCGTACCAGCGAAAACTGTGCTCGGGCTCGGTCAGGATGACTTCCAGCTCGGCAGGCCGGTGATCGTACAGCAGCGTTCGGTGGTCAGGCATGTCGCGCCTCTTTCTCGTTATTGCGGGCACCTTACGCCGAGTGCCTAGGGCGTCGCCAGCCTCGTCGCGACCGCGCACCGATACTTTTTTAACACGGGCGCTGGGGTAGTCGATCGCGTTAAAAAAGTATCAGTTTTCAGCCCCACTGGCGTTTGTCGGCTTCCGCCCGCGCTGCTGTAATCGGCCTGCCCCTAACAATGACAGGACCTCCCCATGAAACGACTGGAAGGAAAAAGCGCCCTGGTGACCGGCGCCGCCCGCGGCATCGGGCGCACGTTTGCCCAGGCCTATATCAACGAAGGCGCGACGGTGGCGATTGCCGATATCGACCTCGAGCGTGCCAAAGCCACCGCCACTGAACTGGGCGACAGCGCCTTTGCGGTCAAGATGGACGTGACTGACCAGGCGTCAATCGATGGCGCCATCGACGCAGTCGTGGCCCGTGCGGGCAAGCTGGATATCCTGATCAACAACGCGGCCCTGTTCGACCTCGCGCCCGTCGTCGAAATCACGCGCCAGAGCTACGAACGGCTGTTTTCCATCAATGTCGCCGGCACGTTGTTCACCTTGCAGGCCGCCGCTCGGCAGATGATCAGCCAGGGCCACGGCGGCAAGATCATCAACATGGCAAGCCAGGCCGGCCGGCGCGGCGAGGCCCTGGTGGCGGTCTATTGTGCCTCCAAGGCTGCCGTGATCAGCCTGACCCAGTCCGCCGGGCTGGACTTGATCAAACACCGGATCAACGTCAACGCCATCGCCCCTGGCGTGGTGGACGGCGAACATTGGGACGGCGTCGACGCGCTGTTCGCGCGCCATGAGAACCTGCCGTTGGGAGAAAAGAAGCGGCTGGTCGGGCAACAGGTCCCGTATGGCCGGATGGGCACGGCCCAGGACCTGGTCGGCATGGCGATTTTCCTGGCGTCGGCGGAAAGCGAATACGTAGTGGCACAGACCTACAACGTCGACGGAGGCAACTGGATGAGCTGACGCGCTGGAAGTTTTATGGCCTTGAGACGACGAAAATGGACCTAATCGCCTGAAAATTGATCCGACTACTTGAGGATCGTCCCAAACGGTACCAAACGGTGCCGTTGCAAGGGATTTCAAGAGAGCGTGAATACCGTTGCCCCAGCGGGGCAAAAATTGCGCATCATAGGCGCCGTCCGCTCAAGGGAGATTTACATGCGTGCCATTTTTTCCGTCATGCGTCTTGCCGCGCTGTCGCTGGGACTGGCGTTTGCCACCAGCGCCGCAGCCACCGAGGAGACGCAACTGGTCGAGTCCATCAACCTCTACCGCAGCCAGTCCCAAAGCTGCGCGGGCCAGGCGTCCCTGGAATTGCCACCGCTGGCGATGGATTCGCGGTTGATCCTGTCGGCCAATGGCATCGGCGATCTGCAACAGGCGTTGGCGCGAGCAGCCTACCCGATGGTCAATGTGCAGGCCATCAGCCTGTCCGGGCCGCGCGACGCCCAAGCGGCAATGAAGGCTGTACAGGAAAGCTTCTGCCAAGTTGTGCTGGACCCACAATTTGTCGATATCGGCGTCAGTCGCCTGGACCGTGAGTGGCGCATCGTGCTCGCCCGCCCGCTGTTATCGGCGCGCCTGGGTGATTGGCAGGCCGAAGGGCAGAAATTGCTCAAACTGATCAACAGCGCCCGCGCACAGCCGCGCCGCTGCGGCACCGATGCGTTCAGCGCCACGACGCCGCTGGCCTGGAACGCCACGCTGGCCCTGGCCGCTGTCAATCACACCCGGGCCATGGCCAACAACAATTTCTTCGATCACAAGGACCGTGACGGACGCATGCCGGGCGATCGCGCTGAATTGGCGGGTTACCTGGGCCAGGCCATCGGCGAAAACATCGCCGCCGGCCAGGACACCGCGCTGAAGGTAGTGGACGGCTGGCTGGCAAGTCCGGGGCACTGCGCCAACCTGATGAATCCGCAATATCGCGAACTGGGCGCCGGGTATGCGGTGGACCCGAAGAGCGATGCGGGGATCTATTGGACGGCGATGTTTGGCACTCAGTAATTGTATTGATCGACCTTGCGCCTTCGCGAGCAGGGCTCGCTCCCACATGGATTGCGGTTTTCCCCTGTGGAAGCGAGCCTGCTCGCGAAGGCCGCGCATCGGCCCTCATTCCAGCCGCAATACCTGCCGCACATGCCCCATGAACTGGCTCAACGACGGTGACGGGGCTACTGGCTTGCGCTGCAGCAGGCCAATCGAACGTTTTGCCGGTTGATCGATGGCGGTGACGGCGCATTGCTCGCCGATGTTGAACACCGCCGTACAACTGGCCGGCAACAGCGAAAATCCCAGCCCTTCCCGCACCAAGGCCGTGGCGGTGCTCATATGCGCCACTTCCCAGGCGGGCAACGGATCGACATTCAGGTAACGCAACGCAGCGTCAGCCAACGGCCGGATACTGGTGTCCGGCGTCAGGGCGATATAAGGCTGCTGCGTCCAATCGCGTTGATGATCCTTGTGGCTCAGCAGCACAAGGTTGTCATCCAACAGGCGCTCGAAGCTCAAGCCAGACAGGTCGTCCGGCAGTGAACTGATGCCGGCATCCACCTCGCCACGCTGCACCCAGCCCATGATTTCCCCCGCTCGGCCATCCAGCAGATGCACGTTCACGCCCGGATGCTCACGCTGGAAAGAAGCGATGACCCCCGGCAGGAACGACGCGGCAGCGGTCGGCAACGCTGCGAGCCTGAGCGTGCCCCGGCTCAAGCTGAGGGTGTCGCGGGCGTCGCGCACGGCATCGTCCATGTCCCGAAGCATGCGCCGGGCCTGGGGCAGGAAATGCTCGCCGGCCGGGGTCAGCTCGACGCTGCGGGTGTTTCGCGCGAGCAATTGCAGGCCCATGCTCTCTTCGAGTTTGCGGATGCTGTAGCTCAGCGCCGGCTGGGACAGGTGCAGCTGTTCGGCGGTGCGGGTAAAGCTGGACGTTTCAGCGATCAGGATAAACGCACGCAGCTGGCGGAAGGATACGTTCATGGCCCGCTCATAAAATTATTGGATCAATTGATTCTACCTTTAAAATTCACAGAACAATCCAGCCTCTCCACTATAGGGCCACCCTTCAGTGGAAAACGGACATGACAAAAACAATTCTCGTCGGGTGTGGCGCCGGTTTCGCCAATGACCGGCCTGACGCGGCCCTGCGACTGGCCCAGGACCTGGCACAACGCAGCGGCCAGCGGTACATCATGCTCGAGCTGCTGGCGGAGCGGACCCTGGCCGAAGCGCAACTGCGCAAGCGCCTCGATCCACAGGCCGGTTATTCCGCCCGGTTGTTCGATTTTCTCGAGCCCATGCTGGACCTTTGCATCGAAGCCGGGATCCCGATCATCACCAACGGCGGCGCCGCCAACCCGAGGGCGGCCGCCCAGCGACTGCGCGGTGCATTGGCCGGTCGTTTCCCTGGGCTGAAAATTGCCTGCGTGCTCGGCGACGACCTGCTTGAAGAAACACCGCCGCGCTATGAGCGATGGCTGTCGTCCGATACTCAACAGCCTGTCTCCGTCAACGTCTACACCGGCGCCGACGGTATCGTCCAGGCGTTGACCGACGGTGCCGGCATCGTTCTTTGTGGCCGTGTCGCCGACCCTTCGCTGGCGGTAGGCGCGATCCGTCATGGGTTGGGTTGGAGCGCCGACGATTGGCAGAAAATCGCCGTCGCCACGGCGGCCGGCCATCTGTTGGAGTGCTGCACCCAGGTCACCGGCGGTTATTTTGCGCATCCCGGGATGAAAGACATTCCAGACCCGGTCAATCTCGGTTGTCCGATCGCCGAAATCCACGAGGACGGCCGCTTGATCCTGGGCAAGACCCGCCACAGCGGCGGCCGGGTCAGCGAGCAGACCGTGAAGGAGCAGCTTCTTTACGAAGTCCACGACCCTCGCCGCTACCTGACACCGGACGTTGTACTGGATCTGGGCGAAGCACGCGTGCAGGACCTGGGCAACGACCGTGTGGAAATCAGCGGCCTGCTCGGCCATCCGCGTCCTGACACGCTCAAAGGATTGGCGGGCGTGCGTGGCCTCTGGTTCGGCGAGGCGGAAATATCCTATGCCGGCCCCGGCGCCGTGGCGCGTGCGGCATTGGCGCGAGAAATCCTGCTGGAGCGTTTCGACCGGTTGGCGCCAGGCGTACAGCCCTGGATCGATCTTTCCGGCGTCGCCAGCCTGTTCAACGACCAGGGCGGTCGCTATCTGCAAAAGCAACTCGCCCAGGCACCAGCCCTCGAAGATGTGCGCGTGCGCATCGGCCTGACCCACACCGACCGGTCGTTGCTCGAAGTGCTGTTGGCCGAGGTGGAATCGCTCTACACCAACGGGCCAGCCGGCGGCGGTGGCGTTCGGCGACACCTCGTCGAGGCCATCACCACTCGCAGTTTCCTGCTGCCGCGCGGTGAAATCCATACAACCCTGGAGTGGTACTGATGAACCTCGTCACGCTCGCCGATTTTGCCCACGCCCGTGCCGGCGACAAAGGCAACATTCTCAGCATCGCGGTGTTTCCCCATGACGCGGCCCACTACGCTTGGTTGCTGCGGGAGCTGACCTGCGAACGGGTGGCCGAGCAATTCGCCACGCGGCGGCCTTCCATGGTGCAGCGCTATGAACTGCCGAACCTCAATGCACTGAATTTTGTCCTTGAAGACGCCCTGGAGGGCGGCGTGAACCGCAGTTGCGGCCTGGACCGCCACGGCAAGAGCTTGAGCTATCTGCTGTTGGCCCTGCACCTGCCAGGCCCGGGAGACTGATCGATCCTTCGCCCGCCCGAACCATCCGACAAGAATAAAAAGAGAGGCTGCAACATGATTACAACCCTGGGTTTTTTGATGATGCTTGCCATCATCGGACTGATATTGCTGCGCAGGATCAGCCCGGTGGTGGCGTTCACCACCCTTCCCGTGATCGTTTGTCTGCTCGCGGGGTTCAATCTCGGGCAGATTGGCGAATTCATCAAGGCCGGCCTGATCACGGTTGCGCCGACTGCCGCGCTCTTCCTGTTTGCCATCCTGTTCTTTGGCATCATGCGTGACCGGGGGTTGTTCGATCCTCTGGTCAACCTGCTGATCCGCAGCACGGGCGGCAAACCCCTGGCTGTGGCGTTGGTGACCGTATTGGTGACGTCGGTGGTGCACCTGGATGGCGTTGGCGCCGCCACGTTCCTGCTGACTATCCCGGCGCTGCTGCCCTTGTACAAACGCTTGAACATGAGCCCGGCGATGTTGCTGTGTCTGGTGGGCACCACGGCGGGCGTCATCAATATGGTGCCTTGGGGCGGCACGACCGCCCGCGCCGCCGCGGTGTCGGGCCTGGACGCCACCGAGCTGTGGCTGGGCTTGCTGCCGGTGCAGATGGTGGGCCTGGTGTGCATGCTCGGGGTGGCGACGGTATTAGGCCTGCGCGCCCAGCGTCGCCAACCGGTGTCGCTGGGGGCGGCCGCAACGTGTGATGTAGACGGTCTGCAAACCCAGGATCGCGAATTCAGTCTTTCTCCCCGGGAGCCGCGCTACTGGCTGAACGTGGCCCTGACCGGTGGCATCCTGGTGTGCCTGTTCACCGGTATTTTCCCTTTGTATGCGTGTTTCATGGTGGGACTGGGCATCGCCCTGCCGCTGAATTTCCCATCCCTGGACGCCCAGGCCGAACGCCTCAAGGCTCATGCATCCGATGCACTGCAGATGGTCCTGGTGATGATGGCTGCCGCCGTCCTGCTGGGCGTGCTCTCCGGCGCGAAGATGTCCGACGGCATGGCCTTGGCGCTGATCGATATCCTGCCCGCGGGTTCTGCCCAATACCTGCACGTGATCGTCGGCTTCTTCGGCGTGCCCCTGGGCATGATTTTTTCGCCGGACGCCTATTATTTCGCCCTGCTACCGGTGATCAGGGACGTGGCCGCCGCGGCCGGCGTTCCCCTCGAAGCGGTCGCCCGGGCCATGTTGATCGGCGAGAACACCGGGTTCTCCATCAGCCCGGTGGTGCCCAGCGTCTACCTGGCGCTTGCGTTGTCCGGCGTCGAACTGCGCAAGCACATGGCCTATACGTTTTTCTGGGCCTGGGGCGTCAGCCTGGTGATGCTCGCTTTCGCCGTGGCAACCGGCGCGGTACAGGTCTGAGTTTCAAGGGTGGGTCTGGAAGATCAACGACCGATGCACCCCGGAGCCCGCCCTCACCCCATCACCAACGGCCAGCGCGACCGAGCCGAACGGCATCGCCGCGTCGCCACAAGCAAACACCCCGGGAATGCTGGTTTCCCGGGTCATCGGGTCGGCCTGGATGAACGCCCCGAGCGGGCCTTCTTCAAAGTTGCAACCCAGGGATCTGGCGAGGGAACTGGCAACGCGGGTATGCGGCAAGACAAACAGGCCTTCAATGGCGATCACTCGCCCGCCCGCCAACACCACATTGGCCCGATCGCCTTCAATACGTTCGACACGTTCCGGCACCAAGGTCACACCGCGTTGCGCCAGGCTGTCCTGTTGCTCACGGTCAGGCTCGAACACACCATTGGTGAAAAACGTCGTCGGGCCCCAGTCGGGCAGCATCAAGGCATGGTGCAGCGACATCGGCGACGTCGCCAGCACACCAATCGGCCTCCGCTCCAATTCATAGCCATGACAGTACGGGCAATGGAAAACGTTTTTTCCCCAACGCTCCCTCAATCCTGGCACATCGGGCAACTCATCGATCACGCCGGTGGCGAGCAACAGGCGTTTGGCACTGTAGCGTTGTCCCCGGGCCGTTTCGACGACGAAGCCGTCCGCGTCGCGGGTGGCGTGGATCGCGCTATCCGACAGCCATTCCACGGTCGGGTAAGCCATGAGTTGGGCACGGGCGTCACTGGCAATGTCATCCGGGGCGCGGCCGTCCTGTCCTAGGAAACCATGGGAAGTCGCTGCAAACCGGTTGCGACGCTGGTCGGCGTCGATTACCAGCACCTTTTGACGGGCGCGGGCCAATTGGAGGCCAGCGGACAGGCCGGCGTAGCTGCCGCCAGCGATGATGATGTCGTGTTCCATGGGGCGATCTCCATTTTTCGAAGGAGTGGGATTTTCTCGAAACATCGTATGTTTCTTGAAAAGCGCCTGTCAATGGTCTCGTAACTTTTGCCATTACAGGCGATACTCCGCGCAGATTTACCTTCGGACCCGCCCATGAGAAACGACACCCGCCTATCACGCATGCTGCACGTCTTGATTCATATGGATCGCCACCAGCAATCGGCGACCTCCGACACCCTCGCCCAGATGCTGGGTACCAACCCGGTCGTGGTGCGCCGAACCATGGCGTTGCTCAAGGAACGGGGTTACGTCACTTCGGAGAAAGGCCATCGCGGTGGATGGAGCCTGGCTAAACCGTTGGCGGAGATGACGCTGCTGGACATTCATCAGGCGTTGGGCAGCACGTCGATTTTCGCCATCGGCCTGTCCACTGATCATCCGCAATGCCTGGTTGAACAAGCGGTGAATGCGGCGCTGACGGATGCGTTCGATGAGGCCCAGGCGTTGTTGCTTGAGCGTCTGGGCAGTATCACGTTGGCCCAGTTGGCGGAGGATTTTGATACGCGGTTTCGGGACGAGCCCAAGGTCGAGCGTCACCTCTGATTCCTGGCGCACGCACATAAAAAAGCGCCGCTCAATGAGCGGCGTTTTTTTACCTGACCAGACAGCGTCCGGTTTACAGCGCCATGTCAGCCGCTGGATTGGATTGCCGAGCAGCAGCCGGCTGGGCCGGAGCTACAACGGTGCCAGCCTTGCCGATAGCCGGTGGCGGGTCCAGTTGCAGCACTTCGCTGGTGTAGGCCCATTCCTGCGCAACACGCTCAGGGCTTTCGTTCAGCTTGGTGCCGTAGCTCGGTACGATCTGGCGCAGTTTTTCCTGCCAGGCCGGGGTGGCGACTTTGTCCTTGAAGACTTTTTCAAGCACGGTCAGCATGATCGGCGCAGCGGTCGAGGCACCTGGCGAGGCGCCCAGCAGGCCGGCGATGCTGCTATCCTGGGAAGCGACGACTTCAGTGCCGAGTTTCAGCACGCCGCCCTTCTCTTCGTCACGCTTGATGATCTGCACGCGCTGGCCGGCTTGCCACAGGCGCCAGTCTTCCTGCTTGGCGTCCGGGAAATACTCTTTCAGAGCATTGAAGCGGTCTTCGTCCGACAGCATCAGCTGACCGGCGAGGTATTCCACCAGCGGGTACTGTTCGATACCGACCTTGGTCATCGGCCACACGTTGTGGGTCGTGGTGCTGGTCAGCAGGTCAAAGTACGAACCGTTCTTCAGGAACTTGGTGGAGAACGTCGCGAACGGGCCAAACAGGATCACGCGCTTGCCATCAAGCACGCGGGTGTCCAGGTGCGGCACCGACATCGGCGGCGCGCCAACCGAAGCCTTGCCGTAGGCCTTGGCCAGGTGCAGCTGAGCGATGGTCGGGTTTTCGGTCACAAGGAACGAACCACCCACCGGGAAACCGGCGTATTCACGGGCTTCTGGAATGTCAGCCTTCTGCAGCAGGTGCAGCGCGCCGCCACCGGCACCGATGAACACGAACTTGGCGTCGGTCTCGGTTTCGGTCCCGTCTTTGAGGTTCTTGTACGAAACGCGCCAGGTGCCGTCTTCGTTGCGGGTGATGTCTTCCACTTCGCTGGAAAGCTTGAGGGAGAAGTTCGGCTTGGATTGCAGGTGAGCTGCGAATTGACGGGTGATTTCGCCGAAGTTCACGTCGGTACCCAGCGGACTCCAGGTGGCCGCGACTTTCTGGCTCGGGTCACGCCCTTGCATCATCAGCGGAACCCATTTACTGATCTGCGCCGGATCCTCGGAGTACTGCATGCCGGCGAACAGCGGGCTGGCCTGGAGCGCGTCGTAGCGCTTCTTCAGGAACGCGATGTTGTCATCACCCCAGACGAAGCTCATGTGCGGCGTGGAGTTGATGAACGAGCGCGGGTTCTTCAGCACACCGTTCTTGACCTGCCAGGACCAGAACTGACGGGAGATCTGGAACGCTTCGTTGATCTCGATGGCCTTGACGATCTCGACCTTACCGTTCTTGTCTTCCGGCGTGTAGTTCAGCTCGGCCAGCGCGGAGTGACCGGTACCGGCGTTGTTCCAGCCGTTGGAGCTTTCTTCGGCAACACCGTCCAGGCGCTCGATCATTTCCATGGTCCAGCCCGGCTCCAGCTCATTGAGCCAGACGCCGAGGGTCGAACTCATGATGCCGCCACCAATGAGCAAGACATCCACTTTTTTCGGCTCGGCGGCGTGCGTGGTCGCAAGACCCATCGCCATCGCCAGGCCCAATAGCGCCGTGTGTGTTTTCTTCAACATGTGTGTATCCCTAGGATGGAACGCCATTCCGTCCTCCGATTTTGTTCAAGCATCAACCACACCCCATTGCGGCAAGGCCGGCGGGCGGGTATCGAGTGGACTGGAGGATGGACCTACAGGGGCCGAGCATATCGGCCTCACATTTATGTCTCTCCGGCGCTGACTTCTTGTAGGTCTTGGCTTCAGCTGGGTGAGGGACACTGCAAAACGGTCTGGATCGGGCCCGGCGTGGCCGTGCCCGATTGTCGCAGCGGGGGGAGTTTACAGAATGAACCAAACAGACCGAAGCGTATTTTTACATTTCAGGCAAAAACGCCGACCAAATGGCGGCGTTTTAATGGCTCGGTTGCGTCCCGCAAATATCGCGGTTTCGCCAAATCAGAGGTACTTGAGGAGCGAGATATCGCGACGGCGTTGTTTCAAGGCGGCGAACCAACGTGTTGGAAAAAACAGCACGACGGCCAGCATAACGCTCCACAACCAGACCATTGGCAAGTGATCGAAGCCGAAATACGCGCCCTGGTTGGTTCCCCACAAGGCGACCGCAACCAGGTACATGGCCTTCAGCACGTAGAGGTGCAGCAAGTAGAAAAACATCGGCGCGCCGCCGTAGATCGCCAGTTTCGCGATGCTCCCCCGCTCCTGGGCTTTTTCGAACAGGGCCAGCAGGATCAAGCCCAGCCCCAGCGTCGGCATGAGAAACATCAACGACGGCGGATATTTCGTCGCACTCATGAAACTCATGAATGTGCGCAACCCATCACCGGTCTGGACCCAGGGTTTATCACCGTAGACATTGACATAGCGGATCAACGCGAAGGCGATCAATAAGCCAAGGCCGACCATGAACAACCGCCGCAGGCGCACGGCGGGCTCCACGTCCTTGGCGAACCATGGCCCGATACCCCAACCCAGCAGGATCACGCCAATCCATGGCAGCACCGGATAGGTGGTGCGGGCCCGGGTGAACTCGGTGATGTCGATGAACGCCCGCTGGTGAAGAATCGACCACGGCACGAAAAACGGTGAATCCGGCCCGAGCACGATACCGTCCAGCAGGTTGTGCCCAGCGACGATGGCGACCCCAAGCACAATCAGCCAGCTGCGCTTGAAATGCAGCAGCGCCGCCAGGACGATCATGCAGATCCCGATGCACCAGATCACCTGCAACCACAGCGTCTTCGGCGGAAACTCGGCGTTCCACGCGAAACACACGAACGTCAGTTCCAGAAACACCAGGAACAGACCGCGCTTGAGCAGGAACACCGAGGTCTGGCCGGCGGTGTGTTTCTGGCTGTAGAGCCATGCCGACAAACCGGTAAGGAAGATGAACACCGGCGCGCACAGCGTGCTGAGCAAACGGGTGAAAAACAGGTCCGGGGTCACGCTCAGGGCATCGATCGGATCAGTGACCTGACGATGCAGAAGAAACGTTTCGCGCACATGGTCCACCAGCATCAACAACATGACGAATCCCCTCAGGGCGTCGATGGCGAGCAAGCGTGTGGCGGCTGTTGCGGTGGTGGATGCAAGGGTCGGCGCGATGACAGCGGCTGGGCTTGTCGCGCTTGGGGATAGACTCATGGCGGTACTCGGGCGGTCGTGGTCCGGACAAGGCAGATGAGAATACCTGCCAAATGAAAGCGGATAACATAACACGAATACCTGCAAATGCCTCGTTCTTGTGGGAGCGAGCCTGCTCGCCAAAGCGGCTTGTCAGCCCCATCATTTCCGTTGACCCAGCGGCCACGGGGATCTGTGTACGGCGGCCTATGCGAGCAACTGGCTCAACACCGCCCGCAACTTTCCAGGCTTGACCGGTTTGTTCAGCAGCGGCGCGTTCAGTTTGCGCAAGGCGCGGCGGCATTGGTCGCTGCGGTCGGCAGTGATGATCACGGCGGGAATCGCCCGCTGGAAATGCTCGCGCAGATGCCTGACCACCTCGCAGCCGACCACACCATGATCAAGGTGGAAATCCGCCAGGATCAGTTCCGGGGCACGGCCCCGCAGGACGTCGAGGGCAGCGGCTTGATCGGTGGCGGTCAGCACTTCACAACCCCACTGTTCCAGCAGCGCCGCCATGCTTTGCAGAATGCTCACTTCGTTATCGATGACCAACAGCCTTCGACCCGGCAGCGGATTGCCTGCCACTGGCTGGACCGGGACCTGGGACATGGGCAGCGGCCGCTCGGCCGACAGCGGCACGTCGATGCTGAACACCGAGCCGCGTCCCGGCCGCGAACGCACCTGCACCCGATAACCGAGGATATGGGCAATGCGTTCGACGATCGCCAGTCCCAGGCCCACGCCCTTGCGATCCGCCGCACGACCGACGTCCAGTTGGTTGAACTCCAGGAAGATCGACTCCAGGCAATCGGCGGCAATGCCTCGCCCCGTGTCCCAGACTTCCAGACGCAACCGCCCTCCCCGACGCCGAGCCGCCAGCAGGATGCCGCCCTGGTCGGTGTATCGGCAGGCGTTGCTGAGCAGGTTGCGCAGGATGCGAGTGATCAATCGCAGATCCGTCAGTACCGCGTCATCGGCAAACCGCACGCGCAATTCCAGGCCCGCGGCACCGGCCACCGATTGGAACTCGGACACCAGCGGCGCGAGTAGCTCATCCACTCGATAAGGCGCCAGGTCCGGCCTGACAGCAGCTTGATCCAGGCGGGAGATGTCCAGCAGGTCAGTGAGCAAATCCTCGGCGCCTTCGAGCGCCTGGTGGGTCCGCTCCACCAGTACGTGTTCCGGGGCGGGCAGTTGCCGCTCGCGCAACGTCGCAATCAGCAAGCGCGCGGCGTTGAGTGGTTGCAGCAGGTCATGGCTGGCGGCGGCCAGGTATTTGTCCTTGCTGCGGTTGGCCGCCTGGGCGGCGTCCCGGGCATCTCGCAGCTGTTGCTCGACCAGCTCGCGCTGGGCAATTTGCTGCTGCAGGTTGTGATTGGCCTCCAGCAACGCATCGGTGCGTTCGGCCACCCGTTGTTCCAGTTGATCATTGAGCTGTTGAAGGTGCCGTCGGGCCTGCTCCAGCTCATCGAGGCGCGCCGCCAGTTCAGGGTAGTGGCTTTTGCGTGTCGAGTGGTTGCCCAGCCCCAGCAAGCCTGCCAGGGCTTTTTGCTGCTCCTCAGAGGGCTTCGCCATAGACGACCTCGACATCCCGCTGGCTCGACTCTCGAGGGTTGGTGAGGATGCACGGATCGTCCATCGCATGTTGCGACAAGAATGGAATGTCCGACGTGCTGACGCCATGCAGTCCGAGGGTTTCATGGAAGCCGATGGTGTGCTTGAGAGCGATCAGGTGCTCCACCAACCGGGTGCGGATCTGCCGATGGTTGAGGCCCCGGCAATCGATGCCCAGGGTCTCGGCAATCACTTTGAAACGCTCCGGTGCCGAGGTGTAGTTGAACGCCACCACATGTTCCACCAACACTGCGTTGCACAACCCATGGGGCAGATCGAGGAAGCCACCCAGGCTGTGGGACATCGCATGCACGGCGCCGAGGATCGCATTGGAAAATGCCAACCCGGCCTGCATGCTGCCGAGCATGATCTTTTCCCGCAGGGCGACGTCCGCCGGGTTGGCGATCATCTGCACCAGGTTGTTGTTGATCAGCCGCATTGCCTCCAGGGCATGGGGATCGGTCAGCGGCCCGTGACCCGTGGAGACGAACGCCTCGATGGCGTGCACCAGGGCGTCGATACCGGTACAGGCGGACAGGAACGGGTCCATGCTCAGGGTGGTTTCCGGGTCGATCAGCGACACGTCCGGCACCGCCGCCTTGCTGACGATGGAAAACTTCATGCGTTCCTGCTGATTGGAAATAATGACGAACTGCGAGACGTCGGCCGAGGTGCCGGCGGTGGTGGGAATCAGGATCAGCGGCGGGCTGGGCACGTGCAGCGTATCCACGCCTTCGAATTCAAGGATGCTGCGGCCATGGGCAACCACGATCCCGATCGCCTTGCCACAGTCCATGGGGCTGCCGCCACCGACCGCGACGATGACGTCGCAATGGTTCTCGCGGTACGTCTCGGCACCGAGCATCACTTCCTCGACCCGTGGGTTGGGCGAGACGTCGCTGTAGAGGCAGTAATCGATGCCCTGGGCTTGCAGGCTGGCTTCTACATCGCCGACCCAACCGGCGGCGATGACCCCGGGATCAGTCACCACCAACACCTTGCGCGCGCCGAAGGTCTTGGCGTAGTTGCCGACGTTGTGCCGACATCCTGCGCCGAACATGATTTCAGGGGAAACGAACTTGCGCAGCGGGCTGAGGCTCATTTTTTCAGGGGGGCTCATCGGTAAGCCTGTTGTTATTGTCATGGGATACGTTGAGCCTAAAGCATCCCGCCATGAATGCAATCCGACCAATGGGGAGCCCGGCCCGAACGCATCAGGCCGGGCCGGCGCCTCATCGGTTGGCGAAGTACATCGTCACTTCAAAGCCGATACGCAGGTCGGTGTACGCGGGTTTAGTCCACATGGGTCTTTCCTCTTCTTGTACCGGGCGATTCCGGCAGGTTCATTAATGCACGGGGCGACCAGGGCTCGAATGCTACTTTCGAAGCGGTGGGTGGGGTGCGTTGGTACTACTGGAGCAGCGAGCACTTGTGGCGAGGGAGCTTGCTCCCGCTGGGCTGCGCAGCAGCCCCAAATAAGCAGCCACACAATCAATATGTGCATCAAGGAAAGGGCCGCTTCGCGGCCCAGCGGGAGCAAGCTCCCTCGCCACAGGGTCACTGCAACTGCTTGTTATCTCCCAGGGTCAGAAAAACCCGAGCGGATTCACGTCATAGCTCACCAACAGATTCTTGGTCTGCTGGTAATGGTCGAGCATCATCTTGTGGGTTTCACGCCCGACGCCGGATTTCTTGTAGCCACCGAACGCCGCATGAGCCGGGTACAGGTGGTAGCAGTTGGTCCAGACGCGACCGGCCTTGATCGCCCGGCCCATGCGGTAGGCGCGGTTGATGTCGCGGGTCCAGAGGCCGGCACCGAGGCCGAACTCGGTGTCGTTGGCGATCGCCAGGGCTTCGGCTTCGTCCTTGAAAGTGGTCACGCCCACCACCGGCCCGAAGATCTCTTCCTGGAACACGCGCATCTTGTTGTGGCCCTTGAGCAGGGTCGGCTGGATGTAATAGCCGCTCGACAAGTCTCCTTCAAGGCATTCGGCCGCGCCGCCGGTAAGCAGTTCGGCGCCCTCTTGCCGGGCGATGTCCAGGTACGAAAGGATTTTGTCGTATTGCTGCTGGGACGCTTGGGCACCGACCATGGTCTCGGTGTCCAGCGGGTTGCCGCGCTTGATCTTGGCGATTTTCTTCATGACCTCGGCCATGAACGGCGCATAGATCGATTCCTGCACCAAGGCACGGGATGGGCAGGTGCAGACTTCGCCCTGGTTGAAGAACGCCAGCACCAGGCCTTCCGCCGCTTTCTCAATGAACGCCGGCTCGGCTTGCATGATGTCTTCGAAGAAGATATTCGGCGACTTGCCGCCCAGTTCCACGGTGGACGGGATGATGTTCTCGGCCGCGCATTTCATGATGTGCGAACCCACCGGTGTGGAGCCGGTGAAGGCAATCTTGGCGATGCGCTTGCTGGTGGCCAGGGCCTCACCGGCCTCGCGGCCAAAACCATGGACGATGTTCAACACGCCGGCCGGCAGCAGATCGGCGATCAGCTCGACGAACACCGTGATCGACAGCGGCGTCTGCTCCGCCGGCTTGAGCACGATGCAGTTACCGGCGGCCAGGGCCGGGGCGAGTTTCCAGGCGGCCATCAGCAGCGGGAAATTCCACGGGATAATCTGCCCGACCACGCCCAGCGGCTCGTGGAAATGGTAGGCGGTGGTCAACTCGTTGATCTCGGCGGCCCCGCCCTCTTGCGCGCGAATGCAGCCGGCAAAGTAGCGAAAATGGTCGGCTGACAACGGTACGTCGGCGTTAAGGGTTTCGCGCACGGCCTTGCCGTTGTCCCAGGTCTCGCTGACCGCCAGGATTTCCAGGTGCTGTTCGATGCGGTCAGCGATTTTCAGCAGTATCAGGGAGCGGTCCTGGACCGACGTCTTGCCCCAGGCATCGGCGGCGGCATGGGCCGCGTCCAGGGCCTTGTCAATGTCGGCGGCGCTGGAGCGCGGAAACTCGCCGATGACTTCGCCATTGACCGGCGAAGTGTTGGTGAAATACTCGCCGTGGACCGGCGCGACGAACTCGCCGCCGATGAAATTGCCATAGCGCGGTTTGAAGGAAACGACGGCGCCTGGGGTTCCGGGTTGTGCGTAGATCATGATGGGCCTCTGCCTGGTCGATGCCTGTCGCGGGACAGGCGATAGGCCGATGGTAGAGAGCCCCGCGCGGTGGACGAATGCGTCATTGGCAGGGGGCTCTCTCGTTATTTGGTCGTAGGTTTGTAAGCGATAAGCGCAAGTTCAAGGCCGGCGCAGGCCCTTGTGGCGAGGGAGCTTGCTCCCGCTGGAGTGCGCAGCACTCCCCGCTTTTGGCGGCTGCTGCGCAGCCGAGCGGGAGCAAGCTCCCTCGCCACGGTTCTCGGCAAGGTTTTAGCGCTTGGCGACAAGTTCCTTCGGCAACTTGAAGGTCCAGAGCATGCCGCCCTGGTTGAAGTCCTTCACGCGCTTGGCCACTTCACCGCCCCACAGCGGCACCGCACCGCCCCAACCCGAGACCACGGAGACGTACTGTTCGCCGTCCATTTCCCAGGTGATCGGCGAGCCCAGCACGCCGGAGCCGGTCTGGAATTCCCAGACCTTTTCCCCAGTCTTGGCGTTGAACGCCTGCAAGAACCCTTCAGGCGTACCGGTGAACACCAAATTGCCCTTGGTGGTCAGCACCCCGCCCCACAGCGGCGCGAAGTTCTTGTGGCGCCACACTTCCTTGCCGGTTTTCGGGTCTATGGCCCGCAGCACGCCGATGTAATCCTCATTCAGCGGCTTGATGGTGAACCCAGCGCCGAGAAACGCCGCGCCTTTCTTGTAGGCGATGCCTTCGTTCCAGATGTCCATGCCCCACTCGTTGGATGGCACGTAGAACAGACCGGTGTCCTGGTTGTAGGCCATCGGCATCCAGTTCTTCGCGCCGAGGAATGCCGGAGCGACGAACACTGAGCTGCCCTTGGCCTCGCTGCCCGGCGCACCCGGACGGCTGGCCTCGTTGTAAATCGGACGGCCATCCTTGTCCAGGCCAGTGGCCCAAGTGATCTTGTCGACGAATGGGAAGCCGCGGATGAACTTGCCGTTGGTGCGGTCGAGCACGTAGAAGAAGCCGTTACGGTCGGCGGTCGCCGCCGCCTTGATGTCTTTGCCGCCGTCCTTGTAGTTGAACGAGATCAGCTCGTTGACGCCGTCATAGTCCCAACCGTCATGGGGCGTGCTCTGAAAGTGCCATTTGATGGTGCCATCGTCCGGGTTCAGGGCCAGGCGCGACGACGAATAAAGGTTATCGCCAGGGCGCAGGTGGGAGTTCCACGGTGCCGGGTTGCCGGTGCCGAACAGCAGCAGGTTGGTCTCCGGGTCGTAGTAGCCGCCCAGCCAAGGCGCGGCGCCGCCGGTTTTCCAGAGATCGCCCGGCCAGGTCTTGCCCGCCTCGCCGCCGGAAATACCGTTCTCCACGGCCTTGCCGTCCTTGTAGACGTAGCCCATGTGGCCTTCAACGGTCGGCCGGGTCCACAGCAACGCGCCATTTTTCGGATCGAATGCGGTGATCTGGCCGACCACGCCGAATTCGCCCCCCGCCACGCCGGTGATGAGCTTGCCATTCACAACCATGGGCGCGGCGCTGATGGAATAGCCTTCCTTGTGGTCGGCGACCTTCTTGCTCCACACCACTTTGCCGGTGTCCTTGTTCAGGGCCACCAGCTTGGCGTCCAGCGTGCCGAAGAACACCAGGTCGCCATACAACGCCACGCCCCGGTTGATCACGTCGCAGCAAGGGCGGATGTCATCGGGCAAGCGCGCGTCGTATTGCCAGAGCTTCCTGCCGGTGCGCGCATCCACCGCAAACACCCGAGAGTAGGAGCCGGTGAGGTACATCACCCCGTCCTTGATCATGGGCTGGGCCTGTTGACCGCGCTGCTTTTCACCGCCGAAAGAAAACGCCCAGACCGGACGCAGGTCCTTGATGTTATCGACATTGAGGGCATCGAGCGGGCTGTAGCGCTGGCCCTGCACGCCCAGGCCGTTGGTCACGACCTGCTGCGGATTCTTCGGGTCCTGGAGAATTTCCTGGTCGGTCACGGCGGCCAAGGCCGAGCCGGACAGCAGCATGGCACTGAGCAGCAGGCTTACGGCGAAGGGCTGGCGACGTGCGGGATGAATCATGGCGGCTACCTCTGCGGTTATTGTTATACCCGGGAAAATTTCCCGGTCTGTCGCAGATTCTTGGGCCGGGGGCCGCCGCCAACAATTGCCCGCTGTGTTGAGTTTTCTAGTTCCTTGGTACACATAGAGGTAAGCAAATACCCCGTGGCGAGGGAGCTTGCTCCCGCTGGGCTGCGCAGCAGCCCTTCTGTTGTCCCCCTGGTTATCAATGTTGACTGGCTATCTTAGGGCCGCTGCGCGCCCCAGCGGGAGCAAGCTCCCTCGCCACGGGGATGTGTGATCAGTCAGGGTTTTGGGTATCCACCCGCGTCATCCCCGCCCGCTCATAACGCGGGTAAAGATGACTGACGCTGCGGATCAACTCATACCGGCTCAAGCTGATCCCGGCGAAGCGCTCGGGGATGGGGCTGCGGATCATTTCGGCCATGTCGTCGCCCCGGGCGGCGCCCTCGCGCATCAGTTGGTCGAGCCAGCCGAGGTAATCGTGCATCTGTGCGAAAGGCCGGGCGTCGATGGCCACCGGGCCGTGGCCGGGGACGATCTGCTTCCAGGGCAGCGCCTGCAGCGTGTTCAGATCGTTGAGCCAGATATCCAGGCCGGGGCTGTTCGGGGTGGTCAGGGCCCGTTCATAAAACACCAAATCACCGGCAAACAGCACGCCGGTGGTTTCATCGAGGATCGCCAGGTCCGCCCCGGTGTGCCCGGCCAACGCAAGCAGGCGCAGCGAGTGATCGCCGACCTTCAGCGTACCGGGGCTCAGCGCCTGGGTCGGCAAAACCACTTCGGTGCCGCGCATCCAGTCGCCCACCAGCCGGTACATGTTTTCCGCCATCGCATCGCCCTGCTGTCGCAGCAGGTCGGCGGTGCCCGCCAGCGCACCAACAGGCACGCCGTTGAAGGCCTGGTTGCCCAGCACATGATCGGGGTGATGGTGGGTCAGCAGCACCTGGATCACCGGTTTGTCCGTCGTCGCCGCGATGGCCTGGCGCAGCGACTCGCCGTAACGCTTGGACGGGCCGGTGTCGATGACCACCACCCCGACGTCGGTGACGATGAACGCCGTGTTGACGATGTTGCCACCGTTGGCCTTGGCGAAATTATCCGTGCTGCCTTCCAGCAGCCAGGTGCCCTCGGCGATCTGCCGGGGCTTGAGGGAATAATCGGAGGACCACGCCGGCAGGCACAGTCCAAGACAGATCAGCAACAACCAGCGCATGGTGCGCTCCTTGTGGTCAGGGAATGGCCGCCTCGAATTCGTTGCCGCTGTTGTCTCGCAGCACCAGGCGGGTCTGTCCCGGGCCTTGGATGTCGAAGCCCAGGTTGGGGTTTTCACTGACCGCCGGGAACAGCTCCAGGCGCGCCAGCAGCTTGCCGTCAGCGTCCAACAGTTGCGCCTGGTTGAGGAAAAACTCAGGGATGCCGCTCACCAGGCCGTTGTCCATGGGATGGGCTATCTGCAAGCGCAGGCGATTCGAGTCCCCACGCGGGTAGCGCCCGCCCAGCACTTCGCCCAGGTGTTCTTCCCAACCCGGTTGGGTGCGCACCACGCTGGGCGCCGTGCAACCACCACCGGCCGCGTCGATCAAGGCCGAGCCAACGTGCCACAGGCCGTCGCGGGTCTGTACGGCGGCACGTAACGGCGTGGCCTGCTCGATACGAATGCGGATCGACAGCCACGGCAGCACCCGCTCCGAAGGTTGGAAGTCGACGATTTTCGGCAGTGGGTTGAGCTCGGCCCACGCCAGCACTCGTACGACATCGCCGGTGAACGCCCTGGCATCGATTTCCAGCGGCACCTGCCGCGCATCTTCGGCAAAAGGTGGCGCCAGCAGCCGCACCCGGTCGTCGAAAACGAACGGTGCGTCAGCCAGCAATTGCTTGTGATAGAAGGCCCACATCACCGATGGCACCGGATCCTTTCCCGGCTCGATTGCGCTAACCATCAATGGCAGCCAGCCCAACAGCAGCCCCAACACACGCCAGTTCATCCTGCGCTCCTATTGGTACATTTGCGGTACTTCGTAGCGCAGGCCATAGCGGGCATACACCGCCTTGAGGCTGCCGTCGCGAATCAAGCCTTCCAGCGCCTCCTCCACCGCATAGGCCAGCTGACGGTTGCTTTCATGCACCGCCATGCCGATCTCCCAGCGCTGCTTACCCATGTTCGGATAAGCGTTTTCAGCGAGGGCCAACTGCGAGTCGGCAGCCTGATGCACTTGCCAGTCGATCTCGCCGCGCATCGCCATGACCGCATCGACTTCGCCGGCCTGCATGGCCCCGAAGGCTTTGGCAACGCTGGGGTAATGGCGGGTCTTGGCACTGAGCATGCCGTTGAACACCGAGGTCAGGTAGAACGATGGCACGCTGTCGACTTCGACGCCGATGGGGTGCCGCTGGAACACCGCGACACTGCCCACCGACGCCAATCGACGGCGGTCATACGCCACCTGCCAGCACTCCTGCTGATATGGCCCGAACATCACGACCTGGGCGTTTTCCCGTTCGCCAATGTCGTTGCGCCGCTGCACATAGTCGTGATCGTACGGCACTCGCATCATCAGGTCGGCCAGTTGCCGGTCGTGCAGCGGACTGCTGCGCCAGATGTAGTCGCGCAGGTCATCGTCGAGCTTCTCGCCAGGTGGCGCCCACATCAGTTTCAGCCGCACGCCCATGGCCTTGGCCAAGGCCTGAGCCAATTCAACGTCGACGCCCCTGGGCTGGCCCTGGTCTTCGAAACTGTAGGGGGCAAAGTCCTTGTAGACCGCGACCTTCAATTCGCCGTCGGCGATCATCTGGTCATAGCCGCGGACCTGCGCCTGCACCGCCGAGCCCCACAGCAACAGGCTGCACATCACCCAGGCGAACAGGCGCATGGCGGTCACTCCTCGACGTGTACGCTGTCCAGATAGGTCCGCACCGCCCACAGCGCTTCCTGGCTCAGGTAGTCGGCCATCTTCGGCATATAGACCCGGCCGTCGCGCACCGCGCCATGGCGCACCCGTTCGACGAACCATTCGTCACCGGCTTCGGCGGCATCGAGCATGCGCAAGTCCGGGGCGATCCCGCCGGACTTGGCTTCCAGGCCATGGCAGGCCGCGCAGTTCTGGTTGTACGCCGATGCGCCGATTTCGACGGCTTTGTCCCGTTCGGGAGCATTGCGATAGGGGTTTTGCGAGGCCCAGCCATCGGCATCCAACGGCAGGTTGGTGTCTTTGATCGGGGTCAGTCCCTGGGTTTCCACTGCCTGGGGCACTACGTTGCCATGGGCCCATGCGGAGCCTGCGCCGGTCAGCCCCATCAGCAATGCGGTAGCGATGATGGCGTTGCGTTTTGTTGTCATTGTTATGCCCTCGAAATTGCACGCAAGACCTCTTCGCAGAGGCCGTGCCGTCATCTTAGGAACCGTCTGCCGCCAACCGAATGCTGCTTTGGTGGTCGCGGTCTAGTTCCTTGGTAGCAGGCCATCCGACGCTAGTCGCAAAGACAGGCGCCCTGGGAAGTTTTCCCGGCGAGGGCGGGATTTTTTCCGTATCGGACCAGGGGGGCGAGACCCGACCCTAGTCAGGCCAAAACCTCACTGGGAATCCCACCATGACAATAAAAACGCTCCCTGCCCTCTCGTCCCTGACCGTTGCCTTGCTGCTGGCCGGCAGCCTGTCCCTGGGCCCACAGGCCAACGCCGCCGTTACCTGGGAAGACATCGCCAACGATCACCTGACCACCAAGGACGTGTTGCAATACGGCATGGGCACCAACGCCCAGCGCTGGAGCCCGCTGGCCCAGGTCAACGACAAGAACGTCTTCAAGCTGACCCCGGCCTGGTCCTATTCCTTCGGCGACGAGAAGCAACGCGGCCAGGAATCCCAGGCCATCGTCAGCGACGGCGTGGTCTACGTCACCGGCTCGTACTCACGGGTGTTCGCACTCGACGCCAGGACCGGCAAGCGCCTGTGGACCTACAACCACCGCCTGCCGGACAACATCCGCCCATGCTGCGACGTGGTTAACCGGGGCGCGGCCATCTATGGCGACAAGATCTACTTCGGCACGCTGGACGCCCGGGTCGTCGCCTTGGACAAAAACACTGGCAAGGTGGTGTGGAACAAGAAGTTCGGCGATCACGCCGGCGGCTACACCATGACCGGCGCCCCGGTGCTGATCAAGGACAAGACCAGCGGCAAGGTTTTGCTGATCCATGGCAGCTCCGGCGACGAGTTCGGCGTGGTCGGGCAATTGTTTGCCCGCGATCCGGACACCGGTGAAGAAGTCTGGATGCGCCCCTTCGTCGAAGGCCACATGGGGCGGCTAAACGGCAAGGACAGCACCCCGACCGGCGACGTCAAGGCGCCGTCCTGGCCCGACGACAAGACCACCGAGACCGGCAAGGTCGAGGCCTGGAGCCACGGCGGCGGCGCGCCCTGGCAAAGCGCCAGTTTCGATCCCGAGACGAACACCATCATCGTCGGCGCGGGCAACCCCGGCCCGTGGAACACCTGGGCGCGCACGGCGAAGGACGGCAATCCCCACGATTACGACAGCCTCTACACCTCCGGGCAGGTGGGCGTCGACCCCAGCACCGGTGAAGTGAAATGGTTCTACCAGCACACGCCCAACGATGCCTGGGACTTTTCCGGCAACAACGAACTGGTGCTGTTCGACTACAAGGACAAGGACGGCAAAATGGTCAAGGCCACCGCCCACGCCGACCGCAACGGCTTCTTCTACGTGGTGGACCGCAACAACGGCAAACTGCAGAACGCCTTTCCCTTTGTCGACAACATTACCTGGGCCAGCCACATCGACCTGAAGACTGGCCGCCCGGTGGAAAACCCTGGCCAGCGTCCGGCCAAGCCATTGCCCGGTGAAACCAAGGGCAAGCCGGTGGAAGTCTCACCGCCATTCCTCGGTGGCAAGAACTGGAACCCCATGGCCTACAGCCAGGACACCGGGCTGTTCTACGTACCGGGCAACCAGTGGAAAGAGGAGTACTGGACCGAGGAAGTCAGCTACAAGAAAGGCTCGGCTTACCTGGGCATGGGCTTTCGAATCAAGCGCATGTATGACGACCACGTCGGCAGCCTGCGAGCCATGAACCCCACCACCGGCAAGGTGGTGTGGGAGCACAAGGAGCCTCTGCCCCTGTGGGCCGGTGTGCTGGCGACCAAGGGCAACCTGGTGTTCACCGGTACTGGCGATGGCTTCTTCAAGGCCTTCGACGCGAAAACCGGCAAAGAGCTGTGGAAGTTCCAGACCGGCAGCGGCATTGTCTCCCCGCCCGTCACTTGGGAGCAGGACGGCGAGCAATACATCGGCGTGACCGTTGGCTACGGCGGCGCCGTACCGTTGTGGGGCGGAGACATGGCCGAACTGACCAAGCCGGTGGCCCAGGGCGGTTCGTTCTGGGTGTTTAAGATTCCGAGTTGGGATAAGGCGACGGCGCAGAAATAACCCTGACCTCCACCACAATCCCTTGTGGGAGCGAGCTTGCTCGCGATGGCGCAGTGTCAGTCAACATCAATGCCGGCTGAACCACCGCCATCGCGAGCAAGCTCGCTCCCACAGTTAACATCGAGTTCATGCTATGAAATCATTGCCCTTGTTGCTTCTGTTCATCAGCGCGTTTGCCAACGCCGACGACACCCCACTGACCCTAAACGGCTGCCTCATTGCCGAATCCAGCCAATGCCCCGGCGCTAACCTGCGGGGCGCCCACCTGGCCAACCAGGACCTGCGCAAGATGAACCTCGCCGGCGCGGATCTGCGCGACGCCGACCTGCGCCATGCCCGGCTGGACCTGGCGAATCTAGAAAAGGCCCAGCTACAGGGCGCCAACCTGAGTCGCGCGAGCCTGCAACAAAGCAACCTTCGCCTGGCGGACTTCAGCGATGCCACGCTCAAGGCGATCCAGGGCTGGGGCCTGTTTGCCCAGGGCGCGCAGTTTCAGCGAGCCGACCTGACGGCCGCCTATCTCCAGTTCGCCCGCTTGTCCGGCGCCCGCCTGCACGACGCCAACCTGCAAGCCGCCGACCTGGAAATGGCCTGGCTGAGCAAAGCCGACCTCAAGGGCGCCGACTTGCGCGATGCCAACCTGCAGGAGGTCAAACTGGGCGAAAGCAACCTGGAACAGGCCAACCTGACGGGCTCGCGGCAGCACTATGGGAATTTCCAGGATGCGAATATGCAGGGGTGTGTCGGATGCCCAACGTCTTGGGAACAATGAAGCTCCCGTGGCGAGGGAGCTTGCTCCCGCTGGGGTGCGAAGCAGCCCCAATTTGTACGACTCAATTAACCTGACACACCGAGGCGCCGGCCTTGGGGGCGCTTCGCACCCCAGCGGGAGCAAGCTCCCTCGCCACAATTGGCCGGCATTTCAAGTCAGGGACTCACCCAGCCACCCGCACCACTCCCATATCGATCCCCAAATGCACCAACTCGGCATGGGAACTGACCTGCAACTTACTCTTGAGCAACGTCAGATGGTTGGACACGGTCTTGGCGCTGATGCATAGCTGTTCGGCAATGGTGCGCGCGGGAGTGCCATTGGCGAGCATGACGAAGATCTCCAGCTCGCGCTGGGTCATCGATTGCAGGCGTGGATCGCTGTCGTGGCGGGTGGTGGCGCAGGCCAACTGAGTGGCCAGGGCCTGCTCGATGTAGGCATGGCCGGCCAGCACTCGCCGTACCGCCTCGATCAATACCTGCGGCGCCGAATTCTTGGTCAGGTAGCCCGCAGCGCCCGCGTCCAACGCCTGGCGAACCAACGGCAACTCGTCGTGCATGCTGAAGAACAGCACCCGCAGTTGCGGCAAGCGTTGACGCAGGCGCCGGGTGGTTTCCAGCCCGCTGATCCCCGGCAGGCCGAAGTCCATGATCACCAGGTTCGGCACTTGTTCCTGCACCTGGCTCAACGCCTCTTCGCCGCAGGCCGCTTCGCGCACCTGCAGCTGTGGCATCAAAGTCCGCAACAAGCTGGCGTAGCCCTGCCGAACCACGGCGTGGTCGTCCACCAACAAAATGTTCATGAGGCCTCCAAGGGAATATTCAAGGCCAGCGCCCAACCCGCCCCGGGCCGACTGATGATCCGCAGCTCACCACCAAGGCTGCGCGCCCGTTCCGCCATGGAATGCAGGCCCACGCCGGCCCGGGAGGGCTGCTGGGCACCGCGTCCGTTATCGCGCACCCATAGCCGCAGGCGACCGGCGCGGTGCTGCATGCGGATCCGCACCTGGCTGGCGTCGGCATGCCGTGCGATGTTGGTCAGCGCTTCCTGCAACAGGCGGTACAACTGAGCCTTGTGCGATGCGGCCAATGGCGGCGGTGCTCCATCGACCCGTAACTGACAGGCGATGCCGTGGCTGTCCTGCCATTGCCGGGCCAACAATTCAATGGCCTCACCCAACGGCAGATGCTGGAGCACGACCGGATACAAGTCGTTGACCAAGGCGCGAAAGCCTTGCTGCAAATGATCGCAGTGTTCTTCCAATTCGTTGGCGGTCTGCTCCAGCACGGGCGGCTGATGAATCACCAGGCGCAACAAACAGGCCCTCGCGCGAATACCTGCCACGTACTGGCCCAAATCGTCGTGCAAGGTTTGCGCGAGGGACCTGCGCTCCTGCTCCTGGACGGCCAGCAACGCCTGGGTCAGCCGCGCATTGTCGGCCCGAGTCTGGCCCAGGGCGGCGGTCATGCGGTTGAAATGCGCCGCCAATTGCTGGGCTTCCGATAGGCCCTCGGGCCGCAGATGCACTTGCAGGTCGCCGCTGGACACCTGGTGCAACGCCTGTAGCAACTCGTCCAGCAGGCGCATACCCCGGCGCACCGCCCAGCGGATCGCCAGCAGGCTGAGCAGCAACGCCATCGCGCAAACGCCAAGCAACTGCACCAGGGAATCGAAGATTTCATCGACTTCGTCACCGGGGTCGACGGCAATCCAGGCCCGACGACCGTCCTGCAACTCGACGATCTGGGCGGCAGGCCCTTGGGCCAGGAGTCGACGCCCCAACCAGGCGTTCAAGCCAGGCTCCTGTGCCGGCGCGTTTTCGCCGGGCGCCAACCAGCGCACCCGAACGTGACGCAGGCTGCCGGTGAGCCGCGACTGGAGGCTGGCCGGGTCGCGCTGGGCAGTCTCGCGCAGGTAATGCACCACCGACTCGGCCGATTGCAGTTCGCGTCGCACATCCACCGTGGCCTGGTGCAACAGCAGCGTTGCGCAGGCCAGGGTGACCAGGGCGAAGAACGCCGTGACCCAGAGGTTGATGCGCCAGAGGGCAGACATGGTCAGTGCTCCAATCTGCGAATCACACCGGCCCCCTGTGGGAGCGAGCCTGCTCGCGAAAGCGAAGGCACATCCAACATCAACGTCGGCTGGACCAACGCTTTCGCGAGCAGGCTCGCTCCCACAAAGGACACTTTAGGTCGATCCACGCCTATCAAACTCAGGATCAGCAACAACGGCAACAGCAGCGTCTTGAACATTCGCACGGTCTGTCCGCTCCCTGATGAATGACAATTGAAAGCATCCTAAAACCCCGGCGCCTGGGGCGAGCTACTACCTTGGTACTGCCCCAGCGGTACTTTCTGCATATTTCCCCGGCATCACGGCCTTCCTATGCTGGCGCTACCTGCAATGGAGGACGTCATGCGCTGGCTTGTCAGTTACGCCCTGATCTACCTGTTGGCCGCATCGACCGCCCAGGCCAGCGATGCCGCGCCGTTGCAGGTGCGCATCGGCTACCTGGGTTACCGTCCCGACCCCGGCCCGCTGCTGTCCAACGTCATCGCTGAACCCACCGATGCCGGATTGCGCGGCGCCGAACTGGCGATCATCGACAGCAACAGCACCGGGCGATTTCTCAAGCACGACTACCGTCTCGAAAGCGCTAACGTCGACAACCCGCAGGCACTGCTGGAGGCCGCCCGTGCCCAGCATGAACAGGGCCTGCGTTTGTTCGTGGTGAATGCGCCAGGCGAAAGCCTACGCCAGCTCAGCGCCGCCCTGCCCGACAGCCTGCTCTTCAACGCCGGCAGCCCCGACGACAGCCTGCGCACCAGCGGCTGCCTGAGCAACGTGCTACACACCCTGCCCGACCGCGCGACACTGGCCGACGCTTTGATCCAGTTCAGCGTCGTGCGCAAATGGCAGCGGGCCTTGCTGATCGTCGGCCAGACACCCGAAGACCAGGCCTACGCCGCTGCATTGCGCCGGGCCATGAAACGCTTCGGCATGAAGATCGTCGCCGAGAAACCTTGGCAGTTCGATAACGACCAGCGCCGCAGTGCCCAGGCCGACATGCCGCTGTTCACCCAGGCCGTCGAGTACGACGTGGTGCTGGTAGCCGACGAGCGCGGCGACTTCGGCGAATACGTGCCCTATCAGACCTGGCTCCCGCGCCCGGTCGCAGGGACTCAGGGACTGACGCCCACCGGTTGGCACAAGACCGTCGAGACATACGGCGCGGCGCAGTTGCAAAAGCGCTTCGAAGCCTTGGCCGGCCGCTGGATGAACGACCGCGACTTCGCCGCCTGGATCGCCGTGCGCAGTATCGCCGCCGCCGTGAGCAAGCTGCGCCAGGACGAGCCATTCGCCATTCGCCAACTGGCCCTTGGCGACGAGCTGCCGCTGGATGGATTCAAGGGCCGCAAGCTCAGCTACCGGCCCTGGAATGGTCAACTGCGCCAACCGATTCCCCTGGTTCAGCCTCGGGCCTTGGTCAGCACGTCGCCCCAGGACGGTTTTCTCCACCCGTCCAACGAAATGGACAGCCTGGGCTTCGACCGGCCCGAAGTGAGCTGTCGCTACCCCTGATCGATCACAACAATAAGGAAAACGCCATGCGCCGCCCCCTGCTCAACCCGGCTCTGCTTTGCCAAGCCCTCGCCCTGGGCGCCTCGCTGCTCCTTGCCGGTCCCGCTGCCGCCAGTATCGCCTGGGTCTCCAACGAAAAAGACAACAGCCTCAGCCTGATCGACCTGCAGAGCCTGGAAGTTGTCGATACCTTGCCGGTAGGCCAGCGCCCGCGAGGCTTGTTGTTGTCCCATGACAACCGCCTGTTGTACATCTGCGCCAGCGATTCGGACCGCGTCCAGGTGATGGACGTCGCCACTCGCAAGATCATCAAGGAGCTGCCCTCCGGCAAGGATCCGGAGCAATTCGCCCTGCACCCCAACGACCGCTGGCTCTACGTTTCCAACGAGGACGATGCGCTGGTCACAGTGATCGACACCCATACCTCCGAAGTGCTGGGCCAGATCGGCGTCGGCGTCGAGCCCGAAGGCATGGCCGTCAGCCCCGACGGCAAGTGGGCGGTCAACACCAGCGAAACCACCAACATGCTGCACTGGATCGACACCAGCACCCAGACCCTGGCCGACAACACCTTGGTGGACCAACGGCCGCGTTTCGTCGAGTTCAATCGCGACGGCACGCAACTCTGGGCCTCGGCGGAGATCGGCGGGACGCTGACTATCCTCGACGTTGCCTCGCGCCAGGTGCTCAAGACTCTGACCTTCCAGATCAAGGGCGTGCACCCGGACAAGGTGCAGCCAGTGGGCATCAAGCTCAGCGCCGACGGCAAGCTGGCATTCGTCGCCCTGGGCCCGGCTAACCATGTGGCAGTGATCGATGCCAAGACTTTCGAAGTGCTGGATTACCTGCTGGTGGGCCGACGCGTCTGGCAGCTGGCGTTCACCCCGGACCAGAAGCAACTGCTGGCAACCAACGGAGTCAGCGGCGACGTCTCGGTGATCGACGTGCAGAGCCGCAAGGTGCTCAAGTCGGTGAAGGTCGGCCGCTATCCCTGGGGCGTGGTGGTGACGCCATGAACGCCTTGGAGGTCAGCGACCTGAGTTTCGCCTATGGTGCGCGGCAAGCCCTGCGCCAGATCAGCTTCAGCGTACCGCCCGGACGCTTCGCCGCCCTCCTCGGACCGAACGGCGCTGGGAAGTCGACGCTGATTGCGTTGCTGACGCGTCTGTACGATGTTCAGCGCGGCGAGATCCGCGTCGGCGGTCATTCATTGCGCACGTCACCGCACCAGGCGTTGCGCCAGTTGGGCGTGGTGTTCCAGCAAAGCACGCTCGACCTGGACCTGAGCGTCGAGCAGAACCTGCGTTATCACCTCGCGCTGCATGGCTTTTGCCGGCGCCAGGCCGATGCCCGGATTGAAGCCGAACTGGCCCGCCAGCAGTTGACCGAACGACGTCACGAGCGGGTGCGCCACCTCAATGGCGGACACCGGCGCCGGGTGGAAATCGCCCGGGCCCTGCTCCACGAACCGCGCTTGCTGCTGCTGGACGAGCCGAGCGTCGGGCTCGATCCGGCCAGCCGCCAGGCTTTGGGGCAACACATTCGCCAACTGTGTCGCGAACAGGACATCAGCGTGCTCTGGGCCACGCACCTGCTGGACGAAGTGCAGCCCAGTGATGACCTGCTTATCGTGCATCAGGGCCGGCTGGTCGCCAGCGGACGGGCCGAGGACGTGAGCGAGGAACACGGCGGCAGTCTCGGCTCGGCCTTTGATCGATTGACCGCCTCGGGAGTTGCCGCATGAACGCGTATTGGCGATGTTTCCTTGGCGTCGTGATGCGCGAATGGCTGCGCTTCGTCTTGCAACGCACGCGATTGCTCAGCGCACTGGTGCGACCGTTGTTGTGGCTGCTGGTGTTCGCCGCCGGCTTCCGGGCGGCGCTGGGCATCGCCATCATCGCGCCCTATGACACTTACATCCCCTATGAGGTGTACATCGTGCCGGGGCTGGCCTGCATGATCCTGTTGTTCAATGGCATGCAAGGCTCGCTGTCGATGGTCTATGACCGCGAAATGGGCAGCATGCGCGTGCTGCTGACCAGCCCCCTGCCCCGGGCCTTTTTGCTGGCGAGCAAATTGCTCGCAACCTCGCTGATCTCGCTCTTGCAGGTCTACGCCTTCCTCGCCATCGCCTGGCTCTACGGTGTCCAGCCGCCAGCCATGGGCGTGCTGGCGGCATTGCCGGCCTTGCTTTTGGTGGCGCTGATGCTCAGTGCCCTGGGCCTGTTGTTGTCCCACGCGATCCGCCAGCTGGAGAACTTCGCCGGGGTGATGAACTTCGTCATCTTCCCGATGTTTTTCCTGTCTTCGGCGCTGTACCCGTTGTGGAAAATGCTCGAAGCCAGCCCCTGGTTGTACTGGCTGTGCGCGGTGAACCCCTTCACCCATGGCGTGGAGCTGGTGCGGTTCGCGTTGTATGGGCAATTCAATGTGCTGGCGATGGTTGTGTGCGTGGGGCTGACGCTGCTGTTCGCGCTGCTGGCGGTGTGGACGTTCAATCCGCAGCATGCGGCGTTGCGCAAGGCCAATTGACCTACCTGATACACACAGCCCCTTGTGGGAGCGAGCCTGCTCGCGAATGCGGTAGACCAGACACATCTATGCTGCCTGACCCACCGCTTTCGCGAGCAGGCTCGCTCCCACAGGGGATTTGTGTGATCCGTGATGAAAATTACTACTTTAGTACCGTTTTTCCTGTCTATGGTCGCATTCACAAGACCTCGACCCTGGCATGTAATGGGCGCATAACAAAAAGGATAAATCCCATGCCCCGTTTGCTGGCCATCGTCTTGCTGGGCCTGGCGCTGAATGTCGCCCAGGCCGACACTGCGTTGTTTTCGGCGCAGGGCTATCGCATTACCCAATACCGCAGCCCCACGCCCGCCTCCGCCCAGGGCGCGCAAACCGTCGACACCGAAGGCTTGCAGCGCCTGCTTGGGCAAACGCCCGCCCCGGTGTTGATCGACGTGTACCGTCGTCCATGGGTCCAGGGGCGCTTCATCGACACCGAGCCCCACGCCAACCTCCCCGGCAGCCTATGGCTGGCCAATACGGGCGATGGTGAGCTGGAGGCGAACTGGCAGGATTACTTCACCTCCCACCTGCGCAAGGCCACCGACGGGCGCCTGGACCAACCCTTGGTCTTTTACTGCCGCTCCGATTGCTGGTTGAGCTGGAACGCGGTAAAACGCGCCGCGTCCATGGGCTATAAACATTTGTATTGGTACCGCGACGGCCTCGACGCCTGGGAGGCGGCCAACCTGCCCTTGCAAGCGGCCCGCCCCGAACCTTTTCCCTGATGCAGCGCCCTGCGTGCAATTGCCCCAACACGACAATAACGAGGTGAATGGCCATGTATAAAATCCTGATAGCCGACGATCACCCACTGTTTCGCGAAGCCATCCACAACGTCATCAGCGACGGGTTCGCCGGTAGCGAGGTGATGGAAACCGCCGACCTGGACAGCGCCCTGGCGCTGACCCGCGAACACGACGACCTGGATTTGATCCTGCTGGACTTGAACATGCCCGGCATGCACGGCCTCAACGGCCTGATCAACCTGCGCAACGAAGCGCCGACCATCCCCGTGGTGATCGTGTCCGCCGAACAGGACAAGCAAATCGTTCTGCAGGCCATCACCTATGGCGCGGTGGGTTTCATCACCAAGTCTTCACCTCGCTCGCAAATGACCGACGCCATCGAGCAGATCCTCAACGGCAACGTGTACTTGCCGCCGGACATCATCCGCACCCAGAAGAGCCCCACGGGCCGCCGCTTGAACGAAACCCCGGCGTTCCCGCCCGAACTGCTCCAGGCCCTGACGCGCAAGCAACTGCTGGTACTCGAACGCATGACCAAGGGCGAGTCGAACAAGCAGATCGCCTACACGCTGGACATCGCCGAAACCACGGTCAAGGCTCACGTCTCGGCGATCCTGCGCAAGCTCAACGTGCATAACCGGGTGCAGGCGATTCTCAGCGCGGGGGATATTGATTTCGGGGCTTATTTGCGGCGTTGAACGGCTGAACACTAACGGGACACTGTGGCGAGGGAGCTTGCTCCCGCTGGGGCGCGAAGCGGCCCCAAACCCAGGCACCTCGGTGTGTCAGGCTTGTTCAGGATGGGGCTGCTTCGCAGCCCAGCGGGAGCAAGCTCCCTCGCCACAAAAGCGGTTCGACTCATCGGCTGGTTGTTTGGCCCAGCAAGTGACTCATCGCAATCTTCAGTTTCATCGGCCGCACCGGCTTGTGCATCAGTGTGTGCCCAAGCTCGCGGATCTGCTGTTTGAGTTCATTGCTGTAATTGGCGGTGATCATCATGGCCGGGATCGGTGAGGCACGGCAGGCGTTGATCCGGGCCACGGCGTCCACGCCGTTCTGGTCGTGATCCAGGTGGTAATCGGCGATCAGCAGGTCGGCTTCGGCACGGTAGCCGTCCACTTGCCGCGCCAGGTCCTGTTCCGACAGCGCAGTCACCACGAGGCAGCCCCAACCTTCGAGCAAGGTACGCATGCCGGCGCAGATCGCTCCATCATTATCCAGCACCCAGACCCGCGCCCCGCGCAGGCGTTCAAGCATGGGCTCGCTCATGTCCAGGCACGGCAGCGGCTTGGGCGCGGTGGCGCTGAGGGGCACCTCAATGGCGAATACCGAGCCTTTGCCCGGCCATGAGCGCACCCGGATCCGGTGCCCAAGTATCCTGGCGATCTTCTCGACAATCGCCAGCCCCAGGCCCAAGCCTCGATCCTGGTTCGGTCGCTGGACATCACCGCGCTTGAACTCCTGGAAAATCTCCTCCAGGCGATCCTGGGCGATGCCTATGCCAGAATCCCAGACCTCGATCGAAACACGATTGCCAAGACGCCGGCATCCCAGCAGAACCCGCCCGTTCGGGGTGTAGCGCAGCGCATTGCTCAGCAGGTTCCGCAGGATCCGCGCCAACAGTTGGATGTCACTGCGCACCAGCACCGAACAAGGTACGAAACACAATTCAAGACCCTCGCTGCGCGCCACTTGGCGATATTCGGCCGCCAGGTTGTCGAGCAATTCACTCAAGGCGAACGGCGCCACGTCGGCCTTGATCACGCCGGCGTCGAGCTTGGAGATATCCACCAGGGTGCCCAACAGGTTTTCCACGTCCTGCAGCGAATTGCTCACGTTGCGCACGAGGTGCGCGTTCGCCACCGGCTCGCGGCGCTCCAGCAAGGCGCTGGTGAACAGCCGCGCGGCGTTCAACGGTTGCAGCAGGTCATGGCTGACCGCCGCGAGGAATTTGGTTTTTGACAGGTTGGCCCGCTCGGCCTCGCGCTTGGCTTCGCGCAAGCGCAGTTCCACCCGGCTGCGCTCATCGATCTCGCGCAGCAACTGGTCGTTGAGGCTGGTCAGTTCAGCGGTGCGCTCCTGCACGCGCTGCTCCAGGTTTTGATAGGCCTGGTGCAACGCCTCGGCGGTGCGACGGCGCTCGGTGATGTCGCGGATCAGCACGAAGATCCCCACCACCTCGCCGTTGGCCAGCACGTTGGGCACATAGGAGCGCAGCATGTAGCGCTCCTGGTTGTTGATGTTGGTCTCGGCGAATTCGAACGTCACGCTCTCGCCCGCCAGCGCCCGGGCCACGTAGGCTTCCAAGCGCTGATAGTGCTGCTCGCTGTGGGCTTCTCGCAGGCTCTGGCCGAGCATCACGCCACGGGGCCAGCAATACCATTGCTCGTAGACCTTGTTGGTGAACTCATAGACCAGATCGGCGTTGAGATAGGCGATCAGCGCCGGAACGTGGTCGGTGATCAGGCGGATCCAGCGCTCGCTCTCGCTCAACGCCTCGGCGTGCTGGTAGCGCTCGGTGATGTCGGTGAAGGTGTTGACGTAGCCACCGGTGGGCAGTGGATGGGTGCGGATCTCCAGGACTCGGCCATCGGACAGCCGTTGCTCACACTCCTGGATCAGCCGGCCATTGCCATCGCGACTGGTCGGTGTGAGCAGTTGCAGTTCGCTGTCGGCGATGACCTCGTTGAACGGCCGATGGGCCGCTACCGGTGCCAGGCCACTGAGCTCCAGGAAGCGCCGGTTCCACAGTTCCAGCACGCCTTGAGCGTTGACCATCGCCACGCCCTGGGACAGGTTGTCCACGGCGCGCTGCAACAGATGGGATTTCTGCGCGATGGCCTGTTCCCGGCGCACGGTTTCACTGAGTTTGACGTCGGTGATATCGGTGAAGAGAATCACCCGGCCGCCTTCCTGGGTCGGCCGCTCACTGACTTGCAGCCAGCGCCCGTTCTGCAATCGGTACAGCACCGGTTCGTCGGGCTGGCCGCGGGTTTCTTCGCTGAACAAGCCGTTGGCGGTCATCAAACGCTTGACCTCGGCAAGGCGCATCCCCGCGATGATCCGCACCCTGCTGTGGGCCCAGAACGCCTTGAAACGGCTGTTGAACAGGACGATGCGCTGTTGCGCGTCAAACAGCACGAAGGCATCGGAAATGCTCTCGATCGCGTCGATCAAATGCCGATGGGCCGTTTCCGCCCGCAACCGCGCTTCGCCGAGCAAATGGTTGCCGGCCTTCAACTCGGCCATGGCTTGGTTCAAGGCGTCGGTACGCTCACGCACCTGTTCGGCCAGCACCACCGAATGCTGGAAGGCTGCGTATGGGTCGCTGCCGCGCGTCACGCCGGATTCCACCCGCTCGATCTGCGCTTCATTGATGCGCCGCAGCTTGCGGTTCTCATGCTCCAGAGCGGCGAGCTGCGCCTGCAGTTCAGCGATGGTCGGGGACGCGATGGCGGGCAATGGCAACTCCGGTGAATGTCTGGTTGATGTGCATGCCATTGAATTGCTCTCCATAGGTGTTGAACCCCATCACCCGATGTTCACGCAGGAACTGGCCGATCTGTTCCAGGCCGTCGCGATCTTCCAGCTCCAGGCGTCGAAGGAAACAGTCGCAGCCCAGGGTCAGCAGCAAGTCCCCGAGGCGCGCCTGCAAACCATCGAACAGATCTTGCAGGTTGTGCAGCAACGGCCCCGGGCTCATGGCGGTGAGGACGATGCCGTTCTCCACCGCGCAATAGAAACTCAGGCTCAGGTCCGAATGGACCTGCTGGATCGCTCGCACGTAGTACTGGTCGTTGATGCGCACGGCCAATGGATGGGCAGCGAAGACCCGGTAATCCAGCGCGTTTACCGGCACGCCAATGTGCCGTGCGTATTCTTCGGCCGCAGGCTCGGCGTTTAGCTCGTAGACCCTGCGCGTGGCGCTGTCGGCGCCGGTCACCACCAGTTTTTCCTGCCGGGGCAGGATGTGGTGGGTGGTAAACACTTCGAACTCCAGCCAAGTATTGATCAACACCACCACGGCCGCGCCGCTGTGGAATTGACCTTCAAAGTAGACGTGGGTGTGGGTCAGGTAATTGTCATCCCCGGCCGAGCCGCCGAAATGCGGGATGTCCCCCAGGGCGGCGCTCAAGGCTGCCAGCACCATCTCCTCGCGGCTGGACAAACCGTCGAGCAAGGTCAAGGCGAAGCTGTGGCCCTTGATCGGCGCCAAGGCGTTGCTGCGGCAACCACTGGCCAGGCGCTCGACCATCTGCTGGGCATCGATCAGGCTGAAGTGCTCCATTTCACCGATCAGTTCGGCAGCGATGGAAAAATGCCGGTGGTCGAAACCCACCGCCGTCACGCAGTTGCGGCCGTAACCTTGTGGCGTGATTTCCCCCGCGCTGGTGCAGCCCACCAGCCGGATCCCGCCAAAGCTGCGCGAAAGCGCCTGGCCCAGGGCAGGCAGATTGTATTCGGCGGAACAGAAAAACAGCACGAACCCCAGGTACGGGTGCAACAACTGTCGCGCCAGCTCCTGGGCCACTTGCTCGACGTCCGTTGCCTGGGACATGGCGCTGACCACGCCCTCGCTCTGGGCCTGCTGCATCTGCGCCTCCGACGGTGCGTGATAGAGCCTTGAGTGTACGAATCGACGCCCGGCCCACGAATGCTACTTGGGTAGCGGATGGACGCTTCCATGGGATGAGAACCGTGGCGGCCCCAGCCGCGATGCGCACGGTTGGGGCCGCCAGGAAAACTTTGTTGACGTGGATCGCTTCTGTGGCGAGGGAGCTTGCTCCCTCGCCACGGGTTGAGTAGTCCTTACCAGGTCAACACCGCCCCCACCGCGAAGGTATCGGTGTCTTCGTTCTGCGCGCTGGTGTCGTGGCCGTTGATTTCGAACTGGTTGTATTCGGCGACGAGCTTGAGGTTATCGTTGATGTCGTGGAACAGCGCGACACCGCGAGTCTCATAGTCGGCGCCGCTGCCGACCACGCCGTTTCCGTCGTCCTCGGTCTTGCCATAGGACAGCGCCAGGCGGTTCTTGCCCAGCTTGTAGGAGCCCTGCAAGAGGTAGCCCTTGCTGTCGACATTGCGCAACGTGGCCTCGCCGGCATTGTTTGTGAAGAACGGGTTGATACCCTTGGCCTGAAACCCCGAGCCGGTGAGCGACAGCCCACCCATCTTCGCCTGCACCCCATAACCCAAACCTTTGGACGTGACCGACTCGACGCTGGAGTCGGTGTTGTCGGAGGTCTGGTAGCTGCCGTTCAGCCAGCTGTAGATCTTCGCTGCGCCCAGGTCGAACTGATAAGTAACCTCGCTCTCTGTGCGAGGGTTCTCCTGGTAGGCCTTGCCGGTGGCGCTGCTGTCGTTGGTGTCCACTGGGTCCATGATGCCCACCGCCACGCGCAACCCGTCCATCACGGGGGTGCGATAGGTGATTTGCGACGTAGGGAACGGGTACGGATAACCGCTGCCGATATTGCCGAACGAGACGCCGCCGCCGTCCACCAGGCCCAAGGTGTCGCTGACCTGGCCATAACCGGCCAGCAGCTCATCGAGCAGGATGTTGGAACGGGCGAACAGGCCGAAGTCCTTGCCGATCAGCACTTCGCCCCACTCCGGGTTGGCGACGGTGCCGTAGAACTGGCGCACGTCGATGGCAGTGTCGGTGCCGTTGGTTTCGCTGTCGTTGATGGTCACCCAGAACGACGCCCGGGCGCCGAGCTTGAGATCATCGACCTGCTTGCCCATGTTGAAGCCCAGGTAGTTGGGCAAGAAGCCCATCTTGACCCGCGACTGGCGGCGGTCGAACTGTTCGCCGGCACGGTCCACGTCGCTGTTGACGTAGAAAGCGTTGATGTAGCCGTCGGTGGAAAAGGTCGTCTGGTCCTTGTCGTACAGCATGATTTCGGCGTGGGCCCAAGGCATCGGGGCGAGAGTCGAGAGGCCTGCGATGACCGCAGGCAAAAAACGCAGGCAGGTATTTTTATTGTTGTGCATGGCGCGCTCCGCAACAGGGGACGGGATGTCGGAGGCGATTATCGAAAGGCACCCGGGCGCGTCATACGCTGCCTTGGAAGTGATTGGCGGCTGCTTTGGCAGCGCAGGCCCGGCGCGGCAGTTTGTGTGTAAGACCCGGATGCCGCCGGGCGCGGTACTTTGGGTGTGGGCCGGTGGGTGGGTAGGATCAACTCGTTGTGCAGTGGTACCGAGTCGTCTGGTTTGGGGCTGCTGCGCAGCCCAGCGGGAGCAAGCTCCCTCGCCACAAAGCCGAGTACGACTTCGTTCCCTAATACAAGGTGATCCCGTGGCGAGGGAGCTTGCTCCCGCTGGCTTGCGCAGCAGGCCCCCTCGCCTTCAGCTCAGAACCTCGGCTTGACGGTCTTCCAATCCGGCCGATAACGGCGCATCTGCCGCACGTCATCGCGCTGACGAATGCCGCAGCTGAGGAACTGCTCGTGCAGCTTGCCCAGTTGATCGCGGTCCAGCTCCAACCCCAGGCCCGGCGCCCGGGTGATCTTCACGCAGCCGTCGACAAACGGAAGCTTGCCACCCTTGATCACTTCTTCATCCGGTTCCTGCCATGGGTAATGGGTGTCGCAGGCGTAATCCAGGTTCGGCACCGAAGCCGCCACGTGGGCCATGGCCATGAGGCTGATGCCCAAGTGCGAATTGGAATGCATGGAAACCCCCAGGCCAAAGGTGTCGCACATTTTCGCCAGTACCTGGGTGTCCCGCAGCCCGCCCCAATAATGGTGGTCGGCCAGGACGATCTGCACGCTGTCCTGGGCCACGCTTCGGCGGAACTCGTCAAAATCGGTGACCACCATGTTGGTCGCCAGCGGCAGGCCAGTGCGCTTGTGCAGCTCGGCCATGCCCTCCAGGCCAGGCGTCGGGTCTTCGTAATACTGAAGGTCGTCCCCTAGCAGCTCAGCCATGCGGATCGAGGTTTCCAGCGACCAGTTGCCGTTGGGATCGATGCGCAGCGGAAAGCCAGGAAACGCTTTTTTCAACGCCTTGATGCAGGCCACTTCATGCTCCGGCTCCAGGGCGCCGGCCTTGAGCTTGATGCTTTTGAACCCGTATTCCTCGATCATCCGCCGTGCCTGGGCGACGATCTGCTGCTCGTTCAGCGCTTCGCCCCAGTTGTCCGCAGGATATGGCGAGTCGATGTGCTCGGCATATTTGAAAAACAGGTATGCGCTGAACGGCACTTCATCGCGAATCGCACCGCCCAACAGGTCCACCAGCGGCACGTTCAGGTAATGCGCCTGCAAGTCCAGGCAAGCCACCTCGAAGGCCGAATAGGCATTGCTCACCGCTTTGCTCGCATGGGAGCCCGGCGCCAGTTCCGCCCCGGCAACGCTGGCCGGCTTGTGGGCCGCCACGGTGGCCTGAACGATGGCCCGCAACTGGTTGAGGTTGAACGGGTCCATGCCGACCAGTTGGTCCTGGACCTGTTGCTGGATCGCCAGGGCCGGCGCATCGCCGTAGCTCTCGCCGAGGCCGATGTAGCCGTTGTCGCTTTCGATCTCGATGATCGAGCGCAGCGCAAAGGGCTCATGGATGCCGCTGGCGTTAAGCAGCGGGGGGTCGCGGAAAGCGATGGGGGTGACGGTGACGCGTTTGATTTTCATGCAGCGGCTCCGGAAGGTGTGCGCGTCGATGATGGACGTCGCTGATTGTTCCCGTCTAATCTAACCTGGCACTTGATTGATACCAGGATTGAATCAATGTTTGAGCTGGCCCAACTGCGCTGCTTCACCACCGTGGCGACCGAACTCAACTTCCGTCGCGCCGCCGAACGCCTGAACATGACCCAACCACCCTTGAGCCGGCAGATCCAATTGCTGGAGCATCACCTGGGCGTCGAACTGTTCACCCGCAGCACCCGCAGCGTCGCCCTCACCGCCGCCGGCCGGGCGTTCTTCATCGAGGCGCAGAACCTGTTGCAACAGGCGCAGCAGGCAGCAGTGGCCGCCAAGCGCTTTGCCCAGGGCCATATCGGTTCGGTCACCATCAGCTTCGTCGGCAGCGCGGTGTATGAATTCCTGCCAAAGGTGATCGCCGAAGCGCGGCTCAAGCAACCGCAGGTGAAGATCGTCCTGTCGGAGATGAACACCTACCAACAACACGAAGCCCTGCGCGCCCGGCGCATCGACCTGGGCATCGTCCGCTCGCCGCTGCTGGAAACCGGCTACGCCACTGAGTGCCTGGTGCGCGAGCCGTTTGTCCTGGCCGTGCCTGCGGGCCACCCGCTGGCCAACGCCGAGTCTGTCAGCGTGCAGGACCTGGATGGACAGCCGTTCCTGATGTACGCCCACTCCGCCTACCCGCCCTTCAACGAACTGCTCACCGGCATGCTGCGCTCGGCCCGTGTCACTCCGCAGTTCGTGCAATGGCTGGGGTCTTCGCTGACCATCCTGGCGCTGGTCAACGCCGGCATGGGCCTGGCACTGGTGCCGCGTTGCGCGACCAGCGTGGCGTTCAGGCAGGTGGTGTTTCGCGAGATCGATCTGGGTGAAGGGGTGCAAAGTGAGCTGCATCTGGTTTGGCGGGAGGATAACGACAATCCGGCGTTTACGATGTTGCTGGAGGGGATTCGGGGGGCCGTTCGGGAGGGACTGTAGGCAAAATACCGTTTGCCCTTGTGGCGAGGACGCTTGCTCCCTCCCCACGTTGACCGTGCCCTATTCCAGTCTACCGTGACAAGTTGTACGATGACCGACGAGCACTAGATGCTCTGAATTCCCGATACTTACAAAAACAAGGAAAAAACCCATGAAAAAAGCATCATTGCTGATCGGTTTCGTTTGCCTCTTCAGCGGCTACGTCGCAGCCGCCGCACCGGCCGAAAAAGAGGTGGCCGAAGCTGTAGACCACCTGACCCAGGCCATGCTTCACAAAGACATCCCCCAACTCCAGGCCCTTGCCGCCGAGAACCTGACCTACGGCCACTCCAGCGGCAATATCCAGGACAAAAAAGCCTTCATCGCCGACATCGAAACCGGCAAGAGCGCATTCAAGACCCTGGAAATGAAAAATCAGAAAATCACCCTTTCTGGCGACGTGGCCCTGGTACGCAACCACTTCTCTGCCCAGGCGCTCAAGGGCACCGAAGTGGTCCCGACCGAAATCGAAAACTTCCAGATTTGGCAAAAACAGAACGGCAAATGGCTGCTGATTGGTCGTCAGGCATTCCGGTTCTGATAAGGGGCTGGGCCGGGAATCTCTGCGGCAAACGCATTATTTGAGCTTATGGTGATCCATTGTGGCGAGGGGATTTATCCCCGCTGGGCTCCGCAGCAGCCCCAACAGCGGCGGGTGTTCAATCTGGCACACCGAGCAGTCTGAGCGAGGACTGCTTCGCAGCCCAGCGGGGATAAATCCCCTCGCCACAGATCACAATCACCTCAAGTCGCGGCCCACTGCTCCCGGTACTGCAACAGAAAATCCACAAACGCCCGCACCCGCTGCGGCACGTACCGGCCATGGGGATACAGCAACGTGAACGGGCGCGAACGCCCCGCGAACGGTGTCAGCACTTCCACCAATTGCCCGTCCGCCAACTCTGTTTCAACGATGAATCGATAGGTCTGGAACAGCCCGGCGCCATGCTTGGCCAGCGTTACCCCGCCCAACACGTCGTCGGAACAGCAATACCCACCCTGCCCGAACACTTCCTTCTCCTTGCCCTCGACGTTGAACAACCAAGAGATACGACGACCACTGCTGGGCAGCTCGAATTGGATGCACTCGTGCGATTCCAAGTCTTCCAGCGTTTGCGGCGTGCCTACCCTGCGCAAGTAATCCGGGGACGCGACCACCGCCAGTTTCGCGTCTTCCAGCAACCGGGCGATCATCGAGGAGTCCGGCTGGGCCCGAACACGGATGGCGAGGTCATAACCTTCTGCGACAAAATCGATGTTGCGGTTGCTCAAGTGGACATCAACGGTGACTTGCGGGTATTGCGCGCGAAACGCCGGCAGCAGTGGCAGGATGCGGTGATGGCCGTAAGTCGTCGGCACGCTGATGCGCAGTTGCCCGGATGGCACGGATTGCGCCCCCATGACTTCCTGTTGCGCCTCGACCAATTGCGTCAATGCCTGACGGCATTGCTCGAAAAAAGTCCTGCCGGCGTCGGTCAGGCGGATGCTGCGGGTGGTGCGCACAAACAGGCGCGAACCCAGACGCTCTTCCAACCGAAAAATCGAGCGGCTCACCGCCGCTGGGGTCACGCCCGCCACCTGCGCCGCCGCCGTGAAACTGCCCGCCTCCGCCGCCAGACAGAAAAGCTCGATGCTGCCCAACTGCAAGTCTTCGAAGTGCCGCTTCATGATTCATTACACCGCGTATCAACTGAAGATTCCCGATGCCTGTTTATCAGGCCGTGGCGTATAAATACAGTGGTCCCTCGATTGCGCTGGATCTTCCCGCGCCTATTCTCGTCAACTGGAGTGCAGCATGCCTTTCGTCAATGTACGTATCACCCGCGACGGCGTTACCCGCGAACAGAAAGCCCAGGTGATTAGCGAAATCACCGAAACCCTGCAGCGTGTGTTGGGCAAGGACCCGCACCTGACCCATATCGTGATCGAGGAAGTCGACACCGATAACTGGGGTTATGCCGGCATGACGACGACGGAGTATCGAAGCAAACCCAAGGAGTAAGGCTTCGCCCTACCGAGCCCGGTCCGAATGACCGGGCTTTTTTCTGCCTGCCGAGTCGCTATCCCTGTGGGAGCGAGCTTGCTCGCGATAGCGGCGGGTCAGCCAGCCCACATGTGATTGATCTAATGCCATCGCGAGCAAGCTCGCTCCCACAGGGTGTAGCGTAGGTTCGATTGATTGATTACACCAAGTATCAACTCAAGTACCAGAACCCCCATTTATCAAACCCAAGCGCATCAATACCCTGATCACAACCAACGCCCAGACAGGCGCAGCGGTTCCTACTCAACGTGATCAGGAGTCAACATCATGAGCAATCAGAAAACCGTCATCATCACCGGCGCGTCCAGCGGCATTGGCCTTGGCTTGGTCAAGGCGTTCCTGGCTCGCGGCTATAACGTAGTGGGCAATGCCCGTTCCCAGTCGGGCCTGGACGATGCGGCCGGCCAGTTGGGCCATCCAGCGAGCTTCATCGGCGTGGCCGGAGACATTGCCGATCCGGCGACCTCTACCGCCCTTGTCGGCAAAGCCATCGCGGCGTTTGGCGCGGTTGATGGGCTGGTCAACAACGCCGGTTTTTTCCTGCCCAAACCCTTTGTCGAATACAGCCCGCAGGACCTGGAATCGCTGCTGGACACCAATCTCAAAGGGCTCGTCTACGCCAGCCAGGCCGCAGCCGCGCACATGATCGATCGCCAGCAGGGTTTCATCATCAACATTTCCGCCTCGGTGGCCTTGCAACCGAACATCCAGGTGCCGGCAGCACTGCCAGTGTTGATCAAGGGCGGCGTCAACCAGATGACCCGCGCCCTGGCCCTGGAGTTGTCGCCTTTCAACATCAAGGTCAACGCCGTGGCGCCCGGTATCATCGACACGCCGATGCATGACCCGGCGCACCGCGACTTCCTCAACAACCTGGCGCCGGCCGGTCGGGTGGGCACCATCGAAGAGATCGCCGAAGCCGTGTTGTACCTGGCGGGTGCCGACTTCACGACTGGCGCGGTCCTGCCGGTGGACGGCGGCATGAGCACCGGCAAATGGTGAAAAACAAAAACCCCGAAGGCAGAAACCTTCGGGGTTTTTCTTTAGCTCGAACCTACAGCGTGTAGGAGATGCCCGCCTGCACCGTCCGCGGTGCGCCCGGATAGGCGTAGACGCCACCAAACGCGCCCTCTTCGTAATCGGCGTCGAACAGGTTCTTCAGGTCCAGGTTGAGGCGAATGCGCTCGTTGACCTTGTAGTAGCCGAGCAGGTCGACCACCGTGTAGTCGTCCATGGTGAAGGTGGTGGCGGCGGTGTTGCCGGCCCGCTCATCCACATACCTGGCGCCCAGGCCCAGGCCTAGCCCCTTCAAGCCACCGTCCTGGAATTCATAGACGTTCAACAGGCTGACGGTGTTTTTCGGTACGTTGAGCAGCCGAGTACCGGTGGGGATGTTCTCGTCCTTGGTCACTTCGGCGTCCACATAGGCGTAGCCGCCGATGACGCGCCACTCCGGTGTCAGGTTGCCCGCCACGTTCAAGTCGAAACCACGGCTGCGCACTTCGCCAGCGGCGACGTTGAAGGTCGAATCCAACGGATCGGGCGTCAGCACGTTGCGTTTTTCGATCTGATAGACCGCCGCATCGACGCTCAACTGGCGATCCAGCGCTTCCCACTTAACGCCCATTTCATAGGACTTACCCTCTTCCGGCTTGAACCCGCCACCCTCGCGGCTCGCGCCGTTGTTGGGTTTGAACGAGCGCGCGGTGTTGGCATAGACCGCCACCGTGTCGGTCAGGTCATAGATCACGCCTAGGCGTGGGGTGACTGCATTGTCGGTAACCTCCCAGTTGCGGCTGCCGGGGCGTGCTTGGGGCACAAAGCTTTCATACTCATGCTCAAACCGCTCGAAACGCGCCCCCGCCAGCACCTTCAGCCGCTCGGTCAGCGCCACCTGGTCCTGGACAAACACGCCGAAGGTCTTGAGATTTTCCTGGTCGTCGGTTGGGGTGCGGGTCAAGGCCGGGCGCGGCTGGCCATAGACCGGATCGAAGATGTCGATCGGGTACGCGCCAGAACCACCGGCGGAACGCTGGATGATGGATTCGTAGCTGTAGTCTTCGTATTCCACACCCGTCAGCAGCGTATGTTCGAACCCTCCCGTGGAGAAGTGCCCGGTGAGGTTGAGCTGGGTATCGCGGTCGGTCCATTCCAGCTTGCGGTAGTTGAAGTTGCGCCCCAGGGTGCGCCCATCGGCGGCGATGCCGTTGCCTTCGACAGCGTTGCCCTGCAACGTGCCGTCGAGCCACTGGGTGCCACCGGCCAGGGTCCAGTCGTCGTTGAGCATGTGCTCGAAACGCACCTGCAGCATGTTGTTGTCGTTGTGCAACTTGCCGACGTCTTTTTCGCCGAAGAAAGTATCGCGGGACGCGGTGCCACGCTGGCCTGCGTAGTGCGTCAGGCCACGGTCCAGCGGCGCATTGTTGCGCATGAAGTCGCCTTCGAAGGTCAGGCGCGTGGTGTCGTTGACCTGCCAAGTGACCACAGGGGCGATGCCATAACGTTCGGTCTCGACATGATCGCGGAACGTATCGCCGCCCTCGCCCACCACATTCAAGCGATAAGCCAGGCGGCCTTCGTCATCCAACGGGCCGGACGCATCCAAGGTGCCGCGACGCATTCCCTGATCGCTGATCTGACTGCCCAGGGTCACCGTGCGCTCGGCCAATGGTTGCTTGGACACTACGTTGAAGGTGCCGCCGGGATCGCCACGCCCATACAGCATGGACGCCGGCCCACGCAGCACTTCCAGACGCTCGATGGTGTTGGCATCGGGCATGTTCGGGTAACCCCGATTGATCGGGAAGCCGTTGCGGTAGAACTCGCCCGTGGTAAAGCCACGCACGGTAAACGTGGTCAGGCCCTGGCCGCCGAAATTGTTCCCCCTGCCGACGCCCCCAGCGTAATCGAGGGCATCTTGCAGGCGCGTGGCGCTGAGGTCTTCGACCACATCGCGGGACACGACAGAAATCGACTGCGGGGTTTCGTGGATAGCGGTGTCGGTACGCGTGGCGCTGGCGGAACGGGTGGCGTGGTAGCCCTTTACCGGGCCTTGTGCAGTCTCGAAGTCCGAGGTGCCGACAATGTCGGTGGCTTGCAACTCCAGCGGCGCCTTGTCCGTGGAAACGGGCTCTTCTGCCCAGGAGGAGATGGAATAAGCTTGGAGCACACACAGTGAAACGAGTATCCGACGCATCGACACACAATCCTAATGAAAGACGCCGCCTCAAGGGCGACAAGAATGTGTCGCGAAAGATACAGCAACTCATTCCTATTTGACATCTATTCCCATTAGTACCCCCGTTCCAGCTGTGGAAACTTGTCGAATTTGCCTGAGAAACGCCTGGGCCCGGGCATCCTGGGTGAACGCAACGTTCAGCCGCAACCAGTCGCAGGCACCCCCCTCTGGCAGGAACGACGACCCTTGGGACAACTGAACCTGCAGCTGCTTGGCGATCTGTCGCACCCGCTCGGCCGGCACAAGACGAGGCCGCGCCCACACGAACAGCCCGCCACTGGGCTCGGCAAACACTTCCCAGTGCGTCGGGTCAAGCTGACGCAACGTGCTCGCCATCTGCTTGTTCAGGCGCCCGCGAAGGCGCTGGATCAGCTTGCGATACGCCCCGTTCGCCAACAGCGTCGCCACGACGTTTTCCGTCAGCAATGAACAACCAATACCGGTCACCATCTTGACCTGCGCCAGGCGCTGGATGATTTCAGGCTGGGCGACGACGTAGCCGATGCGCAACGAGCTGGACAAGGTCTTGGAAAAACTCGCCAGGTAGATCACCCGGTCCAGGGCATCGAGGGAGGCCAGGCGCGACGTCGGGCCGTTCTGGAAATCGGCGTAGATATCATCCTCGATGAGCCGAAAGTCGTGCAGCGTCGCCAGTTGCAACAGGCGATAGGCCACGCTCGGCGCAAGGCTGGTGCCGGTGGGGTTCTGGTACATGCTGTTGATGAAGAAATACGTGGGCTTGTGCGCTTTGAGCAACTGCTCCAGCCGGGCGATATCCGGACCATGGGCGGTTCTCGGCACCGCCAGGGTCCTGACTCCATGCAGCTTCAGCAGGTTGAACAGGTTGTAATAGCCAGGGCTCTCCACCAACACCAGGTCACCGGGCTTGAGCAGCGTGCGCACCAACAGGTCCAAGCCATGGCTGGCGCCTTGGGTGGTGATGATCTGGCGAGGATCGACGTGAATGTCGATCAGGCCCAGGCGCTTCTGGATTTGCAGGCGCAGATCAGCCGAGCCCAACGGCGTGCTGTAATTGAACAGCGCTTTATTGTCACTGCGCACCACCTGCCGGATCGCCTGGCCCAGGTCGGTGTCATCGCGCCACGCGTCCGGCAGCCAGCCGCAACCCAGCTTGAGCTGGGTCGATTCGTTGTCGAACAGCGGCCAGGATATCGCCTCATCCTCGATCTGCGCCGCCAGCGCCTGGGGTAACTGCTGGGCCACGAAAAAACCCGAACCATGCCGCGATTCCAATACGCCGCTGGCGACCAGTTGGTCATATGCCTTGATCACGCTCGACAGGCTCAAGCCGTTTTCCGTCGCCAACTGGCGGATCGAAGGCATTCGCGCACCGGGGCGGATGCCATGGGTATCGATCCACGCGGCTAGGCTGGCAACCAGTTGCCGGACCACGCTTCCCCTGGCGTTGCGATCGATGTTCAGGTCCATGGCGCGGCGTCTCGGCTAAGTGTTCTTGAATTTCGAGCAAACAGTTAAACATAAAAGCCCCCCGTCTGTTCCTTGTTTGCCTGCTGTCCGGCGGTGATAGTCCGCCCAGGCTCACACTTTTGCAGGATCTCTCTTGGACGCACAGCAACGACATTCATGGGGCCTGGCCTTTGGTCTGTGCCTGATCACCCTGGCGGTCAACCTGCAGGCGCCGCTGTACACCACCTATGCGCAGCTTTCCGGTTACGGCGCAGGCGCCACGGCGGTGGCGTTTTCCGGTTATGTGCTCGGCGTGTTGCCCGTGCTGCTGGCGTTCGGCGGACTGGCCGACCGGATGGGCCGCAAACCGTTGATCCTGGTGGCGCTTGGCCTGTCGATGCTGGCAACGGTCATCACCTCGATCTGGCCCAACCTGATAGCGCTGGGCGTGGCGCGCCTGATGATGGGCGTCGGCACCGGGTTGGCCTCGGCGACTTCCACGGCCTACATGGTGGAATTGATGCCGACCGGCGATGCCCGGTCGCCGGCAAACCGGGTCACCGCCAGCACCTCCCTGGGTTTTGGATTGGGCGCGGCGTTGACCAGCCTTTTCCTGTTCGTCCATCACAGCGTTACGCCAGGCAGTTTCTGGGTGCAGTTGGCGTTGGCCGCCCTGGCGATCGTCGTGGTCGCGCGACTGCCAGACCCAGCCCCGAAAATCAGGCACGCGCCGCTGTTGCGCCTGCCGTTGTTCCCTGCTGGCAGCCTGCCCTACAGCTTCTCCATGCTGCTGGCCTGGGCGACTTCCGGGCTGGTGATCGCCATCCTGCCTTCGGTGCTCGCGGCCCATGACTTGCAGCGATGGTCCGGCCTGTCGACCTTCACCGTGATCAGTTGCGGGCTGATCTTCCAGCCTTGGGTGAAACGCATGCAGCCGGCCAGGGCCACGGGATTGGGGCTGCTCGTCTTGCCTTTGAGCTATGCGCTGCTCGCCTGGGGCGCGAGCCAGGGTTCGCTGGCCGCCGTGCTGCTCGGCGCACTGGGGGCCAGCAGTGCGTGCTATGGCTTTCTTTACCTCGGCGGACTGTCGGCGATCACGGCCATGGCCGGTACGCAAAAAGCCCGAGTCAGCGCCGGTTTCTTCCTCTTCGCCTATGTCGGGTTCAGCATTCCGGTCGTGGTGACGGGTTGGATGGCTGACCATTTCGGCGCTGATGTCGCGTTGACGGTGTTTGGCCTGGCGTTGCTGGCAGGCGCAACGATCACCGGGTTGCGCATCGTCCGGACGCAGGCTTTCATCACCCAACCCTCCCACGGCTGAATAAACCCTTCGCCACAATGGCCAACGTCGCTCGACATCACGGCAGGCAGGTCGTATACCATATCCCCACCTCAGCCAAACGACCGTCGCCGTGACTTTATCCAAATTCAACCTGCCCGACCTGGGCAACACCCCGTCCACCTCGGAAATCATTACCCGCCACTTGCGCGACGCTATCGTGGCCGGGCTTTTCGCCGAGGACGAGCCGATTCGCCAGGACGACATCGCCCGGCAATTCAACGTCAGCAAGATCCCCGTGCGCGAAGCGCTCAAGCGCCTGGAAGCCGAGGGCCTGGTGATGTTCCAGCGCAATCGCGGGGCGATGGTTACGCGGATCTCCGAGGCGGAACTGGCGCAGATGTTCGAGGTGCGGATGTTGCTGGAGGACAAGGTGCTGCGCCTGGCGATCCCCAACATGACCGACGCGACCTTCGCCCGTGCCGAAAGCATCTGCCGGGAGTTCATCGGCGAGGACGACGTCGGCCGCTGGGCCGAGCTGAACTGGCAGTTGCACGCCTGCCTTTATGAACCGGCGCAACGGCCCTTCATGGTGAGCCTGATCCGCTCGGTTCACGACAAACTCGAACGTTACCTGCGCATGCAGATGAGCCTGTCGGCCGGCAAGGATCGCGCCGACCATGAGCACCGCGAAATCCTCGACGCCTGCCGCGCCGGTGACGTGGAGCGCGCGGTGAAACTGCTGGACGAACATATCGCCGGGGTCTGCAGGACGCTGTTCGAGTTCTTGCCTTCCGGTCACTGATCACGATTGCCTTATTTCCCGCATTGGCCTATTCCAAAAACATAGAAACAAAGCGCCCGTTGCAACTTGCGCCTGATTTGTTAGGCTCTCGCGCACCTACTTTTGCCAGGGACGGCATATGTCTAATCAGCACCGGTTGAGCATGAGCTCATTCAATCAAAGCGACGCAGCTTCGTCCGTCGCAGCGTCAAACATCACCCCAGATACAATCGTCTCAGCGTTCAATCAGCCCATCATCGACACGCTGACTGTCACGGCGCAGATAAAGAATACTTACTACGCGGGAACCGACGACACACTATTGATATCAATGGGACCGTACAACGAGTTACAGACTTACATCGAAGCCCCGAGAGTCGGTCAGACGATTCACATTTCGATTGATATCCAAAGGATGTTTGGCAGGTCGAGCATTTCGCTATCGGACATTCGCGGCCTGACGTTCTATCAAGCGCCTGTGCCGCACCCGATCATCTCGGATGCCTGGGAACTCGAGTCGCTACTGATTACCGCCAACGATATCTACACCAACGCAATGAATAAAATAGATACGTGGATTTTTAACAAATCACCGCATCTTCGCCCGGTATGGTCAGGCATCGTGGATTTCTCCAACTGGACGAACTCCGATCGTCGCCCCTTAGATCTGAGCGCTCAGACGTATCCAATACGCTGGATGCCGTATATCAGTGACTTGACCCGCTGGCGCTGTTACAACCCGGCACAACTAGAAGGGGTGGGTCAACTGCTCGGCGTCTGGAACGGCAAGTTGATCGGTAATCAACTGAAAGGTCAAACAAGCGAACTCCTTGCCCCAAACAGCGAATCCAACAGCTATACATGGGTATATACGCCTGAGGGATCGATTATTTATAAGCGCTGGGAACATGCCAAACCATCGGAGTATTTAAGACACAGTCAACTTGGAAGCGGCAGACCGGTCATTTGCGCGGGAGAGTTCAGGGTCAAGGAACACCGTATGCAAAATGTCCTAGCGATGGTCAACGATGCCTCCGGACACTACAAACCCGACGGAGGAGCCTGCTTGCGCTATGTGGCGGAGAAGCTCGAGTCTATCAATATCGATACAAGCCATACCGAATGGCGATGGACAAACGCACGCAGTTGATGACGGTTCGGCCTCGTCTCGCACACTATGCCGATTTCGTCATCACCGACAACTAAAACCATCAAGCCGCCACCCCCCGGCGCGCGCCACGCTTGTGTCCACTCATCTGAACGGACGTGGCGCCATGAAACGCATCACCGTGATCGACTCCCACACCGGCGGCGAACCGACCCGACTGGTGACCGATGGCTTCCCCGACCTGGGCCAGGGCAGCATGGCCGAACGCAGGCAGCGCCTGGCCGAGCAGCACGACGCCTGGCGCACCGCGTGCGTCCTGGAACCGCGCGGCAGCGATGTGCTGGTGGGCGCGTTGCTGTGCGAACCGGTGGACCCGACCGCCTGTGCCGGGGTGATCTTTTTCAATAACAGCGGCTACCTGGGCATGTGCGGCCACGGCACCATCGGCCTGGTGGCGTCATTGGCTCATCTGGGCCGGATCGGCCCGGGCGTGCACAGCATCGAGACACCGGTGGGCACAGTGCAGGCGACGTTGCACGAGGATCGCTCGGTCAGCGTGCGCAACGTGCCGGCCTACCGTTACCGCCAAGGGCTGCGCCTGGAGGTGCCGGGCATCGGGCCGGTGTCTGGCGATGTGGCGTGGGGCGGGAATTGGTTTTTCCTGATCGCCGACCACGGGCAACGCGTGGCGGGCGACAACCTGGAAGCACTGACCGCCTACACCTTCGCCGTGCAACAAGCCCTGGAGCAACAGGGGTTTCGCGGCGAGGACGGCGGGCTGATCGATCATATCGAGCTGTTCGCCGACGATCCCCAGGCCGACAGCCGCAATTTCGTGCTGTGCCCCGGCAAAGCCTATGACCGCTCTCCCTGCGGCACCGGCACCAGCGCCAAACTGGCGTGCCTGGCGGCCGACGGCAAACTGCAACCCGGGCAGATCTGGCGCCAGGCCAGCGTCATCGGCAGTGAATTCGAAGGGTCGTATGAACGTTCAGGCGAGCGCATCGTGCCGACCATTCGCGGCCGGGCCTATATCAGTGCTGAAAGCACCTTGCTCCTCGAGCCGGACGATCCGTTCGCTTGGGGCATTCGTCCGTGAGCCAAGGCCATGTCGCAGACGTGATCATCGTCGGCGCCGGCATCATCGGCGCCGCCTGCGCGCAAGCCTTGGCCCAGCGTGGTTTGAAGGTGCTGGTGCTGGACGCCGGTTGGCACGGCGCCACGGCGGCCGGCATGGGCCACTTGCTGGTACTCGATGACAACCCGGCGGAGCTGGCTCTGAGCCAATACTCCCTGCGACGCTGGCGCCAGATGGCCCCCGATCTTCCAGAACGCTGCGCCTGGCGCAACAACGGCACGTTGTGGCTGGCGGCCAACGCCGAAGAGATGGCCGTGGCCCACGGCAAATACATGAACCTGATGGCCCATGACGAAGCCTGTGAACTGATCGGCCGAGCCGCACTGCTCCAGCGCGAACCGGAACTGCGGCCCGGCCTCGAAGGCGGGCTGCTGATCAAGGGCGACGGCATTCTCTACGCACCCGCGGCCGCCCGCTGGATGCTCGATCACGCCAACATTCGCCATCAACGGGCGCAAGTCAGCGAAGTGGACGGTCACCGCGTGCGCCTCGCAGGGGGCGGTTGGCTCAGCGCCGACGCAGTCGTGCTCGCCAACGGCATCCAGGCCACCGAGCTGTGCCCGGAGCTGCCGATCGAACCCAAGAAGGGGCACCTGTTGATCACCGACCGCTACCCCGCCACTGTCACCCATACCTTGGTTGAGCTGGGTTACGTCACCAGCGCTCACAACGCCAGCGGACCGTCGGTGGCGTGCAACATCCAACCGCGCCCGACGGGACAACTGTTCATCGGCGCTTCGCGGCAGTTCGGCAATGTCGACCCAGAGGTGGAAGGCTGGATGCTGGCGAAAATGCTCAAGCGTGCCGTGGACTACATGCCTGGCCTGGCGCACCTCAACGGTATCCGCGCCTGGACAGGCTTTCGCGCGGCGACCCCCGACGGCTTGCCACTGGTGGGCCAACATCCGCAGCGCAAGGACCTATGGCTGGCGGTGGGTCATGAAGGGCTCGGCGTTACGACCGCACCGGCGACGGCCGACTTGCTGGTCGCCCAGCTACTCAACGAAACCGCGCCGCTGGCCGCGCAACCTTACCTGCCGCAACGTTTCCTGGGAGAAGCGGTCCATGCCTGAGTTATTCCTCGATGGCCGCCCGCTCTCGGTGGCCGATGGCACCAGCGTCGCGGCGGCATTGGCGTTGGGTGCTGACGGTTGCAGTCGCACCTCGGTCAGCGGCCAACGCCGGGCCCCCTTGTGTGGCATGGGCATCTGCCAGGAATGCCGGGTGATGATCGACGGCCGCCGGCGCCTGGCGTGCCAGACGCTGTGCCGCGACGGCATGCGCGTGGACACCCGACCATGACCGAACTCGCCGACATCCTCATCATCGGCGCCGGCCCCGCCGGCATGGCCGCTGCGCTGGCCGCGGCACGCAGCGGGGCGCGCATCGTGCTGCTGGACGACAACCCGAGCCCTGGCGGACAGATCTGGCGCGACGGTCCCCAGGCCAGCCTGCCTGCCCAGGCGGGTCGGATGCGTGATCGTCTGAACGCCTGCACTAATGTGTACTGCCACGCCGGCACCCGGGTCATTGCCTGCGCGGGCGAGAAGACACTGTTGGTGGAAAACGCCGAGCAGGGATGGCTGATCCGCTACGAGCGGCTGATTCTTTGCACGGGCGCGCGGGAACTGCTGCTGCCCTTCCCTGGCTGGACACTGCCCGGCGTCACCGGTGCCGGTGGCTTGCAGGCACTGATCAAGGGCGGCCTGCCGGTGCGCGGCGAACGCCTGGTGATTGCCGGCAGCGGCCCGTTGTTGTTGGCCAGCGCGGCGACGGCCAGGCACCACGGGGCGCAAATATTGCGCATCGCCGAACAAGCCAGCGGTGCCGCCGTTACAGGTTTTGCCATGCAGTTGCCGCACTGGCCGGGCAAGTTGACGCAGGCGTTCAGCCTGTTCGATTCCCACTACCGCGTCGGCACGCATGTGCTGGAAGCCTTGGGACGGGACAAGCTCGAAGGCGTGCGCCTGCAACAGCGGGGCAAGACTGTGGAATTGGCGTGCGACCGGTTGGCCTGCGGATTCGGCCTGATTCCCAATACCCAGCTGGGTCAGGCGTTGGGCTGCGAGCTGGCTGGACAAGCCCTAGCGGTTGACGCCTGGCAGGCCACCACGCGCCGTGATCATTACGCCGCTGGAGAGTGCACCGGTTTCGGTGGCAGCGAACTGGCCCTGGTGGAAGGCGCCATCGCCGGTCACGTCGCCGCCGACGACACCTCGGCAGCCGAACGCCTCTGGCCTCGCCGGGCGCGGTGGCAGGGCTTTGCCCTGGCGTTGAACAAGGCTTTCGCCCTAGATGCTCGTTTGAAAGGCCTGGCCCGGGGCGACACCTTGGTGTGTCGCTGTGAAGACGTGGCCTATGCAGAACTGAGCAGCCATGCCGACTGGCGCGAAGCAAAACTTGCCAGCCGCTGCGGGATGGGCGCCTGCCAGGGTAGGGTTTGCGGCGCGGCGCTGGAGCATCTGTTTGGCTGGGCGCCGCCGGCTCCTCGTCCACCGTTCAGTCCGGCACGGGTTGAGACGTTGCTTAATCTGGCAGATGAGTGAGCCACGCGTACGGCGTGACAAGCACCTCATTTCGATCAAAACTCCACGTCTGACAAAACGACGAAGCCGCCCATGTACCCCTCGCTGACGACCTTCACTCCCTGCGACTTCGACACCCTGCTGCGCAGTCTGCTGCCCATCGCGCCGTTGCTCGATACCCTCTCGGACACGGTGTTTTTCATCAAGGACACCCAAGCCCGCTACGCATTCGTCAACCAGACCCTGGCCCGGCGTTGCGGCTTCAAGCAATGCAACGACCTGCTCGGTCTGACTGCCGAGCAAGTGTTCCCGGAGCGCTTCGGCCCGCTGTACACCGAACAGGATCGACGGGTGCTGGCCAGCGGACGGGAGCTGGCCGACCAGCTCGAATTGCACCTCTATTACGGCAACCAACCGGTGTGGTGCCTGACCCACAAGCTTGCCTTGCGCGAACCTGAGGGCGGGATCGTCGGCCTGGCCGGGATTTCCCGTGACTTGCAGTCGCCGCAATCGAGCCATCCGGCGTACCAGCAACTGGCGGCCGTGGACGCGCACATCAAGCAGCACTTCGCCCGCCCCATCAGCCTGGCGGAACTCACTGCCATCGCCGGGTCGTCGGTGGCGCAGCTGGAACGACACTGCAAGCGCATCTTCCAGCTCACGCCTCGGCAGATGATTCACAAGGCGCGCCTGGGAGAGGCCTCGCGATTGTTACTGGAACACGATCTGCCCATTACCGAGATCGCCCTGCGCTGTGGTTATACCGATCACAGTGCCTTCAGCCGCCAGTTCCGCGCGCTGACGAGCCTTTCACCCAGCCAGTACCGGGACAACCAGCGTTGAGCCTGTTCCTTTAGGGGGCGTAAACCCACCCCGCTGCTCCCATCTGTAACACTTCACTTTCACCTGCGCGCCCGGTGCCTGGCCGCCGGACCACCATAATCTGTTGGTTATCAAAGCATTACTAAAAACACAGGAATAGGACCCGATCAGGCACGTCGATTGCTTATCTAATATCGTATACGGAATCCTCAATACGATATTTCTCCGCATTTATTCGACAGCGAGGCATTTATGAAAAACCCTGCATTGGCCGTAGCCCTTGGCGTTGTCCTCTTTCCCCTGCTTGCCCTACCCGCCCATGCCGACAAGCTCGACGACATCATCGGCTCGGGCAAGCTGCGTTGCGCGGTGACACTGGACTTCCCACCCATGGGTTTTCGCGATGAAAGTAACAAACCGGCGGGCTTCGACGTGGATTACTGCCACGACCTGGCGAAGGTCCTCGGCGTCGACGCCGAAGTGGTGGAAACGCCATTCTCCGACCGCATCCCCGCGCTGCTTTCGGGCCGCGCCGATGTCATTGTCGCTTCCACTTCCGACACCCTGGAGCGGGCCAAGACCGTTGGCCTGACCGTGCCCTACTTTGCCTTCCAGATGGTGGTGCTGACCCGCGACGACACCGGTATCAACAGCTACGCCGACCTCAAGGGCAAGAAACTCGGAAACACCAGCAGCACTTACGAAGCCATCGCCCTGGAGAAAGATCAGAAGAGTTGGGGCAGCGGCAGTTTCCGCGCCTACCAGTCGCAGAACGACACATTGCTGGCGGTCGCCCAGGGGCACATCGACGCCACCGTCGTGACCAACACCGTGGCCGCCGCGACCATCAAGTCGGGCAAGTACAAGGGCCTGAAGATCGCTGGCGATGCTCCCTATGTCATCGACTACGTGTCCCTCGGCGCCAAGCGCAGCGAGTACGGCTTGCTCAACTACCTCAACCTGTTCGTCAACCAGCAAGTGCGCACGGGCCGCTACAAGGAGCTGTTCGTCAAATGGGTCGGTACCGAGATCCCGCCGGCCAACCTGACCGTGCCCCAGGTGTACTACTGAGGATCGCGGCATGCCAAGCACGCCTATCCGCTTGCACGGCCGCAGCCTGGTGGAGGGTGCCGCCCAGGGCACCCTGTTGTTCGCCGACGTTGGCCTGAGCTTCTGGGGCGGGGTCGATCCCATTACGGGCGAAATCATCGACCGGCATCATCCTCTGAGTGGCGAACGCCTGGGCGGCCGCGTGCTGGCGATTCCCAGCGGGCGGGGTTCCTGCACCGGCAGCAGCGTGTTGATGGAGCTCATCAGCAACGGCCACGCACCGGCCGCACTGGTACTGGCCGAAGTCGACGAGATCCTGGCCCTTGGAGTACTCGTGGCCGAGGTGATTTTCCAGCGCTCGCTGCCGGTGTTGTGCATCGGCCACGAGGCGTTCGCTGGCTTGCGCGGCCAAGGATTCGTGCGCGTCGAGGGCAACCGCCTGACGTTGTCCGGCCGACGGCCCAACGATCAATGGCATGGGACGGATATGGCCCCGCAGCCGTCCATGCCGTTCACCGTCCGGTTGAACGAGCGGGATCGGGCAATGCTCGACGGCGCGCACGGCAAGGCAGCCCAACTAGCGATGCAAATCGTCCTGCGGATGGCCGAGATCCAGGGCGCCGACCAACTGCTGGACATCACCCAGGCGCACATCGACGGCTGTATCTATACCGGCCCGGCCAGCCTGCGCTTTGCCGAACAACTGGTGCGGTGGGGGGCGAAAGTGAGTGTGCCCACGACCCTCAATTCGATCTCCGTGGACCAGCGCCGCTGGCGGGAACTGGGCGTCGACGCTGCGCTGGGCGAACCGGCCAGCGCCTTGGGTGATGCTTACATGGCCATGGGCGCGCAATTGAGCTTCACCTGTGCGCCCTACTTGCTGGACACCGCGCCCGTGGCCGGCGAACAGATTGTCTGGGCCGAGTCCAACGCGGTGGTCTACGCCAACAGCGTGCTCGGCGCCCGCACGCAGAAGTACCCGGACTTTCTCGACATCTGCATCGCCCTGTGCGGTCGCGCGCCGCTGGCCGGATGTCATCTCGATGGGCCGCGAAAGGCCGGGCTGATCGTCGAAGTGACAAGGCCCGACCCGATGGACGACAGTTTTTATCCGCTGCTGGGCTATCACATCGGCGGCCTGACGGGACGACGTGTCCCGCTGATACGGGGCCTGGAAGACGCCGCGCCCACCCGGGATGATTTGAAGGCTTTTGGCGCCGCGTTCGCGACCACCAGCGCCGCGCCACTGTTCCACATCGCCGGGGTGACGCCCGAGGCCTTGGACCCGGCCAATGTGCTGGACTGCGACGCTGTGTTACCGGTGGAAACCGTCAACGCTGCCGGGCTGCTTGTCAGTTGGCGCGAGCTCAACAGTGCCCGGCATCGCAACGTGGATGTGATTTCCCTGGGCAACCCACATTTCTCCCTCAGCGAATTCGCCGCCCTGGCACACCTGTGTTCGGGCCGGAACAAACACCCCGGCGTGGTGCTGGCGATCACCTGTGGCCGTGCCGTACTGGAACAGGCCCGCCAGGCAGGTTACCTGGACGCGATCCGGGCCTTCGGGGCGACGCTGGTCACTGACACCTGTTGGTGCATGTTGGGCGAGCCGGTGATCCCGCCGACCGCCACCACCCTGATGACCAATTCCGGAAAATACGCGCACTACGCGCCGGGCCTGGTGGGGCGCGGCGTGCATTTTGCCGGTCTGGCCGATTGCATCGAGGCGGCCTGCACCGCCACCGCCAGCGATCAGCCGCCACAGTGGTTGCAACCTTCCGCACCCAAGGGGACTCCGAGCCATGTTTGACTACAGCTTCCAGTGGCGCCCCGCCTTGCGCGCCCTGCCCGATATGCTTGCCGGCGCCTGGGTGACCTTCGAAACCGCCGCGTTGTCGATGATTTTCGGCGTGCTGATCGCCCTCGTCCTGACGGTGATGCGCCAGGCACGCCATCCGCTGTTGCGCGGTGTCGGCAATGGTTGGGTGTCGATCGCCCGCAACACACCCTCCTTGTTCCAGATCTACATCCTCTACTTTGGCCTCGGCTCCCTCGGGCTGCACGTCAGTTCGTGGTTTGCGTTGCTGGCGGGTATCACCTTCAACAACGCCGGCTACCTGGCGGAAAATTTTCGCGGTGGCCTCAAGGCCGTACCGGGCACGCAGATGCGCGCCGCCCGTTCCCTGGGCATGAGCGCGTTCCAGGCCTACCGGATGATCATCGTCCCGCAACTGTTGCGCATCGTTTTCTACCCGCTGACCAATCAAATGGTCTGGGCGGTGTTGATGACGTCCCTGGGTGTGGTAGTCGGTTTGAACAACGACCTCACCGGGGTGACCCAGGAATACAACGTCAAGACGTTCCGCACCTTCGAATATTTCGCCCTCGCGGCGGTGCTCTATTACCTGATCGCCAAGTTGATCGTCGGGTTGGCCCGGCTGTTGTCCTGGCGCCTGTTTCGTTATTGAGGGCGGGACATGTTCTCTACAAGCCTTACCGTCAACGACGTGTTGTATCTGCTCGAAGGTGCCTGGGTTACGGTGCAATTGACCGTCTGGTCGATCCTGCTGGGCACCGTGGCCGGGTTGTTGTTCGGCCTGTTGCGGGCGCTGTTGCCCAGGGTCAGCCTGCCATTGGCCTGGGTACTCGATGCGTTTCGCAGCGTGCCACTGCTAATCCAGTTCGTGCTGTTCAATTCCCTCAAGAGCATCGTCGGCCTGGACCTCAGCGCCTTCGCCGTCGGTTGCATCGTGCTGGGGGTCTACGCCGCCGCGTACTTCACCGAGATTGTCCGCGGTGGCGTGCTGGCGGTACCGACGAGCACCCGGCGGGCCAGCCGATCCCTGGGGCTCACGTACTGGCAGGACCTGCGCTTCATCGTCCTGCCGATTGCCACGCGGGTGGCGTTTCCCGGCTGGTTGAACCTGGTGCTGGGGGTGATGAAAGACACCGCGCTGGTGATGTGGATCGGCATCGTCGAACTGCTGCGGGCTTCGCAAACCATCGTCACGCGTATTCAGGAACCCCTGCTGGTGCTGTGCATCGCGGGCCTCATTTATTACCTCATGAGCCTGGTGGTCGCCCGCCTCGGCGCTCGCCTGGAAAGAAGGTGGCAAGAAAATGATTGAGATCGAAAACGTGCATAAATCCTTCGGCAACCTGGAAGTCGTCAAGGGTGTCAGCCTGACGGTGGACAAGGGCGAAGTCGTGTCGATCATCGGTGGGTCCGGTTCCGGTAAATCGACCCTGCTGATGTGCATCAACGGCCTGGAGCCGATCCAGAAAGGCAGCATCCGGGTGGACGGCGTCTCGGTACACGACAGCGCCACCGACCTCAACCGCCTCCGGCAGAAGATCGGCATCGTTTTCCAGCAGTGGAACGCCTTTCCCCACCTGACCGTGCTGGAAAACGTGATGCTCGCGCCGCGCAAGGTGCTGGGCAAGACCAAGCAGGACGCCGAGGCGCTGGCGGTCAAACAGCTTGAGCACGTGGGCCTGGGGGACAAGCTCAAGGCCTTTCCCGGAAAGCTCTCCGGCGGCCAGCAGCAGCGCATGGCAATCGCCCGTGCCTTGGCGATGTCGCCGGACTACATGCTGTTCGACGAAGCCACCTCGGCCCTCGACCCGCAACTGGTCGGTGAGGTGCTGGACACCATGCGCATGCTGGCCGAAGACGGCATGACCATGGTGCTGGTGACCCACGAGATCCGCTTCGCCCGGGACGTATCCGACCGCGTGGCGTTCTTCTGCAATGGGCGAGTCCATGAGATCGGCCCGCCGGAGCAGGTGATCGGCAATCCGGTGCAGCCGGAGACGGCGGCATTCCTCAAGTCGGTGAAATAGCGGATGGCCTATCGCAAGCAGGCTCGCTCCCACACGGGTTTTGTGTAGGCCGCAATGAGCTGCTAACCACCACAGAACCCTGTGGGAGCGAGCTTGCTCCGGGCGGCGATCCGACGATGAGGCCCGACCAGACAACACAAGGATCTGACCCATGCGCTCATCCAGAATCATCCACATAGTCAGCTGCCACGCCGAAGGCGAAGTCGGCGATGTGATCGTCGGCGGTGTCGCGCCGCCACCCGGCGCCACGGTCTGGGAACAATCACGCTGGATCGCCCAGGACCAGACCCTGCGCAACTTCGTCCTCAACGAGCCTCGTGGCGGGGTGTTCCGCCACGTCAATCTGCTGGTGCCGGCCAAGGACCCGCGGGCGCAGATGGCCTGGATCATCATGGAACCGGCCGACACCCCACCCATGTCCGGCTCCAATTCGTTGTGCGTCGCCACCGTGCTGCTGGACAGCGGCATCCTGCCGATGACCGAACCCCAGACGCGCTTGGTCCTGGAGGCACCGGGCGGCTTGATCGAGGCCGTGGCCGACTGCCGCGACGGCAAGGTGCAACGGGTCGAGATCAAGAACGTGCCCTCCTTCGCTGACCGCCTCGATGCCTGGATCGAAGTCGAGGGCCTGGGAACATTGCAGGTGGACACCGCCTATGGCGGCGACAGCTTCGTCATCGTCGACGCCCAGCGCCTGGGCTTCGCCATTCGCCCCGACGAGGCCGCCGATCTCGTGACCGTGGGGCTGAAGATCACCCGGGCCGCCAACGAGCAGTTGGGCTTCGTACACCCCTTGAATCCCGATTGGTCGCACATTTCGTTCTGCCAGGTCGCCGCGCCCGTCGTCATGGAAAACGGCATCGCCACCGGCGCCAACGCCGTCGTCATCCAGCCCGGCAAGATCGACCGCTCGCCCACCGGCACCGGTTGCTCGGCCCGCATGGCGGTGCTGCACGCCAAAGGCCTGATGCAGGTGGGTGAACGGTTTATCGGCCGCTCGATCATCGGCTCCGAATTCCATTGCCGCATCGACTCACTGACCGACGTTGCCGGTCGCCCAGCGATCTACCCGTGCATCGCCGGGCGGGCGTGGATCACCGGAACCCACCAATTGCTGCTGGACCCGGCCGATCCGTGGCCGCAGGGCTACCGGCTCTCAGACACCTGGCCCGGCGCATGACTTTCATACCCACCCATAACCCTTGTGGCGAGGGAGCTTGCTCCCTCGCCACAGAGACACACCAAAAGGAGACACCCATGAGCCAACGCATCAACTGGAGCGGCGTATTCCCCGCCGTTACCACCCAATTCAACGATGACTTTTCCATCAACCTGGAAAAAACCCATCAGGTCATTTCCAACGTCATTCGCGATGGCGTATCCGGCCTCGTGGTCTGCGGGTCGGTGGGGGAAAACACTTCCCTGAGCGCGGAGGAAAAGATTGCCGTGACCGAAGTGGCGGTGGACGCTTCCGGGGGCCGAGTGCCGGTGATCTGCGGCGTGGCCGAGTTCACCAGCGTGCAGGCCGCCAAAGTCGCCAATGCGGTGCGCAAGGTCGGTGTCGACGGGGTGATGCTGATGCCCGCGTTGGTCTACGGCTCCAAGCCGTTCGAAACCGCCGAACATTTCCGCTATGTCGCCCGGCATGCCGACGTGCCGCTGATGGTCTACAACAACCCGCCTATCTACAAGAACGACGTCACCCCGGACATCCTGATTTCCCTGGCCGATTGCGACAACGTGGTGTGTTTCAAGGACTCCTCCGGCGACACCCGGCGTTTCATCGACGTGCGCAATGAAGTGGGCGATCGCTTCGTGCTATTCGCCGGTCTCGATGATGTAGTGCTCGAAAGCCTCGCCGTAGGCGCAGAAGGTTGGGTCTCGGGCATGTCCAACGTGTTCCCCAAGGAAGGTGAAACGATCTTCCGGCTGGCCCGCGCCGGACGGTTCGCCGAAGCCATGCCGATCTACGAATGGCTGATGCCGATCCTGCACCTCGACGCCCGCGCCGACCTGGTGCAGTGCATCAAGCTCTGCGAAGCCATTGCCGGCCGAGGCAGCGCTCTCACCCGCCCACCGCGCCTGGCCCTGCCGGAAGCAGACCGGGTGTACGTGGAGCAGATCATGGCCACGGCCCTGGCCAATCGGCCAGTGTTGCCGGAGGTGGGGCTCTAAGCCGGGGCGCAGGCTCAGGCATGTGAGAAACCTGTGGGAGCGAGCTTGCTCGCGATAGCGGTTGTCCAGCTTGCATCTCTATTGGATGTGCCGACGCTATCGCGAGCAAGCTCGCTCCCACAGGGGGTCGTGGTGCAAACACGGGACCAACCGACCAGCAACACGGCGTTATCGCCAGTCTTTGCTACGCTTTTTCCCCGGCGCAATGACGCACGGGAGGCGTCCCATGAATTATTTCCTGGCCCAGGCCCTGAACAACCAATGGGCCAATCACAGGCTGCTGGACGCCTGCGCACAGCTGAACACCGTGGAATACGAGGCCTACCGCACCAGTTTCTTCCCCTCCATCCAAGCCACGCTGTGCCACATACTGGAAGTAGATCGCTATTACCTCACCGCCCTCAAAGGCGATGTCCTGGGCCAGGAGCGGGATTTTTCCGAGATGCTGGCGTTCAACCAGCTCAGGGAAAGCCAGGACCGGACCGACCGGCAACTGGCGGCATTGTGCAGCAACCTTAAACGCACAGACCTGTCTCGCACCGTCGACCTGGTGCGTGCCGACGGCAACGCTTTCGAACGGATCGACCGCTTACTGCTGCACCTGTTCGAGCACCAGATCCATCACCGCGGCCAGGTCCACACCATGCTCAGCGCCACCCACGTCGAACCGCCGCAGCTCGACGAGTTTTTCCTCGATTGCGACCGCCGCTTCCGCGAAGAGGAGGAACAGTTGCTGCAACTCGACGAGCAGCGGGTCTGGCGAGAGTACCAGCCCGATTGAATCGATAACCCAGGAGACCTTGCCATGAACCTGATCTTTCGTTGCATCGGCTTGTCCACGATGCTGGTCGCCACCGCCGCCCTTGCCCACCATGGCTGGAGCGAATACGACGCCAGCAAGCCACTGACGCTCGAAGGTACGATCAAGGAGTCCGGTTACTCCCACCCCCACGGGACCGTACGCCTGCAAACCACGGAAAAGACGTGGTTCGTCGTGCTCGCGCCGCCTTCTCGCATGGAAAATCGGGGGCTGACCAAAGACATGCTCAAAGCCGGTAACCGGGCCACCGTGGTCGGCTACGCCAATAAAAACAAGCCTGACGAGCTTCGCGCCGAACGCATCACCATCGACGACAGAACCACCGAGCTGCGCTGATGCAGGTCACTGGCCCGGTCGCGCAAGGCTGGATGGACCGATTGGGCGACTCGCCCTTGGCCTCGGCCATGCGCAGCGAGCTATGGCTCTATCCGCTGGTGGAAGTGCTACACATCATCGGGTTCTCGATACTGGTGGGCGCGGTGGTGATGTTCGATCTGCGCGTCCTCGGGCTGTCCAGGGACATCGCCGTGACCGCACTGGCTCGCCATCTGCTGCGATGGGCCGTCGGGGCCCTGCTGTTGATCGTGCCTGCCGGCTTGATGATGTTCAGTGCGCACCCTCATGATTTCGCCAGCAACAACGTGTTCATTCTCAAGCTGTGCCTGATCGCGGCGGCAGGCGTCAATGCCCTGCTGTTCCATCTGGTGCCCTACCGCTCCGTCCAGCAATGGAATACCCACCTCACGGCGCCGAGCCTGGCCAAGCTCCAGGCGCTGCTGTCCGTGGCGTTGTGGATCGCGGTGATCGGCTGCGGGCGCTTGCTGGCCTACACCTGAACGAGCATTGAAAAAAAAAGCGATGGCCGCTTCCGGCCATCGCCAAATCGCCCACTTCAGGCGCCGTCAGATCCGTGCGGGTGACACGATGATTTTCACGTTGTGTTCCTTGTTGTTTACCAACTCCTCGAAGCCCTGGCCGACGATTTCTTCCAACTGGATGCGCCCGGTCACCAGCGGCGAGATGTCCAGGCGTCCGTCGGCGATGAACGCAATCACGTCGGCGAACTCACCGTTGTAGGCCAATGCGCCCAGCACCTGCTTCTCGGTTGAAACCAGTTCGAAGAAGTTGAACTCGCTCGGTTCTTCGAAAATCCCCACCAACACGCATTTGCCCGCCTTGCGGATCAGGTCGATGGCGAACTTGGCGGTGTGCTTGTTGCCGATGCACTCGAAGCTGACATCGGCGCCCAGGCCGCCGGTCAGGCGCCGAACTTCGGCCAGGGCGTCGCACTCATTGGGATCGATCACATGGCTGGCCCCGACTTCCAGGGCCTTGGCCTTGCGCGCGCCGGACATTTCCAGTGCGATGACCTGGGCCGCGCCGGCCGCCTTGGCGCACATGATCGTGCACAGGCCGATGGTCCCGGCGCCGACCACCACGACGTTCTGGCCAAGCAAACTGCCGGCCTTCTTCACTGCGTGCATGCCCACCGCCAGCGGTTCGATCAACGCGCCGGCCTCGGCAGGAAAGTTGGCCGGGAGTTTGTACAGCAGGTTGGCCGGGACATTGACCAACTCCGCAAACGCACCGTTATTCATCAGCCCGGTAAAAGCCAGGTTCTCGCAGATGTTGTAGAGCCCATGGGTGCAGTAATAGCAAGTGCCGCAATGCTGGCAGGCATCGGCGGCCACTGGTTCGCCGACGTTGAAACCTTCGACGCCCTCGCCCAGCTCGACGATCTCGCCGCAGAACTCATGGCCGAGGATGCACTGGCCCTTGATCCCGGTCAGGGGGTGTGGCGCGTCCACCGGGATGAACACCGGCCCCGCCACGTACTCGTGCAGGTCCGAACCGCAGATGCCGCACCACTGCACGCGGATCTGCACCCAACCGGCGGGCGGTGAAACCGGCAGCGGCACGTCTTCGACGCGGATGTCATTACGGCCATGCCAAACGGCGGCGCGCATGCTGCGGGTCGGCTTGATTGAAACGTTCATAGCGTTACCTCCAGGATTTTTCATAGGGCGACGACTCAACCGCCGCCCGCTGGTTCAGTGCTGTCCGATGAACTCGATAATCAATCGATTGACCTGCTCGGCCGCCTCCATCTGCACCATGTGGCCCTGGCCCGGCAGCACTTCGACCTGGGCACTCAACCCTTCGGCGTGGACCGCCGGGATGATGGCGTCATCACTGCCCCAGATCACCAGGGTCGGGACATGGCCGGCCTGCACCACCTCGCGTAGCTCCACTTGCTGGCGGCCGTCCTTGAACAAGTTCGCTGCCAATTGGCGCAGGGCCACGTCCACACCTTCCAGGCGCTTGTACTTGAGCATGTCGTCGAGCATCTGCCGGTTGACCAGCTCGGCATTGGAGAACAGTTGCACCAGCTGTGGCTTGAGGGCGTTGCGGTTGGCGGCGTCGACGAAGCCTTGCAAGTAACTGCCGTTGATCTGGGCGCCCAGGCCGGCGCTGCCGATCAGGGTCAGTGAGCGCAAGCGCTGCGGCATCAAGCGCGCGGCATTCAGCGAAACGGCCCCGCCCATGGAATGCCCGACCAGATGGGCCGCGTTGATGTCCAGATGATCGAGCAAGGCCAGCACCACACCGCTCAGCTCGTCGAGGTCACCGCGCTCCAGGGTTTTCGCCGATTCGCCATGCCCTGGCAGATCCAGGGCAATCACCCGGCGCCCAGCGGCCAAGGCTTCATGGTTGAACAGCCAGTTGTTGAGGTCACCACCAAAACCGTGCACCAGCACCAGCGGCGTACCGCCCTCGCCGCGCTCGAAATAGCGGATCAGCCGACCGTCCACCTCGACTTTCTGCGGTTTCGGGCCGCTGTCCTCGTCAGCCGCGTCGCCAGGCACGAAATTGGATTGAAACTGCTCGATGACCGCGTCGATGTCGGCGTCGCTGGCTTCGCCTTCGACGACGATGCCGAGCAAGGCGCCGACCGGCAGGGTTTCATCCTGGCGCGCCACCTGGCGGCGCAATACGCCGGAAAATGGCGCCTCGACGCTGCTGGAGATCTTGTCGGTCTCGACGTCCATCACTTCATCGCCTTTGGTGATGGCCTGGCCTTCTTCCTTGAGCCAGGCATCGACTCGGCCCTCGGTCATCGACAGGCCCCACTTGGGCATGGTCAGGGTAAAAATCTGGCTCATCAGTGCTTGCTCCACTCGATCACGTTGAGCACGGCTTGCTCGATTTTTGCCGCGTCGGGGATGTACAGGTCTTCCAGGGAGTCGGAAAACGGCACCGGCGTGTGCGGCGCGGTGACCATCTCGATCGGTGCCTTGAGCGCGCCAAAAGCCTTTTGCGCCACCAGCGCCGAGATGTCGGTGGCCATGGAGCAGCGCGGGTTGGCCTCGTCGATCACCACCAGGCGTCCGGTTTTCTCGACGCTTTCAAGGATGCTGTCCTCGTCCAGCGGGCTGGTGGTGCGCAGGTCGATGACTTCGCAGTCGATGCCACGTCCGGCCAGGTTGCGTGCCGCATCCATCGCGGTGTTGACCAACCGCCCGTAGGACACCAGAGTCACGTCCTTGCCGTCGCGCAGGAAGTTGGCCTCGCCGAACGGCACGGTGTAGAGCTCTTCCGGCACCTCGCCCTGCATGCTGTAGAGCAACTTGTGCTCGCAGAAGATCACCGGGTCATTATCGCGAATGGCCTGGATCAGCAGACCCTTGGCGTCATAGGGCGATGACGGACACACCACTTTCAGTCCCGGGATGTGTGTCCACAACGAAGTGAGCATCTGCGAATGCTGGGCCGCGGCCCGCAGGCCGGCGCCGACCATGGTGCGAATGACCAGGGGCGTGGACGCCTTGCCGCCGAACATGTAGCGGAATTTCGCCGCCTGGTTGAGGATCTGGTCCAGGCAGCACCCGGCAAAATCGACGAACATCAGTTCGCACACCGGGCGCACGCCGCAGGTGGCGGCGCCGACCGCCGCGCCGACATAGCCGATTTCCGACAGCGGCGTGTCCAGCACCCGCCCGGGGAATTGGTCGTAAAGCCCCTTGGTGACGCCGAGCACGCCGCCCCAGGCATCGTTTTCACCGGGTGCGCCAGCGCCGCCGGCCACGTCTTCACCCATGATGAACACGCTGGAGTCGCGACGCATTTCCTGGGCCAGGGCTTCGTTGATTGCCTGCTGATAGCTGATTTTTCTCGCCATGATGGGATTCTCTCTTGTTGTTTTCAGGGGCGTTCAGGGGTAGCTGACGTAGACGTCGGTCAGCAGGTCGGACGCCGCCGGCTTGGGATCGGACTTGGCCTTGTACACGGCATTTTCGATCAGCATTTGCACCTCTTTGTCGATCTGGTCCAACTGCTCGACTGTGAGCAGCCCGGCCCGGGTGGTGCGCTCGCGGAACTGCATCAGGCAGTCCTGGTTTTCGCGGAAATGCTTGACCTCGTCGGGTGCGCGATAGGTCTGGGCGTCGCCTTCGAAGTGGCCGTAGTAGCGGGTCAGCTTGACCTCGATCAGCGACGGCCCTTCCCCGGCACGGGCGCGCTCGACGGCGGCCCCGGCGGCTTCATGGACGGCGAAGAAGTCGAAGCCATCGACGGTCACGCCGGGCATGCCGAAGCCGGCGGCGCGGTCGGCGATGTGGTCGCAGGCCACTGACCAATTGGACGCGGTGGCTTCGGCGTAGCCATTGTTTTCCGCGATGAACAGGCATGGCAGGTTCCACACCGAGGCCATGTTCATGGCTTCGAACACTGCGCCTTCGTTGGAACCGCCGTCGCCGAAAAACACCACGGCGACGCTGTCGGTGCCCTTGAGCCGAGCCGCCAGGGCAGCGCCGACGACCAGTGGCGCACCGGCGCCGACGATGCCGTTGGCGCCGAGCATGCCTTTTTCGAAATCGGCGATGTGCATCGAGCCGCCCTTGCCTTGGCAGACGCCGGTTTTCTTGCCGTAGATCTCGGCCATCATCCCGTACACATCCACGCCCTTGGCGATGCAATGGCCGTGGCCACGGTGGTTCGAGGCAATGCAATCGTCGTCCCCGAGATGGGCCATGACGCCCGCGGCCGAGGCTTCTTCGCCGGCATACAAGTGGACGAACCCGGGGATCTCCCCCGTGGCGAATTCCACGTGCAGACGCTCTTCGAAGGCGCGGATGGTGCGCATGATCTGATAGGCGTGCAGCAATTGATCATGGTTGAGCGATGTCGACATTTTTATTCTCCAGGCGTGTCTTCTTGAAGGTTCGAGGGGTGTTGCGGGTGCTCGCGACCAATGGCCAACAAGCGCTGTTGCGCGGCGTAGGTGAGCACCGCGTTAACGTCGATGCTCAGCGGGCCGCCGGCATCGAGGGTGACCGTGGGCCGGTCATGGACGTTGAATTCGATTTCCCGCTCGCCATCCAGGGCCAAGGTGCCGGCGGACAGCGACAAGCCATGGGCGACGCCGGGCTCCAGAGGCCCGGCGGCCAGCACGCCGCAACCTTGCAGCAAGCCCGGCGCGAGCGGCACCAGCAGCGCCTCGGGGGATTGCGGGTCCAGGCGCATCCAGGCACCGCCCGGCGCCTGGCGAGACACCGGAAACCACAACCCGCACAGCGCCGACAGGCCGATGGATTGCGGTTCGGCGAAGGTCACGAACACTTCGGCCAGGTCTTGCGCGCGGCTGATCGCCCTCGCGCCGACAAAGCGCAGCGGCGACACGGCAACGTCCACCAGAGCGACTTCCCGCAAACCACGCCCGGCGTCGCAAACCAGCAAGCGCTTGTTGCGGCGCAAACCGATCGCGTCTGGGATCCGACCGCTGGCGTACAACCCACCTGCCAGCCCGGCACTGGTGGCCTCGCGCAGTTCGGGGAAGGCATTGTTGGTGCCGGTGGACAGGGTCAACAGAGGAATGTCGCCCACTTCGGCGGCGACAGCCTTATGGGTGCCGTCGCCGCCGAGCACGGCGATCAGCGCCACCTCGCGCTCGGCCATCAGGCGTGCGGCGCGGCGGGTGTCTTCGACGGTCTGGCGCAGGGTCAGGTCGAGAAACTCCAGGGCCGGCCAATGGCTACTGCGGGCCTGGCGGCTGTGGCTGTTCTTCAGCACGGCGGCGGCCATGCCGATCATGTCGGTGGGCATCAACACCTGCTCGATGCCGGTGGCGCCAAACGCCGCCAGCAAGCGCTGGATCACCGAGACCTTGTCGGTGCTGGAGAACAATCCGGCGTTGGCGGTCAACCGCCGCACGTCACGGCCCGATGCGGGGTTGGCGATGATGCCGACGGTGAGCGGACGGCGGCTCATGGCGCCACCGTGGCGGGAACAGTCAACGGGCTTGGCGTGCAAGTCATAGGCACCTCTTTTTATTATTGGAAGCCCAACGGGTGGGTCCAAGGCCTAGAGCAAGGGCGGTGCCAATAGCCGGAAACTGGACGCAAAACCCCGATCCAGAGCGCTTGCGGCGCTCCGCTGCAAGCATTGGCCATAGGCCCGGTGAGACGCCACATGCCAGCCTGCACGACCTAACCGCGAGACGTTGAGACGTGGCGTCTCACCGGGTTGCCTGCGCTCCGTCGGGCTTGTCTGCGCCCGGCGATCAGCGCTTAATGTGCCGACAATGACAAGAAGCTGAACCGGAGGCCCCTATGCTTTCCGCTCACTCCAGGGCGCACGTGGATTGCATCAGCCGCGTGCTGAAGAACGCCGCCCAACTGCCGCAACTGCCCGTGCCGGACCTGATCCTCGACTCCTGGCGCCGCTCCATGGAGCAACATCACCTGGACCCCGGCTCGCTCCAGGGCCCACGGATCCTGTCCCACGACGTGCTCAAGCAATGCCGCGAGCGCTCGGAGCTGTTCCTCAATATCGCCAGCGACGAAGTGGCGCGCCTGCACGGCCGGGTGCGCGATGCCGACTATTGCGTGCTGCTGACCGATGCCCAGGGCCAGACCATCGATTACCGGGTGGAAACCACCCTTCGCAACGACTGCCGCAAGGCCGGGCTCTACCTGGGTACGTGCTGGTCGGAAGGCGAAGAAGGCACGTGCGGCGTGGCGGCGGTGCTCACGGCCAAGACTGCGGTGACGGTGCACAAGCGTGATCACTTTCGCGCGGCGTTCATTGGCCTGACCTGCTCCGCCGCGCCGGTCTTCGATCCGCAAGGCGAGCTGCTCGGCGTGCTGGACGTCTCGGCGGTGCGCTCGCCGGATGATCGACGTTCCCAGCACCTGATCCGGCAAATGGTGGTGCAGAGCGCCCGGGAGATCGAACAGGCGTTTTTCATGAGCAGCGTCCAGGGTTATTGGGTGTTGCGGGCCCATCGCAACGCGGGGTACGTCGACAGCCAGCCGGATCTGCTGCTTGCCTGGGACGACGATGGCTGCCTGCAAGCCCTGAACCCGGCGGCGCGCCAATACTTGATGCAACGCTACGGCCAGTTGCCTCGCCACATCAGCCAGGTTTTCGACCCGCAATTGCTGCACCGGGCCCGGGATGAAAGCCTCTACCCACTCGATGTCGATTTGCATGGCCGCCTGAGCGCGCCACGGCGCCGGGCCAAGCCTCGCCAGCGCGTCGCGATGACTCCCACCGAACTCGATCCACGCCTGGCCGACAGCCTGAACCTGGCGGTGCGGGTCAAGGATCGCAACCTGCCGGTGCTGATCCAGGGCGAAACCGGTTCCGGCAAGGAGGTCTTCGCCCGCCAGTTGCACCAGGCCAGCCAGCGTCGCGATCGGCCCTTCGTGGCCTTGAACTGCGCGGCCATACCGGAAAGCCTGATCGAGAGTGAGCTGTTCGGCTACGTCGCCGGTGCCTTCACCGGGGCCTCGGCCAAGGGCATGCAGGGTCTGTTGCAGCAGGCCGATGGCGGCACGCTGTTCCTCGATGAGATCGGGGACATGCCGCTCGCCTTGCAAACCCGCCTGTTGCGGGTGCTGGCCGAAGGCGAAGTAGCGCCACTGGGGGCTTCAAGGCGCAAGGCCGTGGACATCCAGGTGATCTGCGCCACCCACCGCGACCTGGAGGCGCTGGTGGCAGCCGGCGAGTTTCGCGAGGATCTGTATTTCCGTCTCGGCGGCGCCCGCTTCCAGCTGCCGCCGCTGCGCGAACGCACCGACCGGCTGGCGTTGATCAATCGAATCCTTGAAGAAGAGTCGGCGCTGTGCGGCGGTGCGGTGCAACTGAGCGGCGCCGCGCTGGAATGCCTGCTGGGTTATCACTGGCCGGGCAATGTCCGCCAGTTGCGGCATGTGCTGCGCTATGCCTGCGCGGTCTGCGAGGCGAGCGTGATCCAGCTTAGCCACCTGCCTGAATCATTGCACATCACGGACGCCGCCGATCATGGGCCGGAGCCCAGCGCCAGCCCTGAACGCCAGGCGTTGCTGGACGCCCTGGTGCGTCATCGCTGGAAACCCACCCCGACGGCCAGGGCGCTGGGCATTTCCCGGGCGACCCTGTATCGACGGGTGCATCAGCACGGTATCGAGATGCCCGGCAGGCGTCCTGACGCTGTTCACTAAAGGCCGCCAAACAGCTGTGGCGAGGGAGCTTGCTCCCGCTCGGCTGCGAAGCAGTCGTAAAACCGGAGAATGCGATGTATCTGAAGCTCTGCATTCGGCAGGTATGGGGCCGCTTAGCGGCCCAGCGGGAGCAAGCTCCCTCGCCACGGGATCGTCTTTTTCTCAAGTGAACGGTATTACGGCAGGAACCCGGGCTGATGGCTTATCGTCGCGCCAGCTCATGGCGCACGCATTGTTCGTAGTAGGTCTGCTTGACCGCGGCAGGTTTGAGCCGCGAGGTGCTGTTGTAGGTCTGTTCGGTGATGCCCAGGGCGGTCATGCGCATCCAGGGCCGGGGAAACTTGCGCACCTGCAGTTTCTTGCGCGCCCCATACAGGCTCACTCCGGACAGCTTGGACGCCTGCGCTCCAGCGGCAATGTCCGAACCCCAGCGACACACCGATTGCTGGTTTGCCGTCAGCGCCCTGGCTTGGGCTTCATGCGAAACGGCGGCCATGAGCATGGCCGCCGCGATCCAGATAGAAACACGCATAGGTTTGTCGTCCAACTTTCTGAAATGAAAGGAGTTTGACCTCAACTTATGGAGCAAGGGGCCAGCATTGGCGGGCCGTTCTCAAGCCTATGTCTATCCGTACAAACAACTTTATATAGAAACTATAACCTCTTGATAAATAGTATTTTTATCCAGACTTCGCCTCTTGTAGCAATCGCTGGATCACCTGTTCCTGTTCGCCATACCGCCCTTCGCCGAAGTGGCTATAGCGCACCTGCCCCTTTGCATCGATGAAGTAATGGGCCGGCCAGTACTGGTTGTTGAAGGCACGCCAGATCGCATAGCGGTTATCGATGGCCACCGGGTACTGGATGTCCAGCTTGCGCACCTGTGCGCGTACGTTGTCGATGATCTTTTCGTAGCCGTATTCCGGGGTATGAACGCCGATAACCACCAGCCCGTCCTTTTCGTATTTCTTCGCCCACTCGTTCACATACGGCAGCGTGTGCTGGCAGTTGATGCAGTCGTAGGTCCAGAAATCCACCAGCACCACTTTGCCCCGCAACGACTCGCTGCTCAGCGGCGGCGAGTTGAGCCATTGCACCGCGCCGTCCAGCGAAGGCATGGCGCCTTGGGCTTCGAGGTCCGGCATGGCGCTCGCGCTGGCCTTGCTCACCACATAGTCGATGGCTTTGGGCACGCTCTCCAACAGGCTTTTTTCCAAGCTGGCCGACTGTTGCGACGACGTCGCGGCCAATAACCGGTCATCCGCCCCAGTGCCGATCGCCACGGCGGCCAGCAACACCAGTGCCCCGGTGGCGCGGCGCAGCCAGGCGGTGATCGGCAGCGAGAGTTTCAACCGACCGATCAGGCCTCGACCGGCGAGGATCAGGGTACCCAGCGACAGGGCGCTGCCCAGGCCGTAGGCGAGCAGCAACAGGCTGGTCTGGGCGCTGGCGCCTTGCAGCATGGCCCCGGTCAGGATCACGCCGAGGATCGGCCCGGCACACGGCGCCCAGAGCAACCCGGTGGCGACACCGACCGACACTGACGCCAGAGGCCCGCCCATCCGCCCGGCACCGGTGTCAAGACGGTTGCCCAGGCTGACCAGCGGCCGCGCCAACCAAGTGCCCACCCGGCTGAACATCAGCGACAGCGCAAACAGCACCATCACCACCAAGGCGACCTGCCGGCCGACGCTACTGGCGCGTATCACCCATTCGCTGCTGGCCACCGCCAGGCTGGACACCAAGGCAAAGGTCAGCACCATGCCGGCGAGCGTCAGCAACACCGAACGGCGCGATTGATTGGCCCGGGCGAACAGGAACGGCACCACCGGGAGGATACAAGGGCTGAGGATCGTCAGGATCCCGCCGAGAAATGCGATCAGAAGCATGGCAACACCTCAATATAAAGGCTGGCGAAGGTCAGTTCTGGTTGGTGCAGTTATCGGAGAGCTTGCGGTAATCCAGCGCCTGCTCATGGCCCGCCGAGTCCAGGTAGGTCATGTGGGCGTTGACCACGCCACAGGCTGGCTGCGGGTCTTCGCTCAGGGACAGCACTTTGCGAACATCCAGGTGTGTGCCGTAGGTGTAGGTGTGCGCCGGCGCGGTGCTTTCGGCCCGGGCCGACAGGGTGCAGATGTTCAGCGCGGCGAACAGGCAGGCGGCGTAGATGGCTTTGGTGTTCATGGTGCGGTCCTCGATTCAATGGGTGTTTGTCGCAGAGGCCGGTTGTGTCGCCTCGATGGATGCCATTGAATGCTCCCCACGTATCGCGCCTGTATCGAGCAGGTGGCTTTTTGCATCGCTGTGTATCCGCCACGCGCCAGATACACTGCAATACAAACCGTCGCGAGCCAGGCCGGCTGCTGGCTGTAGACTGACCCACACCAAAACGCCAAGGGGCAGAACACCATGGATCATGTCGATCATGTGCTGATCGTGGACGACGATCGCGAGATCAGGGAGCTGGTAGGCAACTACCTGAAAAAGAACGGTTTGCGCACCACCGTGGTCGCGGATGGCCGGCAAATGCGCGCCTTTCTGGAGACCACTCCGGTGGACCTGATCGTGCTGGATATCATGATGCCCGGCGACGATGGCCTGGTGTTGTGCCGGGAGCTGCGGGCCGGCAAGCACAAGGCCACGCCTGTCCTGATGCTCACCGCTCGCAACGACGAGACCGACCGCATCATCGGCCTGGAAATGGGCGCGGACGATTACCTGGTCAAGCCTTTCGCCGCCCGGGAGCTGTTGGCGCGGATCAACGCCGTGCTGCGCCGCACGCGCATGTTGCCGCCTAACCTGGTGGTCACCGAGAGCGGGCGCCTGCTGGCGTTTGGCCGTTGGCGGCTGGATACCACCGCTCGCCACCTGCTGGACAGCGACGGCACCATGGTGGCCCTGAGCGGCGCCGAATACCGCTTGCTCCGGGTATTCCTCGACCATCCACAGCGGGTACTCAACCGCGACCAGTTGTTGAACCTGACCCAGGGCCGTGACGCGGACCTGTTCGACCGCTCCATCGATTTGTTGGTCAGTCGCCTGCGCCAACGCCTGTTGGACGACGCCCGCGAGCCGGCGTACATCAAGACGGTACGCAGTGAAGGTTACGTGTTCTCGCTGCCGGTGGAGATCCTCGAGGCCTCGGTATGACCCTGTCTCTGCGGTGGCCGCGTACCCTCGCCTCGCGCTTGTCGTTGATTTTCCTGATCGGTCTGGTCCTGGCCCAGGGTTTGTCGTTCGGCGTCCAATACTACGAACGCTACGAGAGCGCCAAGAACACCATGCTCGGCAACCTGGAGACTGACGTCTCGACGTCCGTGGCGATCCTCGATCGCCTGCCTGCCGCCGAACGCCCCGCGTGGCTGCCAAAGCTTGCGCGACGCAACTACGGCTATGTGCTTGATGAGGGCCAGCCTGGCATGCCAATGCTCCCGGTCAACGCGCCGATATCGGTCAGCTCGATCCAGGAAGCCTTGGGCGAAGCCTATGCCCTGACCTACAACCAGATCCCGGGACCGAAGATGCACTATCAGGCGCACCTGCGCCTCAAGGACGGCAATCCGCTGACCATCGACGTACGTCCGGCGATGGCACCGCTTTCGCCCTGGCTGCCGGTGGTCTTGCTGGGGCAACTGGCGCTGCTGATCGGCTGCACGTGGCTTGCCGTGCGCATCGCCATCAGCCCCCTCACCCGGCTGGCCCAGGCCGTCGAAACCCTGGACCCCAACGCCCACGGCGTGCGCCTGGACGAAAAAGGCCCGACCGAGGTGGTACATGCGGCCAAGGCCTTCAATGCCATGCAGGACCGCATCGCCGCCTATTTGAAGGAGCGCATGCATCTGTTGGCTGCGATCTCCCATGATCTGCAGACCCCCATCACCCGCATGAAGCTGCGGGCCGAATTCATGGATGACGGCATCGAAAAAGACAAACTTTACAGCGACCTGGGGGAAATGGAGCACCTGGTGCGTGAAGGCGTGGCCTACGCCCGCAGCATCCATGGCGCCACCGAGGCCAGTTGCCGGATAAGCCTGGACGCGTTTCTCGACAGCCTGGTGTTCGACTACCAGGACACCGGGCAGGACGTGCAGCTGTCCGGCAAGAACGCCGCGATCATCGATACCCGTCCCCACGCATTGCGCCGGGTGCTGGTCAACCTCGTGGATAATGCGTTGAAGTTCGGCGGCGCGGCGCAGATCCAGGTCCAGCCCGCCGCCAACGGGCAGCTGGCGATCCGGGTTTTGGACCGTGGCCCCGGCATCAGCGAGCAGGAACTGGCCGAAGTGCTCAAGCCGTTCTACCGGGTGGAAAGCTCGCGCAACCGGGAAACCGGTGGCACCGGCCTGGGTTTGGCCATAGCCCAGCAACTGGCGAATGCCATGGGCGGTTCGCTGACCTTGAGCAACCGCGAGGGCGGTGGGCTGTGCGCTGAGCTGCGGTTGGGTTGCGATACCCAGGTCTGAAGACTACTGAATCCCTTGTGGATATCCCTTGTGGATATCCCTTGTGGGAGCGAGCCTGCTCGCGAAGACGGCGGCACATCCAACGCCGATGTAGCTGACACACCGCTTTCGCGAGCAGGCTCGCTCCCACAAGGTCATGTGCAAGGTTCGGTATCGGGGTTTGTATATCAGTGTGTCAACCACCACGCCGCATACACAAACTTGCACACCGGCCCCCTTCCCGACACACCCCGCTTACACCCACTTGAAAGACTCCTTCTATTCCCGGCCACCACGATGCCGGGCCATCCAAGGAGCTTCCCCATGCCTACCGCCACCGCAACGCCGCCTGCTTTCCGTTACCAGGGCTGGTCGCTGTTCAGCCTGCTTGCTGCCCTGGTATTGCTGATGACCGTGCTGGTCCTGATCTTCAATCCAGACCTCACAGAAGGCGTGCGCAGTGCCATTCGCGCGACCGCCCGTTCGTCCTTCGTCCTGTTCCTGCTGGCCTTTACAGCGTCGGCGTTCGCCGTGCTGGTGCCCTCGCCCCTGAGCAAATCCCTGGTGCGCGAACGGCGCTTCATCGGGCTGGCCTTTGCCTTTTCCCATTTGGTCCACGCCGCATTGATCTACTGGTACGGCCAGCTCAACACCGAGTTCTGGCCCGGCCGGACCACCCTTGGCAACGTGCCCGGCACCGTGGGCTACGTGTTTATCCTGCTGCTGGCCCTGACTTCGTTCAAAAGCACCACGCGGCTGATCGGCGCCACCGCCTGGAAGCGCCTGCATACCACCGGCATGTGGGTACTGGCGGCGATCTTTGCCTATTCCAATTTCAAGCGCATTCCGATGAGCGCCTGGTACGTGCTGCCCTTCGGCCTGATATGCGCCGCCACGGCGGTCCGCCTGGTGGGCAAGCTGGCCCAGGCCAACAAGCGTCAATCCCTGCAACGTGCGGCCTGAGCCGAGGAGATCAACCATGTACGCCTCTTTGTCGAAAGCCCTGAACGGCCTGCACCTGAACCTCGATCACGCCGGTTCGTGGCTCGCACCCCTGGGGCTGCGCCTGTTCCTGGCCTGGGAGTTCTTTGAGTCCGGCCTGGAAAAATGGAACGGCCAGAACTGGTTCGCCGAGATCCAGTCGGCTTTTCCGTTCCCGTTCAACCATGTGCCGGCCAGTTGGAACTGGGAATTGTCGATGGGGGCGGAGCTGATCTGCGCCGTCGCCCTGTTGATCGGCCTGGGCACACGCGCCTCGGCGCTGGTGCTGATGATCGTCACCGTGGTCGCTACCGCCGCCGTGCACTGGCCGGCGGATTGGTCGAGCCTGGGCGAGCTGGCCCAAGGGTACGCGATCACCAACAAGGGCTACGGTAACTTCAAACTGCCATTGATTTACCTGGTCGCATTGCTGCCGCTGCTGTTGCAGGGCGCCGGGCGGTTGAGCGTCGATGCGCTATTGAAGTCGTTGCTCCGGTCAAAAAAATCGAAACCTTGAAGGGCTTGAGTCGGTCCAGTCCTGTAAGAGCCATGGCGCTGCGTACCGCTGCCCAGCGGGCGCAACGCTCAAGACAGCCCATCAGGACGAGGAACAGACATGAGCATGACCGTCGGCGATTTTCTGGTTGAACGCCTTTATGAATGGGGCGTTCGGCGCATCTACGGCTATCCTGGCGATGGCATCAACGGTGTGTTCGGGGCTCTGAACCGGGCCAAGGGCAAGATCCGATTCATCCAGGCGCGGCACGAGGAAATGGCGGCCTTCATGGCCTGCGCCCATGCCAAGTTCACTGGCGAGCTGGGCGTTTGCATCGCAACCTCCGGCCCTGGGGCGTCGCATCTCATTACCGGCCTGTATGACGCGCGCATGGACCATATGCCGGTCCTGGCGATCTGCGGCCAGCAGGCCCGAAACGCCCTCGGCGGCCATTATCAGCAAGAACTGGACCTGCCCAGCCTGTTCAAGGACGTTGCAGGCGCGTTCGTCCAGCAAGCCAGCGCCCCGGCCCAGGTCCGCCACCTGCTCGACCGCGCGGTACGCACGGCGGTGGGTGAGCGTCGGGTCACCGCGCTGATCCTGCCCAACGACCTCCAAGACCTGGAATACACACCGCCGCCCCACAAGCACGGCACGCTGCATTCCGGCGTCGGCTACCGCAAACCTAAGGTCGTGCCCTACGAGGAAGACCTGCGCCGAGCGGCAGAGGTGCTCAATGCCGGCAAGAAAGTTGCCATCCTGGTGGGCGCCGGCGCCCTGCATGCAACGGACGAAGTGATCGCCATCGCCAACAAACTCGGCGCCGGCGTCGCCAAGGCCCTGCTCGGCAAAGCCGTGGTGCCCGATGAACTGCCATGGGTCACCGGCTCCATCGGGCTGCTGGGCACCGAGCCCAGCGACAACCTCATGGCCGGTTGCGACACCCTGCTGATGATCGGGTCCGGCTTTCCCTATGCCGAATTCCTGCCTGGCGAGGGCCAGGCGCGTGGCGTGCAGATCGACCTTAAGCCAGACATGCTCAGCCTGCGCTACCCCATGGAAGTCAACTTGCAAGGTGACAGCGCCGACACCCTGCGGGCCCTGCTGCCGCTGATCGAAGAAAAAACCGACCGCACCTGGCGCGAAAAAATCGAGAAATGGCGAGCGGACTGGGACAAGACCCTGGAAAAACGCGCCCTGGTCTCGGCCAAACCGATCAACCCGCAGCGCGTCACGTTCGAACTCTCGCCACGGCTGCCGGATCGCGCCGTCATCACCTGCGACTCCGGCTCCTGCGCCAACTGGTATGCGCGGGATGTCCAGATCCGTCGCGGCATGATGTGTTCACTCTCCGGCGGCCTCGCCTCGATGGGCGCCGCCGTGCCCTACGCCATCGCCGCCAAGTTCTGCCACCCGGATCGTCCGGTGATCGCGTTGGTCGGTGATGGCGCGATGCAGATGAATAACATGGCCGAATTGATCACCGTCGCCAAATACTGGCGCACCTGGACCAACACCACCTGGATCTGCGCGGTGTTCAACAACCAGGACCTGAATCAGGTGACCTGGGAACAACGAGTGATGGAAGGCGACCCGAAATTCGAGGCGTCCCAGGATATTCCCGACGTTCCCTATCATCTGTTCGCCGAGTCGATCGGCCTCAAGGGCATCCTCGTCGACCAGGAAAGCGACGTGGCGAGCGCCTGGGACCAGGCGTTCGCCGCCGAACGCCCGGTGGTGATCGAGTTCCGCACCGACCCCGACGTGCCTCCGCTGCCGCCGCACATCAAGCTGGAACAGGCGAAGAAGTTCGCCTCGACCCTGCTCCAGGGCGATCCGAACGAGCACGGCATCGTGGTCGAGACCGCCAAGCAGGTGCTCGGCGCGTTGCTGCCCGGTCATCGCAAGGACAAAGAATAAGCATGCAGACTCGAGCGAGCCGATATGAGCTGATCGGATCAATCGGCGGCGCCTATATGGCGGCGATACCGCCAAGGCGTAGCACCTGAGGGCAGCTGCCGTTAAAAATGGTGCAACTGGTCAGCTATTTTCCACTTTCATTAAGTTAATCAGGCGGTCAGCCGATACAAAACTAGTGCGGGATGTCTCGCGTTCAGCTGATGGCTTGTTTTTATGAATGAAGATGCTGGCAATGGCTCCACGGTGATTTCCGGCGAGCGGCCTACCCGAAGTTTCACTCGCCGCACCTTTCCGGCCATCATGCTGTTGCTGTTCATCATGTCCGCGCTGGCCATCGCGGTATTGCTCAACATCACCCAGACCCAGGACGAACAGGCCCGTTCCCAGAGTCTGTTCTTTGCCCAACGGGCCGTCGACGGGATTCGTACCGGCATCGGCCGCGACCTGAGCGATTATTCCAAGTGGAGCGACGCCTACCGCCACCTGCACGTCGAAGTCGACAAAGACTGGGCCTACGACCAGGAAAATGTCGGCAGCAGCGTGTTCTCGCTGTATGGCTACCAGGCTGTGTTCGTGATTTCCCCGACCGGCAAGACGGTTTATTCGGTCATCGATGGTGAAATGAGCGAAGTGCACGCCGACACATGGCTGACTGGCAACCTGCGGGCACTCGCCAGAAAGGCCAGCGCCGCCGAGAATCGCGATGAAGTGATCGTCGAATTGCTCCATCACCAGGACGCGCCTGCCTTCGTCGCCGTCTCGGCCATCACCACTGGCACCGACAACAGCGTGGCAGAGATTCCTGGCCCGCCGAGCCTGCTTTTATTCGTCAAAGTCCTCGATACGGACGCGTTGCAGGACCTGGCACGAGACTTTGCCCTGCCGGACGCCCATATCGCCCATACCCCAGGCCCGAAAGACACCGCCCAGGTGCTGCTCAATGACCTGACCCGCGAAGCCCTGGCCTGGCGCCCCGCTACCCCCGGCAAGGATCTGCGTAAAGCCCTGTTGCCGTTGTTGGCACTGGCGTTGCTGTTCCTGGGCGTCATGGCCCTGTTGGTATTGCGCCACGCCTTGGTCATGCTTCGCGCACAGGAACAGCAGTACGTCAGCCTCCTGGCCCATCGCAAGGCGTTGGAGCGCAGCGAGGAACGCTTTCGCGACATTGCCGAAGTGTCGTCAGACTGGCTGTGGGAAGTCGACTCGGCCGCAAACCTGACCTATCTGTCGGAGCGCTTTGAACAGGTGACGGGCTTCAGCCCCACGCAATGGATCGGCAAACCGTTGCACCGGTTGCTGGAACCCCACAGCGGGTCGATCTCCATTGCCCATTGGCTGCTCGGCGGCGCCAACAGTGCCTCGTCTGCCCCGCTGCTGTGCGAGTACATTGCGCGTAACCAACGCATACGCACCTGCAAGCTTTCGGTACGGGCCATCGACGCCGGTAGCCAGGGCTTTCGTGGCACCGCCACCGACATCACCGATGAATTGCGCGCCCTGGCACAAATCAAGCACCTGTCCCAGCACGACCCGCTGACCGGGCTGGCCAATCGCAACCGTCTGTTCGATTGCCTCAGCGAACACCTGGACCACGCGCAGAGCACACCACTGGCGCTACTGAACCTGGACATGGATCGATTCAAGCCGGTCAACGACTCCCTGGGCCATGCCGTGGGCGACAAAGTGCTCAAGGAAGTGGCTCATATCCTCCAGCAAAACGTTCGCAACAGCGATCTTGTGGCGCGACTGGGGGGCGACGAATTCGTCATCGTCATGCCCAACCCAGGCAGCGCAAGAGACCTCGATCAGCTCTGCGAGCGCTTGATCGACTGCATGCAGCGCCCTATGCACCTGGACGGCAATACGCTGTACCTGGGCGTGAGTATCGGCGTGGCGTGGTCGCACCCCCGTGACCCACGTGCCGAGGAGCTGCTGCGCCAGGCTGACATTGCCTTGTATGCGGCCAAGGCCGCCGGCCGCAACACCTGGCGCATCTATGAAGAGGCCATGGGCAACGTCGCCCGTGACCGGCGCCGCTATGAACAGCAATTGCGCGACGCGATGCAGGAAGGCCAGCTTGAACTGCGTTACCTGCCACGCTTCGACGTGAATGCCGAGCAGTTGCACGGCTTTGAAGCCCAGGCGTTCTGGCACCATCCCGAACGCGGCGAACTGGGCGGCATCGACTTCATCCCGGTCGCCGAAGCGTCCGGGCAGTTGGAAGAGCTGGGCAGCTGGATGCTGATCAACGCGTGCGAGGAAGCGACGAGCTGGCCCAACGCACTCAACGTTTCCCTGGCCGTTTCGCCTCGGTGGTTCAGCAGCAGTTTCCTGTTCAACCAGGTACACAAAGCCCTGGAGACCAGCGGTCTTCCCGCCCAACGCCTGACCCTGGAAGTGGCCGAAGGCGTACTGCTCACCGACCACAAGACCCTCGCCAATACCTTGCATGCCTTGAAGGCGCTGGGCGTACGTATCAACATCGACAAGTTCGGCACCAACATCGCTTCCCTTAGGGAAGTCCTCGACCAGCCATTCGACGGCATCCGCTTCGATCGCAATATCCTCACGCAATTGGGCCTGGAGCATGATCAGGAAGGCGTGCTGGCGATGATCCGGCTGAGCCGCAGCGTCGGGCTGATGGTCACCGCCGAGGGCATCGAGAATGCCCGGCAGTTCAGCCAATTGCGCAGCGTGGCGTGTGACCAGGTACAAGGGCCTTACTTCGGCGCGGCATTGGCTCGCTCGGAAATGGCCTCGTTCTTTACAACGCCGCGGTGGCTCTAGGCTTCATGGCTTTTGTTGGACTGACCCCAGAATGTTGGACGGTCAGTTTTCAGCACGCCGCATAGGCACTGCCTAGCCTCCCGGACTCTGGCGAAAACTCACCGCCAATCGGTTCCAGCTGTTGATGGTGCTGATCGCCAGCGTCAGGTCCACCAGTTCCTCTTCGGTGAAGCTGGCGCGGGCCACGGCATAGACGTCATCGGGCACCTGGCTTTCAGCCAACAGGGTGACCGCTTCGGTCCAGGCCAGGGCCGCCCTTTCGCGTTCGCTGAAGAATCCGCTGTCGCGCCATACCGCTACGGCATACAGACGCCGCTCCGTCTCGCCCTGGCGGCGCGCATCCACCGAATGCATGTCGGTGCAGAAGGCGCAGCCATTGAGTTGCGAGGCGCGGATCTTGATCAGATGCTGCAGCGCCGGCTCGATGCTCAGGCGGCTGGTCAGCGCTTCCAGGCCAATCATTGCCCTCATCGCCCCGGGGGATGCGCTGTAGTAATCAAGACGCGGGCTCATGGCCGCCTCCGTGGTGGTTGATGATTTCACGGTAGGACGTCGACGCCGCCCGTGACAGGTCCAATCTGACGATAAACGCCCACGCAACTTCTCCGCGCCGGCGCATTGCGGGTAATCTTGCGTCCGCGGCCCTTGCCGCCATCGATTATCCGGGAGCCCGCAGGTATGGAACTTCACGTCGTCATCAACGGCCGCAAGGACCTGGCGGGCCAGTTGTACCGACAATTGCGCAGCGCCATCGAGAGCGGTCGGCTGGCGGCCGGCACGCAACTGCCACCCAGCCGGCTGCTGGCCGAGCAGTTGGGCGTCTCGCGCAAGACCGTCTCCGACACCTACGCGCAACTGACCTACGAAAATCTCCTCACCGGCGTCATCGGCAAGGGCACCTATGTCAACGCGCGCCCGGCCAGCGTCGTGCGCAAGCACAGTCACCGTGAGCTGGCCGGGGCGGACGTGGTCGAGACCTGGCGCAATATGCCGGACCTGCTGCGCCATCCGCTGCCTGAAAGCGCGCTGCGCTATGACTTCATCGGCGGCGCAACCGGCAAGGGCCAGTTCCCCCTGGATGACTGGCGTCGCTGCACCGCCCACGCCCTTCGCCAGATCGCCACCGCCAAGGGTTTCTACAGCCAACCCGAGGGATTGCCGACGCTGCGCAATGCCATCGCCCGGCACATCGCGTTTTCCCGAGGGGTCAACTGCCAGGACGACGACGTGGTGGTGTGCAACGGCGCGCAACAGGCCCTCGATCTGATTTCCCGGGTACTGACCCGCCCCGGCAGCCTGGTGGCGATGGAAGATCCCGGCTACCCGCCGGCACGCCTGCTGTTCGGATCCCACGGCGCGACGGTGGCCGGGGTGCCGGTGGATGAGCAAGGCATGCGCGTGGACATGATTCCCGACGGCACGCGGTTGATCTACGTGACGCCGTCCCACCAGTTTCCCCTGGGCATGCCCATGAGCCAGCCCCGGCGCGAGGCGCTGCTGGCACGGGCGTATGAGCTGGGCGCGATTATCATCGAAGACGACTACGACAGTGAATTCCGCTATGAAGGCCGGCCCACCGACTCCCTGCAGAGCATGGACGAGCGCGGGATCGTGGCGTACGTCGGGACCTTCTCCAAAACCTTGCTGCCGGAGCTGCGGCTCGGCTACGCCGTCCTGCCGCCGGCGATTCTCGAGGCGGTGATCCTCGCCAAGCGCCTTACCGACCAGCACACCTCCACGCTGCCCCAATGGGCACTGGCCAAGTTCATCGCCGAGGGCTGCTTGCTCAAGCACATCCGGCGCTGCCACGCGCTGTATGCCGGCCGGCGCGAGCGGATCCTGGCGCGCTTGGCCGATGACCTGTCACCGTGGTTCGAGGCCGTGCCCACCACAGCGGGCTTCCATATGGCGGTGCTGTGCAAGGTGCCGATCGACCTGCCGTTGGTGATCGAATTGGCTAAGAAAGCCGAGGTTGGGCTCTATAGCCTCGACGGATTCTTTACCGCGGCACCGGTGCGTCCAGGCTTGATACTGGGCTTTGGCGCCATCGAACTGCTCGACATCGATATCGCCTTCGATCGCCTGCGGGACATCCTGCAGCAGGTCGCCTGACCGATTGGACTGGGCATTTATCCGCCCATTGGCTGTTTTAGCCTTGTCTTGCCGGGCCTATCCTGCCTGGGTGTCATCAGATTCCGTTCGACTTGATTCAGGAGCCAGGACAATGTCTCGCCAAGTGATCAATACCGTTCAGGTGCAGGCCGCCGCCGGGCGCTCGGAAGAACTGGGCCGGCAGTTGCAGCAAATCGTCGAAACCCTGCGGGCCTCGCCAGGCTGCGACGCCTATATGGTCGACCGTTGCCCGCAAGACAACGACCGCTGGAACGTCAGCGCCCGCTGGCAATCGGAAGCAGCGATGCAGGCGCATTTCAACTGCCCCGAAGTCCAGGGCTTCATCAGCCTGATCGAAAGCCGCCTGGCTCGCAGCGTGGATTTCAACAGTTTCCCGGTGGTGTGAATGGGCTCATCTCTGGCGTGGCGAGGAGCTTGCTCCCTCGCCACCGCGGTCTACTCGTCTTTCAATAAATTGGACGTTTGTCCCCGACACCTTGGGGCTTAGGGTGAACGCGAACTCACTCGATACCACAAAGGACCCGCCCCATGAAAACGCTTTATTTGATCGCCGCCCTGAGCCTGCTTCCCGTTGCCGCGCTGTACGCCCACGAAACCGCGCCGTCGGAGAACGTTCAGGTGCTTCAGGAAAAACTGCTCAAAAACCTGCCCGGCAAGAAAGCCATGATGTTGACCGTCGACTATGCACCGGGCCAGTCGTCCATCGCCCACAAGCATGACGGCACCGCCATGGCCTATGTGCTCGAAGGCGCAGTCACGTCCCAGGTCAAGGGCGAGCCGGCCATCACCTACAAGGCTGGCGAGTACTGGTACGAAGCCGCCGGTTCCGAGCATCTGGTATCCAGGAACGCCAGCGCCACCCAACCGGCAAAGCTTTTGGTGTTCATGGTGATGGGTGAGAACGAAGCGGTGCTGATTCCGCTCAAGCAATGACCCATGGCCTCGCTCCCACCGTCGCTTTCCGGTGGTAGCGAGCCTGCTCGCGAAAGCGGGGGGGCAGGCCGAAACCTTTATCCTCAAAATGCGCCCTACCGAGCCGACGCGACCATGAACGAGATGACCCATGACATTCACATCGCCGCCGAGTCGATGTCCCAACCGCGTGCGTTGGTGTTCCTCGCCTATCCGCAAATGGGCCTTCTGGACCTGACCGGCGCCCAGACCGTGTTCTGGGCCGCCACCAAAGCCATGGCCGAACGCGGCCGGCCGGGCTATCGGATGCACACCGCAAGCCTGGCCGGCGGGCTGATGCAGACCGCTGAAGGCCTGGTCGTCGAGACGGCGTCCCTGCATCAGTTCGACGACGTCATCATCGACACGCTGATCGTGCCCGGTGCCCCGAACATTCGTCAGGCGATGATTGACTGTGTCGAGCTGGTGGACTGGCTGCGCGCGGCCTCCACCAGGGCCCGGCGCACGGCGTCGGTGTGCAGCGGGACCTTCCTCATGGCCCAGGCCGGCTTGCTCGATGGCCGCCGTGCCGCCACGCATTGGGCCATGTGCGAGATGCTCAAGAGCGGTTTCCCATTGATCGAAGTGGACCTGGACGCCATCTTCATCCAACAGGACAAGGTCTGGACCTCCGCGGGGGTAAGCGCCGGCATCGACATGGCCCTGGCGCTGGTGGAGGCCGACTGCGGTCGCGACGTGGCCCTGCAAGTGGCCCGGGAACTGGTGGTGTTTCTCAAGCGGCCCGGTGGACAGGCACAGTTCAGCCAATTGTTGCTGTCCCAGACCCAGGACAGCGCCGGGTTCGATGAATTGCACGCCTGGCTCGCCGAGCACCTGAACGAGGCCGACCTGACCATCGAACGTCTGGCCCGGCAGGCGCGGATGAGCCCGCGCAATTTTGCCCGGGTCTACAAGCGCCAGACCGGACGAACGCCGGCCAAGGCCGTCGAAATGTTCCGCCTCGAAGCCGCGCGAAGGTTGTTGGAGGACTCCGAGCGCAACATCGACCAGATCGCCCGCTCGTGCGGCTTCGGCGACGAGGAACGGATGCGCCATACGTTCCAGCGGCATCTGTCGATCTCACCGCGCGAATATCGCAGCCGGTTTTCCCTTTGAGAAGGCTTGCGCGATCGCGTCAGGCCACGCGCCGGGCTTGCGGCGCCGACTGGGCCTGCTCGGCGATGAACGCGCAGCAACGAGAACGCAGCCAGCGCTCGCCTGGATCATCATGGGAGGCACCTCGCCAGACCATCGACAGCTCATGCTCAGGCAATTGGACCGGCGCCGGCTCCGCCCGCAAGCCTGCGACTGCCGCCATAGCCCGGGCCACATAGTCGGGCACGATGGCGATCATGTCGCTGCGATCCAACAACACGGGCAATGCGCTGAATTGCGGTACCGTCAGCACCACCCGCCGCTGCCGGCCTACCAGGCTCAACGCGCGGTCCGAATCATCGATGACGTGGCCCATGGATGAAACCACGGCGTGGGGTCGGCGGCAAAAGTCGTCCAGGGTCAACTCGCCGGGACGCGAATCGGCCCGCAGCAGCATCGGCCGGATCGGGCGCAGCGCCTTGCGCCGGGCGTTGGCCGGCAGTTCCAGGGTATGGCTGATACCGAGGGAAATTTCCCCACTGACCAATAACTGGCACATCTGCCATTGATCGGTGCGACGCACCACCAACGTCGTGCCCGGCGCCTCGACCCGCAGGCGGCGCAGCAAATCCGGCAGCAGCGCGTACTCGACATCGTCGCAAAGGCCTATATGAAACGTTGCCTCGCTGGTGCCAGGGTCGAACGCCTGGCAGCGACTCAAGGCGGCGGCGATGCCGTCCAAAGCGGGTGAAAGGTTGGAAAAAATCTCCCGGGCCCGGGACGTCGGCTCCATCAACCGCCCGGTCCTGACGAACAGCGGGTCGTCGAACATCAAGCGCAAACGCGCCAGGGCCGCGCTGATGGTCGGTTGCCCGAGAAACAGCTTCTCGCTCACACGTGTGACATTTCGCTCATGCATCATGGTTTCGAAGACAACCAGCAGATTGATGTCAGCACGACGCAGGTCATTTCTGTTCATCATGGTAGCCATTCCAGGCACAGGGCCAATGAGTCAGCAAAGAAACGTCGTGCCTCGGGCCGTTTGCACGGTTGGACAACGACGACGTACCAGGAAGGTTATGCCAGAGCCCCTCCGGCGTCTGTTGTACTGGGGGACACCGGACTCACGCTTTGGGTAGATTCATTGATACGTGGGTATGCATCGACAACCGGCCGGGGTTGGCAGTAATTCAGGGATTTATGTCCTACCCGATGCCAGGGGCAACTTCTAAGATCCGAAATCGATGCCCCGTTTCCTCGGGCTGCACCGGACAACAGAAGGTCTGCGCCGTGCCCACACCCGCCACGATGTTCAAGAGTGTCTATGACAGCTTCCGGTACATCCCCTGCCCGATGGGCGGGGAGTCGTCGATGCGCATCAGCGCCCACCCAGTGGTCAACGCCCTGGGCTGGGCCGTGGGCCTGGTGGTGGCCTGCGGGATTGTCATCATCAATTCCGAAACCCATTCCGACCTGGCGCCGACGCTGCTGTACATCACTTTGCTGCTGATGGCGGCGAACCTGTTTTCCATCAACCTGGTGATCACCGTAGCGCTGATGTGCATGTTTTTGCTGACGGCGATGTTTGCGTACAACGGTGGCTATCACCGCTGGGAGTCCATCACTGGGTTCTTTCGTTGCCTGACGGCCCTGTCCGCCATTGCGTTTCTCGCGTTGCGCAGCAAGCAGGCCGCGGACCGCCTGCGCCACAACCAGGCCTACCTGATCAACGCCCTGATCGCCAGCAAACACGCCGAGCAAGCGTTGTCCCGCGCCCACGCCCAGTTGGCCCACGTCACGCGCCTGACGTCCCTGGGAGAGATGGCCGCCTCGATTGCCCATGAAGTCAACCAGCCGCTGACCGCCATCACCAGCAGCGGCGAGGCCTGTCGTCGCTGGCTCGATCGCCCGGTTCCGGACCTCAAGGAAGCCCTCGACGCGCTGGAGCGGATCGTCACCAATGCCTGTCGCGCCAGCGAAGTCATCAATCGTACACGAGCGATGGCGCGCAAATGCGACCCTCTGCGTCAGCCTGAGCTACTGGACGACATCGTCAACGAGTCGCTGAACCTGGTGCGCCAGCAGTTGGCTCATCACAAGATCAGCCTGAAGGCGAACCTCGCGGCAAAGGCGTGCCAGGTCAACGCCGACCGGGTGCAACTGCAGCAAGTGATCATCAACCTGATCATCAATGCGTGCCAGGCGATGGAAACGATTGACTCGCCCGATCGGATCCTGCGCATACGCACCTGGACGCAGGAGCACGAGGTGCTATTGGAGGTGGCGGACCGCGGTATCGGAATTTCCGACGAGATCCTGCCTTCTCTGTTTACCCCCTTCTTCACCACCAAGGAAAACGGCCTGGGCATCGGGCTTTCCATTTGCCGCTCCATCATCGACTTCCATGACGGCAGGATCTGGGCCGCCAGCGCGGCTGGACAAGGCACCTCGTTCACGTTTTCGTTGCCATTGCTTACCTCTGCCCGCCCCGCCAAGGACGCCGCCCATGAACCCAAGCCACACCCCGAACGCTGCCTTCACCGCTGAGCCCATCGTTTACGTGGTCGATGACGATGCGTCGTTACGCCAAGCGCTCCGCAGTCTGCTACGGTCCATCGGCCTGCGGGTCGAGCTGTTCGACTCGGTGGCAGACTTCATGCGCCATCCACGCGCCGACGGGCCCAGTTGCCTGCTACTGGATGTGCGCCTTCGCGGCACCAGCGGCCTCGACTTCCAGCAACAGCTGGCGAGCGCCGACGTTCACCTGCCCATCGTGTTCATGACTGGCCATGGCGATATCGCCATGACGGTAAGGGCCATGAAAGCCGGCGCAGTGGACTTCCTGACCAAGCCGTTTCGTGAACAGGACCTGATCGATGCGGTGTCCACCGCCCACCAGCGCGACCGCCTGCGTCGCGAGGCCGAGCACAGCCAAAAGGCGCTCCAAGACCGCCACGCCAGCCTCACCGCCCGGGAACGACAAGTGATGCTCCTGGCTGCGTCGGGGTTGATGAACAAACAGATTGCCGGGCAGATCGGCTTGAGCGAAATCACCGTCAAGATTCATCGCGGCCAGGCCATGCGCAAGATGGGCGCGCGCTCGTTTGCCGAGCTGGTGCGCATGGCCCAGGCATTGGACCCGGGGCGCGGTCAGTGAAAGTTCATACCCACGTATACTAGGCGCGGCTTTTGTACCGCGTATCTTGCAGTGATAGGGACGCCTTTATGGCGTCCTGACATTACTGCCAGGTTTCGAAATGTCCGACACCGCAATTATTTCAATTATCGATGACGATGAATCGGTTCGAGTTGCATTGGATGGTTTACTGCGCTCCCACGGTTATCGCGTCAAGACTTACCCCAGTGCTCTCGATTTCTTGTCTTCAGCTGGCTATGTGAATACAGCTTGCTTGCTGTCGGACATTCAAATGCCGGGGATGACCGGGATTCAACTGTGCGATGAGCTTCGTGCCCGCGGCATCGAGATTCCGCTTATTTTCATAACGGGCCTGCCTGCCGTACCGCCGCGAACCCGCTCGGGCGGGATGAGCCCGGTGGCGGTTTTTCCCAAGCCGTTTGATTGTGGTGAGTTGATTGCCTGCATTGAATCGGTGATGGGTAGCGAGGGGTGAAGGCGGTTGCAGTGGCCTCTTCGCGAGCAGGCTCGCTCCCACAAGCGTAACGGGGTGCGCATCGTTCTGCGGCTGCTGAAAATCCACAACCCAACGATTTTAATACCTTCGTATAGCCCCCCTAACACCCACGCATGCCGCCACTGACCCTATGTAGAAGTGCCGCGGCTCCCGCCGACGAATACCATTTCCAATAGCGAACCGAAGCTGAATGCGCCTAATGATTCACCCCATCAGGCCAAGCACCTCCGGGCGTTTCGCAACACGGTCACGCTGAAACATCAAACAAATTCAACGTATCGACTCAGTCTTCGGGAGCACCTCATGAAACAGCAAATCTTGATCGTCGGCGCCGGTTTTGGCGGCGTATGGAGCGCACTCAGCGCGGCTCGCCTGCTCGACCAGCATGATCGCAATGACGTACAGATCAGCGTCTTGGCGCCCCAGGCGGAGTTGCGCATCCGCCCGCGTTTCTACGAACCCGACGTCCACACCATGATGGCGCCGTTGGCCGGGTTGTTCGACGCGGTCGGGGTAAATTTCGTCCAAGGCTTTGCCGAGAGCATCGACGTCAACCGCAAGCAGATCGGCTATCGCGACGTGTTTGGCGGCCAAGGCACGCTGGGCTATGACCGACTGGTCCTGGCAGCAGGCAGCAAGCTGGTTCGCCCCGACCTTGAGGGCATGCTGGAGCATGCGTTCGACGTCGATGAGATCGAACAGGCGACGCGCCTCGAAGCCCACCTGAAATCCCTCGCCACCCTGCCCGACAGCCCCGCTCGCAACACCGTGGTGGTGGCCGGCGGCGGGTTTACCGGGATCGAAACCGCCACTGAGATGCCCGCCCGCCTGCGCGCCGTCCTGGGCAGCGACGCCAACATCCGCGTGATCGTGGTCGACCGGGGCCCGACAATCGGTGCGGCGTTGGGCGAAGGAATCAGCCCTTCGATCATCGAAGCGTCCGACCACCTTGGCATCGAGTGGATGCTCAATGCCTCGGTCGAATCGGTGGATGCCGGAGGCGTCACGCTGTCGGACGGCCAGCGCATCGAATCCAGGACTGTCATCTGGACCGTCGGTTTCCGCGCCAGCCCGCTGACCGAACAAGTGCCCGGCACCCACGATCGCCAGGGCCGGCTGCATGTCGACGGGAACCTGAAGGTGCTCGGACAGAGCGATATCTTCGCCACCGGCGACGTGGCCTATGCTGCCACCGACGACCTGGGCAATTACGCGGCGATGTCCTGCCAGCACGCCATCGCCCTCGGCCGCTACGCGGGCAACAATGTGGCAGCCGATCTGCTGGGCGTCGCGCCGATGACCTACAGCCAACCCAAGTACGTGACGTGCCTGGACCTTGGCGGCTGGGGCGCGGTGTACACCGAAGGTTGGGATCGCCAGGTCAAGTTGGTCGGACAAGAAGCGAAGGACCTCAAGACCCAGATCAACTCTGTGTGGATCTATCCACCCGCCGCCGACCGCGCCACCGCACTGGCTGCCGCGGATCCATTGATCCCTGTCGCCTGATCCCAATGCCCTGAAACTCACGCGCCAACCGGCCAGTCCCTCCTTCTGTGCCGGACTTTCCCAAACGCCTGCCAAGGTTTTTTCGGCGGGCGTTTTTTATGCCCGTCCGACAAGCCAGCCTGGATATCGCCACTGCCCAGCAAAATCCGTTGCAACGCCCGTCGCGCTGCGCAAGCGGCTCACGGTAAGGTAGGCAAAATCATCCGGACCGAGGTGTGCCGTGGCGTCCTACTCCCTGCGTCAGTTGAAGTACTTCGTCACCACCGTGGAGTGTGGCAGCGTCGCCGAAGCCTCCCGCAAGCTGTATATCGCCCAACCGTCGATTGCCACGGCGGTCAAGGGCCTGGAAGACAGTTTCGGCGTGCAGTTGTTGATCCGTCATCACGCCCAGGGCGTCTCGCTGACGCCGGCCGGTGCGCGTTTCTATCGAAAGGCCCAGGAGCTGCTGCGCATGGCCCGGGAATTCGAACAGAACGCGTTGGCCGACAATGACGTCGTCAGCGGGCAGATCGACATCGGCTGCTTCGAGACCGTCGCCCCGCTCTACCTGCCACGGCTGATCGCCGGTTTTCGCGAGCGTTTTCCTGGCGTGGAGATCCGCGTGCAGGACGGCGAACAGCAGGAGTTGGTTCAAGGCCTGACCGGTGGACGTTTCGACCTGGCGATTTTTTATGAGCACGATCTCGACAGCACGATCGAAACCGAAGCGCTCACGGCACCGCAACGGCCGTACGCACTGCTGCCGGCCGGACACCGCTTTGCCAATCAATCCCAGGTATCGCTTCGCGACCTGGCGCTTGAGCCGATGATCCTCTTGGATGTGCAGCCCAGCCGCACCTATTTCGTCAGTATTTTCGAGGAGCTGGGCCTGACGCCAAACATCGTCTTCAGCTCGCCCTCCATCGAAATGGTGCGCGGCATGGTCGGCCAGGGATTTGGTTTCGCCGTGTTGGTGACCCGCCCGCAATCGAGCTGCACCTACGACGGACAGGACGTGGTGTGCGTCAGCATCGCCGAGGACGTAACCGGTTCGGCCCTGGTGGCCGGCTGGCTCAAGCGCGCGCACCTGACCAAGCCGGCGCAGCTGTTCGTGGATTACTGCAAGGAGCAGTTCGGGGAATGGCTGGCGTAGACCGGCGAGCCTCATACCTCCGTGGCGAGGGAGCTTGCTCCCGCTGGGCCGGTCCGACGCCTCGGGCGCAGCAGCCCCAAAAACCTGACGCGGTCCACCTGCTACACCGCGATCACAGGGTAAAGGGGGTGCTTCGCACCCCAGCGGGAGCAAGCTCCCTCGCCACAAGAGCGGTTCGATATTAGGTTGGATACTAGCGAGCCGCCCAGGCGTTGAAGCGCTGTTCCAGCTCTTCGCCATGGTCGACCCAGAACTCCGCGTCCACCGCTTGCGCCTGTGCCAGGTTGGCCTCGGCGGTGGGCAGTTGCTCGCGGACTTCAGCGGGCAGCAGGCCCAGTGTCTGGCGATGCACCGGTCCGTAGGGGATGTTCTCCGAGAAGACTTTCTGGGTCTGCGGCTGGCTGGCGAAGGCAATGAATTTCTCCGCCAAGGCCTTGTTTGGCGTGCCTTTCACCACCGCCCAATATTCCGGGTCATACAGGCTTTGCGGCCAGACGATGCTCAGTTTCATGCCCTCTTTCTGCGCCGAGGCGATGCGACCGTTGTAGGCTGCGCTCATCGCCACATCCCCGGCCACCAGCCATTGCGCCGGCTGGGCGCCCGCCTCCCACCACTGGATATTCGGCTTGATCTGGTCCAGCTTGGCAAATGCCCGCGCCACGCCTTCCGGCGTATTCAAGACCTTGTACACATCTTCTGTCTTGACGCCGTCCGCCAGCAAGGCGATTTCCAGGGTGTACTTGGCCCCCTTGCGCAACCCACGCTTGCCCGGGTATTCGGTCACGTTCCAGAAATCGGCCCAGGAGGTGGGTGCCTTGGCGAGCTTGCTCTGGTCATAGGCCAGGACCATCGACCAGACGTACGTGGCCACGCCGCACTCAGTGAGCGCTCCCGGAACGAAATCCGCAGGCTTCCCTATGGCCGCCGGGTCGAGTCTTTCGAACAAGCCTTCCTCGCAACCACGCAGCAGTTCGGGGCTCTCCACTTCGACCACATCCCAACTGGTATGCCCGGCCGCGACCATCGCCTTGATCTTCGACAGCTCGCCGTTGTACTCGCCGGCCACGATGTTTCCCGCACCGCTGGCGTTGAAGGGTTGGAAGTAGGCCTTGTCCTGGGCCAACTTGGTGGCGCCGCCGAATGAAATCACGGTCAGGCTTTGTGGCGCGGCCAGGACGCTGGTACTCAGCAACGCCAGGGCACACGCCATGTTGTAACGCAAGGATGTGGACATGAATCGGTTCCTCGAAAATGCCGGCTCGCCCGCACGAGCCGGCGACGGACTCAGAGGCGACCGTAAGCGCGGGCGGTGCGGTCTACAGCAATACGGGTCTTGTCGACCAGTTCATCGATATCGGCATGGCTGGCCACGAGCGCCGGGGCCATGATCATCCGGCCCAAGGTGGAGCGAATGATCAGGCCCTCCTCGAAGCCGAAGGTGCGGCATTGCCAGGCCATTTCGTTTTCGTTGGCAAAGCGCTTGCGGCTGTTCCTGTCTTCGGCCAGTTGCAGGGCCGCGACCATGCCGGCGCCCTGGATCTCGCCGATCAGCGGGTGCCCGTCGAACGTTTCCCGCAGGCACCGTTGCAAATACGGCCCCGTGTCGTCCTTGACCCGTGTCACGATGCCCTCGTCGCGCAGGGCCTTTAGGTTGGCAATCGCCACCGCGGCCGCCACCGGGTGCCCGGAATAAGTCAGGCCGTGGGCGAACACGCCGCCCTGCTCCACCAACACTTCGGCCATGCGTTTGGACAGGACCAGGCCACCCATGGGGATGTAGCCGCTGGTCAGGCCCTTGGCGATGGACAATGTGTCGGGCTCGAAGCCGAAATACTCATGGGCGAACCATTCGCCGGTGCGACCGAAGCCACCGATGACTTCGTCGGCGCACAGCAATACGTCGTACTGCCGGCAAATGCGTTGGATTTCCGGCCAGTAGCTCTCTGGCGGAAAAATCATGCCGCCGGCCCCCTGGAAGGGTTCGGCCACGAACGCCGCGACATTCTCGGCGCCCAGTTCGAGGATTTTCTCTTCCAACTGCCGGGCCGCCCGCAGGCCAAACTCGGCTGGGGTCAGGTCACCTTCGTGGGCGAACCAGTACGGCTCGTCGATGTGCGCGACATCCGGAATCACCCCGCCCATTTCGTGCATGAACTTCATGCCGCCCAGCGCCGACGCGCCCAGGGTCGAGCCGTGATAGCCGTTCCAACGACCGATCATGATTTTCTTCTGCGCCTTGCCGAGGATCTGCCAATAGCGGCGCACGGTTCGAATCAGCACCTCGTTGGCCTCGGAGCCGGAGTTGGTGTAGATGGCGTGGCTGTAATGATCCGGCAGCAGGCTGAACAGCAGCTCGGACAGCTCCACCACGGCCGGATGGGTGGTGTGGAAGAACATGTTGTAGTACGGCAATTGCTCCAACTGACGGCTGGCCGCTGCCGCCAGGTCCTGGCGCCCATAGCCCAGGTTGGTGCACCAAAGGCCCGACATGCCGTCCAGATAACGCTTGCCATCGTTGTCCCAGAGCGCCAGCCCTTCGCCACGGACGATGACCCGTGGCCCTTCGGCATTGAGGGCTTTCTGGTCGAGAAACGCATGGATGTGGTGCGCCGCATCCAGGGCCTGATATTCGCGGGTGCTGCGGTTCGGGTTCAATGGCGCGTTCATTAAAGGTCTCCTTTGTTGATCTTGTCGGTTTCGGTGCCCTGGACAGACGCCAGCGGCTCGGGCTTGAACAGCGGTTTGCCCATCACGCACTTGACCCACACCAGCGCGATCAGCGAAACGATGCCCAGCACCGCGCCAGCGCTGGCGAAGATCGGAACAGTCATTTCAGGGCTGGGGGACACGTGCCAGATGGCAAAGAGCATGCCGGCAATGCCGAACAGCTGCGGCACCGGGTAGAACGGCGTGCGAAACGGCCGGTGGACATGGGGATAGCGGCGCCGCAGGGCAATCACGTTGATGTGAGTGATGACATAGGCCAGCAGCCAGGCCAGGGCCGCCGCCAGAAGCAAAAGGTTGATGGCGTCGGGCGTGTCGTGCATCAGCAGCAGCGGCAAGCCGGTAACCAGCGCCACGAACAGCACCGCCACCCAAGGAGCACCGCTGCGCTTGCCCTGGCGCTTGAAGATGCCGAACGCCTGGCCGCTACGGGCCATGCCCAGCAACATGCGCGGTATGGCAGCGAGGGAACTGTTCAGCGTACTGCACGTTGCGGTGATGGCGGCGGTCACCAGGAATACCTGCCCGGCCTCGCCGAACACCGAAGTCGCGAACAGATAGTGCGGCAAGCCATTGCTGGCGAGCTCAGCCTGGGGAACGGTGAGCAAAGCGCCCAGGCAATACAGGCAGATAATGACGAAGATCACCGTCAGGCCAATCATCATCGAGGCCGGGATGTTGCGTTCCGGACGGCGGGTTTCCTCGACCAGTGGGCAGACGAATTCGGCCCCGACAAATCCCCACACCGCCATCGCGGTCAGGGCAATGACACCGAGCCCCATGGGGTTCCAGCCCGTAGCCGCCACCAACGTCGATACGCTGCCTGCCCCATCGCTCGCCAAGGCGCCGAGGCCCATGACCAACAGCATCACCGTCATGACCAAGGCCAACACCGTTTGAAGCCGAGAGAAAATGTCGATGTTGAACAGGTTGAGCACCGTGAACAGGCACAGCACGCCAACCGCGACACTCAACGGCGGCATCGAGTGCGGGTAGACCTTGTCGATGATGAATTCCATCAGCAGCAGTTCCGCCGACAGGGCAAACATCGCCACCACCACATAACCGGAAAACGTCGCCAGGATCGCCGGGAACTGGCCGATGGCGACTTCGGTGTAACTGCTCAGGCTGCCTGCGCGCGGAATCATCAAGGCCAGTTCGGAAAACGAACAGGCGTAGCTCAGGGCCAACAGCCAGGCCAAGGCCAACGGAATCACGAAGCCCAGCCCGGCGATCCCGGCCCCTTGCAGCATCAGCACCATGACGCCCTGGGAAACCACCAGGCCCACGGCGACGGCCAACAGGGCACTCAGGCCCAGCCGTTTGCGTGGGCCGACCTGCGATGACGTAACGGTTTGTAGCGGCACGCTTGAGGAACTGTCCATCGGTTGCTCCGTTTTCTTTTTTTAGGGAGAACAAATCGATTGCGAACGACGACCTGGACCGCGGTCAGCTGCGCAGCTGGATCCAGGTGGTCTTCAGTTGTGTGTATTTGTCGAAGGCGTGCAGCGACAGATCGCGTCCGAAGCCCGATTGCTTGCCGCCGCCAAAGGGCACGGTGACGTCGAGGGCGTCCACGGTATTGACCGACACCGTGCCCGCGTTCAAACGCCGCGCCACACGGTGGGCCCGGTTCAGGTCGTCGGTCCACACGGAGGCCGCCAGGCCGTAGATGTGTTCGTTGGCCATGGCGATGGCCTGCTCTTCGTCATCGAACACGCTGATTGCCAGCACCGGCCCGAACACCTCTTCACGGGCCAATTGCATGGTTGGGCGCACCTCGGTGAAGATCGTCGGTTCGATGAAATTGCTCGACCCATCGATGTTCAGTTGGCGTCCCCCACACACCAGGCGTGCGCCTTCAGCCTTGGCCTGCTGGATGTATTGCATGACCCTCGCGGTCTGACGCGCATCGACGATAGCGCCGGCAGGGCTCGCAGGGTCCAACGGATCGCCGGGTTGCCACAGGCGAGCCTGTTCCACCAGGCGTTCTACGAACGCGTCGTGAATCGACCGTTGGACCAACAACCGCGAGTTGGCCGAGCACACTTCGCCTTGGTTGAAGAAGATTCCGAACGCGGCTTTGCGCGCCGCCAGGTCAAGGTCCTGACAATCGGCAAACACCAGGTTCGGGCTCTTGCCACCGCACTCCAGCCAGACCTGCTTGAGGTTCGACTGGGCCGAGTACTGCATGAAATATTTACCGACCTCGGTCGATCCGGTGAACACCAGCGAATCGACGTCCGGGTGCAAGCCGAGCGCCCGCCCGGCCTGCTCGCCCAGGCCCGGCACGACGTTGAGCACACCCGGTGGCACGCCTGCCTCGAGGGCCAGTTCAGCCAGGCGCAGGGCCGAAAACGGCGATTGCTCCGCCGGCTTGAGCACGACACTGTTGCCCGCCGCCAACGCTGGCGCGACTTTCCAGGCCGCCATGTCCAACGGAAAATTCCACGGCACCACCGCCGCAATCACGCCGAGCGGAACGCGGGTAATCGTGGCGAGGACGTTCGCCGCCGAGGGCGCGACCTGGTCGTAGAGTTTGTCGAGGCTTTCGCCATACCAGGCAAACACATGGGCGGCACCCGGCACGTCGATGTTCCAGGCATCCATGACCGGTTTGCCCATGCTCAAGCAATCCAGCAGCGCCAGTTCCTCGCGATGAGCCAGCATCAACTGAGACAAACGCAACAACACGGCCTTGCGCTCGCTGGGCGCCATGCGCGCCCAAGGGCCCTGCTCGAATGCCTTGCGTGCGCTTTTCACGGCAAGGTCCACTTCCGGTTCAGCGCAGGCCACGACATTGGCGAGCAACACGCCGTTGGCGGGGTTGATCACTTCGAATCGGGCGCCATCGAGGGCTTCGTGGGGCTCGCCGTCGATCAGGGCGCTGTCGCGCAGGCGCACTTGAGCGGCACGCGCCTTCCAATCATTGAATTCGTTCACGGGTATTTCCTTGGATCAAACGTCATTGGGTTCGCTGAGGTAAACCGCCAGGCGGTCCATCAAGCGATCGCAGGCAGCCATTTGCTCGACGCTCACGTATTCGTCGGGTTTGTGGCCTTGGTCCATGCTGCCGGGGCCGCACACCACCGTTGGGATGCCGGCCTGGTGGAACAGCCCGCCCTCGGTGCCGAACGCCACGGTGCCGAAACCGTCGTTGCCGCACAGCCGGGCCACCAGGCGCGCGGCCGCGCTGTGCGGCGAGGTCGCCAGGCCCGGGTAAGCGGACAAGGGTTCGAAACGAATGGCGGTGTCGGCGTTTATTGCCTTCATCCTGGGCAGCAGCGTCTGTTCGGCGTAATCGCGCAACTGCTCGACCACTGCCTGCGGGGCGAAGTCCGGCAAGGCGCGCACCTCGAAATCGAAGCGGCAATCGGCCGGGACAATGTTCAATGCCGTGCCGCCCTGGATCACGCCGACCTGTACGGTCGAATACGCCGGGTCGAAACGCGGATCGTGTCGTGAGGGCTCGGCCAGCTCCGCACCGATCTCACCCAGATGGCCGATCAAGCGCGCCGCCTGTTCGATGGCATTGACCCCGTAAGGCGCATAGGCGGAATGGCAAGGCGCGCCCTTGACGTGGCAACGCATCGCCAACTTGCCCTTGTGGCCCAACACCGGTCGCAGCTCGGTGGGCTCGCCGATCAGGCACAAGGCCGGTTGCGGGACGCGTTGCGGCAGGACTTCCAGCAGGCCGCGCACGCCCAGGCAACCGATTTCTTCGTCATAAGAGAACGCCAGGTGTACAGGACGCTTCAACGGGCTGGACAGGAATGTCGGCACCGCAGCCAGCACCGAGGCCAGGTAGCCTTTCATGTCCGCCGTACCGCGTCCGAACAAATTGCCGTCCCGCTCGCTAAGGCGGAACGGCTCCGCGGTCCAGGCTTGCCCGTCCACCGGCACTACATCAGTGTGCCCGGACAACACCACGCCGCCCGGCACCGACGGGCCGATGCTCGCCAGCAGGTTGGCCTTGGTCCGTTCCGTGTTGTAGATCAGCTCGCTGGTCACGCCCAGGCCGTGCAGGTAATCGCGAACGAACTCGATCAACGCCAGGTTCGAATCGCGGCTGACCGTGGCAAAGCCCACCAGCTCGGCGAGTAATGCACGGCTGCGCAACTCACTCATCGCCCGGCACCCCGTAGCTGGGCGCCTGGGTTGGATCGAGGGCGCGAGTGAGGTAGTCCTGCAACTGCGGCTGATAGGCGAGCCAGAGTTTTTCCAGTTCGCCGATGGGATTTTCATCCGCCCAATCGACCCGTAGATCGACGATTGGCCAGGTCAGGTCATCCACCACCGACAACGTCGCCGAATGCACCGCCCCGGCTTCTCCGCCTGCGGCCTGGCCCGCCTGTAACGCGCCCAACAGGCGGGACGCGAGGCTGCCCTCACCCTGTTCGAATGCCGTGACCATTGCGGCAATGACCCCGTCGCCCGCCAGCAAGTTGCCGGCCGCCACACATTGTTCGCCGACCCCGGCGCCATGGACGCCCAACGCGTGGCGACCGCTGAAAACCGCCGTGCGCCCCTGGGCATCCACCACGGCCACCTGGCGATACTCGCTGTAGCCGTTGCGTGCCAGGGCACGGTCCAGCGCCTCTTGGGCCACCGAACCGGCGGCCAATTCGTCGAGGATCTGCGGGCCCAGCGCAGGCAATGTAATGTTCTGGCTCGACACCGCGCCAACCCCTGCCCGCAGCCAGGGGCAACGGGCGCCGACGGCAATGCTCGACGAGCTGATGGCGATGCCCAACTGGCCGGTTTCGGCGCAGCGTCCGACGATGGAAAACGTCATGTCGTGCTCCTTATTCGGGGATGACCGCGATCACATCGATTTCCATCAGCCACTGCGGCTGGCCGAGGGCGCTGACCACCAGCCCGGTGGAAATCGGGAACACGCCCTTGAGCCATTTGCCGACCTCCTGGTACACCGGCTCGCGGTAGCGCGGGTCGATCAGGTAGGTGGTGGTCTTGACGATGTGGCTCAGGTCACTGCCGGCTTCCTCGAGCAGTTGCTTGACGTTGCGCATGGCCTGTTCGGCCTGGGCCCGCGGATCGCCGAGGCCCACCAGCTGGCCGTTGAAATCGGTGCCGACCTGCCCACGGACGTAAACGGTATTGCCCGCGCGCACGGCCTGGCACAGGTCGTTGTCCAGGGTCTGGTTGGGGTAGGTGTCCTTGGTGTTGAACATGCGGATGCGAGTGTGAGTAGGCATCAACGAACTCCCGTCAGGCTGGTTTTCAAAGGTGGCGAAATGCGCTGGGATGCATCGCGGTAGTCGAGATACGTGCGCTGTTTGACGATGTGGTCGGTGATATGCCGGGCGTCGTGCCACACGCCCCAGATGAACGCCGACCCCCGGCGCGACAGCCAAGGCAGGCCGACAAAATAGAGGCCAGGTTCGCTGCAGACCCCACGCTGATGCCGAGGCTTGCCATCGGCTTTGAACGCATCGACGTTCAGCCAGCTGTAATCCACCGAGTACCCGGTGGCCCAGATGATGGTGCTGACATCCGCCTCGACCAGGTCCAGCTCAAGGATCGGATGGGTCATGCATTCAGGATCGGGCAATAGCCGGCGCGCCTCGGGCTCGGGCGGCAGGTCCAGGCCATTGCGCTCGATATAGGCATCGGCGGCGTCGAGCAACGCCAGGTAGTTTTCATCGCCACGGGCGACGTTTTCGGCAAGGTTGGATTCGAAACTCACTACGTGGCCGTTGAACGCTCGGGTCAGGCCCACCAGCGTGATGCCCTCGTGGGCCAGCCGGCGGAAATCCACGGTGTGGCCGCCCCGGGCGCCACTCACAGCGATGGTCACGTGCTCCTTGCCCGGCTTGACCGCCTCGGCATCCCACTCGCCCAGCACCCCGAGCCACCAGCAGAAATCCCGATTGCGATAGGCGCGTGGCGGACGATCATGGGCACCGACAGAGAGGTAGACCTGCTTGCCGGCCCGCTGCAATTCATCGGCGATCTGCACCCCCGACGACCCCGCTCCCACCACGAGCACGGCGCCTTCGGCCAACTGCCCGGGGTTGCGGTATTGCGCCGAGTGAATCTGGGTGACCGCAGGCATCTGCGGCGCGATGGGCGGGATGACGGGACGTTGGAAGGGCCCGGTGGCGACCACCACGTTAGTGGCTTCGATCACACCGTCGGAGGTATCAATAGTAAAACCTGGGCGACCGACAGTGCGCTCGACCTTGCGCACTTCCACACCCGTGCGGATCGGCGCGTTGAACTTGCGGGCGTAGGCTTCGAAGTACTCGGCCACCTGGTCCTTGGAGGCGAACGCATCGGGATCCAGGCCGTCGAATTCCAGCCCAGGAAAGCGGTCATGCCAGGCCGGGCCGTTGGCGACCAGCGAGTCCCAGCGCGCCGTGCGCCAGGCTTCGGCGATGCGGTCGCGCTCCACCACCAGATGCGGCACGCCTTGGCGGCTCAAATGTTCACTCATGGCGACGCCGGCCTGGCCGGCGCCTATTACAAGCGTATCGATGCGTAGGGTTTCAACGGGCATGTCTTGGCACTTCCGGCAGAGGGTTTGGCTCAAGTCGGCGTGTCGCCGCCTCGGGTTCCGGTTTCTTGTTGTTCTGCGATTGCAGCTATCGAAACAAGCTGTCGAGGCGATTGTGTTGGCAGGCGGGAATTTACGAAACGAGGGTTTTTGTTGTGGCTGGGAAGGAAAAAACTGGTTGGAACAAAATCGCGCCAGGCAGGGGCGGTTCACCCGGCATTGGGCCTGTGGAAGCGCCCGAGGCAATTGTCGCCGACTTGGATAGAGCACGTTCAAACCAAAACCACTGCGTTGGTATTGCGGCAATACACGCACCAACCGGCCAGCTTCCAGGCTGCTCAGGGCTGACGGCAGCACGGCGATGCCCAGCCCCGCCACCGGGCCTGGCGCAAGGCTTGCGCGGTATCGGCGTTGAAGCGGCTGGGTATCTGCACTTCTCCTTCATTGCCATCGGGGCCAACCAGGCGCACCGATGCCTACGGCGGCTCGATCGAGCATCGCGCACGCTTCCTCAAAGAGGAGGTCAAGTCGGTGATCGAGGACTTTAGCGCCGGCCGCGTTGGCGTTCGCCTGTCGCCGATCTTCAATTACTTCTCAGGCGACTTTCGACCACACGGCCCGGATGCTCAGCCGTTATGGCTTGGCGTACCTGCACATCGTGGGGCGGCGAAGGACCGTTCGATTTCCTCGAACTCAGCGCCGCTTCGGCGGGCCCTATATCGCCAACGGCGGCTACAGCGTCGAACGCGCTGGCACGGCCATCAGTGAGGGCACCGCCGACGTGGTGTCATTTGGAACACCGTTCCTGGCACACCTGGATCTGGTGGAGCGCTTCCGATTGGGTGAGGCGTTGAACGCGGCCGATCCGGCCACGTTCTATCAGGGCGAGGCGCAGGGTTATACGGATTTATCCGACACTGACCGGGCATCAAGGGCAACAGTAAGAACCAAAGGTCATGGCTGAACCCTCGTGGTGTCACGAAGGTTTTGTTTTCAGGCAGTCGCATCTTCCGGTTCGATTACCGCAACAATCTCCGGAACGTAAGCAAAACCCGCTGCCTCCCAATCCCGCCAGCCTGGTGTTTCGTCCGGCAACCACGGCGACGCAATCGGTGCGATCCGCACGGCCGTCCATTTGCCTTGCACTTGAACCTCCTCATACCACCCCGCTTCGACATAGCCAGCCATTTCAACGGCCAACGGCATGAAGTTTCCTGCGCGGGCGAGGGGTTCAAGCTTCCAGTCCGGCAGCAGTTTTTTCCGGACCCGGGCGAGACGTTTTGATTGCAATTCAGATAACACAACGGGCAGTTCATCATATTGACAGGTACGCTGGTTGGGCACCTCGCCTACGAACTTGGTGAACCCCAGCGATTGATACTTGGCGGCGAGCGTATCCATCTCTTCTCCCGTACGCACATGGAATTTGATTGAACCCAAATCCAGTGCGCTGTCGGTGAAATTCACCTGGGAGTCCATTTGCGCCAGGATATAGAACTGAGCGGGAAAGACCGCTTCCTTGAGATTCTTGTCTTCAATAATGTTCCAGCGGCAGGTCTTGTTCAGCCTCCAGGTATCCGGTGATGCGGTGCTCTTGATTTCCAGTGTCACGCCCCAGCTCAACTGCAAATCAAATACATCACCATGAGGTTGCACTTGGTAGAACTGCTCGATGCTTCGGGTCAGGTCACCTTTGCGAGGCGTGTAGGTAGTTAACGTCCTGACCGTATCTCCGACGATGTCATCGTTGTTGGCGATCAGCTTTCTGGCCACCAGATATTCGATCAGCACACCTCGCAGAACCGGTACGTTCATGTTGGAAAAAGCCCATTGCCAAAAGTCGTTGGCCGTATGAGGCGTAGCTGATTCACCAAAGGAAAAGGTGGTTCCCGCGTCGAGAAAGCGCCTTAGATTTTCGATTTGCATTGCGTCCCTGCCATCCCACCAAAATAGAGGCAAAATGATGGCACACCCAGTGACCGATAGCTATAACGACGTTCACTCATTGCACAGGCCTGTTTAAAAGCTCGTGCAGAAACAGCGGCAGCATCAAGCGAAAGAAGTAACCGCTAGGTGCTTTCAGGCACATCGATCTGCAACGCCACCACCCGCCTCGCCACCGGCCCCACCGACGTGGCCGTCGCGGCTTCGACCAGAGCATCCACGGCTTCTTCGGCCAGGGTGGTCACCGGGTGGGAGAGCACCGCCTGGACCAATCCGGTTTTCAACGCCTCCCGGGTCAGCGGCGTCAGGTCATGGCACACCACGACGGGCAGGCGCAGCTGTTGCTGCTGGAGGCTGCGCAGGGCCCGCAATACCCCGGCGATGCCGCCGCCGGCCACGTAAAGCCCTGCCAGGTCGGGTTCTGCCGTGAGCAGGTCGACGGTGTTGCCATAGGCAAACTCGTCGTCCTCCAGGGTCAGGCGCGAGGCGAGCAGCTCCCATTCGCCGGTTTGCTCCGCCAAGTAGCTGCGAAAGCTCAATTCGCACAATTCCTGGCATTGGAAACGCTGGCTGCTGAGCATGACCGCCGCTGGCCCGGGCTGCCTGGCGAGGCGGCTGATGAACCAACCGGCGGTGCGTCCCGTGAGGCGATTGTCGAGGCCGGCGTAACCAGTGCCGGCGCCGCTGGACAGTTCCGAGAGCAGCGCCACGACCGATATGCCTGTCGCGCGCAATTGGGCCACCGCCTCACGCACCTTGGGGTGATCGACCGCCACCACGCCAAGGCCGTCCACCTGGTCACGCAAGGCGAGGATGCGTTGGGCCACGTTGACCGGATCAAGGTCGTCCAGGTAACCAATGACCACGCGAATCCGCGCTCGCGTGCAGGTGGCGGCGGCGTTTGACAGGGCGTGGGCCAGCCCCTGATAGAACGGCACCCCGCTTTTCTGCAACAGGAACCCCAGACGCAGGGTGGGACGGTCGTTGAGCACACGCTGCTCGATCACCCCCTTGGCATGGAAGCCCAAGCGCCCCGCCGCTGCCGCGATGCGCTGGGCGGTGTCGGCACGCACGTCGGCGCGCAGGTTCAGCACCCGGTCCACCGTCGACAGGCTCACACCGGCTTCCCGGGCGACATCGGCCATGGTGGGGCGCAATTTTCGGCGTGGCTGCTTTGACATGTCTTGACACCTCTTTTCGCCATCATGAGGGGTTCTGACACATTAAGCCATCTCCCCATGGCCCGCTCCGCAACGAGGCAATAGCATCAGCCCAAGACAAAAACAACAACACAGCCGGAGTGCTTCAAATGGCGATCCACATCTGCACGGCGCCTTGCTGCTGGGGCGTCGACGACATCAAGAACGCGTTTCTGCCACCGTGGCGACGGGTGCTGCGCGAAGCCGCCGATGCGGGCTATCGCGGCATCGAGCTGGGGCCCTATGGTTATCTGCCGCTGGAGGCGGAAATCCTCAATCCAGCACTGTCGGAGCACGGCCTGCACATCGTCGCGGGAACGATTTTCGATGACTTGGTAAACCCCGCCAATCTGCCCGAACTGCTGCGCCAGACCCACGCCATCTGCGGCTCGCTCAAACAACTGCCGCCCTTCAAACCCCAGCCCGGCCAGCGCTTCGGCGGGCCCTACCTGGTGATCATCGACTGGGGCCACGACGAACGCGATTACGCGGCCGGCCATTCGGACCGCGCGCCACGCCTGGACGACGCGCACTGGAACGCGATGATGGCGCACATCCGCGCCATCGCCGCCCTCGCCTGGGACACCTATGGCATCCGCGCCGTCATCCATCCTCACGCGGGCGGCTACATCGAATTCGCCGATGAGCTGGCGCGGCTGGTGGATGACATCCCCCACGACATTGCCGGGTTGTGCCTGGACACCGGGCACCTCTACTACGCCGGCATGGACCCGCTCGCATCGCTGCGCACCTACGCCCATCGCTTGGATTACCTGCACTTCAAAGACATAGACCCGGCGGTCTTCGACCAAGTGCTGAACGAGCGCATCCGCTTCTTCGCCGCCTGTGCCCGGGGCGTGATGTGCCCGATAGGACGCGGTGCCATCGACTACCCGGCCCTGCATGGCCTGCTGCGTGAGCTCGGCTACCAAGGCGCGATTACCGTCGAACAGGAACGCGACCCGCGCAACGCCGCCACCAGCCTGGACGACGTGGCGGCCAGCCGCGCCTATTTGGCCGGCATCGGCTTCTGACCAAAGGAGGACCACACTCATGATCAATGGCAGCAAAACCCTTGGACGGCCCCTGCGCTGGGCCATGGTCGGCGGCGGCGAGCACAGCCAGATCGGTTACATCCACCGCTCGGCCGCCCTGCGCGATCGCAACTTCGAACTGGTCGCCGGTGCGCTGGACATCGATCCGGGCCGTGGCCGGGCCTTCGGGGAAGCTTTGGGGATCGACCCGGCGCGCTGTTATCCGGACTACCTGAGCTTGTTCGAGCTGGAAGCACAGCGGCCCGACGGCATCGAGGCGGTGTCGATCGCCACCCCCAACGGCACGCACTACGCCATCACCCGCGCCGCCCTGGAAGCCGGCTTGCATGTGGTTTGCGAGAAACCGCTGTGCTTCACCCTCGACGAAGCCGAGGCGTTGCGGACCCTGGCCAGGTCCCGGGGCCGTATCGTCGGCCTGACCTACGGCTACGCCGGGCACCAGTTGATCGAACAGGCGCGGGCAATGATTGCAGCCAAGGAGCTGGGGGAGATCCGCATGGTGCATATGCAGTTCGCCCACGGTTTTCACAGCGCGCCGGTAGAGGCTCAGAGCCAGGCGACGCAATGGCGCGTCGACCCGCGCCAGGCCGGGCCCAGTTATGTGCTGGGGGATGTCGGTACGCATCCGTTGTATCTGTCCAAGGTGATGATGCCTGAGCTCAAGATCAAGCGCTTGATGTGCAGCCGGCAGAGCTTCGTCGCCAGCCGCGCGCCGCTGGAGGACAACGCCTATACCTTGATGGAGTACGAAAGCGGCGCGATGGGCATGGTCTGGTCCAGCGCGGTGAATGCCGGTTCCATGCACGGCCAGAAAATCCGCGTGATCGGGTCCCGGGCGAGCCTGGAATGGTGGGATGAGCGCCCCAACCAGCTCAGTTTCGAGATCCAGGGCCAGCCCGCGCAAACCCTGGAGCGCGGCATGGGCTATCTGCACGACGACGCTTTGCTGGACGACCGCATCGGTGGCGGTCATCCCGAAGGGCTGTTCGAGGCCTGGTCCAATCTCTATCGCCGCTTCGCCCTCGCCATGGACGCCGCCAACCGTGGCGACGCCCAAATGCTGGCCGCGCTGCGCTATCCCGACATCGACGCCGGCGTGGACGGCGTGCGCTGGGTGGAGCGCTGCGTGGAATCGGCCAACAACGATTCAACCTGGATCGCCTATTAACCTGCTGCCACAGGTAACCAATGTTGATCAACGGAGAACAACAATGAAAATCGCCCTCGATCCCTACATGCACCGCCACCTGAGCCTGCCGGACCTGTGCCGCAAGACCGCCGAGCTCGGCTACCAATACCTGGAACTGTCGCCGCGTGAAGATTTCCTGCCGTGGTGGGTTCGCCCTCGCGCCCACAAGGGACGCATCACCGAATTCAAGAAAGCCCTGCGCGACCATGACCTGCAACTGGCGTCGCTGCTGCCGATGTACCGCTGGGCCAGCCCCCACGAGGACGAACGCCGGGCGGCGGTGAACTACTGGAAGGAAGCGATCCAGGTTGCCGTGGAGATGGGGTGTACGACGATGAACTCGGAGTTCGGTCGCGGGCCGTCGCCCGATCGCGGGCACAAGGTCAGCTGCTGTGGCGGCATGCACAGCCATGAGTCGAGCGAAGCGGCCTGGTGGCGCTCGATGGAAGAGCTGGTGCCGATCCTCGAATCCGAAGGCGTTACCCTCAACGTCGAGCCGCATCCGGAGGACTGGTGCGAAACCCTTCAGCCGGCCCTGGACATGCTCAAGACCGTCGGTTCAGACAACGTGAAGTTTTTGTACTGTGCCCCCCACACGTTCTACTTCGGCGATGACATGCAAGCCATGATCGCTGAAGCCGGGTCGATGATCACCCATGTCCACATTGCCGACACCTACAACCACAAGGCCTCGTCCGGCCTGCGCTATATCGTCAACCCACCCGGAGCCAAGGTGACGGTGCATCAGCACATGGACATGCACCAGGGCGAGATCGACTGGGACCTGTTCTTTGGCGAACTGGCGAAGACCGGCTTCGACGGCATCGTCACGGCATGTGTGTTCGGCTGGGAGGAACGGGCCGATGAATCCGGGCGTTTCATGCGCCAGGAGATCCAGTCCTACGTCGACAAATACTTCAGGTAACTCAGGCCTGTCACGGCAGCAACGGCACGATCCGCGGCTCGATCCCCTGCTCGCTGACCTCCAGCAACGCCAGCGTCACCGGCAGCTTGAACCGCCGCCGGCCGGCGCTGCCGGGGTTGAGGTAGAGCCGCTCGCCACGCCAGTTGATCAGCGGCTTGTGGGAATGGCCGGTGATCACCACCCTTACAGCTGGATCGAGCGTCGCCGGCACGTCGGCGATGTCATGGACCAACAGCACCTGGCACCCGCCCAGGTCGAATTGCAACTGATCGGCGATCTGTCCTGCCCAGTCGGCCTCCAGGTCGTTGTTCCCACGTACCACGTACAGCTCGCCGATGGATGCCAGGGCTTCCAGGATCTGCGGGCTGCCGATATCACCGGCATGAATGATCCTCTCGCAGCCTTGCAGCGCGTCCAACGCTTCGGGGCGCAGCAAGCCGTGGGTGTCGGATATGACGCCAACTTTCATGAACCTTCCCCTTGTGCCGTGTGTCGTCGGCTGTATAGGCCTCGTCGCAGTTAGCTAACGTGCTGAAATGGAATAGGATAGGCTGCGCGCTGCAAGCGCACAGACCCGTCGTGTAGAAGGATAAGCCAATGCTCGGAAGCAAACAGCCAGAGCCCAGGATTGAAAGCCCCGATCAAGCGTTCCCGCAGGCTGTGCGAGCCGGGGCGGCGTTTCGGCTGACGGTCAGTTTCATGCTCGTGGTCGTCATGGCCTTCCTGGCCGTCGAGGGCTGGCGCACATGGCGCGATTATCGCGCGGCCTTCGCTTCCGCCCGCGACTCGGTCACCAACCTGGCGAGGGCAACCGCCCAACACGCCGAAGACGCCATCCGCCAAGTGGACGTGCTCACCGCCGCCCTTGCCGAACGAGTGGAAGGCGACGGGCTGCAAAACATGGACATTGCGCGTATCCACAAGCTGCTCATCCAGCAAGCCGCGATCATGCCGCAACTGCACGGCTTGTTTATCTACGGCCCGGACGGTCAATGGCTGGCGACAGACAAGGACGTGATACCGGAAATGGCGAACAACGCCGATCGAGACTACTTCCAGTACCACCGCACACACCAGGACCGTGGCGTGCGTATCGGCGAAGTGATCAAGAGTCGTTCCACCGACGACTTGATCATTCCTGTCTCGCGCCGCTTGAACAACCCCGACGGCTCTTTCGCCGGCGTGATGCTCGGGACCGTCAAGGTCAGCTATTTCGTCGACTATTACGGTGACTTCAAGATCGACGACAAAGGCGCGCTGGTGCTCGCATTGCGCAGTGGCACGATCCTGGTACGACGGCCCTTCGTCGCCTCGGTGATCGGCAAGAGCCTGGTCAACAGCGTGATCTTCCGTGAGCACCTGCCAACCTCCAACCAGGGCGTGGCCGAAGCCCGGGCGGTCGTCGACGACACCGAACGCTTGTACGGCTACCGGGCCCTGACCACCTACCCGCTGGTGGTGGAAGCCGGTTTGTCCCGCGAATCGATCGTCGCCCCGTGGCGCCGGGACTTGTTCAAGACCAGCCTGGTGCTGATATTCCTGATCGCCATCCTGGTGGGTTTCGGGCTCATCGTGTTGAGCCAGCTGCGCTACCGCATGACCATGGAAAAGCAGATCCGCAGCGCCCACCAAGCCATGCGGGACATGGCCCTGACCGACAGCCTGACCGGCCTGGGCAACCGTCGGCGGCTAGACAGCGCCCTGGCCGATGAGCTGCGCCTGGCCAAGCGCCAGGGTTCGTCCCTGGCCCTGATCATGCTCGACGTCGACTACTTCAAACGCTTCAACGACAAGTACGGCCATGCCGCCGGCGACGACTGCCTGCGGGCGATTGCCAGCGCGATCGGGCAGACGATCAAGCGGCCCGGGGACCTGGCGGTCCGCTACGGCGGCGAGGAATTCACGGTGTTGCTGCCCAACACCGACAGCACTGGCGCCGCCCAGGTCGCGCAACAAATCCTCGAAGCCGTCAGGGCCCTGAACATCGAGCATGGCGATCATCCCCTGGGCATCGTCACCATCAGCGCGGGCATCAACACCTGCCAGCCGAGCAACGAGGACGTGAGCCCCGCCATGTTGATCAAGGCCGCCGACGCGTTCCTGTACCTGGCGAAGAACACCGGGCGCAACCGCTGGTGCAGCATCGGCGCCGCCCAGGGCTGACCGCGTATCGGCTCATTTCCCCCGACACAGGCTTGCACAGGTGCCGATCCGGCGCCTGGCGGCTACAATGCGCGCTTCGACCGTGACCAGCCTGACTAAAAAAACATGTCCTTGCCTAAACATCATCTGGAATTGCTCAGCCCCGCCCGCGACGTGACCATCGCCCGCGAGGCCATCCTGCATGGCGCCGACGCCGTGTACATCGGTGGCCCGAGTTTCGGTGCGCGTCACAACGCCTGCAACGAGGTGAGCGATATCGCCGGGCTGGTGGAGTTCGCCCATCGCTACCATGCCCGGGTGTTCACCACGATCAACACGATCTTGCATGACAACGAGCTGGAGCCGGCCCGCCAGTTGATCCATCAGCTCTACGATGCCGGCGTCGATGCCCTGATCGTCCAGGACCTGGGCGTGATGGAACTGGACATTCCGCCGATCGAGCTGCACGCCAGCACCCAGACCGACATTCGCACACTCGCCCGGGCGAAATTCCTCGACCAGGCCGGTTTCTCGCAGCTGGTGTTGGCCCGCGAGCTGAACCTGCAGGAAATCCGCGCCATCGCCGACGAAACCGACGCAGCCATCGAGTTCTTCATTCACGGCGCGTTGTGCGTGGCGTTTTCCGGCCAGTGCAACATCTCCCACGCGCAAAACGGCCGCAGCGCCAACCGTGGCGATTGCTCCCAGGCTTGCCGCCTGCCCTACACCCTCAAGGATGATCAAGGCCGGGTGGTCGCCTACGAAAAGCACCTGTTGTCGATGAAAGATAACAACCAGAGCGCCAACATCCGCGCCCTGGTTGAAGCTGGCGTGCGCTCGTTCAAGATCGAAGGCCGCTACAAGGATGCGGCCTATGTGAAGAACATCACCGCCTACTATCGCCAGCGCCTGGACGATGTCCTCGAAGACCGCCCGGACCTGGCCCGCGCTTCCAGTGGCCGCATCGCGCACTTCTTCGTGCCGGACCCGGACAAGACCTTCCACCGTGGCAGCACCGACTACTTCGTCAGCGAGCGCAAGATCGACATCGGCGCCTTCGACTCCCCCACGTTCACCGGCGTACCGGTGGGCGTGGTGGAGAAAGTCGGCAAGCGCGACCTGCACGTGGTGACGTCTGATCCGTTGTCCAACGGCGACGGCCTCAACGTGCTGGTCAAGCGCGAAGTGGTGGGTTTCCGGGCCAACATCGCCGAGCCCAAGGGCGAGTTCCTCGATGACGAAGGCCAGAAGCGCTACCGCTACCGCGTCGAGCCCAACGAGATGCCCGCCGGCATGTACCAGTTGCGGCCCAACCATCCGCTGAGCCGCAACCTGGACCACAACTGGCAGCAAGCCTTGCTCAAGACCTCCGCCGAGCGTCGCGTGGGCCTGGCCTGGGTCGCGCAGTTGCGCGAAGAGCGCCTGGAGCTGACCGCCACCAGCGAAGAAGGCATCAGCGCCAGCGTTGCCCTCGACGGTCCTTTCGGCCTGGCGAACAAGCCAGAACAAGCCCTGGAGCAGTTGCAGGACCTGCTCGGCCAACTGGGCACCACCGAGTACCACGCCACGTCGATCAAGCTGGACGCGCCCCAGGCGTTTTTCATTCCCAACTCCCAGCTCAAGGCACTGCGCCGCGAGGTGATCGAAGCCCTGACCACGGCGCGCGTCGCAGCGCATCCACGGGGCGGGCGCAAGGCCGAAACCACGCCGCCACCGGTGTACCCGGAGTCGCACCTGTCGTTTTTGGCCAACGTCTACAACCAGAAGGCCCGGGACTTCTACCACCGCCACGGCGTCAAGCTGATCGACGCGGCGTTCGAGGCCCACGAGGAAACCGGCGAAGTACCGGTGATGATCACCAAGCATTGCCTGCGTTTTTCGTTCAACCTCTGCCCCAAGCAAGCCAAGGGCGTCACCGGTGTGCGCACCAAGGTCGCGCCGATGCAGCTGATTCACGGCGATGAAGTGCTGACCTTGAAGTTCGATTGCAAACCCTGCGAGATGCATGTGGTCGGCAAGATCAAGGGGCATATCCTCGACCTGCCATTGCCGGGCAGCACGGCTCAGCCGGTGGTGGGGCATATCAGCCCGGAAGATCTGCTCAAGACGATTCCGCGCGGGACGCATTGACTCCAGTCACCACCGAACCCTGTGGGAGCGGGCTTGCTCGCTCCCACAGGGGATTTTTCATTTCTGCGCCGTTTGCGCTTTTTCCGGCGACATATTCCGTTCTTAGGGCTCCCCCAACCGGCGCTCATGGTGCTAGGTTGTAAGTGATTGTTTCACCAAACGACACTTTTCCCTGCAAAGGAATGCCCCTCACCATGAACTTCCCGTTCAAGCGCCTGGCTATTGCCACCCTCGTCCTGTCCACCCTCTCGTCCTACTCGATATCCGCCAACGCCAACATCACCGCCCAACAGAGCGCGGACTTCGTCAAGACCTACGCCGATACCTCGGTCAGCGATTTCCGCCAGTTCCTGGCGAGCGTCGCCAAGAGTGAGCTGGCCAAATCCGCGAATCTCGGCCCGGCCATCGATGCCTTCCAAGGCAACAAAACCCTGTCGGCGGAACAACAGAACGAAATCCATCGGCTGCTCGGTATCTACGCCCGGGTGAAGTATGGCAAGGCCGCCACCGAGACCTTGCGCCAGTTGGTGGAAATCCCGACCTTTCGCAAGGACGGCGTGGCCCAGCATGAAAACCCCGAGTTTCTCAAGATCGCCGACAAGATCAAAAGCCTGGCCAACGACTTCAACCTGAACTTCCGCAACATCGACAACCGCGTCTATGAGATTTCACTCGAAGGCAACGGTGACGAAGTCGTGGGCATTCACGCCCATGCCGACGTGGTGCCGGTGACGCCGGAAAACTGGGTGCTCAAGGACGGCACCAGGCTCGATCCGTTCAAGGTCACGCTGGTGGGCGATCGCATGTACGGTCGAGGCACCGAGGATGACAAGAACGCCATCGTCGTGGCGCTCTACGCCATGAAGATCATCAAGGACGAAAAACTGCCGCTGGCGCGCCACTTCAAGCTGCTGGTGGACACGACCGAAGAAACCACCGGCGACGCCATCCCCTACTATTTCGAGCGCAACCCGACGCCCAATTACAACCTGGCGCTCGATGGCAGCTACCCAGTGGTGATCGCCGAGAAAGGCTACGGCACGGTCATGGCGAACTTCCCTCGCCGGGCGGGCCAAGGCAAAGGGGCTGAAGTCGTTGCAATGACCGGCGGCATGGCGACCAACCAGATCCCGTCGACTTCAGTCGCGACGTTCAGCACCGACAAACCCGCCGAGCTGGCCGCCAGCCTGCTCAAGGCCGGCACCGACTACGCCAAAGCCAATGGCGGCGACTTTGAAGTAAGAAGCGAGGTGGCCGATAAAACCGTCAAGCTGACCTTTACCGGCGTATCCGCCCATTCCTCCGAGCCCGAGTCAGGCGTCAACCCGGTCGCCAGGATGCTGGCCTTCATCAATGGCCTGGATGGCAAGGTCGCGCTCAAGCACAACCACATCACCGACGCTGCGCGTTACGCCACCGACAACTGGGGCCTGGATTACCTGGGCAACAAACTGGGCATCGGCTTTTCCGACGCGTTCATGGGCCCGCTGACCGCCTCGCTGACCTACGTCGGGATGGACGACAAGAGCTTCAAGCTCGCCGTGAACCTGCGAGTGCCCGTGGGCAAGCCAACGGACACGCTGAAGGCTGAGATCAACGACAAGCTCTCCGCGTGGGCCAAGAAGTCCGGGGTTGCCGTGACCTTCGACAACACTATCGACGAACCCATGTACCGTAACCCCGAGGGCGAATGGGTCAAGGCACTGCTGGCCGTCGCCACCGAGAACCTGGGCATGGAGCACAAGTTCGGCACGTCCGCCGGGGCCACGTCGGTCCATGACTTGCCCAACGGCGTGCAGTTCGGCCTGGCCATGCCCGACGTCAAGTACACCGGCCACAACGACAATGAGTTCAAGACCGTGGAGCAGTTCCTGCTGGACCTGCAGGTCGTGACCGAAATGATGGGGCGGATCGGGCAGTTGCCGAAGCTCTAAGTAACGGCGTGCTCCCCATCGCCGCAACCACCGACGTCCACAAGGAATCCCGATGCCCCCACGCTCAGCCCCTGCTTTAACCGCTGGCACCGGTTTCGTCCGGGTGCGTGGCGCCCGCGAACACAATCTCAAGAACGTTGACGTGGACATTCCTCGCGATGCCCTGGTGGTGTTCACCGGCGTGTCGGGTTCCGGCAAATCCTCGCTGGCCTTCTCCACGCTTTACGCCGAAGCCCAGCGTCGTTATTTCGAGTCCGTCGCACCTTATGCCAGGCGCCTGATCGACCAGGTCGGCGTGCCGGACGTAGGCAGCATCGAAGGCCTGCCGCCGGCTGTCGCCTTGCAACAACAGCGCGGCACGCCCAGCGCGCGCTCCTCGGTGGGCAGCGTCACCACCTTGTCGAGCCTGATCCGCATGCTTTACTCCCGCGCCGGCAGCTACCCGGCCGACCAACCGATGCTCTATGCCGAGGACTTTTCGCCCAACACGCCCCAGGGCGCGTGTCCGCAATGCCACGGCCTGGGCCGGGTTTACGAAGTGACCGAAGCCACCATGGTCCCCGACCCTTCGCTGACCATCCGCGAACGCGCGGTAGCCGCCTGGCCCATGGCATGGCAAGGGCAGAACCTGCGGGACATCCTCGTGACACTCGGCTATGACGTCGACATTCCCTGGCGCGACCTGCCGAAGAAGCAACGCGACTGGATCCTCTTCACGGAAGAGACCCCCACCGTCCCGGTGTACGCCGGGCTCACCCCGGCCCAGACCCGCGACGCCCTCAAGCGCAAACTCGAACCTAGCTACCAGGGCACGTTCAGCGGGGCCCGGCGCTACCTGTTGCACACCTTCATGCATTCGCAAAGCGCGCAGATGCGCAAGCGGGTGGCGCAATATATGCGCGCCAGCCCCTGCCCGGTCTGCGAAGGCAAGCGCCTCAAGCGCGAGGCGCTGACCGTTACCTTTGCCGGGCTGGACATCGCCGAGCTGTCCAACCTGTCATTGCTGGAATTGGCCGAGGTGCTCAAGGCCGTAGCGGCGCCGGATTATCTGGAGCAGCCCGAAGAATCGGGCGATGTTCTCACCCATCGCCAGACGCGCGAGGCTCGTGAGCAGCGCGCCGCCAGGGGCGACAACCCGCACGCTGGCGGGCCGGACGCGCGCCACACGCCCAATCTGTCCCTGGAAAAGCGCTTGGCCGCCCAGCGCATTGCCGCCGAACTGCTGGAGCGCATCGTCACGCTGATCGACCTGGGCCTCGGCTATCTGGCCCTGGAGCGCAGCACGCCGACGCTTTCCTCCGGCGAACTGCAACGCCTGCGCCTGGCGACCCAGCTCAACTCCCAATTGTTCGGGGTGATCTATGTGCTGGACGAACCTTCCGCCGGCCTGCACCCGGCCGACAGTGAAGCGCTTTTTGGCGCCTTGCAACGGTTGAAAGCAGCAGGAAACTCGGTGTTTGTGGTCGAGCACGACCTGGACACCATGCGCCGCGCCGACTGGCTGATCGACGTGGGCCCCGACGCGGGCGAGCAAGGCGGCAGGGTCCTTTACAGTGGCCCGCCCGAAGGCCTTGGGCAAGTGCCCGAATCCCGCACCCGCGCCTACTTGTTCGCCGAAGAACGGGCCATTGCGCGCCATCCGCGCCCACCCAAGGACTGGCTGCGGCTGGACGGCATCACCCGCAACAATCTCGACAACCTGAGCGTGGGTTTTCCCCTGGGCTGCTTCACGGCTGTCACCGGCATTTCCGGTTCGGGCAAATCCAGCCTGGTCAGCCAGGCCCTGCTGGATCTGGTCGGCGCCCACCTGGGCCAGCCCGGCGCCAACGCCGATGGCGAAGAGCAAAGCCTGGAAGACGAACCGGTGCTGGCCAGCGGCGGCCAGGTCACCGCCGGGCTCGAGGGGGTCAAGCGACTGGTTCAGGTCGACCAGAAACCCATCGGCCGCACGCCACGCTCCAACCTCGCCACCTATACCGGGCTGTTCGACCATGTGCGCAAGCTCTTCGCCGCGACGGAGCAGGCACAAGCGCTCGGTTTCGATGCCGGACGGTTCTCCTTCAACGTCGCCAAGGGCCGTTGCGAAACCTGTGAGGGGGAAGGTTTCGTCAGCGTGGAATTATTATTCATGCCCAGCGTGTACGCCCCCTGTCCGACCTGCCATGGCGCCCGCTACAACCCACAGACCCTGGAAGTGACCTGGCAAGGCCTGGACATCTCCCAAGTGCTGCAATTGACGGTGAACCAGGCCCTGGAGGTCTTCGCCGAGCAACCGCCAGCCAGGCGTTCGCTCCAGGTACTCAAAGACATCGGCCTGGGCTATCTGCGCCTGGGCCAACCGGCCACCGAACTGTCCGGCGGCGAGGCCCAGCGGATCAAGCTGGCGACGGAACTGCAACGCAAGGCCCGAGGCGCGACGCTTTACGTGCTGGATGAACCGACCAACGGCCTGCACCCCCAGGACGTGGACCGCTTGCTGGTGCAGCTCAATCGACTGGTGGATGAAGGGCATACGGTGGTCGTGGTGGAACATGACATGCGCGTGGTAGCGCAAAGCGACTGGGTCATCGACATCGGGCCAGGGGCCGGGACCCAGGGAGGCAACGTCGTGGTGTGCGGCGCGCCGCAGGTGGTGGCGAACTGCGGGGAGAGCCGCACGGCGCCGTTTCTCAAGAAGGTCTTGGAGTGAATGTTCACCTTGGGCCAAGGCACTGCAAGCCGCACCACCCTTTCATTGTGGGAGCGAGCTTGCTCGCGATGGCGTCGGATCAGTTGCATCAAAGGTAACGGGTACACCGCTATCGCGATCGAACTCCCACAGCTCTGATACGGCGCTCAAAAGCGTCAATTAAATGTTACACATCAAACCAACCCACAACCGTTTATCAGTTTTTTGACACTCCGCCGATATGCGGACGCAACTTTTTCACTTACTCCGGTCATAACTCCGTGGTCGCTGATGGAATATTGGCAGATACCGAGGTTCTTAACCTGATACGGAGATAAGTCCATGATTTTCAACGTACAAAATTTTGGCGCCAAAGGAGATGGCGTCACTGACGACACGGCGGCCATTCAAAGTGCAATTGATGCGGCAGCTGCCGCGGGCGGGGGCCAGGTGTACATGCCGACGGGCACTTACATCGTGTCAGGGGGCGAGGAACCCTCCGACGGCTGCCTGATGCTCAAGAGCAACGTTTACCTGTACGGCGACGGCATGGGCGACACCACGGTGAAATTGGTCGATGGCTCCGATGCCAAGATCACCGGCATCATCCGCTCAGCCTATGGCGAAGAAACCCATGATTTCGGGGTCAGCAACCTCACCATCGACGGCAACCGCGACGCCACCACCGGCAAGGTGGACGGCTGGTTCAACGGGTATATCCCCGGCGAAGAAGGCTACGACTCCAACGTCACCCTCGACAGCGTCGAGATCAAGGATTGCTCCGGGTATGGCTTCGACCCCCACGAGCAAACCGTCAACATGGTTATCAAGAACAGCGTGTCCCACGGCAACGGCCTGGACGGATTCGTCGCCGACTTCCTCAGCGACAGCACCTTCGAAAACAACGTTGCCTACGACAACGACCGCCACGGTTTCAACGTTGTCACCAGTACCCACGATTTCACCATGACCAACAACGTCGCTTATAACAACGGCGGCAACGGCATCGTGGTGCAGCGCGGCAGTGAAGACATCCCCTCCCCCAGCAACATCACCATCACCGGTGGCGAGATGTACGGCAACGGCGCTGAAGGCGTGCTGATCAAGCTGTCCAGCGACGTAACCGTGACCGGGGTCGACATCCATGACAACAACGGCGCCGGTGTCCGCATCTATGGCAGCAACCATGTCGAGGTACTGGACAACACGCTGAACAACAACGCGCTGGGCAGCGCGGTGCCGGAAGTGATCATTCAGTCCTACGACGATACGCTCGGGGTGTCCGGCAAGTACTTCAACGGCAGCGACAACCTGATCCAGGGCAACATCATCAGCGGCAGCAACCTGTCCACCTACGGTGTCGCCGAGCGCAACGAAGACGGCACCGATCGCAACGCCATCATCGCCAACACCATCAGCCACACCAGCAAGGGCGCCACGCTGGTCTATGGCGATGGCAGCTACGTCAGCGCCACGGTGCCGATGACCACCGTACAGGGTACGGCCGGCAACGACACACTCACCGGCACCAGCGCCAGCGAGATCTTCTTTGGGGCGGCGGGCAACGACACCATCAACGGCGCGGCCGGAAGCGACATTCTGGTGGGCGGCGCGGGCGTCGACAAACTCACCGGCGGCACGGGCGCCGATACGTTCCGTTTCACCAGCCAGTCCGACAGCTACCGCAACGCAACGGCGAGCTTCGACGACACCATCACCGACTTCGACGTGACCCAGGACAAGATCGACCTCGCCGATCTCGGCTTCACCGGCCTGGGCAATGGCCGTGGCGGCACCCTGCAGGTCAGCTACAACGCCAGCAGCAACCGCACCTACATCAAGGACTACGACGCCGATGCCAGCGGCAATCGCTTCGAGCTGATTCTCTCAGGCAACCTGGCGAGTACCTTGACGGCAGATAACTTCATCTTCAACCGGGTGATCACCGGCACCACCGGCAGCGACTCGTTGCAGGGCAGCGATGCGGCGGACACCCTGCTCGGCCTGGCGGGCAACGACAGCCTCAGTGGTGGCGCGGGCGCCGACAAGCTCGACGGCGGCGCAGGCATGGACACCCTCACCGGTGGCGCCGGGGCAGACACCTTTGTGTTTGCCAACCGACTCGACAGCTACCGCAACTACAACACCGGCGGCGCGAATCTGGGTGACCTGATCACCGACTTCGACATCGCCGCCGACAAGATCGACCTTTCCGCCATGGGCTTTACCGGCCTTGGCGACGGCAAGAACAACACCGTCTACCTGGTGCTCAACAGCGCCGGCACCAAGACCTACATCAAGTCCTTGGAGGCAGACGCTAACGGCAATCGGTTCGAGGTAGCGCTGGACGGCAATTACCTCAATAAGCTGACCAATGCCAATTTCGTCTTCGCCACGTCCTCGCCCACCAACCAGGCGCCGGTGGTAGCCACGCCATTGCTGGATCAGAACGCAACCGAAAAGACACCTTTCAATTATGTGGTCCCGGCCACCAGCTTCAACGATCCGGACAATGACAGCCTCAGCTACACCGCCAAGCTGGCCGACGGCAGCGCCCTGCCCAGCTGGCTGACGTTCGATGCCGCCACGCGCACCTTCAGCGGCACGCCTCCCGACACGGCGTCGGGCACTTACTCGATCCAGGTCACCGCAACCGATGGCAGCAACGCCACCGTCAGCGACAGCTTTACCCTGGCCGTGCAAGACGTGCCCTCGTCCGTGGTGATCAACGGCACGCCGAACAACGACACCTTGACCGGCACCGTCGCCAACGAGCAGATTTTCGGCGGTGCGGGCAACGACACCCTCAATGGCGCCGCCGGCAACGATGTCCTGGTGGGCGGCACCGGCGTGGACAAACTGACCGGTGGTACGGGCGCCGATGTATTCCGCTATACGTCCAAGCTCGACAGCTACCGCACCAGTTCCACCAGCGCCAGTGACCAGATCCTCGATTTCGACGTGGCCGCCGACAAGATCGACGTCGCGGCTCTCGGTTATACGGGCCTGGGCAACGGGCTCAATGGCACGCTGCAAGTCACTTACAGTGCATCGACCAACCGCACCTACCTCAAGGACCTCACGGTCGATGCCAACGGCAACCGCTTCGAAATCTCGATGGCCGGCAACCTGGTCAGCAGCCTGACCGCCAATCATTTTGTCTTTGCCGACCAGAACACTCCGACGAACGTCGCGCCGGTGGTGGTCATCCCCCTTCTGGACCAGAACGCCAGCGAAAGCACGCCGTTCAAATACACCGTGGCCAGCAACAGCTTCAGCGACGCCAACCAGGATGTGCTGACCTACACCGCGACCCTCGCCAACGGCAACGCCCTGCCTTCGTGGCTGACGTTCAACGCCGCCAACCTGACGTTCAGCGGCACGCCCACCACCACCGCCGCTGGTAACTACGACGTGCTGGTCAAGGCCACCGACCCCTCGGGCGCCTCGGTCAGCGACAACTTCGCCCTGGTGGTCGCCGATGCGCCGGCCAACACCATCACCGGTACCGCCAACGCCGAAAGCCTCAACGGCACGGCAGGCGCCGACCTGATCCTCGGCCTCGGCGGCAACGACACCATAAAGGCCGGCACCGGCGCGGACATCATCGACGGCGGCGCCGGACGCGACTCGTTGTATGGCGGCGACGGCGCCGACACGTTCCGCTACAACAACCTGGCCGACAGCTACCGGGATTACGACATCGGCGGCGTGACCGCCACGGACACGATCTACGACTTCACCGTGGGCGTGGACAAGATTGACGTCTCCGGGCTGGGCTTCCTTGGCCTGGGCGACGGCAACAACGGCACGCTCTACATGACCCTGAACGCGGCGGGCGACAAGACCTATGTCAAATCCAGCCAGGCCGACGCCGATGGCAATCGCTTCGAAATCGCCCTGAACGGCAACTACCTCAACACCCTCACCGCCGACGATTTCGTCTTTGGCGAACGCGCTCAGCAAGACATCCTCTACCTGCCGACTCTTGGCCAATCCAACGCGCGCCTGCTGCGCATGAGCGAAGACGACGATCAATCCGGCACCTCGATGCTGGTCAACGATCTGAGCAAGTACACCACCTACGACGTACGCAGCCAGTTCGACGATGCCGATGGCAACGGCATCGACATCGCCGTCGGCGGCAGCACGGTCAACGGCTTGTCGACGCTGGGCGCCGAGGAGCTGAAGTTGTGCTGGTGGCTGACCGATACCAATCAACCGGGGCCGGCGCTGTTGCGCGCCGTGACGTTGCTGCGTGACCAGCTCACCGAACTGAAGTCCATCGATAACGTGACCATGGGCATCATCTGGGGCCAAGGCGAAGAAGCCGCCCAGGAAATCGCCCGCTCCACGGACAAGGCGGCAGCAGCGGCAGCCTACAAAGCGGCGACATTGAAGGTATTCGATTACCTGCACAGCCAATTCGGCAACTTCAACGTGTACATCATGGAGACCGGCCACTACGAGCAGGACGCCGCGCGCGCCCGTGGTTACCCGGAGGATAAGATCGCCGACATTGTCGAGGGTGTGGGCTACGTTCGCGCCGTCCAGGAAGCCATCGCCGCCGAGCGTGCCGATGTAAAACTGGCGGTGGACCCCAACGACCTGCCCTTGCGTTATGAAGTGGACCCGCTGGTTTATCCCGACGACGTCTGGCACCTGCACGAGGAATCAGCGGAAATCGTTGGCCAGCGCCTGGCCGACTACATCGCCGATGACCTCGGTTTCCAGGGCAACCCCAACGACAACAACAGCGTGCAGGACATTTTCGACGGCGCGCAGAATGAGGGCGGGATGATTTCCGGCACCGACCAGGACGATACGCTGGTGGGCAGCTCGGGCAACGATACCCTGAACGGCGACCTGGGCGCCGACACGTTGACCGGTGGCGATGGCAACGATATCTACGTCGTCGACAACGCGTTCGACAGCGTCGTGGAAACCAACACCTCGACCGCGCAGATCGATACGGTACAGGCTTCGGTCAGTTGGACACTGGGCGCCAACCTGGAAAACCTGGTGCTGACCGGCGTTTCGGACATCGACGGCACCGGTAACGATCGGCGAAATTTCATCACCGGTAACGTCGCCAACAACGTGCTCAATGGCGCTGCGGGAGCCGACAGCATGAGCGGTGGCGACGGCGACGATACCTACTACGTCGACAATGCCAGCGATACCGTCATCGAGAAAAGCAGCAATCCGGTGACCGGCGGTATCGACAGCGTCCACAGTAGCCTCGCCGCCTACACCTTGGGCACCAACGTGGAGAACCTCTACGTCGACAGCCCCGGCGTCGCCAACGGGACGGGTAACGCGCTGGCCAACACCTTGTTCGCCGGTGCCGGCGACAACATCCTCGACGGGCGTGATGGTAACGACACCGTGTCCTACGACCGAGCCCTGGCCGGGGTCACCGTGAACCTCTCGACCTCTGCCCAGCAAAACACCGTGGGCTCCGGGCTGGACACCTTGAAGTTCATCGAGAACCTGACCGGTAGCGCCTACGCCGACACATTGTCGGGCAACAGCGCTGGAAACATCCTCGACGGCGGTGCCGGCAACGACACCCTGGTGGGCGGCTCGGGCGATGATCGGCTGATCGGCGGTGCGGGCACCGATAACCTCACCGGCGGCACCGGCGCGGACACCTATGCGTTTGGCGCGTTGTCGGACATGGGCGTCGGGGCGGCACGGGACGTGATCAACGGCTTCAAGAGCACGGAGATGGACAAGCTGGACTTCACCGGCCTGGACGCCAACCCGCTGACCGCCAACCTCGATGCGTTCACCTTCATTGGCAGTAACGCCTTTGACACCACCAACGCCACCGGCCAATTGCGCTTTGTCGACGGCATCCTCTACGGCAGCGTCGACTCCGACGCCACCGCCGAGTTCGAACTCTCTCTGGTGGGCGTCAAGGAGCTGCATGCCAGCGACTTCACTGCCTGATTGAGCTTATAGGGGCTGCTTTGCAGCCCTTGTACTCCTGCCTTTGTGGCGAGGGAGCTTGCTCCCGCTGGGCCGCGTAGCGGCCCTAAAAAGGCAAGACGGAATTTGCCTGACACACCGCAGTAATTTGCTTTGGGGCCGCTTCGCGGCCCAGCGGGAGCAAGCTCCCTCGCCACCACAGCGCCACGACTTCAGAACAGACTTTGCACCTGCTCCAGCACCGCACGGTTCATCTGGCCGGTGTGGGTGTGCAGGCTTACGTAGCTTTGGAGCATGTCGAGCTTGGTGTCGAGCAGGTCCCGGCGCGCCTGGAACAGCCGTTGCTGGGCGTCGAGGATGTCGACCGTCGAGCGCACGCCGCCCTGGAAGCCTTTTTCCGTCGACGTCAGCGCGCGCTGATTGGACTCCACCGCCCGTAGCATGGCCCTGCTCTTGGCGAACCCCGCCACCACGCCCAGGTAATCGGTCTCGATGGACTCGGCCAGCTCCTGACGCTGCACGTCATAGTCGGACTGGGCGCCGGCCAGTTGTGCCTCGGCCTTGGCCACCGAAGCGCGCACCGCGCCGCCGCGATACAAGGGGATGTCCAGCTGCACACCGACGTAATAGGTGTCCTGGCGCGGGTCGAGCTCTTGGTACTGGCGGGTTTCCCGGCGCGTCAACTGCGTGGTCAACGACAACGTCGGGTAATGCCCGGCGCGCTGGCTGTCGGCCTGGGCCTCGGCGACTTTCACCGCCGCCAGCCGCGCGGCCAGTTCGGGGCTGGCCTCGCGGGCGATTGCCGTCCAGTACGGCAAATCCTGCTCCGGCGGGATGGGGCTGCCGGCAGGCAATTCTTCGCGCATCGGCTGGATGTCCTCGATGGGCACGCTTGCCCGTCCCGACAGTGCCCGCAGCGCGGCCACGCGACGGGCCTGGGCTTCGGTTTCCTGGGCCTCCACCAGATCGAGCCGGGCCTGGGCCTCGTCGATGTCGGTGATTGCCCCCTGGCCGCCTTCATAGAGCTTTTTGCTTTGGATGACCAAGCCACGAATGGCGGTCTTCTGCTGGGCGATCAACTTCAATTCATTCTCGGCCCGGGCCACATCGAAATAGCCCTTGGCGACCCGGTCGAACAAGGCTTGGCCGGCCACGTCGAATTGTTGGCTACCGAGCACGCCGCGGGCTTTGCCTTCCTGATAAGCCGCCCAGCGCCCCTTGTCATACAGCGGCTGTTGCGCCGCCAGCGTCACGCTGTTCGCCTGGTAGTCGTTGCTGTTCACATAACTGCTGTCGTCACCGCCATCGGTACGCCCGCCATACCCATACCGCGAGGACAGCGAGACCTGCGGATAAAGCCCGCCACGCCCAATCGCTTCTTCCTGCCGGGACGCGTCGTAGGCGTGGGTCGCGGTCTGCAAGGTCGGGTCATTGAGCCGCGAGGCATCGTAGGCGGCAGTCAGGCTCAGCCCGCCCTCCGCCGCCCAGGCGGGGCCGATCACCGCCCAACTGGTGTACAGGCTCAACAGCACACGGACGCCGTAACGGCAACGGTCGGTCATGCTCATTCCTCTTTGAAGGCAGCCAGCAAGCGTTCGCGCAATGGTTTCATCAGGTAGTTCATCAAGGTGCGTTCACCGGTCACGACGGTGACGTCGGCGAGCATGCCGGGCCGCACCAGCAAACCGGCGCCTTGCAGCGCGACGACTGTCTCGGCGGGAATTTCTACCTTGGCGGAGAAGTACGGCTGGTGGGTCTGCTGGTCGATCAGTTGGTCCGCCGACACGGTGGTCACCGTGCCGGTCACAGTCGGCGTATCCACCCGCTGCAGGGCGGTGAAATGCACATGCACCGGCAATCCGGGGGTGAGCTTATTGGCCATCAACGGATCGAAACGCGCGGTGATCGCCATCGGCGCGTCCAACGGCACCACCTGCATCAGCGTCTGCCCGGCCTGGGCGACGCCGCCCACGGTGTGGATCGACATGTCCATGACCTGGCCCGCCACCGGCGCGCGGATCGCACCGTTATCGACTTCAAACTGCAAGGCGCGGATCTGATCGGCATAGGCAGCGGCTTCGGCCGAAACCTCGCTGAGCTGGGTTTCGGCATCGCGGCGAAACTCCTGCTGCGCCTGCAAGGCCTTGAGCCGACTTTCGTTGATCGCCTGGCGGGTGCGCCCGACGTCGCCGATGCCCGAAGCGATCTGTCCGGCCAGTTGCGCCGCGTTTCGCTCGGCCTCGAAAAGTTTGTTGCGCGGCACGTAGCCTTCCCGGGCCAACTCGCGCAAGCCCTCGAGTTCCTGTTGCTGGAAGCGCATTTGCGCATCGTAGTTGCGCTTGACCCCTTCGTAGCCCTGCAGTTGTTGCTGCAAGGCGCCGATTTCATGCTCGATGATCTTCAGGCGGCTGCCCAGTTCGGCACGCCGGGTCATGAACAGCTGACTCTGCAGGGCCATGGCCGCCTTGACACGTGGCTCATCGGCGCGCTCCAGCAATTGTTGCGGCCATTGGATTTCATCGGCGCCCAGGCGCTCGGCCATCAACCGCGCCTCGATGCTGCGGTCGTTGAGCAGCTTGCCCAGGGTCACGTCCAACTGCGATTGCGCCTGCACCGTGTTGAGCTGCACCAGCAACTGCCCCTGGCTGACACGATCGCCATCACTGACCAACAGTTTTTCCACCACGCCCCCCACCAGTGACTGCACCGCTTTGCGCTCCCCCGCCACTACCACGGTGCCGCTGCCCACCACGCCCTGGTCGAGTGGCGCCAGGCAGGCCCAAAGCAGAAAGCCGCCAAGGGTCAGGGCCAGGAAAACCACGCCGTAGCGCGCCGCGCCGCCCGCATCGGTGCTCGCGGTGGGCAATGTGTCGCTGCTGAGCACGCTCAGGCCATGCTCGCCGTGGGCCGGTGTGGCCGATTTCAAATCACGCATCCTTGCCTGCCTCCCGCACAGCGGCCGGCCGCGGCCCCGGCATCAGCGCCTTGAGCACTCGGTCCCGAGGGCCGAACGCTTGTTGAGTGCCGTCCTTCAACACGAGGATGTGATCGACCACCGCCAGCACGTTGGGCCGATGGGTGATCAACACCACGGTGCTGCCGGCGGCCTTGAGCACGCCGATGGCCTGCACCAGCGCCAGTTCACCGGCTTCATCGAGGTTGGAGTTGGGCTCGTCGAGCACGATCACGGACGGGCTGCCATACAGCGCGCGCGCCAGGCCCAGGCGTTGCTTCTGACCGCCAGACAGGCCAAGCCCGCCAGGGCCCAACGGTGTGTCGTAGCCCTTGGGAAACCTGAGAATCATTTCGTGAATGCCCGCTTGACGGCTGGCGGCGATGATTTTGTCGGCGTCCTGCTCGCCGAAACGGGCGATGTTGTCGGCGACGCTGCCATCGAACAGTTCGATGTCCTGGGGCAGATAGCCCAGGTATGGCCCCAGCGCGTCATGGGACCACTGGCTGATCTCGGCATCGTCCAGGCGCACCGATCCGCCCATGGCCGGCCACACGCCAACCAACGCGCGAGCCAGAGTCGATTTGCCGCTGGCACTGGGACCAACCACCGCGAGCACTTCGCCCTTGCCGAGGCTGAAATTGATGCCCCGCAGAATCGGCTGTGATGCCCCGGGCGGTCCGACGTACAACTGCTCCAGGCGCAGCGCGCCGGTGGGCGGTGGCAGCGGCATGCGCAAGCGATCGCGCGGATGTTGCGCGAGCAGTTGGCTCAGGCGCTGGTAACTCTGGCGGCCGCTGTTGAATTGCTTCCACGAGCCGATGGCGATTTCCACCGGAGCCAGGGCACGTCCCAGCAGCAGCGACATGGCGATCATCATCCCCGCCGAGAGCTGCCCCTCCAGCACCAGCAGCGCGCCCAATCCCAAAGCGAGGGACTGACCGGAAATCCGCACGAATCGCGTCGCCGAGGTGATGCGCGCCCCGCGGTCGCTGGCGTGGGCCTGCGCGGCGATGATCCGTTGTTGCAGCAGGCTCCAGCGCTGGCGCAGGGGCCCGAGCATGCCCAGGGCCTGGATGACCTCGGCGTTGTGCAATGTGCTGTTGACGTAGACCGAGGACTGCACGCCCAGTCGATTGGCCTCTCCCAGGCGGGAACGGGTCGCCAACTCGCCCCACAGCGCCAGGCCGATCAGCAATACGGCGAGCACCAGCGTCAATACGCCGAACCAAGGGTGAAAGATGAACGCCACCAGCAGGAAGATCGGCAGCCACGGCGCATCGAGCAAGGCGATCAGGCCCTGGCCGGTAATCAGCTGTCGCAAGGTGGCAAGATCGGTGAGCACTTGTGCCGGGTTGGCGTTGTGCTCGCGCAGGCTGCGGGCAAACGCCGCATCGAAAATCCGCTCGCCCAAGGCGTCGTCCAGCCCGGCGCTCATGCGGATCATCACCTCGCCGCGCACCCACTCGATCAACGCACTGAACATGAACAGCCCAAGGGCGATCAAGGTGAGCATGACCAGGGTGGTTTCGTTGCGACTGGTCAGGACCCGGTCGTAGACCTGCATCATGTAGAGCGACGGCACCAGCACCAGCAGATTGATCACGCCGCTGAACAAGGCCAGGGACCAGAATACACGGCGATAACTTAACAAAGCGGCATCAATGTCATGCCGTGGATCGAGAAAAAAACCCATAGAGTGTCAACCCGCAAAAGGAAATAACGGTCCCCGCGAAATCCATGCGAGTCTTTGTCCCGAAGGCGTCAAAAAAAGGGCGTCATGTAGCTGACATTGTCGCTATATGAGCCGAACGTCGGCCCTACGGCGGCCAAGTACTGACAACGTAGTCGCAGGTTAGTGCCAGAGGGGAAGCGGGATTTTTGCGAGGGATAGAGCAAAACGGCGGCGGTTCGGGATCGGGCTTTGCTGTGGCAGCGAGCTTGCTCGCGATGTTGGCGGACCAGTCGCATCGATTTGACTGCCTTACGGCCATCGCGAGCAAGCTCGCTCCCACAGGTTTGGCGCGTTAGGCAGGTTCTGCGCCGAGGGTTTCAGCCATCCGCACCAGGTCGGCGAACGACTTGGCGTGCATTTTCTTCATGGCATGGGCGCGATGGATTTTCACGGTAATCTCGCTCAGGTTCATCTGCCCGGCGATCTGTTTGTTCATCAGCCCCTTGGCGGCCAGGGCCATGACCTCCTTCTCGCGCGCCGTCAACGTCTGGTAACGCGTATGCAAGCCGCAAAGCTGCTGCTCGATTTCCCGCCGTTTGACGTCCGCCTCAAGCGCAGCTGACACGGCGTCCAGCAAATCCTGTTCGCGAAACGGTTTAGCCAAAAAGTCCATGGCGCCGGCCTTCATCGCCTTGACGGACATTTCAATGTCGCCGTGACCGGTAATGAAGATGATGGGAATCCTGATATTCGACGCCGCCAACTGGCGCTGGAAATCCAGCCCGCTACTGCCCTGCAACCGGACATCGAGTACCAGGCAACTGGCGCAATCGGGTTTGGGCCGCTGGAGAAACTCGGCGGTGGACGCGAATGTCTCGACGCGCATGCCGACAGAGCGCAGGAGATTGCTCAATGCACAACGTATGGACGCATCGTCGTCCAGCACGAACACAACAGGACCTTCGCTGCCCGGCTCATTGTTTTTGATATTGCCGTTCATGCACGATTCTCTCGCAGGGTGGATTGAAAAAGCCTAGCACAGCGCCTTCGACGCCGAAGTGGGCCTGACGAGGCGCAATCGGTAGCGTCACGCAACGAAAAGAGCCTTCAGTGCGGTAATCGTTGCCAGGAACTCGCGCGGCCGGTGCCAATACGCGCCGACCTGGGCACTGTAGCCCTTCCCGGTAAGGCACCAGGTGCAGAAATGTTCGCAGTTGTTGGCCAGGAGACTGTAGCGGTTTTCGCCCAACCTGGAGCGGGCCCGACGGGCCACTTCGTTGGCCGGATAGCGGGCGGGTTGTTCGATGATCCACACCGGCCTGCCACTGGCGAAATGCTCCAGATCGGTCACTTCGATGGGCCCCGCTTCCAGCGCGCCACTGAACCCCGAATAATGGGCAACGCTTCCGGCGCCCAGGTAAATCCCGTGATGGATATAGAAACGGCGCGGACTGATCAGATGCGCCCCGATGGGCACCTCGCCCAAGGCGCTGATATCGACCAACCTCAGCGAATCGATCGCCAGCCCTCCGGGCCTTTTGGTGCCGTGGCGGGGTTCCAGAGTCACGCCTGCCGACACCGGCACAACCAAACGGTAGGAGACGTTGGCCGCTACCAACGCCAGGCAGATAAGCACTATTGAACGAAGTGACGAAAATTCATCCGCCGCGATGCCTGTCAGTTTCATTGCCAGATCCTCCGCAACCCATGGCAATCACTGTATCGCTCGGGTTGGCGGGGATCATTTGTACGTGGGATTGGTTCACTGATCGATTGATATGCAGCATGTAAACCTTGGTATTAACGAGCAACGGGCAGCGAGAACTCGAGGACAGCCCCACGGGGCTGGTTGGCGTGCGCCTGCAAACAGCCGCCGTGGGCTTCGATGATCGATCGACAGATGGATAATCCCAGCCCAAGGCCCGAAGCCTTGGTGGTGTAGAACGATGCGAACACCCGTTCCGCGCATCCCAAGGCAAAGCCCGGCCCCGAATCGCAGACTTTCACCCACACGCAACCGGCATCGTCCAGCCCGGAACTGATCGACAAGTGCCGCTCGCTTTCATCGACGGCGCTCATGGCCTCCAATGCGTTCATGATCAGGTTGAGCAGCACCTGTTGCAGCTCCACGCGATCCCCGTCGATAGCAGGCAGCGCGTCGGCCAGGTGTGTTTGGATCGAGGCGCCACTCTTGATGATCTGGCTGCGGCTGAACTCGACCATTTCCTCGATGGCTGCGTTGATGTCCAGCGGCCCTTTCTGCGGTGGAGCCTTGCGGATGTGCTCGCGGATTCGCCCCAGCACATCGGCGGCTCGATTGGCATCGAAGACCAGATGCCCGAGAATCTGCCGGACTTCCTCGATTTCCGGCGGCTGGGCGTTGAGCCAACGCAGGGCGGCGTCGGCATTGAGGATCGTCGCGGCGATCGGCTGGTTGACCTCATGGGCGATCGAGGCGACCAACTGGCCCATCGTCGCGACTCGGTTTGCATGGGCCAGTTCGGCCTGCACTTCGCGATAGCGACGCTCGCTTTCGCGAATCTTCTCCTCGGCCTGTCGGCGCTCGGTCAGATCCAGCACAAAGGCCACGCCTTCCCGGCTGCTGGCTTCGAACATGGCCAGGCCAACGATCACCGGCAGACGGCTGCCGTCTTTCCTGAAGTACTCCTTCTCGTACGGGCAGGCTTGTCCGGTGCGCAGGGCCTGGGCCAAAGAACGCTCGCTCAGCTCGCGATGCTCCGGCACCGTCAGGTCCCGCCAACGCAGCCGGCCGGAGGCAAGGTCTTCGCGCTCATAGCCCACCATGCGCAGGAACGCGTCGTTGGCTTCGATGATGTCGCCCTCGGCATTCCAGACCAGAATCCCGATGATGTTGGCATCGACGAGACGACGGATCTTTGCCTCCCGTTCGGCCACCTCTCGGTACAGACGAGCGTTTTCCAGGGAGATAGCCGCGCGAGACGCCACCAGATTCAGGATGGCGAGGCGGTTCGGACTGAATACATGGGCGGCAAGGCTGTTTTCCAAATACAGCACGCCCACCAGCGTGGCCTGGTTGACCAGCGGCAGACAGAGGATCGACCGCACGGGACATTGGCGAAAGTAGGGATCGGCGGCAAACGTCGCGGCAGCCGGGCCCATGGCGTCGTCGAGAAACACGCTCTCCTGGGTCCGCAGCACATGGTAAAAAATCGACTCCGGCAACAGCGCCGAACTGACCGGCTCGTCACGCAGTTGCGTCGTGGTCCCGCCGGTCGTCGCTTGCGCCGCGATCCGGTGCCCCTCGCCAGTGGACAGGATCAGCAGGCCGCGCTCAGCGCCGGCCTGCTCGATGGCCGTGGCCATCACCCGATCAATCAGCTTCTCCAGGACGATTTCTCCCGACACTGCCTGAGAGACTTTGAGCACGGTGGCGATGTCCAGGTGTTCCACCGGAGTCGCCATCGTAGTCGCCGGGCCGGGCGCGGGTTCTGTTTCGCGCAGCCACGGATACCGGGCTTCGAGCTGTCGAACCTTGCCGTCGGCTCCCCAACGCAGATAGCCGTAGCAGGCGTCCTGCATATACATGCGAGCGATTTTCCCAAGGCCACGGGCGGCGTAGAAACGTGAGGCTAGTTCGTTGGCAAGCGCCTCGACATGGACGAAGCCGCTTTGCCGGGCGAGGTTCATGGCGTGTTCGTAAAGCAGCTCGGCATCGATTGGCCGCCCTTCGACACGGGCAATCTCCGCGCCCACCAGTGCGGCGCGGCTGGCAAAGTTGTCCGGGCACTGCTGCGCCCAGGCCTGAAGCTGTCCATGGCCCTCCTTCATTGCGTCCAGATGCGCCCCTCGCTGATCCGCAGGGGCTTTGTCATAAACGGCAGCATGGGCCAGGGCACCGAAAAAGTGATATTCGGCTTCCTCGAAAAAGGACTGGCAAACCCAGAGCAACCGGCGCGCTTTTTCGGCAGCGGCCAAGGCCGCTTCTGGCTCGTCGGCCATACAGCGGGCCTGTAGCTTGCGAACCCAGTACAAGCATTCAGCCAGGACCAGGTCCGGATTGCTGGACAAATGGGATTCGGTGGTCACCTCGTCCAGTTCGTCGTCATCCAGGCGCCCGAAGATCGACGTCTGGCCGCGAAGCATCCGGATCAGCAGCAATTGCGTGACGATGAAATCCGTCACCAGCCCGAAACGCACCTTCCTCGCATAGTCCAGGCCACGCTCGGCTTCATCTTGTACCTTGGGCAGCGGTTCCCCGGCGAAGAGCAGATCCGCAGTGAGGTTGTTGCCCGCGTAGGCACCGTACGGCAGGTCCCCGATCCGGTTCGCAGCCGCAAACGAACGACGCAAGAGGTCGCGGCATTGTCCGACCGGTCTCATCCAGCGCACGGCAAAGCAAGAGAAGCACAGATAGGTGCTGGCTTCGAATCGAGTCATGCCACGGTGCTCGACAAGGTCGCAGCCCAGCTGCCCGAAACGGAACCCCACCTCATGGTCGCCGAACCGCCGGCCCGCGACCCTGAACAGATTGGCATAGAGCACACAGGACGCGTCGCAATTGCCGCGTTCCAGGCTCAAGGTGATGGCCTTGCAGATCAACAGGTCCGCCAGGTTCGCGTCACTTTGCAGGGCCGGGGCGAAGAGCTTGCTCAGCGCATTGACGGTCTCCAACGCGGTCGCGTCTTCCATCAAGGGCAGATCGATCAAATCCTCGATGGCCCTATCGCCGAGCAATGTGGCGATGCGGTCGTATTCCTGGCGCACGGCCTCGTCACTTGGCTGCGCGGCCCAGTGAATGCCGACATGCCGCAAGTACGCGAGACACACCGCCACCGCGCCGTCGCTGCGATCCATCAGCAAGTACACATCCATCAACAGGCAGGCGACACTGGCCCGTTCGCTCACCGTCACGGCGCGATTGGCCAGCGCCGTCAGCCGCTCGTCGGCAATGGCGAGCTGGCCGGTGAGGAACTCGCATTCGGCCCTGTTCAGCTCAAGGGCGAAATTCAAGCCGTGCCGATGCGTCCAACTGTCATCGCCCAGCAGCTGGGCACCATGGGCCAGGTAATTGAGTGCCGACGCATAGGCCGTCGACGCCTTGGCCCGTTGGCCGGCGAGCAAGTTGAGCGCGGCCAGCTCCTCTCGCTCGGCCTGATCGACGAGCAACCCGGCGCCGAGGTTGAGCTGGCCCACGATGTCGAATATCGCCTCGTCCCGGCCCTCGGGAGCGGTCTGCCGGGCCAGCAGCCGGCCGATTTTCAAATGGGCCGAGGCGCGTGACTCCGGGGGGATCATCGAGTAGGCCGCTTCATGGATACGGTCGTGGACAAAACCGTAAGCACCGTCGCGGCGCTCTACCAGTTCCTGGCGGACCGCCTCCCAGAGGACCGTGCGGATTTGCGCTCTGGGGACCTCAAGGATAACCGCCAGTGCGTTCAGCCCGCAGACGTTCCCCATGCAAGCAAGCTGCTGCAAGGCCTGCTGCGTCTGGGCCGGCAGGCGCGCCAGCTTGCCGCTCATCAAGTCGACGATGTTGTCGGTGTACCCCTTGGCGTGAATCCGATCCGGGTCCCACCACCACTGTCGGCTGCCATGATCGAACGCCAGCAAGTGCTCATCGGCGAGCGCCTGCAAGAACTGGATCACGAAGAACGGATTGCCCGCGGTCTTGTCCAGCACCAACTGCGCCAGCGGCTCGATGCGAGCAGGCTCGTCATGCAGCGCCTCGGCGATCAATTGCTCGATATGCCCCTTGGCGAGCGGTGAGAGCATGATTTCGCTGACCTTGCCGCCGACGCTGCGCAGCGTCTTGAGTTTGCCTGACAGCGGGTGCGTCGCATCCACTTCGTTGCTGCGGTACGCACCGACCAGCAGCAGATATTGCACGTCGTCGCTGGTCAGCAGGTCTTCCAGCAGGTCGAGCGTCGCCGCGTCAAGCCATTGCAAGTCGTCGAGAAACAGCGCCAGGGGATGCTCGCGGCGGGCGAACACACCGATAAAACGGCGCAACACCAGCAGGAAGCGCCGTTGCTCCTGCTGGGGATCGAGTGCCAGCACCGCAGGCGGCTCCCCGACGATCAGCCTCAGTTCAGGGATCAGGTCCGTCATCAGCCGTGCGTTGGGGTCCAGGGCCTGGCGCAATGCATCGCGCCAACCGGCCAACTCGGCATCGCTCTTGCCCAACAGCGTACGCACCAGGCTCTGAAACGCCTGGATCAGCGTCGAATAGGGAATATCGCGCCGGTACTGATCGAACTTGCCACGGGCGAACAACCCCCTTGGCGGCACGAGTACCTTGTGCAGCTCGTTGACCACGGAAGATTTACCAATCCCGGAATACCCCGTGACCAGCACGAGTTCCGGCGCGCCACGTTCAACCACCCGGTTGAACGCGCTTACCAACGCTTGGACCTCGGGCTCGCGTCCATAGAGTTTTTCGGGAATCAAAAGGCGGTCTGAGCCGCCTTGCTCGCCCAATGCAAAATCTTCGATGCGACGCCACTGCCGCCAATGCGCCAGGCACTGACGCAGGTCGTGCTCTACGCTCGCGGCCGTCTGGTAGCGTTCCTCGGCGGTCTTGGCGAGCAGCTTCATGACGATCCGCGACAGCATGTCGGGAATGGTTTGGATCCGCTCGTTGGGCGCCAGCGGCCTCTTGGCGATATGGCAATGCACCCATTCGATCGGGTCTGATGCCGTGAACGGCAGCGAGCCGGTCAACATCTGGTAGAGCGTGACGCCGAAAGAATAGAGATCACTGCGCGAGTCGATCGAGCGATTCATCCTGCCGGTCTGTTCGGGCGCCATGTAGGCCAGCGTCCCGGCAAGCGTCTCGGGAGCCTGCCGCTCGCGGGGCAAGCGTGACGTCATGCCGAACCCGGTGAGCCGGGCCTGGCCGTCGTCGCAATCCACCAGGATATGGCTGGGCTTGATGTCCTTATGGATCAGGCCACGCTCGTGAAGCTTGCCCAATGCGACGGCAATGCTCACCGCGAGCTGCAAGAACCGGGTCGTCTCCAAGGGCGAGGTGAGCAATTGCAACAGCGGCAAACCACCCGGGTCGCTGGCGACCAATTGCACTTGAGGACCTTCACTGATCCATTCCAGGGGCCGTACGCACCACGAAGCATCCAACTGGTCCCTCAGGCCGAATTCATGAGCAAGACGCTCAAGGCAATCGGGCCGCGGCTGGCGGGTGGCGGGCCGAACCACCAGGACAGGTTTATCGCCGTCGGCACCTGGGCGTCGTTCCCGGCAGAAGATACGCTCGCCATCGTCCCATTGTGTTTGCATGCGGGTTTCCATCGGCACTGGAGCAAGAGGGGTTCAGTTGCATTTACCGTCGAGCTGCCATCCAGTGTCATGCCGCAATTGCCAAGGCCAGGGTTCGGCTTCCATGGCTGCGCCGGCGACTCGACGAAAAGCGTTCATGTCGGGTTCCGGGACGGATCGTATTGCCGTCGTTTAGATTAGCGCCTCGCCTGTGCCCTTCCCATATTTTTTTCAACGGCGATGACGGGCCTCGGACACAGCGGATACGGCAGTTGAATGACCACGCAGGCCGACGATGCGGCGCCAGTCTATGTGAAATTCCCCGCCAGTCATTCCTGCCCGCGTATGACTTGGGCATCCGTTGGTTGCATGCCGCCAGGGGCGCGCGCACCTTAGGTCTTAGCCGGATATACATAGGTATACTTTTGCGCCTGGACGGACCGCGTATGGTGAATTGAAAACCGGCGCTGTTACGAGCGATCCCATGGAAGACACCCCCGTGTGCAACAAGACGATCGCAGTCATCGATGACGATGAATCCGTACGCACGGCGCTCAATAGCCTGTTGCGGTCCAGCGGCCATCAGGTCCGTACGTATCGCAGCGCCAGGGAATTCCTCGATTCAGAAGCGCCCGCGCAAACCGGCTGCCTGGTTTGCGACATACAGATGCCGGGCATGAGCGGCATCGAGTTGCATCGGCACCTGCTGAAAAACAAGGTGCGTATCCCTACCCTGTTCATTACGGCGTACCCGGAACTGGCCGCCAACACGTCGGGGCTGGTGGATTGCCTGCCCAAGCCCTGCGATGCCAGAAGGTTGCTGGACTGCATCGCAAAAGCCCTCGGTCAGCCGCACTGATCAACGGGATCGGTTCCTGCTCATACTTGCGTATATCCCCGCCTATCCCACGTATGGTTTCGCTGAACCGAGGTAGAAGTGTGCCTGGGGCAACCCGTCGATAATATGGGGTCACGAATCTATCGACCCCATGGCGGAGGCTCTTCGGCTGACGCCGCACATTGCGGGGATCTGGCTATGTCAGGCTTCGACGAATTACCCCAGTACCTACGCTCTCGCTTCCCCGCCATCACCGCGGCGCTTGGCGCTGCTTGCCTGGCGGGCTGCATGGTGGGCCCGGATTTCATCAGGCCTGAAAACGGATTGGACGCCGCGCAACTGACGCCCCGCCAGGAACACTACGGCGAGCCTCGCTCCTCCACTGCGGCCGTGCCCATGCAATGGTGGCGGCTGTTCAATGACGCCCTGCTCACCCAGTTGCTGGCGCGCACGCTGGAGGGAAACCTTGACTTGCAAATGGCCGCCGAACGCATCGAGCAAAGCCGCGCACGGCTGGGCATCGTCGCGTCGCAGCTGTTGCCCATTGTCGGCGCCAACGCCAGCTACGCCCGCGAGGGGCTAAGCGAGCATGGCAAATTCGCCGCCCTGGGGGCTCCCACCGATCCCAGCAATTTCTGGCAGCTGGGTTTCGATGCGAACTGGGAAATCGACCTCTGGGGCCGGGCCCGACGTTCGCGCGAAGGTGCCGAGGCGACAGTCCAGGCCTCGCTGTACGATCGCGAAGCCGTAAGGGTGGCGCTGGCCGCCGAAGTGGCGCGCACGTATCTGCAGTTACGCGGGACCCAGGCACAACTGGACATTGCCCGGCAGAACCAAGCGGTTGCCGAACGCACCCTGGCCCTGGCCGAAAGCCGCGAACGCAACGGCGTGGCGACACGCTTCGAAACCTCATCGGCCCGCGCGCAGTTGGCGACGGTCAAAGCCCTGTTTCCCGAGCTGGCCCAGCGTCGTAACGCCCAGATGAACGCCCTTGCCCTGCTCATGGGTGAACAACCGCGAGCCCTCGATGCGCAACTGCGCCAGGCCATGCCCCTGCCGTCGCTGCCTGCACGCATTCCGCTGGGCGTGCCGTCGGAACTGGCCCACCGGCGCGCGGATATCCTGCGCGCCGAGGCGCAACTCCACGCTGCCACGGCGGCTATCGGCGTGGCCAAGGCTGATTTCTATCCGCGTATCGGCTTGAAAGGCCGCATCGGCGTGGAGGCTTTCGACAGCGGCGACCTCACCAGTTGGGACTCGCGGATGTTTTCGGTCGGGCCGACCGTCTACCTGCCCATCTTCGAGGGTGGCCGCCTGATGCAGCGCTTGGCCCTGAACGAATCGCGGCAAAAAACCGCCGCCCTCGCCTATCGCCAGACCGTGCTGCAAGCCTGGCACGAGGTAGACAATGCCTTGGACGCCTGGGCTGCTCAACGGCGCCAGCACGACGAGCTGCAGGTTTCGTACGAACAGAACAGGGAGGCACTGGACGCGGCGGAGCGTGGCTATCAACAAGGCGCCGCCGACTATCTGAGCGTCCTCACGGCGCAACTCAACTTGTTGGCCAGCCAGACCCACCTCAACACCAGCGCGACCAACGCCACCCTCACCGTGGTCAATCTGTACAAATCCCTGGGCGGCGGCTGGGATCCGGAGCAGGTTCGATGAACAGCATGGCCTTGCCGACGGCCGCCGTCGCTGTCAGCGAAGCGCCCCACGCCGGGGCCTCGAAGCGGCCGTTGGTCGGCCTGCTGGGCATCTTCCTGGCGGCAATGATGGCGGGACTGAACATCCGCGTCGGTGCTTTGGCCCTGGCGGACGTGAGGGGCGCGTTGGGCTTCGGCCTGGACGACGCCTCCTGGCTCACCACGGCGTACAGCGCCGGGGAGCTGATCGCGATGCCCTTTGCGGCCTGGTTTGCCATGACGCTTTCGGTCCGCCGCCTCGAACTGTGGGTGTTGGGCACTTGTACCGCGCTGGCGGCGATATTGCCCTTCATCCGGGACCTGGACCTGCTGCTGGCGTTGCGCTTTGTTCAAGGCCTCGCCAGTGGCATGACGATCCCCTTGCTGATGATGGCTGCGCTGAAATTCTTGCCGCCATCGATACGGCTGTATGGGTTGGCGTTGTATGCCATGACCGCCACCTTCGCGCCCAACCTGTCCATCTGGCTGGCCGGCCATTGGACAGATGGCCTGCAGGACTGGCGCTGGGTGTACTGGCAGATTATTCCGCTGGCCTGTATCGCTGCGGCATTGATTGGCTGGGGATTGCCCAAAGAACCCATCCAACCCCAGCGTTTCGGGCATGCCAACTGGCTGGGCATGGCATTCGCGGTGCCGGCCTTCGGCCTGATCACGGTGGCACTGGACCAAGGCACGCGCCTGGACTGGTTCAATTCGCCGCTGGTCACCTCCTCGCTGCTGGCCGGCCTGGCATTGCTGGTGATCTACTTGTTGACCGAGTGGTATCACCCCTCGCCCTTCATCAAATTGCAAGTCCTGGGGCGCCGCAACCTGGGGCTGGGCTGCACCTTGTTTCTCTGCTTGCTGGTGGTGCTGATGTCCAGCTCGCTGTTGCCCGCCAGCTATCTGGCCACGCTCCAGGATTATCGGCCCTTCCAGATGGCCTCCATTGGCCTGATCGTGGCGCTGCCGCAGTTGATCCTGGGCCCCCTGGTGGCGCTGCTGCTCTACCAGAAGTGGGTCGATGCGCGCCTGGTCTTCGCCGCGGGGTTGTGCCTGATTGCCCTGGCGTGCCTGTGTGGCGCGCAATTGACCAGCGACTGGAACCGCGAACAATTCGTCTTGGCGCAAACGCTGCAATCGCTGGGGCAACCCATGGCCGTGGTGTCGATGCTGTTCCTGATTACCAGCGTGGTGCAGCCTGCCGAGGGGCCTTTTTTCTCCGGCACCATCAATACAGTGCGCGCCTTCGGGTCCCTGGCCGGCGCTGCGCTGGTCGGGCAGTTGATGGTATTGCGCGCACGTTTCCACTCGGAAATGCTGCTGGACCACACGGCCATGGTGGGCGGCGCCTTGCCGTCCATGCCCGATCCACAGCAACTGATGATGCTCATCGGCGGGCAGGCGCTGGTGCTGTCTATCGCCGACGCCTACCGCGTCCTGGGCGCACTGGCCGTGCTGCTGATTCCGCTGGTGCTGCGCCTGAGCTTCATCCCTGCCCCGGTCATACGGGCCGCCTCGCCCCCTTCTTCCTCCCATCGGTGACCCATCATGGCATTACCCAAGAAAGCCAAGCTCATCATTGCATTGCTGCTCACCGTGGCGATCAGCGGGGCCGCCTACCTCAACCGACCCGAGTCGGCTGCCGCCATCCAGTCGACCGACGATGCTTATGTCCACGCCGACTTCACCACGGTAGCGCCGCAAGTGTCGGGCACGGTGGCTTCGGTATGGGTCGAACACGACCAACCGGTGGCCAAGGGCGACTTGCTGGCGACCATCGACGACCGTGATTTCGTGGCGGCGCTGAGCGCGGCGACAGCCCAGGTCGCCAGTGCCCGGGCCGGTATCGCCAGCTTGCAGGCACACCTGGCCCGGCAGGCCACCGCCATTCGCCAGGCCCAGGCTGCGCTGGCGGCAGACGAGGCCGCGGTCAAGTTGGCGACTGCCAACCAGACGCGGTATCGCAACCTGGCCAATGACGGCTCGGGCACCGTGCAGGCACGGCAACAGGCCGAAGCGCAACTGAGCATCCAGCAGGCACGCCGGGACAAGAGCGAGGCGGGTCTGCAAGCTGCCCGGCAACAAGTCGAAATCCTCAAGGCCGACCTGGAAAAAGCCGTGGCGACCCTCGCCCATGCCGAGGCCACGCAATCCATCGCGCAACTGCAGCTGTCCTACACCCGGATCACGGCACCGATCAGCGGCATGATCGGGCAGAAATCGGTACGGGTCGGTGCGTTCGTCAATGCGGGCAAACCGTTGCTGGCCATCGTCCCGCTCGACGCCGTCTACATCACCGCGAACTTTCGCGAGACGCAACTGGCGCGGGTTGAGACCGGACAGCTGGTGGACATCGAAGTGGACGCATTGCCGGGCGAGGCGTTGCAAGGCACGGTGCAAAGCCTGGGACCGGCCAGTGGCGCGAGTTATTCGGCCGTTGCGCCACACAACGCGACCGGGAACTTCACCAAGATCGTCCAGCGCCTGCCGGTACGAATCCACATTGCCCCCGACCAGCCCGCTGCCAGGAAGCTGCGGGTGGGGATGTCCGTTACGCCGCATATTCGTGTGGGGGATTAGCGTTTCAACAAGCTCGTCAACGGTTGTTGCGCAGGATGGAGAAGTTCAGCGCAGCAGCCACGCATAGCCACGCCAGGTAGGGAAACAGGATCAGCCCGGTGATCACATCCAAACGCAGTGCCAACACCACCATCGCCGCCACCACGAGCCAGAGCAACGCGATGATCACCATGCCGGCGAGAATCTGATGCGCCCCGAAAAACACCGGCGTCCATAACGTGTTGAGCGCAATTTGCGCCGCCCACAGCGCCAAGACCAACTGGCTTCCCGGTATCAGGCTCAAGCGGTACCCTGCCCAGGCAAGCAGCAGGTAAATAATCGACCAGGCCACCGGGAACATCCAGTTGGGCGGTGTGAAGCTGGGTTTGACGAGGGATTCGTACCATTGGCCCGGTTTGAAAATGACGCCAGTACTCGCAGCAGCACAGCAGGCGATGAGAAAAATAAAGAAGGTCATTGTCCGTCCTTAGCTGGTGTCAGCTGTCTGAGGTAATGGAATACGTCGGCAGGCAGCGACTGGTCGCCGATCCGTTGCGGTGTCCATTTTTCAAAGACTCGACGGCGGTCTGATAAATTCAATAAACCACCCGTCTGGAGCAAAACATGTTCGTCCGACCTTTCTCCATCGCCGTCCCTGACAGCGCGCTTGACGACCTGCACGATCGCCTGCGTCGCACCCGGTTGCCAGAGCCCTTGGCCGGCGTGGGCTGGAGCGAAGGCATGGACGCGGACATGCTGCGCGATCTGCTCGCCCAATGGTCGACAAACTTCGACTGGCGGGCCCAGGAAGCGGCGCTCAATCGCCTGCCGCACTTCGTCGCCACGTTGGGCGAGCAAGAGATTCACTTCGTCCATCAGCGCGGGATCGGGCCCAATCCCATGCCCCTTGTGCTCACCCATGGCTGGCCCGGCTCGTACATCGAGATGCAGCGCATCATCGAGCTGCTGACGGACCCCGCCAGCCATGGCGGCGACCCGGCCGATGCTTTTGATGTGGTAGTACCGTCCTTGCCGGGCTACACCTTTTCGGCGCCGTTCATGCAAACCGGGTGCGGGCCTTATGAAGTGGCCGGGTTATGGAGCGAGCTGATGACCGGGCTGGGTTACGAGCGGTTCGGTGCCCAGGGCGGCGATGTCGGCGCGGCTGTCACCAGTTGGTTGGGCGTGCGCTTTGCCGAGCGTCTGACCGGCATCCACCTCAACTACATCCCCGGCGCCTACCGCCCGCCCCTGGGCGAAACCGACCCGCCTCTGAGCGAAGAGGAAACCGCATTCCTGCAACGCGCCGCGGCGTTCAGCGAAGCCGAAGGTGCCTATGCGCATATCCAGCGAACCAAGCCGCAAAGCCTGGCCGTGGGCTTGAACGACTCACCTGCTGGATTGCTGGCCTGGATGGGCGAAAAGATTCTGTCGTGGTGCGATCCGAGCGCCCCCATCGATCGCGAATGGCTGCTGACCAATGTGACGCTTTATTGGCTGACCAACTGCATTGGCTCGTCGTTTCGCCCGTATGTGGAAGGCAGTCGGCGGCCTCTGGTGCTTGCCAGCGGTGAGCGAATAAAGCCGCCGTTGGGGGTCGCGCTGTTTCCCAAGGAACTGCCGCTGCCGCCACGCAGTTGGGTGGAGCGTGGCTACAACGTCCAGCGCTGGACGCAGATGCCCCGGGGCGGTCATTTTGCGGCGTTGGAGCAGCCTGAGTTGTTGGCGGAGGATATTCGGGCATTTTTCCGGGACTTGCGATAAGCCAAGGCGGTCCGAAAATCTCGTAGGAAATGACGACCCGTGGCGAGGGAGCTTGCTCCCGCTGGGCTGCGAAGCGGCCCCACATTAGCGACTCCATTTCTCCAGACACACCGCAGCGCCCGGTTTTGCGGCGGCTGCGCCACCGAGCGGGAGCAAGCTCCCTCGCCACGGGGATTGAGGCGTTCTACAGGTCGGTTGTAAGGGCTGAGGGCGATGGACGTATTCGGCGTTATCGAACGACGCGATCTCGAAGCAAACAGCACTGTGGGAGCGAGCTTGCTCGCGATGGCGCCGTGTCAGCCAGTGAAAATATTGATTGATCGAATGTCATCGCGAGCAAGCTCGCTCCCACAGGTTTCGCGTCGGGCGTGACCAAGCAGCGTTGCACCCGTGGCGAGGGAGCTTGCTCCCGCTGGGCTGCGAAGCGGCCCCAAACCAGCGACTCCGTTTCTCCAGGCACACCGCATCGCCCGGTTTTGCGGCGGCTGCGCCACCGAGCGGGAGCAAGCTCCCTCGCCACGGGGATTGGGGCGTTCTACAGGTCGGTTGTAAGGGCTGAGGGCGATGGACGTATTCGGCGTTATCGAACGACGCGATCTCGAAGCAAACAGCACTGTGGGAGCGAGCTTGCTCGCGATGGCGCCGTGTCAGCCAGTGAAAATATTGATTGATCGAATGTCATCGCGAGCAAGCTCGCTCCCACAGGTTTCGCGTCGGGCCTGTGACCAAGCAGCGTTGCACCCGTGGCGAGGGAGCTTGCTCCCGCTGGGCTGCGAAGCGGCCCCAAATCAGTGACTGCATTTCTTCAGGTACACCGCAGCGCCCGGTTTTGCGGCGGCTGCGCCACCGAGCGGGAGCAAGCTCCCTCGCCACGGGGATTGGGGCGTTCTACAGGTCGGTTGTAAGGGCTGAGGGCGATGGACGTATTCGGCGTTATCGAACGACGCGATCTCGAAGCAAACAGCACTGTGGGAGCGAGCTTGCTCGCGATGGCGCCGTGTCAGCCTGTGAAAATATTGATTGATCGAATGTCATCGCGAGCAAGCTCGCTCCCACAGGTTTCGCGTCGGGCCTGTGACCAAGCAGCGTTGCACCCGTGGCGAGGGAGCTTGCTCCCGCTGGGCTGCGAAGCGGCCCCAAATCAGCGACTCCGTTTCTCCAGGCACACCGCATCGCCCGGTTTTGCCGCGGCTGCTCCACCGAGCGGGAGCAAGCTCCCTCGCCACGGGGATTGCTTGCTCCCGTCGGGGTTGTGCGTCAGGCCGCCTCCTCCGGCTCTTTCAGCGACGCCAACACCAACGGATGCAGCACCGCATCCGGATATTTCTCCTGCCAAGCCCCCAGGTCCCGGCGCATGCCTGGTGTCCAGAAGTTCTTGATGTGTTGCCGAACGCCGTTCACCGCCAGGGCGTGGTCAGGCTCGGTGGCGAAATACCGGGCGATCTCGTTGGCCATTTTGATCAGGTTCTGAGCGCTCATCGACGCACCTCGGCCTTTTCCCCTTGACGGCGTTCCTTGAGCAAGCGGCGTTGCTCGTCGCTGAAGGCCTGATACCGCTTCTGCCATTCCGAAGGCTGGCTGACCCGCACGATTTCCACCGCCGTGACTTTGTATTCCGGGCAGTTGGTGGCCCAGTCGGAGTTGTCGGTGGTGATCACGTTGGCGCCGGATTCGGGGAAGTGGAACGTGGTGTAGACCACGCCCGGCGCCACCCGCTCGGTGACCTTGGCCCGCAGCACGGTCTGCCCGGCGCGGCTGCTGATGCCGACCCAATCGTCTTCGGCGATACCGCGGTTCTCGGCGTCGGTCGGGTGGATTTCCAGGCGATCTTCCTCGTGCCAGGCGACGTTGTCGGTGCGCCGGGTCTGGGCGCCGACGTTGTACTGGCTGAGGATGCGCCCGGTGGTCAGCAATAGCGGATAACGGCCGTTGACCTTCTCGTCGGTGGGCACGTAGCCGGTGAGCATGAAACGCCCTTTGCCCCGCACGAACGCCTCCATGTGCATGGTCGGCGTGCCGTCCGGCGCGGCGTCGTTGCACGGCCATTGCAGGCTGCCATGACGCTCCAGTTCGGCGTAGCTGACGCGGCTGAAGGTCGGCGTCAAACGGGCGATTTCATCCATGATTTCCGAGGGATGGCGGTAGTCCATTTTGTAGCCCAGGGCATCGGCCAGGGCGACGGTGGCTTCCCAATCGGCCTTGCCGGCCAACGGTTCCATCACCTTGCGCACGCGGGAAATGCGGCGCTCGGCATTGGTGAAGGTGCCGTCCTTTTCCAGAAACGAGCTGCCCGGCAGGAACACGTGGGCGAACTTGGCCGTTTCGTTGAGGAAGATGTCCTGGACGATCACGCATTCAAGGGCGGTCAGGGCCGCGGTGACGTGCTGGGTATTGGGGTCGCTCTGGGCGATGTCCTCGCCTTGGCAGTAAAGCGCCTTGAAGGTGCCGTCCAGCGCCGCCTCGAACATGTTCGGGATGCGCAGGCCCGGATCGGGTTGCAGGGTCACGTTCCAAGCCTGTTCGAACTGGGCTCGCACCGTTTCGTTGGAGATGTGCCGGTAGCCGGGCAGTTCGTGGGGAAAGGAGCCCATGTCGCAAGAGCCCTGGACGTTGTTCTGCCCACGCAACGGGTTCACCCCGACGCCTTCGCGACCGATATTGCCGGTGGCCATGGCGAGGTTGGCAATGCCCATCACCGACGTGCTGCCCTGGCTGTGTTCGGTGACGCCGAGGCCATAATAGATGGCTGCGTTGCCGCCCGTGGCGTAGACCCTTGCGGCGGCGCGGATCTGCTCGGCAGGCACGCCGCAGACAGGGCCGAGGACTTCGGGGGCATTTTCCGGCAGGCTGACGAAATCGCGCCAGCGAGCGAAATCCGTCGCCTCGCAACGGGCCTCGACAAAGGGTTGGTCAATCAAACCCTCGGTGGCGATCACATGGGCCAACGCGTTGAGCATCGCCACGTTGGTGCCTGGACGCAGTTGCAAATGCAGCTCGGCGCGGGCGTGGGGTGAATCCACCAGGTCGATGCGCCGTGGGTCGATGACAATCAGACGTGCGCCCTGGCGCAAGCGACGCTTGAGCTGGGAGCCGAACACCGGGTGTGCATCGGTAGGGTTGGCGCCCATCACCAGGATGACGTCGGCCTTCATCACCGAGTCGAAATTCTGCGTGCCGGCGGACTCGCCCAAGGTTTGCTTGAGGCCATAGCCGGTCGGCGAATGGCAGACCCGCGCGCAGGTGTCGACGTTGTTGTTGCCGAACGCGGTGCGCACCAGTTTCTGCACCAGGTAGGTTTCTTCGTTAGTGCAACGGCTGGAGGTGATGCCGCCGATGGAATCGCGCCCGTACTTGAGCTGGATGCGCCGCAGTTCGCTGGCGGCGTAGGTGACCGCCTCATCCCAGCTGACTTCCTGCCACGGGTCGCTGATGTGCTTGCGGATCATCGGCTTGGTGATGCGGTCCGGGTGCGTGGCATAGCCCCAGGCGAAGCGGCCCTTGACGCAGGAGTGGCCGTGGTTGGCCTGGCCGTTCTTGTCCGGGACCATGCGCACCAGTTGTTCGCCTTTCATCTCGGCGCGGAACGAACAACCCACGCCGCAATAGGCGCAGGTGGTGACAACGCTGCGTTCCGGCTGGCCGATCTCCACGACGCTTTTGTCGATCAGCGTGGCCGTCGGGCAGGCTTGTACGCAGGCGCCACAAGACACGCATTCGGAATCGAGGAAGTTCTCGCCGCCAGCCGCTTCTACTCGGGAGTCGAAGCCGCGCCCGCTGATGGTCAGGGCGAAGGTGCCCTGGATTTCCTCGCAGGCGCGCACGCAGCGACTGCAGACGATGCACTTGCTCGGGTCGTAATCGAAATACGGGTTGGACACATCCTTGGCTTCGGCCAGGTGATTGGCCCCTTCGTAGCCGTAGCGCACCTCACGCAAACCCACCTGCCCCGCCACGGTCTGCAGTTCGCAGTTGCCGTTGGCCGGGCATGTCAGGCAGTCCAGCGGGTGATCGGAAATGTACAGTTCCATCACATTGCGGCGCAGCGTGGCGAGCTTGGACGTCTGCGTGCGGACCACCATGCCGTCGGTCACCGGCGTCGTGCACGAGGCCGGATAGCCGCGCATGCCATCGATTTCCACCAGGCACATGCGGCAGGAGCCGAAGGCTTCCATGCTGTCGGTGGCGCACAGTTTGGGGATGGTGGTGCCGACCAGGGCCGCCGCGCGCATCACCGAGGTGCCGGACGGAACCCTGATTTCGCGCCCGTCGATGGTCAGGCTGACCTGCACGTCGCTTTCGCGGGCCGGGGTGCCCAGGTCGATGTCGCTGGCTGGATCGAAAATGGTGATCATTGGTCGGCCTCCGAGGTCGCCAGACCGAAGTCGGCGGGGAAATGCTTGAGGGCGCTGGCGACGGGGTAGGACGTCATCCCACCGAGGGCACAAAGCGAGCCGTATTGCAGCGTGTCGCACAGGTCTTGCAGCAACAGCGCCTGGTCCTGACGGGCATGGGCATCGGTGCTGGCGAGCAGGCGATCCACCACCTCGACGCCACGGGTCGAGCCGATGCGGCACGGCGTGCACTTGCCGCAGGATTCCTCGGCGCAGAATTGCAAGGCAAACCGGGCCATCCTGGCCATGTCCAGGCTGTCATCGGCGACCACCACGCCACCGTGGCCGAGCATTGCGCCCATGGCGGCGAACGCCTCGTAGTCCAATGGCGTGTCGAACTGCGCTGGCGGCACCCAGGCGCCCAACGGCCCGCCGACTTGCGCGGCCTTCAGCGGACGACCGCTAGCGGTGCCGCCGCCATATTCTTCCACCAATTCGCGCAGGCTCAGGCCGAACGCTCTCTCAACCAGGCCGCCACGGCGAACGTTGCCGGCCAATTGAAACGGCATGGTTCCCAGGGAACGACCCATGCCGAAATCGCGATAGAACTGCGCGCCCTTCTCCAGGATCACCGGTACCGAGGCCAGCGTCACCACGTTGTGCACCAGCGTCGGCAAGCCAAACAGGCCCTGCAACGCCGGCAGCGGCGGCTTGGCGCGCACCGTGCCGCGCTTGCCTTCGAGGGATTCGAGCAGCGCCGTTTCCTCACCACAGATATAGGCGCCGGCGCCAACCCGGACTTCAAGCTCGAAGGCGCGACCGCTGCCGCCCACATCGGTCCCCAGGTAACCGGCCTCGCGGGCGATGCGCAGTGCTTCGTTCAAGGTGCTGACGGCGTCGGGGTATTCCGAGCGCACGTAGATGTAACCCATAGTCGCGCCGACGGCGATGCCGGCGATGATCATGCCTTCGATCAGCAGGAACGGGTCGCCTTCCATCAGCATGCGGTCGGCAAAGGTGCCGGAGTCGCCTTCGTCGGCATTGCATACCACGTACTTCTGCGGCCCCGGAGCGTCGCGCACGGTGCGCCACTTGATGCCCGCCGGGAAAGCCGCCCCACCCCGGCCTCGCAGGCCAGAGTCGAGCACTTGCGCCACCACCTCGGCGCCGTCCGTCTGGATCGCCCGGGCCAGGCCAAGGAACCCGCCCTGGGCGCGGTAGTCATCGAGGGACAAAGGTTGAGTGATGCCGGCACGGGCAAATAACAGGCGTTGCTGGCTCTTGAGGTAGGGAATGTGCTCAACCAATCCCAATGCCGATGGATGGCTACCAGGATCACCCGCCAGCGCGTCGAGCAGGCCCGGTACGTCCTGGGCCGTGACTGGGCCAAAACCCAAGCGTCCTTCAGGTGTGTCCAGCTCCACCAACGGTTCCAGCCAATAAAGCCCACGGGAACTGGTGCGCAACACCTGCAAGGGCAATTGACGCCGCTCGGCCTCGCGGACCAGCGCATCGGCCACCTTGTCCGCACCGACGGCGCGGGCCACTGAATCACGGGGAACGCAGAGGGTCAGCATGGGCCATCCTCCAGGCAGCCATTCACCAATTGGCGCAGGCGCTCCGGGGTCAGCCGCGCATGCAGTTCCCCGTCCAGCTCCAGGGCCGGCGAACAGACGCAGGCGCCCAGGCAATAGACGGGTCGCAGGCTGATCGCTCCATCGGCGCTGGTGCCGTGGTCATCCAGCGAAAGCTGTTCGCGCAACTGCGCAGCCAGCCCCTCGGCCCCCATGCTCTGGCACGACTCCGCCCGGCACAGGCGCAGGGTGTGGCGCGCCGGTGGCGTTGTGCGAAAGTCATGGTAGAAGCTGATCACCCCGCGCACTTCAGCCTGGCTGAGGTTGAGGGCATGGGCGATTTCAGGGACGGCGGTGTCGGGAACGTACCCGCACCCTTCCTGGATGGCATGGAGGATGGGCAACAAGGCACCGGGGGTGTCCTTCTTGCGCGCCAGCACGTCGTGAATCAGAGGCAGGTGAAGCGTCTCATCAGGCATAAACGTACCTCGGCATCTCGAACGACAGCGCCGCGTGGCGGTGGCCGTTCGGAGTCTTGGCTGCGGCGTGCGGCCCACGTCACGGTTACGTGGCAAATCCGATCGCCATTCTTGCTCGCCGGCCAAGTGTCTTTGGCGCACTGGGTCCGGGGCATCTTTCACAGCTTGCCACTCCCGGGGGGTGGCGATTGCACATGGACGACTAAACGTGTTCTGAAAGCGACCAGGGGTGAAAAGTTGTCCTGCGTCCACAGGAGGTCAAATGCACAAATGATTGTAGGCGACGCACAGCGATCGGTGGCTATTGGCCGTTTTCCTGACTGTCAGCGACGGCCTGGGAAACCTGACGCGGGTGAACAGCCCTGACAGCGGCGCCACTCACTACCAGCACGATGCCGCAGGCAACGTGACGCAACAGGTGGACGCGCGTGGTGTGGTCACGACTTTTAGCGACGATGCGCTCAATCGCCTGACCGCCCGCCGCTATTCGACGAACCCGGCATTGGACGTTCAGTTCCACTACGATTCGATTGCCGCCGGTAACAAAGGCATCGGCCGACTGACAGCCGTGGAGGATGTCAACGGGGTGCTGAATTACACCTACGACGCCCAAGGCAACGTTACAGCCCAGCGGCAAACAGCGCCCGCAAACACAGCCACTCAGCCAGAAAAAATCGGCTATGGATACGATGTCGCCAATCGATTGAGCAGCATCGACTATCCGGCGGATTTTGGCATCGTCTACTCGCACAACACCGCAGGACAAATCAGCCAAGTGCAGATCCGGCGCGGCACAGGGCAGCCAACCGCATTTGCCAGTCACATCACGTATCAACCTTTCGGTCCGCTTAAAAACCTGACCTGGGCCAACGGGGCTACGCTTCAACGTACCTACGATCTGGACTACCGGCTGACCGCTCAAACCGTTGCCGGCCAGAGCAAGACCTATACTTACGACGGCCAGGGAAACATGACTCAATTGCAACGCGACTCAGTCGACAACCATGGCTACAGCTATGACTCACTGGATCGCCTGATAGGGGAATCTACTGCTTTCAACCGGATGACTTACGTTTATGATCCGGCGGGGAACCGCACCCGAAAAGCGCTCAGCACTTTGATTGACGGCGAGTTACGTATCACCGCTGGCACGTCTTATCGGTATGGGGCGAGCAACAATCGGTTGACGCAGGCAGGCACCCACTCGGTAGACTTCGACGCGGCAGGCAACCTGACCGCAGACCGCGCTAATCGTCAGTTTTCCTACGACGAGCAGAATCGCCTGAGCAAAGTGAAAATCAAGGGGGTTATCAAGGCTCGGTTCCGCTACAACGCTCTCGGCCAACGCAGCCAGAAAATCACCTCTCAAGGCACGACAACGTTTATCTACGGATTAAATGGCGAACTCCTTGGCGAGCATTTACAGGCTGGGCAAATGAAATATCCAATTTTGGACAAAATCCCAGCGAAAGAGCCATGGATGATTTTAACAACCAAGCAGGTATATGCGCAGCCAAGGGCAACAACCCCCCAGAAAACTGCCCCCAAAGCTGCATGACATTTCTTAATAATGGAATTTTAAGGACAGAGGCAAGCTCTGAAGGTGCATACTATTAACATCATTCTTAAAATATCGAAAAGAACAGCAGTATTGGTTGCTCTAGCGGTTGTATTTTTTGCTGCCTTTCAACTCAGATACAAAGAACCCGTAAACATTGAACTTGCCTGCGAGGGCACTCCACCTCTGCTAACAAACAACTTAAATAGCTGCGGCTTTGTTGATCAGACATTGAGTTTTCTTGAGGCGGAAGGCTACAAGCCAGTAATCCTAGAAAGCTCAGAAAAGAACAGCGGCCTTCTACGAAAAAAATTTTCTTTAAAAATATTTGAAGTATCCAACTATAAAATAGACAACGATACTGGATCTGCGCAATTCAGCTTTATAAATGGACGATTATTTGCCATTTCCTACTTCCCAAAAGCTTCAGATACGGTATTTGAAAGGTATCCAGCAAGTAAATCCGAGGCGCTGACTATAAAACACCTGACCAACCACCAAGGGTTGAAATACATATCATGGTCAAACAATCACCTCGAAGCCTATATCACTTGGTGGATATCGAGATTCTCATAAGAACTAGTATATGAGTCACTAACGTTACGGCTTTCTCCAAGCCGTAACGTTTCTTTAGAGGTATTGGAGCGCCCGGTTTCAGTGCAACAGCAGTTCTTATCAGCCCACAGATCTCCACGAAAAAAGGACTCCCGTCTCGCCACAAGAGCAACACATCCTGACCAAAACACTCGCGCCGAAATGACCTATCGATCTAGCCCGCTTGAGACGATGCATAGGTTCCGGCTGACTGGCGTAGCGTTTTACTCTCAGACGTTGCGCAATGCATTGGCAACCAGGGTGAAGGCAGGCGAAGGCTGCCGTCGGCTGGGATAGTACAGATAGTAGCCTGGAAATGGTGGGCACCAATCCTCCAGTACGCGCACCAGCCGGCCCGCCTCCAGGTGCGGTTCGAATTCCTCTTCCGGCAGGTACGCAATGCCCAGTCCGGCCAACGCGGCGTCAACGATGTGGGTCGAGGTATTGAAGATGAGCTGGCCGTCTACTCGGACGTTGACCTGCTTGCCGCGCCGCTCGAAATCCCAGACATAAAGCCCGCCAGAAGTCGGCATGCGCTGGTTGATACAGCGATGGCCGAGCAGGTCGCGGGGGCTCTTGGGAATGGCGCGGGTGTCGAAGTAACCAGGTGAAGCCACGGCAGCCATTCGCAATTCAGGACCTATCGGCACTGCCACCATGTCCTTGTCGATGGTGTCGCCCAAGCGTACCCCGGCATCGAAACGGTCCGCGACGATGTCACGGAAGCCGTAACTGACGTCAAATTCAACGTTGATGTCCGGATAGTCATGCAGCAACCCAGTCAGTTTCGGCAGCAAAGTGGTGCGCAAGACGTGGTCGCCGCAGGTGATGCGAACAATGCCTGCGGGCTTGTCGCGCATTTCCGTGAGCATAGCCAGCTCAGCTTCGATCTCATCGAAACGATTGCCGATGGCCTGCAGCAGGCGCTCCCCCGCGATGGTCGGCGACACGCTGCGGGTGGTGCGCGTGAGCAGGCGGATCTGCAGGCGTGCCTCCAGACCACTGATCGCCTGGCTCAGCGCCGATTGGGTGACGCCCAATGCGCCGGCAGCCCGGGTGAAACTGCCCTCCCTCGCCACGGTGACGAAAGACAGCAGATCGTTGAGATTTCTTTTGACCATGGCGAAAGCACTTCAAGCAGTTTGATTAGCTTTGCTTATAGCCTTGTTAAGCATTCATTAGCTAGTCGCTTTACTGTGCGCAGGTCACCATGGCCCCTATGAAAAAGAACCCCTGCACAACGGCGATAAGGTCGGGCCGGCTTGTGTTGCCGCTGGTCATGCTCGTACTTGGCAACCACGCAACGCTCAACGGTGCTGCGTTGGCATCTTCCCTCACGGAGAAAACGGCAATGTGGATGACCGTGGGTGAACAGCGTTTCGCCATTACCGTGGCTGACAACGCCGCTGCCCAGAGGTTTGTCGCGCTATCGCCACTGGCACTGGAGATGAGCGATCTCAATCGCAACGAGAAATACGCCACCCTCCCCCAAACGCTGCCCGCCACGGCGAGCAGGCCGGGAACCATCCGCAACGGCGACCTGATGCTGTACGGCAAGGACACCCTGGTCGTGTTCTACAAGGATTTCGACTCGACCTACGCCTACACGCGCCTCGGTCAAGTGACCGACACCTCGGGACTCGCTCAGGCATTGGGCCCAGGCACCGTGCGAGTGACGTTCTCCCACGATTGATAACCCGCATCGACAGGTCCACCCATGAAAAAGATCCTCGTTCTATTAACGCTTTTCGTCACGTCTCTTTCAGCGATAGGAGCCGATATATCCAACGGCGCAGACAATTTCTACACCAGCGACGAAGTGACCGTGAAAAAGGTCAGTTTCAAGAACCAATATCAGATGAATGTGGCAGGCAACCTGTTCATCCCGAAAAAACTCAACGGCAACACAAGCAATCCGGCGATTGTCGTGGGCCATCCAATGGGCGCGGTGAAGGAACAGAGCGCGAATCTATATGCGACGAAGATGGCTGAAAAAGGCTTCGTGACCCTCTCTCTCGACCTGTCGTTCTGGGGCGAAAGCGAGGGACGGCCACGCAACGCGGTCTCGCCGGATATCTACGCCGAGGACTTCAGCGCGGCGGTGGACTATCTCAGTGCCCAACCTTTCGTCGACAAGGAACGGATTGGCGCCCTCGGTATCTGCGGCAGCGGCAGCTTCGTGATCAGTGCCGCCAAGATCGACCCGCGCATGAAGGCCATCGCCACCGTGAGCATGTATGACATGGGCGGCGTCAATCGCAACGGGTTGAAGCATTCCCAGACGCTCGATCAACGCCGAGCCATCATCGCTCAGGCAACGCAGCAGCGTAACGTCGAGTTCGCCGGCGGTGAAACGCTGTACACCAGCGGTACGGTGCACAAGCTGGATGAAAACACCCACCCTATCCAACGCGAATTCTTCGACTTCTACCGCACCCCACGCGGCGAGTTCACGCCATCCGGCTCGTCCAGGGACTTGACTACGCACCCCACGCTCACCAGCAACATCAAGTTCATGAACTTCTACCCGCTCAATGACATCGAGACCATTTCACCTCACCCGATGCTCTTCATTGCCGGCGCCGATGCCCACTCCAGGGAGTTCAGCGAAGAGGCCTATAAACTTGCCGGCCAGCCCAAGGAACTGGTGATCATCCCTGGGGCCGGGCATGTGGATCTTTATGATCGGGTCGATCTGATTCCGTTTGACAAGTTGATGAGTTTCTTTCAGAACAGCCTGAAGTGATATATCGGCAACCAGGTTCGAAAAACCCATGGACGAACGCCTAGCAATTATCAAGAAGCTGATCCGAGCCGTTGTGACCACGAGCCATTCTGATGAAATCACCTATCAATCAGAGTGGCTCGGCTACATGCCCTTTCCCGTCGATCACTGGGTTGAACATCAAGGCAAGACGTTCTCCGGCGACTTCCCGTTTGACTGGACGCTAGAGGACTTGGCCGGTCTTGAGCCCATAGGCTTCCTGGAAAAGCTGGAAGCCTATGAAAATCCGGAAGACCGATTCGATCGACATATCCGGTACCGCGTGCATATCGGACCCGCGTAACACGCGGTGATAATGGCGGGCGGGGTAATTTCAGCCGTCCGCGTTCGTAGTCCCCGCCAGTTCTTTTAGCAAAAGCGGCTAGGCGGGCTCGCGGCGTATAGTCGACTCTAGGCCCGACCCGTTTCCAAGAGCCCTGATCCGTGCCCGACTTGCCAAAGACCTCCACCTATAAAAGACGCTTCGACGCCGTCCTCGCCTACATCGACGCCAATCTGGAAGGGGATCTCTCGGTGAAAACGTTGAGTGATGTGGCGAACTTCTCGGTGTTTCACTTCCATCGACAATTCACGGCGTTCATGGGCGTGCCCGTTTCACGTTATGTGCAGCTGATGCGGCTACGACGCGCGGCACATCAATTGGTTGCCTTTGCTGGGTACTCGGTACTGGATGCCGCATTGGATGCGGGCTTTAAAAGCCCCGAGGCGTTCTGTCGAGCGTTTGGCCGAGCGTTCGGCATGGCGCCAAGCGCGTTCCGGAAGAAACCCAACTGGCAGGTCTGGAGTACGGTGTTTGCCATCCCCCATTTCTCACGGAGTATCTTTATGCAAGTTCGAATCATCGAGTTCCCTGAAGTCAGGATTGCGGCGTTTGAACATCGCGGCCCGGCCGGGCTCGTCAGCGAAAGCGTGGACCGGTTCATCGAATGGCGTATGCGTAGCGGGCAGTCGCCCGTGGCATCAAGCCGTACGTTTGGCATTCCCTACGGCAACCCCGACACCACACCGCCACACGACTTCCGCTTCGCGATCTGCGGCGAGATTGATGAGGAAGTGGCGCCGAACGCGTTCGGTGTTCAGCCGATGGTCATCCCCGGCGGTCGCTACGCAGTGGTCCGCCACGCCGGATCGCCTGATCATATCGGCGAAACGATCTATCCGATCTACCGTGAATGGCTACCCGCAAGCGGCGAGGAACTTCGTGACCAGCCGCTGTTTTTCCACTACCTGAGCGCCTATCCCGAGACACCACGAGATCAATGGCAAACCGATGTGTACGTTCCGCTGCGGTGAGGATCAAGCCCCCGAGCGAATCCGCTCCACCAACCGCGCCTGCAACGCCTCAAGCTCCTGCGGATCGGCTTTCCCTTGCCCATGTAGGCCAGGCGCCTGTCCTTCCCAGCGCGGAACGATGTGCACATGGATGTGAAAGACCGTCTGCCCCGCCGGCGCGCCGTTGAATTGGGCGATTTGCACGCCGTCGGGTTGCAACTCGTCGACGATGATGCGGGTCAGGCGTTGTACCGCTGCCATCATCTTGCCAAGGATTGCCGGGTCGACGTCGAGGATGTTGCGCGCCTGGGCCCCCTTTGGAATGACTAGCACATGGCCCCGGGACTGGGGAAAGATGTCGAGGAAGGCCAGCACATCGTCATCTTCGTAGATCTTGTAGGCAGGTGCTTCACCCCGAAGGATCATCGCGAAAATGTTCTGGGAATCGTATTGGCCGTGCAGACTCATGGTCGCTCCTTGGACATGCTTTGGTTTTCCAGCGTCAACGCTATCTTCAATTGCAACTCGTTTTCCGAAAACGGCTTGTGCAACACCGGGCACTGGGCAAACTCGGCGGGCAGGCCGCTGGCGCCGTATCCGGTGCTGAATAAAAAAGGAATTTTACGATCACGAAGGATTTCAGCCACCGGAAAAACCCGTTCTCCGGCCAGGTTGACGTCCAGGATCGCCAGATCGACCTCAACCGTGCCCGCCGCCTCCCGGGCCATGGCAAGCCGCGGGATGGAGGCCACCACCTCGCACCCCTGCTCTTCGAGCATTTCCTCGATCAGCATGGCGACTGTGCCTTCATCCTCGACGAGCAACACCTTGATCCCGGCAAATATCGTCATGCGTGGTGCTCGGGAACCATGAAGGAGAACCGGCAGAGCACGCCTTCAGGCGCGAAGGTCAGCACAAATATTCCACCCAGGTCGCGTTCGATGCAGCGCTTCATCAATCGCGAACCCAAACCCTCGCGTTCCGGTTGCGACACTGGCGGTCCGTCTTGCTCGCGCCAGTCCACGGTCAGCAACACGCCGTTTGATTGCGGCTGGACATTCCAGCTCACTGAAAGGCGGCCCGTCTCGACGGACATCGAACCGTATTTGAGGGCGTTGATCGCCAATTCGTTGAGCGTCATCGTGAGGCCGAGCGCGACCCGGGTATCGACGTCAATGGGATCACCCTCGATCGTGATACGGTCAGAATCAGTGCCGAAAATGGGCATGAGCACCTCCTGGGCCAGGGACCCCAGGGCCGTATGGCCCCAATGCCGCCTCGTCAGCAGGTCATGGGCGCGGGACAACGCGAGCAGCCGCGCTTCGAACCGGTTGTAACCGTCCTTGGCGCTTTCTGCGTTGCGTGCCGTCTGGGCCGCCAGGGATTGCACCGTGGCCAAGGTGTTCTTGACCCGATGGTTGAGCTCGTCGATCAGGGTTTTTTGCCGGTCTTCCGCTTGTTTTCGCTCGGAGATATCCACCAGCATGTTGATGGCGCCCACCAGGTTGCCCTCGGCATCGTGCAGCGGCGTAGGGTACGGGGCGAACGGCACCCGTGTGCCGTCGGGCCGCTCCGCGACGGCTTCGACCCCGCGTATCGGCCGGTTTTCCTTCAGGGCGACTGCCATCGGGCACTGGTCGTGGGGCAGGAAGGTCCCGTCGGTGGTGAACAATTTCCAGGTCACGCACCAAAGGTCGCCCAACTGTGGTGTTTGTCCCGACAACTCCACTGCTGCCCGATTGAAAAAGGTGATACGGCCTTGAGCATCGGTGGTGTAGACAGCCGCCGGCAGGGCCTCGAGCAGATTGCGCATATGCCGCTCGCTGTCGCGGATCTGATTTTCCATGCGACGCGCCAGCGTGACGTCCTGCAGTATCCGGACCCCATACCGAAACGCGCCGTTGGCGTCGCGCACGGACGAGCTGTGGATGTCCAGGTAGACGGTCTCGCCATCGGGCTTGAAGGCGCGCTTGCGCAGCACGTAATTGTCCAGTTCACCCGCCACCTGGCGTGCATAAAGGGCTGCATCCTCGTCGGTACTGTCCCTGTGCGTGTAGTCCAGGAATGTCATTTCCAATAGCTCTTCGCGCGTGCGGCCCAGCATGTTGCAGAGGGCGTCATTGACGCGCAGCAGCCGGCCATCCGCGCCGGACTCGGCAATGCCGATCGTCGCCGCTTGGTAAGTCGCCAGGAGTCTGTCGTCGCTCTCCTGGCGCGCCGTCTCGGCCACGTGGACACTGGTCATGTCCACCGTAAAGCACCGCGTATTGAACAGTTTTCCCTCTTCGAACCGGCCGTTGGACGTGATGGTGACATGCTTGATCGAGCCGTCCTTGGCCTTCAGGCGCGCCGGGTAATCCTGCAGGCATTGACCGCTGCCGAGCTTGTTCAGGATGTCGCTGATGACCGGCTCGTCGGCATGGAAATCGGTGATGCTACGGCCGATGTATTCCTCCGGCGAATAACCCAGCAAGGCCAGTTCGGCCTTGTTGGCGCGCAGGATGATGCCTTCACCACTGACGATGTGGAGGCCCACGGCGCTGTTCTCGAAGAAATCTTCAAGGTCCTCATTCTTGCGTCGCAACTCTTCGGCCAAGGCATGCTGCGCCGAAATGTCCTGGAAGCAGTTGATCGCCCCTTGGATGATGCCTTGGGAGTCTTTCAACGGCCTGATATTCACCAGGGCAATGAATCGCGACCCATCCGGACGCTCGATGAACACTTCCTGGTTGCGCGTTGCCTCACCCGTGACGAGGGCTGTGGCCATCGGGCAGTCTTCGAAGGCAAGCGGAGTGCCGTCGGGCAGGAACAAACGGTAGGAACCGCAGAAACGATCACCGCCCTCCCCCAGAATCGGCGTCCGCCCCCACATGGCGGCCGCCTCGCTGTTGTGCCGCACCAGCCAGCCGTTGTGATCGCACAGGTACACCGCGCCAGGAATCGCATCAAGTGCGCTGGCGCCCGTTGCCACAAGGCTTTCATACTCGCTCGGCGTGCGCGTCCCCGTGGGAAACGCTTCTATATTCGACATGGTTGATCCTCAATCCGCCTGGCTGAATGCCTGCTACACAACGACTCAGGCTTCAACCTGAGTCGTGATCCCGGCCCGGATAACTCCTTATAAATATGCCGGCGCGGATTTTTTCATGCAGCTGCAATAGATACTAGATGTTTATTCAGCCTACGAGTTCAGGAAAGTTCGCCATACCGGCGGGCGCGTCTTAAAACTTGAATAATCTGCGGGGGGTTTCCACCATGAGCGCGCGCAAGAGCGGCGCCGGGCATTGCAAAGCCCGCAACTGCCGGACAACGGTGTCGAAGCCCACGACGCCTTCATGTTGTGTATGTGGCCAATCGCTGCCCCACACCATCCGATGAGGGCCCAGGCTCTGCTCCAGCATCGCCAACGCGGAGCGGGCGAAGTCGAGATTTTCTCGATCCGTCCCCGCCAATCGGTAGATGCCCGAGACCTTCATCCAGACTTGCCCGCCGAGCCCCAACTCAAGCAGCTCGGCGAAACCCGGTTGGTCGAGGCCCAGACGGGCATCCGGACGACCGAAATGGTCGACCACCAGGCGGATGCCAAAAGGGATCAGTTGGCTGATCAACCCGGCCAGTTGGTCGATCGGCGCATGCAGTTCCACGTGCCAGTCCAACTCGGCAAGATGCGCCAGGAAGCCTTTCCACCTTGTCTCGCAAAAATCAGGCACGGCCTTGCCCATCAGGTTCAAGCGAACGCCGACCACCCCCAGCCGTGCCATTTCATTCAGCACGGTCCGGCTGATCTCGGGTTCCACCACCACAACGCCGCGCAGTTGCCCCGGTGCCTGCCGGAGGGCGGCCAGCAGGTAACGGTTATCGGTGCCGAGAAAGCTCGGCTGGACCAATACCCCATGGCTCAGGCCGTGGGAACGCAGGTGATCCAGGTATTGCGCAAGCGTGGCGTCATAATCCGGTGTGTAGCGCCGCACCGCAGCCAGCTCCAGTTCACGGCTGAACACATGGGCATGGCTGTCGATGCCGGTGATCGGCGTAGTGCAGGTATCAACCATTGGTCTTCATCTTTCAAAAATAAGCAGTGATCAGGCCCGGGCGCTCTCGGTGCCAGGCGCTCCGTCCGGTGCAGGCGGCGCCGTGGCCTCAAGGCTGCGGCCTCGGGTTTCCGGCAGGCAAAGCGCCGCAAGCACCGCTACGCCGTAGGCAATGCCGGCGTCGATACCGATGGCCGACCCCAGGGACATGGAGTCGCTCATATGACCAACCAGGAACGGAAACAGCGCCGAGAGGACCCGGCCGAAGTTGTAGCAAAAGCCGACACCGGCGCCGCGCACATCCGCCGGGTACAACTCGTTGAAAAACGCCCCGAGACTGGCCGGAATGCCGGCCGCGAAAAAGCCGAGGGGGAAACCCAGGAACAACATCTGGGTATTGGTCAGCGGCAGGAACACGTAGCACTGCACCGTCACGACGCAGCACAGCGCAAACAGCAGGATGTTCTTGCGCCGGCCGATGCGATCGATCAGCAGCCCGCTGACCACACAGCCACACCAGAAGGCGAAGATGATCACCGCCAGGTAGCCGCCGGAGTTGAGCACCGACAGGTTGCGTTCGGTCTTGAGGAACGTCGGCAGCCACGTCATCACCGCGTGGTAACCGCCGTGTGCCCCCAGCCCCAGCAAGCCACCGAACAATGTCACGCGAATCAACTCAGGGCGAAAGATACCGCCCAGGGACTTGAAAAAACTCTGGGGAATGGCCTGTTCCTTTTGCAGCCGTTGGAAGCTGTCCGGCTCCTCGACGTTGCGACGCACCCAGATGATCAGGAACGACGGCAGCAGGCCGACGATGAACATCACCCGCCAGGCCATGTCCTGCGGCACCAGGGAATAGATCAGCGTAAAGACGCCCACCGCCAACCCCCAGCCCACCGCCCAGGCACTCTGCACCGTGCCCATGACCTTGCCGCGGTATTTCGGATTGATCGTCTCGGCCATCAGCACCGCGCCGGCGGCCCATTCGCCACCGATCCCGAAGCCTTGCAGGGCCTTGACGATCAACAATTGATGGAAGCCAGTGACGAACGCCGACAGGAAGGTGAAGAACGAAAACCACAGGATCATCCACTGCAGCGTGCGCACCCGCCCGTAGCGATCCGACAGCGTCCCGCCCACCCAGCCACCCAGGGCCGAGGTCACCAGCGTGACCCCGCTGATCAGCCCCGCATCACCTTTGGACAAGGCGAACGCGGCGATCAGCGCCGGGATCGCCAGGCCGAACATCTGAACTTCCAGCGCGTCGAGGGACCATCCGCCGAAACAGGCCCAGAACGTCTTACGCTCCCGGGAGGTGATTTGCCGATACCAACTGAACATGATTTTTATCCTTGTAGGTGGAACGAAAGGCAGCCGAGCGCGAACCGTGCCGCTGCAAGGCCAGTCAGGAAAAACAAAAACGGCAAGGGCAGCGGTATTTGCTGCCGGACGATCCGCTAACCCGGTGAGGTCAACGAATCTCTACGCTGTAGCGGAAATGCTCGGCATGCCCGCGCGAACGTCGCCACTCCAGCGGGTTGCCCGCGTAATCACGGGCCAGGCGCTCGATTACCACCACCGGGCTATTGACCGGCACTTGCAACAAGCGGGCATGCACGTCGTTGACTGACTCGGCGGTGAGGGTTTCCTGCGCATAAGCGACAACCTGCCCGCAGGTCTCTTCATAGATGGGATAAAGCAACGGGCCTTTGTGGTTCAGGTCGATTTCCAGCAACGGCTGGAATCGGCTGCGAGGCAGCCAGATCTCTTCGGCGAGCACGGGCTCGACGTCCAGCAGACGCACCCGCACGATACGAATCACCGCCGCCTCCACTGGCAGCCCCAACGCCTGGGCCACGGCTGACGGCGCCGCCACCGGCTCTACCGACAAGATGCGGCTCTCTGGAACCCGGCGCTCCCCGGACGCGGACTGAAAACGGAAGAAACGAAACAACGACGACTGGAACTGGGGGCGACGAATGAAGGTGCCTCGGCCCTGCTGACGCTCCAGGACGCCTTCGCTGACCAACGCATCGATCGCCTTGCGCACCGTCCCGGTGGACAGTTGGTATTCGGCTGAAAGCGCCGCCTCGGTGGGAATCGCCTCCCCCGGACGCCAGCGATTGTTGGCAATCTGCTCGGCCAATTGGTCGCGCAAACGTTGATAGAGCGGCAAGCGGGCATCGCTGGGGAGTGGGTTCATCAGACGTTATCTACCTTGTTATCTAGTCATCTATATGAATTTAGGCGGAAGTATTCGCGCCCACGAATCTGTTGTCAAGAATGCTCGATTACCGCACGTCCCCTCGGACGGTCAGTGACAACGGCTGCCACGCCACGGGACATTCCTCGTGAATGGCTGGCGCTCTCGTAGTAAAGTCTGCAACCGATATCAGAACCCATTTTGAAAGACGTGAAGCCACCCGAACTTCGTTCGAACCAAGCCTCGCATCACGTCATTCGCCAGCCGCAGCGGTCATCGCATGATTGAAATCACCGAAGTCTCCATCGCCCAACTCCGGGCTGCGCTCGAATCCGGCCAGACCACGGCGGTCGAACTGGTCCAGGCCTACCTTGCCCGAATCGACGCCTACGACGGCCCCGAAACGCCCACGGCCCTCAACGCCGTGGTGGTTCGCAACCCCGACGCGCTGCAAGAGGCGAAGGCGTCGGATACCCGTCGGGCCAAGGGCCAGACACTGGGCCCGCTCGACGGCATTCCTTACACGGCCAAGGACAGTTACCTGGTGAAGGGCCTGACCGCTGCCTCTGGCAGCCCGGCCTTCAAGGACCTGGTTGCCTATCGCGACGCCTTCACCGTCGAGCGGCTGCGCGCCGCCGGGGCCATTTGCCTGGGCAAGACCAACATGCCGCCGATGGCGAACGGCGGCATGCAACGCGGCGTGTATGGCCGCGCCGAAAGCCCGTACAACGGTGACTACCTCACCGCGCCCTTTGCCTCCGGCTCGTCCAACGGTGCGGGCACCGCCACCGCCGCCAGCTTTGCCGCCTTTGGCCTCGCCGAAGAAACCTGGTCCAGCGGACGCGGCCCCGCGTCCAACAACGGGCTGTGCGCCTACACGCCTTCGCGGGGAGTGATCTCGGTGCGCGGCAATTGGCCGTTGACGCCAACCATGGACGTTGTCGTGCCCTTCGCCAGGACCATGGCCGACCTGCTCGAAGTGCTTGACGTGGTGGTGGCCAATGACCCCGACACCCGCGGAGACCTGTGGCGCCTGCAACCCTGGGTGCCGATTCCTTCCGTCGATTCCGTTCGTCCCGCGTCCTACCAAAGCCTTGCCGCCAAACCGCAGGTGCTGGCCGGCGTGCGCTTTGGGGTCCCGCGCATGTACATCAACGCCGACCCCGAGGCGGGCACGGCCGAAAAGCCAGGGATCGGTGGCCCGACCGGCCAGCGCATCATCACGCGCCCGTCGGTGATCGCTCTTTGGGAAGAAGCGCGCAAGGCTCTGCAAGCCCAAGGCGCCGAGGTGATCGAGGTGGATTTCCCGTTGGTATCCAACTGCGAGGGTGATCGCCCTGGCGCGCCGACCGTGTTCACCCGCGGCCTGGTGTCCAAGGAGTTCCTGCACCACGAATTGTGGGATCTATCGGCCTGGGCATTCGATGATTTCCTGCGGGCCAACGGTGATCCGAAACTCAATCGCCTGGCCGACGTCGACGGACCGCTGATTTTCCCCCACGACCCTGGCACCCTGCCCAACCGCGAGGACGACCTTGCCGCCGGCATGGACGAGTACGTGAAGATGGCCCAGCGCGGAATCACGCCGTGGGACCAGATTCCTACCTTGCCTGATGGCTTGCGAGGTCTCGAAGAGACGCGCCGGATCGACTTGGAAGATTGGATGGCGCGCCTGGGCCTCGATGCGGTGATCTTCCCCACGGTGGCCGACGTCGGCCCAGCGGACGCGGACGTCAATCCAGCCTCGGCCGACATCGCCTGGAGCAATGGGGTCTGGGTCGCCAACGGCAACCTCGCCATCCGCCATCTGGGCGTGCCCACCGTCACCGTGCCGATGGGCGTCATGGCAGACATCGGCATGCCTGTCGGTCTGACGTTCGCCGGCCGAGCCTATGACGATTCGAAGCTGTTGCAGCTGGCTTCGGCGTTCGAGTCGCTGGGATCGAAACGGATGATCCCGCCGCGGACTCCGCCGTTGTAACCACAACAGCACCGCCCTGGTAAAAGCAGGCCCACCCCGGTGAGGCCTGCGCCACCATTGCTTCAAGCTATCGGTTAATCAAAGCTTCCGACCGCCAGCCGGCCGATTTCGGGCCGCGCATAAAGAAATCCTTGCATCAACTCGATGCCCATCGCCAGCAGCGTAGCGCTCTCTTCTCGCGTCTCGACGCCCTCGGCAATGATGGTAATCCCCAGCCGGTTGGCGACCAGGATGATCCCCTCGACGATGGCACGCTTGACCGGATCGTGATCGATGCCTCGGGTCAGCGCCATGTCGATTTTCAGCACCTGGGGTTGGAACAGCGCCAACAGGTTGAGCCCTGAGTAGCCAGACCCGAAATCATCGATGGCCGTGGTGAAGCCCTGGCGCTCGTATTCCATGAAAATCGATTTCAAGTGATCCGGGTCGTCGACACGCTCGCCTTCCGTCACTTCGAACATCAGCCTGTCTGGCGGAAAGCCGGTCTGACGCGCAGCCTCCAGGGTTGCGCGAATGCAGGTTTCGGCCCGGTAAACGGCGTTGGGCAGGAAGTTGATGCTGAGCAGGCAACCGGGAATCTCCAGGATACCCAGCCGAGCGGCTTCTTCGATGGCCTTCACGCGACAGGCCTGGTCGAATCGGTAGCGGTTGCTGTCGTTCACCAGCCCCAGGATATGGCCGGCCGACTCACCCTTCAGGCCTCGGACCAACGCCTCGTACGCAAACGCCTGGCGCGTGCGGACATTGAAGATGGGTTGGAACGCCATGGTGAATTCGAACCCCAGCGCCTCGTGGTCACGACACTCGGCGCAGCCAAGGGACTTGAAGTTGGGATGGGAAGAAGATTGGGTCATGATCTGTGTTCCGTCGCGTCAGCGGGCGTCCCTGTGAAGCAGAAACTATAGGCAATACCCTTGAGTCGGCACGGGCGCGGCTTTCTGGAGTGCTGTCGGGTCCGTTATCGTATGACCGGTGGGTCAAATCAGGCGTTCATTCGATTGTCTGAACGTAATTAACAACGATTAACTCGCACCCGCGCGCGGCGTCACCAAAAATGGAGGCTCTCTGCAGACCTTCTAAAGCGGGACGCGCGCCCCAGAGCGCTGCACATCGACGTGCTTCCCGCTGGCACGGAATTCATGTCATGGCTCATCCATCGCTCAGCGCCGTCAGGACGCCCCTTACGCCGTTGCAAAAATCCAACCACGGCGGCCTTTCGCCCTGGCGTGAAAGCCTGGTCAAGAAAATGATCTTCGACGGCCTCGGTGAAACATTGGCAATAGCCCGGCTGGCCGAGGCGTGCGCGCTTTCCCGTAGTCACTTTTCCCGAGCGTTCAAGGCCAGCACCGGTCAGTCCCCTCAAGCCTGGATCCGGGGCCAGCGCATCATGCGCGCCAAGCGCCTGATGCAGACCACCGACCTGACCCTCACGCAAATCAGTCAGGAATGCGGTTTTTGCGACCAGGCGCACTTCTGCCACATCTTCACCCATAGCGAAGGCATCAGCCCGTTCGCCTGGCGATCCCGCATGCTGCGCACGTTACTGCACGCGGGAGAGCCTGGGTGATCGCGCGAGCCTCTGTTATCTGGAAATCATCCATGTCGCCTGTCACGAAAAACCTGATCGCCCCCGGGCAAGCGACGTTTACGCTGAAGCCGCTCTGGTTCCTCGCCCTGCTGACAGCAAACGCCCCAGCACTGGCGGCGCCCGGCCTCTTGGAAGGAGCGTCGCTGGAGGTACTGAGCCGCAACTTTTACCTCAACAGTGACTACCGGTCCCCTACCCCGGCGGGCCAAAGCTACAAGAAGGAATGGGCGCAAGGATTCATCGCCACGTTCGAGTCTGGCTTCACCCCCGGCATCCTCGGCGTAGGCATCGACGCCCACGGGTTCCTGGGCTTGAAACTGGACGGCGGCAAGGGCCACGCCGGAACGGGATTGCTGCCGCTGGACAGCGACGGCCGTAGCGAGGATCAATATTCCAGCGCCGGCGGCGCGCTGAAATTCAACCTGTCGCGAACCACCCTGGCACTGGGCGAAATGACCGTGGCGACGCCGGTATTCGACACTGCGGACAAACGCCTGCAACCGGAATACGCCAGCGGCGCACTCCTCACCAGTCGGGAGATCGACGGGGTCGATCTCCAGGCCGGTCATTTCAGCGCGTTCAAGAATCAGGATGCGTCCACCGCCAAGGGAGATTTTTCCGGCTACGGGGCAACCACCCGACACGCCAGCATCGATTTCATCGGTGCCGATCTTTTCAGCGGCCAGCGAGTGGGTGGCGCGCTCTACGCCTCCGAACTGAGCGACACCTGGCGTCAGTACTACGGCAATCTGCACGCAACCGCTGGCGACCTGTTCCTCGACGGCAACCTGTATTACACCCGCGACCACGGCCAGGCCAGTGCCGGGGCCATTGACAACACGGCATTCAGCCTCGCGGGTAAATACCGACGCGAGGCCCAGGCATTCACCCTGGCCTATCAGAAAGTCCGCGGCGACACGCCTTTCGACTTCGTCGGCGGCGACTCCATCTACTTGGCCAATTCGATCAAATATGCCGACTTCAATGGCCCGGGCGAACGCTCCTGGCAGGCACGCTACGACCTTGACCTGGGCGCCATGGGCGTTCCCGGCCTGAGCTTCATGGCCCGCTACGTGACGGGGCGCGGGATAGATGGCAGCCATGCTCCCCGGGGCGGCGCCTACAACCCGTACGACGGCAACATCGGCAACTACGTCCCGCAGCAGGGAGACGGCGGCCGACATTGGGAACGCGACATCGACCTGCGCTATCTCGTGCCGTCAGGCCCGGCCAAGGACTTGTCGTTGCAGCTGTCCCACGTCACCCATCGCGCCAACAGCGCCCAGGCCGGCGATGACATCGACAGGCTGTACATCGTCATCCAGTACCCACTCAAACTGGGCCCGTTCTGAAAGCGCAAAAAACCGGTCGAACAGTGTTTCCGCTTAGTAAGTCATGGAGGTTGCCCGGGACGACGATCCGCCCCGGGCTTGGGATCATGGCTTGCGGGTTACACGCCAGACCGTGTTCGCCAGGTCGTCGGCGATGATCAAGGCACCCCGAGGATCGACCGTCACACCCACTGGCCGCCCCCGGGTCTTGCCATCGGACCCGCGAAAGCCAGTCGCGAAATCCACCGGCTCACCGGCGGGCCGCCCGTTGCTGAACGGCACGAAGATCACCTTGTAGCCCACAGGCTGGTCACGGTTCCAACTGCCGTGCTCACCCACGAACGCCCCTTCGGCGAACTGTTCGCCCATGGCCGGAATGGAAAAATCGACACCCAGGGCGGCGACGTGGGACCCCAGGCTGTAGTCGGGCTTGACCGCAGCGGCGACTTTTTGCGGATCCTGCGGCTGCGCCCGTGGATCGACGTTCTGCCCCCAATAGCTATAGGGCCACCCATAGAACGCGCCTTCGCGCACGGAAGTCAGGTAATCCGGCACCAGGTCCGGCCCTAACTCGTCCCGCTCGTTGACCACCGCCCACAACTGCCCGGAACCAGGTTCGACCTTCAACGCCGTCGGGTTGCGCAGGCCGGTCGCATAAGGCTTGTGGGCGCCCGTCTCGGCGTCGATCTGCCAGACCATCGCTCGGTCGATCTCGACTTCCATGCCACGCTCGGTGACGTTGCTGTTGGAACCGATACCGACATACAGCGAGCGCCCGTCGGGGCTGATGGCCAACGCCTTGGTCCAGTGATGGTTGATCGCCGACGGTAGATCAGTGACCTTGACGGGCGCCCCGCTGGCCTTGGTCTGGCCCTCCTGGTAGTCGAAGCGGACCAGCGCATCCTGGTTCGCCACGTACAGCTTGCCGTCGGCAAACGCCAGCCCATAGGGCGCGTTGAGGTTTTCGGCGAAGACAGTCTTGAGCTCGTAAGTGCCATCGCCATCGGCGTCGCGCAACAGGGTCAGGCGGTTACCGCCCTTGACCTGCGTGTTGCCCTTCGCCTTGATGACGCTGGCGATCACATCTTTGGGCTTCAACTTCGGTGCATTTCCGCCTCTGCCTTCGGCCACCAGGATATCGCCGTTGGGCAAGACGAGGGTCTGGCGCGGTATTTTCAGGTCGGTGGCGATGGCGGTGATGTCGTAGCCTTGCGGCACCGTAGGCTTCTGGTCACCCCAAGCCACCGGCTCGGCGATTTTCATGCTGGGCAGGAGGCTACGCTGGGGCTCCGGCAACTTCGGGTCCGGACCGCGCGCTTGCGTAGCGTCCCCTTCGCCTCCGCAACCGCTCAACAGCAGGGCCATGCTCAAGGCCGTCAATGGGATGCGAGAGTTCATTGCTCACCTCCCGAACGCAGGTTGGTCAGCCCGACCCATGCCGCCACGCAGGCCAGCAAGGTCACGACGACGGACAATGCCAGGCCCTGGGGCATCGCGGCCCAGGCGTCTTTGGCGTGCTCGAAGGCGTTGATCAGCCCCAGCACCCAGGTGACGAGCAACAACAGGAAATAGCCTACCGGACGACCGGCCTTGTGGTCCGCGCGAATCAGATTGACCAGCGCGAACACCAACGCCAGCCCACAAAACAGCAACCCACCGGCAATCAACCAGGAGGCGAAATTGCTCCATTGGATCTGGTAGGTCTTGTAGTAAGCGATGTCGCTGAGCAGGCCCCCGAGAAACAGTGGAACCGTGCCGGCAAGCAGGACCGCATGGAGCGGTCCCGGCGTGCTTCGGTAGATAGGATGGGCGGTAACGGTCATGACAACTCCTTTTCGGTCGCGGTGATACGCCTTGGAAAAGGATCGTGTCGGGAGCGCGTTAGTTCCGACATTTTTACTCGCAGGCAGACCGTCTACCCGAACTGTTCCGGGGCCGCGACGCCCAAGAGTTGCAGTTGCGCAAAGGGCTCGTCACCTGAAGCGAAGATAAAGTTCTTGTCGCTCAGTTGCGCTGCCACATTCCCCTCCAGGGTGACCTCGAATCGGCGCCCCTCGTCATCGGCCTCATAGCTTTTCAGGTAGGTCCGCTGGCCGTCTTCACTGACGACCGCTTGCAGCGTTTTGTTATAGCCGCTCCAGAACTCGGTGAAGCCCAACGCCGACACGTCGATCTTGTCCGTGAGCGGATCGAAGTCGATGATCCGATCCTGGAAATTGCCGTCGGCCGTGCGAAAGCTGTCATCGAGAGCATCGAAGCGGAAAACATCCCAACCCTCGCCGCCGCTGAGCACGTCGCGTCCCAGCCCGCCGTCGATGACATCGTGCCCATTGCCGCCCGAAACGACATCGTTACCGGCGCCGGCGACAATCTGGTCACCGACCACCGAACCCATCAGTCGGTCGGCTGACTCGGTCCCCTGGATCAGGTGCGGCGCGAATACCACGTTGGTTTCATCGAGGGCCTGAGCCACGTCGCCATCCAGGACCAATTCGAAACGATGCCCCCGCCCGTCCGCGTCGAAGCTTTTCAGATAGGTTCGCGTTCCGGCCTCGTTGACGTGCACCGCCAGGGTTCCATCCAATCCGTTGCCGAACCCGCTGAACCCCAGCGACGTCAAATCGATCCGATCCAGATCGGCGTCGAAGTCGACGATTCGATCGCTGACGGCCTGGTTGTCGGTGCGGTAACTGTCGCCGATCGTACTGACCCGGAAGACATCGGCACCGGCTCCGCCCTCCAGCACGTCCCGTTGCCCAGCGCCATCAAGCAAGTCGGCACCGTCATGGCCGCTGAGTCGTTCCGGGACATAGGTGCCTGACAGGACGTCATCGCCCCGCCCTCCATCGATGCCCGGCAACACACCGTCAAGTGCGCCGAAGGTGGTATCGAGCGTACCATCAGGGTTGAGCCGGATAAGGCTGAAATCAGCGTTGCCGAAATAGGTGCTCTGCCCCGCCACCAGGATTTTCCCGTCCGCCAGAACGGTAATGTCCCGAGCCATGTCCCGATCACCGGTCAGGTCGATCACCGCGACGCCAGCGTTGCCGAAACTTGTGTCCAGAGTGCCGTCCTGGTTCAGCCTGATGATCTTGAAATCAAAACCGCTGCCATTTTGTTCGCCGCCACCGGCCAACAGGATCTTGCCATCGGCCTGGACGGTGACCGAGGCTGCAAGGCCCGCCACCTGCGTATCGACCAGGCCGTCCGTGCCGAAACTGCTGTCCAGGCTGCCGTCTGCATTCAAGCGCGCGACCACCATCTCGCCGTTGTAACCCGGCACCAGCAATTTGCCATCCGCTTGCAGGGTGAATCCGTACCCTTCCAGCGCGCCCATGTTCGGGATATTGAATTGGATGGCGTTGCCGCCATTGAAGGTCGAGTCAAGCGTTCCGTCGGCATTGAGGCGACTGACCGAAAACAGACTCTCGTAGCTGTCCTGATTCGACACCAGGATCTTGCCGTCAGGCTGTACCGTGGCACTGGCATAATCGCCCCAGGACCCCGGCACGATGGCCTTACCGTTGACACCAAACCCCTGGTCCACCGTGCCGTCGGTATTGAGCCGGATCATGGCGATGCCGGACGTGAATTGTGGGTAGACGAGCAGATACTTCCCGTCTGGCTGCACGGCCGCACTGTAGCCTTCCCCTGGGAAAATATCGTGAGGGAGCTGCGTCTTGCCGTCGTCGCTGAAGGTCGTATCGAGGGTGCCGTCGGCATTGAAGCGCATCAGGGAGGTCCGGTAGCCTTCGTACTCCCAATCCTTTTCTACCTTTGTCATGCCCGCCAGCCATATCGTGCCGTCCGGGGCCACCGCGATTTTCTTGGTGTCGTTGTAGCCGTCAAGGTCGACGAAGGTCTTCCCGGTGCCTGCTCGTGGGGCCAATCCTGCATTGCTGTGTGCGTTGTCCATGCTGAACCTCATGTGTCGATGAGACACTCCAGAAAATTTTCGCACCTTACAAAATAGCCATTCATGGCGGCTTCGCCAGTCTTGGATCCCATCAGCGCAACGCAGCGCCGTGCTTTTCCAAGCCTTACACCTTCATCATCAACTCGCCTTGGGCATCCGCTTCGCCATGGAGCAACTCGATCACCCAGTCGATAAACACCCGCACCCGGGGCGACAGTTGCCGATGGGGCGGATAGACCACCGAAATCGGCCATGACGGCACTGGATGTTCCGTCAACACTTGCACCAAGCGCCCTTCTGCCAACTGCCGCTGCACGTGATAACGCGGCGCCTGAATCAAGCCGAGTCCCGCTTCGCAGGCCGTCACGTAGGCGTCGGCATTGTTGACGGTCAGTTCCGAAGGCATGTTCAGCTCTCGCACCTGCCCCGCTGCCTCGAACTCGAACGGAAAAAAACGTCCATTGCCGGACGCGAAGCCAACGGCGCGGTGCCCGGACAATTCTTCAGGTCGCCGTGGCGTGCCCTCGCGAGCCAGGTACTGCGGGCTGGCGCAGGTCACTTGATGCAGCCGCACGATCGGCCGCGCCACCAGCGCCTGGTCGACGATATTGCCGGCCCGGATGGCGCAATCGACCCCCTCGCGTTGCAGATGTACTTGCCGATCATGGAAACCAAGGTCCAGTTGCAACTGCGGATAGCGTCGATAGAAGTCCGCCAGGTTCGGCACGATCCAAGTGCAGCCGAAGGCGATCGGCATGTCCACGCGCAAGGTGCCCCGGGGTTGGCTCCGTTGCGTGGAGAGCGAGTTTTCCAGGTCGTCCAGTTCTTCCAACAAGTGGCCGCAGCGCTGGTAATAGGCTTCGCCGTCGAGGGTGGCACGCACTTGCCGGGTGGTGCGCTGCAACAACTGCACGCCCAAGTGGCTTTCCAACTGCTGGATCAACAAGCTGACGGTGGCCCTGGGCAGCCCCAGGTCATCGGCCGCCCTGCCAAAACCGCCCAGCTCGACGATGCGTCGGAACACTTGCATTGCCTGTAATCGGTCCATTATTCGGCTCACTGTTTAGAAATCACGAATAGTTAAACCAAAATCACCAGCTTTATCCATTAAACCAATTTAAGGAGACTGATCTCGTCATCTCAACCCAAAGGAACACTCTTATGATCACCCGCCAACTTGGCCATCAAGGCCCACACGTCAGCGCCATCGGCTTGGGCTGCATGGGCATGTCGGATTTCTACACCACCGGCGCGGATGAACGAGAGGCAATCGCTACGCTCCACCGCGCCGTGGAACTGGGCGTAACACACTTCGACACCGCGGACATGTACGGGCCGCACACCAACGAGCAATTGGTGGGACGGGCGTTGCGCGGCAAGCGCGATGGGATTTTTCTGGCGAGCAAGTTCGGCCTGGTTCGCAGCGACGATCCACATGCCCGGGGCGTCGATGGTCGCCCGGAGTACGTCCGGCAATCGATCGACGGCAGCCTCAAGCGCCTCGGAACCGATTACCTGGATCTTTACTATCAACACCGAATCGACCCTCAGGTGCCGGTGGAAGAAACGATTGGCGCCATGGCCGAATTGGTCAAGGCCGGCAAGGTTCGCCACATCGGCATTTCGGAAGCCAGCGCCGAGACAATCGAGCGGGCCCATGCCGTGCATCCCCTGGCGGCGGTGCAAAGCGAATATTCGTTGTGGTCCAGGGAGCCGGAACACAACGGCGTGCTCGAAACCTGCCGACGCCTGGGAATCGCTTTTGTCGCCTACAGCCCGTTGGGGCGTGGTTTCCTGACGGGCGAGTTGAAGACGCCGGAGGACTTTGCCGCCGACGACTATCGGCGCTTCAATCCGCGTTTCGAGGCCGACAACTTCTATCGCAACCTCGCCCTGGTCGAACGAGTCCGGGCCATGGCCGAGGACAAGCACATCAGCGCCGCGCAACTGGCCTTGGGCTGGGTACTGGCCCAGGGAAGCAATGTCACCGCGATCCCGGGCACCAAGCAGCGTCGATACCTGGAAAGCAACGTCGCCGCCGCCAGCGTTTTCCTGAGCAGCGATGACTTGAATCATCTGGACGCCATTTTCGCCCCCGAAGGCGCCGTGGCCGGCGAGCGCTACAGTGCCGAGGTGATGACCTTGCTCGACGGCTGATCCTCACACCCACCGTGGCGAGGGAGCTTGCTCCCGCTCGGCTGCGCAGCAGTCGCAAACAGCCGACGCGGTCTACCCGAAGACTGCCGGGGACGGCTTCGCCGGCCAGCGGGAGCAAGCTCCCTCGCCACGGGTTATTCGATAGATGGAGTCATCGCGATGCGAGCGATTCTTGCTTACTGGAGATCCTCTGCTATGACTTAACCCCGTCACTTTCAGTATGTGAGGCAAGGGAATGTCAGCCGCCAAGAAAATGAGCGTGGGGCAACTCACCATGCTGACTGCCGTCAACATGCTGGGATCCGGCATTGTCCTGTTACCCACCAAGCTCGCCGAAGTCGGCGGCATCTCCATCCTGTCCTGGTTGATCACCGCCACGGGCTCCCTGGCGCTGGCCTACGCGTTCGCCCGCTGCGGCATGCTCAGTCGAAAGACCGGCGGCATGGGCGGATACGCCGAATACACCTTTGGCAAATCCGGCAACTACATCACCAACTACACCTATGGCCTATCGCTGCTGATTGCCAACGTGGCGATCAGCATCACGGCCGTCGGCTATATCCAGACGCTTTTCAGCATCCAGCTCGACTCGCTGCAAGTCGGCCTGGCAACCATCGCCTTGTTGTGGCTGACCACCTTCGCCAATTTCGGCGGCGCAAGCGTTACCGGCAAGATCGGCGCCGTGACCGTATGGGGCGTCATTGCCCCGGTGGTGCTGGTGTCGACCCTTGGTTGGTTCTGGTTCGACAGCAGTGTCTATGCGGCCGGTTGGAACCCTCACGACAAACCCTGGTACGAAGCGGCTGGCGCATCGGTGGCAATCACGCTCTGGGCCTTCCTGGGCCTGGAGTCGGCGTGCGCCAACGGTGACGCGGTGGAGAACCCCGAGAAGAACGTGCCGATCGCCGTTCTCGGCGGGACGCTCGGCGCCGCTGTGATCTACATCGTCTCGACCAACGTCATCGCCGGTATCGTCGACAACGCCGAGCTGGTGTCCTCCACCGCGCCGTTCGGCCTGGTGTTCGCCAAGATGTTCACGCCCCTGGTGGGCAACATCGTCATGGGGCTGATGGTGCTGGCGTGCGTCGGCTCCCTGCTCGGTTGGCAGTTCACCGTCGCCCAGGTGTTCAAGAGTTCGGCGGACACGGGTTACTTCTTGCCGATCTTCGCCAAGGCCAACAAGCATGGCGTGCCGATCATCAGCATGTTGATCCTGCTGGCGATGCAGACGGCGATGGCGCTGCTGACCATCAGTCCCGACCTCGCCAAGCAGTTCGATACGCTGGTGAACCTCGCCGTGGTGACCAACCTGGTGCCGTACATTCTCTCCATGGCGACGCTGGTGACCCTGCAGAAGGTTTCCAATGTCCCGGCGAACAAGGCTCTGGTCACCAATATCGTCGCAGGCATCGCCGCGGCCTACAGTTACCTGGCGCTCTACAGCTCGGGCGAACAAGCGCTGATGCTCGGCGGCGTGGCGGTCATCGTCGGCTACACGCTGTTCGGTTACGTCAATACCCGCCTGATCCGCCTGGAGGCCATGAACAACAGCGTACCGACCCAGACCGTCGCGGCGCAGCACATCGTTGGCGAGCCCATTCCCGTCAACCACTTGAAGCCGGCTAACCTGGAGGCATTGCCATGACGGAACATCGAAATCTATTGGGGATGCTGGCCCTGCTCGTCTCCAACGCACCCGACAAGCGCAGCGTATTCGGCCGGGCCCTGATCCAGCTGATCAGTGACGTAGAGGATCGCGCCGTCAGTGTGCTGACTTCCGAGACCCTGAGCGATGCCAAGTCGATCCTCAGTTCCGACCCGGCCATCCAGTGCGTGCTGCTCAGCTGGGAAATAGACACCAGCGAAGACCATCGCGAATGCATCGACCTGCTGACCGCCCTGCGCGAGCGCAACACCCGCGTGCCGGTGTTCCTGATCAGTGATCGCAGCACCGCGTCCAACGTGCCGTTGATCGTCATGCAACACGCCGACGACTTCATCTGGCTGCCCGAGGACACCAGCCGGTTCCTGAGCGGGCGGATCCTGGCGGCGATCGAACGTTATCGCCAGGCAGTGTTGCCACCGATGTTCGGCGCCCTGCTGAAATTTGCCCGCAGCTACGAATATTCATGGCACACGCCGGGCCACGCCGGCGGCACGGCCTTTCTGAAAAGCACGGCGGGCCGGGCATTCTATGAATTCTTCGGGGAAAACCTGCTGCGCTCGGACCTGTCCATCTCCGTCGGCGAGCTGGGTTCGCTGCTCGACCACAGCGGCCCCATCGGGCAAGGCGAGCGTTATGCCGCCAAGGTCTTCGGCGCCCATCGCACCTACTACGTCACCAACGGGTCATCGATGTCCAACCGCGTGATCCTGATGGCCAGCGTGACGCGGGACCAGATCGCCTTGTGCGACCGCAACTGTCACAAATCCGCCGAGCATGCGATGACGCTGTCCGGGGCAATTCCGACCTACCTGGTGCCGACTCGCAACCGCTTCGGCATCATCGGCCCGATCCTGCCGCAGACCCTCAGCGCCGAGGGCGTGAAGGCCGCCATAGCCAGCAATCCGTTGGTCAAGAGCGACATCGACCCGACACCCGTGCACGCGATTATCACCAATTCCACCTACGACGGCCTGACCTACAACGTCACCCGCGTCGAGGAACTGTTGGGGCAAAGCGTCGATCGCTTGCACTTCGACGAAGCCTGGTATGGCTACGCGCGCTTCAACCCGCTGTACAAGGACCGCTTTGCGATGCACGGCAGCCCGGACGACCACGACCCGTCGAAACCGACCGTGTTCGCCACCCAGTCCACTCACAAGCTGCTGGCTGCGCTGTCCCAGGCGTCGATGATCCACGTGCGCAATGGCCGTAATCCGATTCCCCACGGGCGCTTCAACGAGTCGTACATGATGCACGCCTCGACCTCGCCCAACTACGCGATCATGGCCTCGTGCGATGTCAGCTCGGCGATGATGGAGGCGCCCAGCGGGCAGATCCTCACCAGCGAGGCGATCGAAGAAGCTGTCGCCTTCCGGCAGGTCATTTCCCATATGCAGAGCGAGATGTTCAGTCACGACGATTGGTTCTTCTCGTGCTGGCAGCCGCCGATGGTGCAAGTGGACGGGCAGTCGATCGCCTTCCATGAGGTCGATCCAGCGCGGCTCAAGGCCGATCCTGGTTGCTGGGTGCTGCACCCCAATGAGGTCTGGCACGGCTTCGGCGACATTGAAGACGGCTACTGCATGCTCGATCCGATCAAGGTCTCGATCCTGAGCCCTGGCATGGGCGACGACGGGAATCTGCTGGACTTTGGCATCCCGGCCTGTGTACTCAGCGCCTACCTGGGCACGCAAGGCATCGTGGTGGAAAAAACCACCGACTTCACCATCCTGTTCCTGTTTTCCATCGGCATCACCAAAGGCAAATGGGGCACCCTGGTGAACGCCCTGCTCGACTTCAAGCGTGACTACGACGCCAACCTCGAACTGGAGCTGTGCCTGCCCGACCTGTTGAGCGCCAACCAACAGCGCTATGCCGGCATGGGGCTCAAGGACCTGGCCGAAGAGATCTTCGCCGCCATGAAAAAAACCAAGACCACCGCAGCCATGGCCAAGGCTTTCGGCACGCTGCCGCAAGCGCAGTTCAGCCCCGTGGAGGCCTACGAAAAACTGGTCAGAAACGAAATCGAGCAGGTGACGCTGGACGAGGCCGCCGGTCGGATCGCGGCAACGGGGATCGTGCCGTATCCACCGGGCATCCCCCTGTTGATGCCAGGGGAAAATGCTGGCCCATCAGACGGACCCTTGCTGGCTTACCTGAAGGCTCTGGAGAGTTTTGACCGGTCATTCCCTGGCTTCACCCATGACACCCATGGGATCGAAAATGACGGCGGCGTCTATCGGTTGCTGGTGTTGAAACAGGACGCGACGGACCGTTAGCCGATTGGATCGGGGACGTCATCGAGATTCGCTGGGCTCACGCCAGCAGCTCGTTGATCCACCGCACCTGCCGCGCGACGTCTTGTACTTTTTCTTCAGCCACGGCCTGCTGCGCCTGGGTGAAATTGGCCAGGGTCTTGTGCTTGAGGCGCAGCATGCGTTGCCACTTGGCCAGGAATACCGGGCTGCGGGCCTGCATTTGCAGCGGGCCGAAGTACAGCTCCTCGGCGCTGTACATCACCGGCCCGTCACGCTCGGCGACGATGATTTCGTAGTAGAAGCGGTTTTCCCGCAATACGTCTTCGCACAGGATGCGGTAGTCGTTGTCCATCAGCCATTGGCGCAAGGGCTGTTCGCCGCCATTGGGCTGGAGGATCAGGCGTTCCCGACCGCTCAGGCGACACTTGCCACTGTCAAGAATGTCGCGAATCGTCTCGCCGCCCATGCCGCACAGACTGATCGCCGTGATGCCGTCCGCCGGTTCGATCGCCGCCAGGCCGTCGGCCAGGCGCACGCTGATCCATTCGTCCAGGCCGCTTTCACGCACGGTGCGCTCAGCCGCGCGGAACGGCGTCAACGCCACCTCTACCGCCACCGCCGCCGCGATCACCCCACGCTTGATCAACGCCACCGGGAGGTAGCCATGGTCCGAGCCGATATCGGCCAGGCGCGCCCCTGTCGGCACGAGCCCCGCCACGCGTTCAAGGCGCATGGACAATGTCTGTTCGTTCAAGCGTTCAATCCTGTTTTGCGTTGCTTATGCGGCCGCTGTCTTGGCGGGGCGCCCACTTTATCAGCGATGGAATGTAAAAGTTGCTACCGGCCACGCTTGCGACAATGAGCTGAGGCATTGCTCGCATAACGAAGCAGCCGCCGATGCCCGGCACGTGTTTGGGTCTATGCTTGTCTTGGGTTCGCCAGCAACAGCGAACCGTTGATCAGGAGAACACGTGAAGTATTCGATGCCTGCCGCAGTGCTGCTCAGCCTGTTGCTCGGCCCGGCGACCGCACACGGGCAATATCAGGTCGTCACCGAGGAATGGGCACCCTACAACTATGTGGAGAACCATCGGCTCACCGGCATGACCACGGAAATCGTCCGGGCCATCATGGCGCTGACTGGCGATCATTTCGAGATGTCGGTGCAACCCAGCATGCGCGCCACGCAGATCCTGAAGAACCGGCCCAAGACCATCATGTATTCGCTGTTCCGCACACCGGAGCGTGAGCCATTGTACAAATGGGTCGGCCCGATCGTTGAGGAATCCATCCACGCCTACCAACTGGCCGGCTCGCCGCCGATCAACTCTCTCGAACAACTGCTGCGCGCTCCGCAGATCACCACGCGGCACGCGGGCCTGGTGCCGCAGACGTTGCAATCGCTGGGTTTCAATAACCTGGACAAAAGTGCGACCGAAAGCAGGCTGCTGTACCGCATGCTGCTTGCCGGACGAACCAGCATCATCGTCGGCGACACCGCGGCCGGAGTGGCGTATTACAGCCGCCAATTGGACATCGCGCCGGGCACCCTGCGCAAGATTCCCATCGAGCTTTACCGCTCGTCGCTGTACATCGCCTTCAGCACCGACAGTGACGACGAACTGATCACCGCTTGGAGCAACGCGCTGGAGCAACTGCGCCGGTCCGGCGAATTGGCGCGTATCCAGCAACGCTATGAGCAGCCTCCCCAGCCCTGAAGCAACGCGCCTGAGTCACGGCTCGCCGGCGATGCGTCTCACCCTGTGGCAATCCCCCGGTTGCAATTTCTGGCCGCTCAATGCGCGGACCTCGATGGGCATCAACGGCTCGCCAGAGGCGTTGTCCAACAGCACCGACCGCGTCTCGTGCTCGGCGAACAAAAAACGTTCGCCCCACTGCCGCAGGCTGATCACGATTGGAAAGATTTCCTGGCCTTTTTCCGTCAGGACATATTCCTTGTAGGCGCTTGCGTCCGATGCGGGCTGCACGCGCAATACACCGACTTGAACCAGGCCTTTGAGGCGCGATGCGAGGATGTTCTTGGCAACGCCCAGGCTCTTCTGGAATTCGCTGAAGCGGCGAATGCCGTCGAAGGCATCGCGGATGATCATGAGCGACCAGCGGTCACCGATGATTTCCAGTGTTCGGGCTACCGGGCATTCGCTGTTGGGCGATGGGGTGTTTTCTGACATTGGGTTTCCTGTTTGCTGACGCTGGGGGGTAGCTCCACCAAACTAGTTGCAAATTAAAACCCATTCAAGCAAAAATCCAATCCGGTTTTTAATTGCAACCAGATTGGAAGGCGCACATGACCGCACCCATCTTCCCAAGCCAAGGCCTGTCCCCAGCCCTCACATCCCTGTTATCCATCACCTGCGCACTGGCCGTCGCCAACGTCTACTTCGCCCAACCCCTCCTAGCCTCGATGGCCGAGAGCCTGGGTGTCGCTCCCGCCTCGATCGGCATCGTGGTCACGGCCACCCAGCTTGGATACGCATTGGGCTTGCTCTTTATCGTCCCGCTGGGCGACAGGGTCGACGGCAAACGGCTGATCCTGACCCTGGTGACGTTGTCCGTGATTGCATTGGCGGCCGTCGGCGCATCCCAGCATTGGCTCATCCTCCTGGGCGCCATGATCACCACGGGCCTGCTCGCGGTCGTCGTCCAAGTGCTGGTGGCCTATGCAGCCGTGCTATCGGCACCGTCCCGACGAGGCCAGACCGTCGGCACCCTCACCAGCGCAGTCGTGATGGGCATACTTCTGGCGCGATTCATCTCGGGGTTCATCGCCGACCTCGCCGGCTGGCGTGCGGTTTATTTTGTGTCGTCGGGACTGATGCTGATCATCGCGACGGTGTTCTGGAAAGTGGCACCCACCACGGCGTCACCGGGAAATCGGCAGCCCTATCCAGCCCTGATCCGCTCGCTGTTCCAACTGTTCATGACCGAACCGCTGTTACGAATCAGGGGGCTGTTCGCGCTGCTGATCTTCGCCGCGTTTTCCGTCCTCTGGACCGCCATGGTCCTGCCGTTGAGTGCCCCGCCATTGTCGCTTTCCCACACCGCCATCGGCCTGTTTGGCCTGGCCGGGGTTGCCGGCGCGCTGGCGGCTCGCAGAGCCGGTCGCTGGGCCGATCGAGGACTGGGGCAACGCGTGACGGGTCTTTCGCTGGGTCTGCTGGTGCTCTCATGGTTGCCCATCTCCTTCGCCGAAAGCTCCCTGATCGCCCTGGTCTTCGGCGTGGTCCTGCTCGACTTTGCCGTACAAGCCGTGCATGTCACCAACCAGAGCCTCATCCTCGCCGCACGTCCCGACGCGCAAAGCCGCATGGTCGGCGCCTACATGTGTTTCTATTCGATCGGCAGCGCACTGGGTGCCGCCGCCGCGACCCAGGTCTATGCGCTATGGGGCTGGGCCGCGGTCAGTTGGCTGGGTGGGTCGATCAGTGTTGTAGCGTTGGGTTTGTGGGGCGTTTCGATTCATCGGGGCGGGTGCGCTGAACAGAAATCGGCGTGATCGATAACTTGTGCGCGGCGAGCTGCGAGGCGCTTTCGATCAAGGCACCGACTCACCCGTCACAAATGCTACAGTCGCGCTCCAATATTCGAGGGAACGCCATGCGCATCATCGGAGCGGCTCTAACCATCGCACTGCTGACCGGCTGCGCAACGGCCAACGAAACCTTTGGCCCCGGGTCGCTCTGCGGTGTGCAGCCTTATTGCGGTACGTATTTCGATTATCAGGTGCTCAAGGAAGCGGCGACGGAGGATAACGCGACGTACGCCAGTGCGTTTGCGCCGCTCGCGGCCATCGATCTGCCCCTCAGTTTTGTCGCCGATACGCTTATCCTGCCCTACACCCTCTTTCACATAAGGCCGGCGGAAGAATAGCCGTCGCCTCCTCCTGTTCTTACAGTCGAAAGCGCTGCTGGATCGCTTTGCCCAACAGGTCTACCGCTTCATCGGCGTGTGAGGCCTGGGAGCGCACGAACACCACTTCATGATCGGGCACCACCGGCAAACCCTCGAGGATGCGCATGTTCTCCGTCACCCGGGCGCGGTCGATCAGGCTGATTCCCAGTCCGGCTTCCACGCATGCCTTGATGGCCTGGTTCGAGGGGCTCTCCAGGACGATTCGCACCTTGCGCCCGCTTTGCCGCAGCGCCTGCAGCATGACTTGGCGGTAAGGGCATTGCGCCGCATGCACGGCCAGCGGGAGCGGGTCCGTCGCGCTCGGCGCCCCATGGGTCGCGCCTACCCAAACCGGCGTGGTGGTGACCAGGATCTGGCCCGCCGCCTCAGGCTGGTCCATTGGCTGGGTGAGTACGGCGGCCTGCAGTTTTGCACGTTGGACATACTCGCGCAGCGCATAGCTGGGTGCGGTCTTGAGTTCGAGGACCACGTTTGGCCAGGCTGCGGTGAATGTCGGCAGAATGTCGCGAATGACATGATCGGCGTATTCGTCCGGCACGCCCAGGGTGACGCGCCCCGCCAGCCGTGTCCCGTGTAGGTCGGCGAGCACGCGGTCATGGGTCGCGAGCAGCTCCGTGGTGGACACGAGCAGGCGCTTGCCCAGGGCGGTCAGGGAAACCGACTGATTGTCACGGTCCAGCAAACGGCCCCCGGCGACTGCTTCCAATCGTTGGATGTGCACGCTCACCGCTGCCGGGCTCTTGTGGAGCTGCTGCGCCGCGCCGCTGAACTTGCCCAGGCGCGCGACTGCATGAAACGTCCGGATCAGTTCGATATCCAGTATGGCTGTCATGATTCAACCTTTTTAAACCAGTGCTGCACGATATTTTGATTTATTAGATTAGTCGGCTTTCGTAGCCTGTGACCATGAACCCGACCAAATCGATCACCCGCTCGTTGCCGCCCAGTGCGTATTGGCTGATTCCGTTGCCCTTGCTCGAAGCGGCATTACTCGTGGCCTGGAGCTCCGGCTTCGTCGGCGCGCGATTCTCCATCGATTACGCCCCGCCGCTGCTTGTGGTGTTCTGGCGTTGCGTGCTGGTCACGCTCCTGCTGTTTCCTTTCGTCGTCCGGCAACTGAGGCGTACCGCCCTCGTCACCCTCCTGAAAAACGCCGGTATCGGACTGCTGGCGATGGCGGGTTACCTGGCTGGTATTACCCAGGGCATTGCCTGGGGTGTGCCCGCTGGCCTGGCCGCCTTGTTCGCCGACTTGTTGCCGATGGGCCTGGCGCTGATGGCCGCGGGTATCCTGGGGCAGCGCATGGCGCCGCGGGTCTGGGCAGGTTTGTTCATAGGCCTGACGGGCGTTGCCCTGGGCACCCATGGCGCGCTCGGGTGGGGCAGCGCGCCGTTGTGGGTCTACGGGCTGCCACTGCTGGGCATGTTGTCGCTCGCTGCGGCGACACTCTGGCAAAAACACCTGCCAGCCTCGCAATCCATGGGGCTGCTACCGAACCTCTGGTTGCAATGTTGTGTCTCGGGCCTGGCCTTTGCCCTGATCGAAGGCGTGCAAGGCAGTCTGGCGCCGATACCCAGTACCGGGTTCGCCCTGAGCGTCATATGGACGGCCGGACTGTCGACGATGGGCGGCTATGGACTCTACTGGCTATGCCTGCGCCGGGCCTCGGCGACCCGGGTCGCCAGCGTCCTCTACCTGAGCCCGCCCATTACCATGGTGTGGGCCTGGGTGATGTTCGACGAGCCGCTGTCTTGGCAGATGGCGCTGGGGATGGCGGTGTCTGCTGTCGGGATCGGGTTGGTTGTGCGCGATGAGGCTCGTCAGGCTCGGGGTCAATCGAATCCAAGCGGGACTAGCCAAAATAGGAAAACACAGCGTATTGGAAATCGTTGAAGCGAAAAGAACCCACTTCCTTCATACCCATTTTCTGATGCGCACGAAGCGACGGGGCGTTATCCGTGCGAATGAAAAGAACGCCCTCGCGCTTGGGGGCGAGTCGCTTGAGCTCGTCGAACATTCGTTGGGCCAAGCCCTTGCCGCGCTCCTCTTCCCCTACGCAAATAGGCCCATAGATGTATGCATCCGAGGTTCCCCCGTACGAAGAAAACATGGCCTGGACGATGGGAAGATCCAGGTTCATCGCACGAGGAGTCGCCATCAGGAAACCGGTGACCTGGCCATTACGACGCGCGACGATCAACGGCATATTCCTCATCATGGCTTTTACGCGGGTTCGCGGGAGGCTGGCAGAAAGCGATCCTCCCCGATCCATCTGGTTCTTAGCCTGGAGGGCCAGGATACCGGTCAGGTCCGCTTGCTTGGCCCTACCAACTACGGTTTCAGCACTGGTCATTTGAGGTTTCCCTTCGCTGCGTTAAATGACTGCTTTTACCGCATACGAAAAAGCATAGTACATTCCAGGCATCTCGAAGTTTGTCTCAGCAGATGTCATTTGCCAGAATTCAGTACCGGAAGAAAACCAAAAAAGCGCCCCATGACCATCACCATTCGTCTCGCACATCCAGATGATGCGCCGTTCCTGCCCGACGTTGAAAAATCCGCCGCCCGGGCATTCAGTACCATAGAAGCTCTGAGCTGGGTGGTTGATTCAGCGCCCATGCCTGTCGAGCGTCACCAGCGGATTATTGCGTTGTCGACGTGCTGGGTGGCCGTCAACCACCGGGACTTGCCTCAAGGTTTGTTAAGCGCAGAACGGTATGACGAAGCGCTTCATGTGCACGAGTTATCCGTCATGCAATCCGAGCAAAGGCAAGGGATTGGCCGTCGATTGATGGAAATCGCGATGGCCCACGCGCGCGCCAAGGGGCTGCTAGCCATTACCTTGACTACTTTCAAGAACGTACCGTGGAACGCACCATTCTACGCCCGACTGGGTTTCGAACAGTTGCCCGAAGCCACGCTGGCCCCGCGCCTGGCCGCCATCCTGGCAGAGGAATACCGTCGCGGCTTCGCACCGGGCAGCCGTTGCGCCATGTCATGGCGGGTGTGCTGAGTCGGGATACGCTGGATAGGTCAACTTCAGCCCAGAGTTTTGTGCCGCTGGATTCAACACGGCTTGAGTCGCCTTGTCTTTGTCCAGTATATGGAAGACGTCGACATCACGGAGCAACAGATAATCGGTGATGATCCTGCGATGGCAACGCCACCAGAGCGCTTCCGCGCACATGATTGCGCATTTGAGAGTCTGGCCGTGTACCAAAAGATGATCCAGGCCCGCCTCGAACTCATCCGACAACGCGTAATCCGCGTAATTGTGAAAACTGCGGTTTTCCCAGAACCCATTGACCTCATCGGCAACGATCCTGGATTTTTTTCGCAGCCCACCCAACTGCCGTATTTGCTCATGCTTGAGCCCGTACCGTTCCAAAAGCGCGGGAAGCGTATCGAGGTTGTACTGGGGATTCGTGCGCGATCTTGGAACAGTCCTCACGTCGACAATCATCTCGACACCGAAGCTCTTCACGATGTCAACGAATTGCTCAAGGGTTCGGGTTGAATGGCCGATTGTGTAGAAGCTGGGTTTTTCCATGACGCATCCGAATTCAGCTGGCCGTTTCATAGGAACAACCCCGCCACACGTTAGTTTCCTGTTTTCCGATGGCCAGCACTTGCCCACGGACAATCTAGCCAGCCTGCATCGTCGGGCATCAGGCTTCGAGCACCAAAGGCTCGCTGCCCTGGGCCGGTACCGCGCAACAGATCAGCACTTCGCCGTCGGCCACGGGTTCGGCGGGTTGGGTCAGGTAGTGCACCTGACCTTGGGTCATGCGGGTTTTGCAGGTACCGCAGGAACCGCCACGGCAACTGAATTCCGGATTCAGGCCGCGGGCCTCGGCCAGCTCGAGCAGCGTCCCGCTGCCGGGTTCCCAGCGGGCTTCCTTGGCCGAACCGGAGAACAGCACTTTCACCGCCTCAGTCGCCGCCGGCACCTGTTCGGCGGCCGGTACGCGGACCTCGATATCGCGCACCAGCGTAGACGGACCAAAGGTTTCAGCGTGAATGCGATCATCCGGGATACGCAGCTTGCGCAGGCCGTCGTAGAGCGCCTGGGTAAACGTGCCCGGACCGCACAGGTAGTAATCGTAGTCGTCCAGCGGCAGCAGTTGCTTGAGCAGCGCCACATCGATTCGTCCGGCCACGTCATAACCCTGCCCGGGTTTGCCGTCGGTGGGCGGTTGGCTGACCAGGCGCAGCACTTTCACTTTGTCACCGGCACGCGCCACCAGCTCATCGATTTCCTCGCCAAAGGCCAGGTCGGCCACGTGCCGGGCACTTTGCACCAGCCAGACCGGACGCATGCGGCTAATGCGTTTTCCTTGATAGACCACCTCGCGCAGCATCGACAACAGCGGCGTGATGCCAACGCCCGCCGCCAGCAGCACCAACGGCCGGCGCTCGGTGGCGTCCACCGTGAAATGACCTTGTGGCGCCCGGGCTTCGATATCGTGGCTCGCCTGGATCTGCTCATGCAGATGCGAAGAGACCGCGCCGTCACGCTTGACGCTGATGCGCAGGAAATCATCCGAGGGCGCGCTGGACACGCTGTACGTCCGGATCGAAGGCACGCCCTGCCCCTCCAACAACACCCGCACGGGCAGATGCTGCCCGGCCTCGAACCGGGGCAAGCCGGCACCGTCGGTGGTTTGCAGATAGAACGAGCGGATGTTGTGGCTTTCGTCCACCACTCGCGTGACTTGCAGCGCACGCCAATGGGTACGCAGGACCTCGGCCTGCAAGCGTTCGGCAGTCTGTTCCCAGTTGCCGGTCATCAGTGAATTGGGCGAGTCGCCTTCAGCCTGATCCTTCCAGCGCAACGGTATTGCCGTCGAACGGTAGACCACGCGCTGCGGGGTGAACCGCAATAACCGTTCGGCGCCCTGGAACGCGGCGATCTGCGGGTCTTCCAACACCACCTGCGCTGAACCACTCATCTGCAGCAGGTCGCCGGTCTGGAAATCGACGAACACCAAGCCTGCGCGGGGGTTCAGCAGGATGTTGCCGAGCGTGTTGAAGAACAGGTTTCCAGAAAAATCCGGGATGGTCAGCGTCCCGTCCTCGTCCATGCGTACGAAACCGGGCTTGCCGCCGCGATGGGAGGCGTCGACCTGCCGTTCACCGTCGCGTACCACGTAAGTGGCGATGTAGAACGAGTCTGACGCGGTGACCAGACGACGAACCAAAGGATCGGCTACTTCCAGCTCACGTGAGGCAGCAGGCTGCTCATCGACGAAGCGGTATTGGCGCAGATTGATGTAGCGCGGGCAGTTGCCATAGGCCTGGGTCACCGAAATCTCCAGGCCCTGGTCAAGCTCGCGGCGCACCACGCCGTTCATGCGATTACGCCGACGGGTGTGCAATTCGATACCCAGCATGCCGATGGCGTCGCCCTCGCCCAGCCCTTCTTGTGCCGGGTCTTCAGGCTGCGGATCGAAATGGATATGCAGCGTTTCAGGATCAGGTGAATTCATGAAGCCGGGCTGCCCGGTGCGCAGAGTCGCCCAGACATCGCCCTGACGATCCACTGCCCCAAGCACCACAAACGGCAATTGCCCGTAGAACTCCCGGTGCTGGTCCGGCATCCAGGTACGCGCCAGTTGTCGCTGACCGACGCCAGCCATCATCTCAACCGCCCCGACGGAGCGCTGCAAGGTCAGCTCCCCTTCATGCCAGGGCGAAGATTGTGCTTTGGTGGCTTCGTTCATCAGCTACTCCTCGCGCCCCCCGTTTTGCAACGGGGTTGAATGCGCATTGGTCAGGGAGGGTCCATCACACCGATGGCGAACGGTGCATGAGGTGGAGCCATCTTCTGCCCAAAGCGGTGGCGCAGGAATACGCATGGATTGAAATCCACTGTTTCATTAAATGGAATGACCCTTCAAAGCGCTGCGCCGTCGACTCGACTTATCTTGTCGGTTGCCCTTGTCTGCCTGACAGAGCGCCCATAGATTAGAGTCCACGTCTCGACGCCAGCCATAGCGCAAACGTGTCGTGGCTTCGTCCCGGAACAAGTGCACTCAACGATAAGGTACGTTCATGAGCCAAGCGTCTTACGTTCCACCCAAAGTCTGGAAACACGAGGCCCCCTCGGGTGGCCACTTCGCGAGCATCAACCGGCCTGTCGCCGGGCCGACCCACGAAAAAGACTTGCCGATCGGCGAGCATCCTTTGCAGCTCTATTCGCTGGCAACGCCCAATGGCGTGAAAGTCACGATCATGCTCGAAGAGCTGTTGGCCCTCGGGCACACCGGCGCGGAATACGACGCCTGGCTGATTCGCATCGGCGAAGGCGACCAGTTCTCCAGCGGCTTTGTCGAAGTCAATCCGAACTCCAAGATCCCGGCCCTGCTGGACCGCAGCGTCGAGCCGCCGACCCGTGTGTTCGAGTCCGGTTCGATCCTGCTGTACCTGGCGGAGAAATTCAGCGCTTTGCTGCCCAGCGATCTGGCCGGCCGCACTGAAACCCTGAACTGGTTGTTCTGGCAGATGGGCTCGGCCCCTTACCTGGGCGGTGGTTTCGGCCATTTCTACGCCTACGCGCCGGACAAACTGGAATACCCCATCAATCGCTTCACCATGGAAGCCAAGCGCCAACTGGATGTCCTGGACCGTCGCCTGGCTGAAAACCGCTACCTGGCCGGCGAGGCGTACACCATCGCCGACATCGCGGTCTGGCCTTGGTATGGCCAACTGGTGCGGAACAACGTGTACTCGGCGGCCGAATTTCTTAGCGCCCATGAGTACACCCATGTGCAGCGCTGGGCGGAGGAAATCGCCCAGCGGCCCGCAGTCATGCGCGGACAGCGTGTCAACCGGACCTGGGGCGATGAGGCGAGCCAGGTGCCGGAGCGGCATCGGGCGCAGGATTTGGGCTAGGCAAGGCACCATGGCGAGGGAGCAAGCTCGCTCGCCATGGAAGCTCTGCTATACCCCCGGCATGGGGTATTTCAGTCGTAGAACGGCTCGACCAAGGTACGGCTGCCGACGAAAAAGCTGTCCGCCACCAGGCGCAGCGGTTGCAGGTCCATGTCGCACGCCTTGTCATTGATCAGTTGCTGGAAGTGCCGGTACACCGCCGCGTACTCACCCTCCTGCGACACGACCTGGCGCACGCCGTCGATGCTCAGCAGCGCACCGCCGTTGTCCAAGCGCAAAGTGCCTTCGGCGCAACGAATCTCGATGCTCCAGAGCTCATCATGACCATGGTCGAAATCGAACTCCGCGCGGATATCGAGACCGCGCGCGTCCGACATCTTGATGCTCGCGGCGATGGGCGACTGGCAGTTGTCGGGAACCCGCAGTTCGGCCGACTCGACGAACAATGACAGCGGCAACAGGTGGGTGGCGATGGACAAGGCGTTGATGCCCGGATCAAACACGCCCAGGCCGCCGGGTTGCCAGATCCATGCCTGGCCGGGGTGCCATTTGCGCACGTCTTCCTTCCAATCGATCTGGACGCTTTGCAGCGTGCGGCTGGCAAGCCAGTCGCGGGCCGCCTCGATGCCGGGCGCATAACGCGAATGCCAGGCGAACAGCCCGCTGACGCCTGCCGCATGCGCCTGGTCCACCAACGCCATGGCCTCGCCCAATGTGGCGCACGGCGGCTTTTCCACCAGGACGTGTTTACCCGCCTCCAGCGCCTGCCGCACCAGCTCGAACCGGCCCTGGGGCGGCGTGCAAAACGCGACCGCATCGACGCGCGGACCTTTGTCCAGCAGCTCCCCCAGGGACTGGAAGTTCTCCACTCCAGCGCAAGGCTGCCCTTGGGTCGCGACCGCCACCAACTCGAACGCAGGGTTGGCGCGGATAGCGGGCACGTGTTGGTCCTGGGCAATTTTACCGTAGCCCACCAGACCGAGACGGATCGGTTGCATCGATGACTCCTGACTTTTGTACTTATGATGGGGCAGCAAACTAGACGTAAAACGCTTGTCGGACAATGGGCTCGTGGCCCGTTGCAGCATCTTATGTCTTGGCGGGGGCTTTGATGACCTTGGCGATGCGCTCCAGGAAGGGGTCGAGCCGCTCATGGGGTGCATCGTGTTCCACCACCAGCGCGGTGACTTCTTCACACGTCGCCACTTGGTAATGAGCAACGCTGGACAGCTTCTGGTTGGTAACCGCCACCACCACCTGACCGCTCGCCGCGACCACCGCACGCTTGAATTCGGCGTCATCCAGGCCAAACGCCGTCACGCCATTGTCCGGGTCGATGGCGCAGGCACCGACAAAACACAGGTCGAAATTGAACTGGCGCAATTGCTGGACGGCCGCCAGCCCGATCGCACCGCCGGCGACAGGGTTCAGACGGCCACCGAGCAGGATGACCTCGGCGTTGGGCAGCTTCATCAACTCCACCGCGATCAAGGGCGAGTTGGTGCTGATGGTCAAGCGCAGCGCTGGATCGATGGCACGGGCAATCGCCAGGTTGGTCGACCCGGCATCGAGAAAGACGTGCTGACCGGCGCTGAGCAACGACGCCGCCGTCCGGGCAAGGTCGTCCTTGCGCGCCGGATCCTGATGGATCCGAACGTCTATGGGCGCTTCGGCCGCCGGCAGGCGAATCGCGCCGCCATAGACGCGCTTGCACAAGCCTGCCGCCGCCAATGCCCCGAGGTCCCTGCGGATCGAGTGTTCGGATACATTGAATTCGCTGGCCAGGTCCGCCGCGATGACCCGGCCATAAACGGCGAGTCGCTCACTGATCAAGCGTTGGCGCTCGCCGGGAAATACTTCGTAAGTGGCGCTCATGACATCACAACCTGCATAAACGAGCATGAATAAACATAAACGAGCACAATATGCCGGGTCTTGTTCGGGTCGTCAAACCCCCGCCGCAGCCCAGGCTGAATCACCTTTCGTCACCCTCTCCCGCCGGGTCGCTGAACAGCGCCCCGTGACGCCAGTCAACACAAGGTCGGTTGCGTCATTTCGTTAACGAGCGACTTCCTCGGTCGCCGAGGATGGAACTATGAACACTGCAATCATTGCGACCCTGCTGACCGTCGCTCTCTCATTGAGCGTCAACGGTGCCCAGGCCGCGGAAACGAAAAAAGTCGATGTGCTGCTGGTGGGCGGCGGCATCATGAGTTCAACCTTGGGCATATGGCTCAACGAGCTAGAACCGGGCTGGTCGATGGAAATGGTCGAACGCCTGGATGCCGTGGCCGAAGAAAGCTCCAACGGCTGGAATAACGCCGGCACCGGCCATTCGGCGCTGGCCGAGCTGAACTACACGCCGATGGACGACCAAGGCAACGTCAACATTACCAAGGCCATCGAGATCAACGAGGCCTTCCAGATCACCCGGCAGTTCCTGGCGTGGCAGGTCAAGAGCGGCGTCTTGAAAAACCCCCGTTCGTTTATCAACTCCACCCCGCACATGAGCTTTGTATGGGGTGACGACAACATCAAGTTCCTGCGCAAACGCTACGAAGCGCTGCAGGCGAGCCCCTTGTTCCGCCCAATGCAATATTCGGAAGACCCGGAGCAGATCAAGAAGTGGGTGCCCTTGATGATGGAAGGCCGCGATCCGAATCAAAAGCTCGCGGCCACTTGGGCGCCGATCGGCACCGATGTGAACTTTGGTGAAATCACCCGCCAGTACGTCAGCTATCTGCAAAGCAAACCCAACTTCAGCCTGAAGCTGTCCAGCGAAGTGCGCGACATCACCCGCAATGACGACGGTACCTGGCACGTTGAATACAAGAACCTCAAGGACGGCGAAACGAGCGCCACCGACGCCAAGTTCCTGTTTATCGGCGCAGGCGGCGGCGCCCTGCATCTGTTGCAGAAGTCAGGCATTCCAGAGGCTGACGAATACGCGGGCTTCCCGGTCGGCGGCTCGTTCCTGGTCGCCGAGAACCCCAGCGTTGCCGAACGACACATGGCAAAGGCCTACGGGATTGCGTCCACCGGCGCGCCGCCGATGTCGGTGCCTCATTTGGATACGCGGGTACTGGACGGCAAGCGCGTCGTCCTGTTCGGGCCATTTGCGACCTTCTCCACCAAGTTTCTCAAGGAAGGTTCCTACTTCGACCTGTTCACCAGCATGACCACGCACAATGTCTGGCCCATGACCAAGGTCGGCATCGAGCAATACCCCTTGGTTGAATACCTGGCCGGCCAGCTCATGCTGTCGGATGATGATCGTTTCAAGGCCTTGCAGGAGTATTTCCCCCAGGCCAAGCAGGAAGACTGGCGCCTCTGGCAAGCCGGCCAACGGGTGCAGGTCATCAAGCGCGATGAGGAAAAAGGCGGCGTGCTGAAGTTGGGCACCGAAGTGGTGGCCTCCCAGGACGGCAGCATCGCCGGCCTGCTTGGCGCGTCCCCTGGCGCATCGACGGCGGCCCCGATCATGCTTGAAGTGATGCAACGGGTCTTCAAGGACAAGGTCGCCTCCCCGGCCTGGCAGCAAAAGCTGCACCAGATCGTGCCCAGCTATGGGACACGCCTCAACGACGATCCTGACCGTGTCTACGAGGAATGGAAATACACCAGCGACGTGTTACAACTGACACCGCCACCGGATATTCGTGGCAACAGTGAGCCGAAGGCTCCGACCAACAGCGATCCGGTGGGCCAGAAGCACAGCGACTCCGACCCGGACCTGGCGTTGTGAAGGAGGGCTGGCCGGCACGGGCTAGAACCATTCCCGGTGTTCCTCAAACGCCGCGCGGACCAGCGCCGCCAGCCGGGCGACTTCTTCCCGGTGTGCTTCGTCGCCGTGCACGGCCATCCAGACCTGCATCGTCATGTCCCGGCCGAACAACTCGGGTAGCGGCTGCAGGTTTTTTTCGAGCGCGCCTACGTAATGCGGCAGCAGGCCCACGCAAGCGCTCCACTGGATCATCTGGCGCATCAATTCATAGGAATTCACGTGGGTGACGCCAGAACGACGCGCCTCGACTGCTCTATTCCAAGGCTGCAGGGAAGCAATGTCCGCGTGGCTGTGCAGGCTCACCAACATGTAGTCCTGCAGTTCGACCAGGCTGCGCGGGCGGCTCGCTTCCCGTGAATAACGCTTGGCGATGTGCGGAATGTATTCCAGTTCGGCGAGACAACTGAGCTCGGCCACCGGAAACGACAGCCTCGGAGCCACGACTTGCGAGTCGGCGAGCCAGACGATGACATCCGCCTCGACCGGTTCGCTGTCGAGGCGCAGCAGGTTCAGGCGTACGTTGGCGTGCTGGCGCAGGAAGCCGAGCAGGTCGCGATTAAGGATGTCATGCAACAAGGGCTCCGCCACGGCCACACGAACCAGCGCCGGGTCCTCGTCGGACGTGCCGGGCAATGCCAGCAACGCACGGTGGGCCAGCAACTGGCTGCGCAGATGACGACCGTCCTGGCTGAGCACCAGCGCATTGCCTCGGTGCTCGAACAAAGGACGCCCGTAATGGCTCGATAGCCGCGAAAGTTTTTTGCGCAACAACGAAGCTTTGACGTTGAGGCTCCGCGCCGCCTGCATAAAACAGCTGCAACGGGCCGCCACCAGGAAGAACTCCAATGCCTGGAGATCCTTGAAGCCGTTCAAGACATCGGTACCTACCGAGGTGGCCTGCCGCGCACACTCGTGAATGAGATCAACCTCCTCCAACGCCATACGCCCTCCTCCCTAAGGTGACCCTCGAATTGCCGGACCGCTTAACGTACAGACTCCAATGCCTGATTCAGTTGCGCGCCATCGATGCTCAGCGTTGCCTTGCTCACCAGCCCTTCCATATAGGCCCTGGCCACTTGTTCCTGGCGCTGATTGCGCAGCGCCTCGCGCAGTTGTTCACGAACTTCATCCAGGCTGGCGGCGCGTGCCGGCTGCATGTCGGTCAGTTTGAGGATGTGAAAACCCGCCTGGCTACGCAACGCGTCGGAGACGCTGCCGACCCGTTGTCGGCTCAAGACTTGGCGCATCTCCGGCACATATTGCTGCAACGGTTGCAAGCCGCTGTCACCGCCCCGTTGGGCCGTCGCCTGGTCCTCGGAAAACTGCCGGGCGAGGTCGGCGAAATCCGCGTTGGGGGCCTGGGCACGACGAGCCAGCTCGGTGGCTTTCTTGCGCAGCGGTTCTTCGTTGGCTCCCGGCTCAACCGCGATGAAAATCTGGCTGACTCGGTACAGCGCCGGGCTTTGCAGCTTGTCCTTGGCGCTCTCGTAAGCCTGTTGCAGGGCTTGGTCATCCGGATAGTCGGCGGGGACCTGGCTGACGGATTGCAAGTAAGTGCGCAGCAAAATCTGTTCGGTAGCCGCGCGGGTCATCTGTTGGATGTCCGGACGCTCCTGCCAACCTTGGGCGTCGGCCTGCTGCAACAGGGCTTTCTCTGCCAGGCGCGCTCGGACCCACCCCTCCAGCGCACCACGATTGCCGCGCAGCTGCTCGCGCACCTGCGGTGTGAGCGCGCTCAACACAGCGTTGAGCTCGGCGCTGCTCAGTTGCAGTTCGCCCAGACTGGCCACGGCCGGTGCAGCCTCGGCCGGGGCTCTGGCGGGTTTCGGTTGTGCCGCAGGCACCGAGGCTTGGGATACGCCGTCAGGGTTGGAGATCACCGTCAGCACAATGCCGCCGAGCATCAGGACAGCCGCACTGATGCCAGCCAGTCTACTAAACCTGTTCATCGTAATCAGACCTCTTCGACCGCAGCTTCCTGCGTTACATCCGCACCGTCTTTGTGCTGCTCGCGTGTGTGCTGGCTGTAGTCGCGCAGGTACACCACGAACTCCTGCAACAGGCGGTCCCAGAGTTCCAGCACGCCACGCACGTGGTCTTCACTGACACCGGCGGCAACGATGGCATCCATTTCCATCACCAGGAAATCGCCCTGGCGACTCAGGCGGGCAAAGCGGCGACTGGCATTCCATACCTGGACCAGACCGTCAGGCAATTGGCCCTCGATGCGCAACGCGCAACTGAACGTGAAATCGACAAAGCTGCCCTCGGTGGCGGCCGGGTTGCCGAAACGCACGGCAAAACCAATGCCCTGGCTGGCGCTCAACAACTGAACCACGGCGCCTTGCTCGGTACGATTGACACGATAACCGGAGGCTTGCAGTAATTCGCCCAGTTGCTCGGGAGTGATGCTATGGATCAGTGTCTGTGCGGTCATGACAGGATGTTCCTTATGGTCATTTGATCAATGGTTAGTTGCCGGCAGTGGTCTTGGCGGCATCGAACTGGGTCTGGTACAGCGCATCGCCGTAGCGCTGCGCCAATTCTTCGAACTTCACCCGTGCCCCACTGGCGAAGGGTTGGCGGATCTTCAATACGTCGCTGACCTCGATGTTTTCGTAGGCAGTGAGGATCTCCTTGGCGATGCCGTACATCTCTTGGTTTTTCGCCACGCACTGCTGCACTTCACTGTCCCGACTGGTCAGGCTGGCTTGCAGCGTGGCGCGCGCCGCCTCTATACCCCGTGCGCGGCCCAGCAGCTCTTCATAAGCTTGTTTGAACTTGCCGACCTGCTCGGTACTGGCCGCGATCTGCGCCTGGGCGCTGCTGCGTACGGCGTCCTGTTGCGCGCCCAGTTGTTCGCTCTGGCTGCGGGCCTTGGCGAGTTCGGCGGTCAGTTGCTTGATTTGCGCTTGTGCCGCGCTCAGCTCGGTTTGTGCTGCCTGGCGCGCGGCGGCGCCTTGCGCCTGTTCGCTCTGCAAGGTTTGCAGCTGTTGAGTGGTACTGCGCAACTGGGCACGCAGGCGTTCTTCCAAGGTTTGCGCCGATGCGCCCAGGGCTGCACCGAGCCCCAACAGCAGCACCACGGCGTGGATCGCGGGATGAAATGACTTTTTCATGCTGTCTCTCCCGGCGCTAGAAGCGCGTGTTGAGCTCAAGTTGCAGAACGTCGATATCGAACGGCGCGCCGTAGACTTCTTCGCTGCTCAACCAGCGCGCGGTCGCGAAGACGTTGTCTTCGATGCCGTAGTTGCCGCCGAGGAAATAACCCTTGGCGTTGGTGCCGCCGAGGTGGAACGAGGAGTCGTTGAAGCCGTCCGGCAAGGCGTCCGGCTCGATGTATTTGTAGCCGGCGAACAGGTTCCAATCGCCGCGCTTCTTCAGGTCCAGGGAACTGCCCAGGGTGAACTGCAGCATCCAGGCGGTATCGCCGCTTTCGATGTCACCGTTTTCGTCCACGTTGTTGACCAGCGCACCGGCCGAGCGCTTGCGCATCTTGCCTTCGTCGTAACCAAGGTTGACCAGGTAGTTGCCCTGGCTGCGCAGCTTGAGATCGTCGAACAGCAAGGTGTCCCACACCAGATTCAAGTCAAGCACGTTGAACTCCGAGGCCAGGCCCACGAATTGTGGTTGCGGCGAGGTGGTCGGCGCGGAAGGGTCAGGCACCAGGTTGCGCAGTTCCATCAGGGTGTTGCCCTTTTGCATGAACGCCGGACGCGTTTCGTCACTGTCACAGGCCGGCGCGCCGTCGTAGATAGCGCAAGGGTTGGAGCGCCGCCCTTCGATGTCGTCAAACTGGTAGTAAGCCAGTGCCCCTTTGATGCTGTTGTCCGGCGCAAACGCCCAGGTTGCGCCAAGCTGGGCGCCGTAGAGCCACTTGTTCTCGCTGTCTTCCTTGTTGAAACCATCGCTCGACGCGCTGTCGGAGCTGTACTCCACCGGGAACGCACCGAGGGTGCCGAACATTGCCAGGTCGCGGCTCAACGGGTGATTGAACGAGCCGGCCAAGCCGTCGAAATTGAGGTCGTTGGAATACAGCAGATCGGTGGACATGAACGGGTTGGGCATGCGCCCGCCGGTGAAGCTCAGTTCCTTGGTGGGGCGATAGTTGAGGTAGCCCTGATCGAGCCACAGGTCCTTTTTGTCAAAGCCGCCGCCGAGGGTCTGGGTGGTGGAGACAGGACTGCTGTCCGATCCCGTGCCCAGGCGGATAGCCGCTGTCCATTGCGGGGAAAGCGCGGCGCGCATCCCCATGCGAGCCCGCAGGCGCAGCATGTTCTCGCGGTCTTCGCGGGTATTGAGCAACGGCGGAAGTTGCGAGCCGCTGTTGGGGTTGACGTCATAAGGCCCGCTGTTGTTGAGCTCGGCGAAGTCGACGATCTCGTTGCTGTTGCTGCCCGAGTAGAAGCGCGACTCGTTGCGCAAGCGCACGTCGCCTTCAAAGGTGATGCGTGAGACCCAGTCGGGGAAGGTGTTGGGCTGGGCCCAGTTTTCCTGTTTGGCCTGGGCGATCACTTCGGCTTTCACCTGGTCGCGAATCTGTTCCCGAACGATGGCCGGCACGTATTGCACCCGCACCTCCCCCGGCGCGCCGGGCGCTGGCACCGGCGCGGCAGTCGCGGCGGCCTGCCGGGCTTGCACGGCCTCGGCTTCGGCCTGATTGATCAGCGCTTGCGCCTGGTCCTGCTTGAGCACGCCTTGTTGCACCAACAGGCGAATCAGATTGACCGTCGCGTTCTGCGAGGGTGTCTGCGCCAACGCGCTGCCCGCCAGGCTGGCGATCACCAGGCCGACGCCCAGCGCCAATCGATTGATTTTGCAGATCATGAACACAACTCCTAATGGTCTCTTGTCGACCCGGCTCAGCCCGGTCGGCGTCCTTGTAGGCGGATACGCACCGGCACCTGCAACGAGGCGGGTGGACGTTCCAGATGGGGTGAAGCGCGCAAGGTCGCCAGAACCTTGGCGTCGAGTTCGGCATCGCCACTGCTGCGTCCCAGCTCCACGCGCGTCACGCGACCGGCCTCGTCCAGCCAGACGTCGGCCTCCAGGCGGAACGCCAGGTTGCGCAGCTCGGGCGACTCGCGCAGCAAGCGCTGGAAGCTGTAGGCAAGGAACTGGCTGTAGGTGCCGTTGCCGAGGCGTCCGCCACCGGCGCCAGCCATCCCGCCGCCCTTGCCCGCGCCGATATTGAAAGCGTCGGAGCCAGCCTGGGCGTCGCTGTCCATTTGCATCGGGTCGGCCAGGTCCTCAGCGGGTGAAGGCGGTGCTTCTTCCTCCGGCTTGACTTCCTCCGGTTCGGGCGTGGGTTCGGGCTCGACGATTTTTTCTTCCACCGGCTTTTCCGGCTCCGGCGGTTTTTCCGGGGGCGGAGGCGGCGGTGGCGGCAACGGAATGATCGCGGGAATCTTCGGCGCCTCGCGACGGATGCCGCTCATGTCGTTGGCCCATGACCACAGCAGCCAGGCCAGGCCCGCGCCCACCAGCAAACCGACGGTCCACTGCAATACGCGGCGCACCCTGCCGGTGCCGTCCCGCTGTCGTTCCAGGCGTTCGTTTTGCGGCTGTTCAGGAAAAGACGTCATGACTCAGCCCTGGCTCGGTTTGCCGGTGACCAGGCCCACCTGGGACAACTCCAGGCGGCGCAACAGGTCCAGCACTTCAACGACTTTCTGGTACTGCACGGCCGAGTCACCGCGCACGATGATCGGAAAATCCGGGCTCTGGGCTTTCTCGATGCGCAAGCGATCTTCCAGTTCGTTAAGGGTGACCGGGTAAGCATCGAGGAACACCTGGCCGCCATCATTGATGGAAATCGCCTTGGTCTTGGGCTGCGAAAGCGAAATGGTCGAGCTGGCCTTCGGCAGGTTGATCTGGATCCCGGAGACCTGGGCGGTGGCGGTGAGAATAAACATCACCAGCACCACCATGAGCACATCCACCAGTGGCGTGATGTTGATGGTATCGACGGCGGCATCTTCGTCGTCGTCCGAGGCGCTATTGAGGTTGGCCATGGTCGCTCCCTTACACCGTCAACGACGGGCTGGCGACGTGGTTGCCCCGTCGATGCGCCGCTTCACTGGACTGGCTTTCGCCGTGGACTTCGGCCAGGCGGGTGATGAACTCGTCGACGAATACCCGCATGTCGGCGCTGACTTCCTTGTTTCGCGTGGTCAGGCGGTTGTAGCCAAATAGCGCCGGAATCGCGACGAACAACCCCATGGCGGTGGCCAGCAACGCAGCCGCCATGCCGGGGGCGATGGCGTTGATGTTCACATCACCGGCCATGGCGGTGCCGAGGAACACCACCATGATCCCCAGCACCGTCCCCAGCAGGCCGATGTAAGGGCCGCCGGCGATGGCGTTGGACAACGTCGACAACTTGGAACTGAGCTGTTGGTTTTCTCGGGTCCGTACACCGTCCATGGAACAGCGGATGGCTTCGATGGTGGCGGCGGAGATCGACGAGGTGTCGGCGCCCTGGTCGCGGCGCGTGCGGATCTCGGCGACCGCCACCCCATAGAGGCGCCACAGCGACGAATCGCCCAGGCGCTGCGCCAGGTCGCGGTCATCTGCAAGCAGTTCCAGCCGTGTCCCGACCTTGGCGAAATGACTGCGGAAGACTTCGTTGGCATGGCTGACTCGGCTGACATTGCGGCTCTTGCGCACCATGATCACCCACGACTGCAGCATCATCAGCACCAGGACGGCGATGATCACCCAGGCGTCCAGCGGCACCGCATTGAGCAGGAAACCCAGGCTGCCGAAACCAAATCCAGACTGTTCTTCGTCCACCCCATAGGCCACCAGGCGCGACTCGGCGCCCTGGGCGGTGGCATCGGCCAGGATCTGCTCAGGCGAACGGGCGACGCGGGACAAGCGCAGTTCATCGAGGGCGCCGGTGAAGGCTTGATACGTAGCGGCCGGAGCCACCACGCCGGCATCGACGGCGGCCGGTGAGTCGGCGCCGATGGCAATCGCACCCTGCAAGGCCGGCAACGGTTGCGCCAGGCTCGCCGCCGGCTTTCCATTCACATACAAACGCAACCCGCTGGCGTCAGCCGTCAACGCCAAGTGTTGCCATTGCCCCAGTGCCACGGCCTGGTTGGCCACGGCGCGCTGGCCGTTCACTTCCACAAAGGGCACGCCTTGGTTCACGCCCACCAGCAGCGCATTGCCGGCATCACGACGGGCCAGCAGCAGTTGCTCGCCTGCGCCCTGCTCCATTCGCAACCAGGTGCTGAAGGTCAACGCACCACCCGCGCTCACGCCCAGGGATGGACTGGCCGGCAGCAACAGCGGCTGACCGTTGAGCTGTGCCGAGCGCCCGATGACACCGTCAATGATGTTTGCCGGGGCGTTCTGCGCGTGGTTGGCAAAGGCGCTGGCATCACGCGGTGGTGCGCCAACGGCACCATCGAAGTGATAGACCAGGCTGTAATCGGCATCGAACGCCAACTGGGGATTGCTGGTGGCCGGTGCTTTCGGGTTACCGTAGTACATCCAGATGTCCGAGCGCTTGCCCCCCTCCACCATGGGCACGTCCACCCAGATCAAGGCCATGCCCATCAGCGGATCGAAGCTCTCAATCTGGTGGTTGAGCACGGTGTGGTCGTCGGCGGCGACAAAGCGAATGTCCGAGCCGTTTTCGTTGACACCGTCAAAGGTGAAATTGCCGGTGTGCAAACGCACCAGCAGCGAGGTGCGCCCCACCGCCTGGCTGATCGCCGCGCCCTGGGGCGTGGTGTCGATGCTGATCTGTTTGCGGTAGTGCCAATCGTCCTGCCACCAAGCGCTGGCCGTTGCCGGCAGCACGAGGCCCAGGCAAGCGAGAAGAATGAAAATCAAGCGATGCATAACGGAGTGCTCCAAGGTCTGTGCCTACCGGTCAAAAGGTCGCCTGCACATTGAAGTGCACGCGTGAATCGTGTTTGCGGGTGTTCGGGCCGTCCTTGAGCGGCAGGCCCCAGTCGAGGCTGCCCGACAGCCATTCGCGCAACGTGGCGCGGGTGCCGAAGCCGATACTCGCCAGGCTGTAGTCGGCCTCCTGGTCGGGCAGCGCGTCTTGCAGGGCCAACTGCGCGCCTTCGGCAAAGATGTATAAACGCCAGTTGTCGACGTAGCTGCCGATGCCTTTGCCCAGGTGCTTGCTCAACGACGGTGTGCGCAGTTCCTGGGAAAACAGCACGCCATCATCGCCAGTGCGTTCCGCAGCGAGATAACCGCGCACACTGGTGGCGCCACCGGCGGAAAACTGTTCGTTGGAGACCAGCGGCCCGGAGGCCAATTGGAAGCTCAGCTTGCTTGCCGCTTGCCAGTCCCCGGAAAAATTCCGGGTGAAGGTGCTGTCGCCCTTGAACACGGCGAAGCTGGGATTGGCCTCGTAGCGCTTGGCCCGAAATTCATCGGCGTCGCTGCCATAACCGAAGAAGCTGCGGGTGCCGGCAACGATGCTCAGGCCCAGGCCGAACTGTGAGGTTTCGGTGTAGCGAAAGCCGTTGTAGGCAAGGGTGATGGGCGCGTACTTGATCGGCACTTCATCGCTCGAACCGCCGAACTGCAGGGCTTCATCGAAATCCTTGAAATCCACGCCCACCGACAGCGAGTTCGCCCAGACGCCTTGCGCAGGCACGTTGTAGATCAACGACACGCCGTAGGAATGGCCCTTGCCCAGCACATTGCTGCCGCCGATGGTTGCGACGTTGCTGTCGGATTGATAGCCAGCGAACTGCAGGTTCCAGCGCTCACTCAAGGGAGCGTTATAGGAACCCGACCAGACCTGCGCGTTGTCCCGGTCCTCGGGGGCGGTGAAATAGGTCAGCGAAGCCGTATGGCCGCGTTGCCAGAGGTTGTTGTGGCCGAGCGTGACCACCGAACGCAGCTTTTCGGTGTCGGCGCTGTAGTCGTTGTTCAAGCCGACGCTCGCCTGCCAGGGATTTTTATCCTCGACTTGCAGGTCGACATCCATCGTTCCCGGGCGCTGCCCTTCGCGCACGACCGGCACCACTTGGCGTCCGGGGTTACGGTTGGCAACCGCCAGCTGGGTTTGCACCGCCGCGAAATCGGCCACCTTGCCTTCTGTCAGCGCCGGTACTTCTTCGCGCACATTGACGGGAGAGTAGTGCTCGGTGCCGACCACGCGTACCCGGCCGATCCTGGTTTCGCTGACCTGCAGGTACACCACGCCGCCTTCGACCTGCTGCTCCGGCAGTTCGACGAACACCGACTGGTAACCCTTGGCCTGGTAGCGCTGTTGCAGGGCATCGCGTGCGCCTTCGATATCGGTGAGCTTGCGTTGCGGCCCCAGGAACGCATACACCGCCTCTTCGATTTCCCGGGCATCGAGCACGGTGTTGCCGCGCACCACGTACTCATTCACGTCCACCAGGCGCGCAGGCGTTCCGGCCTCGGCCGCTGTATCGGCTTCCTCGGCCCACAGCGTTGGCGCCTCGGCGACGAGCATCAGCGCGAGCGCCATGGGCAGGTATGGCCTGCACCGGCCGATGTTGAAGTCCCAATGATCCACACATCCCCCTCGATTCAATTGCGCCACGCGCGCAGCGCCTGCTACAAAGCCGCGCGCCGCATGACGCGCCGCTTTGCATCGTGTTGTTGCCTGACGGTTTATTTGCGTTTGGAATGGCCTGCGTGCCTGGAAAGCCAGGTGTGCAACAAGGCGAAGTTCAGCGAAAACTCCGGCATGTGCATCAGGTCGCCGCAGAACACTTCACTGACGATGCGCTCGAGCAATTTCGCCGCGTGCGGGCTGTCCAGCAGCTCGCCGATATCGCGCACAAAGACCGAGAACGCCCAGACCCGCTGGTTCAGCTCAAGGCCCACAAACCAGCGGAACAACAGGTTGTAATTGAGCTGCTCGTACAACTGTTTTTCACTGGGCAGCGAGTACAGCAGTTGCAAAAGCAACGCGAGCATCAAGGCCGGTACCGGCACCTGGATGTGGTGTTCCCGGGCCCATTGCTGCAAGGGCTCGGACGCGGCCTCCAGCAGCTCCTCGATTTGCGGGCGCAACATCACCAGGGAATGACCTGGCGGCACGTAGCTGGACAGTTCCTTCAAGGCACTCTGCCAATCGTCCTGGGACACAATCCACACCCAAGGCGCGCCGTAGCGGTACACCGAGACCGGTTTTTTGCGCGCGGCTTCAACAATTTTCGACAGGCGCTGGTCCAGCTCCTGCATGCCCACTTTCGAGTAACTTTCCATAGACCCCAATGCCCCTGTCACACCTGGCATCCAGCGCGAAATAGCGCCAGAAAAAAGTTGTCCGGCTTCCCTGCATAAGGCCTTTTCGTCCACGGCGTTCCTGCGCCGTTGCCGTTTCACACAACCTTGACCCCGGCCACCTGCCACTACCGAACTTTTGTCATCGAATCTTCATGAACGGTTACCGACAGCGACCGAGCGCCCACAAAAAAGGGCGACAGTTGCCTGTCGCCCGGGGTTTTTTTGATGTTTCTTAGAGCGTCAGGTTGCGCTGTTCCTCCGGGGTCAACTGATTACGCGCCTGGTCGTCCAACCGTCCGGCGCCCAATACCCGCACGCTGTTGTTCGGTTCAGGGTCCGGTGCCCGGCTGGCGCCTTCCTGGGACGGCGCCAGACGTTCGTTGCCGAAGCCCAGGACCTGCACGCTGAACACCGATGGCATACGGTTGCGCGACGCGGCCTGTTGCTCGCGCGCGACGCCTTCGGCGGCATCGCTCGCCGACGCTGCGGCGGAGCTGGCGTTGGTCAGTGCGCCAGTGTTGACCACCGCGCTGACCGGCACGCCGTTGGACTTGCCTTGCACCTGGATGTTGGCGGCGTTCACTACATGCAACGCGGCAATGTTGATGTTGCCCGAGACCCGGATGCCCGCCTCTCCCGCGTCGATGGTGCCGAGCGGCGCGAGCAGGTCGATATCGCCCGGCGCGACCTCGGCGATGGGGTTGAGCGTGGCGATACCGGCGCCAGTGCTCGGCACCGACGACGACAGGGTGACGTTGCCCCAGTTGTCGTAGACGCGCTTGGGCGGTGTGTACACCAGGGTAGTTTTCGAACCGCGACCGGCGTTGATATCACCCGTCGCCGACCAGGCGAGGATGTCGCCGCCAAAGGTGGTCATGATCCGGCTTTGTCCCAGCAACACGCTGCCGTTGCTGAACAACTGGATGTCGCCGACACCTTGAGTGATGACCCCGGCACTGGACGGCGGCGCTTCGCCTTCGATACCAAAAATCTGCTGCCCGCCTGGCGTCAGCATCTGGATATCGCCACCAAAGTTGGTGTGCACCCCAGCGCCGCCGAACATCGTGATATCGCCCTGGTAAGCCAGCGGGTTGCCAGCCACGTCGTGGGTCGGAAACAGCGCGGCGATGGCGTTGCGACCACGCAAGTAGCTACCGGAACGAGGACTGCTGGCGTTGTTGTACTCGCGACCACCGGCACGCAGCTCGGCAAAGTACACCTCGCGGGCGAACACCCGCTGCTGCTCGGCCGGCAACGCGGCGAAATAAGCCTGCGCCTGATCGGCCTCACCGCTGAAGCCATACCGCGACGCCAGCCAGGCCGCCAACTCGACCTCATAGGTTTTCGCCACCTTGCCCGGCTGTTGGGCCAGGCCGACAGCGGCGTCCGCCAGGTTGGCCGGGTCCAGGTATTGCCGCACGAAGCCCAGGTAATCCGGCCCCGTCGCGCCCACGCCGGCTTGCATCACGATGCTTGCGCCTGGGCGGTTGTCACCGGACTTCACCGGACCGAGGCTGGTCACCGCGGCCTGGTCTTCCATCAGGATATTGCGCCCGGCGCTGATCTCCAGCGTGCCGGGGCCGGCGACATTGAAAGTGCTGTAGAGAATGTCCCGGCCGGCGGAGACAATGGAGATGTCGGTGGGGTCGTCGTGGACGAACAGGTTGCCGGTGCTGATGGGCGAGCTTTCAAACTGCGTCAGTGAAGTGCCCGCAATGTCACCACTGTTAACGATATCCCGCCCCGCCATGATCCATGCGGGGCTGGCGGCCTCGTACCAGGTCTCGCCGGCCCAGCGACCGGCACTAATGGCAATCAACTCACCCGTGCGCAACCCAACGATATCGCCCCTGACGGCGTAGAAGCGTACCGGCTGGTCCGCGCCTCGATAATCTCCGCCAGACCCTGTACCGCCAAACGCGAACAAGCCCATTCCGATACTCCTTACCGAGGGGGTCGCACTCGCCCCTTCCAGATCGCCATGCAGCCCGCCCGACTCGTCCTTGTAATAGAACGCAGGATTGTCTGGGGTCGTCAGGCTGCTTGCCGGAGCACGGGTGGGTGATATTGCGTAGCCTCCCGCATAAATCGAATCCCCAGCGAGAAATTCCAGCTGCGCCTGGTTTCCAGGCGCCAGGATCAAGGAATAGGGGGTCACAAAACCCCCTACCCCGCGTGATGAGGGCCCGTAATACAGACTGCCTGAGGGCGCGGCTACCCGCAAAATCGACGGATAGACGAAACGCCCGTCGGTTTGCGAATAGTCCATGCCGCTACGAGGCGTGGCGGTATTGACGCCAATCGAAAGCTCTGCGCCTTGGGTCGAAGGCGTAAGGTTCCCTCCGGCGGCAAACAGATCGATAGCGGTATGGTCGGTCCACAGGCTGAACCAGGAATATCCGGGGCCTCTGGTCCCGCCGCCCAGGTCCACCGACTGGGCGACTCGTGTCGGCGCACGGCCCGGGTCCACTGCGCCGCCAAGTACGAGATCGCCACGGGCATCCAGACTGGCGGTGGCATCGCCGGGTACCAGCAGCAGTCCACCGGTCGCGCTGGCCATCGTTGCATCGTATGGGTTGTAGGCACGGATCTCTCGGGGGTCCTGCGAAACCTTGTCCGGACCGTTGATCAATTCCATGCCGCCGAACGAACCGGCACTGGCCCTCAGCGAACCCCGCAAGTTCGTCAGGCTGCCATTCATGTCATGGCGCGAATCAACCGGCTGGCCGGCTAAGTCTAGAAACGCCCTAGCCTCCAGTGAAGGGTTGAGCGCGCCGCCGATTGTCAGCGACAGGTCACCGCCACCCGTGAACTTCAATTGACCGTCCACCATGCGCCCGGTCGAGCCGACCGCCAAGACGATCCCCTGACTGCGACTGGCGCTCTGCTCACCTCGCTCTCCACGGGGGGCCAACATACCCGCGTCGCCTGCGACTCGCACATCCACGTTGCCGCCACCCAAGGTGCCGATACCGGTAAAACCGTTCAATACCGGATCGGTGCCATGGGGCACATAAGTGCCGAAGTTAATCCACCAGGCGGTAGGCGTACCGTCACCATCGCCCTGGCGCCACAACCAATTCCCAACCCCCGAGCTCTCTATCTGCGGTGCGTCTTCGGTCACGAGAGTACTTTGTTTTCTGCCGACTATGTCACCGGCCAAATCGCCGCCCACCGACAGCAGCAGATTACCGCCATGGTCTGGATACCATGCGCGATATCGGCTGTCTGCGCCGCCATCCACCAAGCGTTCATAAGGGCTGTCACCGTTCCCCAGAATCGAGTCAGTCGGCAGGCCGGTTTTATTCAGCGAGACGCCTCGCGCAAGGTTGTAGCCCGCCGAGTCAGCCAGGCTCAAGGACGAGGTGCCCGCGGTATAAATGCCAAACAGCGACTGCATGCTGAAATCACCCGCGCTGATCAAGTCCAGATCGCCGGTACCGGTACGAAGAACACTGAAGCTGCTGGTGCCCACCACGTAGGTGTAAACGCTCCCACCGATGCATAACCCGGGCGCTTGCGAACAGAATTCGTCCTCGGACATGCCATACAGGTCCGCCAGTTCCGCCACCGGTCGCCCGACATAAGTCAGGTCACCGAAATAGTCGAGCGAGGCTTGCTCGGTCAGCGTCCGCCCCGCAGCGACACAGAGCCCTGCCCCCTGCCCGCAGAACTCGTCGACGCTTATGCCGTAGAGGTCAGCCAACTCGGCGACAGGCCGCCCGGAGTAGCTCAAGTCACCGTAATAGTCGAGCGAGGCTTGATCGGTCAACACCAAGCCACCCGCCTTGGCCAGCATTCCATAGTGAGTGTCGGCCACCGTGAAGCGTCCATGCTCGGCATAAGGATTGGCCAGGCGGGTATCAGCGGCCTGCAAATCGGCGCCCGCCACGGCACGCAACGACCAGGACTGCGAGCCCTCGGCCAACATCGGGGCTATCGCCCAGTTACGGCCCTTGCCATCGCCGCCGCGCAGATTGATTTTTTCCACGCCTGCGGCCAGCTTCACGTCGGTACCCGCGGGTATCAGCGCGCCCAAAGGCAAGAGCAGCGCGCCCGCCTGAACCACGGTGCTTGGGCTATGAACTGTCACCGAACTTGCCGGACGGCTGGGCAGGGCCACACCTTTTGGCCAGACCAATCCGGTCAAGGCGGTATCGCCGATCAACACCGAACCACCTCCAAGGACCATTCCTTGAGCCACGGTCAGATCGGCCGTCAGGCGTGTACCGGCGGCATAGGCCACACGGCCATCGCTATAACGGATATCTGCCGCCAAAACAGTGCCGGCAGGCAATGAAATCGCTTCGGCCAACTCGCCGTCCACGGGCAGGCGGGTTCCCGCGGCCAGGGTAATGGCTTGCAGTGGCAGGTCGTAGTTGAGGGTCGCGCCGGACAGGAACGTGGTGCCGTCCTGCAATTCAATGCCCGCTCGCGGCACGATCACATCGCCGTTGAACATTTGCTTGCCGGGGGTCAACACCCAACCATCGTCGTCCGGTGTTTCTGGCGGCGGCGCGAAACCATCGTTGATGCTGCCAAGCACGGTCAGGTCGCCCCCGGCACGCAGTACCAGGCTGCCGACTTCGCCGGAACCGTATACAGACGTTTGGGGTGTCAGCGGATTGAGGCTGGCGTAGCGATAGCCGGACAGGTCCAGGTCGCCCTGCACCACCAGGTCACCGTCGGCGGTGGCACTGACGATTTCGACGCCGGGGCGCAGGTGGAAAGCGTTGCGATAGGCGGCATTGTTGAGGCCCGCCAGCTTGCCATCGCGTAAGCCATTGTTGTTCAAGGCATTGTCGATAAAGTCGCGGTTGTCGTCATGGATACCGTTGAGGTAGTCCTGATTGATGACTTGGTACGGCCGGCCACTGGCCGCCGGGTCGGTGCCGTAGGCGGCATCGTCGTAGCGTTGCACGCCATTGAGCGCGATCAGCTTGGCGCCCTGGATGTTCAGGTTGCCGCTGGCGTCGATGGCGATGTCGCCGGCCGTGGCCCCGCCCAGGCGTGGCGCATTCAGCTCCAGGGTGCCACGGGCCTTGCCGTCGTGGCCGACCGTGGTGGCGGTGCCATGGCGCAAATCGATGCGCGCGCCACCGGCCAGCGTCAGCAGGCCATCTCCGGAACTGAGCTCAACCATGGCGCGGTTCGGCGAATCGATGATCTGGCCGTAACTGTCCACCCGCAGCACGCGGCCGTGGGCGTCGAGCACCGCGTCGCCGCCCACGGTCAAGCCTTGCTTGCCCGCCAGGCGAATGGACCCCACGCGCTCGCCACTGGCGTCCACGGTGCCGTTGACGGTGAGTTTGCCGCTGTCCACTGACACGCTGATCACGCCGGCCTTGAGGCCATCGCCGATCACCAGGTCACCCTGCTTGAGCTGGAAGCTGCGGCCGCCGAAGACCTGGCCCTGGTTCAGGCGTTGGTTGAGGGCGGCGAAGTCATCGCTCAGGCTGCCATCGCCCAGGCGTTGGGCGCGGATGTCCACGCTGCCGGCCTTGTAGGGCACCGCGGTGCCGCCCGCATCGTAGTAGCCGCTGCTGCTGCCCAGCACGCTGCCCGCCAGGTCGACCTTGCCAGCGGCCGCCGCCAATGCGGTGGCCTTGAGGGTCCCGGCCTGGTTGTTCACGGCGGAGAGATCGATCACCGAGCCGGCGGCCTGGCGGATATTGCCGTTGCGGCTTTCGAGGATCAGGTCACCACCCCAGCTGTACTTGCTGACATCGTTGAAGGTGATTTTGCGTCCGGCCAGGTCGAGGCGCGCGGCATCGGTGAGGGTCAATTCATCCTCGGCGCTGAGGGTCAGCTTGCCGCTGGGCAGTACCACGTTGCCTTCGACCCGCACGTTCTTGCCGTTCAACGCCAGCTCGGCGCCCAAGCTATCGGCGCTGGCCACCGGCAAGCGACTGCCCGACGGAGCGCTGACACGGATATTGCCGCCTGCGGTGATCCGGTTGACCGACCCGGCCTCGCCGGTCATCAACGGCGTGAGGATGTTCAGGTTGCCGCCGCTGTACTGGAACCCCTTGCCTGTGATGTATTCACCCTGACGCTGGTAAACCAGCAGGCCACCCTTATGGTTGGCGGTGATGCGTTCGCTGGCGTTGAGATTGACGTTGGCAAATCCCAGTGCAAGCCGGTCATAGGCCTTGGCCGCCTTGGACTCGGTGGCTGGGGCATAACCAAACTCGATGCGTTGGGCATCGATCTGCAGGTTGCCCGTGCCGGTGCCCGCGCCGCCGGCCACGATGCTGCCAGCCTCGTTTTGCACCCCATTCCAGATCAGGTTACCGGTGCGAATCAGCGCCGTTTCATTGGCATTGCCTTTGCCATAGATCGCTGGAGTGCCAAGCACCAATTCCTTGAGCCGCGACTTGCCGGTCACAGCGTCAAAGGTATCGAGGCTGGCGTTGCCATAGAAATTCAGTGAATCGCGCGCGCCCAGCACCAGGGTTTCGAGCGCCGGCGCGCCAGCGCTGGTATCGCCCTGCAACAGGCGGTCGAGCACCTGCTGGTTGAGTGTCAGCCCGCTGGGCAACAGATTGCGTGACGCCAGGTCGGCCAGGGTCTCGGCGCTGCCAACGTTGATGCCGCCAACCGCCAGGGTCAGGTTACGGGTACCGAAGCGTACGGCATCCGTCAGCTCGAAGCGATTGTCCGTGGCCGAAGCGATGGTGCCTTCGGAGTACAAACGGGTTGTACCGCTGCAAACACCATCGCATACACCGATGCGGATAATGCCAGGTGCGCTGTCCGGCGTCATCGGGTTGGGCGCCGCAGGCGCCAGCATGTTCACGTAGCCATTGGAGACGGCGAGCACGCTGTTGCGGCCGGGGTTGTAGAGATAGCCATCACGCGAGTCACGGGCCACGGCGCCCATGCCCAGCGTATTGATCGACGCGCCCTGCTCCACGGTGATGCCGCCATTCGGGCTGGACGTCACCAGGAACACTTCAGGTGCCCGCAAGGTCGCGCCGCTGCGCAAGGTGATATTTTGGGTCCTGGCGACGGAGCCATTACCATCTCCGAACTCAAGGAAGTTACCGCCCTGGCCATAGCGGGCCAAGGCATAACCGCCGATGAACAGGCTGCTGGCGCCGATGGCATTCACCGCATCGTCGGTCAGGGTTACACCGTTCAATCCGGCGTTGGCTACCTGTCCAGCCTTGATGATTTCCAGGTCCCCGGCCCTGACCAACGTGAGTGAGGTGGTGCTGCCGCGACCCTCTTTGGCTGCTTTGCTCAGCAGTTTGCCGGCAAAACTGAAGCTCGGTTGGTCACTCTGGTTGCGCTCGAACGTGACGTTGAACGCCTTGGCATCCCGGGGCAGCAGGACGGCGGGCACGCCCAGGCGCGCCGCGTCCGCCAGGGCGAACTGACTGAAGCTGGTCTCGTTGTACTGCGAATAGCGGCGCAGCGTATCGGCCGCGGTGACGATCACCTGGCTCGCCAGACTGTCGCGTACGCCGGTGCCGGCAATGCCGAGGGTACCGGCCGTTGCCCAGGAGCCGTTACGCATGGCCTGGGTCGGCACCACCCCGCCCTGCCCGGCCAGGCCGTTGACCTCGATGCGAAACGCACCCGGCAGCAGCGCGTAGGTCGAGGGCAGCAAGGTATAGGTGCCGGCCGGCAAGCCGGGGACGCCGGCACCGAGGGTAATCTGTTGGCCGGCCAAGGGGGCGACGGCGCCGGCTTCACCGCCCACGGGCGCATAGCCGGTCTGTACGCCAGGAACGATGGCGTAGACCGGGTTGCTGCTCAGTGCCGGTAACAGGAAACCGTCCGAACCGAACTGCACCAAGGGGTTGAAGCGCGCGTCAGTGGAGCCGCCACGCCCCGAGATGAACCCGGCGCCGGTCAATTCACCCCCACCGGACACGTCCACCACGGCTCCCGCCGCGACGTCGATGGTCTCGCCCACCAGATCTATCTTTCCCGGCACGCCATTGAGGGCGGGCCGCAGCAGGCTCTTGTCGAGCGTCACGCCATCGAACACGTAGGACTTGCCATCCGCTGTTCCGCCATAGGGCATGACGAGCCCCGCGCCGCTGACGGAGGTCAGGCTGCCTGACAGCAGGTTCACGTCACTGCCAGGTCGCCCCTCCGTTTCCAGCGCCGTCTGGCCGATGATCAGGTTGCCCAATGGCGCTCGCAGAATGCCGCCCTGGTTGATGACATCCGCTTCAAGCCGCAACTCGCCGAACGCGGAATAAGGCACCGAGGGAATCGCCGAGCCGTTGCGGCCTATGTCCATGCGCTTGGCGGTCAGCGTCCCTTGCACGCCGGTGCCGGGATAGATCTGCGCGGCGGTGAGGCCCAGGACGCCGGGCGTTCGAAGTAACATTTTATGATCGGCCTGGCTGCTCGCCATCCGAATGTCACCCTGGCTGTTCAATTGCAAATCCGCAAAACCACGACGATCGACGTTTCGAACTTCGCCCTGGGCCATCGTCAGCGTTCCGCTGCCACCGATCCTCACCGCGTCGCGAACCTCAAGCAACCCGGTCGCTGACACCAACAACTGCCCTGCGGCAGGTCGTGCCGAAGGCGCCAGCCCTATGCCGGTGCTGCTGTTGTCAGCCCCGGCGGTCGTATTATCTTGCGCGCCGGCCAAGCGCACATAGTTACCGCGCAGTTTGACCACCGAGTCCGCCGCCGCTGTCTCCGCCATGCCGTACGCACCCGCGTAGAGCTGAAGCGCATTGGCCATCGTCAGGTTGACATTGCCATCGAAGGTCAGCAGACCGGTACTGAAAAGGGACAACGTATCAAAGCCGCCGGCCTCGACCTGATCCACCGCAAGCCGTGCATAGCCGTGCTCCAGCAGGGAGGCGCCCTGCTCTGGCGCGCTCCCGGCCGTGATACCCGTCGCGGAATGGTGCTGCTCGATAATCAGTTCGCGAGTCTTGCGCTGGTTGTCCGGCAAATCCGAGCTGTTCAAATAAACCGTCGCCCCGAGCCCGACCGACAAGCTCCCGCCCGCCGCTCCGGCACCGCCGGCGGCAGCCTTGAACTGACCGTCCAGGTAAAGCCCACTGGTCGAGCCAAAACTGATGTCGCCGCCGTGGCTGGCAACCACTCGGCGTTGCCCCGCGTCATCCAGCACCGCCTGGGCACCCGAAGCATCGAGCAACGCGCCTTCGCGCACCACGATGAATTTTCCGATACCGCCGCCGTCGCCCGTCGCATGGTCGATTTCACCACCGATGACGATACTTCCGCCGTTACGCACGAACCCGTATTGGGTCCCCCTGGTACCCGTGGCGGTGGCGGCGCGAGCGGCTACGTCCAGGACCGCGTTCTCGCCGATCCAGATCGACTTGAAGTTGTCACCGGGCGGTATGACCGCCGCTTGCGGCCCAGGCGCGGAGCCGACAGTGATCGAGCCGCCCCAGGCATTCAAGGTGCCGTCCACGGTGATTTGGCCAATGCCCGTCAAGCGGATCGCTTGTCCGGGGTCGACATTCAACACCGCCGACTTGCCCACCAGCAGGTCAGCCGTGGCGACATTCGCCGCGCCGGTTTGCTGGCTGCCGGCTTGCAAGGACAGGCTGGCACCCTGGCGCTGGGTCAGCACGCCCTTGCTGGCGTCTTCGAGGTACAGCGGCGGCGTCCAGGTTTCCAGCGCGCTGCCCGATGCACCACCGGTGGCGACCCCAGGCGCGCCAGCACCTTGGCGATAAACCGGCACGGTGACGTCAACCTGGGTGCCCTCGGCAACCTCAAGGCCGTCGTTGCCGATGATGTCGTAGGCGGAAAAGCCTTTTTTGAAGAAGTCGCCATGGAGCAGCAAGGTACCTTCCGCCGCCGACGTCGCGGTGTCACTGATCAGCACTTTACCGGCCTGCATTTGAAGGGTGCCGCCGCCCTTTACACCCTGGCCCCGCAATTCGCCGCCCAGGCTCAATTCGCCCGTGAGAGTGCTCAAGGTGACATCGCCGCCCTTGCCGCCCTGGAACTTGCCTGAGTTGAGCAGTGCCGCTCCGGAAGAAACGTCCAGCACGCTGCCGGCACCCAGCACGATGGCGCCGCCGGCTTTCAGGGCGATGCTGCCGCCGTTCTGGTAAGGCAAGGCGCTGATATCGCCAGGGTCCAGTTGTAGATTGCTCCACAGCCCGCTGGCATCCAGACGCACCCGGTCAGCCACCCTGACCGAGGACGCGCCGGCAACTGGCATCGTGCCGTCGACCTGGACGAAATCCCTGCCTACCTGAATGGCACCAGCGTGGGCAGTAAGATTGGCATTCACGGCCACCTTCGGGCCAAACAGGCTGATGGAACCGGCCGGAGCCACCTGCAACGCACCGTTGACTGTGATGCCTTCGCTCGCAGCGACCTTGACGGCACCGAGCTTGAAGCCGTTGAGCTGGTTACTGTCCAGGTACAACGTGCCCTGGCGATCCGTCGGCAAGGCACCGTCCAGACCGACGCTACCGGCAACGCCCGCCGCGTCTTGGCCGAAGATCACGTTCTTCAAGGTATTGGCCGTGGCGCCAAGGGCATATTCCACAGTGCCGCTTTCCTTCACGTAGAACGGCACGTACGAGCCGACCACCAACTGCCCGCCACGGGCCACCGCTTTCTGCGATTGCTGGTAGCCATCCAGGCCGGCCTGGGCGGCGCGGGTCTGACGGTCACCCTGGAAGGTATCGCTGGCGAGCGTGCCTTCGAGCACCGCGTTTTTAGTCCCGATCACCAGGGTGCCGGCGTCGCGGCCGACCGTGTAGCCGGCCTCCTGGCGCGAACGTGGAGCAATCAAGGGATTGTAGTAATACTTCGTTTGTCCCCAGCGCTGGGTGTGGTCTTCGTATCCCTTGTAGATCCCGGTGTAGAGCATGTCCCCAGGCGCACTGTTGAGTTCATACAAGCGGCCATCGGCGCCCTTGAGCCAGGTCTGCTTGACGGTGCCGCTCTGCACATCCAGCGTGCCGCCGGACAGATTGACCTGCGAGCCGGCCTGGGTCACCACATCATTACCGGTAAAACTCACGGTGCCGCCCTGGGCCATCCATTCGGCGGCGCTGTGGCCCTGAGTACCGAGGTAGCCGCTGACTTCCAGCAGACCACCGGCGGTGTACCAGCGATCAGTGGCGTAGCCGTTGGTGCCGGCGGGTACGAATACCAACTCTCGGGCATCCACCCAAACATCATTGTTGTTCAACGCACCTTCATCCCGGTTGCCGGCGGCATCGCGCTGCTCGTTTCCCTGGATGTTGACCTTGATGCTGTTGGCTTCCATCGCCACCTTGACGCCGGTGGCGCCGGAGACGTCGATCACCGCACCGTCGCGCACCAGGCTGCGGGTGCCGGCGTTCACCGCCACCTGACCGCCCGTGGCGAGGGTGATCGATCCCTTCTGGAAATCGACGCTGCCGGCGCTGTCGATCTGCACCAGGGACAGGTCGCGGCGATAGGTGTCCGCTGGAATGACTTTGCCGTCCTGGCTGACGATCGGTTTCAAGGCACTGTCGCGTTGGCTGTCCAGAGCCTTCGCGCTGGCATCCACTAGAATCGCCGTGGTGCTGCCCTCGCCCAGGGCCACGCTGGCATCGCTGCCTCGCGCCGTGAGGTGCAGCGTGCCACGGGTGTCCGCCGAAGTGCTGGCCACGGCTACGCCGTTCTGCCGCACTTGATTGCCGGTCAGCGTCACATCACCGCTGGCCGCCATCAATAATCCTGTGTTGCTCACCCGGCCGGCGCCCGTGCCGCCATCCTGGTGGGCGATGACTTCATTGCCGCGCGTGGTCGACGTCGAGTTACCATCGCTGGCGAAGCCCTTCTTGATGGTAAAGCTGCCGCCCGCCGCCAGCACGGTCTGTCCACGCGGGGTACTGATGGTGCCCGCGTTGTCGACGTTTTTGCCCAGCAACAACACATAGCCGCCACCGGCGGTCGATTTGCTCGGGGCGGCCGTGGAAATCTGCGCGCCCTTCTCCACCCGGATCCCGCCCTGGGCGTTGGTAAAGCTCGCCGCGTTGGCGTTGTAGAGGCCACCGGTCTTGAACTGTTCGTCGCTGAAATCCGTGGCGGCCGCCACCAGGTTACGCACGTTGACCTGGCTGCTGCCGCTGAACACCACGCCGTTGCTGTTGAGAATCATCACCGTGCCGTCGGCCTTGATCTGGCCCTGGATCTGGCTCGGCGCGGTGCTGTTGTTGACCTTGTTCAACGCCGCCCAACTGGCGTCCTGTTGAAACGCCAGGGTGGTGTCACGGCCGATATTGAACGTGTCCCAGTTGAGGATGGCCTTGTCGGCGGTCTGCTTGACGGTCACCACGACCTTGCCATTGGCATCGGTCTGTACCGGGCCATTGGCGTTGACGAACAGCGGCTTGCCGTCCGGACCAATCACCGCGTTCAGGCCATTGCCACCCAAACCGTTATGGATGGTTTGCGGTGCGCCAAAGGTAGCCGCACGTCCTGCCGCCTGGGCAGCTTGGCTGGCCGCAATGGCCGCCACCGTGCTGTTCATGTTCGCCAGCGAACGGCCCAACTGCTGCTGCACCCGTTGCTGCTGCGCCAGCGGTGGAGGCGTTCCAGGGCGAGGCGCGCTGGGGCTGGCCGGGCCCGCCGCCGGAGCCGCGCCCTTGGCCGCGAACCAGGCCGAACTGAAACTGGTCGCTGCGTAGGCGGGGTTGGCTAGCAACAGCAAGGCGATGGCTTGGGCCAAGGGCTTGAGGCACGGCACAGCGGCGGAATCAGCATTACGGCGAGTGGCTTTCTGGGGGCGGCAACGCATCACTACGGATCCTTTTTACGCAGGGCGAATTCGATAGCGACCTCTGGGACGAGGCGCACAAATGACTAATTCCAAGGCAGGTTGAAGCCGTCGCGACCGAACTTTTGTCACGCAATGTTCATCTGCCGGGCGGTTGCCTGAAACGAAAAACCGGCAACAGCGCGAAGCTGTTGCCGGTTCATGGAGCGAACCCTGATCAGGGCTTATTGCGGACGACCAATGCCGTTGCAGGCGGTGGCGTTACCCACCGACAGCGAGTTGCTGGCGGTCCAGAAGGTGCTGCGAATGGCAGTTTTCCAGGTGTCGGTGATCGGGATCAGCTTGGCGGCGATGATTTCATCGTCGTTGTTGTTGGCATCGGACAGGGTGTAGTGGCGACCGATGAAGTCACGTACAGCCGCGGTATCGGTGCTGTCTTTGTAGCACTGGTTGAACACCAGGAAGGTGTAGCCAACGATGCTGTAGCCCGTCGCCGGGTTAGGCAGGACCTTGGCCCAGTTTTCCGGCAGGCCACGATCAGCAGCGGCTGGCGGAGCGATGGTGCTCAGGGCGGTAGTCACGTTGCCGACGGTGGGCAGGTTGCCGTTGACGCGAGCGACCACGGCGTTGCTGCTGGCGTTGACGTCTTCCGGACCGACGTAGCCGATGGCGCCTTCGGTGGAAAGCACGGTGCTGGCCATCGCGGTGCTGCCGGTCACGGCAGTGGAGTTCGCCGGAACGGTGCCGACAGCCGTGGTGAAGGTGCCGTTGGTGGTGAACTTGGTCGGGCACTGGCTGTTCAGGTGACGGGTGAAGATCTCACTGGTGCCGCTGCTGCCAGCACGGTAGTAGACCTTGATCGGGGTGCTGGGGTAGGTGCTGTTGACCTGGTTCCAGGTGGTGACAGTGCCAGAGAAAATGTCGCACAGCTGGGCGCTGGTCAGGTTCAGGTTGTTGACGGCGGTGCCGTTGGCCAACGTGAGTTTGTATGGAACGGTGACCGAAGTGGCTTCGGCAGGGATCTGAATGATCGGACCCCAGTTGGCGGCGTTGCCGGTCGGCACGGCTGGCGACTGGTGAGCGGCGCGATAGGTGGTCAGTTCAGCGCTGGACAGGATCGAATCGCTGCCGGCGTAGTCAACGGTCACGGCCGGAACGTAGACCTTTTCCAGGGCAGTTGCCGAGTTGCCGTCGAGGTTCCAGACCAGCACGTCCGAGTTGTTGGTCAGGAAAGCAGTCTTGCCGCCGCCGCTGCCCACACCCACGTAGTTGGCGAAGGCCGGTTGTGGCGCAGGGCCGTTGAGGATGCCGACGGGAGCAGCGACGCCACCGGTTGGAGGCACGCCGTACAGGTTCTGCGGCAGAGTGGCACCGCCACCGACGACAGCGGCCATGGCCTGGGCGGAGCAAAGGCCGGCGACGGCCATGGAAACAGCAAGAACGTTGCGCTTGAACATGAAGAATCTCCTTTCATCGTGTCTGGACGTTGGTAGTTCGCTTGTGCTTCTCATCGCGACCGCTGCCCCGAGCAGGTTTCCAGCGCTCTTTTAAAGGGGTGGCCACGGCGTAGAAGCTCTCAACTTCCGGTGACAGAGAAAGGAAAAAATCTCGGGTGTTCGGTGTTGTTTTTCCTGAATATTCTCGGGAGTTACCGACACCTTACTGACATTTCGCCCAGCTTTCGCAGCATGAGCGAAATTCCCATTGTATGCCCTGCCCCGTGCGCCGTAGCTTGGCGCGCCGTACATGTCGGACCGATGAACCCGAGTGGCGCTCTGGTGTGGGATGGTTGGGATCATTGCACCAGCTGATTGATCTCGATGATCGGCAGCAACACAGCCATGACGATGGTCAGCACGACGCCTCCCATGATCACAATCATCAGCGGCTCCAGGAGCGCCGTCATGCCCATGGCCCGCCGTTCGATGTCGCGGGACAGGGTTTGCGCGGCGCGTTCGAGCATGGGCGGCAAATTACCGGTTTTTTCGCCACTGGCGATCAGGTGGATCAGGATCGGCGGGAACACCTTGCCGACTCGCAGCGCATTGGCCAGGCCCACGCCTTCGCGTACCCGCAGCGTCGCATCAGCAACGCAATGAGCCAGGCGATCGTTGGCCAGCGTCTGCCCAGCGGCGTCCAGGGCGCGCAACAGCGGCACGCCGGCGCTGCCGAGAATCGCCAAGGTCGAGGCGAAACGCGCCGTGTTCACCCCAAGCACGAAGCGGCCGATCAGCGGAAGCCGCAACACCCGGCTATGCCAGGCCAGGCGTGCCTCGGCGTTACGCAAATAGCGGCGCCACCCCCACCAGCAACCGGCCAGCCCGGCGAAACAGGCCCAGCCCCAGGCGCGCAGGAAATCGCTGGCCTGCAGCATCACTCGGGTCAGGGTTGGCAGGTCCTGGCGCGCCTGGGAAAACGCGCTGACCACCTGCGGCACCACGAAACCCAGCAGGAAAATGACGATGACGATGGACACCACGCCCACCACCGCTGGGTAGATGAAGGCCGTGAGGATCTTGCCCCGCAGGTTGTTGCGCTCTTCGATGTAGTCGGCCAGGCGCTCCATCACCTGGGCGAGATCGCCAGACTCCTCCCCCGCTGCGATCATCGCCCGGTAGATCTCGGGAAAATCCCGTGGTCGCGCGGCCAGCGCATCGGCCAGGCGCATGCCGTTGCGCACATCGCCGCGCACCGCGCCGAGGGTGTCGGCGATGTGGCGTTTCTCGGCCTGGTCGACGGTGGCCGACAGGGCCGCTTCCAGGGGCAGACTGGCGCCCAACAGGCTCGCCAATTGACGGGTAGCCCAGGCCAGGTCGCTGTCCGACAATTTCGGGCTGAACAGGCCCGAGGCACCAGAGCTGCCGACTTGCAACTGCTCGTCGATGCGCAACGGCGTCAGCCCACGGCCACGCAGTTCAGCCATCGCACCGCGCTGGCTGTCGGCCTCCAGCACGCCTTGCTCGATGTTCCCCGAGGCATCGGCGGCCTCGAAACGGTAGCGGTTCATCAAGCGTCCCGGGTCACGCGCAGGATTTCCTCGCGGGCGGTGGAGCCACTGCTCACCCACCGTTCGCCGTCCTCGCGCATGCTTAACATGCCGGCCTGTCGCGCACAGGTGCGCAACGCCTGCTCGCCTTCGCCCTGATGGATCAAGCGCCGCACCTCGTCGTCTACCACGAAGAGTTCGTGGATGCCGGTACGCCCGCTGTAGCCGGTGTGGTTGCAGCGCGGGCAGCCATGGGGACGCCATTGGCCCGGCGCGGCTTCGTCAGGTTGCTTGCACTCCGGACACAGGCGACGCACCAGGCGTTGCGCCAGGACGCCGAGCAATGACGACGCCAACAGGAACGGCTCGACCCCGATGTCGGTCAGCCGCGTCACCGCCGACACCGCGTCGTTGGTATGCAGGGTCGCCAGCACCAGGTGTCCGGTCAGCGAAGCCTGGACCGCGATCTGCGCAGTCTCCTGGTCGCGGATTTCACCGATCATGATGACGTCCGGATCCTGGCGCAGGATCGCGCGCAAGGCCAGGCCGAAGCTCATGTCGATCCGGGTATTGACCTGGATCTGGCTGATGCCCGGCAGGTCATATTCCACAGGGTCCTCAACGGTGAGGATATTGCTGGTGCTGGCATCCAGACGGGCCAAGGCGGCATAAAGCGTGGTGGTCTTGCCGCTGCCGGTGGGGCCGGTGACCAGCACGATGCCGTGGGGTTGGCGGATCAATTGATCCAGTTGGCTCAGCACCGCGGGCGCCATGCCCAGGGTTTCCAATTGCAGGCGCCCGGCCTGTTTGTCCAGCAGGCGCATCACCACCCGCTCGCCGTGGCCGGTGGGCACGGTGGACACCCGCACATCAATAGGCCGTCCGGCAACACGCAGGGCGATGCGGCCGTCCTGGGGCAAGCGCTTTTCGGCGATGTCCAACTGCGCCATGATCTTGATCCGCGACACCAGCGCCGCGTGCAGGGCCTTGCGCGGCGCGACCACATCGCGCAGGGCTCCGTCGACGCGATAACGCACCACGGAATGGCTTTCAAACGGTTCGATATGAATATCGCTGGCCTCATCCCGCGCGGCCTGGGTCAGCAGTGCGTTGATCATGCGGATGACTGGCGCGCCACCCTCACTGTCCAGCAAGTCGGTGATCTCCGGGATGTCCTGCATCAGGCGATCAAGGTCGACTTCGTTTTCCGCCGCGCCAACGATCGCCGCGGCGCTGCCGGTGTCGGCATAAGCGCTGGTCAACAGCGCTTCGAGCTCTTCGTCGCGTATCCGTTGCAACGCAGTGGGACCATAACGCCGGCGTACCTCGTTGATGGCCCAGCCCGGCGTCGCGGCACTGACCAGCAACACGTTGCCCTCCTCACCGGCCTTGAGGAGGAGCCGCTGCGCCTTGGCCCACGCATAGGGCAACGCGCCCGCACCGGTTTGCAGGGAGGGGCTCATGGCTGCCCACCTGGTTCCAGCGGCACGGCGCGCATCGCTCGGGGTGGCTGATTGAGCGGTATCGGCTGACGGGGTGACGGATTGAGCGGCATCGCCTGGGCGGCCGGCGGCAACTGCGGCGCCTGCATATCCGTGAGCGGCCATTTGTGCGCTGGCTGCAGATTGCCTTGGGCACGACGGATAAAATCGTAGCGATTGAGGGTAATGCTGCGGCCGACGTTACTGTCGCGAATGATGTAGGGGCGCAGGAAGACCATCAGGTTGGTCTTGGTCCGCGAACGACTGTCGCTGCGAAACAGCGCGCCAATGCCCGGGATGCTGCCCAGCCCCGGAATCGCGTCGGTGCTTTCGGTAAAACCGTCTTGCAGCAGGCCGCCCAACACCATGATCTGTCCGTCGTCGAGCAGGATGCTGGTGTCGATGGCGCGCTTGTTGGTCACCGTGCCGGCGTCGCTGGAGGCGCGCGGGTCCACGCTGCTGACTTCCTGGTAGATGTCCAGTTTGACCGTGCCACCCTCGGAAATCTGCGGGCGTACATTCAGGCGCAGCCCCACTTCCTCCCGCTCGATTGTCTGGAACGGGTTGTTGCTGTTGCCGCCGCCGTTGGTCACGTAGTTGCCGGTGACGAAGGGGATGGTCTGGCCCACGAAAATGCTCGCCGCTTCGTTGTCCAGCGTCAGCAGGTTGGGCGTGGACAACACATTGGTTCCGCCCTTGCTTTTCAGGGCGCGGGCCAACACTTTCAGATCCAGCACCTGGCCGATGCCGGGAATATTCACCGTGCCCGAGACCTTGCCAATGCTCAAGCCACCGGGCAACGCATCAATGCTGTTCTTGGCCGAGGTATTGATGCCGGCACCGCCCAGGTTGGCGCCACCGATCCAGCCGTTGCCCGCCAGGTTGCCGGCTTGCCACTGAATGCCGAACGCACTCGCATCGTCTTCGCTGACCTCGACGATCAGGCTTTCGATCACCACCTGAGCGCGGCGCTGGTCGAGCAGATCGATGACTTCACGCAGGTTTCGATACAGCGGGTCGGGCGCGGAAATCAGCAACGTGTTGGTGGTGGTATCGGCCTGCACGGTGACGCCGTTGGCGGAAAACGCCACTGCGCCTTCGCCTGCCTGATGGCTGCCCTGGCCGCTCGACATTTGCAGGCCTGCATTCTGCCCATTGTTGGCTTGCGAACTGCTGCCGGTAGTACTCGACGAATGACTGCTGCTGGTCGTACTGCTGCCCGCCGGGCCACCCAGGCCACCGCCGTTCAACAGGCTCCGTGCGCTGTCGGTGGACGCACCGGCCATTTCCCCTTCACCCGTGAGCAAGCCGCGCAAAGCTTGCGCCAGCTTATTGGCCTGGGCGTTGCGCAGGTACACCACGTGGAGATTGCTCGGGTTATTCTGGGCATTGTCGAGCTTGTAGATCAGTTGCCTGGCCAGCTCGGTGCGTTCGGGGCTGCCGGTGCGCAGGATGATGCTGTTGGATCGAGGGTCGCCAATCACCGACACCTTTTGCGTCGCATCGGCGCCCTGCACGTCGAGCAACTCCGACACCATCGTCGCGATGTCGACGGCAATGCCGTTCTGCACGGGGACTACATCCGTGTCGATGGCGCCGGGTATGTCGACGTTGGCGATGATCTGCGCCACCCGATCAAGGTTTTCCGCATAGTCGGTGACCACCACCGTGTTATTGCCGGGGTAGGCATTGATGGGATTGTTGGCCGATATGATGGGTCGCAGTGCCGGAATCAGGTTGACGGCGTTTTCGTATTGCAAGCGAAAGGTCCGGGTGATCATGCCGTTGCCTGCCGCACGATCGGCGTCCCCCACCGGTCCGCCCAACAACTTGGCGTCGGCTTCCGGTACCACCTGGCTGACGCCTTGCACTTCGACCACGGCAAAACCCTGCATGCGCAGGGCCGCGAGCAGCATGTCATAGGCCGTGCGGGCCGGCACTTCGCCTTCGGACACCAGGGTCAGTTGGCCTTTGACACGTGGGTCCACCAGGAACTGGCGACCGGTGGCGCGTGACAGCGCACGCACCACCGCGGGTATATCCGCCTCGACGAAATTCAGCTGCACCGGTTGGTTGCCCAGTCCGTTGCCGGTCGGGCCGGCATTGTCGGCGGGCGGCCGAAGGCTTGAGCGCGATGGGGCCTTGCGCGTGACCTGGCGTCGCTGCTCTGCCTGTGCCTGCACGCGCTGGCGCTCCGCCAACGCGTCACCGCTGCCGGTCTGTGCCAGCGGCTGGCCCAGCTCACTTTGAGCGGGAATGGGCTGCGCCTGCTCGCTGCCCAATTGACTACAGGCACTGAGCAACAGCGCCAAGGGAATTGTTGACGCATACAGACCAAACCGCTTCATGAGGATTCCTTAGCGCCGGGCGCCTGTTCCATGCCAACGACCCCGGAAATCCGCGCGGCCGTCTCAGTGCTTTGCGAGGTTGCCCGTTGCAAATGAGCGTCGCGCACCTGCAGGCCGAGCCTGGGTGCGTCGTCCAGTAACCAGTTCAACAAGGCATCGGCGGGCGCGTCGTCGAGGGTCAGCCGCCAGGTCACGGCGCCGGCCTCGACGCGGTGCTCCAGGTCGTAGGCGCCGGCCAGACCGATGTCATCCAAACGCGCTTTCACAAGCTGTGGCGTGACCGCGCCGGACACCACGCCGGCATCCTGAACCTCGGCCAGCACTCCCTCCAGGGCCGCCGCCTGGGAGCGCAGGCGCGGCAGTTCGGCTTGCCAATGGTCGATGCGTTGCAGTGGCGGCTGGATCAGGCCGTACCACAGCAGCACCACGGGCAACACCAGCGCGGCGACCCGCAGGATGCGTTTATCCCGGGCACTGCTGCGTTGCCAGAACTGCTGAGCGCTGGCTCGCTGCGCCTGCCAGCGGGCGCGGTAACGGGCAAGGCTATTCATCCGCGCCTCCCACAACGGGCGCTGCCGCGGCGTGCGCTGGCAAACGCTTCAGCGTCCATCGCCCATTGGCGAGATCGGCCACGATGCCCGCTTGCGCCAGGCTGGTTTGCCAGTTGCTATCGGCGGGTGGCTTGCGGGCAGGCGTGCGGGGGGTCAGGTGCAATTCGCTGCCATCGAAGTCGAGTCTGTCGACCGCGCCCGCCATGAACGGCAACTGCCCAGCCGCCTGCTGCACCAGGGCAGCGAAGCTGACCGGACCCTCCGCCAGCGCGCCATTGCGCCGGGCATCGCGTTGCTGGCGAGCCTGCTGCAAGGGATTGAGAATCACCGGCAGTTCAGGAAAAGCCTGCTGGACCCGGCTGCTCATCTGCCCCTTGATTGCCTGGCCCTCGCCGGCCAACCGCATCGCGTACAGGTTGAGGCCCAGAGTCCAGATCAACGCCGCCATCGCGCAACAGCCGACCGCGCGGCCCCAGCGCTGATTGCCCCGGACGCTTTGTTCGATCCCGCTCAGTAAATTCCACGCCGGGACGGGACCGATCCAGCGTTGCTCGTCCGGCCATGGATCGACGGATTGCGCACCCTCGCCGATCCAACGCACCGTCCTTTCGCGCAACTGTTCGGCGCCTTCTTGCATCATCGGATGCACCCATGCGCGTTGGCGATCCTCACGGACCAGCAAATGACCTTCCACGCTTGCCGCCGTGCACGTGCCCGGCTCAGCCAGCGGCAGAAAACAAGGCGCCGCGTACACGCCACGCGGTTGCAACCTGAGCCCCTGCAACAGTTGCGAAAGACCCGACAGCGCCGCGCGCTCGAACCAGGCCAGTTGAACCTGGCCGCCCGCATCACGAGGCCCGTGCACCAGGTGCAAGGTATCGTCGCTGCCCAGCAGGAGGTTGTCTGTCGCACAGCGCACGGCATCGCCAAGGCGCGCCGGTGGCAGTGGCGGCAACTCGACGCAGGCGAGCAACGTGTCTTGAGGATGCAAGCAGAGTTCCAGGGCTTTGCCTTGGGCCGCGCCGCTCAGTTCCCGCAGGGGTCGCCGCCCCTGCTCGACCAGCGCACCCTTGCGATCGAGCCAGGCGAAGTCCAACGGGCTGTCGGCGGTCAACTGTGCCAACGGCGCCAGCGCTATGCGCAGCAAGGTGCTCATGCGCCCACCCGCGACCAGACCACCTGGGGCCTGCGCTGCTCGCTGCGATAAAACAACGCTTCGACACCGAAGCGGCGTTGTTCGACCGTGGCCCGTCCCCGCAATAGAAACCACTCGCTGGTAATGCCCAGGCGCAGCTGCTCGGTGCTCATCTGCGGCACGCGCAAGCGGTTGAGGAAATCCCCGCTGTTGATGAACCACTGGCCACGGTCACGCTCGGCAATCACCGCCTGTGCCTGGGCCACGCTCATACCGGGCACTCGTGCGGCCAAGACCTGGGCCGTGGTGGTATTGCCGTTCACCCAAGTGAGCGCCGGCAGCACCGTGACATAGGGGCGCAGGCGCTCAAGGGCAGCGAGGTCGATCCCGGGCAGGCCGGCCAGGTCATCGAGACCGCGCAACATCGGCCGGGTGGCGGGCAGCGGCTGGCTTTCGGCGTCCGGCGATGTCAGGCGACCGCTATCGAACCCGGGTGCCGCGCTGGAGACTGGCGGCGGTGGACGCAGGCGCTTGGGGTAGGCCTCTACCACGCGTTGGACGATACGGTTGCCCTGGGCCACGGGCACGCCCAGCTCGGCGCACAGGCGTTCGAATACGGCGACTTCCAGTGTGTCGAGTTGGCCGTCGAGGATCAGGTTGCGCAGGTTGAACTTGCTTTGCTCATCGCTGATATGGCCGTCGAACACCCCGCTTTCAGTGCCCAGGCGCACCCCACGCAAGGGCTGCGCCCACGCCTGGTCCAAACGCGTCATGGGCTCGCGCAGGCGTTGCTGCCAGAGCGCCTGGCGGGTCCATTCCAATACGCCATTGGACAGCCAGGCGCCCCGCACCCGCTGGCTTTCGCTTTCCACGCCGCGAGTCACCTGGACCTGTCGGGCGATCATGCCGGCGGCGATCACCGCGACCACGGTCGCCACCAGCAAGGCGCTGATCACCGCCATGCCACGCTGTGCTGAGCGATTCACGACTAGAGCTGCCAGGAGCCGATATCAGCGTTGACACCTTCGCCGTCGGGCTGCCCATCGGCGCCGAGGGAAAACACATCGACCTCACCGTTGGTGCCCGGGTTGAGGTAGTTGTAGGCGCGGCCCCAAGGGTCCTTGGGCAGCCGTTCCAGATACGCGCGCCAATTGCCGCTGGTGGCGTTGGCGGGTTTTTCCGCCAGGGCCTTTAGCCCTTCATTCATGGTCGGGTAGCGACCCTGGTCGAGACGGAACAGCTTGAGTGCCTGCATCAGGCCCGCAACATCCTGGCGGGCCGCCGTGGCCCTGGCCTGGTCGGGGCGGTCAAGCACCTTCGGCACGACCATGGCGGCAAGAATGCCGAGAATGACCACCACGACCATGATCTCGATCAGGGTAAAACCTCGCTGCCGGCGAGGGCCATGTGGGGGACGGCCAGACGATGCGACACCCATCTCGACACTCCTTGGCTGGCGCCGCATTCTGGCGCTGGTTGAGGTTTCCATTCGCTGCGGATTGTTCCAGCGGCATATGTCACTGGTATAAAAAATCCTCAGGAGCTTTGGTCAGCAATCCGTCAAACGCGGCCATTAGGCTGAAGCACATTTCCCCGACGATGCTCATTGCCATGACCCGACAGGTACCCCGGCAACGCGGCTTTACCCTGATCGAAGTATTGGTGGCGCTGCTGATCGTGGCGGTGGCGATGTCAGCGGCCGTTCGCGCCAGTGCACAAATGAGCCAGAGCAACGCGCTGTTGCGGGATCGCTCGATGGCGCTGTTGGCGGCCCAGAACAGCCTGGCAGAAGTGCGTCTGCGCGGGACCACAGATAAGGGCAGCGCCATGCAACGCTGTGATCAAGGACGCTTGAAACTCAGCTGCGAGCAGCAGGTAACCCGCAGTGGCGACCTGCTGAGAGTGAAAGTGCTGGTGCATGAACGTGAACATGACGGACCGCCGCTGGCGCGCCTGGAAACGCTGCTCAGCCGCCCTGTCACCCCGCCATGAATCAGCGCAACGACGGCAGCGCCACCGGCACCGGCAAACGAGCCATCGACAGGCGAGACTCAACGCCGGCCCGCTCGATGACCACGGCATCAGCCTCGATTCCTCTCAGGCGCACGCCTTCGCCCAATGGCTCACCCGCACGAAAAGCCCGCGGCGGCGAGTCCTCGATGCTGAGAATCGCCACCGCGCCATGGGGTCCGGCCAGTAGGCCGCTGAGCTTGATCTCCAGGTTGTGCGGGGAACTGGCGAACCATTGCGCCGCGGCTTGGCCAGTGGCTGCCAAGGGCGGCAAGGGTTCGCTATTGGCCTGGGCTTGCACGGGCGCCGAATCGTTGAGCAAGAAGCCCCAGGTGACAAGCCCCGCCACGCTGGCCAACACGGCGACAGCCTGGACCAGCGTGGCCGGATCAAGGCGATGGAAATGGCGCATGAGCGAATCCTCCGTGACGTCCAGTGCTTCAGGCTACCAGCGCTTTCTCACGGTTTTATTGCAAATTCACCCCAGCGAAAGGCGTAGAGACCATGAATGAATGGCGACACCGACAACGCGGCTTCACGCTGATCGAATTGATGGTCGTGCTGGTGATCATCGGCATCGCCAGCGCCGCCATCAGCTTGAATATCCACGCCGACGCTGCCAGTGGCCTGCGCGAAGATGCCAAGCGCCTGGCCTTGCTGCTGGAAACCGCCCAGGCCGAAGCGCGCAGCGACGGTCGTCGCATCGCCTGGGTCGCGGACAGCCAGGGCTACCGTTTCGTGCGGCTGGACGCTGTCGGCGTGCAGGACCGGGAGTTCATCAACGACCCGCAACTGCGCCCCAGGCACTGGAGCGCGGGACCGGTGCAGGTGCGCATCCACCCAGGCAAAACACTGGTGCTCGATGCCGAATGGATTGCCGCGCCCCTGCACGTCATTCTGTCCAGCGACCAGACCAGCGTATCGGTGAGGCGCACCGCGGCTGGCCGCATCGAGGTGCATTGATGGTCCGGCAAAACGGCTTCACGCTGATTGAAGTGATGGTCGCCATCCTGCTGATGACAATTGTCAGCCTGATCGCCTGGCGCGGGCTCGACGGTGTGACCCGCGCCGACGCCCACTTGCAGGACAGCGCCGAACAGCACGCGCAACTGATGCGCGCACTCAACCAACTGCAGCGTGACTTCGCCCTGCGCGCCACCACTGAACTGGCCGAACCGCCTCCACCCGACGAACCCTCGGCCAGCCGCCCCCCGGTGCCCGCTGCGATCAGTATTCGCAGCAGCGACAGCGACCCTTTGCAGTTGGAATTGATACGTGCCGCGGCGGACCAGGACGGCAAGATGCAACGGGTGAGGTGGTGGATTGAAAGCGGCACGCTTTTCCGTGCCTCGGGCGTCGCGCGGTCACGCTATCCCCTACCGGCGCCCAAGGAGCGTGTCGCGGTGTTGAGTGAGCTTGAGCGCGTTGATGTGCGGGTATGGCGCACCGACCGGGGCTGGAGCCATCTGACTGGCAGCAAGGAGGAAAATCCGGCGGGTGTGGAAATCAGCTTCAGCCGCCGCACGGCATACGGCACCGAGCGCTACCGCCAGGTGCTGGCACCGCTTCAATAGCAGCCCACTGGAATGAAAACGCCTAGCTGACCAGCACGACACCGCCCGGTAGCTCGGTAATGGTCGCGCCGTAGGCATCGCGAATCAGTACGGCGACATTCGCCAGTTGCGCCAGGCTGAAGCGCGCCTGAACCTTGCGCCGCCCGAGCTCAGCGTTCATCAGTACGATCATGCCGGGACGGTAGCGGTTGATCTCATCGATCACGCTCGCCAAGGGGGCATCGTTGAACACCAGCAACTGTTGACGCCAAGCCATGACTTGCTGGGTATCGAAGGGGGTGGGTTGGCCTTGTCGCTGCGCGGTATAGGTCAATTGTCGGCCCTGCTCCAAGCTCACGCGCCGCCCCTGATGCTTCAGTTGCAAGCGGCCCTCCAGGCACGTTACGCACACGCTACCCTCGGTGGCCCGCACATTGAACCGCGCCCCATCGGCGAACAACTCGCCATTGCCGGCAAGCACACGCAACGCCGTGCTGGCCTGGATTTCCAGTTCACCGCTCAGTACTTCGATGGCGGCGTCACCAGGGGCCTCGCTGCGCTGGCTGATGCGCGTCTGGGTATTGAGCTCAAGCACCACGCCCTGGGTCAGGTCGACGCGGCGTTGCTCGCCGACACCTGTATGAAAATCCGCGCCCACGGGCCAGCCGTCCAGCAGCGACGGGCGCGCGACCAGCACCGCAACCGACGCGGCAATCGCGCCGCCGAGAAACGCTCGGCGCCCGAAACGCCGCGGGTGGTTGACGACCTTTGCCGCCTGCTCCTGCTGGAGCTTTTGCTCGGCGGGCGCCATGGCCTGCCACAACTGGCGGGCCAGGAAAAAGGCCCGGGCGTGCTCGGAACTTTGCGCACTCCAGCGCCGAAAAGCCTCGGCGTCGGCGTGGGTGGCGTGCCCTGAAGTCAAGCGCACCAGCCAATGGAACGCTTCTTCCCGGAGCTGGTTAGCCGTGGCAGTGGCCGATTCAGATGCGCTTATAGACATGTTTTTCAAACGTGAAATGACTCAAGAAGGTATGCGCGACAAGCGCCTTATCACCTAAGACTGTTTTCCCGCGCCGGGACCGAACCGCTGAATCACTTTTCTTTCCAGGCGATCGGCACAGTATTGCAGCGCAGCCTTGAGTTCCTTCTCAACCATCCGGGTGGAGATGCCGAATCGCTGGGCGATCTCCTGATGCGGTGTTTGCTCTATGCGCGACGCCATCAATATTTGCCGGCGCCGGGGCGCAAGCTCGGTCAGCGCCTGCATCAGCGCGCGAATTTCAATCTGGCCACCGACGATCACCGCCGGGTCCTGATGTTCGTCGGCGGTTTGCATCAGTTCCTCGATTTCAGTGCCGGTGAGCAAGCGTGCATCCTGCGCACGACGGTCAGCCGCGATGTTCAGGGCCATGCGGAACAGGTAGGCGCCAGGCTTCTGCACGTCCACCGGCTGTTCCATGCGGTCTACCCGAAGATAGGTTTCGTGCAGTACGTCGTTGGCCAGGTCATCGGAGCCCAGACGCCGACGCAAGCGTGCGCGAAACACATCATAGGAAGCCAGGAACACCTTGAGCATGGTGCTCTGCTCCTTTTCCTTCATGGCTCTACCGCTCCTTCCCATGGGTTGCATTCCGTGCCTGCCGAAGCGGCGCCTGGCACCACCAGCACCGTCACCGGCTGCGGCAACGAGGACGGCGGAACCCGGCCGATGTCCAATGTGCCCAGCCCCTCGATAATCGCCGCATCGCGCCGGGCGTCACCGGTGGAGGCCAGCAAGCGACTGCGCCGCACCTCGCCCGATGCCCCCACCCACAGCTGTAACGCTGCTCGATAATGGCCCGGGCGAGTCACCATTGACCGGCAAAGCGCCTGCTCCAACGCGACCTGCAATGCACGGGCAAAATTGTCCTCGCGCACTGTAGGACCACCGTTGCGCGAAGACGCATCGGCGCGGAGGGTCAGCTTTGCCTCTTTCACGGTGAAAGCGTCTGCGCCGGTGTAGAGCGCCGCCAAGCCGCTACCGGCCAGCAGTTGCTCCAACGCCTGGCGGGCATTCAAGCGTCCGTGCACCGCGGTCGACCGTCGCCCATGTGCCAGTTGACGGTCCACCAGGATCGCCATCCCGCTGGCCCTGCTGTACAGCTCCAGGGCAACGGTCATTTCCTGGGCGGGTATCGCAAACTCGACAAAACGCGCCAGCCGATCGTCCACCTCGACAGGCGCAGGCGTGGCAGACCACGCGTCGCGTTGCGGCATCAATGCATGGAGCAACAAGAACAGTACCGTGGGCGCGAGGCAGCACCTGCTCAGCGCTTCTCTTGACATAGACATCTTCCGGCCCGAACGGCGTGTCGACGCCCTGCGTTGGCGCATCATGAGACGTGTACATGTCGTTTGTGTGACGAGCGCTGCAAAAAAAACATCGTCATACCTCGCTCCAATACGAGGTAGATTCAGGCTTCTACCGTTAGAAAGGAGCTCCGCCATGGACTGTCGTGTATTCGCGCTGCTGCTTGCTGCCCTTCCCTTGTGGGCCCAAGCCGCCGAGCCGGCGAATGAGGGATGCATCAATGTCGAGGTGAACGGGTACAAGGCGCTGTCCTACGAATGCCTGAGCGAACAGATGGCCAACCCGAAGGGTACGCCGGCAGCGCGCAAGAACCAGGAAGCGTTGAACGTGCCGATAGAGCAGCGAGCGCCGAACAGGCTGGGTCTGTACAACCAGTCGGCCACGCGGATTCGCATGGGCAATACCTTCGGCCACTCGGCGTTGCCGCAACGCCCACCGCAGTGACCTGGACGCTTAATCCAACGACCGCATACCCGGTGTGTTTGCCTCCCTGGTCGAATCGATCAACCAGGCCCTGAACGCCTCGACCTTTTTCGAGTGGGCTGTCTCGACGGGTGTCACCAGATAGAAACCGAGATCGGACTTCAACCTCAGGGCAAATGGCGCGACCAGTCGACCTGCCTTCAGATCGTCGTCGACGTAGGTCGAGCGGCCGATGCAAATACCCAAGCCGTCGATGGCTGCCTGCACGGCCATCATCGCCAGGTCGAAGGTCAACCGTGAGCCTTCGGCCAGGGCGCTCGGTTGCCCGGCGGCCCCCAGCCAGAGGCTCCAATCGTCCCGCGTCATACCACTGACCTGCAACAGGGTGTGATGGGTCAGATCGCCGGGTGCCTTCAGGGCATTGGGCCCCGCCAGCAATTTCGGACTGCACACCGGAAAAACCTCATCGGACATCAGCCAGTCAGCGCGCAAGCCCTTTGGCCGGCGCTGGCGTCGTATATGGCTCGGATCGAGACGCGACCCAGCGTCATGGCCGCGATCGAAGCCGAGGCGAACGCCGGCCGAGGCTGATCATTGGGCCACGAACGGATAATGCTCGATCCGACAAGGATGCTCGTTGCCGTCGCCCTTGCAGATGCCGTCCAGGTAACGGTATCTGATCCGAATCGCCTGGCCTTTTGCGGGCCATTTTCGCCGCGCAAGCGTTGACTGATAGTCAGCGGTTTCCGGGATGAAGCTGATCACTGCGCCGACTTCTGGGCATTCCACCTTGGGCGAGGCCGGGCTGGTTTTCAGAACCTGAGCCCGGAGACCAGGGAACGGCTGCTTGACCACTTCAGTGACCCGCAATTGCATATCGCAGATCTGCCACGTCGCGGCGTGCACCGGGACGCACAAGGCTGAGAGCATCAGGATGAATGGCACGGCATGGGCAGGGGGCAGGTTCATTTCGATCCTTTGTAGGCGGCGACGTCGCGTACGGCATCCTCTCACACCCACGTACGCAAGGCTCTCCAAACAAAAAAAGCCCCGCGACCGAATACGGTGCGGGGCAAAGGGAATTGGTTGGTTGCGGCCAACCAAAGGAGCACGGGTAAAACGTCTACGGGCCGGTCAGATGCATTCCTGGGCGGCGCGTTCAAAATTCGAAGGCAAGAGATTGGAGGCCAGCAGATGCCGGTCGTAAATGAACACCTTCCCACCGTTGCCAGCCTTGTAGGCTTCGAGCACGTTGTCCGCCGCAATTTTGCTCGGCACGACGATGCGGTAGCTGCGCTGGGTCTGCGAGACCGTCGGGTTCAGGGCGCTGCCCTGCAGCTTCGGTACGACGCATTCGGCGTATTCGGCCGGTGTCTTGCTGGTCTGCAAGGTCAGGGTCGGATCGTTCGGAGCCGAAGCGCAACCTGCTAGCAACAAGGGGGGAAACGCCAGGGCAAGGAAAGATAAAGGGCGCATGATTGAAGTCCTGCAGTGGTGGGCTGCGTGTTCGATGGCGCTGATTTTCCAATGATTGCCGACAAAGCAGAACTTGCATTTCGTAATGGTCACTATTACTGATGGCAATAGTTGAAAGCCCCAGAAGGACCTCGCATAAGCGCTCGGCCAAGATGAAACCGACGGACCTCCCCCGACGCAGCTGACCGTCGATTAACGCCTCACCACAGGAGCCCGGCCTACTCGCTCACCACGCTCGCGCCCTGCTGATACTCCCGAGGCGTACAACCGAACTCGCGACGAAACACCGTGTGCAGGTATTGCGCCGACTTGAAGCCGCAATTGCGGGCGATGTCGGCGATCGCCGAGTCGGTGTTTTCCAAGCCGTTGGCCGCCGCGGCCAATTTGAAGCGCAGGATTTCGTCATGAACGCTGCAACCTCGCTCCTTGCGAAAATGCGCTTCCAGGGATGAGCGCGAGACACCGACATACGCCGCCACTTGCGCGGTCTTGATGCCCTGGCATGCGTACTGGCGGATGAACAACAGCGCTTGCATCACATAAGGATTGCCCAGCGGCTGGTGCAAACTGGATGTCTGCACATTGATCGCATCCGGCGGGATCAGCACCTGCGTGCCTGTGGACGGCATGCCATGCAGCATCTGGTGGAGCAGCCGCGCGGCGGTCCGACCCATCGTTTCGGTGCCCTGCACCACGGAGCTCAGCGGCACCCGAGTCAGGCTGCGGGTCAGTGGATCGTTGTCGATGCCGATTAACGCCACCTGCTCCGGAACAGCAATGCCGGCGGTCAGGCAAGCCTGCAACAGCTGGCGGGCTCGCGCATCGCTGACGGCGATGATGCCGATGGGTTTGGGCAGGCTTTGCAGCCAGGCGATCTGCTGTTCGACGGCGCTGTCCCAGAGCGGCGCGCTGGTGCCCATGCCGCGATAGACCTCGGCGTGCAGACCATCGCGCAGCATCAACCGGCGAAAGGCTTTCTCCCGTTCCTGGGCCCAGCGATTGGCTTGGGACTCCGGCAGGCTGAAACAGGCGAATCGCGTCAGTCCGGCTTCGATCAGATGTTCGTAAGCCAATTTGATCAGCCCATGGTTATCCGTGGCGACATAGGGAATGCCCTTGGGATAGGCGCGCTCGTCCTGGTACGAGCCGCCCACCGCCACCACGGGCATCTTGATCCCGGCCAGCGCCTCGCCGATCAGCGGGTCGTCGAAGTCGGCGATGATCCCGTCGCCCTGCCAACGCTCGATCCCTTTCAACCTGCATAGGAAATCTTCCTCGAGAAACAGATCCCAGGACGCGCGGGTACTGCTCAGGTAGTTACCGATGCCGCTGATGATGCCTCGGTCGTAGATCTTGCTGCCGTTGAACAAAAGGGCGATGCGGTGGACGGGCGGGACGATTTTCATTGTAAGAACCCTAGGCCGGTGGACAGAGACTAGGCGCGCGGACGGCGAATCTCAATACTCAAAATCGAACTGTCCTTTGATGATTTTCATAATCAGCGGCGCCAGGGGCGGCGTTAGTATCAGGTCACCGCCAAGAATAAAAAGGAAACCGTCCATGTCGTACTTCCCCGATGTTCAGCCGATCCGCTATGAGGGCCCGGGCAGCGACTCGCCGCTCGCTTTCCGGCACTACGATGCCGACAAACTGATCCTCGGCAAACCCATGCGCGAGCACCTGCGCATGGCGGTCTGCTATTGGCACACCTTTGTCTGGCCGGGGTCCGATGTGTTCGGTGCGGGAACCTTCAAACGCCCATGGCAGCACGCAGGGGACCCGATGGAAGTGGCCATCGGCAAGGCCGAGGCGGCGTTCGAGTTTTTCTCCAAGCTGGGCATCGACTACTACTGCTTCCACGACACCGATGTCGCGCCGGAAGGCCAATCGTTGAAGGAATACCGCAACCACTTCGCGCAAATGGTCGATCACCTCGAGCGTCACCAGGAACAGACCGGCATCAAGCTGCTCTGGGGCACCGCCAACTGCTTCAGCAACCCGCGTTTTGCCGCCGGCGCCGCCAGCAACCCTGACCCGCAGGTCTTCGCCTGCGCCGCCGCCCAGGTGTTCAGCGCCATGAATGCCACCCAGCGCCTCAAGGGCACCAACTACGTGTTGTGGGGAGGCCGCGAAGGTTACGAAACCCTGCTCAATACTGACCTGTCCCGCGAACGCGAGCAACTGGGCCGGTTCATGCGCATGGTGGTCGAGCATAAATACAAGATCGGCTTCAAGGGCGACCTGCTGATCGAGCCCAAGCCCCAGGAGCCGACCAAGCACCAGTACGATTACGACAGCGCCACGGTGTTCGGCTTTCTGCAGCAGTTCGGCCTGGAAAAAGAGATCAAGGTCAACATCGAGGCCAACCATGCGACCCTGGCCGGGCACAGTTTCCATCATGAAATCGCCACGGCGGTCTCCCTGGGGATCTTCGGCAGCATCGACGCCAACCGGGGCGATCCGCAGAACGGCTGGGACACCGATCAGTTCCCCAACAGTGTCGAAGAAATGACCCTGGCCACCTACGAGATCCTGAAGGCCGGAGGCTTCGGCAACGGCGGTTTCAACTTCGATTCCAAGGTACGCCGCCAGAGCTTGGACGACGTCGACTTGTTCCACGGCCATGTCGCGGCCATGGACGTGCTCGCCCTTTCGTTGGAACGCGCAGCCGCCATGGTGCAGGACGATCAGTTGCAGAAATTCAAGGACCAGCGCTACGCCGGCTGGCAGCAGCCGTTCGGCAAGGCGCTGCTCGCGGGGGACTACAGCCTCGAATCCCTGGCCGAGCATGCATTCACCAACGAGCTGAATCCGCAGGCGGTCAGCGGTCGGCAGGAAATGCTCGAAAACGTCGTCAACCGGTTCATCTACTCCTGACGGCAGGCGACTTTGCGGGCGCGGGGAGGCTGTTACATTCGCGCGACAAATCTGTGCCCGCAACGCCGCGCAACGCTCTACAGTTCTACCGGCATCACGTTCTCGTCAGGCAGTGTCTTTCAAAAAACAATAAAAGGACGCACCACCATGAAAACATTCAAACGTACCCTGCTCGCCGGCGCCCTCGCCCTGCTATCGCTCCCGGCCATGGCCGACGCCACCCACCCCAAGATCGGTTTCTCCATCGATGACCTGCGTCTGGAACGCTGGTCCCGCGATAGAGACTACTTCGTCGCGGCGGCAGAAAAACTCGACGCCAAGGTTTATGTCCAGTCCGCCGATGCCAACGAGCAGAAGCAAATTTCCCAGATCGAAAACCTGATTTCCCGTGGCGTCGACGTCATCGTGATCGTGCCGTTCAACGCCACTGTGCTGACCAACGCCGTCGCCGAAGCCAAGAAGGCCGGGATCAAGGTGGTGTCCTATGACCGGCTGATCCTCAACGCCGATATCGACGCTTACATTTCCTTCGATAACGAAAAGGTCGGCGAGATGCAGGCCGGCGGCGTGTTGAAGGCAGCGCCCAAGGGCAACTACTTCCTACTCGGCGGCGCGCCTACCGACAACAACGCCAAAATCCTGCGTGAAGGCCAGATGAAGGTGCTGCAACCGGCCATCGACAAGGGCGACATCAAGATTGTCGGCCAGCAATGGGTGAAGGAATGGAACCCCACCGAAGCCCTGAGCATCGTCGAAAACGCCCTGACCCGGAACAACAACAAAATCGACGGCATCGTCGCCTCCAACGACGCCACCGCCGGCGGCGCCATCCAGGCCCTGGCCGCGCAAAAGCTGGCTGGCAAGGTGCCGATCTCCGGCCAGGACGCCGACCTGGCGGCGGTCAAGCGAGTGATCGACGGCACCCAGACCATGACGGTCTACAAGCCCTTAAAGCTGATCGCCTCCGAAGCCGCCAAGCTTTCGGTACAACTGGCGCGCAACGAAAAACCCACCTACAGCTCGCAGTACGACAATGGCAACAAGAAAGTCGACACCATCCTGCTCACGCCTACCGCGCTGACCAAGGACAACATCGACCTGCTGGAAAAGGACGGGTTCTACACCAAGGCGCAGATCGCGGGGCAATGACCCGGGCGCAGCTCTTTGGATAGCAGAAATCCTTGTGGGAGCGAGCCTGCTCGCGATGGCGGCGGCACAGTGAATGCAGATGCAAGCTGACCTACCGCTTTCGCGAGCAGACTCGCTCCCACAGGTTTTATGTTGTGTGAGCCCCTTTCTTACGAGCCCTCGCCATGTCTGAATACCTGCTGCAAATGAACGGCATCGTCAAGACCTTCGGCGGTGTCAAGGCCCTGAACGGCATCGACATCAAGGTCAGGCCGGGTGAATGCGTCGGCCTGTGCGGCGAGAACGGCGCCGGCAAATCCACCTTGATGAAAGTCCTATCGGCGGTCTATCCCTACGGCACCTGGGAGGGTGAGATCCTCTGGGACGGCCAGCCGCTGAAGGCGCAATCGATCAGCGAAACCGAAGCTGCCGGCATCGTCATCATTCACCAGGAACTGACCCTGGTGCCCGACCTGTCGGTGGCCGAAAACATCTTCATGGGCCACGAGCTGACCTTGCCCGGCGGACGCATGAATTACCCGGCGATGATCCACCGCGCCGAAGCCCTGATGCGTGAACTCAAGGTGCCGGACATGAACGTCTCGCTGCCGGTTTCGCAGTACGGCGGTGGTTACCAGCAATTGGTCGAGATCGCCAAGGCCCTGAACAAACAGGCCCGCCTGCTGATCCTCGACGAGCCTTCCTCGGCCCTGACCCGCTCGGAAATCGAAGTGCTGCTGGACATCATCCGCGACCTCAAGGCCAAGGGCGTGGCGTGCGTCTACATCTCCCACAAGCTCGATGAAGTGGCCGCCGTGTGCGACACCATCGCGGTGATACGCGATGGCAAACACATCGCCACCACTGCCATGGCCGACATGGATATTCCCAAGATCATCACGCAAATGGTCGGGCGGGAGATGAGTAACCTCTACCCCACCGAACCCCACGCTATCGGCGAGGTGATTTTCGAGGCACGCCATGTGACCTGCTACGACGTCGACAACCCCAGGCGCAAACGCGTCGACGACATTTCGTTCGTGCTCAAGCGCGGCGAAATCCTTGGCATCGCCGGGTTGGTGGGTGCGGGTCGCACGGAGCTGGTGTCGGCGTTGTTCGGCGCTTACCCCGGTCGTCACGAAGGCGAAGTCTGGCTGGACGGCCAGCGCATTGACAGCAGCACGCCCCTCAAGTCGATCCGGGCCGGCCTGTGCATGGTCCCTGAAGATCGCAAGCGCCAGGGCATCATCCCGGACCTGGGCGTCGGCCAGAACATCACCCTGGCGGTCCTGGAAAACTTCTCGAAGATGACCCGCATCGACGCCGAGGCCGAGCTGGGCAGCATCGACCGGGAAATCTCGCGCATGCACCTCAAGACCGCGAGCCCGTTCCTGCCGATCACCAGCCTTTCCGGTGGCAACCAGCAGAAAGCTGTGCTGGCGAAGATGCTCCTGACCAAGCCTCGGGTATTGATTCTCGACGAACCCACCCGGGGCGTGGACGTCGGCGCCAAGTACGAGATCTACAAGCTGATGGGCGCGCTGGCGGCCGAAGGCGTGTCGATCATCATGGTGTCCTCGGAACTGGCCGAAGTGCTGGGTGTGTCGGACCGCGTGCTGGTGATCGGCGAGGGGCAACTGCGCGGCGATTTCATCAACCAGCAATTGACCCAGGAACAGGTGCTTGCCGCCGCGCTCAGCCATCCCGAAAGCAATAACAACAATGATCGGAAGTCCGCGTAGATGAACCAAGTCAAACAAGTGTTCACCCGCTACAAAATGCTCGCCCTGGTGATTGCCGTGGCGGTCATCTGGTTGTTCTTCAGCTGGCAGACCGAGGGCGGGTTCCTGACTCCGCGCAACCTCTCCAACCTGCTGCGGCAGATGTCCATCACCGGCATCCTGGCTTGCGGCATGGTGCTGGTGATCATCAGTGGCGAGATCGATTTGTCGGTGGGCTCGTTGCTCGGTTTATTGGGAGGTCTGGCGGCGATACTCGATGTGGTCTATCACATCCCGCTGCTGGCGAACCTGAGCCTGGTCGCCCTGTGTGGGCTGATGATCGGCCTGGCCAACGGCTACATGACCGCCTACCTGCGCATCCCCTCCTTCATCGTCGGCCTGGGTGGCATGCTGGCGTTTCGCGGAATCCTGCTGGGCATCACTGGCGGCACCACCATCGCGCCGGTATCGCCGGAGCTGGTTTACGTCGGCCAGGGTTACCTGCCCCACGCAGTCGGCACGGGCCTGGGCGTGTTGTTGTTCGCGCTGACGCTTTTCCTGACCTGGAAACAGCGCCGCAACCGCGCGCTGCATGGCCTCGCGGCCCATTCCCTGACGCGGGACGTGGCGCGGGTGGTGTTGATCGGCGCCGTGCTGGCCGGGTTCGTCTATACGCTCAACAGCTACGACGGGATCCCGGTTCCGGTGCTGCTCCTGTTGGTTCTGCTGGGGGTGTTCAGCTACGTGACCAGCCAAACCGTATTCGGCAGGCGCGTCTACTCGGTGGGCAGCAACATGGAGGCCACGCGCCTGTCCGGCATCAATGTACAGGCAGTGAAGCTCTGGATCTTCGGCATCATGGGCGTGATGTGCGCCCTCGCCGGCATGGTCAACACCGCGCGCCTTGCCGCCGGCTCGCCCTCGGCGGGCAACATGGGCGAACTGGACGCTATCGCCGCCTGCTTTATCGGCGGCACATCCATGCGCGGTGGCTCGGGCACGGTCTACGGCGCGCTGCTGGGCGCGCTGGTCATCACCAGCCTGGACAACGGCATGTCCATGCTCGACGTCGACAGCTATTGGCAGATGATCGTCAAGGGCAGCATCCTGGTCCTGGCCGTGTGGGTGGATGTCAGCACCCGCACCGCCCGACGCTGACCCATACCGATTCGGGGCAACCATGGATGGCCGCCCCACTCCTCGTCATGATTGATCACAATCCGTGTGCAACGCCTTCACCGCGGGGCTCTTGATGCGACGCCGGCAGTCAATATGCTGTGGGCAGCCCCGCCAAAAATGAAGAAGCGCCTGCATGAACAGCCCCCGAACGCTCTATCAAAAGCACATCGACAGCCATACCGTTTGCCCGTTGGACGATCAGGGCCATGTGCTGTTGTACATCGACCGCCAGGTCGCCAACGAATACACCAGCCCGCAAGCCTTCAGCGGCCTTCGTGAAAACGGCCGCAGCGTCTGGCGGCCGAGCGCGACGCTGGCGGTGGTCGATCACGTCAACCCGACGGCGCCCCAGCGCATCGCAGCCATGCCGGATGCCGGCGGCGCCCGGCAGGTCTCGTACTTCGCAGAAAACTGCCGGGACTTTGGCATCGAACTGTTCGACGTGCTGGACAAACGTCAGGGCATCGAGCACGTCGTCGCCCCCGAGCAAGGCTTCATCCTGCCGGGTATGGTGGTGGCCGCGGGCGACAGCCACACCACGACATACGGCGCGTTGGGGGCCTTTGGTTTTGGCATCGGCACGTCTGAAATCGAACACCTGCTGGCTACGCAAACGCTGGTCTACAAGCGCCTGAAAACCCTGCGCGTCACGGTCAACGGCACGCTTGGGGCAGGTGTCACCGCCAAGGACATCATCATGGCGCTGATCGAAAGGATCGGCGCCTCGGGCGCCACCGGTTATGCGATCGAATTCACCGGCCCGGCAATCACCGCCCTTAGCGTCGAAGCCCGCATGACCATCTGCAACATGGCCGTGGAAGCCGGCGCCCGGGGCGCGTTCATGGCGCCGGATGACAAGGTTTTTGCCTATCTGCAAAGCAAGCCCCGCGCTCCCAGGGGCGAGCTGTGGAAACGGGCCGTGACCAAATGGCGAGCCCTGCACAGCGATGAAGGCGCGGTGTTCGACCGGGAAGTGACGCTCGATGTCGACGCGTTGGAACCCATGGTCACCTGGGGCACCAGCCCTGACCAGGCTGCACCGATCGGAAGCCAGGTACCCGACCCTGCGACAGAACCCGACCTGATCCTGCGCCAAGGCCTGCAGCGTGCCCTCAACTACATGGGTCTGACGCCAGGCATGCCGCTCGCCGACGTGGTCATCAACCATGCTTTCATCGGCTCGTGCACCAACGCGCGGATTGAAGACTTGCGCGATGCGGCGCGTGTCGTACAGGGCAAGCACGTTGCCGCCCATGTGCGCGCGATGATCGTGCCCGGCTCGACCATGGTGCGCGAACAGGCCGAAGAAGAAGGCCTGGCGGCAATATTTCGCGAAGCCGGTTTCGAATGGCGCCAATCCGGCTGTTCGATGTGCCTGGCGATGAACGATGACGTGCTCACCCCTGGGGATCGCTGCGCCTCCAGTACCAATCGCAACTTCGAAGGACGCCAGGGCGCCGGCGCGCGCACCCACTTGATGAGCCCGGCCATGGTGGCCGCCGCCGCGATTGCTGGTCATTTGACCGATGTTCGTTCACTGCTGCCGGAGGCCTGAAGCATGCAACCCTTCAATACTGTAACTGGCACCGCCGCCCCGCTGCTGGCCGCCAACATCGACACCGACGTGATCATGCCCAAGCAGTTCCTCAAGGGCATCGACCGCAACGGGCTGGACCGTGGCCTGTTCTTCGACTTGAAGTGGCTGGGTAACGGCGATCCCAATCCTGAATTCGTGCTCAACAAACCGGGCTGGCGCGGCGCAACGTTCCTGGTGGTGGGGGAGAACTTCGGATGTGGCTCAAGCCGCGAACATGCGGTGTGGGGTTTGAAGCAAGTGGGCATCCGGGCGTTGATCGGCAGCAGCTTCGCCGGGATCTTCTATGACAATTGCCAGCGTAACGGGGTGTTGGTCATTCAATTGCCCGAAGCGCAACTCAAGAGACTCGCGCAGACGATCAGCCGCGCCGAAACCGCCAGCATCAGCGTTAACCTGCCGGCGCAACAGATCAGATTGGCGGACGGTGAGGTAATTTCTTTCGAGATCGACGAGCTGCGCAAGCAATCCTTGCTGCTCGGCCTGGATGCCATTGGCACGACCCTTCAACGTGCAGACCAGATACGCCGCTTCGAAAGCCGGCACCTCGCGGAAAATCCCTGGCTGTAGCGTAACGTCCAACCACTGAGGAAGACTGTGGGAGCGAGCCGGCTCGCGAAAGCGGTGCTGCTCTTCTACCCAGCCGACAAGTCCCGAAAACATGTCTCAAGAAATTCAACGCAAACCCGCAGCTTCGCCGACTGACTGAGCCGGGTCGGGTACACCGCCCAGACGTTGGCGCTTTGCGAATACGCCGGCAGCACCTGAACCAACCGCCCCTGTTCAAGCAGGGGCCCGGCGTCCCACATCGAGCGCAGCAGGATCCCGCCGCCGCTCAACGCCCACTCCAGGACAATCTCGCCGCTGTTGGATGACAACGGGCCGCCGATGCGCACAGTCTCCTGCACCCCATCCTTGCTCAAGGTCCAGATGCCGAAGGCGTTGTCGCGCTCCTTGAGCACCAGGCAATCATGGTCCTTGAGGTCATCGAGCGAACGCGGTGTGCCCCGTCGTTCCAGATACCCGGGGGCTGCGCAGAGCACGCGTCGATTGCTCACCAGCTTGCGGCCCAGGTGCTGCCCTGGCAGGTCATCACCGACGCGGATCTCAAGGTCGAACCCCTCGCCAACGATATCGACGACGCGGTCGAACACATCCAGCCGGATGTCGAGGCCAGGATACGTCTGCGACAGCTTGCCGATTGCCGGCGCGACATGGTTGCGGCCGAAACCAAAGCTGCTGCAGATATGCAACGAGCCGGTGGGCTGATGGCGAGCCCGGGCGATCTCACCGACGAACTCATCGAAATCCCCCAGCAGCTTTTCGGCCCACACCCGCACGCGCTCGCCGTCGTCGGTCAATGCGATGCGCCGGGTCGTGCGATGCAGCAGTCGGGTAGCGAGCGTCGACTCCAATACCGAGATGCGCTTGCTGATATAGGCCGGTGAATAGCCCAATGCCTCGGCCGCGCTGGCAAAGCCATTCTTTCGGACGACAGTCAGAAAGACCTTCAGGTCCTCCGGCAAGGGGAATTGATCACGGGTTGTGTTCATCGGCTCTACCGCAGCGCTATTCTTCGCAATTTCGCGAAGAATAGCACTGAAGCGGCCCGGCTCAACCGCCGTATTTGCCCAGCAATTTAAGCGTCACGCCGTTCGTCCAGCCAAAGCCATCCTGCAATTCATACTCGCCCCCGCCCCCACCGTCGCCTTGGCCGGACAAGTCGTACTTCTCGACCAGTTTGTCTTCCTTGCGGTAGAGATCCTGGACCTGTTGCAGAAAACGGCTGCCAACCTCCCTGGCCAGGTCGGTTTGGCCGTAGCGCTCCAACCCCTCGACCGCCACCCATTGCAGGGGCGCCCAGCCATTGGGTTCATCCCACTGCTGGCCGTTATTGACCTGGGTGGTGGCGATGCCGCCGGGACGCAGCAAGCCCTTGCGCACGGCGTCGGCAGTGCGGTTGGCGCGTTCGCTGGAAGCCAGGCCGGTATAGAGCGGGAACAGCGTCGCGGCAGTGAGTGCCGGGCGCTGCCGGTTCTGCTGCCAATCGTAGTCCACGTAATAGCCGCCTTCGGCGTTCCACAGGTACGTCTCGATGGCGCGCTGGCGTTGCTCGGCCCGTTGCCCATAGGCTTGGGTACACGGCGTGTTCCGCACCGTTTCACAGGCCTTGGCGATGGTGCGCTCCAAGTGATACATCAGGCTGTTCAGGTCCACGGGTGCGATGGAGGTCGTGCGAATGGTCGCCAGGTTTTTACCGTCTCCCAGCCAGCGGGAACTGAAATCCCAGCCGCTTTCAGCGCCTGCGCGCAAGTCGCGCCAGACTTCTTGCTTGGGCCTGTCGGCTGCCTGTTCAGCGGTCTTGACGTCCTGCAGCCACGACTCCTGACGAGGCGTGGGGCTGGCGTCCCAATAGCGGTTGAGCACGCTGCCATCGGCAAGCTTGACGACGTGTCGCCCAGCCTCACCCGGCTTGAGGGTCTGCGCCCCTTCCATCCAGTAGGCATATTCTTTTTGCAGTTGCCCAAGGTAACGCCCGTAGGCCTGCTCGCCCTCGATATGCGCCTGCAATTCCACCATATAGGCAAAGAATGGCGGCTGCGATCGGCTCAGGTAGTAGGTGCGATTGCCGTTGGGAATGTGGCCGTAGGTGTCGATCATGTAGGCAAAGTTGTCGGCCATCTGGCGAACCTGCGTCTGGTCACCGCTTTGCTCCAACCCCAGCATGGTGAAATACGAATCCCAGTAATACATTTCTCGGAAACGCCCGCCTGGCACGACATAGGGCTGCGGCAACGGCAATAGACTGCTGTATTGCGGAACCTCGGTGTAGGTTCGGCTGAGCACCGGCCAGAGATTGTCGATGTGTTCCTTGATCGGCGCGCCGGGTTTTGGGGTAGGGCTCTCAGCCTGGCCTGACTCGACGAAGTTGTCCTTCACGAACCCGTTGAGATCGAAATCGGCACTGTCGCGGCGGGCCAGGTAATCGGCGCGAATCTGCGAGGGGTCGCGCTTGGGCAGCGCATCGACGAAGTGTTTTTGGTCAGTGAACAACTGTTTGCCTTGCACCGCCTCAAACAATTCGGGATAGGCCTGGTCGGGCGGCACGGGGGTGCGCCTTCGCGCGTCCTCGTAGCTCCATGTCGCAGGCGATTGGCTTGAGCATGCTGCGCACAACAACGCGGTGAAGGACAGGCTGGCGAGATAAACAGAACGCATCTGAGGCTCCTTGATGTGATCACTTCCTACAGCAATGACTGAAGAAAATGAGCCTCGGTTCACTCGAACTTCCTTTCCTCATTTCAATGGAACCCCCGTTTCACCCTCGCTCTCTATCGCAGAACCAACAGAGCGGAGGTGTTGATCATGATTTCCCCGGCAACCGGAATGAGGACGGGCGAACGCTATGCCGTCGAAAGCGTCGAGCGAGCGCCACATTTCCCCGGCTTTTTCCTTGATGGAAAGTATTACCTGGGCCCAGAACTGAACACCGCGGTGGGCTGGCTGGAGGGCGAAAAGTTTGTCTATGACCAACTCGACCCCGAGGGCGAGCCGGTGTACCCGGACAGGGTCGCCGGCACCGTCCAGGACCTGACGCTGATCATGGCGGACGGGGTGCGCCTGAAGCTTTCGCCCATGCAGCCCGAGATCCATCAGTCGACAGGCGAAACCGCCCCGAGCCGTAAGACGACGTCGTATCCCTTGTCGGAGAAACTGGTGGTCATCACCGGCGCTTCGAGCGGGATCGGCCGCGCCACCGCCCAGGCGTTTGCCAGGCAGCGCGCACGCCTGGTCCTGGCGGCACGCGACCGTGCGGCGCTCGATGAGGTCGTTGCCCAATGCCAGGCCCAGGGAGCCGACGCGTTGGCGGTGTGCACAGACGTCACCAGCAGTGAGCAAATGCAGGCGCTTGCCGCCGAAGCCGCAACGTTCGGTGACGGTCGCATTGACATCTGGATCAACAATGCCGGCGTGGGTGCGGTAGGCAGCTTCGAGCAGACGCCGCTCGATGTGCATGAGCAGGTCCTGCAAACCGATTTACTTGGCTACCTGCGCGGCGCCTACGTGGCCTGGCCGTATTTCAAGAAGCAACAACGCGGCATCCTGATCAATACCCTGTCGTTAGGCAGTTGGGTCGCCCAGCCTTACGCCGCCGCCTATTCCGCCAGCAAGTACGGACTGCGCGGGTTGTCCGAAGCCTTGCGCGGTGAGTTGGGGGAATACCGGGACATCCACGTCTGCGACATCTATCCCGCGGTCATCGATACGCCGGGTTTTCGCGATGGCGCCAACTTCACCGGCCACGCGCTGAAGCCACCACCACCGGTCTACGACCCCCATCGCGTCGCCGAGGCGATGGTCAGTTGCGCACTCAACCCCAAGCCCACCACCACCGTGGGCAGCGCCGCGACACTGGCAAGGATGGCGCATTTTCTTGTGCCCGGGTTTGCGCAACTTTCCGGCTGGCTGACACGCCGGGGCCTGGATCGCAGCCCGGCAATGGCTTCATCCTCCGGAAACCTGTTCTCCCCGCCCAGCGGCCAGCGACGTGTCGATGGCGGTTGGCGCAAGCCGACGCGGCGATCCGCGCCCCTGCTGGTGGCGGGCGCCGCATTGTTGATTGGTGGGTGCCTGGTGGCGCTGGGTCGGGAACGAAGTCGTCGCTGAAGCGGCGTCAGGGTATTGGCTCAGGCCAATCCCGAACGGAACGCTTCCACCTTGAGCCCGAATCGGTTCATCTTGTTGTACAAACCGCCACGGGAAACGTTCAACTGCCGGGCGGCCAGGCGGATATTGCCCCGCGTGTCCCTGAGGGCCGCGATGATCGCATTCATTTCATGGGTACCTAGATCCACGGCTGCCCGCGGCTCGGGGGCAAAATGCCGGGCCGCTGGCTGTCCTCCCTGCCTGATCTCCAACGCAAGATCACTCGCTTGGATCAGCTCGGTACCAGCCAGGTTGGTCGCGCGCTCAATGACGTTTTCCAGCTCACGGACGTTGCCCGGCCAGTGGTAGGCGCCCAAGAGCTCCAGCGCCTCCGGGGACAGGTCGCGCATGGGTTTTCGCAGCGACCGGGCGCAACGCGCAAGAAAATGCCGTGCCAGCATCGGCACGTCTTCGCGGCGCATGCGCAAGGGCGGCACCGTCAGGCCCAGCACGTTGAGGCGGTAATAAAGATCTTCGCGAAAAGCCCCTTCGGCCACGGCCTGGCTCAGGTTGCGATGGGTCGCAGCGATGATGCGCACGTTCACCCGCAACGATTTTTTCGCCCCCACCCGAGTGACTTCGCCTTCCTGCAGGACACGCAGCAAGCTGACTTGAGCATCGAATGACATGTCGCCGATTTCGTCGAGAAAGATCGTCCCGCCGTCAGCCAATTCGAACTTGCCCGCCGAACCGCCACGCACCGATCCGGTGAACGCGCCTTCGACATGGCCGAACAGTTCACTCTGGACCAGGTCGCGAGGAATGGCCCCGCAATTGACCGCAACGAAAGGTCCGCCGCAACGCTCGCTGCCATTGTGGATGGCCTGGGCAAACAGTTCCTTGCCGGTGCCGCTCTCCCCGAGAATCAGCGTAGTCGAATCGCTGCGGCTCGCGATTCGAGCCAGGTGCAATGCGTCCTGGATGGCGCGTGAATGGCCCTGGATGGTTTCGAAGGTATAGCTGGCCTGGGTACCCATGATGCGCCGGGTAATCTCGCGGATGCGCCGGTTCTCGCGCAATGAAACAATGCGACCGCCCTGCGCCAGGGGACAGACCGACACCAGGCAGGCCAGGTGGCTGCGATCGTGTAGCTCAAACGTACAATCCAGGTCCCGTACTCCTTCCCCGGCCCTGCGCAGGATTTCATCGCTCAGTTCGGTCTGGCCCAGGCTCTGGAACGGCTTGCCCAGCCAGGCAGGGTCGACACGAAACAATTGCCGGGCGTAATGGTTGAGGGCCTTGATATCGTTTTTTTCGTCCAATACGACCAAGCCCTCGTTGAGCACTTCCAAAACCGTTTGTTGTTCTTCCAGCAACGCTTGCAGCGCCATTTGCCTGGAAACAGCTTCGGCTGCAGCCTGGACGGTGCCCAAGGTGTGGAAGTGAAACCAGCCGGGCTCGGCCGTTAGGGTCAACATGGCCAGGGTCCGGCCATGGGCATCGCGGATGGGCGCGGCGGCACAATGCATCTGCCGCTGGCGCAGGCCGGCGCCGAAATTCTCGCCAGACAGCACGTATACCAAGCGGTCTTCAACCAGCGCCAGACCGGTGCAATTGGTGCCCTGTACCGATTCAAGCAAGCGACTGCCGATGGGTGTGAGGTCCAAGCCACAGAAGTACAAGGTGGTGCCCTGGGCATCCGTGAGGTTGATATGCCCGTTGGGATTGTAGGCAAGCAGGCCGCGCATGACCTGCGCCGCCGCGGCGATCAACAGTCGATTCGCCGCCAGTGTGGCGGTCAGCTCGGCAGGCGAGACAAAACGGTACTCGCCGTCTGCCGAGTCGAGGCCGGCATCGACGCTACGCTGCCAGGAACTCCAGATAACCTGCCGGACACCTTCAGGGCGCTCGGTGACGCCGCTCAAGCAGGCTCGCCAGGCTTCATCCAGCGCCGGGCTTGATCCGCCATTCAATGACGCAGGCCCCAGGGCAGTCAGGTAATCACGGTCTTCAACGCTCAACGTCATCGGCTGTGTGTTCATGGCGGTCTCTATGTACATGCTTTTGACATGTCAGTATAGGCATGTCTTCTAAATGGACACATGCAACCACAAAGCACCAATAAAACCCTTTACTTTCAGTCTGTTAACAATTGGCACAGCCCTTGCTCCCGGCAATGCACCGACGACGAGTCGCGAACAACAATAAAAGGGAGTCTTTCATGGGTACGTCAAAAACCGTCCGCCTGGGTCTTATCGGTGCGGGTCGCATGGGCAGCTTTCACGGCCTGACCGCCGCTCGCCACATCCCCGGCGCATACCTTGCCGCCATTGCCGATCCTACCCCCGGCCAGGCCGAGCGCCTAGCCGCAGAACTGGGCGTAGGGAAGGTTCATACCGATCCACAACAGTTGCTGAATGACCCGGATATCGACGCGGTGCTGATCGCCGCGCCAGCTCGCAGCCACGCCGAACTGGTGATCAGCGCGGCGCAGGCGGGCAAAAGCGTTTTCTGCGAAAAACCCATGGCCGTCACGCTGGAGGAAGCCGATCGGGCCATTGCCGCCGCTGCCGATGCGAGGGTGACGCTGCAAGTCGGCTTCAACCGGCGCTTCGCCAAGAGCTTCCGCACCGCGCACCTGGACGTGGTCGCCGGCCGAATCGGCACGCCACAGCTTCTGCGTTCGCTGACCCGCGACCCGGCGCTGAACAATCCCGCCGCCTCGCCGCAATGGGTCATTTTCCTGGAGACGCTGATCCACGACTTCGACACCCTGCGCTACCTCAATCCGGGTGCCGAAGCGGTCGAGGTGTTCGTCATGGCCGACGCGTTGATCGCGCCGGACTTCAAACACAAAGGGTTCCTCGACACGGCGGTGGTCACGATCCGATTCGACAACGGCGCCATCGCCACGGCCGAGGCCAACTTCCAGGCGGTCTACGGCTATGACGTCCGCGGCGAAGTGTTCGGCAGCGCCGGCATGCTGACCATGGGCAGCGTCAACGACAGCGACTTGCTGCGCTACCTGGCAAGTGGCGTCCAGGCCGATACCCAGCGCATGGACACCGACTTGCTGCGTGACGCCTACGTGACCGAGCTCAATCACTTCGTCAATTGCGTACGCAGCGGTGAAAAGCCCCTAGCCAGCGGTGAGGACGCCCGGGCCGCGCTGGCGATTGCCCGTGCCTGTATCGAGTCTTTCCAGCAAGGCAAAGCGGTGCGTGTCCAAGGAGCGCAGTCATGAGTCTCGTACCGTTCAAGCTGGCGGTCAGCGCGGAGATGGTGTTCCTCGACCTGCCCTTTATCGAACGCGTCAAACGCATCCATGCGCTGGGCTTCAGCGTCGAGATATGGAACTGGACGACCAAGGACATCCCTGCCCTCGCCGCGACGGGCGCTGACTTTACCTCGATGACCGGCTACATCACGGGCAACCTCACCGACCCCGAGGACATCCGGCAACTGCTGGACAGTGCCCAGGAGTCCTTGGGTGTCGCCGCGCAATTGAATTGCCCGAGCCTGAACCTGCACGGCACCGGCCTGGGGGACCAGGGTCTGCCGGTCAAACCCGTGGCCCAGGCCACCGGCCGCATGTGGTTGAGCGCCTGCAAGACCCTGGAAAAAATCGCCCGCCTGGGGGAAGACGCCGGCCGTGTGTTCCTGCTGGAAAACCTGAACACCGAAGTCGACCATCCGGGCACGCCTTTCGCTCGCGCCGACGACACCCTGGCGCTGATCGAAGCCGTAGGCAGCCCGCATCTGAAAATGAACCTGGACCTCTATCACGCGCAGATCGGCGAAGGAAACCTGACCGAACTGATCCAGCGCGCCGGCGGCGCCATCGGTGAAATCCAAGTCGCCGATGTGCCTGGCCGCATGGAGCCCGGCACTGGCGAAATCAATTATCCGGCGATTGCCAGGGCGTTGTCCGGCATGGGATACAGCGGTGTAGTCGGCCTCGAAGGTTGGGCCAGCGGAGACAGCGAGCGGGCGCTTGAGCGATTCAGGCGGGCCTTCACGCTGGATGGGTAAGGCCCGTGCAGAACATTTATTGATGACGTTCACTCCATAACAACAAAAGGAAAACCATCATGCGTCGTTGCACACTGCTGTTCGCCACGCTGCTCCTGCTCTTCAGCCAATGGGCCGCCGCCGACTATCGCATCGGCGTCAGCATCGCCAGGGTCGACGATAACTTCATGACCTATGTGCGTAACGGCCTGGACGAGGCCGCCAAGAAGGACAACGTCCAGATCCAGTTCGAGGACGCCCAGGGCGATGTGGTTCGCCAGCTCAACCAGGTCCAGGGCTTCATCAACCAGAAAGTGGACGCGGTCATCGTCCTGCCGGTCGACACCTCCGCCACCGCCAATATCACCCGTGCCGCAGTCGAGGCGAAGACGCCACTGGTCTACGTCAATCGGCACCCGGACGAGCGTACGCTGCCCAAAGGGGTGGTCACGGTGGCGTCCAATGACATCGAGGCTGGCCAATTGCAGATGCGTTACCTCGCCGAAAAGCTCGGCGGCAAAGGCAACCTGGCGATCATCATGGGTGACCTCGCGCAAAACGCTACCCACGACCGCACCGAAGGGGTCAAGCAAGTGCTCAAGGACTTTCCCGGCATCAAGATCGTCGAGCAGCAGAGTGCCGAGTGGCAACGCAACAAGAGCATGGACCTGACCAGCAACTGGTTGCTCGCCGGCAGCCGGTTCGATGCCATCGTCGCCAACAATGACGAGATGGCCATCGGTGCGGCCATGGCCTTGCAACAATCCGGCAAGGCCAAGGGCGAGGTTGCGATTGTCGGAATTGACGGCTTGCCGGACGGCCTGGCGGCGATCAAGCGCGGGATGCTAGTCGCCTCGGTATTCCAGGACCCTAAGGCCCAGGCGACCAGCGCGGTGCAGGCAGCCATCAAGATGATCAAGGGCGAGCCGGTCGAGACAGAAGTCTGGGTGCCCTTCCAGTTGATCAAGCCTGAACAACTGGCGGTGTTCGAGCAGCGTTACAAGTAGCAGTATCACCTGAGAAAAATGATGGCTCCGTGGCGAGGGAGCTTGCTCCCGCTCGGTTGCGTAGCAGCCGCAAGATTTTGGGGCCGCTGCGCCCGAAGCGTCGGACCGACCCAGCGGGAGCAAGCTCCCTCGCCACGAGTGAACAGCGCTGGATCAAGCGATGTGCAACGCTCGGCCCTTGGTCTCGGCGAGGGCGTTGTTCAATGCAACACGGAACAGTTCGACCAGCACATCAATCTCGTCGGCCTGGATGATCAGCGGCGGCAGGAATCGCACCACGGCGCCGTGACGCCCGCCCAGTTCCAGGATGACACCCAGGCGCAGGCATTGGCGCTGGATGGCCTGGGCCAATGCGGTGTCCGCCGGAGGAACACGGCTGTCGCTCGGGGTGTCGCTGACGACTTCCACGCCCACCATCAACCCCCGACCGCGCACCTGGCCCAGGCAAGGGTAGTCGCCCTGCAACTGGCGCAGTTGCTCCATCAGGCGCTGCCCCATGGCATCGGCATGTTCTGGCAGGTTTTCGCTGATGATATGGCGCAATGTCGCGGCACCTGCAGCCATCGCCATCTGGTTGCCACGGAACGTGCCGGCATGGGAACCGGGCTTCCAGGTGTCCAGCTCTTCGCGATAGACCATCACCGCCAGTGGCAGGCCGCCACCGATGGCTTTGGACAGCACCAGAATGTCTGGCTCGATATCGGCATGCTGGAAAGCGAACAGCTTGCCGGTACGACCCAGGCCGGTCTGCACTTCGTCGATGATCAGGGCCACGCCGTACTTGCGAGTCAATTGGCGCAAGCCCTGGAGCCAGCGTACCGGTGCCGGGATCACCCCGCCCTCGCCCTGCACCACCTCCACGACCACTGCCGCCGGCGGCAACACGCCCGATTCCGGGTCGCTCAGCAGTTGTTCGATGAAGTGCAGCCCGGCATCGATGCCAGCTTCACCACCGATGCCGAACGGACAACGGTAGTCGTAAGGGTACGGCAGGAATTGCACGTCGGCCATCAGCGAGCCCAGCGCCTGTTTCGGCCCCAGGTTGCCCATCAGGCTCAATGTCCCCAGGGTCATGCCATGATAGCCGCCGGAGAACGTCAGGATCGGCTTACGCCCGGTGGCGATTCTCGCCAGTTTCAGGGCCGCCTCGATGCCATCTGCACCCGTCGGCCCGCAAAACTGTATGCGCGCGTGACGCGCGAAGTTTTCCGGCATGGCATTGAAAAGGTCCTCGACAAAGCGATCCTTGACCGGCGTCGTCAGGTCCAGGGTGTGCAAGGGCAAGCCGGAATCGAGCGTCTGGCGCATCGCCGCAATGGCCACCGGGTGGTTATGGCCCAGCGCCAAGGTTCCCGCGCCGGCGAGACAGTCCATGAACAATTGCCCCTGCGTGTCGCGAACATAAAGGCCGTGAGCCTCTTGCAGGGCCAGCGGGATGCGTCGCGGGTATGAACGCGCATTCGATTCCCGGGCCGCCTGGCGTTGCAGGTACGGATTGGTATTCAGTTCGCGAGGCGCCTGTTGGCGGAACTGCTCCAGCGTGAAGGTGGCGCTGGATGATGAGCGGGGCTGGACACTTTCCATTTTGACTCCCTGAGATGAGAACGCTGTCGTGGGCGATCAGCCCTGTCCTTATGCCTGCATTGCCTGGCGCAGGCTCAGTGGGCGCATGTCGGTCCAGACTTTCTCGATGTAGGCCAGGCACTCTTCCTTGCTGCCCTGCATGTCTACGGTGCGCCAGCCATCGGGCACACTGCGGTAGTCCGGCCAGATCGAGTACTGCTCCTCTTCGTTGACGACAACCAGAAACCGCGTATCCGGGCTATCCAAACTCATTGCTTGCTCCTTGACTGGCATGACGGGAAAGATCGCTACGATACAATACTAATAGTATCGATTCTCATTAATATTTTATAAATCTTACATGGCTTGCCTGCTTCAACACCCACGAGAAGTCGCAAGACGGTGGTGCGCTGTTTATACTTCGCCCCTTCTGGACGATAACGTCTCTCAATTCGCGGTCACGGATGAGTCAATGATTCCCAGCCTTGCTCCGCTGTTCACCGGGCCGCTCGCGGCCTTCGAAGAAAAACTGCAACTGCGCAGCCACTCGCCTACCGTTCTGTCGGTGGAACTGTTCTTCCAGCGCGAGACGTTCAGTCAGTTCGTCGACGAGCTGCTGGCGCGCTACAAGACCGATGAACGCCTGGCCCTGGTGTCGCTGTGGTCCAAGTGGTATTTCAGTACCTTCCTCGCGCCGGTGATGGGCGCCAACCTGTTGCTGCAACGGGACCTGCCAGTCGCTCTGAACGATGTTGGGTTGAAACTCGGCGACGACGCCAGGCCACAGGCCTTACATGTTCGCGACGCCGGGCAACCACTGCCCGAATGCACAGCCTTTGAACGGTTCCATACGCTGGTCGAACAACACCTGGAACCGGTCATCGACACGCTGGCCAGTGTCAGCCGCGCATCGCCCCGCTTGTTCTGGAGCAATGCCGGCAACACCTTCGAATTCGTCACCACGCGGATCGACCTGCATCCGCTGGCCAATCCCGAGAGCACCCTGCCCGCCCGGCAAATCCTCACTGCCCGCCTGCGCCCCGATGGTCGGCGCAACCCGCTGTTCGCCCCCGTGCGTTACCACGATATCGGCGAGGAAGAGCCGCAGCGCCTGCGGCGAATCTGCTGCATTCGGTATCGCCTTCCCAGCGTCGGCTATTGCAGCAGTTGCCCCCTCGATGAATGCAAGCGGCAGCATTGAAGCGTCTGATCGCGCCGATCATTTTGCCAATTGAAAGGGATTCTCCGTCGCCCGGTCGTAATCGACGAGGTGGCCGTAGTCGAGACGATAGACCCGGTCCGCGACGTCGAAATAACGGTCGTCATGGGTAATCGCGATCACTGTCTTGCCGGCCGCCTTCAGTTCGGGCAGCAACTCGTTGTAAAACACATGGCGGAACACCGGATCCTGGTCGGCCGCCCATTCGTCCAGCAGGAACACTTCACGGCCTTCCATCATCATCAGCAGCAACGCCAGGCGTTTGCGCTGGCCTTGGGACAACGCGGTGGTGGACAGGCGTCCGGCGGCGAATTCGACTTTGTGGGCCAGCCCCAGGCGGTCGAGATAATGATCCACCCGAGCCTCCAGCCCTTCATGGTCGCCCGCCTCGCCCAACACATCGGCGAACAGATAGAAGTCGGCAAAGATCGCGGCGAAGTGCTCGCGATGCCATTCGCTGGTGCTGGCATCGAGCACCACGCCGTTGAGTGAAACTTCCCCGCAAGCGGGCACATAGAGCCCGGTCAGCAGCTTGGCCAGGGTCGACTTGCCACTGCCGTTGCCCCCCACAATGAAGATCAACTCGCCGCGCCGGATCGTCAGGTCGATCGGTCCCAATTCAAAGGCAAATTCCTCGTTCTTGCCGGCATACCGGTAATGCACGTTCGACAGACGCAGATCACGAAACGGCTGCGCTGCTTGCGCGGACGCCTTGAACTCTACCGTCTCGCCCAGTGCCAGGGCATCAATGGCCTGTAAAGCGACATGACCACGAATGACAGCGGGAATAGCGTCGAGGATCATCGAGATCGGCGTGCGCAGGAACATGATCGCCAAGACGTAGCCCACCACCACCTGCTGGCTCAGCAATCCCAGCCCCTGGCCGAGGAAAAACAGCGTGCCGATCAGCACGAACACCAGCAACGTCGTCCAGTTCAGGTTGACGGCCCACAAAGTGTCAGCGCGTACCGATGCGTCCAGCGACGCCCGGGCGATGGGTTCGAGCTTGCGTTGATAGAGCAAATGCCGACGCTCCCGGCTCAGGCCCAGTTCGCAACGCCCCTGGATGGCGGCTTCGAACTGCTCGGTGAGTTGGTCGTCCTGCTGCCGGACCGCCTGCATCAAGGTCTTGACCTTGCGCCCGAGCAGCACGTCGAGGCCGACGCCAGCGGCGATTACTGCCAGCGTCAGGCCGAAGAACGGCAGGCTCAACCACGCCATATAGGCCAGCCCCGCCAACAGCAGCAAGCCGTTGTACAAGGAAATCGGCAATTGCTTGAAGGCCGTGGCGACGGTGGTCACGTCCTTGGTCAGGGCGTTGTAGATGCGTGGGCTGCCCAACCGTTCGATGCGTTCCAGCGCGGTGCCCAGCACCTTGCCCACCAGCCGCAAGCGCAGCTGGTACACCAGCCGATGGCCGATCTGCACCAGCAGCCATTGCGCGGTGACCCCGCTGATGAACAACAGCACCAGCAGGCCACCGAACAGCAGCAAGCCCTGGCCGAGGTCATTGAGACCTTGTTCCAGGCAGCGGTTGATGTAGCCGATCAGGCCGATACTGGTGGCCGCGCTCAGGGCACTGCTCAGCACCGCTAGGAAAATGCGCCATCGCGCGTTGTGCAGCAATTCTCTCAATAACATCATGGGACCGACACCACCTTGGCAGAGGTTTGCAACAGTAAAGGCAGCAGGTTTTCGACCAGTCGCGGCTCGCCGAGCATCTCATGATGCCCCACGTCCAGCGTCCACTGGCTAACCGGTTGGCGCGCGTGGACTTGCCATTGTGCGCGCAAGTCGCCGTGGGCATTGCCGCGCCACAACCAGACTGGCACGTCAACGGTTGGCAAGGCCTGCTCGTACAAACGGGTCTTGATGGCGCGATATCGCGCCATCAGCGCCAGCAGTTCACCATCCGCCGCTTTCCATTGCAGGTGCCCGCGCACCTGTTCATCGTCGAGCAGCCGGGCGACACCCTCGGCATAGTCGAGGCCGGCCAACAGGCCCGTCAACCGTTCCCGTAGCGACTCGCCGATCGGCTGGCCGTGGCTGCGGCAATAAAACGCGAAATCGGCAATCAACTGGCCCGCTTCGTCGCCCTCGCCGGCCAGGCTGCGCTGAGCATCGTGATCGAGCAACACCAGGCCTTCGACGCTGAAGCCGCTGGCTTGCAGATGCGGCACCAGCAACAAGGCCAGGCGCGCGGCCAGGCTCCAGCCCAACAACACCATCGGTCGCTGTTTGAGCTGGACCGGGATACTCGCCACGTATTGCTGCAACAGCGCATCCATATCACCGTGGGCCCAGTCATTTTCAAGGGCGGCCAGGCCAAAGACGGCCACTTCGCCGCGCAGGTTTTCCACCAGCGGCTGGTAAGCCTGCAGGTGCCCTTGCGCACCATGCACCGCCAGCAAGGCCGGTGCGTGCGGATCGGCGTCGCTCAAGATCTTAAAGGGGCCGCTGCCGATATCATCCAGGTCCTGCACCAGATCACGCACCGTATGCCGCTCGAACAACAGATTGGTCGGCAGGTTGAGGCCCAACCGTTCACGGATCAGCGACACCACTTTGATCGCCGCCAGCGAATGCCCGCCAACGTTGAAGAAATTGTCCGTTACGCCGAGGTCATCGACCCCCAGCACGTCACACCAGATCGCAAGGACCACCGTCTCCAGCTCCCCCTCCGGCTTCACCCGCGTATTCTGCAATCGCTGCCGGGCCCGTTCGAGCAGGTGCTTACGATCGAGCTTGCCGTTGCTGTTCAGAGGCATGGCCTTCAACGCAAAGATTCCGCTGGGCAGCATGTAATCCGGCAATTGACGAGCCAAGCTGGCGCGCAACGGATCCGTCCCCTGGAACTGAACATCGTCCGTGACCACGAAGGCCAGTAATCGCCCGTGATCGCCCTCGCCATCCAACAGCACTGCGGCCTGCAAGACGCCCGGCTGGGCCAGCATCGCCTGCTCGACCTCCGCCAGTTCGAGACGAAACCCGCGGATTTTCACTTGCTGGTCGTTGCGCCCCAGAATGCGCAGGGCCCCGTCGGCCTGGCGCAAGGCCAAGTCACCGGTGCGGTACAGGCGTTGACCGCTGGCGGGATCGACACCGAAGGCAGCGCCGCCGACCTTGCCGACATACCCCCTGCCGACACTGGCGCCGCTGATGCACAACTCGCCGGCCTGACCTGTGGGCACTGGCCGTTGCTGCTCGTCGAGCAAATGAACGCGGTTGTCCCCCAGCACCTGGCTCAACGCACAGCCATTCACGCCCTGCGCAAGATCGATGGCACGCCACAACACGCCGACGGTGGTCTCGGTCGGGCCGTAGTGGTTATACAGCCGGCAAGTCGGTCCGGCTTGGACCAAACGGGTCAGCAACGCCTCGCCGATCGGTTCTCCGCCCAACACCAGCACTTGGCGTGGCAGTACGTCGGCGGCCTGCTCGCCCATCAAGGCTGCGAGGTGCGACGGGACGATTTTCAGCACGTCGAGGGGATAACGCCGAAGCTCTTCGGCAAAAGCCTGGGCGTCGATCACGGTCGATTGCGCCAGCACGTGCACGCAACCGCCCTGCAGCCACGCCGGGAACAACACGGTGTTGCCCAGGTCCGCGAGCAGCGAGGACACCAGCCCGTAATGCCCGCCCTCGGGCAGTTGCAGCGCGCCGGTCACTTGGGTGACGTAATGGCGCAATTGCCCTTGTTCGATCTGCACCCCTTTGGGCTTGCCGCTGGTGCCCGAGGTATAGAGCACGTAGGCCAGGTCTTGTGCAGTGCCGAAATACGGCGTATCGAACAGCGGCCCGTTGCTCGCCTGGGACCAGCACAGCGTGCGCGCCGACGTTTGCGGCGCCAAACCTTCCAAGTGCAGCAGCAATGCCGGTTGAGCATCGTCGAGGATCCCGGCCAGGCGCAGCGGCGGCTGCTGGGGATCCAGCGGCAGATAGGCGGCGCCGACCTTGAAACAGGCGAGCATCGCCACCAGCATCTGCGCGCCGCGTGGCAGATACAGCCCCACCACCGCTTCAAGGCCCACACCCGCCTGATCCAGGCTGCCGGCGACGCGGTCACTCAGGGCATCGAGTTCAGCGTAGGAAAACAACTGGTCGGCATAACGCAGCGCCGGCCGATTGGGGTGTGACTGGGCGTGCCGGCGCAGGGCCGCGACGATGTCCAGGTCCGCTCCGAACTCAGGACGCGTCGACGACGCCAGGGACTCCTCGGGCAGACGCGCATCGAAGCCATCGATAAGCCCATTGGGCGATTGCACCACTTGGCCAAGCCAGTGTTCGAGACGCTTGAGCAACGCCTGCATTTGCTCGTCGCGATACACCCCGCAATCATAGGCCAGCGCCAGCTCGCCATTGCCCTGGGCGTCAAGGCTCAATTGCAGCTGCAGCTCGACCGGCGTGTCGAACGATAGCCACTGCAACGCGCCCAGTTGCGGCACGTGCACTACCTGCAACCCTGCCTGGAAACTGGCCCGCCACTCCGGCAACAACTGCGCCTGGCCGACGTATTCCTGCCAGTCGACGGCACTCTCCAATTGCCGGGCCAGTTGCCGGGCCAGGTTCACCAGGGTGCTGTGCTCGGACAGTTGCACCACCATCGGCAACGTCTGTTCGAACACCCCAAGCGCGCCGGCCAGCTCCTCGTAGTTGTCACGGGGGTCGTGCTGCACACCGAGTTGGCCTTGGCGTTGGCCGTTGAGCCTGCCAAGCAGCGATCCCCAAGCGGCAAGCACCAGTTGTTCGACGGCCACGCCTTCACGATCGGCCAATGCCGTAAGCAGCGGCGCAAGAGTCGGCGCCAGTGACTGGCGGACCACCGCGTGACGTCCGCCGGCAATACCGTAGCGCTCGACGAGGCGCATGCCCGGGACGTCCTGCAAGGCCAGGTTGCGCCAGAACTGCGCGCCCTGCTCGGCGTCTTCATCCAGTTGCAGGCCATTGATCCACTCGACGTAGTCCGCGTACTGCATAGGTTCGTCATCGAGCGACGCGGCGCGACCGAGCAAGTGCTCGCGCAACTGGACCAGGCTGCGCGCGTCCAGCGAGTACACCGGGACCGCCAATAACAATTGATCATCGAGCAGCCAGGCCAGCACGTCGGGCTGTTCGGCCTGGCAACGACGCTGGGCCTCGTCCAACCATTTTTGCCCATCGTGGCCGTCGGCTGTGCGCCCCTGGCGCCAGTCCAGGCGCAATGCCTGAGGCTCGATTACCCGTTGGCGCAACCCGGTGGCGCCCAGCGGACGCTCATAGCGCAGGCACAGCGCCTGGTGCTGCGCCAGGCTGTCGCGCAAGCGTTGCTCGACGGTGCCTTCGGCAACGCCCGTCAATGACATGCGCACCCAGCGCCAAGCGTGCGGATTGGCCTGGGCCAGTTGTTTCTGCTGGGGTGAAAGCGTGAGTCCAAGGTCCATCATGGGGTCAACTCTTCAAGTGTTTCTTCGATCTGCGCCGGGGCGGCCATGACTTGGTGGCGGGCATAGATTTCACCCATGGCCACGACGATTTTGCGCTCGCCCTCGAACGGATCCCGGGCGTGCGCCGCCAGCATGTTATCGAGCATCACCACGTCGCCCTGTTGCCAGTCGAAGCGCACCGCACAACGGTCGTAGGCGGCATTGATGGCGTCGATCGCCGCCGGTTCAAGCTCCGAGCCGTCACCGTAGAACACTTGCCTCGGCATGGCCGACTCGCCGTCGCGCAGGAACTGTTCGCGGATATCCGCATCGAGAAATGCCGGGTGGTACAGCTGGATCTGGTTGAAGAAGCTCTCTTCGCCCGTCAACGGGTGCAGGATCACCGCCGGGCACACTTGGCGGGTGTGCAGGTCGTTGGCGCCACGCCATTGGAACTCGATGCTGCTCTCATGGCAGATCCGCTCGACCTCGGCCCGATCTCCGGTCTGGAAGAAGTGCTGCCAACTGACGTCCAGGCTGGTGCTGAAATTGCGCACATACATCAGTTGCTTGCGGCGCAGGTTGGCCTGCAGCCAGGCCGGCAGTTCACGGTAGACCTGGCGGCTGTCGACGATCGGCGTCGCGCCACCGGACGTCGCCGGCGTCTCGCAGTAGAACCACTGCCGACGTGGCCAGCGGTGTTGGTGCGCACTCTCGTTATGGAACAGGATCATCCGATCCTTGGGGTATGGCGTCGACTTGTAGATGTTCTTGCCGCCCTCTTTCTTCGGCAAGTCACCGTACTGCCCGTACAACTGCGGACACAGCGCCTGGCAGAACGCCTCGAAATCCGTCGGGGTCGGCAGGTCGAAGCCACGGAACAGAATGCCGCCATGCTCACGCAACCAGTTCTCGACCTTGTCGCGGTTGGCTTCGGCCCAGATGGCCGGGGCCAGCTCGCGGTCCCGCAAGGAAACCAGCAACGGAAATTTCGAGTCCTCTCGCAGCGGCCGGGCTTCGATGGGTTCACGGGTCGTCGCCGATCCACTCTGGCGCATCTTGCCCAATTTGCTCATTTTGCGTTGCAGCGGATTGTCCGTGGACATTGCAGCAGCTCCCTTTACAGTCGCAATCATGGTATCGATGGGGGTGTCCGGCGCGCCGAGGGCCAGCTCCAGCAGCGACTCGAAGGCGCCGCGCAAGCGCTCGACGGTGGCCGGGCGGAACAGGCTGGTGCGGTACACCCAGCGCAGGCTGATCGCATCACCGTCTTCGCTGGCGAACAGGGCCATGTCGAACTTGGAATGGTGTTGCTCGCCCGTCAGCGGCTCGACCTGCAGATTGCCCAGTTGGCGCTGCTGGCGCTGCTGGCGCGGCGTGTTGTCGAGCACGAACAGGGTCTGCAAGAGCGGGTGCACATTGGCCACGCGCGGCAGCTCCAGGCATTCGACGACCCGTTCGAACGGCGTGTCCTGCCAGGCGAACGCTTGCAGGCACAGCTCGCGGACTTGCAAGGCTTGCTCACGGAAGCTCAATTCCGGTTGCACGCGGATACGCAAGGCCAGCAGGTTGACGAAGAAGCCGATCAGCGATTCGGTGGCTGGATGGTCGCGGTTCGCCACGTCCGTGCCAATCACCAGGTCGCGGCCTTGTGTCTCACGTTGCAGCACGGCTGCATAACACGTCAGCAGCACCATGAACGGCGACGTGCCGCTGTCCTGGGCAAAGGTTTTCAACCGGCCCACCGTGGCGGGCGACAATTGGAAATCCACCGCCGCCCCGGCACCGCTATCACGCTCCGGACGCGGGAAATCGAATGGCAATGGCACCTGCGCGGGAATCCCCGCCAGGGTCCTTCGCCAGAACTCCAAGCCTTCCCTTTGACGCAACTGGACCGCCGCCGAACCTTGCCAAACGGCGTAGTCGACGTATTGGATCGGCAGCGCTTCCTGGGTTGGCAGCACGCCGGTGCTGTAGGCCTCGTAACCTTCAATCAGCTCATCGACCAACACCGCGCCGGACCAACCGTCGGAGGCAATGTGGTGCATGACCATTTGCAGTACATGCTCCTGTTCGCCGAGGCGATACAGGACCACCCGAAGCGGCGCTTCGCTGCCGAGGTCGAACGGTCGCAGCGCCATGTCCCGGGCATTGATTGACCACTTCGATTCGCTCGACGGCAGGCGTTGCAAAGCCACCGCCAATTGCGGGTGGATTCGCTGGCGCAACTCGCCGCCGCACTGGTGATAGGTGGTGCGCAGGATGGCATGTCGATTCACCAACCGTTGCAACGAACGCTCCAGGGCCTGGTTATCCAGTTCCCCACGCAAGCGCACGTTGCTACTCATGTTGAAGCTGCTGTCGACCTCATCCAGTTGTTGCATCAACCAGACCCGTTGCTGCGCCGAGGACAAGGGTTGATCGATGCATTGGTCAACCACCGGAATCGTCACCGACGCCAGATCCTGCTCAGCGGCGAGGCCCTCGATTCGCTCGGCCAGTCGCGCCAGCACCGGTGTTTCGAACAGCCAGCGCAATGGCACCTCGAAGCCCTGTTCCCGCAGGCGCCCACGTACCTGGGCCGCCATCAGGGAGTGCCCGCCCAATTGGAAGAAATGTCCGTCGGGTGGGACGTCCCGCACGTTCAGCACCGAGGCCCAGATCTGCGCCAGCATCCCCTCGCCGGCCGACAGCGGGCGCCCGGTTGCTGGCGCGCTGCCGACAACCGATTGCAAGCGCGGCAGTTGTCTGCGATCGACCTTGCCATTGCTGTTGAGCGGCAGTTGCTCAAGCGCCTGCAGGTGCGTCGGCACCATGTAGACCGGCAAGCGCGCCTGCAAATAGTCTCGAACAGCTGCCTCACCAGGTGCATCGTCAGGATTCGCCACCCAGAATCCGGCCAACTGCTCGCCTTGCACGGCCACCACCGTTTGCAGCACTTGAGGATGGCTGAGCAGGACGGCTTCGATTTCCCCCAGTTCGATGCGATAGCCACGCAACTTGATCTGGTCGTCGGTGCGTCCGAGGTAGTACAGCTGGCCGTCGGGCTGCCAGCGCGCCAGATCGCCGGTGCGGTACAAGCGACCACCGTTACCGAACGGGTCGGCAATGAAGCGCTCTGCGGTCAGCCCCGGCTGCCCGGCATAACCCCGGGCCAGTCCGTCACCGGCGATATAGAGTTCACCGACGCAGCCTGGCGGCATTTCACACAGGTATTCATCGAGAACATGGCAGCGGGTGTTGAGCAACGGCCGGCCTATCGGGGCGACGGGCAATTGAAGTGTGTCGATCGGCGTCTGGGTCGACCACACCGTGGTCTCGGTCGGGCCGTAGACATTGATCAAGCGCGCCACGTGCTGCTTCAGCTCGCTGGCCAGCTCCTTCGGCACCGCCTCGCCGCCGGCCAGGGCCACTCGCCCTTCCAACACCCGGCGATCGCCTTGCAACAACATCGCCCAGGTGGCGGGCGTGGCCTGGATCAGGTCAACGGACCGTTCGTTAATCAAGCGTGCAAGCAGCAGCGGATCCTGGCGCTCGTCCTCGTCCGCCAGGACCACCGAGCCGCCACGCACCAGCGGCAGGCAGAGCTCCAGGCCACAAATGTCGAAAGTGACAGTGGTCAAGGCCAGGTAACGCTGCACGTTATCCAAGGGCAGCGCCTGCTCCATGGCGAGCAGGAAATTGGCAAAGTTACCGCGGCTGATCTGCACGCCCTTGGGTTGCCCGGTCGACCCCGAGGTGTAGAGGGTGTAGGCCAGTTGCCCGAGGTGCGTCGCCAATCCAGGCGCCTGGGCGGGAAATTGCGCCAATGGCAGATCTGCCCACAGGCAAACACGTAGGTCGGCAGGCCAATCCCCTGTCGTCGAATCGCAAAGCAGCATATGTGGCTGCGCCCGGTTGAGCACTTGCGCCTGGCGGGCCGGTGGATGGGCGCGGTCGAGTGGCAAATAGGCGGCACCGGCCTTCTGGATGCCCAACATGCACACCAACAGGCGTTCATCCCGAGGCAGGCAGAAGGCAACCAACGATTCAGGCCCGACGCCCTGGGCCAGCAACCAATGAGCCAAGCGGTTAGCCTGGGCCTCCAGCGCGGCATAGCTCAATCGGCGGTCGGCGCAATAGACGGCGATGCACTCGGGATGCACAGCGGCTTGCACTTCGAAACGCGTCACCCAATCCGCTTCGCCGTGCAAGGGCAACGACTTCCCGGCAGTCGCCAACGTCGCAACCGAACGCAGCGGGATTTCCAGCAGGCGCGCATCAAGATCCTGGCCCGACAGGCTGGCGAGCAATGCCTGGTAATCCTCTACCAACCGGCGAGTGATGTCGGGCCGCAACAATGCGGTCGCGTATTCGACGATCAAACCGGTGCTGGCCTCGGCACCGCGACCCTGGGTGAACAGGTTGAACGTCAGGTCGAATTTGGCGCTCACCACGCCACCCGGCAGCGCCAAAGCCTGGGCACTGATGCCGGGCAGGTTCAGGCTGCGGGAATCCTGATGGTCGACCTGATAGTTGAACATCGTCTGGAACAGCGGCGTGCGATCCAGGCTGCGCTCTACATCCAGCACTTCCAATAACTGCTCGAACGGCAGCGATTGATGGGCCAGGTCCTCATTCAGCGTGCTGTCCAGTGCCTGGACGAATGCTTGCAGGCTCTGGCGGCCGTCGATCTGGACACGGTGGGCCAGGGTGTTGACGAACAACCCGACTAACGCCTGGCTCTGGATTGACTCACGCCCCGCCACCGGCAAGCCGATGGCGAAATCACTGCGCCCGCCGTGGCGCCAGAGCAGCAACTGATAGGCCGCGAAATACAGCACGAACGGCGTGACGCCTAGCACCCTCGCCCGCGCCTCGACCGCAGTGCTCAGCGAACCGGGCAGCACATATTCGTCTCGCGCTCCACCGAACGCCTGCACCGCCGGCCGCGTGGATTGCTCAGGCAGCTCCAGCGGCTCGTTGCCCAGGCCTTCCAGGCGTTGTTGCCAATAGGCCAACGAATCCTTGCCATACGCGCCATCCAAGCGCTCTCGATGCGCCTTGATCAACGGCAGCAAAGCGCTTGCCGCCGGTAGGGTCTGATCTTGATAAAGCGCTGCCAGATCCTGGACGAGCAAGCCCATCGACCAACCGTCCACGGCAATGTGGTGCACGTTGAACAGCAGGCGATAGTCGCCGGGCGCCACACCAAACACATCGATGGCCAGCAGCGGACCTCGCGTGAGATCGAACACCCGCTTGGCCGCACTGGCAATGGCCGCGTCCTGTTCCGAGTCACTCAGGGCGCCGATGTCATGGACGTTGAAGATCGGTGCAGTCGTATCGTCCAGCCGCTGCCAGACTTGCCCGTGCTCTTCGAAAAAACGGCAGCGCAATGCGTCATGCCGGGTCACCAGCGCCTGACAGGCGCGTTGCAGGCGGGGCACATCCAGCTCGCCGCGCAAGGCCAACAGTTGGGTAACGTTGTAGGCGGTTTCAGCCGGGTCGAATTGCTGCATGAACCACACCCGTTGCTGGGCATGGGACAGAGCCTGCGGTTGCGCCGCGTCCTCGCACGGCGCCACGGCATCAGCGACCGGTGCGACGATCGGTGCGAGCACCTTGGCCAGTTGCCGAGGGGTCGGGTTTTCCAGCAATTGCCGGGGCATCAGGCGCAAGTCGGCCTGACGCAAGCGCGCGATCAACTGCAAGCTGAGGATCGAGTCGCCGCCCATGGCAAAGAAATCGGCGTCCGGCCCCAGGCCAGGTTGTCCGAGCAACTCGCGAAAAGCCGTCAGAACCGCAAGCAATGCCGGCTCGGCGCGGCAGTCGATGCACAGGGCCATGGCCGCCAGGGTCGGATGCTGCAGCACGTCCCGCGGTTCCAGCTTGAGCCCTTCCCGGGATGCCAGGCCGATCAATTGCAGGCTGAGAATCGAATCCCCGCCCAGAGCGAAAAAATCGTCCGCGCGGCCAACTGGCGCGCAGCCGAGGATCTGGCACCACAGTTGCGCCAATCGTTGTTCGGTCGCTCCGCTGGGCTGCTCGGTGGCTTCGGCGGCCGGCTCATCGATCGTCGGCTCAGGCAATGCACGTCGGTCCAGCTTGCCATTGGCAGTCAGCGGCAAAGCGTCCAGCGCCAACCAATGGGCCGGCACCATGTGTTCCGGAAGTTGCCGCTTGGCCTCGGCTTGCAGCGCCGCCAGCGCTTGGGTTGTCATCGAGGGGCTGACATACGCCACCAGTTGCGTCCGCCCTTTTACTTCACAAGCCAGCACGGCGCCTTCGCGAACCTGAGGCTGGGCGTTGAGCCAGGCGCTGACTTCGCCCGGTTCGACGCGGAACCCGCGGATCTTAGCTTGATCGTCCTGACGTCCGAGAAACACCAGGCGCCCGTCGCGATCCAGGCGAACCCGGTCGCCGCTGCGATAAAAGCGTTGGCCCTGGGCCGTGACGCCGAACGCACGTGCTGTCAACTCAGGCTGGCCGAGATAGCCTTGGGCAACCTGGGGACCACCAATCAGCAGCTCACCGGCGACACCCAGCGGTACGCACCGATTTTGACCATCGACGATGCGCAACTCACAGCCGGACAGCGGCTGGCCCAGCGGCAGATACTGACCCGCTACGAACGCCTCGGAGTCCAGAATTTCACCGCAGACCACGCCGACAGTCGTTTCCGACGGGCCATAGTGATTGAAGATACGGAGTTGCGGCGCCAGTTCACGCACCTTGGCGAATAACGCCTGGTCGAACCCCTCGCCACCAAGAATCAACAGCACCTTGGGCAACACGCGACGGGCGTCGTCCAACGCCAGCAAACCGCGCAGGTGCGAAGGGGCGATCTTGAGGCAATCCGCCGGATATTGGTCGAGAAAATCGGCCCAGCCGGGCGGGTCGAAGGCCAACGACGCCGGTGGCAATACCAGCGTGTCGCCTGCGTTGAGCGCGGCGAAAACAGAGGTCAAGCCGAGGTCGGCGGCGACCGTTGCCAAGGTCGCCCAGCGGCTACCCGATTTGGCTTGCAAGCGTTCACCGACGGCATTGGCGTAATGGGCGAGGTTGGCATGCGTGACCTGAACGCCTTTCGGCTGGCCGGTCGAGCCCGACGTGTAGATCAGGTAGGCAGGCAACTGAGGCTGGCTGAGGCTTTCGTACTGGTGGATGTTCGCGTTGAGAGACCAATCGTCGGCGCTCAGCACCAGGCATGGGATGCCCACGCCGGTCTCGGGTGCTTGCGCCAATGTCAGCCACAGGCTCGCGCCGCTGTCGTGCAACAGTTGTGCGAGTCGCCGGGCTGGTTGCGCCGGGTCGAGAAACAGACAGGTGGCGCCACGCTGCCAGCACGCCAGGGTCGCCAGCACTTGTTCGGCACAGCGCGGCATGCACAGCGCGACCACCTGACCCGGCCCAACGCCCTGCGCGGCCAGCCGTGCGGCCATCGAGCGACTGGCCGCGCCGAGCGTGGCGTAATCGATGCTCTGCTCCACACTGCACAACGCCACGGCATTCGGCGTATGCGTGGCCCAATGCAGCACCTGCTGGTCCAACGGCAACGCGATCGCGCCCAGGACCGGGCCGCGCACTTCACTCGGCGTGGAAACCAGTTGCAGGTCCGACAACCGCCGCTGCGGATGAGCCGAGCCCTCGTGGAAGATCGCCAGCAAGTCGTCGAGCATTTGCTCGACCGTGGCCGTGTCGAACAATTCGTCGCTGTATTCCAGTTCGCAACGCAGCCGCGCGTCGGCGGTACGGACCATGCGCAACGTCAAGTCGAAACGCGCGTGGCGTTGCGGCGGGTCGAGTACCTCCACCGCCACGCCGGGCAAGGCCAGGGTGCGGCTTTCGGGCAGATCGACCTGGACGAACATGACCTGGAACAACGGGCTCGAACGTGGACGTTCAAGGTTTTCGAGGATGTTTTCGAAGGGCAACTGCTGATGGTCGAACGCCGCCGCAACGGTGTCGCGGGTGCGCTGCAACGCGCTGCTGAAGTCCGGATTGCCTTGAAGGCGCTGGCGAATCACCAGGGTATTGAGTAACGGCCCGATCAACGATGCCAGTTCCGGACGGTCACGTTGGGCAATCGAGGTGCCCAGGCACAGATCAGCCTCGCCGCTATAGCGCGACAGCAGGCAGGTGAATGCCGTCAGGCCATAAATGTACAACGTCACGCCATGATTGCGGATGGCGCTTTCGACTGCCGTGGTCAGTTGCGGCGGGAGCTCCCGGGCCAGGACCGCGCCACTGTGGCGACGTTGCGTGGACGTGGGGCGCGGACGGTCCAGTGGCAACGCCATCGGCGCCGGTGCATCGGCCAGTTGGTCGCGCCAGAAATCGATATGCTGCCGGCAGCTATCGCTGTCCAGCCACTCACGTTCCCATGCGGCGTAATCGGCGTACTGGATACTCAGTTCAGCTAACGCGGCAGGCTCGTTCGAAGCGAGTGCCCGGTAAGCCTCGGCCAGTTCCAGGGTCAGTTGTTGGGCCGACCAGGCGTCATAGGCGACGTGGTGAATGGTGAAAAAAAGCCAGGTGCAATGCTCCTGGGCATCGCTGAATGCCTTCCAGCGCCAAGGCATCGACTGCGCCAGGTCGAAGGGCTCGGCGAGTTGGCGGGCATATTCATCGGCACACCATTGCTCGTGCTCGGATGCGGCGATGGTCAACCGTTCGACGCCCGGCAAGTGCACCTGTTGTGGCTCGCAATGGGGCTGCAACTGTCCGCTGGTGTCAGGGCTGTAGCGCGTGCGCAGGATCTGGTGGCGGTCGACCACCTGCTGCATCGCCTGTTGCAAACGCGCGCCATCCAGGCGCCCATCGAAGCGCAGCACCGAGCACAGGTTATAAAGGGCCCGGCTGCTCAGGGCTTCAGCCGACAGGAAGCGCCGCTGCGCCTGCGCCAGCGGCCTGTGTTCGCCTTCGCCGAGCAGAGCGGGGACGATCGGCAGGCGCCAGCTGTCGATGCCCTTCTCGGACAGGCGTTGGCGAAAGACCTTTTTCTTCTCCGCGGGCAAGGATGCCAGCCGCTGCGCAATCTCCAGGAAAGCTTGTTGCGTCATCGTACTCATCCTTACATTTCCATCTCGGCCAACAGGCGCTGCATTTCGTCCAGGGCTTCGTCGGTCGAAGGCCCCTGGGGTTTTTCAATCTGCTCGGCGAGCGCGGCGATTGTGGGGTTCTGGAACAGGCTGCGCAGTTCGAGCTTGACGCCAAAACGGCTCTCGACCTGAGTCATCAAACGCATGGCCAACAACGAATGTCCGCCCAGCTCGAAGAAGCTGCTGAACACGCCAACCTGCGGCAACGCCAGCAGGTCCTGCCAGATGCCCGCCAACTGCCGCTCCAGCTCGCTGCGCGGCGCCACTCCCTGGATCGCCACAGGCTGTGGTGCCGGCAAGGCCTTGCGGTCGATCTTTCCATTGGCGTTGAGGGCCAGACGTGGCTGCTCGATGAAGCCAGCCGGGATCATGTAGCCCGGGAGCACGCCTTCCAGATACCGACGCAACGCCGCCTGATCGACCGGGCTCGGTGTCTGCAGCCAGGCAAACAGGCTCTGGCTGCACGGATCGATCATCACCACCGCTTCTTCCACGCCTGGGTAACGGCGCAGCAGCGATTCGATTTCACCGGGCTCGATACGGAAACCGCGCACCTTGACCTGGAAATCGCCGCGACCTACATAGGCCAGCCGCCCGTCGTTGCGGCGGCGTACCAAGTCGCCGGTGCGGTACATGCGGCTACCGGGTTCGCCTGCATAGGGATCTGGCAAATACGCCGCCGCCGTGGTGGCCGGCGCATGCTGATACCCTCGCGTGACGCCGGAGCCGGCGATATACAGCTCACCCGTCGCGCCGAGCGGCACCGGGCGGAGCATGTCGTCGAGCACGTAGCAGAGCGTGTTGAGCAACGGCGCGCCGATGTCGGCGACGCCGGACGGCACCTCCTGCAACGCCTGGGTGGTCGACCACACGGTGGTTTCCGTCGGGCCGTAGGCGTTGATCAGCGCCACGCCACGACCGCGCAGTTCGTTCACCAGCTCACCGGGCACCGCCTCGCCACCGATCAGGCCACGCAGCGGCGGCCAATCGGCCTGGCCGGTTTCCAGCAGGATCTGCCATCCAGCGGGGGTAGCCTGGAATACCGTCGCCCGGCGCAGCAGCGCGAACAGTTGATGCCCGTCGACCACCTGCTCGCGGCGCGCCAGCAGGATGGCCGCGCCGTTGACCAGCGGCAGGAACAGCTCCGGCTTGCACATATCGAAGGCGTACGTGGTGCTGGCGAGCCAAACATCCTCGGCGCCAAGCGGCAGCAAGCGATCGAGGCCTGCCAGCAGATTGCTCAGGTTACCGCGGCTGACCTGCACGCCTTTCGGTGTGCCGGTGGAGCCCGAGGTATAGATCACGTAGGCGCGCTGCTGTGGATCGATCGGCAATGCAAGGTTGGCGTCGCTGCAATTGTCCAGCGCCAACCCGTCGAGCAGGAAGTGGTTGACGCCGCCCAAGGCCCCGGCGCAAAGGCTTTCAGTAAGCACCATGGCCGCACGCGCATGCCGGATGATTAAGCCCAGGCGCTCGCCCGGCTGCTGCGGATCCAGTGGCAGGTACGCCGCACCGGCCTTGTGGGCCGCCAACAGGGTTGGCAGCAGCCATGGACCGCGAGTCAGACAGACCGCAACCAGGTCATCCGTGCCGACACCTTGCGCGCGCAGCCACTGGGCCAGGCGATTGCTGATGGCGTTGAGTTGCGCATAGGTCAGTTGCTGGTCCTGGCAATCCACCGCCAGCGCTTCAGGTGTCAGGACGACCTGCTGTTCGAAACGGGCGATGACGTCCACCACTGGCGTCGAGGATTGCGCCGGACGGTTCCAAGGACGCTGGGCCAAGGCGTGGTCGGCATTGGCCAGGTCGATGTCCCAGAGGCGCACTTCGGGTTGTTCCAACATGCCTTCGAGCAGGTAGCGGAACTCATCGGCATAACGTTGCGCGGTGTGCGCCAGGAACAGGTCGGTGTTGTATTCCAGCACGCATTGCCACTCCTCGCCCTGCTGCTCGATGTGCAGACCGATGTCCACCAGGGCACTGTCGCTTTCAACGTTGAGTCGCTGTACGGGCAAGCCGGCGAAGTGCTGCTCGGTCGTTGCGGTGGGATCGCGTTGGATCAGGTTGAACAACGCCTGGAACAGCGGCGTGTGGCTGAGATCGCGGCGTACTTGCAGGGCTTCCACCAGGCGCTCGAAAGGCACGTCGGCGTGCTGTTGCGCCGCCAGGTGCGTGGTTTGCAACTGCTGCCAGAACTGTTCGACCGATTGTTGCGGATCGAGATGGCTGCGCAGGACCTGAGTGGTGGCGAAATAGCCGATCAGGTTGTCGGTATGAGCCTGATGGCGATGGGCGACCGGCAAGCCAATCCAGATTTCACGTTGGCCCGAGTGCCTGGCCAGCAAGGTTTTCCAGGCGGCCAGCAACGGTGCAAAAGCGGTCAGGCCACGGCGCTGCGCCGTCTCGCGCAGGCGCTTGACCAGCCTAGCCGACAGGTTGAAGCGCAGACGCTGGCCCTTGTAGCCCTGCTCGGCGGGCCGAGGCATGTCGGTCGGCAGGTTCAGCACCGGCGGCTCGCCCGCCAGGGTACGGCGCCAATAGTCAAGTTGCGACTCGATCTGCGCCTGCCCCGCCGGGCTCTGCCAACTGGCCGCGATGTCGGAAAACTGCAACGGCAACGCTGGCAGACAAGCGTCACGCCTTTCCAGCAAAGCCTGGTAGATCACTTGCAGTTCATTGAAGAGAATCTCCAGCGAACGCGCGTCAGCGATGATGTGATGCAAGGTCACCTGCAGAACGCTGCGATCCTGGCCCTGGTACACACGCACCCGCCACAGCGGCGGCGCTGTGAGATCGAATGAATGCTGCGCCTCCTGGCTGAGCTTCTGGGCGAAGCCGCTCGAATGCTCATCGACTTCCAGCGGTTCGAAGCTCAGCGGCACCGCCACAAGGTCTTCGATATGCTGGCGTGCGCCGTCGGCGGTGTCGCTGAACACCGTCCGCAGACTGTGTTGGCGAGCCTCCAGTTGCGCCAGCGCCTGCTCCAGCAAATCGGGTTGTAGGATGCCATCCAGGCGCAGCGCCAAGGACAGATGGTAGGCCTGGGTATCGCCCTGTAAACGGTCAAGGAACCACAAGCGTTGCTGAGTGAAATGCAACGGCGCCAAGGGTTCTGCGAACGGGCGCAGGATGCGATCAGCCTCGGTGCTTGCCTGGGCCAAAATGGCGGCCAAGTCCCGTAGCACCGGTTGTTCGAACACGCTGCGCAATGGCAGGCGGCGGCCATGCTGTTCGGCGATTCGCGCCACCAGCCGCGCCGCCAACAGCGAGTGTCCGCCGAGGGCAAAGAAGTTGTCGTCGGCGCCAATGTCGGTGCATTCCAGCAGCTCTTCCCAGAGGCCGGCCAGGGTTTGTTCCCAGTCGCTCGACAGCGCGCCCTGCTGGCCGTCACGCTGTTGCGGCGCCGGCAAGGCCTTGCGGTCGACTTTGCCGCTGGGGCTCAACGGCAAGGTGTCGAGGCGAACGAACTGGCCGGGCAACATGTAGTCCGGCAATTGGGCGCCGAGGCTGGCGCGCAGAGTCGTTTCGTCCAGCGCATCGCCAGCGTAGTAGCCCACCAGCCGCGCCGCGTCACCGCTGCCCAGCAGCACCACGGCCGCCTCGCGGACCCCGGGGACGCGGGACAACAGCGCTTCGATTTCCCCCAATTCGATACGGAAACCCCGCAGCTTGACCTGGAAATCCAGGCGCCCGAGGTAATCCAGGCTGCCGTTGCCATTGCGTCGGACCCGGTCGCCGGTGCGGTACATGCGCGCGCCAGCCACGAAAGGGTCCGGCAGGAACGCGGCGGCGGTCAGGCGCGCGGCAGCGAAATAGCCGCGACCCAAGTTGGCCCCCGCGAGGTACAGCTCACCTGGCACGCCGGCAGCCACCGGTTGCAAGTCAGCGTCGAGCACGTATGCGGCGGTGTTCGCCACCGGTTGCCCGATCGGCACCTCGACCGCGCTTTCTTCGCCACCGCGCACTTCGAAGGTGCTGTAGACGGTCGCTTCAGTCGGCCCGTAGCCGTTGATGACCTTGGCACCCCTGCCCTCGATGGCTTCGGCCAACGCGCACGGCAAGGCTTCGCCACCGGAGATGGCACGCACGCCCCGCCAGCTGCGGGAGGTATGCGCCACGAGCATTCGCCAGGTGGCCGGCGTGGCCTGCATGACGGTGGGTCGTCCGCCTATCAGCAACTGATCGATCGCTTGCGGGTCCCGCGCCTGCTCTCGATCGGCCAGCAGGATGCTGGCGCCATGGGCCAAGGGCAGGAGCAACTCGACAATGGCAATGTCAAAGGTCGCGGTGGTCAAGGCCAGGACCCGGTCCCGGGCCGTCATTGGCAGGACCTGCTCGACGGCCAGCATCAGGTTCATCAGGTTGCCACGGCTGATCGCCACCCCTTTGGGCTGGCCGGTGGAACCCGAGGTGTACAGCACGTAGGCGAGTTGACCGGGGTTGCAGTCCACAGGCTTGCGCGTACCGGTCGCCCCACTGGCGTCGATGTCCAGCAGCGGCAGGCCGGGGTTCCACTGCGCCAACACGCCGAGGCTCGCGGCGGTGCCCAGGCACAACGTGGGCTGCGCCGCCTGGAGAATGTAGCGGCCGCGCTCCGGCGGCGTGTCCTCGGCCAACGGCACATACGCCGCCCCGGCCTTGAGGACCGCCAGCATGGCCATGGGCAGGCGAGCGTCGCGCGGCAGGCTCAACGCTACGCGGTCTTCGACACCGACACCCTGGACCTGCAACCTCGTTGCGAGTGCCTCGGCGGCTTGGTCCAATTCGGCGTAGGTCATTTGTTGATTGCCTGCCACGACGGCAATCGCCTCGGGCTGGCGCGCAACCTGAAGCGCGAAGGCGTCAAGGATGTCTTGCTGACCGGCCAGGGCGCGGCCATCGATCCGCGCCAGGGCCCGTTCAGCGGGCTGCCATGTCAACTCACCCAGCGGCCGCCCGGCCTGTTGGATCACCGCATCGAGCAAGGCCAGGTACTGCTCGGCCATGCCTCGCACGGTCTGCTCGCGGAACAGGTCGCTGCTGTATTGCAAACTCAGGTTAATCCCGTGTTCGCTGTCGCGCACGTCCAGGTGCAGATCGCACAAGGCGCTCTCCGGGCGGTTGTCCAGCGGCTCGGCGATGACGTCAGTGAGTTCGAAACGCTCCAGAGCGTTGCCCGGGAAGTAATTGAACATGACCTGGAACAGCGGGTTGTAGCTCACCTGCCGGACCACTCCCAACTGTTCGATCAAGTAATCGAACGGCAAGTCCTGGTGGGACTGGACCGAAACCGACAATGCCTGCAATTCGCTCATCAGTTGCAGCGGGCTGCGCTCGCCGGAGATTTTCTTGCGGTACACCAATGTGTTGACGAAGCAACCCACCAGCGGCTGCAACGCCGCATGGTGCCGGTTGGCCGCCGGTACACCGACCAGGATGTCGTTTTCTCCGCTGCGACTGCGCAACAGCAGTTGGAAAGCGGTCAGCATCGGGATGAAGTTGCTCCAGCCATGGCGAGCGCTGAAGGTCCTGAGCCGCGCCGCCAGGTCGTCGGGCAAGCGACGCTCGACACGTCCACCGGCCTGGCTCGCCTGGGCGGGACGAGGGAAATCGGCCGCCAGGTCGAGCACCGGCAGCTCGCCGGCCAGTTGCTCGCGCCAGTAGGCCAGCTCTTGCTCGCACGCCTTGCTGCCCATCCACTGGCGTTGCCACACGGCGTAGTCGGCGTATTGCATTGCCGGGGCGGGCCGTGGGGTCGCGACGCCCTTGCGACGATTGCGGTACTGCTCGCAGAGGCCGTCGATGATCAGTTGCAAGGACCAGCCATCGGCAATGATGTGGTGGCAATTCAACGACAGGACAAACGCCTCCGGCGCCAGGCGATACAGCCTGGCGCGCAACAGCGGCGCCGCGTCGAGGGCGAACGGTGTCATGGCGTCCAGGCGTAGCCGTTCGTGCAGCGCGTCTTCGCTCGCCACATCGATGACTGGCAACTCAATTTCGCTGTGCGCCAGGACAACCTGGCTCGGCCCTTGGGCCGCGCCGATGAACCCGGTGCGCAGCACCTCGTGCTGGTCGAGGACCGCTTGCAACGCCGCGTGCAGGTCAGCGACGTACAGCTCGCCAGTCAGGCGCACGGCGCCGGCCAGGTTGTACGCCGGGCTGTCGGGGTCGAGTTGTTGCAGGAACCACAACCGTTGCTGGGCAAACGAGAGCGGCAGCGTTTCCGGGCGCGGCAGCAAGGTCGGCGACGGCTTTACCGCGCCGGCCTGGTTCTCCAGCCAATCCGCCATGGCGGTAATGGTCGGACGCTCGAAGACCACGCGCAACGGCAAATCCTTGCCGCTGAGCTTACCGATCAGGCCGATCAACTGGGTCGCCAGCAGCGAATGGCCGCCCAGCTCGAAGAAGTTGTCCTCGACACCCACCTGGTCCAGGCCGAGCACGCTTTGCCAGGCTTGCACCAACTGGCCTTGCAACTCGCTGCTCGGCGCCACATAGCGGGCCTGGCTTTGCGCGGCAAAATCCGGGGAGGGCAACGACTTGCGGTCGATCTTGCCGTTGCCGTTGAGCGGGAAACGCTCCAGGAATACGAATGCGCTCGGGATCATGTAGGCCGGGAGATTGCCCAGTACATGCTCGCGCAACATCTCGATGCTGCAGGCGTCATTGGCCACGACGTAAGCCACCAGTACCTTGGCGCGTTGCTGGTCGTCACGGGCCACGACCACGGCTTCGCGCACGCCGGGGTAATGGGTCAGGCATGCCTCGATCTCGTCCAGCTCGATGCGGTGGCCGCGAATCTTGACTTGATGGTCGGTGCGTCCGACGTATTCCAGGTCGCCGTTGGGCAGGAAGCGCGCCAGGTCACCGGTGCGGTACAGGCGTGAACCGTCGTTGGCGATCGGGTCCGGCAGGAACACCGCCGCCGTACGCGCAGGGTCGGCCATGTAACCGCGCCCGACGCCGACACCGGCAACGAAGATCTCCCCGACCGCGCCGACCGGTATCGGCTGCAGATCGGCGTTGAGCAGGTACAAGCGATTGTTCAGCGTGGCGCGGCCGATCGGTACGTTGATGCGCTGTTCCGGCAGGCGCTCGAGCAGCGGATGAAAGGCCACGTCATCGGAGCACTCAGCCGGCCCGTAGGCATTCATCAGCGGGATCGCCGGGTAGCGCTCGAACCAGCGACGCGCCAAGGCCGGCGGCAAGGCCTCGCCCGTGGCAAGCACCCAGCGCAGGGGGGACGTTTGCAATCCAGCGTCCAGCAGGCTTTGCATCAAGGACGGCACCGCTTCGAGGATGCTGATGCCGTGCCGCCCGATGGCCGAGGCCAATGCCTCGGGGTCCTGCACCACGCAGTCGCCGAGGATCACGGTGCGGGCTCCGAGCACCAGGCCGGCGAGGGTCTGCCAGACTGAGATGTCAAAGCACTGCGGCGCGGTCTGGGCAATCACATCGTTCGCATCGAGCCCCAGCCCCGGCAATTTACCGAGAATGTTATTGAGCATGCCCGCCTGCGCCACCATCGCGCCCTTCGGCGTGCCAGTGGAGCCAGAAGTGAAGATGCAGTATGCCAATGATGTGCCGTGCACCGTGATGTCGAGGTTATCGTCGCTATAGCTGCCCAGCACCGAAGGGTCGTAGCGAACGGCCTTGGGTCGGTGCATGAGCAGGTCGAGGGCCTGCATCGCCAGCTCGCCCTGCCCTGCGCTATGGATCAGCAACGGCGTGCGGCTCTGGCGCAGCACTTGGGCCAGGCGCTGCGCCGGGTTGCGCGGATCGAGCGGCAGCCAACCGGCACCGGCCTTCAGCGTGGCGACAATCATCACCACCAGATCCAGGCCCCGCTCGTCGAACACCGCGATCAGGTCGTCGCTGCCCACACCCTGGGCGCGCAAGTGCCGAGCCAGTCGGTTAGCGGCGCGGTTCAGCTGATCGAACGTCAGGCTTTGCTCGCCATGGACAACGGCGACACGCTCTGGCGTCTGGCGCACCTGTTGCTGGAATCGCTCAATGTATAAGGGTTGCAGCAGTTGCTCGTCCGCCGCCAGGCCACCGCCGGCCCAAACCTCGTGCTGGTGAGTGACTTCGCTTTCATCCAGCATCGCCAAATGATGCAAGGGCGTGCCGGCGTCTGCGCCGAGGGCATCGCCCATGTTCAACAGCAAGGTGCGGAAATGCCGCAGCATTTGCTCGATTTCTTCGCGCAGGAACCAGTCGGTTTGATAGGTCAACTGCAGGTGCAGGCGCTCGCCCGGCACGATTACCACAGTGACCGGGTAGTTGGTGTGGGTGCGGTTGGCCATGTCGCTGATCAGGTAATCCAACTGGCCCTGGCGCAAGTCGGCGGCAATGGGCGCGTTCTCGAACACGAACAGGCTCTGGAACAAGTCCTGTCGCTGAACGTCGCTCCAGCGCTGGATGTCGGCCAGGGAAACACTTTCGTGTTCGCGCAGGCTCAGGTTTTCGGTCTGCAAGGCTTTCAGCCACGGGCCGAGCTTATCCTCCGGACCACAGCTCCAGCGCAGCGGCAAGCTATTGATGAACAGGCCGACGATGCTTTCCATGCCTTGCAGGTGCACCGGGCGGCCAGCGACGGTGATGCCCATTACCAAGTCGCGATCACCACTGTAGCGCCCGAGCAATAGCGCCCAGGCGCCTTGCACCAGGGTGTTGAGGGTCAGGCCGTGCTGCGCCGCGACGTTCTGCAACGCCTGGGTCTGCCCGGGCTCCAGGAGTTCGACACAGTCTTCGACCGGTTCGGCAGCACCTTGGATGCGACCGACATGACCAAAGCCAAACTCGTTGGGCGTATCGAAGCCCGCCAGTCGCTGTTGCCAGAAGGCTTGGTGATCTTCCGGTTTCTGGGTTTCCAGCCACCGGATAAAGTCGCGATACGGGCGCGGTGTCGGCAGGCTCAGTCGGCGCCCTTCCCGGGCGGCGCGGTAGCCGTTGAGGAAGTCCATCATGATGATCGAGAAGCACCAGGCATCCATGAGGATGTGGTGGTAGCTGCGCACGAACTGGTAGGTGTCGGGCGCCAGTTTGTACAGCCTGACCCGCATCAGTGGCGCCTTGGTGAAGTCCAGGCCTTCGGCACGCTCCGCGCTGAGCAATTGCTCGAGGCGGTCCTGCTGCTCGCCTTCGCTCAGATGCGACCAATCTTCATAGGTGATCGGTAATTCGACCTGCTTGTGCACCACCTGCATCGGGCGTTTCTGCTGCTTCCAGACGAACGATGTGCGCAGCAGTTCATGGCGCTCCACCACCTGCGCCCAGGCCTGGCGGAAGGCCGCGAGGTCCAGGTCCGGCATGACCATGACATGGCGATATTGGAGCAGATACATGCCCTTGCCAGGGTGCATCAGGCTGTGAAACAGCAGTCCTTGCTGCATGGGAGCCAGCGGGTAAATAGCTTCGATATTGCGCGAAACAGCTTTGACCTTGTCGTTCATGCTGACGGTATCCGAACCTGTAATTGGGGGGCGCAGGGGGTTCATTGCTCAAGTTGTTCGAGCAACCCCAAAAATTCATCGTCGGACAGGCCCGAGTCGGCGAAATCCGAAGCCGTGGCGCGGCCCGCCGCAGGGGCCTGACAGTGATCCAGCAAGGTGCTGAGTCGCTGCTGGAATTGCCGCGCCAGTTCGTTCACCAACACCTGATCGTGGACCTGCGGCGCATAACGCCATTCGACGTGTAGCTGGCCTTCATTGATGAGCGCCGTCACGTCCAGCCAATGGGTGCGGCAGGTGCTGTCGGCGCGCATGCCGGGGCACATCGGCCGCGCCAGGCGCCAGAGGCTCGATGCGCCGATCCACTGATCGACACGCCCCAGGTAGTTGAACGTCAGCAGCGTGACGGCACCCAGGCCGTGGGCCGGATCCTGGCGCAGCAGGCCGTAGCCGATGCCTTGTTCGGGGACGCGGCGCAGGGCTTCCTTGGCCGCGATGATCGAGGATTCCAAATCCCGGGAAGTATTGATGGCCAGCGGATATCGGCTGGTGTGCCAACCGATGGAGCGCGACAGCTCGGGGCCTTGCTCCCAGCCACTACGACCGTGGCTTTCCAGCTCCAGGGTGACGCGCTCGCGCCCCTGCCATTGGCCGATGACACCGGCCAACGCGGCCACCAGCAGATCCTGGACCTGAGTGCTGTAGGCCGAGTGACAATCGCCCAACAGCAATTGTGTTTGCTCGACCGACAGTTGCATGTCCAGTGTCCGGCTTTCGCCGTATGTATTGGGCTGTTGAGGAGCGCTATGTTCGGCGGCTACCTGCTCATGCCAGTAGCCAACCTGGGCCAGGACGGCGGGCTCGCGGCGATGCTGCTGCAAGGCCTCGCTCCATGCGTGGAAACCCGCCGACACGGCAGGCAACGCCGCGTTCGGTTGCAAGTAGAGGCTTTCCAATTCCTCCAGCAGCACTTGCCAGGACACGGCATCGACCAGCAAGTGATGCGCCGTGCATAGCAGCTCACGGCTATGGGAGAAATACACCCAGCGGATCAAAGGCGCCTTGCCCAAATCAAAGCCTTGTTGCCAGCGCTGCAACAGCGCTTCGTCCAAGGGTTGGTCTTCGATGTGGAACAACCCGTCGAGCTGGCCCGAGGAAAACGCCTGGTAGCGTTGTTGCCAACCCTGCTCCGACGTTTCAAATATCAGGCGCAAGCTGGCATGACGTTGTAACAGTGCGCCAACAGCCTGGATGAACCGCGCCTGTTCCAATGGTGCGTTCAATGCCAGAAGCAAGGATTGGTTCCAATGCTCGGGCTCGGTTTGCTTCTGGGCGAAAAACCATTGCTGGATCGGCGTCAGGGCGAACGCTGTGACAGGTTCGAGCACGGCCGGCGTAGCGCCCGTCTCCACCGCGCCAAGATCAACCACCTGCTCGGCCCAACCACGCACGGTTGGGAACTCGAAAATCTGCTTGGGCTTGAGCTGCAGCCCGTGCTGCTTGGCCCGGGCGATGATCTGCAAGCTCAGGATCGAGTCTCCCCCGACACTGAAGAAATTGTCATCGACCCTCAGGTCGGGGTTATTGAGAATCTCACGAGCGATATTGAGCAGACGCTGTTCGAGGTTGCGCTGTGGCGTCTGCACCACTCGGGCCAAGGCGCGTACGCTCTGTTCGGCAAACAACTGCTTGGGCGTCATCAGGATATGTTGCTGGCGGGCCAAGGCAATGATCTGCAGGCCGAGGATCGAATCGCCGCCCAAGGCGAAGAAGTTGTCATCGGGGCCGAGGTCGGGGTTGCCGAGCAGCCCGCGCCAGATATCCAGCAACGCGCTTTCAACCGCATTCAGAGGTTCCTCGATGGGAGACGTCGTCTGCGCGGTGGCCGGCGCTTGCCCGGCCAAATGCTGCAATGCCTTGCGATCGACTTTTCCGTTGGGCAACAAGGCAAACCCATCGAGGCAATGCCACTGGGACGGTTGCATATAGTCCGGCAGTTGCGCTTGCAGGGCGGCCTGAATATCAGGCAACGCGGCCAATGGTGCGACCAGGAACGCCACCAAGCGGTTGCCCGTCAGGGGCGATGGGTTGTTCAGCACCTGTACGTCGCCGACCTGCGGCATCGCCCGCAGCCGTGCCGCAACCTCTGCCGGCTCGACCCGATACCCGCGGATCTTGACCTGCTCATCGAGCCGACCGAGAAACTCCATCTGCCCCCGATGATTGAGCCGCACCCGGTCACCGGTGCGATAGCCATGGGCACCGAAGCGGGCGTGGTCTGAATCGTTGGCGCTGAGGTAACCCAGCGCAACCGTTTTGCCCTGCACGCAAAGTTCGCCGCTGACACCGATCGGCAACAGACGGCCCTCGGACGAACGCACGCTGACCTGGACATTGGGCAGCGGTCGTCCCAGCGGTGCCGCGCCATCGATATCGACCTCATGAGTCAACACCCCGACGGTGGTTTCACTGGGGCCGTAGTGGTTGACGATACGCAGGTCCGGCATCAATGCCCGCAAGCGCGAAACCAGCTCATGGCCCAGGGCTTCGCCACCGGTGACCAGGCATCGGCGCGGCAATAGGCGCTGGGGATCGTTGGCGACCAGCAAGGCGTTGAGGTGTGAAGGCACAATTTTAAGCAGGTCCACGGGATCGCGCTCAAGCACGGCCGCCAGCTCCTCGGCGTCGAATGACAGTTCCTCAGCCAATAGCCGCAGGCGACGGCCGCTGAGCAACGCACCGAACAAGGCCGTGTGCCCCAAGTCGGTGGCGCAGCTGGCGAGACTTGCCAGACTGGCATCGGCGGACAGATCCAGGCGTTCCAGGCACCCGACCACGTAATGGATCAGGTTGCCCTGGCTGACCATCACCCCCTTCGGCCGTCCCGTGGAGCCGGAGGTGTAGACGACGTAGGCCGACCTTTCAGCGGGCAAGGACGCGCGCAACGGCGATTCACCCGACAACGCCTCAGTTGGCAACGACAGCCACCGCACCGTTTCAGGCAGCCACTCGGGACGCTGGCCCTCGCCGACCCAGACCTTGGGCGTGCCATCCTGGCAGATGTCCTGCAAACGCGACTGCGGCCACTGCGGATCGAGGGCCAGGTAGGTGGCGCCGCACTGCCAGGCGGCGAGCATGTGCATCACCAGCTCGCGGCTGCGGGGCAAGCATAAGGCGATGCGTGCGCCCTCCAGATTCGCGCCTGCTTGCAAGCGCTCGCCACGGGCGACCACTGCACGGCCCAATTCGGCATAGCTGAGCGTGCCCTGTTCGTCTTGCAGGGCAATTGACTCGGGCTTTCGAACGCACTGCTGGACGAACGCCTGCCAGGCGTTGCTGACCGGGACCGGCAGGTCCTCGCCACAGAGCAAGGATTGCTGCGCCGGTGCCAGCCAGTCGAGCTGGGCAAACGGTACGTCCGGCTGTTCGATGACCGCGTGGACCAACGCAACGAACTGTTCGCAAAAACGTTGGACTGTTTCGTGGCGGTACAAGGCCTTGCTGTAACGCCACCGGCACAGGAAGCCGTCTTCCTCGTCGATCATGACCATGTTCAGCTCATGGGCCGCGCCACGCTGCTCCGACAGCAGACGGTCGACGTACTGCTCGAACGGCGCGATGCGCTCCTTGTTGAGGGTGAACATGTGCTGAAACAGCGGCGCCCTGCCCATCTGCCGGGGCAGATCCAACTGTTTGACGAGGCGCGAGAACGGATAATGACGGTGCTGCAAGGTTTGTTTGACGTTGGCGTCCACCTGCCTGGCCCAATCGCCGCCGGACAGCTCGCGCTGCAAACGACAGCGGACCGGCAACGGGTTGACCAGGTAGCCCGGCAGATTGACGTGCTCGCGGCGCAGGCGCCAACCGCTGGGAGTGCCCAGCACAAAGTCATCCTGGCCGGACAGCACGCCGAGAAACTGCTGGAACAAAGAGAACCAACAGATATAAGGCGTCACGCCCCATTGACGGGCCACGGCACGAATTCTGGCCGTGGTGGCCCGGTCGAAACGAAACGACAGCTCCCCGCCTTGGAATGCCTGATTGCTGCCGTAGTGAAAATCGGTCGGTAGCTCCAGTGCCGGGGCGCCTTCCAATTGCGCCTGCCACCAGGCCAGCTCCATCGGTTCGGCAGCTTCGCTGCGTATGTGCAATTCGCTGCAATAGTCGCGATAGGCATCTGGATTCACAGCGGGCAATGCTTGCTCGTTGATCAGCGCGAACAGTTCATTGAGCACGATGTAGAACGTGGCCAGGTCAGCGGCGATGTGATGAATTACCAGCAGCACGGTGTGCTCGACATCATCGGCGTGAACGTTGCTCAACAGGACGACCCGACTGACGTCGCCGGCTTCCAAGTCGAAAGGCTTATCGGCCCACTCGGTGACGCGCTGCTGCAACGCCTGCCTGTCGGCCGCCTGCAGCGCGATGCGCTCCAGCGGCCGGACTCGCTCGCGGTCGCTCCACTGCAACAGGTCGCCATTGCGCTCGGCATAGGCGGTGCACAGCATGGGATAGCGTCGCTGCACCGTTTCCCAGGCGCCTTGCAGGCGTCGGGGCAAGTCGTCGGTGACGAACTGCGCCTTGATGCGCCCTGCGTAAGCGATGTTATAGGCGCAGCTGTCCGGCTCCAGTCGTTGCAAGAACCAGAGCGCCTGCTCGTTATCCGTCAGCGGGCGCGCTTCAAAATAATCGGGGTGCCGGGCCAGCCATTGCAGCACGTCGGCGCCGTGCGCCGTCAGTTCGCTTGCCAGTTCATCGTCCAACGCCCTAGGTGATCCGGGGGTGATGACCAATTGGCCTTCGACTTTCGATAGGCGAATCCCACGCAGCCAGCAGCGATGCATCAAGCGATCGAGCATTTGATGTCCTTCATTTTGCTTGTTCTGAATGAGCCGCCCCATGTGACGGCTGTCTGCAAGAGCGTCTAGCTCAGTTCGCGGAAGCAGGCTCGGCCATGGCGACCACGACCTTTCGCGCGCCCTGGAATGTCGAACGGCCATGGGCCACCAGCATGTTGTCGAGCATCAGCACGTCACCGGCTTGCCAGGGAAAGCTCACCTGGCAGCGCTGCAATACGGCACGGACATGCTCCAGGGCATCAAGCTCGATAGGCGAGCCATCACCGTAGAAAACGTTACGTGGCACGCCCTCTTCGCCGACGATGGAAATCAGCGTCTCGCGCACGGGTGCGGCGAGATTGGAGATATGGAACAGATGCGCCTGGTTGAACCACACCCACTCCCCAGTCACCGGGTGCTGGGCCACGGCCTGGCAGATCTGGCGGGTGGACAGCTCGCCGTCCTCTTTCCACTGGAACTGGATCTGGTTGGCGCGGCAGAAATGTTCGACTTGTGAACGGTCTTCCGTGCTGAACGCCTGTTGCCAGGGCAAGTCGAGGCCGTTGCCATAGTTGCGCACGTACATCAGGCGCTTCTCGGCGAAACGCTGACGTATGGCGGGGTCGAGTTGCTGGTAGACCTTGCGGCTGTCGGCAATGGGGGTTTCACCGCCCACCGCAGAGGCCTGCATGCAGTGGAACCAGATTTTCATTGGCCAGTTAAGCGAGTAGGACTGCTCGTTGTGTAGAGGGATCACTTGGTGGGCCGGGTACTCGGTCGACGTGTAGACCCGGTTGTTGAGCTTGGTGCGCGGCGTTGAGGCGTAGTCGTAGGTCAGCAGTTCATGACCGAAACCGCGGGCGAATGCTTCAAAGTCCGCTTCGCCATTGAACACAAAGCCACGAAACAGGATGCCGCCCGCTCGCGGTAACTGCGCCTCGACTGCTTGCAGGATCTGCGCCCGGCTGTCCTGCCAAGCAGCCCCCGCGCCTGGCGCGTGGAAGATAAATGGCAAGGTCTGTTCGTCGCCCGGTACGCCTTCCATGGGTTGAACCTGTGCACGCGCCAAACCCGTTTCCATTTGTGATCCCTCGCCATTCCGATAAGCGTGTTTTTTTCGAGAGCACAAACTAATACAAACGAGTAACAACCGCAATAGAGAATCATTGTCATTAATGACTTTTGTATAACAATCGGCACAAAGTCACTTGGCCTGAAGCACGCTTTCTCGCTCGGCAATATGGGACATCAGCAGGTAGGCGGAACCCAGCAAGCCTTGCATCGTATCGGCGTATCGGCTGCGGTTCAGGTAGAGAAACTGGCGGTTTTTCACCGCAAACAGGTTCTGCCATTGAGGCGACTGGCGAAACGCTGCCGTGCTCGCTTCCGAATCGAGTAACTCCTCGTATGTGTCGATAATGAAATCACTGTCGAAGTCACCGATGCGCTCCAGGCTGTAGGGCACGTTCTGGCGCGCCTCACGATAGGCGGCGACACGCCCGAGACCGAAATCCTTGATGACGTCGTCCATACCGCCACGGCCGATCAGTTGGAAACCATCGGTATAGACTTCGAGCGTCGTGACCGTGATCCGCGAAGGGTCCTTGACCCGCTTCTTGAACTCGCTGACGACCCATTCGTATTCATGGAGCATTTCTTCGTAACGCTGCTGTTTGCCGACCAGCTCGGCGAGCTGCCTGGCGTAGGTCTTGATGTCGCTTTCCCGGGAGGGCAGCAGCACGACCGGTGCGATTTTGCTGAGCTTTTCCTTTAGGTCCGCGTGATAAGACAGGCCGACAATCAGGTCAGGCTTCAGGGCGGCGATAGCTTCCAGGTCAGGAGATTGGTGCGAGCCGATGTATTGAATGCCTGTCACGTCGAAGCGCTCCTGGGCGCCGCGAAACAGCACGTCCGAAAACAGCTTCTTCCTGCCTGTCGATCCGCAGGGCTTGATACCCAATTCGAGCAACTGATCGGTCAGGCTGAAATCGTGCAGGGAGACAATGCAGTGGGGTGAAACAGGCACCTCGACACGACCGAAACTGTTCTCGAACACTTTGGTTTCGGCCGCGCCAGCGTGCATCGACATCAATGCAAACGGCACGCAAAGCATGCCAAACAACCTCTTGAACACTTCTCTCATCCCTACCCGCACGCGTTTGCCTCCGATAATTTCAAGATAAGCGCCGCTGTGTTTTCAGCGACTGCGTTGACGCGCCAACAATATGATCAGATAAGGTGCGCCGATAATTGCAACCACCAGCCCCGCCGGTAATTGCAGCGGTGGGAACAGCCCCCTGCCCAGTGTATCCCCCGCCAGTACCAGCAATGCCCCCATCAACGCCGACAAAGGCATCAGCGCACCGTGGCGATCGCCTGCCAGTTGGCGTGCCAGGTGCGGCGCCACCAGCCCGACGAAAGTCATGGTGCCGACGTTCGCCACGGCGGCCGCTGTCAGCATGACACTGCACAGCAATAGGAAAGCCATGACACCCGTGACGTTCAGGCCCCGGCTGAGCGCGACTTTTTCGCCCAACTGCAACAGGTTCAATTGACGGTGAAAAAACAGCAAGGGAACCCCCGCGAGCAACAGCCAGGTGCCGAGGCTGTGAACCTGCGGCCAACCGGCCCGGTGCAAGCTGCCGCCCAGCCACATCAGGGCCGACTCGACCTGGTCGATGTTGCCGTAGGTGATCAGTAAATCGGCTACTGCACTGAGCATCGCGGTGAGCCCAACGCCGACAAGGATCAACCGCAGCGGCGAAATCCCCTGGCGCCACGACAGCAGCGCGACGAAGAATGCCACGGCCAACCCGCCCGCCAGTGCCGCCAATGGATAGAGCTCAAGGGGCAACAGCGTGGGCCAGAGCACAATGATCAGCAGCATCGTCACACTGGCGCCCGACTCCACGCCCACCAGCCCCGGCGCCGCCAGCGGATTGCGCGTCAACGACTGCATCAACAGGCCGGCCAGCGACATGGCCATGCCGGCGAGGATCGCCAGGGCCACACGTGGCAGTCGCAATTCCCAAAGCAGATTGCGCGTCGTCGAGTCGACCTGTTCAGGCGCCCACAGCGCTTGCCAGGCCTGGACAACCCCCAACGAATAACTGCCGACAGTCAACGCGTACAACGATAAGGCAACCAATGCGAACATCAGGGCCAGCACCGAAATCACGTCGATGGGCCGGGCCACCCAAGGCAGTAATGGAAGTGCCCTGGGCAAGATCAGCCCAACGCGCGTCATTTGACTTTCCTCAACACCAACGCGACGAAAATCGGCCCGCCGATCAGTGCCGTGACAATCCCGGTGTTCAGCTCAAAGGGCCGCACAACGGTTCGTGCGGCAATGTCCGCCAGGATCAGCAGCAACGCGCCGAGCAGCGGCGCGGCCAGCAATAGCCGTCGATAATCATCGCCAAACAACAGCCGCGCCGCATGGGGCACCACCAACCCGACAAAACCGATCGGTCCCGCCAGCGCCACGGCGCATCCTGACAGCAGCACCACGGAAGCCAGCCCGAACAGGCGCATTTTCAACAAGTTGACGCCCATGCCGGCCGCGGCCTGCGGACCGAGCCGATGGGCGTTCAAGGCCCGGACATTGACCAGGCACAAGACCATGCCCAACACCACATAAGGCCAGACCCATGCCTGCATCGAGCCTCCGGTCACGCCGATCGACCCGGTGAGCCAGCGGCGAAGGCTGTCGAGCCCCTGCTGGTCGAGCAACAGCAGGATTGACGTGATGGCGCTGAACAACGCCGCGATCATCGCGCCGGACAAGGTCAGTCGAATCGGGTTATGGCCCCTGCCCGCCAGCAGCAGGACACCAATGGCTGCCACCAGGGCACCGCTGAAAGCAAACAATGGGATCATCGACAGGTCGTGACCGGGCAGCACCAGCAAGCCGAACACCACGAATAATGCCGCGCCGCTGTTGATGCCGAGAATGCCGGGGTCGGCCAGGGGGTTGTCACCTACCGCCTGCATGATCACTCCCGCCAGGCCAAGGCTGGCGCCCACCAGCATGGCAACCAGCAAGCGTGGCAGGCGGCTGCCACGGATGACGCTCTGATCGGCGTTGTCCGGTGCATACGCCACCAGTGCCTGCCAGGCCTCGTTCCAAGGGATGCTCTTGGCGCCAACCGCCAGGTGCAGCAGCGCGGCCAAGGCGATGGCAACCAGCAGGCCCAGCCACACCGGTATTCGCAAACCGTGACTCACATCGCCTCCCGTACAGCCGATGGCTGGCTACGGGTGGTTTGCGGAACACACAGCGGGTCGCCCGAATAAGGGTCGGTGATGATGTGCGCGTCCAGGTCGAAGACCGCCTTGAGATTCTCACGGGTAAAGACTTCAGCGGGCGCGCCCTGGGCCAGCAAGCGGCCTTCACGCATCATCACCAGGTGATCGGCATAACGCGCGGCCTGGTTGAGATCGTGAAGCACGGCGACGACGGTCTTGCCTTGCTCGCGCAGGTCCACCAGCAGTTCGAGCAAGGTGATCTGATGAGCGATATCGAGAAACGTCGTGGGCTCGTCCAACAGGATCACTGGGGTGTCCTGGGCCAAGGTCATGGCAATCCAGCAGCGCTGCAGTTGTCCACCCGACAGGGTGGCCAACGAGCGATCGAGCAACGGTGCGATGCCCGCCAGTTCGATGGCACGGTCGATTGCCTGCTGATCCTGTTCGGACCATTGCCGCCACCAGCTCTGCCAGGGGAAACGTCCCTGCATCACCAGCTCCCGCACGCTCATGCCGGCCGGTGACGTAGTGCGCTGGGGCAACAACGCCATGCGCTGCGCCAGCGCCCGGCGCGAATACTGCCCCAGAGCCTTGCCGGACAGGTGCACCTCACCCGCGCTTGGGCGCAGCATATGTGCCAGCACATTCAAGAGTGTGGTCTTGCCACAGCCGTTGGCCCCGATCAACGCCGTGAAGCAGCCTTCGGGAATGTCCAGGCTGACACCGTTGAGAATCTGTTGCTCGCCATAGCTCAGCCGCACATTGCTGGCTTTCAGCATGACCGTCCCTCCACCGCCCAAGAGGGCCTGATCGAATCGTCCATCGTACAGATCCCGCGCATTCGTTTCCCGGTAACAACGCCGGAAAACCCACCGCAGGCTAAAAAGTGCGGCACAGAATATGTCGAAACTAAAATAAATTCCCTACAAGCCTGACAATATTAATGCAAACCCTTATCATTCACAGTCAGATTATGGCCAGTAGACACTAACTTCGCTCGCCTGCCCTGCCGCCGGACCGGGACGATAGGCTTGCGAAGATCAATAACAATCCTCAAGGACTTCCTCGATGCTCGTAAGAAAAACAACAGTTGGCACCGAAAAACGTTACGTCTCGCGTCATCCAGCGTTTCACTTGAGCACTCTGGCCCTGGCTTTGGGGAGCATCTTTTCAGCACAGGCGATCGCCGCACAAGAAGAGGCTGCAGCCAACGCTCCTCTTCAACTCGGCGAAATCAACATCAATGCCGCCGCCGTGGAAAACCCCACGGCGCCGCTGGCCGGCAAAGTCGCCCTGCGCAACGGCAGTGCCACCAAGTCCAACGCGGCCATCACTGAAACGCCGCAATCGGTGTCCGTGGTCACCGCCGATGAAATGCGCGATCGCAAGTCCGACACCATGGCGGACGCCCTCAGCTACACCCCGGGCTTCACCAGCCAACCGAGCAGCTTCAACCGCACCTCGGACCGGTTCCGCATTCGCGGCTTCGACGTCGAATCCGCCACTGGCGGCTCCCTGCGCGACGGCATGCGCCTGCAAAACAACTCCTACGATGGCGTCCAGGACCCGTATGGGTTGGAGCGCGTGGAAGTTATCCGCGGCGCGGCGTCGGTGCTGTACGGCCAACTGTCGCCAGGCGGCTTCGTCAACGGTGTCAGCAAGCGCCCGACCGAAACCCCGCTGCATGAGTTGGGGCTGCAATATGGCAACCATGATCGCAAGCAACTGACCGCCGACTTCAGCGGCCCGCTCGGTGACAGCGAGGTCCTCACCTACCGCCTGACCATGCTCAAGCGCGACAGCGACACCCAGCAGGATTACGTCAACGACGACAAGCTCTACATCGCCCCGGCCCTGACCTGGCGCCCTGATGAAGACACGTCCCTGACCCTGCTCTCGTTCTATCAGAAGAGCGACACGCGTTTCTCCGCCCCGCTGCCCTATCAATTGGTCAAAGGCGTAGGCAACGGCCCCTTCACCATCGGCCGCCACGATTTCATCGGCGAACCCGACTACGACGACATGAACGGCGAGATGTCCGCCATCGGTTATGAGTTCGAACACCGGTTTGATGAACACACCCGTATCAGCAACAAGTTGCGTTACTACGAAGCGGATGTGAAGTGGAAATACATGCAGATTCGGACAGGGAATCCAGTCAATACAGCAGCCGCCACGGGCGTTTTGGGTCGTCAGTACAGTGATCGGCGGGAGCGCTCCCGGGCGTTGGCCAGCGACACCAACATCGAGACGCGTTGGAACATTGGCGGGATTGAAAACACCTTCCTGGTGGGTGCCGATACCTACGACGCGTCATACGACTCGCATAACTTCCGAGCCAACTCGACCTCTATCAATATTGGTGACTACAACTACGGTCAGCCAGTGGTGGTGGACAAGAGCCGGAACCGCGACCGCGGTTCACAGATCGATACCTTCCAGACAGGTATCTACCTGCAAGACCAGATCAAGTTCGACGATCATTGGCTATTGCTGCTCGGCGGTCGCCACGATTGGGCAGATCAGGATCAGGAAGGCTTCGCCACCGGCGAGAAGCTGAGCCAGAACGACGAATCCACCACTTGGCGCGCCGGCCTGGTGTACCAGGCGGACAACGGCCTGGCACCTTACATCAGCTACAGCGAATCATTCTTCCCAGTTGCGGTGGCCGACGCGCCTGGCCAGACATTCAAGCCTACAGAAGGCAAGCAGTACGAAATCGGCATCCGCTACCAACCTCCGGGCAGCAATACACTGTTGAGCGCAGCGGTTTATGAACTGACGCAGGAAAACGTCGTGAAGCGCGACCTGGCTGGCCTCAATCCCCAGCAGATTGGCGAGCAGCGCTCCCGTGGCCTGGAACTCGAAGCCAAGTCCGACATCACGCCTCAACTGACGGTCATCGCGACGTACGCCTACACCGATGCGCGCATCACCAAAAGCGTAATCCAGAGCGAAGTGGGTCAGCGCAGCGAAGATACGCCTTACCACCAAGCCGCGCTGTGGGCCGACTACAACTTCGCCCGTTTCGGCGTACCGCAGCTGAAAATCGGCGGCGGCGCGCGCTACAAGGGAACCACCCAAGCTTCGGGCATCGATTCGCAAATGCCTGCCTACACGCTGTTCGATGCAATGGCCAGCTACCAGATCGACAAGAACTGGGACATCGCCCTCAACGCCAACAACGTGACGAACAAAAAATACACTTATTGCGAATTTGCCATCTGCCGCTACGGCGACGAGCGCGAGTTGGTGACCTCCGTCAACTTCCGCTGGTAAATGCCCCTGACTCGGTCGGCGCCGCCAGGTGTCGACCGAGTCATTTCAGCTGTATAAACTTTTGTAAGCCCTCTCGAATCCCCTCATCGCACCCATCCCCCTAAATTTTCCATTGACCTTGACGCCCTAGATGACGATCGTCATATTACGATCATCATAAGCGAGACAAAACCGGCCAGAGGGTTGATCCATGAAAACCGCAGATGCATCAGCGATTGTGCAAACGCAGCCACTCGCATCGAGCCCAGCCCTGACCGGCCGAATCGTCGCACTGCTCGCCGGCCTCGCGGCCATCGGCATGCTCTCCACCAATATCATCCTCCCTGCGTTCCCGGTGATCGGTGATGACCTCGGCGTGACCGCCCGCGAACTGGGCCTGACGCTCTCCAGTTACTTCGTCACCTTTGCCCTGGGTCAGTTGGTGGTCGGGCCGTTGGCTGACCGTTATGGACGGCAGAAACTGGTGCTGGGCGGACTGTCGGTGTTCATAGTCGGCACCGTCATCGGCGGCCTCGCCACCACCCTTGAGGTACTGATTGCCGGCCGCGTCGTTCAGGCGTTGGGCGTGTGCGCGGCCTCGGTGCTGTCGCGGGCCATCGCACGGGATCTGTTCGAAGGCGAGACACTGGCCCGCGCCCTGTCATTGACGATGGTCGCCACGGCCGCTGCGCCAGGTTTCTCACCCTTGGCGGGCAGCGTGCTGTCCGTCACGCTCGGATGGCGCGCCATCTTTTTCCTGGTGGGATTGGCCGCCGTGGTGCTGGCGTTCTTCTATGTACGCGATCTTGGCGAAACCCATCCCGCCGACCGCCGGGCGCCGCACTCTACCGGCAGTGTGGTGCGCGCTTACGCCAGGCTGGTGGTGGACAAGCGTTTCATCCTCCCTGCCCTGTCGATGAGCCTGTTGCTCAGCGGTCTGTTCGCGTCATTCGCCGCTGCCCCGGCCATTCTCATGAAAGGCATCGGCCTGACGTCCCTGCAGGCCGGCCTGTATTTCGCATCAACGGTGTTTGTGGTGTTCGCCGCCGGCCTGGCCGCTCCTCGCCTGGCCCGACGTTTTGGCCCAGGTAACACCGCCCTGCTGGGCATTGCCTGCGCCATGATCGGCGGTGGTTTGCTCATCGTGGGGCCGGCCAGCCCGGGGCTTGGCTGGTATGCGGTGTCGATGGTGACGTTCCTTTGGGGCATGGGCCTGGCGAACCCCTTAGGCACGGCAATCACCATGGGACCTTTCGGCAAAGAGGCCGGGATGGCCTCGGCGCTGCTGGGTTTTCTCTCCATGGGTGCGGCAGCGTTGACCACCTGGCTCGCCGCCGTGCTGAGCTTTTCACCCATCGCCACACTGGGCGCGATACAGGCGTTGACCTGCCTGGTCGCGCTGGTGCTGTTCCGCTTGCGCCGCTGACGCGGCGTCAATCGTCCCAACGACGGAATAACACGCTGGCATTGACGCCACCAAAACCGAACCCATTCGACAGTGCATGGGTGATCGGCATTTTCCGGGCCTTCAGGCCAACCAGATCGAGGCCGTTGGCTGCCTCGTCGGGATGCATCAGGTTCAGCGTCGGCGGCACGATCTGATCACGCAGCGCCAAAACCGTGAAGATCGCTTCGATGCCGCCGGCCGCGCCCAACAAGTGGCCAGTGGCTGATTTGGTAGAAGTGATCGCCACGCCTGCGCCCGCGCCGCCGTTCGTGCCAAAAACCGCGCGGATCGCCGCCAGCTCACCGGCATCACCCACCTGGGTGGACGTCGCGTGGGCATTGATGTGCTGCACCTCGCTGGGGTTGAGACCTGCCTGGCGCAACGCTTGCTCCATGGCGCGGCGGGCTCCGTTGCCATCCTCCGGGCCCGCGGTCAGGTGGTAGGCATCGGCGCTGGTGCCATACCCCACCAATTCCGCCAGGGGCTTGGCACCCCGGGCCAGAGCGTGTTCCAGCGACTCGATCACCAGCAACCCGGCGCCTTCGGCCATGACGAAGCCGTCGCGCTCCCGATCGAACGGCCGCGAGGCCTCTTGTGGACGCTCGGCAAATCCCGTGGACAGTGCCCGCGCCGCCGCGAAGCAGCCCAACGTCACCCGGTCGATCGCCGCCTCGGTGCCGCCGCAAATGGCAATGTCCGCCTCGCCACTCTTGATCAGCCGAGCGGCATCGCCAATGGCTTGTACGCCGGCAGCACAAGCGGTAACGGGCGCACCTAGCGGCCCTTTGAAACCATGTCGGATGGACACCTGCCCGGCCGCCATATTGGCCAGGAAAGCCGGCGCGGTGAACGGCGACAGTCGACGTGGACCGCGAGCATCGGTGGTGCGCACCGCATCGGCAATCGTGGCGAAACCACCCACGCCCGAAGAAATGATCGTGGCAGTCCGCTCCTGATGGACGGGATCAACGGGATGCCAGCCCGCCTGCTCCAGGGCTTCGTGAGCCGCCACCAGGGCGAACTCGATGAAGCGGTCCATCTTCTTGCGATCCTTGGGCGCGATGAGGCGCTCCGGGTCGTAACCGGCGATACCGTCCTCTTCCAAGGTCGGCACTTGCCCCCCCACGGCGACGCCGGTCCCGTCGGTGACGTCGGCGGACAGGTTGCGAATGCCGGATTGCCCGGCCAGCAAGCGCTGCCAGACCTCTTCCACCCCGCAGCCCAGCGGGCCGACGATGCCTACGCCAGTGATGACGATGCGTTTTTGACCTTCGCGATTTTTCATGGAGCCCTCTTCGTATCAGGACGGATCTTGAACCAGATGGAATACATCGCCGGCAGGAACACCAGCGTCATGATGGTGCCGACGAACGTGCCGCCGATCAGGGTGTAGGCCAGCGTGCCCCAGAACACCGAATGTGTCAGGGGGATGAATGCCAGGATTGCCGCCAGTGCCGTGAGCAACACCGGCCGTGCACGCTGCACCGTGGCCTCGATCACCGCATGGAACGGATCCAGCCCTTCGTTGGCGTTGTGATGGATTTGCCCGATCAGGATCAGCGTATTGCGCATGAGAATGCCCGACAGGGCGATCAGGCCGACCAATGCATTGATACCGAATGGCTGATTGAAGATCAGCAATGTCGGCACGACGCCGATCAGCCCCAGTGGCGCCGTCAAGAACACCATGATCATCGCCGAGATCGAGCGCACTTGCAGGATGATGATCAGCAACGTCAAGGCGACCATGATCGGCACCAGCGGCACGATGGCCTTGCCGGCCTTGCCCGACTCCTCGATGGCGCCCGCCTGCTCGATCCGGTAGCCGGCGGGCAACCTGTCGATGACCGGTTGCAGTTGCTTGATAATCGCGCTGGAGACGTCCGGCGGCTGCAGGCCTTCGGCAATATCGCCGCGCACCGTCATGGTCGGCGTGCGATCACGACGGCGCAGGATCGGATCTTCCATGCGCACATCCACCTCGCCGACCTGGGACAGCGGAATGCGCTGGCCTGTCGCGCCCACTAGGGTGAAACCTTCGATCCGCGCGGGGTCGAGGCGGATGTCACCGGCGGCGCGGCCGATCACCTGCACCGAACGGATGTCCTCGCGCACTGCCGTGATCGGCACGCCGCTGAGCAGAAACTGCAATTGCTGGGCGACCGCATTGGACGTCAGCCCCACCGCTTGCAAGCGGTCCTGGTCGAGATTGAAATGCAGCGTCGGCACCAAGGGTCCCCAGTCGGTGTTGACGGTCCTCATCATCGGGCTCGCCTGCATGATGCCCTGGACCTGACTGGCGATCTCGCGCAGCTTCGTCGAATCAGGGCCCATCACACGATACGCCACGGGGAACGGTGAATACGGGCCGAACACCAATTGAGTGACCCGCACCCGCGCCTCGGGAGCCAGCCCTTGGGCGATCGCTTCGCGGAGACGGAACTTGAGGGCTTCGCGTGCTTGCTGGCTGTCCGTCAGCACGACAATCTTGGCAAATGACGGATCGGGAAGTTCCGGCGCCATCGCCAGGTAGAAACGCGGCGCGCCTTGGCCGATGTAGGCGGTGACGATCCGGGCCTCTTCCTGTTGTTGCAGCCAGGCCTCGACCCTGGCGGTGGTGGCGCTGGTTTGCTCGATGGAGGTGCCGTACGGCATCTGCACTTCCACCAGCACCTCGGGCCGATCCGAGGTCGGAAAGAACTGTTTTTTCACCAGGCCCATGCCGAGGATCGCCACCACGAATGTCGCGATCACCGTACCGGCCACCCACCATTTGCGCGCGATGACTCGCGTCAGCACTCGGCGGAAACGGTTGTAGTGCCGCGTGTTGTAGATGGCCGCGTGCCCGCCTTCGACCTGCTTGATGTCGGGCAACAATTTCACGCCCAGGTACGGTGTGAATGCCACCGCGACCACCCAGGAAGCAATCAGCGCGATGCCGACGATCCAGAACATGTTGCTGGTGTATTCGCCAGCGGTCGATTGCGCGAACCCGTTGGGCATGAAGCCGATGGCGGTCACCAGCGTGCCGGACAACATCGGTGCGGCCGTGTGGCTCCAGGCATACGCGCTGGCCTTGATCCGGTCGTAGCCCTCCTCCATTTTCACCACCATCATTTCAATGGCGATGATCGCGTCGTCCACCAACAAACCGAGCGCGAGGATCAGGGAGCCGAGGGTGATTCGGTCGAAATTCTTGCCGGTGGCGGCCATGACCACGAACACCACGGCCAACGTCAACGGCACGGCCGCCGCGACCACGACACCCACGCGCCAGCCCATGCTGAGGAAACAGACAATCATCACCACCAGCAGCGCGACGAAGAACTTGACCATGAACTCGCCGACCGCCGAGTCGATATTGACCGATTGATCGGTAACCTTGGTCAGCGCCATGCCCAGCGGCATGTCTTGGTTGATCTTGCTGATCTGCGTATCCAAGGCCTTGCCCAGGTCCAGGCCATTCCAGCCCTCGCGCATGATCACGCCCAATAACAACGCTTCTTCGCCACCGTTGCGCACCAGGAACGTGGCGGGGTCTTCATAGCCGCGCTCGACAGTCGCCACGTCCGACAGCTTCAGCGAGCGCCCCTGTACCACGACCGGCGTGTCGCGAATCTTCTGCAGCTTGTCGAAAGCGCCATCCAGGCGCAGGAACACCTGCGGCCCGACGGTTTCGATGGAGCCGGCTGGCGTGAGCATGTTCTGGCTGTTGAGGGCGGTAAAAATATCCTGGGGCGACACACCCAGGGTCGCCAAGCGATCGTGGGAAAAGGACACGAAGATCCGTTCGGCCTGCTCGCCGATGATATTGATCTTCTTCACGCCTGGCACATGCAGCAGTTGTTGGCGTAGCGCTTCGGCATCACGCACCAGCCGTCGTTGCGGCTCGCCTTTGGCTTTCAAGGCGAACAAGGCGAAGGTCACGTCGGAAAATTCATCATTGACCATCGGCCCTATAACCCCGGGCGGCAGTTTGATCGCCTCGTCAGCCAGCTTCTTGCGCGCCTGGTAGAACTCTTCCTGCACTTGCGACGGCGGCGTCCGATCGACCAGCGACACCATCGTGAACGCAAGGCCGGGACGGGTATAGGTTTCCGTGCGGTCGTACCACTTCAATTCTTGCAGGCGTTTTTCCAGCGGTTCGGCGACCTGGTCTTGCATTTCCTGGGCTGTCGCGCCTGGCCAGGCGGTGATGACCGTCAGTTGCTTTACCGTGAAGGGTGGGTCTTCCGCGCGGCCGAGCTGGAAAAAAGCGAGGACACCCGCAACGGCGATCAGCAACAGCAGGAATACCGTGATGGAACGCTCGCGGACGGCGAGCGCGGAGAGGTTGAAGCTCATGGGCGATTCCCCGCAACCTTCACGTCTTGCGGTTGCGCAAGACGCACCGCCTCGCCCTCGTGCAGCAGATGGGCGCCGAGCGCAACGATCTGCTCGCCCATTTTCAGCTCGCCCAAGACCTGCGCGGCGTCGTCGCTCAAGCCGACGACCTTCACCGGACGCCAGGCGACTGTCGCCGGTTCGCCCGTGATGACCCAGACACCACTGCCTTTGCCCGAGTCGAAAATGGCAGCGATCGGAACTTGCAGTGCCTGTTCCGTCCGAGGCCCCGCGGCGACCCGGAGCGTGACCGTGGATCCCAGCGGTGCGCTGGCCAGCGCGCCCTCCAACACGTAACGCGCCTCGAAGGTGCGCGTTACAGGGTCGGCGGAATCCGACAGCAACCTCAGCTTCGCATTGACCGCCTCGCTGGCATTGCCGTACAGCGTCGCCTGGGCGACTGACCCCGACGTCGGCCGCAGGGTTTCAGGCAGTTGCACCACGGCTTCGCGCTGGCCTGCCCGGGCCAGTCGAACCACGATTTGTCCAAGAGCGACAACTTGCCCGGGCTCGGCGAGCGTTTCCATCACAACGCCATCGGCGTCGGCGAGCAGCACGGCATAACCAGAAGCGTTGCGGGCAACGTCAGCCTGGGCCTGGGCCGCGCTGAGTTGCGCCCTTGCGGTATCGGCGGCGGCCTTGATCTGGTCGTAGCCCGAGGCGGAAATGGCGCCGGCAGCGACGAGGTCTCGGTAACGAGCCTCGTCATCGGCGGTCTGCTTCGCCCTCGCCCGAGCGGCGGCAACGGCCTCCTGTTGTGCTCGCGCTTGCAGCCCCAAGTCGACAGGGTCCAGGCGCATCAGTGGCTGGCCGCGCTTGACCGTCTGGCCGGTGTCGACCAGCCGCTCGAGGACCTTGCCCGACACGCGAAAGCCCAGGTCGCTCTGGACCCTGGCCGTGACCACGCCGGTAAACGAACGCGACCGGTCGGGCGAACCCAAAACTTGCGCGACCCTCACGATGGGCGCAAGCGTGCGTGGATCTTTCTCGGTGGATGACTCGCCACACGCCGTCAGGACGAGAGGCAGCAAGCAAGCGGCAAGAGTGACAGGTCGGCGCCGGAGCATAAGGTCCCTTTTCATGAGCGGACAGGATGGAAGGCGCATTCTCATTCGAGTGACCATATCTGTCAATCGTCACGATATTTACGCTAAGACCGTCAGCCTTCAAGCCGTGTTGCGCTTAACAACTGTCCGTTAGCTCTGCCTGGAAGCCAATTGACAGCTTGTGACCATATTATGATATGGTCACCATCCGCATCGACTCGAGGAATTTTCCATGCTACCCCTGCGCCCCCTGGCTTTTTTTCTGAGCACCGGCTTGTTGACAGGTTGCGCGGTCGGCCCGGACTACCATCGTCCCGCAGTCCCACTTTCGAGTCGTTACGTAGGCCAGCCTCTGGTCGAACAGCGGTCCGCGAGCGTTCGGGCCGACTCGATTATCTGGTGGGAAGCGTTTGGTGATCCAAACCTCACGGTGTTTGTCACCAAGGCCCTTGAACAAAACCTGGACTTGGCGCAGGCATCGGCGCGCGTGACGCAGGCACGGGCCGGACTGGGCGCAGCGAACGCCGCTTTGCTGCCCTCGGGAAATATCAGTGGCCAGGCCGCGCGCGCCTACCAGTCGGTGGAGACCCCGCTCGGCCAGGTGCTCGATTCAACGCCTGGCTATGATCGATACGGAAGTTCCTACGAACTCAACCTCGGCGCCAGTTGGGAGATAGATGCCTTCGGCGGCCTGCGGCGTGGACGCGAAGCAGCGCTGGCGGACTACCAGGCGTCCGAGGCCGGTGCGGTCGCCACGCGCTTGGCGGTCGCCGCGCAGGTCGCCGACACCTACATCACCGTTCGTGGACTGCAGGCCCGGCTGGACATTGCAAACCGACAGGTCAGGACGCAGCAAGACCTGCTAAAAAAAATCCAATTGCTGTACAACAAAGGCCTCGCCGCCAGCTATCAGGTTCGCCAGACCGAGGGGCAACTGGCACAAGTCCAGGCAACGTTACCGGTCCTGCAGACCGGCCTGGATGCCGCGATGAACGCCTTGGATGTCATGCTCGGCACTCCGCCCGGCACCCATCGGCCGCTATTGGCCGAGCGCCGCGACATTCCCCTCGCCCCACAAATAACCACAACCGGAACGCCGGCGGACCTGCTGCGTCGCCGGCCAGACCTGATCGTCGCCGAGCGTCACCTTGCGGCCTCCAATGCGCGCATCGGCGAGGCCGTCGCCGAGTACTATCCAAAGTTCTCCCTCAGCGCCTTGCTCGGCAGCGCCACGGCGGTGTCCGGCGGTAACTTGTTCAGTGGCGGCGCCAGCCAATCGGCGGGCGTGCTGGGGCTGCGCTGGAGGCTCTTCGATTTTGGCCGCATCAACGCCCGGATCGACGAGGCCAAGGGCGAGGAAGCCGAAGCGTTGGCTGCTTATCGCCAGTCCGTGCTGCGCGCCACTGAAGACGTCGAAAACGCCTTTAGCGCGCTGGTCAATCGCGAAACCCAGGCGACCACCCTCACCCAAGGCGAAACGTCTTTGAACCAGGCCCGTCAATCGGCCTTCGTCGCCTACCAGAAAGGCACCGCCAGCCTGATCGACGTGCTCAACGCCGACGAGACGTTGCTGCAGGCATCCGATGCCCGAGCGCAGGCTCGAACGGAATCAGCACGGGCAGCGGTCGCGGCATTCCGTGCGCTTGGCGGTGGTTGGCAAGCTCCCGAGGAAGGAGCTGTGGCGACAAGGTGAACATTTTTAGAAATGGTCACTAAATAGCTGCGAGAGTGGCCATCAGCCAAAGCTCAGGGCATCAGGCTACGCAGGATGAGATTGGTCGTGAGCGTGGGGGCTTCCTCGACGAAGTCGAGGTTGTATTGCAGCAGCAAGGGGTTGACGAACGGCCGCAAGGCCAGGTGGATGGCCTCCACCGTTTCGTCCAGAGGCGTGCGTCGTTCAAACTCGCCGAGCTCACGCCCTTGGCGGATGATCTCCAGCACGAAGCTCTTGATCCGTTCGTTATACGCCTGGGAACTAGGCCAGCGCTCCGAAGCCGAGAAAGCCGCGATATCGTAGAGCTTGCGGTCGTTGAAAAACAGGTTCACGCCCGTGACGACTAATGTTTTGACCAGCCTGCGCAAGCGCTCCGTTGCCGTCAGCCCGTTTACGTTGATCGCCTCTTCCACCGCCTCGACGATCGTCGACAGGCAGTTGGCGCAGATCGCTTCGCCGATCGCCTGCTTGGAATCGAAGAACTTGTAGATGTACGCCTTGGAGAAGCCGATAGCCTTGGCCAGGTCGGAAACCGTGGTCTTGCCAAAGCCGTACTGGCTGAAATGTTCATGGGCGGCCGCTATGATCTGGTCACGAATGTCGTGATCGGCGGGTCCACGGGCGCTGGGTGGTGCAATGGATGGCTGGTTCATCGGGGCAGCTTACGCATCCCGACGACCGTTGACAACTTATGACCAAACCTGGATTTAGTCACAATCCCATCGCCCTGTCGTCTCTGACTACTCGATTACGCGGGCATACACCGATCGATCGATATTACCGCCGGACAAAATCACCCCGACCTTCTTCCCTTCCATCTTCCCGCGCTCCTGGATAAGCGCCGCCAACGCCGCCGCGCCGGCACCTTCGGCCAGGTTGTGGGTGTCGGTGTAATAGACGCGCATGGCCTCGGCAATTTCCTGGTCGCTGACCGCTACGATGCGCGCCGCGCCAGCGCCGTAGATGGCGAAGGCCTGTGCAATCGGCTTGCGCACGGCGAGGCCGTCGGCAAAGGTATCGGCCGAGGCGGTTTCGCGGATTTCACCCGCTTCAAATGACAGTTTCGCCGCCGTCGCCTCGGTGGACACCACGCCCACGACCTGGGTTTGCAAGCCCAGGGCATCACGGGCAGCGATGACCGCGCAGATCCCGGAGCCGCAGCCAATGGGCACGTAGACGGTGTCTAGGTCAGGCACGGCCTTGAACAGCTCGAGCGCGTAGGTAGCGACGCCTCTGACCAGCTCGGTATGAAACGGCGGTACGAGATAGAGTCCCTGGGTCTGCGCCAGGCGTGCCGCTTCTTCACGAGCCTCATCGAAATCGCGGCCGTATTCGATCACTTCGCCACCGAAGCCGCGCATGGCGTCGTTCTTCTCGACCGAGTTTCCCTCCGGCACCACGATCAATGCCCGCAGCCCCGCCGCGCTGGCCGCCAGCGCCTGGCTCTGGCCATGGTTGCCACGGGTCGCGGTGACAATGCCTTTCGTTCGCGGATGCTCACGCTTGAGCCAATCCATGAATGTGATGCCGCCGCGGACCTTGAACGCGCCCGTGGGGGTATGATTTTCGTGCTTGACCCACACCGTGCAACCGAGGCGTTGCGCCAGCAAGGGCCAGGCGTACTGGGCCGTGGCGGGCATGACCTGGTAGACCTGGCGAGCCGCTTGTTCGATATCGTCGAGAGTCAGTGCGTACATGATGGGTCTCCTTGGGTTTCGGCCAGTCTAGCCAGGGACGCCGAAGCCGGGCTTTCAAAAAACTGACCTGACTTTTGTCCCCTCGCTTCACTACTATGGGTAGATGAGCCATCGAAACCGCCCACAGCCACCGCGCCCGACTGAATCGACCCGTCGCGTCGAGGCCGGCCCGTGGCTCATCGAACTGCTCCCCGGTAGCGCCTATTCGGCTCGATACGTTGCAACCCAGCCGGTCATCGGCTTTGCCTTCGACAGCCAGCGAGGCCTGCATGCCATTGGCAGCGACCGGGTGCAGCCGTTCTACGCCAAGCCCAACGGCCTGGCGTTCGTCCCAGCCCAGTGCGACGTGTATTCGGAGTCACCCGTAGGCGGCGAATACCTGCGTTTGGTGCGCACTGACGGCGTCGTGCTGCCTGGAGATCATGCGTTCAACAATCGCGTCGACCCACGCGCCAGCGCCCTCGCGCAACGCATGCGCAAGGCGTTGCTGCACGCTTCGGTCGAAGATGATTGGCAAGCCTGGGCCGTGGCGCTGGCCGAGCGCGTGACGCCGGGCGAACATTCTTGCGCAACGCTCCAGGGCTCCATGACCGACAGCCGGATGCGCCTGCTCGACGAGTTCATCGATGCCGGCCTCGATCAACCGCTGGGCGTCTCGGCAATGGCGCAGTTGCTGGGATTGTCCGAAGGTTATTTCATGCGCGCCTTCAAGTTCGCGACGGGCAAAAGCCCCTACGCTTACCTGATCGACCGCCGCCTCGCCAAAGCCCGGGCGTTGATACGCGACTCATCGGCGACGTTGGCACAAATCGCCCACGCCTGCGGTTTCAGCTCCCAGGCGCACATGACAACAACGTTCAAGCAGCGCCTAGGGGTGAGCCCGGCGCAGTTGCGCCAGATGACGAGTGGCGTTTGACGCCCTTGACTTAATGGTCCAGTTTTTAAAAGAAGCCAAGACAGCATCCCGTTCATTGATCAGAGGGCCACTGCCGCCTATGAATGAGGCACGAAGGAACTCCCCCGCTATTCGTCGTTGGACACCCCAGTGCCGTTGATCCCTCTGGTTGTGTGCGATGACTCCACCATGGCGCGCAAGCAAGTGTTGCGTGCGCTGCCGCAAGACTGGCCGGTTTCAGTCACCGAGGCGGTCAATGGCCGCCAGGCCATGGATGCCATACGTCAGGGCCTCGGCCATGTGGTGCTGCTCGACCTGACCATGCCGGAAATGGATGGATACCAGGTCCTGAGCGCGTTGCGCGCCGAAGGCCTCAAGGCGCAGGTCATCGTGATTTCCGGTGACATCCAGGATGAGGCCGTGCGCCGCGTCCTTGAGCTGGGCGCGTTGGCCTTCCTGAAAAAACCATTCGATGAAAACGAACTGCGCCAGACCCTCAACCGCGTGGGGCTGTTGAGCCAGCCCGCTCAGGCGCCGCCGCAGAACCGAGCGACACCGAACACGGCCATCAGCTTCCAGGACGCGTTCCGCGAAACGGTCAACGTTGCCATCGGCCAGGCCGCCGCCCTGATTGCCAAGGTGCTGGGGGTTTTCGTGCAACTGCCGGTGCCGAACGTCAACGTGCTCGAAGTCGGCGAATTGCACATGGCCTTGAACGACGTCGGCGGTTCCCAGCAACTCACGGCCATCTGCCAGGGGTTTATCGGCAGCGGGATTGCCGGCGAAGCCCTGCTGATCTTCCATGATTCGGAAATCGCCGATATCGCCCAGTTGATGCAGCGCGAAAGCGCCGACTATTCAGACCTGGAGATGCTGGTGGACCTTTCGAGCATCCTGATCGGTGCGTGCCTGAGCAGCATCGCCGAGCAGATCGATGTGGTGTTCTCCCAAGGTCATCCGCAGGTCCTCGGCCAGCATGCGGCCATCGAGGAATTGATCCGGGCAAACCGCGTCCATTGGAAAAAAACCCTCGCGGTGGAGATCAGCTACGGCCTCGAAGGCCAGGATATCCGCTTCGACCTGTTACTGCTGTTCACGGAGGATTCCATCGAGCGGCTGACCCACAAACTCGCCTACCTGATGAGCTGAGCCATGACCGACTCCATCGATCTGAACGAATTCCACTGGTTGCTGGCCATCGTTCAGAGCATCGACGTCGGCGTGGTGGTGCTCGACCGTGAGTACCGCGTTCAGGTCTGGAACACCTTCATGGAGAACCGCTCCGGCGTCCAACCCAAGGACGCCCAGAACCGGAATTTCTTCAGCCTGTTCCCGGAAATCGACCGCCAATGGTTCAGCCGCAAGGTGGAAAGCGTCGCGACCCTGGGCACCCCCGCGTTCACAGTCTGGGAGCAGCGCCCGTACCTGATGCGCTTCAAGAGCTACCAACCGATCACCGGCCAGGAAGAGTTCATGTACCAGAACACCACCTTGCTGCCGCTGCGCTCGCCTGACAACCGAATCAACCATATCTGCCTGGTGATCTATGACGTCACCGACGTCGCGACCAATCGCCATCAGATCCAGGCCGCCAATGCACAACTGCAATTGCTCTCCAGCACCGATCGCCTGACCGGCCTCTATAACCGCGGCCATTGGGAAGGCACCCTGAAAGCCGCCTACGCCCGCCATCAGCGCTATGGCAACGCCCTGAGCCTGGTGATGCTGGACATCGATCATTTCAAGCAGGTCAACGACACCTACGGCCACCAGGCCGGCGACAAGGTGATCGAACAGGTTGCCGCGCTATTGCACGAGCACGTACGCGAGTCCGACGTGGCCGGGCGCTACGGGGGCGAAGAGTTCGGCGTGGTGCTGTCGGACACCGACCAGGCCGGCGCACGGATTTTCGCAGAGCGCCTGCGCAAGGCTGTCGAACAATTGTTGGTGCAGTACAACGGCCAGGAGATTCGGTTCACCATCAGCCTGGGCGTGGCCGACCTGAGCACGCCGGCGAACGACCACGCCGAGCTGATCGCCCGGGCCGACCAGGCGTTGTATACATCGAAGAAGACAGGGCGCAATCGCGTGACGGTGCATGGCTAAGGACGGCACCGAACCCTATCGCGAGCAGGCTCGCTCCCACAGGGTCATGCGCATGCCGTTATTTGGCGAACAACTGACTCATGTCCTTGAACGCCTTGAACTCCAGCGCATTGCCGCAAGGGTCGAACAGGAACATCGTCGCCTGTTCGCCCACCTGCCCCTTGAAACGCACGTAGGGCTCGATCACAAATTGAGTGCCGAAGGATTTCAGTCGCTCGGCCAGCGCTTCCCATTCAGCCCACCCCAATACCACACCAAAATGAGGCACCGGCACATCGTGCCCATCCACGGCGTTGCTGTGCACGCTTTCCTGGGACGCGGTCTTGGGGTGCTCGTGGATCACCAACTGGTGACCGTAGAAATTGAAATCGACCCACTGTTCACTGGAGCGGCCCTCCTCCAACCCAAACACTTGGCTGTAAAAAGTACGGGCTGCCGCAAGGTCATAGACCGGAATTGCTAAATGGAAAGGCGAGACGCTCATCGGGACTCCAAAGATTCAATCATGGGATACGCAACCGCGCGTTTGCCCATCGTAGGCGCGGGAACCGAACAATAAAATCAATATAAATTTCTTAGAAAGACCATTAATCTTTATCAATGATCAAAGAACTCAAGACCCTCATTGCCGTCGCGCGCGAAGGCACCTTCGCCGCAGCCGGGCACAAGATCGGCCTCACCCAGGCGGCGGTCAGTGCGCAGATCCAGCGCCTGGAAGCCGAGCTGGGCTTCGAGCTATTCGACCGCAAGGGGCGCACGGCCCACCTCAACAAGCGGGGCCACCAGGTTCTCCTGCAAGCCCAGGAACTGCTTCGCCTTTACGAGAGTCTCGGCTCCGCCACCCCCGGGCTTCCCGCCAGCGTGCTGGTGAACATCGGCGCGATCGCCTCGGTCCAGCGCTCGTACCTGCCGGACGCTCTCGCCAGGTTTCACCAGCAATGCCCGCAGTGCCGCACACGCATCGTGCCGGGCCTGTCGGTGGAATTGATCAATCTGGTGGACGCCGGTGAAATCGACATGGCCGTGATGATCCGCCCGCCGTTCTCGCTGCAAAGTGATCTGCGCTGGACCACCCTGGCATTGGAGCCTTATCGGCTGATCATTCCCCGTGCAATGCCCGGCGAGGATTGGGCGGCGCTGCTGTCCAGCCAACCCTTCATCCGTTATGACCGGTCCTCGTTCGGCGGCAGGCAGGTCGATCGTTTCCTGCGGCAGATGCATTTCACCCTGCGGGAAGTGTGCGAACTGGATGAACTGGACGCGATCATCAAACTGGTGGAAAAAGGCGTCGGTGTCGCCCTGGTGCCGCATACGTCAGCCCATCAGCCGTGGCCCAAAGGCGTGCGGGCCCTAGACCTGGGGCCACACACGTTTCATCGGGACATCGGCCTGATCCATCGGTCGCGACAGAGCCTGGCCGACCCCGTTGCGATTCTTGCGGAGCTGGTCATCGAGCAAGCAGGCACGCCCGCAAGCGCGTCAGGTGTCGCAGACCCGAATAGGATTGGCGGCACTACTTACCCTTGAACGCTTCCCGGATCAATCCGCCTGCACGGTCACCTGACGCTGCTCACCCAATCCTGCAATCCCGAGGCGCATGGTCTGGCCCGGCCGCAGGAACACCGGGTTGGGCTTGATGCCCAGCCCGACACCCGGCGGCGTGCCGGTCGAAATGACGTCGCCCGGTTGCAGGCTCATGCACCGGCTGAGGTAGGCGATCAGTTGCGGCACGCTGAAGATCAGCGTCCGGGTGTTGCCGTTCTGATAGCGATGCCCGTCGACTTCCAACCACAGGTCCAGCGTATGCGGGTCTGGGATCTCATCCTTGGTCACCAGCCACGGCCCGAGCGGGCCGAAGGTGTCGAAGCCTTTGCCTTTGTCCCAGGTGCCGCCACGTTCGAGCTGCCATTCGCGCTCCGACACGTCGTTGATGACGCAATATCCGGCGACGTGCTCCAGGGCATTCGCTTCGTCGATGTAGCGCCCGCCTTTGCCGATGACCACGCCCAGCTCGACTTCCCAGTCGGTCTTGAGCGAGCCGCGGGGGATCTGGATATCGTCATTCGGCCCGCAAATGGCACTGGTCCATTTGTTGAAGATGATCGGCTCTTTTGGCACCTCCATGTTAGATTCGGCGGCATGATCGGCGTAGTTCAAACCGATGCAGATGAACTTGCCGACCTGCCCGACGCACGGGCCGATCCGAGGCTGGCCGGTCACCACCGGCAAGCTGTGCGGGTCGATGGCCGCGAGTCTGGCCAGGCCTTCCGGCTCCAGGACGTTGCCGGCGATGTCCGGCACATGGCCCGACAGGTCGCGGACCTGATGGTCGTCATCCAGCAGCCCGGGCTTTTCCGAACCTTTTTCGCCGTATCGCAACAGTTTCATGAAGTGCTCCTGTTCAAGTGAAAACTCAAAGGCTCATGCCGCCATCGATCACGTGCACCGCTCCCGTGGTGTAGGCGGACGCGTCACTGCCCAGGTACAGCGCCAGTTGCGCGATTTCCTGAGTGTTGCCAATGCGCCCCATGGGCTGACGGTCGAGAAACTGCCGGTAGACCTGTTGCACATCGACACCCTGCTGCGCGGCCTGGTCGGCAATGCGCTGGCGCAGCGATGGTGAATCCACGGTGCCGGGGCAGATCGCGTTGCAGCGGATCCCCTGGCTGACGAAGTCGATGGCGACAGATTTGGTCAGCCCCACCACCGCTGCCTTGCTGGCAGCGTAGGCGAAACGATTGGGCACGCCTTTGACACTGGACGCCACCGACGACATGTTGATGATCGACCCGCCACCCCGCGCCAGCATGCCCGGCAGGAACGCACGGATCATCCGGTACATGGCCGTGACGTTGAGGTCCATCGAACGCACCCAGGCCGCTTCGTCGCAGTCCAGGATGTTGCCGCTGTGCACGTAGCCGGCGCAGTTGAAGAGCACGTCCAGGCCGCCGATCCAGTCGCGGACAGCCTCGATGGCGCTGGCCGAGGTGACATCCAGGGTGACCGCCGTCACCCCTTCGATGCCCGCCAATGCGCGCGTATCGATGTCACTGGCAAACACCTCGGCCCCGGCCTGGGCGAAGGCCACCGCGCTGGCGAGACCGATACCCTGCCCGGCCGCCGTCACCAGTACCCGTTTGTTCTGCAAGCTCATGCGGTCTCCAGTTGCGTTGCCGGGACTGCGCTTTTTGGTGCCCTGGCGAGCATCGAGGCCGGAATGGCCAGGATCAGCCCGCCACTGACCAACAGGCACAGGGCCAGGACATACGTACCATTGTTGATATTACCGGTAAGCGTCTCGGCCACGGCGGTGATCATCGATCCGGTGAAGCCCGACAGGTTGCCGATGGCGTTGATCATGCCGATCCCGGCAGCGGCAGCGACGCCCGACAACACGGTGCCCGGCAGGGTCCAGAAGATCGGCATAAGGCTCAGGATCCCCGAAGCGGAGACGCTGAGGAACAGCACCGACAGCACCAGGTTATCGGCGAAGAACGCACTGAGGATCAGCCCGGCGCCACCGATGAAGGCTGGAATCGCCGCGTGAAGGCGCCGCTCACCGGTGCGGTTGGAGTGCCGGGCGTTGAGCAGCATCGCCACGACGGCCACCGAATAAGGGATGGCGGTGAGCAAACCGATGTGCAGGCTGTTGGTGATGCCGGTGCTCTTGATGATCGAAGGCATCCAGAATGCCAGGCCATAGAAGCCGGTGTTGAAGGTCAGCAAAATCAACACCAGCAACCACACCCGAGGGTTGAAAAACACCTCGCTCAAGCGCGACGCCTTGCCCTGGTTGTCGGTTTGCAGGTTGGCCTTGAGCATGGCTTTTTCTGCTGCCGACAGCCACTTGGCCTTGTCGATGTTGTCGGCCAGGCAGACGATTACCACGAAAGCCATGATGATCGAAGGAATGCCCTCGATGATCAGCATCCATTGCCAGCCGGACAGGCCTTGCACGCCCTGCATGCTATTCATCAGCCAGCCGGACAAGATCCCGCCGAGGGTCAGGCTGACCGGCAAGGCCAACAGGAACCCGGACATCACCCGGCTCTGCCGGTGGGTCGGAAACCAGTAATTGAGGTAAAGGATCACGCCCGGGAAAAAGCCCGCTTCACAGATACCCAGCAGGAAACGCAGCACATAGAACATGGTGCTGGATTCGATATGGAAGAACGCCGCCAGCGGCACAGTGTAGGCCACCGCCATGGAGATCACCGCCCAGCTGAGCATGATCCGGGCGATCCAGAACCGCGCGCCAAAGCGATGCAGCAACAGGTTGCTGGGGACTTCGAACAGGAAATAGCCCCAGAAAAACATACTGGCGCCCAAGGCATAGACCGTGTTGCTGAATTGCAGCTCGTTGAGCATGTCGAGCTTGGCGAAACCGATGTTCACCCGGTCGAGGTAGGCCGCCATGTAGCACAACAGCAGGACAGGCAGGATTCGCCAGATGACCTTGCGGTAGGTCCGGTCCTCGAAATCGAGTCCGCTGGCGGAAGCCTGGGCGGGCGAATGCTCGGAGATGGTTTGCATGAGGTAACCCCTGATTGTTTTTATTGGGTCACGTCGAATGAGCGAGTCATCCGGCGATTGAACGAGGACTCTACTGTCGGGAAGCGATTCTTTCCCAATGGCATTTTTGGATTAGTTGATAACCCAGTGTTATCAGAAATCGTAGGGGGCTACTGCGTAGCCCAGCGGGAGCAAGCTCCCTCGCCACGGGTTCAGCGCAAGCAGGCTGTGTGGTAGCGAGCTTGCTCGCGATGGGGCGGCACGTTCAACCACTCAAGCGGGCGTTGTCCTTGAGGATCTCGGCGAACTCCAGGGCCGCGCCCACCAGCGGCTCGTCCTTGCGGGTGAGAATGCCGTAGTCTTGGGGCACCAGGTGCAGCGGCGTGTCAAGGGTCTTGAGCTGGCCGCTTTCGAGCAACGGGTCGACCATGGCGTTGGGCAACATGCCAATCATGGGGCCACGTTGCAGGACCTGGAGGAAAGTCTGCATCGAAATCGTGTCGATGGTGTTGCGCGGCATCCCCACACCAGCTTCGGCAAAGGCCAGCTCCATGCGGGCGCGAATCGGCGTGCCGACCGGATAGAGAATCCACGGCAGGTCCACCAGTTGCTGCAAGGATGTCGGCCCAGCGTTGGCCAGCGGATGGCGATCGTTGACCACGATGCAGAACGGTTCGGGGGCCAGGGGCTGGAAGTCGTAGCGCTGCTGCTGGCTTTGATCGGTGAAACGCGCCACGGCCAGGTCGAGCTTCTTTTCTTCGAGCATCTTCATCAGATGATTACTGGTTTGCTCCACCACTTCGATGGACAGCAAGGGCCAGCGCTGCTTGATCTGCAGGATCGCCTCGGGCAACGCCACCGCCGTCGCGGCAAAAATACCGCCGACCTTCAAGTAACCGTGGCCACCTTCTCGCAGGCTGCTGATCTGTTCGACGAACGAACGGGCGTCATTCAGGGCTATTTGCGCGTAGCGCAGCACGTGCTCGCCCAGGGCGGTGGGCGGCATGCTGCGCGGTCGACGCTCGAACAGGGCGAAGCCGAGCAGGCTCTCGATTTCCTTGAGCATTTTGCTCACGGCCGGCTGGCTGAGGTTCATCTGCTCGGCCGCCAAATGCATGTTGCAGGTGCGTCCCAACGTGTCGATCAGCAGCAGATGACGAAATTTGAGCCAGCCGCAAAAGCTGGAAAAGGACAGATCGGACATGGGTATTCCTCGGCGGCGCAATAACCAGGCGTTATCGGATACTGAATATATCTCATTGGAGTTCATCGACAACGGGCCCTAGCGTGAAGGCTTTACGAACCAGGAAGCCTGTCCATGTCGCTATTGCTTACTCCCGAGAACACTCTGCCGGTCGATGGCGTGGCCGGCACGTTGATTGGTCGCGCCTGGGTCCCGGGGCGGATCGCCGGGCCTTCGCCCATCGTGCTGCGCAGCGACGGGGTGTTCGACCTCTCGGATCGGTTCGCGACACTTAGCGACCTACTGGAAACACCCTCGCCCCTGGCGACGGTAAGAGAGACGCCTGGCACCTTCATCGCCACCCTCGAAGCACTCTTGGCCAACACCGGCCCCCACGCCGACCCGGCCAAGCCGTTCCTGTTGCCTCCGCTGGACTTACAAGTGATCAAGGCGGCCGGCGTGACGTTCGCGGCGAGCATGATCGAGCGGGTCATCGAGGAACAGGCCGGCGGCGACGCGGCCCGCGCCGAAGCCGTGCGCGCCACGGTCCACGGCGTGATCGGCGACAACCTGCGCTCGATCGTGCCAGGCTCCGAGCAAGCGATGCGCCTCAAGGCGTACCTCATCGAACAAGGTATGTGGTCGCAGTATTTGGAAGTGGGCATCGGCCCGGACGCGGAAATTTTCACGAAGGCGCCGGTGCTGGCCGCCGTGGGCAGCGGCAGCCAGATCGGCATTCACCCGGCCTCGCAATGGAACAACCCGGAACCGGAAGTGGTGCTGGCGGTGAACAGCCGTGGCCAGATCCACGGCGCCACCCTGGGCAACGACGTCAACCTGCGGGACATCGAAGGCCGCAGTGCGCTGTTGTTGAGCAAGGCCAAGGACAACAATGCATCGTGCGCCATTGGGCCGTTCATTCGCCTGTTCGACGAGCAGTTCAGCCTGGACGATGTGCGCGCCTGCGAAGTCGATCTGCACGTACAAGGCGAAGACGGTTACCGGCTGCACGGTTGCAGCTCCATGAGCCAGATCAGCCGCGATCCGCAGGACCTGGCCGGCCAGACACTCAACGCCAACCATCAATACCCCGATGGCTTCCTGCTGTTTCTCGGTACGCTGTTCGCCCCCACCGAGGACCGTGATCATGCCGGCAGCGGTTTCACCCACAAACTCGGCGACCGCGTCAGTATCAGCAGCCCGCTACTGGGCAGCCTGCATAATCAGGTGACCCATAGCTGCGACGCCGCGCCGTGGACCTTCGGCGTCGGCGCGCTGCTGCGTAACCTCGCCGCGCGGGGGCTGCTCGATCGCTGAGCCCGACTGATCGTCGATTCACCCAATTACAAGAGAGAAATGAATCATGAGTGACACGCCAAAACGCCGCCTGCGCAGCGAGCAATGGTTCAACGACCCGGCCCACGCGGACATGACCGCGCTGTATGTCGAACGCTACATGAACTACGGGATGACCCGCGAAGAGTTGCAATCGGGCCGGCCGATCATTGGCATCGCCCAGACCGGCAGCGACCTGACACCCTGCAACCGCCATCACTTGGAACTGGCGCAACGGGTCAAGGCCGGGATCCGCGACGCCGGTGGCATTCCGATGGAATTCCCGGTGCACCCCATCGCCGAACAGTCGCGTCGCCCAACGGCGGCCCTGGACCGAAACCTGGCGTATCTGGGCCTGGTGGAAATCCTCCACGGCTATCCCCTGGACGGCGTTGTGCTCACCACCGGTTGCGACAAGACCACCCCCGCCTGCCTGATGGCGGCAGCCACCACCGACCTGCCGTCCATCGTGCTGTCCGGCGGGCCGATGCTCGACGGTCGTCACAAGGGCGAGCTGATCGGCTCCGGCACAGTGCTGTGGCACGCTCGCAACCTGATGGCCGCTGGCGAGATCAACTACGAAGGTTTCATGGAAATGACCACGGCGGCCTCGCCCTCCGTGGGCCACTGCAACACCATGGGCACCGCCCTGTCGATGAACGCGCTGGCCGAAGCCCTGGGCATGTCGTTACCCGGTTGCGCAAGCATTCCGGCGCCGTACCGCGAGCGCGGGCAGATGGCCTACGCCACTGGCAAGCGCATCTGCGAACTGGTGCGCCAGGACGTGCGCCCTTCCCAGATCATGACGCGTGAAGCCTTCGAAAACGCCATCGCCGTCGCCTCGGCACTCGGCGCATCGAGCAACTGCCCGCCGCACCTGATCGCCATCGCCCGGCACATGGGCGTCGAGTTGAGCCTGGACGACTGGCAAAAAATCGGCGAGGACGTGCCGCTGTTGGTCAACTGCATGCCCGCTGGCAAATACCTGGGCGAAGGCTTCCACCGCGCGGGCGGCGTGCCGGCAGTCATGCACGAATTGCAAAAGGCCGGCCGCCTGCATGAGAACTGCGCCACGGTCAGCGGCAAGACCATCGGCGAGATCGTCAGCGGCAGCCTGACCTGCGACGCCGACGTCATCCACCCCTTCGACACCCCACTCAAGCACCGCGCCGGTTTCATCGTGCTCAGCGGCAACTTTTTCGACAGCGCGATCATGAAGATGTCGGTGGTGGGCGAAGCGTTCCGCAAGACTTACCTGTCCGAACCCGGCGCCGAGAACAGCTTCGAAGCGCGGGCCATCGTATTTGAGGGGCCGGAGGACTACCACGCACGCATCGACGACCCGGCGCTGGACATCGACGAGCGCTGCATCCTGGTCATCCGCGGCGCTGGCACCGTGGGCTATCCCGGCAGCGCCGAGGTGGTGAACATGGCTCCGCCCGCCGCGCTGATCAAGCGCGGCATTGACTCCCTGCCGTGCCTGGGCGATGGTCGCCAGAGCGGCACCTCGGCGAGCCCGTCGATCCTCAACATGTCCCCGGAAGCGGCCGTTGGCGGCGGCCTGGCGCTGCTACAGACCAATGACCGGCTGAAAGTCGACCTGAACACCCGCACCGTGAACCTGCTGGTGGACGACGCCGAGATGGAGCGGCGCCGCCGCGCCTGGACGCCGAACTTCCCGCCGTCGCAAACGCCTTGGCAGGAACTGTACCGGCAACTGGTCGGCCAGCTTTCCACGGGAGGTTGCCTGGAGCCGGCCACGTTGCACCTGAGGGTGATCGCCCGCAGTGGTGAGCCGCGACATTCACACTGACTCAGCGCCACCCACCGCTTCCCGTGGCGAGCGAGCTTGCTTCCTCGCCACGGGGGCTCACAAATTCCCGAGCATTTCCCACAACGAAGCCCCCACCCCGGTAATGCTCTCCCCGGCAATCAACCCCGCCGCCGCCGTGATGGCGAAGCGTTCGGTGAGGCTCGGCCAGCGGCAGCTCACCAGCCAGGTCAGCACGGCGCCAAGGGCCATCATCAGCGACACCGAGGCCGGCAGGACAAACGCCAGGCCCAGGGCAGCCGTGCTGGGCAGGTAGCGGGCGCGATGGGCCGGCAGCAGGCTGTCGAGGATGCCCAGCAGCAAACCGACGGCGCCGCCGATGAAGATCGCCCAGCGGATGCTCACCGACAACGAGTCCAGGCCATGGGTCAGGGTTTGCGCCACGGCCTTCCAGGTGGCGACGGCCGGGGCCGGCCATTCTTCGGTGAGCAGCATGGTTTGCGGGTCGGGGATCAACGCCAGGTAAGCGAGCACGCCGACGATGCTGCCGATGAAAATCCCCAGCGTCTGGGCCAGCAGTTGCTTGCGCGGCGTCGCGCCGATCGCCCGGCCGACCTTGAAATCATTCATCAGGTCCGTGCATTGCCCCGCCGAACCGCCGGCGGTGTTGGCGCTCATCAAGTTGATCGGCACCTGCCCCGGTGCAACGATGCCGAAGCTCAGCTGGGACAGTTGCCCAATGGCGCCAATGGGAGGAATTCCGGTGGCGCCGACCACCCGGGCTGCCACCGCCGCCAGGCAAATGGCCAAGGGAATGGTCAGCAGCGCCATCCAGGGATTGATGCCGAACAACATGGCTTGCAGGCTGACCACCAAGACGATTGCCAGCAAAAACCCAACGGCGGGCCCGGCCTTGGGCACCGCCCAGGACGCCGCGCCACTGGCCTTGGTTGAGCGGTGCAGCGACCACAAGCGGATCGCCAGGGAAGCCAGGGTCGCGCAAACCATCAGGCTCACGCCCGGCCACAGCAGCCATTCCACTAGCACGGCGAATTGCGGGCCGCTGCTGCCGGGCGGTAAGTGCACGAGGCCATTTTCCAACAGCCACGGCGCCAACCCACCCCACGCCAACAGCGCGCCGAGCAACAGGGTCAGGCCGACACGGATGCCGATGATGCCGCCAAATCCCACCAGCAATAGCGACGGATCCGCGGTAAATGTCAGCCGCTCCAGTTGGGCGCTCGGCGACCAGCGCGGGATGGCCCAGACGAAGGTATCGACCCACTTGGCGAACCCGGACAGCACGGCTGCGCCGAGCAGCACCTTGAGGCGCGTCGCGGCTTCGTGGCCGTGATTGTAGATATGCAACAAGGTCTCCAGGGTCGCCATGCCCTCGGGAAACCTCAGCGCCTTGTCGTTGAGCAACGAGGGCCGCAGGTACCAGGCAATCCAGATACCCAGGAAACTCACCGAAAATACCCACGCGACCATGGGCAACGCGTCGAGTTGCTGGCCGGTCAGCAAGGTGTACGCCGGGATCGGCGCCACCAGCCCGCCGGAAATGATCGATGCCGCGGCCGACGCCACGGTCTGGTTGATGTTGCTCTCGTGGAGCGTCCAGGGCAGCCGGCCGGAGGATCGCTTGGCCAGGCCCTGCCAGATGCCGTAGCCCACCAGCAAGGCGATGATCGACATGTTGAACGACCAGCCGATCTTCAATCCCGCATAGACATTGGAGGGCGTCAGCAAAATACCCAGCACGATCCCGGTGATTACCGCGCGTGGGCTGAACTCGCGCTCTACGGGGCGCACGTGGGAGGTCGAGGTTGGATCCATGCGAATTCCTTATCGGCAGAAAACAGCGCGTTCACCCGGGGCGACGACCTAACAAGTGAGCGTTGTATTGACGGAAGGTTCACCGGCGCGTCCTGGCGTCCGCGTGATAGAGCGGTCGCCCGGAAGATGCGTAGCTGCGCTCAAGCAACACCCTCACCCAGCCGATAACCTGGATGACGAAGGCCCTCAGGCCTCGCCAGGCTCTGCTGGCTGCATAGGGTGATGATCAATGGCTTCGCTGCTTAACCGCTTACTGATGTGTGGCGCCCTGATGCTCCTGGTTGCAGGTGGATCGGCGTTGGCCATCGCGGCTGAGCCGCCACTGCGCATCGTCACCGAGGAGTTGCCGCCCTACAACATGACGCAGGACGGCCGGGTGACCGGCATGAGCACCGAAGTGGTCGAGGCTGTGCTCAAGGAGATCGGCGTCGAAGCGTCGATCCAGCCCATGCCTTGGGCGCGGGCCTATGAACTGGCGCTCAATGAAAGCAATGTGTTGATCTATTCCATCGTGCGCACCCCGGCACGCGAATCGCTGTTCCAGTGGATCGGCGCCATCGCCCCGACCCAGTGGTATATCTACTCCCTGGCCGAGCGGCCGGTGAAACTCGACTCCCTGGCCGATGCCCATGGGCACCAGATCGCTACCGTCAATCAGGATGTGGGCGAGCAGTTTCTCGTCTCGAAGGGCTTCCGCATCGGCGAAGAACTTCAGTCCAGCACCAAATATGAACACAATTACCGCAAGCTCAAGGTCGACCACGTGGAGCTGTGGATTTCCAACGAGCTCAATGCGCTGTACCTGACCCGTCAGAACGGCGAAGACCCGGACAAAGTATTGATCAAGTCGCTGGCGCTGCCCGAACTGAGCAGTGCCGACGGCCTGAGTATGGCGTTCAGCCGCAACACGCCGCCGCAGACCGTCGAAAAATTCCGCGCAGGCCTGCAAGCCATACGTCGCAACGGCGTCTACGATGCCATCGCGCGCAAGTGGTTATGAGATGGACAGCCATCTCACACCCCCACCCTCTCAACGGGCACAGGCCAAGACCCTCAGCTCCCTGGGTCGGCGCCTGGTCCTGGCGACCCTGCTGTTCTGCCTGTTTTTCACAGTGGCGATGGTCACCTGGCGCACCTGGCTGGCCTGGGAAAGCAACCTGACGGACATGAATGCCGAGCTGGGGCTGATCGACCAGGTTTTCCGCGACACCTTGGCTCATGCGATCTGGGAGATGGACCGCGACTCCCTGGACAAACAGCTTGCCAGCGTCGCCAAGGCCGCGCCGGTCGGACGCGTGGCGCTGAATGTCCTGCGGCCCGGCCGGTCGCCGGAAATCATCGAGCTCAATCGCTACACCACCGGTAACGAAGGGGTAGCACCGGTATTGCACCGCGAGCTCATCGCGCAGCCTTATCTCGGCGCCCACGAAAAAGTCGGCGAGCTCATCATCGAAGGCGATAACCAACTGCTGTGGCAGCGCCTGTGGGGCGAAGCGCGCAGCATCGTCATCACCCAGATCATCCAATCCATGCTGCTGGCGGGCCTGGTCATGACCATGTTCAACCGCCTGGTGACGGTCCACGTGGTGCATATCGCCCGGCACCTGGGCGAGCTCGAGCCACAAACACTCAAGCACCACCTCAAGCTGCAGCGTTCGGTGGATCGCCAGGACGAGTTGAGCTTGCTCGAATCCCAGGTCAATGAACTCCAGGACAATCTCCACGCCCACCTGGAGCGCCAGCGTTCGGACGAGCTGGCGATCGCCGCCAGCCGCGACCAACTGGTCGAGCTGGTCGAGGCGCGCACCGCTGAGCTCAAGGCCGCCAACCAGGCCCTCGAAGCCTTGTCCCGTCACGACGCCTTGACGGGCCTGGCCAACCGTCGCCATTTCGACGAGCTGAAGGAAGTCGAGTTTCGCCGCGCCATGCGCCACAAGACGCCGCTTGCGGTGCTGATGTGCGACGTCGATTTCTTCAAGATCTACAACGATACCTATGGCCATATGAACGGCGACCAATGCCTGCAACAGATCGCTGAAACCCTGCGCGAGGTCTTCGGCCGCTCTGGCGAGCTGACCGCACGGGTCGGTGGCGAGGAATTTGTCGTCCTGCTGCCCAATATCGACGCAGGGCAGGCCTGGGAGGCGGCCCAACGCTTGCGTGGCGCCCTGGCCGAACGCCAACTGCCCCACAGCGGCTCATCGATCTCCCCATTCGTCACCCTGAGCATCGGCGTCGCCGAGCTGGACCCCGAGGCCATGGATCATTTCGACCAATTGATGCAACGCGCCGACCAGGCGCTGTACCGGGCCAAGCACCAGGGCCGCAACCGCGTGTCCCTCTAATCATCGCCAAAACCGAGGTCTGTATGCGCCACTCATTGATGCTCTGTTCATGGGTATTCCTGGCCTTGAACAGCCTTCAAAGCCAGGCCGAAACCATCGAGGTCGTGACCGAGGACTCGTTGTATGCCTATCTGCGCGACGAGAAATTGGTCGGCCCCGGTATCCATATCGCCGCCGATACCTTGAAGCAGGCCGACCTCGACGATTTCCACATGGCCCTCTACCCCTGGGCGCGGGCCTATGAAATGGCGCTGCGCGAGCCCAACGTGCTCATCTTCCCGCTGGATCGCACCCCGGCCCGTGAACAGCTGTTCAAGTGGGTCGGTGAAATCCATCGCTCCACCAGCCGGCTCTACAAGCTGCGCGACACGGCCCCCATCGCCATTGGCACCCTGGAAGAGGCCAAGCAGTACAGCATCGGCGTGGTACGAAATGACGCCAAGCAGGTTTATCTGCAAGGTCGTGGCTTCAGCCGACTGGTCGTTTCAGCGAATAACCACGATAACTTCCAGAAACTGTTGAACCGTCAGGTCCAGCTCGTGCCGATGCCGGAGAACACCGCGCGCCTGATGAGCCAGGATGCCCGGATTGACTTCAATCTGCTGGAGGAGGTCTACGCGCTGGATGAGCAGCCCCATCGGGTTTACCTGGCGTTCAGCCTGAGCACACCCGACGAGACGGTCGCCAAGGCACAACGCGCTTTCGAACAGCTCAAGGCTTCGGGTGAAGTGGAGCGGATCATGAAGGAAAAGCGCTGACGCGCGGCACCGGTCAGCGACGTTGAACTCTCCCATCGAAGGCACCGTCTAGCCCATAAAGGCACAGATGTGAAGGTTCTTCGATGAGCACGTTCAACGCACTCCCGGATTCAATCCAGACCTTGTTGCTGGAACGCAACGATTGGGTACCCAACAACCCACGCCTGCCGGTGATCATTTACCGTGATGCGGTCGCGACCCATACCGACGATCTGGCCGCCCGCCTGGAGCAGACTTTCCGCGCCAACGGCTGGCCACCGCAATGGCGTTACGGGATCTACGACTTTCACCACTATCACACTGAAGGCCACGAAGTGCTCGGTGTTGCCAGCGGCAAGGCTCGCTTGATGATCGGTGGCCCCAACGGCCAAGTCATCGACGTCAAGGCCGGTGATGCGCTGCTTCTCCCCGCCGGCACCGGGCATTGCAACCTGGGCTCCAGCGAGGACTTCCTGGTGGTCGGCGCGTATCCACCCGGCCAGCAGGCCGACATCTGCCGCGAAGCGCCGAGCGAGGCGCAACTGGCAAACATCGAAGGGTTGCCGTTTCCGGATCGGGATCCGGTGCAGGGTGCCAACGGCGGCGTCAGCCGGTTTTGGACGGACCAACGCTGACATCTGGCCGAACATGTGAGCGGTCAGCGGCCGTATACCTGGCGCAACTGCTCCTGAGTCAACGCGTCTTCGAACGGCACCGGCACTGATTTCACCGCGCCGTAGAGGTTGCGGTAGCGCCAGTAATTCCCATTGTTGGCCAACTGATAACCGCGCTCGACTACACGCTGCCCATCAAGCACATAGCGAAGGGTTTCCTGGGCCGCTTCCGGCGGCGCCGGCAACATCAGGTCGGCAGCCAGCACACGCATCGACTCATCGATACATTCGTCGAGCGCCGTCGTCACTTGCGCCAGGTCCAGCGAGCCGTCGTCGACACAACGCTTGCCGCAACGCCGGATCGGCTGGCTGGAGACTTCAACGCGCATGCGATACAACGCCGAACCGGCGATGTCCTGGACTTGCACCTGATTGATCAATACGAAGCTGCCACGATCAGGCGTCAGCATCAGCTTGGGCTCGATCACCAGGCGGGCACTGATATCTCCCGCGCCCTGCTTGAGACCCGCTGCCAGCGAAGCCTGCTGGAAACGCTGTTGCAGGCGCTCCTGCAACGGCACGCCGGCAAGCAGGTCCGCCAACGGCCTGGACTCCTTCGCGGCGGTTTGTTCGGCATCGCGTTGCAAGCTACCGCTGCCCATCTGGGTATTGATCAGGCTGGCAACCAGCAAACCGGCAAGCCCAGCAGCGTTGCCGGAACTGGCGACCAGGTTATGACTCGACGAAGCAGCCTTCTGTGCGGCCTCGGCGTCCACCACGGTACTGGCGCCGACAAACGCCTGGGGCAGTTGCAGGTCAACCTTCACCCCGTGGGTCTGGACATAGGACACCGCGTCCAGCGTTTTGAAACCGGCCGGCGGGGCTGGCTTCTGCGCGCAACCCGCCACTATCAGCAAGGCCACCGAGCCGAGCGCTATCAATCCGCGCTTCATTGCTCGAACGGTGTGATCATTTGCTGGCGACTCGTGTCCATCGCCTGGTAAAAGGCGTTGGTCAGATTGGTGTAGTTCGGTTCGTCCCACTCGCCCTGGGCTGCCTGCACAACGGAGAAAGGCTTGAACCACAGGAGCCGGTTGTCGGCCAGATCGACCACCATGCCCTGCCCGCCCACCTGCGCCATCGGGACGCTGGTCGGCACGATGCTGTAATAGCTGCGGGTAGCGCCCGTTCCCATCACGTTCACCAGCAGCAGGCGATCGACACCGTAGGTGGCCTTGATCGGCGTCAGGTCACGGGTGGTGTAGCCTTCGCGGAAACTGACTTCCTTGTATTTAGTCAGGTCCACCGGCTCGTTGATGCGCTTGGCCTTGTAACCCTTGGCCTGCAATTTGGCCACGATGGCGTCCGGCAAGGTGTTGAGGTCGCGTACTTGCCATTTTTCAACGTTATCGCTGAGCTTGCTGTTGACGCCTTTATTGATGGCCAGGTCCAGCAACCCCTGATTGCCGGTCAGCGCCAGCACCGGCTCCGGCACCACGTTGATCGCCACGCCAATGGTCGGCTCCTTGGCGTCCCAGAATTGATGGTCCAGCGGTACCGGCGGTTGAACGTGGGCGCAACCGGTGAGGGTCAGGCAGGCAAGAACGGTCAGTGTCGCGAGGGTGCGAAGCGTACGAAAAGACATGTATCAAGTCCCTATGATTAAAATCGATGCTGCTCATATCGGCAGCTGCGGCAATAACAATAGTGGCATATTGATATTTATCTTTTCAATCTTCCTCACAGATCAAAGACTTCGACTGCCTCAGATCATCGGCGAACTGCTCACCACCCGCAACGCCAGCCCCTCGAACGCGTCCAAGGTAATGGTGAACTCGCCTTCCGACGTGAGATCCCCTTCGACTCGCTCATTGATGATGTCCACCACCGGTCCCGGCGCGATATCTGGCAGATGGAGGGTTTCAGTGATGGGCGTCGAGCCGAAATTCAGCGCGGTGATCTGCGTGCCTTTGCCGGCCGGCAGTTCATGGACCATGATCAGCAACCCTGGATGCTCAACGTCCGGAATCAATATCTGGCGACTCGCGGCGATGTCGTAGGCCCGGCGCGCGGCCAGGATTCTGCGCAGTTGCGAGGCGAACGAATCCGGATCCTTCAATTGGCTCGGCAGGCTGCCATACAACGTCCTGGCGCGGGGCATTTGCCCGGCAGACACCGGCGCTTGCGGGTTGAGGTCTACAAGGTCGTAGGCGCCGCGATGGATCCAGCGCGTGTCGCCGTCGCGCATCAAATGCTCGACCTGCTCCGCCGGCAACGGCAATGCCCCCACCAGATCCCAGCCTGACAAGGCGAACACGCCCGGCTGCATGGCGTTGAACATCACCAGCAGTAGATGCACCTGGCGAATCTGCTGGATATCGGCGGCGGTGATGGCATCGAGCTCGCGGATGCCCAGCGCGGCGGTGATGATGCTGGCCGTGGTGCAGGACACGCCGTTGGTCACGAACCTCAAGTTGTAAGGCGCATGTTCACCGGACAGGCGCTCATACATCTGCTCGCGGATGTGCTCGCGCAAGATGTTGCCGGGAAACGTCTGGCCTTGGTACAGGTAGGTGTCATGGGCGTGCAGCGTCCAGAAGTGCACCAACTCAAGGGTCAATTCGTCGTGGTTTTGCAGCGCGTGGATCAGCGACCCCGGATCGATGCCAAAGGCGTGCATCTGGCGCAGCATCAAGCGCAGGAATTCGGTATCGCCCATCAGCAAGGCATGCTGGTAGGCCGGTCGCGTGATGAAGTCATAGGACAGGTCCGCCCCGCCGTGGGACATGGCGGCGATGTCATCCAACGTCAGGTTCAATTCCTGGAAACTGAAACCCCCTGCCTTGCGAATCGCACCGCCGAGCAGCTGGTTACCGGTGATCGACAGCGGGTGGCTCTCGGACCATGCAGTGCCATCGAGCTTGCGCTCGACGCCCAGGAAACCGTTGGCGTCCAGGCGCAGGATCTTCGCCCCCATGCAATCGATGGCGTGCAGCGCATCGCCAATGATCATCTGTTGCGCGGCAAAGCTTGGATCAAGCCAGTTCAGCGACGGCTGCCCTTCCTTGAAGTAATGCAGGTAGACCCAACGCCGCGGCTTGCCATCCACACCCATGACGACGGGGGTTGCGCTCCAGTCGGTTTCCTTGACGCCGGGTTCGAAGAAGATCACCCGCTGCAACTGGCCGACGATGTAGTGCTTGTCGCGCAGGGCGTCCACCTGCTGCGCGGTGAGATTCTGCGCGTCGCGCCCCTCCTCGACTTCAGGCAACAGCGGCCAGTCTTCCTCGCGGATCTCCACCATGTGGTAGAGGCCTGGATAGTCGTCGTAGGCCATCTCCGCCAGGCGGAAATCCGCGCCCTTGCCGGTGTGGGACGGGATGACGTCGTCGATGACCACGGCATTGTGGGCAGCGGCCATGCGTGTCAATGCCTGCAACTGGGCCTCGGTGCCCAGTTCCGGGTCGATGTCGAAGCTGATGCGGTCGAAGTTGCCGTCGATCGTCGGCGTAAATTCAGTGCCGTGCAGGCCTCCGGACCTTTTCAAGGGGCCGTTGTGGATGCCCTGGATGCCGATCTTCGACAGCGCATGCCACAAGGTTTCATCCCCCAGCGCTTCGAGCACCGTGCCATCTTCCCGGGTGACGATGGAGGCCGGGTACGCGGTGAACCAAACGGAGGATAGCGCGCAGGCGTCACGGGGCCGGGTGTGTGCGAAGGGCTGTTGCCACAGGCGCCCTTGTCCCGAGTAAAGCTTGGCCCGCTGCCTCGCCGCCTTGAGCATCGATTGCTCCACCAGCCAGTCGACATGGTTTTTCTCAGCCATCGTCATGAAAACAATCACCCGTCATAAGGAAAATCGGCCCGCCGCCTGGTATCCAAGGCGCCGCTTATGACTCATATGAGGCCGTGGCCTGGCAATCGTTGCATTGGGACGGTTCGCGAGATGGCAAACCCGCCAAAACCGTGGCGAGGGAGCAACTTCCCTCGCCACATAGGTCTACTCAGCATTCAATCGTCGTTAAACAGTGCTCCTTCGTCTCTCTCCCCCGGCGGACCAGGTCTTTGCAAGGTGGCGCAATTCGAACCATGGCCCTGCCCATCGAGTCGGGCCCTGACGAATGCGAAGGCATCTTCCAGCGAACCGTGCAACACCCCGTCATGCCCCAGGCCTTCATAGGTGCGCCAAGTGACGGGGTTGCCGGCGGCGCACAACGCCGCCGCGACCGCGTACTGCCGCTCTGGCGTGATCGTCTGATCTGCCTGGCCGGTGGCGATGAACAACGCAAACGCAATCGAAGCCTGCGGCATGTCGGTGGACGGGATGCGCGCTGCGTTCAATGCCTCGGGGGTGATTGTCAACAGCTCTGCAAACGAACCGATCCGCAACGCCTTGGATTTGAGCGCAATGTCACGGGTACAGCCCTGCCGGGCGACGTCCAGCAATTGGAGGCCCTTGGCGGTCAGGATGGTTTCGATTGGCGGTCCGTCTTCGCGCAGGCCACCGGACGCCAGGACCAGGAACACGGTGTTGGATTGGCGTGGCGGCAGCGCAATGGGGCCTTGGGGAAACGTGCTGTTCGGCGCCGTGAGTATCGCCGCCAGGATAGGCAGTTCGGGTGCGTAGGTTGTTGCAAGTATCGCCGCGCCCAACGCCGCCCCGCCGCCCTGGGATTGCCCGGCGAGGAACGTGCGAGGGGCGATCAGCCCTGGTCTGATGGCGCGGGCAGCGCGAATCGAGTCGAGAACGGAACGTCCCTCGGCTTGCCAGAATGTATAGGGATGCGGCCCCGGCCCGCCCAGTCCTTGGTAGTCAGTCACGACCACCGCGAACCCTCGCGCCAGCCAACGATTGATGTACGCCGCGTCACGGTCGCGCAGCCCGGTCCAGGAGGGCGCGCACGCATCGGCGATCCCAAGCGTACCGTGGGCCCAGGCCAGCAGCGGCCAGCCTTCGGCGGGGGGATTGCCCGCCGGCAGGTATAACGCGCCGCTGACCGGAACGAGGCCGGAATGCCAGCGTTCGTCAACCGAACTGTAGAGCAGGCGTATCGCCTGCGCGGCGGCAGGCATTAGTGCCTGCACTGGCATGCGCTCGTTTCGCAGCAGCGTACCCGGCGATTCGGGCATTGCCTCAGGCCAGCGATAAAACGCCGACAACTGCACATCCCCGGCAACGGGCCCGACAGGCAGCGTACCGGCGGCCATGCCAACGGATGCCGCGACGCAGGCCCATGCAAAGGCCGCGATTCGGAAAACATTCATGGGAGGTTCGCCTGGTTGGAAAGCGCCTTGCGCAACGCGTTGCCCTGAGCAGCGAGTACGTTGCGCGCGATGGGCGCCACTTCGTTGAAACGGATAAAACCGTGGGTCATGTTCGCCAGGACTTGCAGGCTCGCCGTCACGCCTGCGTTCTTCAGCCGCTGTGCCAACGCTCGGTTCTCATCCAGCAGCGGGTCCAGCTCGCCAACGACCAATCGCGTCGGCGGCAGGTCCGTCAGGTCAGCCGTGATTGGCTGCACCCGCCAATCGTCCTCATCATCGGCCAGATAGCTGGCCCAATAGGCGCTCATGGTTTCGACCGACAGATTCTGCCCTGCGTATCCGCCCAACCGTTGCCACGAGTTGGAGGTCATGTCCCGCGAGTAGCTGCCGTAGAACAGCAACAGCTGGCGCAGCGCATCGATCCCCGCGTCACGCAGCGCAATGGCCGCGCCCAGGGCCAGGTTCGCGCCCGCCGAATCGCCGCCCAGGGCATAGCCGCGCACCGGGCAGTCGGTGATTGCCCCGAGCTTGATGACACGGCTGACGATCGCTACCACCTCGTTGAACGCCACGGGAAAGCGATGCTCCGGCGACAACGCGTAGTCGATGGAGAGCACCGCCAGGCCACTGTCGCGAACCAACTGACGCAGCGGCGCGTCCCAGCCGGCCAGCGAACCATGGCGAAATCCGCCGCCATGGCAGTAGAACATCAAGCAAGGCGTCTCATCGCCCTCCGGCCAATAAAGCTTACAGGGAACCGTTCGACCGTTGACGCAAAAGCCCAGCGTGCGCTCGTAGCTCAGGGGCACGCTGCGGTGCGCCGCCCACGCATTGATCCGCTCCAACTGGCCCCGGACGCTTTGCACATCGCCCTGGACAATCGGAAGCAGGCCCTGTTGGCGCAGCGACGTCGCCACCGCGAGCAAGTCGGGATGAACCGGCGGGCATGAGTCCGGCGACGGGTTTTCGCTACGACTCATGGCCACACCTGCGTGCCGGCGGGTCGACGTCCGTCCGCGATAACGCAATGGCTGGGCGGGCTGCGCCCTTGCAGGACGGCCACCGCGCACTGGGCGGCAATCAGGTTGGTGCGATTGAGCCCCTCGACCGTGGAGGCGCCGACGTGGGGCGTCACGACCACGTTCGGCAGTTGGATCAATCGTTCGGTCACAGGTAAAAGCGTGGGGTCAGACTCGCTTTCGAAGACATCGAGCCCCGCCCCTGCCAACCGGCTTTCCCGCAGCGCGCAGAGCAGATCCGCATCGCGCACCAACCCGCCCCTCGCGGTGTTGATCAATACCGAGGACCCCTTCATCAGTCTCAATGCGTGCTCGTCGATCAACCCTTGGGTTTGAGGATTGAGAGGCGCATGAAGGGTGACGAAATCGCTTTCCTCGAGCAGCGTTTCCAGACCAACGAATTTACCGTAGGCGATACCGTCGAGCTGTGTTTTGTGAGGATCAGGGGTAAAAATCAACGGTGTTACTTCAAACCCGGACAAGCGCTGCAGAACGCCCCGGCCGATCCGCCCCATCCCGACGACGCCCACCGTCTTGCGGTACAAATCGCCGCCCAGGGGGATCGACCAATCCCCTGCGGACAATCCCGATTGGCAGCGTTTGAGTTGGCGGCACACAGCGAGCATCAATGCCACGGTGTGGTCGGCGACGCTTGCGTCGTTGCCGCCGATCGCGATGGTCGCGACCTTCCCCGCCGCTTCCACCGCCGCCGTATCAACCCGTTCGTAACCCACACCGCGACGGGCGATGACCTGCAAGCGTGGTAGCGAGCCCAACAGGCTGGACGTGATAGTCGCGTGCCCGACGATCCAGCCGTCAGCGTCCTTCAAGATGTCGGTCAGTTGCTGTTCACTCAGGTCGCCGTCCGCTTGCCCGGGCGCCAGGTCGGCGACGACTACATCACAGCCGCGGCTCTCCAGGAAGTCGGTCGCCATGGCATCGAAGAATCGCTGTGTGACCACTATTTTATGACGAGGTGTAGACATCTCGAGCCTCTCGATAGAGCGGTTGAACTTCTAAAATGCGTAGTCCAGATAGACCCGCGCTTCCGAACCGCTCACCACGTTATCGGGTTGAGCGGAAACCAGTGCGACGAAGTCCTGGTTAATCCGGTAGTTGATATAAATCAGGCCCACGGAAAGTCCTGCGTATTCTTTTTCGTCAAAGCGATAGTAGAGGCGATATTCATTTTGTCGCTCGGTCACGTCGGTGCGTCGACCGCTGAACGGGTCGGTCGCGTCAAACTCACCTTGTTTATAAATAGTCATGACCTTGAAACCATCCAGCGAAGCGCCCAATAAAGAATGTCCGCTCAAGTCATATTCGGCGCCAATCTGCCAGGTTCGCTCACCGTCGTTATTGAAATCATTGCCGGAGCGTGTCCAGGCATCCATCCGGCCGTCAACATTATCGCCGTGGTCGAAGTAGGCATAACCCAGTTGCCCGTTGCTCAACTTTGCCTGGGTCTCGGAAAAAGAAAGACCCAGGCGAAGTTTATCGAGCAATAAACCCAGGTTGATATTCAACCATGTCGCGTCATCATCGTAAGCCGCCTCACCCGCCTCCCAGTCACGCTCCCAGATTCGCCCGGCTTTCTGGAACTCATAATATTGGGTGTCCAATACCACACCGGCTTTGTCGCCCAGCGGCGCTTTTAATGTCAGCCCATAACGGGTGTTTTCATTGAAGTCCCGCGCCACCCCGTGGGCGTAACCCAGCTCGACAGCTTTCAAGTCGTAATTGATGCCGTAGGTATACAGATCCTTGATTTCCTCGCCCGTCTGGCTCAGCAGGTGCTCGAAGTCTTCCCTGTCCCGAGGCGAGGTGCGGTTGATGTAGGCGGTTTCGAACCCCAACGTGCCAGGAAGCGGACCGATCCCCATCTCGGTGAAGTTCAAATGGGCGCGGCCTCCCTGGTAGGAGCCGGGAACGATCCGAGTGTCCAGCGTGACCAACGTTCCGGCGTCGAACCGCCCCCGACCTACTTGGGAATCGGCATTCCAGCCGTTGCCCTCGTAACGCAACTTGAAATAACTCTGTCCAACTTTGGCAAAGCCCCCGTTGGTGCCGTCAGTATCGTCGAACAGGTCTCGGCCATTGTCTTTTGAATCGATCATTGCCACGCCATACAAAGAGGCATCAATCCCTACAACGCCGGCCCAATAACTGGAGTTGTAATCCAGGATCGCACCGACGCCTGTGCCACCCAGCTCGGCACCGTCCGGAAAACCGCCAAAGCGGTCTTCGATCAAATCGTTGGCGATACGCGTATTGATATAGACCGAACGAAGATAAGCATTCAACTTCCCTTCATGCTGGAACCTGTCAGGATCACTGATGGTTGCCGAAAGGCAAATTCCAGACATTAACAATGTCGACAGGAACGTCATAGCGACGGCGTTAATCGATTTCATCGACCACCTCTCTATTATTTTTATTTTGACGTGAGCAGACGCGAACTGGCGTCCTTTGAACTTCGGCGCAGCGAACTAATTAATTAATAAATCGCCCGGGTAATAACTGCCGTTACAATCAGGACAACGCTGCTACCGATCGCCCAGAGCAGGCAATAGCGTTGCATGTCGCCCATGTCGCGCTTGATGATTCCACTGATGAGATAGACCGCTGCAACCAATGGGCTCAATGCATGCACCGGTTGCCCCAGCACCGACGCGCGAGCGATATGCATCGGGTCGATGCCATATTCGGCAGCCGCCGCCCCCAGCACCGGTAAGATGCCGAAGAAAAACGCGTCATTGGACAGCAGGAAATTGAGCGGCAAGGCGACCAGCGCAGTAATGATGCTGAAGTATTGGCCACCGCCGTCGGGAATCAGCTGGACGATTTTCCCTGACATGGCATCAACCATCCCGGTGCCGGACAAGATGCCGGTGAACGCACCTGAGGCAAATATCAGCGCGATGACCATCAGCACACTTTCCGAGTGAGCCGCGACTCTAGCCTTCTGCTCCGCCAAGCGTGGATAGTTGATCAGCAGCGCCAGGGAAAAACCCACCATCATCAGCAACGGCAAGGGTGCCAGCCCTGTGGCCATGGAGTACATGAGCCCCGCGGTAAGCACCAGGTTGACCCAGAAGAGTTTCGGCCGATGGGTTTCGGCGTGTACGGTCGGCAAAGCGACCTCCTGCGGTGCGGCGTCCTGGGTGCCGGGCGTCCATCCCAAGCGGCGCCGCTCCTTTCGGCCTATCCAGAACGCCACGGCAAACGCATAGGCAAGCCCCACCAGCATCGCCGGCACCAGCCCCAGGAACATTTCTGCCACATCAAGGTGAAGGGCGCTGGCGGCGCGGGCGATCGGTCCTCCCCAAGGGATGAGATTGACCACGGTATTCGTCAGCAAAAGCATCAATGCCAGGATCAGCGGGTTCATCCCCAGCCGCAGGTAAAGCGGCAGGAACGCCGTCGTGACGATCAGCACAGTCGTTGCGCCATCGCCGTCGAAGGAGATGACGGTGGCCAGCAATGCAGTGCCCAGTACGACTTTAAGAGGATCATTTCCTACATGGCGCAGGATTTTCCTCACGGCGGGTTCGAAGAGCCCGGCGTCGAACATGATCGCGAAATACAGGATTGCAAACATCAGCATCAACGCGGTGGGCGCAACTTGCTTGACGCCGTTCATCACCATCGCGCCCAGTTCCGGTCCTGCCCCACTGGCCAGCCCGAAGGCAACCGGAATAAGGATGAGTGCCGTCACAGCAGAAAGTCGTTTGCTTATGATCAAGGCCATAAACGTGACGACCATTGCGAAACCTAACCAAGCCATGCGTTTCACCTTTTCGTTTTTATTGTTATCGATGCATCAAAAAATCAATGTGAACAACTCTTGCGCAGCCGAAATCTACATAGGGGCTGAAACGCTGTAAATCTTGATTTTTTTCGTCAACATCCCGGCTTAATCGGGCCTATCCCGCCATCATTCGTCTAAAAAACACGTGTTGAAATTTATCCGCCAATACACATTGACGACCTGACTGCATATCTAATAAACATGTACGACTTCCAATCACCCGAGTGGGCCCGTCATGCCAGAACAAGAAGGCCTTTACCTCTCGGCAGACGAGGCAGCCGCCCTGCTCCGGATCAGCCTGCCGACGTTGTACGCCTACGTCAGTCGCAAGAATATCCGCTCCATCAAAATCGCCGGGACGCCCAAGCGTCGCTATTGGGCAGAGGATATTCAGCGGCTGGTGAAAGTGCCGGCGGCGGAGAAACCCGTGGCGAAGCGCTCATCGCCCTCGGACAGTGCGATTACGCTGATCACCGACGATGGGCTGTTTTATCGTGGCCATGACGTCGTCGAGCTCGCGGACCGGGCCACCGTCGAAGAGGTGGCCGAGTTGATCTGGCAGGTGCCTTCGGCGTTCGGCGATTCGCTGCCTCGCACCCCGAAGGAAAGCGCCAAGCTGTTGCAGATTTACGAGCACATGTCTGCCCAGGAAAAAGCCATCGCGCTTTTCCCCTTGGTCCAGCGAGAGAATCCCAAAGCGTTCGACCTTTCCCCGGACAGCTACGCCCGTACAGGCGCCGATGTCGTGAGGTGGTTTGCCGCGTTGGTCGTGGGGACGACCGAACCGAGTACGCAACCCCTGCATGAGTTCATCACCCAGTCGTGCGGCGCCCCGCCGGCCCACGCCGATCTGATCCGGCGCCTGTTGATCCTCAGTATCGACCATGAGCTGGATCACACCACCCACAGCGTCCGCGTCGCCGCCACCACCGGCGCCACTCCGTACTACGCGGTCATCGCTGCACTCGCCGCCGCACGGGGCCATAAAATCGCCTATGGCAGGAATGAAGCCGCCAGTCGGATGATCGAAGAGATTTGTACCGCCGTGGACCCTACGCGACCGATCTTGCAGCGCTACAACCAGGACGGACACATTGTCGGGTTCGGTCCCAATGTCCACTCGATCAACGACCCGCGTGCCAGCAATCTTTTGGCGGCGCTCACGGCTGCCTTTGATGGCGACAGTGAGTTCATCAAACTGCAAAAAGCCTTCTCGGTGGCCTCGGAGCTCGTGGCGTACCCACCGGAATTCATTCTCATGGTGAGCTTCATCGGCAGGAAACTGGGATTGCGCGGGCAGGAAATTTCATTGGGAGGCGTAGGTCGATCCATCGGCTGGATCGCCCACGCCAGCGAGCAATACAACCAACACCACGAGGGCCGCCCTCGCGCTCGCTACACCGGGACGCTGCCAACGGCGACCGATACCGGACGCCGCTGATTGGGGCATTCGTTGGCGATGCCATTGGGGCGCTGGCGACCCTAGGAGGCAACCATCGCCGCAAACAATGTCTCGAACTCGGTTTGATGCTCGAGCCCCGCCACGAATCCAAGCACCGCAGCCTGTGCCGATGCATCGAGATGCGGCATCGCCATGCGCCGGAACTTGCGCTCGAAGTCGCTATCGGTCATTGGCGTTTCGACCGAACCGGGACCGGTGATCATCTCGCTCACGACCAGCTCGCCGCATTTCAGGGTTACGCAAACACGGTTGGCAAGGTGCCGCGGAAACAGCGCGGTGAGCGCCGGATCTTCGACGACGCTGACTTTCTTCATCAAGGCAATCACTGCGGGGTCGGCGATCTTTTCTGCGGCGTACGAGCCGACCGTGATATCGCCATCGAGCAAGGCCCGGGCGACGTTGTAAGGCAGGCTGTGGTCAGCCGTTTCGCGGGTTTTCGGCAGCCATTTCTCTGGGGTATCGGCGAGGACCCGACGGTTGAATTCAGACGTTTCGATTGAAATGGCGGCAATGTCCTGCACACCGTCAATCCGCTTGCGGATATCCAGCGCGGCCCAGACGGCCGTGTGCAATTCGCCATTGGTGGGAAACGTCTTGGTCAGCGAGCGCCGTATCGCGTAGTCGCCGTTGCCGGGCGTGCCAAAACGACTGATGTCCAGGTCGAACGGTCCGCTAATCTGTTTGAAGAAGCCCATCTCGCCTTCGAAGATCGGCGACGGCCCGGTCATGCCATGGCGCGCCAGTTGCGCTGCGAAAATCGCGTTGCGAGCGGCATTGGCCGCGGAACAGCCCTTCCAGTCGGACAACGACCCGCTGCGCACTTGCCGCATCGCCAAATGCCCGCTCAGGGCGATGTTGATCGCTTGCTCGGTCTGCGCCACGTCCAGCTTCATCAAGTTGGAAGCCGCCGCCGCCATCGCGACGTTGATGTAGTTCACGTGGTCCCAGCCACGCTTGTTCAGGCTCGCCACATCCTGCAAGCGCATTTGGATCTCATATGCCAGGACGATGGCCGAGACCAACTCAGCCCCGGATGCGTTTTCGGCTTGCGCCACCGCCAGGCAGGCCGGGATGTTATCGCTCGGATGGCCGGGCTCCAGGCCCATGTAGCCATCGTTGTAGTCCAGGAAACGAACCATCAAGCCGTTGGCGAAAGCTGCGATTTCCGTCGTTGTTCTGAGGTTGGTGCCGAATACGCTGGATGATTGCGCCGTGTTTGCAGCGGCGTAACAGAGGGCAGCCTTGACCGGGTCACTCCCGTAGGCGCCCAGTATGCACGCCAGGCTGTCGATGAAACGCTGACGTACCAGTTTGATGATGTCTTCGGGCAGGCGTTGGCTACGAAATTCATGGGCATATCGCGCAAGGCGCATCGCAACGGTCGGGTCCGTCATAGTTACCTCGGGTAAACAGGGGGTCGGTCCTCGTCCATGAGGCACACAAATCAAGGCTCGAGCGGGCGCCCGGCCTCAGTCGACGATCACGTCAAGCAGACGGACGTATTGCTGGCCGGCGTGCATGTCGCGCTCGACCATTCCGCCCTGGGGCGTCGCACGGGGATAGGAGATCTTGACCATTTCCAGATCCGGCACCGGGATCCGCTTGACCCGTTCCGGGTCGGTGCCGTAGAGCGTTGCGAATTGAGCCGGCGAGAGTGCCGCGCAATTGGAATAACGTTCGAAATTCTCGCGTCCGTTGAAAAAGATATCGAACGTAACCCAGAACGGCCCCGCTTGTTTGGATCGGACGTGCCGGCATACATCACGCAACTTAGTCATTGTGCAAGTTCCTTCACAGCTATTGTGGTGTCCGACAGATCAATCCACTTCAAACGAACCAATTCAAGGGGATTCTCAAGTTGCACCACGTGATTCAACTTGAACTCGAATATTTGCCCGCGAGGTATATCGGCCGGTGTAAAGGCAAACCCATAGGAAGGCAACTCCTTACCCATCACGCTTGGATAATGGAAGAAGTACGGATTACACGCCTGGGCAATGGTATTGGCCATTTCCTGCGTTGCAGCCGTGGCGACAAACAACATCCCTATTTCCGGTGGCGGTAACGTTCCGGCTGCGGGTTTGACACCGGTCACGCCATTCCACCCGTACATGCGCAGGGAAATATGAAACTCGCCCAACTCTTCAGCGGGAATCGACTGACGTGTTCTCTTATATAGCGCGTCCAGCAAACGGTCATGAAAACCATCGATGTCCTTGAGCACATCGGGGTCCTGGATGCCCACCAGCATGATGGTTTGGTACAAACCGGCGGCAGCGCCTTCCAACTTCATGGTGTAAGGCATCGGCTCCCATTGCGAGCCTTCTACCCGAACAGCGCGCCCATTCAAATCGGTGTAGCGCGCCTGGGCCACGTTCAAGATTCCGCCGGGCTCCAACAACCGGAACGGGTCACTGTTTTCGTAGAGCATATGGGCCGATACGCTATGGGGCGTGCACTGGTTGTCCAGGCTCAACGGCTCGACTTCGAAGCCGTTCGCGTCAACACTGAGCAGGATCCCCGACCCTAGCGTCGGGTTGACGGCGCATTGCACGCCGCATTCACCTGTCTTGCCGGCATGCCAGGACGGCCCCCATGGCGCGCCTTTCCAAATGGGATAGCAGCCTATGACGGCTGTGTCGGTCGAACGGCCGGCCAATATGATATCGGCGCCCGCATCCAGCGCGGCGAGGAAGGGTTCAACCCCTAGGGCAGCGACAATGTGCTCACAGGCGTCCACTGTCGCGTCGTCCAACTCGGCGTGGGGCGGCAATGGTTTGATACGACCTTCAGCGTTCAGCTTTTTAATGGTTTGCTTGTCTTGCTCACAATAAATGAGCGCAATCTTTGGTGACACACCCAACTCCCCGGCAATTTCCAAGGCAATATCACGCGTCCAATCAAGATTCAGATCGCCGCCCGCCTGCCCCGAAGTCCCGACAATAATCGGCACGCCGGATTGCGCCTGGGCCTTCATCAGAATAGTCAGGTCGCGCTTGACCGCGCCTCGGTTATTCTTCGATTTGCCAAGGGCAAGATAAGCCGCGCCGCTGTCGGTTGAACCCGCGTCCGTGGCAATTACTTGCGCCCCCGCCGCCAGCCCATAAGCAATTTCTTCTTCTCGTACACCCGCTCCCAATGAACCACAGGGGACAATCACTTTTACACAACCTTCAAATAACTGCTTCATGACACCCTCTTCTTGGCGACTCAGTGCGCCAATAATAGGGGCTGCAATTACGTTGACAAGTGGACAGATTTTGTCCATATAGCCCTGCGAATTAATGCTCTCGGAAGGCTACCGCAAGATAACTTTTGATGATTAATCGTGTTTATCCTGCATAACTAACGAAGAAAAAAATCAAGTACAAATATCTGTTCGAAGGCGCTCGAAGCGCACATGGCAACACGTTCAAAACGGCCGTTTGTCCCGCCCGTGGCTCTTCCCAGCCATCGCTTCAAGGGACGGGAAAAAGCGCGACATGACGCCCTCCGTGACGTCAACAATCCGTCACCAAAAACCTCCCTATAAAAACTTTTATATGAAGCGCCATTTTTCCGACAGATGGCACTGATGTCCCATTGCTGAAGATTTGTGAGCGGGCTCATCATCCGCCGCATGATCGCTGTGCGTTCAGGCGCTAAAACCGCGCTGACACAGGACGTAACCAACCGCATCGCTCGCTGGAGCAACATTAGGATGATGACTGTCTATTTTCTTGTCATGAGGATCTGTAGTGGCATGGAAGGCTGTGTGGAAGAGCGAAACCCCGGGCCGACCTATGCATCCAGACAGATGTGTATTGAAAGCGCGCAAGTCATGGCACCGCGCAAAGGCGTGAAATACAAATGCCGCAGCGAGCGGTTATGGGTCTCCGACGAAGTGCAGAGCCCGGGCGGTTACGACGCGGTCGTTTCAACCAAGGTCAAGGAACAGCCCTTACCTTGAGTGGGCGCAAACCGCTCCGTTATCCTTCCAGTGTCAATGACATATCCGGGTAACGGGCGCACAGGAAGTCCACAAACGCGCGAACCTTCGGCGCCGCCAGGCGCCTGGAGGTGTGCAGGACCCACAACTGTCGCTCGGCGCTTGCGACCATCCCCCACTGGACCAACTCGCCGCGGGCCAATTGATTCCAGGCAATCGATTTCGGAAGCAGCGCGGCGCCCCCACCCGCGACCGCGGCGTCGCGAATCATCAGGTAGGAAGAGAACCACAGCTTGGGGATGGGCTCCAGGATCAAGCGCCCATCATCGAGATTCCAGTGGGTCGGCTGGAAATTGGAAGGCACGATACTGGGAACAGGCCTGACCGCTCCGGGTTCAGGCTTGGCCACGCCAGGCGCGGCCACGACCACCAACCGGTCCTTGGCGAAGCAACGTCCGACGAGATTGCTGTCCGGGCTTGGGTTGACTCGGATGGCGACGTCGAATTGTTCCTCGACGAGATCCACCAGGCGGTCCTCCGCCCGCACATCGATCGTCACCTGCGGATAGGCCGCGCAGAAATCCGCGCCAATGCGCCCCATCGTCAATTGGGAAAACAGGACCGGCGCCGCCACCCGCAAGCGTCCGTTAGGCGTCGACACGCCTTCCTGGGTCGCCGTCATGGCTTCGATCACCTCCCCCAGCGGCCCTTCGGTCCGGGCAATCAGCATTTCGCCGGCTTCGGTAAGCTTGAGGCCACGGGCGCTACGCTCGATCAGCCTGACGCCCAGCTGTTCCTCCAATTCGGCGATGCGCCGCGACAAGGTGGCTTTCGACCGGCCGCTCGCGCGGCTTGCCTTGCCCAATCCTTCGTTGGTGGCGACCAGCGCGAAATCAATGAGCGCATTCAGGTTCATGTTGTTCCATTTTTGAAACGAGGTGTTTGCATTCTGGCGCCTTCGTTTTATCCCTGCAACGCCCTATCGTCTGGTCACTGCAATGCCATTCCTTGATATCAGCGACAGGAGATTCACATGAGCATCTTGATCACCGGCGCCACGGGCACCATCGGTTCTCTCATCACCACACGACTTGCCGAGAAAGGCGCCGAAGCGAAGGCCCTGGTGCGTCAGCCCGGCAAGCGCGACTTCCCGGTTGCCGTGACGGAAGTCGTTGGCGACCTGACCGACGTAGCCTCGATGCGCGCCGCGCTCGCGTCAGTACGCACGTTGTTCCTACTCAACGCCGTCACGCCGGACGAAGTGACACAGGCCTTGATCACACTCAACCTGGCGCGTGAAGCCGGTATCGAGCGCATCGTCTACCTGTCGGTGATACATGCCGACAGGTTCACCAATGTCCCGCATTTCACCGGCAAGCATACGGTGGAGCGCATGCTCGAAAGCCTCGACATGCCGGCGACCATCCTGCGTCCGGCGTATTTCATGCAGAACGAGCTCATGGTCCGGCAGACCATCCAGGACTATGGCGTATACCCGATGCCGATCGGCTCGGCCGGGGTCTCGATGATCGATGCGCGAGACATCGCCGACATCGCCGTCGCCGAATTGCTGCGACGCGACCGGGCACCCGCTGCCCTCGAACGGCTCACGCTGGAACTGGTCGGCCCCCGGGCCCTGACTGGCGCGGCCGTGGCGCAAACCTGGGGTTCGGCGTTGGGCCGGGAGGTGGCTTATGGCGGTGACGACGTGGCCGCCTTCGAAACCCAGATGGCGTCGTTCGGCCCTGGCTGGCTGGCCTACGACATGCGCCTGATGATGGCCGGTATCCAGGCGTTCGGCATGCAAGCCGAGGCAGGAACGGTGGAGCGACTCCAAGCCATTCTGGGCCGTCCGTTGCGCAGCTATGAAGACTTCGTTCGCGAGGCCGTCGGCGGCGCTTGAATGACCGCTGCCGGTGGGAGGCGATGACCTTTCACCGGCTTGCGACAAATAGCTTTCAATTTCATATGCAGCCGATACTGTAGCGGCATCCTCATTTTTCCAAGCTATCGCCCATGAACCCCAAGCTTGCCGAATCTGCCCTTGAAAATGATCCTGCGAGACCTGAACCGATCAGCTTGCGCGTCGCCTTCTGGTTCTGGCTGAAGCTGGGCTTCATCAGCTTCGGCGGCCCAGCGGGACAGATTTCGATCATGCATCAGGAGTTGGTCGAGCGACGGCGCTGGATCTCCGAGCGACGCTTTCTTCATGCCCTCAACTATTGCATGTTGCTTCCCGGGCCGGAGGCCCAGCAGTTGGCGACCTACATCGGCTGGCTATTGCATCGGTCCTGGGGCGGCGTGATCGCCGGCGCCCTGTTTGTATTGCCCTCTCTTTTCATCCTGATCGTCTTGTCCTGGGTGTACATCGCCTTTGGTGAAGTTCCGGTAGTGGCCGGCCTGTTCTACGGGATCAAGCCAGCAGTGACCGCGATCGTCGTGCAGGCGGCGCATCGAATCGGCTCCAGGGCGTTGAAGAATAATTGGCTGTGGGCCATCGCCGCCGCCTCGTTCACGGCGATCTTCGCTTTCAATGTTCCGTTCCCGCTGATTGTGCTGGGTGCGGCGCTGATCGGTTACATCGGTGGCCGCCTGGCACCAGGAAAATTCCAGGTTGGTGGGCACAGCGCCGCCAACAAGTCATTCGGCCCGGCCCTGATCGATGACGAGACACCCACGCCCGAGCATGCCCGGTTCAGTTGGCCAAGGCTGGCATTGCTGGGATTGATTGGCGCCTTGCTGTGGGCCTTGCCAATGGCCGCCCTGACCGCGCTGTTTGGTTGGGAAGGCACGCTGACCCAGATGAGTTGGTTCTTTACCAAGGCCGCGCTGCTGACCTTCGGTGGTGCGTATGCGGTGCTTCCCTATGTTTACCAAGGCGCGGTCAGCCATTACGGCTGGTTGACTCCGACCCAAATGATCGACGGCCTTGCGCTCGGCGAAACCACCCCCGGGCCGCTGATCATGGTCGTGGCTTTCGTAGGTTTCATCGGGGCGTATGTCTCGCAAGTGTTTGGCGCCGATCAAGTGTTCCTGGCCGGTGCCGTTGCGGCAGCGTTGGTGACGTGGTTCACCTTCCTGCCCTCCTTCCTGTTCATTCTCGCGGGCGGGCCGTTGGTGGAATCGACTCACAACGCGCTCAAGTTCACCGCGCCGCTGACCGCCATCACCGCGGCGGTGGTCGGGGTCATCCTCAACCTGGCGTGTTTCTTTGGTTACCACGTGCTCTGGCCAACCGGGTTCAGCGGCAGCCTCGACTGGCCTTCGGCGTTGATAGCGATCGGGGCGGCGATTGCGTTGTTTCGCTTCAAGCGGGGCGTGATCCAGGTATTGCTCGGCTGTGGGCTTGTTGGCTTGGCCGTGCACTTATTTCGCTAGATTGATGTTGGCCCGACCCGCCATGAAAATCACACGGTTTGCTGCGCTTCGCCGTTGCTTCGTCAGATCCTGTAATAAATCGTCTCGTGGGAAACGCTGGAAACCATTGTAGGATTTCTTCCCCATTTAACCTCAGGTCTGTATGAAAACCCTTCAGGAACCCCCCAGTCGCCGTTCAACGAACAACCGCCTCTCCCCCGTCGCCGCGCCCTGGGCAGGCTCGTCGCAGCCTCTTGCCCTCGCACTGACCGGTCGAGGGAGCAAATAAACTATGGAATGGATCGTTGATCCCACGGCCTGGCTGGGCCTACTGACGTTGATCGTGCTGGAGCTGGTGCTCGGCATCGATAACCTTGTCTTCATCGCCATCCTGGCCGATAAACTTCCCCCCGAACAACGCGACCGTGCCCGTGTCATCGGCTTGTCCCTGGCATTGCTGATGCGCCTGGGCCTGCTGGCGAGCATTTCGTGGATGGTGACCCTGACCAACCCGCTGTTCGAAATCTTCGGCAAGACGTTCTCGGGCCGAGACTTGATCATGCTGTTCGGCGGTGTGTTCCTGTTGTTCAAGGCAACCATGGAACTGCATGAGCGTCTCGAAGGCCACGTGGCGCAACGCTCCGGCAATGCTGCCTATGCGTTGTTCTGGCCCATCGTCGCGCAGATCGTGGTGCTGGACGCGGTTTTTTCCCTGGATGCGGTGATTACCGCCGTGGGCATGGTGGAGCACCTGTCGGTCATGATGATCGCGGTGATTTTCTCCATCGGCTTGATGATGATCGCGAGCAAGCCGCTGACCCACTTCGTCAACAGTCATCCGACCGTCATCATGCTCTGCCTGGGCTTCCTGATGATGATTGGCTTCAGCCTCACCGCCGAAGGGCTGGGCTTCCACATTCCGAAGGGCTATCTGTACGCCGCGATTGGCTTCTCGATCCTGATCGAATTGTTCAACCAGTTGGCACGCTCGCGGCGCAAGAAAAGCCTGCAGGGTCTGCGGCCGATGCGCGAGCGTACCGCCCACGCGGTGATGCGCTTGCTGGGCGGCCAGAAGCTCGGCCCCGACGAAGTCGGCGAGGAAATAGCCGACATGTTGGCCGGCGAAGAACCCGAACAGGTTTTCCATCGACGGGAACGGGTGATGATCAGTGGCGTGCTGCAATTGGCGGAGCGCCCGATACGCAGCGTGATGACTCATCGCGCGCAGATCGATCACCTTGACCTGGCGAACACTGCGCAAGAAATCCGTACGACACTGATGCATTCGTCGTATTCACGCTTGCCGTTGATCCGCGAAGGTCGCGTGGACGAACCCCTGGGCTTCGTCCACAAAAAAGAGCTGCTTAAGGAAATGCTGGCGGGCAACCCGCCGAATCTGGAAGCCATGGCGCGCAAGGCCATCAACCTGCTGGACAGTTTCACGATCCTCAACGCACTGGAACAAATGCGCAAGGAGTCAACCCACATCGCCTTCGTGGTGAACGAGTTCGGTGATTTCGTCGGCCTGTTGACCATGACTGACATTCTCGAGTCCATCGCCGGGGAACTGCCCGATGCCAGTGAAATCGAGGGTCCGAACATCGTTGCCCAGGAGGGAGGTTTTTTGGTCAGCGGCGCCCTGAATCTCAGCCAGGTCCGCGAACATATCGGCTTCCAGGCGAAAGCGACGGAGGACTACCAAACGCTCGCCGGCTTGGTGATGAGCTTGCTGGACCGTCTGCCCATCATCGGCGATAGCCTGCGTTGGGAGCAATGGAGCATGACGGTCGTCGAGGTGGAAGAGCGGCGGGTGACCCGGGTGTTGTTACGCGTCGAGGACCAGGGCTGACCTGATTGTCCGGGACCAGCAGCCGGGGCCGGCGGCCGCGAAGCGCATACCATGGCCGTTCGGTAGCCAGGGTATGCGCTGCAGCGCTGTCACTCACCCGCTGATGTAACGCTCTAAACGCGCCACCAGGAATGCCCTCAACACCTGGACCGCCGGCGTCAGCGAGGTCCGGTGGGCGCACACCAGTTGCAGCGGCGCGGGCTGGCCATAGTCCGGCGGGAAGATTTCGACCAGGCGCCCGCTGCGGATATCGTCCATCACATCGAGCTTGGATTTGTAGACGACGCCAAGTCCCGACACCCCCCAACGCCTGACGATGTCAGCGTCATCGCTGATGCGGTTGCCCAGCACCTGGACGGTTTCCACTCCCTGCGGCGTCTGGAAACTCCAGCGTTCGAAGGTCTGCTCGCCCATCACATAACGAAGGCAATTATGCCTGCTCAGCTCGCCGGGTGTTTCTGGGCGGCCATGGCGTGCAATGTAGTCGGGAGAGGCACACACCGTCCGTCTGTTGGACGGCGCGAGCGCCAGGGACACGAGACTTGAATCAGCCAACTGGCCATAACGAATGCTCGCATCCAGGTGTTCGGTAAACAGATCAGCCACCTGGTCGCTGACGCGCAACTGCAACAGGACCTTGGGATGCAACTGCTGGAACTCATCCAGCCATGGCAGAAGCAGGTTGCGGCCGATGTCCGAGGGCATGGACAAGCGCAGCGTCCCGGAAATTTCATCGCGCCCCTGGGCCAGGGCAAGCTCCCCATTTTCCAAGGCCTCCAGCGCCTGCCGCGCGTGGCTCAGGTAACGCTCGCCGTCATCCGACAAACGCAGCCGCCTGGTGGACCGCACGAACAACCTCACCCCCAGGCTGGCCTCGAGTCGTTGCACCGCGACGCTGGCCAATGCCGGAGAGATGTCCAGCAACCGTGCTGCCGCTGAAAAGCTTCCGGCATCCGTCGTGGTCACGAATACTTGGAGATCATCGACTCGAATGATTCTTTTCACGCTGTCATGTCTCTCGGTTTATCCAGCAATTTTTTTCCGAACCATCGTCATGAGGTTTGCGCCGACGTCCTCGATGCTTTTGTTCTGCGCAACGACCTGGGCCCCTTCCATCAGGTACGTGAGCTCCATTGCCACTTCGTCCGGCTCGGGCAGGCCAGCCTCTTCACAGAGCGCGACCAATCGCAAGAACTGACGCTTTTTATGTTCCTCGATCAGAACGCGGGCGGGATTGGCCGGCTCGGGTATTTCCGCCAGCGAATTGGTGAATGGACAGCCCCTGTATGACGACGCCGAAAGGTCGTGGGCGATGAACTCGGCAAACCCGAGAATCTGCGCCTTGGGATCGTCGATGTGTTGCGCCGACAGCGCCTCGAAGACCTCGGCATATTTCTCGACGAGCAAACGTAGCCATTCAAGCACCAGCGCGTCTTTCGAATCGAAATGCCGGTACACCGTCATCTTGGTCGACTTGGCCTTCGCCGCGATGGCATCCACCGTCACCCGACTGATGCCCTCGCTGAAAAACAGCGCCTCGGCAGCATCGAGAATCCTTTCTTTGGGGGCTAACTGGGGAATACGTTCGGGCCGCATGATGCTCTCCGCTTGACATCGATACTCGACGGTATCTTACTATACCAATCAGTATCACTCGATACCGACGAGTAAATCATAACGCTTTTGCCAGGCAATTGGCTCGGAGAAATGTGATGAAAAGCGCTGAATACGCCGAATACGATGCACTGGGCCTGGCTGAGCTGATCGCCAACGGTCACGTCACCCAAGATGAAGTCCGGGCCGCGGCCTTGTCCGCTATCGAACAGCTCAACCCGAAAATCAATGGGCTGGTAGAGGTTTGGGAAACTGAACCCGAGGCTCCGTCCGGGCCGTTCAAGGGCGTGCCGTTCCTGGTCAAGGACCTCGGACTGACCGCCAAAGGGCGTCTGAATGAGCTGGGCAGTCGCTTGGCCGCCGGATGCATCGCCGACGAAGACTCCACCCTGATGACGCGCTTGCGCCAAGCGGGACTGGTGACCCTCGGCAGGACCAACACGCCGGAACTGGCGGCCAGCACCACCACCGAAGCCGTGTTTCCAGGGCCGACACGAAACCCGTGGGATCTGAGTCGCAGCGCAGGCGGGTCAAGCGGTGGTTCGGCCGCCGCTGTAGCCGCCGGCCTCGTACCGGCGGCGCACGCCACCGATGGCGGCGGCTCTATCCGCGTACCCGCCGCCGCCACCGGACTGTTCGGGCTCAAGCCCAGCCGGGGCAGGATTGCGATGGGCCCGGCGGTGGACGAAGTATGGGCCGGGCTTGCGGTGCACGGTGTCGTCAGTCGAACCGTGCGTGACAGCGCTGCTTTACTGGATGCCATCGAGGGCGCCGCCATGGGTGATCCCTTTGAGATCGCCAGGCCGCAGCAGCCCTATCTATCCGAATTGAATCGCGCCCCCGGGTCACTGCGCATCGGCCTGCTCCCGCATCCGCTGAACGGCACTCGCTGCGCCGAGCCGGTCGCGACAGCCACTCGCCAGGTTGCCGCCCAGCTCGAAGGCCTGGGGCACCGTGTGGAAGAGATCCGCCTGGACATCGGCCTGAGCTGGGACGCCTTCGTTGAAATGAATGCCCGCTTCTGGTCAGCCAACACCGCAGCCTGGATCAATGCCATCGCAGCGGCAACCGGCCGGCCCGTCGATGACAGCACACTGGAGCCCGCCACGCTTTCGCTGCATCGAATGGGCAGTGAACTCACTGCCATCGATCTGCTTGGGGCCATGCATTCAAGGAACCTCGTCACTCGCAGCATGGGCAGCTTTTTCTGCAACTTCGACATCTTGATGAGCCCGACACTGCCAGCGCTGCCTCCTGCCATTGGCCACTATAACGAAGGCCAGGAGTTCCTGGATGGCAGGGGCTGGATGGATCGGGTCTTCAGCCATTCGCCGTTCACCGCATTGGCAAACGTGACGGGGTCCCCTGCCATGTCCATGCCACTTGCGTTCGATCCGCATACCGGCCTGCCAATCGGCATGCAGTTCTCGGCGGGTTTTGGTCGGGAAGACAGGTTGCTGCGTCTGGCGGGACAGCTGGAGGGTGTGTTGCCTTGGGCTGGACGCAAACCCGAGGTTTGGGCTGGGAAGCTTTGACGCGGGGGGCTTACACCACGACGGCTTCAACTTGAAAACATAAAGTCCGCACAACAAAAACCACTCATTCGAGTGGTTTTTTTGGCTGCACGCGACCCGGTTTATTTCCGCCCTTCGAAATTGACCATCCAGGCCACTCCGAAACGGTCTTCGAACATCGCAAAACGTTCCGCCCAGAATGTCTGCGCCAATGGCATTTGTACCTGGCCGCCCTCGCTCAAGCCTTTGAAGAGTCGCTCAGCCTCCTGCGCGCTGTCGACGTTGAGGGAAACCGACACGCCCTGCGGCTTGCTGAACGGCTGGCAAGGCGGGCAGTCGGAAGCCATCAGGCTGAAATCGCCGACCGTCAGGCAGGCGTGCATGATCAGGTTTGGGTCCTTGGGCATGCCCACGTCCTCTGGCGCGTCGGCGAAGGACATGGAAAACAGTTCGCCGCCAAGCACCTCCTTGTACAACGCAAAGGCTTCCTTGCAGCGGCCGTCGAAGGTCAGGTACGGAATGATTTTCATGGTGCTTTTCTCCTGTCACCGTTTCATTGTTGACCAGACATCTGAGCCCGCAAGCGATCTTCCTGCTCGCGCAACTCGGGGGTAAAGGACTCGCCAAATTCCTCGGCTTCGAAGATCTGGCGAATCTCGATTTCACTATCGCTGACCATCGGGTTCGGGCAACGCTTGACCCAGTCGATGGCCTCCTGCAATGAACTGACCTGGAAGATCCAGAAACCGGCGATCAGCTCCCTGGTTTCAGCGAAGGGGCCCTTGACGACGCTCCGGTCCTTACCAGAAAAGCGCACGCGCACGCCCTGGGCACTGGGATGCAGGCCTTCACCGGCGAGCATCACCCCGGCCTTGACCAACTCTTCGTTGTAAGCGCCCATGGCGGCCAGCAGTTGCGCGCTCGGCATTTCCCCGGCTTCCGATTCCGGACTGGCCTTGACGATAACCATAAATCGCATGCTCGAATCTCCTTAGAGTAGAGGACTGTTGAGCCGTCCGTGAGAGGGCTCCATGACTAATCGAATGGGGGCAGGCGAAATCGACAAGGTCGCTCGATTATTTTTCAGATGGCTTATGCAGACCGCTGGAGCATCTTCGCCAAGCGCGACGCTTGAACCTGGCAAGGCCCCGGGCCTGGGCCCGGAATTGCCATATGTGCGGCGTATCGCAGCAGATCATTACTTCTTGATCGCTATCAGCAGGTCGAAAAGCAACTGCGCGACGGGCGACAATGTTCGCCCGCGACGTGATATCAGCCCCAAGGTCCGGCTGATCGCCGGATCCATCAGCGGGCGCCTGCTTGACTTCACAGAACGACCGGGGCCGGACATCGCGATTGGCCAGGGCCTGGTCGATCAGAAAGCGGTTGCCGCTGCCTTGCGCCAGGCTGATGTAGTCCACCTCGGTCAGGTCGTCCCACGTCAGCGATTCACGTTCGGTCAATCGAGACCTCGGCGACTTCCAGAAAAGCACGATCAAGTGGGCGGTGCTGCTTTCGCTTCTGATGACGGGCTTGTCGTTGCTTACCGGGGCGATAAGCCTGTTTACCTGACGGCCCAAGACGAAACTGGTCTGCTTGCGCGAATCGACGCTGCGACCGACTCGCTTCAGATTGTCCGTAATGCCACCAACCTCGGCTTCGCTGCGGCGTGCAACCAAGGTGCCCGCCTGTCGGAGGCGTCCAATCTGCTTTTCCTGAACCCGGACACCGAGCTCGCCGCCGATGCCATAGACTGCATGCTGCAGGCACTGCGCAGCTCACCGGGGATCGGCATGGTCGGCGGCTTCCTGTGCAATCCGGACGGCAGCGAGCAAGCGGGTGGGCGCAGGGTGTTTCCAACGCCCAGGCGAGCTTTCATGCGGGCCTTCGGCCTTTCGCGACTCTCGGCCCTTTTCCCATCGGTGCTGTCCGATTTTTTACTGCACAAGGAGCCACTGCCCCGCGTTCCCGTTGCCGTTGCCGTTGCCGTTGCCGTTGCCGTCGAGGCCATTTCCGGGGCTTGCATGCTGGTCAAGCGCGAAGCGATCGAAAGCGTCGGGCTTTGGGATGAGGATTATTTTCTTCATTGCGAGGACTTGGATTGGTGCATGCGGTTCCATCAGGCCGGCTGGCGCGTTCTGTTCGTGCCGGGTGCCCGGGTGATGCACGTCTTCGGCGGTTGCAGCCGTCACCGTCCCTATTTCGTCGAGTGGCACAAACACCTGGGGTTCCTGCGTTTCTATCGCAAGTTCTTCCGTCGCGAGTACCCAACCGTCCTATGGGTCAGCGTGGTCATCGGGGTCTAACTTCATGTCTATCCCGGCGCGCCCCATATGTTCGACCAGGTGCCAGGGCGCATCGCGGATCAAGCGTCCCGCGACATCGTCCGGGCGTTGGGCGTTTTTCTGAGGAGGGGGTGAAATCGAATCGGGACCTTCAATCCAACGATGAAAACTTACGCGCCAGCGTCTATGGTAGATACTTGTAATGGCGGCCATCGTCCAATAACAAGATCGCCGTGAAGCCCCTTCGCGGATTCACGCCTGATGGAGCATTTCATGACCCTGCATAGCGCGCAGCCTATCCCGAGCGAACTGGCAGCCTTCGTCAACGACCATTTTTCCGGACGCGGCCTGAAGCCCGATGGCCTCATCGCCCAGTCCTGGTACCGCAGCGTCGTGGAGCACCGGCTCGACCCTGGCGCGGCGAGCCGCAAGAACATCCTCAGCGCCGAGGACATCCGCCGTCATCAGGAACAGCACCAGCAGTATCTTTCCATCGCCAGCCAAGGTGTCAGCGGTCTGGCCCGGCGCGTGGTGCCCGCCGGTTTTGCCGTGCTGCTGAGCGACGAGCGCGGCATTACCCTGGATTCCCGACTGCCCGACCAGCACGACATCTATACGCAGTCCGGGCTGGTGGTGGGTGCGCAGTGGGAGGAATCGGTGGTGGGGACCAATGGCATCGGCACCACGCTAGCAGCCGCGCAGCCGTTGATCATTCATCGGGAGGAGCATTTCCTGGCGTCCAATTTCAGCCTGAGCTGTTCGGTGGCGCCCATTTTCGATGCCCAAGGCCTGTTGCGCGGTTGCCTCAATGCGACCTGCATGAACAGCGCAGGCCCCCGGGAAAGCCAATACCTGACGCTGCAACTGGTGATCATGTATGCGCGTCTGATCGAGAACGCACATTTTCGCCAGAGCTACCGCGACCGCTTGACCTTGTCCCTCAAGCCCCTGGATGAAATCGCCGACCTGGCCAACGAGCAATTGCTGGCGCTCGATGAAAACGGCCGCGTCATCGGGGCCAACCGTGCGGCATTTGTCGCCCTGGAGCTGGCTCAGGGGCCGCAGTTGCTGGGCACGCCCATCGATCGCCTGCTTCCCACCACAATGGACGAATTGCTGAAGCTCACCAATGGCGGCGCCCAGGGCGTGCGTTTGCGTGGTCTTCGCGATGAAGCGCTGCTGGAGGTCGGCCTGCGGATTCCATCCCAACAGCACCGCCCGCGCCCCATCGCCCGCCCTGCCCTTGACGCTCACCCGGAGCTGCAACAACTTGCCGGCCTCGACCCTCAACTGCAACAGAGCGTGCGGCGGGTGCGCAAGGTGATCGACAAAGGCATCCCTATTTTGATTACCGGCGAAACCGGCACCGGCAAGGAAGCCTTTGCCCGAGCCATCCACCAGGCCAGCCGTCGTCGCTCAGGCCCGTTCGTTGCGCTCAATTGCGCGGCCATCCCGGAGACGCTCATCGAGAGCGAGCTGTTCGGCTATCGCGCCGGCAGTTTTACCGGCGCCAACCGAAAAGGCATGAAGGGCAAGCTGGAACTGGCGAACGGCGGCACGCTGTTTCTCGATGAGATTGGCGACATGCCCGCCCATTTGCAAACCCGCTTGCTGAGGGTACTGGCGGAGCGGGAAATCGCGCCGCTGGGAGCGGAAGTGCCGGTGACGCTGGACGTCCAGGTCATCTCGGCGACTCACCAGGACCTGCCCACGATGATCGGCGAGAAGCGCTTTCGCGAAGATCTGTTCTATCGCCTCGCCGGCATGAACCTGGCGCTGCCCGCCTTGCGCGAACGCAGTGATCGCGCCGCGCTGATCGATCAATTGCTCGCGACTCAGGACGAAACTCGCGAGCTACGGCTGAACGCGGACGCCCGCCAATGCCTGCTCGACTATCAGTGGCCTGGCAATATCCGCCAATTACTCAACGCCCTGCGTTACGCGGTAGCCCTGGCCGAAGACGGGGTCATCGACTTGGACTGCTTGCCCAGCGAAGTCCTGGCGCCACGGCGGCTGTCATTGCTCGACAACACCACACCGTTGTCCGGCAAGCTGGGCGAACAGTTGGGCGACGAAGAGGCCCGCCGCTTGCTGGCGACCTTGCGTCAGCATCGTTGGAACATCAGCGCCGCCGCTACCGAACTGGGCATCTCTCGCTCCACGCTGTACCGCAAGATGAAAAAGCACGGCGTCGTCGCGCCCAACGACCAGTTCTGATACGCCCATGAAAATGCCGGCGCCCTTGCGGGGGCCGGCATTTTTTGTCGTCCGATCAGACCTGGATGTAAACCACATGGGTATGGGTGTATTCATACAAGCCGTGCTTGCCGTCCGCGCCGCCAATACCAGACTTGCGCGCCCCCGCATGGAAGCCCTGCATCGCTTCGAAGTTTTCTCGATTGATGTAGGTCTCACCGAAATCGAGCTCATTGCTGGCGCGCATGGCCGCGCTCAGGCTGCGGGTGTAGATCGATGAAGTCAGGCCGTATTCGCTGTCATTGGCCAGGGCAATGGCTTCGTCCAGGTCGTCGACAATCTGGATCGGCAGTACCGGGCCGAAGATCTCCTGGCGCATGATCGCCATCTCGCCGCCGCACCCGGCCAGCACCGTCGGCTGATAGTGAAAACCCTGGCCCTTGTCGGCCACCGCGCCGCCCGTGACCACTTCGGCCCCCTCTCCCTTCGCGACCGTGACCATTCGCGCAACCTTGTCCAGGGCCGCCTGGTTGATCAGCGGCCCCATGTCCAGATTGTCCTCGACCAGCGGGTCGCCGTAGCGGGTCGCGGCCATCGAGGCGGCAATCTGCTCGATGAACCGATCGGCGACCTTGCGCTCGACGTACACCCGTTCGGCGCAATTGCAGACTTGCCCTGTGTTGATCACCCGCGAAGCCGTGATGGCCTTGACCGCGAGGTCCAGGTCGGCGTCCGCCAGGACGATAGCCGGCGCCTTGCCACCGAGCTCCAGGTTGAGTTTGGTGATGTTTGGCGCTGCCGCCGCCATGATTCGCGAGCCGGTGCCGACGCTGCCGGTGAAGCTGATCAAGTCGATGCCGGCATGACGGGTCAGGTCATGCCCCACGGTCGCCCCCGTGCCGCTGACAACGTTGAACACACCGGCCGGCAGGTCGGTCTCAGCCACCAGGCGAGCAAACTCGAAGCAATTGATGGGGGTTTCTTCGCTGGGCTTGATCACGATGGTATTGCCGGTCACCAGCGCCGGCGCCATTTTGCGAGCAATCAGGAAGAACGGGAAATTCCACGGCAGAATCCCGGCCACTACGCCCAGGGGCTTGCGCAGCAGGAAGATGCTTTCGCCGGCACGGTCGCTGGTCAGCACCTCTCCCTCAAGGCGCCGCGCCCACTCGGCCATGTAGTCCAGGTAATCGGCGGTGAAGTTGACTTCCACCCGCGCCAATCCCAGCACTTTGCCCTGCTCGGCGGTGATGATATGGGCGAGGCGTTCGGCGTTGTCGCGCACTTTTGTGGCGATTTTTCGCAAGTAACCGGCGCGCTCGATGGCCGGACGGGCAGCCCAGCTTTTTTGCGCCTTGCGCGCTGCGGCAATGGCCGCTTCGACTTGCTCACCACTGGCTTCGGGGACCCGTGCGAGCAAACGGCCGTTGGCCGGGTTGCGCACTTCGATGCTTGGGTCGCTGGGAACAAAAGCGTTGGCGATGAAGTTCTGGTAATCGGTGATCTCGGTCATGTGCTTGCTCTCGCGTCAGGGTCGAAATAATGCGGGGGCGCTCATTTGGCGGTGAAGGTCTTCCAGACCCCGCCTTCTTGCTGCAGGTCGTGGGCGCGCTTGATCAGGTATTGGTGGATCTGCTCCACCTGTTCCGGCGTGAAGGCGTCGGCAAAGGACGGCATGCCGTCCGGCACCCGGCCGCCGTAGAGAATCCCGAGGAACATCTGGTGCTTTTCCGCCGTCAGTTTGCGCAGGTCCGGCAGCACACCGCCGCTGACCGCGTGGATGCCGTGGCACTGAGAACAGTAGCCGTCGTAGAGCTTGCCGCCGGCCTCCACTGCCGCCAGGTCGCCGGTCGGGGGTGGCGGTTTCGGGGTGTCGGCGAGCGGTGCCGGCTCGTTGAGTTTCGCGGTGCCGCCCAATTTATAGGTCAACACCTGGGAGAACGGCCGAACCCCGGCGCGTAGGGACAAGGCTCCGGCGAATGTCGAGAAGGCACCGCCCCAACCGGCCATGAACGTCACGTACTGTTCACCGTCCACGCTGTAGGTAATCGGCGCCGCCATCACACCGCTGGCCGCCGGCTGCTCCCAGAGTTTCTTGCCGCTGTCGGCAGCGTAGGCGATCACACGGCCGTCGGCGCTGCCCTCGAACACCAGGTTGCCGGCGGTACTCAAAGTGCCGCCGTTGAAGATCGTCACATAGGGCACTTCCCAGGCCGGTTGCTGCTTGACCGGGTCCCAGGCAATCAGTTTGCCTGACCAGCCCTTGGCCATTTCCAACAGCCCATCGGCGGCCTCCGGCATCATCCCGGTACGCAGGCCCAGTTGGTACATACTCTTGAACGGGTTGCGCTTCGGCGCCTCGGGGATGTGCTCGTAATAGGCGGACATGATGTGCGCGGGGATATACACAAGCCCGGTGTTCGGGTTGTAGGACATCGGCTGCCAGTCATGGGCGCCCCAGAACGCGGGCGTGACCAGTTTACGTTTGCCGTCCTTCCAGTACGCGGCATTCTCGTCATCGACGATGGGCCGGTCCGTCTTCATGTCCATGCCCTTGGTCCAGCTCTGGGGCACGATGCCCTTGGCGGACAGCAGCTCACCCGTGGCGCGGTCGATCACGTAGAAAAAACCGTTCTTCGGCGCTTGCATCAGCACCTTGCGCGGCTTTCCGTCGACCGGCAGCTCCGCAAGGATCATGTGCTGGGTAGCGGTGTAGTCCCAGGCGTCACCCGGCGTGGTCTGGTAGTGCCAGGCGTATTCCCCCGTATCGGCATTGACCGCGACGATGGACGACAGGAACAGATTGTCGCCCTTGGCCTGGCTCCGCCATTTCGGGTCCCACAACGAACCATTGCCCACGCCGATGTACAGCAGGTTCAGATCCGGGTCGAACGCAAACGAGTCCCAGGCCGTGCCGCCACCGCCTTGGGCCACATAGGCGTCGCCGTGCCAGGTCTTGGCGGCGATTTCCATGGCCTTGTCTTCGGGCGGCAGCTTGGGGTCGCCCGGCACCGTGAAGAAGCGCCAGGCCTGCTTGCCGGTCTCGGCGTCATAGGCGGTGACATAACCGCGTACGCCGAACTCGGCGCCGCCATTGCCGATCACCACTTTGCCGTTGACCACGCGCGGCGCACCGGTGATGGTGTAGCTGCGCGAGTGATCGGCACGGGTGTCCACCGACCACGCCCGCTGGCCGGTCTTGGCGTCGATGGCCTCCAGGCGACCATCGAGCACGCCCACGTAAACCTTGCCCTTCCACACCGCGACGCCCCGGTTGACCGCATCGCAACAGGCCTCGCCGGCGCGGTTGCGGTCGGACTTGGGGTCGTACTTCCAGATCAACCTGCCGTCGCGGGCGTCCAGGGCGTAGACCACCGAGAACGGGCCGGTGGTGTACATCACGCCGTCGACCACGATAGGCGTGGCCTCGACACCGCGATCCAGGTCCAGCTTGTAGCTCCAGGCGAGCCCCAACTGGTCGACGTTCTGGTCGCTGATCTTGTTCAACGGGCTGTAGCGTTGTTCGTCGTAGGTGCGACCGGTGCTCATCCAGTTACCGGGGTCCTGGTCGGCGGCGATGATGCGCTTGCCGTCGACATTCGCCGGCATATCCTGGGCCCAGCTCGGAGCAGTATTGAGGGTAAGCGCCAGCACGACATATAGCGCCTTGAGGGGAGCGCGAAGGGGCGCGTTCCGAGAAGCAGTAGGCACGGCGAGGCCAATCTGTGTCATGGGAGGACTCCTGATTCTTATTAGTAGCGAAGCCATTGCGCTGCGCACTCAGGCAGGAGCAACCCCCATGCCACCGTCGGGAAATGCTCTGCAAGCCCCGTTCTACGGGGGCTGCGCTTGGTGTAGCGGGTTGCGAAGACGTGCGACAGTTGTCGCATTCACCGTGACAGCTGTGCCAGACGTGCGCCAGGTTGCACACGATTCGTGAAGAAAGCGGTCACACGCTGTGCCTTAGCACCTTGGCGCGAGGGGCCTAGAATAAAAGCCACCATCAGCAGGAGAGCCAAGCGATGTTCGCCTCATTTGAATCGGGCCGATGCCAAGTCAACGGCATTACCGTCAACTACCGCAAAGGTGGGAGCGGCCAAGGTCTGCTCTTGCTCCACGGGCATCCCCAGACCCACGTCATGTGGCACAAAGTCGCCGAACCCCTGGCGGAGCATTTCACCGTGATCGCGGCGGATCTTCGCGGCTACGGTGACAGCGACAAACCGGCAGGCGACGCAGAACACGTCGCCTACTCCAAGCGGCAAATGGCCCTGGACGGGCTCGAACTCATGCGCGCGCTGGGGTTCGTGAAGTTTGACGTATTGGCGCATGACCGAGGCGCACGCGTGGCCCATCGCATGGCGATGGATCACCCGGATGCAGTGAAGCGCTTGATCACGCTGGACATCGCTCCGACACTGGCGATGTACGAGCAAACCAACGAAGCGTTTGCCCGCGCCTATTGGCACTGGTTTTTCCTGATTCGCCCGGCTCCGTTTCCCGAAACGCTCATCGAGGCCGATCCGGAGCTCTATCTGCGCAGCGTCATGGGCACTCGCAGCGCTGGCATGGCGCCTTTCACTGATTCAGCATTGGCCGAATACCTGCGCTGCCTGTCACTCCCCGGCGCAGCTCATGGTGTTTGTGAAGACTACCGGGCAAGCGCCAGCATCGATCTGGAGCACGACAAGAGCGACCGGCAGGCTGGCCGAAAACTCTCAGTGCCATTGTTGGCCTTGTGGGGAGCGGACGGCGTCGTGGGCCGTTGCTTCGATCCGCTGGGGGAATGGCAAAAAGTCGCGACCGATGTGCGAGGGAAAGCGCTACCGTCGGGGCATTACATAGCGGAAGAAGCGCCGAAGCTTTTGCTGGACGAGGTGCTTGGATTTTTGCTCCCTTCGATCCCCCGGGGCCGGTAATTTACAGGCGGCAACCGCTCCTACGACACCTGCGGCAAATTCCTGGACACTGGGCCCCAATCCATCATCACCTTGGCCGTGCATTCCGCCCTGGACGCCGTCGGCTTGACCACAGCCTTCGCAACGGCGTTGGGAAATGCGGGCATCAGTTGCAACGTCATCGCGGCTTACTACCACGACCACTTTTCGTGGGGCGGGAAGATGAAAAGCCATCCCTTAGCGCTCCCGCCAGCCACTGCCTCTACACCCACCCCTCAAGCCGCAACGTGGCGCGCACCAGGCGTTGTTCTTCGTTTTCGATTTCCTTGAGGTTTTCGCAAATGCTCTGGATGTGGGCGATGGCCGCCTTGCGTGCCTGCTCCGGCAGGCGTCCGGTCACGGCGTTGTAGAGCCGGGCGTGTTGGCGGTCGATCTGGCGCTTCTGCGGTTCACGGTGGTAGAGGTTGTTGACCGACGCGAACACCGAGCTGAGCAGCAAGTCCGTCAGCGAACGCAAAGTCTGCACCAGCACCGGGTTATGTGAGGCCTCGCAGATCGCCAGGTGAAACGCATGGTCGAGCCGGGCGTGGACGCTGGCTTCCAGGGGGCGGCTATGGGCGTCGAGCATGGCCTCGTAGCTGCGGGTAATCAGTACGAAGTCAGCCTCGGTCCCGCGCAGGGCCGCCAAGCGCGCCGATTCGCCCTCAAGCAGGCTGCGCACTTCAAACAAGTCGTAGAGTGTGCGTGGCTGCGAGCTGAACAGGTGCATCAGCGGCGACGCCAAGCCATGCCCAGCCAGGTCGGCCACGAAGGACCCCTTGCCCTGCTCGGTCTTGATGATTCCGCGGGCGCGCAACAGCTTCAGGCCCTCGCGAAGCGCAGTCCGGGAGACGCCGAGTTTTTCTGTCAACCGGCGCTCCGAAGGCAACAATTGCCCGGTCTTGAGTACGCCATCGACAATCAGGCGTTCGATGCGCTCACAGACGACGTCGGCGACCTGCGGGTTGCGGCTCGTTTCCACGCTTTCCATCGAATCTCCCACTGGTATGACCAGATTCAGACCAATGTAATCGTCCGTTCGGACATGCTGATAAGCCATTGCCCTATAAGGCTTTTACCCTATAGCCCATGAGAACCGGCTCAAAGAACTGGTTCGACCAGCTGAACACCCCATAGACAGTAGAACGCGTCGGCCTAATGATGCAAGTCAGCCGTATCGGAACAGACCTCTAATAAAAACAACCGAGTGTCGCCTACGAACGATGAATATTCTCTACGACGAACGCGTCGACGGCGCCCTGCCTGACGTCGACAAAAACGCGCTGCTGCAAGCCTTGCAAACCCAATTGCCCGATTTGGAAATCCTGCATCAGCGCGAGGAGCTCAAGCCGTACGAATGCGACGGGCTCTCCGCTTACCGCACCACGCCCATGCTGGTGGTGCTGCCGCGCCACATCGAAGAGGTCCAGGGCGTGCTGCGGCTCTGTCATGAGCGCAAGGTCCCCGTCGTTGCCCGTGGCGCCGGCACTGGTTTGTCCGGCGGTGCGCTGCCGCTGGAAAAAGGCGTGTTGCTGGTAATGGCGCGCTTCAACAACATCCTGCACATCGACCCTGCCGCCCGCACCGCACGGGTCCAGCCGGGGGTGCGTAATCTGGCGATTTCCCAGGCGGCCGCGCCGTTCGGCTTGTACTACGCGCCGGACCCCTCCTCCCAGATCGCCTGCTCGATCGGTGGCAATGTCGCGGAGAACGCCGGTGGCGTGCATTGCCTCAAGTACGGGCTGACCGTCCACAACCTGTTGAAGGTGGACATTCTCACCGTCGACGGCGAACACCTGACGTTGGGGTCGCAGACCCTCGACTCACCCGGGTTCGATCTGCTGGCGTTGTTCACCGGTTCCGAAGGCATGCTCGGGGTGATCACCGAGGTCACAGTCAAACTGCTGCCCAAACCGCAAACGGCCAAAGTCCTGCTGGCGGCCTTCGACTCGGTTGAAAAGGCCGGCCGCGCCGTGGGTGACATCATTGCCGCCGGCATCATCCCGGGCGGCCTGGAAATGATGGACAACCTGGCCATCCGCGCCGCCGAGGACTTCATTCACGCCGGCTATCCGGTAGACGCCCAAGCCATCCTGTTGTGTGAGCTCGACGGCGTGGAGGCCGACGTCCACGACGACTGCGATCGCGTGCGCCAGGTATTGCAGCAGGCCGGCGCCACCGAAGTGCGCCAGGCTCGCGACGAGGCCGAGCGCGTGCGTTTCTGGGCTGGACGCAAGAATGCGTTTCCTGCGGTGGGACGCCTCTCGCCGGATTACTACTGCATGGACGGGACCATACCGCGCCGGGAGCTGCCCGGAGTGCTTCGCGCCATCGCGGCGTTATCGACCGAACATGGCCTGCGGGTGGCCAACGTTTTTCACGCGGGCGACGGCAACATGCATCCGCTGATCCTCTTCGATGCCAATCAACCGGGTGAGCTCGATCGCGCCGAAGCCCTGGGCGGCAAGATCCTCGAACTGTGCGTGAAAGTCGGTGGCAGCATCACCGGGGAACACGGCGTGGGCCGGGAAAAGATCAACCAGATGTGCGCGCAGTTCAACAGCGACGAATTGACCGTGTTCCACGCCGTCAAAGCCGCATTCGATCCGAGCGGCCTGCTCAACCCTGGCAAAAACATTCCAACACTGCATCGCTGCGCCGAGTTTGGCGCCATGCACGTCCACATGGGTCAGGTGCCCTTCCCTGAACTGGAGCGTTTCTGATGGGCAGCGAACATGATTTCGACGACAGCGCAGCGCTGCTGCAGCAGGTCAACCAGGCGCTGGAAAGCGCCACCGCGCTGCGCATCCAAGGCTCCAACAGCAAAGCGTCACTTGGACGCAGCGTCGCCGGTGAGGTCCTCGACACGCGCTCGCACCGAGGCATCGTCAGCTACGATCCGACGGAACTGGTGATCACCGTTCGCTGCGGTACGCCACTGGCTCATCTTTGCGAGGTGCTGGACGCGGCGCAGCAAATGCTGCCTTGCGAACCGCCCTCCTTCGGCGAGAACGCCACCGTGGGCGGCATGATTGCCTGCGGGCTCTCAGGGCCCCGGCGCCCCTGGTCTGGGTCGGTGCGCGATTTCATTCTCGGCACACGGATCATCACCGGTCACGGTAAACACCTGCGTTTCGGTGGCGAAGTCATGAAAAACGTCGCCGGCTACGATCTGTCGCGCTTGATGGCCGGCAGCTACGGCGCGCTGGGCGTGGTGACCGAAGTGTCCCTCAAGGTCCTGCCAAAACCGCGGCAAACGTTGAGCATCAGCCTGGAAATGGACGCCGCCCGGGCTTTGTTGCGCCTCGCGGAATGGGGCCAGCAACCGCTGCCCATCAGCGCGGCGTGCCACGATGGCGAGCGCCTGCACCTGCGGCTCGAAGGTGGCGAAGGCTCGGTCGCCGCGGCCCGCGACCGTCTGGGCGGCGAGTGGCTGGACTCTTCGTACTGGCAGGATCTAAATGAACACCGGTTGAGCTTCTTCGATGAGGACCGCCCCCTTTGGCGCCTCGCCGTGCCCAATGGCACGCCTCGACTGCCCTTGCCGGGCGTTCAGTTGATCGATTGGGGCGGCGCCCAGCGCTGGCTCAAATCCGCTGCCGAAGCGCCCTTTATCCGCTCGCTCGTCGAACAAGCCGGAGGGCATGCCACCTGCTACACCCCTGGCGTGACCGACACCCCCTTCCAGCCGCTGCCCGACGCGCTGATGCGCTACCACCGGAACTTGAAGCAACAACTCGACCCGCGTGGCATCTTCAACCCCGGTCGCCTGTACGCGGAGCTCTGAACCATGCAGACCAACTTGAGCGACAACGCCCGCCAACTGCCTCGCGCCGAAGAAGCCGAACGGATTCTGCGAAGTTGCGTGCACTGCGGCTTTTGCAATGCCACCTGCCCGACCTACCAATTGCTGGGCGATGAACTGGACGGCCCGAGGGGGCGCATCTACCTGATCAAGCAGGTGCTCGAAGGCAACGAAGTGACCCGCAAGACCCAGGAACACCTTGACCGTTGCCTGTCATGCCGCAACTGCGAAACCACCTGCCCCTCTGGCGTCGATTATCACAATTTGCTGGACATCGGTCGGGCGGTGGTGGATGCGGCAGTCCCACGCTCACCCGGCCAACGGCTGTTGCGCGAGGGATTGCGCGGCGTGCTGCCCAATCCAGGATTGTTCAAAGGGCTGGTGAGCAGTGGCCAGGTTTTCCGTGCCGTGCTGCCCAATGCACTGCAAGCCAAACTGCCTCGCAACACTCATCGGGCAAAGCCACGACCGACCCTGCGCCATGATCGGCAAGTGCTCATGCTCGAAGGCTGCGTGCAACCGAGCCTGTCGCCCAATACCAATGCCGCCGCCGCCCGGGTACTGGACCGGCTGGGAATCAGTGTCACCCCGATTCGCGAGGCCGGCTGCTGCGGTGCGCTGGATTACCACCTGGATGCCCAGGCCGCCGGCCTCGATCGAGCCCGACGTAACATCGACGCGTGGTGGCCGGCCGTCGAAAGCGGTGCCGAGGCCATTGTGCAAACCGCCAGCGGCTGCGGCGCCTTCGTCAAGGATTACGGGCATCTGCTCAGCACCGACCCAGCGTATGCCGACAAGGCCGCAAGGGTCAGTGCGTTGTCCAAGGACCTGGTCGAAGTACTGCGTGACGAGCCACTGGACAAGCTCGGCGTACACAGCGATCAGCGCCTGGCCTTCCACTGCCCCTGCACCTTGCAGCACGCGCAAAAGCTTGGGGGAGCGGTTGAAGCCATCCTCGAGAGGCTCGGATTCAACCTCACGCCGGTGCCCGACAGTCACTTGTGCTGCGGCTCGGCGGGCACCTATTCGCTGACCCAACCTGCACTGTCCCGGCAATTGCGGGACAACAAGCTCAATGCGCTGGAAAGCGGACACCCCGAGATCATCGCCACCGCCAATATCGGCTGCCAGTCCCACCTCGACGGTGCTGGCCGAACCTCGGTCCGGCACTGGATAGAATTGGTCGAAGCCGCGATGCCTTGACCGAGCACTGGGATTCAACAGGCGTCGCGGCCCGCTTGTATTCAACCCCCGGTCACACTGCAGCAGCCGCAACCACCCTGGAACGCCAGGCAAAAGCCAGCACCATCAGCAACCCCAGGGCCGCCATCGCTGCTCCGGCCAGGGAGATCGCCGGATAACCCAACCCCACATTGATCACCGCGCCTCCCAGCGCCGCGCCAATCGCGTTGCCCAGGTTGAAGGCACCGATGTTTACCGCAGACGCCAGGTTAGGCGCGTCCTTGGCGGCTTCCATCACGCGCATCTGCAAAGGCGGCACCAAGGCAAAGCTGGCGATGCCCCAGATCAGGATGGCTACCGCGGCCGGCAGCGGCCAGCGCATCAGCACGGTAAACGCCAGCAGGACAACAATCAGTATGCTCAGCGATACGATCAGCGTGCGGTCTATCGAGCGATCGGCGGCCTTGCCGCCCCACATATTGCCCAACGTCAGCCCGACACCGAACAACACCAACATCGCGGTGATGAAAGAGGTGCGAGCATGGGTCTCGCTGCTCAGGATCGGGGCGATATAGGTGAAGACGGTGAACATCGCACCTGAACCGACAACGGTCAGGGCCAATGCCCCCAACACCGGGCCACGGCCCAGCACCCGGATTTCCGCCAACACACCGATGCTTTGCGGCGTCGGCACGTTGGGCAGGGCGAACCACAGCGCGGCCATCGCCGCCACGCCCAGGCCAGTAATGCCCCAGAATGCCGTGCGCCAGCCGAACAGTTCGCCAAACCAGGCGGCCAGCGGCACACCGCCGATGGTTGCCAGGGTCAGGCCCATGAACATGGCCGCGACCGCTCCGGCACGTTTCTGCGGCGCGACCACGCTGGCAGCGACAATAGAGCCAACGCCAAAGAACGCTCCGTGATTCAGTGAGGTCACCACCCGGGCGATCATGAGGCTGTAGTAGTCGGTCGCCAGCGCTGACATCAGGTTTCCGAGGGTGAAAATCGCCATGAGCCCGATCAGCAGATAACGTCGGGGAATCCTGCCGGTGGTCAGGGTCATCAACGGCGCGCCGAGCAGTACGCCGAGGGCGTAAGCACTGACCAGCAGGCCAGCGGAGGGAATGGAAACGCCCAGATCCGCAGCGATGTCCGGCAACATGCCCATCGGCGCGAACTCGGTAACGCCGATGCCAAAGGCACCAATGGCGAGTGCAACAAGCGGTGGATTGATACGCATGGAAGTCTCCTCATCTATGTCGCAAATGCTACGATGCGGACTTTCAAGGCGGTAGATAGCCTTTCTGGCATACACCTTTGCGTGCGGAGCACAAATGGACTTCAACGGCAGATCAGGGGAAATGGCTGTGTTCGCCACGGTGGCGCAGGAAGGCAGCCTGTCGGCCGCCGCGCGCGTATTGGGGCTGACGCCCTCGGCGGTCAGCCGGACCATCGCGCGGACCGAACAGCGTCTGGGTACCCGCCTGCTGTTGCGCACCACGCGGGCTATCACCTTCACGGCCGAAGGCGAGGCTTACCTGCGCGGCGCTCGGCGGATCCTGGCCGACATGGCCGAGGTCGAAGAAGCCGTCGCCGACCAGGGCGTGCCCCGGGGCCGCTTGCGCGTCAGTGCCGCCCTCGGCCATGGGCGGCAAGCCATCGTTCCCTTGGTGGCGGCCTTCAGCGCCCGCTACCCGAACATCGTCGTCGACCTAACCCTCGGCGACGAAGTGGTCGACATCCTCGGCGGCCAGGCCGACGTCGCGGTGCGGTTTGGCCACTTGCCCGACAGCCCACTGACCGCGCGCCGGATCGGCGACACCGGCCAGGTGGTGGTGGCTTCGCCCGCCTATCTAGAGCGCCATGGCACACCCCAGGAACCGGAAGACCTGCTGCAACACAACTGCCTGCGCTTCAATTTCCGTCGCGCCGAACCCAACTGGCCGTTCATCCGCGACGGCGAAGAATTTTCCCTGAAAGTCACCGGCAACATCGAATGCAGCAGCGGCGAGGCGCTGGCACAACTCGCGCGTGTGGGCGCCGGCATCGCCCGTATCGGCGAGTTCACCGTGGCCGAGGATTTGCGACGCGGCGATCTGGTACCGCTACTAGGTGCCTGGAACCCCGGGGACCGGGAACCGATCCACACAGTTTTTGTTGGCGGGACGGCAATGCCAGCGCGGGTGCGGGTATTCGTCGATTTTCTGCTGGAGCATCATCGACTGTGAGCGTAGCCCGGGGGGACCAGGCGGCCTAGCGTCCGAACATTCGCACCAGAACGTCGCCTTCCCCGCCACGCCGCCGATGGATCAGCACCATGGCGACGTGGCCGATGATCAGTAGCAGCAGCAACCAACCCAACCAGCTATGCAGGAGGTTCGCGGGCAACATCATCCATTCGACTTTTTCATCGAAACCCGGCATCAACGGAATGCCCAACGGCGAAAAAGCCCGCCCGGAGCCGTATTGCCGGACCAGTGCGATCAGCGGAATGATGATGACAAGGGCATACATCGCCAGGTGTCCCAGTGTCGCTGCGATGCTCAGGGACGCGGGCCTATGGCCGCGATTGTGCAAGGACCAGCACGCCCGCAGTATCACCAGAAGTATCAATACGAACCCGAGTGTCTTGTGGGTGCCCCATAAAAATTTCTCGACGGCCGTGTCCTCCAGTAGAAGATGGGAAAACGCCGTAGCAAATTGCCACGCAAGCAAGGCGGCCATTGACCAGTTCAGGAAACGACTGACTGTTCCGTAGCGAACATGGCTGTCGTGTAGTTGCCAGTTTGATGAAGTCATCGTGCAAGCCCAGTGAGTGATCAGCCCAATGATAGATCATGCTGTCGGGTGACGGGCCGTCGTACGGCCGTACCCTGCCGCAATCAAGCTGCTTGGCTGTAGCCTCGCGTTCCTGCCTGCACTGCCCCGGCTAGTTTGGCTTCGCAACGGTAGGCACGGTCATCCGAGCAAAGACATACAGCAGCATGCCCACCAGGATGAGTGCCCCGCCGCGCAGCCAAGTGCCCATGTCTTGCTGACTCAGCAATACGAGACAAGACAGGATGGCTAGCACGGGTACCCACGTAGGCGTCTGATAATGCTCTTGTGCGACCTTGTCCTTGCGTAACACCAGCACCGCTATGTTGGTGCTGAGGAAAACGAACAGTAAAAGCAGAACCACGGTTTGCGCCAGGGTAGCCAAGGTCCCCGTGAGCGTCAGTGCGATTGCTACGAGGGTCGTTGCGACAATGGCCGCCCACGGCGTGCGCCGGTGGGGCAGTACCTTTTCCAGGAAGTCTGGCAAGAGGCCTAGATTTGCCATCCCATACGTGAGACGACTGGCCATGATCATGGTCAGCAGCGCCCCGTTGGCCACTGCGATGAGCGCGATGAACGCGAACAGGCGAGGCGGAATATCTAGCCCGGACGCACGGACCACCTCAAGTAACGGCGCCGAGGTCGCGAGCAGTTTCTCCGTGGACAGTACTGACGAGGCTGCGACCCCAACGGCCATGTAAACGACGCCCGCGGTTATCAGCGCCGCAAACAAGGCGCGGGGGTATACCTTGCGGACGTCCTTGATCTCTTCCGCGAGGTTGGCGGAAGTCTCAAAACCCACGAACGAATAGAACGCGAGCAACGCAGCGCCCAGGACGGCGAGCATCGGGCTGACTCCAGGCTTGAATTCCAGCGACCTTGCGAGTTGCGCTTCGCCAGAACTGAAGAAACTCCCCGCCGCGACGATGACCAGGATCAGCCCCGACAGCTCGATCACGGTCATCACCATATTCGCCCCGAGGGATTCCTTGATCCCTCTGGCATTCAACAGCGCGATGACCAACAAGAAAATCAGGGCAGCGACGTGGGCGGGTACTTCAATGAACGCTGCAAGGTAGTCCCCCGCGAAAGCCAGCGAGAGACCGGCAGCGCTTGTCACCGCCGCGGCGAGCATGCAAAAACCGACCAGGAACGATATCAACGGTGATTTGAAAGCCTTTTCGGCAAACACCGACGCCGCGCCCGCGTGAGGGTATTTCGAGACCAGTTCGGCATACGAACCCGCCGTCAGCATTGCGAACAATAACGCGATCAACAACGGCACCCAGATCGCGCCGCCGACTTCCCCTGCGATGGTACCCGCCAGCGCATAAACGCCAGCGCCCAGCACATCGCCAAGTATGAACAGAAACAGCATCGGCCCCGTGACAGCGCGACGCAAAGAGGTCTTGGATTGGGACGTGTTTACTTTCATTGAAGGCTCTGTCACAGATGTGAATGCGCGAAGGTATTCAAGCGTCATGCCTGCGCACAACGTCTGCACCAGTGGAATGGGTTCGTAGGGTAAAAGTTCACTAAATCACCCGTGACCAACTTAGCCCATAGCCAAACGAACGGTTATCCATCCAATGCCAACTAGCCGTGCCGTTTGCTACCCAGCACCAAAGCAACACCCCCCAGCACGGCGACGGATGCCAAGACCATCCTTACGCTCAGGCTTTCACCCAGAAATACGATACCCGCCAGCGAAGCCAGGATGGGCACGCTCAACTGCACCGTCGCGGCTTGAAACGCCGCAAGATGACGCACCGCGACATACCAGACCGCGTAGCCGACTCCTGACGCCAGCGCGCCGGAAAGAACCGCATAAAACATACCCAGCGCATCCCAACGCAGCGTTGAGAGAAACGGCAAGCTTGCCACCAGGACCAGGGGAATCGACCGCAGGAAATTGCCGGTTGTGGTCGCCAGCGGATCGGCGACAGTTTTGCCAAGCAGCGAGTAGATTCCCCATGCCAGCCCCGATAACAGCATCGTAAGCGCGCTAACGGGGTCGGGAGCGGCTGCGCCTGGCAGCAGCAGACTGACCAGGCCAGCCATCGCCAACAAAAACCCAACGATTGCCCGCGTATGCATCCGTTCGCCTTTGAACAAGCCGAACAGAACCATGCTCAGTTGAACCGCGCCAAACAACAACAGCGCCCCCGTCCCGGTCTCCAAATGACGGTACGCGAAGGAAAAAGCAAAGACGTAAACGAACAAGGCTGCGGCGCCCTTCCAACTGCCTTTGGTTAGGGTTGAGGACCGCCTCATGAGGCACATCAGCCCTAACACCAAGGCCCCGCTGACCAGCCGGACAACGCTGAAGCTCGCGGCATCGATATCAGTGTGCTTAAGCGCCAGGCGGCACAGCAATGAGTTAGCGGCGAAGGCGAACAGGGCGAAACAGGTCATCGCTATCAATCTGGCCGATGCTGACGAGTTGGACGCCAGTGTGGGGTGTTTGCTTATTGTCATGGTCGATCCCAATGCCCAGGCAGGCTCTTAGAACGTTCGACGCCACCGCGCCCGTTGAAACACGTTCAACTACGTTGGGCTTATAGTCGTCTCTGTACCGATCGGTCAATACAACTATCTTCCTACGACCCTCGGATGAGCTTCTCCCATTTGTATCCTTCAACGCGCACGCATGGGTATGATTGCCGCTCAACCGGTTGGAAATGGCCCATGGGAAAAAAGAACGCCGTCGTCGCTGCCGAACCTGCTGAAACCAGCACCAAGGAGCGGATACTGAAAGTCGCTGCGCAATTGTTTTCGACGCGCGGGTTTCACGCGACCGGCATGGCTGAGTTGGAAAAAGCCACCGGCCTGGCTCGAGGCGCGCTGTATTACCACATCGGCAGCAAGGAAGAGCTCCTGTTCGAGATCACCAGCCGGTACTTGCGGGTGCTCATCGCTGAGGGCACGCCTCTGTGCGAGGGTGACCTGCCCGCGGAGGATAAATTTCGCCAGTTCTCGGCCATGGTGATGCGCACGATTGTCACTCACCTGGCCGAAATGACGGTATGTTTCCGGGAGGTGTATTCCGTCATTGGCGAGCGCCAGACCGAGTTGCTCGACCTGCACCGGCAGTATGAAAAGCTCTGGTCGCAAATCCTCAAGGCCGGCGTGAACGAGGGGACCTTCCGTACAGCTGACGCGTTGGCCGTCAAGGCTATCCTTGGCATACACCATTACAGCTACTTGTGGATCAAGCCCGGCGGCCCGCGCTCGCCGGAATCCATCGCGACGTTTTTCTGCGACACCCTCCTGCCCGGACTGAAGGCTGAGCAAGGCAGTCCCTGTAGGTCGGACTGTTGAAAAGCCCACTGACGGATCAAAAAATGTAGAATCCGCTCGCCAAAAAACCGTTCCTTCTCAACGAGCTTTGCTGATGAAGCTGGCCAGCCGCAAAAAATCGATGATTGCCTGGGTACTGTATTTCAGCGTCCTGTTCGCATCGTTGCTGTGCGCGATGGGCCACGGGCAAATGGCCGGCTTGCGATTGAGCGGTTTGGACGGCGGACTGCTTTGCTCTACAGGCGGCGGTGCAGTCTTCGAAAGCCTGCATGATGCGCCCGCCCCGTCACTGCCCGTCGAGGCTGATTGCGTCATTGCCAGCCTGTTCGGTGCGATCCTGCTCGCGGCGTTCTTCGGACTGCTCGCCTTGCTTGCCGGCGAACCAGCCTGGCCCTTGCCCGCACAACCTACCCGTTGCTTACCCAGGCAGCGCTGGCCCCTGATCAATCCTCGCGCCTCCCCCGCCCTGCTTCCCTCGCCTTGACATCATCACCACTAGCCGCTGCCTGACGCGCGGACGGTGTGTGCTCATCGAATTAAGCCAGGAAGCTATTCATGTTTCGCTTGACTACTTTGGCGCTGCTCGCGGGCAGCACCTGCGCGTGGGCGCAAGACACAACCCTGAATTTACCCACCAGCTATATCAACGCCTCGGCCGACCAGCCGAAACCGGCGACCAGCCTGGACCTGGACACCCCCATCGAAAGCGGCTCGCGTCTGAACCTCAGTGCCCGGGAAAACCCGGCCTCTGTGAGCGTGGCCGATCGCAAGACAATGGAACGCATCGGCGCGCGCAACTTTCAGGATGCGGCGAACGCCCTGCCAGGCGTAAACGCTTCTGCACCGCCCGGCTGGGGCGGCTATGTGTCGTATCGTGGTTTCAACGGTGCCCAGATCAGCCAGTTGTTCAACGGCATCAACCTGCAATACGGCGGCGCAGCGCGTCCGGTCGGCGCATGGATTTATGACCGGGTGGAATTGCTCGGCGGCCCCTCCTCGTTCCTCAACGGCAGCGGTGCCTTGGGTGGCAGCCTGAACGTGATCACCAAGCTCGCCAACCGCGAGGAAGATACCTTCGAGGGCCGGATGAGCTACGGTCGCTACGACACTTGGGAAACCGCAGTCGGCTTCAATAAGGCGCTCAACAGCGGTGACGGTCCACGTCACTATGCGCGGCTCGACTACAGCCGCACCAGCAGCAACGGCTACATCGATCGCCAGGAGAACGGTGCGGGCAACCTGGCCTTCTCCCTGCTCAGCGACATCAACGACCGACTCTCCCATACGCTGGCGATCGAATATCTGGAGGAGAAGGAAGACAGTCCCTACTGGGGCACGCCGGTATTGCAACCGCTGACCGGCAAGCTGCACATCGACAAGCACAACCGCTTCAACAACTACAACGTCGAGGACGGTCGTTACGAGCAGCGCACCCGCTGGATACGTTCAATCACCGACTACCATCTGGACGACAACACCCAATTGCGCAACACCTTCTATCACTACGACGGCCAGCGCGATTACCGCAACCTTGAGGTCTACCGCTACAACAGCGACAACAGTGCCATCGCCCGCTCCGGCGGTTACCGCCAGCGGCACGACCAGGAGGTCAACGGTGACCGTATCGAGCTGACTCACCAGGCTCAGCTGTTCGGCCTGGCCAGCGATTGGGCCCTGGGCGTGGATTACAACACCAACCAGCAAACCAACTACCCACTGTCCAAAGGTGCCTTCGATACCATCGACCCAAATGGCGTTGAGCCGGGCCAGTTTTTGGACATTCCGGGGATGGACGCACCGCGCGCTAAAGGTCGCAGCACCTGGACCGATACCTCCTCGGCTTTCGTCGAGAACCGTACGCGCCTGACCGAACAACTGGCGCTGATCACCGCGCTGCGCTATGACCACATCGACTTCGAGGTCGTCGATCATGTGGCCCAGGCCAGGCTCGACAAGCGTTGGGATGCAGTCACGGGTCGCGTGGGCCTGGTGTACGACCTGACGTTCAATGTCAGCCTTTATACCCAATACAGTACGTCGGCCGAGCCGCCGGGAGGCACGCTGACCAGCGCATCCATTGCCCAGGTGGGCGATTTTGACTTGAGCACCGGTCGCCAAGTCGAGGTGGGCAGCAAGTTCGATTTTCTTGACGGTCGCGGCTCGGCCACCGCCGCGGCCTACCGCATCGTGCGCAAGAACATCTCCGTCCCCTCCTCGACGGTGCCCAACACCACCGAACAAGCGGGTCAGCAAACCTCCACCGGCATTGAGCTGGCAGCGTCGTTCAAGGTCACGCCCAAGCTATTGGCGGCCGGCAACGTCACTTGGGTCAGGGCCGAGTACGACGAGTTCAATGAAACCATCGCAGGCGTCGTGCACTCACGCAAAGGCAATAATCCGGTGAACATTCCAGATCGGGTAGCCAATCTCTGGCTGACCTATGACGTGGCTCCTGGCTGGCAACTCGGGGCCGACGCGCGCTACGTGTCGTCGGTTTACGCCAACACCGCCAATACGATGTGGGTGCCTTCCTACACCCTGTACGGCCTGTCCATGACCCACGACCTGGACAAACACCTGCAAGTCAGCGCGCGCCTGCGCAACCTGACCGACGAGGTCTATGCCCGTTTCATCCACCAGAGCAACACTCAATATTACGTGGGGGAACCGCGCAGTCTGGAAGTCGCCATGCAGTGGAAGTACTGACAAGCCTGAACGCACTGCAACAAGTCGTCTGACGGCCTGACGTGTCTGATTATGAGTCGGAGCGCAGGCCGTCCCGCGTTGGCTAGCCTGGTAGCATGGCTGAGCGCGCGCTCAAATCCACTGGGTCATCACGAGGATTACAGCTGGAAGTGCCAGTCCTGCCAGCATGGTCTGGCAAGCGATGATCCCAGCCATAAGGGGGGCATCCCCTCCTAACTGCCTTGCCATGATGTAGGAGGACGAGGCCGTGGGCAGTGCTTGGAACAGAAGTGCTGCAACCGCGGCCTTTCCTTCAAGCCCGAATAGGTGGCACGCCCAAAGTGTCACCAGCGGCATGATTAAAAACTTGGTCAGCGACGAATAACCAACCGGACGCCACCATTGCCTGATGCTTGCGAACTCAAGCGCAGCACCCACGCAGAGCAATCCAAGCGGTAGTGACATTTGTCCCAAGGCTTTGAGCATCGGCTCAATGCCCACAGGTAATCCCCAGCCCGAGAATTGGATCAATCCGCCGGCGAAGCACGCAAGTATCAGCGGGTTCAGTGCCAACTGTTTGAGGACTTTGCCCAATGGCATCCTGCCGCCTGAGCCGTACTTTGCGAAGACCAATACACACAAAATGTTCACACTGGGCACGATGGCCGCGTTCGCGACCGCGGCCAGGGCTATACCCTGCACACCGAACAAGCCCGCAGCTGCCGACACGCCCACGTAATTATTGAAACGTATCCCCCCCTGAAAAACCGAAGTGAACGCAGCATCGTCCGTGGTGATCAGCGATCTGGCGCTCAACAACATTAGCGATACCACAACAGTCGAGAATACGAGCACCGAAACCATGCTTTGAAACGGCACGCCATCAAGGTTGGCGGTCGCCAGTCCGTGAAAGAAAAGAGAAGGCAACAACACGTAATACGCCAAGCGCTCTGCCTGCGCCCAAAAAGTATCCGCCAAAAACTGACGATGCTTGAGCCACGCGCCCAGCACGATCAAAAGCGCGATGGGCAACAAGGCAGTCAGCAAGGAGAGGGTCATGCGCATGCCTTGATTTTCTGTGCCAACGGTTCGCATTCCGCAATCCGTCGGCTCATCAGCGGCATGTCTACGGTAGGTCTATTGATCATGGTGCCCCCAAAAACTCAATGACTGAGGACCACGATAAGAGGTCGAACTCCAAAATAAAAACGTTTTAAACTTCAGTGATCAACAAGTATTACTCATGGTTAATCGGGCAAGACATGGGCTTTCACCGCGTTCGCCAGCGCTGCCGCCAGTCGCGCAAGCGGACGATCTTCGCGCTCCAGCAATACCACACGCCTGGTTTTTTGAGGGATGCCGAACGGTTGAACGGCCAGTGTTTTCAAGCTTATGACTTGATGCCGGGAGAGCGGAACGATCGATACGCCCAACCCGCTTGAGACCATCTTGATAATCGCATCCTGGCTATCCAGCTCCATGCTGGTCTCCACACGCAGCCGCATAGCGCGAAGCTCTCGCTCAATGGTTCGACCTGCCCAGGCGCGACGATCGAATCGAATGAACGGCTGGCTTTTGAGTAGAAGCTTCAAGTCCTCATTCGCGTGTGATACCGGCGCGATGATCCAGAACCCTTCCTCGTAAAGTACCGTGCTTGCCAGGCCGTAAGGGTGTGGTTTTACCGGTTCGGTGGTGATCGCAACGTCAAGCTCGCCCGCCTCTACGCGCGTGGCCAATTCGGCGGACATTCCCGACGCAACAGTGATGCGCAGGTGAGGATGTTCGGCACGCAATGCCGACAGCGCGAGAGGCAACACGCTCGCCAGCGCTGTATGAATGGCACCGATTCTAAGCCTGCCGCGCAACTCAGTGTCGCCTCCAATCTCGGACGAGATGCCGTCGTATAAGGCTAGAATTTCTCGCGCGCGCTCAACGGCAATATGCCCAGCATCCGTCAGCACCGGCAACCGCCGTGAGCGATCAAACAGAAGTGTATTGAAATCTTCCTCCAAAGACCGGACGTGAAGGCTGATCGCTGACTGGGTCAAATGCACGGCGTCCGCGGCCCTAACAAAAGAACCGTATTGGGCAATGGCAAGCAGTGTTCGAAGTGCGCGTAGAGACATAGCCATTAATCCTGCAGATTGATGGCCGAGCTTGTCATAAAGGGATCAAGCATCAAGGGCAGGTTTCGCTGCTATTACCATGATCTCAACCAGCACCTCGGGTCGCGCCAGATTTGCCTGAACAGTGGCCCGTGCAGGAGCGCAGTCGGTTGGAAGCCAAGCATCCCACACTGAGTTCATCGCCGCGAAATCACGATCAATGTCTTTAAGCCAGATCTGTGCGCTCAAAAGCTGGCCCTTGTCGCTGCCCGCCAACGCCAACAAGGCTTCGATTTTGGCCAGCACCTGCTGCGTCTGCTCTTCGATGCCAGCCTGTAGATCAGTAGGTACTTGGCCGGAGAGGTAAAGCAGATCGCCGTGACTAACCACCCCGGACATCCGCGCGTTGCTCTGAAAACGTTCAATCGTTGCCATTGGTTTTAATCCATGAACTGGGAATATTAAGGTCGGGCCGTCAACCAGCCGAACCATACGCTGGGCACCACCAAATGCCAAGGTTATGCCCAGCGCAGCTGGATTGACACCAAGCGGGCCTTTCATGCCAACGCCTTAGGCCCGGAACAGCCAGGTTTGCGTTTCACGCCAGCGAGTCAGCCACTCCGATCAATTGAAAGACCTCCTCTTGCGGGGGCTCGGCGAAGATGATGTTCAAGTCACGGTAACCGGAGTGATCCCCGACCAGGCTCAACTCGAATCGAGCTCCTGATGCGTCGGCTTCGTAGCTCTTCAAGTAAGTCAGGTTCTTGGCTTCATTGACAACCACATCCAAGGTGCCGTTGTACCCATTGCCGAGTCGGGTAAAGCCCAAGGCGGACACATCGATCGTGTCTTCACCCGTGGTGTAGTCCATCAGGCGGTCAGTGTGGTTTTCGGTGGCGGTACGGTAGCTGTCGCTCAGCAGGTCGAAGCGGAACACGTCGTTGTTGCCGCCACCGACCAATTGGTCCCGGCCTTCTGCGCCAATCAATACGTCATTGCCTAACGCTCCATAGAGGCGATCATCGCCCGCGTGCCCTTCGATGATTTCGCCTCGGGCGTTGCCTTGTAAACGATCGTCCCCTTCGGTGCCCACCAACCTGGCTTGCTGGAACAGGACGTTGGTTTCATCCAGCGTTTGGCCCAGATTACCCTCGAAGACCACTTCGAAGCGTTCCCCATCCGCGTTGGCCTCGAAACTCTTGAGGTAGGTCCGCGTCCCGCTTTCATTGACGCGTATCGCCAGCGTTCCGTCATAGCCATTGCCCAGCCCGAGAAAGCCCAGGGATGAGAGATCGAGGGTATCGGTGCTGGGGTCGAAGTCGGTGATTCGGTCGCTATGGGCGGTGGTTGCGGTTCGGTAACTGTCTGCGACTGACTCGTAACGGAACGTATCGGCACCGGCCCCGCCCGTCAGCAGGTCACGACCTTCCTGGCCATCGAGCAGATCGTTACCGGCTCCGCCAGAGATCGCATCGTCGAATGACGCGGTACCGGGCAAGAAATCATCATCGCGGCCACCGTCGACGTGGTGATAGCCGTCGTCGGGATTGCCAAAGCTGTGGTCCAGGCTACCGTCGGGGTTCAACTGAACCAGGGAGGCCAGGTAGCCGTCCGCGCTTGTACCTTGGCTTGCGCCAATCAATACCTTGCCGTTGGCCAGCACAATCATGTCGGCGATCGCAAAAGGAGCGTTTTGCGAGCCCCAACTCACCTTACCCTGGTCACCGAAGCTGCTGTCGAGCGAGCCGTCGGCGTTGAGTCGGGTGACGGTCGCCACGCCCCCCGAGGCGCCCGCCAGCAGGATTTTGCCGTCATCCTGGATGACGAGGGCATCCGCATGAACATCCAGGGCCAGGCTGCCCCCGTTCGCGAAGCCGCTATCCAGGGTACCGTCCGGGTTGAGGCGGGTCAGGGTATCTTGCCCTGTGACCAATACTTTCCCGTCTTCCTGCAGCGAAACGTCGATCGTGCCGCCGGGGTGAATGCCGACGGAGGCTGGCAGGTGCAAGACCCCTGCCTCTGCGAAAGACGGGATCAAGGCCCCCGTCGCGTCGAAGCGGGCGATATAGATCTCCCCGGAGGGATACCCCGCGCTTGCGAAAAAGCTTCCGTCGCGTTGCACGGAGAACGACGCTTGCTGGCCTAAATTGTCATTCCAGTAAAAAGGCACGATCGCGGTGCCGCCATTCCCGAAACTCGTATCCAGGCTGCCGTCCGCCAAGGTGCGACTTACCCCCGATACCCAGGCGTCGCCGACTTGCACGTACTGCGCCACCAGGTAACCGCCTCCCGGCTGCACCGCGGCATTACCGCCGTCCTCGATATCGAGCGACACAGGAAGAAGCGATTTACCGTCTCCACTGAAGCTGCGGTCCAGGCTACCGTCGGCATTGAACCGGACCACGCTACCGGTGAAGCCCGAGTCCTCTTCGCCTCCCAATCCCAGGCGACTGTAAGCGCCCAGCCAGATAGCACCGTCCGGATCGACCGTGATACCTGCGACAGTGTCCGAGCCCCATAAGGTGGTGGCAACCATGCCTGTGTTCCGCGCCGCTGCAGCGGCGGGCGAAATGTCCTGACTCATGTCCATGTCTCCTGTAGCTATTAGGCGCCAAAAACTATAGACATGGGTCAGTCAGGTTGCCACTTTTCATCCCTCAACCGCCTATCAAGGGCATCGGCGAACCGGGCGTTCCCAGTTCCTCTACGCTGATTTCACGCATGCGGAACTTCTGCACCTTACCGCTGACGGTCATCGGAAAGTTGTCAACGAACTTGAAGTGGCGTGGCGTCTTGAAATGAGCGATCCGGCCCTTGCAGTAATCGCGCAGCTCTTCAGCGCTTGCCTGGTGTCCCTCGTGCAGCCTGATCCAAGCAACGATCTCTTCCCCATAGACCTTGTCCGGAACACCGATGACCTGAACGTCTGCCACCGAAGGGTGGCTGAAGAAGAACTCCTCTATTTCGCGCGGGTAGACGTTCTCGCCCCCTCGAATGATCATGTCCTTATTGCGCCCGATGATCTTCAGATAACCCTCGTCGTCCATGATTGCCAGGTCGCCGGTGTGCATCCAGCCCGCATCGTCGATGGCCTGCGCGGTCGCCTGCGGGTTGTTCCAGTAGCCCAGCATCACGCTGTAGCCGCGAGTACACAGTTCGCCAATCTGACCGCGAGGAACGACCCGGTTCTGTTCGTCGATGACCTTGCTTTCCAAGTGCGGCTGGGTGCGGCCGACACGGGTGACTCGGTGTTCGATATCGTCCTCCGGCCCGGTCTGGGTGGAGACCGGGCTGGTTTCGGTCATGCCGTAGGCGATCTGCATCTCCTTGAGGTGCAGGTCTTCGATCACCCGCTTCATGACTTCGATCGGGCAGGTGGAGCCGGCCATGATGCCCGTTCGCAGATGACTCAAATCCAATGACTGGCGCTGCGGGTGGTCGAGCATCGCGATGAACATGGTCGGCACGCCATACACGCCGGTCGCTTTCTCCTGTGCGGCGGCCCGCAAGGTCTCCAGAGGATCGAACGCCGCACTGGGGTAGATCATTGTCGTTCCGTGGGTGACACAACCCAGGTTACCCATGACCATGCCGAAGCAGTGATACAACGGCACCGGTATTACCAGCCGGTCTTGCTCGCTGAGCTTCAGGCTTTCACCGACCATAAAGCCGTTATTCAGGATGTTGTAATGGCTGAGGGTGGCGCCTTTAGGGAATCCGGTGGTCCCCGAGGTGTACTGGATGTTGACCGGATCGTCGAACTGCAATTGTTCGCCGCGTTCGCGCAATTGCTCCGGAGCCACTCGTTCCGTCAGGTCTCGCAACCCCTCCCATGACAACATACCGGCGGCTGGCGCATCGCCAAGGCTGATCACGCCCCGCAACTCAGGCAACCGGCCACTTTGCAGTGCGCCTACGGCGCAGCGTTGGAGTTCGGGCAGCAGATCATGAAGCATCGCGTGGTAGTTGGAGGTCTTGAACGAATCGGCACAAATCAGCCAGCAGCACCCCGACTGCTTGAGGGTGTATTCAAGCTCGGTCAGGCGGTAGGCCGGATTGATGTTCACCAACACCGCTCCCACCTTGGCGGTTGCGAATTGGGCAATGCACCATTGCGCGCAGTTCGGCGACCAGATGCCGACCCGTTCACCGGCCTTGAGACCCAGCGCGAGCAATCCTCGTGCGCAACAGTCCACCTCCTCGGCCAACTGTGCCCAGGTGTAGCGCAGCCCTTGATGCCGTACGACCAACGCTTCGCGATCGCAGAACCGTTCCACCGCTCGGTCGAACGCCGCGCCAATGGTCATCGCCAGCAAGGGTGTGGTTTGCGGTCCACGGGTGTAACTGGGGACACTCATATCTGTTCTCTCTGTACGATCCAAATGTGGTCCGGGGTTTCAACCACGGCGCTTTGTTGAATGGCTTGCCCTCTTTGTTTTTAACGCGTGAATATCTGCGCCGTGGTAATCGCCATATCACCGCCGGGCAATTTGATGTTGCCGATCTGCTTCAAACTGTCGGCGTCGAACACCGCTACGTCGTTGAAGGTACCCGCCAGGTAAATTTTGCTGCCGGCCTTGTTGAACGAAATGCAGTAAAAGGAATGGTCCAGCGTGGCGGCCTGAAGCAGTTTTTTCTGCTTGATGTCGTACTTGGCCAGACGGTTGAGTACACCGAACATCAGGTTCGGGTCCTTGGGCGAACGCATGCCACTGAAATAGATCTCCGTCAGAGGGCCGAAGTCGGTGGTTTCGGTCTTGCCGGTTTTCATGTCGATGCTGAACAACCCATAGAGGTATTCGGCGGTGGCCGGGTCCTGCTGCTTGTCCTTGAATTTCGCGGCGGTATAGAGCAGCGAAAAATCATGGCGGTACGTTTGCTGGTTCCACACATAAAGCACGTCCGGCGCGCTGTAGTTTTCACGCTTCCAATGACGACTGGGGATCAGCACGTCGAATTTGCCGGTGTTCACGTTGACCTTGTAGACATCCGCTCCCGCCACATACAGCGTGCCATCGTCACCGCTTTGCATGATGGTCAGCTGCCGCGGTGCCGGAAAACTGCGAACAGGTTTGGCGTTCATGCCGGCATCGGTGGCGTACACATCGAGCCGGGGTTGCTGTACTTCGTAACGGTCGTTGAGCATCAACGTCGGGTTGGCGATGGCAAAGAGTTCCTTGCCGTCGTGGCCAACAGTAAAAGCGAACATGGATTTCGCTTTCTCCCCCGGTTTCTGGGTGATGCTGGCGTGAAAGACCTGTTTACAGCTGTCCAGCTCAACACCGTAAATATCCGCGTAATGGTTGTTCAACACGTACGCGGTCTTGCGATCCGGCGACAGTTGCACGGTGCCGGGACCGAAGGCGTCCGGCATCTTGCAGGTCTTGAACAGGCTGTCGGTGGCCAGGTCGATCACGTGCAGGTTGTTCGGATAATTGGTGGTCACCATGTACTCGTGACCGCTTTGCAGTGCGGTGTTTTCATCGGCCAGGACATCGAATGAGATAACGCCCAGGACACCGAACGCGGCCAAGCCGCAGGCTTTGATGCATTGCATGCTGGAATCCTTCTTCATGACCGATCACTTGTCTTTAGGAAAAACGGTGCCGAGGTTGCGCCAGTTTTCGTTGGACGCCTGGGCATCCTTGTTCCAGTCCGGATAGGTGCTCATCATGTCCGGCACCTGGGCCGGCCACCAGCAGGGGTCGGAGCAATCATACAGGTCGGCTTCCATCGGCTGGCACAGCGACGACACGCCGCCGAACGCGTCGATTTCCCAACCAGGATCGGTGGTCGAGGCGCAGCCGGCGACGGAGCTCATCGCCACCACTTCTTCGATTCGGTTCTCGGCCGCGGCCTGATCGAGTTTCTGGGCTTTGTTGTTGATTGCCTTGAGATGTTTCATATCAGTGAGCCTTGCGCGGAGTGATGTAACTGCTGATAAACGCAGGGTTGTGAGCCATGATCCGGGTGTAGACCTCGATGCCGAAGTCGACCCAGTCACGCATCAGTTCGCAGTAGTGGTAGGTCGGATGAGTCGGGTCGCCGTATCGGGCGTAGCTCTCGTGGTAGCAGCCGCCGGAGCAGAGATTGCGGATCTGGCAGTCTTCACAGCCAGTATTGGTACGGTCGAGCCGCTGGGACAGGAAGTCATTCAACTCGACCTGTTTCACCCCGCTGTGAACGTTGCCGAACGTCGGCAGGCTCGAACCGGTAAAGCGGTGGCACAGGTTCAATTCGCCCTTGTGATCCACCGCCAGCATCTTCAGGCCCGCGCCGCACGGCAGGGCTTTCTTGTGGCCCTCATGGATGTCGGTGATCAACTGGTGCAGGTTGGAGAACCCGATGTTGCGGTGCTCCAGTGCCGCTTCCAGGTAACGACGACCGAGCTTTTTCATGTTGGCGAAGACCTCGATCAGTTCGTCGCTGGAAAGGTTGAAGCTGCTGATATCACCGGACGTCACCGGAGCAAAACCGACCTCGGCAAATCCCAGTTCGTTGAACAGGTGGTCCCAGATGGTCTCTACATCGGTAACGCCAGTGGTCAGGGTCACCCGCGCGCCCACTGGACGGCTGTTGTAACGCGACAACAGCATCTCGGCCTTGCGCCGCACCACGTCATACGTGCCCTGCCCACCCACCGTGATGCGATTGCGATCATGCACGGTCTTCGGCCCGTCGATACTCACCGAGAGCCCGAAGCGATGGGCGTTGAGGTAGTCCACGGTGTCTTCGGTGAGCAACGTGGCGTTGGTGGTCATGACGAACTCGACGAACTTGCCCGCCTCGGCAAACCGCTTTTCACAGTAGTCGACCATGTACTCGATCAGCTTGCGGTTGCTCAGCGGCTCTCCCCCGAAGAACACCACAGTAAAACGCTCTTCATCGGGGGATTCGCGCAGCAGCATTTCTACCGAAGCGACCGCCGTTTCGACGTCCATCTTCTTGCCCGCCGAGGGCTTGTCGAGGTCTTCTTTGTAGCAGTAGGTGCAGCTCAGATTGCAGCCCGTGTTGACGTTGAGCACCACGGTATTGATTGCGGTGCGCTCCACCCGTTTGGTACCGATGTCCGGCGACAGCGGTGAGCCGTCGCTGACCAGTTCCAGGGAGATCAGCTCACGCAGGGTTTCGGTGATTTCTTCGCCGTTGAAGCGTGCGGCCAAGCGTTGGATCAGGTCGTCCGATGAACAGCCGGGACCGCGCAAGGTGTCGATGATGGTGCCCGTCAGCTCATCGCTGGCGAACAGCGAGCTGCTGGGAATGTGGAACAGCATGCGGTCGGCGTCGACATGCACTTCGTGCAGATTGCGTTCGACCAGATTCAAAATAGCGCCCATTGCAAACCTCCTGTGCAAGCCCCGATTCACGAGGCCTGCGGTCATTCCGAAAAGTGTCTGGAACCGCTACAAACAGCCAACTTATGGAATGGGTGGATTGTTCCAGCGTTGCACGGTGACGATCATGTGGCCTTCGCCGGTCAGGGATTTCCCTGCGTCGTCGACGGCGGCGATCACCTTGAGATTGCCGGCATTGTTGGTGGACATCTTGCGCTGCGGGTTCGGCCCGGCATCGCCTGGGGTGAACACACCGGTATCGGCCTGCATGGTGCCGGCAAACTTGACGTCTTCATCCTCTTTGGCACGGTCATCGAAAGCCTCGACCTTCCATTGCGCAGGGAATACGCCGATGCGATAGGGCTTGCCGTCAGCGCCCTTGCCCCAGGCTTCGGCATCGAAACGGCCCTGGACTTTTGGCGTCGAACCACCGCCCTCGCCGATCCGCGCCACCGAGAATTCGGGCACGACTTTGACTTCAGCGATCTTGCTATAGACCGACAGTGTCGGGCCTTTCAGCGTGCCGAGCGCGACGTTGCGCAGGCCCGGTTGCGCATTGGCAGCGGCCTTGATCTTGACTCGCAGGCGCTCCGGACTTTGCTCAAGCACCTGAACCACTTCCACGCCTTTACCAAAATCCGGTTTGCCGGTCAGGCCGCTGCCGATCAGGGTAACTTCGGTTTCGCTGCCCGCCTTCAGATACCCCGGCTGCACGGCCAGCAAACGCTTGGAGCCCTGTTTGGCGGCGACAAAGTCCAGGCCCCGCTCGTCGTGCTCGGCCTCGAACATCCGACCCTGCATGGCGTTGCCCTGGGCGGCGAACACCTGACGCATGACTACGCCATCGATGGTCACGTTGCCGCGCCATTCGTAACCGGTGTAGAGAATCGCACTGCCATCGCCGTTGAACGGGCTGCCGTCGGCATACTGACCTTTGACGTTGACCTTGAACGTGTCGCTGCCATCGGCAGTCACGCTCATGACGCCAGCCAGTTCGCCTTTACCCGGCAGGTGCCCGCTGAAGCTCCAGTCGCCGACCAGCGCCTCGGCTTTCGGCGCGCTTTCCACCCATTTCTTCCAGGCCGGGTTGTCCAGCGAATAACGCTTGGCCAGCAGCGGCACCATCTCTTTGCGGGCCAGATCGAACCAATCGCGGTCGCGGGACAGGGCCTGGTATTCGAGGGACGGCCATTGGCCGAGGTGGAAGTTCACCAGGCGCTCCCATTCCTGGGCAGGTCGACGCTGCAGGGCAACCCGCGCACCGGAGTGACAGCGGCCACACATCTGGCTGGTCTGGTCGTCGAACTTCTCGACGGTATTGAGCCGTCGCTCCAAGGCATAACGCACACCATCGGTCTCACTGGGCGCCAGGCCTTGGGTGTCAGCCAGGTATTTGACGAGGGTCCGGCGATCGTCATCGCTGATCTGCACACCATGCATGACCTGCATCCGGGCAATACTCATCAGCCAGCCTTCCGGCGTTTTGCGCTGGTGGCTGATACGGCTCAGGGCGTTATCGGCTTCGGGGATGTGACAGCCCTGACAGGTTTCCCTGAGGATGGTCTGGGCGTCGCGAGCTGCCAGGCTGTAAGGCGAATGCAGCGCTACACAGGCCGCCACGGTCAACAGACTGGCGCTCAGGCCTGATCGGAGTTTTCTCTTCATCAACGTCGAACCTCCCACGGTGCTTTCTTATTTTTGTGGCTTATCGTTTTTATGGTTTCTGCCGTCGGCGACAAGCCGCTGACGGAGGCAAGAGAAACGTCTGCGATGAGCAATACACGGAGCGTGCCAGCTTAACGAACAGCATTTAAATCAATGAGTTATAGGAATATCTTGGCTTTTCTACGCATCAGAACGAGATGACCTGCGTCTTATATCGCGACAGCCGTTGCAGTCTGAGACAAGCATAGGTGCCCCCGGCTGGAATACTTCATGGCCAGCGGCAATGTTCAAGTACACACGCAATGGCTCGCCGTCTCACCGATGTCGCGATTTGCGACAAAACCACTGGGTGCCATTTTCTCCTTTTATCGCTCAACCCCCGCCAACAAGGGGCCTTGGCCCGTTCCCGGTACTTGGCACAGCCATTGCCAACCTTGGAGAGATCCACGTTCTCACGCACAACAAGAGGTCTCATCATGCCCCTGCCTAATCTGCTTCCCGCCACCTCGGCCTTCGTCCAACGCGCCCCACGCATGCTCATCGGCGGCGACTGGGTCGAGGCCGCGGACGGCCAGACCATGCCCCTGCACAACCCGGCCACGGGCGAAGTGTTATGCGTGGTGCCACGGGCCACGCCCGAGGATGTCGACCGTGCAGTGCTCGCCGCCCGTCAGGCGTTCGACGATTCGGCCTGGACCCGCACCCGCCCTCGGGAACGGCAGAACCTGCTGTGGAAACTCGCCGATCTGATGCAGCGCGACGCCGAACTGCTGGCGCAACTCGAATGCCTGAACAACGGTAAGAGCGCGGCGGTGGCGCAAGTGATGGACGTGCAGCTGTCTATCGATTTCCTGCGCTACATGGCCGGTTGGGCCACCAAGATCGAAGGTTCCAGCGTTGACGTGTCGCTGCCGCTGATGCCCAACGATCAATTTCACAGTTTCATTCGTCGCGAAGCGGTGGGCGTGGTCGGGGCCATCGTCGCCTGGAATTTCCCGCTGCTGCTGGCTTGCTGGAAACTCGGTCCGGCCCTGGCCACCGGTTGCACCGTCGTGCTCAAACCTGCCGACGAAACACCGTTGACCGCGCTGAAGCTCGCCGAACTGGTGCTGGAAGCCGGTTACCCCGAAGGCGTGTTCAATGTGGTCACCGGCACCGGTGTCACGGCGGGCTCCGCCCTGACTCATAACCCGTTGGTGGACAAGCTGACGTTCACCGGCTCCACCGCCGTGGGCAAGCAGATCGGCAAGATCGCCATGGAATCCATGACCCGGGTCACCTTGGAGCTGGGCGGCAAATCCCCAACCATTGTGATGGCCGACGCCGACCTGAAGACCGCCGCAGCGGGCGCCGCCAGCGCGATCTTCTTCAACCAGGGCCAGGTCTGCTGCGCCGGGTCCCGGCTGTATGTGCAACGCAAGCATTTCGACAATGTGGTGGCGGACATCGCCGACATCGCCAATGCGATGAAACTGGGCAATGGCCTGGACCCCAGTGTCGCAATGGGCCCGCTCATTTCCGCACGTCAACAGGAGCGGGTTTATGGTTACATCGAAAAAGGTCGGGAAAGCGGCGCGACCATCGCTTGCGGCGGTGAGCAATTCGGCCCAGGCTTCTTCGTCAAGCCCACGGTGATTGTGGATGTCGATCAGCGGCATTCATTGGTACAAGAGGAAATCTTCGGCCCGGTGCTGGTGGCGATTCCGTTCGATGACGAAGCCGATGCGCTGCGCCTGGCCAATGACAGCCCTTATGGCCTTGGGGCGAGTATCTGGTCGAATGACTTGGCGGCGGTGCACCGGATGATTCCGCGGATCAAGTCGGGCTCGGTGTGGGTCAACTGCCACAGCGCCCTGGACCCGGCATTGCCGTTTGGCGGCTACAAGATGTCGGGGGTCGGGCGTGAAATGGGGTATGCGGCGATCGAGCATTACACCGAGTTGAAGTCGGTGTTGATCAAGTTGTGATTGGCGGCGTTCTTTAGACCGCTATCGCGAGCAGGCTCGCTCCCACAGTGGATATTCGGTCGACGCAAAACCATTGTGGGAGCGAGCTTGCTCGCGATAGGCCAGCCCAGGCAGCCCAATGTCAGGGCTTGAACCCCTGCCCCGACAACCAGCTCCGAACCATCCTCCCCTGCTCCACCGTCAACCCCTCCAACACACGCTCGGCTGGCTCGCTGCGCAACCGTCGCACCAAGGGTGCCAACTCCACGCCTTGCAGATGCCAGATACCGAGCGGCTGATCCGCCGTGATCACCACCTCGGCCTCCTCCACGAAGCCATCGCGCAATACCGGTGCCCGCTCAACCCTCAACGTGGCGTAATCCACCTCGGCGTGGGCGACTTCAGCATCCGGCCACTGACGCCGCGCCAGCCAGAACGGCTGGTCCGGCCAACGCTGCTCATCGGCATAAAAATCCCGGCCGATGCGCGCAAAACGCAAAAACAGCTGCTCGACCCGCCGCTGATGAAAACGCTGCGCCAGCAACGCCCGCTCAGGTTTGCGCAACAGCGTGTTGACCACCGCAGGCGCCTGCAACGCCGAAGACAACGACTGAAAAATGCCATTACCCGACAGTGGATCGACCGCCATGGCCGCGTCCCCTATCCGAATCCAGTTATCGCCACAGACGTGGGGACACAAAATCGCCGTGCTGCTGCGGGCATGCAAATGCAGTCCGGTTTCCGGTTCACTCCCGAAAAACTCCCGGGCCAATGGCGAATCCTGGCGGCGCTGACGGCAGTGATCGAGCAGCAGCGCCTTACCCGGCAACCCGGCACTGGCCACGTCCACCGTCCATTGCCAGTAACACTGGCCGTCAGCCCGACGCGCCATCCAGGCCCAGCCGTCCCCAAGGCTTTCCACGGCACTGGCGGTGGTACCCGGCGCGCCTCGCCAGCGATTGAGCAAACTGACCGTCTCCGGCCCCCGCAGGCCTTTGCCAAGGGCCGGTGCCTGACGTCCGCGAGCGTCCACCAGAAAATCCGCGAGCAGCGCTTCGCGCCCTTGCAGTTCGATTCGATGCCCCGAAGCGTGCGACTGCACCGTCAGCACTCGGCCGTCGATCAACTCGACGCCGGCCAGCCGCAAATCCTCGCGCAAGCCTCGATCGAAGCTCGGACGGTCCAGCAAAAACTCAATGTTCTGCGCATGCCGCTGACCGTTCCAGGACACCTGCCGTTGGGAAGGCTGCGCCGCGTCCGTCAACGCCTGATGCAGCCCCGCGCCCCGCAACGCATCCAGCACCCGTGCCGAAACCCCTTCCAGCGCCGCGAAGCGCCGCCACTCGCTGACCAGCGTTACGGGGTAGCCGAGCCGCCGCAGCCCCAGGGCCACCGCAGCCCCCGCAGGCCCCGCGCCGAGAATCACAATCGGCTTCATGGGCCGACGCGCCGTTCAGGGCCGTGATAACAGGCGTTTCTTTGCAGCCATTCGACAATTTGCGCGTCGCTCGCCTCGGGATTTTCAACGAGAAAACTCGCAATGTGTCCGCTCAATGCCGCACAGCCCAGGCTTGCACCCGACTGCCCCGGGTGGGTGCCGTGAACACACGCGGCGAAATCTGCCTGGGCGCTGTCGAGCCACGACCATTGCTGTTCGGTACAACGCGCATCGCCGGTCACCCGTAGCACTTGCGGATAATTCGCTGGGAACACCCCTTCGCCTTGGGCCGGGCTGGACGCACACAGCAAAACACCCCGCGCCACCGCCGCGGCACAGGCCTCACGCAACAGGCTGCGATCCTGCCGAAGACCGAGGCTCAGGTTGATCACCCGCACGTCCTGCGCCACCTGCCAATCGATAGCGGCAGCGATCTGCAAGGCGCTGGTGATGCCTCGCTGGTCGAACACCTGGGCGATGCAAAAAACCGCCGCCGGCGCTCGTCGGCCGATGGCCTCGATTACCGCGCTGCCATGACCCAGCGGATCGTCGCGTAAATCGCTTTCGGCCAGTCCATCCTCCAGCAGCGAGAACCGTCGACCGGCAATCACCCGCACTCGTTGCGCGACTGAATGACCGCTGTCCACCACCCCAATCCGCAGCTCAGGTTTCATGCTGCACCGATTTTGACGTGAGCACGCCATCCAGCAGTTCAAAGCGCAGATCGGCATCGGCCAGGGTCGACGGACGATGGCTGATCAGAATCCGCGTGCGCCCGGCGAACAGCCGATCGATGGCCTCGATCACTTCGCGCTCGGTGGCTTCGTCGACCGCCGACGTCGCTTCGTCCAGCACCAGGATCAACGGATCCTGCAACAGCGCCCTGGCGATGGCGATGCGCTGTTTCTGTCCGCCGGACAACTGTTGGCCACGCTCGCCCAAAGGGCTGTCGAGACCTTCGGGCAGTGACTCGATGAGGCTATCGAGCTGAGCCAGCCGCGCCACTTCGGCGATGGCCTGGCGGCTGGCGTCCGGGACGGCATAGGCCAGGTTGTCCGCAAGGCTGCCGCGAAACAGCACGATGTCCTGACTGACCACGGCAATGCGCCGACGCAGCTGGAACAGGTCCAGTTCCCGCAGATCGACCTCCCCCAGCAAAACCCGGCCGGATTGCGGATCATGGTGCCGTTGCAGCAAATCGATCAGGGTTGATTTACCGACACCGGAGCCGCCGCTCAAGGCGACTTTCAAACCGTAGGGAATTTGCGCTTCTACGCCACGCAGGGTCGTCGCGCGGCCGGGATGGCTGAAGTGCACGTTGTCGAAACGCAAATCGCCAGAAACCGGCATCGGTTGGGGTGTAACCGGAGTGAGGACGGTTGGCTCTTCACCGCGCAGTTCCATGACCCGCCCAAGGCTCACGGTCATCCGCTGAACCGCGACATAGAGCCCCAGCAGGCTCTGGACCGGGCCCACCGCCATTCCCAGATAGGTCGAAAACGCGATCAGCGCGCCCAACTGCCAAGTCCCTTGCACCACCCAGTAACCGCCAATCAAAAATACACAGGCCCGCGACAACGACGTCAGGGTGCCGGGCACCGCCTGTGTGAAGAACTCAGTCACTTGCAAGCGCAAGAGCTGGCTCATGTACCCCTGGCCCAACGTTTCCAGGCGCCGTGCTTCGCGCCGTTGCTGGCCGGCGGACTGGATGAACTTCATCACCGGCAAGGTCTCGACCATGAATGAGGACATGTCCGCCGAACGCTCGCGCAACTGCCGGACATCGCGCTCGACCTTACGGCGCATCCAGCGTAGCCAGAGCACGTCGATCGGAATCAGTACCAGGGCCAACAACGAGAGTTTCCACGACAAGGTCACCAGCATCGCCACGGCGACCACCAGACCGATCACGCTCGACACCGCGGAGAACAGCGAGTCCACGGCGAAACGCTGGATCTCCGCGACATCACCATCGAGGCGCGACATCAGATCGCCGATTCGCCGCTGGCCGTAGAAACCCGGCGAGAGCGTCTGCAAATGCCGATAAAGGTCATCGCGCAGGGCAAACAGAATCCGTCCGGACAATCGCGTGTGCAGATATCGATTCACGCCCGACAGTGCCGTGCCCAGCAACCCGGCGGCCATCATCAACCCGGCGATCAGCACCAGCATCGTAAAGTTGCGCGCCAACAGACCATCGTCGATCAGCAGCTTGGTCAGCCAAGGTTGCACCAATACCAACGCCGAGGCGCAGGCCGACAGCCCGAGCAGCCCGGCAATCGCCAGCCGGTGCGGACGCACGAAGCCGTAGAGCCAGCGCAACGCCGCTTGCTGGGCCGCAGGGTTCTGGCTGTCGATCAGCCGAACGATCAAACGCAGCATCACGAGCGCAGCTGTTTAAGCTTGCGATACAGGGTCGCGCGGCTGATGCCCAGGGCTTCGGCGGCGGCCGAGACATTACCTTGGTGCGTGTCCAGGGACTGACGAATCAATTCCAGTTCATGCTCTCGAATACTGCCACTTGGAGGGCGCTCGCCGGCGGTGAGCTCATCGAGCGTGCTGTCGGGCAAATGGTCGAGGGTTAACACAGTCTCCCCCGGTTCACGCATGGCCAGTGCGGTGCGCAGGACCATTTCCAGCTGGCGGATGTTGCCCGGCCAGTGATAGCCGCCGAGCAACCGGTTCAAATCGTCATGCAGGACTACCGTCGGCGCATCGAGCTTGGCCAGCAAACGGTCGACCAGGCCAGTGAAGTCGTCGCGCTCGCGCAGGGCCGGGAGCATCACGCTGATGCCGTTGATTCGGTAGAACAGATCCTCGCGAAAGTGTTTGTCTTCCACCAGACGCTTGAGGTCGCGATGCGTGGCGCAGATCAGCGCGATGTCGATGTCTTGCTCTTCGCCAGCGCCCAGCGGCGCAACTTTGCGGTCTTGCAATACCCTGAGTAAACGGGCCTGCAAGGCCAGCGGCATGTCGCCGATTTCATCCAGAAACAACGTGCCGCCATGGGCCTGCTGCAGGCGCCCGACCATGCCGCCCCGGCGCGACCCGGTAAAGGCACCCTCGCGATAGCCAAACAGCTCCGACTCGATCAGGCCTTCAGGGATTGCCGCGCAGTTCACCGCCACGAAAGGTTTGTCGCAGCGCGCTCCAGCCGTATGCAACGCTCGGGCGATGACTTCCTTACCGGTGCCCGTTTCACCCTGCAGCAACACCGGTAATTCATTGGCCAGACCCTGGCGAGCCATGCGCAGCGCCCGGGCATAACGGGCATTGTTGCCGGCCAGGGATTCTAGATCGGGTTGTGGTTTAGCGCTTTTAGCTGGGGTGCGCGATACCGTGCTGACGTTGATCGAGCGCTGCGGTGCGCGCAGGGCTTTGTAGAAAAATTCACCCTTGGCGGTTTGCAGGCTGCCGACGCCGCCCTGATGCAGACGCGATAACAGCTGCAGGCCATCGACACCCAGGAAATCTTCACAGCGTCGCCCCACGAGCGCCGAACGCTCGGCGTGAAGCAACTGACACGCCTGGGCGCTGACCGCGAGAATCTGACCCCCGAGACTCACCGCGAGCAAGCCCTGCCAAGGGGATTCGAGGTACTGTCGACGGCTGTGGAAGGCGAGAACGATCTGGTCCGGGTAACAGGCATTGAACACGCGACTTTCGATCTGGCTGACGGCCATGGTCAGCAACGCGGTGCTGTCGTGAACACGGCCGAGCGGGCCTTCGCGGGTCAGGTCAAGGACGCCGAGGATGTCGCCCTGCGGGCAATGGATAGGCACCGAGGTGCAGGAAAAATCAGTCAGACGGTCAAGGTAATGTTCGCCGCAATCGATCATCGTCGGTCGGGCTTCCACCAGTGCGGTACCCAGGGCGTTGGTGCCGCGCACCGCTTCGCTCCAGCAAGCCCCCAGCGTGATGTCTTGCAGGCCACTGCCTTTGAAACGGTCGGCGTGCCCTTCGGCTGCAAGGATGGTGGCGTCGGAATTGGCGAGGATGATGAGCCCTTCCTTGCCCTGGCGTTCGGCCAGATAATCGATGGCCGGCATCGCCGCATCGATCAACAAGCGATTGCTCTCCAGCAGCACATCAAGGCTGGCGTTCGACTCCAACGCCAGTTCTTGCTTGGCATTGAAATGCACGCCATGGCTGAGGCTGCGCCGCCACGACGCATCGATTTCCGCACGCAATACGCCATCGGGGACGGTGCCTTCGAGGTGCAGCTTTTCCCGGGCCAGCCGTGCTTCGCGATGAAGTTTGGGATGAGTTGTTTTTATCAGCATCAGCAAGCGCTCCGGATCGGTCCGCCCTGCGCCCTTCTGAGTTCAGCGCTTTGTTGCCATCTTTACGTTAACGTCAGGGCATTGGCAAGTGCCTTACGGCGTTTGTGCTTGATCCTAGGCGGGGTGCTCGCTTCTCGGTCGCTCCTCCTCGCATTGAATACGCAGGGCACTGGTTCGGTGATATCAAGACCAGCTGCACCTCATCCTCGGTTCCGGATTTGCGGATCAAGGACCGTTCGAACTGCTAAGGCTGCGCATTAAGTTGTCGCTTCCAAAACTGCGACTACACTCGGTCTTGCTGGCCAAGAAGGATCGACGGCAGCGTGAGTTTTCGTTGGTCCCGTTGAATTATCTGAGACAAGGAGCAGTCATGACTTCGCTAGACTCAATTGAGCAAAGACAAATCAATCTTACCCACGCGTACGTGGTGAACAATGCGGCGTTGGCTTCGCCGGATTGGCAAAACATGAAGAAGCCTTCGCCGACCCAGGTCAAAGACAACATTCTTACGCGCCTTAACGGCTCCAAGTTTGGCGGCGGCTATGACGTAGCCTGGGGACCCGCCCTGGTCCCGGATGGCGAGCATGTGGCCCACATCACGGTGGTGTTGGTCGGCGGGCAGGACAAAAACGACATTGTGGTGGTGACAAGTGGAACCCTCGCCGATTCGGTCAAGGACCAGATAGATGATCTTGATATTTCTTCAATGGTGCCGCTGCAGAGCCTCATCAAGAACTGCCCGGTGCCGGCACACCTGGCGCAGGGAACTGCGGACGGTGTAAAGGCGATATTGGGTCAGGAATCGACAATCGGTTTCCAGGGCACACTTTGCGATTTTCTGGCGGAACAGCGCAGTGGGGCAACGATCCGGTTGGTCGGGCATAGCCTCGGCGGTGCCTTGATGTCGGTTCTTGCGCTTTATTTGAAAGATAAATTCTCGAACTTTAATTTCCATTGCGAAACAATTGCTGCACCAACGGCCGGCGACGGTGTTTTTGCAAGCTATTTCAATAAGCAAATGGCCGGCAATGCGCTACGCATCTACAACACGCTGGATGTCGTTCCGATGGCCTGGTGCGCAACCTCTCTCGACTTCTCCTTGACGCTTTATGAGCCGACCAATGTCATCGATGAAAAAATGAAGGGACTGGTTTGCTCCAATATCGATACCGTCACCCGTAATAACTCCAACTACACGCAATGGGGCATGGGCGGCGCAAACATGGAGCTGCGGCTCTGCGGAGAACTTCAATCCCCGTGCCCTAGCTATGAAGCGCAATCGGGCTACCAGCACATCTACGAATACATGACGCTGCTGGGGCTGCAGCTGGGTGATATTCCGATGCCGGCGCCGTCTGGCAGCTAGCGCGCAGCCTCGACGATCAGGTGTTCGACCTGCAATTGTCGGCACCTGTTCGGCAAATCACAGAATTGCAATTCGCCTTTTTGTCGCCCGCTTTTTTTCAACCCGCAAACACTCACGAACCTAGGCGGACGGCACCCACTGACGTTACTGAGTGTCCGCGCATGGGATGACTCGTTTAACCACGCTTGCGATAGACATGCCTTGGATCAAAATTGAAAATATCACCACCATGTAGGTGAGTGAAACGACAATATCCCGCGCGCCTCCGGCTGGCAGTGACAGCGCCAAGGCTACCGATATGCCCCCTCGCAAACCTCCCCAGGTCAAAACGCGCCATGAACCGCTGGGTAAACGAAAGCGTCTTCCAAGCGCAGCAATAGGAACGCCTACCGTAAGCAATCGAGACAGCAAGGTAAGTGCTATTACCGCCAGCCCGGTGACGATCAGGGAGTTCGAGAACTGGATGAGAACCACCTCCAGGCCGATCAGTACGAACAAAACGGCGTTCAAGATCTCGTCTATCAGCTCCCAGAACATGTCCACATGTTTTTCAGTCTGCTCGGACATTGCGTAGGATCGTCCCTGGTTTCCGACGATAAGCCCGATGACTACCATCGCCAGGGGGCCGGACACATGAAGATGGTTCGCCAGCGCGTACCCACCTAGCACCGCAGCCAATGTGATCAAGATTTCTTCCTGGTAGCTGTCGATGCTTTTCAGCATCAAATAGGCTAGATATCCAATGGCTGCGCCTAGAAGCACGCCGCCACCGGCCTCTGTCAGAAGCAACTTCGATGCGCCCAACGCCGACGGTGCTTCGCCACTGGCTATCATCGCCACAATGAGTGAAAACAGCACAACACTGACTCCGTCGTTGAACAGTGATTCGCCCGCTATCACCAGTTCGACGCTTTTGGGAGCCCCGGCGGACTTCAGGATACCCATGACCGCTATGGGATCCGTGGGAGAAATCAGGGCACCGAATACCAGGCAGTAGGCAAGGGGAAGTTCCAGAGACGTTAGTGACAGAAGTAGCCACAGCCCATAGCCAATCAACAATGTGGAGGCTGTTGTACCTACTAGTGCCAGAGAAGCCACCTGCCACCGGTAAGAACGCAGCTGCGAAAGATCGACGTGCAACGCTCCAGCGAACAGTAGTAAGGAAAGCATCCCCTGCATGAGCAGTTCGGAAAAATCGATCGATTCCACCAACGATTGCTCAAGCGTGTGGAGTGCATGAAAACCCATCGCATCCAACGCCATATTCAGCACAGAGAGGCCCAGCGCAATGCCCATGACACCAATCGCTGGCGGCAGCCCAACATAACGGCGATTGAGGAAGGCAAGAACCGCCGTGATACTCACAAAGACAGCAACGATATCCAGCATTCGATAATGGCCCTGTTGATGCGGTGCACTACGCTTTCGACAATCCGGGTACTTCCATATTTATCTTGCGCCAAAAGGCTTCAGAGAAGCTGTATGCCGAGAAAGCAATCAATCCGAAGGCCATCACCATCAAAACCAACCATCCAGCGGGCAAACCCTGAAGTGCGTCGAGGGCTTCCTTCATACCGGGTGGATCCATGGCTTGATAGGCCGAGCCGCTAAAGGCCAACAGCAATGCAATCTCTATAAAGACGACGCCACGTGCGATCAGGCCAAACCGAGACACCGGGCGGACGTACCGCATGACGTCTTCGTCAGCCTCGAAATACTTTTCAAACGATGCCTTCCATCCCTTGTAAATGTGAGCAATTCCAACGCCAAGCGGAATGAGAGCAAGCAGATACACCAATAGGTTGGAATGCTTCCAGGACAATAGATGCGCCAGCCAATCTGTGTTCTGTTCTCCTGAGTTGCCAGAGCTACCCACTCCGCTTACAAGTAGGCCTAACGCAAAAAATGCCAGAGCACCATTGACCAACCCCCCCGCAAAAAGACCGGTGCGAATTACCAGTCCCTTGAGATTTTTGCCGTGGTGGTCGACATCACGGGTAGCTTGCAGAACACGCCAAGCCGAAAATGCGAGCAAACCCGCCACGACGATCCCAACTAAAAAATAGCCAAACGGCTGGCCCAATAAGGCTTCCAGGCTTTTCTGGCTATCTTTCGGTTTTGTCGAATCTTGTGCCGCAAGCAATGCGAAGATACCGATGATGAGGTAAATCACACCTCGCGCGGCGTACCCTCCGCGTGCTAGGACAATAAGGCTTTGGTGCGCTGACATTGGCTGCTTTCCCGAAAGTAGTACAGGAACAGACTCGTCTGGCTGGAAGGGGTTCTATCGTTAAATTCAAAACCGCAGCCCTGACCTACGCAGCGTCATTCGCTAACCCCGGGGGCGACAGGTAGCTCCCTCATTGGCCCTCTTCTAAACACCTTGCATTCTATGCGCGATGCACACATATTTAGCCCATGAAAGACATGAAACTAGAAAACATAGTTGGGGCGCTGTCGCTGGCGATTTCTGACTCTATCCACCAAGGCACTCAAGACGAAGCTCCAGAAGTGGGTCCGGCGGCAGCGGCCATCGCCCTACTCGGTCACGAGCCAGGCCTGTCTATAGAACGTTTGAGGCGAGCCTTAGGGTTATCTCATCCTGGAGCTGTGCGCCTGGTTGATAGGCTTGTCACTCAGGGTGTAGTGGAACGCAGACAAGCAGAAGCTGATCGTCGCTCCGTTGCGCTCCACCTTACTGCCGCTGGAAGTACGAACTGTGCTGCGGTGCTAGCGGTCCGCCATGAACGTATAGCGCGTGCTTTGGAAGTTCTTGATCCCGATGAGCGTGAAGTGCTTGAACGGATAACCGAAAAACTACTTAACGGCTTGGTGCATGATCTCGATCAAGCCTATTCAGTTTGCCGACTGTGCGACCCCACGGCTTGCAAGAATTGCCCAGTCGCACATGCGCTGGATGAAGATCACTGAATTCAGTTTTCCAGCAGGTTGAACAACCTTTGTAGGCCCTTTTGCTGACTGCGCTACTCAAGAAAAAAGGCAGCAAATCATTTATCAGAACTTCGACAAGTCTTGCCGTCATCCATCTTCCTGCCGCCCTCTTCGCCTCAGTCCTTCAACTACTCCTGGCTTATCCCAAGTTTGGGCGCAGTCGCTGCAGGCCCTCGGTGAGGATCACCAGGCTCACGCCTAACAACGCAACGTCTTTTATCAGGAACGTGCCTAGGAAGTTCAGCCATGGAAAACCTCCCGATCCCGCCTCCCAGATTGGCAATACAAACAGCATGGAAATGGTCGTGAAGAAGATCAGCGAGGCTAACAAGCCACCCGCGATAGCTGTTCGAGCAGACCAGGGTGAAGCGATAAGCAGCAGTGCAGTCAATATCTCGACTACACCCAGTAAGTAAGAGGTACCGGCTTCGCCAAAAACTGGATAAAGCCAGGCTAGCCAAGGAGTGCCGCTGATAAGGGGTATGAGTGCCTGCACCTCAATCTGTGTGAACTTAAGCAGACCAATCATTAGCAGGGGAAGAACAACACCCGATAAGACAATCGCGCGGCTTACCTTCTGGAGTTTCGAAACACTGGAAATGGAAGCAGCCTGGCTGCTGGTGACGCTCGTGATGTGCTGCATGACATCCTCCGATTGCTGATATGTGCTCGAAGCATATATTATCGAATGGCGAATTGCATGCGCCGTGCATATAATATTTCGCTATGGACTCTGCACGTGTTGTAGGTCTTATTACGGCTACAAGCCGGTACGGACCATTGAACGGCCAAGGCGTACGCGGTGCCTCACACCGACCGCGCTTTATCTACCTTTATCCCAGCGATCACCAATGGTCGCACTCACAAAGGTACTCATCATGCATAACCACGCGCGGTTCCAACTCGCGGCCCTTCTGACAGCCGCCCTGGTCACGGGCGCAACCTACTCACTGTCGTCCACCGCAGCGCAAGCCTCACAGACATCGACCGCAACGACTGCCTCGACCCATAAGCCCGCACTCGCAGGCGTCTATGCCTTCAACCTGGGCAAGTTCCGCATCACCGCACTGAGCGACGGGACGCTGCCCCTCGATCTACATCCGCTGCTTAGAGGCATCAGTCCAAAGCAGATCGACGCAATGCTGCAACGCGGATTTGCTCGCAACCCGCTGGAGACGTCTATCAATGCCTACGTTATCGACACTGGCTCACGTGTCGTACTGGTCGATACCGGTGCCGGTGAATTGTTCGCAAGCGTTGGCGGCAAGCTACCCGAAAGCCTGGCGGCTGCGGGTTACCAGCCGGCGCAGGTCAGCGATGTGCTGATTACCCACATCCACACCGATCACTCTGGCGGCCTGACACGCGGCGGCCAGATGATGTTTCCCAATGCGACCATCCACGTCGGCCAGGCCGACGTCGACTTTTTCCTGGACCGCGCCAATCTGGACAAGGGGTTAAAGCCGGCATATCTGGAGGAAGCGTTGAAGACCATTGGCCCGTATCAGCGCGCAGGTAAGCTGAAGCCATTCTCTGCCGAATCCGAAATCCTCCCGGGTATCACTGCCATACCCACGCCGGGACATACCCCGGGCCACAGCTTTTTCCGGGTCACAAGCGAAGGCGAGAGCATCGATTTCTGGGGCGACATCATGCATGTCGGCCTCATTCAATTCTCGAGGCCAGAAGTGACAATAACCTTCGACGTCAATCAGAACGCTGCTCGCGCCCAGCGGCTAGAACAATTCGAGACAGCCGCGAGTGAACGACGGTTGTCAGCAGTCGCTCACTTGCCATTTCCGGGTATCGGCCACATCAGGCGCGAAGCCGGCAGGTATGAGTGGGTACCCGTCCAATACCGCAATCGCGACTAATACCGTAGGCCTGGATCGCAATTGATCCAGAACGAAATACATGGCTCCCCGCTACGCGGGGCCATAGGCTCGCGACGACTAGGTTGACGTCATCAACGCGCGAATTTACTTCAACGCAGCTACCACGGCATCGAAGAACACCATCGGGTCGATCGGCTCTTTGTCAACCGGCTTGGGTTGGGCACCGAAGGTGACAATCACCACGTTATTGGCAGGGTTGAGGTAGATGTTCTGGCCCTGGATACCGACCGCCGCATAGGCGCCGTCTTTCACCGACGGCTCGGTCCACGCCGTCCACCACATGTAGCCGTAGTCCAGGGTCTTACCGCCTTTGAGGGTGGTCGGAAGCGTCGCCTCCTTGACCCAACCTTCGGGCAGAATCGAGGTGCCATTGATCTTGCCGCCGTTCATGAAAAATAGCCCGAAGCGTCCATAATCACGCAGCGTGGCGCTGATACCGCTGCCACCGATCTCCACGCCGTCAGGCGAATCGAGCCACCACCGGGCATCACTTTCCATACCGAACGGCTGCCAGATCTTCTGCGATAGATAATCGGCCAGTGGCATCTTCACAGCGCCACGGACGATCTCGCCGAGTACCTGCGTTTCGCCAGTGCTGTACGTGTTGGCCGTGCCGGGCTCGGCCGCTCGCGGCAAACTTGCCATCAAGGCCATGGCAGAACGCGGTTTCTGCGAAATCTGCGCTTTGAGTAGCGCGCGACGATCAGACGCCGGATCGGTGTAGGTTTCGTTCCACTTCACGCCCGAAGACATCATCAGCACGTCGCGCACGGTCACGCCTTCGTAGGCGCTGCCCTTGAGCTCGGGAACGTAATCCACCACTTGCGCGTCAAGGCTCTTGATAAGGCCGTCTTTGATCGCTGCAGCCGCCAGCGTGGAGGTGATGGATTTGGCTATCGACATCGACATCCATCGGGTTTTCTCCGTGTTGCCACGCTGATAGGTCTCGAACACGATCTTGCCGTCCTTGAGCACGAGCATCGCCGTAATGCTGTCCAGTGCGACAAAGTCATACAGGTCGTACTTTTTGTCCCCGACAGTGAACCGAACGTTGGGCAACTGTTTGTCTGATTTGGGCAGTGCATACGGGTGATCGCCGGCCTTGATCCTGTGGGTGGGGAAAAGCCGGTCGATGTTGCGGTAGGTACTGACCGCCAGATCCGGGAGCATGGCGCCGTCATAGATCTGCTCCACCGTGCCAATCGGTTCCTTGGCGTGGGGATAATCCTCAGCCCATGCGCCCGAGGTGATACCCGCAGCGAGCAGACCCAGTGAGAGAAGCAGCGAGCGACCAGGCGCAGTCGCAGTCGCAGTCGCACGAAAAATCGCGGATGAGTGCATAACCGATCCTTTTTTTGTTTTGCTTTTCACGCATGTTAAATAACGCGGCCGCTTGAACCATAGTCTACTCATTGGAATCGCGCCCAAGCTGAAGGACGACACTCATCGCTTCTCGTCAGGTATAAACAACTGCGCGCCACTGAACGGTGAATATGTCGAGAATGGCCGCCAATGAGGTGATTGAGCAGCTCAACAGGGCCAAGATCGCGTTGTTAGATGTTAGAACGTTCACCGCCTCGGCGCAGTCCGATGCTGTGTCTTTGCTCGGATGACCCGCCTCATGACGAACGCACTGGTTTTTTTCGCGACCCTTATCGGTATGGAGGGTTTTGCGTTTCTCGCCCACAAATATGTGATGCACGGCTGGGGCTGGGGCTGGCACCGCTCCCATCATGAGCCCCGCACCGGCTGGTTCGAGAAAAACGACCTGTACGCGATCGCGTTTGCGCTGATCGCCATCGTACTCATCGCGCTTGGCACCCAGGGCATGCACCCGCTGGAATGGATAGGGGCCGGGATGACGGCTTACGGTTTCGTGTACTTTCTGGCCCATGATGGGCTAGTCCACAAACGCTGGCCATTGAAGTACGTCCCCCGCACCGGCTATCTCAAGCGTCTGTATCAAGCGCATTTGATGCACCATGCCGTGTCGGGCAAGGACCGCTGTGTCTCATTCGGTTTTCTCTATGCCCCACCTACCGCGGTGCTTCGGGTTCAGTTGCGCGATCTGCATGGCGGACCTCTTCGCAAGAATGATCCGGGCGCTGCCACAGGCTCGGCAGACGCTCAGGCCAGTGACGCCCGCGAGCAGTGACGGCGCGGCACAGGCCGCCGAGCACATGCCGCAACTTGTCGACCTTCGAGGTCGACACCCGCGTATCCCAGGCATGCTCGCCCCGCCTTGAGACCTTGATGCCAATTTGCCGATAGACACCCGACGCAGTCGCCACCGCCCACGCGGAGCGCCACGGCAATGCCCTTAATCCCGCCTCGGCACTGGCGTAAAAAGGCTCGGCCAGCTGCACCAGCCGTTGCGCGAGGATGGCCAGACCGGGCCGATGCTGATCGTCGGCAAGTGACGCCTCGGGGATCGAAAGCTCATCCAGCCAGTCTCGTGGCAGATAGCACCGGCCGACGGCAGCGTCTTCGACGATATCCCGGGCAATGTTGGTCAATTGAAACGCCATGCCCAGGTCGCAGGCGCGGTCCAATGTCTTTTGGTCGCTGACGCCCATGACCTGAGCCATCATCAGCCCGACGACCCCGGCCACGTGGTAGCAGTAGTCCAAGGTGTCGTTTACGCTCTGATAGCGGCGCTGGTGTACATCCATCGCAAAACCCGCCAGGTGCTCCAGGGCATAACGCTCCTGAATGCGATGTTTGACCACCACCTCTCTGAAAGCAGCGAAGGCTTCGTGCTGCACAGGCAACCCGGCGTACACCGCCCGAGTCTGAGCGGTAAGGTCGGCAAGGCGCCGTTCAATGTCGAACTGGTTCAACACGGTCGCCGAATGCCCCGCCTCCTGACCATCTATCACGTCATCGCAATGCCGGCACCACGCATAGAGCATCATGGCGCTGGCCCGGGTCGAGGGGTCGAACAAGCGCGAGGCCGCGGCAAAGCTCTTCGAGCCCACAGCAATGCTGCGTTCGGCATGCTCCAGCAGGACTTGGTCCTGGTTAGCATCGCGATTCATGAGTGCAGATCCTCCAGCATCAAACCTGCCGTGGCCTTGGCCGAGCCGATGACACCGGGGACGCCCGCACCGGGGTGAGTGCCCGCGCCCACCAGGTAAACGTTGCCAAGGCTCGCGTCGCGGTTATGGGGCCGGAACCAGGCACTCTGCCAAAGGACAGGTTCAAGTGAAAACGCCGAACCCAAATGTGCGTTCAACTCACTGCGAAAATCATCCGGGTTGAAAATCCGACTGGTCACCAAATCTTCCCGCAGGCCAGGCATGTAGTGTTTTTCCAGATACGCGAAAATCCGATCACGGTAGCGTGGCCCCTCTACCTCCCAGTCGATAGGCGCGTTACCCAGATGAGGAACCGGCGAGAGCACGTAGTGGCTGGAGCAGCCCGGCGGGGCGAGACTCGGATCCGTGATGCAGGGCGCATGCAGGTAGAGCGAGAAATCCTCAGCCAGCTCAGCGCCATTGAATATTTCTTGAATCAATGACCGGTAGCGCGGCCCGAAGCAGACCGTGTGGTGTCGAAGCTGAGGTTGCGGCCGCTTGAGGCCGAAATGGATGACGAACAGCGAGTTGCTGAAACGCTTGCCTTTGAGGCGCGCGCTTTCCTTGATGCCACGGGCATGGCCGCCCAGAAGTTGCTCATAGGTATGCACCACGTCCGCATTGGAAGCGACGCAGTCGGCATTCAGCAAGCGACCGTTTTTCAAGCGCACGCCGCTGGCCCTGCCCGCTTGCACCTCGATGCTGGCGACGTCGGCATTGAGCTCGAAACGCCCGCCGAGGTCTTCGAAAAACCTCACCAGCCCCTGCACTAGCGCCCCCGTCCCTCCCTTGGGAAACCACACGCCCCATTCGCGCTCCAGTGCATGGATCAAGGTGTAGATCGATGAGGTGGAAAACGGATTGCCGCCCACCAGCAGGGAGTGAAACGAAAACGCCTGGCGCAGTTTTTCGTCTTCGATAAATTCAGAAACCATCGAGTAGACACTGCGCCACGCCTGCAGCCGAGCCAGCTGCGGCCCGGCCTTGACCATGTCCCGAAACGACAAAAACGGCACGGCGCCCAGCTTGAGATAACCCTCGCGAAAAACCGCCTTGGAGTACGCCAGAAACCGCTGGTAGCCTTCAACATCCTTGGGGTTGAGCCTGGAGATATTGCGGTCCAGCTCGGCCTGATCGTTGGCATAGTCAAACTGCGTACCGTCCTCCCAGCACAAGCGATAGAACGGCGAGACCGGCAGCATCTCGACGTAGTCACGCATGGATCTGCCGGCCGCTGTGAACAATTCCTCGATGGCGGTGGGATCGGTAATCACCGTCGGCCCGGCATCGAAAGTGAATCCCTCGTCGTGATACACATAGGCGCGGCCGCCGGGCTTGTCGCGTTTTTCCAGCAAGGTGGTTTGCACGCCCGCCGCCTGCAGCCGGATCGCCAGTGCCAGGCCACCAAAGCCTGCGCCAATCACAATCGCGCTTTTCCCCTGGGTCATGCTTGATCCTTGTAATGCCGAGGCAGGCAGCGACGTGCCGCGTGCAGGGCCTCATTGATGGGAACAGGCGGCTTGCCGATCAGCACTCTAAGCTTGTCCTGCAGCGTGCTGTCGCCCGAATAAAAGCGCCTGATCAGCCCCTCGGGCAGACCATAAAAACGTTGCATCACCCGCCAGCGGTCCTGGGGTTTGCCTGCCAGGAACAGCATACGATTAAGCAAACGGTAAAACCCCTGGCGCCGCCACGCCTGTTCAGCGAATGCGCGAATGCCAAGGTATAAGGCGTCCGCCTGCAGGTTCTGCTGGCGGGCGACCCAGTCCGCCAGTTGCACCGCCTGGGGCAACGAATAACCTGTTGTGCAATGGCAAAGACCGGCCCGCAAACCGGAACGCGGCTGGCCGGGCGCCTCGCGCCAGAAGCTGGAAAAGTCGCCTGCCAGGGTGATCGGCAACACGCCTTGCTCTTCACGAAGGCAGCGGGCAATGATCCATCCGCGATCTTGCACATAATCACGGACATGCTGGCGCAGTTGTTCTGAGGAAAGGCTCTGACGGTCAACGTAGTGGGTGTCCTCCACCAGCACCGTGTCGGCTGAAAACGGCAAGACGTAGACGAAACGATAGCCCTGCCCTTGAGCCACCCGGGCGTCCATGATGATCGGCACGTCCAGCCCATGAGGGGCCTGTAGCTGCAGCACCTGACCCAGGAACGCCTGTTGGCCCAGCACCAGATGTTCGCTGTGCTGGACGCCACGCCCGTCGATGACGGCCTTGGCCCACAGCTGTTCGCCGTCCTCCAGCAACAGCGAAGTCGGGGTGATCTGTTCGATCCGCTGTGAGACACGCAACCCTGCCCGCCCCCCGTCACTGAGCGCCGGTTCGATCACTTGGGCAAAGCGTTCGGAGGTGATGCTGGCATAACCGCTGTTCAGCCGTCGCGAACGCCCCGGGAAATGCACCTCGTAGGCAGGCCAGGTTTGCACCACCAAGGGCCTGATCCACTGATGCTGCTCGGCCGTCAAGTCCGAGTCGTGAAAGGACCAGGTATGGTTACCACCGATCCGGGCCTGCTCTTCAACGCACAGCACCTGTAACTCAGGGCGCAACTGCTTGAGCCGCCAGGCGATCAGCCCATTGGCCAGCCCACCACCGGCGAGGATCAGGTCATAGTTCATGCCACCGCCTGCGTCAGCACGGGTTCGCCGCTACGCACCGCCGCCTCAACGATGTCCGCCGCTTTGCTGGCGCCACCGGCGCGCTGCAACTCAGCCGCCATCCGCTGCAAGGGCTCTCGTGGCAGAACAAGCAGCCGGGCCAGCCCATCAGCAATGGTGGCGGCGCTCGCCCGGCGGTTCAACTTCAGGCCCAGGTCTCGGTAGCTGACACGCGCAGCCACCCCCGGCTGGTCAAAACCGATGGGCATGACGAGCATCGGCGTAGTGGTGGCTATGGCATCCATCACGGTGTTGAGTCCTCCATGGGTCACGACTACATCGGCGTGTTCAAGCACCGCTTGCTGGGGGGCGAACGCAGTGACCCAGGTCGCGCCACTGTCGAGAAGCATGCGTTCCTGAACCGAATCAAGCCTGCCGCAATGGGCGACCAACAATTGCGCATCCAGGCGACGGCAAGCCTTTGCAATCTGCCGGAACATACCCAGGCGCCCGCCCTGCAAGGTACCCAGGCTGGCGAAGACAAAGGGTCGATTTTTATCAATCTGCCACTCGAAGGTTTCATTGCCTGGCGAAGGTTGCCCCGTACCCGGAAAAGGCAGGCGCAACGGTCCGACTGCGTGGAAATGCGCGGGCTGCTGCAAACGGGGAAAATCAAATCCCGCAAGGGTCTGACTGATGTGGGCAAGCGGAGAAAGGCATTCATGCAGCGCATCGCGAGGCACGATGGCAAGCCGTCGACATGCACCCCGCAATACGTCTCTGAGCGGTCGCATCAGCCAATCGTAGACCTGCTGGCTACCGGCGTACATGCGTAGGCTACGTTCGTCGCGACCGTAGGCAAACGGCATCACCGGCAGCGGCAAGCCTGGCTCGCGGTTGACCGGCAACGCGCAAGCCACCGAGACATAAGGTAGCCCCAAGGCCTCGGCGACCAGCCCACCGGCAGCTTCCATCTGATCGCAGAGCAGTGCATCGACCTGCTCGTAAGCCAGCGCCGCGGGTAATTCATTACAAAGCATGTTTGTGGTTGAACACATATCGGCAATAACCCGCCGCAAGGTCAGCGGGTTATTAGAGCTGGCCGCGCGCTGCAACACAGCGTCCAGGCTCCCCGGTGGATGGCTGCTAGCAGCCATCGCATGAAAACCGATGCGCGGATCACCCAGCCAACGGCGCGCGTCGGCCTGCTGGAAGAACGTGACCTGATGCCCACGATTCAATAGCTCTACCGCCAGCGCCTGAAAGGCCTGGAAGTGGCTATGGAACGCCGGGGTCACCACGCCGAAATGGCTCATGGGCGATGAACCGATGGCAGTAATCTGGCTTGACGCAATGCCGCCAGATCTCCGGAACCGGTGCAGAAACAGGCAATGCGCAGCTGCCTGATGACGATGTCGAAATGCTCGATGACCGACGCTGTCGACACCGTCGCATCGCGCAGCACTCCGGCCGCCTGCCCTACCAGGTCGGCCCCCAGACACAGCGCCTTGGCCACATCCACGCCGTTGCGAATGCCGCCGGATGCAATCAGCGTCATGCCGGGCAATGCCTCACGCACGCTGATCAGGCTGGTGGACGTCGTTATACCCCAATCGGCAAACGCCATTGCCACCTCGCGATCGGCGGGGCTGCTGGCGCGTTCAGCCTCTACCGCTGCCCAACTGGTGCCGCCGCTGCCTGCCACATCGATCACGCTGACCCCGACTCCAGCCAGGGCCACCGCCACCGATGCCGATATACCCGCCCCGACTTCCTTGACGATCACCGGCACGCCGAGACTTTGCACCGTCAGCCCGATGGCATCCAGCACGCCTCGCCAATCCCGATCACCTTCGGCCTGAACGGCTTCCTGCAACGGGTTCAGATGAATGATCAAAGCGTTGGCCTGCAAAGTCTCCACGGCGCGGCGCGCCAACTCCTGGCCATCCTTTTCCAATAACTGTGCCGCGCCGATATTTCCCAGTAACGGGATGTCGGGCGCCAGCCGCCGCAGCTCACGGGTCAAGCCCTGATCGTTGCCACTGCGCAGACCGACGCGCTGCGAACCTACGCCCATGGCGATGCCAAGCTCCTGGGCGGCCTCAGCCAGATGGCGGTTAATGGCCGAAGAACGCTGCGCCCCGCCGGTCATGGAACTGATCAGCAAGGGCGCTCTGAGGGGGATCCCAACCAGCGCGCTGGCAAGGTCAATGTCGTTCAGATTCAGCTCGGGCAACGCGCAATGCTCGAACTGAAAGGCATCCAGCCCGTTGCCGCCACCCTGTCGTGGGTTATGGCTCACACCACGGCCGTCCAGCACGATATTGAGATGATCATCCTTTCTCCGACTTAAGGGATGCTCGGTCATGAAAGCTCCAATTCGGTTGAATCATTTCGCGGCGCGCGTGGTCATTTTGTTGAGTGGCGTTATACAAGCTTAGGCCGATCGTACAACTTGTGTGCAACGCTGACTGATAATTGAGGCACTGGTTATTCAAAGTGGTTCAGAGTTTGAGGCCCATCACGTGAACCACCAGAAAGCAGATCACCCTTCACAACTGCCCTTAAAGCAAAGGTCAAGACCGATGACCATCGAGCCTGACGCAACCGTCGAATATGGGTTTAGCGAACGTTTGGAAGATGTGCGCGCGGCTATTGAGCAGCGTCTGGACCAACTGCTGCCGAGCAGCAGCGACGAGCGCGACCTTGTCGCGCTGGCCATGCGTGACTCCACGCTGGCGCCCGGCAAGCGGATGCGGCCGATTCTGTTGATACTGGCTGCACAAGGCTTGGGGCACGGTGGTGATCAGGCACTGGAATTGGGCTGCGCCGTGGAATTGATCCACGCAGCGTCACTGGTTCTGGACGACATGCCGTGCATGGACAACGCCCGATTGCGCCGTGGGCAGCCGACCGTGCACCTGAAGTTTGGCGAAGACGTGGCGATTCTTGCCGCCGTTGCCCTCCTCAGCCGCGCATTCGGGGTGGCCGCCGGGATTACCGATCTGGCACCCGCAATCCGCATGCAATTGGTGGAGGTCATGGCCAATACCGTTGGCATGCAGGGTCTGGTCAAGGGTCAGTTCAAGGATCTGCGTGACGGCCAGAAAAACCGCCCCCCCGAGGAAATTGCACTGACCAACAACCTCAAGACGGGGGTACTGTTTAGCGCGATCATGGACATGGCCTGGCTGATCAGTGGTGCCAAAGCTCACACACGCCCGATCTTGCAGGACTTTGCCGTTGAGCTGGGTCAGGCGTTCCAAATGCATGATGACCTTTTGGATCGTTGTCCGGACAGCAATAAGGACCAGGGCAAGGACGAGGGCAAGTCGACGTTCATTGCGCTTTACGGCGAGCAAAAAGTCCGCGAACAGCTAGAGGCTCATCTAATGAGCGCCGAAAGCCATTTGCGAGAAGTTTTCGGGCCCTCGCGAATGATCACCTGGTATGTGCGGATGATCTTCGAGAAAGCGGTGCGACAACGTGGCGCAAGGCTGTAGGGCCTACTTGGCCTGCTCGGCGATTGCTTGTTTCAACTTTTCGGCGTCGGCAAAACGCTGCTCATTGACGACCGCGCCATTGTTCAAGGCGAGCCACTGAACGGTGTCCCGGTCGCCGCCATAGCGGGTGGCAACCCTGCCGTCCTGGTCGAGCATAATTCTGTATTTGGCCGAACGCATGGCCGGTACTGCCACCAGCTTGATCATGGAAGGCATCTTCTCGATATCCGCCAGGTACACAATGTGGCGCGCTTCCAGATAGCCCTCCGGGTGACCGTCCATCGCCGCATCCACTAACTTGGCGGCCGACATACTGCGCGCTATCAACAGCACCTGAGCGCTGTCGTTCAAGGTATACGCCTTCTCGTTCTGATCCAGCAGGGTCCACTTCATCGCCGGCTGGTTTAGATCTTTAGGTTGATCCAGAGCTTTTGATTGGGCTGACTCCTGCGCCAACACGTGGAAGTTCAGTAGTGCACCGATCAGCAGGATCATAAGCCGCATGGTTTCGTACCTTATTCGAGGAAAGTCACGGAGTGAAGCGCTGACGCCATCCTACGTCAGCCTGGCTGTCGCGCTCTAGCGCATTAATGCTTTTGTTGCCTGACCTGCTCGCAAGCGCGTTGCCACGGGGGCGCCGGGCCGAGGATGGCGATGCTGCGCCCTTAGAGCAGCGCAATGCTGTAGCTGACAAACACCCGGTTATGGTCCTGGTCACGGGCGGCTTCGCTATTGGATTTACCGTTACGCCAGCCGAAGCCAACCCCTTTGAGCGCTCCCGACTGAATGACGTAGTCCAGAAAGATATCCCTCTCCCATTCTTTCTGATCGTCACCGGATCTCGTCTTGATGTTGTCACCGGAGAGGTACATGACCGAGGCTTTCAGGCCCGGGACACCCAGGGCGGCGAAGTCATAGGCATACTGACCGAATACTGTGCGCTCCCCTGCACGGGTGAAACTCTGGATCAGACGATCTGTGTGCAGGTACAAGGAGCTGCCTGCTGCGCCTTTATCTATCAGGCCACCCTGATTGAGCTGGGTGAAGCTGCTACCGTCCGAGACGCTTTGGTAACCCGCCGTCATCGCATGAGCGCCGATGCTGTAGATCAATGCAGCACTCCAGAGACGATTGTCGATAACGCCATCTCCGTTTTTGGTGTAACCGCTGATTCGGTAGCCCGATGTACCGGAACTGTTTTCACCTGACGCGTCAGTCCTGAAGTAACGCAGGTGGGTTTTCAACGATTGACTGTCCGAGAACGCGAGGGTGTGCGTCAGTCCGAAAAACTGTTGGTTGTAGTAGTTTTCGAGCTGGGCATAGTAGTACTGAGCCGTCAGGTCCTTGGTGACTTTCCAGTCACCCCCGGCGAAGGCGAACTGGTTGCTTTGACGCGTACCGCCCATAGCGGCGAGCCCCGTCTGATCCGTTGAGGCACGACCGGTTGCCCGTTCAATTCGCCCACCCGTCAGGGTCAAGTCCTTGAACTCGCTCGAAGTCATTTGGCCGCCCTCGAAGGTTTGTGGAAGCACCCGTCCATCGTTGGCGACCAGAATCGGAAGTTTCGGAATCAAGGTGCCGTAGCGCAGTTCGGTCCTGAACATTTTGACCTTCGCGGTCAGTCCCAGCCGGCTCCACTCGTCGACGGCGCGGTTGTCACTGTCCGAGGGAATCATCGAACTGCCAACGTGACGTCCCTTGCCACTGTCCAGGGTGACGCCCAGCAACCCAAGGGCATCAACACCAAAACCAACGGCGCCCTCGGTATAACCCGACTTGAAGTCCAGCATGAAGCCCTGCGCCCACTCTTCGGTTTTTGAAGGGGCAGCGACACCATCGCGGTTGTCGTTATTGAAGTAGAAGCTCCTCATGCCCAAGGTGGCTTTGCTATCACTTAGAAAGTCGGCAAAGGCCTGGCCACTGAGGGCGATGCTGCCAGACACCAACGTTGCAGTTATTTTTTTCAGGCTCACTTATAACGCTCCGATTCTTATTTTTAGTAGGTGATGGAAGCGACTACGACCTAGCCATTCGAAGCCAAACGGACAATGGCATCGCGACTGCCTGCCTGCTCACGAAGTACAAACTTTTGGATTTTCCCGGTTGCGGTTTTCGGCAACACCGTAAAGACCACCCTGCGCGGACATTTGAATCGAGCCAGACGTGCTTGGCAGAACTCCATTATTTCTGCTTCGGTGGGAGGCTCGACGCCCGTTTTCAGCTCGACAAACGCGCACGGTACTTCACCCCATTTGTCATCCGGCTGAGCGACTACCGCGGCATACAGAACAGACGGGTGACAGTGGATCGCCTCCTCGATCTCTACAGACGAAATATTTTCCCCACCGGAGATAATCACGTCTTTGCACCGGTCGGTAATCTGGACGTAGCCGTCAGGGTGCACGACGGCGACATCACCCGTATGAAACCAACCGCCTTCGAATGCTTTTCGGGTTGCACTGTCATTCTTCAGATAACCCATCATTACGGTGTTGCCCCTGAGCAGCAGCTCACCCGTTGTCTGGCCATCTTTTGCGACTGGCCGCATCGTATCGGCGTCAGCCACCATCAAACCTTCGAAGGCGGCTGCACGAGCCCCTTGGCGTACTCGCATAGCGCCTTGCTCACCGGGCGTTAAATCGTCCCAGCCGTCTTGCCAGACGCAGCTGATCGGCGTACCGGACACTTCGGTAATTCCGTACACGTGGTCCACGTCGAAGCCTCGTGAAACAACTGCGTTGAGTATGCTGGCCGGAGGTGGAGAACCAGCAGTCAACACTCGAACCGGCGTCTTGAGCGCGGGGCGGTCTTCGGCGTTGGCAATCATGGCCATGACAATCGGCGCCGCACAGAAGTGATCGACACCGTGGTTATCGATCGCATCGAACACCGTCTCTGCGCACACTTTTCTCAGGCAGACGTGCGTGCCGGCCACAGCCGTGATCGCCCAGGTAAAACACCATCCGTTGGCGTGGAACATCGGCAATGTCCACAGGTAACGAGGCGCCCGCGTGAGCGGCCAGTTGGTCATCTGCAGCAGACTCATGAGGTAGGTGCCACGATGGCTCGCGACCACGCCCTTTGGATCACCGGTTGTTCCGGAGGTGTAGTTGAGTGCTATCGGCTGCCACTCATCATCCGGCCAGACGCCTTCGAAATCAGGGCTGCCGCTGCGGATGAAGGTTTCGTAGTCAATGTCTGCGACACTCGCGCAAAGTGGCGCCAGGTGATCATTGATATCAATCACCATCGGGGGATGTTCGAGGAGTGCCAATGCAGCCTTCGCAAGCGCAGCAAACTCTCGATCCACCAGCAGCAACTTGCATTCGCCATGACGCAGAATGAATGCCACACCTTCGGCATCTAGGCGGTAGTTGACCGCATTGAGTACCGCGCCGCTGAGGGGGACCCCGAAATGCGCTTCGAGCATGGCAGGAGTATTAGGAGACAGAATTGAAACGGTGTCCCCTGCTCCCAGGCCTTTTTCGCAAAGTGCCGAGGCAAGTCGATAGCAGCGTTCGCGGGTTTCACGCCAGGTTCGTTGCAGTTCGCCATGCACCACCGCTACCCGATCCGGATGCACAAGGGCTGCCCGATCCAGAAAGCCAAGTGGCGTCAGGGGCAGATAGTTGGCCTTGCAGCGATCAAGCCCACTTTCATAAGCACCGGGGGTCATGATGTTGTTTCCTTATTATTGTGATGAAAAGTACAGAACGCGCTCACCGGCTCCCGATCAGTGACCAAGGTGTTCTCGATGCTGCTCTCGTCGGCGTATCCAAGGCTCATTCCGCAAACCAGCATTTGATCCGAGGGAATCGCAAGGGCTTGCGAAATGACCTGGTGATATTTCAAAAAAGCGGCTTGTGGGCAGGTGTGCAGATGCCTTCCACGCGCAGCGACCATCACGGCCTGTAGAAACATGCCGTAGTCAAGAAGGCTGCCTTCCTTCAACACCCGATCCATGGTGAAGATCAGACCGACGGGGGCGTCGAAGAACTGGTAATTGCGGCCGTGTTGCGCATGCATCCGCTGCTTGTCTCCCTTTTCAATGCCCAGCAGCCCATAGAGCTCCCACCCGACCTGCCTTCTCCGATCCACGTAGGGTGAAGTCCACTCGCGTGGGTAATAGTCATAGGCATCTTCAAGGTCGTTGCTCTGTGATGGATCGTTGTCAATTTCCGCGATGGCGCATGAAAGACGAGCCTTTGCTTCTCCAGTGACGACATGCACGCGCCAAGGCTGCATGTTCACCCCCGTAGCGCAGAACCGAGCGACATCAAGGATCGCCTCAATGTCTTCGCGCGGTACGGGAGTGGGCAAAAAAGCCCGAATACTGCGCCGCGAAGCGATCGCCCAATCAACCGTTTGAGCAAGCAGTTCAGGCGGTATGGGCGGTTTGGATAAGCGATTCATTTTCATGCATTCAATTCCACGGATTCAGCTACAGACGGGGGCATCCATCAGTTCGACAGGGCCGGGGATTTTCTGACTTGGGTAGAGTCGGCGCGTGACTGATTGATCAGGGTTACGGCGACAGCGCCAATGAGGCCAGCCAGGCTGATGGCCATGAAGTTTTTCTCGAGCGCAAGGTTCAACGACACCAGCCAGCCAATCAGGACAGGGGCGACGATTGCGCCTATTCGTCCCACACCAGACGCGAAACCCACGCCGGTTGAACGAATCGATGACGGGTAGAAATCGCCGGCGTACGCATACGCCAGCAATTGAGTTCCCAGGGTCGATGCGCCGACGATGAACACCACTGGAAACAGCAACGACGTTGAACGCGTATAACCCAAAACGGTGAGTGCTATCGCACCGACGATATAGAAGCAGACCAATACGTGCTTGATGTTCAGCTTGTCGCTCAACCACCCTCCGCCTATTGCACCGGCGATGGCTCCCAAGTTGAAAACAATCACAAAATTCAACGCAGAACCCAGGCTGAATCCAGCCATCGCCATCAGCTTGGTTAGCCAGGAGTTAAGGGCGTAGACCATGAACAGGCCCGTCATGAACGCGGCCCAGATCATTAAAGTGCTGAAGCCCCGCCCCTCCCTGAATAAGTTACGAACCGGTGCTTGCTGCTTATCCAGGACCGTGGCGTTCCCAGTCATCAGCGTGTTTTCGTCGATAACGAGAGCCGGGTCCAGTTTACGAGCGATCGCTCGCAGTTCGTCCTGACGTCCGGTCTTGAGCAGGTAGCCGATGGATTCAGGCATGGTCTTCAGGATCAGGGGAATAAGCACCACGGGCAGCAACGCCACATAAAACACCCATTGCCATCCATGACTCTCGATCAGTTGCTTACCCGTCAGCGCGACCAGGATTCCGCCCACGGAGTACCCCGCGAAAACCAGGGTGACCAGCCGAGTACGCAGTTTGAGTGGAGAAAATTCACCCATCTGAGCGGTGCAGATAGGCAGTACGCCGCCGATGCCAAGGCCGGCGATGAAGCGGGCTACGCTGAAGCTGATCGGGTCACTGGTGAGGCCTGCCGCCGCCGTGAAAATACTGAACAAGGCCACGCAGATGGCGATCATCCTGGGACGCCCGATACGATCGGCTAGCGTGCCAAGAAAAATGGCGCCCAGCATCGTTCCGAAGAGCGCAGAGCCCGCCATGACGCCGGCGCTGGTTGGATCGACGTTCATGTCCTTCATGATCGCCGGAAGGGCTGCACCGACGACCGCAAGGTCATAACCATCGATGATCAGAATGAGTACACACCAAAACAGGATGAGCCCATGGAAGCGGTTGAACTTTGATTCAACCGCGAGTGTATAGACGTTTACCGGCTGCATATCGCGTCTCCTTCGATCTTGTTTTTGTTTGTGAAGTGCGAAGAGTTACTGGCTCGCTTGACAGGCGATGCCAGGGCTACCTGCAGCGCATCGTAGGAGTTGCCTTTGCGGCGGCCTATGCCCGACGGCATCGTTGTACGTGACCGTTTTGGACACTCGTGACTTACCCGCCACGCCCGGGATGACCCTGGTCTGTTGAGGTTTTGGCGGATGAAACGAGTTGCAGATCACAGGAGGTAATCTGGCGGGGACGCAGTGCTTTTGTATAAGCGCAAGAAACGCTTTTAAATCTCGCCCGATTCGTCAGCATTGGAGCGGCGGTAAGCGCCGGGACTCACGCCCGTCCACTTTTTGAATGCACGATGAAACGCACTGCTTTCCTGGAAACCCGTGAGGGCAGCCACTTCAGTCACGGTCATATTCGGCTGGCACAACAGATTGATCGCCATGTCACGGCGCAGATTGTCTTTCAAACGCTGATAACTGACCCCCTCGGCCTGCAGTCTTCGCTGGAGCGTCGAATAAGACATGCACAGCGTGCTTGCCATCTTGTCCAGCTCTGGCCATTGCTCCGGATCGAGGCCTCTCAATCTGAGGCGGATCTGGGCGCTGATGCTGTCCTCGTTACGATATTTCACCAGCAGACTGGCAGGCGACTCCTTCAAGAAAGCCGATAGACTGGCTTTGTTTTGCGCGACTTTGAGGCTTAGAAAACTGCGCTCGAAACGAATCATCGTCGCTGGCGCACCAAACTGAATGTCTTCACAGAAGCGCATCCGATAGTCGCTATCGTCGAGTGGTCGATTCGGCCTGAAGCAGAGCTGTTTAATGGGAATGCGTCTGTTACCCAACCAGCAGAGCAGTCCATGGACCAGGATCAGCCATGTTCCATAACTAAAGAGACGACGTTCAATGCCGTTGTCTTGGATAACGATGACGGCGCAGTCGCCATCAAAACTCAGCTCACCGTGAATATCGTCCAGTACGAGACGCAAAAATTTCAGAATCCGTCGCAACGCTTGCTCTAACGACTCGCAGTCAATCGACGACTGGCACATCAATCGGAAGCTGCCCCGTCGCATGGGATGGCTATCGATTGCGAAAAACTCATCGTCGAGCAGATCCGAGAGCGCGACCCACAGCCGAGAAAATGCTGCAGCCGAAACCCTGGCTTGGGGGGAAGTGAGGAGTACAGGGTCGATACGTGCTTGCTGCAGTGCAAGGGAGGTGTCCAGCTGGCGACGCAACGCGCCCTCCAGGGCCTCATGCACCAATCCGATTGAAGTCGTTCCTTTATCCTGGATGAGCACGCCCTTTCCCCTCTGCCGGTGGTTGCCTGCTGACTTGATGCTGACTTGTGAATCTCTTCGGCAGTCCTGCCTTGGGCAACCTGACGAGCCTGAACGCTTTCTACGTTCCGACTTCTCGACATGACCTGTCAACCCGAAGGTTTTGTTATCAACAAGCGCATGGGCCCTCTTCCCAGGCTTTGATGGCGGGTCTTGATAGTTGTCCAAAACATTCAACCACGCCGAGGCTTTTGGACATTGTCCAGGCCGTCGCCCACCGACACTATCGGCCGGCAACCTTCGGTTACGTTGAGTCTGACGCTACAGAATCCAGGAGTTACCGTGACAGAGAAAGAGCTGTACTGGGAAGACTTCACGCCAGGTAGCCTCTGGACGGCCAAGCAATCTGCGCCTATTACAACGCAGGCGATCATTGCCTTTGCCGCAGAGTACGATCCTCTCGATATTCACATAGATCCTGACCTTGCCCGTTCGAGTCCGCTTGGCGTGCACTGCGCCAGTGCAGTGCAAACCTTCGGTATTTCGCAGCGGCTGATGTGCGACGCCTTGCTGCTTCAAACCAATGTCGTGGCGGGTGGCAAGATCGATGGTTTTAGGATGGTTGCTCCGGTGGTGCCCGGAGACACGCTCAAGCTATCCGTTCAAGTCGTTCGATCATTCATTCATGCGTCAAATCATCAACGGGGCTGGGTCGTGTTTAAGGTCGATGTCACCACCCATTCCGGAAAAACAGTGCTTGTTTATGAGGTGGCCGTATTGATATTGCGAAGGGGCGACCGACCTTATTGCAGAAGGCATCGATTGTTCCGTGCGGCTCGGTGATCTGGATGATTCGAGCCTGGTGCCAAACGTATCGGCGAGGTCGCTTTGGTGACCTGCGCGGCTCCCGCCTACGTAAAGAAACATGGTTTACCAACCACGCTGGATGATCTGCAGGCGCACCTGGCTGTCAACTTCATGGTTGAACAGCGCCGCCAGATCATGCCCTGGCGGTTCAGGGGCAACGGTAAAATTATCAATGTGAAGATGCGCAGCGGCATCGTCGTCGACAACGCAGAGGCATTGCTTTACTGCGCATTGGCGGGGATTGGGATGGTGCAGGGGCTGCGCCCGGCGCTGCAGCGATACATCGATAGCGGACGTCTGGTGGAAGTTCTGCCGGATGTTCCAGTCGAGCCGAAAACCGTTTCCGTGTTGTTTCCGGATCGCCGTCATCTATCACCCAATGTGCGGGTATTTGTCGAATGGGTGAGTGCATTGTTCCAAGAGAAAAGGCATTAGCGCGGCCTCATTGGTGTTGGCCTGATTAACAGTCCCACCTTCCTCTGCCCGCCCCGAAGGCGAATGACTCGCGGCTCGGACCGAACATTTTCAGGTGCCACAACCGGACGAACATCAGGCGATTTTTTCCGGTGAGCATCGTTGGATTTCGCGCGTAGCAACCGCTGGCGCGTAACGATGAAAATCGAACGCCCTTGCTTTTCGTCCCGCACAATTATGGCCAAGTTGACGGTACCCGCGTATAGCGGGCACCGCTTCCCATAGGGGACGAAGGCTTACACGCCTGCTTACCAGCTGTAACTCACTTTGGCGGTAATCTCGCGACCCGGGTTGTAGAAGTTCGCTGTGCCGGAACCGACCACGTGCTGCTCATCCAGCAGGTTGCTGACGTTCACCGCAAGGTCGGTGCCCTTGGCGATCTCGTAGTTGAACGCGGCGTCGAACAGCGTGGCGCCATCGCTTTTGCCGGAGTTGGCTGCATCGAAGTAATAAGAGCCGACGTAGCGCGCGCCCAAGCCAACGCTGACATCAGTACCGGGCACGTCGTAATAACTCCAGAGCGAAGCGGAATGCTTGGGTGCCGTGGTGAACTCATTACCCTTCAGGGAGCTGCCGTCGTACAACGAACCGCGCAGTACCTCGGACTCCATATAGGAGTAGCCACCAATCAGGCTGAGGTTCTGCGTCACCTGCGCCTTGGCCTCCAGGTCGAGGCCACGCGCCCGCGATTCGCCCACCGTCTGTTGCTCGATGATGCCGCTCGGCAGCACCACGGCGATGGTGACGTTTTCCTGGGTCAAGTCATAAACGGCCGCGGAGAACAGTGCGTCCATCCCCATCGGCGCATACTTCACGCCCACTTCGTACTGCCTGCCGGTCTGCGGTGTTACGCCAACCTGAGGCGGCGAGACGGACTCCACCATGCTCACATAGGTGGACACCTCATCGTTGACGATATAGGTCAACGCACCTCGGTAGGAGGTTTCGGAGAAGTTGTCTTTCTCGGTGGATTGCAAGCCTTTGCTGGTAAGGTCCATCGAATCGTTGCGCATACCGGCGGTGACGATGAAACGCTCGTAGAACGATAGGTTCTGCTGAAGGAATACGGCCTTGGTGGTCGCGTCTCGCTTGTTGACCGCATACGGGGTGATAGAGCGTGAAACGCCAGTAAACACGGGATTTGCAACGTCAATCGGGGTCGTCAGGGCGTAGACCGAGCTTTCCTTGGTAGTCGAATCGAGGTATTCCACCCCCACCAGGCTGCTGCTGTCGATGTTCTCGAAGCGGGCATCGTATTGCAGCATCAGGTTGCCGTTGAACTGGTCGGCCTCACTGTCCGTTCCAAACAAGTACCGGTCAACGGTAGTACCGACACGCGCGGCGCTGTCGCTGATGTAAACGTAGCCAAAATCATCGGTCAATTTGCTGTAACGCAGATTGCTGCGCAATACGAAGCCGTTGTCGAAGTCATGGGTGACGTTACCGCTGAGGCTGGTGCGCTCGACATCGTGAAAGTTGTAGCTCGGCTCACCATAAAACTTGCTGCGGTCGTATTCCTTGTCCAGCGGATAGCCGCCACTGTTGGGCGAACTTTCGGTTTTCAGATAGTCCAGAATCACGGTGGCTGACGTGTAATCCGTGGGCGCCCAGGTGAGGCCACCCATCAGCAACTGGTTGTCGTCCTGTGAGTGATCGTACTCGCGGTCGCTGTTTTGGCCTTTGGCAGTAAAGCGGCCAGCCAAGGTTTTCTCGTCGTTCAGCGCATCCCCCACATCGATGCCTGTCTCGACATGGTCAAACGAACCGTAGGTCACATAGCCTTGGCCAAACTGCTCAAAGCGCGGCTGTTTGGTCACGAAATTCACCGAACCGCCCGGGTCCGCTGGGCCAAACAGCGTGGAGTTGGCGCCACGCAAAATCTCTATGCGTTCGTAAGCGAATGGATCTTCGCGTACGCCGCGCATCGAACTCAGGGTCAAGCCGTCACGGTAGGTGGTGGCCTGGAAGCCCCGGATCTGGAAATAGTCGTTGCGGTCATCCGTACCATAGAAGTCACTGACCACACCGGGGGTGTATTGCAGCGCCTCTTCCGTGGTGCTGACGCTGCGTTGTTCCATTTCCTTGTTGGTAACAACCGACACCGATGCCGGTGTATTGAGAATGCTGGTTGCCACCTTGCCGCCCACCCAGAGTTCCTTGGCGACAACCGAGTTGGCGTCGTCGTCGGCACTGACCCTGACCTTGGCATTGATGATGAGGGGCGCAAGGCGATAGTCCTCGACGGACGTTGTGTCGAGTTCCAGCGGGCCGGCGGGCGTAGGCTGAGGGAACAGTAGATAGGCATTCGGGCCTTGCTGTTGGATTTGCAATTCGCTTCCCTGTAGCAAGGATGACAGCGCTGCCGACGTATCGAGCGTGCCATTCACGCCAGCAGTGGTACGGTTCGCTACACTCGACGCGTCGAAGGAAAGGCTGATGCCAGCCTCGCGCGCAAAGCGGTCAAGCGCCGGCGCCAGCGGGCCGGCAGCGATGTTCCACTGCCTGACCTGATTGCTGTGGTCAGCGCTCGGCGTTTGCGCCAGCGATGGCAAGGCGTAGCTGCTTACGATCAGCCCCAAAATCGCACCGTGCAAGGCACGACTTAATGGATGGCGCTGGGAAACAGGGGACGAACTCATATTCTCGCTCCAAGAAAGGACATCGGCAGACAGGCCTGTATTCCGGCCTTTCTAAGAGGTCGAACGAGAATGAGAATACACCTCATTATTTTTTCAGGTGGCACAAAGTTCTGATGGGCTTAGGTGGCAGCGGTCACGGTCACCCAATAACGGGTCCGATAATCAACGTGCAAATGCAGTGACTGCGCGATCAATGCCAGGACCTGATCGTTGTCGGCGAGTTGGAAGGTGCCGGAAACGCGACGATCCGCGACCTCGTCGGCGCAGCGCAGTACCCCGGGGCGATAGCGCGACAACTCCACGATGAAATCATCGAGGCGCATATTGCGCGCACTGATCACCCCGTCACCCCAGCTCCATAGATCAAGGCCGTTGCCTTTGAACATTCGGGCCCCACTTGATGTGAACAGCAGCTGATTTCCTGCCTGAACACTGCGGCTGGCAGGCGTTTGACTGGAGCCGGGGAAAACCGTGACTGATCCTTCCTGAGCCGCGACCAGCGTGCCATCGTCGAACTCGCGTGCCAGAAAGCGGGAACTCTGAGCGCGCATGATCCCGTCACGTGATTGCACCCAGAACGGTCGCGCTCGAGGCGAGTGTTGATCCGCGCCGACATTCACGATGATTTCACCACGTCGCAGGATTATCAGACGTCGCTGGGCGTCGAAATCGCTGTCGACGGCGCTATCGCTATTGAGCTGGATTAGGCTGCCATCATCGAGTTGGAAGCGCCGTTGCTCGCCGGTACTGCTGCGCTGCTGCGCAAGCATGGCGGGTACGGGTGTGTAGTCCCGGCCGAGCCAGGCTGCAGTGCCAACAGTCGCCAATATGCCCAGGAGTTTCAGGCTTTCCCGCCGCCGCATTCCATGATTGGTCCCATTAAGGGTTTGCCGGGCCAGTTGAGCTGGCACGCCTGCGAATTCATCCCCAAGCGCTTCCACGCGCTGCCACGCCAACACGTGCTCCGGGCACTGCTGCAGCCAGTGCTCAAATGTGCGCTGTGTTTGCTCATCTGGCTGATCGAAGCGCAGGCGCACCTGCCAGTAGATCGCCTGGTCGACAACGGCCGGATCCAGCGTCTGGGACTCACGCCTCGACATAACGCAAGCGATAACAGTGTTGCAGGGCGGTGGCCAGATCGCGTTCCACCGTCGCACGGGAAACACCCAACTTTTCGGCTATTTGCGCGCAGGTCAAGCCGTCGAGCCGGGCAAATAAAAACGCCTGGCGAACTCTCGGTTTAAGCATATCGAGCATGCGATCTATCCGCTCGAGCGTATCGAGAATCAGCAGTCGGCTTTCTTCCGAGGGAACCTCGTGTTGAGGCAGTAATGCGACGCTCTCCAGGTAGGCACGTTCGAGTTCGCGACGGCGATACTGATCAATCATCAACCCGCGGGCGATACTGCTCAAATAGGCGCGTGGTTCACGCAAGGGGCTGGGCTGACGGGATTTGAGCAGGCGTACGAAGGTGTCCTGCGCCAAATCTGCTGCGTTATCGCGACATCCAATGCGTCGGATTAGCCAGCCGTGCAACCACGAGTGGTGGGTTCGATAGAGCAGCCCTAGATCTGCACTACCTAGTGGTTCATCGCTGCGCATCGGAATCCCGGCAAATACATGATTGATAATTAATCGCATTCTACTCATGCGGTAGGCCTGAGGCAAATACGTGGTGCTTAGTGTCTGCTTTGGGCGAACGCTATCATTCTGTAGAGGCTGCGAAGGAACGCCAGGCACGCAGATGATCATCAGGACGGTGCCCAGTCAACAAGCAAGTGGCGATCTATAGGTTGTGGTGTGACTGGCCCCATAAATGTTATGTTATTACATCTTTATGGGAGAGTTCATTTTGAAACATCACGTTCCGCTGCTGACAGGATTCACCCTCGGGCTACTTGGACAACCTATTTCAGCCGCACAACCTCTGACGCTGGACGCGTTGACTATCACCGGATCCACCGTGGAGGAGCGTGCCGATGGTCCAGTGCAAGGTTATCGAGCAACGCGTTCGAGCACAGCTACTCGCACCGATTCAGACATTCGCGATACCCCGCAAAGCATCGATGTAATACCCGCCCAGGTGATCAAGGACCTCAACACCACGCGAATCGACCGCGCCCTGGATTTCGCAGGCGGTGTCTCACGACAGAACAACTTTGGCGGACTAACTTTTCTCAACTACAGCGTCCGTGGTTTTACCACCGGCGAACTCTATAAGAACGGCTTTGCCATCAACCGTGGCAGCTACAGCGCGCCGGACACTTCCAATATCGAACGTATCGAAGTGCTCAAAGGCCCGGCTGCAAGTCTCTACGGTCGAGGCGATCCCGGCGGCCTGGTCAATATCGTGACCAAGCGTCCGCAGGCTGAGGCGTTCAGCAACCTGAACATCAGCGCCGGCACCTGGGACCGTTACCGCAGCAGCCTCGACGTCAACTCGCCACTCGACAGCGAGGGCAACCTGCTGGCACGAGTAAACATGGCCATCGAAGACAATGGCAGTTTTCGCGATCACGTTGACAGTCAACGACGGATCATCAGCCCGTCGTTGAGCTGGCAGATTTCACCAGACACCCGCCTGATGTTCGACACCGAGTTCTCCCGTACCGAATCGGTGTTCGACCGCGGCATTCCGGCAGTCAATGGTGAGCTTGGCTCGGTCAAGCGGTCGACCTTCATGGGTGAGCCCAACGATGGCCAGATACGCAACGACAACCAGACCATTGATCTGGCGCTGGAACATTATTTGAACGACAACTGGAAGGTTCGCCTGGCCAATCACTACACGCAGGGCACGCTCAATGGCGCGAGCTGGGAACCTCAAGCATTGGTCGGCACCACCATCACGCGTTTCTATCGCGAGCGTGACTTTGAATGGAACGACAACATCACCCAGGCCGAGCTACATGGCAACTTCGAACTGGCCGGCTGGCAGCATCAGACGCTGGCGGGACTGGAGTATGAAAACTACCGCAACAGCCAGAAGTACCCCCAGAGCGCCACGCTTGCAAGCTATGGCTTGGATATCTACAACCCCGTTTATGGTCAGCCCAAGCCGGCCCTGACCCGCGCCAACGATTTCCACGAGCACACCGAGAGCTACGCGCTCAATTTGCAGGACCAGATCGCCTTTACCGATCGTCTGCGCGGATTGATCGGCGTGCGCCTGGAGCGCATCGAGCAGACTTCGCTGAATCGCACGACAGCTGTCAGCAACAGCCAGGAAAAAGACGTCGCCACTCCACGCGTTGGGCTGCTTTACCAATTGGCACCACAGGTCGGCGTATTCGCCAACGCGTCCACGTCTTTCAAGCCCAATACCATCGGCACGCAAGGCCAGGTCTATAAACCGGAAAAAGGCCTGGGTTATGAAACCGGTTTAAAACTGGACCTGTTCGACAGCCGTATTGGCGCGACCATCGCTCTGTTTCACATCGACAAGGAAAACGTCGTGACAACCGACGCGCTCGGTGAAAGTGTCGCAGCCGGTGAGGCTCGCAGCCAGGGCCTGGATCTGCAGTTCAGCGGCCAGATCACCGATGCCCTGCGTGTTATCGGTGCTTATGCCTACATCGACGCCGAGGTGACCAAAGGCGACTCCGCGCTACCCAAAGGCAGCGACCTGTTAGGCATCGCCCGCAACAGCGGTAGCCTGATGGGTGTTTATGAGTTTCAGGACGGCGCCTTGCGTGGATCGGACATGGGCGCAGCCTTCAACTATGTCGGCGAACGCTCAGGCCAGGCTGGCAGTAGCTTCAAACTGCCGTCGTATAGCACTGTCGATCTGCTCGCGCACTACAAAGCCAGCGAAGACGTTACGCTCGGGCTGAACCTGAACAATCTGTTCGATCGCAAGTACTACGAACGATCCTATAACAGTGCCTGGGTCCTGCCCGGAGAGCCGCGTAACCTCAGTGTGAGTCTGAGCCTCGACCTCTGACAGTGATCGCCAAGGTCGCAATGCATTCACCGCTCGAGCGCCAGGAATCGATTTTCAGGAGCGCCTGCTGAGAGGCCTCCTCGACACCTTCGGCAACCAGGGTCAACCGAAGGCTATGAGCCATGGAGATAATCGCCTTGACCAGTTCCGCGCTGTCGCGGTTGTGTTCGATGTCGTTGATAAACGAGCGGTGGATCTTGAGCGTTTCGATGGGCAAGCGACTCAAGTAGCTGAGGGCCGAATAGCCGGTGCCAAAACATCAACCAGCTTCAGTTCCACCGTGAATTCTTCCGTCGGATGTTCCACCGATAGCTGTGGATCAGCGCAGACGGGTACCGTTGCCAAAGGAAAGCGGCTGGGCTAATGAGGTAGCTGTCCATATGCCTACACAGAACGTGAGGCCTCTGCAGGGCTACGGTGTCCGTCTCCGCTCAATCATCGGCATCAGAGGCAAAGGAAAGCGGCTGAATCAGGTGCGAGCCCTGATTGCGAACATTTCTGACATCCTTACCAACCTTGTACCAATGAAAGTCTGTTGCTGGTCGACAATGCTCCATCGCTAATTCGCGCGCTCGGTCAGGTGGCGTGTCGGGATCAATCCATTCACGAGCATGCTCAGGCGCCATGCGTCCGCACATGCTGTCACCCGTCGAATAGTGCTGCTTATGACATTGACCGCAAACGATGCAAATCGTTAACTGTATATACGTACAGTTAATCCCTTTAAGGCTTGCATCATGAGCATCACCATCCTGGGCCTGTTGGCTACCGGCGGCGAGAAGCTGCCTCTTTATTCATTCAAGGTGCCTGCAGGCTTCCCTTCGCCCGCTGCTGACCACATCGAAAAGCACATTTCCCTGGATGAGCTCTTCGATGTACGAGCTCCCCACGTCTATCTCGTGAGGATCGATGGCGACAGCATGCAGGGCGCGGGGATCTATTCGGGGGATATGGTGGTGGTTGATCGAAGCATAGATCCGATCAGTGGGGACATCGTTATAGCTGCGCTTAACTCCGAGCCACTGCTCAAGCGTCTGCATTTGCGCGACAACGCCGTAATACTTCTGTCGGAAAATCCCAAGTATCCGGCAAGGCACGTGATGGAAGGCGACGAACTCATGATTTGGGGTGTAGTGAAATACAGCGTCCGCGATCATGACAACACGTGAACCTGTCTTCGCCCTGATTGACTGCAACTCGTTTTACGCCAGCTGCGAGCGCGTCTTCAGACCGGACCTCGCGAAGACACCTATAGTGGTGCTGTCCAACAACGACGGCTGTGTAATTGCGCGTAGCTACGACGCAAAACCTTTCGTAAGGATGGGCCAGCCGTACTTCCAAATCAAAGATCATCTACGTCGGCATGGGGTTGTGGCGTTCAGCAGTAATTACGCTCTGTACGGCGACATGAGCGAGCGTGTCATGACGATCATTGAATCGTTAGTACCGACGCTTGAGGTCTACAGCATTGATGAGGCGTTCGCCGACCTCACCGGTATCCCAGGTGACTTATCTGCGTTTGGCCGGCACATGCGTTCTACCCTTCTCAAACGCACTGGCATTCCTGTCGGGGTTGGAATCGCGCACACCAAGACGCTGGCCAAGCTTGCCAACCATACCGCCAAGCGGCTGCTGGATATCACGGGCGGCGTAGTGGATCTCTGTGATCCCTTCAAACGGGATTGGACGCTGCGCAACACTGATGTCGGCGAGGTCTGGGGCATCGGCAGGCGCATGAAGGCGCATCTGGAAACAATGGGGATCCAGACCGCGATGGATTTGGCCAAAGCCGACCCGTGGATGCTTCGTCAAAAATTCAGCGTGGTGATCGAGAAAACCGCTCGCGAACTTGCCGGCACCCCATGTTTGGAGTTGAGTGAGGCTGATCCACCCAAGCAGGAGATTTGTTGTAGCAGGATGTTCGGCACGCGGCTCACCGAGATTGAGCCAATCAAGGAAGCTATCGCTACCTACACACAACGCGCGGCGGAAAAGCTCCGAGCTCAAAGCTCACTGTGCAAGAAAATCCGCGTGAGCATTAGAACCGGCATGTTCAACCCTCAGGAAGCGAAGTATGCGAACGGGGCGTTGGTCGAATTACCTTACCCGACCAACGACGTGCGGCTCATGACCAAGGCCGCAACCGAAGCGGTAAACCGTCTATTCCGGCCCGGCTTCAAGTACAGCAAAGCAGAAGTTTTGCTGATGGATCTGCGCCAGCCTGGCGAATTCACTGATGATCTGTTCGCTCATTCTCAACCCGTCATGGCTGATAAGGTGATGAGTGTTTTGGATGAAATCAATGGTCGATGGGGAAAGGGGGTTATTCGGATAGCGAGTGTGCCTGCAGCGCCTGGTTGGGCAATGCGTCGAGAGCTGATGAGTCAGAGCTATACGACGAACTTTGATCAGTTGTGGACGGTGAAAGCCCGCTAGCGAGGACGCGTTCGGCATCTGCAGCTTAAAAAATGCGCCTTCTATGCCGACTACTTACGGCCAGAGTGTGTAAAAACACAACTACGCTCAAAAGCCCTGTATCGAATTTTTCGTTGTACGTTGAAGCCGCGGACGGCTTTGAACTGAATGATGACCGTCCCCTGCCTCAACATTCGCAAAGGAATGCAGATGATCGATGTTCCCGCCGTTTTGACAGTCTTTTTGGTTTACCTGGCCGGTGTCGTTATTTCAGGGCCAAATTTCGTTGCAGTAGTCCACAAAGCGGTAGTTGCTACGCGGTCAGGAGTTTTGGCCTTGGCAGTCATTCATCCAAGGGGTCGTTACGAACATTGGCAATCCTAAATCCATGGTCACCCACGTTTCACCCAGCACGTTTTTGTCGATGCTGGCAGTCGTAGTGGTGGTTTCGATGACTGGTATTCTTCGATGCCGTGGTAGCTGCGTTGGAGTAAATCCGCGCCCCGGATGACGTTAGTCTTCGCGGCGCGGAACGACGACAACTGCGGGAGCAACGAAGATCGACCTTACGCGGCATCGGAGTAAAATTGACTCAACGTAACGGCTCGCCCTTTTTGTGTCGTAGGTGCGTGCAAACCCCATCACCCGTTCAGGAAGTTTGGCTCGCATGATCCCCGTTGCACTGCCCTCCGCCGAACTACTGCTTTACCTTGCCTTTTTCGTCGCCGCGACGCTTTTCTGGTTCGGGTGGACGATAAGGCTGGGGGTTCGATATATCAAAGGTCGCTGGCGCCGCCCTCTCCTCCTGCCTTACATGCTTGTCACCGCGTGTGCGCTTTTTACCCTGTGGCAGTCCGCGGCTTTTTATGTGCAGATGCGCAGCTATGAACGGGATAGAGAGGCAAGTTATCGCCCGGAACTAGTAGAGCCGATGCGCCTTGGCCAGATCGACATGCCCAAAGGCACAAAACTCGAATTAGCCGTTGCGGATCATCGGGAATCCTTCAAACGAGCCGTATTTCCAAGCCCTGTGCGTATGCTCGATATGGATGCCGTCGAAGTAGCCCGCTACATCGCGATTCAAACCAACGAAAAATACGAAACGGTGGGCTTCACGCCAGAGAACATGCGGCTAACCGGCCACGGCACGACGATGCAGATCGGCTGGCGGTGCAATGCGCTGCAACCGGTGGAGTTTGAGCTCAAGCCAGATGGCGGCGTATCGAGGTTCAGCACCTGTACGCTTGCTGATGGCAATGTAGTCGATGGCATCACCTTGCCCGAAGGCACCTCGCTCCGGGCTTCGACCGGCAATGTCTATGCCGATGGGTTTGTAGACTCTGACCGGTGGGTTCTCGATATGCCGGAAGGCGTACCCGTGCGTATCGATAATTTCGAGCTTGCGGATGCCAGTATTGCGCTCGACGCAGAGCGAAGGCTCTATGAAGTCAGAAGTGCGGTGCTTTCGAGCGTTGCCACACTCGCAGGGCGCCGTTATGCGGCGGCAAGCGCTATCCGCTTCAATCCGCTCCATATCCGGGAAGACTATGCGGGTGCCTGGTTGATAACCCCACCGCCGGGCGCCGACGGCTCACAGCCGGTAGCGCCTAAGACCATCGTGCAGCGCAGAGACGGAAAGGTGTTGGCCACACTTACTGACTAAACGCGCGATCGTTTGAGTGAATGGTTGGCCCAGCATGTGCCGGTCACCTTGCCGGGGGTGCCGAAAGGCAGAGCCGACAGCAACAGGTGCAAACCACTTGGTCCTTCTTCACTGCGAGGGCTGGTTGGCCCTGAGCAGGTGCGCCAGTTTTCCCGCAGCGCTTTTTACCTGGGCGCGGGTGAGCGCGGCAAAGCCCAAGACAAACGCTGGTCCTGGTTGAAGGTTGTGACAAGAATGGCGAAGCGGTTGCAGCTGCAGCCCGACCTGTTTCGCTGCTTCGACTAGCTGGTTTTCGTTCTGGTCTGCAGTCAGCCAGAGAATCAAATGAAACCCCGCGTGTTCACCGCTAAGGGAAACCGGGGACAGACCACGATTTTGGCTCACCTGTAATCGGACTGTCTCATATCGTGGTCTGTCCCCGTTTCCTCTCGTTAATCTGTAACCCGCGGGCAAGGGTTAAACACCTCGGTTACGTCGAGTGTTGTATGCCACGGGACGGCAGTGCCTGACACCATTCCGCCTACGGTTTGCTGTCGACCCGACTTGCGCACATATCCGCCATCCGTCCCAGTGAAGACGTGCTGCCCTGGCTTCGTCAGATAATCAAAGAAACTGACTTTCACAGGCACATTCATTTGCCCACCCGGCGTAATGACGGCGAGCATGATCGCTCGGTCTTTGGTGAATACAACGAACGGTTCGACTCCAGGGCGGCCACCAACCGTCTTCACGCACTGCACTTGTTCTGGGAGGATGCGTGCGGTTTCAGTGTAGGTGTGGTTGTTGTAGCGGCTGAGGATCAGGCCTTTGTTGGTCAACACTCCCAGGCCTTGAGTGGCTCTGCAGCTGCCTTCGCTTCCATATGGGAACAAGCACCAGTTCGTTTCCGACACGGCTTGAATATCCGATGGTGCAATTTTCAGATCGCGCTGGATTTGGGCTTTTGATTCCGGCGTGTCGTAAGGGATCATCACGCATCCACCGACTGTCACTGCTGCGATAAGGCCTATGGCCGCAGCTACGTTTTGAACTGACGATTTGAAGGTGTTCATCGTTCGCTCCCCTTGCTGTATTACCACCACTGGAAGGCTGTGGCGATTTTGGTAGCGAACCTTACGGCATGGGCGGCTACCAGTCATCCTCGTGCTTATAGCTGCATCGGTAGATGACTTGACTGGACGCTTACATTACGGTGGCGAAATCGTGGATCAATATTCAGGAAATGCCGAACCTCGCCTTCTGTTCAGATATTGGTGCCAGGCAGATCCAGATCAGGTCTTTTCGCATATCAAGGCCGGAAAAGAGCCACCATCACGTTTTTAGGATTGGCGGTGGACATTTCTTTCGATCAATGCGGTTCAGAGACTGCTATGGGTCGAATGCTGCCTGTGGTGAAGTGCAGCAATCGGCTGATATCGGATGTCCAATTTTGCGGATGATCAGACTGATCATTCTACAGAAAGGCGTCACGTAGATCTTTAATCACACCGCCTACCGTGAGATCTGGAATTTTTGGTGGGGTAGGATTTTCCCCAAACTCTCTCCATATGAACAAGGTCAGCTCTGCGCCGTCAGTTGAAGAGGGGCCATGTTCAGCGTAGGAGAAATTTTCAAGGACCCGATAACGAGCATCACTCCAGAACATGTCTTCGACCCAGTGGTAGACCGGTATGAAATGGAAGTGAATTGGTAAACCTGGTTCATGACCGAAGCGACCGATATATAGCCGCTTGGGCCGGAGTCGCTGCTCAATTATATTTTGAGTATTGGCGAGCAACCCTCCCAACTCTGTAAGCGCATCTGATGACAGGTCAGTCAACGACGTGGTCTGCATTTTTGTTCCCAGCATCAAGTAGCCGGGAAGCGTGCTCACGAGGTGATGGTTGATAATCCAATGATCGGTTTGATGAATAATAAAATGCGGCGCAATTTCCATATGCAGTATGTCCTGATGAACTGACGTAGCAGAATAGCAACGTCATTTCGCTATGTCCGCTCCTGGCCGAAAGCTGCCTGTCGCCATGAATACCAAAACTTCTCAGGCACAAAAAAGCCACTCATTTCTGAGTGGCTTTTTTGTGAATCTTGGAGCGGGAAACGAGACTCGCATCTGGCGTCCGACCCATTGAAGTCTAAAGGGTTTCTTTTCTTGCGAAAGCAAGAAGAGACTCAATTCTGGACTTGTTCTTTGGGTCTATCAAGAGCAAAAAAGAAATTCCAAGGCAAGCTATCGCGTTCTGGCGCACCGGATTTCGTCCTGCAGTCCATCATCTAAGCTCACTGAAGGCTCTTAATATGGAGAGTCGAATCGACGTCGCAGGTACTCACTCGATTACCGAGCGAAAGCTATGGCTGGTCGGTTATGATGACTGGGCAGGTTCAGCCTCGGCCACCTTGATCGGTGCTACCGGGACAGCAAGAAGTACTGCTCTGGAAATCGAGGCGTTTCTGTCCGGTCACCGACTCGCAGATTTCCGGTACTCCACGCAGGTGCCAGCCCAGCTGAGCTGAAATCTGCTGCGTGGGTTCCATCAGGTGCTTGACGTAGTCCTGCCTCAATTCTTCCCTGAAGCCAAAACAGCGGAATGAAACGCTCATGCCGCCGATCACGTGGCCAAAGCGGTCTCGAATCGGCGCCGCCAGGCAGCTCATGTTGTCTTCGAACTCTTCATGGTCTTCTGCATAGCCTTGTCGGCCATGCGCTCGTGGCCCAGCTCTTCCAGGGCGTGCTTATAGACGAAGCGCAGCAGTGTCGTCTCTTCCGGATCGGCACTGAAGGCGCAAGCGGCCTGGTTGACCGAGTTGTAGCGGGTGTAGTGGTACACCTGCAGCATGAGCTGTTGGTAGAGGGCTGGCGGCGTGTGATTGTCCAGGCTGAACTTCCAGTAGGTGCCCTGCTTGATCTGGGCCCAGCCCGCTTCGACGATAGCGTCGAGTTCCTTGAAGAATGCTTGCATTTCAATAGGTTCCTTTAACATTGTGGTAAACACTTTCGAGTTCCAGGTACACGAGGCTGTAGCGCCGCTCGACCTGTTCCCCGGTCCAGGTAACGTTATCCACCAGCACGCGCCCGCCCAAGCCGACATATAACGCCGCCAGTTGGCCGCGGCACAGGGCCGAGATGAATCGCAGCTGGATGTTGGCTTTCAGCCAGATGGCCGCCTGCAGGAAAAACATGCGCAGGTGCCGCCCGCCGCGGTACCGCTCGTCCAGCACCAAGCGATTGGCATCGAAGGCGTCCGTCGATTGTTCGAAATAGGCGTGCACATTGACTGCCCGCTCGACGAAACTCAGGCCATGGCCCAGCGGGGTGACGCGCAACGTCCCGACCACTTCGTCCTTGTCCAGGTAGACCAGGTGATAGGACAAGGCGTCGCGCACCTGCTCCCTTCGCTCGAAGTCATTCTCCCGTGCCGGGTTGGTCCCCAGATAGCGACTCCTGAGGTGCCGGACGGACTCGAACAGCTCATTTGCGTTGTCGATCACGCGAACAGACAGGCTCATCGGTGACCTCACTGGCCTTGACGCTCATCGACGATGCGCGCTTCTTTCCAGCTGAACCAACTGCCAAGGTTCACATGTTCGGCAAGATCGCCCACCACCATGACCGTGGCATCGACCCCCAGCCGTTCGCGCAGGCGCTCCTTGATCAGCAGCACCAGACGCCCACGATCGCCCTCGAAGAAGCGCAACATTTCCAGCTTGGCGATGACGGTGTCGCGATCATTGGCGCAACTGAGGATGATCTGGTAACCAAGGCATTGTTCGACGCCTTCAAGCAATGCCTGCTCGATCTGCGCAGCCGAGAAGGCGCGACCGTTCAGTTGCACGGCATCCTTCACCCGACCGACAACCTTGACGGTCTGGCGCATCGATTGCGGATAGCCGGGGCGCGACTGGATCGAGACCAGGTCACCCGTGCGGTAGCGGATCAACGGCTTGCTGCCAGGGATCAGCATGGTCACGCACAGCTCACCGTCGCCGGTGCAGCCGAGGCTTTCCCCGGACTTGGGATCGAGCACCTCGATGATGTAGTTGAGGCGATGAGGCACCAACTGGTCGTTGGCGTTGCAAGCCGCGATGATCATCGCTTCCTGGGAGCCATACAGGCTGTTGTAGGCCTGCGCGCCCCACAGGCTGTAGAGGTTGTTCTTCAACGCTGGCGTGCACAGCTCGCCGCTCATCATGAACGCGCGCAGGGCGAAGTCCTCGCGTGGGTTCAAGCCCTGCCGCTCGGCTTCCTTGGCCATGGCCAGCAAGAGCCCCGGCGCCGACGCGAGCACGCCGATCTGCAGATCCTTGAGCAGTTGCAGGGCCTTGGGCCAACCGATCACCGGTGAGTGCGGCCAGATCTTGGCATTGCACAGGTCGAGTTGGGTGCAGACATCGCCCAAGGTGTCACCGAAGGAGTGGACCTCGGTGGGTCCCATGATGCCGACTACCGTCTTCTCACCTGGAAAATGCTTTTCGATCACGGCCTGGTAGGCCATGGCCAGTTGGCGATTGCTCGCGTAGCTTTCCTTGCGGTCCCGCGGGCATGGGGTAGCAGGCCCGGTGGTAATTGTAGTCTCGTAGTAGAATATGCTGTCTTCCAGCGGGCCGGACAAAATGTCGAAGCCCGCCTCGCGCAAGTCATCCTTGGTCGTGAATGGCAAGGTGACGAGGTCATCCAAGGTCAGCGAACGTTCGTCGACCTAGGCAAGGTGCCTTGCATAGAACGGCGAAGAAAGCTTCACGTGGCCGATCACTTCCCCCATCTGTTCCTGATGCCATGCCGCCAGCGCAGTGTCGCTGAGGACGTCGGTCCAATAGGCATGATGAATCGGATCGTACCGCTTCTTGAATGTGTCTAAATACTCTTTCATTTCAGCCGCTCGGGTTTGATGGGTTAGTGGAGCTCAACGGCCGCTACGTTAGTGACAGAAGTTACAAATACCCAGCTTCGCTATCCCGCAGTTGTGTGCGCACGAGTTTCTTGTTAAAAGCACGCGCGATATATGCGCAAGAATAGTTGTTGCGCCTGTCAACACTAAGAAATGCATGAAAGATTAATCCGCCGAGCAGTTGACAGCCCCGGGGCACACTGGTAATTTCGCCGCACTGCCGCTCATTCCCGCAGTACTTAGCCAAGACTGGGATGTCTAAAATGTACTATCACCTTTCTGCTATCAGCTCCTCCCACAGCTATCCCGACAGCTGTTCCCGGGCCATTCTGGCCATCTTCAAAAGCAATATCTGGCGTCGCTAATATTCTAGCGAAGACCAGCGTCTGCCTGCTGCCTGCTAGCAACGTCCTGATCTCTCCCCAATGAAATTCGAAGGCGCTCGCGCCTTGTGCCCTGCGCATCGCTGACTGCAATCCGTTGTCAGCCTTGTACCGCGCGCGACATGAACAGCGTCCGCCCCGAATATTCAGGATATCCGTCAATACGCATTTAAAGTGCCTGCGCACTTTATATTCCCGTGGCGCTCTCTTAATCGAGTGCCTGAATCGTTGCACCTTAAAAATGGTATTAACCGTGAATACAAATTTAATTGACGTGGATGTTCTTCGTCGCGAAGAACGTCGATCCACGGATGCACTTGGCATATATGCATATGCACTGGCACAACTGGGTCGCGAGTCTGTCTTCATTCTTGAATCACTGTCCGGTCCAAGCCGCGATCGCCGGGCGACGATCCTCGGGCTCGAGCCCCTTTTCGAAGTGTGTATCGATGAGGGCCAGGCACAACTGCGAGGCTGTCCTGCGCTTTGTGAACATTTGTCCGCCAGCCTGCGACAAGGGGGGGTGCAGGTCGATCCCGAGCACAAGATCCATCTACCGGACAGCGAGGCCGCGTGGAACCTGCTCCGGGCTATCCAGGCTACGTTCCTGCCTGCGCCCAATGCCCCTTCCAGCCTGGCGTTCTTCGGCTACTTCTCCTACGACTGCGTTCGCCTGATCGAGCGGCTTCCCGATGTGGCCGAACAAATCTACAGCTACCCGCTCATCGCCCTGTCGGTCTATCAAACACTGGTTTATTTCCACAGCAACGGCATTGTCGAAACCCTGATCAACAACCACCCCCTGTGGGCGCCCCGTACTGTGGAGGATTACCCCTTCCTGACCACAACCCTGGCGTGCGAGGCAGTGGATCAGTCTCCGTATCCAGAGACATTCGACGAAATCCGCACGGTCACTCCGGAGCAGTTCTGCGCACGTGTCGAAATCGCGATAGAGCACATCCGCGCCGGCGACGTCTACCAGATCCAGCTCGGTCATGAGATTCGGATTCGCTCGCAGGTTGCGCCGTTCGAGGTGTACCAGAACCTGCGCCTGCGCAACCCCTCTCCTTACATGTACCTGGCCCATGTGGGCGGTATCGACCTGATCGGTGCCAGCCCTGAGCCGTTCGTCAGGATCAAGGATGATTTGATAGAGATGCGTCCGATCGCCGGTACTGTCGGCAAGAAGCCCGGAGTCGATCCCACCCAACTAGTCCTGGAGTTGACCCGCTCGGAGAAGGAGCGCGCCGAGCACCTTATGCTCATCGATCTGTGTCGCAATGATATCGGTCGCGTCTGCCAGGCCGGCTCGCTGGAAGTCGACGAATTCATGCTGGTAGAGGAGTACTCGCACCTCTACCACATGGTGTCGAACGTTCGCGGTCTGCTGCGCCCAAGCCTGGATGCCTACGACGTGATCAAGGCCTCATTCCCCGCAGGAACCATGTCCGGCGCGCCCAAGGTCAGGGCAATGGAACTGATCGAGGAAATGGAGAGCAACCGCCGGGGCATCTACGCCGGAGCCCTTGGCCTGGTGGGTTTTGATGGCAGTGTGAATACCGCCCTGTGCATTCGCTCGACCGTCTTCGACGAGGGGACCTACCACTTGCGTGCATCCGCCGGGGTGGTCGCCGACTCCATTCCCGAGATGGAGTGGAAAGAGACGCTGTACAAGATGGGTTCTGTATACCGGGCAGTGACCGGCAAGGAGATCGCACTATGAAAGTATTCCTGATCGACGCCTATGATAGCTTCGTCTTTATCATCAGCCAGTACCTGGAACAACTGGGACTGGAAACCCCGCGTCGAGCGTCACGACGTGCCAGACCTCCTCCAACGCATCGAGGCTTTTTCGCCGGACTTCTGCGTGCTCGGCCCTGGGCCTGGGCACCCGGTCGACGTTGGCTACATCGAAGTGATCAGGCACTTGCAGGGGCGTTTGCCGCTACTGGGCGTATGCCTGGGTCATCAAGCCATCGGCCTGGCCTTCGGCGCTCAGGTTTGCCGCGCCCCGCACGTGATGCACGGCAAAGTGAGCACGATCGAGAACGATGGCAAGGGCGTCTATGACCACACGCAGGCACGCTCCATACAGGCCACCCGCTACCACTCGTTGATGGTCAGCGACCAGCAGTTACCCGACAGCCTGGAAGTCACCTCGAGATCCACCGATGACGGCTATGTGATGGGTGTGCGTCATCGCCACCTGCCAGTGGAAGGTGTGCAGTTTCACCCTGAGAGCATCCTGACCGAAAACGGTCTGGACCTGTTTCGCAGTTTCATCAAGTGTTACGTGCACCAGTGATCCGCCAGAAGGGGCGCACTCCCCTTCTTTTCCATACTCCAGCTGTTTCATTCCCGCTATAACAAGAGCGACTCGTTTATGGACGAACACAACTCCCCCGTCTGCAGCCGGAACCAGGCCGGGCGTACCGCACCGCTGACCGCTTTCATGAGTCTCGCCAAAGATGCAAACCGTTGCGATTGGGAGCGCCTGCCGAATAAAGTGCTGCGTCAGCTCGGCTTCGGCAGCTACCTCATCAGCCTGGGACCGGCAGCACCGAGGGATACCGACCCTCTCGCCGGCCTCTCCAACAGCGCACGACAGCGCACTAGCTGGATGATAGGACAGATTATGCGCGCATGTGCTCCATATGCCTATTTGAGCCCAGCGGCGTATTTCTGAATCTTGTTTTAGCCCCGCGGCACCGAGCGTCTTGTATTCATCAATCCATGCTCCAAACGATGACACATCTGCACCGTATCGATGCGTGTCCTCTGTGGCACGCGCTTCGCCCACAATAGTTTCTGAGAGTAAAGAGCGTCGGCTTCTCCGTGTATGTCCAGTCATGACGTGATGGTCTGGCCCAGTTTCTGGCGGCTGATCAATATTCGCAGGCACCGTTTTCCCCGATGCTGGAGGGTAGACGAGTTCGCCGGCCCGTTGTTCTTTGGCCCCCAAAACAAACCAGCTGCTAGCTACGTTAAGAATAGTGTAAAGATAGACAAATATCTAATAGCAAATATGAACACTACGAAGGTCTCTCTCTGACTACCCTCTCAGATTCCCATAAATCAACCCATTCAACGAAAAAATCTGCCTTCAAGGGCTTAGAAAAATAATACCCTTGAGCCTCGTCACACTTCAGTACGCTGAGGCAGTTCAGCTGCGCCACCGTTTCAACACCCTCTGCAATAACCCGTAGCGATAAATTCTTGGCCAAGCTTATAATTGCATGCACTAGCCTAGTGTCGTTACTGACTTCAGCTTCGAAGCTCAATTCTGAAACAAAAGATCGATCAATTTTTAGGACATCGATGGGAAACTTTTGTAAATAACTTAGACTAGAAAAGCCGGTCCCAAAATCGTCGATCGCCAAACGCACCCCTAAATCCTTTATCGCCTCCAGAGTACTCATGGTGGCCTCAACATTCTGCATTAGTACGCTTTCGGTGATCTCTATCTCCAGCTGTTTTGGTTCAGTTCCTGTTTCATCCAAGACACGCTTCAGGCCGTCGACGAACCTATGCTGCCGAAGATCTAATGGCGAAATATTTACCGACATCATAATCGGCTGCCGCCCTTCAGTTTGCCATAAACGAATCTGCCGGCATGCCTCCCGGATCACCCAGAGGCTCAGTGGATGTATCAGTCCAGTTTCTTCAGCTATTGCAATAAAATCAGCAGGGTAAACAATACCTCTGTCCGGATGCATCCATCGCACCAGCGCCTCGGCGCCGACCACTTTTCCATTGGCCAGCTCAAGCTTAGGTTGGTAATGCAACACAAACTCATTACGTTGCAAAGCAAGGCGCAGACCGGACTCAATGGCCTGACGGTGTCGAGCCTGCCTATTAATATCTTCGGTATAGAACCGATAATCATTTGGACCGGCCTCTTTGGCACTACGCATTGCCGTTTCGGCTCGCTTGACCAGCTCCACCGCTTCAATGCCGTCCGTCGGATATAGACAGATTCCCAAACTCGCGGTAACGCTTAACTGGTGATTTTCAATTGCGTGCGGTGTACTAACAGCCGTCAGCAATTTCATTGCCACGCCTTTGGCTTGCTGCGGCTCTCCCACATCAATCAACAAAACAACGAACTCGTCAGCCCCATATCGAAATACAGAATCGGACGCACGTACTGCATTAGCTAGCGAACTGCTGATTCGCTTAAGGAGTTCATCTCCGACTGCATGTCCGAACGCGTTATTAATCCGCTTGAACCGATCGAGACCAAGAAAAATTACCGCTAAGCGCCGCTTATAACGGTGGCATTGAGCAAGGGCTTGGGTAAGACGATCATTGAGTAATGTGCCGTTAGGTAACTGGGTAAGCGGGTCATAATGCAGCAATCGCGATATCTTAACCAATTCTTGGATTCGCTTCTCAATGGTCTGTTCAAGAAGGCGCATTTTCTTTTCACTGTTCTGCGCCAACTGCCATTTACGAGTCATAGCGTTAATTATCAGTCGAAGCTCTAGACTGACCAATGGCTTGTCTAAAATTACTAGCTGTTCTCCTAGCTCGACCCGCTCAGCCATGTCTCGCCAAAAATGAGTTAAATGCTCGGTAGAGAGCACAATGAACACATTAGGGTCCGCTTTCCACAGGCCCTGCAATACATCAAAACCCTCGCTTTCGGGGAACATACGAACGCTGCTGATGACAAGCGCGTAGGGATCACTTCCGTCCCGAGCCTTCCTGAGCATCTCGACGGCCTGTTTACGATCGTATGCTGACTCAACGAGGTACTGACTTCGCGGATCAACCGCACCGGCCGCACGCCCGCTATTAGAGCCTTTCAACCCGTCCCCTTCGCTGGAGCCTAGAATCAATCGCAAAGCTCGATGGTTCGCGGGCTCGTCTTCGACCAGCAAGATTCGCCTATTGATGTCTTTTTGCATGCTCGTTGTGACCTCCATGATCATTGCTTCGATTAGGTGTTCCCAACCTCTGAGCCTCGATACCACAACGTATACTGATGCGGTGATAAAAACCATCTTCTACCACCGCAAAGCTTCGGGTTAACTGCAACCGAAGAACGGGCGGAACCTGAATGAGCTCAGCTCACCATCTAATGACGAATATCCAAGGCTATATGTTAGCCGTCTCGTTAACAAAGCGATGCCTCGTTAATGCTGCAGAGCCACATCTACCCTTATCAAACTGCATTCCATCTTTACGCATTCTCAACATTTCAACCAATTGTAGATCGTTCCCCTCTGCGACGCCTGATGAACCAAGCCCGCATCATAATGTGGTGGAAGCTCTGAGAATTTCGATCGTGTCCCAGAAAGTGGCGTAACCGAACCAACCGAAGGCGCCCTGTGGGCGAAAGAGGATGGTCATCGTGGTTCTTGGCTAATGTTGAGTTTGCGAAGACCAAACACTCACCAGAGAACCCACGATGACCAAGCCCACTATCGCATTGACCGAGTTGGTTGAGAAAGGGGCAGACGCTGATCTGCTCAAGCAAATGATCCAGTTCGTTGCCCAGCGCATGATGGAGTTCGATATCGAAGGCCTGTGCGGCGCCGTCTTCGATGTCAAAAGCCCAGACCGGACCAACAGCCGCAACGGCTACCGTGATCGCCTCTGGCAAACCCGTGCCGGTGACGTTGACCTGAAGATCCCCAAGCTGCGCCAGGACAGCTACTTTCCCGGCTTCCTTGAGCCTCGACGCACCGCTGAGAAGGCCATGGCGGCGGTCATTCAGGACACCTACATCCAGGGCGTTTCAACGCGCACGGTGGACGAGTTGGTCAAGGCCATGGGCATGACTGGGATTTCCAAGAGCCAGGTATCACGGCTGGCAGGTGAGATCGATGAGCGCGTTCACGCTTTCCTTGATCGTCCGCTTGAAGGTGACTGGCCCTATCTCTGGATCGATGCCACCTACGTCAAGGTGCGGGAGGCCGGGCGCATCGTCTCGGTTGCCGTAATAATCGCCGTGGCCGTGAACACAGATGGTGTTCGTGGAGTCTCGGGCATGCGCGTTGGCCCTTCCGAAGCTGAACCGTTCTGGACGGACTTTCTGCGCAGTCTCATGCGGCGCGGGTTGCGCGGCGTGAAGCTGGTCATCTCCGATACCCACGAAGGCCTGAAGGCAGTTGTTTCCAAGGTCTTCCATGCGACCTGGCAGCGCTGCCGCGTCCACTTCATGCGCAACGCCATGGCCCATGTTGGCAAAGGTCAGCGCACCATGGTGGCGGCTCTGCTGCGCACGGTCTTCGCTCAGGACAGCCGTGCCGAGTGCCATCAGCAATGGCGTTTGGTCGCTGATCAGCTACGCGAGAAATACCCCAAGATCGCGGCCCTTATGGATAGCTGCGAGGATGAAGTGCTGGCGCACATGGCGTTTCCCAAGGCGCACCGGCAGCAGTTGCACAGCACCAACCCGCTTGAGAGGCTCAACGCCGAGATCAAACGCCGCACCGATGTCGTGGGGATTTTTCCAAACGATCCGGCCATAACGCGGCTGGTGGGGGCGATGCTGCTGGAGCAGAACGACGAGTGGTGCCTGCAACGACGCTACATGCAGTTGGAAGCCTTCGAGGCGGTCAGCGATAATCCACAGGCCAAGCTGTCGGCCGTGATCAACTAAACGGCAAGCTCAATGGCTAGAACCATGATGAGTTACACCACTTCCCGGGACACGATCAGAATTTCGCTAGCGACGGTCGGCTATCCTGTAAACCTCCCTCCACACCGAACGACGAAGACAGCGTAGTCTCAGACGGCGTCTGAAGCCCCAAAACCAAAACCCGCAACTAATTCATTTTCCAGTTATCAGGCGGCGGATTAGAAACGTTAAAGCACCGCCGTTTGGCCAGCGATTAACTGCATGGGGCGAAAGCGTATTTAACCCGATGATTAAGCTCATCCACCAGAACCGTCTGCCTGTCTTCAGCCTGCCTTCGCTCGGTAGAGGCAACAAGCATGTTGATCGTGCCGCCCACCTCTCCATTGGCGTTATGGAGAGGTGTCGGATACGGAATGAATGGAACGCGCGAATAATCGGGTCGTTCCGCAACTGCTTCGTATCCGTCCGGTGAAGTGATCTATTTAGCTCAGCAAAGCTCAGGCATGCCTGCACGTGAATTTTCGGGGGACTCCCTTGTCCTAGCGTCAGCCGCGTGGATCTACCAGCACATTACCCGTACCGGAGGAATTTCTATGAAGCTAGTTGAGATCAGTACGTTTATTACTCGGTGGCCGTTGCTAGGCTTGATGCCTCCAACCGCTTGGCTTGTTTCTCAAGACTGCGAAAACCAAATTTCGGCCTTGCTGGCAGGTCTTGGTGCGGATTATCGGCGCCATGGAGACTGTGCCATCCACGAAAGCGCCGTTGTGGAGCAAGGGGCTGTGCTGAAAGGCCCGATTATCATCGGCGAAGGATCATTTGTGGCGGCGGGAGCTTACCTACGTGGAGGCGTTTACCTAGGCAGCAATTGCATCGTTGGCCCAAGCTGCGAAATGAAAACCAGCTTCATGCTCGGTGGAAGCAAGCTGGCGCACTTCAACTTTGTAGGCGACTCGTTGATCGGCGAGGGCGTGAATTTTGAAGCAGGTGCAATAATTGCCAATTACCGTAATGAGCTGAATGGTGCAGATATCAAAATCCGCCATGGTGACAATGTAATCGTGACGGGAGTAAAAAAATTCGGTGCCTTAGTCGGTGACGGCTGCCAAATTGGAGCAAACGCAGTCATTGCTCCCGGCGCTCTACTACGGCCAAACACCCACGTTCCACGTCTGGGGTTGATTGACCAGTTCGCCTACGATTAAGTGGCGCCAATTTTGAAGCTGGTCACGCTCAGCATCGTAAATGCGGCTTAGCTATAAGCTCGCGAAAGCCATCGTATGGAAGCTTAATTATTTTGGACGTAAGCGTCCTGGGAAGTCACATTGCGATGGCCTAGCTGCAACCCTTTTTAAGGGTGAGGTCACTGCCTCGTCCATACCATAGCCTGAACAGTAATATGCGGATGACTTTCCAATGGCTCCCATTCATCCAGGAAGACAAACCCCTGATTCAAATAGAAGCTGAGGCTCTAACGTTTTCAGGAGAGACATCCAGAAAAACGCCGTCAAAACCTCTCTCAGTGGATCGAGCCTTTACGATATCCATCAGTTCATTTGCGATGCCAGACCCCGAGCTGCGTGTTCAACCCACATCCCAATCAAATTGAAGCGCTCTGACTCACTTACTGCGGCACAGACCATCCCGACGGGCCTGCCTTCCTCGAACGCCAGCCAGAACTCGGTTCCCGTAGATGAGGCTCTTTGTTGCCACTGGTCGCAGTCATAGTCAGCAGCAGTCTGTAACTGACGCCAAAGGCTGTTGGCGTATCCGGAAGCGCGGCAAGCCTGACGCGCTTGAGTAGCATCCAGTCGTTCTCGCTTGTTGCTCGAATTCGCATATCTGTCCTTAGTATCGTTTGTCCGTGAGGTACGGGAAATAAGCCTCGCGCAGATCAGCCACCTATCAAATGATGCGGCAGCAGTTGTTCGATCTGACTTGCCTTTTGCGTTAGCAGCCGCGTCAGTACCTCCCTGAGATAGGCATACGGATCATGCCCATTCATGCGCGCCGACTGGATCAGACTCATGATCGCGGCCGCCCGTTTGCCACTGCGAAGCGATCCGGCAAAAAACCAATTTGAGCGCCAAAGTGCCCATGGTCTGATCTGGCTATCCAATTGGTTATTGTCGATGGGTACAGCACCATCGTCCAGGTAGCGCGTCAGCGCTACCCATCGTCTAAAGCTGTAATCCAGGGCTCTGGCTGTTGCCGATCCGTTGGGCACCAGATCACGCTGGGCTGCAGCGTTTTGATGATCGGGGCTGCCTTTTACTGGCGTATTCGCCAAAGATCCTCATCGCTCATGTCCCGAGCCTGGCGTTCAACTTCGTACAAGCCGCCAATCGAGTACAGCGCTTGTTCAGCCATCTGGCTTTTGTTCGCCACGTGCAGATCGAAAAACTTGCGATGGGCGTGGGCCATGCAGCCAATTTCGGTGATGCCTTTCTCGAAACCAGCTTTGTAGCCAGCGAAATCGTCGAATACCAGCTTGTCGTTCCACCGCCCAAGGAAGTTGTGCGCATGCTCACCTGCACGACTTGGACTGAAGGCATAAACCACAGCCTTGAGCGCCGAAAACGGCGTGGTACTGTAGGCCCAGACGTAAGCGCGGTGAGTTTTCTTCTCGCCTGGCGCTAGCATCTGAACCGGAGTCTCATCGGCGTGGATCACGCCTTGGGCCAACACTTGTTCACGCAGCGCATCGACCAGAGGCTGGAGTTGTACGCTGGTCTGCCCGACCCATTGCGCCAGTGTCGAGCGAGCAATCGCCAGCCCGGCCCGAGCAAAAATCTTCACCTGCCGGTACAGCGGTATACGGTCGGCGAGCTTCGCCACCATCAGATGGGCCAACAGGCCTGCGGTCGGGATGCCCTTGTCGCTCACTTGGGCCGGCACCGGCGCCTGGATCAGTGTTTCGCACTGGCGGCAGGCCCATTTTCCACGCACATGCTGCTCGACGGTGAACACGCCGGGTGTGTAATCGAGCTTCTCGCTGACGTCTTCGCCAATGCGCTGAAGTTGGCAGCCGCAGACGCACTGGATGTTTTCTGGCTCGTGACGGATCACTGTACGTGGGAACTGCGGTGGCAGCGGCGCACGCTTGGGTTTCTGACGTAGCTTGTCCGGTGCAGGTGGCGGATTGACCGCCTTTAACCCGGCCTCGATGGCCGCGATATCAGTGTCGAGCAGATCGTCGAGCAAGCTACCTTGGTCAGGGCTTAGCTGTTCGCTGCGCTTGGCGAACTTGTGTCGCTTGAGGATGGCGAGTCATGAGCGAGTTGCTCGTTGACCGTCTCAAGGCGGTGGATTTTCTGGCTCATCGAGTCGACCTGGGACAGCAACTGTAAGGCCTGTTCGGCAAAGGCACGTAGCTGTTCCGGTGTCATTTGATCAAGATTGGGCGAGGAAGTCATGCCGCTGATTGTGCCAGAGCCGGAAGTCAGCAGCGATCAACCGATGGGCTAATGGCAGGCGTGACAGCACTGTGATCAAGTCGCCAGCACCGACCCGTTGCCATGGCAAGCCCAGTACCAAAGCATGAGGTACATGCGTCTCCCTGGCCCTGCTGGCCCGTTGTTTGACCCTGACGCCGATTTCCCGGTAGACCCCACTGGCCGTCGCCACCGCCCAGGCCGAGCGCCACGGCAACGACGTCAAGCCCGCTTCGGCGTTCCTATCGAAAGGCTTTGCCAGGAACACCAGGCGCCGTGCCAGTTCGGCCAGGGCGTCTCGGTATTGGATCTGCGCCAGGTGCTGCTCTGGAATCGAGTACTCCTGCAGCCATTCCCGCGGCAGGTAACACCGGCCCACGCCGGCGTCCTCGATGATGTCCTGGGCAATATCGGTCAATTGGAATCCCATGCCCAGATCGCACGCGCGGTCCAGGGTGCGTTCGTCACGCACGCCCATGACTTGCGCCATCATCAAGCCGACGACGCCGGCGACGTGATAGCAGTAGTCCAACGTATCCTTGATACGCAGGTAGTGACGCTGCTGGGCATCCATCGCGAACCCGGACAGGTGCTCCAGCGCGTAGGTTTGCTGAATGCGATGGCGACTCACCACTTCGCGAAACGCCGCCAACGCCTCGCTATCGACGGGTAGCCCGGCGTAGACGGCCTGCGTCTGGGCAACCAGCGCCGCGAGCCGTTGATTGACCTCATCCTGCCCGACGGCGGTAGCCGAGTGGCCCGCGTGCTGCCCATCGATCACGTCGTCGCAATGTCGACACCAGGCATAGAGCATCACGGCGCTGCGGCGCGTGGCTGAATCGAAAAGCCGCGGCGCCGCGGCAAAGCTCTTCGAGCCGACGGCAATGCTGCGAGTCGCATAGTCGAGAACGGCAGCTTATAGACGAAAAGATAACCCTGCCCTTGAGCCACTCGGGCATCCATGATGATCGGTGCCTCGAGGCCATGGGGCGCCTGCAGCTGCAGCAACTGCCCGAGAATCGCCTGGCGCTCGAGCATCATCCGATCGCTGTTCCGCACGCCACGACCGTCGATGACCGCCCGCGCCTGAAAATGCTCGCCATTGGCCAGGGACACCGAATCCGGTTTCACCTGCGTAAGGCGCTGGCCGGTGCGCAGGTGGTCACCGAGCGCGGTGGCGATGACCACGATCGATTAGCTCGGACCCCAAGGCCTGAAACGCATGGAAATGACTTTGAAACGCCGGCGCGACGATTCCGAAATGGCTCATGGGCGGACGGGCAATGAGGGAGTTGCGAGTAGCAGGCGCGCCTGTCGCAATGCCGCCAGACTGGCCGAGCCGGTGCAGAAGCAGGCAATGCGCATCTGCCTGATGACGATATCGAAATGCTCGATGACCGCCGCCGTTGACAGGGTGGCCTCACGCAACACCCCCGCCGCCTGGCCAATCACGTCGGCGCCCAGGCAGATGGCCTTGGCGGCGTCGACGCCGTTGCGAATGCCTCCATAGGCAATCAAGGGCATGTCAGGCAGTGCGCGTCGAACATTTTGCAGGCTGATGGCGGTCGGGATGCCCCACCCACTGAACGCTTCGGCCACCCGTTGATCCGCCGGCCGCACCGCGCGGGCAGCTTCGACCGCCGCCCAGCTCGTACCGCCCAGTCCCGCCACATCGATCACCTGCACGCCGGCGGCGGCCAATGCCAGCGCGACCCGCGCCGATATGCCGGCGCCGACTTCCTTGACGACAACGGGCACGCCGACGGTCTCGACAGTACGGCGGATAGCCTCCAGGACCCCACACCAATCGCGGTCGCCTTCGGCCTGAATGGCTTCTTGCAGCGGGTTCAAATGAAGGATCAAGGCGTCCGCCTGCAGGGTATCCACAGAGCGGCGCGCCAGGTCGAGACCGTCCCGCTCCAGCAGCTGCGCAGCGCCGATGTTGCCCAACAACGCAATGTCCGGCGCCAGTCGGCGCAGTTCGCGGGTCAGGCCTTGATCGTTTCCGCTGCGCAGCCCCACCCGTTGCGAGCCACACCATGGCGATGCCAAGCGCCTGAGCCGCCTCGGCCAGATGGCGATTGATTGCAACGGAACGGTCTCAACTCAGGCAACGCGCAATGCTCGAACTGCAAGGCCTCGAAGCCCGTGCCAGCGCCGCTCAGGCCAGCGCTGCCGCCCAGCGCGATATCCAGGTGATCGTCCTTGCGTCTACTCAGATCGTTATCACTCATCACAAGCCCCAAAACGCTTGAGTCATTTTGTTCTTGACGTTGTCGTTGATTGAGCAAACTTCTTGACCAGTGATGGCCGCAAGTTTGTACAAAGCTGACGCAGACTAAGGCAGCTATGGAGCAGAGTCGTTCCCAAACTTTTAGCGTGACAGGTCTAGCAATTGCCCAGCCCCTATTCGCTACAGCGGAGGTATATTCACCGATGACCATGGACTCCGGCGCCATCGTCAATGTCGGCTTCACCGAACGCCTTGCCCAGGTACGCGCGTCCATCGAGAAGCGTCTTGATGAGTTACTTTCTGAAAGTCCCAACGAGCGCGACCTGGTCGCGCTCGCCATGCGTGAATCCACCTTGGCCCCTGGCAAGCGCCTGCGCCCCATTCTGCTGATCCTCATTGCCGAGGGCCTCGGGCATGAAGGGACCTGCGCCCTAGACCTGGGTTGCGCTGTCGAGCTAATACACGCCGCGTCGTTGGTGCTCGACGACATGCCGTGCATGGATAATGCTTCACTCAGGCGCGGTCGGCCAACCGTGCATTTGAAATTCGGGGAGGATGTGGCGATTCTAACCGCGGTCGCGCTGTTGAGCCGCGCGTTCGGTGTGATAGCTTCGATCCGCGAATTGTCGCCCGCGATCAGAACCCAGCTCGTCGAATTGGCGGCCAACGCCGTGGGCGTGCAGGGGTTGGTGCGTGGTCAGTTGCAAGATCTGCGCGACGGCCAGCAACCGCGAAGCCCTGAACAGATCGCGCTGACCAACAATCTCAAGACCGGCGTTTTATTTGGCGCCATCGTGGACATGGCCTGGCTGATCAGCAATAGCGAAGAACGCGTACGATCGATCTTGCAGCGCTTCGCGATAGAGTTGGGCCAGGCTTTCCAGCTGTATGACGATCTCTGTGATAGCTGCCCGGACAGTGGCAAGGATCAGGGCAAAGATTTAGGCAAATCCACCTTCGTTTCAACCTATGGCGTGGAAAAGGTCAGGCAGCAACTCTTCACACACATTTCCAACGCCGAGCGAAACCTGCGTCAGGTATTCAATGATGCCGACATGATTGCCGGCTTTATGGCGATGGTCTTCAAAAAGGCGACGATCCCCGCTTGATCAGGGCTGTGGTCGCCGGCGATGGCCTGCTTGAGCACCAAGCTCTCGGTGAACCGCTGCTCATGCACAACGGCCGCCCTTGAGTGTCAACCATTGAACCGAGTCGCGGTCGGCGTTGTAGCCACCGTTGCGCAGGTGGCTCGAAAATACGGTCGAGCATGAGGAGTTGAGCGAGTCATGGGGTTGGCTCTCGCACAGTCTGTCGCACTGGTAACTCAACTTTGAACGTCGTCCCGACTCCCGCCTCACTGCGCACAGAGATGGTGCCGTTATGTTTTTTCACAATGCCGTACGATAAGGACAGTCCTAACCCGGTGCCTTGGCCGACAGGTTTGGTCGTAAAGAACGGGTCGAATATTTTTTCGAGAGTGTCGTGGGGAATGCCACACCCTGTGTCTGCAACTTCGATCCAAACGGTTTCGCCATTGATACCTGTTCGCAGCGTGATTGTGCCGCGTTCGGCGCCGATCGCCTGACCCGCGTTAACGATCAGATTCATGATTACTTGGTTGATTTGTGACGGCAGGCACTCTACAAGTGGCAGCACAGCATATTGCTTGACCACGTCCGCCTTGTACTTTATCTCATTGGCGACGATGTTCAGCGTAGAGTCGACGCCGTTATGTAGATCAGTCAGTTCCCACGACAGACTGGACTCCGCTCGTGAAAAGGCCTTTAGGTTATCGACGATCTGGCTGACACGGTACACGCCGTCTTTTGACTCTTTTATGAGCAGCGGAATGTCCGTCAACAGAAAGTCAAGTTCCAACCCTTCTCGGAGTTTTTCTAATTGCGCCAGCTGCTCTGGTGAGCCGATGGCCTGCGCGGCTAGGTCGTAGGCTTTCAACATCTCGAAAAGATTGCCGAAATAACCGTCCAAAGCGCCCAGGTTGGAGGAAATGAAACCAATAGGGTTGTTGATCTCATGAGCTACGCCAGCCGCCAATTGCCCCAGGGACGCAAGTTTTTCAGATTGCACTAGCTGGATTTCCAGCAGCTTTCGCTCTTCTGTTTCCGTTTTAAGCAAGACACTCGTTTGTTCCAGCGCCTGGGTCCGCTCCTGAATCAACCCTTCCAAGGTGTGCGTTTGCATTCGGGCCCGCGCGGTCATTTCCCACTTCACTGTGAGCGCCTTGGCCATCTGCTGGATTTCGATATTGTCAAAAGGTTTCTTCAGGATTAGCAGACGGTCGTTTCCGTTTAGCCGCTCCAACAGTGCGTCCCAAGCATAATCAGCGTAGGCAGTGCATACGACGACCTGGAGCAACGGGTCTCGCTTCCATAACTCCTCTATCGTCCTGGCACCATCCCATCCGTCAGGCATGCGCATGTCCACGAATGCCAGCGCATAAGGACGCCCGCTATCCATCGCGCGCAGCATTTTATCCAGCCCTTCCTGCCCACCGTAGGCAGAGTCAAGCTCGTATTCAGCCTCAGCGGATTTGGGGGCGTCCCCGAACAGCGCGCACTCCATTGTTTCAAGATCATGATGCTTGTCATCTTTTGGAGTAAGGATCTTGCTGAAATCGTTATGAATTGCAGGCGTATCGTCAATAAGAAGGATCCGCCGGTTGCTGAAACTGTTCATCGTTCACCTTCTGCAAGCGTTAGAGGAATTTGCAGCGCAAAAACAGCTCCTTTTCCTAAACCCTCGCTATGAGCCGTTAGTGTCCCTCCCATTTCGACAGCGGCAATTGCGCAACTGTGCAAGCCAAAGCCGTGCCCGTCCTTGCGGGTGGTAAAACCATGGGCGAAGATTTTCGGCATATTTTCCGCCAGGATTCCTTCGCCTCCGTCCTTGACGCTGATACATAATGTCTGAGGGTCAGGAACCTCCACCTTGATGACGATCTCTCTTGAGTCCTCGGGAACATCCGACATGGCGTACTTCGCGTTGCTGATGAGATTAATCAGGATCAGCAACAAACGGTGCTTGTCGCCGACGATTGGCGGAAGGCTGCAGTATTCCTTCACCACTGTGACGTGATGGCGGGTCAAGGCACCAAAGTTCATGCGCAAAGCGTCCTCAATCAGCGAGCTAACGACTAGCGTTTCGACCAGGCCGGCTATGCCGGCATAAGATTGCTGAGTGGCAACAACGTCTTTGATATGCTCAACACTTTTAGTCAGCTGACTAAGCTCTTCCGTTACGCTTTTATGCTCAAGGGCGATGGCCTCTACGAGTTGGTTCAGGTAGGCGGGCAGTAACTTGCCTTTTTCGTCCTCTGTGAGGAAATGTCCTAGGTCGTTGGGGTGTGCATTAATCAGTTGCATAGCCTTACCCAAACCGGAAGCTCGACTGCTGCGCACCCTGCGGCTGACTTCGCCAACGGAAATATTCACGCTATTAAGAACATTGCCGACGTTGTGTAGAACATTAGTGGCAATCTCAGCCATGCCAGCTTGCCGGGCAGTGTCGACCAATTCGCTTTGGGTAATTTTCAACTTACGAGTACGTTCCTCGACCTTAGCTTCCAATTCCTTGTTCGAAGAAAGTAGTCTGTCGTTCATGCGCCTGATTTGGGCGAAACTCTTTCTCAGCCGGATGGACAGGCAGACCAGGATAAACGCTAACAGTCCCGAGAACGCCATTAACACGTAATGGTTGAAGTCATGGCCTGCGGCCACATCCAACTGTTCCTTGTCGAAATAATCGCTGATCACATTTAGACTTTCCGCCACCAGCGGTGTGTCTGCATGTTGCCGAAGCTCCAATATTTGAGGCGTTTGCTTGAGTATCAATTGGACATGCCGACTCAGCTCTTCTATCGACGCTCGCAGAGGTGCCGGCAGACGCTCGGCGTTGGCTTGCACATTGCTAAGGTCTAGGGCAACCTTAGCGGCCTGCTCGCGGGTAGCGGTCCGTATGAACCCCAGCGTATCGAGCATGAGGTCGGCGACATCAATGCTGGCGTATTGCCACTGCAACTTAACCTCGTCAGGCAATCGTAAGAACTGAGCATGTATGCCGTACGCGGCACCATTAAGAAACTGCAAGGACCGGTCTAGTTCTGCACTGCGCATATTCAGCTGTTCAATTATGCTTAGCTTAGCTTCGACGGCTTTGAGATAACCTTCTCGGGGCCCGTTCCAAGGGTGGTGTAGAGCGCCAACTGGATTGGACGCAATAGTATCGAGCTCGTGCCAAAGTCGAGCCAGCTCCTTGGAAGATTCACTAATTTTGTGGTCATCCATTTCAGAGTTGAGCTGACACTCCATAACTGCTCTACTCAAATTGGCATCTTGCTGCCTGAGCTGGCGTACTAGATCTTTGGATTTGATATATAGGGCAGTTTGATTCCGGTCCGAAGCGGCATGCGTAAATACCAAGTAGACTGACAACAGAGTTATGCTAAAAAAAAGGACAACTAAGCGAAAGATTGGAGGTAGAGTCATTGAGGATCACGCTGTAATTTCTTGCAATTACTTACATTCAAGGAAGACAAAAAACGAGCTCTGATATTTTCTTCGATGCTGGCCGGTGCCGGTCGTTTTGTAACGTCAGTTGGTTTACTTGTGCGCGGCTTCCCCGCTGCTCGATGGTTCGGTTCTGCGGGTAAGGACCTCGCGAGGCTCACCGCGATTGAGATGATAGATAAGTAAGAGCTTAGGCACAGGGCAGTGGTGCGCATTCCAGGGTATCCGAATGAAAAAATGACAGAGGGCCAGAGCGTGCCAGTATTGTCATCAGCACGGTCGACGATCTCTAATTCCATATTTATCGGGTCGACGCTTGTTTTCTTGAGAAACGGCAGACGGCCGGCATCACGAATCGAATGGCCTGGCCTCGCAGTTATCCTCCAAGCGCGGGTTGGGGATAAAAAATTGGCAGAGGCACAGCACCAGCACTTGTTTTATCCAGATTCCCCTGATCTGATATTATCGCCGCGCCACACAACGCTACCGCGAACATCGGAGCGGTCATCAACCTCGGGGGCTTTCGACCCGGCGTATTTCCGCATTTGTCGCTTGGGTCTCCGTAGACACAAGCGACAAACATCCCCTTGTGCCTGCGAAGAAGAGTGCCCCCGTCCAACCAAAGTCCAATTGCCCATCCGGATGTCGATCGGCTAATGAATACGGCATGCAGGCATGCGAGTACTCGCAACGCATCCTTCTGTCACGCGTTGCAGCGGCGTCAGTTAGATATTATTCACAGGAATTACTATGAAGATTCAACCGCTGGACGCTCCGGGCAAGGTCCAATCCGTACTGCTAGTAGATGATGAAGAGTCAATTCTCAACAGCTTGCGTCGCCTCCTTCGTAATCAGCCATACGAAATTTTACTGGCGGACAGTGGCGCCAAGGCCCTTGAAATATTGAAGGAGCGGCCGGTTGATTTGGTAATGACCGACGCGCGAATGCCGCACATGGATGGTGCCACGCTGCTGGGACATATTCGCCAGCTGTATCCTTTCACAATGCGCATCCTGCTCACCGGCTACGCCGATGTCGGCATCATGACTAAGGCAATCAATGAGGGGCAGCTCCATCGTTACCTGAGCAAGCCTTGGAACGATGAAGAGCTGGTGATAGCCCTGCAACAGTCTCTCGCCCACCAGCACTCCGAAAGCGAACGCCAGCGGCTCGAAGCGCTCACTCGCCAACAGTACATACAACTGAAAACACTCAACGCAACCTTGGAAAATCGCGTTGCAGCGCGTACCGCCGAGCTTCAGCAGACTTCGGACATGCTCGACCTTGCTTATGAAGAGCTCAAACGCAGTTATATAACCGGCACCGAGGTTTTTTCGCAGCTGTCCAACCTCCGCGTTCCGAAAACAAAACAGACCAACCAGCAGGTCATCGAACTCATCAGGGCCTATAGCGAGAGCCAGGGGCTCGATCAGCCCACTAGCCGCGATTTGACCATGGCCGCAGCGCTCTACAACCTTGGCAAGCTAAGCTGGACCGATAGCATGATGGTTACGCCGTCGGATATGTTGCGCCACACCGACCGCGATCTATACCGAGCTTACCCTAAGCAAAGTGAATCACTGCTGATGGCCTTGGACCCGATGAAGGATGCGGCGCGCATCATACTTCATCACCAGGAGCGCTGGGACGGCAGCGGTTTTCCCAATCGCCTTAAGGGTGATGCGATCCCCGTAGGGTCTCGATTGTTGAAACTCGCAGTGGACTTCGTGGAGCTGCAGAAAGGATTGATTCTTGAAAGACAAATGACCAGTGACGAAGCGTTCATCTACATTCGAACGTATGCAGGCAAATTGTACGATCCAGACATGTTGGAAGTCTTCATCGAGGTTTGCGTTGCGCACCTACGCGATACGCTGCTGACCAATCCGGAGATACTAATCCTCAGCACTCGTCAGCTCACACCCGGCATGGTCTTGGCGCGCAACCTGAATGCTGATAACGGAATGCTGCTACTCAATACCGGTAAGGTGCTCAGCGGACCGCTGATTGAGAAGCTCATTGGCTTCGAACAACTGGAAGGTGCCAAATACAACGTATTTGTTACCGTATCGCCAGAGCGCCTGGAGTAGCCCGCTTAGCGTCACCTACGGTGAGCGCGGGGTGCTTGGCATCCCGCTCGCTGCGGCTGCGCGACATCCGACGGACGACTCGGAGCCTCAGCGGCTTGATCGTATGCGTCCGGCCAACACACCTTCCTGACCCCAACGCCAAAGGTGATGGTGTCCACCTGAAAAATAAGTGGACACCATTTTTAGTCTTTTAAGCGGGTCTTTCACGCAGTTACAACGCCGTTCCTATTCCAAATCCTTCAAGGCTCAGGTCCTTTAAGAGTGCGCCCAGCCAGGGGCCTCGATTGCCAGAGTTGCGCTGAGCCACTGCCTTAACGCAAACCTCGTCCATAAATGGATTCGAGTCCAAGCGCAGAAAACCATGGCTCTGCAGCCTGCGTTCATTCCCCTGCCCTTGCAGCTAGCCGAAGTAAATTCGCAAGCCGCGTCGTCGACTATTTGTCTCGAAATCCCGCACCCACGCGGCACCGTCAAAGTGAGCTGGCCAACCGAAAACGCCGTAGCCTGTGCCACCTTTCTGCGAGATCTGCTGCGATGATCCGCATCGATACCATCTGGCTCGCCACCGAGCCGATGGACATGCGCGCCGGCACCGACACCGCCATGGCCCGCGTGATTTCAGTGTTCGGTGCGGCGCAGCCGCACTGCGCTTATCTGTTCGCCAACCGCCGCGCCACCCGCATGAAAGTCCTGGTGCACAACGGGTTGGGCATCTGGTTGGCGGCGCGTCGACTCCACCAAGGCAAATTCGCTTGGCCTGGCACGCGCCACGGTTCACAGATGGAGCTGAGCGCCGAACAGCTACACGCCTTGATACTGGGCTTGCCATGGCAGAGAGTTGGTCCCGGAAACGCCATTTCCGTCCTCTAAGCCGAACCATGCCCCATCCGGCAGCACAATTGTCCGAACAGCCTGTCGTCCTGTTTACGCTGATCTGGCAAGATCGGCGGCATGACTTCGATTTCCGACCTCGATCAACTGAACCCCGAACAACTGCGTGCACTCGCGGCGCAGTTGCTGCAACGCGTCTCGGCGCTCGACGAGCAAGTTGAAACGATGGGCAAGACCGTCCAGGTCATGGACAAGAAGATCTATCACGACAAAACGTTGATCGAAAAACTCATCCACGAGATCGCCCAGCTCAAGCGTTTCAAGTTCGCCAAACGCAGCGAACAAATGAGCCCGGAACAGGCCAGTTTGCTCGACGATCTGATCGATACCGATATCGCTGCCATTGAAGCGGAACTGGAGTCGCTGCAAGTTACTCCGGCACCCACCCAGGAAAAGCAGAAACCCAAACGTCGCGCCTTGCCGCCTGAGTTTCCCCGCACGCTGATCCATCACGAGCCGGACAACACGGAGTGTGCCTGTGGCTGCGCGCTCAAACGCATCGGTGAAGATGTCAGCGAAAAGCTCGATTACACATCTGGCGTGTTCACCGTAGAGCGCCATATCCGTCGTAAGTGGGTCTGCGACAGTTGCGAAACACTGAGCCAAGCACCGGTGCCGGCGCAGGTGATCGACAAGGGCATCCCGACTGCGGGCTTGTTGGCCCACGTCATGATTGCGAAGTTTGCTGACCATCTGCCGCTGTATCGCCAGGAAGCCATGTTTGGCCGCGCCGGCCTGGTTATCCCGCGTTCGACCCTTGCCCAATGGGTTGGCGCCTGTTGCGTGCAGTTGCAGCCACTGGTTGATGCGCTGCGTGAAGTGGTGCTTGAACAGCCGGTCGTTCACGTTGATGAAACGCCGGTGCAAATGCTCATGCCGGGCACCAAGAAAACCCATCGTTCCTACGTTTGGGCTTACGCCACCAGCCCATTTTGCGAAACCTCGGCTGTCGTTTACGACTTCAGCCTCAGCCGGGCCGGCGAACATGCGCGTAACTTTCTGCAAGACTGGAAGGGCAAGCTGGTCTGCGATGATTTCGGCGGTTACAAGGCCAGCTTCGAACTCGGCATGACTGAAATTGGCTGCATGGCCCATGCGCGGCGCAAGTTCTTCGAACTGCATGCGACCCACAAGAGCACGCTGGCTGAACAAGCCTTGCGTTACATGCAGGCGCTGTACGAGATCGAGGGGGAAATCAAGGATCTGGAGCCAGACATACGCCGTCGAATACGGCAAGAAAAAGCGGTACCCGTGATGGGTGCCTTGCATGCCTGGATGGTTGCCCAGCGATCTGCTGGAGATCGATCCATACTATTTCAATCGCCTTCAGTCGAGCCGACAATTCGGCATAAGAAGTCCAGCGCACGCCGATATGATTTGGCTGGCCGAGCGTCTGATGCCTCTTTTTTAAGACCATCGCCGACATCCGACAGGACAATAGAATAGCCAGGTCACGCAAATATTCGACGATGGTGCTTGCGAGTTTGTTCCAGTCAGCAATATGCGCAACGGAATAAACGCAGGTTACGGCGCTGTACCTATCGGCATCGGCAGCTGAATCCATCTCCGGACGAGGTTTGCCTTGGGGCTACGGCTCAGTGCAACGCCGGCAATCGAGGCGCCGGGTTGGGCACACTGTTGACTGGCCTGGACTATGAACGATTCTGAATCGGAACGGCGTCTTAACGGTATGGAATACCGGCTTGAACCGCTAAAAGTGGCGTCTGCTTACATCAGATGGATCGCATTTGCGCCGAGTTAGAAAGGTGTGTTGGCCGGACGCATACGCCCCACCCGGCCACCGGCTCCGCCCTTCCCGCTGCGACGCCTAAGATTCAACGATTGGAGTCGAAACGATGCTCACCGAATACCCAATTTCTGAGAGCAGTTGTACGAATATCAGCTTGCCTTGAAGCCGCTGTGCTGGAGCTGACCTTGAAGGTAGGAGGTGCAGCAAATATCGGCCTAACGCCCCAGTTGCCCTCCAAACCATCGGAGGTCACGACGGCCTATCACACGTCCACCCTTGGGCATGCGCTCAGGCCCGCGAGAGGCGTAGCGTCAGGATGTCCCGAAGCAGAGGTCAAGACCTTCCGTTAGCAACTCGCTGATGTTTCGCCCGTTGCATTCTATAGCCGGTAGCCCGAGCGGCCTCATCTCTCGAATCCCGAAGACGACGACCACCACTCTTCAAGACGCGGATCGAGCAGCGGTCGCCTGCTAACCACCTGACTCTGTGAGAGGTTACTCTTCCGATGTAATCTACGACGAAATATTGCCAGCCAAAGTGAGTGCGAAAGCAGCGCGTTTCATCAGGGCCCTCACCACCGTACCTTCCTTGTGACTAGATTTTGTGGTGGACCTCCAGCATCCTGGACGTCACTCTTCCGCCTTCGGTGTCGTACCCAGTATTATCTTGCACATATGCACCTGCTTTGAAATACAGTGGCTTGGTTTTCCAACTCGAATCGATGGTGGTTTTCCAATGGTATCCGGCAGCACTAATGCTCAGCGCTCCTTTTGGGCTGAGATGAAGCTGGTAAGAAAAGTTGCGGTTGAGCTGAACTCCAGTCGAAATTGTAACGACCTGACCCGTTTTGTCATCGGGACGCATGCGCACCTTCGCGACTATGCTTCCGGTAGAAGTTGATTTTTTTATATTGAAACTCCAGTTTCACCATCGGACTGTTGCTGTCCTTATTGTGAATCTAACCGATCACAATCTTGCCGGTGCTGGGCACTTGGTTGATAGCCAGACTCGCCCGAAATTTGTTATCTGCCGCCGGATAACGCCAATTGCGTAGACTGCCGTCACTGTTAGTTTCCCGCAATTCGCTGCGTGTATAACTAGCATTAGCTGTTTTGGTACCGGTCACAGGCACCCAGAAAAAAGGTTGCCATTTTCAGAGCTAAGTATTTATCCTTAAATCCTCGCGCCAATCGTGGGGTTTCAATTGTAGTTGGCGGGCTACCGTCCCCTACCTAGTCACCAGCATCCTGCTATTCGAATAGGCGTAATCGTTGCATCTGGATCCTGGTCTGGAGCCGGAGCCGGAGCCGGAGCGATGTGTAGCCGTTGCACATCGCTTTGCAGCATATGTGACTGAAAAATGTATCAACGGAGCATTGAATTCAATAAATATTCTTCGCGGAGTTTCATACGCGCCAAGCGATAAAAGTTCAGCGCAGAGTCTCTGCTCATGTATCGGTCATCAAAAGCATCTTAAACCTGCGGATGGCCGCCACTCGCCAGACACCTGGGCTACTTCTTCACGAACCGCAGCGACCCCACAATACCAATCGGCACATGCTAGCAAACAACGTCTCGGAGGCGTATGGATTGATCGGTTGGCAGTCGCCGCACGGCTTGCGACCCCTGTTCTCGACAGAAATGACCGGACGCGGATACAACCGAGACTGGATCGAGCGCCCGCTGGCTCACGTCGACATCAGCTTCATCCGCGACGTGCACAACCACGCAGCCTACTTGAGTTCGCACCGCACGTTGAGGTAGCAGTGGGCGGATCTTATTGCTCTATATGCAGTTGATTCGGACAGGAAAACGCTGAAATTCTTTGCAACAAAATTGAAACGCGTTCACTCCTCAAGACAGCTACGGACCAACCGATAAATCGAGCATTAACGCTGCGATCCCGCGGCGCCACTAATGGCAGGCTTCGTATGTTGACCCGTAATATAAGCATATCCATCAGATCAGCCATTGGTTTCGGTATTATCGGCATTATTGTCCTTGCGCTCGGGTTATTCTCATTAAGCCAGATGAAGGACATGCGTAAAGGTTCCGCAGAAATTGACCAGAACTGGCTTCCAAGCATCGTAACGCTAGGCGATCTTAATACCGACATCATGCGCATACGCGCTCTGACTATGCGAGCCCTCCTCGTCAATGGAGAAAAATTGACCCAGACGCTGGAGGAGCTCAACTCCTTGACTGCCAACGTAGACAAATTAAACGCAGCGTATCTAAAAAATGTTACTACAATTGAAGAAAAGGAAGGCTATGACCAATTTTTGACCTTCCAACGACTGTACTTTATTGAGCAGAGAAATATTCTTTCTCTGATTAATCAGGGGCAACGTGAGCTGGCCATACAAGCAGTAGGTGGCCCGATGTCTGGTCACGCAGATGATATGACTCGGACGCTCGATAAACTCCAAGGGATCAATGCGGAAGAGGCTGGTAAAGCCGCAGCCCGCTCAGCCGAGACGTACGAAGCCTCCTTCAACTGGGTCATCATATTTATTGTCATAGCGGCTGTCGCCACGGTGGTCTTGGCTTTCGTATTTACGCGCAGCATTACGGGACCACTTAAGCAAGCGATCACTGTTGCGGAAACTGTGGCCTCAGGTGACTTATCTAAAGAATTCTCTGTCGTTGGCAGCGATGAGCCGGCACGTCTGTTAACTGCACTCAAGACCATGCAAGGCCGTCTGCGCATTACCATCCGCAGCATTTCGGACGCATCAAACCAGTTGGCCTCAGCGGCGAAGGAACTCAATTCAGTCACCGAAGTCTCGACTCGCGGATTACATCAGCAGAATTACGAAATCGAGCAAGCCGCTACCGCTGTGAATGAAATGACTGCCGCGGTAGACGAAGTAGCTCGTAATGCTGTATCTACATCCGAAGCGTCCGGCGCTTCTAACGCTACCGCTCAGCATGGTCGTCAGCAAGTTATGACTACCGTGGAGTCGATCAATCTTTTGGCTGGAGATGTTACAACTACGGCAACGCAAATCGAGCAGCTTGCGGGGCAAGTGATAAAAATCAGCTCTGTGCTTGATGTGATCCGTTCGATTGCTGACCAAACGAACCTACTTGCGCTGAACGCAGCAATTGAAGCTGCAAGGGCAGGCGATGCTGGGCGTGGATTCGCCGTCGTCGCTGATGAGGTTCGGGCACTGGCCCACCGCACTCAGAAATCAACCGAAGAAATCGAGCAGGTGATCAGTGGTGTGCATAAAGGTACTGACAAAGCGGTTCAAGCGATGCAATCGAGCAATGCGCGTTTAACCATTACACTTGAAGTTGCACGATCGGCTGGTGACGCGCTAGACGCAATTACCCATTCTATCAGTCAAATCAGTGAGCGAAACTTAATGATTGCAAGCGCTTCGGAAGAGCAAGCCCAGGTCGCTCGGGAGGTGGATCGCAATCTAGTGAATATTCGTGACCTCTCGTTACAAACCTCTGCCGGTGCTGATCAAACTAGCGCAGCCAGTCAAGAATTGTCATCGCTGGCCGTCCAGCTTAATGGACTAGTTACTCGATTCCGTATTTAGGCAAATTCCAGTGCGGTGCCGTAGCGCCAGCGTTTGCCTCGGGAGTTTGGATCTTCAGCAGGCAATAGCAAATGATCTCGTTAATATGCGGTTTTTTAGAGAAACCGTTTATGAGTATCGAGTCGCTCGCTGCTGCCAATCCAAACCCTTCACCCTGCGTAAATTCATCTCACCTTATTGGTGACCTGCAGGAAGAAACCTTGATTTTTGCATAGTGAACAAGGTTAAACATTGGTATTCTAAAAGTACGTTCGCTATCTATTAAGGGATGGAGGCGATAATAGAAGCCCCGGAGTCGCGAACCTTCGAGGCTTTGCATTCTCCGCCGTTCGGGACTGCTACGATTCAATGCTCACATAATCAACGAAAACCAGCCCGCGCACTAGGCTGCAATCAACGAGCTGTCCAATAGGATCGAGCTGCTAGGCCTCCTGCTGGGTCGCTGATCACGTCCGCGGCACCCCGGACGTGATCGACAAGAACGAGGAGTTCATGAAGATGTCTCTAGCAATCCTGATTCCCCCTGGACTGAATAGCGCGACTCGTCCCCTCCCCTCGCCAGACTTACCCCGCCTCTATAGCTGTATATCCAAACAGCATTAAGAAGTCGATCCCATCATGAATTTTGAACAGGCCAAGGCGCTGAGGATTCAGCAGTGGCGCGAAACGCTCGACAACCAAGACCTGGGATGCGGACCCGGAGGCGTACCGGTCCTGCCTGCTTGCGGCAAGTGCCAGATTGGCCGGAGAACGGCTGGTTGATCGCATTGAACAATTCGAGATGGACGAACTAGCAAACTCGGCTACTGGCTCGCCGTGGAAGAGCTGCAATGGACAACGGTCCTATATCACAGCGCGCCCCACTACTACATTGTAGCGCGAGACGACTCCCCCGATCTGGGCACGATTCGACAGCCAACGTTTTCGGAAAGAACCGAGGGCCGCCGCCTGCACCTTTACGATGGGAACGTCTTTCGCCTAGGCGGGACTGTGAAGCTGATTTACAGCTCTGCGACCACCACCGGCGTAATTGAAGAACTTTTGCTCACCCTGGAGGACGGTCATCAGTTCCGCCTAGTCGAGAGGAGAAGCGTGAAACGTTGGGACATCGGTACTTAGGGTGGCGAAGCGCAGGCCAAGTCATGTTCGCCGGCCGAGCTCGAAACCATTCTCGAGCACGAACGCCAGATCTTCTTGAAGGCTGACGATCTCGACTGCGTGTCCGCCGAGAGCCTGGCTCTACAGCAATGCCTCACAGTGGTGGATGAGTGGGAGAACGACACTAAGGAAATGCTGAAAAACGTCGCAATTTGCTAACGAGCCACCCTCAGCCTCACACACCGGGCTAGATTGACGCCGCCCTCAACCCCACCGCTGACTAGGAAAGCCAAGCAATTTAAACCGACAAGGCAACGTAACAGCAGGGAACGCTCATTCAGGGAAGCTGACTGTCGACCCACTGCTCTCCGACTCCGATTGCTTCGGTAAGGGCGTCGAGGTAGCTGGACCAGGGTCCTTTGAGTTCTCCTACGGTGCTTGCCAATCCTGGCACATCACAGTTCACCAAGATATGCGCAGCTGTCGGTGCCGCGTCGTTGGGGCGCTTCCAGTCGAATTTCAGGAACAACTGGTGGCCCCTGTAGGTGTGTGCGACGGGCAAATCCAGATTATGAGACATGGCCCTCTCCTTGAGCTACATCAAATACCGGCAATCTTCACCATTACATGCAATACCTCTATCGAGGCTAAAAGCCCCACCATCGCGACCGCTCCAAACACTCATCATTCGGCCGAGGTCAGCTTGACAGAGTCGGCTAGTCTGGAGCAAATTCTGTTGTTTTGTTTACGAACGCGTTCCAGCGGTCATGAGCATCATGCTGTCGTTCAGTAGCTGCATCCCACGCAGGTCCCGAAATGCATTTGGAAGAAACAAGCATCATTAGGCCAGTTGTGGCGGCCTCAAGCTCCAATAGCAGTTCGTGAGCCTCAATCCTAAAGTCGTCGATAGTTTTCATATTATTTGTCCCAGGCGGAGCCAACCGCCATCTAGAAACGATATCCCTTAAGTCTGATATCGGCCGAATACGCCGAAAATTCACCCGGTTTCTCGCCAGTACGAAAATCCCTCCCTTGCACGTCAGCCAGACACATCGTTTTGGCTCTCGGGGCGCGCTGGATATTCGTTAAAAAGCAGGAACCATTCCTAGTGCGGCTTTGACGTGTCACGGCCTCACCCACTCGCGCCCTTAGTTTATTTTCAGATTGATCATCCTGCGCAAATCAGCGCAGGCATGCTCATATTTCTGGTGAGCCGCTAGAACCTTCGCTATAAATTTGCCGACTATTTATTGGCGCCCCCAATGTAATGAAGTCAAGCTATCCATCTAAAGTCTTCCGCTATAGAGACCAGGACGGTCATGCCTATCGACAACAATCGAAAAGGAAGCTGACCTCTGCGCGCTGTTCATCCAGGTATTCAACGAGCTAGCCGGCTGGCCCTGCTACCCAGAGGCCAGGCTCGACGTGCTTGTTGTGCACGAAGATGGCCGGCAGATCGGCGTCGGGGCCAAGATGCAGTTGAACTGCCAAAGTAGCTGACCAGCCCCTTCCCAACCTTGGCAAGGACCACTACGGAAGAGCTGGGTCTGATCACCGACTGCTGATCATAAGCAATCACCGATGCCAGTGCTGGCATAGCGAGGATGCTGGTTCGCCTCGGTGTGAGAATAACACTGCCTAGGGGAAACTCAGTCTTCAACGGTGCCCTATTCACTGATGACCGCTTCTACAATCTCGTCGAGGCGAGCAGCAGGACCTCAATGCTCTTTGAGCAGTTGCCGCATGACTTGAGCCCGTCGGAGCGTTGCCAGGCTCCGATCCTAGTTACCCATTTATTGGTCGGCGCTCCCTCTCCGGTTCGCCTAACGCGTTGGAGTGGCGGCCCTTAAGTTCTCGCCCTCCTTTGTAGTCAGGGGGTTATCCACGGTTAAATACATCGCAAGCCACGGTATCGGCACGTCTACTTGAACGCAGGCGCCCGGCAGCGAGCGGCATGGCTCGCCTAAGGGCGTCGTTCGCGGCACCTTGATCGAGACGGAACACATGCCGGCTTTTGATACCGGTCTATACCGCCCGGCCAACTGTGTGCTCTAAGGGCGGAGGCCTGGTTTACAGCCAGGCCGTCGGTAACGCGCTGCTGCGCCACTGGTTCAGCCACTAAATTGCCCGCCGATGGGAGGCACGGTCGCCGTCATCCTCACTGGCGACTTATTCCTCTCGATCAACGATCGAATAATTGGCCAAACGCATCGCATGCCTAGCCACCACCTTGGGCTCGCACAGTTGAGCCAGCGGCTCGGATACGCTGGCGAGCGGAGAACTTCAGCGAGCCAGGGGGTTGTTCTTTCTATCGCTTGGTGCACGGGTAATACGACGTTGAACGTAGCCCCGACCCCGGCCTCGCTGCGCACTGAATGGTGCGGTTATGTTTTTTCACAATGCCGTCCGATGAGGACTATCCTAACCCAGAGCCTTGTCCGATAGGTTTGGTCGTAAAAAATGGGACGAGTAATTTTTCGAGCGCGTCGCGGGGAATGCCGCACCAGGTGTCCGAACTTCGATCTGTGTGGTTTCGCCATCAACGCCGGTGCACAGCGTAAGGTGCCTCGTTCAGGGCCGATCGCCAGATCCGCGTTGGTTTTGCGCGCAGCCTCAACACGATAACCGAATATTGCTGCTCAACACGGCAAGGTGCGCAGCAGCGCGTTGATAGAGAAACTCATTAGCTTCGAACGCTAGAGGATGCCAAATACAACGTCTTAATTACCGTGCCGCCGACGGACCCAGAGTAGTTAGTTTAGAACCTCTGCCCTTCGCAGAAAGTTTTCGATACAACCACCTGGTTTCGTCGTGTTAGGAACTTAACGAGCAGAGTGCCATGCGCGGTGAGCTGGACAATACCTGTATCAAAAAATCATCAGCGGTATGGCGAGCTTCTGGTGAGTTGATATTTTGGAGTCGCACCTTTCGACCGAGGCGATCGAAAGCCAAGACCACCGTTGGTCGGCCCGTCCGATTAGGCAGGCGCAGACATTCAAAAAATAACCGCTCCAGCCGATAGATTAACTGAGAGTTGACACAGATAACCCTGCCTGGAATCCTATGCTCGAAAACATCCCAACTTCCGCCGCTCCCGCTCTGAACCGTACCAGCGTGGCCCTTATTCGCGCCTCTCTACTTAAATTTGCGGGGCTGTTGGTCAGTGTCTTTCTACTCGCTGCCTGTCTGCTTTTCTATGTGGCGCATGACCTTGATACGGTTGAAGAACACGAAGGCATCTTCTACATCAACAAAGCCATAAAGTCGGTGGAGAAACACGTAACTACCACAGTGAAGGACTACGCTTCTTGGGGGGAGGCGTACAAACACCTTCATCAAATGGTGGATGTTGATTGGGCATTTGCTCAAGCGAACATAGGCTCCGGAGTGTACAAAAACTTTGGCTATCAAGGGGTTTTTGTCGTCGATGGCGCAGATCGCACCGTTTATTCGGTGATCAGGGGCGAACTTAAATCAGTCGACATCGCGCAATGGTTAGGACGACCAATCGATGCGCTCCTCAATGAAGCTCGCGCGGCAGCTGGTAAGGAAGCCGCAGTTTCCACTATCGTTAACTTTGGTGGTATACCTGCGGTAGTTGCAGCTTCGGCACTCACGCCCGGTAACGACCTTACCGTTGAAGCGGTTGATGGTCCAGTATCTGTACTGGTTTTCGTCGAGCCGCTTGATAGTGCAAGGCTTCAAACCATAGGAACAGACTACGGCATCAAAGCGTTACGTATAGTAACTCATGATAAGGTGTCTTCCACAACAGTGCAGTTAGGCGAACACGGATCCGCTGGCCATTTGCTCTGGGAATTAGAGAAACCTGGCAAAAAGTTGCTGGGTTTCATGTTGCCGTTGATAGGCGTGGCGGCTTCTGTAGTATGGCTGATGACTTGGGTCTTATTGCGACGCACAACCTTCGCAGCAAAGACGCTAGAAGATAATTATGCTTCGTTGCAGACCAGCCAAATTGCGCTTATCAAAAGCGAACAGCGTTTTCGCGATGTAGCGGAAGCCAGTTCGGATTGGATATGGGAGATTGACGCTCAAGGCCAATTGAGTTACCTGTCTGAACGATTCGAAGAAATCACAGGCCTCTCTAGAAATGCCTGGATTGGCGCTGACTTAGACAACTTATTACGTTTTGATTCAGGAAAGTTATCCCAATGGTTGAAAATGCCTAAGAGGCATCCCAACACCAGCGTGCAATGCAGCTATATTGATTCGCAAGGACAGGCACGGATTGCTCGGCTTCATGCGAGAGAGATGGTCGACGAGGGATTTCGCGGCACTGCGTGTGACATCACTGATGAGGTCGAAGCCCGAAGACGCATAGATTATCTTTCGCAGCACGATGCCTTGACTGGACTCCCTAACAGGACGCGTTTACAAGCGTTTCTTGATGGCAAACTCAGGGCTGTTTCCACCCGTGAAGCCCCATTGGTCATGTTGTGTCTTGATCTAGACCGTTTCAAGCCGGTAAATGATCTGCTCGGTCATGCTGCTGGCGATCATGTCCTTAACACAGTATCAAAACGATTAGGAGATTGCGTACGGACGGGAGACCTCGTCGCAAGGATTGGTGGCGATGAGTTTGTGCTGATAATCACTGACATGAGTTCCCAAGACGAAATAGACGCGCTGTGTCAGCGCCTTATCCATTCAATCGAAGAACCGATAGCCCTCGGCGCTCAGGAAGTCTTTGTCAGCGCCAGTATCGGTATTGCGATGGCGCCTAACGATGCGTGCGAAGCCGCCCAGCTGATGCGTTATGCTGATATAGCCCTGTACGAAGCCAAGGCCGGCGGTCGCCACACTTGGCGTTTTTATGCAGGCGACATGAACGCCAAAATCATCGAACGTCGCCGGTTGGAGAGCGATTTACGCTACGCCATCAAACATGGAGAATTACGGTTACACTTTCAGCCGCGCGTTCGCATTGTGGATGGCCGGCTGGTAGGGGCCGAAGCCCTGGTGCGCTGGCAACACCCCGTGCATGGATTGGTCTCCCCGGATACCTTTATACCCATCGCCGAAGAATCGGGGCTGATCGTATCGTTGAGTGACTGGGTGCTTACCGCTGCTTGCGAGAGCGCTAACCACTGGCCGAACAATATGTTCGTTTCAATTAATTTATCTTCAACTGAGTTCCGGCGTGGCAACTTAGTGGCACGAGTTCAAAAAGCCCTGTGCGAAACCGGATTTGATCCGACACGGTTAGAGCTGGAGCTGACCGAAAACATCATGTTGGTGGATGCTACGGGAGCCCTCGAGATCATGCGTGCCCTCAAAGGTCTTGGAGTACGCCTGGCGATGGATGATTTTGGCACCGGCTACTCATCACTGAGTTACCTTCGCTCGTTTCCCTTCGATGGTCTCAAAATCGACCGAAGCTTCGTCAACCGGTTGGGTGAAAACGAAAAAGATAAATCCGTTATACAAGCGATAGTAGGGTTGGGCCGGGCATTGTCGTTGACCGTCACCGCGGAAGGAATTGAAACGGCTGAGCAACTGGAACTGCTCAAAGCCGTACTTTGCGACGAAGGCCAGGGTTACTTTCTTAGCCGTCCCCTGGATAGCGAAGCATTCGACTTATGGGTTAGGGACAAGAAGATTGAACAGACAGGCCCACCGATTCCGTCTCACTAGCGTCCTGCGCAAGTACGATTACTTCTGAGAGTGCCTAATGCCGTCAGGCAATCAGGCAAAGCGCCGTAGCGTGTCTTAGCCCCCTATGGCGATGTGCGGCGCTGTTTCGCTGACAAGCGTACAGTTTCAGATTCTTTAAAGGGCACCTGGTGCCCTAGCTGTTGCGCCGCTGGTTTCATGACCGCCCCTGGGCTCGAAAAATAGTCCCCGCTGTCGTCAGTGGCTGGTTCTGTCTTAGGTTCGCTCGCGGCTTCATCAAGCCTGCCCTGGACGGCGAAAATCCGTAAGCGTTTGGCCAACTCTCCTCGAGTAGTTGGGGTATTGCGCAGACTCTCCCATCCAATTGCATGGAATTGACATAAGTGTCCATTCAACACACATGTTGCGTGGTTAAACGCGTGCCCACTTAACTGTTGACTCTGATAGGAATAGGCAATGCTCTAAGACAAACCGGCATAGGTGACCGAGTTTTCGATACATATCATGGCCTCGTCCCTACTTATTGGAAGTCGCCATGAACAGCAGAAAAACCATATTCATCACGGGGGTGAGCAGTGGCTTCGGCAACGCGCTGGCGCAAGAAGCTCTTGCAGCGGGCCACCGTGTCATAGGTACCGTGCGTAGTGAAGCCGCCTTGCGCGCCTTTCAGGCGCTCTCCGTGGATCATGCTCATGGGGTGATTCTGGATATCACTGACTTCGCCCGGATCGACAGCGTAGTAGCTGCTATTGAAGCAACCCACGGCCCAGTCGACGTGTTGGTCAACAACGCCGGCTACGGTCATGAGGGCATCTTTGAAGAGTCGCCGCTGGAGGAAATGCGTCGCCAATTCGACGTCAACGTGTTCGGCGCGGTAGCTGTGACCAAGGCTTTCGTGCCTTATTTTCGCAAGCGTCGCACTGGTCATATTCTTAATATCACTTCTATGGGCGGCACCATCACGATGCCGGGCATCGCGTACTACTGCGGGAGCAAGTTTGCTCTCGAAGGTATCTCCGATACGCTGAGCAAAGAACTGCTACCGTTCAACATCTTCGTGACCGCCGTGGCACCTGGCTCGTTTCGCACTGACTGGGCCGGTCGTTCGATGCAGCGCACCCCACGAAGCATTGCTGACTATGACGCCAGTTTCGACCCGGTACGTAAGGCCCGCGAAGAAAAGAGCGGCAAACAGCTTGGCGACCCGCGAAAAGCGGCGCAAGCGATGTTGCAGGTTATTGCCAGCACGACACCACCGGCACACTTATTATTGGGCAGTGACGCGCTGGGGCTGGTACGTGACAAGCTGAATCGCACGGCCAGGGAGATTGATCAATGGGAAGCGCTGACCCTTACCACCGACGGTTGAGCGACCAGCAGAGGGGGACATCAATGAATCGGGCCGACTCACGCACCTCGCGCATGGTGCATTTGATGGAAACCCTCGCGCCGGTCGAGGGCTACAACCTCAGCGCGCTAGAGGACATCCGCTTTTTGCGTTCGAATCGGCCACTGACTCGCACTCCGGTGCTGTATGACCCGGGTATCGTGATCCTGTGCCAAGGGCGCAAACGTGGCTATCTGGGCGATGACGTATACGTTTATGACGCCCAGCACTATCTAGTAGTGTCCGTCCCAGTTCCTTTCACCATGGAGACCGATGCCAGCGAGGCGCAGCCAATGCTGGCGGTCTACATGCGCCTCGACTTACAAATGGCCAGCGATTTGATACTGCAAATGGATGAAGCTCTCGGGCCAAGTGATGCCCAGCCCAAGGGCATGTATGCCTCGCCAATGGACGATTTGCTGCGCGCCTCGACGCTACGCTTTCTTGAGGCGATGAGCAGTCCGGGCGAAGCGAAAATACTTGGGCCGTCGCTGGTGCGGGAGATCTACTACCGCATCCTAACCGGCGAGCAAGGTGGCTCGATGCGCGCCGCGCTCAATCGCCAGGGTCACTTTGGTAAGGTCACTCGTGCGATCCGCAAGATCCATAGTTGCTACCAGGAGCGCCTGGATGTGGTGTCCCTTGCCCAAGAAGCGAGCATGAGCGTGCCCAATTTTCATCTGCACTTTCGCAGCGTGACGGACTCGTCGCCGATGCAATACCTGAAGTCGACGCGCTTGCACCAGGCGCGATTACTGATGCTACGCAACGCTATGACCGCTTCGACGGCGGCGTTCAATGTAGGCTACGAAAGCGCCTCGCAATTCAGCCGCGAATTCAAACGTTTCTTTGGGCGCACGCCCCAGGCAGAGATCGAATGGATGAAGGCGACCTACGCACTGCCTGCGCCGTCCACGCCATCTATGTACGTCTCGTCACATTAGCGATGAGCCGACCCGCTGCTCCGGCAACCCCAGTACCAGCGCTGTCCGCACCTCCCAACATACTTTGGGCGGTTGAACGGGCGCCCATTTATGCGGCAGCAACTCGGTAATCTCACTTGCCCGCTGCGTCGGCAGCCGCGTCAGCACATCGTTGAGATAAGCATACGGATCATGCCCGTTGAGCCGCGCCGACTGGATCAAGCTCATGATCGCCGCCGCCCGTTTGCCGCTACGCAGCGAACCTGCAAAGAGCCAGTTTTTGCGACCCAACGCCCACAGTCGGATTTGGTTCCCGCACCAATTATTGTCAATGGGTACGGCCCCGTTATCGAGATAGCGCGACAGCGCCGTCCAGCGTTTGAGGCTGTAATCCAGAGCTTTGCTGATCGCCGAGCCGTCATGCACGATCTGGCGCTGGGCGATCATCCAGGCATGCAGAGCATCCATCACCGGTACAGCTTTTTCTTGCCGTATTAGGCGGCGTAAATCCGGTTCAAGGTCGCGGACTTCGCTCTCGATTTCGTAAAGCAACTGGATGTAACGCAGGGCCTGTTCGGCGAGTTGGCTATTGTTGGTGGCGTGCAATTCGAAGAACTTGCGGCGCGAATGGGCCATGCAGCCGATCTCGGTGACGCCGAGTTCAAAGCTGGCTTTGTAGCCACCAAAATCATCGCAGACCAACTTACCTGTCTAGCCTTGCAGGAAGTTGCGAGCATGCTCACCAGCGCGGCTGGGGTTGAAGTCGTAGACGACAGCGGCTGTTTCGCAAAATTGGCTGGTGGCATAAGCCCAAACATTAGAACGGTGGGTTTTCTTCGAGCCAGGAGCAAGCATCTGCAAGGGTGTTTCATCCGCGTGCACGACCCGCTGCCCGATCACCACGCCACGCAAGGCATCGACCAGGGGGCTGCACGTGCACGCCCCTAACGCCCACCCATTGAGCCAAAGTCGAGCGTGGAATCGCCAAGCCGGCGCGACCAAAAATCGATTCCTGACGGTAAAGCGGAAGATGATCTGCAAACTTCGCGGGCATGACGTGGGCAAGTAATCCGGCAGTCGGGATGCCCTTGTCGACGACCTGCGCCGGTACGGGCGCTTGGGTGTTTCGCAGTCATTGCAGACCCACTTCCCACGAATATGGCATTCAACGGTAAACACGCCGGGCGTGTAGCCCAGCTTTTCGCTGACATCTTCACCGATGCGCTTGAGTGCGCAGCCGCATGGGCAGTGGGTGGTGTCCGGTTCGTGGAGGATCAACGTGTGTGGGAATTCTGACGGCAATGCCGTGCGCTTGGGCTTTTGCTTTTTCTCGGTCGCAGTCAGCACTGTTTGCAAGGCATGAAGCTCTGCTTCAATCGCCGCGATATCGGTATCGATCAGGTCATCCAGCAGGCTGGCCTGCTCAGGGTTCATCTGCTCGCTGCACTTGGCGAACTTCAAGCGCTTGAGTTGTGCGATCTCGTGGGTCAGCTTCTCAATCACCGTTTGATCGCGGTTGATCTTCTTGTCCAGTGTTTCGACCGTCTTGCCATGGTCTGAGCTGCGACAGCAATTGCGCAGCGAATGCACGCGATTGGTCGGGGGGCATTTGATCGGGATTAGGCGAGGAAGTGATGCCGGGGTTTTTACCAAAGCAGATCGCTTGCGGCAGCAGGCCGAGGCGCTGATTACAGTTTCTTATAGCAGTGTGATTGCACCGCCTGCTCCAACGCGTTGCCAAGGTAGACCGAGCACCAAGGCCTGAAGTTGCTCGTTATCCAACTCCATTTCGCAGCCTTGTCGAATACCCGGCCAATGAAACTTGCCTTGGTTCAATCGACGTGCAGCCCAGCCAAACGCCAATCCCGTCATGTACCAGCACTTTCATGCGAGTGGCGCGGCGATTGGCTAACAGATAAGCGCAGTGCGGCTTCGCCGCACCGAACACCCAATCACTTTGGCCAGCGCAGTTTCAGTGCCTGCACGCATGTCCATCGGGTCGGTGGCGAGCCAGATGGCGTCGATGCGAATCATTGCGTGAGCCCACGGACAAAGCGGGCGCATCCTTCAGGATCAGAAGTTGGCCATTTCACTGTGATCGATTGATCGCCAAACGGCAGAACGATTAACGCCGACGTTTCACTCTGCCGTTTTGGCGTAGATTGTACTGGAATAAACGCAGGTAGCACCGCTGGCGGCTGATCCCGGTATAGCGGCATCCACTTTCGAATGACGTTGGCGTTGATGCCATGACTGATGGCGACACTGGATATGGAAACACCGGGTTGCAGACATTCCTGAACAACCTGGCTTTGAACGATTTGGGATAAGAGCTTCGTTGGCGCATGGAATTCCTGACGTTAAGGGCGATAGTGTCCGCTTAAAAATACGCGGACACCATCGTCCTTAATGCTGGAGTTCGGAAGGTGTGTTCACGGCCCCTTACCAATTGGCTGACGCGCAAAGAGCCAATGACCTTCATGCCAGGCGACCAGCACCAGATCTGCCCCTTGGGTGACTTCGGCTGCTTGTTCCATCACAAGCCTGTGAGGATTTTCGTATTCGTCCGGCCAAGTCATCTACCCAGCCCCGCAAAGCCAGGACATGGTGTGCACTTAATTTAAGTGGGCACCAGTTTTAGCCATTAAGCGGGTATTTCATGCAGCCAACACGCCGTTCCTATTCAAAATCCTTCAAGGCCAAGGTCATTCAAGAGTATGTCCAACCCGGCGCTTCGATTGCCAGCGTCGCACTCAGCCATAGCCTCAACGCAAACCTCGTCCACAAATGGATTCGAGTGCAGCGCAGAAAAGCACTGCGCTGCAACCTGCATTTATTCCGTTACCCATGCCGCTGGCCGGAGCAAATTCGCAAGCGACATCGTCGAATATCTGCGTTGAGATCCAGCACCCGCGCGGCACCATCAAAGTGAACTGGCCAACTGAAAGTGCTGCTACCTGCGCGACTTTTCTTCGAGATCTGCTGCGATGATTCGCATCGACTCCATCTGGCTCGCCACCGACCCGATGGACATGCGAGCGGGAACCGCAACCGCGTTAGCCAGGGTGATCGCGGTGTTCGGTGCGGCGAAGCCGCACAGTGCTTATCTGTTTGCCAACCGCCGTGCCACTCGCATGAAAGTGCTGGTGCATGACGGCTTCGGTGTCTGGCTGGCTGCACGTCGGTTAAATCAGGGTAGGTTTCACTGGCCAAGCATTCGTCATGGCTCTGAAAATGCAGTTGGACACCGAGCAACTCCAGGCCTTGGTATTGGGTCTGCCATGGCAACGCGCGGGTTCCGGCGGCGCGATCACACTGCTTTAACAGCTGCCATTAGCCTATCGATCTATCGCCGCGAACTGCCTGTTCTGGCAAAATCTGCGGCATGACTTCTTCACCCAGTCTCGACCAAATGTCCCCCGACCAACTGCGTGCCTTGGCGGCGCAGTTGCTCTCGCAAGTCGAGACCATGGGCAAGACGGTCGAGACAATGGGTAAGAAGATCAACCGCGATCAAACGGTGATCGAGAAGCTGACCCACGAGATCGCACAACTCAAGCGCTTGAAGTTTGCCAAGCGCAGCGAGCAGACGAATCCTGAGCAGGCCAGCTTGCTGGATGACCTGATCGATACCGATATCGCGGCGATTGAAGCAGAGCTTCATGCCTTGCAAACAGTGCTGACTGCGACCGAGAAAAAGCAAAAGCCCAAACGCACGGCATTGCCGTCAGAATTCCCACACACGTTGATCCTCCACGAACCGGACACCACCCACTGCCCATGCGGCTGCGCACTCAAGCGCATCGGTGAAGATGTCAGCGAAAAGCTGGGCTACACGCCCGGCGTGTTTACCGTTGAATGCCATATTCGTGGGAAGTGGGTCTGCAATGACTGCGAAACACCCAAGCGCCCGTACCGGCGCAGGTCGTCGACAAGGGCATCCCGACTGCCGGATTACTTGCCCACGTCATGCCCGCGAAGTTTGCAGATCATCTTCCGCTTTACCGTCAGGAATCGGCTTTTGGTCGCGCCGGCTTGGCGATTCCACGCTCGACTTTGGCTCAATGGGTGGGCGTTAGGGGCGTGCACGTGCAGCCCCCTGGTCGATGCCTTGCGTGGCGTGGTGATCGGGCAGCGGGTCGTGCACGCGGATGAAACACCCGTGCAGATGCTTGCTCCTGGCTCGAAGAAAACCCACCGTTCTAATGTTTGGGCTTATGCCACCAGCCAATTTTGCGAAACAGCCGCTGTCGTCTACGACTTCAACCCCAGCCGCGCTGGTGAGCATGCTCGCAACTTCCTGCAAGGCTAGATAGGTAAGTTGGTCTGCGATGATTTTGGTGGCTACAAAGCCAGTTTCGAACTCGGCGTGACCGATATCGGCTGCATGGCCCATTCGCGCCGCAAGTTTTTCGAACTGCACGCCACGAACAAAAGCCAGCTCGCCGAGCAGGCCCTGCGTTACATCCTGTTGCTGTACGAAATCGAGAGCGAAGTGCGCAACCTGGAGCCAGATTTACGATACCGAACACGGCAACAAAAAGCCGTGCCCGTGATGGATAGGCTGCATGCCTGGATGATCGGCCAGCGTGATCTTGTGCCCGAAGGTTCTGCTATCAGTAGAGCACTCGATTACAGCCTGAAACGCTGGGCAGCGCTGTCACGCTACCTCGATGACGGGGCCGTACCCATTGATAATAATTGGGCAGAGAATCAGATCCGACCATGGGCTCTTGGCCGCAAGAACTGGCTCTTCGCCGGATCGCTACGCAGCGGAAAACGGCCTGCGGCGATCATGAGTTTGATCCAGTCGGCGCGGCTCAACGGGCATGATCCGTATGCCTACTTGAAGGACGTCCTCACGCGCCTGCCGACGCAGCAGGCCAGTGAGATTTCCGAGTTGCTACCGCACAGATGGACGCGAGCGTAATCAAAAAGCTTAACCGCTACGCGGCAAGCTCAACGTAGCTAGACTCCCCACCTCCAGTCGCGCCCGACAACCAACCCCATACGAACATCAGAGTGATACGTCCTGCGTGATCAACGCCTACCGTGCCACGAGACCAGCCAGCAAGAATCTCACCATCCGTAGTTAAGATGATAAAGAAGCTCAATGGTATCGGGGCTAGTCACGCGTCCGACTTGATGACCCATGCGGATCCGGCCACCTTGGTAAGTACCCCAAATGGAATCTTCTTCGACATGGTAGTGAAATACTGTGCCGGCACCGGATAGCCCGTGGGCGTTACCCGCTACCGTAAAGCGGCGATTGTTCAAACGCTCCCTGATTTGAGCAAGGGGGATTTCCATAAAATGTCGCGTCCTTTTAGTCGAAATGTTCCATTACAGTCGTCGATGATCTTAAGCCATTTTGTCGTGCCTGAAGTGAGGTCTACGTGCCTATCCCTGGAGCCGCAACTCACGACGATAAAACGCAAGATGTGTTCACCGCCGGGTTACGCCAATTGTGCATTTCGGCTTCGCCGACTCTCAGACGATCGAGCAGGCCGCCAGTTGGTTGCGCGAAAATCCTGGCAGCTTTGCCATGGTCCACGGTGCATAGCTGGCCAGTTGTTTTGTACCGAAAAAAGCCCATCCGCTGGGTCAGACATCACGAGCTGACTGGTTCGTGGTAGATGCCAGCGCCGATAACGGTAAATGCCAACCGCAGACGCATGCCGACGTCTATCACTTCAGTTGGAAACAAAATGCGTATTGACTCGGGCTTCAGTCGTCCATCCGATGCAACTTCTGACCATGGACAAAAGCGGCAACGTAGTCGATCGCTATCCGTTGATGGGTTTCGATGACACCGAAAGTGTGGCCTATTTGGGCAACGGTCGTATTGCCCTAAGCGACGAAGAACTCCAGCAGTGGAACACCATCACGTTGCCCACCGACAACTTAGGTCGCCAATCCTTCTGGCCAAAGCGACCCTTTTTGGGGACCGTCCCGCTCAAGCAATACAGTTGGGCGTAGGCATCTCGCACAACGGAAAGGCCATGGATGCCCATGGCCTCTTCCGCTACCGCGGTCAGGCTGACTTAAGCGAGGCCATGTCAATGACGAAACGGTACTTCACGTCGCTCTTGAGCATGCGCTCGTAGGCTTCGTTGATGTTTCGAATGTCGATCATTTCGATGTCCGAGACGATGCCATGCTCGGCGCAAAAATCAAGCATCTCTTGAGTCTCTGCGATACCGCCGATGAGCGAGCCAGCCAGACGACGACGCTTGAAAATAAGGTTGAATACGCTTGGCGACGGGTGCGGGGACTCAGGTGCGCCCACCAATGTCATGGTCGCGTCGCGCCTGAGCAGTGATAGAAATGCGTCGAGATCGTGTGGGGCCGCAACGGTGTTCAGGATGAAATCGAAGCTGTTCGTGTGCGCTTCCATCTCGTCCTTGTTTTTCGACACAACGACTTCGCTGGCACCCAGGCGAAGGGCATCTTCCTTCTTGTTTGGCGAGGTAGTGAACAACACTACATGCGCGCCCATGGCATTGGCAATTTTAACGGCCATGTGGCCCAGACCGCCGAGGCCTACCACGCCGACCTTCTGGCCGGGCCCAACCTTCCACTCGCGCAGCGGCGAGTAAGTCGTAATACCCGCGCACAGCAGCGGGGCCACAGCGGCGAGATCGGCGTCGCGATGAGAAATGCGCAGTGCAAATTTCTCGTTAACCACGATGTTGTCCGAGTATCCGCCGAAGGTGTTTTCACTGCCGCCGAACGCATTGCCGTTGTAAGTCCCAACGAAGCCGTTCTCGCAGTATTGTTCCAAACCTTCCCCACAGGACGGGCAGCTCTGGCAGCTATCGACCATACAGCCGACGCCGGCCAAATCGCCAACCTTAAAGGCTTGGACCGAGTCGCCTACAGCTGTAACACGCCCGACAATCTCATGGCCTGGTACGGAGGGATAAATCGTGTTGTTCCATTCATTTCGGGCCGTATGCAGATCCGAATGGCAGACGCCGCAATAGAGAGTCTCGATCTTGACGTCGTTCAAGCCTACTGCGCGGCGTGCGAATGTATAGGGCGCGAGTGGTGCGCTCGGGTCAAGGGCAGCATAGCCGATGGCGTTGTTCATGAAGAATGGTCCTTTCAGTTGGACGATTGGATGGTCGTTTGGATCGAGACGGTATTGGAACAACGGCTTTCGAATCTTGGGTTGATGGTGCCTCTGAGCGGCCTTTGAAATCCAAAAAGAGCGATGTTCTCGGAGTTCACCATCGGTACCTCCGTGAGCCGGTAGCCAGATTCCCGTCAGAACCCTTCTAGGACGATCTTGCCCTTTGCCTTGCCGCTCTCCAGCAAGGCATGCGCACGACGAAGGTTCTCTGCGCTGATACGCCCGTAGTTTTCGCCAACGGTGGTGCGCAGCACACCCGAATCGATCTGACGCGCCACTTCATTGAGAATGTGGTGCTGCTCCTGCATGTCGTCGGTCTCGTACAGCGAGCGCGTGTACATCAGCTCCCAGTGCAGCGACAGGCTCTTGCGCTTGAGCGGTACGACATCCAGCGTGGCCGGGTCGTCTATCAGACCCAACTTGCCCTGTGGTTTCAGCGATTCGATAATTTGCTCGTAGTGTCGGTCGGTCTGCGTCAGGCTTGCGACAAAGCTGACCTGAGCAATACCGATGCGCTTGAGCTCTTCGCTCAGTGGCTTGGTATGGTCGATCACGTGATGCGCGCCAAGCTCCGTCACCCAAGCCTGGGTTTCAGGGCGCGAAGCCGTGCCAATGACCGTTAACCCGGTGAGCTGACGCGCCAGTTGCGTGAGGATTGAACCCACCCCGCCGGCAGCGCCGATGATCAACAGCGTTTCGCCCCGGTTGGCGGTACCGCGTGTAACGCCGAGGCGATCAAAGAGCAACTCCCAAGCAGTCAGGGACGTCAGGGGCAATGCCGCAGCCTGGGCGAACTTCAGCGACTGTGGCATCGATCCGACAATGCGCTCGTCCACCAGCTGCAATTCACTATTGCTGCCCGGGCGGATCAGCGACCCGGCGTACCAGACCCTGTCACCGGGCTTGAACAGCGTTACGTCGGGACCGACCGACTTGACCACGCCGGCCGCGTCCCAACCGAGTATGCGTGGCTGGCTTTCGTCTGCGTGCGGCACGTAGCCCTGGCGCACTTTAGTATCAACAGGATTGACCGATACGGCCTTAACCTCTACGAGCAAGTCGCGGGGACCCGGCACGGGATCGGGTAGATCGATCTCCACAAGGGCGTCAGGATTCTCGACTGGCAGACATTTGAAGTGTGCGATCGCTTTCATTTTGAGCCCCTCAGGAGACGCGGTACATTTTCGTGACGGAGAATTTTTCTGCTGCTCGTTCGATGATTGGCAGGGCCGTTTGGAAATGCGGTGTCGCCTCGTGCGCAGTCAACGCCGCTTCATCCAGCCACTGCTCGATCATGTGAAATGTGCAAGCCTGCTCGGCATTTTTGTAAAAGTCGTATTGGATGCAGGCCGCTTCGGCGCGGCTGGGGCCTTGCAGTTCCTGTAGCGCCTGCTGGAGCTCAGCTTCGGCACCGGCCTTGGCGACCAGTGTGGCAATCAGTGTTAGGGGAGCTTTCATTAAACCTCCTGTCTCAGTGTGCTTGAATATGAAAGGTGCATCGAGCTGGCATGACCTATTGAAGGTAACCATGCCAGACATGCCGCGAAGACCTAACGTGGATTACAGCGATACAACAATCTTGCCCACCTGGGCATTTGATTCCATGTACCGGTGAGCCTCGGCCATCTGGACGAAGCTGAATGTACGGTCGATCACTGGTCGCAGCTTTCCGCAAGCGAGCCCTTCGTTGATGAATTGCTTGGCCCGTTCAAGTTTGTCGCGATCTTGGGTGATCTCGAAAAGCTGGTAACCGCGTAGAGTCAAATGTTTTCCGAGTAGATCCATGACCGAGACTGGGATATCCCGAGTGTCCAAAGCGCCGTACTGGAAGACGATGCCGTGCTTCGCTAGCGCCTTGAGCACCAAGGCCACTTCGGGTCCGCCAACGGGGTCGAAGGCCATGCGAGCGCCATTGCCGCGAGTAATGGCCATGACCTCAGCCATCATGTCCTGCTCGTGGGTCGCGATGACCGACGCCGCCCCTGCCTGAAGCAAGGCTGCGCGCTTTTCGCTGGTGCGGGTCAGCGCCACAGGTACGGCACCCACCATGTTCGCAATCTGGATAGCGGCAAGCCCCACGCTGCTGGACGCCGCACGGATTAGTACAACATCTCCGGCCTTCAGCCCACCGAGTTCGATCAGTGCGCCATAGGCGGTGACAAACTTCATCCAGATGGCCGCCGCCTCGACGAAAGAGAGCGCTTCCGGATGTTTCACTACCGCATGGGCCGGTGCGTTGACCAACTCACCGTACAAGCCGTATTCGTCAAAGGAGAACGCGGGCACTACGCTGACCGCATCGTCAACAGCGAAGCCGACCACACCGGGACCAACTGCAGCCACGGTTCCAGCGGCTTCATAGCCCAGCATGGCGGGAAACCTCGGTTCGATAACATACTCGCCTGTGCGGTACATCACTTCAGCCCGGTTGATGCCGAGCGCTCTGACGTTAATTTGAACCTCGTTCGGGCCGGGAGCCGGCACGTCAACCTCGTCGATCTGAAGAACCTCGGGTCCACCGGTGCGATGAAAGCGTATGACTCGGGACATAGCGTAATCCTCAGCTAACTTTTTGGATGGACCGAGCCATGAGCGGCCAGCGATGTAGCCACCAGTTCACGGCCGTTGGGGCAGCGGGCGATTAGGCCATGACGGCCATACTCGCCCCAACGATCATTTGTAGCGTTCCAGCCAGTGGGCGTAGGGAGCTGGCAAGGTCCAGGCCGCACGCTCTACGCCCAGTTCTTGAGCGGCAAAATAGGACCAATTCGGATTGGCCAGATGTGCTCGTCCGATCATCGCCAAGTCCAGCTGACCGCTCTTGATCGCTTCTTCGGCGACGCTTGGCGTGCCGAAGCCCCATGCCGAAGCCACAGGTATCCCCGCCTCGCGCTTTATACGCTGGGCAACGTCCCCCATGAATCCCGGAGCCCAAGGGATGTTGGTCTCAGCAATTGTGAAACCGATGCTGACGCTCAGTAGATCCAGGCCACCATCTTTGAACCGACGTGTCAGTTCGACAGCCTCGGCCAGGGTCTGTTCGTCCCGACCGTCGTATTCGATGACCCCTAGACGGGCGGTTAGCGGCAAGTGCTGCGGCCAAACCTCACGAACGGCCGCCAGCGTTTCAAGCAGGAAGCGGCAACGGTTGTCGAAACTGCCGCCGTAGGCATCATCACGTTGGTTGGAGTGTTCGGACAGAAACGATTGGGCTAGATAACCATGGGCGAAATGCAGCTCCAGCCATTCGAAGCCAGCGTCACGCGCACGTCCAGCAGCCGCGACGAAATCCTCACGCACGCGGGCAATGTCTTCCAGGGTCATGGCTTTTGGCTGCTTGCCGAGGTGGCCACCGAAGGCAACGGCCGATGGGGCAATGGTCTGCCAGCCGCGCGAGTCGTTATCACCAATATGGTCATCGCCCTCCCATGGACGATTGGCACTCGCCTTGCGCCCCGCGTGGGCAATTTGGAGTCCCGGCACGGAGCCGGCTGCCTTGATCGACTGGACCACCGGTACGAAGGCCTGAGCCAGTTCATCATTCCAAATACCCGCGCAGCCAGGGGTGATTCGCCCTTCGGGCGCTACAGCCGTAGCCTCGACAATCACGAGCCCCGCGCCGCCACGCGCTAGGGAGGCGTAGTGGACACTGTGCCAATCATTGATGAGGCCATCGTTTGACGAATACATGCACATTGGAGGAATCGCGACTCGGTTGCGAAGAGTGATGTCTTTAAGCGTGAGGGGTTGGAATAGCGCAGGCATTGAGGTTTCTCCGGGAATGCGTAGTACCTTTATTCGATAATATTCGAACTATGGTCGTAGAGCAAACCCGTGTATGATTCGTTCATGCGCCCCTACAGACATCCTTCACTTAGCGATTTCGTTCTTGAGCGTCTGCTTTACGCCTTGAGCGATCCTGTGCGCCTGGAGATCGTGCGGCGCCTTGACGAGTTGGGCGAGGCCAGTTGTGGCGAGTTGGACGGTGGCCGGCCGAAGTCGACAATGTCTCATCATTTTCGAGTGCTGCGAGACGCCGGTTTGGTTCAGACCCAGACCATCGGCACCACCCATATGAACTCGCTGCGCCGGGCCGATTTGGACAATCGATTTCCTGGCCTGTTGGAAACGATCCTTTCTCAGCTTGACTGATGCCGGTTGCACGATACGTATTGACGTTACTGCCGACCTGCCTCCCTCGAGTCGCCCTGTTTGAGCCAACCGGCAGGCGATCGAACCATCCCTGTTGTCGACGGCACTAGCTGCGGTTATCAGGGCTGCAAAGGAAGTAGTTCAAGGAGAGCGAGGCAAGCCTTGACGAAGCAAACAAACTCGCACTCAGCTGTTTCCTCAAACGCTAAGCCACTGCCACGGCGATACTGCCACCGAGACAAGTAGCCGCTTGCCGCGGTGGCACGTTTGTCTCCTCCTCTGGACATCCGTTTGTGGCCGATAGCTGCCTGCCTCCAAGTGCTCTAACCGACCCGGCTCCGCACTCACCCCGTTAAGCTTTCGGGTCAGGAAGCGCGTCGCACCCATCCATTGCTTGAGCGTCCCGAAGGGACGCTCAACCTTCTTGTTTTTCGGACCCGCATCATCTCCGGCGCGTTGCTCAGTCGGGCCTGCATTTCCTCTAATACGGCTTCATGCTCCCAGCGTCGAAATCGTCGTTCCGTACTCGGTGTGCACTGCGATTTCAAGGCGCAGCCCCGGCATTTCGAACACCAGTAACGGTGCAACGTCAGGCCTGTTTCAATGTTGGTATAGCGCCAGACCAGCGCCTCCCCCGCGGTTCCAGTGCAGAGCGCTGCAGGTTTACAGAATTAGAACAGTCAATTCCGATATTGTTGACCGAAGCGAACTGCTCCGGTCCGTAGTGTTGACACCTAACTCCGGCGCATCAATTCAAGTCAAACCTTCCAAGGACATAGCGTGACTCCACGTAGCGTTCACCAAACCAGGCGGACTGACTTGGGCAGTCAGCCCGCCTCAGAGTCTTATGGCTCGGCGATGTCCGTGCGCGACACCGCTGGCGATTCCTTCGGCAGCGTGTCCCGCAGTTGCTTGACCTGGGCCGCGTTTACCGCCGGGGCCTGATTGCCCCAACTGCTGCGGATGAAGGTTAGCAGTTGCGCCACCTCCTCGTCCGACATACGCCAGGCAAAACCAGGCATGCCCAGTTCGGAAGGTACAGTCGCGGTCGCGGGCAGCTTGCTGCCAGCCAGCACCAGACGAATCATCGACACCGGATCTTCCGACAGCACCGAGGAGTTCCCGGCGATTTTCGGGAAGACCCGCTCGTAACCCTGGCCGTTGGTGCGGTGGCAGGCGGAACAGTTGTCGAGGTACAACTCGGCGCCACGACTGCCCTCTTCCCCGACAGCCAACGCTTTGGCAGTCGTTGGATCGGCCTTGAAGCTCGATACCTCGCGCCCGCTGGCTGGCAGCGTTTTCAAGTAGGCGGCCACCGCCTGCACGTCGCCATCATTGAGGTGCTGAGTGCTGTGAACCACCACATCGCCCATTGCGCCACCCAATACCGCATGGGTCGTGCTGCGGGCGCTGCGCAGTGTTGCGACGATGTCTTCGGCGCTCCAACTGCCAAGACCGTCCGCCGGATTCCCGCGCAGGTTCACCGCCAGCCAGCCATCGATCACCGACCCGCCCGAAAGGTAAACCGGGCTTGACTCATCCAGCGCCTTTTCTTGCAAGGTCAACGCACGCGGCGTGTGGCAGCTGCCGCAATGCCCAAGACCTTGAACCAGATAGGCACCGCGTGCCACCTGAGCGTCCTTATAGCCGTCGGCCTTGAATGCCACGGCATCGGGCTGCGGTGCAAACACCTTGCGCCAGATCGCCAGCGGCCAGCGCATCGACAATGGCCACGCTACATCGTTGGCGCGGTTCTCGGCATTGACCGCTGTGACGCCATGCATGAAGTACGCGTACAGCGCCCGCACATCATCATCGCTGATTTTCGCGTAGGCCGGATAAGGCATGGCCGGGTACAGACTGTCGCCATTGGCGGCGATGCCGTGACGAATCGCGCGGTCAAAATCATCCAGTGTGTAAGCACCGATGCCGGATGTTGGGTCAGGGGTGATATTGCTGCTGTAAAGCGTACCGATCGGTGAGGCAATCGGCAGGCCGCCGGCGAACGGCTGGCCACCTTGGGTCGTGTGACAAGCGGTGCAATCGCCCGCGTCGGCCAGGTAGCGTCCCTGCTCGATCAGCGCCGCCTGCTGCGCTTCAGGTGCAGCCTGCAGCGCACGGGTGTACGTCGGCCAGAAAGCGAATGCCAACAGCACGACCAGCACCACTACGCTTAGTCCTGCCAGGCTCAGGAGAAACTTTTTCATGGGTTGTGCTCCTTATGCCTGAACCAGCGGGCCGGGATTTTTCAGGTACTGCTCGCGAATCGCCTTGGCAGACCAATACGCCAGCGCCCCCACCATTCCGGTCGGGTTATAGCCATTGTTTTGCGGAAACGCGTTGGCGCCGATAGCGAACACATTATGCACGTCCCAGGATTGCAGATACCGGTTCAACGCCGAGGTCTTCGGGTCGCTGCCCATGATCGCGCCCCCACAGGTATGAGTACTCTGATACTTGGTGATGTTGTAATGCTCGCCCGGTTTCTTTGCGTCGCCGGCAACGGCAGTCGGGTTGAGGATTTTCGACATCTCCAGCGCCTTGCCGACCAGAAATTGCGAGGCCTTGATTTCGTTGTCGTGCCAGTCGAAGTTCATCCGCAGCAGCGGTCGCCCAAAGCCGTCCTTGTAGGTCGGATCAAGGCTCAAGTAATGCTGACGGTACGACATGCAGGCGCCCTGCACTTCGAAGTAGAACGAGTGACGGAACGCATCGCTGGCCGCCTGTTTCCACTGCGCACCCCAGGCTGGCGTACCCGGCGGTACATTGATCCCGCGCACCGGACCGGCGCCCGGCTGACGTGCCCAGATGATGCCGCCCCCGACGAATCCAGCCTTGGCATTATCGAGCTGGTTGCCGTTGAGATTGTCCATCGTCGTGCCCGCGCCACCGATACCGATGAACTGGTTGGCTTGCACATCCTTGCCGAAAAAGAGCACCACGCGATTGAGGTTCTGGTACGAGTAATTGCGGCCAATGGTGCCTTCGCCAGTCTGCGGATCGTAAGGTTTGCCGATACCCGAGAGCAGCATCAGATGCACGTTGTACAGGGAAAACGCGCAAAGCAGGACCAGATCGGCCTGCTGCTCGACTTCAGTGCCCTGGGCATCCAGGTAAGTCACGCCGGTGGCCTTCTTGCCATCGCTGTCGATATTGACTTTCAGAACCTGCGCATGGGTGCGCAAATCGAAATTCTTGCGCTGGCGCAGCACCGGCAAAATGCTGATATTCGGGCTTGCCTTAGAGTAGTTCAGGCAACCGTAATCACTGCAGAACCCGCAGGCGTTGCACGGTCCCATCTGGCAGCCATACGGGTTGACGTAAGGCGCCGAGGCGTTGGACGCCGGGATCGGATACGGGTCCCAGCCCATCTCGCGAGCCGCGCCGTAAAACATCTCCGCGCCGAGATAGTTAGGATTTGGGCCCAACGGAAATTCTCGCGAGCGCGAGCCTTCAAACGGGTTGCCGCCCAGCTGTTTCACGCCTTGAATCACGCCGGCTTTTCCGGAAGTGCCGCACACGTATTCGAAGTGGTCGAAGTGCGGTTCAAGGTCTTCATAGGTGACCGGAAAATCCCGGATGGTCATGTCGACGGGAATGAACTTCGCGCCATAGCGCTGCTCGACATTGCTGCGCAGCTTGAAGTCTTCCGGCAAGGCCCGAAAGTGACAGCCTGACCAGTGACTGCCCGCGCCGCCCACACCGGTGCCGGGCTTGAACGAACCCATCTGCCGATACGGCACGGCGGTGGACGTCAGGTTGTGCCGCGCGGTAACGGTTTCCTGGGACAGGCTTTGCAGGTAGCGGCGATGCACCGAACCTTCGAGTTCGTCGACCACTTTTGGGTAGGCAAAATCAGGTTGCGTGTCGCGATCAGCGCCGCGTTCCAGCACCACCACCGTCAATCCGGCGTCGGTGAGCTCCTTGGCCATGATCGCCCCGGTCCAACCCATGCCGACAATCACGGCATCCACTTTTGGTTTAACGTTCGCCATGCTCAACCCCTCCGTCCGGCCAGATCGACCGGCGGCAGCGGGTACGGTTTGTCACGCACCGTCACCCAATCCATATAATCGGCGCGCATGCCGGGATAACCGATCATCTTCCAGGCGCCCATGTTTTTATTGCCACCGTAAGAAGGGTCGGCGAAGTAGCCGTTGCGCACTTCATTGAGCAAGTTGGTGAAGAACAACTTCGAAGAAATGTCCTCCAGCGCCAGCTTGCCGCTCTCGGCACTCTTAAGCAGTTCTTCCTGCTGGGCAGTCGTCAGTTGGGCGAAGGTTTTGCCAGAAAAGGATTTCCTGCAGCTGGCGTCGAAAGCCTTGATGCCCACGCGCAGTGTTTCGCGCAGCGTTAATCGCCCTTGGTAACCAAACTCTGGTGCCGCTTCGATAAACGGGCCCTGCATGTACCAGATCCCACCGTTGGCATAGGGAGTGTGCATATGGCGGTCGAGAAACTCAGGCACGCCCAACTCAACGGCGCCAGGACCGACCTGGTCGGAGGGGATCAAACGGTCGCAAGCCGCGATCAGGAACGCCCATTCTTCAGGCGTAAAAAACGTCGGCTTGTAGTGATCGGTTTCACCCGCCGGTTGTGCGCCAGATCGGGCATCACTCACTGGGGTCCGAGCAAAAGCAGCAGTGGGAAGGCCAGCACTGGCCAGGGTTACAACGGGTATCAGCGTCAGCGACTTGCGCAAAAAGTCGCGACGCCCCGGCGAGGTATCGTTATCGGACATCGCTAGATCACTCCTGAGTCTAAACACGGGGGTGTTTCGGTTGTGCTGATTTTTCTTATGATTCGCTGCATGGAAGGTAGCTAGATTGCTACCTAATCATGATCAAGCTAACGAATCAGTCATTACTAAACCGCTATCGCCACCGTTGCCAGGCTGGCGATAAGCTAAACCACCCGTCAAATTTTGAATTGGCTGACCAGCTTGTTGAGATTGGCACCCAGTGCAGACACTTCGCGCATGGTGTTAGCGCTTTGCTCGGTCTCATCGGCCAGGCTTTCCACCGCACCCGCTATCTGATGCACGCTGCGGTTGATCTCTTCGGCGACCGAGGTCTGCTCTTCGGCGGCGCTGGCGATTTGCGCGTTCATGGCGTTTATCGTGCCGATCAGGCCCGAGATCGAATCCAGCGAAGCGCCGACTTTGTTGGTCTGCTGGTTGGCACTTTCGCCCGCTTCGGTCGAACGTTGCATAGCGGCGACCGAGTCGGTGGTGCCGGTTTCCAGGCGCGTGATCATCCCCTGGATTTCCTGGGTACTCAGTTGCGTACGGCTCGCCAGCGCACGAACTTCATCGGCAACCACGGCAAAACCGCGCCCGGCTTCTCCGGCACGCGCGGCTTCAATCGCGGCATTGAGTGCCAATAAGTTGGTCTGGTCCGCGATCGAGCGAATCACGTCGAGCACCGAGACGATGGAGCGTACGTCCTGCTGCAGGCTGTCAAGACTGGTACCACTCATGCGGATATCCGATACCAGCGCGTTCATACCCTTGATATTGTCGCCTACCACAGTCCGTGCGGCATGGCCTTGCTGATCGGTCTCTGCCGCGGCCTGGGCGGCCCGTTGGGCACTGACTGCGACTTCCTGGGCGGCCGCCGACATTTCATGGATGGCGGTGGCGACCTGATCGGTTTCATTGCGCTGGCGTTGCATCGCTTGCTCAGAGCGCAGGGTTTGCTGGGTTGCCTGATGCACCAGGCCGTCGAGGTCGGTGGTCATCTTCGCGACCTGGCCAACCATGGCGTGGATCTTGTCGATAAAGCGGTTGAAGGAGGCGGCGAGATCTCCCAGCTCATCGTTGCTGGTGACCGTCAGACGATGGGTCAGGTCGCCGTCACCGGCGGCGATGTCATCCAGGTTGGTCTTGAGTACACGCAACGGGCGGACAACGCCATTGGCCGTCCAGACACCGGCCGTTGCGGTAACCAGCAACAACACCAGCGTCAACAGGAAGATGCTGCCCAGCAAAGCGCGGGTGCGCTCGGTGACCGCTGCCTGTTCCAGGGCCATGGCGGCGTCGATGTCATCCATATTGATGGCACTGCCCAGCACCATGTCCCATTTTTCCAGGTACACGGTGTAGCCAAGCTTGGGTACCTGCACACTCTCTTGGCCCGGTTTTGGTGCGAAGTAGTCGATGTAGTGCTTGTTGTTTTTGGCCACCTCGACAAAGGTCCGATAATGGAAGGAACCGTCGGGGTCCTGAACGTCCCAGAAGCTTTTGCCGACCCCGGCGTTGCTGTCGCCACGGAAGACGCGAACGCCTTTGGTATCGTACCCAAAGAAGTAGCCTTCATCACCAAACTTGACGGGTTTGAGCAACTCAAGCGCTTTGTCACGGGAGGCCATATCGCCCATAGCCGAGGCATCGTGCAGCGGCTTGATGGTCGTCAGGGCCACCTGCACATAGTTCTTCAGCACGTCACGATTGCGCTGGATCAAGCTCTCGCGGGTCTCAATCATTTGCTGATCCGCAGTACGCTGCAACATCCACGACGCCAGTGCGCTGGTGATCAATGCGAACATTAATGCGGGGATGATAGCCAGACACAGCAACTTGCCTTTGACTGTAAGCTTCATGAACGAAATGCCCTCCAGGTCAATATTGTTTTTAGCGTATCGGCCCAGGATGAATTATCTTGAAATAAATGATGTCATTTTGACGCCACAGAACGAACTCTAGGAAAAGTAATCGCATGCGCCACCGGATGTCGTTCTGATGAGGTACGCCTGGATAAGTTGTTGAAGGCGGTGACGATTGATATCGAGACATTTCACAGTTGAACCCAGAGATGGTATTTTTAGAAGATCAATCAATGCAGGATCTGGCGCAAAAACAGTTTGGTTCGGTCGTTCTGCGGGTTATCGAAGAAATCGTTCGGCGCGGCCTGTTCGACGATTTCGCCCTTGCCCATGAAGATCACGCGGTTGGCCACGGTGCGGGCGAAACCCATCTCGTGGGTCACGCAGAGCATGGTCATGCCGTCCTCGGCCAGGCCCATCATAGTGTCCAGAACCTCTTCACCATTTCCGGGTCGAGGGCCGAGGTCGGTTCGTCGAACAGCATGATTTTCGGTTTCATGCACAAGGCACGGGCAATCGCCACGCGCTGCTGCTGACCGCCGGAGAGCTGGCCCGGGTACTTGTGCGCCTGTTCCGGAATGCGCACGCGCTCCAGATAATGCATGGCGATTTCCTCGGCCTTGCGCTTGGGCATCTTGCGCAACCACATCGGCGCCACGTGGAACTGGCCGTACCATTTGTAGACAGCCTCCATGCGGATCATGCCGTCGGCGCCCGCAGGCCCGGTGATCACTTCATTCATCACAAACTCCCCTGCTGCAGGCCCGCTCATGTCGAACAGCGGCCTGAATATCTGCGCTTCAATGAAGGACCGCTTGCAGGAACTGTCGCGTCCGCGCTTCATGGGGCGCGGTAAATATCTGCGACGGCGGCCCCATCTCGACAATCCGCCCTGCGTCGAAAAAAATCACCCGGTCCGCCACTTCCCGGGCAAAGCCCATTTCGTGGGTCACGACAATCATGGTCATGCCTTCGGCGGCCAGCCCCTTCATCACGTTCAGCACGTCGCCAACGGTTTCCGGGTCCAGCGCCGAGGTGGGCTCATCGAACAGCAGCAGCTTGGGCTTCATGGCCAAGGCACGGACGATCGCCACGCGCTGTTGCTGCCCACCCGACAGTTCGGAGGGGTACCCGTCAGCCTTATGCCGAAGTCCGACGCGGTCCAGCAGTGCCAGCGCAGCGCTTTGGGCCTCGGCCTTGGTCGCGCGCTTGAGCTTGACCGGCGCCAGGATCATATTGGCCATCACCGACAGGTGCGGGAACAAGGTGTAGTCCTGGAACACCATGCCCACCTCCTCCCGCAACTTCGCCAGTGCCTTGCGATCACCCGCCTTGATCGACTCGCTATTGCCGATCACCACACTGCCAGCCGAGGGCACTTCGAGGCTGTTGAGGCAGCGAATGAAGGTGGATTTTCCAGAGCCGCTGGGACCGATGATCACCACCACTTCGCCTTCGGCAACGTCCAGGTCCACACCCTTGACCACCTCATGGTCACCGAACCGCTTGTGCAACCCACGTACCGTCAACATGCTTTTCATAGCCCCGCCCGCGCCCGGGTCGCTGCTTGCAAACGCTCATGGGCAGCCGCCAGGCGATCACGACGGGCCTGGTTGGCTTGACGCTCGGTGGCGATTCTGGCGTTAGCGCGCAGCAGGCTCGGTTTTAGTGACGCCATCGACGGACCGCCCGCCGAAATCCGCGCCTGGACGTTGGCGGTCGGATCAAGGCAGTCGCGCACCTTCTGGGCCGGCAGATTCAGCGCATGCCCCAGCTGCTCCAGGGCACAGACATCGACCATCGCGCTATCGATCTGGTGCGCCAGCATGCCCGCGTCCATGGCCATGCGCACGACCCCACCGACAACATGATGGGCCTCGCGGAACGACAGGTCCGCTTCCTGCACGATCAGGTCGGCCAGGCCGGTGGCGGTTGAAAAATCCTCGCCCGCCCGGCGTACCGCCAGCTCGATATTCGGCGTTGCGGTGCGCAATACCAGATCCAACAGTTTCAGGCAGCGCAGGCTTTCTTCGGCGGCCTCCCAGAAGCCACGGATGCCCTCGCGATTACCGTCGCCGGTATGGGAGAAATTGCTTCCCTTGATGCTGATGCTCGCCCCCATCAGCAGGCCGACGATATGCCCGCTGCGGCCTTTTAGGTACTCCAGCACCGTGGGGTTTTTCTTCTGGGGCATGATGCTTGACGTCGCGGCCACGCTGTCGGGAAAGTCGATCAGGCTGAATTCGTGAGTGCTCCAGACGAAATAATCCTGGGCCACGCGGCTCCAGAACACCGCCAACAGGCTCAGGTGCGACAGGCTTTCGAGAATGAAATCCCTGGAGCCGACCGCGTCCAGGGCGTTGTCCAGATAGCCGTCGAAACCCAGCAGTTCGGCCGTGCGCCCCCGGTCGACGTTGAATGGCGTCCCGGCAAAGGCCGCCGCGCCCAGCGGACTCTGGTTCATCGATTCCAGGGTCTGGGTCAGGCGCTTGCAGTCGCGCGCCAACGCCTGTTCCACCGCCGACAGGTAATAGCCATAGGTGATCGGCTGCGCCGGTTGCAGATGGGTATAACCCGGCATCACCACATCGGCGAACACTTCGGCGTTGTTGACGGCTGTCTGGCGGACTACCAGCAATGCCTCGACCAGGTCCATCAGCACCTCACGGCAGCGCAGCCGGTCGAGCGTGGCGAGGATGTCGTTGCGGCTGCGGCCGGTGTGCAGGCGCCCGCCAATGTCGGTGCCAATTTGCCCGATCAGGTGGGCCTCGTAGTTGAAGTAGGCATCCTCACGGGACGGATCGAGGGCCACCTCGCCAGGCCCGGCCTCCTCCATTTCGAGTACGCCCCTGGCCAACACGGCGGCGTGCTCATCCTTGATCAGGCCTTGCTCGGCAAGCATCACGATGTGGGCCTTGTTGATATTGCCCAACAGCTCGAAACCCTCGGCGAAGCCCTGCAGGCGCGGCCGATAGATGTACTCGTTGACTTCCGGCGCGGTGGCTTCCTTCAAACGCCGGCTGACTTTGGATGCTTGCATGTTGAAACCTCTTCAGGAGTGGCACGCGTCACTGGGCGACCCAGCCGACGTTCGAGATAACGGCTGAGCCAGCTCAGCAGGGAACAGATGACGAAATACACCAGCAACACCAGGCCGTAGACCGTGAACGCAGGGCTCACGCCGGTCATGACGGTATCCCGTTCGATGATGATCTGGCCGACCTTGAGGAACTCGCCGACACCCACCAGCGCCCCCAGGGACGTGGCCTGTACCAGCATGGTCAGCAGGCCCGTGTACGCCGGAAGGATGGCGCGCATCGACTGTGGCGCGATCACGTAGAGATAGATTTGCCAGGGCCGCAGGCCCAGTGCCCAGGCGCTTTTCCATTGGTGGCGCGCCACCGACTCCAGGCCACCGCGCACGATCTCGATGCCGTTGGCACTGCCCCACAGGGTCAGGCCGGTGGTCACCGCCACGAACGGGCTCAAGTCCAGGCCCAGCATCGGCGCACCGAAAAAGATGAAGAACACATTGACGATCAACGGGATCGAACGAAACAGCTCGACGTAGCCATGGATCGTCCACCGCAACAGACGATTCTTCAACGTCGCCAGCACCCCGAGAACGACGGAGATCAGCGTAGTGAACAGCAGCACCACCAACGCCAGGCGCAAGGTCATCCACAGGCCCTTGCATACGAAGGCCCAGTTTTCGATCAGAAAATTCATACCGGCCTCAGTGTTGGAAAGGTCGTTGCAAGCGGGCCGAGAGCCGTCCCGTCAACAGCGCCAGGATCCCCACCAGCGCCAGGTAGATGACGCAAATGGCACTGAACATTTCGATGGCACGAAAATCCGTGGCAATGCGATCCACCGCGACGAACGTCAGCTCGGCCAGGCCGATGGCCTGCAGGTAGGACGAGTTCTTGAGCAACGAAATGGCCGTGTTCAGCATCGCCGGCAAACTGGTCCTGAACGCGATGGGCAAGGCCACCAGGCAAAAGTAATGACTGGGCTTGAGGCTCAGCGCCACGCTGGCTTCACGCATGCCCTGCTCCACGGTCGCCAGCCCTCCCCGCACGTTCTCGATCTGATAGGCCCCGGCCCAGAGCGACAGGCACAACACCCCCGACCAGAACAGCGACAGCCCCAGGCCGATGGCGGGCAACCCATAGAAAATGAAGAACAACTGCACCAGGATCGGCGTGTTGCGGATCAGCTCCACGTACAGCGCCACGACCTGCGCCAGCACCGGCACTTTCATCACCCGCGCCGCGCCGCCGAGGACACCCACGAGCAATGAGCAACCGATGGCGAGCACCGACACGCGCAACGTCATCTGCACGCCATCGAGCAGCGCCGGCCACTGGGCCAACAGATAATTGAAGTCAAAATCCATGGTGACGTCCGCTCAAAGGGCTTCGGCAGGCTTGGGCTGCTCGAAGACGCTTATGTAGTAGCTCTGGATGCCCTGGGGCACGAACTGCTGGATCCAGCCACGGAACAGCTTTTCCTCATGCATGCGCGCGATGGCGGCGCTGAGGTAGTCACGCCATGCCTCGTCGTTCTTGCGCACGCCGATCGCCGCATCGGAAATCTGGAACGGCTCGTTGAGCAAGCGCGCGTCCTTGTCATTGTCCGCCACCACCACAAGCGTCGCCGCATCATGGGTGTAGGCATCGGCGCGGCCCTGGCGGAAGGTCTGCAGCGCATCGGCGGCGCTGTTCATGCGCAAGGTCTTGACCCCTGGCATGTGGTCTTCGAACCACTTGGCCTGCACCGAGCCCTTGAGGGTGGCGAGGGTCTTGCCGTTGAGGTCGGGGATTTTCCTGATCGGGCTGTCCTTCTTCACCACCACGTCGCTGGCGCCCCACCGATAAGGCGTGGTGAAGTCGATGACGCGCAAGCGTTCAGGGGTGACGCCCAAGGTCGCGATCAGGAAATCGACCTTGCGCCCGAGCAACTGCGGGACGCGGTTTTCCGCCGTGACGCAGGTGAACGTCACCTTGTCTTTCGAGCCCAGCGACCACAGCGCGATCTGCCTGGCCATCTCCACTTCGACGCCGGCGAACTGGCCACTGCTGTCCTGAAAACCGTAGGGCGGTTGGTCGCAACGCACGCCGGCACGCACCTGGCCGGCCTCCTTGATCTCATCGGGAACCGCAGGCAATTCGCTTGCCCGGGCCTGGGCAAGGCCACCCAGCGTCAGGCACGAGAACGCCAGCGCACTGCCAAGAATCTTGAATGAAAACGACATGATGCCTCCTGGTTTACCTATCGGTATCGAGCGGCTGAGGCAGCACGACACCGTGAAAATACAAGGGCAGAAATGAGATAAAGAGCGGCGTTTTTTTATGCTTATGACTGCCGTATGCTCGAACCGCATCGCCGTTCCCGCCTTCGCGCTCACGTCGATGGAAAGATTTATAAAGCCTGTGGCTCATGCAAACAAATGACAATTCATCAGTCATTCATACCAAATTGATATGGGACGCCATGAACTTCAAACAAGTCGAAGCCTTTCGCGCAGTCATGTTGAGTGGCTCGATGACCGCCGCGGCCGAGTCCCTGCATACCTCCCAGCCCAACATCAGTCGTTTGATTGCCCAACTTGAGCGCAACGCTGGTTTCAAGCTGTTCGAACGGGTCGCCGGACGCTTGATACCCACCGACGAGGGGGCCGCGCTGTTCGCCGATGTCGAGCGAGCGTTCATCGGGCTGCACAGCCTGGAGAAAGCCGCGCAGAACATCCGCCGCGTCGGCACGGGGCGCTTGCGTATCGCCGCGGTCCCCTCCCTGTCGCTGACGGTGTTGCCTCGCGTGATCCAACGCTTTCGCCAGGAGAACCCGGACGTTGCGATCTCGCTCCATACCAACGACTCACCGGTGGTTGCCCATTGGACTGCCTCGCAATTTTGCGATCTGGGGCTGGCGTCCTACGTCGGCGAGGACATGCCGGGGGTGACGACCCGGTTGATCTGCGACGTGCCAGGCGTGTGCGTATTCCCCAAGGGTCATCGCCTGAGCGCACTGGCCTGCGTCGGACCGGAGGATCTCAAGGGCGAGGAATTCATTTCGCTGTCGCAGAACGACGGCTCTCGTGCCCGGGTCGACCGGGCATTCCCCGAGGACCGGGGCCACCGAAAACTGAGCCTGGAAACGCCCTACGCCGCCACGGTCTGCTCGTTGGTGGGTCTGGGCCTGGGCGTCAGCATCGTCAGCCCGATCGTGGCGCTGGAGTACCTGCATACTGGCATCGAAATCCGCCCCTTTCGCCCACAGATACGCTTCTCGACCTACCTGCTGCTACCGGCAGACAGGCCGCAAGGCCTGCTGACACAACGGTTCGGACAACTGATTCATGAAATGCTCACTGCCGTTGCGAAGGATTGGCAGTGAGCAGTGAGGCGCTTGGTCAATCGACCGGAGTTCATATCTTGTCAACCCAGCGTCGCACTGCCGACTCACCAATGCCAAGTGAACGGCTGGCTTCGATATAGCTGTAGTTTTGTTTGAGCACGAGGTCGGCGGCCTCGCGCTTGAGTTCAGGAATAAAAAGAGCGGCGTTGTTTGGTCATCTGACACCTCGATCTGGCGAGCATTCTCGCCTAAATGAGTGTCCGGTTTCATTAGGCCACTACAGTTGCTTGCCTCAAGGCAAATCAAAGCAAGCTGATCTTTGACCCTAAAAACTTACCTGCAAACGTTCAACTTCCAAGCTACCTGGGATTGACTGAGAGCTTTCACAGATCGAGCCAAGCTAATAGAAATGGAATCATGCGCTGACTGCGCTGCTTTAGAGTACGTTAGGCTGATCGGGCATGTAGCTGCAACGCAAACGGTCGTATGTATCGGAATGGTTTTTATCTGAAGGATGCTCTCACACGTCTGCCGACGCAGCGGATGAGTGAAATTACCGAGCTGCTTCCGCATCGATGGGAGTCGGTTTAACGCAAGGTGTGCTGGCCGGACGCTTACGAAGGTTTTGCCCAGCCCTAAGTCTAACATGACGTCGTGTCGTCAGCCCGATTTAGCATCCCCACAGCCGTGGCGTGCCTGGGGAAAAGTACAGTCGGACTGAAGCCTTGCAGGTACTTCAGTTAGTCCGCTGCGACCGGCAGCAATCGGCCGATTGTGTTGAAAAAGTCGACCCGGCCTGGTGACCCATGCATTGAGCGGTGAAAGCGCCTTTTTTGCACGCCGCTACGTCAAATCTGAGTCCTGAACCCTCTGCGCTAAACACAGATTTCAATCTCAGACGCGCACTTTTCTGCCATGGAAACCGAAGCCGGCTTTTTCAACACAATCGGCCAGAAGCAGACGTTCGGTGTTCCCCCTTATCCTTGCTTTTGCTAAAACCATAGCTCCTGAGTGAGTGGAAATGTCGAAACCGGGCAAACCGCATATGGCAGCCCCGCGCGGGGTTCACAGCCGGGCAGAGAACCGCTCTGTCCACTTGTGTTCTCTGGAGTAGGAGACCAGAAAATCAACGAACACGCGAGTTTTAGCCGGTAGCAGTTTCTGACTGGAAAAGTAGAGTGCGATATGGCCCGCATCAACATACCAATCAGGAAGTACTCGCTGCAGCCTGCCATCTTCGAGATAAGGCAGCACATCAGGAATTGCCAGGAGCCCCACACCCAAACCTAGCAACGCACTCTGACAGAGCGCCTGCGGATCGTTGACCAACAAGCGAGGCGCCAGATCAAGGGGGCTTCGTTGCCCCTTGGGGCCTTGTAGCATCCAGGTTCTGACTTTGCCGGTTTGCACTGAGCGCATGGCCAGATGATCAAGCTTCTGCAGATCGTCCAGACGCTGTATGCGACCCCGTCCAGCCACATGCGCCGGCGCTGCGACCAAAACTAAATGAGCTGGGGCAATATCCCTAGCCACCAATCCTGGCGCCAGCTCAATGCCGCCACCAATCGCCGCGTCAAACCCCTCAGCCACCAGGTCAACCTGGCGGTTCTCCAGATACCACTCAGGAATAATTCCTGGATAACGCTGCAAAAAATCCGGCATCAACGGCAACAAAATGTCCCGTGCAAATCCCGGCGCCGCAGCGATACGCAACACCCCGGCAGGCGCGCCGACGTTGCTGGTGACGTCGGCAATAGCGGCCTGGACGCTGTTCAACCCCCCCTCAACATTGCTCAGAAATCGTTCGCCCGCTTCGGTCAGCGTGACGCGACGCGTGCTGCGCTGGAATAGTCGAACGCCGAGATTGGCCTCCAACTGAGCCACGTTTCGGCTGACTGCTGCAGGGGTCAAGCCTAGGCGCCGCGCCGCAGCGGAAAAGCTGCCGGTTTCGGCGCTGCGTACAAAGGACAGCAAATTTCCGAACGTTTCCATATTGACGATCTTCAAGTTTTAGTTGAAAGCAATACTAGTCACTACCCACTACTGGAGAAAGAGTGAAAAGCGTTTCATAGCCTTACCAAACACACACCGAGGCATACACCATGACCACTCACAACCGTTCTCTCACCGGCAAAATCGCAATCGTCACCGGCGGCTCACGCAGCATTGGCGCAGCCATCGCCAAACGCCTGGCCGCGGACGGCGCCACCGTCGCCATTACCTACAACGCATCCGCTGATCGCGCTGAGGCCGTGGTCAGCGAAATCACTAGGGCTGGCGGCCAAGCGTTGGCGCTACGCGCTGATGCCGGTGATGCCGATGCCATGCGCGCTGCCGTCAATGAGGTTGGGCAGCGTTTTGGCCACATCGACATTCTGGTTAACAACGCCGGCATCAGTGTATTGGGCGCGCCGGAAGACATCGCTTTCGAGGACTTCCAACGAATTCTTGCGGTGAACGTCACTGGTGTATTTGTCGCCACCCAACAGGCGCTCAAGCACATGGGCCAAGGCGGTCGCATCATCCATATCGGCAGTTCGATGGTGCAGTACACGGCCTTTGCTACAGCGTCTGCTTACACCCTGACCAAAGGCGCAGTGGCTGGTTTCAGCCGTGGCCTCGTGCGCGATCTCGGCCCGCGTGGCATCACCGTTAATACCGTGCACCCCGGCCCTACCGACAGCGATATGAACCCGGCCGATGGCCCGGTTGCCGATTTTATACGCCCCAACATCGCGGTGGGTCGCTATGGCGAAGGCCGGGATATCGCTGGCGCGGTGGCTTACCTGGCCAGTGCCGAAGCCGGCTTTGTCAGCGGTGCTGAACTAGTGGTCGATGGCGGCTTCACCGCTTAAGGAGGTCGTTATGAACATCAGCATTATTGGCGCGGGAGCCATTGGCACCGCTATCGCCCGGTTACTCACAAGTACTGGTTTGCACGTAAGCATCAGCAACAGTCGTGGGCCGGAAAGCCTGGAACCGTTGATTGCCGAACTGGGTCCGCTTGCGCATGCAGTGACAGTGCAACAAGCCAGTCAGGCGGACATCGTTTTTCTCGCCGTGAACTGGTCGAAAATCGCCGCCGCCGTTGAGCCTCTTGGGCCCTGGAAGGGGCGTGTAGTCGTGGACACCAACAATCCCATCGAAGCGCCGCTGTTCAAGCCTTTCGATTTGAGTGGTGAGTCTTCCTCGAGTGTTGTCTCGCGGATGCTGCCTGGCGCGCAGTTGGTGAAAGCGTTCAACCATTTGGCACCGGCATTGCTGGTAAACCCAGCAGCAGAAGGCGGCAAGCGTGTGCTGTTCTATTCCGGCGAGCACCTTCAGGCGAAGCAGAAAGTCGCCGATCTGATCACTCGACTGGGCTACTTCGGGATCGATTTGGGCGGCCTGCAACAAGGCGCACTGGCCCAGTTTCCAGGCGGGCCACTGCCCGGTCTCAATCTCGTTAAACATGGCTGAATCAAGGAGCTAATTGTGAACGCTGAACACTCGTCCACTTCTTGGCTATCGGTCGCTGCCGTGGGGATCGGGGCATTCGTTCTGGTTACCACGGAATTCTTACCCGTCGGACTGTTGCCTCAGGTCGCTGAAGAGTTCGGCATCAGCGAAGGGCAAACCGGGCTGATGGTTACCCTGCCAGGCCTGTTCGCGGCGGTGACCGCCCCCCTGACATCATTGTGGGCGCGGGCCTTCGACAAACGTCAGGTACTGTGCGTGTTAATGGCGCTGCTGGCTTTGTCGAACATCGTCGTAGTATTTGCCAGTGATCTATGGATGTTACTGCTCGGCAGAGCCTTGCTGGGGATTGCGGTAGGCGGCTTCTGGACCATAGGCGGCACACTGGGCCCGCGACTGAAACCCCTCCAGCCTGCCAGGGCAACCTCAATGATTTTCTCTGGTGTGTCACTCGGCACCGTGGCGGGCGTGCCGGCAGGGACTATTCTTGGCGAACTCACCGGCTGGCGAACGGTATTTGGCGTGTCAGCCGCGCTGTCAGTGGTTGTCATGCTCCTCCTGCTCCGCACGCTGCCGACATTGCCGGCCCAGCTGGCGCAGGAGTTCAGGCATTAGGCGAAGTATTGCGACGCACGACCACCCGACTTGGGCTGGCCGCTGTATTGACGATCTTTGTAGGTCAATTTGCCGCTTATACCTACCTGTCGCCGTACCTGCTCAACAAAGCCGCTGTGACGCCAATGGCGTTGAGCGCCATCTTGCTGGGCTTCGGCATCGCTGTGTTTCTCGGCAATCTGGCCGGCGGCTGGGCCGTCGCGAAAAACGCAGCGCGCACCCTCATTTTCAGCGCATTGCTGATGGGCATACCCATGTTTCTACTGGCCGCAGGAGTAACGCCCAAGCCAATGGTCATTGCGCTGGTGATGCTCTGGGGCTTGGGTTTCGGGCTGCTGCCCATCGCCATGCAGACATGGCTGTTTAGCATGGCGCCAGACCGGCTGGAGGCGATGGGCGCGATCTTCGTATCCAGCGCGCAGATATCTATCGGTCTTGGTGCATTGGCGGGCGGCCTCGCTGTAGATCACTTAGGTGTTCTCAGTGCGATCGCTATGGGCGGTGCATTCGCTGTCGCGGCTGCCGCTTTGACAACTATTAGCCAGGCCCGGACGGTGAAAATCCCTGTGTGCGCGACCAACTCCTGACTTCACAGTGACTAACCAAGCGTTGCATCGCGGCGCCCTTTTTCCCCTTGTCTACAGGTGCCTTATGACCGACTCACCCTCAAATACCTTCGAACCTGACTTCGATACTGCGCTTCGCGCAAACCTCGACCGAGTTTTCAACCAACGTAATGCAGCCAAACGGATTGAAGCGGTCAGCCAACTATTTTCAGCCTCACCGATAATGTACGAACCCTCCCAGACTGTCCGCGGGCAAGCGTCTATCGCCAATGTCGCGGGCGCCTTATAGGAGCAATTTGGTGAAGATTTTTCATTCGTGCCGCTGGGCGCCGCTATCGGCCATCACGGGCTGGGCTACCTGCGTTGGCAAGCGGGACCTAAAGATGGACCTATCATGGTAACTGGCGTCGATGTGGCGACAGTCATCGATGGAAAAATTACACAACTTTGGGTGCTGCTTGATCCGCCCGCATAGGATGTTGATAGCAGGGTTGAACGTGAAACCAAGCGTCAGACGGCTTCTCCTGACCGAGGGAAGGGGCCAGATTTTTACCCATTGTGTACTTCTGCTTCTGGCCGAAAGCCGCCGGCATGATCGGCAGCTATCGACCCAAAGCAATCTGTCGTGGAGGGCTGCTCTAGACTCCGAGCAGTCAGTCGACCTTGGAAATACATCCGCCCCCTTTTACGCATCTCGACGTTCGTGGCTTCAACCACACCCCTTCACCTGCAGAGCGAGAGGTGGCGGCTCCGTACAGGTCTGCAAATCCGGGGAACATTGAGCAAAACCCGGCTGCCCAAAGGGCCACCCGTACGCAGACACAACTGAGCACCGCCACGGGGCGAGACTAGCCCTCTTCTCGATGGCGCAAAAGCGGCCAACGTGCGCCTGGAAAGGGACTACGCGAAATGAGGGAAATCTGATTCTATCGCTTGGGATGCAGTTGATTCGTAAGCGTATAGCCAACCCACGTTCACATATCGGCGGTGTGGTCAGGCTGTCGACTTTTGCCGTCCCCGATCTGTAGCAGACATGTCTCCCTCAGGCATTAAGACTGCACAAGCAAGCTCAGACAGTTACGCCTGATGTCTGGTCAAGCTCTGTCCAGAGACGCCTTCCTCATCATACTGGGCTGCCCGAGCCAGAAACTCCGGCCTTGCTTGACCGAAGCGTTTTATCTCTCGACGTTTTAATCTTTCTAGCCTGGGTTCAACAGGAAGATAAAGAACACCACAAGGTGAGGTTGACTCCAGCTCATTACTGATCCGCAACCACGGCACGGCCAGGAACCTGGCGTATCGCTGATAACTCCAGCCCTAGCCTACCCCCGAAGACATGGGGAGGATTGAGGGAAGCGCGCCATGCCGTCGATCAGCGCAATGGGGTAAAATGATCCACACGCGACTGCCAAACTCAAAGCCGCACATTTGAAAGTGAAAGAACCCAGCATCAACAGACAGGAGGTCAGACACTTGCTGACGCTAGAAGCTATCCGAATCCAGATGCGCGAAGCTGAGACTGTATTGAAGGCACTCGATAAGACACTGGAATGCATCACTTTCGATTCCAGCGATCGGGAAAGCGCTGATGCCGCTATTGGACAGATCACCCAGACTATCGACACAAAGCTCAAGGGATTTAAAAACAACCCTATCCTGAGTCCGATGGTGGAAGAATTAAAAGCTCAATACGTGGAGGGGATCCTAACCCAGGTTGCTGATTCAGGGCTTAAGCGGGCTTGAACGTCCCCACCGACAACAAGCTTGTTCCCAGTTCTGAGGCTGCTGAGCGGGCATAGACATACGCCGAGTTATGCTACAAAGACCCGCCGAAAGACGAATGTCTTCATTTGAGCTAACCGGCTTTACCGAGCATTGCTCCGCTTCCTACGTCAGACGCGCAGCACTTCAGCAGCGTCCTGATCGCGCCACAGACATTACGTTTGCCTAGCTCTTTTACTGTAAACCACCGGCAATCATCGATTTCATTGGCCGCACGGGGCTTCTGGTTAAGGCCCGGTGTCGCCTCGAAGAGGAAATGAACGACTTTGTCATCCTCGTACCGCGAGACGTAGGAAAGTTGGTCAAATATCAGTCCCGTCTCCTCAGCCATTTCTCGCATCGCTGCTTGCAAAGGTGTCTCGCCCTTATCTACGCGACCTCCTGGCAGATTCCATTTTGCATTGCGCTTACGCACAAATAGGATTTCCTCCTCATGGCGACAGATCACCGTCGCACGCCGTTTCAGACCATTGCACGTGAAATCCACTGCTTGCGTTGCGTCCATGAGCGATCTCCAATCCGTTCATTCGCCACCCATGCCGACACGGCGAATACTCTTGAAGATAGTGCGTCATGCACATGTCGATATGATGACCAACTAGCGCCCTGGGATGGTTTATCTGCAAAGGCCGGTGAAGCTTTAAGCAAGCTGTTTGAGGTTTGTGAAAGCTGCCGCTTACCACGCGAATGCAGCGGTGCACACCCTATCCAGCGCCTTCCCAGTGGTGGGTTCGAGCTCCATGCAGATCAGAGCTTCAGCAATGCCTCATGGAGCTCAACGGTGGGAATGGCCTCTACTGCCCGCTGCTGCTCAAGCCATAAACGCATTTTTTCTACATCGAAAATCTGGCCCTGCTCCATCAGACACAAAATGAGTGCCCTCGACATTCTGTAGTGCCCACACCTATCACATTGACGCTCTTCCCAATCTTGGGCCTCGATAGTCTCTGCACGGCCTGCACATATAAGGCAGCTCATAGGCAACCTCCATTGTTATATCGTTTCCGCTCACACAGCCCTTCAGGGACGTTCAACCAAGGCGCTTAAATGGGAGTCTCTATCTATTATCAAACCTCAGCCAAGCGCTAGCTAGACCGGCAAGTAGAGAATTGTGATGGACTCTGTGCCTGAAACGGTTCCATAAGCAGGCATTGCCAGTGATGCAGGGAGTCCACGACCACTCGTACAGAGTGCCAGCAGCTGTCTTTGTCGACAAACTCAGGGCTGCCTTGTTGCGTCTGAACTGGCGCCTAATCCAATAGCTACCTGAGCTATCCCCACTTCCGACCGAAGCCACTAAGCGGATTGTACTTTACCCGCTGAATTTCATTGCTTGGCGGATACCTTAGGCAAAAGCCTCGACAGCTCCAGGAGTCGGGTCTCGGCTGCATCAAGGGCCTTTAGCGCCGCCCTTTCCCACTCAGGCGCAAGTGGCTTCAGATCAGGCTCAACTTCCGCCTTCAGGCACCACTGATGGTGGTCATGCCACGATCCCAATGCCGACTGTACCGCCTTGAGTGAACTGGAAGCTTTCTTGCCAAGTGGCGATATCGTAGGAAACGCCTCGGTCAAATAGCGCGTGCGCTTGACCAATATGCGTAACTCATGACGATCAAAATCCGGATCATTCAGCGCGAGATGTAGACGATCAACCTGCTTGGTGAGGGCTTTCTCGATCCGCTTCTCCAATCCACCTGGCGTGTTTGCCAATAAAGATGCACGTAATGCGGAAGGCCACTCGTCCAGTTTGGCAAATAGCTCATTCATTTCATTAGAGGTCAGGATGTCGACATAGCTCGGACGGAGCCTCCTTCGCCGCCGCTCTGCCTCAACGCCCATACCTCTTTCGGTGAGCTCGTGAATCATGACTTCAAGGTCGCGCACGGGGGTCGTTAGGCGACCGACATCAGCCGCAGCAGCTCGTAATGGCGCCATGCTCGCAATATTTCGAACCGGTGCCAGAAGGCTACGGATGCGTCGTACCGAAATCCTCAGGGCATGCAGCGCATCTGGATCAGTGCACGCCTCCAAACGAGCCAGGGCATGGTAGAGGGAGACTTGGAGCTTAAGAATTTCACCGACGTACCTGCTAACAAAGGACATAAGCATCTTCCTGTCATCAATGTTCGCTAAAGACTAGCAACAAACGGCGCTGACAACATTTTCGTATATTTCGGCTTGATACATGGATTTAACTGCTGAAAAACGCTACCAAATCCTCAGCTGTCAGCGATCAATGCCTATGGCCCAGGAGATAAGCGTCAGGTTCATTCATCTCAACGTCACCACTGGATGTAAAGCTGGTCTCAACCAACATGCCAGGGCGCTGCAAACGCCCGAGGACTACCAATGAGACTTGCCACGTACAACGTCGAAAACCTCTTTAACCGCGCCGCCGTAATGAACCTTGAGGGGTGGGCAGAGGGCAAGCCGACGTTGGAGCGCTTCGCAAAACTCAATGCCTTGCTGGGCCAACAAGCCTATTCAGCAGCGAATAAGCGACTCATGGTGCGTTTGCTGGATGAGCTGGGGCTTAGCCGCTCAGACCGGGGGCCCTTCACCCAGCTTCGGCAAAATCGCGGCAGCCTGGTCAAACGATCCCGCAGCAGGGAAATAACAATTGTCGCCAATGGGCGATCCGATTGGGTCGGCTCGCTGGAGCTGATTCAGGCGCCTGTTGACGAAGAAGCCATGCGCAACACTGCCAGGGTCATGATTGATCTGAAAGCCGATGTACTGGCGGTGGTGGAAGCGGAAAGCAGGCCTGCGCTACGCGACTTCAACACTGAGATCATTGGTGGGTTAGGCGGTGATGCGTTCAGCCACGTGATGCTGATTGATGGCAATGACGAGCGCGGTATTGATGTCGGCGTGGCCACGCGCGCAGGCTTTCCAATCGGAACCATGCGCAGCCATGTGGATGATCGTCTGGACGCAGGCCCCCTGATTTTTTCGAGGGATTGCCCAGAATTTCATCTTTCGATGCCATCCGGCCTTCGGTTGGTATTGTTAGTCAATCACTTCAAAAGCAAAGGCTACGGCAGTCTCTCTGACTCGGCCAAAAGAAGATTTGCCCAAGCCAGTCGAGTGAAGGAGATCTATAACTCGCTGATTGAACAAGGCGAACAGCATATCGCCGTTGTGGGTGACTTGAACGACACGCCGGGCAGCGACGCATTGAAGCCGCTCCTTGCGGATACGACGCTGAAGGACGCATTCACTCACAAGCGTTTTGATGACGGCGGTTATCCTGGAACATACGGCTCGTGCACAGCCGCCAATAAAATTGATTATCTGCTGCTGTCGCCGGAGCTTTTTCTGAAGGTAAAAGCTGGTGGGGTTTACCGCAAGGGAATGTGGCCAGGTTCAAGACCGGTACGCTGGGAGACCTACCCGGAAATCATCAAGAAAGAAAATGCGGGGTCCGACCATGCTGCTGTGTGGGTGAATCTAGATATTTAAGCGATTTGGAGCTAACCGCTAACTAGCTGTTCGCCTTCGCAGCTTCTATTCTTTGCACCGGAGATCTGTCCGGCTCCAGACACTCATTTAGACGAGATCATCGCGGTTGATTTTATTCGTCCCCTACACCAGATTTGACAGTTAGATTGGCTCATGGCCCGCGCTCAGAGTGGAGGTGGCGCTTTTGCAAGCGCCACCTCCATCCTATTTGCACCTTCTTGAGTTGTGTCTTCTATAGAGCTTTCTCGGCGTTAAAACCGTCGAAGTTCTCGAAGACGCCCATGAAGCCAGGAACAGTCGACTCGCGTGCCCAGTCACGCTGGAGCTCGCAGTACATCTGCACGCGGCTGATGAGTTTCGCGCCTGCCTGCTCGATTCTGCGAAGGGCCATTTCGTGCGCGGCGGGCGAGGTGCCGCCGACCGCGTCGACCGGCACGTAGACTTCGTAGCCTTCCTGAATCGCATCCAGTACCGGGAAGGTCAGGCAGGCTTCGGTCCAGAGCGCGGTCATGATGAGTTTGCGGCGGCCGAGCGCTTTCACTGCCTGCTTGAACTCGGTGTCCTCCCAGCTATTGATGGACGTACGGTCATAAGTCGGCAGATGGCCGAGTACGTCCTGCAGTTGTTGAATTGGCGGCTTGTTACGGCCGGTACCGACGTTGACCGTTGAGTGAATGATCGGGAGGTTGTAGTTGACGGCGGCCTTGGCAACGCTGGTGATGTTGAAAACCAGCTCGTCGCGAGGCATCGAGCGGATCGAGGAAACCTGGATCGGCTGATAATCGATGATGATCAGCGCCGAATTTTCGGGTGTCAGGAGGTGGTCGGTATGGGGATTGCGGATCGTCTCGCTTGTCATGTGTAGTCCCTGTTCTCAGTTGTGATGCACGCGTGTCGGAGGGGCAGTGCATGCCCGGGCGGCCGGGCGCGACGGTGACGACGCATCTACTGATGTTGTTGGTGGATTGGTTTTTTCGGGAGACGTACGCCAGCGGCGACGTTGCCCGGAGCAAGGATTATGCTGTTGCGAATTTTGCCGCAGTAGTAGCATCCCGAGGCTAGCTGTGTCGCACAAAGGGGAACGCCGATTTGGATATCGAAGAGCTGCAAACATTCGTCGAAGTGGCCGATGCGGGAGGGGTTTCGCCAGCAGCGCTGCGGCTTGGCGTGTCCAAGTCGATCGTCAGTCGCCGGCTCGCTCGGCTTGAGGCGGAACTAGGCATCCAACTGCTTGCACGGACCACTCGCGGGGCTGCCGTTACTGAAGCCGGGGCGACGCTTCGAGACTATGCAGCCAGGGTCTGCGCCGAGATTGAGGTGGCCAAGGAAACGATCCTGCCGCAGGGCCCCCTTCGCGGCCGCTTGCGCGTTGCGGCGCCGTTGTCCTTTGGTCCCACTCATTTCGCGCCTATGCTCGCGGAAATGGCGCGCCGCCACCCCGAACTCCATATCCAGACCTGCTACAGCGATCGCTTCGTTGACCTCATTGCCGAGGGTTTCGATTGTGGGATACGCGTCGGTTACCTTCCGGACTCCAATCTGATCGCAAGGCGTATCGGCCCGATCTACACGAAACTCGTCGCCAGTCCAAGCTATATAAAAGCGCATGGGGCACCCGAGTCACCGGAGGAACTCGCCACGCACGAGGCGCTCATGCAGGGCACCGAAGCGTGGCAATTCATGGATGGCGATAAGATCATCACGGTTCGTCCCCAGGGGCGCTTCAAGGCGGACAACGGCATAGCGATCGTGGCTGCCGCGTCCGCAGGGCTCGGCGTCGCGTACCTTCCGGACTGCCTGACCTACGAGCATGTGACCTCAGGGGCGCTGGTGCCGATCATGACCCGGTTCCCACCGCCACCGGCGGGCGCCTATGTGGTCCGTCCGCCAGGTCAGCATCCGGCACGGAAGATACGGATGCTTGCAGAGCTGCTGATCGAATCGTTTGGACAGTCTCCGCACTTTGCGGGGCCTGCTCGTATTTGATGCGCAGCAAACTCACCACTGGCCGTCCAGGTCATTTCAAGCTATTGAGCTACGTTGGTCATAAGCCGACTGTCTATCGGTATCGGTCGATTAGCAAAAGGGTCGTAACGAGTCCGATCAACGCGCCATGGACAACCTTAATGAGCGGCGGAGTCGGTAACGACATTCTGGTCGAAAGAGAGGACGCCTTGGCATGCTTACTACCAGGTTGCACGGTCAAAATGTGTCCTTTGCGCCGACGGTACTGCCTCACTCTCGGTGGCCGGTGAGACCGGGGAGTGATTCGCAGTGGTGGGACTGGTGAGAAGCGACTATCGAGGGGAACCTGGATTAAAAAGCCTCGCCAAACACATCTTTGGAGACATCCCGCTAGCCCGACAGGCTTGAAAACTCACAGAGCGCAGCCGCTTGGCAATCTCAGCAATCAATCCAGCATGACCATCCCACCGCAACAAAAAGCCCGCCACTCTAGTGGTGCCCGGCCTCCGACCTGTGGAGCAGTTCGACAAACTGGGCAGTTAGCTTGTGGTTAGGCGCCAGGTTAATCAGGGGCAGGCACCGCTCATGTGACTCTCTCATCTTGACCGAGCTACTCAGGTAAACCGGAAGCACCGGCAGCCCTACATCGATCAACTCCTCGACCGTCGTACGATGAAACCCAGCTGTGTTCGAATATTGATTGATGACAATGCCTTCAAGACCAGTAACTCATTATGGTCAGCTTTGAGCTGTTCAACCTGGGCCATTATCTGATAGAGGGCATGGCGGGCGAAAGTGTCGCAGTCAATGGGATCAGAACAGCATCGGACGCAATCAGAGCGCTGAAGGTATAGAAATTCATCGCGGGCGGCGTATCTATGTAGATACGGTCGTAATCCTGTGCAAGCTCTTCCAGCAGTCGACGACATTTGTTGATTTTGAATTTTGCTTCAAGCTTTTGCTGTAGGTCCGCTAGCTCGCTGCTGGCAGCGATAATGTGCAAATTGTCAGGACAGTCTCAAAAATACGAACGCGATTATTCTTGGCTGCCAGCCCTGAAGACAGTGTTTGTTTGAAGAAATCAGCAATGCCGACCGGCGCATCGTCGCCAGTCAAGCCAGTTAAGTAATGAGTGGTATTGGCCTGTGCATCAAGATCGAGCGTCATCGCCACCTGCCAGTGGAAGGTGTGCAGTTTCACCCTGAGAGCATCCTGACCGAAAACGGCCTGGACCTGTTTCGCAGTTTCATCAAGTGTTACGTGCACCAGTGATCCGCCAGAAGGGGCGCACTCCCCTTCTTTTCCGTACTCCAGCTGTTTCATTCCCGCTATAACAAGAGCGACTCGTTTATGGACGAACACAACTCCCCCGTCTGCAGCCGGAACCAGGCCGGGCGTACCGCACCGCTGACCGCCTTCATGAGTCTCGCCAAAGATGCTAACCGTTGCGATTGGGAGCGCCTGCTGAACAAAGTGCTGCGTCAGCTCGGCTTCGGCAGCTACCTCATCAGCCTGGGACCGGCAGCACCGAGGGATACCGACCCTCTCGCCGGCCTCATCACCACCTTTCCCAAACGCTGGCTGGAACACTATCGCGGTGACGGGTTGATCGAGATCGACCCGATACTCAGGCACTGTCGACGCGAACTGCTACCTTTTTTCTGGGACAGCGAGCGCAGGCGCGCCCGTGGACGTTCCCGGCACTTCTGGCAACAACGCGAGCAACAGGGCCTGCGCAGCGGCCTGAGCATCCCGCTGCGCTACGAGCTGCTCAGGGGAACACTGAGTGTGGCTTTCGATGACACCCAGATCACCGAACAGGAGGGCTTTTCCAACCCTGCCGTTTATCAACTGTTCATGCTCATCCCCTACCTGCTCGCCGGAATGCGCCATCAGTTGTAGGTTCCTGCCCAACCCTGCCAGGACCTCACGCCCAAGGAGTTGGACTGCCTGTATTGGGCCAGCGTCGGCAAGACCACTTGGGAGATTAGCCACATCCTGACCTGTTCCGAGCGCACCATCGACTTCCACCTGCTCAATGCCCGACGCAAGCTGGGTTCGGTGAGTCGCCAACAGGCCGTCAGTGCTGCAGTGGCCTGCGGGCTGGTCATGCCGACAGTTGCCCCACCGGTTTACAGACGCCAGAAATGATAACCCTCGGCCTCGTAGGACTCCCGATCCAGGACAGCCTTGACATCAATCACACACGCCCCGGGCAATAACTTGGTGCGCATTTGCTGCAATGAGGTGCGCCGATAGGCCTCATGCGGCACAGCCACGATCAGCGCATCGCCTGCGGGCAGCTGTTCCCAACTGCTCAATGCGCAGTCGTACTGACGCATGACCGTCGCCGGGTCGGCCAGTGGGTCATTCACATGGACGTTGACGCCATAGGCTCGCAATTCGACGATGATGTCGTGAACCTTCGAATTGCGCACATCTGCGCAATTTTCCTTGAACGTGATTCCCATCACATTGATCGTCGAGCCCTTCACCACACGGTTGGAGGAGATCAGCAGCTTGATGGTTTTCTCGACGATCCACTTGCCCATGCCATCATTGATTCGCCGCCCGGCAAGGATCACCTGGGGATGGTAATCAAAAGCATCTTAAACCTGCGGATGGCCGCCACTCGCCAGACACCTGGGCTACTTCTTCAGGAACCGCAGCGACCCCACAATACCATTCGGCACATGCTAGCAAACAACGTCTCGGAGTCGTATGGATTGATCGGTTGGCAGTCGCCACACGGCTTGCGACCCCTGTTCTCGACAGAAATGACCGGACGCGGATACAACCGAGACTGGATCGAGCGCCCGCTGGCTCACGTCGACATCAGCTTCATCCGCGACGTGCACAACCACGCAGCCTACTTGAGTTCGCACCGCACGTTGAGGTCTACGGGATGCGGCTCGACGTGGCGAAGGTGATCAGCATGACATCGACCAAGGCGAGCTGTGACGTGATGGCAGCACAGATGAACTATGAGGATTCCAGCGGGGACCTGAAAATCCTTGAGTACCGGACCGCTGGTATCGGTTGCCGGGGCCAGAACTGAGCACGGACCGAGCGGGCAGGACTTACGCTGGTAAAAAGCCGGGTTGAAGCGTCAATTCCGGCGATTGATCGCCTGGTTACCGGCTTTCATGACTCGTGGAGTACGATGAGGATTGATAGCTTAGGCAGGAGAGCCCAATGACTGAATCAGCGCGCACCACGGTAAAGTGCCTTGATCCCGGCGATGGCTCCGGCGATGTGATTGTGGAATTACCCGACGATATTCTGCGCGAGCTCGGGCTCACGACGGGCGACAGACTCTTCATCGAGCTCATCAATGGCGATATCGTACTCAAGCCAGTCCGCGAGTGCCGTGAATCTGATTAGCTGCCCTTTGCAAGCGCTCTGTCTCGTCATGTTGAGCTGATGAAGCCTTTCCAGCGGGGGTACAAAGGACGGCGTCAGCCTACCGCCGTCCTCATGGTCGGCGCGTTATTTGGCTGGATAGTTGGCTACTACTTGGTCCTCGCCGCTTTTGGTTAAACCAATGACTTGGTAGGCGTGGCTTACGCCATCAACCTCCATGCCTGGGGATCCAGCTGGCATTCTCGGTACGGCGATCCCGACCAGATCGTTCCGCCCCCTGAGATCTCGAATCTGCTCAGCTGGCACGTGACCTTCAACAAACTTTCCGTCAATCACGGCTGTGTGGCAGGACGCTAACCGTGGCGCTACGCCCAGCTTCTGTTTCACTGCGCTCATGTCCGTCTCAACATGGTCGGTCACTTTGAAACATTGGCTTCCAGGTGCGCGATCCATTTCTTGCAGCAACCGCAGTTCGCGTCTCGGTGAACGTCGATGGACAATGGCTCGGCAGCGTAGGCCGCCGAGGTCACCAGCAGCCCAGCGATAGCGGCTAGACGAACGAGTATCCGGTTAGTTGGCAGGAGTGTGTTCCTTACCGTCTTTGTGAACATGCGTCTTTGGCGACGATTGCGGGTGGGCATCCGGATGGGCTTCGGCCGCATTGTGGTCACCGTGATGATCTGCCGCTTGAGCGGGGCCTGCGGGTGCAGCTCCATGGTCGTGAGATGCCTGGGCATGATCGTCGTCTGCCGCTTCGTCGTGATCGCCATGCTCGGCATTACCGCTTACGCCGTGCTGACCCTCATGGTTATGCATATCGCTTTCACCGCCGCCGTGCTGGTGGCCACCGCTCGTGGCCACCAAAGCCTCGTACTGCTCCGGATTCATTTGGGGCAGTTGATCCAGGAACGCGACGATTCCCCAGATGTACTCGTCACCCATGCTCTTGCCCCAAGCGGGCATGCCGGTGGCTTTGATGCCGTGTTTGATCGTCCAGAATGCGGCGGCCGGATCGCCTCCGACACCCACCTTGGTGAGGTCAGGTGGCGACGGGTATAGCGCTTGGCTTAGTTCAGTCTTCTCAACGCCTGGGGCGAGGTGGCACCCAATGCACATGGCGTTGTAGTTGCCTGCTCCTGCCTTGATCAACGCCGCGTCCTTGAGGTCAGGCACTTCAATGTCTCGCGCTCGAACCTCTATCGACCGGTCGCGAGCCATGGCGAGAAACGAATGAACAGCCGGAAAGTGAGGATCATCGGCTCCGACATTCACCAAGCCGAAATACGCCGTGCCCAAAACCGCAGCACTTCCGACAGCACCGGCCACGAGCAGCGTTGTAATTGTTCTTTTCATGTTGGAATTCTCAGAACCACATCCGGATACCGGCAACGAAGCGTGCCTCATTAACATCTCCACCCTCGTCTCGGATGAAGTCAGCGGTGTTGCCGTAGGAGCGGCTCCAGGTCACGCCTATATACGGGGCAAACTGGCGGATAATTTCATACCGTAGACGCAGCCCGACTTCGGTATTGGCCAGACCCGAGCCAACACCGCGCTCAGGATCGTTCTTGCCATAGAAGTTCGCCTCGGCCGTGGGCTGCAAAATTAAGCGATTGGTCAGCAGGATGTCGTATTCTCCCTCAAGACGCGCAGCAGTCTGGCCGTTCTCGCCGATGAACGCCGTGGCTTCGGCCTCGAAGTCATACAAGGCCATGCCCTGAATACCAAAGGCTGCCCAGGTCTGGGGTGATTCCGGTTTGAAATCCTGACGGACTCCGGCGACCACATCCCACCAGGGACTGACCGCGCGCCCGTACAGCAATTGCAGCTCAGCGTCTTCGGTTAACCCATTTGTGCGCTCGCCTTCCGAACGAACCCAGAGTCGATTGATGTCGCCGCCTATCCAGCCTGATGCGTCCCAGGCCAGGGTGCTGCCCTCATCGGAGTCCTGGTATTCGAGCTGGTCCAACAGGAAGAAGCTATTGATTCCGCTGTCGTGCACCTGGTGGCCACCCAAAGGCGGAAAGGCTGCCTCGCGGTCGGCATCAGTGAGCACTGGAATCGGCGTGCGGCTCGTTGTGGTTGGAGAAGTCGCTGAACCATGGTTCATCTGGGAATGGTCCATGCCCTTCATCGAACCGTGATCCATGCCCTTCATGTTTCCATGGTCCATCTTGCTATGGTCCACCGGGCTGGATTTGCTCTGGCTTTGAGCATGCCCCATCTGGCTGTGATCAACAGGGGCAGTCTGTTTCTGCTGTTTGCTAACCACCATCTTGCTGTGATCCATCGCCGGCATCGCTTCGGACGGAGCAGCATCCATTTGCATGGAACCGTGCCCCATTTTCGAATGATCCATGCCCGAGTGATCCATTTCTTCAGCGGCGAAGCTGGGCGTTACGCCCAGCATGCCGATTAAAACAGTCAGGGCCAGCAGCGAAGGCCGCCCAAAGCTATTGGCCATCTTTCCCTGCCTTAGCTTTGTCGCTGCCATGCGATTCCATCATTTTGTCGTGGTCCATGCCTTCCATCGAGCCATGGTCCATCCCTTTCATCGAGCCGTGATCCATACCTTCCATGGAACCATGGTCCATGCCTTCATGGTTCATCCCCTGGCCCTGCTTTTCCTGCGAGCCTTTGGCTTTGCCTGCCTCGGTGGATTTCTGGGAGTGCTGATCATGGTTGTCCCTGGACCACGACGCCGGGGCATAAACAGCCAGCATGCCTACCATCGCAGCAGAAAAGAAAAAGGCGCTTCGTTTCATTGGTTTGCTCATCTCAGATCTCCAGTTCATTCGTCCACACGGACTTCTCGGAACATGCCCATTTCCATGTGGAACAGTAGGTGACAGTGATAGGCCCAACGTCCCAAGGCACCTGCGGTGACGCGATAGCTTCGTTTTGAGCCAGGTGGCATGTCGATAGTGTGCTTGCGAACCATGAAGTTGCCGTTCTCGTCCTCCAGATCACTCCACATACCGTGGAGATGGATGGGGTGAGTCATCATGGTGTCGTTGACCAAGGTGATGCGAAGACGCTCGCCATATTTCAATCGCAGCGGTTCAGCGTCGGAGAATTTGATACCGTCGAACGACCACGCGAACTTCTCCATGTGGCCGGTAAGGTGCAGTTCGATTGTGCGTCCAGGCTCTCGACCATCGGGATCGATGAAGGTGCTCCGCAAATCGGCGTAGGTCAGTACTCGGCGCCCGTTGTTGCGCAGGCCGATTCCCGGATCGTTCAGCTTCGGGGTCGGCGACATGGTCTGCATATCGACCAACGGGTTGTTGGTCTCGGAAGCTGGATGGCTCTGCATTGCACCGCTCATGCCGGCCATGCCCTCATGACCCATCCCAGCCATCTTGCTGTGATCCATGCCGGCCATGCTGCCATGGTCTAGCCCAGCCATCTTGCTATGGTCCATGCCAGCCATGCTGCCGTGATCCATTCCGCCCATGCTGCCGTGGTCCATGCCCATGTCGCTCATAGCGATGATCGGGCGCGGATCTACCTCCGGCACGGGCGCTTGCAAGCCTTCACGAACTGCCAGGGTGCCTCGGGAGTACCCGGTACGGTCCATGGACTGCGCGAAGATCGTATAGGCCTGCTCGTTTTCAGGTTCGACGATGACATCGTAGGTTTCCGCAACGGCGATCCGAAACTCATCGACCGATACGGGTTTGACGTACTGGCCGTCGGCAGCCACAACCGTCATCTTGAGCCCAGGAATCCGGACATTGAAATAGGTCATGGCCGAGCCGTTGATAAAGCGCAGGCGGATTTTCTCGCCGGGCTTGAAGATTCCCGTCCAGTTGCCGTTCGGAGCCTGGCCGTTCATGAGGTAGGTGTAGGTATACCCGCTCACATCAGCGAGGTCGGTGGGGCTCATCTTCATTTCAGCCCACATCTTCCGATCCGCTACAGCGGCCGACCAGCCTTTCTCGCTCACATCGTCAACGAAGTCGCCAACTGTGCGCTTGTGGAAGTTGTAGTAGTCGGATTGCTTCTTGAGTTTGGAGAGCACCTGCGCCGGGTTTTCATCCGTCCAGTCGCTGAGCATGACGACGTAATCACGGTCATATACAAACGGCTCCGGATCCATGGCATCGATCACCAAAGCCCCATAGACCCCGGACTGTTCTTGGAAGCCTGAGTGACTGTGATACCAGTAAGTACCGTTCTGGTGGACCTTGAACTTGTATTCGTACATGCCATCGGGAGCGATGCCGTGGAAGCTCAAGCCCGGCACACCGTCCATGTTGGCGGGCAAGATGATGCCGTGCCAGTGAATGGAGGTGTCCTGTTTCAACCGGTTGCGTACGCGCAGCGTCACGGTGTCGCCTTCGCGCCATCGCAGGATCGGCCCTGGCACTGAGCCGTTGATGGCCATGGCCGTACGAGCTGCACCCGTGATGTTGACGGGCAGCTCACCGATGTACAGATCGAAGTCCGTGCCGCTCAGCACGTTCGGTTGGCCAGGGCTGGTCACGGCCCAGACCGGCGCGCGCCACATGCCGAGCCCACCCAGAAGTCCGGTAGCGGCCAGGCCTTTGACGAAAGATCGTCTCGTGGTTTTGCTTTGCATGCCGTTGCGTCCAGTCAGGTAGATCGCTGATATCCAGGCTGCCGATGGCGCAGCCCTTGGGTTCATTGGAGCTCTCACCAGTCTCGTAGACTTTCGCCACTGCGCGAGGCTGATGAGAGGCCGTAGTCTGAAACTGCCATGATTCAGATTCCGGGGTAATTACATTTTCTGTAAGCTCGGATCAGCAGTTTTCGTGGCCCGCGTGCTTACTGGGCTGGGCGGCGACTGGCGCCTGCTCTTTCTTCTCCTGCGCAACCTGGTAGGCCTGCATGGAGCTTTGGCGAGCCGCTTCCATCCGCGCAAAAGCCCGGTCCGCGCCGCCCTCTGCCAGGGCGATGCCTGCCATGCCGAAGGTAACGACCATCAAAATTGCTTTGACCATGTTCATCTGGAGATCCTCAGTGGGTTCTGCGCCTCATGGCGTCAGGTACAGGGTCAAGTTAGCCTCGCGGTGCTGTCAGAAAACTGATCTCGACATTACTTTTCCGTCAGCTTCTGGTGGGGCGTCTTTTTTCCTGCAAACTGGAGATGCACCCCGCATGGATGAGAGCAGATGAAATTACTCGTAGCCGAAGATGAGCCGAAAACCGGTGTCTACCTCCAGCAAGGCCTGACAGAAGCTGGCTTCACCGTTGACCGGGTGATGACAGGCACTGACGCCCTGCAACAGGCACAGAGCGAAGCGTATGACTTGCTGATCCTCGACGTGATGATGCCGGGGCTCGACGGCTGGGAGGTCCTGCGCAAGATCCGTGCAGCGGGTCAGGATGTGCCGGTCCTTTTCTTGACGGCCCGAGACGGCGTAGACGACCGCGTGAAAGGTTTGGAGCTGGGCGCTGATGATTACCTGGTGAAGCCCTTTGCGTTCTCGGAGCTGCTGGCTCGGGTTCGCACGTTGCTGCGCAGAGGCAACTGTGGTTCTGCTCAAACCACCATGAAGATGGCAGACCTTGAGGTAGACCTGCTCAAGCGTCGAGCTACGCGAAACGGCAAGCGGATCGACCTTACTGCGAAGGAGTTTTCCCTGTTGGAGCTGCTCATGCGCCGACGCGGCGAGGTGCTCCCCAAGTCGCTGATCGCTTCTCAGGTCTGGGACATGAATTTCGACAGTGACACCAACGTGATCGAGGTCGCGATTCGTCGACTGCGGGCCAAGATTGATGACGACTTCGCGCCAAAGCTCATCCATACCGCCCGAGGCATGGGCTACATGATGGATGTGTCCGAGTGATGCGACCGCAATCATCGCTCGTCAAGCGACTGACCCTGATGTTCATGTTCGCGGTGACTGCTGTCCTGATGGTTGCTGGCGTGGCTTTCTATGGACTCAGCCAGCACCATTTCCGGATGCTAGATGAGCAGGCGCTTTCCGAAAAGCTGGAGTCAACGCGTCATATCCTGTCCATCTCAGCAGCGCGAGGCGGGCTAGACGATCAGGAGCAGCAGCTGCGGGCATTGCTCGGCGCACATCAAGATCTGTCGGTGAAAATCACCAAGGCTGACGGAACGGTCCTTTTTTCAGACCCCAAAGCCTCCCAAATTCCTCAGGGGTTCGAGCAGGCGCATCGGGGTGCGGTCTGGGAATGGCAGGATGAATCGCAGAACTTCCGCGGCATTACCGCCCAGCTGACCATGACAGGCGAGCCTGAACCAGTGACTGCCGTGCTGATGCTCAATGTCACCACTCACGCCCATTTCTTTGTCACCCTGCAATGGTGGTTCGGCATCGGCTTGGTGATCAGCGCGATTGTGAGCGCAGGCTTGGGCTGGGTCGTGGCCAAGAGTGGGCTTCGGCCTGTTGGGCAAATCACCAAAGTGGCGACCGGGATGTCGGCAAGATCACTCCGCGAGCGCATTCCCCTGGAGCCCGTACCGCTAGAGCTTCAGGAGCTCATCCTGTCTTTCAACGGGATGCTGGGACGATTGGAGGATGCATTCGTTCGGTTGTCCAACTTCTCTGCCGATATCGCTCACGAGTTGAGAACGCCGGTCAGCAACCTACTGACCCATACCGAAGTGGTGCTCGCCAAAAAGCGTGGCCTGGATGCCTATGAGGAAAACCTCTATTCGAACCTTGAAGACCTCAAGCGCATGTCGCGCATGATCGACGACATGCTTTTCCTCGCCAAGGCGGATAACGGTCTGATCGTGCCTGAGCAGATTGATGTGGAGCTCTCCGAGCTCGTATCCAAGCTGTTCGAGTACTACCAGTTCCTGGCTGAGGACCGTGGCATTCAGCTGACCCTCAAAGGTCGTGGCAAGGTTCCTGGCGATCGCCTGATGATTGACCGAGCGCTTTCCAACCTTTTATCGAACGCGTTGCGCTACACCCCGGAAGGCAATGAGATATCAGTGCAGATCGAGCAAACACCTGAAACCGTGACGCTTTCCGTGCGTAACAGCGGGGTAACCATCGATCCCCAGCACATTGCCAAGATCTTCGACCGGTTCTATCGAGCAGATCCAGCCAGGCGAGAAGGCGGGCCGAGCAATGCTGGCCTGGGTCTGTCGATAACACGCTCCATCATTGAGGCTCACAGCGGACGAATCTGGTGTACTTCGTCGGAGGGTGTCACAACTTTTCTCATCAGCCTCCAAGCCTCCAAGCGGTTGGTCGGTGCAGCCCCAACCCCTTAATGCTGAATTCAAGAATACATCTTGTAATGCCTGCCTTGTGCGCTGGCCTGAGAATACTGCGCGTGAGCCTGCCTGGAAGAAACAGGACGTATCAATGATGGCCGACTGCATCAAGGCGGACAGGGATTGCGCAGAGATGTGCAAGCTTGCGGCTACCTTGATGGCACGAGAAAGCATACTCGCCAAAGCCCATTGTGCGCTGTGCGCCAGGATTTTCCGCGCTTGCGGGGAGGAGTGCGGTGAGCATAAGGCAGACCACTGTCAGCATTGCGCAGAGGCCTGGATGGCCTATGCAGCATCCTGCGAAGCAATGGCTGCGTAGGCGTATTTCGCCCAGGAGACGGGTAGACCGCTCATGACGAGCATGCGCTCTGGCGGAGCCTAGCTTGGGCAGCTAGCTAACCAACGGCGCTGCCTTATGGATATTGTTACAAAGAAGCCCGCCTCGGCGGCGGGCTATCAGATGTCTCCAAGGGAAGGCTGTAGGCCAACAAGTCTCGGAGCAAGCACTCGTAGGATACGCCTCTTGGCTCACACCTACCAGCCAGCTTCGGCGGAAGCGTCCTGCGTTCTGACGGCACTGGAAGCGGCTTATGTAGGCCCCGTCAATTGGCAGGGTAATCCGCCAAGACAAGGCTGGCTGATTATTCCCAGGCGGTATGCCCTCAGGCAGCTGTTCCTCCACCGAGGCAATCTCGGCGTACAACGCCCGCGCCACCGGGTCGGCGAACAGTGTGCCGATGTTCATATAGTAATCGTGGGTCTAATATTCCGCGCCGGTAATCAGCGCGGCATGGATTTTGGTGATCAGTGCGGCGCTGTCCTTCTGATAGTTGTCTCGGAGGTCATCGCCGGGGGCGCTGCTCGCTGGTGGGCCGGCCGGGCACGATGTCCGTGTAGCCTTGCAGGATGTTATTGGCGTCCTTGCCTTCCAGGCGATCAAGCATCGCGGCGTAACGGTAGAGGTGGTCGAAATCTTCCAGCAAACCGAAGCGGTATGTCTGCGCCTGGTAAGGATCCGGCTCGTTCTGGGCCACCGCGGCGGTGACTTCGATGGCGACCTGTTCGTAGGCCACGGTGGTTTCCAGGGGGGAATGATCCGCCGACAGCAACCAGTTGATGGCCGTCATCTGATGGTGTTCGGCACGCCTGACCTGAGCCAGGGGCAGTTGCAGCTCCTTGTGGAAACGCGCACCGAAATGCTTGAGGCGCAGGGCGTCGGACTCGACGCCGTTCATCAGGATCACCCGCACTCGCGTGAACGCATCGTCATCCAGTTTGCTGATGGGTTTGCCGGCCAGGTCACGCCAGGTAAACGTCTGCTTGTCCAGCGGCGTCCCTTTGTTATCCAGCAGGTTGTCGATTTTGGTCATGGGTCATTTCTCCTTCATCAGAGGCCTCGCGATAGCCGTCGATGCAACAGCAGCGGGGACAAAACGAACGACCTTGGGAAATTGCGCGGCTCTCCGTGCAGACGATGAGCGGTCGTATAAGTGGATGAAATGCCGCTTGATTTTCCGCTCATCCGGTGACGATAAGGATTTTCGAACCAAGCTTTGGCGCGCCGGCTCGGAGCTACATAACACCGCCGCAACCGACTGAAGACGACTGGTTTTTTGCGGCTTCAACGGCGGGTTGTAGTCAATATCTGCCTGGAGTTTTCGCGATGTGTGAATGTTTCGTTCAGCCTGTCTCTTCCAAGGATTCCCTGGCGTTCTTTGCCCAGCGCGAGCCCTTCAGTGCCAACTCATCAAGCTTGTCCGCCGACAGTCTTCACGCCGCGGCGGCGCCCGCGCTGCATGAGCGACAAAGCGTGATCAAGCCGAACATGCAGGTCAGCGCCATACGCAACCGTGGCGGGCGGCTGGAGTGCATCAAGGTGCGCTGGGGGTGGTCGCCTGTCTGGTCGATGGGCACGACGCCGCCGCTGACCCACCTGCCCTTGCACCTGGTGATGCGCTCCAAGGTCTTTGACCGGGTCAAGCGCGATGGCAGAGTCTTGATAGCGGTCGATGGTTGGTATGAAGCGTCAGAACCTGACGTGACTGTACCGTCCCGCCACCTCAGCTATACGACCTCCCGCCAATCGTCACCGATATTCCTTGCGGCCCTAGCCCAGGCCAGTGAAACGCCAAATGGTTGCGATGGCCTTGCCCTAGTGACCTACGGCGAGATCGTCAGCGAGCAGCAAAGAGTGCTGGCCTTTACCCGCGAAGATGCGTTGGTATGGCTCCAGCCCGACTTACAATGGGGGCAAGCGCAGCAGATCGCCATGCATATTGCGATTGCCGAACCGCAGCTTGAACACTTATTGACAACTGAGCGACGGGCCCTAGGAAGGCGAGGATGACCGCTATATGGTGTTGTAAACATCTCTATAAGGAAGGACTTTTATCCGAAATTGTTTACATATTTTTGACGGTCCACTGCATCGCGTTCGAGCCGTCGTCACATACCGCAACCGCCACCGCAACAACTCTGGAACGCAGGAAAAAGTCACCGCCGTCGGCAGCCCTAGCAATCCATTGCCGCTCCGGCCACGGAATCAACGATGACTCAATTTTCCGTTGGCTACCGCGCCGACCATCGATAGCTTTGCCGGGTTTGTAGGCCTGTTGTTCATCGCCAAGGCTGGATTAGGTATGCACCTCGGCGCCTACGTCCAGCCTCGTCAGACGGATTGAATTAAAAGCCCTCCAAGTACTCAGTAACTCCTCACCGGGAGAAATAACGATGCCCTCAGCCATGCTGTACATCATCGATTACGAAATACATGGAGTGCCGAAGTCTTTCATCATTCGCTTAGACATCATGAATAACGCTGAGGCATGGCATTGGGCGAGTTGCGATGCGGGCGTGGGCCGGATTCCAAAGTTCGGTCGAGAAAAGGTCAGGCGTGTCAGTAAGCCCCTCGCGGAGCGTTTAGGCATTCCCAATGTTCGCTGGCGCTTGTCGGGCGCAGAACCTTTCAAGCCCGCCGCCTACGTCCCACCAAGGTATTAGCTCCTTCATGAAGAGGGTGGTCCTTAAGCTGATTCGCGACCGCCCTCCACCATAAAGCGTCTGGTATCTGAAGGACCTTCTGACTCCTTTGTCGACGCAACGGAAGGGGGATACCGAAGGTTTGCGGCCGCATAAATGGTCGATGCTGAGCGGCCTCATGACGATGATCTGCCATGATGATCCGAGTCTCGTATTACATCATTCAGAGCTAAGGGTCTCTGACTTAGCGGTGCATACAAAACACTGTTTAATTGTCAGCATCGTCTCGATGCGGGCAGAAGCACTTCCCCTACCGATCGTATTCGGGACAGTACCCGGTCAAAGACACCAATAAACGGAAGCATCAGCGCCGTGTTGAATATATTGAAACCAATCGAGTACAGACCTACGGCCACCGGAACCATCGGGAAGCTCTCTTTGCCGTCAACCATCACCGATTTGGCCACTTGCATGCCAAACAGGTCCATGGCCCGTTGCAGCAAGTCCATTGACAGGAAGAACAGCGGGAACATCACCGCAACGCCGATGAAGTTAAAGACGATGTGAGCGTAGGCCGCACGCTTGGCATTCTTGGACAGATTCAGCGACGCAAGCCAGGAAGTCACCGTGGTGCCCAGATCGGCACCGAGGGAAAAAGCCACGGCGGTCTGCCAGTCCAGAACACCTGCTGCCCCCGGCCCCATGACAATACCGATAAGCATTCAAACTTGGGCGATAGTCGGTCTCTAAACCGGAAAGGGTGACGTACTTGTCAGATCTTTTCATGAGGAGAAAAGCGGGAGGATTTGCCCGCCCTAAGTCTAACTTGACGTCGTGTCGTCAACCCGTTTTAGCATCCCAACAGCCGTGGCGCTCCGGCGGTTACTACAGCCAAGCCGTAGCGTTGGATTATATGACGCTGTGGCGAGGATGCTGTTCGCTGTCTGGCAACTATTCGCGGTAGCCCACGGAGCCAGTTTTCTGATCCTTGGCTTCACCTGTTTCGAAGTGGGGTTTGCCATCGCGCAAATCCTGCCACTGAACCATCCACGAAAGGTTCGAACGAATTCAAGCCCAAGCCGTTCTGGTCTCGGCGAGTAGCAGACGCAATGGCAGCTTCGGGTCGAAAGCAGTCACTCGCGACCGGTAGATTTCGACCCGAAGCTGCCTTCAGCCCAAACGAAGAGCCGAAAAAGCCATAATGACCCAGGGTCTGATTCTTTTCGCTGGATGTCAGGAGTGCACATGGCTGAACGGTTTCGCATACGGTTGATGTTTGAGTGGGGACCTCACAGCACCCAAACTATCAGATGATGTTGATGAAAGCCCTGCTGGACCTCTCCAACCAGACCAATCGGCAGATTATCGTCACCACCCACGTTCCTGCGCTAGCGGGTCTAATGCCCATTGAAGGTATTCGTTATGTTTCCAAGGATGAGAACGGCGTGCCCATCGTCAAAATGCCCAACCAAGAAGTACTCAAGGAAGCTGCTGAGAGTCTGGGCGTACTACCCGAGACTGGGATGGAGCGGGCAAAAGGTGTCGTACTAGTAGAAGGCAAATCCGATGTCACCTTCCTCCGCCATACTTCGAATACCCTAAGGGCTGGTGGCCACCTGTCATCCAGTCTGGAGAGAGCTGGTATTGTCCCTATCCTGACTGGTGGCTGTGGCAGCGTAAAGCACTGGGTCACCCTCAACCTCGCCGACGATCTCGGGCTACCTTGGTGCGTGTTTCTGGACTCCGACATTGGCGGAACTCCGGAGCAAGTCGCCGCGATCTTAAAGCGCAAACAGGAGGTCGAAGGACGGGGTCGGGCTTTCTACTCGACGCGTAAACGGGAGGTCGAGAACTACCTCTGTCCTGACATGATAAATGCTCTAACCGGCATAAGGGTGGAGTTCACCGATACCTGCGATGCCAAAAAAATCATTGGCAAAGCGTTGGGCATCAAACCGGACGATGTGATCGACAAACTCTGGCCGATGATGACGGCAGAGCAGATACTTCATAGCTCCACGTATCGAGAAAACAGTGACGACCGTTTCGAACTGAAGGAACTGCTGGAGAATCTACTGAACTAGTCGCGTGAATTTCGCGATGGTTAATGCGCGTCTGATGTTCGCTTTCGGGCCGAAAGCCGACGCTCGCATTTGCTTGCCAAGAAGCGAAGCAGCGCGGATCAAGCTATCCAACATAAGCACCTGCTGCTCTCTGTGTGGACATCAAAAAGCCTTAAGCGCTGCTTCGATCCCGGCCTTTCGTGCCATTCCGATCATGTCGTCGACCTCATCGCCGTCAACGATACAGCCCACGTGTTCGTCGCCTCCTGTGTTTATGTGCAAATAGCGTTTGCCATGGCCCGTAAGCCAGAGATCGAAATTTTCAAGTACCTGTTCGAGGGTCAGTGTATGGTCTGTCCGGTAGGCAAAAGGCTCTCGAATCCCGCTGGCCGTGACCAAATGCGGTGCGAGGTATTCAAACCCATCGCGTCCCTTCCAGTCGACGGCCAGCAGGGCTAGATGCTCAAGGGACTGCCCCTTTTCCCTATCGAGCACGCCGTCGGTCAACGCAACGGATGGCTCTTCGCCCTGTCCATAACAGCGCATCACACGCCTGACAAGACGTGCCCGTTCCTTTTCAGGCATACGTACCAGAAGGCGCTGGGTGAATGCCTTGAGTTCGGCGCGAAAGGGATGCAACTCGCGCATGATCGCGGCATCGCTCAACGGCGGTTCAGAGGGCGGCGGTTGATGAAAGCGGCCACCAAAAAGACGATTCAGAATCCCCAACGTCTATCTCCTCCTGAATGAACTCGAATGGTATTCTCAGGGCGCAGCGGCATTGTGCTGACAGCGATCACTACGGCGCGCTCTTGCGGGAGCAGAATCAAGAGCACGAGGATTATCTTTCACCCTCAGGTGATTACGCGAGTATGTGGACCGTACACTGGGACTCACCCTTCCAACACCCGCATCGTATCTGGTTCAGTAACCACGAGTATGGACGCCTAGCAATCCACCGATCCGTTCAGAAACTGGCTTAAGCAGGTCATGACTGAACAGGCCATGTTCGCGAAGTATCGCTTATACCCTGCGGGGTGGTCTCGTGACCGTCTGGTATTGGCCGATTGTGTTGAAAAAGTCGGCTTCGGTTTCCACGGCAGAAAAAGTGCGCGTTTGAGATTGAAATCCGTGTCTTGCGCAGAAGGTTCAGGGGTCAGATTTGACGTAGCGGCGTGCAAAAAAGGCGCTTTCACCGCTCAATGCATGGGTAGTCAGGCCGGGTCGACTTTTCCAACACAATCGGCCGATTGCTGCTACTGGATCTCAGCAAGTACTCGCTTACTCAACCGCCCTTTGGTTTTCGCCCTTCCGCTGCTACGCTCTTGAGTCCTCGATTGGAGTCGAAACAATGCCCAGCGAATATGCACTTTCTGATGTTCTCGAGCGGCTGTACCAAAATCAGCTCGCCTTGGAGGCCGCGGTGATGGAGCTGACCTTGAAGGTAGAAGACCAAGGCGCAACAAAAATTGGCGCCAACGTTTTAGGTGCACTTCAGACCATCGGAGAGAACGCCGGACACATCAAACAGGGCTTGGCTAAGCTGAGAACCCAGGGTCACTGATTTAACGGCCCATGCGATGGCGAGCTTGGCGGTTATCCTGCATAGCAGGAAGACTGGACTCGCCGAAGTGTCAGAACTCCCGCGCGCTGCGCAGCGACGTCGTTAAGATACAGGCGCTCAACTTCTCGCTATGGAAGGTAGCGCACCTTGATAATCCTACCCGAAGCTACCTTATGCTTGGGCTTGGCCATCCGAATAACCGTGTGCGGACCATTGGCCGTTGTTTCAACGAGCATGCCACCTCTGATTTCCATCACGCTGAGTCCGGCCGCCAGCGTATTGATATAAGCAGCTTTGATCGCGACTTTCACCATGGCTGGAATTTTTTCTTCCAGCCGGCTCACCAGTTCATCATTCATCGGTTGGTTGGCGATCATAACGAGCTCCGCTTAAGGCCAGCACGGAGCCAGCCATCGTGTCATTTCTCAGTTCAGGGACAAGCACCGCCCCTCCTTGGGATGCACGCAAGACGTATTTGGCCGTCGACGCTGCATAAACCTTCTACGGAACCCCCGACACCCCACCGAAGCCCGCCCTTCTCAGCGAGTTCTAATGAATGGCAATTCCGGCTTTAGAGAACGAATTTTAGGGGTACTGTTCGGCCACTATGACTCAGCTTTTTCCCGCAATGATAACGACCCCAATCCGCTCTGCCAGATTGAGCACCGTGTCGAACACAGTCGAGTCGCCGGTCAAGCTACGTGACGTCCCCTGCGAGTGGAGCGCACCGTCAGGAATACGATCACCGAAGAGCACCACCGCACGTGCCGAATCATCTTGCCGTGACACCCAAGACAGCCCTTGGGCATCTGGACACTGACGGTGGATTGCCTCGGCCCATTTGCGCGTCGCAGGATATTGATCTTTCTCAGTGTCGATCAATTGTTTGCGCGTGATGCCCAGTTTCCGCAGTGGCACGCTGGACAGGTCAACCAGGTGCAGCGGTTGGCTAACCTGGACGGCAGAATGCACCTGTTCAGTCAGCTTGCCTTTGTCGAAGCTCTTAAACCCAGCCGTATGGGGAACGTCGTGGAAGACGGTCTCCATCAAGGCGCACTCAACTGTTGTGCCGCCATACAAGGTGGGAATCGCCCGCCCCTGATCATCCTGGATCGGACTAAAGCGGGCGTTGCCGTGCACACCGGGATTGAATTGATCCGGCTGATATTTATCCTGGTGCACACGATGGAGCACGTCGCCTTTGGCGATCACGGTGAAAGTGACGTGCAACGTAGCCGCAGGCACTGGGGTAACGGACGCCGCCAAATCCGTGGGAGGCGTCGCCCTACCCTCACTGGACTCGGTACGCTGCTTAGCCATGGGCAATGCCCTGGATCTCATCCAGTGCGGCAGCAATCACCCGATCAGGCGCCGATGCCAACAGGTCCTGGGGCTTTTTCCCCCCCAGAAAACTGTTATCTGAGCGGAACCAGTAAGCCATACCCCAGCCGTCCTTGTGGTCAGCGAAAGCCTCAATAACTTTGGCTAATGCCTTGAACGGCCGATAGCCCGCATCCGGATCCAAGCCATAACCAGGGAAATAGTCGACCCCACTGTGACTGATGGCAAAGATCTGCCCCTGCTTTTTCCATTTGTTGGGCTGGGCACTCGCGTTTCTAGTACTCAACTGGGCCACCTGGGCGATGTCTGCGGAGGTCAACCAGTCACCGCTTTCCAACACCGCTTTGCGGGCCTGTACCAGCATTGCCGCTTCCTTGAGCAAGCGAGGCGAAGGCGGCTTACGCGTTACAAACACCTCGGCCAGTCGCTCCAGCGACTTCGGGTCCTGACGCTCCTGCAGCACCTCGTACATCGAAGAAGCCACATTGGCGAAGTTTTCCGCCAACGCCTCAAATACGCTGAGGTTGACCTGATCAAAAGACACGACCAGTACTCGGTCCGCATGCGAGCGGCTTAAGCTCGCCCGAGCCTCCTTAGGCGTACCGACCAAGGTGGAGACACCCGACTGCTCTGTAACGCTCATGGAAATCTCCTCACTAGTTATCTACATTATTTAATCGTAACATAGTCTCGATAACCCTAGCTCCAGCCTAAGCTCCATTCATCTGGATGCATAGGTAGGTTTGAGGGGTGCACGCCATGCCATCGGGCGAGCGCGCTAAAGACCAGCAATGGTGGACCGAGAGTCGGCACAACCCAGTTCAGCACTGCTTGAATTTCCAGCAGTCCACGACGTCAGAACGGGCGGTCCCGCCCCTCCCTAAGGCTGAAGATCTGCATCACATCGTTTGGCATTGCGCTCAAGGCGTCGCTGATCGCGGGGATCGAGACCCTTCGCGACCAGCGCCCTGGCGATATCACGTAGAGCGCGAGCATCGCGTAGGCCTATTTCAGGATAAGTACCGAGCGAAATACGAGGCTGTTTGCCCGCCCAAGAAAAACGGAAGTGCCAGCTTTTGGTGCCTTTCGTATTGACGAAAAGCGCAAGGCCATCAAAGTCAGGGAGGGTGTAGTTTTTGGCGCGAGGCCTGGCGTGTCGGACCGCCGTATTGGTAAGGACCATTGTACTAACTCCACTCATATGGATGAAGGAGGGTTGTACCGTTTTCGGAGTGCCCAGTAGCTATAAAAACTGATTTACCAAGCGTCGAATTGATGTACTAAAAAATGCACTAAAAAATCGTGGACATTGATGTATCAGAGTGGACTTTACTGGAACTAAAAAAGAGGCCGAAGCCTCTTTTTTTGGTTTCTACATACTTCAATGGAAGTCTATAGAAAAATAATTGGATCGGGAAACGAGACTCGCACCTGGCTTCCGACCCTTTGAAATCTAAGGGGTTTCTTTTCTTGCCGGAGCAGGAAAAGACTTGATTCTGGACTTGTTTCACAGCGTATCAAGAGGCAATTGGAGCGGTTCCAAACCAAGCGATTGAGCTTCTTTCGTAGCCAGCCGGACAAGCGTTCATCAAACTGATGGCATCAATGGGCAAGATTATCAGTAGATGATGTTTGCCTATAGCAGCAGCTCAGTTCCCACTAGGGATACTGAGTCAGCGCGAATTGAACGCGGAGGTGTAGCGCAAGCCGCGCCCGCCATTTCTCCACAACCAGACCCGCTAAGTCTTTGATGTTGCCGTCACTTGTATTAGCAATGGCGCGTACGGCAGAAAGCAGGTTATCTGCAAGTGGTGTCGCCCGCGCACCTTCGCTGTCATGTCCGCGAGCAACTCGAAACAGCGCTATCGCAGTACACGTGCTGATATCCACCGGAAAGGCTCCCGGCGCCTGGCGCAGATTCTGTACATCCATTGCCCCGCGCCGCCCTCCCCTCACATATGCAAAGAAATGAAATCCACGAAACAGCGCAGCTTGGGCGTGATAAAGCGATTCGGCGGCCACAGCACACTGAAGTGAATGGTGCGGGTCACCTCTTGGGTCAGCACGGCCTGCAGCGCCCCGGACTCGAGGGCCTCCTTGACGGCAAATTCCGGCAGGCAGGCAATGCCCCGCCCTTCCATGGCGGCGTTGAAAAGCATGTCGATGTTGTTGCAGACCAGCACGGCCCGCAGGTCCTGCGTGCCGTTGTGGGACTTATCCGGTAGCGGCCAGCGCTCAAGCTTTCCGGTGGAAGGCACCCGGTATAACAGGCAGTCATGGTTGCTCAAGTCGCTGGCGTCCACCGGCGTCCCCTGGGCCTGGAAATAGGCCGGGGCGCCCACCAGCAGGAAACGGAAAGCGCCCAATCGCCGCGCCACCAGGCGAGAGTCATTCAACTCACCGGTCCTGACCACCGCATCGAAGCCCTCCTCCACGACATCCACCAGGCGATCGCTGAAATCCAATTCCAGATGAATGTCTGGGTATCGCTTGGCAAAGCTGGACAACAATGTGAACAGGAACTGCCCGGCCAAGGGCAGGCTCACCCGCAGCTTGCCGCGCGGTTCGCTGCTGGTGCTCGACAATTCCAGCTCTGCTGCTTCCAGTTCATTGAGCACGCGCTGGCAGCGGTTCAGGAAAAGCATGCCCTCCGCCGTCAGGTTGATGCTGCGGGTGCTGCGATGAAACAGCCTGACGCCCAGGCGCTGTTCCAGGCGCGCGACGCTTTTGCCGATCGCCGATGAAGACACGCCTAATAGCCGTCCGGCCGCGACAAAACTGCGCGTTTCGGCGACCTGGACGAAAACCGAGATTCCGCTGAGGTTGTCCACGCTCTCTCCTTGAGTTTCTTGCGCCTTGAATTGCGGAACGAAACGTCCGGTGTGTCCGGAATTCTAGCCTCTGTTTCCCCTGCCGTCTGCGACCTAGCATGGCGACGTCCATTACAGCAGGGGAATCGCGAACATGACCGCCAAAGAAACCATCCTACTCTCCAGCGCTATCGCCACCGACCCCATGCAGGTGCGAATCGACGCTGCCCTGAACAGCGCCATCGAAGAAAAACGCCTGGTGGGGGCCGTGGCGCTGGTTGCTCGTCGCGGCGAAATCACTTATCGCAAGGCCGTGGGCCTGGCCGACCGAGAGGCTGGCCTGCCGATGCGCACCGACGCCTTGTTCCGGCTCTCCTCGGTGACCAAACCTATCACCTCGGCCGCCGCCCTGGCCTTGGTCGCCCAAGGCCGCATTGGCCTGGATGATCCTATCGCTCGCTGGCTACCGGGGTTTCAACCAACCTTGGCGGACGGCACTGGCGTATCCATCAGCGTGCGCCAGTTGCTTAGCCATACAGCGGGCCTTGGTTACGGTTTTCTCGAAGGCACGGGCGGCGGCGCCTATGCACAGGCCGGAGTGTGTGACGGGCTGGAAAATGCGCCGGTGACCCTGGAGGAAAACATTCGGCGACTGGCGACGGCGCCGCTGCTCTATCGTCCTGGCACCGATTGGGGGTATTCAATTGCCACTGATGTGTTGGGCGCGCTTATCGCCAAGGTATGCGGGACCAGTCTGGCCGATGCAGTCAATCAACTTGTGTGCGAGCCACTCGGTCTGTCCGATACCCGTTTCAATGTCGTCGACACTTCCCGCCTGACGGCCGCCTATCTCAATGCCGATCCCGAGCCACGTCGTATGAATGGTGTCGAAGTGATCGAGGTTTTCGAGAACACCGCCGGCATCCGGATGGACGCGGATCGGGCCCTCGACAGCAATGCCTACCATTCGGGAGGCTCAGGGATGATCGGCTCCGCCGAAGAATTCCTGACCTTGCTCGAAACCTTGCGCCAGGGTGGTGGCCCGCTCATGCCGGCGAGCCTGGCAAAAGAAATGGGAACCGTCCAGACCGGCAACCTGGAACTCGCCAACTGGCCTGGCCGTGGCTTCGGCCTCGGATTCACGGTGATGACTGACCCGCAAGCGGCACAAGCGCCGGAGTCCGTCGGGACCTGGCGCCTGGGTGGGGCTTTTGGTCATTCCTGGTTTGTCGATCCGGCGCAGCAGATCTCCGTGGTGGCGTTTACCAACACCGCCTTCGAGGGGATGTTCGGACAGTTTACGGTCGATCTGTGCAACGCCGTATACGGCGCTTGAATGAGGCAAATCTGTTGCCGCGATAAGGAGTCCATCATGAGAAGACCGGCTTGAGAGCCGGCCTTCATGCGAATGCAGTTTGAGTTGTTCAGCTTTGTCTTGGCTACCTGCCCCACGGAATTGACCAGGCACTTCGGCTCCCGACAGTGCTGCGGATCTTTATTGAAAGGTATCGACTCATGACGCATTCACGCCTCTACCACAACTACGCCAACGTACGCCTGGACTCCCTGACGGGGTTTCGATTTGTCGCCGCGACCTTGGTGTTTTTCTTTCACGCCTCACTGACGAAAATCATCGGATTCAATCCGTATGCAGACCCACAGATTGTCGCCGGTTTCCAGCGCTTATTCAGTGTGGGTGGCTGGCTTGGGGTCTCGTTTTTTTTCGTGCTCAGTGGTTTCGTCATCACCTGGTCCGCTCGCAGGAACGATACGCTAGGGGCGTTCTGGCGCCGACGCCTGGTGAAGATCTACCCCAACCATCTGGTCACCTTTGTCCTGGCGATGATCTTGTTCGCCGTACCACTGACGGTGGTCAGCGCCTGGTTGCCCAACTTGCTGCTGGTCCATGCGTGGGTGCCGGACATATCAGTGTTCCTAAGCGTCAACGGGCCATCCTGGTCGCTGTGTTGTGAATTGGTTTTCTACTTGGCGTTCCCGTTTCTCTTGCGCGCGTTGTGGAAGGTTGCAGAGGACCGACTCTGGCTGACTGCCGGCCTGACAGTCTGCGCGATGGCTGCGACCCACTGGTTCATCGCCAAGTTTGTCAACGGTACGCCGCAGATCGCCGAGTACCCAATATCCCTGAACCAGTGGTGGCTGGCTTATTACTTTCCGCCGCTGCGGCTGTTCGAATTCGTTCTCGGCATGCTGATGGCGCGGATCCTGATGACGGGGCGCTGGGTTGCTATCCCGGTCGCTCCGGCCCTGACGTTGGCGGCAGCGGCTTACTTCCTCGCAGGAGAAATGCCCTTCATCTATAGCCTGTCACTCACTACCGTCATCCCGATCGCCCTCCTGATTACCAGCCTGGCCGCCGCGGATATGGCGCAACGAAAGTCCTGGTTTCGTCATCCGCTGATGGTGTGGCTGGGGGAGATTTCGTTCGGGTTTTACATGATCCATTTGCTGATCATGATGGGCCTGACCTCGCTGTTGGACGGCCAACGTTTTTCCGTTGTGCCGGCCTCTTTCATTCTTGCCGCCACGTTCTGCCTGTCGCTACTAGGCGGCTGGCTGCTCTTCGCCTTTGTTGAGCGGCCCGCCATGCAACGTTGGGGCAAGGCCAAGCCGATGGAACGGCCATTGAGTGTCCCTCAAGTCTGATTTTTTACATAGAAAGGATGCTTGCCATGTCATCGTTAATTCGCAGGTTGACCAGCGTGCCCGTTTGGGCGCTGGGTGTATTGGTGCTAGCGGGACTTGCCGGCTTTGCTATCAGCATGCGGGCCCCGGTTGCCCAGGCAAAAACCGCCCCCGCGCCGCTGCCCCAGGTGCAAGTGATGACTGCCGTCACGCGTGATGTTATCGACTGGCAGAGCTACACCGGCCGCCTGGTCGCCACCGACACCGTGGTGATCAAGCCCCTGGTGGCGGGCACCCTCGTCAGCGTGCATTTCAAGGACGGCGCGCTGCTGCGCAAAGGCGACCTGATGTTCGAGATCGACCCCCGCCCTTATGCCGCCACGCTGCAACAAGCCCAAGCCGCGTTGGTGGCTGCCCGGTCGATGAGCCTGTTTGCGCAAAAAGAGCTGCAGCGCTACGAGCATTTGATCACCAGCAATGCCATCGCGAAAACCGACCTGGACAAGCGCATACAAAGCGCCAACGAAGCCCAGGCCAGGGTGAACGAAGCCCTGGCCAGGGTCGAGCTGGCCCGGCTCGATCTCGAGCATACCCGCATCCTCGCGCCATTTGACGGCCGGGCTTCACGGGTAGAGGTGACACCGGGCAACATCGTCGACGTGGGGGAACGCTCTACGGCGCTGACAAACCTAGTGTCGATCTCGCCGATCTATGCCGACTTCGACGTGGATGAGCAAACCTTCCTGCGCTACCTGGGCAACCGTCCGGCGGGCGACCCGGTCCCGGTCATGCTCGGATTGGCCCACGAAGAGGGATACCCACGCAAAGGCAACCTGAGTTCCCTGGACAACCGGCTGGATACCCGGTCGGCCACTATTCGGGTAAGGGCCACTTTCGACAACAGCAACGGGGAGCTGCGCCCGGGCCTGTTTGCCAGGGTCCTGCTGCCAGGCAGTGCCAGCCGCTCCGCGACCTTGGTGGAAGACAGCGCCATCGGCACCGACCAGGACAAAAAGTACGTGCTGGTGGTCGATGCCGAGGGTCGCGTCCAGTATCGCCAGGTCAAGCCCGGGATACGCCAGGGTGCGCTACGTGTCATTGACCAGGGCATCGCGCCCGAGGAGCAGGTTGTCGTGAGTTCCTTGCACCTGGCGACGCCGGGCAGCCAGGTTGCTCCGGTACTCGCGCCGTCACAACCACAGGCGCAACAATGATGAACATTTCCGGATTCTTCATCGACCGTCCGATTTTTTCCGGTGTCCTCAGCGCCCTTGTACTGTTGGCCGGCATGCTCTCGCTGGCGCGACTGCCGGTGTCGGAGTACCCCGATGTCGTGCCGCCGTTGATCTTGGTGAACGCCCAATACCCGGGCGCCAACCCCAAGGTGGTGGCGGAAAGCGTCGCCGCGCCGCTTGAAGAGCGCATCAACGGCGTGGAAGGCATGCTGTACATGCAATCCCAGGCCAACAGCGATGGCACCTTGGCGATCAACGTGACGTTCGCCTTGGGCACCGACCCCGACAAGGCTCAGCAACTGGTGCAGAACCGCGTCTCCGAAGCGCTCCCGCGCCTGCCGGCCGACGTGTTGAATCTGGGGGTGACCACCAGCAAGTCGTCATCGACCCAGACCCTGGCGATTCACCTAGTGTCACCCAACAACGAATACGACGCCAACTACCTGCGCAACTACGGCATCCTGAACATCAAGAGCCAGCTCGAACGCATCCCGGGCGTCGGCGAAGTGCGAATCTGGGGCGGCGGCGATTACGCCATGCGTATCTGGATCGACCCCGACAGCGTGGTGCAGCGAGGTCTCACCGCCGGCGAGGTGGTTCAGGCCATCCGGGAGCAAAACATCCAGGTCGCGGCCGGCGTCATAGGCGCTTCACCTATGCGCGCCGGCGTCCCGCTGCAGCTCTCGGTCAATGCCCAGGGGCGGCTGAAAACCGAAGAGGAATTCGGCAACATCGTCGTCAAGACGGTGCCGGACGGGGGCGTGACGTATTTGCGCGATGTGGCCCGGATCGAATTGGCAGCTTCTACCTACGCGCTTCGCTCGCTGGTGGACGGGCAGCCGGCGGTGGGCTTCGGCGTCTTCCAGATGGCAGGCGGCAATGCGCTGGACATCTCTGCCCGTGCCAGACAGATCATGGCTGAAGCCAAGGCCGATATGCCGGCAGGCGTCGATTACAAAATCGTCTTCGACCCGACCCAGTTCGTTCGTTCCAGCATCGATGCGGTCATCAGCACCCTGTTCGAAGCCATCGTGCTGGTCGTGCTGGTGGTCATCGTGTTCCTGCAAACCTGGCGCGCCTCAGTCATTCCACTGCTCGCTGTGCCAATCTCCATTGTCGGCACGCTGGCGTTCTTGCTGGCGTTCGGTTTTTCCATCAACGCCTTGTCACTGTTCGGCCTGGTATTGGCGATCGGCATCGTCGTGGACGACGCGATCGTGGTGGTGGAAAACGTCGAACGCAATATCAGCCAGGGATTGTCACCTCACCAGGCGACTCACCGAGCGATGGCGGAAGTCAGCAAACCCATCATTGCCATCACCCTGACGCTGGTTTGCGTGTTCATTCCGTTGGCGTTCATGCCCGGTCTCTCCGGCGGGTTCTACCGCCAGTTCGCCTTGACCATTGCTATTTCCACGGTGATTTCGGCGTTCAATTCGCTGACCCTTTCCCCGGCCCTCTGCGCACTGCTGCTCAAACCACACGGCGCGCCGAAGGATCCACTGGAGCGCTGCATCGACAAAGTCATGGGGCGCTTTTTCAAGGGTTTCAATCGTCGGTTCAAGCAGGCCGAGGACCGTTATGGCGCCGGCGTGCGCGGTGTCCTGGCGCACAAAGGCAGGACGTTCGCGTTATTCGGCGTTCTGCTGTGCGCCTGCGCATGGCTCAGCCACACTCTGCCGACGGGCTTCGTCCCGGCCCAGGACAAGGAGTTCCTGGTGGGTTTCGCCCAATTGCCCGCTGGTGCCTCGCTAGATCGCACCGAGCAGGTCATCCAGCAAATGAACGACATCGCGCTCAAGCATCCCGGCGTTGCCCATACCCTCGAATTCCCCGGCATGTCCGTCAACGGCCTGATGAACTCCTCCAGCTCAGGGATCATTTTCGTGATCCTCAAACCCTTCGCCGAACGCTCCAGCGAGGCGCTGGGGGCGAACCAGATAGCGGCGGATCTCAATGGCGAGTTCAGCAGGATCGCGCAGTCGTTCACGGCTGTCTTCCCGCCGCCGCCCGTACTGGGCCTGGGAACGCTTGGTGGTTTCAAACTGCAGATCGAGGACCGGGCGAGCCTGGGCTATGTCGCCTTGGACAGCGCGGTCAAAGCCTTCATGGCCGAGGCTGCCAAAGCGCCGGAATTGGGACCGCTGTTTTCCAGCTACCAGATAAACGTGCCCCAACTGGACGTCGATCTCGACCGGGTCAAAGCCAAGCAGCTCGGCGTCTCGGTGACCGACGTATTCGAGACCCTGCAGATTTACCTGGGGTCTTTATACGTCAACGATTTCAATCTGTTCGGGCGGGTCTACCAAGTGCGGGCACAGGCCGATGCGCCGTTCAGGGCCAACCCGGAAGACATTACCCGCTTGAAGGTGCGCAATGCCTATGGCGACATGGTGCCCCTGTCGACGCTGCTGTCGGTGGACCCCAGCTACGGACCAGAAATGGTCGTGCACTACAACGCCTTTACCGCGGCGGATGTCAACGGCGCGTCCGCCCCCGGTTACTCCTCGGGCCAGGCCGAAGCGGCCATCGAGCGCATCGCCCGGCAAACCCTGCCCCAGGGCATACGCATGGAATGGACCGACCTGACCTACCAGCAGCGGCTGGCCGGTAACGCGACCGGCTGGGTATTGGCGGTAAGCACGCTGCTGGTTTTCCTGGTGCTGGCGGCGCTGTACGAAAGCCTTCTGCTGCCGCTGGCGGTGATTCTGATCGTGCCTATGGGTGTGTTCTCGGCCTTGGCGGGCGTCTGGCTGACCGGAGGTGATAACAACATCTTTACTCAGATCGGCCTGATGGTACTGGTGGGTCTGGCGTCGAAGAACGCCATCTTGATCGTCGAATTTGCCAGGGACCTGGAGCGCCAGGGGCGAACCCCGCTGAGCGCCGCCTGGGAGGCCAGCAAGCTGAGGCTTCGACCGATCCTGATGACCTCGATTGCCTTCGTCATGGGCGTCGTTCCTCTGGTGATCTCCACCGGTGCCGGGGCGGAAATGCGCCAAGCAATGGGTGTCGCGGTGTTCTTCGGCATGTTGGGTGTGACCGCATTCGGACTGATTTTCACGCCGCTCTTCTACGTGCTGGTTCGCAGCGTCGGCCGCCGGCTACCCCAGGGCCAGTCCATTGCCATTGCGGACACATATATCCGTTAACACCGGAACGCCAGCGCGTTTTTCTGCATTGGACGCGCCTCTAGACTGCAAACGTTCCCAATCCTTGCGAGAAATGCCATGACACGTGTCGTTCGATTTTATGAGTATGGTGATCCAGAAGTGCTGCGGATAGAGGACTTGCCGGTCGCCCAGGCGGGCCCCGATGAGGTCCGCATCCGCGTGAAAGCCATCGGTCTCAACCGCGCCGAATCGATGTTCAGGCGCGGCCAGTATCTTGAACAGGCGACGTTTCCCAGCCGACTGGGTTATGAAGCAGCCGGTTTTGTCGAAGCCGTGGGCGACGCCGTAGACGGCTTCGAAATAGGTGATCCAGTCAGCCTGGTCCCACCTTCGAGCATCGCCCAATGGGGCACCTACGCCGAGCAGGCGGTAGTGCCGGCGGCGATGCTGGTTCGTCATCCGGACAACCTCAGCATGGAACAAGCTGCTGGTATCTGGATGCAATACCTCACAGCCTGGGGCGCGTTGCTGCCCGTGGCCGGGCTGGTCGCGGGTGACTACGTACTCATCACCGCGGCTTCGAGCAGCGTAGGCCTGGCCGCCATCCAGATCGCCAACCGCGTAGGGGCGATTCCTATCGCAGTGACCCGTGGTGAAGAAAAGGTGCGCAAACTGCTGGCGGCCGGTGCGGTCCATGTGATCGTCAGCGACCAAGAAGACCTAGTAGCGCGCATCGAGCACATCACCGCTGGCAATGGCGTGCGGGTTGTCTTCGATCCTGTCGGCGGGCCGGCTATCGAGCAGTTGGCGGACGCCACCCGTCGCGGCGGCATCATCATCGAATACGGTGCGCTGAGCAGCGAACCCTCGCCTTTTCCGCTGTTCACCGTGTTGGGTAAAATCCTCACGCTGCGGGGCTATCTGCTACACGAAATCATCAACGACCCCGCCCTGTTCGCCCAAGGCAAGGCGTTCGTCTCCAGCGGCCTGGTCGATGGCAGCCTGTCCCCTGTGATCGCCAAGACCTTTGCCTTCGATGAAATCGTCGAGGCCCATCGCTACCTGGAAGCCGGCGAGCAGTTCGGCAAAGTCATCGTGACGCTGGAGGACCGGCCATGAAAATGTTCAACCCGTTGTTCTTCATTGCCCTGGGTTTGTTCGGTGTCTACACCATCGAATTCGGCGTGGTCGGTATCTTGCCGGTGATCATCGAACGCTACAGCGTCAGCGCATCCGAGGCGGGCTATCTGGTGGGACTGTTCGCCCTGATCATCGCGGTGTTCGGTCCCTTCATGGTGTTGTGGTTTTCGCGTTACAACCGCAAGCGGGTCCTGACCCTGTCGCTGTTTATTTTCGCCGGTGCAAGCGCCTTGTCGGCCTATGCGCCCAATTATGGAACCCTCGCAATCCTGAGGATCATTCCGGCGTTCTTTCATCCGGTGTATTTCTCGCTGGCATTTGTCGCGGTGGTCTCTCTATATCCCAAGGAGCAGGCAACTCAGGCGACGGCCAAGGCGTTTGTCGGCACCAGCATGGGCATGGTGCTCGGCGTGCCTATCACCACCTGGATCGCTGCACGCTTTTCCTACGAAGCGGCCTTCCTGTTCTGCACCGCAGTCAACGTGATCGCCGGGCTGGGCATCATCGCCCGGTTACCCGATACCTTTGCCGGGCAGCGGACGCCTTATGGGGAACAGTTGGCTATCCTGCGCAAACCGACGTTGTGGCTCAATATCCTGGCCTCGACACTGATCTTCGGAGCAATGTTTTCGGTGTATTCCTACAGCGCCGAGTATCTGTCTCGGGAAGCCGGAATGAGCGGTGAGGTGATCAGCGCCATGTTGATTCTGTTCGGCGTGGGCGGTGTGGCCGGTAATCTGCTGGCAGGCCGTTTGTTATCCAAAAATAAAGTGGGTACCACGCTAATGCATCCGATCATGCTGGGGGCGTCGTATCTGATCCTGCATTTCTTTGCCAGTCCGGACATCATGCCGATGATTTTGATCGTCGTGCTGTGGGGAGCCACCCACACCAGTGGCCTGATCGTGACCCAGGTCTGGCTGACCTCCGAAGCCCCGGAGGCGCCTGAGTTCGTTACGGGTCTCTACATCTCGTTCATCAATCTGGGCGTGACGCTCGGTGCGACTGCTGGTGGCTGGTTCCTCGCACGCATGGGCATGGAAGGCACCATTGTCAGCGGCCTGGTTTTCTGCGCGCTGGCCGCCGCGACCATCGCGACCAAGGTATTGGTGTATGGGGCACGACAGCCAAGCCTTGCGCCGGAAACCCAAGCGGTTTTGCACTAAAGTCATTCATCGGAGACCGTGGCAAGCCACGGTCTTTCTCGAACTCAGCGGAGTTTCTATCGGTCAGAACCACTCGGACGGAGTCACGATATGGATGTTAGCAGCACCTCACTCACAGCCACCCAGGCCGTCGATTTCCCTGTGGACAGCACCCAGTTCGATTGGGAGAACCTTCGGTACTTCATCGCCTTCGCGCGAATACGCTCCCTGGCCGCCGCAGCGCGATCGCTGAACGTCGAGCACGCTACCGTCTCACGGCGGATAGCAGCCCTCGAAACCGCACTGAAAGTGCGTCTGGTGGACCGACGAAGTCACCGGTACGAGTTGACCGAAAACGGCGAGCGAATCGCCCAGCTGGGCAACCGCATGCAAGAAACCGCTTGTGCCCTGAGTCGAGCAGTCTGCGCGATCCGAACCGACAAGGTCGCAGATGTCACCCTTAGCTCGCCTCCGCACTTGACGACGCATTTCATTGCCCCCCATCTTGGGCGGTTAAGGGAACAATGCCCTGACATCAACGTGCGGATCCTGTCCAATCCGCGCATGGCTTCCATGGCCAGGCGCGAAGCGGATATCGCAATCAGCGTCGGACGACCGACCGAGACGGATCTGGTCGTGCGCAAGATCGGCACCCTGGACTTCGGTTTCTTCGCTGCACAAGCCTATCTCCAGGAACGCGCGCCCTCAGCCTATGAATTCATTGCCCATGACGATGAGCAGGAGCCCTCTCCTCAGCGCATCTGGCTGGAGAATGCCGCAGGCCAAAGGCCCGTGGTGTTAAGGGTCAAGTCCTTCGACGTGCAGGCCGAAGCGGCCAGGGCGGGAGCTGGTATCGCGTTGCTACCGGTCTTCATGGCCGATGCTCCGGGCGGCTTGCAAAGGGTCCCCATCGAAGAGCAGCCGTTACATGCCGAACTCTGGCTGGTGGTCCATCGCGACATGCGAACTGCTCCTGGAATACGGGCAATGATGGATTTCGTCATTCATTGTTTTGCCCGGCAACATCGTTAATCAAGGATTCGGCCCGACTGGGAATTTTTTGACAGTCACTGTTAAAAACAACCTATTTACAACCTGTAGGAGATTGTCCAGTATCGAATCAGGTCAGGCAAACGAACTTTCGCTTGAACCATGACCTCATATAACGCCAAACCTGCTTGACTCCTATAATAATAAATCCCCCTGCCCGTACGACAAATAACGCTGCCTTTGCTGGCATATCGTTATGCGTACTCGGCTGCGCAAGACATTGCTACTCCTGGTTGCCTCTGTTTATTCGAAGTAAAAAACGGCACACTTGCGTGCCTTCGAAACATGATAAAGGGACTGTATTCATGAGCCAGATAAAGATTATCGATGTCACGCTGCGAGACGGTGGGTACCGTAATGATTTCAACTTCACCGTTGATTACGCCCAGTCTGCAATTTCTCAAATGATCGAAGCCGGCATTCCTTATTGCGAAATCGGGTACCGCAACGGTTCGTTCGTACGCAAACACGAGCATGGGCTGACCAGCGCTGTCGATAGCCTTTCGTGCTCTTCAACGCAATGCCAGATCTGACCGGGCATCGGCAGATCATCGACGGCCTCAAAGCGTCGTTGGAGGGGATGCCTCCGGAAGATGGTTAAGCGCTATCGGCCACATCAGCGCTTCTCCTCACGACCGTAAAAACTCATGGCTTCTCGACATATGAGTAGCGGAGACTAGGGAAAATCAGCTTCGATCTGCCGTCAGCATGTAGGCATTAATTAACTGGGAGAAAGGGATGTCAATGCAAGATAACGCGGTCGCTTCGATCCGACTCGGGGTAGAAGACTTCAAAGCGGCGGAGCACGATGAAGCCCGAGCCTTTTCATCCATTCGAAATCTGACGTCAGGTCTCCTGTTGCTCTTCAAGGTCAAATTGCAGACTATGAGCTCCCCAGGTTCAGGTGAGGCACTTCTTAAAGAGAAAGTGACACCTACCTTGGATACTGCTGGCCAAGTTGTTTGGGTCGGCAGCGGTAAAAAGACCGTCGATGTTCACACGATAATTTCGCGGCTCAAGGGCCTAGGGGTTGATGGAGTCGAGTGGAACTTGCTGGAAGCACTCACCACCATTAGGAATGATATAGAGCATTACTACAGCAGCCGACCGACATCGGTACTGCTAGAAACCGTTGCCAACTGCTTTCACCTAATACAGCAATTCGTCCCCGCTCATTTAGGCATCAGTCCGGTGACTCTGCTTGGCACAGACACCTGGACATTTCTGACCGAACAGGAAGCCTTCTACGAGCGGGAGCGAAAGGCATGCCTGGAGTCACTCAGCCAGGTCATTTGGCCATCGGACATTCTTGCAAGCGCAACAGAGCATTTGAGCTGCCCTGAGTGCAGAGCGAAGCTTATGAAAGCTTCAGGCAACGTCGAAACACTTTCACTAACTACGTTTCACTGCACCCGGTGCGGAGCTACCTCTCAGTTTGGGGATGTTGTTGACTCGATGCTTACGGGGCAATATTTCGCGGATCTATACATAGCGGCCACTCAAGGCGGTGAAGGCCCTTTGAATCTCTGTGATCGCTGTGAACATAGTTCATACGTTGTAGAGGAACAACGTTGCGCTATCTGTGGGGACGGCCCGAAAGCCCCCGAGTGCCTGCAATGCGGTACCCAGCTTGATGACGATGCTGATGAAATGCAATCGAAAAAGCTGTGTGCCCATTGTCAGTACGTACTTGAAATGGATTAGGGAGCCCTAACTATTCTATTCAACAGAGCAGTCTGAAAATGAATCTATGCGCTCCCTATCGCACAACTTGACATCTAGGGAGCACAGAACAAAGGATCCTCTGCCAAAGCGGAATACATTACCTTACGCCAGTGATTAGGGAACACACTCGAGCTTCCAGCCGCTGAACGTAGATATTGCGAGAACTCCTCAGCCGGTCTGTTGCGGAAATAGTTCCTGTGCATATCCAGCAAAAAAATAAGCTCGCTACTCGCAGCGATGCTGTAGCGCTTCGCGATCCCGAAAAATTCAAAATGATTTATGGCTCGTTCACGATCCACTTCAGACCAGGTGTCTGGAGGAGTTGCTGCATAGCTGATTACGTGGGGCTGGCTATGCGTGACTGATGCGCTAATCCACGTTTGATCAAAGAAGCAAGGCTGATCAAAATACGGGTGAATTAGCTGTTTATGAGGGTGGTCGATCAGCGGGTTGCCCTTGTCGGTGTTGCAATCCCGGCACGCAGGAATGAGATTATGAGGAAGCACCGCCAATTTTGGGTAGTTAGCTTTCGGAAGGTAGTGATCTAGCGTACGTGGATGACCTATGCCCCCACAGGTTGGGCATTCATCCCCCGCTCCAACTAAAATCGAATCGTAAATGACGCGCCCTAGGGGGCGTCTCACCATGTAATACTCATATAGTGCAACCAGTTCACTTTTGCGAATATCGCCGACCACAACCGGATCCTCGCCTTTCGCCACAACGAGAGGAGGTAGTTCCCAGGTTGCCCCGGCGGCGGCCCGCTCGACGAAGTCGATGGCCGTATCTCGTATATCGTTCACCCCCGCCATCATCCGGGTTCGTTCTGGCTCGTCGAGGATTGCCGATACACAGGTGGCGTAAGAGTATTCTGGAGCATATTCCGGACAAGGTAACCGCTTCATGACTTGGCTCCGTTGTCTCGGTCGGCAAGAAGCGCCCGAAGTATCGCCTGGGCCTCAAAGCCCAACTGTCGGTTAAACTCTAGGAAGATTTGGTCAAAGTCCTTATCTTGATCCACCGCTGCAGCTAACAGGGTGTGAAAGCCAGACGATGTCACTTCCAGTCCGAAGACCTCTCGGGTCAATATCCCTACGTTCTCACCAAAGGTTTCGACAGATGGGCGATGGGCTGCTGCTACGAGATGTGAGCGGTTAATCTTCCACACGCACGACGAGGGGATCTCTTGGAGAACAACAGGTGAGTGAGTTGCGATGATCGCCACACCGTTGCGTTCCAAGAGCAATTCACTCAAAGCTCTAATGAAAGCGGACAAAAGTGGCGGATGGAGGTGACTCTCCGGCTCGTCCAGAAGCACAAGCGTCTTCTCTTCCACCCGCTCAACCAGCTTTGTAATTGTCAGCAAGACGATAGTGTGCCCGGAGCTTAAATTTGAAAAAAGATACTCGGAAGTAGCAATAAACTCTTCGCCGCTTAACGACAAAAGCCCCAGAAAACCCATGCCTGCAAAGTTTTCATCAGACTGCAAAGTTTCAATGGCCCGCTTCCAGCGATTTCGCTTGTAGCTATCTTTGAGGCAAGCCCTTAAGCCGGCGAGAAACTCAGCTTTCAGAGCCTCACGTCGCTTCAGGTCATGCCCGTCCGTGGCTTTCGCCTTTAGCCCGATGTAGTAGAAACAAGTGCCCAGTGCCGGATCAGGCTGTTCAGGTGGTGGGTCAAATGGATCGAATGCGCTGAAAAAAACAAGTACAACGCTGCTGAAAAAATCCTGACCAATCGGTGTTTTTCCTCCGCCCCAAGGGTTAACCCGGAAAATAGCATCCAGTCCAGCGTGCCCACTACTGATAGCGTTTATCATGCCATTCAAAATGGTGGTTTTGCCGATACCGTTCCGTCCAATCAAGGCATGTACGTTGGTCAGTGGTGTAGAGCCAGCTGTAACCTGAAAATCGAGTTCGATGCCCGCAGTAGCACTATCACTTTGTTTAACAAACGTGAAGGAGTAGTCCGTACGAACAGCCCCTCCCTGAAGCACACGGACAAACTGCTCTTTAACGCTGCTAAGACTTACATCCCGCAGTAAAGACGTCGAAAAAACAGGCTCACCTGTGATTTGCTCAACAAGCTCAGGGTTGGCAACGATGTCCCTCAAGCCTGCCAAATAAGCATATTTAAAAGGCTGTGACGGAATGTGAGCGATTTTGGTGTAATACTCGACATTGTTACCCAGAGAGAAAAAATTCTCTGGTAACTCTGTGAAGTGCGCGGGAAGCTTTGAGTACGTGGAGGTAGAGGTATCCTGCCCTTTGAATCCGATTTTTAGATTTTCAAGCTCATAGCGTACGCCTTCCTCGTCGAAGGCCACAGCGTAAAACATGGTGACGAAGCTGAAGTCGTTCCAATCGATCCATTTTCAGGTAGGTTGCATTCGTTGCTCGATCAGGGAATTTCGTATCCCTACCGATCACATAAAAATCCATTTCGCCTGGTCTCCTTTAGGCTAGGTGCCCCCCGCCCCTGAGGTAGTGGGTTCATATGATTCATGCTTGCCTCGCAGCACGTTCGTGGTACCCCCTACCGCAGAAGTTGCCCTCAAAAACTGGCGTCTCGCTGGATCCCTCACGGCCCTTTATTCTGATACCGGGACTGCGTGAAAAACCCTCATATGCGTCGACCTAAACCGACACCAGCCTACGTATGCAGGCGGCTCCACGTCAAAAAGAAAAGCTAACGCCGTCGGTTTGCATCCGATTGCGTGAGTTCGCGGTTCCGTGCCTTTACGAGAGCCCTCGGATGCACGATGATAGCGTTTTGACTACCAGCTTGGGTTCATCATGGACGAATTTTGGAAAAGCGCTGTCAAGTATTGCGGCAGTGCGGCGTTAGCCGGCCTGTTGGGGTACACGGTTTATCCGCAAATCATCTCCTCGCCTTACCTCAAGAATCTGACGCATACCGAACAGTTCGCTCTGATGTGCCTTCTGGTGGTTGTGACCTTCGCATTATGCGTGGCATTGATTAATGCCGGTACAAAAGGACGCTCTGGAAGCAATACCGTGAACATCAAAGGTTCCACAGTTCATGGTTCAGTACGGGCGGGCAACGACACAAACAACTCGCCCAAATGAATAAAGCAAGCATTTGGGGCTCCAACATCCAGGGCGGCGTGCGTGTGGGTGATGACACCAACTACGTCATTAACCTACCCCCTGCAGATCCGACTGCAATTACTCGCGCGCTCGCAAGAATCCAAGAGTTGAGTGAGCACGATGAAGATTTTATGTACTTCATCGAACGCCTGGATTTTTTTACAAACCAAAAAACTCAGTCCCCGATGATCGGCCTGGAGCAAAAACTCAAAAATGGGGGGCGTGAGGATTTGCTAGAGGTAGCAATCGAGCGCAAAGATGCCTTTGCGAAGAGATTAATGAAGTCCCAGCTCAATCGAAGACGGCAGGCTATATTTCTCTACATTCTTCAAAAAATTAGTTTCGGCTTCGAAGAATCCATTCGACCGCTAATAAAACAAGGTGTCCCGAACGATGTTATTGACGGGGTAATCCTCAACGGAATCGTCGATACCATTTATCGGGAGGTTTTGGCAGAAGACTTCACAATAGATCAGTATATGATTTCAGGGATGTTATATTTTCTCACTGGGAAGTGCCACTTGATCTGGGAGAAGCCGAAATGCTGATGTATCACCCAGCCTTCGATGCAAACCACTGCCTTTACAGAATAGTATCAATTCTCAATGCGACTGGTAGTACGCCGATTAGTTGGCCCCTGTTTCGCATGCTTGATTTTTATTACTTATTCCCTAGCCAGCTAAAGACGATAAAACCGTGGCCAAGGGAAATCGGCAAGTACAAATCAAAAACAGCTAAAATTCAAGATCAGTTTGAAGATCTGACAAATCCCGCTCGCACATTTTTTGACCTCCAGAGTTTCCAAAAGGCAGCGACACTCGAGCTCATCGCGAAAGGTTGTTTATCGAAATCCGAATTCGATAAAGGCTTCATGCAGTTAGAGCCAGATGCTCTTCCGCCCGGTTATATTGCACTCATTGAAACCGATGAGTTCTTGAAGAGCGACGCATTCACAGTCATTACAAAAGGTTTACCAGAAACACCTTTTTACGGATCGAACGGACTCAAGTCTCGTTCCGGCCTAATGGAATTTATTTATGACATCTAAGCCTTCAACATTATTTGTGAACCGATTCATAATTACCAGATCGGGGAAGGCGGTGTATGACGCAGTGTTCCACAGAGGCGTCAATATAATCCGAGGCGCCAACAGTGTCGGAAAGTCAACAATCATGGACTTTCTATTTAGCTGCCTGGGTGGGGATATTGCTGAAGATCGGTGGAATGAAGAAGCGCAAACCTGTGATGGGGTTTTTGCTGAAATTGAAATTAATGGTCATGTGATGACCATACACAGGACGGTAGAGCCTGGAAAGAAGCCACCCATGAGCTTTTTCGGAGGGTCATACACTGAACTCTGCGAAGCAGGCACATCAGCCGTGTGGCAAAAATATGGTTTGATTCGAACCGATGAAAAATTAAGCTTTTCTCAACAAATATTTGAATTACTAGATTGGCCTCACGACCAAACTGATGACTTTTCCAACTTGACTATTCATCAGGTCTTGCGACTGATTTATGTCGACCAGGGCACTGCAGTAAACAAGATCTTGAGAGCTGAGCACACAACCTTCGACAAGCCTAGCATGCGCCAGGCGATAGGTGACTTCTTACTCGGCCTTGATGATCTCGGAATTTACTCGCTGAAGCAAAAGCTCGCAAAAGCCGAATCAGAATTCGCCAAAATTGATGGGCAATTAGACTCAATCTACAGATACGTATCGCCATCCGAAGGCACGTTGCGTGAGACCTCACTCAATACTGCCATCAAAAATGCCAATATCGAACTACAGGAGCTTCTTGCGGAACGCGAGCGCCTGATTGTCCAGCCTGAAGAGACCTCTGACGCGGAGCTTAATGTAGAGGCCGAGAAGGCAGCCAAAGCCATTGGCGAGCTCTCCAAGGAGATCGACATTCGAACTGCTAAGCAGGCGGAGATGGTGAATGAAATAGTAGAATCCGAACTTTTTATTTCGGCAATAGACTCAAGAATCAAATCCCTTAAAGAGTCGAAGACTGCCTATGACTTTTTTGGTGAAGTAAGATTTAAGTTTTGTCCAAGCTGTCTTTCCGCCATTACCAATCATGAGAGAGATCAATGCCATCTGTGCAAAACCGAGATTGATACAAACTCTAGAGAGGCTTCTTATTTAGCAGCCTTGAATGAGTTGATTTTTCAAAAAAAGGAAAGCACTCAAGTATTACTTGAAATGAGGACAAAGTTTAGTGAGCACTCCCACTACCTGGAATCCAACCAGCTAGCACTTCAAGCTTTAAGGGCCAAGCACGTCACAACTCTACGTATAAGCTCCGACCGAACTCTGCAACTTAATGAGGTCTCTGCAAAAATTGGGAGCGTTGAGGAGCGTATTAAAAATTACGATACCAAAGCCAAACTGGTTGCAGCGATAGAGGGCCTCATCGAGAAGAAACGGATTCTTAACGAGTCCATTCTAAACTTGGGAGAAGATATCAAAATTAAGAGAAGTCAAACTAGCACGCGTCGGGAAACCGTAGAAGGCCGCATTTCCGAAAAGACAGTAGAGTTGCTGAAGCAGGATGGTGGTTTCGAGCCGGCCTTTAACGACTCCGGAGCTGTAATGTTTGATTTCGGTAAAGACTTTATGCTGGTTGACGGTCGTTCAAAATTCTCCGCAAGTTCGGAAACGATCCTTAAGAACAGCTTTCATCTTGCGATCCTGTTGGAGTCTTTGGAAGATCAGACTATGCGTTATCCTAGACTTTTGTTGCTGGACAACACAGAAGACAAGGGAATGAACTCCGAGCGCAGTCAAAATTTTCAGCGCGTCTTGGTAGAGTCGCTATCGCATCACGATTCAACGCCTTATCAGGTCATCATGACGACCTCCATGGTTGATCCGGAGCTAGACAAAACTGCACTTTGCGTAGGGCCGCATTATGCGAAGGGGATGCACACGCTGAATCTGTAGAGCAATTGGTTAAGCCTTCACAATGTGACTGACGAAACCGTGCCTATACGCTGAGAATCAGTGTGAAACTGTAGAAATCTCCCAACACGGCAGAACAACATTGTAGGACGTTTGGCGTCCTTCCCTGGTGGAGGGACAGCAGAAAACATCTCGCCCAGATCTGTCTGCAAGGCATATGTGCGACAGGACACTCGATCACCACTGGTGAACAAGGCTTCGCCCGATCAATTAGCGCCGGTCATCTCATTTCGGCTGCCCTTATTAAGTCGATAGCTCCGTCAGAGTCAGCCTAACTCCCAGAAGACGCTAAACTGGATAGACATCCAGCACACAACATACGAGCCGGCGCTGCTCCATGTAGCTGCCCTTACGGTAAGGAATTCATTATGATGAACCCCGGATTCGGCTCGCTCGGACATAAATGCGCCAGCTAGGAACGCAGACGAGGAGCTAGGAAGGGATATGGCAGAGACACAGATCGAGTGGACGGACTCTACTTGGAACCCAGTAGCTGGTTGCTCCATCATTAGCGCCGGGTGCAAAAACTGCTATGCCATGGAGATGGCACGCCGCCTCGAGGCCATGGGCACTCCCAAGTACGTTGGACTGACCCGCAAAAAGAATAAGCGCATCGTCTGGAACGGTTCAATTGTTGAGGATCATGACTCCCTGGCCATCCCCTATCGGTGGAAGAAGCCCAGGAAGGTGTTCGTGAACTCCATGAGCGACCTGTTCCATGAGAAGGTCAGTGACGAGTTCATTATTGCTGTCTGGAAGGTCATGCGAGAAACACCGCATCACAACTACCAGATTTTGACCAAGCGGCCAGAGCGGATGAAGCAGATCCTCAATGAAGTCATCAGTGAGGTGCTACCCAATGTGTGGCTGGGCACCTCTGTGGAAGATCGTGATGCTGCCGGGCGCGTTCAGTTTCTGAAAGACACACCTGCCCAGATCAGATTCATCTCCTTTGAGCCATTGATTGGCCCCGTAGGCAGCATTGATCTCTCGCAGATTGACTGGGCGATTGTCGGCGGTGAGAGCGGGAATAAAGCGCGGCCCGTGAAGGAAGGCTGGATTGATGAGATCTACACGCAGTGCCTAGAAAGCGGCACAGCGTTTTTCTTTAAACAGTGGGGGACGTGGGGTGAAGACAATGTCCGCCGTTCGAAAAAAGCTAACGGTCGCGAATACCGTGGCAAAACCTGGGATGAGATGCCTATAAAGCTGTTGGGCATGGCCTAATAGAAATACCGTAGCCTGACAAGGAATATCCATGGCTAAGAAGAAGTATGATTGGGAAGAAGGTGCAATTCTTGAAGAGCACTCAAGGAAGAAACATCAAATACTTCGCGATTATTTTTATCAGTACGTAATCACACGATGCAAGCACCCGCAGGTCAGAAAATTTCGCCTGGCTGTGGTAGACGGCTTCAGTGGTGCTGGCCAATACAAATGCGGCACTGCCGGTTCACCCATCATCTTTGTGGAAGAGCTGAATCGAGCGTTAACTGACATCAACACCTACAGGGCAGTTAACAATTTACCTCTCGTGGATATCGAGTGCAGCCTTTTCCTGAATGACGCTGAACGGATGGCAATTGACATTCTGGAAAGAGTCCTGAACCCGATTATTCTTCACCATAGCATTTCGAACAGCCGGCTTAAAGTCCAAGCCCGCTACTCGACCGAGTTATTCGAACACGCTTATCCAAGAATCAGAGCCCAGATCAAATCAGAGAAAAACCCGAATATAATCTTTAATCTCGATCAGTGTGGGCACAGCCATGTTGACACTGCGACCTTGATCGACATGATGAATCTGAATGAGTCAGTCGAGATTTTCTATACCTTCGTCATCTCTTCCCTATTGGCCTTCCTGAAGCAGCACGATCCAAAAACGCTGTCGAGCCAATTGGCATACTTGCAGCTGAGCAGCCGGGACTTCGAGATCCTTGAAGAGAAGCAATCGAAGACAGCGTGGCTCGGCGTGGCGGAAAACATCGTCTTCGAAAATTTCAAGAAATGTGCAAAATTTGTCAGCCCTTTTTCAATCAACAACCCTAATGGTTGGCGATATTGGCTGATACACCTCGCCAATTCGTATCGTGCTCGCCAAGTTTACAATGACCGGCTCCACCAAAATAGCGAGACTCAAGCTCATTTCGGCAGATCTGGCCTTGGCATGCTTGCGCACGACCCTAGCGAAGGTAAAACACTTTACCTCTTCAATGAGTCGGCTAGAGATCAGGCAAAAGACCAGCTCAGGGAGGACATTCCGAAATTCCTCCACGACTCGGCACCCGCCTTATCTGTTAGGGATTTTTTCGAAAGGATCTATAACAACACTCCAGCCCATAGCGATGACATCAATGCTGCGCTACTAGGCAGCAACGAGATCGAAATTCAAACCGCTACCGGTGGAACAAGACGCAAGGCCAGCCAAATCCATACAACGGACATCATCGCCTTCAAAAAGCAACGAAGCTTCTTCTTCCCCAAATGAAGTGGTGTCGACCATGGAACGCCCTAATGGGGCCGACCACCACCCAGTTTTCCGTCACCTCTCCTAGTCGAATCCAATGCAAAGGTCTATCCACATCAGATGGCCCAGCCGGCCCCTGTGACAGCGAGATCGTACATTGTCAGCACATATCTGTACTTCACATCGCCGAAGAGTCTTTAAAAAGATCCCGATGAATTCGGCTGACCGTTCTTGCAGCTCGAACATCAGCCCGGCAAAAGCGAGCTAAGAAAGCATCCATGACCCAGCCGCTCATTGATTTTGACCTCAAACGCGTCTCCCGTGAAAACTACATAACAGGTAAAGCCGCTATCAATTTTCCACATCCAGGAAGCACCACGGTGGATGGCATTTCCTTTCGTATTTTGATCGGGAATCCGGCGTGACCAAGGTGTCATTGGCGGGCATCCATTATCCTGACACCACCGACTACTTTGGCGACATGAGCATCACCGACGTCACTGATCAGCTAGCTGAACGTGGCTGGGCAGTTAAAGGACGATGTCTCTTCATGGCTGATCACTTCAGAGCTGCTGCAGACATGATCGTGAAGTGGTCACTGAGTGAGTCTGGGCAGTGTAATGTCGAGGTCGATAAATGGTTTCCCTCTCCAGAGGAATCTTCCTTGAATTCAAAGGAGGCGTCGAAGCCTGGTTCATCAACGAAGACAAGTCACTCGATTAGTCCACACATTCAGAAGTAGCTCTAGATGGGCCCAAGAAAGCAGCGACAATCGTTATCACCGCACGAGACAGCACCTCAGCTTGAGCCCAGCGCGCTACAAACGATTCGCACAGTCACGTCGAAATTCTCCAGAGTGAGTACATCAATTGGCGAACGCCCCTTCAGTCGCTCATGAGGCTCACAGACCGTCCGATAGAGCCTCCACCCATCAACGTCCGGAAACCGCGTAAACACAGCGAGAACCAACTTGTGCCGCAGTGGATCAAGCTGCCAATCGGGAATACGCTGCCCCCGATTCCCGAGGCTCAGAGACAGCAGGCGCCGAGCCTTGATATCGCGGTTGATCTGATCTCTGGATTTGCCTGCCAATTTGGCGAAGACAAGCAGCGGCAGATTACTCGAAGCTTCATAGATGGCGAGCATCTCGGCGCGCTGACGTTGTATGTCTGATACTTGGGGTTCGCGCAGCTGTTCAATCTGCGTTGGAGCAAGTAGGACAGGTGAATACTGAGCCGCGTTAAGGACCGGCTCGTTGCTGACGGACGTTTTGGAGGCTGGGACCGTCGTCGCTGGGAAGCCACTGCTGGACAGAACTGCGTTCGCGTTTTCCAACGAAGGTAACGAAGCTGCACCTTCTAAACGAATAGTAAGCGGAGAGCTAGCCGCTTTCAGCTGGCCCTGCCCCCATAGATCCAGACGGTTCGCCCAATCCTGCATCATCGTCCGGCGCTGCTCGACGTATTCCGCGTGATTGTAGGCCGCACTTACCTTGTCCGGATCAGCATGAGAAAGCTGAGCATCCACCCAAACCTTTGGATATCCGATCTCATTCAGCGCCGTCGAGATCGTTGCCCTCATGCCGTGACCGGTGAGTTGATCGGCATACCCCATCCGACGCAACGCGCCATTCAGCGTGTTCTCACTGATACGTTTGCTCAGGTCGCTTCGATGCGCAAACAAGTAGCGTTGCGCAGGGACCACCTGGTCCAGCAAGTGACGCACGATCTCCAGCGCCTGGACCGATAGCGGGACAATGTAAGGTGGTACATTTTGGGTCTGCTTACCTGGCTTTCGCATCGCTAACTGGAGCTGCTTCACCACCTCCGCCGGTATGACCCACAAACGCTTCTCCAGATCGAACTGGTCGGGTGTTGCCAACCGCAATTCGCCCGTGCGGACACCGGTCAGCAACAACAACCGAAGGCCAAGCCGAGTTTGGTTGGCACCGCCGTAGCTTCGAAGAGCAGCCATCAATCCCGGAAGCTCGTCCATACGAAGAAATGGATTGTGCGTAACCGGAGGTTTGGGGAGTGCAACTACATCAAGGTCTGAAGCTGGGTTGTGTTCCAGCCCCTCGATCTTCACCAGCGCATAGCGGAACAATTGGTTGAACCAGGTCCGGCATTTTTCGGCAGTCGTTAAGGCCTTGCGCTGTTCGATCCTGCTCAGCAAATCCAATAGATCGTGACGATTGATATCATAGATGGAGCGTCCGCCTAGCGTGGGCAGGACGTCCTTATTGAAGATTCTCAAGATCTGCGAGAGCGTGCTCTGGCGCCCTTCCTTCAGGCTTAGCCTGCGGAACGCTACCCACTGATTGAACACGGCCTCGAAGGTGTGGTCCTTCGCAGCATGAACAGCAAGTCGCTGTTGTTTACGATGCTCATAGGGATTGATGCCCTGGGCAACCAAGGCGCGCGCCTCGTCACGTCGAGTACGTGCATCTTTGAGGGAGATTTGCGGGTAACAACCCAAGGACATGCGCTTCTGCTTGCCCGCCCAGTAGTAGCGGAAGAGCCAGACTTTTCCACCTCTGGCCGTCACGTTGAGTGTGAGACCATCACTGTCGCCGAGGGTGTAGTCGTTACCAGTGATTCGGGCATGCCGAACTGTCATTTCTGAGAGTGCCATCGCGAGCTCCTGAACAGAGTCAGGGCCAGATGCTCATCTCGCTACACAATCTGCTCCAGCATTAAACCGATTCAGTGCTCGTCAGAATCCTGGACTCAATTCTGGACTTAAACGCACCGGACAGTGCTGGATTTCAGTGGTTCCCGCTGGAACGAAAAAAGGGCCTAAAGGCCCTGATTTCAATCACTTACAGAATTCAGTGGAACTCTGTAGCGCAATATTTGGAGCGGGAAACGAGACTCGAACTCGCGACCCCGACCTTGGCAAGGTCGTGCTCTACCAACTGAGCTATTCCCGCGTCTTGGTGTGGCGCATTCTATAGAATCCAAACACGCCGTCAACCCTTTGATTCAAAAAAGTTTATTTCGGATCAACGTCAGTCCGCAGGTGCGGCCAGGCGGCGCGCAGGTATTGGACCATCGACCATAGCGTCAGCCCAGCGGACACCAGCAGCAAGGCATAACCCAACAGCACCCAAAAACTGAAATCCGAGGGGTTGGCCAGCAGAATCACCAGGGCCAGCATCTGCGCGGCGGTTTTCCATTTTCCGAGGTTCGACACGGCTACCTGGGCGCGGGCGCCCAGCTCGGCCATCCACTCACGCAGCGCCGATACGACAATTTCTCGCCCGATGATCACCGCCGCCGGCAGGGTCAGCCAGAGGTTGCCGTGTTCCTGCACCAGCAGCACCAGGGCCACCGCGACCATCAGTTTGTCGGCCACTGGGTCGAGGAACGCGCCGAACGGCGTGCTCTGCTCCAGGCGGCGAGCCAGGTAGCCGTCGAGCCAGTCCGTCGCGGCTGCGAAGGCAAAGACCGAGGCGGAGGCCACGTAGCTCCAGTGGTACGGCAAATAGAACAGCAATATGAAGATCGGGATGAGCAGGACGCGTAGAACGGTAATCAGGTTTGGGATATTCATCGGCACAACTGGCTACGAGGTTGACGGGCATTCTACTCGCTATGCAGGTTTGCATAAATCGACTCTGCGAGCTTTTTACTGATACCGGGTGCTTTGGCTATCTCCTCGATGCTGGCACGAGACAGTTCTTGCAATCCACCAAAATGTTTCAATAGATCGCGCCGGCGCGTCGGCCCGACCCCTGCCACGCCTTCCAGCGTGGAGGTGCGGCGGGTCTTGCCTCGGCGGGCACGGTGGCCGGTGATAGCGAAACGGTGGGCTTCGTCGCGGATCTGCTGGATCAGGTGCAGCGCCGGCGAATCCCCTTTCAACGTGAACTCGTGGGCCGCGTCGTTCAGGTACAACGTCTCGAAACCGGCCTTTCGCGTCGCGCCTTTGGCCACGCCGAGCAGGATCAGGTCAGGGACGGCCAGCTCGTTGAGGACGTCCCGGGCCATGGACAACTGGCCCTTGCCGCCGTCTACCAGAAGGATGTCCGGCAACTTGCCCTCCCCGTCCTTTATCTTGCTGAAACGCCGCATCAATGCCTGATGCATGGCGGCATAGTCATCGCCAGGGGTAACGCCTTCGATGTTGTAGCGACGGTAATCGGACTTGATCGGACCTTCCGGGCCGAAAACCACGCAGGAGGCTACCGTTGCCTCGCCGCTGGAGTGGCTGATGTCATAACACTCCAGCCGTTGCGGCGGCTCGTCCAGGTGGAGGACATCGGCCAGGGCATCGAACCGCGCCGCGACGTGCTGGCGGTTGGCCAAGCGTGCGCCAAGGGCCTGTTCGGCGTTGGTCACGGCCAGTTGCTGCCAGCGCGCACGGGTGCCACGCACACGGTGGCTGATGGTTAGTTCGCGACCGCGAAGCTTTTCGATGGCTTCGATCAAGGCCGGAAAGTCCTCATGAACCACGTTGACGATCAACTCGCTGGGCAAGTCGCGTTCCGGACTGCTGATGTAGTACTGACCCAGGAAAGCGGCCATGACTTCGGAGACGTCTTCCTCGATCCCTACCTGGGGGAAGAAGTTCTTGCTGCCCAAAACCCGGCCGCCCCGCACGTTGATCAAGTGCACACAGGCGCCGCCCGGGTTGATGAACGCGGCCACGATATCGACGTCGCCGCTGCCGCCTTCCATGCTTTGCTGGTCCTGAACCCGGCGCAGCAGCCCGATCTGGTCGCGAAGCTCAGCGGCGCGTTCGAATTCGAGATTGATCGAGGCCTCTTCCATGGCGGCCGACAGCTCATCGGTCAGCGCATTGCTACGCCCCTCCAGGAACATGACCGAGTGACGCACGTCTTCGGCGTAGACCTCGGGCTCCACCAGGCCGACACAGGGCGCCTTGCAGCGTTTGATCTGGTGTTGCAGGCAGGGCCGGGTGCGGTTCTTGTAGTAGCTGTCTTCGCATTGGCGTACGAAAAAGGTTTTCTGCAACAGGCTCAGGCTTTCACGGATCGCCCCGGCACTGGGGTAAGGACCGAAATATCGGCCCTTGGCCTTCTTGGCTCCGCGATGAATGCTCAGGCGCGGAAACGCCCCGTCGGACAGAAACACGTACGGATAGGATTTGTCGTCGCGCAGCAGAATGTTGTACGGCGGCCGCCATTCTTTGATCAGCGTCTGCTCAAGCAGCAACGCCTCGGTTTCATTGGCGGTGATGGTGGTTTCGATCTGCGCGATGCGACCCACCAGCGCGGCCGTCTTCGGTGCCAGGCCAGTCTTGCGGAAGTAGCTGGCCAGGCGCTTCTTGAGGTTTTTGGCCTTACCGACATAAAGCAGGCGCGCGTCGCTGTCGAACATGCGGTACACGCCGGGGCGGCCGCTGCACGTGGACAGGAAAGCACTTGGATCAAACTGTTCGGTCATTATCAGGCGCTGGCGTCGACCATGCCATGACGCACCGCCAGCAGCGTCAACTCGACGTCACTGCTGATCGAAAGCTTTTCGAAGATACGGTAACGGTAGGTATTGACGGTTTTGGGCGACAGGCACAATTTGTCGGAAATAATCTGGACCTTCTGGCAGCCGACGATCATCAGCGCAATCTGGATCTCTCGCTCGGACAGCGCATCGAAGGGCGAATCGTTGGTCGGCTGGAAAGACTTGATCGCCAATTGCTGGGCGATTTGCGGGCTGATGTAGCGTTGTCCGGCAAATACCAGGCGGATGGCCTGGACCATCTCGTTCAAGCCAGCGCCCTTGGTGAGATAGCCCGCCGCCCCAGCTTGAAGCAGCCGGGTGGGAAACGGGTCTTCTTCACAGACGGTCACCGCGACGACCTTGATGTCCGGATGGCTACGCAACAGTTTTCGCGTGGCTTCAAGACCACCGATGCCCGGCATCTTGACGTCCATCAGCACCACGTCGGGTTTCAATTCACGCGCCTTGATCAGGGATTCTTCCCCGGATTCGGCCTGGCCAACCACCTGCAGGCCATCGATGTCAGCCAGCATTCGTGTTATGCCCGTACGGACGAGATCATGGTCGTCGACCACTAACACCCTAATCAAGCAGACACCTCACGATTTGGTCTTGTATGGGTTGCCCACACCTTAGCAAAAAGCACTCGGCAGACCTAGCGCAAACGGGCAGATAAAAGTTACAACAAGTCTTCAGATCCAATATTCGACGCCTCAAGCCTAGGCGTCTCGCTGCATCCTCAGGAAACACTCATCCTCACCGACCACCCGCAGCCCCATGCGTTCATAGAGCGCGCGGGCCGGGTTGTCCTTGAAAACGGTGAGCCGCAACGCCGGTCGATGCTCATTTGCCACCATCGTCCAGACCTGTCCGATCGCCCAGGTTCCGGCACCCTGCCGACGAAACGCCTCATCGATCTGCAACTCCCGAATGTACAAGGCGCGAGCATCACGACTGAGACTGACGAAACCCAGCGCCTGTTCATTGCGCTGAAGAATCCAGTTCTGGCGGATGACCCAGGCCAGATCGAACGCTTCGTCCTGCCACAGCAAATCATGGCGAAGGTAATAGGGAAGCATATTGCTGCAAGTCAATTGACGTGCGAATTCAACGTCACCGACTTCAGCCGGGCGCCATACAAAACTCATTGAAACCTCGTCACAATGCCACGGGCTCACCCGCCCAACGACCGTCGTCGCGGCGAGCGATGACCAACAGCTCTTCCACGCCTGGGGCCGCTGCCATTAGCGTGCCATCCGGGTCATTGTCGACTTCGGTGATTGAAATTGGCACAACGCTGGAGTTTGTCATAAAGCCCGTCGGATTCAAGCGATGGGGTTGTTATTAAAAGGCCATAGCATTTTCTTATTGAACGGCCGCCCCGCGCTCTTGTAAGCTCCAGATCATTCATCGGAGACACACCATGTCCAGCGCCCTTTCACCGCTTCAACCTACCAGTGCCTCGCGCTCGGTTGTGGCTGCCTGGGCGAACGACGTGCCAACTTCGGTAAGCTTTTATTTTGGGTATTGGTTTAGCCACTGGCGCGCCTGATACCCAACCGGCGCCCATTTTAAACGGGTCGCCTTCCAGAGTTTTCCAAACCCCCGGTCGGCCTCCCGACCGGGGGTTTTGTTTTTCAGGCCCCAGACATACGCAGCATCACACCAGTTGAGGATCGAACCATGAACTACGCCACTTATTACCGTTACGACAGTTTTTCCGCCTGGCGATTTACCAGCCACCGCTCGGGACAGCCTGCCGCCTCCGATCGGTCACCTATCGGTGGCATGCCAACGTTGCGGGCCATTACGGCCAATTGTCGAACACCCAACTAGGGCCGGCGCGGGAACGAACCCGCTGCTCGCCCAGGAAGCCAGATCATGAATTCGTCCGTCTCCGCTTTGCCGCTGTCCACGCTCAGCCCTGCCAATGAAACCCTGACCCTGCGCCTGCCAAGCGCGTTGCAACTCAAGCAACAACTGCCGCTAGACAGCATATTGAGCCAACAAGTTGGCGCCCATCGCCAGGCCATCCGCGCCATCCTCGACGGCGAAGATTCCCGCCTGCTGGTCATCGTTGGCCCATGCTCCATCCACGACCCGAAATCCGCGCTCGAATACGCCGCCAACCTGGCTCGCCTTGCCCGGGAAGTCAGCGACAGCATGCTGTTGGTGATGCGCGCCTACGTGGAAAAGCCCCGCACCACCGTGGGCTGGAAAGGCCTGGCCTACGACCCCCATCTCGATGGCAGCGACGACATGGCCACCGGCCTCGAGCTGTCACGGGAGTTGATGCGTGAGATGCTCCGACTCGGCCTGCCCGTGGCCACCGAGCTGTTGCAGCCGATGGCCGCCGGTTACTTCGACGACCTGCTTAGCTGGGTCGCCATTGGTGCGCGCACCACTGAATCGCAGATTCACCGGGAAATGGCCAGCGGTCTGGGCATGCCGGTCGGTTTCAAGAACGGCACCGACGGCGGGGTTGGCATCGCCTGTGACGCCATGCGCTCCGCGGCGCACCCCCATCGACATTTCGGCGTCGACAGCCAAGGGCATCCGGCGATCATCCAGACCCAAGGCAACCCTGATACGCACCTGGTCCTGCGCGGCGGCCACCGCGGCCCGAACTACGATCGCCAAAGCGTGGCGCAGATTCACGCCGACCTCGCCCGCCTCAACATCCCGGCCCACATTCTGGTCGATTGCAGCCACGCCAACAGTGGCAAGGATCCGCTGCGCCAGCCCCAAGTGTTCGAGGACGTGCTGCAACAGCGCTTGCAAGGCAACAAGGCCCTGATCGGCATGATGCTCGAAAGCCACCTCTTCGAAGGCTGCCAACCGTTGGGGCCGGCGATGCGCTACGGCGTGTCGGTGACCGATGGATGCCTTGGCTGGGAGTCCACCGAGCAGTTGCTGCGCCAGGCTCATCGCAGGTTGCGATTGGGCGTCTGAGTTTCGGACCCGTTCATGCCGTGGCGCGGGAGCTAGCTCCCTCGCCACGGTTTTTTTCATTGCGGATCCTTCGTTACGGCCTGGCGCGAACTTCAATGGTGATCTCCGGCGAGCGCTGGCTTACATCATCCAGACGCTCAACCTGATAGAACAGGCGGACCGATTGGCCGCCCTGCTCCTGCCAATAGGCAATCGGCACCGTGAAGACAACTGGCTTGCCGGCCGTGGCCTCGGTGATTTCCCGCTCCTGGGCATCCGAGTAGCTGCCGTCGCATTGCAACCAGACCCGTTCGCCCGCCTCCAGCCCTACGCCGTCGATCACCACCGTCGCTGCGCCATGGAGCCCGTCGACATCCAGTTCACCCTCCATCAACTCCAATACCCTCGGCGCCACCAGCGCTGGGCGTACCAGAGGACCGATCCAGACGGACAGCGGCTCGGCTCGACGTATCGAATGTCCGCGCCTGACGACATAAGCCACGGTCAACGAGTGCCCGATATGGGAAGCGATGTCTCCATGATCGATCCAGAACGATACTTTTTCGCCCACTGCATGAGCCTCTATGTCCAGCACATCCCGCCACAATGGCTTGGAATCGCGGCTGGCCAGAAGGATCAGTCGATCACCGGCCGCCATTCGCGAATAAGGCCGCACGGTCATCGTCGTGCCTTCAGGCACCCGCCCCGGATCAAGGTGCCCACCCACCGCATCATTGGCGATGGGTGGCAGCAGCAGCGGCGCCACGTCGCCAATTTGCAACTGAAGGGCCTGTGAGGCCAATGCGGTCGGCAACTGCTTGCCAATGACCCGGTACGAAATGTCCAGCGAGCCGCCGTCGAGTTCGGCGATATGCGGTTCGCGTACAACAAAGACAAGCTCGCGCCCGACCTGCCGCTCCGTGACGAACCGGCGAATTTGATGGTGGTACTGCTCGCCTTCGTTATTGAGCCCGCGCCAATACAACATCAGCTCGTCGCCACAGGACATGAGCGGGTACGGCTTGACGGTGATGACGGCCTTGCTCCAGGCAGGGTCGACGATGCCTTCGCGGGCCCTCGCCAGAGAAGGCGCGGGCAGCTTTCGCGATGGAGGCCGGCTTTTTCGTACAGTTGATTCAATGGTCATTTCCAGGCTCCAGTCCCTTGGAAAGGGGCACCGCTTCCATAGCGACACCGGATGAAACCATTAGAACTCTCCGGCCCGGGACGCGCAGCCAGACGAGGCGACAAGTTGCGTGGTCTCTCGCTCCTTGAGATGTGGCTTGAAGGGCAATCGGTTATCGGAAGCGTCCGAAACCGCAGGAGCCGCCTGGCTTTTGAGGAAAATTTCTCGCGCTTTCTATTCCTGTTTCCACAGCTAGTAACGGTTTGGTCCTACACCGCTCACTAACGGCCTGGATTAGAGTGGTGCCGCAAACTCAACATGAACCTCTTCGAAAAAGGTACGAACATGCAACGGAATGCAACCACCCGCTTTCCCATCCTTTTGGTACATGGTTTGTTCGGGTTCGACAGGGTCGGCCCGCTCGAACTTTTTCACGACGTCAGACAGGCGTTGTGCAATGCCGGCGCCCGAGTATTCGTCCCGTACGTGTCGGCCACCCACTCCAACGAAGCGCGCGGCGAACAGTTGCTGGCTCAGATGGACCGGGCTCTCGAAGGAACCGGGGCCACGAAGGTCAACCTTATCGGCCACGGGCAGGGCGCGTTGGCCGCTCGTTATGCCGCCGCCCTGGCGCCCGGCAGTGTCGCCTCGGTCACCTCCGTCAGCGGCCCCAACCAAGGGTCGGAACTCGCTGATTTCCTGCGCAAGGCCCTCACGCCTGGTCGTTTGCCGGAACACGTGGCGAACCGGGTCGCCACGCTTTTCGCCGATATCATTTCACTGCTCAGTGGCCAGGCACAGCTTCCGCAAAACGCTATTGCAGCGCTGGGGGCGCTGACTACCGAAGGCGTAGGCGCATTCAATGACAGGTATCCGCAAGGCTTGCCCCGACATTGGGGCGGCAACGGGCCGCAATTGGTTAACGGCGTGCGGTATTACTCTTGGAGTGGCACGGTGCAGGAAACCGTGAAACAAGCCGGCAATAGCGCGCCCGATCCGTTGCATGACTTCTGCCGCGCTTTTTCCGAATATTTCACCACCGAGGCGGGACAGAACGATGGCATCGTCGGACGCTTCAGCTCCCACCTGGGCAAGGTGATCCGCTCCGACTACCCAATGGATCACTTGGACACCCTCAACCAGGGCGCTGACGGAGGCTGGCGCAAGGGAAACGACCCGATGGAGCTCTACGTGAAACATGCAGAACGCTTGCGGATCGTCGGACTCTGACGCAATTTTGGCAACAACCGCGGACTGATTCCGGTAGGCTGGGCGCTTTACGACACTGAAAGGAAATACCTCCATGGCCAAAGCCACTGCCCGCCACATCCTGGTTTCCAGCGAAGACAAGTGCAACGAACTCAAGGCCCAGATTGAAGCTGGCGCTGATTTCGCTGAAGTCGCCAAAAACCAACTCCACATGCCCATCCAGCCGTCAGGGCGGCGACCTGGGCTCGTTCGGCCCGGGCCAGATGGTCAAGGAGTTCGACACCGTGGTGTTCAGCGCTCCGATCAATGTGGTTCAAGGCCCGGTCAAGACCCAGTTCGGCTATCACCTGCTGGAAGTAACCAGCCGCCAGGACTGATTTCGGTTTATCGACACGACGGTCCGCCTTAGGGCGGGCTGTCATGCTTGAGCCATGCGAAGGGCTGGCGATCAGCGCGTCCCTCGCGTACAAATCGCACTCATCGATCACCCGGCTTTAAGGCTGACAATGCGACTGGCTTTTCCCTCCTGGCTGTTCACTGCCGTGGTCCTGCTGACGGGCGCCGCAGGCGTGAATGCCGCCCCCCAACATGCCCTGACCGTTTATGGCGAACCGGCCAAGTACGCCGAAGGCTTCGCCCATTTTGCCTACGCCAATCCCCAGGCCCCCAAGGGCGGGACGATGCGCCGCTCGGCCGTGGAGATCGGCCATTTCGACCATGTGCTGCCTTATATCGACAAAGGCATCGGCGTCAGCCAGGTCGACGGCATGCTCTATTCGCCGCTGGCCCAACGCTCCCTGGACGAACCCTATACCGTCTACGGCCTTGTCGCCGAAAAAATGGAACGCGCCGAAGATGGCCTGTCCCTGCGCTTCTACCTCAATCCCAAGGCGCGTTTCGCCGATGGCAAGCCCATCACCGCGCAAGACGTGCGCTACAGCTTCGACCTGCTGATGACCCAGGGCAGCCTGCGCTATCGCACGCAGTTCGCCGCCGTCAAAGGTGTCGAGGTGGAATCGGAACGAACCGTTCGCTTCGACTTCAAGAATAACGAAAGCCGCACCCTGCCCCTGGACATCGCCACCCTGCCGGTTTTTCCCGAGCACTGGTGGAAGAGTCGCGACTTCGCCAACGGCGGCGGTTACGAGGCGCCTCTGGGCAGCGGACCGTACAGGGTGAGCAAGGTCGACTCGGGCCGCAGCATCACCTTCGAGCGCAACGCCGACTGGTGGGGCAAAGACCTGCCGGTCAGCCGCGGGCTCTACAACTTCGACCACTTCAGTATCGAATACTTCGGCGACACCGACGTGGCCCGGCAGGTCTTGCGTGGCGGCGCCTACGATTACAACCGCGAGTTCTCCGCCACGGGCTTTTCCATCGGCTACGACAGCCCGGCCCTGCGCGACGGTCGGCTGCAAAAAGCCCACCTTGCCACCGAGGCGCCCCAGCCGGCCCAGGGTTTTGTGTTCAATCTGCAACGGCCACAATTCCGGGACCGCCGCGTACGCCAGGCGCTGGCCATGCTCTGGGACTTCGAGTGGAGCAATCGCCAGATGATGCGCAACCTCTACGTGCGCCAGCAGAGCTTTTTTTCCAACACCGACCTCGCCGCCCGGGAGCTCCCCGACGCGGGGGAACTGGCGATTCTCGAACCGCTGCGCGGCAAAGTACCGCTAGAGGTGTTCACCCAGGTGTTCCAAGCGCCGAAGACCGACGGCAGCGGGGTCATCCGCGACAAGCAATTGCAGGCCCTGGCGCTATTGGAACAGGCCGGCTGGAAACCTGAAGGCGACCGCCTGGTCAATGCCGAAGGCGAGCCACTGAGCTTCACGTTCCTGGTCACGCAAAACGGAATAGACCGCCTGTTGTTGCCTTACAAGCGCACCCTCGCACAGATCGGCGTCGACATGCACATCCGGCGCATCGACTCGTCCCAGTACGTCAATCGCCTGATGAGCCGCGACTACGACATGATCATTACCGGCTACCCGGTCAGCACTTCGCCGGGCACGGAGCTTTACAATTATTTCGGCTCGGCGGCGGCGAACGACCCGGGAGCCAACAACTACATGGCCTTGCAGAATCCTGCCGTGGACGCCCTCATCGATGGCCTGGTCAAAGCCAGCACCCAGGACGACATGCTCCGCCATGCCCATGCGCTGGACCGGGTGCTGCAATGGAACTACTACTGGATTCCCAACTATTACCCGCCAGGCAGCTCGACGGTCTGGTGGAATCGCTTCGGCATGCCGAAAGTCCAGGCGAGCAATGACGAAGCCATCGAGAGCTGGTGGGAAGTCAGCACCACGCCACTGACCAACGAACAGATGACCGCCGAACGCATCAAGCGTGGCTCGCCTGGAGGGCATCACTGATGTGGGCTTACATTGCGCGGCGCTTGCTGCTGATCATTCCCACGCTGGTGATCATCCTGCTGGTGAACTTCGTGATCGTCCAGGCCGCGCCAGGCGGGCCGGTGGAGCAGGCGATCGCTCACCTGCAGGGCATCGGCGGCGCCAGCGTCGGCAGCTCGGGCAATGCCATGACCGGTAGCTCCCGCGCCAGCCGAGGCCTGGATCCGCAATTGATCAAGGACATCGAAAAACAGTACGGCTTCGACAAGCCCGCCCATGAACGCTTGTGGCTGATGCTCACCAGCTACGCCCGCCTGGACTTCGGCAAAAGCTTCTTCCGCGGTGCCACGGTCACCGACCTGATTCTGGAAAAAATGCCGGTGACCATCTCCCTCGGGCTCTGGGCGACGCTGATCACCTACCTCGTGTCGATTCCCCTGGGTATTCGCAAGGCGGTACACCACGGTTCGGCATTCGATGTCTGGAGCAGCACCGCAATTATTATCGGCTACGCCATGCCGGCGTTCCTGTTCGCGATGTTCCTGATCGTGATCTTCGCTGGCGGCACCTCGCTCAATTGGTTCCCGGTGCGCGGGCTCGTCTCGGACAACTTCGAGTCCCTTTCGACGCTGGGCAAGGTCGCCGACTATTTCTGGCACCTGGTGCTACCCGTCACGTCGTTGGTCATCGGCGGCTTCGCTACCCTGACGATCCTAACCAAGAACTCGTTCCTCAACGAAATCACCCGCCAATACGTGGTCACGGCGCGAGCCAAGGGGATGAGTGAACGACGCGTGCTGTATGGACACGTGTTTCGCAATGCGATGCTGCTGGTGGTGTCGGGCATTCCCCAGGCGTTCATCAGCGTGTTCTTCGCCGGTTCTTTGCTGATCGAGGTGATCTTCTCCCTCGACGGCCTGGGACGCATGAGCTATGAGGCCGCCGTGTCCCGGGACTATCCAGTGGTGTTCGGCTCGCTGTTTATCTTCACGTTGTTCGGCCTGCTGATCAAACTCATCGGCGATCTTTGCTACACCCTGGTGGACCCGCGCATCGACTTCGCCGCGAGGAACGCCTGATGTTCAAGTTATCGCCCCTGGGGCGGCGGCGTTTCGAACGTTTCAGGAAAAACCGTCGCGGCTGGTGGTCGCTGTGGCTGTTCATCGGGCTTTTCGTCTTGACCCTGGGTGGGGAATTGATCGCCAATGACAAGCCCTTGGTGGTGAGCTACCAAGGCTCGTTGTATTTCCCGGTGTTCAAGCGCTACACCGAACAGCAGTTCGGCGGTCAATTGCCGTTCCAGGCTGACTATCGCAGCAGCTATGTGCAGGACCTGATTCACCAGGGCAACGGCTGGCTGCTGTTTCCGCCTATTCCTTTCAGCGACGACACGCCCAACTATGACCTTGAGCGGCCGGCCCCAAGCCCGCCGTCGAGGGTGAACTGGCTGGGCACCGACGACCAGGCACGGGACGTGATGGCGCGGGTCATATTCGGCGCGCGGGTGTCGATCCTGTTCGCCCTGGCGCTGACCGCCATCAGCGCGCTGATCGGCATCGCCGCCGGTGCCCTGCAAGGTTACTACGGCGGCTGGGTGGACCTGCTGGGGCAACGCCTGCTGGAAGTCTGGTCCGGTTTGCCGGTGCTGTACCTGCTGATCATCCTGTCGGGTTTCGTCGAGCCTAACTTCTGGTGGCTGCTGGGTATCATGGCGCTGTTCTCCTGGCTCGCGCTGGTGGACGTGGTGCGTGCCGAATTCCTGCGCGGGCGCAACCTCGAATACGTGAAAGCCGCGCGGGCGCTGGGCCTGACCGACCGCAAGGTCATCGTGCGGCACATCCTGCCCAATGCCATGAATGCCACCCTGAGCTACCTGCCGTTCATTCTCACCGGGGCGATCTCCACCCTGACAGCGCTGGATTTCCTGGGATTCGGCATGCCGGCCGGCAGCGCATCCCTGGGTGAGCTGATCGCGCAGGGCAAGCAGAACCTGCAAGCGCCTTGGCTGGGGCTGACGGCGTTTTTTACTTTGGCGCTGATTCTTTCTCTGTTGGTGTTTATCGGCGAAGCGTTGCGAGACGCGTTCGACCCTCGGTCATGAGCGGAACCTTTAGATGAGCGAAAACCGGATCGAAATCCGTGACCTGAGCGTGGCCTTCAACGGCCAGACGGTGGTGCGCAACCTGTGCCTGGATATCCGCCAAGGCGAATGCCTGGCGCTGGTGGGCGAGTCGGGCTCCGGCAAGTCGGTGACGGCCCATTCCATCCTGCAACTGCTGCCAGAAACCGGCACGCGCACCACCGGCAGCATTTGCTATCGCGGCGAAGAACTGGTGGGTGCCGAGGCCAAGAAGCTACGGGAACTGCGCGGCAATCGGATCGCAATGATCTTCCAGGAGCCGATGACTTCGCTGAATCCGCTGCACAGCGTCGAAAAGCAGATCGGCGAAACACTGATGCTGCATCGCGGCCTGGGCGGCAAGGCCGCGCGCCAGCGCATCCTGGAATTGCTGGCCCTGGTCGGCATCCAGAAACCCGCCGAACGACTCAAGGCCTATCCGCACCAGCTATCGGGCGGCCAGCGCCAGCGCGTCATGATCGCCATGGCCCTGGCCTGCGAGCCGGAGCTTCTGATCGCCGACGAACCGACCACCGCCCTGGACGTAACGGTGCAGCGCAAGATCCTGCTGCTGCTCAAATCGTTGCAGCAGCGCCTGGGCATGTCCCTGCTGCTGATCAGCCACGACCTCAACCTGGTGCGCAGCATCGCGCAGCGGGTGTGCGTGATGAAGGCCGGGGAGATTGTCGAGCAGGCACCCTGTGAAACCTTGTTCAGCACCCCCCGCCACCCTTATAGCTGCGAATTGCTGAACGCCGAACCGGAAGGCGAAGCGCTGCCCCGGGACGAACGCGAAGACGTCCTGCAAGTGCAGGAACTGCGCGTCAGCTTTCCCCTCGGTGGCGGATTGTTCCGGCGCAAGCAGTACCTGCAAGCCGTGGACGGCATCAGCCTGAATATCCAGCGTGGCAAGACCCTGGGCATCGTCGGCGAATCCGGTTCCGGCAAATCCACTCTCGGCCAGGCCATCCTGCGGCTGATAGAGTCCGAAGGCAGCATTCGCTTCCAGGGCCAGGCGCTTGATCATCTGTCGCATAAGGAGCTTCGGCCATGGCGCAAGCAGATGCAGATCGTCTTCCAGGACCCGTTCGGCAGCCTCAGCCCGCGAATGTCAGTGCAACAGATCATCAGTGAAGGCCTGGAAGTCCACAGCCGGTCCAGTGCCGAGCAATGCGAAGCCCAGGTGATCCAGGCGCTCAAGGAGGTCGGCCTCGACCCGCAGAGCCGGCATCGCTACCCCCACGAGTTTTCCGGTGGGCAGCGCCAACGCATCGCCATTGCCCGGGCATTGGTGCTCAAGCCCGCCCTGATCCTGCTTGACGAACCTACGTCCGCCCTCGACCGCACCGTGCAAAAGCAGGTGGTCGCCCTGCTCCGCCAGCTCCAGGAAAAATACGGCCTGACCTACCTGTTCATCAGTCACGACCTGGCGGTGGTCCGCGCCCTGGCCCACGACATGATCGTGATCAAGGACGGCAAGGTGGTCGAGCAAGGCCCCAGCCATGATGTGTTCGATTCACCCCAGCACCCGTATACCAAGGAGTTGTTGGCGGCGGCGCATCCAGAGTGGGCATAATGCGGCGCATGGCGTAGCTTCGTGTCGCGCCCATCGCGAGCAAGCTCGCTCCCACATTGGCCGGTGTTGCACTGAAGGCCAAATGTGGGGGCGAGCTTGCTCGCGATGGGGGCCTGACAAGCAACACACAACCCGGATCCGATCATGAACTCCACCGAAAGCCTCAAGGATTACAAGCGCGTGCGTACGCTGGCGATCCGCTCGTTGTTCGAAATCATCGAGCAGTCCAGCGAAGGCACGGTGATCGTCGACCGCGATGCAAACATCGTCTGGATGAACGAGCGCTACGCTCGTCGCTTCGGCCTGAATTCGGCGCAAGAGGCCATCGGCCGGGCTTGCGAAAGCGTCATTCCGGGCAGCTTGTTGCGAGAGGTGGTGCGTACCGGGCGGCCGATCCTGCTGGACATGCAGGACACGCCCAAGGAACCGCTGGTGGTGATGCGCCTGCCGATCCATGACAGCGCCGGCGCGGTGATCGGCGCCATCGGTTTTGCCCTGTTCGACGAGTTGCGCAGCCTGTCGCCGATGCTCAAACGCTACCTGAGCATGCAGGAAGAACTGGCCTCTACCCGCTCGCTGTTGCGGGCACGGCAGACCAAGTACAACTTTGCCCATTTCATCGGCACCAGCGCTGCGGGACTCGAGGTCAAACGCCGTGCCCGACGCAGCGCCAGCACTGACTCCCCGGTATTGCTCCTCGGCGAAACCGGCACCGGCAAGGAGCTTCTGGCCCAGGCGATTCACGGTGCTTCGCCGCGTGCGCACAAGGCGTTTGTCAGCATCAACAGCGCCGCCATCCCCGAATCCTTGCTGGAAGCCGAATTCTTCGGCACCGCGCCAGGCGCCTTCACCGGTGCCGACCGCAAGGGCCGCGCCGGCAAGCTGCAAATCGCCCAGGGCGGCACATTGTTCCTCGACGAAATCGGCGATATGCCGCTGCCCTTGCAAAGCAAACTGCTGCGCGTGTTGCAGGAAAAGGAATACGAACCGGTCGGCTCCAACGAAGTACTGCAAAGCGATGTTCGGGTGATTGCCGCGACCTCCACCAACCTGGAGGCGGCGATCCAGCGTGGCGAATTCCGGGCGGATCTGTATTACCGCCTCAATGTGCTGCCCATCCAGGTCCCGCCGCTGCGCGAACGCCTGGATGACCTGCCGGCCCTGAGCGAGGCGATCCTCGAAGAATTGCGCAGCCAGCACGAACTGAATCCCGACGCCCTCGACCTGCTGGGCCAGCACGCCTGGCCGGGCAACATCCGGGAGTTGCGCAACGTGCTGGAACGGGCCGCGCTGCTCAGCGACGACCTGATGCTCACCGCCGCCGACATTCGTGCCGCCATCGGTACTTTCACGCCGGTGGTACGCGCGGCGAGTCCGAGCCTCGAGCCGTTGCCCCAGGAAACCTTCAGCCAGGCCCGGGCCCGATTCGATCGACATTTGATCGAGACCACCCTCGCGCAATGCGGTGGGCGGGTGATTGAGGCAGCCGAGCGGTTGGGACTGGGGCGGTCGACGCTTTACAAGAAAATGGTGGCGCTGGGGATTGCTGAGTCTCAATAAAGAGACTCAATTCTCCTTATTTAGACATATGGATTGGAGCGCTTCGCGCTCATCGCGAGCAGGCTCGCTCCCACAGGAACGGGCGTTCTCCCTGCCATCCTAGTTCACCTGTGGAGCGAGCCTGCTGCGATGAGGCCAGTAATCCCAACAAAAATCTCAAAACAGAGACGCACTTTCCAAGCTCACGTCGCCCACCTCAATAAATTCCTTACATTTCAATAAGTTAAACAACTGGCACAAAACTCGCTATAGCCCTCCCCACCGCATCACCCACAAAAATAACAATCCAGGAGACACACCATGAGTGTGATCATTGCCTTGGCAGCCCTCACGCTGCTGATGGTTGCCGCCTACCGTGGCTACAGCGTCATTCTTTTTGCCCCCATCGCCGCCCTCGGCGCGGTGTTGCTCACCGATCCGTCCGCCGTTGCCCCAGCCTTCACCGGGGTGTTCATGGACAAGATGGTCGGCTTCATCAAACTCTACTTCCCGGTGTTCCTGCTCGGCGCCGTGTTCGGCAAGCTGATCGAGCTGTCGGGGTTTTCCCGCTCCATCGTCGCGGCGGCGATTCGCCTGCTGGGCACGCGCCAGGCCATGCTGGTGATCGTGCTGGTGTGCGCGCTGCTCACCTATGGCGGCGTGTCGCTGTTCGTCGTGGTCTTTGCGGTTTATCCGTTCGCGGCCGAGATGTTCCGCCAGAGCAACATTCCCAAGCGGCTGATCCCGGCCACCATCGCCCTCGGCGCTTTTTCGTTCACGATGGACGCCCTGCCCGGCACGCCACAGATCCAGAACATCATCCCCAGCACCTTCTTCAATACCACTGCCTGGGCAGCGCCGTGGCTGGGCGTGATTGGTACGATATTCGTGTTCAGCTTCGGCATGCTGTTCTTGCAGCGCCAACGCAACAAGGCCCAGCGCACGGGCGAAGGCTACGGTACCGAGCTGCGCAACGAGCCGGAAACCGCCGAAGACATCAAGCTGCCCAACCCCTGGATCGCCGTTTCGCCATTGCTGGCGGTAGGGGTCATGAACCTGCTGTTCACCCAGTGGATCCCACAGTGGTACGGCAAGACCCATAGCCTGGCCCTGCCGGGCATGGCAGCGCCGGTGACCAGCGACATCGCCAAGCTCACGGCGATCTGGGCCGTGCAAGCGGCCTTGCTGGTGGGCATCGTCATGGTGCTGTTGTTCGGCTTCCGAGCCATTCGCAGCAAGCTGGCCGAAGGCAGCAAGAGCGCGGTGGGCGGTGCGTTGCTCGCGGCCATGAACACCGCGTCGGAATACGGTTTCGGTGCGGTGATCGCCTCCCTGCCGGGCTTCCTGGTGCTCGCCGACTGGCTCAAGAACATCCCCAATCCGCTGGTCAACGAAGCCGTGACCGTAACGCTGCTGGCGGGCATCACCGGGTCCGCGTCGGGTGGCATGAGCATCGCCCTGGCGGCGATGTCGCAAACCTTCATCAGCGCCGCCAACGCCGCCAACATCCCACTGGAAGTGCTGCACCGGGTAGCGGCCATGGCCAGCGGCGGCATGGACACCCTGCCCCACAACGGCGCGGTCATCACCTTGCTGGCGGTCACGGGCCTGACCCACCGCGAAGCCTACAAAGACATTTTCTGTATTACGCTGATCAAGACCCTCGCGGTGTTCTTCGTGATCGGTGTGTTCTACGCCACTGGCATTGTGTGAGGTTCCCATGACAACCACCCTTTCCGGCAAGACGGCCCTGGTCACCGGCTCCACCAGCGGCATCGGCCTGGGCATCGCCCTGAGCCTGGCCAAGGCCGGCGCCAACCTGATCCTCAACGGCTTTGGCGATGCTTCGGCGGTGGTCGCCGAAGTCGCTCGACACGGCGTCAAGGTCGGCCATCATCCGGCCGACGTCAGCGACCCCGCGCAGATCGCCGACATGCTCGCTTACGCCGAGCGCGAATTCGGCGGTGTCGACATCCTGGTGAACAATGCCGGCATCCAGCACGTGGCGGCCGTGGAGGATTTCCCGGTGGAGCGCTGGGATTCGATCATTGCGATCAACCTGTCCTCGGTGTTCCACGCCACCCGCCTGAGCCTTCCGGGCATGCGCGCCAAGGGCTGGGGACGGATCGTCAACATTGCCTCGGTGCATGGCCAGGTCGGTTCGGTGGGCAAGGCGGCGTACGTCGCGGCCAAGCACGGGGTGATCGGGTTGACCAAGGTAGTGGGCCTGGAGACTGCCGCCAGCAACGTCACGTGCAACGCCATCTGCCCGGGCTGGGTCCTGACGCCGCTGGTGCAGAAGCAGATCGACGACCGCATCGCCACGGGTGTGGACCCGCAACAGGCCCAGCATGATCTGCTGGCCGAGAAGCAACCGTCCCTGGAGTTCGTGACCCCGCCGCAGTTGGGTGAGCTGGTGCTGTTCCTGTGCAGTGAAGCGGGCAGCCAGGTGCGGGGCGCGGCGTGGAATATTGATGGTGGGTGGTTGGCTCAATAACGCCGCGCCGTCGAGCTTTTGTGGCGAGGGGGCTTGCTCCCGCTCGGCTGCGCAGCAGGCGCCTCTTGGGCCCGCTTCGCAGGCCAGCGGGAGCAAGCTCCCTCGCCACATCCGGCGCCTTGTGCTGAACTATTTGTAAGCCCCAAAACAAGAGGCAAACCATGTCCGACATCCTTTGGCACCCCAGCCCCGAACGCATCGCCCAGTCGCGAATGGACGCCTTTCGCCGGTTCGTCAACGAACGGCACTTGCTGCAACTCAACGACTACCCAACCCTGCATGCCTGGAGCACCGACCACCGCGAAGCCTTCTGGCAGGCCATCGTCGACTTTTTCGAGATCCGCTTCCATCAAGCGCCTGGCGCGGTGCTCGACGAAGGCCCGCAGATGCCCAGTGCCCGCTGGTTCCCAGGGGCGACGCTGAATTTCGCCGAACACTTGCTGCGTCGCCGCGACAGCGCCGTGGCAGTGGTCGCACTCGATGAAAACGGCGGCGAAGAAACGCTGACCTGGGCCGATCTCGCCGCCCATGTCGCCGGCCTGCAAAAAAGCCTGCAAGGCGCTGGCGTGACCCAGGGCGATCGGGTCGCCGCTTGCATGCCCAACACCTGGCAGACGCTGGTGTGCATGCTCGCCACCACCAGCCTGGGCGCCATCTGGTCATGTTCATCGCCGGATTTCGGCACCCAGGGCGTCATCGACCGGTTCGGTCAGATAGAACCCAAGGTCCTGATCACCTGCGCCGGTTATCGCTACGCCGGGAAAACCATCGACCAGCGGCCCAAGGTCAACGAAATCCTCGAACGGCTACCGTCGCTGCAACAATTGATCGTACTGCCCTACGCCCAGCCCGACGCCCGCGTCGAAGATTTCAAGACCCCGGCCCGCGTGGCCCTGTGGGACGGTTTCTACCAATGCGGCGGCGAGCCGGTGTTCAACCCCGTGCCGTTCGATCACCCGCTGTACATTCTCTATTCCAGCGGCACCACCGGGGTGCCGAAGTGCATCGTCCACGGCACCGGTGGCGTGCTGCTGCAACATCTCAAGGAACATGGCCTGCACGTCGACCTGGGCCCCGAAGACCGGCTGTTCTACTACACCACCTGCGGCTGGATGATGTGGAATTGGCTGGTGTCGGCGCTGGCCGTGGGCAGCGCGGTTGTGCTCTATGACGGGTCGCCGTTCCACCCCAGCCCGGAACGCCTGCTCGACCTGATCGACCGACAAGGCATCAGCGTATTCGGCACCAGCCCCAAATACCTGGCCGCCCTGGAAAGCCAAGGCATCAAGCCACGCCAGACCCACGACCTGGGCAGCCTGAGGACGATCCTGTCCACGGGATCAGCCTTGGCGCCCCACAGTTACGATTATGTCTACCGCGACTTCAAGGCCGATGTTTGCCTGGCCTCGATGTCCGGCGGCACTGACATCGTGTCGTGCTTCGTCAACAGCAATCCGCTGGCCCCTGTGCGCCGTGGCGAGATGCAAGGCAAGAGCTTGGGTATGGCGGTGCAGGTCTGGAACGAAGCCGGCGAAGCGGTGGTTGGCGAAAAAGGCGAACTGGTCTGCACCCGGCATTTCCCGGCGATGCCCATCGGGCTGTGGAATGATCCCCAGCGGGAGAAACTTCGCGCCTCCTATTTCAGCCAGTTCCCGGGCGTGTGGGCCCAGGGGGACTACGCCGAAGAGCTGCCCCACGGCGGCCTGCTGATCCACGGCCGCTCCGACGCGGTGCTCAACCCCGGTGGTGTGCGCATCGGCACGGCGGAAATCTATCGGCAGGTGGAAAAAGTCGAGGAAGTCCTGGACAGCGTTGCCGTCGGCCAGCAATGGCAGGGTGATGTGCGGGTGGTGCTGTTTGTGCGCCTGCGAGAGGGCTTGGTGCTGGACGACGCCTTGGAGCAGAAGATCCGCCAGGTCATCCGCGCCAACACTACACCGCGCCACGTGCCGGCGAAAATCCTCGCGGTCAACGATATCCCACGCACCATCAGCGGCAAGGTGGTGGAACTGGCGGTGCGCAACGTGGTGCATGGCGAGGCGGTAAAGAACACCGATGCACTGGCCAATCCCGAGGCGCTGGAGCAGTTTCGTGGGCGGGTGGAGCTTGCGACCTGATCTGAATGTTTTGCTGGGCTTGAGGGCCTCATCGCGGGCAAGCTCGCTCCCACAGGGGACCGTTTGCACCCAAATCCCTTGTGGGAGCAAGCCTGCTCGCGATGAAAGATAACGCGGTCGCACTACAAACCGATCAGTCCATGAGCCCCCATTCCCCGCCCGCCGACGGCTCAGCCGGTGGCGCCGCTCCCGATTCGGCATGGAGCTTGAGCCGCAAGCGCAGATTGTTCGCAGAGTCGGCGTTTTTCAACGCCTCTTCTTCATCGATCGCCCCTTCCACCACCAGGTTGAACAGCGCCTGGTCGAACGTTTGCATCCCCAGTTCCTCGGATTTTTCCATGATGCCTTTGAGCTCGCCCAGCTCGTTGCGACGGATCAGGTCGGCCACCGTGGGCGAGCCGAGCATCACTTCCACGGCCGCCCGCCGCTGGCCGGTGCGGGTGCGCACCAGCCGCTGGGAGACAAACGCCTTGAGGTTGTTGCCCAGATCCTGCAGCAGTTGCGGCCGGCGTTCTTCCGGGAAGAAATTGACCACCCGGTCCAGGGCCTGGTTGGCGTTGTGGGCATGCAGGGTGGAAATCACCAGATGGCCGGTGTCGGCGAAGGCCAAGGCGTGTTCCATGGTCTCGCGGTCGCGTATTTCGCCGATCAGTACTACGTCCGGCGCCTGGCGCAGGGTGTTCTTGAGAGCGGCGTGGAAGCTGCGGGTATCCACACCGACTTCTCGCTGGTTGACGATGGATTTCTTGTGCCGGTGAATATATTCCACCGGGTCCTCGATGGTGATGATATGGCCGCTGCTGTTGCGGTTGCGGTAGTCGATCAGCGCCGCCAGTGATGTGGATTTGCCCGAGCCCGTGGCGCCGACGAACAGCATGAGCCCTTGTTTGTGCATGATGGTTTCGAGCAGCACCTTGGGCAGCTTCAGGTCTTCGAAACGCGGGATATCCAGCTTGACGTTGCGTATGACCATGGACACGTCATTGCGCTGTTTGAAGATGTTGACGCGAAACCGTCCGACACCGGCCAGGGAGATCGCCAGGTTCATTTCCAATTCCCGATCGAACTCAAGGCGCTGTTCGGCGTCCATCAATGACTCGGCAAGCCCAGCGATGTCGCCAACCTTGAACGCCTGGTTGCTCAGCGGCTTGAGCACACCTTCGAAACGCGCGCAGGGCGGCGCGCCGGTGGACATGTAGAGGTCGGAGCCGTCCTGGCTTGCCAGGACTCGCAGTAAAGGATCAATTTCCATGACTATAAAAACTTCCGCGAACTTCAATGGACACGCTGACCCGAGCCAGAAAAACTTCAGATCAACCCGCGCTTACCTTCTTCAGAGGATAGTAGAAGCCGCAGCATCGACATGACATCCAGGGATTCCCGTGATGAATGCAGTACCTGCCAGCAGCGACACACAGCAGTTGATCGCCCGTCTGGACTGGACTTCCAGCCCGCTGGGCGCCCAAGAAACCTGGCCCCCGAGCCTGCGCACCGCCGTGGACATCGTGGTCCATTCGCCCATGCCGATGGCCGTGCTGTGGGGACCGCAGTTGATCCATCTGTACAACGACGCCTATGCGCGATTGGTCGGCGACAAGCACCCCAGGGCGTTTGGCCAGCCAACCCACACGGCCTGGCCCGAACTTCGCAGCGAAACCGAAGGGGTTTATCGCAGCGTGTTGCAGGGCCGGGTGCGCACCTGCCGCGATCAACGTTGGCGCATGCCATTTGGCGGCCGCCTCTGCGATGTCTGGCTGGACCTGACCTACAGCCCGATCCATGACGAAAACGCCAGCGTCGCCGGAATTCTGATCACTGCCATCGAGACGGGCGAGCGGCGACGCCTGGCTCAGGAATTCGAACGGCGCTCCGAGGCCAGCCTCAAGGCCCAGCAGGAAAGCGAAGAACGCTTGCAACTGGCCTTGGCGGCCACCGATGCGTTGGGCACCTGGGACTGGGACATCGGCGAGGATCGCTTCATCGCCGACGCGCATTTTGCCCTCCTCCATGGCGTCGACCCGGCCCTGTCACGGCAATTGCCCATCAGCGCCTATCTCGAGGGCGTCCACCCGGAAGATCGGGCGATGGTTGCGCGCAGCATCAAGCACTGCATCACCCATGGCACCGAGTACGCCGAGGAGTATCGGCTGCAGCAGCCCCACGGCGAGCTGCGCTGGGTGTTCGTGCGTGGACGTTGCTACAAGGATCGCCATGGCCGGCCCAAGCGCTTTCTCGGCGCGGCGCTGGACCTGACCGAACGCAAGCGCACCGAACATGCCTTGCGCCAGAGCCAGACCGAGCTGCAACTGATCATCAACGCCATGCCGGTGCTGATCGGCTACGTCGACCGCGAGGAGCGTTTCCGGCTGAACAACAGTGCCTACCTGAATTGGTACGGGCTGACGCCGCAAGAGCTCTACGGCAAGACCATCCGTGAGGTCATCGGCGACGAGGCCTACGCCGCCCGAGCCGAACAGATCGCCGGCGCCCTGGTGGGCAAGCCGTGCAGTTTCACCGTAGAGTCGCCCCACCGCGACGGCCGGCCGCGCCATGCGTTGATCAACTACCTGCCACGCCGTGGCGCCGACGGATCGGTGAACGGTTTTTACATTTTTGTCATCGACGAAACCGAGCGCAAGAAAACCGAGGAAGCCCTGCGCCACCTCAACGAAACGCTGGAAGAAAGGGTGATCGCCCGCACCCAGCAGCTAGCCGAGGCCAACCACCGCCTGCAAAGCGAGATGTTCGAACGCGAACGCGCCGAAGAAGCCCTGCGCCATGCGCAGAAGATGGAAGCCGTGGGCCAACTCACCGGCGGCATCGCCCATGACTTCAACAACATGCTCACTGGCATCCTCGGCAGCCTCGACTTGATGCAGCGCTACATCGCCTCCGGTCGTGCCGCCGAGATCGGCCGTTTTACCGAAGCTGCGATTTCATCGGCCAACCGCGCCGCCGCCCTGACCCACCGCCTGCTGGCTTTTTCCCGACGCCAGTCACTGGACCGCAAGCCTCTGGATGCCAATACGCTGGTTCGCTCGCTTGAAGACCTGCTGAGCCGCACCACCGGCGATCACATTGTGCTGCGACTGCAACTGGCCGGCGAGTTGTGGCCGGTCAGCACCGATGCCAGCCAATTGGAAAACGCCTTGCTCAACCTGGTCATCAACGCCCGGGACGCGATGCCCGATGGCGGCGAGTTGAACATCGAGACCGCCAACGTCTACCTCGACGGCAGCGACATCAGCACGCTGGAGCCGGTGAAGGCCGGCGATTACGTGATGATCGCCGTGCGCGACAACGGCAGCGGCATGACCCCCGCCGTGTTGGCAAAGGCCTTCGATCCGTTTTTCACTACCAAGCCCATCGGCCAGGGCACCGGCCTGGGGCTGTCGATGATTTATGGTTTCGCCCAGCAATCTGGCGGTCACCTGAGCCTGGACAGTGTCCCGGGCCAAGGTACGCGCGTGCAGTTGTACCTGCCGCGCCTGCACGTCGCGCCGGCGGAACAGGCAACGGCACCGACTACCACCGACGCTCCGCCCGCCATCGCCGGCGAAACGGTGTTGCTGGTGGAGGACGAACCGGCGGTGCGCATGCTGGTGCTCGACCTGCTCGCCACCCTGGGCTACACCGCCCTCGAAGCCGAGGACGCCAAGCGGGCGCTGGTATTGCTCGAATCCGAGCAACGCATCGATCTGCTGGTGACCGACGTCGGTCTGCCGGGCATGAACGGCCGCCAGCTGGCGGAAATCGCCCGTCAGCACCGGCCCGGCTTGAAGGTGCTGTTCATGACCGGCTATGCGCAGAAAGCCGCCGAACGCCAAGGTTTCCTGGATCAGGGCATGGACATGGTCGCCAAGCCGTTTACCCTGGACCTGTTGGCCAACAAGATTCGGACGATGATCAACCATGACCACTGACTTGAGGCATAATCGCCGCCCTTTCGCCCCCTTCAGGTCTGTGCCGCAATGAAAGCCCAAGCCCGCCATATCCTGGTGAAAACCGCCGAAGAAGCCGAACAGCTCAAACAACGCATCGCCAAGGGCGAAGCGTTCGACGTGTTGGCAAAGAAATACTCCACCTGCCCCTCCGGCAAGCGCGGCGGCGACCTGGGTGAAGTGCGGCCCGGGCAAATGGTCGGCGCCATCGACGCGGTGATCTTCAAGAAACCACTGCGGGTGGTGCATGGGCCGATCAAGAGCAAGTTTGGCTATCACCTGGTGCAGGTGTTTTATAGGGATTGAAGCGTTGCTGGCCCCTGTGGGAGCGAGCCTGCTCGCGAAGGCGGCGGTCCAGTCAACATTTGTGCAAGCTGACCCAACGCTTTCGCGAGCAGGCTCGCTCCCACAGGTTCTGTGTCATCCCGCTACTTTGGTATCAATGCCCCCGGCACCTGGATCACCCGGCTCGCCAACAAATGCCCGGCCTCGGCCGCCTCCGCCGGGCTGCCCCCCAGCAAGCGACTCGCCAGGTAGGCGGCGCTGAACGAGTCCCCCGCCGCTGTCGTATCCACCACGCGCTCTACCCGTTGGGCCGGCACGTCATAAGACCGGCCATCACAACGAATCAGGCACGCCTCGGCGCCGCGCTTGAGTACCACTTCCGGTGTCCCCAGTTGCTCATAGGCGATGAACACTGCGTCACTGTCGGCATGGCCGAACAGTGCTTGTTCGTCATCCACGGTCAGCAACGCCAGCTCCACATAGGGCAATACGCTGCGATAGGCCGCCCGGGCCGCCTCGACCGAGGCCCAGAGCCGTGGCCGGTAATTGTTGTCGAACACCACCTGCGCGCCCCGGCGCCGTGCCTCGATCAGGGCCTCGATGAGTTTGCGCCGGCCCTGCTCGCCAATCACCGCCAGGGTGATGCCGCTGAAATACAGCACGTCGTATCCGGGCAGCGCTTCCAGGATCGGCACGGCGGCCGGCGTGGTGAAGCAATCCCGCACGGCAGCCTCGTTGCGCCAGTACAGGAAACGCCGCTCGCCCGCCGCATCGGTCTGGATGCAATACAGGCCCGGCAGACGACCGGGCAAACGCTGGACCCTTTCCAACCCGATGTTTTCCGAAGCCCAGCTCTGGCACATGGCATCGCTGAAAGAGTCGTCGCCCAGGGCGGTGACGTAATCCACCGAGCCTTTGTCGCCCAACGCACGGGACAGATACACCGCAGTGTTCAGCGTGTCGCCGCCGAAGCTTTGCTGCAGGCTGCCATCGGCGCGGTGCTGCAGTTCGATCATGCATTCGCCGATCAGGGCGATGCGGGGTCTAGAGTTGCTCATGGATGGTCCTGATGGTTCGGTGGTGTATTGCGGACCGCTATCGCGAGCAAGCTCGCTCCCACAGGGATCGTGGGTGAATACTGGTTTTGTATCCACAACAAATCCAATGTGGGAGCGAGCCTGCTCGCGATAGCCGCGACTCGCTCTCAAGCCTTAGAAACAAGTCTCCATAAGCTCAACCACCCGCAACCCCTCATCCACCAGGCACCCCACCCGCCACTTGTCGAATGTCAGGCACGGGTGGGAGGTCCCGAACGCAATGATGTCCCCGACCCGCAGCTCGACCCCCGGCGCCACGGTCATGAACGCATGCTGGTCCATCACCGCCGTCACCTTGCAGGCGCTGACATCGTCGCCTGCCACCGAATCAGAATCCGCCTTGTAGCGCTTGAGCGGCACCGGCAGCCCGGCGTCGTAGGCCACGTCGCGCTTGCCCAGGGCGATCACCGCGAAGCCCGGCTCCGGCATCGACTGCACGTGGGCCCAGACTTCCAGGGCCGGACGCAAGCCTTCGTGCAAATCGCTGCGCCGCTCCAGTACGCAGCACTGGGCCTCCTTATAGATGCCATGGTCGTGGGCCACGTAACTGCCGGGGCGCAGCACGCTGAGGAAACGGCCCTGGGCGTTGCGGGCTTCGAAAGATTCAGCGATCAAGTCGTACCAGGCCGACCCCGAGGCGGTGATGATGGGTTTGTCGATGGCAAACGCGCCGCTGTCCTGCAACTGCATGGCCAGCCCCACCAGGGAAGCGGCGAATGCGCGGATGCCGCTGACGGCATGATCACCGTGGATGACCCCTTCATAGCCTTCGATGCCGGTCAATGCCAGTGCCGGTTGCGCTCCGATGGCCTCGGCCAGGGCCAGCACCTCGGCTTCGGTACGGCAACCGCAACGACCGCCGACGACGCCGTATTCGATCATCACGTTCAGCCGCACGCCGCGAGAAGCGAAATAAGCGCCGAGCTGGGCGACGTTGTCCGGATGATCGACCATGCAATGGAATTCGAACGCCGGGTCGGCCAGCAGATCGGCGATCAATGCCATGTTGGGCTTGCCGACCAATTGATTGGCCATCAGCACGCGCCGTACGCCATGGGCGTAGGCGGCACGGGTCTGCACCGCCGTGGCCAAAGTCAGGCCCCAGGCGCCGGCTTCGATCTGGCGACGAAACAACGCCGGGGTCATGCTGGTCTTGCCGTGGGGCGCCAGCTGCGCACCGCTGTCACTGACAAATTTCTGCATCCATCGGATGTTGTGCTCCAGGGCCTCGCGATGCAGCACCAGCGCCGGCAGGCTCACGTCCCGCAGCAAATGAGCGCCGATGGGCGCGGCGCCCTTCTCGACGCCCGCGTTAGTAATGGCAGAAGACATGTTCGAACTCCTCACACAGCCAAGGCTGTCTATTCGTTGATGCGACGGGCCAGGTGGTTGGCGCTTTCGATCAGCACCCGGCGGTAATCGGCGTAATTGTTCTTGGCGTCAGCCCTCGGGGCGACGATGCACAGGGTCGCGATGGCCACGCCGTTGGGGTCTTTGACCGGTGCGGCGAAGCAGTGGGTGAAGGTGTCGGCAACGCTATCGAAGGAGAAAAATCCATCGATGCCGGCCTGGCGGATCTCTCCTAGAAACCGCTCCAGCGGCAGGCGTTCGCCGTCCGGCAGGATGAAGTCATCGGGGTCGATCAGGTCGATGATCTGCTGGTCGCTCAGATGCGCCAGCAACAGGCGACCGGAGGCCGTCCAGGGGATCGGAGCGTTTTCACCGATGTCCGAAGAGATGCGAAAGTGCCGCTCGCCCTCCTTCATCAGCGCGACCGTGTATTTGCGCCCGTTGAGCAGACACATCTGCGCGGTTTCCCGGGTCTGCCGGACGATGTCCTGCAAGGCCTGGTCGGCTTCGCGGCTCAGGTCGAAATGCCGCAAATGCGCCTGGCCGAGAAAGTACAACTGGCGCCCCAGGTAGACATGGCCATCCTTGCCCACCGGCTCGAGGATGCGACGCTCCAGCAGCGACGCCACCAGCTCATAGACCGTGGACTTGGGGCTGCCGATGCCCCTGGCGATGTCGTTCGGGCGCAACGGCTGGCCGATCTCCTTGAGGAAATCGAGGATATCGAACGCCCGATCCAATCCCCGGGCCCGGCGTTTGATGGTGTCTTCGGTCATGTCTTTGGTTCCTGAAATTTCACCCATAATCGCATGTATCTTTATTGTGGCGAGGGAGCTTGCTCCCGCTCGGCTGCGCAGCGGTCGTAAAGAATGGGCCTGCTGCGCAGGCCAGCGGGAGCAAGCTCCCTCGCCACAGGAGCGAATTCGCCAGAAGATCGTGGTCAGGCCTTTTTCTTGTAGGCCACACAGTCGATCTCGACCTTGCAATCGACCATCATGCTCGCCTGCACACACGCCCGCGCCGGGGCGTGTTCCGGGCTGAAATACTCACCGAACACCTTGTTGAAGCTCCAGAAATCCCGCGGGTCTTCCAGCCAGACACCGCAGCGAACCACATCTTCCAGGCCATAACCGGCCTCTTGGAGAATGGCGATCAGGTTCTTCATGGTCTGGTGGGTCTGCTCGACGATACCGCCAACGATGATTTCGCCGTTCACTGCCGGCACCTGGCCGGACACGTGCAGCCAGCCATCGGCCTCCACGGCGCGGGCGAAGGGCCGTGGCTGGCCGCCGCCTGCGGTGCTGCCGGTGCCGTAACGGGTAATGCTCATGGATTTATCTCCTTGTTGAATGGAAGTTAAAAACGGGTGTTCTTGAGGAATTCCGCCAGGCGCGGCGATTGCGGTCGCTCGAACAATTGCTTCGGCGGCCCCTGCTCTTCGATGCGGCCCTGGTTCATGAAGACGATCTTGTCCGAAACTTCGAAGGCAAAGCGCATCTCGTGGGTCACCAGCAGCATGGTCATGCCGTCTTCGGCAAGGCCCTTGATCACGTTCAATACTTCGCCGACCAGTTCCGGATCCAGGGCCGAGGTCACTTCGTCGAACAGCATCAGGCTCGGGTTCATCGCAATCGCCCGGGCAATCGCCACGCGCTGCTGCTGACCGCCGGACAACTGACCGGGGAAGTGATCGCGCCGTTCCAGCAGGCCGACCCGCTCCAGCCATTTTTCGGCCAGGGCCACGGCTTCGTCCTTGGGCAGTTTTTTCACCTTGAGCAGGCCCAGGGTGACGTTCTGCAACGCGGTCAGATGCGGGAACAGGTTGAATTGCTGGAAGGCCATGCCGGTCATGGCCCGGTGCCGGGCGATGACTTTCTCGGGGTGGCGCACACGCTTGCCGTCCACCTCGTCATAGCCGATTGACTCGCCGTCGAGCATGATCCGGCCGCCCTGGAATTCTTCCAGCATGTTGACGCAACGCAGCAGCGTGGTCTTGCCCGAACCACTGGAGCCGATCAGCGTGACCACGTTGCCGCGCTGCATGCTCAGGTCAACGCCCTTGAGCACTTCCAGCGGGCCGTATTGTTTGCGCAGGCCACGAATGTCCAGCAGCGGTTGGGCGTTGGAGAGGGAAATATCAGTCATGGCAAGGCCACCCGCTTTTCAATGTGCCGCCCGAGCAACTCGATGGCGTAATTGATGATGAAAAAGAGAAAACCGGCGAACAGGTAGAACTCCAGGGTCATGAACGTCCGGGCGATGATCTGCTGGGTGCTGAGCAGCAATTCGGCCACACCGATCACCGACAGCAGGGTCGAGGCCTTGACGATCTCGGTGGAGGAATTGACCCAGGTCGGCAGGATCTGCCGCAACGCCTGGGGCAACAGCACGTAGCCCAGCGCCTGCTGGAATGTCAGGCCAATGGCCTGGCTCGCTTCCATCTGCCCACGGGGCAACGCCTGCAGGGCGCCGCGCACGATCTCGGCCACGTGAGAGCCGCAGAACAGCGTCAGGCCCAGCACACCGGCCTGGAACGCACCGATCTGCCAGCCCAGGGCCGGCGCCATGTAGAAGCAAGCCAGCACCAGCACGAACACCGGTGTACCGCGGATCAAGTCGACATAGAAACGAAACGGCGCGCGCATCCAGACCCGCCCGTATGTCAGCGCCAACCCGGCGAAGAGACCGATCAATGTGCCCAACACAATCGCCAGCGCCGAGCATTGCACGCTGGTCAGGAAGCCACTCCACAAAGTGTCCCGGGCGACCCACAACTCGTGCAACCAACTGGGGGATTCGTACATGGGAAACTCCTAACGGCGGATCGCCAGACGCTGCTCGAAATAACGCAGCAGCATGGCAATGAGGTAACAGGCCGCGACATACAGGGCCGTGGTCACCAGCCAGGTTTCGATCACCCGGTAGCTCTCCACGTTGATCTTGCGGGCGTAATAGGTCAGCTCCGGCACGGCAATCGCCGCCGCCAGGGAGGTGTCCTTGAACAGCGAAATGAAGTTGTTCGACAGGGCCGGCAACACGTTGCGCAGCATCACCGGCACGGTGACGTAGGCCTTGACCTGCCACTCGCCCAGGCCGATCGCCAACCCTGCTTCGCGCTGGCCCTTATGAATACTCAACAGCCCGCCGCGAAACACTTCGGTCAGGTAGGCCCCGGCGTACAGCGAGAGCGTGATAACGAACGACGGCAGCTTGTCCAGGCGAATGCCCAGGCTCGGCAAGGCGAAGTAGATCAACAGGATCAGCACCAGGATCGGCGTGTTGCGGATCACGGTGACGTACACCGAGGCCAACACCCGCAACAAGCGATGCTTGCTGAGCAGCGCGAACGCCATCGCCAGGCCGATCACGCAACCGATGGCGATCGACACCAGCGCGAGGGAAAGCCCCAGGCCAAGCCCCGCCAGCAAGGTGTCGAAATCGCGCCAGACGGCGGCAAAATTCAACTGATAATTCATGGTCGGCAGTACCTTCGACGGTGCGCCCGCGAGGGGCGCCCCGGGCTCACAGGGTCATTTGAATTCAACAGGGAAACCGATCGCCGGAGACGGCAACTCAACGCCGAACCACTGCTTGAACGACGCCGCATAGGTGGGGAATTCCACACCGGTCATGGCCTCGTGCAGGGTGGTGTTGACGAAGTTCAGCCAGTCCTGGTCGCCGCGCTTGACCGCGCAGGCGTAGGTTTGCGGGCTCCAGGCGTAGGCCGGGCTGCGGTAGCGACCGGGGTTCTGCACCATCAGGTACTTGACCGAGGATTGGTCGGTGGCGGCGGCATCGGCGCGGCCGGAGTTCACCGCCTGGTACATCAGGTCGACGCTGTCGTATTGGTCGACCTTGGCCTTGGGCAGCGCCTGGTGGACCAGTTCTTCGGCGTAGACGTTTTGCAGCACCGCCACGGTGACGTCGTCATCGGCGGCCTTGAGGTCCTCGATTTCCTTGTACTTGCTGTTGGCCGGCAACAGCAGGCCCACCCCTTCGCGGTAGTACGGCAGCGTAAACGCCACTTGCTGGGCGCGGCTGGCGGTGACGGTGATGAACTGGCAACTCATGTCGACCTTGTCGGTCAGCAGGTTGGGAATCCGCGCATCGGATGATTGCACCACGAACTCGACTTTTTCCGGGTCATTGAACAGCCCCTTGGCGACCATCCGCGCGATGTCGATATCAAACCCCTGCAACTTGCCATCCGCTCCTTGGAAGTGCCACGGCGCATTGGTGCTGCCCGTGCCCACAATCAATTTCCCGCGTTGCAGCACGCTGTCCAGCTTGCTGTCGGCCGCCTGGGCGACACCCATGGCGGCCGTCGTGGCCGCGAAGAGAAAAACACACGCTTTGAACAAGGAAGGTCGGCGTTGCATGGCAAGCACTCCAGGGTGAGTTTATTCCGCTATACCGGAATGTGGTATGTAACAACGGAATAGACAGCAGAAAGTGTGCCACAGCCTTTCGATGCGGTGGAGTGAAAATTGAACGTCAATGAAATCAGGAAGATAGAAATCCAGCGGATCGGGCGGCGCAACCATGACCCGCTCGCGGCTGCTACCGATGGCTACGGCCGCTGGGTAACAAGGCCCCATTACGAAGCCTATCGGGGGCGCAATACACCCATCGCACCGAAACGGGGCCGCCACCTGTCAACTCTGACAGTAGCGTCGCCGGAACGTGTTGCTTATGGTCCTGGGCACGTCTCGACACAGGGAAGCCGCCATGAGCTCGCTCATCACTCACGTCAGCACTCAAAAGGACTACCGCACGGCGCTCAAGACCTGGCGCCCGGTGGTCTTTTATTTCGGCCATCCGCACTGCTACGCCTGCGGCATGGCCGACCCGCTGTTCTGCAAGGTTGCCGAGACCTTCGAGAATCGGGCCGTGATCTACAAACTGAGCACCGATCAATCGCCTCGGCACCCGGAAGTCACCGGCACGCCCACCGTGCTGTTCTATAAAGACGGAAAACTACGGCGCAAGCTCAAGGGCATCGGTGACCCGGCCTCATTCGTCCAGACCTTTACCGAGCTCGTCGGCCGGACCAGACCCAGGCGCTTGCCGACGCCACGGCGGCACGATTTGCGCTGGTTGCGCCAGCAACTCAAAACACTGTGCACCGCCCGCCGGGCCCCGGCACTTTTGCGGCTGCGGGCGACGCCTCGGTAGCGTCGGGCCTGCGAAGCGCCTTCGCTACGTTTTTGCAAAGTCAGCCCGGCATATTCAGCAGATTGTTCTTTGCCGAGCCAAACAACGGCACAACCCGCCAGGGCCGCTTTGGTAGTTTATCGGCATGCAACCACGACCTGCTGCCGGCAGTGTCATCACCGCTCTATGGGAGCCTGATGGATGACCAAACCCTCATATATTCCGCAAAATACCGGGCAGTTCTACATCGATGGTCATTGGCAATCGCCGACTCGGGGGACGACGCTGGCAGTCGTCAATCCGGCCACCGAAGAGGTACTCGCCGAGGTTGCCCAAGGATCATCCGACGACGTTGACCGCGCCGTCGCGGCGGCAAAGGCGGCGATGCCCGGCTGGGCCGCGACCGCAGTGGCGGATCGCGCCCGAATCCTCGGGAAGATCCATGAACTGATGCTCGAACGCAAGGAAGCGCTGGCCCAGGTGCTGTGCCTGGAAATGGGCGCGGCAATCGGTTTCGCCCGATCCATGCAAGTGCCGCTGGCGGCCGAACACGTTCGTGTGGCGCGCGATGTGCTGTCCACTTATGCATTTCAGAAAATCGAGAACGGCACCGCCATCGTGCGCGAACCCATCGGCGTCTGCGGTTTGATCACGCCGTGGAACTGGCCGCTCTATCAGATCACCGCCAAGGTCGCCCCGGCGATCGCCGCCGGTTGCACCGTGGTGCTCAAGCCCAGCGAACTGTCGCCTTTGAGCGCCCTGCTGTTCGCCGAACTGGTGCATGACGCCGGCCTGCCGGCAGGCGTGTTCAACCTGGTCAACGGCGGCGGTGCCGAGGTCGGCGCGGCCATGGCGGCGCACCCCGACATCGACATGATTTCCATCACCGGCTCCAATCGCGCCGGCGCCCTGGTGGCCCAAGCCGCCGCCCCCACGGTCAAGCGGGTCACCCAAGAGCTGGGCGGCAAGTCGCCAAACGTGTTTCTGCCCGACGCCGACTTCGCCAAGGCCGTGCCGCCCGGCGTGATGTCGGCGTTGCGCAATGTCGGCCAGTCCTGCAGCGCGCCGACGCGGATGATCGTACCCAGGAACCGCCTGGCGGAAGTCGAGGCACTGGCGGCCGCCACGGCCAATGCCATCATCGTCGGTGACCCACGGTCGGAAGACACCGTGCTCGGCCCGATTGCCAACCAGGCCCAGTTCAAGCGCGTGCAGGCGATGATCGAAGCGGGCCTGGAGGAAGGGGCCAAGCTGATTTGCGGTGGGCCGGGACGCGTCGACGGTTTCACCAAAGGCTTCTACACCCGGCCAACCGTGTTCTCGCAAGTCGACAACGGCATGCGCATCGCCCAGGAAGAAATCTTCGGTCCGGTGCTGTGCATCATCCCGTACGACACGCTGGACGAAGCCGTCGCCATCGCCAACGACACCGTCTACGGGCTGGGCGCGCACGTTCAGGGCCGCGACCTTGACCAGGTACGCGCCGTGGCCAAGCGCATCCGTGCCGGGCAAGTGCTGCTGAACTATCCGACCTGGAACCCCATGGCCCCGTTCGGCGGTTACAAGCGCTCGGGCAACGGGCGCGAATACGGGGTCCATGGGTTCGAGGAGTATCTGGAGATCAAGGCGATTGTCGGGTTCGAGTAACCGCCTACTCCTCTGTCCGCCCGCTGCCCCCGCGATCATGCTGATACCGCCGCGCCAACGCAAATGCCGGCAGCCAGGACTCGCGGCGCACGGTCCAGCATTCGTAGGTGGGCGTCAGTTGGTCGGGATTATCGAGCGTGCCGAGGTGCACTTCGATCTCGTCGCCGCTGCGGGCGAACAGCGACGAGCCGCAATTGGGGCAGAAGAAGCGCCCGGCATAATCCCGGGGCTCGCCCGTGACGGTGACGGCGTCCTCGGGGAACACCGCCGCCGCAAAAAACAGTGCACCGTGATGCTTGCGGCAATCCAGGCAGTGGCAAAGGCCGACCCGGTATGGACGGCCAGACGCTTCAAGACGAACGTTGCCGCACAGGCAACCGCCGGTGAATCGTTCCATCGCTGTTATCCTCTGCGATCGAGAAAAATGTCATGACGCCTGCCGATCAAGGATAGGCGCATGCTGCGCCATCAGCTCCATCACCCAGTCAATGAACACCCGCAGCTTGGCACTGATGTGCCGGTTCGGCGGGTAGGCCACGTACATCGGCATCGACTCCAGGCGCCAATCTTCGAACAACGGGACCAACGTCCCCTGCGCCTGGTGAGTCCGCGACATATAGATGGGCAACCAGAGCACCCCCAGCCCCGCCAGGCCGGCGGCCAGGTAGGCGTTGCCATCGTCGATCGCCAGGGCGTAACGCCCCTTGATGCGCAGGTGCTCGTCCTGTCGGTGCATGGCATAGGGCAAGGCCTTGCCGGTGCGTGCCCACAGGAAACCGACGACGCGATGTTGGGAATCCTCCAGCTCACGCGGATGGACCGGGGTACCCAGACGCGCCAGGTAGCTTGGCGCGGCGAAGACCCCAAGGGCCAGGTCGCCGACGCGTCGGGCGATCAGCGATTGGTCCTTCAGTTCGCCGCCGCGAACCACGCAATCGACGTTTTCGTCGATTATGTCAACGATGCGGTCGCTGACGCCCATGTCGATCTGGATGTCGGGGTAACGCTCGTAGAACTCCGGCAGCGCCGGTATCAGGATCAGCGCCGCCAGCGGGCTCGGCACATCCACCCGCAGCCGCCCGCGCGGCAGGGCCTGGGCGCCGGACAAGCTGGTCTCGGCGTCGTCCAGGTCCGCCAACAGGCGAATCGCACGCTCATAGAAGGCCGCGCCGTCCGCCGTGACGTTGACCTTGCGTGTCGTGCGGTTGAGCAACTTGACTCGCAGCCGCGCTTCGAGCTGTTGCACCAGCTGGGTCACGGTGGTCTTGCTCATGTGCAGCGTCTCGGCGGCCTTGGTGAAACTGCCCGACTCCACCACACGCACGAACGCCTGCATCGCATCGAAACGGTTCATTTCCTGCCTCGGATTGTTTGGTTTCTACAAACAGTGATCGCCAAGGTTGCTCGTTTATCGCCCGGGCACAAGCCCTAGAGTGACTTCATCGTTGAGTTCCGGCCGCTTTCGGCCATTGATGGAGAGATTCCCATGACCACCCGAGACGTTGTTTTCCCGCCCGGACGCCAGGCGCTTTACGAGCGCAACCGCTATTCGCCGGCGATTCGCTCCAATGGTTTGCTGTTCGTATCCGGACAGGTCGGCAGCCGCGAGGACGGCTCGCCCGAGCCCGTGCTGGAAGACCAGGTGCGCCGCGCCTTCACCAATCTTGCGGCCATACTCGCCGCCGCCGATTGCAGCTTTGACGACGTGATCGACGTCACGGTCTTCATGGTTGATCCCGAATCGATATTCGAACGGGTCTGGAGCGTGGTGCCCGAATTCTGGGGCCACGCGCCGCACCCAACGCTGACAGCGGTGGGTGTGACATGGCTGTATGGTTTCCAGTTCGAGATCAAGGTGATTGCCAGGTTGCCCGGAACCGCAAGCTGACTACCCCTTCACCGCCGCCTCGATCGCCGCGATGTCGATCTTGGTCATGTTCATCATGGCTTCGAAGGCGCGCTTGGCGGCGGCTTTGTCGGCGCTGGTGATCGCCTCGACCAGAACCCGGGGGCTGATCTGCCACGACACACCCCACTTGTCCTTGCACCAGCCGCAAGCGCTCGCCTGGCCGCCGTTGTCGATGATCGCGTTCCAGAGGCGATCCGTCTCGGCCTGGTCATCGGTTGCGACCTGGAAGGAGAAGGCTTCGTTGTGCTTGAACATCGCGCCGCCATTCAAGCCGATGCAGGGAATGCCGATCACCGTGAAATCCACCGTGATGACATCGCCCTGCTCGCCCGCCGGATAATCGCCCGGCGCATGGTGGATCGCGTTCACCGCGCTGTCGGGAAACGTGCTTGCGTAGAACTCAGCTGCGTCCTGCGCGGTGCCGTCGTACCAGAGGCAAATCCTGTTCTTGTTGTTCATTGGGATTCTCCGAAAGGGACTGGACCATGAAGTCTAGCAGCCCCTTCCAGAGATGAATGCCCAGGGCTCAGGCAAACAGATCGACGCCCAGTTGGAACGCCACCCACAACGCCAGGCCGGTCGCGAACACCAGCGCGATGTTCTCGAACAGGTTGTTGCGGTATTCCTTGCCCAGCAGCGACTTCTGGTTGGACATGATCAGCAGGCCCAGGGAGATCACTGGCAGGCCGACGATGTTCAGCGCGTTGACACCGATGGTCAGGGTCACGAAGTCTGGCATGCCCGGCAGCGACCAGATCAGCGGCGTGACGAGGATGAACAGCATGAACCACTTGTGCATCGGGTCGCGGTGGAACTCCTTGCCATAGCGCTCGCGACGCTCAGGACGCACGTGCTGGAAGGCATCGGTGATCAGCATCGGGAATGCCGTGGTCTTGCCGGAAATGCTCGCGAACAGCGTGGCGAACACACCGACGAAGAACACATACCAACCGATCGAGCCGAAGAACATTTCCAGGGCCTTGCCCAGGTCGCCCAGGGTTTTCACCTCGATGCCATTAGGCCGCAGGATCTCGGCGCCGACGATCCAGATCGCCAGGTTGATGACGATCCCGACAAACACCGCAAACAACAGGTCGTTGCGCTGGATGCGCTTGTGCTCAGGGCCAACCCAGCCTTTCTGGCGCATGACATAAGGGTGGACGAAGTTGGCGATGGAACCCGCCACCGCGCCAATCACCGACACCGCCACCAGCAGCGCACCGTGCACGCCTTCATCGGGTGGAATGCTGAAGCCGATGGTGCCTTTGACGATCCCGGCGACATCCGGGCCGGACATGACCGCCAAGGCGAGGAACGCCAGGGTCATGATCGCCAGCAACACTTTCATCACGCCCTCGATCATCGAGTAGATATTGCGCCCGACGAGCATCCACACCGCCAACACCACCGCCACCGAACACAGCAGCGGGTAGTCGGTCTTGAGCAGCATCGCCAAGGCCTCGCCGGCGCCCTTGATCATGTAGGCGTTCATCAGGTGCCCCATGAGCAGCGCATACACCAGCATGAACCAGGCGAAAAACGGATTGAGCTGGGCGTAACCCTGCAGGATGGTCATGCCCTGGTTATTGCACAGCTGGAAGCGGGCAATGATGTTGACGATCAGGTATCGGAGCAGCAAGGACACCGCCAGCACCCACATCATTGCGTAGCCGTAGTTCGCGCCGGCCACGGAAGATGTGATGAGATCGCCAGCGCCCAGCCATGACAGTACCGCGATGATACCGGGGCCAAGTAGCTTCAAGAGGCGTACGAAGCGGCTCTGCGCGGGGGCCACGGCCTGGCCTTCTGCGGAGGGAATGCTCGACATGGATGGAATCTCCGTTATTTTTTTTGTGAGGAACGGAAACAGTCGACCATATTTCGTACGACATCGTACAACCATAATTAAGCTGGAAGTATGTAAAAATGTTTCAACTCCCCGACATGGTTACACGCCGGGGAGATCGCGCATCGTCACGGCCCGTTGCCCCGCTCGCCATTGTTGATCATCCAGCGAATCATGCTCGCCAACGGCACGCGATAGTGCTGGGCTGCACACAGGCCCGGTTGCTGCGGGTCGTACCATTCGACGTAGCGGCTGAGCAGTACGTGCTGGCCGTCCTCGGCAAGCCGCAGTTCGAGCTCGCGGCAATGCAGCGAGCCTTGGTCAATGGTCTTCACCCGCCGATGCAGGACCAGCGCCTGGCTATTCATCGGCGCCACCGCGTTCCGGGCATTGCGGCTCGTCCTGGACGGCGCCCAGTTTGCCATCCGCGACGAAATCAGCACGTCGTTGCGCGATGGCGTCGCGCAGCGCCACGTAATAGTCCGGTCGCGCCTGCAACTGGTCGGTGAGCGGCAGCGCCTGCGCGCGTCCATCGACGACGCCGCCCACGGTCTTGATCGTACCCAGGGTCTGGACGGTATCGCTGTTGTCGCCGAAAGGGTCCACGACGAAGCTCACCACCTTGCCGGTCGCGTCCCTCAGGTTGGCAGTGCCCAGCAGCGGCAATTCCACGATCGGTCCGGGGGCGATATTCCAGACGCCAAACGTCTGGCCGAAATCCGATTCATGACGCGCGATGCCCATCTTGCCCGACACGTCGATCAGCCCGACGATGCCCACGGTGGTGTTGATGACGAAGCGCCCAAGAGTCGTGACCGAACGCTGCCCATTGCCTTGCAGCAAATCGTTGATGAACACCTTGGGCTCACCGAAGTTGACGACGAAGTTGTGTATGCCAGCCTGGAACATGTCCGGCAGTTTGCGATACCCACGGGCGACGGGGGCCAGGGCGTAATCGTCCACGGTACGGTTGAAGGCGAAGATGCCGCGGTTCACCGGTTCGGCCGGATCGTGCACCGCATAGGGAACACTTTCGCAACTGCCCGGCTTGGCGGTTGGCGTACTGGTGCAGCCGCTGGCGAGTACCGCCAGCGCGACGATGACGGTGGATCGGACAAACAGCGGCGCGGGTTTGAGGATCGACATGCGGGGCTATCTCGGGGAGGAATGGAGGGGTGCCTATGCCGGTTAAAAGCCAAACACCAAACCCGTGGCGAGGGCGCTTGCTCGCGCTGGGGCGCGAAGCGGCCCTAAAAAAGCGGTGAGCGCTTCGCACTCAAGCGCGAGCAAGCTCGCTCGCCACAGGTTCAGAATCGACTCTGGAGAGACCGACATCGACCCCATCCTGCCGCCGTTTTCTTGCCCGCAGATTTCCGGAATATTGCCCGCCGGCAGCTTTGTTTCCGGATTGAAATAAATGACGCAGGCCCGGATTGACCCTAGTATTGCACCCCGTATTCATTGCCCGACGTGACCACCGTGAGCCACTTATTACTGGTGGACGATGACCTCGAAGTCCTCGCCCTGCTGCGCAAATTCCTTGAGCAACATGGCTATAGCGTCGAAGTCGCCGCCGACGGCAACGCCCTGTGGCAAGCGGTGGAGCGCCGGCAGCCAGACCTGATCATCCTCGACGTCATGTTGCCGGGCGACAATGGGCTGGTGCTGTGCCAGCGCCTGCGCAACGAGCACCGGGTCGGGATTATCATGCTCACCGCCATGGGTGAATTGAGCGACCGTGTCGTCGGCCTGGAAATGGGCGCCGATGACTACCTCACCAAGCCCTTCGATGCCCGAGAATTGCTGGCCCGGGTGCGCGCCGTCCTGCGGCGCACCGGCGAAGCCAGGGGCAGCCCGGGCGACCTCGCCCGGCCGACCCTGGAGTTCGAAGGTTGGCAACTGGACGTCACCCGTCGCGAATTGCGCTCGCCCGACAAGGTCATGATTCCGCTGTCTACCGGGGAATTCGAATTACTGCTGGTCTTCGCCGAACATCCACGCCGGGTGCTCACCCGCCAGCAACTGCTCGACCTGGCCCGTGGTGAGACCTTCGATGCGTTTGACCGAAGCATCGATGTCCAGGTCAGCCGTTTGCGGCGCAAATTGGAAAGCGACGTCACCGGTCCGTCGATGATCCGCACCGTTCGCAACAGTGGCTACCTGTTCAGTCCCCACGTGGTGAAGCGATGACCACCGGGCCCACGAAGGTCCATCGACCACGGGACACCGTGGCACGCTGGATCGCGCTGACCACAATGGTGGCGATGCTGACGTTGCTGGCGCTCAACGAACTGTTCAGCCTGTTGGCCGGCGCCTGGGCGCGCCCTCCCCTGATGGAAACCGGCCTGATGGAAAAGGCCGCAGCGATTACCCGCATCATTGATTCGGTCAAGCCCGCACAACGACCCGACATTGCCGTGGCGGCCAGTGACGAGGCGTTCAGCGTCCAGTGGCTGCGGCGCTATGAAGATGCGCGGCTACCGGTGATCGACGACCCGGAGTTCAGCGAAGGCTCGGCATTCCTGCATCGGCAGTTGGGCAGGCCCGACGCACGGATCGACGCCTACGAACCAGGAGACTGGCCAGCCGATGACCCCGCCAGGCGCTACGCCGTAATCATCGAACTGTCCGATCGCTCCTGGGTAACCGTCTCTGTGACCTCGCGCAGCTGGGGCCTGGGAGAATGGGCCCGCAACCTGATCATCATCGCGCTGATCATGCTGTCGACACTGATCGTTGCCCTGATCGCCACGCGACATCTCGCCACACCGCTGGAGCGCTTTGCCGAGGGCGCCCGACGCTTTGGCGTGGACTTCCGGGCACCGCCGATCCCGGTCGTAGGTCCCTTCGAAATCCGCCAGGCGATCCTGGCGTTCAACGCCATGCAGGCCCAGCTCAAGCACTTCGTCCAGGACCGCACGCAGATGCTCGCCGCCATCTCCCACGACTTGCGAGCCCCCCTGACCCGCATGCGCCTGCGCGGCGAATTCATAGAGGACCCCGAACAGCAATCGAGGTTGTTCCGGGACGTCGACGAGATGCAGGCGATGGTCAACGCCGCCTTGGAATTCTTCCGCGACGAAGCGCGCCTGGAACACGCCACGGCGTTCGACCTGGCGGAACTGCTGCACACCGTCGTCGACGATTTCCGGGACGCTGGCACCGAAGTGTCCTTCGAAGGCGCCCAGCGGTTCGTGTATGTCGGCCGGCCCATCGGGATCAAGCGGGCGCTGAGCAACCTGATCGACAACGCGGCGAAATACGGCAGCGAACCGGGCGTGCGGTTGAAGTCCTTCGCCGACTGCGTCGAGATCCGCATCGTCGATCGCGGGCCGGGCATCGCGCTCCAATATCAGGAGCAAGTGTTCGCGCCGTTCTTTCGCATCGAAGGCTCGCGTAACAAGAACACTGGTGGCGTCGGGCTGGGCCTGTCGGCGGCACGGGCGACGGTACTGGAGCATGGCGGAACGCTGATGCTCAGGAACCGCAGGGACGGTGGCCTCGAGGTCAGGGTCTCGCTGCCGCTCAATTGACCTCGGCACGGCATTGCGGCGAACAATGTCCTAAACAACACGTGCCTTACTCGGTAGGATGTCCGGCCTTTTGACCTGGCCCTGTCGCGCGGAACCGCCCCGATGATCCTGATCGTTTACGCCCATCCCTACCCCGACCAATCGCGGGTCAACCAACAGATGCTCAAGCGCGCGTCCGACAACCCAGACGTGGTCATACGGTCTCTCTACGAGCTTTACCCAGACTTCAACATCGACGTCGAGGCCGAACAGCGCGCTGCCGAGCAGGCTGACCTGATTGTCCTCCAGCACCCGATGTACTGGTACGGCATGCCGCCTCTCTTGAAATTGTGGATCGATAAAGTGTTCACCCATGGCTGGGCCTATGGCAAAGGCGCCACGGCCCTCAACGGTAAGCGCCTGTTGTGGGCCGTGAGCACGGGTGGCGAACGGGAGCATTTCCAGATCGGCGCGTACCCGGACTTTTCCGCGCTGGCCCAGCCGCTCCATGCCACGGCGCTCTATTGCCACATGCGCTGGCTCGAGCCGGTCGCCGTGCACGGCGCCTACGCCGCCGAGTCCGACACTCAACGGGCACAAATCGAACACTACGGCGCACGCCTGGCCGCTTGGAAGGAAGATTGAAATGCAGACGCACAGCCTGATCGAGATGCTCATCTACCTGGCCTCGGCGACGCTGATCGTGCCGATTGCCGTGCGCTTCGGCCTGGGCCCGGTGCTGGGTTACCTGCTGGCCGGTTGCGTGATCGGCCCGTGGGGCCTCAAGCTCATCACCGATGTAAAAGCTATTTTGGAGTTCGCCGAAATCGGCGTCGTCCTGATGCTGTTCATCATTGGTCTAGAGCTCGACCCCAAGCGGTTGTGGGCGCTGCGCAGGATGGTGTTCGGCGGCGGCGCCCTGCAGATGCTGGCCTGCGGCGGTGCAATCGCCGCGTTCTGCGCGGCCCTGGGGCTGAATTGGACGGCGGCGCTGCTGGTCGGCCTGACGTTGAGCCTGTCCTCAACCGCCATCGCCATGCAGGCGATGAGCGAACGCAACCTGACCGCCACCGCCGTCGGGCGCAGCAGCTTTGCGGTGCTGTTGTTCCAGGACATCGCGGCCATTCCCCTGGTCGCCATGATCCCGTTGTTGTCGGCCCACGGCCAAACCCCGTCAGGCATGGCCTTGGCGCTGTCGATCGTCAAAATTGTCGCCGCCATCAGCGTCGTCGTGCTGCTGGGGCGCTACGTGACGCGACCGCTGCTGCGCTTCGCCGCGCGCTCGGGCCTGCGGGAGATTTTCAGTGCGGTGGCGCTGTTCCTGGTGTTCGGTTTCGGCTTTCTTCTCGAAGAGGCCGGCCTGTCGATGGCCATGGGCGCGTTCCTCGCCGGCGTGCTGTTGGCGAGTTCCGAATACCGCCACGCCCTGGAAAGCGACATCGAGCCGTTCAAGGGCCTGCTGCTGGGGCTGTTCTTTATCGGCGTGGGCATGTCGATCGATTTCGGCACGCTGATCAACGCACCGCTGAAGGTCATCACCCTGACCCTGGGTTTCATCCTGATCAAACTGCTGGTGATCAAGACCGTCAGCCGCTTCCTGAACGTGCCCGCCGGCCAGCGCTCCTGGCAAGCGGTGCTGCTCGGCCAGGGCAGTGAATTCGCGTTCGTGGTGTTCGGCGCTGCAACGTTGGCCGGCATCCTCACCGACCAGTGGGGCAAAAGCCTGACGCTGGCGGTCGCCCTGTCCATGTGCCTGACGCCCTTGCTGATCCTGCTGCTGGACCGCGTGGAATCGGCCACCAAAAAGGACAACCAGCAATCCGATCTCGTCGACCAGCAGAATCCAAGGGTGATCATTGCCGGCTTCGGTCGTTTCGGGCAGATCGCCGGTCGCTTGCTGATGTCCTGCGGCGTTGAGGTGGTGGTTCTCGACCATGACCCCGACAACATCGAGACGCTGCGCAAGTTTGGCGTAAAAGTGTTCTACGGCGACGCCACGCGCCTCGATCTGCTCCACGCCGCCGGCGCGGCCCAGGCGATGGTGCTGATCAATGCGATAGACGATCAGCAGGACAACCTGACGCTGACCCGAATGGCCCAGGAACACTTCCCCGGATTGAAACTGATCGTGCGGGCGCGGGACATGGCGCACCTGATCACCCTGCGGCAGTTGGGCGTGGAAAGCGCCGAGCGGGAGACCTTTGAAAGCGCGCTGTCATTGGGTCGACGCGCGCTGGTGCAGATGGGTGTCGGCGCATACGAGGCGCGCGAACGCGCCGACCAGTTCCGTCGTCTCAACCTGCAGATGCTAGAAGAAATCGTCGCCCAGCCGGAAGACGACCTCAAGTTCCGGCACGACGCCTACCGCCGCGCCAATGCGCTGCTCACGGAAATGTTCAACGAGGACCGCGCGCACCCGGTCGACAGCTGGCCGGACCATCACCGAAACGAGAAGGAGCAGGCGCGCAGCTGACGCGCCCCAGCTTCACACCCGCCCGAACTGGCGCCGGTACTGCACCGGCGTCAGCCCTGTCAGCGCCTTGAACATCCGCTGCAGGTTGGAGCTGCTGCTGAAACCCAGCTCGGCGCCGATGCTGGCCAGGGGCAGCGACGTCAATGTCAGGCGTTCGCCCACCTGATTCAACTTGATGCACCGGGCATACGCGGCGACGGTCTGGCCGGTTGCGTCGCCAACCTTGCGCGCCAGCGTGCGCTCGGACATGGCAAGCCGACTCGCCAGCGCCTTGACCGTGATCTGCTCCGCCGGCATCTGCTCGATCAAGCCATGCAACCGGCGCAGCAATCCGTCGGGCTGCTGTATCAGCGCAATCCCCTGAAACGCCACGTGAGGGACGGCCGGGCGCGGCAACACCATCAGCCGGGTAATATCGCGCAGTGCATCGTGACTGACGTTACGTTCGATCAGGTGCTCGGCGATGGGCAGGTAACCGTTCACCCCCGACGCGGTGGCGGTTCGCTCGTTGAACACGCAGTTCTGTTCGCTCTGCCAGCGCACGTTGCCGTACTGCTCCTGCATCGACTGCGCCAACCACCAGGTGACTGTCGCGCCCTGCCCGTCCAATCGGCCACAGGCGGCCAGCAGACAGACCCCGGTGCAGTAGGCCCAGAGTTGCAAGCGCCGGGGGCGGTTTGACAGCGCTTTCAACAGCGGAGCCTGGCCGGCAAGCACACCCTTGACCTGTTCGGCCGATTCGGCCCAGAAACCAGGCACCATGAGCGCATCCAGGTCGGCCTCGCCCAACGACTTCTCAGCCTGAAGACCGATGCCATGGGCGCAGGTCACCGGGCCGGCTTGCAGCGCGACATAGGTCGCCTCGAACAGCACCCGACCACTGCGGCGGTTGGCCGCGTGCAGCAAATCAGCAAAGGCAAACAGGCCGGCAGGCATGCAACCGGGAAACAGCAACAAACCGACGCGGAGTTTTTTCGGCATGGCTCAAATTGAATCAAGGATGTCAGATCCAGCCATTATGCCCATCGCCCGGGATCGGCACCATGGAACGCTCGCCCAACAAGGAACGCTCCATGAAAATCCAACAGATCCGCAACGCCACGATCATCCTTGAGTTCGGCCCGTACCGCGTGCTCGTCGACCCCATGCTGGCCGGCAAAGGCGCCCTGCCGCCGCTTCGCCTGTTCGGCGCGACCCAGCGCAATCCGCTGGTGGAGCTGCCGGCGTCCACGGCAAGCGCTCTTGAAACCGTGACTCATTGTCTGATCACGCACTGCCAGAAAGGCCACTTCGATCATCTCGATCGGGCGGCGAAACACTGGCTGCGAGAACGCCAGATCCCGGTCATCTGCACGCCCCGCGACGCCGGGTACCTCGCCAGGCGAGGCTTGAACGTCCAACCGCTCGCCAACGATCACGAGCAACCCGGCGCGTTCCTGGGTGGCAGCATTCGGTCCGTCAAATGCACCCACGGACGGGGCCTGGTGGGCAAGCTGATGGAGCACGGCGTTGGCTACCTGATCGAGTTGCCCGGCGAGCCCAGCGTCTACCTCACCGGCGACACCGTGCTCACCCCCACTGTGTGCGATTTCGTATTGCGCCATCAGCCGCAGGTCAGCGTCGTACCGGCAGGCGGGGCACGTTTCGATATCGGCGACGACATCATCATGGGCATGGAAGAAACCCTGGAATTCACCCGTCTGTCTCGTGGGACCGTGGTGGCCAATCACCTGGAAGCCATCAGCCATTGCCCGACGACACGAGCGGCACTGCGCGCTGCCGCCGAGCGGGCGGGGGTTGCGGAACGGCTGCTCATCCCGGACGACGGTCAGGCACTGGTCTTTTCGTCCCCCCAATGACCCGTCACGGTCATCGGCACGGCCTCTCGGGGCAACATGGGCAGGCGTTGGAAATCGACGGCCTTCACGTCCAAACGCCATTGTAGGTGCCGGCACAAATATTCAAACGTTGCCTGCATCAACGACAAGGTCAACGGCTCGCCAGGACAACGGTGGTAGGTGTACTCGCCGCCGCCCTGGCTGATGACCGACGTTTTCATCGGGCATTGGCCGAAACGTTCGGGCGAAAAACTGTCCGGCGCCTTCCAATGCGCCGCATCGCGGTTGCTGCCGAAGAGGTCCAGCAGCACCCGGGTGCCTTTGTCGAAACGATAGCCGCGCCATTCGAAGCTCTCGCGCACGAACGCGGCCACCATCGGAAAGAATGCGTAGAAGCGCCGCGTTTCCTCGGCGAAGGCCCACGCCGCGCCTTCGTTGCGGGCGATGGAGGTGCGCCATCGCGGCTGTCGCTCCAGCTCGATCAGCCCGAACAACAGGAAGCGCCCCACCGCGACCACCGGGCGCAGAATGTTGAGCAATTCGACGGCCGCTACCCGTGGCGCCAACAATTGCCCTTGCTCATCACGATGCTGGGCAAGCTTGTGCAGAGGGGACTCCGGCAACGCAGGGTGGGCGCCTCGCCGGCAGCTTTCGATCCAGCGCGCGGCCTCGGCTTCGCAGGCCTTGCGCCGCCACCACGCGGCCGGCATGCGCCAATCCAGGCGACCGCTGCCGTCGATCAACGAGGCCAACCGCCGGGTCAGCCGGTGCATTTGTTGGTCGCTCATCGTCGCAACGCCGGCCCATTCGCAGACCGACCGACACAACAGGGCCTCGATCCAAGGCAGGCATTCGAACGCCTCGCCCACTGGAAGTCTTGCCGTGGCCTCGCTCAAGCGAGCTTCATAAACCTGAGTCAAACGCTGGACGTTTTCCTTGTCTAGCAGTTCGAGGAACAATTGCTTGCGTCGCGCATGAGGGGCTCCGTCGAGCCCCTGGACCCCACCGGCCCCCAGCAGAATATTGCGCAGCGGCGCAGGCGTGGACGTGGGCGTTCGGACAAAGCGCCGCGCGTCGTAGAACAGCTCCGCCGCCTCCAGCCCGCTGAGGCAAAGCGTGCGCCGACCCAGCAGCCGGGTCTGGAAAACCGGGCTGCCATAGGCGGCGCACCGCTTGCGAATGAACGGGTAGCCCTCGCGTAAAAAAGCCCATGTCGAATCAGCCCAGCGATGGCCGGGAATACCAGGGTCTGCCATGACGAAATCCTTGCCTGATGACGATAAATCTGGGACATCGTCCGGCCGGAGCCTGTTCGATTTTTCAGGCACCAGGCACACCGCCGCGCGGCGCCTGTCGCTACAGCATGGCGTCAAGCTCGGCCAGCATCTGCGCGGGAATTCGCAGCTCACTTGCCGAGAGGTTTTCCTGCAGGTGCGCCACGGATGACGTACCGGGAATCAGCAACATATTCGGCGCACGTTGCAGCAGCCAGGCCAACGCGACGCCCAGCGGTGAAGCGTCCAGGCGCGCGGCGACATCCGACAGGGTTTGCGATTGCAGCGGCGTAAACCCACCCAGTGGGAAGAACGGCACGTAGGCGATGCCTTGCTTGCCCAGCTCTACAATCAGTTGTTCGTCGACGCGATGGGTCAGGTTGTAGTGATTCTGCACGCAGACCACCTTCGCAATGCCCTGGGCCTGCTTGACCTGGGACGCGGTGACGTTGCTCAAGCCCAGATGGCGGATCAGGCCCTGATGCTGCAACTCGGCCAGCGTCGAGAACTGTTCCTCGATGTCGTCATCGGCTGGCGAATGCAAATTGCCCCAGGCGCGCAGGTTGACCACCTCCAACACATCCACGCCAAGGTTGCGCAGGTTGTCATGGACAGCGCGAGTCAGCTCGGCCGGGCTGTGGGCCGGGTTCCATGACGCATCCGTACCCCGGACGGCGCCAACCTTGGTCACGATGACCAGCTCGTCGGCGTAAGGATGGAGCGCTTCACGGATCAGCCGGTTGGTGACATGGGGCCCGTAGAAGTCAGCGGTGTCGATATGGTTGACGCCCGCCGCCACCGCTTCGCGCAGCACGGCGATGGCCGCCGCCGGATCCTTGGATGGCCCGAAAACCTGGGGGCCTGCCAGTTGCATCGCGCCGTAGCCCATGCGCTTGACCGTACGATCACCCAGTTGAAAAGTCCCTGCGGTGTCTGCCCTGCTCATCTCGTACCCCTTGATTAAATGTGCCTGGGCCGACTATAGGCGTTGACCACTCCGCTGATAATCAGGTGCAATCCGAACGGGCTGTACGGTGGAGAGAACAATGGCGACAAATATCCAGGACTTGCTGTCCTTCGTGGCGGTGGTGAACGCGGGCGGGTTTCGTGAAGGCGCGCGGATCAGCGGCAAATCCGCCTCCAGCCTCAGCGATGCCGTGCGACGCATCGAAAGCCGGCTCGGCGTGCGCCTGCTCAACCGCACCACCCGTAGCGTGGTGCCGACCGAGGCCGGCGCGCGCCTGATGGAACGCATCGTGCCGGCCTTGGGCGAGGTGGAATCCGCGCTGGACGTGGTCAACGATTTTCGTGATCGTCCCTCGGGCACCCTCAGGCTGAACGTACCGGTCAGCGCCGCCCGGCTGGTGCTGCCTGCGATCATCGCGCCGTTCCTCAAAAGCTACCCTGACATCCGCCTCGAAGTGGTCACCGAGGAAAGTTTCGTCGACATGCTCGCGGCCGGGTGTGACGCCGGCATTCGCTACGACGAACGCCTTGAGCAGGACATGATCGCCATTCCCATCGGCCCACGCTTGCAGCGCTTCGCCACCGCCGCCTCACCGGCATACCTCGACGCCCGTGGCCGACCCGAGCACCCGCGGGACCTGCTGCGGCACGCCTGCCTGGCCGGCAAGTTTCCCAGCGGGGCCCTACCGCTCTGGGAGTACGAACGGGACGGGGAAACCATCAGCGTCGAGCCGAACGGCCCGTTGATCGTGCGCATCGGCGGCGCCATGGACCTGGCGGTGCAGGCGGCGGTGGATGGGATGGGCATCGTTCATTTGTTCGAGGACTGGCTGCGGCCACACCTGGACAGCGGCCTGCTCGAACCGGTACTCGAACCCTGGTGGCAGCATTTCACCGGGCCGTTCCTCTACTACCCCGGCCGCCGCTACCTACCCTCGCCGCTGCGGGCGTTCGTGGACTTTGTCAATCAGAACCGCGACTAATCCGCTTTGGGAACGAGCCTGCTCGCGATGGCCGCAGTACATCCAACATCTCCACAAGCTGAACCACCGCTATCGCGAGCAGGGCTCGCTCCCACAATAGGTCCTGCGGTGTGGCCAAATTCAACAAACAACACTGCCCCCCTGTGGGAGCGAGCCTGCTCGCGATGGCGGCGGCACATCCAACATCTCTGCAAGCTGAACCACCGCTATCGCGAGCAGGGCTCGCTACCACAAAAAGCCCTGCGCCGTGCCCGCATCCAATAAACAACACTGCCCCCCTGTGGGAGCGAGCCTGCTCGCGATGGCGGTGGCACATCCAACATCTCTGCAAGCTGAACCACCGCTATCGCGAGCAGGGCTCGCTCCCACAATAGGTCCTGCGGTGTGGCCAAATTCAACAAACAACACTGCCCCCTGTGGGAGCGAGCTTGAACTGGCCTAATGATTTTGGACACTTCAATCGGGCGCTATGATAGCGCCCAAATCTGAGGTGTTTGGATATGCGTAAATCTTATTCGAGTGAGTTCAAGCTCAAGGCTGCCAGCATGGTGCTGGATGAAGGCCAGCCGGTTACCGAGGTCTGTGCCAGCCTAGATATCGGCCCCACTGCTCTGCGCCGCTGGGTCGATCAAGTGCAAAAAGAACGCCTGGGTTCGACCCCGGTAGGGGCCAAGGCGATTACTGCTGATCAGCGAGAAATCCAGAGGCTCAAAGCCCTACTCAGGGAGAAAGACCTGGACATTGAAATCCTAAAAAAGGCCAGTGCTCTCCTGCTTTTGGACGCCAAAGATCATTCACGCTGATCGATGAGCTGGACGAGCAATACGGCGTTAAAAGGTGTTGCCGGGCGTTTGGGATCAACCGCAGTAGTTTCTACGCCTGGCGCCAGCGCCAAGGCAGAGCAAATCCTGAACGGGACAAGCTCAAAGCCGCGCTGGTCAGGCACCACAGGGCGTCCAGAGAGTCGGCCGGCGCACGTACTTTGTCCAAGGAGCTAAAAGCCAAAGGGCATCGTATCGGACGTTATATGGCTCGCAGTTTGATGCGCGAAGCTGGCATCGCTAGTCGTCAGCGCAGGCGCCATAAGTACAAGTCGCCGGGCGTTGAGGCATTGGTGGCGCCGCACGTGCTCAAGCGAAAATTTGATGTAACGGCGGTTAACCAGGTGTGGTGTGGCGACGTGACTTACATCAAGGTCGGCAAGCGGTGGATGTACTTCGCCGCCGTTCTGGATCTGTACGCTCGGAGGATCGTGGGTTGGTCGTTCTCGATGATTTCTGATGCCAACCTGACCTGCGAAGCGCTACGCATGGCGGTTGAGCTACGCGGCCACCCCCAGGATGTGTTGTTTCATTCAGACCAAGGTTGTCAGTACACCAGTCATAAATTCCGAAACGAGCTTGTGAAACACGGGTTTAGGCAAAGTATGAGCCGTAAAGGCGAGTGCTGGGACAACGCCCCCATGGAGCGTTTCTTTGGTAGTTTGAAATCAGAGTGGGTTCCTGAAACGGGCTACAAACTGGAACATGAGGCCCGGGCAGACGTGCAGCGCTATGTCTCGCGCTACAACATCAGCAGGCCTCACAGCTACAACGACTACCGGTCGCCGGTCGCGAAGGAAAGGTTGGCGGCGTGAACCTTAATCGGTGTCCAAGATTACTTGACCAGTTCAGCTTGCTCGCGATGGCGGTGGCACATCCAACATCTCTGCAAGCTGAACCACCGCTATCGCGAGCAGGGCTCGCTCCCACAATAGGTCCTGCGGTGTGGCCAAATTCAACAAACAACACTGCCCCCTGTGGGAGCGAGCTTGCTCGCGATGGCGGCGGCACATCCAACATCTCTGCAAGCTGAACCACCGCTATCGCGAGCAGGGCTCGCTCCCACAATAGGTTCTGCGGTGTGGCCAAATTCAACAAACAACACTGCCCCCCTGTGGGAGCGAGCTTGCTCGCGATGGCGGCCGCACATCCAACATCTCTGCAAGCTGAACCACCGCTATCGCGAGCAGGGCTCGCTCCCACAAAAAGCCCTGCGGTGTGGCCAAATTCAACAAACAACACTACCCCCCTGTGGGAGCGAGCCTGCTCGCGATGGCGGTGGCACATCCAACATCTCTGCAAGCTGAACCACCGCTATCGCGAGCAAGCTCGCTCCCACAATAGGTCCTGCGGTGTGGCTAAATTCAACAAGCAACACTGCCCTGCGGTGGCACATTTGAGGCGCTAGCGCTTGCCCAACTCCATCCCCTGGGCCTGCCACAGCGTTTGGAACGGCCCTGCGCGTTGGCGCAGTTCATCGGGCGCGCCGTCCTGGACGATTCTTCCGGCCTGCAGCACCAGGATCCGATCGAACCTTGCTACCGTCGACAACCGATGGGCCACTGCCAGTACGGTGCGGCCGCGCATCAGGTCGTCCAGGGCCATTTGCACCTTGGCTTCCGATTCCGTGTCCAGGGCCGAGGTGGCTTCATCGAGGATCAGGATCGGCGCGTTTTTCAGGAACGCCCGCGCCAACCCCAGGCGCTGGCGCTGACCGCCCGACAGCATCACGCCGCGCTCACCCACCAGGGTATTGAACCCGTCCGGCAGGCCACGGATGAACTCTTCGCAATAGGCATGGCGGGCCGCGTCGATCACCTGTTTCTCGGTGGCATCGGGCTGACCATAGGCGATGTTCTCGTAGATGGTGCGATTGAACAGCGCCGGTTCCTGGGGCACCACGGCGATCTGTCTGCGCAGGCTGTCCTGGCTGACCGAGCGCACGTCCCGGTCATCGATCAGGATCACCCCGCTGCGCACATCGTCAAGGCGCTGGACCAGACTGACCAGCGTCGACTTGCCCGCCCCCGAAGGGCCGACAATGCCGACTTTCTGTCCGGCGGGAATATCGAGGAACAGGTGCTTGATCGCACCCCGACCGTCGGCGTAGCTGTAGCTGACGTCGATAAAGCGAATGTTGCCGCGCCCCGGCGCCAGTTCTGCCGGGGTGTCGCTGAGGGCGTGCGGCTGGACGATGATGCGCAGGGTCTCGGCGATCACGCCCATTTGCTGCGAAGTATCCACCAAAGCCAGGGCCAGGTCCCGCGAGCCGTGCAGGATGCGAAACGACAATGCACTGACCATCACCACATCGCCCGGGGTGATCTGCCCGTCCTGCCACAACAGGATCGACCAGCCGAGCATGCCGCCGGCCATGATCGACAGGCAGATGTCATGCAGGACTCGGGCTTTTTCAAGGTAGATCCAACTGCGGCGTTGAGCCTTGGCCTCGACACCTATCGCTTGCTCCAGTCGACGCCGTTCCCGATGCCGGGCGGAGAAAGCCTTGATCGTCCAGACGTTGGAAACCTGGTCCACCAGCTCGCCGCCGACGCGCGCGGCCTGGGACGCGAAGTCGATGTGGCGACTGCGGCCTCGCAGGCCCATCACTGTGATCAAGGTTGCCACCACGACCACGGCGCCAATCAACGCGATGCCCATGGAAAGTCGCACGGTGAACAACACCACCACGGCCCCGATGAAATCGACGCAAGGCGGGATGATTTTCCAGGCCAGCCCACCGTAGATGGACCCAGCCGCGGCGCCCGCCGAGGAAATCCGATTGGCCAGGGCCCCGGCAAAATGCTGGGAGAAATAGCGCATCGGATGGCCCGTCAGGTGATTGAACAGGTCGATGCGCAGGTCCGCGCAACTGGCGACCACCGTCCGACAACCCAGGTAGCCACCGGAGCGCCAGAACACGTTTTCAATCACGATCAAGGCAATGAACACCGTGAACGGCAGCCACACATGCCCGGCGGCCTCCCTGCCCTGGGCCATCGCGTCCACCAACAGCTTCATACCGAACTGCACCGCCACGGCGCAGCTCGCGGCGCCGATAATCAGCAAAAACAAGGTCGCGAAATGCCACGGCCTGAGGGTGACGTAGCGCCAGAGAAAAGCGATCGCCGTATTGGGCAACGGCAGCCCATGGGGTTGCTGGCTGTTCATGGCACTTGTGCCGTCGCCACGGGTGAGGCGAAGCGCGCCTGCAACGCGGTGATCGCCACCAGCAGTGGATGGAAGGACGCACGGCTTCCCTCATTGTCGGCATAACCGAACACACCGGTGGGACAGTAGCGGTCATCGTCCCAGCCCGGGTAATCGAGAAACGGATACCAACACATTCCCTCCATCGGAATTTTCCGCTCGATGGCCAGCGCCAGTTGCTCGCCGATGTAGTTCAACCATGGAACACGGGCGGTGTCTTCGGCACCGGTTTCCGACAGTAGCATCGGCCTGCGGTAGCGCTGGTGGACCTCGCTGAGCATGCCCACCAATGGGCGATATTCGGGGCTGCCCGGCTCGATCCGATTGCCATGGAGGAACCACTGGTTATGGGGATAGAAGTTCACCCCGACGATATCCAGGTACTCCTCTCGTCCGCCCAGCCCCGGCCAGCTTCTGCCGGTCAGCAGGTCCCAGGCCTCGAACTGGGATTGTCGATACGCCTCGGCGGCCTCGATGTCCTCGGCTCGCCGAGTCGAGGACAGTACGTTGATCAGTGGATCGCACTGGACGAACCGCGCACCGGGCGTGACCTCTCGAATCGCTTCGATGGCCGCGATGCTTGCGCGCACCAACTGATGCTTGAGTTCAGTACCCCGACGCTGCGCGCCTGGGTTGAAATAACCGACGTCGCCGCCGGCCCAGCTCCAGAAAGAAATCTCGTTGATCGGCGAGTAGAACGGGACCTCGATCCCCTCCTCGCGCATCAACCGCGCCACGGCGGCGCAGAAGCGGGCAAACCGCTCCACGAAAGCGGGGCGCCAGATGTCCAGGTCGTCGGGATAGCCGTAATGACACAAGTCCCATACCACTTGCACATCGCAACGCCGGGCGGCGCGCAGCATCGGCAGGAAGCTGCTCCAGTCGTAACGGCCCGGTTGCTGCTCGATCAGATGCCAGCGCAGGCCATCCCTGGCGCAACGGATGCCCAACCTGGCGAGCTGGCGATAATCCTCGCCTGCCCAGCGGTCGTGGCGAGTCGCCGCGAGCATGTCCAATCGGCGCCCATCGGCGCGGCGCTGGGTGGAGCACTCGTAGCCGGCCATCATGAAACTGCTGAAGATCCTGTCCTGCACGTTGCGGTCTCCTGTACGCAAAGGCGGAGCCAGGCATCAACCTGGCTCGACCTCGTGGGCCTTCGCCTGAACACCCTCTTGCTCGGCGATACGCTGGTACAACGCGAGCGCCTGCCCTACCACCTGATCCATGTTGTAGTACTTGTAGGTGCCCAGCCGCCCGAGAAAAGTCACCCCCGGCGTTTCATCGGCCAACGCCTTGTACCGCTTGTACAACTCGGCATTCTCCGGACGCGGAACCGGGTAGTACGGGTCACCGTCGGAGCAGGGAAATTCGTAGGTCACGCTGGTGCGCGGGTGTTGCTGGCCGGTGAGGTGCTTGTACTCGGTGATACGCGTGTAGGGCACGGCCTCGTCCGGGTAATTGACCACCGCCACCGGCTGAAACTGCTCCTGATCCATGGTTTCGTGCTGGAAACGCAACGAGCGGTACGGCAGCCGACCGAAGCAGTGGTCGAAGTACTCATCGATGGGCCCGCAATAGACCAGTTCGCGATGTGGAATGCGCTGGCGCACAGCCTTGAAATCGGTGGACAGCAGCACATCGATGTTCGGATGGTCGAGCATGCGCTCGAACATTCGCGTGTAGCCGTGCAAGGGCATCATCTGGAACTGGTCGGTGAAATACCGATCGTCCGTGTTGGTGCGTGTCGGCACTCGCGAGGTCACCGATTTGTCCAGCTGCGAAGGGTCCAGGCCCCATTGTTTGCGGGTGTAGCCGCGAAAGAATTTCTCGTACAACTCCTGACCGATCTGGTTGATGACCACGTCCTCGGAGGTACGGATCGTCTCGACCGGCTCCGCCCGCTGCGCCAGGAACGCCTCGGCCTGGGCTTCATCCATGGACAAGCCGAACAGCGTGTTGAGGGTGGTCAGGTTAATCGGAATCGGCACCTGGTGGCCGTCGACCTGGGCCAGGACCCGATGTTCATAGGGCCGCCATTCGGTGAACCGCGACAGGTAATCGATAATGCGCTGGGCGTTGGTGTGGAAGATATGCGGGCCGTAGCGATGGACCAGCACCCCCGCCTCATCCAGATGGTCGTAGGCGTTGCCGCCAATGTGATCGCGACGATCGATCAGCAGGACGCGCTTGCCCAACCCATCGGCCAGTCGCTCGGCCAGTACGCTGCCGGCAAAACCGGCGCCGACGATCAGGTAGTCGTACGGCGTGGCATCGAGTGAGTTGTCCAGGGTCTCGAGGGTTATCGTTGGCATTCGATCTGCTCCTTCATCATTGCGCACGTCTTGTCCCAGGACATGCCGTCCAGGGCTTTATCGGCGTACTGCGCAATCACGCCTGGCTGGGTGCGCAGGTCCAGCGCGGCCTGGATCGCCTCGATGAATGCCTGGGGTGAATCAGCAATGGCAACGACGCCACTGCCGCCGTAGCCTTTGACGACATCACGGATCGGCGTGGATACCACCGGGCAACCGCCCGCCAGGTATTCGGGCGTCTTGGTGGGGCTGATGAAGCGCGTGGATTCGTTCAGGGCGAACGGCATCAACGCTACGTCCCAACCCGCCAGGTAAGCGGGCAACTCCTCATATTGCTTGGCGCCCAGATAATGAATATTAGGCGAGCGCGGCAATGTAGCCGGATCGATCTTGACCACTGGCCCGATCAGCACGATCTGCCACTCGGGGCGTTGGGTAGCCAGTTCCCTCACCAGGTCGATATCGAAACGCTCGTCGATGACCCCGAAGAACCCCAGCCGCGGATGAGCAATCGCGGCCTGGTCCGCCGGGTCCGGAATCGGCTGTCGGGCCGCGGCAAAGTGCGCTACATCAACGCTGCTGGGCATGGCGTGGACGTTGTCATGGTGCTGGCGTTTGGCCTCCCACAGGCTGTAGCCGCCGGTGAACACCACGTTGGCCTTTGCCATCAACCGCCGCTCCATTTCCACCAGCGCGGGCGGGGCGAACTTGAAGGCCGAGAGCTCGTCCATGCAATCGAAAATCACCACGTTAGCCTCCAGGTGATCGGTGAAGACCTGGCTCATGGGCGTGAGGTACCAGAGCATCAGCTCACTCGGCCAGTGTTGCGCCAGCCAGGCGTCCAGCAGCTCGCGCTGGGCATCGATCACCTGAGCTTCATCCAGCCCTTCCGGAAGCCTGGGCACCAGCACCGTCACGCCCTCGGCCACCCCATAGTGTTCCAGGTGCGCGGTCTGCCGCCCTTCGAAAATCGGCTCCTCGAAGAACAGAACGTCGTAGTCCCTGGCCAATCGCGACATCACGTGCTGGGGCCGTTGGTAGACGAAACCCCAGCGCAAATGTGACAGGCACAACAGCGTGGGTCGCAGGCTCGTGGTGGAAGCGGCGCTCTGCTTGGGGTGAAGTTGTTCTTGTTGATTCATGTGACGTTCCTTTTCTAGAGATCGATGCTGGGCCCACCGGAATCTGGCGCTGGCCGCCTGGCAAACAAGACCTGAAGACTCCCCTCGCGCTTGGCCTTGTGGACGTTGGAGAAAACCGGTTCCAAAGCCGTTCCAAAACTTGTTGAAGCCAGCCGACAAACTGCACGCACCGATCAGTCAACTGCTCTGAACTCCTGACGCACACCACCACACTCAACAGAACAGGCTGATGTCTCCCACGCGCACCACTGCCGAAGCGAGACCGCCGATCAACGCCGAGTGTCTCGCCCATGAGACATCAGGACAGGGACAACCGAGAGGGATTGAGTGATGATTCTGGTAACAGGTGGTGCGGGCTACATAGGTGCCCATGTGGCGGTCGAGTTGATGAACCAGGGCAACGGGGTGCTGATCCTGGACAATCTCTGCAACAGCTCCCGGGGGACACTGCAGCGCATTGCGGACGTGACGGGACGCGAGCCCGGTTTTGTCTATGCCGACGTGCGCAACCGACGGGCGCTGGATAACGTGTTCAAGGAATACCCCATCGAAGCCGTCGTTCACTGCGCCGGGCTCAAGGCCGTGGGCGAAAGCGTGCGCGAGCCGCTGCGATATTTCGATACCAACGTCAGTGGCAGCGTGACGCTGTGCCAGGCCATGGCCGAAGCCGGGGTGTTCAACCTGGTGTTCAGTTCATCGGCGACGGTCTATGGCGATTGCCCACAGATGCCCATCGCCGAGACCTGCCCAACGGGACAGCCGACCAACCCTTATGGCCAGTCGAAGCTGATGGCCGAGCATGTCATGCGTTGCACCGCGAATTCGGACTCTCGTTGGTCCATCGGCCTGCTGCGCTATTTCAATCCCATCGGCGCCCATTGCTCCGGCCTACTGGGAGAGACGCCGACGCAGACGCCCAACAACCTTTTGCCGTACCTGTTGCAGGTAGCCAACGGTGAGCGGGAGGTGCTGCGGATATTCGGTTCCGACTACCCGACGCCGGACGGCACGGGGATCAGGGATTATGTCCATGTGGTAGACCTGGCCGAGGGACATCTGCGGGCGCTGGAGTTTCTGCGTGGGCAGACCGGTGTACACATCTGGAACCTGGGCACTGGGCGTGGTTATTCGGTGCTGGAGGTGGTCAGCGCGTTCGAGCGCGTGACCGGTGAGACGGTGCCGCTGGCCTTTGAGGCGCGTCGCCCGGGCGATATCGCCCGGTGCTGGGCCGACCCTGGCAAGGCCGCCGAACAACTGGGCTGGAGCGCCCGTCATGGGCTTGAGCGGATGCTGGAGGATGCCTGGCGCTGGCAGTGCCTGAACTTCCCTCGGGCCGAGCGCAAGGAGGTGGTCTGGCCGAGTGTTGAACAGGGATGAATCCAAATGGGGAGATCCAATGTGGGAGCGAGCCTGCTCCGTGCGGCGATCCGACGATGGCGGGGTTTCAGTGAAGGTATATGCTGGATGTACCGGCCTCATCGCGAGCAGGCTCGCTCCCACAGGGGGCAGTGTTGACGTCGGTTGCGCTGCTGCTGAAGGACGAGTGTGGGAGCGAGCCTGCTCGCGACGAGGCCCTCGCATTCAGCCACCAGGCAACCGCATCCCCTTCACATTCAAACAATCGCGCTGGTTCCTCGAAAGCATCTCCACGGTCTGCTGATACGCCTGATCGGCCGCATCTTTGAGCAGTTGCCAGTCCTCCAGGCTGATAAATTGATGCAACACCAATTCATCGGCGCGCCGAATCAGCGTGTCGCGATAATCCTCGGGAAAGTCCAGGCGATACGCGTCGTCTTCGAGCAAAAGCCGCCAGGCTTTCAATTCCATCTCAAGGTCGGTTTCACTCACGGGCGGTTGTCCTTTTGAAGTTCGAACCAGCGGCCCACCCCGGGTCAACCAGGGTGGAGCCAGTTACAAGCAAGCTCAGCTCACTTGCGCAAGCAGGTCTTGCTTGATGAAGTTGCGCACCGTGGCCAAGTGCGTTTCCTCCTGTTCCAGCGCATGGCCGAAGCGCTTGGCGATCAGCGGATGACCACCCTTGTGCGCCAGCTCGATCAGCAGTTCCCAAGCCGCGTTGTCTTCCAGTTCGATGGTCAGGATCGCGCTCATCGATTGCGAGACGGTTGTGCGTGGGTCAGTCAATACTTGCAGCACGCCCATGGCCTTGACGCCCGCCACGTCCGCGCAAGGCGTCATGGCCGTCGGGTCGCCGCCGAGGGTTTCGATGGCTTCGCGCACAATGTTCATGTGCTCCAGTTCCTCGGCCTGGATCTGACGCAAGGTTTCCACCAATGCTGGGTCGGCACCGGGCGCGGACGTGGCCTTGGCGACCATCGCCTCATACAGCCTCACGCCGGTGCGCTCGAAGGCCAGGCGTTCGCCGAGCTTGTCCAGCAACACTTCCGGCGCCTTGCCGATGGTCTTGTCCAACGCGGTCTTGACCATGCCTTTGACCGAGCCTGGCGCCGGCACCGAGCCTATCAGGTCGGCCTCGCGAATGGCGCGCTCGCGTTCGGCGGTGTAGTCGCTGATGTCGCCGGGCACGTCCGCCGGGAACAGTCGGGTGGCTTCCAGTTGGCGAGCCGTGTCCTCGGGAGACATCTGGGTGCCGGTACGATTCATGCCGATGGTGACTTGGCGTTCGCTCATTGCTGTTCTCCCACTGGGTTGAGTTCGGAGCCGGGCTTGAAGGTGTAGCCGGCCGAGGCGATGTTGGCGGGCACGCCTTCGCTGTTGAGCTGGGCGCGGTAGTCGAGGGACGCATGCCCTTCGCGCTCCTTGGGCACGTAGTCGATGCCATGGGCGCGCAGGTCGACTTCCCGGGACAACGTCTCGCGGACAAAATCGCGCTGGCTCTTGAAGGCAATCATGCGTGGCAGCGGACCGGCCAGGATTTCGGCGGGATCGCGCCGTTCGTGCTTCTTGAACAACTCGCAGGCCAGGTTCAAGTGGCCCAGTTCGTAGTCGAGGAAGCGTTCCCACATCGCTTTGATGCGCGGGTTTTCTTCCTGCTCGGCGCAACTGGCGTAGGTGTAGACCTCCATCGCCTCATGCACCAGCCACTTCTCCATGAAGGATTCGCTGGGGTCCTGCAGCGAGCCGTACTGGGTGACGTGCTGTTCCTCCACCGAGGCAATCTCGGCGTACAACGCCCGTGCCACCGGGTCAGCGAACAGCGGGCCGATGTTCATGTAGTAATCGTGGGTCTGGTATTCCGCGCCGGTAATCAGCGCGGCATGGATTTTGGTGATCAGTGCGGCGCTGTCCTTCTGATAGTTGTCTCGAAGGTCATCGCCGGGGGCGCGGTGGTGCTCGCTGGTGGGCCGGCCGGGCACGATGTCCGTGTAGCCTTGCAGGATGTTATTGGCGTCCTTGCCTTCCAGGCGATCAAGCATCGCGGCGTAACGGTAGAGGTGGTCGAAATCTTCCAGCAAACCGAAGCGGTATGTCTGCGCCTGGTAAGGATCCGGCTCGTTCTGGGCCACCGCGGCGGTGACTTCGATGGCGACCTGTTCGTAGGCCACGGTAGTTTCCAGGGGGGAATGATCCGCCGACAGCAACCAGTTGATGGCCGTCATCTGATGGTGTTCGGCACGCCTGACCTGAGCCAGGGGCAGTTGCAGCTCCTTGTGGAAACGCGCACCGAAATGCTTGAGGCGCAGGGCGTCGGACTCGACGCCGTTCATCAATATCACCCGCACACGGGTGAACGCATCGTCGTCCAGTTTGCTGATCGGTTTGCCGGCCAGCTCACGCCAGGTAAAGGTCTGCTTGTCGAGGGGCGTCCCTTTGTTATCCAGCAGATTATCGATTTTGGTCATGGGTCGATCTCCTTCATCAGAGGCCACGCGAAGCACCGTCGAAGCAACGGCGCTGGGGCACAAAACGAACGACCCTGGAGAAATGCGCAGCTCTCCACGCAGACGATGAGCGGTCGCATAAGTGGATGAAATGCCGCTTGATTTTCCGCTCATCAGGTCGCGACAAGGATTTTCGAACCAAGGGCTGGCGCGCCGGCTCGGAGGTACATAACACCGCCGCAGCCCACCGCAAACGAAGCGGTCCGAGGGCTTTCACGGCGGGGGGTGTCGTACAAATCTGCCTGGAGTTTTCGCGATGTGTGAATGTTTCGTTCAGCCTGTTTCTTCCAAGGATTCCCTGGCGTTCTTTGCCCAGCGCGAGCCCTTCGGCGCCAACCAATCAAGCTTGTCCGCCGACAGCCTTCACGCCGCGGTGGCTCCCGCGCTTCATGACCGACAAAGCGTGATCAAGCCGAACATGCAGGTCAGCGCCATCCGCAACCGTGGCGGGCGCCTGGAAAGCATCAAGGTGCGCTGGGGGTGGTCGCCCGTCTGGTCGATGGGCACGATGCCGCCCTTGACCCACCTGCCCTTGCACCTGGTGATGCGCTCCAAAGTGTTTGACCGGATCAAGCGCGACGGCCGCGTCCTGGTAGCGGTGGACGGCTGGTATGAAGCCGCCTCGGACACCATCGCGCCCGCCCAGGCCAACCGCCTGAGCTATACGACTTCGCGGCAGTCGTCGCCCATCTTTCTCGCCGCCCTGGCCCAGGCCAGTGAAACGCCCAACGGTTGCGACGGGCTGGCCTTGGTGACTTATGGCGACATAGCCAATCAACAGCAGCGACTGCTGGCCTTCACTGGCGAAAACGCCCTCCAGTGGTTGCGCCCTGACCTGGATTGGGAACAGGCACGACACATGGCCGCACACGTGGCCGTCGACGAACCGCAACTGGAGCACGTGCTGACCGCCAAGCGGATGGTCCAGGGTCGCCGGTGACCGTTATCCGACCCAGTTGCGGAAATCGCTGACAGCTCGATAATCGGCGCTAAACTGGCGGGCCAGTCGCTTTGAAGTGACTGGCCTTTTTTCTTTTACGAGCAAGAGACTTCCATGGCGAACCCAGACATCACGTTCACTCCCGACCCGGACACGGACTCCATCTCTTCGGACGTCGCCGGCTTCGGCGGCCTGCTGGTTTCCACGCAAATCCCCACCCGCGCCGACGGCAGCCTGGAACTGGGCGATATCACGGCGCAGAGCGAATGCACGTTGCAGGCACTCAAGACCGCGTTGGAACGCGCCGGCAGTTCCATGGACCGCGTGTTGCACCTGACCATCTACCTCACCGACATGGCCGACCGCGCGGCCTTCAACGAAGTCTACAAACGCTTTTTTGCTAAGCCCTGGCCCGTGCGCGCGGCTGTCGGCGTGGCGGCGTTGGCGGTTGAAGGGATGCGGGTGGAAGTGACGGCGATGGCGGCGAAGGGCTGAGCGGCAGACCTCAAACAAGCGAGGTGCTTTTGTGGCGGGTTCTGTGTTAACCCATCTTTTCAGCCTACAGAGGGCTGTGTTTATTCGGTTGTAGGATCCTTCGGGTTCGGGCTACGTCGCCTTGCGCCCTTACCTACAACTACGCCAGAATCCGCCGGCTTGTGCGCCTTGGGGCCGGGCTTTACTGTTGCTCGGTCGCTGAACATCAGCGATCGGGTTTGGTAGCCCGGCTTCTACATGACGCACAGCTTCACTTTTGAGGTGCCCTTGCGCATCTGTATCAATGGTGGCCATGCGTAGGGCGTCTTCGGGCGCGCCGGTGTTCATGTGGACCGGTCTACCAACCTTCGTATGGCCGCCACCCTTCGTTTGGTAGCGAGGGCGAAAGCTTCTCTAAATTCCACATGAGAACTTCACTATGTTCAAAGTAACCCCCAACCCTCCCGACACCGATCCAGCCGACTCGAAAGACTTAGACGAAGCCGCCGACCGCGCCCTCGACTTCTACCTCAAGCCCAAGTCCAGCCAATCGAAAACTGACCCAGGCCGGCTGTTCACCGTGAATGAAGGCATCGACACCGAAGCCCTGCTCGCCAACCTCAGCGAAACCCTCGCCTCGGCCGATGCCATGATCAACGACCTGGCGTTCGACCTGGACGGCTCGCGACGACACGTTGCCCTGGGCATCCTGCAGTTGATCGAACTGGGCGCGATGCTCGCCAACCGCGCGCTGGAAAACGTCGAAGCGCGATAGCCCCCTCCCCCGAAACCCTGTGGGAGCGAGCCCGCTCGCGATGGCGGTGGCACAGTCAGCATTACTTCCAACTGACCCACCGCCATCGCGAGCAAGCTGAACTGGCCTAATGATTTTGGACACTTCAATCGGGCGCTATGATAGCGCCCAAATCTGAGGTGTTTGGATATGCGTAAATCTTATTCGAGTGAGTTCAAGCTCAAGGCTGCCAGCATGGTGCTGGATGAAGGCCAGCCGGTTACCGAGGTCTGTGCCAGCCTAGATATCGGCCCCACTGCTCTGCGCCGCTGGGTCGATCAAGTGCAAAAAGAACGCCTGGGTTCGACCCCGGTAGGGGCCAAGGCGATTACTGCTGATCAGCGAGAAATCCAGAGGCTCAAAGCCCTACTCAGGGAGAAAGACCTGGACATTGAAATCCTAAAAAAGGCCAGTGCTCTCCTGCTTTTGGACGCCAAAGATCATTCACGCTGATCGATGAGCTGGACGAGCAATACGGCGTTAAAAGGTGTTGCCGGGCGTTTGGGATCAACCGCAGTAGTTTCTACGCCTGGCGCCAGCGCCAAGGCAGAGCAAATCCTGAACGGGACAAGCTCAAAGCCGCGCTGGTCAGGCACCACAGGGCGTCCAGAGAGTCGGCCGGCGCACGTACTTTGTCCAAGGAGCTAAAAGCCAAAGGGCATCGTATCGGACGTTATATGGCTCGCAGTTTGATGCGCGAAGCTGGCATCGCTAGTCGTCAGCGCAGGCGCCATAAGTACAAGTCGCCGGGCGTTGAGGCATTGGTGGCGCCGCACGTGCTCAAGCGAAAATTTGATGTAACGGCGGTTAACCAGGTGTGGTGTGGCGACGTGACTTACATCAAGGTCGGCAAGCGGTGGATGTACTTCGCCGCCGTTCTGGATCTGTACGCTCGGAGGATCGTGGGTTGGTCGTTCTCGATGATTTCTGATGCCAACCTGACCTGCGAAGCGCTACGCATGGCGGTTGAGCTACGCGGCCACCCCCAGGATGTGTTGTTTCATTCAGACCAAGGTTGTCAGTACACCAGTCATAAATTCCGAAACGAGCTTGTGAAACACGGGTTTAGGCAAAGTATGAGCCGTAAAGGCGAGTGCTGGGACAACGCCCCCATGGAGCGTTTCTTTGGTAGTTTGAAATCAGAGTGGGTTCCTGAAACGGGCTACAAACTGGAACATGAGGCCCGGGCAGACGTGCAGCGCTATGTCTCGCGCTACAACATCAGCAGGCCTCACAGCTACAACGACTACCGGTCGCCGGTCGCGAAGGAAAGGTTGGCGGCGTGAACCTTAATCGGTGTCCAAGATTACTTGACCAGTTCAAGCTCGCTCCCACAATGGGTAGGCGGGGCCAACAGGTTCCAATCCCGTCCCCCGATCCCCGCCTATACTTCTCTGCCAATCCCCCCGGGGCCTGCGCTTCCAACAATAAAAAGCAGAGGTGGAACATGGTCTGGCAACAAGTCTACGATCCCTTCGGTAATGCGGTGCTGTCGACGTTCCTGGCGGCGGTCCCGGTGGTGGTGATGCTGGCGTCCCTGGCGTTCTTTCACGTCAAGGCACACCTGGCGGCGCTGTATGCCCTGGCCTCGGCGTTGCTCATCGCGATTTTCGCCTTCGGCATGCCCGCCGACATGGCCGGTTCAGCGGCGCTTTATGGCGCGGCCAACGGGCTGCTGCCCATCGGCTGGATCGTGCTCAACATTATCTTCCTGCACCGACTGACCACCGAGAACGGTTCGTTCAAGGTCCTGCAGGATTCCCTGGCGCGCATCACCGATGACCGCCGCTTGCAGTTGCTGTTGATCGCCTTTTGTTTCGGCGCGTTTTTCGAAGGCGCGGCGGGTTTTGGCACGCCGGTGGCGGTAACCGGGGCGATCCTGATCGGGCTGGGCTTTTCGCCGCTGGCCGCTTCGGGCCTGGCATTGATCGCCAACACCGCTCCCGTGGCCTTCGGCGCGCTGGGCACCCCAATCATTACACTGGCCAAGGTCACCGGCCTGGATGAGATGGAGCTGTCGATGATGGTCGGCCGGCAGCTGCCGTTCTTCTCGGTGATCGTACCGTTCTGGCTGATCTGGGCGTTCGCCGGCTGGCGCAAGATGCTTGAAGTATGGCCCGCAATCCTGGTGGCCGGTGTCAGCTTCGCTATCCCGCAGTTTCTGGTGTCGAACTACCACGGGCCGATGCTGGTGGACGTGATTGCCGCGCTGATATCCATGGCCTGCCTGGCCGGTTTTCTCAAAATCTGGAAACCGGCCACGATTCACACCTCGGCGGCGCTGACCGGCCGGCACGACGACTCGAAGATTGACGCCAGCGAACAACAAACACCAGTGGCCAGCGCCGCGTTTTCCAATGACGCTCGACCCGCCGTGCTGCGCGCCTGGATGCCGTGGATCATCCTCACGGTGTTCGTATTCGCCTGGGGCACCCAGGGCTTCAAGAACATTTTCGACACCCGCCCGGCCATCGACCCGCAGACGCAATCGGCCAGGCTCGACCCCCAAGGCAAGCCGATGCGCGAGGCGAATCCGATCTTCTCGCCGCTGTTGACCTTCGGCACCATCCACCAACAGATCGAAAAAGTCCCGCCCGTAGTGCCCCAGCCTAAAACCGAGGAAGCGGTCTACAAGTTCAACTGGTTCACCGCCACCGGCAGTGGCATCTTCCTGGCGGCAATCGTGGGAGGCTTGCTGATGGGTTATTCCATCCCGCAACTGGTGCGCCAATACCTGCGAACGCTCTGGGTGGTGCGCTATTCGCTGATCACCATCGTGGCGATGCTGGCGTTGGGTTTCCTCACGCGTTATTCGGGCCTGGACGCCACCATGGGCCTGGCGTTCGCCGCGACGGGCATCTTCTATCCGATGTTCGGCACCCTACTGGGCTGGCTTGGCGTGGCGCTGACCGGTTCGGACACCGCTTCCAACGTGCTGTTCGGCGGTCTGCAGCGGGTCACGGCGGAACAGCTGGGGATCAGCCCGGTGCTGATGGCTGCCGCGAACAGTTCAGGCGGGGTGATGGGCAAGATGGTCGACGCCCAGTCGATCGTGGTCGCTTCCACCGCGACACGGTGGTACGGCCACGAAGGAGAAATCCTGCGCTACGTGTTTTTCCACTCGGTGGTACTGGCGATTCTGGTGGGCGGGTTGGTGACATTGCAGGCGTATGTGGCGCCGTTCAGTCACATGGTGGTGGGAGGACGCTGAAAGAGGAGGCATGATCGGGGGCTATTGTGGCGAGGGGATTCATCCCCTCGCCACAGGTAAGCTCGCCTACCTTTAACGCTTGGGTTTACTGAACGTTCTTCAGCTTGACCACATCACCGGAAACCGAAGTGGTGTAACCGGTCAGGACCCAGGCCCAGAACCAGTTTTCCTGGACTTGGGTGTTGATCATGGCGTCGCCGCCCTTGGCCTGGATCGCTGCGTTCTGGGCGCGCACGAAACGGTTGTTCTGGCGAATCGGGATTACGCCGAACAGCAGCAGGCCGGTGGCCTTGGCTTCACTGTGACCGACGACGGTGTATTGGCTGCTGTCGTATTGCTGGGTCTTCATCGGGGTGCCGGTGCAACCCGCCAGGACCAGGCCGAACAGTGCGCAGGCGACAACTTTGCTGAGGTGGTTCATTTGACGCTCCATGGGAAAACGCCCGGGATCCATCTCTCGGGCGGCGCGTACTCTACCCGATCAGCAACAAAATGACACAGGATAACCTGCCCGGTTTTTCGGCCTGAGGGGCTTATCACAGAGCCATCCGTCAGGTACGCCTCCAGCGAAACACGCCCTCGTCGATAACATCAAGACTACGCCACGGAAGGCTGTTTTTTGTCTTGACGGCCGCCAGATAGCGGCCGGTCCCGTTGGAGGGTTTCATCATGATTGACGTGACGGTCTGGAGCGTCACCCTGCCGGTGCAAACGCCCGCGCAGGTCGTGGCGACCAAAGCCATGCCGAGTTTGAAAAACAAGTATTTCGACAATAACGGCCAGAGGATTGTCTTCTGGGCCCCCGTCACCGGCTCTCATACCGGTAACAGCGATTACCCGCGCTCAGAACTGCGGGAAACCAGCCGGGACGGGAAACACCGCAACTGGCGCTACAACAGTGGCGTCAACACCCTCAAGGGTGAATTGACGGTCAACCAGGTGCCTTCGGAAGGCCGTGTAGTGGTGGCGCAGATTCACGCCAAGAATGCGCCGACGCCGTTGTTGAAACTGGTTTACCGCTATGCAAAGGGCACCGGCAACATTGACGTGGAATACCGGGTCAAGCCCAAGGACAAGAAAAGCCCGGTGATCTACACCGTGCCCAAGGTTCCGTTGAACAAGTCCTTCTCCTATACGCTGCAGATGGACAAGCAAGGCCAGCTCTCGGTGCTGATCGGCAACAGTGGCAAAAAGGTGAAGCTCGACAAGTCCTGGTACGGCTACGACTTCTATTTCAAGGCCGGCGTCTACACGCTGGACAACAAGGGTTACTCCAACGAAGGCGGGAAAGTGACGTACACCAAGCTGAGCGTCAGTCACAAGTGACTGACGTTCTGCCCTTGCTCATGCCTCGGACGGTGCCACGACCCCTTGCCGACCACTGAAGGTCAGCAGGAAACACACGAATACCACCAGCGCAAAACCGGCCGGGAACAGCCAGATGCTTTTCCAATCGTGCCCGCCTGCCACGACAAAGTGATCGGTCACCTGCCCCGCCACCCAGAAACCGATCAACATCCCCACGCCATAGGTCGCCAGGGTTATCAAGCCCTGGGCCGAGCTGCGCAGGTGTTTGGGCGCCTTGGCGTCGGTGTAGATCTGCCCCGAGACAAAGAAGAAGTCGTAGCAGATGCCGTGCAGGGCGATGCCGATGAATAGCATGAATGCCAGCTCACCGTTATCGCCATAGGCAAACAACACGTAGCGCAACGCCCACGCCAGCATGCCCACCAGCAACGCCAACTTGATGCCGAAGCGCTGGATGAACAGCGGCAACAGCAACATGAACAGCACCTCGGAGACTTGCCCGATGGCCATTTTCGCCGTCGGGTTGGTCATCCCGGTTTCGGCCAGGAACGGGTTGGCGTTCTGGTAATAAAACGCCAAGGGAATGCAGATCAGGATCGAGGCGATGAAGAACACCAGGTAGCTGCGATCCTTGAGCAGGCCCAACGCATCGAGCCCCAGGGACTGCTTGATGCCGCTGGTGCTCGCCTGCTCCTTGAGCGGTGCCGTGGCGGGCAGCGTGAAGCTGTAGAGCCCGAGGACCAGCGAAGCGACCGCGGCCATCAGGAAAGTATTGCGCAGGCCGCCCGCTGAGATCGACTCGCGTGAATCCCAGGCGAACGCATAGCTGATCACCACGCAGGCGAGGATCCAACCGAGGGTGCCCCAGACTCGAATCCGCGAGAATTCCAGCGCGGGGTCGCGCATCTGCCGGAAGGCCACGGAATTGACCAGGGCCAACGTCGGCATGTAGATCACCATATAAGCCAGCACGAACGGGTAGAACGCGCTGAAATCCTCCGCCGAATACAACCGGTACAACAAGACCGCGCCCACCAGGTGCAACACCGCCAGGATGCGCTCGGCGTTGAAGTAGCGATCGGCGATCAGGCCGATCACGAACGGCGCGATGATCGCGCCCCAGGACTGGGTGGCGAAGGCCCTGCCGACCTGCTCGCCGCTGGCGCCCAGGGTGTTGGACAGGAACGTGCCGAGGGTGACGAACCAGCCACCCCAGATAAAGAATTGCAGGAACATCATCGTACTGAGGCGTGCGTACATCGTCGTCATGACCGTCACCGTCTTGTTGTTGTTTTTGTTGAAACAAAGTCGTGCGCTGCTGTTGCCGCCTGCTTTTTGTGGCCTGCTTTTGTGCCTGCTTTTGTGGCGAGGGAGCTTGCTCCCGCTCGGCCGGTCCAATGCTTCGGGCGCAGCAGTCGTAAAACCAGGCAACGCGGTCTGCCTGGAACATTGTATTTGGGGCGGCTTCGCCACCCAGCGGGAGCAAGCTCCCTCGCCACAAGGCTTCTGCGATCAGCCGTTACCCAGACAACCCCAACAACCGCCGATTGGATGCCTCATCCGCCGTGACCCCGGCAAAATCATCGAACGCCTTGGCCGTCCTGGTGATCATGTGCCGCTGGATAAACGCCGCGCCTTCGGCCGCCCCCTGTTGCGAATCCTTCAGGCAGCATTCCCATTCCAGAACCGCCCAGCCGTCGAAGCCGTATTGGGTCAGCTTGCTGAAAATCGCCTTGAAGTCGATCTGCCCATCGCCCAGGGAACGGAACCGGCCGGGGCGGTCCACCCAGCCCTGGTAGCCGCCATAGACACCGGAGCGGGCGTCAGGGCGGAATTCGGCGTCCTTGACGTGGAACATCCGGATGCGCCCGTGGTAGCGGTCGATAAAGCCCAGGTAGTCCATCTGTTGCAGCAGCAGGTGGCTGGGGTCGTAGAGAATGGCGGCCCGTGGGTGATGATCGACGGCTTGCAGGAAGCGCTCGAACGAGGCGCCGTCATGCAGGTCTTCGCCAGGGTGGATCTCGTAGCACAGGTCCACGCCGGCCGCGTCGAAGCAGTCGAGGATCGGCAGCCAGCGCCGGGCCAGTTCGGCGAAACCTTGCTCGACCAGTCCTGTGGGCCGCTGCGGCCACGGGTATATGTAGGGCCACAACAAAGCTCCGGAAAACGTCGCGTGGGCCTTGAGGCCCAGGCGCTGGCTGGCGCGAGCCGCCAGTTTCAATTGCTCGATGGCCCACTCGGTGCGCGCCTGGGGCTGGCCGCGCAGGTGGGCCGGGGCGAAGTCATCGAACAGCGCGTCGAATGCCGGATGCACCGCCACCAGTTGCCCTTGCAGGTGCGTCGACAACTCGCTGATCTCGACGCCGGCCGCCGCGCAGGTGGTCGTGAGTTCATCGCAATAATCCTGGCTCTCGGCGGCCCGGGCCAGGTCGATGTAACGCGTGCCCAGGGTCGGCAATTGGATGGCCTTGTAGCCTTGCGAGGCGGCCCACCGGGCGATGTCCGCCAGGGTATCGAACGGCGCTTCATCGGACATGAACTGCGCCAGGAAGATCGCCGGCCCGCGCAGGCCGCCTGGTGTTTGGTCGTGTGTATTCACAGCTGCGACTCTCCGGTTTCCAGCGCGGTCCACTTTGTGTCGCCCCGGTGATTGATGAGGGCCGCCTCGATAAACGCCATGCCGCGCAAACCGGTCTCGATGCCGGGTACGCCAGGAACGTCCGGGCCTTCCACCCGCGCCCGAATGGCCCGGGCAAAATCGCCGTACAGATTGGCCATCGCCTCCAGATAACCCTCCGGATGCCCCGCCGGCAGACGCATGCGCTGAGTCGCCGCCTCGCACAGCCAAGGCTGGCCGACACCCCCGCGCAGAATGCGCAGCGGTTGGTCGAAGGCGCGGTGGATCAGGCTCGACGGCTCTTCCTGGCGCCATTGCAGCGCGCCCTTGTCGCCATAGACGCGGATCTTCAGCGGGTTTTCTTCGCCGGTGCAGACCTGGCTGGCCAGCAACACGCCGGTGGCGCCGTCCTTCATCTTGAAGAGCATTGCTGCGTCATCGTCCAACTGCCGCCCCGGAACATGGGTGCCCAGGGTGGCGCAGAGTTGCTGGATGGGTTGGTCCGCGACGAACTCCGCCAGGGAAAAAGCATGGGTGCCAATGTCGCCGATGCAACCGCCCAACCCGGACTGGGCCGGATCATCGCGCCACTCGGCCTGCTTGTTGCCTTGGGCGGCGACGTCCTGGCTGAGCCAGCCTTGGGGGTACTCGACGAATACTTTGCGCACCTTGCCGATCAGGCCTGAGCGAACCATTTCACGGGCCTGCCAGACCATCGGATAACCCAGGTAGGTGTGGGCCAGGCCGTAGAGGCAACGACTGCCTTGCAACACGTCCTTGAGGGCCAATAACTGCTTGAGGTTCAGCGCGGCGGGTTTCTCGCTGAACACGTGGAAACCGGCTTTCAACGCCTGGCTGGCAATCGGTGCATGGAGGTGATTGGGCGTGACGATCACCAGCAATTCCATGCGTTGGTCCAGCGGCAGCAACGCTTCAGCGTCGAGCATCTGCTGCCAGTCGTGGTAACAACGGGACGCGGCGAGCCCCAGGGCCGCACCGGTCTGTCGATTGTTGTGAGGGTCGCGGCTGAACGCGCCGCACACCAGCTCGAAACCGCCGTCCAGGCCCGCCGCCTGGCGATGGGCCTGGCCGATGAACGCACCCTCCCCACCGCCAACGAAGCCCATTCTTATTTTGGGTGCTACAGGATTCATCGCGACTCTCTTCTGTCCGGATCGTTGATGTAACCGGTTACATCATGACGGGAATCTAGGCTCGGTTTTGCCCCGTGTCAAACCCCTTGCATCGCCGATGAGCGTTTGTCAGCTATCGAACCTGCGGTAAGCTCGCGGTCATGCCTGTTTTCAAGGCGCCGAATCGAGGTGAATTTGTCCAATATTCGTGAAGTGGCCCGGCTGGCCGGCGTGTCGGTGGCAACCGTGTCCAGAGCACTCAAGTCCCCGGAGCGGGTGCTGCCCCAGACGCGGGACAAGGTCAACGCAGCCGTGCTGCAAGCCGGTTATCGACCGAACCTGATGGCGGTGCAGTTTCGCTCCCGACGTACCGGCAACCTGGTGATCCTGGTGCCGAAAATCGCCAACACTTTTTTCGCCCGCGTCATCAGCGGCGCCCAACAAGCGGCGCAAGCGGCCGGTTATCGGCTGCTGCTGTGCGACACCCAGGGCCGCGAAGCCATCGAGCAGGAATTCGCTGCCCTGGTCTACGCCCATCAGGCCGACGGCGTGATCCAATTGCGCGCCGGCGACCCTTTCGTCTCCCTGCCTCCCGGCACCGACGCGCTACCGCTGGTCAACGCCTGCGAAGTGGTGAAGGACGCGCCCTACCCGACCATCAGCCTGGATAACCGCAGCGCGGCGCGCGCCATGACCGAGCACCTGATCGGGCTTGGCCACCGGCGCATCGGCATCATCAAAGGCCCGCGCAGCAGCCCTCTGACCCTGGACCGTGTGGCCGGTTACCAGGACGCCCTGCGCAACGCCGGTATCGCCCTTGCACCTGAACTGATCTGCCACGGGGATTTCACTCTCAAGGCCGGCTACGAAGGAGCCGGGACAATGCTCGCCTTGGCCGAACGCCCCAGCGCGCTGTTCTGCGAGAACGACGAAATGGCCATCGGCGCGCTCAAGCGCATCAAGCAGACGGGGTTGCGGGTGCCCGAGGATATTTCCCTGGTGGGTTTTGACGACATTCCGTTTGCCGCGTATTGCGACCCGCCGTTGACGACCATCTCCCAACCGGCCGAAACCTTCGGCCAGAAAGCGGTGGACATGTTGATCGCCTTGATCGAGAACAAGCCCATCACCCAGCGACACGTGCGCCTACCGTTCGAGCTGACCGTGCGCGGCAGCAGCGCGGCCCCAGGCAGCCACCCTGTTTAATCCGACATACCGTTAACTGCCTATTCGCCATCAAGCACGTTTCGACTACAGTGGGGGGACTCTGCATAAAGCCATAACAAGACGGAGAGTTCCCAATGCGAGTCAACAAGCGCTTCACCTTCCTGGCCGCCGCCGCAGCCTTGGCGGTCACCACCGCCGCTCATGCGGCTCCACCGGTGTTCATCAACATCCTGACCGGGGGCACCAGCGGAGTGTATTACCCGATCGGGGTCGGGCTTTCACAGATCTACAGCAGCGGCATCGAGGGCTCCAAAACGTCGGTCCAGGCCACCAAGGCGTCGGTGGAGAACCTCAACCTGCTGCAAGCCGGGCGCGGGGAGCTGGCGCTGGCCTTGGGCGACTCGGTCGCCGATGCGAAAAACGGCGTGGAGGATGCCGGCTTCAAGGCACCGCTCACCAAACTGCGAGCGATTGCGGGCGCCTACCCCAATTACATCCAGATCGTTGCCAGCGAGGAATCGGGGATCAAGACCCTGGCAGACCTCAAGGGCAAAACCGTCTCCGTGGGCGCGGCTAAATCCGGCACCGAACTCAACGCCCGGGCGATCTTCAAGGCGGCCGGCCTGACCTACGACGACATGAAGGTCCAATACCTGCCCTTCGCCGAGTCGGTCGACCTGATCAAGAACCGCCAACTGGACGCCACCCTGCAATCCTCTGGCCTGGGCATGGCGGCGATTCGTGACCTGGCGTCAACGATGAAGCTGAACTACGTGTCGATTCCCACCGACGTGGTGGAAAAAATCGGCAACCCGGCCTACCAGAGCGCGATGATCCCCGCCAACACCTACGACGGCCAGGCTGAGGCCGTGCCCACCGTGGCCATCACCAATATCCTGGTGACACACAAGGATGTCCCGGATGAGGTGGCCTACCAAATGACCAAGCTGATGTTCGACAACCTCACCCGCCTGAGCACCTCCCATTCAGCGGCCAAGGACATCTCGCTGAAGAACGCCGCGAAAAACCTGCCCATCGCCCTGCACCCTGGTGCCGAGCGCTACTACAAGGAAGTGGGCGCGCTATAGCCCCTGGACTGCAACGGCGCTCGGCGCCGTTGCAGCATTGCGTTTCGCATCCGCAAGTCGACAACAGGCAGGCATCTCATGAGTGAAGACCAGCACGGCATCGCCACGGACCCGCGGGACTGGCCCAAGACGCTGTTCTACGTGGCGTTGCTGTTTTCCATCTTTCAAATCATCACGGCAGCTTTTTCACCGGTTTCCAGCATTGTGTTGCGGGCGGTGCATGTGGGCTTTCTGCTGTGGGTGGTGTTTCTGAGCTACCCGGCCCACGGCAAGCAAAGGCCATGGCAACCCCTGGCCTGGGCGTTGGGGCTGGCGGGGATGGCCACGGCGCTCTATCAATGGGTGTTCGAGGCCGACCTGATCCAGCGCTCCGGCGACCTGACGACTGCCGACATGGTCGTCGGCGTCGTCCTGATCGTGCTGGTGTTCGAGGCGGCGCGGCGAGTGATGGGCATCGCGCTGCCGATCATCTGCGGCCTGTTCCTGGCCTATGGCCTGTTCGGCGAACACCTGCCAGGCGACCTGGCCCATCGCGGCTACGGCGTCGATCAGCTCGTCAACCAACTGTCCTTCGGCACCGAAGGGCTCTACGGCACGCCGACCTACGTATCGGCCACCTACATTTTCCTGTTCATCCTGTTTGGCGCCTTCCTGGAAAAGGCCGGCATGATCAAGCTGTTCACCGATTTCGCCATGGGCCTGTTCGGTCACAAGCTTGGCGGTCCGGCGAAGGTGTCGGTGGTGTCATCGGCGCTCATGGGCACCATCACCGGCTCGGGAATCGCCAACGTGGTGACGACCGGGCAGTTCACCATTCCGCTGATGAAACGCTTTGGCTACAAGGCGGCGTTCGCCGGCGGCGTGGAAGCGACGTCGAGCATGGGCAGCCAGATCATGCCGCCGGTGATGGGCGCGGTGGCGTTCATCATGGCCGAGACCATCAACGTGCCGTTCGTGGAAATCGCCAAGGCCGCGTTGATCCCGGCGTGCCTGTATTTCGGCTCGGTGTTCTGGATGGTTCACCTGGAAGCCAAGCGCTCCGACCTCAAGGGCCTGCCCAAGGATCAATGCCCGAGCGCCTGGGGCGCGGTCAAGGAAAGCTGGTTCCTGCTGATCCCGCTGGGGGTGCTGGTGTACCTGCTGTTTTCCGGACGCACGCCGTTGTTTTCCGGCATGGTCGGGCTGGCACTGACGGCCATCGTGATTCTCGGCTCGGCGATCATCCTCAAAGTCTCGAGCTACGCCTTGCGCTGCGCCTTCTGGGTCGCGCTGGGCATTCTGTGCGTCGGATTCTTCCGGATGGGCATCGGCATCGTGTTCGCCGTGATCGGCGTGCTGGTGGTGGCTTGCTGGTTCATGAAAGGCACTCGGGAAACCCTGATCATCTGCCTGCACGCATTGGTGGACGGCGCTCGGCACGCCGTTCCGGTGGGGATCGCCTGCGCCTTGGTCGGCACCATCATCGCGGTGGTGTCGCTGACAGGCGTGGCGTCCACCTTCGCCGGTTACATCCTGGCGATCGGCAAGGACAACCTGTTCCTGTCGCTGCTGCTGACCATGCTCACTTGCCTGGTGCTGGGCATGGGCATCCCGACCATTCCGAACTACATCATCACCAGTTCGATTGCAGCGCCCGCGCTCCTGGAATTGGGCGTGCCGCTGATCGTGTCTCACATGTTCGTGTTCTATTTCGGCATCCTCGCCGACCTGACCCCGCCCGTGGCCCTGGCCTGCTTCGCCGCCGCGCCCATTGCCCGGGAAAGCGGGCTGAAAATCAGCTTCTGGGCGGTGCGCATCGCCCTGGCAGGCTTCGTCATTCCGTTCATGACGGTGTACAACCCGGCGCTGATGCTCCAGGGCGACAACCTGTGGATGACTGCCTACATGCTGGTCAAGACGTTGCTGGCAATCGGCCTATGGGGCATGGCGTCTACCGGTTACATGCAACAGAAAATGCCCATTTGGGAGCGTCTGATGTGCTTCGCCGCCGGTGCATTGCTGGTGGTTGCCCTGCCGCTGACCGATGAAATCGGCTTCGCCCTGGGTGCGCTGTTGATCGGGCAACACCTCTGGCGCGCCCGGCGTGTCGGGCGAGCCTTGGCGTGATTGGCTTGTGCCTGGGCTTGTCCGGCGTGGTCTGGGCACAACTTGAACTCAGCGAGTTTACGTTGGCCTGGAACCACACCATCGAGAAGATCCGTTGGGAGGAGGATTACCGGGTCAGCGAACAGGGCCTGATCCTGGGTGAAGCCAGGGTCAAGGGCAATGGCGCCGGCATGGAAATTCCCGAAGGCGCACGCTTGGAGAACGGCAGCTGGCGATACCATCGCTCGCTGCCGCCCCTGCAACCGTTGAGGCTCGGCCGTACCCCCCAGGCCGGGGATTATCAGCTGTGCGATGACGGCCATTGCCAGCCGATGGCCCATTGGCTGGGGCCGCCCGACGCGCAAAGACCAGCCGTGGAATTATGGAGCTGCCCGCTGTGATCAATCAGTCGCCGCTGATTGAGCGCCACGCCGCTTGCGCCAGTAGCGCCCGGTGAGCCTTCGGGCTGGAGGGCACCCGCCCCGCCAGCCATGCCCGGCAATAACTTTCAGACGCGCCGATGATCAACGAAAACATCAACTCGGCGGGATAGCGCTTGAGCGCCTCGCCCTGCTCTGCCGCGCTCAACCACTGCCAAAGCTGACCGTTACGTGAGGTGTTGCGGCTGGCGAGTTCGTCCTTGAACGGTCCCTTGGTCACCGCAAAGCGCGCGTGATACTGGAAACGCGCCCATTCGGGTTGGCTGTCCACCCAATCGACGTAGCTATGGATCAACGCCTGCACGCCCTGCTCGGCGGTGGTTGCTTCGGACAGATATTGCTCGCGCAAACGCGCCTGATCGTCCAGGGCGGTGAAGAACAGCGCCGCCACCAAGCCTTCCTTGTTGCCGAAATGATGGTAGATGGCACCGACGCTGGTCTGGCATTCGGTGCGGATCATTTCAATGGTGGTCGCCTCGATGCCCTGCTCGTTGAACAGCGCCAGGGCCTTGCGAAAGATATCGCGCTTGAGTTCAGCCCTTCTGCCGGGGAAGGCGCGTTCGAGTAGATCTGCTGTTTCCATGCTTGGCATAACCGGTTTATTGGATGGGACCGGGCACTGGCTACCCGTGAAGAAGTGGGCACAGCTTGACAGATTCGCTGCCGACAGAATACCGTTCCGTTACAGAATATTATTCTGTATTAGAACACTATTCCGTAACCCCACTTGTCAGCGAGGCTTCACATGAATCAGGTTCTCGGTATGTTCAACAGCGCAGGTCCGGATGCTTTCAGCAAAATGGCCTGTCAGATGGCACCGTACTTTTCCACCATCAACCCGCTGGTCACAGAGTTGCGCCAGGGCGCGGCGACCGTGCAGGTGCCGTTTCGCAAGGAAATCACCAATCACCTGGGCACCGTCCACGCCATCGCCATGTGCAACGCCGCCGAGCTCGCCGCTGGCATGATGACCAACGTTTCCATCCCCGACGGCGCCCGGTGGATTCCCAAAGGCATGACCGTGCAATACCTGGCCAAGGCCAAGAGCGACGTGACGGCGGTCGCGAACGGCGACGAGGTGGACTGGCAGACCGAAGGCGACAAGGTCGTGCCGGTGGACATTCATGATGCGCAGGGCAAGAAAGTATTCACGGCGCAGATCACCATGAACGTGAAGTTGGGTTGAAATCGGGGGCGTCGGGGACGCCCTTTATCGATGAAAGCTAGATGTTCGTGGCGAGGGAGCTTGCTCCCGCTCGATTGCGCAGCAATCGCAATGGCAACTCAAGCCCCCAGCCAGTCATTGGTGGTGCCTGAGGGTCAGGCGAAGGTGGCTCCTCGGGTGTTCACGAACAGCGAGTACAGCGAGTGGCTGCCGGCCATGAACAGCCGGTTGCCCTCTCGCCCGCCAAAGCAGACGTTGGGGCAGCGTTCCGGCAACGAAATGTGCCCGATGGCCTTGCCCTCGGGATTGAATACCCGCACGCCGTCGAGTTTCTCCAGGTCGGCCTTGGGGTCGCCATTCCCGCCCCAACCGCACCAGAGGTTACCGCTCTCGTCGCACTTGATGCCGTCGATGGCCGCATAGTCGAGCCCTTCGATATGCTTGCGTCGCTCGCCCAGGGTGCCGTCGTCCTTGACCGTGATCGCCCAGACCAGACGGTTCGGCTTGGCCCGCCCTTCGACCACATAAAGGATTTTTTCATCCGGGGAAAAGCACAAGCCATTCGGCCCCGCCAAATCGTCGATCACCCGGCTGAGCTTGCCGGTCGCGCCGTCGATCCGGTACACCGCGTGGGGCTGCGCCGGGGTGACTTTATGCCCCTCATAGTTATTGCCGGTCTGGAACGGCGGATCGGTGAACCAGATCGAGCCATCCCGCTTGCAGACGATGTCATTCGGCGAATTCAATGGCTTGCCGTCGAAACTGTCGGCCAGCACGGTGATGGTGCCGTTGTGTTCGGTACGGGTGATACGCCGCCCTTCGGTGGACGTGGTCGAGCCCTCACAGACCAGCAACCGTCCTTGGCGATCGCGGCACATGCCATTGGAGAAGTTCGAGTTCTCGCGGTACACCGACAAACCTCCGGTGACTTCGTCCCAACGCACGATGCGGTTGTTGGGGATGTCACTGACCAGCAGGTAACGACCGTCACCGATCCACACCGGCCCTTCCGCCCAGCGCAAGCCATCGGCGAGCTTCTCGACGCTGGCATTGAAGATGCGCAAGTCCATGAAGCTGGGGTCGAGGATATTGATCAGAGGGTCTGGATAGCGCTGGCTCAAAGGCGCGGCCTGGGCGAGCCCGGGAAGATTTCCCAGCGTCGCGGCGGCGGCCGAGACCACAAGGGATTTTTTCAGGAAAATCCGGCGCCCCTGATCGGCGGTTGCAGGTTGCGAAGCATCCATCGTACGTCTCCGTTAATTATTATTGGACGGGGAAGATTGTTTTACTCTCTGATAGGACATCGTACAAGGTGTAAAACATGGTGACATCATGGGACTTGCGGCCTGATCCTCGACGATGCGAAACCGCCTTGAACACGCCGGTATTACTGATCTGCACCGAATCAGGGTTTGCGCCAGGCTTGTTCGCTCCTGCCATATGGGGTAAAAATCCGACCCAGGTTGTACGACAACAAAATCAAAAAGCCCTTTGAAGGGCTTAATTCACTCCCCTTTGAGATGTCCTGCCATGACCCGCTCCACCGCCGCATCCAGTACCCCTGTTCCCTTTCCCCGCCATATCGCCGTGCTTGTCCTGCTTTGCATGGGGTGCGCCTTTGCCGGCAACCATGTCGCCGCGCGGGCGGCGTTCGATGATGGCGCCGGCGTGCTGCTGGCGATCCTGCTGCGCTCGGGCGGAACGTTGCTGGTATTGGCGGCGATGGTGTTGTGGCAACGGCAAAGCCTTCGCTTGCCCGCCGGCGCCTGGCGCTGGCAGTTGCTGCTGGGCGTGCTGATCGGCGCCCAGAGCCTATGCCTGTATTCCGCCGTGGCCCGGGTTCCGGTGGCGCTGGCGCTATTGGTGGGCAACGTGTTCCCGATCCTCCTGGCCCTGTTGACCTGGGCCCTAGGCGGCCCGCGCCCCACCGCCCGGACGGCGGCACTGATGGGCATGATCCTGGTGGGTCTGGTGTTCGTGCTGGAAGTGCCGACGCGGTTGGCCTCCCAGGCAGACGTCGGCCCGCAGTGGCTGTTGGGGGTTGGCCTGGCCTTCTGCGCCGCGTGCGTCTTCGCTTGTGCGTTGTGGATCACCGATCACAAGTTGTCCCAGGTGCGCGGATCGGTGCGCAGCCTGCTGACGATTTTCATTGTGTTCAGCAGCGTCAACCTCGCCGGCCTGACCGGCGCCCTGCCCGGCGGCCTCGACCTGCCCGCCAGCAGCACCGGTTGGTTCGCGCTCGCCACCCTGGTGGTGCTTTATGGGACGGGGTTCATCGTTTTGTTCATGTGCGTGCCACGCCTGGACATGCCGCGCAACGCCCCGGTGATGAACATCGAGCCGCTGGCGACACTGTTGATCGGCTGGCTGGTGCTGGACCAGATGCTCAACCCGGGGCAGATCCTGGGCGGCGCGATCGTGGTGACCGGCATCGTATTGCTGACCTGGCGCAAGGCCGAGCGGGTCAAGGCGCCGGTGGCTGCACACGACTGAACTGATTGACTGGCGCTCTGGTGCGTAGCAGGCCCAAGAAGTTGGGCCCGCTGCGCGGTCCAGCGGGAGCAAGCTCTCTCGCCACGGGGGGCTGTGCAGGTCGTTCAATCTCGAGCCGGCCGACGCACCGCCCTTACCTTGCCGCTGCCACCCCCGCCGCAGAAAAATCGGTCCGCGCCGTCGGACTCCAGCCCCGACACGCCGGTCCCCGGCGGCATCGTCACGCTTTCCAGTACTTGCGCCGTTTGCGGATCGATACGCCGCAATTCGCTATCGTCGTTTTCCCAGGTGCCATGCCACAGCTCGCCATCGACCCAAGTCACGCCCGTGACGAAACGGTTGGATTCGATCGTACGCACAATCCTGCCGTCGGCCGGATCGATCTGCAGGATCTTGCGCGCCTTGTACTGACCGACCCAGAGCGAACCTTCGGCCCAGGCCAGCCCGGAGTCGTCGCCACTGTTGGGCGCCGGAATCGTCGCCAGCACCTGGCCAGTGCGCGGATCGATCTTGCGGATGCTGTCGCCGGCGATCTGGAACAGATGCTGGCCATCGAACGCGGTGCCGGCGTTCGCCGGGACGTCGAGGGTTTGCACGGTTTGGCCACTGGCGGGATCGAAGGCGTGAAGCTTTTCGCCCGAGGCGAGCCAGACGCGCTCGCCGTCATGGCTCACGCCGTGGACGCAATCAACGCCAGGGAACGGGCCGTATTCACGCAGGATTTGTGCCTCTGAACGTTTCATCTCACATCGCCTCATCGGTGGGTGTGCTTGCATCCTAACCATCGAACGGCAGTGCAGTGAGTAACAATATGGTCGCGAATCCGGGCATTGACGGTACTGTCCAGCGCCGGGCCCGTGCGCGACCGAACGACTGCGCCTTGCCGCAAGCAGCCAGGTTTTCCAAGGCTCTTTGCACGCTGCGCTGGCTGGTGCCCAAGGCCAGCGCCAGGGCCGAACTGGACCAGGCTTCACCGTCCGCCAACAATGCCAGCACCGCCCCGTGGGGTTCCTCAACGACCCGCGCCAGGATCACGACTTCGTGAGCATGGTGTGGCGACAACCTGAAACCGCGCCGGGTTGCGACTACGCCAGCCATTGGGCGCAGCGCCTCTCGCAACCGTCCCATTTCAACCCGCAACCGGGCGCGATGGGTCTCGTCCGTCAATTTCAAACCAAAGGCTTGGGTCATGAGCGCTTCCCTCGACGCATCGCCGGGCCAGGCCTGGGCCAACCCACGGGCCAGGGCAAACAGCACCGGCCGCCGTACAAGCACGACCTGGACGCCCGCGCAGCGGATACCGAACCGGCAGGCATCTACAACCAGCGCCGGGCCGGCCAGCAGCGATTGCACCTCCTCCAGCACCAGCAAACGCTCTTCGCCTCGAGCGATCAGCCGGGCTGCGGGCGTACTCAGCATCCGCCAGGCGTTGTCGATTTCGCCATTCAAGGCGCTGATCCCTGTTTGTTGCGCGGCTTGACCGGCCCGTTCCAAAGCCTCACGGGCGGTTTGCGCTTGCAGCCGCCGCATGGCAATTCCCGCAGCCACCAACTGGCACACCGCCCAGGACGCCAACGGCAGGCCGGCGGGCTCCAGGTCGATGAGCTTGAGTTGCGCCTCGTCGAGTCGACCGATCAGCAACAGGCGGCGAATCTCGATGATCCGTGCATGACCGGCGTTGGCCCGATCGCCGTGAGCTTCGAGCACCGTACGGGCGGCGTCGAGGCGTTTCGGCGGCCAGGACAGGTCACGAGAGGCCAAGGCGATTTCACCTTCGGCCACGACACAGCGCGCCCGTGCCACGGCGTCCGTGGATCCGAAGGCCGTACCTGCCCGGCGCAACAGGCTTCTGGCTTTTTCCAGGTCCCCCAACTGCGCCATGGCGATGCCGCGGAGCGCGAGGGCCGGGGCATCATTGCGCAGGGCGACACGATTGAGCGCCGCCACCGGATCACCAGCCGCCAATGCGCGCGCCGCCGCGCCAATCGCCTCATCCACGGTCAATGACCTTCATGGCAAGGGCGCTCTCTTCCACTGACCCGCGCAGCCCGATCCCTCGTTGAACGGTCAATAGCCCAACGACAACCCCGTGTTGCGACGCGGGTCGTTGGCACCGTAGAAACGGTTCTTGCCCACCGGCTTGCCACCCAACGACGGCGCGCCCACGAGGATCGCGGCGATGTGGTTGGGGTCCTGCGGCCCAGCAAACTTATGGCCCCAGCTTTCCAGCAACTTGAGGGTATCGGGGCTCGCCGCGAAGGTTTCCAGGTTGGTCTCCTCCGGCATCCACTGTTGATGGAAGCGCGGCGCGTCGACGGCTTCCTGCAAGTTCATGCCGTAGTCGATCACGTTGAGGATGGTCAGCAAAGTCGCCGTGATGATGCGGCTGCCGCCCGGCGTGCCGACAACCATCACGGTCTTGCCGTCCTTGGTGACGATGGTCGGGCTCATTGACGACAGCGGCGCCTTGCCCGGCGCGATGGCATTGGCCTCGCCCTGCACCAGGCCGTACATGTTGGGCACGCCGACCTTGGAGGTGAAGTCATCCATTTCATCGTTGAGGATCACCCCGGTCTTGCTCGCCATCACGCCGGCACCGAACCAGTCGTTGAGGGTGTAAGTGACGGAGACGGCGTTGCCCCATTGATCGACGATCGAATAATGGGTGGTGTTGCTGCCCTCGTGGGGCGCCACGCCGGGCTTGATCTTCTGGGAGTCGCCGGCTTTCTGCGGCTCGATGGCGGCGCGCAGTTTCGCGGCGTAATTCTTGTCCAGCAGATGATCGATGGGGTTCTGCACGAAGTCCGGGTCGCCCAGGTAGCTGTTGCGGTCGACATAGGCGTGACGCATGGCTTCGATCTGGTAGTGCATGCCTTGGGCCGAATGGAAACCCAGGTCTTTCATCGGATAGCCATCGAGGATGTTCATGATCTGGCAAAGCACCACGCCACCTGAACTGGGTGGCGGCGCGGAAATGATGTGATAGCCGCGATAGTCGCACTCGACCGGCGCCAGTTCACGGGTCTTGTACTTGTCCAGGTCGGCCTGGGTGATGATGCCTTTGTTGGCCTGGCTGGACGTCACCAGCGCATCGGCGACCCAGCCTTTATAGAAGCCGTCGGCACCCTTGTCGGAAATCTCCCGCAGGGTCCTGGCGAGGTCTTTCTGCACCAGCTTCTGGCCGACCTGCATCGGCTCGCCGTTGTGCAGGAAGATTGCGCCGGAATCGCGCGCATCTTTCTTGAAGACATCCGTGGCGGTTTCCAGCAGATCCACGTCGCCCTGTTCCAGGACAAAACCGTCCTCGGCGAACTTGATCGCCGGCGCGATCAATTCCGCCCGGGGTTTGCTGCCGTATTTCTTCAGCGCCAGTTCCATGCCTGACACGGTGCCGGGTACGCCTACCGCCAAATGGCCGCGCGTGCTGAGCTCGGGAATGACATTGCCTGCCTTGTCCAGGTACATGTCGGCCGTGGCGGCCAGGGGGGCTTTTTCACGGAAATCCAGGAAGGTCTTGCGGCCGTCGGCCATCTGCAAGGTCATGAAACCGCCACCCCCCAGGTTACCCGCCGCAGGATAAACCACCGCCAGGGCGTAGCCCACCGCCACTGCCGCATCAACGGCATTGCCACCGTTCTTGAGCACATCGACGCCGACATGGGTCGCCAGGTGTTGGGCCGTCACCACCATGCCGTTCTCGGCGGCAACCGGGGCCTGGGACGCGGCGTGGGCAGTCAGACAGTAAAGGGAAAGCGAGGTGGCGACGAGGGTCCGGGCCAGGGATTGGAACTTCATGAGTCGGTCTCTTCTTGTTTTAGGGTCGGGATCGCTTCAAAAGCACACAGGAGTATGGCTCGGTTTAAACAATATGCTCGTTTCCTGTAGGCTCGCGTGCTTGATCATCCCCGCACAAGGACATCGCCGATGACGCTGCGAATCGAACGCACGGACGCTCCAACCGATGAAGAACGCCAGGCCATCCTCGCGCCGCTACGCGCCTATAACACCGCCCAGACCGGTGGAAGCGCACCGGAAGCGGTCGCCTGGCTGGTGCGCGACGAGCACGATGAAATCGTCGGCGGCCTGTATGGCCGGGTATTTTTTCGTTGGCTCTATATCGAATTACTGGTGGTGCCCGAACAGGCGCGCGGCCAGGGCACGGGCTCGGAATTGATGCGCATGGCCGAACAACTGGCCAGGGAAAAGGATTGCGTGGGCATCTGGCTCGACACCTTCGACTTCCAGGCTCCGGATTTCTATCGCAGACAGGGTTTCACCCAGTGCGGCCAGATCGATGACTATCCGCCGGGTCACCGGCGCTACTTTTTCCAGAAGCGCCTGGATCTCGAGAATTAAGCTCAACCTATGGGAGCGAGCCTGCTCGCGAAGGCAAACACCTCGGTTTATCGGCTTAGAGACACGTCGCCAACGCCGCCAACCGGCGCTTGGCGACAAAATCATCATGCTTGGCGTAATAATTCAGCGCCGTGCCCGTGGCGCTGGCTTGCAGATCCACAAACGACTCGGCCGATCGGGTGTACACCGTCGAGCCGCCTTGCTTGCCGGGCTGCAGATAGGCGCCGGCATCGACCCCGAACGCCGCTTCGTCTTCCCAGGCAAACTTCACGCATTGGGCGACGTTCTGTTCCGGCTTGTCCGAGGACAGGGTCTTGTAGGGGGCTTGGGTCCGGGCCTGCTCCATCGCCGAACCCGCGCAGCCGGCCAGCAGGGTTGCGGCCACGGCCACCATCAGCATTCGCATTGCATTCACTCTTCTGGAAAAAAACCGACTGTAGCACTGCGCCGCTCGTTGCCGTGCGCCATGATTGAAATTTGCGCGCGACAACGGCTATCTATTCACGCAACCTGTCAGATCATTGACCCAGGAGCGACCATGGCGACAACCGAACAGCAACACGAACGAGCCCTGCAGATTTTTCTCGAGCAACGCCCCGAGCTGCGCGACGAACTGGACAACCTCAACCCGCTGCTGGCCCAGGCCAAGGGCGAAACCGCCGCGCAGTACCGCGCCGAGCGGTTGCATGAAGCCTTCGAAGCCGAGGCCGAGAGCGCCGGATTGTTCGCCTGGGAACTGACGCTGCTGCTGACGACCGATTCAGCCGAGGACTACCAGGCCCAACGCATGGAAGTTCACAAGGAAGTGGCGGAGATGGCAGGAATGGAATGGCCGGAGTATTGCGAGCTGTATGGCCTCGAGCCCTGAGGTTGAGGCTTTGGGCCAGGTGCTCACGCATGCTCTGAGAATCGCCCCACCGCCCATAAAGCATTATCATGGCCGCAGTTTCGCTGATCGGGTCTGTCATGAAGTTCGCCATCGCGCTGTTTTCCGCCGCCCACGCGCCCTCCTCGCGCCGCGCCTTGCTGTTTGCCCAGGCAGCTTTGGCCGGTGGGCATGAGATCGTGCGGCTGTTTTTCTACCAGGACGGCGTCTACAACGCCGCCAACAGCGTCGTCACGCCCCAGGACGAGCAAGACCTGCCCCAGCAATGGCGCGCCTTCGTCAGCGAGCACCAGCTCGACGGCGTGGTGTGCATTGCGGCGGCGTTGCGCCGTGGCGTGCTTAACGAGGAAGAAGCCCAGCGTTACCAGCGTTCGGCGGCCAGTGTCCAAGCGCCGTGGGCGTTGTCCGGGCTGGGCCAGTTGCACGATGCGATCCAGGACGCCGACCGCTTGATCTGTTTTGGAGGCACATGATGGCCAGGTCTTTGTTGCTCATTAGCCGCCAGGCCCCCTGGTCCGGCCCCGGTGCCCGGGAAGCGCTGGACATCGTGTTGGCCGGCGGCGCCTTCGACCTGCCCATCGGTCTGCTGTTTCTCGATGACGGCGTGTTCCAGCTCGCCGCCGGTCAGGATGCCAAGGCTGTCCGGCAAAAAGACTTGAGCGCCAACTTGCAGGCGTTGCCGATGTTTGGCGTCGAAGACCTGTTCGTCTGCGCCGACAGCGCCGCACAGCGCGGTCTCGCCGTCGATGCCCTGGCGCTGGACGACCTCAAAGCGCTGGGCGCCGCGGACATCGCCGCGCTCATTGACCGTTACGACCAGGTGATTACCCTCTGATGTCGACTTTGCATGTGTTGTCTCATTCCCCTTTCGGCGACAGCCGCCTCGCCAGTTGCCTGCGGATCCTGGGAAGCCAAGACGCGCTGCTGCTGTGCGGCGACGCAACGTATGCGCTGCGAACCGGTACCGTGCCGTTCGACACGCTGCGGGCCGGCGGCGCCAAGGTGTTCATCCTGGCCGAAGATGCACAGGCCCGCGCCCTGCCCATTCCGGACTGGGCCGAGGCCATCGATTATGCGGCCTTCGTCGAGCTCTCGATCCAGCACGACAAGGTCAACAGCTGGCTATGAAGACCCTGAACGTGGGCGAGCGCAGCATTGCGCTGGACAAGGATGGCTACCTGGCTGATCTCAATGAGTGGTCCGCCGACGTGGCCACGGCCCTGGCCACCGCCGAAGACATCGAGCTGAGCCCCGAACACTGGGAAATCCTCGAACTGCTGCGCGCGTTCTACGCTGAGTTCCAGTTGTCTCCGGCCACCCGCCCGCTGATCAAGTACACCGCGCTGAAACTGGGAGCGGATAAAGGCAACAGCCTGCACCTGAACCGATTGTTCAAAGGCACTCCCGCCAAACTCGCCGCCAAGCTGGCGGGCCTGCCCAAACCGACGAATTGCCTATGACCGACTTTCCAGCATTGACCCTCCAAACCCCTGCCGAACACCCGTTCGCCCAGTTCGTGCGCATCCTTGGCAAGGGCAAGCGCGGCGCCCGTAACCTCACCCGTGACGAAGCGCGGGAGGCCATGGGCATGGTGCTGGATGAGCGGGTCGAAGAAACCCAACTGGGCGCGTTCCTCATGCTGTTGCGGCACAAGGAAGAAAGCGCTGAGGAAATGGCCGGGTTTACCGACGCCGTGCGTCAGCGCCTGGTTATCCCGGCCATGGCGGTAGACCTCGACTGGCCAACCTACGCCGGAAAGAAGCGTCATCTGCCCTGGTATCTGTTGGCCGCCAAATGCCTCGGGCAAAACGGTGTGCGAATCTTCATGCACGGCGGCGGCGCCCACACGGCGGGCCGGCTCTACACGGAACAGCTGCTGGATTTGCTGGCCATCCCCTTGTGCCGCGACTGGCAGCAGGTCGGCGCGGCGCTGGACAACGGCGGCCTGGCCTTCATGCCGCTGGTGGACTGGGCGCCGCAAATGCAGCGCATGATCGACCTGCGCAACACGCTGGGCTTGCGCTCGCCGATTCATTCCCTGGCGCGCATTCTCAACCCGTTGGGTGCGCGTTGCGGCCTGCAAAGCATCTTCCATCCCGGCTACCAGGCCGTGCATCGCGAGGCCAGCGGACTGCTGGGCGACACCAGCATCGTGATCAAGGGCGACGGCGGCGAGATCGAGATCAACCCCGACGCCGACAGCCATTTGTACGGCACCACCGGCGGCGCCAGTTGGGATGAAGAATGGCCGCGACTGTCCGAACAGCGCCACGTCAAGCCGGAGCGCCTCGACCCCGAGCATTTGAAAGCGGTATGGCGCGGTGACCTCGAGGACAGTTATCCGCAGCTGGCGCTGATCGCCACCATGGCCCTGGCCTTGCGCGGCTTGGGCCTGACCCGAGAAGCAGCGTTCGACAAGGCCCGGCAGTATTGGGATGCGCGCGATAGATCGATTTAGTCGATCATCGACGCCCAACCTTTGCGCTATTAGTTCGAACCTATCGGAATAGACTCGTCTCCAATGATTATTGAGAGAGGACGTTCAGATGGGTTTGTTGGTCGAGGGTCGCTGGCAGGACCAGTGGTATGAAAGCAAGGACGGCAGTTTCCAGCGTGAGCAGGCGCAACGCCGCGACTGGATCACCGCCGACGGCAAAAGCAGTTTCCCCGCCGAGGCCGGGCGCTACCATTTGTATGTCTCCCTGGCCTGCCCCTGGGCGCACCGCACGCTGATCTTTCGCAAGCTCAAGGGCCTGGAAGCGCTGATCGACGTTTCGGTGGTCAGCTATCTGATGCTGGAAAACGGCTGGACGTTCGACAAGGCCCACGGCTCGACCGGCGACAACCTGGACAACCTGAGCTTCCTGCACCAGCGCTACACCGCCGACACGCCGGACTACACCGGTCGCGTGACCGTTCCGGCCTTGTGGGACAAAAAGCAACGGCGCATCGTCAACAACGAATCGGCGGAAATCATCCGCATGTTCAACAGCGCGTTCGATGGCCTGACCGGCAACGACCTGGACCTGTATCCCGAGCACCTGCGCCACGAGATCGATGGGTTGAACGAGCGCATCTACCCAGCGGTGAACAACGGCGTATACCGTGCGGGGTTCGCGACGACCCAGGCCGCTTATGAAGAAGCCTTCGATCAATTGTTTGCCGAACTGGACCGAGTGGAAGCCTTGCTGCAAACCCGTCGCTACCTGGCGGGTGAATACCTGACCGAAGCGGATATCCGCTTGTTCACTACGATGATTCGTTTCGACGCGGTGTATTTCGGCCACTTCAAATGCAACCTACGCCGCATCGCCGATTACCCGAACCTGTCGAACTGGCTGCGCGAGCTGTATCAGTGGCCGGGCGTTGCCGAGACCGTGAACTTCACCCATATCCAGCGGCACTACTACGGCAGCCACAAGACCATCAACCCGAATGGGATCGTGCCCAAGGGGCCGGAGCAGGATTTCACGGTGGCCCACGATCGAGAGAGGTTGAGCGGGAAAGGGATTTGGCTTCGGGCTGAGAGCTGAGCCGCAATCTTTATTGCCTCTGAAGGCCAATCGCGAGCAGGCTCGTTCCCACATTTGATTCGTGTTGAACCACAAAATCTGTGGTTGCACACAGCCCCTGTGGGAGCGAGCCTGCTCGCGAAGGAGGCGACGCGGTCTTCAAACCTGCCCCTGAGCCCCTTCAAACCAAGCCAGCTTCTCGCGTAACTGCACCACTTCGCCAACAATCACCAACGTCGGCGCATGGACTTCATGCTCCGCCACCAGCCGTGGCAGGTCCGCCAACGTGCCGGTGAAAACGCGCTGGTTTGAAGTCGTGCCTTGCTGGATCAACGCCGCCGGCGTGTCCGCCGCGCGACCGTGCTTGATCAGCTCGTTGCAAATCACCGGCAGCCCCACCAAGCCCATATAGAACACCAACGTCTGTGCTGGCGAGACAAGATCGGCCCATGGCAAGTCGCTGGTGCCGTCCTTTAGATGACCGGTAATGAAGCGCACCGACTGGGCATAATCGCGATGGGTCAGCGGAATCCCGGCGTAGGCCGCGCAGCCACTGGCGGCAGTGATGCCCGGGACCACCTGGAACGGGATGCCATGGGCCGCCAGCTCTTCGATCTCTTCGCCACCACGACCGAAGATAAAAGGATCGCCGCCCTTCAACCGCACCACACGTTTACCTTGCCGGGCCAGGTCCACCAGTTGCTGGTTGATCTGGTCCTGGGGCACGGCGTGCTCGGAGCGGCGCTTGCCGACGTAGACCCGTTCGGCGTCGCGGCGGCACAGTTCGAGGATGGCCGGCGCCACCAGACGGTCGTACAGCACCACGTCCGCCTGTTGCATCAGGCGCAGGGCGCGGAACGTCAGCAGGTCGGGATCACCCGGCCCGGCGCCCACCAGATAGACCTCACCCGGCGCATTCGGCGCCTGGCCGTCGATCTTTTCCCGCAACAGCCGCTCGGCTTCGGCGCCCTGCCCGGCCAATTGGCGGTCGGCGATGGGGCCTTGGAACACTTCTTCCCAGAAGGCCCGCCGTTGCTGGACATCGGGAAACAAGCCTTTGACCTGATTGCGAAAGCGCGCCGCCAAACCGGCCAACTGCCCGTAGGTCGACGGAATCCAGGTTTCCAGCTTGGCGCGGATCAGCCGCGCCAGCACCGGCGCGTCGCCGCCGCTGGACACCGCGATCACCAGGGGCGAGCGATCGACGATCGCCGGGAAAATCACGCTGCACAGCGCCGGCGCGTCCACCACGTTGACCGGCACGCAGCGCTTGTGGGCGTCCGCCGAGACCTGGGCATTGAGCGGTTCGTCATCCGTGGCGGCGATGACCAGGCCACAGCCGTCCAGGTCCGCTTCCACGTAGCCCCGCAGGACACATTCGCCGCCGCTGCCACCGACCAGTTCCCGCAACTGCGGTTCGATATCGGGTGCGACCACCCGCAACAATGCGCCGGCATCGGCCAGCAGGCGAGACTTGCGCAAGGCAATCTCCCCGCCGCCAACCACCAGCACGCGGCTGCCGCGCAGGTTGTGGAACAGTGGCAAATAGTCCATTTAGCCGATGACCTCGATGCCGCCCATGTACGGTTTCAGCACCTCGGGCACACGGATCGAGCCGTCGGCCTGCTGGTAGTTCTCAAGCACCGCCACCAGCGTACGACCCACCGCCAGGCCGGAGCCGTTGAGGGTGTGGACCAGTTCCGGCTTGCCGGTTTCCGGGTTGCGGAAACGCGCCTGCATGCGGCGGGCCTGGAAGTCGCCACAGTTGGAGCACGACGAAATCTCGCGGTACTTGTCCTGGCTCGGGATCCAGACTTCCAAGTCATAGGTCTTGACCGCGCTGAAACCCATGTCGCCGGTGCACAGCGCCAGGGTGCGATACGGCAACTCCAGCAGTTGCAGAACCTTTTCGGCGTTGGCGGTCAGGCTTTCCAGGGCTTCCATGGATTTGGACGGCTCGACGATCTGCACCATTTCGACCTTGTCGAATTGGTGCTGGCGAATCATGCCGCGGGTATCACGGCCCGACGCGCCGGCTTCGCTGCGGAAGCACGGCGTATGGGCAACGAACTTGATCGGCAGTTGCTTGGCATCGACGATTTCGCCCGCGACGATGTTGGTCAGCGACACTTCGGCAGTGGGGATCAGGTACAGGTCGGCTTCGCCGTCGCGACCGATCTTGAACAGGTCTTCCTCGAACTTTGGCAACTGGCCGGTGCCTTGCAGGGCCGGGGCCTGGACCAGGTACGGCGTGTAGGCCTCTTCGTAGCCGTGCTCGGTGACGTGCAGATTGATCATGAACTGCGCCAGCGCCCGATGCAGACGGGCAATCGGCCCGCGCAACAGGGCAAAACGCGCGCCCGACAATTTGGCGGCGGTTTCGAAGTCGAGCCAGCCGAATTTCTCGCCCAGGGCCACGTGGTCCTGCACGGGGAAATCGAAGGTTTTCGGCGTGCCCCAGCGGCGTACTTCGACGTTGCCGTCTTCGTCTTCACCGACCGGCACCGACTCGTGAGGCAGGTTCGGAATGCCCAACAGGATCGAATCCAACTCGGTCTGGATCGCGTCCAGCTCGACCTTGCCGACGCTCAACTCGCCCGCCATGCGCTCGACATCGGCCATCAGCGGCGCGATGTCTTCGCCACGCTGCTTGGCCTGGCCGATGGACTTGGAGCGCGCGTTACGTTCTGCCTGCAGGGCCTCGGTGCGGGTCTGGACGGTCTTGCGCTGTTCTTCCAGCGCTTCGATGCGCGCGACGTCCAGGGCAAAGCCACGGGAAGCCAGGCGGTCCGCTACGTCCTGAAGGTTGCTACGTAACAGTTTGGAATCGAGCATGTCGGTCTCTCGTTATCAAAGTTTGGTCAAGGACAGGCCGGCCCAGGTGGCGAGCAGCCCGCCGAACACGCTGATGGCCGCATAGCCCAGGGCCAGCGGCACCTGCCCGCTTTCCAGCAGGCGCACCGTATCCAGTGAAAAAGATGAAAAAGTCGTCAGGCCGCCAAGAAAGCCGACCATCAACCCCGCGCGCACCTCGATGGGCACCTCGGGACGAATCAAAAACAGGCCGTAAAGAACGCCGATCAGCAGACAGCCCACGATATTAACGGCCAGCGTCGCGGTATAGAAGTGCCGCGGCCAATTTGCACTGATCCAGTTACCCGTGGCGAAACGCAACAACGTACCGGCAACGCCCCCAGCGGAGACTGCGAGAATCAAGGGGATCACGGTTTTCTCCGCTGTCGTGGACTCAATCGGTCCAGCTGGGCCAAATGGTTGAGCTTTTCGCCAATCTTCAACTCAAGGCCTCGAGGTGCGGGCTGGTAGAAGCGCTGGGGTTCGAGTTCTTCGGGAAAATAGTCTTCGCCGGCGGCATAAGCGTCGGGCTCATCGTGGGCATAGCGGTATTCATCGCCATAACCTAACTGTTTCATGAGCTTGGTCGGTGCGTTGCGCAGGTGCAGCGGTACTTCGAGGGAGCCGTGTTCGGTGGCGCTGCGCATCGCGGCCTTGAAGCCTATGTACACGGCGTTGCTCTTCGGTGCGCAGGCCAGGTAAGTGATGGCCTGGGCCACGGCGAGCTCGCCCTCCGGGCTGCCGAGGCGCTCCTGCACGTCCCAGGCCGCCAGGCACAGGCTCAGGGCCCGAGGGTCGGCGTTGCCGATGTCCTCGCTGGCCATGCGCACCACCCGCCGAGCCAGGTACAGCGGATCGCAACCACCGTCGATCATCCGCGCAAACCAATACAACGCGGCATCGGGGTTGGAACCGCGGATGGACTTGTGCAGCGCCGAGATCTGGTCGTAGAACGCCTCGCCGCCCTTGTCGAAACGTCGGCGGGTATCGCCCAGCAGGCTTTGCAGCAGCTCGACTCCGATCTCGCTGTTGTCTTCGGCCAGGTCCGAGGCGTTTTCCAGCAGGTTGAGCAGCCGTCGACCATCGCCGTCGGCGGCGCTGAAGAGTATCTGGAAACCTTCATCGCTGAGGCTGAGCTGGCGCTTGCCCAAGCCCCGCTCTTCGGTCAGCGCGCGATGCACCAGCTTGCGCATCGCGGTTTCATCGAGGCTCTTGAGCACATAGACCCGCGCCCGCGACAGCAAGGCGTTGTTGAGTTCGAACGAAGGATTTTCGGTGGTGGCGCCGATGAATATCAGCGTGCCGTCTTCCACATAGGGCAGGAAAGCGTCCTGCTGGGATTTGTTGAACCGGTGTACTTCGTCGACGAACAGGATGGTGCGCTTGCCGTACTGGCCGGCCTGTTGCTTGGCGATTTCCACAGCCTGGCGGATCTCCTTGACCCCGGCCAGCACCGCCGAGACCGTTTCGAAATGCGCGTCAGAAACCTCCGCCAGCAGCCGCGCCAGGGTGGTCTTGCCCACGCCCGGCGGCCCCCAGAAAATCATCGAGTGCAAGGCACCCTGCTCCAAGGCTTCGCGCAGAGGCTTACCGCGAGCGAGCACGTGTTCCTGACCGACATACTCATCCAGGTTGGTCGCGCGCAAGCGGGCGGCCAATGGCTGGGCAATCGGGGCGCTTCGAAACAGGTCCATGATTACTACAAAACCTCCGCAGGGTCCTGTTGCCGATCAGTTAGTTGATTGAACACCACAATCCATTGTGGGAGCGAGCCTGCTCGCGATAGCGGTGGGTCAGTCACATCAATTCCAACTGATCCGCCGCCATCGCGAGCAGGCTCGCTCCCACAGGGGCCATTGGGTTATTCCTGGATCACATCCGCACCCTTGGGGATGTCGAACTTGAACTTGGACGCGGCGATCGGCGTATTGGCCTTGACCCCGGTGAACAGGATGTTGGTGCGCTGGCCAACGCTGTCGATCAGCTGCATGTCGTTAACAAGGCCGTTGCGGAACGACAGGCGCAGGCTGTCGAACAGGCTGTCCTTGGTCTTGGGCTTGAGGGTGAAGTCGATCACCCCGCCGGCTTCCTTGGAGGTAATGTCGAAGCTCTGGCTGATCTCCGAGATGTCACCGGACAGCAGCAACGCTGGCGTCTGGGTCAGGCGCTGGTCAAGAGTCTTGATGGTCACCTGCTCCAGGTCCGGGTCCCACAGCGAGACTTTCTTGCCGTCTGAAACCATCAGTTGTTCGGCGGGAGCATCGGTGTGCCAATAGAACAGGCCAGGACGCTGAAGGGCCATTTCACCGGCGGTTTCCTGCAGCTGGGTGCCACTGCCGTCGAGGGTCAACTGGGAAAAACGCGCAGTCAGGGTCTGGGAGCCGCCCAGCAACTGGGTCAGGCGGGCCACGTCCTTTTCGCCGGCGTGGGCCGAAAAAGTAGACAAGGCCAGTACGGGCAACAGCAACATGCGAATCAGGCGCATGGGAGTCCTCATGAATTCGTGGGGGTTCGAGCGACGCATCGTCACGTCGCCCGGGTAATCAGTCGCGCATCGGGCCAGGCGCGAGCACTTCGCGCGAACCGTTGGTGTTCATGGCCGTCACGACCCCAGCCATTTCCATGGCCTCGATCATGCGAGCGGCGCGGTTGTAGCCGATCTTCAGCTTGCGCTGCACGGCGGAAATCGAGGCACGGCGGCTTTCGAGCACGAACTGCACCGCTTCGTCATAAAGCGCGTCGGTCTCTGCGTCATCATCACCGCCTCCACCGCTGCTGCCTTCAAAACCGCTGCCTGCTTCTTCGACACCGTTGAGGATGTCGTCGTTGTATTCAGGCGCGCCGCGCAATTTCCAGGCTTCCACCACGCGGTGTACTTCATCGTCGGAGACGAACGCGCCGTGGACACGGATCGGCAGGCTCGTGCCGGGCGGCATGTAGAGCATGTCACCGTGACCCAGCAGTTGCTCGGCGCCGCCCTGGTCGATGATGGTCCGCGAGTCGATCTTGCTCGACACCTGGAACGCCATGCGGGTCGGGATGTTGGCCTTGATCAGGCCCGTGATCACGTCCACCGACGGTCGCTGCGTAGCGAGGATCAGGTGGATACCGGCCGCACGGGCCTTCTGGGCGATACGGGCGATCAGTTCTTCGACCTTCTTGCCGACGATCATCATCATGTCGGCGAATTCGTCCACCACCACGACGATGGTCGGCAGCTTATGCAGCAGCGGCGCTTCGTCGTGGATGCTTTCGCGGTGATACAGCGGGTCGCTCAGCGGTGTACCGGCTTCCTCGGCTTCCTTGACCTTGGCGTTGAAGCCCGACAGGTTGCGCACGCCCATCTTCGCCATCAGCTTGTAGCGGCGCTCCATCTCGGCAACGCTCCAGCGCAAGGCGTTGGCCGCGTCCTTCATGTCGGTGACCACCGGGCACAGCAGGTGCGGGATGCCTTCGTAGATCGACAATTCGAGCATCTTCGGGTCGATCATGATCAGCTTGGCGTCTTCCGGGCCGGACTTGAACAGGATCGAAAGGATCATCGCGTTCACGCCCACCGACTTACCGGAGCCGGTGGTACCGGCCACCAGCAGGTGGGGCATTTTCGCCAGGTCGGTGATGACCGGCTTGCCGCCGATGTCGTGACCCAAGGCCAAGGTGACCGGCGACTTGTGGTTGTCATATTCCGGCGTCGACAGTACTTCGGAGAAGCGCACAATCTGCCGGTCTTCGTTGGGAATCTCGATGCCCACGGTGGTCTTGCCGGGAATCACCTCCACCACCCGCACGCTGGTCACGGCGAGCGAGCGCGCCAGGTCCTTCGCCAGGTTGGCGATACGGCTGACCTTCACGCCGGCGGCCGGCTGGATTTCGTAACGGGTGATGACCGGGCCCGGGTGGATCGAATCCACCGAGACCTCCACACCGAACTCCTTGAGCTTGATTTCGAGCAAATGCCCGACGGCCGCCAAGGACTCGGGGGAATAGTTGAGCTGTTTCTTCTCGGCCGGGTCGAGGATCGAGATCGGCGGCAAGGTGCCTTCCACCGCGCTGTCGACGAACAGCGGTGCCTGTTTCTCTTTCTGCACGCGCTTGCTTTGCTCCGGCGGCTTGGCCGGGGCCATGGTGATGACCGGCGGCACCTGCTTTTCGCGCTCGGACATGTGCTTGCTCAGGGCCTGCTCGCGTTCGATCAGGCGCTCCTTGACCTTGGCCTGCTCGCGTTTGTCAGTCACCGTCGGCGCCACAACGTCATGGACGCGGTCGTCGACTTCACGCAGTTGCGCCACCAGTTGCTTGCGTTCGTTGCGCGCCGCCCACCAACGGTTCAGCGCGCCCTGGATCAATTCAATGAGGTCAAGGGTGATCTTGCCGGTGACGTCCATCACCTTGAACCACGACAGGTCGGTGAATACCGTCAGGCCAAACAGGAACAAGGCGATGAACAGCAGCGTGCTGCCCTGGATGTTCAGGGCATTGCGGGCCAGGTCGCCGAGGCTTTCACCCAGTGCGCCACCCGCCCCTGCGGGCAGGCCAGTGGGGGCGTGGAAATGAATATGGGCCAGCGCGGCTCCCGACAGCACCAGGAAGACCAGGCCGATCAGGCGCCAGGAGAACAGCCAGCCGCTCCACTGCCAGGGCTCATGGCGCTGGCGGAATATCTGGTACGTCTTGATCGCCAGCAGCAGCGGGAAGATATAGGCGAAATAGCCCAGCACCATGAACAGGATGTCGGCGCTGTAGGAACCGGCCGGACCGCCGAAATTCTGCACGTCTTCGATCTTGCTGTTGTGGCTCCAGCCCGGATCGTCCTTGCCGTAGGTCAGCAAGGCCATCATCAGGAACAGGCACAAGGCACCGATGGCGATCAACGCACCTTCCTTGAGCCGGTAGTGCAATTGTTGGCGCCAGAGCGGAACGACTGTCTTGGGTGCTGCGGTGGATTTCTTCAAAACGCTTCTTTTCCTGCGCCCAAGGCGCGTCCATCTGTTGAATGACTATGAAAAACTGCCCATGACGAGCAGGTAAAAAAAGTGAATGTGCTCAACCGGTACTACTTTTACCACTGTGGCATGCGTCCGGAAAACCACAGGAGTCGCTGAAGATTTGATCTTTTGCTCATCCTGCGTTCAAAACCCAAGCATTGTACGGGTTTGTCATGCCCAAGGCATTGCCCGCGCGCTTGGCGACAGCATAGCCATGATCAGGGGGTCTTGGGCGCCAATTTGAGCATGCATTCTCTTTTGTGACAAAGGCTTATGAGGTGTTTTTATGAGCGAAGCGAAGCATTCACGCCTGATTATTCTCGGTTCCGGCCCTGCAGGGTACAGCGCTGCTGTCTATGCGGCCCGTGCCAACCTCAAACCCGTTGTCATCACCGGCATACAGGCCGGTGGCCAGCTCACCACCACGGTCGAAGTCGATAACTGGCCCGGCGACGTCGAAGGCCTGACCGGCCCCGTGCTGATGGAGCGCATGCAACGGCACGCCGAGCGCTTCGACACGCAGATCGTCTACGACCATATTCACACCGCCAAGTTGCAACAACGTCCGTTCGAATTGATCGGTGACAGCGGCACCTACACCTGCGACGCACTGATCATCGCCACCGGCGCCTCAGCCCAGTACCTCGGCCTGCCGTCGGAGGAAACCTTCGCTGGCAAAGGTGTTTCAGCCTGCGCGACCTGCGATGGTTTTTTCTACCGAAACCAGGTGGTGGCGGTGGTCGGTGGCGGCAACACCGCCGTGGAAGAAGCCCTGTACCTGTCGAATATCGCCAAGGAGGTGCATTTGATTCACCGGCGGGACAAGTTGCGCTCGGAAAAGATCTTGCAAGACAAACTCTTCGAGAAAGCCGCCAATGGCAATATCCGTTTGCACTGGAACCAGAACCTGGACGAGGTCCTGGGCGATGCCAGCGGCGTGACCGGCGCGCGCCTGCGGCACAGCGAGACCGGTGAAACCAGCACGTTGTCCCTGGCCGGCGTCTTCATCGCCATCGGGCACAAACCCAATACCGACCTGTTCCAGGGCCAACTGACGATGCGCGATGGTTACCTGATCGTGCGCGGCGGCAGCGACGGCAATGCCACGGCCACCGACATCGAAGGCGTGTTTGCCGCTGGCGATGTGGCCGATCATGTCTATCGCCAGGCCATTACTTCGGCCGGCGCCGGCTGCATGGCCGCCCTGGACGCAGAGAAGTATCTCGATGACATCCCGGCCGTTTGACGGTTAACCTCTAGGCGGGCTCTGGCTGATCCGGAGTCCCGCCCTCCCCTTCTGCAAGCCCGGACAACGATGCTGACTTGGTTACAACGCAACACTTTCGATTTTCCGCCACTGGAAAAAGCCATGCGCGACCCCAACGGCCTGCTCGCCGCCGGCGGGGACCTGTCCGCCGACCGCTTGATCCAGGCCTATCGCCACGGCTGCTTTCCATGGTTCTCCGAAGGCCAGCCGATCCTGTGGTGGTCGCCGGACCCGCGCACGGTGCTGTTTCCCGACGAGCTGCATGTATCGCGCAGCCTGGGCAAGCTGTTGCGCAAGCAGCGCTATGAAGTGACGTTCGACCGGGATTTCGCCGGAGTCATCCAGGCCTGCGCCGCGCCCCGGGATTATGCTGATGGCACCTGGATCACCGACGCCATGCAGACCGCCTATCTGGAACTGCACCGACGCGGCTTCGCCCATTCCGTGGAAGTCTGGGATCAAGGCACGCTGGTCGGCGGCCTGTATGGCTTGGCAATGGGTCAGTTGTTTTTTGGCGAGTCCATGTTCAGTCGCGCCGACAATGCGTCGAAATTCGGCTTCGCAACCCTGGTCCAACACCTCAAGGAGGCGGGTTTCGTCCTGATCGACTGCCAGATGCCCACCGAGCATTTGCATAGCCTGGGCGCGCGGCCGATTCCGCGAACCGAGTTCGCGGCTTACTTGAAGGCCCATCTGGACCAACCCAACCATGCCACCTGGGTTTGCTGAGCGATATTCGCGCTCCTGGCTTACACTTGAATTGAAGTTTATCCCGAGGGTTGATCATGACCGAGTTGGCGCGCTTGAAGTTTTATGCCACTCAACCTCACTCTTGCAGCTACCTGCCAGAGGAGCAGGCCACGACCCTGTTCCTCGATCCCAGCCAGCCCATGGATGTGCATGTCTATGCAGACCTGTCGGAGATGGGGTTTCGTCGCAGCGGCGATCACCTCTACCGGCCCCATTGCCAGCATTGCAATGCGTGCGTGCCGGCGCGCATTCCCGTGGCCCGCTTTACCCCGAACCGGCAGCAGAAGCGTATTTTCAAGCGCAACGCCGATTTGCAGGTGCGCCCGGCCAAACCGCAGTTCAGCGAAGAATATTTCGACCTGTACCAGCGCTACATCGAACAGCGCCACGCCGATGGCGACATGTACCCGCCCAGCCGGGACCAATTCTCGACCTTCCTGGTGCGCGACCTGCCGTTCTCGCGTTTCTATGAGTTCCGCCTCGACGGGCGGCTGGTGGCCATCGCCGTCACCGACCTGCTGCCCAACGGCCTGTCGGCGGTCTACACCTTTTATGAGCCCAACGAGGAAAAGCGCAGCCTGGGACGGTTCGCGATCCTTTGGCAGATCAACGAATGTCGGCGCCTGGGCCTGGAAGCGGTGTACCTGGGCTACTGGATCAAGAACTGCAAAAAAATGAACTACAAGACCCAATATCGGCCCATTGAATTGTTGATCAACCAGCGGTGGGTTGTCCTGAACTAGGGGCCGCTCGTAGTTTGCGCCTTATCCATGCGCCGCATTCATTGAGTTACTCCTAAGAACCCCTTGGCTTGCCCCCCCTTTTTCGGGCACAATGCACGCCGCTTTTGCCTGGCGCAGTTGCACCGGGCCATTCACTGGATACCGAGGGCTTTACTGCATGTCGAAAGAAGACAGCTTCGAAATGGAAGGCACTGTCGTCGACACCCTGCCCAACACCATGTTTCGTGTGGAGTTGGAAAATGGGCACGTCGTAACCGCGCATATCTCCGGCAAGATGCGCAAGAACTACATTCGTATTCTTACCGGTGACAAAGTGCGCGTCGAGCTGACGCCCTATGACTTGAGCAAAGGGCGCATCACTTACCGCGCTCGCTAACAAGTCAATACAAAACGCCCGGCTCATGTCGGGCGTTTTTGTTTGCCTGGGTTTTGCTCCAACCATCCACATCACACAGATCCTGTGGAAGCGAGCCTGCTCGCGATAGCGTCGTCACAGTCGGTATTGATGTTGACCGATCCTCCGCCATCGCGAGCAAGCTCGCTCCCACAAGGATTTGGGCTGGACAGCAAAAAGGCGCCTTTCGGCGCCTTTTTATTTTGCTGCAGCTAACGATCAAGCCATCTCGGCCGTGGTTTCGAAGTCGAAGGTCAGCTCGCCGTCCTTGATGTCGATGTGAACCACACCGCCATGCTCGGCCAGTTCGCCAAACAGGATCTCCTCGGCCAGCGGACGCTTGATCTTGTCCTGAATCAAGCGAGCCATTGGCCTTGCGCCCATCGTCACATCGTAACCACCTTCCGCGAGCCAGCTGCGCGCCGCATCGGTGACCTCCAACAGCACACGCTTGTCTTCGAGCTGCGCCTGGAGTTCGGTAAGGAACTTGTCCACCACGCTTTTGATGACCTCATGACTGAGGCGACCAAACTGGATAATGGTGTCCAGGCGGTTGCGGAATTCAGGCGTGAAGCTCTTCTTGATCACTTCCATCGCATCGGACGAGTGGTCCTGATGGGTGAAACCGATCGAAGCGCGCGCGGCGGTTTCGGCACCGGCGTTCGTGGTCATGATGATGATCACGTTGCGGAAATCCGCCTTGCGCCCGTTGTTATCGGTCAGCGTACCGTGGTCCATGACCTGCAGCAGCAGGTTGAAGACTTCCGGATGCGCCTTCTCGATCTCATCGAGCAACAGCACGCAGTGAGGCTGCTTGGTGATTGCCTCGGTCAAGAGACCACCCTGGTCGAAACCGACATAGCCTGGAGGCGCACCGATCAGACGCGATACGGTATGACGCTCCATGTACTCGGACATGTCGAAGCGCACCAGCTCGATACCCATCGCCTTGGCGAGTTGCCGAGCCGCCTCGGTCTTGCCGACACCGGTAGGCCCGGCGAACAGGAAGGAACCGACCGGCTTGTCCGGCGACTTGAGGCCTGCACGAGACAGCTTGATCGCAGTGGACAGCGAGTCGATCGCCGCGTCCTGGCCGAACACCGTCAGCTTCAAGTCGCGCTCCAGGTTACGCAGCAGTTCCTTGTCGGAACTGGTGACGTGTTTTGGCGGAATCCGCGCGATTTTGGCGACGATGTCCTCGACTTGCGGCACCTCGATACGCTTGACGCGATTCTCCACCGGCTGCAGACGCTGGTAGGCGCCCGCCTCGTCGATGACGTCGATGGCCTTGTCCGGCATGTGCCGATCATTGATGTAGCGTGACGCCAGCTCGGCAGCGGCGCGCAATGCCTCGTCGCTGTATTCGATGTTGTGGTGCAGCTCGAAACGCCCTTTCAGGCCACGCAGGATACCGATGGTGTCTTCCACCGAAGGCTCCGACACGTCGACCTTCTGGAAACGCCGGGCCAATGCACGGTCCTTCTCGAAAATCCCACGGAATTCCTGGAACGTGGTCGAGCCGATGCAACGGATATCGCCCGAGGACAGCAGCGGCTTGAGCAGGTTGGACGCATCCATGACCCCGCCCGACGCCGCCCCGGCACCGATAATGGTGTGGATCTCGTCGATGAACAGGATCGCCTGCGGCCGCTTCTTCAGCTCGCCGAGCAGCGCCTTGAAGCGCTTCTCGAAATCGCCCCGGTATTTGGTACCGGCCAGCAAGGCACCCAGGTCGAGGGAATACACCACGCTGTTGGCCAGCAGGTCTGGCACCTGGTTATCGACGATGCGCTTGGCCAGGCCTTCGGCGATCGCGGTCTTGCCCACGCCCGCTTCGCCTACAAGCAATGGGTTGTTCTTGCGGCGCCGGGCCAGGATCTGCGCAACGCGCTCGACTTCCGCCTCGCGCCCGACCAGCGGGTCGATACGGCCCTGGCGAGCCAGTTCGTTCAGATTGCTGGCATACGCGTCCAGCGGATTGCCTGATGAAGAAGACTCGCCGCCCTCGTCATCCTGCATGTCCTGCTCACCTTCGGAATGATCGCCATGCCCCGGCACTTTCGAGATGCCATGGGCGATGTAGTTGACGACATCGATACGCGCAACGCTCTGTTGCTTGAGCAGGAACACCGCTTGGCTTTCCTGCTCGCTGAAAATGGCAACCAGCACGTTGGCGCCGGTGACTTCGCGCTTGCCCGAGCTCTGCACATGAAAGACAGCACGCTGCAGCACACGCTGGAATCCCAGGGTTGGCTGGGTTTCGCGATCCTCGTCGTGGACGGGGATCAGTGGCGTGGTGGAGTCGATGAACTCCTGCAGGTCATGCTTGAGTTTGTCGAGGTTCGCGCCGCAGGCACGCAAAACGGTGGCGGCAGCCTCGTTATCCAATAGGGCCAACAGCAGGTGCTCGACGGTCATGAATTCATGACGCTTCGAACGAGCCTCCTTGAAGGCAAGATTGAGGGTGACTTCGAGCTCGCGGTTTAACATGGCTTCACCTCATACCCAAGTGGTCGGCGTTAACCGTCCTTCTCGATTTCACAGAGTAGCGGATGCTGGCTTTCCCGGGCGTACTGGTTGACCTGCATGGCCTTGGTCTCCGCAATGTCGCGGGTAAACACACCACATACTGCCCGTCCCTCTGTATGAACGGCCAGCATGACCTTGGTCGCCAGCTCGCGATTCAGGTTAAAAAACACCTCGAGCACTTCGACGACGAAATCCATCGGTGTGTAGTCATCGTTGAACAAAACCACCTTGTACATCGGTGGAGCCTGTAAAGCGGGCTTTGATTCCTGAACAGCAATGCCCGCTGAATCGTCATCATGTTGATCCGGGCGATCCTGATTGAATGTTAGTCGAATCTGGCTGATTGCATGCATGGAAAGAAAGGTTCGTTTAGTTGGCAAATACAGTGATGGGGCCGCTTGCGAGCGATTTCAACCGCTACCGCCCGATCACCTTGACTAACGGTGAATCGGTGTTACAACCAATAGAGCCCACCGTGGGTTAAAAAGGTCCGCAAAGTCAATCCGATTTCTTATTTGATCGACAGCGGATGATCAGGATGATACTCCGTTGCAGGGGTGTGTTGCAGAGGGAAAATGGTATGTCAGGTACCACCAGTATGCGAGTCAAGGGAAAGGTCAAGTGGTTCAACAACGCCAAGGGCTATGGTTTTATTATCCAAGACGGGAAGGACGAAGACCTCTTCGCTCACTACTCTGTGATCCAGATGGAAGGTTATAAAACCCTGAAGGCAGGTCAGCCGGTGACGTTCTGCATGATACAAGGGCCAAAGGGTACACATGCCGTTGAGATTTGCCCGGTTGCCGTGGACGTCGACCCCAACAGCACCGAGGCCAGCGTAAAGCCAGCACCGATCAAGGTCCGCCTCAAGCCGCGGGTAACCGAAGACCACTAGAGCCCGGCCCCAACCCATAAAAAATGCCCGGTTTCGATCACTCGAACCGGGCATTTTTGTGTTCAGGCTTCGCTTACATATGGGAAATCAGCGCATCGCCGAAACCGGAAGACGACACCAGCTTGGCACCGTCCATCAGGCGTTCGAAGTCATAGGTCACGGTCTTGGCCGAAATCGCGCCGTTGGTGCCCTTGATGATCAGGTCGGCCGCCTCGGTCCACCCCATGTGGCGCAGCATCATTTCCGCCGAGAGGATCAACGACCCCGGGTTCACCTGGTCCTTGCCCGCATATTTAGGCGCGGTGCCGTGGGTGGCCTCGAACATTGCCACGGTGTCGGACAGGTTGGCGCCCGGCGCGATACCGATACCGCCCACTTCAGCCGCCAGGGCATCGGAGAGGTAGTCGCCGTTGAGGTTCAGGGTCGCGATCACGTCGTATTCGGCCGGGCGCAGCAGGATCTGCTGGAGCATGGCGTCGGCGATGGCGTCCTTGACCACGACATTCTTCCCGGTCTTCGGATTCTTGAAGTGCATCCACGGGCCGCCGTCGAGCAGGGTCGCGCCGAACTCTTCGGCCGCCACCTCGTAGGCCCATTCCTTGAAGGCACCTTCGGTGAACTTCATGATGTTGCCTTTGTGCACGATAGTCAGCGAATCGCGATCATTGTCGACGACATATTGCAAGGCCTTGCGTGCCAGGCGCTTGGTGCCCTGCTTGGAGACCGGCTTGACGCCGATGCCGCAATCTTCGTCGAAACGGATCTTGGTGACGCCCATTTCCTCTTTGAGGAACTTGATCACCTTGGTGGCTTCGGCCGAACCGGCCTTCCACTCGATACCGGCGTAGATGTCCTCGGAGTTCTCGCGGAAGATGGTCATGTCCACATCGCCCGGTTTCTTGACCGGACTCGGGACGCCTTCAAACCAGCGCACCGGGCGAAGGCAGACATACAGGTCGAGCTGCTGGCGCAATGCAACGTTCAGCGAGCGGATACCGCCACCGACCGGCGTGGTCAGCGGGCCCTTGATGGAAACCACGTAATCCTTGACCGCGTCCAGGGTTTCCTGGGGTAGCCAGGTGTCCTGGTCGTAGACCTGGGTCGCTTTTTCGCCCGCATAAACTTCCATCCAGGAAATCTTGCGCTTGCCGCCGTAGGCCTTTTCGACCGCAGCGTCCACCACCTTGATCATGACCGGACTGATATCAACGCCAATGCCGTCGCCTTCAATGAAAGGGATGATCGGATTGTCGGGAACATTAAGAGAATGGTCTGCATTGACGGTGATTTTGTCACCGACGGCCGGAACCTGAATCTTTTGATACCCCATGCTGAACTCCATTGCTTGGATTGAACATCTGGCTGCGTTCGAGCGTACCCCAGTTGTATCGGCACGCAAACCCTACGTTCGGCCCATCCCCGGCAATTTAATCAAGTTCGCCGCGTACAAGCCTGAAAACCAAGGGAAAAGCGCCAAATTCGAGCATAGTCCAACTCCCCGGCCTGCGACGTTTAGACCAATGGACGTGTACGGAAGTCTATGAACCGTCGGCAGATCGCCAGCTACCTATGTATAATGCCGCCGCTGACCACAGGGTCACGACGGCTGACGGCTCTATCACGAGACTTTCCGCCACTTTAAAGCCGGACCGTTACCGCGGCCCGACCGCTTGACGCTCGACTGATGCACCCAACATCACCGCGAAGAAACCTCGACATTCGGCTCACGGATGACTTTGAACGAACGCGCTTACCCGGCGCCCCTCGAGTTTCTGCGCATGCTTTAGCAAAGAAGAGAGTTAATCCGAATATGCCCACCCGCTCGAAGATCATCTATACCTTCACCGACGAAGCGCCTGCCCTCGCCACCTATTCGCTGCTGCCGATCGTCGAAGCCTTCACCGCTTCGGCCGATATCGCCGTGGAGACCCGCGATATCTCCCTCGCAGGACGCATCCTGGCCAGCTTCCCCGAGCAACTGGGTGACAAAGCCGTAGCCGACCACCTCGCCGAATTGGGCGACCTGGCCGTCACGCCTGAAGCCAACATCATCAAGCTGCCGAACATCAGCGCCTCGGTGCCGCAACTGCAGGCCGCGATCAAGGAATTGCAGGCCCAGGGCTACGCACTGCCGGACTACCCGGAAACCGTGACCACCGACGCCGAGAAAGACGCTCGCGCCCGTTACGACAAGGTCAAGGGCAGCGCCGTGAACCCGGTCCTGCGCGAAGGCAACTCCGACCGCCGCGCGCCGCTGTCGGTCAAGAATTATGCTCGCAAGCACCCGCATAAAATGGGCGCCTGGGCTGCCGACTCCAAGTCCCACGTCGCTCACATGAGCGCCGGCGATTTCTATGGCAGCGAAAAAGCCGCCCTGATCGACGCCGCGGGCACCGTGAAGATCGAGCTGATCGCCAAGGACGGCACTGTCACCGTCCTCAAGGAAAAAACCACCGTACAAGCCGGTGAGATCCTCGATTGCGCCGTGATGAGCAAAAACGCCCTGCGCAACTTCATCGCCGCTGAAATCGAAGACGCCAAGCAAAAAGGCGTCCTGCTGTCGGTCCATCTGAAGGCGACCATGATGAAGGTCTCCGACCCGATCATGTTCGGTCAGATCGTCGCCGAGTACTATAAGGACGCGCTGGCCAAGCACGCCGAGGTGCTGGAGCAGATCGGCTTCAACCTGAACAACGGCATCGGCGACCTGTACGCGCGCATCAAGGCCCTGCCGGCCGAGCAGCAAGCCCAGATCGAAGCCGACATCCAGGCGGTCTACGCCGTTCGTCCGGCGCTGGCGATGGTCAACTCCGACAAGGGCATCACCAACCTGCACGTACCGAGCGACGTCATCGTCGACGCCTCGATGCCGGCCATGATCCGTGACTCCGGCAAGATGTGGGGCACCGACGGCCAACTGCACGACACCAAGGCTGTTATCCCGGATCGCTGCTACGCCACCATCTACCAAGCGGTGATCGAAGATTGCAAGCAACACGGCGCCTTCGACCCAACCACCATGGGCAGCGTGCCGAACGTTGGCCTGATGGCCAAGAAAGCCGAAGAGTATGGCTCCCACGACAAGACCTTCCAGATCAAGGCTGACGGTGTGGTTCGTGTTTCGGACAACAACGGTCAAACCCTGCTGGAGCAGACCGTCGAGGCTGGCGATATCTTCCGCATGTGCCAGACCAAGGACGCGCCGATCCAGGATTGGGTCAAGCTGGCCGTCAACCGTGCCCGCGCCAGCGCCACCCCGGCGATCTTCTGGCTCGACCCGATGCGCGCCCACGACGGCGTGATGATCGAGAAGGTCCAGGCGTACCTGAAGGACCACGACACCAGCGGTCTGGACATCCGCATCATGTCGCCTGTCGACGCGATGAAGTTCACCCTGGCTCGCACCCGCGAAGGCAAGGACACCATTTCGGTGACCGGCAACGTACTGCGCGACTACCTGACTGACCTGTTCCCGATCATGGAACTGGGCACCAGCGCCAAGATGCTGTCGATCGTGCCGCTGATGAACGGCGGTGGCCTGTTCGAAACCGGCGCCGGCGGCTCGGCACCCAAGCACGTGCAGCAACTGCTGGAAGAAAACTTCCTGCGCTGGGATTCCCTGGGCGAGTTCCTCGCCCTGGCCGCATCCCTGGAACACCTGGGCGCGACCTACAACAACCCCAAGGCGCTGGTGCTGGCCAAGACCCTCGACCAGGCGACTGGTGAGTTCCTGGACCGCAACAAGTCGCCTTCGCGCAAGGTCGGCGGCATCGACAACCGCGGCAGCCACTTCTACCTGACCCTGTTCTGGGCCCAGGCACTGGCCGCTCAGGATGACGACGCAGCCCTCAAGGCGCAATTCACCACCCTGGCGAAGACCTTGACCGACAACGAAGAAAAAATCGTTGCCGAACTCAATGCCGTGCAAGGCAAGCCCGTGGACATCGGCGGCTACTACTTCGCCAACCCCGAGCTGACCAGCAAGGCCATGCGCCCAAGCGCCACCTTCAACGCGGCGATTGCTGCGCTGGTGTAAGGTTGTAAGCAAGCACCACAAACCCCGGCCTTGTGCCGGGGTTTGTGTTTCTACCTTCCCTGAAAACAATCCCCTGTGGGAGCGAGCCTGCTCGCGAAAGCGATATACCATTCAACATTGATACTGAGCCATACACCGCTTTCGCGAGCAGGCTCGCTCCCACAGTGATCTGTACTTCATCTAACAAACGAGGCCCCCATGGACTGGAACCCCCACATCACCGTCGCCACCATTGTTGAAGACAACGGCCGCTTCTTGATGGTCGAGGAATCCAAGGGCGGGCGCGCCGTGCTCAACCAGCCCGCCGGCCACCTGGATCCGAACGAAACACTGATCGAGGCCGCCGTGCGCGAAACCCTGGAAGAAACCGGCTGGGACGTAGAGCCCACCAGCGTAACAGGCATCTATCTGTACACCGCCCCCAGCAACGGCGTGACCTACCAGCGGGTCTGCTTCGCCGCCAAGGCCCTGAAACTCCACCCCGAGTATCAACTGGACGATGGCATCCTAGGCGCCAAATGGCTGACCCGCGACGAACTGCTCGAGCAGCGCGACCGCTGGCGCAGCGAGCTCATCATCCGTTGCATCGACGATTACCTGGCCGGCCATCGCCATAGCCTGGAGCTTATCCGCCCTTCTCTTTAGCCTTGCGCGCCCGGGCCTGATAGAATCGCGTCCTTTTTCAAGACACTCATTGAATTCCTATGCGTGATCCAGCCTCTTCGAACACCCCAAAGCAACGCGTCATCGTCGGCATGTCCGGTGGCGTGGACTCTTCCGTTTCCGCCCTTCTGCTGATCGAGCAGGGTTATGAGGTGGAAGGCCTGTTCATGAAGAACTGGGAAGAAGACGACGGAACCGAATACTGCACCGCCATGGACGATCTGGCGGACGCCCAGGCCGTGTGCGACAAGATCGGCATCAAGCTGCACACCGCGAATTTCGCCGCCGAGTACTGGGACAACGTGTTCGAGCATTTCCTGGCCGAATACAAGGCCGGTCGCACACCGAACCCGGACATCCTCTGCAACCGCGAAATCAAGTTCAAGGCGTTCCTCGACTACGCCATGATGCTCGGCGCCGACCTGATCGCTACTGGCCACTACGTGCGCCGCCGCGACATCGACGGCCGTACCGAACTGCTCAAGGGCCTGGATCCGAACAAGGACCAGAGCTACTTCCTGCATGCCGTTGGCGGCGAGCAGATCGCCAAGACCTTGTTCCCGGTTGGCGAGCTGGAAAAGCCCGAAGTACGCGCGATCGCCGAGAAGCACCAACTCGCCACCGCCAAGAAAAAGGACTCCACCGGGATCTGCTTCATTGGCGAGCGCCGTTTCAGCGACTTCCTCAAGCAATACCTGCCGGCGCAGCCGGGCGAGATCAAGACGACCGAAGGCGAGGTCATCGGCCGCCACCATGGCCTGATGTACCACACCATCGGCCAGCGCCAAGGCCTGGGCATCGGCGGGTTGAAGGACGCCGGCGAAGAGCCGTGGTACGTGCTGGTCAAGGACCTGGAGCACAACGAGCTGATCGTTGGCCAGGGTAACGACCACCCGTGGCTGTTCTCCGGCGCCCTGCTCGCCTCGGACATCTATTGGGTCAACCCGATCGACCTCAGCGAACCGCGCCGCCTGACGGCCAAGGTTCGCTATCGCCAGAGCGACCAGGCCTGCACCTTGGAAAAAACCGAGACAGGCTACCGCGCCACCTTCGATGACCCGCAGCGCGCGGTCACGCCCGGCCAGTCGGTGGTGTTCTACGACGGCGAAATCTGCCTGGGCGGCGGCGTGATCGAAGTCGCCGAGCCATGGAGCAGCAAGGCATGACGCCAATCCAGGAACAACTGACGGCGCTGGGCGGCGTCTTCCTGGCCGCCGTGCTGGTGGACCGGATCGCCAAGACCGGCCAGGCCACCGAGGCCGGCCTGGGCTGCATGCTCGGCAGCCTGCTGGTACGCGACCCCAAGGACACCCTGGAGGTCTACGGTGGCGACGACTTGAACCTGCGCGAAGGCTACCGCGCCTTGATCGGCGCCCTGGAGCGCGACCCCAGCGCCCTGCAACGCGAACCGCTGCGCTACGCCCTGTCGATGCTGGGCCTGGAGCGCCAGTTGGCCAAGCGTGACGACCTGCTGGAAACCATCGGCAATCGTTTGCCGCAGATCCAATCCCAGGTCGAGCATTTCGGCCCGTCCCACGAAAACGTGATCGCCGCATGCGGCGCGCTGTACCAGGACACCTTGAGCACGCTGCGCCAGCGCATCCAGGTGCATGGCGACATGCGCAACCTGCAGCAACCGAGCAACGCCTCGAAGATCCGCGCCCTGCTGCTCGCCGGGATCCGCTCGGCACGGCTGTGGCGGCAGCTGGGCGGCCATCGTTGGCAACTGGTGATCAGCCGACGCAAATTATTGAAAGAGCTTTACCCGTTGATGCGCAACGAATAAGTCGCCTCGACCTGCTTTTGTACCTCTTTACGCGTAACACGCCGGTCAGTTGGCGACGGACCGGCGCTGATTTTCATGTATGATACGCGCCCCATTTCGTTGCCCGACTGTCCGAGAACACCCCATGCAGCTCTCTTCGCTCACTGCGGTTTCCCCTGTAGACGGCCGCTACGCCGGCAAAACCCAGGCCCTGCGCCCTATTTTCAGCGAGTACGGCCTGATCCGTGCCCGTGTCCTGGTTGAAGTGCGCTGGCTCCAGCGCCTGGCCGCCCACCCTGGCATTGGTGAAGTTCCGGCCTTTTCCGCCGAAGCCAACGCAGTGCTGAACGCTCTGGCCGACAATTTCGCCCTGGAGCACGCTGAGCGCGTCAAAGAGATCGAGCGCACCACCAACCACGACGTCAAGGCCATCGAGTACCTGCTCAAGGAGCAGGCGGCCAAGCTGCCGGAACTGGCCAACGTCAGTGAGTTCATCCACTTCGCCTGCACCAGCGAGGACATCAACAACCTGTCCCACGCCCTGATGCTGCGCGAAGGCCGTGACGATGTGCTGCTGCCTCTGATGCGCCAGATCGCCCAGGCCATTCGCGAGCTGGCGATCCGCTTCGCCGACGTGCCGATGCTGTCGCGCACCCACGGTCAACCGGCTTCGCCGACCACCCTGGGCAAGGAGTTGGCAAACGTCGTCTACCGCCTGGAGCGCCAGATCACCCAGGTAGCCGCCGTGCCCCTGCTGGGCAAGATCAACGGCGCCGTGGGCAACTACAACGCCCACCTTTCGGCCTACCCGGACATCGACTGGGAAGCCAACGCCCGCGCCTTCATCGAAGACGAACTGGGTCTGAGCTTCAACCCGTACACCACCCAGATCGAACCGCACGACTACATCGCCGAGCTGTTCGATGCGATCGCACGCTTCAACACCATCCTGATCGACTTCGACCGCGATATCTGGGGCTACATCTCCCTGGGTTACTTCAAGCAGCGCACCATCGCCGGCGAGATCGGTTCCTCGACCATGCCGCACAAGGTCAACCCGATCGATTTCGAAAACTCCGAAGGCAACCTGGGCATCGCCAACGCGCTGTTCCAGCACCTGGCGAGCAAGCTGCCGATTTCCCGCTGGCAGCGCGACCTGACCGACTCCACCGTGCTGCGCAACCTAGGCGTGGGTTTTGCCCATAGCGTCATCGCCTACGAGGCCAGCCTCAAGGGCATCGGCAAGCTGGAACTGAACGAGCATAAGATCGCCGCCGACCTGGACGCCTGCTGGGAAGTCCTGGCCGAGCCGATCCAGACCGTGATGCGTCGCTACAACATCGAAAACCCGTACGAGAAGCTCAAAGAGCTGACCCGTGGCAAGGGCATCAGCCCTGAAGCGCTGCAGACTTTCATCGATGGCCTGGACATGCCTGCCGAAGCCAAGGCCGAGCTGAAAAAGCTGACCCCGGCCAGCTACATCGGCAACGCGGCGGCACAAGCCAAGCGCATCTGACACATCGCTTTACCTTTGAGACGCCCGGCCGCGCCGGGCGTTTTTATTCGCGTCTGAAAAGTATATTTTTTCAATAGGTTACACATGAATCCTGACATTCCACTGCAACTTCTGGGCGGCATCACGGCACGGGAGTTCCTGCGCGATTACTGGCAGAAGAAACCCCTGCTGATCCGCCAGGCGATTCCTGACTTCGAAAGCCCGATCGATGCCGACGAACTGGCCGGCCTTGCGCTGGAAGAAGAGGTTGAATCGCGCCTGGTGATCGAGCACGGCGAGCGTCCCTGGGAGTTGCGTCGCGGCCCGTTCGCCGAAGATGAATTCAGCAAGCTGCCGGAGCGCGAGTGGACGCTGCTGGTGCAGGCGGTCGACCAGTTCGTCCCCGAAGTCAGCGAGCTGCTGGAGCATTTCCGCTTCCTGCCGAGCTGGCGCATCGACGACGTGATGATCAGCTTCGCCGCCCCGGGTGGCGGTGTCGGTCCGCACTTCGACAACTACGACGTTTTCCTGTTGCAAGGCCATGGCAAGCGCAACTGGAAGATCGGCCAGATGTGCGACTCCGAAAGCCCGCTGCTGCCCCATGCGGACCTGCGCATCCTCGCCGATTTCGAGGCCACCGACGAGTGGACCCTGGAACCCGGCGACATGCTCTACTTGCCACCGCGCCTGGCCCACTGCGGTGTCGCCGTGGATGACTGCATGACCTACTCGGTCGGCTTCCGAGCGCCGAGCGCGGCCGAAGTGCTCACCCATTTCACCGACTTCCTCAGCCAGTTCTTGCCGGACGAAGAGCGTTACACCGACGCCGACGCACGCCCCGTCGCGGACCCGCACCAGATCCAGCACGACGCCCTGGACCGCCTCAAAGGCCTTCTGGCCGAGCACATGAGCGATGAGCGTTTGCTGCTGACCTGGTTCGGCCAGTTCATGACCGAACCCCGCTACCCGGAACTGGTGGTGGGCCCGGAATTGGAAGAAGACGACTTGCTGGCCGGCCTGGAACAGGGTGCCGTGATCATCCGCAACCCGAGCGCGCGCCTGGCCTGGTCGGAAGTCGATGACGACCTGCTGCTGTTCGCCAGCGGCCAGAGCCGTTATCTGCCGGGCAAGCTGCGGGACCTGCTGAAGATGATCTGCGCCGCCGACGCGCTGCACATCGAAAACCTCGGCCCATGGCTGGACGATGAAGAAGGCCGCGGCCTTATCCACGAATTGGTCAAACAAGGCAGCCTGGGGTTCGCCGATGAATAAAATTCACGTTCGTGTCGCAGACTGGCAAAAGGATAACGCCGAGATCCGGCGCATTCGTGAAACGGTGTTCATTGCCGAGCAATCCGTACCCCCAGAGTTGGAGTGGGATTCGGATGACCAGGACGCCGTGCATTTCCTGGCCTTCGAAGGCGACTTCCCCATCGGTACCGCGCGCCTGCTGACTGACGGCCATATCGGTCGCGTATCGGTCCTCAAGGACTGGCGCGGTCTGAAGGTCGGCGATGCGTTGATGCATGCAGTGATCGCCGAGGCCGAGAGACGCGGATTGCAACAGCAGATGCTCAGCGCCCAGGTCCATGCCACGCCGTTCTATGAGCGACTGGGGTTTGCGGTGGTCAGCGAGGAATTCCTCGAGGCCGGCATTCCCCATGTGGACATGGTGCGGCGCTCGGCCTGAAACCGCTGGAAGCAGCAACACAATACCCTGTGGCGAGGGGATTTATCCCCGCTGGGTTGCGCAGCAACCTTCAAATCAGTCACTGCGGTGTGTCAGGTTGACGAAATTAGCTTGATTGGGGTTGCTTCGCAGCCCAGCGGGGATAAATCCCCTCGCCACAAGTACATTATCAGCATCACAAAACGCCCCGCCATCCACCGATGCCGGGGCGTTTTGCCGTCTACCATTCAACTTGCCCCACCCGGGGCCGACAAACTGGCAATATCTAGCCTTTGTCTCGCGGAGAAATGGACATGTCCCTACGCACCTTGCTGACCACCCTGCTGCTCGGCTGCAGCCTGTCAGTCATGGCCGCAACCGAAATCGTACCGCTGAACTACCGCACCAGCGCGGATCTACTGCCGGTGGCACAGAATTTCCTCGGCAAGGATGGCCAGGTCAGCGCCTACGGCAACCAACTGATCGTGAATGCCGAACCGGGCAAGATCGAAGAACTCCGGCAATTCCTGGCGCAACTGGACACCGCTCCCAAGCGCTTGCTGATCACCGTCGACACCAACGAGAACAACCTGCAAGGCGACCAGGGCTACTCGATCAACGGCGCCGCGCCCAGCCAGACGCGCATCATCAACCGCAGCACCGCCAGCCGTGAGGGCGGCGTGCAGCAGATCCAGGCCAGCGAAGGCCAGCCGGCGCTCATCCAGGTCGGTCAGAGCGTGCCATTCACCAGCAACCAGACCGACGGCTACGGTCGCATGCAAAGCCAGACCGAATACCGCAACGTCACCCAAGGTTTTTATGTCACCGCCAGTGTCACTGGCGAGACCGTTCACCTGAGTATCAGCACCAACCGTGACCGCATGAGCCAGGAACGTCCAGATGTAGTGAACGTGCAAAGCACCGACACAACCGTCAGCGGGCGCCTCGGCGAATGGATCACCCTCGCTGGGGTGAACCGCCAGACTCAAGCCGACAAACAAGGCCTGACCCGCAGCTACTCGACCCAAGGCCGGGATGACATGATTCTGCGGGTGAAGGTCGACACCCTGAACTGAAGCACCAAAAACTGACTGATGAGTCGTATTAGACCAAAGATGTAGTGCTTGAAAAAAAGCACTACAAAACGTTTGACGAGCCAAAAAACCGAAGGCATGATGGCCTCGCTCCCGCTAATCAGGGGCCCTGGCAAGGGCCTTCGGGTCGATGCTTGCAACCACCCTGCGAGCCGATTCGTGTCTGTACCGCCCACAAGGTGTGTTTGACGAGGTTGCGACTGGAACGAAGTTGTCCCGAGGGACGGAAGCGTAACTAGGTAACCCGGCATCACTCTGAGTTCGTATAAAGGCCCACGACGCCCGAATGCGCCCGCAGTTCGCCTCTACCTGCTCACTTTCCCCTCGAGCCCATCGTTCATCCCGTCGCCTCCCCGCCTGAACCGACTTGTACGCCAACCCCTGGTCGGCAGGAGCAGGAATTTTCCACCCCAGACCTATGCGACGAGGTTTATCTCCATGGCACTGACACGCGAACAGCAAATTGCAGCCCTTGAAAAAGACTGGGCTGAAAACCCGCGCTGGAAAGGCGTGAAGCGCAATTATTCCGCTGCTGACGTCGTCCGTCTGCGTGGTTCGGTTCAACCTGAACACACCTTTGCGAAAATGGGCGCCGAGAAGCTGTGGAACCTGGTCACTCAGGGCGCCAAGCCTTCCTTCCGCCCCGAGAAAGACTTCGTCAACTGCATGGGCGCCCTGACTGGCGGCCAGGCTGTGCAGCAAGTCAAGGCCGGTATCCAGGCGATCTACCTGTCGGGCTGGCAAGTGGCCGCGGACAACAACTCCGCCGAATCCATGTACCCTGACCAGTCGCTGTACCCAGTGGACTCGGTTCCAACCGTGGTCAAGCGCATCAACAACTCGTTCCGTCGCGCCGACCAGATCCAGTGGAAAGCCGGCAAGAACCCGGGCGACGAAGGCTACATCGACTACTTCGCACCTATCGTGGCTGATGCCGAAGCCGGTTTCGGCGGCGTACTGAACGCCTACGAACTGATGAAGAGCATGATCGAGGCAGGTGCCGCCGGCGTTCACTTCGAAGACCAATTGGCCTCGGTGAAGAAATGCGGCCACATGGGCGGCAAGGTACTGGTTCCTACCCAGGAAGCCGTACAGAAGCTGACCGCCGCTCGCCTGGCGGCCGACGTTGCTGGCGTACCGACCATCATCCTGGCCCGTACCGACGCCAACGCCGCTGACCTGCTGACCTCGGATTGCGACCCGTACGACCAGCCGTTCGTCACCGGCACCCGTACCCAGGAAGGCTTTTACAAAGTACGCGCTGGCCTCGACCAGGCCATCGCCCGCGGCCTGGCCTACGCCCCGTACGCCGACCTGATCTGGTGCGAAACCGCCAAGCCGGACCTGGACGAAGCCCGTCGCTTCGCCGAAGCGATCAAGAAGGAATACCCGGACCAACTGCTGTCGTACAACTGCTCGCCTTCCTTCAACTGGAAGAAGAACCTGGACGACGCGACCATCGCCAAGTTCCAGCGCGAACTGTCCGCCATGGGCTACAAGCACCAGTTCATCACCCTGGCCGGCATTCACAACATGTGGCACAGCATGTTCAACCTGGCGCACGACTACGCCCGCAACGACATGACCGCCTACGTGAAGCTGCAAGAGCAGGAATTCGCTGACGCCGCCAAAGGCTACACCTTTGTGGCCCACCAGCAGGAAGTCGGCACCGGCTACTTCGACGACATGACCACCGTGATCCAGGGCGGCACCTCGTCCGTGACCGCGCTGACCGGGTCGACCGAAGAAGAGCAGTTCCACTGATCTATCGCGTAAACGGCCCTTGCGGACCGAATAAAAGCTAACCGCAAAGCCGACGATCTGAAGCCCCGACTGGTTCGGGGCTTTTTTTTGCCTATGCTTTGGCAGCAATGTCTTCACATGAAAGGATTTTGTGGCGAGGGAGCTTGCTCCCGCTGGCTGCGCAGCAGCCTTTTTGTGAGCGCTTCGCACTCAAGCGGGAGCAAGCTCCCTCGCCACAGGAATCCAGACAAGCCTTAAGGAAGCGCCCCACAGGAAAAGCAAAAAAATTGATCGAACGCAGTATCGGGCAGTCAGAAAAAGAGTAAAACGGCCAGCGCTGACAACTGCCATCACGGCTATATAAGACAAGTTCTCAGTTGTTGCATCGACTACCTGCGGTGCCGCGCAGCCAAACAGTAATAATTATCATTTGAAGGCGCTTTCATTGTTACATATGAAATGAAATTCTTTTGAGGTATCAACAGCCAATCCCCATGGGGCCGGGGCTGCGGGGCCGTGGAGACGTACTATGTCCTTATTCCAATAAATAATTTCGCCATTGGAATTTTACTTGCCCGGTGTTTAGCCATAAAATCACCGCGATTGATTGCTGCGACATATCGTCACTGCGTTATTTCTTTTTGAAGCTCAGAGACCTTTGCTCTCTGTTAAGGATTTCCAGCATGCCCGAAGCGACAGGACTCATGGCCCACAATTGGGGCTTTGCCATTTTCCTTCTGGGCGTCGTCGGCCTGTGTGCCTTCATGCTCGGCGTGTCGAGCCTGCTCGGGTCAAAAGCCTGGGGCCGCAGCAAGAATGAACCGTTCGAGTCCGGCATGCTGCCTACCGGTGGCGCCCGCTTGCGGCTCTCAGCCAAATTCTATCTGGTCGCGATGCTCTTCGTGATCTTCGATATCGAAGCCCTTTTTCTCTTTGCCTGGTCTGTGTCCGTCCGCGAAAGCGGCTGGACCGGATTCGTCGAAGCTCTCGTTTTCATAGCAATTCTGTTGGCAGGTCTTGTCTACCTTTACCGGGTGGGAGCTCTTGATTGGGCTCCGGAAGCTCGGCGTAAGCGGCAAGCGAAGCTGAAACAATGAGGCTTTGGCAATGCAATACAATCTCACCAGGATCGACCCCGATGCTCCTAACGAGCAGTATCCGATCGGCAAGCGGGAAACCGTCGCCGATCCGTTAGAAGATCAAGTCCACAAGAACATCTTCATGGGCAAGCTCGAAGACGTGCTGAACAGCACGGTCAACTGGGGTCGCAAGAACTCCCTTTGGCCGTACAACTTCGGCCTTTCGTGCTGCTACGTGGAAATGACCACCGCCTTCACGGCGCCCCACGACATCGCGCGCTTTGGCGCCGAGGTGATCCGGGCATCGCCGCGCCAGGCGGATTTCATGGTTATCGCCGGTACGCCGTTCCTGAAAATGGCCCCCATCATTCAGCGCCTGTACGAACAGATGCTGGAACCCAAGTGGGTCATTTCCATGGGCGCCTGTGCCAACTCCGGCGGCATGTATGACATTTACTCCGTGGTCCAGGGGGTCGACAAATTCCTCCCCGTGGATGTCTACGTGCCCGGCTGCCCGCCCCGCCCCGAAGCGTTCCTGCAAGGCTTGATGCTGCTGCAGGAATCCATCGGCCAGGAGCGTCGCCCACTGTCCTGGGTCGTCGGTGATCAAGGCGTCTATCGCGCCGACATGCCGTCGCAAAAGGAACAGCGCCGCGAACAGCGAATCGCAGTCACGAATCTGCGCAGCCCCGACGAAGTCTGATCCAGCTCTGCTCTGTAGAAGAAACGAGAACCTGGCTTCATTCTTTACGTTGACCGAAAGCGATAAATAACCATGACTACAGGCAGTGCTCTGTACATCCCGCCTTACAAGGCAGACGACCAGGATGTGGTCGTCGAACTGAACAACCGTTTTGGCGCAGAGGCGTTCACGCTCCAGTCGACCCGCACCGGCATGCCGGTGCTTTGGGTTGCCCGCGCCAAGCTGATCGAAGTCCTGACCTTCCTGCGCAACCTGCCCAAGCCGTACGTCATGCTCTATGACCTGCATGGCGTGGACGAGCGTCTGCGCACCAAGCGCCAGGGCTTGCCTGGTGCCGATTTCACCGTGTTCTACCACCTGTTGTCGGTGGAGCGTAATAGTGACGTAATGATCAAGGTCGCCTTGTCCGAAAGCGACCTCAGCGTGCCGACCGTGACCGGCATCTGGCCGAACGCCAACTGGTACGAGCGTGAAGTCTGGGACATGTTCGGCATCGATTTCCCCGGCCACCCGCACCTGACGCGCATCATGATGCCGCCGACCTGGGAAGGTCACCCGCTGCGCAAGGACTTCCCGGCCCGTGCCACGGAGTTCGACCCGTACAGCCTGACCCTGGCCAAGCAGCAACTCGAAGAAGAGTCCGCGCGCTTCAAGCCTGAAGACTGGGGGATGAAGCGTTCCGGTGCCAACGAGGACTACATGTTCCTCAACCTGGGCCCGAACCACCCCTCGGCCCACGGTGCGTTCCGCATCATCCTGCAGCTGGACGGCGAAGAGATCGTCGATTGCGTTCCGGACATCGGCTACCACCACCGTGGCGCCGAGAAAATGGGTGAGCGCCAGTCCTGGCACAGCTACATCCCCTACACCGATCGCATCGACTACCTTGGCGGGGTAATGAACAACCTGCCGTACGTCCTGTCGGTGGAAAAACTGGCGGGCATCACGGTGCCGGACCGTGTCAACGTGATTCGCATCATGATGGCCGAGTTCTTCCGTATCACCAGCCACCTGCTGTTCCTGGGCACCTACATCCAGGACGTGGGCGCGATGACGCCGGTGTTCTTCACGTTCACCGACCGCCAGAAAGCCTACACCGTGATCGAAGCCGTCACCGGTTTCCGCCTGCACCCGGCCTGGTACCGCATCGGCGGCGTGGCCCACGACCTGCCGCGCGGCTGGGAAAAGCTGGTCAAGGATTTCGTCGAGTGGATGCCCAAGCGCCTGGACGAATACACCAAGGCCGCCCTGAAGAACAGCATCCTGCGCGGCCGAACCGAAGGCGTGGCCGCCTACAACACCAAGGAAGCGCTGGAATGGGGCGTTACCGGCCCGAACCTGCGCGCCACCGGCCTGGACTTCGACCTGCGCAAGGCGCGCCCGTATTCCGGCTACGAGAACTTCGAGTTCGAAGTCCCGCTGGCGACTCACGGTGACGCCTATGACCGCTGCATGGTTCGCGTCGAGGAAATGCGCCAGAGCGTCAAGATCATCGAGCAGTGCATGCGCAACATGCCGGAAGGCCCGTACAAGGCGGACCACCCGCTGACCACGCCGCCACCGAAAGAACGCACGCTGCAACACATCGAGACCCTGATCACCCACTTCCTGCAAGTTTCGTGGGGCCCGGTCATGCCGGCCAACGAATCCTTCCAGATGATCGAAGCGACCAAGGGCATCAACAGTTATTACCTGACGAGCGACGGCGGCACCATGAGCTACCGCACCCGGATTCGCACCCCAAGCTACCCGCACCTGCAGCAGATCCCTTCGGTGATCAAAGGCAGCATGGTCGCGGACTTGATCGCGTACCTGGGTAGTATCGATTTCGTTATGGCCGACGTGGACCGCTAAGCATGAACAGCACGCTTATCCAGACTGACCGTTTCGCCCTGAGCGAAACCGAGCGCTCGGCCATCGAGCACGAGCTGCATCACTACGAAGACCCGCGCGCGGCGTCGATCGAAGCCTTGAAGATCGTCCAGAAGGAACGTGGCTGGGTGCCTGACGGCGCACTCTACGCCATCGGCGAGATCCTCGGCATCCCGGCCAGCGACGTCGAAGGCGTCGCTACCTTCTACAGCCAGATTTTCCGCCAGCCCGTAGGCCGCCACATCATTCGCGTCTGCGACAGCATGGTCTGCTACATCGGCGGCCACGAATCGGTGGTCGGCGAGCTCCAGAGCAAGCTGGGCATCGGCCTGGGCCAGACCACCGCCGACGGCCGCTTCACCCTGCTGCCCGTGTGCTGCCTGGGCAACTGTGACAAGGCACCGGCGCTGATGATCGATGACGACACCTTTGGTGACGTCAAGCCGGACGGCGTCGCCAAACTGCTGGAGGGCTACGTATGACCCTGACTTCCTTCGGGCCCGCCAACCGCATCCAGCGTTCGGCCGAAACCCATCCCCTGACGTGGCGTCTGCGTGACGACGGCGAAGCGGTATGGCTGGACGAATACCAGGCGAAGAACGGCTATGCCGCCGCGCGCAAGGCATTCGCCGACATGGCCGCCGATGACATCGTCCAGACCGTGAAGGACGCCGGCCTCAAGGGCCGTGGCGGCGCAGGCTTTCCCACTGGCGTGAAGTGGGGCCTGATGCCAAAGGACGAGTCCATCAACATCCGCTACCTGCTGTGCAACGCGGACGAGATGGAACCCAACACCTGGAAAGACCGCATGCTGATGGAGCAACTGCCCCATCTGCTGATCGAAGGCATGCTGATCAGTGCCCGCGCGCTGAAGACCTACCGTGGCTACATCTTCCTGCGTGGCGAATACACCACCGCCGCCAAGCACCTGAACCGTGCCGTGGAAGAAGCCAAGGCCGCTGGCCTGCTGGGCAAGAACATCCTGGGCTCAGGCTTCGATTTCGAGCTGTTCGTCCACACCGGCGCCGGGCGTTACATCTGCGGTGAAGAAACCGCGCTGATCAACTCCCTGGAAGGCCGCCGCGCCAACCCACGCTCCAAGCCGCCCTTCCCCGCCGCCGTCGGCGTGTGGGGCAAGCCGACCTGCGTGAACAACGTCGAGACCCTGTGCAACGTGCCGGCGATCATCGCCGACGGCGTCGACTGGTACAAATCCCTGGCCCGTGACGGCAGTGAAGACATGGGCACCAAGCTCATGGGCTTCTCCGGCAAGGTCAAGAACCCTGGCCTGTGGGAACTGCCGTTCGGCGTCACCGCGCGCGAGCTGTTCGAAGACTACGCCGGTGGCATGCGCGACGGCTACAAGCTCAAGTGCTGGCAGCCCGGCGGCGCCGGCACCGGTTTCCTGTTGCCGGAACACCTGGACGCACAAATGTATGCCGGTGGCATCGCCAAGGTGGGCACCCGGATGGGTACCGGCCTGGCGATGGCGGTGGACGACAGCGTCAACATGGTTTCGCTTCTGCGCAACATGGAGCAGTTTTTCTCGCGCGAATCCTGCGGTTTCTGCACCCCTTGCCGCGACGGCCTGCCCTGGAGCGTCAAGCTCTTGATGGCCATCGAGAAAGGCCAAGGCCAACCCGGCGACATCGAGACCCTGCTGGGTCTGGTGGGTTTCCTCGGCCCAGGCAAGACCTTCTGTGCTCACGCACCAGGTGCCGTGGAGCCGTTGGGCAGCGCCATCAAATACTTCCGCCCTGAATTCGAGGCCGGCATCGCGCCAACCCGCGCGGACGATCTCAATCAGGTGGTCTCGCCGACCATGGTCGGCGCGTAACGACGCTTAAAAAGGCGAAGGGTCCGTGCCCTTCGCCTTTCGTTCGATGACGCCTCTTTACCGAGGCTGTTTGGATTCGGACGAACGACAAGATTCCATTAGCCACGCCCGCTGACACCGGGCCAACGAAGAACTTTGAACCATGGCCACTATCCACGTAGACGGCAAAGAGCTCGAAGTCGATGGCGCAGACAACCTGTTACAGGCATGTCTGTCGCTGGGCCTCGACATTCCTTATTTCTGCTGGCACCCCGCCCTTGGCAGCGTTGGCGCCTGTCGCCAGTGCGCGGTCAAGCAGTACACCGACGAGAACGACAAGCGTGGTCGGATCGTCATGTCCTGCATGACCCCCGCCACCGACGGCAGCTGGATCTCCATCGACGACGAAGAAGCGAAAGTGTTTCGCGCCAGCGTCGTCGAATGGTTGATGACCAACCACCCTCACGACTGCCCGGTCTGTGAGGAAGGCGGCCATTGCCACCTGCAAGACATGACCGTGATGACCGGCCACAACGAGCGCCGTTATCGCTTCACCAAGCGTACCCACCAGAACCAGGATCTCGGCCCGTTCATTTCCCACGAGATGAACCGCTGCATCGCCTGCTACCGTTGCGTGCGTTTCTACAAGGACTACGCCGGCGGCACCGACCTGGGCGTGTTCGGCGCCCACGACAACGTCTACTTCGGTCGCGTTGAAGACGGCACCCTGGAAAGCGAATTCTCCGGCAACCTCACCGAGGTCTGCCCGACCGGTGTGTTCACCGACAAGACCCACTCCGAGCGCTACAACCGCAAGTGGGACATGCAGTTCGCGCCAAGCATCTGCCACGGCTGCTCCAGCGGTTGCAACATCAGCCCGGGCGAGCGTTACGGCGAACTGCGCCGCATCGAAAACCGCTACAACGGTTCGGTGAACCAGTACTTCCTGTGCGACCGTGGCCGTTTCGGCTATGGCTACGTCAACCGCAAGGATCGCCCGCGCCAGCCGCTGCTCGCAAACGGCGCCAAGCTGAGCCTGGACGAAGCCCTGGACAAGGCCGCCGAGCTGCTGCGCGGACGCAACATCGTCGGCATCGGTTCGCCTCGCGCCAGCCTGGAAAGCAACTACGCCCTGCGTGAGCTGGTCGGCGCCGAGCACTTCTACAGCGGCATCGAGGCCGGCGAGCTGGAACGCATCCGCCTGGTGCTGCAAGTGCTCAAGGACAGCCCACTGCCCGTGCCGACGATGCGCGACATCGAAGACCACGACGCAGTGTTCGTCCTCGGCGAAGACCTGACCCAGACCGCCGCCCGCATGGCCCTCGCCCTGCGCCAGTCGGTCAAGGGCAAGGCCGAGGACATGGCCGACGCCATGCGCGTCCAGCCATGGCTCGACGCCGCCGTGAAGAACATCGGCCAGCACGCGCTGAACCCGCTGTTCATCGCCAGCCTCGCTGAAACCAAGCTCGACGACGTGGCCGAAGAATGCGTCCACGCCGCTCCGGACGATCTGGCGCGCATCGGTTTTGCCGTGGCCCACGCCCTGGATGCCAGCGCCCCGGCCGTCGACGGCCTGGACAGTGAAGCAGCCGCCCTCGCCCAACGCATCGCCGACGCCCTGCTGGCCGCCAAGCGTCCGCTGATCATCGCCGGCACCTCCCTGGGTTCCAAGGCGCTGATCCAAGCCGCGGCCAACATCGCCAAGGCACTGAAGCTACGCGAAAAAAATGGCTCCATCAGCCTGGTTGTACCTGAGGCCAACAGCCTCGGCCTGGCCATGCTTGGTGGCGAATCGGTCGACGCGGCGCTGCAAGCGGTGATCGACGGCAACGCCGACGCCATCGTCGTGCTGGAGAACGACCTGTTCACCCGCACCGACAATGCCAAGGTCGATGCCGCCCTGAGCGCCGCCAAGGTCTTGATCGTCGCCGACCATCAGAAAACCGCCACCACCGACCGCGCCGACCTGGTGCTGCCGGCGGCAAGCTTCGCCGAAGGCGACGGTACGCTGGTCAGCCAGGAAGGCCGCGCCCAGCGCTTTTTCCAGGTTTTCGACCCGCAATACCTGGACGCCAGCATTCTGGTCCACGAAGGCTGGCGCTGGCTGCACGCCCTGCGCGCCACCCTGCTGAACCAGCCGATCGACTGGACGCAACTGGACCACGTCACGGCCGCCGTTGCCTCGAGCACTGCGCAACTGGCCGGTGTGGTCGACGCCGCGCCGTCCGCCGCGTTCCGCATCAAGGGCCTGAAACTGGCTCGCGAACCGCTGCGCTACTCCGGTCGCACCGCGATGCGCGCCAATATCAGCGTCCACGAACCGCGTACTCCGCAGGACAAGGACACCGCGTTCGCCTTCTCCATGGAAGGTTACTCGGGCTCCGCCGAACCGCGCTCGCAAGTGCCGTTCGCCTGGTCGCCGGGCTGGAACTCGCCGCAGGCCTGGAACAAGTTCCAGGACGAAGTCGGCGGCCACCTGCGTGCCGGTGATCCGGGCACTCGCCTGATCGAAAGCCAGGGCGATGGCCTGGGCTGGTTCGCCAGCGTCCCACGTGCCTTCAACCCGGCACCGGGCACCTGGCAGGTCGTGCCGTTCCATCACCTGTTCGGCAGCGAAGAGAACTCTTCCAAGGCCGAGCCGGTGCAGGAGCGCATCCCGGCCGCCTACGTGTCGCTGGCCAAGTCCGAAGCCGATCGCCTGGGCGTCAACGACGGTGCCCTGCTGAGCCTGAACGTGGCTGGCCAGACCTTGCGTCTGCCGCTGCGCATCAATGAAGAACTGGGCGCCGGCCTGGTGGCCCTGCCGGCTGGCCTGGCGGGTATTCCACCGGCGATTTTCGGCAAAACCGTCGACGGTCTGCAGGAGGCAGCGCAATGAGCTGGTTCACCCCTGAAGTGATCGCCGTGATCCTGACGGTCCTCAAGGCCATCGTGGTCTTGCTGGCCGTGGTGGTCTGCGGCGCGTTGCTGAGCTTCGTCGAACGTCGCCTGCTGGGCTGGTGGCAGGACCGCTACGGTCCGAACCGCGTCGGCCCGTTCGGCATGTTCCAGATCGCCGCCGACATGGTGAAGATGTTCTTCAAGGAAGACTGGACGCCACCGTTCGCCGACAAGGTGATCTTCACCCTGGCACCGGTCGTGGCCATGAGCGCCTTGCTGATCGCCTTCGCGGTCATCCCGATCACCCCGACCTGGGGCGTGGCGGACCTGAACATCGGCCTGCTGTTCTTCTTCGCCATGGCCGGCCTGTCGGTGTACGCGGTGTTGTTCGCCGGTTGGTCGAGTAACAACAAGTTCGCCCTGCTCGGCAGCCTTCGGGCCTCGGCCCAGACCGTGTCCTATGAAGTGTTCATGGGCCTGTCGCTGATGGGCATCGTGATTCAGGCCGGCTCGTTCAACATGCGCGACATCGTCGAGTACCAGGCCCAGAACCTGTGGTTCATCATTCCGCAGTTCTTCGGCTTCTGTACCTTCTTCATCGCTGGCGTGGCCGTGACTCACCGTCACCCCTTCGACCAGCCGGAAGCGGAACAGGAACTGGCCGACGGTTACCACATTGAATATGCCGGCATGAAATGGGGCATGTTCTTCGTAGGCGAGTACATCGGCATCATCCTGATCTCGGCACTGCTGGTGACGCTGTTCTTCGGTGGCTGGCACGGTCCGTTCGGCATCCTGCCGCAACTGTCCTTCGTCTGGTTCGCCCTGAAGACCGCGTTTTTCATCATGCTGTTCGTTCTGTTGCGCGCCTCGATCCCGCGCCCACGCTACGACCAGGTGATGGATTTCAGCTGGAAATTCTGCCTGCCGCTGACCCTGATCAACATGCTGGTGACCGCTGCGATCGTTTTGATGAACGCGCCCGCGGCCGCGGTTCAGTGAGGATTTGACCCATGTTCAAATATATTGGCGACATCGTTAAGGGTACCGGTACCCAACTGCGAAGCCTGGTCATGATCTTCGGCCATGGCTTTCGCAAGCGCGACACCCTGCAATACCCGGAAGAACAGGTCTACCTGGCGCCGCGTTATCGCGGGCGCATCGTCCTGACCCGCGACCCTGACGGCGAAGAGCGCTGCGTGGCCTGCAACCTGTGCGCCGTGGCGTGCCCGGTAGGCTGCATCTCGCTGCAGAAAGCCGAGACCGAAGACGGTCGCTGGTACCCGGACTTTTTCCGCATCAACTTCTCACGCTGCATCTTCTGCGGCTTGTGCGAGGAAGCGTGCCCGACCACCGCGATCCAGCTCACGCCGGATTTCGAAATGGCTGACTTCAAGCGTCAGGACCTGGTGTACGAGAAAGAAGACCTGCTGATTTCCGGTCCCGGTAAAAACCCTGATTACAACTTCTATCGTGTTGCAGGTATGGCCATTGCCGGTAAGCCGAAAGGCGCCGCGCAGAACGAAGCCGAACCGATCAACGTGAAGAGCTTGCTGCCTTAAGGAAGAAAGATGGAATTCGCTTTCTATTTCGCATCGGGTATCGCGGTGGTGTCCACGCTTCGTGTGGTCACCAACACCAACCCCGTGCACGCCCTGCTCTACCTGATCATTTCGCTGATCGCCGTGGCCATGACCTTCTTCGCCCTCGGCGCGCCGTTCGCCGGTGCCTTGGAAGTGATCGCTTACGCCGGCGCCATCATGGTGCTGTTCGTGTTCGTGGTGATGATGCTCAACCTCGGCCCGGCGGCGATCCAACAGGAACGCGCCTGGCTCAAGCCTGGCATCTGGGCGGGGCCGGTGATTCTCGCCGCCCTGCTGCTGGGAGAACTGCTGTATGTGCTGTTCGCCCACCAGAGCGGCCAGGCCATCGGCCACACCACCGTAGACGCCAAGGCCGTGGGCATCAGCCTGTTCGGCCCGTATCTGCTGGTGGTCGAACTCGCCTCGATGCTGCTGCTTGCCGCAGTCGTCACGGCGTTCCATTTGGGCCGTAATGAGGCGAAGGAGTAATCACATGCCTGCTATCCCTCTCGAGCATGGTCTGGCGGTTGCCGGCATCCTGTTCTGTCTCGGTCTGGTCGGCCTGATGGTCCGCCGCAACATTCTGTTCGTGCTGATGAGCCTGGAGGTGATGATGAATGCCTCCGCCCTGGCCTTCATCGTTGCGGGCGCTCGCTGGGCGCAACCGGATGGACAGATCATGTTCATCCTGGTGATCAGCCTGGCAGCCGCCGAGGCCAGTATTGGCCTGGCGATCCTGTTGCAGCTGTATCGCCGCTTCCACACTCTCGATATTGACGCTGCCAGCGAGATGCGCGGATGAACCTTCTTTTCCTGACTTTCATATTTCCCCTCATCGGTTTCCTGCTGCTGTCGTTCTCCCGTGGACGCTGGTCGGAAAACCTTTCGGCGCTGGTTGGCGTGGGCTCCATCGGCCTGTCTGCCATCGTTACCGCGTATGTGATCTGGCAATTCAACGTCGCCCCGCCGGAAGGTGGCGCGTACGTGCAGGTGCTGTGGCAGTGGATGGCGGTGGAAGGCTTCACGCCGAACTTCGCCCTTTACCTGGACGGCCTGTCGGTGACCATGCTCGGCGTGGTGGTCGGCGTGGGTTTCCTGATCCACCTGTTCGCCTCGTGGTACATGCGCGGTGAAGCCGGTTACTCGCGCTTCTTCGCCTACACCAACCTGTTCATCGCCAGCATGCTGTTCCTGGTGCTCGGCGATAACCTGTTGTTCCTGTACTTCGGCTGGGAAGGCGTGGGCCTGTGCTCGTACCTGTTGATCGGTTTCTACTACAGCAACCGCAACAACGGTAACGCCGCGCTCAAGGCCTTCATCGTGACCCGCATCGGCGACGTGTTCATGGCCATCGGCCTGTTCATCCTGTTCCAGCAGCTGGGCACGCTGAATATCCAGGAATTGCTGGTCAAGGCGCCCGAGCACTTCAAGGCCGGCGACTTCTGGATCGTCCTGGCGACCCTGATGCTGCTGGGCGGCGCTGTCGGCAAATCCGCGCAACTGCCGCTGCAGACCTGGTTGGCGGACGCGATGGCGGGCCCGACGCCGGTTTCGGCACTGATCCACGCGGCGACCATGGTCACCGCCGGTGTCTACCTGATCGCCCGTACCCACGGCCTGTTCGCCCTGGCGCCGGACATCCTGCACCTGGTCGGCCTGGTTGGCGGCGTGACCCTGGTGCTGGCCGGTTTTGCCGCGCTGGTACAGACCGACATCAAGCGCATCCTCGCCTACTCGACCATGAGCCAGATCGGCTACATGTTCCTGGCCCTGGGCGTCGGTGCCTGGGAAGGCGCGATCTTCCACCTGATGACCCACGCCTTCTTCAAGGCCCTGCTGTTCCTTGCCTCCGGTGCGGTGATCGTTGCCTGCCACCACGAGCAGAACATCTTCAAGATGGGCGGCCTGTGGAAGAAACTGCCGTTGGCCTATGCCAGCTTCATCGTCGGTGGCGCGGCCCTGGCGGCCCTGCCATTGGTCACCGCCGGCTTCTACTCCAAGGACGAGATCCTCTGGGAAGCGTTCGCCAGCGGTAACCAGGGTCTGCTTTATGCCGGCCTGGTGGGTGCGTTCATGACCTCGCTGTACACCTTCCGCCTGATCTTCATCGCATTCCACGGTGAAGCCAAGACCGAAGCCCACGCCGGCCACGGCATTGCCCACTGGCTGCCGCTGTCGGTGCTGATCGTGCTGTCGACCTTCGTCGGCGCCATGATCACCCCACCGCTGGCCGATGTGCTGCCGCAAAGCGTCGGCCATGCCGGCGGCGAAGCCAAGCACAGCCTTGAGATTGCCTCGGGCGCCATCGCCCTGGCGGGTATCCTGCTGGCTGCCCTGCTGTTCCTCGGCAAGCGTCGCTTCGTCACGGCCATCGCCAACAGCGGCATCGGGCGTTTCCTCTCGGCCTGGTGGTTCGCCGCCTGGGGCTTCGATTGGATCTACGACAAACTGTTCGTCAAGCCATACCTTGCGATCAGCCACATTCTGCGCAAAGACCCGCTCGACCAGACCATTGGCCTGATCCCGCGCATGGCAAAGGGTGGCCACACTGCCCTGAGCCGTACCGAGACCGGTCAACTGCGTTGGTATGCGGCTTCCATGGCGGCTGGCGCCGTGCTGGTTATCGGCGCCATCGTGCTGGTAGCGGTCTGATATGAACCTTGCGAACTTGCGAAAGGAAACGAGCCCGTCATGATTCTGCCCTGGCTAATCCTGATCCCCTTCATCGGCGGCCTGCTGTGCTGGATGGCGGAGCGTTCCAGCTCTACCCTCCCGCGCTGGATTGCGCTGCTGACCATGTCCCTGGAACTCGCGCTCGGCCTCTGGCTGTGGGCGACCGGCGACTATTCATTCGCACCGGCCCCTGGCGCCGATCCGACCTGGGCACTTGAATTCAAGCACGCCTGGATCGAGCGCTTCGGCATCAGCGTGCACCTGGCCCTCGACGGTCTGTCGCTGCTGATGATCCTGCTGACCGGCTTGCTGGGTATTCTCTCGGTGCTCTGCTCCTGGAAAGAGATCCAGCGTCACGTCGGTTTCTTCCACCTGAACCTGATGTGGATCCTGGGCGGTGTCGTCGGCGTGTTCCTGGCGCTGGACCTGTTCATGTTCTTCTTCTTCTGGGAAATGATGCTGGTGCCGATGTATTTCCTCATCGCGCTCTGGGGTCACAGTTCTTCGGACGGCAAGAAGACCCGGATCTACGCAGCGACCAAGTTCTTCATCTTCACCCAGGCTTCCGGCCTGATCATGTTGGTGGCGATCCTTGGCCTGGTCCTGGTGAACTTCAACAACACCGGCGTGATTACCTTCAACTACGCCGACCTGTTGAAAGTAGAGCTGTCGCGCACCACCGAGTACGTGCTGATGCTGGGCTTCTTCATCGCCTTCGCGGTGAAGCTGCCGGTGGTGCCGTTCCACTCCTGGCTGCCCGACGCCCACGCCCAGGCGCCGACCGCCGGTTCCGTGGACCTGGCCGGTATCTTGTTGAAGACAGCGGCCTATGGCCTGCTGCGCTTTGCCTTGCCGCTTTTCCCGAACGCCTCGGCCGAGTTTGCGCCGATCGCAATGACCCTTGGCCTGATCGGTATTTTCTACGGTGCGTTCCTGGCCTTCGCCCAGACCGACATCAAGCGCCTGATCGCGTTCTCCAGCGTTTCGCACATGGGCTTCGTGCTGATCGGGATCTACTCCGGTAGCCAGTTGGCCCTGCAAGGCGCGGTGATCCAGATGCTGGCCCACGGCCTGTCGGCTGCGGCGCTGTTTATCCTCAGCGGCCAGTTGTACGAGCGCCTGCATACCCGGGACATGCGTGAAATGGGCGGCATCTGGTCGCGCATCGCCTACCTGCCGGCCATCAGCCTGTTCTTCGCAGCCGCTTCCCTGGGCCTGCCAGGCACCGGCAACTTCGTCGGCGAGTTCCTGATCCTGATCGGCTCGTTCGTCAGCGCGCCATGGATCACCGCGATTGCCACGTCCGGCCTGGTGTTCGGTTCGGTCTACTCGCTGATCATGATCCACCGCGCCTACTTCGGTCCGGCCAAGACCGATGAAGTGCTGCGCGGCATGGACGGTCGCGAACTGATCATGGTGCTTGGCCTTGCGGTGCTGCTGGTTTACCTCGGCGTCTATCCGCAGCCATTCCTCGACACTTCCGCCGCCACGATGCATGGCGTGCAGCAGTGGCTCGGCACCGCCTTCTCTCAACTCGCTTCGGCCCGGTAAGAGCGCTATGGAATTCACGATTCAACACTTTATCGCGCTTGCGCCGCTGTTGATCACCAGCGCCACGATGATCGTGGTGATGCTGGCGATCGCCTGGCGCCGCAATCACGCACAAACCTTCCTGCTGTCGGTGGCGGGGCTGAACCTGGCCCTGCTGTCGATCCTGCCGGCCCTGAAAGTCGCGCCCCTGGCGGTCACGCCACTGATACAGATCGACAGCTTCGCCTGCCTGTATATGGCGCTGATCCTGGTCGCCACCCTCGCCTGCGTCACCCTCGCCCACGCCTATCTGGGTGATGGGGGCTCGGGTTACCCGGGCAACCGCGAAGAACTGTACCTGCTGATCCTGATGGCCGCCGCCGGTGGCCTGGTCCTGGTCAGCGCACAGCACCTGGCGAGCCTGTTCATCGGCTTGGAACTGCTGTCGGTGCCGGTCTATGGCCTGGTGGCCTACGCCTTCTTCAACAAGCGCTCCCTGGAAGCCGGCATCAAGTACATGGTGTTGTCGGCCGCCGGTTCCGCGTTCCTGTTGTTCGGCATGGCCCTGCTCTACGCTGAAGCCGGCACCCTGAGCTTCGTCGGTATCGGCCAGGCCCTGGCGGCCACCGGCCTGCCTAGCCCGATCGCTCAACTGGGCCTGGGCATGATGCTGATCGGCCTGGCGTTCAAGCTGTCGCTGGTTCCGTTCCACCTCTGGACCCCGGACGTCTACGAAGGCGCCCCGGCGCCCGTGGCGGCGTTCCTCGCCACCGCATCGAAGGTGGCGGTGTTCGCGGTCATGGTGCGTCTGTTCCAGATCTCGCCAGTGGCCAGCAGCGGCGTGTTGAGTAACGTGCTGACCATCATCGCCATCGCGTCGATCCTGTTCGGTAACCTGCTGGCGCTGACCCAGAGCAACCTCAAGCGTCTGCTGGGTTACTCGTCCATCGCCCACTTCGGCTACCTGCTGATCGCTCTGATCGCCAGCAAGGGCCTGGCCGTGGAAGCCATTGGCGTGTACCTGGTCACCTACGTGATCACCAGCCTCGGCGCTTTCGGCGTGATCACCCTGATGTCCTCGCCGTACAACGGCCGCGACGCCGATGCCCTGTACGAATACCGTGGCCTGTTCTGGCGCCGTCCGTACCTGACCGCCGTGCTGACCGTGATGATGCTGTCCCTGGCCGGCATCCCGCTGACCGCCGGCTTCATCGGCAAGTTCTACATCATTGCCACCGGCGTCGAGGCTCACCAATGGTGGCTGGTCGGCTCCCTGGTGCTGGGCAGTGCCATCGGCGTGTTCTACTACCTGCGCGTCATGGTCACGCTGTACCTGATGGAACCGAACCTGCGTCGCCACGATGCCGAGTTGCACTGGGAACAAAAGGCAGGCGGCGTCATGCTGCTGGCCATCGCCGTATTGGCGTTCTTCCTGGGTGTATACCCGCAGCCGTTGCTGACCCTGGTTCAGCAGGCTGGTCTGACCGGCTGATAGCTGAAGCGTCATCGATGACAAAATGCCCGTATCGTGAGATGCGGGCATTTTTTTGGGATGCAAGTTTGAATTTGGGAGAACCGTGGCGGGGGAGCTTGCTCCCGCTCGATTCTGTAGGAGCTGGCTCCTACACCGCTCCTACACAGCTTCTACCGGCGCAGCCCAGCGGGAGCAAGTTCTCTGTCACAGATGCACTCCTGCAGAAGGGACTATGCTCAAGCGCTATTGTGCCTTTGAAGGAGATCCAGCGTTGAATGTGGATATTGATTGCGTGGTCGTCGGCGCAGGCGTCGTCGGCCTGGCCGTGGCGCGGGAGATGGCGCAGGCCGGGCATGAAGTGCTGGTGATCGAAGCAGGCGATGCCATCGGCGCGGGCATCAGCTCGCGCAATTCGGAAGTGATCCATGCTGGGCTGTATTACCCGCCCGGCAGCCTCAAGGCGCAGCTGTGTGTCGAAGGGCGGCGACGACTGTATGACTACTGCGCCAGCCACGGCGTCCAGACTCGCCGGCTCGGCAAACTGATCGTGGCGAAGGACCAAGCACAACTGGCCGAGCTTGAAAAGCTTCTGGCGCGCGGCCTGCTCAACGGCGTGGACGACCTGCGCCTGCTCGATAAAAAGCAGGCACAGGCGCTGGAGCCGGAGCTGTCCTGCGTTGGCGCGCTGTACTCGCCCTCTACCGGTATCGTCGACGCCCACGCCTTGATGTTGGCATTGCAGGGGGATGCCGAGGCGGCGGGCGCCAACGTGGTGTTTCGCACGCCCTTGCTAGAGGCTCGTGTTGTCGACGAGGGCTTCAGCCTGACATTGGGCGGCACGGCGCAGATGACGTTGTCGTGCCGCCGCCTGATCAACGCCGCCGGCCTCCAGGCCCCTGCCCTCGCCCGCCGGATCGAGGGTCTGGCCCGGCAGTTTATTCCCGATGGTTACCTGTGCAAGGGCAACTACTTCCAACTGGCCGGGCGGGCACCATTCCGCCATTTGGTCTATCCGGCGCCAGAAGCCGCTGGCCTGGGCATTCATATGACGCTCGATCTGGCGGGCCAGGCGCGTTTCGGTCCTGACACCGAATGGGTCGAAGCAGAAGACTACCGAGTGGATCCGGCCCGGGCCGAAGCGTTCTACCAGGCCATTCGAAACTACTGGCCGGGCTTGCCCGACCGGAGCCTGCAACCCGCCTACAGCGGCATTCGCCCGAAAATCTCCGCCCCGGGGGAACCGGCCCGGGACTTTCTTATCAGCGCTGAAACCGAGCACAAGGTGCCGGGGCTGATCAACCTGTTCGGTATCGAATCCCCGGGGCTGACGTCCTGCCTGGCACTGGCGGAACGGGTCAGGCAATCGATCGACAACCGCTGACGGCCTTGGCAGCGCAAAGTGCAACGCGTTTTGATGGTGACTCTTGCAGCCTGCACGATAGCGAAACTGGCAGAAAAGATAAGCCACTGATTTTTAAGTAATTAATAAAGCGGCTCGGCTGGCACGACGGATGCACCTGTCATGTTACGTGGCGTCGGCGCTCGAAGCCGGCCCGCATCCGTGAATGACCGAGGAGCAGCACATGAACGCCATCGACCTGTTGAAAGCCGACCATGAACGCGTCAAAGCCATTCTCACTCAATTGAGTGAGTCCACTGATCGCGCGGTCAAGAAACGCACCGAGCTACTGGCGAAGCTGGAAATGGAAGTCACCATCCACACCCGCCTGGAAGAAGAAATCCTGTATCCGGCCTTCAAGCAGGAAGGCGGCAAGGAAGAAGCCGAGATGTATTACGAAGCCAAGGAAGAGCACCGCACCGTCGATTCGCTGGTGCTGCCCGACCTGAAAGCCACCGACCCTTCCCAGCCTGAATTCGCGGGCCGCGTCAAAGTGGTGAAAGAGCTGCTGGAGCACCACATCGAGGAAGAAGAGAAAGAAATGTTCCCTCAAGCCAAGAAGGTGCTGGGCAAGGCCAAGCTGGACGCCTTGGGCGAGCAGATGGAAACCATGAAAGCGCAGTACAAGAAAGAACTGAGCAGCGCCAACCTCGCCGCTTGATCCATGGCCGCGAACGCTTCAACCACCGATCGGGTTGAAGCGTCGCGGCCTTCATATCATCTGCTCGCGCAAGAATTCCACCAGCGCCTGCACCGGTCGCGAAGCCTGGCGGTGTTGCGGATAGACCGCCGACAGCGTCAACGGCTCGGTTTCAAACCCCTCCAGCACCTTGACCAGGCGACCATCCTTTAGCGCATCGCCGACGATGAAGGTTGGCAGATACGTGATCCCCATCCCGGCAATCGCCGCGTCCCTGAGCAGGTCGCCGTTATTGGCCCGCATCCGACCCACCACTTCCAGGACCAGCGGCTTGCCATGCCCCTCGAAACGCCACTGCACCTGACGGCTGTGTCCATAAGGCAAACAGTCGTGATTGCGCAGGTCTTCAGGTCGTATGGGTGTGCCTTTGTCTGACAGATAAGCCGGGCTGGCGCAGTACACCCGTTCGATGCTCGCGATGCGCCGGGCGATCAGCGTTGAATCCTCCAGCACGCCGATCCTCAGTGCCAGGTCATAGCCTTCCCCCAAAAGGTCAACCGAGCGGTCGCTCAGGTCCACCTCGACGCTGACATCCCGGTAGCGTTGCAAGAACAGCGGCAGCAGGCTGCCCAGGTGCGCCACGGCGAATGACAACGGCGCGCTGAGCCGAATGGTCCCACGCGGCTCGCTGGTCTGGCCGCTGATACCCTGCTCCACTTGCTCGACTTCGCTGAGCAGGCGCAACGCCGCTTCGTAGTAGCGCTGGCCGAGCGGCGTGACATCCAGCCGACGGGTCGAGCGATTGAGCAGGCGCACCCCCAGGCGTTGCTCCAGCTCCATGAGCTTGCGGCTGACGAATTGCTTGGACAGCCCGAGCTTGTCCGCTGCGGCGGTGAAACTGCCCGACTCCATGACCTGGGCAAAGATGCGCATCTCTTCGAAGGGGTTCATTGTCATTCCGTGGGTGGACAGTCAGGGGGATGAGTTGGGCATTGTGGTCTTGGTGAGTCTGATTGCCTAGCTGTTGAATGTGCCGCCGCCATCGCGAGCAAGCTCGCTCCCACAATGTTCGAGTCGTCACAAAACCTGTGGGAGCGAGCTTGCTCGCGATGGCGGTGGGTCAGCTGCAAGGCTCTGATGCCGGGCACAAAAACGCCCGCAAAAGCGGGCGTCGTCAAGCATGGACAGCTTACTTGGCCGTCAGTGCCGAGTAGCTGTTCATCAGGTTGCGGTAGTTCGGAATGCGCTGGGACAGCAGGTTGCCCAGGCCTTCGATGTCGTTGCGCCAGTCGCGGTGCAGCTCACAGGCCACCGAGAACCAGTTCATCATCTGCGCGCCAGCAGCAGTCATGCGTACCCAGGCGGCTTGTTGCACGGTTTCGTTGAAGGTACCCGAAGCGTCGGTGACGACAAACACGTCGAAGCCTTCGGCCAGCGCCGACAGGGTGGGGAACGCCACGCAGACATCCGTGACCACGCCGGCGATGATCAGTTGCTTGCGGCCGGTGGCCTTGATCGCCTTGACGAAGTCTTCGTTGTCCCAGGCATTGATCTGACCTGGACGGGGGATGTACGGCGCGTCCGGGAACATTTCCTTGAGTTCCGGCACGATCGGGCCGTTGGGGCCTTGTTCGAAGCTGGTGGTCAGGATGGTCGGCAGTTCAAAGAACTTCGCCAGGTCGGCCAAGGCCAACACGTTGTTCTTGAACTCGTTGGGCGAGAAGTCCTGGACCAGGGAAATCAGACCGGTCTGGTGATCGACCAGCAGGACGACCGCGTCGTCTTTGTTCAGACGGTTGTAGGCGGGAACGTTGCTCATGGGGTGACTCCTTTGGGATGGATGTATTGAAAACCAATGTGGGAGCGAGCCTGCTCGCGATGACGGTGTGTCAGCTGGCGGCGATGTCGGATGTGCCGACGCCTTCGCGAGCAGGCTCGCTCCCACAAGGGGAAAATCGGGGTGTCAGTCAAAAGGCAAAGCACGAACAGCCAAACGCGCCCCAGAAACCCTGGAAGTCGCTGACCGGGACGTTCGACAGGCGCGCCCGCTCGTGGCTATGGGAATGCACCGTGCAAGGACCGCTGCACTGGTGGACTTGCGCCTGCAAGGGCGATGTCGGGCGCCAGTGGCCCGGGACCTTGACCACCGGCGACCAGTCCGGCAACACCGGGACGCTCGCTGGGCCAAGTTTCTCGAAATCGCCAGCCCCGTAGACCACCTTGCCGTCCACCACCGTCAGCACCGATTCGATCCACTTGATGGCTTCTTCCTCGACGCTGAAGAAATCCGCGCTCAGGGCCGCCAGGTCCGCCAGTTGGCCGACCTTGATCTGGCCTTTCTTGCCCTGCTCCGACGAGAACCAGGCACTGCCGTGGGTAAACAGCTCCAGCGCGGTCAGGCGCGGCAACCCTTCTTCATGCAATGACAGGCCGCCGACGGTGCGGCCGCTGACCATCCAGTACAACGAGGTCCACGGGTTGTAGCTGGAGACGCGAGTGGCGTCGGTGCCAGCGCCCACCGGCACGCCTTCGGCGAGCATCCGCTTGATCGGCGGTGTGGCTTCGGCGGCTTTGGCGCCGTAGCGATCGACAAAATATTCACCCTGGAAAGCCATGCGGTCCTGGATTGCAATACCGCCGCCCAGCGCCCGCACGCGTTCGATGTTCTTCGGCGTGATGGTCTCGGCGTGGTCGAAGAACCACGGCAGGCCATTGAACGGAATGTCGCGGTTGACCTTCTCGAACACGTCGAGCATGCGGCTGATGGATTCGTCGTAGGTCGCGTGCAGGCGGAATGGCCAGCGCTGTTCCACCAGGTGACGCACCACTGGCTCCAGGTCCTGTTCCATGCCCGGCGGCAGGTCTGGGCGCGGTTCGAGGAAGTCTTCGAAGTCTGCCGCAGAGAACACCAGCATTTCGCCGGCACCGTTGTGCCGCAAAAAGTCATCGCCCTGGTGCAGCTTGACGCTGCCGGTCCAGTTCTTGAAGTCGGTGAGTTCTTCCTTGGGCTTCTGGGTGAACAGGTTGTAGGCGATGCGCACCGTCAACTGTTGCTCGCGGGCCAACTGCTCGATGACTTCGTAGTCGTCCGGGTAGTTCTGGTAGCCGCCGCCGGCGTCGATGGCGCTGGTCAGGCCCAGGCGATTGAGCTCGCGCATGAACTGGCGCGTGGAGTTGACTTGGTACTCCAGCGGCAGTTTCGGCCCTTTCGCCAGCGTCGAGTAAAGGATCATCGCGTTGGGGCGCGCCACCAGCATGCCGGTGGGTTCCCCCCTGCTGTCACGCACGATTTCGCCACCCGGTGGGTTCGGCGTGTCACGGGTGTAGCCGGCCACGCGCAGCGCGGCGCGGTTGAGCAAGGCACGATCGTAGAGGTGCAACACGAACACGGGCGTATCGGGAGCGGCCTGGTTGAGTTCTTCCAGGGTCGGCATGCGTTTTTCGGCGAACTGGAATTCGTTCCAGCCGCCCACCACTCGGACCCATTGCGGGGTCGGCGTGCGATCAGCCTGGTCCTTGAGCATGCGCAAGGCATCGGCCAACGAGGGCACACCTTCCCAGCGCAGCTCCAGGTTGTAGTTCAAGCCACCACGGATCAGGTGCAGGTGCGAATCGTTGAGGCCGGGGATGACGGTGCGGCCCTTGAGGTCGATGACCTGGGTGCCGCTGCCACGCAGGGCCATGGCCTCGGCGTCGGTGCCCACGGCGACGAAGCGGCCCTGGCTGATGGCAACCGCGCTGGCGCGAGGCTTCTCACGGTCGACGGTGTGGAATTGGCCATTGAACAGAATCAGATCGGCGTTCATCGGGTTTCCTTGTGAATGGGAAGAAGCAAGGGACAGGCGCGGCCAGAAAGCGGCGGCGGCGCTGAGCAAGGATCCGGCGGCAAGCAACTGGCGGCGCAGTGGATCGGTTGGGTCGTCGTTATTGGCCATGGCCGGGCTCCAGGTGTTCGTGGGTTTTGGAGGATTCCAACCAGGGCGCGAACAACCGGGTCGCCAACGGCATGCACACGTACACCACCGAGAGCACGATGGTCACGGTGATAAGGAACGTGGCGACCACGTAGTTGGACAGAAATGCGTTGAGCTGCAGCAGCGGGCCCCAGAGCAACGGCACCAGCAAGGTGTGCGGCAGGATGACCAGCAGCGTCACCACCGATTGCTTCCAGCGCGGTGGCGGCGTGGCGGCATCGGCCAGCGGGGCGAACCAGAATTCCTTATGGGAACCGACCTCGATCTTGTCGCCGTCGGCCAAGAGTGGCGCTGCCTCGGCCACCAATTCACGACGCTCGGAGGAATCCAGCCAGCGTTGCATGGCCTCGGTGGAGCGAAAACGCAGCACGCAGGTAAACAACGACAGTCCGTCCTGCTTGCCCCGCACAACGTCGACGCCCAAATGGCCCGGCCACTGGCCGGCCACGGTGACGATGCGCCGCAACCAGGCCTCATAGGCATCGTTCTGTCCGGCTTTGATCCGGTGCTTGACCACCAGGGTGACGATTTCATCGAAACCGGGTACCGCCGGGCTCGCGGTGGATCCGAGGGTTTGGGACTCAGGCATGACGCAGCACTCCAGCAAAGCGCGCGTTCATCGCCAAACGTCCAGGGCCGGCAATGAACACGCTGGTAAATATGATCAACAGCAACCAGCCGAACTGGCCTTCTTCCAGGCTCCACTGCGGATGCACGACCAGCAGCGCCACGGCCAGCAGGAACAGGATGGGCAGGCACGCCAACCGCACCAGCACGCCGGCCATGATCAGCAAGGGACACAGCACCTCGGCAAAAATCGCCAAGACCAGCGTGGTCGCCGCGCCGAGGTGGAACGGGTCTTCGATGCGGGTCAGCTCGGCGCTGTAATTCAGCAATTTCGGCAAGCCATGCACCCATAACAGGAACAGCGCGCCGCTCAGGCGCAGCAACAGCAGGCCAACGTCCTGCAAGCGGCTTTCGTCAGTGGTATTCATCGGTGGGCTCCGGCCGGGTCCGTCGAAGCGGCGGCCGGCAGCGGTTGGGACATGTGGGCCGCAATGCGCGAGCGCAGCCAGCGCTCGGCGGGGTCGTTGTCATGCACGCCGCTCCAGACCATCGACAACTCGGCGGCATTGATTTCGAACGGCGGATCTTCGGCGCGTAACGCGCACCCTTCCACCAGTGCGCAGGCGGCATAGTCCGGCACGGTGGCGATCAGCTCGGTGCCGGCCAGCAAGGCGCGCAGCCCGCTGAATTGCGGCACCGCCAGCACGACCTTGCGCGCCCGGCCGATGCGGGCCAGGTCCAGGTCGATGTTGCCGCTCAGGTCGCCGGAGAACGAAACCATCGCATGGGGCCGCGAGCAATATTCGTCCAGGGTCAACGGACCCGGGCGCTTGTCGCCACGCAAGACCTTGCAAGGAATGTCCCGCAGTTTCTTGCGCTTGGCGTTAGCAGGGAGATCGGTGGTGTAGCTGACGCCGACGCTGATCTCACCGCTGGCCAGCAGCGACGACATCAGCAGGAAATTGGCCCGGCGCACCACCACGATGATGCCCGGTGCTTCCTCGCGCAGTTGGCTCAGCAAGGGCGGAAACAGGCCGAATTCGGCATCGTCGGATAGACCGATGCGAAACACATCGCAACTGGTGGACGGGTCGAACGCCTTGGCCCGGCTGACCGCACCGGAAATCGTGTCCATGGCCGGCTGCAATTCCTGCAGGATCGCCAGGGCCCGAGGCGTCGGTTCCATGCCCCGGCCATGACGGATCAGCAGCGGGTCATCGAACAGATCCCGCAGCCGCCCAAGCGCCGCGCTCACCGCCGGCTGGCCCATGAACAGTTTTTCGGCAACGCGGGTCAGGTTCTTCTCGAACATCAGCGCCTCGAAGATCACCAGCAGGTTCATGTCGAGACGGCGTAGATCATTGCGGTTCATGGGTGTTGTTCCTGTTTTAACTGTGGGAGCGAGCCTGCTCGCGAAGAGGCCGGCACGGCAAATATCGATGCAAGCTGAGCCACCGCCTTCGCGAGCAGGCTCGCTCCCACAGGTCTTAGCTTGCTTGCGTCAGTCCTGGATGAACGCCAACAGGTCCGCGTTCAAGCGGTCCTTATGGGTATCGGTCAGGCCGTGGGGCGCGCCCGGGTAAACCAGCAGCTGCGAGTTCTTGAGCAATTTGGCGGCCGCGATGCCGGCGGTTTCGATCGGCACGACTTGGTCGTCATCGCCATGGACCACCAGGGTCGGCACGTCGATGTTGCGCAGGTCGTCGGAAAGATCGGTCTCCGAGAACGCCTTGATGCAGTCGTAGGTGTTCTTGTGGCCGGCGAGCATGCCTTGCATCCAGAACCAGTCGATCATGCCTTGGGAGACCTTGGCGCCCGGACGGTTGGCGCCGAAAAACGCGCTGGCTACATCCTTGTATAGCTGAGAACGGTCGGCCAGGGAGGCCTGGCGGAAACCGTCGAAGACTTCGACAGGCAAGCCACCGGGGTTGGCCGCGGTCCTGAGCATCAGCGGCGTGACAGCCGAGATCAGGCCGAGCTTGGCGACGCGGGCGGCGCCGTGACGGCCGATGTAGCGGGCCACTTCGCCACCGCCGGTGGAGAAGCCGAGCAACACGGCATTCTTCAGGTCCAGGCGTTCGATCAGCTCCGCCAGGTCGTCGGCGTAAGTGTCCATGTCATTGCCGTCCCACGGCTGGCTGGAACGCCCATGACCGCGACGGTCGTGGGCAATCACCCGGTAGCCATTGGACGCCAGGAACATCATCTGCGCCTCCCAACTGTCGGAGTTCAACGGCCAGCCGTGACTGAAGACCACCGGTTGACCAGTACCCCAATCCTTGTAGTAGATCTCCGTGCCGTCGCGGGTGATGAATGTGCTCATGACATGACTCCTTGAGGTGGGTGGATTGCTCCATGGTCCGGTCAGGGGGTGTATGTGCGTGAGTTAAACGTTGTTAATTTTTTCGGGACGGTGGTGTTAAAAGCCCCAATGAAGATTGCTTTTGTAGGGGGGATTTGTATCTGTCGATGGCTCTGGATAAGGCTGTTCACCGTTGCGCTTGTCACAAAACCTGACGAATATGCTCAGGTACAGCCATCTCCAGGGAACAGAACAATGAGCGCGCCATGAGCCAGTACCTCAGCCTGCCCGTCGAAAAGACGCTGCATTTCGGCCCTTACCGGGTTCATCCCCGCCAGCGCCTGGTGCTGGAGGGCGGGCAGCCGTTGCGCCTGGGTCGGCGCGCGGTGGAGATTCTGTTGGTGTTGCTCGAACACGCAGGCCAAGTGGTGAGCAAGCAGCAACTGATCGCCCGTGTCTGGCCCAAGAGCGTGGTGGAAGACACCAACCTTCGGGTTCACGTGGCGGCGCTGCGCAAGGCGTTGGGCGATGGACAGGCAGGCCAGCGCTACATCGTCACCGTGGCGCAGCGCGGCTACAGCTTCGTCGCGCCGGTGACTTTCGAGTCGCCCGAGCCACTGGCACGTATCCCCCACCCTGCCCTGGCGCGCAACCTGCCGCCGCGCCGAACCCGGGTGATCGGGCGCCAGGGGCTGGTGGAAAGCCTGGTCGCCCAGCTGCCGCGAAAACGCTTCATCACCCTGGTCGGCAGCGGCGGCATCGGCAAGACCACCGTCGCGTTGCGGGTCGCCGAGCGGCTGATCGGCCATTACCGCGACGGCACGTATCTGCTGGACCTCGGCTCGCTCAATGACCCTTCCATGATCGCGCCCAACCTCTGCGCCCTGTTGGAGCTGTCGCCACAAGACGGCGAGCCCTTGGAAGCCGTCGTCCGGCCTTTGAAGGAACGGCATCTGCTGCTGGTGATCGATACTTGCGAACATCTGGTCGACGCCGTGGCCCTGCTCTGCGAGACGCTGCTGCGCGCCGCACCGCACTTGCATATCCTGGCCACCAGCCGCGAAGGCCTGCGCGCCGAAGGCGAACATGTGCAGCGCCTCGATTCACTGGCGATCCCACCCCGGGGGATGGTCATCGAAGGTTATCCGGCCCTGGAATATCCAGCGCTGCAACTGTTTGCTGAACGTGCGATGGCCAGCCAGGACGACTTCGAGCTGACCGACCATGAGGTGCCGCTGATCGTCGACATCTGCCAGCGCCTGGACGGCATTCCCCTGGCCATCGAACTGGCCGCTGCCCAGGTCGGGCACTTTGGGCTGGAGCAGTTGTGCCGGCAACTGCGAGACAGCGTCGCACTGCTCGACCATGACAAGCGTGCCAGCGCACCGCGACAACAGACCCTGCGCGCCACGCTGGACTGGAGCTTCGCGCTGCTCACTGCCTGCGAGCAGACCTGCCTGCGGCGCCTGGCGGTGTTCATGGGCAGTTTCAACCTCGCCTCGGCGGCGGCCGTCATCGTCGGCCAGCATGTCGCGCCCGACCAGGTGCTGGTATCGGTCAGCCAGTTGGTCGCCAAGTCGCTGCTCAACGTGGAGATCGGTGACGACGAGGTGCGCTACCGCCTGCTGGACACCACGCGCAGCTACGCGTTGGAAAAACTGCTGGAGACAGGCGAACTGGCCGCGAGCCAGGCGCGACACGCCGAACGCTGCCTGACGTTGATGGAACAGGCTGAAAAAGATTGGGAAGCCACCCCGACGCAGCTTTGGATCGCGCGCTACGCGTCCTACCGAGACGACATCCGTGCGGCGTTGGACCGGGGGCTGGCTGCCCACGGCTCCCACGCCGTGGCGATCCGCTTGACGGCCCGTAGCCTGCCCCTCTGGCAGGAGCTCTCGCTGCTCAAGGAACATGGCCTTTACGTGAGCAAAGCCCGGGCCCTGCTGCACGGCACCGCCTCGCCATGCCCCAGGTTGACCCTTGCGCTGGAACTGGCCCACGCCAGTCTCAACTACCACACCGAGGGCGGCACGCCGGCCACGGTCGAGGCGTTCGTCACGGCCCGGCGCCTGGCCCGGCAGTGCCACGACCTGGCCGGTGAGCTGCGGGCCGTGTCCGGCCACATGGCCGTCAACCTCAGTTGCGGCCGCTACCAACAGGCGCTGGAACAATGCCAGGACTTCGACCGGCTGGGCCCCCCGGGCGACCCGGTGCTGTCCCTGAGCACCCAGCGCCTGCGGGTGCTGGCGTTGCATTTCATTGGCGACCAGGGCGCGGCGCGGCGCGATGCTGAACAGGTCATCCAGCGCCTGGCCCAGAACGGCCATCTGGGCCGCTTCACCCACGGTTTTGGCGTGCAGTACGAACAGAGCGTGGCGGCGCTGACAATCCTGGCGCGCATCCTCTGGCTGCAAGGGTTCGCCGATAAAGCCCGGCGCACCGCCAATCTCGCGCTGCAGATTGCCCTGCAGATCAATCACGGTCTTTCGATTTGTTACACGCTGGTGATCAGCGGTTGCTTGATCGCCCATTACACCGGTGAACATTCAATCGCACGGGAACGGCTCGGCATGTTGAAACACCAGGCCCGGAAGCATTCGGTGATGTTGTTCCATGAGTGGGCCTGCCAGTACGAGAACGCGTTCGATGGAGCGTCCCTGGAGGCCTGCCCGACCAAGAGCGGCTTGATGCAGGACATCGTCGTGACGCTGCGGGCGGATGCCGTGGGACCGGGGCAGATCGAACGCGCCCATAGCGGCGCCGCAGGCTGGTGCTGCGCCGAGATCCTGCGAGCCAGCGCCGAAGCCCTGTCGGCGCAGGATGACCCATCGGCCGAAAAACAAGCCGAAGAGCAACTGCTCGCCGCCCTGGCCGTCGCCCGGCAGCAAGGCGCGCTGGCGTGGGAATTGCGCAGCGCCTTTTCCCTGGCGCGGCTGTGGCAACGGCGTGGCCAGGATGAGGCCGCCGCGGATCTGCTGCGCCCCGTCTATCGGCGTTTCAATGAGGGCTTCGACACGCCCGACCTAAAGCAAGCCGACGCGCTGCTGCGTACGCTGGATGGGCGCCTCGGGTCTTGACCGGGTTTGCCACGCCTGTTGCAGTGCGTAACGCCGATGCCAAAGCGGCAACTGCCCACTGTGACGCAGTTTCTCCAAAGCATAGGCGCGGGTGGTGCGCAGCAGATGGAAACGCGTCCCTTCGGCGCGTTGCTCAACCATCACCAATGATTGGATGACCAACCGCGACAACAACCAGGGCAATCGTCCCGCTTCCACTTCAGGGCAGCTGATCACCGCCAGGGCGGTCTTGAGGCTGAACCGTTCTTCGAACACCGCCAGGCGTTGGAACACCGTTCGCTCATCGTGGCTCAAGCGCTCGAAGCTCCAATCCAGGGCAGCTTCCAGGCTACGGTGGCGAGGCACGGCGGTTCGACGTCCGTGGCTCAGCAGCGACAGACCATGGTCCAACTGCTCCAGGACCCCGGCCACGCCCAGCACATCGACTTGGGCCGCTGCCAGTTCCAGGGCAAGCGGCAACCCGTCGAGGCGCCGGCAGATCTGCGCAAGGGCCGCCAGGTCGCGTTCTGCCGGCTGGAAACCCTGCTGGCGGGCGCCGACTCGCTCGACCAGCAACTGCACCGCCGGGCACCCCAGTACATAATCGGACTCATCGGCCGACGCCATCCCCAGACCGGACAGTTGCACGACGTTTTCGTCGGCCAGGTTGAGGATTTCCCGACTGCTCAACAACAGTGATACGCCAGGCGCCCCTGCGCGCAACGTCAAGGCCAATTCCCGGCAGGTATCGATCAGTTGTTCACAACCGTCGAGCACCAGCAGTATCCGACGGGCTTGCAGCTGCTGGGCCAAGCAACCGTCCGCCAGGCCCAGGGCATGCTTAATCCGCAGCGCAACCTGCGCCGGGTCGCCGATGCCGGCCAGGTCGATAAACCAGGCGCCATCGGCAAAGTGCTCCAGCAACAGTTCCGCCACCCGCAACGCCACGGTGGTCTTGCCGATGCCACCCGGGCCGGTGACGGTGGTGAGGGATTGGCGAGGAACTTCCACCAACAGCCGGCCCAGGATTTTGTCGCGACCGATCACCGGGCTCAGCCGGGCGGGCAGATTGTGCCGTTCGGAGGGCTCCGCGCTCGATGACTCGCCCACGGATTCCAGGGTCAGGGGCACCGCAAAGCAGTAGCCCTGGCGAGGATGATTGAGGATGTAGCGATTGCCTTCGCGCGTCTCGCCGAAGGCCCGTCGCAGCGCGGCGATGTGCACCCGCAGATTGATGTCTTCGACCACGCTGTCGGGCCAGACCTGGTCGATCAGCGCTTGCTTGCTGACGAAAGCGCCGGCGTGCGCGACCAGTATCTGCAGGATGTCGAGGGCGCGACCGCCCAATGCCAGAGGTTGACCTTCGCGAGAGACCAGCCGCTGCTGTCGGTGAAAGACGAACGGGCCAAAGCACACCGTTGGCCCGGTGCAGGGTTTGACGAAACTGTTCATGAGCGATCCAGCGCCAGATGACCGGTCCAGGCATGTCGTTGCGAAGCGCCGCACGCGTCTGCCCTGGCTCTCGCGCATCCTTTCCAGAGGGTTCGCGGTAATCTTGGCAGTCCTGCGCCCGATAACAATGCTGGCACAGGCCCCATCACGGACATCACGGTGCCCTGGACGGACACCCGAGGCTCAACTGAACTGCTGGCGGTACTGGATCGGCGTCAGGCCAAGCTTTTCGCTGAACAGCTGACGCATGTGCCGCACGCTGCCAAAGCCACTGCGAAACGCCACGGTCTTGAGCGGCAAGTCGGTGGATTCGAGCAACTGACGCGCCCGATCGATGCGCGCCCCTTGAAGGAATTCCATGGGCGTCATCTTCACTTCGCGGACAAACAGCCGGGCAAAATGCCGGGTGCTCATGGCCGCGACCGCCGCCATGCGTTCCACGGTGAAGGGCTCCTCCAGATGCTCCATCACGTGGTTCTGCACCCGCGTGACCGCCGACTCCTGGGCCGCCACGGTCGCCACCAGCGGGCTGAACTGCGCTTGCCCGCCCTGGCGCTTCATCAGCACCAGCAGCACTTTGGCGACGTCCAGCGCGACTTTGCGGCCGTGGTCCTGGGCGACGATGGCCAAGGCCATGTCGATGCCGGCCGTGACACCGCCGGAGGTGATCAGCCGTCGGTCGCGCAAGAAGATTTTGTCGGTCTCGATCAATGCCTTGGGAAAACGCTGGATCAAGCGCTCGGTGTAGTGCCAGTGGGTGGTAACCCGGTGTCCATCGAGCAACCCCGCTTCGCCGAGCACAAACGCGCCGGTACAAATCGAGCCATAGCAGGTGGCCCTTGGCGCCGCCGCCCGCAACCATGTGTGCAAGCCCGGGTGCCGGTCGTTATAGGCACCGGGACCACCCGGCACGAGCAGTACGTCGTAGGCGGCCCAGGCCTGGTCGATATGGATATCGGCATGGACAGTCACACCGTTGGACGCCCGCAACGGGCCTCGCTCGGTGCCCAGGGTCAGCAACTGATAGTGCTGGTCGGGTGCAAGAAAACGGTTGGCGATGGAAAACACTTCAAGCGGCCCGGCCATGTCGAGCAGCAGGAAATCGGGGAACAGCACCATTGCTACGGTTTTCATGGGAAGACGCCAATCGAGAAGAACATGCCGGACCCTGTGGGAGCGAGCTTGTTCGCCTGCACAAGGATCATCGGTTGGCATTATGACCAAGCGAAGCGCCCGCTGCGAGATTGTCCACTCATAACGGACAGTATTTCCCTATTCACCTGCTTATTGAACAATACGATAACCATTAACCTTCTTCTGAACCCGGCGAACGGCCACGGCCACCGCCCACTGAACCAGGAGAATTTCCATGCTGACCCTACGCAAAGCTTCTGATCGCGGTATCGCCCGTCACGGCTGGCTGACGTCGTTCCACACCTTTTCGTTCGCCAGCTACCGCGACCTCAATCAACAGGGTTTTTCCGACCTGCTGGTGATCAACGACGACCGGGTCGCCGCCGCCAAAGGTTTCGGCCAGCACCCACACCGCGACATGGAGATTTTCTCCTACGTGCTCGAAGGGGCGCTGGAGCACAAGGACACCTTGGGCACAGGTTCGGTCATTCGCCCCGGTGATGTGCAATTGATGAGTGCTGGCAGTGGCGTAGCGCACAGTGAATTCAATCACAGCGCCGACGAGCCGGTGCATTTCCTGCAGATCTGGATCGTGCCCAACGTGGTGGGCGCCACGCCGCGTTATCAGCAGGAACATTTCAGTACCGAGCAAAAACGTGGTCGCCTGCAATTGATCATTTCGCCGGACGGGGCCCAGGGATCGCTCCACGTTCGCCAGGACGCGCGGGTTTATGCCGGGCTGTTCGACGGCCAGGAAAGCGCCACGCTGACGTTGGCTGCCGATCGTTATGCCTATGTCCACGTGGCCCGGGGCAGCGTAGAGCTCAATGGCGTGCCGTTGCACGAAGGCGATGGCGTGCGGGTGCGCCAGGAACAGGTACTGACGCTGGGCAATGGCCAGGATGCCGAAGTGCTGGTATTTGACCTGCGGCCGCAGGAACTGCCGCAAATGCCGTGAGGCCAGTGTGCGGGACATCCTGTGGGAGCGAGCTTGCTCGCTCCCACAGGTTCTCTTATCCAGCGTTATTCGTTTTCCTGGGAAAACGCCGCGACAATCTCATCGATCACCGCCCGCACCCGCGCCGTGTGGCGCAAGTCCGCATGGGTCACCAGCCAGACCTCGTACGGCAGCGGTCGCGTGCGCTCAGGCCATAGGCGCACCAACCCGTCGCGTTCGCCCATGTACACCGGGATTTCCCCCACTCCGATACCCGCCGCAATCGAGCGACGCACCAACAGGCTCGAACTCAGGCTGGCAACGATCCGCCCGCGACTGACCGGCTCGGCGACCAGGGTAAAATCTTTTTGCGCCTGCAAATACGGCTGGTAGACAACTAGGTCATGGCCCTCGAACGCGCTGCCCGGCGTCGGCTCCCCATGGACATCGACATACTCGCGCGCCGCGAACAACCCCACCGGCCAGCGCGCGATCCGCCGTGCGATCAGGTCAGGGTTTTCTGGCCGGGTGTTGCGCACGGCAACGTCCGCTTCGCGCTTGACCAGGCTGATGATCTGCGTGGAGGCGTCCAACTGCACGCGCACGTCCGGGTGACGTTGGTGCAGGCGGGCAATGGCCGGGATCAGGAAGTCGATCGCCAATGAATCAGTCGTGGCGACGCGCACGTTGCCCACCAGTCGATCGTCCAGTCCTTGTATCCGACGCTCCAGTTCCAGGGCCGACTGCTCCATTTTTTCCACGGACCTGAGCGCGGCCTCGCCCATTGACGTCAGGGCATAACCGTCGGGTGTGCGCAGAAACAGCGCGGCGCTCAGGGATTTCTCCAACGCGGCGATACGCCGGCCCACGGTCGCCTGGTCCACCCCCAGCACACGCGCCGCGCCTCGCAGGGTCGACTCCCGACACACCGCCAGGAATACCCGCGCATCGTCCCAATTCATCCGTCCTCCTATCGATGCATAATTGCATCGCTGCGCCGCGTAATCGCTGCATAAACGCAACAACGATAGCCGATATGCTGGGCGCCATAAACCTTCTATGGGATCGCTACCATGCGTACATCATCCGCGGCGCTCGCTTCATCTTCCACGGGCATCTGGCTACCGATTTTCGCTGGCCTCTGTGCCAGCCTCGTCAGCATTGGCCTGGCGCGCTTCGCCTATACCCCCTTGATTCCGCCGCTGATCCAAGCGCATTGGTTCAGCCCCGGCGACGTGGTCTACCTCGGGGCCGCCAACCTTGTCGGATACCTGATCGGCGCCCTGCTCGGCCGGCCGATGGCCCGTCGACTGTCCCATAAAAACGCCTTGCGACTGATGATGCTGGCCGTGACGGCGGCGTTTTTTGCCTGTGCCTTTCCTGTGTCCGTGGCTTGGTATTTCGCTTGGCGATTGCTGTCGGGCATCGCCGGCGGCGCGATCATGGTGCTGGTGGCGGCCACCGTGCTGCCCCATGTACCTGCCGCCCGCAGGGGGCTGGCCAGTGGCGCGATTTTCCTGGGCATCGGGCTGGGCATCGCCGGCTCCGGAACCCTTGTGCCGCCGCTGTTGAGCCTGGGCCTCGAAGCCACCTGGCTCGGGCTCGGCGTGCTGTCACTGGTCCTGACCGGGCTGAGCTGGTTCGGCTGGCCGCAGGATCTGCCCCAGGCAGCCGTGAGCGTGAAACATGACACGCAAAAAGCACCCATGCCCCGCGCCGTCCATCAATTGTTTGCACAGTACGCATTCATGGCGGCGGGGTTGGTCCCGGCGATGGTGTTTTTGGTGGACTATGTCGCCCGCGGCCTTGAGGCCGGCGCCCGTGTCGGTGCGCTGGTATGGGTGATGTACGGCTTGGGGGCGATTATCGGCCCGGTGACCTATGGCTTCCTGGCGGACCACCTGGGCGCGCGCAAAAGCATCCGATGGGTGCTGGCCGTGCAGGCGACTGCCCTTGTCTTGCTGGCGACCGCCCATTCATTCCTGGCGTTGGCGCTGCTGGCTGTGGTCATCGGTTCGTTCCCACCGGGTATCGTGCCGCTGGCCCTGGCCCGGGTGCATGAACTGGTACCGAACCATCATGGCCAGCAAGTCGCCTGGAGCCGGGCGACCGTTTCATTCGCCACATTTCAGGCGGTGGCGGGTTTTGCGTATTCGGCGCTGTTCAACGCCAGCGGCGGGCATCATGGGCTGCTGTTTTTGATTTCCGCAGGCGCAATTGTCGTCGCGTTGCTGGTGGACTATGTTCCTTCCATTGCGAGTTATGTATCAAAAGATTAAAGTTCCGCACGATCGTCGCCGCCCGACCAACGGTCAACTTTGTCATCATCTTGCAATGTTGACTCGGGCCGACAAGCCAAGCAGAATGATCTCACTTGGCCATCATTCTTTGTTGCAGGCCAATCACGGAAGAAAGAAATGAAAAGGATTGTTTCACTGGTCGCCGTCCTGACCGCTTACCCAGCCGCAGCGGACGTACATAAAATTCAGTACAGCTACGATGATTCGAATGCCGAATACGCCATCGTCTCGTTCGTTGAAAGTGGTTCGGCTGTACAGGCCACGGTAAAAAGAACCGGTGCCTATTTCACCAATTACACAAAGCTTGAACTTGATTGCGCCAGTCGCAATGTCCGTCACATGGGCATGTATAACAGCGTCGAGGGATTGGAAAAGGCTGATTTCGACCAGATGCAGGGCCGCATCGTCGAGGGCTCGATCGCTGACGAAGTGGGCAAGGTGCTCTGCAAAGGCACTACCCTGACCGCCTCGCAAATGGAAGAAGTGCCAACCGAAAATCTGCTGGACGACCAGGGCTGAACCAAAGCCGTTTCCTGGAAGCTTTCTGACATGGAATGTCTGCGCAGTTGATCGACGAGGCTCGCAACCGCTCGCCATCCGCCGCCTTAAGACTCTTTTATTTCTGCCCAGACAGAAAAAAAGCCAACCTGACCGATAGCTTGAACACCCGTCTTTCACGACGGGCGGGGAATTGCAATGCACGCAAGAAAGATCTTCGAACTCCTGATGTCGTCCCTGGCCTATGTCCTCATCTCCTCGCTTTGGTTCGCCTACGCCGTGCCGGGGATGGTCGAGCTCGACTCTGACTTCTCCCTGATAACGGCCGCCTGCGGCTCGATTATCTGGCTGTGCGCCACGGGTTGTATCGCCTTGTACTTCGTTCAGAAAATGCGTACCGCCTGACAAGGCTCACGGCGATATCTGCTTGCGTCCAAACGTCGAGCGATAGCTGCCAGGCGGTACGCCGAAAAAATCCCGGAAGCGTCGTTGGAAATGCGGTGAGCTGACGAAACCCGTCGCGACGGCGATCTCGGTGACGGAGCGGTTGGTCTGTTGGATCAGCTGGCGTGCACGGGTCAGGCGCAGCTCCAGGTAATAACGCGTCGGGGTCGCGCCGAGAAACCGGCAGAACCGCCGTTCCAGCTGGCGTTTGGAAACCTTGACGCACGCCGCCAGCTCATCGATCGTCAACGGCTCCTCGACGTTCTGCCACATCAGTTCCAGCGCCAGCTTGAGGCTTTCCGGCAGCGTCGGGTCCGTCTCGACGAAGATTGGCGGCAGATCCGAGGCGTCATCCCCTGACTCATCGCAGCGAAGGATCTCTTCGATGGCTCCCACCAGCGTCTCCCCGCCCGTGCGGCGGATCAGTTGGAGCATCATGCGCAGCGAACTGTTGGCGCCCGCGCAACTGACCCGCTCACGGTCCACGACATAAGCGCGACTGGACACTTTCACGCCAGGGAACATCTCAGCCATCGTTGCGCGACTTTCCGGGTGGACCGCGCATTCGAAACCGTCGAGCAGGTTCGCCTCGGCTACGAAAAACACGCCATTCCACAACCCGCCCAACCACGCTCCGCAAGCCGCATTGGCGCGCAGCTTGCGCCGCAGTAATGGCGTACCCGCAAGCTTCACGCGAAAGCCGCCGGCGACAATCAGCACGTCCAGGTTGTCCGGCAACTGCGCCAGCTCAAGATCGGTTGAGATGACGATTCCCAGGTCGCTCGTCACCTGCCCGCCCGAAGCGCCTACCGTCAGCACTTCATACAGTGGCGTGTCGTTCATCAGGTTGGCGGTGACCAGTGCGTCCACCGCTCCGGTGAAGGACATCATCGAGAAGTTGTCCATCAGCACAAACGCGACGCGCACCGGCGCCTGGCTGACCGACGCAGTCCCTTGGGGCCGATAAGCCATGTTCTTGTTCTTGAGTACGCTTTCGAATGCGCTTGGCATGGGGCCTCGGATGCAGGAAGGCGATCTGGTGGGGAGCCGGCGCAAAGCCCGGAGCATGCCATCTTGCGGGTTAACCGCAGCAACGGCTTGCGTTCCCGCGACATAACCATCGGCATTAACGACGTCCGACAAATGGTGCTCTCAAGGGAATACGACCTTGGTCGATAGCGTGGATGTAGGCATGGGCGCTTTCCGTTCCAGAGTTCGCAATGCTCACCGCTAATGTTTCCGCCGTTCCAATACCGATAAATACCCGCGGGAGAAGTCATGAATATCAAACAGAAGCTGACCTGGGCGTTCGCAACCATTGCCTGCCTCCCGGTTATCCTGGTGGCGGTGCTCGTGGTGATGAACCTGCGCGATGCGGCACAAGCCAACTTCCTGGACAGCAGCAGCCGCGAAATCCGCCAGATCGACAACGGCATGAAGCAGTTCTTCGACGGCATCATGCAGAACGTTGAATTCTTCGCCAAGGACCCGCGGATCGTCGCGGCCAAGGACCTGAAGAACTACTCCGGCGCTGATGCTGCGCAAATTCCTCTTACCGAGAACAACAAACAACTGCTGGATATCTTCGATCGGTTCGCCAAGAGCCACCCGACCACCGCCTACCTATCCCTGGGCCTGGCGGACGGTGGCTACGCCAGTTGGCCGGATGATCCGAAAATCTCCAACTACGACCCGCGCCAGCGCCCCTGGTACAAGGCTGCCGTTGCCGCGCCGGGCACCACCGTGAAGACCGATGCCTATTACTGGGCCCCCGACGACGTGTCGCTGATCGGCATCGTGCACACCGTCGCCGATGCCAGCGGCAAGCTGGTTGGCGTGGTGGGCCTGGACGTGTCGCTCAAGCAACTGACCGAACTGGTGAAGAACATCAAGCTGGGCGACAGTGGCTACCTGATGCTGGTGGAAGGCAGCGGCAACGTCTTGGTGGACCCCGCCGACGCCAAGCACAACTTCAAACCCTTGGCCGACCTCGGTCCCAACTACGCAGCATTGGCCAAGAGCAGCGATGGCGCTACCCAGATCGAGATCGACGGCGTGCCGTACATGGCCAACATCGTCACCTCTAAAAGCCTGGGCTGGCGGTTCATCGGCCTGATCAAGCGTGACGAGGTGATGGCCGAAGCCGCGAGCCTGACCTGGTTGATCGCTATCATCGCCGCCGCGCTGGCCGTGGTCTTCGCGATCGTCGGCGCCAGCTTCGCCAGCGTTATCGTCCGGCCGATCCGCGGCGTTGCCAACGGCCTGCAGGAAATCGCTGAAGGTGAAGGCGACCTCACCCGCCAACTCGCTGTACAGGGCAAGGATGAAACCGCCACCCTGGCAAGCTGGTTCAACCAGTTCCTGGGCATGATAGCGCAACTGGTTCAACGCATCGGCAGCGCCTCCTCCGACCTGCAAACCGCAGCGGCGGACACCCGCGACGTCGCACAGAACATGAACGAAGCCGCCGGGCGCCAGCGCCAGGCCGTGGAGCTGGTGAGCACCGCGTTCAACGAAATGGTCGCCACCGCCAACGAAGTGGCCCGCTCGTGCAGCCAGGCCGCCGTCAGCGCGGACACCGGTTATCGGGATGTACACGACGGCCAGCACCACATCGGCGAAGCCACGGGCAGCGTGTTGAGGCTCAGTGAAGAATTGCAGCAGTCGACCCAGACCATGCAGGCGCTGGAACAGGACAGCAAGAACATCAACACGATCCTGGACACCATTCGCTCGATCGCCGAACAGACCAACCTGCTGGCCCTCAACGCGGCGATTGAAGCCGCACGTGCCGGCGACCAAGGCCGCGGCTTTGCCGTGGTGGCCGACGAAGTACGCGCCCTGGCGCGGCGCACCGCTGACTCCACCGGCGAGATCGACAGCTTGCTCGGCAACCTCGCCCGACGCACCCAGGAAGTGACGCAACAGATGCAGAACAGCCTGCACGTGTCGCAAACCAGCGTCGAGCGCATCCAGCAGGCCCGCGACAGCTTCGACAAGATCCGCACCTCGGTGGACTCGATCCGCGACCAGAACACGCAGATCGCCACCGCCGCGGAACAACAGCACCAAGTGGCCGAAGACATCAACCGGCACATCGCGCAGATCCACTCCGATGCGCAGCTGGTTGAAGAGTTTGCTCACACCGCACAAACCGGTTCAGGGCGTTTGACGGATATCTCCGGACAGCTCAAGGGCTTGGTGGGACGCTTCAAGTTCTAAACTGGGCTTAAGTCCACTGAAGATCAAATGTGGGAAGCCTGCTCGCGAAAGCGTCGTCACAATCAGCGAAGGAGCTGAACGTGCCGACCTCTTCGCGAGCAGGCTCGCTCCCACAGGATTATGGGTTTGATGGAATCACTACCCTTTTGCCTTGATCGCATACATCCCGCCGGCAATTACCAGACAGGCCCCTACGACTGTCCATGTGTCGGGCAGCTCGCCGAATACCAATAGGCCAATCAGCGTAGCGAACACCAGAAGAGAATAATTGAACGGTTGAAGTGTGGCTGCCGTTGCAACCTTCAGCGCCTGAAGCAATAACAGCTGGGCCACCACACCGGTCATGGAGAGCACACCTATCAGGCCCCATTGCGCCGGGTTCGGTGCTACCCAACCTGGTAGACCCAACAAGGTGATTGCTATCGCGCCGAAAAAACCCATGTGAAGCATGTTCGTCGCGAACGAGTCCCCCCGGCTGATTCGTCGGGTCAGCACGCTGAAAATCGCAAAACCCAAGGCAGACAACAGCGGAATCAGCGCCGCCAGTTCGAAAACACTGGAGCCGGGACGAAGGATAACCAGCGTCCCCGTGAAGCCAATGGCGGCGGCAACCCATCGACGCACGCCAATGAACTCCCCTAGAAACGCCCCCGCCAACGCCAGTGTCATCAAGGGGAATACCGCGTACAGGGCATGCATTTCAGCGAGTCCCAGATAGCGCAGCCCCAATCCGAACAAGGCGCTCTCACCCACGCCAATGAGCGCACGAATGATCTGCTGGTAGGGATGGCGGCTTCGGCACGCGGTCCATAGGCTGCCCTGATAGGCGCTATAACCGACAGCAAAAGCCAGGAACACCCAATAACGCACCATCACCAATTGTGCGATCGGGAGCTCCTTGACCAGCACTTTGGTGACCCCATCCTGAGCTGCAAAGATCAGCATGGACAGAAGGCAAAGGACGATACCTAAGCGCGGTCGCGGGGCGTCATGATCATGCACCGCGCGCACCAGCCTCGGTCGAGGCCGACTTCAACCTGACGGGCGGTTCTTCATCAAGTTTGATATCCCATGTCGTGACCGTCATCGCTCAGCCTCTGAATAGAACAAGGACTCATCCAGCAGCGCCCTTGGCTCTCGACCAAGGGCACCGGACTGCAACAGCTATCGGACAGCAACGGCCATCACTGGGCGGGTGTCGCGGACGCCGTCTGGCTGCCAAACATCGCTTCGAAACGCGGTTTGTTGGCTGCGTAATATTCTGCCACCACTTTGTCCGCCGAGCTGTCACGGGCGTCCGCCATCAACTTCTCAAGGTCCGCTTTCGGGATCTTGAAGTTGGCGAAGAATCGGGCCACATCAGGATGCTCCGCGCTGAAACCTTTGCGTGCGAAGGCGTGGATCTGCTCAGCGCCACCGAAAATCTGCTTCGGATCATCCAGGTAGCGCAGCGGCCATTTGGCGAACATCCAGTGTGGGCTCCAGGCGTTGACCAGTGACCATTTGTCACGCTTGAGGTTGCGATCCAATTCACTCAGCATCCCGGACTCTGAAGAAGCGACCATCTTGTAGCCGTCGAGCTTGTATTGCTCGATGGCTTTTTCCGTCAGCTTGTACTGACCATTGCCCACTTCCGAAGTGAGGATCTTGCCGCCGAGTTTCTCCCGCACTTCAGGCTTGTTGAGGTCTTCGACGCTGGCGATCTCGCTGGTTGGAATGGAGGTGGGCACCGCCATGCCGATCCGGCCTTCGTACAGCACGCCGAGGTCTTCGAGCCTGTCCTTGTACTTGTCATAGAACGACTTGTGGGTACTGGGCAGCCAGACCATCGGGATCAGGTCGATATTGCCGTTGGCCAGGGCCTGGAACTGGATGCCGATATCGGCCAGCACCAACTTGACCGGTTGCTTGAGGTGATCCTGCAACGCGGTGTTCGCCAGTTTCACCGCGATCTCCGTATCCGACCAGTTCACCCAGCCGATGCGGATGGGCGCGGGTTCATCGGCCTGAGCGATCAGACTGCCGCAGGCAAATGCAAGGCCTGCAAACCAGCCGATAAAATTTTTACTGGATAACGTCATCATGTGCATCTCCGCAGACTGTATTAATAGTTATTGGCAGGGCAGCAGAAGCATTCATTTTCCATCACGACCGCAAGCGGCCATCCGGTAAGTTCTAGTTATCAAAATACAGGGACTTGTGTTTTCGGCCCTCCTCCGCCCTTTGGCGTTTCCAACCGCAATGACCGGCTCATTCACAGCGCTTTCTCGCGTGCCGGCAAAGCCTCGAACAAATTCCCCCTCAGCAGGTAATCCGCCCAGCCTCCAGACCGTTGGGGGCAAACCCTGAATCCACCGCTGCGTGGGAGGCACCCATCGCGCCACCACGCTGATGCAGGCGAGCGGCCGCACGTGCCGAATCCCCCTGTTTCGACTGGATGGTAATCCTGGTTTTCCTGCCACGCAAGAAAAATGTACACATGTGTCCCACTCGTTGACACAACTGAACATTCAACATACCGTTATGTCAAAACCCAGCCTGATGTTCTGTTCCCGGAGCAACACCATGTCCAGCGATCCTCTGCTGCAGCCCTACAAAATCAAGCATCTGACGCTCAAGAATCGGATCATGACCACCTCGCATGAGCCCGCGTATCCCGTCGATGGCATGCCGAAGGATCTGTACCGTGCCTATCATGTCGAGCGGGCGAAGGCCGGCGTGGCGCTGACCATGACTGCCGGCTCCGCTGCCGTTTCTCGGGATAGCCCGCCGGTATTCAACAACGTGCTGGCGTACAAGGACGAAGTGGTCAAATGGATGAAAGACCTGACCGATGAGTGCCACGAACACGGCGCGGCGGTGATGATCCAGCTCACCCACCTGGGACGCCGCACGCGCTGGGACAAGGCCGACTGGCTGCCGGTTGTCTCGCCGTCCCATCGCCGCGAAGCGTCCCACCGGGCGTTTCCGAAAAAGCTGGAAGACTGGGACATCGACCGCATCATCAAGGATTACGTCGATGCCGCCGAGCGCATGAAAGCCGCGGGACTTGATGGCCTGGAGTTGCAGGCCTACGGGCACCTCATGGATCAATTCTGGTCGCCACTGACCAATGAGCTTGATGGGCCCTACGGCGGTTCCCTGGAAAACCGAATGCGCTTTACCTTCGATGTGTTGCGCGGTATCCGCCAGCGTTGCGGCGAGGACTTCCTCCTTGGTGTGCGCTACACCGGCGACGAGGATCTTCCCGGCGGTTTTGGTTTCAGCGACGGCATCCAGATTTCCCACATGCTCAAGGACAGCGGCCTGGTGGATTTCCTAAACGTCGTGCGCGGTCATATCGATACCGATGCGGGCCTCACCGACGTGATACCGATCCAGGGCATGCGCAACTCGCCGCACCTGGATTTTGCCGGGGAGATCCGCTCGGCAACCGGTTTCCCGACGTTCCATGCGGCCAAGATTCCGGACGTCGCCACGGCGCGACACGCCATCGCCTCTGGCAAGGTGGACATGATCGGCATGACCCGCGCCCACATGACCGACCCGCACATCGTGCGCAAGATCATCGAAAAACGTGAAGAAGAGATCCGTCCTTGCGTTGGCGCCAACTACTGCCTGGACCGTATCTATCAGGGCGGCGCGGCGTACTGCATCCACAACGCCGCCACCGGCCGCGAAACCACCATGCCCCATGAGATTCCCAAGGCATCGGTCAAGCGCAAGGTGGTGGTGATCGGCACCGGCCCGGCGGGCTTGGAAGCAGCACGGGTGGCCGGCGAACGCGGCCATGACGTCACGGTGTTCGAAGTGGCGGATCAGCCCGGGGGGCAGATCCGCTTGACCGCGCAAAGCGAACGGCGGCGCGAGATGATCAGCATCATCGATTGGCGCATGACGCAGTGCGAACGGCTGGGCGTAAGGTTCCACTTCAACACCTGGGCCGAAGCCGAGACGGTCCTGGCCGAAGAACCGGATGTGGTGATCGTTGCCACAGGCGGCTTGCCCCATACCGAGGTGCTCAAGCTAGGCAATGAGCTGGTGGTGTCGACCTGGGACATCATCTGCGGCGATGTCAAGCCTGGCCAGAACGTGCTGATCTTCGATGACGCCGGCGACCACGCGGCGCTCCAGGCCGCCGAGGTCATCGCCAACAGCGGCGCGAAACTGGAGATCGTCACGCCGGACCGGTCGTTTTCGCCGGAGGTGATGGCGATGAACCTGGTGCCGTACATGCGCAGCCTGCAAGACCTGAACGTCACGTTCACGGTCACGTATCGGGTCGACTCGGTGGAGCAACGCGACGGGCAGCTGGTTGCCCACTTCGGTAGCGATTACGGCCAGGTGCACAAGCAGCGCGTGGTCGATCAGGTGGTGGTCAACCATGGCACCCTGCCGCTGGACGATCTGTACTTCGAACTGCGCCCATATTCGAGCAACAACGGCGCGGTCGAACAGCACAACCTGATCGCAGGGAACCCCCAGAACATCGTGACCAACCCCGAGGGCCGCTTCCAGTTGTTCCGGATCGGCGACGCCGTGTCGGCGCGTAATACCCACGCGGCCATCTATGATGCGCTGCGGCTGGTCAAGGACATCTGAAGTCGTGCCCAACATGATCTTTTCAATTGCTGAAAACTGAAGTGGGAGCGAGCTTGCTCCCACAAGGGTTTTGCGGACGCGGGACTCTTGGGGTCAGGTTTGAAGCCCTTTGCGCGCCACGGCGGCGCCCGCTTGCAATGCCCTTCCCACCTGCGCCTCGAAATGCCCCTGGGTCATTGATTGCAACGCGGCGGCTGTCACGCCGCGGTAGGCAACCAGAGTATCGATCATTTGCTGGGCGTCGCGGGTGGCCAGCAACTGGCTGCTGTTGATCACGACATTGCTTGCGGCAAGCTGCGCAATCTCGCCGGGGATACCGGCTGCCATCGCCTGACTCGCCAACGCTGTCATCAACAAGGCAGGAAAGGCCGGGCCGGTGCCCGAAAGCGCGGAGAGATAATCGATAAAGTCTTCCTGCTGGACCTCTGCGGCAGTGCCCACGCATTCGAACAACTGCTGAATGAGGGTCTTCGTCATCGGTTCCACCGCGCCAGCGCAATACCAAGGCGTAAAGGACTGCCCGATTTCCACCGCCGCGTTGGGCATCGCCCGCACGACTCTTGAGGCCAAGGTCCGTGCGGCGATTGCCTGCGCCGTGATCCCGGCCATCAATGAGATCACCGTCTTGCCCGATGCGTCGAGGGTCAGGCTGGCGAATTGCTCGGGTCTTACTGCGATGATGATGACGTCGCTGCGATCCGCCAGTGCCTGGTTATCGGTGACCAGGCAAACGCCTTGCTTCGCCAATGGATGGGCACCTGAGCGATTGGAAATAATCAGATTACCCGCCGGCAACCAGGCCTTCGCCAACACGGCCTTGGCAATCGCCGCGCCCAACCACCCCGTTCCGCCGACGATTCCCAGCGTCACTTCATTCATTTTTCAGCCGTTTCTTCAAAGGTTTCCATCAGCGGCACGAACACCCCTGACTCTTTTTCGGCATAGCCGAATTTGCCATAAAACCGATCCAGCTCACGCTGCTTGGGCACCTTGCCGGTGAAAATGCTCACGTAATGCGGGATGCGCTGGAAGCGCACGGTGATCAGCTCGCTGGTGTTCATGGTGATGTAGCCGATCTGCGTCAGATAAATCGTCCGAGCCCGTGCGTCGGCCCCCTGGCTGTCGTAGCCGAAGCGCTTGAACATGCTTGCCAGGGCGCCCATACGTTGCTCGTCGACAATGGCGACCTGTTGCGCGACGTCTGCGGACTGGAGCGCCCAACTGCGCACCGCAAATTCAAACTGAGAATCGAACAATCGCGGATTGAGCCAACATTCAAAAACATTCAGGATCGCCTCGGAGATGCTCTCGGCGTAGCTTTCGCTTTGCCGGATCAAACCCCCGGTGTTGGTTTCGCGCCAGCGCGACAGCAAGGCCGCCAGCAACTGTTCGCGATCCTCGAAAAACCAATAGAAGCTGGTGCGTGACAAACCTAGGCGTTTGGCCAACGGCATGACCCGGACCGCATCGATGCCGGACTCCTTCAAAGCCTCATAGGCCGCTTCCAGCCACCCTTCGGGCGACCCTCGCCAACCTGCGTCCTGGGCCTTGCCACGCGCCTTTCCCACCTGGGGCATCTTGCATCCACCTTATTGAACATACGTAACGCGAATGTACTCGGATGACCGCTAAATGTACACCTAAGTACATTTGATTGACGAGCCGTTCCCTCCTCTCCCCGAGGTCGCGAAAGGACCAATGAGAGCAAGTCATGGGTCGCCCAAAGTGTCGCCCTGGCCCGGTCGCGGTTGCTCGGCGATCACTTGCAGACGAGCAACCTGGTCCGTCCCACCCCAACCCTCTTACGCACTGATGCCAAGCTCTGCCTCCTGGGCCCGTTGGGCCGGACGTCTGAGCGGCAAAGTGTCAGGCGTTTTCGCGAACGGCTGATGACACATCTGGCCCAAACGAAGGATGTTTGATCGGTGGCGCCTCGACCCGTTTTTTATCAATCTGCTTAAAAAACCGGGCCTGCGGCCGATACCCATGACAAGAGCCCAGCGACTGGGTAGCTGGATGGCGGCGGGAACCGGTAATGACAGACATATATCTGCTGATAGCGAGCGGTACGGACCAGAGCGATGCGTACGTCCTGGGTTGGTTCGATGACCGAACCAAGGCCCGGGAAGTGGCCGAGCAGAAGGAATGGGAAGCTTATCGAGCCAGTCTGAAGGCGGAACACCCTTGGTCAAGCCATAAACCACTGGCACCGGACAAGACCGAATACCGGCGCTACTGGATCAAGACCGTTTCGAAATTCGAACACGTTTCCATCCCGAGGTCCCTCGCGGTGCACTGACAGCCCTGCCCCTCATAGCATCGATTCATTGCGAAAATTTAACGAACCGCGCGCGCTCGCCAAGGGTCTAGAAAACTAAGCCCATCCGATGAGAGCGTTCCTATGTTGAAATTTCTTGGTGGTACCGTTGGGATCATTTTCCTGATCGGCCTGATCGTGGTCATAGCCTTGTTCAAGTTCATTTTCTGATCCGGCCAGCGGTAGCGCATTGCGCTACCGCTGGCTTTACACGGGTTCGGACGCGGGCAATAACGCCAGGATCCGATCACGGCAGACTTGCAGTATCTCATCCGCCAACGGAGCATCATCCGGACAGGCCCGCGACAGCATGACTGCGCCGACGGCCTGGGCGAACAGGTTGATCATCGCTGCCCGGCCCCCTTCTTCTGTCGCCCCGAGCTTTTCCTCCAGTGCAGCCAGGGTGCCCTCCAATCCAGTGGCAAACGTGGTTTTCACCTCATCGTCCTGACGCGCCGCGTCGCCGCACAATGCCGCCATCGTGCAGCCGTTGCCCCGCGCATCGCGGTGCTCGCGCGAGACATACATGGCGAAAAAACCCGCGACATCCAGTTTGCTTGCGCTGGTCAATGAGCGCGAAAGACTGTCTGCGGCGGCTTCCGCCATCAGGTCGGCTTTCGAACCGAAATGCTTGTAGAAACCACCGTGAGTGAAGCCGGCGGCGGCCATCAGGTCCGCCACACCGATGCCGTCAAAGCCACGTTCACGAAACAGAACAGACGCCGTCTCGACGATATGTTGCCGGTTTGCCTGTGCCTGAGCCTTAGTCACTCTCATTTTTCATCACCTCGTACCGCTCGAATCATGCCTCGCATCATACATAGATGCCGACCATAATCAAATTCATTGACATCTTAGATTTCGGTCATCATCCTAACAACCAACCCACACGCCCCCCTAAGCTCGATGTGGACCGCCAACGGCGGCGAAAAACCCCGCCGTTGATCGCACGTCTTAATCCCTGAAGAGACCGACACCATGACCACTCGCAAAACCGTCCTCATCACTGGCGCTTCCACCGGTATCGGCGCTGTCTATGCCAAGCGCTTTGCCCAACGCGGCCACGATCTCGTGCTGGTGGCCCGTGACAACGCCCGGCTGGAAGCATTGGCAACCGAGCTGCGCAACGAACACCATATTACCGTCGATGTGCTCCAGGCCGACCTCACCCAATCCGCTGACTTGAACCGGGTCGAAGCGCGCCTGCGAGATGACGACCGTATCGGCATCCTGATCAACAACGCGGGCGCGGCCCAATCCGGCAGTTTTATCGAACAGACCACCGACAGCGTCGCGCACCTGGTTTCGCTCAACACCACCGCGTTGGTACGGCTCGCCAGCGCCGTCGCTCCACGCCTGGCAAAGGCCGGCGACGGCGCGATCATCAATATTGGCTCGGTGGTCGGCTTGGCGCCGGAATTCGGCATGTCGGTATATGGCGCGACCAAGGCATTCGTGTTGTTCCTCTCCCAGGGGCTCAGCCTCGAACTCAACCCCAAGGGCGTCTACGTCCAAGCCGTCCTGCCGGCGGCTACCCGGACCGAAATCTGGGAACGCGCGGGCATCGACGTCAATACGCTGAGTGAAATCATGGAAGTGGACGATCTGGTCGACGCGGCGCTGATCGGCTTCGATCGTCGCGAACCGGTGACCATTCCGCCACTGCAGGACGGCGCTCGCTGGGATGCGTTGCAGGCCGCGCGCCAAGGGTTGCTGGGGCAGATCAAGCAATCGGCGGTGGCTGAGCGGTACAAGGCCTGACGGTTCCAAGGTCACCGCTGCGCCGCCGCGGTTCCCTCTATTGGTTAGCCAAATGGCGGTGAAGTGGATTAAGCGCTTTCCATGATCGCTGTTCACCCGCAGGATGTGCTCGGGATCACCACACCTGGACTGGATCATGCCATTTGAGACTTGGTTGCTCTATCTGCTCACCTGCTGCGGCATTGCGGTAGCGCCAGGCCCCAATGCGTTGTTGGCGCTTACCCATGGGGCAATCCATGGAACCCGCAAGACGTTGTTCACTATCGCAGGCGGCGTACTCGGCTTTTCAGTCGTGCTTTCGCTTTGCGCATTGGGGCTGGGTGCGCTGATCCAGGCATCCGCCACTTGGTTCACGGCACTGAAGATCGTTGGCGGGCTCTACCTGATCTGGTTGGGCTTCGGTCTGTGGCGATCCCCGCCCGTCAGTCTCGACGCGACGAGTAACGAAGGCTTTCGACGGTGGTCGCTGTTCCGCCAAGGCTTGGTATCGGCCATCTCCAATCCCAAGGCGCTGCTGCTGTTCACCGCGTTCATCCCGCCCTTCCTTGATCCGCACCGCAATATCATTGCGCAGACACTCACCATTGCGCTGACTTACGCCGTGGTCGAATTCATCGTTGAATACTTTGTCGCCAGCGCAGCTCACCGGGTCAGGCCTTGGCTGGCTCGAACCGGGCGCCGGTTCAACAAAGTCTGCGGTGGCTTTTTTGTGGCTTTTGGGGTGAGCTTGCCCATTCATAGCTGAATACCTAAACCGCAATCATTGCCTACCCATCGGACCATCGCGTAGAAAGCGCCCCCGACTCCAGGCCTGGCTATATCATGAGCTAATGTTCATGATTTGCTTTTGCGCCGAATCGCCGGGATACCTATACATGAGAGACCTGCCGCCGACCGCCACATTGCGTGCCTTTGAAGTCGCAACCCGACACCCCACGTTCACCGCGGCCGCGCAGGAGCTGCACGTGACGCAGAGCGCAGTCAGTCACCAGCTCAAGCACCTGGAGGCGCTTTGGGGGTTGCAGTTGTTCGAGCGTGGCAAGTCACTGACCCTCACGGCAGCGGGGGCTACGCTGGCGCCCATCGTGCGGGAATTTTTCATGAGCCTGGAAGCGACCCTGGGCGATCTGCGCGAGCAGAAAGGCAGGGTCAGGCTCGAAGTCAGCACCACGTATTCCTTCGCGCTGAAATGGCTGCTGCCGCGCTTGCCGGGGCTTTCCCGCCATTATCCGGAACTGTTGGTCGCGCTGGACACCACCGATAAGATCATCCATTTCTCCAACGCCCAAGCCGATGTTGCGATCCGGCTTGGCAAAGGCAACTATCCCGGCCTGTATTCGGAGTTCCTGTTCGGCGAGCAGGTGTTTCCGGTGGCGAGCCCCGATCTGCTGCAGCGCTTGGGCATGCCACATAGCCCCGCCGAACTGCTGCATTACCCGCTGCTGACCCGTGACGGCGCCGAGCTGGTACCAAAATGGGAGGACTGGTTTCAGAAGGTTGGGTTGGAATTGTCGCCGCTCAAGGAGAGCGTCAGGTTCGGCGACACCAACATGACAGTGGAGGCCGCGTTGCTCGGCCAAGGTGTTGCCTTGGTGCGTAGCGGCCACGTTGAAACCGAAATCAGCGACGGCCGCCTGGTGCGGCTGTTCGATGTGCCGTTTGCGTCACCGCTTGCCTATTATTTTGTCTGTCCCAAGGGCATCGAATCGCAACCGCACATCGTCAGCTTCCGCCAATGGCTGGCCAGCGAGGCGTTGAAGGTTCAACACGTCTACGACTGATACATGAGATTTTGCTCATGAACCAATGAGGAGACTTCTCTGTCGCCCGGCCGTCGCGCTGCCTAGAATGGCGACCATGCCTACCCATATCGTCCTGCTGGTCCTGTTCGCCGCGCTCCTGCATGCCAGCTGGAATGCCTTGCTGCGTGGCGGCGCCGATCGACTCTGGTCAATGACGGTCATGTGTATCGTCATCGCCATCGTCTGTGCCATCGCCGCGATATTCATGGTGCCACCGGCGCCGGCCAGCTGGGGCTATGGGTTGCTTTCGGCGTTGCTGCACGTGGGCTACAACCTGTTTCTGGTGCGCAGCTACCGGGTCGGCGACTTGGGGCAGATCTATCCGATTTCCCGCGGATCGTCACCGGCGTTGATCACCCTGGGGGCGGCGATCTTTGCCGGAGAAAACATTACCCCCGGTGAGCTGCTCGGTATCGGCCTGGTGTCCGGCGGCATCATTTCCCTGGCCTTCCGTGGACGCAGCCTGTCGGTTCCCAGCCTGCCTTATGCGCTGGGAACGGGTTGCTTCATCGCAGCCTATAGCGTCATCGACGGCATGGGCGCCAGGCTTTCCGGCGCGCCGCTCGCCTACACGGTGTGGATGTGCGCCGCGTGGGGTGTGCTGACGCCTCTCGTGTACATCGGCCTGCGCGACGCCCGCAGCTTATTCTCCGTCCGGCCCGGGATACTCGCCGCGTCGGTCGGCGGGCTGGTCTCGCTGATCGCCTATGCAATTGTCATCTACGCCATGAACGAAGCGCCTCTGGGCGCGGTATCGGCATTGCGCGAGACCAGCGTGTTGTTCGCGGTATTGATCGGCTACCTGTTTCTTGGCGAGACGCTCACCGCCCGCCGGGTCTTGGCGTGCACCGTGATCGCCAGCGGCACCTTCATCATCGGCTGACCCATCAACTGCCCAGGAGAATATTCCCAATGGCTGACATCCCGCAGGCGCCCTTGATCCTGATAACCGGTGGAAGCCGCGGCGTGGGTGCCGCCACCGCTCGGCTGGCCGCCGCACAAGGCTACGACGTCGCCATCAGCTATATCGCCAACGAGACCGCGGCACTGACCGTGGTGGCGGATGTGGAGGCATTGGGACGGCGCGCGCTGGCCATGCGCGCCGACAGCTCGGACCCCAAGCAGGTAGCCGATCTATTCGCAGCCATCGACCGCTCGTTCGGACGCATCGACGTCCTGGTCAATAACGCTGGGGTACTGTCGGCTCAGTCACGCCTGGAGGACCTCGGCTTCGAGCGCATGCAGCGCATCTTTGCAGTCAATTCCATCGGCCCGATTCTCTGCGCCCAGCAGGCAGTGAAACGCATGTCCCACCGGCACAACGGCCCCGGCGGAGTCGTGATCAATATCTCCTCGGCATCGGCGCGCCTCGGCAGCCCCAATGAATACGTCGACTATGCGGCATCAAAGGGAGCATTGGAGACGTTCACCATCGGGTTCGCCAAAGAGGTGGCCCGAGAAGGCATACGCGTCAACTGCATCCGCCCCGGGCATATCTACACCGAAATGCATGCCAGCGGCGGCGAGCCGGGACGGGTCGATCGGGTCAAGGATTCCATCCCCATGGGGCGTGGCGGTCAGCCGGAGGAAGTGGCGCGGGCCATTCTATGGCTGGCCAGCGCGGAGGCGTCGTTTGTGACCGGGACATTTCTTGATGTGACGGGGGGCAAATGACGTGGATGGCCTCATTGGAACGAAGCCTGGAGGCCAGAGCCGGTCATGCCGCTGAAGCGGAATGACCGGAGGCCTTATCGATTATTTTTGCGCCAACAATGCCTTTCTCGCAGCCTTGTCTTGCTTCATTGCGGCGATTTCACGCTCGCAGGCCTCGACGTCGAAAGAGTTGTCCCACTTGGCAATGGCGATGGTGCCGATGCCGTTGCCAATGAGGTTGGTCACAGCCCGCGCTTCGTTCAGGAACCGGTCAATCCCCAAGAGCAAAACGAGGCCTACCAACGGGATGGAGTGGATGGTCGTGAGCGTTGCCGCCAATGTCACAAACCCAGCGCCCGCCACGCCAGCCGAGCCTTTGGACGTCAGCAGGAACACACCAAGCAGGATCATTTGGTCCACGAAAGTCAGCGGCGTATTGGTGGCTTGGGCAATAAAAATGGCGGCCATGGTGAGATAGATACAAGTGCCGTCAGCGTTGAAGGTATACCCCGTAGGCAGCACCATCCCCACTACTGATTTTTTGCAGCCAAGCTTTTCAAGCTTCACCATCATTCGCGGCAACACAGCCTCGGTTGAACAGGTGCCCAGCGTGATGAGGATTTCATCCTTGAAATAACGCAGAAATTGCAGCAGCGGCATGCCCGACCATCTCGCCACCGTACCCAGCACGACCACGATGAATATCAACGTCGTGACATAGAGCGCGACAAGCAGTTGTCCGAGTGAGAACAAGGTCCCAATTCCGTATTTGCCGATAGTGAATGCCATACCGGCCCCAGCACCAATCGGCGCCAAGCGCATGACCATCGCAACTATTTTGAAGAGGCCTTGCAAGAACAGGTCAATGGTATTGATCAACGGCTTGCTGGTTTCGCCCATTTGAACCAGGGCAACTCCCATCAATACCGAAAGCAGGATGACCTGAAGCATGACGCCATTGGAGAACGCACCAATGAAAGTCTGCGGGATGATATTGAGGAAGAACTCAACGGTGCCGCCCTGTTCATTCGCAACTTGGCTGTATTTGCCAATAGCACTTGCATCAAGCGCGCTGGCATTGATGTTCATACCCACGCCAGGCTTCACGATGTTGACGACGATAAGACCGACAACCAGAGCAATGGTGGACAGGATTTCGAAGTAGATCAATGCCTTCACACCGATCCGACCGACTTCCTTGATGTTGCCCATCTTCGCTATGCCGACCACGACAGTGCCGAAAATAATGGGTGCCAATAGCATCTTTATCAGTTTGATGAAGCCATCGGCAAAGGGTTGGAGCTTGGCTCCGATATCAGGAACGAAGTAACCGATTGCTGCGCCAATCACGATACCGATCAGCACTTGCACGTACAGCTGGCTATACCAGCGGGACTTGGAATTTTCCACGGAAGCACCTCATTTTATTTTTGTGATGGGCTGTGGGCTGGCGCCGGTGGGTGGCGCCTGGTTCTGCGACCTGCTCCTGCAGGCCGCAGCTTGAGGGTGATCAGCCTTCGCCCAGCTCACGCATGACTGCATACAAGGCAGATTTGGCTTCGAATCCCACACCCGGAATATCCGGCAGACCGACGTAGCCGTTTTCCACCTTGATCCCATCGGCGAACCCACCGAATGGCTGGAACACGTCTGGGTATGATTCGTTACCGCCCAGGTGCAGGCCGGCTGCGATGTTCAGGGACATCTGGTGACCGCCATGGGGCACTACGCGACGGGAAGACCAGCCCAGCTCTTCCATGACTTCAAGGGTGCGCAGGTATTCCACGAGGCCATAAGACAGTGCGCAGTCGAATTGGAGGAAGTCGCGATCGGGCCGCATGCCACCGTGGCGCAACAAGTTGCGAGCATCCTGGTGGGAGAACAGGTTTTCACCGGTGGCCATGGGCAATTCATAGTGATTGGCCAGCTCAGCCTGCAATGCGTAGTCAAGCGGATCACCGACCTCTTCGTACCAGAAGAGGTTGTACTTTTTGATGGCTTCCGCGTAAGCGATTCCCGTCTGAAGATCGAAGCGACCATTGGCGTCGACCGCCAATCGACGACCGTCCCCCACCACTTCAAGTACCGCTTCGATGCGACGGATGTCTTCGTCCAGTGGCACCGCACCGATCTTCATCTTGACCACATCGTAGCCACGATCCAGATAGCTCTGCATTTCCGCCTTGAGCTTTGTCTGGTCCTTGCCAGGGTAGTAGTAGCCACCCGCTGCATAGACCCAGACCTTGTCATCCGCCACGCCATTGCGGTAGCGGTCAGCCAGCAGACGATAGAGCGGTTTGCCTTCAATCTTGGCGACGGCATCCCATACGGCCATGTCGATGGTGCCAACTGCGACGGAGCGCTCTCCGTGTCCGCCTGGCTTCTCGTTAGTCATCAGGGTCTTCCAGATCGCGAACGGATCCAGGTTGTTGTTTTCATGATCGACAAGGGTGTCGGGCTCAGCTTCGGTGACACGCGCCAGGAAACGATCACGCATCAGGGCACCCTGGCCGTAGCGGCCATTGGAGTTGAAACCGTATCCGATCACGGGTTTGCCATCGCGAATCACATCCGTGACCACAGCGACGACCGAGCAGGTCATTTTGGAGAAGTCGATGTAGGCGTTGGCGATTGGGGACGCAATGGAAACGGTTTTTTCACGAATATCGACGATGCGCATGAGGGGTTCCTCTTGTTGTTTGTAGCCCCACGTTAGGCTTTGCGATCTTTCCCGCCCAATGCTATTAATGCCGCACCCTATGCACAGGAGGCATGGCCCTTGGAACTCGTTTGGCTCGAAGACCTTTCAGCACTCGCGGAATATGGGAGCTTCGTTCGGGCGGCTGAAGCGCGGCACGTCACTCAGCCAGCGTTCAGTCGCAGAGTGCGCTCGTTGGAAAATTGGATGGGCGTACAGCTGTTCATCCGCACGCCTCATGGCGCGACGCTGACCGAAGCGGGGAGGCAGATATTGCCGAGCGCCCAGGAAGCCGCGCGGCGCTTGTACCGAATGCGCAACGAGGCTCAGGAAGTGGCGGGAATGGCCGCCAGATCATTGCAGTTCGCTGCAACCCATTCCCTGTCGTTTACCTTTTTCCCAAGATGGCTCCGCGGCGCAGAACACGGCGCCCCCATCGAGGCCGTGCAGTTGCATTCAGGTAGCATGGCCGTCTGTGAGCAAATGCTGATACACGGACAGGTTCAGTTTCTGCTCTGTCACCGCCATCCCGACGTTCCTCCGTTGCTGGCGCCTGACCAGTTCACGGGTAAGAAAGTTGGCGAAGACGTCCTGGTTCCCCTGGCGAGTGCTTCTGCCAACTTTGGTACCTCCCCAGCGGCACTGCCCTACCTCGCCTACACCCATGAATCAGGATTGGGGCGCATCGTTGCTCATCGATTGCAGGGCAAGGAAGACTACCTCCACCTCAAGCCCCTCTTCAGCAGCCACCTCGCGGCGGTGCTGATGTCGATGGCGCTGGAAAGCAAAGGAGTCGCATGGCTACCCAAAAGCCTCACCGAGCAGGAGATCCTGGACGGGCGCTTAGTCAGGGCATTGGACGAGAGTTGGGATATCCCACTGGAAATTCACCTGACCCGCCCGACGGCGCCACTCAGCCAATCCGCAGAAGAGTTCTGGTCCAGGGTGGGCGTCTAGGCTTATCACGCATGGCTTGAGATTAATCTGAAGCCGTTGTATTGAGGGGTTGGGAACAACCATAAAAAAAGGGTCGCGAGATTAAATCTCGCAACCCTTTTGGATTGTATGGTCGGGACGGAGTGATTCGAACACTCGACCCCTAGCACCCCATGCTAGTGCGCTACCGGACTGCGCTACGCCCCGACTAGGCGTGAATCTTGTTCCGCTTCTCAACGGAACGCTCAGGAATATATCGCAAGCTTTTGAAAACTGGAAGTATTTAAAAGCAGAAATTTATTTCTTGAGCACCACCAGTACATCTTCGAGCTCGGCGATCATCTGGCGGATCATCTGTTTGTACTGGGTTGTATCGTCCTTGGCCTCGTCACCGGAGAGGCGCAGGCGCGCTCCGCCGATGGTGAACCCCTGGTCGTACAGCAGCGCGCGGATCTGCCGGATCATCAGCACGTCCTGGCGCTGATAATACCGTCGGTTTCCGCGGCGCTTGACCGGGTTGAGTTGAGGAAACTCCTGCTCCCAATAGCGCAGCACGTGCGGTTTAACCGCACACAGCTCGCTGACTTCACCAATGGTGAAGTAGCGTTTGCCCGGGATGACGGGTAGTTCGTCGTTATGACTTGGTTCCAGCATAAGCCTCAACTCGGGCCTTCAACTTCTGCCCTGGACGAAAGGTGACCACACGGCGAGCCGTGATCGGGATTTCTTCTCCCGTTTTCGGATTGCGGCCAGGCCGCTGGCGTTTGTCCCGAAGGTCGAAATTGCCGAATCCGGACAATTTGACCTGCTCGTTGTCTTCGAGAGCGTGCCTGATTTCTTCGAAAAACAGTTCGACCAATTCTTTGGCCTCCCGTTTATTCAGGCCCAACTCCTCATACAGACGTTCCGCCATCTCAGCTTTCGTCAGAGCCCCCATACGTCACTTCCTTAACGTGGCGTTCAACCTGTGTTCGAGCGAGGTGAGGATATTCTGCGTTGCGGTATTCACCTCATCGTCATTAAGAGTGCGCGATGGATGCTGCCAGGTCAAGCCGACTGCAAGGCTTTTTCTATGCGGATCAATGCCTTTACCTTGATACACGTCAAATAGCCTGAGGTCCGTCAGCCATTCGCCTGCATTTTCACGGATTACTGCCAGTACGGCACTGGATGCAACGCCGACATCGGCTATCAAGGCAAGGTCGCGACGCACTTCAGGAAAGCGCGATAACTCCTGGAATTTCGGCATTTTTCCTTGGGCGACTTCAGCCAGGACCAGCTCGAAAACGAAGACTGGACGATCAAGACCCAGCGTCTTCGACAACTCAGGGTGGATCGCGCCGACATAACCGACTTCACGACCGTCTCGCTCGATGCGCGCGGTCTGACCCGGGTGCAACGCCGGATGCTTGCCAGGCACGAAGGTGAACGCGCCGAGCGCACCAGCAAAGCCCAGCACCGCTTCCACGTCGGCCTTGACGTCGAAGAAATCCACGCCATCACGACCTTGGGCCCAGCCTTCCGGCAGGCGGCTGCCGCAAACGACACCGGCCAGCATTGGCTCTTGCTTCAGGCCGTCCAACTGACCGACAAAACGCAGGCCGCTTTCGAACAGGCGTACGCGGTCCTGCTGGCGATTCAGGTTGTGCTGGAGCGACTTGATCAGGCCCGGCCACAGGGACGAGCGCATCGCGGCCATGTCATTGGAGATCGGGTTGGCCAACAGCAGTGGCTCAACACCTGGGCTGAACAATTCGAACTGACGCGGATCGATGAAACTGTAGGTGATCGCTTCCTGATACCCACGAGCCACCAGCAGGCGACGCAGCTCCGGCAGGTCACTGCGGGCCTCTGCCTTGGCTTGCGGGGCCAGGCGAGCCTGGGGATAGCGGACCGGCAGGCGATTGTAGCCGTACAAGCGGGCCAGCTCTTCGATCAGATCGACTTCCAGGCTAATATCGAAGCGATGGCTTGGCACTTCGACCTGCCACTGCCCTTCCCCCTCGGCCCGGACGGTCAGGCCCAAGGCGTTGAGCAGACGCTCGACTTCGGCCGGGGCCATTTCCATGCCTAGCATCTGGGTGATGCGTTGGGCACGCAGCGTCACCGGCGCGATATTCGGCAGGTGCTGTTCGCTGACGGTTTCGATGATCGGGCCGGCTTCGCCACCGGTGATTTCCAGCAGCAGGCCAGTGGCGCGCTCCATGGCTTCACGGGCCAGTTGCCAATCCACGCCACGCTCATAGCGGTGCGAGGCGTCAGTATGCAGGCCGTAGGAACGAGCCTTGCCGGCGACGGCGATCTGGTCGAAGAAGGCGCTTTCAAGGAATACATCACGGGTGGTGGCGGAGACGCCACTGTGCTCGCCGCCCATCACGCCTGCAATCGCCAGGGCGCGGGTATGGTCGGCAATCACCAGCGTATCGCTGCGCAAGGCCACTTCCTGGCCATCGAGCAGCACCAGCTTTTCACCTTCTTCAGCCATGCGCACGCGGATGCCGCCGTTGATTTCGGCGAGATCGAATGCGTGCAGCGGCTGACCCAGCTCAAGCATTACATAGTTGGTAATGTCGACAGCCGCGTCGATGCTGCGCACGTCGGAGCGTCGCAGGCGCTCGACCATCCACAGCGGGGTCGGCTTGGACAGGTCGACATTGCGGATCACGCGGCCCAGGTAACGCGGGCATGCGCTCGGCGCCAAGACTTCGATCGGACGGACTTCGTCATGCACGGCCGGGACACTCGCAACCACCGGGCGAGTGACCGGGGTGGCGTACAACGCGCCGACTTCACGGGCCAGGCCAGCCACTGACAGGCAGTCGCCACGGTTCGGCGTCAGGTCGACTTCGATGCTCGCATCGTCCAGGCCCAGGTATTCACGAAAATCCTTGCCGACCGGCGCATCCGCCGGCAACTCCATCAGGCCGTCGTTGCCTTCGCCAACCTGCAATTCGGCTTGGGAGCACAACATGCCGTTGGACTCGACACCGCGCAGCTTGGCTTTCTTGATCTTGAAGTCACCCGGCAGTTCTGCGCCGATCATGGCAAACGGGATCTTCAGGCCGGGACGCACGTTTGGTGCACCGCATACGACCTGGAACGTTTCCCCGCCACTGCTGACCTGGCAAACCCGCAGCTTGTCCGCGTCAGGGTGTTGTTCGGTGCTCAGCACCTCCCCCACCACCACGCCACTGAATGCGCCGGCGGCCGGCGTCACGCTATCGACCTCAAGACCGGCCATCGACAGGCGAGCAACCAGCTCGTCCTGGCTTACCTGCGGGCTAACCCAGCCGCGCAGCCATTGTTCACTGAATTTCATCCTGCTCTCCTAAAGGTTCGTTACGACTAGCGAAATTGCGCGAGGAACCGCAAGTCGTTGTCGAAGAACAGACGCAAGTCGTTCACGCCGTAACGCAGCATGGCCAAGCGTTCCACGCCCATGCCGAAGGCAAAGCCCGAGAATTCTTCCGGATCGATCCCGGACATGCGCAGCACGTTCGGGTGAACCATGCCGCAACCCATGACTTCCAGCCAGCCCGTCTGCTTGCAGACGCGGCAGCCCTTGCCGCTGCACATCACGCATTCCATGTCGACTTCGGCCGATGGCTCAGTGAACGGGAAATACGAAGGGCGGAAGCGCACGGCCAGTTCTTTTTCGAAGAACACCCGCAGGAACTCTTCGATAGTCCCTTTCAGGTCAGCGAAATTGATGTCGCGATCCACCAGCAGGCCTTCGACCTGATGGAACATCGGCGAATGGGTGATATCGGAGTCGCTACGGTACACACGGCCTGGGCAGACGATGCGGATCGGCGGCTGCTGCGATTCCATGGTGCGGACCTGTACCGGAGAGGTATGGGTGCGCAACAACATGTTCGCATTGAAATAGAAGGTGTCATGCATCGACCGGGCCGGGTGGTGGCCTGGGATGTTGAGCGCCTCGAAGTTGTGGTAGTCGTCTTCGACCTCAGGACCCTCGGCAATGCCATAGCCGATGCGGGTGAAGAACTGCTCGATGCGTTCCAGGGTCCGGGTCACCGGATGCAGGCCACCGGAAGTCTGGCCACGGCCAGGCAGGGTCACGTCGATGGATTCGGCCGCGAGCTTGGCCGCCAGGTCCGCCTCCTCGAACAGCGCCTTGCGCGCATTGAGGACTTCTGTGACACGTTCCTTGGCGACGTTGATCAGCGCACCAACCTGCGGACGCTCTTCGGCCGGCAGGTTCCCCAGGGTCTTCATCACCTGAGTCAACTCGCCTTTCTTGCCAAGGTAGTGAACCCGGATTTGCTCCAGGGCATTGATATCTTCAGCGCTTTGCACAGCCTCTAGTGCTTGAGCGACCAGCGCGTCCAGGTTTTCCATGTACAGACTCCAGATACAAAATAGGGGAAGAGCTTTAAGGCTCTTCCCCTATTTATGACGTTTGGCACCCGGGCCCACAGAGGTGAGCCCCGGTGACTGCCGGGGGTACTTAAGCCAAGGTGGCTTTAGCTTTCTCGACAATCGCAGCAAACGCCGCTTTTTCGTTCACTGCCAGATCAGCCAGAACCTTACGGTCGATCTCGATGGACGCTTTTTTCAGGCCGGCGATGAAACGGCTGTAGGACAGACCGTAGGTACGAGCACCAGCGTTGATACGAGCGATCCACAGAGCGCGGAACTGACGTTTTTTCTGACGACGGTCACGGTAGGCGTATTGGCCTGCCTTGATTACGGCTTGCTTGGCAACACGGAATACGCGGGAACGCGCACCGTAGTAGCCTTTAGCAAGTTTCATAATTTTCTTGTGACGCTTACGGGCAATGACGCCACGCTTTACACGAGCCATGAGTTACTTCCTCTATTCTTGATCCAAAAATTAACGAAGGCGCAGCATGCGCTCGACTTTTGCCACGTCAGACGGATGCAGCAAGCTGCTACCGCGCAGTTGACGCTTACGCTTGGTCGACATTTTGGTCAGGATGTGGCTCTTGAAAGCGTGCTTGTGCTTGATGCCGTTAGCAGTTTTCAGAAACCGCTTAGCAGCACCACTTTTAGTTTTCATCTTTGGCATGTTCGGATACTCCGCATTCAGTTGATAAACATAATCGCAAGGCCTGCCGTGCCCTGGTGATTACTTCTTCTTTTTCGGGGCGATGACCATGATCAGCTGGCGTCCTTCCATCTTAGGATGCTGTTCGACCGAACCGTACTCGAGCAGGTCTTGTTCAACCCGCTTGAGGAGTTCCATCCCCAGCTCCTGGTGGGCCATCTCACGGCCGCGGAATCGCAAGGATACCTTGGCCCTGTCCCCGTCACTCAGGAAACGTACCAGGTTGCGCAGTTTTACCTGGTAATCCCCTTCCTCCGTCCCTGGACGAAACTTGATTTCTTTTACCTGAATCTGCTTCTGGTTTTTCTTCGCCGCGGCAATCTGCTTCTTCTTTTCGAAGATCGACTTGCCGTAGTCCATCACCCGGCAAACGGGTGGGACTGCGTCCGCGGAAATTTCCACCAGATCAAGCTTGGCTTCTTCAGCAATACGAAGCGCTTCATCAATCGAGACGATGCCAATCTGCTCGCCATCAGCGCCAATTAACCGAACCTCGCGTGCCGAGATATTCTCGTTGATCGGGGCTTTCGGTGCAGCTCGTTTATCTTGTCTCATTTCACGCTTAATAATAATTACTCCGAATCTGGGCGACCACGCCGGGAAACCGCTTGCGCGAGAAACTCGGCGAATTCGGCGACGGGCATCGAGCCCAGGTCAGCACCTTCACGAGTACGCACAGCGACAGTCTGCATCTCGACCTCCCGATCTCCAATAACCAAGAGAAAGGGAACCTTGAGCAAAGTATGCTCGCGGATTTTAAAGCCGATCTTTTCATTTCTCAAGTCGGACTTGGCACGAAATCCGCTTTGATGGAGAGTTTTTTCGACTTCGGCGGCAAAATCTGCCTGTTTATCAGTGATATTCATGATCACTGCCTGGGTCGGCGCCAGCCACGCGGGGAACGCACCCTCGTAATGCTCGATCAGGATCCCGACGAAACGCTCGAAGGAACCGAGGATCGCGCGGTGAAGCATGACCGGGTGCTTGCGGCTGTTGTCTTCGGACACATATTCAGCGCCCAGACGGATCGGCAGGTTGAAATCGAGCTGCAAGGTACCACATTGCCAGACGCGGCCAAGGCAATCTTTCAACGAGAATTCAATCTTCGGACCGTAGAATGCGCCCTCGCCCGGCTGCAGCTCGTACGCAAGCCCCGCGCTGTCGAGGGCGGCGGCCAGGGCGGCCTCGGCGCGATCCCACAGTTCGTCGGAACCGACGCGTTTTTCCGGACGAGTGGACAGCTTCATTTCAACTTCGGTGAAGCCGAAGTCCCGGTAGACGTCCATGGTCAGCTTGATGAACGCGGCGGATTCAGCCTGCATCTGCTCTTCAGTGCAGAAAATGTGCGCGTCGTCCTGAGTGAATGCCCGCACGCGCATGATGCCGTGCAGCGCACCCGATGGCTCGTTACGGTGGCAAGCACCGAACTCGGCCAGGCGCATCGGCAGCTCGCGATAGCTCTTCAGGCCCTGGTTGAATACCTGCACGTGGCACGGGCAGTTCATTGGCTTGATGGCGTAGTCGCGGTTTTCCGACTGGGTGGTGAACATGTTGTCGGCGTAGTTGGCCCAATGCCCGGATTTCTCCCAGAGGCTGCGGTCGACCACTTGCGGCGTCTTGATTTCGAGGTAGCCGTTCTCACGCTGGACCTGGCGCATGTACTGTTCTAGCACCTGGTACAGAGTCCAGCCGTTCGGGTGCCAGAACACCATGCCCGGGGATTCTTCCTGGGTATGGAATAGGCCCAGGCGCTTGCCGATCTTGCGGTGATCGCGCTTCTCAGCCTCTTCGATACGCTGGATGTAGGCCGCCAGCTGCTTCTTGTCCGCCCAGGCCGTGCCGTAGACGCGCTGCAACTGTTCGTTCTTCGCGTCGCCACGCCAGTAGGCGCCGGACAGCTTGGTCAGCCTGAAGGATTTCAGGAAACGCGTGTTCGGCACGTGCGGGCCGCGGCACATGTCGACGTATTCTTCGTGGTAGTACAGGCCCATGGCCTGCTCGTCCGGCATGTCTTCCACCAGACGCAGCTTGTAGTCCTCGCCACGGGCCTTGAAGACTTCGATGACTTCGGCGCGCGGGGTGACTTTCTTGATGACGTCGTAATCTTTCTCGATCAGCTGCTGCATGCGCTGCTCGATCGCGGCCATGTCGTCCGGGGTAAAAGGACGCTCGAAGGCGATGTCGTAATAGAAGCCTTCGTCGATGACCGGCCCGATGACCATCTTCGCGCTCGGGTACAGCTGCTTGACCGCATGACCGACCAGGTGCGCGCAGGAGTGACGAATGATCTCCAGCCCCTCTTCATCCTTGGGCGTGATGATTTGCAGCGTGGCATCGCTGTCGATGACATCGCTGGCGTCGACCAGTTTGCCGTTTACCTTGCCGGCCAGGGTGGCCTTGGCCAGGCCCGCGCCAATGGATGCGGCGACCTCGGCTACGGAAACCGGGTGGTCGAATGAACGTTGACTGCCGTCGGGAAGAGTAATAGTTGGCATGGCGCCTCCTCTCCTAGTGGTGACCCCTACCAAAGGTCACGTGGGTTGGGATGAGCCAGTACAAGATCCAGTCCAGGCCATTCAATGACGAACGCCTGCCTTACAGCGGCAGGAGCCTTGCGGCCAACCGGGAAAACCGAACCAGAGTGACTGGGATTCAAATCAGGGTTAGTCGAACATTTGCCGCCGCCGGGACTTGTCGTCATCCGGAGCCTGAAAATACCCGAGCCCGGCATGCTAACACAGATGAACGGTCATCGCCGCGCTCGCGTTGGAGCGAACGTAAAAGCGGGGCTTTTATGCCAAAGTGCTGAACTGAAGCGCCCGCAACCCCTCAGATACCAAGACATCGACCCGAAAGGAGCATCTCAGCATGCGTCTGAATACGTTATTCGCAGTAGTCGCCCCCCTCGCCCTGCTGCTCCCGATTGCCGCCCATGCCGACTGGCCAAAGGGCGAGCGCGAAAAATACATGGCCCAGTGCACCCAGGCGGCAACGCCACAGATCGGCGCGGCAGCGGCCAAGTCACACTGCGCCTGTGGCGCCGACGCCATCAAATCCTATCCGGCCAGTGATATCCAGGCTCTGATGGACAACAAGGCCACCCCTGAACTGCAACAGAAAGCCCTCGGCCAGATCGCCAAATGCAAGGCGAATCCGCCTGCGAAAAAATGACGGTTTGGGCATCAGGAAGGCGCCCGACAGGGGTAAAAAGGCTTGAATAAGCGCTTTTTCCTACGATTTTTGCAGGTTTTTCAGCTTTTTTTATCGTCTTTACGTTCGGCTGAAAGCCTTTGAAACCGGGGCTTCCAGCCCGTTCAGACGGTAAAGAAAACACGACTGATTGGCAAACAGCTCGTCCGGGGGGCTCCCAAATCGAACATTTCGACTATGATACCCGGGTGTGCCCAGTTGGCCTGAGCAGCACAGTACACTGAAAATATATGTTTCTTGGAGATACACCATGTCTAATCGCCAAACCGGCACCGTTAAATGGTTCAACGATGAAAAAGGCTTCGGCTTCATCACTCCTCAAGGTGGCGGTGACGACCTGTTCGTACACTTCAAAGCTATCGAAAGCGACGGTTTCAAAAGCCTGAAAGAAGGCCAGACTGTTTCCTTCGTGGCTGAGAAAGGCCAAAAGGGTATGCAAGCTGCACAAGTTCGCCCAGAGTAATTTCCCGGCGCGCTAAAAAAACCCCGTCCATGTGACGGGGTTTTTTATGGTCAGCTTAAAACCAATCAGCCGCAATTGACCCGGTTGACCACCAGCTTGGCATCGGTATTGAGGTTCAAGCGATCGGAGCGGTACTCAAGCGTCACCATGTCGTTGGGCTTGAGAATACGGGCGTTTTGCGCGCCGGAACGGCTCCGCGCCTGCTCCAGCAACTGGGGCGAGGCCTGCTTGCCAATCGCGAACTCGGCAGCCTTCGCCTCGCAGCGACTATGCCCGGTTTCGGCCGTCACGGGATCAGGGGTCGATTCAGAGGTGCTGCTGCAACCGCTCAAGAGCGCAGCGGCCAGCAAAGTACTCAGTGACGCGAGCTTCCAAGGCATGAAGCCTCCTTTTTCAGTGAAATAGCAGAGAGCGTGCGACAACCCAAACGAAACTTGGTTTCAACGCCAAGGCCATCATGGTGCCCTCATCTGGAAAAACGGCAGTTTGCCTGAGCCCTGCCCAGCTGTTCACCGCTCAATCGTGACTGAATATGAATGGCGCTCAGTAGATGTCGATGTAATCGAAGGGCGGGTTCGGCCAGTTGTCTTTCAATGCATTGTAGATTTGCATCACCCAGACCTCATCGCTCGCCGCAACGTTTCCGACATACCCCGAACCCTTCGCCCAGGTTTCAAGCCGAAACAACAAACCTGCGATGTCGGCACCGCCTACGACACCCGAGGAAAGATAGGCAATGCCAGCCTTGGTCACACGCAACTGGGTATGTTCGTCATCACTGGCGGACGCGAGCAAATCACGCACGGCCTCGAGGGTGAACGCCTCAGGATCCTTCAAATCGATCTGCACGTAGGAGCCCCCGGGAAAAATAAAAAACCGAGTGTCGCACAGTGCTCGCCTGATGCCTAAGTCGCACTGCCAAACCCACTCCAAAAATGCTTAACTCAGCCTACAGATTTCCCAACCTGCGAGCCCCCGACATGAGCACCGTCAGCATCGAAGCCACCATCAATGCAAAATGGGCGCAGGGCCACAGCTCGTACAGCCCAGGCAGCCCGGAAGAACTGGCGATCCTCAGCATCGAGTTGCTGGTGAAAGAACTCGGGACGCAGGCCGCGCAGAACTTCGTCAAGCAAGCGTTCGAGCGCTATCCGAGCATCATTGAGACAACTGCATAAGGTTCCCGCAGGCAGACGCCTGCGGGGTTGCCTTGAGATGCGTTACTTGAGCCGCGCCAATCGCTCGGTCAGCAGATCGAAGAACCCCTGGGCATCGCCGTCCTTCACCCAAAAAGCATTTTTTGGCGCTTTCAGGCCGTCGTACCAATCGACGACGGTCTGGCCGAAAGTCGGCCCTTCACGGCTGTCCACCACAAGGTTGACCGCACGCCCGCTAAACAGCTGCGGCTTGAGAAGGTAGGCGACCACGGTTGCATCGTGCACCGGCCCGCCCGTCATGCCGTAGTGCTCCATGTCGCCCTTGACGTATTCGTTGAGAATATCGCCGACCAACTTGCTCGCGTTGTTGTTCAGCGCAGCGATCTGCTTCAGGCGTGTCTCGCTGGTAAGGATCTTGTGAGTCACGTCCAAGGGCAGGTAGGTCAGCTTCACACCGCTTTTGGCGACGATCTCCGCCGCCTGAGGATCGGCATATAAATTAAATTCGGCCACCGGCGTGATATTGCCGCCGTTGAAGTGCGCGCCACCCATGATCACCACCTCCTTGATCCCCTGAACGATCCCGGGCTCCTGGACCAGCGCCAAGGCCAGGTTCGTCTGCGGGCCGAGCATGGCAATGGTGATGCTGTGGGGCTTGGCCGCCTTAAGCGTGTCGATCAGGTAATTGACGGCATTGCCCTCGGCCAAGCCTTTCTTCGGCTCGTGCACCGTGACACCCGACAAACCCTCCTTGCCGTGGATGTTTTCCGCGTAGATGGGCGTGCGCATCAACGGTTTCGGCGCGCCGGCATAGACCGGCACCTCTTCGCCACCCGCCCACTCACGGGCCAGGCGCGCATTGCGGGAAGTCTTGTCCAGGCGCACGTTCCCCGCCACGGTGGTCAACGCGCGAACGTGCAACTCCTCGGGGGATGCCAGCGCGAACAACAGCGCAACCACATCATCGGCGCCCGGATCGGTGTCGATGATCAAGTCGATCTTCTCTGCCGCCTGGGCGCTTGTAGCCGTGATGAATGACAAAAGCAGCAGACTCCGCAACAGTTGATGCATTTTTTGAGCATAGCGGTGCATGGCGCACTCCTTGTGCAGGTTGTGAATATCTAGAACGTGACGCCCGCGATCAGCACCACGTTGCAGTACGGTGAGCATTCTCCGGTGCGAATGACCGCCCTCGCCTCGCGAGTAAGCACCTTGAACTGCTCATGGCTGACCAACGCCCGCGCGCCTAAGGCGCCTTCGGCGTGCAGCGCCTCCAACGTCGCCAGGGCTGACGGTTGCTTGTCGATAATTTCCTGCGCCAATACATGGCTTTCGACCTGCATCTCGCTGAGCAGCACGTTCAAGGTACTGACAAAATCGGGGACGCCATGGGTCAACGCAAGGTCGATCAGTTCGACGTGTGGCGGCACCGGCAGCCCGGCATCACCAATCACCACCTTGTCGCCATGCCCAAGGGAAGCGACCAGGCGTGACAGGGCGATGTTCAACAAAGGAGTCTTTTTCATGATTCGAACGCCTGAACTTCCGACAATGCAGGAATAGAGGGCTGCGCGCCCGCGCGAGTGACCGACAGCGCAGCGGCGACCTGCCCGAAACGAATGGCCTCGACTTCGTCCTTACTGTTCGCCAGGGCCGCCGCGAAACCGCCGACGAACGTATCGCCTGCCGCGGTTGTGTCAACCGCCTTGACCCGCGGCGCGGGGAAGTGTTCGAAGCTCGCTCCGTTGGCGAACAGCAACCCTTGGGCACCCAGCGTTACGATGACTTTGCCGGCACCCGCCGCGAGCAACTGCGTCGCGGCGGCTTCGGCGGTCTCCAGGGAATCCACGGCCAGGCCACTGAGGACCATCGCTTCGCTTTCGTTAGGGATCAGGTAGTCGACGTAGGCGTACCAGTCGCCCGGCAGGGCATGGGAGGCCGGCGCCGGATTGAGAATGACGATCTTGCCAAGCTCATGGCCGCGCTTGAGCGCATGCCCTACGGTGGCGTCCGGCACTTCCAGTTGGCAGATAATGACATCGGCGCCTTGCAGCACCGCATCAAAACTATCGAGGACGCCGGGCGTCAGCTCACCATTGGCGCCGGCAACGATGACGATCGCGTTCTGGCTGTTGTCATCGACCACGATCAGCGCAACGCCACTGGAGCCCTCCACCACGCTGACCGCCTGGCAATCGATGCCCTCGGCGAGCAGCGCGCCACGCAACTGCTGTCCATAGGCGTCATTGCCGACGCAACCGACCATGGACACTTGCGCACCCAGGCGCGCGGCGGCCACCGCCTGGTTGGCGCCCTTGCCCCCCGGGATGGTGGAAAACGACTCGCCAATCAGGGTTTCCCCACCACGAGGCAGACGCGGCGCACGCGTCACCAGGTCCATGTTCAGGCTGCCTATCACCACTACTTTTGCTGGCATACATCATTACTCATCAATTCGGTTCAGCGGTATTGGGCGAATGTACCGGGCACCGGTGCAGTCGATTCTCGCAAGACAATGCTGGGCGTCACGATCCGCTGGTCAGTGGCAAGCCCCGGCGTTGCGATGCGCCGCAGCAACACCTCGGCCGCCATCTCGCCCAGGTCCAGGATCGACTGCCCCACAGTGGTCAGCGCCGGGTAGACATAACGGCTCATCTGAATATCGTCGAAACCGATGATCGACAGCTCACTGGGCACGCGCACATTGCGTTCGGCGGCGGCGCGCAATGCACCGATGCCGATCATGTCGTTGGCCGCGAAAATCGCGCTGGGCGGCCGTTGCCCAAGCAATTGGGCCGCCGCACGGTAACCGCCGATGCTGGTGAAATCGCTCTCGAGCATGCGCTCGACGGGCAGCTCGATCCCCGCCTCCTTCAGCGCACGGCAATAACCCGCCAGGCGCATCTGTGCCACGCTGGTGTCCGCCGGCCCGCCAATGAAGGCAATGTCGCGATGGCCCAGGTCCAGCAGATGCCGGGTGGCCAGGTACGCGCCATATTCATGGTCGATACGGACCAGGTCCGCATCGACGCCATCCAGGCCACGGTCAACGATCACCATGGGCGTACGCACGTTGGTCAGGCCCTCGGCCAGGCCGACATCGCCCCCGGCCGACGCCACGATCAATCCGTCGATACGTTTTTCCAGCAGCACCCGCAGATAACTGCGCTGCTTGTCCGGATTGTCGTCGGAATTGCATAGGATCACGCAGTAGCCATTGCGCTCGCAGTAATCCTCGATCCCCCGAGCCAGTTCGGCAAAGTACGGGTTGAGGCTGTTGGGCACCAGCAGGCCAATGGTGGCCGTGGTCTTGGCCTTGAGCGAGCGCGCCACGGCGCTGGGCACATAGTCCAACCGTTCGATGGCGGCCTCGACCTTGCGCCGCACCTCGTCACTGACCGGCCGCGTCTTGTTCACCACATGGGACACGGTCGTGTAGGAAATCCCGGCAAGCGCCGCCACATCCTTGATCGTCGCCATGGTTCAAGCCCGCCGACTGGCGCGCTGGCTGCGGTACGTATCGAGCACCACTGCAATCACGATCACCGCGCCGGTGATGATGCGTTTGGTCGGCTCGGTCGCGCCGATCTGGGCCAGGCCTGCCGCCAGCACCGAAATGATCAGCACGCCGAAAAAGGTGCTGATGACCGAGCCGCGCCCGCCCATCAGGCTGGTGCCGCCGATGACCACGGCGGCGATGACTTGCAGCTCGAGCCCCGAGCCTGCGTTGGGGTCCGCCGCTTCCAGGCGAGAAATCTGGAACAGCGCCGCAACACCGGCCAACAAGCCCATCAGGCTGAACACCAGGATCTTGTAGGGCTTGGGGTTGATGCCGGCCAAGCGCACGGCTTCTTCATTGGTGCCGATGCCAATCAGGTAGCGCCCGAACACCGTGCGGGTCAACACCGCTTGGGCAACAAAGATCACCAGTAAGGCGATGATGAACGAAGGCGAAATACCGAAGGCAATCGGATTGGACAGCCAGGCGAAGGAGTCGCCGATATAGGCGGTCCGCGAGCCGGTCATCTGGTACGCCAGGCCCCTGGCCATTTCCAGCACACCCAGCGAAACGATAAACGACGGGATACGCCATGCCACGGTAATCGAACCGGTGACCGTGCCCGCCAATGCCGCCACGGCCATGCCAAGCAAGGCCGATGGCCAGACGCTCCAGCCCCAGCCCAGCACCGCCACGCTGACTGTCGAAGCCGCCAACGCCAGCACCGAGCCCACCGATAAATCGATGCCGCCGATGATCAGGATAAAGGTCATGCCGACCGCCAGCACCATGAGATCGGGGATCTGATTGGCGAGGGTGCTGAAGGTGTCGTAGGAAAGAAAGTGGCTGCTCAGGACCGAGAACAGCGCGACCATGGCGAGCAAGGCGCCAGCCAGGCCCAGGTAAGTGCCCAGACCATAAAAGTTGCCATTGGATTTGCCGACGGCAGGTGCGGTTTTCATGAGAGATCCCTAGGCGCCGCTTCGTTGAGCAGCGCATCACGTTTCTGGTAGCCGGCGAACGCGGCGGCAAGCAAGTCATCCTGGGTCCAGCTGTCGCGCTCGAATGTGTCGATCAGGCGCCCGGCGGAAAGCACACCGATCCGGTCACAAATCAACATCAGTTCCCGCAGGTCACTGGAGACCACGACCAGCGCCTTGCCCTGGCGAGTCAGTTCACCCAGCAACGCATAAATATCGAACTTGGCGCCGACGTCGATGCCACGGGTCGGCTCGTCGAACAGCAGTACTGAGCAATCGCGTTCGAGCCAACGGCCGATCACCACTTTCTGTTGGTTGCCGCCAGACAATTCGGACACCAGCTGCGTCGGGCTGGAACTGCGGATGCGCATGGCGTCGATCTGCCGCTGCGCCAAGGCCTGCTCCGCGCTGCCATTGACCAGGCCGGCACTGGATATCTCCGGCATGTTGCCCAGCGCGATGTTGGCGGCGATGGATTGGCTCAACAGCAAGCCCTCGCCCTTGCGATCCTCGGTGATCAAGGCAATGCCGTGGGCCACCGCATCGGCCGGGGAACGGATGCTGACCACATTGGCTGGCGAGCCCAGTGCCACCGTACCGCTGTCGGCTACATCCGCGCCGAAGATCAACCGCAACAGCTCTGTGCGCCCTGCCCCGATCAGCCCGGAAATACCGAAGATTTCACCGCTGCGAACTTCGAACGACACATCGCGGACCTTGTCGGAACGGGTCAGGCCCTTCACGGTCAGCGCGGGGGCGCCGATCTGGCGCGGGCCCAGGTCGATATGCTCGCCCAGCTCCCGACCGACCATCAGCGTCACCAACTGCTCACTGTTGTAGTTGGCCATCGGCTCGACGCAGACCAGGTTGCCGTCGCGCAGCACCGCAATGCGCTGGGCCACCCGCGCCAGTTCCTCAAGGCGATGGGAGATATAAATGATCGAGACGCCGCGGGCCTGCAAGCGGGTGATCTGCTCGAAGAGCATTTCGACTTCGCGGGCCGTTAGCATCGCGGTCGGCTCATCGAGAATCAGCACATGGCAATCGCCGATCAGGTTGCGGGCGATCTCGACCATCTGCTGATGACCGATGCCCAGTTCACCGACCAGCGTGTCGGGATCGATTGCATCGAGCCCCACCTGGGCCATGGCGTCGATCGCCGCTTTGCGTAATTGCTTGCGACTGATCCAGCCGCCGTGGCTGGGCAGGTTGTCGAGGAACAGGTTCTCGGCCACGGAAAGAGTCGGCAGCAGGTTGAGTTCCTGCATCACCATGCGCACGCCCAGCTCTTCCGCCTGGGTCCGGCTGCCGGGACGGTAATCCTGCCCGTGGAACTGCATCTGCCCCGTCGTCGGCGTGACCAGCCCACCGATGATCTTGGACAAGGTACTTTTGCCGGCGCCATTTTCACCGGTCAACGCCAGCACTTCACCGCGCATCAACGTCAGGTTGATATCGCTCAGTACCGGCTGGGCATAGGTCTTGCCGATACCGCTGACGCACAGGACAGCGTTCGGGTCGCGAACGGACATAACAAACTCTCCAATGCGCCCGCCCGGACGGGCGAGCGCCGTTGTGTCGCCAGGATTACTGCTTGGTCACCAGCTCGACCGGAGTTTCGATAACGCCGTTGGCGCCGCTGTCGACTTTTTCGCCCTTGAGCATTTTCAATGCGGTCTCGATGCCGAACACAGCCTGCTTGGCAGCGAACTGGTCGGCTGTGGCCAGGACACGGCCGTCCTTGAGCATCGGCTTGATGGCGTTGATATTGTCGTAGCCGACCACTTGCACCTTGCCCGCCTTGCCAGCCGCGCGCACGGCCGAGACCGCACCTACCGCCATGCTGTCGTTGCCGGCCAGCAGCGCCTTGATGTTCGGGTATTCGCTGAGCATCGACGAGGCAACCTGGTTGCCCTTGTTGATCTCCCAATCGCCCGATTGCAGGGAAACGACCTTGATCTGCGCGGCCTCCATCGCATCCTTGAAGCCCGCGGTGCGCGCCTGGGCGTTGGTGGTGGTCGACACGCCTTCGATGATACCCACCTCGTCACCAGCCTTGAGCTCCTTGGCCAGGTATTCACCCACCAGGCGAGCGCCCTTGCGGTTGTCAGGGCCTACGAAAGGCACGGTGATGTTCTTGCTCTTGACCACCGCTGGATCGAGTTGATTGTCGATGTTGATCACAGTGATGCCGGCATCGACGGCTTTCTTGATCACCGGAACCATGGCCTTGGAATCGGCAGGCGCGATGATCAGCGCGTCGACCTTGGACACGATCATCTGCTCGACGATGCGGATCTGGTTGGCGGTGTCGGTTTCATCCTTGATCCCGTTGGAGATCAGGTCGAAGTCGGCGGAGTGTTCTTTCTGATAAGCCTTGGCGCCATCCTCCATCGTCAGGAAGAATTCGTTGGCCAGGGATTTCATGACCAGGGCAACCTTGGGTTTTTCGGGAGTCTGGGCGAGCGCCGAGGAGAAAGGCAGCGCAGCGGATGCGGTCGCGAGCATGGCAACGGCGAGCAGGCGACCAGCGAATGGCAGCTTCATGGGTTCACTCCGATTTTATGATTATTGTGAGCAAAAATCGTCATACGACGACTGCGCAAACGTTTGCGTGGAATGAACTATGGTAAAGCATCGGCGTTTTGTCAACGCTCCGGTTTTATCCGGAACATTGTGGATCAAGCCGTGGTGTTGACCAACGTCCCAGAACTGGAATCCTTCGCCAATTCCTTGATCAAGCTGCCCGTGACTTCCTGCAGCGCACCGGTGGTATCGGCGATCTGTCCCTGGATGGCCATGACCGCGGCAGTCTTGGCTTCAGGCGTGGAATAAGGACGCGCCTGCGCAGCGGCGAGCTGCTGCTGTTGCTCACGCAGTTGCTGCTGTAGCTCTTGCATGCGCTTGAGCAGGACTTTCATGGCGATGCTTTGGGTGCTGTCGCTTTTTTCGGTCTTGCTCTCGGCGTCGGTATGCAGGTTCGCGCGCACCTTACCGGGCGCTTGCGTTTCGCCAAGGGCTTGGTCGGCAGCATCGGCGGTTGCCTCGCTCAAGGCATTCAACGTCGCTGCGGATTTACCGCCGATGGTGACGGCGGCGGCATTTGGAAAGCCGATTGAAAAGCTCATGTCTCGCTCCATGAATGAATTCCTACAAGGTAGATCGTCCATTGGCGCGTTTTCTTTAGCCTCACAACCCAACCTTCCTTCAGACCGTTCTGCTCCGGTTAACCGAACAGCAAACAGCTTGATGTTCGGAAATCCGGCCATGCATCCACCGAAGGGGCATCTTCTCAAATACACATCGTTTTGATTTTCAAGGCGTTAGAAGGTAGACCCACGCTTGCGCAGCAGTGGTACGGATCGTGCTCTGAGAGGAGTGCTCTCGGCATTCAGGTCTGCCGGAGCATCTAGATGAATCCTCATGACTAGAGAGAAAAATAATGACATCTGCCTTAAAGACTCTTGTTCCGGGCGCTTTGGCCCTCTTGCTGCTCCTGCCCAGCGCCCTTCAGGCGAAAGAAAACCCGGTTGAGCAAAAGCTTTCCAACGTCGTCATCCTCGCCACGGGCGGCACCATCGCCGGCGCCGGCGCGAGCTCCGCCAACAGCGCCACCTACCAGGCAGCCAAGGTTGGTATCGAACAACTGATCGCCGGCGTACCGGAGCTCAGCCGGTTGGCCAACGTGCGCGGCGAACAGGTGATGCAGATCGCATCGGAGAGCATCACCAACGAAAACCTTTTGCAACTGGGACGCCGTGTCGCCGAGCTGGCCGACAGCGAGGATGTCGACGGCATCGTCATCACCCACGGCACCGACACGCTGGAGGAGACCGCTTATTTCCTGAATCTTGTCGAGAAAACCGACAAACCGATCATTGTCGTCGGCTCGATGCGGCCCGGCACCGCAATGTCTGCCGATGGCATGCTCAATCTCTACAACGCCGTGGCGGTCGCCAGCAGCAAGGAAGCGCGCGGTAAGGGCGTACTGGTGACCATGAACGATGAAATCCAGTCGGGCCGTGATGTGAGCAAGATGATCAACATCAAGACCGAAGCATTCAAAAGCCCGTGGGGCCCGTTGGGCATGGTAGTGGAAGGCAAATCCTACTGGTTCCGCCTGCCGGCCAAGCGCCACACCTCCGGTTCGGAGTTCGACATCAAGACCATCAAGAGCCTGCCGGACGTGGAAATTGCCTACTCCTACGGCAACGTCAGCGACACCGCGTACAAGGCCCTGGCCCAATCCGGCGCCAAGGCGATCATCCACGCCGGCACCGGCAACGGTTCGGTGTCTTCGCGAGTCGTTCCGTCGTTGCAGGCCTTGCGCAAGGAAGGCGTGCAGATCATTCGTTCGTCACACGCCAACGCAGGTGGTTTCGTACTGCGAAACGCCGAACAGCCTGACGACAAATACGACTGGGTCGTAGCCCACGACTTGAATCCTCAAAAGGCCCGTATCCTGGCAATGGTTGCCCTGACCAAGACCCAAGACAGCAAGGAGTTGCAGCGAATTTTCTGGGAATATTGATTTCCCCCGCCCGACCGAGCCCGGTCGGGCACCGCTTTTTTCATCGTCCGCCCCACGGGCCCATTACCAGGTCCGGTAAAAAATCACCTTCGTCCTACATCAAAATGAAAAAAGCGCTGTCAGACGATTTTCTTGAAATTTAAGCAGTTGCGTAAATGCCTACGGTTAAATACTGTATGCACGTACAGCTTAATAAGGATAATCCTGTGGCCATGCCCTCCGCTGCAACTACCCCCTTAGACTCCTATGCACGACTCGGTCTACGGGTCTCGAAGATCATCAACGCGCCCACCGCACAAAATGCCAAGGCCGCTCTGATCTTTCGCCTGCCCGATGAGCCGGTGGAGGAATGGGAACGCCTGCTGGCAGAAATCGACGAGAACGACAACGTCACCCTCGCCTATCGCGACGATGGCGGCGTGCAGGTTTTCTGGGTTGTGCCGAAGGAAGATTGAGCTTGATGAATTTCCGCTGTCTGGTTTTATTGCTCGTCTTCGTTGCCATGGGCGCACAGGCTGGAGCGCCCCGTACCTTCAACGAAGCCAAGAAAGTCGCCTGGAAGCTCTATGCCCCCCAATCCACCGAGTTCTACTGCGGCTGCAAATACACCGGCAACCGCGTGAACCTCGCCGCCTGCGGTTATGTACCCCGCAAAAATGCCAGTCGCGCCGCCCGCATCGAGTGGGAACATATCGTTCCGGCCTGGCATATCGGCCATCAGCGTCAATGCTGGCAACAAGGTGGGCGCAAGAACTGCACTCGCTACGACCCGGTCTACCAACGGGCCGAGGCCGACCTTCACAACCTGGTGCCCAGCATTGGCGAGGTCAATGGCGATCGCAGCAACTTCAGCTTCGGCTGGTTGCCGGTGCAGAAGGGCCAATACGGCTCGTGCCTGACCCAGGTGGACTTCAAGGCCAAAAAAGTCATGCCCCGCCCTTCCATCCGCGGGATGATCGCCAGGACCTATTTCTACATGAGCAAACAATATGGCCTGCGGCTCTCCAAACAGGACCGGCGCCTGTACGAAGCCTGGGACAAGACCTACCCGGTGCAAGCGTGGGAGCGCCAGCGCAACCAGAGCGTGGCATGCGTGATGGGGCGTGGAAACGAATTCGTCGGACCGGTGGACCTGAAGGCCTGCGGCTGACCTGGCCTATACGAACGGCACAGCTCAACTGTGGGAGCGAGCTCGCGACAGCGGTGGACCCGCAACATTGACGCTGACTGGCAATGGCTCTATCGCGAGCAAGCTCGCTCCCACAGGTTTGGTTTTGTCTGATTATCGTGCTGGCGGAAAGTCCACGACCAAGGTCTCGATGTTGCGCTTCTTGGCTCGTACCAGCGCAGCATTGATCTGCTCCTGTTTCGCCTGAGCTTCAGCCTCGGAACCCAACGGCCCGACCAGGACCCGATCCTTGCCATTTTCCCTGACGACACTGGACATGAAGCTGTGCTCGATCAGCCAGCCCGTCAGGTCGCTGACCGCCTGGGGCGTCTGGCCTCGCACCTCGACAGCCCACTGCGGCGCCGCGACTGCCGGCGTGGAGGTCGCCGCCGGCTTCGGCTTGGGTGCTTCGACGTCGCGCCCTTCCCCACATCCCGCCAGCGCCAGTACCGCAATTACCCAAGCCAATTTACGCACAACGATTCCCCCGCAAGACATGAAGCGAGGATTTTAGCATCCAGTTTCGCCGGAAACGCCCTAAACAGTGCGCAAAACACGAGAATCCTCTCCAACGTCTCTGTATAGTCGCACCCTGGGAATTAATGCAGCATCTGCACGTCAGAAAGAGGCACCCACATTGTGACACTTAGCACTAATCTATAAGCAGTACCGACATCTGCACTGTCTGAATCAGGTGCCCTATAAAGCAATCAAGGAGAACACCATGCTGATACTCACCCGCAAAGTCGGTGAAAGCATAAACATTGGTGACGACATCACGATCACCATTCTGGGCGTTAGCGGCCAACAGGTCCGGATCGGCATCAACGCCCCGAAAAACGTTGCGGTGCATCGCGAAGAAATTTATCAGCGCATCCAGGCCGGCCTCACTGCCCCTGACAAACCGCAAACGCCCTGAGCCCTGCCGCAGTCCGCAGCCAGCCCGTTTGCATCGCCGCAATGGCTGGCTAAAGATGCATGCCGACCGAGCCGCACCCTGTCCAATCCCGCCTTGTAAATCCAATCAACCCGGAACCGATACTACTGGCATGCCCCACACCATGGCTGTCAGACGTTTCGTTTTAATGGCGATGAAGCAGGCGCTAGCGCCGGTCAGCCCAAGCGCACGCCACGGGTCATGCCCGTGGCCGCCACGACCATCACGATCAGCAGCAACGCTTGCAGGTGGCTGATCCGCGCCACCTGCCAGCGCCGCAGCGCCATGCCGAAGGTCAGCACCGCCCAGAACTCGAAGGCAAACGCCAGCAGATGGGTGGCCGCGACAGATCAACGGAAAAGCATGGGAAGGCTCCCGTCAGGGATGTCGAGCGATCGGTCAGAACCAATTGAAATGCAAAAAACTGTGGGAGCGAGCTTGCTCGCTCCCACAGTGGGTATTGCGCGTTCTAAGAGATGTTAGTCCGCCAAACGCCAGGTCGTCCCGCCCTTCCCGTCTTCCAGCACCACGCCCATGGCAGTGAGCTGGTCGCGGATGCGGTCGGATTCGGCCCAGTCCTTGTTGGCCCGCGCCGCGAGCCGTGCTTGAATCAGCGCGTCGACCTCGGCAGCGTCGACGCGGCCTTCGGCACCGGCCTGCAGGAAGTCATCGGCTTCGAGCTGCAACACACCCAGAACACTGGCCAGTTCCTTCAAGCGCGCCGCCAAGCCGGCCGCCGCATCGAGATCGCTGTCGCGCAGGCGGTTGATCTCACGCACCATCTCGAACAGCACCGCGCACGCTTCCGGCGTGCCGAAGTCATCGTTCATCACTTCGGTAAACCGTGCCACGAACGCTTCACCACCGGCAGGTGGCACGCTCGGCAGGCCTTTCAACGCATGGTAGAAACGCTCCAGGGCACCCTTGGCATCCTTGAGGTTATCTTCCGAATAGTTGATGGCGCTGCGGTAGTGGCTCGACACCAGCAGGTAACGCACGACTTCCGGATGGTACTTATCGAGCACGTCGCGGATGGTGAAGAAGTTGTTCAAGGATTTGGACATCTTCTCGCCATTGATGCGAATCATGCCGCAATGCATCCAGGCATTGGCGTAGGTCTTGCCGGTGGCCGCTTCACTCTGGGCGATTTCGTTTTCGTGGTGCGGAAATTCCAGGTCGCTGCCGCCGCCATGAATGTCGAAAGTCTCGCCCAGGCAGCAGGTGGACATAACCGAGCATTCGATGTGCCAGCCCGGACGCCCGGCGCCCCACGGCGACTCCCAGCTCGGCTCGCCCGGCTTGGCGCCTTTCCACAGCACGAAGTCCAGCGGGTCTTCCTTCGACTCGTCGACTTCGATGCGTGCGCCGATGCGCAAATCTTCGATCTTCTTGCGCGACAGTTTGCCGTAGCCCATGAACTTGGCGACGCGGTAGTACACGTCGCCATTTCCCGGTGCGTAGGCATAGCCCTTGTCGATCAAGGTCTGGATCATCGCCAGCATGCCCGGGATGTGATCGGTGGCACGGGGCTCCAGGTCCGGCTTCTGGATGTTGAGGCGCGCCTCGTCCTCGTGCATGGCCTTGATCATGCGCTCGGTCAGCGCATCGAACGCTTCACCATTCTCGTTGGCGCGATTGATGATCTTGTCGTCGATGTCGGTGATGTTGCGCACGTAGGTCAGGTCGTAGCCGCTGAAACGCAACCAGCGGGTCACCAGGTCAAAGGCGACCATGCTGCGGCCATGACCCAGGTGGCAATAGTCGTACACGGTCATGCCGCAGACGTACATCCGCACCTTGTTGCCATCCAGCGGCTTGAAGACTTCTTTGCTCTTGGTGAGCGTGTTGTAGATCGTAAGCACAGGGTTTCCCTTAAGACTTGATCACTGACCCCAGGAGTCGCGCAAGGTCACGGTACGGTTGAACACCGGAGCACCGGGTTTCGAGTCCTTGATATCCGCGCAGAAGTAACCTTCGCGCTCGAACTGGAAACGGTCTTCCGGCTGTGCGTTGCCCAGCGAAGGCTCGGCACGACAACCAGTGAGTACTTGCAAGGAGTCAGGGTTGATGTTGTCCAGGAAGCTGGCGCTGTCTTCGGCCTTCTCCGGGTTCGGCGAACGGAACAGGCGATCGTACAGGCGCACTTCGCACTCGACGCTCGCGGCGGCCGGCACCCAGTGGATCACGCCCTTGACCTTGCGACCTTCCGGGTTCTTGCCCAGGGTGTCGGGATCATAGGAGCAACGCAGCTCGACGATATTGCCGTCGGCGTCCTTGATGGCCTCGTCGGCGCGGATCACGTAGCTGCCACGCAGGCGCACTTCGCCGGCAGGTTCCAGGCGCTTGTAGCCTTTGGGCGGCTCTTCCATGAAGTCTTCACGGTCGATGTAGATTTCCCGGGCGAACGGCAGGACGCGTACGCCCATGTCTTCCTTCGGGTGGCACGGCAGTTCGAGGTTCTCGACCTGGCCTTCCGGGTAATTGGTGATGACGACTTTCAGCGGACGCAACACGCACATGGCGCGCGGCGCGCTGTGGTCGAGGTCGTCACGGATGCTGAATTCCAGCATGCCGAAGTCCACCACGCCGTCGGAACGGTTGGTGCCGATCATCTCGCAGAAATTGCGGATCGACTTCGGCGTGTAGCCACGACGGCGGAAGCCCGACAACGTCGACATGCGTGGGTCATCCCAACCGTTGACGTGCTTTTCGTCCACCAGTTGCTTGAGCTTGCGCTTGCTGGTGATGGTGTAGTTCAGGTTCAGGCGGCTGAATTCGTACTGGCGCGGGTTGGCCGGCACCGGCAGGTGCTCCAGGAACCATTCGTACAGCGGACGGTGGCTTTCGAATTCCAGCGTGCAGATCGAGTGCGTGATGCCTTCGATGGCGTCCGACTGGCCGTGGGTGAAGTCATAGTTCGGATAGATGCACCATTTGTCGCCCGTCTGGTGGTGATGGGCATGACGGATGCGGTACATGATCGGGTCGCGCAGGTTCATGTTCGGCGAGGCCATGTCGATCTTGGCGCGCAGCACGCGGGCGCCGTCCGGGAACTCACCGGCGCGCATGCGGGCGAACAAGTCCAGGTTCTCTTCCACTCTGCGGTCGCGGAACGGGCTGTTCTTACCCGGTTCGGTCAGGCTGCCACGGTATTCCTTGGCCTGCTCCGGGGTCAGGTCGCACACGTAGGCGTTGCCGGACTTGATCAGCTCGACCGCCCAGTCATGCAACTGGTCGAAATATTGCGAGGCATAGCGCACTTCGCCCGCCCATTCGAAACCCAGCCACTTGACGTCGCTCTTGATCGCGTCGATGTATTCCTGGTCTTCCTTGGCCGGGTTGGTGTCATCGAAACGCAAGTGCGTGACGCCACCGAACTCCTCGGCGAGGCCGAAGTTCACGCAGATGGATTTGGCGTGACCGATGTGCAGGTAGCCGTTGGGCTCCGGCGGGAAGCGGGTGACGATCTGCGTATGCTTACCCGAATCCAGGTCCGCCTGGATGATCGGGCGCAGGAAGTTGACCGGCACGGCCGGGCCGGTCTTGGAATTCGAGGTAGGGTCGACAGTGGGCTTGCTCATAGGATCCTTGAACATACAAGTGCGCGGCCGGGTGCGGCCTGATAAATCAAAGCCCGTATCATAGCCGATGCTGTCAAGCACCTGACAGGCCGAGCCGGCAAACGATTGAATTTAATCGATGACCCGATGAAAAACAGCCTCGAAATTCGTGCATGGCACGCTAAACTGCCCAACCTGGCGATTGCGGCCAGACCGGTTGCGGGCGCCCGCGCCCCCCAAACCCACGAATTCCTTGAAGAGTAGTAATCATGACCCAAGTCAAACTGACCACCAACCATGGCGACATCGTCCTGGAACTGAACGCCGAAAAGGCACCGATCACCGTTGCCAACTTCGTTGAATACGTCAAGGCCGGCCACTACGAAAACACCGTTTTCCACCGTGTCATCGGCAACTTCATGATCCAGGGCGGTGGTTTCGAACCGGGCATGAAGGAAAAGAAAGACAAGCGCCCAAGCATCCAGAACGAAGCCGACAACGGTCTTTCCAACGACAAATACACCGTCGCCATGGCCCGCACCATGGAGCCGCATTCGGCCTCCGCGCAGTTCTTCATCAACGTGGCCGACAACAGTTTCCTGAACCACAGCGGCAAGAACGTCCAGGGCTGGGGCTATGCGGTATTCGGTAAAGTCACCGCCGGCACCGATGTGGTCGACAAGATCAAAGGCGTGTCCACCACCTCCAAGGCCGGCCATCAGGACGTCCCGGCAGAAGACGTGATCATCGAGAAAGCCGAGATCATTGAGTGATATTGCTGATTTCAGACTTGCATCTGGAAGAGGAGCGCCCGGACATCACCCGGGCGTTTCTGGATCTGCTCGCCACACGCGCCCGTGCGGCGCAAGCGTTGTACATCCTGGGCGACTTTTTCGAAGCCTGGATCGGCGACGATGCCATGACGCCGTTCCAGCGTTCCATCTGCCAGGCCCTGCGCGAATTGAGCGACAGCGGCACGGCCATTTTCCTCATGCACGGCAATCGCGACTTCATGCTCGGGCAGGCGTTCTGCAAAGCGGCTGGCTGCACCTTGCTCAAGGATCCGAGCGTCGTGCAGTTCAACGGTGAACCTGTATTGCTGATGCACGGCGACAGCCTCTGCACGCGGGATATCGGCTACATGAAGCTGCGCCGTTGGCTGCGCAACCCGGTCACGCTGTTCATCCTGCGCCACCTGCCACTGGGCAGCCGCCAGAAACTGGCGCGCAAACTACGCAGCGAAAGCCGCACGCAGACGCGGATGAAAGCCAACGACATCGTCGACGTCACGCCCGAAGAGATCCCGCTGATCATGCAGCAGTACGGCGTGAAGACCCTGGTCCACGGCCACACCCACCGCCCCGCCATCCATAAGCTGCAACTGGGCGAACACGCAGCGAGACGCATCGTGCTGGGGGATTGGGACAAGCAAGGGTGGGCGTTGCAGGTAGATGAACAAGGGTTTGCGTTGGCGCCGTTCGGGTTTGCCCCGCCGCCACAACTGCCGGCACCCGACGCAATCCCCAGCCACACATAAATCCCCCTTGTGGGAGCGAGCCTGCTCGCGAAAGCGGTGTGTCAGTCAAAACATCACTGACTGATAATCCGCATTCGCGAGCAGGCTCGCTCCCACAGGTTGGACTGCGCCCGCCATCAATGACCGCTGGCGGCAGGCCCCGCCTTCGCCGTGAACGGCGGTTTCGCCAGCCACACCAGCAGGATCAACCCCATGAATGCCCAGCCCAGCAACGTGAAGTAATCCACGGTGGAGAGCATGTACGCCTGGCTGGTGAGGATCTGGTCGAGCTGGGCATAGACCGGCGTGCTCGCCCCGCCGAGCTGGTTGATCGTCTCGCGCGTGGCCGGCTCGAAGGTGCTGATGCTTTCGCTCAGGTACGCGTGGTGCTGGTCGGCCCGACGGATCCAGATCCATGTGGTCAAGGATGCGGCGAAGCTGCCGCCCAGGGTCCGCAGAAACGTCGCCAGCCCCGCGCCATCGGCGATCTGGTGAGGCGGCAGGTCGGACATGAGGATGCTCAAGGTCGGCATGAAAAACAGCGCTACGCCGATGCCCATGAACAACTGCACCAGGGCGATGTGCTGGAAATCCACTTCGTTGGTGAACCGGGCGCGCATGAAGCAACTCAGGCCAATCGCCAGGAAGGCCAGCCCGGCCAACAGGCGCAGGTCGAACTTGTGGGCGTATTTGCCGACGAAGGGCGACATCAACACCGGCAGGATACCGATCGGCGCTACAGCCAGGCCGGCCCATGTGGCCGTATAGCCCATCTGGGTCTGCAGCCATTGCGGCAGGATCAGGTTGATGCCGAAGAAACCGGCGTAACCGCCCACCAGCACAATGGTGCCGATGCGAAAGTTGCGATAGGCGAACAGCCGCAGGTTGACCACCGGGTGGCCGTCAGTCATTTCCCAGATCACGAACACCGCGAGGGCGATCACCGAAATCAGTGCGCCAATGATGATGAAGTTCGACTCGAACCAATCCAGGTCATTGCCCTTGTCGAGAATCACCTGCAACGCGCCGACACCAATGATCAACGTGATCAAGCCGACATAGTCCATCGGCTGGCGGCTGGTGACCACCGGCCGCGCCTTGAGCTGCTGGCGCACGACCATCACCGCGAAGATGCCGATGGGCACGTTGATGAAGAAAATCCAAGGCCAGCTATAGCTGTCGGTGATCCAGCCGCCGAGGATCGGCCCGGCGATCGGCGCCACCACCGTGACCATCGCCAGCAACGCCAGGGCCATGCCACGCCTGGCCGGTGGGTACACGGCGATCAGCAAGGTCTGGGTCATCGGATACAACGGCCCGGCCACCAGCCCTTGAAGCACACGAAAGCCGATCAGCTCGGGCATCGATGTCGAGATTCCGCACAGGAACGAGGCCAGGACGAACAACATCGTTGCCCACAGAAACAGCTTCACCTCGCCAAACCGCCGGCTCAACCAGCCGGTCAATGGCAGCGCGATGGCGTTGCTCACCGCGAACGAAGTGATCACCCAAGTGCCCTGCTCCGAGCTCACGCCCAGGTTGCCGGAAATGGTCGGCAAGGCGACGTTGGCGATGGTGGTGTCGAGCACCTGCATGAACGTCGCCAGCGACAACCCGATGGTGCTGAGCAACAGGCTGGGCGGCGTGAAGGACGCGTTATTGCTCATTGCGAGAATCCTATGAAGCGGTGGTGGTGAAATCGAAGCAAAAACCCGCCAGGACCGTGATGCTGTCACTGTCACTTAAGGCCTTTGACAGACACGTGGCGAGGGAGCTTGCTCCCGCTGGGCCGCGGAGCGGCCCCAAAACCTGTCGAGCACGCAACATCAGACACACCGCTCCCACCGGTTTACGACTGCTTCGCAGCCGAGCGGGAGCAAGCTCCCTCGCCACAGGGTTGGCGGCGCTGCTTCAGCGCTGCGCGGTCTTGCCCGCCGCCGCGCTGTTTTCATGAATCAGGCGCGTGATCATCGCGTCGGCGTCGGCCAGCTGGCGGTCGTAGACCTGGGTGCTGAACGTGGCTTTTTGCGGTGGCTGCTGGGCCAGAACCGGCCCGCTCTGGTCATGCAGGTTGACGTCGACCTGGGTCGACAGCCCCACCCGCAGCGGATGCTTGGCCAACTCTTGGGCATTGATATGAATGCGCACCGGCACCCGCTGGACGATCTTGATCCAGTTGCCGGTGGCGTTCTGTGCCGGCAGCAAGGCGAATGCGCTGCCGGTCCCGGCGCCCAGGCTGTCGACCGTGCCGCTGTACTTCACATCGCTGCCATACAGATCGGTCTCGATGTCCACCGGTTGGCCGATGCGCATGTCGCGCAGTTGGGTTTCCTTGAAGTTGGCGTCGATCCACAACTGGTCCAGCGGGATCACGGCCATCAACGCGGTGCCCGGTTGCACCCGTTGGCCGAGCTGAACGGTGCGTTTGGCGACGTAACCGGTCACTGGCGCGATCAAGGTGCTGCGAGCATTGGTCAAGTACGCCTGGCGCAGTTGCGCGGCGGCCGCTTGCACGTCGGGATGGGACGACACCACGGTGTCATCCACCAAGGCGCTGGTGGTCTTGAGCTGCTGCCGGGCATTGGCCAGGGCGTTCTGCGCCGAGGTCAGGTCATCCCGGGCATGGGACAGTTCTTCCTGGGAAATCGCCCCGCCCGCCGCCAGGTTCTTGCGTCGGTTGTAGTTCTCCTGGGCCTTCTGCACTTCGGCTTCTTGCGCATGGACTTGCGCCTTCATGCCATCGACATTGCTGTACAAGCCGCGCACCTGGCGCACGGTACGGGCCAGGTTGGCCTGGGCACTTTGCAGCGCAACTTCGGCATCGTTCGGGTCGAACTGCACCAGCACCTGGCCTTCGCGCACCAGGTCGCCGTCATCGGCGCCGATGCTTATCACGGTCCCGGTGACCTGCGGGGTGATTTCCACGACGTTGCCGTTGACGTAGGCATCGTCGGTGCTTTCGCTCCAGCGCCCATACAGTTCGTGCCAGGCCCAGACGCCCAGGCCACCGAGAATGACGATCACGGCCAGGGCGAGCAGCATGACCTTGCGTTTGCGTGGGTTGCCGGTGTCCTGTGACGTTTGTTGCGTTGTTTCGGCAGTTGCCATGACAAATACCTCGAATCAGTGAGCCGGCGCGGTGGCGGCCGGTGCGGCCGAAGCCACGGTTTGGGTGTCGAAGCCGCCGCCCAGGGCCTGCATCAGTTGGATCGACAAATCAATCTGCTCGGCATTGAGCGTTGCCAGTTGGCGCTGGGCCTGGAGTAACTGCTGCTCGATGCTCAACACGTCCAGGTAATTGCCGATGCCCGAGCCGTAGCGCTGGACCACGGTGTCATAGGAGTTCTGTGCGATATCCACGGCGTGCTGCTGGGCGCCGATCTGCCGGCCGATGTCACGCAACTGATTGATGGTGTCGCTGACATCGCCAAGTGCCGCGACCAGGCTCTTGTTGTATTGCGCCACCGCCAGGTCGTAGTCGGCGTCCCGGGCGTCCAGGTCCGCCCGCAAACGTCCACCGTCGAAAATCGGCAGCGACACCGTCGGCGCCACGTTGAAGAAGCGACTCGCTGGACCAAACATCGCGTCACCCAGCAACGATTGCACCCCGGCCGCCGCGCTCAGGTTGAGGTTGGGGTAGAAGTTCGTCTTGCCGGCCTCAATGTTCTTGCTAGCCGCCTCCACCCGCCACCGCGCGGCGACCAGGTCCGGACGACGGCCCAGCAACTCGGCCGGCAGGTTCGACGGCAAGGCGACCGCGCTGGCCTGCAACACGTGGGGCCGGGCGATTTCGTTGCCACGATCCGGCCCTTTGCCCAGCAGCACCGCCAAGGCGATCTTGGCGCTTTGCAAACGCTTCTCCGCGTCGATCAATGTGGCATCGGCGCTGGCCTCCAGGCTTTCGGTCTGTTGGAACTGATATTCGCTGTCGATTCCGGCGCTGAGTCGGCGCTTGCCCAGGTCGAGCATTTGACGCGTGCGCTTGAGATCTTCGTTGGCCAGGTCATAAATGATATGGGCCTGGCCCAAGTCGCTGTAGGCCCGGGCCACGTCAGCGGCCAGGGTCAGCTGTGCGGCCTGGCGGTCAATCTCGGCGGCGCGGGCCTGGCCGAGGGCAGCTTCCCAGGCAGCGCGCTGGCCACCCCACAAATCGAAGTCGTAGTTGAAATCCACGCTCAGCGAACGCAAGGTGCTGTAGGCGCCGCCCTGCCCTTGCGGGTCCTGGTCGCGAGCCAGGCGCGAACGGCTCACGCTGCCGCTGGCGTCCAGGGATGGCAGACGCGCGGCATTGGCGGCGTAGGCAGCGGCGCTGGCCTGGTGAACACGGGCGCTGGCGATCTGCATGTCAGGGCTGTCACGCAGCGCTTCGCGGATCAGGCTATCGAGTTGCGGATCGCCGAGGCTCTTCCACCAATCGCTTTTGGGCCACGAGGCCGGCGACAACGTGACGCCAGTCAGCGATTGTCCCGCCTGGAGGCTTTTGGCCTCGAGGCTGACACCTTCGGTATTCAGGCCACTGTAGCTGGCACAACCGGCCAGGCTCATGGCCAACAGCACCAGGCTCAGGCCGGTACGCAAGGTTTGACGCTTCATTTTTCCCCCAATCGCAGGACGGTGAAGGGATCACCGGCGGCGAGCAGTATTTTCTTGAGGATGTTCTCGAGGGTTTGCAGCTCCTCGCGGCTGATGGCACCGGCCAGTTGATTCATGGCGTCGGCCCCGATGAATGGCAGGCGGTCAGCCAGCGCTTGGCCGGCCTCGGTCAACACCAGGCGGACCTGACGTCGGTCCTGGGCCGAGCGTTGGCGAACCAGGAAGCTCTTCTGCTCCAGGCGGTCGAGCATTCGTGTCATCGAGCCGCTGTCCAGCGACAGGTAACGACACAGCTCCACCGGCGTGTCGATGCCGTGCTGGGCCATGATGATCAGCACCTTGAACTGCGCGGCAGTGATGCCGACGGGCTCCATGTGCGTGTCGATGATCCGATCCTTGAGCATCGCGGCACGGCCGAGCAGCATGCCGAGATGGCAATTGTGGAATTCGTCTGGGGTGAAATGCTTCATCTGACCACCTTTTGCTGCCTAGGCAGTGAATGTATGACGAGATGTTACTGCCTAGGCAGCAAATGTCAAACAAATAGATAGTTAGCTACGCATAAACAAACAGACGCAGAAAATTTCGTGGGAGCGAGCCTGCTCGCGATAGCGGTGTGTCAGTCATCGAAGATGCTGAATGTCATTGCGCTATCGCGAGCAGGCTCGCTCCCACATTGGGCATTGGGAATGTAGAAAGGGGATCAGAAATCGCGCTTGTAGAAGATATCCAGCGAACTGGCGACGCCGCTCGCGGCTTCGAGGTAGACCTTTTTGCTCAGCTTGTAGCGCAACGCGATGGTATTGGCCGGTTCGAACACACCCACGCCGTAGCGCAGGCTGAGTTTTTCCGACAGGTTGCCGCTGGCGACCACGCTGGTGTCGTTGCCACTGCCTTGGGTGTCGAGCTGGAAATCTTCGATCCCCAGATTGTTGGCCAGGCTGGTGGTCACTCCGGAGCTGCCCATCAAGCCCAGGCCCAGCGCTGCCTGGGCGAGCATGTTGTTGTCCTCCCCCGTGGTGCTCAACGGCCGGCCCAGCACCAGGTAGGACAACGCCTGCTCCTGGCTCATGGCCGGCTCCGAGAAAATCTGCGTGGCTGGCTGTTCGGCGCTGCCGCTCAGGCGGATGCCGGCGATCACATCGTCGGTCTGGCGGATCGCCTCGATGTCCAGGTAGGGCTGGTCAATCGGCCCGGCGAACAACAATCGCGCCCGACGCACCGTCAGCCGTTGCCCATAGGCTCGGTATTTGCCGTCGTTGAGCCACAGCTCGCCGCGTGTGTCCATGTTGTCGCCGATGTGGACCTGCCCTTGCACATTGGCCGTCAGGCCGAAACCTGAGAAGGCGAGTTTTTCCTGGCCGACGATCACGTCGATGTCCATCGCCATGGCCATCGGCACCTCGCCCTCTTCAGTCTGGTGGCCGACGATCACCGTGTCATCCGAAACCTTGACCGTAGACGGCGGCAGCTCGCGTATGGTGATCTCGCCCTTGGGCACCAGGACCTTGCCCGCAATCGAAAGCCGCTCCCCTTGCATCGTGATGTTCAGGTCTGGCGCGACATCCAGCACCGCGTAAGGCTCGACGGTGACCGGCAGTTGCGAGCCCTTGAGCGCCAGGTCCAGGGTCAGGGCCTCGCCCCAGCCGATGTTTCCCGTCAGTCGCCCTTGCCCGCTCTTGCCACTTTTCCAATCACCATCGAGCCGTACGGTTTCGCCAGCGATCATCGCTCGCATTTGCAGGGCTTCGAGGCTGACCGGCAGCTCCGGGCCGGAGACTTCGCCGTCACTGAGCACGAGGTTGCCGTTGACCTGGGGCGCGAGCAAGCCACCGGACAGCGTGCCGCTGCCGTTCAAACGGCCGGTCAGGGTTTCCACCATCGGCACGAACGGCCGGGCTACCGACAGGTCCAGACCGCTCAGCCGGAAGGTGCCGCTCAACGGTTTGCTGGCCGGCAACGGATTGATTCGCGCCTGAAGCGTCAGTTCACCCAGCCTCTCGCCGACGAAATTGACGTCCGTATCGATGCGCGTGGGCGTCAGGCGGCTGTTGAGCGTCAGGGTCTGATAGGGGAAATCCAACCATTGCCCCTTGCCCTGCTCTTTGTCTCGAATCCGTAACGTACCGCCGCTGGCATCCACCAACACTCGACCACTTGGGCCGCTGGCCGGCAAGTCCAATTGCAGGTCGGCATTGAGCCGGCCCTGCCAGCCGAAGTCCTTGGGCATCCACTGGGCCAGGCTTTCGATGGGGAATTGCTTGAGGTGATAGCGCAGCTTCGGCTCCGGCATCAGGCGCTGATCCTCGCCGCAGAGGCTGGCCGGGCCGGATCGCCAACAGTGAGCACCGAAGTTCAGCGTGCCGTTGGCCAGGCGCTCCAATTTGGCCGGCGCCTGCAAGCGCCAGGTTTGCCCGCCGACTTGTACATCCCCCTTGGCAAGGCGTCCGCGCCAGTTGCCTTGGTCGAGCGAACCATCAAGAGCCAAGTTGGTTTCCAACTGGGGCCCTTGCAGGTCGAGATTGAGCCTCTGTTGCTTGATGTCGCCCTGTCCGCTGACCGTCAACACGCCCAGCGATGTTTCGCCGGCCCGGATGCCGCTTGCCTTCAGGTCGACCTTGCCCCGCTGCGCACTGTCGAGCGTCGCGTCCAGGTTCAGGCTTTGCAGGCGGTTGTCCTGAAAAGCCAACTGCGTGCCTTGCACACCGAGCTTGCCTTGGGGCGCCTTGAGCGTTCCGGCCAGGTCGACACGTCCGAAGACTTGGCCACGCAATTGCGGCCAGAGTTGGGCCAGCCGTGACAGTTTGATGTCGATCTGACCGCTGAGCTTCTGTTGCAGGCTTGCGGTGCCGTTGATGCGATTGTCGCCCAGACGAATGTCCAAGGCGCCGAGGTTCCATTGCTCGCCTGCACCGTTGGCCTTGGCCTGGAACAGCGCCGGTTGGCCGCGCAGCTTGCCCTTGAGGTCCAGGTCCGCGTCGAGTTCGAGGCGGTCGTTTTTCATCGCGCCTTTACTGCGCAACGGCCCGGCCAGCGTGCCGGGAAGCTCGCCAAGCCAATACGCCGGGTTGATGGCCGACAATTGCAGCGCCGTATCCCAAGCGATGCCGTCGGCAAATTGCAGGCTCAAGTGCCCCTCGGCCTTGCCCTCCCCGGCGGCGACCTTGAGCTGCGGCAGGTGGATTTGCGTCAGGTCGCCACTGAACGGGGTGTCGAGGCTGAACGCCCCGGCCGGACCGTCCAACGCCGCCTGGAAGTTGCCGAGGTATTGGCCATCGGTGTACGAGACCTCGCCATTGAAACTGCGCAGCGTGACTTGCGGTTCTTCGATCAGCGGATAGAGGCGATGCCAGGGGAAATCCAGCCAAGCCACTTCCGCTTCGGCGTTCAGGCCCTCGCGCCAATCCAACCGTCCGGTGAGCTTGAGGCTTTGCTGGTCGCCGGCCTCAAGATCAAGGCCGGCGATCTGCGCACCGTTGGCGTCCACCTTGCCCTGCAACAGCAACGCCACCGGTTTTTTTTCGGCGCGAAGGCTCGCCTTGCCATGCAACTGGTAACCCTTTTTCAGGTCGCCTTCGCCGGTCAATTCCACCTGGTCGAGCAGCAGCGTGTCCGGTAAATCGGCGCTGGCCTTGAAGCCATCGGCAGTGATGCGCACCTTGGCCGGCAGGTTATCCGCCAGGGGTTGCAGCTCGCCGGTCAGGCGGCCTTGCAGATAGCCGCTGCTGTCGGCGGCCAGATTGAGGGTCTTGAGCAACTCGCCATCGACTTTCAGATCCAGCGCCCAAGGCGTCGCACCCGGTGCCGGCAACGTCAGCTGGCCCGCGGCACTCAGCGGCCAATCACCATGCGGCTGCAACAGGCCGGAGAGTTTCAGGCTCAGTTCGTCGCGTTGCAGTTGCACCGAGTCGATCTGCAAACCCTCGGCGGTCCAGTGCGCCGCCAGTTGCAGGCCCTTGAGTTGCTCGCTGCCGTTGAACGACAGGCTGCCCACCTGGACGTCGCCCAGCTCGATCGCCAGGGGCAAGTCCAGGTCCGGCAGGCTGATCGGACCGCTGCTCGGCTCGTCGGCAGAGGCCGGCAGTTGCACCGCAACGTTGTCGGCCTTGAGCTGATCGATGCACAGGGTCATGCGCAGCAGGCACGACGGCGACCAGGCGAAGATCGGCTGATGAAGCTCCACCCGGCTGGCGTCCTGCTGCCACAGCACCCGGTCGGCGCTCCATTGGCCGCCCAACCGCCCCTGGAAATTCTCCACGGTCAGGCCCGGCACCAGGCCGAGTGCCCAGCGGCTTCCGAACGCCGTGCCCAACACGATGCTCGACACGAGCACGAGCGTCGCCAGCAACCCGCCGAGGGCCAGCAACGTTATCTTCAAACCGCGATTCACAACTCTGGCCCCATGGAAAAGTGCAATCGAATGCCGCCGTCGTCGTCCAGCGCGTGGGCCAGGTCGAGGCGGATCGGGCCGACCGGCGACACCCAGCGCACGCCGACGCCGACGCCGGTCTTCAGGCTCGGCAGCTCGAGACTGTTGAAAGAGTTGCCCTGATCAACAAAGGTTGCGACCCGCCATTTTTCCGCGACTGAATACTGATACTCGAGGCTGCCGGCCACCATGTAGCGGCCGCCGATACGGTCGCCCTCGGAGTTCTCCGGCGACAAGCTCTGGTAGTCGTAGCCGCGCACGCTCTGGTCGCCGCCGGCAAAGAACCGTAGGGACGGCGGAATCGATTTGTAGCCATTGGTGGCGCTGCCGCCAATCTGGGCGCGCGCCAGCAGGCGATGCTTGTCGAACACGGTGGTCAGGCCCTTGACCATGGCGGTGCCGTACAAAAGGTTATTGTCCGACCCCAACCCCTCCTTGGCGACCTTGGTGTCAAATTGCAGCCGATAGCCATTGTGCGGGTCGATACGGTTATCGCTGCGCAGGTACGAATAGCTCACACCCGGCATCAGCAACGTGCTCAGGCCCGAATCGTCACCGAGACGGTACTCCTCGCGCTGCCATTTGAGCGACACCACCCGCTGCCAGCCGCTGGGCAACTTGCTGTGCCATTCCGGCCCGACGGTCAGCAGTTTGCTGAGGGTGTCGGTGCCGGCCAGTTCTTCATATTGATAGCCGCCGGCGTAGCGCAGCTTGTCGGTCAGCGGCGGGTCCAGCGGCACGTCATACCAGAGGCCGACGTTCTGCCGGGGCGCCGAGACTTCCGCTTCCCATCCGTAACTGTGCCCCTGCGGGTTGACCCAGTGACGCGTCCAGTTGGCCTTGGCCCGTGGCCCGACGTCAGTGGAGAAACCCAGGCCCAGGCCCATGGTGCGCGGCTTGCGAGTATCGAGTTTGACCGCCACCGGGATCACGTTGTCGGTGGCCGCGGTGGGTGCTGCATCGACGCGAACACCTTCGAAATAGCCGCTCGATTGCAAAGCCTGGTTGAGTTCGGCTATGAGCTCGGAGTCGTAGGGCGCGCCCGCCTTGAACGGCACCATGCGTTGCAGCAGGTCTTCGTCGAAGGGCGTGTCGCCTTCGAAACTGACCGGCCCAAGGGCGTAGCGCTGGCCGCTGTCGTAGATCAACTCGATATCGGCAATACCGGCCTGCGGATCCACGCGCAACGTCTGGCTGACGAAGCGTCCGCTGAAAAAACCATAGCGCGAGGCCTGGTTCTGGATCGTCCGCTTGGCGTCTTCATATCGACCGTGATTGAGCACAGCGCCTGGCTTGAGGCCCGCGCCGCCGGGCACGCGAAACCCCTCGAGCGATGACGCTGGGCCGTCGATGCGGATCGTGACATGACGCAAGTGCACCGGCTCGCCGGGGTCGATGGTCAGGATCAGGCGCGGCGCCTTGCCCGCCTTGACCTCGCTGTCGATCTGCGGCTGGTAGTAGCCCAGCGCCTGGGCCGCTTTGCGCGCCTGCTCTTCGGCGCCGCGACTGAAGCGCAGCAACGCTTCTTCATCACGGTCGCCCACACCACCGATGTAGCCTTCTATGTTGGCCTTGAGTTCATCATTGGACGGTTTGACCCGCACATCCAATTCACTTTGTGCCAGCGCCACGCAGCTGAGAGACAGCAAGAGCGCGCCACCGGTCATTCGTCCTGGGAAGTTCATGGCGCGGATGCTATCACGAGGTTGGGAGCCTGATAGAGCCAGACGACTCCCAAAAGTTCGTCTGATTAAGCCGTCGCGCTCCGCAGAACCTGCGGGTTCGCATGAAAGAACACATGCTCGCGGATCGGTCCTACGGCGACTTCGCCAATTTCCTCGTAACCCTGGCGTTTATAAAATTCGAGGTAACGGGAATTACCCGTGTCCAGCACCACGCCTTGGGAATGCTCGTCCACGGCGCACCAGTTATGCACTGCTTCGAGTAACTGCTCACCGTAGTGTTTGCCCTGGAATTGCGGATGAACCCCCAACAACGGCAATACGTGCACCGCCTCCGACGGCAGGCAGGCCAGCACCGCGGCGTGGTACTCCAAGTACCGCCGGGTACAGCGAAATCCGGTGCTCAAGACCATGCGCAGGCGCCAGGCCCAGCTTTCGGTAATGCCCAGGCGGCGCTGCGGTGGGGCAATCAGCGCGATGCCGATCAAGCGATCGTCCACCAACAGACCGATCGCCGGCAGATCCTGGAAGAAATGCTGTTTGACCAGCTCTCGCACGGTCGCCCGCACCCGCTGCTCGTAACCGGGACGCTCGGACTCGAACAGGTAGCTGAAGGTCGGCTCGTGGCGATAAGCCTGATACAGCAATGAACGCGCTTCGCGGGAATAACCGCTGTCGAGCATGTGGATATCAGCAGTGGCGGTTTCGGGCATGGCGTTGCGTCTCCTGGGCGGGCTCGGTGAGGCCCTGCTCTTATTGACTACGAACCCGGCAGGGTTGCGATCGTTCCTACATGCCAAGGACATTAGCAGTGCATTTGTCCTACTGCCACGCTGGCTCCGCTCCCACATGTCAGCTAGCATCGCAGTTTTGCCAGGACAGCCGACCATGAAGATCGTCTCCTTCAACATCAACGGCCTGCGAGCCCGTCCCCATCAGTTGGCGGCACTGATCGACAAGCACCAGCCGGACGTGATCGGGTTGCAGGAAACCAAGGTCCACGATGAACAGTTCCCACTGGCCGAGGTGCAAGCCTTGGGTTATCACGTGCACTACCACGGGCAAAAAGGCCATTACGGTGTCGCCCTGCTCTCTCGCCAGCCTCCGCTGAGCTTGCACAAAGGCTTCGAGACCGACGACGAAGACGCCCAGCGGCGCTTCATCTGGGGCACGTTTGCCGATGCCAACGGTGTGCCGGTGACCATCATGAACGGCTATTTCCCACAAGGTGAAAGCCGCGATCACCCCACCAAATTCCCAGCCAAGGAACGCTTCTACAGCGACTTGCAACAACTGCTGGAAGCCCGCTTCAGCAACGACCAACCGGTCGTGGTGATGGGCGACGTGAACATTTCCCCCGAGGATTGCGACATCGGCATCGGCCCGGACAACATGAAGCGCTGGTTGAAGACCGGCAAATGCAGCTTCCTGCCGGAAGAGCGCGAATGGATGGCTCGCCTGAAGAACTGGGGCCTGGTGGACAGCTTCCGCCACTTGAACCCGGACGTCACCGACCGCTTCAGTTGGTTTGACTATCGCAGCCGTGGTTTCGAAGACGAACCCAAGCGCGGCCTGCGCATCGACCTGATCCTGGCGTCCCAGGGCTTGCTGCCACGGGTCAAGGACGCCGGCGTGGACTATGAACTGCGGGGCATGGAAAAGCCGTCGGACCATGCGCCGATCTGGTTGGAATTGAACTGAATCCCAGCCTTCGGATTCCCTCCAAAGGCTGCCCTGTGGAAGCGAGCTTGCTCGCGATAGCGGTTTATCTGCCACATCAATACTGACTGTGCTGCCGTCATCGCGAGCAGGCTCGCTGCCACAGTTGCTGCGCCGGTTATTGGCCGGCGTCGCACCGCTGTCATCTTTCAGTAACCCGACTGACTTAATCTTCCGGCATTTCCCAAGGTCAGAAGGTGGCCGGCATGCGGCTGTGCGTTGTGTTTTTCCTGGGCCTCTGGCTGCCGTGCGTGGCATGGGCCGGCCGTTTGCCCATTCCTGAACACGGCCCCGCCCTGCGCCTGCAGGGCTCCAACACCATTGGCGCGGCGTTGGGGCCGGCCCTGGTCCGAGGCCTGATGGAAGACCAGGGATTGCTCAAGGTCAGCACTGAAATTACCGGCCGCGACAACGAGCAACGCATCGTCGGACAAACCGCCGAAGGCCAGCGAGTCTCAGTCGAGATCGCCGCCCACGGCTCCAGCACCGGATTCACCGCCCTCAAGCAAGCCAACGCCGACCTGGCCGCCTCTTCCCGGCCGGTCAAGGACAGCGAACTGCACGACCTGGCGGCCCTTGGAGACCTGAAAAGTCCTACCGCCGAGCAAGTCATCGCCATCGACGGCCTGGCGATCATTCTTCATCCACAAAACCCGTTGCGACAGCTCGACACCCGGCAACTGGCGCGCATTTTCAGTGGCGAGGCGAAAACCTGGGAAGCCGTGGGCAGTGTCGGCGGGGCAATCCACCTGTATGCGCGGGACGAGCAGTCCGGGACCTACGATACCTTCAAGGAACTGGTACTCAACCGACAAGGGAAAAAGCTGGATCCTACAGCTCGGCGCTTCGAATCCAGTGAGCAGTTGTCGGACGCTGTCAGCCAGGACCCGCAGGGTATCGGTTTTATCGGCTTGCCCTACGTAAGGCAGGCCAAGCCCCTGGCAATTGTCGACGGCGATTCCCAGCCGATGTTGCCGCTGAACAACCTGATTGCCACCGAGGACTATCCCCTGTCCCGACGTTTGTTCTTTTACCTACCCCCTCTGCAAAGCAATCCCTGGGCCGAGGCTCTGGTCGATTTCACCCAAAGCGAACAGGGCCAGGCCATCGTTGCAGGGAACGGGTTCATTGCCCAGACCGTACAAGCGATGTCCGTCACCCCCAACGCGCTGATGCCAGAGGGTTATCAGGCCCTGAGCCGCCATGCCCAGCGCTTGACGGTGAATTTTCGTTTCGAAGAAGGCAGTGCCAGCCTGGACAACAAGGCCCAACAAGACCTGGGCCGCGTACTCGATTACATCAAGCAGCACGGCAAGGCCGACCGGCGCGTGACCCTGGTAGGTTTCGGCGATCTCAAGGACGACCCGGCGCGAGCCGACCTGCTGTCAAGGCTTCGGGCCATGGCGGTGCGGCGCGAACTGGTCAAATACGGCGTGACCTTGCGCGAGGTACGCGGATTCGGCGCGTTGATGCCGGTGGCGGCCAACAGCGAAGACGAAGGAAGGGTCCGGAATCGGCGGGTGGAGGTTTGGGTATATTAAACGCCACAATCAAAAAGCGAACTCGGTTTTGTGGCGAGGAGCTTGCTCCCGTTCGGCTGCGCAGCAGTCGTTGAACGGCCGACGTGGTGTTCCTGATCACCACGCCAGGCCCTTTTGGGGCCGCTGCGCAGCCCAGCGGGAGCAAGCTCCCTTGCCGCAAAAGCCAGTGCGCTACCGCCGGCCGACTCGACCACTGACGCTTTCAACGTTCTCCATGAATCTTGGCTATACATGAAAAAGGAGATTCGCTGGCCGACATCGCGTGTTTCACAGCAAACCCGCCCCGTCGTCGCGGTATCCCCAGGTTTGAGCTTCACTTACGTAATGACGCCGCCGACTCAGGAGGCGGGTCGAATCCACCATGACCCATGGAGGTAAAGACATGCTGGTGTTGTGGGTGGTCCTCGCCGTGTTCATCGTCTGGAGCTGGCTGACGTATCCAGGCATCGGACATGTGTTGTACGACCTGGGTATGGCCTTGGAAGCGCGCCTTTATCGGCTGCACAAAATCACCGTGCCCATCAGCGAAATGACCGTGTCGACCTGGCAAGGCGGGCCTTACGAAGCCTCCGGCAGCATCCTGATGTTGCATGGCTATAGCGCCGACAAGAACCTGTGGCTGCGCTTCGCCCGGCACTTCGTCAACCAGTACCGGGTGGTCATACCCGACTTGGCCGGCCATGGCGAAACCGGCTTCAAGGCCGGCGGCGGCTACGACATCCCGACCCAGGCCCGGCGAGTCATCGAACTGCTCGATGCCTGCGGCCTGGACAAGGTCCACGTCATCGGCAACTCCATGGGCGGCCACCTTGCGGCGTGGCTGGCGGCGACTTCGCCTGAACGAGTGCTGACCCTCGCGCTGATCGACCCGGCCGGCGTCACTGCTCCCGAGCCCAGCGACATGGAGCGTCACCTGGCCGCCGGCCACAACCCGTTTCTGGTCCACTCCCGGGATGATTTTGCGCCCTTCTACGCCATGACCATGGCATCCCCGCCGTGGCTGCCCAGCGTTGTACTCGCGGCGTTGGCCCAGCGTTACGAGCAGCGCCGGGAGGAATTGGCGGAAATTTTCGTCGACTTGCGCGCCAGCCCGGCGATGGAGCCTCGCCTGGACGATATCCGCGCACCGTCATTACTGCTTTGGGGACGCAAGGACCGGCTGATCGACGTCAGCAGTGTGCCGGTGTGGAGCAAGGGCATCGCCGACCTGCGAGTGGAAATCTGGGAAGGCGTAGGGCACATGCCCATGGTTGAAAAACCCGGCAAGACCGCGGCGCTGTATCGGGACTTTCTTGAGGGATTAGGGCAGTGAGGAAGATGCAGGGCTGAAATGAGCCACCCATCAGTCCTTGGCAGAATGAAGTCCTGAAGATTCTTCGTTTGCCGGCACTGGCGAAGGCTGCGATCTTTCGTCCAACTTTCCCACAGCCCTCGCCAGGAATCCTTACGATGAGCTTCGTCAGCCCCGACTTGATCCGCCAACGCTTCTCCAAGGCGATGTCCGACATGTACCGCGACGAGGTCCCGTTGTATGGGGCATTGATGAACCTCGTGGAGCAAACCAACGCCCAGGCACTGGCCAACGACCCATCACTGGCCGAGCACCTGAGCAGCACCGGCGAACTTCAACGCCTGGACATGGAACGCCATGGCGCGATCCGCGTCGGCACCGCCCCGGAACTGGCGATGCTGGGCCGGCTGTTCGCGGTCATGGGCATGCAGCCGGTGGGTTACTACGACCTGACGCCGGCTGGGGTGCCAGTGCACTCAACGGCCTTCCGCGCCGTTCATGAAAAGTCGCTGCAAATAAGCCCGTTCCGAGTATTTACGTCGCTGTTGCGCCTGGAATTGATCGAAAACAGCGAACTGCGGACCTTTGCCGAGTCGGTGCTGGCCAGACGGAAAATCTTCACCCCGGGCGCCCTTGAACTGATCGATCTGGCCGAACGCCAGGGCGGCCTGACGCAACCCCAGGCTGACGATTTTGTCCTGCAAGCGCTGGAGACTTTTCGCTGGCACCACAGCGCCACCGTTACCGCCGATCAATACCGACAACTCAGCGCCCAGCATCGCCTGATCGCCGATGTCGTGGCGTTCAAGGGGCCGCACATCAACCACCTCACACCGCGGACTCTGGACATAGACGTCGTCCAGGCCCAGATGCCGCTGCATGGCATCACGCCCAAAGCGGTGGTCGAGGGGCCACCGCGTCGCCGGTGCCCGATCCTGCTGCGCCAGACCAGCTTCAAGGCGCTCGATGAACCCGTCGCGTTCACTGACCAACCCCAATCCCAGGGCAGCCACAGCGCCCGTTTCGGGGAAATCGAACAACGTGGCGCGGCTCTTACGCCAAAAGGACGGGCGCTCTACGACCAACTTTTGAATGCTGCGCGGGATGCCTTGGGCGGATTTCCCAATGAAGCCAATGCCGAACGCTACAACGCGCTGATGGCCGAACACTTTGCTCAGTTTCCCGATGATCACCAATCATTGCGCCGACAGGCGCTGGCTTACTTCCGCTATTTCGTGACGCCGGCGGGGCTTGCCGCCAAAGGCGCGATGGAACCGAATGTCTCGCTGGAACGCCTGTTGGAACAGGGCTATCTGCGCGCCGAACCGCTGGTCTACGAAGATTTCCTGCCGGTCAGCGCCGCCGGGATATTCCAGTCGAACCTTGGCGACGCCGCCCAGAGTCACTACGCAGGGCAATCCAATCGACAAGCGTTCGAAACTGCACTGGGACGGCCGGCCATCGATGAGTTGGGGTTGTACGCCGAGACACAAAAGCGCTCCCTCGAGGAATGCCTGTTGGCGTTGGGCGCTCAGCAAGCGAGCCACGAATAAAGAGCAGGAAATGGCACAACAGCTCATCGGCCATGCCCTGTCGTTGCTGTTCGTTGCCCGAGGCAGGCGCCCTGCGCTGCGTGGGCAATGGAACGTGGAGCGCGGTGCAACCTTCTGCGTGAATTTCGCGACTTTGCCGCTATACCCAATCGCAGAAAACCTACAACTGATTGATTTTTAAACATTTTATAAAGATGGCATAGCTCTTGATAACGGTCAGCCGCCTCGGGACGATTCCCGCCCCGGCATCCCGTTATCCAGGAAGGAGAGCATCCATTGGCTACCCCCGCTTACATGTCCATCGAAGGCACCAAACAAGGTCTGATCACCGCCGGAGCGTTCACCGCCGACTCGGTGGGCAATACCTATCAGGAAGGTCATGAAGACCAGATCATGGTGCAGGGTTTCCAGCACCAGGTGACTATCCCCCGCGACCCTCAGTCCGGGCAGCCAACCGGCCAGCGCATACACAAACCCTTGGTCATCACCAAGGTGTTCGACAAGGCCTCGCCGCTGCTCCAGGCAGCCCTGACCAGCGGCGAACGGCTGACGAAAGTCGAAATCCAGTGGTATCGCACCTCGGCCGCGGGCACCCAGGAACACTACTACACCACCACTCTGGAAGACGCGATCATCGTTGATATGAACGACTACATGCTTAATTGCCAGGACCCTGGCAACAGCCACTTCACCCATCTGGAGGACGTCCACTTCACCTACCGCAAGATCACCTGGACCCACGAGGTGAGCGGCACTTCGGGCTCCGATGACTGGCGCACCCCAGTCACAAGCTAAGCCTCACGGGTGTTCGCCCAGTGCGACGGCCTCGGCATTCCATGCACTGGTAAAGAGCCTGGCACTGGGCGAACGCAAACAATGATAGTGGAGCTTGCGAGGGATGTGCGTGAGCCAGGCTTAAATTATTCTTCATGAGGACGGCAAGGCAGCCTGCTCCCGGCAGCGTTATTTGCGCCTTGCTGTTTTCTGCGCGTCGGTTTCCTGCGCATCGGGGTTGCCCTGCTGCTGTTCGCGCTTGGCCGGGTCGTTGGGCCGCAAAGCGTCGTTGTCACGCTCCACTTCACCGGGCAAGGCCGGGGCGTCGGGGTTCTGCTGGGTTTGATCATGGCTGGACTTCATCACGAACTCCTTGGGTTGGCTTGAAAGGTATCAAGCGTCGGGGTCTGCCATTTCCTCGGCAACGTTGGCATCTGGCGAGCGTTGGTGGAGCTCCTCAGCCTTGGTTTTCAAATCTTGCCACCGGTCCAGGTCAATCTCTCCCAGGCCGAACAGGTCGTCGGCGAGCCGCATCAGCTCGGTGAAATGAGCATCAGGCGACTCCTGCCAATAGGCCTTGTCGTCGAATAGCCGCTGCCAGTTGGCCAGCGACGGTTGTTTGATGTCATCGCTCATGACGGACTCCCGCGAGGCATTCATAGGTATGAGGGGCGATGAACGCAGGGAGTTCCGACGAATCAATACCCCGTCATTTCCAGATAACCGGTGCCACCATGGCTGCCGCTCAGTTGCACCGGCCCCTCCCAATACGGGATGCGAAGGTTCATCCAGGCATTGGGGTTCAGGGCTCGCGTGGTGATATCGAATTGCTTGCCGGGAATCCTGATTGACCAGCTCACTGGCATGGGCCTTCCCGCAACTTCGGCGGTGTCCAGCGGTGTGAGGCTGATTTGGCTGGCGGCCAGTGTCGTCGCCTGGCCTTGGGCGTCAATCCAGGTGCCGGTGAGGTACGGCTCACCGTCCTTGTGGCGCATGCGGTAGAGCATCACGTGCTCGCCTTTGTCCAAGTGCAAGGAAAACCAGTCCCACCCGGTCTGGTTTTCCGTCAAGGGCTGGCTGCTCCATTCCCGGTCGAGCCAGGCCGGGCCACTGACCTGATAGCGCTGGCCATCGATTTCCAAGTGACCTCCGGCTCGAAAAAACGGTTGGCTGTAATAGTACGAGGCCTGGCCTTGCTCGGATTTCTGACTGAAGCCTTGGTTGCCCTGCAGCACCAGTGGACGGCTCGACGTCAGCCGCAGGTCGTAGCTGAAGCGCGGCCCGCGCGCCTGCAACTGCATGTCTGCGAGCGGGTCCGGGCCAGCGGCTTGAGTACCGAATCGCCAGTCGTCGATCCAGGCCTCGAAGGGCGTGGTACGCACCCCGGCCTGCCCCACTCCACCCCGGGCGTAGCGCTCGGCGGCGTGATGGACGGTGGCGGACGTGACGGCGGCATGGCCGAGCCAGATCGTCTGGTTGCGCCAACCGCTGGCCGGAGGCGCGGCATCCAGGGCGCTGCGGAACAGCGTCCACTGCACACCGAAATCCCGCCCCTCGACGTCCTTGAGATTGGCGGTGACGTACCACCACTCGATGCGAAAGCCTTCATGCGCACCATGATCGGCTGGAAAGCTGAACACGCGCCCAGGTACCACCGGCGTAAAGGCGACAGCCTCGGTACCCAGCCCTGCAAAGCCCTTGTCCGGAGGCGTTGTGTTGTCACAACCGCCGAGCAGCGCCAGCAACACCAGGCCGATTCTAATCCTCATGGGCGAAAGTCCTCAGCAGGTCCGCCGGCCGCGTGCGGTACAACGCATAGAGCGGCCAGGCCGATGCCAGCAGCGTGGCGAACATCGCCAGGCCCAGCAGCTGCGCCAACTGCATCGGAAAGATGCGCAATGGCAGGCGCCAACCAAAGGCCTGGACATTGATGACCGCGTCCAGGCACCAGGCCAGGGCAATGCCCAGCGGCAGGGCCAGCAGCAGCGTCAGCAACGCCAGCAGCCAGGTCTGCCCGAGGTTGAGCAGCATCAATTGCCGCCGCGTGATTCCCAATGCCCATAACGGCGCCAACTGACTGAGGCGACTCTGGCTCTGGGTCAGCAGGCTGATGAACAGCGCAACGCCAGCCACCGCCAGGGTCAAGCTGTTAAGCGCCGCCGTGGCGGCAAAGGTGCGTTCGAACACTTGGGTAGACCAGCCCTTGAGTCGAGCCTGATCGACAATGCGGTTGTCATCCAGGTTGAAGCGGTCTTGCAACGCCGCCAACATCGGGGGGATGGCCGACGGCTCGATACGCAGATTGAAGCGATTGGGTGCAAGCTGCGGCCAATGCGCCCGTAAATGTTCGGCGTTGATGAGCACATGGCCCTTGGGGTTGCCGTAGTCGGCATAAATCCCGACAACCCTTGGGGTCCAGGGCCCTTGCGGGGTCGGCAAGTTCAAGCGGTCGCCGATCCGCACCTTCAGGCGCCGAGCCAGTTGTTCGCTGAGCATCAGCGTGTCGGCTGTTGCCAGTTGCTGCCAGGCTTGGTCACCGGCGGACTCCAGCAACGGCCAGTGCTGGCGATAGGACGAGTGATCGATGATGCCGTAGATGTCCGTCGGCCAACCTTGCAACGGCATCGACACCTGCCAGTTGGGCAACACGGCGGTGATCGTGGGTTGCTGGTTGAGCCAGTCGTGCAGTTCGGCCGCCTGGGCCGGCGTTTGCGGGTTGATGTACAGCTCGGCGGTCAGTCGCTGCTCGAGCCAGTCACTGAACGTCTGGCGAAACCCCGACGTCATGCTGCCAGCGCCGATGTTCGCCGCCAACGCCAGTAGCAGCGCCATCAGCGCCAGGCTCAACGTCGGCAGTTGTTGACGGCAATCGGCGAGGAACCATTGGCCGAGCACCGAACGGCTGCGGCGCAGCAGTCGGTTCAATACGGCGTTGAGCAACACCGGCAAGGCCAACGCCGCGCCCAGTAACAATGCGGCCATCAGGACAAAACCGCTCGCCAGGCTGTCGCCCCAGGCAAGCGCCAACGCGGCGACCAGCGCCGCCAACAGCGCCACCCCACCTTGGCGCCGCAACCAACGCGCATGGGCCTGGTGCCAGGCCTGGGGATTGGCCAGGGCCAACAACGGCAGGCGAGCGGCGCGCAACAGGCTCTGGGCGCCGGCCAGTACAGCGCCGAGCAGGCCCAGGCCGATACCGCCCAACCACCACCAGGGACTGAGGTTCAGTTGTCCGGGGACTTCGGCGCCGTACAAACCTCGCAGGCTCGCCGCTACATCAGGCAACAACAGGCTGGCCAGCCAATAACCACTGAGCACGCCGGCGATCCCGCCCAGCAGGGCCAGTGCGCCCAGTTCCAGCGCCAGGCTGGTGATCAGCACCCGCGCGCTGACGCCGCAAGCCCGCAGGGTCCGCAGCAGGCCGCGGCGTTGCTCCAGGGCTAGGCCAATGGCGGCATGGACGATGAACAGGCCCACCACGAAGGACAAAAACCCCAGTGCGTCGAGATTCAAGTGGAAGCTTTCGGTCAGGCGCGACAGGTTGTTTTCGTCCTCGGCGCGCTTGAATTGCAACAGCCCGTTGAAGGCCTCGGGCAAGGCGGCGGTGTAGGTGCTGGGCAGTACCAATCGTGAAAGCTGGTCCGGCATCCGAAGTAGCGCTTGAGCAAAACCGATGTCCATCAGCAGCACGCCCGGGGCCATGTCCGGCTGCACGTGCAAGGGCGGCAGGGCCTGGCCGTCAACGGTGCGGGGGCGGTCGCCTTCCTTCAACCCCAGGGCCTGCAATGTCTGCGGTGCAATCCAGGTGTGGCCGGCACCTGTGAAAAATTCCACCACCTCGGCAATCTCCCGCGCCTGCCCCGCCACAGCCGAACCCGGCGGCAGCGACACCGGGTCGATCCCCATCAGTTGCAGGCGTTGGTCTTCGTGCCCCTGGAGCGTCACTCGCGCCTGCAACACCGGCGACACCGGCCAGCCCTGGCGGCGCAGGTCGATGAACCATTGCTGCGCGAACGTGCCACCGCCGGGGGCGCTCAAGCTGGCCTGGGGTTCGCCGCCGATCAACTGACTGGCCCGGGCGTAGCTGTCGCGGGCCTGACTGTTCAACGCCTGCACACCGGTCAGCAGGCTGGTGGCGAGCCAAAGCCCGGTCAATACACTGAAAAACTGCACCGGGTGCCGGCGCCAATGGCTGAGCAGCGCCTTGAGGGTCTGGCGAACGATCATCACCCCTGGGTCGCCTCTGCCAGGCGCCCGCCCTGCAATACCACCCGATGGGCCAGGCGCGCCGCCACCCGCTGGCTATGGGTGACCATCAACAGGCTGGTCGGGCTGCCGTCGAGCAATTCCAGCAACAGCTTCAGCACTTCGTCGCTGGTGGCTTCGTCCAGATTGCCAGTGGGTTCGTCGGCCAACAGTAACGGCGGACGTGACGCCAGCGCCCTGCCCAGGGCGACCCGTTGTTGCTGCCCGCCGGAAAGCTGCTCGGGATAACGCCGCAGCAGTTGCGACAGCCCGAGCCGCTGCACCAGATGCGTTTGCCAGGCCGCGTCGAAACGCCCACACAGGCGCGCCTGGAACGCCAGGTTGTCTTCCACCGGCAAGCTGCTGATCAGGTTGAACTGCTGGAACACCAGGCCGATTTCCGTGCGCCGCCAGTTCGCCAACTCATGTTCACTCATGCCGTCGAGCCGATACCCGCCGCTGCGAATACTGCCGCGATCGACCTTGTCCAGGCCGGCAACCAGGTGCAACAAGGTGCTCTTGCCACTGCCCGATTCGCCCATCAGCGCCAAGCTGCTGCCGGGGGGCAAGGTCAGGTCGATGCCTTGCAACACCGGCAAAAGACCTTGGGGGGTTGGGTAGCTTTTGAATACTTCTCGAACTTCAAGCATTGAAAGGCTCATTGGGTAAAACCATTGGCTCTCAGGATAGCGGAATCGAGGGCCACGGCCATTGGCCGACGTCATCGGCAGTTTCCGTTACCACTGGTCGCCACCCCTGCCTGACGCGCCGGATAATCTTGCGCTTCGTCAACTTTCTGCTATTGATCAATAACTAACGCGCGCCGTTAAAGGCTGTCGGCGCAATCGTCATTAACATGACGCATCAAGGATTCCTCCTTTCACGGACGATCGCCGCCATGCCTCACACCCAATATCGCCCCGATATCGATGGTCTTCGCGCTGTTGCGGTGATCGCCGTGTTTATCCATCACCTCAACGCCAGCCTCTTACCAGGCGGCTTCGTCGGGGTGGACATTTTTTTCGTCATCTCGGGGTTCCTCATCACGTCCCAGGTGTTCAGCGAGATCCAACAGAACACCTTCTCCATGAAGCGTTTTTATCAGCGGCGCATCAACCGCATCGTACCGGCGCTGACGACGGTGGTGGTGGCGAGCGTGATTGCCGGGATCTTCGTCCTGTCTCCGGTCGACCTGACCCGACTGAACATCAGCGCGCTGTCCTCCCTGCTCGGTGTTTCGAATATCTATATCTGGATGAAGTACGGAAATTATTTCGCGGCGGACGCCAGCGAAGCCCCACTTCTGCATACCTGGTCACTGGGCATCGAAGAACAGTTCTACCTGCTCTGGCCGCTGCTGATGCTGATGCTGTGTCGATGGGCACCCCGCTACTTGCTGCCGCTGGTGTGCATCGGCGTTGTCGTGACGGTTGGCGTTTCGCAGTACGCCACGACCCTCGTTCCCTCTGCCTCCTACTATCTGCTGCCCACACGTTTTTTCGAACTGCTGCTGGGGGCGACGTTGGCGATTTATCTCGCGCAGCCACGTACGTTCAGTGACGGGGTGGGCCGGATCTGGGCGCTGGCGGGAGCCGGATCGATTGCCTATTCATTGTTTGCACTGAGTCCGGAAACAACCTTTCCCGGCCTCAATGCGCTTATACCTTGCCTGGGGGCGGCGCTGTTGATCCTCGCTGGCAGCGGCGGAACACGCTCGCGCTGGCTGACCAACCGGCCGATGGTATTTGTTGGTCTGATTTCCTACTCGCTTTACCTCTGGCATTGGCCCTTGATTGCGTACCTGAGATATCTGGATATCAACATCACGCTCCCGCTGGGGCTGGGCCTGATGGCAGTGGCGACGCTACTGGCCTGGTGTTCCTGGCATTTTGTCGAAGTCCCCTTTCGACGAACCGGGGCGCTGTTGCCGTTCACCCGCGCATTTGGCCGTCGGTTCATGGTTCCAGCGTTGGGGCTGGCCGTGCTGGCTGTACTGAGCGTGCAATGGCAGGGGTTCCCACAGCGTTTCGTACCGCAGGTGTCAATCCTTGAAGCGATGAGCCTGACCGAACCGAACAAACTGCGTGAGCGCTGCCACATGCCCAATGCGCGCTACAACGCCGCGCCCGATCCGGCGTGCCACCTCGGGGCACGCAAGGCGCAGATCGACGGCGTGATGGTCGGAGACTCTTTCGCCAACCATTTCACCGGCATGGTCGATGTCCTGGCCGAACCCAACGGCATCGCCTTGATGGATTACACCCTCGACAAGTGCCCACCCATCTTCGGCCACGCCGCCGAGATGTCGGCGGGTTACGGGGCACGCTGCGTGGCGCGCAATGAGCAGGTGTTGCAGTTGATCGAGCGGAACCGGTATCCCTACGTGGTGCTCGCCGGCGCCTGGCCCCGGGACCCGGCAGCAGGAGCCGTCATCGAGGCAAGCATCCGGCAAGTGGCGGACCGGACCGGCCAAGTCATCGTCGTTCTCAGCAATCAGCCAATCGACAACGCCGCGACGTGCCCGGTGCGCCGCTTGATGTTCGCTCCTCTTCGGCAGTGTTCAACGCGGCTGGACGCCGCGGCGCCCTATTGGACGCAGATACGCGCCAGGCTGCCTCAGGTGCGCTTCATCGATCCCAACCAGGTGATTTGCCCGGCCGGCCTGTGCAGCCCGGTCATCGACGGACAACTGCTCTACCGGGATGACGCGCACTTGAACGATGTCGGCTCGCGTTTCATTGGCCGCGCGCTCCGCGACCTGGGCTTCACGCTGCTGTACGACCCAGCGCCAACCACGCCGATTGCTACCACCCGATAGGCGCTCGCTCAATGCCCCGCCGCCATCTCGGTCTGGGCCGGTTCCGGTATGACGATGTTGCCCAGATCGATGTGCTTCCAGGCTGGCTTGGCACCCAGCCGCGCGTTGAAGCGGTAGTTGAACGTGAAGTCGTCCTCGGTGGGTTGGCTCAGGGGTTTTCCATAGCGCGCCACGACCGCCGCCGGGTCGTAGCCCATCAACTCAAGCAGCGTCGCAAAGATGTTGTAGTGGCTGGAACGATCCTTGTTTTGCGCCCAGGCGCCGCGCCAGTCCAAGGTGCGCAGCTGACTGCCCTGGATGACTACCAAAGGCACCAGCCCCTCCTCCTCCACCGGGTCGCCGCCGCAATGCGTATTGAGCCCGGGATTGCCACGCTCGTGCAGATCCTGGCCATGATCGGAGGTATAGATCAGCACCGCATTCTGAAGGTTGCCTTGACGCAACAGGCGCCGGAAGAACTCGCCGACGTTCCATAGGAGCGTGTTCTGGTACGCATTGCGATACAGCAACCAGTCATATTGCTGGCCGTTGAAGCCGTCGCGCTGGCCGGTGTCGGCCACGTCCTGAAACCGCCCCCGGGGCAAGGCCGGACGGTGTTTCATGAATTCGTCGGGGTATTTGTCGTGGACCGGAAAATGCGCCCCTACTTTATTCACCACCACCAGTTCGGCCCGGTCATTGCCCAAGAGCTCGATCAACTGCGCCGCGGCTGCCATGTCGCGGTCCAGCACACGGACCTGGTCGAATTGGATGAATTGGTCGATGTCTTGTTTTTCCTGTTCGGTCATCAGGTTCTGCAAGTTGCCGCCGGTGCGCTGGGCATCGATATAGACGGTATGCAAGCCCGCGACATGGGCGTACTGCCAGATTGACGGCTGCGTGCTGTTGATACGCACGTAATCAGCCCGCGTACCGCCATAACGCAGGGTGATATTGGTGTCGGCGCTGCAATTGGCGATGGAAGCGGCATAACCGTAATTGAAGATGTCCACCCCAGGCGGCGGGGTCTTGAGGCCGCTGTTCACACCGAACGGGGTGTTGATATCGAGATAGTTGCCACCGATGCTTTCGTCGATGATCAACACGATATCGTGCTCGATCGCAGGAGAACGGCGAGCCAAGCTGACCGGCTCGCGGACGCCGACGGTGTCGTGCAGCGCCTCGTAGGCAAACAGGTTCAGATAGGCCAGCGGCGTATACATCACAGGTAGACCACGGGCGCCCTCGCCCGCCCTTGCGAACAGCACACCACTGAGCAGCAATACCCCGAGCAACGGCGCGGCGACCGGTACATAACCGGGCAATGGTAAACGCCGCCGAGGCTTCAGCCCGATGCCCAACAGCAGCAACAGGCCGCCCGCCATCGCGCTGAGAATCACCTCTCGATACTGATAAGCCGCCTCCTGGATAAAGCCGCCCGAATACACCAGCGACACGAACTGGCTGTAGGTCAGGTAACTGTCGGTGACCCGGGTATACACCTCGAAGAACACCGCCGAGGCAAACAGTGTCAAGGCAAACAGATGCCGCACCAACGTCTGGCGGATGTAGGCGCTCATCCACAACGCAAGCACCAGCACAAGGAACATCGCACCGAACAGCACCGTTGCAGAACCAAGACCCAGCGCAGCGAGACGCTCCAGGTAATAGTCATGCCCCCTGAAAAGGTACAGCAACAGCAGCAGTTCCTTGAGGTATCGGGTCATGTTTTTCTCGGCGGTGGCGCGGCGGATGGAAGGTTCGTTTTCTGCACACTAGCAGCGGGATTTCAAAGCGCAAGAAAGAGACTGATCGGTCGCAGCGTCAAAAAAAAGTTACCTCAAAAGTGACACCTTTGACGCATCAAAAACATAAAAATCTATGGATATATACCGTTCATCGGTTACTTAAACGTCTCCAGAGCCCTTTAAAAATGGCGCTTTTCCAAGTCAGTCAATGACTTGATATCAAAAAGCCCTAATCCGTCGAGATTTGCCAACACTGACAACTGTCATTTTGCTGACACGTTTTTTTGAAGCTGCGCTATACCCTCTAAACAGTTTCATCCGAGTTACATCAACCGGTTTGAGAGGCGCGCCTAGAATGGACGTGAGCGTATTTGGCACGGGGTATGTGGGGCTGATTCAGGCAGCGGCATTGGCCGACGTCGGGCACCGCGTCCTGTGCGTCGATATCGACCCGAACAAGATCCGTCAACTGCAACAAGCCGTACCGCCCATCAGTGAGCCTGGGCTGTCCGTATTGCTGGAAGACAACATCAAGGCCGGCCGGCTTTTGTTCAGTTGCCAGGCCAGCGATGCGGTCAACCATGGCGAGTTGATTTTTATTGCCGTCGGCACGCCAGCCGACGAAGACGGCTCGGCGGACCTGAGCCATGTGCTGGCGGTGACCCGCCAGATCGCCGACTTCATGGACAGTGACCGCACCCTGATCATCAAGTCGACCGTACCGGTCGGAACAGCCGATAAAGTCGCCGAGTGCGCCCGCCAGGCGCTGGCTCGTCGGGGCCTTAAACAGTTGAATGTGCGTGTGGTATCCAACCCGGAGTTCCTCAAGGAAGGCAGCGCTCTCGCCGATTGCATGCGCCCGGACCGCATCATCATCGGCGCCAGCGATCAACTGGCGCGGGATCAGATGGGCGAGCTCTACGCGCCGTTCTGCCGCAACCACGAAAAACTGATGTTCATGGACAACCGCAGCGCGGAGCTGACCAAGTACGCCGCCAACGCCATGCTCGCCACCCGCATCAGTTTCATGAACGAACTGGCCAACCTCACCGAACGCCTGGGCGCCGACATCGAAGCCGTGCGCAAAGGCATCGGCTCGGACCCACGCATCGGCTATCACTTCATCTATCCGGGCTGCGGCTTCGGCGGCTCGTGCTTCCCCAAGGACCTGCGCGCCCTGCTGCACACGGCCGAACAGAGCGGCATGCCGCTGCGCCTGCTGCGCAGCGTCACCGATGTGAACGACAGCCAGCGGCACATCCTTTTCGAGAAGCTGGCGCAGCAATTTCCGGACGGCTTGGCCGGCAAGTCGATTGCCATCTGGGGCCTGGCCTTCAAGCCCAACACCGACGACATGCGCGAAGCCCCGAGCCGCTACCTGATGGAAGCCCTCTGGCGCGAAGGCGCGCGCGTGCAGGCCTACGACCCGGAAGCCATGTCCGAATGCCGGCGCCTGTACGGTTATCGCAAAGACCTGAACCTGTGCGCCACCCGCGATGACACGCTTGAGGACACCGATGCCCTGGTGATTTGCACTGAGTGGAAGAATTTTCGCGTGGTGGATTTCGACCTGCTGGCGAGCAAGCTGCGCGCCCGGGTCATCATCGATGGCCGCAACCTCTACAACCCCGAGCACCTGGCTGCCGCCGGGCTGCTGTACCGTGGCATCGGCTTGCGCCACACCGTGCCCAGCGCCCCGGGGCCACAAGCGTGAACGTCCTGGTGACCGGCGCCGCCGGATTCATCGGAGCCCACTGCGTCTTGCGGTTGATGCGCGATGGCCATCACGTGTACGGGCTGGACAACTTCAACGATTACTACGACCCGCAGCTCAAGCACGACCGCGTGGCGTGGGTGCGTGACCAGGTCGGCGCATTTCCCTTGGCGCGTATCGACCTGACCGACGCCTCGGCGATCGACGGACTGTTCCAGAGCCATCGCCCGGAGGTGGTGATCCACCTCGCCGCCCAGGCCGGCGTGCGCTATTCGCTGGACAATCCCCGCGCCTATGTCGACAGCAACCTCGCCGGGTTTCTGAACATTCTCGAAAGTTGCCGCCGTCATCCGGTCAAGCACCTGATCTACGCCTCTTCCAGTTCGGTGTACGGCGCCAACCAGCGCACGCCCTATTCGGTACGGGACGGCGTTGATCATCCGCTGTCGTTGTATGCGGCAACAAAGAAGGCCAACGAATCGATGGCCCACAGCTACAGCCATCTGTTCGGCATCCCGTGCACCGGCCTGCGCTTTTTTACCGTGTACGGCCCGTGGGGTCGGCCAGACATGTCGCCGATCCAGTTCGCCACGGCCATCGCGCAAAACCAAGTGTTGCGGCTGTTCAACCATGGTGAGCACGAACGCGACTTCACCTACATCGACGACATCGTCGAGAGCATCGCCCGGTTGATCGAACGTGCGCCGCAGCCAACGCCCCACTGGGATCGCGAGCAACCGGACCCGGCCACCAGCCTGGCGCCATGGCGCATCTACAACATCGGCGGACAGCACCCGGTGGCGTTGCGAACCTACGTGGCGCTGCTGGAAAAACATCTGGGCCGCACCGCCCGGATCGAGCTGCTGCCCCTGCAACCGGGGGACGTGCTCAACACCTGCGCCGATGCCAGCGACCTGGCCCGGGCCACCGGTTTCCAACCGTGCATTGCACTGGATGACGGCCTGGGTCGCTTCGTCGACTGGTTCCTCGATTACTACGCGCAACCCATCGATCACACGCCGCTTGCGGCCGTACCTCAGCGGAGGAGTCTATGACCCGACATGAACAAGACATTCCGATCAGCACCTCCGGACGCGACAAACGTGTCGACCCCGAGCATCGCCGACGCCTGGATGCCGCCATCCACCGCCAGGGCCGTGGCTGGCTCACCGGTCGGGACGGTGGTCGGCCCTGGACGGTTTCGCGGACCAATCGGGTCGTGGCTTGCCTCGGCGCGCTGGCGATCCTGGTACTGCTCACCCCGCTGCTGCTGGGTCTGGCATTGCTGATCAAGTTTTCCAGCCCTGGCCCGGTTTTTTTCGTGCAGAAACGCACCGGTTATCGCGGGCGCGTGTTCGGCATGTACAAGTTTCGCACCATGGTCGTCGATGCCGAGGCCCTGAAAGAGTCGCTGCGCCACCTCAACAAGCACGGCGCCGACGCCATCGACTTCAAGATCGACAACGACCCGCGCATTACCCCGATCGGCAGGTTCCTGCGACGCAGCAGCCTCGATGAACTGCCGAACCTGATCAATGTAGTGACCGGCGACATGCGCCTGGTAGGCCCGCGGCCCACCTCGTTCAACGCCTATCGCTACAAGGACAACCATTTGGTGCGCCTGAGCATCTACCCCGGCCTGACCGGCCTGTGGCAGATCTCCGGGCGCAGCAATATCGACTTCGACCAGCGCGTGGAACTGGACCTCAGCTACATCGCCGAGCAGAGCCTGCTGTTGGATCTGAAGATCCTGATGATTACCCCCTTCAAAGTGTTCAGCGGCCACGGAGCGAGTTAAATGGACGGTTCGACGAATATCCTGACCATAGCCAGCCCGAGCGAGACCAACCTGACCTCGACCGTGCTCGACCCGGATCTGCGGATCCTTCTCATGACAGCGGCCAACACCGGCACCGGCACGAGCACCAGCGCCATGGCGCTGTCCGCCCAGCTGGCGCAGATGAGCAATGGCCGGGTGTTGCTGGTGGACGCCAGCCAGTCGCCGCGCAACCTCAGCCAGCAGCTCTCGCTGCAAAAAGAGCGCGGCTTCAGCGACCTGTTGTTCAACAGCCTGTCCCCACCGTTGTTGCAGGACTGCGTAGTACAGGTGTCGAGCCTGCCCTTCGACGTGCTGCCCCACGGCCGCCTCGGCCACAACGCCGAACGCCTGAGCCCCGAGCGATTGCGCCCGCTGTTCCGGCAACTGGCGGCGCAGTACCGCTTCGTGGTGATCGACGCCGACGCGGTGTATTCGGCCACCGACACGCTGGTGATCAGCACCCAGGTGGACGGCGTGGTGCTGGTGGTGCGCGGCGAAGACACCCGCTGGGAAGTGGCCCAGGCCACCCGACAAAGGTTGGCCCAGGCCGGCGCGAAAGTGGTCGGCAGCGTGTTCAACCGCCGCAAGTACTACATGCCCAAATGGCTCTACAACAACCTGTAAGCCTGCAAAAGGATGACGAGATGAACGCTAGAATGCTTGTCCTGCTGTTGCTGCCGCTTGCCGGTTGCTCCAGCAACACCGATACCCGCTCGATGCCGGTGCAGATCCTCACCGCGGCGCCGGCCAATGCCCAGGCCACCGACATGCCCAAGGTCGAGCAGACCTTGCGGCCCCAGGATGTGCTGGACGTGATATTCCACATCGGCACCACCTCTTCCCAGGCTTATCGCGTGCAGCCTGGCGACCAGGTTGCCCTGAACTTCACCGCCGCCAGCCAGCTCAACGGCACGCAACAGGTGATGCCCGACGGCAGTATCGAACTGCCGGGCGCCAACACCTCGGTGAAAGTCGGCGGCCTGACCACCGACGAGGCGCGCCTGGCGGTGCAGCGCGCCTATGACCAGAAGATGTTGTTCCAGCCCAATCGCAACCAATTGACCGTACTGGTGACGAGCCCGCTCTCCGGCGAGACGAAGCTGCGCAACACCCTGACTCACCCTGGCACGGGCATGAGCCGGGAAATCACCGTGGGCAGGGATGGCTACGCCAGCTTCCCGGAAATTGGCGCCGTGCCTTTGCAAGGCATGACCGTCAGCCAGCTGGAGACTTTCCTCAACGAGCGCTACGCCCAGCTGCCCGGCCACATGACGGTGGACGTGCTGCTCAAGTCCACCGCCGGCAACGAAATCTATGTCCTCGGCGAAGTGGCCCAGCCCGGCTCCTACCCGATCCGCCGGCCGATCTCGGTACTCGAGGCCCTGACACTGGCCAGGGGCACGAACGTCAAGGCCCGGCTCGACTCCGTGGTAATCATGCGCCGCAACGGCAATCAGGTCGAAGCCCGCCACTACGACGTGGAGAAAGCCTTGAGCGGCGACGCGTCGCAGATCGCCTATCTGCAACCGGAAGACATGCTGTTCGTGCCCAAGACCAAGCTTGCAAGTGCCGGTGAACTGGCCAGGCAATTGGCCGATGTGGTGCTGTTCCAGGGCACGGGGTTGAGCTTCGGCTACCGCGTCGACAACAAAGGCAGCGACAACTGAGACTCAGGTGACCGACATGAACCCCAAGGAAAATTATCTGCACGAGTTTTTCAGGATCTTCTTCGCCAACAAGCAGTGGGTGAAGCGCATCTTCCTGGTTTTCGCCGTGATCGCTCTGGTGTTGCCGTTGATGCTCAAGCAGAGTTTCGACATCACCGCCCAAGTGATCGTCCAGTCGAAAAAACTCTCCCAAGGCGACGCCACTACCTCGTTGAACCAGGAAAACGCGACTTTCATTCCGCCGTCCCTGGCGGACATGGAAACCGAGAGCAACATCCTGCGCTCACCGGCGTTGATTCGCGAAACCATCAAGACCCTGCGCGACCAGGGTGAATACACCCCAAGCCCAGGGGCCCTCAATAAATGGGTGAGCGAACCGCTCAAGCGCTACATCACCCAGCCACTGCGTGAATACGTCATCAATCCGCTTCGCGACGGCCTCGGGCTGGAAGTCGATCCGGTACGCGACACGATGCTCGATACCCTCACCGACGAGGCCATCGCGAACCTGAAAATCGAGACCCTGCCCGGCTCGAACGTCATCTCCATCATCTACAGCTTCGGCGATCCCGCCCAGGGCACCCGGTTCGTCGCGCAGCTGCTGGAAAACTACCTCACCGGCCGCCAGGACCTGCAATCGATCGAATTGCCCCAGACCTTCTACGAGCAGAAAAAAGTCCAATACCAGACGCGCCTCGACGGTCTGGAAGGCACCCGGCTCGGCCTGCTCGAAGGCGTCGGTTCCTCCGATCCCAAGGAAGAAATCACGTTTCGCCTGAACGCCATCAATACCGAAGAACAGGCCCTGAACCTGTACCAGGATCGCCTGCTGCAAAGCCAACGCTGGCTCGATTACCTCAAGACCAGCCTGGCAGCGGCGAACAGCTCGCGGTTCAACGACTACACGTTCCCGTTCACCTTCACCACGACCGTGGACAACATCGCTTTCGAGGACCGGGAAATCAGGCAACTGGGTGAGCAGCTGACCAGCCAGGTCAGCCGCTACATGAACGACCTGGCGATCTTCCAGCCCAGCAGCGAACCAATGCTGCTGGCCCGCGAACAGATCATGCGCACACGCCAGCAGTTCCTCAAAGTGGTGAACAACCGCATCCAGGAACGCACCACCGACCTGGCCGTCGTCAGCTCGGTGATCAACCAGAAGGTCGAGCGCATCGCGGCCTTCAAGGAACGCATCCACCAGTTACAGGAAACCCAGAGCAAGCTGCGGCAGATGGACACCGAGATCAACGCACTCCACGCGGCGTTCTCCACCTATGCCCAACGGTTCGCCGAAGCCAGTTCCGCGCGCTCGCTGGACAATGACCTGTCCAACGCCCGTGTCCTGAGCCCCCCGTTCGAACCCACCGCCGCGGTATTCCCCAAGCCGATGCTGATTATCCCGTTCGGCTTGTTCTGCGGCCTGCTGCTGGCGATCGCTCTGGTCTACGTGCGTGAGTTCTTCGACCATCGCTTCAAGCATCCTGCGCAAATCAGCCAGCAACTGGACCTGCCGGTCTTGCTGGTGATCAATGAGCAGTCGCCCGAACAGGTCAATCCGCACCGCAACTGGAGCCTGCCAAGCCTTGTCCATTGGGTGAAAAATTGAACGCGCCGTTCGGCCCGTCCCACCGCAGCAGCCCCCTGTCGATCATTCATCTGCTCGACAGCGGCGGCTTCTATGGGGCCGAGCGGATGCTGCTCGATCATTGCCTGGCGACACCGGGGCAGCACCAAGTGCTGTTCCTGGCGGCGCCGCCGACCTTGATCACGCGGTTTCGCCAGGCCGGGGTGGATTGCCGACACTGCGCCAGCTTGGGCGAATTGTTGCAGCATCTGCGGCAACGTCGCGCGGACCGGCCGCTGATCAACACCCACAACTTCAAAGGCTTGCTGTTCGGCTGGGCCGCGGCCACGCTGTTGCGCCTGCCCCTGGTGATTACCCAGCACGGCTTCACGCCGCGCAGCACCAAGCAGCGTTTCTACACCTGGTTGAGCCTGCAACTGTGCCGCACCGCGCCGGTCAAGCGCGTGGTCTGCGTCGCCGAAAGCATCGCGGCATTGCACCGCAAGGCCAGCGTCAAGGCGGACAAGCTCGACGTCATTCCCAACGGTTTGCCGGCCGTCACGACACCGCTGCCCCATCGTGACGACAGGCAGCGCTGGCGGGTCGGGTACGTGGGTCGCTTGAGCAGCGAGAAAGGCCCTGACCTGTTCCTCGACGCGATGATCCCGCTCTGCCAGCGCCATGGTTCGCTGCATGCGGTCATGCTCGGCGACGGTCCGGAACGCCAGCCGCTGCTCAAGCGCATCGCCGACGCGGGGTTGCCGACGCGCATCGAGTTGCCCGGTTATCAAACCGACATGAATGATTGGTGGAGCCGCCTCGACGCTTTGGTGATCAGCTCACGCACCGAAGGCACGCCGATGATCCTGCTCGAAGCCATGCAAGCCGGGGTGCCGGTGGTGGCGTTTGGCGTCGGCGGCATTCCCGACATCCTGCAGGACCGCCACAACGGCCTGCTGGCCACGCCGGCCGACAGCGACGAATTGGCCCGCCAGATCGAAACGCTGTTCAGCGAACCGCCCCTGGCGCGGATCCTCGCCGACAACGCCCGGCGCACCCAACGCGACCGCTACGACCTGCGCACGCTGGCCGAACGCTGGTCGCAACTTTATATCCGCACGGCACGGGAGGCTCGACCATGATCGTCCCGCTCTCGATCATCAGTTTGCTGGGGCTGGTCTGCCTGGCATTGCTGGCCAGTCCTTATCCGTTCCTGGCGCCCGGCGCGGTGTTCGGCCTGGTCGGCGTCGCCGTGCTGTACCGCAAGCCCGGCTGGGGCCTGCTGGGCATCGCCGCGCTGGTGCCATTCGAAGGGCTGTTCAAGGAAAACGGATTGTCGGGCAGCAAGTTCTTTGGCCTGGCGCTGATTCTGATCCTGGCACTGCAACTGGCCCTGCACCAGATTCCGGCGACGCGCCTGCGCAGCAATATCTGGAAGCCGCTGGTCGGCTTCATGGCGCTGTATGGCCTGAGCCTGCTGCTGTCGGAAAACATGGACCTGTCCCAGACCCATCTGCGGGAACTGACGGTAGGGCTGATTCTGTTCGTGATCACCTTGTTGATCGGACGCGAGCTGAACCTGGACCTGTTTGCCCGCTTGATGACCGTGAGCGTGTCCACCACGTGCGTACTCGCGATGTTCTCGGCCAAATACCAGGACCAGGGCCGCGCGTCCGGACTGCTGGAGGACCCGAACTCCTTTGCGCTGCTGATCGCGTTCACCATACCGCTGGCCTTGTTGCTGGTACTGCGCAGCCCGAACCTGTTGCACCGGCTGTTCTGGGGCGGCGGTTTCATCCTGCTGCTGGGCGGCATGACCAAGACCGAATCGCGTTCCGGGCTGGTGGTGTTGCTGCTCAGCCTGATGATCGGCTTGTACCACTACCGCGCGCAGCTACCGCGGATTCGTCCACGGCACCTGGGCTTCGCCATGCTCGGGCTGGCCCTGATAATTCCCCTGGCGATCGCGGTGATGCCCGCCGGCTACGTGGCACGCATCCAATCGTTGAGCATCCTCAGCGCCGGCGCCAGCGCTCACAAGGATGAATCCCTTGGCCGCCGCGCCTCCTACATCCTGGTGGGCAGCCAGATGATCCGCGAGAACCCCATCCTCGGTTCAGGGCCCGGGACGTTTCCCCTGCACTACGCGCCGACCGGTTATGCCAAGGCCTTCTCGGCCAACCGCAAACTGGGCGACCTGTACCGTCGCGCTCACAACACCTACCTGGAAATATTCAGCGAGATCGGCGTACCGGGCGGGTTGATGTTTGTCGGCATGATCGGTCTTGGCCTCTACAACCTGGTGCGCGCGCGCCAACTCTGGCTCCAGCGTCGGGACTGGGCACAGGCCGACCTGCTCACACATTTGGGGATGAGTTTCCTGGCGCTGGCCTTGTTCCTGATGTTTCTCAGCGCGCCGAACCACAAGTTGCTGTGGATCATGCTCGCCTTGACCAGTGTGTTGCGCTACGACGCCGAACAATCCGCGCCACGGGAGGCCCGCCCATGAGCCGCGTCAGTATCGTCATCCCGATGTTCAACGAGGCCCGCCACATCGGCCGCACCCTGCTGGCCGCGCAGCAAGCTGCTCGCCAGGCGCAACTGGAATGCGAACTGATCGTGGTCGACAACGGCTCGGACGATCATGGGCCGCGCATCGCCAACGAACTGGGCGCCCGGGTGCTGATTGTGCCCGGCGTTCACATCGGCGCCCTGCGCAACCGTGGCGCGGCGGTTGCCAGCGGTGAGTGGCTGGCATTCATCGACGCAGACATGGAAATGCCCGCCGACTGGCTGAAGCTGCTCGTCGAAATGGAGGGCCGTCAGGGCGATGTGTTGGGACTGGACCTGGACACGCCCCGACACGCGCCTTGGTTCGCCCAGGCCTGGCAACGCCGCAGCCAACGTCCGGGCGCCCGTCCGCTGCATCGAGTGCAGTGGCTGCCCAGCGCCAATCTGTTGATGCGCCGCCGTTGGTTCGAACAGGTCGGCGGCTTCGACGAGACCCTGCGTACCGGTGAAGACAAGGATTTTTCCCTGCGCTTGCGCCAAGCCGGTGCGCAGTTGTTGCTGGTGAACGAAAGCCTGGCCCTGCATTGGGGTTACGAAGGCAGCTGGCGCGAATGGATGAGCAAGGAGCTGTGGCGCCAGGGCAGCCATTGGCAGTTGCTGCGCAGCCATGGGCCGAGCCTGCGCTTGCTGCGCTTTCCCGCCTTGTCCGTTGGCGCCTGGGGCCTGGATCTGCTGGCGCTCACCGCCCTGCTCCAGGGCCAGGTGCGCCTGGGGTTGACGCTACTGTTCATCAGCACATTGCCGGCCTTGTTTCTCAGCCTGCGCCAGAGCCAGCGCGACCCGCGCCTGGCGTTGCAACTGTGGGCCTTGCACGGGGTGCGCCTGCACCTGACCGGTGCCGCGTTGCTGCTCAATCTTTTTCAATGGAACGTCAGGAGACCCGCCCGTGGCTGAATTCATCTATTGGTCTTGCCTGTTGCTGCCGGTGTACGCCTACCTCGGCTACCCCGTGCTGTTGACCTTGCTGACACCGTTGTTTCCGCTACGGCGCTATGGCAAGCCCCTGCCGATGGACGTCAGCATTGTCATCGCCGCCCACAACGAGGCACGGCACATCGAAGCGAAATTGCGCACGCTGTTGGCCCAGGATTATCCGGCACGCTCGCTGCAAATCATCCTGGCCAGCGACGGTTCCACCGACGAGACGGTGGCCTGTGCGCGCAAAATCGGCGACTCACGCATCACCGTGCTCGACCTGCCACGCCAGGGCAAGGCCGCCGCCCTCAATACCGGCGTGGCCCATAGCTACGGCGAGATCCTGGTGTTCACCGATGCCGACAACCAATGGGCCCACGACACCCTCGGCCACCTGCTGGCGCCGCTGGGCGATCCTGAAGTCGGCGCCTGTGCCGGGCACATGGTCATCCCCGTGCCCGGCAAGGGCCTGAGCCTCGGCGACAGTCTGTATCGGCACTACGAAGGGTGGCTGCGCCGGGTGGAAAGCCGCACCGGCTGCATGGTCTCGGCCGACGGCGCCTTGCTGGCCTTGCGCAGGGCTTTGTTCCAGCCGATTCCGGCCCAGGTCAACGATGATTTTTTCCTAAGCACCTGCGCGCCGGCAGCCGGCAAATCCATTGTTTATGCACCCAAAGCGCGGGTGACCGACCAGGGCGTGGACGAAGCCGACAAGCAGTTTCGTCGTCGTCAGCGCGTCACTGTCGGCGGATTGCAGAGCCTGGCCCAGCGCCGGGAGCTGCTCAACCCGCTGCGCCATGGGCTCTACGCCATTGGCCTGATCAGCCACAAATTGATCCGCCGCCTGGCGCCGGTGCTGCTGTTGCCGTTGCTGCTGAGCAACGCCTGGCTGTGGAATGACCATCCGTTCTATCGCCTGACGCTGGTGGCGCAACTGCTCGGTTATGCCACAGCGCTGATCGGCTTGCTCGACGCAGGCCACCGCTTGCCTCGGCCATTTCGGTTGGCCGCGTTCGTGCTGGTAACACTGGTCGGCATGAGCATCGGGCTCTGGCAATTCCTGCGAGGCCAGCGCTACAGCCAATGGAACCCCGACCAAAACCGCTAAGGAGTGTGGCCGATGTCGATCAAACATGTTTTCAAGCGCACCGGCGGCTGGCTGTACCTGAACACGTCCATGGGTCGCCATCCATTGCGTGGCGCCGGCGTCATCCTGATGTTGCACCGGGTATTGAACAACGACCGCGCCGCCGAGCTGCCCCACCGCAATGAACTGTGCGTGGGGCCCGAAGCGTTCGAACACCTGTTGATCTGGTTGCAACGGCATTTTGAATGCGTGCCCTTGATGACCTTGCTGCTGGCCGACCCGGAAAGCGTTCCGGACCGTCCTCGGGTGGCCCTGACGTTCGATGATGGCTGGCGTGACAACGCCATGAACGCCTTTCCCCTGCTGCGTCAGTACCAGGTGCCGGCGAGTATTTTCCTGTCCACCGATTTTGTCGGCAGTCGCCAGCATTTCTGGTGGGAAAGCATCGGCGAAACCCTGTGGGGCAGCCACGGGCAAGTGGCGCGGCATTCGCTGATCGAGCACTTGCAGCACGTCGGCCGGCCATTGCCGGTGCTGCTCGACGACATCGACGACGAGCGCCGCAGCCTGGCGCTGCTGCATTACCTGCAAAGCCTCAAGACGCTCGAACCAAGCACGTTGAGCGATCTCACCGAAGCCTGCCCGCAAGGCTCGCAACCCCAGGCGCTGGATTGGCCCCAGGTGCGTATGCTCGAAGATTCCGGGCTGATTCGTTTCGGCCCCCATGGCGCCAGCCACGCGATTCTGACCGGGCTGGACGATCAGCGCCTGCATGAAGAACTGACCCGCAGTTGGACCGCGCTGGAAAATGGCTGCGCCCAGCCGCTGCCGGTGTATTGCTACCCCAACGGTGACAATGATGTGCGCGTGCGCGAGCAGGTGGCGGCCCACGGTTTTCCGTTCGCCCTGGGCACCGAGGCCGGGCTGTATCGCCACGACGGCGACCCGTTGAACCTGCCGCGTTTCGGCGTCAGCCAGCGCAACGCCCATCACCCTGAATTGCTCGCCTGGCGCATTCGCCGAGGAGCCCGTCCATGAGCCGTGCACACTATCTCAAGCATTTGGCGCTAAGCATGGGCACGCGCCTGGCGATGATCGGCCTGCGGCTGTTGCGCAATGTGTTGCTGGCACGAATCCTGGGGCCCAGCGAACGCGGACTGTTCGCGCTGCTCAGCACCCTGCCCGACTTGATCAGCGCCGCCACCAGTGGAGGCCTCAATTCCGCGGTGGGTTACCAGGCGGCGCAGCAGCGCTCCATGGGTCTGTTGCTTTGCCAGGTGTTGGTTTTCGGGTGTCTGCTGGCCGGGTTGCTGACACTGTTGGTGGTGGCGCTGGCGCGTGAGTTCGGCGCTGAGCTGGACATCACCGCGCAGCTGGGATTGCTGGCTTGGCTGCTGTTGCTGGCCGTCCCCCTGACGGTGCTCAAGAGCGGCCTGCTGACATTGCACAATGCTTCCGGCGGCGTAGGCGCGTTCAATGCGCTGCGACTGATGGAATCCCTGGCGCCGTTGCTGCTGTTTGTAGCGCTGTTCTGGATGTGGCAAGACACGGCGCTGGAGGCGGCGCTGATCAGTTGGCTGGCGGGCCTGAGCCTGGTGGTGCTGGCCGGCTGGATGTGGTTGCGGCGCGATCATGTGGTCACCCTGCGCTGGGATCGCACCGGCCAGAACGAACTGTTGCGTTATGGCGCCCGTAGTCATCCGGACCTGTTGTTCCAACAAGTGATGCTGCGCTCGGATTTTTTGTTCATTGGCGCATTGCTGGGCAGCACGGCGCTGGGTCACTACGCCATGGCCAGCGCCGCGGCCGAACTGCTGCTGATCGTGCCCGAAGCGGTCACCACGCCGCTGATGAAACGCCTGCTCCAGCAAGACACCGACATGCAGCGCCTGACCCCGCTGGCCTTGCGCCTGACTGCTACGGTGATGCTTGGTGCCTGCCTGGGCATGGCGCTGATTGGCGAATGGCTGATCATCACCCTGTTCGGCACCGCCTATCAACCGGCGTACCCGGCGCTGTTGGCGTTGCTGCCGGGATTGTTCGGCCTGTGCTACGCCAGCATCTTGCGCCTGGACCTGCTGGGCAAGAACCGTCCCGGCACCGTTTCACTGCTGATGGGCGTGGGCGCGCTGCTGAATCTGGCCCTGAACCTGATCCTGATCCCGCGCTACGGCATCGTCGGCGCTGCCGCCGCTTCCTCGATCGCTTACCTGGGCGTGACCCTGGCGCTGCTGACGATGTACTGCCGTCTCAGCGGTGTGGCGCTGTGGCAGACACTGATCATCCTGCCCAGCGATTTGCTGCCGATGCGCCAGATGTTGTTGGGGAAATCCGCGTGAATATCGTCGCCCGCCAGACCGCCATCGCGAGCAAGCTCGCTCCCACAGGCGCCGGTTGCGTCCAGCCGAGTTCCCCTGTGGGAGCGAGCTTGCTCGCGATGGCGGTGGGTCAGCTTGCTGTGATGATGAAGCTAACCGCCTCTTCGCGAGAAGGCTGGCTCCCACAGAGGAAAATGGCCGCGGGTCTATGTCTTCTGGTATTGGCCACCTCGGCCCATGGCGCGTCCATGCACTGGACCAACATCCGCGACGGCAGCCTGTATCTGCAAACCGATCGCCCGGACCAAGTGACCGTCCGCTGGGTTCCGGCCTGGCAGGCCGAGGCCAATACCGAACACCTGTATCTGCTCAACGGCCAAGGCCGGTTAGTGGGTGAGCGCCTGGTCAAGGCTGCCCAAGTGCGCGGCGAGCAGCAATGGCCGCTGTTGCCCGGGGCGGCCAGCTATCGGTTGGAGATCCCCGGCTACAGTTTCCGGCGCTATACGGTCGAACACGATGCCCGCACCCGCGCGCTGTTCGCCCCGGCCAAAGTGCACTTCAGCTCGGAAACACACGATGGTGATGAGCTTTATTTCAAAGTCGCAGCCGGTGAACAGGCTGTGCTGGCCGGCAAATTCCACGGCGGCGTGCGTGCGCTGCAAGCCCGGCGCGTTGCCGATGGCAAGCAGGTGCAACTGAACCTCAAGCCCTACCGGGCCTATTGGCAATTCGACACAGTGGCCCTGCCGGTGGCGGACGCGGACCAGGTCTGGCGCCTGCATCTGCAAGGCAACGGCAAGGCAGCGTTCTGGCTGGACGGCACCGCCAACCTGTTCGCCCAGGACCCGGCGCAACTGCAGCCGCTGCGCCAGGATCCGGGGCGAACCCACCTGACGCTTCACGCCGATGTACTCGGCACGACTCCAAAGCTGGGGATGTCCCTGCCCTACGTACTGCCTCCGCCCTCCAGCTACGCCGTGCTCGATGCGCTCAACCCCCGGGCGGCCAGCTATTACAGCCTCGTCGATGTCACGGCGGCCAAGGCCGATCATGAGGACGCGTTTCGACGTCTGTACCAGGATCGCTTTGGCATCACCCAAGACATCACTCTGCTCGCTGGCAGCCAGCGCAGGGCCGATCTGCAAGCCGACCGGACCAGCGGCAACGGCCTGCAAGCCTGGCTCGAATCGACCCGCGCCCTGGGCGGCAAAGGCATCCACTATCTCAGCTTTGCCGATGAGCCGAACCTCAACTATCCCGACTTCGACAGTTTCCAGCAGGTGTTCCAAAGCCTGTCCGCCCAGGTCCGCGCCAACCCTGCCAACAGCCGCGCCGGCGTCCGCATCGCCATACCGGCCAGTTCGCGGTTCACCAACGGTCCATTGGCCGAGAACGCCGCAGACAAACGTGGCATCGACTGGGCACGACGGCTGCTGGAAACATCGAGCGCCCAGATCGACGCCCTGGCCTGGCATGAATGGATGATCCGCGACCTGCTGGCGACCCGCGTCTATCGCAACAGTGTTCGTCGGGCCGCCAACCTGGTGGGACTGGACAACCAGGGCCGGCCGCGCAAAGCCTTGCTGCTGGACCAGACCAATATGTCCAGCGGATCAAGCCTCAGCCCTTACGACCAGGAAACCCATTACGCCGCCCTGTGGTGGACGTCGGTGGCCATCAACGCCTCGGCCGACGGCTGGCTGGACATGCTCAACTGGTTCATGTCCGCCGACGAACCGGAGTACCCCAAGGGCATGGTGCGGATACTGGACAACCAACGCTTCGAGCTCAAGCCGGTGGGGTTGGTCCAGCAATTCATCCAACAGCATTGGCTCGGCCAGGTGCTGCGCATGGACAACGATGCGTTTGAGGTCGATGCACTGGCCATGGCCAACGGCCTGGAGCGCAGCCTGCTTGGCGTGAACAAAAGCGTCCGGGCCCATCAAGTCAGCCTCGACGGCATGACCTGTCCGCAGCCCGGCGCTGCCCTGGTTTATTTCGGCCCGGACAACATCAGCCGCAACGTTCCATTCGAATGCAAAGCCGGCCAACTCGGTTTCCTTTTGCCAGGTGAAACCGTCTTCGCCCTGAGCTGGACGGCCTCTGTTTTTCCTCAACCCGCCACCCGTCAGGAGGCACCATGAAAGCTCTGCAAAAATTGCGCGACCGCATTCAGAAAAAAGGCTTGCGCTCGGTTATCAAACTGCTGGTACGCCGCTTCGTGTTCTTCCATTCGCGACTGGTATGGCTCGAACACGATGTAAGGATCCCGCTCAAACCGCATAACCTGCGGCCCTACCCACCGGTGCGCCGCGAGTTCATCACCGTCAGCAATGCCGATGCCTTCGCCACGCATTTCGGCGACCGTGTCGAAACCATGCGCGAGTTGGCAGCCGAAGGCTATACAGGGTTCATGTACCTGGATGACAAGGGCAACACCGTGGGGTTTGCCTGGGCGAGCACGCGAGACTATTTCGATCGCCATTTCTATCGCTGCTGGTTTCCGGTCAAGCCCGGTGAATACTTTCAGTTCGGTGGCGAGATGACCCGTGCCTACTGGGGTTCGCAGCTGTCGGCGGATGTCCAGGCCGACGTTTGGAAAGTCATGGCTGACCAGGGTTGCAACAAGATGGTCGATGTCTGCGACCTGGAAAACACCCCGGCGATCAAGATGCATATACGCATGGAGTTCGTGGAGCGTGGGCAGATCACCCATGTGTACTGCCTGTTTGGACGCTTTCGGTTTTTCCGCGATACGTTCTACACCGGCTCGGTACTGGACGCCTTCCGTAAACCGGCTCGGCCGGTTGCATCGACTGCGACGGCTTGATGCTCATGGCGATCCGGTTCCAATGGTATGGCTCTCTGAGCGCGGCGGATTTCCCTGTAACGGCTTTTGAACAGCTGCGCGCACAGGTGACCGACGCAACGCCGTTCAACACCTTGGCCTGGCTGCAAGCATCGGAGTTCGCGCTGTTGCCCGACCAGCAGTTGCATGTTCTGCTGGGCTGGCAGGACCAGGACCTGCTGCTGTGCCTGCCATTGATCAGCGGACAGGAGCGTGTCGGCGGCCTGCGGTTCCGGGTCTTGCATCACCTGGGTTACCCCTTGGCCGACCGTATCGCCTTACTGGCGCGCCTGGACGCCGACGGCATGGGCCAGGCGCTGACGCAGATCCGCCAGTATTTACCGCATGCGCTGCTGCAATTGAACGAAGTGGTCGAGCCGGTGGGCGAGCAAAGCGTGCTCAGTGCATGGATGGCGATGAGCTCCACCGGGGAGCGGCGGCTCAGTTGCCGGGTTCCGGTGCACTTGATCAGTGCCAGCGATCACCAGGAAATTTCCGGCGACCCACGCTACAAGTTGCGCCGGGCGCGCAAGCGAATCGCCGCGTGTGGTGCACAGATTCGCCGCATCACGCCGGACGCCATCGGCATGGGGCCGCTGCTGCGGACCCTTGCCGAGGTGGAGGCCGCCAGCTGGAAAGGCGAGGAAGGCGTCGGCATCTTCGCCGACCCCAGGCGTCGGCAATGGATGAACCATGCCTTCACCGCCCTCGCCGCCCAAGGCCTGGTGCGGGTGGTGACGCTGGAGCTGAACGGCGAATGCATCAGCTATCGCCTGGGCCTGTTGGATCAAGGGCGACTATATGACTACAACCTGGCGTTCCTGCCACAGCACGCCGACCTGGGCAGCGGCCGCGTATTACTCGAGGAATGGATTCGCTGGGGGCTGGACGACAACTGGCGGTGGATCGACGCTTCACGGGTCAGCCTGGAAAATTCGAGCCATCAACTGCACGAACGCATGACCGGACAACTGGAACATTGGCGTTGGAGTTTCTATTCCTGGCAGCCCGATGGCCTGCTCATGGGATTCGCCTTGCGGCTATGGAAAAGCCTGAAGCCTTGGCTAGGCAAGCGCCGGGCCAGACCGACCGCGACGACGGCCTCGTCCTCTTCCAAGCGCCAGGAAAACACACATGCCTCGCCAAGTGATCATCAACGCTGACGATTTCGGACTCAGCCTCAGTGAAAACGAACTGATCCTGCGGGCGTTCGAAGCAGGCGTCATCAGCTCCGCCACCGCCATGGCCAACATGCCGGCCTTCGACCAGGCCTGTGAACTGTCCCGGCACCCGTTGCTTGAAGGACGCATCGGGTTGCATTTCAATCTCAGCTACGGACCGCCACTAAGCCAGGCAATCAGGGCGCGACGGAGGTTTTGCAATGCCAACGGCGAATTCGACCTCAACCTGTCACGCTACTGCCTGCACTTGGGAGCGGCCGATCTGGCAGCAGTGCAAGCAGAACTTCAGGCGCAATGGCAGCATTGCCTGGACCGCGGCCTGCGCCCCAGCCACCTGGACTCGCATCAACACGTGCATAACATCTGGCCCGTCGGAGAACTGGTGGCACGCTTCGCAGCGCGACAAGGCGTGCCTATGCGCCTAGCACGCAACCTCGGCCCCAACCTGAGCGTGCCCAAGCGCATCTTCAAGACGCTGCTCAACCATCGTCTGCGCCAGCTCTGCGGCGCAACCGCCGATTACGTCTGCACCCCGGCGGACCTGCACCACGCCGCACCGCCGGTCCATGGCTCGCTGGAAGTGATTGTCCATCCACTGGAACTGGACGGGGATTTTGGCGATGCCAGCCTGGCGCCTGGCAATTCATTGACCCAAGTGCTTCAGCGGCGCCTGGCGGGGGTGCCAAAGGTCGGGTATGGCGGGAATGGCCGCAGGTTGGCGCTGGTTGAATTTGGGGATGTGCACTGAAGGGGCACGTGGCGAGGGAGTTTGCTCCCTCGCCACGGAGGGGCGTGTGTCAGTGGTGCAGGCTTGCCCGCGCCAGCGAGGCGCGGCGATCGATGGCTTCGCGCAGTCGACGTTTTTGCTCCTCCCATACGTCGGCGTCGACCCGGGCCGAACGCATCAATGCGAGCATCGCTTGCTTGGCGTTGACGTATTCAGCCCATGCATCCCGAGCCTTGAGCCGGAGTCGTTCTTCATCGCTCATGTCCATGCGCCGCAGGGCCAAAGCGCATTCGTCCTTGATCAAGGGGCCCAGGGTCGTCTGGATCTTGTGCGGTGCCTTGAAACCTGCCGTACCGGCGACGATTTCCCGCGCCCGGCCCAAGCCCCACTCCAACGCCTGGCACAGCGGCTCGCGCATGCTCCGGTCATGGAATTGTTCGACCCAAACGGCGCCGTTCGGACGATAGACACAGACGAAGACCTGCGTGACGGACTGGTGATTGATCCTCGCCTGGACCTCGACATGGGTGCCGTCGTCGAGGATTTCTTCATGGTTGCGGCCCGGCAGCCGACTGTTCACCCAAAGCCAATACTGTGCGCTTCTACGTCGCATCCCGTCGCCCTCCCCTAAGGAACAGGCAGTAAGGCACACGGGTGGAGTAATTTCCAGTTGCGCAAAGCGCCCTCCGGACGAATGACAGGCTTGCCTAGCGGTCGAGCTTTTTCTCCACTTGAGCCACCTCGTCCTGCAGTTTTTCGGCATCCTGCTCGTGGCTTTTGATCGACTTGGGCGTGATGGTCTTATCCACCTTGTCGGTCGCCGGATCGGGGTGGTGAACGTCGCGCTCCACCACTGGCACCGGGGCGCCGGTGGCATCCTTGGCGGGTGCATGATTGTCGGCTTGGGTTTGTCCTTTGGAATGTTCGTTCGTCATGGCGTCGTCCTCGGTAAGGATGGATATTGAGTTTCGAGTGGGACGAAACGGCGAGAGTTCGATCGGCTTGCACTCGCCCTCCCAAGACAGAGCGAGGCATCCAGTGGCAAGTTGTCCGAAACTCCTGCGCGCCCCTGCGCGAATCTGCTAAAAGGCAACTTCTGTTACCCGTAGCGAATCGCATCGATGCCTTCTTTATTCTCTCGTCTCAAACAGCGCTGGCTGGCCTGGTCGTTCATGGTCGCGATAGTGGCCGGTCTGCCGGTGGGCTGTGCAGTGTTGCAACACAAGGAGCGCGAGCTGGTGTTTCGCATCGAGCCGGGGACGGCGAGCTGGTTCAGTGGCCTTCCCAGCGGTGTGCAGGAATTCGATCTCAAGCCCAAGCAGCTCAGGGCCGGGGAAAACATTCACGGCTGGTGGTGGCCGGCCGAACGCAAGGACGCGCCGGCCATCCTGTACCTGCACGGCGTGCGCTGGAACCTGACGGGCCAGTTGTTTCGCATCCAGCAGCTGAGGGCCTTGGGCTATTCGGTGCTGGCGATCGATTACCGTGGCTTCGGCAAAAGCCAGGGCGACCTGCCATCGGAATCCAGTGTCTACGAGGACGCGCGAATCGCCTGGGAGCGCCTCGAAACGCTGCAACCGGACCCGGCCTTGCGGCTGATCTACGGTCATTCACTGGGCGGTGCCGTCGCGGTTGATCTCGCTGCGGATCTGGCTCAGAAAGCCGCGAGCAGTGGCAGCGCCGTACCGGCCAGGGGCCTGGTGATCGAATCCACGTTTACGTCGTTGGGTGATGTCGCCACTGCGATGGCGGACACATCCTTGCCGGTGCGCTGGTTGCTGTCGCAGAAGTTCGATTCCATCGACAAGATCGGCCAGATCAACATGCCGCTGCTGATTGTCCACGGTGCCGCCGACCGCTACGTACCGCCGCGTTTCAGCGAGCAGTTGTTCAACGCCGCCCGTGAACCCAAGCGTTTGCTGTTGGTGCCAGGAGCCACGCACAACAACAGCATGAGCCTGGCGGGCCGCACGTATCGCCAAGCGCTGGATGCGTTGATGAAACCCCAGCCAACACCGGTGGCCAAACACGCTCAAGCAAGCGCCGCCAAGGCGGGTTGATGCGCAAATCCCACGGGGGATTGGTTTTGAGTTCAAACTCGCGAAAAAAAAACGGCACCTTTCGGTGCCGTTTTTTCATTGCCGTGCAACGTTATTTACGCGCCGCTTCCCACGATTTCAGCAGCTCGGTGTAGCTCACGGTTTCACCTTTAGGCTTCTCGTTCGCCAGTTTCGGCTTCGGTGCGCCCGGCTGATCGAACCAGTATTGCGCGTCGCGCTCAGGGTTCATCTTAGGTGCGCAGGTGGCTTGAGCCTTGGAGCGTTCCAGACGCGTCATGATGGCGTCCTGGTCCTTGGCCAAGCCATCGAGGGCTTGTTGCGGAGTTTTCTCGCCGCTGGCCGCTTCGGCGATGTGGCTCCACCACAACTGCGCCAGGCGTGGGTAGTCCGGCACGTTGGTCCCGGTCGGCGACCATTGCACGCGGGCCGGGCTGCGGTAGAACTCCACCAGGCCACCGAGCTTCGGCGCCAGGTCGGTCATCGCTTGGGAGTTGATGTCCGATTCGCGAATCGGCGTCAGGCCAACGATCGTCTTTTTCAGCGACACGGTCTTGGAGGTTACGAACTGTGCGTAGAGCCAGGCCGCGAGGCGCTGTTTCTCAGGCGTGGACTTCATGAACGTCCAGGAACCCACGTCCTGATAGCCCAGCTTCATGCCCTCTTCCCAATACGGACCGCGTGGCGAAGGCGCCATGCGCCATTTCGGCGTGCCGTCGGCGTTCACCACCGGCAGACCCGGCTTGGTCATGTCGGCGGTGAAAGCGGTGTACCAGAAAATCTGCTGGGCGATGTTGCCCTGGGACGGCACCGGGCCGGATTCGGAGAAGGTCATGCCCGCCGCTTCCGGTGGCGCGTACTTCTTCATCCAGTCCACGTACTTGGTGGTGGCGAACACGGCCGCGGGGCCGTTGGTGTCCCCGCCACGGGTCACGCTGGAGCCCACTGGATGGCAGTCCTCGACGCGGATACCCCACTCGTCCACTGGCAAACCGTTGGGCAGGCCCTTGTCGCCGCCGCCGGCCATGGAGAACCAGGCATCGGTGAAGCGCCAGCCCAGGGACGGGTCTTTCTTGCCGTAGTCCATGTGGCCGTAGACGCGCTTGCCGTCGATCTCCTTGACGTCCTCGGAGAAGAACTTGGCGATGTCTTCATAAGCCGACCAGTTCACTGGCACACCCAGCTCGTAGCCGTACTTTTCCTTGAACTTGGCCTTCAGGTCCGCACGCTCGAACCAGTCGGCGCGGAACCAGTACAGGTTGGCGAACTGCTGGTCCGGCAGTTGATAGACCTTGCCGTCCGGCGCGGTGGTGAAGGAAATGCCGATGAAGTCCTTCAGGTCCAAGGTTGGCGAAGTGAAATTCTTGCCTTCGTTGGCCATCAGGTCGGTGATCGACTCGGTCTTGCCGTAGCGAAAGTGCGTACCGATCAGGTCCGAGTCGTTGACCCAGCCGTCATAGATATTCTTGTCCGACTGCATCTGGGTCTGCAGCTTCTCCACCACGTCGCCTTCCTGCAGCAGGTCGTGGGTCAGCTGGATCCCGGTGATTTCGTTGAAGGCCTTGGCCAGCACCTTGGATTCATACTCGTGGGTGGCGATGGTTTCCGACACCACGTTGATTTTCATCCCGCGAAACGGCTCGGCCGCCTTGATGAACCACTTCAACTCTTCGAGCTGCTGCTCGGCTGTCAGCGTCGACGGCTTGAATTCACTGCCGATCCATTTTTTAGCGGCGTCTTCATAGGCGTCGGCCCAGGCCGTAGCGCTCAGCCCGCTGAGTGCCAGCGCGGCTGCCAATGAAACGCTATGTCGCAGCTTATTGTTTTTATCGAACATAGAGACCTCCTGTTTGGGTTTAAGAGCCTGATCGTCGAGCGACTAGCCCCACCGCATCACTGCCAACAGCCACACCAAAGACAACGCGAACGCTATCCAGATGCTCCAGTCAGTGGCGCCGATCACCAGCAGATGCAGGTAGGCGCTACCGAGAAGACCGATAAACAACCGATCACCACGGGTGGTGGCAATCGGCAGGAAACCACGCCGAGGGATACTCGGCGAACGCAGTTCCCAAGTGGTCATGCCTATCAACAACAAGGCGATGACACCAAAAAACGCCGCCGTCGGGACGGTCCAGTTCATCCATTCCATCATCGACTCCTCAGACCCGGCCCAGGGCAAAGCCCTTGGCCACGTGGTTGCGAACGAACCAGATCACCAGCATGCCCGGCAGGATGGTCAACACCCCCGCCGCCGCCAGCACGCCCCAGTCGATACCCGACGCCGACACCGTGCGCGTCATGACCGCCGCGATCGGCTTGGCATTGACCGAGGTGAGCGTGCGCGCGAGCAACAGTTCGACCCAGGAAAACATGAAGCAGAAAAACGCCGTGACACCGATGCCGGAGCCGATCAACGGGATGAAGATCTTGACGAAGAACTTGGGGAAACTGTAGCCGTCAATGTAGGCGGTCTCGTCAATTTCTTTTGGCACCCCGGACATGAACCCTTCGAGGATCCACACCGCCAGCGGCACGTTGAACAAGCAGTGAGCCAGGGCAACGGCGATGTGGGTGTCGAACAGGCCGATGGACGAATACAGCTGGAAGAACGGCAACAGGAACACCGCCGGTGGCGCCATGCGGTTGGTCAGCAGCCAGAAGAACAGGTGCTTGTCCCCCAGGAACCGATAGCGGGAAAACGCATAGGCCGCCGGCAACGCAACGCCCAGGGAAATCACCGTGTTCAGGCTCACGTAGTACAGCGAGTTGAGGTAACCGGTGTACCAGCTCGGATCGGTGAAGATCACCTTGTAGTTCTGGAAGGTGAAATCCTGCGGCCACAGGGACAGGCCGCCGAGGATCTCGGTGTTGCTCTTGAACGACATGTTCAGCAGCCAGTAGATGGGCACCAGCAGGAACAGGATGTAGATCAGCAGTGGAATCAGCTTTCTCTTGCTCATTTTGCGGGCCTCAACGGTTGGCGTCGGCGTGCGTCATGGCGGTATAGAACAGCCAGGACACCAACAGAATGATCAGGAAGTACACCAGGGAAAACGCCGCCGCCGGGCCCAGGTCGAATTGACCGATGGCCATCTGCGTCAGGGTCTGGCTGAGGAACGTGGTAGCGTTGCCCGGCCCGCCGCCGGTGAGGACGAACGGCTCGGTGTAGATCATGAAGCTGTCCATGAAGCGCAGCATCACGGCGATCAGCAGCACGCTTTTCATCTTCGGCAGCTGGATGTGCCGGAACACCGCCCAGTTGGACGCCCGGTCGATCCGTGCCGCCTGATAATAGACGTCGGGAATTGCCCGTAGCCCCGAATAGCACAGCAGCGCCACCAGCGACGTCCAGTGCCAGACGTCCATCACCAACACGGTGACCCAGGCATCCATGGTGTTGGCCGCGTAGTTATAGTTAATGCCCAGCCCATTGAGCGTGGAGCCCAGCAAGCCGATGTCGGCGCGGCCGAAAATCTGCCAGATGGTGCCGACCACGTTCCACGGAATCAGCAGCGGAATCGCCAGGATGATCAGCACCAGGGACGACCACTTGCCTTTGGTCGGCATGGTCAGGGCAATGGCGATACCCAGGGGAATTTCAATCAGCAGCACGCACGCCGAGTAGATGAACTGGCGCAACAGCGAATCGTGCAGCCGTGGATCGAGCAGCACCTGCTTGTACCAGTCGGCGCCGACGAAATATCGGCTGGACTGGTCGAAGATGTCCTGCACCGAATAGTTGACCACGGTCATCATCGGGATCACGGCACTGAAGGCCACCAGCAGGAACACCGGCAACACCAGCCACCAGGCCTTGTTGTTCTGCACCTTGTTCATGGCTGCACCTCGCCCACCGGTTCAAGCAAATATTCATCGGCATAGACCATCAGCCATTGGCCCGGAAAACTGATGTACGCCGTGCCTTCCGGCACCGGCTTGTCTTCGGCCAGGCGCACTTTCAGCGGAGCGCCATCGAGGTTGAGGGTCAGGATCTTGTAGGTGCCCAGGTCTTCGACGTGGACCACGTCAGCGCGCATCGCGTCGTCGTAAGGGCCATCCCAAACGTGGACGAACTCCGGACGGATGCCGACCTTCAGGCTTTTGCCCTCGGCTTCGGCGACACGCCGTTGCAAGGTTTGCGACAGGGGCAAATGGGTCGACCCGAAGCCAACGCCACCGGGCTGCGCCGTGACCTCTATCAGGTTCATTCCCGGGCTGCCGATGAAGTAGCCGACGAAGGTGTGGCTCGGGCGCTCGAACAAGTCCCGGGGTGTGCCGAACTGCACGATCTGCCCGCCGTACATTACGGCGATCTTGTCGGCAAACGTCGAGGCCTCCAACTGATCGTGGGTGACGTAGACCATAGTGATGTTGAACTGCTCGTGGATCTGCTTGAGCTTGCGCCGAAGTTTCCATTTCAGGTGCGGGTCGATCACCGTCAACGGCTCGTCGAACAGAATCGCCGACACATCGTCGCGCACCAACCCACGGCCCATGGAGACTTTCTGTTTCTCGTCGGCGGTGAGGTTGCGGGCCTTTTTATCCAGTAGATTCTGCAGGTCCAGGACCTCGGCGATTTCCTGCACCTTGGTGTGGATCCGCGCCTCGGCCATGCCCTGGTTGCGCAGCGGGAATGCCAGGTTGTCGAACACCGTCATGGTGTCGTAGACCACCGGGAACTGGAACACCTGGGCGATGTTGCGCCGCTCCGGGGACAGTTCGTTGACGACTTTGCTGTCGAACATCACTTGCCCTTCGGAAGGGCTGAGCAAGCCGGAAATGATGTTGAGCAAGGTGGACTTGCCGCAGCCCGAAGGCCCGAGCAGCGCATAGGCACCGCCCTGCTCCCAGATGTGGTTCATCTCGCGGATCGCGTAGTCCTCGGGGCTCGCCGGGGTGCTGGTGTAGCTGTGGGCGAGGTTCTGCAAACGAATTTCGGCCATCAGGCAACCCTCGCAATACGCTGACCCGGGGCTTGGACCAGCTTGCCCTCGGCGTCGAAGACAAACAGTTTGTGGGTCGGAATGTAGATGCGGATCGGCGCGTCCACGTCGTATTCATGCACCCCCGGCAAATGCAGCACCAGCAGGAAATGTTCGTTGCGCACGTGCAGGAATGTCTCCGAGCCGCTGATCTCGGCCACCTCGACGGTCACCGCCAGTTCAAGGTCATCGTCGTTGCTCGGCACCAGGGAAATATGGCTGGGGCGCACGCCGAAACGGAACTCGCCCTCGCCCACCGGGCGCAGGTCGACGTTCAGCGGGAAATGCACGAAATTGGCGAAGCTGACCTCATTGCCGGCGATACGCCCCGGCATGAGGTTGATCGGTGGTTCGGAAAACAGTTCGGCGGCCAGCACGGTTTGTGGCTGGTGATAGACCGAAGAAGACTTGCCGCTCTGGATCACCCGGCCTTCGTGAAGAATGGTGGTGGTGCCGCCCAAGGCCAGCGCTTCGTTAGGCTCGGTGGTGGCGTAGACGGCGATGGTATGACGGGCCTCGAACAGCTCGCGCATTTCCTGGCGCAGCTCTTCGCGCAACTTGTAGTCCAGGTTCACCAGCGGCTCGTCGAACAGGATCAACTCGGCGTCCTTGACCAGGGCCCGCGCCATGGCCGTGCGCTGCTGCTGGCCTCCGGACAATTCCAGAGGATGGCGCTTGAGGAATTTCTCGATCCGCAGCATTTTCGCGGTTTCCAGGACCTTGCCCTGGATGATCTCCTCGGCCACGCCTGCCTGGCGCAACGGCGAGGCGATATTTTCGAAAACGGTCATGGTCGGGTAATTGATGAACTGCTGGTAGACCATCGACACGTTGCGCAACCGCACCGGGCGCTGGGTGACGTCAACGCCGTTCATCAGGATGCGGCCGCTGTCGGGCTTGTCCAGCCCGGCCATCAAGCGCATGAGGCTGGTCTTGCCGGACAGCGTGCGGCCCAGCAAAACGTTGAAGGATCCGGGTTCGAAATTCAGATTGGCATCGTCGATCCAGGTCTGGCCTTCGACGGTGCGACAGATGTGCTCAAGCTTTAATGACATGGCTCGGCCTTTTTATTATTTGGAGTCAAGCGACCCAAGTAAGAAAGCGAAAGCCGTGCCAGAAATCATAAATCACTGATAAAGCTGGTATTTCGTTTGATCCACTGAAAAAAGACGTTCACTGATGAACACAAGTGAACAACCATGAATGAACAACTGAACAACCAGTCGGTTGACAATGAACAATTTTGAACAACACTCAATGAACGCTTTCGGCTAGCCTGCCATGCCCTTGTGGGAGCGAGCTTGCTCGCTCCCACAAGGGCCGAACACCTATGTGGTGTTTTGGGCCTGCCCCAGCACAAGGACTCTGTGCGAGACTTGCCACAACAATAAAAACAGCACCTGCGAGAGTGCCCCATGGCCGCACCTGCTCCTGCCTTGTCCCACGAGGCCATCATCCAGGCTTCCTGGTCCCGTTGCCGTGCCTTTGGCCTGAACCACCAGAGCGTGCCCGCGTTCGACCAACTGCCGGCCGAAGGTATTGCCCAGTTGTTGGAGAGCCAGCATTCACTGGTGCAGACCACTCACCAGGAAGTGCTGCCGTACTACGAGAACATCCTGAGCAACTCCAATTGCCTGATCATGCTGGCCGATAATCAAGGACAGGTCCTGACGTCCTGGGGCACCCAGCGCTTCATCGAACCGAAACTGGCCCATGGCTTCAGCGCCGGGGCGAGCTGGATGGAGCGCTGCACCGGGACCAACGCGATCGGCACAGCATTGGCCTGCGAGCAGGCCGTTCACATTGAACACGATGAACACTTCCTCAAGGCCAACCGGTTCATGACCGGCTCCGCCGCCCCGATCTTCGATGCCGAGCGCAAGGTCATCGCCGTGCTGGACGTCTCCAGCGACAGCTACCTGCCGCCCTCCCATACCCTGGGCATGGTCAAGATGATGAGCCAGACCGTGGAAAATCGGCTGATCCTCAACCTGTTTCGCGGTGAACATTTCCAGCTGACGTTCAACACCGGCCTGAACAACCTCGACAGCCAATGGGCCGGGCTGCTGATCTTCGATGAAAGCGGCCAAGTGCTCTCGGCCAACCGCCGCGCCGACAACCTGTTGGGCCTAAGCCTGTCGCGGGTGAGTATTGAAAGCCTGTTCAAGGTCTCGCTGATGGAATTGCTGAACCAGCCCGACGGCCTGCCGTTCGCCTTGCAGGCCTCCGGACGCAATCGGTTCCAGTGCGTGCTCAGGCGACCGAAACAGGTTTCGGTCAAGCCGCGCATCTTCGCCGAACCGACGCCCTCGCCCACGCCCACGCCAGCACCGGCCAATACCGGCATCAGCCTCAACTCGCTGCACTTCGGCGACAGCCGCGTGGAAAAAGCCGTGCGGCAGGCCGAGCGTTTGCTGGAAAAAGATATTCCGCTGCTGATCCACGGCGAGACCGGTGTCGGCAAGGAAGTGTTCGTCAAGGCTCTGCACCAGGCCAGCTCGCGCTGCCAACAGCCGTTCATTGCGGTCAACTGCGCGGCCATTCCAGCGGAGCTGGTGGAATCGGAACTGTTCGGGTATGAAAAAGGCGCCTTCACCGGCGCCAACCAAAAAGGCAGCATCGGCCTGATCCGCAAAGCGGATCGCGGCACGTTGTTCCTCGACGAGATCGGTGACATGCCCCTGCCGACCCAGGCCAGGCTGTTGCGGGTCCTGCAGGAACGTTGCGTGCAACCGGTGGGCAGCGCCGAGCTGTTCCCGGTGGACATTCGCATCATCTCCGCCACCAACCGTTCGTTGCGTGAACAGGTGCAACTGGGGCGTTTTCGTGAGGACCTGTACTACCGCATCGGCGGCCTGACCCTCGAACTGCCGCCCCTGCGCGAACGCAGCGACAAGCAGGCGCTGTTCAAACGCCTTTGGGAACATCACCGCGAACCGACCCAATGGGCCGGCCTGAGCCGTGAAGTGACGGATTTATTCGAGCGGCATCCTTGGCCCGGCAACCTGCGGCAAGTCAGCAGCGTGCTGCAAGTCGCCTTGGCGATGGCCGAGGAACAACCGATCCGCCCAGAGCACCTGCCCGACGATTTTTTTGTCGACCTGGACATGGAGCCGGTGGAAACGCCCGAACCACTTACGGTGGACCTCAACGATGCTGAAGACTTGAACCGCCAGTTGCAGGCCGTGGGCGGGAATATTTCGCATCTGGCGAGACGGCTGGGAGTCAGCCGCAATACCTTGTACAAACGCCTGCGGCAGCTGGAAAGCTGATACAAATCCTGTGGGAGCAAGCTCACTCCCGCAGGGGGAAATGCGCTACCCGAGAACACCTGGAAAAAATGTGGAAGCGAGCCTGCTCGCGAAGGCGTCGGGTCAGCCAACCTCAATGCTGAATGACACACCGCTTTCGCGAGCAGGCTCGCTCCCACAGGTTTCATTTCCTAACTGGAAGCACCGGCTCAGTCGAACGCACCGTTGAGCACTTCATAAATGATGCCAGTGGCAATCGCCACCAGGATCAGGTCCGAGCCGACCTGCTGCCATTCATAACCGTCATAGTGCGGCAAGCGTCCCAACAGCCGGCCATCGAGCTTCTTCGCAATGCCGGGGGGCAACGGCTTGCCTCGGGCCAGGTTTTTCTGAATGCCCGGCGGCAATGCCGGGCCGGGGCTCCAATAATCGCGATAACCGCCAATCACACCCAGGATGCCGCCACGATCGATGCTGGGGCCGTTATGCCAATCGCCACCACCTTGGTTGCCCTTGTTCCCAGGATTCCCTTGCCGCCCCTTGTTGCCTTGCCCGCCCTTGCCTCCTTGCCCTTGACCGGGACCTTGATCAAATTGAGCGTTTCCCTTGCCGTTTCCCGGGTCCGCGACAACAATGCCAGGGCTGGCCGCCAGGGCGAAACAGGTCACTGCGGCAATCAACGAGCGCGATTTGAACATGGCAGTTCTCTCGAAGAAGGGACATCCCCTGTAAAGATATAGAGACTGACGGTGATATTAGTTCCATATCACGCTGCGCGTCGCTTGCCTGGACCGGACAACCCCTGAACACCGCAATCAAGGAGCTTCATGCGCAAGGATTACCTGGCTTTTTTCGTCTCGATGTTCCTCTCGCGGTTGGCCGATCAGATCTTGCTGTTCATCGTCCCGCTGATTGTCTTCCAGACCACCAACAGCGTCTCCTGGGCGGGCCTGGCGTTCTTTGTCGAATCCTTGCCACGCTACCTGGCGTTCCCGATCTGCGGCGCGCTGTGCGACAAGTTTCCGCCGATTCGCATCCTGCACATCAGCCAGGTCTATCGCGCCGCAGCCTGCGGCGTCGCAGTCTTGCTCTATGGCGTCTTTGGCGGTGTCTATTGGATCGTGGCCCTGTCGGCCCTCTGTGGCGTGTTGACTACCCAAGGCATCATGGCCCGCGAAGTGGTCATGCCTTACATCTTCAAGCACTACACCTACACCAAGACGCTGTCCTATTCGCAAATCGCCGACCAGACCGGCTTGGTACTGGGCCCGCTGGTCGCAGCGCTGCTGCTTGAAGTGTGGGCGTGGCACTGGGTGCTGCTGGCGATCGCCGGACTGTTCCTGCTGGCAGACCTGGCCATGTTGTACTGGCAACGCACCAGCTCGGTCACCCTTGAGTCCTTCGAGCAACACCACGACCTCTGGTTGAACCCGTTGCGCATTGCCCTGGGTCACATCCGCAACTTGGCGGAACTGAAAAAAGTCATCAGCCTGGCGGTGGGCGTCAACCTGATCATCGGCGTCACCCTCGCCACGTCGGCGGCCATGGTCATCGGCCACTATGGCGCCGGAAAAGATGATTACGCCGGGCTGCAGGCGGCCGGTGCCGTGACCACCATCGTCATCCTGTTTCTCCTGGCCCGGGTCACCTTGCCTTTGAAACTTCTCGGCGCCCTCTCCTACACGCTGATTGCCCTCGGCGCTTTCATCACCGCGCTCAGCCCGAACATCTGGGGCTACGTCGTCGGTTTCCTGCTGATCGTCGGTTTCGACAAGATGTTCAACGTGTACATGCGCAGCATCCGTCAGCAGGTCATTCCCCCACAGGACTTTGGCAAGACCGTCGGCGTGATTACGCTGCTCAACAACCTGTCGCAACCGTTCGCGGGCTTGCTCGTCGCGGTGTTGGCGGCACCGGTTGGGACGCAGGAGGTGATTGTGCTGCTGGCGGTGGTCACCAGCCTGATCGGCGTCGGTGTGGTCGTGATGAACAGGCAATCAGCACAGGGGACAAGCGTCTAGCGCACCGATTCAGATTAACCCCGCCGGAGCCTCGGCTTGTATTATCAGTGACTTATTCTTGAGGCATGGTTGCATCGTTGCCAGCGTCGATGCGCGTCTACCCACCATTCGTCACCTGTTAAATGTTGGAATCTACAGGCGGCCATGTCTGGCTCAGGGTTTGCACTGGCCTGTCTCAGCAGCCAAGAACGACATGATTCTGACGCGGCAGCACATTTATCAATGCTTGGTCAGCAAACGGAGATGTACCGTGTCAACTCTCAACGAAATCGCAGCGAACCACGCGAGAATGGCAAAGTTAAAGGAAGAGGAGTCGATGCGGTTGAGTGCGCTTCAGGGACAGGTGGTGGGAAGTTTTGAAATTCCGCCCATCGAGGCGCCACAGGAGATGTCGCTGCACTTCATGACGGGTATACAGGATCACTCGTTCGGGGAGGCGGCTGCGCTGAGTTTTTGACTGTTGACAGGGCGCCGTCACCCGTTTGTAAGCGGGCGACTCGGCCGTTCAAAACTGTCTGGCTAAAGCCGCTGCAAGTATGCCGGCCGCAATTGCCGGCAGCGGTTTTTTCAGCGTCAGCATGACGATTGCGGTGGCCAGCAAAGCCAGGCGTGCGCCGTTGTCACCTTTAACCGCCAGCGGAGCCAGCACGGCCACCAACACCGAGCCGGACATGGCCGTGATGAACTGCTGCACCCGATAGTTGATCGGCACGAACGACATCACGAAAACACCGCCCCACCGAGTGGCCAAGGTTACTGCGGCCATGATCAAGATGACAAGCAAGGTGCCATAACCCGCCGTTTCAATGTTCATTGTTGTTTCTCCATCCACACTGCGCCCAGAACGCCCCCCGCCAGAGCACCCACCACGACATGGCTGTTAGCCGGCAAATACCAGTAGGCCAATAGCGATGAGCATGCCGCCACGGTCCAGATGATGAACATGCGCAGGTTCTTCTTCCCACCCACGACCATCGCCAACAAGAAACAGCCCATCACCATATCGAGCCCGAAACTGACCGGGTTCTCGATGACGCTGCCAAAATGAAGTCCCAGCCAACTTCCCAGGATCCAAGTGATCCAGAGTGCAATGCCGCCACCGAATAAAATCCCCAGTCCCGGCTTGCCCCGGTTGAACGCCTGCATCGCCATGGCCCAGTTGGCGTCCGAAACAACCAACATGACACCGTATCGTTTGGCAACGGGTAGCTCCCGTAACCACGGATAAAGCGTCGCGCCCATCAACAAATGCCGGGCGTTGATGGCGAAGACAGTGATCATCAGCGGAACGACCGGCACCTGCTGGCCCCACAGATCCAGCGCGGCAAATTGAGAAGCGCCGGCAAAAACCAGCGTGCTCATGAGCACGGCTGACGTGTCACTCAGGCCCGTTTGTGCAGCCGCCAGGCCGAAAGCAACACCGAACACGACGACAAAAAGAGAGATGGGGATCAGTTGCTTGAAACCGTCGTAAACTTGCTTCAGCGTCAGCTCATATAGATGGGATTGATCGTTCGACAAAACATCGCCTCTTCTGGTTTTCCACGGTGTAAAACTGGGAGTATGAGGCTGATTCTCTATGCCGAGAACTTTTTAGCGGGCAATCCAGCAAATCAATAGAGTGAAGCCCGTCACAGACCAGGCGACCGCACAAGCGGCCAGTGCGGAATGTTCCACACCTCCAGCCTTAAAGCGGCAAAATGGGCGCCTCTGAAGATTCACGTGCGTTTTCGACAAATAGACCAAAGCAGCCAATGTTCTAAACCAGAGCACAGGATTTCTTGGAAGAAAGAAAATTTAATTATGGAAAACAGGAACCTTGAAAATGAGCACGACTGAACAAGTACAAAGCACTGGTAAATACAGCACCAAGTGGCAGGAACGCTTCGACTTCTTTAACACCTACGGTGCGCCAAGCGACCCGCGCTACAAGGAAGCCTTCAAGGCGCTGCCTGGCTTCAAGAAAAAAATACTGATCAATGCAAACGTGATCGCATTTTTCTTCGGCCCTATCTACCTGTTCGTCCTGGGCCTCTGGAAGAAGAACCTGGCCCTGCTGGGTATTTTCCTGGCGATCAACATCGCCTTGAGCGTCATTTTCGCCATCATTGGGATGGAGTTTCCGCGGCCGTTGAGCACGGGTCTGAGCATCGCCATGTCGATGATGTATGCGCTGATGACCAACTACGCGTACTACCTCAAGGAAGTGAAAGGCGAGCAAGGCTGGAACCCGTTCAAAGGCATGCGTCTCTGAATGCAGGCTTGGGTCTCAAGAGCCCGCACCTCGTTATGAGTGTGCGGGCTCTTTGTTTCCGAGTCGTGGAAATTTGGGCAATTTTATTGCGCAGATAGCGCCTCCCAATTGTCTACCCCATGTCGCCTGGCGATACCAGGCCTTACATAGGGAACTCGACAATGGCAGATGACCTGAGCAACCGCGGGCCGCAGGACAGGAACCGCATCAACATTACCGAAGCTTGGGAGTTGAAGTACTGGGCGAATGAGTTCGGGGTGACTGAAGAAGTACTCAAGGCAGCGGTGAAGGCTGCTGGGCCGATGGTGGCCGATGTTCGCGAACAACTTAAAAAATGATGCATTGGCCCTACGGTGCTCCGTAGGGCATGCGTTGGCTACATATTGAGTCTGGTTAACACGAGTCACTTTAAACCACAGGCTGATGCCCAACCATGCGCCAATCACCGGCGTGAGGATCAGCGTCAAGCCGCCTTCAAATCCAAGGGAATGCAGCAACCGCCGCTGCCAGTTGCGATGGCGGCTGGGTTGGCGGCGCTCCCACTCCGGACTACCTCTCCTACAGAAAACCGAGACCGAACGAAACTCAATCGGTGGCCTTATCAACGGCCAAAGCAACCAACGCAAACGGCAACAGGGCGATGACGAACACAGTCATCCCGACGGCCCCGTAGGCATCGTGGATCTTATCGCCCAGGCTTCGTTTCAAGGGAGCGGCGACGGTGTCCACGGACACGATCAGGGCATAACGATAGGTTTGGGATTGATCATACCGGTCAACATTGCATTGCGTGGTGCTCAAGCTGACATAACGATCACCCATCACTGGCGTACGGTCTTCGTGACTGGCAAGGAGCTGCTTCAACTGTGCGACCTGTACCTCAAATTCAGCCTCACATTCAGGCTGACTGACAAAAGCACGACTCGCCTTCGTAATGAGATCTGGGCGAATCTGATGATCGAGGAAGACCTCGTAGGTATCGCCTTGCTCATCGACGCGCTTGTAAATCTTGGAGCCCGTGAGCGACTCGCCTCCGGTAGCGGAAAGCGCCTTGAACTCATCGCTGGAAAGCGGCTGACCCAAGGTATAACCGTAAATCTGGGGCGCTTTAAACGGTTCCTTTACAGGTTGTGAGGCGCACCCGGCAGATGACGCAATAATCGAAAGACTCAGTGCGGTACAGAGCGTCCTGTTCATGTCTCTTCCTTGAGTTGCGTGGGTGATCCGGGTTCCGGCGTGAAAGATTATCGGAAATAGACAGCGACCGCCGCTATTGAAGGCTTTTTTCATACGCGCTGGCGTAGAAAGCAGAAACCGCAAGAACGATCAAATGTTCTCCCCATGCATTTGATAACGTCGCTTCAGCATTCATGGAGATCGTCATGCTGAGTATCGAGAGGGCCCGGTGGTGCATCGAGTCGGAGCTGGGATCCCAAAGACCAGGTAGCGGCCATTCGTGTAGTTGTACGGCATTAACGGTCCTCATTCCGAATAGACATCGGAACACATGGCTTGCCCATTCAAACGGCCCATTCATGGCCCTTTTACACGACGCTATCAGATCACGGACGTCCCTTGTTTATGCTTCTCACGACCTGGATCGCCACGGTGGGAGAGCCCCTTCGAAAAGTGAAAAAGCTCGATGCACGAAACGGTTGAAACGAGCGGCATCACGCCGCAGCCCCGCCTGTTGCCCCCCAATCAGGCACAGGTGGGCCACCTGCCCCATCACTTCTGCTTCGCCTGGCCTATGGGCCAAGCGACGACACGTCCGTATCGCGAAGTCCAATCGTCGTGTGTCTACACGCTGCTGAAACTCGGCCACCAACGGATCGTGCAGCGACCAGGCTCGGATGGAGACTTCCCGCCCAGGTTGTTTCTCAGCGGCAATATTCAAATAGCGTTTCAAGATTTCGCCCGCGCTACGACCCTGGGCCGCAAAAGCGAGCATGCGCTCCGTGTAGTCTTCTTCCCAAGCGGCCAGCAAGGTGCGGACAAAATCATCGCGATTGCGGAAATGGTGATAGAACGATCCGCGGGTCACATTCAAGCGGCGCGATAGACTCTCGGCTGACACGCCAATATGCCCTGTCTGATCGAGGGCCTCGAAACCTGCCGCGATCCAATGGTGACGCGTTAGTTTTTCCATTCGTTATTTCACTCCCTATTTAGCACCATACAGACTGTGTATGGCGCGCAACCGATAGATACCCTGCGAACACCAGCAAAGATGGCCGTTGCGTTTTGCACGCCAGCACTTTTCATGGAGCTCGCCTTGAAGAAAATCGTCCTGGTTGCTTTCGACCAATTCACCGATATCGACCTATTCCTGATGTGGGACATCTTAGGCCGCAACACCGAGGACTGGCACGTCCGAATATTGGGTTCCAGCCCTGTCGTACGATCGGCGCATGGCCTGCCTGTTTCGGTGCACGGTCCGCTTTCCGAGGCCAATAGTGCCGACGCGGTATTGTTCGCCAGCGGCAAGGAAGGAATACCCGCCGCACTGGCCTCCCCGGATTTCCTACCGTCGTTTGAACTTGACCCGAAACGCCAGCGAATCGGCTCCATCTGCGCCGGCGCTTTCATTCTCCAACGGCTTGGGCTGCTCAGCGGCCGAGCAACGACACACCCGGATGCACGATCGGGCTTGCAAGCCCTTGGGCTTGAGCCCGTGGACCAGCCTCTTGTATGCCAGGGCAACGTCGCAACCGCTGGCGGATGCCTTTCGGCGCTCTATCTGGTGGGATGGTTGGTTGAGTCCTGGTTCGATGCCGACAAGCGCCGCGCGACGCTGCTCCCTGTCCTGCCCGCCGGGCAGCAGGCGCTGTATGATGCGCTGATCGGGCTCAGTATCCGACAAGGAGAAGTGGCCGCCTCCCAACAAGAAACGCGACAAGGCATGTCATCTAATTGGTAGTTAGCACTCAGGAAGAGATCTCCGATGCCCCGAAAATTTGAGCTCATTATGTCCGTGCCCGTCCCCTCGAGGTCAGGCGTCACCCACCTTTACAAGTCGACGAACCTGGCGGACGCTTTTGCGATTCGCCTCCCTGCGGGCACATCCAGCGATCCAGAGGTGCTCGCCCGATTCATCCTTTCCCACCAGCCATCCTGGATCGGATGGCTCATGAAAGTCCGAGACACTGTCGTTGCCCGTTTTGGGCTCAAGACAGCGAGGCATTTGGCAACACTTGCTCATCGGATTCAAATCTTCAAGGTCTACAGCACCGACCAGACTGAAATCGTGCTGGGAGAGGACGACAAGCACCTCGACTTCCGGATATCGATCCTGTGCTCTGGAGAGGTAGAGCAGGAAGGTAGTCGCCAACTGGTTTTCTCAACCGTGGTCCAGTGTCACAACCGTCTGGGCCGGGCCTATATCTTCGTGATTGCGCCATTTCATCGCTTGGTTGTTAAGGCGAGCCTGCGCCGCGCAGCGCGCATTGGTTGGCCTTTGGCTGCCTGAGCCGCGACACCACAAACCCCGTGGCGAGGGAGCTTGCTCCCGCTAAGTGGCGAAGCCGCCCCCAAAAAGGGACGGCGAAAGACTAGGAACAGACCAGGGTTTTGAGCTAAGAAATTGGCAAAGGGGATTCATACGGCGCGAATGCCAGGATCATGTATCGGTCTTCGTAAAGCTCGCCCTGTACGTAGACTAAAGCGGCATCCAACTGCGGCCGCTTTATGTCGCATTTTCTTTAGGCTTGCCGATCGGAAGCCCTGAACTTTTGGGGTGGTAGAGCGATATGAATATGGCGAAGTTGGCCGGATCGAGCCGCTGCCGGCTCGTGATATGGCTGATCACACCCCATGTAACTGGGAAGTGTCTGACCTTTGCTAACCATGCAGACGGTAAAAACTTTAATTATCCGGTCTTAGTGCAAAAGGATGGGCTGCGAGTGCCAACTCGATATCAGCCCGCAATTCAGGATGGATTTCGACTCGAATAACCACTATCCGACTTGATCGATCAGACGCTGTGTGTTGCGGGTCGCCAGGGGGGCCTGATTAGCGCCCTTGAGGACATTTTCAGAAATCTCCTACATCGCAGTTTTACAGCAGCGGCAAAAAATCCGTCCCCTTTTCCCTTCCTCGTCGGCCATTGGTGCGCCCTCTCGCTCATTGATATGGGGTTGGGCAGACCATGGCGCTGGCACTTCAATCAGAACGCGGTTCGTCCCCCTGCACATCCCCCAATCTCACCTCGCGTATACCGCCGTCTGCAATGAACCGAACCACGACACCCTCTCCCCGCGTCAAGGCAAGAACATGATCGATCAACTCGCCTTGGCTGTCCGCTTGGCGGATCGGTTTGTAGCCATGGGATTTATAAAGTGTCCAACGGTCGTTCTCGAACTCGATCCTGTACACATCCACTGCCGAGCACTCCGATTGTGCGTTTTTCGGTAGATGCGCGACAGTGCTGGGGTGTTCCGGCCATGTGCTGAGCGGACTGCGCCGTAGATCCCTGATCTGACTGCGCCGAAAGTGGCACATCGAACACTCGATCAAATATCAACTGAAAACCCAGCGAATAAAAAAAGAAAAACACAAATAATCCAAGATTCGTCACCAGCGCCAACCACAGGCCAATACCCAACCAGGCTCCAATTACCGGCGTCAGAATCAGGGTCAAGCCGCCCTCGAACCCAAGGGAATGAAGCAGTCGGCGCCGCCAGTTGCGATGGCGGTTGGGTTGACGACGCTCCCACCATTCGAACAGGCCGTTGAAAAGCATGTTCCAGCCCAGCGCAACGCCGGAAATCACCAAGGACAGCAGGGTTGAATAGCCCATTCCCTGCTCATAGATAAGCGCGAGGGATGGCGCGACGAAAAGCACACCACCGGCCTCGTAGAGCACGGCCTGAAGAATTTTGCGAGAGGCGCCTTGCATCGATTGTCTCCACGAATGGCGGAAGGGAACCACAGCCTGGCAAGTTGAGCGCCGGCCCACAATTGAGCTAAATTGAGCCTCGCTCAACCTGAGTAACTTCCCCGCCCATGTTCGCCAAACTGCCCCTTACCGCCTTGCGCGGCTTCGAATCCGCCGCACGGCTGGGCAGCTTCAAGGCGGCGGCCCAGGAACTGAACGTCAGCCCGGCGGCGATCTCCCATCAGGTCAAAAGCCTTGAAGCGTTTCTCGGCGTGCGACTGTTCGAGCGCTCCAGTCAAAATGTGCGCCTGAGCGCGGACGGCGAACGCCTCCAGCCCTACATGCACCGCGCGCTGCTCGATATCCAACATGGCCTGCAAACGCTATCGCCATCATGTACCGCACAATCGCTGGTGGTGAGCACAACGCCAGCGTTCGCCAGCCTGTGGCTGATACCTCGGCTCGGAGATTTTCATCGAAGACATCCTGAGATCGACCTCAGGCTGCACAGCAGCAACGACGTGATCGACCTGCGACGTGACGCCAGCATCGACCTGGCGATCCGCGCCCTCTTCACCTCGGATCCTCAACTGCTCGAGCAAACTCTACTGGAAGAATATTTCGGCGTGTATTGCCACCCCGACTGGCAACCACCCGCAGCGGGCTCGCCCATCGAACTGATTGACGTCCCCTGGCTGAGCAGCACAAAGGTCACGGTGGACTGGGCGGCATGGTGCGCCAAGTCCGGCACCCTGGGTTGGCTGCAAAACGCGCGCCTGCGCCGCTATGACGAGGAACAGCACGCTCTGCAGGCAGCGGTCGCCGGGCATGGGCTGGTGCTTGCCAGTAATGTGCTGGTTGCGGAAGCGGTTGCACGCGGGCAACTGGTTGGTTATCAGCCTGAGATTCGCTTGGCGGGTGCGCGATATACGGTGGTGTGCGTACCGGGGCGGGAGCGGCAGGTTGAGGTGAGGGCTTTCAGTGAGTGGGTGTTGGGGCAGGATGTTGATTGAGTCGGAACGCACGAAGAAAGGAGCTATTGGCGGGTAAAGCCTGAACCAATGGGCGGACGAGGTGTTTGAACGAGCGACTCACGCCTGACGATAAAACAAAATAGCCCGGCATCACATCAGGCCTTCAATGGAGCACTCTACGGCTTTCCCCGATTCTTATACGATCAAGGGCGCGGTTTAACGCATCCAGAGCCTTTAACAGCGCCTGTGCTTCAGCTTCCCGGCCATCTCCCCACAAGCGCTCAGCCATCTTGTTGAGCGCCTGGATAGATCGCTCGATTTCGGCAGCGCTTGCTGTCGTTTTGTTATCTGGCTGTTTCTTTGGCATGTTCATGGACGCTTCTTTCAGGGTGGTTCGAGGCCTTTTGCGTTGCGGCCTATACCACCTGCTAGCCGAAAGCGCGCATAAGCATCGAAGAGCGCGCCACTCAAGCCCAGATGGCCGTCTCTGTGTTGATCTCGGCGACAGAAGTAGCATTAAACTGCCGCTGACGGTGAAGGTCATCGCGCATTTTAGAATAATCGAACTTCTTGTTCTCCAACTCTTTGAGCACAAGACTTGAAATTTTGTAGGTGCCGCAGTCACCGCAGTCGACAAGCTCTCCACTTTGATCCGCTTCGGACCGCTTCGCTTCCATCGCGCACAGATAGCACTTCATGACTGATCTCCTGTTCATTGATGTTTAGGAGATCGTCTCGTAATGGCGGAAGTTTCAACTGGCTGACCTTCGCTCAGTGACTACGCCAAATCAATCGTCCACCTGTCAGATGATAAAAACCCGGCTCTGTGGCCGGGTTCCATGGAATCATCAGCATCCGCTGTAGCTTACTTCGCACCGCCGTTGCCACGATTCGTCTGGGCATCCTGGTCGGATCCGGGGTTCCCAGGCGGGGGATTCCAATCCTCTGGCCTCTCGCCAGTGCCCTGCTTTGGCTCAGACTCAGCCTGATCAAGACCAGATCCATGTCCTTTGCCTGTATCAGGCGCTTCCTCACTTGGCCCTGGGTATGGCGCTTCCGGACCGTTATTGTCAATCACCATAATCTCTCTCCTGTCTGCAGCGCAGTTCTGCGCATACATTTGAGAGGGCTTGCTTGGGCAGGAAGTGCTATGTCTGCGACGAGCGGATGAGCGATCAGGCCAGGACACCTCCGCTCAACTTCTTTCTGTTGCTCGCCAAGCGGCATGCCTTGGGCCCGCATCCTGCAAGAGGTCGTTCGGAAAAGGGGAAGGCTCGATATAGGAGACTGTTGAGGCAAGCGGCATTACGCCGCAGCCCTGCCTGCTGTCCTAATAAACGCTCTATGATGCCTTGACCGGGCTCAGTATCCGCCAAGGACAACCCATCCCCGTGGCGAGGGAGCCTGTTTCCGCTGGGGCGTATTCATACTCTTCCTTGAACTAGCCAAAAACGGCTTCAGCGCAGCTAAATAAATCGGCCCACGTTCCCGTATTCAGCACGTGAAAAATACATTACACCGGCTACACCACCCTTCAGCTGCGCTCCGGTTCATTGGAAAACGCAAGAGAGGATGACTCGTATCGGCAACCGTCAGGATTAGCGAGAACTTTATGTATCTGCGCCGAATTTCGTCGGCTGGAACGCTCATGCCTGCCCCATCGACTATTTGAAGAACTCCGCCTGTCACCCTGCTGTCGATCCGTTGCCACTCAAAATGCCAGCCCGTCACCCACATGAAGTCTCGAATTTGATAATCGCCGGCGGCGCTTTGGCATTGAGCGAGTTTTTTGTTAGAGACGTCAAAGACGAAAAACAGGGGGCTGGGATAGCCGAGCAGCTGAGTATCGTCCAGGCTCAAGCCTTCTTTTAAATTGATGGATGCTACAAGTGCTTTTGCTCGTCTCTTGCGCCGTATCAGATACCCTGTGGCGAGGAAAAAAATAGAAAAAGAAGCCAGCAAGAGCTGACGGCCTTCGACTGTAAGCTTATCGGGCGAAAACCGTATCATGCCCCACAAGAGTCCTATCGTCGTAAGCCCGGACACCCAAGCGGCGGGGATCACTATCCTGCGGAATATGGCTATTTGCCGTCTGCTCATTCGTTAGTCGCCGGAAAAATACATCCACCCCTACGCAATAGCGTCTTCACCTCTTCGATCGCCTGTACGGGATTTAGGCTCAACTGTTCAAAAAGCCTGGAGCCCGGGCGCACGTACGATTGCGAATAGTGCTTGGCGCTCCACATGACGATGTTGAGCAGGATTGGAATAAGGGTCGATGCCCTTCTCGGTCAATTCATAAAAGTCCTTGCGTCGGTCATCGGGATTGGGCGCCTTCGAGAGAATTCCCTCCTCCTTGAGGAAGGCAAGGCGAGAAGCCAGGACATTGGTCGCGATTCCCTCCTCCGATTTTAGGAATTGGCCGTAGGTCTTTTTCCCAGTGAAGACGATGTCGCGGATGATCCCCGGCCAACTCACATGTCGTCAAGGCGTTCAATACCCTGTTCGGCCACGTCCTTGCGAAGAATGAACGTCTGGACGCGTTTATCGCGACGGACGATGCGAACCCCAAGGCGCTCGTTTCAGCCCTTCTCACGAGCCTCGGCCTGCGTCCGTTGGATGTCGGTGGCTTGCAAGTGGCCCAGTCGCTGGAGTGGCTTGGACTGATGATGATCGGCTTGGCAAAGAACGGTGCTGGAAGCTGGGATATCGCTATGAATGTGGATATTGGGGTCAGGTCGGCATCGGAACCAGCGGTTACATGGCGGCCATTCGCGCCATCAAGGCTCATGTCATAGATGATGAAGAAGCCTCAACTACCTGAGGTAGAGGAGCACTAATGATTAAGGAGGGGTCCAGGCTACGAATCCTGTTCTCGATATGGTAGGCCCCCCTCTCGGTGTAGCGTAAGAAACAGCGACCGCAAATAGAGCACTCAGAAATCTTGCATAGATTGTAGGGAAAGTAGAGCGGTGCAATCGGAGCATCCAACGACCAGTAATTAGTATTGCTCGGATGATACTCGATGAGTGTCATTTCTTCCTCGACGTCATACATGAGCGTACCAATATCGACTAATAACGTCTCCGGCAGGGAAATCAGAGGACTTTCCCACCCTACCAGTGCCTTTTTCGTGCAAATGCAGACATCACGAACGGAATGGGAGCGTTCTGCTAATGCATAAAGCTCTGAATGACTTAGATATTTGAGAGTATTCAAGCTCGACCCTTTCCTAGCAATGGTTCAAAAAGCCAACGGCTACTTATTACTCAGCGACGGTGATTTCGAGAGGCCAAATGTGCTCCAGGCTGTGCAAACCAGTGCGGTTAGAGTCATGATTATTAATACGCTCCACCCTGGCAGATAACTATGAGACAAGTCCTTCAGGAAACCCAATGCGGGTGGCATTATGACAATCGCAACTTGATTTATCGCCATGGCTAAACCTAATGCGAATCCAGTCTTATCCGGTGGTGCAGAATCAGCAACGTAGGCTACCCAAGGACCATACCAGCCAAAACCGAAGAATCCGAGCCAGCCGACTAATACGCTCAACATCCAGAAAGAACGCATAGGAGCCCAAGCGAGAATGATCAAGCCAAAAATAACTGCGAGCATACAGATCAACACAGGGAAATAGCGGCCCGATCTACAGCGATCACTCCATGCAGCCAAGATGATACGCCCCGCTATGCCCGCTCCCTGGGCAATCAACAGCAATGTGGCAGCGGCAGTGATGCTCAAATCGAGTAAATCATAAAGATAAAGTGCGGTGAATATCAAAATCCCATACTGGACCGAAATAAGGCTAACCCCCGAGAACATAATATTCTTCATCGCAGGATCGTTTAGCATGGATAATCTCGAAGCCAAAACTGCTTTTAATTGCTTTCCTTCAGCTTTCACCGGCGGGGGCTTGTTAGCATTGGCAGACCGATAAAAACTTAAAAAAGTCAGAGCTCCAAACAGCGCAACAAGTCCCCCCGCTAAAAAGGAGTACTGCCACCCCCAATGGGTGGCAATGTAGGGGAGTATCGCCGCTGAAAGCGCACCACCCAAAGGCAAGCCAGCCTGGCGGATACCCATAGCAAATCCTAACTGGCTTTTTGGAAACCAGCTAGAAACGGATTTGCTGCCGCCAGGTTGCGCGGTGCTGTAGCCAGCACCGACCACAATCAAAAACATAAGCAATGACAGGTAACTGCTAGCAAGCGTTGATGCGCAAAGTGCAACCGCAACGATTAACGTTCCCACACCTACAACTTTGCGCTCTTCAAATCTGTCCAACAACTCCCCAGCAACTAGCAAGCCGAGAATGGGGACTAACTGTGCAGCTGAGACCAATAATCCTATTTGCATCGTGGACAGGTTCCAATCCTGCTGGATGAAAATAGCAATAGCACCGATACCTTGTACAAAGAAACAGGCGCTCGCTTGGGCCACCGTGGCGATCAGAAGAATAACCCAGCGATAACTGGCTTTTGGGTGCACACCGTTTACATCAGTCATTGAAAAGCTCCGGCATTTTCTGGTACGCCGAGAGGCCTTTGACGTTGTGCTGTGAGATGTTCATCCCTGACAATATCGAGCCCCATACGGTTGATGATAACTTCTGGATTAAGCTCTGGCGCCACACCATTATAGCTCATCTCTTCAAGCACATACTCCATAAGCTGTCGGTTATCACACATATGCACCTCTCCCTCCGTGCCTACACCATAGGGTGTATCTTCCATGCCTACACGCAAGATATCTACGCCACTTCCGGGTTGGCAGGCGTACGTGGCAAGCCGTCTTAAAGCGCACATCTTGGTTCCTTTCCGCAGGCCAATATCCATCTCTTGGTAATGCAAATGAGCTTGCTGGGGAATAATCGCAGCGCCGACGGTGATAGTTATCTTACGCTTCTTAATATCCGGATTGGAAATATCAGACTCCAGACTCTTGGCCACCTCTATTATGTTGCAAAACTCTTCATATGATGACGGAAACGGAAGGCGGCTGGAAAAACCAAATAACAGAATTATATTTAGCTGACCAGAACTGCCCAGCTGAAGAGATGGGTGTTCAATGGCAAACCGAGTCATGCCGTAGCTCCGAGCAAGTTGTACCCATTCGACTTCATGGAACAGCCCTAGTTGCCGGCGAGCCGAAATCGCATTTTTATATACTTGGAATTGTATTGACGGTGAAGTACTACCGTAGTCAGCCCCCTTACTCGTGGAGTTTGTTTCCATGGTCGCCTGTACAACACGGGCAGACGGCACGTATTTTTTTATATCGTCAAGAAAAGCAGAGCTGTACATATATTCAAAGTCGAGTTTTTGCGTTTTCTTTTCCAACTCACATATGATCTGCAGTTCTATCGCGGCTTGGATGGTGACGAAATGAGCTCCGCCGAAATGTAAAGGCAAAGCACATTGGCTAACCCGTTCCCATTCCCCAAAAGCCCTGATGTTTTCTTGAACCTCTTTACCGTTGCGACTAGCCCCGAAGCTCAATAGAATGTCTTTGCAGGAGCGCTGTACATTTCGGCTCACCGCCTGATAGATATCATTATCGGTGGTTTGCTCCTGCGTGATCGGGTTTCGAGCATGATAGTGATAGTAACGGCACCCGAGATCATAAAGTTCGATTGCTTCGTTAACGATGGCGTCTTGGCCTCCCTTAATAGTCATGCCTGTACAAATAGAGTCGAGAAGCTGATCCCCAGTAAGATAATGGTTGCGAGGCGTAAATTTTGCGCCCGTGGATGCGCACCCTAAGATAAGAGTGTTCTGTGGATTATTCATATTACTTCCCTGTCAAATGGCCAGATACCCTCTAATCGACTGTGCCGGTAGGCTGACTAGTACCTTGTCAGTATCGGCGTCGGCTGGGCCTTGACGTTTTATCAGTTTGCCACTTTCGCACGTTGCGGATTAAGCAAGGTTCTTTGATAAAACCTCATGCCAGAGGGGTTTTTTTGACTTTCAGACCCTGGGTTGCGCATGTCATGATACGACCACCAAAAAATTGCGAGATCAGCAACATGACGGATTTTCGGACCTTAAAGGATTTTATTGTGCTGGCCCGCGTTCGAAGCTTTTCCCAAGCCTCGATACATTGCAATGTAACGACCTCTGGCTTGAGCCGTAGGATCACCGCTTTAGAGGAATGGTTAGGTGCTTCGTTGTTTGATCGTGCACGTCACCAGCTAGAGCTTACCGATGCGGGTGCCGAGTTCCATATCGCTGCTGTCGAAATTGTAGAGCTGTTAGAAAAAACGAGAAACTCGGTTATCCGTACCCAAGAGAAGTTCAGGCGGCAAATTTCTATTGTTGCGCCACATATCATGTCGAGAGCGTTTTTTCCGGCTTGGTTGCCGAGGGCGAGCAAGCAGTTAGAGGCCACTCGTTTTTCCATAGACTTCGCCAATCTTCCTGAATGTTTCAAGCAACTAACCAATCGCTCAGTGGATTTTGTCGTCGCTTTTGATGACAAACATAATGGCATTAACGAACATCTTAATAAAACATTACCACTAGGGGAACTCGAATGCTTGAAAATTGGCCGCGAGTGGCTAGTTCCTGTGAGTGCACCGAATTTGCTAGGAGAACCTCTAAATAGCATTGGTTCACCTAGAGGTGAAATCTCATATCTTCATTACCGCCAGGATTGCTCTTTAAGTTGGGCGCTTGAAAAAATGTTAAAAGTCGCTCCAAACTTACCAGCACTTCGTAAAATTCATGATAGCTCTCTGGCCGATGGTCTTCGTTCTATGGCGATAACCGGATTAGGCGTTGCATGGCTTCCTTTGGAGATCGTTCGGAACGATCTGGAAAGGAAAGATTTGGTTCGGGCGGGCACTGCCGATTTTGATATAGCGTTAGAAATTAATATTTATCGTCGCAAAGAAAAGCTTGGCGCGAATGCTGAGATCTTATGGGACAATCTAAGTAGCATGACAAATGATTCCAGATTTACCGTAGCGAGCCCCGGCACCTCGTACACTTCACTAAGCTAGCCAATTCCTATACGCCATTTATAAGATCAATCATCGCGCCATAAAAACGAAAAGCTGATCCACAGGTCATTAGCTGTGTCAGCACCAAGCCTATATGCGAAATGATTGCCCAGGCAAAAGCTACCGTCCCTGAAGAGCCGTTTTGAGCCTGAAGCGGCTCTTTGGTAGCTTCAGCTGCCGGCCCACCAGGGCGAGCGCCATCAGAGGTGCCAAAAACGAGTTCATAGGTCAAACCTGACTCGAGAAATGATGCTCGCCCATCCAAGAACCCTCAGCGTCTCTCGTCGACTTGCCAGTGCTAAACCTCAGCCTAATTAGATTAAAGACTCCAGCATTGATCTCAACCGCGCGAGCGCCGGCATTCATCGATTTTCTTGTCGATACGTTTGGCGGTGAGCCGTTCTGGGGGATTTCGGCAGCCGGCTGAGCTCGTCAGTTTTTGCAAACCACCTGCGGAGGCGCTGCAGGCTCCAACTTTCGGGGAATCACAATTGAAGTACCAGGCAAAGTGGTAACTTCGAGAACCGCTAACACGCAGAGAAGCGCTTGCTCGCCATCTTTGTTTGGCCTGGTGCCCACCCCAACCAAAGCCTCGTAATCCTTCCCTGGCTCCAGCTTATAAACGAGTGCCTGGCCACCGCAGGACCAGTAAGTGCTGCCATTGCCACCTATGGTCGCGCCCAGGGTCGCAAGTTGAAATGGAAGGTCAGTCCTGACGCGATACTCGGCTACGACCTCTTTGTATGCCCCTTCGCCCATCCGAATGGCAGGGATGTACTGGGCAAGAGTAGGCGAAACTCGTTTCGGCATGCCAATGCTTGCCGAATTAAGAGGGTACTGCGGATAGTTGATGTTCGCCGTCCCGTCACGCCCGAAACGTCCGGCCTGAGCCATCTTGTGCCGTGTAGCAGGAGCACAACTGCCAACGATGCTATCGCCGTACACATCGGAGTTGGTGATGACACGAACACGCGCAATTGCCTCGGATTGAGCAGGCTCTTCGTATGGAACTGAAGGAATTCCAGAACAACCCGCAAGTACGACACCAAAAAGCGTTACGAGAGTGACAACTCGCATGACCATATCCCTATGTATTCGAAGTTCGCTGATTGGAAAGGGAACAAACCCAGCCGTAAAGAGCGGCAACAAAAAAGGGCCCACCTTTCGGTGAGCCCTTCTAGACCGCCCAGCAGAGCGGATTTTGTTTGGTAGGCGCGATTGGACTCGAACCAACGACCCCCACCATGTCAAGGTGACCGTACTTCCATACCAACCTATTGATTTAAAAAGAAAAACCTTTGTCTAATGCACAGCCAAAAACAGCTATAGACCCCTTTAAAATCAATAAGTTAGCGTTGTATATTCCTACAGTATTTTCCTCCCATGGTCCAACTGGCCCCCATCCCCACGCGCTGCTAAACTGACCCATGAGCCAGGAGCTGCCGATGCCAAATCACGACCTAATCCCTTCGCTGCTACACAAAATAAATGAAAATCAGCTTGCCCTGGAGGCAGCCATTCTTGAACTGTCCAACTGGGTGGAGGCGCGCGGCTCAGTTGAAGTTGCCGACAACGTACGGGGAGCTCTGGACACGATCGAAATGAACGAGGAGTTCATCAAAATGGCGCTCGCGGTTCTAATGACGCCTGAATGATCGCTTTCGGCCGATTTTGTTGGAATAGTCGGTCTGCCCAAACTGCTGCTTAGGGGAAAAAAGCCTTTTTTCGCTGCTGCGTGAAATCCGAGTCCTGGAGCATCTGCCAAAAATAAAAAATCAATCTCGGAAGCGTACTTTCCTGATGCGCAAACCATAGGCGACTTTTTCAACACAATCGGCCAATCGAGGCCGTTCCGCACGAAGATTGTCCTCTGTCACATTGCGCTCGCTAGCGGCTACCAGATATCGCCTGCACGCCTTCAGACCTATGAGCAGAATTCCTGGCTCAAGGCAATGCGCTTTCAGCCATAAGCAGCTGAGGAACAGCATTGATTCAACGAAGATATGCGCCAGAGCTGGTTTTTTTGTCAAGCGTTTGCTCTGCGGCCAGCTTCATGAAACAGGCAGCATTGAGGAAAAGCAGAAGTATTGGACTATCGAGGCTCAGCGCAACTAGCTCTCATAGATTTTCCCTGTGTCAATGCCAGCGCAACAGCAATTCTTTCCTTCAGTTCTTCTTGCGAAAACGGCTTTTGCAATACGGGCCGCAAGGCAAACTCGCCCTGGAGTGCGGCGCGACCGTATCCCGAACTAAAGAGGAAGGGAATTTCGCGGTCGCGTAAAATCTCGGCGACAGGGAAGACTAACTGGCCGGCCAGGTTTACATCCAGCATCGCCAAATCCACCTCAATCGAGCGAGCGACGTCGCACGCCTTCCCGAGTTGGGCAACGGACGCAACGACCACGCATCCGAAGTCCTCCAACATATCCTCGATCAACATGGCGACTGCGCCCTCGTCCTCGACAACGAGCACCCTGATTCCATTTAAAGCGTTCACAGGTAGTTCGCTCCGATAGGGAATGAGATGCGGCTAACCATCCCTGCAGCAAGAAACGGGAGCTCAATCCTTTTGTCCTGACGACGCTCTATACAGCGCGTCATCAAACGCAACCCCAATCCATGCCGCGTTAATTCAAAAACTTCACCCAGAATTACACCGTCACAGCTGACGCCGTGCAGGCATACCGTACCGTTGTTGAAGGAATCTTTCGAATCGGTGTCTTTACACACCAGCTCCTCCGTCACGGCATGAAGCGCGGAGGCGTCCTGCAAATAATCGATCACTTCTTGTATTTTGCCATGCCTATCTTCGAATGCGCGCATATTAACCATAGCCACCAGCCGCGTGTCGTCTGGACCTATAAATTTACTGCCAACATGCCTAGATTCAACGCAGTTTAGAGCACCGTTGCCACCGGGTCTTCGTCAGCCGGGACCGGCGCCCCTTCCGGCAAGAGCAGCTATACGAGCCGCGGGCACGATCTCCATTACGCCTGAGTCCGAGCACACTGCGCCACAGCCGAGGCACCTCCGTGATGTATCTGAGGATCCAGCCGTCGCTGTCGCACGAATAGACGGCGCGAGGAAACGTATCGAGCGTGTGCTCATCAAGATTAGCATGTCGTACTCCTGAGCGCTTCGGGAAACTCTTGGAAACCGAAAGCGCATGACATCAGCTCTTCAAGCAAGTTATCAACGTTGACGCCTAGTCACACATGGTGTGCTCCGGATCCCCAGCCTGCGAGCTGCTGGTCTCATTCTAGATTTTAGTAGGAGACTGGTCGCAGGGAAACAATAGGAGTGAGTCGTGTTGACTATTCATTCCTGGTATCGGTTTCATACGCTGGTTTCCGGGGCGCCCCTACAAGCTAAACATCCTTGGTCTGGGCCACTCCCGCGAGCGAATCTGACGCTATCGGGCTACGGTGCGAGCGTCCTGCTGGTACAACCGCCCAAACAGGTTATCTGCCAGCGCCTTTGATCGTGTTGGAGGAACAAGCTATCGGTGCGGTAGAAAATTACCCAGGTCGCTGGGGTACGTACAGCCGCCGCGATAATCTACACCCGACCCCGTGGCCAAACCCGTACCACAAAGGCCAGCGTCTATATCAATAGCCCTTCGCGGACGAGTGCTCGATGAACTTAATAAATGACCTATCGAGCCTGCCTATATACACTCCGAGGGACTTGGTCATTACCTTGTCTGGAAATGCACATGGATCTTAAACATCGCAACAACCTGAACGTGATGGGCGAAGGTCCAGCCACGCTGATTTTTTCCCATGGTTTCGGCTGCGACCAAACCATGTGGCGTTATCTCATAGGCCATTTCGTGGACCATTTCAGGATCGTCGTGTACGACCTCGTCGGCGCCGGCCGGTCAGACATCAGCGCGTATGACCGGACAAAGTACAACTCGCTGGACGGATACGCCTTAGACCTTAACGAAATCATTGACCAGTTCGCCATCGGGCCAGTGATTCTGGTAGGCCATTCAGTAAGCGCGATGATTGACGTCTTAGCTGACCGGCAAGTACCCGGTCGCATCGCTGCTCATATCATGGTGGGCCCATCTCCATGCTATATCGACTCCGACAATTATGTGGGTGGGTTCACGCTCGAAGACATCCAATCACTCCTCGACACTCTAGATGACAACTACCTCGGCTGGTCTAGCAATATGGCACCGGTCATCATGGGTGCGCCTGGGCAGCCCGAGTTGGGCGCTGAGCTAACTAATAGCTTCTGCCGTACCGACCCTGAGATCGCCAAGCACTTCGCAAGAGTGACCTTCATGTCGGACAACAGAGGAGACGTTGCTGGCTTGGCTACGCCGACCCTGATCCTTCAGTCTACCGACGACCTGATCGCTCCCGTTGTCGTCGGCGATTATTTACGCGACAGCATGCCCAACAGCACGCTCGTCCTAGTGGATAATGTGGGTCATTGCCCTCACATGAGCGCGCCGGGCGCCTGCGCTGATGCCATGGGTAGCTTTGTACAGCCTTGGAAAGGGTTAAATGCACGGTAAGCCTCCACTGCTCGACCCGCTAAGACTCTATGAAGAGGCGCCATGCGGGCTGGTAGTGACGACAGAGGACGGGGCCATACTGCGCTCCAACCTTACGTTCAGGCACTGTATCGGTTTCAGCGCACAAGAGCTTCGGAACAAGCGCTTTCAAGATCTGCTCACAATGGGCGGGCGCATCTTTCATCAGACGCACTGGGCGCCACTGATGAAGTTGCAAGGCTCTGTCGCCGAGGTGAAACTCGACCTGCTGCATCGTGATCGGAGCAAAGTCACGATGCTCGTGAACGGGATCAGGCGCGACGGGACCAACGGTGTAGAGCACGAACTTGCGCTCTTCACATTATATGATCGAGACAAGTACGAAAGGGAGTTAATTAAAGCCCGGAAGCTCGCCGAAGAGCTACTGCAGCAGAAAACGGCTGCCGAAACGGAGCTCCGTCTGGCTCAAGCGGAACTGAGCAGGGCTTTCGAGAAAGCCCAGCAACGTGCATCATTTGCCGAGCAAATGGTCGCAATAGTAAGCCACGACCTGAAAAATCCACTGACAGCAATCAAAATGGGCACAGACGCGCTCGCACGCGGCGAGAGCCTCCCTAAGAAAATCAAGATACTCGGCTACATAACGCAGTCAGCTAACCGTGCAGAACGCTTAATCGCGGACCTGTTGGATTTGGCCCTGGCCCGGGTCGGACAAGGAATCATCGTCTCTCCTCGTGCCGTGGATTTTCATGATCTTATCCGCCGATGTGTCGAGGAACTGCGCGTTGCGTTTCCCAACGCCAAACTTGTTCACCACGCAAATGGGACAGGCTCTGCGCAGCTTGACGCGGACCGAGTACACCAACTCCTCGGTAACCTTATTGGGAACAGCGTGACCTATGGTGACCTGGAGCGGCCGATCACGATTACTTCAACTGTGGATGATGACACTGCCCATGTATCGGTCAAAAACTATGGTGTTCCAATTGCGCCATCACTGATGACCCGATTATTCGAGCCGATGATCCGAGGCGCGGACCCCGAAGATGGCGTACGCAGCGTCGGTCTTGGGTTGTTTATAGTCCGGGAAATCGCCAAGGCACATGGCGGCCGGGTATCGATCAGCTCCGATGAGAAGGACGGCACTTCATTCACTGTCGCCTTTCCGCTCAATTAAGCTGCACCCTCCCGCAACTTGACCGCGCCTCCTAGCCCCGCTCGGTTTATCTCCGCGCTGTCCTGCTGTACTGCAGCTTAGCTGTCCACGTTCAAGGACGATAGGACAATGGTGCCATGGCATTGGCTGCTTTCCCGAAAGTAATACAGGAACAGACTTGTCTGGTTGGAAGGGATTGTATCGTTAAGTTCAAGGACGCAGCCCTGCCCCTACAGAGTCGCTCATTGATCGCGGAGGCGACAGGCAGCTCCCGGCCAAAAGCTGTCATTCATCTGATCTCCAAACCAACGGAAATCATAGGGAGGACGATAACCGAGAATTTACAAGGCACCAGCGGTCAGACTCCCCTCAAGAACCGCTCTGGCACGCCGATGACGCAGATGTTAGTTTGCGCGGCTCCGGCCACGAACCGGAACCGCAGACAGGGATGTTTGGACGTCTTTTACGCCTAACCAGGCGTACTTCATTCCTGTCATGAGTATCATCCGATGCTGCAAAAATCCCTGAGAACTCAAATCCTCGCGCTGCTGAGCGGCAGCCTGTTGGCGATGTTGCTGATTGCTTTAGCATGCTTTCATTTCCTGTCCAACGGCGTGCAAAACTACGCCAACTTGATCGAAGGTCCGCTACACACTTCGCAATTGATCGACGAGGCCAACCTGCAATTCAAGGTGCAGGTTCAGGAATGGAAAAACGTATTACTACGGGGCAAGCAGCCGGCAGACCTGGATAAATATTGGAAGCAATTCGAAGACCGTCAGCGCGACGTACAGGGGATTCTTGGTGAACTGGCTAACCAGAAAGGACTGGATGGCCAACTCAAGACCCGCATCGAACGCCTGCGTGACGAACACCGTCAGTTGGGCAGCGCTTACCAGAAAGGTCGCGATGCCTATATCGCCGCGGGTGCAGACCCCGCTGCAGGCGACGCCGCCGTCAAAGGCGTTGACCGTACCACCAGCGATCAGATGAGCGAACTTGTTGGCGAACTGCGCAAGCAGGGCACCGAGCAATCTACACTGATCAGCGCCGCTGCAAATCGCACGGTGATGCTCGGGATTATCGTGATGCTCGCCTCGGGTCTGTTGATCGGCCTGTTGAGCCTTTGGCTGATCAACCACAACTTGGTTGACCCCATCCGCAAGCTGATCGACTACGTGGCGCAACTGAGCCAAGGGAAATTTGCCGAACGCGTGGCCAGCAGCCGTGAAGACGAGTTGGGCAAACTAGCCATAGCCGCCAACACTTTGCGCGACTTTCTCGCCGAAACCTTCAACCGCTTGCAGCGCAGCGCCAAGGATCTGGACGGCGCAAGTGGCGAGTTAAACGCCATCGCCGGTCTCATGGCCAGCGGCACTAACGAGCAGTTCAACCGTACCGATCAGGTGGCTACGGCGATGAACGAAATGTCCGCCACCGCCCAGGAAGTGGCTCGTCACGCAGCCGATGCCGCACGCGCCGCCAATGATGCCGACCAATCCGCGCAGCAGGGCGAAAAAGTCATGCGGGGCACCATTCACACCATCACCCAAATGCGTGGCGAGATCGCCAACACAGCCACGGTCATCCGTCGCCTGGAAACCGATAGTGGCCGCATAGGCAAGGTGCTGGAAGTGATTCGCGGCATCGCCGAGCAGACTAATTTGCTGGCGCTTAACGCGGCGATCGAAGCGGCCCGTGCCGGTGAAGCCGGACGCGGTTTTGCGGTCGTGGCCGACGAAGTGCGAAACCTAGCCCAGCGTACGGCGGCGTCGATCATCGAAATCAACCAAATCATCCAAACGGTGCAAACCGGCGCGGTGGACGCGGCTCAGGCCATTGAAAGTGGCCAGTCGCGCAGTGAAGAAAGTGTCGCGCAAGTGAATGAGGCCGGAGCGATGCTGGAGCGCATCACCCATGCTGTTGAAGCCATTCGCGACATGAACCGCCAAATTGCCACCGCTGCCGAAGAGCAAACCTCGGTGGCGGAAGACATCTCGCGCAACCTCACTGAAATCACCACGATTGCCAGTACCAACCTGAACAACATGCAGCGCACCGAAGCGGCAAGCCGGAACCTTCACGAGTTATCAGGGCAGTTGAATGAAGTGACGGCACGTCTGAGTGCTTAGCCGGACCGTTAGTGATTAGATCGGCTTCAGAGCTGCCATGTTGGAAGACCGAGCCCCGTATTTAGTCAGAGCCTTATACGGGGCAGATGCTCTGACCAAAGATTCTCAGCATCTGTGTAGCCTTCCGGCGGTGATACTTAATCTACTAAACGTATGCTTTTTTTGGGTGCCACTTGGGGCAGTTTTTTTGCCAGGTAATTGTGGCAGCAACTGCGCCAGGTCCAATAATTGGGTCTCCGCTTTTTCAAGCGCTGTAACTGCGTAGTGCTGCCAAACCTTTTCAAGTGGCCGCAGGTCAGATTCCGTCAAGACTTTCTGGTACCATTAAAAATGGTCATGCCAGGCACCCAAAGCCAACTGCAGGGCCTTCAGAGAACTCGCCGCTTTACGCGAGAGCGGTGACAGTTTGGGAAACGCTTCTGTGAGATAGCGAGTCCTCTTTACCAGAATGCGCAACTCGCGGCGATCAAGTCCAGGGTCGTCCAGCGCAGCATGCAAACGGTCAATCTGCTTTTTAAGCGATTTTTCAATTTGGGGCTGTAGGTGTTTTAAGCCGCCTTTAACTTCAACTGAGCGGAAGGCGAAAGGCCATTCATCCAATTGAGTATATAGATTCTTGAGGGCTGGGCTCCCCAATATATTGGAGTAGCCTGTTGCCAAGCGTGCTTTTCTGAGCTGAGCCTGATCAAGAAAGCTTCTTTCCTCCAATTCTTCAATCATTACCTCAAGATCGCGAGCGGGTGTGGTAAGCCTCCCCACGTCCGCTGCAGCATTATTCAGTCGCCGCGACTTCGCTCAGAGAGCGCATCGGCCGGAGCAAGCTTCGGATTCGCCTCACGGCTATCCTAAGGTCGTGCAACGCCTCGCTATCAGTCCCTGCTTCCAATCGAGCACGCGAGTAGTACAGCGCAATCTGTAGAGACAATATTTCAGCGACAAACCTGTCTACGAATGACATTCGGTCATCTCTTTGAAACGGTATGGTCACGACCATAGCAGAAGTGTGGACCGTCAATTTCTGACTGAACTCCGAAGAAATTACGCGCATCCACCAGGGGAAAGCCACCAATCACAAGGTGATGTGGGAATAGCTTCTTTGGGTCGTTTCCTGCCCCTCAAGAGGCAGCAGTCGACCAAAAGCGGACGTTCGTAAGCGGTCGCTCACGGCCAGGTGCGGTCGTTCAGAATAGAGAATAAATTTGCTCAGTTTGGCTTTGCGTAGCTCTGCGCCAGGGAATTTCTCTAGCGGCACGCCCAGTCTGCCCGCCGTATGCCAGTCGCCTGCTACTTACGTCTGAAGCTCATCAACAAAGTTGACCCGCGCCTAGACAATACCTAGAATGTCACATTCCTACCGACCGGTAGGCAGCAAATTCGGAGAGGTTGAGAGATGGACGCCCTGCAGCAAGAACGAGTCCCCGTGAAGTTGGCTATCGGGTTAGGCGTGATCGGAGCCTTGGGCCCATCCGCAGTCGACATGTACCTTTCAAGCCTTCCTGAAATCGCCCGAGATTACGACACCAGCTTCGCAAGCGTTCAACTCACCTTGACGTTTTTCCTGCTAGCCATGGGTGCAGGGCAGCTATTGTTCGGGCCGCTCGTGGACGCATATGGGCGCCGCCAACCGCTCTTGATTGGTTTGGTGGTGTTTATCTTGTGTTCCTTGGGCTCAGCGTGGGCGCCGACCCTGTCAGCATTGATCGGTTTCCGCTTCGTGCAAGGCTTGGGAAGCGCAATGACGCTTGTCGTGATCATGAGTACTGTCCGGGATGTTAGCCGAGGAGCGACGGCCACTAAGCTGTTCGCTCTGTTAATGACCATTGAAGGCCTGGCCCCAATTCTGGCACCGGCATTGGGTGGGTTTATTGACTCATACTTTGGCTGGAGGGCAGTGATGCTCACGCTCGCAATCTTAGGCGTTGCAGTGCTGATCAGCAGCTGGCTGAATCTCCCGGAGACATTGGCAGTTAACAACCGTGAGCCTCTGCGCCTGGGTGCTGCGTGCCGTACTTACCTAACGATCGGCAGCGACCGTCGCTTTTTGCTACCAACGCTGGCAGTCGCTGCGGTGTTTTTTTTCCTTTTCGCCTACATTGGTGGGGCAACGTTGGTGTACCAAAAGTTTTACGGATTAACGCCGCAAGCCTTCGGCATCATGTTTGGTGTAACAGGGTTTGCCATTCTGGGTGGCGCGATGATCGCCGGTAGACTCATCACAACATTGGGCCTCAACCGCCTGACGTGGATCGGCGTGGGCTGCATAGTACTAGGCGCGTTCGCTACATTAGTGGCCACAACAACGCAGGTCGGGCTACCCGGGATTGCGGCAGGTATGGCAGTAGCGTTGTTCGGGTTGGGCATTGCAGAGTCGACATTGATGTCGCTCGTCATGGCCTCTCAAGAGCGTGCATTGGGTTCAACGGCTGCGCTGCTGGGGGCCTTCCAACTGTCTGTTTCCTCGAGCGCTACGCCAATTTCAGCAATAGTGCTAGATCACGGGGTCATCGCCTGGACAGCGCTACTGACTCTCAGCGCGCTGCTGGTTTGCTTGCTGACGTGGGTGAGCCTTCCTAAGAACGGCGACGCAACATTCAGCCTAGCTAGCCATTGAAGGAAGCAACTGATGACTACGAGAAACCTAACTCCGGCGGCTGAGCGAATCGTTCAGCTTGCCTTGCTGCACTTTGCAGATCGCGGTTACGACGCGGCGTCACTGAACGATATTGCCGGCAGCGCCGGCATCAAGAAGGCCTCGCTGTACGCACACTTCACAGGCAAGGATGAGCTGTACACCGCTGTGCTCAATCTCGCGCTGCAAAGCGAACGAGACTATGTCGAGGCCCAGTTCTCAGCAGAGCAAGCCGGCCGAATGCCCGGTGAGCGTTACGTCATTAACCTTCAACTCAGATACGCCGAAAGCAGCGCATTGCGCTTTTTGTTGCGGGCGGCTTTTTACCCTCCTGCACCAATTGAGCGGGACGTGAAATCAGGTTTCGAACATTACCTTGTGGCCGTTCGAGAGCGTTTTCAGGCCTCCCTTGAACTGACGTCTCCGGCGATCACGTCTCAGTATGCCGATTTGCTTGCCGAGGCCTACCTGGCGTTGATCGACAGTCTTCACGTCGAGCTTATTTATGGGAACGATGCGGCCTATTCACGCCGTCTCGATGCGTTACGGCAACTGATCAGCCTCACTGGCATACCGTTGGTTCAGGGCGTTGCGCCTGCGTAGGCTTAAGTTGAACGGCGCTGCGCCTGGTGGCGTGCGTGTTTGGCTTTATGACTTTTTCACGCGCAGTGCTTAATGGGCATTGCGCTTGTTTCGGATACACATGATGACTCCTAATACTGATCTCATCGCGACACTCTCCAGCCGGGGATTCATCCATCAGTCCACCGACCTCGAAGGACTTCGCGCGCACTTGGCCACCGGCTCGCGCACAGTTTATCTGGGCTTCGATGCTACGGCAGACAGCCTGCACGTTGGCCATCTCCAGGGTCTGATGCTCATGCGCTGGCTGCAAAAGGCAGGGCACCGCCCGATCCTGCTGATTGGTGGTGCCACCACACGTATCGGCGACCCAAGCTTTCGGGATGAAAGCCGGCCCGTGCTCACGAACGAGCAAATCGATGAAAATATTGCCGGCATCACCCGTACATTTGGGCGCTACCTCACTTTGGGAGAGTCAGCAGGTGAGGTCGTGGACAACGCCGAATGGCTGGATAAAATCGGCTATTTGAAGTTCTTGAATGACGTCGGACGCTACTTTTCGATCAACCGTTTGTTGACCTTTGACGCCGTGCGTCAGCGACTGGATCGCGAAAATTCGCTGTCCTTTCTAGAGTTCGGTTACACACTGCTCCAAGCGCATGACTTCACTGAACTGGCCAAGCGTTACGACTGCACCGTACAGTTGGGCGGCGCTGATCAGTGGGCCAATATCATCAACGGTGTAGAGCTAAGCCGCCGTCGTGACGGGCGTGAGCTTTTCGGATTGACCATGCCGCTGCTCGCGACAGCCGACGGCAAGAAAATGGGTAAATCGTTGAACGGTGCCGTTTGGCTTGATGGCAATCGTCTGTCGCCTTTTGACTTCTGGCAGTTCTGGCGCAACTGCGACGACCGCGATGTCCGCCGTTTTCTTGCCCTCTTTACGGAATTGCCGCTCGACGAGGTAGATCGCCTTTCCAGCGTCGAAGGCGCCGCGCTCAACGCAGCAAAGATTGTTCTGGCAAACCACGTTACCGGGCTTGCCCACGGCGTAGAGGCTGCTGCACAAGCCAATGCCGCCGCTCAGTCCCTATTCGCAGGTGGCAAGCAGGCAACTGACCTGCCTGTATTCACTATTGAGCGGTCGAAGCTGAGTCAAGGCCTTACTATAGCCACAGCGCTAGCGCAGTGTGGTTTGGCGCCTTCGCTGAGCGCCGTAAGGCGTTTGGCTAAAGGCGGAGGTCTGAGGCTGGAAGGAAAAGCACTCCAGTCTGGCGATGAGGTTTTGGACGCCACCCAATCGCGGTGGCATGTCAGTCTCGGTAAGAAACGGCACGTTTATCTAGAAGTAACGGACTAATTACGTTGCGATAGGCGACGGTCTACAACGACGCCTTTTTTGAAGCGTTTGGTAGATGATCGTTGCGTTGATAAACGCACACCGAACGTCCGCTCTTGGCCGAAAGCTGCCGTCGACGCAGCTCGTCGCCTAGCCCTCGTAAGTATTGCCTTGCCTTGGATGCTGTGCACATACAGAACCAGGCAAGCGACCTCCCACGAATTTTGAACAAGCCAAAGCGCTGAGAATCAAGCAATGGCGCGATACGCTCGGCGATCACGACTTCTGGTCACAGAACCCCGAGGCGTATCGGTCCAGCCTGCTTTTTGCAAGCGCAAGGCTGGCCGAGGAGCGGTTGATTGATCGAGACGAACAGTTTGGCATGGATGAACTAGCGAACTCCGCATACTGGCTCGCAGTTGAAGAGCTGCAATCGACGACGGTCCTGTATCACGGCGCGTCTCAATACGACGTCGTCGCGCGAGACGGCTCCTCGAACCTTGGCACGATTCATCAATCAACCTTTTCGGAAAAAAGCGAGGGCGGCTGCATCCGCCCCTACGACGGAAATGTGTATCGCCAAGCTGGAGAGTTGAAGCTGATTTACAGCGCGGCGCCAACCACGGGCGTGATTGAGAGGTTTTTCCTTACCTTGGATCATGGTCGCCAGTTTGACTTGGTTGAGACAGCCAGAATGATCTTAGGAGTTGTCTATACGCCCGTTGAAGATCCAGACGTCTACCGGTGGCTTGTCGATGCCCTGCAAACCGCGCGCGAAAATCGAAATTTAGTGCTAATGGAACAGCTTAGGCCGTTTGCGGAACTGGCAAGGTTCGTCCTGTGTTCATCGTGCTTGGATCGGTTTGGCGAGCGCGACGATTGCCTATCTTGCAACGGCTTAGGGTTCGTCGAAAGACTGAAATGCCCAGGTAAACTTCCCTTGGAGCGTCGAGGTCCACTGGAAATAACCAGCGAACCCGGGGTGCAAGATGTGCGGCGGAGTTGAGGCAGCGGACAAAAACAGAGCGTATGAACGGGTCAGGGTGTATTTCCCGAACCCCAAGGCAGCAATTCCCGTGGTACTGCAGGACGGGACGGATCTTGGCTGGGTGCGATGGGGGCGCCGTCGAGAGGAGAAAGGCACAGGCCCATCAGGTGGGTGGGCAAAACTAGAGACGGTGGAACGAGGGGGATGGGAAAAGTATCACCCGCAGCGAGCGCTGGGACTTGTGCAGCGATACATGGAGAAAGATGCGGATCGCGTGTCGCACTGGTTCGATATGAACGAGGGCTTTGGGCTTGAATGCCTAATATTAGGTGAAGGCGATGCTCGGCGCGTGTACATAGTCACCACTTCCCCTCCTCCGGAATATGCATTCATACACGACCGCTGGCCGATGATCGGGCGGATTCCCGGCGGCACCGGCTGACCCCAGAGAGGCACGGCGCCACCATATTACTAACTGTTTTTCTGGCTTATCCTCTGGACCCTACGAACCCGAGGCTGCGCCATGGATAGACTAAGTAGGGCTGAAATAGAGGATGCCTTGGGACGCTTGCTACCAGGTAGCATGGTCAAATGTGTTTTATGGGGTGACGGTACTGCCTCTCTTACGGTAACAGGTGAAACCGGAGAATCATTTGCAGTGGTGGGTCTGGTGAGAAGTGACTATCGAGGGGAAGCCGGATTGAAAAACCTCGCTACGCATATCTTTGGGGACATTCAGCTAGCCCGACAGGGCTTGAAAACCCACAGAGCACAACCACTGGGAAATATTGGCAATCAATTGAGCATCACCACCCCACCGCAATACAAAGCCCGCCACTAGGCGGGTTTCTGTTTTTGGTTGCTAACACTCGTTCGATTCATCCTTGATGGACCGGGCGTACAACGCTAGAACTTTCTCAACAAGCCTGCGCCATTCTGCGTTATCGATTATCCCCTTCTGCCTATATTCGTTCAGCAATTCGGAGGAGAAGATGGTACTGTTTTTCAGCATCGGGACGGCTATCCGGCCGCCTGAGGAGCTCTCTCCATGCACTCAACGCCTGCTCCTTATCCAGCTCAGCCATCGTCCTTACCTCCCAAACATCATCACGTTGTTGAGCCTAGCATCACGGCAACGTTCCAATTTATGGGATAGGCTATGGGAATTCGGCCTTAGCTCCGGTAGGGCAGCAAGCTGTAGGCTACCGTCCGTCGGTAACCAAAGCGTGGATCCCATTACCGGTCCATCGAGGGGGACCTAAAAGGAGATAACCTTGAAGACTGAACAGCGTTTGCAACAAAAAGTCCTGCGATATGCGGAGGCGGAAATCCACAGCATTTTGATCGGTCACGGATCCGCGCTGTTCCACTATCACCAGTTGATCATGATGCTCAACGGTTACGTTCACTGCGACATCATCAGTCAGCGCGAGGCAGATGCAATCACGGCTGATGCCAAAATGGCACTGGATAATTCTCTACGTCATTGATCATATTGCGTAAGCTCTTTCAAATATGCCTGGCAAGCAGCAAGCTTCATTATTGCTCCGTCTCCATCGTCGGTAATGGAGATAATTCGTTGAGCATGCGCTCGGTCAAGTTGGGCTCTTGTTCCTCCATGAATCCTGCCGACGGCGCCGCGGCATGTCGACATTCATGACCGGCACCCCGTCGTGATCCCGCAGAAACCGCCCGTGGTGGCTTGACTCAGCTACGCCGCAGGAGGGCGCGGAGCAGATTGTGCTGCACAAGGGCGAACCGGCCGAAGCCTTCGAGTGGCTCAAGGTTAGCCACGTTATCGGCAACGCGCGCAACCAAGGGGGCCGAGCTAGCTCGCCCTGTCGCCGGTTTACCCATCTGACACTCGTCGCCATAACACCCAATCGATCAACCTTGGCTCTAGCAGCGACTACGCTACAAAAGGCCTGATGGCCTGCAGCCTATTTCAAGGAAGATCAAAATGAGAATCGCCACTTTTTTTTTAACTTCTTGCCTAACGTTCCCTTCAGCTGCAGGTATGCAGCTGGATTACAAATGGTCGTATGATGATGATTCAGAGTACTCCATCATTTCCTCTATTGAGACCGGGCCTACCGTCCAGGCAGTTATTCGCCGCGTAGGCTCTTACTTTACCTCCTACACCATGATCGAGATCGACTGCACTACTAGGTACGTACGCCAAATGGGATACCACAGCAGCGTTGTAGGTGCTCAAGCTGCTAAGTACGACCTTCACAGCCGCTTTATCGAGGGAATGCTTGCCCACAAAGTACACGCGGTGCTGTGCAGAAGCTCACCTATGACGGAGGAACACTTAACAAACCTACCTGCCGAATAGGTCCCACCTAGTCGTCAGTGATATTAACCCGTTACCGACACGCTAAAACTGCTGCGACAAGCTCCCGCTCATAGCCCATGCGCTGCCGGCGCTCAGCCAGCAGCGCCCGGACTTTCACCTCGAGCGAGTCGGACTTCTTAAGCCCATCAGCTGCCCAGAGCGGTGCCGCCACCTCCTCGGTCTTGCATGGCACCTGCACGGGAATCTCCACCCGGACCGTTCGAATCTCAGGCTCACGACCGGCGCATCCCGCCAGCGCCAGCACACCAATCAGCAGCATCGCCTTCATAAGCCAAGCTCCCGATCGATGATGGATTCAGCCGCGGTGCACTGGGCGCCGCCGGTTCGCTCCTGCAGGAGGCGATTGGCTACCGCGTAGTCTGGCTGGGCCTCTTCCCTGGCCTTATCCTGCGCCAATGCGGCATTCCGCTCCCGCAACTCAGCCGCCAGAACAAGCTCACCCAGCTTCCGGCCTTGCTCGCCGGCCAACGATTCTAGGTTGTCACGGGCCAGAGTGGCCCGGGATAGGTCTTTGTTGGATGCGTCCAGCAGTGGCCTATAGTGGGCAGCAGCCAGCCACCCACCGAACCCCGCTCCTACGGAGAACAGCAGCAACGCCAGCGCGCCCAGGACCAACAACTTCAGCGTGGCGGGACTCATGGCACATCCTTGAAAAAGATGTGGTGCCGGAGGCGGAAAGTCTGGGTGGCGTCCTTGGCCCAGATCGGAGGATTCGGCAACGTGGTCGCGTAATAGTGGGTCGCGCCATTGGTGATATCAGGCTCCGCGCCGGAGATCACCAGATCCGCCGCCCGCTGTGCCTGGGCGAACTGCTTCGGCGGGATTGGCTTGGCTCCGCTCAAATAGGGATAGTTCGGGTCGTTCTTGTTCCAGCAACTGAACTGGTAGGGTTTAAGGCAAACCCCTGCATAGCCCTCTCCCCACCAGGAGCGGTCCTTGCGATCATTCACGCGATTGCGGATTACGCAGCCCACGGCAACCTGGCCGGCCAGCCCCTCCCCGCGGGCTTCGGCCCACAGCGTGCGCGCGAGGATGTCGCGATCCTTTTCTGTTGTAGTCATTTACATTTCTCCAGGCAAAAAAAATCCCGCTCTGGGCGGGCTTGGAATTGGGTTGGGCGAGATGAACGAGTTAGAAGCCGGTAACGTCTGCGACCATAATCACGGGCATTGGCCCAATCGGTGAATTGGCAGGCGGGCTGGTTGTCGGCGGCCCTTGATTCGCTAGAAGCCCCGACGTGACAGTTCCACCTGACACCCTGACCGACCGAATCATCACCATGAACGCGAGATTTTGTCCTACCTGATTCTGGCGATATCGCGTGTCATAGTTGCTGATTCCACAGGCGTAGGTACGGCCAATCGCGACCGGCAGTGAGAACGACTGCGTGTCCGAACTGGTTTCATACACTGCGGAAATCCTGAGGATTTTGTTGTTCGAGTCGAAGGTGAGGTTTCCCGCCGAGTCAAAAAGCTGCAAGCCACAACGTGACGGGACAACAGGAGCATCGCCAAAGCAGTAGCAAACGACGCTATTGGTAGTATTCGACCAGAACTCGTAATCAGCAGTGCTGGCAGTAAGAACAACGCTCCTAACTGCAATGGACGATGAAGCCGCCGTCTCACCGAAGAGGACAAACTTGGTTGCCTTGGGCAGGCTTAAAGCAGCCCTATAAATGGTCGAGCCACGTGTCCAACCAGAGATAGTGAATTTGCCCAAAAACGAAACCGTCAGGACATCTGAATCGATCTGAAGGGTGTTGGTGTCCCTGAATACCTGAAGCCCTATTGGCATCTACCTAACTCCATAGAAAACCTGGCACCCGACCCTAGGGGCATTCGCAGTGGTGCCCTGCCCCCGGAAGTCGGAAAAGCTCCACGAAATGGTGGTCCCATTGATGGTGATGAACGGCACGCAAACAACCGTGGTATCGCCCCCACCTACCCCTTTTGCAGAGAAAAACCATGGGCTTCCCCCTGCAAATCCAGGCACAAAAACAGAACCATTTACCGTTCCGGTGAAAAACGATCCTAGGTATCGCCCCGTGATCGTGTCGGTTGTGAAGGACACCGAGCCGTCAGCGTTGTAAACCTCTAATCCCGCTGGCATCACCAGATCCCCAGACGCACTCGAAGCTGCCCTGCCTGATCGAAGACCTGAACAACTTGGTTATTGATCGTGAGCTTGCCTCCACCCGAGACCGCTCCATTGAACTCAATTCCCCCCGTCTTGCTGAGCCTCCAACCCGACACCCCAGGGACATAGTTGGTTGATTGGATGGTATCGCCGATCTTCGCATTGGTGATCGATCCGTCCTGGATAAACGCCGCCTTGATGTAAGCGGTGTTGTTCTGCACCACGAACGGATAAAAGACCTCCGAAGCGTTGGGATCGACTATCGCAAAGCGGCTGGCTGCGATGAGGACTTGGCTGGTGATGATCCCTTCGTCGTTTTCTACTCCAACCCCGATCCCGGCAAGGTAGGGTTTCCCATCAACAGTAAGCTGGGTCTTGATGCTGTACATCGCGGCAAGCTCGCTCTTGAGAGCCTCAATCTCTACCTGGGCGCCGCCGGAATCGATTTTCTCAAGCAAGTGCTTACTGAGCTGGGTTTCCGTGATCTTATCGTTCAGGTAGTCCAGGATTGGCCCGGCATCAGCCGACGACTGTCCAAAGACTGGGCCGAAGAAAGCGCCCATATTTCCAATTCGATCAACCAGGCGTGCCCAGAAGAAATAGGTTTTTCCGGGAGCGAGTCCCATGATGGTCAAGTCAGTCTGTGGGTAGGTGTAGTCACCGAATTTGGTGGCATCCACGATCTGGTTGGTTTCGCTATACCAAATCTCCGTCCGTTGCAGATCCGCAGTGTTTACGCCCTGAGGAATCTCCCACTTCAGTTTGATACCGAACACGATCGACTCGGCAATGAACGAGGAGACTTCTGGTGGCGGCGTAGTCTTTCCGTTCAGCACCGTCTCCGCAGAGGTTGCGAAAACAGAGCCGATATCGAGCGCGTTGATCGCTCGCACCTTCGCCGTGTACCTGCCGGCGTAGATCCCACTGACGTCAATTGATGTCGTCCCGGTACGGCCTGCAAAGATCCAATCACCTTCGTCCTTGCGCCAATACACCTCGTAAGCGATTGCCGCTTCTGGCCTCCCCCAAGTAATTGTCATGACGCTGATCGCGCTACCCTGATCGACGAAATGGTCGTTAGTGAGTGTCACGTTCGTTGGCGGCTTCTGAACGCTCGGGGGAACGACGCTGATTGGCGGACGCTCGATACGGCTGCCGTTGTCGATTGCACCGTATTTGCTCGAGTTGTGCCGTACAGCATTGATGGTGAACTTGATTTCCGTGTCCGAAAAATCTTCCGTTACGGACATCACGCGAAACTGTTGCACCGCCAAGGCAGGTGAGTCGATTGCCCACATGGAGTGAAGCGGCGGCAGCGCCTCGAGGCTTTCCGACAGCACGACTTGCTGTACCTCAGCCGGAAAACCCGTGGTATCAAAAGTGATGTTACCGTTGTCCCACGTGATGCCGGAGCTGTCCCAAGTCAGGGGATAGCCAACGGACTTGATGGCTCGAGAGACAGCCTTACCGTTGGGCATAATCAGGGTGATGGTGTCGCCCGGAAAGGCGGTTACATCCGCGTCGAGCACGAGAGTGTCGAGCGTTGAAGAACGTAGCCGGCCACCGATTCGGCGTCCAGCCCTGTCGTTATCCGCGATGCGGATGATCTGACCAGGCCGCGCCAAGGTGCCATCCAAGCCAACGGAAAAGCTGACGCTCTCCGTCTCCAGGCGGTTAGTAAGCAATGCCCATTTACCAACGCGCTGCGCCTGAGCCTGAGACGTGCATCCGGTAGCTGTGATTTCGGTTTGCTGGATGCCGTAACGAGCGATTCCGGGCTGGTCGTCTACGTACTCAACCTTCTGCCGATAAAAATCCGAAGGATCGTTCCAGCTCACCAGGGCAACGGTATAGCGCGTCTTCTTGGCAGATCCGGTGTAGTTGAATTTCCCGTCGATGACGTTGGCATTCGAGTAGGTATAAACAGGATCCTCTGGTATATCGGCCACGGCCATGACGGAACCAGCAGCCCAGTACGCCATCCCACGGAACGCTGTCGCCAGATCCTGGAGCACGCGCAGCGCATCAGCGCGAACCGAAAGGTACAGATTGCAGGTGAAACGCGGCTCGGTGCCGCCCTTCCCGTCGGGGACTGGCTGATCGCAATACTGACCGATCCGATACAGCTCCCATTTATCCACCTGCCCCGCGTTCAGCAGATGGCCGAGCCCATAGCGGAAATGCAGCAGTAAGTCGTAAAAAATCCAGGCAGGATTATCTGTCCAGGCGCTTTTAAAGGTGCCATCCCAGACTCCCGTGTAGGTGCGCGTCTCTGGGTCATAGTTGCTTGGAACCTTGATGATGCGGCCATACAAATCGAACGAGCGAGTCGGAATCGATTGAAACTGCGACGCATCGAATTGCAGGCCGACGATGGCCGAACCTGGGTATCTCAGCTTCGCGTCGATGATCTCTGTAATTGCCTCAACGTTGGTGGTGTCTGATATCGCGGAGCTGGTGGCATTGGCCGTCAGACGGATCACGCGCACGGTCCAGCCGGTGGTCGCGCTAGGAAGATCGACGCGGTGTGATCGTTCGTATTTTGTCGACGTCTTTCCGCTGAAAGCCGCGTCTAGCACGGACACAAAGGGACCGCCGTCGGTGGACAGCTCAATCCTGTATCGGACCGTGTATCCGTTGGTGTCGCCATTTGTGGTGTTTGTCCGTGCAAGACGTGGAGTGGAAAGTCTGATCCGGACTGCCGAGAGTTGAAGATTGGTTACCGCGCGCACCCAAGGCTGGTCGGAGCGGAGCTCAACACCGACGGCAATTTCGCTCTCCACCGCGGGGAAGCCCGAGATGTGTAGTTGATCTTGACTGCCGGTTCGCACCTCTTGGCTGACGCCGCTGAAGTTCAGCGTTCCATCCGGGTTTGCCAGCGGTGTTTCATCAAGAAAAATGGACTGCATGCCGTTCGCCAAGCCTCGAATCTCACCTTCACTCACCAGGTCGAGAATTCGCGCGAAAGCGGTGCTTTGCAGGTTGTCCGGAGCCTCAACGGAAGGACGCGGCTTCGACTCACCACCCTTGCGTCCGGCTATGGCTAGCTGGGTCATGACTTTCCTTTGGGCGAAAAAAAGCCCGCTCAATGGCGGGCCTCGTGATGGATGCTTCGGTTACATCTGGTCTTCGGAGTAAATACCCGCGCTGATCACGGCGCTGCCGACGATCATGCGGCCATACAGCAGCGGGACAGGGTTGCCTTGGACGCTGGTATTAACCGGGCCGTTGAAGCTATAACTGGGTCGGTTGTTTGGGCTGTCTTGGGTGCCCAGACCTTTTGCCTGGGGACTGAGCATTTGCATCACCCCACCGGCAACCATGGCAATGCCGACCGGCAGAAGCGGGCTGTAGACGAGGCCAACCACGATAAGTACGGCACCGATTATGGTTTGTAGTGCCCCGGCACGCTTTGAACCCTCAATAACTGGAACGATTCGGATGACATCCCTCCCCGTAGGCTTTCCGAGGTCGTCCTCTCCAATGTTCCTATTGCCATTAAAAATGGCAAAACGAAGGCCCTTATCCTTGCTCTCAAGCATAAATTTTTCGAAACCAGCAAACTGCTTGAAATAACCGATGATGTCGCGCCAGCCTGCTCCGGTCGTAATACGGTGCTCGCGCTTGCCAGTGATTTCAGCTAACTGCTTGGACACAATCACCGTTTGCATCTTCTCAAGCAACTGCGACATTTTTCCTCCGAACGAAAAAAACAGCCCAAGGCGGCTTTTATTATTGCGTGGTGAGTGATACATCCATGCTCATCATTTAGTCTTTGAATATCCTGAACTGCCGCTCCTTATGGTGGAGTCAAGTTCATTCAGGCCGCTTCCGCAGGACGATGCCGAGACAATATATGGTCACCTAGAGCCACACGGAATTACGCGGTCTCGCCTGAGCCGGTTTCTGCAGCTCGGCGTCCGTTGATGTTCACAGGAGTCTTACAGCCAGTGCTAACGCAGCCCTCACCGTGCGTCACTACCAACACAGATTTACCACCAAAGGGCGTCCTGAAATGCGAAAAAGCTTAGACGGCGGCACCGGATCGGCTTCGGTTGATCGGAGTCTGCCTGCTAGCGCAGGCAGACAAGACGACCTAACGGAGCATTAAGGCTAATTTCATTTCTCCTTCATAGAAAGACACGCCCTAGCACTATGGCACGAGCGGAGAAACAATCTCATCGGTGATTACTAGAGGGTCGTAATAGGAATTCGGACTGAACGTGAAATAAGCTGCACGCTTAGTATTTTTATTTAAGAGATTGTCACCTTTGTTAGGCCAAGAAGGATAGAGGGCCTCAGGGTCAGGTTTTCCGAAAATTTTGGTCAGATATTTTTCTCCAGAAACATAACTAGCCTTAGTTCCGGGAATGATGACCGCACTGTAGAAAACGCCATTAAAGAAACAGAGGGTTGCCTTATTTACCGGTTCCGCGCTGAATAAGCCAGTAAGGCCCTCTCCTTCGTAGCATACGTCTAGACCGTTCGCCTTAACTTTTTTCAGCGGCGATGGAACGTCAGAATATTTGCGGCCCAACTCGTACCCTAGCAGCTTTACCGAAGGAGTTCGATCTACGGGGATATCAAGATCGCCGACAATGAATTTGTATTGACGAGTCCCAACTCCCTGCAACTCCACTTCTATAAACAATTTTTTTGCGATCGAAACTGACCCGGCGAACGCCACTACCTGTGATGGGATCAGTTGTTTGCCATCTGTCGTCGCGAAAAGCTCCTCGGTGATTTTTCCCTCGTCAAATTTGACATTCACGTTACAAAAGGAGTTGTCGGCGGCGGGGCACCCCTCAGTTCGACCACTATTCAAGTTAAACACTACACCCGGCTTTCCATCTTTATCATCTAAAACCATTAAAGTAACGCTAGGTCCGTCGCCAGCCAGAGGGGATGATGTTTGGCTGAAGACTATAGTGCTTGTGCCGCGCATTTCGTCTTTGATTTCTGACTTCATCCATTCCGCATGGGCAAGAGATGCAATCATCGACCCCAACCCCAAAATAACCGACAGCAACGTTGCGCCTCTGTTCATCAATGCCACTCCTGTGAAAGATGGCACCAAGATATCACCGGTTGGCCGGTGTACGAATCCCAGCACCGCAACGAATCGCGATGTAGTAACGCGATGCTTCGCTCACATGATTGGAAGATGAAGCGAAATGCCAAGCTATTTGACAGCTCACGAAAAATTTGCAATCAACCCGGGCAGGTGGGTCGATGACCTTTAACCATGTCCTGCCATGGCCCACCATAAACGATGACCTCGTTAGGATTTCAGTGCTGTTTTAGCAAAGGTTTTGCGTCCCGGTGACGCCAGTAACCAACGGTGACTTCAGACCAGTACCCGCCGTACACATCCCGCTTGCTGTCGCGGTTGTAGAGGTGATGAAGAATCGATCCGGGCGCCGGGTAGTGCTCTGGCTCACTCCTCAGCACACCGTCGGCCAGGTATATCCCCGCATGGTTGGGCACCGGTGAACGGATCTGCATCAACACGATGTCGCCATGTTGCGGTACGGGTATTTTTTCGAAGCCCGCCGCGGGCAAATTTTCGAGGTAGAGATTGCCGCCCTTATCCCACCAACCGTCTTCCCGCTCATAGCTGCCAAGATCGATACCCATCTCACGACGGTAAAAATCCAGGATGATGCTGAGACAATCATGCACACCGTGCACAAACTTGCGGCCAATCAGAGGTGCCTGATACCCAACCGGCGCGAAGCTCATCAAATTCCCAGCTCGCACTACACCGTCATCGCCTTTTCGCACTTCGAGAATGTGCCAGGGCAAGCCCGACGCTTCGCAGGAGACGCGATCAGCCTCACTCGGTGTGGCAGGATAATCGGGATGGCTGTGTACCACCGCGAAAATGTCGCCCCTGTCTTCAGCGGCTGCGTAATCCTCAGGCGCCAAGCGGAAATGCTCGTTCGGCGTCGAGGCGATGTTGCGGCATGGAACGTAGATCTCTTTCCGACCTACCCTCACCAACAGCCCACACGCCTCGCGCGGATACTCGTCGATGGCGTGTGCCTCGATTGCCGCTCTGTTTGCTTTGTTCATAGATCATGTCCGGAGCAGCCCCGCAGCGGGGAAAGAGCCATATGGGAGGGGGTTATTTTCGCCGAAACGTAGCTTGCAGCTAGTCAAGCGACCGCCGCACTTATCCTTGGCTGCGTCAGTGACGATGACATCGTTCTCGTCGGCAACGGGTGACCCGTTGTAGCCGCAATACGGACCTCGGTAGCCGCCACAGGAAAGCCACCAGCACACGTTGGCTACGATCTGTCTCCGAGGTAGTTGGACTCCAGCGAAATCCAGGGCCGTCGCCAGTTCGAACTGGACAACTTCGTTGTCCTCGGCAGCCTTGCGCTCGACATACCAAATATCTGGTGGAAGTTCTTCCTCTGGGTCCGCTTCGGGCTGCCCATCGAGATACTTGCCCAGGGTTCGATGGCGAATCAGTTTCGCGCCGACGAGATCTTCGAAATACAAAACCAGCGCAGTGATAAAGCCGTCAACGTTGCCCACGGAAAGAGTCGGCGTCGGTTGCGTCCCCTGCCCCGTCATCTCGAAGCCTTCAGCTTTAATCGGCCAAGGCGAATACTCTTTGCCCTGCCAAAATATTGAGGATTGCTGTGGGTAACCATGGAAGCGGTACAGCTCGGCGCCCAGCATCGTTGCATCGAGCTCAAAAAGCTCCACCCAAGCGCCAGGCTCCAGCGTCTGGATATCAGCCGTAATCGGCATGGAGTGTCCTCAGAAAAAATTAAAATCAGGCGAGTGGAGATCAGATGGGCCGTTTTGGGCGCTTTGCTTCGTCTGGGAAATCAGGGTGCCCTTCCTTCCAGGCTCTGAGCGCGATTCGATAGTCCCGCCATTGCCGATCTGTCCCAGGCAAGGCGGCAGGGTCAGAGTCTTCAAGCATCACGAGCTGTTCGGCCACGACGACCATCTCAGAGGATGCCCAATCCGCTTCCCTTTTCATCTGGATCTCCAGCAACGTTCTATCGGAGATTACCCACTCGCCTTTCTCCGATGCGGTGTAAAGCAGGGTCTTCTCATCATCGGGACGCTGACCATTCATTTGAATCCAACCATTAGGGCAGTCCCCACCCACCTGTTGAAAATTGCTGCCAATCTCAGCGTAAACGCACAAGGTCATGCATGGACTCTCCAGACTTTTAAGCGACAAGTTGCGGACGTCAGTCCTGTGGCTGTTTGTCCAAAGGGGTCGCCACTGGCGTTGGATGTGTAGCTAACTCGGCTCGCCCCCGTCTGAACGACCAAGGTGTTCAAGTCCAGTTGTGAGCCCTTGGTGCCGTAGCCGCCAGAGCTGTAGAACCAACCAGCATCGCCCCACTTGCCTCCGATCAGGATCTCCGCCTGTACAATCACCTCGTGCCCAGGGAACGGGTTGGCTACCGTGTAACGGCTGTTGATCGTCACCGTTGCGGGAGCTGCTTCTGTTCCGCCGTTCGGGTAGGCATAGGCAAATCCCACAGTCGCGTCAGTGATGGTCAATCTCCAATCGCTCCAGGCAGCTACATACCTGGATCGCACGTATTGCTCACCTGTGTTGTACACGGTGTACGTCTGAGTGGTGATGCTGCTTCCGAGCTGCACGCTGATAAGTGATCCTGCGGCTGCGACAGGGTAATTCAGGGCCAACGTCGCGTTAGCGTTCGCCTGCTGCATGTAGAAGCCTGTGGCCTGAATATTGTTAAGGTTCGTCCCGGTAGGAAGGTTGATCGCTGAGTTGATCCCAAGTGCAGCTTGAGCGGCTGCGAGCGTAGTCGCCCCGGTACCGCCCTGGGCAATCGAAAGCGCCGTGGTTAGTCCTGATAACGAGGTGATATCGCTATTGGCCCCTTTCGCGGCCTTATTCCCGAGCGAGGCTACTGCATCGCTGATTTGCCGTTGCAGCTTTCCTATGGCCGCAAGGATAGTGTCTGTTGCAGCCACCACAGCCGGGTTTGTCGTGAGGAGTCCGGTGAGCACGCTCGCAACGGTTCTGGCATTGGTCCAATATTTATTGACGCTACCCTCCGGGACTGCATCAGTCGAGCCGGGCGATGCGGAGAGGAGAATGTATTGGGTGCCGCTCCAGCGGTACTGATCATTGGAGTCAGCGGCGACATAGATTTTCCCTGTTTCGCCTGTAGCTGGAAAAGCGGACTCGCTTTCGAACTCGAGTACATCATCGACGTAACTGGGCAACTGACTGGCAGGGACGGTGCCGCTGTCATCCAAAGTGGCAATCCCATTGGGTTGTCCTTTTTCGGCAGCGACTGCGTCAGCCTTCGCCTGGGCTGCGTCAGCTCTGGCTCTGGCGTCCGTTGCTGCTTCCCCAGCGAGCGAGGCTGTCTCACCTGCTTTATCAGCGGCCAGCTGTGCGGCAGTTGTCCGAACATCGAGTTCTGCAAAATTGGACTTGATGGTCTCCCCACCCGAGCGGAGACTCTGACCTGCCCCGTCGTTAGCGCCTCCACCGATGTTGATCGGGACAATGCTCATGGGTGAAATGCCTGTTCAAAAGTTGCGGCCAACCGGTAAACACCACCGCCTGCATGCCGAGGTTGATACTCGCTGCACCGGACCAGCAATGATTCCCCGAAAGGCTCCGTCCAGCTAAAAGCCATAGCGCCTTTATGCGCATCCAGGAATGCCTTGATCTCAGCGATCCGTAACTTTGGTCCAGTGAATGTCAGCGGCCAAGACTGGGTTTTATTGTTCATCCCGTCCTCAGCGACCTGCTCGTATCCGTCGCCAAATTTTGCTGACTTGCGGCGAAAACTCACCGTACCGGAAGGCTCTTTATCCGGAGCCCAGGTGAAAGTTTCCATGCTGTATGTTCCTAAAACACAACCCCGTCGAAGCGGGGATTACCGTTTGTTGATGGCTTGCCAGATTTGGCCGCCAGGCCTCAAGTCGCGAGCAATTTGCTCTTGAGCGCCCTGCTTGGCCGCCCGGGCGTAAGCTTGGGCAACGGCCTGACTGGTGGTCTCATCAGCGCCTCCAGCACCCTGCCCATCCGGCACGGCGATGTTTTGCTGAATTACCACTTGGTTGGTGCTGGAACTCTGGCCGCGACCTACCGCCATTACGGCGAGCTTGCCACCTGCTGTCCTAGTCAGCGGCATGATTGCCTCCGGCCCGGCTTCACCCATGATTCCGGTCTCTCCGCCAGCCATACCGAAGGCGGTCGGCTTGCTGACTACCGAATTGGTGAAAGCCCCACCGTCGGCAAACATCTGCACGCCGCCAGCCCACGCACCGCCCTTGGCCTGAATGCTCCCCGGAGTGAAGCCCGACAAATCGCCGGAGTAACCAGCCTGCGTCGAGCCGGCAGAAGCAGGGCTGCCGAAATAGGAGCCAACAGCGGATGCAGCGATGCCAAACAACGAACTGAGCGCAGAGGACGTAGCCGCTCTGGCAGCCATACGAGCCATGTCAGCCAATACCGATTTTGCGAAGTCCGAGAACGACAGCTTCCCAGTCATGGCGAAGCTGACCAAAGCATCTTCCATGGAGCTAAAAGCATTGGTGAATAGGCTTTTGGTTTGTCCAGCCACATCACGCGCGCTGTCCAGATAGTTGCTGAACGCAGACGTTGCCCCGTTTCTCCAGTTTCCCTGAGCTTCAGACAACTGCTCGTAGTTGCTGAGCACGGTTTCGCTCATCTCCCGTTCGCTTCGATTGATCGCGTCCAGCTTGGCTCTGTATTCCTCAGCGCTCATGTTTCGCGCCTGGTCGGCCTTATCTCGAGCCAGATCTAAGCGTTGCTGATTCGCACGATCAGCGATGCCGTTCAGCTCGCTATTGATCGCATTCTGGCGGTCGCCAAGCCCGACTCCGTCTGCGGCACGGCTTCCAGCACGGCGCAGGGCGGCGTTCTGCTGATCCAACGCGTCGGTATAGGATTTGATGGCCTGGGCCTGCTTCGCAAGCCTCCCCTGCTCATTCGTCGCGATCACCTCAAGCTCGCTGTCAGCCTCCTTTTGCGCCTTGATCATGCTGGCTTTGGCATCGGCAATTTTTTGGTCCAACTGAATGCGCTGGGCGGCTGTAGTGCTGGCTTGGCTCTTCGATGCCTCGAGAGCTGCGATCTCCGCCTGGTAAGCTGCGGTTACCTCATCCCGCTCATTGCCGATAAGGGCTTTACGCTTGAGCAGATAGTCTTCCTGTGTGAGCAGGCCGGCTTTCTGCGCTGCTTCCAGCTCCCTCTGAGCGCTCTTGTATTCGCTGAGGATCAGCGTTAGCTGATTTTTCGAGTCGTTGAAGTCGGTGAGGTTGATGGACGACGTCGCGGTTTTCGGGTCTTTGTTCCGGTCCCGAATATTCTGGATTGTCTTCGCTACGACGGCTTCCTGAACCAGCGGGTCGTCGGGGTTTGCCCTGCGCAGCGCCTCGACCTCCCGCTTGTACTCCTTGATAAGGTCGTTGCGCTTCTCCTCGCTGGAAAGGCTGGAGTCACTGATAGCCTTCACGCGGATTCTCGCGTCGATGCCTTCACGCTGTCTCTGTGCGCTCAACCCCTGAGCTTTGGCGATGGCGTCCTGGGTGTTCTTCTGCTGGATGAGAAACTCCAGTTCCAGCTTTGAATTGGTCAGCTTGGCCTGGGCATCGGTGTCGTCCGGCATGCCATTTAGGGCACTCTGGGCCGCTGCCACACGTTGCTGCGCCTCGGTGATCTGGCTAGCCAGGGTCTGATCACGTCCGATGTTTTTTATGGCATCAGCCGTGGCCGAGATTTCTCCCTTTAGGCTTTTCCATCCACGCTCCCAGATTGAGAGGTTTTCCGTGACCTCACTGCTACGACTCTTGATGGTATCGACATAGGTGTCGGTCAGCAGTTTGGCCGCGCCGATAGTGTCGCCCTGCTCTTTCAGCGCGACGATTTGCGCATACGTCGTTGCCGTCAGGAAGTTGTATTGATCGTTGAGCTCTTTCGCGGCTGCGACTGGGTCTTTTCCGATCTTCACGAACTCGGCGATCGTTTCCTCCACGGCCCGGCCAGTGGCCTTTTCCATTTCCAGCGCCGCGGTCGCAACCCCTTCAAAACTGCTGCTCGCAATCTTGCCGCTGCTAGCAAGCTTTGCCAGTACCTCCGACGCTGCGCCAGTTGTGCCGACGGTTGCGGCCACCTGTTGCGCCATGTTGGACAGAGTGTCAGCCGAAGTGCCCGCAGCGTTTCCGGTAAGGATGATCGATTTCTGAAACTCGACCGCCTCTTCACTGCCTGAAACGAAGGCATATCCGAGGGTAGCAACAGCCGCAGCGGCAACCGTGAAGGGATTAACAAGGCCAAGGATGTATCCGCCTAGGGCTCGCGCGGCGGGACCAATGCCGCCGAACATATCCTTGAGTTGGCCGCCTTGCTGGAGCAGGACAGTCATCGGAGACTGACCGCCCTGGAGCGACACGACGATATCAGTGAATTGAGCAGGGACTCCACGCAACGCAGCAGCCGTCTGCTTAGCCGTGTTACCGGTGCGAGTGAGCGTTTCGTCGAAGCCCCCGAGGCTCGCCCGAGACTGCTCAATCTTGGCCTGGTACTCGCTAAAGGTGGCTGCATCGAGCGCGCCGAGCTTCTTCTGCTTCGCTAGCCTGCTTTCAAGCTCGTCCAGCCGTCCTAGGGCCTTCACCGTCGGATCAATCTCGCCGAGGAGCTCGCTCAGCTCATCCTTCTGCTTCTTGATCGATTCCGATGCCTTGTCCGCGCCCTTGGCAACACCCTCAGCGGCTTTTTCTGCGCGGACACCCGCAGCGGTGAGCCTGTCGAGATCGGAGCTCGCTTGCGCAGCATCAGTCGAATCAACCTTGATGCCGAGTTCAGCAATAGAAGTCATTCAGGCTCCGTTATTTCGATTCGCTCATCACGAGCAAGGCTTCTGCTTCCATGACACGGATGTCGTGGAAGGCTTCTGATAATTCGCGCCGCGTTATGCCCAACATGCTTGCCACTGGCGGGAGTGCGCTGTAGTCCAAGCCAGAGGCTCCGCCCATTCCCGTTCGCCACTGAGTCGACATTGCCTCGAACAGCAGGAAAGCCCGCCAGTTGTCCGGCCAGACCTCGTATTCATTCTCGGGAATGTCGTCTAACGTCATGCCGAAGGCTGCTAGGGCTGCCTCGGATGGCCCTGGTTCGTACATGACGCGAGCGGCGCCGGTTAGTTTCCCAGGCGGGCCGACTGATAGGCGTTTTGGTAGGCAGAAAGCACCGCCTGCGGCGCGCCAACGCAGGTGGTGACAAGCGCTGTCAGCGACTCATCCGACAGCTTCTCGTCAAAGGCCCAATTGGCAATGATGTCCTTGAGCTGGCCGACCTGGATGTCTATTTCTGCCACCGTGGCCTCATGCCAAGAGAGACCGTCCTCCTGGAGCTTCTTCGCATGATCCTCACGGACGGCGTTCCACTTGTCGAAGTGAGCAGCCAGGGCAAGGCGATCCAGATACTTAAATTCGAACTCAACGCTGACCGGATCAGCGCCCACGCGCGGGATGGCGACCTTCGTTTTGAAGGTCGGGTTTTGAGCAATCTTGATCTTTGCCATGACTTACACCGCCGCAGCGTATCGGGTTGGGCGAGCGGCCAGAGACAGCGTTACAGTCCGGGTCATGATGCTGTTCCGGGACAACGTCGGAGTAGACGTGATCGACACGTATGCGTGGTAGTAGATGACGGAGCCATTGGGCAAAGTCAGCCTCACAACGCGGGGCTCGCGATCTTCATCAGCCGCCTCACAAACCGCAACGTAAGGAAGCGATGGGTCATCAGCAACGGTGATAGCCATGCTGATCGGAGACTTCGTTGTCGGCAGTTGACGGTCGTCCGACTCTTCAAGGAAGCCGAAGGTGGTGAACTGCTGTTCGCCGCCAGAGCTGTTGCTGTCGGTGACTTGGCTGATTTGAGCCCAACCACTCGCAGCACGCACAGATCCTGCGCCCGCTCCAGCGGTATAGACCGTGGTGTTGGTGGTGTTGATGCCTTCCAGTTCGAACGAGCCTGCATCAGAACCGGCGATACGAACAACCTTGTCGTTCAGGCGAGTCCAACCCGAAGTAACCACCAGAATGTCGCCATTCGACAGGCCGTGCGCAGCGGCATTTGCCACCGCAGGGTTAGCGTTACTGATGGCAGTCACTGGAGTCGGTGGGCTGAATGTGGCAGCAATTTCAAGGATGGAGCCGTTGGGGAGAATGGCGCTCATGTATTTCCCTCTGTTTAGAAATGACAAAACCCGCTCAATGGCGGGTTCAGGGTTTGCCCAACGGGCGAATTTTGGATGGACTGCTACTCAGGAATTCGACAGCTCTCGTATTCCTCAAGGGGCAGTCCTGATGCGGAGCCAACGACAACACCGGTCAGCCCACAATGAGGACAACAGGCGTGTTTCTCGTTGTGCCACTTCGTGATTTGGTCCAGTTTCGACCATTGGCCGCAGGCGCTGCAAATGCATTTTTCGCTAGCGTTGATCTCCTCACGGTTGTTCCAACCATGATCGTCGGCTGACTCATCCAGCCACTGTAGGCGCGCCTTCGTTGCATCATCCATGGAGGAGTCCCGATTACGTCTATTCAGAGATGATTCTAGCGCGACGTTGCTCAGTTGGTGTCGGACCGATATTGGAACGAAGCAGATACCGTGAAACTGTTGCCGTCTGGAATTCCTGGGCCGGGCGCAACCGGCGTCATCACTGACACGATCAATCCGGTGCGAGCAACGCGCAGATTCAAGGGGAACAAAGCCGCCAACTCATCCACGATGCCGCTTGCCTCGGTCCGATACTTCCCGGACGGCGTCACGATATTCACCTGAAACACGCCGGTATAGAGGCGGTGATCGCCGCTTAGCGTATTGCTGGCCGTGACTGACGGCAGCGTGAAGGCTCGGAGATACGTCTCGGCGGCGCCTGGCGTATATGCCTCGTTCTCAACCACGACCTTCAGTGGCTTGGCTCTAGCCTTGGCCCAGGCAAGCAGGCGCGACTCGAACGCTGCAGCGATGATGTTGTGGCTCATACTTTATGGTTCCTGATGGCCTCCAGGACAATTTGCTGGAAACGCGCCTGAGTGATTCGCACCATTCCCCCCGGAGCTTGGTCGGAATGGCCGTACTCTAGCGGTATCGCATAAGGCAAATTGTTCACGATGAACGCGGTGGTTCCTGCCCGGAAGAAAATCGATCCTTCTGCGATGCGTGCCGTAGCTGTCGCTCCGGTCGGATCAAGCGCTCCTAGCGTCCCTTCCGATGGCGCATCGATGGACATCTGCCAATTACCACGGAATCGCCCGGTATCTACCGGAGACATTCGAATCAGCGAGTTACCGATTTCAATGATGATCTCGCGAAGGCTAGCGTCCACCGCCTCTTGGGCCTGTTTGGCAAACTCGGCCAGTTGGAGCGAAAAGCTGCCTCGCCGGCCTGCGTAAGTGTTCATGAACGGACCTGCAATTCGTATATCAGCGGCGTGCCGGCTGGGTTGACCTCCTTAACGTTGATCACCGTCCAGGTATTCCCCTGGATCTCGGCTGTGATCATTGGCTTCGGCTTCCAATCCAAGCCCACCGCCGCAATCTTCAGCTTCTTGTCGCCACGCACTATCAGGGTGTCGGCTTGAAACTCGAAGCCGGTGAAATCGAGCAGGATGCCCTGGGATACTTGCTCGAGGACGACCTCCGCGCCTTCCGGATTGTCAGGATCGTATTCGCCAGGCTGAACATCGCGCAGCGTAACTGCTTGGCCGTACTGTGTGATCAGCCGTAAGGCCGTTGCTGCCATCCGGTCGTAAAACTCGCTCATCGGCTAAGCCCTTACGGCGAACAACCCACGTTTGAGAAGGTAGTCCGCAAATTGCGTGCGGCTTGGCCTATCCGGAGCAGCCGGAAGCAGCCTGCCGCTGGTATTAGAAATCGTCGCGTACTCAGTCTCGACGGCGCCTTCGACCCGCTCCCGAATAACCGCGCCCTTGCGCGTCTCGATAGGATCGATGTCGTCGCGATGAATCTCCGCTGCGAGAGCCATTTGGCCGTAAGGAATGCGCGCCGGAAGGTAGTCGTTCGGCTTGATCTCACAATCCAGTTGAATACCCCGGCGCGGCCACGCCAGGGCCTGATCGCTAGACATCTTCTGCCCTTTCCAGGCCATGCCATTCATCGCCAAGGCGGCCCGGCGAAGCAGCGCTTCTTGCGCGGGGGTATCCGCAGGGATGGCGACGCCGAATTTCGCGGCGTAACGGACTAAATCCTCAGCGCTCGAATAGCTTTCGGCATCAGGCTTACCAGTGCCGTCCTCGATGATGAGTGTCATGGAATCAGCTCGCAGGAATGAGTTTTACGATTTCAGCCTTCGGCGCCTTCGGATCGAACTCAATGCCCTGGGCAGTGAGCCAATTCCTCAGATCCGCCACTCCCATTTTGGCCGGATCTGTTTCCACTGCGCCACCGGCTTCGACAACTTCCACTTGAACCTTGGCGGTCCTGTAGGCATCGACGACGACCGGCCAATCGCCGATCACTGTGACCTTCGTTACGCCCGACTCCGGCTTCTCGAAATAAACGGGGGTGCGATAACGCTTGTCCGGATCGAAGTCCCTGGTTTGTGCCGAATAAGTAAGTTCCATGTCGCTCTCCAAAAGCGGCCCGTTACAGGCCGCTGGCTAAAGGTGAACGCCTTTAAGGCGCGGACAGGTCGATCAAGACGCCTGCGGTAACCTTGTCGCTGGTGGCGTACTTGGTCCAGTTAGCTCCGGTTCCGATAGCAGCCAGGTTAGGGTTCACACCACCGGTAGAGTCATTCCAGCTGTAACCCAGAAGGTCCAGGTTGAATGTCCCTTCGGCGCGGAAGCCCATCGCCAAGTTTTCCTGGGTGTTGATCGGGTACGAACGGAAGCCCGGAGCTTGAGACTCGGTGATTTTGATCGCGCCGGCTTGCAGGCCGAAGATGGTTTCCGTTGGAATCGTGTCCGAGACCAGAACGGGCTTGCCCATGGTTCCAGGTTGGCCGCCGTAGATGACCACACCCGCCTCTTCGTAGACCTTTTCGGTAATGGCCTGATCGACCATGTCGAAGTAGGTCGCCGAGTCCATGGTCCACAACGCAATACGACCGAAGCGGTCGCCAAACTTGCGCATGCCTTTGGTCAGCGCCTTCTTGCCATCGGTGGCGAAGCTGGCAGTGGCAACCATGTTCGGATTTGCACCGATAGCAGCCTTCAGGGCTGCCATCGCGTACTGGATGTATCCTTCGAGAACCGCATCGGCGTAGTCAATCCCCAGCAGTTCGGAAAACTCCTCCGGGGAACGCGCTCGGCGCTTAAACGCCTCTTCAGTGGTTTCGTAAGGACCGTACTTGAACGGCACCTTCACACCGACCATCTCACCAGAGCCGATCTTCTGGCCGGCCACCGTTGCAGTCGAATTGACGTCACGGTGTGCGATGGAGCCGCCGAGCTTGTAGAAAGCACGCTTGCGCAAGTCACCTTCGATCAGCTCGTTATCCAGCACCAGAGCGCCATTGGAAGACGCGTTGAACACATCGATCACATCCTGGATGCGCTCCAGGTAGGCGGTCTGAGCAAGATCGTTGTAAACGATCATGTCCGTGTTGACGGTAGTCGGCATGGGTTACTCCATTATTTAGGCAATTTCAGGTAGGCGTCCTGGCCGTGCTTCGTGATGAACTCACGCTTGGCCGAAGGCGTCATTTCGGAGCGTTTCAGCGCGGCATTACCGCTACCCCCGCCCGGGGCATTGGTTCCTGAAGCCCTAGGCCACAGATGAGGTGCGCTTTCGCGCAAGGATTCCGCCCATTCGAGCGGCGTCAGAGGGGTCTTGCCGTCTTTGCCAAGGATGACCTGGCCTTCCTTATCGATCGCAACTGCTTCGCCCTCTTCATTGAGCGTGAACTGCCCTTTGGCACGCAGAATCAGATCCTCCGCTGCCTCAGGAAGCGCTCCAGCCTTGATGGCCGCAGAACGGATGGAGTCGCCCAAGACCTTGTCCCGGAACTTGCTCGCGAAGGATTCGGCTTTGTCAGCACGTTCCTTTTCCGCCTTTAGTTGCTTTTCGAAGTCGCCACGCAAGCGCTCCGTGCGCCTGGAAAAGACTTCGTCAATCTTGCCTTCGGTGAGGAGTTTCGTTTCTTCATCCGCGCCGGCTTTGGTTAACAGCCCCTTCACCGCGTTGATGTCCAGGCCTTCGAACTGAGTTTCGAACTGGCTGAGTTTTTTGGTGGTTTCCTTCAGCTTGCCCAGTAACTCGGTGTTCTTGGTTTTCAACCCGGTCACAGAGGCTTCCACGGCAGTCGCGATAGCGGCCTTGATTGCCGGATTTTCCAGGTCGATTTCGTTTTCTTCTGCCACGTTGAGGCACCCCTTGGGTTCGTATAGCCCGCTTCGCAGGCGTAAAAAAACCCGCTAGAGCGGGTCGTGTTGATTATTTTTGGGCAGTGAGATCCGACTGCCGTCACTTGGCGAGATGAAGGCAGGCGAACAAGGACGTCGCCTCCTTACCTCAAAGACCTGCCATTTCAAACGCCAGCGGCTCCACCTCTTTCATGCGGGCCAGCGTCATAGGCGCGAAGTTGCGATCTAGCTGCAACTCCGCAAAACGCTTGATGGTCAGACCGCCCTCACGAAAGAGCTTGCCTCGCGCCGGTCCTAACGCCACGTCCTGAAACGAAGCAGGCTGCTGTTGGAGCCAATGGTAATAGTCGAGGCTTGCACTGACCTGCCCTGCTCCGTCCGCACCCACAGCGGCCCGTGTAGCGCCCTTACCGAAGGTTTCACTGAGCTTGGTCAGCAGAATGAATGTGGTTCGGCAGTTCGGGTGGAACGGCGGACGCGGCCCAGAATCGACCGGGAAACGCCGCTTATCCATGGATCGGCATTGCTGACTTGTCTTGCTATCCAGAGTGGCAACCATTTCGACTTCCGTCACGACGTCCGTATTGGCCCGTGCCACCTCCATGCGCGCCTGCGACGAGACATGCTGGATCGCTGTGCGCACCACTGTGCTCGCGTTTCGATTGGTGATTGCGAGAATGCCGTCTTTGTTGTCCGTCGCCTTGGTACCGCGAATGTTGCGGATGATCTGGAAGTTCGTAAGCCCTTCGAAGAAGCCCTGGCGTATCGCGCCAGTGACGCGCTCTCGCTCAGCCGCAGTCCAACCCTTGATAAAGGCTTTCAACAGCTTTCCGCCACCCGTGCCGCGCACGCTGAGAGGGTTTGTCAGCACTGCTGTACGAATCGCAGCCGCTGTCGGAGCAACCACGTCTAACGCCACGCCGACCGGTGCCGATCTGGCAAGGCTTGTCACCTCGAACTCGGCTTCGTAATTGGCGATATCCACTAAGTCGAGGTTCAGCTGATTGCTGAAGCGATCGAATATGCCCAGCAACAGGCTATCGACCTCCTTGAGCAGGGCTTCCAGACGCCTGACGTTGTACTCGGACAGGTCACTACGCGTGAGCCGGTCGCGGATCGATCGGTCAATCTCCTGGAGGAACGGAGCAAACTTGCCGACTTCCCCTGCCTTTAGCTTTTCGAGAAAGACTGCGTGACGGACCGTGGCATCAAGGATCGCTTGGTTTGCCGCCATTTATTTGTTCCTCGTCATCCAGGCCAAGGCCATCGGCCTGCTCCAGCAGCTCCCCGTCAATCTGCTGATCGGTGCGCTCAGGTGCGATAAGGCCCAATTTGCGGAGATAGGCTCGTAGGTCGGATTTGGCGAAGCCGCCGTTCTGCCATAGACCAACCAGCGCGGTGATCATCTGAGGATCAGCCGTCAGCTCGACGAACTCTTGGTTGATCTGATAGCTGACCTTCGCATCACTTACCCCCATGTACTGGCAACACCACATAATCGCCTGGGTATAGGCTTCGCTGACGTTTGCCACGCAACCGGCTAGGACCGACGTCGATGCAGACTGGTCGCCCCGGGATTCAGTCGCTGTTTTGGCTGTGAGCGACGCCACAACCATGCGAGCACCGAGCTCGATCATCATTTGGTTCTTGTCGGCCATCGCCTCTTTCACCAGCGTGTTCGGCTGTGGCTGCGCATAGCCGAAGGCACCACCAACTGGCAGCATCATCGGAGCGCGGGAACCGACATAGACGCCGCTCGTCTCCATCCAATCGCGCCACTGCTCATCCAGGCCGGAAATCCAGGGCTGAGCTTGTCCACACCAGAAGACGCTGTCCTCGTAGTCAGCGCTGTTCCGATAGTGGCCGAGGTTGATCATGGCGATGTCGTACAGGGGCGACTCGTCAATGCTAGGGTCGTTGTTCTGCGCACCAACAAAGGTGAACGGGATTTCCTTCAGGCGTCCGTTACCGCCCGCAGGCTTGAACTCCTCAATCACAACCAGCGGCCCGCCTCCCTTTGGCCCGGATCTTCGCCATACACGACAGACGAAACCGTCCGCCTCAAGGACCAGTTCTCGATATTGCTCGATCACTTTGAAGCCGAAACCATCTTCGATTTCGGGCCACTCCCGCAGCACAACCAAGGTGAGCACACTGCGACCGTTCACCATGCCGGTACGCCAGTTGATGATGTCCTCGGCGCAGTACGAGAGAATGACCGCCCGACCGCCGATACCATCATCGGGGTGGTAATCGACGTACAGACCATGCCGGCCAGCCTCAAGCACCTTTTCTAGCGTGCCTTGGGAGTGCTGATAGATGCTGACGCCGGAGCCGTTGGCATTGTCCTGAAGGTACTCAAGCTTCTGCGCAACGGTCAGTGTCGGGTCTTTGTGGAACGCCAAACCGAGTAGCCCATTGCGCGTGTGCCCGGTCGCGTTCTTGAACACGGCTCTCTCGCGATAAGCCTTGTTTCGGTCCACGTTCTCCGGCGACTTGTCGTGAGCGTTGATATACGGCAAACGATCCACTACTCGGTGCTGGCCGGCACAGACGTCGCGTACGGTCGCCCAGCGGTCCAAAGCCTCCAGATAATCCGCACGTTTGAAGGAGACGTCGTTGCTCATCGGGCGTATCCCATTTTCATTGAAGTGACCGGTTTAACGATCGGGTATTCGCGGTGAATGAAGTAACCGCCGCCGTCGTTGGCGTGGTCGTTTCCTTGTGTTTTGTCAGGCTCACCATTGGCTGCCCAAACCTGTTGTTCCAGTCCGTCGGCATAGGTCGGGCATTTGACCGGATTAACCAAGTACCTCCGCTCGCCTTGGGCGTTGCAGAACATGGCGTTCATAGCGTTGATCCGGTCTTTCACTGGTGGATTAGCTGCGGGAGCAATGACCGTGAAGCCGGCCTGCTTGAGCATGGCGATATCCGTCATGCTGGCATTGACCGACTTGCGAGAATCTCCGGAGGCGTCCGGGTAGATTCGGATCTCGCAGGTCTTCCTGAAGTCGTTACCGTTGTGCTCCCAGTACCGCTCCTTGATGCGGCGGATCATGTCCGGCGTGTCGTAGCCATCTATCAGCTCATCGACTGCTCTGGGCAGGCCCTGGTCGCGTTTGACGTGGGTAACCGCCGCCATCTTGCCGACGTTGAAGTCCATACCGATGAACAGAGGCTCTCCAGGCTGTACGGTGTCGAAGCATTGGTTCAGCTTCCGGTCGTAAGCGTGGTACACCGAGCCGGATGTCAGGTTTACGAACTGGCCGTTCAGGTAGGCCCTGATCAGTTGCTCGGGATACGACTCCATCAGCGACGGGATGTAGTCGTCTGGCAGATTCAACTCATTGTCGAATGTGCTCGCCTGGACCAAGCCGTACATGCCGCTTAGCGCTGGTTTCTCGCGAAGCTGCTTTACGAATTGCTGATAGACGAATTTGAAGCCCTCAGGCGTCGTGGTGACGTCTACTCCGTTCTTCAGCCCAGGAACGCTATACCGCATCCGCGCGATGATCTTTCGCCAAGCTTGCTGCGCCTTAACGGACGACAGCACATCCAGCTCATCCACTAGCGCATGGCCGATTTTGAAGCCCACGATGGTTTGAGGCTTCTCCATCGACCGGCAAATCACCGTTCCCCGGTACTGCCGACCGCTGTAGATGTGAACCTCATGGTTCGCCTGGTTGATCTTGGTCTTCAGTCCCCAGTCATAGGCCACCTCATCCATGGTCGGATAGAAGATGTCTCGGATCTGGGGATACGTCGGTGCGAAGTAGCCAGCGTTTACGCTCGGCCATTCCATAAAGTGCTTGCTCAGTGCTGAGCAACCCACCCAGGTCTTGCCAGAACCGAACCCAGCAACGAAAGCGCGAAACTTGTTGGGCAACGTGAGGAACTGAGCCTGGGGAACGTTAAGGCTCGGCATTCGGCTTCCTCGCATCCACTACGTCCACCTGGATACGAGTGGGAACCGCCGGCTCGTCGTCCGGCTCTTCCTTGCGCGAGCGGTTGACGTACATATCGCCCGTCTCTTTCGCCGCCTGCTCCAGGATCTGCATCGCGAGGCTGATGTTCTTCATGCTCTCGGCCTTTTCCACGAAGCGGTTCAAGGCGCGAAGGCGAAACGCTCGGTTGGCGATGGGGATCTCTGCCGTTTCTTCTCTGAAGCGCTTGCGAGTGTCCTCAAACACCGTCCGCCACTTCAGCGCTAAGTCGCGCCCTGCGTATTTCGTGGGGTCGTAGAACTCGCATTGCTGCCGGCTTACCTCGAGTCCGAAGGTGTCCTTGACTGCTTGCGCCACTTGGCTTGGCGTATCGAAACAGGCGAGGGACTGCACAATGAAGCGCTTTACCTCATCTTTCAGGGCTGCCATATGGGTTTATTCCGTCAAAGTCTGGTCAAGTGTCAGGCCGACTTGAGGAGACAGGTTCCGCAGGCCCTCGCTATGTTCAGTTTCCCCACCTCGGCAGGGTTGTTTGCAGCATCCACCAGAGCTTGAACGTCAGGCGTAGCGCCGTAGCGGCGGACCACACCAACGAACTCTTCCACGTCGTGGCCTCGAAGCTTGATCTTCGGCTTCCCGTCTTGAGTGAATGCTGGTTGACAGTATTTGTCGGTCGCGTGAGCTAGGTGATACAGCTCGTGTTCAATGAGTGCGCAGAACTCTAGATCGCTGCATTGGGCGCAGTAATCGGCGGCCAAGGTGATGATGAAGCTCGGCACATCGCCGAACCAATCACGCATCTGCTGCTCCATCCGGGCCTTCTGCCAGCCACCGGCACGGAACGCCACTAGCTCGGCCTGGCCCAGGACTGTGCGGCCCTGCTTGTTGAAGCTCGACGACGCCCACATAACCCGGACGTCTGCATCCAATAGGTGGGCATGGTCTAAAGTGTAAATGCTACCGGTGTCGGCAAGGATCTCTGCCTGGAGCCATTCCCACACTCCTGGCGCAGGGACCAGGCGCATTCCTAGGCCGGGAAGATCGGACAGGTCGAGTAAAGCTGCTGGCGGCATTGGTCGATTCATTTCTTCCCATCCCGCCCGTTCAACTAAGATCAGCTGTGTTCAAAAAGGAAATGAACAGGTGACCCAATGCATTGATGAAAAAGCTGTATTGAAGGCAGCATCTGCATGGGCGGAGCGAACCGGGAGAAACACCGAGAAGGTATGCTCTACCGCTCAGGACGTCATGCGAAGGCTCAGGTCTAAACTCAATGCCTCCTTATATCAGGGCGCTCTCAAGCAGCTTCATGATCAATACACCAGTTGGTAGTGGTTTTGACCCATGTCGCGACACAATTTGCTGATGCGCGAAACGTGTAGCGCGCTACTCGGCCTTGCGGCCAGGAAGCTTGAAATCAGTCACCCGGTCAGCAATGGAGCGGATCTTCTCCACCCCAAGGAAACCAACCCAGCCACCGACGAATGTCGCCATGCTCTGGGGCAGCGAGAAAAATTCAAGCCCGCTGATGATCGTCAGGGCCAGGCAGCCACAGATGGCGCCCTCTACGATCATCTGGCGCCTTGTGCCACCACCGTACGTGATTCGCAGGACGGCCATAGCGCAGGACAACGCAGCCGCATAGAGGATTGGCGAATGCTGGCTCAACCACGCAAGCGCTATCGCCCAAGTGTCTGGTTTGTCTGGCATCTTCGGTATCTCAGCTTCCTCCCTTTCGGGGGGATATATACGAAACTCGGCGAAGGCCGAGCTGATCAGGGACTAGTGATTATGCGGAAAGGCGGCCGCACTGAATTTTTTTTGGTTTGCGCAATCTATTTCTGAGCGCGTCGGCCCCTAAGCGGTCGAGCGGTAAAAACCCTAATAGGTCAGAAACTTAAGCATGGCTAGCGACTGCCGAATAGGAGCCAGCTGAGGTGCAAACTCTTAACACTTACGAGATCCACTATGTGTTCGGCGGCGTAAAAAGGGTCACGCTTCACACTGCAGGCCAGATGAGTGATGGCGATGCCTGGACACTCGCAGCGATAGCATGTGGCGTATCTTTCAGCGTGATGTTGCACGCTCAACTCTTGTCAGCTGTTAGAACAGTAGCACGGAGCCATGGAGTCTCAAATGTCCGCTGGAATCTTTCCCCTCGGTACGCAAAACCCAACACATTAGCTGCGCAGGGCATGGCGAGGACAGGTGATCTTCCTTCAGCCGTCATTGGCCAGTAATCGCTCGCGAGAATGAAATATTGCCAAGCACACCGCACGCCACCACAGTATCATTCTGATATTAAGGGTCTAGATCATGCCTTGGGAACGTTCAGATAAAAAGCGCTACTCGGGAAAGATCGAGGGCATCTTCGCCTCGATCACCGAGGCGTGGGATGTCGAAGACTTTATTGATCAATATCTTGTTCTGCGTGGATTCCAAGTCAACGACATGAACAGGGAACGCATTGCGCTACGGTTGGAAGCGGCTCCAGGGCGACCACCCTATCGCGCGGTGCAGTTGGTAGCGTGGCTAGACGAGAATTACACGGCTGGTGCCCCGACCTCTAGTGAACGTTCCGAAGCTGATGCGAGAACGTCTCTTGATCAGCCGGCCAGTACAACTCCCGCGGCGGTTTCAGACCGCTGTCTATTTCAGCCGCGTAGCGTAACTGACCTCGATACAAGTTCTGCAGGCGCCAAGCTTAACCATAGGGAACTACCGAGTACCAGGTTCCCCGCACCGATCAACCAAGTGGCTGGGCCTATGGCGAGCTCGACTGAGTCCAGGGTTACTCCAAAAATATACAAGCCGTTTGGAGACGGCCAGCGGGATACAGGTACGAACGAGTCCCCGTAATTTGCGCATTGCCGAAGCAAAAGTGATGGGGACTCTGTGTAAGTCAGCCCCAACGGTACTCCCATCAGGGCAATGGGTGTGGTGGAGCCGGAAACGAAAAGGCCTCTGCGGATGCAGAGATCCTCGATAGTGCTCGACCTGCTTTACAGAGGAGGTTCAGTAAACTATTCAAATAGCTTTTTGACGAAATCGATTTCTTCTTCAGTCAAATTCGCAGTATCTGGTTTCTGCGAGAGTATTGGGCATCTAACTGACATTGCTGCATGCCAAGCCCTTTGCCAGAGGACCCACTCACGCTCAGTTGCTGCATCTAGATAGCCATGCTTGGATCTAGCGAGCTCATGGGGCTTACGTACAGCTTCAAACTCTTCTCTCATTTTCTCCCGCTAACCGGCTGTGTTTCGGACGAACCATAGTATCGGCGTCGGGCTGCTTTTCTTTAATGCGTCTCCGCCGCGGCTTGGGGAACCGCCTGACAAATGTTGGGCCAACCATCGGTTTAGGCCATCAAAGTCCTGACCAGCGTGACAAGTCAGTGAATCTGAAAATTTGGGTAATCTTGGCGCATAAGAATGGCGCTTGGCCGGTTTCAAGATTCGTGCGCGTCCAGCGCGATCTCAGTCAGCGCAAGTTGGCGAAAGGCGAGTCGAACCCCTTCCGCTTCTAGCAGCTCCGGTTTCAAATCGGGTTGCCCACCGCTAGGCGCCACCTGCCAGAAACGAAAAAGCCCAACACTGTGGCTGGGCTCTTCCTATTACCCCTATCAGTACGCAGGACCGGCAGGATGGGTAAATAATGGCTCATTGGCTCAAATCAAGTCAAGCGGCTTTTGTTTCAATAAGTCCCTCTGCATCCAACAGCGTTTGGGCAGCAACTAAAGCCTCATCAACTTCGCGCTCCAGCGCCTTACGTATATCCCTCCGCCACCGCTCCTGCGTCTTGATCGGATGAGGCTCTTCGGACCAATTATCCATCTCGTACCACGCTGCTGGCAGCACGGTTGTCGAACGTTTGCCACTGACTCCAGCTGGCTTGGGTAACGCCCAAGTAACGATCGCACAATGTCTAAATCGCTCAGGTGCTGGTGAGCGCACAGTCTTTGTCAGCTCAGCGATGGCGGTGTGTTTGCGCTCGGTGTGAGTCGAGAACTTCGCCACTAACACACGCCAATGCGCGGAAGAAAGAGATCCATGCAGCCGCCCGAATACCCAACAGTCCGTGAGAAACGCAGCGTCCCTCCCCACCATCTCGCCGACATGCTTGCCGTTTTGCACCTTAGGTTCAAAGTCGCATCCCCCTGCTGAGCTGATGGTTTCGGCGGCCAGCGCCCGGACGACTGCGGAAATAACGTTGCGATAGGTCATGCTGCGGCCCTCTTCAGTTCTCTGGCCTTTGCTCGATACTCGGCCTTGATGGTCTTCAACTCTTCGATGGTGTACTTGCGGGGCTGATGAGGCCCTTCTAACCAAGCCACCTTTTCTTCGCCAATCCGTTTCACCAGCTCGATTCGATAGTTCACGATGTTGCCGGACTGGTGGTTGTTGCACGGCGCACACTGACGCCAGACGTTCAGCGGCTCAAAGCGAAGCTCGGGGCTGCCTCCAACTGTGCGGTAATGACCTGCATGCCATTGCCCGTTGTGGTGCCGGCCACAGCTCACACAGGGAAGGCCTGCATCGCGCAGTCGAACCCAGGCATTGAACGCAACCTGCGCTTCCTTCATGTGCTGAGAGCGTGACTTGATTCGCTCCTTGGCGGCTTTGATTGCTCGGCGCTCTAGCTGGGCCAGTGACTTGCGTTCTTGCTCCCGTTTGACCTGGACCAAAGCGACTGCACATGCCGGGCTGCATACCACCTGGCCTAAACGTCTTGGCGGAAAGCTGACGCCGCATGCAGGGTTCTTGCACTTCTTCGGCTTGGGCTGCTTTGCAATCATGCAGCCACCTCGAATTGGTCCATCGGCGCCTCCATCCGCATCAGGTATGTCTGCGCCCGGCGATGAGCCATATTCCTGAGGAGCCCGGCGCGCTCCAATCGGCGATCTGCCAAGCTCGCTCCGTTGTATCGATAGCAGGCAAGATTGAAACGAGCCCTTTCCGACCAGAATCGGTGGTTGGCAGCTGGGCACCGGCTGATTTCCTCGAAAGTCGTCATGCCGCCTCCTCGCTCAGCAAATCGGAGAACACCACGCCTTGGCGCGTGAAATACGTGGCGATGCGATCCGTGTAGGCGATGCCCTGGGCACGGTTGAACAGGCTGGTCACTGGAAAGCCGTCAGGACCGAACAACTTGTGGTCGCCCATCATTGCGAGCTTTTCCTCGTAAGGCAGGTGACGCACAACCCGGCACCACGCCGCTTGAAAGCCGGCGTCTTCGTTGAGCAGGATTTGCACGCCAAAATGCAGCTTGCAGTAACGACGAGCGTCTGCCGCATCGCCGATCTCGGTCATTTCTGCAATCCGCTTGTACATCGCGAACCAAAGGGCGTTCTGGTCCAACGTCCGGTCCTTTCCTGGGCGGAGGGACACGACCACATACTTCTTCTCACGGTACATAGTGGTCAGGCTGGTGATTGCCTCGGTGAGTTTGGATTGGCAATTTACGCTGATTCTGTCGGTCATTGAGCCGCCCTCCTCGCTTCCAACTCCTGGACTTGCTGCATCAACAATGCCCGGCGATCCGCCAACTCACTTGCTGCCTCAATCCGCATTTCATCCTGCTTCTCGGCGTTTGCCGCCCGCATTTTCAACATCGACTTCTTCACCATTCCTAGCTTTTCGCGCAGCTTCGGCGCCGGTCGGGCTACTGCTCCAGTGATCAACCCGGCCAAGGCGCGTCCGTCCTCGGTAATCGGTTCAACGCTCAGGTCAGCGAGATACCTCTGTCCCCGTTCCTGCGGTATGCGCTGCATCTGCATCGCCTTGGTGATTGCCTGGATTCGACGGCTCGCGTCAAATCCCACAGAGACATGCCAGTTAACCGGCTTGGCCTCTTCACGGGCCTGGCTTACCAAACGCTCGTAAGCGCTGATGAACGCCATCCGGGCACCGATCTTGTCCCCGGCGTCGAGGACAGGCTTCGCAGCGGCCAGGGCGAGCTGGATCTCATCGGTAAGCACCACGGTCTCAAACTCATCACTGGTGGCTATCGCGATGGCCCAGGCTTCGTCCTTGCCAGGACGACCGTCGGCAGCCTGGACGCGCTGGAGAATGGCGGCCAAGGTCAGCTTTCCGCTCAGCTCACGTCGGCAGGATTTCAGAGCACTGGCGACCACCGGGACGGGGTATTCCGAAAGATCGTCAGCCATCATTTCAGCCGCGTCTGCGGTCAGGGCCTGACCAAGCACTTCGGCAGTGGCGGTGATTGCCAGGGCCAGCTGCGCGATCTGGTCGGAGGTCATGCGCTCACATGAACTCATTGGCTTTCCTCCTTTCGCGATCCATGATCCGGCGGGCAGCGTCCTGGCCGGCGGCGAGGTTGGCCTGCTTGCGCTCGATCTGCTGAGCCGTGGTCAGGTTCATCCGGCGGTTGGTCATCCACTGGGTGTGATAGGCCTCTGCCTTGGTGAGCAGGTCACCGATGCCGTGGCAGCCGTTGATCAGCCGCGAGTCGTCGATGGTCAGGAAGTACGCGGCGACGTGATGAGCGACATCGGCCCCAAGGCGGTCAACCAGCTTGCCGACCTGCCCTGCGACTTTGGCGTTCCACACCGGCCATGCGTCGTACCGCTTGCGGTAGGCCATGGCGTAGTTCGCCCAAGCCTTGAAGGTTTTGCAGGACTGGTCTTTTGGCCCTGGCATGTCGGCGGGAATCTCGCACCGCGGTCGCTGGGGAGTGAACGGAACGATTTGGCCCTTCGCGACCTTGGCCGCAGCCTGGGTCGCAATTGGTTCAATGACCGGTTCATTGACTGGTTCAAAAGAGTGACTGGTTCTGGGTGCAGCTCCTGCACTACCCCCTGGTGCAGCAGATTCACTAGGGGGTGCATCTGCTGCACTACCCTGGTGAATTTCTTGCACTACCCCTGGTGCAGGAGGTTCACCACCTATGGTGAGGTAGTAGACGTTTGAAGAGTTACCCTTTGGGCCACCCTTTCTGACTTCCTTGCGCAGCAAACCACAAGCACAGAGCGCGGCTATGTGGTTCATGACAGAGCGCTTGCTGATCTCGCACTGATCAGCAATATGCTGGTACGAAGGCCAGCACTCCCCCAGGTCACTGGCGTTGTCGGCCAGTTTGATAAGCACCAGTTTGCGCAACGGATTGCCAACACGAATCTTCATCGCGGCAACCATAAGTCCCATGCTCACGCTGCACCTCGCAATGCCCGGCGTTGGGTAACCGGACGCAAGCCACTGTTCAGGTTTCTACGCGACACCTTTTCGTCACCGCCAATATGTGTCGCGACATTGGCCGGGGTATTGATCGAGTGATTTGGATAGCGCATCATTTGCTCTGCTTCTTGTTGTACCGCTGTGAAAAACCACCCTGTCCGGTGGTTTTTTTACGTCTGGAGGAAAGTGAGTCCCTCTTCAGGCCCTAAGTGAGGGCCTCAAACTATCCAGTTGAGGGCCTCTTCAGTCCCACCAGAGTCAAAATCGGTGCTTTACGCCTTCCAACGAAGGCCGTTGCGCCTGAGGCGATTGCCTCAAGCAGGATCTCGTTCACCGCCTCTTCGAACGTCCACCCTCTTGCTTCCATGAGTCGATGAACCTTGGCTCGGATCTCTGGCGGCACGTTCTCTTCAGTAAATTGCATCGTGCCCTCCTGAGGGCCTCTAGCCCGCGATATCCTTCAGATCCTCCGGCATCAGTGCTTCGATGGCGCCGTTTACGGCGGCCCACTCAAGCATCTCGAATAGGTAGGTTGCGTACTCGCGGCGGCTCTTGTCGGCGGCACGTTGCAGTTGCCGATCCAAGAGCGGATAGAGACGAATCTTGCGAGCGATGTCTCTGCGTTGGTTGAGGGGGTCTTTAAATCCCATCGGTGCAAAACTCCTTAGTTGTGGGGAGGATTAGGCTGCTGATTTCTGTGAAGGAAATGGGCGCCGCTCAATAGCGGAATAAGTGCCGTCGTCATGACACGCTACGGTGACGTGCCTACCAGCACGGATGGCCTTACTAAGCCCACCCTGCGTGAGGCCAAGAAGCTCGGCAGCCTTGGTGTGCCCGTGTTTTTCAGCGAATTCAGCAAGGGTCAAATGACGCATGGATGCGCCCTCAAGTTGGGTATAGGGGGATAGTATGACCGCCGGTATTGTTTTCGGTCAATACCGGCGATATTGGTCGCTTGAATACCGCAGGTAATATGATTTGGGAATGACTAAAGACTCTCGAAGACTCCCTCTTGCCGAGTGGCAATTGGAAGATAGTGACCGCCTGAAGGAGATCTTTCAGCGCAAGCGCTCGTCCCTGAAACTGACTCAGGAAAAGATCGCAGCCGAACTAGGCGATGGCGTAACACAAGGAGCAGTCAGTCATTTCATGAACCGCCGTACCGCCCTGAGCCTTAAGGCGGCGGTGGTTTTCGCCAGGATGCTCCAGGTACCTGTTTCTGAATTCAGCCCCGAGCTAGCAAAACAGCTCGAGTCAATGACGTCGGATCCGACGACGGTGAACAATAGCCGTCTCAGTACAGACACGCCGCCGAATGTGAAGTCTCCACCTAGTAGCAATTCCCCTCTTCCCGCTGAGGGTGATATTGGAAACGATCACTATGCCTTCATCCCGCAATACGATGCGAAAGCTGCGGCCGGTTTGGGAAGCGAGAACCCGCACGTAGAAATCAGATCCACTCTTGCCTTCAAGCGAAAATGGCTAAAAGCTAAGCGCCTGAAGCCCGAGCAATTGATCGTGATTTACGCTGACGGTCAAAGCATGTGGCCGACGATTAATCACCGAGATGTGTTGTTGGTAGACCTGTCCATAGTCGAACCAATCCACGGCCAGGTTTTTGTCTTGGCGCACGGCGAAAAGGCAATCGTGAAACGTCTTGTGAAATCGCCTGGTGGCGACTGGATCATCCGAAGTGACAATCAGAACAAGGTTGACCACCCTGATCGGGTGTTCACCGGCAGTGATGCGTACGAACATCGAATCATCGGCAAGGTCATCTGGCGAGGCGGAGATCTTTAGTCCGACCGGCAACCAGTGGTAGTGACGCCGATAGCTCAATAACGAATATCGAAATTGATGCATCGGAAACAAGCCCGCCTCGGCGGGCTTTTTCGTGTCTGGCAGCTCCCCTACCCAAACAGTTTCTCGCTCGCAATCCTCCTGGTGGCCCGAATCATTCGAGTCGAATTTCCGGACGCCCATAAAACACACGGTAATCACGCTGGAGCGAGCCGACCCTTCTACAGACATCCCACCCTTCGACTGCGCTTCAGTAGGGAGCCAAGTGGAAATCAAAAAAACATTACCGGAGGTATTGACTACCCACATTACCGGCGGTAATTTTACTTCGGCGAGACGTGAACGACTCGCCAGGGCCTGAAGAGACCCGCCGCTCTTTAATAACGCGCGCCATAAACGATTACCCAGCCAACGCTGGGAGGTCAGCCCCGGCCACACCTGTGGGGCGAGAGGAAGTCAGGTGAACAAAATCGCGCCGCGACTACTGGCGACCGGCGATCCGATAGCCCCGAACGGCTACCAACGCGCAGAACTGCGACGGCGGACGAGGTGCTGACCGAACTGGCGAATGACCCGGTAGGAGGCGCGAGCGATACAGCTTTTTCACTGATGCACCTGGACCTCCGGGTGCATTGGGAAAACAACTGAAAAGTCATCCGGCGCGCCCTCTACAGCGCGCTCCTAGCTACTCCTCGCGCTGCCTACCCGCAGCCAGGTTTCAGTTCAACACCTCGCCAGACGGAGGCCTCTATGACCGCTGCATTGAAAATCAGCCAACCATTAAAAATCGTCCAGTCGCCTTCGATGATTAGCGAGGACACCTGGGAAAATGCACGAGCCGAGTGGCTGTACAACGCCGTCGAAAGTCTGCTGGCTGGAGTGGACGTTAAAGTCCATCGCCGTATGCGCCGGCCTCGGACGGTAACCAGGGCTCAGCTCGCTCTGGCTATCGATGAGCACGTGAACAACCGGCTCGCAGACTGCGAGGTGCATTCTCCGGCGCTGGGTTGGTTGATGCTCTCTTTGGACAATGGCAGACCCGACAAGAACGCGATCGCTGAGCTCCTTGGCCCGAGCGATCACCCGTTGGGCAAGCGCGGCGAGATCGCTCAAACGCTACTTGAGCCCCTGGCTGATGACGCATTGATTGCTCAAGCAGAGGACAACGAACTGTGAGTCCTCACATCGCAATCGACCAAGCCCTAGCAGCGCTCGAAGAGTCTGAAAGCAAAGATTTAGACGACACGCTCGCCGAGGGCCTGATTGTCCGCCACTTCACGTCAGGCGGGATCACACCCGAAGAATTCCATCACTACAGCGCACGCCTGCTGAAGATCAGTCGGAAGCGCAAGGAGGCGCAATGAGCACCGCACCGGTAAAAACACTGATCGATGAACAGTTGGATGACATCCAGCGCAGGATAGCCATCATCGGCTATGGCATGCCGTTCAATGAGGTGATCGGACGGAGTCGTGACGAGCGCGTCGCAGATCTCCCACGGCGCCTCACAGCAACCATGCAGGGCCGGCGAATCGCTGTAAGGGTTCGGCCAAAATGACCAGCCATCAGCGCGCCCGGCGCCTTCTCATCTGGCGTGGATCCTTCTCAACCATCGCCTTCTGCTTCTTCTTGATGTTGCTCAGCGCTCTGGCTGATCGCGTCACCCAATAACTTCAGCTCTGTACGCAGCGCCCCTCGTCGGTGGCGCGGAGAATAGTTATGTCCAATACCCGCATCTGGGATCAGGTCAACGTAACCGATCCCAGCGCAACGAAGAATTTCACTGGCATGGGCGGTTTTAAAGGCACCGCCATTAAACCCACCTACCTGATGCGCAAGGCCACGGAAGTATTCGGCCCGTGCGGCGAGGGTTGGGGTTGGACAGTCCTTGAGGATCGCTTCGACGAAGGCGGCCCTCTTCAGGCTCCCACCAAGGAATGGCCGGACGCTCCACGCATTAACGCCAAGCTGCACACGTTGAAAATTCAGCTCTGGTACGTGGGCAAAGATGGTCAGAAATGCACCGTCGAGCATTACGGCCACACCCCTTTCGTCCATCTCCAACAGGGGAAGATCGTCACTGATTGGGAGGCCGCGAAAAAGTCGCTGACCGATGCTATCGGCAAGTGCCTCCAACCCCTCGGGTTTGCAGCCGACATCCACATGGGCCTCTTTGAGGACGCCGCCTATGTCGATGCGGTGCGCGATGAGGTAGCGATGATCAAAGCTGAAGACAAGGTCGCGGAAGAGGAACGCCAGAAGCAAGAACGGCTGGATTACATCAGGTCGGTTGTCGAGACGATGCAAGGTGCCCAGTCGCTGCAAGAGCTCAAAAAGATCCATGACCACGCAGTTCGACGCCTGACCGCGCGTAAAGACGATACGGCGGTCCGGCGCATCGCCAAAGAACTGAAAGACCTTTCTGCGAAATTCGAAGAGGAGTCAGCTGCATGACCCAGCTATACGCACTCTCCGGCAAGCTCGCCGAGATCCAAGCGATGGCCGACGTCGATGATGAGGGACTTAAAGAAGCCCTACAGCACGCCCTGGAAGAGATCCAAGGCGAGTTCGAAGTGAAGGCCGACAATGTCGCCATGCTGCGCCGGAACATTGAAAGTGATGTGGCCGCGATTGAAAACGAGATTGAGCGTCTCACCGAGCTCAAGCGCATCAAGAACAACAGCGTGGCCGAGATCACCGACTACCTTCGCCGGAACATGGAAGCGGCCAATCTCAAAACCATTAAGCGTCCCCTCTTCACAATTACCCTGGCCCTCGGCAAAGAGAAGGTGATCGTGGACAACGAAGACGCCGTGCCGGATGAGCTCATTGCCGTGAAAACCAGCATTGCGCCCGATAAGAACGCTATCGCTGCCAAGCTCAAAGAAATCCGCGATCACAACGACGCCGTCCGGAAGCGGATCGAAGCTGGTGAAGACGTCGAGCATGAACTTCTGCCCGAACCGTCCTGGGCGCACCTGGAACGTGGAGATAGCTCCATCCGAATTAAGTGAGGCAAAGATGATTAGCAATCACCTCAGCCTGATCGAGCTGCAGCGGCGGAATACAGAATCGATCGATGATCAGATCATCAAATATCTCCAGGAGGGCGGACGAGTCGTTCAATTGGAGGCACCGCCTTTCAATCCGATACGACCGCCCCGCTCCACCCGTATAGACCTAGAAACAATCCTGAAGCGGAAACGAAAATCGCAGCCTCACGCCAAGCGGAGGACGAGACGCAAAGCGGTGGACACGCCATGAGCAAACGTAAAGCGAATAACAACATCGCCCGCGCCGAACGAAAATGCCGGGCATTGCTCAGGACCAACCATGTCGCAGTGGTAAACATTGACCCGAGCGGCACGCAGGTCATGATGAACTGGAAAAGTCGCCGCCAGATCCGAACGCTTGAAATCGCAAACGCAATCTTCGATTTCGCCTACCACTGGACAATCTATATCGCCGGCATGTGCCGAGACGACCGCGGAGCCGAGTACATCAAGTCAGTGGAGATATCGCCGGAAGGCGTCTACAGGGTGGAAAGTCTTACGGATGCTATCGAGCATTACTATCTGGAGCTCCGCAACAGCTGCAATCCGAACCATCTGGTGGCGTCTGGCTGGATTGCGATACCCGACGATGTGTGTCTGGGAGAGGGGCAAGCCGCGAAGCTATTCTCTGCCGTCGGCGCCTGGAATCAGGTCAGATTAGCCGCTTGATACCTATTTGGGCTCGCCATGACAGATCATCTATTCACCCCGCTGTACTGTCAGCTTGTTTAAGGTGATAGGCCAGCCGATCAATTTCCCAGAAGGCTTCAGTGGCGGCATTTTGTGGGCAAATACGGCGCTGTACCTGTGCACCAGCGGAATGCAACCCTGAGCGCTAACGAAAGCGAAAGAGTCTCGCATGCGCTCTACGTCAAATTTACTACCTAGGTAATCCTTCAACAAACGGCGACTAATTATGTAATGTCCACACTCAAGGCAAGTGACATCATCCCAATCACCAATCACCGTATAGGCCCTTGCGATACGCGTCGCCCCAACAAATCCAGCAACTGCACTTCATTCCACTTCCACCTCCCGTTTCCCAATTGGATTCTAGGCAAACGGGTTGGGTTCCTCCTAGGATGAGGTCGCTGGCGAGCCGTTTGTCGTGCCAGCTGGCAGATGGGCAGCCTATCGGAAGCGCGACCCCGTCAGGCACCAAATGTTAAGGATTTCTGAAACCCTGCTTCGTCGAATTGGTCGATGGCATCAGAGGGCGACGACGCCCCAGCCCGGCGAAGGGCAAACTTGCGTGTGCGGAGTACCAAATGTTTAACGAACCTTTCAACCTACCAGCCGGGGCGATGCGCGCTGCTGAGAAGATACTAAAAGACATCGAGACCGCTGGATCGATGATCCTGGCCGTCAAAAGCGGCGCAAAAGCTCACGGATTTGTGATCGGCCTAACCTGCGCGGGATCCATCACCGAGGATCAAGCCGACCTAATTCTGGACCGGTTCGACCACGCGACGGAGAGAAGGCTTAGAGATTTGGCACTTAACGCTAAATAGGAGCTTTTTTCCAACGGCCCTCAAACGCACGGGTCATTCATAGATCTTTCCGCAGTACAGAAAAACCGCAAACTGACGCCAAGGGTTAGACGGATCAAGCCCCTCCCTGATTCCGAAGTCGCTGGTTTCCGCCCACGCAACGGCAGATTCCAAAAAACCATCTATTGTATCGTTTTCCCAATCAGTGCTATCTGCTGTGGCTGCCGCTCTGTCTGCCATCAGAGCATGGGCAAATCTAAGAAAAGATTGGTCGTCGTTGACTTCTTCTAGGAGGTCGTAGGGGTCCATCGTCGCTTCATCCTTAAGGGGTGATCGGCTTATCTATCCGCTCACCAGATTCCATATCCTCGAGCTTAAAGTCCCACCAGTCTTCACTTGGCATCGACTTGAGACCGTACTCCCGCCCGGCTTTTAGGTAAACGTCCCGAAAAATTGGCCTCGTCGCTCGTGTTCCTGTCCACTTCTTCACTTCCAGACGGTGTTTTCCCGGCGACAAGCGATATTCGGTACGCTGCGTGTACAACGCATACAAGGTGTCTGCACCATCTACGCTGGCAATAGTGAGCGTCTTCTCTATCGACCGAATACCTGCGGTTTGGGAATTTGGTAACCCCTCTGCTGCTTTCTCAGTGTAGGACTTACACCCAGACGCCATAGCGATAATCATAGCGAAACCGAGGATGCTGAAGCCGCGCTTGAACTGCATAAACCGTCCCGTATTCCATTCTTGAATCGGCTATTCAACCCCACCCATTGTAAAAATGCCATCATAGCGCCATCTTCACGCAGCGCCCTGGATCAGTCGGGATCAAACGCCTTGGGTAAGAGAATCATAGATTCGGTGTAGGTCGCCAGATCAATGATCTCGCGGAGGAAGACTACTACCGCCAGTTTCTGAGCATCGTCAGGCAATCCGATCCATTTTAGCATCGCCCTTGCATCCTCCTCGATTGCCGCGAGCGCATCTACATCGTTTTGCAGTCTCATGTCGGCCTCCGGCCAGTGTGAGTTCGGATAAGTGATAGCTCTTATCTCCGAATCGCGCCAATCGCGCCAATCGCGCCAATCGCGCCAATCGCAGCGAAGGCTACAACGTGGAATCCAGAAGTGCGCAGTGAAATGGCCTGAGTGTTCGTATCGGACCTGAAGCGGGTCAAAACGCCCACGGCATCGACAACCAACAGGAAGTTCACCAGTGGCTGCTGATGAATCTGATCGCGGCGGACTTCGAGACGCAGGTCAATGCTGCGTTGTGTCACGACACCTTATTTTGGTAGCGAAAAGGTGTCGCGCATTATTCAGGCTACCGGGAGGAAGTCGCTCACCGATGATCCGCCAGAGCCTGACGACGAAGTCGACGTGCCGGCGATCTAATTGCCGAAGGGTGAATCATCGGACAATGAAATTCTCATCGAGAGCTTTACGAGCGATGTCTAGGCAGCTCTGCACAAGGCCTAGGGTAAACTCCAGATTATGATCGGTTGGACCCGTGAGCAAGCCAACTTGTTCGTCTGTCATCTGAAAGGACGAATCCATCGACCTGAATGTAGCGTGACTTGCTGCAACTGATAGGCCTCGGTAGAGGGTGTCGTAGATAGGCATAAGTCCGGCAACGCGTGCCGCGTCATGCGTTGAAAAACCTGGCGCGTTACCTTCCCCTCGAAGAACTACCTCTGTTAAATCAGCTATGTTTTGTTTGGTCAAACCCTTGTCAGATAGGGAGTCGATCATCGCCTTGGCTTGCTTTTTCTCATCGATGTCACATTGACGAGACATTCTGGGAAACACGGATGGATCTTTGATCAAGGCCATACCATGAAACAAGGCTTCCGCCGCGGAACGCGTGATGGTTTGAGCATCAACGACGAGCCCTCGCTCGCACAAAATTATTGCGGCCTGACAACTCCTGATTGTCCGGTGCAGAAAAACCAATGCAGCCAACATGTGCGGCTCTTTCCAATCGACACCTGCCTCCATCATCGAACGCTGTGCAGCGCCAGATGCAGACTCGGCGGCAGCAAAGGAACTGTTAAAGTTCGACTTTAGGCTCTCTCGAACCAAGTCCATCGAGGGAGACAGGAACCCTTTGAGATTCAGGGCTTCATCCAGTTCGGCTTGATCCACTTGTTTAACACCCTCAAAAATAGAATTCGTTCTGAGGCCTAAGCTCAATCGCTGCCGGGCCGAACACAAATACCCCAACCCAAACCAAACTGCCACCACGATCACGGAGGGCGGCGGAACTGCTACAAGCAATTCAAGGGACGCGAAGGCACTCCTCATCAAGTGTACTCAGAGCCGGAATGTTGCACGCCCTGGGAATGTTGGCTAAGAAGTATCGAGTCTTCTCAATGTCAAATACTCTGTTGTAGATAACCGCAATCAGGCTTCGAGAAATTCGAAACACCCCACAATCCGGGCAATCGATTTCCAGGTAATCGCCGCTCGTAGGGTTTTGATTCGCCGCTGAACCGTGCACCGAGCATTTCATAGCCGCTCCTCAATCCGGCCTCATGCCGGGCAATCAACCAATAGCCCACAAACTCGAATCACGCCAACGAAAAGCATGCCGACTGGGTTTAACTTTCACCCAATCTCCGCCAGCATTGAGGGGCCCAACGCTCATCGATCGGTGGTGGCGATAATCCGTAGCGTTTTAGCAATGCCAAAACGGTCCTATTAGCCACGTGGAGGGACCCCATAAATAAATATCACCTTACGCTGGATCTGGAATTTTTTACAAAATGCCTGGGCTTTTCCCGTTAGGCACGAAAAGCGCAGCTATGATCCCATCAATTACTCGAGCACTGAAAGGCGGTACCGGATGCGAACTGTAGCCCTCCTAACGGCAATGCTCATACTCCTAGCCTCACTCTCTGGCTGTAAAAATTTCGGCACTAGAGACAAAAATACTCCAAAGTTGCTAAATCCTACATATTCTGGACTCCCACCCCCACAGCAACAATTTCGAAGCAAGGAACTGGCTAAAGTTAATGATTATTTACTGACTGCTCTAATCGCATCCGATCTAGCCTACAGCGACGAAAGCCTGGAGGGCTGGACCAGAACAGTATTACCTAGACCCAGCATAGGATCTAAAGAAACCTCAACAGTTTACATATCCAGATCAGATGACAAGAACAAAACCATAGACATAGCAATTAGAGGCACTGCAAATATAGATGACGCGTATGTAGACATCCAGACTTCCAAAAAACTTGACGACAACACAGGAACTTCATTTCATAGCGGTTTCAAGCTCATAGCTGGATTTGTATATAAATCTGTGAAAGAACAATACGGAGAAAAAATCGACCAAGGCTACATGATCAGACTTTACGGACACTCACTTGGCGGTGCTGTAGCCTCGATAGTTTCAATGTATCTTCATGAAGCTGGGGCGACAATAGAATTCGTAGGTACCTTTGGTGCACCTCGATTCACTAACAACGAGGGCGCAAGAAGGTATCAGATCTTAAATATTGTTACCTACCGAGTTGTTAGGTGCGATGATGCCATCCCATTCATGCCCCCACCAAACATAGTTGGATGGTCAAATGACAACTACGAAGCAAACGGCAACGTAATACTGCTAATGCAGCTCCCATACTTTGACTACTCAGAGCGGGTAGATATAGAGCGCGACTTCTCGCACCAATTACGCTTAGAGTTAATCAACGCAACCTCTAGAAAAGAAATGATCAATGGACACCGAATGAAAAGCTACGGCCGACTGCTAATAAAGCTGCTAACCTCCAAACAAATCCCAATGTTTTATACACTTTCAAAACAGTCATCGCTCTGCAGCGAAGACATTGAAAATGAACAGCCCGCGCCCTAGAACCAATCTATAAACCCAAGCCACCCGATCAGGTATATAGACAGCATAAACTGTTACTCCGACAATGAATGCTATATAGCTTCAGTCTTTGCGCCAGCTATTACGCTCAGAATTAACTAAACACTCATCTCATATCTAACTTATTTATTCGAACCTGCTGCCGCAGCCAGGTTGCACCTGAGTGATTTAGCGGCGGACAATTCATAACCGAGCGGCTCCGTATCAAAAATTTGATAGCACTCAGCTTGCACAGACAACACGCAACCCATTACAACCTTCCGCCGCTGTGTGCGGCATGGAGCATCATCATGGCAAAAATAATTGCCCAAATGACAGTAAAGCTCCCTCGCCTCATGGAGGTGAGCGAGTACAGAAAACTACGGTACGCAGGCGGCAAACCCAGCGTGCAGCAACTCAAAAGGTGGATTGAGGAAGGGGAAGTGATCGGAGAGATAAAGGGCGGGATGTATTTTGTTGATCTACAAGCAGCAGTCATGGGAGCAAGCGACCCTCTGCTGGCACAGATGACGGAGATCGGTTGATGGCTGCTCGGCCACGCATATTGAAAAACAGAAAGTTGCCGCCGAACCTCTACCCCAACGGAAAATATTGGCGGTACCGCAATCCCATCACCGGCCTGGTAACAAGCATCAACCGCCCTCTGGAGGAAGCAATAAAACTAGCGCGGGCGGCAAATCTGAAGCTGTCGGCGCTGGTTGTAGACGACGGCGCGCTACTCACAGTATTGACTGGCGAGCGCCTGCCCACGATCAACATCCTGTTGCAGCGTTTCCAAGACGAGTGGCTTAAGGACAAAGGCTACGCAACTCGCACACTGGAGGAAATCAAGTTCAAGCTTCAGCGGTACCAGCGAGACCTAGGCGAGCGTCTGATTGGGCAAATGGACGTGCTTGCCATGGCTGAATACCTGGACCAGTTCAGCAACAATGCCTACACGAAGCACCGCGGCTTGTGGGTTCAGATATTTGCTTTCGCCGTGGCTAAAGGCCTGGCAGAGCGAAATGTCGCAGAGCTGACCTTGGTGAAAAAGGAGGCGGAGAAGAAGCGTCAGCGTCACACCCTCGAAGGACTGAATTCAATCATTAACGCCGCGACGACGCCCCCCTGGCTAAAACGCGCAATCCGCCTAGCGCTAACAAGCCTCCAGCGGCGCGAGGACATCGTGACGTGGCAGAAATCAGCCGCCAACATGGATGAAAACACGCTGACCGTTTCTCCCGGAAAAACTCAGGGCTACAGCAATCCGGTTCACCTCAAAATCAAGATGGGGGCCGCCCTACGCGAGGTTGTAGGAGAGTGCCTACGCTCACCCGTAGCTTCCCCCTACCTGATCCATTACAAGCCCAAGGCGAGGCGCAGAGAGCAGATCAATGCGAAGGATCACTGGACCTCGGTGACGCCGGACTATCTGACCAAGGAATTCAGCAAGGCTAGGGACGAGGCGCACGCCTACGACTATATGCCAGCCGGAGAGCGCCCCACTTTTCATGAGATTCGCGCGCTAGGTGCATGGCTCTATGAGCAGCAGAATTTCCCCCAGGATTACATCCAGGCGCTGCTTGGTCATGCAGACGAAAAGATGACGAAGCACTACCAGAAGGGACACTGCGAGCAGACGATTGACTACGTCGAGGTGGGTGCCGAATTGGCGTTGTGAGGTGGGGTTTTGCAAAAGTTTTGAAAAAGTTTTGAAAATCGCAGCCAACAAAAAAGGGCCCACCTTTCGGTGAGCCCTTCTAGACCGCCCAGCAGAGCGGATTTTGTTTGGTAGGCGCGATTGGACTCGAACCAACGACCCCCACCATGTCAAGGTGGTGCTCTAACCAACTGAGCTACGTGCCTGCTGTGAGGCGGCATTCTACGGAATTCCAAAGGGGTGTCAACACCTTTTTTTCACCTAAGCCTATGAATATGCAAAATATTTAATTGCGCCGAAGCGACAAGGATTTTGTGGTGGCTGGCGGCGGATTTTTATCTCGGGTAGGATCGCTGCATTCGTAAAAAATATAAAACAGAGGTTCCAGAATGGCGAACACATCCTACCCAGCGTCCTATTACGCCGCATCGGCCAATGCGACGCCGTCGCGCCCTGCCCTGCAGGATGATGTCGAAACCGATGTCTGCGTGATCGGTGCGGGATACACGGGGTTGTCTTCCGCGCTGTTTCTGCTGGAGCACGGTTTTAAAGTGACGATCGTCGAGGCGGCGAAGGTCGGCTTCGGCGCTTCGGGTCGCAACGGTGGGCAGATCGTCAACAGCTACAGCCGCGACATCGATGTGATCGAGCGCAGCGTCGGTCCACAGCAAGCGCAGTTGCTCGGCAACATGGCGTTCGAGGGTGGGCGGATCATCCGTGAGCGGGTGGCTAAGTATCAGATCCAGTGCGATCTGAAGGAAGGCGGTGTATTCGCGGCCCTCACCACTAAACAGATGGGGCACCTGGAGTCGCAGAAGCGTTTATGGGAGCGTTTCGGTCATACACAGCTGGAGTTGCTGGATCAGCGGCGTATTCGCGAGGTGGTGGCTTGCGAGGAGTATGTCGGCGGCATGTTGGATATGAGCGGCGGGCATATCCACCCGCTCAATCTGGCGCTGGGCGAAGCGGCGGCGGTGGAGTCACTGGGTGGTGTGATCTACGAGCAGTCGCCGGCGGTGCGCATCGAGCGCGGTGCCAGTCCGGTCGTGCATACGCCGCAGGGCAAGGTCAGGGCCAAATTCATTATCGTGGCGGGCAATGCTTACCTGGGCAATCTGGTGCCGGAGTTGGCGGCCAAGTCGATGCCTTGTGGTACGCAGGTGATCGCCACTGAGCCGCTGGGGGACGAGTTGGCCCATCGCCTGCTGCCTCAGGATTACTGCGTCGAAGATTGCAACTACCTGCTCGACTACTACCGGCTGACGGGTGACAAGCGCCTGATTTTCGGTGGTGGCGTGGTGTATGGCGCAAGGGATCCGGCCAACATTGAAGCGATCATTCGGCCGAAGATGCTCAAAGCGTTCCCGCAGCTCAAGGATGTGAAGATCGATTACGCCTGGACCGGAAATTTCCTACTGACTCTGTCGCGTCTTCCGCAAGTAGGGCGGCTGGGGGATAACATTTATTATTCCCAAGGCTGCAGTGGTCATGGCGTGACGTATACGCATTTGGCGGGCAAGGTACTGGCAGAGGCATTGCGAGGGCAAGCAGAGCGTTTTGACGCGTTTGCGGACCTGCCGCACTACCCCTTCCCCGGCGGTCAATTGCTGCGCACGCCATTTGCGGCGATGGGGGCTTGGTATTACGGGTTGCGGGATCGGTTGGGGTTCTGAAGCGGCCGACACAGGGCTGCTTTGCAGCCCAGCGGGAGCAAGCTCCCTCGCCACGGCTGTAGGCCCAATACTGTTCAGCCAGACACAAAAAACCCCGGTCTTTCGACCAGGGTCTTTGCTATCGATTGGAAGAAGCTCTTCAGCTTTCTTCTTAGCTTCAAGGCGTTCAGTGGGCCTCGAAGCAGATATGGCGCAGCGGACGGGACTCGAACCCGCGACCCCCGGCGTGACAGGCCGGTATTCTAACCGACTGAACTACCGCTGCGTATCGCTGTGGACTTGCGTCCATTTAACTCGTCTGATCCAAACCCGCGGGCTTGGATCTCGAACCAGGCGAACCTGCTTCGGAAAATATGGCGCAGCGGACGGGACTCGAACCCGCGACCCCCGGCGTGACAGGCCGGTATTCTAACCGACTGAACTACCGCTGCGCGTCGGTGGATGCTTTTGACAGCTTCCATCTTGCTTTCGCAAGACTCTCAAGAAACATGGTGGGTGATGACGGGATCGAACCGCCGACATTCTGCTTGTAAGGCAGACGCTCTCCCGGCTGAGCTAATCACCCTTTGCTGCGTTGAGGCCGCGAAATTTACGCAGGTACCGAAGCTAAGTCAATAGCAGGGTTGGATTTTTTTCAGAAACAGTTTCAAGCGACAAGCGCCAAGCTACAAGTAAAAAGCACCGGACCCGCACCACGCTGCTTGCAGCTTGAACTTGCCGCTTGCAGCTGCTCCTTACTCATAAATCATTTTCTTGGTCATGCCGCCATCCACCACGAACTCCTGCCCCGTGACAAAACCGGCGTTGCGCGAAAGCAGCCATGCCACCATCGCCGCCACGTCCTCCACCGTACCCACCCTGCCCGCCGGATGCTGGGCGTGATCGGCATCGGTGAGCGGCTGCGCTCGACGTTGCGATGGGTCTCGCGCGTCGATCCAACCAGGGCTGACGGCGTTGACCCGAATCTCCGGCCCTAGACTGATCGCCAGGGCATGAGTCAGGGCCAGCAAGCCTCCTTTGCTGGCCGCATAGGCCTCGGTGTCCGGTTCCGACTGCGCGGCGCGGGTCGAGGCCAGGTTGACGATGGCCCCGTTGTGGGCACGCAGGTAAGGCGCGCAGTGCTTGGCCAGCAGCATCGGCCCACCCAGGTTCACCGCCAAGACCCGGTTCCAATGCGCCAGGTCCAGGCTTTCCAGGGTGATGTTGTGCGGGTCGGCGATGGCGGCGTTGCACACCAGCGCGTCGAGCCGCCCGAACTGGCCGAGCACTTCAGCGATAGCGGTGGCAACCTGGGCCTCGTCCGACACATCCATGGCGATGAACCAGGCATTGTAACCCAAGGTTTTCGCCACCTTGGAACCGCGCTCGCGGTCCAGGTCGGTGAGAACCACCTGCCAACCTTCACAGATCAGCCAGGCGGCAATCCCAAGGCCGATACCCCGCGCGGCGCCCGTCACCAGAGCTACCCGGCCATGAGTACCGCTCGGCGGCGTAGCCAGCTCGATCACAAGGCCGCCAACCCGCGGGCCAGGTCGGCTTGCAGGTCCGCCACGTCTTCCAGGCCGACCGCCACGCGGATCAGGCTGTCACGGATACCCGCCGATTCACGCTCCTGGGGCGACAGGCGACCGTGGGAGGTGGTGCTCGGGTGGGTAATGGTGGTTTTGCTGTCACCGAGGTTGGCAGTGATGGAGATCAACCGGGTCGTGTCAATGAAACGCCAGGCGCCCTCCTTGCCGCCCTTGACCTCGAAGCTCACCACCGCGCCGAAACCGCGCTGCTGACGCAAGGCCAGTTCGTGTTGCGGATGGCTCTTGAGGCCGGCGTAATGCACTTTCTCGATACCGTCCTGCTGCTCCAGCCACTCGGCCAGGGCCTGGGCATTGGCGCAATGAGCCTTCATCCGTAGGCCGAGGGTTTCCAGGCCTTTGAGGAAGATCCAGGCATTGAACGGGCTGAGGGTCGGCCCAGCGGTGCGCAAGAAGCCCACGACCTCTTTCATTTGCTCGCCACGACCAGCAACGACACCGCCCATGCAACGACCTTGGCCGTCGATGAACTTGGTGGCCGAATGCACCACCACGTCCGCGCCCAGCTTGAGCGGCTGTTGCAGCGCCGGTGTGCAGAAGCAGTTGTCGACCACCAGCATGGCGCCCTTGGCATGGGCAATTTCCGCCAGCGCGGCGATGTCCACCAGCTCAGCAAGCGGATTGGACGGCGACTCGACGAAAAGCAGCTTGGTATTGGCCTTGATCGCGGCATCCCAACCGGACAGGTCCGCCAGGGGCACGTAATCGACTTCCACGCCGAAACGCTTGAAGTACTTTTCGAACAGGCTGATGGTCGAGCCGAAGACGCTGCGCGACACCAGCACATGATCGCCGGCGCTGCACAGGCTCATCACCACCGCCATGATCGCGGCCATACCGGTGGCAGTTGCCACGGCCTGCTCGGCGCCTTCCAGGGCGGCGATACGCTCCTCGAAAGCCCGCACGGTCGGGTTGGTGTAACGCGAGTAGACGTTGCCCGGCACTTCCCCGGCAAAGCGCGCCGCGGCATCGGCGGCCGTGCGGAACACGTAGCTGGAGGTGAAGAACATCGGATCGCCATGTTCGGCTTCCGGTGTACGGTGCTGGCCCGCGCGAACCGCCAGGGTATCGAACGCTACGCCTTCAAGGTCGCTGTCCAGCCGACCGGCATCCCAATCCTGACTCATGCTGCCACTCCTGTAATCGGTTAAACGCAAACCGGCCCCTCGGGGCCGGTTCGTGACTCAGTTGTTGTACAGATCGATGATCGCGCTGACCGCCTGCGTCTTGGCCTTTGACGCATCGTTACGCGCGTTCTCGATCCGATTCAGGTAGGCCTCGTCGATGTCGCCGGTGACGTACTTGCCGTCGAATACCGCACAATCGAACTGCTCGATCTTGATCTTGCCGCCACCCACCGCTTCGATGAGGTCCGGCAAGTCCTGGTAGATCAGCCAGTCGGCGCCGATCAGGTCGGCCACTTCCTGGGTCGTGCGGTTATGAGCGATCAGCTCATGGGCACTCGGCATATCGATGCCGTAGACGTTCGGGTAGCGCACGGCCGGGGCCGCCGAGCAGAAGTAGACATTCTTGGCGCCGGCTTCGCGGGCCATCTGGATGATCTGCTTGCAGGTGGTACCGCGCACGATGGAATCGTCCACCAGCATCACGTTCTTGCCGCGGAATTCCAATTCAATGGCGTTGAGCTTCTGGCGTACGGATTTTTTCCGTGCAGCCTGGCCCGGCATGATGAAGGTGCGGCCAATGTAGCGGTTCTTCACGAAGCCTTCGCGGAACTTCACGCCCAAATGGTTCGCCAGCTCCAGGGCCGCGGTGCGGCTGGTGTCCGGGATCGGGATGACCACGTCGATGTCATGGTCCGGACGCTCGCGCAGGATCTTGTCGGCCAGCTTCTCGCCCATGCGCAGGCGCGCCTTGTAGACTGAGATACCGTCAATGATCGAGTCCGGACGGGCCAGGTAGACGTGCTCGAAGATACACGGCGTCAGGCTCGGGTTGGTCGCGCACTGGCGGGTGAACAACTTGCCGTCTTCAGTGATGTAGACCGCTTCGCCCGGGGCCAGGTCGCGAATCAGGGTGAAACCAAGCACGTCCAGGGACACGCTCTCGGAGGCGATCATGTACTCGACGCCTTCGTCGGTGTGACGCTGGCCGAACACGATCGGACGAATACCGTGCGGGTCGCGGAAACCGACGATGCCGTAGCCGGTGATCATCGCCACCACCGAGTAGCCACCCACGCAACGGTTGTGCACGTCGGTCACGGCGGCGAACACGTCTTCTTCGGTCGGCTGCAGCTTGCCGCGCTGGGCCAGCTCGTGAGCGAAGACGTTGAGCATCACTTCCGAGTCGGAACTGGTGTTGACGTGGCGCAAGTCAGATTCGTAGATCTCCTTGGCCAGTTGCTCGACATTGGTCAGGTTGCCGTTGTGCGCCAACGTGATGCCGTACGGCGAGTTGACATAGAACGGCTGGGCTTCGGCCGAAGTCGAGCTACCCGCTGTCGGGTAACGCACGTGGCCGATGCCCATATGCCCGACGAGGCGCTGCATGTGACGCTGATGGAACACGTCGCGCACCAGGCCATTGTCCTTGCGCAGGAATAACCGGCCGTCATGGCTGGTCACGATACCGGCAGCGTCCTGGCCGCGGTGCTGGAGCACGGTTAGCGCGTCATACAGCGCCTGATTGACGTTCGACTTACCGACGATACCGACGATGCCACACATGCGACGCAACCCCTACTTAATGGATCTGAACTGAACAACACTCACTGCGGCGTTTTGGCCATCGGCAAGAGCTGTTCCTTGAACGGTATTTCAGCGGGTACGCTGATACCGCTGGCAAGCCACTGACTGCTCCAACCCAGGATCAGGTTCTTGGACCAGTCTGCGACCAATAGAAATTGTGGCACGAGCCGGGACTCCTGCCACCACGTATCCTGCTGTACCGGCCCCAGGCTCAACAGCCCGACGGCCACGACCACCAGCAAGGCGCCACGCGCCGCGCCGAAAGCCATGCCCAGGAACCGGTCCGTCCCGGAAAGCCCGGTGACGCGAATCAGTTCGCCGATCAGATAATTGATCATTGCGCCCACCAGCAAGGTGGCGATAAACAAGATGGCACAGCCCGCGATCACGCGGGCCGAGGGTGTTTCGATGTATCCGGCGAGGTACTGGGACAGCGAGCCACCAAACATCCAGGCCACGACTCCCGCGATGATCCAGGTCAGCAGCGAGAGCGCTTCCTTGACGAAGCCGCGACTCAGACTGATCAATGCGGAGATGGCGACGATCGCAACGATCGCCCAGTCAACCCAGGTAAATGGCACGGTGCAGCCTACAGACGGATAAGGCGGCGCATTTTAGCAGAGCGCAGGGCTGTCGGTAAGCTGCGTGATTCAAATCGGCTAAATGGCTGTCAACCGCGCTCTGGCTGGAAGCGAACCACAAAACCCTTGAGGTTCTGCTGGCGATTGAGCAAGTCGCGCAGACGGTCGGCCTCGGCACGCTCGATCAACGGACCGACAAAAACCCGATTCTTGCCATCGGCGGAACGGATATAGGCGTTGTAGCCTTGGCTGCGCAGGCTTTTCTGCAGTTTTTCCGCGCTTTCGCGACTGGTCAGGCTGGCCAGTTGCACCGACCAGCTCACCGACAGGCCGTTGGCATCGACGCGGCTCTGGGTGGTGTCTGGCTTGGGGGCAGCGGTGATCGGCTGGCTTGGCGCCGGTTTGATCGCCGGCGTCGCCGGGATGGGCGTTGGCGCTACAGCAGGCTTGGCGGGTGCCGCCGGGGCAGGCGCGGCAGCGGCAGATGCGGGCGCTGTGGGCGTGGACCCGACCGGCGCGGTAGGCGCGGCGGATTGTTCAGCCAATTCCGCGTCGCTCGGCACCGGCTCCTGGGGCAGTGCCTGCGGCTCGGGCACTGGCACGGGCTCGACTTGCACGGGTGGCACTGCAGGCGCTTGGGGCGCGGCCGGCGCATCAACCGTGACCTGGCGCTGCTCGTCCTGCCGGGAAAACAGCATCGGCAGGAAAATCACCGCCAGGGCCACCAACACCAGGGCCCCGACCATGCGCTGCTTGTAAGCCTTATCCAGCAATGCCATCTGCAGCTTCCTCCGTGGAGCGCCGGGCCAACCATTGAAGGGCCTCGGCAACGCAATAAAATGATCCGAACAACAGAATCTCGTCGTCTGCCGTCGCCAGGGCGCACTGCCCTTCCAGCGCGTCGGCCACGCTGCCATAAGCTTCCACCGAAGCGCCACGATGCTGCAACACCGCCTGCAACTCGCTGGCCGGACGCGAACGCGGCGAATCCAGTGGCGTCACGGCCCAGTGCTGGACACTAGCATCCAACGCATCGACAACGCCATCCAGGTCCTTGTCCGACAGCAGGCCAAACACCGCCAGCCGCTTGCCCGCCACGGGTCGACGCGCCAGGCGTTCAGCCAGGTACTGCGCCGCGTGGGGGTTGTGACCGACATCCAAGAGCACGTCGAGGCGCTTGCCTTGCCAATCGATCGAGCGGCGATCAAGACGACCGACAACGCGAGTCGCCTGCAGTGCCTGGATAATCCGTCCGGTGTCCCACGGCAGCCCGAGCAGCAGGTAGGCCTGCAGTGCCAGCGCGGCGTTCTCCATTGGCAAGTCCAGCTGCGGCAGGTCACGCAGCTCGACCGGGTTGCCCCGAGCATCGCTGCCACGCCATTGCCAGTGCCGCTCCGTCATGGCCAGGTCGAAGTCCCGCCCACGCAGGAAGAACGGGCAGCCCAGCTCGCGCACTTTATCCAGCAACGGCTGCGGCGGATCGAGGTCGCCGCAGAGTGCCGGCGCGCCCTGGCGAAAAATGCCGGCCTTCTCGAAAGCCACGGACTCGCGGGTATCGCCCAGGTAATCGGCGTGATCCACGCCAATACTGGTGACCAGCGCGATGTCCGCGTCCACGAGATTGACGGTATCCAGGCGACCACCCAGGCCGACTTCCAGCACGACCGCATCCAGGCCGGCACGGGCGAACAGCCAGAACGCCGCGAGCGTGCCCATCTCGAAATAGGTCAGGGAAGTCTCGCCCCGCCCGGCTTCCACCGCCGCGAAGGCTTCACACAGATCGGCGTCGGAAGCTTCGACACCGTTGACCTGCACCCGCTCGTTGTAGCGCAGCAGGTGCGGCGAACTGTAGACGCCGACACTTAATCCCTGGGCCCGCAGCAGCGAGGCCAGAAAGGCGCAGGTCGACCCCTTGCCGTTGGTGCCGGTAACCGTAATGACCCGAGGCGCCGGCTTGGCCAGTCCCATGCGGGACGCTACCGCTTGCGAGCGCTCCAGCCCCATGTCGATGGCCGATGGATGCAACTGCTCGAGGTAGGCAAGCCAGTCGCCCAGGGTACGTTCGGTCATAGGCCAGCAGGCGCCGGCGGAACCACGATCGGCTCGATTGGCGTGGCGACGAAGGTCGGCGTCGGCAGGCCCATCAGTTGCGCCAGCAGATTACCCAGGCGCGGACGCAGCTCCTGGCGGTGAATGATCATGTCGATCGCGCCATGTTCCAGCAGGAATTCGCTGCGCTGGAAACCTTCCGGCAGCTTTTCACGCACGGTCTGCTCGATCACACGCGGACCGGCGAAGCCGATCAGGGCTTTCGGCTCGCCGACGATGACGTCGCCCAGCATCGCCAGACTGGCGGAAACACCGCCGTAGACCGGATCGGTCAGCACCGAGATGAACGGAATGCCTTCTTCACGCAAGCGCGCCAGTACCGCGGAGGTCTTGGCCATTTGCATCAGCGAGATCAGGGCCTCCTGCATCCGCGCGCCACCGGAGGCGGCGAAGCAGATCATCGGGCACCGGTTTTCCAGAGCGTAGTTGGCGGCGCGAACGAAGCGCTCGCCGACGATGGCGCCCATGGAACCGCCCATGAACGAGAATTCAAAGGCCGACACCACCACCGGCATGCCCAACAGGGTGCCGCTCATGGAAACCAGGGCGTCTTTTTCACCGGTCTGCTTCTGGGCAGCGGTCAGGCGATCCTTGTATTTCTTGCCGTCGCGGAATTTAAGGCGGTCCACGGGCTCCAGGTCGGCACCCAGCTCAACACGGCCTTCGGCGTCCAGGAAGATATCGATACGGGCACGCGCGCCGATGCGCATGTGGTGGTTGCACTTGGGGCAAACGTCCAGGGTCTTTTCCAGCTCGGGACGGTACAGCACCGCTTCGCAGGATGGACATTTGTGCCACAGACCTTCAGGCACCGAGCTTTTCTTCACCTCGGAACGCATGATCGAAGGGATCAGTTTGTCTACCAACCAGTTGCTCATGCTTCTTTCTCCAGTACCGGCGGCCCGAACGCTCTGGTTCGCGGCCCCGCGTATGCCCTTGAGCTCAAATTCATTGTGCGGCGAGGAACGAGGATCGTCGCGGTCAGTGCGAAACATGACCTGCGCCCAGCCCAACCATCCCCCGCCATCCCGGCAACCGCTGCACTGCGATTGCCACTACGCTATCGGCCCACCCGTAGGCGGCGCCTGCCTGCTTTGAACAGTGCAGGTATGGACGGCGGCAGTCTGCCAGCCGTCACATTGACGACTGGCTGCTGCGCACAGCCGCCATGAATGCCCGGATCTTCGCCGGGTCCTTGATGCCCCTGGCCTGCTCCACCCCGCCACTGACGTCCACCGCGTAGGGTCGAACCTGGGCGATGGCGTCAGCCACGTTGTCCGCCGTCAGGCCACCGGCGAGGATGATCGGCTTGTCCAGGCCCTGCGGCACCAACGTCCAGTCGAACGCTTCACCGGTCCCTCCCGGAACGCCCTCCACGTAGGTGTCCAGCAAGATACCGCTGGCCCCGGAAAAGGCTTTGCAACTGGCGGCGATGTCGTCGCCGGCCTTGACCCGCAACGCCTTGATGTACGGTCGATGCCAACCCTCGCAATCGGCGGGTGTCTCGTCGCCATGGAACTGCAGGAAGGCCAGCGGCACCGCATCGAGGATTTCGCCCAGCTCGCAACGACTCGCATTGACGAACAGGCCGACCGGCGTGACGAAGGGTGGCAGCGCCTGAATGATCGCTCGTGCCTGCTGCACCGTCACCGCCCGCGGGCTCTTGGCGTAGAACACGAGCCCGATGGCGTCCGCACCGGCGTCGACCGCCGCCAAGGCGTCTTCGACTCGGGTGATTCCGCATATCTTGCTGCGAACGACCGACATGGTGGATAAAACCTCAGGCAAATCCGTGGAAGTCCCGGATGGTAACAAATGCAGCGGAGGGCGTCAGCCGTCGAGTTCCGAGAACCCCGTGAGGAAATGTGGCCCGATGTAACGCTCAGGCAACTCGAATTCGTCGTGATATTCAACCTGGACCAGGTACAGGCCAAACGGGTGCGCGGTCACGCCTCCCGAGCGGCGAATGCGGCTTTCGAGCACTTCCTTGACCCATTCCACCGGCCGTTCACCCGCGCCGATGGTCATCAGCACACCGGCGATGTTGCGCACCATGTGGTGCAGAAAGGCGCTGGCGCGGATATCAAGCACGATCATCTTGCCGTGACGGGTTACGCGCAGGTGATGCAGTTCCTTGATCGGCGACTTGGCCTGGCACTGCCCCGCGCGAAAAGCGCTGAAATCATGGACGCCGACCAGGTATTTCGCGGCCTCGGCCATACGCTCGACATCCAGCGGACGGTGGTTCCAGGTGATTTCTTCATTCAGGTGCGCTGGGCGGATCTGATCGTTGTAGATCACGTAGCGATAGCGCCGGGCGATGGCCTTGAAGCGCGCATGAAAATGCGCGGGCATCGCCTTTGCCCAACTGACGCTGACATCGTGCGGCAGGTTGATATTGGCCCCCATCACCCAAGCCTTCATCGAGCGCTCGACTTGGGTGTCAAAATGCACCACCTGGCCGCAGGCATGCACGCCGGCGTCGGTTCGTCCGGCGCAATGCAGCGACACGGGCGAATCGGCGACTTTGGACAGCGCGTCTTCAAGGGTTTCCTGCACCGTTAATACGCCGGAGGCCTGACGCTGCCAGCCGCGATAGCGCGAGCCTTTGTATTCAACGCCCAAGGCGATTCGGAAAAAGCCGTCGGCCGCCATTTCGGCGGCCGGGTTGTCTATGTTTGCCAAGGAATTACAGCCTGCTGAGGTACGCAAAGGCGGGCATTATAAAGCGGGTGCGGTGGGATGCCAGTGTAACCGGCGGTCCTGCGGTGAATGGCCTGGCGCCATCGCGAGCAGGCTCGCTCCCACAGGGGTTTCCAGCGACCACAACACCTGTGGGAGCGAGCCTGCTCGCGATGCCGCCAGCCCAGACGCTACAAAACCTGCAAATAAAAACGGCAGCCTCACCGGCTGCCGTTTTTGTTTAACCGCTGACTCACGCCAGGCGCGACAGCATCTCCTTCGCTTCGCTCTTCTGCGTGGCATCGCCTTCACTGAGCACTTCGCCGAGGATATCCCGGGCGCCGTCATTGTCGCCCATGTCGATGTAGGCCTGGGCCAGATCGAGCTTGGTTGCCACTTCGTCGGTGCCGCTGAGGAAATCGAAGTCCGGCTCGTCGTCGGCAGTCGCCAAGGCGTCTTCAGCAGTGAAGGTTGGCTGGCCTATGCTGTCGGACAGGCGATCCAGCTCGGCGTTGACATCGTCCAGCTCGGACTCGAAGGCATCCTTAGGCTGATCGTGGGCGTCCATCTCGTCGGCCAGGGACAGATCGAAATCCGCCGGCAGTTCAAGATCGTCGGCCGGCGTGTCATCCAACGCGGGCGTTTCGGCCGCTGGAATGTCCAACCCCTTGAGATCGTCGTCCAGGTCCAGCAGGAAGTCTTCATCCGCCAAGGCGGGTGCCGGAGCATCCGCGCCCAGGTCCAGATCGAACTCCGACAGATCGTCGAGGCTTTCGTTGGCCTCGGTCTGTTGCTTGAGCACCGATTCAAAACTCAGGTCATCGTCTTGCGGAAACGCATCCAGTTCGGCGAGCGGCTCGGGGGCTGGCGCGACCGGAGCGGTGTCCATGTCCTCCAGGCTCAGATCAAAAGCGCTGTCGAGCTCGTCGTCGGTCGGCGATTTGTCTTCCAACAGCTCCTTGACGTACTGGGCATCCAACTCAGCGGCGACAGCTGCCGCAGCCAGGCCTGCACCGGCGGCGACCGCCATGGCCGGGAAACGGCTCTTGAGCTGTTCGACCTGGGCGTAATTGTCGCCATTGGCGACCAACTGCCGCTCCTGGGCGACAAAGGCGTCGCGGTCGCCCTGCTGGCCGTAGACTTCCATCAGCTTCAAGCGCAGGTCGCTGCGCTGGGGCTCGGCCTTGATGCCTTGCTCAAGCAGGTCGGCGGCCTGATTCAAGCGACCACGATCGATGTGCGACTGAGCCTGGGGCAGCACGTCGTCCGAACGCTCCGCGGCCGGCGCTACCAGCGGTGCGGCTATGGGGGGCGTGACGACCACGGGCGCAACCACCGGGGCAGGCCTAGGGGCTGGCGCGGGGGCTGGCTTGGGTTCGAGCTTTACGCTGGGTGGTGGTACTTCAATGCCCTCGAAGCTGCTCGGGGGCAGATCGAGCTCCGGGGAGAAGTCGGCCTCCTCCTCGAGGGCTCGGGCCATGCGCAAATGTTTCTCGGCTTCCTGCTGGGCCTTGCGGCGGCGAGCGAGCAGCAGGAGCAGCAGCAAGAGGAGCAACGCACCGCCGCCAATCAGGCCCAGCAGGATCGGATTGGTCAGCAGGTCGTTGTATTTTTTCTCGTCGGCTGCGGCCGGCGCCGGTTCAACCGGCGGGGTCGCTTCCGGGGTGGCCTGGGGTGCCGGGGCGGCGGACGGTGCTTGTGCCGCTGGCGCGGGGGTCAGTTCCGCCGACATCGCCGGGGTGGCTTCGCCAGTGGGCGGGACCGCGACGCCTTCGGCCTGCATTTTCGCCAGTTGATTGTTCTTCAGCTCGATCAGGCGCTGCAGTTTGTCCAGCTGGCTCTGAAGATCGGCCATGCGGCTCTTCAGTTCTTCATTGTCGCGACGAGCCGAATCGAGGCTTTCCTGAGTCACGGCAAGTTGGTTACTCAGGGCCTGGGCATCACCGGCTGCGCCTTTGCCTTTGGCACCCGCTTTCGCCGACTCGGCGGAAACCAGGCTCAGGTTATCGCGAGCCGCGCCCTGGGCCGGTGCGTTATCGCCACCGCCACGCCGGGTGGCGTCCACCTGCTGGCGTCCGTTACCCGCCCCGCTCCGACGCCCCTGGCGCCAGGCGGCGTTTTGAGCGGCCACTTCGGCGATGGCCTGGGGCTGCGGCAATGCCGTGCTTTGCACCGGATCGGGCAGGCGCAACACCTGGCCGGTCTTGAGCAGGTTGATGTTGCCGTCGATGAATGCGTTCGGGTTCAACGCCTGGATCGCCAGCATCGTTTGCTGCACCGAACCACCGTTGCGCACCTTGGCGGCGATTTCCCATAGGGTATCGCGCGGCGTCGTGGTGTATTGGGACGGCTTGGTAGCCCCGGTGACCGGCGAAGACACCACCTGGGACGGCTTCGCCCGAGCGGCGTCGGCGGCCTGCGGCGAGAACTTAGACGGATCGAGCAGTACGCTGTAGTCGCGCAGCAAGCGGCCGTTGGGCCACATCACCTGCACGAGGAATTTGACCATCGGTTCGGTCAGCGGCCGGCTGGAAGTCACCCGCAGGACACTCTTGCCGTTGGCGTTGATCACCGGTGTGAAGCTCAATTCATTGAGAAAAGCTTGGCGGTCAATGCCCGCCTTGGCGAATTCTTCAGGTGGGGCCAGGCTCGGCACCACCTCGGCGGCGGTCAGTTGCTGGACATCGAGCAGTTCGATCTCGGCCACCAGAGGCTGGTTCGGCGGCGACTTGAGGGTCAATTCCCCCAGCCCGAGCGCTTGCGCCATACCGGAGGACAGCGCCGAGGCGGCCGCTATTGCTAACACCAGTTTGCGAACTTGAACCATAGCCTCTTCCTTTGTTTGAACATTCCTCGGCCAGCGAGAAGGTGTTGATGCCGCTGCCGTAAGGCATTGCGCGCAGCCCCAAGCGACGGTGCGCGCGATCGTTTCACTCATGCCCGAGGCAGTCCCCGGGGGGAGGTTCGCCTTCAGCACTCTGGCCAAGCATAGCGCCCAGCTAGAACCATTCGACAAATTGTTGCCAAGTATCTTTTACAGCAGGTCTTTTATCAACAACTCAGCCACCTGCACCGCGTTGAGCGCCGCGCCCTTGCGCACGTTATCCGACGTCAGCCACATATTCAGCTCCGACGGATCATCGATGCCGCCGCGCACGCGACCGATATAGACCACATCCTGCCCCACCGCATCACCCACCGGCGTCGGATAATCACCCACCTCCACCAGCTCGATGCCGGGGACCGCTTCCAGGGCGGCGTTGACCTTCGCCAGGTCGACGGGACCGGCAGACTCCACGGTCACGCTAAAGCTATCGCCAAAAAACACCGGGGCTTGAATGCAAGTCGCGGAAATCTTTAACAAAGGTTGCTCCAGCACTTGGCGCAGCTCACTCACCAGTCGCTTTTCCAGTGGGGTATGGCCCTGCGCATCGGGACTACCCACCTGGGCCAACAGGTTGAACGCCATCTGCCGGTCGAAGAACGTCGGTTCGAGCGGACGGGCGTTGAGCAATTCCGCCGTCTGGCGCGCCAATTCAGTGACCGCAACGCGGCCTTGGGCCGATACGGCGAGGCTGGCAGTCAGGCTCACGCGCTGGATATCCAGGCATTGGCGCAACGGTGCCAAGGCAACGGCCAGGACCGTCGCCGAGGGGCTGGGGCTGCTGACCTGCACGGGCCTGGACAGGTTCGCCAGCACGTGCGGGTTGGCCTCCGGTACGATCTGCGGCGCCTGTTCGGCCGGCAGCGCACCGGACAGGTCGATCAGCGCGCAGCCGGCCGCCGTGGCGCGCGGAGCGAAGCTCAGGGTGACCGCCGGCCCGGCCGCGAAAAACGCCAGTTGGACTTTGCTGAAATCGAACTCATCGACCTCGCGCACCCGCACGTTTTTACTCCGGAACATCACCGAGCTGCCCGCCGACTCGCTGCTGGCCAACAGGTGCAGGTTGCCGATCGGGAAGTCGCGCTCTTCAAGAATCTGGACGAGGGTTTCGCCGACAGTACCGGTGGCGCCGATCACGGCAATATCAAAGGACTGGCTCATGGGTCTACCTCAGGTAAAACGTGGGGAGCGGCACTTTACCGGGTGGTGGGTGGGCAGGCAATTGGCGGGAAGTTTGTGGTGACTGTGCTGGCCCCTTCGCGAGCAGGCTCGCTCCCACATTGGATCTTCAGTGAACACAAAATCTGTGGAAGCGAGCCTGCTCGTGAAGGGGCCGGTCCAGACACCCAAAAACTGCCCCAATAAAAAACCCGCACCTCTTACAAGGCGCGGGTTCTTTCACAGCGACAATCGATCAACGCTCGAGCAAAATCCGCAGCATGCGGCGCAGCGGTTCGGCCGCGCCCCACAACAGTTGGTCGCCAACGGTGAAGGCACCGACGAACTGCGAGCCCATGTTCAGTTTGCGCAAGCGGCCCACTGGCACGTTCAGGGTGCCGTTGACCTTGGTCGGGCTCAGCTCCTGCATGCTGGTTTCACGGTTGTTTGGCACCAGCTTGACCCACGGGTTGTGCTGGCTGATCAAGCCTTCGATGTCGGCGATCGGCACGTCTTTGTTCAGCTTGATGGTCAGCGCCTGGCTGTGGCAACGCATGGCGCCGATGCGCACGCAGATGCCGTCCACCGGGATCGGGCTCTTGAAGCGGCCCAGGATCTTGTTGGTCTCGGCCTGGGCCTTCCATTCTTCACGGCTCTGGCCGTTCGGCAGTTCCTTGTCGATCCAAGGGATCAGGCTGCCGGCCAGCGGCACGCCGAAATTCTCGGTCGGGTAGGCATCGCTGCGCATCGCTTCGGCGACCTTGCGGTCGATGTCCAGGATGGCACTGGCCGGGTTCGCCAGCTCGTCAGCCACGGCGCCGTGGGTCACGCCCATTTGCTTGATCAGCTCGCGCATGTGCTGCGCGCCGCCACCGGAGGCTGCCTGATAGGTCATGGCGCTCATCCACTCCACCAGGCCCGCTTCGAACAGGCCGCCCAGACCCATCAGCATCAGGCTGACGGTGCAGTTGCCGCCGATGTAGTTCTTGGTGCCCGCATCCAGCTGCTGGTCGATGACCTTGCGGTTGACCGGGTCGAGGATGATCACCGCGTCGTCCTGCATGCGCAGGCTGGAAGCGGCATCGATCCAGTAACCCTGCCAGCCGGCTTCACGCAGTTTCGGGAAGACTTCGCTGGTGTAGTCGCCGCCCTGGCAGGTCAAAATCACGTCGAGGGTCTTGAGCTCGTCGATGCTGTAGGCATCCTTGAGCGCACCGGTGTCCTTGCCCACGGACGGGCCCTGGCCACCCACGTTGGAAGTGGTGAAGAACACCGGCTCAATGAGATCGAAATCCTGCTCTTCCAGCATTCGCTGCATGAGCACGGAACCGACCATGCCGCGCCAACCGATCAGACCTACACGTTTCATCGCAACTACACCTATACAAAAGTGGGCCACCGTCGAGGCGGTGGGCCCGAAAGATTACAGATTCCGCAGCGCGGCGACTACTGCATCGCCCATTTGCTGCGTACCGACTTTGGTACAGCCTTGCGACCAGATATCACCGGTGCGCAAGCCTTGGTCCAGGACCACGCTGACGGCTTTTTCGATCGCGTCGGCGGCATCGTTCAAGTTGAAGCTGTAGCGCAGCATCATCGACACCGACAGGATGGTCGCCAACGGGTTGGCAATGCCCTGCCCGGCGATGTCCGGCGCCGAACCGTGGCACGGCTCGTACATGCCCTTGTTGTTGGCGTCCAGGGAGGCCGACGGCAGCATGCCGATGGAACCGGTGAGCATTGACGCTTCGTCGGACAGGATGTCGCCGAACATGTTGTCGGTGACGATCACGTCGAACTGCTTCGGCGCACGCACCAGTTGCATCGCCGCGTTGTCGACGTACATGTGGCTTAGTTCGATGTCCGGGTAATCCTTGGCCACCTGCTCGACCACTTCGCGCCACAGTTGGCTGGAAGCCAGGACGTTGGCCTTGTCCACCGAGCACAGTTTCTTGCCCCGCACGCGGGCCATGTCGAAGCCGACCCGGGCGATACGGCGGATTTCGCTTTCGCTGTATGGCAGGGTGTCGTAGGCCTGGCGCTCGCCATTCTCCAGCTCACGGGTGCCGCGCGGGGCGCCGAAGTAGATACCGCCGGTCAGTTCGCGGACGATGAGGATGTCCAGGCCCGAGACGATTTCCGGCTTCAGGCTCGACGCGTCGGCCAGTTGCGGATAAAGGATCGCCGGACGCAGGTTGCCAAACAGACCCAGTTGCGCACGAATCTTCAGAAGGCCGCGCTCCGGGCGGATGTCGCGTTCGATCTTGTCCCATTTCGGGCCGCCCACGGCGCCCAGCAGCACGGCATCGGCGGCACGGGCACGGTCCAGGGTTTCATCGGCCAGGGGTACGCCGTGCTTGTCGATGGCCGCGCCACCGATGACGTCGTGGCTGAGTTCGAAGCCCAGGCCGTACTTGTCGTTCGCCAACTCCAGGACCTTGACCGCCTCGGCCATGATTTCCGGGCCGATGCCGTCACCTGGGAGAATCAGAATCTGTTTGCTCATGCTTTCCTCGTTTGTTCGGTTTTCGGCACAACCCCTGGGGCCGACCGGTAAAAATCCTATCGCTCGGCCCACAGCACCAGCACATCTGTACTGAACGAACCATCGGCCTCAATCTGAAAATATTCACGCACTTCGTCGCCCATCGAACGCTGCAGCTCAAGAATCGCCGCACGCATCACCTCGGGGGTGCGCATGCGCTCGACCCAGGACTGGTACTCCAGGCGCAGGCGCTGGCGCGACGTGCTGCGAGTGTGCAGCCCCGCTTCGCTGATCTGGCGCAACCATTCGGCGGCCGAATAGTCGCGCACATGGCTGGTGTCGCGCAGCACTTCGATGCTTTGCAGGTAGGTGTCCAGTAACGGCGTGCCAGGCGACAGGATATCGATGAACGCTACCACCCCGCCCGGCTTGAGCACCCGGCGCACTTCCCGCAATGCCAGGCCGAGGTCGCTCCAATGATGCGCCGAATAGCGGCTGAACACGAAGTCGAACTCAGCGTCGGCGAACGGCAACCGCTCGGCGGCGCCACGGACCGTGCTGATATTGCCCAGGCCACGCTCGGCAGCCGCCGCCGTCACCACGTCGAGCATCTGCTGGGACAGATCGTAGGCCACCACCTCACCGGCCAGCGGCGCCACGTGGAAACTCACATGGCCGGCGCCGCAACCCAGGTCCAGCACACGGGCATCGCCACGACCGGCCAGCTCGGCCTGTAGCAGGGCGAACTCGGCGCCCTGGGCGTGCACGGCACTGCTCAGGTAGGCCGAGGCCTGTTCACCGAATTGCTTTTGGACGACTTGGCTGTGGGCGGTGCTGGTCATGGGGACTTCCTTTTTGGGTATAGCCTTGTGGTGTCAGTGCCGCCGTCTTCGCGAGCAGGCTCGCTCCCACACTGGACTTGCAGCGTCCACAATCCCAGTGGGAGCGAGCCTGCTCGCGAAGGGGCCTGCACTGACTACATCTATCTCAGGTCAATCAAGCATCGCGAAACAACCAAGGCTGGCTCGCCCGATGCTTGGCCTCGAACGCGGCAATTGCCTCGCCGTCCTGCAAGGTCAGGCCGATGTCATCCAGGCCATTGAGCAGGCAATGCTTGCGAAACGCATCGATCTCGAAACCCAGCACCTTGCCGTCGGGGCGGGTCACCGTCTGCGCGGCCAGGTCGATCTGCAATTGATAACCAGGATTGGCCTCGACCTGCTGGAACAGCTCGTCCACTTCGGCATCGCTGAGGATGATCGGCAGCAGGCCGTTCTTGAAGCTGTTGTTGAAGAAAATGTCGGCGTAACTCGGCGCGATGATGCTGCGGAAACCGTACTCTTCCAGGGCCCACGGCGCGTGCTCGCGGCTCGAGCCGCAGCCGAAGTTCTCACGGGCCAGCAACACGCTGGCGCCTTGGTAGCGCTCGGCGTTGAGCACGAAGTCCTTGTTCAGCGGACGCTTGGAGTTGTCCTGGTACGGCTGGCCGACATCCAGGTAGCGCCATTCGTCGAACAGGTTCGGGCCGAAGCCGGTGCGCTTGATGGATTTCAAGAATTGCTTGGGGATGATCTGGTCGGTGTCGACATTGGCACGATCCAAAGGCGCGACAAGACCGGTGTGCTGGGTAAAAGCTTTCATGCTGCGCTCCTTCAGATCAATTCGCGGACGTCGACGAAACGGCCGTTGACAGCTGCCGCCGCGGCCATCGCCGGGCTAACCAGGTGCGTACGACCACCGGCACCCTGACGGCCTTCGAAATTTCGGTTGGACGTCGAGGCGCAATGCTCGCCCGACTCCAGGCGGTCCGGGTTCATTGCCAGGCACATCGAGCAACCCGGCTCACGCCATTCGAAACCGGCTTCGAGGAAAATCTTGTCCAGCCCTTCCGCTTCGGCCTGGGCCTTCACCAGGCCCGAGCCCGGCACCACGATGGCCTGTTTGATGGTCGAGGCGACCTTGCGGCCCTTGGCGATGACCGCCGCGGCACGCAGGTCCTCAATCCGCGAGTTGGTGCAGGAGCCGATGAAAACACGGTCGAGCTGAATGTCGGTGATCGCCTGGTTGGCGCTCAAGCCCATGTACTTCAAGGCACGGACAATGGAGTCGCGCTTGACCAGGTCCGTTTCCTTGGCCGGATCCGGCACGTTCTGGTCCACGGCCAGGACCATTTCCGGCGAAGTGCCCCAGCTGACTTGCGGCTTGATCTGCGTCGCATCGAGCTCGACCACGGTGTCGAATTTGGCGTCCGGGTCAGAGACCAGGTCTTTCCAGGCTTCGACCGCCATGTCCCACTCCGCGCCTTTGGGCGAGAACGGACGGCCCTTGACGTATTCGACGGTTTTTTCATCGGCGGCCACCAACCCGACGCGCGCGCCGGCTTCGATGGACATGTTGCAGATGGTCATGCGGCCCTCGACGGACAAGTCGCGGATCGCGCTGCCGGCGAACTCGATGGCATGGCCGTTACCGCCGGCGGTACCGATCTTGCCGATCACGGCCAGGACGATGTCCTTGGCGGTCACGCCGAACGGCAACTTGCCCTCGACGCGCACCAGCATGTTTTTCATTTTCTTGGCGACCAGGCACTGGGTGGCGAGCACGTGCTCGACCTCGGAAGTGCCGATGCCGTGGGCCAAGGCGCCGAATGCGCCGTGGGTCGAGGTATGGGAGTCACCGCAGACCACGGTCATGCCGGGCAAGGTCGCGCCTTGCTCCGGGCCGATGACATGGACGATGCCCTGGCGCACGTCGTTCATCTTGAATTCAACGATGCCGTATTCATCACAGTTGTCGTCGAGGGTCTGGACTTGAAGGCGCGAGACCTGGTCGGCAATGGCTTCGATGCCGCCCTTGCGCTCCGGGGTGGTCGGTACGTTGTGGTCCGGGGTGGCGATGTTGGCATCGATGCGCCAAGGCTTGCGCCCAGCCAGGCGCAGGCCTTCGAAGGCTTGCGGCGAAGTCACTTCATGGATGATGTGACGGTCGATGTAGATCAGCGCCGAGCCATCGTCGCGCTGCTTGACCAAATGCGAATCCCAGAGCTTGTCGTAGAGCGTTTTGCCGGCCATCACACGGTTTCCTCATCAGCTTGTTTCTATGCCCTGGGTCTTGAGTGAGTAAATGACCCCTTGGCTTGTGAGGCTGATGTTATGAGGCTACATTAAATAACTCAAATTCATATTTTTCATGCTTTGCATAACCAACAGGAATTCGACCGGTACGGCCATGGACTTAGCCAACCTCAACGCCTTTATTGCCATCGCCGAGACCGGCAGTTTCTCCGGAGCCGGCGAGCGCCTGCACCTCACCCAGCCCGCTATCAGCAAGCGTATTGCCGGGCTGGAACAACAGCTCAATGTGCGCCTCTTCGACCGGCTGGGCCGTGAAATTGGCCTGACCGAAGCCGGCCGGGCGCTGCTGCCCCGGGCCTATCAGATTCTCAACGTGCTCGACGACACCCGCCGCGCCCTGACCAATCTGACCGGCGAAGTGACCGGGCGGCTGACCCTCGCCACCAGTCACCACATCGGCTTGCATCGCCTGCCCTCCTTATTAAGGGAATTCACCCGACGCTACCCACAGGTGGCATTGGATATTCAGTTCCTTGATTCGGAAGTGGCCTACGAGGAAATCCTTCACGGTCGCGCGGAACTCGCCGTCATCACCCTCGCCCCCGAGCCCCACGCACTGGTAAGGGCCAAGCCGGTGTGGGATGACCCGCTGGATTTCGTCGTAGCGCCGGAACATGTGCTGCTGGAAAACGGCGCAGTGAGCCTGGCGGACATCGCCTTGCATCCGGCGGTGTTCCCTGGCGGCAATACCTTCACCCATCACATCGTCCAGCGACTGTTCGAAGCCCAAGGCCTGACACCGAACATCGCCATGAGCACGAATTATCTGGAAACCATAAAGATGATGGTCTCCATCGGCCTGGCCTGGAGCGTCCTGCCGCGCACCATGCTCGACGAACAGGTGGCGCGCATTCCTTTGCCGGGCATACAGCTCAGTCGCCAGCTAGGCTATATCGTGCACACCGAACGGACGCTGTCGAATGCAGCACGGGCTTTCATGGCTCTACTGGACGCACAAATCGATCTGCCAGGGACAAGGGCATAAGTTGTGCTACTCCTATAGGGCCACTACGCCTGTGCATCACACCCACCCGCCCAAGGCCCGCTAGAGAATGCCCAAACCCGCCGACCATCTTCCGCCCCTGCCGCGTATCCAGGCGCTCGACCCGAAGCGGTCCGAGCAGAGCTGGGACAGCGCGCCACAGCTGCTGGCCGCCCTGAACGGAGCGCGGCTGGGGGCCTGGTCGTGGGACATCGATACCGGGCAGATCAGTTGGTCCCGAGGCACCCAGGCACTGTTCGGCTTCGATCCGCGCCAACCGTTACCCGCCGACGTGGACTACCTCGATCTGTTGCTGCCCGAGGACCGGGCCCGGGCCATGCGCGCGTTTCACGCGGCGGTGGCCGGCGCACCGCTCGAGCAGGCCATGCACCACCGAATCGTCTGGCCCGACGGCAGCCTGCATTGGCTGGAAATCAGCGGCAGCGTATTGCCCGACAAACATGGCCGTCCACGCATGATCGGGGTCATTCGCGAGATCACCCACCAGCGCGAACGGGAACAGGCGCTGCGCAGCTCGGAAAAACGCTTCGCCACGCTTTTTCATCTTTGCCCGAACATGGTCTTGCTGACCCGCCAGGAGGACGGCCTGATCAGCGAAGCCAACCAGTATTTCGAAAGCCTGTTCGGCTGGCCGGTTCACGATGTGATTGGCCGCACCACTCTGGAACTGGGCCTGTGGGTCGACCCCAGGCAACGGGCGAAGCTGGTGGAGGCGACCAAGGCCAAAGGCGAACTGGTGAGCATGGAAGTGGAGTTCCGGGCCAGTAACGGCCAGGTCCACAACGGCATCCTCAGCGCGCAGAAAGTCGAACTCGAAGGCCAACCGTACCTGCTGAGCACGTTCCTGGACACCACCGAGCGCAAACTCGCCGAACAGGCCCTCAAGGACAGCCAGGAACGCCTGGACCTGGCCCTCGACTCGGCGCAACTGGGCACCTGGGACTGGCACATTCCCAGCGGCATGCTCTACGGTTCGGCCCGGGCCGCGCAGCTCCATGGCCTGGAGCCCAAAGCCTTTCATGAATCGTTCGACGCGTTTTTCGAGGGCGTACCCACCGAAGAACGCAACAACATGCGCAACGCCTACCGCAGCCTGCGCGAAGGCCCGGCGGGCAACTATCAATTGACCTATCGCGTGCAGCTGCCGGACGGCAGCTCACGCTATCTTGAGAGCCGCGCCCGCCTCTACCGCGACGACGACGGCAGCCCCTTGCGCATGGCCGGCACTTTGCTCGACATCACCGATCAGGTGGAGCGCGAACAGAGCCTGGCGGCATCGGAAGAAAAATTCGCCACACTGTTCCAGGTCAGCCCCGACCCGATCTGCGTGACCCACCAGGACGATGGCAGATTCCTGGAAATCAACTCCAGCTTCACCCAGACCTTCGGCTGGGCGGCCAGCGACGTCATCGGCCGCAGCGCCGACGAGATTGGTCTGTGGGACGCGTCCGGCAGCAGCCTGCAACGCATCGAACGGGTGATCCGTGAGCAATCGCTGAGCAATGTCGCCATCGTCGTCCACCACAAGAACGGCCAGCCGCTGACCTGCGTGATTTCCAGCCGGCAGATCCACGTCGGCAACCAGCCCTGCATCGTCACCACCCTGCGGGACATCACCCAGCAGCAGCGTTCCGAGGCGGCGCTCAAGGCCAGCGAGGAAAAATTCGCCAAGGCTTTCCACTCCAGCCCTGACGCCATCACTATCACTGAATGCGAAAGCGGCCGCTACCTTGAGGTCAACGACGGTTTCTGCCGCCTCACCGGCTATCGCGCCGACGAAGTGGTCGGCCACACAGTGTACGAAGTCGGCATCTGGGCCGAGGAAAAACAACGCACGGCGCTGCTGGCAGAGCTACAGCTCAAGGGCCGGGTCGTGCATCAGGAAATGCTCGGGCGCAACAAGCGTGGGGAAATCCTCACGGTGGAAGTGTCGGTGGAACCCATCACGCTCAACGAGACCGCCTGTCTGCTGCTGACAGCCCGGGACGTCAGCCTGCTGCGCAACGCCGAAGCGCAGATCCGCCACCTGGCCTATCACGACCCACTCACCAACCTGCCCAACCGGGCGTTGTTGATGGACCGCTTGAGCCAGCAGATCGCCTTGCTCAAGCGCCACAGCCTTCGCGGTGCCCTGCTGTTCCTCGACCTGGACCACTTCAAGCACATCAATGACTCCCTCGGCCATCCGGTGGGCGATACGGTGCTGAAGATCATCACCGCACGCCTCGAAGCCAGCGTGCGCCTCGAAGACACCGTGGCGCGGCTGGGTGGCGACGAGTTCGTGGTACTGCTCAGCGGCCTCGAAGGCACACGGGCCGCGGTCAGCGAACAGGTACAGAACCTGGCCGACACCCTGCGTGACCTGCTCTCGGAACCGATGTTCCTGGACGGCCAACGGCTTCAAGTCACCCCCAGCATTGGCATGGCGCTGATTCCGGACCACGGATCCACCCCGACCGACCTGCTCAAGCGCGCCGACATTGCCCTCTACCGCGCCAAGGACTCGGGGCGCAACACCTCGCAGATGTTCCACGCCACCATGCAAAAAGCCGCGAGCGAGCGATTGCGCATGGAAACCGACTTGCGCCAGGCCCTGGCTCGCAACGAGTTCAGTTTGCATTTCCAGCCCCAGATCGATGCCCGGGACAATCGCATCATCGGCGCCGAAGCCCTGGTCCGTTGGCATCATCCGGACCTGGGTGCGCAGTCGCCCAACGAGTTCATCAAGGTACTGGAAGACAGCGGCTTGATCCTGGAGGTCGGGACCTGGATCCTCGATGAAGCCTGCAACGGCTTCAAGCAGTTGATCGCCAAGGGCAAGGTCGATCCGCAGCGCTTCAAATTGTGCGTCAACATCAGCCCACGGCAGTTTCGCCAGAGTGATTTCGTCGAACGCATCGAAAGCAGCCTCTCCCGTCACGGCCTGCCCTATTGCGTGCTCAAGCTGGAAATCACCGAAGGCATCGTAATCCAGAACCTGGACGACACCATCGGCAAGATGCGTCGCCTCAAGAAACTGGGCGTGAGCTTCGCCATGGATGATTTCGGCACGGGATACTCGTCGCTGACGTACCTCAAACGCCTACCGGTCGACACGTTGAAAATCGATCAATCCTTCGTGCGGGACGCCACCAGCGACCCCAACGACGCCGAAATCATCCGCGCCATCGTGGCCATGGCCCGTAGCCTGAACCTGGAAATGATCGCCGAAGGGGTGGAAACGCTGGAACAATTGCAGTTCCTGCAGGGGCTCGATTGTCATTTGTACCAGGGTTACCTGCACAGCCGGCCGTTGCCGCTGGAGGCGTTTGAGCGGTTGTTGCCCTAATTCTGAACCGCAATACAAGACGGGCTTTTGTGGCGAGGGGATTTATCCCCGCTGGGTTGCGAAGCAGCCCCAAAAAAGAACAGACGACGCTGTTTAGCCTGACACGCCGAGGCGACGGCTTTTAGGGCTGCTTCGCAGCCCAGCGGGGATAAATCCCCTCGCCACGATTAATCTTCCACCGATCTCAAAAACGAAGAAGGGCGCCATTCGGCGCCCTTCTTCAATTGCGATGGATCAATTCTCCAGCGCGGGTTTTTGCTGCGCACCGTTGATCGGGATGCGCTTGGCTTTCGCCTCTTCCGGTACCACGCGCAACAGGTCGATGCTCAACAGACCGTTGCTCAGGCCGGCGGCCTTGATCTCGATATGATCCGCCAACCGGAAGGACAGCTTGAACGCCCGCTGGGCGATGCCTTGGTGCAGGTAGGTCACGCTGTCGTTGCTGGCCTCGCGCTTGCCGCCGCTGATGGTCAGCACACCTTTTTCCACTTGCAGGTCCAGGTCTTCTTCCCGGAACCCGGCAGCGGCGACTACGATGCGGTATTCGTCATCGCCGTGTTTTTCCACGTTGTAAGGTGGATAACTGCTGCCCGGTTCGTTGCGCAGTGCGGTTTCGAACAGGTCGTTGAAACGGTCGAAGCCCACCGAGGAACGGAACAGAGGGGCCAGCGAAAATGCAGTACTCATGATTCAAATCTCCTGAAAGTTCAGCAAGGTTTTTTGTCTCCGCGACCCGAATTCGGCATCGCGTACCCCCTATCTAGGGTCCGCCAAAAACTTTTCAAGAGCTTTTCCTGAGATTTTTTTCAGGCCGCTTCGGTGCGCTGCACACCCAATAAATGGCCCACCGCATCCAGTTCCGTTTCCCGCCGTAGCGCGCCGAACAACTCCACGGCTTCGGGGTAATTGCGGGTCAGCATGGCCAGCCATTGCTTCAAGCGACCCGGCGCCTGGCGAGGGGTCAATTGCTCCACTACCTGTACCCAGAAATCCTGGAGCATCGGTTGCAGGTCGGCCCAAGACATCTCGATAACCTCTTCACCCGCCCGGGCGGCGGCGATCTGCCGCGCCAGGTCGGGACGGGAGACCAGTCCACGGCCGAGCATGATGTCTTCGACACCGCTGATTTCCCGGCACCGACGCCAGTCATCGACGCACCAGATATCGCCGTTGGCGAACACCGGCACCTTGACCACTTCCTGGACGCGGGGAATCCACTCCCAGTGGGCCGGTGGCTTATAGCCGTCGACCTTGGTCCGCGCATGCACGACGATGTGCGCCGCGCCGCCCTCGGCCAGCGCCGTGGCGCAGACCAGCGCGCCGTCCGGGCTGTCGAAACCCAGGCGCATCTTCGCCGTAACCGGAATGTGCTTGGGCACCGCACGACGGACATGTTCCACGATTTCGTTGAGCAGCTCTGGCTCCTTGAGCAACACCGCCCCGCCCCGTGACTTGTTCACTGTCTTGGCCGGGCACCCGAAATTCAAGTCGATCACCTCGGAGCCCAGCTCGCAGGCCAGCGCCGCGTTTTCCGCCAGGCATACCGGGTCGGAACCGAGCAACTGCACACGCAGGGGCACACCCGCCGCTGTTTGGGCACCGGTCAACAGTTCAGGGGCAAGCTTATGGAAATAGGCCGGCGTGAGCAGACGGTCGTTGACGCGAATGAACTCGGTGACGCACCAATCGATGCCGCCAACACGGGTCAGGACGTCCCGCAGGATGTTGTCGACCAACCCCTCCATGGGCGCCAAGGCAATTTGCATGGGAAACACACTCAACGAAAAAACGTGCGGCAGTTTAGCGGATTTCCTTCACAAAATCGGAATCCACCACGAATCACTGTGGGAGCGAGCCTGCTCGCGATGGCGGTGTATCAGCTTGGGAAGATGCTGGATGTGCCGCCGCCATCGCGAGCAAGCTCGCTCCCACACCGACTCCAAGGCGCCCACAAAACCGGAATCCACCACCAAACCCTGTGGGAGCGAGCCTGCTCGCGATGGCGGTGGGTCAGTCTATAAAGAGGTCAGATGAATTCAGCGCCACGCCATAACCTTCGATGAACTCCGGCGGCATGCGCTTGGGCCGGCCGGTAGACAGTTCGATGCAAACGAAAGTGGTCTGGGCCCGCAGCAATGTGGTGTTATCACTGGGACGGACCAGCTGGAAATGCCGGGTCATTTTCAGGCGCTGGTCCCAGTCGACGATCCAGGTCGCCAACTGCAATTCGTCGCCCTCGTAGGCGGCCGCCAGATAATCGATTTCATGCCGCACCACCGCCATGGCCCGATCCAGTCGCCGGTATTCCACCAGATCCAGGCCCAGGCGCTGGGAATGCCGCCACGCGCAACGCTCCAGCCAGGTGACGTACACCGCGTTGTTGGCGTGGCCTAGCCCATCGATATCTTCTGGATTGACCTGAAGATCAATAATGAACGGCGTTGCCCGATCCCAGCCCATGCCCCTCTCCCGGTCGAATTTGGATCGGGGCAGTGTAACGGAAGCTCAAGCCGATTGCCGCGCTTGCAGACTGCGCCCCGCCAGCAGTGATAACACGCCATCAATGACACGGGGATCGGCCAGGACTCGCTGGTGTCCACCCTCGGACAACCGCAGCAAGCGACTGTCGAACCAGGCTTCATGGATCAGTTGCGATTCCCTGACCGAAACCGACGTATCGTCCTCGGCATGGACAATCAACCCTGGAATATCCAGCTGGTATTGCGCAACATCCATCTTCGAAGCCTGCATGCCCACATCCTGCTCCACCTGGCGAATGAACGCCGAGCGGGCCCTGGCGGGCATTCCCATCATCCGGGCGAACCCACGCAGCACGCCGAGGATCCGCGCAGGCGCGGCGATGCTGACCAGCGTCTCGGTCCGCAAGCCCAACTGGACCGCCAGCATGGCACTGGCGCCACCCATGGAGTGACCGATCACCGCTTGCAGCGGTGGCAACTCAGCTGCGGCTTCGAGCATCGCCCGGGCAAACAACAGGACGTTGGCTTCGTGGCCCGGCGAGCGACCATGGGCCGGTCCGTCCAGCGCCACCACGGTATAACCAGCATCCACCAGCGCGGTTATCAAGGCCGCGAACTGCGTCGGCCGTCCTTCCCAGCCATGCATCAGCAGGACCGCCGGGCCTTTGCCCCAGCGCAAGGCAGACAGGCCGAAGCGCAAGGTAATGCGCTCGGACGAGGCAAGCAATGGCAACTCCCAGGCCCTCGGTGGCAGGTTGCGTGGACTCATGAAGACCCTGCGCATTTTCTTCGCCACCAGGCGCGGTGCTATCCAACCAAGGGTGCCATTGACGCCACGAATCCAGCTCAACCTGTCCATGCTCATCTCCAGGGCTTGCGCCTTAGCTCAGCGCACCGCCGACTTGGCGGCGCGCAGCAAACGATCCGATAACTCACCCGGGCCCAATGCCCGTGCCAGCGCCAGGCCGCCGACCATCAAGGCAATGTCAGCCAGGGCTTTGTCCGCGTCTTCGGGGCTGGCGGCCAATTGCGCGACCATCAGCTCGATATGCTCATTGAGCACCTCACGAAATGCATCCGGCAGCCGCCCGAGCTCCCCGACCGATGCCGGAATCGGACACGCCTGCTCGGTTGAGTCGCGGTGCTTGCGCGACAAGTAGAAGGCCGCGACCAAGGCGCGCCGTTCTTCACCCGTCAGCTCGGCATCCATGTCGGCGATCAAGCCACGGCGGCGGTTCAGCAACTGCTTGAACGCCTCCAGCATCAAGGCGTCCTTGCTTTCGAAATGAGCGTAGAAACCACCCACCGTTAGCCCGGCCGCCCCCATCACCTCGCCCACGCTCGGCTCGGCCGGCCCGCGCTGGATCAGCGCATCGCTGGCGGCCTTGAGAATGCGTTCGCGGGTCTGTGCTTTTTTATCGCTCATCGTTGCCTCCGAATATTACGATTGAAATATTATTCTCATAATAAATTTTCGCAAGCGAAATGTTGACCGCCGGTCAGAAGTATTTTCAGGAGAATAGGAAATTGGCTGAACGCCAGGCAAACAAAAGGGCCATTCAAGAATTGAATGACCCTTATAAAATCCCGCAGAGCGGGTAATCGTGGCGTCCCCTAGGGGACTCGAACCCCTGTTACCGCCGTGAAAGGGCGGTGTCCTAGGCCACTAGACGAAGGGGACACAAACCTTCTTACTTGATCAGCGCTGAGAACTGATCGATTCAAGGCCGGAGTGGCCAGACCTTGAACCTGAGATTGGTGGAGCTAGACGGGATCGAACCGTCGACCTCTTGCATGCCATGCAAGCGCTCTCCCAGCTGAGCTATAGCCCCGGATTTTTCGCCTCGCGGCGGAGCGACATCTTGCAACATCGCTTCTGTAAAACTGGCGTCCCCTAGGGGACTCGAACCCCTGTTACCGCCGTGAAAGGGCGGTGTCCTAGGCCACTAGACGAAGGGGACGCAAACCCTTCTATACAACTGATCAACGCTGAGAGTTGATCGCTTCAAGGCCGGTGTGGCCAGGCCTTGAAGTGTAAATTGGTGGAGCTAGACGGGATCGAACCGTCGACCTCTTGCATGCCATGCAAGCGCTCTCCCAGCTGAGCTATAGCCCCTCATCGCTGAGGACGGGGCGAATCTTAAGGGCGTATCGGAGGGCTGTCAAATTTATTTTCAAAGAATTTGAAAATTTTTTGCCGGGATAACAATCACTTACCGACAAACCCCGGAAAACCGGGGCATGCCCTCCTCCATCAGCCGCTTAAGCGATCGCGCCCAGCAGCTTTTCCCACTCCTTGTTCTCCTTCTTGGACACGCCACCGAGCAGATCGATGGCCTGGCGCAGGCGGAAACGGGTCAGGTCCGGCCCGAGGATTTCCATGGCATCGAGCACCGACACCGAGCTCGCCTGGCCAGTAATGGCGGCAAACATCAGCGGCATCGCGTCGCGCAGTTTCAACTCCAGGGATTCGACCACTGCCTGAATCGTCGCGGTGATGCTGTCCTTTTCCCACTGGCGCAGGCTTTCGAGCTTCCAGAGGATCAATTGCATCAACTGCCGCACCTGGTCGCCCGAAAGCTTCTTGGATTCGAACAGCTTCGCATCGGGGGTCACGCCACCGGCAAAGAAGAACCCGGCCAATGGCGCGATCTGGCTGAACGTCTCGACCCTGCCCTGCACGTGCGGGGCAATCTTCATCATGTATTCAGGGTTGAACGCCCACTTCTGCACGCGCGCGGCGAACTCTTCCACAGGCAGGTCACGCAGCCATTGGCCGTTGAGCCAGGACAATTTCTCCACGTCGAAGATCGGCCCGCCCAGGGAAACACGCGAAAGGTCGAAGTGTTCGACCATTTCCTGCAGCGAGAACTTCTCGCGCTCGTCGGGCATCGACCAGCCCATGCGCCCCAGGTAGTTGAGCATCGCCTCGGGCATGAAGCCCATGCGCTCGTAGAAGGTCACCGAGGTCGGGTTCTTGCGCTTGGACAGCTTGCTCTTGTCCGGATTGCGTAGCAGCGGCATGTAGCACAACTGCGGTTGCTCCCAGCCGAAGTACTCGTAAAGCAGGATCAGTTTCGGCGCCGACGGCAGCCACTCCTCACCGCGCAGGACGTGGGTGATGCCCATCAGGTGGTCGTCGACCACGTTGGCCAGGAAGTACGTCGGCAGGCCGTCGGTCTTCATCAGCACTTGCATGTCCATGCGATCCCACGGAATCTCGACATCGCCACGCAGCATGTCCGGCACCACGCAGACGCCCTCGGTCGGTACCTTCATGCGGATCACATGGGGCTCGCCAGCGGCCAGGCGACGGGCGACTTCTTCCTTGGACAGCAGCAGCGCGCGACCGTCATAGCGCGGGGTTTCGCCACGGGCGATCTGCTCGGCGCGCATCTGGTCGAGCTCTTCGGCGGTGCAGAAACAAGGGAATGCGTGCCCCATGTCCACCAGTTGCTGACAGTACTGCTTGTAGATCTCGCCGCGCTCGCTCTGGCGATACGGGCCATGCGGGCCGCCAACATCCGGGCCTTCGCTCCAGTCGATGCCGAGCCAGCGAAGGGCGTCGAAAATCTGCTGTTCCGACTCGCGGGTCGAGCGCAACTGATCGGTGTCCTCGATCCGCAGGATGAACTCACCACCGTGCTGCTTGGCAAAGCAATAGTTGAACAAGGCGATGTAAGCGGTGCCGACATGGGGATCGCCAGTGGGCGAAGGCGCGATGCGGGTACGGACGGTGGTCATGGCATGTCTCGGAAAGAAGATAAAAGCGAAGATCAAACAGGGGGCGAATGGTAACAGGCGATGGTGGGCGGGCTCCAGTGAGAGGCCGATTTGAGTAAAGCCTGCCAGACCGAGTCGCCCTCATCGCGAGCAGGCTCGCTCCCACAGGAAACCGAGTTGTCTGGACTGGATGCGGTCCACTGTGGGAGCGAGCCTGCTCCGGGCGGCGTTCCGACGATGAGGCCTTCGAAGCCACTGCAAGAGTCAGACAGTCAGCAACCGCTCGCGCAACTTGCCTATCTCATCGCGCAACTGCGCCGCGGCCTCGAACTCCAGGTCACGGGCCAGTTGGTACATCTTCTCTTCCAATTGCCGGATACGCTTGGTGATTTCGCTCGGCGAGCGCAGTTCGGCTTCGTAGCGGGCGCTTTCCTCGGCGGCTTTGGCCATGCCCTTGCGTTTCTTGCTGCGCGAGCCAGGCACCGTGGCGCCTTCCATGATATCGGCGACGTCCTTGAACACGCCTTTAGGCGTAATGCCATTGGCCAGGTTGAAGGCGATCTGCTTGTCGCGGCGGCGCTCGGTCTCGCCAATGGCCCGCTCCATGGACCCGGTGATGCGATCGGCGTACAAAATCGCACGGCCGTTGAGGTTTCGCGCCGCGCGACCGATGGTCTGGATCAACGAGCGCTCGGAGCGCAGGAAACCTTCCTTGTCAGCGTCGAGGATCGCCACCAGCGACACCTCCGGCATGTCCAGACCCTCGCGCAGCAGGTTGATGCCCACCAACACATCGAAAGTGCCCAGGCGCAGGTCGCGGATGATCTCGACCCGCTCCACCGTGTCGATGTCCGAGTGCAGGTAACGCACCCGCACGCCATGGTCTGCCAGGTAATCGGTGAGGTCTTCGGCCATGCGCTTGGTGAGCGTGGTGACCAGCACCCGCTCTTCCAAGGCCACGCGTTTCGTGATTTCCGACAGCAAATCATCGACCTGGGTCAGTGCCGGGCGCACCTCGACCTGCGGGTCCACCAGCCCCGTCGGCCGCACCACTTGCTCGACCACGCGACCGGCATGCTCGGCCTCGTAATTGCCAGGAGTGGCCGAGACGAAAATCGTCTGCGGGCTGACGCTTTCCCATTCGTCGAAACGCATCGGCCGGTTATCCAGGGCCGAGGGCAGGCGGAAACCATATTCCACCAGGGTTTCCTTGCGCGAACGGTCGCCTTTGTACATGGCGCCAACTTGCGGCACGCTGACGTGGGACTCGTCGATCACCAGCAGGGCGTCAGGCGGCAGGTAGTCGTACAAAGTGGGTGGCGGTGCGCCCGCCGGACGGCCCGAGAGGTAGCGCGAGTAGTTCTCGATGCCGTTGCAGTAACCCAATTCCAGGATCATTTCCAGGTCGAAGCGGGTCCGCTGCTCCAGGCGTTGGGCCTCCACCAGCTTGTTGTTCGAACGCAGGTATTCCAGGCGTTCTTGCAGCTCGGCCTTGATCCCCTCGATGGCGCCCAGCAAGGTTTCCCGTGGCGTTACGTAGTGGCTCTTGGGATAGAAGGTGAAGCGCGGCATCTTGCGGATCACTTCGCCGGTCAGCGGATCGAAGGCCGAGATGCTTTCCACTTCGTCGTCGAACAGCTCGATGCGGATCGCTTCCAGGTCCGACTCTGCCGGGTAGATGTCGATCACATCACCCCGCACGCGGAACGTCGCCCGGGCAAAATCCATGTCGTTGCGGGTGTACTGCAAATCCGCCAGGCGCCGGAGCAAGGCGCGCTGGTCGAGCTTATCGCCCCGATCCACGTGCAGCACCATCTTCAAGTACGTTTCCGGGCTGCCCAAGCCATAGATGCACGACACCGTGGTGACGATGATCGCGTCCTTGCGCTCGAGCAACGCCTTGGTCGCCGACAGCCGCATCTGCTCGATGTGGTCGTTGATCGAGGCGTCCTTTTCGATGAAGGTGTCCGACGACGGCACATACGCTTCGGGCTGGTAGTAGTCGTAGTAGGAAACGAAGTATTCCACCGCGTTGTTCGGAAAAAATGCCTTGAACTCGCCGTACAACTGCGCCGCCAGCGTCTTGTTCGGCGCCAGCACCAGCGTCGGGCGCTGCACCTGGGCGATCACGTTGGCGATGCTGAAAGTCTTGCCCGAGCCGGTCACACCCAGCAACGTCTGGTGCGCCAGCCCGGCCTCAATGCCTTCGACCATCAGGCGGATGGCTTCCGGCTGATCGCCGGCGGGCTGGAAGCGGGTGACTAGCTGGAATTCAGACATAACATAACCCCTGGGTTCACTCCTGTCGGCCAGCCGACGGGAACGAGGAAGACCGAATTGACTGACGTCGGCCGATGAAAAAGCTGGAATTCACACAATGTGGAGGTGAATGCCTTCGCTTTCAAGACGAGCGTCCTACACGCCTTGCAGACTTTGACGCGGCGAAGGGACTAACGGTCGAAAAAAAACGAAAATACTTACGGTAAAGACCGATTAGCCTGTCGCCCTGCCCGGTGATGGCCTCTATACTAGCTCCCCGTTTGTGCACCGCTCTAGTGCATCCGGCTGGAGCGCGACACGTCCCCTCACTCTCCATTCAGAGCCGCGCACTAATGAGCCTGTTTTCCGCTGTCGAATTGGCACCACGCGACCCCATCCTGGGCCTCAACGAAGCTTTCAACGCCGACACCCGTACCAACAAGGTCAACCTGGGCGTAGGTGTTTACTGCAACGAGGAAGGGCGCATTCCATTGCTGCGCGCCGTGGTTGAAGCCGAGACAATTCGCGTGGCTCAGCACGTGTCCCGTGGCTACCTGCCGATCGACGGCATCGCCGCCTATGACCAGGCGGTCCAGACCCTGCTGTTCGGCAAGGACTCCCCGCTGATCGCTTCGGGCCGCGTCATCACCACCCAGGCCGTGGGCGGCACTGGCGCACTGAAGATCGGCGCCGACTTCCTCAAGCAACTGCTGCCAGACGCGGTCGTGGCCATTAGCGACCCAAGCTGGGAAAACCACCGCGCCCTGTTCGAAACCGCCGGTTTCCCAGTACAGAACTATCGCTACTACGACGCCGCCACCCACGACGTGAACCGCAGCGGCCTGCTGGAAGACCTCAACGCCCTGCCCGACCGCTCGATCGTTGTGCTGCACGCCTGCTGCCACAACCCGACCGGCGTGGACCTGAGCCCCGAGGACTGGAAAAACGTGCTGGCCGTGGTCAAGGCCAAGAACCACGTGCCGTTCCTGGACATGGCCTACCAGGGCTTTGGCAAGGGTATTGATGAAGACGCCGCGGCGGTGCGCCTGTTCGCCGAGTCGGGCCTGACCTTCTTCGCCTCCAGTTCGTTCTCCAAGTCGTTCTCGCTGTATGGCGAGCGCGTCGGCGCCTTGTCGATCGTCAGCGAGTCGAAGGAAGAAAGTGCCCGCGTCCTGTCCCAGGTCAAGCGCGTGATCCGCACCAACTACTCCAACCCGCCAACCCACGGCGCCAGCATCGTCGCCGCCGTGCTCAACAGCCCTGAGTTGCGGGCCCAGTGGGAAGAAGAACTGGCCGAGATGCGCCTGCGCATCCGCGGCATGCGCGACCAGATGGTGGACATGCTGGCCAAGGCCGCGCCGCACCACGACTTCAGCTTCGTCGCACGCCAGAGGGGGATGTTCTCCTACTCCGGCCTGACCGTTGAACAAGTGACGCGCCTGCGCAACGAGTTCGGCATCTATGCCCTGGACACCGGCCGCATCTGCGTGGCCGCGCTGAACCAGAACAACATCGATGCGGTAACCAAGGCCATCGTCCAGGTGATCTGACACCCCGGCGCTGGATGAAAAGCGGGAAGCCATCGAGCTTCCCGTTTTTTTTGGGTGTCCTCTGTGGCCAGACATTTATCCCCTCGCCACAATGGTCAGCGTCCGGCCGGTAATGTGTGGAGCAGTAACATTTGCTACCTGAACACCTCAACCACGAAAATCCCGCCCAATCATCAACCCAAGCTTGACTTCTCTTTTCCAATCAGTAACATACGCATCATTCCGCGATAGCTCAGTTGGTAGAGCAAGTGACTGTTAATCACTGGGTCCCTGGTTCGAGTCCAGGTCGTGGAGCCAGACAGCAAAAATCAAAGCCCTTGAATCGAAAGATTCAGGGGCTTTTTTATGGGCGCCTTTCGGCGGTCAGAGCCCGCTGATAGCCGTAGAGCGCCTGTCTGAGGTCGCTACCAGAACAATAATTTGGCGCCAATGCGGCATCATGGTCTGAATCCTGCTTTGTTTTTCCCAATCCCAAGCTGTCACCTGAGCGTCATGGCCGTGCCGCAAACTGTCCCGGTCCGCCATTGCAGCTTCATAACAACAAGGACGAAGCCATGCCAACACAAAACCCTCACCGCATCGTGGGACTGTGCACCTCGAGCAAGGTGTACAACGCACTGACCGAGCTCAAGCACCTGGAAGGCCACCGCAGCGCCAAGTTCCTCTCCCTGCTCGCGGAGAGCCTGGTCCGCAAGGGCCTGCTCAACGAGCAGGAAGTGGTGCACATGCTGGACCTGGTGGTCGATTGAGCGGCATCGATTCCTACTATTGAAGCCGTTGATTTTTCCCCATCCTTCATGAGACGTAAGGTAGCCCCATCGATTGATGGAGGTTTCCCATGCCCAAGGTTCAAATCATGTCTGTCATTGGCAGCGCCGTCCCCGCCCCGCTCAGGGAACGAGGCCTGCTGGCTTGCTGGTATCTGGTGCAGGACGGCGTGACCATCAGCGGTCCGCTGACTTCACTGCCCGCTGCCCAGGCCATGTCGCAACGCATCGGTCCCTATCTGCTGCGCGCCTAAGGCAATTGCACCCGAGGCGTATTTTCGACGAACAACGCCCAGCACGACAGGAACAGTGCCGCGATCAACGGGCCGATGACGAAGCCGTTCAGGCCAAACACCGCCAGCCCGCCCAGTGTCGAGACCAGGACCATGTAGTCGGGCATCTTGGTGTCCTTGCCCACCAGGATCGGTCGCAGGAAGTTATCCACCAGGCCGATCACGAATACACCGAACAGGGTCAGCACGACGCCCTGCCAGATCGCCCCCGACAGCAGGAAATACACCGCCACCGGCGCCCAGACGATGCCCGCTCCCACGGCTGGCAGCAGCGACAGGAACGCCATCAGCACCGCCCAGGGCAGCACTGTCGGAATGCCAAGCACCCAAAAGATCAAGCCGCCCAGTGCGCCCTGGGTAATCGCTACCAACAGGTTGCCTTTCACCGTCGCCCGCACCACCCGGTTGAATTTCAACTGCAGGCGGCGCTTCTGGTGCTCCGCCAATGGCACGGCAAAGCGAACCTTGCGCACCAGTTCCGGACCGTCGCGCAGGAAAAAGAACAGCAGGTAGAGCATCACGAAAAAGCTCACCAGGAATTGGAACGTCCCCTGGCCGAAACTGAACGCCTGGGTGGCGAAGAATTCGCTGCCCTGCATCGCGCTCTTGACGATCTTGTCCCGCAACCCGCTCAGGTTGCCCAGGCCAAAACGGTCCAGCAGGTGCTGGAAGTACGGGGGCAATGCTTCCTTGAAGCGGGCCAGGTAATCGGCAACGTCCAGCTCGCCACTTTCCAGGCTCTTGTAGAGTGCCGCGCCTTCCTGGACCAGCAAGGTGCTGATGACGATGACCGGCAAGACAGCGATCAGCATGCAACTGGTCAGGGTCAGCAGCGTCGTGAGGTTGCGCGGCCAGTTGAGTTTCAATTGCAGCCGCCGCTGCAGCGGCGCGAAGACGATGCCCAGGATGACGGCCCAGAACACCGCTCCGTAGAACGGCAGCAGGATCCAGACGAAGGCGATGCTGACCAGGATCAGCAGCAACATCTGCGATTTGTTTTGGAGGTTCTTGCGGTTCATTTGCTTTCCATGTCCTTGGCAGATACACATTAGTCCGCCAGGACTCGCCGGAGTGCCGTCGCGTCTGCTGCGCGCCATGAACACAAACCAATACCGCCTGGCCGGACGTGGCCTACCCCGCCGCTTTTCGACCCGACATTGCGGTGGATGTGCCGTTCGGCGTGTTGATACAGGGTGCGCGAGCCATAGCCCAGGCACTGATCCGGCAATGCAGGCGGCGAAGAACAACTGTGGGAGCGCGCTTGCTCGCTCCCACAGGATGACCGACAGAAACTGCCGAAGGCTGCGATCCTCCGCTTCCGATAGGGCCTGGCAAGCCAGGCGGCACATCTGGATCGAAAGCGAAAGATCGCAGCCTTCGGCAGCTCCTGCTGCCCGAATCAGATCCGGAACTGCCCCACCAGCTTGCCCAGGCGCTGGCCCAGGTCGGCCAGGCTGCGGGAGGTCTGGGCGCCGAGTTGGGTTTCGTCGGCAACGCTGTCCACGGCCACGGCGATCTGGTGAACGCTGCGGTTGATTTCTTCGGCTACCGCGGTCTGTTCTTCGGCGGCACTGGCGATCTGGGCGTTCATCGAGTTGATGGTGCCGATCAGCTGCGCCATGGTGTCCAGTGAAGCGCCGGCCTCATTGGCCCGTTCCGACGTGCCGTCGCCGGCCTCACTGGAACGGCGCATCGCTTCCACCGCCGCATGGGTGCCGGACTGCAACCGGTCGATCATCCCTTGAATTTCCTGGGTGCTTTGCTGGGTCCGGCTGGCCAGGGCACGGACTTCATCGGCGACCACCGCGAAACCGCGTCCCGCTTCGCCGGCCCGCGCGGCCTCGATGGCGGCGTTAAGGGCCAGCAGGTTTGTCTGCTCGGCGATCGAACGAATCACTCCCAGGACACTGACGATCGAGGCCACGTCCTGTTGCAGACTGTCCAAGGACACGCCGCTGCTGCGGATATCGTTCACCAACGCATGGATCTGCTGGATACTGCCGGCCACCACGCGCTTGGCCGACTGGCCTTCTTCGTCGGTCTGCTGGGCCGCGACGGCGGCGCCCTGGGCACTGCGGGCGACTTCCTGGGCGGCGGAGGACATCTCGTTGATCGCGGTGGCGACCTGGTCGGTTTCGTGGCGCTGGCGTTCCATGGCCTGCTCTGAACGCTGGGCTTGCTCGGAGACTTGCGTCACCAGCCCGGTCAGCTGCGAGGTCATGTCGGTGATCTGCCGCACCAGGCCGTGGATCTTGTCGACGAAACGGTTGAACGAACCGGCCAGTTGGCCCAGTTCATCCTGGCTGGTAATCGCCAGGCGCCGGGTCAGGTCGCCTTCTCCCGCCGCGATGTCGTCGAGGTTGTCCTTCATCAGGTGCAACGGACGCAGGATGGTGTTGGCGAGCACCAGGCCCACCACCGCGATCACCAGCAACACCACGGCGGCAATCCCGACGATGCTGAGGATCACGCCTTGCAGCCGATCGTGGACCTTGGCTTCCACCAACGCCACCTGACCTTCGATGCCATCCAGATTCACCGAGCTGCCCACCGCCAGGTCCCACTTGGACAAGTATTCGGTGTAGCCGAGCTTCGGCACCAGGTCTTTGCTGCCCGGCAGCGGCGAGCTGTATTCGAGGTAATGCGTGCCGTCCTTGGCGACTTTCACCAGGTCACGGTTGACGTAGACACCGTTCGGATCGCGGTTGTCCTTGAAACTCTTGCCCACACCATCAGGGCTGTTGGCCTTGAACAGACGAATAGTCTCGGAGTCGTAGCCGAAGAAATAGCCGTCCTTGCCGTAGCTGATATTGGACAGCAACTTGATCGCCTGGGCACGCGCCTCGTTATCGCCGGGCGCGGCGGCATCGTAGAGCGGCTTGATGGCCGTCAGCCCGACCGCGACATAATTCTGTAGGGTGGCCTTGGCCTCGCTGAGCAGGCGCTCGCGGGTTTGCTGGACTTCTTTGCTGGCCTGTTCCTTCAAGATGAACGCAGTGGTCAGGCTGATGATCACGGCGGACAGCAATACCGGCAGTATTGCCAGGGACAGGACTTTAGCCTTCAAGCTCAGGCGCATGCTGTTCACTCTTGTAGGTTTTATGGTGTGGTTAGCTGGGTTAACGGCAGCCCACGGCAAAACTGTAGGACAAGGTGAACAGTCAGTTGGCAGGGTCGCTGAATTCAAGGGCCCCATCGCGAGCAAGCTCGCTTCCACAGGAAAATGCGATCCATTGTGGGAGCGAGCCTGCTCGCGATGAAGGCAACGCGGTCTTGGCCTACAACACCATCGCCGCCACCCAACCAAACACCAGCAACGGCAGGTTGTAATGGATGAAGGTCGGAACCACGGTGTCCCAGATGTGGTGATGCTGGCCGTCGATGTTCAGGCCGGAGGTCGGGCCCAGCGTCGAGTCCGAGGCAGGCGAGCCGGCATCGCCCAAGGCGCCGGCGGTGCCGACGATGCAGACGATCGCCAGCGGGCTGAAACCCAGTTGCAGGCACAGCGGCACAAAGATAGTCGCCAGGATCGGCACCGTGGAGAACGACGAGCCGATGCCCATGGTCACCAACAATCCCACCAGCAACATCAGCAATGCGCCGACGCCCTTGTTGTGGCCGATCCAGGCCGCCGAGGTTTCAACCAGGCTCTGGACTTCACCGGTGGCCTTCATCACCTCGGCGAACCCCGACGCGGCGATCATTATGAAGCCGATCATCGCCATCATCTTCATGCCTTCGGTGAACAGGTCATCGGTCTCGCGCCAACGCACCACACCCGAGACAGAAAAGATCAGGAAGCCGGCCAGGGCGCCGATGATCATCGAGTCGAGCAGCAGCTGGATGGCAAAGGCCGCCGCGATCGCCAACCCCGCCACCCACAGGCTGAGCGGGTTATAGCGCACCGCCACCTGCTCGGCGCGAGCGATTTTCTTCAGGTCATAGACGCGTTTCTTGCGATAGGTGATAAACGACAGCGCCAGGCCAAACACCATGCCCAGCGCCGGGATGCCCATGGCGTGGGTGATGTTGATGCCGCTGACGTCCACGCCACTTCTCGCGACGTTGGCCAACAGGATCTCGTTAAGGAAAATATTGCCGAAGCCCACCGGCAGGAACATATAGGGCGTGATCAGGCCGAAGGTCATGACGCAGGCGATCAACCGGCGGTCCATCTGCAACTTGGTCAGTACATATAAAAGTGGCGGCACCAGCAGCGGGATGAAGGCGATGTGGATCGGCAGGATATTCTGTGAAGCGACCGCGACGGTACCCAGCAGGCCGATCAGCACCCACTTGACGCCCGTGCCGCCGGCGGCGTCCTGGCGGTCGACCATGGCCAGGGCTTTGTCGGCCAAGGCGTGAGCCATGCCGGACTTGGCGATCGCCACGGCGAAAGCACCCAGCAATGCGTAGGACAACGCCACCGTAGCGCCGCCGCCCAGGCCTGCATTGAACGCCTTGAGCGTCGCCTCGATCCCCAGGCCGCCCGTCAGGCCGCCCACCAATGCGCCGACGATCAGCGCGATCACCACATGCACGCGGGACAGGCTGAGCACCAGCATGACGCCAACCGCCGCAATTACTGCATTTATCATCGTTACCTCAAAGCACAGCGATGGAAAGCCACCGGACAAAAAGGTCGCGACTTTGCAGGAAGCGGCGGCAAGCTGCAAGGGTCATGCGGCGGGTTTCGCATTCACTGCCGATCCAGTGTGGGAGCGAGCTTGCTCGCGATGGCGGTGGGTCAGTTGATATTCATTTGGCTGAACTGACGCTATCGCGAGCAAGCTCGCTCCCCCAGGGCTCAGCGGCACCATTAGCGTGTTTCAGCGCTTGGGCAAGTCGATCACGACCTTCAAGCCGCCCCACTCGCTGTCACCCAGCGCCAGCGTCCCGCCCCAGGTGTCGACGATGTCGCGCACGATGCCCAGCCCCAGGCCGTGGCCGTCGGTTTGCTCATCCAACCGCGTGCCTCGGCTGAATACCTGGTCGCGGCGCTCCGCGGGGATGCCCGGCCCATCGTCTTCCACCACCATGCTGAAGCCCTCGACCGTCTCGCTCACGCTCAGGCGCACTTCGGCGTCGGCCCATTTGCACGCGTTGTCCAGCAGGTTGCCCAGCAGTTCCAGCAGGTCTTCACGATCCCAAGGCAGGTGCAAGCCGGGCGGCCCGACGTAGGCCAGATGCAGATGCTCGCCATGGATCATGTTCAGCGTCGCCAGCAATCCCGGCAGTTCGGCGTCGCAGTCCAGGTGCGCCCCGGGCAACGCATCACCGGACAACCGGGCGCGATTGAGTTCGCGGTTCAAGCGCTGGCGAACCTGCTCCAGTTGTTCGAGCAGCAACTTGCGCAGTTCCGGATAAGGGTCGAGCTTTTCGTTCGACGCCAGGCTTTGCAGCACCGCCAGCGGGGTCTTCAAGGCATGGCCCAGGTTGCCCAGGGCGTTGCGTGAGCGCTTGAGGCTGTCTTCGGTGTGGGCCAGCAGATGGTTGATCTGCGCCACCAGTGGCTCCAGCTCCCTGGGCACTTGCTCATCGAGCTGCGAGCGCTGCCCGCGCTGCAACTGGGCAATCTGCTCCCGAGCCTTTTCCAACGGACGCAACGCGCGATGTACCGTGAGGCGCTGGAGTAACAGGATCAGCAGCAACCCGGCCAGGCCGAGCCCCAAGCCGACCTGCTGCATCCTCAGGAAGCTGTCCCGCACGGGCGTGTAGTCCTGGGCCACGCTGATGGAAATTGCCTGGCCCAAGCGCCGATAGTCGGTGCGCAGTACCAGCAGCCTCTGGCCTTCGGGGCCCAGTTGCAGATTGCTGTGCAGGCCCGGATGGTCGAGCCGGGGCAGTTCCTGGTCCCACAGGGAGCGGGAGCGCCAATGCTCGTTGGCGAAATCGATGCGGAAATAGTGCCCGGAAAACGGCCGCAGATACGCCGGTGACAAGCGCCGCTCGTCCAACTGCAAACCTTGCGGGCCACGGACCAAAGCCACCAACAGGTTCTCGCTGTCGTTACGCAGCCCCGCTTCCAGATAACGCTGCAAGCCCAGTTCGAACAGCCACAGGCTGGTCTGCGCCAGGACGAGGCCGACCACGACCATCACACCGATCAGCCCAAGGCTCAGGCGCCGTTGGATGGATCTCACTGCGTCTGCCCGCCGAACAGGTATCCCTGGCCGCGACGGGTTTCGATCACGTTGCGCCCCAGCTTGCGCCGCAAGTGGTTGACATGGACTTCCAGCACATTGGAATCGCGCTCGGTTTCTCCGTCATACAGGTGCTCGGCGAGATGACTCTTGGAGAGGATTTGCTCGGGGTGCAACATGAAATAGCGCAACAAGCGGAACTCGGCGGCGGTCAGCTGGATCTCCGCTCCGTCACGAATCACGCACTGGCGCCCTTCATCCAGGTGCAACCCGGCCGCCTGGAGCGTCGGTTGATTGGCCTGGCCGTGGGAACGACGCAGCAGCGCCTGGATGCGCAAGTGCAGTTCTTCGGGGTGAAAGGGCTTGGTCAGGTAATCATCGGCCCCGGCCTTGAGCCCTTCGATGCGCTCGGCCCAGGAGCCGCGGGCGGTGAGGATCAACACCGGCGTGGCCAGGCCACCGGCTCGCCATTGCGTCAGCACCTCAAGCCCAGGAACGCCCGGCAGGCCCAGGTCCAGAATGATCAGGTCGTAGGGCTCGCTGCTGCCCTGGTAGATCGCATCACGACCATCGGCCAGCCAATCCACCGCATAACCCTGCCGCGCAAGCCCGGCCATCAGCTCATCGGCCAGGGGAACGTGGTCTTCCACCAGGAGCAGGCGCATCAGTCTTCCTTATCTTTGAGTAAACGGCCGGTAGCGGCCTCCAGGTCCAGTTCGCGCACTACGCCGTCGGTATCCAGCAGCTCGACCTCATAAATATAGACGCCGTGCTTTTCCTCCAGCTCGGCCTCCAGCAACTTGGCGCCAGGATGGCGGTCCAGCGCTTGTTGGAGCAATTGCTCCAGCGGCAGGATCACGCCCTGTTGGCGCAGTTGCAGGGCCTCGTCCTGGTCCAGGTCCCGGGCCATGGCGAGTGAACAGAACGCCAGCAGCGCCAGCGCCCAGCGGCTGCGGGCGCGTAAACTAAGCTTCATTACGTATCCTGATGATTCTTGAGCACCTTGCCGCTGACGGCGTCGAGTTCCAGTTCCCATTCGATGCCATCCGCATCGCGCAGGTCCACCTTGTAACGGTACTTGCCGTATTCATCTTCCAGCTCTGAATCAATCACGGTGCCGTCAGGGTGTTCGGCCAGGGCCGCTTCGTTGAGCTTGTCAAAAGGCAGGATGGTACCAGCGTCCACCAGCTTTTTGATCTCATGGCGATGGAGATCTCGTGCTTGAGCCAGGCCAGCGCCAAAGGCCATGAGCGTCACGAGAATAAAGGCAGTCAGGCGGTTCACGGATTATCTCCTTCTTATAATCTTCACCGGGAAACTTTATCGGGATGAACTTAACTGAAACTGAATTGCCATCATTGGACACACATCAATTGAGAGCGAGCTTGCTGGCAACAGCGGTTTTTGCGTTGCCATCGATGCAACTGGGCTGACGCTATCGTGAGCAAGCTCGTTCCTACGGGGTTTTGTGTCGTTATAATTCATCGCTTGCCAGTATCAGAGATCGGTATGACCGCCATCCATATCAAATTCCCAGCCCTCACCGTCAAGGCCGGCTCCCGCGCCTTCAAGCGTATCCGCGAGGCGGGCCTCAAGGCCGCCGATGTTGGCATCCTGCCGGGTGCCGCCGGTGGCCCGAAAGCCTTGGGCATCCAGGGATTGGACCTGGCCCTGTTCGGCGAATGGCTCCCCGCCGCGCCGCGAGAGCGGTCGCTGATCGGGGCTTCGGTTGGCTCCTGGCGCTTTGCCAGCGCCTGTCTGCCGAACGCCGCCGAGGGTATCCGGCGCCTGGGCACTTTGTATAACGAACAGAGCTTCGCCAAAGGCGTGACCATGGCCGGCGTCAGCCAAAGCTCCCAGCGCATGCTCGACGACCTGCTGGAAGGCCGGGACCTGACGATCCTCGACAACCCGCTCTACCGGCTCAATATCATGGTGGTCAAGAGCCACGGCTTGCTGGCACTGGACCACCGTGGCCGGCTGGGCCTGGGCTTGTCATCGGTGATTGCCGACAACTTGCGAGGCCGCGCACGCTTGTCGCGGCATTTTGAGCGGCTGATCGTACACGATCCTCGGTTGGCGCCTCCGCTGAATCCGCTGACAGACTTCCCGTCGCGCTTCGTGCCGCTGGCCGCCGATAACCTGCGCCAGGCGTTGCTGGCGTCGGGCTCGATCCCGATGGTAATGGAAGGCGTGCGCGACCTCCCCGGCGCCGGCGCCGGCACCTACCGCGACGGCGGTCTGCTGGACTATCACCTCGACCTGCCCTACAGCGGCGACGACATAGTCCTTTATCCACACTTCACCGATCGGGTCATTCCCGGCTGGTTCGACAAGGGCCTGCCATGGCGCAGGGGCAACGCCGAACGCCTCCAGAACGTGCTGTTGCTCGCGCCATCGCGCGAATACCTGGCTCGCCTGCCCTACGGCAAACTGCCGGATCGCAACGACTTCAAGCGCTTCATGGGCGATGACCCGAGCCGCCGTAAATACTGGCGCACGGCGATGGACGAAAGCCGCCGGCTCGGCGATGAGTTCCTTGAACTGACGGCCAACGGTGGATGGGGCGAGCGTTTGCTGACCCTTTAGTCAGCATGCTCGCGCATCACACGGATCAACCTGATAAACTCCGCCGCCTGCCTCGCGACCGCTACCTTAAAGAGCCTGAACCTGTGGAAATCTTCAAAGAATTCACCTTCGAATCCGCCCACCGCCTGCCCCACGTACCCGAAGGCCACAAGTGCGGCCGTCTTCACGGTCACTCGTTCAAGGTGGCTATCCACCTCAGCGGTGACATCGACCCGCACACTGGATGGATTCGCGACTTCTCGGAAATCAAGGCGATCTTCAAGCCGCTCTACGAGCGCCTGGACCACAACTACCTCAACGACATTCCTGGCCTGGAAAACCCGACCAGCGAAGTCCTGGCCAAGTGGATCTGGAATGAGTTGAAGCCGCTGCTGCCGGAACTCAGCGCCATTCGCATCCACGAGACCTGCACCAGCGGCTGCATCTATCACGGGGAGTAACCAAACCTGCTGTGGCGAGGGAGCTGCAGCTTTTGTGTCTATGCTCTCTGGCTTAAACATGCCGAGAGGATACGATCATGACTCACTGGCCGCTGGATCAGGTCTACCAGTTCAACGGACACCCCGTCCGCTACGCCATCCACGGCGACGGCCCGCCGCTGGTGTTTGTCCACGGCACGCCCTTTTCTTCCCATGTGTGGCACCGCATCGCCCCGCTCTTCTTCGCCACGCACAAAGTGCATTACTTCGACCTGCTGGGTTATGGCCAATCTGCGCAACCGGACGCCGACGTGTCCCTGGGCGTGCAGAACACACTGCTTGCCCAATTGCTGGAACACTGGAACCTGGAGCGTCCAGACGTAGTGGCCCATGACTTTGGCGGCGCCACCGCGCTGCGTACACATCTGCTCGATGGCAAGGATTACCGAAGCCTGACCCTGATCGACCCGGTGGCCCTGTCGCCCTGGGGTTCGCCTTTCGTCCAGCATGTGCGCCAGCATGAAGCGGCGTTCAGCGGCCTGCCCGATTACATCCAGCGCGCCATCGTGCCGACCTATGTCCGCGGCGCGATGAAACGAGACATCTCCGACGCAGAACTGGCGCCCTACGTGAAGCCGTGGCTTGGCGATCCGGGCCAGGCGGCCTTCTACCGGCAGATTGCGCAGATGGACGAGCGCTACACCCGTGAGGTCGAAGGGCTGTACCCCAGCGTACGCTGCCCGACCCAGATATTGTGGGGTGAAGATGACCAGTGGATCCCCATCGAGCGTGGCCGCGCGCTGCACAAGATGATTCCGGGGGCGCTGTTTCAGGCCGTGCCGAACGCTGGACATCTGGTTCAGGAGGATGCGCCGGAAGCCATCGTCGCGGCGGTGTTGCGGTTCTTAAGGCCGCTTTCCCCTACCTGAAATCTTTACGGTGTGGGAGCGAGCAAGCTCGCTCCCACACGGCCCCTCCGTGTTCCAACGTGAACCATCCCTGCACCACTTTTGTTCCTCGAAACCCACCCAACCCAACGGGATTGTCTATAAATAACCGGCGATCGCTCGCTTGGCACGGCCGCTGCACGCTTGCGCTTTTTCTCTCTCCGCAAGGACCCGCCACATGACCCAGAACGATCCCGGTAATGACTACCCCTTGAGTGAAGTCCCGTTGAGCGCACGCAAGGGCCTGGCTTCCACGGCCATGGTGCTGCTGGGCTTTACGTTTTTCACCGCCACCATGTTTGCCGGTGGCAAGCTGGGCGTGGCGTTCGGTTTCGCGGACATGCTCGGCGTCATCGTCATCGGCAATCTGTTGCTGGGCCTTTATGCCGCGGGCCTGGGTTACATCGCGTTCAAGAGCGGGCTCAATTCAGTGTTGATGGGCCGCCTCTGTTTTGGCGAAGTAGGCAGCAAGCTCAGCGATCTGATCCTGGGCTTTACCCAGATCGGTTGGTACGCCTGGGGCACGGCCACCGCTGCGGTGGTGCTGGGCAAGTACTTCGAGTTGGGCCAGGGCACGGTGCTGGGGCTGATGGTGCTGTTCGGCCTGGGATTCTGCGCCACGGCTTATATCGGCTATCGCGGGCTGGAGATCCTGTCGTACATCGCCGTACCGGCCATGCTGTTGTTGCTGATGCTCTCGATGTGGGTCGCGACGCAGAAGGTCGGCGGCCTCGATGGCCTGCTGGCGGTTGTGCCAACGGGTAATCTGGATTGGTCTACGGCAATCACCCTGGTTTTCGGCACGTTCGTCAGCGGCGCCACGCAGGCGACCAACTGGACACGTTTTTCCCGCTCGGCGAAGGTCGCGGTGCTGGCGAGCCTGATCGGCTTTTTCCTGGGCAATGGCCTGATGGTGTTGATCGGCGCATACGGTGCCATCGTCTACCAGCAGCCCGACGTCGTCGAAGTCCTGTTGTTGCAGGGCTTCGCCATGGCCGCGATGGCAATGCTGCTGCTCAATATCTGGAGCACCCAGGACAACACCATCTACAACTTCGCCGTGGCCGGTTGCAACCTGCTGCGCACTCGCCGACGCAGGGCGGTCACGCTGGTCGGCGCCGCGATCGGCACCCTGTTGGCGTTGCTGGGCATGTACGATTTGCTGGTGCCTTACCTGATCCTGCTCGGCACCGTGATTCCACCGATTGGCGGGGTCATCATGGCCGACTTCTTCTTCCGCTGGCGTGGGCGCTATCCTCGCTTGGCGCAGGCGCAACTGCCTGCGTTCAATTGGCCTGGGCTGGGTGCCTATGCCGTCGGCACCGTTGCGGCGTTCAATTCGCCATGGATCGCACCGCTGGTAGGAATCGCCACCGGCGCGCTAACGTATGTGCTATTGATCGGCGTAACAGGCACTCGCACCGCTGACGCGCCCCTACAAGACCTCTAAAGGATTCGCCTGATGCACATCATCAACGCCCGCCTGCGCAACCGCGAAGGCTTGCATGAATTGCACCTGGAAAACGGCCTGATCGCCAGCATCGCCCGCCAGACCGAAGCCCCCAGCCTGGGGCCCGAAGACATTGATGCCGGAGGCAACCTGGTGGTGCCGCCTTTCGTCGAGCCGCACATACACCTGGACGCCACACTGACCGCCGGTGAACCGCGCTGGAACATGAGCGGCACGCTGTTCGAGGGCATCGAATGCTGGGGCGAACGCAAGGCCACCATCACCCAAGAAGACACCAAGACCCGCGCCAAGAAGACTCTCCAGGCCCTGGCCGCCCATGGCATCCAACACGTGCGCACCCACGTCGACGTGACCGATCCGGCGCTCACGGCGCTCAAGGCAATGCTCGAAGTGCGCGAGGAAAGCCGCCATCTGGTCGACATGCAAATCGTCGCGTTCCCCCAGGAGGGCATCGAGTCCTACCGCAACGGCCGCGAGCTGATGGAAGAAGCGATCCGCATGGGCGCCGACGTGGTGGGGGGCATTCCGCATTTCGAATACACCCGCGACCAGGGTGTCAGTTCGGTGAAGTTCCTGATGGACCTGGCCGAGCGCACCGGCTGCCTGGTGGACGTGCATTGTGATGAAACCGACGACCCACACTCGCGCTTCCTCGAAGTGCTCGCCGAAGAAGCGCGCAGTCGCGACATGGGCGCGCGGGTGACCGCCAGCCATACCACGGCGATGGGCTCCTACGACAACGCCTACTGCGCCAAGCTGTTCCGCCTGCTCGGCCACTCTGGAATCAGCTTCGTATCGTGCCCGACCGAAAGCATCCATTTGCAAGGACGCTTCGACAACTTCCCCAAGCGTCGCGGCGTCACCCGGGTCAATGAACTGCTCGAAGCCGGAATGAATGTGTGTTTCGGCCAGGATTCGATCGTCGATCCATGGTACCCGCTGGGCAATGGCAACATCTTGCGCGTGCTCGAAGCCGGGCTACACATCTGCCATATGCTCGGCTATCGCAACCTGCAAAGCGCCCTGGACCTGGTCACCGACAACAGTGCCAAGGCCATGGCCCTGGGCGAGCGCTACGGGCTGGAGCCTGGGCGTCCGGCGAACCTGCTGGTCCTTTCGGCCGACAGCGACTACGAAGTGATCCGCAGCCAGGGCCTGCCGCTTTACTCGATTCGCAAAGGCGAAGTGCTGATGAAGCGGCAGATGCCGGTGGTAGAGTTCGGGCCGCAGTAGACCTGAAATCCCCTATACCTGTGGAAGCGAGCCTGCTCGCGATAGGGGGCTGTCGGTTGATATCTATGCGGCTGAGCTGACGCCATCGCGAGCAGGCTCGCTCCCACAGGGGATTGGTGTGATACCTGAAATCTGCGCCCGCTGGAGATCTACTGTGGGAGCGAGCTTGCTCGCGATAGGGGGCTGTCGGTTGATATCTATGCGGCTGAGCTGACGCCATCGCGAGCAGGCTCGCTCCCACAGGGGATTGGTGTGATACCTGAAATCTGCGCCCGCTGGAGATCTACTGTGGGAGCGAGCTTGCTCGCGATAGGGGGCTGTCGGTTGATATCTATGCGGCTGAGCTGACGCCATCGCGAGCAGGCTCGTTCCCACAGGGGATTGGTGTGATACCTGAAATCTGCGCCCGCTGGGGATCTACTGTGGAAGCGAGCCTGCTCGCGATTGGGGCCTGTCAGTTGATGTCTATGTGACTGAGCTGACGCCATCGCGAGCAGGCTCGCTCCCACAGTGGATTGGTGTGATACCTGAAATCTGCGCCCGCTGGAGATCTACTGTGGGAGCGAGCTTGCTCGCGAAGACGTCATCGGCCGCGCCGCGCCAAACAACCTGACCCGCACCAGCTCGCCTGCCTCTTCCTCCAGCAGGATCGGCGCCGTACCGCCGGGCATCACCACCCTCACCACCCCCGCCCTCACCCACCCCAACCGCCAGGCGGCACTGGCCACGGCGCTGGCGCTGGTGCCTGATGACGCGGTAGGGCCTTCGCCCCGCTCGAACACCCGCGCCGCGACTTGCCCTTCGCCCGCGCGCCACGCCCATTGCAGATTGATCCCCGCCGGACAAGGATCGCCCGCCCCGCCGGGGGTGGCATAGGCAATGGCGGTCAGGCTCTGCGACAGCATCGGCGCGCGCATCTGTGAAAGACTCGGCAATGCCTCCACGTCATCGACCAACGTCACGCAGTGGGGGTTGCCGATGCGCACGAACTGGCTATTGCCCCACGCCGGATCCAACGCATGAAGCGCAGGCACCCGGCTTGTTTCGCACCGGCCGGACGTTACTTTTTCCACCCCTTGGGCAGCGACGGCGCGGGGTCCGAACAGCGGTTTGCCCAGATCCAGCCAGAACCCTTGCACGCCTTCGAACTCGGCGGCGCGAACCGTCGTTTGCAGCGGTGAGACACCTTCGGGTTTGTCGTGATGGACCCTTAGCAAAAAGTCCATGTCCTCCGGCAGCAGACCTCGCTCTTGCAGGGCCAGGGAAAAAATCGTCAAGCCATTGCCACTGCGCTCGGCCAGCGTTCCATCGGTATTAACGATCAACACATCGAATGGCGGCTCGTCCTGGAACGGGCCAATCAGCAGGCCATCACTGCGATGGGCCTTGGCATCCGGCGGCGCTTCGCCCGGCGCCCATGCGCAAAAAGCCTGCACCGCGGCACAACTCCAGGCTTGGCGCGTTCGCGCTGCCTGGACGGCAGACGGCGGAAGATCGATCCCCTCGGCACGGATTTGCTGCGGGGAAACGACTCCATAAACATTGCCGCGTGCGTCGTAGAACTGTGCCATGCGTCGGTCCGGAATAAGCCTGGGGAAGTCGCTACTCTAGGCCAATCCACCGACCGAGCACACACGGATATAGCATCAATAACTCTGTCATCGGTTCTGCACATCCTCCAGCGCCAATCGGATCTGCCGATGGAAATGCTGCAATGCCGGTTCGGTACACGCAAAACACCGGGGCGTCACCTGTAAGGTCCGACAGGTGCGACTTGGCTGGCTAGCTCGTAACGTAGGCAAGTCACGCCCGGACAAGGACTCATCATGAAAGACAAGCGCACCTCAACGCCCATGGCAGAGCTCTACAGCGAAGGCCGAAAACACTTCATCGAACTGGTACCCGACGGCGGCGCGCGCCTCGACGCGTTGTTCCACGCTGCTCCGGCGCTTGGCGAACTCGCCGTCGGTGTGGTGTACGGTCATTTGCAGAGTCGTCCCGGCCTCGACCCGCGCCTGCGAGAAGGCGCAACGCTGGCCGCCATCGTGGCGGCCGGAATGGTCGGTCCTCCCCTTAGCGTGCATTTGAAAACCGGGCTCGCATCAGGGTTGGCGCCGGGAGAGATGATTGAGCTGGTGGTACAGGCCTCGGCGTTCGCGGGTTTTCCGCGAGCCGTCTCCGCAGCCGATCAGCTCAATCGGTTGTTCGCAGAAGCGGGCCTCGCCTCGCCACCGCCACCCACGCCTCGGGAGGTGACGCTGGACTTTTGCGAGCGGGTGCGCAAGGGCCGTCCGCCCATCCCGGTCCAACCTCAGATCAAGCGGTTGCTGCGCAAAGCCCTACGCTTGTCGGTTCATGGAACGTCGGCCCGGAATGTGGTCGTCGAATGCTTCGATGCAGAATCCGACTTCCCCACCGCCCTGGTGTATTTCGAGGTGGAGGCTGACCATGTGATCAGCCTCAGGTTGTATCACGCGCGATGACTCGCGCGGGTTCCGACAGGACACGTCCAGTGCCTTGGCACGTTGGGGTCGCGGTGCGGTCAGTGGATATGCAAGCATAGGCGCCTCCCTGCCCGCTTGACCGCACCGCACGAACGCCAAGGACGATTCATGACCGCTATCACCCCTCCACCTACCTTTGTTCCAGGGCGCCTGGAGCAGATGTCCACCCGTGTCGCCTACCTCATCGCCGGAATCGGCATCGCCGCGTGGGCACCGCTGGTGCCTTATGCCAAGGTGCGGGCGAACCTCGATGAAGGCACCCTCGGTTTGCTGCTGCTATGCCTTGGAGTCGGATCGATCCTGGCGATGCCGATTTCCGGCGCGCTGGCGACACGGTTCGGTTGCCGTCGAGTACTCAGTGGCGGCACGCTTCTGGTCTGCCTGGCGCTGCCATTGCTGGCGACCATGAGTTCCTTGCCGTGGCTGGTGGCGGCGTTGTTCCTGTTTGGCGCCGGGCTCGGCACCGTGGACTCGACGGTGAACCTGCAAGCGGTCATCGTCGAGCGCGCCAGCGGCAAGACCATGATGTCGGGTTTCCACGGCATGTTCAGCCTCGGCGGGATCATTGGCGCCGCCGGTGTGAGCGCCCTGCTCGGCCTGGGACTTTCGCCGCTGGCGGCGACGCTTGTCGTCAATGGCGTGCTGTTGGTGGCGCTGTTCAAGGCAGCGCCGCACCTGCTGCCCTATGGCAGTGAAAGTGCTGGGCCGGCGTTTGCCATTCCCCACGGCGTGGTGCTGTTTATCGGCATCCTGTGCTTTATCGTGTTCCTGGCCGAAGGCGCGGTGCTGGATTGGAGCGCCGTGTTCCTGACCGCCGAACGCGCAGTGGATACCGCTTATGCCGGGCTGGGTTACGCCGCGTTTGCCTTGACCATGACCATTGGCCGGCTGACGGGCGATTCGGTGGTGCATCGACTGGGGGCCAAGCGGGTGATCATTTACGGCGCAACGATGGCCGCCGCGGGATTTCTGATGGCGACCGTCGCGCCCATGTGGCAAGCCGCGCTGCTGGGTTATGCATTGGTCGGTGCCGGGTGTTCCAACATCGTGCCGGTGCTGTACACCGCCGTTGGCAAACAGACGCTGATGCCCGAAGCCATCGCCGTGCCGGCTATTACCACCATCGGTTATGCCGGCATTCTCGCAGGGCCGGCATTGATCGGCTTCGTCGCCCATGGCAGCAGCCTGGGCATCGCGTTCGGCTTGATTGCGCTATCGCTGGTGGCGGTGGCGTTTAGCGGTAAGGTGTTGAAAGTCTGAAGCCTTGAGACGTCCCCGTGGCGAGGGAGCTTGCTCCCGCTCGGCTGCGAAGCAGTCGTAAACCGGTGAATGCGCTGTGCCAGAGGCTTCGCATTCGAACGAGCCTGCTCGCGATGGCGTCGGGTCAGTCGACATCGAGGGATGACTGACAATCTGCCATCGCGACCAAGCTCTCACAGGGCGCGGCTTACGTCACGTATCGGTCAGAACCGGCACACCGCGGCTGCCCCGGTATCGGTCGGCATGACATGCTCGGGCGGCACCACGACCACTTCACCGCCTTGACGCGTCACCGCGAGGATCAGTTCGTCCAGCACATCCGGAGCCTGTTCATCGCCCGTCTCGTCGATGATCAACCGGCCTTTGTCCGGGTCCAGCTGGCCGGGAACCTGGCGCTCCGCCTCCACCAGCAACATCGCGACACGGCCCTCCCAAGCGGCCTTGGCGATGTCGGCCAGCTTGTCCAGGGCGCGTCCCTGGCCGACCGCGACGCCATAGCGATTCAGGCTATCGACCACTTGGTCGGCGTGACTGTGGGCCATGAGCTTGGCGCATTGGACCCGCAACTCTTCGACGCTCAACCGCGAAGGATCGCCCTCGATACCCTGCGTCAGCAGGTGCTGGTTATGACTGACGGCACGGAACACTGCCTGGTTTTCCGGCAAGGCCACCAGGATCATCGGCAGGCCCGAAGGCTGCGAGTGATGTTGCAGGATGGCTTTGTCCACCGCGCGGAAAAACCGTTCGCGATCCAGGTTGATTTCGTCCTGCTTACCGCCACCGGCGGACTCATGCATCATCGCATCGCCACGCTCGCCGCTGCGGCTGAAACCATTGGGGAAGCCCTGCTGGTCACCAGACGTCAGCTCATCGCCCAACGCCTCGTTCTGGTTGCGCGGGACCGGTTCGGCCAGCTCGATTTTCTCCAACTGCTCGCTGGAACCTTCATACAACCAGATCTCGTTGCGGGTCAGGCACAACGCCTGGTAACGCTCGGTGGACTGCACCAGGCGCAACAACGGCTTGAGATAAGGATGGCTGTTGGCGAACGCGCATTCCGGCAAGCGCTGGCTCACCGAAACGACTTTGAAATAGTCACGGGCACCGAACACCGCGATGCCGTCGCGGTTGGAATTCCAGAAACCCTGGTCCTCCACCAAGGCCAGGAACGGAGCCAGCAACGGCGCGCAGTCCATGCCAGGGTGCTGTTGTTCAAGTTGGGTTTGCAGGTCACGCACCAGGTTCTTGTAGCGGATCGGGTCCTGGCTACGCTCGGGGAATGTGCGATGGGTGGGCATGTACAACGAAAGGCTCGGCTGTTCGTCGAACGCCAGGAGCTCGGCCAGCACCTGCCGGCTGAAGGGTTGATGAGCGGTCATGATCGTCTCCTTTATTCTTTACCACGAGCCTCTTGGTTTTCGAGGAAGTCCTCCTCCAGCATGGCGTCCACCATCTCCGGCGGCGCCTCATCGACGGGTGCGGTCACGCGGCCCATCGATTCGACGGCGGGGTTGAGCTTGCCGATCTGATGATCGAGCGCGTGCAGCATTTTCTCGGCAGCGCCCTCCACGGCCAGCTCCAGGCTCTCGGCCTTGTGACTGACCGACAATGATGAATGGCCCTGTACGCGTGCCTCGATCTGGCAACGCTTGTCAGCGGCACCGCCCTTCTGGGCATTTTCATCACTGACGTGAATCTCGACGCGGGCCAACTGATCTTCGAAACGCTGCAACGCGTCCACCACCGTACTGCCAACCCATTCCTGCAAACGGGCACTGCCTTCAATATGGTTGCTGTTGACTTGAACTTGCATGATCGACTCCTTTGCAAAAGACGGCTGACGCCGCCTGTTGTAGGTAGAAGAAGATCAAACGGGCGAAGTTCCCGGCGCGGGATGACTGGAGCCTGAGAGGCTGTTGATTACCCTTTGTGGGAGCGAGCCTGCTCGCGAATGCGGTGCAACAGTTTGTACGTCATCGACTGTCACGCCGCTTTCGCGAGCAGGCTCGCTCCCACAGCGAGTTGCCTTATTTATCAAGCCTCCGGCATTTTTCGGAAGCCCACCGCCAAGCGGTTCCAACCGTTGATGGCGTTGATCGCCACGGTCAGGTCGACCATTTCCTTGGGCGTAAAGTGCTCGTTCAGCAGCTCGTAGTCGGCGTCGGGCGCATGGGTCTCGCTCAGGCGCGTCAGGGCTTCGGTCCAAGCCAGCGCGGCGCGTTCACGGCCGGTGAAAAACGGCGCCTCGCGCCAGGCGGTCACGGCATACAGGCGCCGCTCGGTCTCGCCGTCCTTGCGCGCATCGGCGGTGTGCATATCGATGCAGAACGCGCAGCCATTGATTTGCGAAGCGCGCAGCTTCACCAGCTCGATCAGGGACTTTTCAAGGCCCAATCTGGAGACCGCGTTCTCCAGGGCCAGCATGGCTTTGTAGGCATCAGGGGAAGCGGCATAAAAATCGATACGCGGTTGCATGGGGGAACTCCTGAACAATTGGGTGTGGCGCTACGTTAGCCCTGCACTGGCGCAGGACAAATAGCCAATTGTGGGGAAGTTCGAGTGACCAATGAAGCGTCGTTGCCTGCCGGTGGAGATAGGTCAGGCCCGGCTGCGCAACCATTGCAGAAAGCGCTTCTTGGCGACCGGCTTGGGTATGTCACGGGTCAGGTTCTGAGCCAGGTGGATGCGTACGTCCAACAGGTTTTTCATGGCGTCGCCGATGTCGCGACGGGCCTCGAGACAGGGTTTGAGGTAACTGTTCTCGATGCGATACAGGGTGCAGAACGTCTTCGCGGTGAAACTCGCCAACGCCGCTTGCTCGGCGACGACCCCGGCTTCGCCGATGACTTCACCCGGCCCCATGCGCCCGCCCTCGATGGGCTGGCCATTACGCATGAGGCTCGCGCTGACCACGCCGGACTCAATGATGAACAGGTGGTCGCTGACCTCTCCGGCTGCCAGGATCACGTCGCCGGCGCGGAACGTCTGCAGGGTCATGTTCTGGCTGAACGTGTCTTTCTCGTCCGGGCGCAGCGTGGAAAAGATGCTGGAGCTTTCCAGCAATGCCCGAGGACGCGACACCGCCACGGCCGCCGCGCTTTCGCCAGTAGACAGCAGGCTCACGCCCGATGCATGCAGATGCCGGAACGCCAGATCGAACAGTTGGTTGCGCACTTCGCGTTTTTGCCCCATCGAGGCCACAAAACCGCTGATCTCGTATTCCGCTCCGGCGCTGCCGGCGCTCTTGAGCGTGACGCTGGGCGCCGGGCTGGCGAGCAGCGCCCGGCAGCCGATCATTGCCCGCTCCAGCGCTTCGATCACTTTTTGTGGGCGCGCATGCGGGCTGATCTGGAGGCTGATGGACAAGCCATGCATGTCGCTGGGACGGCTGAAGTTGACGATCTTGGCTTTCGCCGCCAAGGAGTTGGGAATCACCGCCATGCTGCCCTGGGAGGTCTGCAATCGCGTGGCCCGCCAGTCGATGTCGGTGACCCGGCCCTCGGTGCCGTCGATGGAAATCCAGTCATCGACTTGATAGGGCTTGGTGGTGTTGAGCACGATGCCGGAAAACACATCGCTGAGGGTGCTCTGCAAGGCCAGGCCGACGATGATCGCCATTGCGCCGGACGTCGCGAGCACGCCCTTGACCGGCAGATCCAACACATAAGCCAGCGCCGCGATGACAGCGACCAGGAAAATCACCGCCCCCAGTAGATCCTGCAACAGCCGTCCCGTATGGCCGACCCGTTGCATCATGACCGCGCCGATCATCACCGTCAGGGTTCGCGCGGCGAACAACCACCACGCAATCTGCAGGCCGGTCGCCGCCAGGTGCCGAGGTACGTCGTCGACCCACTGTGCGGTCTGCATGGGGTTGAGGCCTTCGTTGAACAGCAGCATGCTGAACAACATGAAAATCGCCAGCCGCACGCCGATTTTCCAGTACGTCCGTTCGGCACTGACCAGCCGCCACGCCAGCAAATCGAGCACGAGCAATGCCAGGGCACACAGCAGCGGATGGTCGGTGATCGGGGCGAGCATCGGGACAGCTCCAGGAAGGCGATTGGCGAAGATTGGCACAGATTCAAGCGGCTGTAGAGATCACCCCCACAATGGTTTCGCGTTGCTGCTTGACTAGCCATCCATCCGGCCGAAGCGCCCGGAATGGAAATCCTCGAAGGCCCGGTGGATTTCCTGCTCACTGTTCATCACGAACGGACCATGGCCGACGATGGGCTCATCGATCGGCTCGCCACTGAGCAACAGCAGTACCGCGTCGTTGTTGGCTTGCACCCTCAACTGGTCGCCTACCCGATCAAACAGTGCCAGTTGCCCGGCTTCGACCCGTTCGCGGCCGTTGGCCTGGATCGAACCTCGCAGCACGACCAACGCGCTGCTGTGGCCGTCATGCAGGTCCAGGGTCAGCTCTTTCCCGGCGTTCAGTCGGATATCCCAGACGTCGATGGGTGTAAAGGTTTTCGCCGGGCCTTGGTGCCCCTCGAAGCGCCCGGCGATTACCCGCACGCTGCCGGCCGCGTCTTCTAGCGTGATGTTCGGAATGTCCTGCTTGAGAAGGGTCTGGTAGCCGGCCGGCGCCATCTTGTCCTTGGCTGGCAGGTTGACCCATAACTGGACCATCTCCATGAAGCCACCCTGCCGGGCGAACGCTTCGGAGTGAAATTCCTCATGGATGATTCCTGAGGCAGCGGTCATCCACTGCACGTCGCCGGGGCCGATCTTGCCGCCACTGCCGGTAGAGTCGCGGTGCTCCAGTTCGCCCTGGTAGACGATGGTCACGGTTTCGAAACCCCGATGAGGATGCTGGCCGACGCCACGGCGCTCGGTGGTGGGCGTGAATTCGCTGGGGCCGGCGTGGTCCAGCAGCAGGAACGGGCTGATGTGCTTGCCCAGGTTGTCGTAGGAAAACAGCGTACGGACCGGGAAGCCGTCGCCAACCCAATGCGGCCTTGGACTGGTATAGAGGCCTATGATCTTTTTCAAGCTGCGTCTCCAAATCAAAGGTTGAGATTCGATGGACACAGCTTAAAACCCATACCAATAACGCACCAGACTGCAAAAACCGGCCTTAGCGTTCTACCTATGGAACGACGATCGACACTGCGAGGGCGAACTCGGTTCTGACGCTCAAAGCTGATTGCGCTTGGCAAATTCCGACAGGCCCACCAGGGAACTCAAGCCGAGCTTTTCCAGCAAACGGGTCTTGTAGGTGCTGACTGTCTTCGGGCTGAGGAACAAAGTCTCGGCGATGTCCTTGCCACGCATGCCCATCGCCAGCATCCGCAGGATGGACAGCTCCCGGGTGGAAAGACTCTCGAGTGCTTTCTGCTCGGAACGTTGTTGAAAGTCCAGCCTGACGGACATCTGCGGAAAATAGGAATAGCCGGACTTCAAGGCGTGGATGGCCTTTATCAGCTCCTTCAGGTCACTTTTCTTGGTCACGAACCCCCTGGCCCCGGCAGAAATGCAGCGGTTGCAGAAATGCTGGGCATCCTGGGAGGTGAACACCAGCACAGCGCAACCGGGAAATTGGCCGGTGATCCAGACAAGCAGGTCCAGGCCATCGAAACCATTCATGACCAGGTCCAGGATCACCACGTCCGGGATATCCTGCTTGATACATGCCCGCGCATCGGCCACGCCGCTGACATCAGTGACCTGGCTGAATCCCTCGTTCTGGCATACAAGCCGCAGCGCCCCCCGGATGACGGGGTGATCGTCCACAATCAATACGTTTTTCAAGGCAACTCCCCGGGGACAATGCAAACGGCGCCGACGCCATGACCGCATCGACGGTGACACAAATGGCTGACCCAGCCACCTGTAAGATCTGACAGTGCGGACTAACGGTGCCGTCAGGTTCCGTGACGCTGTTCGACGGTGCGAGCCCAGGACGGAACCGGCTCGTTGGCCGCTGGATCGACGCTTTTCATCAAGCGCTGCACGGAAATCGCATCGGGCAGTCGGGCGTTGCTTACCTGGAGAAAAGGCTGGCGAGTCGCCGGGGTGCCCTGCTGGGCGTTGTAGATCAAAGCATGACGAACCAGAGGGTTGTCGAGGAAGAATCCGGGCAGGTCCAAGGCGTCATCCGCCACGCTGGCATTGACGATGACCAGGTCGAACGGCTCACAGCCGCAGTCCACCAACGTCAGGAGTTCATGCACGTCGCTCACCGGAGCGATGCGGAAATAGCCTTGGTGATTAAACAGGCGTTCTAGTTGCAGTCGATGATAATGCTCAGGATCGGCAATCATGATGCGTAGAGCTTTATTTGGCATGGCAGGCATTCCAATGGCAACGCGGCAGGTACGAACCGGCTCGGGAACGTTAAGTCGCGTCAGGCTAGAGGAAGGTCTTTAGGCACGCTGTAGGACAAATCTCAAAAACAGGAAGAAAAATCGCCTGTCGACCTGCGGCAGTGTGCGTTTTCTATCAATGCCGGTCGCGCGTAGGGTCGATGGCGCCGGCGTTGCCTTGCGCAACGGGCTTGCTTGTCATGTAAGCCTGGAGCCGCCCAGTCAGGTGCTCCATCGCCTCGTGCAACTCATCCGCCGCAGCAGCGAGCGATGACGTTTCGCCCGCGCGGCAGGCGTTTTCCAGTATTTCGCAAGCGGCAATCAAGCGCTGTGCCTGGATCAACCTGGCCCCGCCCTTGATCCGATGCGCCAGATCGGACAGCCCGGACACGTCATGGCGCGAAAATAATGTCTGCAACCGCGCCTTGTCCTGTCCATTGCTGTCGATCAGTTCCAGCAACAGGCCCTGGGTGGAAACCCAGTCGCCGCCGGTCAGTTGTTCCAGGCTGGTCAGGTCGAAGTCTGCGTCAGCAACACGCGGTTCCACCGCACCGTTGGGCACGACCGATGCCAGACGCGCGTTCAATTGGTTCAAGCCGATGGGTTTGAACAGACAGTCGTCCATTCCCGCCGCAAGGCAACGGGCCTTTTCCTCGGGCTGGGCATTGGCCGTGAAGCCGAGAATCGTGGTCGGCGCCAGGCCTCGGTCCCGCTCGTCGTCGCGAATGGCGCGGGCCAATTCATAACCGCTCATCCGCGGCATGTTGCAATCGGTGATGACGGCGTCGAACTGCCCGGCGCGCCACGCCCGCAACCCCTCGGCACCGTCCTCGGCCTCCCGCAGCCGGTGGCCCAGGTAGTTTATTTGCTGGACCAGCAACAACCGGTTGGCCGGGTAATCATCGACCACCAGGATGTTCAACGGCCGTGCGGGCATCACCGGCTCGGTCTGCACCACCGGCGCTTCGCCCACCGTTTCAGGCAATGGCAACTCCAGGCGGATCTCGACCTGCGTACCCTGTCCCGGCACGCTATCGAGCAGCAATGTGCCGCCCATCATGCCGCATAAGGTTTGGCTGATGACCAGCCCCAACCCCGAACCGCTGCGCGCCGCCTGGGTGCTGTCGCCGACTTGAGCGAAGGGGCTGAACAAGCGTTGCTGGTCGTGGACTGAAATTCCGCGGCCGGTGTCTTCGACCCGCAGACGGATGGCCAGGCGCTGCCCTCCCTTTCCCGGTTCGGCTCGCAGCACCAGGCGCACGTGGCCCTGCTCGGTGAACTTGATGGCATTGCTCAGCAAGTTCGAGAGCACCTGCTTGAAGCGCATCGGGTCGATCAATACGTCCTGATTGCTCGCCGCGTCCACATCCAGTCGCAGGTTCAATTGTTTTTGCCGGGCCAGGCCCTCGAACATCCTCGCCACGGCCTCGACCATCGTGCGCAGGTTGGCGCGCTCAGGTGTCAGCGACAGCCGCCCCGACTCAATGCGGGCGATGTCGAGAATGTCGCCGATCAAATCCAACAAGCCTTGGGCGGCGCTCGACGCGACTTCAAGGGCGGCCCGGTCCATGACGCCTTGCTCGGCTTTTTTCAGCGCCATTTCCAGCATGCCGATCACGGCGTTCATCGGCGTGCGGATTTCGTGGCTCATGGTCGCCAGGAACGTGGTCTTGGCCCGGTTGGCATCATCGGCGCTGGCCTTGGCCACGCGCAATTGCTCGAGCAGGCGCCGCAGGTAGACAACCCAGCCCAATGCCAGCAGCAACAGCAGCGCGGCGATGGCGAAACCCTGGACAATCGCGGTGCGATGGCGCAGCCAGTAGCTGTCATCGATTACCACTTCACTGCGCCAACGGTTGGTCAGCTCATCCATTTCCTCGGGGGAAATACTCAGCAGCGCCTTGTCCAGGATCGAATAGAGCTGCGCTGCGTCATGACTGGTCGCCAGCGCGACGCGGGCGGGCACCGTGCCGACGGTGCTGGTGACTTGCAGCTTCTCGCGGTACTGGCGAGAAATCATGTAGCGAGCGCTGATCAGCGAACTGATCGCGCCGTCCGCCGCGCCTGTGGCGACCATGGACATGGCCTCGGCCAGGTTCTGCGCCGGCACCAACTGCACCGTGGGAAACTGCTCCAGCAGGTATTCGCGCAGCATGTTCCCGCGCACCAGCGCCAGCCGTTTGCCGGCCATCCGATCCATCGTCAGCGAGTCATTCGCCTTGACCGGCACCACCAGCACGAAGGGGTTCGTCAGGTACGGACGGGTAAAGCGCAACTCGTCTTCGAGTTCCGCGCTGGGAATCGCGGTTGCCAGAACGTCGGCCTTGCCGCTGGTGATCCTGCCGACCAGGTCATCCACCGAATCGCCATGCTGGATGTCGAATTTCAGGCCGGTGCGCAAGCTGATCCTGGCCAGCACATCGGCCCCGATGCCGCGGAGTTGGCCGTGCTCATCGAAAAACGTCAACGGCAGGAAATTTTCGCTGACAGCCACCTTGATTCGCGGATGGGCATCGAGCCAGCGCTGTTCATTCACACTGAAATGCAACGCCTGCTGGCCCGGCACGCTTGCCCCGCCGGCATTCCAACGCCGCAGGATGCCCATGCGTTCGCCGATGGGGATGGCCTGTAACGCGGCATTGACGATGCGCAACAGCTGCTTGTTGCCACGACTGACCGCGAAGGCGAACGGTTGCACTTCCATGCGGGAAAGATCCACCAGCCGGACATTGTTAAGGTAGTTCTTGCTGATCAGGTAGTGGGCACTGATCGAATCCCCCAGGTAGACGTCGGCCTGGCCGAACGCCACGGCGCCGATGGCGCTCAAGGTCGAGGGAAACAACTGCAAAGTGGCGTCGGGATAAAAAGCCTCGACCTTGTCCGGGGGCAAGTAGTGATACAGCATCGCCACCCGTTTGCCCGCCAGGTCCGCGGGCAGTTCCTCGCCGGCATCGACCCTGGCCACCAGCGTAGGAATGTCATCGGCATAGGCCTGGGACATCGCCAGCCCCGGATCGCTGGCCTCGAAGCCATTGGCGGTGCCAAGCACATCGATTTCCCCGCTGCGCAGGGCCTGGAGCGATGCATCCCGCGAGGCGTACCGCTGCACCCGCACCTCGACGTGCAACAACTGCCCCATCAACCGGGCGTAGTCAGCGGTCAAGCCTTCGTAATCGTTGCCATTGCCGGTGATGCTGAACGGCGGATAATCCGGTGCCGAGGTGCCCAGCAGCAACGTGCCCTTGCGCCGCAGCCAGGCCCAGTCGGCTTCGTCCAGGCTCACCGAATAATCGCTCACAGTGGATCGTCCGAGCACCTGCAGCGACTCGGGTTTAGCGCCCACCTGTGGCGCCATACAGGATAGACCCAGCCATATCGCCGCCAGGCCCGTGCGCAGCAACAGCATCATTCGATCAGGTTTCGCTTGGCGAAATCGGCCCGGAACGCTACTTCAGCGACCGGCTGATCGGTTCGGACTGCCAATGCGAGGGAACAGCGAACCGTTTACGTTCCTCCCGGGGCTACCGAGAGGGACGTAAGATGAGTGTAGGAAGTTTCTCAAGAATTTCCTGAGGAATGTGCAAGCTCGGTGAGACTTAAGCCGTGGCCAGCTTCAGGTCACGTACCGAATGCCCCTGGCCACGATGCCTTGCGTGCTCATAGAGCGAGCCGGCGATCTCATCGGCGCGCACCGGCAGGATCGAAAGCAATGTGTCGCTCAGGCCATGGCTGGCCTGGCAGAAGCCCTGCATATAGATCGCGGCCTTGCAGCGCTCATCGGTGATCAGCTTGTAGTTGCGATCCACCTCGAAATCCCCCAGGTATTGCGCCAGCGGCTCCAGCAAGGTGCGATGCATCTGGCGTTCGTAGCCGGTGGCGAGCACCACCGCGTCATAGCAGCGCACCGTCAGCTCGCCGGTGGCGTTGTTGCGCACCGCCAGCTCCACGCCCGCGTCGGTGGCCGTGGCTTTCTCAATGGTGGTGAGGGTGCGGAACGCATGACGGGCGATGCCAGAGACTTTCTGGCGGTAAAAAATCCCGTAGATGCGTTCGATCAAATCGATGTCCACCACCGAATAGTTGGTGTTGTGGTACTCGTTGACCAGGCGCTCGCGCTCGCTGTGGGGTTGCTGGAACACCAGGTCGGTGAACTCCGGCGAGAACACTTCGTTGACGAACGGGCTGTCATCCGCCGGCTTGAGGGCCGAGCCCCGCAGAATCATGTCGACCTGCACCGACGGGAAGCTGTCGTTGAGGTCGATGAAAGCCTCCGCCGCGCTCTGTCCGCCGCCGATGATGGCGACCTTCATCGGCTGACCGCTCACGCAGGCCTGGTTCGCCATGCGCGCCAGGTACTGCGAATGATGAAATACCCGGGCGTCGTTCTGGAACGATTTGAACGCATCGGGGATGCGCGGCGTGCCACCGGCACTGACCACCAAAGAGCGCGTGGCGCGCACCAGCTCTTCGCCCTGGGCACCGCGGGAAATCACCCGCAGTGCTTCGACCTGCTGGTCACGCAGCACCGGCTCGATGCGCAGCACTTCTTCGCCATAGCGGCTCTGCTCGGTGAAGTGCCCGGCCACCCAGCGCAGGTAGTCGTTGAACTCCATGCGGCACGGATAGAAGGTGCCGAGGTTGATAAAATCCACCAGGCGGCCGTGGTGCTTGAGGTAGTTGACGAACGAGTACGGGCTGGTGGGATTGCGCAGGGTCACCAGGTCCTTGAGGAAGGAAATCTGCAGTTCGCTCTGGGTCACCAGGGTGTTGCCGTGCCAACGATAATCGGCCTGTTTGTCGAGGAACAGCACGTCCAGTTCACCCTGGACCGGCCCTCGTTCCTGTAGCGCGATGGCCAGCGCCAGGTTCGAAGGGCCGAAGCCAATGCCGATCAAGTCGTGAACGATGGGCGATGCAATTGCCTGTGTCATGTCCAGTGTCCTCTGGAAAAGTCCCTCAACAGGGCGCGGAAAGCCTGGGGAACCGGCCGGCATTTCAAGCGCCGGCGAGTCGTCTGTTGAGTGGAACGAGGACAATGAAAAAAAATTTACCGCCTTGCGACCGGCGAGGGACGAATCAGGTCGCGTCCCACTGCCGCACACGAACGCGGCAATGCTTCATGGCGTTGACGATGTGTTTCTCCACCAACGCCCTGGAAATGCCCAGGCGCTCGGCGATTTGCGGGTGGGACAGGCCTTCGAGCTTGCGCAGCAGAAAGCTCTCGCGGCACATCGGTGGCAGCTCGGCCAGGGCGCGTTGCAGCATGTCCAGGCGCTGGCCATGGTCGAGGCTGGTGTGGGGCGATGGCGTGAAGAAGCGTTCTTCACTGTCCAGGACATCGAGGGACTCGACCTGGCGCAAGGTGTTGCGCCGATGCCCGTCGATCACCAGGTTCAACGCGGTGCGATAAAGGAACGCACGGGGTTGCTCGATGGGCGTATCGCTGGCGCGCTCCAGCACCCGCACATAAGCGTCATGCACCACGTCTTCGGCCGCCTGGCGGTTGCCTAGCCTGGCGTTCAGGAAACACACCAGTTCGCGATAGTAGTTTTCCAACATGACTCCCGTGCGCAATGACTGCGACAGCTATCCCTGTGCCACCCCGGCATGCCTGAAACGGACATGGCACGATAGTGGCAGATTCAATTGCGTAATTTATAGTAATTCTCATATAGATTTAAAGCTTTGGTTTGTATCAGGGCTCAATCGTTCAGGTCATCGGGCATCGGAACCTGCATTTGTGGCGAGGGAGCTTGCTCCCGCTGGCCTGAGCAGCAGGCCCAGGGCAGGCGACACATTTCAGGAGAGAACTCAGGTTTTGGGGCCGCTTCGCGGCCCAGCGGGAGCAAGCTCCCTCGCCACGGGGTGGGTGTCGTTCAAGCGCTACCATGGGTTCCCCTCGTTAAATTCCCGCCCGCAACGCTCGTTTACCAGAACAGCCACCCGTCCCGGCCTTCCGTGCGATGGGCCCGATATCACCGGCCGGAACCCTGCATGAAACGTCCCCGCCCTACCCGACGCGCCTGGCTTCTCACCTTCGCCCTGCTTCCGGCCGTGGCTTTCGCTGCGTGGCAAGTGGTTGTGCCGGACCGCGCGCCGCTCGACACCGTCCCGGTCACCCGTGGCGACATCGAAAACAGCGTAACGGCCCTGGGCACCTTGCAGCCCCGGCGCTACGTGGACGTCGGCGCCCAGGCGTCCGGGCAGATCCAGAAGATCCACGTCGAAGCCGGCGACGAAGTGACTGAAGGCCAGCTACTGGTGGAAATCGACCCCTCCACGCAAAAAGCCAGGCTCGACGCCGGGCGATTTTCCATCGAGAACCTCAAGGCCCAGCTTCAGGAACAGCGCGCCCAGCACGACCTGGCGCAGCAGAAATTCCGTCGCCAGCAACAGCTCAAGGCCGGCGGCGCCACCCGCGAAGAAGATGTGCAGACTGCCCAGGCCGAGGTGCGCGCGACCCAGGCGCGCATCGACATGTTTCAGGCCCAGATCCGCCAGGCCCAGGCCAGCCTGCGTAGCGACGAGGCGGAACTGGGCTATACGCGCATTTATGCGCCCATGGGCGGCACCGTGGTCGCGGTCGGCGCCCGGGAAGGTCAGACCCTCAACGCCCAGCAGCAGACGCCGTTGATCCTGCGCATCGCCCGGTTGTCGCCGATGACGGTCTGGGCCGAAGTCTCGGAAGCCGACATCGGCCACGTCAAGCCGGGCATGACCGCGTACTTCACCACCCTGGCCGGCGGCAGTCGCCGCTGGAGCAGCACCGTTCGCCAGATCCTCCCCGTGCCGCCGCGCCCATTGGAAGCCAGCCAGGGCGGCAGCCCCACTGGCGGCCGCAGCGGCAGCGAGCGGGTGGTGCTTTATACCGTGCTACTCGACGTGGACAACGCCGACCGCGCCTTGATGACCGACATGACCGCACAAGTGTTTTTTGTCGCCGCCCAGGCCAAGGACGTGCTGACCGTGCCCATCGCCGCCTTGCAAGAGGCCGACCAGGTACGCGTGCTCGCCGACAATGGTGATGTCCAGCCGCGCACCGTCCGTACGGGCGTCAGCGATCGCCTGCGCACCCAGGTCCTCGACGGCTTGAGCGAAGGCGAGCGCGTGCTGATCGGCCCATCCAGCGCAAGCGGAGGCTGAGTGGACACGCCCCTGATCGAACTGCGGGACATTCGCAAGGCCTATGGCGGCGGCGACAGCCCCCGGGTGGAAGTGCTGCGCGGCATCGACTTGTCCATTTATGCGGGGGAGTTCCTGGCGATTGTCGGGGCGTCCGGCTCCGGCAAATCGACCTTGATGAACATCCTCGGCTGCCTCGACCGTCCTACCAGTGGCGAGTACCGCTTTGCCGGCGAAGGCGTCGCCGGCCTGGGCAGCGACGAACTGGCCTGGCTGCGGCGCGAAGCATTTGGCTTCGTGTTCCAGGGCTACCATTTGATTGCTTCCGGCACCGCCCAGGAAAACGTCGAGATGCCGGCAATCTATGCCGGCACCTCCGCCGCCGAGCGCCACGCCCGGGCCAGCGCACTGCTCGACCGCCTCGGCCTGGCCAGCCGCACCGGCAACCGCCCCCATCAACTCTCCGGCGGGCAGCAGCAACGAGTGTCGATTGCCCGGGCCTTGATGAACGGCGGCCACATCATCCTCGCCGACGAGCCCACCGGCGCCCTCGACAGCCAGAGCGGGATTGAGGTGATGGCGTTGCTCGACGAACTGGCGAGCCAGGGGCACGTGGTGATCCTGATCACCCACGACCGTGAAGTGGCGGCCCGGGCCAAGCGCATCATCGAGATCCGCGACGGTTTGATCATCAGCGACAGCGCTACCGCCGCACCGCAGGCCAATCCGAACGCCTTGCACGCCGTGGACCTGCGCCAACGCCTGAGTGCCGGCAGCGAACACAACGGCGCCTGGAAAGGCGAGCTGGTGGACGCGGTGCAGGCCGCATGGCGGGTGATGTGGATCAATCGCTTTCGCACCGCCCTGACCCTACTCGGCATCGTCATCGGCGTGGCCTCGGTGGTGGTCATGCTGGCCGTGGGCGAAGGCAGCAAGCGCCAGGTCATGGCCCAGATGGGCGCCTTCGGCTCGAACATCATCTACCTCAACGGCACGGCCCCCAACCCGCGCGCCGCCAAGGGCATCATCAGCGAACAGGACATTGCCGCCCTCGCTGCCCTGCCCGAAGTGCAACGCATCATGCCGGTCAACGGCAAGAACGCCAGCGTGCGGTTCGGCAACCTCGACCACACCAGCTACGTGGGCGGCAACGACACCCACTTCCCGATCATCTTCAATTGGCCCGTGGCCGAGGGCGCCTACTTTAGCGACGCCGATGAACGAGGCGCCGCGGCAGTGGCGGTGATCGGCCACAAGGTCCGGCAAAAACTGCTCAAGGACGTCGCCGACCCCATCGGCCGTTACATCCTGATCGAGAACGTGCCGTTCCAGGTGGTCGGCGTACTCGCGGAAAAAGGCGCCAGCTCCGGGGATTCGGATGCCGACAATCGCATCGCCATCCCTTATTCCGCCGCCAGCGTTCGGCTGTTCGGCACCCGTCATCCCGAGTACGTGGTGATCGCCGCCCGGGATGCGGGCAAGGTCAAGGAGGCCGAGCAGGCGGTCTCCCGTACCCTGTCGCGCCTGCACGACGGCAAGCGGGATTTCGAGCTGACCAACAACGCCGCGATGATCCAGGCCGAAGCTCGCACCCAAGGCACGCTGTCTTTGATGCTTGGGGCCATTGCGGCGATTTCGCTGTTGGTGGGTGGCATTGGCGTGATGAACATCATGCTCATGACCGTGCGCGAACGGACCCGGGAGATCGGCATCCGCATGGCCACCGGCGCCCGCCAGCGGGACATCCTGCGCCAGTTTCTCACCGAAGCGGTGATGCTCTCGGTGGTCGGCGGGCTGGCCGGTATCGGCCTGGTCCTGCTGGTGGGCGGCGGCCTGCTGCTGGGCAAGATCGCCGTGGCCTTCGAATGGCTGGCGGTGTTCGGCGCCTTCGGCTGCGCCCTGGTCACCGGCGTCGTCTTCGGTTTCATGCCCGCCCGCAAGGCCGCCCGCCTCGACCCGGTCGCGGCCCTCACCAGTGAATGAACCCCTCCTTATGAAAGCGCACCTGACTCTCCTGGCCGCCAGCCTGATGCTGGTGGCCTGCGCCACGCCGGTGTCGGCACCGGACAGCGGCATCCAACCGCCCGCAGCCTGGCAGAGCCTCGATACGCCCGGTGTCCGAGCGGATAACCAACAATGGTGGACGCAGTTCGGCAGCCCGTCATTGAACCGCTTGATCGAACAGGCGCGTCGGGACAGCCACGACCTGGCCGCCGCGATGGCTCGGGTTCGCCAGGCCCAGGCCAGCGCGGTGATCGCCGGCGCGCCGTTGCTGCCGGAAATCACCGCCGGGCTCAACGGCAATCGCCAGGAATTGCTGCGGGGCCAGGGCTATAGCCAGCTAGACGTGGATCGGGACAACCGCACCATCGATTACTACGACGCCAACCTCAGCGCCACTTATGAGCTGGATTTCTGGGGCGGTAAACGGGCGGCCCGGGACAGTGCGCTGAGCACGCTGTCGGCCAGCCAATCCGACCGCGCGACCGTGGAGCTGACCCTGCTCAGCGGCGTCGCCAACAGCTACACCCAGGCGTTGTCCCTGCGCGAGCAACAGCGCATCGCCAAATTGAACCTGGGCAACGCCCGCAGTGTGCTGGACCTGGTGCAGACTCGCTACGACGCGGGCAGCGCCACGGCCCTGGAACTGTCTCAACAAAAGAGCCTGGTGGCGGCCCAGGAACGCCGCCTGCCGCAAGTGCAGCAACAGGCCCGCGAGGCATTGATCACCCTCGCGGCATTGTTGGGCGAACCGGTGCAATCGCTGCAACTCGACGATGAACCATTCGACGCATTGCGCTGGCCCGCCATCGATGCCGGCGTGCCCAGCGATCTGCTGCTGCGCCGCCCCGACATCGCCGCCGCCGAAGCGCGCCTTGCCGCCGCCCAGGCCAACATCACTGTCGCCCGCGCCGCCATGCTGCCCTCCGCCACCCTCGGCCTGAGCCTGGCCACCGGCGCCGACATCGCCGACCAGTTGCTGCGCAACAACGTCTACAACCTCGGCGCCGGGCTGGCCGCGCCAATCTTCAACAATGGTCGCCTGAAGGCTGAGCGAGCCCGGGCTACCGCGCGCCAGGAAGAACTGCTGGAGGCCTACCGCGCCGCCATCATCAACGGCTTCGCCGACGTCGAAAAAGCCCTGAACGGCATCCACGGCCTGGACCGCCAACGGCAATGGCAAAGCGAAGAACTGCACCAGGCCCAGACTGCCTTCGACATTGCCCAACGCCGCTACCAGGCCGGCGCTGAAGATTTACTCACTGTACTGGAAACCCAACGTACCCTCTTCGCCGCCCAGGACATGAACGTGCAGTTGCGACTGGCGCGGGTGCAGGCGAGCGTGGCGTTGTACAAGGCGTTGGGTGGGGGTTGGCGGGTGAAGCAGATCTGAAGAGGAGCACCATCGTGGCGAGGGAGCTTGCTCCCGCTGGGCTGCGCAGCAGCCCCAGAACCAGCCGCCTCAAAACACCTGACCCACAGAGGCGCTCGTCATTGGGGCGCTTCGCAGCCCAGCGGGAGCAAGCTCCCTCGCCACAAAAGCAGTCATTGCACACGGCCCCAGGTTCGGTCGGTTCGAGCCTGGGCTCACACCACCTTGGCCTTGAGATTGCGTGCATACCAAGGCCTCTGCGGTACGCGGCGAAACAGTCGCGCCAGCTTGTCGTCATCACTGCCAAACGTAATACGCAACGCCAACTTCATGGTTTCCGGATCCATCTCCACCGAGCGCCCGACCTGCAGCCCCGGCGTGGTGCTGCAGCCATGGGTGTCCGGGCCGAGCCAGGGGTCGGCGATTTCGACCCAGCGGCCCGGGGCGAACCAGGGCACGCCGTTGACTTCGAGCCGGCTCACTTCTCCCGGATGAAAGCGTTCGTGGGCGCGAAACCAGTCTTCGAGGCGATCGTCGATCCAGCCGTGAAAAGCCCAGAACACCGGGTTTACATGGGAGGAAAACGGATCGCCTAAAAAGTCGTTTTCCGGTTCGAACCAGCGCTGGGCGAAGTCGGCCTGATCACGGGCGAATGGCACCGGATGGCCGTTTGACGGATCTCGCGGCACCGAGGCCCAGCGCATATGCAGCCAGTCATGCAGCCCCAATTCCACTTCCGAACCGAACTGGCCCAGGGTCAGTTTGGATAAATAGCGCGGGTCGCGGTAACGGGATTCCCAGACCTGGAAATTGCTGTGATAGGTCTCGGCGGTCTTGATGTCGCTGACCCATTGGGCGTATTGCTCGTCACCACGGGCGAGCCACGTTGGTGGCAGTGCCGTCCCGTCGACGTTGTCGAAATACCGGGCAAAGCCCAGGCGATCACGCTCCAACTCGGGTTGCGGCAATGGAAAACGTGGCCATGACGGCAACGGCTGGAAAGAACGCGCCGTGCCGAGCATATGCCGGTGCATGAAGAAGAAATCCACGCCCGAGCCGTTGCGATCTTTGCGCGGCCCGCGAGCATCACGTTCGTTGTCCCGCGGCCCGGGTTGCCAGCCGATGCCACGCAGGGCGTCGCGCTTGTCTTCGTCGAGGGTGTGCCATTTGTCTCGCGTGGCATGCCAGAGTTGATGGAACAGCCGGTGCTCGGGCGACACCAGCCAGGCCAGCAACTTCGGGCTCAGCGGCGTACGTTCCCGGGCTTCGGGGAACCGCTGTTTCACGGCGACGAACTGATTGTCGAGCTCCGGCAACGCCAACGGGCGATCCAACCGCAACACCCGGCCGCTGAGGGTGGCCGTGCCGGCGTTGCCGAAACCGGCCCAGACTTCGTCCAGGGTCATGATGAATTCGTAGTCCGGCGTGCCATGCCCGGCACCGATCAATCGCCAGCTCAATTGCTTCGGGTCGCTGCCGGCCAGGTCGCCCAGCACCCGATAACGCGGCTCATCTCCACCGCGCAGCCGTTCGGCGGTGTCGAGGTAGCCCACCAGGCCACGTCCCTTGTGGGCGATGTCGAGAAACATCTCCAGATTGTCGCCCGGCAAGCCGTCGAGGCCGGCATCGCGCCCGCTGAAACGGATCGTCCAGATTCCCCGCAACGTGTTCGCCCGCCGCTGTCCGGCGACGTCTGCCACATCGAAGGAAGCTTCGCCGGGTGTGATGGTCGGGTCCGGCCGGGTCAGTTCGCGATGCCCGTAGTACACCGCAGGCACGGCGGCACCGGTCAGCGCCAGGCCTGCCATGAACCATCGTCGAGAAATCGTCATTGCCTTACCTGTGTTCGCCCTGGTGGGCTTTATCCAAGCTAGAACGATGGCTGGGGCGACAAATTTATAGGCAGCCATGAGGCCGCCTTCGCGAGCAGGCTCGCTCCCACATGGGAACGCGATCCTCTGTGGGAGCGAGCCTGCTCGCGAAGAGGCCCTTGAGAACACCTAAATTTCCCGCCCGATCACTCGTTCCCCCCAGATAGCAAAGGCCCCCGCGCCTGTCCTTCCAAGGCGAACCAGACTGAGATCGGCAATGACAACACCACGTTCGAAAAAAGCTCTTTTCACCGGCGTGCCCCTGGCCCTGGCGCTGGTCGTCGGGGCTGGCGTCGCGGCCTGGGACCATTGGTGGCGGGACAACCCCGGCTACTCGGTCAAGGTGATGAAAGAAGCGCGCGAGCTGCACGAACGCCTGCTGTCCTTCGACAGCCACATCACCGTGCCGCTGGATTTCGGCACCGCCGGCAACGAAGCGGACAAGGACGGCGAGGGCCAGTTCGACCTGGTGAAAGCCAATCGCGGCCGCCTCTCCGGCGCCGCGCTGACGATCTTCGGCTGGCCCGAACTGTGGAACGGGCCCAACGCGCCACACAAGCCCACCGCCGGGTTCGTCGAAGAAGCGCGCAACCAGCAAGAGGTGCGCTACAAGATCATCACCGGCATGGTCCGGGACTTTCCCAACCAGGTCGCCATCGCCTACACCCCGGACGATTTCCGGCGCCTGCATGGCGAAGGCAAGTTCGCGATTTTCATCAGCATGCTCAACGCCTATCCCCTGGGCCACGACCTGAACCTGCTGGACCTGTGGACGGCGCGGGGCATGCGCATGTTCGGCTTCAGCTACATCGGCAACAACGACTGGGCCGACTCCTCGCGCCCGCTGCCGTTCTTCAACGACTCGCCCGACGCCCTCGGCGGCCTATCGGACATCGGCAAGCAAGCGGTGACACGCCTGAACGACCTGGGCGTGATCATCGATGTGTCGCAGATGTCGACCCAGGCTTTGGAGCAAGTCGCGCAACTGAGCCGCACGCCGTTGGTGGCGTCCCACTCCGCGCCACGGGCGATGGTGGACATCCCGCGTAACCTCAGCGACAAGGAAATGCAGCTGATCAAGGCCAGCGGCGGCGTGGTGCAGATCGTGGGGTTCTCTCAATACCTGCGCCCGCTGACGCAAAAAACCCAGGGCAAACTCAATGCCCTGCGCGGGCGCTTCGACCTGCCACCGCTGCCCAACCTGGCGATGGCCTTGATGCCCGGCGACCCGATCATCGCCGCGTGGCCGGAACAGAAGTTCGGCGAATACGCCGGCCAGCTCTACGGCATTCTCGAAGAGGAACCCAAGGCCAGCCTCAAGGATTTGGGCGATGCCATCGACTATGCCGTGCGCAAGATCGGCATCGACCACGTCGGCATCAGTTCGGACTTCAACGAAGGTGGCGGCGTGAAAGGCTGGGAGAACGTCAGCGACATCCGCAACGTCACCGCCGAACTGCTGACCCGCGGTTACTCCGAAGCCGACATCGCCAAGCTGTGGGGCGGTAATTTCCTGCGGGTCTGGGATCAGGTGCAGAAAGCCGCCCGCCCTGCCATCGCCTCGGCGCAGAAGGCCCCTCAGCCATGATCGAGCGCCGCGCCTTACTCAAGCACGCCGGTATTATCGCCGCCGGCCTGCCATTGGCCGCAAACCTGCCTTCGAGTGCCGCGGCCGACTCACCGCCGCCGCTGTCCCGGGACAAATGGGCGCAGCTGCGCTCGCTGTTCAACCAGGACCCGAACTACCTGCACTTCTCCAATTTCCTGGTCACCACCCACCCGCGCCCGGTGCGCGAGGCCATCGAGCGGCACCGCGCCGCCCTGGATAAAAACCCCGGGCTGCTGATGGACTGGGACTTGGGCGTCACCGAAGCGCGCGAGGAAAACGTGCGGACCTGGGCCGGTCGCTACCTGCAAGCGAACCCGAAGCAGATCGCCCTCACCGGCAGCACCACCGAAGGCCTGGCGATGATTTACGGCGGGGTCCATGTCCGGCCCGACCAGGAAATCCTCACCACCGCCCACGAACACTACGCCACCCACACCATTCTCGATCTGCGCAAGCAACGGGACGGAACACGGGTGCGCAAGATCAAGCTGTTCGAGAACGCCCATGGCGTCAGTGAGGCGCAAATCCTCACGGCCATCGACCGCAACATCCGTCCCGAAACCCGCGTGCTGGGCATGACCTGGGTGCACTCAGGCAGCGGCGTCAAGCTGCCCATCGGCAAGATCGGCGCCCTGGTGGACAAGCACAACCAGGGCCGCAGCGATGAACAGCGCATCGTGTACGTGGTGGACGGCGTGCACGGTTTCGGCGTCGAGGATTTGAGTTTCCCGGCGATGAATTGCGACTTTTTCATCGCCGGCACCCACAAGTGGATGTTCGGCCCACGGGGCACCGGCGTGGTGTGCAGCCGCAGCGAAGAGGTCAGGTACGTCACGCCGATCATCCCGACCTTCTCCGAAGCCACGGCGTTTTCCACCACCATGACCCCGGGCGGCTACCACGCCTTCGAGCATCGCTGGGCGGCGGACGAAGCGTTCAAGCTGCACCTGCAACTGGGCAAGTCCGAGGTGCAGGCGCGTATCCACGCGCTCAACACTTACCTGAAAAAACACTTGCTCGCGTTGCCGCAGATCGAGCTGGTGACGCCGCTGAGCCCAGAACTGTCCGCCGGCTTCACCTTCTTCCGGGTCAAGGATCGCAAGAGCGACGAGATCGCCGCCTACCTGATGCAAAACCGCGTGGTCGCCGATGCCGTGCACCGCGATGCCGGACCGGTGATCCGCACCGCGCCGGGGCTGCTCAACACCGAAGCCGAGATTGATCGCTTCCTGGCGCTGTTGGGCAAAACACTCTGATGACTGATCGAGAGCAATCGATGAACCGCTTTTTATTGAAGACACTCCCGGCGTTGGCCCTCGCCGCCCTGCTGCCCTCCGATGCCCAGGCCTCGCAACCGGGCCAGGTGTTTCGCGACTGCAAGGACTGCCCGGAAATGGTCGTGCTGCCCACCGGCACCTTCCAGATGGGCACCCCGGAAGACGAAGTGGGCCGCGAGCCCGACGAAGGCCCGCTGCACCCGGTGACGTTCGCCAGGCCCGTTGCGATCAGCCGTTTCCAGGTGCTCAAGGGTGAATGGTTCGCCTACCTGCGCGATACCGGCTACGTGATGCCCGACGGCGACAAGCGCCCCGGCCGCGCGTGCCAGGCCGGCGTGCCGGACTACCAGGGCAGCGACCCGCGCAAGCAATACACCGACCGGCACCCGGCGGTGTGCATGAACCTCCAAGAGGCTACTGCCTACGTGGCGTGGCTTTCGAAGAAGACCGGTAAGCCGTACCGACTCGTCAGCGAATCCCTGCGCGAATACGCCGCACGTGGTGGCAGCACCGGCCCATTCCCCTTCCCGTTCGACGAAGGCAAGGACTACAGCATCGCCCAGCACGCCAATACCTATGGCGCCGCCGACGGCTTCAACTTCACAGCGCCGGCGGGCAGCTTCGCGCCCAACGCCTTTGGCGTGTACGACATGCACGGTAACGTCTACGAATGGACCGCCGATTGTTTCAACGAAAACTACACCGATGCGCCGAGCGACGGCAGCGCCGCGCTGATGGGCAACTGCAAGGTGCGACGCATCCGCGGCAACGACTGGGGCGAAGCGCCGGTTTTTTCCCGTTCGGGCAATCGCAATGCGGTGTTTTCCGATGCCCGCGGTGACTGGCTGGGGTTTCGGGTCGCCCGGGATATGTAGCTCAACCGGACCATCTGAAGATCCGCTTTTTGTGGCGAGGGAGCTTGCTCCCGCTGGGCTGCGAAGCGGCCCCTAGATTTTGCGGTCGCTGCGCAACCGAGCGGGAGCAAGCTCCCTCGCCACAATAATGTGTGTCAGGAGACTCTGGTTAAATCCCCTTCCCCTCCAATCGTTCCATAGGTGGGCGCGCCCCAACCGGCGTGCCGCTGTCCTCCAGCCCTTGCGGTGAAAGCCCGCGATGGCCTTTGCCTTTTTTTCATCTAGCAGGGAAACCTCATGAGCCAACCAAAACGCGGGGTGATCGCTGAGCTGTTCATTCTGCTCAAACCCTTCCGGCTGATTGTCGCAGGCTCCATTCTCCTGGGCATGCTGGGTGGCTTGAGCATCACGGCCCTGCTGGCAACCATCAACGGCGCCTTGAACGCCGATGCGGGGCCCACCCCCCAAGTGTTGGCGACCTTCGCCGGCCTGTGCGTGTCAGCGCTGCTGACCTCGATCCTGTCGGACATCGGCACCAACCACGTCGGCCAGAACATCATCGCCAGCCTGCGCAAATCCCTCGGCCAGAAAGTCCTGCTGGCGCCCATCGAGCAGATCGAGCGGTTCCGCAGTCATCGGCTGATCCCGATCCTGACCCACGACGTCAACATGGTCAGCAACTTCGCGTTTTCCTTCGCACCGCTGGCGATTGCCTTTACCGTCACCCTCGGTTGCCTGGGCTACCTGGCCTACCTGTCGTTGCCGATGTTTGCGCTGCTGTTGGTGGCGCTGGTGATCGGCACGGTCATCCAGTACGTGGCGCGCGCTCGTGGCATTCGTGGTTTCGAAGCCGCCCGCGAGGCCGAAGACGCCCTGCAAAAGCACTACAGCGCCATCGCCGCGGGCGCCAAGGAGCTGCGCATCCACCGCCCGCGCCGCCAGCGCATGTTCAGCCAGCGCATCGAAGCCACCGCCGAGCAGATCTGCGACACCAACATCCGCGCGGTCAATACCTTCGTGGTCGCCAAGACCTTCGGCTCGATGCTTTTTTTCGTGGTCATCGGCCTGGTCCTGGCCCTGCAATCGCTGTGGCTGGGCACCGACAAAGCGGTGCTCAGCGGTTTCGTGCTGGTGTTGCTGTACATGAAGGGGCCGTTGGAATACCTGGTGATGACGTTGCCGGTGATCAGCCGCGCCAACATCGCCTTCAAGCGCATTGCCGAATTGGCCGAGCAGTTTTCCTCGCCGGAACCGCACCTGCTGCTCAACGACAAAAGCGTCCCCAAGCCGACAATTCAGCGGCTCGAATTGCGTGACGTGCATTACGCCTTCCCCCCGGTCGACGGCACCCAGCCCTTCGCCCTTGGACCGGTCAACCTGACCATCGCCCAGGGCGACATTGTGTTTATCGTCGGTGAGAACGGCGGCGGCAAGACCACGCTGATCAAATTGCTGCTGGGCCTTTATGCGCCCCAGGGCGGCGAAATTCTCCTGGATGGCGAGCCGGTATCGGCGGCGCGACGTGACGATTATCGCCAGCTTTTCACCACCATCTTCGCCGACTATTACTTGTTCGATGAACTGGTGCAGGGCGATCAAAACGTACCCGGGGATGCCAACCGCTACCTGGATCGCCTGGAGATCGCCCATAAAGTCAGCATTCGCGACGGCGCTTTCAGCACCACCGATCTTTCCACCGGGCAGCGCAAGCGCCTGGCCCTGCTCAATGCCTGGCTGGAAGAACGTCCCGTGCTGGTCTTCGACGAATGGGCCGCCGACCAGGACCCGGTGTTCCGGCGCGTGTTCTACACCGAACTGCTGCCGGAGCTGAAGGCCCTGGGCAAAACCATCATCGTCATTTCCCACGACGATCGTTACTTCGACATCGCCGATCAACTGGTGCGAATGCAGGCCGGCCGGGTGGTGAGTGAAAAGGTCCCGGCAGCCTTCGCCTGAGCCTGCCCGACGCCAATGTTGTTTTACCGCGAGAACACCATGAACGAACTGCTAGATGATGATCTGTTGGCGCTGTTGCTCGATGAGGTCGCCGATGACAGGCACGCCCTGGCCAGCCGCGGCAGGATGGATCGCGCGCCCCTGTCTTTCGCCCAGCAACGCTTGTGGCTGGAGCAGCAGCGGGACCCGACCCGTTCGGCCTACAACCTGCCACGGGCCTTGCGCCTGAGCGGCGAACTGAACCCCGATGCCTTGGAAGACGCCCTGAACCGCGTCATTGACCGACACGACATCCTGCGCACCGCGTTCATTGAAATCGACGGCGCCGCCACTCAGGTAATCGAGCGCAGCACCTACCTGACCCTGCATCGCGAAGACCTTGCCGGGCTCGACCAGCCGGCACTTTCGCAGCGCATCGAGCAACACGCCCGGCAACCGTTCGATCTCACCCAGGCGCCGCTGATACGGGCCACGTTGCTGAGATTGAGCCGTACCGAACATGTGCTGCTGCTCAACATGCATCACATCGTTTCCGATGCGTGGTCCAATACCATCCTCATGCAGGACATGACCCAGGCGTACGGCCGGGCGGTGCTGGGTGATTCGTCTGCGCTGCCACCGTTACCGATGCAATACGCCGATTACGCGATCCACCAGCGCGGCGACTATCTGCAAAGCGCTGCCCGCCTGCGCAGTGGCAAATACTGGAGCGAGTACCTGGGCCGCGACTTGCCCACCCTGGAGTTGCCCCAGGACTTTCCACGCAACACAAGCCAACAACACAGGGCCGGTCGCGTGCACGTATCGCTGGCGCCGTCGTTGGCGCGAGCACTGGACGCTTTTTGCCAACGCCAGGGGCTCACGCCGTTCGTGGTGGCGCTGGGTGCGTGGCAATTGCTGCTGGCCCGCTACAGCCGCCAGGACGATTTTGCCGTCGGTGTCCCCAACGCCAATCGCAACAGCCATGAAAGCCAGGCGTTGGTGGGATTTTTCGTCAGCAGCCAGGTGTACCGGGCGCGGATCGACTCGAGCCGCAGCGCATTGGATTACCTACGAGCGCTGCGCGGCCAATCCCTCGCCGCGCTGGAGCATGCCGATTACCCGCTGGAACTGATCCAGGATCAATTGGGCGCCAACCCGTTGTTCAAGGTCCTGTTCAACTGGCGCACCGGGTCACGGACGACATCGCTGCCAAGCCTGGATCTACTGACGCTGGAGTTCCTCGACACCGGTGAAGGCCAGGCCAAGTTCGATGTGTCACTGGATGTCGACTATTCACAGCAGCAGATACTCGCGACGTTCGAGTACAGCCGTGACCTGTACCGCGCGGACACCATCGAGCGCATGGCCGAGCATTGGCAGAACCTGTTGCGGGGGCTGATCGAGACGCCCGAACGCGCCCTCGGCGAATTGCAATTATTGAGCGCCGAAGAACGGCGGCTGACCCTGGACGACTGGAACCGCCAACCCACCCGGCTGCATAGCGAAGAATGCCTGCATCGCATGATCGAAACCCATGCCGCCAACACAGGTGAGGCGATAGCGCTAACGTTCGACGGGCAGCACATGAGCTATGCCGAGCTTAACCGCCACGCTAACCGATTGGCCCATCGATTGATCGAGCAAGGCGTCGGCCCCGATGTGCTGGTGGGAATCGCCGTGGAGCGGACACCGAAAATGATCATCGGCCTGCTGGCGATTCTAAAGGCCGGTGGCGCCTACGTGCCGCTGGACCCGGCCTACCCGGCCGACCGACTGGCCTACATGATCCAGGACAGCGGCGTCAGGCAGATCCTGACTCAGGCCCATCTGCTTGAATCGCTGGCGTTGCCGGCCGACATCGACTGCCTGCTGTTGGATACGAGCGATGCCGACAACGCCTGGCCTGAGCACAATCCCGATGTGCCAATGCATCCGGACAACCTGGCGTATGTGATCTACACCTCCGGTTCGACCGGCAAGCCCAAAGGCGCGCTGCTCGCGCACCACAACGTCAACCGCCTGTTCCAGGCCACTGAACAGTGGTTCGGTTTCGACCACCGGGACGTGTGGTGCCTGTTTCATTCCTATGCCTTCGATTTTTCCGTGTGGGAGATTTTCGGCGCGCTGCTGCACGGGGGGCGGCTGATCATCGTGTCCCACGCCGTGAGCCGGTCGCCCGAGGATTTCTACGCCCTGCTCTGCCAGGAAAAGGTCACGGTGCTCAACCAGACGCCTTCGGCGTTCAAGTCGTTGCTGCGAGTTGCATGTGAGCCTGGACAGCCCCTCAGCCACCGGTTGCGGCAGGTGATTTTCGGCGGCGAAGCAGTTGATGTGCACAGTCTGCGTCCTTGGTTCGAACGTTTCGGCGATCAGGCGCCACAATTGATCAACATGTATGGCATCACCGAAACCACCGTTCATGTCACCTGGCGACCACTGTCGATGGCGGACTTGCACGGCGAGGCCGCGAGCCCCATCGGCGAGCCCATCGTCGACCTGTCCTGGTATCTGCTCGATGCGCACCTGAACCCGGTGCCCAAGGGGTGCAGCGGTGAGCTGTATATTGGTCGCGCCGGCCTGGCCCGTGGTTATCACCAGCGTGCCGACCTCACCGCCAGCCGTTTCATTCCCGACCCGTTCGACCCATCGCCAGGTGGACGCCTGTACCGCACCGGGGACCTGGCCCGCTACCTCAGCGACGGCAGCATTGAATACATCGGGCGCCTGGATCACCAGGTCAAGATCCGCGGCTTCCGCATTGAACTGGGCGAGATCCAGGCGCGCCTGCAAGTACTGCCGGGCGTGCGCGAGGGCGTGGTGCTGACCCACGACGGCCCGGGAGGCCTGCAATTGATCGCTTACGTCATCCCGACACAACCGGCCACGGTCGAACTGCGGGATAACCTGCTGATCGCGCTCAAGGCGCATCTGCCGGATTACATGGTGCCCAGCCATCTGTTGTTCATCGATCACCTGCCGCTCAACGCCAACGGCAAGCTCGACCGCAAGGCCTTGCCCGAACCCGACCTCACGCTTCGGCATTCGAACCACGTGGCGCCCCGCACGCAGTTGGAGCAAGCGTTGGCGCAACTCTGGCAGCAGTCCCTCAAAGCCGAGCGCGTGGGTATCAGCGACAGTTTCTTTGAACTGGGCGGGCATTCGATCCTGGCGATCGAGCTGATCGCCAAGCTCAAGGCGAACCTGAACATCACCGTGCGTCTGCAAGAGTTGCTGGCCAACCCGACCATCGCCGAGTTGGCCCTGTTCATCTCACAGAAACACCGTGAACAGACGCAATGCCTCGTTGCCCTGAATAGCGCGCCCGCCAGCGCACCGCAGCTGTTTTGCCTGCACCCCAGCGGCGGCATCGTGTTCTGCTACCAACCGCTGGCGCGCAAACTGCAAAACCGGGCGCGAACTGTCGGCATCATGCACCGCGGCTTCAGCGAACCCCATGCAGGCCCCGAGGCCTGGCAGGAAATGATTGCCGACTACAGCAAGGAAATCGTCAGGGCCCAACCTGAAGGTCCGTATTACTTGATGGGCTGGTCCCTCGGCGGGGCGATCGCCTTCGACATCGCGGCGGTGCTGGAAAGCCAGGGGCACACGGTTGATTTCCTCGGGTTGGTGGACAGCACGATTCCAGAACACCTGTATCCCTCAGGGATGCCGCGCCATCGGCATCTGGCGGGTAACGAAAAAGACGATGCGGCCTCCCAGGATCTACTTGAAGCAATTGAATACTTCGACTTGCTGTTCCCTTCGCTGACGGAGCGCACGGCGGCTTATCGACGGGAGCGACCGGACAGTTCGGTCACGGCGTTCCATGAGTGGGCAGCCGGACAGATCGAGCCTGAGCGAGGCGACCTGTTGTCGATCGTGCAGAGCGTCAAGGAAGAAATCATGAATGCCCAGGCGTTCTCGGTGCATGATCGGTTGCTGGAGGCATTTGCGGGATTCACTTTCAAGCCTGTGAGAGTTCGACCGAGCTGCTGGTGGACACGGACGGAGAAGACTCCCGAGGAACTGGCTTTTTGCGAGGCACTGGTTCGAGAGCATAGCTTGACGGGGGCGTTGCGGTGTTCGGTGCAGTCTCCGCTGGGTCATCGCAGCATGATTTTTGATGACGGGTTGCTTGGGGAGCTGGTCGAGGTTTTTCTGGCCAGTACGGTTGAGAAGCTTTCTTGAGCAAAAAATGACCCTGTGGCGAGGGAGCTTGCTCCCGCTCGGCTGCGCAGCAGACGCCGCTTTTCAGTTCAGGAACTCTGGGGTCGCTTCGCGGCCCAGCGGGAGCAAGCTCCCTCGCCACGGGGGGCTGCGGTGCTGCGGCTAGCGTGGAGGCTGGGGCAGCTCGATGTCATCCAGTGCCCGATTGGCCAGTAGCGTTCCTAGCTCGATCAATTGCTGGAGCCCCAACGCCACATGCCGCCGCGAGCCTTCCAGGTCGAAGGCCAGGTCGTTGGCCATGGCATTAGCGCAAGCCAGGGTCTCGCTGAGGGTGGTCAGTATGGATTCGGTGTTGAGCCCTTTGACCACGGTAAAGATCTGGCCGTCCTGGGTGTCGGGCTTGGCTGGCTTGTTGGGCGATAAGTGGATGTCTAGTGCTCTATCGGCCGCTTCGCGACGCTCTGCTGAGTCGAGGCTGGTGTAGGCGGAGAGATCTTTGGCTTTTTTTGGAGGGTTGGGGGTGTTCTTGACCATCTTGAAACTCCTGACTTGATAGTGAGCTTAACCACCTCGTGACCAAACGAGGGTGGTGGGCTATACGCAGGTTGGTCAACCGGGAAGTCAGGCACCCGGCGCACTCGAGAGTGCCCCGCGCACAGCCCGCCGCAAAGCATAACGGCAAAAGCGCCGAGATGCTGAGTTGCGCATGTGCGCCTGACTTCGAACAGGTGACCAAACCCGGTCGCTGATTTTGCAGCGACGGACAAAGCCTATCCCCATCGCTTCCGAACCACCAACCGACACGACTCGTCAGAAATGTCCGGCTCGCCACATTTTTTGTAGGACACAGGTTCCTGTGGCGAGGGAGCTTGCTCCCGCTCGGCTGCGCAGCAGACGCCGCTTTTCAGTTCAGGAACTCTGGGGTCGCTTCGCAACCCAGCGGGAGCAAGCTCCCTCGCCACGGGGTTTGCGTTTTCAGCGAAATTAATCCCATAAAAAACCGACCCGTGTAAGTGGGTCGGTTTTTTTTCTTTGCAGGCAATCAGAACTGCGGCGTGTACTTCACTGTGAACATCAAATTACGCGGATCGCCAAAGTTGTTGTTGCCATTGAGTTGGTTGTAAGCCGGCGTTATGTAGGTCTTGTCGAACAGGTTGTTGGCGTTGACCGCCAGATCGATCTCAGACGTCAACTTGTAGCCGACACGGGCGTTCCATACGGTGTAGCCCGGGATTTCACGGTCATAGTCGTAAACCAGCGTGTGGCTTTGGGTGGTGAAGCCCAGGCCGGTGCTGACACGGCTCCAATCGCCGGTGAACTGGTAGTTGCCCCACACGCGCAACATGTGTTTTGGCGTCCAGGTGCTGAAAACCTTGCCTTCCTTACTGTCGATACCGCCCGTGTCTTCCAGGTACTTGGTGGTGTTATAGGTGTAGCCCGCGAACAACTGCAAGTTTTCTACCACTTCACCGCTGATTTCGGCCTCGATGCCTTGGCTGCGCACTTTCCCGGAGGCAGAAGAGCAGTTCACCCCAGTGCAGCTAGGGATGTTGACGGCGCGGTTTTCGTGGTCGTAGCGGAACACAGCCAAGGAGGTATTGACCCGTCCATCCATCAACTCGCCCTTGAGGCCGACTTCGTAGTTTTTGCCAACAATGGGCTTGAGTACCGAACCACTGGGATCGACGTTGGTCTGCGGTTGGAACACGTCGGTATAGCTGGCGTAAACCGCCCACTCACGGCTCAGGTCATAGACGACACCGGCATAGGGCGTGACCACGCCGGTTTCGGTTGAGTAGCTTGGCGTGTTGCGTGTAATTCCGGCTGCGAGTTCATTTTTCGACTTGTAGCTGAAGTCGTACCAGCTGACCCGGGAACCCAGGATCAGTGTCAGGTCATCCACCGGCTTGACGCGCCAGGTGCCGTATATGCCTTTCTGGCGCACGTCGTACTTGCTGAGGACGCCCATGCCACCCGCAGCGATCAAACTGTCGTAGCTGATGTCCGGGCGGTCATTGTCAAGGTCGAAGATCGAGTCGCTGGTGCTGTTGAAGGTACGGGCATATTTATCATCCGTCTCCAATTGGGAGAAGTTGCCACCCAGCATGACCTCCTGTTCCATCGACAAGGCTTCGAACTTGCCGGTCAGGTTCATGTCGAGACCGGCCTTGGTAGACTGGAAGTCGGTCAGGAAGTCGGCATATTGCACGCCACTGCCATCGGGCAAGAGACCACCGACTCTTTGGACGCGCTGGTTCTTCGCCTGGTTATCCTCGGTCATATACACGCCCCCCACCTTGAACGCCCAATCCTCATTGAAGCGATGCTCCAGATCGGCATAGTAGGTGGTGACATCGATTTCCGAACGGTTCCAGCGCGCGCCGGTGTAGGTGGAGCGCGACACGTCCGGCATCGAGCCATCGGCGTAGCGCGGCAAACCACGGATGTTGCCGCGCGATTCGCCATTGGATTGGCTGACCGCCAAGCCCAAGGTGGTGTCTTCGCTCAAGTCGATGTCCAACGAGCCGTACAGCGAGTGGGTTTTGGTCCACGCGTGGTCGATGAATGAGTTGCTCTGGTCTTCGTCGGCAACTATACGGCCGCGGATGTTGCCAGCGTCGTTCAGCGGACCGCCAGCGTCCAGCTGCAAGCCGTAGTGGTCCCAGGAACCGGCCTTGCCCCTCAGGGTCACGGTCGGTGTGCTCTGGCCACGCTTGCGCACCAGGTTGACAGCGCCGCCGGGGCTGCCGGTACCTTGCAGCAAGCCGGACGCGCCACGAAGGATCTCCAGGCGGTCGTAGAAAATCAGGTCCTGGGTCGCCCAGTTGCCCAGCGAGTAGGTATTACGCGGGATCGGCACACCGTCGTACTGCCAATCGTCGATCTGGAAACCGCGCGACGACAGGATCATGCCCTGCCCCACGCCCTGGAGGCCAACGATGCCGGTGGTCTGGTTGACAGCGTCCTTGAGGTTGACCAGGTTCTGGTCATCCATCTGCTTGCGCGTCATCACGGTGATCGACTGGGGAATTTCCTTGAGGGTGTGGGTGCCCTTGCCGATCGTTACGGCGTTGCTGGTGTACGAGTTGCTGCCTTCGGTCGTTGCAGCCAACTGTTCGGCGTTGATGGTCGTTGCGCCCAGTTCCAGGCCCGCGGGGGAGCCCTTCACCAATATCAGGGTGTTGCCCTCGAGGCTGTAGCGCACGCCGGTGCCCTTGAGCAATTCGGTGATGGCCGCCTGCGGGCTCATCTTGCCGCTGACGCGGTTGCCTTTCAGGCCGGCCAACTCGTCGACGTTGTAGATCATTTGTTGGTTGGTTTGCTGGCCGAACGCTTGCAGCGCCTGCGGCAGCGGTTGCGCTGGGATGTTGACACTGACGTCTTCGGCCATCACCTGGGTGCTCAACGGCAACACACAGACCAGACCCAAGCCCGTCAACACCCGCCGCGAACGCAGGCCGCGGGACATGACAAGTGCCTTGAACAGCGGTTTCAACTCATGAATTGCCGACATCGTGCTCTCTTATTGATAGAAGTGAAAAGTCCATGGGGCCGAAGGGCCTGCCGTTCGCCAGCGCGGATTACCTGCTGACCGACCCCTCCCCGGGCACGGTCATCCGGCTGTACGACAGCGACATGTTTTCTGGACACAACCGGCGCCTGGGCTGCCTTGCCCGAGCCGATTCGCCCGCATTCCTTAGTAAGACGAAGCACCTGGGAAAAACCGGAATGAGTTTATTTATCATTTGCACGAAAGTTACAAAAAAGGCCGACGCGTGCTGGCGTCGGCCTTTTGTTGGTTGAGCATCGTTCCCAGGCTTTCGCGTGGGAACGCCGCCAGGGACCCTCTGCACTGCGTTTCTCTCAGGTCAACGACCCTGCGCCGCTTTGGCCGCCTGCTGTTGCCGAGCCTGTTCGGTCAGTCGAGCCTTTTCTTCGGGACTCATCGCCTCCAAGCGCAGGCGGGCCTGGGCGATTTTCTCCAGTTGTCCCGGGCTGTTCTCCTCCGCCCGCAAGGCCGTCGCCAGCGACGCCACGGTCGGATGATCGAAGACCAGTCCCGGATGGATGTCGCACTGCAACAGCTTGCGAATGCCGGCCACCAACTTGATCACCAGCAGCGAGTGACCGCCGGCCGCGAAGAAGTCGCGATCGATGCCCAACCGTTCGAGCCCAAGCAATTGGGCCATGCGCGCAGCGAGCAATTGTTCGAGTCCATCACGGGGTGCGACGCCCTCTTCATCGCTCGTCGCGACGGCCAAGTGCTGCAACGCCTGGCGATCGATCTTACCGTTGGCCAGCCGTGGAAAGCGTTCGATCAGGTGCCAATGCTGCGGCACCATCACGCCGGGCAAGCGTGCGCTCAGCTCGGCGCGCACGGTGTCCAGCACATCCGTAGGCAAGCCTTGCGCTGCCACGATAAATGCCAGCAAACCTTGCTCGGCCGAGGTGGCTGGCACCACCAGCGCCTCGGTTACTTGTGGCAGGCGCAGCAGCTGGGCTTCGATTTCCGCCAGTTCGATACGGAAGCCCCGCACCTTGACCTGCTGATCGCGCCGCCCCTGCAGTTGAATGCCGCCGTCCGGGCGATAACGCGCCAGGTCACCCGTGCGGTAGAGGCGCTGCGCCGCATCGAACGGGCTCTGGATGAACGTCTGTCCATCGGCCCCGGCGTTCAGATAACCCCGGCACAGTTGCGCCCCGCCCAAGTACAACTCACCCGGCACGCCCACCGGTGCCAGGCGTAAATCAGCATCCAGGATATAAACCTGATTGTTGCCCAGCACCTGGGTCAGCGCCGAACAATCCTCAGCGGCACCCTCCAGCGACACCGGATGGATCATCACCCCGACCGTGGCTTCCGTCGGCCCGTAGTGGTTGAACACTCGGCAATCGCTACGCAACCGAGCGATGCGCTCGATCAATGTCGGCGCAATCGGCTCACCGCCGAGCACCAGGGTACGCGGCAATGTCGCCTGCTCGCTGTCGAGCAATGCCGCGAGGTGCGATGGCACGATTTTCAGGCAATCGATCTGTTGCCGCCGCATGAACGTGGCAAACAACGCGCCGTCCTGCATCTGCTCGTCATTGGCAACGTGCAGCGTCGCGCCATTGAACAGCGCGCCAAACAGCGCCGTGTTGCCCAGGTCCGCCGCCACGGTGGAGCTGAAGGCGACATGTGTGCACTGATCCAGCGCCAACGCCTGGCTGGCCTGGGCGGTGTAGTTGAGCAATTGCCGATGCTCGATGACCACGCCTTTGGGCACACCGGTGGAGCCGGACGTAAACAACACATAGGCGGTGTCGTTGCCCTTGGTCGCCAGCGCCGGCAAGGGCTCGCTCGACGGACTCAGCCCGGCCAACGTCAGCACGTTACATGGCGGGTCCTGCCACGCCGGCAGGTGCGCCGCATCGGTGACCACCACTGCGGCGCCCGCCTGCTCCAACATCAACGCCTGACGGGCCTGGGGCCATTGGATATCCAGCGGCAGATAGGCCGCACCGATGCGCCATGCCGCCAGCATCGCGATCACCAGATCCGCCGAGCGCGGCAAGGCCAGGGCGACGATCGAGCCCTTACCCAGGCCTTGCTCTTGGAGGCCGAGGGCCACGCGTTCGACCTGCTCATTCAACTGGCCGTAGCTCAAGGACTGGTGGGCGTCGGTCAGCGCGATGGCCTCCGGCGTCCGTAGCGCCAGGTCCGCGATGCGTTGCGGCAGATAGCGGTTATCGCCCAATACTTGCATCGGCGGGTTGATCGCGCGCAAGCGCTGTTCCTCGCTGTGGCCCAGCAGGTTGAGCTGCGCCAGCGGCGTTTGCGCATCCGCCAGGATAGAGGCCAGCAGCACGTCGTATTGTTCCAACACGGTGCTGGCGGTGGCTTTCGAATAACGAGCGTCGGCGTATTGCAGGTCGATCGCGGCAAGCTGCTGGGCATCCTCCAATCGAACCTGCAGCAGTAGCTCAAGCGGATCGGTCCGGACAGGCAAAGACTCCTTCCACTTCAAACCGGCGTCGCTGTGGACGAAACTTGCTCGACCGATCGCAAAGCCATAGGCCGGATACGCCGCGTAAGGTGCCAGTTCCGGCACCCAATATTCCTGCCAGGTGCGATGCGCCTCAAGGCCCGCCGCCAACTGCACCAGCCACTCACTGAACGGCGCGTTGGGGGGCAACTGCACGCAAAGCGGCAGGGTCTTCTCGAACACGCCAATGGCGCTGGCGAAGTAGTCATAATCGCTGCGGCTGTCGTGACGCACGCCCACCAGTGCCTGGTCGGAACCGCTCAGGCGTCCCAGCAGCACCCACCATGCGCCCTGTAATAACGTCTCCAACGGTTGCCCGAGCTCATCGGCCAAGCGCTGCAAAGCATCGCGCCGGACCGGTTCCAGCTCCAATGAAACACGGGCATCGACGGTCCCGCTGCCGGCGCGGCGTGCCGCCAGCCATGGCGTGTCGATCTGCGCCTGCAAACCTTGCAGATGTTGCTGCCAATAGGTTCGCGCGGTGGCGGCATCTTCATCCAGGACCACTTCGCTGCGCCATTCCAGATACTGGGCGAAATCTCCCGGCGCTTCGTCTTCCGAACACTGGCCCGCATACGCCTGCCCTACCTGTCCAAGCAGCAGGTTCATCGATGGCGCATCGGCACTGTAGCGGGCGATGCCCAGCAGCAATTGCCATTGCCGTGGCGCCAAACGATAAAGCACCGCCTGGACGCCAGCCGATTCGCCGACCACGAACGCCCGGCCGAGGGTTTCGTTGAACTGTGCCTGGACCTCTTCAACGGGCTGTTCGCTTGCGTTTTTCGTCAGCGGGAAGCGCCCGGCCTGGGCAACCTGACGCAAGCCGTGGAAACCTGCGACCTTGACCAACCGCGCCAGCAGCATCGGCTGCTGCGTCGCCAGCCTGTCGAAAGCGCCCTGCAATCGCTGCGGGTCAAGGTCGCCGTCGATAGCCACGCTTACCCAACGCAAGGCATCGCCAGTGGTCACCGTGCCCGACAATTGCTCAAGGACCCGTTGCTGCTCGGGCGCCAGGGCGAAACCCGCGTCCTGCACGTCCATCATCACCTCGTTCATGCTCCGGTTTCCTCGGTACTGAATACGCCCCGGGCGGATTGCCCGACGGTCGCGGGCCGTTGCAGGCTGGCGTGGTCGTACATATCACCCATGGCGACCACGATCTTGCGTGGCCCTTCGAACGGGTCGCGGGCATGGGCCACCAGCATGTTGTCCAGCAGGATCACATCGCCTTTGCGCCAGTCGAAACGCACCGCGCAGGCTTCGTACAACTCACCGATACGCGCCATCACCTCGTCTTCGATCGGTGTGCCGTCGCCGTAGTAGACATGCCGGGGCATGCGGTCCAGGCCGTACATCGACAACAGGTCCTGGCGCACGTCCGGCTCCAGCCAATGGATGTGATGCAACTGCACTTGGTTGAAGAAAGATTTTTCCCCGGTGATCGGGTGCGTGATGATTGCCGGCCCTGGCGTACGGGTTTGCAATTCATCGTTATCGAGCCAACGCCACTGGATGCCGCCGGCCCGGCAACGGGCCTCCACTTCGCGGCGATCCTCGGTCTTGAAGAAGTGCTGCCACGACACGTCGAGTTTGTCGGTGAAGGTGCGTACGTAGAGCAGCCCCTTGTCCTCGAATTTTTCGCGCAGGTCCGCCGGCAGTTTTTCGTACATCAGGCGGCAGTCCACCACCGGGGTCGCGCCGCCCACGGGCGCCGCTTGCTCGCAATAGAACATCTGCTTGCGCGGCCAGCGATCCTGGTGGGAGCTCTCGTTGTGGAACAGGATCATCTTGCGTTCCGGGTATGGCGTGGAACGGTAGGTGTTCTTGCCGCCTTCCTTTTTCGGCAAATCGCCGTACTGGCCGTACAACCCCGGTTGAATCGCTTCGGCGAACGCTTCGAAACCCTGGATGCCGTCCAGCTCGAAACCACGGAAGAGGATGCCAGCGTGTTCGGCCAGCTTCTGCTCGATCAATGGCCGGTTTTGCCGGATCCACTCGATAACGTCGAGGTGCGGGTCGCCGGGCTCCAGCATCAATGGGAACCGCTGTGGCGCCGCCACCAGGGATTCACGCACCAGCGCCGGACGCGGCCGCGCGGCCGGTGTCGCCGATCGCTTGAGGAACTTGCCCAGTTTGTCGGCCTTGGGCCCCGGGACGTTGGCAGGCGTGGCGGCTGTCGCCACGTTGTCGACTGGCATGCTGATAGCTCCCAATTGAATATCCTGATCAGCGACGATCTGTTCCAACAGGGTCGTCCAGGCCCCGATCAGGTACTGGACGCGCCCATGTCCGAACAAGCGTGTGGCGAACTGCCAATTACCGCGCAATTGCCCTTCTTCTTCGTCAACGAACAATGCCATGTCGAATTTAGAATGGTTCTGCAGCGCTGGCAGGAACTCCACGCTCAAGCCCGCCATGGAGCGCGTGCGCACCGGCACGTTGTTCATCACGAACAGCACCTGGAGCAACGGGTTCATGCCTTTGTGACGAGGCACGCCCGAGGCATCGACGATCTGGTCGAACGGCAAGTCCTGATGCTCCAACGCGCCGAGCAAGTCGTCCTGGGTCTGGGCCAGGAACCGCGTGAACGTCATGCCCGCATCGAAGCGCGAGCGCAGCGGCAATACGTTGACGAAGAAGCCGATCAAGCGCTCCAGCTCCGGTTGCTCGCGCCCCGCCACGTCAGCGCCCACCACCAGATCCTGCGCGGCGCAGAGGCGATGCAACAACACTTGGAACGAGGCCAGCAGCGTGCTGTACAGCGTGACGCCGGCTTCGCTCGATAACCGCCGCAATGCCGCGCTGAGTCCGGCAGACAGTTCGAACTGCAACGCATCGCCCTCATACGACGAGGTCTGCCCGCGAGGGTTGTCCAGCGGCAGGTCGAGACGCCCGTTGTAGCCATCGAGCCGTTGCTTCCAATAGTCGGCCTGGCGCGCCAGTACGCCTTGCTCTTCCAACGCCTGTTGCCAGAGGGCGAAGTCATGGTATTGGACCTCCAGCGGCGCCAGCGGCATCGGTTCATGGCGCGAAGCGGCTTCGTAGATCTGCACCAGTTCGTTGATCAACAGCCCCATCGACCAGCCATCGGAAATGATGTGGTGCATGGCGTACAACAACACGTGTTCGGTGGGGTTCAGGCGCAGGATTCGCCCACGCAGCAGCGGCGCCTGCTCCAAATCGATCGGCGTGCGAGCATTGTCCAGCGTCGCCTGGGCCACCTGTTCCAACTGGGCACCGGGCGATAGATCGCAGAGATCGACCAGCGGGAAATCCAACCGGACTTCGTCGGCAATCAGCGCCAGCGGATCGCCTTCGTCGTCCTGGACGTACGCGGTGCGCAGTACGGCGTGACGGCGCGTCACTTCGGCAAAACTGCTCATCAGGCGTTCGACCGATAACTCGCCGCACAAGCGCAGGGCCATGGGCATGCCATACGCCGAAGTGCCACCGGACAGCTGCTCGGCGATCCACAACCGCCGTTGCACCAGCGACAGCGGAGCCGATTGCCTTGGCCCGTGGGCCTTGAGCCGGACCTTGCTGGAGTCGCCGGCGCGCACGCTTGCATCACCGGTCCCGCTCATCAGCGCCGCCAATGTGCTGAGGCGTGGATGATCGAACAGATCACGCAAGCTCAGCGGATAGCCCGTGAGTTTGCGCAGCCGAGAGATGGCCTGGGTCGCCAGCAATGAGTGACCGCCGCGCTCGAAGAAATGATCGTTGCGACCGACCTGGTCCACTTCCAGGACTTCGCGCCAGACGTCGGCGATCTGTTGCTCCAGTTCGCTTGCGGGTGGCGCGTAACCGTTTTGCGTCGCCCCGGTTTCCACACCCGGCAACGCCTTGCGGTCAAGCTTGCCGTTGGGGGTCAGCGGCAGGTGATCGAGGAACAGCCAGTGCGCCGGGATCATGTAGTCGGGCAGATGCTCCTTGAGGCGGGCCTTGAGTGGATCGCGCAGGGTGTCGGCGTCCAGCGAGGCCACCACGTAGGCGACGAGTTGCTGCCCGCCCGGCCCTTCCTGGGCCAGCACGGCGACTTCGTTGACCTCGGGCTGCTGCAACAGTCGCGCCTCGATTTCCCCCAGCTCGATACGGAAACCACGGATCTTCACCTGATGGTCGATGCGGCCCTGGTATTCGAGCGCACCGTCGTCGCGATAACGGCACAGGTCGCCGGTGCGGTAGAGGCGTTCGCCGGTGGTGGAGAACGGGTTGGGCACGTATTTTTCGGCGGTCATCGCCGCGCGGCCAAGGTAACCCCGGGTGATGCCCGCGCCGCTCAGGTACAGCTCAGCGGACACGCCTTGGGGGACCGGTTGCAGGTTGGCGTCCAACAGGTAGCTGGCGGTGTGCTTGAGTGGGCGGCCGATATTGGCCGTGCCGCCTTGGGTGCGGCGGGTCCAGGTTGAATAGGTGGTGTCTTCCGATGGGCCATAAAGGTCATAGACATGCTCAATCCCCTGTGGGAGCGAGCCTGCTCGCGAAGGCGTCCTGTCAGTTTGCATCGGATTGCCTGACCCACCGCTTTCGCGAGCAGGCTCGCTCCCACAGGTTAGGGGTGTTGGGTAGAGGGCATCCACCAGGCTTTGCTTCAGCGGCTCACCGGCCAGGTTGATGATGCGCACGCTCTGCGGGATATCCCCACTGCGCTGCAACGCCGCGATGGCCGAGGGCACGGTGTTGATCAGGCGCACCTGGTCGCGGGCCGGCAGGTGCGGCAGTTCCAGGGCATTGCGGGCGATGATCAGCGAACCGCCGTTGGCGAGGGTCACGAACAGCTCCCACACCGACAGGTCGAAACACACCGAGGTCGAGGCCAGCACGCCTTGGATGTCGTCGCGGCTGTAGACGGTTTTGGACCAGTCGATCAGCGCCAGAACGTTGCGGTGGGCGATGGCCACGCCTTTGGGTTTGCCGGTGGAGCCGGAGGTGTAGATGACGTAGGCGAGGTTGTCCGCTGAAACGTGAGTAACCGGTGCGCTCAATGGATAACGTGAAAGGTCGAGTTGATCGAGCATCAATACTCGGGTTCCGGCCGGCTCCGTCAAAGCCACAGCCTGCTCGGTCAACAGCACCTTCGCCCGGCTGTCGTCGAGCATGTAGGCCACGCGTTCGGCCGGGTAATCCGGGTCAAGCGGCACGTACGCGCCGCCAGCCTTGAGCACCGCCAGCAAGGCGATCAGCAGTTGCTCGGAGCGCGGCATCGCCACGCCGACGCGCACTTCCGGGCCGACGCCCAGCTCGATCAGTTTATGGGCCAGACGATTGGCGCGGCCGTCGAGTTCGCTGTAGCTCAGGCGAATATCATTGAACGTCACCGCCAAGGCGTCCGGGGTGTTTTCCGCTTGGCGGGCAATCAATTGATGGATGCATAGGTCTTGCTCGAACGGCGCATCCACCGAATTCCAGTCATGGGTCAGGCGCTGGTGTTCATCGAATTCCAGCATCGACAGTTCACCCAAGCACAGCTCGCCATTAGCCGTCATCTGTCCGAGCAACTGAGCCAGATGCGCCGCCAACCGCTCCACGGTAACCGCCGAGAAACTCGCCCGCTGATAACTCATATGCACCGACAACTGCCGCTCCAGCCCCACCAACAGCGTCAACGGATAGTTGGTCTGTTCCTGGGTGATCGGCGAACCAAAGCGCAAACCGTCCGGTGCGCCCTGCTCCAGGGCCTCGGCGATCGGGTAGTTCTCGAACACCAACAAACTGTCGAACAACGCGTCGCCGCCCTGCCCGGCCCAGCGCTGGATGTCCAGCAACGCGGTGTGCTCGAACTCGCGCAAGGCGAGGTTCTGCGCTTGCACCGCTTGCAGCCAGCTGTCCAAAGACTGCTCGGCCCGAGGGCTGGCGATCACCGGCAAGGTGTTGATGAACAAACCGATCTGCTGCTCGATGCCAGGCAGGTCCGCCGGACGACCGGCCACCGTCGCACCGAAGGCAACCGTTTCCCGACCGGTGTAGCGCTGCAACAGCAGCAACCACGCCGCCTGCACAAGCGTGTTCACCGTGACTTTCGAGGCACGCGCGAAGGCTTCCAGGCGACGGGTCAGGGCTTCGTCCAGCACCTGCACATGATCGCCATAACCAACCCCAGCGTCCGTTGGTTTGGCCACCGCGTCGGCCAGCCGCGTCGGCGCCTCCAGGCGTTGCAGCAAAGGTTTCCAGAACGCTTCGCTGAGCGCCGCGTCCTGGCGTTGCAGCCAGGCGATGTAGTCCCGATAACGACCGCCCGATACGGCGACGGACTGCCCGCTGTAGCGTTGCAGCACTTCGCCGAGCAACTGCGAGTTGCTCCAGCCGTCCATGAGGATGTGATGGCAGGTGTAGATCAGGTGATAACGATCGTCCGCCACGCGCACGACCACCAACCGCAACAACGGCGCCGCGTCCAGGGCAAACCCTTGTTGGCGCTGGGCCGTTGCGAGGTTTTCCAGATAGTGAGCCAGGTCAGCCTGTGCGCGCCCGTCCTCAAGCTGCAACGCCACGTCGACGCGCTTGTACACCACCTGCAATGCATGCTTGAAATCGCCGTCCCAGACAAACCCGCTGCGCAGCACGTCATGGGTATCCGTGGCCGCCTGCCAGGCCAGGCGGAAGCGTTCGACGTCCAGCCCTTGGACCTCCACGCGCATCTGGTTGATGTAGTGGCCGGCCTGTTGCTCGTACAGCGTGTGAAACAGCATGCCCTGCTGCATCGGCGATAGCGGATAAAGGTCCTCCACCTCTCGCGCCACCAGCGGCAACGCGTCCAATTGCGCCTGGTTCAGCCCGGCGAGGGGGAAGTCCGACGGCGTGAAGCCGTGGCGTTCGGTCTGGCAACAGTGGTCGATCAGCGCCCGCAATTCCCGAGCGTAATCTTCTGCCAGCGCCTGGATCGTCGCTTCGTCGAACATCTGCGTGCTGAAGCTCCAATCGATGCTCAACTCACCGGCATAGACGCTGCCATTGAGAGTCAACCAGTTATCCAGCGGTGCCAACGGACTTTGCGCCGCGCCCGCCGATTCGCTGGCCGGGACAAACAGCCCATTGGCCGCTTCGTTGAAGCCGCTGTCGAACTGCCCCAAGTAATTGAAGGTGATGCGCGGCACCGGCAGTGCCGCGAGGGCACGACGCGTCGGTTCATCGCCCAGATAACGCAGCACGCCGAAGCCAAGCCCTTTGTCGGGGATCGCCCGCAGTTGCTCCTTGATCGCCTTGATCGAGCCTTCGGCGGTCGCCGTCGGGGTCAGACGCACCGGGAACAGGCTGGTGAGCCAACCCACGCTGCGGCTCAGGTCCACATCATCGAAGAGGGCCTCGCGGCCATGGCCTTCCAACTGGATCAAGGTCGACGCCTGGGAAGTCCAGCGGCCGATCACCCGGGCCAGCGCCGTCAATAGCAGGTCGTTGACCTGGGTGCGATAGGCCGCGGGGGCTTGCTGCAACAATCGTTGTGTCAGTGCTTTGTCCAGCCGCGTCTGGACTTGCGTCCCATGACACCTACGCAAATCACCGTGGGGGTAGTCGCAAGGCAGGTCGGGGCGAGCGCCGTCCAGTTGCGCCTGCCAGTAAGCGACTTGGCCTTGCAACGCCGCACTGCTGGCATGGGCCTGCAACCGTTGCGCCCAAGTCTGTGCAGACGTGGTCTTGGCCGGTAACGTCGGCATCTGGCCGGCCTGCAGTTGGTCGTATGCCTGTTGCAAATCTTCCAGCAGCACCCGCCAGGACACGCCGTCCACCACTAGGTGATGAATCACCAATAACAACCGCTGGCTGCCATCGGCCAGGGTCACCAGGACACCGCGCAGCAGCGCGCCACTGCCCGGTTCAAGACTGCGCTGGGCGTGTTCGGCCAGGCGTTCGAGGGCCGGCGCGTCGGGAACCTCGGCGGCCCACAACAGCGGCGAGCGTTGCCACAACGCACGTTGATCGGCCAGGGTGTTATGGCGAGCGATCCAGGCGCCATCCTCATGGGAGAAGGCCAAGCGCAACGCATCGTGATGTTCGACCACGGCCTGCAACGCCTGCTCCAGATGCCCGGCGTGCACCGGTCGCACGCTTTTGAGCAGTACCGACTGGTTCCAGTGGTGGGGCTCGGCCATGGCCTGCTCGAAAAACAACTGCTGGAACGGCAGCAGCAGCGCCTCGCCTGTCACCGGGCCCTGGTCGATGACCGGCCCGCCGTCCCCCGTTGTCGCCACGCCGGCCAAACCCTGGATAGTCTGGTGCAGGAACAGGTCCTTGGGGCTGAAATGAAGGCCGGCCTGCCGGGCCCGGCTCACCACCTGAATGGAGATGATCGAATCGCCGCCCAGCTCGAAGAAATTGTCGGTCACACCCACGCGCTCGCGTCCAAGCACGCTTTGCCAGATATCGACCAGCGTCTGCTGCTGCGCCGTCATGGCTGCGATGTAGGCTTGAGGATGGGCGCTCGGCTCGGCCTTGGGCAGTGCCTTGCGCTCGAGCTTGCCGTTGGGGCTGACCGGCATTTTTTCCAGCCACACCCAGTGTTGCGGCACCATGTAGTCGGGCAAGGATTGGCTCAGATGTTCCCTGAGGCGTGCTTGCAGCGCCTGGCGAACGGCGCCATCGGCGGCGAGCAGCTCGGCGCGCGCCGGCACCAGATAAGCCACCAGCAGCGTGCCGTCCTGGGCCAGGACCACGGTTTCGCGCACGGCATCGTGTTCGGCCAGGCGCGCTTCGATTTCACCCAACTCGATGCGCAGGCCACGGATCTTCACTTGATGGTCGATCCGCCCGGCGTATTCGATCACGCCGTCGGGGCGATAGCGCGCCAGATCGCCGGTCCGATACAAGCGCTGACCATGGCCGAACGGCCCGGTGACGAAGCGCTCGGCGGTCAACGCCGCGCGTCGGTGGTAACCCCGCGCCAGCCCTTCGCCCGCCAGATACAACTCGCCGGTCACCCCCACCGGAACCGGCGACAATTCATCGTCGAGAATGTAGGTGCCGAGGTTGGCGATCGGTTGGCCGATGGGCACGCTGTCGCGGCCCTCCTCGACACAGGTCCAGTGAGTGACGTCGATGGCCGCCTCGGTCGGGCCGTAGAGGTTGTACAGGTTGGCGTTCGGCAATTTGGCGAACACCTGCTGCTGGGCATCCACCGGCAGCGCTTCGCCGCTGCAGACGATCCGCTTCAAACCGCTGCATTCGGCCACGCGCGGGTCCTGCATAAACGCCTGGAGCATTGACGGCACGAAGTGCAGCGTGGTGATGCCTTGGGCCGTGATCAAGTCGATCAACTGCGCCGGGTCACGGTGGGCGCCCGGCGCGGCCACCACCAGCGTCGAACCGGTCAGCAGCGGCCAGAAAAACTCCCACACCGACACGTCGAAACTGAACGGTGTCTTTTGCAGCACGCTGTCCGAGGCATCGAGGCCATACGCCTGTTGCATCCAGCACAGCCGGTTGACCAGGGCGCGATGGCGATTGCCCGCACCCTTGGGCTTGCCGGTGGAGCCGGAGGTGTAGATCACGTAAGCCAGGTTTTCGCCGTGGACTTCGACGCCTGGATTGCCGACGCGGTTGGCATACAAGCCGTCATCGGGCAGGTCCAGCACCAGGCTGCGCAGCCCTACCGGAATCGGTAAGGAATCGATTAAATGTCGCTGAGTCAGCAGCAAGCCGATGCCGCTGTCGTCGAACATGTAGGCCAGGCGATCGCGCGGATATTCGGGGTCCAGGGGCACGTAGGCGCCGCCGGCCTTGAGGATCGCCAACAGCCCCAGCACCATCTCCACGGAACGCTCCACGGCGATGCCCACCAGCACGTCGGGGCCGACGCCCTGGTCGATCAACCGATGGGCCAAACGGTTGGCCCGGGCGTTGAGTTCACGGTAGTTCAGGCGCTGCTCGCCGAAGACCAGCGCAGGCGCGTCCGGGTTCCGGCGCACTTGCTCCTCGATCAGGCTTTGCACGCTGCGGTCGAGCGGGTAATGCTGCGCCGTCGCGTTCCAGTCGCTGAGCATGTGCCGGCGCTCGTCCTCATCCAACAGCGCCCACTGCACCACCGGGCGATGCAGGTCTTGCACCAGCTCGTGCAACAGGTTGAGCCAATGCCGGGCCATGCGCTCGATGGTCGCCGGCTCGAACAGATCCGTCGCATAGGTCAGCGCCGCGTGCAAGCCCTGCGGGCCCTCGACCGTGTCCAGGCTCAGGTCGAACTGCGCGGTACGCTGCGTCCAGCCCAGGGGCTCGACGCAAAGGTCCGGCAAGGCATTGGCGAACGCCGAATCGGTTTCGTTGCGGTGGTTGAACATCGCCTGGAACAACGGGCTGTGGCTGAGGTTGCGCTGCGGCTGCAAAACATCCACCAGTTGCTCGAAAGGCAGGTCCTGGTGCATCTGCGCGGCCAGGGCCGTCTGCTTGAGCTGCTGCAACAGAGCGGCGCCGGTCAGCCCATTGTGAAACTCGCTGCGCAGGACCTGAGTGTTGACGAAGAAACCGATCAGTCGCTCGGTTTCCAGTCGTTGACGGTTGGCGATCGGCACGCCGACGCGGATGTCGGCCTGGCCGCTGTAGCGGTGCAGCAGCGCCTGGAAAGAGCCGAGCAACAGCACGAACAGCGTGACGTTTTCCCGTCGGGCCAGGGCCTTGAGGTTCGCGCTCAAGGCAGCGTCCAGCCTGATCGGCAGGCGTGCGCCGCGCAGGCTTTGCTGCGCCGGGCGCGGACGGTCGGTGGGCAGTTCCAGCAGCGGTTGCTCACCGCCCAGTTGCCCGGACCAATAGGCCAATTGGCGATCCCGCTCACCGGCCGCCATCCATTGCCGCTGCCAGACGGCGTAGTCGGCGTATTGCACCGCCAATGGCGGCAGATGCGCTTGCTGGCCTTGGACGAACGCCGAATACAGGCTCATCAGGTCATCGACCATCACCTGCAAGGACCAGCCATCGGAGACGATGTGATGCAGCGTCAGCACCAGGATGTGATCCTGCTCATCCACCTCCAGCAGTGCCACGCGCAGCAATGAATCAGTCAACAGATCGAAGGGACGCTGTGTCTGCTGTTCGACAAAGGCCTGGATCTCATCCTCTTCCAGGCGCTGCTCGACGAAGTCGACCTCACCCTGTTCGCGAATGACTTGGCAGGTGCGGCCATCCTCTTCGGCGAATACGGTGCGCAAACTTTCGTGACGCGCCACCAGCGCGGCGAAACTCTCGCGCAGCGCATCCTTGTCCAGCGTGCCGCGCATCCGCAGGGCCGTGGGGATGTTGTAGGCGGCGCTGTCCGGGTCCATTTTCCACAGGAACCATTGGCGTTCCTGGGCAAACGACAGCGGCAGTGGCGCATCGCGAGGCACCGGCACCATTGCCGGGGCCTGTTCGCCTGGCGTGGCCTCGAAGGCTGCGACAAACGCCTGCAAGGTGCTGTGTTCGAACAGGCTGCGCAGCGGCACCTCGATGCCCAGCACCCGACGGATTCGCGAGACCACTTGGGTCACTAGCAGCGAATGCCCGCCCAATTCGAAGAAGTTGTCCTCCAGGCCCGCGCGCTCAAGCTTGAGCACGTCCTGCCAGATCGCCGCGACTTGTTGCTCGACCTCACTGCGAGGCGCCACGTAGGCCTGTTGCAGATCGCTGGCGTCGGGCGCCGGCAAGGCCTTGCGATCGATCTTGCCATTGGGTGTCAGTGGCAATCGGGCCAGGAACAACAGGTGCGCCGGGACCATGTAGTCCGGCAACTGCGCCTTGAGGGCTGCCTTGAGCGCGACGCGCAACGGCGCATCGGGCTCCGGCACCGCGCCGCTGGCAGGCACGACGTAGCCCACCAGTTGCGCACCGGTCGGGCCCTCGTGGGCGACCACCACGGTTTCGCGCACGCTGTCCTGGGCCAGCAGCGCGGCTTCGATTTCCCCGAGTTCGATGCGCAGGCCGCGGATCTTCACCTGATGGTCGATGCGGCCGAGGTATTCGACCACGCCTTCGGGGCGATAGCGGGTCAGGTCGCCGGTGCGGTACAGCCGTTCGCCGGTGGTGGAAAACGGGTCCGGTACGAAGCGTTCGGCGGTCAGCCCCGGGCGCTGGAAATAACCACGGGCAAGGCCGGCGCCGCCGATCAGCAGCTCACCCGGCGCGCCGGGCGGATTGAGGGTCAGGTCGCCGCCGACGATGTACAGCGCGGTATTGTCCAGCGGCTGGCCAAGGAACGGCCGGTCGCGCTCGGGGCTCAATGGATGCGCGGCCGACCAGATGGTGGTTTCGGTAGGGCCATAGAGGTTCCAGAGCTTTGGCGAAAGCGCCAGCAGTCGCTGCGCCAGTTCCTGGGGCAAGGCTTCGCCGCCGCACAGGAATGTCCGGCCGGCGAGCACCGATGCCCGCTCATGGTCGAGCAGCATGCGCCAGCTCGACGGCGTGGCTTGCAGCACGCTGATGTCGTGATGCTCGACCAGCGCCAGCACCGCTTGCGGATCCTGATGCACGTTCTGCCCGGTCAGGACGATGCTGGCCCCGGCGCAGAGCGGCCCGTAGATTTCCAGGCCGAAAATATCGAAGGAGAAGGTCGTCAGCGACAACATGCGATCGCTCGCCGCGAGCCCCGGCTGGGCGATCATGCTGGTGATGAAATTGCTCAGCGCACCATGGCGCACCATCACGCCCTTGGGCTTACCGGTGGAGCCGGAGGTGTAGATGACGTAGGCCAGGTGCTCGCCGGTCGGCGATACGGCCGGGCAGGTTTTCGGAGCCTCTTGCAGCGCGGCGTCCCGCTGATCGAGCAGCAGGGTCCGGAGCGTCGACGGGATCGGCAATCGCGCCTGCAAACGGGCCTGGGTCAGCAGCAACCCGATGCCGCTGTCTTCGATCATGTAGGCCAGGCGATCCTCGGGATACGCCGGGTCCAGCGGTACGTAGGCGCCGCCGGCCTTGAGGATCGCCAGCAGGCCGACAATCATCTCAATGCTGCGCTCCACCGCGATGCCCACCAGCTCGCCAGGGGACACGCCCAGATCAATCAAGCGGTGGGCCAGTTGATTGGCGCGGGCGTCCAATTGCCGGTAGCTCAGGGATTGTCCGTCCCCGGTCAGTGCCAGTGCGTCGGGGTTCTGCTGCGCCTGTTCAGCGATGCGCTGGTGCACGCACACGGCTCCGGCGCCGTGGTCGGCGACGCGCAGCCATTGCTGTTGCGTGAATCGCTGTTGCGCCGGGTCGAGCAGCGGCAGTTCGCCGACCCGCTGGCGGGGTGCATCGACAATGCCTTGCAGCAGGTTTTGCCAATGCGCGGCCAGGCGCTCGATGGTCTGCGGTTCGAAGAGGTCGGTGGCGTAGGTCAGCTCCGCAACGATGCCCTGCTCGGTTTCGTAGGTACCGAGGGTCAAGTCGAACTGGGCGGTGCGCCCTTCCCACGTCAGGTCCTCGACGCGCAGTTGCGGCAGGTGCGTCTGCCGGCGACCCGTAGCATCGGCGTTCTGGTGGTTGAACATCACCTGGAAGATCGGGCTGTGGCTGAGGCTGCGCTCTGGTTGCAACGCCTCGATCAGTTGCTCGAAAGGCAAATCCTGATGGGCCTGGGCCGCCATGGCCGCTTGCTTGACCTGGGCGAGCAAGCCATCGAATGGCTGCTGCCCATCGACGTGGGCGTTAAGCACCTGGGTATTGACGAAAAAGCCGATCAGACCTTCGGTCTCGACCCGGTTGCGGTTCGCCGTCGGCACGCCGACGCGGATCTGCGGCTGGCCGCTGTAGCGGTGCAGCAACGCCTGGAACGAGGCGAGCAAAACCATGAACAGGCTGGCGCCTTCTCGCTGGGCCAGTTGTTTCAGCGAGGCAGCCAGCTCCGGCGCCAGTGTCAAATCCAGCCGCGCGCCACGAAGGCTTTGCACCGGGGGACGCGGATGATCGAACGGCAGCTCCAGCACCGGTTGCTCGTCGCCCAGGGTCTGCACCCAATAGGCCAACTGGCGCTCACGCTCGCCGGCTTCCAGCCAATGGCGCTGCCAGATGGCGTAGTCGGCGTATTGCACCGGCAGCTCCGGCAATACAAGCGGCTGGCCGTCTGTGTCGGCGGCGTAACAGCGCACCAGTTCGTCTACCAACACGCGCATCGACCAGCCATCGGCAATGATGTGATGCTGGATCAGCACCAGCACGTGGTCGTCCTCGGCGACTTTCAACAGCGAAACCCGCAGCAACGGCCCCTGGCGCAAATCGAACGGACGCGCGGTTTCGCCTTCGACGTATGCCTTGATGCGCGCGTCCTCGCTGATAGGTGAACCAGCAGGCAGCGCCTCGACAGCGATGCTCAGGGGCATCTGCCGGTGGATAACCTGAACGGCTTGCTCGCCGTGCTCGCTGAACGTGGTGCGCAAGCTTTCGTGGCGCCCGACCAAAGCGTTGAAGCTGCGTTCCAGCGCCGGCACGTCCAATCGTCCTTTGAGACGCAGGGCGCTGGGGATGTGGTAGGCCGAACTGTGCGGCTCCATTTGCCAGAGGAACCACTGACGCTCCTGGGCGTAGGACAGCGGGATATGCTCGAACCCGGAACGCACCTCGGGGATCGGCAGGTTGGCCGGCGAGACGCCCTCTTCCAGCATCTTCTCAAGGTACAGCCTGCGTTTGTCCAGCGGCAGAGTGATAAAGCGCTTGGCAACCCTCAAAGCAACACTCTTGTCCATCAGACTTCCTCCATTTCATCAAGCAGGGCGTCCAGCTTGTTCAGTTTCTCTTCATTGATTGGCCCGTCCGTGCTGTCGAGTCGGGCGACGAAATCCTGCAGGACGGGGTGCTGGAACAGCAGTTGCGGGGTCAGGCTCAACCCCAGTTCGAGGGCCATGCGCGAGACGGCGGTGACCGCCAGCAGCGAGTGGCCGCCCAGCTCGAAGAAGTGATCGTTCAGGCCCACGCGCTCGACGGTGAGCACCTGGGCCCAGATCGCCGCGACTTGCTGTTCCAGTTCGCTGACGGGTGCTTGGTATGCGTTTTTCGAGCGCCCGGCCTCGATGCCCGGCAACGCCTTGCGGTCGAGTTTGCCGTTGGGGGTCAACGGCAGGTGATCGAGGAACAGCCAGTGCGCCGGGATCATGTAGTCGGGCAGATGCTCCTTGAGGCGGGCCTTGAGTGGATCGCGCAGGGTGTCGGCATCCGCCGAAGCCACCACATAGGCCACCAACTGCTGCCCGCCCGGCCCCTCCTGGGCCAGCACGGCGACTTCGTTGACCTCGGGCTGTTGCAACAGTCGCGCCTCGATTTCCCCCAGCTCGATACGGAAACCACGGATCTTCACCTGATGGTCGATGCGGCCTTGGTATTCGAGCGCACCGTCGTCGCGATAACGGCACAGGTCGCCGGTGCGGTAGAGGCGTTCGCCGGTGGTGGAGAACGGGTTGGGCACGTATTTTTCGGCGGTCATCGCCGCGCGGCCAAGGTAACCCCGGGTGATGCCCGCGCCGCTCAGGTACAGCTCAGCGGACACGCCTTGGGGGACCGGTTGCAGGTTGGCGTCCAACAGGTAGCTGGCGGTGTGCTTGAGTGGGCGGCCGATATTGGCCGTGCCGCCTTGGGTGCGGCGGGTCCAGGTTGAATAGGTGGTGTCTTCCGATGGGCCATAAAGGTCATAGACATGCTCAATCCCCTGTGGGAGCGAGCCTGCTCGCGAAGGCGTCCTGTCAGTTTGCATCGGATTGCCTGACCCACCGCTTTCGCGAGCAGGCTCGCTCCCACAGGTTAGGGGTGTGGGGTAGAGGGCATCCACCAGGCTTTGCTTCAGCGGCTCACCGGCCAGGTTGATGATGCCATGGACATGCTCCCCCCCTTGTGGGAGCGAGCCTGCTCGCGAAGGCGTCCTGTCAGTTTGCATCGGGTTGCCTGACCCACCGCTTTCGCGAGCAGGCTCGCTCCCACAGGTTAGGGGTGTGGGGTAGAGGGCATCCACCAGGCTTTGCTTCAGCGGCTCACCGGCCAGGTTGATGATGCCATGGACATGCTCCCCCCCTTGTGGGAGCGAGCCTGCTCGCGAAGGCGTCCTGTCAGTTTGCATCGGGTTGCCTGACCCACCGCTTTCGCGAGCAGGCTCGCTCCCACAGGTTAGGGGTGTGGGGTAGAGGGCATCCACCAGGCTTTGCTTCAGCGGCTCACCGGCCAGGTTGATGATGCGCACGCTCTGAGGAATTTCCCCACTGCGCTGCAACGCGGCGATGGCCGAGGGCACGGTGTTGATCAGGCGCACCTGGTCGCGGGCCGGCAGGTGCGGCAGTTCCAGGGCATTGCGGGCGATGATCAGCGAACCGCCGTTGGCCAGGGTCACGAACAGCTCCCACACCGACAGGTCGAAACACACCGAGGTCGAGGCGAGTACGCCTTGGATGTCGTCGCGGCAGTAGACGGTTTTCGACCAGTCGATCAGCGCCAGAACGTTGCGGTGGGCGATGGCCACGCCTTTAGGTTTGCCGGTGGAACCGGAGGTGTAGATGACGTAGGCGAGGTTGTCCGGTGTGACCGCTGTGTCCGGCGCTTTCAAGGGATATGAGGTCAACTCAACCCGATCCAGCATCAGCACTTCGGTTCCAGCCGGAACGGTCAACGTCTGCGCCACAGCCTGCTCGGTCAACAGCACCTTCGCCCGACTGTCGTCGAGCATGTAGGCCACGCGCTCGGCCGGGTAATCCGGGTCCAGAGGCACGTACGCGCCGCCAGCCTTGAGCACCGCCAGCAAGGCGATCAGCAGTTGCTCGGAGCGCGGCATCGCCACGCCCACGCGCACTTCCGGGCCGACGCCCAGCTCGATCAGTTTATGGGCCAGGCGATTGGCGCGGCCGTCGAGTTCGCTGTAGCTCAGGCGAATATCATTGAACGTCACCGCCAAGGCATCCGGCGAGGCTTCGGCTTGGCGGGCAATCAATTGATGGATGCATAGGTCTTGCTCGAACGGCGCATCCACCGGATTCCAGTCATGGATCAGGCGCTGGTGTTCATCGAATTCCAGCATCGACAGTTCACCCAAGCACCGCTCGCCATTAGCCGTCATCTGTCCGAGCAACTGAGCCAAATGCCCCGCCAACCGCTCCACGGTAACCGCCGAGAAGCTCGCCCGCTGATAACTCATATGCACCGACAACTGCCGCTCCAGCCCCACCAACAGCGTCAACGGATAGTTGGTCTGTTCCTGGGTGATCGGCGAACCAAAACGCAAACCGTCCGGTGCGCCCTGCTCCAAGGCCTCGGCGATCGGGTAGTTCTCGAACACCAGCAAACTGTCGAACAACGCGTCGCCGCCCTGCCCGGCCCAGCGCTGGATGTCCAGCAACGCGGTGTGCTCGAACTCGCGCAAGGCGAGGTTCTGCGCTTGCACCGCTTGCAGCCAACTGTCCAAAGACTGCTCGGCCCGAGGGCTGGCGATCACCGGCAAGGTGTTGATGAACAAACCGATCTGCTGCTCGATGCCAGGCAGGTCCGCCGGACGACCGGCCACCGTCGCACCGAAGGCAACCGTTTCCCGACCGGTGTAGCGCTGCAACAGCAGCAACCAGGCGGCCTGCACCAGCGTGTTGACCGTGACCTTCGAAGATCTGGCAAAGGTTTCCAGGCGACGGGTCAGGGCTTCGTCCAGCACCTGCACATGATCGCCATAACCAACCCCAGAGTCCGTTGGTTTGGCCACCGCGTCAGCCAGCCGCGTCGGCGCCTCCATGCGTTGCAGCAAAGGTTTCCAGAACGCTTCGCTGACCGCCGCGTCCTGGCGTTGCAGCCAGGCGATGTAGTCCCGATAACGACCGCCCGATACGGCAACGGATTGCCCGCTGTAGCGTTGCAGCACTTCGCCGAGCAACTGCGAGTTGCTCCAGCCGTCCATGAGGATGTGATGGTGGCTGTAGATCAGGTGATAACGCTGCTCGTCGAGACGCACGATCATCAGCCGCATCAGGGCAGGCGCACTCAAGTGAAGTTGCTGGCGTTCGGCATCGGCCAGGGCCCGCAGGGTCTGGTCAGGCGATAACTCACCGCGCAGATCCTGCACGTTGTAAGGCAGTTGCAGGTACTTGCTGACCACTTGCACCGGCGCCGGCAAATCACCCTGCCAGACAAACCGCGTGCGCAGGATGTCATGGGCATCCACCGCCGCTTGCCAGGCCTGGCGGAAGCGTTCCGGATCAAGCCCTTCGACGTCCAGGCGCAGTTGGTTGATGTAGTCGCCGCTCGCGTCGCCATACACACCATGGAAGAGCATGCCTTGTTGCATCGGTGACAACGGATACAGGTCGACGATCTGCGCTGGAGGTAGCGCCAGTCCGTCCAGTTGCTGCTGGTTCAGGCTCGCCAGCGGGAAGTCCGACGGCGTCACGCCGCTGTGCTCGCCCCGGCAGCAATGCTCGATCAGCCGCTGCAGTTCCATCCCATAATCGTCGGCCAGCGCCTGGATGGTGGACTCGTTGAACTGCTCGCGGCTGAAGGTCCAGCCCAGGTCCAGTTCGCCGCGGAACACCTGGCCGTTCAAGGCCAGCGCATTGGACAGCGGTGCTTCGGCGTCCAGCTCATCGCCGGCGGCTTCGTCGGCCAGCACGAACAAAGCGCCGTCGGCTTCGTTGAAGCTGGCGTCGAACTGGCCCAGGTAGTTGAAGGTCAGGCTGGGCGTCGGCAGCCCGGCCAGGATCGCCCGCGTCGCGTCATCCGCCAGATGGGCCAGGGCGCCGAAACCGAGGCCCTTGTCGGGCATCGCCCGCAGTTGTTCCTTGATCTGCTTGAGGCAATCGCCCAAGTCCGCCCGAGGCGTGAGCCGCGCCGGGTACAGGCTGGTGAACCAGCCGACGGTGCGAGTCAGATCGACGTCGTCGAACAAGGCTTCGCGGCCATGGCCTTCAAGCTGGATCAGCGCACTGTCGCTGCCGGTCCAGCGCACCATCACCCGCGCCAGCGCGGTGAGCAGCAGGTCGTTGACCTGGGTGCGATAAGCCTTGGGCGCGTCTTGCAGCAGTTGCCGGGTCAGCGTGGCGTCGAGTCGTGTGCGCACCGTCACGGCCAGGCGGTTCTGCTGGCCGCCCGCCGGGTTATCCATCGGCAACGAGGCATCGACGTCTTCGAGCTGGGCTTGCCAGAACGCCAGTTCCTGCGCCAGCCGGTTGCTGCCGGCATGCGCTTGCAGGCGCTCGGCCCAGGCCTGCGCGGAGGTGGTCTTCAGCGGCAGTCGCAGCGCCGCACCGCTGGACAACTGACGATAGGCGGTTTGCAGGTCCTCGAACAGGATTCGCCACGACACGCCGTCGATCACCAAGTGGTGCACCGCCAGCAACAACCGCTGGGTACCATCGCCCAGCGTCGCCAGGACTGCCCGCAGCAACGGCCCATCTTGCAGGTCCAGGCTGCGTTGGGCCTCATTGGCGATGCCTTGCAAGGCCTGCGCATCAGGTGCGTCCACAGTCCAGAGCAGGTCTTGGCATTGAATGTCGGCGAGACGGTAAACCGCCCTCCAGCCTTCGGCCTGCTCGGTGAAGCTCAAGCGCAGGCCATCATGATGTTCTAACAACGCATTCAAAGCCTGGTTCAAAACCGATGCATCCAGGCGTTCGGTCGCCTTGAGCATCACCGCCTGGTTCCAGTGATGACGCTGCGGTATCGCCTGTTCGAAGAACACCCGCTGCACCGGCAACAGCGCCAGTTCACCGGTCACCGGACCCTGATCGATGACTTGGGCGCCTTCACCCTGGCGAACCACGGTGGCGAGTGTTTCCAGGGTCTGGTGCTGGAACAGGTCCTTGGGCGTGAAGTGCATACCGGCCTGGCGGGCGCGGCTGACCAACTGGATCGAGACGATGGAATCGCCGCCCAGTTCGAAGAAATTATCCCGCAGGCCCACGCGTTCAAGCTTGAGCACGTCCTGCCAGATCGCCGCCAGTTGCTGTTCCAGCGCAGTGCGCGGCGCCAGGTAGGCGTGTTGCGATTGGCTGGCGTCGGGCTTGGGCAGGTTCTTGCGGTCGAGCTTGCCGTTGGGGGTCAGCGGCAGGCATTCGAGCAGCAGCAGATAGGCCGGAATCATGTGCGCCGGCAACGTCGCCTTGAGCTGCTCACGCAAGTGCTCGGCGAAGTCTTCACGGGCAGGTTCTGCCGCCACCACATAGGCGACCAGACGCTTGCCGCTGCCGGCGGTGCCTTCCTGGGCCACGACCACCGCTTCGCGCACGCCATCGAGGGCTTGCAGACTGGCTTCGATTTCACCGAGTTCGATGCGGAAACCACGGATCTTCACTTGGTTGTCGATGCGGTCCAGGTAATCGAAAGTGCCGTCGGCGCGCTGGCGCACCAGGTCTCCGGTGCGATACAGCAAGCCGCCGGCGCTGAACGGGTCGGCGACAAAACGCTCGGCGGTCAGCCCCGGTCGGTTCAGGTAACCGCGAGCCAATCCCGTGCCGCCCAGATACAGCTCACCGGCCATGCCTTGGGGCAACAGGTTAAGGTCGGCATCGAGCACGTAGGCACTGCGGTCGCCGATGCGGCTGCCGATGGGCGCGTAGGCAGCGCCACAACACGCCTCGCGACCGGCCTTCCAGATCAGCGGCGTGACCACCGTTTCGGTCGGACCGTAACCGTTGATGATGTACTCAGGACGCAAGGCGCGCTTGACCCGCTCGAAACTGGCGTTGGGCACCGCGTCGCCGCCGAAGCAATAGATGCGCACCTTCGGCGGGTTGCCTTCACGCTCGGCGTGCTCGGCCAGTTGTTGCAGGTACACCGGCGGGAACGCCACCACCGTCACACCGTGCTCGTGCATGGCGTTGTAGGTTTGCTCCGGGGTCCAAAGGCTGTCGTCGCGAATCAGCAGCGACGCACCGTGGGTCAGGCTGGTGAGCCAGCGCTCGTGGGCGCCGTCGAACGCGAACGACATGAAATGGAATTCGCAATCGCTGTCGCGCATTTCATAACGCTCGCCAATGGCCTGGCAGTGCATCGCCAGCGGACCGTGGGCCACGCTGACACCCTTGGGGTTGCCAGTGGAACCGGAGGTGTAGATCACGTAGGCCAGGTTGTGCGGGTCGAGTTGGACGTCGGGCGCGCTGGTCGGCAGTTCGCGCAGATCGATACGGTCCAGCTCCAGCAACGGCAAGGACTCATCCACGGGCAACTGGGCCGATACCGAGGAATCGCTGACCAGCAGCGCCAACCCGGCGTCCTTCATCAAATAAGCCAGGCGTTCGCGGGGATAGCTCACGTCCAACGGCACGTAGGCAGCGCCGGCCTTGAGCACCGCCAACAGCGTGACGATCACCTCTTCGCTGCGCGGCAGGGCCACGCCGACTCGGGTTTCCGGGCCGACGCCGCGGCTGATCAAGGTGTGGGCCAGTTGGTTCGCGCGCCGATCGATCTCGCCGTAGCTGACGTGTCGGTCGTTGAAAATCACCGCCGTGCGTTGCGGGCCCTCGGCGGCCAGCGCGGCGATGCGCTGGTGCACGGGGATGTTTACCGGGTACGGCTGCGGGTGGTTGTCGGCACGTTGGCGCGCATGTTCGGCACCGCTGGCCAGGGCGATTTCACCCAGATTGCGTCCGGCGTCCTGGCTGAATTGCTCAAGCAGATGCAGCAGATGAGTGCCGATGTGATCAATCATCTCGTCGGCGAACTGCCGACGCTCGTAACTGAAGTGCAGCGCCAATTGTTCGCCGAGGGTAACCGCCACGCTCAGGGCGTAATGCGTCTGCTCACGGTTGGCAACGTCGCCGAATGTGACATCGCTGGCAGTGCCTTGCTGCAAAGCCTGGGCAATCGGATAGTTTTCGAATACCAAGAGGTTGTCGAACAGCGCCTCGCCGCCCTGCCCGGCCCAACGCTGGATGTCCGCCAGCGGCGTGTGTTCGAACTCCCGCAGGCTCAGGTTCTGGTCCTGCACCGTTTGCAGCCACTGGCCGACCGTCTGGTCCGGACGCGGGCGGCCGATGACCGGCAAGGTGTTGATGAACAGGCCGACCTGCTGCTCGATCCCCGGCAGATCCGCCGGACGACCGGCAACCGTCGCGCCAAACGTCACGGTCGGGTGCCCGGTATAGCGTTGCAGCAACAGCAGCCAAGCCGCTTGCACCAGCGTGTTGAGGGTGATTTTCTGCTGGCGGGCAAACGACTCCAGTGCCTGGGTGCGCGGCATGTCGAGGGTCAGGAAATGATCGCCGTGACCGCTCTCGCCGCTGTCCGAGGCCGCGCGGGCGAGTCGGGTCGGCTCTTGCAACGGGGCCAGCTGTGCGCTCCAGAAATCCTGGCTGAGCTGGCCGTCCTGGCGTTGCAGCCAAGCGATGTAGTCGCGATAACGCCCAACAGTGCTGGCCGGGGCGCGGCCGTTGTAGCGCTGCATCACCTCGCCGAGCAACTGCGAGTTGCTCCAGCCATCCATCAGGATGTGGTGATGGGTGTAGATCAAATGCCATTGCGCCGCTCCGGTCTGCACCAGCACCAGGCGCAACAGCGGCGCCTGGCTCAAGTCGAAACCTTGGGCACGCTCGGCCTCGGCCAACGCGGCGAGGGCGTGGGCCGGGTCGGCATGCTCGCGCCAGTCCAGTACCGTGAACGGCAACTGCACCTGCTTGTGAACGATCTGCAGCGGTTGCGGCCATTCACCTTCCCAGACGAAGCCGCTGCGCAAAATATCCTGCGCCGCGACAGTGGCCTGCCACGCCGCACGGAAGCGCTCGGCATCCAGGCCTTGCACGTCCACCCGCAATTGATTGACGTATTCGCCAGCCGCCTGCTCGTACAACGTGTGGAACAACAAGCCCTGCTGCATCGGCGACAGCGGATAGACATCATCCAACTGACCGGCCGCCACTGGCAGATGATCGAGTTGCGATTGGGTGATCCGCGCCAGCGGAAAGTCCGACGGCGTGGCTTGCGGTTCCGCCAGGTTGACGCAATGGTCGATCAGCGCCTTGAGCTCGACGGCGTATTGATCGGCCAGTTGCTGCACGGTCGTGCTGTCGAACATGTCACGGCTGAAGCCCCAGCTCATCGCCAGCTCGCCGCCATGCACCTGCCCTTCCACCGTCAGCCAGTTGGCCAGCGGTGCCGTCGGGTCCTGGGCGACGCCACTGCCTTCGCCGGACGGCAGGAACAGCGCCGCCTCATCGAACTGGCGGTCGAACTGGCCGAGGTAATTGAAAGTGATGCGCGCAGGCGCCAGATCCGTCCATTGGGCTTGCACCGACGGCGCTGCCAGATGACGCAGCACGCCGTAGCCCAGGCCCTTGTCCGGGACGCTGCGCAGTTGCTCCTTGATGGTCTTGATCGAGCCGCCGATGTCCTCGGTGGCGGTCAGCTTGACCGGGAACAGGCTGGTCAGCCAACCCACCGTGCGGGTCAGGTCGATGTCATCGAAAAGGTCTTCGCGGCCATGACCTTCGAGCTCGATCAATGTGCTTGGCTGCCCGCTCCAACGGCTGATGGTGCGAGTCAGCGCGGTGAGTAGCAGGTCGTTGACCTGGGTGCGATAGGCAGCGGGCGCCTGTTGCAGCAGTTGCCGGGTCAGTTCGGCCTCCAGGCGCCATTGGATTTTCTCGCCGTGGATGTTTTGCAAGCTGCCCTGCGGGCGTTCGCATGGCAGGTCCCACGCGGCCTCGTGCTGGTTTTTCCAATAGGCCGACTGGTCATCGAAGCGCGATGCTTCGGCCCTCAGACGCGCCGTCCAACTCTGGAAGGCGCTGGTCTTGGCCGGCAACGTAACGCCGCCACCGGCCGCCAGTTGCTCGTAGGCCTGCTGCAAATCTTCCAGCAGCACGCGCCATGACACGCCGTCCACCACCAAGTGATGGATAACCAGCGCCAGGCGCTGGCTGCCGTCGGCCAGGTTCACCAGCATGGCGCGCACCAGTGGCCCGTCTTGCAGGTCCAGGCTGCGCTGCGCCTCGTCGCACAGCGCATTCAGGTGCTCGATGGATCGGGCATCGCGTTGCCACAGGTCGGCGCTTTGCAAAAACGCGGCATGGCTCTGCCGCCAACCGTCGGAGTCTTCGACGAAGCGCAGGCGCAAGGCGTCGTGGTGGTTGATGACGCAGGTCAGCGCCGCGTCGAGCCATTGTGCATTCATCGGTTCGCGTGGGGTCAGCAACAGCGATTGGTTCCAGTGTTCGCGGGCCTGCATCGCCTGGGCGAAAAACTGCTGCTGGATCGGCCCGAGCATGGCATCGCCAGTGACCGGACCTTGGTCCAGGGCGCTGTGGTTGTCGTGGCGGGCGACCAGCGCCAGGCTGCGCACGGTCTGGTACTGGAACAGGTCGCGGGGATGAATATGCACACCAACCTGTCGTGCGCGGCTCACCACTTGGATGGAAATGATCGAATCGCCGCCCAGTTCGAAGAAGTTGTCTTCGAGACCGACGCGCTCAACGCCAAGCACGCTCTGCCAGATTTCAGCCAAGACGGTTTGCAGTGCATCTTGCGGGGCGATGAATGTTTGCCGGGGCGCGGCGTCGGGTTGTGGCAAGGCCTTGCGATCGAGCTTACCGTTGGCGGTCACGGGCAGGCCGGCCAATGGCATCAGGTAGGTCGGCACCATGTATTCCGGCAGGCCGGTGAGCAGCCAGGCCTTGAGGTCCTGTTGCCACTGCTCGTGCGGGTCGCCGTTTTCCAGCACCAGGTAGCCCACCAGATGCTTGCCGTCCTGCACCAGTACCACGGCCTCGCGCACCAGTGGATGTTGCAGGAGACGGGCTTCGATTTCCCCCAGTTCGATGCGCAGGCCGCGCAGCTTGACCTGATGATCGAGACGGCCAAGGTATTCGATCACACCGTCGGCGCGCTGGCGCACGCGGTCGCCGGTGCGGTACAGGCGCGCGCCGTCATGGAACGGGCACGGCACGAAACGCTCGGCGGTCAGCGTCGGACGCTGGTGATAACTGCGCGCCAGCCCCGCCCCGCCCAGGTACAACTCGCCCGCCACGCCCCACGGTACCGGCGACAGATCGGCGTCGAGCACATGGGTACGCAGGTTGGCGATGGGCTGGCCGATCGGTACGCAATCGGCGCCCTCATCTACGCAAGTCCAATGGGTCACATCGATGGCCGCTTCGGTCGGGCCGTACAGGTTGTAGAGCGCTGCGTCCGGTAGTTTGGCGAAGATCTGCTGCTGCGCATCCAGCGGCAAGGCTTCACCACTGCAGACGATACGCTTCAAGCTTTCGCAGGATTCCACGCCAGGTTCATGGATGAAGGCCTGCAGCATCGACGGCACGAAGTGCAGCGTGCTGATGCGATGACGGTTGATGCTATCGATCAGTTGCCGCGGATCACGATGGGCACCGGGCGCGGCAATCACCAAGCGTGCTCCGGTCATCAGCGGCCAGAAGAACTCCCACACCGACACGTCGAAACTGAACGGGGTTTTGTGCAACACCGCGTCGCTGCCATCCAGGCCATACGCCTGTTGCATCCAGCACAAGCGATTGACCAGTGCCGCGTGGCTGTTGCCCGCGCCCTTGGGTTTGCCGGTGGAACCAGAGGTGTAGATCACGTAAGCCAAGTTCAGCGGGTCGACCGCGACGTCGGGTCGACTGTCGCTGTAACCGTCGAGCCAACCGTCCGGTTGGTCGAGCGCGATGACCTCGATCCCCTCGGTCGGCAGCCCCGCCGACAGCGCGCGCTGGGTCAGCAGCAAGCCGATGCCGCTGTCCTCGATCATGTAGGCCAGGCGATCCTGCGGATATTCCGGATCCAGCGGCACGTAGGCACCGCCGGCCTTGTGGATCGCCAGCAGGCCAAGCACCATCTCAACCGAACGCTCGATGCAGATGCCCACCAAGCTGTCCGCTCGTACACCGCGTCCGCGCAGCAGATGGGCCAGACGGTTGGCGCGGGCATCGAGCTGGGCGTAGGTCAGGCTCTGGTCGCCAAACACCAGCGCCTGAGCGTGCGGAGTGCGCGCCACCTGGGCTTCGATCAACTGATGCATGCACAGTTCGGTCGGGTAGCGTTGGGCCGTGGCGTTCCAGTCATAAACCAGAGTGGCGTGCTCGTCGGCATCAAGCAGCGCCAGCTCCCCGACACGCCGGGACGGATCGGCAATCATCGCCGCGAGCAATCGCAGCCAATGCCGCGCCATGCGCGCGACGGTCGGCGCCTCGAACAGGTCCTCGGAATAAGTCAGCGCGGCGCGCAACGTGCCTGCTTTTTCGTAAGTGTCCAGGGTCAAGTCGAATTGGGTGGTGCGGGTCTGCCACTCGATCATGTCCAGTTCCAGCCCGGACGCCGTTCGGATCGTGGTGACATCCGCCACTTGGGGCTGATGGTTGTACATCACCTGGAACAGCGGCGTATGGCTGAGGCTGCGCTCCAATTTCAATGCCTCGACCAGGCGCTCGAAAGGCAGGTCCTGGTGGGCCTGGGCACCGAGCGCGGTCTCCTTGACCCGGCGCAGCAACTCGTCGACCCGGATCTGGCCATCCAATTCGGTGCGCAGCACCTGGGTGTTGACGAAGAAACCGATCAGGCCTTCGATTTCGTCGCGGTTGCGGTTGGCAATCGGCACGCCCACGCGGATGTCGGACTGGCCGCTGTAGCGATGCAACAGCACGTTGAACGCGCCGAGCAGCAGCATGAACAGCGTGACGCCCTGCTGCTGGGCCGTGCTGCGCAGTTGCTCCGCCAACCCCGGCTCGATGGCGAATTCATAACGGCTGCCGCGATAGCTTGGCATGGCCGGGCGCGAATGGTCGGTGGGCAATTCCAGCACCGGATGCTCATCACCCAACTGGGCCTGCCAGTACGCCAGTTGTCGGCCCTGCTCACCGGCCTCCAGCCAACGGCGCTGCCACAGCGCGTAGTCGCTGTACTGGATCGGCAAATCGGCCAGTTGCGGCGGCACGCCGGCTTCGTGGGCGTCGTAGCAGCGGATGAACTCTTCGATCAGCACGTTCATCGACCAGCCATCGGAGACGATGTGGTGCAGGGTCAACAGCAGTACGTGCTCCTGCGCATCGAGCTTGAGCAACTCGCCCCGCAGCAAGGGGCCGCTGGACAGGTCGAAGGGCCGCATCGATTGTGCTTGCGCAGCCTGGCGCACCGCTTGCTCGCGATTGCCTGCCGGCAAGCCGCTGAGGTCCTGATGCTCGATCAGCAGCGGCGCATCGGTCGCCACTTGCAAGAGGCTGTCGTCGGCCTGGCGCCGGAACACCGTGCGCAGGGTTTCATGACGCGCCACCAAACTGGCAAAAGCCTGCTCCAGCGACGACAGGCTCAACGCGCCCTTGAGCCGCACCGCCCCGGGCAGGTTGTAGGCGCCGCTTTCGGGATCCAACTGCCAGAGAAACCACATGCGCTGCTGGGCATAGGACAGGGCCTGGCGATCCTCGGCTTCGACGCCCTGGGGAATGGGAAAGCTGTTGAAATCCACGCCCTCCTTGTCCAGCGCCGCCAGGAACATCTGGCGCTTGTCCAAAGGCAACCCGATAAACCGGCGAGCAAGTTTCAAGGCGTTTTCAGCATTCATTTCTGGGTATCCGGGATCAGTGGGCACAAGGCACAAAGGCATGTCGTCCCTATGAAACGAATGCAAACCGGAAAAATTAGCGATTGGGAACAAGTGTCAGGAAGGAAGAAAACCGTGGCGAGGGAGCTTGCTCCCGCTCGGCTGCGCAGCAGTCGTAAACCGGCTGATGCGGTCTGCCTGGGTTAATGCGCCATTCTTTTTGAGGCGGCCCGGCCGCCCAGCGGGAGCAAGCTCCCTAGGTCACGAAAGCGGGTCTTTAACGGGTTATGCGCTGATCGCCAACCCATGCCGCCGATGATGCACGCTCAACTGATCCTTGATCAGCCGCAGCACCTTGGCCTCGTGCTCGTGGATGAAGAAATGCCCGCCGGCCAGCATGTCCACCGAAAAGCTGCCCGTGGTTTCCTGACACCAGCCCATCAGTTGCGCCGTGGTGGCCTTGTCGGCGGTGCCGCCGAGCGCGTGCACCGGGCATTTGAGCAACGGTCGCTGCCGCGGCTGAAAACGTCCGCACAGCAAAAAATCGGCCCGCAGGATCGGCAGGGTCAGGGCCATCAGTTCTTCATTGGCCAGGATCTCCTCGCTCGTGCCGTTGAGGGTGCGCAATTGCTCGATCAACTCAGCGTCGGTCTTTGCCGTGGCAAAATCGCGATCGTAGTCGGCTCGCATCGTCGGCGCGGCGGTGCCGGATGCAAACAGCGCCACCGGTTCCGGGCTGCCGAGTTCACGCAGGGCATGGGCGATTTCACAGGCCAACAGCGCACCCAGGCTGTGACCGAACAAGGCGTACGGCGCCTGGAGCGTCGGGTAAAGCTCCCGCGCCAGTTGCATCGCCAACGGGCCCATCTCGGTGTGCAGCGGCTCGTCGAAGCGCGCCCCGCGTCCCGGCAACTCCACTGGTTGCACGTGCAGCCATTGCGGCAATTTGCGCCGCCACCGGCTGTACACCATTGCGCTGGCGCCGGAATAAGGCAGGCACAGCAGGGTCAGTTGGGTCACTGCGGTTTTCTCCGATCGTTCGAGTCAAAAGGATAACGAGGCCGGGCCGTAAAAAATTAGTCGCCGGCCTCTCCCCTGGATGCGTCTTATACTGCAAACCCCATGGTTCTGGTCTGCCCAAGGAGAACACAATGAGCTGGTCCGCCCAACAATATGTCGCTTTCGAACAGGAACGCACCCGCCCGTCCCGCGATCTGCTGGCGGCGATCCCGCCGGTACAGGCGCGCCAGGTGATCGATCTGGGCTGCGGCCCCGGAAACTCCACCGAACTGTTGGCGGACCACTTCCCCGGCGCGACGGTGCGTGGCCTGGACAGTTCCGCCGACATGGTCGAAGCCGCCCGCAAGCGCTTGCCCGACGTGACATTCGATACGGCAGACATCGGCCTCTGGAATGAAAGCGGCCCCTTCGAGGTGATCTTCGCCAACGCTGTGCTGCAATGGCTGCCGGACCACGCCACCCTACTGCCGTCACTGGTGGACAAACTCGCACCAGGTGGCAGCCTGGCGATCCAGATGCCCGACACCCTGCATCAGCCGTCCCACCGCTTGATGCGGGAGATTGCGGCCAACGGCCCCTGGGCCAGCCAACTGGCCGGGGCCGCTGATTCTCGGACCGAGGTGGAGGACGCCAGCACCTATTATTCGATCCTCAAGCCCCATTGCAGCCGGGTCGATGTGTGGCGCACCACCTATCATCATCCACTGGCCGGTGGCGCTTCGGGCATCGTGGAATGGTTCAAGGGCAGCGGCTTGCGCCCGTTTCTCGAACCGTTGGACGAGGCGCAACGCGAGCAATACCTGACGCAATACCTCAAGGCTGTCGAACAGGCCTACCCGACCCTGGACGATGGTTCGGTCCTGCTACCGTTTCCACGGGTCTTCATCGTCGCGACACGCTAGGGCGGCGATTGGGGGCACAGGCTAAATTTTCGGTCACGGCCCTCGTTACCTGCTAGACCGAAAACCCGCAAGAGTGACCGCCGTGGACCTGCAAACCATCCTGGGCAAGCTGTTCGCCAATGCCGGCGCCGTTGGTATCGAAGGCGTCTTCCAGTTCGTGTTCGGCCCGCACCAGGCGTACTGGTCCGAGGTCAAGGCCACCAGCCGCACCCAGGCCGGGCGCCACGCCAGCCCCGACGTCACCATCGAAGTGGCGGAAAAGGACTTCCTCGGGATCATGGCCGGCCTGGCCAATGTCGAGGAACTGTTCGCCAGCGGTCGTTTGAAGATCGGCGGCAACATGGGCCTGGCGACGTTGCTGCCACAGATCATCGACCAGGCGCGCCATGGCAGCCGCCCGGTGGAAAAGGTCGACATGAACAAGCGCTATCCCACTCCTTCGCGCTTCAGCGAAAAGCTCACCGCCAGCCTGCCAACCCAACACAGCGTGGAACGTCGGCCGTGCAGCGGGTTGTCAGTCCAGGAATTCAAGGCGCGCTATCTGCCCCAAGGCATCCCGGTGGTCATCAGCGATGCGCTGCAGGACTGGCCCTTGTTCAAGCTCAGCCGGGAAGAAACCCTGGTGCATTTTGCCGAGCTGCAAGGCATCACCCGCCACGGCGACTACATCAAGAAAACCTTCTCAACGGAGCGGGATTTTCGCTCCACCTCCATGGCCGATTTCATCGCCTCCCTCGACAACCCGGTGACCACGGCCGCCAACGGCGAGCCGCCGGCGTACATGGGCAACAACATTCTGCCGGCGCAGTTGATGGAGTTGATCAAATACCCGCCTTACTTCGACGCTTCGCTGTTCATCCCGCCACGTATCTGGATCGGTCCCAAGGGCACCCTCACCCCACTGCACCGCGACGACACCGATAACCTGTTCGCCCAGGTCTGGGGCCAGAAAACCTTCACCCTCGCCGCGCCCCACCACCGCGAAGCCCTGGGCACCTGGTCGACCGCGCCCCAAGGCGGGCTGGACGGCTGCGACTTCAATCCCGACGCGCCGGACTATGCACGTTTCCCCAGCGCCCGGGACGTGACGTTCCTGCGGGCCACACTGGAGGCCGGTGACCTGCTGTTCTTGCCGGAAGGCTGGTTTCATCAAGTGGAATCGGTGTCCACATCGCTGTCAGTCAATTTCTGGGTGAATTCGGGACGGGGTTGGTAGCGGTCGAGGTTGCACTCGTGGCGAGGGAATGTGTACGGCAAACCTGTCGCTTACCTCTGCTGGCGATAACTTTGCACCGCCGCCCCCAGCACCACCGCCCCGGCCGCTATCGCCAGCCAGAACCCACTGCGCGCGCCGAACGTATCCACCAGCCACCCCGAACCGGCCGCGCCGATCGCCACGCCGATGCTCAGGCCAGTCACCAGCCAGGTCAGGCCTTCGGTCAGCCGGGCTGGCGGCACGATGCGCTCCACCAAGGCCATGGCGACGATCAGCGTCGGCGCGAAAAATAAACCGGCAACGAACACCGCCAGGGACAATCCGAGGATATTGCTCGCCAACAACAGCGGCAGCGTGGTGACCGCGGTCGCCACGCCGCCATACAGGAACAACCGCGGCAGAGGCAGCTTGGAGCGCAGCGCGCCGAACGCCAGCCCGGCCAGGCACGAGCCAATGGCGTAGACCGACAGCACGATGCTCGCCGCCGCCGGTTGCCCCTGCTGCTGGGCGAACGCGACACTGACCACGTCCACCACCCCGACAATGACGCCCATGGCGACCATCAACAACAGCAGCAAAAGCACATCCCCTGAACCAATGATCGAGCCCTGATGATGGGCCTGGTGCGGATGCACCGGCGGCTCGGTCCCACGTTGCAGCACAAACGCGGTCACGCCGATCGCCAGCAGCAGCACCGAGGCCAGGGGCCCCGCTTCCGGGAACGCCACCACGCACAACCCCACCGACAGCGGCGGCCCAACAATAAAACAGACCTCGTCGAGCACCGACTCCAGCGCATAAGCGGTGCGCAGTTGCGGCTGGCCGCGATACACCTCGGTCCAGCGCGCTCGGACCATCGCCGACATACTGGGCATGCAACCGGCCAGGGCAGCGAACAGGAACAGCGTCCAATGGGGCGCCTGCAATCGCGTACACAGCAGTAGCATCAACAGCGCCCCGCCCCCCAGCAACGCCGCCGCCGGCAAGACCCGTCCCTGGCCGAAACGGTCCACCAGCCGCGACACCTGAGGCGCGCAGAACGCGGTCGCCAAGGCAAACGTCGCCGCCACCGCGCCGGCCAGACCATAGCCGCCCTTGAGCTGCGAAAGCATGGTGATCACGCCGATGCCGGTCATGGATATCGGCATGCGCGCGATCATCCCCGCCAGCACGAAGCCGCGGCTGCCAGGGGCAGTGAATAATTCACGATAGGGGTTTGCCATGGGACACGGTCTCAACAAGGGCCTGCAACTTGCCATAAACGACCGGGACGGGCAAAGCGTAAAACTGTGGGTGAAATGTGAAGACTGTTTCCTGCAAATGAACTCTCGGCACCTGGCGCCAGTCAGCAAGTAAGGCCCTCAGTTCAAGGTGCTACCCATGCAGATTTCCCTCGCCCGACAAGTTGCCCTGGTCACTGGCGCCAGCTCTGGCATCGGCGCCGGCTCCGCCCGGGCATTGGCGGCGGCCGGTGCCGCCGTGGTGCTCAACTACCATTCCAGTGCAGGCCCGGCCGAAGACCTGGCCCGCGAGATCAACGACAGCGGCGGCCGCGCCATCGCCCTCGGCGCCGATGTATCGAAGGAGCAGGATGTCGAACGCTTGTTCGCCCAGACCCTCGACGCCTTCGGCACGCTGGACATCCTGGTCGCCAACTCCGGCCTGCAAAAGGACGCCGCCGCCGTGGACCTGACCCTGGACGACTGGAACACCGTCATCAACGTCAATCTCACCGGCCAATTCCTCTGCGCCCGCGCCGCCCTGCGAATCTTCAACCGCCAGGGCATTCGCCAGGGCGTGTCCCGGGCCGCCGGCAAGATTATCCACATGAGCTCGGTGCACCAGCGCATCCCCTGGGCCGGTCATGTCAACTATGCGGCATCCAAGGGCGGCATCGACCAGCTCATGCAGACCCTGGCCCAGGAAACCAGCCACCAGCGCATCCGCATCAACAGCATCGCCCCTGGCGCCATCCGCACGGCCATCAATCGGGAGGCCATGGCAGGCGACAATGAGGACAAAATCCTCGAGCTCATCCCCTACGGTCGGGTCGGCGATGTGGAGGATGTCGCCAATGCGGTGGTCTGGCTGGCATCGGACTTGTCCGATTATGTCGTGGGCACCACGCTGTTCATCGACGGTGGAATGAGCCTCTATCCGGGGTTCCGCGGCAATGGTTGATCATGACGAGCCGCAAAGCCCCATCGAGAACCACGGCATCATTGGCGACATGCGCACCGCCGCGCTGGTCAACGATCGAGGCAGCGTGGATTTTTTCTGCTGGCCGGAATTCGACAGCCCGTCGATCTTCTGCTCGCTGTTGGACACTCCCGAGGCCGGCATCTTTCAACTCGCGCCGATCTTGCCGGACGCCCGTCGCCAGCAGATTTACCTGCCCGACACCAACGTCCTGCAGACCCGCTGGCTGAGCGACGGCGTGGTGGTGGAAATCACCGATTTGCTGCCCATCGGCGACAGCGAGGATGACCTGCCGGTGCTGATGCGTCGGGTGCGCATGACCGTCGGCAGCGCGACGTTTCGCATGCGTTGCGCGGTGCGCCATGATTATTCCCGCGCCGCGACCACGGCGCGCCAGGAGGGCGATCACGTCATTTTCGAGGCACCGCAACAACCGAGCCTGCGCCTGTGCGCCGACCAGCCCCTGACGCTGGACGGCCAGGCGGCAGTGACGGAGTTCACCCTGGAGCAAGGCCAGACCGCTGAGTTCCTGCTGGGCAGCATCGACGACCCTCGGCTGGTGGACGATACCAGTGCCCTTTGCCTGGAACGAACCCTGGCGTTCTGGCGCGGCTGGATCAGCCAATCGAACTACCGCGGCCGCTGGCGGGAAATGGTCAACCGTTCCGCCCTGGCGCTGAAACTCCTGACATCGCGCAAACAGGGCGCCATCCTCGCCGCCGCCACCTTCGGCCTGCCGGAATCACGTGGCGGCGAGCGCAACTGGGATTATCGCTACACCTGGATCCGCGACGCCTCGTTCACCGTCTACGCCTTCATGCGCCTGGGCTTTGTCGACGAAGCCAACGCTTACATGCGCTGGCTGCGTGGCCGAGTCAGCGATTGTCGCGACCAACCGACCAAACTCAACATCCTCTACGGCCTGGACGGTCGGCTTGAATTGCCCGAAACCGAACTGACGCACCTGAGCGGCTACGGCAACGCGCAGCCGGTGCGTATCGGCAACCTGGCCTACCAGCAGGTGCAGCTGGACATCTTCGGCGAGCTGATGGACGCGGTGTACCTGGTCAACAAATACGGCGAAGCCATCTCCCACCAGGGCTGGAAACACACCGTCGATGTGGTGGATCAGGTATGCACGATCTGGCGGGACGCGGATGTCGGCATCTGGGAAATGCGCGGTGACAAGCAACATTTCCTGCACTCGCGCTTGATGTGTTGGGTGGCCGTGGACCGCGCCATCCGCCTGGCGAGCAAACGCTCCCTGCCCGCCCCGTTCGCCCGTTGGGATGAGACCCGCCAGGCCATCTACGAAGACATCTGGACGAACTTCTGGAGCGACGAACATCAGCACTTCGTCCAGTGCCTGGGCAGCACCGCCCTGGACGGCTCGATGCTGCTGATGCCGCTGGTGCGCTTCGTCAGCGCCCGCGACCCGCGCTGGTTGTCGACGCTGGACGCCATCGAAAAAGACCTGGTGCGAGACGGCATGGTCTATCGCTACCGCACCGACGACAACCCCATCGATGGCCTCAGCGGCACCGAAGGTTCGTTCGTGGCCTGCTCATTCTGGTACGTCGAATGCCTGGCCCGCGCCGGCCGGGTGGAAAAAGCCCAACTGGAATTCGAACAGCTGCTGCGCTACGCCAATCCGCTGGGCCTGTATGCCGAGGAGTTCGACAGCCACGGTTATCATCTCGGCAACCTGCCCCAGGCCTTGAGCCATTTGGCGCTGATCAGCGCGGCGAGCTTTTTGGATCGCAAGTTGAGCGGGGAGAAAAATCATTGGCAGCCGTGAGCTGCGGTTATGACCAATGACGATTCCGTGGCGAGGGAGCTTGCTCCCGCTCGGCTGCGTAGCACACGCCGCTTTTCAGTTCGGAAATTTGGGGTCGCTTCGCCCGAAGCGTCGGACCGTCCCAGCGGGAGCAAGCTCCCTCGCCACGTTGGATTCCAACAAAGCTGAACGAATTTCGCTGGCTGCAGGTTGCCAGTCCTCCAACCCTCTCCTAAGATCGATGCACTCACGGGTGCAGCGGAGCTGCCCGATAAAACCCGATTCAAGGACCTGACATGACGCACATCAAACGCTCCATTACCACCGAGCCCCGAACAGGGCTGACCCGGGGAGAACTCTGGGACGACCACGACAAAGGCTTGATCAAATGCTGGGAAATCGGCCGCGACCGGGCGGCGAGGTTTCCGGAACTGGCTCAACGCTGCCGGGACGGTGAACTGCCGGTGCTGGGCTGGAAAGGCGGAGTCAGCCGCAGTCTGAAGAAAACCGCCAAATTCGGTTGTCTCAAGTACCTGGCCCAATGGCAGGGCCTGCGCGGGGAGGACCTGGACATCGACCTGGCCCAGGAACGAACCCTGACCTGCTCCAGCACGAACATGATCGTGACGTTCACACCGGAGCGGGCCAAATACGTGAACCAGGAGCCCGCCTGACAACAATCGAGCGATGCCGGAGGCAGATATGACAACTGCGCCCAAGGTCAATTTCGCGGTGACGCCACTGCTGCGCATCGCCTATGAAGAACATGGACCCGCCAGCGGCGAGCCAATCATCCTGCTCCACGGTTTCCCCTACGACCCGCGCGCCTTCGACGAGGTGGCCCCGGTCCTGGCCCAACGCGGCTATCGGGTCATCGTGCCCTACCTGCGCGGCTATGGCCCGACCCGGTTCAACAATCCCGCCATCGCCCGCTCCGGCCAACAGGCGGCACTGGCCCAGGACCTGCTGGACCTGATGGACGCGCTCGACATTCCCCGAGCCGCGCTGTGCGGCTATGACTGGGGTGGCCGCGCCGCGTGCATCGTCGCTGCCTTGTGGCCCGAGCGCGCCCGTTGCCTGGTAACGGGCGATGGCTACAATCTGCAGGACATTCCCCATTCAACCCAGCCGCTGAGCCCCGAAGATGAATACCGTCTGTGGTACCAGTATTACTTCCACACCGCCCGGGGCGTCGAAGGCCTGACGCAGAATCGGCGTGAATTGTGCCGATTGCTCTGGCGCCTCTGGTCGCCAACCTGGAAACGCGGCGCCGAGCTGTACGCTCTTAGCGCACCGTCATTCGACAATCCGGACTTCGTCGAAGTGACGATCCACTCCTATCGCCATCGTTTCATGTACGCGTCGGGGGATCCGACGCTCGAGTGGATGGAGGAAAAACTGACAGAGCAACCTGTCATCAGCGTGCCAAGTATTTCCCTGTGCGGCGGCGATGACGGTGTGGGGCCTGCGACGGAGGACGATGAAGATACAGGCCACTTCAGCGGGTTCTATGAACGCCGCGTACTGCCCGGCGTCGGCCACAACATTCCTCAGGAAGCACCCGAGGCCACGGTCAAGGCGTTGCTTGATCTGCTTGGGCACTGAACCGCTCCCGATAAGCCTGGGGTGTCACGCCCACGGCTCGCAAAAAGCTGCGGCGCAGGGTTTCTTCGCTGCCGAAGCCACATTGCAGGGCGACGCGCTTGACCGGCACCGCACTGTCGGCAAGCAGACGGCGAGCGGTCTCCACGCGGATCAGTTCCACGGCGCGGGCCGGGGTCTGGCCGGTCTCGGCGCGGTAATGGCGGACAAAACTTCGCTCACTCATGCCCGCCTCGGCAGCCAGGCTCGACAGGCCCAGGTCCCGCGTCAGGTTCTCGGCGATCCAGGCGTGCAATTTGTCGAAGCGACCGCCCTGCTTTTGTAGCGCCAGGGTGGCGCTGAACTGCGATTGCCCGCCGGGGCGCTTGAGGAAAACCACCAGATGCCGAGCCACCTCCAAGGCCATCGCCCGGCCCAAGTCCTCTTCGACCAACGCCAATGCCAGGTCAATCCCGGCCGTGACCCCGGCCGACGTCCAGACAGGACCATCCTTGATGAAAATCGGATTGGGTTCGACCCGCAGTTGCGGATGTTGCTGGGCCAACTGTTCACAGCGGGTCCAGTGAGTCGCCACCCGTCGTCCGTCCAGCCAGCCACTGGCCGCCAACAGGAACGCTCCGGTACACACTGACGCGACCCGTCGCGAGCGCATCCCTTGATGTTTGACCCAGGCCACCAGGGCTGGATCCTCGGCGGCTTCGTACACGCCCCAACCGCCCGCGATCAACAAGGTGTCGCTGACGTCGTTGGGGAGCGGCTCGGCCATCAGCGCCAACCCCGCCGACGACATCACTGCCCCGCCACCGGCAGCGACCACGGTCGGCGCGTACGGCGCCGGCAGACCCTGCCCACGAACAAGATCGTTGGCCGATGCAAATACTTGCAGGGGGCCGGTGACATCGAGCACCTGCACATTGGCGAAGGCCAGCACATGAATGGATTTCGGTGTATTTGGCATATTGGCGTGATTCGTGGGCTTATTGGCGAATACGCCAGATCCTACGAGCCTACAGTAAAACCGTCTACCCCTCGGCCATCATCCAAAGGAGCAAGCCACATGACGTTGCAGATCGGTTTTCTGTTGTTCCCTCAGGTCCAGCAACTGGACCTCACCGGCCCTTACGATGTACTGGCCTCGTTGCCGGATGTAAAAGTGCACCTGATCTGGAAAGACCTGGCGCCCGTCAATTCCAGCACCGGGCTGGTCTTGCTGCCGACCACCACATTTGAGGACTGCCCGAGGCTCGACGTGATCTGCGTCCCCGGCGGCAGTGGCGTCGGTCCACTGATGGAAGACGAGCAGACCCTGTCCTTCATCAAACGTCAGGCGGCCCATGCCAAATATGTCACCTCGGTGTGCACAGGTTCGCTGGTGCTTGGTGCGGCGGGATTGTTGCGTGGCAAGCGCGCCACCACCCACTGGGCCTTCCACAGTTTGTTGCAGCCCCTGGGCGCGACGCCGGTCAAGGACCGCGTAGTACGAGACGGTAACCTGCTCACCGGGGGCGGCATCACGGCAGGCATCGATTTTGCCCTGACCTTGGCGGCGGAGCTGTTCGATCGAGACACCGCGGAACTGGTCCAGCTGCAACTCGAATACGCTCCCGCACCGCCGTTCGCCTCAGGGTGTCCGGACACGGCGCCGACGAAAGTATTGGAAGAAGCCAACCGGCGTTCGGCAGAGTCTTTGCGGGTACGTTCGCAGATCACTCACCGGGCTGCGGCGCGGTTGGAAAAGGTGTAGCGGGAGGTTGAGCCAGGTAAGCGAGCGTTACCTGGCTGGAGCCGATGCTGGATCGATTCGCCTCAGTAAGGGCTTGCCGTCGGCCGCACCACCAGTTCGCTGACATCGACGTCCGCCGGTTGTTCGATGGCGTAGGAAATCGCCCGGGCGATGGCCTCGGCGGGTATGGCGATCCGACGGAACTCACGCATCTCGGCGCGTCCGCCTTCATCGGAAATGCTTTCGGCCAACTCCGACTCGGTGACACCGGGGGAAATCACGGTCACGCGAACATCCCCACCGACTTCTTGACGCAAGCCTTCGGAAATCGCCCGCACGGCATACTTCGTGGCGCAGTACACCGCGGCAGTCGGGCTGACTGCGTAGGCACCGATGGAAGCAATGTTGATGAATTGGCCGCTGCGCTGACGCTGCATCAGTGGCAGGCCGGCAGCGATACCGTGGAGCACCCCGCGGATGTTGACGTCGATCATGCGATCCCACTCATCGACTTTCAATGCCTCGAGTTTGGAGAGGGGCATGACCCCGGCGTTATTGACGATCACATCGAGTCGGCCGAATTTTTCGACGGCGAAATCGATCAGGCTCTGCACGTCATCGCGACGGCTCACATCCACGGCTTTGCAAGCAGCCCGTTGGCCGGCGGCCTCAAGCTCCTGCACGACTGCCTGCAAACGTTCCTCGCGCCGGGCGCCCAATACGACGCAAGCCCCCCGGGCAGCCAGCAAGCGTGCCGCCGCCTCACCAATCCCGCTGCTGGCGCCAGTAATGACCACGACTTTGTTTTGAATATCGGACATGATGAATCCCTCGTCTGGATGTGTTGGCTCCCGGTGGAGCGTTTTGACAGGTCCAGATTAGGGATTCGTTCTGCGCTTCGGTTAGCCGGATTCTCCTGCGCATTTGCACGATCCTGTAACGATAGCGCCTCTGGTCGTCGCAGTTTCAATCGGCTTTACTAGCGCGATCCATTCAATTGGCCAGGGAGATTGATCGGCATGTCGGTATCCACGTCCATCACCATCACGCCTGATAACCGCATAGACGTGCGTCGCGCCGAACTGGCGAACCTGATGAAGCGCTTCGCACCGGAATTTGGTGTCCACGCCACGGCTATTGAAGCGTTGCACCTGATCCGCTGCGACCAACCCACAGAAGCCCTGCACGTCGTGCACAAGCCGGGGCTCTGTGTGATTGTGCAGGGTCGCAAAGAAGTCACGCTGGCCCACGAGCGCTATGTCTACGACCCTCTCAATTACCTGGTGGTCTCGGTGACGCTGCCGCTGGCCGGCCAAGTGATCGTGGCCAGTCCAGAGCAACCGTACCTGTGCATTCGCCTGGACATTGAGCCGGCCCAGATCTGTCGGCTGATTGCCGATGCCAACCCCATCGGTTTGCCGGCTGAAAGAACTGACCGCGGATTATTCCTGGACCGAATTGACGAACCCCTGCTCGACGCTATGCTGCGTTTGCTGCGGCTGCTCGACAGTCCGGACGACATCGCGACACTTGCGCCCTTGGCCCAGCAGGAGATTTTCTATCGACTGTTGCGCGGTGCCCAAGGCCGGCGCCTGCATGAAATCGCAATTCCTGACACCCAGACCCACCGCATCAGCCGGGCCATCGAGTGGCTCAATAGCCATTACGCCGAGCCATTGAGCATTGAGAGTCTGGCGCAAATGATCAATCTCAGCCCTTCGGCGCTGCATCACCGCTTCAAAGCCGTGACCGCCATGAGCCCGCTGCAATATCAGAAACAGCTGCGCCTGCAGGAAGCCCGACGATTGTTGTTGGCCGAGAACTGCGACGTTTCGTCAATTGGCTACAAGATGGGCTATGAAAGCCCTTCTCAATTCAGTCGGGAATACAGCCGCCTATTCGGCGCCTCGCCGAGCAAGGACATCGCTCGTCTGCGGGCGATGGCATTACAGGCCAGCAGCGCCTGATCCGGCATGCAAAACCCGACGCCAGGCCTTATGGAATATCTTTCTCGCAGACGAAAAAAAACCCGCCTAAGCGGGTTTTTCCAAGACCATTACGACTCCCTGTCGATAGCTATCCTTGCAAGGTCGATCATCCCTGATCCTGAGCACTCCCTGTACTTCAGTGGATGAGCAAAGATTACGCGTCGGATCCAAAGTGAAATAGAGGATATAACTACCAAGCCGTGTAAGACATTCGCTATACCCTCCCTTCCGAAAACCCTTAGTCAATCGGGCATCGGATCGATAAAGGCTCCGAAGCCATATCATGCCTTGCTCAGGAATTCCTCGATGTTGGCCATTTGCTCATCCCAACCCCGACTATCCATTCGAAAGGCCTTGAGTCGACGCGCTTCAGGAATACCGTTGAATCCCGACTCCACCACTTTCAACAACGTCCCCCCCTTAAAGTCTTCGAGTTCGAACTCCACCTGAGTCTCGGACTCTTGGGAGTAATCCGTCTGTGGCTCGATAGCGTAGGGATGCCAGCGAAACGAAAACACCCGCTCGGGCTCGACACGCTCCACCATCACATCCCAAACGAGGTGTTCGTAGCCCGGATAAGTAATCTGCCCTTGGGTGCGCTCTCCGGCGACAAACCGTTTCCCGTCGAGATTCACACCAAACCATTGGCCGAAGGTCTCAGCATCGGCCAGTGCGCGCCAAACCTGCGAACGGGGCGCCTTCAATAAGATCTTTCTTTCGATACGGTCAGGTAAATGCATGGGTCACCTCCTTGTTCAACACTAGGCTTGTAAGACCACGAGGCCAACCGGAAAGTTGTGTCAGCGCATTGTTTGGGTACACTCCCTCCGGCAGTTTTACCCGTCAAGGAGAGATTGATAATGTCCAAACGCTTGCTGCTGCCCCTTATTCCGCTGCTGTTCGTCAGCCCCGTCCAAGCTGATGATTGCGCAAACGCCACGACCCAGGGCGAGTTGAACCAGTGCGCAACCCAGGAAAACAGGGCCGCCGATAAAGAGTTGAACCGCTTGTACCAAAAAATCACAGCGCGCCTGAAGGATAACGCTGCGGCCAAACAATTGTTGGTCAAGGCACAGCGCGCCTGGATTGACTTCCGTGACGCTGAATGTAGCTTTTCGGCGTCCGGTGTCGAAGGCGGAAGCGTCCATCCCATGATCCACAATGAGTGCATCACGACGCTGACCAAGGCGCGGATTGACGCGTTCAACACCTATCTCAGCTGCAAAGAAGGGGACCTGAGCTGTCCGGTGCCTGAAGCTTGATTGAGGACAATGAGAGGGATGACAAGCCATCCGGTTTTAATCCAAGCGCAAAAACAAAACCCCTACCTGCATCAGCAGATAGGGGTTTCGGAATTTAATCTTGACGATGACCTACTCTCACATGGGGAAACCCCACACTACCATCGGCGATGCATCGTTTCACTTCTGAGTTCGGGATGGGATCAGGTGGTTCCAATGCTCTATGGTCGTCAAGAAATTCGGTAGCCAGCGCGTGCCTTACGGTCACGTTCCAGCAAATGGGTATGTGATAGCGTGTTGCTTGTGAGTATCTCGAACTTTCGGTTCGTTTCGTCTTCACAACACCGCAATCTGGCCTCTTTCGAGTCTACAAATTGCTTGGGTGTTATATGGTCAAGCCTCACGGGCAATTAGTACAGGTTAGCTCAACGCCTCACAGCGCTTACACACCCTGCCTATCAACGTCGTAGTCTTCGACGGCCCTTCAGGGAGCTCAAGGCTCCAGTGAGATCTCATCTTGAGGCAAGTTTCCCGCTTAGATGCTTTCAGCGGTTATCTTTTCCGAACATAGCTACCCGGCAATGCCACTGGCGTGACAACCGGAACACCAGAGGTTCGTCCACTCCGGTCCTCTCGTACTAGGAGCAGCCCCTCTCAAATCTCAAACGTCCACGGCAGATAGGGACCGAACTGTCTCACGACGTTCTAAACCCAGCTCGCGTACCACTTTAAATGGCGAACAGCCATACCCTTGGGACCGGCTTCAGCCCCAGGATGTGATGAGCCGACATCGAGGTGCCAAACACCGCCGTCGATATGAACTCTTGGGCGGTATCAGCCTGTTATCCCCGGAGTACCTTTTATCCGTTGAGCGATGGCCCTTCCATACAGAACCACCGGATCACTAAGACCTACTTTCGTACCTGCTCGACGTGTCTGTCTCGCAGTCAAGCGCGCTTTTGCCTTTATACTCTACGACCGATTTCCGACCGGTCTGAGCGCACCTTCGTACTCCTCCGTTACTCTTTAGGAGGAGACCGCCCCAGTCAAACTACCCACCATACACTGTCCTCGATCCGGATAACGGACCTGAGTTAGAACCTCAAAGTTGCCAGGGTGGTATTTCAAGGATGGCTCCACGCAGACTGGCGTCCACGCTTCAAAGCCTCCCACCTATCCTACACAAGCAAATTCAAAGTCCAGTGCAAAGCTATAGTAAAGGTTCACGGGGTCTTTCCGTCTAGCCGCGGATACACTGCATCTTCACAGCGATTTCAATTTCACTGAGTCTCGGGTGGAGACAGCGCCGCCATCGTTACGCCATTCGTGCAGGTCGGAACTTACCCGACAAGGAATTTCGCTACCTTAGGACCGTTATAGTTACGGCCGCCGTTTACCGGGGCTTCGATCAAGAGCTTCGCGTTAGCTAACCCCATCAATTAACCTTCCGGCACCGGGCAGGCGTCACACCCTATACGTCCACTTTCGTGTTTGCAGAGTGCTGTGTTTTTAATAAACAGTCGCAGCGGCCTGGTATCTTCGACCGGCGTGGGCTTACGCAGCAAGTGCTTCACCCTCACCGGCGCACCTTCTCCCGAAGTTACGGTGCCATTTTGCCTAGTTCCTTCACCCGAGTTCTCTCAAGCGCCTTGGTATTCTCTACCCAACCACCTGTGTCGGTTTGGGGTACGGTTCCTGGTTACCTGAAGCTTAGAAGCTTTTCTTGGAAGCATGGCATCAACCACTTCGTCACCCAAAGGGTAACTCGTCATCAGCTCTCGGCCTTGAGATCCCGGATTTACCTAAGATCTCAGCCTACCACCTTAAACTTGGACAACCAACGCCAAGCTGGCCTAGCCTTCTCCGTCCCTCCATCGCAATAACCAGAAGTACAGGAATATTAACCTGTTTTCCATCGACTACGCTTTTCAGCCTCGCCTTAGGGACCGACTAACCCTGCGTCGATTAACGTTGCGCAGGAAACCTTGGTCTTTCGGCGTGGGTGTTTTTCACACCCATTGTCGTTACTCATGTCAGCATTCGCACTTCTGATACCTCCAGCAAGCTTCTCAACTCACCTTCACAGGCTTACAGAACGCTCCTCTACCGCATCACTTACGTGATACCCGTAGCTTCGGTGTATGGTTTGAGCCCCGTTACATCTTCCGCGCAGGCCGACTCGACTAGTGAGCTATTACGCTTTCTTTAAAGGGTGGCTGCTTCTAAGCCAACCTCCTAGCTGTCTAAGCCTTCCCACATCGTTTCCCACTTAACCATAACTTTGGGACCTTAGCTGACGGTCTGGGTTGTTTCCCTTTTCACGACGGACGTTAGCACCCGCCGTGTGTCTCCCATGCTCGGCACTTGTAGGTATTCGGAGTTTGCATCGGTTTGGTAAGTCGGGATGACCCCCTAGCCGAAACAGTGCTCTACCCCCTACAGTGATACATGAGGCGCTACCTAAATAGCTTTCGAGGAGAACCAGCTATCTCCGAGCTTGATTAGCCTTTCACTCCGATCCACAGGTCATCCGCTAACTTTTCAACGGTAGTCGGTTCGGTCCTCCAGTCAGTGTTACCTAACCTTCAACCTGCCCATGGATAGATCGCCCGGTTTCGGGTCTATTCCCAGCGACTAGACGCCCTATTAAGACTCGCTTTCGCTACGCCTCCCCTATTCGGTTAAGCTCGCCACTGAAAATAAGTCGCTGACCCATTATACAAAAGGTACGCAGTCACCCAACAAAGTGGGCTCCCACTGCTTGTACGCATACGGTTTCAGGATCTATTTCACTCCCCTCTCCGGGGTTCTTTTCGCCTTTCCCTCACGGTACTAGTTCACTATCGGTCAGTCAGTAGTATTTAGCCTTGGAGGATGGTCCCCCCATATTCAGACAAAGTTTCTCGTGCTCCGTCCTACTCGATTTCACTTCTAAGATCCTTTCGCGTACAGGGCTATCACCCACTATGGCCGCACTTTCCAGAGCGTTCCGCTAAAATCAAAGAAGCTTAAGGGCTAGTCCCCGTTCGCTCGCCACTACTAAGGGAATCTCGGTTGATTTCTTTTCCTCAGGGTACTTAGATGTTTCAGTTCCCCTGGTTCGCTTCTTGCACCTATGTATTCAGTACAAGATAACCATCTTATGATGGCTGGGTTCCCCCATTCAGACATCTCCGGATCACAGTCTGTTTGCCGACTCCCCGAAGCTTTTCGCAGGCTACCACGTCTTTCATCGCCTCTGACTGCCAAGGCATCCACCGTATGCGCTTCTTCACTTGACCATATAACCCCAAGCAATCTGGTTATACTGTGAAGACGACATTCGCCGAAAATTCGATCTGGCTCTAAGAGCCACTCACAAATTTTACCTTAGCCTGATCCGTTACCAGTGAAAGTAACGTTCAGTCTATCTTTCTATCACATACCCAAATTTTTAAAGAACGATCTAATCAAAAGACTAGAAATCAACATTCATCATCCCGCGGATGGAATGCTCATTTCTAAGCTTTAAACGTTGGAACCAATCTGTAATGGTGGAGCCAAGCGGGATCGAACCGCTGACCTCCTGCGTGCAAGGCAGGCGCTCTCCCAGCTGAGCTATGGCCCCGTATCGCTACAGGGTACACCATGAAATTGGTGGGTCTGGGCAGATTCGAACTGCCGACCTCACCCTTATCAGGGGTGCGCTCTAACCAACTGAGCTACAGACCCAATCGTCTTCTTCAATGAATCAAGCAATTCGTGTGGGAGCTCATGGAGCCGCTGCTGTCGTCGATTAAGGAGGTGATCCAGCCGCAGGTTCCCCTACGGCTACCTTGTTACGACTTCACCCCAGTCATGAATCACACCGTGGTAACCGTCCCCCCGAAGGTTAGACTAGCTACTTCTGGTGCAACCCACTCCCATGGTGTGACGGGCGGTGTGTACAAGGCCCGGGAACGTATTCACCGCGACATTCTGATTCGCGATTACTAGCGATTCCGACTTCACGCAGTCGAGTTGCAGACTGCGATCCGGACTACGATCGGTTTTGTGGGATTAGCTCCACCTCGCGGCTTGGCAACCCTCTGTACCGACCATTGTAGCACGTGTGTAGCCCAGGCCGTAAGGGCCATGATGACTTGACGTCATCCCCACCTTCCTCCGGTTTGTCACCGGCAGTCTCCTTAGAGTGCCCACCATAACGTGCTGGTAACTAAGGACAAGGGTTGCGCTCGTTACGGGACTTAACCCAACATCTCACGACACGAGCTGACGACAGCCATGCAGCACCTGTCTCAATGCTCCCGAAGGCACCAATCCATCTCTGGAAAGTTCATTGGATGTCAAGGCCTGGTAAGGTTCTTCGCGTTGCTTCGAATTAAACCACATGCTCCACCGCTTGTGCGGGCCCCCGTCAATTCATTTGAGTTTTAACCTTGCGGCCGTACTCCCCAGGCGGTCAACTTAATGCGTTAGCTGCGCCACTAAGAGCTCAAGGCTCCCAACGGCTAGTTGACATCGTTTACGGCGTGGACTACCAGGGTATCTAATCCTGTTTGCTCCCCACGCTTTCGCACCTCAGTGTCAGTATCAGTCCAGGTGGTCGCCTTCGCCACTGGTGTTCCTTCCTATATCTACGCATTTCACCGCTACACAGGAAATTCCACCACCCTCTACCATACTCTAGCTCGACAGTTTTGAATGCAGTTCCCAGGTTGAGCCCGGGGATTTCACATCCAACTTAACGAACCACCTACGCGCGCTTTACGCCCAGTAATTCCGATTAACGCTTGCACCCTCTGTATTACCGCGGCTGCTGGCACAGAGTTAGCCGGTGCTTATTCTGTCGGTAACGTCAAAACACTAACGTATTAGGTTAATGCCCTTCCTCCCAACTTAAAGTGCTTTACAATCCGAAGACCTTCTTCACACACGCGGCATGGCTGGATCAGGCTTTCGCCCATTGTCCAATATTCCCCACTGCTGCCTCCCGTAGGAGTCTGGACCGTGTCTCAGTTCCAGTGTGACTGATCATCCTCTCAGACCAGTTACGGATCGTCGCCTTGGTGAGCCATTACCTCACCAACTAGCTAATCCGACCTAGGCTCATCTGATAGCGCAAGGCCCGAAGGTCCCCTGCTTTCTCCCGTAGGACGTATGCGGTATTAGCGTCCGTTTCCGAGCGTTATCCCCCACTACCAGGCAGATTCCTAGGCATTACTCACCCGTCCGCCGCTCGCCACCAGGTACAAGTACCCGTGCTGCCGCTCGACTTGCATGTGTTAGGCCTGCCGCCAGCGTTCAATCTGAGCCATGATCAAACTCTTCAGTTCAAACATCTTTGGGTTTTGAGAAAACCCTAAACTTGGCTCAGCAATCGTTGGTTACATCTTTGATTTCTCGCGGAGTAACTTGTGATGCTGATAATCTGTTGACTAGCAGTCTGACTCCACAAGCACCCACACGAATTGCTTGATTCAGTTGTTAAAGAGCGGTGGGTTGAGCCTTTCGTCTCAACCGAGGCGCGCATTCTACAGCGCCCCGTGTATCTGTCAAGCGGTTATTTTAAGAAGTTTTCAAAGTTTCGCTTGGAAATCCTTAACAACTTCAACCACTTGCGCTTTCGATCTCTCGTTAGCGGGAGGCGAATTCTACAGCGTTACTCGCTGCTGTCAACACCTCTTTTTTACCGCTTTCGACCGAGAAGATCGAACCGTCGATAGCGCCCAACAAACCGGCCTACCCACTCCTTCCGTGCTTCGATGAACTGAAGCGAAGCACTTACCGAAACCTGGCTAACTCATTGAAACTCAAGGAGTTTTCCGTTTCGACTGCGCCGGAAGTGGGGCGAATTATAGACATCCAGAATTTGCCGTCAACCGTTATTTTTTCCTTTCTTTATCTTTCCGGCTGAACGGGTCCAAACCCGCCTGATATATAGACTGCGCCGCTTGAAATGCGCACTATATTGCTCAAACCCGTTTCTCTTGCCCTTTTATTGGATGACACCCCGTAATGACTCCAGCCAATCGCAACCTGGTTTCTTCTTTATTCCCGGTTGCCTTGCTAATAATCGCGATGGCCTCGATCCAGTCTGGCGCGGCTCTTGCCAAAAGCATGTTCCCGGTAGTGGGCGCGCAAGGAACCACGACCCTGCGCCTTATCTTCGCCAGCATCATCATGTTGTTATTGCTACGCCCTTGGCGCGCCAAGCTCACCGCTCAATCCCTGCGCACGGTGATGGTCTACGGGATGGCGCTCGGCGGCATGAACTTCCTCTTCTATATGTCTCTTCGTAGCGTTCCGCTGGGCATTGCCGTGGCACTGGAATTCACCGGCCCGCTGGCGGTTGCAATCTACGCCTCGCGTCGGGCGATCGATTTCCTTTGGATCGCCTTGGCAGTGATCGGATTGCTGCTATTGATACCTACCGGGGCAGCTGACACCGGCATCGACTTGGTAGGTGCCGGTTACGCCCTGGGCGCAGGCGTGTGTTGGGCGCTATACATTCTGTTTGGCCAGAAGGCCGGCGCGGACAATGGCGTTCAGACCGCAGCATTGGGAGTCATGATAGCGGCTCTGTTTGTCGCCCCTATTGGTATTGTGCACGCCGGTGCCGCGCTGCTGACGCCGAGTCTGATTCCGGTCGCCATCGGGGTCGCCATCCTGTCCACAGCCCTGCCTTATACCCTGGAGATGATTTCCCTGACCCGGATTCCAGCCCGCACGTTCGGCACGCTAATGAGCGTCGAGCCCGCGATCGGCGCCTTGTCGGGATTTATCTTCCTTCAGGAATACCTGTCGCTGGCGCAGTGGGCCGCCATCACCTGCATCGTCCTTGCATCAGTCGGCGCGACACTGACGATGGGCGATACCGCAAAGCCCGCCATCGCAGCAGATTGAGCAGTTTTTATATAGCTCTGGTATTTACCGCACATTTAGGCCATGTTTAGCCCCGTAACCTAATGCCAGGCATGGATTTTTTTATACAGGACGTCATGAACGCTTCAAGCGAAAGCGAACACAGCCGTACGTAGACACAAGATCCACGACGGCATAAGGACGGGAATGAAACGAATCTTGATCTTAATCGCCGTGCTGGCAGTTGCGGGCTGCGCGGCGACATCGAAAACCGAAATGAAACGCGGTAAAAAGGGCCTTCACATCAATTGCTCCGGTCTGACTTCATCCTGGGACCAATGCGCCGCCACGGCGGCCAATTCATGCGCCCCCAAGAACTACAAGGTGATCGCCAAATCCGGTGATGCCGTCGAGGAACCGGGTGACTATCCCTTCGGGCTCAACCCCGCCGGGTATACCAGCCGCAGCATGATCGTCATCTGCAAATAATCAGCGGATCAGTCAAAGGGTCGCTCGGCGATTCGACGACTGATTTCCTCACGGCTGGATTTGAGGACATCGCGCTGAATCTCAGGCGATGCCAACATGCGTGCCACCAACAATGCCCCGACACATTGTGACAGGACCGCCCATGCCAGGCTGTCACTTCCCATTATCCGCGCCCAGCCTTCATGCAACCGGCAGATCCAAGTCTGTGCCGCCTCCCGTACCTGAATATCCGAGCGCGCGATCTCTGCCCCCAACACGGGCAAGGCACACCCCACCTCCGGTTGCTCCACATGGCTCATGCTCAAGTACTGCTTGAGGCAACGCTCCAGTTTCGTTGAGTCCATGATCCCATCGCCACTCAAGCGGTCCAGGCTGTGGGCCAGCTCTCGTTCGACAATCGCCCTGAAAAGCTCATCCTTGGATGAGAAATGGCTATAGAACGCGCCGCCGCTCAACCCGATCGCCTTCATCAGGCCATCAACGCCCACCGTTGCAAATCCGGATTTCTTAGCGGAGATAGCGCTGCTGGCGAGCAGTTTTTCGCGAGTTTCCATCTTGTGGTTGGCTGAATAACGCATCGTCCTGCCTCTGAATGCACACCTTGACGTTGGCCGGATCTTAACATAACGTCCGTTTAGTTAACGATCGTTTAGCAATGGGACGGACTATGAATAACAAGAAGGTCGTACTGGTTGTGGGTGCTGGCGATGCCACCGGCGGGGCAATAGCCAGGCGTTTCGCCCGGGAGGGTTTCGTTGCCTGCGTCACGCGTCGAAGTGCCGACAAGCTTGAGCCGTTAGTTAACAGCATTCGGGACGAGGGAGGTGATGCTCACGGTTTCGCCTGCGATGCGCGCAACGAAGATGAAGTCATCGGGCTGATCGAGCAAATTGAAGTACAGATCGGACCGATTGAAGCTTTCATATTCAACATTGGCGCTAATGTGCCCTGCAGCATTCTGGAGGAGACGGCGCGCAAGTATTTCAAGATCTGGGAAATGGCTTGCTTCTCCGGCTTTCTCAATGCTCGGGAAGTGGCCAAGCGCATGGTCAAGCGCCAGCGCGGGACAATCCTGTTTACCGGAGCCACGGCCGGATTGCGCGGAGCGTCAGGGTTCGCCGCGTTTGCCGGGGCCAAGCATGGCGTGCGAGCGTTGGCGCAAAGCATGGCGCGCGAACTGGGCCCGATGAACGTCCATGTCGCTCACGTAATAGTGGACGGCGCCATCGACACGGCCTTCATTCGCGACAACTTCCCGGAAAAATATGCCACCAAGGACGAAGACGGCATTCTCGATCCGGAACACATTGCTGAAAATTACTGGTACTTGCATACCCAGCCCCGCGATGCCTGGACATTCGAGCTGGATCTGCGTCCCTGGAGCGAACGCTGGTAAGCCTCCACCTCATAACAAAAAAGAGCAGCCCATGAGCAAATCCGTAGAGTTTTTCTTCGATCTTGGCAGCCCCACCACCTACTTGGCCTACACGCAGTTACCTGCGCTTTGCGCACAAGCGGATAGTGAGCTGATCTACCGCCCGATGTTGCTGGGGGGTGTCTTCAAGGCAACCGGCAACGCATCGCCTGTTACCGTACCGGCCAAAGGGCCTTATCTGTTCAAGGATCTGAATCGCTTTGCTACCCGTTATGGCGTTGAGTTCAAGCTCAACCCCTATTTCCCAATCAACACGTTGCTGTTGATGCGCGCCGTAACCGGGATGCAATTGCGCCACCCAGACCGATTCGAGACCTTTATCGATTGCCTGTTCCGCGCGCTTTGGATTGACGCCCGAAATCTCAACGATCCAGCGACAGTTGCGGCGGTTCTGGAAGACGGCGGTTTTGATCCTGGGTATGTACTGGCCTTGACCTCTGATCAACAGGTCAAGGACCAGCTCAAAAACTCCACCGAAGAAGCGATCCGCAGAGGCGTGTTTGGCGCGCCGAGCATGTTTGTAGGCAACGAGCTGTTCTTCGGCCAGGATCGGCTGGACTTCGTCCGTGAAGCCCTAGCCTGACCTTTTTGCATCAGATCGCCGCTGTCCGGGTGTTCAACCATTGCAGCGCATCGCCTTGCAGCAATGGGCTCAACCGACGCTGAACCTCGGCGTGGTAGGCGTTGAACCAGTCCCTTTCATCCTGGGTCAGCAACGCTGGCTCAAGGCAACGGGTATCGATCGGGCACAGCGTCAGGGTTTCGAAGGACAGGAACTCACCGAACTCGCTACTGCCTGCCTCGCGGTTGAGGACCAGGTTCTCGATGCGCACACCCCAGCGACCCGGGCGATAAGTGCCCGGTTCGATGGACGTGATCATACCCGGCTGCATCGCGGTTTGTGGCGCGGCAGCGGCTTGATAGGCAATGACTTGTGGCCCCTCGTGCACGTTCAGGAAATAACCGACGCCATGGCCAGTCCCATGACCGTAATCCACCTGCTCGGCCCAGATTGGCGCGCGGGCGATGGCATCGAGCAAAGGCGATAGGATACCCCGGGGAAATTTGGCCCGCGATAACGCGATCACACCTTTGAGGACTCGGGTGCAATCACGCTTCTGCTCCGGCGTTGGCGTTCCGACCGGTACCATGCGTGTGATGTCCGTGGTACCGCCGAGATACTGGCCACCCGAATCGATCAACAACAGGCCATCGCCTTCGATAACGGCGTGCGCTTCTTCCGTGGCGTGGTAGTGGGGCATTGCGCCATTGGCATTAAAGGCAGCGATGGTATTGAAGCTCAGGGAGACGAAATCCGGCCGGCGTTTGCGTGCCGCGGTCAGATGTTCATCGATAGTCAGCTCGGTGATGCGCTCGCGGCCCCAGGCGCTTTCCAGCCAGGCGAAGAATTCGCAGAGCGCCGCACCGTCCTGTTCCATTGCCTGGCGGATATGCTCGGCATCCGCCGAGGTTTTGCGGGATTTGGCCAGGGTCGTGGGGTTGAGACCTTCGACCAGCTTGACGCCACTGTCCAGGTTATCCAGCAAGCCGACCGTGACCCGCGCCGGATCGATCTGCAGGCTCGCACCGCTTGGCACTTCACGCAGCGCGGCCGCGGCTTCGCTGTAATCGCGCAGCGTCACGCCATCCTGTTCAAGAGTGGCACGCAATGGCGCACCGACTTTGTCCAAGGCTACGAACAACGTCGCCTGTTGTTGGCCAATCAACGCGAAGGAGACAAACACCGGGTTGAACGACACATCCGCGCCACGCAAATTGAACAGCCAGGCAATGTCATCCAGGGTCGCAATGAAATGCCAATCGGCACCGCGTTCCTTGAGGGATTCGCGCAGTTTGGCAAGCTTCTCTACACGACTCACCGTGGCTTGGGGTGGCAGGTGGGCGTAGACGGGCTGATCCGGAAGGGCTGGACGATCGGTCCAGATCTTATGCAGCAGGTCGACGTCGGTACGCAACCGCGCGCCGCGCGATTCAAGCTTACTGCTCAGCGTGCGGGCCGACGCAACGGCCATGACTGCACCGTCGACCGCCACAACACCACCCTCGGGTGTTTGTTCACCCAGCCAGTCCAATGGGCCGGGCTGACCTGGCATGAGCTTGACCAACTCGATCCCACTGCCCTCCAGTTCCTTCGTGGCCTGTTCCCAGTATCGACTGTCGGCCCAGACCCCGGCGAATTCCCCCGTCACGATCAAGGTGCCGACCGATCCATGGAAGCCGGACAACCACTGACGCCCTTGCCAATAGCCTGGCAGGTATTCGGACAGATGCGGATCGGCCGACGGGACCAGCAGCGCATGAACGCCCTCCTCGCTCATCAACTGGCGAATTCGGGCCAGGCGCTGGGGCACCTCTCCTGGGGTCAAAGGCTCGGTACTCATTATTACTCCTGCTAATCGATTTTATTGTTCGTTGCAAAAGGTCGGTCGGTTCAAGGGGTCGTCGCCCAAAACGCCGGCGCAGCAGCGCAGGCTTCCTTGATAACCCGCACCGCCTCATCAATATCCTGTTCGCTAGTGAAACGCCCCAGGCTCAAGCGGATAGTCCGCCCGGCCGCACGTGCATCATGCCCCAGGGCCAGCAGGACATGGGATGGGCTGTTCTGCGCTGAATTGCAGGCCGAAGTAGCCGAAAATGCAATCGACGCACCCAATGTCGCCGAGTTGAATTCACCTTCATTGAACGTCAGGCTCAACGTGTGGGGAATACGGCAGCTCGCACTGCCATTGATACATACACCGGGTAATGCCAATAGCGGCTCGAGCAAACGATTGCGCAACCGGGCGATCTGGGCAAGCTCCTGGTCGAACGACTGCGCCGCCAGCTCGAACGCAGCGCCCATGGCTGCAATCTGATGGGTCGCCAGGGTGCCGGAGCGCAAACCACCTTCGTGGCCTCCGCCATGAATCTGTGCCGATACCCGAGGCCGCGCACGGTCGCCAACGTATAGCGCGCCGATACCCTTGGGTCCGTAGATCTTATGCGCGGAAAAGGACATCAGGTCCACCGGCCACCGGGCCAGGTCGATGCCCACCTTTCCCGCCCCTTGGGCGGCGTCCATGTGGAACAGCGCGCCGTGCTCGCGAACGATCTCACCGATGGCAACGGCGTCGTTGACGGTCCCCAACTCATTGTTCACCAGCATCAGCGACACGAGGAACGTGTCTTCGCGCAGGGCCTCGCGAACCGCGCGTGCAGTGATCAGGCCATCAGCGTCTGGCGCCAGCCAAGTCACCTCGACGCCACTTTCCTCTAGTTGCCTGACCGTATCGAGAACCGCCTTGTGTTCGATCAGGCTGGTAATGACATGCCCACCACCGGCACCGCGCGCCTGCGCCACGCCCTTCAAGGCCAGGTTATTGGATTCGGTGGCACCGGAGGTCCAGATGATTTGATCGGCTCGAGCGCCAACCAACCGGGCCACCTGCTGGCGTGCCTGCTCCACGGTTTGTCGTGCCTCCTGGCCGAACGCATGGGAGCTGGAGGCTGGGTTGCCAAAGTTACCGTCGAAGCCCAGGCATTGGATCATGACCTGGATAACCCGCTCATCCACCGGCGTGGTGGCGGCGTAATCGAAATACAAAGGACGCTTATTCATAAGGAAACTCGCAGAGCCGGTTCCAAGACCAGGGTGCCCTCGTTGGATTCGAGACAAGCATTACCTGATCAAGACCTTTAAAGAAGTCGGACTTCATTTATAAGTGCGTAGGAACGCTCCTGGAACAGCGAGCTTAGCAGGCATCGCGCCGAAGCTCAGCCCTCACTCATGCTTTCGAGCAACAACGGATACAGCGACGCGACCAACAGCAGCGCCATGCCCCAGTTGAACAGGCGCAACCATCGACGATCACGCAACAGGTTTCGCAACAGGCTGCCACAAACGACCCAAAGGCTGACGCTTGGCAGATTGATCAAGGCAAACACCGCCGCGATCACTACCACATTGAAAAAGTAGCCTTGCAGCGGTGTATAGGTGCTGATTGCACCGATGGCCATGATCCAGGCCTTGGGGTTGACCCATTGGAACGCCGCCGCGCCCCAGTAACCGATCGGCTTGTTGTTGCCCGTTGAGCTGTCCGAGACCGGGCTGGAATGGGCGATTTTCCATGCCAGGTACATGAGATACGCCGCGCCTATGTAGCGCAGCACGGTGTACAGCAATGGATAAGTCTGGAACACCGCGCCCAGGCCAAGGCCCACCGCCAGCACCAGGGAAAAAAAGCCGCAGGTGATGCCCAGCATGTGAGGGATCGTACGGCTGAAACCGAAATTGACACCCGAGGCCAGCAACATGGTGTTGTTGGGGCCTGGTGTGATCGAGGTCACCAGGGCAAACAGGGCGAAGCCCAGCAGCAGGTCAAGCGAGAGCGTCATGGCAGGTCAATCCGTTGGGGCAGTCAAATGATGACCCTACCCCACGTCCCGGCACGCGCCCATGGACAGTTAGGCAAAACTTCGAGCGGTACAGTCCTTCAGCTTGGTCGGCCAGGCAGTTGAACGGTCCGTTCGGCATTCATTTCGCCACGCTCGTCGAAACCGGTATTTTTCTGCGACGGTCCCAGCAATTCGGCTTTCTTCGCGTGATATTCCTCAAAAGAAAGGCCTCGGCGATTCAGCGCTTCGAGCGCCAGCTCACGAGTTTCCTCAGCTGTGTAAGGACGCAGCTCCGGAGACGACGAGGCGCAACCGCTCAATACGGTGACGGCCAACAGTAGCAAGACAGCAAGGATACGGTTCATGGCGGGCGTCCAATGTTCTGTAGTGGGGCGATGAACAAAGGCTACCCGCCAGCATGGAACGGCAAAAATCAACGGTTTCGATAGTGGGTATCGCCCTCTCGTATCTCTCGTTGCGCTTGGCTGACCCAGGGGCAATGCAGAGCGCCGTCCAGGCTGCGCTCGATAATGCGCAGTACCTGAAATGAGCCGAACGTCACCGCTTTGGCCCGATGCTTGTGAACCAGCCACCAGAAATTCCCCTCGCCATCTGAAATGACGATTCCTATAAACCTCCACAAGGAGCCCACCGTTGGCCACGTCGCCGCTCGCAGCGGCGTAGCGGTCACGGCGCTGCACTTCTATGAGTCCAAGGGGCTGATCAAAAGCACCCGCAACCAGGGCAATCAACGTCGCTACCCTCGGGAAGTGCTAAGGCGGGTGGCGCTGATCAAAGTCGCCCAACGCCCGGCCATTCCCTTGGCGGAGATTGGCGAGGCGCTGAAGAATCTGCCGGCGGATCGCGCCCCGACAGCAGCCGACTGGCAGACCTTGTCGGCGCAGTGGAGCCGGAATCTGGATGAGCGCATCAATCAACTGATCGCTCTGCGCGACCGACTGACGGCTGCATCGGTTGTGTGTGTGATCGTTCGGGAGCTTGATGGCTCGCCACCCAAACACCAGACCACGCTTATCGCTAACGCGAAACATTTTCTTTCAACTTACTCTTCAGGATTTGAGTGTCTCGTTCGTCTTAATTAGATGCAGCAGGCCGCGTCGGCAAAAGCCACGGCCTGCTTTTCCAGGGTTCAGGCCGTTGCGAAGCCCGCGACACGGAACCTTCCATCGAATCAAGACGTTCAATCATGTCGAAGAAGTCCCGCTCCAAACTCTGGTTTCTCGTTCATAGCTGGTTGGCGTTGCCCATCTGGTTTTTTGTCCTTATCGTCTGCGTCACCGGCACTCTGGCGGTGGTCAGCCAGGAGATCGTCTGGCTGGTCAATCCTGAGATGCGCGCCAGCAAGCCCAGCGATGACGCCCCGTTGCTCAGCTATGACCAGGTCATGGCCGCCATCAAGCAAGCCCAGCCGCTGACACAAGTGCAAAGTATCGTGCGTCCGGATGAGTCGCATTTTGCCCTTGAAGCCAAAGTCACCTACCCCGACGGCCGCCCGGACACCGTCTACGTCAATCCCTACAGCGGCGTCATCCAGGGATCGGCCCCGGCGTTCAATTTCAGGGCTTTTACCCGCGCCCTGCATGGATGGTGGCTGGTGCCGTTCACCAACGGCTACAGCTGGGGCTGGTACCTGGTGTCTCTCCTCGGCCTGCCGATGCTGGCATCACTGGTTACCGGGCTTGTCGTCTACAAACGCTTCTGGAAAGGTTTCCTGCGCCCGACCTTGCGTATCCGTCACGGCGCGCGGATTTTCTGGGGCGATTTCCATCGGCTCAGCGGTATCTGGTCGATCTGGTTCATCGCGGTCATTTCCGTGACCGGCACCTGGTTCCTGATCGAAGCCACACTGGCCGACAACGGCATCTCGATCTCCAGCGCGCCGGTCGTCCCGGTCGTGGCTCGTGAAAGCGTTCCACTGTCAGCCGATGGTATTGCTCCACCACGATTGAACCTGGACCGAGCCATCGAGATCGCCCGGCAGCAAATCCCGGGGTTGGACGCGAGTTTTGTCAGCCTACCCGGCAATGCCTACAGCCACGTCGAAATCGGCGGGCGCGGCTGGTATCCATTGATGTTCCAGACCGCGACCATCAATCCCTACAGCGGCGAGGTGGACGCCACGCGATTGTTGGCGGACCGCACGCCCCTGGAGTTCGTCACCGAATCCATGCGGCCATTGCACACCGGGGACTTCGGCGGCCTCTGGATCAAGCTCATCTGGTTTTTCTTCGGTCTGATCCTGAGCATGATGGTCCTCAGTGGGTTGCTGATCTGGACCAAACGCACCGCCCTGGCCACTGCCAACGCCGTCAAGCGCAGCCAGAAACCTGCCCGGCCCGCCCGGATCGCCCCCCCATTGCAACCCTCCCTCCACCGTGACTCGCCGGAGGGCAGCCTGTGAATCCGTCCACCACAACCCTGCCACCCTCTCGCCTGGGCCGGTTCTGGCATAAATGGCGTTTCCATCTCAATGTGCTGTTGCTGCTGATTCCCCTGGGCTTCATGCCCAAGTATTTCTCGGAAGCTGCGTTGTTCCGTGGCGACGGCGGGCTCGGAGAGCGGGAAGTCGGTGAGATCCAGGTCGGGCCGTGGAGCTTGCGCCTGGCGGAATTTCGCAACGAAGCCCCTCGTACCCAGGGTCCCGCCGGCCCCATGAAGCACTTCAATGCCGCGCTGTGCCAACGCTGCATCAGCCAGGTGAAAGCCACCTATCTGCGCATTGGCAAGCCCCGCAGCCTGCGGGCCGCCGGGGTGATTTTCTTTGGCTCGCCCTATCGCATGGGCGCGTTGTTGCCAGTCCCGCCGAAGACCCAGCCCGATGCCGAACTGTGGATAACCCTCGAGGGTTGGGACGGTTCGATGCACCAGGCCTCGATTCCACTGAACCAGGCCTCCCCGGCCACCGTTGCCTGGCTGAAAACCCAAGGAGCCCGACCATGACCCTCCGCGCCTTCCTCAACAGCATGGCATTGCTCCTTTGCGCAAGCTTGAGCACCAGCGCACTGGCCCATAACCCGATGTGCGAGTGCAAGGCCATCGACGCCGAGCAGATCCAATGCACCGGCGGTTTTTCCGACGGCAGCGGTGCACCCGGAGTGACGCTGGACGTGATTGGCTATGACGAAACCATCCTCGTTCCCGGCAAGCTCGGCGCCGACTCAACGCTGACCTTCAAGAAACCGGACGCCGAGTTCTACGTACTCTTCGACGCCGGCCCCGGGCACGTCGTGGAAATCGACCAAGCCGACATCGAGGCCCCATGAGCACACCTACCCACCACGTCGTTCGCCCCGCTGGCGCGGGCCACGAAACCCTTTATGTCTTGCTGCTGTGCCTGATCATCGTATTGGGAGCCGGGTCGGTGGTGGCCTGGCATGGCGAAACCCAGGACGTCACTCACGTGCAAAGCAACCAGTTGGATGCCCGTCGCGACCTCAGCGCCGCCGAGCAAGGCATCTATGTCGACCTGCGGGTCACGCTGGACGAGATCCGCATTCTGCGCGAAAGCGAGCTAGCCCTTCCCGGCCCGCAAGCGTTGGCGGACGAAGGTTTTGCCCCGTTCGCCCAAGATGCCAGTTCTGTCACCCGCGGCGGCCACGCCTGGCAACTGCTGGGTGAAAAAGCCTACTTTGGCGCGAGTGCTACCCCGTCAATCGCAGGCTCCTTTCTGATGCGCATCAGCGAAACATCCGACGCGCCCCCGGACATCTGGCTCAACCGCAGCAATCCTGCGACCGCCCCTGCCGTGTTGGACGACGCTGCTTTGTCCGCATCCGGCTGGCAACAGATCGTCGCGCAATTCGATGCCGGCGTGACCCGCCAGCACCGGCATTGACCCCTCGCCCTCATCCAAGAGAAGACCGCTTGCCCATGTCTATCGCCTCTCCACGCCGCCCGTTCCTGTGCCTGCTGTTGCTTGGCCTGCTGGCCTGCCTGCTCGCCCCGATGGCCAGCGCCGAAACGTCCAAGCGCCTGCGCATCGGCATCACCTTGCACCCTTACTACAGTTACGTGGCGAACATCGTCGGTGACAAGGCCGAAGTGGTGCCGTTGATCCCGGCCGGATTCAATCCCCACGCCTATGAACCCAGGGCCGAAGACATCAAGCGCATCAGCGGTCTGGATGTGATCGTGCTCAACGGCGTCGGCCATGACGATTTTGCCGACCGCATGATCGCCGCCAGCGAAACACCAGACGTGAAGGTCATCGAAGCCAACGAAAACGTGCCCTTGCTGGCCGCCACCGGCACTGCCGCCAGGGGCGCGGGCAAAGTCGTCAACCCGCATACGTTCCTGTCCATCAGCGCGTCCATTGCCCAGGTCAACAACATCGCCCGGGAGCTGGGCAAGCTCGACCCCGATAACGCCAAGACCTACACGCAAAACGCTCGCGCCTACGGCAAGCGCCTGCGGCAGATGCGTGCGGACGCCCTGGCCAAGCTGACCCAGGCGCCGAACGCCGAGTTGCGGGTCGCGACTGTACATGCCGCCTACGATTACCTGCTGCGCGAATTCGGCCTGGAAGTGACCGCCGTGGTCGAGCCGGCCCACGGTATCGAGCCGAGCCCCAGCCAGTTGAAAAAGACCATCGATCAGTTGCGCGAACTGGATGTGAAAGTGATCTTTTCGGAGATGGATTTTCCCTCCACCTACGTCGACACCATTCAACGTGAATCAGGCGTAAAGCTGTACCCGCTTTCGCACATTTCCTACGGTGAATACAGCGCCGAGAAATACGAAAAGGAGATGACCGGCAACCTCGACACCGTGGTCCGGGCGATCCAGGAGTCCGGCGCATGACCGTGCAGCAAACCCTTATCCAGCCAAAGGCCGGCCCGCTGATCGAGTTCATCGACATCAGCCTCGAGCTGGGGCGCACCACGATTCTCGACAACGTGGGCTTGCTGATACAACCTGGCAGCGTCCATGCCCTGGTCGGCCCCAACGGCGGCGGCAAGAGTTCCCTGATCAAGACCCTGCTCGGACAAATGCCGCACAAGGGGCGCCTGAGCTTGCAGTGGCCAGGTGAGCCCGGCGTCATCGGCTATGTGCCCCAGGCCCTTGAGTTCGATCGTGGCCTGCCCATGACGGTGGACGATTTCATGGCCGCGATGTGTCAACGGCGCCCGGCCTTTCTCGGCTTGAGCAAGCAGTACACCGGTGCCATCGGCCAGGCCCTGGAGCGGGTCGGCATGCAGGATAAGCGCAAGCGCCGGATGGGCGCGCTGTCCGGCGGTGAGCGCCAGCGGGTATTGCTCGCCCAGGGCTTGATCCCTTCACCGCAACTGCTGGTCCTGGACGAACCGATGTCAGCCCTCGACGAGGCCGGCATCCAGGTGTTCGAGCGGTTGCTGCAGGACTGGCGCCAGGCCGGGATCACCGTGCTGTGGATCGAGCATGACCTGGACGCCGTCGGGCGGCTGGCCGACCGGGTCACGGGCCTCAATCGCCGGGTACTGTTCGACGGCCCGCCACGCCAGACCCTGACCCCGGAGCGACTGCTCACGCTGTTTTCCACCCATCCACGCACCAACGGGAGCGCGGCCTGATGAGTTACGAAGCCTTTCGCTTGATGGTCCAGGGCTGGGCCTCGTCCGGCTATCTGCCCGAAGCGCTGGCCTATGGGTTTGTGGTCAACGCATTGTTGGCCGGGTTGTTGATCGGCCCGGTGCTTGGCGGCCTCGGTACGCTGGTGGTGGTCAAGCGCTTCGCGTTTTTTTCCGAAGCCGTGGGCCATGCGGCGCTGACTGGCGTGGCCGTCGGCATCCTGCTCGGCGAACCCTACACCGGGCCATACGGAAGCCTGTTCGGCTATTGCCTGCTGTTCGGCATCCTGCTCAATTACCTGCGCAACCGAACCGGCCTGTCGCCGGACACCCTGATTGGCGTCTTCCTTTCGGTGTCCCTGGCCCTGGGTGCAAGCCTGCTGTTGATCCTGGCGGGCAAGATCAACGTACACATCTTGGAGAACGTGCTGTTCGGTTCCGTGCTGACGGTCAACGGCAACGACTTGCTGGTGCTGGCGGTGGTCGGTTCACTGGTGATGGCGCTGGCGTTGCCACTGTACAACCGCATCATGCTCGCCAGCTTCAATCCGCAACTGGCGGCGGTGCGCGGGGTGGCGGTCAAGGCCCTGGACTACCTGTTCGTGATCTTGGTGACATTGATTACCGTGGCGGCGGTGAAAGTCATTGGCGCCATTCTGGTGGGGGCGCTGCTGGTGATCCCGGCGGCTGCCGCGCGCCTGCTCAGCCAATCGTTGAAAGGCTTCTTCTGGTGTTCGGTACTGATCGCCACCGTCAGCACGTTGTGCGGGATTCTCGCGCCGATCGTCTTCGACCTGCCGATCCCGTCCGGTGCCGCGATCATTCTGGTGGCCGGCATCGCCTTCGCCCTGAGCGCCATCGCCCGTGGCATCGTCCCCAGCCTCAAAGGGAATCTTGGATAAATGGTTTTTTCACTGCGACAACTGACCCTGGCCGTCGCGTTGTGCGGCGTGGCCGTCACTTCATCATTCGCCGCCGAAAAGGTCCGTCTGCTGGCGTCGTTGCCGGTCACCTACGGGTTGGGCGAGGCCTTGCTCAAGGGCACCGAGGTCAGCCTGGAGCGGGCCGCGCCCGCCAATCTGCCTGGCACCCGCCAGAATGCCTATTTCAGCGGCCGTGGCGCGCCGGCCCTGGGCAAACTGGCCAGTGATGCCGATGCCGTGATCGGCCTGCGCTCGTTATGGCCGGACGATCCGCTGTACCCCATGGCCCGACGCAGCAACATCCGCATCGTCGAAGTCGACGCGGCCCGCCCGGTGGACGGCGCCCTGCCCGGTATCGCCGTGCAACCGGGGATGGCTGACGGTTTGGCGAGCCAGCCATGGATGGCCAGCCCCAACCTGGGGCGGATGGCCGACGTGATCGCCGCCGACCTGGTGCGCCTGGCCCCAAACGACAAAGCGAAAATCGACGCCAACCTGGCGGCCCTCAAGCAACGCCTGCTCAAGCTCAGCGCCGACAGCGAAAAACGTCTCGCCAGTGCCGATAACCTGAGCGTAGTCAGCCTGAGCGAGCATTTTGGTTACTTGATCAGCGGGTTGAATCTGGATGGCATCAGTACTGACGCCCGGCCCGACGCCGAGTGGACGCCCGAGGCCTTGAAGCAATTGACCACAACGTTGAAAGACAATGACGTGGCGCTGGTGCTGCATCATCGCCAGCCGTCGGAAGCTGTGAAAGCGGCCGTTACCGAGGGCGGCAGTCAGTTGCTGGTACTGAGCACCGATGGCGCCGACCCGGTGGCGGAGTTGGAAACTAATGTGGGGGTGGTCGTCACGGCATTGATGGGAGGCTAACCACAGCCACGATGGGAGCGAGCCTGCTCGCGAGAAGCGGTGTGTCAACCAACATAGATGCTGGATGTGCCGGCCTCATCGCGAGCAGGCTCCCACAGGTCTTGGGTTATGTCTGAAGGAACCCGTTAAAAAACATCCCCGGGCACCCGCACGAACCCTTCCATCAATACCCGCGCGCTGCGGCTCATGATGGCTTTTTTCACAGTCCATTCGCCGTCGACCTGGCTGGCCTCGGCGCCGACACGCAAGGTGCCGGACGGGTGGCCGAAACGCACGGCGTTGCGCTCGATACCGCCGGCGGCCAGATTCACCAGGGTGCCGGAAATCGCGGCGGCGGTGCCGATGGCGACGGCGGCGGTGCCCATCATGGCGTGGTGCAGCTTGCCCATGGACAACGCCCGCACTAGCAAATCGACGTCGCCCGCCGCCACGGCTTTCCCGCTGGACGAAAGGTAATCCGCTGGAGGCGCGACAAACGCGACTTTGGGGGTGTGCTGGCGCTGAGCCGCTTCGTCCAGATGCTTGATCAACCCCATGCGCAAGGCACCGTGGGCGCGGATGGTTTCGAACATCGCCAGCGCCTTCGGATCGCCGTTGATGGCGCCCTGCAATTCAGTACCGGTGTACCCGATATCCCGGGCATTGATGAAAATCGTCGGGATGCCTGCGTTGATCAGCGTCGCCTTCAATGTACCAACACCGGGCACTTCCAAGTCGTCCACCAAGTTCCCGGTTGGGAACATCGAGCCGCCACCGCCCTCCTCCTCGGCAGCCGGGTCCATGAACTCCAGCTGTACTTCAGCCGCCGGAAAGGTCACGCCGTCGAGTTCGAAGTCGCCGGTTTCCTGCACCGCGCCGTCGGTGATCGGCACATGGGCGATGATGGTCTTGCCGATGTTGGCCTGCCAGATCCGCACCACGGCCACACCGTTTTGCGGAATCCGGGCCGGCTCCACCAAGCCAGTGCTGATGGCAAACGACCCCACCGCCGCCGACAGGTTGCCGCAGTTGCCGCTCCAGTCCACGAAAGGCTTGTCGATGGACACCTGGCCGAACAGATAGTCGACATCGTGGTCGGCCCGGGTGCTCTTGGACAGGATTACCGTCTTGCTGGTGCTGGACGTCGCGCCGCCCATTCCATCGATCTGTTTTTCGTACGGGTCGGGGCTGCCGATCACCCGCAGCAACAGGGCATCCCGGACCGGGCCAGGGACTCGGGCGGCTTCGGGCAGGTCTGGCAGGCTGAAGAACACGCCTTTGCTGGTGCCGCCACGCATGTAAGTCGCGGGGATCTTGATTTGAGGCGAGTGAGCCATGTGCTCCAACTCCTTAAAAACGGGCGGCCGGAAAAACCGGCCACCCAGGCGATTTAAACGGCCACCGCCGACTCGAGGAAGTCCTGGGCAAAGCGCTGCAACACGCCCCCGGCTTCGTAGATCGACACTTCCTCGGCGGTATCGAGGCGGCAGGTCACCGGCACTTCGACGCGCTCGCCGTTCTTGCGGGTGATGACTAACGTCAACGTCGCGCGCGGGGTGCGCTCGCCGATCACGTCGTATATTTCGCTGCCGTCGATGCCCAAGGTCTTGCGATCTGTACCGGGCTTGAACTCCAGCGGCAACACGCCCATGCCCACCAGATTGGTGCGATGGATGCGCTCGAAGCCTTCGGCAACGATCGCCTCGACACCGGCCAGACGCACCCCCTTGGCCGCCCAGTCCCGCGACGATCCCTGGCCGTAGTCGGCGCCAGCGACGATGATCAACGGCTGCTTGCGTTCCATGTAGGTCTCGATGGCTTCCCACATGCGCATGACCTTGCCTTCCGGCTCGACCCGGGCCAGGGAGCCCTGCTTGACCTTGCCGTTTTCAACGACCATTTCGTTGAACAGTTTCGGGTTGGCGAAGGTCGCGCGCTGCGCGGTCAGGTGGTCGCCGCGGTGGGTCGCGTAAGAGTTGAAGTCCTCTTCCGGCAGGCCCATTTTCGCCAGGTACTCACCGGCGGCGCTGTCCAACATGATGGCGTTGGATGGCGACAGGTGATCGGTGGTGATGTTGTCCGGCAGCACCGCCAGCGGGCGCATGCCCTGCAGCGGCCGCGCACCGGCCAATGCACCTTCCCAATAAGGCGGGCGGCGGATGTAGGTGCTTTGCGGGCGCCAGTCGTACAGCGGCGTGACTTTCGGGCCGGTGTCTTCCTGGATGGCGAACATCGGGATGTAGACCTGGCGGAACTGCTCCGGCTTCACCGCCGCCTTGACCACGGCTTCGATTTCTTCGTCGCTTGGCCAGATGTCCTTGAGGCGGATTTCACGACCGTCCACCACGCCCAGCACATCCTTCTCGATGTCGAAGCGAATGGTCCCGGCGATGGCATAAGCAACCACCAGCGGCGGCGAGGCCAAAAACGCCTGCTTGGCGTACGGGTGGATACGCCCGTCGAAGTTGCGGTTGCCCGACAGCACGGCGGTGGCGTACAGGTCGCGGTCGATGATTTCCTGTTGGATCACCGGGTCCAACGCGCCGGACATGCCGTTGCAGGTGGTGCAGGCAAACGCCACCACGCCGAAGCCCAGCTTCTCGAGCTCGGGCGTAAGGCCGGCTTCATCCAGGTACAGCGCCACGGTTTTAGAGCCCGGTGCCAGGGATGACTTGACCCACGGCTTGCGGGCCAGGCCCAGGCGGTTGGCGTTGCGCGCCAGCAGGCCTGCGGCGATCACGTTGCGCGGGTTGCTGGTGTTGGTGCAACTGGTGATCGCGGCGATGATCACCGCGCCGTCGGGCATTTGCCCAGGCACGTCGTCCCACTGGCCGGAGATGCCTTTGGCGGCCAGATCCGACACCGCGACACGGGCGTGGGGGTTGCTCGGGCCGGCCATGTTGCGCACGACCGAAGAAAGATCGAACGTCAGGCCACGCTCGTATTGCGCGCCCTTGAGGCTGTCTGCCCACAGGCCAATGGTCTTGGCGTAGTGTTCGACCAGCTGCACTTGCTGGTCTTCGCGCCCAGTGAGCTTCAGGTAGTCGATCGTCTGCCGATCGATATGGAACATTGCCGCCGTGGCGCCGTACTCAGGGGCCATGTTGGAGATGGTCGCCCGGTCGCCCAAGGTCAGCGCGCTGGCGCCTTCGCCGTAAAACTCCAGCCATGCGCCCACGACTTTTTGTTTACGCAGGAATTCAGTCAGCGCCAGCACCATGTCGGTGGCGGTGATGCCCGGTTGCAGCTTGCCGGTCAGCTCGACGCCGACAATTTCCGGCAAGCGCATCCACGAGGCGCGGCCAAGCATGACGCTTTCTGCTTCCAAGCCACCAACGCCGATGGCAATCACGCCCAGTGCATCGACGTGGGGCGTGTGGCTGTCGGTGCCGACGCACGTGTCCGGGAAGGCCACGCCGTCCCGCTGCTGGATCACCGGCGACATTTTCTCCAGGTTGATCTGGTGCATGATCCCGTTGCCCGGCGGAATCACATCGACGTTCTTGAAAGCTTTCTTGGTCCAGTTGATGAAGTGAAAGCGGTCTTCGTTGCGGCGGTCTTCGATGGCGCGGTTCTTGGCGAAGGCCTGGGGATCGAAACCGGCGCTCTCGACCGCCAGGGAGTGGTCGACGATCAGTTGGGTCGGCACCACCGGGTTGACTTGCGCCGGGTCGCCGCCCTGCTGGGCAATGGCGTCGCGCAAACCGGCCAAGTCCACCAGGGCGGTCTGGCCGAGAATGTCATGGCACACCACCCGCGCCGGAAACCATGGGAAGTCCAGGTCGCGCTTGCGCTCGATCAGTTGCAGCAGCGATTCACGCAGCGTGGCCGGGTCGCAGCGGCGCACGAGGTTCTCCGCCAATACGCGAGAGGTGTACGGCAAGCCATCGTAGGCGCCGGGGCGGATGGCCTCCACGGCCGCGCGAACATCGAAATAATCCAGCGAAGTGCCAGGCAGCGGTTTGCGAAATTCTGTGTTCATCGTCAGGACTCGGGTCACGGTGGTTTCAGAAGGATTGGCGCAGCTACTGAAGTGAACATGTTCCCTTGTGGGAGCGAGCCTGCTCGCGATTGCGGTGTGTCAGCCAACATTGATGCTGCTGACCCGACGCTATCGCGAGCAGGCTCGCTCCCACAGGGTTGTGGGTTTATCCAGTTCCCCAGTTCCTGCGGCTAGCCCTCCAGCTCAGCGTTGTTCGATTGGCACGAACTTGCGCTGTTCGACGCCGGTGTATTCGGCGCTCGGTCGGATGATGCGGTTGTTGGCGCGTTGTTCGAACACGTGGGCGGCCCAGCCGGTCAGGCGCGAGCAGACGAAGATCGGCGTGAACAGCTTGGTCGGGATGCCCATGAAGTGGTACGCCGAGGCATGGTAGAAATCGGCGTTGGGAAACAGTTTCTTCTGCTCCCACATGGTCTTGTCGATGGCTTCGGAAACCGGGAACAGCACCGTGTCGCCCACTTCATCGGCAAGTTTTTTCGACCAACCCTTGATGACCTCGTTGCGCGGGTCGTTGTCCTTATAGATCGCGTGGCCGAAGCCCATGATCTTGTCCTTGCGCGCCAGCATGCCGAGGGTGCCTTCGATGGCATCCTGGGGTGAGCTGAAGCGCTCGATCATTTCCATCGCCGCCTCGTTGGCGCCGCCATGCAACGGGCCGCGCAACGAGCCGATGGCGGCCGTGATGCAAGAGAACAGGTCCGACAGCGTGGAGGCGCAGACGCGGGCGGTGAAGGTCGAGGCGTTGAATTCGTGCTCGGCGTAGAGAATCAGCGACACGTTCATCACCTTGACGTGCAGCTCGCTCGGCTTCTTACCGTGCAATAGATGCAGGAAGTGGCCGCCAATGGACACTTCGTCAGTTACGCATTCGATGCGCTGACCTTCGTGGCTGAAGCGATACCAGTAGCACATGATCGCCGGGAACGCCGCGAGCAGGCGGTCGGTCTTGTCGTGCTGTTGGGAGAAATCCTGCTCGGGCTCAAGGTTGCCGAGGAACGAGCAACCGGTGCGCATCACGTCCATCGGGTGGGCGTCGGCGGGAATGCGCTCCAGCACTTCTTTCAAGGCTTGGGGCAAGTCACGCAATTGGCGCAATTTACCGGTGTAGGCGTCCAGCTGTGCCTGGGTCGGCAGCTCGCCGTACAGCAGCAGGTAGGCCACTTCTTCAAATTGCGCATCCGCCGCCAGGTCGCGGACGTCGTAGCCGCGATAGGTCAGCCCGGCGCCCGACTGGCCTACGGTGGATAGGGCAGTTTGCCCAGCTACCTGGCCACGGAGCCCGGCGCCACTGAGTACTTTTGCTTCGGCCATGTTCTGTCTCCATTTTCTTGAATTTGTAGGGAGTCGCGCCTTACTTCTTCGCCGCGAACAGCGCATCGAGCTTCTGCTCGAAGGTGTGGTAGTCGATGCGATCGTAAAGCTCCATGCGGGTCTGCATGGTGTCGATGACATTCTGTTGCGTGCCGTCGCGACGGATGGCGGTGTAGACGTTTTCGGCCGCCTTGTTCGTGGCCCGGAAGGCCGACAGCGGGTAGAGCACCAGGGACACGTCGGCCCCGGCGAGTTGTTCGGTGGTGTAGAGCGGGGTCGCGCCGAATTCGGTGATGTTGGCCAGGATCGGCGCTTTCACGCGGCTGGCGAACAGCTTGTACATTTCAAGTTCGGTGATGGCTTCGGGGAAAATCATGTCGGCGCCGGCCTCGATGCATGCGGCGGCGCGGTCCAGGGCCGATTCCAAGCCTTCCACCGCCAGGGCGTCGGTACGGGCCATGATCACGAAGCTGTCATCGGTGCGGGCATCGACGGCGGCCTTGATGCGGTCGACCATTTCCTGCTGCGAGACGATTTCCTTGTTCGGGCGATGGCCGCAGCGCTTGGCGCCGACCTGGTCCTCGATATGAATCGCCGCCGCACCAAACTTGATCATCGACTTGACCGTGCGCGCCACGTTGAACGCCGAGGAACCGAAACCGGTGTCCACGTCCACCAGCAACGGCAAGTCGCAAACATCGGTGATGCGGCGCACGTCGGTCAGCACGTCATCCAGGCCGGTGATGCCCAGGTCCGGCACGCCGAGAGAGCCGGCTGCCACGCCGCCACCCGATAGGTAGATCGCCTTGAAACCGGCGCGCTTGGCCAGCAGCGCGTGGTTGGCGTTGATCGTGCCGACCACTTGCAGCGGATGCTCGCTGGCGACCGCATCGCGGAATCGCTGGCCTGGAGTGCTGTTGCTCATGACTCACCTCGTTCAGTGGCGGCGCTGTCCTGGAAATGACGCGCAATGTTGCGTTTGGACGCGCCGATGTGCCGGCGCATCAATAATTCAGCCAGTTCGCCGTCACGGTCGGCGATGGCATCGAGAATCCGATGGTGCTCGGCAAAAGCCTGGCGCGGACGGTTGGGCGTGGTGGAAAACTGGATGCGGTACATGCGCACCAGTTGGTACAACTCGCCGCAGAGCATCTGCGTGAGGGTGCGATTGCCGCTGCCCTGGATAATCCGATAGTGGAAGTCGAAGTCGCCTTCCTGCTGGTAATAGCCGACACCGGCCTGGAACGCCGCATCGCGCTCGTGGGTTTCCAAGACCCGGCGCAGTTCGTCGATTTCCTCCAGGGTCATGCGCTGCGCCGCGAGGCGACAGGCCATGCCCTCCAGGGACTCGCGAATTTCATAGAGCTCCAGCAGCTCGGCATGGCTCAGCGAGACCACTCGTGCCCCGACATGGGGGATGCGCACCAGCAGGCGCTGGCCTTCGAGGCGATGGATCGCCTCGCGCAGCGGCCCACGGCTGATGCCGTAGGTACGGGCCAGTTCGGGCTCGGAGATCTTGCTGCCCGGGGCGATCTCGCCCTTGACGATGGCAGCCTGGATGCGTCGAAAAACGTTCTCGGACAAGGTCTCGACATCGTCTTGGACGAGGACCGGCATTTCGAGCTGATCGAGCATATTGTCGACACCTTTAAAATCAATACGGCAAAAACTAAACGTATAACCCTCAAACGTCAAAGCAAAAAACCATATTGTCGACAATCGTCTAATAACGCGTGCTGACATAACTTGCCGCTTCGAAGTATCGTAGCCCCCGGCCAGCGGTGGCGTCAGAAAACCACCGTGCTAGAATGCCGCCGCATTTGCCACTCTTCTATATAGAGAAGGCACCTAGGGAGCTTGTGCAGTAATGCCAGGGCCTGAACCGAAAACGGAACGCTGCGCACCAGGATTTATGACACTCAAGCCCTTATCTGCTGCCTTTTGCTTCATGTGCCTGCCGGGGCTCGCCGCGGCGGGGGAAAAAACCGTGTACGGCCTCAACGAATATGCGGCGCTGCAGGGCATTGACCTGGAGGTTGCCGCCAAGCTGGACACCGGTGCCAAGACGGCCTCGCTCAGTGCCCGCGACATCAAGCGCTTCAAGCGCAACGGCGAATCCTGGGTGCGCTTTTACCTGGCGATCGACGCCGCCCATTCGCACCCCATCGAACGCCCGCTGGCCCGGGTCAGCAAGATCAAGCGCCGCGCCGGTGACTACGGCCCCGAAGAAGGCAAGAAGTACACGGCCCGGCCGGTCATCGAACTGGACATCTGCATGGGCTCGGCCCTGCGCAGCATCGAAGTGAACCTGACCGACCGCAGCGCCTTTCAATACCCGTTGCTGATCGGCTCCGAGGCGCTTAAACGCTTCGACGCGCTGGTCGACCCCAGTCTCAAATACGCAGCCGGCAAACCCGCCTGCGCCAATGCCGCTCACACCGCAGAGTAATTCCAATGCGCTCCCTTACCCTCCATTTGAAAATGCTGATCGCCATCCTAGTGGTGCTGGGCCTGTCGGTAACGGCCTATCAGATTTTCGTGCTCGGCATCCCGGTGACCGAAGACGCCACCGATGACCTCTGGAATATCGATGCCAAGGTCGAGTTCGTGCCCAACGCCAAGGATCCGGTGAAGATCCAGATGTTCGTGCCCCCCTTGAGCCGCGACTATGTGAGCCTCAACGAGAGCTTCATTTCCAATAATTACGGCGTGGCGGTGAACCGGGTCGACGGCAACCGCAAGGTGACGTGGTCGGCCCGTCGCGCCAAGGGCAACCAGACCCTCTATTACCGCTTGGTGCTGACCAAGCGCTACAGCGCCGAGAAAACCAAGGTCAAGGGCCCGACCTTCCGCGACAGCATTGCCGTCGAAGGGCCGGAAAAACTCGCCGCCGAAGCACTGCTCGCGCCGATCCGCCAGCATTCGGCCGACGTCGAGACCTTCATCAGCGAAGCGATCAAGCGGGTCAACAACCTCAATGACGACAACGTCAAGCTGTTGCTGGCCGGTGATCCTTCGTCGGCCAACAAGGCACGCATCGTTGAATTGGTGCTGTCCATTGCCCACGTGCCGGTGGAAAAGGTCCACACCATCCGGCTGGTGGCTGACCAACCGCAGACACCCGAGCTGTGGCTGCGCAGTTTCAACGGCACCGATTGGCTGTATTTCAACCCGGATACCGGCGAGCAAGGCCTGCCCACCGACCGTTTGCTGTGGTGGACCGGCGATGAGAACCTGATCACCGTCGATGGCGGCAAGAAAGCGACCGTCACCTTCAGCATGAACAACAGCGAAATGAACGCCATTCGCCTGGCCAAGCTGACGGATGAGAACACCGACGCCAACTTCCTCGAATATTCCCTGTACGGCCTGCCGCTGCAGACCCAGCAAACCTTCATGATCATGGTGATGATCCCGATTGGCGTGCTGGTGATCCTGGTGCTGCGCAACCTGATCGGCCTGCAAACCCTGGGGACCTTCACCCCGGTGCTGATCGCCCTCGCCTTCCGCGAAACCCAACTGGGTTTCGGCATCATACTGTTCACGGTGATCACCACGCTGGGCCTGTCGCTGCGTTCGTACCTGGAGCACCTCAAGCTGCAAATGCTGCCGAGGCTCTCCGTGGTGCTGACGTTCGTGGTGGTGCTGATCGCCGCCATCAGCCTGTTCAGCCATAAGTTGGGCCTGGAACGCGGCTTGTCAGTGGCGCTGTTCCCGATGGTGATCCTGACCATGACCATCGAACGCCTGTCCATCACTTGGGAAGAACGCGGCGCCGGCCACGCGATGAAAGTCGCCATCGGCACCTTGTTCGCCGCGTCGCTGGCGCACCTGATCATGAGTGTTCCTGAGCTGGTGTACTTCGTGTTCACCTTCCCGGCGATCCTGCTGATCCTGGTGGGCTTCATGCTGGCCATGGGTCGCTATCGCGGCTATCGCCTGACCGAGCTGGTTCGGTTCAAGGCCTTCGTCAAGGCTGACTCCTGATGTTCGGCCTCTGGAAGACCTGGAAAGCCCTGGAAGCCCGGGGCATCATGGGCATCAACCGGCGTAACGCCGACTACGTGCTCAAGTACAACAAGCGCAGCCTGTACCCCATCGTCGATGACAAGATCATCACCAAGGAACGGGCTATCGCCGCCGGCATTCATGTGCCGGAGCTGTACGGGGTGATCTCCACCGAGAAGGAAATCGACAAGCTCGACGAGATCATCGGCGGGCGCACCGACTTCGTGATCAAGCCGGCCCAGGGCGCCGGCGGCGATGGCATCATCGTCATCGCCGATCGCTTCGAAGGCCGCTACCGCACCGTGTCCGGCAAGATCATCAGCCACGAGGAAATCGAGCACCACGTCTCGAGCATCCTCACCGGCCTGTATTCCTTGGGTGGGCACCGTGACCGGGCGCTGATCGAGTACCGCGTGACGCCGGACCAGATCTTCAAGAGCATCAGCTACGAAGGCGTGCCGGACATCCGCATCATCGTGTTGATGGGCTACCCGGTGATGGCCATGCTGCGCTTGCCGACCCGTCAGTCCGGCGGCAAGGCCAACCTGCACCAGGGCGCCATCGGCGTCGGCGTCGACCTCGCCACCGGCCTCACCCTGCGCGGCACCTGGCTGAACAACATCATCACCAAGCACCCCGACACCACCAACGCGGTGGATGGCGTGCAGTTGCCCTACTGGGACGGCTTCATGAAACTGGCCGCCGGTTGCTATGAACTGTGCGGGCTGGGCTACATCGGCGTAGACATGGTGCTGGACCAGGAAAAAGGGCCGTTGATCCTCGAACTGAACGCCCGCCCCGGGCTGAACATCCAGATTGCCAACGACTGCGGGCTGACCCTGCGCACCCATGCCGTGGAAGCACGCCTGGAAGAGCTCAAGGCCCGAGGCGTGATCGAAACCGTGGAAGAGCGCGTGGCGTTTGCCCAGGAATTGTTTGGGCACATTCCGCCGGTAGAGGGGTGAAGCTGAGGATGAAAACCGAAGCTGAAGGTTGAACCCTGTGGCGAGGGAGCTTGCTCCCGCTGGGTTGCGCAGCAACCCCAAAGCCCAGCACCTCGGTGTATCAGAATGATCGCGCTCAACTGCCCAGGGGGCCGCTTCGCAGCCCAGCGGGAGCAAGCTCCCTCGCCACGGGTCTCATTGAAGCTTCAGACCTGTTCAATACCGACATCCCTCTAGGAGCAATTCCTACAGGGGATTACAATCGCCACCCCGCCTGAACGGCCGACCCACCCCGCCCATGCCAACCTGCTTCGTACACCCGCTGCCCTACCGCGCCAACCCCGCCGATTATTTCGCGGCGATCCGCCATGCCCCGGGAAGCGTGCTGCTCGACAGCGGCCGGCCGAGCGCCGAGCGGGGGCGTTATGACCTGCTCAGTGCCTGGCCGCTGGAACAACTGGCGGTGGTGCCGGATGAAAGCGGTGGCCATTTCCTACAGCGTCTTCGGATGCATCTAACGCAGCTGGGCCACGCAGAGCTACCTGGCACGGTGCAATTGCCCTTCGCTGGCGGCCTGATTGGCTACTTGAGCTACGACTTCGGCCGACACCTCGAAGCACTGCCGTCCCATGCACACGATGACCTGCAACTGCCCGACGCACGTTTCGGCCTGTACGACTGGGCATTGATTACCGATCACCAGGCCGCTACCAGCCAACTGGTTTTCCATCCCCATTGCGGCGAAAGTGAACGCCGACGTTTGATTGAACTGTTCAGCCAGCCGCTCGCGGCGCCTGCCAAGGCGTTCAGTCTTGAGGGCCCGATGGCGCCCGACCTCAGCGCTGAAGCCTATAAGCAGGCATTCGAACGTATCCAGGCGTATATCCAGGCCGGCGATTGTTATCAGGTCAACTTTGCCCAGCGCTTTCGCGCCCGGTGCCAGGGCGATGCGTGGCCCGCTTACCAGGCGCTGCGGGCGGCCTGCCCGACGCCTTTTTCCGGTTTCCAGAGCCTGCCGGAGGGCGGCGCGGTACTGAGCCTGTCGCCGGAGCGTTTCGTCAAGGTCAGCGAAGGCCACGTCGAAACCCGCCCGATCAAGGGCACCCGACCCCGCGGCACAACGCCCGAGGAAGACACGGCCCACGCCGCCGAACTGCTGGCCAGCCCCAAGGACCGAGCGGAAAACCTGATGATTGTCGACCTGCTGCGCAATGACCTGGGCCGCACGTGCCGCATCGGCTCGGTGCGAGTGCCAGAGCTGTTCAGCCTGGAAAGTTATCCGAACGTGCATCACCTGGTCAGCAGCGTGACCGGCGAACTGGCGGTTGACAAGGACGCCTTGGACCTGATCGCTGGTAGCTTTCCCGGCGGCTCGATCACCGGCGCGCCGAAAATCCGCGCCATGCAGATCATCGACGAACTCGAACCGACCCGACGCGGGTTGTATTGCGGCTCGCTGCTGTATCTGGATGTGCGCGGGGAAATGGACAGCTCGATCGCCATCCGCAGTTTGTTGGTCAAGGATGGACAGGTGTGTTGCTGGGGCGGTGGTGGGATTGTCGCGGATTCAGATTGGCAGGCGGAATATCAGGAGTCGATGACCAAGGTGAAGGTCCTGCTGGAAACCTTGCAGAACCTGTAAACCCTGTGGGAGCGAGCCTGCTCGCGAAGGCGGTGGTTCAGCCAGCATTGATGTTGACTGACAAACCGCTTCGCGAACAGGCTCGCTCCCACACTGAGAAGTGTTACAGGCCGAGGGGGCGGTTCGAAGCCTTGATGAATTCCTGCTTCAACTCGGCAAACGTATGCACCGCCGGGAATTGCGGAAACTCGCGGATGACGTTTTCAGGCGCATGGAACAGTATCCCAGCGTCGGCTTCGCCCAGCATAGTGGTGTCATTGTAGGAATCTCCCGCCGCGATCACCCGATAGTAAAGGCTCTTGAAGGCAAGGACCGACTGACGCTTGGGATCTTTCTGACGCAGCTGATAGCCAGTCACTCGCCCGCCGTCGTCGGTGATCAAACGATGGCAGAGCAGCGTCGGGAAACCCAGCTGACGCATCAGCGGTTGGGAAAACTCGTAAAAGGTGTCGGAAAGAATCACCACCTGGAACCGCTCCCGCAGCCAGTCGACGAATTCGATGGCGCCGTCTAGCGGCTGGAGGGTGGCGATGACTTCCTGGATATCGGAGAGCTTGAGACCATGCTCGTCAAGGATGCGCAACCGTTGCTTCATCAGCACGTCGTAGTCGGGAATGTCCCGAGTGGTTGCCCTGAGGGATTCAATCCCGGTTTTTTCAGCGAAGGCGATCCAGATCTCCGGGACCAGCACACCTTCCAGGTCGAGACAGGCAATTTCCACAAGACACTCCCATTTTTTGATGTTTATCGGTTGAGCGAACAAAAGGCTTGCCGACTCTAGCCATTCGACGAAGCCCGCGCAACGCACAGGAGCGCGCCAGCCCCCGTTGCTTTTGTTACCATCAGCCCCATATAGAGCGCCCAGCGCCACCGACCTGTAGGAAACCGCCCTGATGAGCCCATCGTTTGACGTCGTGGAACTCGCCACGACCTATGCCAACAAGTCCCCCCAAGACATCCTCAAGCTGGCCTTCGCCGAATTCGGCGATGACCTGTGGATATCCTTCAGCGGCGCCGAAGACGTGGTGCTGGTGGACATGGCCTGGAAACTGAACAAGAACGTCAAGGTGTTCAGCCTCGACACCGGCCGCCTGCACCCGGAAACCTATCGTTTCATCGACCAGGTCCGCGACCACTACAAGATCGACATCGAATTGATCTCGCCCGACCATACGAAACTGGACCCTTTCGTTAAGCAAAAAGGCCTGTTCAGTTTCTATAAGGACGGCCATGGCGAATGCTGCGGCATCCGCAAGATCGAGCCGTTGCGGCGTAAACTGACCGACGTGCGCGCCTGGGCCACCGGCCAGCGTCGCGATCAGAGCCCTGGCACCCGCAGCCAGGTGGCGGTGTTGGAAATCGACACGGCATTCTCTACGCCCGAGCGCACGCTGTATAAGTTCAACCCGCTGTCGCAGATGACCAGCGAGGAAGTCTGGGGTTATATCCGCATGCTCGAGCTGCCTTATAACAGCCTGCACGAACGCGGTTTTATCAGCATCGGCTGCGAGCCATGCACCCGCCCCGTCCTGCCGAACCAACATGAGCGCGAGGGCCGCTGGTGGTGGGAGGAAGCCACGCAGAAAGAATGCGGGCTGCACGCCGGCAATATCATCGCCAAATCCAAGACTGTTTAGCCCTTCCTCATTTTCTGTACACAAAAATGTCACTTCAGGTGCCATTTTTGTGTGCATGCCCCGCTTGAATGCCCCTAAAAGTTACACCGACTCTAAAACCCTACCTGCTGCCTCCCCCCGCTTGACGCTAGCGTTGAAAATAAATACCTGTTCAAACGGTCAAATTTTACATTCGATATTTCAGGCGGTTACTTGCAATCCATAACAAACCGAAATCAACGACCCATTCGTTAGATCCTGAAGTGGCATATATCTGGCTTAAGACGACCAGTGTTTTGTATACAAAAATAAAACACAATACACACACTTTTCGATCCGCAAGCCTGAAGCGCCCTATCCCGTACAGGCTGCAGATGCCCCGTAACCAATGATGCTCGCCGCCGCGACGAAGATCTGCCGAGCCTCGCGCTCATGCACAGTCACCGTGGCCCGAGACTCTGGAGCCTGCCGGAATGCGTACAAGTCTTTCTAATAACATCGCGCTGGATCTGCCCTCCCCAACCACTGCGCTCGAAGAACGAGCAGCAGCTCCTCTCGCCTTGAGCCCCAGATTGCATAACAAGGATTTAGCGCCAACCAAGGTCGAAGGCCGGCGCTGGGGTCGCTACAGCATCTTTGCCCTGTGGACCAACGACGTACACAACATCGCCAACTATTCATTCGCCATCGGCCTTTATGCCCTGGGCCTGGGCGGCTGGCAGATCCTGCTGTCCCTGGGGATCGGCGCGGCACTGGTGTATGGCTTCATGAACCTGTCCGGCTACATGGGGCAGAAAACTGGAGTACCTTTTCCCGTCATCAGCCGGATCAGTTTCGGTATCCACGGCGCGCAGATTCCTGCGCTGATCAGGGCCGTTATCGCCATCGCCTGGTTTGGTATTCAGACGTACCTGGCTTCAGTGGTATTTCGCGTGTTGTTGACCGCGGTCCACCCTGGCTTCGCCGAGTACGACCAGAACTCCATCCTCGGGCTGTCGAGCCTGGGTTGGGTGTGCTTCGTGGCCATCTGGTTCGTGCAACTGGTGATCCTGGCCTACGGCATGGAGATGGTCCGGCGCTACGAAGGCTTCGCCGGGCCGGTAATTCTGGTGACGGTCGCGGCACTTGCCGGTTGGATGTATCTGCAGGCCGACGCAACCATTGCCTGGTCGATCCGCGAGCCCCTGACCGGAGGCGAGATGTGGCGCAACATATTGGCGGGCGGAGCGCTGTGGCTGGCGATCTATGGCACGCTCATTTTGAATTTCTGCGATTTCGCCCGCTCGTCGCCGTGCCGCCGAACCATCGTCGTAGGAAACTTCTGGGGCTTGCCGGTGAACATTCTGGTGTTTGCCGCCATTACCATCCTGTTGTGCGGTGCGCAGTTCCAGATCAACGGCCAGATCATCGAAAGCCCGACCCAGGTCATCGCCTCGATTCCCAATACGTTCTTCCTGGTGCTTGGCTGCCTGGCCTTTTTGATCGTCACCGTGGCGGTGAACATCATGGCCAACTTCGTCGCCCCGGCGTTCGTGCTCAGCAACCTGGCGCCCAAGTACCTGACCTTCCGCCGCGCGGGGTTGATCAGCGCCGCCATTGCCGTGCTGATCCTGCCGTGGAATCTCTATAACAGCCCGCTGGTGATCGTGTATTTCCTGTCCGGCCTCGGCGCCCTGCTCGGGCCGCTGTATGGCGTGATCATGGTCGACTACTGGCTGCTGCGAAAAGGCCGCATCAACGTGCCGCAACTGTACAGCGACGACCCAAATGGTGCGTATTTCTACAGCAACGGGGTCAACCTGCGGGCGGTGGCGGCGTTCATTCCAGCGGCACTGATCGCGATTGTCCTGGCGCTGGTGCCCGGCTTTGACAGCATTTCACCGTTTTCCTGGCTGATTGGCGCTTCGATTGCAGGGTTGTTGTACCTGATCATCGCCAAGCGCGAGCCGCACTACGAGGACGTAAGCGGCGAATCCATCGCTGTGGATAACGTCAGCCATTAATCCATGGAAATGGCTCGTCAGGTACGGGCCTCCTGTTTTCGTTCAAAAGGAATAGCTCATGCGAATTCTAGTGGTCAACGTCAACACCACCGATTCCATCACCCAGGCCATTGCCCGACAAGCCCAGGCCGTCGCCGCGCCGGGTACCGAGATCATCGGGCTCACGCCGCATTTCGGTGCCGATTCCATCGAAGGCAACTTCGAGAGCTACCTGGCGGCCATCGCCGTCATGGACCGGGTGATGTCCTATGACCAACCCTTCGATGCGGTAATCCAGGCCGGCTACGGCGAGCATGGTCGCGAGGGCTTGCAGGAGTTGCTCGACGTGCCGGTGGTGGACATCACCGACGCTGGCGCCAGCACCGCCATGTTCCTGGGCCACGCTTACTCGGTCGTCACGACGCTCGACCGCACAGTGCCGCTGATCGAAGATCGTCTCAAACTCTCCGGCCTGTTCGATCGCTGCGCCTCGGTGCGGGCCAGCGGCCTTGCGGTATTGGAGCTTGAAGAGGACCCGCAACGGGCGGTGGAAGCGATCGTGCAGCAGGCCGAACTGGCGGTCAGGCAGGACAAGGCGGAAGTGATCTGCCTGGGCTGCGGCGGCATGGCCGGGCTCGATGAGCAGATCCGCCAGCGCACCGGCGTGCCGGTGGTCGACGGGGTGACCGCGGCCGTGAAGATTGCCGAATCGCTGGTGCGGCTGGGGTTGTCCACCTCTAAGGTGCGCACCTACGCGACACCTCGGCCGAAGAACATCATCGGCTGGCCGGGGCGGTTTGGGCGGTGAGTGTGCGGCACTAGCCCGTGGCGCGCTCCCACATGGATTCCAGCGGCCACACAAACTGTGTTATTGCGAAATCCTGTGGGAGCGAACTTGCTCGCGATTAGAGCCAACTTCGGTCAACGTCCAAATCAGACCGCGCTAAACCGCCGAGCCAACCCCTGTTCGCCAAACTGCTCAATGATGAAGTCCACGAACGCCCGAGTCTTGCCTGGCAACAGTTTATGCTCAGCGTAATAGATGGAAATGTTGCCATCATCGACGTACCAGTCCGGCAGGACCCGTTGCACGGCGCCGCTGTCGAGGAAGGGAAGAGCTACTGGCATGCTGACCAGACCGATGCCCAACCCCTGAGCCGCGGCGGCGCAATCGGCCTCTGAATCACTCATTGTCATGCCGGGTTTAAGCATGAGCGGGCTATGTTGTTGGTCGCGGCTGGTCAATTGCCATGAACGGACACGCCCGGTTTGGGGCGAGCGAATAAGAATGCCTCGATGGTGCGCCAGATCCCCGGGCTCGATGATCTCTGGATATTTCTGCAAATAATCGCCTGACGCAACCAGCACCCGGTGGGCCACGGCCAATTTTCGAGCAACGACGCCCTGAGGCAACTCAAAACCGCCGCCGATAGCCGCGTCGAAGCCCTGGCCGATCAAGTCCACCTGCCGGTTATCGAAATGCCAATCCGGACTGATCGCCGGGTACCTGCGCAGCAATTCCCCCAACAACGGCACGACATACAACCGCCCGAACGCCGTGCCCATGCTCACTTTCAGCGTTCCCGCCGGTTGTCCGCCGGCGCTGGCCAGGTTGGCGACGGCATTCTGGATGGTGTTGAAACTGCTGCCAACTTCTCCTAGAAACAACTGGCCGGCTTCGGTCAGCCTCAAGCTGCGGGTGCTGCGCTGGAACAGGCGCACCCCCATCCGCGCCTCCAACTTGGCGACGCTTTTACCCACCGCTGCCGGGGTCACGCCCAAACGTCGTGCCGCCTCGGCAAAGCTGCCGACTTCGGCGCTGCGAACAAAACATTCGATACTGCTGAAACTCTCCATGGCGCCCACTACCAACTTTGGGTTTACACAGACTATATCAACGAAGGTCTACCCAGCCGATAGCCTAGTCTTGATACTCGCCCCATCACCGCGGCACCTCGCCCCGGCACCTTATGGAGAACATCATGAATACCCAAGCACTGAACGGCAAAGTCGCATTGGTCCAGGGCGGTTCCCGTGGCATCGGCGCCGCCATCGTCAAGCGCCTGGCTGCGGAAGGCGCGGCAGTCGCCTTTACCTACGTCAGCTCTGGCGCAAAATCCGAAGAACTGCAGAACAGCATCACCGCAGCGGGCGGCAAGGCCCTGGCCATCAAGGCTGACAGCGCCGACGCCGACGCCGTGCGCAACGCCGTCGCCGCCACCGTCGAGGCTTTTGGCCGCCTGGATGTCCTCGTCAACAATGCCGGCGTGCTGGCAATGGCGCCGCTGGATGAGTTCAAGCTGGAAGATTTCGACCAGACCCTGGCCGTCAACGTGCGCAGTGTGTTCGTCGCCACCCAGGCCGCCGCGCGGCACATGGGCGAAGGTGGCCGGGTCATCAACATCGGCAGCACCAACGCCGATCGCATGCCCTTCGCTGGAGGCGCCACGTACGCCATGAGTAAATCCGCGCTGGTAGGCCTGACCAAAGGCCTGGCCCGTGACCTAGGCCCACGGGGCATCACCGTCAACAACGTGCAGCCCGGCCCGGTGGACACTGACATGAACCCGGCCGACAGCGACTTCGCCTCCAGCCTGATAGACCTCATGGCGGTTGGCCGTTACGGCACGTCGGAAGAAATCGCCAGCTTCGTTGCCTACCTCGCGGGCCCGGAAGCTGCCTATATCACCGGGGCCAGCCTGACCATCGACGGCGGTTTCGGCGCCTGATCCGAGGCAACCCGCAGGGCTGCACAGCAGCCCTTTCGCATCAAGCCCATTCCAGTTCCGGCAAACCGCACAGGCTTGGCTGGAACAGTTTGAGTGATCGGATGATCGCATCGGCGTGGGCGTACTTTTCGTCGGCCATGGCCGAATCCGGAATAGCGATGGCGGTCATGCCCGCCGCTTTCGCCGCCGTGACGCCGAACGGGGAATCCTCGAAGACCAGGCAATCGCGAGGATCGACGCCCAGGCGTCGGGCCGCGGTGAGGAAGATATCCGGAGCGGGCTTGGCCGCACCCACTTCCGGATCATCTGCGGTCACGATGCAGTCGAACAACGCGAACCAGTCCCGATGCAGGGTGGTTTTCAGCTCGAACGATGGGCGAGCCGAACTCGTCCCTACCGCAATCGGGATGTGGTGAGCCTTCAAATGCCGCACCAGCTCCTCAGCGCCAGGCATCCCCATGGCATGAGGAAAACGCTTGCGCATCAAGGGTTCGCGAATGGTCAGGAATTCTTGGGGGGTGATTGGCAACTCCAGCGCCTGGACAACGTAGTTGGCCAGGTCCGTGGCGCCACGCCCGATGATGTTCTGCTTGACGCTCCAGTCGAACGTGCGCCCGTAGCGCTCGGCAATGATGGACGTGACTTCGGTATAGATGCCTTCGGTGTCCAGCAGCAAGCCATCCATGTCGAAAATCACGGCCTTGATCGGGCCAAACTTTTTCAGCGGTGCATTCATCGCATCTGATCCGTTATCAACTCAGCATTTCAGGGATGGCTCAGGTGCGCCCGGCGCAACGTATTCGCCTTAAAGGATTCAGCAGAATAACGAGGCGCGCTCGATACAGGCAATGGGAATTTTATTAGGACGGTGACGGGGGATTGGCAACTGCAACCCCCCGTCACGAACAGTTGGGATGATCGACGGGAACGTGCGTCAGCTGCCGGAACCACCTGAGCCGGAGCCCGACCCGCCGCCGCTTGAGCTACCGCCGCTACCGCTGCTGCTGCCGGTCCCACTGCTTGAGCCGGAACCGCCACCCATCGTGCTGCCGCCGCTGGTGGAACCGCTACCGGTCCCCGGGCTGGTGCTGCTGCCGCTGGCATCACCGCCGTTGCCTCCACCCACGGAGCCGGGTGGCAGGGCGTTGCCGGTGGTGTCGGTGGTGGATCCCGCATCCATCTGCGTCGAAGGCGGCATGCCTCCCTTGTCCACGGGCGCGTTGTCCGACGATTGGGCGAAAGCCGCCAGTGAACTGGCGCAGAGGACTCCGGCGAATGCCAGAGCCGTCAGGTTTGACTTCATCATGGTCAATCTCCTTTTCAGATGATTACTTCATGTCAGGCAACCCTGGCGCGCCGATGGTGCCGCGAAATCGACGGGCGGATGACGATCAGCTGGGCGTGCCCGAAGCGTCGTCACCGGCAATGTCCGGATCGTCCGGCGTCGCCTCGACATCCTGATCATCGCTTGGCACCTGCTCGACTCCAGTGTCGTCGTCATCAGGGGGTCGCTGGTCGCGGCTTAGCGGGTCGGTGGGTGAACGCAGCGGATATTCCGGCGTCTCGTCGTCGGGTACGGGCGTATCAGCAGTCATGGCAACCTCCTGGTATTTTCAGTAAGCGCAAGCAAGACGGACTTATTTGTAGGACTCATCCTCAACCTCGGCATCTTCATCGTCGATCAAGGGAACCTGAGCATCATCCATCAGGGAACCAGGGTCTTCGTTACCCGGATCGTTGACGCCCGGATCGTTGATGAAGGGAACACCCGACGGGCCCTTTTCTTCCTTGCCTTCAGTTTCCGGCGTCATGGCACACCTCCAATCACACGTGAATGTATGAATTCGAGGCGATAGAAAGCTAATCGTTCCGGGTAAATGCCCATAAGAAAAAACCGGCGCTGGGCCGGTATTTTCAATGCGTGGATCGCTCAGCGATGCTTTTTCTTGTGCTTGTGCTTGTGCTTCTTGCCGCCCGAGTGTCCATCATTGTCGTTGGACAGGTTGCTGCCCAGCGCACCGCCTGCCGCCCCACCAATGCCCGCGCCGATGGTGGATCCGGTCGATCCGCCCAAGCGGTTGCCAACGATCGAGCCACCCGCCGAACCCAGCCCACCACCGATGGCTGCTTCCGTACGGCTGCCCTTGCGCGCGCCCACCGCACTACCGGCCGCACCGCCGACACCCGCGCCAATCGCGGCGCCAGTGCTGCCGCCCATCTGTTGGCCAACCACATTACCCAACACACCGCCCAGACCACCGCCAACCGCAGCAGTACCGTCGCCAGCGGCCATCGCGCCCTGAGCGAGCACAAGCCCAAGCGCCAAGGTGGACAAAGTCAAACGCATGATAAAAACCTCAAGAATGCCGCATCGGGGGAAAAGGCCGGCGCGCGCGGGCGCGAGTGTACGCCAAACCGCGACAGCCATGGCGGTTGGACCACAAGCAAGGGGGTAGTTTTATGACAGGCAAAAAAAAGCCCGCTGGGGAAACGGGCAGGTACTGCTTTCTAACGGATGAGCTGAGACTACGCGACCGACTGTGAAAGAAACGTGAAAGCAAATCTCTGTAGGAAAAAAATGAAAAATTTCAGGAAACGTCCCGTTTTTACGAAACGAACGGGCGAAAAAAAGCCCCATTCGATGACGGGGCTGCGCTGACGATTATTTCCTGACGGGTATTCGGGGCAGGAATTTGGCTTTTTCCCCTCGCTGTACCTTGGATACTCTCGTCTTGATGGACTTGATCGGCTCGTCGCCGAAATCCGATCGATAGGCCGACTGACCACACTGTAGACCTTCGTTGACCGGATACGCGGCGCCATTTTCCTCGCTGTACTGTGCTCCCATCGCATTTCCCCTTTTGACGAAGCCGATACCGGCAACAACGATTGCCTATAAATATCGACTTTCACGTCAGTGAGACTAGCGGGTCATCAACAGACTGCCTGTCCGCAACCCGCCCTGACCGACGAACGGAACCCACTGTTTCAAAAAGGAAACACTCACTCCGCGCCCAGTATGGTGCGGCTCAGAACCCTGGAAACCTGATCAGCCGAATATGGTTTGGACAGAAACTCGAAACCTTCATGCCCGCTTCGAGCCAGCTCCTCGCTGTAACCAGACGTCAACACCACCGGCAGCTCCGGGCGACGCTTGTGCAATTCCCTCGCCAGGGCGATTCCGCTGATGCCGGGCATGACGACATCGGAGAATACGGCGTCGAACCTCGTCGCATCCTGGCCAATCATCTCCAACGCCTGCTCGGCATTGGTCGCCCAGGCCGTTTCGTATCCCAGGTCTTGCAGGATCTGGTTGGCGAAACGCCCCACTTCCAAGTTGTCTTCCACGATCAATACCCGACGCCGACCCTTCTCCAGCACCATAGGCGTGGTTTCCTCGCGTTTTGGCGCCTGGACTCCTTCTGGTTCGACTTCCGGGAGATACAGCGTAAAGACGGTGCCCTTACCGACGACGGTGGAAACATCGACGTTGCCTCCCGACTGCTTGGCGAAACCAAAGACCTGGGACAACCCCAGCCCCGTGCCCTTGCCCACTTCCTTGGTGGTGAAGAACGGTTCGAAAATATGCTCGAGTATTTGCGGGTCGATTCCCGTCCCGGTGTCCTCCAGGGCGATGGCGGCGAAGGCCTGCCCTGCCCCGGCATGGCCTCGGATCGGCGGCATGCTGTGCCCACAATCGAGCCTCAACCACAACGTTCCCTGGCCGTTCATGGCATCCCGGGCATTCAAGGCCATGTTGATCAGCGCCGTCTCGAACTGGCTCAGATCCGCGCGAATGTAGCAAGGCTGTTCACACAATTGGACCTTGACGTGGATGCGCGCCCCCGTGACCGTTTCCAGCATGTCCCCCAGGCTTTGGACTTGCTTGCCCACGTCGATGATTTCCGGCTTCAACGGCTGTCGCCGTGCAAACGCGAGTAACTGGCTGGTCAGCTTCGAAGCCCGCTCCACCGTTTCGGAAACCGCGACCATGTAGCGCTGCCGGCGCTCGTCGGACAGGTTGGGCATGCGCAGGAAGTCGACCGAGGACCGGATGATGGTCAGCAGGTTGTTGAAGTCATGGGCCACACCACCGGTGAGCTGGCCGATGGCTTCGAGCTTTTGCGACTGGCGAAGCGCCGCTTCGGTCTGTTGCAGCCGCGTCGTGCGCTCCTCGACCCGTTGTTCCAGGGTCGCGTTCAGTTCGGCCAGTGCCGCCAGGCCTTCACGCACCGCAGCGTCCGCACGGGCGCGTTCGATGTGGGCCCAGCAGCGCTCGGTGACCTCCATCAGCAACGTCAGGTCGTTCGACGTCCAGGTTCTCGGTGTTTTGTCATGGATCGCCATCAGCGCAGTCAAGCGACCATCCTTGATCAGCGGGACGCAAATGGTGGCCGCGATGCCTATCGACTGGAACGCAGCCGCTTCCTCAGGCGCCAGCTCCGTCAGGTTGTCGTTGATCACCAATGGCTTGCCGGCCCGCAGATTGGTGACCGCCAACCGGCCGAAATCCAGCAGACGGTAATGCCCGATAATGCTGGGCGAACCAGCCCTCGCCCAATCGCCACGAATCGTGAAGCCATCCTCGTCCTCATCCATATCGGCATAGGCGCAGTTGGACAAGTTGAGGTGCGCCGCGAGAATGCGCGCGGTGGTTGCCATGATCGCCTGCGGATCCGTTGCATTGGCCACGGCACTGCCAATGGCATCGAGCACCGCCAGGCGTTGGGTCATAAGCACCGTGGAAGTCGTCTCGGTGACCGTGTCCAGCATACCCACGACCTTGCCGAACTGATCCCGGATGGGGCTGTAGCAGAACGTGAAAAAAGCTTTCTCGGGGCCACCGCCACGTTCGATGACCAACGGAAAATTCTCGATATAGGTCGCTTGTCCCTCGAAGGCGGCGCCCACGATCGGCCCGATATCGCTCCAGGCTTCCTGCCAAACCTGATCGAACGGACGGCCCAATGCTTCGGGTTTGCTACCGAGGATGGGCAAGAACGCATCGTTGTACAGCATGACCAGCTCGGGGCCCCAAACGATTGCTTGGGGAAAATGGGACGCAAAACTCAGCGCCACGGTGGTCTTGAGCACATCTGGCCATTTTTCGAAGGGTCCGAGGGAGGTGTCGTTCCAATCGTGACGGCGCACCCTTTCAGCCATTTCTCCATAGCTCTGGAGCCAATCTGTCATTGCGTTCGATCCTTCTGGCACGCCAATACCCAGCGAGGGGAAAAGCTTGTGACCCCAGGCAGGGCCGTATTATCCCGCGCGGGGTAGGAAAGTGCGATTGGATTGTGGGATGTGTCGGGCTGCAATTACCCAACAAATGACGATTCTCGACCGAAAGGCTACAGCAACGTCCTACAAACCAACGAAAGTGGCGGGCTTTCGCCTCCTCTGGCGACCAGTACGCATCGTCGGATCAAGGCGATGCAGCGACTCGAAAAGATGCGGATCATGGGGCTAAAGATCGGCTTGCAGGCGCCGATAAAACAGGCGCACTTGGTATTTGCCATACCCGCCCGAGACATGGAGACGAAGGCGCAAGCGGACGAGACTGCGATAACGCAGGTGTCCGACGAAACAGGCGAAGGACATATAGATAAGAAAAAAAATCAGGGGCGAAACGGTGAAGAACACCAAACCCAGAAGTGATGTATCTCCAGTATCACGCAACAGGTTTTTCGCCCTTGAACAACGAATGCTATTCGACGGCGCGGCGGCGGTCATCGCCGATACTGCGGTCGTGGCACGTAGCGGCGCCGAAGATGCTTCCGTCGCGATTAGCGGCATCAGCGTCAGCGACACCGATAGCGCAACACAACACGTCACCTTGAATGCCAGCCATGGCACGCTGAACCTGGCCAGTACCAATGGCCTCACCGGCTTGACCGGCAATGGCGGCGCCAGCATCAGTTTCAGCGGCTCGCTGGCAGACATCAACGCCGCCTTGAACGGCATGTCGTTCCGGGGCGACAGCAACTTCAATGGTGCTGCCTCGTTTACGTTGACCAGCAACGACGGCAGCAATACCACCAGCAAAACCATCGACATCAACCTGACCCCGGTCAATGACGCACCGACGATTTCCGGCAGTGGCCCGGCGTTGCAGGTGGACGAAGGCGGGACGGCGAATTTCTCGCCGGCCACCAGCTCCCCCGACGGCAAGGGCTTCACCCAAAGCAACCTGGGCATGACCGACGTCGATAACGTGCAGCAACAGGTCATCATCAAGCTCACCTCCCTGGCGAGCAATGGCACCTTGTTGCTCAACGGTAAGGAGCTAGGGGTAGGGTCGAGTTTTTCCATCGACCAGATCGCCAACCTCAGCTATCGCCACAATGGCGACCAGGTCATCAATCCCGCGGGCCTCACCGACAGTTTCACCATTACCATCGATGACGGCGCCGGCGGCGTCGTTCACGACCACAACGTGCAGGTTCACGTCAATCCGGTGAACCAGGCGCCGACATCGAGCGGCACCATCACGATCATCGAGGGCGAGCAAAGCGTCAACCTGACCGACAACGGCAATCTGGTCAGCCCGATCGGCACGCCCCGTGGCACGATCCAGATCGGCGATCCCGATCAATCCCCGGGTGTCGACTTCACCTATACGCTCAACTCCCTGCCGACCCACGGTACGTTGCGCTATGACGGCGTGGTGATCACCGACAGCAGCTTCGTCATCCTGGACCTCTCCAAGCTCACCTACAGCCACGACGGCAGCGAAGCCAGCGGGGCCGGCGCCACCGATAGCTTCTTGCTCAATGTCACCGATGATGGCGGCGGCACCGGTGTGCCCAAGACGTCGACGTTGACCGTCGATCTCACCATCCTGCCCAACAACGACGATCCGGTCCTGGATCACAGCATCGACCAGAACCTGAATCCTGGGGAAACGATTCGCGTCGTCACCAACGCCATGCTGCAGGTCACCGACAACGACTCCTTCGATTCCAGCCTCAGGTATACGCTCACCGCCGTGCCCGACAGAAACGTCGGTTATTTCACGCTCAACGGTGGGTTGCTGGTGGTGGGATCGAGCTTTACCCAGGCCGACATCAACGCAGGCAACGTGGTCTATCACGTTCGGGCCTATACCGGCACGGCGCGAACCGACAGCATGAGTTTTACCGTCAAGGACGGCGGCGTACGCCTGTATCCAAGCGCGCGCGATGGCGGTATCTACGACACCGACGCGGCCAACAGCTCGTTGACGGTCAAGACGTTCAACGTCCACGTGCCGGCCGAGCCATCGACGTTGCCGGGGGCACTGCCGGCCGACCCCGCGCCTAACCAGGCGCCCGTCAGCGGCGGCGACAAAACCGCGACGATCGACGAAGCCGCCAGCTACACGCTGACGACCGCCGACCTCAACGCCACGGATGACTTCACCCCCGCCGACGGTTTGACGTACCGGGTGCTGGTCACGCCGGGCAGCGGCACATTGCTGCTCGACGGTGTGGCGATCGGTGCGTTCGGCACCTTCACCCAGGCCGACGTGGACGCTGGACGCGTTACGTTCCAGCACAGCGGCGACGAACACTTTGTCGACAACTTCCAATTCTCGGTTTCCGACGGGACGCTGACCACCGCGACCGAAAATTTCAGCCTCAGTATCGTGCCGAAAAACGACACACCGACCGCCACCAATGACGATCGGGTATTCACGGCCGAAGGCGGCACCGTCACCATTACCAACGGCAACATCGTGGTCGCCGATACCGACAGACAAGCCGATGCCAGCGGCGGCACCCAGTACGCCACGAGCAACGACGTCATCTTGCAGATCAGTGCGCTGCCACAATTCGGTCACCTGACGCTTGGCGGCGTGACCGTGACGTTGAATCAGACCGTGACCTCGGCACAATTGGCCGCGGGCGACCTGAAGTACGTCCATGACGGCAGCGAAAACTTTACTGACAGTTTTTCCGTGGTGCCCGTTGACGACCAGGGCGTGGCCGTCGGAGCGGGTACCAACCAATCCAGCACCGGCTCGGCTTTGGTGGTGCCGATCACCATATCACCGGTCAACGATGCGCCCGCGTTCAATTCCAAATCCCAACTGGTCGCCGGTGAAGCGGGCGCCATCCACGAAGGGGAATCGGCAGTGATCGGCGGTGCATCGGGTTATGCCAATGCCGATGGATCCGGGACGATAAATGGCTCGGTGGGCGGCGCGCACCTTGTGTACGGCGATGACGATAACTCCAGCCTACAGCGCCAATACCGGCTCACCGCTATTCCGGAGCATGGCAGGTTGATGCTCAACGGCGGCGTCCTCGGGCTCGGCTCGGTCTTCACCCAAGCCGACCTGGACGCCAATCGCGTCACTTATCAACATGACGGCAGTGAAACCAGCAACGACTCATTTTCCTACATCGTCAGTGACGGTGATTTCAGCGCCAACGACAGTGGCTCATTCGCCCAGGGCGTCACCGCCACGGCATCGACCTACAACATCGAAATTCTGCCGACCAACGACAAGCCAACGGTGTCTGCCCCCAACAACCCGGTCAATATCGACAGCACCGTCGCTGGCAACAATCCGGTGGGCGGCTTCACGGTGGGCGATCTCGATGACTTGAGCGGCGTCGGCACGCAGGATTCGGTGCAAGTCATCGTGCGGCTGACCCAGACCGACGGCACCGCTTTCACGGCGGGCGAGTATGCGGGCGTCACCCTCTCCGTCGGCCTGGGCGGCGGCGCTACCCGAGACGCCGATAAAGACGGCAATGGCGATTACCTGGTCCTTCGCGGCACCCGGGCCGAAGTCAACGCGGCGCTGGCGACCCTGACCGCCAGCGTCAACGACCCCAGCAACGAGGACCATCAATACCGTATCCAGGTCGTGGTCGATGATCGGCTGCGTGACGCCGGCGGCAACCTGACGACGGGGGCCAATGGCGGCAGCGAAAACCAGGCGGCCACCCCCGGCGGCAACGGGCAGCCGATCTCCGCCGTTGAATTCGATGGATACACCGACAGCGTCACCGGCACCGACCTCAACCTGGCACAGGCCAGCGTGTTGGTCCGCGTGTCGACAATCAACAGCCTGCCCAGCGTGGGTATCCCGGCGTCCCAACTGATCAACGAAGATCGCTCGACCGCCGTCACCGGCATCTCGGTGGTCGATACCGAGTCCACGGCCCTCGACGTTCCGGTCTCCGTGACGGTCAGCGTGCCATCGGGCCAAGGCATATTGGGGATTGGCGGCGCGGGTACGCAGACCACCATCACCCTACCGTCAGGACGGACGGTGAACATCAGTGGCGACAACAGCAACAGCGTGACCCTGATCGGGCGTGCCGACGATATCCAGTCGCTGCTCAACGCCGCCGGCACTGGCTTGACCTACACCAGCGCACCCCACGCCAACCACGACTACAACGGTGCCGCTGCTGGCGACGTTACGCTCAGCGTGCAATTGAACGAAGGCACCGCCGCCATCGGTGGTGACGTGGGCAGTGGCAGCGTTGCGTCGCCCGCCCAGACCAGCGAACTGGCAATCACCCTGCAAGCGACCAACGACGCCCCTACCGTAACCGCAGGCAGCGGTAGCCTGGCGATAGGCCAAAGCGGCGCAGCGGTGGCCGTACCGGGGTTCTCGGTCTCGGATCGAGACTACAACGACGGTGGGGGCATCAGCGCACCGCCAGGCGAGAGCGCTTCGCCGGAACAGGACTTCACTCAGGTGACCGTGCGCCTGACCGATGCCAATGGCGTGCCGCTGAGCCAAGCGAGCTACACCGACATCATTCTCGGCTCCACCAGCTCGCCCACGGAAGATCACACCAGCTTCGAAATCGATGACACCCATTCCGGCACCGACAGTGCACTGGTCATCCGCGGCAGCCTGGCCAACGTCAATGCTTACCTCGCGGGTTTGCAGGTTACCCTCAGCGGCACCCTTGCCAACACCGACACCAGCTACAGGGTGCAGGTGATTGCCGACGACCGCATTCGCGACGTTGCCACCGGCGTGCTGGATGCCAGTGGTCTGGCCAACGGCGGCTTGAATCCGTCCGGAGCTTCGACCGCCGTCGTCCCCGCCACCGTTATCGATCCCTACGCGGCGTTGCCTGGCTCGCTCACGCTCAATATGGGCAGCAACACGCGGACGCTGTTTGTTTCCAGCCTCAACGACCCGACCCAGGTTACCGCCAGCGACGTCACCGTCAGGGAAGGCTCGGCGACCCTCAACCTGACCGGCAGCGTGGGTGGGTTCACCATCAGTGACCCGGACGCCAACGGTGCCAATACGTTCTCGGCCACCGTACACGTCAGCCAGGGGGTGATTTCCGGCGTGGGCGGCAGTGGTGGTTCGATCAGCGGTGTGGGCAGCGATACGGTGACGATCAGCGGGGCCACCCAAGCCGAAGTCAACGCTCGTCTGCAGGCCCTGACGATTACTTACCCGACGGCCACGGGCGCGCCGGCAGGCAGCGACTACACGGGCAACTTCACGGTGACGGTTTCCGTCAACGATGGCGGCAGCACCGGGCAGCGTCCTGGAGCGTTGACCGGCGACACCGACGATGCCAACCAGAACCCGGGCGATTTCGACTACGCCGACGGCACCACCGCCGCGCTGATCACCACCCGCACGATCAATGTAACCGTGCTGCCGGTCAACGATGCGCCTTTGGCCTCGGGCCTCGACAGCTCGCAAACCGTGACCAAGGGCGGCAACCCCGTTCGTCTGGATGGCGACGGCAATGTGACCGTCAGCGACCTCGAACTGGATGTGAGTGCTGACAAATGGCAGGGCGCGACGCTGACCATCAACCGTCAGGGCGGCGGCAATGCCGATGATGTCTTTGGCCTTTTCGACAGCGATGCGGGGAACGATGCGGTCGGTGTTCAGGTCAACGGCAGCGACCTGCTCGTCGACGGGGTGGTCGTGGGCAGCATCAGCAATGCCTCGGGCACGCTGCAAGTCACCTTCAACGCCGATGCCGACGGTTCAGTGGTCGGCAAAGTGATGGGCGCCGTCACCTACAGCAACACCAACGCCTCGACATCGGCCAGCGCCGACGTAGCCGTCGACTTCGTGCTCAACGACCAGAACCCGAACACCACCGACAGCGGCACTGCCGGCAGCGGCCAGGACCAAGGCGCCGAAGGGCGGAAAATCGCGACGCAAACCATCACCATCCACCTCAACACCGCGCCGGTGGCCGTGGACGATGGCCTGCAAACCGTCCAGCAAGGCGATCCGGCCAGCGGCAATGTCCTGCCCAATGACAGCGACCCGGACGGCAACCCTTTGAGTGTCACCGGGTTCACCGTCGCGGGGGTCGTCGGCACTTTCAATCCTGGCGATACCGCCACCATTGCCGGCGTCGGCACCCTGACGCTCAATGCCAACGGCAGCTACTTGTTTACACCAGCGCCATCCTTCCACGGCGATGTGCCGGTGGTGACCTACAGCATCACCGATGGCACGGGCGGCGCCGACACCGCCGACCTCACCATCCGGGTCAACGCGCCACCGGTTGCGGTGGACGATGGTCTGCAAACCGTCCAGCAAGGCGATCCGGCCAGCGGCAATGTCCTGCCCAATGACAGCGACCCGGACGGCAACCCCCTGAGTGTCGGCGGGTTCACCGTGGCGGGGGTAGTCGGCAGTTTCAATCCTGGCGATACCGCAACCATTGCCGGTGTCGGCACCCTGACGCTCAACGCCGACGGCAGCTACCTCTTCACGCCGATCCCCACCTACCACGGCGATGTACCGGTGGTGACCTACAGCATCACCGACGGCGTGGGCGGTACCGACAGCGCCGACCTGACGATTCGGGTCAACGCGCCGCCAGTGGCGGTAGACGATGGGCTGCAAACCGTCCAGCAGGGCACGTCGGCCAGCGGCAACGTCCTGCCCAACGACAGTGATCCGGAAGGTCATCCGCTGAGCGTCGCCGGGTTTACCGTCGCGGGGGTTGCGGGCACTTTCAATCCTGGCGATACCGCAACCATTACCGGTGTCGGCACCCTGACGCTCAACGCCGACGGCAGTTACCTCTTCACGCCGGTTGCGACCTTCCACGGCGATGTGCCGGTGGTGACCTACAGCATCACCGACGGCGCGGGCGGTACCGACAATGCCGACCTGACCATCCGGGTCAATTCCACGCCTGTCGCCAACGATGACGGGGTGTTGCTCACAGACCGCGACACGCCCATCCAATCCATACCGGTGTTGGCCAACGACACCGATCCGAGCGGCCATCCGCTCACCGTCACCCACGCCCAGAGCGCTGACGGCAGCGTTACGATCAACCCAGACGGAACCCTGGATTTCACCCCGGCACCCGGCGTCACGGGCGATGTCACGATCACCTACGTGATCAGCGATGGCGTGGGTGGCAGCGACACCGCCCAAGTGCGCATCCATATCAATGAGCCGCCCGTGGCCGTCAACGACGGCGTTCATAGCGCGCCCCAAGGAGACCCGATCAGGGGCAGCGTGCTCGGCAACGACAGCGACCCCGAGAACGATGCGATTCATGTGGTCGACTTCACCGTGGATGGCGTGACCGGCACCTTCGCGGCCGGCGACAGCGTGGCAATCCCAGGCGTCGGCACGATTAGGCTCGACCTCGATGGCCGCTTCGTATTTACACCGAACGCCAATTATCTCGGCGCGGTGCCGACCATCGATTATCGGATCACCGACGACCATGGCGGCTTCGCAACGGCGCAATTGAGGCTGCGCATGGACTCCTCGACATTGCCGCTGCCGCCCACGTCCGATGTCTCGACGGATCGGAACGCGCCCACCGGCGACGTTCTGCGCCATGAATACCCGGATTGGCAGCTTGATTCGTTGAGCGTACGGCGCGACATGGTGCCGGGCTTGTTCGTCACGCTTCCGGTGATGGATTCGCAAATCCAGGCCGATGAACGACTCGACCCGCTGCGCTCCGGCTATGCCGAAGCCTACAGCGGCGAAATACGTTCGGAGTCGATCGGGATCGGCCTCGGTTTCGTTCCTAACCTACACGTCACGCTGGCGGTACAGGATTCGCAAAAAACCGTCGATTACCAGGAAGGTTCGCTCAAATTCAAGGACAGCCTGTATTTCACCGGTGGCCATAGCTTGTTCGGCGATTTCGATGCCTTGCAGCCTGTGGCTGAAGAGCCTTCGGCAAGAGAAGTCAAGCCCAGCCCGCCGTCTGATCAGCCCAAGGCGGCCGTTTCCTTCAGTGACCAAATCAGCCAGGCCGCCAAACAGCGCCAGCCTCATTCGTCCACTCAAGTCGAACGGCTACCGGCGCCCCAGCGCAAAGGTTGACCCAACGTCCTCTACTTTCCTTATAAAAACGGTAATCACATGTCTTTGATGGAAAAAAATCGTTCAGTACTGGGCGCAGGCTGGGTCGCGGCCATGGTTATCGGCCTGGCAGGCTGCTCCGTTGCGCCGAAACCGTTGCAACAAGATGAAATTCACCAACGAGTGGCCGGGGACCAGCTCCAGCTTTACGCCGACCAGGAACCGATCAAGGGGCCATTGACCTTCGCCGACGCGCTGGCACGCTCGCTCAAATACAACCTCGACTATCGCCTGAAGTTGATGGAATCGGCTCTGGCGGCGGGCCTGCATGACGTTTCACGTTACGACATGCTTCCCAAGATGCTGGTCTCGGCTGGCTACACGTCGCGCAACAACGAGTCGGGTGGTACGAGCGTCGGCATTGAAACCAACACGGTTTCGTTGATCCCCTCCTCCTCCGTCGAGCGTAACCGGACACTGGCCAACGCTGAGTTTTCCTGGAACCTGCTGGACTTTGGCGTCAGCTACTACCGCGCCAAGCAGAGTGCCGACCAATACCTGATCGCCGAGGAGCGACGCCGACGCGTGATGCAAACGGTTCTGCAGGACTTGCGCACCTCCTACTGGCGCGCCCTGGGCGCCCAGCGTCTTGAAAGCCAGGCCGACGAGCTGCTGAACCGTGTACGCCTGGCGCTGGGCAAATCACGGGAGGCCGAGGTACAGGGTCTGCTACCGCCGGCACAGGCGTTGGCTTACCAAAGCGCCCTGCTGGACGCGACCACTTTGCTCAACGCTCGCCGCCAGGATCTGGAATTCGCCAAACGCGAATTGGCCGCGCTGATGAGCATTCCACCGGGCACCCAATTCACGCTGGCTGAAGAAAGCGAGCCCTCGCTGCCTGGCGTCCCGGTCGACATGGCCAAACTTGAGGAAATCGCCTTACAGGCGCGTCCTGAGCTGCGTGAGGAAGACTATCGCAAGCGCATTTCGGCGGACGAAGCGCGACGCCAATTGCTGGCACTGCTGCCCAGCCTTGGAATCAACATCAACGATCAGTACGACTCCAACAAGTATCTCTATAACAGCAATTGGGTCGACAGCGGCGTACAGGTCAGCGCCAACCTGTTCAAGCTGGCGGCCATCCCGGCCACGCAAAAAGCCAGCGCCTCCCAGGAAAAAACCGACAACGCGCGCCGCCTTGCGCTCTCGATGGCCGTGCTGACACAAGTGCGCATCTCGGTGGAGCGCTACAAGCTCGCCTTGGTCGATTACGACCTGGCCGACCAGTCGAGCCAGGTCGATCAACGCATGGCCAAGTTCGCCCGCGCTTCGGTGTCGTCCCGCACCGATTCCGAGCTTGAAGTCATTCGCACCGAAACCCGCGCCCTGCTCGCACAGTTCCAGCGATACTCGGCCTACGCCACGGCGCAGACCGCTTTCGGGCGCATCTATAACTCCCTGGGCCTGGACGTGCTACCCGAAGACGTGCGCGACGCCAGCGACTTGCAGCAACTCTCGCAACAACTGCAGGAAAGCCTGAGCCGTTCAGAACGCCAGGCGTTCACGACGGCGATCGGAGAGTTGCCTTCGCAGCAACCGCTGGCGGTACGCCTGGAATACTCAGGCGATGCTCGGGCAGCCAATGACATGCTCGAAGTGGCTCGCCAAGCATTGAAACGCAACCAGTTCGTGCTTGCCGAAAACAACCAGCCCGGGCCTACGCTGATCATGCAACTGCGTATCGCCAACGTTCAGGACGGTATCCGTCGCGGTGAATGGAGCGTCAGCCTGCGCCGTGCCGACGGAAGCGTGGCAGGCACCAGTCACTACCAGAGCACGTTGCGCGCCCAGCCGGACAGGGATTCCTTGAACGCATTCTGCGAAGCCGCCACGGTCGCTGAAGTGCCGAATTTGCGCGCGTGGTTGAAATCGGGCCCAACACAGGTGGCCTCGAAATGAAGATCCGATCACGTTGTGTTTCTCTTTCTGTGATCGGCGGTTCGTTGCTCGGCCTGGTCGTGTCAGCGCAACCGGCATGGGCACAAAGCGAAACCGATGCCGGCGTACGCGTGCTGCTGGTGGCCGACCAGGAAACCACCCTGGCGAGCCAGCTGGTGGGGCGGGTACGCGCGGTCAACGCGTCGCTGGGATCGACGTTCAGCAAGGGTGACGTGCTCGTCAGTTTCGACTGCGACGAACAGGTCGCTCGCCTGAAGATGGCCCAGGCCGACCTGAGCTCCGCCCGTGAAACCCATGACGCCAAGCTGCGCTTGCAAGGGTTGCAGTCCGCCGGCGAGGTGGAAGTTTCGCTGGCCGCCAGTGCCGCAGAGAAAGCCGCTGCCCAGGTGGCCCAGTACCGGGCCCAGCAACAACAATGCAATGTGCTCGCACCGTTCGACGGGCGCGTGGTCAAGGTCCAGGTCAAAGCCTTTCAGGGCGTCAACCTGGGCCAGCCACTGCTCGACATCATCAGCAAAGGGCCATTGAAGGTACGTGTGAATGTACCTTCCAAATGGTTGGTCTGGCTCAAGCCCGACCTGCCCTTCCAGGTTGATTTGGGTGAGACCGGCAAACGTTATCCCGCCAAAGTCAGCGCCATCAACGGCCAGGTCGACGCCGTCAGCCAGACCATCGAGCTTGAAGGGGTGATCGAAGGCCGGCCCGTCGATCTGCTCGCCGGCATGAGTGGCACTGCGCTGTTCGAAGCGCCGCAATGAACGCCCAAGCCAATACAGCGCCCAACCCGGTCGCGGTGCTGCTGCATCTTGAGCAGCGCGCACAAGAAGCGCGCAGTACCGCCGAGCTGGGTTTTGTGATGGTCAACGAAACGTGGCAGCTTTTGCGTTATCGCCAGGGCTATATATTCGTCAGCGATGTGCTGGGCAAGCCCTCGCTGAGCAACGTTTCCAGCTTGGCGGTGCTGCCTGAAGAGACACCGTTTACCGTCTGGCTCAAGAGGCTGGCCCAGCATCTCTGGACGCAGCCCGCGTTATCGGCCGAATCGACACCAGCCACCGTCTTGCATCTGTTGCGAGCCCGGGACCTTCCCGAAAGCTTCGCCGAGGGCTGGACCGAATGGATGCCGATGCATCTGCTGTGCGTACCGCTACCGCCTCGCGATCATTCACGTCGTGGCATGTTGCTGCTTGCCTGCGATACCGAGCCGGACGAACATACCCAGGCCCTGCTCGCCAGACTGGGGCAAACCTATGCCTACTGCCTCGCGGCGCTGACCAACAAACGCCCCACGCTCGGCGCCCGCTGGCAAGTCTGGCGACAGCGCCCGTGGCGTTTATTGGCGTTGGGGACGGCCATGGCCCTGGCGTGCCTGGTGCCGGTCCGACTGAGCGCCCTGGCGCCGGCCGAGATCGAAGCCCATAACGCGATGGCCATCGCCTCCCCGCAAGATGGCGTGGTGCACGAGTTCCTGGTGCAGCCCAACCAGATGGTGCAAAAGGATCAACCGCTGTTCAGCCTCGACGACACGACCCTGCGCAATCGCCGCGCGGTTGCCCGGCAAGCGCTGGAAGTCGCCCGGTCCGAAGCGTTGCTCGCTGCGCAAAAAGCCTTCGAAAGCGCACAGAGCAAGGGCGAGCTGGCCGCGCTCAATGGGCAAGTGCAGGAGAAACAGGCCGAGGTCGCTTGGCTCGACGAAATGCTTGAGCGCAATGTGGTCCGAGCGCCACGCGACGGCATCGCGATATTTGGCGACACCAATGATTGGATCGGCAAGCCGGTGGTCACTGGCGAGCGCATCATCCAGCTGGCCGACCCGCAAGATGCGGGGGTGCTGGTCTGGCTCCCGGTGGCCAATGCCATCAACCTCGATACCGGTTCTGAAATTCGTCTGTTCCTGCACGTTGCGCCGCTATCGCCCTTGACCGCCAGCCTGATCCAGACCAGCTACCAGGCCACGCTTTCGCCAGACAACATTCCCTCGTATCGCATTCGGGGGCAGTTCCAGGGTGATGCCAGCCAGTTGGCTCGGATCGGCCTCAAGGGCACCGCCAAGCTGTATGGCGAATCGGTACCGCTGATCTATTACGTCATGCGCCGTCCGTTGGCCGCCCTGCGTGAATGGAGCGGGCTGTGAGCGAACTGGACCTGGCGACTCTGCTGTCGGGCTCATCGGCCGGATCGACATTGCAAGACCCAGACGTACATCTTCCCGAACACCTGCCCGCGGTGCGCGAAGACTTGCGCCTGATTCCCGCGGCCTCGCAACGTGATGGCTCGCCAGCCTGGATGATCCAGGACCCGGTCGGTAACCGGTTCTTCAACATCGGCTGGCTGGAGTTCGAGATCCTGTCACGCTGGTCCCTGGGTAGCCCGACCCGCTTGCTCGAGGCGCTCGCGGCCGAAACGCCCCTGAACGTCAGCCGAGCGGAACTGGCGGCCTTGTTGGCGTTTCTGAGCCGCCATCAGTTATTGCATGTCAGCGACGTCACCGGTACCCGACGCCTGGAAGAGATGGCCCGGCAAGGCAAGCACACCGGTTGGCAATGGTTGCTTCACAATTACCTGTTCATGCGCGTGCCGCTCTGGCGTCCGCAGCGCCTGTTAGAAAAAACCCTGCCCTGGGTCGCGCCACTGTTCAGCCGGACCTTTCTGGTGTGCATCGCCCTCGCCATCGTGCTGGGCCTGTTCTTCGTCGAACAGCAATGGGATGTGTTCGTTGCCAGCTTCCAGCAAAGCCTGTCACCGCAAGGCCTGGTCGGTTATCTGGTAGCCCTGGCGATTACCAAGTGCCTTCACGAGCTCGGCCATGCCTATACGGCTACGCGCTACGGCGTGCGCGTCGCGCACATGGGCGTGGCGTTCCTGGTGCTATGGCCGGTGCTCTACACCGATACCAGCGAATCCTGGAAGCTCGCCGACCGCCGTCAACGCTTTCACATCGCCGGTGCCGGCATTCTCGTGGAGCTGCTGGTTGCCGGAGTTTCGACGCTAGGTTGGGCCTTGTGCGAAAACCCAATGCTCAAGAGCGGGCTGTTCTTCCTGGCGACCACCAGTTGGATGATTTCATTGGCCCTCAACGCCAGCCCCTTCATGCGCTTTGATGGGTATTTTTTGCTGTCCGACTGGCTCGACCTGCCCAACCTCCACGAGCGCTCGGGTGCCTTGGCGCAAGCCTGGATGCGCCGTCGCCTGTTGTCCTGGGACGAACCCGATCCGGAAGTCGTAGCGCCGCGCCTGCGTGGTTTTCTCATTGCCTTTGCCATCGTCACCCGTATCTATCGCCTGGTAGTGTTTCTCGGCATCGCCGTCGCCGTGTATTACCTGTTTTTCAAGGCGCTGGGTATCTTGTTGTTCCTAGTCGAAATTGCATGGTTCGTCGTCATGCCTATCCAGCGTGAACTCAAGGTCTGGTGGGATCGTCGCAAGGAGATCCCCACGCGGCGAGGTCGTCTGCTTTTGCTCGGGCCAGGCGCGCTGATGCTATTGGCCGCCTTGCCGTGGAGCACCCAGGTGCAGGCGCCCGCCTGGCTGCATGCAGAGGTTCAATACACGCTCTATAGTCCCTTGCCGTCCCGGCTGGTGGAAATGCCTCTCGTCGGGCAACCGATCGAAGCCGGTTCAACCTTGGTCGTTCTGGATTCCCCGGTCATACGCGACAAGGCCGAACGGTCTCACAAAGCGACCCTCGCGTTGCGCGCGCAACTCGCCGGACTCCCCGGAACTGCCGATGGGGCCGAAAAATATGCCTCGATTGCCAGCCAGCTCAACCGTCAGCAAGCCGAGTCCGCCGCCCAGGCGGCCGAGTTGCAACGCCTGACATTGCGCGCCCCGATGGCCGGAGTGCTCATCGACATCGACCCCGCCGTGCAGCCCGGCGTCTGGGTCAAGCCCAATCAGCCGCTGGGCGTCTTGGTCAGCCCCGATAGCTGGACGGTGGAAGCATTCGTTCGCCAGCAAGACCTCTCGCGCGTGGCCGTTGGCGCTCGCGCGCGCTTCTATGCACAGGGAGGCAGCGGCACGACGCTTGAGGGAGAAGTGATCGGCATTGACGATTCACGCACCCAGAACGTCCCGCATCTGATGCTGAGCACGACCTACGGCGGTCCCATCGCCGTCTCCGCAAAACAGGACCGGAACCTGCAGATCCGTGATGCCCTTTACCGGGTGAGAATACGTTTGGACGCCCCTCCCGCCCAGATGATGATGCGGCTGGGCAACGTGTCCATCGAGGGGGCCCGCATCAGCCCGGTTGCAGAGCTGTTCACCGATGCGTTGTCGATTCTGATCAGAGAAAGCGGGTTCTGACGGGGGCTTTCGCCTGCTCCCCCGTGGCGAGGAAGCTTGCTCCCGCTGGGCCGCTCCGACGCCTCGGGAGCAGCGGCCCCTTTTCTGTGAGCGCTTCGCACTCAAGCGGGAGCGAGCTCCCTCGCCACGGGTGCATCGTCGGCTCAAGGCTTGAGCACCACCTTCACACAGCCGTCTTTTTTGTCCCGGAAGGTGTTGTACATTTGCGGGCCGTCTTGAAGGCTCACGGTATGAGTGATGACGAAGCTTGGATCGATCTGCCCCTCCTGGATGCGCCGGAGCAGGTCGTCGGTCCAGCGGTTCACGTGGGTCTGCCCCATCTTGAAAGTCAGGCCCTTGTTCATGGCCGCGCCGAACGGGATCTTGTCGATCAAGCCGCCATACACACCGGGGATGGACAACGTGCCGGCGGGGCGGCACACATACATCATCTCCCGCAGCACGTGGGGGCGGTCTGACTCCAGCATCACCGCTTGCTTGACCCGATCGTAGATGGAATCGAACGAACGGGTCGCGTGGGATTCCATGCCTACCGCGTCGATGCATTTCTCTGGGCCCTTGCCGCCCGTCAGCTCGGCCAAGCGGTCCAGCACACTTTCGTCATCGAAGTTGATGGTGATGGCGCCCCCGGCCTTGGCCATGGCCAGGCGCTCGGGCACGTTGTCGATGCACACCACCTGCTTGGCTCCCAGGATCACCGCGCTGCGCACCGTGAACTGTCCTACCGGACCGGCGCCCCAGATGGCCACGGTGTCGGTGGGCTGGATATCGCATTGCACGGCCGCCTGCCAACCGGTGGGGAATATATCCCCTAGAAACAGCACTTGCTCATCGGTCAGGCCGTCCGGAATCACCACCGGGGTAAAGTCCGCATAAGGCACCCGCACGTACTCGGCCTGGCCGCCAGGATAGCCGCCAGTCAGATGGGTATAACCGAACAGCCCGGCAGTGGTGTGGCCGAAGGCCTTGTCGGCCAGGTCCTTGTTGCGGTTGCTGCGCTCGCAGACCGAGAAGTTACCCCGACGGCATTGATCGCATTCACCACAGCAAATCGTAAAGGGCACCACCACGCGATCGCCAATTTTCAGTTTCTTGTTGGCCGAACCCACTTCGACTACTTCACCCATGAACTCATGGCCCATGATGTCGCCATGCTTCATGCCGGGCATGAAGCCATCGTACAAGTGCAGGTCCGAGCCGCAGATGGCGCACGAGGTGACCTTGATAATGGCGTCACGTGGGTCTTCTATGGTGGGGTCGGGCAGATGATCATCACAGCGGATATCTTTTTTTCCATGCCAGCGTAACGCTTTCATCTTGGTACACCTCCTGAACAGGTCGGTGCGCCAGCCATGAACATTCTCGTTATGCGCACCTACTGATGTTTTCGGTCGGAGGAAAACGCGACAAGTTCAAAGCATGTCTGCACACATCGGTAAAACGCGATAGACGGTTGCGCCGTCGCTCGGGTTATCAAGCGGCTCTTCCCTCCGCTCACCCCAGACTCATTGCCCCCGAAAAACTTGCCTCCACCGGCCCGATAAGAAAGACCGCGCCCAAAAATCCGGGTTCATTCAGGTACGACTGGGTATCCTTGACACAGCTTTTCCCCAAACCACTCCTCACGCGTCATCTCCCAAACCTCCTTGAGCGACGCCCCAAAGACAAAGTCGCCCTGCTGCGTCCCGACCATCCGCATGCCTTCACGCTCCGAAATCCTGCGAGAAGCCAGGTTACCCACCGCCTTCGGCACTTGCATGACCGGACGCTCCAGCGTTTCGAACCAATAGATGTTGATCGCCGCGCAAGCCTCGCGCATGTAGCCTTTTCCCTGCCATTGCGGCGCCAACCAGAAACCGCGGTTGTTGCCGGGCTGGTCGTACAGGCTGATGCTGCCGATACGCTGAGTGGGATCTTCGGCCAAGCGAATCATCCAGTGCCACTCGCGTCCGGCGGCAACAGCGGGGAGCGCCTGATCGCGCACGTAGGTCAGCGCGCCGTCATCCGGGTAGGGCCAGGGCACACGACTGTCGAGGTAGCGGACCACTTCCCAATGCGGAAATAGCCGTTGAATTGCCGGTGCGTCCGACAGCGCCAGGGGGGTAAGGATAAGGCGGCGGGTTTGGAGCGTGGGAATGGGGCTCATGATGAAAACTCCTTTTTCAGATGTTATGGCGTGCCCGCCCCCCGCTACAGGTTATCCGTAACCCTGCACAATTTGCTGTCCTTCAAGAATGAAGGGGGCAGTTGCGTCGTCGCCGCGGGCAGTTGCTTGAGCCTCACTTCACATTCAAAACGGCCCGCGGCGTCCAGTTGGTAATCCTCCCCTGCCTTAGGGACAAAGCTGAACATGTTGTAGCATCGATCGCCGATGTAATGAAAAGCGATGGGCTGCCCGGCCGGTATCAACAGCTCAGTCATGACCGTGGAAGATGAATGCTTGTCGTCGTCTGGCATGCCCAGGCTTTCGCCGTTGCGATTGGCATAGCCATCCCGGAACGCCACCATGACCCCGGCGCCTGGCTGGCGGAAGTCCACGCAGTCAGACTTGGGTACGGCCCTGACCATGCCGTCGCTGATCACCCGCAAACGCGCGGTCTCGCCACCGTCAGGCGTTGAGTAAGGGGTGGAGAAAGAACGGACATCCGACAGCGCTCCGCAACCGCTGAGCAGGGCCAGGAGGCTGATGCTCCAGGCCTGTCGCAGCACGCGGGACGTCTTGCGCGAGCAAATGTTGAGTCGGGGGTTGAGGGGGTGCGGTGATTCGCTCACGATGATGCTCCATGCAGGTCTGTTATCCAGGGCCAACGACGGTCGAGAGGGACGCGATGTCAGCGCGAGATTTTATAAGGGGTTCGCAGACACTCTGCAATGGCCGATGTATCGGGGCGCACGCCTGATGATCCAGGCTCAATCAAACCTCATCGCGGGCTTGGCCCTCGCAATCATCGCGACGCTGAGCTGGGCCTTGAACTTCATTGCGCCTTACGTCACCGGTGCCTACACGATCTACGACTTGTTGGTCGTACGGTTCCTGGTTGCCGGTGCCCTGGGCCTGGGTGTCGTGCTGCTCTACCGGGCCCAGCTTCGGCACCTGCGGTGTGATCAGATGCTTGTGGCCGCAAGCCTGGGCGTGATCGGCTACCTCGGCTATAGCGCGTGCATCGCCGCCGGCATCATCTTCGGCGGGCCGGTGCTGACGCCGGCCTTCATTGGTATGGTGCCCGTGTTGCTGGCGCTGCTGGGCAACGCCACGGCCAAGACCCTCCCGTGGCGCAAACTGGCGATCCCCTTGGTTTTCTTGACGGTTGGGCTGCTGGTGTCGAATCTCGGGGCTCTCCATCATCCCGCTGCGGGCGCAGGATCGTGGCTGATGGGATTAATGTTCTCAATCGCAGCCGTGCTCTTATGGCTCGCATTCAGCGGGTTGAACCAACGCGCCTTGCTCGCGCTGCCACCCCACGCATCCGGTGCGTGGACTGGCCTCATGATGGTCGGTGCCGGACTGGGCACCTTGTGCTTGTTACCGGCGGTACAAGCGTTCGACCTGCTCAAACTGCCGAGCCTGGGGTTCAGCGTTTCCGTTGCGGGCCGTTTATATCTCTGGGGTTTCGTGATTGCGCTGATGTCGTCCTTAGTCGGTGCCTGGGCTTGGAACGCCGCGTCCCAGCGTTTGCCCATGGTGCTTTCCGGGCAATTGATCGCCTTGGAATCGGTGTTCGCCACGCTGCTTGGCCTATGGTTTCACCACCGACTTCCGACGCTTCTAGAGGCATCAGGACTTGCGGCTGTACTGGTTGGGGTGGTCATGGCGGTGCGGATCATCCTGACGACGCGGGACCATGTAAGCGTTATTGCGGCGTCACCCGACGCATGAGCTCATCCAATGCGTAAGTATCCAACAACGCCGTCACCTGTGTGATTTGCCCATCCTTGAGCGTCATGTGCCACAGGTAAGTGTTTTTATAGGGCTTGTGATCAAGTGCCGTGGCTGTCCCGTTCCAAAGAACAACCACGACGTCGTTCTCGGCAATGATGCTTTGCACCGTTGGCACAATCGGCGTAGCCAGCCGAGCAGTGATCGGGCGCACGGCTTGGGCCAACTCAGCCTTGCTGGTGTAGACGCCTGACACCGGGCTTGTGCCGGCCACGGTCCATTTGGCATCCGGCGCCAGCAGGTCGAAGACCGTGCCCTTGCCCTCCTGCCAATTCGCGAAAGCCTGGCGAACCAGATCCGTATTGGTACGTTGAACATTGTCCGAAGCCCAGCCGTTGCCCGCTGAGAATATAAAAGAAAGTGCAAGCACTTGGGCTTGCCAAGCCAAACTCATCCACCGGGTCATGATGTTCTCCCACAGCCATTAAATTTCAATAGAACCTTAACGGCATACGGGTATAGGTCTTTGCTCGATACTGCAGTGGGGTTGCCTGATGCTGTTTGGCGCTGAGCTATCACGTGGATACCGCCATCAACGCCGTACAACGTCCTCGTAGAAACCCTGCGCTGCCAGATTCTTGTCCTTCGCCTCCAACATAATGTCGAACCGGTCCAGAAACCTGAGGGCGTACTGGTTCGTCCAGCGATTCCACATCTGCGCGCTGTGGCCGTACAGGTCACGCTTGGACACGACCCTCAACAAGGCATCCATCTCAAGCTTATCGTCGGCATCGAAACCCAACGCCTGAAGCCGCTCCGGGGGTTGGGAGTAATGCATGGTGGGCCGCACGCCGCGCCAACTGTCGATGACGCGATCGACTCGTGGGGAATCCGGCGCGATGTAATCGTTCTCGTTGATCCAACAGTGATGGATATCCAGCACGATGGGTGCGAGGTCGGCAAGTTCCAGACAATCATCCAGGCCGTAGGTCTTTTCCTCGTTTTCGAAGGTAATGCAATTGCGCGCCGCCTCCGACAACCGTGGCCAGACCGAACATATCCCCTCGCCCCCCAGCCGCCCGGCAATGTGCACGTTGCATTTGAAATCCTGGAAATGCCGACCAAAGCCCATCATCCGGATCATGTCGGCGTGGTACTCGAACTCGGCGAGGCTGTTCTCCACCACCGGTGGTTTATCCGAACCGAGCACGCAGTATTGCCCAGGGTGAAAGGACAGGCGGATATCCGCTGAACGCGCCAGGTCCCCGATCGCGCCAAAGCGCTCTTCCAGTTGGGCTTGGATGGCAGGGTCCTGATAGAACGCGCTCACCTTCGGATGACTGTAGAACGGCAATAGATCGCTACTCAGCCGAAGCATGCGCAGGGTCGGGGGAAGCTCGGCGACGTAGGCGATAAGGCGTAACTGCGCGTCGAGATTATGCGTGATGATTTCCAACAGCTTGTCGCGGGCGACCTGTGGGGAGACGCTGTCCATCCAGCGCAACGTTGTGGTGCGCGGATTGAAGGGGGCTTCGATTGTCTTTAGCGCGGCCGCCGAGAGGCCGCGATCAGGGTGCCGGTATTGGCAGGCGAAGCCAATGCGGGGGTGGGTCATGGGGAGTCCTGGCCGTTGAGTCTGTGTTGGCGGTAGACATCCTGGCGGCCGAGTCGTCGTTTTTGATTGGTCGTTGAAACAGCTCTCCTCGGAAAGTATTCGAGATCAGGCAGTGCCGGCCAGAACAGAAGCGTGGGCTGGTCCCACATTGTTCCCATACCGCCCCTTTTCCAGACGCCAAAAACCACAAACCCCCGACTTTCTCTAGGAAAATCAGGGGTTTGTGTTTGTAGAATGTGGCGGTGAAGGAGAGATTCGAACTCTCGATACAGTTTCCTGTATACACACTTTCCAGGCGTGCTCCTTAAGCCACTCGGACACTTCACCGTGTCTCGGCAAACTGTTCAGTCTGTCGAGGCGCGCTAATGTAGTCGAAAGCCTTGGCGATGGCAAAGGTTTTTTTCAGAATTTTCATGTGCTTAAGGCAGGCCAGCATTTCAAACGGGTCGGGGCATGGCAAACCGGCCAAACTTCGGCTTTGTCCGCAGGCCCGCTTATAGAAGCAAGCGCGGCCCATCGGGCGGGCGAGGCCGTTTGAAAGGGGCGGGGCTGACCGGTGAGTCAGTCACGGCGCTTTACCTGGCCTGCGACGGTGGGTAACGTCTGCTGACTTCTCTTACAAGGAATAGCGTCATGAGCGACCTGATTGCCTACCATCTCGAAGACGGTATCGCGACCCTGACCTTGAACAACGGAAAGGTCAATGCCATTTCGCCTGATGTGATTGCCGCGTTCAACGCTGCGTTGGACCAGGCAGTGGCCGATCGCGCGGTGGTGATCATTACCGGGCAGCCGGGGATTCTGTCGGGCGGGTACGATTTGAAAGTAATGACCGCAGGTCCCAAGGAAGCGGTGAGCCTGGTGGCGTCCGGTTCGACCCTGGCTCGCCGCCTGTTGTCGCACCCCTTCCCTGTCATTGTCGCTTGCCCGGGGCATGCGGTCGCCAAGGGAGCGTTCCTGTTGTTGTCGGCGGATTACCGCATTGGTGTCGAAGGGCCGTTCACGATCGGCCTGAACGAGGTGCAGATCGGCATGACCATGCACCATGCCGGTATCGAGCTGGCCCGGGATCGGTTGCGCAAGTCGGCATTCCACCGCTCGGTCATCAATGGCGAGATGTTCAATCCCCAGAGCGCCGTGGATGCGGGCTTCCTCGATAAGGTGGTGTCGGCGGACGAATTGCAAGCTACGGCGTTGGAAGCGGCGCGTCAGTTGAAAAAGATCAATATGACCGCCCACAAAAACACCAAGCTTAAGGTTCGCAAGTCGCTGCTGGATGCGTTGGACAGCGCGATATTGCTGGACCAGGAATACATGGGCTGAACCCTGGCTGAAGTGAGGTTTCGACACGTGCGGCTTAAAACCCGGCGACCGCTCTAAGCCGCTTCTTACGCGCCATTTCGAAACATCAGCTTAAACATCGCCCATCTCCTACCTCTATAGGGGCAATTGCTGAAAACAGTGCACATCCGTACACTGCGCCACCTTTTGTCCCTGTGGGGCCTGTTGATGTTGTTTGCACTGCGTATGTCTTTGATGGGCCTGCACTTTATCCTGGCGGGTGTGTTGGGGGTGATTCTGGGTGTGTGTCGCCCGTTCAACCCTGACAACAGCCGTCTGTGCGCCAGGCTGTATGCGGTACCCGCGATGTGGATCCTGCGCCTGCGGGTCAAGGCCGAAGTCGACACACTGGCGAATAAAGCCCAGAGCAGCGTGATCATCGCCAATCATCAATCCAACTATGATCTGTTTGTCTTCGGCAATGTGGTACCGCGTCGTACCGTGTGCATCGGCAAGAAGAGCCTGAAATGGGTACCGCTGTTCGGTCAATTGTTCTGGCTGGCGGGCAACGTGTTGATTGATCGGGGCAATGCAATCAAGGCCCGCAAGTCGATGCTGACCACCACCCACACCCTCCAGCATGAAGACACCTCGATCTGGGTGTTTCCGGAAGGCACACGCAACTTGGGCGCTGAATTGCTGCCGTTCAAGAAAGGCGCGTTCCAGATGGCGATTGCTGCCGGAGTGCCGATCATCCCAGTCTGTGTGAGCACTTATATCAAGCATATGCAGCTCAATCGCTGGCGCAGTGGTGACATTCTCATACGCTCCCTGCCGGCAATTCCCACGGCGGGCCTGAGCATGGACGACATGCCTCGCCTTATCGCTCAATGTCGTGAGCAGATGCGCGAGTGCATCGAGACGATGGACCGGCAGTTGCAGCCCATGTGAACAAGAAACCCGCCCCTACGGCGGGTTTTCTTTTACGCGAACTTCGCGAATTTCGCTGACTCTCAATCAGCGTGGCGCGCTAAGCTGGACGCTGCCCCCACTGCCAATTTCCAAGAAGAAGCGAACCACATCATGGGTAGAGTTGTTGCTGCTGCGGTTTACAGCGCCGGTAAGAAAGTCACCAATATCACCCTCGATGAAGGCAGCGCCTGGGCGGCGAAGCCCGGACACTTCGTGTGGATCGGCCTCGAAGAGCCCAGCACCCAGGAACTGACCAACCTGCAGCGCCAGTTCAACCTGCATGAGCTGGCGATTGAAGACGCGATGGAGAAGCACAGCCGGCCCAAGCTGGAAACGTTCGGCGATGCGCTGTTCATCGTCACGTATTCGCCGGTGCGCAAGGACGGCAAGCTGCAGTTCATCGAAACCCATATCTTCGCCGGCAAGGGCTACATCATTACCGCCCGCAACGGTCACTCGGCGTCTTACGCCCATGTCCGGCAACGCTGTGAGGCACGTCCTATCCTGCTGGAGCACGGGGAGGATTTCGTCCTTTATGCAATCCTCGATTTCGTCATTGAAAATTACCTGCCGGTGGGCGAAGCCATTCATGCCGAGATCGATGAACTGGAGCGCAACGTGCTATGCAGCGCCCTGAATGAGCGGGACATCCAGAACCTGCACAGTTTGCGCCGCGACGTGCTGCGCCTGCGTCGCTATGCGGCGCCGATGGTGGAAATCAGCGAAGAACTGCAGCGCCTGGATTTCCCCTTCATCGACAAGAACATGAGCCCCTATTTCCGCGACGTGCAGATCCACGTCACACGGCAGATGGAAGACTTGGCGACCCTGGCGGACATTGCCAGCCAGACGATTGAAATCGGCGTGCTGCTCGAAGCCTCGCGCCAGAGCGTGGTGCAACGCAAGTTCGCCGCCTGGGCGGCAATCCTGGCGTTTCCGACGGCGGTGGCCGGCATCTACGGGATGAACTTCGAAAACATGCCGGAGCTGACCTGGCACTATGGATATTTCCTGGTGCTCGGGTTCATCGGGGTTGGATGTACCGCGTTGTGGGCAAGTTTCAAGCGGTCGGGGTGGTTGTAGGATTTTTCGACGGGATTTGCGTAGCCTTCTTCGCGAGCAGCTTCACACCGTTGATCAGCAGTGAACCGCTGATCAACGGTGGCATGCCCGAGTAGTCAGCCCTGGGCGGCATCGGCTTGGGGTTTATGGGCGACGAAACGCATCATCCACTCCGCTACCGTCGTACCGTGATGTTCCTGTTCCAGGCTCGCCACGCCCTGGCTGTAGATCTTCTCACCGAGGTGTTGCTGGCGAATCTCCAACAAGGCCCGGGAATAGTCGTGGATGAATTCCGGATGGCCCTGGAAGCACAGGACTTGATCATTGATGTGATAAGCCGCGTACGGGCAGAAATCGCTCGAGGCTATGACGGTGGCATTTTCCGGGAGCTCGGTGACTTGATCCTGATGGCTGATCAACAAGGTCAGCTCCTCCTTCACCGGGCTCATCCAGGGGGCCTTGGCCGCGAGTTTGTAGCGATGGGTGCCCACCCCCCAACCCTGGCTGGCGCGCTCGGTCTTGCCGCCCAACAGCAGTGCCAGCAATTGATGGCCGAAGCAGACGCCTAGCAGCTTGTCGCCACGCTGGTAGCGGTCCAGGAGATAAGTCTTGAGCGTCTGTATCCACGGATCGGTCCCGAAGGAGTCCGCCTTGCTGCCGGTCACCAGATAAGCGTCGAATTGTTCATCGACGCTTGGATACTGCCCTTCCACCACGTTGTACACGACAAATTCTGCCGCAATGGGCTGCTGCGAAAACAGGCGCTGGAACATCTGCCCGTAACCCTGATACTGGTCGACCAGTTCTGGACGCAGGATATCGGTTTCCAGAATGCAGATGCGTAGCGACATAAAAAATACCTGACACGATGATGGGAATATTGCACACCCCAGAGCCTGCCCTGAAACACCGTCCCAAGGCAAGCCCCCCGCGCATAGTCAGAACAGTGCTTGAGCGGCGGCCTTTTCCAGCAACAGTGCCGGGGGTGAAAAACGTTCGCCGTATTGCTCGGCCAAGTACTGGCTGCGGGCGATAAACGCCTGCAAACCGTACTGGTTGATAAACTGCAACGCCCCGCCCGTCCAGACCGCGAATCCGATGCCGAAGACCGAGCCAATATTGGCGTCCGCCGTCGAGGTGACAACGCCTTCCTCGACGCAACGAACGGTTTCCAGGGCCTGGATGAACAGCAGGCGATCACGGATATCCTGGGCTGGAATCTGCCCCGCGGGTTTGTCGAAACGCGCCTTGAGCCCCGGCCAGAGATATTTCTGCCCTTGGGTTGGGTACTCATAGAAACCGGCTCCGGCCGCTTTACCTGGCCGTTTGTATTCTTCGAGCAGCAGATCGATCACAGCGAATGCGGGGTGCTCAGTCGGAGCTTTCCCCTCTGCTCGCAAGTCTTTGGCAGTCTGCGTGCGGATATGCCTCATCAGGCTGAGTGAAACTTCGTCGGAGACAGCCAGCGGCCCGACTGGCATCCCGGCCTTGCGTGCCTCGGTTTCGATCATCGGCGCGCTCACGCCTTCGCCGAGCATCGCGATGCCTTCGTGGGTAAAGGTGCCGAACACCCGCGAAGTGAAAAACCCACGACTGTCGTTGACGACAATCGGCGTCTTGTCGATTTGCCGGACGAAATCGAAGCCACAGGCAAGCGTTTCGTCAGAGGTGCGGGCACCCTTGATGATCTCGACCAAGGGCATTTTTTCCACTGGACTGAAGAAATGCAGCCCGATGAATTTGCCCTCGTCCGGCACCGCCATCGCCAGGCCGGTGATGGGCAAGGTCGAAGTATTGGACGCAATCACCGCGTCCGGCCCGGCCACTGCTTGGGCTGCGGCCGTCACGCTGGCTTTAAGGACGCGGTCTTCGAATACGGCCTCGATGACCAGGTCGCAGCCGACCAGGTCCGCATCGCTGTCGGTCGGCTGGATCCTCGCCAGGATGGCGTCGCGCTGTTGCGCGGTGAGTAGGCCATGGACGACTTTCTTGTCCAGCAGCAACGCCGCGCGGCACTTACCCTTTTGCGCTGCGTCCAGGTCAATGTCCTTGAGTACCACGTCGATGCCGGCCGCAGCACTGACATAGGCGATACCCGCGCCCATCATCCCGGCGCCGAGCACAGCGACTTTTTTCGTCAGAAAAGGCGCAAAACCCTGCGGGCGGGAACCTCCGGCCTTGATCTCGTTGAGTTGGAACCAGAACGTACCGATCAGGTTTTTCGCCACCTGGCCAGTCGTCAGCTCGGTGAAGTATCGGGTTTCGATCAACTGCGCCGCATCGAAGCCTACCTGCGCGCCTTCCACCGCCGCACAGAGGATCTTTTCCGGTGCGGGCAGGCAGCCCTGGGTCTTGCTGCGCAGAATCGAAGGCGCGATCGCCAGCATCTGGGCGACCGCCGGGGCGGACGGCGTGCCCCCAGGGATCCGATAGCCCTTCATGTCCCACGGCTGGGCCACGCTCGGGTTAGCGAGAATCCAGGCCCGGGCCTTGTCCAGCAGCTCGTCGCGATCCGTCGCCAGCTCATCGATCAAACCAGCCAGCAGCGCTTGTTGCGGACGAACCCTGGTGCCTTCGAGCAAATACGGCAATGCCTTCTCCAAGCCCAGCAAGCGCACCATCCGCACCACACCGCCGCCGCCCGGCAACAGGCCAAGGGTGACTTCCGGCAGGCCGATCAACACCGAGGGATGGTCCAGCGCCACCCGATGATGGCAGGCCAGGCAGATTTCCCAGCCGCCGCCCAGGGCCGCACCGTTGATAGCGGCGACCACCGGTTTGCCGAGGGTCTCCAATGCGCGCAGCTGCGCCTTGATCTCGGACACCGTTTCGTAAAAGGCCTGGGCCTGGGATTTGTCGACCTGGACCAACTCGTTCAGGTCGCCGCCTGCAAAAAACGTCTTTTTGGCCGAAGTGATGATCACGCCGGCGATCGAGTCTTTTTCGGCGATCAGGCGAGCAACGCAGGCGCCCATGGCCTCGCGGTATATCGCGTTCATGGTGTTGGCCGCCTGCCCCGGCATGTCCAGGGTCAGCACGACGATCCGGTCCGGGCCGGTTTCGAAACGAATGGCATGGGTCATGAAGTGTTCCTTCAAAATCGGGGCTCAGAGGCGTTCGATAAGGGTGGCAATGCCCATGCCGCCGCCGACACACAGTGTCGCGAGGCCATAGCGCAGGTGACGCGCCTCCAACTCATCGAGCAGCGTGCCAAGGATTGCGCAACCGGTGGCGCCCAACGGATGGCCCATGGCGATCGAGCCGCCGTTGACGTTGACCTTGGCGGGATCGATGGCCATGTCCTTGATGAACTTGAGCACCACCGAGGCAAAGGCTTCGTTGACTTCGAACAGGTCGATGTCCTCGACCCGCAGGCCAGCTTTGGCCAATACCTTGCGGGTGGCAGGGGCCGGACCGGTGAGCATGATGGTCGGCTCGCTGCTGGTGACGGCAGTGGCAACAATCCGCGCCCGGGGTTGCAAGCCCAGCTCGCGACCTTTGGCCGGGGAGCCAATGAGCATCAGCGCGGCGCCATCGACGATGCCCGAGCTATTGCCCGGCGTGTGCACATGATTGATCCGCTCCACATGGCTATAGACGCGCAATGCCGTGGCGTCGAAGCCCATCTGGCCCATCGCTTCGAAGCTTGGCCGCAGTTTGCCCAGGCCTTCGAGCGTCGAGTCAGCGCGGATGAATTCGTCATGGTCGAGCAGCACGATGCCATTCTGGTCCCGTACTGCCACCAGGGATTTATCGAACGAGCCGTTCTCCCGTGCTCGCGCGGCTTTTTGCTGGGATTGCAACGCAAAGGCATCGATGTCCTCGCGACTGAAACCTTCGAGGGTGGCAATCAAGTCGGCGCCGATGCCCTGGGGAACGAAATGGCCGTGCAGATTGGATTGCGGGTCCAGCGCCCATGCGCCGCCATCGCTGCCCATAGGCACACGGGACATGGACTCGACGCCCCCCGCCACTACGAGGTCTTCGAAACCGGAACGAACCTTCATCGCGGCCAGGTTCACCGCTTCCAAACCCGAAGCGCAAAAGCGGTTGAGCTGAACGCCGGGCACGCTGACATCCCAGTCAGCCATCAGGGCGGCGGTCTTCGCGATGTCGGCACCTTGATCGCCGATCGGCGTCACGCAGCCGAGCACAATGTCGTCCACCTGGCTGGTGTCCAGGCTCATGCGGTGGCGCAACGCCGTCAACAGGCCACCGACCAGGTTCACCGGCTTGACGGTGTGCAGGGCGCCGTCAGCTTTTCCCTTACCGCGAGGCGTGCGTAATGCGTCAAAAATCATAGCTTCGGTCATGACATCCTCAAACCGCGATCGGCTTTTACAAACACCTCTAACCTTAAGCCCAGCGGCGGCGGATTCAATGACCTCAGTGCTCAACGACATTGACAGGCACGCTCAGACGAACGGTAGCGAGCTATCGGATTAACCGTTTCAGGTAAGCAAGCTGTCTAGCAAAAGGGCCCGCAAGCAGCTGGCAATAGGCCTCATGCTGTTTTGATAACCTGGACCCATAAACTGATACTAATTGGGTCTAAGCGAAGCCAGCTGCGGCCCCTAATGTAAACCTTGTACAAGTAAGTCGTCGGGTTTTGCCGAGGCGCTTGTCAGACAGGAAGTGCAACGCCAGCCGTCACGGAGTAATGCAGGCTGGCCTCAGGAAATAACAAAAAGGCGGGTCAGCCATGTTCAAACATACGAAAGTTCGTCAAGCCGGACTCATTCTCTTCGCCACGACGCTGCTGTTGATCTTGCCGAACATCACTAAAGTGATCGGCTGACCCAGACGCGCGATGTCCGCTTTATTACAGTCGTTTCGCTAAATAAATGTGAGAGGGTTGATTGTTCCGGCAACGGTGGCTGTGCCAACCTTTGCGCCTCCCTCTCGACATGGACGGCGATTCACTTGAAAGCACTTATTGTCCTCGGGGCACTGCTGATCAGCGGCCCTCTGTACGCGGCGCAGCTCACGCTGGAGCTGGGCGCGGGTACCCGCACCTGGCAGACTGAAGAGCTACTCAAGCATCCCGACGTTCAAACGGTTCAGATCAACGAAGACGTTTCCTACAAGAAACCCATGAGCTATCGCGCCGTGCCGTTGACCTCGCTATTGACCGGGGTGCAACCGAACGATCATCTGCAAGCCGTAGCCCTGGACGGTTTCGCAGCTGAACTGCCAGCGGCGCCATTACTCAATGCACACGGCGCCCGCGCGTGGCTGGCGATCGAGGACCCGACCAAACCCTGGCCGGCGTTGGGGGAAGGCAAGCAAAGCGCCGGTCCTTTCTATCTGATCTGGACCGATCCTCAAGCGGGCCATATCAGCCCCGAGCAATGGCCGTATGCGCTGGCAAGCATCAAGCGCCTGTCACCAGTGGCCGACCGCTTCCCCGCCCTGCTGCCCTCGCCCAGCCTGGCCAAAAACGATCCGGTCAACAAAGGCTTCGAGTTGTTTCAGAAAAACTGTTTGGCTTGCCATCGACTCAACGGCGCGGGTGATGCGCAGTTCGGACCGGACCTGAACATTCCCTTCAACCCTACGGAATACTTTTCGAAAGATTTCCTCAAACGTTACATCCGTGACCCTCAAAGCTTGCGCCACTGGCCACAGGGTAAAATGCCGGGATTCTCCGCAGCGGTGTTGCCGGATTCTGAGCTTGACCTGTTGGTGGGGTATTTGAAGCACATGGCAGGACGCAAGCAGCCGTTGAAGCCGTAGGCGCGTTCCTTCGCCGCAAAGCCCGTTACCACTGGGCGTTGTGGCGGATCGCAGACCGATTGTGGGAGCAAGCTTGCTCGCGATGACGACAGAAAATCGATCAGCACCCAACATGAAAACGGCCGACACAAAGGTCAGCCGTTGCTGGATGCATAAAACATTCAGGCCTGCAGGCGACGGATCTCCTGCTTGACGCCCCACCCTTCGATAACGCCACCCAAGGGCTCGACCACGGCCTCGAAGTTCAACTCGAAATCGCCGATGTCATCATAAGTGGCGTACATCACCCGGCTCAGTTCGAGCGACCAGGCTCCATCGTCCCGCGCGCTGATCTGCGCATTCAGCGATTCCCCCCTGAATTGGCCTGCCGCCCTGCGCGCCCGTTCCTCGTCGGGGAAAATGGCATAGAACTCGATGGGATGAAATTGGGAGAAATCGAAACCGCCTTCTTTCATGCGGCGCAGCACACTGGTGCTGATGTCTTCTTGATAGGCTGTGCTCATGAAACGTCCTCCTCAGACCGATGGATAGACTTTCCGTCTTCCCGTGCGTGCAACCGCTGGTTACAAGCAGTACGGCATCAACTGGCCGTCGGGACACAAGCATGTAGCTGACAAGACCGGACCTTGGCGATCCTTTCGCTGATCTCGGTTGCAGAGTAGCTTCAAGTCATCGCCACTGCCAAGCGGGACCGAACAATGAATTTCATGAAATCGGTTTAATGCTGATGATTTCAATGCTGTTTTGGGTCTTGAGGCTTTTGAGCGTAGGGTCTTGCGTGCGACCTTCCAGATCGTTGAGATCAAGCTTGGCGGGCACGGGGAGCAGTCTCTGGCGGATCAATTGGGCGGCCTGTTCCATTGTGGGCTCCTGGTCGTAATCGAACTGCTCGGCGACGGCTTCGCCGTGATCATCAACGAAAGTGATTTCCCACTTCTGCATCGGTGTCTCCTCGATCAATACATGGCCGGGCTTACGTCTATCTCGACATTGATGGCGAAACAATCGTTCCGCTGAGTTCGCTGACGGCACCAATGAAAAAACCGCCTCGTGGGCGGTTTCTTCATCGCGGCCTACCGATTATTTTTCGGCACGCTCTTTCAGCGCTTTCAGCGTATTGAATGGCGCGTCCACCACGAACTTGTTAGCCAGCCAGGACGGTACATCACCCCCCGGCTCGGTGTGGACTTGGTAAGTCACTTCGATCTGGTTCGCCGCCTTGGGGGTGAACTTCCAGAAGCCTTCGACCTGCGTCACGCGCACAAAGCCTTTCTCTTCCGGCAGATAGGTAGGCACGCCCTTGAGTTTGCGAGTGAGGCTGCCATCAGCTCCTTCAACGGTAGTGACTTCCAGCACGGAGTCGCGGGCCGTGACCGGCCACGGCGTATTGAATTGGGTGTACGTCCAGCTCTTGTCGCCCTCGTGCTTGAGCAACTTCTGGCTTTTGCATTCATGGATCCATCCACACGCATCCGCAACGTCTTCCTGCAGGGCCCGCAGTTTGGCCATGGTGGTTTTCATGACGGTCACGCCGCGATAGGCCTTGTACTTCGAGCCAGCGACCTCACTCAGCGACACCTGGATACCTTCCTTTTCTTTGGCGACTTGCCAGTCTTCTGCCTGGGCGGTAGCTGTTGCCAACAGGACGGTCAATCCACACAACACAGCCATACGATGCAGCGAACCCATAATTATTTTCCTTATCGTCCAAGTTCGTTCATGTCGTTTCCGATCGTTGCCCCACTACGCTGCCGTGACCTGCTCCCACCAGCCAATCAATCGAATGGCTTCTTCGCTGCTATTGCCGCAGACCTCAAGGTCCGCCTCAAACGCCGAACACACCGCCGGGCGTTCAGACTGGCCGAAGATCAGGCAGAGATTACCGGCCGACAACTGCACGCAACGTTCTCCCGCCGGCTTGCCTTGGGGCATGCCAGGGATGGGAGAACTGATGGAAGGGGCGATGCAACAGGCGCCACAGCCTTCACGGCACTTCATGACGACAGGATCCTCACGACAAGTAATGATTGGTAACAGGACACAGGGTAACGGCTAAAACAGCCGTTTGAAATCGCCGTCCGGGGGTTTTTTTCGTAGTGGTGGAGTGACCCGGCAGTCAGCGACGAACAGCAGCATTGCATGGCCTTATTGCTTGAATTCGAATTCCAGTGCCGCGCCTTCCACTTCGTTGCGCTCCTGATTGCGCAAGGGCAGCTGCATCTCGTTGCTCAGCAGACGGCCGTTGAGCTGGAATGGGCCGGGCTTTTCCCCAAACATGGACGGCAACAGTGGCTCACGCTTGGGCAGGGGCACCTTGCCGGGTGGCTGCAACTGATCGACCATATCGTGTGGCAGGCTCAGGTCCAGCCTGGCCGGTGGTAAAGGGGTTTTGGCGACTTCGCGGGCCGATTTGCTCTTGGAGGCAATGGGGGCGCGCTTTTTCTTTGCGGCGGCCGTTTTGGCGGGCGTCTTTTTGACAGTCTTTTTTATCTCGGCGGTTTTCTTCGCGGTGGGCTTGGCGGCGCTGGCGGCCGGTTTCTCTTGGGCCGAAGCTGCCATGGCACTCCCCATGTCGAGGACACTCAACAGGCCGATCAAAACCCACGCAGCAGGAACAATGGCTTTCATAGACACGACGACACCTACGGCAGAGATGTCCATGCTCGCCCGATATTGAGGCGCTGACAAGCACATCGGGCCAAGCCGCTGATTTCTATAAAAACCCGCTGGCGGTCTCCTGGCACAACTGGGTCGCCAGCAACCCCAGGGTCATCAACGCACGCTCTGCCTCGCGATTCCAGGGTATGCCGCAATTCAGGCGGATGCAGTGGTTGAATTGCTCGGTGTTACTGAAAATCAGCCCGGGGGCGATGCTGATGCCCTGTTGCAGCGCGCGGACGTGCAGTTCCTGGGTGTTGACCCGCCCCGGCAGGCTGACCCAAAGAATGAACCCACCGGTGGGACGACTCATCTGCGTGCCTTCCGGAAAGTGCTGTTGCACCGCCAATTGAAAAGCGCTGAGGTTCTTGCGGTACTCCTGGCGAATATAGCGCAAGTGCCGGTCATAGCCGCCATTCTCCAGGTAAGCCGCGATCCCCATCTGAGTGACGCTGCACGCCGAATGGGTGCTGAACGTCTGGAGTCGCTGGATCTCCTGCTGGAACTTGCCGGCGATCATCCAGCCAATCCGAACGCCGGGCGAAAGGGTCTTGGAGAAACTCGAACAGTAGATCACCCGATCCAAGCGATCGTAGGCCTTCAATGCCTTGGTCCGGCCCTGTTCGAACATCAGTTCGCCATAGATGTCGTCCTCTACGATCTGGATATCGAAATCCGATGCCAGGCGCAGCAGTTGTTTTTGCCGCTCTTCGGGCATCGTGCCACCCAGGGGATTGCTCAGGCGCGTGGTCAGGACCAGCGCCTTGATCGACCATTGGTTGGCCGCCAATTGCAAGGCTTCAAGGCTCATGCCAGTGACCGGGTCGCTGGGGATCTCGATGACCTTCAGGCCCAGCAGATCCGCCAGTTGCAGCAGCCCGTAGTAAGTGGGCGACTCGGCGGCGATCAAATCCCCGGGACGCGTCAGCACGCGCAAGGACATCTGCAGGGCGTCGACGCAGCCATGGGTGATGACGACCTCGGAAGGATCCACCACCACGCCGGCGTCACGCATGCGGATCGCGACTTGGCGGCGCAACGGCTCGAAGCCGGGACTGAACATGTAGCTGAACGCCCGCGGGCTGTGGAAACGCGTGACCTTGGCCAACTGCTGATGCAACGCCCGCACGGGCAGATAATCAACGCTCGGCACCGCCGCGCCCAGCGGAAACACCCCTTCGCGGCGCGACTCGACCAACACCTGTTGGATAATGCTGCTGCGCGTCACCAATCCGGGGCGCTCGACCCGGGCAATGTCCGGCGTCGGCGCGGTCAACGCCGGCGTCTGGTGCACGTAATAGCCCGATTGCGGCCGCGCGCGAATCAGCCCCTGGTCTTCAAGGTTCGCATAGGCCTGGAGGACGGTGGCATGGCTGACGTTGAGCTGCGAACTCATCTTGCGCACCGAAGGCACGCGTTCACCCGGCTGATACACCCCACGCCGGATGTCTTCCGCCAACTGTTGCGCAATACGTTGATAGAGCAGGAGGTTGGTCATGACGCAGTACTCGATTTCGCAGGCGTTTTATTCTTGTCGGAAATTCTACCGGCACAGTTTAGAAGTGTACTGGGACAGTTGCCAGATTACTCGACAGTACAGTGGGTTGACAGCCCCAACTGTACTCATCCCAAACATCAGGCGAAAAAAAACCCGGCGCCTCGAAGGGGCCGGGTTTTCCAGTGACGCCGTCCTCAACGGGCGGCGCCGAGCTGGCCCTTGTCATCGGAGAATACGATTTCAACGCGACGGTTCTGCGCCCGGCCACGCTCGGTTGCGTTGACGTCCACCGGGTATTGATCGCCGTAGCCTTCGACCTGGATGCGCTTTTCGTCAATGCCAAGGTCCACCAGCACGTCCGCCACGGCCTGAGCGCGGTCGCGGGACAGCTTGAGGTTTTCCTGCTTGCCGCCGGTGCTGTCCGTGTAGCCCTCGATGCGCACCACGCGCTTGGGATTGAGTTGCAGGAACTGCACGATCTTGAGCACCACGCGATTGGCCGAGTTTTTCAACTCGGCTTCGCCGGTATCGAACAGCACATCCCCGAGGGTCATCACCAGGCCGCGATCGGTCTGGGTGGTCGCCATCGCCATGATCTGCTCTTCAAGCCACTTGCCCTGCTGCTGGACACTCAGCAGCTTGGATTCGCGCAGGGCCAGCTGCAGGCGCTGGCGCTCCAGCTCGAGCTTCGTCGCGCGCTCTTCGTTGAGCACCTGGTTGCTGTGCTCACGGGCAATCTGACTGTAGCGCTGACTCAAGTAGGCGTAATGCTGCACGTCCTCACCGCTACCCCAGTAGCTGGACAAGCGATCGGCGCGGGCCAGGGATTCGCCGGCCCGGATCACGTCCCGGGGCGCCGCACGCAGCACGTTGGCATCTTCCTTGACCTTCTGGAAGTCATCGCTGGCCTTTTCCAGCGCCACCTCGCTGCGCTGTCCGGCGCAACCGTACAGACTGGCCAGCCCCGCGAGGACCAGGCCGCCCAATACTTGGGAGTGCTTCATTGGGCATCCTCCCTCAGCTGTTTGCGCAAGCGCTTGATGCGAGTGTCGAGCACGTTCAATTGCTCCTGGCTCTTGAGCGTCAGCACCTTCGCTTCGGCCAGGCGTGCATCCAACTCGGCCTGTTCAGCGCGCATGCGCGCCTTTTTATAGGATTCATCGGCCATGTTGGATTTGGCGCGCGTGAATTTTTCTTCAGCCAGTTTCAATTCGGGTACTTCGTCGGTGGTGGCACCCACCGCACGCGCTTGCTCAATGGCCTGTTCAGTCAGGCGGATCTGTTCATTCGGCGCTGGATCGGCTGCGCAACCCGCCAGAGCCAGAACGGCCAGGGCAGCGAAAAGAGGTCGAATAGTCACTAATATTCCCTACTGTTTGGGGGCGCTGACGGGGGACTTCAACTGTGCTCTCCAACGCTCCAGATTGCGCTGCAACACAGCCTCCGCCAGGCCAGACGCGGCCAATTCTGTCATCTTTTGCGCCAGCTGTCCGCGTAACCATGGGTCATTGCAGGCGGAGTTATGGGAAAGCGCGAGGAACAAGCCCGGCTTGTCCACCGCTTGCGGCGCGGCTTGCAAGTCATTCGCCATCCCTAGCGTCTGCGCCATCGCCAGGCCCGAGTAGCGCCCCGCCAGTACATATTCCACTTCACCCAGGAGCAGTTTCTGAAAGGCCTGGGTCAGGTTGGGCGTACGGGTCACGGTTAGATTCTGCTCAGCGAAAAGGCCAAATCCCTGTGTCATGCGAGCCTTTTCCGACAAGGCGCCGTTATGCCCGTGAAGATCCTCCGGTCGCTCGACCACCAGCGTCGAATCCTTGCGTGTCCAGACCAGGTAATCGTTCTCCAGCAGTGGCGGGTGCACGTAATCCAAGGCTTGCAACCCAGTCGTGGTCAGCGGGGCATCGGTGAGCAGGTCCATGCGTCCGCTGCGCACTTCGTCCAACGCCTGGGCGCGTTTGCCGGCGTAGAGCAATTCGATCTTGATCCCCAGCGCCTGCGCCACCTGCGCCAGCAGGTCGGCCCCGGCACCGATCAAATGCTTGGGATCCTGGGGATCTTGCCAAAGATAAGGCGGCGCATCGGGGCTGCCAGTAGCGATCAGGCGCTCGCATTTGCCAGCGGCGGCAGACAGCCCTGGCGCGCACGCCAACGCCCAGAACAACGACGAGCAAGCCAAACGGCGAAGATCCATGGCACTAAGCGCTCCGGAAACAGAAATAAAAAACCCGGCCAAAAGGCCGGGCTCTTTATAAGTGAAGATGCCGGATTAGACCAGCTTCTCCAGCTCAGGGATGGCTTCGAACAGGTCCGCCACCAGGCCGTAGTCGGCCACTTGGAAGATTGGCGCTTCTTCGTCCTTGTTGATCGCAACGATCACCTTGGAGTCCTTCATGCCGGCCAAGTGTTGGATCGCGCCGGAGATACCGACGGCGATGTACAGCTGTGGTGCAACGATCTTGCCGGTCTGGCCGACCTGCATGTCGTTGGGAACGAAACCGGCGTCGACCGCTGCGCGGGATGCGCCAACGGCAGCGCCCAGCTTGTCAGCCAAGGCGTACAAGTGCTTGAAGTTGTCACCGTTCTGCATGCCGCGGCCGCCGGAAACGACGATCTTGGCGGCGGTCAGCTCAGGACGATCGGACTTGGCCAGCTCTTCGTTGACGAAGCTGGAAATGCCCTTGTCGTGGGCAGCGCCCACGGCTTCAACGGCAGCCGAACCACCTTCGGCGGCAACCGGGTCGAAACCGGTGGCGCGAACGGTGATGACCTTGATCGCAGCGGTCGATTGCACGGTGGCGATGGCGTTGCCAGCGTAGATCGGACGCTTGAAGGTGTCGGCGCTTTCTACCGAAATGATTTCGGAGATCTGGTCGACGTCCAATGCAGCAGCTACGCGAGGCAGGATGTTCTTGCCGTTCGATGTCGCGGCCGCCAGGATGTGGCTGTAGCCACTGCCCAGCTCAGCTACCAATGGAGCAACGTTTTCCGGCAGTTGGTGCGCATAGGCAGCATTATCGGCGTTCAGGACTTTGCTCACGCCAGCGATCTTGGCGGCGGCTTCGGCAACGGCGCCAGCGCCCTGCCCGGCCACCAGGACGTGGACATCGCCACCGATTTTGGCGGCGGCAGCAACGGTGTTCAGCGTGGCCGGAGCCAGCGCCTTGTTATCGTGTTCGGCGATTACCAAGATAGTCATATCAGATTACCTTCGCTTCGTTTTTCAGTTTCTCGACCAGTTCAGCCACCGACTTGACCTTGATGCCGGCGCTGCGTGCAGCCGGCGCTTCGACTTTCAGGGTCTTGTTCGTGGAGGCGGTGGAAACGCCCAAAGCGTCAGGAGTCAGCACTTCAAGCGGCTTCTTCTTGGCTTTCATGATGTTTGGCAGGGACGCGTAACGCGGCTCGTTCAAACGCAGGTCGGTGGTGACGATGGCCGGCAGTTTCAGGGAAACTGTCTGCGCGCCGCCGTCGATTTCGCGAGTCACGGCAACGCTGTCGCCCGACACTTCGACTTTCGACGCGAAGGTGCCCTGGCCGTAGCCGCTCAACGCAGCGAGCATCTGGCCGGTCTGGTTGTTGTCGCTGTCGATGGCCTGCTTGCCGAGGATCACCAGCTGTGGCTGTTCCTTGTCAACTACGGCTTTCAACAGCTTGGCAACGGCCAGGGAAGTCAGGTCTTCGGCGGATTCGACGAGGATGGCGCGATCGGCACCCAGCGCGAGCGCGGTGCGCAGTTGTTCCTGGGCGGTGGTCGGGCCGATGGAAACGACGACGATCTCAGTCGCCACGCCTTTTTCTTTCAGGCGTACGGCTTCTTCTACGGCGATTTCGCAGAAAGGGTTCATCGACATCTTGACGTTGGCGAGGTCGACGCCGGAGTTGTCCGCCTTGACGCGAACCTTGACGTTATAGTCGACCACTCGTTTGACAGCTACAAGAACCTTCATGGATTCCTCGTTACTCTCCGGTGAAAAGAAAGTCGCCTGGGCGAACCTGGCGGTTGATGATCATGGGCGCAAGGGCACCTCTAAAAACGCCGGCATGAACCACACATGACCTTTGCTCACGGGAGTGAAGACCATTCGTCAGTGATGACCGATGAGTCATTCATTATCGCGGCGTGTAAACTGCGCGTCCGAACCGCGCAACTCGTCACTTTGTGCTGCCTTCGCCCTGTCTTTAGAGGTGCTCTTGGAACCAACAGTCAGCCTACGGCGAGCGCAAAACCGCCCGTATCTTGACCGGAACGTCTATTCCGGTCAATACGGCAAAATGGTCAGTCATAAGCCGTACGTCAGTGATTTATCTGGGCTGCGGCAATTTCAAACAAACGTTTGTATTGGACCCTGAGAGTGGTGTAGATATAATGCGCCGCTTAAGAGAGAAGCGCGGGTCATCCATTGTCGCTTTCGTCGCTTCGCGAAGGAAACAACGGATGCAACGCCAAACCTCCAATTAGAAAAAACTGTTGAGCCTTGAGTAGGAGATAGCCTGTGGAACGCGAATACATGGAATTCGACGTGGTCATCGTCGGTGCCGGCCCCGCTGGCCTGTCTGCCGCTTGCCGACTGAAACAGAAGGCCGCCGAAGCCGGTAAGGAAATCAGCGTCTGCGTGGTCGAAAAAGGCTCCGAAGTCGGCGCGCACATCCTCTCCGGCGCAGTGTTCGAACCGCGCGCCCTGAACGAACTGTTTCCGGATTGGAAAGAGCTCGGCGCTCCGTTGAACACGCCGGTCAAGCGCGATGACATTTATGTCCTGAGAAACGCCGAGACCGCGAGCAAAATCCCTGACTTCTTTGTGCCCAAGACCATGCACAACGAAGGCAACTATATTATTTCCCTTGGCAATCTTTGCCGTTGGCTGGCCCAGCAGGCCGAGAACCTGGGCGTGGAAATCTACCCGGGCTTCGCCGCCCAGGAAGCGTTGTTCGACGAAAACGGCGTCGTCCGCGGGATCATCACCGGCGACCTTGGTGTCGACCGCGAAGGCAATCCGAAAGAAGGCCTCTACACCCCTGGAATGGAGTTGCGCGGCAAGTACACGCTGTTCGCCGAAGGCTGCCGTGGCCACATCGGCAAGCAATTGATCAAGCGCTTCAACCTCGACAGCGAAGCCGACACCCAGCACTACGGCATCGGCCTGAAGGAAATCTGGGAAATCGACCCGGCCAAGCATCAACCGGGCTTGGTGGTGCACACCGCCGGCTGGCCGCTGGACATCATGGGCACCGAAAATACCGGCGGCTCTTTCCTTTATCACCTGGAAAACAACCAGGTGGTCGTCGGCTTGATCGTCGACCTGTCCTACAGCAATACCTTCCTGTCACCATTCGACGAGTTCCAGCGCCTCAAGCATCACCCTGTGCTCAAGCAGTATCTGGAAGGCGGCAAGCGCGTCAGTTACGGCGCTCGCGCCATCGCCAAGGGCGGCCTGAACTCGCTGCCCAAGATGGTCTTCAAGGGCGGCGCGCTGATCGGTTGCGACCTCGGCACCCTGAACTTCGCCAAGATCAAGGGCAGTCACACCGCGATGAAATCCGGCATGCTCGCTGCCGAAGCCGTGGCTGATCGCCTGTTCGCCGAGTCCGAAGGCGGCGATGAACTGACGGCCTATGTCGACAGTTTCAAGAACAGCTGGCTGTATGAAGAGCTGTTCGCCAGCCGCAACTTCGGCGCGGCGATCCACAAGTACGGTGCGATCATCGGCGGCGGTTTCAACTGGCTCGACCAGAACATTTTCGGCGGCAAGATTCCATTCACGCTGCGCGACACCAAGCCAGATTATGCTTGCCTGAAACCTGCGGCCGAATGCAAGAAGATCGACTACCCGAAGCCGGACGGCAAGATCAGCTTCGACAAGCTCAGCTCGGTGTTCATCTCCGGTACCAACCATGAAGAAGAGCAGCCTTGCCACCTGAAGCTGACCGACCCGAGCATCCCGATCAGCAAGAACCTGCCGCTGTACGACGAACCGGCCCAGCGCTACTGCCCGGCCGGCGTTTATGAAGTGATTACCAAGGAAGATGGCGAGAAGCGCTTCCAGATCAACGCCCAGAACTGCGTTCACTGCAAGACCTGCGACATCAAGGACCCTGCACAGAACATCACCTGGGTCACGCCGGAAGGCGCCGGCGGACCGACTTACCCGAACATGTAAGCCGGAACGCTGAACATCGAGGCTCCCGCAATGGGGGCCTTTTTGTTGCCCGCGATTCCGGGAAACACACCGAACCAAAGTGGGAGCGAGCCTGCTCGCGAAGTGGTGTCTCAGTCGACATGTGTGTTGAATGATAAACCGCTTTCGCGAGCAGGCTCGCTTCCACAGGGTTCCCTGCACAATTCAGGCGGCGCGTTCGTCCCCTGGGTTGCGCTCGAAGTAACGCTTGTACTCCCGGCTGAATTGCGACGGGCTCTGATACCCCACCTGGTGCGCGACCTGGGCCACGCTCATGCCCTCGCAGAGCAGCAGCCGCTGGGCCTTGAGTAGGCGCAATCGCTTGAGGTACTGCACCGGCGATAGCAACGTGCTGCGCTTGAAATGCTCGTGAAAGGTCGAAGCACTCATGTTCGCGCGACTGGCCAGGATCTCGACGTTCAACGGCTCGGTGAAGTGCGCATGCAAATGGCCCAGGGCAGCGGCAATCCGGGCGAACTGGCCCTGTTGTTCCACCAACGCCCGCAGCACATCGGCCTGGGGTCCGCGCAACGCGACGAACAGCAGCTCCCGCAGCCGCGCCTGGCCCATGACCTGGCATTCCAACGGGTCGTGCAAGCAGCGCAACAAGCGCTCGACACACCCACGCATGGCGTCATCGAGCACTGCGCAAGTCATGGACTCCGGCGTCTGAGGCGGCAGATTCCGCCCCGGCATCAACCCCATGGCCAGCACCAAGTCGCCCAGCATCGCACGATCGATCGCAACGGAAACTCCATACAGCGGAGCATTGGGCATGGCGTAGGTTTCGCATTCGAACGGCACCGGCAGGGCCTGGATCAGATAATGCCCCGCGCCATATTCCATTGTGCGGGGCCCCAGGTACGCCAGTTTGCTGCCCTGGGCAATGATCACCAGGCTCGGTTCGTAAAGCTGCGGGCCACGAGCGACGTCCTGGCTGGCGCGAAGCGCGTGCACCCCTGGCAGTCGCGTAGGAACAAAACCGTCGTGGGTCGCCAAAGGTTCTATCAGCGAAACCAGCGTGGCGTTGGCATCGAGATGACGGGTCAGCAGCATGAGCGAAAACTTCACGAAGAAAGGGATGAAAACATCATCGCAGGTCTGGCGCCACATGGAATCGAATCCTGGCCAACGCCGTAGGATTAGGCATGACAGGCGTAGGAATCGCCATCGCCACCGGCCGCCCTGCCTTCCAGAATGAACCCCTCACCGTTCAATGATAGCGAGGTCCATCATGTACACAGCCATCGGCTATGCCGCCCAATCGGCCACCACGCCCCTCGCCCCCATGAAGTTCGAGCGCCGCAGCCCGCGCGCGGACGATGTGGCGATCGAAATTCTCTACTGCGGCGTCTGCCACTCCGACATCCATCAGGCCCGGAATGAATGGGGCATCGCCGTCTATCCGCTGATGCCCGGCCACGAAATCATCGGCAAAGTCACCGCCGTGGGGGCGAATGTCACCCATCACAAGGTCGGCGACCTGGTAGGCGTAGGCTGCATGGTCGACTCCTGCCGCGAATGCGAAGCTTGCCGTGCCGATCTGGAACAATACTGCCTGGAAGGCATGACCCAGACCTACGCCAGCCCGGACCACGTGAGCGGCGGCCACACCATGGGTGGCTATTCCGACAGCATCGTGGTCAGCCAGCATTTTGTACTGCGCGTCCCCCAGACACTCGACCCGGCCAGCGCCGCGCCGCTGCTCTGCGCAGGCATCACCACCTACTCTCCCCTCAAGCATTATGGCGTGAAGGCCGGAGACAAGGTCGGCGTGCTGGGGATGGGTGGCCTGGGCCACATGGGCATCAAGTTCGCCAAGGCCATGGGCGCGGAAGTGACGTTGTTCACCCGCTCGGCGAGCAAGGCAGAAGAAGCCCGTCGCCAAGGCGCGGACCATGTGATCGTGTCCACCGACGCCGAACAGATGGCGGCCGCCGCCGGACGTTTCAACTTCCTGCTGGACACCATTCCGGTGCAGCACGACCTCAATCCCTACCTCGATACGCTGCATTTCAACGGCGTGCACATCATCGTCGGCCTGGTCGAGCCGGTCGCCCCACCCGTACACGCGGCAAAGCTGATCCTGGGTCGCCGAGTGTTGGCCGGCTCGCTGATTGGCGGCATCGCCGAAACCCAGGAAATGCTGGATTTCTGCGCAAAACACAACATCAGCTGCGACATTGAAATGCTCGACATCCGCCAGATCAACGAGGCCTACAGCCGCATGATCGCCGGGGATGTGAAGTACCGCTTCGTTATCGACATGGCGACGCTCAAGGCCTGACGTTCGTCAAACCTTGGCACCCAGTTCCGCCGACAGCCGGGCTGTGACCCCTTTGACCAGGGGAATCAGCTCGGCCATCTTTTCCAAAGGCATGTACGGCACCGTGCTGGCGATGCTGATACCGGCGACGATGCGCTTGCCGGCGTCACGGATCGGCGCCGCCACACAGCGGATCGACGGTTCGTTGTCCTCCAGGTCGAAGGCATAGCCCCCCGCCACATACTCCACCATCCGTTGCTGGAACTGTTCCCAGGATTGCTCCTGGTGCTGGGGCCAGAATTGATTCTTCCCACCCGCCGGCAGGCTGATTTCGTACAGCCGCTTCCATTGTTCCTGGGCATCATCGAGCATCAGCGCCTTGCCGATCCCTGTCCGCGCCAACGGCATGCGATGGCCCACGCGCGAACGCATTTCCGGCCCGTTACGCCCCGGATTCTTCAGCAGATACAAGACTTCATCGCCCTCGCGAATCGCCAGGTGAACGGTGTCCCCGGTGAGCGCCGACAACTCGTCCAGGTACGGCCCCGCCAGGCTCACCAGTGGCAACTCTTCCCGAGCCTGGAAACCCAGCTCGATCAACTTCGGCCCCAGCAGGTAACCCACTTGCGGCACCACGCGCAGGTAACGTTCGTCCACCAGGCAACTGGCCAGGCGGTGGGTGGTGCTGCGGGTGGTGCCGATCAGCCGGGCGATTTCCTTCAAGTCGCGAGCACCGCTGGCGACCGCCTGGACCACGCCCAGGCCGCGCAGCAAGGTCTGCGTGCCAGTAGGAGCGGCATCCTTGATGATTTTTGGATCGTCTTGCTGCATATCCGGCCTTCAACAGTGCGGGGAACGGGCGGCATTATGGTCGCCCGCCCCGTCGGACTACAACTCGATGCGCTCGACCTTCCCGACCAGCAGGATGTAGGACAGCGCCCCGGCCAATGCCAATACGGCGATATAGGTAATGGCCGGGGCAAACGAATCACCGCTGGCAAGGAAGCCGATGACAATCGGCGTGGCGATGGCCGCCAGATTACCGATGAGATTGAACACCCCGCCGGTCAAACCGAGCAACCGCGCCGGTGCCAAGGTGGAAACCAGTGACCACGTGATCGACGCCAGGCCATTGCCGAAGAACGCCAGGGCCAGGAAGGCGATCACCAGGGGCGTCGACTCCACGAAGTTGGCGCCGATGATCGAGGTGGAAATCAGCAGCCCGCCAATGATCGGCAGCTTGCGCGCAAAACCCACCGTGGCGCCTCGGCGGATCAGCCAGTCCGAGAAGAAGCCGGAACACAGCACGCCGACGAATGCCGCAAGGAACGGCAACGACGCCAGCAAGCCGGACTTGATGAAGTCCATGCCGCGATACTTCACCAGGTAGGTCGGGAACCACGTCAGGAAAAACCACAGCGTGGAGTTGAGGCAGAACTGCCCCAGGTAGATACCCCATAACTTGCGTTGGGTCAGGACGATGCCCAGGTCGCTCCAGCTGAATTTGGCCTTGGCCTTGGCGGTATCGGCCTGGATGTCCACCAGCCCCCCACCCTCACGGATCAACTCGATTTCCGCGGCATTGGCGCCCTTGAAATCCCGAGGCTCGCGATATACCGCATACCAGATCACCGCCCAGAGAATGCCCACCGCGCCCGTGGCGACAAACACCATGTGCCAACCAAACGCGTGTTGCAGCCACGCCAGCACCGGTGTCAAAAATGCGAGCCCAACGAACTGCCCGGAGGTATAGAAACCAATGGCCGTGGCCCGCTCGCGCTCGGGAAACCAGGTGGTGACCACGCGGCTGTTGATCGGATAAGCCGGCGCTTCCAGGGCACCGACGGCCATGCGCAGCACGAACAGCGCGATGAAACTGGCGGCAAAACCGAGCATCACCGTGGCCGCCGACCACAGCAACAATGCCACGCTATACAGGATGCGCGGCGGCACCCGGTCCACCAGCCAGCCGCCGGGGATCTGCATGGCGGCGTAGGTCCAGCCGAACGCCGAGAAAATCAGCCCGACGTGGATCGGGTCGATGCCCAGGTCGCTGGTCAATGCGGGGGCCGCGATCGAGAGATTGCTGCGGTCCAGGTAGTTGATCACCACCGTGATGAACAGCAACACCATGATGAAAAAACGCTTGCGGCTGGGCGTCACCGACGACGCCTGCGCGCTCAGGGTGTGCGCTTGCATGTGAGGTGCCTCTTTTTATGTTTATTGAGGAAACGGGCGCATCGAAGAAGATCTCCCTGCTTGCGAAGATCAAATTGTGGGAGCGAGCTTGCTCCCACAGGGTCAGGCGTGACTCACCATTCGGCAAAACTGCCATCGGCATGGCGCCAGATCGGGTTGCGCCAGCGATGGCCAATGGCCGCGCGCTCGATGACGTATTCCTCATTGATCTCGATACCCAGGCCAGGACCGTTCGGAATTTTTACGAAGCCTTGGTCATAGTCGAACACTCGCGGGTCCTTGATGTAGTCCAGCAAGTCATTGCTTTCGTTGTAATGGATGCCCAGGCTCTGCTCCTGGATAAACGCGTTGTAGCAAGCCGCGTCCAGTTGCAGGCACGCCGCCAGGGCGATTGGACCCAACGGGCAATGCAGTGCCAGCGCCACATCGTAGGCCTCGGCCATGTTGGCGATCTTGCGGGTTTCGGTGATGCCGCCGGCGTGGGACGCATCCGGCTGGATGATGTCCACATAGCCTTCGCTGAGCACCCGCTTGAAATCCCATCGCGAGAACAACCGCTCGCCCAGGGCAATCGGGGTACTGGTCAGCGGCGCCAGTTCCTTGAGGGCTTCGTAGTTTTCGCTGAGCACCGGTTCTTCAATGAACATCAGCTTGAAGGGGTCGAGCTCCTTCATCAGAACCTTGGCCATTGGCTTGTGCACACGGCCGTGGAAATCCACGCCAATGCCGACGTTCGGCCCGACCGCGTCGCGCACCGCTGCCACGTTGGCCAGGGCCAGGTCGACTTTTTCGAAGGTATCGAGGAACTGCAGTTCTTCGGTGCCGTTCATCTTCACCGCCGTGAAGCCGCGTCCCACCGCCTCTTTCGCCGCTCGGGCGGTGTCCGCCGGCCGGTCGCCGCCGATCCATGAATAGACACGGATCTTGTCCCGCACCTGGCCGCCCAACAGATCGCTGACCGACACACCCAGGGCCTTGCCCTTGATGTCCCACAACGCTTGGTCGATACCGGCCAGGGCGCTCATGTGGACGGCCCCGCCGCGGTAGAAGCCACCGCGATAGAGCACGGTCCAGATGTCTTCGATGTTGCGTGGGTCTTTGCCGATCAGGTAGTCGGACAATTCTTCAACCGCAGCCGCCACTGTGTGGGCACGGCCTTCGACCACGGGTTCGCCCCAACCGGTCACGCCCTCATCGGTCTCGACCTTGAGGAAGCACCAGCGCGGCGGAACGATAAACGTGGTCAGCTTGGTGATTTTCATCTTGTTGTCTCTCTTGTCAGATGCAGCGCTCGGAGCGCTGGAAAAGTCTTCAGTTCAAGGCATTCCATGCGGCCACATAGGCCTTGGCGCGCACCGCCACTTGATCTGCTGTCAGGCCCGGCTTGAACAACCCGGAACCCAGGCCGAAACCCTTGACGCCGGCTTCGACGAAAACCGCCATGTTGTCCGGCGTAATCCCGCCCACCGGCACCAGCACGGTCCCGGCCGGTAAAACCGCGAGCCAGGCCTTGACCACCGCCGGGCCCATTTGCTCGGCGGGGAACATCTTCAGCACATGAGCGCCCTCGGCCAGCGCGGCGAAAGCTTCGGTCGGCGTGGCGACGCCGGGCGACAGGTACAGCCCCGCCGCTTTTGCCGCCCGCAAGACCTTCGGGTCACTGTGAGGCATGACGATCACCTGGCCACCGGCCGCCTTGACCTGCTCCACCTGCTCCGGGGTCAGCACGGTACCCGCGCCGATCAGGCAATCGGCGGGCAAGGTACTGCGCAGGATGCGGATACTTTCGTACGGTTCGGGGGAATTGAGCGGCACTTCGATGACTCGAAATCCCTCGCTATACAGGACTTCGCCGATAGATGCCGCCTCCTCGGGGCGCAGGCCGCGAAGAATCGCGATCAGCCCGTTGTGCGCCAATGCTTGTTTGAGCATGTCAGGTCTCCAGTCAGGTTTAACGCGACGCGGTGGGTCCGAGCAGCCCGGCCGCCAAGGCCAGTTGCCACAAACCGCGTTCGGTGGCCTGTTCGGCCAGGATCACGCGGGCGAAACCGCAGGCGTCGAGGGCCCGCTGGTAACGGGCGCAGAGTTGAGAATTACCAATCAGCACGACCGTCGGCAGGTGAACGCTGTTGCGCCGTTGACGTTGCACGGCGGCCAGGGCCGTCAACTCATGGCCGATCAGCACACCCGACAGGTAATCGGCCTGGGCGCTCGCGCCGAGCTCGCCGGTCAGGCCCAGGCTGCGGGCGCTGAACACGGTGGACAGCGGGCCAATCTGCCCATCCGACGACAGCGCCACCTGCACGCCGCGATCGAAAGCCACGCCATCGAACGCCGCGCCGCGCTGCTGGGTGCGGCCGAGAATGCTGTGGTCGCTGAGCACGGCGAAGATCTCGCCGGTCATGAAGGTGTCGAAATGGACGATGCAGCCCTCGGCCGCTTCCACCCATTTCGAATGGCTGCCCGGCAAGCCGATCAGCACCGCTTCGTTGGGCAAGCCAGGCAACGCACCGAGCACCTGGGTTTCTTCGCCGCGCATCACATTGGGCAGTCGGGAGCGTTGGATTACCCCTGGCACGATGTGAACATCAACACCGCGAAGGCTCCGGATAATTTGTAGGGAATGTCCGAGATTGGCGACGTTTGCCGGCGTGTCGCAGTAAGGCGCTTCCCGCCAACCTTGGGCGCTGCCCACCATGCCGCAGGCGATGACGGGCAAGCCTGGCTGCGCATCGAGCCAATCGCCGCAGGCTTCATCGAAGGCCAGCTCAAAACCGTCGATGCAGACCTGGCCCGCTATCGTCCGCGGCCCGGACGGCAACTGCATGATCCCCGACGACAGCGAACGCTGCTCGAGCACCTCGCCTCCCGCGGCTAGTTTGTAAGCCCGTAATGAGGTCGTTCCCCAATCGAGCGCGATCAATTGCGCCTGCATCCGCTTCACCTGTTTTGTTTATTGGGCAGTGAGTGACGCGGACTATAAACCCGGACGCAGGAAAATCTCAATATATAAATATCTCTCCCACATATTGGGATATCAATTCTATCGTGAAGGCATCGCCATCCACCCAAGACCCTGCTACGTTTCTGACCGGACGCCAAACAACTCAGGGAAAAAGTGATGGGACAATTGTTGAAGATCCTCGGCCGCACTTCCTCGATTAACGTCAGAAAGGTCTTGTGGACTTGCCAGGAACTGGAAATCTCCTACGAGCGCGAAGACTGGGGCATCGGCTTCGCGTCGACCCATGACCCGGCGTTCCTGGCATTGAATCCCAACGCCCAGGTGCCGGTGATTGTCGACGAGAGCGGCGTGCTCTGGGAGTCGAACACCATTTGCCGCTATCTGGTGGGCAAGCACGGGCGCAGCGACCTGCTGCCTGTCGAGCCTGCCGCACGGGCGCGTGTAGAGCAGTGGATGGATTGGCAAGCCACCGAGCTCAATCCGTCGTGGGGCGATGCGTTTTACGGACTGGTGCGCAAGCACCCGGATTTCCAGGACCCACAACTCATCGCCGCCGGCGTCAAAGGCTGGAATGAGAAGATGGGCTTGCTGGAACAACAGCTGGACCACACCGGCGCCTACGTAGCCGGTGCGGACTTTTCCCTTGCAGACGTACTCATTGGCCTATCCGTACACCGCTGGCGGCAGACGCCCATGGAGCGTCCGGACTATCCAGCCGTAGCCGCTTATTGCACGCGACTCCAACAGCGACCCGGGTTTACCCAGTGGGCGTCCGACGCGTACTCATGAACGTCAGTTGCCGTTAGCGAAGTCCCGGAGCACCTTGCCATCCATCCGGTAGCGCACCCACTCTTCCTGCGGTTGCGCGCCGAGGGATTTGTAGAAGTCGATGGCCGGGGTGTTCCAGTCCAGCACGCTCCACTCGAAGCGACCACAATCGTTGTCGCAGGCGATCTTCGCCAGATGTCGCAATAAGGTTTTGCCCGCCCCGCCACCGCGCTGTTCAGGCGTGATGTACAAGTCTTCCAAGTACAGGCAATTACTGCCCAACCAAGTGGAATAGCTGAAGAAAAACACCGCAAAACCGATCGGCACGCCATCGCGCAGGCAGATCAAGCCGTGGGCGGTGGCGCCTTCGCTGAACAGGCTGCGCTCGATGTCGGCCACGCTGGCGATGACTTCGTGGCGAGCTTTTTCGTAATCGGCCAGCTCAGTGATGAAAGCAAGGATTTGCGGCGCATCGCTGGGCTGCGCGGGACGGATCTCGATGGACATGAACAGGCCTTGTCGCCAATTGAAAGCATCATACTAAGCCGCTCTGCGGCGCTCGTCACATCTTCTAAAGACACCCCAATAGCGCCGTTCGTCGCCCCTGCGGCACCAACCCCACTCCAGCGCGGCCAAAAATCTGGCAAGCATTTCAAAAAATGGAGGCGACACCATGATCTATTCAAGGCTGACTGCACTCACATTCGCCACGCTGCTGTCTTCGGCGGCTTTCGCGGCCACGACCAGTGGCACCGGACCGACCGACCCGGTTCAGGCACCCAACTCGCCGGCCACCCAAGGTTTGCCCAAACTGAACACCGATGGCACGGGCGGCACCTTGAACAATGGCCAGCCGCCTGCTACAGGCACCGATCCGAGGGTCCAAGGCAACGACACGGGCCGCCAAGGCGGGATGAACACACCTGACTCCACTGCGCCCGACAATGCCGATACTGGCGTGGGTTCGAAAACCACAACCGGAGGTTCAGGCTCTGAAGGTGGTGGGGCCTCCAGCCAATAACTTCTACCCAGCCATTGAGGAGGACCGTTCCCATGCCTCGTGGAAGCAAAGACAAGTACACCGATGAGCAGAAGCGCAAGGCCGAGCACATCGAAGACAGCTATGAGCAAAAAGGTGTGTCGGAAGGCGAGGCCGAGGCTCGGGCCTGGGCCACGGTGAACAAGCAATCGGGAGGCGGCGAACGCTCTGGTGGATCCGGCAAGAAGAAACCCGCCGAAGCCAAGCAATCCGACCGCAAGGAGTCGGCCCGGCGCGCCGCCAAGAGCCGCGAAGGCCAGCCGCGCACCAGCAAAGCCTCCCATGAGGCCCAGACCGTGGACAGCTTGATGAAAGAAGCCCGGGCAAAAAATATTCCCGGACGCTCGAAAATGCGCAAGCAGGAACTGGTCGAGGCGTTGCGCAAGGCGGGGTAGAGCGAAAACTGTGGAAGCGGGCCTGCTCGCGAATGCGGTGGGTCAGCTAAGGAAGTGTCGGATGTACCGACGCCTTCGCGAGCAGGCTCGCTCCCACCGGTTTTTCGCCTGGCTCAGGACTTCGGAACAGTGCAGAGCCAGTGTGGGAGCGAGCCTGCTCCGGGCGGCGATCCGACGATGGCGGCAGGTCAGCCTCCAATAATCTTCAACGCTGTTTCAACCTGTCAATCACCACCGCCAACAGCAGGATCGAGCCGCGGATGACGTACTGGTAGAACGTATCGATGTTCTTCAGGTTCATCGCGTTCTCGATGATCGCCAGGATCAGCACGCCGGCGATGACATGGCGAATCATGCCGATGCCGCCGCTCAACGAAACGCCACCCAGAACACAAGCAGAGATCACGGTCAGTTCGAAACCCTGGCCGATCATCGGCTGGCCCGAGGTCATGCGCGACGCCAGGATGACGCCTGCCAGCGCACCAATCACACCGTGCACGGCGAAGATGATGATCTTGGTGCGATCAACGTTAACGCCTGCCAGCAATGCCGCTTCCTGGTTGCCGCCGATGGCCATGGTGTTGCGCCCATAAGTGGTGTAGTTCAGCAGCCAGCCGAAGAACAGAAAGCAGGCAATGGTGATCAGGATCGGCACCGGCACACCGAACATCTGGCCGTTACCAAAGACGAAAAACGATTCTTCCGACACCCCCACCGCCTTGCCGTTGGCAAAGATGTAGGCCAGGCCGCGTACGATCTGCATGGTCGCCAGCGTGGTAATCAGCGCATTGACCCGCAGTTTCGCGATGACGATGCCGTTGATCAGGCCGACAATCAGCCCCATCACCAACGCCGCGCTCACGCCGAGAAATACGCTATTGGTGTCACGCATCACGACGGCCGCGACGACGCCGGCGCAGGCAATCACCGAACCCACCGACAGGTCGAAATGCCCGGACGCCAGGCAATACAGCATGGTGCATGCCGCGATGCCGGTGGTGGAAATCGCCAGGCCCAGGCCGCGCATGTTCAGCGGCGACAGGAAGTTGTCGATCATCAGGGTGCAGAGCACGAAGATGCCGATGGCCGCCAGCAGCATGACCCAGTCGTCGAGGAAGCGGCGCAGGTCCAGGGGTTTGCGCGCCGTTGGCAGTGCATTGTTTTGGATGGTCATGATTTACCTCTCAGTTCGCCGCGTCGGCAACGCGTTGGCGCGGCAGCGCCAGTTGCAGCAGGTTGGATTCGTCGGCCTGGTCACGCGGCAACTCGCCGCGCATGGCCCCTTCGCACAGCACCAGGATCCGGTCGGAAATGCCCATCACTTCCATCAAGTCACTGGACACCACAATCACCGCGATGCCATCGGCCGCCAGGTTGTGGATAATCTGGTAGATCTCGGCCTTGGCGCCGATGTCGATGCCTCGCGTCGGCTCGTCAAGCAGCAGGACTTTCATCGGCATGGAAAGCCAGCGTCCCAGGATTGCTTTCTGCTGGTTACCGCCGGACAAGTACATGATTTTCTGGCTCGCCGCCGGGGTCTTCACTTTGAGCGACTTGATCTGCTTGTCGGCATTGCCCCGCTCCCACTCGCCACGCAACAGGCAGCCGAGCGCGGAATGAGCCGGACGGGCGCTGATGTTGATGTTCTCGGCCACGCTGCCCAACGGAATGATGCCCTCCTTCTTGCGATCTTCCGGACAGAGCAGCACACCAGCGGCGATGGCATCCCGGGGGGAACGCAGTTTCAATTCCTTGCCGTGCAGGACCAGGCTGCCCTCGCTCTGACGTTCCAGGCCACTGAGCAAACGCAGCAGCTCGGTACGACCGGCGCCGACCAGCCCGAACAAGCCGAGGATCTCGCCCTTGTGTACATGGAAACTCACCGGTTCGCGCAAGCCCGGCCCGAGCAGGCCTTTCACCTGCAACGCCACATCGCCGCGCTCCCGGGGGCGGTAGTCATAAATGTCTTGGATATCGCGACCGACCATGCACGTGACCAACTGATCGTGGGTCAGCTCGCTCATGTTCTCGAAGGTGCGGACATAACGACCGTCCTTGAAGACCGTCACCGCGTCACAGATGCGGAACACCTCCTCCATGCGGTGGCTGACGTACAGCACCACTTTGCCCTCGTCTCGAAGGCGGGCAATGATCGTCATCAAACGGTCGATTTCCCGGGCCGACAGGCTGCTGGTCGGTTCGTCGAAGGCAATGACGTGGGCGCCACGGGACAAGGCCTTGGCGATTTCCACCAACTGGCGCTGGCCAAGGGACAGACGACCGACTTTTTCCTGCGGGTCGATTTCGTCCGCCAGGCCTTTGAGCAATGTCAACGCCTGCTGACGCAGTACGCCGCGATTGACGAGGCCGAAACGCGCCGGCAAATGACCGAGGAACAGGTTCTCCGCGACGGTCATTTCCGGCACCAGGTGCAATTCCTGGTGAATCACCGCCACACCGCTGGCGATACTGTCGGCGGTGCCTTTGAAGGCCATCGTCTGCTCGCCGATCTGCAAGTCGCCGCTGCTCGGGATGTAGGCGCCCCCGAGGATTTTCAGCAACGTGGACTTGCCCGCGCCGTTCTCGCCCATCAAGGCATGCACCTGCCCCGGATGAGCAACGAAACTGATATTGGCCAGCGCCTGCACGCCAGGAAAGGACTTGCCGATCCCGTTGAATCGCAAGCTGCCGCCGATGTTGTGTTGCCGTGTCGCTGTTTGCGCTTGCATAACCACCTCGAACTCACAGAGATCAAGCGACCCTGCCACTCATGTGGCCAGGGCCGCTTTTGAATCAACCGGCCGTCAGTTCCACAGGCCGATCTTTTCCAGCTCTTGCTTGAAGTTCTCCCGGGTGATCAGCGTCACCTCGTCCATGGCGGTGTACTTCGGCGGTTCCTTGCCGGTGGTGATCCACTCGTACATCATTTCGGCGGTCTTGTAGCCTTCGATGTGCGGGCTCGGCAACATCGAACCGAAGAAGCCGCTGTCCGGTTTCTTCAACTCGCCGATGGCGTCGGTGCCGTTGATGCCGATGCCGATCACGTTGGCCGCCTTGAAGCCGGCTGCTTCGGTGGCGCGCACGCCGCCCAGCACGGTGTTGTCGTTCATACCGCCGATGATCAGGTTTTTCGCAGCGCTTGGCAGCTTCACCAGCGCCGAGTTGGTGGAGTCCATGCTGCCGGGGACGTCGAGGGTCTTGAGCGCCGCAAACAGAATGTGGTCTTCCGGCATCCCGGCTTTCTTCAAGGCATCGACCGAACCGTCGGTGCGCTTCTTGCCGGTGTCCAGTTCGTTGAAGGTGTTGATCACCGCGTAGGTGTCTTTCCAGTCCCAGTTACGCTTTTTCGCCTCGGCGGCCATCGCGGCGCCCTGCTTCTGGCCCACCTCGAAGGCCGCCATGCCCAGGTATGGCACGTCCTCCATGAACTTGCCTTTGGCGTCGACGAAACGGTCGTCGACGGCGATCACCTTGAGATCGTTAAGCTTGGCCTTGGCCATGATGGCTGGGCCGAGAGACACGTCCGGCGGGCAGATCACGAAGCCCTTGGCACCGTTGGCGGCAAGGCTGTCGATGGCCGAAAGGGTTTTTTCGCCATCGGGCACGGCGATTTTGATCAACTCGAAGCCTTTGTCCTTGCTCGCCTTCTCGGCGAAAGCCCACTCGGTCTGGAACCAGGGCTCCTCCGCCTGCTTGACCAGAAAACCGATTTTTACCGGATCCGCTGCCAGCAGGCTGCTGCTAAGGCTGACCGCGGTCACCGCCAGGGCGGCACGACACAGGGAACGGATCCCACGACGATATTTCATAGCTGACTCCTTGTTTTTTTTATTGAAAGCCAAACGTCCAGGGATCTGCTCCACATGGGTGGAATTGCGCAGGCTGGCCGGTCAAATCGTGTTACTGCACAAGCATAGGTGTAAATAGTCATATCGTATGATGATTGGATTACAGGCGAAGTTTCCCTCCGCAATCCAAGAATGTTCAGTCGTGGTACATGACCGAACGCCCACCATCGATGGTGATGCATGAGGCATTGATGAACGGTGCTTCGTCACTGGCCAGGAATACGGCCGTCATTGCCACTTCGATCGGCTGCCCGATGCGCCGTGGCGGGTGCAGGTCCAGCGCGCGCTGGCGTTCGGCCTGGGGATCGGCAAAGCCGTTCCAGTAGTCGACGTTCAGTTGAGTCTCGATGTAGCCCGGCGCAATGGCATTCACCCGCACGCCCTTGGGTGCGTACTCGATGCCCAGGGCACGGGTCAGGCCCAGCAGGCCATGTTTGGCTACGGGGTATGGGAAACAACCGGGAATAATGTGGGACGAATGGGTCGACGCGATGTTGATGATGCTGCCCACGCCCTGTTCGATCATCTGTGGCAACACCGCCTTGCAACCGTGCCAAGCGCCATCCAGGTCGATGGCGAAGCAACGGCGCCAGTCCTCTTCGGTCATTTCCAGCGGATCGCGGAACACGTTGATGCCTGCGCAGTTCACCAGCACGTCGATGCGACCATGCAACTCGACCGCCCGGCGGGCCATGACGTGCAAATCCTGTTGGTTCGAGACATCAACCTTCAGCGCTTGGACATCCGCACCCTGTCGACGCCAATGGGCGGCGACGGTTTCGACCTTTTCCCCCTGGATATCGCTGATGACCAGCCGGGCCTGTTGCGAAGCGAACGCGGCGACAATGGCTTCGCCGATGCCCTGGGCAGCGCCGGTCAACAGCACGACCTTGTCTTTCAGGCGTTCGCCCTTCACGGGCTCAGGCACCGGCGGCAAGCAAAGCGCTTCAGCCATGGACGGGGCCTCCAGTGCAAACACACGACAAAAACCGGACACCCAACGATGGCCGGTTCAAAAGCTGTGGGCTCAACACTGATTCGCGAACACCGCCGAGGCGTTCCGGGAAAAAACGATGCATCACTTCACCTGTTTTGTTTTTTTAAGTGTGAGTGCGTATTGCTGATGGAGCCGACTATAAACCCGACCGCCGAATAATCTCAATATATATATTTACATCCCATATTTTGGGATTTACCCCGCGAACCGCGTACAAGCCACGCCCGGCACATCGACGCGCATCGATAGCACCGCCCCGTCCAATGGGTGATTGAGGGGACTTTGCGCACTGGTGATATACAAAGTCCGTAGGTCTTCACCACCGAATACACAACTGGTAGGGCGACTGACCGGCAATTCGATCACCTGATCGACGTGACCCTCCGGATGCAACCGCAGCAGGCAACTGCCGTCCCAACGGGCGTTCCAGATATAGCCCCGCGCATCCATCGCCGAACCATCCGGCCCGCCACGGGAATGGGGTCCGAACCAGACTTCGGCGGGCGCGAGTTTTCCATCGGGATAAATAAAGTGCCGATAAAGGGTCCCGTCCAGGCTCTCGCCGAAATAGACGGTCGTGCCATCAGGGCTCCACAACAATGTGTTGGGGATGCCCAAGCCACGCAACAGCGGCATCACGCGGCCATCGCCGCCGACACGAAACAGCCCACCGGAGCGCTGCTCGATGGGCAAGTCTTCGCCATCTTCCCCGATGTTGTTCTGCATGGTGCCCAGCCAGAGCTGGCCCAACGCATCGCAGCGGGCTTCGTTGGCGCGATTGCCCGGCTGGGGATCGGCCATGCACAGCAACTTCAGGCGCGGTTCCAGGCCTGGGGAGTCCAGGTCCAACCGGTAAACGCCACTGCTCAACGTCACCAAGGCATCGCCGCTCTGGGTCGGGATGAATGCAGAGACGTGCTCAGGCATCTGCCAGATCTGCACGTTCTTGCCAATCAGCCGCAACGCCTGCTTGCCGGCAATATCGACCCAATACAGCGCCTGGGTCGGCTCGTCCCAAAAAGGCCCCTCGCCCAGCTTCGCCCGATGCTCCGTCACAGCCGTCCACTTCATTTAAAACCTCCTGTTCCCGAGTTTCCCGGCGTTGTCTGTTCGACCGGCCATGACATTGGGGTAAAAACGCTTGATGGCCAGGTCTGCGTTATCGATCAGCGTCATGCAGGCCCAGACGCCTCGCGTCGCGTCCCGAGCGGCGATGGCTTCGGCGATGTCCTTGTGGATCGGCAGCGTGCGGCGCAGTTCGTCCGGGTCGGCGGCCGACACCTCGAACGAAACCGCCAACAACGCTCCGAGGGCTGGGACCATTTGTTCGATGAATTGATTGTGGCTGGCCGCGAGGATGCATTCGTGGAAGAACTGGTCGGCGCGGTTGTAATCCGCACCGCTGTCCACCGCCCGCTCAAGCGCATGATAGGCCAGGCGGATCGCCTGCACCTGGTCGGCCGTCGCCCGTTCACAGGCCCAACGCACGGCCATCGGTTCGATGGTGCGGCGCAGGTCCAGCAGATCGTCGACAAAATTCTCCGGCAAGCCGCTGCGCGACAGCCAGCCCACCACTTGTGGATCAAAGAGGTTCCAGCGGCGCACCGGCAACACCCGCGTGCCGACCTTCGGCCCGACTTCCAGCATGCCTTTGGCCACCAAGGTTTTGATGGCTTCGCGAATCACCGTGCGGCTGACGCCCAGTTGCTCGCCCAGATCCGCCTCGACCTTGATGGTTTGCCCAGGCTTGACCTGGCCGGCGGCGATCCAGCCCCCCAGCCAATCGACGGTCGACGCGTGAAAACTGCTGGACATGAGCACCCCGTGGGCATTTCTTGTTAGGTGCCCACGCTAATCATCATACGATTGGGTGTCAATTTGAATTTTTGGCGCCTTGTGAAAGCGAACAAGCTCGCTCCTACAGAAAAATCAGGGCTCCAGGCCGATGGGGAAAAACTCGCCACCACTCCAGACGCCCAACCAGCGCTGCCCATCTATCTCACGGCTGACCGCAAGCTCCACCAATTGATAGAACACATTGCGATGAATCAGCGCTTCAAGATTGCTGCGCACATGAATGTAAGGCGCCGGTTCCCGGGTCTGGGGATCGATCATCACCCGCATCGGATGTTCCGGGCCGGCTTCGGTGACTTCCTCGACATTGGTGGTAAAGCGCAACAACTGCCCTTCCCCCTCTCCTTCGACCTCCAGGGTCACGGCCACGAACGGCGCGTCATCGACCTTGATGCCGACTTTTTCCACAGGGGTAATCAGAAAGTAATCATCGCCGTCGCGGCGAATGATGGTGGAGAACAGCTTGACCATCGGCTTGCGTCCGATGGGGGTGCCCAGGTAGTACCAAGTGCCATCCCGGGCGATTCGCATGTCGATGTCGCCGCAGAAGTCAGGGTTCCACAAGTGGACCGGCGGCAGGCCTTTGGTCTTGGGGATCTGCCCCAGCAGGTCATTGGCTTTTTGCGGTCCGCTCATGGTGCCCCCTTCTGTTTATTCGTTGCTCATCCCCAACAAGCTGCGGGCGTACTCACGCAACGGCGCGGCGATGAGGTCTTGTGGCTGCTTGTCGTGCAACGTCAGCAAACCGCCACGACTCTTGATGCGTGCAGTATCAATCAAATACTGGGTGCTGGTCTCGATCAACATGATTTGAATCACACTGGTGTCGACACCCAGGCGATCCACCGCCTCTTCATCCAGCCATTCGTCGGTGTTGCCGATGCGGTTGTCCGCCTTGGCAAATCGGGTGTAGAGCAAATAGTGGGCACCGGCGGCACGCGCTTCACCCATCGCCTGATCGAGGCCTTCCGGGACCCGGGCGCGACGAACCATCGGGAAATATTCGATGAATCCATTGAAGGCTTCTTCAGCGACGACGTTGGGTCGCGGATAGGCGCTACCTGGCGGAGCAAAAGCGCCCTGAGCGATGTAGATGAAGGAATCCGGCTGGATGCGCAGGTTGTTTACACGGCGGCTGTCGCTATGGTCCAGCAGGCCGGCATCGCTCATGTGATAACGAACGCCCTCCCCCATATCGCTGACATTCATGCAGCCACCAAGCGTCAAAACGGTCAGCAGCAAAAACAGGCTACGCATCCTATCCTCCAAAAACCGGTGACGGAAAACCGGCGAATGGCCGTGGGATGCAGCTTTTGCGCCAGCTTGCAGGGTATGCGCCTTGGAATACCTGTGGCGAGGGAGCTTGCTCCCGCTGGGCCGGTCCGACGCTTCGGCGTAGCGGCCCCTTTGCACGTTGCGACTGCTTCGCAGCCGAGCGGGAGCAAGCTACCTCGCCACGAGAAGCCAGTCAGCCGCCAATGATCTTCATGATGGTCGCGCCACCCGAGAACGCTACTTCCTGCTTGTCTCCCAACGCCTTGACCAGCAAGCGCTGGAGCGCCGGCAACGCCTGGTGTCGGGGCTTGTCCAGCAGATCGCCGACGTAATGACGGTTGCTCGACGACAGGCAGCCGTGCAGCCAGCCAGTGGACGACAACCGCAGTCGCGAACAGGTTCGGCAGAACGGCACGCTTTCGTTGGCGATCACGCCAAAGTGCCCGAGCCCGGGAATTTCATAGCGCACAGCCGTGGCATCGACGGGAGCGTCGGCTTGCAAATATTCGTATTGGTCGCCAATCAGGCCCAGCAGTTGCTGAAGGCTGACGAATTGCTGAAGGAACGCATTGGAATCCTTGGCCAGGTGCCCCATGCGCATCAACTCGATGAAGCGCAACTCATAGCCACGTTCCAGGCAGTATTCAAGCAACGGCATCACCTGATCGAGGTTCTGCCCGCGCAGCGGCACCATGTTGACCTTGATCTTCAGGCCCGCCGCCCGGGCCTGCTCCATGCCATCGAGCACAGTCGCCAGGTCTCCTCCGCGGGCTATGCTGCGAAAGGCAGCGGCGTCCAGGGTGTCGAGGGAAACGTTGATCCGGCGGATACCGGCATTCATTAGCAGGGGCAGCTTCCTGGCCAGCAACTGGCCGTTGGTGGTCAGGCTGATGTCCTCAAGGCCCATCTGCCCTACCGCTGTCATGAAGCTCTCAAGCTTGGGGCTGACCAGCGGCTCGCCACCCGTGATGCGCAACCGCTCGATTCCAGCCGCTTCGATCAGATACGCCACGCCTCGCGCCATGGCCTCGGCCGACAGTTCATCCTGCGCAGCCACCAGCCGCTTGCCATCAGGCACGCAGTAGGTACAGGCGTAATTGCAGGCTGAAGTCAGGCTGATCCGCAAATTGCGAAAACGCCTGCCTTGACGGTCAACGATCATGGATCACTCCGGCGAAAGAAGAATCGAGCCCGTGAAAATTGACCTAGAAATCAAGTTTTCGCAAGACCCAAGCCCGAGTATATTCCTGGGGCACTGCGCCATGTAAGCGGACATGGCGCAATTAAGCAGCTGAATGCCTCAACTGCTCGGCGTATCCGTGTCGCGCTTGCGCTTGTTTCCCATGCGCACACCGATATCCATCAGGAATTGGAAGAAGCCTTCCTGGTCTTCCAGCACATTGCTCCAGAACGGCGAGTGGTACAGCGCCACCGCGCCGTGCACCAGCGCCCAGGCAGCGCAGTAGTGGAAATACGGCGGGACGTCTTCAAGCTTGCCTTCGCTGATCCGGCCCTTGATCAGCAAGGTCAGGCGATCGAAGTTCGAGGCGCGGATCTTGTGCAGCTCCTCGACCATTTCCGGCACCTGGTTGCCCTTGACCACCTTTTCTTCCAGGCGATCGAACAAGCGGTAACGCTGCGGGTCGCGCATGCGGAACTCGAAGTACGCTCGGGACAGCGCTTCCTTGTCCTTGTCGACATCGGCCGAATGCAACAGCTCGTTCAAATCCCGCTCGTAATCGAGCATCAGCCGCAGGTAGATCTCTGCCTTGGACTTGAAGTGTTTGTAAATCGTGCCTTTGCCGATACCCACGGCATCCGCAATCATCTCGACGGTGACGCTGTCTTCACCCTGATCGAGGAACAACTTGAGCGCGGTGTCGAGAATTTCCTGCTCGCGGCGACGAAACTCACGGACCTTACGAGGTTCTTTGTGCATAAGAAAAAGGTCTGAAGGGTCAAAATTCGAAGCCGGGTATTATGCCTAACTTACGCAAAAATGCACGGATCATCCGCGCACGGCCACAGTTCTTCACAAAACGGTGCGACCCCAGCTCCTCAGTTGGTAAGCGCGGACCCGCCTGGGCAGGCTTTGCCGGCAATGAGAACTTATCCGAAGCGAACGTATTCCAAATTTGTTTAAAAACGACCTCGGTCAAACTGGACTCATCGCCAGACTGATCAATACTTGAACTGTCGGCACGACATCTCCCCCAAGTGACGCGCCGATAAAGGTACCAACGGACCGCGTGCCTTTGTTTTACTCCTAATGGTCTTAACCCGGATTCACCCCCCAGAACCCGGGTTTTTTTTGCCTCGATTTCAGGCTCTTGCCGTACGGACCCGAGCCAACGGGAACAGCCGCTTGAAATTTTCGGTGGTTTGCTCCGCGAACCGGTCGTACGGTTCCCCCCGCAGCATCGCCAGGTATTCGGCAACCTCCCGGACATACTGCGGAAGGTTGGGCTTGCCACGATAAGGGATGGGCGCCAGATAAGGCGAGTCGGTTTCCACCAACAAACGATCGGCTGGCACTTTGCTTGCGACGTCGCGCAGGGCGTCGGCATTACGGAACGTGACGATGCCGGACAAGGAAATGTAATAACCCATGTCCAGGGCAGCCTTGGCCATATCCCAATCCTCGGTGAAGCAATGAAGCACACCGGCGTGGGGCAGCGCCGCGTCCCGCAGCAATGCCAAGGTATCGGCCCGCGCGCCACGGGTATGGATGATCACCGGCTTACCGGTCTGCCTGGCGGCCTCCAAGTGCAACCGGAACGACGCCTGCTGGACTTCGGCGGCCTCCGGCTCGTAGTGATAGTCGAGCCCGGTCTCGCCGATAGCCACGACTCGCGGATGATCGAGTTCGTGCAACAGCCAATCCAGGGCCGGCGTGGCATCGGGCTGCACATCCAGTGGGTGGATGCCCACCGAACAATCGACGTCTTCGTATCGTTCAGCCAGGCGCTTGACGTCGGCGGCGTTGTCGGCGCTGACACCGATGCAGAGGAAATGCCCCACCCCTCGCTGGCGCGCCGCATCCAACGCGGCGTCGAGGGATCCGCCATGGGCGGCGAGGTCAAGGCGATCGAGGTGGCAATGAGAGTCTACGAGCATAAGGGCCAGGCTACATCGTATGGGTGGGACGGTCGGACTTGAGCGTTCCGGCCAGGTGGGTTTCGATCTGGTTGCGAGCCGAGTTGTCGCCTTCGTTGAACTGCACGCCAACGCCGGCGGCCCGGTTGCCCTGGGCGCCTTTGGGAGTCATCCAGATCACCTTGCCGGCGACCGGGATTTTTTCCGGTTCGTCCATCAGGCTCAACAGCATGAACACCTCGTCGCCCAGGCGATAATTCTTGTTGGTGGGAATGAACAGGCCGCCGTTTTTAATAAACGGCATGTAGGCCGCGTAGAGCACCGACTTGTCCTTGATGGTCAGGGACAGAATGCCGTTGCGTGGTCCGGGACTGACAGGTTCGTTCATGCTGGTCTCCGCTGCGATTGAGCTGAGTCTAGTGCCTCTGTCAGGTACGACCAGGCAAACTCGCCCATTGCACCAACAGCGCCTCCAACAGCAATACGCGATTGAGGTTGGCCTTGCTCAACACCTTCTGACGTTGGGCAAGAATCCAGTCCTGGATGTTCAAGATTTTGTCCTGGCTGCTTTTTTGCGCCAGGTATTGGATGACTTTACGCATGTCGGTCAATCCGAGGCCGGCTTCGTCCTCGGTAAGCTGATAACGCAGGATCAGGCTCGACCAATCGCAGAACCAGTCAAACAACAGCAACAGGGGAATGGCGTTCCAGCCTTCGGCCAGTTGCGTTGGAGATTGTTGCTGCTTGAGCAGCTTCTTCACGCCGTCCACCACCAACGCCCGCTGCTCGCGCACGCTTTGGGCCTGCAGGCTGACGGCCGCCAGCGGCGAACCGGCGGCCAGGGTCAGCAGTTCGCCACGTTCCTCATCGGTGCTGTCAGGCATGGCCTGGGCGAGCCATTGCAAACTCATCGCCTGGCTGGGCAGCGGGCAGGCCTGCTGCACGCAGCGGCTCTTGATGGTCGGCAGCAAACGGCTCGGCTGATGACTGACCAGCAACAGGACGGTATCGCCGGAAGGCTCTTCGAGGCTCTTGAGCAAAGCGTTGGCGGCGTTGATGTTCATTGACTCAACCGGCTCGACCAGCACGACTTTGCGCCCGCCCATTTGCGAGGTCTGGACCACGAAGCTGACCAAGTCACGGACCTGGTCGACCTTGATCGCTTTGTCCGCTTCTTCAGGTTCCAGCACGTAATTGTCCGGATGACTGCCAGCCTTGAGCAGCAGGCACGATTTGCATTCCCCGCAGGCATTCGTGGCCGTCGGGGCCTGGCACAAAAGGCTCGCCATCAGGCGCTCGGCCAACGCCCGCTTGCCAATACCGGCCGGGCCATGCAACAGGTACGCGTGGGCATGCTGCGTGCGGCCGGCCAGTTGCTGCCAGAGACCGTCCTGCCAGGGATAGGCTTCAGCCACGGGCACGCTCCAGCAACCCGGGCAACACCGCATCCAGCGATTGCTGGACCTGGGTCAACGGCTGCGCGGCATCGATCAACAGGTAACGCGTCGGATCGGCCTTGGCGCGCTCGATGAAGGCGTCGCGCACGGCATTGAAGAACGTTGCCCCTTCAAGCTCGAAGCGATCCAGCCTGCCACGAGCGCTGGCCCGCGCCAGGCCGATTTCCACCGGCAGGTCGAAAACCAGGGTCAGGTCCGGCCGCAGGTCGCCCTGGACGAACGTTTCCAGCGCAGCGATACGCTCGACGGACAAGCCTCGGCCACCGCCCTGGTAGGCGTAAGTCGAATCGGTGAAGCGGTCACAAAGCACCACGGCTCCTCGGGCCAGCGCCGGTCGAATCACTTCGGCCAGGTGCTGCGCCCTGGCAGCGAACACCAACAACAACTCAGCATCAGGGTTCATGACTTCTTCAAGGGGCGCCAGCAACACCTCGCGAATCCGCTCGGCCAGCGGCGTACCGCCCGGCTCGCGGGTCAAGACCACCTCGATGCCGGCGGCCTGGAGGCGTCCGGCGAGGTATTCGCGGTTGGTGCTCTTGCCGGCGCCTTCCGGGCCTTCCAGCGTGATAAACAAACCAGTCACGGGGCGATCCTTAGTCAAAGTCATTGCGGGTTCGGTGGCTCACTGGCATCCGGTTCGGGGGCCGGATCCTGAGGCGGCACCTGGGGCCCGTCTTGCGGCGCGGTATCAGGTGACGCGGCGGGAATCGGCGCCGAATCTTCAGGTGTGGCCGGGGCCGGGCTGGAGCGGTAGTCGGCGCGACGTTTGAGCTGGTATTCACGCACCGCATTGTTGTGCGACTCCAGATCATCGGAAAACACATGGCTGCCGTCGCCCCGCGCAACAAAGTAAAGGCTGTTGCCGTCGGCCGGGTTCAATGCTGCGTGAATCGCCTCGCGCCCGACCATCGCGATAGGCGTAGGCGGCAGGCCCGGCACCAGGTAGGTGTTGTAGGGATTGGGTTCTTTCAGATGGGATCGGGTGAGCTTGCCGGTGTAGCGCTCCCCCAGGCCGTAGATCACAGTGGGATCGGTCTGCAGCAGCATGCCCAGGCGCAGGCGCCGCACGAACACCCCGGCAATCTGACCCCGTTCCTGGGGCACACCGGTTTCCTTTTCTATCAGCGAAGCCATGATCAATGCTTGATAGGGTTGGGTGTAGGGCACGTCGGCAGCCCGTTGCGCCCATTCCTTGGCAAGCACATCATCGAGCCGCTCGTAGGCTTTCTTCAGCAGGTCGGCATCCGATGTACCGCGCACGAATCGGTAGGTGTCCGGAAAGAACCGACCCTCCGGAAATACGCCGGAATGGCCAAGGCGATCCATGACCTGGCTATCACTGAGGCCGGCGAGCGTCTGCTCGAGCTTTTCATCCTTGGCCAACGCCGCGCGCACCTGGCGAAAGTTCCAGCCCTCCACCAGCGTCACGCTGTACTGCACCACTTCACCGCGCTTCCAGACGCCGATCAGGCCTTCCATCGTCATGCCCGGCACCATCCGGTATTCACCAGTGTGCAACGGCTGGCCGGCAAGATTGAAACGCCAATAGACGCGCAGCCAGAACGCATCCTTGATCAGGCCATCGGCTTCGAGACGATTGAGGGTTCCGGTCGGCGTGGTCCCATTGGGCACATCCAGCAACTCTTCCTGGGTGATGTTCAACGGCTGCTGCAGCGCCGAATGAATTTTCCAGGCCGAAGCGCCCAACAACAGCCCTGCCAGAACCAGTCCGGTCTCCAGCAACAACAAGAATTTACGTCTCACGAATCAAGCATCCAATAGCGCACGGGCAAGGGCCTGCAGTTTACGGGTGAGCGGGCCAACGGGCCAGCGCGCCGAACCGCACCCGCGTACCGGCCACACGCCATAAACGCTGTTGCAGACCATGACTTCATCGGCCTGGTGCAGCTGTTCGAGGCTGATGTCGGTGATTTGCGTGGCGATGCCTTGGGACTTGGCTTGAAACAATAATTCGGCGCGCATCACACCGGCCACGCCACAACGGCTCAGGTCCGCTGTGAACAGAACGCCATCGCGCACCAGGAACAGGTTGCTGAAGACGCCTTCGATCACCCGTCCGGACGTATCAAGCATCAATCCCTCGGCATGCTCGATGTCGCGCCACTCGGCGCGGGCCAGCACTTGCTCCAGGCGATTGAGGTGCTTGAGGCCGGCGAGCAAGGGCTGTTCGGACAAACGCACGGTGCAGGGGAACATTTGGATGCCTTGTTCGGCATGGGTGGCGGGATAAGCAGCCGGCAGGCTTCCTTGCAGAATACGCCTGGCCGGACTCGACGGATCGGCCGCATAACCACGCAGGCTGTTGCCCCGGGTCACGATGAGTTTCATCACGCCATTGCCCAGGCGCTGGGCATAGGCGCTCAGCTCAGCACCCAGCACACTCAAGTCGACGTTGAACGCCAGACGCTGGCAACCGGCCTCCAGACGCTGCAGGTGGCGTTCCAGCAGTACAGGTACGCCATTGCGCACGGCGATGGTCTCGAACAGCCCATCGCCATAAGCCAGGCCGCGATCTTTCAGCGACAGGACGTCTGCCGGCTGACCGTCGACCCAGCTTTCCATCAACCGGCGAACCGGCGGAACACCAGCGATCCGTTGGTTCCGCCAAAGCCGAAGGAGTTGGACAACACCACATCGATGTCCATGCTGCGGGCCGTATGCGGCACGAAGTCAAGGTCGCAACCTTCGTCCGGCTCATCGAGGTTGATGGTCGGCGGCGCGGTCTGGCTATTGATCGCCAGTACGCTGAAGATGGCTTCCACCGCCCCCGCCGCACCCAACAAGTGACCGGTCATGGACTTGGTGGAACTGACGGCCAGCTTGTAGGCGTGCTCGCCAAACACCGTCTTGATCGCCTGGGCTTCAGCCAGGTCACCCGCCGGGGTCGAAGTGCCGTGGGCGTTGATGTACTGGACCTGCTCGCCATTGATCTTCGCATCACGCAAGGCATTGGCAATGCAGCGGGCAGCACCAGCGCCATCGGCCGGTGGCGACGTCATGTGGTACGCATCGCCGCTGGTACCGAAGCCGATCAGCTCGGCATAAATGGTCGCACCGCGAGCCTTGGCGTGCTCCAATTCTTCGAGCACCAGCGCACCGGCGCCATCGGACAGCACGAAGCCGTCGCGGCCCTTGTCCCAAGGCCGGCTGGCCCGTGCAGGCTCATCGTTGCGGGTCGACAGCGCGCGGGAGGCGCCGAAACCGCCCATGCCCAGACCGCAGGCCGCCATTTCGGCGCCGCCGGCGATCATCACGTCGGCTTCGTCGTACATGATGTTGCGCGCGGCCATGCCGATGCAGTGGGTGCCGGTGGTGCACGCCGTGGCGATGGCATAGTTAGGCCCCTGTGCACCGAGGTGGATGGACAGGAAACCGGAAATCATATTGATGATCGAGCCCGGCACGAAGAACGGAGAAATCCGTCGCGGCCCCGAATCATGCAGCGTGCGGCTGGTTTCTTCGATATTGGTCAAGCCACCAATACCTGAACCCATTGCCACGCCGATGCGCTCGCGGTTGGCGTCGGTGACTTCCAGGCCGGCGTTACGCACTGCCTGAAAACCGGCAGCCAAACCGTATTGAATGAACAGGTCAAGCTTGCGAGCTTCCTTGACCGACAGGTATTCCTCGACATTGAAGCCCTTTACCGAGCCGCCAAAACGGGTGGAATAGGCAGAAAGGTCGGTGTGTTCGATCAGACCAATGCCACTACGGCCAGCCAGAATGCCCTGCCAGCTGCTCGGCACATCCGTGCCCAGTGGCGACAACATACCCATACCGGTGACTACGACGCGTCTACGCGACACAGCACTCTCCTTTTTCAAATGACGACTTTGCATCAGGCCTAAAGAAAAAACCGCACGCCGTGATGGCAGTGCGGTTTTTCCATGACAGCTAGCGACGACTGAATACGATTACGCCTGGTGGCTGGTAACGTAGTCGATAGCAGCTTGTACAGTAGTGATCTTTTCAGCTTCTTCGTCAGGAATCTCGGTCTCGAATTCCTCTTCCAGAGCCATCACCAGCTCAACGGTGTCAAGGGAGTCGGCACCCAGGTCTTCAACGAAGGAAGCGGTGTTCACAACTTCTTCTTCTTTAACGCCCAGTTGCTCGGCAACGATTTTCTTGACGCGCTCTTCGATGGTGCTCATACCTTGTTTTCACTCCTAATGGACAAATTCAGGCAGCTGGCCGGTGGGTAAGTGTATAGAAAGACTTTTCGGTTTTTCAACCGAAAGCTTCACTCCTCGAACCTGGGGCCCGCCGCCTATAAATAGATTGCAGCTTTATAACGGATTTTAGACAGCTCGTATGACATTTTTTTGAAGCAATCCGTCACATTTAACTCATGTACATCCCGCCGTTCACCGGGATTGTAGCCCCAGTCACGTATGCCGCACCGTCCGAAGCAAGAAAAGCGACCACGGACGCGATTTCTTGAGCTTGCCCCAGACGACCCAGCGGAATCTGTGTCAACAAGGCTTCACGCTGCGCTTCCGGCAGTTCACGGGTCATGTCGGTGTCGATGAAACCCGGTGCGACCGAGTTTACCGTAATCGAGCGCGAACCGACTTCTCGTGCCAGCGCACGGCTGAAACCTTCCAGACCGGCCTTCGCTGCAGCATAGTTTACTTGGCCTGCGTTGCCCATGGCACCCACAACCGAGCCGATACTGATAATTCGGCCCCAACGAGCCTTGGTCATGCCACGCAGGACGCCCTTGGACAGCCGGTACAGGCTGTTCAAGTTGGTATCGACCACGTCGAACCACTCGTCATCTTTCATGCGCATCATCAGGTTATCGCGGGTGATACCGGCATTGTTGACCAGGATCGCCGGCGCGCCGAACTGCTCCTGAATGCTGGACAATACCGCCGCAACAGACTCATCGCTGGTCACGTTGAGCTCAAGACCGGTGCCCTGGATGCCGTTTTCCTTCAAGGTGGCGGCGATACGCTCGGCGCCCGAAGCGGACGTCGCGGTGCCGACAACGATGGCGCCTTGGCGACCCAGTTCCAGGGCGATGGCCTGGCCGATGCCGCGGCTTGCACCGGTCACCAGTGCAACTTTACCTTGCAGACTCATGCAAGCTTCTCCTGTTCAGGCTTGCGCTGCGCGAGCGGCAGCGAAAGCGTCTGGGGTGTTGAGGTTGGAAGTGGACACGCCTTCGGCGCAGCGCTTGTTCAGGCCTGCCAGCACTTTGCCAGGACCGCACTCGACCAGTTCGGTCGCACCCTTGGCTGCCAGCGTCTGGACCGATTCAACCCAACGAACCGGCTTGTAGAGCTGCTCCAGCAGGTCGCGCTTGAGGGTTTCCAGGTCTGCTGCGACGTTGGCGCTGACGTTCTGCACCACGGGAATCTGCGGAGCCTGCCAGTCGATGGCGGCGATGGACTCGGCAAAACGCTCGGCGGCTGGACGCATCAGCTCGCAATGCGACGGCACGCTGACCGGTAACGGCATGGCGCGCTTGGCACCACGGGCCTTGCAACCCTCGATGGCGCGCTCGACGGCGGCCTTGGCCCCCGCGATGACCACCTGGCCCGGGGAGTTGAAGTTGACCGCACTGACCACATCACCCTGAGCCGCTTCGGCACACGCTGCCAACACGTCGGCGTCTTCCAGGCCGAGGATCGCGGCCATGCCGCCCTGCCCGGCCGGAACGGCTTCCTGCATCAATTGGCCACGACGTTCCACCAGCTTCACCGCGTCGCCGAGACTCAGGCTACCCGCAGCCACCAGGGCGCTGTATTCGCCCAGGCTGTGACCGGCGACAAACGCCGGGCGCGCGCCGCCCTCGGCCAACCATAGGCGCCACAGCGCAACGGAGGCCGTCAGGATTGCCGGCTGGGTTTTATCGGTTTGATTGAGTTGCTCTTCCGGCCCTTGCTGGGTCAGTGCCCACAAGTCGTAGCCGAGTGCATCGGATGCTTCTTTGAATGTTTCGAGGATCAGCGGGTATTGCGCGCCCAGCTCGGCCAGCATGCCGAGGGACTGCGAGCCCTGTCCTGGAAAGACGAATGCGAGGGAAGCAGACATGAAAACAAAGCCCCTAATGATCTTGTCGTCAAAAATTGACGCCCCTGGGGGCGCTAGGAAACTGACAGTTGGATGACGGCTTGAACCGACCGGTCACATTTAAGCATTGTCGGACGAAAACGCCTAAGTTAACAAATCCTCGAGGCGCCCATGAAGGCGTTCCGGCAGGTTTTCCTGGATCTCGATCACCGCCCGGTTGATGGCGCTTTGGAACCCCTGCACCCCGGCCGAACCATGGCTCTTGATCACGATACCTTGCAGCCCCAGGAAACTTGCACCGTTGTGCCGCGCCGGCGCCAGGTCCGCCTGCAACCGGCGCATCAACGGCAGCGCGAGCGCACCCACCACCCGCGAGGCCAAACTCTGCTTGAACAACGCCTCGATGCGCTGCCCGATCATGGTGGCCAATCCCTCGCTGGACTTGAGCAGAATATTGCCAACAAAGCCGTCACACACCACCACATCGGCCTCGCCGCGATACAAGCCATCGCCTTCGACGAATCCGATGTAATTGATGCCCGGTGCATTTTGTAACAAAGTCGCCGCCAGCTTGACCTGCTGGTTGCCCTTGATCTCTTCGGTGCCAATGTTCAGCAGCGCCACGCGAGGACGCGCAATGCCAAGGGTCTGCGCCGCAACCGAACCCATCACGGCGAATTGCAGCAGGTGCTCGGCGCTGCAATCGACGTTCGCGCCCAGATCAAGCAATTGGCAGAACCCGCGCTGGGTCGGGATCGCCGCCACCATTGCCGGACGATCGATGCCCGGCAACGTTTTGAGCACGTAGCGCGACAGCGCCATCAGCGCCCCGGTATTGCCTGCACTGACGCACGCCTGGACCTTGCCATCGCGCAACAACTCCAGGGCCACCCGCATCGACGCGTCAGGCTTGCCGCGCAGGGCCTGGGCTGGCTTTTCGTCCATGGCGATGACTTCGGACGCGGGCATGATCGACAGGCGCGCGCGATCCGCAGCCGATTGGCCGCCGAGCAGTTCTTCTAGAAGGGAGGGTTGACCGACGAGGGTCAGGTGCAGCGAGGGCGTGGCACGCAGGCAAGCAAGGCTGGCCTGGACAATGCTGCGGGGACCGAAGTCCCCGCCCATTGCGTCAATCGCGATGACTTGAGCGGACAAGTGATTACTCGTCAGCGCCCTTGTCGATCACTTTACGGCCACGGTATACGCCTTCTGGCGATACGTGGTGACGCAGGTGAACTTCACCAGTGGTTTTTTCTACAGACAGGGTGCTAGCCTCGAGAGCGTCGTGCGAACGGCGCATGTCACGGGCAGAGCGGGATTTTTTGTTCTGCTGAACAGCCATAATTGATTAACTCCTAAACGTTTGGGTCACGCTTTAACTGCGCCAATACACTGAACGGGTTGGACCGCGTTACCTCGTCCTCGCTCGGTTCGGGCTCATCTGCTCCCGCCGGCTGCTGGCATTCTTCCGGATGATGAGCAGGCACAATGGGCAAGGCGAGCAAAAGCTCCTCCTCGATCAGTGACTGCAGATCCAAAGGATCTTCGCCCAGTTCCAGCACGTCATAACCTTTCGGCAACGACTGGGTATTCGCACCCTCCTTCACCACCGCGTAACTGCATTCGCTGTGGATCGGCAGGGTGACCAGCTCAAGACAACGCTGGCAAACCATTTTGACTTCAGTGTCGATAAAGCTGTGGATTACCACAGATTTACGTTCATCTCGTTCAAAAACGAATTTGGCCTGGACCGTACCGACATCGTCGGAAAGCGGGTCGCAGAGTCTCTTCAAATCGGCCAGCAGCAGTTCACCTTGGAGGGTGGTGCCACGATCAGCCAATTTGCGCGGGTCAACGTGAGGTGGAATCGGGTCATTCAACATAGGCGCAGCATTATAGGGATGCACCGGGCCATGTCAAAGGAAATTCAGCCCTGTCCGTCACTTGCGTGCCTGGCTAGAATCCTTCCCTGCCCATCGGAGATAGCCATGCTGCCCTTATTACTCGCTTCAAGCTCGGTTTACCGCCGGGAACTGCTGGCCCGCCTGGGGCTGCCATTCGTCTGCAGTTCGCCGGACATCGACGAAAACCGTCACGCCGACGAACCTGCGGCCCAACTGGTAAAGCGCCTGGCCCGGGAGAAAGCCCTGGCACTCGCCGATAGCCACCCAGGCCACCTGATCATCGGCTCGGATCAGGTCGCCGTGCTCGGCGACCGCATTCTGGGCAAGCCTCACACATTCGAAAATGCCCGCGAGCAACTGATGGCCGCCAGCGGCGCCAGAGTGACATTCCTGACCGGCCTGGCCCTGCTTAACAGCCAGACCGGCAGATGCCAGGTCGACTGCGTACCCTTCACCGTGAATATGCGGGCATTGGATCAAGCTCGCGTAGAGCGCTATCTGCGCGCCGAGCAGCCGTACGACTGCGCCGGCAGCTTCAAGGCCGAGGGCCTGGGCGTGAGCCTGTTCCAGAGCACCGAAGGCCCGGACGCCACAAGCCTGATCGGCCTACCGCTGATTCGCCTTGTGGATATGTTGCTGGCTGAGGGCGTGCAGGTTCCCTGAAACCCTAGACAACCCATTTGTTGCGAGGGGCCCCGCCAGAGCCTAGCGCAACGCCGGCCCCTGGAAGCCCATCCACATCGCCAAGTGCTCAGCGATGCTCGCCCCCAACTTCTTGGAGAAGCGATCGAACGGCGATTCTTCGATAGTGAAATCCACCAGGTCTTTCTGACCGATTACATCCCGAGCCACGGAGCTGGCACTGCCCAGGCCATCGATCAAGCCCAGCGGCAGAGCCTGCTCGCCAGACCAGACCAGCCCGGAAAAAAGCTCCGGATGCTCCTTGTCTTTCAAACGCTCGCCCCGACCCTTCTTGACGCTGGCGATGAATTGCTTGTGAGTGGTGTCCAGCACGCCTTGCCAGAATGCGGTTTCCTCCGGCTTTTGCGGCTGGAACGGATCAAGAAACGATTTATGCTCGCCTGAGGTGTAGACCCGCCGCTCCACGCCCAGCTTCTCCATGGTGCCGACAAACCCGTAGCCGGCCGCCGTTACACCAATGGAGCCTACCAGGCTGGCCTTGTCGGCGTAGATCTGGTCCGCCGCACTGGCGATGTAGTAGGCCCCGGACGCACCGAGATCGGCGATCACCGCGTAGACCTTGATGTCTGGATGCAACCCGCGCAACCGAACGATTTCGTCATAGACGTAACCCGACTGAACCGGGCTACCGCCCGGGCTGTTGATGCGCAACACCACACCCTTGACCTTTGGATCCTCGAACGCCGCCCGCAGGCTGCCGACAATATTGTCCGCGCTTGCAGGTTCCTTGTCGGCGATCATGCCTTCGATGTCGATCAGCGCCGTATAAGCCGAGCCGCTCACGGCCCCCTTCTCTATGCTCATCAGCGGCGTAAACAGCATTAGCGCGACAAAGAGATAGATGAACGTCAGCAGCTTGAAGAAAATCCCCCAGCGACGGGACCGGCGCTGCTCCTGGACGCTAGCCAGCAACGTCTTCTCCAGCAGCTTCCAGCTTTTATCGTCACCGCTCTCGGCGCTCGCCTTGGCCGGTGCCTTCCATTCATCCGTCATGCATGCATCTCCATCAGAACTTAATCGGCACGCTGGCTCAACCAAGCGTGCAATTGCGCAAAATGGTCGATCGCCAGGCACGGCTCGAAGGCCTTGAGCGCCTCGATCGTCTGCGCGCCATAGCTGACAGCCACCGACCCCATGCCTGCGTTACGGGCCATTTGCAGGTCGAACGATGAGTCGCCGACCATCAGCGCCTGGCCAGCGGACACATTGCAATGAGCCAGGATCTGCTCAAGCATCAGAGGATGTGGCTTGCTCGCCGTTTCATCCGCGGCACGAGTGATATCGAAATAATCTTCCCAACCATGCGCCTTCAATACCCGATCCAGCCCACGCCTGGCCTTGCCGGTCGCAACCGCCAGCCGATACCCCTCCTCCCGCAAGGCCCCGAGGGTTTGCACCACGCCGTCAAACAGCGGCGAAGGCTCGGCTTCCAGGGCAATGTAGTGATCGGCGTAGTGCTGGCGAAAAACGATCAGCTCTTGATCATCGATTTCCGGGTACAGGCTTCGAATCGCCTCCGGCAAGCCGAGACCGATGATGCCTTTTACCGCGAAATCATCCCGCCGGGGAAACCCCGTGCGATCCGACGCAACGTGCATCGCATCCACGATCCGACCGATGGAGTTCGCCAGAGTGCCATCCCAATCGAATATGAGCAGCTTGTAGTCAGGATGCACTCAACCGCTCCACGGTCTTGGCCCACATGTCATCCACGGGAGCCTGCAGCTTCAGCTCGCCGCCGTCAGGCAACGGCACCGTCAACATATAGGCATGGAGAAACAGGCGCTTGCCGCCCAAGTCACGGATTTCCTTGGTGAAATCGTCATCGCCGTATTTGCTGTCGCCGGCGATGCAGTGCCCGGCATGCAGGGTGTGCACGCGGATCTGGTGGGTACGCCCGGTGACCGGCTTGGCCTCGACCATGGTGGCAAAGTCGCCGAAGCGTCGAAGCACCTTGAATACGGTCAGCGCTTCCTTGCCTTCCTCGTTGACCTCCACCATGCGCTCGCCTGAACGCAGGTTACTCTTGAGCAACGGGGCGCGGACCTGCTTGACAGAGGTCTCCCAGCGGCCACGCACCAACGCCATGTAGCGCTTGTCGACGCCATCGCCGCGCAATTGCTCGTGCAGGTGGCGCAGCATGCTGCGCTTCTTTGCGATCATCAGCAGGCCGGAGGTGTCGCGGTCGAGACGATGGACCAACTCCAATTCCTTGGCGTCCGGACGCAACTGACGAAAGGCTTCGATCACACCGAAATTAAGGCCGCTGCCGCCATGGACCGCAATACCCGCAGGCTTGTTGACCACGATCAGGGTCTTGTCTTCGAAGACGATGGCAGCCTCCAGGCGTTGCAACAGGCCCTGGGCCAAAGGCACCGGCTCGTCACGTTCCGGCACGCGAACCGGTGGTACACGCACGACATCACCGGCCTGCAGCTTGTATTCGGGCTTGATCCGACCTTTGTTCACCCGCACTTCGCCTTTGCGCAAAATGCGATAGATCAAGGTCTTGGGCACACCTTTGAGCCGGGCAAGGAGAAAATTATCGATTCGTTGGCCGGCATATTCCGGCGAGACCTCGAGCAGTTGAACGCCAGGGGTCGAAGGGGCAGTAGTCGTCATGGCGGCGATCATAACAATTTTTTATGGAATTGAAGCACTTAATCATTGCTGCTATAGTCGCGAACGCCGCCAAAAGTGGCTGGACAGCGGACTAACGGTCAAAAAACCGGCCCTGACCAACGCAATTCACGAGGACGAGAGGCCGTCCTACGGGGTTCTTGCTACGTAACGGCAGAGTTTGCAGGTGCAACGAGCGCAGGTGACATGAGGCCTGAAATACGCCGCAAAGCAGAGTTCTGACTCGCCTTGCGCGCCACATTCACGGCCAGTTCACAAAGTGCAGTCACCCGGGAACGACCCCGAGCGAGAGCTTCGGAAACAACGCCTAAATTAGCCATGATGCGTGACTTCCCCTTTCGGAGCTCACGGTAAATGCCAACCCGCTGCGGATTCTGCGCGCGGCAGCACCCGAACTATCAGGGATACGTGTAGGGTGGAGATGTACAACCGTCGGACTGTGTAGCACTAGGCTTATATTTAGACGCTTCATCTCGTCCACAGGCGCCGGTTGATTCCTCCTCCTGACTGAGTGCTTGAGTACCAGCAAGCAGGACGCGTCCGTCGCGACTTCGCCATCATTGGGTCGAACTCGCTGGACACTGGAATGGCCCCGCCATTTCCAGGACGCACCTGACACCGACCGTGAGAAGTCGTGTGTGCCGAACGCCGTTTCCGGCAGCCCGGAAACCGACGGTACTACATGAAAAGAATGCTGATTAACGCAACTCAACCCGAAGAGTTGCGTGTTGCACTGGTAGACGGCCAGCGCCTCTACGACCTGGATATCGAATCCGGTGCACGCGAGCAAAAGAAGGCCAATATCTATAAAGGCCGGATTACTCGCATCGAACCAAGCCTTGAGGCTGCCTTTGTCGATTTCGGCTCCGAGCGCCATGGCTTCCTGCCCCTCAAAGAAATCTCCCGCGAATACTTCAAGAAAGCCCCTGAAGGCCGCGTCAACATCAAGGACGTGCTGAGCGAAGGCCAGGAAGTCATCGTCCAGGTTGAAAAAGAAGAACGTGGCAACAAGGGCGCCGCCCTGACCACCTTCATCAGCCTCGCTGGCCGTTACCTGGTCCTGATGCCGAACAACCCACGCGCCGGCGGCATCTCCCGCCGCATCGAGGGCGAAGAGCGCAACGAACTGCGTGAAGCCCTCAACGGCCTGGTAGCCCCCGCCGACATGGGTCTGATCGTGCGCACTGCCGGCCTGGGCCGCAGCAGCGAAGAAATGCAGTGGGACCTCGACTACCTGCTGCAACTGTGGACCGCCATCAAAGAAGCATCGCTGGATCGCTCCGCGCCGTTCCTGATCTACCAGGAAAGCAACGTGATCATCCGCGCCATCCGCGATTACCTGCGCCAGGACATCGGCGAAGTATTGATCGACAGCGTCGAAGCCCAGGACGAAGCCCTGACCTTCATTCGCCAGGTGATGCCGCAGTACGCCAGCAAGATCAAGCTCTACGAAGACAGCGTTCCGCTGTTCAACCGCTTCCAGATCGAAAGCCAGATCGAGACCGCCTTCCAGCGCGTCGTCGAGCTGCCGTCCGGCGGTTCCATCGTCATCGATCCGACCGAAGCCCTGGTGTCCATCGACATCAACTCGGCGCGCGCCACCAAAGGCAGCGACATCGAAGAGACAGCCCTGCAGACCAACCTTGAAGCCGCCGAGGAAATCGCCCGTCAGTTGCGCCTGCGCGACATCGGCGGCCTGATCGTCATCGACTTCATCGACATGACCCCGGCCAAGAACCAGCGCGCCGTGGAAGAAAAAGTCCGTGAATGCCTGGAAGCCGATCGCGCCCGCGTACAGGTCGGCCGTATCTCGCGCTTCGGCCTGCTGGAAATGTCCCGTCAGCGCCTGCGTCCATCCCTGGGCGAAAGCAGCGGCATCGTTTGCCCACGCTGCAGCGGCACCGGCATCATTCGTGACGTTGAATCGCTGTCCCTGGCGATCCTGCGCCTGATCGAAGAAGAAGCCCTGAAGGACCGCACCGCCGAAGTTCGCGCCCAGGTGCCGATCCCGGTCGCTGCGTTCCTGCTCAACGAAAAACGCAACTCGATCACCAAGATCGAACTGCGCACCCGCGCCCGCATCGTGATCCTGCCGAACGATCATCTCGAGACGCCGCACTTCGAAGTGCAGCGCCTGCGTGATGACAGCCCGGAAGCCCACACCAACCAGTCCAGCTACGAAATCGCCGCTGCCGCTGCCGAAGTGGAAGACATCCAGCCGGCCGCCGCCACTCGCACCCTGGTTCGCCAGGAGGCAGCGGTCAAGACCGCTCCGGCCCGCGCCAACGCTCCGGTTCCGACCGAAGTGACCGCTCCGGTTGCCGCCCCGGCCGCCGCCCCGGAACCGAGCCTGTTCAAAGGCCTGGTGAAGTCGCTGGTCAGCCTGTTCGCCACCAAGGAAGAGCCGGCTGCCCCGACCGTCGTCGCCAAGCCCGCCGCTTCCGAGCGTCCGGCCCGCAACGAAGAACGCCGCAACGGTCGCCAGCAGACCCGCAACCGCAACGGTCGTCGCGACGAAGAGCGCAAGCCGCGCGAAGAACGTGCCCCGCGTGAAGAGCGTGCGCAACGTGAGCCGCGTGAAGAGCGCCAACCTCGCGAAGCCCGTGAGGAAGCGCCGGCCGTAGCCCGCGAAGAGCGCGCACCGCGTCCGCCGCGTGAAGAACGCCAACCGCGTGCGCCGCGTGAAGACCGCAAGCCTCGCGGCGAGCGTGAAGAGCGCGTTCGCGAACTGCGAGAGCCATTGGATGCGGCCCCGGCCGTTGCCGCCGCCGTCGCTGAAGAGCGTCCGGCTCGCCAGCCTCGTGAAGAGCGCGCACCGCGTCCTCCACGCGAGGAACGCCAGCCACGCGCCGAGCAGGCAGCCGCCGCTGCCAGCGAAGAAGAAGTGCTGAACACCGAAGAGCAGTTGCAGGAAGACGGCCAGGACACCGCCGAAGGCGATCGTCCACGCCGCCGCTCCCGTGGCCAGCGTCGTCGCAGCAACCGTCGTGAGCGTCAGCGCGACGCCAATGGCAACGTGATCGAAGGTTCGGAAGAATCCGAATCCACCGAGAACGCCGAAACGCCAAGCGCTGCTGACCTGGCCGCTGGCCTGGCGGTCACTGCGGCAGTTGCCAGCAGCGCGATCAGCGCCCCGGCCGAAGCCCAGGCAAACGAGCAGGCTGAACGTGCCACCGCTGCGGTGGAAAACGCGCCGGTTGAAGCGCCTGTGGTCGAATCCTCTGCCCCGGTGGAAGCTACCGCTTCACCTGAAGTGGAACTCGCACCGGCATCCGAAGCCCAGCCTGAAGTTGAAGTCGCCGCCGAGCCTGCGCCGGTCGTCGAAGCACCCGTTGTTGCTGCCGAGCCGGTTGTCGAAGCACCGATCGAGGAAAAGGCGCCAGAGCCTGCCCGCGAAGAGCAGACTGCGTTCAACTGGACCGCGGAGCCAGCCGCAACGGCCGCCGTTGTCGAGCCTGAGCCGACGCCAGAGCCCGTGAAAGCGGCCGAGCCAGAAGTGGTCGAACCTGCTCCAGTGGTCGAAGCGCCCGTGGTTGTCGAAGCACCTGCCCCGGTTGAAGAGCCTGCCCCTGTCAGCGCCTTGACTCCGAACGGTCGCGCTCCAAACGATCCGCGCGAAGTGCGTCGCCGCAAGCGTGAAGCCGAGCGTCTGCAGAAGGAAGCCGAACAAGCTGCCGCCGCCCAAGCCCCTGCTGCCGAGCCCGCTCCGGCCGTGGAAGAAGTCGCCGAGGCAGCTCCTGCCCCGGTCGCCGAAACCCCGGTTGAACCGGCTCCGACGTTTGACGAACCTCAGCACACCGCTGAAGAAGTCGCACCGCGTCACACTGAAGCGCTGGAAAAAGAGCACGAGCCTAAACCTCACGCTTAATCCCACCGCCCAGTAAAAAAGCCCCGCCTGGTGATGCCAGGCGGGGCTTTTTCATGCACGCAGATATACAAACACATCCTTGCTCGCGATGGCGCCGGCTCAGCTTGCAACCATGGTGAATGCTAGACCGCTATCGCGAGCAGGCTCGCTCCCACAGGGGATTCGGGCCGGCTTCAGGATTCATATCCACTGAAGATCCAATGTGGGAGCGAGCCTGCTCGCGATGGCGCCGGCTCAGCTTGCAACCATGGTGAATGCCAGACCGCTATCGCGAGCAGGCTCGCTCCCACAGGGGATTCGGGCCGGCCTCAGGATTTATACCCACTGAAGATCCAATGTGGGAGCGAGCCTGCTCGCGATGGCGCCGGCTCAACTTGCACCCGTGGGGAATGCTAGACCGCTATCGCGAGCAAGCTCGCTCCCACAGGGGATTCGGGCCGGCTTTAGGATTTATATCCACTGAAGATCCAATGCGGGAGCGAGCCTGCTCGCGATGGCGCCAGCTCAGCTTGCAACCATGGTGAATGCCAGACCGCTATCGCGAGCAGGCTCGCTCCCACAGGGGATTCGGGCCGGCCTCAGGATTTATATCCACTGAAGATCCAATGTGGGAGCGAGCCTGCTCGCGATGGCGCCGGCTCAGCTTGCAACCATGGTGAATGCCAGACCGCTATCGCGAGCAGGCTCGCTCCCACAGGGGATTCGGGCCGGCTTTAGGATTTATATCCACTGAGGATCCAATGTGGGAGCGAGCTTGCTCGCGATGGCGCCGGCTCAGCTTGCAACCATGGTGAATGCCAGACCGCTATCGCGAGCAGGCTCGCTCCCACAGGGGATTCGGGCCGGCTTCAGGATTTATATCCACTGAAGATCCAATGCGGGAGCGAGCCTGCTCGCGATGGCGCCGGCTCAGCTTGCAACCATGGTGAATGCCAGACCGCTATCGCGAGCAGGCTCGCTCCCACAGGGGATTCGGGCCGGCCTCAGGATTTCTATCCACTTAAGACCCAATGTGGGAGCGAGCCTGCTCGCGATGGCGGCGGCTCAACTTGCAACCAGGGTGAATGCCAGACCGCTATCGCGAGCAGGCTCGCTCCCACAGGGGATTCGGGCCGGCCTCAGGATTCATATCCACTGAAGACCCAATGTGGGAGCGAGCCTGCTCGCAATGGCGCCGGCTCAACTTGCAACCAGGGTGAATGCCAGACCGCTATCGCGAGCAGGCTCGCTCCCACAGGGGATTCGGGCCGGCCTCAGGATTTCTATCCACTTAAGACCCAATGTGGGAGCGAGCCTGCTCGCGATGGCGCCGGCTCAGCCTGCAACCATGGTGAATGCCAGACCGCTATCGCGAGCAGGCTCGCTCCCACAGGAGATTCGGGCCAGGCGCAGGATTTATATCCACTGAAGATCCAATGTGGGAGCGAGCTTGCTCGCGATGGCGGCGGCTCAGCTTGCAACCAGGGTGGATGCCAGACCGCTATCGCGAGCAGGCTCGCTCCCACAGGGGATTCGGGCCGGCTTCAGGATTTATATCCACTGAAGATCCAATGTGGGAGCGAGCCTGCTCGCGATGGCGCCGGCTCAGCTTGCACCCATGGTGGATGCCAGACGGCTATCGCGAGCAGGCTCGCTCCCACAGGAAATTCGGGCCAGGCGCAGGATTTCTATCCCCTAAAGCTCTCACACGGGATGTGCAGCCGACACCAGTCATGGTCCATCGTCGATGGTTTATTTGAAGGCCAGCGCATCTGGCACATCGACATCCCAGGTTACGCCAGGGTCGTCCACCGGAACCTCAAGCACTTGCGCTCCGATAAACAGCGCCTTGGCACCAAAATCCCCGGTCAGTGCCATCAGTTTCGGCCCGAACCCACGACCAAATCCCACCGGGTGCCCGTACTCACCGGTGAGGACCGGCACGCTGATGCCCTCCTCGCTAATTACCGCGGCCACTTGCTCGATGCTCGACGACAGGATGAAAGGCATATCGCCCAGCATAATCAGCCAGCCATCGGCATCCGGGCAGGCCTGGACACCCGCGGCAATGCTATCCCCCAGGCCGGGGGAGTTCAGTTCCACAATATCGCAGCCATAGGCCTGGGCCATGCGAATGGCTTGCGGCCGGTCGTTGTTCACCACCAGAACGCGCCGTTCCAAGGATGCCGGCAGGTTGACCAACACATGCTCGATTACCGATCTGACGGCGCCGTCACGCCCCGTGCAGTCGGCCAGCAACTTATCCTTGTCCGCGCCGGCTACCTGACGAAAGCGACTGCCCGATCCCGCCGCCAGGATGATCACGCCAATCGACTTTTCCATACGCCCTCCTCGTCCACGGCCTACAACGTTTTTTTCTGCCGCAGTTCCACGCCATTTTTGATGGCCACGATTTCAGCCAACAGCGACAAAGCGATCTCCGCCGGCGTGTGGCTGCCAATGTGCAGGCCGATTGGTCCATGCAAGCGTCCGATCGCCTCTGCGGACAAGCCTAGCTGAGCCAGGTTATCTCGGCGCTTCTGGCTGTTGACCCGCGAGCCCAGGGCGCCGACGTAAAAGGCCTTGGAATCCAGGGCGGTGAGCAGTGCCATGTCGTCCAGGCGCGGATCATGGGTCAGGGCCACGATCGCCGTGCGTTCGTCGGTCTGGATGTCCAGAACCGCTTCGTCGGGCATGCCGGGAACGAAGCGGCCATGTTGTTCTTCCCAACCGTAGACAAACTCCTTGCGCGGATCGCAGATCAGCACCTCGAAATCCAGCAATCGGGCCATTTCCGCCACGTAACGGGACAGTTGCCCAGCGCCGATCAGCAGCAAGCGCCAACGTGGGCCATAAATGGCTCGCAGCAGCTGCCCGTCGAACACCAGGGCGTCGGTTTTGCTCGCCGGCGCCAGAGTCACATTGCCACTGGCGATCGTCAGCTCCCGGGCGACGATTTCATGGGCCTCGCATCGCTCAAGCAATTCGGCGACCCAGGCAGGATCGCCGACCCGCTCTTCGGTCAGGCGCAACGTACCGCCACACGGCAGGCCGAAGCGCGCCGCCTCTTCGCGGGTGACGCCGTAGGTGATGAGTTGCACCGGCGGACCGTCCTCGGGAATACGGCCGTCGTGCAGCCGGGCGATCAGGTCATCCTCGACACAACCGCCCGATACCGAACCGATCACCACGCCGTCCTCGCGCAGGGCCAACATGGCCCCCGGAGGTCTGGGCGCGGTGCCCCAGGTCTGAACCACGGTGAACAACACTACCCGCTGCCCAGCGCGGCGCCATTCCAGGACGCTGCGCAATACGTTCAGGTCAACGCTGTCCATCAGGCTTTGGCCTGTTGCCAGCCTTGCAGCTGATAACGCACGGGCAGATTGCGGATACGCTTGCCAGTGGCAGCGAAGATCGCGTTGCACAAGGCCGGCGCAATGGGCGGCACGCCCGGTTCGCCAACACCGCCCAACGGCACCTCGCCCGGCGGAGTGATCAGATGCACCGCCACTTCCTTGGGCGCCAGGGACATTCGCGCCACTTCGTACATATGGAAATTGTCCTGCTGCACCTTGCCATCCTTGAAGCTGATCTCGCCGACCATCGCATTGCCCAGCCCCATGACGCAGGCGCCTTCGAACTGCGAGCGGATGCGCTCAGGGTTGATCTGCGGACCGCAGTCCACGGCGATGTCCGCCTTGTGCACGATCACCGTGCCGTCGTCCTTGACCTCGACTTCGATCGCCGCTGCCACATAAGTGACGAAGCTGTAGTGCACCGCCAATCCCAATCCCCGCCCCTTGGGTAGCTCACGTCCCCAACCGGCGGCCTTCGCGGCGGTTTCCAGCACGGTACGGATCCGCGCCGTGTCGATGGGATAACGCTCGGGGGATTCGCCGTAGTTCCAACCGTCATTCAGGGAATTCGGATCGATCTTGCGGTCCGGGCCCAGCAACTTGAGGTGGTATTTCAGCGGATCCTGGCCGGCCTTGTGGGCCAGTTCGTCGATGAAACTCTGGATCGCGAAGCCATGGGGAATGTTCGAGACCGAGCGATACCAGCCAACCCGGGTATGGGCCACCGCCTCGGGGTTTTCCAGGCGCATGTTGGGAATGGCGTAGGCCATGTTCGTCACGCCCATGCCCACTTCGAATGGTGCTTCATGGGTCATGCCGGGCGCGAACAGCGCGGTGATGGTCGGGGCCACGGTGCGGTGCAGCCAAGCGGAGGGCATGCCGTTCTTGTCCAGGCCGGCCTTCAGGTATTCAGCCGATACCGTATGGAAATACGAGTGATGGATATCGTCCTCGCGGGTCCATTGCACCCGTACGGCCTGGCCGGGAAATTCCTTGGCGAGGACAGCCGCTTCGACGACGAAGTCGGGTTTCGACTTGCGTCCGAAACCGCCGCCCAGCAGCGTGATGTTCACCGTGACCTTTTCGAAAGGAATGCCCAGGCGCTCGGCCACGCGTTCACGGGTCACCTGCGGTGCCTGGCTGGGTGCCCAGGCCTCGCATTGACCGTCCTTGAACCGGGCGACGGCCACCATCGGTTCCATGGGCGACTGGGACAGGTGCGGCAGGTAATACGACGCGTCAAGAGTTGAATCAGCCTGGGTCAGCGCACCGTCGAGATCGCCGGTGCTGCGCAGGACTTTTCCGGGCTTGAGGGCGGCCGCTTCCAATTCCCCGCGGTAGGCAATGGAGTCATAACCAGCGTTCGGGCCATCGTCCCACTGGATCTTCAGTGCATCGCGGCCCTTGATCGCCGCCCAAGTGTTCTTCGCCACCACGGCGACGCCGCCCAAGGGTTGGAACTCGGAAGGCAACGGGCGCCCTTCGATCTGCAGCACTTTGACCACACCAGGTACTTTCAGCGCTGCGCTGCTATCCACGGACTTGACCTTGCCGCCATAGACCGGCGGACGGGCCACGACGGCGTAGAGCATTCCGTCGAAATGCACATCGGCGCCAAAGACCGCACGACCGTTGACGATGTCTGCGCCATCGATGGCGCGGCTCGCTTGCTTGCCGATGTAGCGGAACTCCGAGGGCTGCTTGAGGCGTAGGCTGTCGCGAGCCGGTACCGGCAAGGCACTGGCGGCGACAGCCAGCTCGCCATAACCCAACTCGCGCCCTGAAGGTTGATGCACCACTTTGTGCAGCTGTGCACGGCATTCTTGCGCCGGCACCTTCCACTGCGCAGCGGCGGCGAGTTCGAGCATGGTCCGGGCCGCAGCACCGCAACGACGCATCGGCTCATACCAGTGACGCATGCTGCGTGAACCGTCGGTGTCCTGGTTGCCGAAACGCGCCTCGTCCGCCGGCGCCTGCTGGACCTTGACGAGCGCCCAGTCGGCATCCAGTTCGTCGGCCACTACCATGCTCAGGCTGGTACGCACGCCCTGGCCCATTTCCGAACGGTTGCAGATCACTGTCACGCTGCCGTCGGCGGCGATACTGACGTACACCTTCGGATCATCGACCGCGCCATGGGGCATGCCCTCGGCGCCGAACTTCTTCTCTTCGGCAAAGGCATCCGGCAGGCCCCAAGTGGCGGCCAGGACCAGCACGCCGGTGGCGCTGGCGCCCTTGAGAAATCCACGACGGCTGAGGTTGCTCAGCGCGAAATCAGCGGGCAAGCGGCTCATGCCTTGGCCTCCTTCAAGTGAGTGGAAGCCTGGCGGATCGCGGTCTTGATCCGGTTATACGTACCGCAGCGGCAGATGTTGCCAGCCATGGCTTCTTCGATCTGCTCGTCGCTGGGGTTGGGGTTGGTCTTGAGCAATGCGGTGGCGGACATGATTTGCCCGCCCTGGCAATAGCCGCATTGGGCGACGGCGGTATCCAGCCAGGCCTTCTGCACGACCTGCCCGACCGGATCGACGTGAAGCGCGTCGATGGTGCTGATGTTCTGGCCTTTCACTGAGCCGATCGGCGTGATGCAACTGCGCGCCGGGGCGCCGTCGATGTGGATGGTGCAGGCGCCGCACAGGCCCATGCCGCAGCCGAACTTGGTGCCGTTATAGCCGGCCACGTCTCGGATCGCCCATAACAGAGGCATGTCCTCGGTCACATCCAGTGAGTGATCTTTTCCATTGAGTTTCAGGGTAATCATGGGCACGCCCGCATCGTTATCGAGTTATGAGGGTCGAGCCATCTGCCGTTGGGTAATCGGTTCGGTATCGCAGATTGGCTCAGGCTAATCGGGCTCTTCGTTGCGCATACGCAAGCAAGCGTCTGCACCGGGCCTTGGGACGCGAATGCTCGCATCATCAGCCAGTTAAATTAACCCAGGAACATGCAAAACGCCCTGCACAATCCTGCACAAATCACATTGTGCGGGCGGTGCAGGGCGTTTTTCCTGACGCGATTGCGAGGGCTATCAATACCGATTAGGTTCCATTTCCAGCTCGACCTGGAAACGCTCGGCGATGTCTTTCTGAATCCGTCGAGCCAGATCCAGCAGCTCCAGCCCCGTGGCATTGCCATAGTTGACCAACACCAGCGCCTGCAACTTATGCACTCCGGCGTCGCCTTCGCGGAACCCTTTCCAACCGGCCCGCTCGATCAGCCAGCCGGCGGCGATTTTCATCTGCCCACCAGCCTGTGGATAAGCCACCAGGTCGGGGTATTGCGCCTTGAGATGCGCCACGTGAGCGGCCGGCACCAATGGATTCTTGAAAAAACTCCCGGCGTTGCCGAGTACGGCGGGGTCTGGGAGTTTCTCGCTGCGGATGCTGCAGATCGCCCGGCTGACATCGGCAGGCGTCGCCTGGTCGATGCCTTGTTCGGTCAAGCGCTGGCGCACCGGGCCGTATTCCAGGTGCAAATGCGCGATACGGCTGAGGGCAAAGCGCACCCGCAGGATCAACCAGCGGTCCGGCTGCTGCTTGAACAGGCTGTCGCGGTAGGCGAAGGCGCATTCGTCGACGGTGAAATCGCGCAGCTCGCCGGTGTAGCGATCCAACGCGGTGAGGCCGGCGAAAACATCCTTTATTTCCACACCGTAGGCACCGATGTTCTGCATCGGCGCCGCCCCCACCGTACCGGGAATCAGGCTGAGGTTTTCCAGGCCCGACCAACCTTGCGCCAGCGTGTGCTGGACAAACGGATGCCACGGCTCCCCGGCCTCGGCCTCGATCACCACCCGCTCGCCGTCATCGACGAGCAAGCGAATCCCCCGGCTGGCCATGCGTAACACGAGCGCGTTGATGTCGCCGGTCAGCAACAGGTTGCTGCCGCCGCCAATGACCAGCAGCGGCACGTCGTGGCCGGCGGCATAGGCCAAGGCTTCCCGAACATCCGTATCGCTGTGGGCTTCGGCGAACAGCCGGGCGCCGACATCCACGCCGAAGCTGTTGTACGGCTTGAGGCTGACGCCCGTCTGGACTTGCAAGGTCATAACCGCCCCTTCAATTCGATCACCAGACGATCCGTGGCGCGCTCGATCAGATCCAGCACCTGCTCGAAACCTTGCTCACCGTCGTAGTAAGGGTCAGGCACTTCATCGAGTTCGGCTTCGTAGCGACGCAGGAAAAGGTCCAGCTCTGCTCGGGCATTGGCCGGTTGCAAGACCTTGAGGTTGCGCAGGTTGCTGCTGTCCATCGCCAGGATCAGGTCATAGGTGGCGAAATCGGCGCGGGTCACCTGCCGGGCTCGCTGGGCCGATAAATCGTAGCCGCGACGCAGGGCCGCGGCCATGCTGCGTTTGTCCGGCGCTTTACCGACATGCCAGTCGCCGGTGCCGGCGGAAGCGACTTCCACCTGCTCTTGCAGCCCGGCTTCGCGCAATTTGTGGCGCAAGATACCTTCGGCTGTGGGCGACCGGCAGATATTGCCAAGACAGACGAACAGAACCCGCATCAAGCCTCCAGCAGGCGACGAACGCGCTCAAGGTCTTCGGGGGTATCCACCCCGGTCGGAGGCGCGATCAAGGCATCGGCAACGTGGATCCGCACGCCATGCCACAATGCGCGCAGTTGCTCCAGGGCCTCAGTATTTTCCAGCCAGCACGGCCCCCACGCGACGAAGTCCTGGAGGAAACCGGCGCGGTAGGCATAGATGCCGATATGGCGGCGGTACGGCACGCCGTCGGGCAGCACGTCGCGGCTCTGCGCGAAGGCCTCCCGGGCCCAGGGCAAGGTGGCGCGACTGAACGTGAGCGCGAGGCCGTTGAGGTCGCTGACCACCTTGACCACATTGGGGTTGAACAGCGTCGGCACGTCCTCGATCGGCTCGGCCAGGGTGGCCATGCGCGCCTCGGGATGGGCCGCCAGGTTCGCGGCCACCTGGTCGATGACACTTGGCGGTATCAATGGCTCGTCGCCCTGCACGTTGACGACGATGGCATCGGGCGCCAGCCCGAGCTTCGCGGCCACTTCCGCCAGGCGATCAGTACCAGAGTTGTGGTCCTCGCGCGTCATCACCACCTCGGCGCCAAAGCCCTCGCACGCCTCAACGATGCGCGCATCGTCCGTCGCGACCACTACGCGTCGGGCGCTGCTCTTGCTGGCCTGTTCCCAGACATGCTGGATCATCGGCTTGCCGGCGATCAACAACAACGGCTTGCCAGGCAGGCGCGTCGAGGCGAAGCGCGACGGAATGACGACGGTAAAGGCTGTGGTCATTTATCCAGGCGCTCATCGGTGGTCAGGGTGCGGGCTTCGCTCTCGAGCATCACCGGGATGCCGTCGCGAATCGGATAGGCCAGGCCGGCGCCCTTGCTGATCAGCTCGGTCTTGTCGGCGCTGAGCTTGAGCGGGCCTTTGCAGACCGGGCAAGCCAGGATATCGAGCAGTTTGGTGTCCATGAAAAATCCCCTGGAAAAACGTTTAAGGCAAGAGCCGATCCGGCAACAGGCGCATCAGCTGCGTATCGAACCAGGCCGCGAAGGCCGGCGAAGGTGCTGCGTCCACCGCCAGGTACCACCAGTCGGGCGCGGCGAAGGCACGGCACTTGACCGCGTCCTTTTCCGTCATGACCACCGGCAGGGACGGCGTAAAATTCAACGCCTGGGCACTGTATTCGGCATGATCGGCAAACCCGTGCGGTATTGGCCGCCAGTGTAGCGTTTCAAGGGTCGTGAAGAAACGCTGCGGATTGCCGATGCCGGCCACGGCGTGCAGGGCCTGGCCGGGTGGAAAATGATCGAGGGAGCGCCGTTCGCCGCTGGCCAGGTTGACCAGCAGGGTGGGTTGGAGCTGGAAGGCGAAGCCGTCCTCGCGATCAGCGCTGGCGCCGTTGAACAGTACGGCGTCGACCGATTGCAGGCGCTCGACCGGCTCGCGCAGCGGACCGGCAGGCAGGCAACGCCGGTTGCCCAGGCCCCGGGCATTGTCGATCAATACCAGTTCAAGGTCCCGCGCCAGGCGATAATGCTGCATGCCATCGTCGGACAGGATCAGATCCAGCGGCTCGCTTTCCAACAAAGCCCGGACAGCGCGGCTGCGATCGGGATCGATCATCAATGGCACGCCGGTGCGCTGGACGATCAGCAGCGGCTCGTCGCCCGCGATGTCGGCGCCCTGGTCCGCCGCGACCCGCCAGGGCAATTGCGGCGGCTTGGCGCCGTAGCCCCGGCTGACTACGCCGACCCGCAGGCCACTGCGCCGGCAATGTTCGATCATCCACAGAATCAGCGGCGTCTTGCCAGTGCCGCCAACGGTGATATTACCAACCACGATCAGCGGCACGGGCGGCTGGTAAACCTCACCCTCGCCTGCCAGGAAACGCTCGCGTTTGCCGACCACGACGCGTCGGTACAGCCATTCAAGTGGCCGCAGTAGCGCGAGGGCGGGATGCCCTTCATACCAGGCGGCAAGCAATCGATCGGACATGGCCATCAGGGTGCGGGCGCCGCCTCGACGGTGGTCATGCGCAGATGGCTGAAGCCGAGCTTGCCGGCGGCGTCCATGGCGGTGATGACCGATTGATGAGGCGTCTTGCCGTCGGCGCTGATGGAGAGCGGCAGGCTGGTATCGCCGCCGGACTCCCTCTGCAGGGCCTCGATCAGGCTCGCCAGGTCACTTTTGGGCAACAGATTGTTGTTGACCGAGAACGTCCCTTCGGCGCTGATGATGACCTCCAGGTTCTTCAGTTGCTGGTCTTCGGCCGGCGAGCCACTGACGGCCTGCGGCAATTCGACCTTGAGCTGGGTCTCCCGGGTAAACGTGGTGGTCACGACGAAAAACAGCAGCAGGATGAATACCACGTCGATCAGCGACGCGAGATTGATCTCGATGTTTTCCCGTGGTTTGCGGCGGAATTTCACTTCTTGCCCCCGGCCAGGTCCACATCGCGGTCGCCCTGCACCACCTCGACCAACTTGATGGCTTCCTGCTCCATGCCCACCACCAACTCATCGACGCGACGTTGCAGGAAACGATGGAAGAATACCGAGGGGATTCCCACCATCAAACCGGCTGCGGTGGTGATCAACGCCTTGGATATGCCACCGGCCAGCACCGATGCATTGGTGGTCATGCCGGTCCCGGTAAATGCACTGAAAATATCGATCATGCCCAGCACCGTGCCCAGCAATCCCAGCAACGGGGCCATGGCGGCAATGGTTCCCAAGGCATTGAGGTAGCGCTCCAGCTCATGGATGACCCGGGCAGCCGCCTCTTCGATGCACTCCTTCATGATCTCGCGGCCATGCTTGGAGTTCGCCAGGCCCGCCGCAAGGATTTCGCCCAGCGGCGAACTGGCACGCAACTCCTTGAGCTTGTCCTTGTTCAGCTGCTTGTCCTTGATCCAGACCCAGACCTGCCCGAGCAGATGCTCCGGGGTCACGCGGCTGACCCGCAGGGTCCACAGGCGTTCGGCAACGATTCCCAATGCCGCGATGGAACTCAGAATGATCGGCAACATCATCCAGCCGCCGGATTTGACCAATTCCCACACAGTGACTGCCCCCTCGAAAAAGTGCGCCACTTTATCATACAGACGCGCGGTGCAGACCCGTGCCGCCGACAACACGACCATGACTGACGAGCTGGGTCAATGTTCTGTCCAAGCCCCCGCGGCCAGCCGGTCACGCCAGTAACGCCGAACACCTGCCTGGGTGCGCGCCGGCGCGAAGGCGCCCAGTTGCAGACGAATGGCGCCCTGCTCGGCGCTGTCGAAAATCGACAGGCCCAACCTCCTGTATCGCTCGATCACCCAGGGGTGCGGATGGCCGAACGCGTTGCTCCGCCCCCTGGATATCAACACCGAATGAGGTTTGAGCCGCGCCAGCAGCGCCATCGACGATGAGCTGCGGCTGCCATGGTGCGGTGCCGCCAGCCATTGGATCGGTCCCGCCAAGGGACCTTCGAGCAAGGCGCGCTCGGCGTGGGTATCGATGTCGCCGGTCAACAGCAGTCGCTCCTCGCCCGCCATGACCACTAAGACACAGGATTTCTGATTGCTTTCGACAGCTGAATCCCAGCGCCAGAGCTCGAACCTGACCCCGTCCCATGCCCAGCTCTCGCCGCTATCGCATGAACCCGCCTGCAAATCCCCGGGCAGCGCTTGCGGATCACCGCTGATGACCCGAGTCGTTGGCAATCGGTTGCGCACGGCCTGGGCTCCGCCGGCGTGATCGGCATCGGCGTGGCTAAGCAACAGAAGGTCGATCTTTTCCACACCAAGCTTGTGCAAGGTCGGCACGACCACGCGCTCGCCTGAATCCGCCTCGCCAAAGCGCGGCCCTGCGTCGTAGAGCAAGGTATGCCGATGGGTGCGCACCAGGATCGCCAACCCCTGGCCGACGTCCAATTGCCAGACTTCCGCTTGGCCCGGAGGCACTTCGTCCCTGGGAGGAAAAACCATCAGCAACAACATCGGCCATCCGAGGAGGCGTAGGGGCACGCCCTCGGGCAGCAACAACAGCAGAGCACCGGTCGCTGCAATGCACCACGCCCACAGCGGTATGGCGAGAGGCACCCAGGCCGGCACCTGCCCGGCAGCCAAGCCGAGCCCATTGAACAGCAGATCGAGCAGCCCGCCGGCGATCCAGAGCAGGCTTTCACCGACGAAGGGGATCGGCAGCAACGCCGTGCCAAGCAGTGCCGAGGGCAACACCAACAGGCTGATCCAGGGCACCGCCAGCAGGTTGATCAAAGGACCGCTGAGGCTGACCGGCAGTCCCAGGATCAATAACAGCGGGCACAGCCCCAGGGCAATGAACCACTGGGCGCGGGTCCACGTCTGCCACCAGCGCCACGGCCCCAGGCGACCGCCAACAGTGAACATCAATATCGCCACCGCAGCGAACGACAACCAGAAGCCTGGCCGCAGGCTGGCCAGCGGATCCAGCACCAGCACCCCGACGAACGCCGCCATCCAGGCCCACCAGGGTTGAGCCTGGCGGAAACGCAAGCGCCACAACAGCACCAGGCCAATCATTGCGCAGGCCCGTCGCACCGGCACATCGAGCCCGGCGAGCAGGCCGTACCCCAGGGCCGCGGCAAATGCCAGGGCGCACGCCCAGGGCAACCACGGCAAACGCGCCGGCCAGACGCCATAACGCGCCGCCCCCGCCACCAGCAGATAGACCAGGCCGGCAAGCAGGCCAATATGCTGCCCGGAAATCACCAGCAGATGGACGGTGCCAGTGTCTTGCAGCACCCGCCATTCTTCGCGGCTCAACCCGGCGCCGTCGCCGAGGATCAACGCCAGCAGCGCACCGGAACGGCCCTGGGCATCGACCTTTGCCAGTGCCTGGCGCACCCCATCGCGCCAGGCGCCCTTGGCCGGTTGTAGCAGCGAACCATCCTTGACGGTGCCGGTCGCACCGATCCCCCTGCTCAACAGCCAGGCCTCATAGTCGAAGCCATGGGGATTGAGCAACCCCGCGGGTCGCTTGAGTTTCACCGCCAGGCGCCACGTCTCTCCACTACTGACCAGCGGCCCGCCATACCAGGCCAGGCGCATCGACGCCGGCAAACGCGTACGCCGGGAATGCGCATCGGCGAGCTCGAAACGCACGACGCCATCACCCTGTTGCGGCAAACCGACGACCCGCCCCTCGACCCAGCGAGTCTCACCCTCCAGCGCGACGGACAACCGATCGTCCAATGCGAGCTGTGCGCAAAAACAGGCCCAGGCCAGCCCGATGAAGAACAAGCCTGCCCAGTACGTACGCGTCGGCAACACCAACAATGCCGCCACAGTCATGGCTGCAATCAACCAGGACGGCGGCAAGGCCGGTAGAAAAATCGGGGCCAGCAGCCCCAGTGCAAGCGCGACCATTGCCGTGCGCATAAGCCCATCCTTGAGAGTTCCCTCTCCAGGCTTAGACGCTCAATGGCACCCTGCGCGTTATCAATTGTCACAAAGTCTGAATCTGTCAGTCGTAGAATCCGGACATACTTGCGGCCTGACTGCTGTGATCCGACCGAGAAGCCTTATGCCCCGGCGCCTATTCAAACGTTACATGCCTGACCCAGCGAGCATTCGGGAACACAAATCCTTACGCTTTCTCGGTACGCTGCTGCACGACCCCAACCTTTGGCACCTCAATCGCCATTCGGTCGCCCGGGCGATGGCCGTCGGCCTGTTCGCCGCTTTCTTGCCCATTCCCCTGCAAATGCTGCTGGCCGCGGCGCTGGCCATCACGGTTCGCGGCAACATTCCGATTGCCGTGAGCCTGGTCTGGCTGACCAACCCCATCACCATGCCGGCGGTGTTCTTCTGCACTTATCAAACCGGCGCCTGGCTGATGGATGTGCCAGCCCGGACGTTGCCGGACGAATTGACCTGGGAGTGGATCACCCACCAGCTGGCGACGTTGTGGCAGCCGTTTCTGTTGGGTTCGGTGGTGACTGGGTTGGTACTTGGGGCGCTGGCATACTTCGTGACGATGGCGTACTGGCGCTGGTGGGTTACCAGACAATGGAGGCGGCGCAAGCGGAGTCGGATGTGATGATTTTGGGGTGCATGTATTCACGCACCCCAAAAAAAACGAAGAACCCAAGACAATCTCAGGTACGCATTCCCCGCCCACTCACCAGCAACCGCGCGCACCCCACGTAAAGCACCACGGTCGCAACCAGCATGAAGGTGATCGCGATACTGATGCGAATGTCCGACACCCCAAGGATCCCGTAGCGAAACGCGTTGACCATATGCAACACCGGGTTGGCCAGCGATACGGTCTGCCAGAACGGGGGCAGCAAGGAGATCGAATAGAACACTCCACCCAGGTAGGTCAGCGGCGTCAGTACGAAGGTCGGGATGATGGAGATGTCGTCGAAGTTGCGCGCAAACACGGCATTGATGAAACCCAGCAGCGAAAAGATCGTAGCCGTCAGCACCACCACCAGGATCGTCACGCCCAGGTGATGCACCTGCAGGTCGGTGAAGAACAGCGACAGCAGGGTCACGATCAGGCCCACCGCCAATCCTCGCAACACACCGCCCAAGGCAAACCCGATCAGGATCGTATGGGGCGAAACCGGTGAGACCATCAGTTCTTCGATCGAACGCTGGAATTTGCTGCCGAAGAAACTCGACACGACGTTGCCGTAGGAGTTGGTGATCACCGACATCATGATCAGCCCCGGCACGATGTAGTCCATGTACGTAAAGCCGCCCATGTCGCCGATCTGCCGGCCGATCAGGTTACCGAAGATCACAAAGTACAAAACCATCGTGATGGCCGGGGGCAGCAAGGTCTGCGGCCAGATCCGCATGAAGCGTCGGACTTCGCGATAAACGATCGTATTGAGGGCGATCAGGTTGGGGCGCAGTTCCGAACTCATACCGCCACCTTCGCCAGGTTTTTTTCCACCAGGGACACGAACAACTCCTCAAGGCGATTGGTCTTGTTGCGCAGGCTCAGCACTTCGATGTTTTGCAGGGCCAGCTGGGTGAACAGCCCGGTAATGCCGACGGATTTGTCGACCTGGACTTCCAGGGTGTGGCCGTCCAGCAGCCGGGCCGGATAGCCTACGAGCTGAGGGGTGACGCTCAAGTCATGCTTGAGATCCAGCAAAAAGGTTTCCACGTGCAATTGGCTCAGCAACTGCCGCATGCTGGTGTTCTCGACGATAGTGCCGTGGTCGATGATGCCGATATTGCGGCACAGCTGCTCGGCTTCTTCCAGATAATGCGTCGTGAGGATAATGGTGATGCCTTTCTGGTTCAGCTCGGTCAGGAAGGTCCACATCGAACGGCGCAGTTCGATGTCCACGCCCGCGGTCGGTTCATCGAGGATCAGCAGGCGCGGTTCATGCACCAGCGCGCGCGCAATCATCAAACGTCGCTTCATGCCACCGGACAACGAACGGGACGGCACGTCGCGCTTGTCCCACAAGCCCAGTTGGGTCAGGTACTGTTCGGCGCGCTCGTTGGCAATCTTCGGTGGGATGCCGTAGTAGCCGGCCTGGGTCACGACGATGTCGAAGGTCTTTTCGAACTGGTTGAAATTGAATTCCTGAGGCACCACGCCGATGCAGCGCTTGAGCGCGGCGGGCGCGCGGTCCAGGTCGTGGCCGAAGACATTGACCGTGCCGCTGGTCTTGTTCACCAGAGTGGAAAGAATGCCGATGGTCGTGGATTTGCCTGCCCCGTTCGGGCCAAGCAAGGCGAAGAAATCACCTTCGGCGACGTCCAGATCGATACCACTCAGGGCCTGGAAACCGTTGCCGTAGGTTTTGGTTAACTGCCGTATGGACAGAGCGGAACTCATATCGGATTACGCACCAAGAAGGGGGAAGAAGAACACTAGATAAGGGCGCACGGCGAGCAATGCAACCATGGCGCACGAAGGCAATGGTGCGTGGCGTCGCCGCACAAGTACAGTGAAGTGTGTCGATAGTAACTATTAAGTCAACGCGGTCATGACAGCTTTCTGATAGGCCGGACGCTGCCTGAGCCGTGCATACCAGGCTTGGAGGTTCGGCAGCGCGGCGCGCTCGATGGGCATCTCGAACCAGGCATAAATGAAACTGCCGAGGGGAATGTCGCCCATGCCGATTTCATCACCGCCAAGGTAAGGCTGTTCGGCCAGGGCCTGGTCGACCATCGCCAGCAGGTCGTCGCACTCCTTGATCGCCGCCTTGATGGCAACCCAGTCCTGCTGCTCGGGCGGGGTGCGCAGGACGCCCCAGAATACCGTGCGAAACGGGGCCGCGAAGCTGGACGTGGTCCAGTCCATCCACTTCTCTGCCTTGGCCCGGGCCTGGACATCGTCGGGGTACCAAGCCGAACCCGATGCATGACGAGCGGCCAGGTAGCGAACGATGGTATTCGACTCCCAGAGCACGAAGCCTTCGTCTTCCAGCATCGGAACCCGACCGTTGGGGTTCTTGGCGCGGTACTGCGGCGTATCCACCACACCGAAGGCCCCGCCGGCATCGATGGCCTCGTAGGCCAGTCCCAGTTCCTCGGCACACCACAACGCCTTTCGAACATTCGATGAGTTCTTCCGGCCCCAAATCTTCAGCATCTCGGCTTCCTCAAAGGATAAATGCCGCAGCAGCATACGCCGGATGAGGAACGGCTCAAATCATTACCCGCCACGGAGCCGACCCGCGCTGTCGACCCATCCGGGGCCGACACGGCATTTGTGCCAAACAATGGCGTTTTCTCACGCTGGCAACGAACGATTTCCCACGGTTGTTGCCAACCAGACTGGCGCGATACGTCGAGGGTTTCCCACGAAATCAATCACATCGCGCCGACTGCCGGTTTTGCAGGGGCCGTCTAAGCTCTGAAGGTCGGTTTTGCCTTGGTTCACGGAGGATCACTTATGCTGTTGTTGTGGATACTGGTTCTGGTCGTCGGGGTAGCCTGGCTGGCGCATCGTCGCACCGCCCCGCTACCGGCGCTGGGCATCGTCGCCGTCTACCTGCTGGTGATGGGCATCGCCAGCCATGCACCCGGCTGGCTGATGCTCGTTCTCTGGCTGGTGCTCGCCGCCATCGCGGCACCGCTGCTGCTACCGGACCTGCGCCGCAAATACTTCAGCGCGCCGATGTTCGACTGGTTCCAGAAAACCCTGCCGCCCATGTCCCAGACCGAGCGCGACGCCATCGACGCTGGCACGGTATGGTGGGATGGCGAGCTTTTCAGTGGACGGCCAGACTGGGACACGCTGCTGGCTTACCCCAAGGTTCGTCTGACCGACGAGGAGCAGGCGTTCCTCGACGGCCCTACCGAAGCGCTTTGTGCGATGGTCAGCGACTGGCAGATCGGCCAGGCGATGGACCTGCCGCCCGAAGCGTGGGCACACATCAAGGAGCATGGTTTTTTCGCCCTGATCATTCCCAAGGAATACGGTGGCAAGGGGTTCTCCGCCTATGCCCACTCCCAGGTGGCAATGAAGCTCGCCACCCGCAGCGGCGACCTGGCTTCCACCGTCATGGTCCCCAATTCCCTCGGCCCCGCGGAACTGTTGCTGCATTACGGCACCGACGAACAACGCAACCATTACCTGCCGCGACTGGCCCGTGGCGACGACATCCCCTGCTTCGCGCTGACCGGCCCACTGGCCGGGTCCGACGCCGGGGCGATGCCCGACACCGGGATCATCTGCAAAGGCGAGTGGCAAGGCGAGGAAACCCTTGGCCTGCGCCTGAACTGGGAAAAGCGCTACATCACCCTAGGCCCGGTCGCCACCCTCCTCGGCCTGGCCTTCAAGGCCTATGACCCGGACCACTTGCTGGGCGACGAAGAAGACCTGGGAATCAGCCTGGCGCTGATCCCCACCGACACGCCCGGCGTTCAGATCGGCCGTCGCCATCTGCCCCTCGGCGCCGCCTTCATGAACGGGCCGAACTGGGGCAAGGATGTCTTCATCCCGCTGGACTTTCTGATCGGCGGCCAGGCCATGCTCGGCAAGGGCTGGATGATGCTGATGAACTGCCTGTCGGTCGGGCGCTCGATTTCATTGCCCGCGGTCGGTACCGGCGCGGCGAAGTTCACCAGCCTGGTCACCGGCCAGTACACCCAGGTGCGTGAACAATTCAACGTGCCGTTGTCGGCCTTCGAAGGCATCCAGGAAGCCATGGCGCGCATCGGTGGCAACGCCTGGCTGATGGACGCCGCGCGCATGCTGACGGCCAACGCGGTGGACCTCGGCGAAAAACCTTCGGTGCTGTCGGCGATCCTCAAGTACCACCTGACCGAACGTGGCCGCGAATGCATCAGCCACGCGATGGACGTTCACGGCGGCAAAGGCATCATCATGGGTCCTAACAACTACCTGGGACGCAGTTGGCAAGGCGCGCCGATTTTCATCACGGTCGAAGGCGCGAATATCCTGTCGCGCAACCTGATGATCTTCGGCCAGGGTGCCATCCGCTGCCATCCGTTCGTGCTCAAGGAAATGGCCCTGGCCACCCGCGAGGACAAAGACCAGGCATTGCTCGAATTCGACGCACTGCTGCTCAAGCACATCGGTTTCGCGGTCAGCAATGCCGCCAGCACCTTGGTGCTGAATCTCGGCCTGGGGCATTTCGATAACGTGCCAGGCAACGCCTTGAGCCAAGGCTATTTCCGCGCCCTCAACCGGCAAGCGGCGGCATTTGCCTTGCTGGCGGACCTCAGCATGATGTTGCTGGGTGGTGAGCTCAAGCGCCGCGAGCGCTTGTCTGCCCGATTGGGTGATGTGTTGAGCAACCTTTACCTGGCCTCGGCTGCACTCAAGCGCTACCACGATCTCGATTCGCCGGATCATATGGCGCCACTGTTCCAGTGGGCCATGGAAGAAAGCCTGGGTCAGTCGGAGCGGGCGTTGGACGAGCTGCTGGCCAACTTCCCAAGCCGGCTGCTGGGCTGCCTGTTGCGTGTGGTGGTGTTTCCTTTCGGCCGGCGTCATAAAGGTCCGAGCGACCGGCTCGATGCCGAGGTGGCAGCGGTTATCGGTCGCGCCAAGGGCGATCCGACTTTGGAGGAGTTGCTTCAAGGCTGCTATCGCCCACAGTCACAGGATGATCCTGTCGGTGCGCTGCAATACGCCGCCGACCTGCTGGCCACCGCCCATCCGCTGCACAAGAAATTGCACGTGGCATTGAAGCAGGGTCAGCTCGACCCGGCACCTGGAGAGCCCCTTATCGATGCAGCGCTCGAAGCGGGCGTGCTGAATGCAACCGAAGCGCAGACCCTGCGAGCCGCTGAAACGGCACGCCGCAAGGTCATCGACGTGGACGACTTCGACCCGCAAGCGCTGACGCTCACTGAGGACAAAGTCCGTTGATCCGGACGACCAGCATGTAAAAGCGGGCGCAGGCGCTTTATACTCCTGCGCCCGTTTTGCTCTTGAGGACTTATCTCGTGTCCAACGTCGTTGCCGATCACCTCGTCTTGCTTGACCACTTGCGCAGCATCCTGGTCGCCGTGGGTGAGGCCGAACAGGTGCCCGAAGAAAGCCATGCGCTGTTTCTGGAACGCTTTGATGATTTGCGCGCGCAGTTGCCGGTCGATCCGATCGAAAGCCAATACCTGGGCCAGGACCTCTTGTGCCAAGTGATCGTCCGATATCCGCAGATTGCCCACTTGGTGCCTCGCGACCTGCTGTGGTACTTCGGCGGCGATTGCCTTCACTACATGCCCGACGAAGAAATCAACCTGTACCAGGCCTTGGAGGAACGTCGGTTCGAAGCTGAGCAGAACGACGAGCCCTTCGATTGGAACCAGGAAAAACAATTGCTGGCGATGTCGGACCAGGACAGCAAACACTGATCGCAGCCAGTAAAAAACAGGCCCGCACGGCTTACACCTTGCGGGCTTTTTCTTTGCTGTGGAGCAGCGCAACCCAGCCCGATCGCTGAGTCATCGCGGCTCGCGACCGCCTGGAGGGCTAGGAGACTTTTTATAGGCGCATAAAAAAACGCCGCTCCAATGAGCGGCGTTTTCTTGAATTTGGAGCGGGAAACGAGACTCGAACTCGCGACCCCGACCTTGGCAAGGTCGTGCTCTACCAACTGAGCTATTCCCGCAAATGGCGTCCCCTAGGGGACTCGAACCCCTGTTACCGCCGTGAAAGGGCGGTGTCCTAGGCCACTAGACGAAGGGGACACACTAACTGGAACACATGGTGTGTATTCCAGTGCCCAAATCCGCATCCTAAGATGTCGGCTCTGGCTTCACTCAGCCCTGCCCGAAAGCAACGCTGTTTAAAATTGGAGCGGGAAACGAGACTCGAACTCGCGACCCCGACCTTGGCAAGGTCGTGCTCTACCAACTGAGCTATTCCCGCATTGGCGTCCCCTAGGGGACTCGAACCCCTGTTACCGCCGTGAAAGGGCGGTGTCCTAGGCCACTAGACGAAGGGGACACACGTACAACATTCACTGCTTATCGCGTTTGGCTAGGTGCTTTACGCTGTAAGTGGCGCGCATTCTATGGATGGATTGGAGGGTCGTCAACCCCCAGATATAAATTTATTTAAATCAATGACTTCCCCCGCTTTGAAGCGGCTTCGCGAATTTTGTCCGCCCGGTCTCTGACGCCTATATTCTGTCACCCGCCAAGGCGCTATAGTCGCACCAGGCAAATAGTGGCAATGTGCATCTACGCCGCTGTAAGCCCTATAAACAGCACGACGCCCGTCTAATCGCGTCGCTCGGGCCTATGCGCTTAAAAGCCAAGCCACTACACTCATGACATGCGTTCCCCATTAAAGAGGTCTTACCGGTGACACCACTCATGATCACCCTGCTCGTCGTAGCCGGGATCGCACTGTTGATCGCCATTGGCTACATGAACCATGTGGTGGAAAATAACAAGCTGGAAAAGGCCCGCACCAAGGTCGAGCTCAACGACCGCCTGCGTCGTTGTGGCGAGCTCACCGAAACCTTCCCCGGCCAGTTGATGACCCCTGCCCTGAAGCTGTTGATCACGCGTCTTGAGCTGAACGTCTGCCAGCGCCTGCTGAATCTCGACAAGTCCAACGCTCAGGTCAAGGCACGCCTGGACGAACTGACTGCACTGGCCGCCCAGGGTGAATCGATTCCGGTCAACAACCCGCCGGCGCCGATCCAGACCGAAGCGAAGGCCAAGGATGTTCGGTTCCTGCTCGAGGCCTTGCACGGCCAGATCACCCGCGCGGCCCAGGACGGTTTCCTGCCGCCCAACGAGGCCAAGCGCTGGGTTCGCGAGGTCCGGCACATTCTGGTGCTGCTGCACATCGAATTCTTCAACAACCTCGGCCAGCAGGCGCTGCAGCAGGAACAGCCCGGGCAGGCTCGCCTGGCGTTCGAGCGTGGTGTCCAGTATTTGCGCAAGCAGCAGGAACCGCAGGTCTATGCTGAACAGCTGGCTTATCTGGAAAAGCTTCTGGCTCGGGCCAATGCCCAGGTCCTGGCGAGCACTCAGCCTGTGGAGGGTGAGGTGAACCAGTTGACCGAGGGGTTGAAGGAAGACGAAGCGAACGACGAGTGGAAGAAAAAGAAGGTCTACGACTGAGGTTGGGGTGCGGAGCGGGATGGGGTGAGAAGGTTGGAACGTGCTGGCCTCTTCGCGGACAAGCCCGCTCCTACAGGATTTGCGGCGACATGAACCTTGTGTTCACCGGACATCCCACGTGGGGGCCAGCTTGCTGGCGATAGTGGCAGCAACAGCTCCCCAACTCACAACTTGAAATGCCCCACCATTCCTTTCAACTCAACGCCCAACTGCGCCAGTTCAACGCTGGAGGCAGCATTACCCTGCATGGCCACGGATGATTGATCGGCGCTGGCGCGGATGCTGGTGACGCTGCGGTTGATTTCTTCGGCCACGGAGCTTTGTTGTTCGGCGGCCGCTGCGATCTGCTGGTTCATTTGCTGGATCAACGACACCGCCGCCGCGATGCTGCCTAGCGCGCTTTCGGTCTGCAATGCATCGCTGACCGCCATTTTTACCAGCTCGCCACTGCTCTGGATTTGCTGTACGGACGCTTGAGCAGCAGAGCGTAGCGCGCTGACCAGGCGCTCGATTTCCTCGGTGGACTGTTGCGTGCGCCTGGCCAGGGCCCGCACTTCATCGGCCACCACCGCAAACCCCCTGCCCTGTTCGCCAGCCCGCGCCGCCTCGATAGCTGCGTTGAGCGCCAACAGATTGGTTTGCTCGGCGACACTCTTGATCACGCTCAGCACGGTGCCGATGTTTTGTATCTCGGCGCTCAGGCTTTCGATGCTGGTGCTCGCCATGGTCGCCGAGTCAGCCAGTTGCTCGATACGGACCATGCTCTGGCGCACGACCTGCTGGCCGCTTTCGACTTTATCATCAGCCGTTTGGGCCGCTTGCGCCGCCTCCTCCGCATTGCGGGCTACATCGTGAACCGTGGCAGTCATCTGGTTCATCGCCGTGGCCACTTGCTCGGTTTCTTCCTTCTGGCTGCTGACTTCCAGGTTGGTCTGTTCAGTGACGGACGACAGCGACTGGGCGGAGCTGGCCAGTTGGTCGATGCCAGCCTGCAAACCGCTGACGATACTGCTCAAGCCGGCACCCATCTGTTGCATCGCCAACATCAGCTGGCCAATCTCATCCCGGCGCATCACTTCGACCTTGGCGCTCAGGTCCCCGGCGGCGATCCGCTGGGCGACACGGATCACACTGCGCAGCGGGGCGACGATCAACCGGGTAATCACCCAGGCCGCGATCAATCCAACCAGCAGCGCCAAAGCCGACGAGCCGATGATCATCAACGAATTTTTCTTAAGTTCCGTCTGCATGGCACTGTCTTCGGCGCTGTAGGCCTGGTCGACCCGCGCCATCACCTGATCGGCGCGCTCATGCAATTGCTGGTAGACGATCTTTTCCTTGGCCAGCAGCGCGGTGTATTCCGCCAGTTGCTGGTTGAACCCGCCGATGTGCCCGGCGACCTCGTTGAGTACGGTCTGGTAACCCGGGTCCTTGACCGCGCCCTTGAGCGCTTCCGCCAACTTCATGGCCTGCTCGGCCTGTTCGATATTGCCCTGCCCGGCAGCCTCATCACTGCCTTTACGGCTTTGGTCCAACCGAACGCGCGCTTCGTTCATCGACTGCAGCATAAGTCGCGACACTTCGCTGACCTGGTTGGCCTGCTCGATGAACTCTGCACCCTCCTTGCCCTCGGAATCCTTCAAGGTATAGGCGCCATCATCGGCGAGTCCGGCCTGCAATACATCCAGGTTGTTGGCGACACTGGACACCGACCAGCTGGCCATTTCCAGCGCCAGGTCCTTGCTCTGGCTCAGCCCGACGAACTCATCGAAGGCCTTGCGATACGCCGTCAGCGCCTGCTCCACCTCATTCATCACCGCCGCATTGCCGTCTGACCGTGTCCTGAGGTCGTTCGCCAGGGCCAGCAAGCCATCGACCCCCTGTCGCAGGGCATCGGCGGACTTGGGGTCTGAACGCAAGGCAAATTCCTGCTCCAGCAGCCGGACCTTGAGCAACCGGCTGTTGAGGGATGACATCTGCTTCAAGCCGTCGAAGCGATGGCTGATGGTTTGCAGGGACCAGACGCCAATGGCCGCCACTACTGCGGTAAGCAGCAGCACCAAGACAAAGCCGATACCCAATTTCTTTGCCATACCCAGGTTGGCAAAACGTCCTTGCACGGCCGAAATCATTGCGCCCAGTCCTCTGCCGGTGTGTGTTGATTGCAGATTCGCAACGAGACGCCCCGCAACACAAGATGCTGGCGTCGGAATAATGGCAAAAAGCTACAGCCGCGTCGTTTTCAGGACATTTGAGGTCGATCCAGAGCCGTGGCCCGGAAGAAAGCCAAGGCCCTGGGATCCCGGGCATAGGCGACGTTGACCCGCAGCCAATCCGTCTCGGCACCCGATGGGCTGAACGCCGTGCGGGATGACAACTGAATGCCGCACCGCCTGGCCAGACGCTGTACCTCAGCATAGTCACACAGCGGCGGACGTGCCCAGATGAACAGGCCTCCCGCCGGTTTGCCGAATACTTTCCAGTCGGCATCCTCCAAAAGCTGCAACGCCACCGCCATGTCGGCATTGAGGCGCTGGCGCTGGCGCTGGACCAGCTTGCGATAGGCGCCATTGGCCAGGAGGCTGGCCAGCACGGACTCGGCGAATCGGGAACCGCCCCGGCAAGTGATCTCCTTGATCTCGCCCAGACGCGCGATGACGGAGGGCGCCGCCACCATGAACCCGACGCGTAAAGAGCTGCTCAAGGTCTTGGAGAAGCTGCCCAGGTAGACCACGTCGGTATCCAGCGCCGCCAATCGGGCCCGCGTTGGCCCCTGGAAATCGGCGTAGACATCATCTTCGATGACCAGCATCGCGTGCTCTTGCGCCAGTTGCAGCAGACGCTGGGCCACCGCCGGCGCCAGGCTGCTGCCGGTTGGGTTGTGGCAGGCGCTGTTGACGAAAATAGCGCTGGGTCGATGAACCGCCAGCAGGCGTTGAAGGGCGTCGACGTCCGGGCCCCGGGGTGTCCTGGGCAGCTCGATCATGTCTATCTTGTGCAGCCTGAGCAGGTCGAACAGCTTTGAGTAACCGGGGCTCTCCACCACCACGCAGCAGCCCGGTCGCAGAAGCGTGCGCACGATCAGGTCGAGCCCGTGGGTAGCGCCCAGGGTGGTCAGGATGCGTTTTTCATCGGCATCGATATCGAACTGTTTCAATCGCCTGGACAGCTGCTCACGCAGGGCTGGCAGTCCCAGTGGCGTGCTGTAGTTGAACAACCCCGCCATGTCGGTGCGAGTCACCTGACGTATCGCATACCCCAGGTCATCACTTTCGCGCCAGCTTTCAGGCAGCCCGCCGCCGCCCAGCTTCAGCGCTTGATACATAACGCCTGCCGGGGCGTCATGATCGGCCAATACACCTTGCAGCCAGCCATGGGCCAAGGCTTCTTCCGTTGCGCAAGCGGCCGGAGCCACGACAAGACTCGAACCATGGCGCGACGCCAGCAAGCCCTGGGCGACCAAACGCTGGCAGGCTTCATGGACGCTCGCCTGACTCAGCAGGTTCTCCCGTGCCAGCTGGCGGATCGATGGCAGGCGAGTCCCCGGCTCCACCGCGCCCTGTCGAATCCAGCAGGCCAACGCATCGACAATTTGCTGCACGACGGGCACCAGGGCCTGCCGGTCGATTCTCAACTCCATGAGTAACCAAGCTCCTAAGCGTTTGTTTTATTTCCACAAACAGTTAAGCACAGGGCGATGCTGGGCGATGTAAGAGAACACGCAAAAACGGCTGATTCTCATTTCTTGAAATACAATGGCAAACCCATCAGGGGAACCTTTGCCCTCCAAAGAAAAACCCGCAACCAGTGCGGGCTTTGTCCTGCAGCGAGAAAAGCGCTTGTCGGAATCAGATTGCCGTAGCCCCCCCATCCACCGCCAACGCCTGGCCCGTGGTGAATGCCGCGCCGTCGCAGCACAAATACAACACGGCGCTGGCGATTTCCTCGACCTTGCCGATTCTGCCCACCGGATGCATCGAGTTGGCGTATTCGCCTTTTCTCGGGTCCGCCTCATAGGCCCGACGAAACATGTCTGTATCGATCACCGCCGGGCACACCGCATTAACGCGGATTTTCTTCTTGGCATATTCAATCGCCGCAGACTTGGTCAAGCCGATCACCGCATGCTTGGACGCCGCGTAGATGCTCATCTTTGGCGCCGCCCCAAGCCCTGCCACCGAGGCCGTATTGACGATCGCGCCGCCGCCCTGGGCAAGCAGCAAGGGCAGTTGGTATTTCATGCACAACCAGACGCCTTTAACGTTGACGCCCATGATCGCGTCGAACTCATCCAGCGTCCCGTCAGCCAGTTTGCCCTTCTCGATTTCGATGCCCGCGTTATTGAATGCGTAATCGAGGCGACCGTAGGCGCCGATGACTTCATTCATGAGATTTTGCACGTCGCTGTCCAGTGTCACGTCGCAGCGCACGAACACAGCCTCGCCACCCGCATCGCGAATCAACTGCACCGTGCCTTCGCCACCCGCGACGTCCAGGTCGGCGACGACTACCTTCAGGTGCTGTGCTGCGAACGCCTGGGCCGTGGCGCGACCAATGCCCGCCGCGCCGCCCGTCACCACGGCAACCTGTCCGGAAAACGTCATGCTCATCGTCAATGCCTCGAAGAATTACCGTTGTCGCTGCAATATAGCCATCCATCGCTTCGGTGCGGCAGCACTATCCAACCGCCGGTTGGCGTCGCATGAACGCCAGTGATAACGATACCCGGCGGATTATCACTGGGTTGGATCGATGTGCATTCGCTGTATCGGCAAACCTTGCAGCGAAGGCTCCAAGCGTCTATCAACAAGGCTTCATTCATCTTGAGTGCCTGTCATGACCGCCCTGACCAACCGCCAGTTCCTGCTCGCCAAACGCCCGGTGGGCGCCGCTACCCGTGAGACCTTCACTTATCAACAAGTCCCGGTTGGCGAGCCGGCGCCCGGCCAGATCCTGGTCAAGAACGAGTACCTGTCCCTGGACCCGGCCATGCGTGGCTGGATGAATGAGGGAAAATCGTACATCCCGCCGGTCGGCATTGGTGAGGTTATGCGCGCCTTGGGCGTAGGCCAGGTCGTCGCCTCGAATAACCCCGGATACGCGGTAGGCGACTACGTGAACGGTGCCTTGGGTGTGCAGGATTATTTCCTCGGCGAGCCGCGAGGCTTCTACAAAGTCGATCCGAAACTGGCGCCGCTGCCACGTTATCTGTCAGCGCTGGGCATGACGGGCATGACCGCCTATTTCGCCCTGTTGGATGTCGGCGCACCGAAGGCCGGCGAAACCGTAGTCCTGTCCGGTGCCGCCGGGGCGGTAGGCAGCATTGCCGGGCAAATTGCCAAGATCAAAGGCTGTCGCGTGGTCGGCATCGCTGGCGGCGCCGACAAATGCAAATTCCTGATCGATGAGCTGGGCTTCGACGGTGCCATCGATTACAAGAGTGAAGACGTTCACGCCGGCCTGAAGCGCGAATGCCCCAAAGGCGTGGATGTGTACTTCGATAACGTTGGCGGCGACATTCTCGATGCGGTGCTCAGCCGTTTGAACCTCAAGGCCCGCGTGGTGATCTGCGGCGCCATCAGCCAATACAACAACAAAGAAGCGGTCAAGGGCCCGGCCAACTACCTGTCGCTGTTGGTCAACCGCGCGCGGATGGAAGGGTTCGTGGTCATGGACTATGCCTCGCAGTTCGCCGCCGCCGGGCAGGAAATGGCCGGCTGGATGGCCAAGGGGCAGCTCAAGAGCAAGGAAGACATCGTCGAAGGGCTGGAGACATTCCCCGAGACGCTGACCAAATTGTTCAGTGGTGAGAATTTTGGGAAGTTGGTGTTGAAGGTCTGAGGCACATCACTGTGAGTGGCCGACGCAAAACAACTGTGGGAGCAAGCTCGCTCCCACAGGGGCCCGCGTAGTTGGGTCAGGCCAGCTCCGCCACTACCGCCGCCAGCGCCTTGGCCGGATCGGCTGCCTGGCTGATCGGCCGGCCGATCACCAGGTAGTCGGAGCCAGCGTCCAGTGCCTGGCGCGGGGTCAGGATGCGGCGCTGGTCGTCCTGGGCACTGCCCGCCGGGCGAATGCCCGGGGTCACCAGCTGCAACGAGGGGTGGGCCGTTTTCAGGGCGTTGGCCTCCAGGGCCGAGCAAACCAGGCCGTCCATTCCCGCCTTTTGCGCCAGCGCCGCCAGGCGCAGCACTTGCTCCTGGGGCTCGATGTCCAGGCCGATGCCCGCCAGGTCTTCACGCTCCATGCTGGTCAGCACGGTCACGCCGATCAGCAACGGCTTGGGGCCGTTGCGCTGGTCCAGCACTTCACGACAGGCAGCCATCATGCGCAGGCCACCGGAGCAATGCACATTGACCATCCACACGCCCATTTCCGCAGCGGCCTTGACGGCCATGGCGGTGGTATTGGGGATATCGTGGAACTTGAGGTCCAGGAACACTTCGAAACCCTTGTCCCGCAAGGTTCCGACGATTTCCGACGCGCAGCTGGTGAACAGCTCCTTGCCGACCTTGACCCGGCAGAGCTTGGGGTCCAACTGGTCGGCCAGCTTCAGGGCGGCGTCACGGGTAGGAAAATCCAGGGCGACGATGATAGGCGTCTGGCAGGCGGACATGGATGAGCTCTCAGGCAAGTCGAAATCGGCGCGCATTGTAGCGGAACCAGCGCCCTAACGGGACCCGATGATCGGCAAATCATTGATCGGCCCTGCCGTCATGTGTGTCAACGCCGATACATTCATGACATGCGCACAACACGACGGGACGCTACCCTCAGCCGCCGAACGCCGCTCTTTCAACGCTTCACGGCCCACCGCCGCGAAGCTTATGCTCACCCCACCCCCCGCCGCCTTCTTTCGGTTGGCAGCCCCAATGGCAGATGATGCATCTCATGCAGTACACCCCTGTTGCAAATTCTGGCGATCAGAAAGTGTCCGACGACGACAGGCGCTGGAGCACCCGCGCGCTGATCGTCGATGACGACGTACCGATCCGCGAGCTGCTGATCGACTACCTGGGCCGCTTCGGCATTCGCGCCAGTGGCGTAACCGATGGCGCGGCCATGCGCCAGGCGATGCAGGCAGAACACTTCGACGTGATCGTGCTAGACCTGATGCTGCCGGGCGAAGACGGCTTGCAACTGTGCCGCTGGCTGCGCGCCGAGTCGAATATTCCAATCCTGATGCTGACGGCCCGCTGCGAACCCACCGACCGCATCATCGGCCTGGAGTTGGGCGCGGATGATTACATGGCCAAACCTTTTGAACCCCGGGAGCTGGTGGCGCGAATCCAGACCATCCTGCGCCGGGTGCGCGACGATCGCAGCGAGCAGCGCGCCAACATTCGCTTCGATAGCTGGCGGCTCAACAGCGTGCTGCGCCAACTGGTTTCCGCCAACGGGCTGGTAGTGCCCCTCTCCAACGCAGAATTCCGCCTGTTGTGGGTGTTCATCGAGCGACCACGCCGAGTGCTCAGCCGTGAACAATTGCTGGACGCCGCGCGCGGTCGCTCGATCGAGGCCTTCGACCGCAGTATCGATCTGCTGGTCTCGCGCTTGCGCCAGAAACTGGGGGACGATCCGAAGGCTCCGCAGTTGATCAAGACCGTGCGCGGTGAAGGCTACCTGTTCGATGCGCGGGATATCGGTTGATGCGCCTGCGCTTCGATTCCCTGTTTGGCCGCCTGTTCGGCGTGCTGCTGGTGGCGATCGTGCTGGCGCACCTGCTGGCCTTTGCCTGGTTTTTTCATTACGACAAGCCACCTCCCGGGCCGCCCCCGGAATTTTCCCATCAAACCGCAGGTCCCTCGCACTCCGGCCCGCCACCCGGCCCACGCCCCCGGTTTGGCGGGCCTGTGGTGCCCCTGACGTTTCAATTTGTGTTCCTGATCGTTGCGGCCTGGTACGGCGCCAAGCTGTTGACTCGGCCCATCCAGCGACTGAGCGACGCCGCCCAACGGCTGAGCGAGGACCTCCATAGCCCGCCATTGGAAGAGAACGGTCCGCGGGAGGCCCGCCAAGCCGCCCATACGTTCAACCTGATGCAACAACGGATCCGCGAGCAGGTACAGCAACGCTCGCGCATGCTTGGCGCGGTATCCCATGATCTGCGCACCCCACTTGCGCGACTCAAGCTGCGCCTGGAGCAGATCAACGACCCCCGGCTGCAGGATCAGATGCGTCAAGACCTGGACGATATGATCGGCATGCTCGACGCGACCCTGACCTATCTCCACGAACAACGCACCAGCGAAGCGTTGCAATGGATGGACGTGCAGGCGCTGGTTGAATCATTAAGCGAAAACGCCCAGGACCACGGCGCCAATGTGCATGCCAGCGGTACCTGCGCGCCCTTGCGGGTGCAACCGATGGCACTGCGTTCATGCATCAACAACCTCATCGACAATGCCGTGCGTTACGCGGGCGACGCATCGATCGTGCTGGACGATCAGCAGCACCAGTTGCTGATCCGGGTGATTGACCACGGCCCCGGCATCGCGGCGGACAAGCGCGAAGCGGTATTCGAGCCATTCTTTCGCCTGGAGGGTTCGCGCAACCGCAACTCGGGAGGCGTCGGCCTGGGCATGACCATCGCCCGGGAGGCCGCCGAACGCCTGGGCGGGCACTTGAGCCTGGAAGAAACACCCGGCGGCGGGTTGACGGCGGTGATTCGCGTGCCCCGTGTGGCCTGAACCGCTGCGTTACCGCGCCTGGCTCTTGCTCCAATCCGTCAGCAAGCTGTACGCCACCGCCAGCAGGGTCGGACCGATGAACAACCCGATGAAACCGAACGCGATCAAGCCACCGAACACCCCGAGCAACACGATCACCAGCGGCAGGTTTCCACCACGACTGATCAGGTAGGGCTTGAGCACGTTGTCCACGCCACTGATGATGAACGTGCCCCAGATACCCAGGAACACCGCCATCCCATACTCGCCCTTCCACGCCAGCCAGGCCGTGGCAGGTATCCAGACCAGCGGCGGCCCCATGGGAATCAGGCTGAGCAGGAAGGTGACGATACCCAGTACCAGCGCACCCGGCACCCCGGCGATCAAAAAGCCGATCAGCGCCAGTACCGCCTGAGCCGCGGCGGTACCGATCACCCCGTTGACCACTCGCTGCACCGTGCCGGCCACCAATTCGACATAGTACCCGGCACGATCACCGATCAGCCGCTCCAGCAGCCCCTGGACAAACGCCGCCAATCGCGGGCCGTCCCGGTAGAAAAAGAACACGAACACGATGCTCAGGGTCAGTTCGAGGATTCCGCCGCCGATCTGCGCGCTACGGGCCAGCAACCAGTTGCCGACACGTCCCAGGTAGGGCTTGATGGACACCATCATCGCCGCGCCCTGCTGGTCGATGCTGTTCCAGAGCGTTACCAGGCGCCCGCCCACCAGCGGTACGCCGGCGAGCCAGTCGGGGGCTTCGGGCAGGCCATCGACCTGCACATCCCTGACAAAGGCCGTGGCATCGCGCACATGATCGGCGAGATTGAAGCCCAGCCACACCAGCGGCACCGCCACCAGCAACATCCAGCCGACCGTCAGCAAGGCCGCCGCCAAGGATTCGCGACCGTTGACCCAACGGGTCAGCAGGCGCATCAGTGGCCAACTGGCAAAAGCGAGCACAGCCCCCCAGAACAGCGCCGACCAGAACGGAGCCATCACCCAGAGGCTGGCCCCGAACAACACCAGGAGCAGTATTTGCACCAACAGCCGATCGTTATTGAGCATGTAGGGTCTCGAGAAATGAACAAGGCCGGGCTAGGACGACACGCGCGTTTGCCACGTCAGCTTATCGCAACAGCTCCAGGTGCAAGCCCGCCGTGTTACCGCCGGCCGCTTCCATTCTTGCCGCCCGGACGCCCTGCTCGACCAGCGCCTGGCGCCACGCCTCGGCGTGTGGGCCGGCGACGCTGACCCGAAGGCCGGTGTCCAGGTTCAAGGCCCGAGACAACAGGCGTAGCCAGGCTTCCTCCGGTTCGCCGGCAAGACGCGGCAAGTCCAGCACGCCGGTGTCCTTGAGCTGGCGCAACAACGTGGCAGAAGTCGGCAGCACATCCCCCAGGGGCGCGCTCGCTTCGAACTGCTCGATATGCAGGTAGGCCTTGCGGTTGCCACGGGTGATGGCATACAGCGCGATCAGCGTGTTGTCCGCCGGCGGCGCCAGGCGCAGCAACAGGTAGGCCTGGCCATTGTCGGCGCCATAGAGCTTGGCATTGCCGAACACTTCGTTGGCCCACAGGCTGCTTTCGCCACAATCGCGGGCCTGGCACCAGAACAGCAGCTCGGCGCCCTGTTTCTGCAAGGCTTCGCGGACGGCGGTGAACGCTTGTGTGGCGGTATGTTCCGGCGGCAGTTCGTAGGTCACCGAGGTGGCGTTGCCACGGGCATCGACCTGCCCGTCGAAACGCAGTTGGCCGCTGATCTTGCGAATCGACCCCATGGGGTAGATACGCTCAAGGTCGCTGGTTTGCCGATAATCGACGATTTGCGCGTCGGGCATGCGCGGCACGCGTTCCAGATCCTGGCTGCCGGGTACATCGGCAGCCAGGGATAGCGGGCTGAAACCGGCCAGTGCCAGCAGGACGAATGAACGAATGGATAGTTTCATTGGATCGGCTTGGCCTGGGTCCGCGCGACGCAAAGGCGTTCATCAATGCACAGCAAGGCAAGTGAATGGATATCTGTCATGGTTGGCTCCCTTTCAACCCGCCCAGCCTCGACACTTGCCCGGCGCAAGTCAAGAAACGCTGAAGAACCGATTGAAACAGTCTGCTACAAGAGCGGCACCGACCTCGTCGTTCAGGTGCAAATGATGGCCGCCAGGTAACTGTTCATGACTGAAGGGTAGACGTTCCAGCAATTCGGGGTGCTGGGCAAGCATGCCGTCGGCCGCGACTACCAAGTGCGCGGGGCAAGCGACCCGCGCGACGAAGGCCATGGCCTGTTCGTCGGTCAGGCGCAGCGGCGAGGGCAAGGTCAGGCGATTGTCGGTGCGCCAGGTGAACCCTCCCGGCACCGGCATCAAGCCGCGCTGGGCCAGTAGCTCGGCGGCTTCGCGACTGACTGCCACCAGTCCCTTCATACGCGCTTCGATGGCCCGGTCGAGGGTTTTGTAGACGGGTTTGCGTTTTTGCTGCAAATCCAGTTGCGCTTGCAGGGCCATGCCCATGCGCTCGGCCGCATTGTCGCCTTTCGCTGTAGGAGGAATCACCCCATCGATCAATGCCAAGTGACTGATCCGCTCCGGCAAAGCACCGGCCAGGACCAGCGAGACAATGGCCCCCATGGAATGCCCCAGCAGCCCGAAACGCTTCAAGCCCAGTTGCTCGGCGACTTGCAGCACATCGTGGGCATAATCCCACAGGGCATAGCCGGCGCCAGGCGGACGGTGCCCGGAATGTCCGTGACCGGCCATGTCCAAGGCAATCACCCGTACGCCCTGGAGCATAGGCGCCAGCCGGGCGAAGCTGTTGGCGTTGTCCAGCCAGCCATGCAGGGCAATCACCGGCCGGCCATCTTCCGGCCCGAACAAATGGGCCGCCAACTCGATATGGGGCAGGCTCAGGCGAATTTCTTCGACGACGCTCATGGGCTACGACCCTGCCAGCGCTGCAGCAGGCCCTTGAGCAAGTTGGCCGTGTCCTGGGGATATTCGAGTGGAAACATGTGACCACCCGGCATGGTCAAGGATTCGCCCAAGGGCATGCGGCTCACGGATCGGGCGTGATGACGCATCACCACCCGACTCTGTCGGCCCCGCACTACCGCCAACGGCATGTCGAGCTTTCGAGCCCTCCCGGGGCTGGTGTGCGGCACGCCTCGGTAGATGCTGATTTCCGTGGCCGGGTCGAAGCGCAGCCGCAACCGATCACCAACAGGCTGCAAACCATGTTGCAGGTACGCTTCGAAGCACTCCGGGTCGAAACCGCGAAACAACGTCTTGCCGGCAAAATATTCCCGCGCCGACGCCAGGTCGTTGAATTCTTCCCGCCGCCCCAGGGTTCGCCCGGCCGGCGTCAAGCGATCGATGAAGCCCAGGCGCTTGGCGGCAAGAATCAGCCAGCGGTCGGCGCGGGTCAGGACCGGGGAATCGAGCATGACCACACCACGATACAACTGCGGGCAGCGCAACGCCGCATGCAAATGCAGTACGCCGCCCAGAGAATGCCCGACGCCCCACACCGGCTGCGATTGCCGCTCAAGGTGGTGAATCAGTTCGTCCACCAGATTGTTCCAATTGTCGTCGACCGGGAATCGCGGGTCATGGCCGTGCAGTTCGAGGTGGGAAACCTCGTACTGCGGCGCCAGCGCGGCAAACAATTTACCGTAGGTGGCGGAGGGGAAACCATTGGCGTGGGCGAAAAACACCTGTTGCGACATATTGGCCGATCCATTGCGAGAACTGCGACCGATTTTGCGCAGAACCTGATGGTGCGGCAATGACCGGAACTGACAGGAATGATGACAGCAACATTGACCCTCGAGCTGCAAGCTACAAGTAAAAGCGGGACTGCTTAGCTTGTAACGTCTCTTAGCGCGCCGGCGGCTGCTCACCCAATGGAACCACCGCCATGGTCAGGCGCGATACGCAGTTGACCTTGCCGTCATCATTGACCAGGCGGATGTCCCAGACCTGGGTGGTGCGGCCCAGGTGAACCATCCGGGCCGTCGCGGTTACTCGCCCGCTGCGCACGCCACGCAAGTGGTTGGCGTTGATTTCCAGGCCGACGCAGTAGAACTTGCTCGTGTCGACGCACAGATAGGCCGCCATGGAGCCGACTGTCTCGGCCAGCACCACGGACGCGCCGCCGTGCAACAGGCCGAACGGTTGATGGGTGCGATGATCGACCACCATGCTCGCGGTCAGGGATTCGTCGTCGAAAGATTCGAAACGGATGTCCAGCACTTCGCTGATGGTGTTCTTACCGGCCGCGTTCAGTTGTTCAATATTGGGGGTGGTGCGCCACAGACTCATCGCTGCCCTTCCTTTATGTTTTTGTTTTGTCTTGGGACGGTTGTTCTCAGGGGTGCCTGAGGCTCTTGAGTTTCATCGAACCGGCCAGCGGCAGGTCGCCCTCCAGCTCGGCCAGGCCTGCCGTCGATACTTGTTCCGGTTGCTGCAGATGACCGTGCTGCAAAAGCCCCAGCAAGCTGCCCACCAGTGGGTTATGGCTGACCAGCAGCACGTTGTCTTGATCATCCAGGTGTTTCAATACCTCGGCCGGACGGGTTTCCGGCGTGAGCCAATCAACCGTGACCAACTCCGGCTCGAACCCCAGCGCCTCGCGAACCAATTGCGCGGTCTGTTGGGCACGTACATAGGGGCTGGCAAAAATGGCCCGCAGGGGCTCGCCCATCAACCGACCGGCGCTGAGCAAGACTTCCTCGCGGCCATGGATGGTCAGCACCCGTTCAGGGTCGGGACGAACACCGTGGGGCTCGGCCTCGCCATGACGCAACACCCACAATTTCATAGCTTCGGCTCCTCGTCCCGGGCGGGATGTGGTGCCGGTGCAACGGTGTGGGGGGTTTCACCTTCCGGTGTGCGTGGGGTTGGCCAGTCGGCGAATGGCCAAGGCTTCTGGTCGCTATGGAAAGTGCCGAAGCGACCGATCTGCGCCAGGAACTGGCTCAGGCTGTCGCCAAAATTCATCAGGCTGGCACTCGGTGCGCCGTAGATCAGCCGGTAGATCAATTGCACCAGCACCACGGCGCCGAGGATCAATTGCGCCACCTGCCAGACCAGCAGGTAAATCACCATCCACAGCACTCGCAGCAGGATGGATTCGTATTGCGGCTGCCCTTTCGGATCGTTCATGGTTCGCTCCTGCTTGCGGTCAACGGAATCAGTTGAAACCGCTGGTGGAAATGAAATCGACGTCGGTCTTGGGTTCGCCACGCATCAACAGTTCGATCACCTGCTCCAGCGTGCGCCCTTCGAACAGAATCGCATGCAGACCGGCGACCAGCGGCATGTACACGCCGGCTTCCTGGGACTTGGCCTTGAGCACCTTGAGGGTGTTGACCCCTTCGGCCACTTCGCCCAGGCGCGAGACGGCCTCGTCCAGGCTCAGGCCTTGGCCGAGTGCGAAACCGACCTGATAGTTGCGGCTCTTGGGCGAGGAACAGGTGACGATCAGATCGCCCACGCCGGCCAAGCCGAGGAAGGTCATCGGGTTGGCGCCCTGGCTCACGGCGAAACGGGTCATTTCCGCCAGCGCCCGAGTGATCAGCATGCTCTTGGTGTTCTCGCCCATGCCCAGGGCGACCGCCATGCCGGCGATGATCGCATAGACGTTCTTCAGCGCACCGCCCAGCTCCACGCCGAAACGATCCGCGCTGGCATAGACCCGGAAGGTGCGGCCATGCAGCGCGGCCTGGACCTGCTGGCACAGCTCTTCATCTTCGCTGGCGACGACGGTGGCGGTCAGGGCGTGTTCGGCAATCTCCCGCGCCAGGTTAGGCCCGGATATCACGCCGATTCGCGCCTTGGGGGCGATGTCCTCAAGAATCTCGCTCATCAGCTTGAACGTTTGCGCCTCGATGCCTTTGGTCAGGCTCACCAGCAATTTGCCGCTCAAGCGCTCGGCGTGCGGTGCCAGCACCGAACGCAGGGCGCTAGAGGGCAAGGCGACAAAAAACAGATCGCTATTTTGGAGCGTGGCCTGCAAATCGGTCACCGGCTCGACTTCAGGGCGGACCTTGATGCCTTTGAGATAACGCGGATTTTCCCGGTTGACCCGGATGGCCTCGGCCTGCTCCGGGTCACGCATCCACTGGCGCACCGCGTGGCCATTCTCCGCCAGCAGGTTAGCCACGGCGGTGCCGAAACTCCCGCCTCCCAGGACCGCAATCGGGCGCTGTTCAGTCATATACAATCCGCTCTTCCATACCAAGTGGCAATGCCGGGCATTATACGGAGCAGCCAGAGCGCGACCAGCCCCGTCCGCAATTACCCATCGCTGTAGGAAGCTGACCACCAATTCCTAGGAAAATGCTGTCAACGTGAATGGAAAAGTCGTTCGGCTCGGTTAACATGCCCGCCATCCTTCTTCTATCCAAAGGCTGTGCCGTGTTCGTTGGCCCCACCCGTCCAGGCTCATCACTGCTATTGGCGCTGATCATCAGCCCGCCAGCGGTGGCCGACGACTTGTTCGTGGACAACCAGCCCCTCCCCCAGGTATTGACCGCCACGCGCCTGAAGCAGTCGCCGGCGGCGGTACCGGGCAGCATGACCGTGCTGGACCGTGAATTGATCAAGGCCAGCGGCGCTCGGGACATCAGCGAATTGTTGCGCCTGGTGCCAGGCATGATGGTCGGCAACATCAGCGGCAACCAGCCCACCGCCAACTACCACGGCACCAGTGCCAGTGAAGCGCGGCGCATGCAAGTGCTGATCGATGGTCGCTCGGTGTACCGGGCCGGCCTGGCGACAGTGGACTGGAGCGATATACCGGTCGCCATGGAAGACATCGAGCGGATCGAAGTCTTTCGCGGCCCCAACACCGTCAGCTATGGCGCCAATGCACTGATGGCCGTCGTCAACATCATCACCCGCGCCCCGGCCGACAGCCACGGCACCCGTTTCAAGGTTACCCGAGGCCAGAACGGCATCAGCGATTGGTACGCCAGCCAGGGCACAGGTTGGGAAGATGGTGACATGCGATTGTCGCTGTCCGGCCAGCAAGACGACGGTTTTGACAGCAACCGCAACGGGGCCGACTACCGCGACAGCCGTCGCCTGAACCGCTTCAACCTGTCCGTCAGCCAAACCCTGGATGAATACCAGAGCATTGACTGGCAGTTGAATGCCAAGGAAGGGACCAATCAGCGGCCCTACACCTACCGTCCGGTGTTCGCCGGGATTACCGAAGCTGGGGATAACTCCGACGTCAGCGCCAAGGATTACGCCGCTTCGCTGCGCTGGAACCTGGACCTGAATCCTAACCACAGCCTTTATATCCAGGGTTCGATGCAGCATTGGGATCGCCAGCAGACTTGGCGCGCCTGCGATGCCGAGGTGTCGTTCAGCCCGCAATTGACCGATCTGTGGCAGCTCAACCCCAACTATGCCGAGAAGCTGGCGCGCAATATTCCCAGTTTCCTGAATACCGGGGTCCCCGCCGGCACGGCCCAGGAACAGGCACTGGCCAATCAAGTGCTCGATCAATGGCGAAACGGTGCTTCCCGGACACTGTGTGGCGATATCGACCAGAGCGCCCGGGAGTCGCGCTACGACCTTGAGGTCCAGGACACCCTCAGTCTTTCCGACAGCCTGCGGCTGGTCACCGGCGTGAATTATCGTTACGACCGGGCCGATTCGCAGACGTACTTCAACGGCACCCTGGACGACACCACCTACCGTTTGTTCGGCCAGCTCGAATGGCGGGCCAGCGAACACTGGTTGTTGCAGGGCGGCGCGATGTTCGAGGATGCACGCCTGACGGGCAGCTCGCTGACCCCTCGGATGGCAATCAACTACCTGATCACCCCGCGACACGGCCTCCGGGCGGTCTATTCCGAGGCGGTGCGCTCGCCGGACATGTTCGAGAACAACGTCAACTGGAGCTATCAAGTCACCAATCTACGGCCGGCCGCCTTTGGTCAGGACAGCGCCCGTTATTTCGTTCGAACGCGCGGCCCTGGAAACCTGGATCAGGAGCACATGCGCTCGCGTGAGCTTGGCTACAACGGTTATTTCATGGATTTGGGCCTGGCGGTGGATGTGAAGCTGTTCCACGACCAAATCACCGGAATGATCAGCGAACCATTGCGCAACAACCAGTACATCGCCAGCAACAGCAACGAATCGCAGTTCACCGGCGCCGAAACCCAATTCGATTGGCGGATGACAGCGGCCGACCGGCTGCGCCTGACCTACGCCTATGTCGATGCGCTGGCCAGCAACCCCCTCGACGAACAGCTGACCGCCCGCAACAGCGGTTCGGCCGGCTGGCTGCGCGATTGGGGCCGGGGCTGGAACAGCGCGGTTTTCTATTACGCCGCCGACGCCCTCAACGGTTACCGCTACGAACGGATCGACACCCGCCTCGCCCGGCGCATCCCCCTGGGCAAAGCCAGCCTGGAAGTCGCGGGGACCCTGCAGCAACGCCTCGATGACCAGCCGACCACGTTCGTCGACAACCGCTACGATTCCCGCCATGTGGTGTATTTCAGCGCGGAGTTGTCCTTCTAGATGTCCCGGTGCCAACCCCGCACGACGCCCTTTCGTGGCCGCCTGTGGTGGTTACTGTGCCTGGCATTTGCCGGCCTGCTGGTCACGCTCGAGGCTCGGGCCGCCGAGGTCCTGTTGACAGGCGCCCAGGACAGCCCCGGCGTGCAGTCATTCACCCAGGCCTTGCAGGCCCGGCGTCCCCAGGACCGCGTGCGATTCACCCCATTGGCCAACCTGCCGGCGCCGGATCGGTTGCCGGATGACGCGCGCCTGATCCTGCTCGACCCGCCGAGCCTCGACTGGCGCCTGCAAACGCCTCGCGGGCCGGCCACTCTGGTGCTGCGGATCAGCCGTCAGCAAGCCCGGGAACGCCTGGGTGACGGGACGCCCGGACACCTGAGCCTGCTCTGGAGCGATCCACCGATGGGCCGGCAGTTGCGCCTGATTCGTCAGGTCCTGCCACAAGTACGGCGGGTCGGCGTGCTGTACGACAGGCACAGCGAGTTCCTGCTCAAGGACCTTCAGCAGGCAGCGTTGCCGCTGGGCCTGCAAATCGTCAGCGAACGCTGGGACGACATCAACGACAGCCGCCCTTTGCAAAACCTGCTGGGCCAAAGCGACGTCTTGCTGGGCCTCGACGACCCCGACCTTTATAACCCCAAGACCGTGAAGAACCTGCTGCTGAGCAGTTACGCCCGGCAACGCGCGCTGATCGGGCCAAGCGCCGCCTTCGTCAAGGCCGGCAGCCTGGCCAGCACCTACAGCGGCCAGGAAGACTGGCTGGCGATTCTCGACGAATTGCTGGACCGCCCCGCCGCCACGTGGCCGCGCAGCCTGTATCCGCCCCGCTTCAAAGTCTTGAGCAATCAACAGGTCGCTCGCTCGTTGGGGATCGAACCGATTGACGTCGAATCCGTCGCTACGCAGCTGGCAGAAGGAGAACACCGTCCATGACCTTGCGTCGCCGCTGGGATATCAATACCCGTACCCAGCTCATCGCCCTGGGGCCGGCACTGCTGCTGACGGTGCTGTTGATCAGCTTCTTCACCTTCGTGCGAATCCAGGACCTGCGCCAGGAACTCAACCACACCGGGCAGTTGATCGCCAACCAACTCGCTCCAGCCGCGGAGTACGGCGTCATATCCGGTAACAATGACGTGCTGGAAAGCCTGCTGACGGCCACGCTCGCCACGCCTCACGTGCGCTTTTTGGAAGTCCAGGACCGCACCGAGCGGGTTCTCGTGTACGTGGAACAGCCGTCGCAAACCCGCAACCATTCCCAGCAGGTCGAAGTATTCCAGGCCCCCGTTCGCCTGCAGCGCATTGCCCTCAACAATGATTTCCTGCAAGGCAACAGTCCGCCCATCGAGGCGGCCGGCGAGGATTACCTGGGCCGCGTCATTGTCGGCATGTCCAGCGACGCCTTCAGCCAGCGGCAACAGGAGATCCTGCTCAAGGCAGCGGTCCTGGCCCTGTTTGCGCTGCTGTTCACGTTTCTGGTGGCGCGCCGCCTGGCAGCGAGCCTGTCGCAGCCGATTCGCGACATCGGCCATGCGGTCAAGGCCATCCAGCAGGGTGATTACAGCAGGCCCTTGCCTATTGTCGACGACGGGGAATTGGGCGCCCTGTCGCGGCACATCAACAACCTGGCCGCGGGCCTCGAACAAGCAAGCCGCGAGCAGCACCAGGCCATGGCTCAATTGATCAAGACCCGGGAGGAAGCAGAAAAGGCCAACAGCGCCAAGTCGGAATTCCTGGCGATGATGAGCCACGAACTGCGCACGCCCATGAATGGCGTATTGGGCATGCTGCAATTGCTGGAAACCACCCATATGACCGATGAGCAGCATGAATACACCGCGCTGGCATCGGAATCCACCGAGCACCTGTTGAAGGTCATCAACGACATTCTCGACTTCTCGCGCATCGAGCGTTCGGCGCTGGAGCTGGAGCACATCCCGTTCAACCTGGCCGAGCTGGTGGGCAGTTGCGCGCAGTCGTTCCAGCACAGCGCCGCGCAGCGCAAGCTGGGCCTGGACCTGCTGGTCCCCGACGACATGAAACCGCTGCAGGTACAAGGCGACCCGACGCGGATCCGGCAAATCCTGGTGAACCTGATCGGCAACGCGTTGAAATTCACCGACCAGGGCCGCGTTACGGTGCAGTGCCAGTGGCAGGCCCTTGATCACGAATTGCTGTGGTTCACCTGCACCGTGCGCGACAGCGGCATTGGCATCCCGGCCGAAAGCCTGGAGCGCATGTTCGACGCCTTCCAGCAGGCCGACAGTTCCATTTCAAGACGCTACGGCGGCACGGGCCTCGGCCTGCCGATCGCCCGCACCCTGGCCGAACGCATGGGCGGCACGCTGCGGGCCCAGAGCCAGGAAGGCCAGGGCTCGGTGTTTACCCTGGAAATCCCGCTGGCCCTGTCGCGCCTGGCGCCACCGACCCTGCCCCCGCGCCTGCCCGGCGGCGGTAGCAACGGAGAAGGCCGCAATGTCTTGTTGGTGGAAGACAATCCGGTTAACCAGACGGTGATCGAAGCGATGCTGCGCAGCCTCGGCTTCAAGGTCAGCGTCGCCACCGATGGCGCCCAGGCCGTACGTAGCGCCGAGAGCCTGATTTTCGAAGCGATCCTGATGGACTGCCGGTTGCCGGTCATCGACGGTTACGAAGCCACGCGGCAGATCCGCCAGTTGCCCGGCTGCACCGACGTGCCCATCATCGCCCTGACCGCCAATGCACTGCAGGGTGATCGCGAAGCGTGCCTGGCAGCGGGCATGAACGATTACCTGGCCAAACCCTTCAAACGAATCGACTTGCAGCAGATTCTGCAACGCTGGGTCGGGTAAATGCAGGGCCTAGGACTATCTGCGACTGGCGTGAAAGGCGAAAGTGCGGCAGTCTTAAGCACCCGGCCACGCCTCGATCGGGGAAGGAATAACTATTTCAGTGCACAGGTGTACATTGATTTTCCCGTGTGCTGTGACTTTCACTACAACGCAATAGTCTATGAGTAGGCTGCCGACTCGAGGCATGAACGCTTCGATCGGTCGGGAAGATTTGCCCCACCCTGCCGCATGGGACTATTGAGGAGCTCGCATGACCAAACAAAACGCCTTTACTCGGGAAGATCTGCTGCGCTGCAGTCGCGGTGAGCTGTTCGGCCCAGGTAACGCGCAACTGCCCGCCCCGAACATGCTGATGGTGGATCGCATCACCCATATCAGCGATGAGGGTGGCAAGTACGGCAAAGGTGAATTGGTCGCCGAGCTGGATATCACTCCGGACCTGTGGTTCTTCGCCTGCCATTTCGAAGGCGATCCGGTGATGCCCGGCTGCCTGGGCCTGGATGCCATGTGGCAACTGGTCGGCTTCTTCCTCGGCTGGCAAGGCCTGCCGGGTCGCGGCCGCGCCCTGGGTTCGGGCGAAGTGAAGTTCTTCGGTCAGGTACTGCCGACTGCGAAGAAGATCACCTATAACATCCATATCAAACGCGTCCTCAAGGGCAAGCTGAACATGGCCATCGCCGATGGTTCGGTGGCTGTCGACGGTCGCGAGATCTACACCGCCGAAGGCCTCCGGGTTGGCGTTTTCACTTCCACTGACAACTTCTAAGGGTTATCCGCATGCGCCGCGTCGTTATCACTGGTCTGGGCATCGTTTCGTGCCTGGGCAATGACAAAGAGACCGTCTCCGCTAACCTGCGTGCAAGTCGCCCTGGCATCCGGTTCAATCCGGAATATGCCGAAATGGGTCTGCGTAGCCAGGTTTCCGGCTCCATTGACCTGAACCTCGAAGAGCTGATCGATCGCAAGATCTACCGTTTCGTCGGCCACGCAGCGGCTTATGCCTACCTGGCCATGAAAGACGCCATCGCTGACTCCGGCCTGACCGAAGAGCAGGTCTCCAACGTACGGACCGGCCTCGTAGCAGGTTCCGGCGGCGCCTCCACCTTGAACCAGATGGAAGCGCTGGACATCCTGCGCGAAAAAGGCGTCAAGCGTGTCGGCCCGTACCGCGTCACGCGGACCATGAGCAGCACCGTTTCGGCCTGCCTGGCCACGCCGTTCAAGATCAAGGGCCTGAACTACTCCATCGCTTCCGCCTGCGCCACCAGTGCCCATTGCATCGGTACCGCCATGGAACAGATCCAGATGGGCAAGCAGGACATCGTGTTCGCCGGTGGCGGTGAAGAAGAACATTGGAGCCAGTCGTTCCTGTTCGACGCCATGGGCGCCCTGTCCAGCAAGCGCAACGACGCGCCGGAAAAAGCCTCCCGTGCCTACGACGCCGACCGTGACGGTTTCGTCATCGCCGGCGGTGGTGGCATGGTCGTGGTCGAGGAGCTGGAACACGCCCTCGCCCGTGGCGCGAAGATCTACGCGGAAATCGTCGGCTACGGCGCCACCTCCGACGGCTATGACATGGTCGCACCGAGCGGTGAAGGTGCCGTGCGCTGCATGCAGATGGCCATGTCCACCGTCGATGCACCGATCGACTACCTGAACACCCACGGCACCTCGACCCCGGTCGGCGACGTCGCGGAAATGAAGGGTGTGCGCGAAGTGTTCGGCGACAAGGCCCCGGCCATCAGCTCCACCAAGAGCCTGTCGGGTCACTCCCTGGGCGCCGCCGGCGTTCACGAAGCGATCTACTGCATGCTGATGATGGAAGGCAACTTCATGGCCGGTTCCGCCAACATCGACGAACTGGATCCGGAAGTGGCCGACCTGCCTATCCTGACCCAAACTCGCGAGAACGCCACCATCAACACCGTGATGAGCAACAGCTTCGGCTTCGGTGGCACCAACGCTACCCTGGTGATGAAGCGCTGGCAGGGCAAGTAATTCCCGCTGGTACGCCACACACAAAAACGCCCCGACTGGTTCGGGGCGTTTTTTTGTCTGACGGATATGCCTGAATTCCTTGTGGGAGCGAGCCTGCTCGCGAAAGCGGAGTATCAAGCAACAACGCTCTGACTGTCATACCGCCTTCGCGAGCAGGCTCGCTCCCACACTTTGATCTGTGCAAATGAAGTTTCAGCGCACGACAAACCGTTGCTGCGTCAACAGCCGATCCCCCTGGAACACCATGAACCGCCACTCCCCCGGCACCACTTCGTGGCTTTCGGTAAATTCATAGGCCATGACGTCCTGGGGCGCGCCGGCCACCAGTTTCTGGATGACTTCGAATTTGTCGTGGCGTACGCCATCGGGTGTGCGGATACCGGGGGTGAAGTACAACAGGGTCAACGGCTGGTCGTCAGCGACCTTGCCCGCCAACTGATAGCGCATGCCGAACTTCGTACCCAGCTTGGCCGGAACACTTTCGGTCTGGCGGATCTGCTCATTGCTGCGACGCAAGACCCGCTCGCCCGATTGCAACTCGGCCTTCGGCCCTTCGAATACCCCATATTCCACCGGGCCTTCGACACGAACTTCCGCCTGGGCCAGGCCGCAGGTCAACAACAGCGCGAGCAGTGCGCTTGAACGGGTGAGGTGCATGGTGCGCTCCTTGATTGAGATGAGCGCGAGGGTATGACGCGGGGGTGACAGGCTGATGACAAAGCGGTGTTCAACAGGCCAGCTAAAGCCCGGATACAGGGTTGACCTGTGGCGAGGGAGCTTGCTCCCTCGCGACAAGAGCGGGCTCAGCGGGCGACTGAGCGCGGCAACACCGCCAGAAAGTTATCCCGCGCCACCTTCCGCGCCACATCCTCAGGCAAGGCATCCAGGAACGGATCGAAGCTGTGCAACTCCTTACCCAATTTATTGAATCGTCCTACCACGTCCGATCCCACCATGAACCGCTCCGGGAAGCGCTCCACCAGTTTCAACCATTCATCCCGGGGCTTGCCCGCCTCATCCAGTAGATACGGCGTGAGCATGCTCCAGGACAGGTCGATGAAAAGATTGGGATAAGACTCCAGCATCCGCGTCAGGGTCGGCAGCAGAAAATCCAGCCGGGTCTGGTGCCGGTGAATCTCCATGCTCGTGCCGGCATGGGCCCAGATGAACCGTGTGTGTGGATGGTTGCGCAGCGGTTCTTCGATTTCTGCCAGGTACAGCGGATTTCTCTCACGCTTGGACGTGATGTTGGAATGCAGCATCACGGGCAGATCATTCTCCGCCGCCAGGTGATAGATGCGGGTCATGGCTTCGTTGTTGGCGCGCGGCGTGTCGCCGGAGGTCAGCGCCGTCAGGTCGTCATGACGGGTGAACACTTCGCCGATGCCTTGCCACAGCCCCGGATAGAGATCGAGCATGCGTTGGATATGCGCATCGGAGTTCTTGTCATTGGGGTTGAAGCCCGACAGGAATGGATGGAAATGCTGGCGTTGCTCAGCGGGGAGCTTGGACACCGCGGCAGCGACAATCACATCGGTGGCGCTGTACCAATAGGCGTCCGCATCGTCACCGGCGTAGTAACGCGGTCGCTTGGGTTCGTCTTCGTGCCATTTCTTCGCCACGGGCACGCCGGAAATCATCACATGCTCGATGCGATTGTCCGCCATGGCCTTGAGGAGCTTGGCCATGCCGGCGGTTTCCTGGAAGAAATCGACGTAATGCAGGTGCGCATCACTGTAGGCATATTCGCGAGCCGAGGCGGTGCTGCACGTAACGGCCAGCAGGCAGGCGAACATCAAACGGATCGAGGGCACGGGCATTCTCCATAGGCCATGAGCAGCATAGACCCCAGCCGTCCCGCCTGGGTTCAAGCCGGCGCTGCCGTCCGTTGCAACCTCGGGTTATGCTCTGCCCATCCGTCGTTCAACCTGGAAGACACCATGACCGCTCCCCTCATCGTTCGTCCCCGCGCAGAAGACGTGGAAGGCCAGCCGATTCTTCGGCCCTTGCCGTCCGCTAAATGCCGCAGCGTCGGGCCTTTCGTGTTTTTCGACCATATGCTGCAAACGTCCTACCCGGCCGGTCGAGGCATGAACATTCGCCAACATCCACACATCGGTCTGTCCACCCTCACCTACTTGTTCGAGGGCCAGATCCAGCATAAGGACAGCCTGGGTTCCGATCAGGTGGTAAACGCCGGGGATGTCAGTTGGATGACCGCCGGCAGCGCCATTGCCCATGTCGAGAGGACACCAAAAGCGTTGTTGGAGAGCGGCTTCGTGCTGCATGGGCTGCAAATCTGGCTGGCCTCGCCCAAGTCTCACGAGGAAGGTCCCGGGCACTACAGCCATCATCCGGCACAGAGCCTGCCGGTCAGTGAGAACCTGGGGGTGAACATCCGCATGATCGCCGGGTCAGGCTTTTGCCTGGAATCGCCGGTGCCAGTGCTGTCTCCTACGCTTTATGCCGAACTGAACCTGCAGACCGCAACGACGTTGCTGATTCCCACGGAACATGAAGAACGCGCACTGTACATCCTGGGCGGCGAGGCGCAGTTGGACGGTGAACCGCTTGAGCCCCATTCGCTGGCGATATTGCCTGCCGGGGAAGAAATGACGCTGTCTGCCGACACCGAGTGCCATGCCGTGCTGTTCGGCGGTGCGCCCTTGGATGGGCCACGGCGGATGAATTGGAATTTCGTCTCCAGCGACCCGGCCCGCATAGACGAAGCCCGCCGACGCTGGGCGGCCGGGGACTGGCCAACCGTACCAGGGGAAAGCGAGCGGATCGAGTTGCCCTGATTCAAGGGTTGCCTGTCAGGCAGACATCGCGAGTAAGCTCGCGCCCTCACTGAATCGGTGCGGTTCGCAAATGCCGAGAACAACTTGATCCAATGTGGGAGCGAGCTTGCTCGCGATGGCTTTGTACCAGACAAAAGAGATCCGGGCCCGACTTCAGCCCTTGAACACTTCATCCAGCAGGTTATGCATCGACCGGAACGCCCGTCCGGCGACCTTGGCGTCGTACATCATCTTGCCAGGCACATTGGCCTGCGGGTCGGTGAACGAGTGCACCGCACCACCGTAGCTCAGCAATTGCCAATCCACCCCAGCCGCGTTCATTTCATCTTCGAAGGCCGGCAGCTGTTCCTTTGGCACCAGCGGGTCGGAGGCGCCGTGCAGGACCAATACCGCGCCCTCGATGTTCTGCGCATCAACCGGGTTCGGCGTATCCAGGGTGCCGTGGAATGAGATCGTCGCTTTCAAGGGGGCGCCAGTGCGAGCCAACTCCAAGGCGCAGCATCCCCCAAAGCAAAAACCAAAAGCGGCCAGCTTCGCCGTGTCGACCTTCGCTTGGTCCTGGCTCTGCAGTTGCTCGAACGCTGCCTGCATGCGCTTGCGCAACAACGCCCGGTCGTTCTTGAGCGGCATCATCGCCGCTCCCGCCTCATCGGCATTGCTCGGGCGCACTGTTTGCCCGTAAAGGTCGGCAATCAGCACCACATATCCGTTTGCCGCCACAGACCTGGCGATTTCCTCGGCCCCCGCCCCAACACCCATCCAGTTCGGCGCCATCAGCAAACCCGGACGTGGGCCCTGTTGATTGACGTCGAAGGCCAGGCGCCCCTCATAACTTTGACCATCGACCTGATAGACCAGCGAACGAACCGTAACCTGACTCATGACGGACTCCTCTTTGACTGAACACCAGAAATGACAAAACCCGCCGAAGCGGGTTTTGTCTCACTTGATCAAGCTGACAGTTCAACCAACAGCTTGTTCAGGCGACGTACATACGCAGCCGGGTCTTTCAAGCTGTCGCCAGCCGCCAGGGCCGCCTGGTCGAAGAGAATGTGCGACAGGTCGCCGAAACGCTCTTCGTTCTGCTCGTTGTCGAGCTTCTCCACCAGCGGGTGGGCCGGGTTGAATTCAAAGATCGGCTTGGAGTCCGGGACTTTCTGTCCGCTGGCTTCGAGGATCTGGCGCATCTGCAAACCGAGGTCTTGCTCACCGATGGCCAGGATCGCCGGGGAATCGGTCAAGCGGTGGGAAACCCGCACTTCGCTGACGGCTTCGCCCAAGGCAGTCTTGATCCGCTCGACCAGGCCTTCCTTGCTCTTGGCGACTTCTTCGGCAGCTTTCTTGTCTTCTTCCGAATCCAGGTTGCCAAGGTCGAGATCGCCACGGGCCACGTCGACGAAGCTCTTGCCGTCGAACTCGTTGAGGTAGCTCATCAGCCACTCGTCGATGCGATCGGTCAGCAGCAGCACTTCGATGCCTTTCTTGCGGAAGACTTCCAGGTGCGGGCTGTTCTTGACCTGTGCATAAGTCTCGCCGGTCAGGTAGTAGATCTTGTCCTGTCCTTCCTTGGCGCGAGCCAGATAGTCGGCCAGGCCAACGATCTGTTCGCCATCCTCACCCTGGGTCGAGGCAAAGCGCAGCAGGCCAGCGATCTTCTCTTTATTGGCGAAGTCTTCGGCCGGACCTTCTTTCATGACCTGGCCGAAGTTTTTCCAGAAGTTCTTGTACTGCTCGGGCTCGTTCTTCGCCAGTTTCTCCAGCATGTCCAGCACGCGCTTGGTCAGCGCCGACTTCATGGAGTCGATGATCGGATCTCTCTGCAGGATTTCCCGCGAAACGTTCAGCGACAGGTCATTGGAATCCACCACACCCTTGATGAAGCGCAGGTAAAGCGGCAGGAACGATTCGGCCTGGTCCATTACGAACACGCGCTGCACGTAAAGCTTCAGGCCACGTGGCGCTTCGCGCTGGTACAGGTCGAACGGCGCGCGGGCCGGCACGTACAGCAGCGAGTTGTATTCCAGCTTGCCTTCGACCTTGTTATGGCTCCAGCTCAGCGGATTTTCGTAATCGTGGGCGATGTGCTTGTAGAACTCCTGGTATTCCTCGTCCTTTACTTCGGTGCGCGGACGGGTCCACAAGGCACTGGCGCGGTTGACGGTTTCCCATTCCACTTCGGGCTTTTCTTCGCCTTCGGCAGCGGTGGCTTCCTTCGGCAGCTCGATCGGCAGCGCGATGTGGTCGGAGTACTTCTTGATGATGTTGCGCAGGCGCCAGCCATCGGCGAACTCGTCTTCGCCAGACTTGAGGTGCAGGACGATGCGGGTGCCGCGATCGGCCTTGTCGATGGTCGCGACCTCAAACTCGCCCTCGCCCTTGGAGGACCAGTGCACGCCTTCGCTCGGGGCGAGGCCGGCACGGCGGCTGAACACTTCAACGTGATCGGCAACGATGAACGCGGAATAGAATCCGACGCCGAACTGACCGATCAGGTGGGAATCCTTCTTCTGGTCGCCAGACAGGTTTTTCATGAAATCGGCGGTGCCGGACTTGGCGATGGTGCCCAAGTGCGTGATCACCTCGTCGCGGCTCATGCCGATACCGTTGTCTTCGAGGGTGACGGTCTTGGCGTCCTTGTCGAAGCTCACACGGATTTTCAGCTCGGCGCCGCCCTCCAGCAGTTCTGGCTTGGACAGCGCTTCGAAACGTAATTTGTCGACAGCGTCGGAGGCGTTCGAAATCAGCTCGCGGAGGAAAATTTCCTTATTCGAATACAGCGAGTGAATCATCAGGTGCAGCAGTTGCTTCACCTCGGTCTGGAAGCCCAGGGTTTCCTTTTGAGTTTCCACGCTCATGGTCATCAAACTCCAAGTGGATGGTGGTGTCCGCCTCGCAGAGAATGGCGGCGGGATGTCCACAAGGTGGGGGCAACGTTGATGATTTCAAGGGCCGCTCGGCCTGGAGGGCCCCGGGATCTTGAAATGGGCACGGGCGGTGGCAATGGGTTCGGCTTCGGACTCTTGCCAGGCCGTGACCGCCACGTTGGCCACGCGCCGCCCTTGGCGCCAGACCTGGCACCGGGCAAAGGTGTCGCGGAACTGCCCGGCACGCAGGTAATCCAGGGAAAAATCGATGATCTTCGGCACACCAGTCGCACGGGTGGCAATCAGCAGATGAACGGCGGCCGACAGCTCCATGAATCCGGCGATGACCCCGCCGTGGATAGCGGGCAGTAAAGGGTTACCGATGTTGTCTTTATTGGCCGGCAGGCGAAACAGCAGATCATCACCCTGGCGGGTGCATTCGACGCCGATGAGCCGCGCATAGGGAATCGAAGCCAGCAGCATCGCGACGTCACCCTGCTCGCAAGCCTGGCGCAGTTGCACCTCGGTAAGATCGGTCATGGTGTCAGCGCGGCAGCCGTGGGGCCGCCTCCCTTGAGTCCTCGGGCGTTGTCGCCCAGGCGCATGAAAGTACCCACAACGTGGGCAATGGGCTGCTCGGGATCATCCTGATAGGCAAATCCCCGGCTGAAAATCACATCCGGCGTCACCCGATAGCATTGGGCGAAACCATAGATGGCCTTGTTGGGCCTGGCAGCGTGCATGTAGTCGATGCGCAGGTCCAATGTCGGGCAGACTTCGAATTGCGGCAGTACACATAAGGTCGACATGCCGCAGGCGGTGTCCATCAATGAAGTCAGCGCTCCGCCATGGACAATGCCCGTCAGGGGATTGCCGACAAGATGAGCGCTGTAGGGCAACTCCAGCGTCAACCCATCGCGACTGGCGCTGTGCAGTTTGATGCCCAGCACGTGGCAATGCCTGAGCGCCGATAAAAAGCGGGTCGCGCGCTCAAAAACGGGATCTTCAGCCATTGACCGATAACTCCTTCAGGGACTTTCAGGTGCACCCGGCAAAGTTCCATCGGTGTGCAAAGTTATATATCTAACGAGCGAGAGGAACTTAACCCTGAGGGCACGGTTCAAAAGGCCAGTAGTTATATCCATAAGGAGAAACACCCCATGCGTAAGACTTTAGCTATTGCCTTGATGTTGGCCGCCTCTCTCGGTCTCGCTGCCTGCGATAAAAAATCCGAGGACAAGGCTCAAGATGCCCAACAACACGCTGAACAAGCTCAGCAAGACATGAACAAAGCACAGGATAAAGTGAACGACGCGGCGAAAGAAAACGCCGAAGCCGCCAAAGATCAGGCTGAATCGAACAATGCCGCGCAACAGGAACAAGCCCCTGCCGACGCGCCTAAAACCAACTGATACGGTTTTAGCAGTAAAAGAAAACCCGCCTGGTGCGGGTTTTCTTTTGCCTGCGATTCAACCAGTCACGCCGTCAGGCAGTTTCCTTGCCGGTTTCGGGCGCTGGTGCCTCGGTGGGCGTATAGACCATGACGTCCAGCACGTCCGAATGGAACTCGCGCTGATACAACACAAAGACCACGCCGGCGCTCATCAACATGAACAACCACGGGCTGACGAACCAGGCCAACATGGTCATGCCGAAATAATAGGAACGCAAACCGAAGTTGAACTGGTTGGCCGCCATGGAAATAACCCGCGCCGCCCTCGAAGCAAAGGCCTTGCGCTCAAGCTCGGACACGTGCCGCTCACCGATCATCGGCGCCGACCCCACCAGGACGGCGGCGAAATTGTATTGGCGCATGCACCAGCTGAACGTGAAGAACGCATAGACGAACACCAACGCCAGACACAGCAGCTTCACTTCCGCCATGCCTTGGGAGGCCTGCTGCACCAGCGGCAGGTCAGCCAGCAACGAAACCGCTCGATCAGACGCTCCGAGCACCGTCAGGATACCCGCCAGGATAATCAATGTACTGGAGGCAAAAAACGACGCGTTGCGCTCCAGGTTGCCGATCACGCTGGCGTCGGCGATGCGGTTGTCGCGCAGCAACATGCGTCGCATCCAGTCTTCACGGTACAAATGCATAACGCTGGCCAGGCATGCCGTGTCGCGAGCCTTCCAAGAGGCATACCGGGTATAACCGGCCCAGCAGATGACGAACCATACCGCGGCCAGGAGATGGATCAGGTTGGCTTGGATGAATGACATGCAATTCCCTGTGGCAGAAACAAAATCGGTGGCAATAGTATCAGCGAAGCCTGTGGGAGACACCGCGGGCAAAAAAATGCCCCGTATCGACTGATACGGGGCATTTCGGTTTTATCGGTGAGCTGCAGCGAGACGCTTACGCCAAGGCTTCGCTGCGCTTGCCCAGCAACCGATCGCACACCACAGCGACCGCCAGGGTCATGAACGAAGGCACCAGCCACGCCAGGCCTTGCTCGCTCAACGGCAGATGGGCCAGTTGCGCCGGCATCCAATCCGCCAGCCCTGCCCCCTTGAGCGCATCGATCAAGCCGAACAGGAACGACACCAGCATGACCGGGCCGACAATCCGACCTTGCTCGTGCCAGAAATCCTTGCAGAAGCTCAGGGCCACCAGCGCGATACAAGGTGGGTAGATCGCAGTCAGGACCGGGATCGAGAAGGCAATCAGCTTGGTCAGGCCCAGGTTGGACACCAGCAGCGAAAATGCCGCGAGGATGATCACCAAGGTCTTGTAGGACAGCGGCAGTACACGGCTGAAGTACTCGGCGCAGGCGCAGGTCAGGCCGACGGCGGTCACCAGGCATGCCAGGGAAATCAACACCGCAAGGAAGCCGCTGCCCAAGCTGCCGAAGGTGTGCTGTACGTAGGCGTGCAACACAGCGGCGCCGTTGGTCGCGCCCGCCGCCACTTCGTGGCTACCGGAGCCCAGGCGGAACAGGCTGACATAAACCAGCGCCAGCCCCACACCGGCAATCAGCCCGGCGATGATGGCGTAACGGGTGATCAAGGCCGGCGACTCGACGCCCCGAGAACGGATGGCGTTGACGATAACAATCCCGAACACCAGAGCGCCAAGGGTATCCATGGTCAGGTAACCATTGATGAAGCCTTGGGAAAACGGAGCCGCCACGTACTCGGGTGTCGCCACGCCGATATCGCCTGCGGGCAGCGCAAACGCAGCGATGCCGAGCACGGCCAGGGCGATGATTTTCAGCGGCGCGAGAAAGCGCCCGACGGTATCGAGCAGGCGTCCTGGATAGAGCGAAATGAAGAACACCAGCAGGAAGTACACCGCGCTATAGAGAAACAGCGCCAACGGACTTTCGCCGGTCAGCGGCGCCAGGCCTACTTCAAACGATACGGTGGCGGTTCGGGGCGTGGCGAACAGCGGGCCGACCGCCAGGTAACAGACTGCCGCCAGCAAGCCACCGGCAATCTTGCCGATTGGGCTGCTCAACGCGTCCATCGCGCCACCGACTTTCGCCAGCGCAACGACGGTGATCACCGGCAACCCAACCGCAGTGATCAGGAAGCCCAACGCCGCCATCCAGACATGAGGCCCGGACTGCAAACCAACGATAGGCGGGAAGATGATATTGCCGGCCCCGACGAACAGGGCAAATGTCATGAAACCAAGCGCCAGGATGTCCTGACCTTTCAACACTTTCATTAAGGAAACCACACTACTGAATCGGAATTTAGAGAGGGATTTCCCTGAAGGGTGAGGGAAATGCTGCCGATCCGTATGGGATCGACCCGTTGAGCGCATCGCCGCCTTGTGGGCCGCGGTCGCAAAATTGGCCGCCAGACTAACGAATTTGGCGGAAAAACGCACTGTTACAGGGCGAACTATCCGATACACGACGTTTCTGTGTCGCGTTTACGTATCTTTTTTCCGACTAACCGGGTTCGCACTAGAGCAAACGCGATCCAATGCCAGAAACGACAAAGGCCACCCGAAGGTGGCCTTTGTTGCTGAAACAAAAAAGTCCGCCGAAGCTTACTTCTTCATTTCCCAGCCAGTCAGCTCGGCCAGGGCCTTGCCGATGTCTGCCAGCGAACGCACGGTTTTCACGCCTGCGTCTTGCAGCGCAGCGAACTTCTCGTCTGCAGTGCCTTTGCCGCCAGAGATGATTGCGCCAGCATGGCCCATGCGCTTGCCCGGAGGAGCAGTCACACCAGCAATGTAGGAAACAACCGGCTTGGTCACGTTGGCCTTGATGTAGGCTGCGGCTTCTTCTTCAGCGGAACCGCCGATCTCACCGATCATGACGATCGCTTCGGTCTTCGGGTCTTCCTGGAACAGCTTCAGGATGTCGATGAAGTTGGAGCCTGGGATCGGGTCACCGCCGATGCCGACGCAAGTCGACTGACCGAAACCGGCGTCAGTGGTCTGCTTCACGGCTTCGTAAGTCAGGGTACCGGAACGGGAAACGATACCGACCTTGCCTGGCAAGTGAATGTGACCTGGCATGATGCCGATCTTGCATTCGCCTGGAGTGATCACGCCTGGGCAGTTAGGGCCGATCAGGGTGATACCCAGTTCGTCGCACTTGACCTTGGCTTCCAGCATGTCGATGGTCGGGATGCCTTCGGTGATGCAAACGATCAGCTTGATGCCGCCGAACGCTGCTTCAAGGATGGAGTCCTTGCAGAAAGGAGCTGGAACGTAGATCACGCTGGCGGTGGCGCCAGTGGCCGCTACGGCGTCTTTCACGGTGTTGAAGACAGGCAGGCCCAGGTGTTCGGTGCCGCCCTTGCCCGGAGTTACGCCGCCAACCATCTGGGTGCCGTACTCGATGGCTTGCTGGGTGTGGAAACTACCTTGCGAACCGGTAATGCCCTGGCAGATAACCTTGGTGTCTTTGTTGATCAGGACGCTCATTATTTGCCCTCCGCAGCTTTAACGACTTGTTGAGCAGCGTCGGTCAGGCTGGTAGCAGCGATGATGTTCAAACCGCTTTCTGCCAGTACTTTAGCGCCCAGCTCAGCGTTGTTGCCTTCGAGGCGAACAACAACCGGGATTTTCACGCCGACTTCTTTCACGGCGCCGATGATGCCTTCGGCAATCATGTCGCAACGAACGATGCCGCCGAAGATGTTGACCAGTACTGCAGCGACGTTGGTGTCGGACAGGATGATCTTGAACGCTTCGGTAACGCGTTCCTTGGTAGCACCGCCGCCCACGTCGAGGAAGTTGGCTGGCTTGCCGCCGTGCAGGTTGACGATGTCCATGGTACCCATGGCCAGGCCGGCACCGTTGACCATGCAGCCGATGTTGCCTTCCAGGGCTACGTAGTTCAGTTCGAACTTGGCAGCGTGCGCTTCGCGCGGATCGTCTTGCGACGGATCGTGGAAAGTCTTCAGCTTAGGCTGACGGTACATGGCGTTGGCGTCGATGTTGATCTTGGCATCGAGGCAGTGCAGATCGCCGTCGGCCTTGATCACCAGCGGGTTCACTTCCAGCAGTGCCAGGTCGTGGTCCTGGAACAGCTTGGCCAGGCCTACGAAGATCTTGGCGAACTGAGTGACCTGCTTACCTTCCAGGCCCAGCTGGAATGCCAGCTCGCGACCCTGGAACGGCTGTGCGCCAACAAGTGGATCGATGGTGGCCTTGAGGATTTTCTCAGGGGTGTCGTGAGCGATTTTCTCGATGTCCACGCCACCTTCGGTGGAAGCCATGAACACGATGCGGCGGCTCGAACGGTCAACGACAGCGCCCAGGTACAGCTCTTTAGCGATATCAGTGCACGATTCAACCAGGATCTTGGTGACTGGCTGACCGTTGGCGTCGGTCTGGTAGGTCACCAGACGCTTGCCCAGCCACTGCTGTGCGAAGGCTTTGGCGTCTTCTTTGCTGCGAACCAGCTTGACGCCGCCCGCTTTACCGCGACCACCGGCGTGAACCTGGGCTTTGACGACCCATTCGCTGCCGCCGATTTTGTCGCAAGCTTCTGCTGCCGCTTCCGGGGTGTCTACAGCGTAGCCGGTGGATACTGGCAGGCCGTACTCAGCGAACAGCTGCTTACCCTGATACTCGTGAAGATTCATGCTTATTACCGTCTTCGTTAGGTACTGCGCATTCGGTGCTGCACCGTTGTGGTGCCGCACCACCTGTGACTGCTGCTTGCGTAGCGCTCCGGTCAACCGGCGCTGCTACGCAAGACTGCGTCCAGCGGACATTCCGCGGTGAGTCTTGCGCGCAAGGCTCACGACGGGCCGATACCGCCGTGGTTTCTTATTATCTATTAACGCTTCTTGCGGTTGGCCACGTGGATGGCGCCGCCATTCACAGCCAGGGCCGCTTCGTGCAAGGCTTCGGACAGGGTCGGATGGGAGAAGACCATCATGCCCAGGTCCTCGGCGCTGGTGCCGAATTCCATACCGATCGCGCCTTGCTGGACCAGCTCGGCAGCGCTTGGGCCGATGACGTGAACGCCCAATACGCGATCCGTCTTGGCATCGGCGATGACTTTCACGAAACCACCGGTATCGTTGGCTGCCATGGCACGGCCACTGGCGGCGAACGGGAAGGTGCCGACGTTAACTTCAACGCCTTCGGCTTTCAAGGCCTGCTCGGTTTTACCAACCCATGCGATTTCCGGGTGGGTGTAGATAACCGATGGGATCAGGTCGTAGTTCATCTGGGCCTTGTGGCCCTTGATGCGCTCGACGACCATGATGCCTTCTTCGGAAGCCTTGTGGGCCAGCATCATGCCGCGAACCACGTCACCGATGGCGAAGACGCCCGGTACGGCGGTTGCGCAATGGTCATCGACCGCGATGAAACCGCGCTCGTCGATTTCCACGCCGCAATCGGCGGACAGCAGGTCGGTGGTCACTGGACGACGGCCGACGGCCACGATCAGCTTGTCAAAGGTGATGGTCTGTTCGCCGTTGGCGTCGGTGTAGTTCACCACGACTTCGTCGCCGTTGACCTTGGAGCCGGTCACGCGGGCGCCCAGTTTGATGTCCAGGCCTTGCTTGGTCAGGGTCTTCAGCGCTTCCTTGGAAACCGCGGCGTCGGCGGCCATCAGGAAGGTGTCGAGGGCTTCGAGCACGGTCACTTCAGCGCCCAGGCGCGACCATACCGAACCCAGCTCGAGGCCGATCACGCCAGCGCCGATCACGCCCAGGCGTTTTGGCACGGTCTGGAATTCCAGGGCGCCGGTGGAATCGACGATCACGTTCTGGTCGACTGGAGCAGGCGGGATATCGATCGGACGCGAGCCCGGCGCCAGGATGACGTTTTCGGCTTCGATCAGTTCAACCGAGCCGTCCGGCTTGGTCACTTCGACTTTCTTGCCCAGCAGCAGTTTGCCGTGGCCTTCGATGGAGGTCACGCCGTTGGCCTTGAACAGGGTGGCGACACCGCTGGTCAGGTTCTTGACGATGCCAGCCTTGCGGCCAACCATCGCGGCGACGTCCATTTTCACTTCACCGGTAGAGATACCGTGAACGTTGAAGCTGTCTTTCGCTTCCTTGTATTTCCAGGAGCTGTCCAGCAGCGCCTTGGAAGGAATGCAACCGACGTTCAGGCAAGTACCGCCCAAGGCCTGTTTGCCTTCCTTGTCGGTGTATTTCTCGATGCAGGCAGTGGTAAGGCCCAGTTGCGCAGCCTTGATGGCCGCTACGTAGCCACCAGGGCCCGCACCAATCACTACCACGTCGAATTTCTGAGTCATGAGTCATTCCTTTTCGAATCAAACCGGACGATCACTTGTGATGACCGTCGAGGGACGAAACCGGTTGTTTCAGCAAGAGGCCGGTCGACAGACCGGCCCTCGCGGCGAAAATCAGATATCCAGCAGCAGACGAGCCGGGTCTTCAAGCAGGTTCTTGATGGTTACCAAAAACGTCACGGCTTCTTTGCCGTCGATCAGGCGGTGATCGTAGGACAGAGCCAGGTACATCATCGGACGAATCACGACCTGACCGTTGATCGCCATCGGACGCTGCAGGATGTTGTGCATGCCCAGGATAGCCGCTTGCGGCGGGTTGACGATCGGGGTCGACATCATCGAACCGAATGTACCACCGTTGGTGATGGTGAACGTACCGCCGGTCATCTCTTCGATGGACAGCTTGCCGTCACGGGCCTTCTTGCCGAAGGTAGCGATGCCGCCTTCGATTTCGGCCAGGCTCATCAGCTCGGCGTTGCGCAGGACCGGAACCACCAGGCCACGGTCGCTGGAGACCGCAACACCGATGTCGGCGTAGCCGTGGTAGACGATGTCGGAACCGTCGATCGACGCGTTGACGGCCGGGAAGCGTTTCAGCGCTTCGGTGGCAGCCTTGACGAAGAACGACATGAAGCCCAGGCGTACGCCGTTGTGGGACTTCTCGAACAGGTCCTTGTACTTCGAACGCAGGGCCATGACTTCGGTCATGTCGACTTCGTTGAACGTGGTCAGCATCGCCATGTTCGACTGGGCTTCAACCAGGCGCTCGGCAACCTTGGCACGCAGGCGGGTCATCGGAACGCGTTTTTCAACGCGGTCACCGGCAGCGAACACTGGCGCGGAAGCGGCAGGCGCGGCTGGCTTGGCCGGGGCAGCGGCTGGAGCGGCTTTCTTGGCGGCAACGGCTGCAACCACATCTTCCTTGGTCACGCGACCGCCTTTGCCGGTACCGGCAACGGAAGCGATGTTGATGCCGTTTTCTTCAGCCAGCTTGCGAGCGGCCGGAGCGGCGACTGGATCGTCTTCGCCCGAGGCAGCAGGCGCGTCGGCTTGAGCAGCAGCCGGTGCGGCAGCGGCGGCTGGAGCGGCGGCGGCGGCACCGCCCTCTTCGATGGAGCCCAGGACTTCAGCGGACAGCACGGTGTCGCCTTCGTTCTTGACGATAGCGCCCAGGACGCCGTCAGCTTCGGCCAATACTTCCAACACGACCTTGTCGGTTTCGATGTCGACGATCAGTTCGTCGCGCTTGACCGCGTCGCCCGGTTTTTTGTGCCAGGTGGCAATGGTGCCATCGGCAACCGATTCCGGGAAAGTGGGGGCTTTGATCTCGATAGCCATTATCTGTGGTTCCTTAAATTCGGTTTCAGGTGCGCGAAGGCATTAAACGGTAAAGGCATCTTGCAGCAGTTTTTCCTGCTGCTCGGCGTGCATCGATGCATAACCACAAGCAGGTGCCGCAGACGCATCACGGCCGGCATATTCAAGGCCCAGGGCCTTGTTATGGTTGCCGATGCTGCGACGCAGGTGATGCTGGCTGCTGTACCACGCGCCTTGGTTCATCGGTTCTTCCTGACACCACACCACATGGGTGAGGTTGGTGTAAGGCGCGATGGCCTCCATCAGGTCCTCTTCCGGGAACGGGTAAAGCTGCTCGATACGCACGATGGCGATGTCTTCGCGGCCTTCGGCACGACGTTTTTCCAGCAGGTCGTAGTAGACCTTGCCGCTGCACAGGATCAGGCGAGTCACCTTCGCTGCGTCCAGGGTATCGATTTCCGAAATGACGGTCTGGAACGAGCCTTCGGCCAGGTCTTCGAGCGTGGAAATCGCCAGTTTGTGACGCAGCAACGACTTCGGTGTCAGCACGATCAGCGGCTTGCGCAGCGGACGGATGACCTGACGACGCAGCAGGTGGTAGATCTGCGCCGGGGTCGTTGGTACGCAAACCTGGACGTTGTGCTCGGCGCACAGTTGCAGGTAACGCTCCAGACGCGCCGAAGAGTGCTCCGGCCCCTGCCCTTCATAACCGTGTGGCAACAGCATGGTCAGGCCGCAGAGACGACCCCACTTGTGCTCGCCGCTGGTGATGAACTGGTCGACAACCACCTGGGCACCGTTGGCGAAGTCGCCGAACTGGGCTTCCCAGATCACCAGCGCATTCGGCTCGGTGGTGGAATAGCCATATTCGAACGCCAGGACGGCTTCTTCGGACAGCAGCGAATCGTACAGGTCGAAACGTGGCTGGCCCTTGTACAGGTGTTGCAGCGGGATGTAGGTGCTGGCGTCTTTCTGGTTGTGCAGCGCCGCGTGACGGTGCGAGAAAGTGCCGCGACCTACGTCCTGGCCGGTGATGCGAATCGGGTGACCTTCGAACGCCAGGGTCGCGTACGCCATGGTTTCGGCGTAACCCCAGTTGATCGGCAGGCCGCCGGCTTGCATCTTCTGCCGGTCTTCGTAGATCTTCGCGACCTGACGCTGGACCACAAAGCCTTCCGGGATTTCCAGCAGCTTGGCGGACAGTTCCTGCAAGGTCTTGAGATCGAAGCGCGTGTCGTGACGAGCGGTCCAGGCGTGGCCCAGGTAAGGACGCCAGTCCACGAACAGTTCCTTGTTCGGTTCCTTGACCAGGCTCTTCACAACGTGCAGGCCGTTATCCAGGGCGTTGCGATATTCATCGACTTTTTCCTGGACGCGCTCGGCATCCAGAACACCGCTCTGGGTCAGGCGCTCGGCGTACAGCTCACGAGTGGTGCGCTGCTTGGCGATCTGCTGGTACATCAGCGGCTGGGTGCCGCTTGGCTCGTCGGCCTCGTTGTGGCCGCGACGACGGTAGCAGACCAGGTCGATCACCACGTCGCGCTTGTACTGCATGCGGTAGTCGATGGCCAGCTGGGTCACGAACAGCACGGCTTCCGGGTCATCGCCATTCACATGGAGAATCGGCGCCTGGATCATTTTCGCGACGTCGGTTGCGTACTCGGTGGAACGCGAGTCCAGCGGGTTGCTGATGGTGAAACCGACCTGGTTGTTGATGACGATGTGAACCGTACCACCGGTCTTGAAACCGCGGGTCTGGGACATCTGGAAGGTTTCCATGACCACGCCTTGACCGGCGAATGCCGCGTCACCGTGGATGGAAATTGGCAATACCTTCTCACCGGTCGGATCGTTGCGACGATCCTGGCGCGCACGGACGGAACCCTCGACCACCGGGGAAACGATTTCCAGGTGGGACGGGTTGAACGCCATGGCCAAGTGGACTTCGCCACCTGTGGTCATCACGTTGGACGAGAAGCCCTGGTGATACTTCACGTCACCGGAACCCAGCTCGACCTTCTTCTTGCCTTCGAACTCGTCGAACAGCTCGCGTGGGTTCTTGCCGAAAGTGTTGACCAGTACGTTCAGACGGCCACGGTGGGCCATGCCGATAACGACTTCCTTGGTGCCGTAGGAACCGGAGCGCTGGATCAGCTCGTCCAGCATCGGAATCAGGCTTTCGCCGCCTTCCAGGCCGAAACGCTTGGTGCCTGGGTATTTGGTGCCCAGGTATTTTTCCAAGCCTTCACCGGCGGTGACGCGCTCGAGCAAGTGGCTCTTGATGTCGGCGGAGTACGTCGGACGGCCACGAACGCTTTCCAGACGCTGCTGGAACCACTGGCGCTGCTCGGAATCGGTGATGTGCGTGAATTCAGCGCCGATGGTGCGGCAATATGTCTGCTGCAACGCTTCGTGAATTTCGCGTAGGCTCGCTTCCTCTTTGCCGATGAACAGGTCGCCGGCACGGAAGGTCGTATCAAGATCGGCATTGGTCAAGCCGTAATGAGTGATCGACAGGTCTGCAGGAGCAGGACGCTGCCACAGCCCCAGCGGGTCCAGCTGGGCTGCCTGGTGGCCACGCATCCGGTAGGCCTGGATCAGTCGCAGCACTTCAACTTGCTTCTTCTCATGCTCGGAGCTCACGCTGCCGGCAGAAACCGGTTGAGCGCGGCGCTGGTTCTTTGCCAGCAGCACGAAATGATCGCGAATCGTCGAGTGCGAAACATCGGTGGCAGAGTTACCGTCAGCCGGCAACTTCTGAAAGTAGGTGCGCCATTCTTCTGGCACAGCGTTAGGGTCGTGCAGGTAGAGCTCGTAGAGCTCTTCCACATAGGCAGCGTTACCACCGGAGAGGTGGGCACTGTTCCACATGCGCTGCATCACGCTTTCTTGCATGCTTGGTCACCCTCGATTAGGGGAACACCACCGGCGAAAACACCGAGCAAACTTGCAGAAGTCCGAGTGCAGCGACTAAAACAAGCCACTTAGGATCACGCTGATAGTCCGGGTACCAGCCCGGATGCCCCTGCTTGTCTCATTTCTTCAAAATAAGAACGACCGCTTTGTGAGCGGCTGTTCTGGTTATAGCCAGGACGTGGGTTGAAGCCCACGCCCTCGCCTCTACGGGTACAGCGGTTCTACGGGTACAGCAGCTGAATCACACGCCGTTTTGCAGCAGCATGTTACGTACGTGACCGATGGCCTTAGTCGGGTTCAGGCCTTTCGGGCAGACGTTGACGCAGTTCATGATCCCGCGGCAGCGGAATACGCTGAACGGGTCATCCAGTGCGGCCAGACGTTCGGACGTCTTGGTGTCACGGCTGTCTGCCAGGAAGCGGTACGCTTGCAGCAGGGCGGCCGGGCCCAGGAATTTGTCCGGGTTCCACCAGAAGGATGGGCACGAGGTCGAGCAGCAAGCGCACAGGATGCACTCGTACAGACCGTCGAGCTTTTCACGCTCTTCAGGGGACTGCAGACGCTCGATGGCCGGAGCCGGCGTGTCGTTCTGCAGGAATGGCTTCACCTTCTCGTATTGCTTGTAGAAGATGCTCATATCGACGACCAGGTCACGGATGACCGGCAAACCTGGCAGCGGACGAACGATCAGCTTGTTGCCCTTGACCACAGCCGACAGCGGCGTGATGCAGGCCAAGCCGTTCTTGCCGTTGATGTTCATGCCATCGGAGCCACAAACGCCCTCGCGGCACGAGCGACGATAGGAAAAACCTTCGTCCTGCTCTTTGATCAAGGCCAGCACGTCCAGCACCATCAGGTCTTTACCACCGGTATCGACCTGGAAGTCCTGCATGAACGGCGCGGCGTCCTGATCAGGGTTGTAGCGATAAACACTGACTTGCAACATAGCGGTCACCCTTAATAAGTCCGGACTTTTGGTTCGAAAGTCGGAACAGTCTTCGGCGAGAAGTTCACGGCACGCTTGGCGACGCGTTTTTCACCTGGGAAGTACAAGGTGTGGCACAGCCAGTTTTCGTCGTCACGGTCTTCGAAGTCTTCGCGGGCGTGGGCACCACGGGACTCTTTGCGCACTTCTGCGGCGATGGCGGTGGCTTCGGCCACTTCCAGCAGGTTCTGCAGCTCCAGCGCTTCGATACGCGCAGTGTTGAACGCCTGCGACTTATCGTTGATCTTCACGTTGGCGATTCGTTCACGCAATTGTGCGAGCTGGGCAATACCCTTCTGCATGTACTCGCCGGTACGGAACACACCGAAGTAGTTCTGCATGCAGCTTTGCAGCTCGCGGCGCAGGGTGGCGACGTCTTCGCCTTCGGTGCGCTCGTTGAGGCCAGCCAGACGCTTTAGGGCCACGTCGATGTCGGTGTCGCTGGCGTCGCGGTATTCGATACCGTCGGTCAGCGCTTTTTCCAGGTGCAGGCCGGCAGCGCGGCCGAACACCACCAGGTCGAGCAGCGAGTTGCCGCCCAGGCGGTTGGCACCGTGTACCGATACGCAAGCCACTTCACCCACGGCGAACAAGCCAGGGATGATTTCGTCCACGCCTTCGGCGTTCTGAGTGATTGCCTGGCCATGAATGTTGGTGGCAACGCCGCCCATCATATAGTGGCACGTTGGAACCACTGGAACCGGCGCAACGACTGGGTCGACGTGAGCGAAGGTCTTCGACAGCTCGCAGATACCTGGCAGGCGGCTGTGCAGCACTTCCTCGCCAAGGTGGTCGAGCTTGAGCATCACGTGGTCGCCATTCGGGCCACAGCCGTTGCCGGCGATGATCTCTTTAACCATCGAACGAGCCACGACGTCGCGACCGGCAAGGTCCTTGGCGTTCGGAGCATAACGCTCCATGAAACGCTCGCCGTGCTTGTTGATCAGGTAACCGCCTTCACCACGGCAGCCTTCGGTGACCAGTACACCAGCGCCGGCGATGCCGGTCGGGTGGAACTGCCACATTTCGATGTCTTGCACCGGCACGCCAGCACGCAGGGCCATGCCAACGCCGTCACCGGTGTTGATCAGGGCGTTGGTGGTGGAGGCGTAGATACGGCCTGCACCGCCGGTCGCCAATACGGTGGCTTTCGAGCGGATGTAGGTGGTTTCGCCGGTTTCGATGCAGATCGCGATCACACCGACGAACGCGCCGTCCTGGTTTTTCACCAGGTCAACGGCGTAATACTCGTTCAGGAACGTGGTGCCGGCTTTCAGGTTGCCCTGATAAAGGGTGTGCAGCAGAGCGTGACCGGTACGGTCGGACGCCGCGCAAGTACGCGCCGCCTGGCCGCCCTTGCCGTAGTCCTTGGACTGACCACCGAACGGACGCTGGTAGATGCGGCCGGTTTCGGTACGCGAGAACGGCAGGCCCATGTGGTCCAGCTCGAACACAGCGGCCGGGCCTTCTTGACACATATATTCGATAGCGTCCTGGTCACCGATGTAGTCGGAACCCTTGACGGTATCGTACATGTGCCAGCGCCAGTCATCGTTCGGGTCGGCCGAAGCGATGGCGCAGGTGATGCCACCCTGGGCGGACACGGTATGCGAACGGGTCGGGAAAACCTTGGTGATCACGGCAGTCTTGTGACCGCCCTGTGCCAGTTGCAGCGCAGCGCGCATGCCGGCACCGCCACCACCAATGATGATGGCGTCGAAAGAAATCGTTGGAATGTTAGCCATGAATCAGATACCCCAGAGAATCTGCACACCCCAGACGAAGTAAGCGAACATCGCAACGCCGCATACTGCCTGGAAGAGGAAACGTACGGCAGTCGCCGACTTGCCGAACGCCATCTGCGTCAGGTAGTCGGTCGCGATGGTCCACATGCCGACCCAGGCGTGGGCGCCCAGTGCGACAAGTGCCAGCAGACTGAAGATACGCATCCAGTTGTTTGCAAACAGTTCATGCCATTGGGCGTAGCCCAGGCCGGGGTTGGCGACTACATATCCAATCAGAAAGATGAAATAAGCCGCGAGAACGACCGCAGACACACGCTGCGCCATCCAGTCATACAGGCCAGAACGCGAGAGGTTCGTGACGTTGGTTACCATATCCAGACTCCTGCCAGAACGATTACCACCACCGAAACGGCGATAACGATTTTCGAGCCCAGCTTGCCGCCTTCCAGCGTCTCACCGATGCCCATGTCCATGATCAAGTGGCGCACACCGGCGACCAAGTGATACAGCAAGGCGGACAGGATGCCCCAAATCACTAGCTTGGCTAGCGGACTGGTCAGACACGCTTTCACCTGACCGAAGCCTTCTTCCGAATCGAGCGACTTGTCCAATGCATAAAGCATGATGGCCAGGCTGACGAAGAGGATGACACCGGAAATACGGTGAAGAATGGACGTGTAAGCAGTGACTGGGAGTTTGATGGTCCTTAGGTCTAGGTTTACAGGTCGTTGGCTTTTCACGGCTTTTTTTTCACACTGAAGAGCCCCTAACAATCAGGGCAAAGTTGTTGGGGCGCGCACTGGTCAGGTACTCACCACCCAGGGAGTGACGACCCCCAAGAAAGCAGGCCCAAAAGCCCCTGGCGGTCGGTGGCCGAGTATAGACAGTTAGGCTACTAATGACAACGCGTTCACCTTCCCCTAATAGCGCATTGCACATATGAGGCAAAAGGCGTAAACGGCAGGCAATTTCGCGGAAAAAGTCCGGTTAAAGCCTTCTGGAGCAAGACTTTAGGCAAATTGACATTCGGATTTATCTCACTATAGTGGTGCGGGCCCTGCGTGGGGGGTCTGTCTGATGATTCCAAGCATTAATAGGAGGCCACATGGCTGACAAAAAAGCGCAGTTGATCATCGAGGGCGCAGCCCCCGTCGAGCTGCCCATTTTAACCGGCACCGTTGGTCCCGATGTAATCGACGTACGGGGCCTGACGGCCACGGGCCGTTTCACCTTTGACCCAGGTTTCATGTCGACCGCCTCGTGCGAATCGAAAATCACCTATATCGACGGCGACAACGGCATCCTGCTGCACCGCGGCTACCCGATCGAGCAACTGGCTGAAAAATCGGACTACCTGGAAACCTGCTACCTGCTGCTCAACGGCGAATTGCCGACCGCAGAGCAAAAGGCCCAGTTCGTCAGCACCGTGAAGAACCACACCATGGTTCATGAACAGTTGAAGACCTTCTTCAACGGCTTCCGTCGCGATGCCCACCCGATGGCCGTCATGTGCGGCGTTGTCGGTGCCCTCTCGGCCTTCTACCACGACTCCCTGGACATCAATAACCCCCAGCATCGCGAAATCTCCGCGATCCGCCTGGTGGCGAAGATGCCGACCCTGGCAGCCATGGTCTACAAGTACTCCATGGGCCAGCCCATGATGTACCCGCGCAACGACCTGACCTATGCAGAGAACTTCCTGCATATGATGTTCAACACCCCGTGCGAGATCAAACCGATCAGCCCGGTGCTCGCCAAGGCCATGGACCGGATCTTCATCCTCCACGCCGACCACGAGCAGAACGCCTCCACGTCCACCGTGCGCCTGGCCGGTTCGTCGGGTGCCAACCCGTTCGCCTGTATCGCCGCCGGTATCGCCGCGCTCTGGGGCCCTGCCCACGGCGGTGCGAACGAAGCGGTACTGACCATGCTCGATGAAATCGGCGATGTCTCCAACATCGACAAGTTCATCGCCAAGGCCAAGGACAAGAACGATCCGTTCAAGCTGATGGGCTTCGGTCACCGGGTCTACAAGAACCGCGACCCACGCGCCACCGTCATGAAGCAGACCTGCGACGAAGTGCTCAAGGAACTGGGGATCAAGAACGATCCGCAACTCGAACTGGCCATGCGCCTGGAAGAGATCGCCCTGACCGACCCGTACTTCATCGAGCGCTCGCTCTACCCGAACGTCGACTTCTACTCGGGGATCATCCTCAAGGCGATCGGCATTCCAACCAGCATGTTCACCGTGATCTTCGCCCTGGCGCGGACCGTGGGCTGGATCTCCCACTGGAAGGAAATGCTCTCCAGCCCGTACAAGATCGGCCGCCCACGCCAGCTGTACACCGGCTACGAGTCGCGTGACATCACCAAGCTGGAAGACCGCAAGTAAGACCTGCCTTGCGATAGGTCCCAAGCTGCACTGAAACAGCCCCCGCTTCTTATATAAGAGCGGGGGCTGTTTTGTTTATGCCTCTTTTAATCTGATCCGGTAACTGCATTGGCAGACCCGGCGCCATCGCGAGCAAGCTCGCTCTCATAGGATGAACGTGCTCCAGTGTGGGAGCGAGCTTGCTCGCGATGGGGGCAGGTCTGCCTTCCATAAACCTTACACAAAAAAATACCCCAGCCTCTCGACCGGGGTATTTCTTCAAACACTTACCTCTGCATCAGTGGTTCACCGCCCCACTCGCCCCCAGGCCAGTCTGCGAACGCACGAACTGCGGGAAGAACAGCGCCCGCTCGTTGACGCCTTCGGCCGACTTGTCGGTAACGGAGAAGAACCAGATGCCAACGAACGCGATGATCATCGAGAACAGCGCAGGGTATTCGTACGGGAAGATCGCCTTCTCGTGACCCATGATCTGTACCCAGATGGTCGGGCCGAGCACCATCAGGCCCACGGCACTGATCAGGCCCAGCCAGCCACCGACCATGGCGCCACGGGTGGTCAGCTTCTTCCAGTACATCGAAAGCAGCAGCACCGGGAAGTTGCAGCTTGCCGCGATGGAGAACGCCAGGCCCACCATGAACGCGATGTTTTGCTTCTCGAACAGGATGCCCAGGCCGATCGCCAGCACTGCCAGGGCAATGGTGGTGATCTTCGAGACGCGAATCTCGTCCTTCTCGTTGGCCTTGCCCTTCTTGATCACGCTGGCATACAGGTCATGGGACACCGCCGAAGCACCGGCCAGGGTCAGGCCCGCTACCACCGCCAGGATGGTCGCGAACGCCACCGCCGAGATGAAGCCCAGGAAGATGCTGCCGCCAACCGCGTTGGACAGGTGCACCGCCGCCATGTTGTTGCCGCCCAGCAAGGCACCCGCCGCGTCCTTGAAGGCCGGGTTGGTGCTGACCAGCAGGATCGCGCCGAAGCCGATGATGAAGGTCAGGATGTAGAAGTAGCCGATGAAGCCAGTGGCATACAGCACGCTCTTGCGAGCTTCCTTGGCGTCGCTCACGGTGAAGAAGCGCATCAGGATGTGTGGCAGGCCAGCGGTACCGAACATCAGCGCCAGGCCAAGGGAGAAGGCCGAGATCGGATCCTTCACCAAGCCGCCGGGGCTCATGATCGCCTCGCCTTTAGGGTGAACCTTGACCGCTTCGGCGAAGAGCATGTTGAAATCGAAGTTGACGTGCTTCATCACCATCAGGGCCATGAACGACGCACCCGACAGCAACAGCACCGCCTTGATGATCTGCACCCAGGTCGTCGCCAGCATGCCGCCGAACAGTACATAGAGGCACATCAGGATGCCGACCAGGATCACCGCAACGTGGTAGTCCAGGCCGAACAGCAGCTGGATCAGCTTGCCGGCACCGACCATTTGCGCGATCAGGTAGAACGCCACCACCACCAGCGAGCCGCTGGCGGACAAGGTGCGGATCTGGGTTTGCCCGAGGCGATAGGACGCCACGTCGGCAAAGGTGTATTTACCCAGGTTACGCAGGCGCTCTGCGATCAGGAACAGGATGATTGGCCAGCCCACCAGGAAGCCGATGGAGTAGATCAGGCCATCGTAGCCGGAGGTGAATACCAGTGCGGAAATCCCAAGAAAGGACGCCGCCGACATGTAGTCGCCCGCAATCGCCAGGCCGTTCTGAAAGCCGGTGATCTTGCCGCCGGCCGCATAGTAGTCGGCCGCCGAGTTGTTTTTCTTGGAAGCCCAGTAGGTGATGTACAGGGTCGCGCCCACGAAGGCCACGAACATCAAGATAGCCGGGACGTTGAGGGGTTGTCTCTGCACGGCGCCGGTCAGGGCATCAGCCGCCCAGGCACCCGGTGCAAATGCTGCAATGCTCAAAAGAGCCAGTAGACGCCGGATCATTGCTGAGCCTCCTTGAGAATCGCATTGTTCAGGTCGTCGAATTCGCCGTTGGCGCGTCGCACGTAGATGCCGGTCAGGACGAAGGCCGACAGAATCAAGCCAATCCCGATAGGGATACCCCAGGTGATGGTCGACTCGGGCGACATCTTGGCCCCGAGAATATGCGGCCCATAGGCGATCAGAAGAATGAAGCCGGAATACAGCCCTAGCATGATCGCCGAGAGAATCCAGGCGAACTTCTCTCGCTTTTTCACCAGCTCCTTGAAGCGCGGGCTGTTTTGAATCGAGAGGTAAATGCTGTCGTTCATTGTTTTTATCCTCGCAGCACAGATTTATTTGGTACCGCTCTACTCTATGCGGCTGAAGGCCAGGTTCCAGACGACCTTAGTATTAGAACGACATGACGGTTGCGCCAGTTTGCCGCACATTTCCATAATCACCCTCCTGTGGGAGCGAGCTTGCTCGCGATAGCGGTGTGTCTGCTTGCATCTCTGTTGAATATTGCGTCGTCATCGCGAGCAAGCTCGCTCCCACAGTGTTTTGAGGAGAATCCAGGAATCGCGGGCACAAAAAAGCCGCATGACACAACGTCATGCGGCTTTTGGAACAGTCAAACCAGGCCGATTACTTGCCGGTCCACTCCTTCACGCGGTCCGGGTGCTTGGCGACCCAATCCTTGGCGGCGGCGTCCGGCTTGGCGCCTTCCTGGATCGCCAGCATGACTTCGCCGATTTCGTCTTTCGAGGCCCACTGGAACTTCTTCAGGAATTCGGCCACTTCTGGCGCCTTGGTGCCCAATTCCTTGCTGCCGATGCTGTTCACGGTTTCAGCCGCGCCGTAGACGCCTTTCGGGTCGTCCAGGAAGCGCAGTTTCCACTTGGCGAACATCCAGTGCGGCACCCAACCGGTGACGGCGATGGACTCGTTCTTTTTCTCGGCACGGGTCAGCTCGGCGATCATGCCGGCGCCGGAACTGGCCTTGAGTTGATAGCCGGTCAGGTCGTAGTCCTTGATGGCCTGGTCGGTCTTGAGCATTACGCCTGAACCGGCGTCGATGCCAACGATGCGCTTCTTGAAGGAGTCATCGGTCTTCAGGTCTTCGAGCGACTTGGCCTTGACATACTCCGGTACGATCAGGCCGATCTTCGCGTCCTTGAAGTTTGGACCGTAGTCGACGACCTGGTCTTTGTTCTTCGTCCAGTAATCGCCGTGGGTCACCGGCAGCCAGGCCGACAGCATCGCATCGAGCTTGCCGGTGGCAACGCCCTGCCACATGATCCCGGTCGCGACAGCCTGCAACTTCACATCGTAGCCAAGTTTTTGCTTGATCACTTCGGCGGCCACGTGAGTGGTCGCAACGCTGTCGGACCAACCGTCAACGTAGCCAATGCTCAGGGTTTTGGTTTCGGCGCTGGCCAAGGTGGAGCTGATCGCCAGTACCAGTGCGGCACCTGCGCCCAAGAGTCGTCGCATCTTCATCGTTACTTCCCCGAAAGTGCTGCGCCCGGCGGATGCCGAGCGGCTTCAACGTATTGTTATGGTGCCCAGCGCCCCCATCACGCTCGCCTGCAAACCGCTCCGAACGCCAGTGGAGTACTGACCGACTGATCATCAACCTGCGCCGATCTGGAACCTGCTCTGTCTGCGACGCCGAAGCAGCGAGAAACGACATCAGAAAGCCAGCAACCCATCTAACCGGTTTAGCAGGGTCATTTTCGCCCAAACTTTGCATGCCAGTACCAGGAAGCTGGCGGCTCCACTAGCCGCCTCGACGCTCCAACGTGTATTGTCCCGCTACTGTCGCGCCTCGCACGCGCTTGTTTTGCAGCCGTCATGGCACTTGGCTTCACTTCGATGGTCATAGGCTGCGAACCTCATTCGGCACCTTCCTCTAAGGGATCCAGTCATGCTCCGTTCCTTGCGCTTCGCTGCCCTCCTCGGCGGCCTTATCCTGAGTGCGTCCGCGCTGGCGGTGGATGTCGACGCCGCCAGCTATGGCTACCCCCTGACCAACCCGTTCGAGGCGACGATCGCGACAACGCCGCCAGACCTTAGACCGGAACTGCCGCTGAACGAAGACATCGACCAGGCGGACTACAACGTCACCCTGCGCCCCGAACGGGAGTTCATCCTGCCGGACAATTTCTGGCCGGTGAAAAGCCTCACCTACCGCATGGCCACCCAGGACAAACCGGCGCCGCTGATCTTCCTGATCGCCGGCACCGGCGCGCGGTATGACAGCACGCTCAACGAATACCTCAAGCGCCTCTATTACAAGGCCGGTTACCACGTGGTGCAGCTGTCTTCGCCCACCAGCTTCGACTTCATGAGCGCCGCTTCGCGCTTCGCCACACCGGGCATCACCAAGGAGGATGCCGAAGACATGTATCGAGTGATGCAGGCCGTGCGCGCGCAAAATCCAAAAGTGCCCGTGACCGAGTACTACCTGACCGGCTACAGCCTCGGCGCACTGGACGCAGCGTTCGTCGCGCACCTGGACGAAACCCGACGCAGCTTCAACTTCAAGAAAGTGCTGCTGCTCAACCCACCGGTGAACCTCTATACCTCGATCACCAACCTGGACAAGCTGGTCCAGACCGAGGTCAAGGGCATCAACAGCACCACCACGTTCTATGAACTGGTCCTGAACAAGCTGACCCGCTACTTCCAGCAAAAAGGCTACATCGACCTCAACGATGCGCTGCTCTACGATTTTCAGCAGTCCAAGCAGCACTTGAGCAACGAGCAGATGGCGATGCTGATCGGCACGTCGTTCCGTTTCTCGGCGGCCGACATCGCCTTCACTTCGGATTTGATCAATCGTCGCGGCCTCATCACCCCGCCCAAGTTTCCGATCACCGAGAGCACCAGCCTGACGCCCTTCCTCAAGCGCGCGCTGCAATGCGACTTCGATTGTTATCTCACCGAGCAGGTGATCCCGATGTGGCGAGCACGCACTGACGGCGGCAGCCTGCTGCAACTGGTTGACCAGGTCAGTCTCTATGCACTGAAGGATTACTTGCAGGCCAGCCCGAAGATCGCGGTCATGCACAACGCCGACGATGTGATCCTCGGCCCGGGTGACCTGGGCTTCCTGCGCAAGACCTTTGGTGATCGCCTGACGGTCTACCCGCTGGGCGGCCATTGCGGCAACCTTAACTATCGCGTCAACAGCGACGCCATGCTGGAGTTCTTCCGTGGCTAAATACCTCCTGCTGATCGCCGCGTTAATGAGCGCGGGCATGGTCCACGCCGATAACAGCAAGGCCGACGCGCCTGTGGTGGTGGACTCGGACGGCTTCAAGGAGCCGCTGACCAAACTCAAGTTCAACCCGGGCCTGGATCAACGGGAATTCGAACGCTCGACGCTCAACGCGCTGAACGTCTACGACCCGTTGGAATCCTGGAACCGACGCGTCTACCACTTCAATTACCGCTTCGACCAGTGGGTGTTCCTGCCCGTGGTCGACGGCTATCGCTACATCACCCCAACCTTTGTGCGCACCGGGGTCAGCAACTTCTTCAATAACCTGGGGGACGTGCCGAACCTGATGAACAGCCTGCTGCAATTCAAGGGCAAGCGTTCGATGGAAACCACGGCGCGGCTGCTACTCAACACCACCGTCGGCATCGCCGGCCTGTGGGACCCGGCCACCGCCATGGGCCTGCCGCGCCAGAGCGAAGACTTCGGCCAGACCCTTGGCTTCTACGGCGTACCGGGCGGCGCGTATTTCGTGCTGCCGATTTTCGGCCCTTCGAACCTGCGCGACACGTCGGGCTTGTTGGTGGACTACACGGCGGAATCGGCGATCAACTTCCTCAACGTGTCGGAGGTCAGCTCCAACCACCCGGAACTATTGTTGCTGCGCGGCGTGGACAGGCGCTACCAGACGAGCTTCCGCTACGGCCAGCTGAATTCGCCGTTCGAGTATGAAAAGGTGCGGTACGTGTATACCGAGTCGCGGAAGTTGCAGATCGCCGAGTAACGTTCGCCCCCAAAAAACACTGTGGGAGCGAGCCTGCTCGCGAAGGCGTCGTGTCAGTTTACGAATAGTCGTCTGACACGCCGCCTTCGCGAGCAGGCTCGCTCCCACAGTTGCTTAGTGTTGGCGGCCCTAGCCTTTCAGCGCTTTCCAGATTTTGCCCACGACGAGCACACCCGCCAACACCATCGCCCCCGCGACAATTCCCGCCACCGCATTGAGCAGCATTGGCACGATGAACCCGGCGCCACCGGCACTCGCGGCAACGCCTTCGATCCAGTGATGCACCGCCGGCACGCCATGGGTGAGGATGCCGCCGCCCACCAGGAACATCGCTGCCGTGCCGATCACCGACAGGCTTTTCATCATGTAAGGCGCTGCGCGCAGGATCGCCCCGCCAATGCTCTTGGCGGCCTGCCCTGGCTTCTGGGTCAGCCACAAGCCCAGGTCATCGAGCTTGACGATTCCCGCCACCAGGCCGTAGACGCCGACGGTCATGACAATGGCGATGCCCGACAGCACGATCACCTGCTGGGTCAACGGCGCATCGGCAACAGTGCCGAGAGTAATGGCGATGATCTCCGCCGAGAGGATGAAGTCGGTACGCACCGCGCCCTTGATCTTGTCCTTTTCGAAGGCGACCAGATCGACCGCTGGATCCGCCACCGCCTCGACCAGTTGCGCGTGCTCGGCCTGGTCCTCGGACTTGCTGTGAAGGAATTTGTGGGCGAGTTTTTCGAACCCTTCGAAACACAGGTAGGCGCCGCCGACCATCAACAGCGGCGTCACCAGCCAAGGGACGAAGGCACTGATGGCCAGCGCCGACGGCACCAGGATCAGCTTGTTGATAAAGGATCCCTTCGCCACCGCCCAGACCACTGGCAGCTCCCGCTCGGCACGCACGCCTGACACCTGCTGGGCATTGAGCGCCAGGTCATCGCCCAGCACGCCGGCGGTTTTCTTGGCGGCCATCTTGGTCATCAATGCCACATCGTCGAGCACGGTAGCGATGTCGTCGATCAAAACCAGCAAACTGCTTCCAGCCATGGGGGGCTCCTTGAACAAATAATGCTGCGAAGCATAGCGCGAGCCACGCATCCTAGGGGCATTCTTGAGCGTCGCGCGAGGCCGGTGCTACCATGCGCAACCGCCAGAACCGGCAAGGAAACCCAGGGTTTATGAGCACTATCCGCGAGCGCAACAAAGAACTGATCCTGCGTGCCGCCAGCGAAGAATTTGCCGACAAGGGCTTCGCCGCGACCAAAACCAGCGACATCGCGGCCAAGGCGGGCCTGCCCAAACCCAACGTCTACTACTATTTCAAGTCCAAGGAAAACCTCTATCGCGAGGTCCTGGAAAGCATCATCGAACCCATCCTCCAAGCCTCGACACCGTTCAACGCCGATGGCGAGCCGGGCGAAGTGCTGAGCCACTACATCCGCTCCAAGATCCGTATCTCACGCGACCTGCCCTTCGCCTCGAAAGTCTTCGCCAGCGAAATCATGCACGGCGCCCCGCACCTGAGCGCGGACCTGGTGGAACAGCTCAACGCCCAGGCCCGGCACAACATCGACTGCATCCAGACCTGGATCGACCGCGGCCAGATCGCCCCCCTCGACCCCAACCACCTGATGTTCAGCATCTGGGCCGCCACCCAGACCTACGCCGATTTCGACTGGCAGATCAGCGCCGTGACCGGCAAGGCCAAGCTGGATGAAGCGGATTACGAAGCGGCGGCGCAGACGATTATCCGGTTGGTTTTGAAGGGGTGTGAGCTGGATCGCTAGCTAGGCTGGGGACCGAGTCGCCATTATCGCGAGCAGGCTCGCTCCCACACGAGACTCAGGTTGCTTGCAGATTCTTTTTTCACCACAAAACCCCTGTGGGAGCGAGCCTGCTCGCGAAGAAGGCAACTCGATATCCAGTCAAAGCCAAATGGCATCCCAGAGCGGATAGTCACCAAGCCTTTTCACCAACCCTGCCCGCAAGGGGTTGCAGATGACATAGCGAGCCATGAACACCAAATCTTCATCTCGCCGCAATGCCCGGTCATGAAACCCCTGCTGCCAAAGGCTGATTTTATTGTCCAAGCGTAGGTTTACCGCTTTGGTGCTCAATGATTTGGTCCGTTGCATCAACTCACTCAAAGATCCCTTGCGCAACTCGATCAGCCAATGGAAGTGGTCAGGCATGACCACCCAAGCCAATGAATCGGCCCAGCCTTGCTCCTGAGCTTTTCGAAATTGATCAACCACCAACCTGCCGAGGACAACGTCCTTGAAAACAGGCTCCCGCCCAAGTGTATTCGTGGTTAATAGGTAGATCCGATTGGACTCAGAATAGCGGCCGACGCGAAGCCGATGTGAAACAGATAAACCAGACATTCCATGTCCTTTTTTGGTTGAGTCTGGAGGAAGGCTAGCCCGCCGAATGACCAGGCGCAGTACCAACTTTTAGCTGGATGTGTCAGCAGGATTGCCTTCGCGAGCAGGCTCGCTCCCACAGGGTTCGTTGTTGACTCCGAAACTGCGAACAACCCAAATCCCTTGTGGGAGCGAGCCTGCTCGCGAAATGGCAGGCTCAGTCAGAGCAAATCAAGCCCCCGCATCCGCCCTCAACTGCACCGCCTCCACCGCCCTCACCGCCACCTGCTCATCCACATCCGAAACATCCCCACTCACCCCGATCGCCCCCAACACCCTGCCCTCCTGATCCCTGATCAACACCCCGCCCGGGGCCGGCACGATGTTGCTTTGGCCCAAGCCATTCAAAGCGGCAAAGAACGCTGGGCGTTGCTGGGCGTCCTGGGCGAGAAGCCGCGAGCCTTTGCCCAGGGCGATGGCCCCCCAGGCCTTGCCGATGGCGATCTGCGGGCGAAGCAGGCTGGCGCCGTCTTCGCGTTGCAAGGCAACCAGGTGCCCGCCGCTGTCCAGGACCGCGACGGTCAGGGGTGCGGCGCTTATTTCACGACCGATGGCAAGGGCTTGCCCAGCCAGGTCGAGGGCGATTTTCAAAGTCAGAGCGCTCATGGGTGCTGTCCTTCTTTTGTCATGGGAAAGCCTCGGGCTTCACTTTGCAGCAAAACCGAACCCCACAAATAGAACACAACACGTTGTGTTTTTGTATACAATAATTTTCTCAAACCCACCTTATTCAGCAAAGAGCCGTTATAAACCAGCTCGGCCGACGAATGAAACAGCTGCTTGAGGAAAGGGATTGACCTGCGCCATCCGCCGTGAATAAACTCTTCGCACAGCCACTTGTATACAATTACAAAACGTAAGAGGCACAAAATAATGAGCAAAATGAGAGCAATCGAAGCCGCCGTTCTGGTGATGCGCCGTGAAGGCGTGGACACCGCCTTCGGCATCCCGGGTGCTGCGATCAACCCGCTGTACTCCGCCCTGCAGAAGGTGGGTGGCATCGATCACGTCCTTGCTCGCCACGTTGAAGGTGCCTCGCACATGGCCGAGGGCTACACCCGGACTAAGGCCGGCAACATCGGCGTGTGCATCGGCACCTCGGGCCCGGCTGGTACGGACATGGTGACCGGCCTCTACAGCGCGTCGGCCGACTCGATTCCGATCCTGTGCATCACCGGACAAGCGCCCCGCGCCCGGATGCACAAGGAAGACTTCCAGGCTGTGGATATCACCAGCATCGTCAAGCCAGTGACCAAGTGGGCCACCACTGTCCTGGAACCCGGCCAGGTGCCCTATGCCTTCCAGAAGGCTTTTTATGAAATGCGCTCCGGCCGTCCCGGCCCGGTGCTGATCGACCTGCCGTTCGACGTGCAGATGGCCGAGATCGAATTCGACATCGACGCCTACCAGCCGCTGCCCCTGGCCAAACCCGCGGCCAACCGCGTGCAGATCGAGAAAGCCCTGGCAATGCTCAATCAGGCCGAGCGCCCCTTGCTGGTGGCCGGTGGCGGCATCATCAACGCCGATGCCAGCGACCTCCTGGTGGAATTCGCCGAGCTGACCGGCATCCCGGTCATTCCTACGTTGATGGGCTGGGGCACCATCCCCGACGATCACCCGTTGATGGTCGGCATGGTCGGCCTGCAGACCTCGCATCGCTATGGCAACGCTACGTTGCTCAAGTCTGACGTCGTGCTGGGCGTCGGCAACCGCTGGGCCAACCGTCACACCGGTTCGGTGGATGTCTACACCGAAGGCCGCACGTTCATTCACGTCGACATCGAACCCACCCAGATCGGCCGTGTATTCACCCCCGACCTGGGCATCGTCTCCGACGCCGCTTCGGCCCTGACCGTGTTTATCGAGGTGGCCCGTGAATGGCAAGCGGCCGGCAAGCTGAAGAACCGCACCGCCTGGCTGCAGGACTGCCAGCAACGCAAGGCCAGCCTGCAACGCAAGACCCACTTCGACAACGTGCCGGTCAAGCCGCAGCGTGTCTACGAGGAAATGAACCAGGTGTTCGGCAAGGACACCTGCTACGTCAGCACCATCGGCCTGTCGCAGATCGCCGGGGCGCAGTTTCTTCACGTCTACAAGCCACGCCATTGGATCAACTGCGGCCAGGCCGGTCCCTTGGGCTGGACCATCCCAGCCGCCCTGGGAGTGGTCAAGGCCGATCCGAACCGCAAAGTCGTAGCGCTGTCGGGCGACTATGATTTCCAGTTCATGATCGAAGAATTGGCGGTGGGCGCGCAGTTCAAGCTGCCGTACATCCATGTCGTGGTGAACAATTCCTACCTGGGCTTGATCCGCCAGGCCCAGCGCGGTTTCGACATGGACTACTGCGTGCAGCTGTCGTTCGACAACCTCAATGCCCCGGAACTCAACGGCTATGGCGTTGACCACATCGCCGTCGCTGAAGGCCTGGGCTGCAAGGCTCTGCGAGTGTTCGAACCGTCTGGCATCCAGCCGGCACTGCGCAAGGCTCAGGAAATGATTGAGGAATTCAAGGTGCCGGTGATCGTCGAGATCATTCTGGAACGCGTGACCAACATTTCCATGGGCACCGAGATTAACGCCGTCAATGAATTTGAAGACCTGGCGCTGGTAGGCAACGATGCACCTACGGCCATCTCATTGCTCGACTGACCGAGTGGCCCCCTTGTGGGAGCGAGTAAGCTCGCTCCCACAAGGGGGCCTGCCAACTATCCACAGGAGACAACCATGCCGCGTTTCGCCGCCAACCTGTCCATGCTGTTCACCGAACAGGATTTTCTCGCCCGTTTCGAAGCGGCCGCCAAGGCCGGTTTCAGTGGAGTCGAATACCTGTTCCCCTACGATTACAGCTCTGCCGAACTCAAGGCCCTGCTCGACGCCAACGGCCTGACCCAGGTGCTGTTCAACCTGCCGGCCGGCAATTGGGCCGACGGTGAGCGCGGCATTGCTTGCCTGCCGGACCGAGTCGAAGAGTTCCGCGCCGGGGTCGACCTGGCGATCGCCTACGCAAAAGTGTTGGGCAATACCCAGGTCAATTGCCTGGCCGGGATTCGTCCACAGAAGTGCGACGAGGCACTGGCGGAAAAAACCTTCGTCGCCAATCTCAAATACGCCGCCGAAAAGCTGCAAGGCGAAGGCATCAAGTTGGTCATGGAAGCCATCAATACCCGCGACATCCCGGGCTTCTACCTGAACAACACGGCCCAGGCCCTGTCGATCCGCGAGCAGGTGGGCAGCGCCAATCTGTTCCTGCAATACGACATCTACCACATGCAAATCATGGAAGGCGACCTGGCCAGGACCCTGTCGGCGCACCTGGGCGAGATCAACCATGTGCAATTGGCGGACAACCCGGGCCGCAACGAGCCGGGCACCGGCGAGATCAACTACCGCTTCCTGTTCGAACACCTGGATCGCATCGGCTACCAGGGTTGGATCGGCTGCGAATACAAGCCGCTCACTACGACCGAAGCAGGTTTGGGCTGGTTGAAAACCCATAACGCAATCTGACTGGCGAGAGCTCGTGTGGCGAGGGAGCTTGCTCCCGCTCGGCTGCGAAGCAGACGCATGTTTTTTCACCGATGGATTTCTGGGGCCGCTTCGCGGCCCAGCGGGAGCAAGCTCCCTCGCCACAGAGTCCGTGGGCACTTTAATAAGAGAGGATTTTTCTCATGGCTAAAATCGGATTCATCGGCACCGGCATCATGGGCCACCCAATGGCTCTCAACCTGCAAAAAGCCGGTCACAGCCTGTTCCTGACCCAGCACCACGACGCCGCCCCGGCCGATCTCGTGGCCGGTGGCGCGGTGGCATTGGCCAATCCTCGGGAAGTCGCCCAGGAAGCCGAATTCATCATCGTCATGGTCCCGGACACGCCACAGGTCGAGGACGTGCTGTTTCGCGCCGATGGCGTCGCGGCCGGCGTGGGTGCGGGCAAGGTAGTGATCGACATGAGCTCGATCTCGCCGACCGCCACCAAGACCTTCGCGGCGAAAATCAATGAAAGGGGCGCGCAGTACCTTGACGCCCCGGTGTCTGGCGGCGAAGTCGGCGCCAAGGCCGCGACCCTCAGCATCATGGTCGGTGGCGACAACGCTGCCTTCGAACGAGCCTTGCCGCTGTTCCAGGCCATGGGCAAGAACATCACCCTGGTCGGTGGCAACGGCGACGGCCAGACCGCCAAAGTGGCGAATCAGATCATCGTTGCCCTGAACATCCAGGCCGTGGCCGAAGCCCTGTTGTTCGCCTCGAAAAACGGTGCCGACCCCGCCAAGGTCCGTGAAGCGCTGATGGGTGGTTTCGCTTCGTCGAAGATCCTCGAAGTCCATGGCGAGCGCATGATCAAGGGCACCTTCGACCCGGGCTTCCGCATCAGCCTGCACCAGAAGGACCTGAACCTGGCCCTGCAAGGCGCCAAGGAACTGAACATCAACCTGCCCAACACCGCCAACGCCCAGCAAGTGTTCAGCACCTGCGCGGCCATCGGCGGCAGCAACTGGGACCACTCGGCGTTGATCAAAGGGCTGGAGCATATGGCGAATTTCTCGATTCGCGACAACTGACACTCAAATAACCCTGTGGGAGCGAGCTTGCTCGCGATAGCGGTCGTTCAGTCAGCATCATTGTTGGTTCTGAAATAGCCATCGCGAGCAAGCTCGCTCCCACAGGAGTCTGCGTTGCCCTCAAATAACAAGAATCTCGGGAGCCCGCCATGTCGGTCGATCCGCAACAACTGCTGCGCGAGCTGTTTGCCACAGCCATCGACGCGGCTCATCCGCAGCAAGTCCTCGAACAATACCTGCCCAGCGACCGCAGCGGCCGAGTGATCGTCATCGGGGCCGGTAAGGCGGCGGCGGCCATGGCGCAAGTGGTCGAGCGTTGCTGGCAAGGCGAGGTCAGCGGCCTGGTGGTGACCCGCTACGGCCATGGCGCGCCCTGCCAGAAAATCGAAGTGGTCGAAGCCGCTCACCCTGTGCCGGACGCCGCGGGCCTGGAAGTGGCCGGACGGGTGCTCGAACTCGTCAGCAACCTCAATGAAGACGACCGGGTGATTTTCCTGCTGTCCGGCGGGGGCTCGGCGTTGCTGGCCTTGCCAGCGGCCGGCATCACCCTGGCCGACAAACAATCGATCAACAAAGCCTTGCTCAAATCCGGCGCCACCATTGGTGAGATGAATTGCGTGCGCAAACACCTCTCGGCCATCAAAGGCGGACGCCTGGGCAAGGCCTGCTGGCCGGCGACGGTGTACACCTATGCGATTTCCGATGTGCCCGGCGATCTCGCCACGGTCATCGCGTCCGGCCCCACCGTGGCCGACCCCAGCACCTCGGCCGAGGCCCTGGCGATTCTCAAGCGCTACAACATTGAAGTGCCGGCCTCGGTACGCACCTGGCTGCAAAGCCCGGAATCGGAAACCGTCAAACCCGGAGACCCAAGCCTGGCCCGCAGTCATTTCCAACTGATCGCTCGCCCCCAGCAATCCTTGGAAGCCGCAGCCGTGAAGGCGCGCCAGGCTGGTTTCAGCCCATTGATCCTCGGTGACCTGGAAGGCGAATCCCGGGAGGTGGCAAAGGTCCATGCCGGCATCGCCCGGCAAATCGCCCTGCACGGCCAACCGTTGGCGGCGCCGTGCGTGATCCTTTCCGGCGGCGAAACCACCGTCACCGTGCGCGGCAACGGCCGTGGCGGGCGCAACGCCGAATTCCTGCTGAGCCTGACCGACAGCCTCAAGGGCCATCCCGGCATCTATGCGCTGGCCGGCGACACCGATGGCATCGACGGCTCCGAGGACAATGCCGGCGCCCTCATGACGCCTGACAGTTATCGCCGCGCCGCCGAGCTGGGCCTCAACGCCAGCGACGAGTTGGACAACAATAACGGCTACGGCTACTTCGCCGCGTTGGACGCGCTGATCGTCACCGAACCGACCCGCACCAACGTGAACGACTTTCGCGCCATCCTGATCCTCGAGACCCCAAAAAATGACGCCTGATAAAAAGGTCAAGATCCTCGCGACCCTCGGCCCTGCCACCCGTGGCATCGATGACATCCGCGAACTGGTGCAGGCCGGTGTGAACATCTTTCGCCTGAACTTCAGCCACGGTGATCACGCCGACCACGCCCAGCGCTATCAGTGGATTCGCGAAGTCGAGCAGCAGCTCAATTATCCGCTGGGCATCCTGATGGACTTGCAGGGCCCGAAGCTGCGGGTTGGCAAATTCGCCGACGGCAAGGTGCTGCTGCAACGGGGCCAGGCCCTTCGACTGGACCTGGACCCGACGCCGGGCGATCAACGCCGGGTGAACCTGCCTCACCCAGAGATTATCGCGGCGTTGGAGCCTGGCATGGACTTGTTGCTGGACGACGGCAAGCTGCGCCTGCGGGTAATCACCCAGCATGCCGACGCCATCGACACCGAGGTGCTTAACGGCGGCGAACTGTCGGACCGCAAGGGCGTGAACGTGCCCCAGGCCGTGCTTGACCTGAGCCCGCTGACCGCCAAGGACCGCCGCGACTTGAGCTTCGGCCTGGAGCTGGGCGTCGATTGGGTGGCGCTGTCGTTCGTGCAGCGCCCCGAGGACATCCGCGAAGCCCGCGCGCTGATCGGCGACAAGGCGTTCCTGATGGCCAAGATCGAGAAACCCTCGGCTGTCACCCAATTGCAAGAGATTGCCGAACTGAGCGACGCGATCATGGTGGCCCGTGGTGATCTCGGCGTCGAGGTGCCGGCCGAGAGCGTGCCGCATATCCAGAAAAACATCATCGGCGTCTGCCGTGCCCTGGGCAAACCGGTGGTGGTGGCCACGCAGATGCTGGAGTCGATGCGGTTCTCCCCGGCGCCGACCCGCGCCGAAGTCACCGACGTTGCCAACGCCGTGGCCGAAGGTGCCGATGCGGTGATGCTGTCGGCGGAAACCGCCTCTGGCGATTACCCCCTCGAAGCCGTGCAGATGATGAGCAAGATCATCCGCCAGGTGGAAAACGGCCCCGACTACCAGGCGCAACTGGACGTCAGCCGGCCGAAAGCCGAGGCGACAGTGTCGGACGCCATCAGTTGCGCGATTCGCCGGGTCAGCAACGTCCTGCCGGTGGCGGTGCTGGTGAATTACAGCGAGTCGGGCAGCTCCAGCCTGCGGGCCGCACGGGAACGGCCGACAGTGCCGATCCTCAACCTCACGCCGAACCTGCAGGCCGCTCGCCGCCTGACCGTGGCCTGGGGCGTGCATTCGGTGGTCAACGATCGGCTGCGGCAGGTGGATGAAGTGTGCTCCACGGCGCTGGAAATCGCCCAGGCCCAAGGCATGGCCCAGCGTGGCGACACCTTGCTGATCACGGCGGGCGTGCCGTTCGGGCAGCCGGGGTCCACCAACTCGTTGCGCATTGAGACGTTGATCTAGCGCCTGTACTGGCCCTATCGCGAGCAAGCTCGCCCCACACTGGATTTGCGGCGATCACAAACCCCCTGTGGGAGCGAGCTTGCTCGCGATGAAGGCGACTCGGTCCCTCTGACATCACCTATCATGCCCAACCCCCACTGCCCCGACTGGGCCACCGCCCTGCTCAACGGCTTCAGCCAGATTTTCCTCCAGCGCCATCCGCTGTGCGGCTTGCTGTGCCTGTTGGCCATCCTGCTCACCGCACCCACCTTGCTCGGCGGTGCGCTGCTGGGCGGCGTGGCTGGATTGCTGACGGCGCAACGACGCGGCTATACCAAGGAAGATCGACAAGCTGGCCTCTTCAGCTACAACGGCATCCTGCTGGGATTGCTGTTGAGCCTGGCCCTGCCGTGGTCGGTGTTGCTGCCACCGTTGATCATCGCCGGTGGCGGCCTCGGTGCGATGCTGACCCAACAATGGCTCAAGCGAACCACCGGCCCTCGCTGCTTGCCCGCCTACACCGCGCCCTTCGTGGGGATGGGCTGGTTGTTGCTGGGTTTCCCCCCGCCATCGCCCTCACCCGCGGCGCTGGACATGACGTTACCCGATCTGTTGACGGCCCCTTTGATCGGGCTGGGCCAGGTCATGTTTCTCGACCAGCCGTTGGCCGGAGCGCTGGTCGCGATCGGCCTGTTGATCGCCAATCGCCGCGCCGCTGGCTGGGCGCTGTTCGGCTCCGTCGTCGGCCTTGGGTTCGCCTGGCTACAACACGACAGTAGCCTCGCCCTGTCCGGATTGGGCGGCTATAACCCGGCGCTGGTGGCCGTGGCCCTGGGTCAACGGGCCCGTGGACCATGGAAGCCGCTGACGGGCATTTTACTGGCGGTCTTTCTCACGCCGGGCTTCGCCGCCCTGGGCCTGGCCCCACTGACAGCGCCATTCATCCTCGCCTGCTGGCTGGTTCACTCAACAGAGCGGCTCTGGCACCAGGCCATCCTTGATAACGAGCCTTGCGCTCTGCGGGGCAATCGCCCTAGGCTTCGCTGATCATCGATTCAGGCGAAGGTTATGGACAGCAGCAACAACTGGCGTGAACGCCTCTATGTGATCATTTTCCAGACCGACACCGTGGCCGGCCGGCGCTTCGACAGTACGCTGCTGCTGATCATCCTTGCCAGCCTGGTGATCGTGATGCTCGACAGCATCGACAGCGTGCACAAGAACTACGCGGCCCTGCTGGCCTACATCGAATGGGGCTTTACCTTCATCTTTCTCGTCGAGTACGTCCTACGCCTGTACTGCTCGCCGAAACCGCTGCGCTATGCCTTCAGTTTCTATGGATTGGTGGACCTGCTGGCAATCGTGCCGGGCATCCTGGCGCTGTACTACAGCGATGCCCAATACCTGTTGATCGTGCGGATCATTCGCATGCTGCGGATCTTCCGGGTGCTCAAGCTCAGCCCGTACCTCAAGCAAGCCAACTACCTGATGGCGGCGCTACGGGGCAGCAAGCAGAAAATCATCGTGTTCCTCGTCAGCGTCTCGACCCTAGTGACCGTATTCGGCACGCTGATGTACGTCATCGAGGGCCCCGAGCACGGTTTCACCAGCATTCCCAAGGGCATCTATTGGGCTATCGTGACATTGACCACCGTAGGATTTGGCGACATCGTGCCCAAGACACCCCTGGGCCAAGTGGTGTCGTCGCTGGTGATGATCACCGGTTACTCGATCATCGCCGTGCCCACGGGTATTTTCACGGCTGAACTCGCCACGGCCATGCGGGGCGACCAGCTCAAGCACGATTGCCCGGTGTGCAGCAAAAACAACCATGAACATGGCGCTGCTTTCTGCTCTCGTTGCGGTAATGCACTTTTCAAGAAAACGGAATAAGCAAAGCACTTTTAAATTCTTGAAGGCCTATAGACTTGCCATTAGTGTGCTGGCTACTCGCCCGCCTCCCCCTATAAAAAGGAATTCGCAGTGAAGAACTTCTTTGGCGCCTCCCTTCTCGCCGCCGGCCTGACCTTCGGCAGCCTGGCCAACGCCGCCCCAACCCTGCTGAACGTTTCCTACGACGTAATGCGCGATTTCTACAAGGACTACAACGCTGCGTTCCAGAAGCACTGGCAAGCCGAGCACAAAGAGAACATCACCGTACAGATGTCCTTCGGCGGCTCCAGCAAGCAGGCGCGTTCGGTGATCGATGGGCTGCCTGCGGATGTCATCACCATGAACATGGCCACCGACATCAATGCCTTGGCGGACAACGGCAAGCTGGTTCCGGAAAACTGGGTCACCCGTTTGCCGAACAACAGCGCGCCGTTCACCTCGGCCACGGTCTTCATCGTGCGCAAGGGCAACCCGAAAGCGCTCAAGGACTGGCCTGATCTGCTCAAGGACGGCGTGCAGGTGATCGTGCCCAACCCGAAAACCTCCGGCAATGGTCGCTACACCTACCTGTCGGCGTGGGGTTACGTGCTCAAGAACGGCGGCGACGAGAACAAGGCCAAGGATTTCGTCGGCAAGCTGTTCAAACAAGCCCCCGTGCTGGACACCGGCGGCCGCGCCGCGACGACGACCTTCATGACCAACCAGATTGGCGACGTGTTGGTGACCTTTGAGAACGAAGCGGAAATGATCGCCCGCGAGTTTGGCCGCGACCAGTTCGAAGTGGTCTACCCAAGCGTGTCCGCCGAAGCCGAGCCGCCAGTGAGCGTCGTGGATAAAGTGGTCGAGAAAAAAGGCTCCCGCGAAGCCGCCGAGGCGTACCTCAAATACCTGTGGTCACCCGAAGGCCAGGAAATTGCCGCCGCCAACTACCTGCGTCCGCGGGATCCGGCCGTGCTGGCCAAATACACGGACCGCTTCCCGAAAGTTGATTTCCTGTCGGTGGAAAAAACCTTCGGTGACTGGCGCTCCGTGCAGAAAACTCACTTCAATGACGGTGGGGTTTTCGATCAGATCTATAGCGGACAGTAAGACTCGACTCACATAAACACCGCCTGTCAGCCAAGCCCCACCCTGTGGGAGCGAGCTTGCTCGCGATACGGTCTGTCTGCATCAACGATGCTGAATAAGCAGCCGCTATCGCGAGCAAGCTCGCTCCCACAGGAATTTGATGGCCATCATTAATCCCGGGCATGACTGATATCAGCCGCAAAGCCTGTTCCAGAGGCCTGCAAGTCTTTAGCCTCACGCCATCCTTTCAATCGATCGACGAGATTGCCATGAGTGCTCATCCCTCCTCGCCCGGCGTCACCCTGACCCGCGGCATGGTCCTGCTGTTCGCCTTCTGCTGCGGCGCCATCGTCGCCAACATCTACTACGCCCAACCCATCATCGAACTGATCGCTCCCGACGTCGGCCTGTCCAGCACCATGGCCAGCCTGATCGTCTCGCTGACCCAGATCGGTTATGCCCTGGGCCTGTTTTTCCTGGTGCCATTGGGCGATCTGCTGGAAAACCGGCGCTTGATGATCCTCACCACCGTGGTCGCGATAGCCAGCCTACTGGGTGCGGCCTTCACCGATCAGCCGAATGTGTTCCTGCTGGTCTCGCTACTGGTTGGCTTCAGTTCTGTCTCGGTGCAAGTGCTGATTCCACTGGCAGCGCACCTGGCACCCGAGGAATCCCGGGGACGGGTTGTCGGTGGGATCATGGGCGGCCTGTTGCTTGGAATTCTGCTGGCGCGGCCGATCTCCAGCGTCGTCGCCGATCATTTCGGCTGGCGGGCGATGTTCATGATCGCCGCCGTGCTGATGGCGGCCATCAGCATCGTCCTGGCGCTGACCGTGCCCAAGCGCCAGCCCGATCACAGCGCTTCCTACGGCCAGCTGCTGGGATCGCTCGGCACCTTGTTGCGCCAACAACCGCAGTTGCGTCAACGGGCGTTCTACCAGGCTTGCATGTTCGCCACGTTCAGCCTGTTCTGGACCGCCGCGCCCTTGGAGCTGGCGCGCAACCATGGTCTCACCCAGACGGAGATCGCCTTGTTCGCCCTGGTCGGCGCCATCGGTGCCATAGCCGCACCCATAGCCGGGCGCCTGGCGGATGCCGGTCACACCCGCGTCGCTTCGCTGCTGGCGATGCTGTTCGCCAGCTTGAGTTTCCTGCCCGCCTTCATTCACCCGGCCTACAGCGTGATTGGCCTGGCGGTGACCGGCGTGGTCCTGGATTTCTGCGTACAGATGAACATGGTCCTGGGCCAACGCACCATCTACGCCCTCGACGCCAAAAGTCGCAGCCGACTGAACGCGCTGTACATGACCAGCATCTTCGTCGGCGGTGCGTTCGGTTCGTCCATCGCCAGTGCGGTCTACGAACACGGCGGCTGGCTGTGGGTGGTGATCGTCGGCAGCGCCTTCCCGCTGCTGGCTTTGCTGCGTTTCTTGAGCGCTTCGCAGAAGGCCTCGTTGGCGACAGCCTGATAACGGCGCGCAAATAAAAATGCCCGACAGGTCATGACCTGTCGGGCATTTTTTTTATCGGGCGGTCAGACCCGCACGTTGCCACGCGGCCCGGCAATCGCCCAGATGATCAGGCCCAACACCGGCAGCAGCAGGATCAGCAGTACCCAAAGGACTTTCGCCCCGGTGCCCGCGCCACTCTTGAGTACGTTGATGATCGCCCAGATATCGAGCGCCAGGATAATCAGGCCAATCAGGCCGTTGAAAGTGGAACCCATGGTGTCGCTCCCGAATGGTGATATGCCCATTTAGGATAGCGGCCCCTGGGCAAGGGTTCCGTTTTATTGCTTCAGACGTGAACCGCGACCTTGAGCGCTTCCAAGGACGGTGCCGCGGCGATGCCCACCTCGGCGCACAACTCCAGCACGCGCGGCACGTCGTTGCCGTACACCAGCACCATCTGCAATTCATCGTCGAGCAACTGGCTGAAATTCATCAGCACGTAGCCACCGTTTTCCTTGTTCAGGCTGCTCATCTGGATCTGGATGCGGTTGAGTGCGGTCAGGGCTTCAGTCTTGGCCAGTTGCTTGGGCTTGAGGTTGAACGCGACGCCGGGGCCGAACGAGGCGACGATCTGCTCGAACAACTCGACGTAGGTATCCGCCTGGAACAACACGGTATCGGGCAAGCTGCCCACCACCACCCACTCGCCCAGCGCGATGGGGAAAGTGTCGTCGTAATTGATGTCCGGGTTGGCCGCCAGGAACGCCACCGGGTCGGCGTAGGCCTGGGCCGCCTCATCGGCAATCTTCTCGATGTCCGCCTCGCCCAGGCAGCCGGAGCTGATTTTGCTGATGAGTTCGATGAGTACGGCTTTCATGGGCGGATCCTGTGGCGATGTGTTTTTTTCGGGCGCGAAGGATAGCGCATCCCCCACTCCCTTTGGCGAGGTCAGCCCAACAACTTCTCCAATTGCGCCGTGGTGTCCACCGCGCCCATGGTCCTGGCCGCGTCCAGTGCCGAGACGCCGTTGGCATCCTTGGCCTTCGGGTCGGCGCCTTTGCCGATCAGGTAATCGACGATTTCGACTCGGTTGAACATCGCCGCCATCATCAATGCCGTGCGACCGTCGAACGAGGAACCTTCCACTTGCGCGCCACCGTCCACCAGGGCTGAAACCACCGCAAGGTCACCCTTGAACGCTGCACCGGCAATGGGACTCTGACCGTTGTCGTTGCGGATTTCCGGATCGGCCTTGTGTTCCAGCAAGACTTTTACCGTCTCGACATGCCCGTGGTACGCGGCCAGCATCAGCAAGGTATCGCCCTTGTGATTGCGCAAGTTCGGCGGCAAGCCCTTGCTCAGCAGCGCGGCCATCATCGCGGCGTCGCCCTGGCGGGCAACGTTGAAGACCTGCTCGGCAAATTCCGCTGCTTCTTCCGGGGTCATCTGGCGGCTTGTATCAGACATGGGAAAACTCCATCAGGCTCATCACAAAGCCGCTAGTTTCCCGAGGGACTCCGGGGCTGTCATCCCTTTTTTCTCTGCGATGCTCATAGCCAGAATCAATAGCGGTACTGTCCCCCTTGGATGCGCATCGCCAATTGCCGGTCCACGGGCACATAGGTCGAGGTCTCGGGCAGCCAGGCGTAGATCGGCTCATCGCCTGTCTGGCACGGGTCGAAAGCCTCGGTCTTGAGACGGGTTTTGCGGTATTTGAAGGTGCCGGTGGTGTCCATCTTCACCTTGATGCGCAAGAACAGCGGTACCGCGTAGGCGGGCAGTTTGCACTGGAGAAACCGCAGCAGTTCATTGAAATCCAGGGTCGCCAGGGATTCGGCCGGTGTGATCGCGGCCATGCCGGCGCGACCATTGGTGCCGTTGATCTCGACGCCATAGGCCACCGCCTCGGCAATCTGCGGATGTTGCAGCAACACGTTCTCGACTTCCGTGGTGGAGACGTTTTCGCCTTTCCAGCGGTAGGTGTCGCCGAGACGATCGACGAACTGCCCGTGGCCGAAACCGATGTTGCGCAGCAAATCACCGGTGTTGAAATAACGGTCGCCCGGGACGAAAACGTCCCGGTGGATGGTTTTCTCGGTCTTCGCCGGATCGGTATAGCCATCCAGCGGCGCCTTTTCGTCGATGCGCGCCAATAGCAGGCCCGGTTCGCCCTTGGGGACTTTTTGCATGCGGCCTTGCAGGTTGCGCAAGGGCGCGCCGCTGTCGTGATCGTATTGCACGAGCTCCCAGGCCATCAGTGAAAACCCGACCGTATTATCGAAGTTCAGGATGTTGGTAAACCCGATGTTGCCGTCGCTGGCCGCGTAAAGTTCACAGATGTGGTCAACGCCGAAACGTGTCTTGAACGCCGCCCAGGCGTCAGGGCGCAGGCCATTGCCGATCATTTTCGTCACGCGGTGCTGCCGGTCCGTGATGCTGGCAGGCTGATCGACCAGGTAACGGCACAGCTCACCGACGTAACCCAGGGTCGTCGCTCGATACTTTCTCACGTCGCTCCAGAACTGGCTGGCGCTGAACTTGCGGCGGATCGCGAATCCCGAGGCACCGCAGATCGCCGCGCCCCAGCACACACATAACCCGGTGGCGTGATACAGCGGCAGCGTGCAATAGACAATGTCGTCGGGCTGCATGTCCAAGGCGATCAGGCCGAAACTGGTGGACGTGCGCATCCAGCGGCCGTGGCGGAACACCCCCGCCTTCGGTAGCCCCGTGGTGCCGGAGGTGTAGAGATAGAAACAGGGATCGTTGAAAAACACCTGCTGGCTGCTGGCCGGGTCGGCGCCGGGGAATTGCTGGCTTGTGCCCATCAGGTCGACAAATCCGGACGGCGCCGAGGAGGCATCCTGGTCCGCCACCCACCACGTTCGAGCATCCGGTAGCGCGGTTCGACCGCGCACATCGTTGAACACTGCGACCCGCTCATCCCCGACCACCACCGCAACAGGCGCGACCAATGCGAGGCTGTGGACCAGTGCATCCCCCGTTTGCGAGGTATTGATCATCGCGCTGACCGCGCCGACTTTCGCCACCGCCAGCACCGTGATCAGCAATTGTGGACGGTTCTCGATGAAAATCGCTACGCAGTCGCCCTTCGCGACGCCTCGCGCCAACAAGCAATGGGCGATGCGATTGGCCTGCTCGTTGACCTGTGCATAACTCAGCACCGTATCGCCACACAGTAGCGCCGGGCCTCGGGGGTTGCGTAGCGTGGCTTGTTCGAAGCACCAACCCAGGCCGCAGGGCTGCGCGGGGTCCTGGACGTTGGCGAGTTTCATGCCTTTGACAATGCGGGGAACAGCTCTGGCGATGGCGGGCAACTTGCGCAACATCATGCCCCAGGTAATAGCGTCGCTGGGTGTACGACTCATGGGTGATCCTTCCCCGGCCGACCTTATGGGTCGCGGTTCTTGTGTGGGGTTATGCGAAATCTGGATCGAAAGTACGCCAGCGATTCCAAGGCTGTACACGCGGTTTTTGCAATGTTTTGTATCCGCTGCATGGAACAGGCGAAGCGTGAGCGCGGGGACACGGTTTGGTTCCAAAAATAATTGTCGGACCACGCAAAATGCAGGATGCACGATGGCCGTTCATGCAACTTGCACGAAAGCAAAAATATAGATATTTATTAAGCCATTGTTTTAAAAGGATTTTTTAACAAATCAAATACTGGCACAGACACTGCAACTACCCCTCCACGGTTTGCCATACCATGGAGCAATGAACGATGAACATGATTCAAGAGAAGTTTGCATCGCTGTTTTCCAACTACGAAGTCACTACCCAGGCACGCCCGGATGGCGGGATCCTGCTGACCTTGCGCAACAGCGACGGCAAACTGTTCAAACGCACGATTTCCTATGCGCAATTGCACGCCGGGGACCAGTTGTCCTGGGCCATCAGTGCCATTCGCCGCGATCTGGCTGAACAAGCCAGCGAATTGCCGCCTGTGGCGATGCTGCAAAGCCAGCATCGTTTCGCGCTACCGACCTATCACAGCGCCTGACACGCTGTGCCGGGATCAGGCCTGGAGCTTATGGCTCCATGGCCTGATTTTTTTTGTCCGCCGTTCAAGCGCCGAACCGGGACGGATCGATTCGAGCAAAACTTTCAACGGTTTCGTGCCCGGACAGGTCGCCCCCGTCACGCGCCAGGCCACACGTGGCCATCCCGGCGCCACGAGCCGCGTCTAGTTCCTGGACGATATCCGACAGAAACAGGATTTCCCCCGGCGCGACACCCACCGCCTCGCTGATCCGCTGGTAGGACTGCACGTCCCGCTTGGGCCCCGAGGTCGTGTCGAAATAACCGCTGAACAGCGGCGACAGGTCACCGGCTTCGGAGCAACCGAAAATCAACTTTTGCGCCTGGATCGAGCCCGAGGAATACACAAACAACCGGTAGCCTTGCTGATGCCAATGTTTCAGCGCATCCACCGCATCCGGATAAACGTGACCTTTCAATTGCCCGGCCTCGTAGCCCTGCTCCCAGACCATGCCTTGCAACGCCTTGAGCGGCGTAGCCTTGCGGTCCTCGGCGATCCAGCCCAAGAGGATCGCGATAACCCGTTCGATATCAGCGTCCGGCTCGCCGCTGTCCCGACGCACCGCGTCCAATTGTTGAGCAACGTCGGCGCGCCCGGCGTTGTGGCGGATAAAGTCCGGCAGGTGCTCGGCGGCATAGGGAAACAGCACGTCGAAGACAAAACTCACCGCGCTGGTGGTGCCCTCGATATCGGTGAGGATGGCTTTGATCGTCACGACGTCAGTCCTCCAGGCGCGGGAAGCGGCTGGCGATGTCATCGCCGGTGAATTTCGCGACCCAGCCTTCCGGGTTGTTGAACAGGCGAATGGCGACAAAATGCGGGTGCTCGCCCATGTCGAACCAGTGCGGGGTACCGGCGGGCACCGAGATCAGGTCGTTCTTCTCGCACAGGACCGCGTAGACGTAATCGTCGATGTGCAAGGTAAACAGGCCCCGACCGGCGACGAAAAATCGCACCTCGTCCTCGCCATGCCGGTGTTCATCAAGAAACTTGGCCCGCAGTTCGGCTTTCTGGGGATGGTCGCTGTTGAGGCTGATGACGTCGACCGTGACGTAGCCGCGCTCGGTCATCAATTGGTCGATCTGGGACTTGTAGGCGGCGATCACCTCTTCCGGGCTGGCGCCGGGCTGGATTTTCGCCGCGGCTTCCCAACGGTCGAACCGCACGCCCTTTTCGGCCAGGGTCGAGGCGATGTCCTCGAAGTGGGTCAGTACCTTGTTCGGGATCTCGGGACTTGAGACGTGGTAGACGGACAGGCTGCTCATGGCAATGGCTCCAGCAATTATCGGTTCAGGAGTGCGCGGGTCTTGAGTTCGCACTCGAACAGGAATTCGAACGCTTCGATCTGGCGCAGCGCATCGTTCATGCCCGCCCCCCAGGTGTACAGGCCGTGGCCACGGATCAGGTAGCCGGCGCAATCGGGATGCGCGTCCAGCCAGGGTTGGACCTTGGCGGCCAGGCGCGCGATGTCCTGGTCGTTGTCGAAAATCGGCACGCGGACCCGGGACTCATGGGTCGTGACGCCGCTGAAGGCTTTTTGCAGTTCATAGTCTTCAAAGTCAAGGAACGCTTCGCCGGTCAGGCGCGACAGCACCGTGGCGTTTACCGAGTGGGTATGCAGCACCGCGCCGATCTGTGGGCGCCAGCGATACAGCTGGGTGTGCAGCAAGGTTTCAGCCGACGGTTTCTTGCCCGGCTCCAGGCTGTTGCCATCCAGGTCGGTGGCGAGCACATCGTCGATGCCCAACTGCCCTTTGTGCTTGCCCGACACGGTGAGCAAGGCTTGGTCGGGCGCTAAACGGGTCGAATAATTGCTGCTGGTGGCCGGGGACCAACCGCGACCGTACAAAAAACGCCCGGCGTCGATGATCTGCTGGGCGAGCTGTTCACGGGTAAGGCTCATGGCCTGTCCTCTTGCATGCGTGTGGCAATGATAACGGCTGCAGCGAAGGCTGCGAGGCTGGCGATGTTGAATGTCCAACCGGCGCCCATGGCATTCCAGCTATAGCCGGAGTACAACGCCCCCAGCGCTCCACCGGTGCCGGCCAGTGCGGCGTACAGCGCCTGGCCCTGACCTTGTTGGCGCGGGCCGAAACTACGTTGCACGAAATGGATGGCAGCGGCGTGAAAGCTGCCGAACGTCGCGGCGTGGAGCACCTGGGCAAACAATAATACCCAGAGGAATTCGGCCAGCGAGCCGAGCAGCAACCAGCGCAGCGCCGCCAACAGGAAACTGACCATCAGCACCCGACGCACGGAATACCGCGCCAGGATCCGGCTCATGAACAGGAACACCAACACTTCGGCCACGACGCCGACGGCCCAGAGCACGCCGATCAATCCACGGCTGTAGCCCAGGCGCTCCAGGTGCAGCGTCAGGAAGGTGTAATACGGCCCGTGGCTCATTTGCATCAGGCCGACGCAGGCATAAAACGCCAGCACCCCCGGGTTGCGCAACTGCCGCAGGAATCCGTCCCCGGCCACCCGCGGCCCCTGCACCGGCTGAGCGTTGGGCACCCAGAAGCTGCTCAGCACGATGCCACCCATGATCAAGGCCAGGGCCACCGGATAAATGTCCAGGCTCAGCCATTGGAACAGGCGGCCGAGCACAACGACCGTGATGATGAACCCGATGGAGCCCCACAGGCGGATCTGGCTGTAGCGCGAGGCTTGTCCGCTCAAGTGAGCCAGGGTGATGACTTCGAACTGCGGCAGCACCGCGTGCCAGAAGAATGCATGCAGCGCCATGACCATCGCCAGCCAGGCGTAGCTTTTGTCGATGAAGATCAGGGAGAAGCTCAGCAGCGTGCAGATCGCGCCGAACCGCACGATCGCCAGGCGCCGGCCCGTGTAGTCCCCCAGCCACCCCCAGAGATTCGGCGCCACGCAGCGCATCAGCATGGGGATCGCCACCAGCTCGCCGATGCGTGCCGCGTTGAACCCCAGGTGATCGAAGTACAGCGCCAGGAACGGCGCAGTGGAACCGAGCAACGCGAAATAGAACAGGTAGAAACTGGAAAGCCGCCAGTACGGCAACGCCGCCATGGTCGTCAGGCCACGGCGGTCGGCAGGCCAGCCATCAAAGCTGACCCAGCACCGGGGTGCCGACGTGAACGTCGGCATTCTGGCCGCGATGGCGCAACAGATGATCCATCAGCACGATGGCCATCATCGCTTCGGCGATCGGCGTGGCGCGGATGCCCACGCACGGATCATGGCGGCCCTTGGTGATGACGTCCACCGGGTTGCCATGGATATCGATGGAGCGCCCCGGCGTGGTGATGCTGGACGTCGGCTTCAAGGCCAGGTGCGCGACGATCGGCTGGCCCGACGAGATGCCGCCGAGAATCCCACCGGCGTTATTGCTCAGGAAACCTTGTGGCGTCAGTTCGTCACGATGTTCGGTGCCGCGCTGGGCGACGCAGGCGAAACCGGCGCCGATTTCCACGCCCTTCACCGCGTTGATGCTCATCAGCGCGTGGGCCAGCTCGGCGTCGAGACGGTCAAAGATCGGCTCGCCAAGGCCAGGCATCACGCCTTCGGCGACCACGGTGATCTTCGCGCCAACCGAATCCTGGTCCCGGCGCAGCTGGTCCATGTAGGCCTCCAACTCCGGCACCTTGTCCGGGTCGGGGCTGAAGAAGGCATTCTGTTCGACCGAGTCCCAGGTCTTGAACGGAATTTCGATCGGGCCCAGTTGGCTCATGTAGCCGCGGATGACGATGCCCTGGCTGGCCAGGTATTTCTTGGCGATCGCCCCGGCCGCCACGCGCATCGCGGTTTCCCGGGCCGAGCTGCGCCCGCCGCCGCGGTAGTCGCGCTCGCCGTACTTGTGATGGTAGGTGTAGTCGGCGTGAGCCGGGCGGAACAGATCCTTGATGGCCGAGTAGTCCTTGGACTTCTGGTCGGTGTTACGGATCAGCAGGCCAATGGCACAGCCGGTGGTGCGCCCCTCGAAGACGCCGGAAAGGATTTCGACCTCATCGGCTTCCTGGCGCTGGGTGGTGTGGCGGCTGGTGCCGGGCTTGCGGCGGTCCAGGTCACGCTGAAGGTCGTCCAGGGAAATCTCCAGGCCCGGCGGGCAGCCGTCGACAATGGCGACCAACGCCGGGCCATGGCTTTCGCCCGCGGTGGTGACGGTGAACAGCTTGCCGTAGGTATTGCCGGACATGCAGGGTGCTCCGAGAAATCGCTGAGAAATCGAGATGGGCGCCAGTATACGCAGGCTCCCCGAGTAGTTCATCCTCGAACCTTATCAGTGCCCGCCAGTCCAACCGGCACCTTCGCAACTCATGGCGTCATGATGTTAAAACTGTTTGTGTTGAGCCTTACCCTCTTCACGGGCCTGGTCTGCGGCGTCGCCCAGGCCACCGTCCTGCAACGTCCCATCAGCCTCGACACCGGCAACGGTGAACTTTTCGGCTCCCTGCTGCTGCCAAAGTCCGACACGCCGGTGCCCGTCGTCCTGATCATTTCTGGCTCAGGCCCTACGGATCGTGACGGAAACAACCCCGAAGGCGGGCGCAATGACAGCCTCAAGCGCCTGGCCTGGGTGTTGGCCCGGCAGAACATCGCCAGCGTGCGCTACGACAAGCGCGGGGTGGCCGCCAGCCTCGCCGCCACACCGGACGAACGCAACCTGAGCGTCGAAGCCTACGTAGCCGACGCCGTGGCCTGGAGCCACAAGCTGGCCGCCGATCCTCGCCTGGGCCCACTGATCCTGCTGGGCCACAGCGAAGGGGCGCTGATCGCCAGCCTCGCCGCGCCCCAGGCCAACGCGGCGGCGGTCATCTCGGTGGCCGGCAGCGCGCGCCCCATCGACGAGGTCTTGCGCCAGCAACTCAGCGCCCGCCTGCCACCGCCGCTGATGCTGCGCAGCAACGAGTTGCTCGACAGCCTCAAGGCCGGCCGTCCCGACCCGAATGTTCCTGCGCAACTGCAGGTCATCTTTCGCCCCAGCGTGCAGCCTTACTTGATCTCGCTGTTCCGCCAGGATCCGGCCCAGGCCTTCGCAGCCCTGAAAATGCCGGCGCTGATCATCCAGGGCAGCCACGATATCCAAGTCAGCGTCGACGATGCCCGGCAATTGAAAGTGGCCAAGCCCGACGCCGAACTGGCGCTGATCAAGGGCATGAACCATGTGATGCGCATCGTGCCCAACGACGTCAAGCGGCAACTGGCCTCCTACAAGGATCCGAACCTGCCCCTGGCGGCGGAGCTCAGTGCCCACATCCTGAGTTTTATTGGCACGTTGGCCGCCCGTTAAGCGCGTTTGGTGGCCTATAGCCCTCTAGTCTTGGCAAATCCGGCCGATAAACCGGTGTCGGACAGCGCAATGGCTGCCGACAAGCCGGCCTGGACAGGATTTTTGCCGTTATGACTGAGACTCAGACTTCTCCCGACATCGCCGCCGAAGCGGCCGCGCCAGCAGGCCCATCGGCGCCCGAGCTGCCTTGGACGGACGTTGAGGCCGAACATCACAAGATGCTTCGGCTGGCCCCGCTCAAGACCGATCGCGCCACCGGTGCGCGGCCGCTGCGGTTTGTCGAGTTCAGCTATGCCGAGCGCCATAGCAAGGAACGCAGCTTGCTGCGCATGAGCATTCAGTTGCCCGGCCAGCGAGTGCGCAAGGAACAGAATCACCTCGACGTGTGGGCCGACCACGTCGAGAAACGCCTGTTCTTCTCGCCCGACAGCTTGCAAGTCGAGCCCTTGAACCGGGGCATTGGCCGCTTCCTCGCCGCCCAGGGCATCACTTGGGCCAAGAAGCGTTGGTCGACCTATCGGGTTGACGGCACTGACCTGAACAATAAGGACGCGCTGAACGAAGACACCCGCTTGCGTCGTGATCACTTCCTCAAAGCCCACGGCTTCGAAGTGGTCTACGCCGATGCCCAACACCTCAAGGGCAGCGTCAAGCAAGCCCAGGTTGGCGAGCTGCTGGGCGACTGGAACACCGAGAAGCTGCAGTTCGTCGAGATTCTCGAAGCCGCGCAGATGTTGCAACAGGCCGAGCAGAATCTGGCGGAGCAGGAAGTCAAGCTGCAGAAGCAGGAAGAGAAGGTCAATAAGTTCAAGCGTGAAGACACGGGCCTGCGCTTCACCATCACCTGCCTGGTGGCGTTTGCGATGTTCCAGGCCGGGTTGCTGATCTGGATTGCTACACGGCATTGATGGCTGCTCAGAAGTGTCTGACGCAACTCCCGTGGCGAGAGGATTTATCCCCTCGCCACGAATGGGGTCGCCCACACAGCCAGCGTCAAACCCGCGAAGCGAACAACGCCTGGTGCTCACGGCATTGCTCGGCGCTGAGCATGAACACGCCGTGCCCACCGCGCTCGAACTCCAGCCAGGCGAAGTCGACTTCTGGATAAAGCGCCTCGACATGAACCTGGCTGTTGCCCACTTCGACGATCAACAATCCTTTGTCCGTCAGATGATCGGCCGCCTCGGCGAGCATCCGGCGTACCAGGTTCAAACCGTCGTCGCCACAGGCCAGGCCCAGCTCAGGCTCGTGCTGGTATTCCTGAGGCATGTCGGCGAAATCTTCCGCGTCGACGTAGGGCGGGTTCGACACGATCAGGTCGAAACGTTGCCCAGGAAGCCCATCGAAACCATCGCCCTGGACGGTAAACACCCGTTCGTCCACACCGTGGCGCTCGATGTTCTGGTTGGCGACTTCCAGCGCTTCGAACGACAGGTCGGCCAACACCACCTCGGCCTCGGGGAACTCATAGGCGCAGGCAATCCCGATGCAACCGGAGCCGGTACACAAGTCGAGGATTCGCGCGGGCTCCTGGCCCAGCCAAGGCTCGAAGCGTTTTTCGATCAACTCGCCAATGGGCGAACGAGGAATCAGCACGCGTTCGTCGACGATGAACGACATGCCGCAGAACCAGGCCTCGCCCAACAGGTAAGCGGCCGGAATGCGCTCAGCGATACGTCGGCGCAGCAGACGCTGCACATGCACCAACTCCTCGTCTTCTAGACGGCAGTCCAGGTAGCTGTCGGCAATTTCCCAAGGCAGGTGCAACGCGCCCAGGACTAGCTGGCGCGCTTCGTCCCAGGCGTTGTCGGTGCCATGGCCAAAGAACAGATCCTCCCCATGGAAACGGCTGACGGCCCAACGGATATGGTCGCGCAGGGTACGAAGGCGGGAAGTGATCACGGCGGCAAACTCCAGGAAAATCGACGGGCGAGTCTACCAGCCAAACGCATGCCTACCCAAACGCGCTCCAAGGACGACAGTAAATATCGCTGCAATCGTAGGATCCTTCCGTTTTCCGTCAACCCTATTGAACAAGATGCCTGTCTTGACAAGGCTGTAGGCCAGCAACGACGGTGCTTGTGATGGAAGCGATTCACAGAACCGCTCCGCCAGAGGACAATGTCGCAAAAGCCCCACTCGAAGGAGCCCCAGAATGTCCGTTCCAAAAACGATGTTTCAACTCAGCGGCCGCGGTTACGCAGCGGCCAACCTGAGTCAAGCGACCCTGATCATCATCGATGCCCAGAAAGAATACCTCGCCGGCCCCCTCGCCCTGAGCGGCATGGATGCGGCGGTCGCGAACATCAAGCAATTGCTCGGCGCTGCCCGCGCCGCCGGCCGGCCGATCGTACATGTGCGCCACCTGGGCACCCATGGCGGGCTGTTCGATCCACAGGGCGAGCGCGGCGAATTCATTCCGGGCCTTGAACCCCAGGGCGACGAAACCGTGATCGAAAAACTGCTGCCGAGCGCTTTCCACGGCACTGACCTGAAGAAGCGCCTGGAAGACCTCGGTCCCCTGGACCTGATCGTCTGTGGTTTCATGAGCCACTCCAGCGTCAGCACCACGGTGCGGGCAGCCAAGAACCTGGGTTTTCGTTGCACCCTGGTCGAGGACGCCTGCGCCACTCGTGATCTGCCGCACAAGGGCGGCGTACTCAGCGCCGACCACGTGCACCAGACCGAAATGGCGATCATGGCAGACAACTTCGCCACACTGGCCTTGACCCACGATTTCACCTGATAGCGCTCGATGAGCGGCCTGCTGCGCCGCTCATCCGCAAAAGCCTCTCATTTGCTTCAATTACTGGAGTATCAGGAACAACCCGAACATCTTCCGGTCGAAGGGCCGATACCCATTGAGGAAGGTCGGAATGAAGATATCCGATGGTTTTGACGCACGTCGCTTGCGGCCCAAGGGCCCGAGCAACTGGCGATTTCGTATCGGCGCGGGGATCGCGGCCCTGCTGGCGACGCTCGGCGTGCTACTGGCGATGGCTGGCGCCGCAAGCCTACTCGGTCGCCCGCCCGCACTGGGCGAGCTGAACGCCACACCGCTGGGTTCGGCGGTCATCCTGGCAATCGGACTGCTGGTACTGCTGTTGGGCATCTGGCTCTGGCGGCGCTGCCGCCGTCGCGCCCGCCAATCCCTGGAGCTGGCCATGGCTCCGCATCTGATGAAAAAACACGACTGATCCGCCATCCGACGTTTTGTCGCGCCCTAATCCCCGGGAGTTGGGTAAACTGGCCGGCCTTCGCGGAGGCTGACATGCAAGACGACGACTTTTCCCTGTTCAAAAGTGCGATCCAGGGCGTAAAACCAATCAAACACGATCGCGCCGAAACGGGCAAACCCAAGGCCGATCGCGCACAAATCGCCAAGCTGCGCCAGGCCGCAACCGTGCGCACCGACGCGACAACCGTGGATGGCTTGTCCGATCAGTTCGTCATCGACGTCGGCCCCGAAGATGAATTGATGTGGGCGCGCGACGGCGTTCAGGAAAGCCAGATGCGCAAGCTGAAGGTAGGCCAGATCCCCTTCGAAGGCAGCCTCGACCTGCACGGCATGACCGTCGAAAAAGCCCGGGAGACCCTCTGGGCCTTCCTGGCCGAAGCCACCAGATTCGAAATCCGCTGCGTACGCGTCACCCACGGCAAAGCCGTGCGGCTGGACGGCAAGCGCCCCATGATCAAGAGCCACGTCAACACCTGGCTGCGCCAGCACCCACAAGTGCTCGGCTTCACCTCCTGCCAGGCGAAGCACGGCGGCGCCGGTGCGGTCTACGTGATGCTCAAGCGCACCATGATGGAAGGCCGCGACGAGTAACCGCTCGATTGCCGAGCTTGCAGCGCCGTGTCCGCCACCGTACCCTTGCCCTTTGCGTAAAATCCCACAGGTAGTTTCATGTCTCTGGAACAGAATTACACCGCGATTCTCGGCCAATTGGGCGAGGACGTTTCCCGCGAGGGCCTGCTCGACACGCCCAAGCGCGCTGCCAAGGCCATGCAGTACCTTTGCCGCGGTTATGAACAGACCCTGGAAGAAGTCACCAACGGTGCCTTGTTCAGCTCCGACAACAGCGAGATGGTGCTGGTCAAGGACATCGAGTTGTACTCGCTGTGCGAACACCATTTGCTTCCGTTTATCGGCAAGGCCCATGTGGCCTACATCCCGAGCGGCAAGGTATTGGGCCTGTCGAAGGTCGCGCGCATCGTCGATATGTACGCCCGTCGCCTGCAGATCCAGGAAAACCTCAGTCGCCAGATCGCCGATGCGGTCCAGCAGGTGACCGGTGCCCTGGGCGTGGCGGTGGTGATCGAGGCCAAGCACATGTGCATGATGATGCGCGGTGTGGAAAAGCAGAACTCGTCGATGATCACTTCAGTGATGCTGGGCGAATTCCGCGAAAATGCGGCGACCCGCATGGAATTCCTAAGCCTGATCAAATAAAAACGTCGCTCGAAGAAAACCGGCATTGATCGCCGGTTTTTTTTCGCCTGCGAAAAATCAGGTAAGCTGCGCGCCCTCTTCTTCCCTGCCGTGAGGCTATAACGTGATCGTCAAAGCGCTTCGAGTTGGCCTGGGCCAGCTCATCATCCTTATCGATTTCATCACCCGCCCCGGCAAGAAACAGCGCCCGGCCGACGCCCAGGCGCAAGTCGACCAGGCCGCTCGCAGCCTGACCCTGTATCAATTTCATGCCTGCCCCTTCTGCGTGAAGACTCGCAGGACCCTGCGTCGCCTGAACGTACCGGTGGCCTTGCGCGATGCCAAGAACAACGAGCAGGATCGCCAGACGCTGCTGGAACAGGGCGGCAGGATCAAGGTGCCGTGCCTGCGCATTGAAGAAAATGGCGAGACCACCTGGATGTATGAATCCAAGGTGATCATTGATTATCTGGATAAGCGGTTTTCGGCGGTCTGATTGTTTTGTAGTGAGCTTCAAGGCCTCATCGCGAGCAAGCTCGCTCTCACAGAAGGCTGGTGCTGATTACAAATCTGCAATCATGCACGGTCCCCTGTGGGAACGAGCTTGCTCGCGATGGGGTCGGCCCATCCACTGGATATCTCAGGCTGCCCTGGCCGCCAACGCCCCCCGTACCACCCCCGCCAACCGCTTCAACCCTTCATCCAGTCGCGCCGGATCGATGTGGCTGAAGTTCAAGCGCAAGTGGCCAGGATGCTTGTCTGGCTCAGGGAAAAACGGTTCCCCTGGCATGAACGCCACGTCAGCCGCCAGCGCTGCGGCGAGCAAGGTGCGGGTGTCCAGCGGTTGCTTGAGCGTCAGCCAGAAAAATAGCCCACCCTGGGGCGTGTTCCAATCGGCGATGTCGGCAAAATGCCTTTGCAATGCAGCCTCGAAGCGGTCGCGCCGATCCCGATAGAAATCTCTCAACTCCTGCATATGGCGGCGATATTGCTCGGTGCCAATCCACTGCAGCGCCTGCCATTGGCCGATGCGATTGGTGTGCAGGTCCGCCGACTGCTTGAGCCGCAGCAGGTGCGGGAACAGGTCCGGACTGGCGATCAGGTAACCCACGCGCAGCCCCGGCAGCAGGGTTTTCGACACGGTGCCGGTGTAGATCCAGCTGGCCGTTTTCAAGCGACTGGCGATTGGCGTGGCGCTGCCACCGTCGAAGGTCAGTTCGCGATAGGGTTCGTCTTCGACCAGGGTCACGCCGAATTCATCCAGCAGCGCCGCCACGGCATCGCGCTTGGCCTCGCTGTAGCGTACCGCCGATGGATTCTGGAACGTCGGGATCAGGTAGATGAACGCCGGGCGATGCCGCTCCAGGCGCGCCCGCAGTTGTTCCAGGTCCGGGCCATCCGCCTCAAGGGGGACGGTGATGCAGTCGGCGCCGAACAGTTGGAAGATCTGCAAGGCCGCCAGGTAGGTAGGTGCCTCGAGCATCACCTCGGTGCCGACGTCGATGTACAACTTCGCCGTCAGGTCGAGGGTTTGCTGGGAACCGCTGACCACCAAAACCTGGCTCGCCTCACAAGCCAGCCCTAACGACCGCGCCTGCGCCGCCAACGCTTCGCGCAGGGCCGGCTCACCTTCGCTCATGCCGTATTGCCCCATGGACAACGGCATCGCCGCCCACTCCACTTTTGGCAACATGGCTTCGGCCGGCAGGCCACCGGCGAACGACATCACTTCCGGGCGCTGCGCCGCGGCGAGGATTTCGCGGATAAGAGAACTTTTGAGGCGCGAGACACGTTCGGAAAAAGCCATGGGGTCACCTGTAGCGAAGCGTTGGAAATATAAGTCAAACTGCTTGACTGAAATTACCCCGCTCTTTCTGGAAACGTCAATATGCTTGACCTTAAAAACCCCACCTCCCAGCAAATGGCCATGGAAGCATTCTTCTTTGGTTACCAGGCTTTCACCGCCAAGGCCGATGAAATGCTCGAACGCCGGGGCTTGAGCCGAGTGCATCAGCGCATCGTCTTTTTCATCGCCCGTTACCCATCCTTGAGCGTCAAGGAGTTGCTGGCGCTGCTGGGCGTGACCAAACAGGCATTGAACATGCCATTGCGGCAATTGATGGAAATGCATCTGGTCAACAGCGTCGCGTCCGAGGCCGACAAGCGCAAACGATTGTTGGAGCTGACCGCCGAGGGCCAGCGATTCGAACAGGCGCTGCGCCGCGAACAAGTGAAATTGCTGGAGCGGGTGTTTGCCGAGGCCGGGGAAGCGGCGGTGGATGGCTGGCTGGCGGTGAACCTGGCCTTGGGTAAATCTGGCGAGTGAAAGCGTCTGGTCCAACGCTATCGCGAGCAAACTCGCTCCCACAGCGTTCAGCGGTGATCACAAATCTCGCATTCATCACAGCCCACTGTGTGAGCGAGCTCACTCGCGATAGCGTCCGCAGAAGGGATATATCCCTATCGCTCGAAATTTCGTCAACAAAACAGAAAACATTATTTGCTTTATTTGTATACAAAAGCATAATTCGCTTCGTGCGAGTTCCTGACCAACAAGTCAACTACTACGCCAGCCTTACCTGCCTCAATGCCTCGCCGCCACCCTCAGGGGGCGTGCGGTGCCGGAAATAACAATAAAACTCTTGAGGAGTACTCGCTGTGGAAAGCCGCAAACCCGAAGCCCAGACCTTGGATCTTTCGCCGCCATCACGCAGTGGCTGGCTGGAGCGCATCTTCAAACTCAGCTTGCATGGCACCACGGTGAAGACCGAGTTGATTGCCGGTGTGACGACTTTCATCACCATGGCCTACATCATTTTCGTCAACCCCAACATCATGGCCGACGCGGGCATCGATCATGGCGCCGCGTTCGTCGCCACCTGCATTGCCGCCGCCCTGGGTTGCCTGCTGATGGGCCTCTACGCGAACTGGCCGGTGGGCCTCGCGCCGGGCATGGGATTAAACGCCTTTTTCACTTACACCGTGGTCGGCACCATGGGCTACAACTGGGAAACCGCCTTGGGCGCGGTGTTTATTTCCGGCGTGCTGTTCATGTTCCTGACCTTGTCACGGGTGCGTGAATGGCTGCTCAACAGTATCCCGGTGAGCCTGCGCTACGCGATGGGCGCGGGGGTCGGGCTGTTTCTCGGGCTGATCGGCCTGAAAACCGCCGGCATCATCGTCGACAGCCCCGCCACGCTGATCAAGCTGGGCTCGCTGCATGAACCGGGACCGCTGCTGGCTGCCGTATGCTTCCTGATGATTGCCGTGCTGAGCTACCACCGCGTGTTCGGCGCGATCCTCATCAGCATCATCGCCGTGACCCTGGCCGGTTGGGGCCTGGGGCTGGTGCAATACAACGGCGTGATGTCCACGCCGCCCAGCCTGGCACCGACCTGGATGGCCATGGACGTGGCCGGTGTATTCAACGTCAGCATGATCAGCGTGGTGCTGGCTTTCCTGTTCGTACATATGTTCGATACCGCCGGGACGCTGATGGGCGTGGCCCAGCGCGCCGGCCTGGTGAAACCGGATGGCAAGATCGAAAACCTGTCCAAGGCGTTGAAGGCGGACAGCGCCTCCAGCGTGTTCGGCGCCATGGTCGGCGTGCCGCCCGTGACCAGCTACGTGGAAAGCGCCGCCGGAGTCGCGGCCGGTGGCCGCACGGGCCTTACCGCAGTCACGGTCGGTGTGCTGTTCATCGCCGCCATGTTCTTCGCGCCGCTGGCCGGGATGATCCCTGCTTATGCGACAGCCGGCGCCCTGATCTATGTCGCCATGCTGATGATGGGTGGCATGGCCCATATCGAATGGGACGAAGCGACCGACAGCATTCCAGCGATCGTCACCGCCATCATGATGCCTCTGACGTTCTCGGTCGCCGATGGCATCGCGCTCGGCTTCATCACTTACGTCGTGCTCAAGGCTGGCACCGGTAAACACAAGGAAATATCCGTCAGTCTCTGGGTGCTTTGTGCGATCTTTATCGCCAAGTTCATCTTCTTGTAAGCGGCACGAGCCTTACCCGCCTCACCCTGTCGGGTGGGGCTTTTGTACGTCAGGAGCAAAGCAATGAATCTGGAAACCTGGTTGTTGTTCAGTGGTGCCGCGTTGGTGGTAATCCTTATCCCCGGCCCGTTATCGTTACTGATGATCAGCAACAGCCTGAACTACGGCTTGCGCCGATCCTACCCGGCTTTCCTTGGTGGAGTGGTGGCATCGATCTGCTTGTTGAGTGCGTCGGCGCTGGGGCTCGGTGCCCTGTTGCTGGCGTCGGAGCAGTTGTTCAGCGCCTTGAAAATCGTCGGCGCGCTGTACCTGTTCTACCTCGCCTGGCAGAGCTGGCAGCAATCGCGCCAGCCTTCCCAGGGTGCCGAGGTACCGCAAGCCGCCCCCATTCCGCGTTTCCGCGCGCTGTTCGGCCGTGCGTTCGTACTCGGCGCGAGCAACCCGAAGGACATCCTTTTCTTCGCGGCATTCCTGCCGCAATTCCTGAGTGCCGAGCAGCCGTTCTTGCCGCAACTGCTGGTGATGATCGCCACTTGGACCGTGCTCGACCTGCTCTGCAAGCTGGCGTATGGCCTCGGTGCCCATGGCGCTGCCCGCTATCTGCGCACGGGCAAGGGCCAGAGCTGGTTCAACCGGGTCAGCGCCGGGTTGTTCAGCGGGGCCGGGGCGGCCTCCTTGCTGAGCCGCTGAGAAAAAAATCTTCGCGAGCAGGCTCGCTCCCACAGTTGAAACGCATTCGATTGTGGAAGCGAGCTTGCTCGCGATAAGGCCCTCGCCTATTTGATAGGCGAAAAAAAGCCCGCAGTGTGAGCGGGCTAAAAACCAAAGAAGCTCTATGCGCAGTCGCTTCCAGGGCAAGGCAGCTGCTTGGGGGCTCAGCTGCCTCGATAGGTTGAATAGGCGTAGGGCGAAATCAGCAACGGCACATGGTAATGCTCCTGCTCTTGCGAAATGCCAAAGCGCAGCACCACCACATCCAGGAAGGCCGGCTCGGACAGTTGCACGCCACGGGCGCGGTAGTAATCGCCGGCGTGGAATTGGATCTGGTAGACCCCGCTGCGGTAGTCGTCTCCTTGCAGCAGTGGTGCGTCACAACGGCCATCGCTGTTGGTCACTGCACTGGCAACCCGTTGCAGTTCTGAACCTTCGACGCGATACAGTTCGATCTTGATCGCGCTGCCTGGACAGCCGTGTGCGGCATCTAAAACGTGTGTAGTCAGACGTCCCATCGATTGTGCGTGCCCGGATGCGGAACAGCCAGGCACGGCGCCTCCTGAATCAGTTGAAAGACAAGCCGCACCATTTCGAAGCACGAAAGATCACGGCAGTGAGCGAATTAAGACACTTTAAAGCTGAATTGTACACAATAAAAAACAGATATCTGCTTCACTTCGCCAACCACGGCAATCGTCATTTGTTTTTACCCCAACCCCAGGCATATAAGGGCTTATGCAACATTAGCTGACTGGGTAGGCAAGTTTCTTGCAGCACCGATACGGCAACGTTGGCGGTAAAAAATGCAAAAAACAGGCTTACAAGTCGAAGACAAAGTTGTATACAATCAGTCCATCGTCGTGACGCCAGCCCGATATCCATCGCCAGGGCGCCACCTACATGGTTCGAACAAGAAGGAAGACTGCAGTGAGCGCTGACTACCCACGCGACCTGATCGGTTACGGCAGTAACCCTCCCCATCCCCAATGGCCGGGCAATGCCCGCATCGCCCTCTCCTTCGTACTCAACTATGAGGAAGGTGGCGAGCGCAACGTGTTGCATGGCGACAAGGAGTCCGAAGCGTTCCTTTCGGAGATGGTCGCGGCGCAACCGCTGCAGGGCGAGCGCAACATGAGCATGGAGTCGCTGTACGAGTATGGCAGCCGCGCAGGGGTCTGGCGGATCCTCAAGCTGTTCAAGGAGTTCGATATACCACTGACCATCTTCGCCGTGGCCATGGCTGCCCAGCGTCATCCGGACGTGATTCGCGCGATGGTCGCCGCCGGCCACGAAATCTGCAGCCATGGCTATCGCTGGATCGATTACCAATATATGGACGAGGCCCAGGAACGCGAGCACATGCTCGAAGCGATCCGCATCCTCACCGAAATCACTGGCGAGCGTCCGCTGGGCTGGTACACCGGCCGCACCGGCCCGAACACCCGCCGGCTAGTGATGGAAGAAGGCGGCTTCCTCTACGACAGCGACACCTACGACGACGACCTGCCCTACTGGGAGCCAAACAACCCCACCGGCAAGGCGCACCTGGTCATCCCTTACACCCTGGACACCAATGACATGCGCTTCACCCAAGTGCAGGGTTTCAACAAGGGCGACGATTTCTTCCAGTACCTCAAGGACGCTTTCGACGTGTTGTATGCCGAAGGCGCCGAAGCGCCGAAGATGCTTTCCATCGGCCTGCATTGCCGCCTGATCGGCCGCCCCGCGCGCCTGGCCTCCCTCAAGCGTTTCCTCGAATACGTCAAGGGTCATGAGCAGGTGTGGTTCAGTCGCCGCGTCGACATCGCTCGCCATTGGCAGCAGACCCATCCGTATCAGGGAGCGTCCAAATGACCGCTTTCCAAACCCTCAAGCCTTCCACCTTGAGCCGCGAAGCGTTCGTCAAAGCCTTCGCTGACATTTACGAACATTCGCCATGGGTGGCCGAAAAGGCCTTCGACCTGGGCCAGGACCCTTCGATCGACGAGATCGAAACCCTGCACCAGCGCATGAGCGACATCCTGTTGAGTGCCGATCACGCCAGCCAACTGGCCCTGATCAACGCTCACCCGGACCTGGCCGGCAAAGCCGCCGTCCAGGGACAACTGACCGAAGCCAGCACCAACGAACAGGCTGGCGCCGGTATCCACCAATGCACGGCCGAAGAGTTCCAGCGCTTCACCGAGCTGAACGAGGCCTATAAAGCCAAGTTCAAGTTTCCCTTCATCATGGCGGTAAAAGGCAGCAACCGGCACCAGATCCTCGCCGCGTTCGAGACGCGCATCCACCACTCGGCAGACGCCGAATTCAAATGCGCGCTGGCAGAGATCAACAAGATCGCGTTGTTCCGATTACTGACCCTTTAGCGAGCGGCTCCTGAAGACAGGTCCTGCAAGCATCCCCAGCCAACTTATCAAAGGCAGACAAGAAGAATGAAAGCTTACGCCGTACCGTTCGAAAAGTTCGTCAACCTGGCCGACGCCCGTCTGGGCACCAAGATCATCTCGGTCACCGACGACTGGTTCGCCGACGCCAACCGCCTGTTCCAGCCGACCCCGGCCGTGTGGAAGGAGGGCGTGTTCGATGACAACGGCAAGTGGATGGATGGCTGGGAGTCGCGCCGCAAGCGCTTCGAAGGCTACGACAGCGCGGTGATCCGCCTGGGCGTGCCGGGCTCGATCAAGGGCGTGGACATCGACACTTCATTCTTCACCGGCAACTACCCGCCATCGGCTTCCCTGGAAGCCTGCTTCCTGGCCGAAGGCGAGCCGGACGAAAACACCCAATGGACTGAAGTGCTGTCGGCCGTCGAGCTGCAAGGCAACAGCCACCACTACCACGAAATCAGCAACGAGCAAGCATTCAGCCATCTGCGCTTCAACATTTATCCGGATGGCGGCGTGGCTCGCCTGCGGGTCTATGGTGTTCCGTATCGCGACTGGTCCGCCGTGGGCGACAACGAACAGATCGACCTGGCCGCCGCCCTCAATGGCGGGCGCGCCCTGGCCTGCTCCGACGAGCACTTCGGCCGCATGAGCAACATTCTCAACCCGGGCCGCGGCATTAACATGGGCGATGGCTGGGAAACCGCCCGTCGTCGCACGCCTGGCAATGACTGGGTAATCGTCGCCCTGGGCCATGCCGGTATCGTTGAACAAGTCGTCGTCGACACCCTGCACTTCAAGGGCAATTACCCGGACAGCTGCTCGATCCAGGGCGCATTCGTCAAAGGTGGCACCGACAGCCAGATCGAAACCCAATCGCTGTTCTGGCGCGAGCTGCTGCCGAGCCAGAAGCTGGAAATGCACGCCGAACACACCTTCGCCGAACAGATCAAGGCGCTGGGGCCAATCACCCATATCCGCCTGAACGTGTTCCCGGATGGTGGCGTGAGTCGCCTGCGGGTGCTTGGCAAGGTCGCTAAATAGCGGTGAAGCCAATCGCGAGCAGGGCTCGCTCCCACAGGGTAGGCGGTCAAATGTGGGAGCGAGCCTGCTCGCGATAGCAATAGAACAGACAACAATGAATTCAAGGTAAAGAAGACCAGCATGCGCACTCTCAAGATCGAACCATTGACCAAAGAAGCCTTCGCCCCGTTCGGTGACGTGATCGAAACCGACGGCAGCGATCACTTCATGATCAACAACGGTTCGACCATGCGCTTTCATCGCCTGGCGACGGTAGAAACCGCCACGCCGGACGACAAGGCGATCATCAGCATCTTCCGCGCCGACGCGCTGGAGATGCCACTGACCGTGCGCATGCTGGAGCGCCATCCGCTGGGCAGCCAGGCCTTCATTCCGCTGCTCGGCAACCCCTTTCTGATCGTGGTCGCGCCACTTGGCGATGCACCTGTATCAGGCTTGGTCCGCGCCTTCGTCACCAACGGCAGGCAGGGCATCAATTACCATCGCGGCGTCTGGCACCACCCGGTGCTGACGATCGAAAAGCGGGATGACTTCCTGGTGGTTGATCGCAGTGGCACAGGCAACAACTGCGATGAGCATTTTTTCAAAGAGGATGAGTTTTTGATCCTCGCCCCCCACCAATAAGAGAAGGTCCGATCACGCGAAAACAAGCGTGACGGGCGAGAGGTAAAGACTGTGGAAGCACATATGCTGGAATGGCTGAACCTGAGCATTCGCTGGGTTCATATGATCACTGGCGTAGCCTGGATCGGCGCGTCGTTCTACTTCGTCTGGCTGGAAAACAACCTCAATCGCGTCAACCCCAAGAGCGGCCTGGCCGGCGACTTGTGGGCCATCCACGGTGGCGGTATCTATCACCTGGAAAAATACAAACTCGCACCACCGGCCATGCCGGACAACCTGCACTGGTTCAAGTGGGAAGCCTACTTCACCTGGATGTCGGGCATCGCACTGTTGTGCGTGGTGTTCTATTGGAACCCGACCGTCTACCTGCTGGCCCCCGGCAGCAGCCTGAGCGGCCCTGAAGGCGTCGCCCTGGGCCTCGGCTCGTTGTTGGTCGGCTGGTTCATCTATTCCTTTCTCTGCGATTCGGCCCTGGGCAAGCGCCCCGCCCTGCTCGGCCTGATTCTGTTCGTGCTGTTGATCGCCGCGGCCTATGGCTTCAGCAAGGTGTTCAGCGGTCGCGGCGCCTACCTGCATGTCGGTGCCGTCATCGGTACGATCATGGTCGGCAACGTGTTCCGCATCATCATGCCGGCCCAGCGTGCGCTGGTGGCGGCTATCGCCGAGAACCGCACCCCCGACCCGGCGCTGCCGGCCAAAGGCCTGTTGCGTTCGCGCCACAACAACTACTTCACCCTGCCGGTGCTGTTCATCATGATCAGCAACCACTTCCCAAGCACCTACGGCAGCCAATACAACTGGCTGATCCTGGCGGGTATCGCAGTGGCGGCGGTGTTGGTGCGGCATTACTTCAACACGCGTCATGACAGCAATCGGTTTGCCTGGACGTTGCCGGTGGGCGCCTTGGCGATGATCTGCCTGGCTTATGTCACAGGTCCCAAGCCGATGCCTGGCGCGCCGGAAGTCGCGAAGGTTCCCGGCGTGATCGAGTATCAGCCACTGCCGGAGACGGCGGTGGGCGGCGGCGCCAAACCCGCAGTACCAGCGCAGGCGCCCGCGCCTGCCCAGGCTGCCAATGCCCAGGGCCCGTCATTCGATAAAGTCCACAGCGTGATCCAGGAACGCTGCTCGGTCTGCCATTCGGCCAAGCCCACCAGCCCGCTGTTCAGCGCGGCGCCGGGCGGGGTGATGTTCGATACGCCACAGCAGATCCAGCAGGAAGCCGCGCGCATCCAGGCCCAGGCCGTGACCACCCAGATCATGCCACTGGGCAATATCACCCAGATGACCCAGCAGGAGCGCGATTTGATTGGCGCCTGGATCACCCAAGGTGCACGGACCAACTAGTCCACCCGAGCAAGCCTCGATCCACAGCAATACCGCTGACGGGCAGACCGGCACACGCCGGTCGCCCGTCAGCGGCCGCCTGCGCCTCAACAATAACAACAAGAGGAAAGCACCCCATGCACACTTTCCACACTCACGCCCCGCATCCGTTGCCCATGCGCTGTCGCAACGCACTTGAGCCCCTCCATGCAAGCCCGTATCCTGCGCGGCCGTTCGAATCCGGACGTCTCCAAATAACAATCGGATCCTGACCGACGCCGCTGTTTTCAGCTCTTGTCACAAACAAAAAGCTGACCGAACGGATGTTTATCCGTAGAAAAAGCGCCACACCAGAGCGCTGACGACAAGAAACGCGATACCACTTACCTTTGGGAGCAAACCGAATGAAACGCACGTGCACCAACCTGATCGTTGCGGGATCTTTGTTGGCAGGGGGACAGGCCGTGGCAGGCGACCTGCTCCAATGGCAGAGCAACAGCCTGAGCTACCTGTATGGCAAGGATTTCCAGATCAACCCACGCATCCAGCAGACCGTGACGTTCGAGCATGCCGATGCGTGGAAATACGGCGACAACTTTTTCTTCCTCGACCGGATCTTCTACAACGGCCAGGACGACAGCCAGTCCGGCCCGAATACCTATTACGGCGAGTTCAGCCCACGCTTGTCGTTCGGCAAGATTTTTGACCAGAAGCTCGAACTGGGTCCGATCAAGGACGTGCTGCTGGCGATGACCTATGAGTTTGGCGAAGGCGACAACGAGTCTTACCTGATCGGCCCGGGTTTCGACCTGGCCATTCCCGGTTTCGATTATTTCCAGCTCAATTTCTACAACCGCCAGACCGAAGGCTCGCGTGCCGGCGACAACGTCTGGCAGATCACACCGGCCTGGGCCTACACCGTGCCCGTGGGGTCGTCCGATATCCTGATCGATGGTTTCATCGACTGGGTCGTGGACAACGACACCAACTCAAAGGGCACCTACCACGCCAACCTGCACATCGTCCCGCAGATCAAATATGACTTGGGCAAGGCCTTGAAACTGGGCGCCAAGCAACTGTATGTCGGTGTGGAATACGACTACTGGAAAAACAAATACGCGATCGAAGACAGCGGTAGTTTCAAGACCAACCAGAGCAATACCAGTTTCTTGCTGAAGTACCATTTCTGATCGACCAAGGCTCGCTGCCACAGTGATTCCCGGAGCGGAAACCCGCTCAGCATCCACAGGGAATTCCTTGTGGGAGCGAGCCTGCTCGCGATGGCGTCAGACCCGCTACTCCTGAGCCAAGCCCAGGAACCGGCTCAACGCCTCACGCTGCGCCAACGCATCCTGGCGCCCCAGCTCGATCAGCTCGCCGCAGTACCCCGCCTCGAACAGCAGATAGCTCAACACCCCAGCCCCGCTGGTCTTGGTCGCGCCCGGCCCGCGCAGGAACACCCGCAACGCGCGGGGCAGTTCCTGGCGATGACGGGCGGCGATCTCGTCGATCGGTTGGCTTGGCGAAATCACCAACACCTCCACCGGTGCCGCACCGAGGGTATGGGCAGGCACGCCCTCGGGCAGGAGGTGACTGAACTGGTTGAGGCGCCCAAGCAACTCGATGTCGCTTTCCAGGCTGTCGATGAACGTGCTGTTGAGCATGTGTCCGCCGATCTGCGCCAGGGTGGGTTGCTGGCCGGTGTAGCTGCGCTCCTGGGGCGTTTGCCCACCCGCGCCGCGGGGGTTGCCACTGACGCCGATGACCAACACACGATTGGCTCCCAGGTGCAGGGCTGGACTGATCGGCGCCGATTGGCGCACCGCGCCGTCGCCGAAGTACTGGGGGCCGATCTTGACCGGTGCGAACAGCAAGGGGATCGCGGAACTGGCCAGCAGATGCTCCACCGACAACTGCGTCGGGACACCGATGCGCCGGTGCCGCAACCAGGCATCTATAGTGCCGCGACCTTGATAGAACGTCACCGCCTGTCCGGACTCGTAGCCGAACGCGGTCACCGCCACCGCTCGCAGCTGGTGCTCGGCGATCGCCTGCTCGATACCCGACGCATGGAATTGTGCCCGGAGCAATTCGCGCAACGGTGAACTGTCGACCAGCGCCACCGGCAACTTGGCCCCCAGGCCCAACAGGCTGTGCGTTATGAAACGCGTCGCCTGGACGAGCACGCCACGCCAATCGCTGCGCATCACCTGGTGGCTGCGCACCGCTTGCCAGAACGCCGTCAGCCGCTCGATGGCGCTTTTGAAATCCATCGCACCGCTTGCCAGGCTGACCGCGTTGATCGCGCCAGCCGACGTGCCGACGATCACCGGGAACGGGTTGTCTGCGCCGTCTGGCAATAACTCGGCGATGGCCGCCAATACGCCCACCTGATATGCCGCTCGAGCCCCGCCGCCGGAAAGAATCAAACCTGTTACCGGTTCAGCTGGGGTCATCGCGATGCTCCGTGCTCAGTCAATTAGGCTACATTTCAACCGCGTTTTTCGTACAACTTCGGCTCACCCGGCGGACGGGTCTTGAAGCGCCGATGGGCCCAGAGATATTGCCCGGGGCATTGGCTGACCGATTTTTCTACCCACTGGTTGATGCGAATGCAATCGGCTTCCTCGGTCTGACCCGGAAAATCCTCCAGCGGCGCCTGGATCACCAGACGATAGCCGCTGCCATCAGCCAGGCGCTCCTGGACGAACGGCACGACCAGTGCCTTGCCCAAGCGCGCAAATTTGCTGGTGGCGGTGACCGTCGCCGCCTGGATGCCGAACAATGGCACGAATACACTTTGCTTGGCGCCGTAGTCCTGGTCCGGTGCATACCAGATCGCCCGGCCCGCGCGCAGCAACTTGAGCATGCCGCGCACATCATCGCGTTCCACCGCGAGGGAATCGAGGTTGTGCCGTTCGCGACCGCGGCGCTGGATATAGTCGAACAACGGGTTCTTGTGCTCGCGGTACATGCCATCGATGGTGTGCTGTTGGCCCAACAACGCCGCGCCGATTTCCAGCGTGGTGAAATGCAGCGCCATCAGGATCACACCCCGGCCCTCGCGCTGGGCCTGCTTGAGATGCTCCAGCCCTTCGACATGGGCCAGCTTCGCCAGGCGCGAACGCGACCACCACCAGCTCATGGCCATTTCGAAGAACGCGATGCCGGTGGAGGCGAAGTTTTCCTTGAGCAAGCGCTTGCGCTCAGCGGCGGACTTCTCGGGAAAACACAGTTCCAGGTTGCGACTGGCGATGCGCCGCCGGTCGCCGGCCACCCGGTACATCAGCGCGCCCAGCGCCCGGCCGATCCGCAGCAGCAACGGATACGGCAACTGAACGATCAGCCACAACAGCCCCAGGCCGCACCACAGCAGCCAGAAACGCGGATGAAAAAATGCAGCTCGAAGACGCGGGCGATCCATTACAGCTTCCACAAAGACTTGGGCCGCGCATTCTACATTGTTCGACCCGGGTTGCGGCTGACGGGCGATCTCGTTATAAGTCTCGGCACTTTTAGTGACAAGTCGTTGTACGCCGACCATGAGCCAAACCGAACCGCTAGACCAAGATCCCGTGTTCCAGCTGAAGGGCAGCATGCTCGCCATTACGGTGCTGGAACTGGCCCGTAACGACCTGGAAGGTCTTGACCGGCAGTTGGCGGCGAAAGTCGCCCAGGCCCCGAATTTTTTCAGCAATGCCCCCCTGGTACTGGCACTGGACAAGCTGCCTGCCGGCGAAGGTTCAGTGGACTTGCCTGGCCTGATGCGCGTCTGCCGCCAACACGGCCTGCGCACGCTGGCGATCCGCGCCAGCCGCATCGAAGACATCGCCGCCGCCATCGCCATTGACATCCCGGTGCTACCGCCTTCCGGTGCTCGTGAGCGGGTGCTGGAACTGAGCCCGGCCGAACCGAAGAAACCCGAGAAACCAGCAGAGCCCACCGTCAAGCCAACCCGTGTGATCACCACGCCGGTACGCGGCGGACAGCAGATTTATGCCCAGGGTGGCGATCTGGTCGTCGTGTCCTCGGTCAGTCCGGGCGCGGAACTTCTGGCCGATGGCAACATCCATGTATACGGCCCGATGCGCGGCCGTGCGCTGGCCGGTGTCAAGGGCGACACCAAGGCAAGGATCTTCTGTCAGCAGTTGAGCGCCGAACTGGTCTCCATCGCCGGGCATTACAAGGTTTCCGAGGATTTGCGTCGCGACCCGTTGTGGGGGGCTGGCGTCCAGGTCAGCCTGTCGGGCGACGTGTTGAACATCATTCGGCTTTAACGGATACTGCCGCATTTTCCAAGCATCTCTAAAACGTAGCGAAAACAGCTTAACGACGTAGGAAAAAGGATCAGGCAGTGTTTACCAGAAGTAGACCCGGCCCAATGTCCTATTCCAGCCAAGCCTGTGCAGTTGCAGCAGTTTTCCAGAGATGTTTTTCAGGGGCTGACAAAGTCCTTTTTCCTTAGGGGTGAAACACCTTGGCCAAGATTCTCGTGGTTACATCCGGCAAGGGTGGTGTGGGTAAGACCACCACCAGCGCCGCTATCGGTACCGGCCTCGCCTTGCGCGGCCACAAAACAGTCATCGTCGACTTCGACGTCGGCCTGCGTAACCTCGACCTGATCATGGGTTGCGAGCGTCGCGTGGTCTATGACTTCGTCAACGTGGTCAATGGCGAAGCGAACCTGCAACAAGCCCTGATCAAGGACAAGCGCCTTGAGAACCTGTACGTGCTGGCCGCCAGCCAGACCCGCGACAAAGACGCGCTGACCCAGGAAGGCGTGGAAAAGGTGCTGATGCAGCTCAAGGAAGACTTCGAATTCGTGGTCTGCGACTCCCCGGCCGGTATCGAAAAAGGTGCCCACCTGGCCATGTACTTCGCTGACGAAGCGATCGTCGTGACCAACCCGGAAGTGTCGTCGGTGCGTGACTCCGACCGCATGCTGGGCCTTCTGGCGAGCAAGTCCCGTCGCGCCGAGCAGGGCGAAGAGCCGATCAAGGAACACTTGCTTCTGACCCGCTACAACCCTCAGCGCGTCAGCGACGGCGAAATGCTCGGCGTCGAGGACGTCAAGGAAATCCTGGCGGTCACCCTGCTGGGCGTGATTCCAGAATCCCAAGCGGTACTCAAGGCCTCGAACTCCGGCGTGCCGGTCATTCTTGACGACCAGAGCGACGCTGGCCAGGCGTACAGCGATGCAGTCGATCGTCTACTGGGCAAAACCGTCGAACATCGATTCCTCGACGTCACGAAGAAAGGTTTCTTCGAGCGCCTGTTTGGAGGTAGGTAATGAACCTTTTTGACTTCTTTCGTGCCAACAAAAAGCCAAGTACCGCCTCGGTCGCGAAAGAGCGTCTACAGATCATCGTGGCGCACGAACGCGGCCAGCGCAGCACCCCTGATTACCTGCCGGCCTTGCAGAAGGAACTGGTGGAAGTGATCCGCAAGTACGTCAACATCGGCAACGATGACGTGCATGTGGCGCTCGAAAGCCAGGGCAGCTGCTCGATTCTGGAACTCAATATCACCCTGCCGGATCGCTGATCGACCCTGCGGGAGCCACGGCGGCTCGGGCCCTCTCCTCTCCCCCTGGGATTGGAGAAGGGCCCGAGCCGCCGTTGCCGTTTGTTACGAGACTGTTTAATGCCCCTGTCCAACATCCGCATCCTCCACCAGGACGCCGCCGTACTCGTGGTCGACAAGCCGACCCTGCTCCTGTCCGTGCCTGGCCGGGCGGACGACAATAAAGATTGCCTGATCACTCGCCTGCAGGAAAACGGCTATCCGGAAGCGCGAATCGTGCACCGGCTCGACTGGGAAACCTCCGGCATCATCCTGCTAGCCCGCGATCCGGATACCCATCGCGAACTGTCCCGCCAGTTTCATGACCGCGAAACCGAAAAAGCCTACACCGCGTTGTGCTGGGGCCAGCCCGAGCTGGACAGTGGCAGCATCGATCTGCCCTTGCGCTACGACCCACCGACCAAGCCCCGTCACGTCGTGGACCATGAGCACGGCAAGCATGCCCTGACGTTCTGGCGTGTACTCGAACGTTGCGGCGACTGGTGTCGGGTCGAACTGACGCCTATCACCGGACGCTCACATCAGTTGCGCGTGCACATGCTGTCCATCGGTCATCCGTTGCTGGGCGACGGACTCTATGCCCATCCGCAGGCATTGGCGGCCTGGCCGCGCCTGTGCCTGCACGCCAGCATGCTCAGCTTTACCCATCCGCAAAGCGGCGAGCGCTTGCGTTTCGAGTGCCCGGCACCGTTCTGAACAAGGGATCAAACGAAGTCGAGCCTTCTGGCGATACGCGCCAGAGGCCTCGACCGGGACACCGTGTGTAGGAAAAGTCTTCACATTCAATGGAATATGCTTAAGATGGTGGCATTTAGCCAAGGCCAGGACGCCCGTGCCAGATTCTCCACCGCTTCAGCAGGACTACCGTTATACCTTCCGCTTCTTGAATACGGATTTACATCTACGGGACGAACCTTGTCATCGCACCGAGCAAGCGCTGCGCCAGCTCATCATCAATCGCCGCAAGCGCGCGGTGACCAGGGCGACGGCAATCATTGCGGGCAGCAAACAGGCTTTGTTTGCCAAGGTCCAGCGCCTGGGCAGTTGGCGAAGCAAAGTACGCGTCACATTGGGCACCCCCCAGCGCAACGGGCGCTTTGACTGGCCACTGGAAGAGCTGCAGAACACGCTGCTGGCCCAGCATCGCGGCGTCCGGATGCCGACGCTCCAGGGGTTTGGCTACACCAGGAGTGGATTAGGCCTGGCCCAGGATTACTTCCTGATCACCGAGTTGCTGGAGGATTACACCGACGGCGCAAAATGGCTGGCGGAACATCCCGGACAAATTGAAACATTCACCCACAAAGCCTTCGAACTGCTGGATTCCCTGACAAGCAGGAACATAAGCCACATGGATTTCTGGGCTGGCAATCTCATGCACCCGGCTGATCCACAACGTCCGCTGATGGCGATCGATTTCGAGAACTGTTTTTCCCGGCCGACGCCGTTTCACAGCGAAACACTCGGCTTCCAGCTCGGGTTCCTGTACCACCGTGAAATCTACCGGTACATCACCGAAGCACGGTACGACAGCCTGGTCGAGGAATACCTCGATCGCAAGCCAACGGTCTCGATGGAAAACTTCAACAAGGTGTATCAGGTCAGCAAGCACTGCCACCTGGGCCGCAAGGAGCGCCGAGAAGTGTTCCTGCAAGGCCGGCTCCTGCTTGACTGAGCCATTCGGGGCGCGGCATTGGCCCTGCTATGTCGCTGCCCGATGGGGTAAACTTGCGCCCATTGCTGTCTGGAGTTATTTATGCGCGCAGAGTTGAACCAGGGCCTGATCGACTTCCTCAAGGCCTCCCCCACCCCGTTCCATGCTACCGCCAGCCTTGCCCAGCGCCTGGAGGCGGCGGGTTACCAGCGTCTCGATGAGCGCGAAACCTGGGCCACCGAGGCCAACGGCCGCTATTACGTCACGCGCAACGATTCCTCGATCATCGCTTTCAAACTGGGCCGCAACTCTGCGCTACACGACGGCATCCGCCTGGTCGGCGCCCACACCGACAGCCCTTGCCTGCGGGTCAAGCCCCAGCCGGAACTGCAACGCCAGGGATTCTGGCAACTGGGCGTGGAAGTGTACGGCGGCGCACTGCTGGCGCCGTGGTTCGACCGCGACTTGTCGCTGGCCGGCCGCGTGACCTTCCGCCGTGACGGCAAGGTCGAGAGTCAGCTGATCGATTTCAAGGCGCCGATCGCCACGATTCCAAACCTGGCCATTCATCTCAACCGTGAAGCCAACCAAGGCTGGGCGATCAATCCGCAGAACGAGCTGCCGCCGATCCTCGCCCAGTTTGCTGGCGACGAACGCGTCGACTTCCGCGCCGTGCTCACTGACCAGTTGGCCCGGGAACACGGCTTGAACGCCGACGTGGTGCTCGATTACGAGCTGAGCTTCTATGACACCCAAAGCGCAGCGGTCATCGGTTTGCATGGTGATTTCATCACCGGCGCGCGACTGGACAACCTGCTCTCCTGCTATGCCGGCCTGCAAGCCTTGCTGACCGCCGACACCGAAGAAACCTGCGTGCTGGTGTGCAACGACCACGAAGAGGTCGGTTCTACTTCGGCGTGTGGCGCGGACGGCCCGATGCTCGAACAGACCCTGCGCCGTCTGCTGCCCGACGGTGAAGATTTCGTACGCACCATTCAGAAATCCCTGCTGGTCTCCGCAGACAACGCCCACGGCGTACACCCCAACTATGCCGACAAGCACGACGCCAATCATGGCCCCAAGCTCAACGCCGGCCCGGTGATCAAGGTCAACACCAACCAGCGCTACGCCACCAACAGCGAAACCGCCGGCTTCTTCCGCCACCTGTGCATGGCCGAAGAAGTACCGGTGCAGAGTTTCGTGGTGCGCAGCGACATGGGTTGCGGCTCGACCATCGGCCCGATCACCGCCAGTCAACTGGGTGTGCGCACCGTGGACATTGGCCTGCCGACCTTTGCCATGCATTCGATCCGCGAACTGTGCGGTAGCCAAGACCTGGCGCACCTGGTGAAAGTGCTGAGCGCGTTCTACGCTTCTCGCGAGTTGCCATAAAGCCTTCGTGGCGAGGGAGCTTGCTCCCGCTGGGTGGCGCAGCCACCCCAAACCGGTTTTGCCAGTGCTGCGCACTGGAGCGGGAGCAAGCTCCCTCGCCACAAGGGTATCCAGCGAAAAGGTCTGGATAACTCATGACACACCTCACCACACCCCAAGCAAACCCGAACTAGACTGACCTTATCCCTCCCGACAAGGCCGTCGCAATGATCTCCATGTCCTCGTTCAACGCCATGCTCGTGCCCATCATCGCCGGCATGATCCTGCTGGCCATTGGCTTCAACTTCCGAGACAAAAATGTCGGGGTGTTCGCCATGTGGATCGGCATGTTGCTGATCCTTATCACAGTGCTGTTCAGGATTATGGCGAAGCTCAACGAGTCCTCCTGAATACGCCTCAGGCGGGTTGTTCCGGCACGTCCACGCCAACGTGGATCGCGTCGTGCCGCCAGAATTCCAAGTCACAATCGATCAGCCGTTGGTGCTGGTCATAGTTGACCCGAGCAATCCGCAGCCCGGGGCTGCCGACCGACACTTTCAGCGCCGCCGCGGCCTCGGGTTGCAGCGAGGTAGGCACGATGTCGAATTTCACCCGTCCGTAATGCAAGTCGTAATGGCGGGCGTACAGCTCGGTCATGGACTGGTTGAGATCGAACGCGAGAATGTCCGGAAAGTACGACGGGTTCAGATAATGCTCCACATAAAGCACCAGTCTTTCATCGATACGCCGGGTGCGACAGATCTGGATGACGCTGGACAGCGCCGGCAGTTGAAGCCAGGCGCAGATTGCCGCCGAGGCGGGTTGCAAGCGGGCCGATATGACTTCGGTGCGCGGCACCCGGCCTTGAGCGGCAACCATCGCGTGGAAATGGCTGCGCTGCATCAGGTTGTAGGCCAGCCGCGGTGGCGAAACGAACCAGCCCCGACGTTCCTCGCGGTAAATCTGCCCTTGGGCTTCCAACTGCAACAATGCCTCGCGCACGGTAATCCGAGTGGTGCCGAACAGTTCGCTGAGTTTGCGCTCGGCTGGCAATTTGTTGCCGGCCGCCAGCAAGCCGTGGTCGATCTGCTCTTGCAGGACTTGTCCGATGGATGTCACCGCTTTGGTTGCCTCAACGCGCATCAACGTTACCTATCTGGACTAGACCAGCACTGTTTCGGGGCGGGATCTTTGCCGCTTCGATCCGTATCGCATGCCTGCAAGCCTAGGCGCTGAGCATGACTGAGAGATGACACAACCGCTGAACGGTCTATTTGCTGGCTTGCAATTAAACGGCCAAGTCCTTGCAGATCAGTTGTTTACTCATGGTCTACGCTTATGACGCAGCGACCCTCCGTGAGCCCGACGATTGCTGGCGCGCTTGCAGTCGACATCAAAATGTCATGGGAGACACCTACATTGGCTCAGGTATTGCTGACCTAGACCAACACAACCGCAATCGCAGCGTTGAAAACGCCCATAGGAGCTTCGGATGAAACAGCTTTTCCTGGCATCAATGTTAGGCTCGACCATCGCCATGTGCACAGCCGCCATGGCCGCTGATACCGATCTGAAAACACTGGAAGCCGCTGCGAAAGCGGAAGGCGCCGTAAACAGCGTCGGCATGCCCGATGACTGGGCGAACTGGAAAGGCACCTGGGACGACCTGGCCAAGCTCTATGGCTTGAAGCACATCGACACCGACATGAGCTCCGCCCAGGAAATCGCCAAATTCGCGGCCGAGAAAGACAACGCCAGCGCCGACATCGGCGACGTCGGTGCCGCTTTCGGCCCGATTGCGGTCAAGCAGGGCGTGGTCCAGCCCTACAAGCCAAGCACCTGGGAACAGGTGCCGGACTGGGCCAAGGATAAGGACGGCAACTGGGCCCTGGCCTACACCGGCACCATCGCCTTCATCGTCAACAAGAAGCTGCTGCATGGCTCCGACGTCCCGACCAAATGGGCCGACCTGAAAACCGGTAAATACAAAGTCTCGATTGGTGACGTGAGCACCGCTGCCCAGGCGGCGAACGGTGTGCTGGCCGCGGCCCTGGCAAACGGTGGCGACGAGAAGAACATCAAGCCCGCGCTGTTGATGTTCGCCGAGATTGCCAAGCAAGGGCGCCTGTCCATGGCCAACCCGACCATTGCCACGATGGAAAAAGGTGAAGTCGAAGTCGGCGTGGTCTGGGATTTCAACGGCCTGAGCTACAAGGCCAAGATGGCCAACCCGGATGACTACGTCGTGTTGATCCCGTCCGACGGCTCGGTGATCTCCGGCTACACCACCATCATCAACAAATACGCCAAGCACCCGAACGCCGCCAAGCTGACCCGCGAATACATCTTCAGCGACGCCGGCCAGATCAACCTTGCCAAGGGTAACGCCCGCCCGATTCGCGCCGAGCACCTGAAACTGCCGGAAGAGGTCCAGGCAAAGCTGCTGCCGAACGAGCAGTACAAAGGCGTGACCCCGATCAAGGATGCGGATGCGTGGGAGAAGACCTCCAAGGCACTGCCGCAGCAGTGGAATGAAGAAGTCATCGTCGAGATGAAGTGAGGCGCTAGCTTCCACTCCCGGATCACCGCTGATCCATTGTGGGAGCGAGCTTGCTCGCGATGAGGGAGTATCAGTCGACATGAATATTGGCTGACACACCGCAATCGCGAGCAGGCTCGCTCCCACATTGGACGCTTGGTGAACCCGGTTTTTTGGTTCTTGCCCGGAGTCCCGGTCCCCATGAAGCACAACGTCATCCTGGTGGTGCTCGACGGTCTCAACTACGAGGTCGCCCGGCATGCCATGGGACATTTGCAGGCATATGTCGGCGCAGGACGCGCGGCGCTCTACAAACTGGAATGTGAATTGCCCGCACTGTCCCGCCCGCTCTATGAATGCATACTCACCGGCGTCGTGCCTATCGACAGTGGAATCGTGCACAACAACGTCTCGCGCCTGTCGAACCAGCGCAGCATTTTCCATTACGCCACCGAGGCCGGCCTTAGCACGGCGGCCGCTGCCTACCATTGGGTCAGCGAGCTCTATAACGTTTCGCCCTTCGTTGCCGGTCGCGACCGCCATACACATAACTCCGACCTGCCGATCCAATACGGCCATTTCTACTGGAACGACCACTACCCCGATTCCCACCTGTTCGCTGATGCCGAACACCTGCGGCAGCGCTACTTGCCGAATTTTCTGTTGGTGCATCCGATGAACATCGACGACGCCGGCCACAAGCACGGCCTCGACACTGCGCAATACCGCAACAGTGCCCGCTCGGCCGACATCAACCTGGCCGTCTACCTGCAAGCCTGGCTCGACGCCGGTTACCAAGTGCTGGTGACGTCCGACCATGGCATGAACAACGATCGCTCCCACAACGGGCTGCTGGCGGAAGAACGGGAAGTGCCGCTCTTTGTCCTCGGGGATGGTTTCAGCCTGAACGCCGACGCGGCTCCCCTGCAAACCGAACTGTGCGGCACGATTTGCCAATTGCTTGGCATCGCCCACGACAAACCCTTTTGCCAGGAGTTGCTCAAGTGAACGCCATGACGCGCGGCAAATGGCTGGCAGCGTTGTGCCTGGTGCCCTTCGCGATATTCTTCATCGTCTTCCAGATCGCCCCGCTGCTCTGGGTGCTGGTCAACAGCTTGGAATCGGAAGAGTTCGGCTGGGGCCTGGCCAACTTCAGCAAGATCTTCAGTTCGAAGTTTTATCGGCAAGCGATCCAGCACAGCCTGGAAATCAGCTTCTGGTCCAGCGTGTTCGGCATCGTTATCGCCGTGCTCGGCAGCTACTCCCTGCGTCGAGTGGATTCGCGGCTGCGCAACTTCGTCAACGCATTCGCCAACATGACCAGCAACTTCGCCGGCGTGCCCCTGGCTTTCGCCTTCATCATCTTGCTGGGGTTCAACGGCAGTATCACGATCATGCTCAAGCAGGCGGGCATCATCGAGGATTTCAACCTGTACTCGAAAACCGGGTTGATCATTCTCTACACCTATTTCCAGATTCCCCTGGGCGTACTGCTGCTTTACCCGGCGTTCGACGCGCTGCGTGAAGACTGGCGTGAGTCCGCCGCCCTGTTGGGCGCCAGCGGCTGGCAGTTCTGGCGGCACATCGGCTTGCCGGTGCTGACCCCGGCGCTGCTGGGCACGTTCGTGATCCTGCTGGCAAATGCTCTCGGCGCCTACGCGACGGTCTATGCATTGACCACCGGCAACTTCAACGTCCTGCCGATTCGCATCGCCGCCATGGTCTCCGGCGACATTTCCCTTGACCCGAACATGGCCAGTGCATTGGCCGTGGTGCTGGTGGCGCTGATGACTCTGGTAACCATCGTCCATCAATTGCTGCTCAAGAGGAGCTACCATGTCTCGCGCTGAATCGGGCTCCGTCGGGCTCTATCATCGAGCGGTGGTGTACCTGCTGTTCGCCATTCTGTTGCTGCCCCTGGTCGGGACACTGGTCTACTCCATCGCTAGCAGCTGGTCGGCCACCGTGTTACCCAGCGGCTTTACCTTCAAATGGTACGTGCAGTTGTGGAGCGATCCGCGCTTTCTCCATGCTTTCGGCCAATCGCTGGTCGTCTGTGTGGGGGCGCTGGTGCTCTCGGTGGTGCTGATCCTGCCGCTGCTGTTCGTGGTGCATTACCACTTTCCCAAGCTCGATGCGCTGATGAACATCCTCATCCTGCTCCCCTTCGCGGTGCCGCCGGTGGTGTCGTCGGTGGGGCTGTTGCAACTCTATGGTTCCGGCCCTCTGGCGATGGTTGGCACGCCGTGGATCCTGATCGGCTGCTATTTCACCGTCGCCCTGCCGTTCATGTACCGAGCAATCACCAACAACCTGCAAGCCATCAACCTGCGTGACCTGATGGACGCTGCCCAACTGCTCGGCGCCAGTACTTTCCAGGCCGCACTGCTGGTGGTGCTGCCGAACCTGCGCAAGGGCCTGATGGTGGCGTTGTTGCTGTCCTTCTCGTTCCTGTTCGGCGAGTTCGTGTTCGCCAACATCCTCGTCGGCACCCGCTATGAAACCCTGCAGGTGTACCTGAACAACATGCGCAACAGCAGCGGCCACTTCACCAGTGCGCTGGTGATTTCCTACTTTTTCTTCGTACTGGTCCTGACCTGGGCGGCCAACATCTTGAACAAGGACAAAAGCCAATGAGCTACGTCAGCGTCCAACACCTGCAAAAAAGCTACGCCGGCACGCCGGTGTTCAGCGACATCAACTGCGAAATCCAGAAGGGCGAATTCGTCACCCTTCTCGGCCCCTCGGGCTGCGGCAAGTCCACATTGTTGCGCTGCATTGCCGGCCTGACGGCGGTGGATGACGGCAAGATCCTGCTGGACGGCCAGGACATCGTCCCGTTGAGCCCGCAGAAGCGTGGGATCGGCATGGTCTTCCAGAGCTACGCCTTGTTCCCGAACATGACCGTGGAACAGAACGTCGCCTTCGGCCTGCGCATGCAAAAGGTGGATGCCTCGGACAGCCGTCAGCGTGTACTGGAGATCCTGCGTCTGGTGGAGTTGCATGATTTTGCAGCGCGCTATCCCCACCAGCTTTCAGGAGGCCAATGCCAGCGTGTCGCCCTTGCCCGCTCCCTGGTGACCCGGCCGCGCCTGTTGCTGCTGGACGAACCCCTCTCGGCCCTCGACGCACGGATTCGCAAACACCTGCGTGAACAGATCCGACAGATCCAGCGCGAACTGGGCTTGACCACGATCTTCGTCACACACGATCAGGAAGAAGCCCTGACCATGTCTGACCGGATTTTCCTAATGAACCAGGGAAAGATCGTACAGAGCGGCGATGCCGAGACCCTTTACACTGCGCCAGTCGACGTCTTTGCCGCCGGCTTCATCGGCAACTACAACCTGCTGGACGCCGACAGCGCCACGAAGCTGCTGCAACGCCCAGTGAACGGTCGCATCGCCATTCGCCCGGAAGCCATCGAACTGAGTCGCAATGGAGAGCCCGATGCACTGATCCGCAGCCACAGCCTGCTGGGCAACGTCATCCGCTACCGGGTCGAGGCCCGTGGCGTGGAGCTGGTGGTCGATGTGCTCAACCGTTCGGCCGCCGACCTGCATCCTGACGGTGCGCGGTTGGCACTTTCCATCGATCCGTCGGCGCTGTGTGAGGTAGCCTGACGGCCTTGTTGATTTTTGAAGCTGATCTTGAGAAGGAAAACGCGCTGATGGCCCTGGCAATTTTTGATCTGGACGAAACCCTGATCCACGGCGACTGCGCCACCCTCTGGAGCGAACAGATGGGGCGCCTGGGTTGGGTCGATCCCGAGTCGTTCATGCGTCGCAACAACGAGCTGATGGATGCCTACAGCCACGGCAAATTGCGCATGGAAGAGTACATGGACTTCAGCCTGGAACCGATGATCGGCCGCACGCCCGAAGAGATCGAGCACCTGGTGACACCGTGGGTGGAAGATTTCATCGAGCCGATCATCTTCAGCGACGCCACCAAGGCCATCGCCGAACACCGCAAGGCCGGCGACCGGATCCTGGTGATCTCGGCTTCGGGCACGCACCTGGTCAAGCCGATTGCCGAGCGCCTGGGCATCGATGAGATCCTGGCGATCGACCTCGAAGTGGCCCATGGGGTGTACAGCGGCAAGACCGTGGGCACCCTGACCTACCGTGAGGGCAAAATTTCCCGCTTGCTGGATTGGCTGGATGCCGAGGAAGAGAACCTCGAAGGCGCCAGTTTTTACTCCGATTCGCGCAATGACCTGCCGTTGCTGCTGCGGGTGGATTACCCGCATGTGGTGAATCCAGACCCGGTGTTGAAAGCTCACGCTGAGTTGGCTGGTTGGCCGATTCATACCTGGAAGTGAAGCGGATCAACTCCAGAACACCTGAAGCGTTTATGGCTTTTTGTGGCTTTGTGGCTTTGTGGCGAGGGAGCTTGCTCCCTCGCCACAGGGGACCGATCAGCTCAAGCTCTCGTCGATCACCAACACCAACTTCCCGGACACCTGATTGGTCGCCAGCTCCGCAAACGCCGCCTCGGCATCGGTGATTGCAAACGTCCTGGCCAGCTGCGGACTCAGGCGTTTATCGGTAAACAGCGGCCATACGTTCTGCCCCAATTCGCTGATCAAGTCAGCCTTGAACTGATCGTTGCGACTGCGCAGGGTCGAACCCAGCAGTTGGATGCGCTTGCCCAGCACCTGGGCCAGGTCGAGTTCGGTCGTGCGGCCGCCCATGAGGCCGATCAGCACCCAGCGGCCGTCAACTGACAAAAGTTTCACGTTGAGGCCGGCGTAGTTCGCGCCGACCGGATCGAGAATGACGTCGAAGGGCGCGAAGTCGTTCAGGCTGTTGATATCGTCGGTACGAACCACGCCGCCCTGGGCCCCCAATGCTTCGCAATAGGCCAGGCGATCCGCCGAACCGACGCTGACCCAGCACGGGTTGCCAAACGCCTTGCAGAGCTGGATCGCCGCCGAACCGACGCCACTGGCGCCGGCATGCAGCAACACTTTTTCGCCTGGCCGCAGGCCGGCAAGCTGGAACAGATTCAGCCACGCGGTGCCGTAGACCTCAGGCAGCGCGGCCGCTTCGGCCATCGACAGGCCTTCCGGCACGGGCAAGACATGGCGGCCATCGACCACTACCTCTTCGGCCATTCCCCCGCCAGCCAGCAACGCGCAGACCCGGTCACCGACCTGCCAGGAGGAGCCCGGCCCGACTTCACTGATCACTCCCGAACATTCCAGCCCCAACACCTGGCTCGCGCCGGGTGGCGGTGGATAATGCCCGGCTTTTTGCAGCAAATCGGCCCGATTCAGGCCGGCGGCAGCCACGCGGATGCGAACTTGGCCCGCATCGCAGGCCGGACTTGGCTCATCTGCCCATACCACTTGGCCTTCAACGCCTTGCAATGCTTTCACGGTGCCTCCATAGTGAGTCTCGACTGGGCCCGCTGCTATAACGCCGGGCTTTCTTGCATTATGCGCCCGGGCCACATGGAACCGGCGACTTCAAAGACGGCCTAATATGCGTTATCAATTGTCCCTGCGTCGAATCAGCATGAAGCACTTGTTCCCCAGTACTGCACTTGCCCTCTTCATTGGCCTCGGCGTTTCGACGCTTTCGAGCACTGCGCTCGCGGCCAACAGCTGGGACAAGCTTCAGCCCGATCGCGACGAGGTGATCGCCAGCCTTAACGTCGTTGAGTTGCTCAAGCGTCATCACTACAGCAAGCCGCCGCTTGATGACGCGCGCTCTGTCATCATCTATGACAGCTACCTGAAGCTGCTTGATCCGTCGCGCAGCTATTTCCTGGCCAGTGACATTGCCGAATTCGACAAGTGGAAGACTCAATTCGACGACTTCCTCAAAAGCGGCGACCTGAACGCCGGGTTCATTATCTACAAGCGCTACCTGGACCGCGTCAAGGCGCGCCTGGATTACGCCCTTGCCGAATTGAACAAGGGTGTCGACAAAATCGATTTCAATGCCAAGGAAACCTTGCTGGTCGACCGCAAGGACGCGCCTTGGCTCAAAAGTACGGCCGAACTCGACGACCTGTGGCGCAAACGCGTCAAGGACGAAGTGCTGCGCATGAAGATCGCCGGAAAGGATCCCAAGCAGATCCAGGAAACCCTGACCAAGCGCTACAAGAACCAATTGGCGCGTCTGGACCAGACCCGAGCCGAGGATATCTTCCAGGCCTACATCAATACCTTTGCAATGTCCTACGACCCGCACACCAATTATCTGTCGCCGGATAACGCGGAGAACTTCGACATCAACATGAGCTTGTCCCTGGAAGGCATCGGCGCGGTCCTGCAAAGCGACAACGACCAGGTCAAAATCGTGCGCCTGGTGCCCGCGGGCCCGGCGGACAAGACCAAGCAGGTCGGTCCGGCGGACAAGATCATTGGTGTCGCCCAAGGCAACAAGGAAATGGTCGACGTGGTCGGCTGGCGCCTGGATGAAGTGGTCAAGCTGATCCGTGGCCCGAAAGGCTCGGTGGTCCGCCTGGAGGTCATTCCGGCCAGCAATGCGCCAAATGACCAGACCAGCAAAGTCGTGTCCATCACCCGTGAAGCAGTGAAGCTGGAAGAACAGGCCGCGAAGAAATCGGTCCTGAAACTCAAGCAGGACGGCAAGGACTACAAGCTCGGCATCATCGAGATCCCGGCGTTCTACCTGGACTTCAAGGCTTTCCGCGCCGGAGATCCGGACTACAAGAGCACCACGCGCGACGTCAAGAAGCTGCTGACCGAACTGCAAAAGGAAAAGGTCGACGGCGTCGTCATCGATTTGCGCAACAACGGCGGCGGCTCGCTGCAGGAAGCCACCGAATTGACCAGCCTGTTCATCGACAAAGGCCCGACCGTGCTCGTGCGCAATGCCGATGGCCGGGTCGATGTGCTGGAAGATGAGAACCCGGGCGCATTCTACAAAGGCCCGATGGCCTTGCTGGTCAATCGACTGTCCGCTTCGGCCTCGGAGATTTTCGCCGGTGCCATGCAGGACTACCACCGCGCCTTGATCATCGGCGGCCAGACTTTCGGCAAGGGCACCGTGCAGACCATCCAGCCGTTGAACCACGGCGAACTGAAACTGACCCTGGCGAAGTTCTACCGTGTTTCCGGCCAGAGCACTCAGCATCAGGGCGTGCTGCCTGATATCGATTACCCGTCGATCATCGACACCAAGGAAATCGGTGAAAGCGCCCTGCCCGAAGCCATGCCGTGGGACACCATCCGTCCCGCGATCAAGCCGGCCGTGGACCCATTCAAGCCATTCCTGGCCCAGCTCAAGTCCGAACATGACACCCGCACCGCCCAGGACGCTGAATTCGTGTTCATTCGCGACAAGCTGGCCTTGGCGCAAAAATTGATGACCGAAAAAACCGTCACACTCAACGAAGCCGACCGCCGCGCACAGCATGCCGACATCGAGGCCAAGCAACTGGCGATGGAAAACCTGCGTCGCAAAGCCAAGGGCGAAGAGCCGCTCAAAGAACTGAAGAAAGAAGACGAAGACCTGATTACCGAGCCGGAAAAGACCAAGCCGGAAGATGATGCCTACCTGAGTGAAACCGGGCGAATCCTTTTGGATTACCTGAAACTCAACACGGCGGTCGCCAAGCACTGAGATGATGGCCATTTAATGGTGATGCTCGTCGGAGTGTCATCAAACTGACATCAGTCTGTCGTGAAATACAGGACCGGGCGCGCCCCAGCAGGGGTTGCGCCCGTCCTTTTTTTATCGCCAGAGACTGCCATGACCACGATAGAACAGCTGGGTGCCTTGAGCTCGATCCTGAGTCACAGCGGTTTGCACAGTCTGTTCCAACCCATCGTGTGCCTCTCCGAACGACGCATCCTGGGTTACGAAGCGTTGACTCGCGGCCCGTCCAACAGCCCCTTGCACTCCCCTGTCGCATTGCTGTCGGTGGCTCGCCAGGCCGGGCGACTCAGCGAACTGGAGCTGGCCTGCCGTCGCAGCGCCTGCCAGCGCTTCAATGAGCAAAAACTGCCGGGCAAGCTGTTTCTCAACGTCTCGCCCGAATCCCTGCTTGAATCGGCACACCAGACCGGTCGTACGTTGCAGTTGTTGCAGGACTTCGGCATCCCGCCCAGCCAGGTCGTCATCGAACTGACCGAACAAACCCCGATCGATGATTTCCAGCTCCTGCAAACCGCTCTGCATCATTATCGGGCGATGGGTTTTTCCATTGCGCTGGACGACCTTGGCGCCGGTTATTCAAGCCTGCGGCTCTGGTCGGAACTGCGCCCCGATTACGTGAAGATCGACCGGCACTTCATCGATGGCATTCACCAGGACGCGCTCAAGCGAGAATTCGTGGGTTCCATCCTGAAAATCGCCCAGGCATCACGGGCCCAAGTGATCGCCGAGGGAATAGAACTGCCGGAAGAACTGGCCGTGCTGATCGAGATGGGCGTCGATCTGGTCCAGGGTTATCTGCTTGCCCGGCCCCAGGAACACCCGTGCCAGGATGCCAAAGCGCTGATGCCCCGGCAGGACAGCGGGGTGGTGCCCTTGGGCGATGAAGTGAGCGACCTCGGCGCCCTGCTCAACGAACAACCGGCGGTGGCCCACGACACCCCGACGGCGGCAGTCCTGGATGCGTTCCGCCGCCAGGCCAACCTCAACTCCCTAGCAGTGTTGGATGACCGTGCCCAGCCGTGCGGCATCGTCCATCGTCATTCGCTCTCGGACGCGCTGCTCAAACCCTTCGCCACCGACCTCTTCGCGCGCAAGCCCATCAGCCGCCTGATGAGCGACGACTTCCTCGCGGTGGAACTCAACCAATCCTTGCAACAAGTCAGCCGCCTGATCACCAGCCGCGCCCGACAACGCATCGAAGAAGATTTCATCATCACCCTCAATGGCAGCTACATGGGATTGGGGCGCGTGATCGACGTGCTCAAGCTCATCACCGAACTGAAGATCCAACAGGCCCGCTACGCCAACCCGCTGACCTTGCTGCCCGGCAACGTGCCGATCCAGCAATGCCTTACCCGCTTGCTGCAGCAGCGTCAGGAGTCGGTAATCTGCTACGTCGACATCGACAGCTTCAAACCCTTCAACGACATCTACGGCTACGGTCGCGGGGACGAAGTCCTACTGTGCCTGGCGCAATGCCTGAACGAACGCATCGACCCCAGCCGCGACTTCGTCGGCCACATCGGCGGCGACGACTTCCTACTGGTCCTCGGCCCGGATGATTGGCGCAAACGCCTGACCCAATTATTGAAAGACTTCCAGAACCACTGCCGCCGCTTCTACCGGCCCGAGCACTTGGAGGCTGGTTGTTTTACTGCGCTGAACCGACAGGGGGTGCGGCAGGAATTTGCGTTGCTGTCGCTGTCGATTGGGGTGGTGCACCTGCGCTCGGAGGCTTGTGCGGGGCTGGATGCCAGTCAGCTGGCCGAACTCGCTTCCCAGGCCAAGCATCATGCCAAGGAAATTGTTGGGGGGAGTTTGTACTTGATTAATGGTGCGATCGAGCAGGTACCGGTCCTGGAGTTGGGGCTGTCGGTGTGAAAATGGGTGCCTTCACCCCAACGGCATGGCAGCTACAAATCCTGTGGCGAGGGAGCTTGCTCCCGCTGGGCTGCGTAGCAGCCCCTCTTATGGAAAACGTTGTGTGTCTGGTTAATTGCGTAGGCTGTTTCTAGATTTATAACCAACCCTAACTTAATCAGATTGCCTCGGCTCTATACTTCATTAAAGAAGCCAGTAGAACCCTCATAAATCTGCGCTGATCTTCAACCTTCTGATCGAAGTATGTATCCAAATTTAAAAAAACTCTATCAAAACTGTCATCGCACCCTAAGAAATAGGCAAGAGTATCAATTAGTAAAATCTGCTCTTTTGAAGTGTGACATAAAAAATCCGGACGAATCAACAAGTCAAATAGCTGGCTCAATTCCTCGTCATCATTTACATTTTTTGAAGTTATTATTTCCTCACGCGCCACATCATTAGTATTCTCAATACTAAAAACAAAAAGCAACCCCCAAATACAGTGCAAATCAAACGGTTTTTTCATGTGCTCGGTCCTGTATAAGCTGTCTTAGGTAGGCCACTTGTATCAAGAATAACAATCGCCTTAGTTTGCTGTATATACTCCAAACCATCTCTTTTATAACCCTCACCAATTACCCGCCCCATTTCAATTGGTTCTTTAGACTCGGCGATTCCTGCTCGCCTGAAAATCAATTGAGCTCGATAAATAGCATTGAGCTGATCACGATGATTAAGGAAACGAGTTGCGGCAGACGGAATAGCAGGTAGCCCTGCATTACTTCCACTGTGATATACATCGATTTGCCCAGTGCCAGGATTTCGCCCTGTCGTAACGCGCTCCAACTGAGCCTCCGTAGTAGTCTGAGCACCATGTTTCTGTAGGAAATGCGCGCCTGGTATCGATCGCTCCATCTCATCCAAACGCCGATAAGCATTCGCTTCCGCCAACGCATCAATCCGAGCCCTCCGCTGCTCCGCCGTCATCGGCAGCGCAGGCTCACCCTCATCCACCCCAACCTTAGTCGCCGGGTCTTGTTTACCAATGGCAGGTTTTTTACATCCGTCGCCAGGGCAACCTTCCAACCCCAACGGATCCACCCACCCCGTCGGGTTCAGGGTGTACCGATACCCATTGAGCCCACCCTTGAGCTTGCTCGGATCCAGCGTCAGATACCGCCCCGTCTCCGGATTGTAGTACCGGTGCCGGTTGTAATGCAGGCCGCTTTCCCGGTCGTGGTATTGCCCCTGAAAGCGCAGCGGTTGTTCCAGGCGCTTGCCGTCGCCGTGGCGCAGTTCGGTGAGTTTGCCGTAGCCGTTGTAGCGCGCGGCCCAGACGACTTCGCCTTGGTGGCTGGTCAGTTCCTGGGGAGTGCCGAGGTGGTCGAGGTGGTAGTAGAACGGCGTGGCTTTTTCCGGGCCTGCGCCTTCCAGCAGGGCCAGGGGGCGGAAGGTGCCGGGCTCATAGACGTAGCTCTGGTAGTGACGGTCGCTGCTTTCAGCGATGACCTGGTCGCCCTGCCAGATGAATTCCGTGGTGAGGCCGTCCACGGTCTTTTCGATGCGTCGGCCGAAGGCGTCGTAGCGGTAGGAGGTTTCGCTTCCGTCGGGGGTGGTGACGCCGATGAGCCGATGTTGGCTGTCGTAGCGGTATTGCGTGACGAGGCACTGGGCATGGCCGCGGCGTTCGCGGACCAGGTTGCCGTAGGCGTCGTAGTCATAGTGACGATCGCCCTCCATCAGTAGGCGGTTGCCCTTGAGGGTGGTCGGGCCGGGACGGTCGTTGAACAACACATTGCCGGCCGGGTCGTGGGAAAAATGTTCCGGGGGTTGGCTGTGGGCGTAGTCGATGCGCACCAGGCGATCCAGCGCGTCGTACTGGTAGCCGCGTCGGTTTCGCGTGTCGGAAAGCGCGGCGAGGTTGCCGTTGGCGGTGTAGGAATAGTCGCGCCAGAACAGTTGTTTTTGCTGGCTTTGCCACACGGTCTGGGCCTTGAGGCGACCCTGTTCGTCGTAGCTGTAGTCGCTGAGCAGCTGGCCCTGCTGGCGCTGGCGTTCGCGGCCGCCCTTGAAGCGGTGTTCGGTCAGGCACGTGCCGTTGAGGTCGATGGCGATCAGCGCCCCGCCTCGCAGGTGGCGGTAATCCAGGGTGCTGCGATCGGGCAGGCGACAATGGACCAACCGGCCGACATTGTCGTAGCGATAATGCTGGCTCGCCCAACCCTGATGTTCGGCGACGAGGCGGTCCTGGTTGTCGTATTCGTAGGCCAGCGGCCAATGGCCGTCTTCAACGCTGATCAGTCGCCCGAGGGCGTCGTAGCCGTACTCGACTGTGGCACCGTCGGGCAAGGTCTTGCGCAGCAGGCGGCCGGCGGTGTCGCGTTGGTAGGCGGTGATCCGCTGGCTGCCGTCGGCGCCGAACTCGGTCTTTTCCAGCAGGTGGCCGTTGAGGTCGTAGGCGTAGCCGGTGCGCTGGCCGTCGAAGCCGGTTTCCTGTCGGATCAGTCCGTTGGGCGTGTAGTCCAGCTGATATTTTTCGCCGGATTCGTTCTCGATTTCGGTCAGCAACAGCCGCGCCGAGTCGTAGCGGTACTTCAGTTCACTGCCGTCGGGGTTGAGGCGGCGGCTGACCAGGTGCAGATCGTCGGCGTATTCGTAGCGGGTGATGCGCCCCAGTTCGTCCCGCTCCGCGGTGACCTTGCCGTAGGCGTTGTAGCTCCATGCACGGGTCGCGCCGGTGGGCAGGGTGGTCTGTAGCAAGCGGCCCACGGCGTCCCATTGGTAATGGGTGACGGCGCCGCGTTCGTCTTGACGGGTCAGCAGACGGCCCAGGGCGTCGTAGGAAAAAACTCGCTGGCCGTCGTCCGGCAGGATTTCTTCCGTCAGTTGGCCCAACGGGTTTCGCACAAAATGATGGGCACCGCCGTCCGGGTAGCTGATGGTGTTCAGTTGCCCCTGGTCGTCGTAGTGATACCAGGTGCTTTGGCGAGCCGGGTCGACGACTTCGATGATGTCGCCCTGGGCATTGCGCCAGTAGGTCCACACGGCCTTGCCGCGAGTCCGGGCGTGTAGGAAACCGTTTCGGTATTCGTAGGACGTGGGCTCGCCTTCCGGCGGAATCAGCGCCACCAGCCGTCCGACTTCGTCGTAGCGGTATTCGGTGACGGCGCCCAGCGGGTCTTGCTCGGCGATCAGCCGGCCCTGTTCGTCATAAGCCTTGAGGTGTTCGCCGCCGGCGGGATCGACCTGGCGCACCAGCCGCGCGTGGTCGTCGTGGACATACACGTCCTGGCTGCCATCGATATGCCGGACCGTGACGCTGCCGTCGTCGCCCCAGGTGTAGCGGCTGTCCATCTGCGCGAACGAGGCCCAATGCCGGACACAGCGCGCCGCCGGGCCGAGGCCTTGCCACTCCCAGTAGAAACTCGCGCCCCCGGCCAGTTGCCGCTGGAGGATGACGTGCTGGTCGTCGTAGTCGTAGCGCTCGCTCTCGCCGGCGGCGTTGGTCGCTTCGATGAGGCGTAAACGCGCATCGTAGCGGTAGGTCACCAGGGTCTGTTCGGTGCGCCAGGCTTCGTCGAGGGTCAGCGCCGGGTGAAAGCTCTGATAGTCGATGGCGACCAGGTGCCGATGCTCGTAGCGCAAACGCAAACAGCGGCCGGCACCGTTGTCCAGACGGCTGATGTCGCCGTAGATGTTGCGTTGGACGGTCAGGCGGTTGTCGTACCGATCGCTCAGGGCCGTCAGATGACCGTCGCGAAAATGTAGGAAAGGAGCGTCTTCGCCGGGCTGGGCGACGATCAATTCGTCCGGCTCGTTGCTCAGATAAATCGCCGCGCGGGCCAGGCTGTTGTGGATGGCTGGGCGTTGCAGGCTGGGCCGGGGAAACGTGGTGCGGCGGTTTTCCTGGTCGATCCAGGTCACCTGCTCGCCGTCGATCAACAGGCGATGGGCCAGGGCATGGGTCCATCCGCGGCCGAGCCCGATGTCCAGGTCGGCGGCGCTGGTGCGGTAGAGGCGGGTGAAGACGAAGGGCAAGCGTCCGTCGAGGGTGCCGTCTTCGAGGGTGAGCAGCTCTTCGCCGGTGACCATGGACACCGGGCAACCGTCGGTGCGGGTCTGGGCGGCGCTGTCGGCGGGGTCGCCGTTGGGGTTTTTCGACTGCGTGGGGGCGTCGTCGTGGTGTTCTTGCTTTTTCAGCGTGGTGTTGCGCTGCGCATCCCAGCGCAACTGCATGCGCCCCTTCTTTACGCCGGCGGCAATGCCCCGCGCGGCCACAGCCTTGTAGCGGTCAACGTAGCCCATGAAGCCGTTCACCAGCTCGAAAATGGCACTGATAAAACGCTTCACGGCATCCAGCAGACGAGCACCGTGCCGGCCCAGGCGCATCGAGAGATAAGCAATGCCCGCGCCTGCCCCGACGAAGGTCAGCACCACGCCGATCAACAGGTCGATGACCAACTGCACGACCACTGTGGATAACACCGTCGCCGTGTCGCCCGCCAGTTCACTGGGGGGCAGCATGTCCAGCCAGAGACTGGCGGTGCGCACCAACAAGCACAGCGCCGCTTCGTCGCTGGCGAGCAATTGCAGCTTCGCCATGACCAGCGGCGCCGACTCGGCAAGCTGGGCCAGCTCGGCTGCGCTGCTGCCCAACCGTCCGCCGAACCGGGAGGGATCCTTGAGGATGTCCGACAGCAAACTGATGCTGTCCCACACGCCTTCGATCGCCGCCCAACCGCCGGCGAGCAAGCCATTGCCCACCGCTGCCGCCGAAGTCGCCAATGACTGCTGGGCCCACTGCGGCTTGAAGCCCTGCCACTCGCCGCGAAGCCAGTCCGTCAGATCATTCGTCAGGCCGTCGTAGGAAGAAAACAGCTCATCGATTCGCTTGGGGGACACTTCGCCCTGGACACGCACCCGGTAAGACCGCCCCGCCTCGCCCTTGAAGCGACCCACGCCCTGAGCATCCAGCGTGACCGGCGTGGCCTCGCCCGTGTCCACCGCCACCACATCCACCACGATATCGCCCAGCGGGATGTCGTACACGGACTCGAGCTTGCTCTCGATCGTCATGATCCCGCCTTGCGGGCACTGGACGACGACGGATAGAAAGTCCCTGTCCCGGACGTCGACTGCCGTAGTGCTTTGGCCGAAACGAATCAGTCGTTCCATGCCCATCAGCGAAGGCAGGTCGGCCGCTTGGCTGACGCGATCCGCAGCCCGGCTATACCAACGATCAAGCTGCTCGCGATAAAGCGAAAGGGTGTCCTGGAAGCTGTCGAGTTCAGCCTCGATGCGGCGCGCCTGATCCATCAGCGCATGGCTCGATCAAGAACCGGCAGGAGAAAACGATCGGGCATGGGCAAGCGTCTCGCAAGAAATCGGAGCGCGAGACTTTGCCGGGGACGGCTTGGGAAATAAGTCAGATAAGGAGGCGGAGCGCGTAGGACAATTCTTTGATTAGCCCCGCAGGGCAATCCCCCTCAGAACGGGGGAATAAGACTGAGGAAACTAAGGTTCCTGGCCCTTGAGCGACTTGAGCTTTATTTCAGCCAGTGGGTGCCCAGCCTTTGCGGCCAAGGTCCACCAGCGAGCCGCTTCCACCGGATCCGGCGCGCCAGTGGTGCTGCCGGCAAGGCTGATGACACCGAGCTGGTATGCGGCTTTGCCATCGCCGGCCAGTGCGGCGAGGCGCAGCAAGCGAATGCCCTCTTCCCGGGCGCCCAGCCCTTGGCCACGAAATGTCAGGATGTGCCCGTAGAAACTCTGGGCGCCAACGTCGCCCAGGTTCGCCATGCGTGCGAACTGACCTTCGAGCCAGGCCCAGCCACGCGGCTGTCGAACGAACCATGGCCAATGAAACAACCGGCGCGCGAGCCAATAACCAGCCCGGGCCTTGATACGCCAGAGCACTAGGCTTCCGCCGATTCGGGATATTCGTACTCGAACACCCGGACCACTTCCGAAGCATGCCAGGACGCGGCGGCTACGCCGTCGGAAGGACCGGAAAAGCGCCCAAGACGCTCGACACATTCGAAAAATCCAGTACGCGGCAGCCGGCTGGCGCCTTGGCTGATGACCAGCGAACTGCGCAGCGGTTGTTCGGCGCGGGCGTCCAGCGCGGCCAGGTGTTCAAGCGCTGCGGTCAAGGTCTGCATGGCCGGGCTGGGGAGTTGCAAGCGTTCCAGCAAGGCGCGATAGGTCAACAAATGGCGCTGGCGCCGCGCCTGGTCCAACTCACCCAACAATCCGTCCCAATGTTGCCGACTGATGCGTACACTCACGATTCATCCCTCCAACCCGGCACCGTCAGTTCCCAGGCCAGACTGCGCTTGATAGCGGCGTCGGGCTGACGCTCACCACTCTCGATCATGGCCAGATAAGACGGGCTGATGCCTACCGTGCGGGCCAACGCCTCGATGGCGATGCCCTTCCCTTCGCGCAGACTGCGCAATTGATCCAGACCAGGGAGAACCTGGCCGGGTGCCGCCGCAGGCTGGACGTCTGCCTCGCGCGGCGGAGCTTGTTTAATGCCTGCTGCCTTCAATAACGACTGGTATTGATCCCACGGTAAAACCGCGTACTCGGGCTCTCCGTCGCGTGTGATTACTTGAATATCCATGACTACCCCGTAGGACAACAACACTTAGCGAGTCAGCTTTTTTCCTAGGAAGTGTAATCCTAAATAGCGGCTAAGGTCGCGGGGGCGATGATCTTCTGAAGGGATAGGGCTGGATCAGATCTTTTTCGGGCGTTGGAGCTGAAGTTGTTCCGGGGTATCGGGAAGTCTTTCCACCAACGCGAGCTTCTCGGGTGACTGCCGGTCTCGCCAGGCACGGAAGGGGCTCAGTTCGTCGTCGAGTGTCTTCATGATCCACGCCAGCACGGCGATGTCGTCGAACATGCCGAGCATGGGCAGCAAGTCCGGAATCGCGTCCAAGGGACTCAGGAAATACATGAGCCCGGCCACTATCGAAAGCAACGACTTGGCGCTGACTGCCCGGTATTCACCACGCCAGTAAGCCAGGCACAACGCCTGAAGCAAGCGCAGGTCGTCCTTGAGCTTGCCTAGCCGCCCTCCTTCACGCGCGCCCTTGCTGGCGACGGCAAACAGTAATGTCGGCAATCGGCCGCGGGCCAAAAGCCGTCCCGCCAGGGGCAGAAATCTCGTGAAATTCCACGGCGCCTTCATTTCTTCTCCCACTGAAATGTTATCCACACAAATTGTGGATAACCTTGTGAACAGAGCTGCATTTCACCGCTGAAGCCCACGGTTCATAAGGGCTCGGCTTAGATCGGGCGTTTTTTACTCACATAAAAAAACCCAATATTTCATTGACTTGATTGGCCGACTGGGTCTAGCACGACGCCTGTACTGCCTATGACTGTGGTCGCTGCCGGGCGTTCGGTTTTTTTGCTCATTTACCGAAAGCCGAATGCAACAACGCCCCGCATGAGCGAGGCGTTGTCTTTATAGCAGACGCGATTACTTGGCTGCGTCTTCTTTTGCCGGGTCCTTGATGGCCAGCAGCTCCAGGTCGAACACCAGGACCGAGTTGGCAGGGATCGCCGGGCTCGGGCTCTGGGCGCCGTACGCCAGGTCACTTGGGATGTACAGCTTGTACTTCTCACCGACGTGCATCAATTGCAGGCCTTCGACCCAACCTGGGATCACACCGCTGACCGGCAGGTCAATCGGGCTACCACGCTCCACGGAACTGTCGAAGACAGTACCGTTGGTCAGCTTGCCGGTGTAGTGAACAGTCACCACGTCGGTCGGCTTGGGCTGCGCGCCGTCGGCTTTCTTGACGACTTCATACTGCAGGCCCGAAGCGGTGGTGGTCACGCCGGCCTTCTTGCCATTTTCTTCGAGGAATTTCTTGCCAGCCGCAGCCGACTCTTCGCTCATCTTGGCCATGCGCTCTTCGGCACGTTTTTGCAGTGCGGCAAAGGCCTCGACCAACTCTTCGTCTTTCAGCTTCTGTTCTTTCTTGCCGACGGCATCTTCGATGCCCTGGGCCACTGCTTTGGAGTCCAGGTCATCCATACCTTCCTGAGCCAGGCTCTTGCCCATGTTCAGGCCGATACCGTAGGAAGCTTTCTGCGCCGGGGTTTTCAGCTCTACGCTGGTCTGCGAGTCGCAACCCGCCAGTACCAGGCCAACCAGGGCAACCGCCGCCGCCAACCGATGCTGTTTCATGCTATTTCCTTGTTCATGCGCCTAAAGGGCAATCGAGTAAAGCCGCGAGCTTATCAGGCGGCCACGACCAATGGCTACCGGCATGTGAGCCGCAAAGTGATGATAAGTTCAGGCCGGCAAACGCTTTTTAATCCTGGGCAGATGAAGCATCTGTCATCTATTACGAACCGGGACAAATAGCCGCCCCGCCGCCAGCCCAGGGTAATGGCCACTTGCCGGCCAAGCGGCACTGAGGCATAAGGGCATATCAAAAAAAACAAGGACGTTACCGTGCGCCTCCTCTCTCGCATTCTTTTGCTGATCCTCACACTGCTTGTCGTCGCCGCGGCCGTGGTGCTTTATTACGTCGCCAACCCGCGCCTGCCCGCCTATACACCTGTCGAACAGGTGCATTACCTGGAGCAATGGAGCCCCGCCGAGCGCCAAACCTACTACTTCACGCCCCAGGGCACCCAGGTCAAAGGCCTGCGCTATGACTGGTTCACCGCCTTGGAACTTCCTTTTTCGCAACAGCGCTTCGCTTCGCCGGAGTACCTGGCGCGCTTCGGTTTCCTCGTCGATCCGGCGCAGAAGGCCACGCCGGAAAACCCCGGCAACCTGCCGGTAGGCTTCACGCGGCACCAAAATGCGAGCAGCAGCGAGCAATATCTGGACATCACCTGCGCGGCCTGCCACACCGGCGAATTGCGCTTCAAGGGCCAAGCGATACGGATCGACGGCGGTTCAGCCCAGCACGTGTTGCCATCGACTGTTCCGACGCTGCGCGGAGGTAGTTTCGGACAGGCATTGGTCGGGAGTCTCGCCTCGACTTACTACAACCCATGGAAATTCGAACGCTTCGCCCGCCAGGTGTTGGGCAACGACTACGACGCCCGCCATGAAGAGTTGCGCAAGGCGTTCAAGGTGTCCCTGAACACTTTTCTGCGCACGGCCTGGAACGACACCCACCGCGGCCTCTACCCTACCGAGGAAGGCCCTGGCCGTACCGACGCCTTCGGCCGTATCGCCAATGCAAGCTTTGGCGATGCCATCTCGGCAGAAAACTACCGGGTCGCCAACGCGCCGGTGGATTACCCGCAATTATGGGAAATGTGGACATTCGACTGGGTGCAATGGAACGGCTCGGCCCAGCAACCGATGGCCCGCAATGTCGGCGAAGCGTTGGGCGTCGGTGCCACGTTGAGCTTCTTCGACGCCCAGGGCAAACCGCTACAGGGCGACGCACGCTATCCATCCAGCGTACGCGTGCGCGACCTGAACAAGATCGAAGAAACCCTGCAACTGCTCAAGCCCCCAGCGTGGCCGGAAGCATTGCTGGGCTCGATCGACAAGCCGTTGGCCGCAAAAGGCCGGGAGCTGTTTACCGAAAACTGTGCCGGCTGCCATGTGCCCAAGGTTATCCAGGGCCCCGACAGACCGGTCCAGCAATTGCACATGCTGCCGGTGAAAGTGATCGGCACCGACCCCGGCACTGCGAACAATATCGCCGACCACCGTTTCAATCTGACCAGTCTGCAATGGGATCCGGCCGAACTGGCGAAGCTGGATGTACAACTGCACCCGACCCCGACAGAGCCACTGGACCTTAGCCGGGTCTCGGTCGCCAAGGGCCTGGCCTATGTCACGGCATTCGTCGAAAACCGCGCCTATCGCGACGCCGGCGTCACGCCAGCCGAGCGCCCGGCCCTGGATGGTTTTGGCCTGCCCATCGGCGTGCGTGAACTGCGCGCCTACAAAGCGCGACCGCTGGCGGGCGTCTGGGCCACCCCGCCCTTCCTGCACAACGGCTCCGTGCCAACCCTCTATCAATTGTTGTCGCCCCAGGCTGAGCGGGCCACCACCTTCTATAAAGGCAGCTTCGAGTACGATCCGCGACACCTGGGCTATCGCACGGAGGCCTTTGCCAATCGATTTCTCTTCGATACGCGGGTCACTGGCAATCACAACAGCGGCCATGAGTTCCGCGCGGGCGAGCGAGGCAATGGCGTTATCGGTCGCTTGCTGCAACCGCAAGAGCGCTGGGCCTTGCTGGAGTATTTAAAAGTGCTCGGCGGGCCACTGGAGTCGCAACTGTAATGACGAACCCCACAGGTAAAAGGATGTTTGCATGCTGATCACGCTCTGGCTGCGCCTCGGCGCCTTTTTGGGCAAGACGCTTCTATGGCTGCTGGGCATCGGGCTGCTCGGCTGGGCCCTGGCTGCCGCTTGGTTCGCCTGGCAACACAGCGGACCGGTCCCGGACAAGGAACAGATACCGCCCGACGAAAGCGCCATGACCCAGGACATCATCCAGACCGCCATCCGCATCGTCGACCAGCACCGCGAAGGTACCCGCTACCTGCGCGATGCCCATGCCAAAGCCCACGGTTGCGTCATGGCCGAAGTCCAGGTGCCCAGTGACCTGCCTGCGCCATTGCGCCAGGGTGTGTTCGCTGAACCGGGCAAGACCTGGCAGGCAACGATCCGCCTCTCCAATGGCAACGCTTATCCCCAGTTCGACAGCCTGCGCGATGCGCGGGGGATGGCGATCAAACTGCGGGACGTGCCCGGCAAGCAACTGCTGGCTGATCGGCAAACACAGGGCGAGCAGGATTTCGTGATGTTCAATCATCCGAATTTCTTCGTCAGTGATGTCGCCGAGTACCGTCAGAATGTGGCCGCGCAAGCCGATGGAAAAAAGGCAATGGCGTTCTTTCCAAGCCTGGACCCACGCACTTGGCAGATCCGCCATCTGTTTATCGCCCTGGCGACACTTTCGCCGCCTCCGGCAAGCCCGACCCAGACCACCTATTTTTCGGTTTCGCCTTACAAGTTCGGCGAAGCCAATGCCAAGTTTCGCGTCGCGCCGGATCCGGACAGTTGCCCAGGCTACACCTTGCCGCCCCAAAACCAGGATCTGCCGAATTTCTTGCGTAGCGCGCTGAATCAGCAGTTATCCACCGATCGCGTGCCGGCCTGTTTTGTCTTGCAGATCCAGCGCCAGGACCCGAGCAAATACATGCCGATCGAAGACACCAGTATTGAATGGAAGGAAAGCGATGCGCCGTTCGAAACGGTGGCGCGGATCAAGGTTCCGGCACAGGATTTCGATACGCCCAAGCTGAACCTGGCGTGTGACAACCAGTCTTTCAACCCTTGGTTTGGCATCGAGGCCCATCGCCCCATTGGTGGGATCAACCGTTTGCGCAAGGCAGTGTACGAGGCGGTCAGCGATTACCGCCACAGCCGGAACGCTGAGCAGTAGCAAGGGGCCAAATGACAGGCAACAAAAAGCCCGCTCAATGAGCGGGCTTTTTGGTTAGCACTTGGCGTTCAGTGTTCCAAGTGCCGAATATGGCGCAGCGGACGGGACTCGAACCCGCGACCCCCGGCGTGACAGGCCGGTATTCTAACCGACTGAACTACCGCTGCGCGTAACATTGAAAGTTTGGTGGGTGATGACGGGATCGAACCGCCGACATTCTGCTTGTAAGGCAGACGCTCTCCCAGCTGAGCTAATCACCCTTCACTTTCGATGCGGGGCGCATTCTCTCACAGTTTTTTATAACGTGCTGATTTAATTGATAAATTCAGCAAAAAAATGTGATTCACACGCACCGCGGTAACTGCAAACAGCAAAAAGCCCGCGTTAGCGGGCTTTCTGTGGTGACCTGGTGTTCAGTGTTCCAGGTAACCGAATATGGCGCAGCGGACGGGACTCGAACCCGCGACCCCCGGCGTGACAGGCCGGTATTCTAACCGACTGAACTACCGCTGCGCGTAACACTGGAAGCGAATGGTGGGTGATGACGGGATCGAACCGCCGACATTCTGCTTGTAAGGCAGACGCTCTCCCGGCTGAGCTAATCACCCTTCACTTTCGGTGTGGCGCGCATTCTACGGAGCACTCCCCGACCTGGCAAGCACTTTTTAAATTAATTTTTTCAGGTCTTCCAAAGGCTTAGCGAAGGGTTGGCCTATGACGCCGCGAAGAGAATAATGCCCCCCTTTGTATAAAGGAGAGACTCACCCCATGTGGTTCAAGAACCTGCTTATCTATCGCCTGACCCAAGATCTGCCTTTTGATGCCGAGGCGTTGGAAACTGCACTGGCGAGCAAACTGGCGCGCCCCTGTGCAAGCCAGGAGTTGACCACTTACGGTTTCGTCGCGCCATTTGGCAAAGGCGAAGACGCCCCCCTGGTCCACGTCAGCCAGGACTTCCTGTTGATCGCCGCACGCAAGGAAGAACGCATCCTGCCGGGCAGCGTCGTGCGCGACGCGGTCAAGGAAAAGGTCGAAGAGATCGAAGCCGAGCAAATGCGCAAGGTCTATAAAAAGGAACGGGACCAGATCAAGGATGAAATCATCCAGGCGTTCCTGCCTCGTGCGTTTATCCGACGCTCGTCTACCTTTGCCGCCATCGCGCCAAAACAGGGCCTGATTCTGGTCAACTCCGCCAGCCCGAAACGTGCCGAAGACCTGCTCTCCACCCTGCGCGAAGTCATCGGCTCACTGCCGGTACGCCCACTCACAGTGAAGACAGCGCCTACCGCGATCATGACCGACTGGGTCAAGACGCAGAAAGCCGCGGATGATTTCTACGTGCTGGACGAATGTGAGCTGCGCGATACCCATGAAGACGGTGGCATCGTCCGTTGCAAGCGCCAGGACCTGACCAGTGACGAGATCCAACTGCACTTGAACACCGGCAAGGTGGTGACGCAGCTGTCGCTGGCCTGGCAGGACAAGCTGTCCTTCGTGCTCGACGACAAGATGGTGGTCAAGCGCCTCAAGTTCGAAGACCTGTTGCAGGACCAGGCGGAGCAGGATGGCGGCGATGAAGCCCTCGGCCAACTGGATGCCAGCTTTACCCTCATGATGCTGACGTTCGGCGAATTCCTGCCGGCGTTGGTTGAAGCGCTGGGTGGGGAAGAGATTCCGCAGGGGATCTAAGAAGTAACGATTGCCCTGTGGGAGCGAGCCTGCTCGCGATAGCGGTATGACAGCCACCGAGGTGTTGACTGACACGCCGCTATCGCGAGCAAGCTCGCTCCCACATTAGTATTTGGTGTTCTTAATAATAAGGATCAGGTCATGCGTGCGTTGGCTGCGTTAAGCCGCTTTGTCGGCAATACATTCGCTTATTGGGTGCTGTTCTTTGCGGTGCTGGCGTTCATGCAACCGCAATGGTTCGTCGATTTGAAAGTCGCCATCGTGCCACTGCTGGGACTGGTGATGTTCGGCATGGGCCTGGCACTCAAGCTGGAAGACTTCGCCGAAGTGGCTCGTCGTCCAGGACGCGTGGCCCTGGGCGTGATTGCCCAGTTCGTGATCATGCCGGGCACCGCGTGGCTGCTCTGCCAAGCGTTCAGCCTGCCGCCGGAAATCGCCGTCGGGGTCATTCTGGTGGGTTGCTGCCCGAGTGGAACCTCGTCCAACGTCATGACCTGGCTCGCACGCGGTGACCTGGCGCTGGCCGTGGCGATTTCCGCCATCACCACCCTGCTTGCCCCTTTGCTGACCCCGGCGCTGATCTGGCTGCTGGCGTCGGCCTGGTTGCCGGTGTCGTTCTCCGCCTTGTTCTGGTCGATCCTGCAAATCGTGTTGCTACCCATTGCCTTGGGCATCGTTGCCCAGCGCTTGTTGGGTGCGCGGGTACGTCACGCCGTAGAAGTCCTGCCGCTGGTATCGGTAGTCAGTATCGTGATCATCGTCGCCGCCGTGGTGGCGGCCAGCCAGGCGAAAATCGCCGAATCCGGCCTGTTGATCATGGCTATCGTCATCCTGCATAACAGCTTCGGTTATCTGCTGGGGTATTTCACCGGTCGGCTGTTTGGATTGCCACTGGCCCAGCGTAAAACCTTGTCCCTGGAAGTAGGCATGCAGAACTCCGGCCTAGGCGCGGCATTGGCCAGTGCGCACTTCTCGCCGCTGGCGGCGGTGCCCAGCGCTTTGTTCAGCGTCTGGCACAACATCTCCGGCGCCCTGCTCTCGACCTGGTTCCGTCGCATGAGCGAAAAGCAGGACAGAGAAGAGCTCTCCCGGCAGACGGCGGACTGATAGGCGGACTTGACCGAACAGTCAGCATTGGGCATTCTGGCGCCCGATGCGGGGACGACCCTGCGCGCCATAGCGTTTTTGTCCGGGGACGACCCCATCCATCGATGAGGTGTGTGATGTCCTGGATCATTCTGTTTTTTGCCGGCCTGTTCGAAGTCGGCTGGGCTGTCGGCCTTAAATACACCGACGGCTTCAGCCGCCCGCTTCCTACCGCATTGACCATCGCGGCCATGGCGATCAGCCTTGGCCTGCTGGGCCTTGCCATGAAGGAACTGCCGCTGGGCACGGCCTACGCAATCTGGACCGGGGTCGGTGCCGTAGGCACGGTGATCGCCGGGATCATTCTGTTTGGTGAATCGATGGCACTGATCCGATTGGCCAGCGTCGCGTTGATCATTGCCGGGCTGATCGGGCTCAAGGCCAGCGCTTAAGCCTCCACCGCCTTCGCGAGCACGCTCGCTCCCACAGTCGACCGAGTGAATGCGGTCCATTGTGGGAGCGAGCCTGCTCGCGAAGAGGCCCGCAAAATAACAGCTATTACCTGACAGCCCCACGCAACTCGCCCACCAACGCCTGCAACTTCGCAGGCTCAGCCGACTCGACCGCTACCGCCGTCCCCGCCACCAAGGTCACGCGGGACCAGAACCGACGGAACATCCCTTTACCTGGGTCGCGACTGAAGAAACTCCCCCACAACCCCTGCAACGCCAGCGGAATCACCGGCACCGGCGTTTCCTGAAGGATGCGCGTCAAGCCGCTCCTGAATTCATTGATCTCACCGTCGGCGGTCAACTTTCCTTCAGGGAAGATGCACACCAACTCGCCGTTTTCCAAATATTGGGCGATGCGGCTGAAGGCCTTTTCGTAGATATGAATATCTTCCTGGCGTCCGGCAATCGGAATCGTCCCAGCGGTTCGAAAGATAAAGTTCAGGACCGGCAGGTTGTAGATCTTGTAGTACATCACGAAGCGAATCGGCCGACGCACCGCACCGCCAATCAACAAGGCATCGACAAACGACACGTGATTGCACACCAGCAGCGCGGCACCCTCATCGGGAATCGCCTCCAGGTTGCGATGCTCCACACGGTACATGGAATGGCTGAGCAGCCAGATCATGAAGCGCATGCTGAACTCGGGGACGATCTTGAAGATGTAGGCGTTGACGCCAATGTTCAGCAGCGACACCACTAAAAACAGCTGTGGGATCGACAGCTTGGCCAGGCTCAGCAGGACGATGGAAACGATCGCCGAGACCACCATGAACAAGGCGTTGAGAATATTGTTGGCGGCGATCACCCGCGCCCGCTCGTTTTCAACGGTACGCGACTGGATCAGCGCATACAGCGGCACGATGTAGAAGCCGCCAAAGATACCCAGGCCGAGGATATCGATCAGGACCAGCCAGGCGTGGCCAAACCCGAGAATCTGCAGCCAGCCATGGCCGTCGGCGCTGTCGGGGATTCCACCGGAGTGCCACCACAGCAGCAGGCCGAACACCGTCAGCCCGAACGAACCGAACGGCACCAGGCCGATTTCCACTTTGCGCCCTGACAGTCTTTCGCAGAGCATCGAACCCAGGGCAATCCCTACTGAAAAAACCGTGAGAATCAGGGTCACCACGGTTTCGTCGCCGTGCATCCATTCCTTGGCGTACGCGGGAATCTGCGTCAGGTAGATCGCCCCGACGAACCAGAACCAAGAGTTGCCGACAATGGAGCGGGACACCGCCGGAGTCTGCCCGAGGCCCAGCTTCAAGGTCGCCCACGATTGGCTGATAATATTCCAGTTCAAACGCATCTGCGGCGAGGCCGCCGCCGCCCGTGGGATGCCGCGACTGGCGAGGTAACCGGCCACGGCAATGCCGACAATGGCCACCGACACCACCGGCGCGTAGTGCGCCGAAGACATCATGATCCCCGCACCGATGGTCCCCGCCAGGATGGCCAGGAATGTACCCATTTCCACCAGGCCATTGCCACCGACCAGTTCGTCTTCGCGCAGGGCTTGCGGCAGGATCGAATATTTCACCGGCCCGAACAATGCCGAGTGGGTGCCCATGGCGAACAGCGCCACCAGCATCAGCCACAGGTGATCGAACAGGAAACCCACCGCGCCGACCGCCATGATCGCGATTTCGCCCAGTTTGATCAGGCGGATCAAGGCGTCCTTGGCGAACTTCTCCCCAAACTGCCCCGCCAGCGCCGAGAACAGGAAGAACGGCAGAATGAACAACAGCGCGCAAAGGTTGACCCAGATCGAGCGGTCGCCCTCGATGGCCAGTTTGTAGAGGATGGCGAGGATCAATGATTGCTTGAAGACGTTGTCGTTGAACGCGCCAAGGGACTGCGTAACGAAGAACGGCAGGAAGCGCCGCGTGCGAAGCAAGGTGAACTGTGAAGGGTGACTCATCTTCCATGTTCCTGAGTGGCGTGGACGCTTATTGGAATGACGCTTTTTCGATCCAGGCCACACATTACCTGTCTTTGGCGATTATTTCCCCAGCACTGCGAGTGTCCTGTTTCGCAAATACGTTTCTTTTTGGCGAGTGGCTGTTGTCGTCAGGCAAGGTGTAGCAAAGAGTCATAGCCGGTTATGGCGAGGAGCGGCAACGCTGCATGACGACAACAGACGCAGTCAAGAAGGAGCAGTATTTGAGGTACAGGACACTAGGCACGGCGACACAAACAACTCGCCATGCCAGGCGCCGACCAGCGTGCGCCAGCTGACGATCAGCCACATCACCACCAGCAGCGCCACCAGCCCGCAGCCGAACACGCTGAAGAAATCCAGGTCCAGAAGGCTTGCCAGCTTCAGCGTCGTCAGCGCATACACGCCCAAGGGAAAGGTGAAGCCCCACCAGCCGAGGTTGAACGGGATGCCTTCACGCAAATAGCGCGCGGTGATCAATAGCGCCATCAACATCCACCAGAATCCGAAGCCCCACAGGGTGATACCGGCGACCAACCCCAGGCCCGATGCAACCTCGCCCACGCCCGGCAGGCCATTGGCGGCAAGAATCACCGGCGCATCGCCGCCCAGCACCAACATGCCCAGTGCGCCGGTTCCGATGGGGCCGAGGGCCAGCCAGCTCGAAGCGGCCATGTTCTCGTGGGGCAGTTTGTGCAAGGCCATGCGCAACAGCAGGATGGTCAGAATGCTGAACGCCACCGGTAGGGAAAATGCCCAGAGTATGTAGCTGGTGACCAATATGATCAGTTGCGAATGCACGTCAGCCAGGTGCGGCGCCAGCAGGCCACCGCTGACGGCGGCGACTTCGGCGGCCACCACGGGCAACAGCCACACGGCGGTCATCTGGTCGATGCGGTGTTCCTGGCGGGTGAACATCAGGAACGGAATCAGCACACCGCAGGCCAGCGACATCGCCACGTCAGTCCACCACAACGCCTCGACCAGCGACAACACGCCCTCGCCCCAGCGCGGTACGCCGAACACCAGGAAACCGTTGATGATCGTTGCCAGCCCCATCGGGATCGTGCCGAAGAACATCGACACGGTTGAATGCCCGAAAATCCGCCGGGCCTCGTCGAAGAACAGCACCCAGCGAGCAGTGTAGAGCCCGGTGAACAGGGCAAACAGGACGATATTGAACAGCCACAATCCTTGCGCAATCGCATATACGCCAGGGTTGGCCCCAGGCAGTTGTGCCAGGGCCAACGCCAGCACACCGGTGCCCATGGTCGCGGCAAACCAGTTCGGCGTGAATTGGCGGACGACTTCCAATGGCCCCGGCAAATGGCTCAGCGGTCGAAAACGGTTTTCAGCAAAGCAGGTCATGATCACTCCTCTCCTCGGATGAGGTGGCGCTATGCTAGAACCGGATCGAATATCTATATAACGGGTAATTTCTCTATATCTATTCTGTTCTATTGATAAGCAATCAGGGCCGAAGCCCGTCCGCCAGCGGCCGTGCGGGTTCACGCAACAAGCCCACCAGCGCGCCGGCGGCCATGACAATCAACACCGCGCCGTAGCCGTCCGTGGTCGGAATCAGGCCGAAAATACGGGTCAGATTCCCCGCCAGCAACGATGGCAGGCTGAAGGCCAGATAGCTGAGCACATAGAACGCCGACATCAAGCCAGCCCGCTCGTGGGGCAAGGCCAAGGGCATGATGCTGCGCAGCGCGCCGATGAATCCCGCGCCGAAACCGCTGCCGGTCACCAGCGTGCCGATGAAAAACAACGGCAGGCTGGCCGCGTGTACGGCCATCAACACCAGGGCCAGGCCAAGCACCAGCAGCGTCGCGCCAAGACGCAGCATCATTTGCGCGGCGCGGTTACGCAACATGTAGATCGACAATGCGCCGCTGAGTGTCAGCACGGCCACCAGCGAGCCGCCGATCAGGTTCGATGTCGAACCGGTGGCGGCGCGAACCAGGGACGGCGCCAGGGACAGATAGAAACCACCGACCGCCCAGGCCGCCAGGTCCAGCGGCAGGATCAGCCACAACGCGCGCCGCGCCTGGACCGGCACATGCAAGGTGGGGCGCAACGACCGCCAGGCCCCGGGCTGCGGGCTAACGCTTTCGGCCAGGCGCCAGAGATAAACCGCCTGGACCAGAAACAACGCCAGCAGCAGCCAATAAGTCAGTTGCAACGGCATCGGCGCAAATTCTGCCAGCAGGCCACACCCCATCGCGCCACACGCCATGCCCAGCAGGGGCGCAACGCTGGTGACCAGGGGGCCTTGCTGGCGATCGAAGTCGAGCAACGCGGCGCCCAGCACACTGGTGGCCATGCCGGTGGCGAAGCCTTGTATCAGTCGCGCGCCCATCAACCAGCCCACACTGTCGGCATTGATGAATAGCAGCATCGCTAGCATGTTGAGCAATAATGCCGCGAAGATCACCGGTCTGCGACCGAGGTAATCGGACAACGAGCCGACGACCAGCAAGGCCGCCAACAGACTGAACGCATACACACCGAAGATCAGCGTGAGGATCGCCGAAGAGAACTGCAGATGTTCCTGGTAGAGGTGGTACAACGGCGTCGGCGCGCTGGAGGCCGCCAGAAAACCGAGCAAGGTGATCGCCAGGAAGATGAGACTGGCGCGGGTCGAAGCTGGACGAGACATGGGCACGCTCCACGAGGAGATTCATAAAAGCTAATTTTTTGCTTTTGCGGAGTGTGCTACCGGCATGCGCTTAAAGCAAATTCTTTGTGTTAAGGTCCGATGCATGGCTATTAAAGAAGGTTTACGCCCCGGCGGCAGAAGTGCCCGGGTTCAGGAGTCGATTCACTCGGCGGTACGCGCCCTGCTCCAGGAGCAGGACCGCGCCACCTTGACCGTGCCGCAGATCGCCGCGCGCGCCGGGGTCACGCCGTCCACCATCTACCGACGCTGGGGCGATCTGCCGGCGCTGTTGGCCGACGTTGCCATCGCGCGCATGCGCCCGGACAGCGAGCCAGCCAACACCGGCAGCCTGCGCGGCGACCTGCGCGCCTGGGCCGAGCAATACCTCGACGAGATGAGTTCAGAACCTGGCCGCAATATGATGCGTGACATCCAGGCTTGCGCCACGCCGGGGTATTGCGTGGGCATTATCAGCGGCCAGTTGCAGATCATCCTGGATCGTTATCCCGACGAGCCGAATCCCGGGATCGAGCGGTTGGTGAACGTGATCGTGGCGCCGACGGTGTTTCGCATCCTCTTCGCCACTGCGCCGCTGGAGGTCGAGGAGCTGTATCGGTTGGTGGATATGGCGTTGGATCAGTGAAAATGCCATCGCGAGCAAGCTCGCTCCCACATTGGATTTCGGTGTGCCACAAATCTTGTATTCGATAAATAGCCATTGTGGGAGCGAGCTTGCTCGCGATGAGGCCGGCAACATCGCTGCATAAAAAAATCCCACCCGCGACACCCCGCCACGCCTCGACCTTGGTCGACACTGACGAACCCGAGCGGGCGTGCGAGACTGTCTTGCCGGGCCCAAGCCCGGGCGTATTTGTCTGGGAGTTTCCATGTCGCTGTCCAGCGGGCTGATCGCCGTTGTCGCCCTGGCCTATATGGCCATCATGTTTGCCATCGCCTTTTACGGCGACCGACGCAGCACACCGCTGCCACCACGTGTGCGCGCGTGGGTCTACAGCCTGTCGCTGGCGGTGTATTGCACCAGCTGGACGTTTTTCGGCGCCGTGGGCCAGGCCGCCGAACAGCTCTGGTCATTCCTGCCGATCTACCTCGGGCCGATCCTGCTGCTGGTACTGGCGCCGTGGGTCTTGCAGAAGATGGTGATGATCAGCAAGCAGGAGAACATCACCTCCATCGCCGACTTCATCGCCGCCCGCTACGGCAAATCACAATCACTGGCAGTGGTGGTCGCCCTGATCTGCCTGGTCGGCGTGCTGCCTTACATTGCCTTGCAGCTAAAGGGCATCGTGCTCGGCGTGAACCTGTTGATCGGCGCCGGTGCCGACGCCATGGGCACCCGAGCGCAGGATACTGCGTTGATCGTCTCGCTGATCCTGGCGCTGTTCACCATCGTCTTCGGCACTCGCAACCTCGACGCCACCGAGCACCACCGCGGCATGGTGTTGGCGATTGCCTTTGAATCGCTGGTCAAGCTGTTCGCCTTCCTGGCGGTTGGCGCGTTCGTCACGTTTGGCCTTTATGACGGCTTCGACGACCTGTTCAACCAGGCGATGCTCGCGCCACGGTTGGAGCAATATTGGAAGGAGACCATCAACTGGCCGTCCATGGTGGTGCAAACCGGCGTGGCGATGATGGCGATCATCTGCCTGCCACGGCAGTTCCACGTCACCGTGGTGGAGAACATCGAACCCCAGGACCTGCGCCTGGCCAAATGGGTGTTCCCCGCCTACCTGGCCCTGGCCGCCCTGTTCGTGGTGCCGATCGCCCTCGCCGGGCAAATGATGTTGCCCAGCTCGGTACTGCCGGATTCGTTCGTCATCAGCCTGCCACTCGCCCAGGCCCATCCGGCGCTGGCGGTGCTGGCCTTCATCGGCGGCGCCTCGGCCGCCACCGGCATGGTCATCGTGGCGAGTGTCGCCCTGTCGACCATGGTCTCCAACGACATGCTGCTGCCATGGCTATTGCGCCGCAACAACGCCGAGCGGCCTTTCGAAGTGTTCCGCCAATGGATGCTGTCGGTACGCCGGGTGAGCATCGTTGCGATTCTCCTATTGGCTTATGTCAGCTACCGGCTGCTGGGTTCGACCGCGAGCCTGGCCACCATCGGCCAGATCGCCTTCGCCGCCGTGACGCAACTGGCACCCGCCATGATCGGCGCGCTGTACTGGAAACAGGCGAATCGACGCGGCGTGTTCGCCGGCCTCGCCATGGGCATATTCCTGTGGTTCTACACGCTGGTGCTGCCGATCGCCGCCCATAGCCTGGGCTGGTCACTGAGCAGCTTCCCCGGCCTGGCCTGGCTGCATGGCAATCCGCTGGATTTGCCGATCACGCCGCTTACCCAAGGTGTCGTCCTGTCCCTGGCGGGCAATTTCATATTGTTCGCCTGGGTTTCGGTCCTGTCGCGCACACGTGTGTCGGAGCATTGGCAGGCTGGACGCTTCATCGGTCAGGAGATCAGCGCCCGACCCAATCCTCGCTCGATGCTGGCGGTCCAGATCGAGGATCTGTTGCAGCTGGCGGCCCGCTTCGTCGGCGAAGAACGGGCGCGCCAGAGCTTCATTCGCTTTGCCTATCGCCAAGGCAAAGGCTTCAACCCGAGCCAGAACGCCGACAGCGAATGGATCGCCCATACCGAGCGGCTGCTGGCCGGTGTACTCGGCGCGTCGTCGACGCGAGCCGTGGTGAAAGCGGCCATCGAAGGCCGCGAGATGCAACTGGAAGACGTCGTGCGGATCGCCGACGAAGCGTCCGAAGTGCTGCAATTCAACCGAGCGCTGCTGCAAGGCGCCATCGAAAACATCACCCAGGGCATCAGCGTGGTCGACCAGTCCCTCAGGCTGGTGGCCTGGAACCGTCGATACCTGGAACTGTTCAACTACCCCGACGGCTTGATCAGCGTCGGTCGGCCGATCGCCGACATCATCCGTTACAACGCCGAGCGCGGCCTTTGTGGCCCGGGCGAGGCCGAAGTCCATGTCGCCCGGCGCCTGCACTGGATGCGCCAGGGCCGCGCGCACACCTCGGAACGCCTGTTCCCCAACGGCCGTGTGATCGAGCTGATCGGCAACCCGATGCCCGGCGGCGGTTTCGTCATGAGTTTCACGGACATCACTGCTTACCGCGAAGCCGAACAGGCCTTGACCGAAGCCAACGAAGGGCTGGAACAGCGGGTGGCCGAACGCACCCGCGAACTGTCGCAACTCAACCTCGCGCTGACCGAAGCCAAGAGCACGGCCGAAGCCGCGTACCAGTCCAAGACCCGCTTTCTGGCCGCTGTCAGCCATGACTTGATGCAGCCTCTCAACGCCGCGCGCCTGTTCTCCGCCGCGCTTTCCCATCAGCACGACGGCTTGCCGAGCGAAGCCCGGCAGTTGGTGCAACATCTGGACAGCTCGTTGCGCTCGGCCGAGGACTTGATCACGGACCTGCTGGACATCTCCCGATTGGAAAACGGCAAGATCAACCCCGACCGCAAGCCGTTTGTCCTCAATGATCTATTCGATACCCTCGGCGCCGAGTTCACCGTGCTGGCTCGAGAGCAAGGCTTGAAATTCCGGGTTCGCGGCTCGCGGCTGCGGATCGACAGCGACATCAAGCTGCTGCGCCGCGTGCTGCAGAACTTCCTCACCAATGCCTTCCGCTACGCCAAGGGCCCGGTGCTGCTAGGCGTGCGCCGGGGCAACGGCGAGCTGTGTCTGGAGGTCTGGGACCGCGGGCCGGGGATCGCCGAAGACAAGCTGCAGGTCATCTTCGAAGAATTCAAACGCCTGGACAGCCATCAGACCCGGGCCGAAAAAGGGCTCGGCCTCGGCCTGGCAATTGCCGATGGACTGTGTCGCGTGCTCGGCCATACCTTGCGCGTGCGTTCCTGGCCAGGGCGCGGCAGCGTGTTCAGCGTCAGCGTGCCATTGGCCAGTAGCCAAGCCGTCGAGCCCACTGTCGTGATCGAAGCCAACGGCCATTTGCCCAGCGGCGCACAGGTGCTGTGTGTCGATAACGAAGACAGCATCCTGATCGGCATGAACAGCCTGCTGACCCGCTGGGGGTGCCGCGTATGGACGGCGCGTAATCGTGAAGAATGCGAGCGCTGGCTCGCCCAGGGCGGGCGGCCGCAACTGGCGCTGGTGGATTTTCACCTGGACGACGGCGAAACCGGGACCGAACTGATGGCCTGGTTGCGCACGCGCATGGGCGAGCCGGTGCCCGGAGTGGTGATCAGTGCCGATGGCCGGCCCGAGACCGTGGCACAGGTGCATGCGGCGGGATTGGATTACTTGGCCAAGCCGGTGAAGCCGGCGGCGTTGAGGGCGTTGTTGAGCCGGCACTTGCCGTTGTAATACGGGCATAAGTAAACCCCTGTGGCGAGGGAGCAAGCTCTCTCGCCACAGGGGTCCGGTGCAAACCTTGGAGGCTACTGACCCTGGCTTTCTTCGCCGGTCTCCTCTGGCAACCCATCCACGTCCGCCATCGCCCGTTCAAGCAACTCCGTAGGCAAGCTCTTGCTCGCCCTGGCGCCGAGCAGTTTCAACTGCTCGCTGCGGCTGACCAAGTTGCCGCGCCCTTCCGTCAGCTTATTGCGTGCGGCGCTGTAGGCTTTGTCCAACTGCTGCAAGCGACTGCCGATTTCGTCCAGGTCCTGGATAAACAGGACGAACTTGTCATACAGCCACCCCGCCCGTTCGGCGATTTCCCGGGCGTTCTGGCTCTGGCGCTCTTGCTTCCACAAGCTGTCGATCACCCGCAGCGTCGCCAGCAGCGTGGTCGGGCTGACGATCACGATGTTGCGGTCGAAAGCTTCCTGGAACAGGTTCGGCTCGGCTTGCAAGGCTGCGGAAAATGCCGCTTCGATCGGCACGAACAGCAAGACGAAATCCAGGCTGTGCAGACCGTCCAGACGCTTGTAGTCCTTGCCGGCCAAGCCTTTGACGTGGGCTCGCAATGACACGACGTGCTGCTTGAGAGCCAACTGGCCGATGGCATTGTCTTCGGCCGCCACATATTGCTGGTAGGCCGTGAGGCTGACCTTCGAATCGACCACCACCTGCTTGTCGCCGGGCAGATAAATCAATACGTCCGGCTGGAACCGTTCGCCATCCGGCCCCTTGAGACTGACCTGGGTCTGGTATTCGCGGCCCTTCTCCAAGCCGGCATGTTCCAGGACCCGCTCGAGAATCAACTCGCCCCAGTTGCCCTGGGTCTTCTGACCCTTGAGCGCACGAGTCAGGTTGGTGGCTTCATCGCTCAGGCGCAGGTTCAGCTGTTGCAGGCGCTCCAGTTCCTTGCCCAGGGAAAATCGCTCCCGGGCCTCGGCCTGGTAGCTTTCCTCGACGCGTTTTTCAAAGGACTGGATGCGTTCCTTCAGTGGGTCGAGCAACTGACCCAAGCGCTGCTGGCTGGTTTCGGCGAAACGCTGTTCACGCTCGTCGAAGATTTTTCCCGCCAGCTCGGCGAACTGGGCCCGCAATGCGTCCCGCGAGCCTTGAAGATCGTCCAGGCGCTGCTGATGGCTCTCCTGCTGTTCGCGCAATTCGGCCTGCAACGAAGCAGCCTGGGCATCCAGGCGTCGCAATTCAGCTTCCTTATTGGCACGCTCCAGGTTCCAGGCATGCGCCGCGTCCCTTGCGTTGTCACGCTCGATCTGCAGCAGTTCGACCTCGCGACACGCAGCCGCAAGCTCGGCTTGCCTGGCGGCATTGGCCTGGCCCAAGTCACTGATTTCGTCGCGGCAGGCATCGAGCTGGGCATTCAACCCATCGTGTGCCATGTGGGCGGTCGCCAGGCGTTCTTCCATCAACGCCAGCTCGGTCTGTGCCGCGCTTGCCTGGCGTTGCAGGTGCCAGGCCAATGCCAACAGCGGCACCGCAGCGCCTGCCAGGCCAAGCAACAGGCTGGTCAAATCCATCGCCATGACAATTCCCGCGCAAGAGATAAAGCCCGAAGGTTAACCAAGCAACCCGGCGTTGCCCAGCTCAGTCTTCGATCTCGCCCAATGCCTGGCGGGCACGGTGATCGCCGGCCCGCGCGGCCTGGCGCAGCAGGTCCTGGCCAATACGCCGGTCCCGTGCATTGCCGCATTCGCGGCACATCAGCTGACCGAGGCGACTTTGTGCGGCCACCACGCCTTCGCGCGCCGGTTGTTTGAGCAGGCGTCCAGCCAGGTGCTTGACGCTGGGACGCTCTCCCAGGCTCGGGCTGTCCAGCAGCCACTCGGCAACTCGCATCGATATGCGCTTGGGAGGGGTAACACCTGAGGGTACGGAGGTAACAGGATTTGATACTGAGCGAAACTTCATAACGCACTACGGGACAGATCGGAAGGCGCGCCACTCTACTCCTTTTTTCGTACGGGTAAAGTCGAAAAAAACCGGCACGCCCGTTCTAGAGCAAGCGCTTGGGACAATCCACAGAAGCTGTGGATAACTCAGTGGACAACCTACCCTGAACTCGCCGCAAGCCCTATGGAACGGGGCCTGCGCTCAAACTGTCGATTTTTTCACCAGTAAAAAAAAGCGATGTTTTTCATTGACTTGAATTTTGGATACAGGCACCCGCCCCGGATTGTTCAAAGATGACAATACGGTGACAGCGGCCAATAGGAGTGTGTACAAGTAACAGCTGAAGTGGTTATATCGCTGCGCTTTTTTGACGCATCTGGCGCTCAAGACCCTGTGGAAAAGCCCCGATCCCAGACTTTTACACGCTGCGCGCTTTCGCGCCCCAGCGGCAGCACCGGCATTTTTCTGACCAACGGCCTTCCCTAAAGCGGCTTGATTCGATAGTATCCGCGGCGTTAGTACCAAGCTGAAAGTCAATTCCGGGTCGGAAACATCTCAGCGGTCAGCTATCCCCACGGGAAGCCTGCCGAAAAAGAGACCGCCCCCCTCGATGGTTTCCAGGTAATGCTCGCGCTGCGCACTTCGAACGAATCCGAAGCTGCCGCCAGGCTCATTATTCTGACCGAACCAACCTGCAAATTGATCAGGATCTTCACCCCGGGCCCAGAACCTTTGCCCTCGATGTGTTGCCTGCCCTCCTAAGTACCTACCTGCCAGCCCAAGCGCGCCCTTTTATAGCGCTCAAACTGGCTGCTTTGTTCCAGTCGGGTTCTTCGTTCGACCAATAGTGGTCGACGTTACTGGAACGTTTTAACGTTGCACGGTTCTTAATCGTGTCATTTGTAGGAACACCCATAACATGTCTAATCAAATCCAGACACAGGATGCCATCCGCACCCTAACCAACGCCTTTGCTCCAATGAACTGCCTGATCATGGCCGCTCGCAAAGGCTGCTTCAGCTTCACGCTGGTCAACGAACACGGCATCGCCCGTCACAGCGAACGCTTGTATCCCGACCAGTACTCCAGCGCAGAACCGCTGCAGGCGGTCATCGAGCGTACCCGTCAGGCACTCGTTGCCTGACACGCCAGGACACTGAAGCATCCAAGGCCCCGCCCAAAACGCGGGGCTTTTTATTGCCCGGCATTTCTCGATAAAGCGCAACGGCTTAAGCACAAACAGCTATAACGGTCATAACCGTTCGATGAACATGGTTTAAAAACAGGCCTTTACAGCGCAGATATGACACTACACTTCAACTCGAGCGGCATGATCCGCTTCGGCGGAGCCTGATCCGATCCACCCGCTGCCAAGCCCACACCGTCAGGCTCCGCCCATTTCCCGTTTCGAGGATTTTATGGGTATCGCTGCCAGCGAACTGTGTCGTTATGTGATCCGCCCGACGCTCCTTTACCTGGGGAGCCACAGCACAACGGCGGAAAACCTGTTGCTGGGGATCGCCGCCAGTCAATCAGGCCTGGGCGCCGCGTTGCACGATCGTCGTGGGCACGGCTTGTACCGCATCACTGAACCGCGCCATCAAGCCCTGTGGGACGATTACCTGGCGTTGGATCCGGAACGAGCCAGCCTGGTGCGAGGCCTGGCGAGCCAGCATGCTTTCCTGAGCGGCCCTCATCAGGAATTGACCGTCAATTTGCGCTACGCCACGGCCATCGCTTGGTTGCTGGTGGAGGAACACGCCACCCCGCTTCCCGATTCAAACGATTTGCTGGCCATGGCCCGCATCTGGCGCCAGGTTTTTCATCCCACTGGTCGCCTGCGGGACTTCACCTGCGCGTGGCAAAACTGTGTTTCACCCTTGAACCAGGTCGCTTGCTGAATGGAAAAAAGGAAACTTCCTACAACTGCGACGATTTTGGTCGGATTGTCCTACAAAACCCCTCTAAATCAAGCCATACAAGCTATAGCGCTTGGGCAAAAATGTTGGTAATTTTCGCCCCGGTGATCACCTGGAGTTCTAACAATGAAAAAAATGATGCTCAAAACCACCCTTGGCCTTGCCGTTACCTTGGCATCCACCCAAATTTTCGCCAGTGGCTTTGCCTTGAACGAACAAAGCATCAGTGGCATGGGCACTGGCTTCGCGGGTCGTTCTTCTTCTGCCGATGATGCGAGCACCGTGTTTGGCAACCCTGCCGGCATGTCGCGCCTCAAGCGCCAACAAGTCACCGGCGGCTTCGCCGTCATCGACGCATCCACCGACATCAACGATGCCAGCGGCACCCAGTCCGGTACGAACGATGGCGACATGGTCCCGTTCACCGGCGTTCCGATGGGCTACTACGTCAAGCCAATCGACGATCAATGGGCATTCGGCCTGGGCGTCTACGCCCCCTTTGGCCTGATCACCGACTACGAAAGCAGCTTCCAGGGCCGCAATTTCGGCAGCAAGAGCGAAGTGAAGGTCGTGACCTTCCAGCCAACCATCAGCTACGCCTTCAATGACAAGGTGTCGATCGGTTTTGGCCCGACTATCAACAGGATTTCGGGTTCATTAGAGTCGTCTCTGGACGTCACTGGGTTCTCTTCCAACGGCGACGTGAAGATCAAGGGCGATGACATCGGCTATGGCTATAACATCGGTTTGCTGGTCCAGGCCACCGATACCACCCGCGTCGGCCTCACCTACCACTCCAAGGTTAAATACAAGCTGGATGGTCATACAGAAGTGAGCCCAGGCGGCACCCCCGCGTTTCCTGGTGTTCTCATCGGTGCTCGTTATGACGCCTCCCTCGACATCACTACCCCAGAATCGGTCGATTTCTCGGTAACCCAGGAAATCAACGATGCCTGGACTGTCTATGCCGGTAGTACCTGGACTCGCTGGAGCCGCCTGAAAGACATCACCGTGAACAACGACATCACCGGCGGCGGCGCTTTGAACCCAACCCTCTTCGGCACCATCACCGAAGAACAGAACTGGCACGACACCTGGGCCTACGCCATCGGTACCTCCTACCAGTTGAACAAGCAATGGGTACTGCGCACCGGCCTGTCCTTCGACCAGTCGCCGACCAACAACGCCGACCGTTCGCCTCGCATTCCTACCGGCGACCGGACCATCTTCAGCCTGGGTGCCGGCTGGAGCCCAACCGACGACCTGACCATCGACGTGGCCTATTCCTATCTCAAGGAAGAAAAAGTCAACGTCAACAGAGCCAACGCCCTGGGCCAGGCTTACAACGCTGAATACGAAAACAGCGCCAACGGCTTCGGCGTCGGCGCAACCTACCGCTTCTGATGATCCACGGCGAGCAGGCATAAACAGCCGGTCGCCACCTGAAGCAAAAAAAAGCCCCGCTCTCTGTAAAGAAAGCGGGGCTTTTTCGTGGTTGAGGATCAGGGTTTGGAAGCGATAGCCGTCTCCACCGCCTTGATGAAATCAGGATCGTCGGGTTTTATCCGACTGGAAAAGCTGCCAACTACCTTGCCCTGGCGATCCACGACGTATTTGTAGAAATTCCATTTCGGCGCGCTGGACTGTTCTGCCAGGTGCTTGAACAAGGGAATGGCATCCGCGCCCCGTACCGGTTGCGGTTCGGTCATGGTAAAGGTCACGCCATAGTTGACGTAGCAAACCTTGGCGGTCTCCGCGCCGTCCTTGGATTCCTGCTTGAAGTCGTTGGACGGCACGCCCAGCACTTCCAACCCTTCACTTTTATAGCGCTGGTTAAGCGCCTCGAGCCCTTTGAATTGTGGAGCGAACCCACAGAAGCTGGCCGTGTTGACCACCACCAAGGGTTTGCCAGCGAAACGCTGGCACAAATCGACGGTTTCCTTGGCCCGCAGCTTGGGCAGCGAACCCTCCAAGAGTGACGGGCATTCAGCCGCCCATACATGCCCGGTCATAGCCAGCAACAGGGTGGGAACAGCAAACCAACGCATCATGTCGGATTTTCCTTGTAAGCCTGTCAGACCACGACGTTACTCCGCGCGCCCGATGCCGTCCATACGTCAGCAGCTGCCCATGCCCAGCTGCATCAAAGCCAACCCGCCCTGGCGCCAGCCCCACCAGGCGACCGCCAGCAGCGCGGCGGCGCCGGCTGCGATCAACCATGGGCCGACGCGGCTCATGCCGCACCCGCCTGGGCTTGCAGGCGGGCAACCGGGCGCTCACGCACCGGCCAGTTCAACGCAGCCGCGAGCAGGCTGAGCAAAATCGACACCTGCCAGATCAAGTCGTAGCTGCCCGTGCGGTCGTACACGACGCCGCCCAGCCAACCACCGAGGAACGAGCCCAACTGGTGGAACAGGAACACGATCCCACCCAGCATCGAGAGATTTCGTACACCGAACAACGTGGCGACCGTCCCGTTGGTCAATGGCACCGTCGATAACCAGAGAAAACCCATCGCCATGCCGAACAGATAAGCCGTGGTCGTCGTCACTGGCAACCACAGGAACAGGCCGATCACCACCGCCCGCACCAGGTACAGGCCAGTCAGCAGGCGCGGCTTGGACATGCGCCCGCCCAGCCAGCCGGCGGTGTAGGTGCCGAAGATATTGAACAGACCGACCAGTGCCAACACGGTGGTGCCGACGCTGGCCGGCAGGTGCTGGTCCACCAGATAGGCCGGCAGATGCACGCCGATGAACACCACCTGGAAACCGCAGACAAAAAAACCGACCGCCAACAGCCAGAAACCGGAATGACTACACGCCTCGCGCAACGCTTCGGACAAGGTCTGCTCGTTGCCGCTCAGGGGTGCCGGTGCATCCTTGAGCATACTGACCAAGGGCACGATCAACGCCACCAGCAGGCCCAGCGCCAACAGCGCCGCGGACCAGCCGAGCCAACCAATCAGCCCCAGCGTGCCCGGCAACATCGCGAACTGGCCAAACGAGCCGGCCGCGCTGGCGATGCCCATGCCCAGGCTGCGTTTCTCTGGCGGCACGGCCCGCCCGACCACACCAAGAATCACCGAGAACGAAGTGCCGGACAGGCCGATGCCGATCAACAGGCCGGCGCTCAACGACAATGACCAGGGCGAGTCGGCCATGCCCATGAAGACCAGGCCGACCGCATACAGGACACCACCGATCAACACCACTTTTGCCGCACCGAAGCGATCCGCCAGGGCGCCCGTGAAAGGCTGCGCCAGGCCCCAGATCAGGTTCTGCAAAGCGATGGCGAAGGCAAACACCTCCCGGCCCCAGCCGAATTCGGCGCTCATCGGCGCCAGGAACAACCCGAAGCCATGCCGCACGCCCAGGGACAACGCCAGGATCAGCGCACTGCCCACCAGGACCCAACCACAGGTACGCCACATCGATGTCATTCTTATTCTCCGGTCGCGGGTATAGACCCACTTATCATCGGACGAACCGGCGTCACGCCAACTCATCCAGCAAGGCGAGCAAGGTCGCGCGCTTTTCGGCACCGAGCTTGTCGATCAATTTCTGTTGTGCCGCTTCCCAGGCCGGCAATGCCGCCGCCAACCGGGCATTTCCCGCCTCGGTGAGCACAACGATGCGGTTGCGCAAATCGTCGCCCTCAGCCAACTTCACCAACCCCTCGCCTTCCAGCACCCGTAGGTTGCGCCCTAGGGTGCTGCGGTCCAGGCCCATGGCCTCGGCCAGGGACGAAATGCTCGGCTGGTCCAGGCGCGCCAGGTTATTGAGCAAAGAATACTGGGCAACGTTGATCCCGAAGCCATCGAGAGCGCCGTCGTAGTACCTGCTGACGCCACGCGCGGCGCGACGCAGGTTGATGCACAGACATTGGGAAGGAAGCATGATGCGTGTATATACCCGCGACTAAATGAATGCAAATTTAAATGAGGCCCTGACCGCTGACAAGCCGGGATTCAGCTCAACGCCAACGCCACCAGAACCGCCATTTCCAGCAATTCCAGCAAGGCGCCCGCCGTGTCGCCGGTGCATCCCTGCAGCCTGCGCAGCATGATGTGGCGCAAACCGATAAATACCAGCACGGCGACCGCCAACGTCCACAGCCCCGCCCATCCCATCACCAGCACGCACCCCAGCGCTCCGGCCCACAACACCTGCCAGCCCGAGCGGCGCGGCAAATGATCGGCCAACGCTTGGCCCAGCCCACCGGCACGCACATACGGCGTGGTGAGGAACAACCCCAGCAAGGCGCTACGCCCCAGCACCGGCACAACGAGCAAGGCCAACGCATCCTCCTGCTCGATCAGCGCCACCAGCGCGGTCCATTTGAGCAGCAACACCAGCACCAGCGTGACCACGGCGATCGGCCCGCTGCGTGGATCCTTCATTATCAGCAACGTACGCTCACGATCGCCGAAACCGCCGAGCCAGGCATCGGCGCTGTCGGCCAGGCCGTCCAGGTGCAGCCCGCCGCTGAGCAGCACCCACGCCATCAGTAGCAGCGCGGCATGCAGCATCACCGGCGCGCCCGCCAACAGCGCATCGAGCAACCACAGCAAACCGCCGAACAACAGCCCCACCACGGGATAGAACAACAGCGAACGCCCCAGCTCGCGGGGCTCAGGCATGCCCGGCAAGCGAATCGGCAAGCTGCTGAGAAATTGCAGGGCGATCCAGAAGGGCAACATGCTCAGCCAGCCTCTCTAAGCACGGGGCCGGAGGACACCGCCAGGGAAAACAGCGCACCATGGCCGACTTCGACATTCAGTAATTGCTCGCGTGGCAACCCCCGGGCCTGGGCCAGTAGCAAGCGCATCACGCCGCCATGACTGACCAGCAACACGCGCTGACCGGCATATGCGAGGTGCAAGCGCTCGACCGCCGCCAGCACCCGCGCCGAAAACGCCAATACCGGCTCACCTCCGGGAGGTGTGAAGGCGTAAGGATCGGCCCAAAAGCGACCGAGGGCCTCGGCGTCGGTCTCCATCAATGCCGCCGCGCTGCGACCTTCCCAGGCGCCGAAATGCAACTCTTGCAAGTCTTTGTCCGCCTGCACCGGAACGCCAAGCCGGGCGCCAAGTTGTTCGGCGAAACGAGCGCATCGCTGCAATGGCGAGCACACCAGGCGATCCCACGGCCCGCCTTGGGCGACCGCCTCGTGCATCTGCTCCCAGCCCCTGGCCGTCAGGGCGTCGTCGAGGCTGCCGCGCAAGCCGCCGCCCAGCTCGGTTTCACCGTGACGCAGCAGGTCCAGGCGCGAGATCATGCCGGGCGATCCGCCACGGCCGCTTCGGCAAACGTCGCCATCTGCCCGTGAAGGTCACAGGCCAGGCGCAACAACGGCACCGCCAGCGCCGCGCCACTGCCCTCGCCCAGGCGCAAGCCCAAGTCCAGCAGCGGTTCGGCGCCGAGAGTTTCCAGCACGTGCCGGTGACCCGGCTCGGCACCGCGATGACCGAACAGCAGCCATGGGCGGCATCCGGGATTGAGCCGCACCGCCACCAGCGCCGCTACGCTGCAGATAAACCCATCCACCAGCACGGCGACGCCCTGCTGAGCGCAGGCCAGGTACGCACCGACCAACGCCGCGATTTCGAAACCGCCGAGGTTGAACAATGTCTGCAACGGGTCGCCGCTCGCACCACCGTGCAACGCCAGGGCCCGCTCGATCACCTGGGCCTTGCGGCTGACACCTGCCGCGTCCAAGCCCGTGCCCGGCCCGACCAAGTGCGTCACCGGGCAATCGAGCAAGGCACAGGCCAGGGCACTGGCGGCAGTGGTATTACCGATGCCCATCTCGCCGCCGATGAACAATTGCGTTCCAGCCGCGACCGCGCGCGCCACGCTGTCGCGTCCGGCTTGCAGGGCCTGTTCGCCTTGCGCCAGGGTCATCGCCGGCCCCCGGACGAAATTCGCCGTGCCAGGACCCAGGTTCAAATGGCGCACGCCGTGCAAATTCAGCGAAGGCGTTACAGTGCCCAGGTCGATCACTTCCAGGGACGCGCCCAATTGCCGCGTCAGAACGCTGATGGCCGCGCCGCCGTTGACGAAGTTGAGCAACATCTGCCCGGTGACTTCCTGGGGATACGCCGAGACACCTTCGGCCACGACGCCATGATCACCGGCGAAAATCGCAACCCACAACCGGTCAAGGTTCGGTTTGACCTGCCCTTGCAGGCCCGCCAGTTGCACCGCCATCGATTCCAGTCGCCCCAGGGAGCCGGCCGGTTTGGTCAGCTGTTGCTGACGGGCCGCGGCCTGTTCCAGCGCTTGGGTATCGACGGGCTTGCACGGGTCCAGCCACCAGCGGTGATTCATAACGCAGTTCCTTTAAGGGTCAGGGGCAAGCCGGCGACGGTCAACACGACGCGCTGACAACGTTCGGCCAGGGCTTGATGCAGCCAACCGGCTTCATCGACATAACGACGGGTCAACTCCCCCAGCGGCACGACGCCCATGCCGGTCTCGTTGCTGACGAATATGACCTCGCCAGGAAGCGCACTGATGCAATCCAGCAGCGCTTCACGCTCGGCGACCAGCCGGTCGGCGTCATCAAGCATCAGCAGGTTGGTGAGCCAGAGCGTCAGGCAATCCACCAACAGGCATTGATCATGTGCGGCGTTTTCTTCCAGCACCCGCGCCAGCGCCAACGGTTCCTCCACCAGCGCCCATTCGGCGGGGCGCCGGGCGCGGTGCTGGGCGACACGCTCGTTCATTTCGCCGTCCAGGGGTTGGCTGGTGGCGATGTAAGTCACCGGCAAGCCTGTGCTCGCGGCGAGTTTTTCGGCCAGGCGACTCTTGCCCGAGCGGGCGCCGCCGAGGATCAGTTGGAGCATGTTCATACCCTTTCAAAATAGGCGGTGTGGGTGCCGGCCCCTTCGCGAGCAGGCCCGCTCCCACAGGATCTCTGTGCGCCGCAAGACCAATGTGGAAGCGAGCCTGCTCGCGATGACGCCAGCCCAGCCACCCTAGATCCCACAGAGCTCACGCAGCAGCCCGGTGTCCAGATGCCGCTCCACCAAATCCGCCAACCGTTCGATATCTCGCTCGCGCAAGCCGTGGTAATCCACCGTCTGTACGTCCTCCAGACCCGACCAACGCAGCAATGCACTGCTGGCTGCCGGCGACTCAAAGAGCCCATGCAGATAAGTACCAAAAATCTGCCCATCGCGGCTCTGGGCGCCATCGCAACGGCCATCGTCCAAGCACACCGCCGCATGTTCCAGGGCCGCGCCGACGGTGACGCCCGCGTGGATTTCATAGCCGCTGACCTCGGCGTCTTCCAGGTTCAGTCGCCCGCGGACGTTGCGCAGTTGCTTTTCGCGCTCCAGGGTCGTTTCGAAATCCAACAAGCCCAACCCGGCGCTGGAACCCGCCACGCCTTCCAGCCCGAGCGGATCGTGGACCTGCTGGCCGAGCATCTGCAAACCGCCGCAGATACCCAATAACTTGCCGCCGTAGCGCAAGTGGCGCTGGATGGCCGTTTCCCAGCCATTAGCCCGCAGGTAGGCCAAATCGCTGCGCACGCTTTTGGACCCGGGCAGGATAATCAGGTCGGCAGGCGGGATGGCCTGGCCAGGGCCGATGAATTGCAGGTCGACCTGCGGATGCAGGCGCAGCGGGTCGAAATCGGTGTGGTTGCTGATTCGCGGCAGCACCGGCACCACCACCTTGAGCACCTGTTCAGCCTTGTCGGCCTGGCGCTGGTCGAGGCCATCCTCGGCCTCCAGGTGCAGGTCCATTACATACGGCAACACGCCGATCACCGGTTTGCCAGTGCGCGTTTCCAACCAATCCAGCCCCGGCTGCAGCAAGGCGATATCGCCGCGAAAACGATTGATGATGAAACCCTTTACCCGCGCCTGCTCGCTGGGCGAAAGCAACTCCAGTGTGCCGACCAGATGGGCGAAAACCCCGCCACGATTGATGTCGGCGATCAGCAGCACCGGGCAGTCCACCGCCTCGGCAAAGCCCATATTGGCGATGTCCCCGGCCCGCAGGTTGATCTCCGCCGGCGATCCCGCGCCTTCCACCATGACGACCGGGTATGTCGCGCTCAAGCGCGCGTGGGAGGCCAGTACCGCTTGCATCGCGATGGCTTTGTAATCGTGATAGGCCACCGCGTTCATGGTGGTCACGGCACGGCCATGGATGATGACCTGGGCGCCCGTATCGCTGTTGGGCTTGAGCAGCACCGGATTCATGTCGGTATGGGGCTCGAGGCCACAGGCCTGTGCCTGGACAGCCTGGGCCCGGCCGATTTCGCCACCGTCGGCGGTCACCGCGCTGTTGAGCGCCATGTTCTGCGGCTTGAACGGCACCACCTTCACACCCTGGCGCGTAACCCAACGGCAGAGCGCCGTGACCAGGGTACTTTTGCCGGCATCGGAGGTGGTGCCCTGCACCATCAAGGTTGTCATCGAATGTCCTTGGCGTAGGCCTCGAAAGCCTGCTCGAGGCGCAGGAACCCGGCATCATCGGCGGGCAACCCGAAACGCAGGCTGCTGGTGTGGGTGAACAGGCGCAGCAGAATGCCGCGATGGGCCATGAATTCATACAGGGCCTGGGCGTGCGGGGTGACCAGCCACTGGAACAATGCGCAGCCGCCCTGGGGCTTGAAGCCGAAGCGTTGCAGCGTCGATGCCAGGCGTTGGCTGGTTTCTTCGCAGCGCTGTCGTTGACGAACCTGGGCCTCGGTATCCAGAAGACACGCCTCGCCCAGGACCCGGGTCGGCCCGCTCACCGCCCAGGGTCCGACTTGCTCGGCGAGCAGCTTGAGCAAACGCCGCTCCGCCAGGACAAACCCCAGGCGAACCCCGGCCAGGCCAAAGAACTTGCCAAACGATCGCAATACAATCAGCCCGACCTGATGGGCGTGGGCGCTGAGGCTCAGATGCGGTGTCATGTCCATGAACGCTTCATCCACCACCAGCCAGCCACCGCGCTGGGCCAACCGTGCGTGCCAATTCAGCAAGCGTTCGGGGCTCAGGCTCAGGCCCGTGGGGTTGTTCGGATTGACCACCACCAGCACGTCGAGGCTGTCGAGGAAAAAATCGACTTCCGTCTCCAGCACTTCGCGCACGATGTACCCGCTGCGGCGCCAGGCTTCGGCGTGCTCGGCGTAACAGGGCGACAAAACACCCACCTTGCCGGCCCGGCGCAGGCGCGGCAACAGCTGGATGGCCATCTGCGAACCGGCCACCGGCAACACGTGCGTCGCTTCGTAATAATCGCAGGCGGCCTGCTCCAATCCATCTTCGGCCTCGGGCAGGCGCGCCCAGGCCCGCAGCGGGATCGGCGGAACGTCGAACGGCCAGGGCGCCAGGCCGCTGGACAGGTCGAGCCAGTCGGCCTCGGCAATGCCATATTGCCGGGAAGCCTTGCGCAGTCGTCCACCATGCTCAAGCATAAAACTCGGCTCCGAGGCAGAGAATCAGCAGCCATAACCATACGCCGCGTTGCACCAATTGCCAGCCGCGATCAATGGAATCGGCACTGGCCGGCACGCCTTCGCCCAAGGGCGGACGTTGATGCAGCTCGCCGTGGTAGATCGCCGCGCCGCCCAGTTCCACGCCCAGCGCTCCGGCGCCGGCGGCCATCACCGGCCCGGCATTGGGGCTGTCCCAGGTTGGCCCCTGGGTGCGCCAGCATCTGAACGCCAGTCGGGTCTTGCCGAGCAACGCGTAGGTCAGGGCCACCAGGCGCGCGGGAATGTAGTTGAGCAGGTCGTCGATCTTTGCCGCCGCCCAGCCAAAACGTTCGAAGCGCTCGTTGCGATAACCCCACATGGCGTCGAGGGTATTGCTCAACCGATACAACACCACGCCAGGCGCGCCAGCCACCGCGAACCAGAACAAGGCGGCGAACACCGCGTCGCTGCCGTTTTCCAGCACCGACTCGGTGGCGGCGCGGGCCACGGCGTTTTCATCCAACTCGGCGGTTTCGCGGCTGACCAGATAACTCACCCGCTGGCGTGCCTCGTCCAGATCGCCACTGCGCAACGCCCGGGCCACTGGCTCGACATGTTCACCAAGGCTGCGCAAGCCGAGGGCGCAATACAACGCGAGAATGTCCACCAGCCACCCTACCAGGGGCGCCCAGGACAAGGCTGTGGCCAGCAACGTCAAGGGCAGCACGGCGATGATCCACGCCGTGACACCGTGACTGCGCCAGCCCCGTCCACCGGAGTTGAAACGCTGTTCGATACGATTGGCAAGACGGCCGAACGCGACCAGAGGATGCCAGCGCCGGGGCTCGCCCAGCAACGCATCCAGCGCCACCGCGGCGGCACTGAGCAACGCTACGCTCATGGACGCACTCCCCAGCGATTTTCATAAATCAGTTCCTCGAGCGGCCGCGGTTTCGCCCAGCCTTCCAAGGCGAGCATGGGCGCTGGGTAAAAGCCCTCGACCGGCCCCAGGCACAGAATCGCCAGGGGCTTTGCGCCCTCCGGCAGGCCCAACAGATCGGCCATGGCCTGGGGCTCGAACAACGACACCCAGCCCATCCCCAGCCCTTCGACGCGGGCCGCCAGCCACAGATTCTGGATCGCGCAGGACAGCGAGGCCAAGTCCATTTCCGGCAAGGTCCGGCGACCGAAAATGTGCCGCTCGCGGTCGTCCATCAACGCGGCCACCAGCACTTCGGCGCAGTCGTGGATACCTTCCACCTTGAGCTTCATGAATTCATCACTACGCTCGCCCAGGGCTTCGGCGGTGCGAATGCGCTCTTCTTCCACCAGGTTCTGGATTTCGCCGCGCAAGGCGCGATCGCTGATGCGCAGAAACCGCCACGGCTGCATCAGCCCGACGCTAGGCGCCTGGTGCGCGGCTTCGAGCAGCCGGCGCAGCAATTGCGGCTCGACGCTGCCGCCGATGAAATGACGCATGTCTCGGCGTTCGGCGATGGCGCGGTAGACGGCCTCGCGTTCGGCCTGGGAAAAAGTGCTGTCTGTCATGGCCGATTCGCGAGCAGGCTCGCTCCCACACTGGCAGGCGTCGTACTGGAGATCACACCATCCCCTGTGAGAGCGAGCCTGTTCGCGAAGGCTGCTTCTCGGTCCGGCGCAAACAAAGCGGCAGTCGCCCTCGGATTGGACGGAAAATAAAAATGCACGTACGAAGCCGTCATCCGCCCTTGTCGGAAAACCGCCTCCGCCCCTCGCCCGCCATTGGGGCTATGCCCACGGGCAATCGGCTCAAGCGTGGTGCTGGTCAAGGAATGATGATAGGTATGCCCGCGCAGGTTGCCTTCCGGCAGATCCACCGATTGCAGCGCGAGGGCCGCCAAGCGTTTTTGCATCTGCGCATCGCCGCTCAACATACCCACCAGTTCGGCGCGCGTGCCGTCGACGTCGGTGAGTGAATCGAGCAGATACAGCATGCCGCCGCATTCGGCGAGCAAGGGTTTATCGGATGCATGGTGGGCACGGATCGCCGCCAGCATGGGCGCGTTTTGCGCCAGGGCAACGTGGTGCAGCTCGGGATATCCACCGGGTAGATAGAGGCTGTCCGCCTCGGGCAATTGGGTGTCGTGGATCGGCGAAAAGAAACTCAACTGCGCGCCCATGGCTTGCAGCAGATCGAGGCTGGCGCCATAGGTAAAGGCAAATGCCTCGTCACGGGCCACGGCAATGCGGACGCCGTCGAGCCACCGCTCAACGGCCGTCAGTTCCGGCGCCGCGAACTCCACCGAAGGCGGCAATGCTACTTCACAACTGCCCGCCAGCGCCTCGGCGGCGGCATCGAGACGCACGTCCAGGTCATTCAATTCGCTGGCCTGCACCAGACCAAGATGGCGGCTCGGCAGCTCGATGCCGGTTTCCCGCGAAAGCGCGCCGTACCAGCGCAAGCCTTCGGTCAGGCTCCCTTCGAGCAATTGCGCGTGGCGCAAGGTGCCGACCCGATTGGCCAAGACCCCAGCGAAGGGCAAATCCGGCTGATACCGTGCCAGGCCCAAGGCCAAGGCACCGAATGTCTGGGCCATGGCCGTGCCATCGATAACCGCCAGCACCGGCACGCCGAAATGCCGGGCCAGGTCGGCGCTAGACGGTGTGCCGTCGAACAGCCCCATCACGCCTTCAATCAAAATCAGGTCCGCTTCTGCGGCGGCTTCCCACAACAACCGGCGACTTTCCTGCTCTCCGACCATCCACATGTCCAACTGATAGACCGGCGCGCCACTGGCTCGCTCAAGGATCATTGGATCGAGGAAGTCGGGACCACACTTGAACACGCGCACCTTGCGCCCCTGGTTGCGGTGCAACCGGGCCAGAGCCGCGGTGACGGTGGTCTTGCCCTGGCCTGAAGCCGGGGCGGCAATCAAGACCGCCGGGCAATGGCGGCTGGCGGTCGACACTCGGCTCACAGTTCGACGCCTTTCTGCGCCTTTATCCCGGCCTGGAAAGCGTGCTTGATCATGCCCATTTCGGTCACGGTGTCGGCCAGCTCGATCATCTCGGGCTTGGCGCCGCGGCCTGTCACGATCACATGTTGCATGGGCGGACGAGCCTGCAGATCACTCAAGACCTGATCCAGGTCGAGGTAACCGTGCTTGAGGGCGATGTTCAGTTCGTCGAGCACCACCAGCCCAATGGACGGGTCGCTGAGCAACTCACGGGACACCGCCCACGCGGCTTCGGCGGCGGCAATGTCGCGCTGGCGATCCTGGGTTTCCCAGGTAAAGCCCTCTCCCATGACATGGAAGCGCACCTGCTCCGGGAAGCGGCGGAAAAACAGCTCCTCGCCGGTGCTGTTGCGACCCTTGATGAATTGCACCACGCCACATTGCATGCCGTGCCCCATGGCCCGGGCCAGCATGCCGAACGCAGAACTGCTCTTGCCCTTGCCGTTGCCGGTCAGCACCAGCAGAAGGCCGCACTCGTTGGGCGAATTGGCGATGCGCTCGTCAATCACGGCTTTCTTGCGCAGCATGCGCGCCAGGTGGCGTTCGTCGCGATCGGGCGTGTCGGTCATGGGGGAGCTCTCCGTTGGGACTGGATAACGGCGGGCGGGCATAAAAAAGGACGGCAACGAGCCTGGCATCGCCCACCGTGATGCCGTTGGATGAATCAGGCCGGTCTCCGGGCTCATGAGCGGCGTAACGCCTGGCTGTGCGCCTTCCCATGTCATGCGACACAGTGGCCTATACGCAGCCTTGACTCATCTACCGTTGCGGGGGCAGCGCCGGGTTTGTGTGCACGCACCGGCTTCCCTGTTTCACCCTATCGGCCATTGCCATAGAGCACCTGAAACAAGCCGCGAAGGTTAGAGGGTTGGGGGTTGAGCGTCAATTAAAGCCGCGATGGGCAGCGCAATGGATATTGGCCGGGATCAATAAGCTGACGTCAATCTTGTGTGATCCTGCGGCAAGTGATATCAAAGAGACACTACGACCCGATATCACAAGAACAAGAGGGCAAATGCGATGCAAGGCATGATCATCAGCAATCCGAAACTGGAATTCCTGCGCCCGGTGCTGGAACGCTGGTTCGATTGTATCGACCGCTACAACGCCGTGCGCGGCGATAACGACACACCCTATTGGCACAATGAAAAAGCCAATCTCGGTCTGCTGTCGGCCGCAGCCTGGATGGCGGAGATGGTCACGCTGCAGGACGCAGCGACTCGCAAGCAGAATGAAGAAGGCGAACGTAATGTCAGCGCCGATCTGTTGATTGCCAGCAGCGATGAACGCGCCTACATCCAGAGCACGCAGCGCTGGCCGAAGGTCAACAACCTGAACCTGACCCAACCGTTGCTGGAAGCCACCAGCGACGCCAAGCGGATCAGCTACGCCAGCGACCTGAAACTGGGTTGCCTGTTCATCGCCCCGCAAAAAGCCCAGCAAAGCGCGACGCCAGAAGAGTTGCAGGACATGATCGATGACCTGCAAAAGGAAAACACCTGCGCCGTGGCCTGGTACTTCCCTTATGCCTACCGCAAGTTGCGCAACGAGGCCGGACACTATCACCCAGGGGTCGCGGTGCTGTTCAAGCAGGCTCATGGTTGATTGTGGCAGCGAGCCTGCTCGCTAGACGGGGGAGCAACCCGCATTTCACTGCCAGGTTGACCTGCTTTCGCGAGCAGGCTCGCTCCCTCAGGAAATTCGTTTGCCAGGCGGGTCGACCCACCGTTGAACCATCCCACGTCTACGCTTCTCTATGAGTAATCACATGCACTCATAGGGAAGTCCGCATGCTCAAGCCAAATCACCTGTTGATCGCCGCCCTTGCTACAGGGCTTGTCGCTTGCGGCGAGTCGTCGACATTGCAGGTTTCCGACGGCATCGGCCCGTCACCGAAACTGCCCGAGCCGAACAAGACCCTGATGCCCACGGTGAACATCGCTGAAGCCATCGGATGGCCGGACGGCGCCAAGCCAACCCCGGCCCCAGGCCTGAAGGTGGTTGCCTTTGCCGAAGGCCTGGATCATCCGCGCTGGCTTTACGTGCTACCCAACGGCGATGTGCTGGTGGCCGAAACCAACGCTCCCCCCAAGCCCGACGATACCCAAGGCATTCGTGGCTGGGTCATGAAGAAAGTCATGGACCGCGCCGGCGCTGGCGTCCCCAGCCCCAATCGCATCACCCTGCTGCGGGACGCCAATCACGACGGCGTCGCCGAAACCCGGACGATTTTCCTGGAAAACCTCAATTCCCCGTTCGGCATGACGCTTGTGGGCAATGACCTCTATGTGGCCGACACCGACCGGTTGATCCGTTTCCCTTACAAGGAAGGCGATACGCAAATAAAGGCGCAACCCACCAAGGTTGTCGATTTGCCCGGCGGCCCCCTCAACCACCACTGGACCAAGAACGTCATTGCCAGCCGGGACGGTAGCAAGTTGTACGTCACGACCGGCTCCAACAGCAACGTCGCGGAAAATGGCATGGACGCGGAAGAAGGCCGCGCGGCCATCTGGGAGGTGGATCGGGCCACCGGCAGTCACCGCATCTTCGCCTCAGGGCTGCGCAACCCCAACGGCCTGGCCTGGGAGCCTCGCAGCGGCGCCCTGTGGACGGCGGTCAACGAACGGGATGAGATCGGCAGCGACTTGGTGCCGGACTACATCACCTCGGTGAAGGACGGCGGCTTTTATGGCTGGCCGTACAGCTACTACGGGCAGAACATCGACGTGCGCGTCGAGCCGCAAAATCCCGAACTTGTGGCCAAGGCCATTGCTCCCGACTATGCCGTCGGCCCTCATACGGCTTCATTGGGCCTGACCTTCGCCGAAGGCAGCACATTGCCCGCGCCGTTTACAGAAGGCGCCTTCATCGGGCAACACGGCTCCTGGAACCGCAAGCCCCACAGTGGTTACAAAGTAATCTTCGTCCCGTTCAATGCCGGCAAACCCGTGGGCCAGCCCGTGGACGTGCTGACCGGTTTCCTCAACGCAGACGAAAAAGCCCAGGGGCGGCCGGTGGGCGTGGTGATCGATAAACAAGGTGGGTTGTTGGTGGCTGATGACGTAGGGAACAAGATCTGGCGGGTATCGAAAAATTAACGCTCAAACCGATCCCCGTGGCGAGGGAGCAAGCTACCTCGCCACAAGAGCGATCCAGCGTCGCAAAAAATCAATCGTCAGGGTCAGGGATTACGCGCCAGATGTTCCGGTTGCAACACCCGCTTGGCACCGAGGTAGGCCTTCTGCCAATAGGCCTTGGACAGACTGTCGAGCTTGACCGTGCCGCCGGTGGCCGGTGCGTGGACGAAACGTCCCTCCCCTACATAAATCCCGGCATGGCTGACCTGGGATCCACCATTGGTGGCGAAGAACACCAGGTCGCCCGTCTGCAACGCATCTTTGCCGACCTCTGGCGCGTGCATGCTGATCATTTCGCGGGTGGAACGCGGCAAAGAGATCCCGGCAGCGTCACGGTACACATAGCCGATCAAACCGCTGCAATCGAAACCTGAGTCCGGCGTGTTGCCACCCCAACGATAGGGCGTCCCCACCAAGCCCAGCGCACGGAAAAGCACGTCTTCAGCGGCGGGAGAAAAAGTCTGGGAGGGTGCGAATACCACTGGAGCCCGCACCGGCGCGGGCGGTGGGGTGCGACTGGCGCAGGCGCTTAGCAGCGCGGCAAGAACAATCAGAACGAGGCGGGCCGACGTCGACATATGCGGAACAATCCTGATCTGGATGCGGCTTTTCTGCCGTGGAGATGGAAACAAATCCGCCCGCGTAGTACGCAGGCGGATTGCCATCAATCAATGATCTAGGATTCTAGCGGCTATGGGACAAACTTCAAGTAAGACTTTAAGTTTGCCCTACAAACTGTGCGCTTACTTGCGAGCCGTGACCACGGTCGGTGCCATGGCAAGGGCACGCTTGGCTTCGATGAAGGTCTTGCTCCAGTAGCTGTCGCCCAGGCTGTCGATTCGCACCCCACCGCTGCGGCGGCTGCTGGAGTGGATGAACTGGTTGTCGCCCAGGTAGATACCGGCGTGACTGACCCGACCGCGACGACCATTGGTGCTGAAAAACAACAGGTCGCCAGGCTCAAGCTGGTTGCGAGCAACCAGCGGGGCATTTACGTTGATCATTTCGCGGGTGGAACGGGGCAGGTTCATGCCCGCCTCTTCACGAAACAGGTAACCGATGAAGCCACTGCAATCGAAGCCGGCCTCGGAGGTACCGCCAAAACGGTAACGAGTGCCAATCAAGGACATGCCGCGTTCCAGGATGCTGTCCGCCAGCACCGGAAGCTGATAAGGCTTGCTGCCGGCGAAGTCTGCCAGCTCTTTATCGGAGGCCACTTCTTCCTGGAACGCAACGGAGGAAGATTGGGCAGTTACAGAACTCTTGACTTGGGGTTGCTGCGCTTGCTGGGACACTGGAGAGTGGGCAGCGCAACCGAACAACAGGGTAACGAGTGCGAGAGGCACGAGGGGTGCGAAGCGACTGAGCATGGGCACGACCGTGGCTGAAGTAGTAAAGATGGCGAGACTATGCCTTCTATCAACCTCATTTGCAAATTCAATCGATGCAAATGTGACTTCTCGGTTTTGCGTTTACATCTAAGCGCTTAAGCCCATTTTGAACATCACGTGGCCTGCCGTTCAGCAGGACCGCGGGTTTTGTCGCATTCAGAGCAGGCCATCAGCCACTACGAATAGTGGTTCTACCATCCCAAGGTTTCTTTCAAAAAAGGAATAGTCAGCTTGCGCTGGGCCTGGAGCGATGCCTGGTCGAGGCGTTCGAGCAACTCGAACAACGCGCTCATGCTGCGCGTGCCGCGGGTGAGGATGAAATGACCAACCTCGTCGGTCAGGTGCAGGCCACGTCGCGAAGCACGCAGTTGCAATGCCCGTAGCTTGTCCTCATCGGAAAGCGCACGCATCTGGAAAATCAGCGCCAGGGTCAGGCGCGATTTCAGGTCCGCCAGCTTCACCGGCAATTCCCGTGGCGAGGTCGATGCGGCGATCAACAGGCGTCGGCCGCTGTCGCGCAGTCGGTTGAACAAATGAAACAGCGCCTCTTCCCAGTCCGCCTTGCCGGCCACGGCCTGCAGGTCATCCAGGCAGACCAGTTCGTACTGCTCGAGGTTGTCGAGGATTTCAACGCCGCGATCCATCAGTTCCGCCAACGGCAGGTAGACGGCCGGCTCGCCTAGCTGCTCGAACCGCAAGCAGGCGGCCTGCAAAAGGTGCGTGCGCCCTACTCCGTCCTTGCCCCATAGGTAGATCAGGCTTTCGGTCCAGCCAGCGTCGGCTTCGCAAAGCCGCTCGACATAGCCGAGTGCAGCGGCATTGGCGCCTGGGTAGTAGTTGATAAAGGTGGCGTCATCACGCAGACGCACACCAAGGGGCAGCTGAATCGGTTTCATGCTGACTGAACGGCTCCAAAGGAACCATTAGTGGCCTCTGTGTAAAGTTTGCAAAGTTTATACCCGTGACGCAGACCGCACAATGCGCCGGACCACGAGCAAAATCAAAGGTTTGCAGCGACAAGGGAGCGAAGCGTCAGTTCCCCTGACGTCCCGCCCTGGATTTAACCTACAGTTCGGGGTCTTCAACGCCGCTGTAGATGTCCGAATCCTTGTACAGATCGTGCATATGCCGCACCAGCACCATGATCACCGCCGCCACCGGCAGCGCCAGCAGGATCCCGGTAAAGCCGAACAGCTCGCCCCCCGCCAGGATCGCAAAGATCACCGCCACCGGATGCAGGCCAATACGATCACCCACCAGCAACGGCGTCAGCACCATGCCTTCCAGGGCCTGCCCGACCATGAACACCGCCACGATACCAACCATGGGATACAGGTCCCCGCCAAACTGGAAGAGTCCGGCGATCAACGCCGCGCCAATTCCAATGACGAAGCCCATGTAGGGCACGATGGCCGCCAATCCGGCGATCATGCCAATCAGCAACCCCAGCTCCAGCCCTACCAGCATCAACCCCGCCGCATAAATAAAGCCCAGCGCGACCATGACCAGCAGTTGCCCGCGCACGAACGCCCCCAACACTTCATGGCATTCGCCGGTGAGCGTCATGATGCGTTCTTCACGGTGACGCGGCAGCAGGCTGCGGATCTTGGCCATCATCAGGTCCCAGTCGCGCAGCAGATAGAAAGCTACCACCGGAATGAGCACCAGGTTCGCCAGCCAGCCGATCAACGCCAGGCTCGAAGCCGTGGCCTGGCTCAACACCACGCCGACGATGTCGGTGGTCTGTCCCATATGTTCGCTGATGGCCGCCTTGACCTTGTCGAACTTCCAGAAGCCATCGGCCAGCCCCAGTTTCGACTGCACCCAAGGCACCGCGGTGTGTTGCAGCCAATCAAGCATCTGCGGCGCCAGCTCATACAGGCGCAACAGTTGCTTGGCGAGCATGGGGATCAATACCAGCAACAGGGCACTGACGATCAAGGTGAACAGCGCGAACACCGCCACCACGCCCCACGTCCTGGACAAGCCGAGTTTTTCCAGGCGATCCACCACCGGATCGAACAGATAGGCCAACAGCAGCGCAACCAGGAACGGCGTGAGAATCGGGTGCAGCAAGTAGATAAACGCAATCAGCAGGGCGACCCCACCCAACCAGAACCAACGCCGCGTATCGCCCATGAACCACTCCTGACTCTATAAAGGAAGAAATCCTACCAGCGAAACCGCAGGTTCGGGGTCGGCGCCGGTGTTGGCTGCGCGGGCGAGATTGTTCCATCGCCAGCAGGCTGAGCCACGGGCGGCGGCGCGACAACCTCACCGGCGGGTACTTCCTGGAGTTTCGCCAAGGCCAGTTGTGCCTTCAACTGCTCGGCGCTGCCATTGACCTTGTAGACGATCACGTCGCCTTCGACCCGCTGCAACTGCCCACCGAACGGTTCGAGCAACCGCCCTAGCGCCGCGTAACGTTCGAGGTTCATGCCCTGCACTTCGAGCAATTGTTCCGTCGCCACCCCCGGCTTGGCCACGAAGCGCGGCGCCAAGCGCTGGCTCACCGCCAACATCACGGCGTCGGCCAGTGCGGCAGGATCGCCGCCCTGGGCACTGCCCTGCTCGCGCTGGTCGCCCAGCCACAGGCGCCACGTCGCTTGCCACTGCCCACCCTCTTCCTTGGCGTGGACCGCCAGCAACGCGTCGGAACCATAACGCTCCGACACCTCGCGCAACGGCGCCGGGTCGTTGCCTTCAAGGTTCGGCGCAGTGGCGACAATCTGCTCGCTCAAGTCCGCCAGCGGCAGGTGCAGCGGCAAGCCCCGGTGCTGGGCAGCGCGGCGCAACGGCGTGGCGCTGGCCTGTCCATCCCCCACCAGGCTGGAACCTTCTACCGAGTCGTTGAGCCACCAGCCCAGGATCGAGGGGCGATTCGCGCCCCACAGCGACAACCCCGCCGAACGCAACGCCCGGTCGGTGCTGGCGGGATCGAAATCCACCTGCAGACTTTCCGGCGGGCCGGCGTCGTAGCCATATTGAAGAATGATTTGTTGCGGGTCCTTGCGGATCGCCGCCAGGCCAGGGTTCTGCGCGGCCTTGGCGTCGCCGGTCAGGCGCAGCACCAGGGTATCCAGCGCTCGCAATGTTGCCTGGTTACGCTCGTCCGGTGCCTGGCTGCTGACCGGTTCACGTACCTGATAAAGGTTGTTGAGGGTTTCGGCATGGCTCGCCAGGCTGATCAGCGACAGGCAGCCAACAGACAAGAGTTTGAACAAACGCATGGAAAATTCCCGGACAAAACGGCTGGCACCGGCCGTGTGGAGAAGACTGAGCATGGCTGTGACACGGCGCCCGGCAAAACATTCAGCCGCCCGAGGCAAGTTTCGACACCGTCACAACCACAGTCGCTTACCGCTACACCTTATACAGACGCACCGTGCAGTACCAACAGAAGAAATATCGGTTTTTTTGGCGGATATGACCCTGCCCGTCGGCGCGAGGATGGCCGCTGCCCCACAAGCCTGATAAAATCGCGCGCCTTCGCAGACCGGCAATGGCTGGGCATCCGGAATAATCGTACATCGGTTATCCAAGGGCCCCGGCGATCGGTCGTTACCCAGAATTCCCCCCTTTAAAGGCCTGGATCATGAGCAAGCAACCTTCCCTGAGCTACAAGGACGCCGGTGTGGACATCGACGCCGGTGAAGCATTGGTCGAACGCATCAAGAGCGTCGCCAAGCGCACTGCGCGCCCGGAAGTCATGGGCGGCCTGGGCGGTTTCGGCGCCCTCTGCGAGATCCCGGCCGGCTACAAGCAACCGGTACTGGTCTCGGGCACCGACGGCGTCGGCACCAAGCTGCGCCTGGCCCTGAACCTGAACAAGCACGACAGCATCGGCATCGACCTGGTGGGCATGTGCGTGAACGACCTGGTGGTCTGCGGCGCCGAGCCGCTGTTTTTCCTCGATTACTACGCCACCGGCAAACTGAACGTCGACACCGCTGCCCAGGTCGTGACCGGCATCGGCGCCGGCTGTGAGCTGTCCGGCTGCTCCCTGGTGGGCGGCGAAACCGCTGAAATGCCTGGCATGTATGAAGGCGAAGACTACGACCTGGCCGGTTTCTGCGTAGGCGTCGTGGAAAAAGCCGAAATCATCGACGGCTCGAAAGTTGCCGCCGGCGATGCCCTGCTTGCCTTGCCTTCTTCCGGCCCGCACTCCAACGGCTACTCGCTGATCCGCAAGATCATCGAAGTCTCGGGCGCGGACATCGAGAACACCCAGCTCGACGGCAAGCCGCTGGCCGACCTGCTGATGGCCCCCACCCGCATCTACGTCAAGCCGCTGCTCAAGCTGATCAAGGACACCGGCGCCGTCAAGGCCATGGCCCACATCACCGGTGGTGGCCTGTTGGACAACATCCCGCGCGTGCTGCCAAAAGGCGCCCAGGCCGTGGTCGACGTGGCGAGCTGGACCCGCCCGGCGGTATTCGACTGGCTGCAGGAAAAAGGCAACGTCGACGAAACCGAAATGCACCGCGTGTTGAACTGCGGCGTGGGCATGGTCATCTGCGTGGCCCAGGAGCACGTCGAGACTGCCCTGAACGTGCTGCGTGACGCAGGCGAACAGCCTTGGGTCATCGGCCAGATCGCCACCGCGGCCGAAGGCGCTGCGCAAGTCGAGCTGCAAAACCTTAAGGCACACTGATGTCCGCAACCTGTGACGTGGTGGTGCTGCTGTCCGGCACCGGCAGTAACTTGCAGGCCCTGATCGACAGCACGCGGACCGGCGACAGCCCGGTCCGTATCCGCGCGGTGATTTCCAACCGCGCTGATGCCTACGGCCTGCAACGTGCCACGGACGCAGGGATCGACACCCGCGTCCTGGATCACAAGGCATACGAAGGCCGCGAAGCCTTCGATGCCGCGTTGATCGAACAGATCGACGCCTTCAATCCGCAACTGGTGGTATTGGCCGGTTTCATGCGCATCCTCAGCGCCGGCTTCGTGCGTCATTACCAAGGCCGCCTGTTCAATATCCATCCTTCGCTGCTGCCCAAATACAAAGGGTTACACACTCACCAGCGGGCGCTGGAGGCCGGAGACACGGAGCATGGCTGCTCGGTGCACTTCGTCACCGAGGAACTCGATGGCGGACCACTGGTCGTACAGGCAGTAATACCGGTAGAGTTGCACGACACGCCGCAAAGCCTGGCGCAACGGGTCCATGCCCGCGAGCACCAGATCTACCCGATGGCCGTGCGTTGGTTTGCCGAAGGCCGGCTGGCCCTCGACGATCGGGGAGCCTCACTGGACGGCCAGTTGCTCGCCGCCAGCGGCCATTTGATTCGATACTAGGAGATTTTATGCGTCGCGCCCTGCTCTTCGCTTGCGCTCTGCTTGCCCTGCCCCTGGCACAAGCGGCAGACCTTCAACCGTTCTCCGCCAGCTACACCGCCGACTGGAAGCAGTTGCCCATGAGCGGCACCGCCGAACGCAGCCTGACCAAAGAGGCCAACGGCATCTGGAAGCTGAGCTTCAAGGCTTCGATGATGATCGCCAGCCTGACCGAAGAAAGCACCCTGACCCTGGACAAGGACACTCTCCTGCCACAGTCCTACCACTTCGAGCGCGGTGGTCTGGGCAAGGCAAAGAAGGCTGATCTGGACTTCGACTGGAACACCAAGATGGTCACCGGCACCGATCGCGGTGACGCGGTCAAGATCCCGCTGAACCGGGGCATGGTCGACAAATCCACTTATCAGCTCGCCCTTCAGCATGACGTCGCGGCCGGCAAGAAAAGCATGAGCTACCAGGTCGTTGATGATGGCGAAGTCGATACCTATGACTTCCGCGTGCTGGGCTCGGAGAAAGTCGACACCAAGGCCGGCCAGATCGACGCGATCAAGGTCGAGCGCGTGCGCGACCCGACACAGAGCAAGCGCATCACCGTGCTTTGGTTCGCCAAGGACTGGGACTACCTGCTGGTACGCCTGCAACAGGTCGAGACTGACGGCAAGGAGTACAACATCATGCTCCAGGACGGCACGGTCAACGGCAAGGCTGTTAAAGGCAGCTGATCCACATCAACAACACGAAGCCCCGCATACGCGGGGCTTTTTTTTGTTCGCTATTCCAAGCCCACCACCTACCCCTGTGGGAGCGAGCCTGCTTGACGACATGAAAACTTCTTCATGAAAAACCACCTGCGACCGAATGCCGCGCACCGCCTGGCCTCCAGGATCGTTGGACTTTCCATGAAAACTTCTTAACGAACCGAGGGATTTACCTAGCACGCTATCAAAATCTATAACAAAACCCTGCACACGCCTTGCTGCAGATAACAGAGATTGGAGCTTGCAAGATGACTGTGAAAGTAACTGAACGCGACGACGCCCACATGTCCCACGAAGGCATTGCCGCCGGCATCCGGATCTGGGATGTGCATCAACAGGATTTGCTGGTGGGGATGTTCCACTCCGAAACAGATGCCCGCAGCTATAAGGCCGAGCTGGAGCGAGAGGAACTGCAGCGCTTGCGTGAGATCGCGCAATCCTGAAAAACAACATATACCCTAATGTGGGAGCGAGCCTGCTCGCGAAAGCGGTACATCAGTCAAACAGTATTGGCTGACACACTGCTTTCGCGAGCAGGCTCGCTCCCACAGGTCGTCCACAGGTCTTGCGATCAGTTCATCCTCACCACATCAAATCATCAGGAATCTGATAAGCCGCGTACGGATCATCGGCATCGACTTCTTCAGTCTGGGTGTTGAGCTGGACGATGCGCTTGGGATCGCGCTCCTGGATTTTAAGCGCCGCTTCACGCGGAATCACTTCATAGCCGCCGGCGTGGTGGACGATCGCCAGGGAACCGCTGCTCAGCTTGTTGCGCATCAGCGCGTTGACCGAAATGCGCTTGACCTTCTTGTCATCGACAAAGTTGTAGTAGTCGTCAGTGGTCAGCTTTGGCAGGCGCGAGACTTCAATCAATTGCTTGATCTGCGCCGCACGGGCTTTCTGCTCGGCCTTTTCCTGCTGCTGACGGTTGAGCTCCTGGTCGCGCTTGACCTTTTCGGCCATGGCTTCCTGAGCCGCCCGCTGCTGGGAATCATCCAGTTCGACCTGGCCTTTGTGGGCCAGGCGCTGCTGTTTCTGTTTCTCTTTGCCGACCTGCTTGGCCTGCTTTTGGTTGACCAGCCCTGCTTTGAGCAACTGGTCGCGAAGGGAAAGGCTCATGGTGCTTACTCACTTAGGCAACGGCCTCAGCCACAGCTGGGCAAATTCTTTTCCTGACGTTTGGCTTCGCCCCACAAGGCGTCCAACTCTTCGAGGGTGCAATCTTCCATGGGACGACGGGTGTCGCGCAATGCCTGTTCGATAAATCGGAACCGTCGCTCGAACTTTGCGTTGGCGCCACGCAGGGCAGTCTCGGGATCGACCTTGAGGTGTCGCGCCAGGTTGACCACGCTGAACAACAGGTCACCCACCTCGTCATTGATGGCAGCCGGATCATTGTCCGCCATGGCTTCGAGCACTTCGTCCAGCTCCTCGCGAACCTTGTCCAGTACCGGCAACGGCCCCGGCCAGTCGAACCCCACCTGTGCGGCACGCTTCTGCAACTTTGCCGAACGGGACAAGGCCGGCAGCGCCGCTGGCACATCGTCGAGCAGTGACAATTGCTCGGGCGCCGACGTCTTTTCAGCTCGCTCCTGTGCCTTGATTTCCTCCCAGCGCTGCTTCACCTGCTCTTCGCTCAGGCGCGGAATATCCACGGGCGCATACAACTCGCCGGTGGGAAACACGTGGGGATGGCGACGGATCAGCTTGCGGGTGATGCTGTCGACCACGCCGGCGAATTCGAAACGGTTCTCCTCCCGGGCCAACTGGCTGTAATACACCACTTGGAACAGCAGGTCGCCCAACTCACCCTGCAAATGATCAAGATCGCCACGCTCGATCGCGTCAGCCACTTCATACGCTTCTTCCAGGGTATGGGGAACGATGGTGGCGTATGTTTGCTTGATGTCCCAGGGGCAACCGTACTGCGGGTCCCGCAGCCGGTTCATCAGGTGGAGCAGGTCTTCGAGGCTGTACATCAATCCGTCCCGTCACAAAAAAACATGTGGGAGCGAGCTCCCACATCAACCAAGACAACCAGCGATCAGCCCGGCGTCCGATTACGCCGGGTCTCGATGATGTTCGGCAACTGGGAAATCCGCCCCAGCAACCGCCCCAACGCGTCCAACCCCGGAATCTCGATGGTCAGGGACATCAGCGCGGTGTTGTCTTCCTTGTTCGAGCGGGTATTCACCGCGAGCACGTTGATGCGCTCGTTGAGCAATACCTGGGACACGTCACGCAGCAAGCCGGAACGGTCGTAGGCGCGGATGACGATGTCCACTGGATAAGTGAGCACCGGCACCGGGCCCCAGCTGACCTGGATGATCCGTTCCGGTTCGCGACCCGCCAATTGCAACACTGACGCACAGTCCTGGCGGTGGATACTCACGCCGCGACCCTGGGTGATGTAGCCGACGATCGCATCCCCCGGCAGCGGCTGGCAGCAACCGGCCATCTGGGTCATCAGGTTGCCCACGCCCTGGATCTGGATGTCGCCGCGTTTGCCCGGCTTGTAGCCGGTGGCCTTGCGCGGAATCAGCTCCAGTTGCTCGTTGCCCCGCTCCGGCTCCACCAGCTGCTGGGCCAGGTTGACCAGTTGCGCAAGGCGCAGGTCGCCGGCACCAAGGGCGGCGAACATGTCCTCGGCGGTCTTCATGTTGGCCTTTTCGGCCAGCTTGTCGAAGTCCACCTGCGGCAGGCCCAGGCGACTCAGCTCGCGCTCGAGCAAGGTCTTGCCGGCGGCGACGTTCTGGTCGCGGGCTTGCAACTTGAACCAATGGACGATTTTCGCCCGTGCCCGCGAGGTGGTGATGTAGCCCAGGTTCGGGTTCAACCAGTCGCGGCTCGGCGTGCCGTGCTTGCTGGTAATGATCTCGACCTGCTCACCGGTTTGCAGGCTGTAGTTGAGCGGCACGATCCGCCCGTTGATCTTGGCGCCACGGCAGTTGTGGCCGATCTCGGTGTGCACCCGGTAGGCGAAATCCAGCGGCGTCGCGCCTTTGGGCAAGTCGATGGCATGGCCGTCAGGCGTGAAGATGTAGACCCGGTCCGGTTCGATATCGACCCGCAATTGCTCGGCGAGGCCGCCGATGTCGCCCAGTTCCTCGTGCCATTCCAGCACTTGGCGCAGCCAGGAGATTTTTTCTTCGTAATGGTTGGAGCCGGACTTGACGTCGGTACCCTTGTATTTCCAGTGGGCACAGACCCCCAGCTCGGCTTCCTCGTGCATGGCGTGGGTGCGGATCTGCACTTCCAGCACCTTGCCCTCCGGGCCGATCACGGCGGTGTGCAACGAGCGGTAGCCGTTTTCCTTGGGGTTGGCGATGTAGTCGTCGAATTCCTTCGGAATGTGCCGCCACAACGTGTGGACGATACCCAGCGCGGTGTAGCAGTCGCGCATTTCAGGGACCAGCACGCGAACGGCGCGAACGTCGTAGATCTGGCTGAATTCCAGGCCCTTGCGCTGCATTTTTCGCCAGATGGAATAGATATGCTTGGCCCGGCCGCTGATATCGGCTTCCACGCCGGTGGCCTGCAGCTCTTCGCGCAACTGGGTCATGACGTCGGTGATGAAGCGTTCGCGATCCAGGCGTCGCTCGTGCAGCAACTTGGCGATCTGCTTGTACTGGTCGGGCTCCAGGTAGCGGAAGGACAAATCCTCCAGCTCCCATTTGATGTGACCGATACCCAGGCGATGAGCCAGCGGCGCGTAGATGTCGAATACTTCCCGCGCAACGCGATTGCGCTTCTCGTCGTCGGCGGATTTCACGGCGCGGATCGCGCAGGTGCGCTCGGCGAGCTTGATCAACGCGACACGCACGTCGTCGACCATGGCAACGAGCATCTTGCGCAGGTTTTCCACCTGGCCCTGGGTGCCCAGCACCATGGACTGCCGCGGGCTGAGGCTGGCGCTGATTGCCGCCATGCGCAGCACACCGTCGATCAGCTTGGCGACCACGGTGCCGAAGCGCTGGCTGACGACCGGCAGTTGGATCTGCCCTTCGCGCACGCCGCGGTACAGCACCGCGGCGACCAGCGAATCCTGGTCCAGCTTGAGGTCGGCGAGGATCTCGGCGATCTCCAGGCCCGTCTGGAAACTCGACGTGCCTTCGGACCACAGGTTCTTCGCCGCATTGTGTTGCTGCTCCGCCTCGCGAGCGAACTCGCAAGCGGCCTTCAAGGCTTCGCGATCCAGTGCCGTGTCGATACTGACCGCGTGATCGAGCCAAGCCTCGAGATTGATACTGCCGTCAGTGTTGATCGGCTGGTGTGCTCTCACCTGTACCATCTTTACTTACCTTCCCTACGACGCAGATTCAATGCGTCAACATCGCTGACCTTCGTTGCCCGTGTTTCCGCCCAGGGCCGTGGCGGAGTGCACGAACGGGTCAGTCGGACAAGCCATCCTGGCTCGCTTCAAATAACGCCATGGCCTCGACATGCGCCGTCTGAGGAAACATATCGAGAATCCCGGCACGTTTTAACCGGTAGCCCTGCTTGATCAATTCGACCGTGTCCCGCGCCAAAGTTGCCGGGTTGCACGATACATAAACCAACCGTCTGGCACCCAGGGATGCCAGCTTGCGCACCACCTCGAAAGCACCGTCACGGGGTGGGTCCAAGAGTACCGCAGAAAAGCCTTCGCCGATCCATTCGGCACCCGCCAACGGCTGGGATAAATCGGCCTGAAAAAAAGCAGTGTTATGCAAATTGTTGCTGACGGCGTTGGCCGCGGCACGGTCGACCATGGTTTGCACGCCTTCCACCGCCACCACCTCGCGCACGCTTTTGGCCAGTGGCAAGGCAAAGTTGCCCAGGCCGCAGAACAGGTCCAGCACCCGCTCTTCGGAGCGAGGCGCTAGCCATTGCAAGGCCTGGGCGACCATCGCTTCGTTGACGGCGGCGTTTACCTGGATGAAGTCCCCTGGCCGGTAAGCCAGGTCCAGGTCCCAGGTTTCCAGGCGATAGCCCAGGGAGCGTCCCGGATCGACCGGTTGCGGCTCGCCTTCGCCATGCAGCCACAGTTGTGCTTCGTGGAACGCACAAAAATCCTTGAGAATCGTCAGGTCGGCTTCCGACAGTGGCGCCATATGCCGCAACAGCAGCGCGAGGGACGAGCCGGCGAACAATTCCACATGGCCCAGCGCCTGGGGCTTGCCCAGGCGACGAAGCATCTGGGGCAAGCGGCTCATGATCGGTTGCAAGGGCTGTACCAGCACCGGACATTGGTCGATGGCGACAATGTCCTGGCTGCCGACGGCACGCAAACCCACTTCGAGCTTCTTCGCTTTCTGATCCCAACGCACTGCCACGCGGGCTCGACGCCGGTAGCCAAACTCCGGCCCGCTCAAGGGCTCGGCCCATTCTTGCGGCTCAACGCCCGCCACCCGTGACAGCTGCTCGGCGAGCATGCGCTGTTTAAGGGCGAGTTGTTCGTTGTGGGGCAGATGCTGCACGCTGCATCCACCGCAGCGACCGGCATGGACACACGGCGCGGCACGACGCAGCTCGCTGGGCGAAAACACCCGTTCAGTGCGGGCCTCGACCACCTTGCCGTGGGCACCGAGCACCCGCGCCTCGACTTCTTCACCGGCCAGGGCGCCGATGACAAACCAGGTGCGCCCGTCGACAAACGCAATGCCCCGGCCATCGTTGGCCAGGCGTTCGATGGTCAAGCGCTGCTTTTTACCGGTGGGCACTTGCGGGGCCCGGCTTCCGCCGCTGGGCTGGAAGCGCAAGCCTCTTTCTTGCTTGGCCATCAGTTGGGCGCGTCGAAAATGCCGGTCGACAGGTAACGGTCGCCACGGTCGCAGATGATCGCGACGATCACCGCATTCTCGACTTCCCGGGACAGGCGCAGCATGCCCGCCACGGCACCGCCCGAAGACACGCCGCAGAAGATGCCTTCTTCTCGCGCCAGGCGCCGGGTCACGTCCTCGGCTTCGCTCTGGGCCATGTCGATGATGCGGTCCACGCGGTCGGCCTGGTAGATCTTCGGCAGATACTCTTCGGGCCAGCGGCGGATGCCGGGGATGGCCGAGCCTTCCATTGGTTGCAGGCCAACGATCTGTACGTTCGGGTTCTGTTCTTTCAAATAGCGCGACGTGCCCATGATGGTGCCGGTGGTGCCCATCGAGCTGACGAAATGGGTGATCGTGCCGTCGGTCTGGCGCCAGATCTCAGGGCCGGTGGTGGTGTAGTGGGCTTCTGGATTGTCGCCGTTGGCGAACTGATCCAACACTTTGCCACGCCCCTCGGCCTGCATGCGTTCGGCCAAGTCCCGGGCGCCCTCCATGCCTTCTTCCTGGGTTACCAGGATCAATTCGGCGCCATAGGCTGTCATCGCGGCCTTACGCTCGGCGCTGGAATTGTCGGGCATGATCAGGATCATCTTGTAGCCCTTGATCGCCGCCGCCATCGCCAGGGCGATGCCGGTATTGCCGGACGTCGCCTCGATCAGCGTATCGCCGGGCTGGATCTGGCCCCGCAATTCGCCGCGGGTGATCATCGACAGCGCCGGTCGGTCCTTGACCGAACCCGCCGGGTTATTCCCTTCGAGCTTGAGCAAAAGCGTATTGCTGGTCGCGCCAGGCAGGCGCTGCAGGCGAACCAGCGGAGTGTTGCCGACGCAATCGGCGATGGTTGGGTACTGCAAAGTCATGGCGTATTCGCAATCCGGGCTGCGGGGGCGCCTATCATACCGGCAAACCGGGCGAGGCCATATCACGCAAAGTGAGGGGGTTATGGCTTATGGGAATAAGCCTTTAGGAATCGGTGCAGTCCCGTGGCGAGGGAGCTTGCTCCCGCTGAGTGGCAAAGCCGCCCCAATCGGGACTTCGCGGTATTTCAGGCCGTTTTTAAGGGGCCACTTCGCGCCCCAGCGGGAACAAGCTCCCTCGCCACGTCGGCGGTGTGCGGCTCAACGGCCAGCAGCCGCAGATTCAAGCGCAACCCTTTCACGCCATTGTGCGCCCACACCCGCCCGCCTTGGCGCTCCACCGCGTTGCGAGCGATACTCAACCCCAATCCAAACCCGCCGTTCCCTGGCCGGGAGCCATCCAGGCGGATGAACGGATCAAAGATGCGGTTGAGATCCTGCTCGGCCACGCCGCCGCCTTCATCTTCCAGCCACAGCAACCAGAACCCATCCTCACGCCGACCATCCAGGCGCACAATGCCGCCGGGCGGTGAATGGCGAATAGCGTTACGCAGGATGTTTTCCAAGGCCTGAGCCAAAGTATTGAGGTTGCCTTGCACCCAGCAGCTGGCGTCGACGGCGCATTGCAACTGGCTCGCCGGCCAGCCGGTTTCGTAGCAGGCGTTTTCGGTGAGCATTTCCCACAGCGCCTGGACCTGGATCGCCTCGGCGGGCAACGGCGCCCGGTCGGTATCGAGCCAGGCCAGTTGCAAGGTGTCTTCGACCAGCCCCTGCATGCAGTCGACTTCCCGGGCGACGCGCTCGCGCAGGCGAATCAGGTCCTGCTCACTGTCGCCCGCCACCTGCAAGCGACTCAAGGGCGTGCGCAATTCATGGGACAGGTCTCGCAGCAGTTGCTGTTGCAGGGCGACGGTGGATTGCAGGCGTTCGGACATTTGATCGAAAGCGCGGCCCAGTTCGCCCAGTTCGTCGGCGCGATCGGTGGTACGGGCAGGCAGGCGCACGTTCAACTGATCGGCGCGCCAGGCATTGGCCTGTTCGCGCAGCTGATTGAGCGGCACCACCAGCAAGCGATACAGCCCGACACACAGCAGCAGGGTAAACAGCCCAGGAATGACACCGTTGGTGATCACGCGCCAGAACACTCGATAACGTCCCGGCAGGAAACGCTCGGGCAGTTCGATCACCAAGCTGCCGATGGACGGATTCTCTGGGAAAGGCACCCGCAACCACGGCCGTCCCTTTTTGTGGATGGGCCAATCGAGGCCGCGCAGAAAGGTGAGGCGCTCGATTTCCCTGTCCGTGAGCGGGTGTTCGCTCAGTGACTGCAAGTCACCGCCAATCACCCCTACCCAGCTCGCTTCACGATATTGCATAGCGTAGACCCATTGATCGACGCCCGCGCTTCCATCGGTCAGCCACGCCTGCTCAGCTTCGGCGGCGTAACGCGTGAGGGTGCCGCGGGCTTCGTCCGAAAGGAACTGATTGCGCACTTCCATGTAGCGCCCCCAGGACCAGCTCAGCCAGATCATCAGCAAGCAGAACGCTACCAGCAGGCATGCCAGCTTCCAGAACAGCGAGTGCCTGCCGGGCAGGTCAGACCATTTCATCGACAACACTCAAGACATAGCCTTTGCCCCACACCGTGCGCAATTCGCGCTGGGTATAGCCGATGGCCTTGAGCTTGCGGCGTATCTGGCTGACATGCATGTCCAGGCTGCGATCGTGGGGGGCGTAACCGCGCTGTAACACGTGCTGGTACAGGAAGGCCTTGCTCAACACTTCTTCGCCGCTGCGGTGCAGCACGTCCAGCAAGCGATATTCGCTGCGCGTCAACCCCGCCCATTGTCCCTGGACCTGCACATCGCTGCGCTCTTCGTCGAAACCCAGATCCTGGCTCTGGCGCAGGATCGCCACCTGGGCCGGACGTCGGTCCAGCGCGACTCGCCGCAGGATGGCCTCGATGCGCACCCGTAGCTCCACCATGCTGAAGGGCTTGGGCAAGTAGTCGTCAGCACCAAGGCGAAAGCCACTGATGCGATCCGCTTCGGCGCCCAGCGCGGACATCAGCAACACCGGCGTCGCCTGGCGCTTGCGCAAATGCGTCAACACCGCGAGACCGTCCAGGCCGGGCAGCAGGATGTCCATCAACACGACGTCAAAAGCCTGCCGGCAGGCGATTTCCAGGCCTTCCTGGCCGTTCTGGCACCAAGTGACGTCGAACCCGCTGCGGCCCAGATGCTCATGAACATAAGCACCCAGTACGGGGTCGTCTTCTATGGAAAGGATACGGGGCGGCACGGTGGCGTGGGGGCTCATCAGTTTCTGCAAATAATTCTCAGTTGAGCAATTATTCAAGATCGCTTCCCTACAGGCAACCGCCGCGTATCGCCCCGCTCAATCCTGGCAGCGACGCGGATGCACGGCGACATGAATTTTACGGAGAAGGCTCGCCTGCAAATCGCTACACTGCGCAGGTGTTGCGTGCCGGATGCGCGCAAAGCTCAATCAGACCGCTGGATGCAGGAGACAAGGTGTGCTCAAGAAACTGGGAATCAAAGGCCGCGTGCTGTTGCTGACCCTGTTGCCAACCAGCCTGATGGCGCTGGTTCTGGGCGGCTATTTCACCTGGATGCAGCAATCGGACCTGCACGCCCAACTGCTGCAAAGGGGCGAAATGATCGCCGAACAGCTGGCGCCGCTGGTCGCCCCCGCCCTTAGCCGCCAAGACACCGAACTGCTGGAGCGCATCGCCACCCAGTCCCTCGAGCAAGCCGATGTCCGGGCCGTGACCTTCCTGGCCCCCGACCGCGCTCCGCTGGCCCACGCCGGCCCGACCATGCTCAACCGGGCACCGGAAGGCAACAGCAGTCAACTGCTGCAACGCACCGGCAACGACGCCACCCGCTACCTGCTGCCGGTGTTCGGCAAGCACCGCAACCTGGCCGGCGAACTGATCCCCGAAGAGGCCGACCGCCTGCTGGGCTGGGTCGAGCTGGAGTTGTCCCACAGCGGCATGTTGCTGCGCGGTTACCGCAGCCTGTTCGCCAGCCTGCTCCTGATCGCCGCCGGGCTGGGATGCACCGGGCTATTGGCCTTGCGCATGGGCCGCACCATCAACCGTCCGCTGAGCCAGATCAAGCAGGCCGTGGCGCAGCTCAAGGATGGGCACCTGGAAACCCGCCTGCCACCGCTGGGCAGTCAAGAGCTGGATGAATTGGCGTCGGGCATCAATCGCATGGCCGGGACCTTGCAGAACGCCCAGGAGGAATTGCAACACAGCATCGACCAGGCCACCGAAGACGTGCGCCAGAACCTGGAAACCATCGAGATCCAGAACATCGAGCTGGACCTGGCCCGCAAGGAAGCCCTGGAAGCGAGCCGGATCAAATCCGAGTTCCTGGCGAACATGAGCCATGAGATCCGCACGCCGCTCAACGGCATCCTGGGTTTCACCCATCTATTGCAAAAAAGCGAACTGACCCCGCGCCAGCTCGACTACCTGGGCACCATCGAAAAATCCGCCGACAGCCTGCTGGGCATCATCAACGAAATCCTCGACTTCTCGAAGATCGAGGCCGGCAAGCTGGTGCTCGACAGCATCCCGTTCAACTTGCGGGACCTGTTGCAGGACACCCTGACCATCCTCGCCCCCGCCGCCCATGCCAAGCAATTGGAATTGGTGAGCCTGGTCTACCGGGACACGCCGCTGTCGCTGGTGGGCGACCCGCTGCGTCTCAAGCAGATCCTCACCAACCTGGTGAGCAACGCCATCAAGTTCACCCGGGAAGGCACCATCGTCGCCCGCGCGATGCTCGAAGACGAGCACGAAGACAGCGTGCAGCTGCGCATCAGCATCCAGGACACCGGTATCGGCCTGTCCAGCCAGGACGTTCGCGCGTTGTTCCAGGCGTTCAGCCAGGCCGACAACTCCTTGTCCCGGCAACCCGGCGGCACCGGGCTGGGCCTGGTGATTTCCAAGCGGCTGGTGGAACAGATGGGCGGCGAGATCGGCGTGGACAGCACGCCAGGCGAAGGCTCGGAGTTCTGGATCAGCCTGCGCCTGCCCAAGACCCGCGACGACGCCGAGGATCTCCCCGGCCCGCCGTTGCTGGGCCGGCGGGTGGCCGTCCTGGAAAATCACGAGTTGGCGCGCCAGGCTTTGCAGCACCAGCTCGAAGACTGTGGCTTGCAGGTCACGCCGTTCAACACGCTGGAGAACCTGACCAACGGGGTCACGGTTGCTCACCAGACCGAACAGGCCATCGACCTGGCGGTGCTCGGCATCACCAGCAACGACATGCCACCCGAGCGCTTGAACCAGCACATCTGGGACTTGGAACACCTGGGCTGCAAAGTCCTCGTGCTGTGCCCTACCACCGAACAAACGCTGTACCACCTCTCCGTCCCGAACCCCCACAGCCAATTGCAGGCCAAGCCGGCCTGCACGCGCAAGTTGCGGCGGTCGCTTTCCGACCTGGTCAACCCGCGCCCAACGCGCAACGAACCCAATGAACCGGTGGCCAGCCGAGCGCCAAAGGTGCTGTGCGTGGACGACAACCCGGCGAACCTGCTGTTGGTGCAAACCCTGCTCGAGGACCTGGGCGCCCGGGTGCTGGCGGTGGAAAGCGGGTACGCCGCGGTCGAGGCGGTGCAACAGGAAACCTTCGACCTGGTCCTGATGGATGTGCAGATGCCCGGCATGGACGGTCGCCAGAGCACCGAGGCGATCCGCCAATGGGAAAGTGAGCGGCATTGCACACCGCTGCCGATCGTTGCCCTCACTGCCCACGCCATGGCCAACGAAAAACGCGCCCTGCTGCAAAGCGGTATGGATGACTACCTGACCAAGCCCATCAGCGAGCGGCAGCTGGCCCAGGTCGTGCTCAAATGGACCGGCCTGGCCTTGCGCAACCAGGTGCCGGACCGGGGCGCGGACGCCCATCGCAGCGGTGAGCTGCTGGTGCTCGATCATGAAGAAGGCCTGCGCCTGGCCGCCGGCAAGGCCGACTTGGCGGCGGATATGCTGGCGATGCTGCTGGCATCCCTCGAAGCCGACCGGGAGGCGATTCGCCAGGCCAGCGAAGCCAACGATCACAACGCCCTGATCGAGCGGGTCCACCGCCTGCACGGTGCCACGCGCTACTGCGGCGTACCGCAACTGCGCGCGGCCTGCCAGCGCAGCGAAACCCTGCTCAAGCAGAAGGATCCGAAGGCCGCGGCGGCCCTGGAAGACCTGGAGCTGGCCATCAATCGCCTGGCCAGCGAGGCTCGCATCAGTGCCTGACCCACGAAGCGTTGGCCGCCATCGCCACGACCACACTGGATAACATCGCAGCCTGGGCCGCCGGCGCGCCGCAGAACCTGATAGATAGCTGACTCGCCTTTCTTTGAAGCGAGCTTGCTCGCGATAGCAATGGATCAGCCAGCTTTGAAGTGACTGACACACCGCTATCGCGAGCAAGCTGGCTCCCACAGTGAATGGAGTTTCGTCGGCCAACCTTTCATCGAGTCCATGCCCCAGCCATGCCCCGTGCTAGCATGTCGCGCCTATTTGGAGGACCCATGGCCGAACACGATTTTCGCTACACCCTGATGAACCCGCAGCACACCTTGACCGAGGTCCGCGCCCTGGCCCCAGGCCGTTACCAGGTCACTGGCAATGGCGGTTCGATCCAGGCCAACGACGTATTGCTCGTGACCCTCAAGGGCAGCAAGGACCTGTCCATGCGCCTGACCGTGGACACCGTTCGCCATCTGCTCAAGCCAATGGGCCAGTGGACCGCCATGACTACCGGCCCGGTATTCGGCGAACTGGCGATCCACACCTGGCAGGTCAATTGCGACCGCTGCACCAAGGAACTGAGCTTCGAATTCGCCGTCGATGCCAAGCTCGGCACCAAGGCCCAGAAACCGGCCGCCACCGCGCGCATTGCCGAGCTGGGCTGGCAGACGGTCGGCGAGAGGCATCTGTGCCCCCAATGCCAGGAAGCCGCTTGATGAAACGCCTGTTCCTGGCCACGCTGGTCGGCGCTGGCCTGATGGGTTGCGCCGCCGATCCGGTGCAGCTGCAGCAAAACCGCAGCTATATTCTTGAATGGATCGGTGAGCGGCCATTGATGGACTACAGCCACCTGACCATCACCCTCGGCGATGATGGCCGGGCCTATGGCAATGCCGGCTGCAACCATTGGTTTGCGCCCTACACCCTGGAAGGCGACCGGCTGAGTTTCGGCAAGATCGGCAGCACCCGCAAACTCTGCCCCCCGGCAGTGATGGAGCAGGAGACGCGATTCTTGCAGGCGCTACAGAAAGTCGAACGCTGGGATGTTTCCCCCATCGAACAGATGCGTTTCTGGCCCGCCCAGGGCAAGCCGCTGCGCTGGTGGTTGGAGGAAGGCTGAAGCCTTGCCTGACCAGGCACTGGCGAGGAAGTTGCTCCCTCGCCACTGAACCCGCTATTTCAGCGCCTGCAACGCCTCCAGCTTCGCCATCACCGCCGCCGCCGTCTGCTCCCCAAGCAATTGCTCACGCACCTTGCCCTGGTTATCGATGATGTAGGTCACCGGCAATCCTTCGCTGCGAGGGATATCGAAGAATTCGGCCGGGTCCTGGGCCAATACGCTGAAGCGAATCCCCATTTTTTCGCTGGCGCTCCTGAGCTCTTCACCCTGTACCTGATCGAAGTTGACACCGAACACGCCCACGTTTCGACCCTTGAGCTGCTCGGCGAGCGCGTTGAATTCCGGAATTTCAGTGCGGCAGGGTGCGCACCATTCGGCCCAGTAATTGAGCACCACCCATTGTTTGTCCAACCGCTTCGAAGCGATCGGCTGGCCGTTCTGGTCCACCCCATAATCGTTTCCACAGCCGGCGAGCAATAGAATGCCGAAAAAAGCCAGTGCCGCCGCCAATCGCCTTGTCATGTGCCAATCCTTGTCTGAAATGTGAACGCTGGCCGCCCATCACGTGCTAGGCGCCGCGCTGCACAGTAGAATAGCCGCCACCTTACGCAAGATGCGACCTGCTCATGACTGATCTGACGCTTTATCACAACCCGCGCTGCTCCAAATCCCGCGGTGCGCTGGAACTGTTGGAGGCCCGCGGCCTGACGCCCACTGTCATTCGTTATCTGGAAACCCCGCTCGACGCCGAGCAGCTCAAGGCCTTGCTGGGCAAGCTTGGCATCAGCGCGCGGCAATTGCTGCGCACCGGCGAGGACGAGTACAAGGCGCTGGACCTGGCCAACGAGAACCTGGGCGAGGACGATCTGATCGCTGCCATCGTCGCCCATCCAAAGCTCATGGAACGGCCGATCCTCGAAGCCGGCGACAGAGCCGTGATCGGCCGTCCGCCGGAAAAGATTCTGGAGATCCTGCCGTGAGCACGCCGTACATCCTGGTGTTGTATTACAGCCGCAGCGGCTCCACCAACGAAATGGCCCGGCAGATTGCCCGGGGCGTCGAGCAGGCCGGCCTGGAAGCGAGGTTGCGTACGGTGCCGGCGATCTCCGCCGAGTGCGAGGCGGTGTCGCCGGACATTCCGGAACAAGGCCCGCTGTACGCCACGCTCGATGACTTGAAAAATTGCGCCGGCCTGGCCCTCGGCAGCCCGACCCGTTTCGGCAACATGGCCGCGCCGCTGAAATACTTCCTCGACGGCACCAGCAACCTTTGGCTCACCGGAGCCCTCGTCGGCAAGCCCGCCGGCGTGTTTACCTCCACCGCGAGCCTGCATGGCGGCCAGGAAACCACCTTGTTATCGATGATGCTGCCACTGCTGCATCACGGCATGCTGATCACCGGCCTGCCTTACAGCGAGTCAGCCTTGATCGATACCCAGGGCGGCGGTACGCCCTACGGGCCGAGCCACCATGCTGGCGCCGATGGCAAAAGCGGCTTGAACGAACACGAAGTTGCCTTGTGCCGCGCCTTGGGATTGCGCCTGGCGAAAACCGCCCTGTTGCTGGAGAACGGCCGTGGCTAAGAAGCCGAAAATCCTGCCGCCCATCCAATGGCTGGAGCCACGCGTACGCATCGCCCGCGCCGTCAGCCTGCTGTGCTTTTTCGGCTTGGTGGGGTTGCTCAGCGCGTATTACTTGCTCATCGCCGACCTGCACGGCGCGCGCCCGTGGGTGATCTTGCTGATCGAATTGGTGCCCCTGCTGATCCTCGCGCCGGGCATGCTCAGCGGCAGCGCCCGCGGGCATTCCTGGATGTGTTTCGTGGTCAATCTGTATTTCATCAAGGGCGCCCTGGCCGCCTACGATCCGAACCGGCATGTGTTCGGCTTGCTGGAAATGGCAGCGAGCGTGGCGGTGTTCTGCTCGGCGTTGCTGTACGTACGCTGGCGGTTTCAGTTGAAGCGGCGGTTGGCTGGCGAAGGCGATATCGCCGTCGCCTGATACGCCGCCTTCGCGAGAAGGGCTCGCTCCCACAGTGGACTTGTAAACGCCGAAAATCCCCTGTGAAAGCGAGCTTGCTCCGGGCGGCGTTCCGACGATGGCCGCAACCCGGTCTCAATGATTCACGGTATAAGCCAGCATCATCGAAATCTGTGACATCGGCCGCCCGCCACTCTCCTCGTGCCACTGATTGAAAGCTGCCTGCACCGTCGCAAGATCCCGAAGGCTCGTGGGGGCTTTGTCGATGATGTCTTGGGCATTGAGCGCCGCTACCACGTCATAACTGGGCACGAATGTGTCCTTGCCCATCATCCGCAGGAAACGCGGTGCCGACAGGCCGCCCAGTTGATGGCCGTGTTTCTTCAGATAAGTCCACAGGCCCACGATGTCAGTCACAGGCCAGTCGGCGACCAGCGCCCCAAAGCTGCCCTTTTCGTGGGCCACGTCCAGGATCAACTGCGCGTTGCGCGGTACGCTCTTGAGCTTGCCCAGGTGGCGAATGATCCGCGCGTCCTGCATCAGCCGCTCCAGGTGCTCGGCGCCCATCAGCACGACTTTCTCCGGATCAAATTTGAAGAACACCTCTTCAAACGCCGGCCACTTGGCGTCCACCAGGCTGTGCTTGAGCCCGGCGCGAAACACCCGCAGGGCCATGGTCGAGAGGTAGCGGTCGTCGCTGATCTTGCGCAGTTGCGCCGGGGTCTTGGGTACAGGCAGGTGGGCTTCCAGTTCAGCCGCCGAACCGAAGCGGTTCAGACAATACTCGTGCAGCCACTTGTAATCGCGCATGCCCTCTCCTGGTATTGAAAAAGAAACGGCGCTCGCAAGCGCCGTGGATAAAACCGGTTGGCAACCTTACAGGTTCACCACATTGACGAACCGCGGCGTGGCGTTTTCGTCGATGCGCAGGTTGGTGAAGTCGAACAGGTTGCGATCCGCCAGTTGCGACGGGATGACGTTCTGCAACCCGCGGAAAATGCTCTCGGTACGGCCCGGAGTCTTGCGCTCCCATTCCTGGAGCATTTCCTTGACCACCTGGCGCTGCAGGTTTTCCTGGGAGCCGCACAGGTTGCACGGGATGATCGGGAATTGCTTGAAATCCGAATAGGCCTGGATGTCCTTCTCGTTGCAATACGCCAACGGGCGAATCACCACGTTGCGCCCATCGTCGGCCCGCAGCTTGGGTGGCATGGCCTTGAGCGAGCCGTTGTAGAACATGTTGAGGAAAAAGGTCTCGACGATGTCGTCGCGGTGGTGACCCAGGGCCATTTTGGTCGCGCCAATCTCGTCGGCGAACGTGTAGAGCGTTCCGCGGCGCAAGCGTGAGCACAGCGAACAAGTGGTCTTGCCTTCGGGAATCAGTTCCTTGACCACCGAATAGGTGTCTTTCTCGACGATGTGGTACTCGACGCCCAGCGACTCGAGGTAGGCCGGCAGCACATGTTCCGGGAACCCAGGCTGCTTCTGGTCCATGTTGACCGCGACGATGTCGAACTTGATCGGTGCAACCTTCTGTAAATGCATCAGCACGTCGAGCAAGGTGTAGCTGTCCTTGCCGCCGGACAGGCAGACCATGACCTTGTCGCCGTCCTCGATCATGTTGTAGTCGGCGACCGCCTCACCGGCCAGGCGGCGCAGGCGCTTTTGCAGTTTGTTCTGGTTGACCGTAAGAGTGCCCATGACGCGAAATCCGTGAGGTGTGACGAAAGGCCGGCATTTTACGCAAAAAACTGGCTGTCGGCGAAGGCTGACGACAGGTGCCTTTATGGCGAGGGGATTTATCCCCGTCGGGTTGCGCAACCCTGCGCACAGACCTAACGGCGATTAGCGTTCCCCGCTACAGCGCGATTTGCTCTAAGCGCCCCATCCCCTTGAGGGCCACTCCTTCCTATACTGCGGCATAAGGTCGCACACACTTACAGACCTTTACTTACCTGGCCAATTGGCTCGTAGGCGCTCCGTTGGGGGGCGATGGCAATAACAAAGGAGTGACTGACTATGATCCATCATGTCGTGGGGCTCTTTACCCACCCTGATCAAGAATGGAAGGAAATCCGTGGCGATCAGGAGGAAAGCATCAGCCACATGTACCTCACCCACACGCTGATCCTGGCGGCCATCCCGGCGGTATCGGCGTTCATCGGTACCACGCAGGTAGGATGGGTCATCGGCAATCGTCCACCGGTCATGCTCACCCAGGAAAGCGCCCTGTGGATGACCATCATGTCTTACCTGGCCATGTTGGGCGGCGTGGCGGTGATGGGAGCGTTCATCCACTGGATGGCTCGCACCTATGACGCCAATCCGAGCCTGGCTCGCTGCGTCGCGTTCGCCACGTACACCGCGACACCGCTGTTCATCGGCGGCCTGGCGGCGCTCTATCCCCACATGTGGCTGGGGATGATCGTCGGGACCGCGGCGATCTGCTACACGGTCTACCTGTTGTACGTAGGGCTGCCGACCTTCATGAACATCCCTCAGGACGAAGGTTTCCTGTTTTCCAGTTCGGTGCTGGCCGTGGGTTTGGTGGTGCTGGTGGCAATCATGGCGTTCACGGTGATTGTCTGGGGGCTGGGCGTGGGCCCGGTCTATACCAATTGAAGGATTATTGAAGGATTAAGGCTCTCCAACCAAAATCGATCTGCCACCACAGGCCGCCGCAAGGCGGCCTTCCTCTGTGCGTGGTTCTGCCTGGACGACCGCTGGGCGCCTCAACGATTCGCAACGGCCAACGCTTGCGGCATACTCGGCTTTCTGGAGACCCGTAAAGCATGCTCGAGCAACTCAATACCCGCGTCGAAGAGTGTTATCAACAAGCTGAATCCTTTTTCAAACGTCCTTTCAAACGTCCGGTGGTCAGCCTCAAGTTGCGCGGCCAAAAGGCCGGTGTCGCGCACCTTCATGAAAATCTGCTGCGCTTCAATCCACAGCTGTACCAGGAGAACGCCGAGGATTTCCTCAAGCAGACGGTGGCCCATGAGGTCGCGCACCTGATCGCCCACCAACTGTTTGGCGACCGTATCCAGGCCCATGGAGAGGAATGGCAACTGATCATGCGTGGGGTCTACGAACTGCCACCCAACCGTTGCCACACCTACGAGATCAAACGCCGTACCGCAACCCGGTACATCTACAAATGCCCTTGCGACGGCAGCGACTTCCCATTCACGGCGCAACGCCACCGCCTGGTGCGCCAGGGGCGGCGGTACTTGTGCCGTAGCTGCCGCAATACTTTGGTGTTCAGTGGGGAGACGCGGGTCGAGTAGCTGTTTCTTGTAGTGTCCAGGCTGACGCTTTCGCGAGCAGGCTCGCTACCACGCTGGATTTTCGGCGTTCACAAATCACCTGTGGGAGCGAGCCTGCTCGCGATGAGGCCAGAAAGGACGCTACACAACGACCCTGTCATCACGCAGCCCGGCAATCCGCTCCTCACTGAACCCCAACTCCCCCAACACCTGGTCCGTGTGCGCTCCCAGCCTCGCGCCGATATGCCGAGGCTCGGGCAGTCCTTCGGAAAACTTCAACGGACAGGCCATCTGCGCCTGAGTCGAACCATCCCCTCGGGGCACCTGCTTGACCAATTCCCGAGCCTGCAATTGCGCATGCCCCACGGCCTCCTCCAGGCTCAGCACCGGCTCGACGCAGGCGTCGACCCTCGCGAACAAGCGGCACAGCTCGTCAAAGTCGTGTTTCTCGAACTCGGCTTGCAATGCCAGTTTGAGGGCCTGTTGCTGTTCAAGGTTGGGCGATAGCCCCTGGACCGCCAGTTCCGGCCGCCCCAGCGTCTCGCAAAGGGCCCGCATGAAGACCGGCTCCAGGCTGCCCACCGACATCCATCGCCCGTCGCGTGTACGGTAATAGTCATAGAAGCTGCCGCCGTTGAGCACATGATTCTCCCACCCAGGCATCACATCGCAGGCCAGGTAACCGGCGCCAGCCAGTGCGTTCAGGCTGAAGACGCAATCGGTCATGCTCACGTCCAAGTGTTGCCCCTGCCCGGTCTGCTGACGTGCAATCACCGCGGCCAACAGCCCGATCACCCCGTGCAAAGAGCCGCCGGCGATGTCGGCCACTTGCATCCCCATCGGCAACGGCCCGCTGCCGACACGCCCGGTGTGGCTCGCCAGACCCGCCAATGCCAGGTAGTTGATGTCATGACCGGCACGCGCCTGATAGGGGCCGGTCTGGCCGTAGCCGGTAATCGACACATAGATCAGCCGCGGATTGATCGCCTTCAGGGCTTCATACCCCAACCCCAATCGCTCCATCACGCCGGGACGGAACTGCTCGAGCAGGATGTCATGGTCGTCCAACAGTCGCTTGATGATTTCCAGCGCAGCCGGTTGCTTGAGGTCCAGGGCCAGGCTGCGCTTGTTGCGGTTGAGGTAGGCATGGCTGGCCGAGACGTCCTGGTCATGGGGCGGCAGAATCCGCAACAGATCCGGACGGTCCGGCGACTCGATCCGCAGCACCTCGGCGCCCATGTCTGCCAGCAACAGCGAGGCGAACGGCCCCGGCAGCAGGGTCGAGAAATCCAGTACCTTGAGCGATGCCAGTGGGCCTTGCATGGAAAATCTCCGCTTCGGATGTGCATCCAAGACTAGGCAGGGGCTTGCGTTGAGGCAATTACCAAGCGTGTCGTTTAGGCTGACAAATCCGCTCAATCCAGAGGGCCGTCGTGGCGAGGGAGCTTGCTCCCGCTGGGCTGCGCAGCAGCCCCCTGCGTATTACACGAAGCCCCTCAGTGGCAGGTACATCCTGGGGTCGCTCCGCAACCCAGCGGGAGCAAGCTCCCTCGCCACAAAAAGCACTTCACCCGGAAAGCACGGCCCAACAAAAAACCCGCCGAAGCGGGTTTCTTGTTACGGGCTGAAGCTTACTTGGTTGGCAGCGCGGTTTCGGCCGTTGCAACCGCGTCGTCGTCTTCACGCACGTCGGAGATACCGCGACCACCGGAGGCCAGTTCGGTCTGCAACTGGTCTTCGTCCAGCTCCTTGACCCACTTGGCGACCACGATCGTGGCAACGGCGTTGCCCACCAGGTTGGTCAGGGCACGGGCTTCGGACATGAAGCGGTCGATACCCAGGATCAGCGCCAGGCCCGCCACAGGCAGATGGCCCACGGCCGACAGGGTTGCCGCCAGCACGATGAAACCACTACCGGTCACGCCGGCAGCGCCTTTGGACGACAGCAGCAGGACCAGCAACAGGGTGATCTGATGCGTGATGTCCATTGGAGTGTCGGTGGCCTGGGCGATGAACACCGCGGCCATGGTCAGGTAGATCGAAGTACCGTCGAGGTTGAACGAGTAGCCAGTCGGGATCACCAGACCCACCACGGATTTCTTGGCACCCAAGCGCTCCATCTTGATCAGCATGCGCGGCAGGGCCGATTCCGAGGAGGAGGTACCCAGCACGATCAGCAGTTCTTCACGGATGTAGCGGATCAGCTTGACCACGCTGAAGCCGTGGGCGCGGCAGATGGCGCCCAGCACCACCAGCACGAAGACCACGCAGGTGATGTAGAAGCAGATCATCAGCTGGCCCAGTTGCACCAGCGAACCGACACCGTAGGCGCCGATGGTGAAGGCCATGGCGCCGAACGCACCGATCGGGGCCAGCTTCATGATCATGTTGATGATGATGAACATCACGTGGGCGAAACGGTCGATGAAGTCCAGCACCGGCTTGCCATAAGAACCCAGGCGATGCAGGGCGAAACCGAAGAGCACCGAGAACATCAGCACTTGCAGGATGTCACCGTTGGCGAACGCGCCGACGATGGTGTTAGGGATCACGTTGAGAATGAAGGCAACGATGCTCTGGTCTTTACCGGCATTGATGAAGCCGGCGATCTTGCTGGTGTCCAGGGTCGTTACGTCGATGTGCATGCCGTTGCCCGGTTGCACGACGTTGACCACGACCAGGCCGATCAGCAGGGCAATGGTAGAGACAATTTCGAAATACAGCAGCGCGTAGCCGCCGGTCTTGCCGACCGACTTCATGTTTTGCATGCCGCCGATACCACTGACGACGGTACAGAAGATGATCGGGGCGATGACCATCTTGATTAACTTGATGAACCCGTCACCGAACGGCTTGAGGGCAACGCCGGTCTGCGGGTAGAAGTGGCCGAGCAAAATGCCGATGGCAATGGCTACGATTACCTGGAAATACAGGGATTTGTACAAGGGCTGACGAGTCGTCATGGCAAACCTTCCTCAAGAGTCCCGTATGACAACATCCACCTGTTGTCCACGACACCTCAATTGCGAACCCTCCTGCACTGGAGGGATTTGTTTTGTCGGCTGCACGGGGCAGACCTGCACAGGACATCGCAAGGCCCGTGCCATTTTTAAGAAATGCCCTACAACCCGCGTCCCATAACGTTTTTGTTTATTCATCGTCGATTAAACAGGTGGCGAAGGATGGCGGATTCCCGCCAAGACTCCATTTCTCACTCCTGGATTTGGCGGATATCCGCCTTGTCCAGCGCAGACGCCCTGCTACCATCGCTCGCCTAACGGACGGATCTATGCCTCATGCGCCAACGCACAATTGCCAGCCATTTCGCCCGCGCAGCCCTGGGTGGCGCGCGCCGGCAAGGCTTTGACTATTCGTCGCTGCTGCAACAGCTGGGCATCAGCCCGGAGTTGCTCGACGAGCCGCGGGCACGCATCGCGCCCGAGCAGTTCGCCCGCCTGTTGCAGGCGCTGTGGGTGGCGTTGGGGGACGAATACCTGGGATTCGGCAGCGCCCCGAGTAAACCGGGGACGTTTGCCATGATGTGTCACACGTTGATCCACTGTCGGACCCTGGGCAAAGCCCTGCAACGCGGCCTGTTGTTCTACAGCCTGTTTCCCGATGCGCCGAGCCTGATCCTGGAGAGCGAAGGCGACCGGGTACGGTTGACCCTGGACGAGTCGACGCTACGCGACCCTGATCACTTCCTGGCGGAAAGCCTGCTGGTCATCTGGCATCGCCTCGGCAGTTGGCTGATCGGCCAACGGATCGGCCTGGAACAGGCCACCTTCAGCTACGCCAAGCCCAGCCACGGCGCAGAATACGACCTGCTGTTCCCTTGCCCGCTGGTCTTCGAGGCCCGACGCAGCAGCTTGTTATTCCATGGTCGCTACCTGGAAATGCCCTTGCTGCAGGACGAGCGAACCCTCAAGCATTTTCTCGAACGCTCCCCCGCCGACCTGCTGTCGCGCCCAGACGACGGCCACAGCCTGACCAGCCAACTGCGCCGCCTCCTCAGCCGCGACACGGCGCGCTGGCCCGACCTGGACACCGTCGCCGCACACCTGCACATCAGCGCCCAGACGCTGCGCCGGCACCTTCGCGAAGAAGGCACCAGCTTTCAGGAGCTCAAGGATCAGTTGCGGCGGGATATCGCCATCTACCATTTGGGCCGGGCGGATCTGTCGTTGCAGCAGATTGCCGAACAGTTGGGATTCTCCGAGCCGTCGGCGTTTCATCGGGCGTTCAAGAAGTGGACCGGGGTGACGCCGGGGGCTTATCGGGAGTTGGAAAACTGATGGGGGATATCCCACTTCTGTGGTGTGCTGCCCTGTGGCGAGGGGATTTATCCCCGCTGGGCTGCGAAGCGGCCCCCTGCATTCTGTCTGACACACCACCGCCACCCATTTGGGGCTACTGCGTAGCCCAGCGGGGATAAATCCCCTCGCCACAGGGGCCCGCGACACACTGAAACGCCACTCAAACCACCGGAAAAAGAATCCGAAACGCCGCGCCGCCCAACTCCGAATCCCCCAGGGTCAATCGCGCGCCGTAGCTTTCGATGATGTCCTTGACCACCGCCAACCCGATTCCCTGCCCCGGATGCTGGCGATCCAATCGCTCGCCCCGTTGGAGAATCCGCGCACGCTGGTCCGGTGGCACACCCGGGCCGTCGTCCTCGACGCTCAACTCCGTACCGCCGAGGGTCTGGTGCATGCTGACCCGAACCTCCCCCAGGCATAGCCGATAAGCGTTCTCCAAAAGGTTGCCGAGCATCTCCAGGAGGGCGCCCTGTTCGATCGGCACCTGGCCCTGCTCAGGCAGATCGAAATCGACCCGAACGCGCTTGTCGCAATAGACCTTGTCGAGGGTGTCGCACAGGCTTTGCAGCACTGGACGCAAGGGCACCTGGTGCCGCACCAGACCGCTTTTACGCAGGCTGGCGCGCTGCAACTGATAGCCGATCTGCTGGCTCATGCGTTCGATCTGGGTTTGCAGCACCCACGCCTGTCCGCGGTCCTGGGGGCGCCGGGCCATGTCTTCGCTGACACCTTGCAACACCGCCAGCGGGGTCTTCAGGCTGTGAGCCAGGTCATCGAGGGAGTCCCGATAACGGCTGCGCTGCTCGCGCTCGCTGTGCAACAGGCGGTTGAGGGAGCCGGTCAGGCGCAACAGTTCGCGGGGGTGAGCGGAGCTGAGGCTTTCGCGGGTGCCTGCTTCGATTTCATCCAGCTCCTGGCTCAGGCGCCGCAAGGCGCGCAACCCCCAGGTCAGGCCGATCCACAACAGCGCCAGCAATACCGCCAGGGCAGCGCCAAATCCCAGGTAAAGATTGTCCCGCAGTCCTTGCAAGGTGACCTCATAATCGCGCACCGGCTGCAGGGTAACGATGCTGAACGCCGCGCTCTGGCCGCCCAACAACTTGACCTCGACGTCATAGACGAAGAACTCCTGGCCGTTATCCTCGCGGATCCGCGCGAACTGGTTGCCCTGCCCGTCGTAGCGCGGCACGTAATTGATGCGCTCTTCCTGGGTCGCCTTCGAACGCCAGACCAGGCGTCCGTCGCGATCATAGATGTAGCCCAACAGCCGGGCATCGGCGAGGTTGTAGCGTTCGTCGGGCAATTGCGCCGGCATCTTCAGTCGATTGTTTTCCACCCGGGCGGCGGAAATCAGCGTGGTCACATCCGACGCCAGGCGTTGCTCGATGGATTCCTGCAACGCCAGGCTGAACGCGCCTTGCATCGCCGGCAGCAACGCCAGCATGAACAACACCGCCAGGGTCATGGCGGCCAGCATCAAGCGCAGCCGCAGGGAACGAATCACTGGCAGCGCTCGTTGAACAGGTAACCCAGGCCCCGCACGGTGTCGATCGGTTTGAAGCCGGCCGGGGCTTCCAGTTTGCGGCGCAAGCGGCCGACCAACACTTCGATGACATTGGGATCGCGCTCGTCGTCATCCGGGTACAACTGCTCCATCAAGCGGTCCTTGGCGACGACCTGCTGGTGATGGCGCATCAGGTATTCGAGGATGCGGTATTCGTAGGCCGTCAGCGCCAGCGGTTCTTCATCGAGGGACGCCTGCTTGCGGTTGAGGTCGAGCAGCAATGGCCCGGCGACGATGGTCGACTGGGTGAAACCGCTGGAGCGGCGCAGCAGGGCGTTGAGCCGGGCCTCCAGCTCTTCGAACTGGAACGGCTTGACCACATAGTCGTCGGCCCCGGCGGCGAGGCCTTCGACCTTGTCCTGCCAGTTGCCGCGGGCGGTCAGGATCAGGATCGGGAAGGACTTGTCCTGGGAACGCAGGCGGCGAATCAGTTCCAGGCCGCTGATACCCGGCAGGCCCAGGTCGATCACCGCCAGGTCATGATTGAACTCGCGGACCTGATACAAGGCCTCTTCGGCATTGGCCACGGCCTGCACCACATGGCCGCTGTCGGTGAGACGGGTTTGCAGGTGATGACGCAACAGCGCTTCGTCTTCGACAACCAATAGTTTCATGGGCCTCTCCCAGGCGATTCAAGACAGCAGGTATCGAACAAGGCGCCGGGTCGTCTTGGGCCGACCCGGCTGCACGTCTCCATTGCCTGCCGCCTAGAACGTGTAGTTCGCGGACAGGTAAGTCTGGGCGCTGCTGGTCAGGTCCAGGGAGCCGACCTTCGCGCCCCCGTGCGGGCTCATCTCAGTGCTGGCATTGCTGCGCAGGTAACGGTACCCCAGTTCCACCGAGGTGTTTCGCGAAATTTGTTGCAGGACGCCGCCCTGCAAGCCAACGGCGTAGCCGATGTCGGTGTCGCGGCTGAAGCCCGGGGAGTCCTGGGTCAACTTGGTCAGCCCCGCCGTGCCACCGCCGAACAATTTGGTGCTGCTGGTCACTGGATAAAACACATCGTAGCTACCCAGCAGGTTTTCCTGGCGCAACTTGATGCCGTTGTGGCTCCCCGACACGTTGTCATAGGTAGCGTAGTAGCGGCCTTGATCGTTCTGCCGGCCCAGGCGCAGGCCGTAGGTGGTGTCCTTGCCAATGACGCCATCGGCGTTCGGATTGCCCAGGTTCCGGTCCAGCGCATTGGATTTCTTGACCTTGTCACTGGTCTGGCCGAGGGTCAGGCTGGCGAAATTGTCATCGGCATGGGCCATGGCAGTGGCACCCAATACAGTGAATGCAAGCAGCAGTTTTTTCATATGAGTCATGATCAGTTCCTTTTGAAGCAAGGGTTGTGTGAAGTCGCCGCCACGATAGCCATTGCTCCCTGAACCCTCCTTGAACGTTCTCTGAACCTGGGCTGAATGAATCGGCTAGTCTGTGTGCACCCACTTTTTTAAGGAGATCGATCATGCGCAGATTGCTTGCCGTTGTACTTCTGGCCTTGAGCAGCGCCAGCCACGCCGCCATCCAGACCCAGGAGATTCCCTACACCAGTGCCGACGGCACGAAGCTGATCGGCTATTACGCCTACGACGACGCGGTCAAGGGCCCGCGCCCGGGCGTGGTGGTGGTGCATGAATGGTGGGGACTGAATGATTACGCCAAGCGCCGCGCCCGCGACCTTGCCAGCCTGGGCTACAGCGCCCTGGCGATCGACATGTACGGTGACGGCAAGAATACCGAGCACCCCAAGGACGCCCTGGCCTTCATGCAGGCCGCGCTCAAGGACGGCAAGGCGGCTAGCGCGCGCTTTCAGGCCGGGCTCGACCTCCTGAAGAAACAACCGCAGACCGATCCGGACAAACTTGCCGCCATCGGCTATTGCTTCGGTGGCAAGGTGGTGCTGGACGCCGCTCGCCAGGGCGTCCCATTGGCTGGCGTGGTGAGTTTCCATGGCGCCCTCGTCACCAAAACCCCGGCCACCCCAGGCAGTGTCAAAGCCAAGATCCTGGTGGAGCACGGCGCGCTGGACAGCATGGTCACCGAAGACAACGTGACCGCGTTCAAGAGCGAGATGGACAAGGCCGGCGCCGACTATAAGTTCGTCAGCCTCGACGGCGCCAAGCACGGCTTCAGCAACCCCGACGCCGACCGCCTGAGCCATGGCGAGCATGGCGGGCCGGACATCGGCTACAACAAGGAAGCCGATGAGAAGTCATGGGCGGACATGCAGAAGTTCTTCAAGAAGATTTTCTGACACATACCGTTCTTGTGGCGAGGGAGCTTGCTCCCGCTCGACTGCGTAGCGGTCGCCTACAATCTTGGGGCCGCTTCGCAGCCCAGCGGGAGCAAGCTCCCTCGCCACAAAAGCATCCGGCTCCCAGCCTCCCCCACTACCCAGCCTCAAGCCAACCCGGCAAAATGCCGGGCATGAACCCACTCCCCGCCCTACCCGCCTGCTGCTCGCCTCTGGATGAACAGTGGCTGCTGCCCGATGCCCTGGCCGATACGGTGCTGCTCAGTACGCGTTTCGATCCGCTGCTGCTCGTCGCCGCCGATTTCCCCAACAGCGCTATCGAGCCGCCAGCGAGCATCCAGCGCTCGGTGGCCAAGCGCCAGGCGGAGTTCCTCGCCGGGCGAGTCTGCGCCCGGGCGGCCTTGCATCGGCTTGATGGAATCGCCTGTATTCCCGCCATCGGCGAAGACCGCGCACCGGTGTGGCCCGCCCATGTCAGCGGTTCGATCACCCACAGTACCGGCCGGGCGGCCGCCATTGTCGCGAAGAAGCAGCGTTGGCAAGGGCTGGGCATGGACCTGGAAAACCTGCTCGACCCCGAACGCGCCGAGCGCCTGGCGGGCGAAATCCTCACGCCTGCGGAACTGCTGCGCATGGCGACCGTCTCGCGCGATGATCGTGCGCTGCTGGTTACGCTGACCTTCTCGGTCAAGGAAAGCCTGTTCAAGGCGCTGTACCCGGTCGTTGGGCAACGTTTCTATTTCGAACATGCCGAGGTGCTGGAGTGGTCCCATGATGGGCAGGTGCGGCTGCGACTACTGACCGATCTTTCGCCCGAGTGGCGCCATGGCAGTGAGTTGCAAGGGCAGTTCGGGGTGAGGGATGGGCAGTTGTTGAGCCTGGTGGGGATCGAGGCCTGAGACCTCCAGTGCCTGCTCTCGAAGGGGCGGCATAGGCGCCGCACCTTTCAGGACCGATCCTGATGCCTCGGCCAACTCAAGCTGAAACACGCCCCGCCCAGGCTTTTGCTCTTGTTGATCAAGGCCCGGCCGTCATGCCAATGAATGATCCGGCGCACGATCGACAGCCCCAATCCATGGCCACCCGAGGCGCGGGCCCGGCTGTCGTCCAGGCGCAGGAACGGCTTGAATACCCGTTCCCACGCGGCCTCCGGCACCCCCGGCCCGTCATCCTCGACGTCGACCCGGCAGCGCAACTGGCCCACCTGGTAACTCACTGTCACCCGTGATCGGGCATGGCGCATGGCGTTGCCCACCAGATTCTGCAGGGCGCGATGCAGGAAACGCGGCTCAGCCTCGACCCAGGCGTCGTCGCAATCGGCGGCCGACAGGCACAGGCCACGCTCCACCGTGATCCCGGCGCGTAAAGGTCCCAGTTCTTCTATGACCTGATTGACCAGCGCATCCAGATCCACCCGCTGGAAGTTCAACGCCGGCGACCCCTGCTCCAGGCGCGCATACGTCAGCATTTCATCCACCAACCGATCCAGGTCTTCGATGTCGTGGTCCATGCCCGCCAGGTATTTGTCCCGGGCCTCGGGCGTGCTGGCGCTGCCGAGCATTTCCAGGCCGAAACGCAGGCGCGCCACCGGTGTGCGCAATTCGTGGGACACCGCGCGCACCAGCTCCCGCTGGATCGCCAACAACTGCTGCAAGTGCTCGGCCATGGCGTTGAACGCAGCGGCCAGACGCCCCACCGAATCGGCGCCCCGGGCCGGCACGCGGGTCTCCAGGCTGCCCTGGGCAATCTGGGTGGCGGCCGATTCCAGGCCGCGCAGCCGTCGCTCCAACTGGCGTACCAGCAGGTAGACGATCAAACCGATCAGGCTCAAGCCCAGCGCCGCGATCAGCACCAGCCATTCGGGCGGGTACGGATTCATCTGGTACAAGGGGCCGATTTCCAGGACCCACGGCGTGCCAACCATCCCGGCGAATACCCGGATCGAGTCGCCGCCCTTGCCCAGGGCCATCACCGTATCGCCCTCGGACACCCGACGACGCTGGTCTTCGTCCATGTCCGCCTGGTCGACGGTCATCAGGCGCAGATCGAAACCGAAGCCCTTTTCCTGTTTGAGTTGTGCAAGCCGCTCGGGCTGCTCGGCCACCGGGTAACGCACCAGTTCGTCGGCCAGTAAATAGATTGTCGCCCGGGCCAATTGCTCACTGATCTGGCGAACCTCCCCTACCAATGTCAACTGCTCGCCGTCGCTGACCAGCCGATAGACCTTCGCCGCGTGGGGGCCGGTCTGTTCCACCAGGACCTGCCCGCGCAGCACGCGGGTGCGCTGGCCCAGGTCGAGGTCGGCCTGGCTGAGCGCCTGCAGTTCCAGCGGGATGCCCAGCAGGCGCGCCCACACCGCCAGGGCACGACGGCGCTCCGTGCCGTTCATCGGCCGCAGATTATCGGCCATCAAGGAAAACGTGCCATGGGCCAGGCGCTCGCGGTACTGCTCGGCACGCGTCTGGTTGAGCTGATGCAGCGCCAGTACGCCCAGTACCGCGACCAACACCAAGGCCGCGCACATGCCGCCATAGATGCGCAGGAAGATCGAGTTCACGGAGCGGCGTCTACGCAAGCTTCGGGAACGAACAGGTAGCCTTTGCTGCGAATGGTCTTGATCAACCGTGGATGGTCGGGGTCGTCACCGATCTTGGGGCGGATGCGCGAGATGCGCACGTCGATGGAGCGGTCCTGGCCGTCGTAGCCGATCCCGCGCAGGGCAGTGAAGATTTCCTCGCGAGACAGGATGCGTCCGGCATTGGACACCAGCAGCCACAGCAGGTCGAATTCGGCGCTGGTCAGCTCGATCCCCTTGTCCTGCAACCAGGCTTCGCGCAAGGCGTCGTCGACCACCAGCGGCCCGAACTCCAGGCGGCGCGGTTTCTGCGGCACGGACGGCTCCGGCTCGCTGCGCCGCAACAGGGCTTGGATGCGCGCCAGCAACAGGCGTGGCCGCACCGGCTTGCAGACGTAGTCATCAGCCCCAAGGTCCAGGCCCTGGATCTGGTCGGTGTCGTCGGTACGCGCCGTCAGCATGAGGATCGGGCCGTCGTAGTGCTCGCGCACTTTGCGGCAGATGCTCAGGCCATCTTCGCCGGGCAGCATCAGGTCGAGGATCACCAGGTCCGGCTGCTCGTCGATGATCCGCTGCGCCGCGACCGCGCCGTTGCCCTCGATGGCGACGCGAAGGCCATTGCTTTCCAGGTATTCGCGGGTCAGCTCGGCCAGACGCTGGTCATCCTCGACAATCAATATCTGCCAGGCTTCTTGTTCCACTGGGGGCCTCTTATTGTTGTGGGGCACATGGAACTCTGTGGGAGCGAGTTTGCTCGCGATGGCGGTGGGTCAGCCAGCATCACCGTTACCGGTCCGACGCTATCGCGAGCAAGCTCGCTCCCACAATGCCCACCGCCCCTCCATCGTTTGTCATGTTAAAGGAGGATAAACACGCCCATGCACCGGCCGATTGTATAAACGCGGCTTGCGCAGAAAACAAGCGGACAAATGCGTTCGGTCGGGTTGGATTTGTGTGGTAACGTCCGCGCCCGCAAAAAACTCCGGCCGGTTTTCGAGTCGTCAGAATCGTTGAAAAAAGGCTCGCTCCAGCTAGGTCGCGGCCTACAGAGGAGTTCCTAGTTTCGCACACAAATTACGCACAGGCTTATCCACAGGCAGCACGTTGATTCATGTCCGAAAACGCATTATCTTGTAGCCCGCCGCGTAAAAAACCCTACATGTAGGGTTTTCGGCCAAAAACCAAACACAAGTCGGATAGAGAATTCAAGCGCTTTTCTCGCCTCTGTCCTTCTGCAACACCGCTGTTTCACAAGTCCAGACCGCCCCTGCGGATGGCAACCGTTTCCAAGGTCGAAAACGACCGGAACGGTACGGGTGTTGCAGTCCTTTGCTGCCACCTTGATAAACCAGGTTCCGAGCCCAGGCTCGCGATCCAAGAACTTCGGATGGACGCGACGCCGCAGGCCCGCGCCCTACTGTCCCGAAGTTGTTATACCCGGCGCCAGTCGGTTGTAGTGCTTCAGGACGGAACGGTGGGCACCGTGATGGTGCCCAAATAAACATAGAGAACGTGGAGACACCCATGCACACCGACACAACTCGCGAGAACCCGCAGGGCACCGCGCCGCTGGCCGCCGATTCGAGCCCGGATCTGTCCGCCACCGCGCCGGGCCAACTGCGCGTGATCAAGCGTAACGGCACTGTCGTTCCCTACACCGATGACAAGATCACCGTCGCCATCACCAAAGCGTTCCTCGCAGTTGAGGGCGGCACCGCTGCCGCCTCGTCGCGAATCCACGACACCGTCGCCCGCCTGACCGAACAGGTCACCGCGACCTTCAAGCGTCGCATGCCTTCGGGCGGCACCATCCACATCGAAGAAATCCAGGACCAGGTCGAACTGGCCCTGATGCGTGCCGGCGAGCAGAAAGTGGCTCGCGACTACGTGATCTACCGTGACTCCCGCGCCAAGGAGCGCGCCACCCGCGCGCCGGCCGACGCGCCGGTCCAGGCTCACCCTTCGATCCGCATCGCACGCGCCGACGGCAGCCTCGCGCCGCTGGACATGGGCCGCCTGAACACCATCGTCACCGAGGCCTGCGAAGGTCTGGAAGAAGTCGATGGCGACCTGATCCAGCGCGAAACCCTGAAGAACCTCTATGACGGCGTCGCCCTCAAGGACGTCAACACCGCCCTGGTGATGACCGCGCGGACCCTGGTGGAACGCGAGCCGAACTACTCGTTCGTGACCGCGCGCCTGCTGATGGACACCCTGCGCGCCGAAGGCCTGAGCTTCCTGGAAGTCGCCGAGAGCGCGACCCACCACGAAATGGCCGACCTGTACGCCAAGGCCCTGCCGGCCTATGTCGCCAAGGGTATCGAGTACGAGTTGCTGAACCCTGTCCTGGCCGAATTCGACCTGGAAAAACTCGGCAAGGCGATCAACCACGAGCGTGACCAGCAATTCACCTACCTGGGCCTGCAAACCCTTTACGACCGTTACTTCATCCACAAGGATGGCGTGCGCTTCGAACTGCCGCAGGTCTTCTTCATGCGTGTGGCCATGGGCCTGGCGATCGAAGAGAAGCAGCGTGAAGACCGTGCGATCGAGTTCTACAACCTGTTGTCGTCCTTCGACTACATGGCCTCGACCCCGACCCTGTTCAACGCCGGCACCCTGCGTCCACAGCTGTCGAGCTGCTACCTGACCACCGTGCCGGACGACCTGTCGGGCATCTACGGCGCAATCCACGACAACGCCATGCTGTCCAAATTCGCCGGTGGCCTGGGCAACGACTGGACCCCGGTCCGCGCATTGGGCTCGTACATCAAGGGCACCAACGGCAAATCCCAGGGCGTCGTGCCGTTCCTCAAAGTGGTCAACGACACCGCCGTTGCGGTCAACCAGGGCGGCAAGCGCAAGGGCGCGGTCTGTGCCTACCTGGAAACCTGGCACATGGACATCGAAGAGTTCATCGAGCTGCGCAAGAACACCGGTGATGATCGTCGTCGTACCCACGACATGAACACCGCCAACTGGATCCCTGACCTGTTCATGAAGCGCGTCTTCGATGACGGCAAGTGGACCCTGTTCTCGCCGTCCGAAGTGCCGGACCTGCATGACCTGACCGGCAAGGCCTTCGAAGAGCGCTACGAGTACTACGAAGCCCTGACCGAGTACAACAAGATCAAGCTGTTCAAAGTCGTCCAGGCCAAAGACCTGTGGCGCAAGATGCTGTCGATGCTGTTCGAGACCGGCCACCCATGGCTGACCTTCAAGGACCCGTGCAACCTGCGCAGCCCGCAGCAGCACGTGGGCGTGGTCCACAGCTCGAACCTGTGCACCGAGATCACCTTGAACACCAACAAGGACGAGATTGCGGTCTGCAACCTGGGCTCGATCAACCTGCCGAACCACATCGTCGACGGCAAGCTGGACACCGCCAAGCTGCAACGCACCGTGAACACCGCCGTGCGCATGCTCGACAACGTGATCGACATCAACTACTACTCGGTGCCGCAAGCGAAGAACTCCAACTTCAAGCACCGTCCGGTCGGCCTGGGCATCATGGGCTTCCAGGACGCGCTGTACCTGCAGCACATCCCGTACGGTTCGGACGCTGCGGTCGAGTTCGCCGACAAGTCCATGGAAGCGGTCAGCTACTACGCGATCCAGGCTTCCTGCGACCTGGCCGACGAGCGCGGTTCGTACGAGACGTTCCAGGGTTCGCTGTGGTCCCAGGGCATCCTGCCGCTGGACTCGCAACAGATCCTGATCGCCCAGCGCGGCGAGAAGTACATCGACGTGGATCTGAAGGAAACCCTGGACTGGGCACCGGTTCGCGCCCGTGTGCAGAAAGGCATCCGTAACTCCAACATCATGGCCATCGCACCGACCGCCACCATCGCCAACATCACTGGCGTGTCGCAGTCGATCGAACCGACCTACCAGAACCTGTACGTGAAATCGAACCTGTCGGGCGAATTCACCGTGATCAACCCGTACCTGGTTCGCGACCTCAAGGCCCGCGGCCTGTGGGACTCGGTCATGATCAACGACTTGAAGTACTACGACGGTTCGGTGCAGCAGATCGAGCGCATCCCGCAAGAGCTCAAAGCGCTCTATGCGACCGCGTTCGAAGTGGACACCAAGTGGATCGTAGACGCCGCCAGCCGTCGCCAGAAGTGGATCGACCAGGCTCAGTCGCTGAACCTGTACATCGCCGGCGCCTCGGGCAAGAAGCTGGACGTGACCTACCGCATGGCTTGGTACCGTGGCCTGAAAACGACTTACTACCTCCGTGCCTTGGCCGCCACCAGCACCGAGAAGTCGACCATCAACACCGGCAAGCTGAACGCGGTTTCCGCTGGCGGCAACCACGGTGATGACTCAGTCCTGGCTGCTCCAGCAGGACCTGCGCCAGTGCCAAAAGCCTGCGCGATCGATGAGCCGGATTGCGAAGCTTGCCAATAAGCTGAGCGGGTGGGCGCGTAAAGGCGCCCGCTGAAAGAAGCCCCCGATAGACCGCTGGTTTATCGGGGGTTTTCTTTTGCCTGGCGAAAAGTAGGCGCCTGGGCCTGCCTCTTCGCGAGCCTGCTCGCGAAGAGGCAGGCCCAAACAATACAAAACTGAAGCTCATGAAAAAGCCCCTCTTTCGAGGGGCTCCTTGTGCAGCTTTCAAGCGACCTTCGGCATCAAGCCATCTGAATGATGGTCTGCATGATGGTGCTCTGGGTAGAGATGGTCTTGGCGTTCGCCTGGTAGTTGCTCTGCGCCTTGATCAGCTCGACCAGTTCGTTGGTCAGGTTGACGTTGGACTCCTCCAGGGAGTTGGAGACGATCGACCCCAGGGTGCCGGTCTGTGGAGCATCGTAGCCCGGGATACCCGAGGCGAACGTTTCCTTCCAGCTGGTGCCGCCTACTGGCTGCAGGCCTTGCTCGTTGGTGAAGCTGGCAAGGGCGATCTGGCCGATCGGCTTGGTCTGGTTGTTGCTGAAGTTGGCGAGCATCACACCGCTGCCATCGATGGTCAGGTTGGTGATCTGGCCGGTGGCGTAGCCGTTCTGGGCAGGAATCGAACGAGCGGTGTCGGCGTTGAACTGAGTGGTGTTGCCCATCGAAATCGTGATGGTCGGTGCGCTGGCGGCGCCGTTGGCGGTCCAGGTTCCGTTGGTCACGGTGCCCGGAACCCAGCCGGTCAACACCAGATCGCTATTGACGGTCGCTGGCGGAGTGGTGACCGTGGTCAACTTGCCGCTCGAATCGAAGTTCATGGTCGAAGGAACAGGCGCGGTCGCACCGGTCGTGGTCGGCAAGCTGCCATTGAGGTTACGACCATCGATCAAGGTATAGACGTTCCAGGTATTGGAGCCTGTCTTGACCATGTATTGGTCCATCGAGTGCTGGTTACCCTGGGTGTCGTAGATCGGGGTGGTGAACTGCTTGGTAAAGGTCGCCGTGTCAGCCGGGTTGAACGCGGCAGTGATCGGCGTCGCCGTCGAGTTCAGGTTGATGGTCGACGAAACCAGGCTGGTGGCTTGCGGCGGCAGGTTCGAGGTGTCGATGCGCAGGTCGGTCAGGATACCGTTGAGGATCTTGCCGTTGGCATCCACGCCATAGCCCTGCAAACGAGCCGTGCCATCGCTGTTGGTGACGTAGCCTTCCTTGTCGGTCTTGAAAGTACCGGCACGGGTGTAGCTCAGGGAGCCGTCGTTGCTCAGGACAAAGAAGCCCTGGCCCTGGATCCCCATGTCCAGCACGTTGCCGGTGTTGTTCACGTCACCCTGGCCGAACTGCTGGGAAACGTTGGCCAGGCGCACGCCGTTGCCGACGGTCTTGCTGCCCGAACCCAGCTTGGTGGCCGAGTAGACGTCTTCGAATTCCGCGCGGGACGATTTGAAACCGGTGGTCGCCACGTTGGCGATGTTGTTGCCGGTCACGTCCAGCTGTTTGTTGGCTGCATAGAGACCGCTAAGGCCGATGTTGAAAGACATGTTGACTCCTTTTGCCGGTTAGTCGGCTCTACATACCAATAGTTTGTACTTTGGACAGGGCGATGCTGCCCAGCCCGGCCAGGTTGAGCATCAGCTCACCGCCCGTCTGGCTGATCGTCACGCTGCTGACCGTGGCCGGCAGGTTGGTGATCAGCGACGTGGCCTTGCCATCGATGGTGGTCGAGGCCGCGAAGGTGTACGTGCCCGACTCTACCGTCGTGCCCGCGTCGTTCTTGCCGTCCCAGATGAAGGCAGAGTTGCCCGACTTCTGGCTGCCCAGGTCGATGGTGCGGACGGTCTTGCCATCCTTGTCCATGATCTTGACGGTGAGGGAGGACACCGCCGCCGGAACCACCACGGTGCCGTTGAGGCTCTTGGAGGTGTCGACCACGGCCTTGTCACCCGGAGCGATCACCGAGCGGCCGACCAGGGACGAAGCCTGCAACGCTTGTGACGAGTTGTAGTTGCCGGCAATGCCGCTCACGGTTTCGTTGAGCGTGGTGATGCCTTCCAGGCTGCTGAATTGCGCCAGTTGGGCCACGAACTCACCGTTGTCCTGGGGTTCCAGCGGGTTCTGGTTTTTCAGCTGGGTCACGAGCAGTTGCAGGAACGCATCCTTGCCCAATTCCTGGTTGCCACTCGCCGCATTGGTCGCCGCACCCAGGCCATCGGCCTTGGTATTGGTCTTGACCGAGGAGTTGGCCAGAATCTCGTTGAGGCTCAAACCGCCTGTTGTATTGGTGACGCTCATATGAATCGCCCCTTATCACTGACCGAGGGTCAGGACCTTCTGCATCATGGTTTTGGCGGTGTTCATCATTTCGACGTTGGTCTGGAACGAACGACTGGCGGAAATCATGTCGGCCATTTCTTCGACGACGTTGACGTTCGGGTAATAGACATAACCCTTGGCGTCCGCGGCCGGATGGTTTGGCTCGTAACGTGCTTCGAGGTTGCTCTGGTCTTCAACGACGCCGAGCACCTGTACGCCCTGCCCCGCCGCGTCCTGGTCCTGGAACAGCGAATCGCTGCCGCCGGATTGGCCACCCTGGAACATGGTGGCGAACACCGGGTGACGGGCGCGGTAGGTCTGGTCGATGCTTGACGAAACGGTCTCGGCGTTGGCGATGTTACTGGCGACGGTGTTCAGGCGAGTGGTCTGGGCACTCATGGCACTGCCGGCGATGTTGAAAACGCTCGCGATCGACATGACTTACTCTCCACGCAGGGCCGATACCAGCCCTTTGAATTTACTGTTGAGCAGGGTGAAGCTGGCCTGGAAGTTCACGGAGTTTTCCGCGTAGTTGGACTGTTCCAGTTGAGCGTCCACGGTGTTCTGGTCGACCGAGGGCTGCATCGGCGTGCGATACATCAACGATTCGTCGCCGCTGCCTACGCCTTCGGCTTCGATATGACGGCTGTTGGTCATGTTCAAGGCGAAGTGGCCGTTCTTGGTCTTCTCGTTCTGCTCGGCGAGTACCTTGGAAAAGTCCAGGTCACGGGCCTTGTAGTTCGGCGTGTCGGCGTTGGCGATGTTGTTGGCCAGGACTTCGGCACGCTGGGCGCGGAAGCTCAGGGCCTGTTCGTGGATACCGAGCGCTTTATCGAAGCTGATGCTCATGTCGGAAACCTTTGGGTGACCAGAATGTACGTACGAAGGCTTTAGCAAGCGCCGTGCCACTTTCCGAAAGCCCGTAAACCGGGGCTTTGCGGGCAACGGCAAAGCGGCAATGCCAGAAAAGCGGCAATCGGTTTCCGCCGGATGCCGCTTTTCTGCCGCTTTCATCCAGGCAAAGGAAATCAAAATGTGGGAGCGAGCTTGCTCGCGATGGCGGTCTGTCAGTCAACGTTGATGTCGTCTGCAATACCGCTATCGCGAGCAAGCTCGCTCCCACAGGGGACAGTGGTGATTGAATATGAGCACGCAAAAAAAAACGGGAGCCCCTAGGGACTCCCGTTCTACCATCCAAGCCAATCACTTCGCCTGGTAAATGATCCCCGGGCTGCACTGGACCATCTGGTAATGGTCCGGCAAGCCGTTCAACGCCTCGGATGCACCCAGGAACAGATAACCACCCGGTTTCAGGGTGCTGTGGATGCGCGTCAGGATGTCCTTCTTCACCTCAGCGGAAAAGTAGATCAACACGTTGCGGCAGAACACGATGTCGAACTTGCCCAGGCTGGCGTAACTGTCCAGCAAGTTGAACGAGCGAAACTCCACGCGGCTCTTGATGGGCGCCTTGACCACCCATTTGCCCGGTCCCTTGGCGTCGAAATAACGTTGCAGGCGATCGGGCGACAGGCCGCGGCCGATGGCCAGGCTGTCGTACTCGCCGGTCTTGCAGTTGTTGAGCATGGTCCCGGACAGGTCGGTGGCGACGATCTGCACGCCGCCTTTCAACTGGCCAATGTTGGTGCGCTCGAACTCATCAATGGACATCGACAAGGAATAAGGTTCCTGCCCCGACGAACAGGCCGCCGACCAGATCCGCAGGCGCTGGCCCGGGCTGGCCTTGATGGCCGCCGGCAATACCTTGTTCTTCAATACCTCAAAGGGATAGGTGTCACGAAACCACAGGGTTTCGTTGGTGGTCATGGCGTCCACGACCATCTCGCGCAAGCCACTGCGCGGCTGGGTCTGGATACGCTGAACCAACTCGCCCAATGACTTGATGCCCTGTTGTTCCATCAACTTATTGAGACGGCTCGACACCAGGTACTGCTTGTTTTCACCAAGCAAGATGCCACAGGCTTTTTCCAGGAAGACCCGGAACTGTTCGAAATCCAAATTACCCGTAGACAAAATACCGCCTCTTTTCACTGTATTGACTTGCCGGGCGCACAACGCGCCCGACCTTTAGCCTGCTGACTTGATTCGCTCGACGACTCGGGAAGCGAGGTCATCGGGCCGGAACTTGGCCAGGAAGTCATCGGCGCCGACCTTCTTGACCATTGCCTGGTTGAACACCCCAGACAACGAAGTATGCAAGATGATGTGCAGCTTTTGCATGCGCGGGTCGCTGCGGATTTCCGATGTCAGCGTGTAGCCGTCCATCTCCGGCATCTCGATGTCGGAGATCATCATCAGGAACTCCTCTTCCGGCTTCTTGCCTTCGTCGACCAGGTTGCGCAGGTAATCCAGCGCTTGCCGCCCATCGTTCAGCGCAATCACTTCGACGCCGACCGTTTGCAGGCAACGTGTGACCTGCTTACGGGCCACCGAGGAATCGTCGACGGTCAGCACCCGCAGGGAAACCGCCTTGTGCTGGGTCTCGGCATCTATCACGCCAACGGAAATCGTTTCCGGGGTCGGCGCCACTTCGGCGAGGATTTTCTCCACGTCGATGATTTCCACCAACTGGTTATCGACCCGGGTCACCGCCGTGAGGTAGTGGTCGCGGCCGGTCCCCTTGGGTGGTGGATGGATCTCTTCCCAGTTCATGTTGACGATGCGCTCCACCGATCGCACCAGGAACCCTTGGGTCTTGGTGTTGTACTCGGTGATGATCACAAACGGATTGCTCTGGTCCAGCAGTCGGCCGGAACCGGTCGCCATCGCCAGGTCGAGAATCGGGATGGTCGCTCCCCGGATATTCGCCACACCGCACACGACGGGACTGGATTTCGGCATCAGGGTCAGCTTGGGGCATTGCAGCACCTCGCGAACCTTGAACACGTTGATCCCATACAATTGTCGGCCGTCGAGACGGAACAACAACAGCTCCAGGCGATTCTGACCCACCAGCTGTGTGCGCTGGTTTACCGAATCCATCACTCCCGCCATGCCCTGACTCCTACCTAACGCTAATGTGTCCGACGCGCATTCATCACTAAACGGCACGGGGCTTGCTATTGAACCGGCATGAACGCACAAACGACATTTTCTCGACGCCTGACCACTCACTGCCGCCACTGGCTCGGTGCACTGCTGGCTGCCTGCCTGCTCGCTTCGGGCGGTCCTGCCCTTGGTGCCGCTGCGGTAACCTTGCCTGATCTCCTTATCGGCGTCACTCAGGGCTTTCTTGAGTTCACCGTAGAAGACTATCTGGCAACCAGTCAAACCGAAGGTCGCTACGAGATTGAAGTCAACCAGCTCGACCCGCGCCTGCGGATGCCGATGTGCGACAAGGAATTGACTGCCTCGCTGGAGAGCCCGGCCAGGCCCCTGGGCCGCGTCACGGTGAAGGTTCGTTGCGATAGCGCCGCGCCCTGGACGGTGTTCGTGCCCGCTCAAGTGCGCCTGTACCGGGAAATTGTCACCACCACTCGCCCACTCAAGCGGGCCGGGATCGTCGAGCCGCAGGACGTGGTGCTGCGTGAGCGCGACGTCAGCCAGATCAGCCAGGGTTTCCTGACGTCCGTCGATGAGGCCATTGGGCAGAAACTTGTCCGACCAATGGTCGCCGACCAGGTGGTGACCCAGGTGCATCTGGAACAGGCCGAGGTGGTTCGCAAGGGCGACCAGGTGGTCATCACCGCTCGCAGCGGCACCCTGGCCGTGCGGATGCCCGGCGAGGCCCTGGCCAACGGTGGCATGCGCGAACAGATTCGGGTGAAAAACCTCAATTCCCAACGGGTCATCAAGGCACAGGTGATAGCGCCTGGCCAGGTGGAAGTGGCTATGTAAGAGGCTGTAAGGAGGGTAGACAGGCTGGCGCTTGACCTCGGTGTTCCCTAGACTGTGCCTTGTACGAAGGCAAGCGCGGACGTGCGCTCGTTCATTTGAAAAATGAGCCTAAAGTTTTTTTGGGGATGGCCGAAAACATGGCAAGCGTCCAAATACCCAGAGGTTTTTTACCATGGTCATCGATTTCAATCGTTTAAACAGCTCCTCGCCCCTGACAGGCACTGCGCGCACCAGCGCCAGCAAGGAAACCGTCGAAACCGACAAATCCAAGCCAGCCGACCAGGCCGCCACTGTCAGCAACGGGGAATCGGTACACCTCAGCAATGAGGCTCAACAGTTGCAGAAGGTCACTGACAAGCTGCGCGATCAACCTGTCGTCGACAACGCCCGCGTGGCCGCGTTGAAAGCAGCAATCGCCGATGGCAGCTATCAAGTCGACAGCAACCGTGTAGCCAGCAAGCTGCTCAACTTCGAAGCCCAGCGCTAGGCCCCCGCCTGCGCCAGGCTTTTGGACGCTTAAGACCCAAGGCCAGCCATGCACGACACTCATTTATTGCAACTGATCATCGACGACTTTGCTCCAGCGCAACAATTGTTGGAGCTGTTGCAGACCGAAGCCCTGGCATTGCACGGGCGGGACATGCCCCTGCTGGAAAATATTCTGGCGCAAAAGCAGGCATTGATCATTTTGCTCGACCAGCATGGCCGCAAGCGCAGCGAAATCCTCGCCAGCCTCAACCTGCCCGCCGATAACAGTGGCCTTGAGCAATTGGCCAGCCAATCGTCGATCGGCGATCAGCTGTTGTCGCAAAGCGCCGTGCTCAACGACCTGCTCAACCAGTGCCAGGCCGCCAATGCTCGAAACGGCCAGTCTATCCTGATGCAACAGGCCGCCACCGCCAATCAGTTGCGTATTCTCAATGGCGGCGAAATCCCGACGCTCTATGACGCTCGCGGCTCGACCGCGAAAATGGTCAAGCACCGCCCGCTCAGCCAGGCATGAAGCGAACGATGCCGGAGCACTATCAACGCGCGATACATGCTGGCAAAATGCTGGCTCTTTGTAGTCGTATTTTGCCTGGAGATTGACCCACCGTGTTCAATGCCTCAAACGCGGATGATGCTCCGCAGCCGCCCAAGGTCCTCGCCACCCCTCTGGAAATCTCCGGCAGTCTGCGGATGCTGCAAGACAGTCACGACCCGCTGATCATCACCTTCCACGAGCGCAGCCAGCGGTTCCAAAGTTACCTGGTGGATGTCGATCGCGAAACCAACACCATCGCCCTGGACGAAATGATTCCTCGGGACGGTGAACGTTTCTTACTGGCCGGCGAGCCGTTTCGCGTCGAGGGTTTCCATGACGGCGTGCGCATCGCGTGGGAGGGCAACGGCCCATTGACCATTCAGGAATCGAGCGATGGCCGCTGCTATCGCGGCGCCTTGCCTGAAGAAGTGGTTTATCACCAGCGCCGCAACGCCTTCCGGGCCGCATTGAAACTGGCGCAACTGGTGAACGTGGAGTTGGGTGGCGACAAGCTCAAATCACCGGTGAATGGCAAGCTGCTGGATATTTCCGCAACCGGCTGCAAGCTGCGCTTCGATGGCGATATCACTGAACGGCTGCAGCTGGGCCAGGTTTACGAACGCTTCATCGCCGCCCTACCGTTTGGCAGCATGACCGCGCCGGTGGAGCTGCGCTACCTGCATTTCGAAGAGCGGATCAACACCACGTTCGCAGGCGTGCGCTTCCATAACATCAGCGGCCTGGTACAACGCCAGGTGGAACGCTTCGTGTATCAATTGCAGCGTGAAGCCCGTCGGTTCGATAAAGACGACTTCTGATTTCCGGCGCGCTATAAAAAAACGGGCAATCCCTTTGCAAGGATTGCCCGTTTTTTTTTATGCCGGTCTCAGGGCCTGGCCTGGGTGAAATCGGACGGTGGCAGTTCGTCGTCGGCGCCTTCGGTGACCGGCTCCAATTCAGGTTGAGGCTCGGGCTCGACGTCCGGATTGGGCGAGGCCTGCATCTGCTCCTGCACCACTTGCTCGTCGACCCGCGGATCGAGGCACGCCACCAAGGGTGAACTGGTCATGTTGTCCGGCATGGCCACGTGATGCAGCGGCGCGTCGTCGACCTGGTGCAGGTTGGTGACCGCTTTCGGCCGGATCCGCCATACCAGCAGCAACGCAAACAGGGCAAAAAAGCCATAGAGCATCTGGCTGCCGTACAGCTTCATCAGCACCCCGGCCACCAACGGGCCGATGCTGGCGCCCACGCCGTAGGTCACTAGCAGCATCGCGGTGAGCGACACCCGGCGATCACCCTCGACGTGGTCATTGGAAAACGCGACCGCCAGCGGGTACAGGCAAAACTGCACCAACGAACAGCAGAAACCGGCGATGAACAATACTTCCAGCGGCGCCTTCGACAGGATGGCCAGCGGCAAGGCACACACCACCAGGGCCAGTGCGAAGCAGCGGATCAACAGGGCCCGATCGTAACGATCCGACAGCCAACCCAGCGGCCATTGCACCAGCAGGCCGGCAAAGATGCAGCAGCCCATGAACAAGCCGACCTGCTCGGTACTCAGGCCCTGCTGGGAGGCGTACAGCGGTGCCAGGCCGTAGAAGGAGCCGACGATCAGCCCGGAGCCCAACACCGTGGTCAACGATTGCGGTACGCGCTTGATAAAGAAGCGCGGCTCCATCGGAGCCGGATGCAACGGCGCCGGGTGAATCCGCCGGGTCAATGCCACCGGCACCAGGCACAGGGCGAAACACAACGCCACCAACATCAGCAATTCAAGGCCCAGGGCCGGATGCATGACCAGGATCAGTTGGCCCAGCACCAGCCCCAGGTAAGAAGCAATCATATAGCCGCTGAACACTACCCCGCGTTGCTTGGCATCGGCCTGCTCGTTGAGCCAGCTTTCGATAACCATGTACTGGCACATCATGCCCAGGCCGACAATCATCCGCAGCACGATCCAGGCCGGCAGCCAGTTCACCAGGCCATGGCCCAATACCGCCGCACCGACGATCCCGGCGCAAGCCGAATAGGCGCGGATATGCCCGACGCGGCCAATCAGCCGGTGGCCGATCTTGCCGCCCAGCACCAGGCCGAAATAGTTCGCCGCCATCAGCGCACCGACCCACAGGCTGTCCACATTGTCGGCGGCCAGGCGCAGGGCCAGGTAAGTACTCAGAAGGCCTGAGCCAATGAGCATCATCAGCGAGGCGAAATAAAGCGCTCGAAAAGGTTTCCAGATTTGGCGCATCGGCGTTCCGAGCGGCTCCTTGAGGTAAGTAAGGGCTATCTTTGGAAGATAGCCCGAATGCGACGGTTCGTTATGCCTGGGCCGCCAAAACGCGCCGCTCCCAGGGCGTGATTTCGTCAAAGAAACTGGTCAGTTCCAGGGTTTTCGAGGCAACGTAACCTTCGATGAACTCGCTACCGAACAGTTCCTTCGCCAAGTGGCTACGCTTGAGACGTTCAAGCGCTGCATGCAAGGTACATGGCAAAGACAGATTCTCCGGCACCTCGAACTCGCCCTGGATCGCGGCACCCGGTTCCAGGCGATTCTCGATGCCATGGAGCCCCGCCGCCAGACTGGCGGCAATCGCCAGGTAAGGGTTGGCATCGGCTCCCGGCAAGCGGTTCTCGACCCGCCGGGCTACCGGCGCACTCGCAGGAATGCGCAGCCCGGCCGAACGATTGTCATGGGACCAACAGGCATTGTTTGGCGACGCGAATGGATGGCAGAGGCGGTGGTAGGAATTCACGTTTGGCGCGAACAGCGCGGTGAAATCCGCCATGCCGGCCTGCTGCCCGCCAATGAAGTGCCGGAACGTCGCGGTCGGCTCGCCCGCATCGTCGCTGAATACATTGCGACCGCTGCCCAGCTCGACGACGCTCTGGTGAATGTGCATCGAACTGCCCGGCGTTCGCGCCAGCGGCTTGGCCATGCAGACCACCGTCAGGCCATGCTTGAGGGCCACCTCCTTGAGCAAATGCTTGAACAGGAACGTCTGGTCGGCCAACAGCAGAGCATCGCCGTGGAGCAGATTGATTTCAAACTGGCTGACGCCCATTTCATGCATGAACGTGTCGCGCGGCAGGCCTAGCGCCGCCATGCATTCATAGACTTCGGTGAAGAACGGTCGCAGGCCGTTGTTGGAACTGATGCTGAACGCCGATTGGCCATCTTCGCGACGACCATCCAGGCCCATCGGAGGTAGGAATGGCTGGGAAGGATCCGGATTGGGCGCGAACACAAAAAACTCCAGCTCCGTCGCCACTACCGGCGCTAGCCCGAGCGCCGCATATCGAGCGATCACGGCCTTGAGCTGACCGCGCGTCGACAAAGGTGAGCTTTCGCCGCTGAGCTCATCGGCGTCGCAGATCGCCAAGGCGCGCGGCGGATGGCTCCACGGCAGCCGGTGGATCTGCTGTGGATCGGCCACCAACGCCAGGTCGCCGTCGTCACTGCCGTAAAAGCGCGCTGGCGGATATCCGCCCATGATGCATTGCAGCAGCACACCGCGCGCCATCTGCAACCGCCGGCCTTCAAGGAAGCCCTCGGCGCTCATTACCTTGCCCCTGGGTACGCCATTCAAATCCGGCGTGACACATTCAATCTCATCAATGCCCGTCAATCGCTGTGCGAGTGAACACTGGCCATCGGTCGTCATGACGCAATCCTTGTTATGTGCGAGCCGCGAACGGCAACCCGTACAAAATAGGCTCCGGCTGTTCGGAATATCAAGCATCCCGAGACAATAAACATCTGACGGGGATATGGACAGCTCAGGGCAGGTAAAGCCTGAACACCCCACCGCCCAGCACACCGCCATTGGCAATCTCGGTATGCCCGCTCAAGCCGCCACGCTGATGCAACCCGGCGATCCTAGCGGCGAAATACAGGCCAAGGCCGGTGCTGCCGCTGCTGTGGTTGATGCCCTGCACATACTCGGCCTGGCGTTCAATCATTTCGGCCGGGTAGCCTTCGCCGTCGTCATTGATGGTCAGCACCAATTGCCCAGCCTCGTCGCTCACGCTGATCAACAACGCCTGGCGCGCGTGGCGAATGGCATTGTTGATCATGTTGTCGAGCACCGACGCGATCAGCTCACGGTCGAAGAAACCCAGCGGGCTCAGCGGATCGACCTCATAGGTGGCCATGATCCCGCGACTGCGGAACACGTCCTGATGGCCGGCCAACTGCGCTTCGATGAAGTCATCCAGTTCGTGGTAGGCCGGATGCAGCGGCAATTGATTCACGCCCAGCTTGTATAACCCGAGCAACTGCACCAGCAGCCCATTGAGATGGGCAAACTCGAACTCCATCACGCCCTGCTCCGAGGTCTGCCGCGAAGGTTCCGGCAGGCGCTCGAGCCATTGCGTATGAGCCTGCATGAGCAGGGTCAGGGAGTTTTTCATGTCATGCACGGTAGACGCGATCACCGTGGAGAAATCGAGAGCTTGTTCGCTGTCATTCATCGCCAAATGCCTTGCTTCGCAGTTTCTGATAACGCGCAAAACGCGCATCGGTGTCGGGCATCATGCCCACCAGTTTCAGGCAGGCACGGCATTCCTGCAGCAGCTGCGATTCAACACTGGTATCGGTGCCGTGCAGCAGGGATTGCGCCATGTTCAGGGCAATACTGATGTTCTTCGGCTGCAGCTTCAGTGCACGCCGGAACAATTCCCGCGCCTCGGGTAACGCGCCGGTCTTGTAGACACGCACGCCTTCGCGGTTCAGCTCGGCGGCGGCGTTGCCCTGGTTAAGGATATTCGGGTCGTCGGTGAGCTTGGCAATGCCCTGCATCACGGTCGGATCATCGCCATAGATCTCCGCGCAGTTCTTGAGCATCGATTCGCCGGCGCTGGTCTGGCCGAGCATCTGTAGCTGCTTGGCCACCAGCAGCGCGGCTTCGGCACTCATGAACTGTTCCATGCCGTCGAGACGCTGCAAGGCTTGCTCGGTGAGCTTTTCGGCGGTTTCGGCATCATTGAGCAACAGGCTCGTTGCTTTCATCAGCCGCGCCCGGACCTGCAGGCCCGGATCGCTGGGGTTATCTTTCGCCACCGCGCTAAGCGTGGTGTTGATTTCCAGCCTCGTCCGGGTGTCCAGGCCCTTCTCGCTGCCCTTGCTGATCAAGGCATGGGCCAGGCCAAGGTTGCTCTCCGGATCCTTGAATCGCGATTGCGCGCCCTGCCCGACCGCCTGGCGATAGGCTTTCGACGCGGTCTCGTAATCCTCGTTGGTCATCGCCAGCTTGCCCAGCAGCGACTGCCGACGCACCGCCAACGGCGATAACCGCACCGCTTCCTCCAATACGTTCTGGGCCTGCTTCGTGTCGCCTTCAGCCACCAACACGTCGGCCATGCCGTCGTACAGGGCCGGCATCATCGGAAAGACTTTCAGGGCTTTTTCATAGACAGCCTTGGCTTCGCCTATCTGCCCGCGCTTGAACAACAACTTTCCCAACCCCGCGTACGCCCACGGCAACGGGCGATCCGCGATGATGGAGTTGTACAACCGCTCAAGGGCCTCGTTCTGATTCAGGTCGCGCAGCGCATCGGCCCGATAACGCAGGCACAGTGGGCCGTAGCGCGGGTCCTGCTTGCACAGGGCGATGCAAGCATTGAGCACTTCCATCGGCTTGCCACGATCGAGCGCCTGCAGGATCGGTTTGAGCAACGTTTTGCGCTGCTCCAGGCGCTCCAACCGCTGGGCCAGGCCGGAGCGATTGAATGGTTTGGTCAGGTACGCATCCGGCTCATGTTCCAGGGCACTGAGCACCATGGCCTGGCTGGTCTCGGCGGTCACCATGAGAAATACGCTCTCATGGCTGATCAACTTCTCGACCATCAGGTCTTCCAGCACCTGCTGGCCGTTCTTGCGCCCGTCGCCCAGGTGATAATCCTGCAAGATGAAGTCATAACGCTTCTGCGAACACATGCGCAGCGCCACTTCACCGGTATCGGCGGTGTCCACGTCCTTGACGCCCAACTCCCGCAACATCGACCGGACGGAGCTGCGGAAATCCGAGAAATCATCGACGATCAGAAAACTTTTTTGGTGGTACGCCAGCATCGAGGATGTCCAGGCAAATAAGAAAATGAACTCAATGGCAAAACAAACGAAACACCGCCTCACGGCCGGCAAAGCGCGCAGATGATAGACAGCCGCGACGCATACCGCGAGCCGTTCCAGGACGCCGGGACGTCAGGAAAGGAGACTCATCGGGTTATCGGCCGCAAACGGGGTTCCGTTAGAAGATCGTGGGGACTTGCAGGGCTGCGGGATAATAATGGTGTCCCAGGGCAGGTTCGAACTGCCAACCTTCCCCTTAGGAGGGGGATGCTCTATCCAATTGAGCTACTGAGACACGGGTCGACCACGAGAAACGCGGTGCGTTGGACGGCGAGCATGTTAACGGCCACTCTCGCGTTTGTCATGTCGTCGCTGCCTATTAAGTGTAGGCAAATAGTACGACCCTTACGCCACGCCAAGGGAAGGCCGCCCAAATATGGCGCCATTCATCTATCCACAGCCTCCGGGCCTAGTAAATCGGCCTTTTGCCACTATCCTATACGTAACTAGAAAGGCAGACGTTTAGTTGCGTATCGGTTATCCGCCCAACGGTATGGCACAACGACACGATGCAGTGGTCACAAAATGCGGAACCTGTGTGTTTTTCAAACCAGTCCGCATTTTTTGAGAAGAGTACTGGCATAACGCCTTTACCCGGATCAGAATTTGTCACAGAATTGGCGCCAATGATCTGGCAATTTTGAGGCATGATGCGGCCTCTTAACATTCAGGTTGAACATTTGGCAACGGGCCTTGTCCTATCGACATCCTGCGGCCAATCCCCAGAACCGCTCCCCTGAACTAACCGGTTAAATAAATATGCGCCCATTGAAACAGGCAATTTATTCCAGCCGTACGGCTGACAAGTTCGTCGTGCGTCTGCCAGACGGAATGCGGGAACGCATTGCCGAGGTGGCTCGTAATCATCACCGCAGCATGAACTCTGAAATCATCGCGCGCCTTGAGCAAAGCCTGATTCAGGAAGGTGCGTTGGGTGAAGAATTGAGCATGCGCCTGGACAGCCCGGAGCTGTCGCTGCATGAGCGCGAGTTGCTTCAACGCTTCCGACAACTCTCCCATCGCCAGCAGAACGCCCTCGTTTCGCTGATTGCTCATGATGCCGAAATGGCCGCTGACGCGTCCTGATCGTGTCCAGGGTAATAAAGCCAGCTTAACGCTGGCTTTTTTTCGCCCGGCGTTTGGCGACCTGGGGGGCGGGGAAACCATCACCCAGAAAAAAACCCGCCAGTCAGGCGGGCTTCTTGATAAGCCACTCAGAGCAGGAAAATCGTCGCCAAGCCCAGGAAGATGAAAAACCCGCCGCTGTCCGTCATGGCGGTGATCATCACGCTCGCACCCATTGCTGGGTCGCGCCCCAGGCGCGCCAGGGTCATAGGGATCAAGACGCCCATCAGCGCGGCCAACAGCAGATTGAGCGTCATCGCCGCAGTCATGACCACGCCCAGCGACCAGCTGCCATACAGCAAGTACGCCACGACCCCGATCACCCCTCCCCAGATGACGCCATTGATCAACGCAACGGCCAGTTCCTTGCGCATCAAACGCGATGTATTGCCGGTACTGACCTGGTCCAATGCCATGGCGCGGACAATCATGGTGATGGTCTGGTTGCCGGAGTTACCACCGATACCGGCAACGATGGGCATCAACGCCGCCAGTGCGACCAGCTTTTCGATGGAGCCTTCGAACAGGCCGATGACGCGGGACGCGACAAAAGCCGTGATCAGATTGATCGCCAGCCAGGCCCAACGGTTACGCAGGGACTTCCAGACCGAGGCGAAAATGTCCTCTTCTTCCCGCAGACCCGCCATGCTGAGGACTTCGCTTTCGCTTTCCTCACGGATCAAGTCCACCATTTCGTCGATGGTGAGACGGCCGATCAGCTTGCCGTTCTTGTCCACCACCGGCGCAGAAATCAGGTCGTAACGTTCGAATGCCTGGGCCGCATCGTAGGCGTTTTCGTCAGGATGGAAGCTCACAGGGTCGCTGGCCATTACCTCGGCCACTTGCTTCTCCGGATCGTTGACCAAAAGACGCTTGATAGGCAGAACGCCTTTGAGCACGCCGTCATAATCGACCACGAAGAGTTTGTCGGTATGGCCCGGCAATTCCTTGAGTCGCCGCAGATAACGCAAAACCACTTCAAGGCTGACGTCCTCGCGGATCGTCACCATCTCGAAGTCCATCAGCGCACCGACCTGCTCCTCGTCATAGGACAATGCCGAACGCACACGCTCGCGCTGTTGACCATCAAGAGCTTCCATCAGCTCATGGACAACGTCGCGTGGCAATTCGGGAGCAAGGTCGGCGAGCTCGTCGGCGTCCATCTCCTTGGCCGCTGCGAGAAGCTCATGGTCATCCATGTCTGCGATCAGGGTTTCACGAACCGAGTCGGACACTTCGAGCAGGATGTCGCCGTCGCGATCGGCCTGGACCAATTGCCAGACGGTCAGACGCTCTTCCAGCGGCAAGGCTTCAAGGATGTAGGCAACGTCGGCCGAGTGCAGATCATCGAGCTTACGTTGCAACTCGACGAGATTCTGCCGATGTACCAGGTTCTCGACCCGATCGGAATGCGGACCTTCCTGGCGATGCGTGAGGTCTTCCACGACGCGCTGGCGATGCAACAGCTCAACGACTTGAGCGAGGCGATCCTGAAGGCTTTCCTGCGTTTTTTTTACTTCTATTTCAGTCATAGGCGAACTCCACTCCCAGCAGTGGAGCACGCCGGAAGGATCAATCAGTTAATTCATGATCGGCAAAAAGAGATATTGAGTAACTACTGGGTAAGTCCATGAAGATATTCCAAAGCCCCGGCGGGGCTGACGGGCGCAATCATACACCGCTTGGCGCCGTAACACGTTAAAAAATCATGGCAAGAACAAGTGCTTGCGAGACAAACCTGAACACAGGCTGAACGTCTGTTTCTACGACGACTTATCCTGAAAAGAAAACACAGCCCCAGGGAGAAATGTCACAGCTATCCTTTTTTATTTACCGTCAAGGAGGACGGCAGCATGCCCGTAAGCCGCTATCTGTTTCTGCTCGCCACCCTGCCCTGCCTGCCTCTCTGGGCTGCCGATCACGTTGTGCACCGCTGCGAAAACAGTGCTGGGAAAATCACGTTCACAACCCTCAGTTGCGAACCGGGAGAAACCCTGACAATGCAGCAGGTTCATACATACAGCCCGCCCCCTATCGAGCCGATGCTGCCCGAAGCCGAAGGTCGGCAAACATCCAGCAACAAAACCAGACGCAAGGAACCGACCATTGTTGGCCAACTCGAGGACAGCTGTGGAAACCAGATCAACACCAACCAGCGCCGCGAAGCCATCCTGAAGCGACGAATCGTTGTAGGCATGAGCGAACAAGACGTCGTCAGCGCGCTTGGCAAACCGGATACGATCAAGGTTCGAAATTCGAGCACTCGGTACACCTACAAGACGCAGAAAGGTCGGAGCGCAGAGGTCGTGTTCGACGAGAAGGGATGCGTGAAAGGCAAATCGTAGACAGCAAAAAGCCCGCGTTAAACGCGGGCTTTTTGGTGTATGGTGCACTCGACAGGATTCGAACCTGTGACCGCTCGGTTCGTAGCCGAGTACTCTATCCAGCTGAGCTACGAGTGCAAGTTGTGGTTTTATACCAGATCACAACTGGTTGAAGCCAAGTTATTTGCATTGCTGCAAGCAACTCTTAAATGGTGCACTCGACAGGATTCGAACCTGTGACCGCTCGGTTCGTAGCCGAGTACTCTATCCAGCTGAGCTACGAGTGCATTTGTTGCCGCGCATTATAGGTCGCCGAATCTTTTTGTAAAGCGCTTTTTTCAGTAATTTCAATCACTTACCGATCAAGCAAGATAACAGCGCACTAAACGAATAATGGCGGAGAACGGGGGATTCGAACCCCCGACACCCTTTTGAGGTGTACTCCCTTAGCAGGGGAGCGCCTTCGGCCACTCGGCCAGCTCTCCGCAACACGGGGCGTATATTAACCACCTTCATCCCCGTTTGCAAACATAAAAATCGATAAAAATTAATGGCTTGGTTCGTCGTCCTTCTCTTTCTTGATACGCAGGTAGATTTCCTCCCGGTGCACAGCGACCTCCTTCGGCGCATTGACGCCGATACGCACTTGGTTTCCTTTGACGCCGAGCACGGTCACGGTGATTTCGCCATCGCCAATAATCAGGCTCTCTGCGCACCGACGGGTCAGAATCAGCATACGTTTCTCCTCACGCGATTCAGTTCAGGAACAACAGTCTGCAAAAAAAGGGCATGGGTCCTACAACCGAAACGCTCGCGGCCCACAGGCCTAGTATTGACCAGCGGGTGCAAAAGAACAGTTTTGGAACATGCCATTCAGAAAAACAAAGGGCGCGGTCGAAGCCGCGCCCTCAGGCAACGCCTTACTCGCCCTGTCGGGCTGCGGCGTCGAGTTCAAAAGCCGTGTGCAGGGCGCGCACGGCGAGTTCCAGGTACTTCTCCTCGATCACCACGGAAACCTTGATTTCCGAGGTGGAGATCATTTGGATATTGATGCTTTCCTTGGCCAGGGACTCGAACATGCGGCTCGCCACGCCCGCGTGGGAGCGCATGCCAACACCAACGATCGAGACCTTGGCAATCTTGGTATCGCCCACCACTTCCCGGGCGCCAATCTCGTCGGCCGTCTTCTTGAGCACGGCTTCGGCGGACTGGTAGTCGTTGCGGTGCACGGTAAAGGTGAAGTCGGTGGTGTTATCGTGCGCAACGTTCTGCACGATCATGTCGACTTCAATGTTGGCGGCACTGATCGGCCCCAGAATCTTGAAGGCCACGCCGGGAGTGTCTGGCACGCCACGGATGGTCAGCTTGGCTTCATCGCGGTTGAAAGCGATGCCGGAAATGATCGGCTGTTCCATGGATTCCTCTTCATCAATAGTAATGAGGGTGCCCGGACCCTCCTTGAAGCTGTGCAGGACGCGCAGCGGAACGTTGTACTTGCCGGCGAATTCAACCGCGCGGATCTGCAATACCTTGGAACCGAGGCTGGCCATTTCCAGCATCTCTTCGAAGGTAATCTTGTCCAGGCGCTGAGCCACGGGCACAACCCGTGGGTCGGTGGTATAGACGCCATCCACATCGGTGTAGATCTGGCACTCGTCAGCCTTGAGGGCTGCTGCCAGCGCGACACCAGTGGTATCGGAACCGCCACGACCAAGGGTGGTGATGTTGCCGTGCTCATCCACACCCTGGAAACCGGCGACAACCACGACACGACCGGCCTTCAGGTCACCACGAATTTTCTGATCGTCGATCTGCAGGATACGCGCTTTGTTATGCGCGCTGTCCGTCAGGATACGGACTTGGTTACCGGTGTAGGACACCGCCGGCACGCCACGCTTGATCAGCGCCATGGCCAGCAAGGCGATGGTCACCTGCTCACCAGTGGAAACGATCACATCCAGCTCGCGGGGGACCGGTTGCTGGTCGCCGCTGATTTGCTTGGCCAGATCGATCAGACGGTTGGTCTCGCCGCTCATTGCCGACAGCACGACCACCAGGTCATCGCCAGCGTCACGGAATTTCTTAACCTTGTCGGCGACTTGTTCGATTCTCTCGACGGTGCCGACCGAGGTGCCTCCAAATTTCTGTACGATCAAAGCCATTTCAAAGCCGCCTCTGCCCGTGAAGGGCGCCCAAATAATCACTCAACAGCGGCCGGGTCCGCCTTGGCGAACCCGGGGCGCCGCCTTAAATACCCTGCTCTACAAATGCAACGGTCTGGGTCAATGCCGCGTCCAGGGCGCCGGCATCGGTACCGCCGCCTTGCGCCATGTCTGGACGACCACCGCCCTTCCCGCCCACTGCCGCAGCGGCCTGCTTCATCAAATCACCGGCTTTGAGTTGGCCAGTCAGGTCTTTGGTCACGCCTGCGACGAGAACGACCTTTTCCTCATGGACACCGCCGAGCAGGATCACTGCGCGGCCGAGTTTGTTTTTCAGTTGATCGACCAGCGCCAACAAGGCCTTGCCGTCTTGGCCGTCGAGACGCGCGGCCAGCACTTTCACGCCCTTGACGTCCACGGCCTGGGCTGACAGATCGTCGCCCGCGGCGCTGGCGGCCTTGGCCTGCAACTGCTCGAGTTGCTTTTCCAGCGCGCGGTTGCGCTCCAGCACAGCCGACAGCTTGTCGATCAGGTTGTCGCGACTGCCCTTGATCAGGCTGGCCGCTTCCTTGAGTTGTTCTTCCGCCGCGTTGAGGTACGCCAGCGCCGCTGCGCCAGTGACGGCCTCGATACGTCGCACGCCGGAGGCCACGCCGCCTTCGCTGATGATCTTCAGCAGGCCGATGTCGCCGGTGCGATTGGCATGGATGCCACCGCACAGCTCAACGGAGAAGTCGCCCATGCTCAGTACACGGACACTGTCGCCATACTTCTCGCCGAACAGCGCCATCGCGCCCTTGCGCTTGGCGGTCTCGATATCGGTTTCTTCGGTTTCTACCGGTGAGTTCTTGCGGATCTGCGCGTTGACAATGTCTTCCAGCGCCTTGATCTGCTCAGGCTTGATGGCTTCGAAGTGGCTGAAGTCGAAGCGCAGGCGCTGGCTGTCCACCAAGGAGCCTTTCTGCTGGACATGCTCGCCCAGCACCTGGCGCAACGCTGCGTGCAGCAAGTGCGTGGCGGAGTGGTTCAGGGAAGTCGCGTGGCGAACCTCGGCATCGACATGAGCGGCCACTGGGGCGGCGATCATCAGGCTGCCGGAAGCCAGCACGCCGTGGTGCAGGAAGGCACCGCCGGTCTTGGTGGTATCGCGTACATCGAAGCGCGAATTGCCCGCCTGCAGGTAACCGCTGTCGCCGATCTGGCCGCCGGATTCGGCGTAGAACGGTGTCTTGTCCAGCACGATCACGCCTTCCTGGCCTTCGCTCAGGATGTCGACCGACTGCCCATCCTTATAGATGGCGACGATCTTGGCCGAACCGGTGGTCGCGGCGTAGCCAGTGAACTCGGTCGCCACGTCAACCTTGACCACGCTGTTGTAGTCCATGCCGAAGGAGCTCGCGGAGCGCGCACGCACACGCTGGGCTTCCATCTCGCGCTCGAAACCTTCCTCGTCGAGGGTCAGGTTGCGTTCGCGGGCGATGTCGCCAGTCAGGTCCATCGGGAAGCCGTAGGTGTCGTACAGTTTGAACACCACATCGCCCGGGACCACGTTACCCTTGAGTTCGGCCAGGTCCTGCTCGAGGATCTTCAGGCCTTGCTCCAGGGTCTTGGCGAACTGCTCTTCTTCGCCCTTGAGCACGCGCTCGATATGCGCCTGCTGGGTCTTGAGTTCCGGGAAGGCTTCGCCCATCTCGGCCACCAGCGCCCCGACGATCTGATAGAAAAAACTACCCTTGGCGCCCAGCTTGTTGCCGTGGCGGCAGGCGCGGCGGATGATCCGGCGCAGCACATAACCGCGGCCTTCGTTGGAAGGCAGTACACCGTCGGCAATCAGGAAGCCGCAGGAACGGATGTGGTCAGCGACTACTTTCAGCGAAGCCTGGTTGTCGTTGGTGCAGCCGATGGCCTTGGCCGACGCGCTCAGCAGGCTCTGGAACAGGTCGATTTCGTAGTTGGAGTGAACGTGCTGCAGCACCGCGCTGATCCGCTCCAGGCCCATGCCGGTGTCCACCGACGGTGCTGGCAGCGGATGCAACACGCCATCGGCGGTGCGGTTGAATTGCATGAAGACGTTGTTCCAGATTTCGATATAGCGGTCACCGTCTTCTTCCGGCGAGCCCGGTGGGCCACCCCAGATGTCGGCGCCGTGATCGTAGAAGATCTCGGTGCAAGGGCCGCATGGGCCGGTGTCACCCATGGTCCAGAAGTTATCCGACGCGTAGGGCGCACCCTTGTTGTCGCCGATGCGCACCATGCGCTCAGCCGGGACACCGACGTCCTTGGTCCAGATGTCATAGGCTTCGTCGTCGGTGGCATAGACCGTTACCCAAAGTTTTTCCTTGGGCAGGTTCAGCCATTTGTCAGACGTGAGGAACGTCCAGGCAAAAGTAATGGCGTCACGCTTGAAATAATCACCGAAGCTGAAGTTGCCCAGCATCTCGAAGAACGTGTGGTGACGAGCGGTATAGCCGACGTTTTCCAGGTCGTTGTGCTTGCCGCCGGCGCGCACGCACTTCTGGCTGCTCACCGCACGGGTGTAGGCACGTTTTTCCTGGCCCAGGAAGCAGTCCTTGAACTGGTTCATCCCCGCGTTGGTGAACAGCAGGGTCGGGTCGTTGCCCGGAATCAAAGAGCTGGAGGCTACTCGGGTGTGGCCTTGCTCTTCGAAGAAGCGAAGGAAGGCTTCACGGATTTCTGCGCTTTTCATTAGGTTCTTCCACGGAGGCTGCGGCCAAAGGCCTGTGCAAAACGTCAACAGACGGAGCAACGGCAAAGGGCCGCATTATATCGGCCCTTCGCGTGGGGTACAGCGTGTTTATGCGATAGAAACTATCAATTACCCCGGTTCCCGGGTCATTGGCGGGAAAATTCGACGAAAGTGGTGATCACGTGATCGATTTGCGCCGCGCTCACGTCCATGTGCGTCACCATTCGCAGCCGTGAAGCCGCGCTGAGCTTGACGCCCCGCTCATCGGCAAACGCCTTGATCGCCTCGGCCCGCTCACCCATTTGCACGTAGACCATGTTGGTATTCACCGGCTCGACCTCGTAGCCCGCCGCGCGTATGCCTTCGGCGAGCCTCTGAGCATTGGCGTGGTCATCAGCCAGGCGCTGGACGTTATGGTCCAGGGCATACAGCCCCGCCGCAGCGAGGATTCCGGCCTGGCGCATCCCCCCGCCAACCATTTTGCGCAGCCGGCGGGCCTTGCCGATCAACTCGACCGTGCCACACAGGACCGAGCCCACCGGAGCACCCAGCCCCTTGGACAGGCACACCGACACCGAATCGAAATGTTGGGTGATTTCCCGGGCATCGACATTCAGCTTGACGGCGGCGTTGTACAACCGTGCCCCGTCCAGATGAAGGGCAAGCCCATGCTCCTGGGTAAAGCGCCGGGCTCGGGCCAGGTAATCCAGCGGCAGCACCTTGCCCTGCATGGTGTTTTCCAGGGCTAGCAGTCGTGTGCGGGCAAAGTGGAAATCGTCGGGCTTGATCGCCGCCGCGACGTGCGCCAGGTCTAACGAGCCATCCGCCTGCACTTCGAGAGGTTGCGGCTGGATCGAACCAAGCACCGCCGCGCCGCCGCCCTCGTATTTGTAGGTGTGGGCTTGCTGGCCGACGATATATTCGTCGCCGCGCTCGCAATGGGCCATCAACCCCAGCAGATTGCTCATGGTGCCTGAGGGCACGAACAGTGCCGCGGCAAAACCCAAGCGCTCGGCGAGCTCGGCTTCGAGACGGTTGACAGTCGGGTCTTCGCCATACACATCGTCGCCGGTCGGCGCGCTGGCCATGGCATCCAGCATGCCGGCGGAGGGTTGGGTGACCGTGTCGCTGCGAAGATCGATAACACTCATGAATCTGGCCTCGGGTTCTGGTGGGGAAAATTCCCTTTCTAAGGGCAATTACTGCGGGCATGGCGCGGAATAATCAAGCCCAGGACCACACGAACCATCCAAATCACCTGTGGTAGCGAGCTTGCTCGCGATGGCGGCAGTACGTCCACATCGATGCAAGCTGAACCACCGCTATCGCGAGCAAGCTCGCTCCCACAGGGGCTTATGTGTTAAAAATCCTCCGCCGTCACAAAATGTGCCGGCAAAACGTTCTCAGGGCGGGGTGCGATTCCCCACCGGCGGTAATTGCGCGCAATGCGCATAGCCCGCGAGCGCTTGGCACTTCACGGCTTTCGCGGTGCAGCGGCAAGGTCAGCAGACCCGGTGTGATCCCGGGGCCGACGGTCATAGTCCGGATGAAGAGAGAACGGGATCGACACCCAAGGGCCGACTGCGACTCTGTGCGCGGCGTACCCTCGAATCCCCTTCGATTCATGACGCCCTGTTTTTTACACAAACAGGAACCAGAACATGCAACCCACCGCAATCGACAGCAAGACCAAAACCCATCCGGGCGAGCGCGTCGCGTTCATCCAGGCCTGCTGGCACAAGGAAATCGTCGACCAGAGCCGCAAAGGCTTCGTCGCCGAAATGATCAGCCAGGGCTACCAGGAAAGCGACATCGACTTCTTCGAAGTCGGCGGTGCCTTTGAAATCCCGCTTCACGCCAAGTTGCTGGCCAAATCCGGCCGTTACGCCGGTATCGTCGCTGCCGGCCTGGTGGTGGATGGCGGGATCTACCGCCACGAGTTTGTCGCCCAATCGGTCATCACCGGCCTGATGCAGGTCCAGTTGGAAACCGAGGTACCGGTGTTCTCGGTCGTGCTGACGCCGCATCACTTCCATGCAGGCGAAGAACACCAGAAGTTTTTCTTCGAGCACTTCGTACACAAGGGTCAGGAAGCGGCGAAGACGTGTGCCGATACGCTGCATAAGACTCGGGCGTTGCGTCGCAGTGAGCAGCGGGCGGTAGCGGTTTAAAAGCCGCTAAAAAACCTGTGGGAGCGAGCTTGCTCGCGATAGCGGTGCTCCAGCCGACATCCTTGTGGCTGACACTCAGCTATCGCGAGCAGGCTCGCTCCCACAGAGGCATGTATCAAGCCTGAGATTCGGGTCAGGCCAAGTTTTCGTCAGTCGCTGGCACGATCAGGATGCCGGCCCGCAAACCATTCTTCACCTTGGGGTTCGGGAAGATGATCCGGGCGCCCTCTTCTTCGATCACCCAGCGGGTCTGGGCGATGTCTTCGGCCAGCACATAGCCTTTATCCAGCTCCGAGAAATTCTCGATGTCCGCGGGCAGATTCAGGCGGAAGCTGTCGCTGTGCTTGATGATTTCCCGCGCCACGCTGAACAGTTGCAGGCCGTCCAGGCTGTCCTCCAGCTCGGGCTCATTGCCTTCGATGATCTGCTGCAGACGGGTTTCCAGCAAGTTGACGTTGACGCCGTCGTTTTGCCCGAACGGCCGGGCCTTGCCCAGTTCCAGGGTGAAGGACTCGGCACCGAGCTGGTCGTAGGTGTAGGCGCTGAATACGACGGAGGGCTTGTTCTGCAGCAACACTGCTTCCATGCCCGCCGCGCGCAGGCGCGCCAGTTCACGGCGTGAGTGCTGGCGGCCTTCTTTCCAGGGGTACAGGGCGAACTGCTCGATCTTCGAGCCGCGAATGGCGGTGTGCAGGTCGTAGTGCAGACGGCTGCGGTCCGGCACGCTGAAAAAACTTGCGGCCAAGCGCTCCAGCTCACAGGCGCGCAACGCCTCGGGCCCGCCACTCAACTCATGGCGACCATTGAACAGCCGGTTGACGTCCTGCTCGACAAAGCGCTCGCCGCGACGGATTGCCTCGGGATTGCCGAACAGGAACAGAATGCGCGCCCGGGGCTTCAGGTCGCCACGGGCAATGTCATGCAACAGCCGGTCAAGCAATTCGATCGGCGCGGTTTCGTTGCCGTGGATACCCGCCGACAGCAGCAGGTCCAGGCCATTATCCCGGGCTTCGGGCGGCTTGACCTCCAGCGCGCCCTCGCTCAGCCAGCGCATCCGTACGCCTTCGACAGTCAGTTGAGTCTTCTCCGCCGGTTCACGGCCGGCGAGGGTCAGTTCAAGCAGTTTGCCGAGGGCGAGCATAATGCGGTTTCCTTAATGGTCGTGGCCGCAATCCGGGCCATGGACATGGTCATCGTCGCCGACGTCCGCCGGTTCCATTTCCAGTTGCAGGCTGACCAGGTTGGTCGCCAACGGACGCAACAGCAGGTTGGCGTATTCCTCGTCTCCTTCCTCCACGTCGACGCCGATCAGCAACTGACCACGGCCGTCCTGCTGGATCCACAGTTCCTTGCCCTGCCACATCACCGCGACGCGGGTGCAGGAGGTTTCCAGTTGCGTGCCGTCGGTGTCTTCAAGAATCAGCTGCAGGGTATCGCTCATGTTTTTACATTCTCGTCTGGGGATAAGGCAACGCGCCCTGCTTTGACTGTAGTCAGGTCGCGCGCGCTTTCAATTGATCTGGAAAGGATAGACCGAGCCAAGTTTAAGGATTTGTGTCAGCTCATCCAGGGCCGACCGGCATTCAAGCAGCAACTGCGGGTCCGCCAGGTCGTTTTCGGCCATGCGGTCGCGGTAGTGGCGCTCGATCCACTGGGTCAGCGAATCGTACAGCGGCGCGGTCATGATAACCCCTGGGTTGACGGCGGCCAGCTCGGTTTCGTTCAACGCCACGCGCAACCGCAGGCACGCCGGGCCGCCACCGTTCTGCATGCTTTGCTTGAGGTCGAAGACCTTCACTTCCCGGATGACACCGCCAGAACCCGTCAGGCCTTGCAGGTACTGCCAGACGCGTTCGTTGCTGCGGCACTCTTCCGGCACGATCAACAGCATCGAGCCATCGGGACGCGACAGCAATTGGCTGTTGAACAAGTAGGAACGCACCGCGTCATCCACGGTGACCGCCGAACGCGGTACACACACCGACTGAAATTTCCCACCAACCTTGGCGAGTTTGCTGCTCAGCTCGGCCAGCATCTTGTCGGTCTCGAGGAACGCATCCTCGTGATAGAACAACACCTCGCCATTGCCCACTGCGATCACGTCGTTGTGGAAAACCCCCTGGTCGATCACCGCCGGGTTCTGCTGGGCGTAGACCACGCCCTCTTCGCTCAAGCCGTGCAGGCGGGCAACGGCGCGGGACGCTTCGAGGGTCTGGCGCGCCGGGTATTTCTGTGGCGAAGGGAAACGGCTGTCGAATGCACTGCGACCGAACACGAAGAACTCGACACCGGCTTCGCCATAGGCGCGACAGAAACGCGTGTGGTTGGCCGCGCCTTCGTCGCCGAACTGTGCCACCGCCGGCAATGCGGCGTGGTGGGCGAAGTGTTGCGCGTTGGCAAACATCGCCCCCAGCACGCGACTGGTGGTCGGGTGTTCGATGCTGCGGTGGTATTTGCAGTTGAGGTTGGCGGCGGTGAAATGCACGCGACCGTCAGCCGTGTCGGCGCTCGGGCTGACGGTGGCGGCGTTGGCTACCCACATGCTCGAGGCCGAGCAACTGGCAACGAGCAACGGCATGGCTTCTTTGGCGGCCTGCTGGATGACCTGGGCATCGCTGCCGGCAAAGCCCAGCCGGCGCAAAGCCGCTACGTCCGGGCGCTCCTGCGGCGCCAGCACCCCTTGCTGGAACCCCATGTCCATCAGCGCTTTCATTTTCGCCAGGCCTTGCAATGCCGCTTCCTTGGGGTTGGAAGATTGCTGGCTGTTGCTCTGGGAGGCGACGTTGCCGTAGGAAAGCCCGCCGTAGTTATGGGTCGGCCCCACCAGACCGTCAAAGTTGACTTCATAGGATTTCATCAGCGAGGCTCCACGAGAATCTGTTTTTATAGGCATCAGTAAAGACCGCAGTGCGGGCTTCGTCGGATCGCCGCCCGGAGCAGGCTCGCTCCCACAATGGATTGTGCAATCCCTGTGAGAGCGAGCCTGCTCGCGAAACGGACTACACCATTTTTACGCCAGGCGTCAGGCTCGCCGGCATGACCAGGCTCGGCGTTTCCAGGGAAGCCACCGGATACGCGCAATAATCCGCCGCGTAATAAGCGCTGGCGCGGTGGTTGCCCGAGGCACCGACACCGCCGAACGGCGCGCTGCTGGCGGCGCCGGTCAGTTGTTTGTTCCAGTTGACGATACCGGCGCGGCTTTGCAGCCAGAACTGCTCGTAGCGCTCCTGGGAATCCGAAAGCAAGCCGGCGGCCAGGCCATATTGAGTATTGTTGGCTTCGCTGATCGCGCCCGCGAAATCCTTGAAGCGAATGACCTGCAGCAACGGCCCGAACAATTCCTCGTCGGGGCGCTCGGCCACGGCAGTGACATCGAGGATCCCTGGCGTCAACAACGCAGCCTGGGGTTGCGGCTGGGTCATGGCCAACAGCGGCACGGCGCCCTTGCCCAGTAAATGGTTTTGCGCATCCATCAGAGCCTTCGCGGCGGCAAGGGAAACCACCGAGCCCATGAACGGCGCCGGTTGCTGGTCGAAGGCCCCGACGTCGAGGGTCGAGCTGACCTGCACCAGGCGCGCCAGCAAGGCATCGCCCCAGGCGCCTTCCGGCACCAGCAAGCGGCGCGCGCAGGTGCAGCGCTGGCCGGCGGAAATGAATGCGGACTGGATGATGGTGTACACCGCCGCATCGACGTCGGCCACCTCATCGACCACCAACGGATTGTTGCCACCCATTTCCAGGGCGAGGATCTTGTCCGGGCGACCGGAGAACTGTTGGTGCAGAAGATTGCCGGTACGGCTGGACCCGGTGAAGAACAGCCCGTCGATCCCTGGTTCCGCCGCCAGGGCAATACCGGTTTCCCGCGCGCCTTGCAGCAGGTTCAACACGCCTGCCGGCAGGCCCGCCTCCGCCCAGCACTTGACCGTCAACTCGGCGACTTTCGGCGTCAGCTCACTGGGCTTGAACAACACGCAATTGCCCGCCAGCAGCGCAGGCACAATGTGCCCGTTGGGCAAGTGACCAGGGAAGTTGTAAGGACCGAACACCGCCACCACACCGTGGGGCTTGTGGCGCAGCACGGCGGTAGCGTCGCCCAGAGGGCCGCTTTTCTCGCCGGTGCGCTCGCGGTAGCTCTGCACTGAGATGGCGACTTTGTTGATCATGCTGGTGACTTCGGTGGCGGCTTCCCACAAGGGCTTGCCGGTTTCCTCACCAATGCAACGGGCCAATTCGTCAGCGTGCGTCTTCAGGGTGTCGGCGAACGCTTCCAACACCTGGATGCGCTCATCCAGCGAGCGTCGCGCCCAGTCCGGGAATGCCTGGCGCGCCGCCTGCACGGCGGACTCCACCTGCGCCGCCGTCGCGCCTTTTCCAGACCACAGCACTTGCTGGGTCACCGGGTTCAACGACTCAAAGACGTCGCCCTGGCCTTCCAGCCAACTTCCAGCGATGTACAACGATTTCATTATTTCGACTCCCGAGCGGCAGACAACGCCACGGCACGCACCTGGTCGCCAGCGTTGAGTTGAAGACGTTTGGCGGTCAGTGGATCGACCACCAGGGTGCCCGCGGCGAAACGCGCCGGCGCCGCCGTGATGCGGCAGTCCTGGCATTTGCGGTTATGAATGAGAAATGGCGTGGCGTCATCGCCGGGCGTGCCAACGGCCAGAACCAGCGCCTGGCTGTCGCGGATCGCGCGGATCTTGCCGGTCTCGCACTCGATGGCCGGGCCAGCGTCGAAGATGTCGACGTAGCCCTGGTAACTGAATCCTTCGCTCTTGAGCATCGACAGCGCCGGCTCGGTGTCGGGATGGACCTGGCCGATCACGGCCCGGGCGTCCTCGGACAAGAAGCAGGTGTACAGCGGGAACTTGGGCATCAGCTCGGCGATGAACGCTTTGTTACCGACCCCGGTCAGGTAGTCGGCCTGGCTGAACTCCATCTTGAAGAAGTGCCGGCCCAGGCTTTCCCAGAACGGCGAGCGCCCGTTGTCGTCGGACATGCCGCGCATCTCGGCGATGATCTTGTTGCCGAACAGTTGTGGGAATTCGGCGATGAACAGCAGCCGCGCCTTCGCCAGCATCCGGCCATTGAGGCCATTGCGGTAGTCCGCGTGGAGGAACAGCGAGCACAGCTCGGAATTGCCCGTCAGGTCGTTGGCCAGGAACAACGTCGGGATCTCCCGATAGATGTTCAGCTCTTGGGAAGCACTGACTGTCAGGCCAACCCGGAAGTTGTACCAAGGCTCACGCAACCCCACGGCGCCTGCGATGGCGGAAATACCCACCACGCGACCGTCATCGTCTTCGAGCACGAACAGGTAGTCCGCGTCGCCACGCCCAGCTTCGCCGCGAAAGGTCTTTTCGGCCCAGCCAACCCGATGGGCCAGACGCTCTTCATTGGCCGGCAAGGTGGTCAGGCCGGTGCCGGTGCTGCGGGCCAGGGCGATCAGAGCAGGTAAATCGCTGCTGCGTACGGGACGAACGATCATGCTATCTCCTCGAACGGGCCGCTCATGCCACCCGCGAAAACTGCTGTTTAAACCGCTACCAGGCGCACGCTGGCGCCTTCGCCAACACCCAGGGCTTCGGCTGCTTCCATGTCCAGCGTCACAGGTTTGCCTGGCGCGTAGTCGAGGTCGAGCAACACGGCGCGGTAATCCTGGAGTTGGGCATTGGCCACCAGGTACTGCCGCCCGGCGCCCTTGACGGTTTCGCCGATCTTCACCGGCACCACGCGGCTCTGGGCGATCGAGCGGATCCCCGAGACGCGAGCGTGCAGGGTCGGGCCGCCGTCAAAGATGTCGATGTAGTGATCGGTCTCGAAACCCTCGCGCATCAGGATGTCGAAGGTGATCTGCGCGCGCGGGTGGACCTGGCCCATGGCTTCCTGGGCGGCATCCGGTAACAGCGGCACGTAGATCGGGTAATGCGGCATCAGCTCGGCGAGGAAGGTCCGGCTTTTCAACCCGCACAGGCGCTCGGCTGCGGCATAGTTGAGGTCGAAGAAGTTGCGACCGATGGCGTCCCAGAATGGCGAGTCGCCGTTTTCGTCGCTATAGCCGACGATCTCGGTCACCACCGAATCGGCGAAACGCTCCGGGTGGCTGGCGACAAACAGCAGACGCCCGCGCGAGTTCAGCTCCGACCACGGCGAACCCACCAGTTCCGGGACCACGTAGAAGCTGGTCAGCAAGCTATTGCCGGTCAGGTCGTGGCACTGGGAGAGTACGTGGATCTTGTTGTGGATCTTCAGCTCACGGGAAGCGTGGACGAAGGTCTCGTTGCGGAAGCTGTAGAACGGTTCGGAATAACCCGCCGAAGCGACAATGGCCGAACAGCCGGCCAATCTGCCGGTGGCGGTGTCTTCGAGAACGAAGAAATAACTTTCTTCACCATTGAAGCTGACTTCGGCGGCAAACGAGGCCTCGCTTGCGGCGATCTTGTCGCTCAAGCGTTCCACGTCATCCGGCAAGGAAGTGACACCGATCGGACTGTCCGCAGCCAGACGCTGTACCTCGCCCAGATCAGCCATTTGCGCGGGGCGCATCACCAGCATGGTGTCACTCCTTAACTTGAAATAAAGGGTTCGACCGTAAGATCGATACACAGAAAATAAAACCGGACATTAACCCAGACATTGCAGTGGATCTCCTGTGGGAGCGAGCCTGCTCGCGATGCCGACGGCTCGATCTGCCTGGCGGACCGAGGCGGCCGCAATCGCGAGCAGGCTCGCTCCCACAAAAGCCGGCCCCAATGGAGCCGGACAAGTCTGAACTCAGCCTTGGGTCAACTTCACCGCGGCCCGCTCGAAGCGGTCCAGGCCGGCGTCGATGTCGGCGTCTTCCACCACCAGGCTCGGAGCGAAGCGGATCACGTCCGGGCCGGCTTGCAGGATCATCAGGCCTTCCTGTTCGGCGGCGTTGAAGATGTCCTTGGCCTTGCCCTTCCAGGCGTCGTTCAGCACGCAACCGATCAGCAGACCCAGGCCACGCACTTGGGTGAACAGGCCGTACTTCTCGCCGATCTGCAACAGCCGGGTCTTGAATTTGTCGTGCTTGGCCTTGACGCCATTGAGCACTTCAGGGGTATTGACCACATCGATTACCGCTTCGGCCACCGCGCAGGCCAGCGGGTTGCCGCCGTAGGTGGTGCCGTGGGTGCCGACGACAAGGTGCTTGGCCAGCGCTTCGGTGGTGAGCATCGCCGCGATCGGGAAACCGCCGCCCAGGCTCTTGGCGCTGGTGAGGATGTCCGGGACCACGCCGTAATGCATGTAGGCGAACAGCTCGCCGCTACGGCCCATGCCGGTCTGCACTTCGTCGAAAACCAGCAGTGCGTTGTGTGCATCGCACAGTTCACGGGCGCCCTGCAGGTAGGCCAACTCGGCCGGCAACACACCGCCCTCGCCTTGGATGGGTTCCAGCACCACAGCGCAGGTCTTGTCCGAGACCGCCGCTTTCAGAGCCGCCAGGTCGTTGTAAGGTACGTGGGTGATGCCCGTGATTTTAGGGCCGAAACCATCGGAGTACTTCGACTGTCCGCCTACGTTGACGGTGAACAGCGTCCGGCCGTGGAAACTGTTGAGCGCGGCGATGATTTCATATTTTTCGCTGCCGAACCGATCGAACCCGACCCGGCGGGCCAGCTTGAAAGCGGCCTCGTTGGCTTCGGCGCCGGAGTTGCAGAAGAATGCGCGCTCGGCGAAGGTCGCATCGACCAGTTTATGCGCCAGGCGCAGGGCTGGCTCGTTGGTGAACACGTTCGATACGTGCCACAGCTTATTGGCCTGCTCGGTCAGTGCACCGACCAGCGCCGGGTGGGCATGGCCCAGTACGTTGACCGCGATACCGCCCGCAAAGTCGATCAGCTCGCGACCGGACTGGTCCCACACGCGCGAACCGGCACCACGCACAGGAATGAAGGCTGCAGGTGCATAGTTGGGAACCATCACCTGGTCGAAATCGGCGCGTTGTACCGCGGCTTGCTCAACGGACATCGGAGTCTCCTGAAGAGGAACACCCGCCTGGAACTGGCGAGCTTGGTAAGGATTGTAAGGACAGTTTTCAGCCCGGCCTTGCCGCCAAGCGACAACTTCTTATAGCGCCAACCCACGTTTTGCGCGGGTTTACGGCAATGCGACAAATAGCGTCGCAATGGCGCAGTTTAAACGTTGCGGTTGTATTTGAGGCACCTGCATCCACATTTCCGCTGCCAGGCACAAAACACCTGTGGGAGCGAGCTTGCTCGCGATGGCGCAGTGTCAGTCACCTTCAGCATTGACTGACACTCCGTCATCGCGAGCAAGCTCGCTCCCACAGTTTTTGTGTTGACCGCTCTATCCGCAGTCTTACCATTTAGCCGCGCTCGGACGGCACCGAGGACAATTCGAACGGGCTGCTGCTACGCCGCTGGTTGCGATCTTCCCGCGGTGTCGCGCCGAAGAAGTTGCGGTAGGCGCTGGAGAAGTGTGGCCCCGAGGAGAAACCACAGGACAGGCCGATCTGGATGATGGATTTGCTGGTCTGCATCAACATCTGCCGGGCCTTGTTCAGGCGCAGCTCCAGGTAATACTGGCTCGGCACGCGATTGAGGTACTGCTTGAAGATCCGCTCCAGCTGCCGGCGGGACACGCACACATGTTGGGCGATCTCGTCGGTGGTCAACGGCTCTTCGATGTTGGCTTCCATCAACAGCACGGCCTGGGTGAGCTTCGGATGACTGGAACCCAAGCGGTTCTGCAACGGAATACGCTGGCGCTCGCCGCCTTCACGGATGCGCTCGACCACCAGTTCTTCCGACACCGCGCCAGCCAGTTCGGCGCCGTGGTCCCGGGCCAGCACCGCCAACAGCAGATCAAGCACCGACATGCCGCCGCAAGCGCTCAGGCGATCACGGTCCCAATCAAACAAATGGCTGGTGGCGATGACCTTGGGGAAGCGCTCGGAGAAGTCATCTTGCCAGCGCCAGTGAACGGCAGCTCGATAGCCATCGAGCAAACCCAACTGCGCCAGCGGATAGACGCCAGCGGACAAACCGCCGATGACGCAACCCGCGCGCACCAATTGCTTGAGGGCGCTGCTCAGCGGCGAGGCCAGCGTCGTTGGTGGCTCGTCGGCCACCAGAAACAGTTTCTGAAGACCTTCGAGCTTGCCGACCCAGGATTCACCGGGTAACTGCCAAGCGCCCTCGGCCGGTGGCTCGGCTTGCAGGAACGACAATTCGTAGACCACGTCCGGATGCACGCGCTGGGCGACACGCAAGGCCTCCTCGGCCAGCGCCAGCGTCAAGGCTTTAGTGCTGGGCCAAATCAGGAAACCTATTCGATGGGCAGTCATGGCGGGCAATCCGAAGCGAAAACAGTGTTAAAGCCGAAAGCGGCTGCAACCAAACTAGACCATCTGGCGCATGGCGCGCAGCATGATCCAATCCGGTGCGTAACGGGAGCGATTACTTGAGGCTGCCCGACAGAAATTGTTGCAGGCGCTCCGATTGCGGGTTGACCAGCACTTCCCGTGGGTTGCCGCTTTCTTCAACGATGCCTTTGTGCAGGAATACCAACTGGTTCGACACTTCGCGGGCAAAGCCCATTTCATGAGTCACCACCACCATGGTCCGGCCTTCCTGCGCCAACGCCTGCATCACTTTGAGCACGTCGCCCACCAATTCAGGGTCGAGGGCCGAAGTCGGCTCATCGAACAGCATCACCTCCGGCTCCATCGCCAGCGCCCGGGCGATCGCCACGCGCTGCTGCTCGCCGCCGGACATGTGGCCTGGGTAGGCGTCCTTGCGATGGGCCACGCCGACCTTGTTCAGGTAGTGCTCGGCCTTCTCCCGCGCTTCGGCCTTGGCCACGCCCAATACATGCACCGGCGCTTCCATGATGTTTTCCAGGGCGGTCATGTGGGACCACAAGTTGAAGTGCTGGAACACCATCGACAACCGCGAACGCATGCGCTGCAGTTGCTTTGGGTCCGCGGCCTTCATGGCGCCGTCCTTGCCTGCTACGAGCTTCAACTCTTCGTTGTTGAGCAAGATCTTGCCGGCATGGGGTTGCTCAAGCAGGTTGATGCAACGCAGGAAGGTACTCTTGCCGGAGCCACTGGAGCCGATGATGCTGATCACATCGCCGGCGGCGGCTTTCAAGGACACGCCCTTGAGCACTTCGTGACTGCCATAGCGTTTATGCAGGTCTTGGACTTCAAGCTTGTACATGCGGTCGGTTCTCACAAAACGTCAATCGTTGAGCAGTCGATCGGATCGATGCGTTATCAGTGCTTGCGCGGGGCCAGGTAACCCAGCCAGCGGCGCTCGGCCAGCTTGAACAGGCGCACCAGGATGAAGGTCAGGCACAGGTAGAACACGCCGGCCGTGATGTAGGCCTCGAACGGCAAGTAGTACTGCGCATTCACCGTGCGCGCGGCACCAGTGATGTCGATCAAGGTGACGATGGACGCGAGACTGGTGGTCTGCAGCATCATGATCACTTCGTTGCTGTATTGCGGCAGCGCCCGGCGCAGGGCCGAGGGCAGCAGGATCCGGCGATACAGCTTGTAGCGCGACATACCCATCGCCTTGGCCGCCTCGATCTCACCGTTGGGCGTGGCCCGCAGGCTGCCGGCGATGATTTCGGCGGTGTAGGCGCTGGTATTGATGGCGAACGCCAGGCACGCACAGAACGTCGCGCTGGACAGCCACGGCCAGAGGAAGCTTTCGCGCACGACGGCGAACTGCGCCAGCCCGTAATAGATCAGGAACAACTGCACCAGCATCGGCGTGCCGCGAATCACATAGGTGTAGAGCCACGCCGTCATGTTGACGACCGGCTGCTTGGACACCCGCATCAGCCCCAGGGGCAGCGCCGCCAACAGGCCGAAGAACAGCGACAAGGCCAACAGCTTCAGGGTGGTCAGCAAGCCGTTGAAGTACAGCGGCAAGGCTTCAATGATGACGTTGTAGTCGAAGATCATAGATCAGCCGCCCTTACGCCTACCGAGTAGCGCTTCTCAAGGTGACGCAATGCCAGCAACGAAACGCTGGTGATCACCAGGTACATCGCCGCCACTGCGAGGAAGAAGGTGAAAGGCTCGCGGGTGGCATCCGCCGCCTGCTTGGCCTTGAACATCATGTCTTGCAGGCCCACCACGGAAATCAGCGCGGTGGCCTTGGTCAGTACCAACCAGTTGTTGGTGAAGCCCGGGATCGCCAGTCGGATCATCTGCGGCACCATCACCCGGAAAAACACCTGGAACCCACTCATGCCGTACGCCATGCCCGCCTCCGCCTGGCCCTTGGGGATGGCCATGAACGCGCCGCGGAAGGTTTCCGACAGGTACGCGCCGAAGATGAAACCCAGGGTGCCGATACCGGCCGCCAGCGGATTCAGGTCGATGTAGTCGTCATAGCCAAGCATCGGCGCCACACGGTTGAGCAAGTCCTGGCCGCCGTAGAAAATCAGCAGGATCAACACCAGGTCCGGAATGCCGCGGATTACCGTCGAATACAGGTCGCCCAGCCACGCCAGCCAACGGACCGGCGAGAGGCGCAGCGCGACACCAATCAACCCCAGGACGATGGCCAGGGCCATGGACGACAAGGCGAGCTGAAGCGTCAACCATGCGCCATCGAGGATGACAGCCCCGTAGCCTTTCAACATGATTCAGGTCCTCGAAAGTGGGATGAAAAAATGGCGCAAACCGCAGAAATCCTGTTGCTTGCGCCATTTCGCCGCAGTGGCGGGACGTGTTACTTGCCGTAGATGTCGAAGGCGAAGTATTTATCCTGGATCTGCTTGTACTTGCCGTTCTCGCGAATGGCAGCGATTGCAGTGTTGATCTTGTCTTTCAACGCGTCACCTTTGCGAACCGCGATACCCACGCCGTCACCGAAGTATTTGACATCGGTGAAGGCCGGGCCAACAAACGCAAAGCCTTTGCCCGCGTCAGTCTTCAGGAAACCGTCATCCAACAGCGTGGCGTCGGCCACGGTGCCGTCGAGGCGACCGGCGGAGACGTCCAGGTAGATCTCGTTCTGCGAACCGTACGGCTTGATCTCGGCACCCAGCGGGGCCAGGACTTCACGTGCGAAACGCTCGTGAATCGAACCGCGCTGCACGCCAATGTTCTTGCCCTTGAGCTCGGCCAGGCCGTCGCTGACCTGGGTGCCGGCCTTCATCACCAGACGGGCCGGGGTGTTGTAGTACTTGTTGGTGAAATCAACGGATTTCTTGCGATCTTCAGTGATCGACATCGACGACAGGATCGCGTCGATCTTGCGTACCTTGAGCGCCGGAATCAGGCCGTCGAACTCTTGCTCGACCCACACGCACTTGACCTTCATCTCTTCACACAGCGCATTGCCGATGTCGTAGTCGAAGCCGACGATGCTGCCGTCCGGAGCCTTGGAGGCAAACGGAGGGTAAGCGGCTTCGATACCGATTTTCAGGGGCTTCTCATCAGCGAAGGTCGGCAGGGACAGCACGGACAGTGCCAGGGCGCCAAGCAGCACAAGTTTCTTCATCTTGGGACTCCATCGGTAAAGGGCGAAAACGGCAGAGTGAGCAACAGCCCAATATGCGAATGGGTGGAACGAACTTTGGTGCTGCGTCCGACAAGCGCGCATTTTATTCAACGCAGGCCACGACGAGCGAGTGATCGGCATTCTAACGACAGGCCCGAAGCCGATATTTCTTCAATGCGACAACAAATTACAGAAGCACCGAGAAAGCTGTTCGAGCACATTGACAGCCCCGCAAATACATGCAAGAGCAAAGGAAAGGGAACCGATCCATGCTGCAAATAGCGGGCCCATTATTGGCAAACCCTTCTAATCCGGCAAGCACAGCGTGTCGGCTTGTTTTTCGAGATGCGTGAAAACGCCCTGCGACGGGGCTTGGCGTTTCACATCGCCCCGTTGTGGCGCCTTTGGTTACACATTTCGAAACGTCGGTAACGTTCCGACGCTTCTTACATTGAACGCCGATATTTATTCATCCACCAAACCCGTGGCGAGGGAGCTTGCTCCCGCTGGGCTGCGCAGCAGCCCCAAAAGCCAGGCACCGCGTTTGTTCAGGCATACCGCATTGACCGGTTTACGACTGCTGCGCAGCCGAGCGGGAGCAAGCTCCCTCGCCACAAAGGCACCACACTTCAAGCCCTCCCAGCGCGCCCATAAAAAACCCCGCCTGGCAAATACCGGGCGGGGCTTTTTGGTGCTACATGCGACCGTCAGGCGACGTTCATGGTCTTGTGCGTCTCGATCAGGTGCGCCACCACACCCGGATCGGCCAGGGTGGAAATATCACCCAAACCGTCGTATTCCGCCGTGGCAATCTTGCGCAGGATGCGGCGCATGATCTTGCCGGAACGGGTCTTCGGCAGTCCCGGTGCCCATTGGATCACGTCCGGCGAAGCAATCGGACCGATCTCCTTGCGCACCCAGTTCTTCAGTTCCAGACGCAGGGCCTCGCTGGTTTCTTCGCCGGCATTGAGGGTGACGTAGACATAAATGCCCTGCCCCTTGATGTCATGCGGCACACCCACGACCGCCGCTTCGGCGACTTTCGGGTGGGCGACCATTGCGCTCTCGATCTCGGCGGTGCCCATGCGGTGACCCGACACGTTGAGTACGTCATCCACCCGGCCGGTGATCCAGTAGTAGCCGTCCTCGTCGCGACGCGCACCGTCGCCGGTGAAATACATGCCGCTGAAGGTCTTGAAATAGGTATCGACAAAACGGTCATGGTCGCCGTACAGGGTACGCGCCTGGCCTGGCCACGAATCGAGGATCACCAGGTTGCCTTCGGCAGCGCCTTCGACCAGGTTGCCGAGGTTGTCCACCAGTGCCGGCACCACACCGAAGAACGGCCGAGTAGCGGAACCTGGCTTCAGCGCCGTAGCGCCTGGCAACGGGCTGATCAGCACACCGCCCGTTTCGGTCTGCCACCATGTATCGACGATCGGGCAACGCTCCTTGCCGACATTCTTGTGGTACCAATCCCACGCTTCCGGGTTGATTGGCTCACCCACCGAACCCAGCAGGCGCAGGCTGCTGCCATCGGCGCCTTCGACGGCGGCGGTGCCAGAGGCCATCATCGCGCGAATAGCGGTAGGCGCGGTGTAGAGAATATTGACCTTGTGCTTGTCGATCACCTTGGCCACCCGGGTGATGTCAGGGTAGTTCGGCACGCCCTCGAACAGCACCGTGGTCGCGCCGTTGGCCAGCGGGCCATAGACGATGTAGCTGTGGCCGGTGACCCAGCCCACGTCGGCGGTGCACCAGTAGATCTCGCCTGGCTTGTAGTCGAACACCCGCTCATGGGTCAGCGCGGCGTACAACAAGTAGCCAGCCGTGGTGTGCTGCACGCCCTTGGGCTTGCCGGTGGAACCGGAGGTGTAGAGGATGAACAGGGCCTCTTCGGCGCCCATTTCCTTCGGCGCGCATACGGTGCCGGCGACCTTCATCAGGTCCTCGTACCAGATGTCGCGGTGCTGGTTCCACTTGATGTTGCCCGCCGTGCGCTTGCACACGATGACTTTCTGGATGCTGCTGGTTTCCGGGTTGGTCAGCGCATCGTCAACGTTCGCCTTGAGCGGGATTTTCTTGCCAGCACGAATGCCTTCGTCGGCGGTGATCACCACTTTGGATTTGCAGTCGATGATCCGACCGGCCAGGGCCTCGGGAGAGAAGCCACCGAATACCACCGAGTGAATCGCGCCGATGCGGGTACAGGCCAGCATCGCAACCACGGCTTCAGGGATCATCGGCATGTAGATGGTCACCACGTCGCCACGATGCACGTCCTGCCCGCGCAAGGCGTTGGCGAACTTGCAGACTTCTTCGTGCAGCTCGCGATAGGTGATATTGCGGCTCTCGGAAGGATCGTCGCCTTCCCAGATGATCGCGACTTGATCGCCGCGCTCGGCCAGGTGTCGGTCGAGGCAGTTATAGGAAACGTTCAAGGTGCCATCGGCAAACCACTTGATGTCGACATGGTGGTCGTCGAAAGAAGTCTGCTTCACCGTGGTGAAAGGCTTGATCCAATCGAGGCGCTTGGCCTGCTCGCGCCAGAAGCCGTCCGGGTTGACGACCGACTGCTGGTACATGGCCTTGTAGGTCGCCTCGTCAGTCAGCGTATTGGCCGCTACCTCGGGACGAACGGGATACACAGAAGCCGCACTCATCTTTCTTACCTCGGTGACAATAGTTGTTTTTGTATGATCCCGTTGTAGCCCGGGGCGGGCCTATAGAACCATTCGACGATGGTAGTAACAAGTCCCTACAAAATGTCGGTACTAACTGGCAAACGCACTTGAAGATATCTTCATGTGGCGAGCAAGCCTGCTCGCGAAGGCGCTGGGTCAGCCATCATCGATCCAACGAAAAGTCAGCCGATTGTTACCAGATCAACCAACAGTGTTTATCAAAACCGAGTCTGTTTGCCCCCGCCCCCAACTTCTAAAATCCACCTCGCCAACCGGCAAACACGATTGACGCAACACAGCCCCCACGAAGGCCGTTGATCCAACTTCCAAAACTCGCTCCACACGCAGCCCCAAAAAGGCTGCGTGCCCCCACTCGACCTCAACAAAGGTGAAATACAGATGAAAGCTTTATGGGTTCTGGTCCTCGGCAGCCTCTGCACCACCGCGATGGCTGACGAAACCCCGACCGATCTCGCGCAGCAAAAACCGGCTATCGAGGAGTACACCTACTCCAGCCACTTGGACATTGCCAAGGTCCTTTCCATGAGCACGATCCCGAACGTTTGCGAAGTGGTCCCGGCAACAATGGAATACGAAGACTCCAAGGGCCAACGCCACATCCTGCGCTACCGCGTCCTGGGCAACGGTTGTTCCGACAGCTGATCACAACCAGCAATCCCACGGCCCGATACCGATCGGGCCTGGTTGTGTCTGGAGCCACCAAAAAGCGCCAGAAAACACAACATGTAGTGCAAAACGGCAAAAATCGATCATTTTGTGATCAAAAAAAGTCGTCACCCTATCCATGCGAAAAAAAACTTCAGCGGTCAAAGCCTTGTAAACCCGCGCTCCCATGCGGATACGCCCCTCACCACCCCTCCCGTGAGCTATTTCGCCGCACCACGTAGGCAAAAAAGTCCTTATAATGCCGCCTTAAACGGGCCTGCAATATTCCCTTACAGGGATCACGCCAGCCTGGAGCCAACGCAGGGGGCAATCGCCTTCCCGCTCTACCGCCGCTCCGGAATGACCCGTACATTTTTCTGTTTATTGCCTGCGTCAGCTGCTGCAACAAACGATTTTTCAAGATCCACCGCGGCCAGTAGGCCTTATCGGGCATCTGGCCCTCACGCAGGAGACGACACGTCATGCTGAGCTGGGACGAATTCGACAAAGAAGACGGCGAAGTTGCCGTAAAAGGCGCCAACGCCGGCCACGCTTCTGAAGCCAACATGGACCGCCTCGACAGCGCCGGCGGTGCCGCCGCCCTCGAAGCCCGCGCCGTGACGGCCAGCGACTCGGCCGCGATCATTCGCGCCAAGGCGGCCCTCGACAAACTCGACGTCGCCGAAGGCCTCGCCGAACTCGAAGGCGCCTCCGCCCGTGTCGCCGTCGATGAAAAGCGCATGATCAACTGCCGCGCCGACCTCAACCAGCTCGTGCCATTCAAATACGACTGGGCCTGGCAGAAGTACCTGGACGGCTGCGCAAACCACTGGATGCCGCAAGAAGTCAACATGACCGCCGACATCGCCCTCTGGAAAAACCCGGAAGGCCTGACCGACGACGAACGCCGCATCGTAATGCGCAACCTGGGCTTCTTCTCTACCGCCGACTCCCTGGTTGCCAACAACCTGGTCCTGGCCGTGTACCGCCTGATCACCAACCCGGAATGCCGCCAGTACATCCTGCGCCAGGCGTTCGAAGAGGCGATCCACACCCACGCCTACCAGTACTGCATCGAATCGCTGGCCATGGATGAAGGCGAAATCTTCAACATGTACCACGAGATCCCATCGGTCGCGAAGAAAGCCGCCTGGGGCCTGAAATACACCCGTTCGATCTCCGATCCGAAGTTCGAAACCGGCACCCCGGAAACCGACAAAGAGCTGCTGCGCAACCTGATCGCCTACTACTGCGTTCTGGAAGGCATCTTCTTCTACTGCGGCTTCACCCAGATCCTGTCCATGGGCCGCCGCAACAAAATGACCGGCGTCGCCGAGCAGTTCCAGTACATCCTGCGCGACGAATCCATGCACCTGAACTTCGGCATCGACGTGATCAACCAGATCAAAATCGAAAACCCACACCTGTGGGACGCCGAGATGAAGGAAGAAGCGACCCAGATGATCCTGCAAGGGACCCAACTGGAAATCGAATACGCCCGCGACACCATGCCTCGCGGCGTGCTGGGCATGAACGCGGCGATGATGGAGGACTACCTCAAGTTCATCGCTAACCGTCGTCTGTCGCAGATTGGCTTGAAGGAAGAGTATCCAGGAACGACCAACCCGTTCCCTTGGATGAGCGAGATCATGGACTTGAAGAAAGAGAAGAACTTCTTTGAGACTCGGGTGATTGAGTATCAGACGGGTGGGGCTTTGAGCTGGGATTGATTCGAAAGGAAAATCCTAGGCTGCATGCGTCACTGAAAACCCCGTGAAAGCGGGGTTTTTTACATTCAAAACCAGGCTTGGTTCAGCGCCTCCGATTTGGGGCGCTTGATGAGCAAGCACCTCGATGAGCGCATGACCCGAAAGCTTGATCCTGTCCAGCGCCGGATCATGCTCGTGCATGTCCACGGCTTGACCGAAGAGCATCTGATGCTGAGCGAGTCGGGCGTCTAGCGTTACTGGTTTATCACTACTGCCCTGAGTATCGGTTGCTGCGTGAGTGGGTCACGCATCAGGTGGTGCCAACCCTGCGGGATGAACGCTACTCCCATAAGGTGGAACGGCCTAAATTGAGCGTGTTGGATTGGCCGAGGATGTCGCTCTGCATGCTGCACTGGCAGGATGAGCCATGGATTCGCTTGCGGGATATGCCGGCGGTGCTGGTGGATGATCCGTTTAGTCAGCATGAGTCTTGGTGGCCAAAAGCTTCTCGGATTTTGCGAGGGTTTTGAGTATTCAATCATTAGCTGCCGTCCGTGTTCGGGCGGCGGTTTTTTTGTTGGGAATATTGAATTGGGGCTGCTGCGCAGCCCAGCGGGAGCAAGCTCCCTCGCCACGGGTGTAGGCTCTGAGAGCTTCAGCGTCTGTTGATAGAAAAGAATTGATGGGGATATGTAATGACGAAAAAGATAAGAAGTGAGGCCTTCGAGTCGATTCACAGCTCGGCCGAAGCGCTGCTGAAAATCGGCGCTATCAACGAGGTCACCATGCGAGAGTTCGACGAGGCGTGCATGGCTGAGGTATCTGCTGAAATCTCAGATCAAGAGGATTTACCTACAGTCAGAGCCGGCACTCAACCCTTGAGGATGTCCTCAGGGGTGCGGTCGAAATCCGCCGGCATCCGAATCTGCCCCTTTAACCGCCCAGGCTTGCGCGCCTGCGGTGTATCGACATGAGGCAGCAGATCCAGATAAGGCTTGCCGGCCTTGGTGATCACCACTCTGTCGCCCTGCCATGCACGCGCACCCAGTTGTAAGAGCTGGGACCTCGCTTCGTGCAGGGTTACTTGAACCTGTTCGCTCATACACCGTCTTCGCTCATTCGCCTGGGCCATTCTCGCCACCCTTTACCTTTTTAGTGGCTCTGAGAGTAGCAACTCTACCGGGCTGCTCTGTGGACTTTCGTTTAGGGTTGGCGCCGCGAGCGGGCGCTTTGGGGTCCGGTTTTTGCGGTCGGGGTGGCGGCGTGTAAAGAGGTACAGCAGCCATCAACCCCAAGCGCAGTCCAAACTTTCTCAGGATCGCGTCGAGGGTGCTGATGCTCGGATTACCCTTGTCCTTTTCGATCTGGTAGAGAGCCTTTGTCGACATCTTGCACATAACTGCGAACGTCTCTTGGTCGAGACCAGTAACCTCAAGTCTCAGCCGGCGAATAGAGGTTCCCAGGGTTTGGGTCCCTGTCACATGTTGCATGACGATGTCGTCAATGATCGCCCTGCGTCGTTCACCCGTGTTCTCTTTCATCGCAATTCTATTTGTTGTTTCGGCAATATAATGCCGGTTATCCGGAAGGTCAGGCCATAACCGGTATTATGATACCGATTACGTCAATCTGGGACCGGAAAAGGGGCCGCTTCGCAGCCCAGCGGGAGCAAGCTCCCTCGCCACGTGTTGATGTCAGGGCACAGGTGGGCGGCAGGCTTGATGGTTGGGTTGGGTTTGGGAATCGCGAGCAGGCTCGCTCCCACAGGAGTTCTTTGGTGGGTTGAAACTTTGGGTGCAGCCCGCCACGTCCTTCGGTATTAATACACTTCCTCTCACGGACCCGAGCCCCGATGAAATTCGACACCGCCTATTGCCTCAGCCTCGATGCCAAGCTTTCGATCTATGACGTTCGGGACCTGAATTTCGACGAGACCATGGCCTTCGATTCGGCCAAGGAGCGCTTTCAGTGCCCCAACGATGCCTGTCGGGCGGCGTTTGATGAGGGGAATCGGCTGACGACGTTCAATGCCAAGAACGTCAATTACATCCGCACGCCGCATTTCAAGAATCAGCCGACGACCCAGCATATCGAAGGCTGCCCTTATGTCAGTCCGAAAACGCCAGGGCTTGATGCGCAAAGCGTTGAAGCAGATGACGACCGCGAGGAGCATTTTCCGTCGGAGTTGTTACTGACTCGGCGTCAGTACGTGCGCAAGCCGTCCGCCCCGTCTGACAACGTTGAAGCGAATCGGCCTACGCTCTCATCCGTATCTTCCCACGGTGATAACGCTCATTCCGCGCAGGATTCAACACCGGACAAAACCAGTGTCTTCGCCCACCCGGTGGAATGTTTCGTTTCGAATTTCGATAACAAGGACCTGCTCAAGCGCATGCCGTTGAAGATTGGCGAGCACACTGCGCCCTACGGATCGTTCTTCAAGAAGATCGAGTATTTGCAGGACAATAAGGGCTTGATTTACTGGGGCAAGATCAAGGAGATAAAGGATTACACCCTGAGCTTTCGCATCGACTTCGAAGCAAAGGTCTGGTTCAAGCAGCCGGACGAGGCGAAGAAAAAACCTTACTCGGTCAACGTTTACCTGAGCAAGAAGCTGATCGATAACTACCGCAAGCGCAAGGCGTTCCTGGCAGAGATCAAGCACGCCATCGACAGTGATGCGCCGTTGTATTGCTTCTTTTATGGCGTCACGCCGGAGTTGAGGCAGGTGCCGAGCAAGAAGAACCCCGAAGAAACGTTCGGGGTGTTCAGTGCCAATATCGAGAACCTGGATCACTTCATTATTCGGGAGGCGCCGGGGTTGGCTGAAGACTGATCCGGCTGAAGGCCCGTACGAGCCTGCGTAAACCCATTGCCCTGGACCTGGGCTATGACAGCCCAGCGGCGTTTTCCACCATGTTTCGCCGGACGCTCGGCCATGCTCCGAGCATCTGGCTGGAGATGACCGCCGGTCATTGATCAAAAAAATGAGATTGATCGGGACTCAAAACAACTGTACAAAAACACAGTATTTTCGAATCCCACAGCTTTGGAGCACCCCATGGCCTCTCTCGCAATCAAAACCACCCTGGAACGCATCGCTGTCTATCAATTCACCCCCGCCCACAGTGCGCAGGCCCGAGCCATGCTGGGCTGGAGCGTCGAGGAGCTGTCCCGGCAATCCGGTGTATCGGTCCAGGCCATCCGCCGCTTCGAGGCTGGTGGCGAGTTGCTCGATGTGACCCGCTTGGCCCTGGCCTTTCGCCTGGAGGCCGAGGGCCTGGTGTTCTTCCCCGGCTTCGCACCGGGGCGCGGCATGAACATCAAGGGTGCGACGCCGGACCCGATGGGGCGGCCTGATTACGCGATGATCGAATAACACCGTTTGTGCAAGTGCTAGGCGATACCCGCTTGGTCCTGGTACGCCGAGGGTTCCACATCCAGCCACCAGGCGCGGCCACGTTGCGGTTGCGTCAGGGTGAAGGCTTCGCCCATTTGCGGCGTGGTGATACAAACGTTGCGTTCCGCGGCCAGGGCCAGGATGCGATTGAAAGGCTCATACCAGGCATGCATCGCCAGGTCGAATGTGCCGTTGTGGATTGGCAGTAGCCAACGGCCCTTGAGATCGATATGGGCCTGCAAGGTCTGCTCCGGCTGCATATGGACATGGGGCCAATCCACGTTATAGGCGCCGGTTTCCATCAGCGTCAGGTCAAAAGGGCCGTATTGCTCGCCGATGCGCTTGAAACCTTCGAAGTAACCGGTGTCGCCGCTGAAGAAGATTCGCGTGTCACCATCGATCATTACCCATGAGGCCCACAAGGTGCTGTTGCTGTCGAACAGGCCTCGACCGGAAAAATGTTGGGAAGGCGTGGCGATGAAATCGATACCGTCCACCTCGGTGCCCTGCCACCAGTCCAACTGGCGCACCTTGCCGGCGTCGACGCCCCATTTGACCAGAGTGTCGCCCACGCCCAGGGGCGCCAGGAAGTGACGGGTCTTGGCCGCCAGCTTGAGAATGGCTTGATGGTCGAGGTGGTCGTAATGATCGTGGGACAGAATCACCGCTTCGATCGGCGGCAATTCTTCCAGGCTGATGGGTGGTTGATGAAAACGCTTCGGGCCGGCCCATTGCACGGGTGAAGCACGCTCGGAGAACACCGGGTCGGTCAGCCAGAACTTGTCCCGCAGCTTGAGCAGCACCGTGGAATGACCGAGGCGGAAGGCGCTGTGGTTCGGCGCGGCCAGCAGCGCGGCTCGAGTCAACGGTTGTACATCGATGGCGCCCGCAGGACGGGTGGAGCGGGGCTTGTGGAAAATCATGTTCCAGATGATGCGCAGGGTCGTGCCAAATCCTTCACGCGGCGTGAAGGCATGGTTGCGATATTTGCCCTGGTCTTGCCGCGAGGACTCATGGGCAGGAGGATGGTTGGTCGAACAAGAGGGATGGGTCATGGTGCGATAACTCCAAAGGCGTCCGCACGTATGCGCTTCGCCGTTGCGGGACGCTGAATGGCCGTTGCATGTACCCTCAGCCGCCTTATTCAAAACTACACCACTCGGTGTAGTTTCCAGATTGCATGAATCGAAAGAGCAAGTAAACTACCGAGTGTAATTTTCCTTTGCCGACGAACTGCCCATGACCGCACCGCAGCGCCTTACCGAGCGAAAACGCGAAGCCATTCTCCAGGCCGCGATTGCTGAATTCCGCAACAGCGGTTTCGAAATCACCAGCATGGACAAGATCGCGGCGACGGCAGGCGTGTCGAAGCGCACGGTGTACAACCACTTCCCAAGCAAGGAAGAACTGTTTGCCGAAATCCTGAATCGGTTATGGAACAGCATCACCGCAGAACAGGACATGCCCTACAGCCCGCAAACGCCGCTACGGGAGCAGCTTCAAACGTTGCTGCAAGCCAAACTGCAATTGCTGGCGAAACAGAATTTTCTCGACCTGGCGCGCATCGCCATCGCCGCAACCATTCATTCCCCGGAGCGAGCCCAGGACATGGTGTCGCGCATGGGGCAGCGCGAGGAAGGCCTGACTGCCTGGATTCGCCAAGCCCAGGCCGATGGCCGCTTGAAACCCGTGGAGCCGGCATTTGCCGCCCAACAGATGCACGGGTTGCTCAAGACGTTTGCGTTCTGGCCACAGGTGTCGATGGGGCAACCGAGCCTGACCAAGGAGGAACAAACCCACGTGATCGAATCGGCCCTCGACATGTTCCTGAATCGGTACCAAGCCTGAACCTCAGCCCCACCGCAAATTGCGCCCCAATTCATCGAACAAGGTCACCACCGAGCGCAGGGCCCGGCAGTCCGGTCGGGTCAGAAGCCACAAAGCCGTGTCATAGCCCTTCAACGGTTCGCCAAGTGGGATCAGTCCTTTATCTTCATTGATCAGAAAGTCAGGCAGCGCCGCAACCCCCAGACCTGCCCTCACCAGTTCGGTGACCGACAGCATGCTGTTGCAGCGATAGGCAGGCACTACGCCGGGTAGATGCTGGCGACGCCAGGCCACCGTGGGGTGGTCGGGGAGGAAATCGTCCGGTGCGATCCAGGTCATGGCGGCCAGGTCATCCGCATACGCCGCGCGAAGATACGTAGCGCCGGCGCATACCCGGTAAGCCACATGGCCCAGGTTGCGACCGACCAGGTGTTCCGGCGGTGTACGGGTCAGTCGCAACGCAATGTCGGCATCGCGGCGGCTGAGGTTGGCGAAGTCGTTCGAAGTGCTCAACTCAAGACTCAACGCCGGATAAGCGGGCATGAAACGCGCCAGCGCCGGCAGCAACAACGTTTGCAGGACTGAGTCGCTGCAGGTCAGGCGTACCGTCCCGCTAATCACCTCACCGCCCTGCTCCACGCCCACTCGCGCCGCCTCCAACGCCTGCTCGGCGCGCTCGGCTTGTTCGGCCAACGCCTGGGCCAGGCTCGTGGGCAAATATCCAGAGCGGCTTTTTTCAAACAAGGGCAGGCCCAAGGCCGCCTCCAGCCGACGTACCGAACGAAACACCGTGGACACGTCCACCTGCAGGAGGCGAGCGGCCCGGGACAGCGAGCCGCCACGGACCAGCGCGAGGATCAGGGATAGATCGGGGTAGTCCAGACGATAGTGCGCCGCTGCATTGATCACTTGGGTGAACGCCAATATTGATTGCGTGAACGCCAATCTATAGTGGCCACCAGGAATCAACAAGCGGCGAGCCTCCCATGGATAAACAACGTCCTTTAAACATCGCCCTGATCGGCGATCACGACCCTCAAATCACCGCTCACCGGGCGATCCCCCTCGCACTCGAGCTCGCGGGCAAGCAAACCAGCCATGAAATCCGGTTTCAATGGCTGGGAACGTCGCACATCACCAACACCGCCGTGCTGGAGGATTTCGACGGTGTCTGGTGCGTACCCGGCAGCCCGTACCAACATGAAGAAGGGGCCTTACGGGCCATTCGTTTTGCCCGCGAACAGCATCGGCCTTTCCTCGGCACCTGCGGCGGTTTTCAACATGCGGTGCTGGACTACGCCCGCAACGTGATGGGCTGGGCCGACGCCGTCCACGGCGAAACTTCTCCCGAAGCTGAACGGGCACTGTTGACGCCGCTGAGCTGTGCGCTGGTGGAAACCATCGACAGCCTTCAACTCGATGCGGAGTCGTTGATTGCCAAGGCTTACGGCCGTCGGACGGTATCGGAGGGCTACCATTGCCGTTTCGGCGTCAACCCGGATTTGGAAAAGGATTTGTTGAATCAGCGGCTGCACGCCGTTGCCCGGGATTCGGCCGGCGGCCTGCGAGCGGTTGAACTTCAAGGCCATCCGTTTTTTGTCGCGACGCTGTTCCAGCCTGAACGCGCAGCATTGGAAGGCCGCGTGCCGCCGCTGGTAAGCGCGTTTGTCGAAGCCTGCGCGGAGCAAACGCCATGAGCGCCCATTATTACGCCGTGATTTTCACTTCCCTGCGTACCGCCGGAGACCAAGGCTACGCCGAAGCCGCCGAGCACATGTTGAACCTTGTCCAGGAGCAACCCGGATTTCTCGGCATCGAATCAGCCCGTGGCGACGACGGCCTGGGAATTACCGTGTCCTATTGGCGCGATGAAGCTGCAATCCTGGCGTGGAAGCAGCATCCCGAACACAGCGCGATCCGTGAGCGAGGCCGCGCCACCTGGTATGCCCATTGCCAGACGAGGGTGTGCAAAGTCGAACGGGACTATGCCTTCCAACGCCAGACTTGATATCGGCCTCAAAACCAGTGTGGGCGAGCTTGCGATGGCGGTGTGTCAGTCACGATGATGCTGGCTGATCCACCGCTATCGCGAGCAAGCTCGCTCCCACACTATTCCCCGGTGGTCACACCTTCGTTGTTGAGCACCAATTCCTTGTGGGAGCGAGTCTGCTCGCGATGGCGGTGGACCGGGTCACGATGATGCTGGCTGGTCCACCGCTATCGCGAGCAGGCTCGCTCCCACACTATTCCCCGGGGTGCACGCAGTCATTGGTCAGTACCAATTCCTAGTGGGAGCGAGCTTGCTCGCGATGGCGGCGTGCCGGGTCACGATGATGCTAGCTGGTCCACCGCTATCGCGAGCAAGCTCGCTCCCACACTATTCCCCGGGGTGCACGCAGTCATTGGTCAGCACCAATTCCTTGTGGGAGCGAGCCTGCTCGCGATAGCGGTGTGTCAGTCACATGATGCTGGCTGATCGACCGCTATTGTGAGCTAGTGGCGTGGGAAAAATCTGCTTTACGCAGATCAATGTCGGTATGGCGATAGCGTCCGCAGCGTTCAGTTGTTAAAAGAGAGGTTTACAGAAACCTGCGAAAGGATCTCGAGCATGCCCCTCACCTTTACTCGTAGCGCCCTGATGTTGAGCCTGTTGCTCGGACTCGGTCCGACACATGCCGCCGAGGCGCCGCAACCCAAAGCCCTGGCGAACCGTCAGGGCATTCCACATCCAGCGGTCATCGCCCATCGCGGCGCATCGTTCGACGCACCGGAATCCACCGCCGCCGCCTACAAGTTGGCCCGCGACCTGGGTGCCGACTACCTTGAGCTCGACCTGCAACGCAGCAAGGACGGCGTTCTGTTCGTCTTGCACGACGACAGCCTGCTGCGCACTACCGATGTCGCGACCAAGTTTCCAGAACGCAAGGACAGCACCGCCAACGCCTTCACCATGGCCGAACTCAAGACGCTGGACGCCGGCAGCTGGTTCAACGCGGCCTACCCGGACCGTGCGCGGCCTTCCTTCGTTGGCTTGAAAATCCTTACGCTGGACGAAGTCATCAACATCGCCGAGGGCAACCCTCAGCAAAAGCCAGGGCTGTACATCGAGACCAAGGAGCCCAAGCTGTTTCCCGGCATCGAGCGCGACCTGAAGGATAAATTGCAGGACCGAGGCTGGCTGAGCCCATCCGGCTCCAAGCTGGCCAAGCGCGCCCTCGGCGTGGGCCAGGGCAAAGGCAAAGTGGTCTTGCAGACCTTCGAGAAAAGCAGCCTGGAACTGCTGCACAAGGAAATGCCGAAGGTTCCGAAAATCCTGCTGCTGTGGGTGGGCGAAGGCAACATCGAGCCTAAATCCAAAGTGACGTTCGCCGAGTCCGGTGAAACCGACAAAGCCGTGTACTACGCCAAGCAAGAGCCCAAGGACAAGGGCGAGTTCGAGCAATGGGTCCAGTACGCCAAGACCCACGGCGCCATCGGCACCGGCCCTTCGGCGGCGTTGACCCATGGCGGGAGCCAGAGCTATGCGGACCTGGTGAAACCGTGGATGAACCAGTACACCCACGACCAGGGTTTGCTGGTACATGTCTACACCGTGGATGAGCCGGTGGACTTCAAGAAAGTGATGGATGCCGGCGTGGATGGCATTTTCACCAATCGGGCCAGTGAGTTGCTCAAGTACTTCAAGCGTCCCGAAACAGGAACCGTGGCGCAACTACTGAAGAAGAACGGTTACTGAGCGAGTGCTGGATCAGGGCATTTAACAAAGTTTTTCGAATTAAGGATGAATTAAGTTGCCAGAGATAATCTGAACCCACTTAAACGACTCACCCTTTGACGACACCAAGGAAATACAACATGAAAACTTTGACTGCCCTGTTCACCGCTGCTGCCCTGACCCTCACCGCTGGCCTTGCCCAGGCTGATGTTCGCGTCGACCAGATTCCTCAATTGGTAAAGGAAGGCAAGATCAAATCCCTGGAATCGATGAATGCCGAAGCCCTGAAGTTGCACCCGGGCGCGACCATCACCGATACCGATTTGGATAATCACTTCAACGGCTACGAATATGAAGTGGAACTGCGCGACGCCAAAGGTCAAGAATGGGATGTAGACTTTGACGCCACCACTGGTAAAGTTCTGAGCAACAAGCAAGATAATTAATCAGTCGCGAAATGAGCCGCCCAACTTTCAAGTTGCGCGGCTTTTTCACGTACGTATGTAAAGCTGTGCCAGGCCGGGACGCCACAGCCCAACCGTCACAAAACCTTCAAAAATCCCTGCAATGATGCCGCTCAAGTGAACCTGTCGCCGCGACAGGCACTCCCCGCCAGCGAGCCTCAATGAACCACAGCATCGACCAAAGCCATCGCGACCCGGATCTGTTCGGCCTGCTCTACGGATTCAGCTTCCGCCCCGGCGAGCGCGGGCGAGAGATCGGTTCGGCCCAGGCCCTGCAAAGCCTGCAGCAACCCCAGGATCCTGATGAATTCCTCTGGTTGCACTTGAACCTCGCCCACGCCGCGTGCGAGCGCTGGATGAAAAATCACCTGGCCTTGCCCCAAGAGTTCTTCGAAGCCTTGCACGAAGGCTCGCGCTCGACCCGCATCGAGCACGTGGATTCGGCCTTGCTCGCGGTGGTGAACGACGTCGTATTCAACCTCAGCAACATGGTGTCTTCGGATGTGTCCACGTTATGGGTTTGCGTGAGCAGTCGGCTGATCGTCAGCGCACGGTTGCAGCCCTTGCACTCGGTCGACAAGCTGCGCTCATCGGTCAAGGCCGGGGAAAGCTTTCGCTCGCCACTGGAATTGCTCGTGCATTTGCTGCGCGACCAGGGCGAGGTACTGACCCAGATCGTGCGCAAGACCAGCCTCAGCGTCGACCAGATCGAGGACCAGTTGCTGTCTTCGCGGGTCTCGACCAACCGCGCCGAACTGGGCAGCCAACGCCGGGTGCTGGTGCGCCTGCAACGCCTGTTGGCGCTGGAACCGGGGTCGTTGCTGCGACTGCTCAATCGCCCGCCGCAATGGTTGCAGAAAGAAGACGTCAAGGAGCTGCGCAAATCCACCGAGGAGTTCGCCCTGATCATCAACGACCTCACCGCGTTGGGCGAGCGGATCAAGCTGTTGCAGGAAGAAATCGCCGCCAACCTCAACGAACAAAGCAACCGCACACTGTTCACCCTGACGGTGGTCACGGTGCTGGCACTGCCGATCAACATCATCGCCGGTTTCTTCGGCATGAATGTCGGTGGCGTGCCGCTGGCGAGCGATCCCGAGGGTTTCTGGATCCTGGTGGCGCTGGTCGCCACCTTCACACTGTTCGCCGGCCGCTGGGCGTTTCGCAAGCGGCGCGATTATTGAACTGGTTCACTTCAAGTTTGCATGGAACCTTGTGGCGAGGGAGCTTGCTCCCGCTCGGCTGCGCAGCAGTCGTAAAAGCTGTCGCACCGCGCTGAATGGCTTTGGGGCAGCTGCGCAGCCCAGCGGGAGCAAGCTCCCTCGCCACGGGTGTTACCAAGCCCTATTCAAAACAGATCAATGCCATCAGGCACTCAGCCGCGCCGTCACTTCGTTCAGTTGGCCCGACAACCCTTGCAAATCCCGACTGGCCGCTTCGGTACGCTGGACGTTATCCAGGTTGGTGCTGGCGATACAGGTGATTTCAGTCAGGTTGCGCGAGATGTCCTCAGCCACGGAGGTCTGCTCTTCGGCCGCCGTGGCAATCTGGCGGTTCATGTCGCGAATCGCTTCGACGGCCTGGGTAATGCGTTCGAGCATTTCGCCGGCCTGGGTCACTTGCTCGACACTTTCCTCGCTGCGCGACTGCCCGCTTTCAATGGCCTGGGCCGCGTCCACCGCACCGGTTTGTACCGTCTGGATGATCTGGTTGATCTCGATGATGGACGCCGCCGTACGCTGGGCCAGGCTGCGCACCTCATCGGCCACCACCGCAAAACCGCGCCCGGCTTCACCGGCCCGGGCCGCTTCGATGGCGGCGTTGAGGGCCAGCAGGTTGGTCTGTTCGGCGATCCCGCGAATCACTTCCAGCACCTTGCCGATGCGCCCGCTGTCGGTTTCCAGGCGACGGATCACCGTGGCGGTGTTCGCAATCTCGCCGCGCATCTGGGTGATGGTGTGGATGGTGCCGTGCATGACCTTCTCGCCCAACTGTGCCGAGTGATCGGCATCATCGGCCGCCCGCGCCGCGTCGGCGGCATGGCGGGCGACTTCCTGGGCGGTAGCGGACATTTCATTCATCGCGGTCGCCACTTGATCGGTGCGTTCGAATTGCTCGCTGGTGCCCTGGCTCATCAGGCTGGCGATGGCGTTGAGCTCGCCGCTGGCGCTGTCCAGCTCCGTGGCGCTGCGTTGCAGGCGGTTGAAGGTTTCAGCGAGGAAGTCACGCAGCGTATTTGCCGCGAGGGCCAGGTCGCCCAGTTCATCTTGACGCGTGCTCGATACACGCTCGGCGAAACGCCCACGGCTCAGTTGAGTCACGTATTCGATGAGGTTACGGATTGGCTGCACCAGGTTGCGGTTGACCAGCCAGAGACTCAGCATGCCGACCAGCAAAGCCGAGACCAGCATGATCACGGTGCCCAGCAGGATCGTGCGATCAGCACCGGCACTGATCAGCGCCGATTGCTCATTGCCCAATTTATGCAGCTCCACCACCAACTCGCTCATCTGGTCACTGGCGGCACGGTCGAAGCCCTTGACCGCCGCATCCCCCGCCGCGGCGTCTGCGCCAGAGGCGACAAACGCATCACGGCCTTTTTGATAGGCGGCGCCCAGTTGTGCGTGCTCGCTTTGCAGACGTTCGATGCGTGTCCTGATCGGTGCCGGAACACCGTCATGCTTGATCAACTCACCCAAAAGGTTCTGGACATCGCGCTGGCGATCGTCGAACTCCTTCCAGTATTTTTCCAACTCTGCCGGCTGCTTGCCGCGCAACAGAACGTTTTTCCACTCCTGGACCTGCACCTTGAATTGCAGGTTGGCCTCGTCGATCAACTGCGAGGCGCGCAAAGGGCCATCGATGAGGTTTCGATAATTGTGGATGCCATCGGAAAGAAAGTGAAAGGACGCCAGGGCGATCAACAGCATCGCCAGCAGGCTGCCGCTCAGGAGAGCCAGAATCTGGGCTCTCAGGGATTTTTGTACAAACATGGAATCGATCTCTTCGAATAAAAGGACGTCCATGTCCTGGGGCTGCTCTCGCAACTGCATGTGCAGAATTCCTAGACGAGATCGGCTTGAATGCCTTGTTCTTGAGCCTCGCCGACCACCGGTAGCAAGCTTGCTTTCGCTGGCTGGACATGACCTGTCCAGACAAGCCCATCGGTCGCTCCATCTGAATTTAAAAGTCTTTTTGTCATTTCTACTGGGGTATCCTGCCCAGGCTTTTTAAAAGCGCGGATCTACCAGATCTATCCAACAGACTTTGCGAGGAGCGCGATATGCACGAGATTCCTAATCTCCCCTTCCCTAGCCTGCACGAACCTGAGCAGACGACCCCGCTACAAGCCGGAGGGCAACCCGCCTCCCAGCAAACCGAGCCGCAGCAAGCCACTGAACGCCGTCAGGCCGACAGCGAAGACTGATCCACCCGCACCACCAGACTGTGTGGAAAGCGCTAAGATGCGCTTTCCACACCGCCTGAATCCGAGCCCCACCATGACCGACGAAACTTCCTCCTTCAGCCCGGCCCAGGCCAGCGTGTTGATCGGCACAGCCGAAAAAATGGTCGAGATCTGGACCCGCCTCTCTCCCGAGAAACAGGCCGCCCTGCTGGCGCGGTTCGGCACGCAGGAAAATGCCTTGGCCGCACTGGTCACCACGCACCTGGTCGCTGGCAAGACCACACCTGAATCTCCGTCCGGCAAATAGTTTTACTTTTCCACGCTCCATCCTGTCGGTCGCCGTTATCATAAGCAGCCTATCTATCCTGCTGCCCCGTGGACCTTCCCCCATGCCAGATTCCCAGCGCCCCATGGCGGTCACGCTGCAAGTCGTTTCCATTGTCCTGTTTACCTTCATCGGCTATCTGAACATCGGCATTCCCTTGGCCGTGTTGCCCGGATTCGTCCACGGTGAGCTGGGATTCGGCGCGGTGATCGCCGGACTGGTGATCAGCGTCCAGTATTTGGCTACTCTGCTCAGCCGTCCTTATGCGGGACGCATCATCGACAACCTCGGCAGCAAGCGCGCGGTCATGTTCGGCCTGGCCGGGTGTGGTTTGAGCGGCGTGTTCATGCTGGTTTCTGCCTGGACCGCCGGCATGCCGGTCCTGAGCCTGACCAGCCTGTTGATCGGTCGCCTGGTGCTGGGCAGCGCGGAAAGCCTGGTGGGCTCGGGCTCGATTGGCTGGGGCATCGGCCGGGTCGGCGCGGCGAATACCGCCAAGGTCATCTCGTGGAACGGCATCGCCAGCTACGGCGCGCTGGCGATCGGCGCGCCGTTGGGGGTTTGGCTGGTGAAATCCCTGGGGCTTTGGAGCATGGGCGTCAGCATCCTCCTGCTGGCCGTGCTCGGGCTGGCGTTGGCCTGGCCAAAAACCGCGGCCCCCATCGTCGTCGGCGAACGCCTTCCGTTCATGCATGTGCTGGGGCGAGTATTACCCCACGGCTGCGGCCTGGCCCTGGGCTCCATCGGTTTCGGCACCATCGCCACCTTCATTACCCTGTATTACGCCACGCAGCATTGGGACAACGCGGTGCTGTGCCTGAGCCTGTTCGGTGCCTGCTTCATTGGTGCGCGCCTGCTGTTCGGCAATTTGATCAACCGCCTCGGCGGGTTCAGGGTCGCGATCGCCTGCCTGTCGGTGGAAACCCTGGGCTTGTTGCTGTTGTGGCTGGCGCCGGATGCGCAGTGGGCCCTGGCAGGCGCGGCGTTGAGCGGTTTCGGCTTTTCCCTGGTGTTCCCGGCGTTGGGCGTGGAAGCGGTCAACTTGGTGCCGGCCTCCAGCCGTGGAGCCGCGGTGGGGGCTTATTCGCTGTTCATCGATTTGTCGCTGGGCATCACCGGACCACTGGCCGGGGCAATCGCCGCCGGTTTCGGCTTTGCCTCGATTTTCCTGTTCGCTGCGCTGGCGGCCCTGGGTGGGCTGGGCCTGAGCGTCTACCTGTACCGGCAGGCCCCTCGCTACCGCGAAGAGCGGGAGAAGAACTAGAAATCCACCTTGCCGCGTCCGGCCTTGATCGAGCCGCGTTTGGTCTTGGATTCGAGGCGACGCTTTTTCGAGCCCAGGGTCGGTTTGGTCGGACGGCGTTTCTTTTCGATCTTGGTAGCGCTGAGGATCAGTTCGACAAGGCGCTCCAGTGCGTCCGCCCGGTTCTGTTCCTGCGTGCGGTACTGCTGGGCCTTGATGATCAACACCCCGTCGCTGGTAATGCGACTGTCGCGCAGGGCCAGCAGCCGTTCCTTGTAGAACTCGGGCAACGACGAGGCCGGAATATCGAACCGCAGGTGCACGGCGCTGGAAACCTTGTTGACGTTCTGCCCACCGGCGCCCTGGGCGCGAATGGCCGTCAGCTCGATCTCGGCGTCCGGGATGTGCACGGTATTGGAGATGACAAGCATGGAAAGTGTCCGGTGTCAGGGCCCACAGGATACCGCGAATTCCCAAGGCAACACCTGATCCCTGCCAGATACAACAAACCCGGCACTCGGCCGGGTTTGTCTTCTTTCAGCAGTGCTTACTTGGCGGCAGCCGCCACAGCGAGCTCATGCCGAGCCTCGCGCTTGTTCTTGATCACATAGCACACCCACATGAACACCACCCACACCGGAATCGCGTAGACCGAGATCTGAATGCCGGGGATAAGCAACATCACGCCGAGGATGAACACCACGAAAGCCAGGCAGACGTAGTTGCCATACGGATACCACAACGCCTTGAACAAAGGCGCCTGGCCAGTCTGGTTCATGTGCTGACGGAACTTGAAGTGCGAGTAGCTGATCATTGCCCAGTTGATCACCAGCGTGGCGACCACCAACGACATCAACAACTCCAGCGCATGCTGCGGGATCAGGTAGTTCAGCAGAACCGCCACCAGCGTGATCGCCGCCGAAGCCAGGATCGAACGCACCGGCACGCCCCGCTTGTCGATTTTCGCCAGCGCCTTGGGCGCATCGCCCTGCTCGGCCATGCCCAGCAACATGCGGCTGTTGCAGTAGGTGCCGCTGTTGTACACCGACAGTGCAGCGGTCAGCACCACGAAGTTGAGGATGTGCGCCGCGGTGTCGCTGCCCAGCATCGAGAACACCTGCACGAACGGGCTGCCGCTGTAGGCGTCGCCCGAGGCGTTGAGCGTGGTCAGCAGGCTGTCCCATGGCGTCAGGGACAACAGCACCACCAAGGCACCGATGTAGAAGATCAGGATCCTGTAGATCACCTGGTTGATGGCCTTGGGGATCACGGTTCTCGGCTTGTCGGCTTCAGCCGCGGTGAACCCGAGCATCTCCAGGCCGCCGAAGGAGAACATGATGATCGCCATCGCCATGACCAGCCCGCTCACGCCATTGGGGAAGAACCCTCCGTGGGACCAGAGGTTGGTCACCGACGCTTGCGGGCCGCCGTCACCGCTCACCAGCAGATAGCTACCCAGGGCAATCATGCCGACAATCGCCACGACCTTGATGATCGCGAACCAGAACTCGGCCTCGCCGAAGACCTTGACGTTGGCCAGGTTGATCGCATTGATCAGGATGAAAAACGCCGCCGCCGACGCCCAGGTCGGGATATCGGGGGCCCAATAATGGATGTACTTGCCGACCGCGGTCAGCTCGGACATGCCCACCAGGATATACAGAATCCAGCAATTCCAACCCGACAGGAACCCGGCGAAACCGCCCCAGTACTTGTGGGCGAAATGGCTGAAGGAGCCGGCCACCGGCTCTTCGACGATCATTTCGCCCAACTGGCGCATGATCATGAAGGCGATGAAGCCGCAAATGGCATAACCGAGGATCATCGACGGGCCGGCTGATTTCAGCACCCCCGCCGAGCCGAGGAACAAGCCGGTGCCGATCGCGCCACCAAGGGCGATCAGTTGAATGTGGCGATTTTTCAGGCCGCGTTTCAGCTCGCCCGAATGCGAGTTTTGTCCACTCATGAAAAGGGTCTCACGCAAGGTTTGATGATGTTCGTTAGACGTTGCCGCTCGAATCGGATCTCAAGCAGCGCCGATCAAACCCCAGCGCAGGCACCAGGAATTCAGCGTTTTTACAACGGTCATGCGTCACCTGTTTGTTTTTATCTGTGACGAAATCGAACCCGACACGCTTGTGGCGTGGCGGAATGAACAAGGCGGATAACCTTGAAAATGCGTGGGTACGCGAAGGGTCACAGTAAAACGCGGCGCATTGTACACCGCTGACCCCCTGCTGCCAGACATCACCGGATCAGCGTGTCGTTTGCCGGGATCGCACGGGGCCGCCTCGAACGTGTCGGGCGGCTGCGAAAAGATGTCCGGACTCTTGCGAGCCGTTGATGTGAGCGATGCAAAAAGCGTCACCACAGAAGAATGGAAACGGAGCTACGGCGTTCATTGCGCCTCCTTGTTGTTATTCGCCTGCACGACAGGCATGGGACGCATCTCACCCTTGAAGCGCCCGTGAAACAAGCGGCCCGGCGCCTTTCGAAATAAGAACGCCAAGCCGGCGCGGAAGTTTTTTCTTACAGCTGGGAGAAGCGCCGGGCATTGCCAGCGAGACGGGCAATCTCCGTAAGCATTTCTTTACAAGCCGTAACGCAAACTTTCCGTTCGGGAGGTTTTCGGAAGCTGACTGCAAATTGACGGTAGATAGCTGCCTAACCAAAAAGGAATGCCAGTCGGCTGTTTTGAAAGGGGTAAACCGGGTCGCAGAAAATGGAACAAAAAGTTCAAACGAAAAAAATAAAATAATTTTTTGCATTCCAAAAAACCGTCGACTAGGTTTTCAGCCACTTGCCAAGGCATCTTGCCGGCGAGTTTTTGCGGTGCCGATTCCGCCGGGCATGGCTCGCCGGATCGGCCCGCGTTTTCCGCAAAAGTCATCTAGGAGATTCACTATGCAAGCACTGGACAAAGACTTGGAAACCGAACTGCAACTGGACGAATGGTTCGAGGCACCGACCCATGAAGCCGCCGTTGAAATGATGCAAGCCGATGCCGTCGTTCCGTTCGGCACGGCGATGTGGCCTCTGTAAGCGATACCCGGCGGAGCTGATCCGGCCGGTCGGCTCCGCCACTTGCTGTCAGGACGCCAAATCAATCGTCAGGGAAGAATAAGCATGGACACACAACGAGCCATCTCACATTTCCTTTACTACCTCGAACATCATCCCGCCCTGGCCGGTATCCAGTCCGCCAAGGTCTTGCTCGGCCACACCGCAGACTACGAAGCGCTGGTCGCCAGCATCTCCGAACAGGCCGGCGCCTCGCCGTTCCGGTTCAGCACCATGCGCCTGGATCTTGAAACCACCGAGCGGCTGTCCCAAGCCATTGCCGACAGCGATCTGTACATTTTCTTCTACGACTCATCCACCCTTCCCAACCCGCGCCCCGATGGCCCGGACTTCGTCCGCGCATTGCAGGGAGTGATGGCGGACAACTGGAAGAAATCGCTGCTGTTCAAGGACTACGGCGAGTACTTCCATGACACCTTCAGCGTTATTCCCCAGCGCATCGCCGGGCTCAACAGCCACCTGATCCGCCGCATGTCCCAGGCCACCACGTTGAGCTTCGAGGACCACCACGGATCGTATTTCGACACCCCACTGAACAGTGTCAAGAAGTGGACGGACATCAACGGCGTCGGCAACTACGACCTTGCGCCTGGTGAAATCGCCACCCACAGCGACACCATCAATGGCCGTGTGAAGTTCGTCGGGACCTTCCTCAGCACGATCCCATTCGCCCGCAAATACGGCGTGCTGCAATCGCCATTGGAGCTGTGGATCGAAGATTCCACGATCCAGAAAATCGCCACCGATGTCCCAGGCCTGGAACACGATTTCAACCGGTACCTGGACGCCAATCCTTCCAACCGGCGCATCGAGGAACTGGGGATCGGCACCAACGAAGGGGTCAAGAGCCTGTATGCCCGCAATGCCGGTTTCGAGGAGCGCCATTGCGGCTTGCACCTGGGCCTCGGTGGCGGGGCCAAGGGCAGCCATCATCTGGATCTGATTTTCGAAGGCGGTGTGCTGGCGCTGGATAACGAGCCGATGTTCGACGGGCGGTTTGTGCTTTAGGCTGAAATTGATCGTGGGGGCTGCTGGCGCCATCGCGAGCAAGCTTGCTCCCACAGTTGATCATCAGTGAACCATGGGGCTGTGCTCGACGCGGTCCTTGTGGGAGCGAGCCTGCTCGCGAAGGCTGACTCAAAGGCATCACATCACTAAAAGCCAGGCAAAAAAACGCCAACCCAACGGTTGGCGTTTTTCCTTGCAGCTAAAAGCCAGAAGCCCGCAGCTGTTTTACTCCGGCTTACGACGCCCAAACCCCGGACGCTGTCCCGAACCCGCCGGCGCACCACGACGCTTGCCCGACGGTGCATCGCGATCGGCCAGGATGATGCCCGGACGCTTTTTCGGCGCAGGCTTGGCCGGACGCTTGGTGTCGGCCGGGCGATCCGCGACGGGCGTACCACGGCCAGCCGGGGCGCGGCCTTCGCCACGCTCGGTACGACCGTTGGCCGGACGCGGTGCGCGAGGACCACGCTCGCCGTCCTGGCGAGGTGCTGGCTTGCGCGCCGGGCGCTCGCCTTCGATCTGCGGCTCGCGGGAAGGACGCGGGCCGGTCGCTACGCCGTCGGCCGCCGGGCGCAGCGTACGCACGCGCTCGGTCTTGCCCATCGGACGCGAGGATTTGCGCTGCATCCGCTCCAGCTTATCCTTGCTCTTGGCGGTCATCTGCGGCATCGCCACAGGCTTGAGCCCCACTTCGGCCGCCAGGATGTCGACTTCCTGTTGGGTCATTTCACGCCAGCGACCCATCGGCAGGTCGGAGTTGAGGAACACCGGGCCGAAACGCACGCGCTTCAGGCGGCTGACCACCAGTCCCTGGGATTCCCACAGCCGCCGCACCTCACGGTTGCGACCTTCCATCACCACGCAGTGGTACCAATGGTTGAAACCTTCACCGCCCGGCGCCTGCTTGATGTCGGTGAAACGCGCGGGACCGTCTTCCAGCACGACGCCGGCCTTGAGGCGCTCGATCATCTCGTCGTCGACTTCGCCACGCACACGCACGGCGTATTCGCGGTCCATTTCGTAGGAAGGGTGCATCAGACGGTTCGCCAGCTCACCGTCAGTAGTGAACATCAGCAAACCGGTGGTGTTGATGTCCAGGCGGCCGATGTTGATCCAGCGGCCTTCTTTGGGGCGCGGCATCTTGTCGAACACGGTCGGACGGCCTTCCGGGTCGTCACGGGTGCAGATTTCGCCGTCGGGTTTGTTGTACATGATCACGCGGCGCACCGTTTCGGCGGCCTCTTCACGCTTGATCACCTTGCCATCGATGGTGATGGCGTCGTGCATGTCGACGCGCAGGCCCAAGGTGGCGTCTTTGCCATTGACCTTGATGCGGCCCTGGGTGATCCACGCTTCCACGTCACGGCGCGAACCGACGCCGATGCGGGCAAGGACCTTCTGCAGCTTTTCGCCTGCTGGGCCGATTTCCTGGCTGTCGTTCTGGTCTTGGTCGTTCATTTCTGGGCACCTCCCGGTGTGGTCGAGCCAGGCTTGGCCTGGCACTTGAAAACAGGTCGTTCGGCGAAGGGATCGCCAAAGGGTCGCGAATCATACGCTCGTTGAGGTGATTGCGCATCAGAGACTAGCTGATCTGAATGCACGTAGCGTTTTTTCCGCTGATCGGTGGTGCGCAGGTTGGTGGAGTTTCATCGCTCCCACAAGGGGACAGCGGTGTGTCAGTCGATAGATTCAATCCTCAAACTGACGCCGTTCGTTTTCGATCGCTTCAGCCAGGGCGCGGGCTTCGGCCTCCTCCTCGCTCAGTTCGGGTTCCGGCGGCGCAAGGGCGGCGACGGCGGCCAGCAGTTTTTCCCGGGCCTCGGCAACGCCGAGAATGTCCCCTTGGGGCTCTGGCTGCGGCGCGTGCTCGGTTTCACTCAACAGCGGCGTCGGTTCATCCGTCTCCTCCTCAGGGGCCGGACCTTCACGCAGCAGGTCGTCGAAGTCGGTCTTAAGGCCCTCCTCCATGCTGTCCAGTTCCAGGAGCAACGAATGGAAACTGGTCTCTTCCTTCGGTTCCTCCGGCTCGGCACTGGCATCGGCCAATTCCTGCAGGCCCTGGGGCACTGGAGCATCGTCGAATTCCAGCATCGGCTCGGGTTCCAGCTCACGCAATTCGGCCAGCGGCGGCAAGTCGTCGAGGTTCTTCAAGTTGAAATGATCGAGAAAAGCCTTGGTGGTGGCGAACATTGCCGGCTTGCCCGGCACGTCGCGATAGCCGACGACGCGGATCCACTCGCGCTCCAGCAACGTCTTGACGATGTTGCTGTTGACCGCCACGCCGCGCACGTCCTCGATCTCGCCGCGCGTGATCGGTTGGCGATAGGCGATCAGCGCCATGGTTTCTAGCAGCGCCCGGGAATAACGCTGAGGCCGCTCTTCCCACAGGCGCCCTACCCACGGGGCAAATTTCTCACGGATTTGCAGGCGGTACCCGGACGCCACCTCCTTAAGCTCGAAAGCCCGACCCTCGCAGGATTTGCCCAACAGCGTCAGGGCTTTTTTGAACACGGCGGGCTCGGGCCGCTCGCCTTCTTCGAAGAGTTCGAACAGCCGCTCCATCGATTGCGGCTTTCCAGAGGCCAACAGGAAAGCTTCAAGCAACGGCGCCAGCTCGCGGGGTTCAGTCAGGTTCATTGATTTGCTCGTTATTCGGCTCGGGCTCGCACATGGATCGCTGCGAACGGCTCATTCTGCACCAGCTCGACCAAGGATTCCTTGACCAATTCCAGGACTGCCATAAACGTTACCACCACGCCCAGCCGCCCCTCTTCGGCGGTGAACAGCTCGACGAAGGGCACAAAACCGCCGCCCTTGAGCCGCTCCAGCACATCGCTCATGCGCTCGCGGGTGGACAGCGCCTCGCGGCTGACCTGGTGACTTTCAAACATATCGCCCCGGCGCAGAACCTCGGCCATGGACATCAACAACTCTTCGAGGCTGACGTCGGGCAACAACTTGCGCGCCCGCGCCTCGGGGGCATCGAGCTTGGGCACCACCACATCGCGCCCCACCCGGCTCAAGCCGTCGATGCCTTCGGCGGCCGCCTTGAAGCGTTCGTATTCCTGCAAGCGGCGGATCAGCTCGGCCCGGGGATCGTCTTCTTCCTCTTCGACCTCGGCCGAGCGCGGCAGCAGCATGCGTGACTTGATCTCGGCCAGCATCGCCGCCATCACCAGGTATTCCGCCGCCAGCTCCAGACGCACCGATTGCATCAACTCGACGTAACCCATGTACTGGCGGGTGATTTCCGCCACGGGAATGTCGAGGATATTGATGTTCTGTTTGCGGATCAGGTACAGCAGCAGGTCGAGCGGGCCTTCGAAGGCTTCAAGGAAAACCTCCAGCGCATCCGGCGGAATGTACAGGTCCAACGGCATTTCCATGACCGCCTGGCCGTAGACCATGGCGAACGGCAACTCCTGCTGCGCGCCGGCCTGGCTGTCTACGCTGTCGACAACCGTTTCCACCACCGACATTCAGGCCTCGACCATGAACGGCGTCGGATCACCGCAACCGACGCGCACCACTTGCGGCTCGCCGTCAGCCAGATTGATCACGGTGGACGCTTTCATGCCACCGGAACCGCCGTCGATGATCAGGTCGACCTGGTGTTCGAGCAACTGGCGAATCTCGTAGGGGTCGGTCAACGGATCGGTCTCGCCGGGCATGATCAGTGTCACGCTCATCAAGGGCTCACCCAGCTCCGCCAACAGCGCCAGGGCAATGGGATGGCTTGGCACCCGAAGGCCGATGGTGCGCTTTTTCGGGTGCAGCAGCAGCCGCGGGACTTCCCGCGTGGCATTGAGAATGAAGGTGTACGGTCCCGGTAAATGGGCCTTGAGCAAGCGGAAGGTGCCGGTATCGATCTTGGCGAACAACCCCAACTGTGAAAGATCGCTGCAGATGAGCGCGAAGTTGTGCTTGTCATCCAACTGACGCAGGCGTCTTACCCGCTCGACGGCGTTTTTATCGCCGATCTGGCAACCAATGGCGTAGGACGAGTCGGTGGGATAAACCACTACGCCACCGCTACGGATGATTTCCACCGCCTGTTTGATCAGGCGCGCTTGCGGGTTTTCCGGATGAATCTGGAAAAATTGACTCACGTGTTCTACCTGTTCAGACGTCAGCGATAACGGGATCATGTTTGAATCTACACCATAGTGGTGGCAGATCTTCCGGCAAGGGGCGGTATTCGCCAATCTCGGACCAGCCCCCCGGGCCATGGAAATCGCTGCCGGCGCTCACCAGCAGTCCAAACTCCCGGGCGAGGATCGCCAGGCTGCCGACCTGTTCGGCCGGCTGATGGCCATTGACCACTTCGATGGCATGGCCCCCTGCTTGAATATAGTCGGCTATCAGGCGCCGGCGTTTGCTGCGGGTGAAATCGTAGTGCCAGGGATGCGCCAGGCTGATCCAGGCTCCGGCGGCCCGCAGCGTCCCGACCGTTTCCTCGAGCGTCGGCCAATGCTGCTTGACGTCCCCCAGCTTGCCGGCCCCCAGCCATTTGCGAAAGGCTTCGGCGCGGTCCTTGACGAAACCTTCGCGCACCATCCAGTCGGCAAAATGTGGCCGGGCCGGCGCGTTGCCGCTATCGCCCAGCTCTTGCTGGATCTGCCGGGCGCCTTCCAGCGCACCGGGCATGCCCTTGAGGGCGAGCTTGCGGCTGATTTCTTCGGAACGCAGCCAACGACCGTCGCGCAGCTCGACAATGGCCTGGACCAGGGACGGTGCGTTGACATCAAAACCGTAGCCCAGCACGTGGATGGTCGCTCCGCCCCAGGTACAGGACAATTCGACCCCGTTGACCAACTGCATGCCCAAGGCGGTCGCGGCGCTACGCGCCTCATCGAGGCCTTCCAGGGTATCGTGGTCGGTCAGGGCCAGGACTCGCACGCCGTGCTCGTACGCCCGCGCCACCAGAACCGCAGGCGCCAGGGCGCCATCGGAGGCCGTGCTATGGCAGTGCAAATCAACATTCACGAGACTTTGTTACCTCAAATCAGCTGGCCCTATCGCGGCCAAGGATGTTTGTTATTATGCCGCCACATCCTGCTCCTGGCTGCCACTGTGAAACAATTCATCGATTTCATCCCGCTCCTGCTGTTTTTCATCGTCTACAAGCTTGATCCTCGAACCGTCGACATTGCCGGTCACTCCTTGACTGTAGGTGGTATCTACAGCGCCACCGCGGTGTTGATCATCAGCTCCCTGGTGGTCTACGGCGCGCTGTTCATCTCCCAGCGCAAGCTGGAGAAAAGCCAGTGGCTGACCCTGATTGCCTGCCTTGTATTCGGCAGCCTGACCTTGGCCTTTCACAGTGAGACCTTCCTTAAATGGAAAGCCCCGGTGGTCAACTGGCTGTTTGCCCTGGCCTTCATCGGCAGTCACTTCATCGGTGATCGCCTGTTGATCAAGCGCATCATGGGGCACGCCATCAACCTGCCAGAAGTGATCTGGACCCGCTTGAACATCGCCTGGATCGCATTCTTCCTGTTCTGCGGCGCCGCCAATCTGTTCGTTGCGTTCACGTTCCAGGCGTACTGGGTCGACTTCAAGGTCTTCGGCAGCCTGGGCATGACGTTGCTGTTCCTGATCGGCCAGGGGATCTACCTGTCCCGCCATCTGCACGATGCCGACCCCACCACGCCAAAAACCGAGGACTGACATGCTCTACGCAATCATTGCTACCGATGTTGCCGATTCCCTGGAAAAACGCCTGGCCGCCCGCCCCGAGCACCTGGAGCGCCTGCAAAAGCTCAAGGCCGAAGGTCGCGTCGTGCTGGCCGGGCCGCACCCTGCGGTGGACAGCAACGACCCAGGCGCCGCCGGTTTCACTGGCAGCCTGATCGTGGCGGAGTTCGACTCGCTGGCCGCCGCGCAAGCCTGGGCCGAGGCCGACCCGTTCGTGACGGCCGGCGTCTATGCCAATGTCATGGTCAAGCCGTTCAAGCAAGTCCTGCCGTAACCCTCCGGGCGCGATGAGCCGTCCTGGCTCATTGCGCTCATTTGCTCATTTGCTCATTTGCTCATTGTTCTCGTCGGCCTGCCGACAACCTGTCTAATCAGCCTAATCTCGATTGGAATTCAGGAGTTGCAATGCGCAAAGGTCCGTTGTGCCTGTTGTTGGTCACGTTAGCGATCGGGGCGCCCGCCCACGGCGAGGAAAGCATGGAGGCCGCTCATTCGGCGCCCTTGTCCTTGAGCGCGGGTGGCCATATCACCGAACTGCAGCAACGCTTGAAAGACAGCGAGCGCATGCGTGAAGAACTGACTCAACAACTGCAGAACGCCAACGGCGAGCGCGAAACCGCGCTGGTGGGACGGCTGCGTCAGGAAAACCAGCGCCTGAGGCTGCAACTCAAGGAAGCCCAGGCCAACCCCCTGCCACGCCTGCTGACTGACCAACAGCAATGGTTCGTCATTGGCGCCGGGGTAGCGCTATTGGCCCTGCTCTGCGGTATCTTTGCCAGCGGTGGACGTAGACAACGTCGGCAATGGCTAAATTGAGTGAGTCATGAGCGAGCTGTTACTGATAGATGATGACCAGGAGCTGTGTGAGCTCCTTGGCAGTTGGCTGGGCCAGGAAGGTTTCCAGGTCCGTGCTTGCCACGATGGCCTGAGCGCCCGCAAGGCCCTGGCCGAAACCGCCCCCTCGGCGGTGGTGCTGGATGTGATGCTGCCCGACGGCAGCGGCCTGGAACTGCTCAAGCAACTGCGCAACGATCACCCGGAGCTGCCGGTGCTGATGCTCTCGGCCCGTGGCGAGCCGCTGGACCGCATCCTTGGCCTGGAGCTGGGCGCTGACGATTACCTGGCCAAGCCCTGCGACCCACGGGAACTGACCGCCCGCCTGCGGGCCGTGTTGCGTCGCAGCCATCCGGCGGCGGTTTCCAGCCAGATCGAACTGGGTGACCTGACCTTCAGCCCTGTGCGGGGGGTGGTCAACATCGATGAACAGGAACAAACCCTCACCGTATCTGAAAGCCGCCTGCTCGAAGCGTTGCTCAAGCAGCCGGGCGAGCCCCTGGACAAGCAGGAGCTGGCGCAGATCGCCCTGGGCCGCAAGCTGACCCTGTACGACCGCAGCCTCGACATGCACGTAAGCAACCTGCGCAAGAAAATCGGCCCCCACCCCGACGGCAGGCCGCGCATCGTGGCCCTGCGTAGCCGGGGGTATTACTACAGCCTTTGAACACGGCTTGAACCAAGAGACATGGCTAACCCTGTGGCGAGGAAGCTTGCTCCCGCTCGGTTGCGCAGCAACCGCAAGATCTTTGGAGCCGCTTCGCCCGAAGCGTCGGACCGGCCCAGCGGGAGCAAGCTCCCTAGCCACGGGGATTATGTTCAGACTCCGAGATTTGTCAGGTCTGCACAAAAACGTCTTTACCCAAGCTTTACCCACCCCTGACCGCCGCTGACCTTGATCTCCGTAATCTGCACACATCCGGAACTGACCGGGAATGAGACAAGGAGAGACACCATGCGCAAGACCCTTACCGCCCTGCTGTTCGCCGCTGCCCTGCCGACCGTCGCCATGGCCATGCCCGAAGGTCCAGGCCCGATGGGCCCGATGGATGGCCCGCGCCACGGCGGCCAGATGCACGATAAAGGCCCGTACAGCCAACTGGACCTGAGCCGTGAACAACGCCAGCAGATCCGCCAGATCATGGGCGAGCAACGCCACGAGCAACGGGAACTGGTGGACAAATACCTGGCCAAGCTCTCGCCAGCCGACCAGAAAGCCATGAAAGATGAAATGGACGCTCGGCATCAGAAAGTCGATGCGCAGATCCGCGGTCTGTTGAAACCCGAGCAGCAAAAGGCGTTTGATGCGCTCCAGAAAAAACGCGCCGAACGTCGGGCCGAGTGGGCCGAATTCAAGGCCTGGAAAGCGCAACAGCCGCAAAAAGCGCAATAATGCACTGAAGCACCATCAGCCCAACGGCACATCGCCGTTGGGCTTTCTTTGTTTTCGAGGATAACTCCGTGCGTTCATTGTTCTGGCGCGTCCTGGCCAGCTTCTGGTTGGCCATCGCTCTGGTGGCGGGACTTTCGATTCTCTTGGGCCATATGTTGAACCAGGACGCCTGGATCCTCAGCCGCCATCCGGGCCTCAACACCCTGGCCGAAGAGTGGACGCAGACTTACGAAAGCCAGGGCGAAGATGCCGCCCAGGACATCCTCAAACAACGCAAGCGCGAGTATCACGTCGATGTCCAGGTGCTCAACGAAAGCGGCGACCCGGTGGTGCGCGGCACGTTCCCACATCGGGCCGCTGCCTTCGAGGCGCGACAGAACAACGACGAACGCCGCCTGCCCTGGCGGCGCCTGACCGACGAATTCACCAGCGCCAAGACCGGCGACACCTATCTGTTCATCTATCGCATTCCCCACCCCGAATTGGACGCCTGGCATCGCGACAGCCTGCTCTGGCCCCTCAGCGCCTTGGCGATTGCGCTGGTGGTGCTGACCCTGTTCAGCCTGCTGGTGACGCTTTCCATCACCCGGCCGTTGAGCCGGCTGCGCGGCGCGGTGCACGATCTGGGACAAGCGACCTACCAGCAGAACAGCCTCGCCAAGCTGGCCAACCGACGGGACGAGTTTGGCGTGTTGGCCACCGATTTCAACCGCATGGGTGCGCGCCTGCAGAGCCTGATCGCCAGCCAGCGCCAATTGCTGCGCGACGTGTCCCATGAACTGCGCTCGCCCTTGGCCCGACTGCGCATCGCCCTGGCGCTGGCGGAGCGGGCCAGCCCCGAAGAGCGCGAAAAACTCTGGCCGCGCCTGACCCGCGAATGTGATCGCCTGGAAGCGCTGATCAGTGAAATCCTGGTTCTGGCGCGGGTCGATGCCGACAACGCCAGCGCCGAAGAAGTTGATCTCAACGGTCTGCTGATCAACCTGCAAAAAGACGCCCAGATGGCTTCACCGGAGCAGATCGTGCAGTTGGAAACGGAACCGGGCCTGACCCTCAAGGGCTGGCCGACCATGATCGAGCGGGCCGTGGACAACCTGTTGCGCAATGCACAGCGCTTCAGTCCCAACGGGCAGCCCGTTGAAATGCGCGCGGTGCGCCAGGGGGAACGAATTCTTATCAGCGTGCGCGATCACGGGCCTGGCGTGGAGGCGGAGCATCTGGGCCAGTTGGGCGAACCGTTCTACCGCGCCCCCGGCCAGACCGCCGCTGGCCACGGCCTGGGCCTGGCGATCGCCCGCCGCGCCGCCGAGCGCCATGGCGGCACGCTGGGACTGGCCAACCATCCCGAGGGCGGATTCATTGCGACGCTGGAATTGCCGTTGGTGCCAGGGGCGGTGGTCTCCCCTACAGAACAACAGTGAACCCGTGGCGAGGGAGCTTGCTCCCGCTCGGCTGCGCAGCAGTCGCAAACCGGTTGGCTGGATTTACCTGTTGCACCGCGGCGCCTGGTTTTGGGGCTGCTTCGCACCCCAGCGGGAGCAAGCTCCCTCGCCACAGGAATCAAGTGCACCCCGATCAAACCAAACGATAATTCCTCTTATTCAAACTGCCCCGCCCTGTTAGACTTTGCGCCCGCGTTTCACTCGTCCCGCAGGATTTCCGATGTTGTCGTTGCCTCTTCGCTTATGCGCTCTGTTCCTGGCCCTGGGCCTGAGTGCCTGCGATGACGCCCCGCGTTTCACCCAGGCCGAACCCGGCGAAGCCAAGTCCGGCGGCGGCGCGACGGTGCGCAAGGCTGATCAGAACGCGTTCTCCCTGCCTTCGGCCAACCTGCCCCCCTCGCGACGCGTGGATTTCAGCGTCGGTAACAGTTTCTTCCGCAGCCCGTGGGTGATTGCGCCCTCGACCACGACCGCCCGCGACGGCCTCGGACCGCTATTCAATACCAACGCCTGCCAGAATTGCCATATCAAGGATGGACGCGGCCATCCACCGGCACCCGATGCGAGCAGCGCGGTATCGATGCTGGTGCGCCTGTCGATTCCTGACGCGCCCCCCTACGCCAAGGTCATCGAGCAGCTCGGCGTCGTGCCGGAGCCGGTCTATGGCGCGCAATTGCAAGACATGTCGGTTCCTGGCGTCGCGCCGGAGGGCAAGGTACGAGTCGACTATACCCCGGTGCCGGTGCGTTTTGCCGACGGCACCGTCGTGGAGCTGCGCAAGCCGGCCTTGCAGATCACTCGATTGGGTTATGGCCCGATGCACCCCGACACGCGTTTTTCGGCCCGCGTCGCCCCGCCCATGATCGGCCTGGGTTTGCTCGAGGCCATCCCTGAAGACGCCATCCTGGCGAATGCCCAGGCTCAGGCGCGGGCGAAAAACGGTATCGCCGGCCGTCCGAACATGGTCTGGGACGATGTCCAGCAAAAGGCCGTGCCGGGGAGGTTCGGCTGGAAGGCCGGCCAGCCGAACCTCAATCAACAGAACGTTCATGCGTTTTCCGGGGACATGGGCCTGACAACCAGTCTGCGGCCGTTCGACGATTGCACCGAGGCCCAGGCCGATTGCAAACGCGCGCCCAACGGCAACGGCCCACAGGGCGAGCCGGAAGTCAGCGATAACATCCTGCGCCTGGTGTTGTTCTACAGTCGCAACCTCGCGGTGCCGGCCCGCCGCGATGTGGATTCGCCCCAGGTGCTGGCGGGCAAGAATCTGTTTTTCCAGGCGGGCTGCCAATCCTGCCACACCCCCAAATACACTACGTCCGCCAATGCTGCCGAACCAGAGCTGGCGAACCAGGTCATCCGCCCCTACACCGACCTGCTGCTGCACGACATGGGCGAAGGCCTGGCTGACAACCGCAGCGAGTTCAAGGCCAGCGGTCGTGACTGGCGGACCCCGCCGCTCTGGGGCATCGGCCTGACCGAGACCGTCAACGGCCATACCCAATTCCTGCACGACGGTCGCGCCCGCAACCTGCTCGAAGCCGTGCTGTGGCATGGCGGCGAAGCCCAGGCGGCGCAGCGACAGGTTCTAGCATTCAATGCCGAGCAGCGCGCTGCGTTGTTGGCTTTCCTGAATTCTCTTTAAACTTGATTTCCGAAACGGGAGCCCGACATGTTCCGTCCCAAGCTGTTATTCACCAGTCTCGCCGCCATCGCCCTCGGCGCTTGCTCGCCCCAGGACCCGCAGGCGGTCACGTCGGCCGCCATTGCCAAGCAGGTGATCCTGCCGACCTACAGCCGCTGGGTCGAAGCTGACCGGCAGTTGGCGACCAGCGCCCTGGCGTTCTGCCAAGGCAAGGAAAACCTGGAAACCGCGCGCGCCGATTTCCTCAAGGCGCAAAAAGCCTGGGCAGAGCTGCAACCGCTGCTGATCGGTCCGCTGGCCGAGGGCAACCGCGCCTGGCAGGTGCAATTCTGGCCCGACAAGAAGAACCTGGTCGGTCGCCAGGTCGAGCAATTGGTCAACAGCCAGCCGCAGATCGACGCCGCCGGCCTGGCCAAGTCCAGCGTGGTCGTGCAAGGGCTTTCGGCCTATGAATACCTGTTGTTCGACGCGAAAATCGACATGGCCGACAGCGCTCAGAAAGCCAAGTACTGCCCGCTGCTTACCGCCATCGGCGAACGTCAGAAGCAACTGGCCGAAGAAATCCTGTCGGGCTGGAACAGCAACGACGGCATGCTCGCCCAGATGAGCAAGTTTCCCAACCAACGCTACGCCGATTCCCACGAAGCGATCGCCGATCTGCTACGGGTCCAGGTCACTGCGCTGGACACCCTGAAGAAAAAACTCGGTACGCCGATGGGCCGCCAGAGCAAGGGCGTGCCGCAACCATTCCAGGCCGACGCGTGGCGCAGCCAGTCTTCGCTGCAAGGGCTGGAAGCCAGCCTGAAAGCCGCCAGGACCGTGTGGGCCGGCGTCGACAACAAAGGCCTGCGCGGCCTGCTGCCAAGCGACCAGAAACCGCTGGCCGACAAAATCGACGCTGCCTACGACGCGTCGCTGAAGCTTTTTGCCAGCAGCCAACGCTCGCTTACCGAAATGCTCGGCGACGACGCCGGGCGCCAGCAACTCAACGAGTTGTACGACAGCCTCAACGTCGTCCACCGCCTGCATGAAGGCGAATTGGCCAAGGCGCTGGGCATTCAACTGGGCTTCAACGCCAACGACGGTGACTGATCATGTTTCGACGTCAGGCTCTGGCGCTCGGCAGCTTGCTGCTGGGCGCGGTTACCCTGGGCGGCTGGACGCTGTTCAAGCAAAAGGACAAGAGTCCGCTGCTGCTTTCGGCACGGGACGATGGTGAAGGCAATCACTTCGCCGTCGGCTATCGATTGGACGGCACCCGGGTGTTCGCCACCCAGGTCGGCCAGCGCTGCCATGACATCATCAATCACCCGACGCTGCCGATCGCGTTTTTCGTTGCCCGCCGTCCAGGCACCGAAAGCTATCTGATCGACCTGCGCGACGGCAGGCTGCTACAAACCATCGCCTCGCGGCCGAACCGGCATTTCTACGGCCATGCGGTGATCCACAAGGGTGGCGAATGGTTGTACACCACGGAGAACGACACTCGCGATCCGGGCCGCGGCCTGCTGGGCATGTACCGCTTCGAAGGCGAGCGGCTGGTGCACAGCGGCGAAATTCCAACCCATGGCATCGGTCCTCATCAGGTGTCGTGGATGCCCGACGGCGAGACGCTGGTGGTGGCCAACGGCGGCATCCGCACCGAGGCCGAGAGCCGGGTCGAGATGAATCTCGATGCCATGGAACCCAGCCTGGTGCTGATGCAGCGCGACGGCACGTTGTTGAGCAAGGAAACCCTCCCTCAGCAAATGAACAGCGTGCGCCATTTGGGCATTGCCAGCGACGGGACCATCGTCTCCGGCCAGCAATTCATGGGGGCGGCCCACGAGCCGTCGGAACTGCTGGCGATCAAGCGCCCGGGCCAACCCTTCAAGGCGTTCCCGGTGCCCGAATACCAATTGCAAGCCATGGGGCACTACACCGCCAGCGTCGCCGTGCACAGCGAACTGCGCCTGGTGGCCCTGACGGCTCCACGGGGCAACCGCTTTTTCATTTGGGACCTGGATAGCGGCGAGGTTCGCCTGGACGCGCCTTTGCCGGATTGCGCCGGAGTCGGCGCGGTGGCCGACGGCTTCGTCGTGACGTCGGGCCAAGGGCGCTGCCGCTACTACGATTGCCGTCAATCACAATTGGTTGCAAAACCGCTGGACCTGCCGGCAGGGCTCTGGGACAACCATTTGCACCTGGCCTGAGCGAGGGAGCGAAGGGCGTCGGTGCAAGGCGCCCTGATTTTTCGGAACAATCCTACACCCCACCGACCCTAGAGCATCTGGAATACCCCGCGCACTCAGGGTAATGTGCCCGCCTATCTGTATTTTCTCTCAGCTCTTTTCCAAGGAAGTGGAACATGCTGCGACGCCGCATGCTGATCATGTTGGGTGTTGTCCTGCTGGTGGTGCTGTTGCTGGCAGGCTACAAGGCCTTCTCCATCTACCAGCAGATCCAGATGTTTTCTGCCCCGAAACCACCAGTCAGCGTTGCCGTGGCCAAGGCCACCGAGCAGCCCTGGCAGTCTCGCCTGCCCACCGTCGGCAGCCTCAAGGCCTCGCAAGGCGTTGACCTGAGCCTGGAAATTGCCGGGACGGTACAAAAGCTTCAGTTCGAATCGGGGCAGAAGGTCAAGGCCGGCCAACCGCTCCTGCAACTGGACACCGAAGTCGAAAGCGCCCTGCTGGAAACCGCCCAGGCGGACCTTGGCCTGTCGCAGCTGGATTTCGGCCGGGGCCGGCAACTGGTAGGCAGCCAGGCGATTTCCAAGGGTGAGTTCGACCGGCTCTCAGCCCAGTTGAAGAAAAACCAGGCCACGGTCAACCAGCTCAAGGCCTCGCTGGCAAAGAAACACATCGTCGCGCCGTTCAGCGGCACCATCGGCATTCGCCAGGTGGACATCGGCGATTACCTGGCCAGCGGCACGGTGATCGCCACCCTGCAGGACCTCAGCAGCCTGTATGTGGATTTCTATGTCCCGGAACAGTCGGTGCCTCGACTCGCCGTGGCCCAACCCGTCAATGTCAATGTCTCGGCCTACCCAGGCCAGACGTTCGTCGGCACCATCAGCGCCATCAATCCCAAGGTCGAGGACAGCACCCGCAACGTGCTGGTGCGCGCGACCCTCGCCAACCCCGACGGCAAGCTGCTGCCCGGCATGTTCGCCGACCTGCAGGTGATCCTGCCGGACGTGGCTGCCGGGATCGTCGTACCGGAAAGCGCCGTGACCTACACCCTCTACGGCAACTCCATGTACGTAGTGACCCAGAAGAAAGCCGCCGACGGCAATGTCGAGAAAGATGACAAGGGCCAGCCGGTCCTGATTGCCGAGCGCCGCTTCGTCGAAACGGGAGAGCGCCGGGACGGGCAAGTCCTGGTGACCAAGGGCCTGCAAAGTGGCGAGGAAGTGGTCATCGGCGGCCAGATCAAGCTGGACAACGGTACGCCCGTCGCCATCAGTGACGACAAGACCCTGACCGAACAGAACAGCTCGCCGCGCGCGGACTGATCAAGGAACCCCCATGGCTTTTACCGATCCGTTCATCCGCCGCCCGGTGCTCGCCACCGTGGTCAGCCTGTTGATCGTGCTGCTGGGCTTCCAGGCCTGGAGCAAACTGCCCCTGCGTCAGTATCCACAAATGGAAAACGCGCTGATCACGGTGACCACCGCCTATCCGGGGGCCAACGCCGAGACCATCCAGGGCTACATCACCCAGCCGATGCAACAGAGCCTGGCCAGTGCCGAGGGCATCGACTACATGACCTCGGTCAGTCGGCAGAATTTCTCGGTGATCTCGGTCTATGCCCGCATTGGCTCCAACAGCGACCGGCTCTTCACCGAACTGCTGGCCAAGGCCAACGAAGTCAAGAACCAGTTGCCCCAGGATGCCGAGGACCCGGTGCTCAGCCGTGAGGCTGCCGATGCCTCGGCGCTGATGTACATCAGTTTCTTCAGCAAGGAACTGAACAACCCGCAGATTACCGACTACCTGTCGCGGGTGATCCAGCCGAAGCTGGCGACACTCCCCGGCATGGCCGAAGCGGAGATCCTCGGCAACCAGGTCTTTGCCATGCGCTTGTGGCTGGACCCGGTCAAGCTCGCGGGCTTTGGCCTGACCGCCGCCGACGTGACCAACGCCGTGCGCCAGCACAACTTCGTCTCCGCCGCCGGCGAGGTGAAAGGCGAATACGTCGTCACCAGCATCAACGCCAACACCGAACTAAAGTCCGCCGAAGCCTTCGCAGGCATACCCCTCAAGACCGACGGTGACAGCCGCGTCTTGCTACAGGACGTGGCGCGGGTGGAGATGGGCGCCGAAAACTACGACACCATCAGTTCCTTTGGCGGCACGCCCTCGGTGTACATCGGCATCAAGGCCACGCCCGGCGCCAACCCGCTGGATGTGATCAAGGAAGTTCGCAAGATCATGCCCGAGATGGAAGCCCAGCTTCCGACCAACCTCAAGGCCGAGATCGCCTACGACGCCACGCTCTTCATCCAGGCCTCCATCGACGAGGTGGTAAAAACCCTGTTTGAGGCGGTCCTGATCGTCATTGTCGTGGTGTTCCTCTTCCTCGGCGCCTTGCGTTCGGTGCTCATCCCGGTGGTGACCATTCCCCTGTCGATGATCGGGGTCATGTTCTTCATGCAGTTGATGGGCTATTCCATGAACCTGCTGACACTGCTGGCCATGGTGTTGGCGATCGGCCTGGTGGTGGATGATGCCATCGTGGTGGTGGAGAACATCCATCGACATATGGAGGAAGGCAAGACCCCGTTCGACGCTGCCATAGAAGGCGCCCGGGAAATCGCCATGCCGGTGGTTTCGATGACCATCACGCTGGCGGCGGTTTACGCGCCTATCGGCCTGCTCGAAGGCCTGACGGGCGCGCTGTTCAAGGAGTTCGCCCTGACCTTGGCCGGGGCGGTGGTGATATCCGGCATCGTCGCCCTGACCCTGTCGCCGATGATGTGCGCGATGCTGCTGCGCCATGACCAGAATTCCTCGGGGCTGGCCCATCGGCTGGACGTAATCTTCGAACGCCTGAAGAACCGTTACCAGCGCATGCTTCATGCCACGCTCGAAACCAGGCCCGTGGTGCTGGTGTTTGCGGTGATCGTGCTGCTGTTGATACCGGTATTGATCATGTTCACCAAGTCCGAGCTGGCGCCAGACGAAGACCAGGGCATCATATTCATGATGGCCAATGCACCAAAGACGACCAACCTCGATTACCTGAACGCCTATACCGATCACTTCATCACGATCTTCAAGGAATTCCCTGAGTACTATTCTTCCTTTCAGATCAACGGCTATAACGGCGTGCAGTCGGGCATCGGCGGGTTCCTGCTCAAGCCCTGGAACGAACGCAACCGCACCCAGATGGAGATCCTGCCGGAGGTCCAGGCCAAGCTGGAAAGCATCCCGGGCCTGCAGATCTTTGGCTTCAACCTGCCCTCGCTGCCGGGCACGGGCGAAGGGTTGCCCTTCGAGTTCGTCATCAATTCGCCGAAGGACTACACGACGCTTCTGCAAATTGCCGAGCGAGTCAAGAAACGGGCGCTGGAGTCCGGCAAGTTCGCCTTCATGGACATTGACCTGGCTTTCGACAAGCCCGAGGTCGTGGTGGATATCGATCGGGCCAAGGCTGCCCAGATGGGTGTTTCCATGCAGGACCTGGGCGGAACCCTGGCGACGTTGCTGGGCGAGTCGGAGATCAACCGCTTTACCCTGGAAGGACGCAGCTACAAGGTAATAGCCCAGGTCGAACGACCGTTCCGGGACAATCCGGACTGGCTGAACAACTACTACGTCAAGAATGCCCAGGGTGAATCGCTCCCGCTCTCGACGCTGATCAAGGTCAGCGACCAGGCACGACCGCGGCAACTGAACCAGTTCCAGCAGCTCAACGCCGTGACGATCTCGGGTTTCCCCACGGTGAGCATGGGCGAGGCCATCGAGACGGTCCGCCAGATCGCTCGCGAGGAAGCACCGGTGGGGTTCGCCTTCGACTACGCAGGGGCTTCACGCCAATTCGTACAAGAAGGCAGCGCGTTGTGGGGAACCTTCGCCCTGGCCCTGGCGATCATTTTCCTGGTGCTGGCGGCGCAGTTCGAGAGCTTCCGGGATCCGCTGGTAATCCTGGTGACGGTGCCCTTGTCAATCTGCGGCGCATTGATCCCGCTGTTCCTCGGCTGGTCGAGCATGAACATCTATACCCAGGTAGGCCTGGTGACGTTGATCGGGCTTATCAGCAAGCACGGCATCCTGATCGTCGAGTTCGCTAACCAGCTGCGCAAGGAACAAGGGCTGAGCCCGCGCGAGGCCGTGGAACAAGCCGCATCGATTCGTCTGCGGCCAGTGTTGATGACCACTGCGGCGATGGTATTCGGCATGGTGCCGTTGATCCTGGCCACCGGTGCCGGGGCGGTGAGCCGCTTCGACATCGGCACAGTGATCGCCACGGGAATGTCGGTGGGTACCTTGTTCACACTGTTCGTATTGCCTTGCGTCTACACCTTGCTGGCAAAACCGCAGAAGCGGTAACACAGGCTGCCGGAACAATGCTGACCTAAAAAAACAAAGGCCTCGCAAATGCGAGGCCTTTGTTTTAAGTCATGAAACTCAACTCTGCGGCTTCATGCCTTGAGACAGGCCAAACATGAACAACAGCAGATCGTTGTCCGGTTGGATCGCCTCGCTGGCCTTGGCAATCCGAGGCACAGGGCAATGGGCGCCCAACGTGGAGGCACTGAGAATCTGCGAGCGCGGCTGTTCCCATACCGCCACCGCCATTGACGTAACTGCCAGGGCTCCGATCAAGAACAAACCTCTAGCAATTTCTACTTTCATCGCTATAAACCTTTGATAGCGCTGCCAAACGCCGTTGTATAAAAGTAGACGAGTTTTTTCCAGTCGCCATCGTGGAACGACGAATGGCGCCGCAGCTGCCTCATGTCGTGGGCGGCCGCGCTGCGGGCAGTCAGGCGTTGACGGCATTTTTCCAGGTCCAGCAGTGCGATTTCAGCCTTGGCCGACTCGCCCTCCCCGGTTACACGCACGAATACGTGCTTGATATAAAGACAGCCATGCTGCCAGCGCCCTTTGTGCATGCGAGCCAGGTTTTCGGCCAACGCCTGGAGGATACGGTCATGCACCGCCTCGCCATGACGTTCGCGCCCACCCGCGGCGTACCATTGTTCGATTTCCTCGAAACCGTCCAACGCTTGGGTAACCAACAGCGCGCGCCATTTATGTACCGGGTCCCTCTGCGCACCGCAGAAAACCACCTGGGGCACCGTGACATTGAGTTCTGTCAGGGCCACCAAGGCTCGCTCTTCGCGCAAGACAGTCGGACGGCCGAAGGGGTGCAACAAGCTGCGGTAGATATGGCCGGTCTGGCGCTTGGAATAGAGCAATCCGTCGCCGTCGTTGATCCGTTGCACACCGCTTTCACCGCCCCGCCGCGTGTTGGGTTCCTCTACCCAGTCACCCCTTTGATTCCAAAAATGATCAAAGCAACTGCGAGAAGCCGCCGGGGCTTCTACTGCTTGTACAACCATGCCCATTACCCCTTGCGTAATACATAAACTCGCCACATGGCATAGAGCGGTAGGAAATCCAGTTGTTCCTGGATGCGGAAGCCAGCTTGTCGAAATTCGGCCTCCACTGTAGCAACCGGTAACACAAATCGGTTCTGGTAGTCTTTCTGCCCACGGGTTCGCTCAAGACGCTTGCGTTTCCAAGCCTTGAAATTGCCATCGACCCACAATGAAACGATGACGCTGTCGCGGCTGACACGCCCGAATTCACGCAGGATTGCCAGGCGATGCGCGGGTTCACCGATGTGGTGCAACAAACGCATGCAGAAAATGCTGTCAACGGCGTTATCAGGCAAGGCGATGTCGAACGCAGAAGTGTGCAAAGGTTGTACCCGTTTTACGACATCGGCGGGTTGGACGCTCATTGCTGTTTGCAGCATGGCTGCGGAATTGTCCGCGCCGATGATGACCCGGTTCGATTTCTCGGCCAACAAGGGCCAGAAACGTCCGGCGCCACAGGGAAGGTCCAGTACCAGGCCAGGGTCACCGGCCAGGGCCAAGGCGCGGCGCGCCAGTTGCTGGTCGCGCCGATTGGAGAGGCGGCGGCTGAACCCGCTGCGGTGTTTGTGGAAATATTGCCTGGCGTGTTGCTCGTCGTACTTTTCGGAAAAATCCAGCTTGATGGCTTTGGACATGGGGGGCCCTCCGTTGTTGATGGGCCCAGCCTATGAACAGATGTGTCATCGCCTCGTGAAAAAACCGTCATGGATCTGAACCAATCATTTCAAGGCTTTTCCGGGACGCACTTCAACCCTTTGGATTCAGCTCCACCTCGAAACGGCAACCGTTGGGCTCCATCGTACTGAGGCTCACTGTCCAGCCCTGGTCCTCGCAGATTCGCTGTACCAGCGAAAGGCCCAGCCCCAAGCCCTCGCCACGCTTTTCATTACCTCGCACGAATGGCTCGAACATCGCCTCGCGCTTCTCTTCGGGGATGCCCACGCCGCTGTCCTCGACCATGAACCCAGTGACCGTCAGGGAGACGCGGATAAACCCCTGGTCGGTGTAATGCAAGGCATTACGCAGCAAGTTGCCCATGACGGCGGTCAGGAATGTGGCGTTGTACAGCGTATCGGCCGTTTGCCCGGGCTCGAAGATCAACGTCAAACCTTTGGACTCGATCGGCGCGCGCCAGACACCGAGCAGGTTGTCCGCTACCTGTCCAAGGGTCGAGCGAGGGGAGATTCCATTGTCTTCGCGCTGGGCCCGGGCAAGCATGAGGAAGGTCTGCACCAACTCACGCATCTCCTCACTGGCCCGGTTGATGCGTTCAACCTGGGTACGCCCCCGCTGGTCAAGCGCCGGGTTTTCCAACAGCAATTCGCAAGACGTGGCCAGGACCATCAACGGCGTGCGCAATTCATGGCTGACGTCGCTGGTGAACAAACGTTCACGGGTCAAGGCTTGGCGCAATCGGCCCAACGTAGCGTCGAACGCCACGGCCAGCTCGCCCACTTCGTCGGCGGCATAGTCCGGCGCGAGCGGCGGGGCAAGTCCAAGGAGCTGGTCGCGATGCCGCACTTGGCGAGCCAGACGCACCACAGGTGCCATCACTCGACGTGCCAGCACCCATCCGAGGAATACCGCCAGCGCCAGGCTGAGCACGAAGCCCACCAACACCACGGCGAACAGTACCCGTTCGCGTTCCTCGAAATCGCTCTGGTCTTGCAACAATACGTAATGGCGACCGTCAACGATTTCCACCATCGCGTGGTAGGACAGTTGCTCACGAAACACTTCATGAAAACCCCGATCCAGGTGACGCAGGTCCTTGGGCAACTCGAAGTCACCCGGACCGCCGCTGAAATAGAACAACTGATCGGGTTCAGGCCGATGACTCCAGTCGGAGACGCTGTCCATCAGCAGCAGACGTTGCAGGTCACCGCCAAGGCCGGCGGAAATCAGTTTTTCCTCCACCAGGTGAACGGTTGCCACGATGCCCAGGGCAAATGCGCCCGCCACCAACGCGCTCATCAAGGCGAACGCGATGATGATCCGTTGGGCAAGGCTCTGCTTAAACTCCATCCCGGCCCTCGGCCAAGCGGTAACCGACGCCATGCACCGTGTGCAGCAGTGGTTTCTCGAACGGTTTGTCGATCACCTGGCGCAGTTGGTGGACGTGGCTGCGCAGGCTGTCGCTGTCCGGGCAATCATCGCCCCACAGGGCTTCTTCGAGGATTTCCCGGCGCAGCACGTGGGGGCTTTTCTGCATCAGTACCGCGAGCAACTTGAGGCCAACGGGGTTGAGCTTGAGCAACCGGCCCTCACGGGTCACTTCCAACGTGTCGAGGTCGTAGCTCAGGTCGCCGACCTGCAACGCGCGACGCCCGCCACCCTGGGCCCGACGCATCACCGCTTCGATCCGCGCGGCCAGCTCCGACAACGCAAAAGGCTTGACCAGGTAATCGTCAGCCCCGGACTTGAATCCCTGCAGGCGGTCGTCCAGCTGGTCCCGCGCGGTGAGCATGATCACCGGCGTATCACGCCGGGCGTCTTCACGCAGGCGCTTGCACAAGGTGTAGCCATCGATGCCTGGCAGCATGATGTCGAGCACGATCAGGTCGTAGTGCTCGGTCGCGGCCAGGTGCAAACCCGACAAACCATCCTGGGCACAATCGACGGTATAACCCTTGAGTCCCAGGTAATCGGCCAGGTTGGCCAGGATGTCGCGGTTGTCTTCGACCAATAGAATTCGCATGGGCATCTCTCCTGCACACGTAGGCAATCGTCGTGGCCCGCGCAGCTTAAGGCCAAGCGTGTTCCGCGGCTAGGGTTGTCTCGGCTGGGGTTGGGGCATTGACGAGTTTTTCACCCCGCATTCACGCCTGCCCAACGCGACGCGGACGAGACTGGGCGCAACCTGCTGCTCAAGAACATCCACAAAAGGTACTGTCCATGGTTTGCGCTAGCCTTCGCCCTGTTTCAAGGCCATTGAATTTCGGAATCGCGCTGGGGGTGCCTGTAGTTGTTGCGCTGATCCTGGTGGTGCTGGAACTGACTACGCTTGACATGGACCTTGCCAGGCTTTTCTACAGTGCGGCCGAGGGCGGATTCATCGGACGGCATAGTTTTTTTCTCGAAGACATCCTGCACGACCGGGCCAAGCAGATGGTTATCGTCTTCTGCATCCTGGCGGTCGCGGGGTTCATCGCTTCGTTTTTTGTCGATCGCCTCACACCGTTCAAGCGTGAACTCGGTTGCCTGGTCTTATCGCTAGCGCTGGCAACGGCGTTTGTCACGCCGCTGAAGGCCGTGACGGCGGTGCAATGCCCTTGGAGCCTGAAGGAGTTTGGCGGCAAGGAAACCTACAGTGAATTGCTGAGCCCGCGCCCGGCCACTGACAAGCCCGGCCGTTGCTGGCCCGGCGGACATGCCGCAACGGGGTTCACGCTGTTTGCGCTGTTCTTCGTATTACGCGACCGCCGTCCCCGCCTGGCCCGTCAATCACTGGTATTTGCCTTCGCACTGGGCACCGTTTTCTCCGTGGGTCGGATGATGCAAGGGGCGCATTTTTTCTCCCATAACGTGTGGACAGCGGTGTTCTGTTGGCTGATCTGCCTGGGGTGTTACTACTTCGTGCTGTATCGACCGGCTGCCATGGCTGATCGCGCAGCGCTGAACCAACCCGCTAACGCCTGAGCATGGGAATAACCCTGTGGGAGCGAGCTTGAACTGGCCTAATGATTTTGGACACTTCAATCGGGCGCTATGATAGCGCCCAAATCTGAGGTGTTTGGATATGCGTAAATCTTATTCGAGTGAGTTCAAGCTCAAGGCTGCCAGCATGGTGCTGGATGAAGGCCAGCCGGTTACCGAGGTCTGTGCCAGCCTAGATATCGGCCCCACTGCTCTGCGCCGCTGGGTCGATCAAGTGCAAAAAGAACGCCTGGGTTCGACCCCGGTAGGGGCCAAGGCGATTACTGCTGATCAGCGAGAAATCCAGAGGCTCAAAGCCCTACTCAGGGAGAAAGACCTGGACATTGAAATCCTAAAAAAGGCCAGTGCTCTCCTGCTTTTGGACGCCAAAGATCATTCACGCTGATCGATGAGCTGGACGAGCAATACGGCGTTAAAAGGTGTTGCCGGGCGTTTGGGATCAACCGCAGTAGTTTCTACGCCTGGCGCCAGCGCCAAGGCAGAGCAAATCCTGAACGGGACAAGCTCAAAGCCGCGCTGGTCAGGCACCACAGGGCGTCCAGAGAGTCGGCCGGCGCACGTACTTTGTCCAAGGAGCTAAAAGCCAAAGGGCATCGTATCGGACGTTATATGGCTCGCAGTTTGATGCGCGAAGCTGGCATCGCTAGTCGTCAGCGCAGGCGCCATAAGTACAAGTCGCCGGGCGTTGAGGCATTGGTGGCGCCGCACGTGCTCAAGCGAAAATTTGATGTAACGGCGGTTAACCAGGTGTGGTGTGGCGACGTGACTTACATCAAGGTCGGCAAGCGGTGGATGTACTTCGCCGCCGTTCTGGATCTGTACGCTCGGAGGATCGTGGGTTGGTCGTTCTCGATGATTTCTGATGCCAACCTGACCTGCGAAGCGCTACGCATGGCGGTTGAGCTACGCGGCCACCCCCAGGATGTGTTGTTTCATTCAGACCAAGGTTGTCAGTACACCAGTCATAAATTCCGAAACGAGCTTGTGAAACACGGGTTTAGGCAAAGTATGAGCCGTAAAGGCGAGTGCTGGGACAACGCCCCCATGGAGCGTTTCTTTGGTAGTTTGAAATCAGAGTGGGTTCCTGAAACGGGCTACAAACTGGAACATGAGGCCCGGGCAGACGTGCAGCGCTATGTCTCGCGCTACAACATCAGCAGGCCTCACAGCTACAACGACTACCGGTCGCCGGTCGCGAAGGAAAGGTTGGCGGCGTGAACCTTAATCGGTGTCCAAGATTACTTGACCAGTTCAGCTCGCTCGCGATTGCGGTGTGTCAGTTTCCATATCTGGCACTGATGTACCGTCATCGCGAGCAAGCTCGCTCCCACAGGTCCCCCCAGGAAAAATGCGCCCCCGCGCCAAAATCCAAGGCAATAAAAAACCCCGCTTGCTTTCGCAGGCGGGGTTTTTCGCTACAGGTGTAAGGCTGGCTTACATCATGCCGCCCATGCCACCCATGCCGCCCATGTCTGGCATGCCGCCGCCAGCTGGAGCGTCTTCCTTGATTTCAGCGATCATCGCCTCGGTGGTGATCATCAGGCTGGCAATCGACGAAGCCGCTTGCAGAGCCGAACGAGTCACTTTGGCTGGGTCCAGGATACCCATTTCGATCATGTCGCCGTATTCGCCGGTAGCAGCGTTGTAACCGTAGTTACCCGAACCCTGCTTGACCTTGTCGACCACTACGCTTGGCTCGTCGCCGGAGTTGGCAACGATCTGACGCAGAGGTGCTTCGACAGCGCGACGCAGCAGTTGGATACCGACGTTCTGGTCGTCGTTGTCGCCTTTCAGCTCGCTGATGGCTTGCAGAGCACGAACCAGTGCCACGCCGCCGCCAGGTACCACGCCTTCTTCAACGGCTGCGCGGGTTGCGTGCAGGGCGTCTTCAACGCGGGCTTTCTTCTCTTTCATTTCAACTTCGGAACCGGCGCCAACCTTGATCACCGCAACGCCGCCGGACAGTTTGGCCAGACGCTCTTGCAGTTTTTCACGGTCGTAGTCGGACGAGGTCTCGGCCACTTGTGCACGGATCTGGGTCACACGAGCCTGGATATCGGCATCGTTGCCAGCACCGTCGATCACGGTGGTGTTTTCCTTGGACAGGATCACGCGCTTGGCGTTACCCAGATGCTCCAGGGTGGTGCTTTCCAGGCTCAGGCCGATCTCTTCGGAGATAACGGTACCGCCGGTCAGAACGGCGATGTCCTGCAGCATGGCCTTGCGACGGTCGCCGAAGCCTGGAGCCTTGACGGCTGCAACCTTAACGATGCCACGCATGTTGTTCACAACCAGAGTCGCCAGGGCTTCGCCTTCGACGTCTTCAGCCACGATCAGCAGTGGGCGGCCGGCTTTGGCAACGGCTTCCAGCACTGGCAGCATTTCGCGGATGTTGGAGATCTTCTTGTCGACCAGCAGGATCAGCGGGCTGTCCAGCTCGGCAACCATGGTATCTGGCTTGTTGACGAAGTACGGGGACAGGTAGCCACGGTCGAACTGCATGCCTTCAACAACCGACAGTTCGTTTTCCAGGCCCGAGCCTTCTTCAACGGTGATCACGCCTTCCTTGCCGACTTTTTCCATGGCTTCGGCAATGATGTCGCCGATGGAGTTGTCGGAGTTGGCGGAAATGGTACCAACCTGGGCGATCGCCTTGGAGTCAGCGCAAGGCTTGGCCAGACCCTTCAGTTCCTTGACGATGGCGATGGTCGCCTTGTCGATGCCGCGCTTGAGGTCCATCGGGTTCATGCCGGCAGCGACGGCTTTCAGGCCTTCGTTGACGATCGACTGGGCCAGTACGGTCGCGGTGGTGGTACCGTCACCAGCGTCATCGTTGGCACGGGAGGCAACGTCTTTGACCAGTTGCGCGCCCATGTTTTCGAAGCGGTCCTTGAGCTCGATTTCCTTGGCTACGGAAACGCCGTCCTTGGTGATGGTCGGAGCGCCGAAGCTCTTCTCGATGATCACGTTACGGCCTTTCGGGCCCAGGGTCGCTTTTACTGCGTCAGCCAGGACGTTGACACCGGCGAGCATTTTCTTGCGGGCGGAATCGCCGAATTTAACTTCTTTAGCAGCCATGATCGATATTCCTTAAATACTTTGTAGTAGCGGGAAAATGAGCGGGGAAATCAGCCTTCGAGAACAGCGAGGATTTCGTTCTCGCTCATGACCAACAGGTCTTCGCCGTCGACTTTCACAGTGTTGCTGCCGGAGTAAGGGCCAAACACAACCTTGTCACCCACTTTCACGGCCGGCGCACGTACTTCACCGTTTTCCAGTGCCTTGCCTGGACCTACAGCGAGAACTTCACCGTGGTTGGCTTTTTCAGCAGCCGAACCTGGCAGGACGATACCGCCAGCGGTTTTCTTCTCTTCTTCGCTGCGACGGATGACGACGCGGTCATGCAGAGGACGAAGCTTCATTGTCGATCTCTCCTAATTTTGGTTTTCATCGGCCGGTGTAGTCCCGGCGGGTTTAACAAAAGCCGGCGGAGCCGGGGTGCGGTTCGTCAAGCGAACCGCGGAAGTCTGTCCAGTGTCGCCACCGGAAACCTTGCGGTGACCCATACATAAGGGCGTGCAAGTCGATTACAAGGGGCGGCGATGAAAATTTTTGCTTTACGAAGGCTCAAACGGACACGGCACCCGAAGGTGCCGTGCTGCTCGATAGTTGCTTGGGAAAGTTGATTGAAGGGTCACTTGGGATCGCGATGTTCGAATTCGCCTTCGATCACGTTCGGCTCGCGACCTACGGACTCCCTGGGGGCCGGGCCGCCCCGGGACTGAAGATCATCGGCGAACGCTCGCTGGCGCATCGCCTGCTCTTCGGCACGCTGGCGCATCTTGTTGGCGAGCAAGCGGCGGGTGAACGGCAACAACATGACCAGGCCCAGCACGTCGCTGATAAAACCAGGCAGGATCAACAGGCCGCCACCCAAGGCCAGCATCAGTCCTTCCAGCATGGTCTGCGCAGGCAGCTCGCCACGGTTCAGGCTTTCACGGGCACGCAACGCCGTGGCGAGGCCGGCGATGCGCAACACGAAGACGCCGAGCATCGAGCCGAGAATGACCAGCAACAGCGCCGGGAAGAACCCGATCGCACCGCTGACCTTGACGAATACGAACAGCTCCAACACCGGGAACAGCAGAAAGAGCAATAAAAATGGGCGCATCAAAGGGTTCCTCAACGCAAGAAGACCTTGCTATGAAAACCTAAATGACGTCGCCCTTTCGTGAATTCAAGCATCGACCTCGGCATTTTTTGGCCATTGCTCGGCGTGAGCCAGATAAACCAAGGCTTCGCGCACTTGTGTCGGCGTGTTGCAAGGGTTCGGAAACGCCAGCCAATACAGCCCTTGTCCGATGCGCAAGTGCATACCTTCGCTGTCGATGCCGACCAAACGCGCCGGTTCGTTTTTCGGCAGGCCGCTCAACTCCACGTAATGGGCGATGGCCTTGGCGTGATCAGCGTTCATATGGTCGATCATGCTGGTTTCAGCCTTGCCGGCGAACGGGTTGGAGAGGATTACCTGATCGATCCAGTGAATGGCGCCGAAACCCCCGATGTAGCGATGGCGCACCGGGTCGAGCACCCAGAAGTCGAAGTCGTGGGCCTTGTGATAGTTCTGCGACTCGGGAAAGTAGCGGTAATAACGCTCGGCGGCGGCATCGATGGCAACGCTATCTTCGAGTTTACGGGCCTCGGCCAGGTAGGTCAGGCGCCCCACGGCCTGTACATCCTCAGCGCCCCGCTCGCCCACCAGCATGGAACACTTGGGGTCTTTTTGCAGGTTGTGAGTGTGCTGGGCGATACGGCTGATCAAGACCAGCGGCCGGCCCTGGTCGTCCAGGCAATAGGGGACCACGGAGCCGAACGGAAAGCCGGGCATGGATTTGGAATGGGTGGAGAGCACTCCACGGTACTCCTTGAGCAACAGTTCCCGGGCATGCTTGGCTGCTTCGACGCTCAATTTATGACTCCTTTAATGAAATCCGTCTAGAAAACGATCAGGCGAGTGGAGTAATGTTCCAGACACCTCTGGACTGTCTCGCTTGCAGCCGGGCCAAACCCGCAAATCGAGCGCTACCTAAACAGTCCCTCCACCGCTGCGCCATCTGGACATGAGAATGCAACTCACTGACAAAATAATCATTATCACTGGCGGTTGCCAGGGCCTGGGGCGTTCCATGGCCGAGTATTTCGCCGGCAAGGGCGCGAAGCTGGCGCTGGTCGACCTCAATCAGGAGAAACTCGACCAAGCGGTCGCCGCCTGCGCCGCCAAGGGCGTCGAGGCTCGCGCCTACTTGTGCAACGTCGCCAATGAAGACCAGGTGATCGACATGGTGGCCCGCGTTGCGCAGGACTTCGGCGCGATCCATGGGCTGATCAATAACGCTGGCATCCTGCGCGATGGCCTGTTGCTCAAGGTCAAGGACGGCGAAATGACCAAGATGAGCCTGGCCCAGTGGCAGGCCGTGATCGACGTGAACCTTACAGGTGTGTTCCTGTGCACCCGTGAAGTGGCGGCCAAGATGGTCGAGCTGAAGAACAGCGGCGCGATCATCAATATCTCGTCGATCTCCCGCGCCGGCAACATCGGCCAGACCAACTACTCGGCCGCCAAGGCCGGCGTGGCCGCTGCCACCGTGACCTGGGCCAAGGAACTGGCGCGCTACGGCATCCGTGTGGCGGGCATCGCGCCGGGGTTCATCGAAACCGAAATGACCCTGGGCATGAAACCAGAGGCCTTGGAACGAATGACTTCGGTGATCCCGCTCAAGCGCATGGGCAAGCCTGAGGAGATCGCGCATTCGGCGGCCTACATCTTCGAAAACGACTACTACACCGGTCGGATCCTGGAGATGGATGGTGGAATGCGGATCTAAACCCACCGCCTAGCAAAATGTGGGAGCGAGCTTGCTCGCGATGGCGCCGGGTCAGCTTGCATCAATGTTGAAATGTCAGACCGCTATCGCGAGCAGGCTCGCTCCCACAGTGGATAGGGTTTCACTCTATCAATCGTCGCTGACGGTGATGTTCGGCATCACAGGCGACGCGGCTTCCTGCAATACGATCCGCGCGCCGACGTGGCGAGCCAGCTCCTGGTAGACCATGGCGATCTGGCTGTCCGGTTCGGCGATGACGGTTGGCTTGCCACCGTCTGCCTGTTCGCGGATCACCATCGACAACGGCAGCGAGGCCAGCAGTTCGACGCCGTACTGGGTTGCCAGTTTTTCCCCACCGCCTTCACCGAACAGATGCTCGGCGTGCCCGCAGTTCGAGCAAATGTGCACGGCCATGTTCTCCACCACGCCCAGCACCGGGATGTTCACCTTGCGGAACATCTCCACGCCTTTGCGCGCATCCAGCAAGGCCAGGTCCTGGGGCGTGGTGACGATCACCGCGCCGGCCACCGGGACTTTCTGTGCCAGGGTCAGCTGAATATCGCCGGTGCCTGGCGGCATGTCGATGACCAGGTAATCCAGGTCGCCCCAGGCGGTTTGCGTGACCAACTGCAACAAGGCGCCGGACACCATCGGCCCGCGCCAGACCATGGGGGTGTTGTCATCGATCAGGAACGCCATGGACATGACTTCCACGCGGTGTGACTGGATCGGCACGAACCATTTCTGATCCTTTATCTGTGGGCGAGTACCCTCGGCGATGCCAAACATGATGCCCTGGCTCGGACCATAGATATCCGCATCGAGAATCCCGACCTTCGCACCTTCACGGGCAAGCGCCAGCGCCAGGTTGGCGGCAGTGGTGGACTTGCCCACGCCGCCCTTGCCCGAGGCGACCGCGATGACATTCTTGACGTTCGCAAGTCCAGGCACTTGGGCCTGGGCCTTGTGAGCGGCAATGACGCTGGTCACTTCGACCTTGGCGGCCGTGACACCGTCCAGCCCCTCGATGGCCATTTGCAGCATTTGCGCCCAACCCTTCTTGAACAGATCGGCGGCGTAGCCGATTTCCAGATGGACAGTGACGCGATCGCCCTGGATATCGAGGGCCCGCACGCATCCGGCGCTGACCGGGTCCTGGTTCAGGTAAGGGTCGGTGTACTGGCGAAGGACGGCTTCCACCGCTGCGCGATTGACGGCGCTCATGGGCAACTCCGATAGCAAGACTTGAAAACAGGCCGCTATCCTACGCCGCACATGCTTTTGTGGCGACCCGATTACCATTCGAACGCTGACCTTCTTTGGCGAGGGGATTTATCCCCTCGCCAAAGGTTGGGCCTGTGCTCTCCAGCAATGCATCTGGAAACAGGCCCGTGGGGTGAAATATATTTCCCGGCGCTTTATAGTGGCCGACCTCCGTTTCATCAAGTAGCCGAGCCCCATGTCCGAGCCACGCAAGATCCTCGTCACCAGCGCCCTGCCCTACGCCAATGGTTCGATCCACCTTGGCCACATGCTGGAATACATCCAGACCGATATGTGGACGCGCTTCCAGAAACATCGCGGCAACCAATGCATTTATGTCTGCGCCGACGACGCCCACGGCTCGGCCATCATGTTGCGCGCGGAAAAAGAAGGCATCACCCCGGAACAACTGATCGCCAACGTCCAGGCTGAACACAGCGCCGACTTTGCCGAGTTCCTGGTGGACTTCGACAACTTCCACTCCACCCACGCCGAAGAAAACCGTGAGCTGTCGAGCCAGATCTACCTGAAGCTGCGTGACGCCGGGCATATTTCCACCCGGTCGGTGACCCAATATTTCGACCCGGAAAAGAAAATGTTCCTGGCCGACCGCTTCATCAAGGGCACCTGCCCGAAATGCGGCACCGAGGACCAGTACGGCGACAACTGCGAAAAATGCGGCGCCACCTACGCCCCGACCGACCTGAAAGACCCGAAATCGGCGATTTCCGGTGCAACCCCGGTGCTCAGGGACTCCCAGCATTTCTTCTTCAAGCTGCCGGATTTCCAGCAGATGCTGCAGACCTGGACCCGCAGCGGCACGCTGCAGGACGCGGTTGCCAACAAGCTCGCCGAGTGGCTCGACTCGGGCCTGCAGGAGTGGGACATTTCCCGCGATGCGCCGTACTTCGGCTTCGAGATCCCTGGCGAGCCAGGCAAGTATTTCTATGTGTGGCTGGACGCGCCCATTGGCTACATGGCGAGTTTCAAGAACCTCTGCGACCGCACCCCGGGGCTGGACTTCGACGCCTTCTGGGCCAAGGATTCCACTGCCGAGGTGTATCACTTCATCGGCAAGGACATCGTCAACTTCCACGCGCTGTTCTGGCCCGCCATGCTCGAAGGCGCCGGTTTCCGCAAACCGACCGGCATCAACGTCCACGGCTACCTGACCGTCAACGGCCAGAAGATGTCCAAGTCCCGCGGCACGTTCATCAAGGCGCGGACCTACCTGGACCACCTGTCGCCGGAATACCTGCGTTACTACTACGCCGCCAAGCTCGGCCGTGGCGTCGACGACCTGGACCTGAATCTCGAAGACTTCGTGCAGAAGGTCAACTCCGACCTGGTGGGCAAGGTCGTCAACATTGCCAGCCGTTGCGCCGGTTTCATCCACAAAGGCAACGCTGGCGTGCTGGTTGCCGGTAACGCCGCGCCGGAACTGACCGACGCCTTCCTCGCCGCCGCGCCAAGCATCGCCGATGCCTATGAGAGCCGCGACTTTGCACGCGCCATGCGCGAGATCATGGCCCTGGCCGACCGCGCCAACGCGTGGATCGCCGACAAGGCACCCTGGTCGTTGGCCAAGCAGGACGGCAAGCAGGATGAAGTCCAGGCGATCTGCGCCCTGGGCATTAACCTGTTCCGCCAACTGGTGATTTTCCTCAAGCCGGTGCTGCCGCTGCTGGCCGCCGATGCCGAAGCGTTCCTCAACGTCGCGCCCCTGTCCTGGAACGATCACCAGACCCTGCTGAGCGATCATCAGTTGAACGAGTTCAAGCCGCTGATGACCCGCATCGACGCGACCAAGGTGCAAGCGATGATCGACGCCTCCAAGGAAGACCTGGCCGCCAGCCAGACCGACACCGGCGGCCCGAGCGGCAACGGCGAACTGGCCAAGGACCCGCTGTCGCCTGAAATCGACTTCGACGCCTTCGCGGCGATCGACCTGCGCGTGGCGCTGATCGTCAAGGCTGAAGCGGTCGAAGGGGCCGACAAGCTGTTGCGCCTGACCTTGGACATCGGTGACGAGCAGCGCAACGTGTTCTCCGGCATCAAGAGCGCCTACCCTGACCCAGCCAAGCTTGAAGGCCGGCTGACGATGATGATCGCCAACCTCAAGCCACGCAAAATGCGTTTCGGTATTTCCGAGGGCATGGTGATGGCGGCGGGCCCCGGCGGCGAAGAGATCTACCTGCTAAGCCCCGATAGCGGCGCCAAGCCGGGCCAGCGGATCAAGTAACGCAACTGCACGCGGCACCGATCCCACAGTCGCTAACGAGTGACTGTGGGATTTTCATATCTGGCTCGCCGTCACGGTGTGCCGGATAATGCCCATCCTGTCACAGGCCCTATCGCCCCATAGCCATGACCGAAATCCTCTTATCCCTGTTGAGCGCGGCCCTGATCAACAACCTGGTGTTGCATTGGCCGCTGGGCGTCGATCCGTTGCTGGCAGCCAAGGGTCGAAGCCAGGTGCATGCCCTGGGCCTGGCGACGGCGTGCCTGATGCTCTGTGTCGGGAGCGTGGGCTATCTGATCGACCAATGGTTGCTGGTCCCGGCCGGCCTGGCGTCAATGCGGCTCTTGCTATGGCTGCCCCTGAGTGTCTTGCTGATCAGGCCGGTGCTGGGGCTGCTGAAGCACTGGCTGCCCATGCTGCCGCTTGCTGGCTTGTGGCCGCTGCTACTCGGCAATGTCGGCATATTGGGCGTCACGCTGCTCAATAGCCGGGAGGCCACCGGCCTGGGCCACGCCATGTCCTTGAGCCTGGGTGGTGGACTGGGTTTCTGGCTGGTGTTGAGCCTGTTCGAAGACTTGCGACAGCGAATCCACGACAACGATATTCCCATGCCCTTGCGGGGGCTGCCGATCCAACTGATCAGCGCCGGCCTGATGGCAGTGGCGTTTCTCGGATTGCGCGGGCTGGTCAAGACATGAACCTGATTCAACACATCGATGCCCTGCTTCCGCAAACTCAATGCGGCAAGTGCGGTCACCCCGGGTGCAAGCCCTATGCCGAAGGGATCGCCCAGGGTGAGCCGATCAACAAATGTCCGCCTGGCGGACGGGAAACCATCGCAGCCTTGGCCGAACTGATGCGGGTGCCGGCCTTGGAGCTGGACGCCAGTCGCGGCGCGGCACCGGCGCAAATCGCGTTTATCCGGGAAGCCGAATGCATCGGCTGCACCAAGTGCATCCAGGCCTGCCCGGTGGATGCGATTGTCGGCGCGGCAAAGCTGATGCACACCGTTCTCATCGACGAATGCACCGGCTGTGATCTTTGCGTGGCGCCTTGCCCGGTGGATTGCATCGAGATGCGGCCATTGCCGGTGGCGACGGTAACGCCGATCGTGGGAGGACTCGCCTCCAGCGACGAGGAGCGGCAAGCGCGAGCCGCCAAGCGCAATCACGCTCGTCAGCGTTTCGAGCAACGCAACGCGCGCTTGCGTCGTGAAGATGAGGCGCGCCAAGCCGAGCGCCTGGCCAGAATCCAGCGGAACGCCCAACCGGCCCGGGCGCAGCCACTCGATCCCGTGCAGGCAGCATTGGAGCGAGTGCGCGCGCAGAAAGCCGCCACTGCGGATGCCGCCCTGAAGAAAGCCAAGGTCGATTTGGCCATGAGTCGGGCACAGTTGCACAAGTCCTTGAGAGCGTTCGGCCATCCGCCGACCTACGAGCAACAGTCACGGCTGATCGTGCTGCAACGTCAGTTCGAAGCGGCAGAACAGGCATTGGCCCAACTGGAAAGCGCTGCGTCGCCCGCCACGCCGGCACCGGCACCGGCACCGGTGCCGGCAAATGACGCCGAACTGAAGCGGGCCAAGATTCAGCTGGCGATGCGTCGCGCCGAACTCAGCAAGGCCCGGGCGGCCGCTGCCTCTGCGGAGCAGCTTCAAGCATTGGAGCAAGCCGTCAAGGACGCCGAGCGGCAGGTGGATGTCCATGCCGCTCGCTGATCCGCTGGACGAACGGCTGCGCCAGGCGATGCGGCGTGTACTGCTGGCGACGTTGCCCGGCGTACTGGCCTCGATGTGGTTCTTTGGTTGGGGTGTGTTGCTGAACCTGTTGTTGTCCGGGCTGACCGCGCTGGCGATCGAGGCGCTGATATTGCGTTTGCGGCGACGACCCATCAAGCCAGACCTGGGCGACGGCAGCGCGTTGGTCAGTGCCACCTTGCTGGCCCTGGCCTTGCCAGCGTATTGCCCTTGGTGGCTGACCGTCACGGCGGTCGCCTGCGCCTTGTTGTTTGGCAAGCACCTTTGGGGTGGGGTCGGCAGCAATCCGTTCAACCCAGCAATGCTCGGGTATGCCCTGGTACTGATGGCGTTCCCCCAATACATGAGCCAATGGCCAACGACCCATGGCCTGGGCCTGATGGACGGTTTGCGCCTGGTCGCCGACATGGGCCAGCCCCCCGATGGCTGGGCCGGCGCCACCGCGTTGGACAGCCTGCGGGTAAACACCAGCCTGACCATCGACGAGCTGTTTGCCAGCGACCCGGCGTTCGGCCGCTGGGGCGGACACGGTGTGGAGTGGATCAACCTGGGGTTCCTTGCCGGCGGCCTGTTCCTGTTGCAACAACGGATTTTCACGTGGCACGCCCCCGTGGGCATGCTGGCCAGCCTGTTCACCGTCAGCCTGTTGTTCTGGAACGGTTCGGGCTCGGATTCCCACGGTTCGCCACTGTTTCATCTGCTGACCGGCGCAACCATGCTCGGCGCGTTTTTCATCGTGACCGAACCCGTGTCGGGCGCCAAAGCCCCGTTTGCCCGACTGTTGTTCGGCGTAGGCGCGGGGCTGCTGGTCTACGTGATCCGCGCCTGGGGTGGGTTGCCGGACGGCATAGCGTTTGCGGTGTTGTTGATGAATCTCGGCGTGCCGGCCCTGGAGCGCTTCGTCGAGGCACGACAAAGGCGCCCGCTGACATGAAAAAAATCGCCGGCGTTGCGATCCTGGTGTTGCTTGGCGGCCTTGCCATCGGCGCCACGTACCTGGTGCAAACCGGCACCGCCGGGCGCATCGAGGCGCAGCGCCAAGCCATCGCCAACCGGACCTTGCTCGACATACTGCCGCCCGACCGTTACGACAATCAGCCGATGGCGCAACCGCTCATCGCGGCTCCGGTGACGCTGCCCCGCAGCACATTGCTGGGCGCTTACCTGGCAACTCGCGACGCAGTGCCCAGCGCCGTGTTGCTAAGCAGCCAGGTACAGGGCTACGAGGGCAGCATCGAGCTACTGATCGCCGTGGATCCGACAGGACGCGTATTGGGCGTAAAAACCCTGCGCCAGTCGGAAACTCCCGGCCTCGGCGCGGCGATAGCCGGCTGGCCGAATGCCTGGCTGCAAACCTTCGAGGGCAAGTCGAGCCAGGTGCCTGCCGATGAGAGTTGGGCGTTGAAAAAGGATCACGGCCAGTTCGACCAGTTGGCTGGCGCGACGGTCACATCCAGGGCGGTGCTCCAGGCTGTCCACGATGCGTTGCGTTACTTCGACGGGCATAAGACGCAGCTGACGGGAGCGATCAGTCATGAATAACTCCATACCCTGGTCCCGCGGCCTCGTGCTCGTTCCTCTGGTGGGAGCCAGCGACTCGCTGGTGAATGCGCTGGTCCTGTGGCTCGCCTGGGTCTTGATCAGCCTCGCCCACGGCTCGACACTGGCATTGCTGGGGCCGCGCCTCACGGACCGCCAGCGACTCATCGCATCCTGCGTCGTGGCCGCCGCCATGACCGCCTGCGCCGACCTCCTCGTCCAGGCCTGGATGTTGGAGCGCCATGGCGCGCTGAGCATGTACACCGCATGGATCGCACTGAGCTGCGTGACCCTGGAACAAACCGCTGTCGTCGAGCGCCGCTGGCTTGCTCACCTCAGGTTGGCGGCGCAGTTCGGCCTCTTGATCGTCAGCCTGGGCGCTTTGCGCGAGCTGATCGGCAGAGGCGTGCCAATGGCCCTGCTCGCCCCCGGCGGATTCATTCTGCTCGGCCTGCTGCTCGCCGCCTATCAAGCCTGGACAGGCATCAAACCCCGTTCGACCCAAGAGGAAACGCCGCGCCCATGAACGCCGCAAAACGTCTGGAAATCTTTCGTCGTTTTCATGAAGACAACCCCGAGCCAAAGACCGAACTGGCCTACTCTTCCCCTTTCGAGTTGCTGATCGCGGTGATTCTATCGGCCCAATCCACCGACGTCGGTGTCAACAAAGCCACGGCCAAGCTTTTTCCCGTAGCCAATACACCGCAGGCGATCCTTGCCTTGGGCGTCGAAGGGCTGTCCGAGTACATCAAGACCATCGGGCTTTTCAACAGCAAGGCGAAAAACGTGATCGAGACCTGTCGCCTGCTAATCGAGCGTCACGGCGGTGAGATTCCCCAGTCCCGCGAAGCGCTGGAAGCTCTTCCAGGTGTCGGTCGCAAGACCGCCAATGTGGTTCTCAATACCGCATTCCGTCAATTGACGATGGCCGTCGACACCCACATTTTCCGCGTCAGTAACCGGACTGGGCTGGCGCCGGGCAAGAACGTGGTGGAAGTGGAAAAGAAGCTCATGAAATTCGTTCCCAAGGATTACCTTCTGGATTCACACCACTGGCTGATCCTGCATGGGCGTTACGTCTGCCTGGCCCGCAAGCCCCGTTGCGGGAGCTGCCGGATCGAAGACCTATGTGAATATAAGCACAAGACATCGGACGATTGATGCGCTATTGCTTTTACGCATCCGCCGATTGAAAAAATCTTTTTTACCCGCCGGTTGTTTATCGATATAAGGAGCGCCAATGGCAGTCTTAGCCTGGAGTCGACCCCATGAGTACTGGCAAAGAACAACTGGATGTAGTGGAAGACGATTTCGTCGCCGTTGAAGGTGACGATGCGGAACCTGTTGTCGTGGAAGTGGCAAAAACCAACCTGAGTAAACGCCGCACCATCGACAACCTGTTGGAAGAGCGTCGTCTCCAAAAACAACTCGCCGATTACGATTTTGATCTCTGACACGTAAAAGCCTCCCAGATGGAGGCTTTTTACTGTACGCGTGCCCGATTCAGACCAGTCCATTTCGTTGTGCCAGTTCAATCAGGTCCACCAGCGAACGGGCATTGAGCTTCAACAACAAGCGGGTTTTGTAGGTGCTGACGGTCTTGTTGCTCAGGAACATCCCATCCGCGATCTCTTTGTTGGTCTTACCGCGAGCCAGTTGCTGCAGCACCATCATCTCTCGCCCGGACAAACGTTCCACCATATCCGACTCGCTGGCATTGCCAAGGCTTGAACGCACCGTGTGCAATGCCTGGTTGGGAAAATAGCTATAGCCCGACAGCACCGCTTTTATCGCACTCAACAGTTCGGTCAGGTCCTGCTGTTTGCATACATAGCCGGCGGCCCCCGTTTGCATGCAGCGCATCGAAAAATGTCCAGGGGCCTGGGAAGTCAGCACCAGCACTTTCAATGGCGAAGGATTGATGGTCAGGCGAGCGATAACCTCCAATCCATCCAACTTCGGAATTCCAATATCGAGAATAACGATGTCGGGCATTTGTTCCCGGGCAATCTGCAATGCATCGACGCCGTTATCCGTTTCGGCAATAACTTCATATCCATGACGCTCCATCAGCAAACGTACAGCAAGACGAATGACGGGATGATCATCCACGATCAGCACTTTATTCATGGGCAAATCCAACTTCGCTGTTCGAATTTTTAGAGCACGCACAATAGCCTAGTCATTTCTTCCTTGGCATGTCGTCCCCCCTTACCGCTCGCAGCGAAAGACGCAACCTACAAGCAACGCAGAAAAATCCTACAAATAACCTTCGAAATAATGTGCCATGAATTTTCCCGAGGGGTGCGAACGGCAATTCTCACGCGTCGAACACCCTATGAATAATGCGCCTTCTCGTCAAAAACCTGATTACCTGCCACCCAGGGAAAAGCATTTCCCTCATAAAAAGTTACCGATTTATTTATAGACAAACCGCAAAAGTTTAGCTCGGAAGATTCAGTTTTCTGTATAAAAAAGACTCCACTTACCAGCACACGAAAGAGAACGCTGCCCGATCGCAGGGTTATTCTAGCGGCCCGGCAATTTCATTATTCGATCAACTCAAACATTCGAGCACACTATTACTTATGAGCACTCACCATGAAAAGATCATTAAGAACCATCGCCAACCCCCTGACACTGATCGCTGTATTCGCAACGATCTCCGAAACTTCCGCAGTTATTTCCCTGCCGTTTCTGGATGATGAAGAGCGAGAGTACTATGTATGGTTCCTCATCAGCTTCCCGTTTTACCTGTTATTTCTTTTCTTTATCACACTCAACTTCAACTACCGTTCCTTGTACTCGCCCTCGGATTTTCACAAGACCAAGCACTTCATAAGGGGTGCGGCTGAGTCATCCTGTCGGCGTAGACGTAGATCACGCCAAGGAAGCAAGGCTGATTTCCTGTCGCAGTCTTATCGATGGAATAAGTGCACGGCTCTGGACGATGCGTTCAAGCACACTTCATCCCACCCGTCGGTCGACATGTATTGGGCTAAGGACTCGGGACGGCGTCTTGAGGGCAAGACCATCATCGTCTTCGTTGTTTACAACGGGAACGGCGCAGGGACACTGCCGGATAAACAGGCGGGGTGAGCCATAAGGGAAACGGCTGCAGCGACACACGGGACGGGGAAATAACAGAAAACGGCCTGCCATGCGGCAGGCCGTTTTCGGATTGCATCAGAACAGCTTGCGACCCTTGTTCGCCGCGATGCGCATGCGCAGGGCGTTGAGCTTGATGAAGCCGGCCGCGTCGGCCTGGTTGTAGGCACCACCGTCTTCTTCAAAAGTGGCGATGTTGGCATCGAACAGCGAGTCGTCGGACTTGCGCCCGGTCACGATCACGTTGCCCTTGTACAGCTTCAGGCGCACGACACCGTTCACGTTGACCTGGGAGGCATCGATCATCTGTTGCAGCATCAGACGCTCAGGGCTCCACCAGTAGCCGGTGTAGATGAGGCTGGCGTACTTGGGCATCAACTCATCCTTCAAGTGAGCCACTTCGCGATCCAGGGTGATCGATTCGATCGCCCGGTGGGCGCGCAGCATGATGGTGCCGCCTGGGGTTTCGTAGCAACCACGGGACTTCATACCGACATAGCGGTTCTCGACGATGTCGAGGCGACCGATGCCGTGTTCGCCACCGATGCGGTTCAGGGTCGCCAGCACAGTGGCCGGGCTCATTTCCACGCCATCGAGCGCAACGATGTCGCCATTGCGATAGGTCAGTTCCAGGTATTGCGGGGTATCGGGAGCCTTCTCGGGGGAGACGGTCCAACGCCACATGTCTTCTTCGTGCTCGGTCCAGGTGTCTTCCAGCACGCCGCCTTCATAGGAGATGTGCAACAGGTTGGCATCCATCGAGTACGGAGATTTTTTCTTGCCATGACGCTCGATCGGGATCGCGTGCTTCTCGGCGTAGTCCATCAGCTTTTCACGGGACAGCAAGTCCCACTCGCGCCATGGAGCAATGACCTTCACGCCCGGCTTGAGGGCATAGGCACCCAGCTCGAAACGTACCTGGTCGTTGCCCTTGCCGGTCGCCCCATGGGAAATGGCATCGGCACCGGTTTCGTTGGCGATTTCGATCAAGCGCTTGGCAATCAGCGGACGGGCGATGGACGTGCCCAGCAGGTATTCGCCTTCGTAAACAGTGTTGGCGCGGAACATCGGGAAGACGAAGTCGCGGACGAATTCTTCGCGCAGGTCATCGATATAGATCTCTTTGACGCCCATGGCCTGGGCCTTGGCGCGTGCAGGCTCGACTTCCTCGCCCTGTCCCAGGTCAGCGGTGAAGGTCACCACTTCGCAGTTATATGTGTCCTGCAGCCACTTGAGGATCACCGAAGTGTCCAGGCCGCCGGAATACGCCAGAACGACCTTGTTTACGTCCGCCATGCCATCACTCCACGGGTTGTACGGAAAGCCGGCAAGTCTAACGTCCACCGCGGATAATTTACAGAGGCGCGACAGCTTATGACGACGAAGCGACAGATTATGTCAGCTGCGCGACGATCAACGCGCGATCAGGAAGTGCGCGCAGTAGCCGCAGCAGGCGTAGCCGCCTTGGCCGGGGCCACTGGCGTCGCCGGCTTGCCCGGCGCGGCAGCGGGCGCCACGGCAGGCACCGCAGGCGTTGTCGCAGGGGTTGGCGGCTGTGGGGCCGAGGCCGGTGCGGCGCCCCGCTCCAGTTTTACCAGCACACGACGGTTCTTGGCCCGATTGGCGGCGTTGGTATTGGGCACCAGCGGATAACGCTCGCCATGGAAGCGAACGGTAAACTGAGACTCCTGGAAGCCGTTGGCCTTGAAGAAGTCCTGGACGGCCAGGGCCCGGCGGCGCGACAGCTCGCGGTTGGTCAGGCGGTTGCCACTGTTGTCGGAGTGGCCGTCGAGTTCGACATGATTGACGCTCGGGTCAGCCTTGATGAAGTCGAGCATGACCTGCAACTGAGCCTTGGCCTGGGCGTCGAGCTCGATGCCTTCGCCGGGAAAACCGATCTGGGTTTGCTTGATCTGTTCGAAGTTCTTCGGCAACAGCTTCGCGACACAGCCCTGGTAATCGCTGAACGCCTTGTTGAAGCGCACGGGCAACAACCGGACTTCCGACACCCGCCCATCGTCGGTGTTACGCCGCACCACGGGGCTGCGACCTTCCATCAGCCCGCTGATCAAGCGGCCCGCCTGCACCTGGGAGCTGTTGAACAGCACATCGCCGCTACCGATCCTGACCGAGCCCAGGTTGATATCGCCTCGTCCTGGCTGCCAGGGCGCCGCCGCCGCCAGCAACGTCGCGGAGCCGCCACCGAGCATCGGGTTATAGGCCTTGAGCCGGAACGTGGCCTGCTCGCCCGCCTTGCGCACGAATTCGCCGCTGCCAAAATCGGTGATCGGCTGACTCAGCCGACACTCGAACTTATCGCCTTCGACCGTCCACTCAATGCTCTCCAGACGGGTCTGGAAAGTGAGCGCCATCGCAGGAAGGCTGGCAAACACACTGAGCAAGGCTAGATAACGCTGGCGCACGGGAGGCTCCACTGGCTTTTATACGGAAATCGAAAAACGCTGGGCATGCCGCTTGGCCTAGACACTGCACGCAATCGTGGCACACCTGAAGGGGCTATCGGTAACTTGCGGCAAAACTTGATAGCGGGTGCCCGGATCGGTCTTTTCCGGTAGCATTCGCCAGAGATTTACCCGCCTGGAAGCCCCCCATGTCCGACCGCCTGACCCTGCTGCGTCCCGACGACTGGCATATTCATCTTCGCGATGGTGCTGTGTTGACCCATACCGTCGCCGATGTCGCGCGCACTTTTGGCCGCGCCATCATCATGCCTAACCTGGTTCCGCCCGTGCGTAACGCTGCCGAGGCCGATGGCTATCGCCAGCGCATCCTGGCTGCACGCCCGGCTGGCAGCCGCTTCGAACCGCTGATGGTGCTTTACCTCACCGACCGCACCCAGCCCGAAGAAATACGCGAGGCCAAGGCCAGTGGTTTCGTCCACGCGGCCAAGTTGTACCCCGCTGGCGCCACCACCAACTCGGATTCCGGTGTCACCAGCATCGACAAGATCTTCCCTGCGCTGGAGGTCATGGCCGAAGTCGGCATGCCATTGTTGATCCATGGCGAGGTCACCCGGGGCGACGTCGATGTGTTCGACCGCGAGAAGATCTTCATCGACGAACACATGCGTCGCGTCGTCGAACGCTTCCCGACGCTGAAGGTGGTGTTCGAGCACATCACCACCGGCGATGCCGTGCAATTCGTCAACGAGGCCTCGGCCAACGTCGGCGCGACCATTACCGCACACCACCTGCTGTACAACCGCAACCACATGCTGGTGGGCGGGATCCGGCCGCATTTCTACTGCCTGCCGATCCTCAAGCGCAACACCCATCAGGAAGCCTTGCTGGACGCCGCCACCAGCGGCAGCGCCAAGTTCTTCCTGGGCACCGACTCGGCGCCCCACGCCCGTCACGCCAAGGAAGCCGCCTGCGGTTGCGCCGGCTGTTACACCGCCTACGCCGCCATCGAGATGTATGCCGAGGCATTCGAGCAGCGCAACGCCCTGGACAAGCTCGAAGGTTTCGCCAGCCTGCATGGCCCACGCTTCTATGGCCTGCCGGTGAACACCGATCGTATTACCCTGGTTCGCGATGAGTGGACCGCCCCTGCCAGCCTGCCGTTTGGCGAGCAGACTGTCATCCCGCTGCGCGCCGGTGAAAAACTGCGCTGGCGCCTGCTGGAGGAAAACGCGTGAGTGAAGATCATTTCGATGACGAACTGGACGGCAACGGCGGCTCAGGCGGCCCGCGCCATCCAATGGCGGCTCGCTTCCGGGGTTATCTGCCGGTCGTGGTCGATGTAGAAACCGGCGGTTTCAACTCGGCCACCGATGCGCTGCTGGAAATCGCCGCGACGACCATCGGCATGGACGAAAAAGGCTTCGTCTTCCCCGACCACACCTATTTCTTCCGGGTCGAACCGTTCGAAGGCGCCAACATCGAAGCGGCTGCCCTGGAGTTCACCGGGATCAAGCTCGATCATCCGCTGCGCATGGCCGTCAGCGAAGAGACCGCGCTGACCGACATCTTCCGTGGTGTGCGCAAGGCGCTGAAGGCCAACGGTTGCAAGCGAGCGATCCTGGTTGGCCACAACAGCAGCTTCGACCTGGGCTTCCTCAATGCCGCCGTGGCGCGCCTGGACATGAAGCGCAACCCTTTCCATCCGTTCTCCAGCTTCGACACGGCCACCCTTGCAGGCCTGGCGTATGGCCAGACCGTGTTGGCCAAGGCGTGCCAGGCAGCCGACATCGATTTCGATGGCCGTGAAGCCCATTCGGCCCGCTACGACACCGAGAAAACCGCCGAGCTGTTTTGCGGCATCGTCAACCGGTGGAAGGAAATGGGTGGCTGGCAGGATTTCGACGACTGACATCAGCCTGGCTCTTTGTGGCGAGGGATCTGTGCTGCGCCAAGAAACGTCCATAAAAAAACCGGCCCATCGTGGGCCGGTTTTTTTATGCATGGGTGCGCTTACAGCTTGTCGCTGTGCTCGCCCAGGTAGGCAGCTACACCTTCAGGCGATGCGGTCATGCCCTTGTCGCCTTTTTTCCAGTTGGCCGGGCAGACTTCGCCATGCTCTTCGTGGAACTGCAGGGCGTCAACCAGACGGATCAGCTCTTCCATGTTACGTCCCAGCGGCAGGTCGTTGATGATCTGCGAACGGACCACGCCTTTGTCGTCGATCAGGAACGCGCCACGGAAGGCCACGCCGCCTTCGGACTCAACGTCGTAGGCCTTGGCGATTTCGTGCTTCATGTCGGCAGCCATGGTGTATTTCACCGGGCCAATGCCACCGGCATTGATGGCGGTGTTGCGCCAGGCGTTGTGGGTGAAGTGCGAGTCGATCGAAACGGCGACCACTTCAACGTTGCGCGCCTTGAAGTCGTCCATGCGGTGATCCAGTGCGATCAGCTCGGACGGGCAAACGAAAGTGAAGTCCAGCGGATAGAAGAACACCAGGCCGTATTTGCCTTTGATGGCCGAGGACAGGGTGAAGCTGTCGACGATTTCGCCATTGCCGAGGACGGCGGGAACGGTGAAGTCAGGGGCTTGTTTGCCTACGAGTACGCTCATTGGATATCTCCTGGTGTAGTAACGTGAAAACAAGGTCCGCGCCAGCCTGCCACCCTCAGGCGACAGCCCTGTGACACGAACCCGCTTTGCAAGGACCGACCATCATACACCGCACGTTTGGCCTGTCCTCAACGGTTTTTTGGCGGCCCTGGAAATCCGATGCCCGCTTGATGGCAGGCGCTCGACACCGTTCGTCAACCAGCGCAGGAAACCACTTTGACAATCATTCTCGTTAACATTAAGATCCGTCTCAATTGAGTCACAACCAGCGACGGTTCTCACTTATGTATGTATGCCTCTGCACTGGCGTCACCGACGGACAAATCCGCGAAGCGATCTATGAGGGTTGCTGCAGCTACCGGGAAGTCCGCCAGGCCACCGGCGTAGCCAGCCAATGCGGCAAATGCGCCTGCCTCGCCAAGGAAGTGGTGCGTGAAACCCTCGCCAAAGTTCAGACCGCGCAAGCCTCGATCCCTTATCCGGCAGAATTTACGGCCGCATAAATCCAGACATTCAAAGAACCGGACTCAATGTCCGGTTTTTTTATGCCCGAAAATCAAATGCTTAGCTTCCAGACGCGGAACACAAACATTCTTATTCCGATTAATTTTCATTTATTATTCAATAACTTAGGTTTGACACTCGTAATAGCTCGGCTCAAACTCCGCCTTAATACACAGTTATCAGGGCAGGCCCTCATCATGAAAGGCGACATTACAGTCATCCAGCATCTCAACAAGATCCTTGCCAATGAGCTGGTCGCGATCAATCAGTACTTCTTGCATGCACGCATGTACGAGGATTGGGGCCTGAACAAGCTGGGCAAGCACGAGTACCACGAATCCATCGATGAAATGAAACATGCGGACAAGCTGATCAAGCGAATCCTGTTTCTCGAAGGCCTGCCGAACGTCCAGGACCTGGGCAAGCTGCACATCGGCGAACATACTCGTGAAATGCTCGAGTGCGACCTGCGCATCGAGCGCACCGGCCACGCCGACCTGAAAGCCGCCATTGCCCATTGCGAAAGCGTTGGCGACTTCGGTAGCCGCGAACTGCTGGAAGACATTCTCGAATCCGAGGAAGAGCACATCGACTGGCTCGAAACCCAGCTGGGCCTGATCGACAAGATCGGTCTGGAAAATTACCTGCAATCGCAGATGGGCGAAGAATAAGCGCCCTCGAAAGCAAGCCACTAAAAAGCCCCGCCCTCTTTCGAGGTGCGGGGCTTTTTATTGCCTGGATGGCCAGGCTCCTACAGTACTGCGGTCGATCAGGCTTCGGACTTGTTAGCCGCCGCTGCTTCCACAGCTGCCTTGATCGTAGACTGCAACGAACCGTCGGCGGCCATCTCAGTCATGATGTCACTGCCGCCGATCAGCTCACCGCCAACCCACAACTGTGGGAAGGTTGGCCAGTTGGCGTACTTGGGCAGGTTGGCGCGGATTTCCGGGTTCTGCAGGATGTCCACGTAGGCGAACTTCTCGCCACACGCCATCACCGCCTGAGCAGCCTTGGCCGAGAAGCCGCACTGTGGGGCGTTCGGCGAGCCTTTCATGTAGAGCAGGATGGTGTTGTTGGCAATCTGTTCTTTGATCGTTTCGATGATATCCACGGAGCACCTCGGCTTGAACTTTTGCGACTACAGATGTCGACACGGTGGCGCATTGTAACGGAAAGCCGAGCACCTTGCTCGGTCCGCCCCGGGGACAATTTTACGCAGCCGCCACCTTCACCGGAACACCGTTCAGCGCCGCGTTGCCGGATAACTCATCGAGCTGGCGCTCATCGGTCAGGTCGTTGGCGCTGGACCCAGGCTGTCCGCTGGCGATGGTCATCTGCACGCCAGGACGAGCATGCCCCCAACCGTGAGGAAGGCTGACCACGCCTTTCATCATGTCCGGGCTGCTCTGGACCTCCACTTCAATCACGCCGACCCGGGAGCTGACCTTCACGCGCTGCCCATCGACAAGCCCCCGGCTGGCAAGGTCTTGCGGATGCATCAGCAATTGATGACGCGGCTTGCCTTTCACCAGCCGGTGGAAATTATGCATCCATGAATTATTGCTGCGCACATGGCGCCGGCCAATCATCAGCAACTCGTCCGCTGCCGGCGCTCGCAACGCGGCAAAGCGCGCCAGGTCGGCGAGGATGACGGCGGGCGCAGCCTGCACGCGGCCATTTTCGGTTTTCAACCGGGCCGTCAGATTGGGCTTGAGCGCACCGAGATCGATACCGTGGGGATGATCGAACAGCGTTGCCAAGGACAACCTGTAGGGCGAAGCATCGCCATACATCCCGGCTCGCAGGCCGAAATCGATCATCTGCGCCGGCGGCATCGTCGGCTTGAGCTCCTTGCCGGTCCGGGCGGCAAAAGCCTTGGCCAGGCCGACAAAAATCTCCCAATCGTGCAGCGCTCCCTCGGGCTTGGGCAGGATGGCCCGGTTGAAGCGGCTGACGTTACGCACGGCGAACAGGTTGAACGTGGTGTCGTAATGATCATTTTCCAGGGCCGAGGTCGACGGCAGGATCAAGTCGGCGTAGCGCGTGGTTTCGTTGATGTACAAGTCGATGCTGACCATGAACTCAAGCCCATCCAGCGCTTGCTCGAGCTGCCGTCCGTTAGGCGTGGACAGCACGGGGTTGCCGGCCACGGTGACCAGCGCACGGATCTGCCCTTCGCCCTCGGTGAGCATTTCTTCAGCGAGGGTCGATACAGGCAACTCGCCCGCATATTCGGGACGCCCGGATACACGGCTTTGCCAGCGATTGAAATGCCCGCCCGAAGTGGTCGCCACCAAATCCACCGCTGGCTCGGTGCACAGTGCCCCGCCCACTCGATCGAGATTGCCGGTCACCAGGTTGATCACCTGGATCAGCCAGTGGCACAGCGTGCCGAAAGCCTGGGTCGAAACACCCATCCTGCCATAGCACACGGCCGACGGCGCGGCAGCGAAATCACGGGCCAATTGGCGGATCTGCGGGGCAGGCACCCCACAAAGCGGGCTCATGGCCTCTGCGGTGAAAGGTGCAACGGCCTGGCGCACCTCTTCGAGGCCGTCCACCGGCAAATGACTGTCACGCGTCAGTCCTTCGCTGAACAAGGTGCCAAGCAAGCCAAACAGCAGCGCGGCATCGCCGCCGGGGCGTACGAATACATGCTGGTCGGCGATGGCCGCCGTCTCGCTGCGCCGCGGATCGACCACCACCACCCGGCCGCCCCGGGACTGGATTGCCTTCAGCCGTTTCTCCACATCCGGCACGGTCATGATGCTGCCATTGGAAGCCAGCGGATTACCCCCCAGGATCAGCATGAAATCGGTGTGATCGATGTCCGGTATCGGCAGCAGCAAGCCGTGACCGTACATCAAGTGACTGGTCAGGTGATGGGGCAATTGATCAACCGAAGTCGCCGAAAAGCGGCTGCGGGTTTTCAACAAGCCGAGGAAATAGTTGCTGTGGGTCATCAATCCATAGTTGTGCACGCTGGGGTTGCCCTGATAGACCCCCACCGCGTTCTGGCCGTGGCGCTCCTGGATCGCCGCAAGGCGTTCGGCCACCAAGGCAAAGGCGTCGTCCCAGGCGATGGGCTGCCACTCGCCGCCGACTCGTTGCATGGGCTGGCGCAGACGGTCCGGATCGTTCTGGATATCCTGCAACGCCACGGCCTTGGGGCAGATGTGCCCACGACTGAAACTGTCCAGCGGATCACCCTTGATCGAGGTGATCGCCAGGCCTTGGCCTTCGGTTTCGGTGGTTTCGAGAGTCAGGCCACAGATGGCCTCGCACAGATGGCACGCACGGTGATGGAGGGTCTTGGTCATGGCCAGCCTCTGTTTTATTCGTAGCGGGCACTTTGGGCCGCGGGAACAAAACTATGGCGCGGGATGCCCGGTAGCGCCAGCGACGTTCGTCCTGTGAATCGCCAGGCATCATGCCCGCCGATGCGTCGCTGTCAAGGCTGCTCGGGAGGAGGCGCCAGCAGTTGGATTTCCTCGATGGTCTGCACTTCCTCCTGGGCCATGGGCACCCCGGTCAACTCGCCAATCAAGCGCCAGTGCTCATCGAGACCACCGCTGATCGTGGCCATCCGATCGATCATGCGGCGCCCCGCCGCCTTGGTCACTTCGTCATCGCTGCGCAGCAATTCGAATGACATGGACGTCACCGAAGCGGTCAGGTGGGTCAGGGTGCGTGCCGTCAGCCCCAACAGTTCCATCAGTCGTTGCTCTTTCGAATCCATTTCGGGGCTCCTGCGGCTAGGGGTTCATTTATAACTCAGGGTCCTGCATTAGGAAATATTTCACATTTGGCAACAGACCGACGACCCGGGCCAGCGGGTCAAAAACCGACCGCCAACCACCCGATGCCCGCCCTGCTCGATTGCCAAGCGACGCAACGCCAGTGTACAAATGAACCCGCTGCTGTCAGGAAACCGGCCTCAACCACGCCAATGCAACTCTGCATTGGCCTCGCTGAAATCCCTCATAACCGTAGCCCTATTGGTAAGACGCGACATTTAATGTCAATATCGCGCCTTTCCCCTATTTCGTCGCCCCGTGCGGCTTTTGCCGCAGGTCTCGCCCGTTTTTCCATGAAACAAGGCTCTGAGCATCTGCGGTCCGTTACAAAAAGGTAGTCAATCATGAGCGCAAGGCACTTTCTCTCCCTGATGGATTTCACGCCCGATGAGTTGCTCGCCGTGATCCGTCGAGGCGTTGAGCTCAAGGACCTGCGTAAACGCGGCGTACTGTTCGAGCCCTTGAAAAACCGTGTGCTGGGGATGATTTTCGAGAAGTCATCCACGCGCACGCGCATCTCTTTCGAAGCCGGCATGATCCAGCTTGGCGGCCAGGCGATTTTCCTGTCGCCCCGCGACACTCAACTGGGACGTGGCGAGCCGATCAGCGATTGCGCCATTGTCATGTCGAGCATGCTCGACGCCGTGATGATCCGTACCTTTGCCCACAGCACCCTGACCGAATTCGCCGCCTATTCCCGCGTGCCGGTGATCAACGGCCTATCCGACGATCTGCACCCTTGCCAGCTGTTGGCCGACATGCAGACCTTCCTCGAGCACCGCGGCTCGATCCAGGGCAAAACCGTTGCCTGGGTCGGCGATGGCAACAACATGTGCAACAGCTATATAGAAGCGTCGATGCAATTCGACTTCCAGCTACGGATCGCTTGCCCTGAAGGCTATGACCCGGATGCAGAACTGCTCGCCAAGGCCGGGGACCGGGTGTCGCTGGTCCGTGATCCGAAGCTGGCCGTGGCCGGCGCGCACCTGGTGAGCACCGACGTCTGGACCTCCATGGGCCAGGAAGAGGAAGCCGCCAAGCGCGTCAAGCTGTTCGCGCCGTTGCAAGTCACACGGGCCCTGCTCGACCTGGCGGACGCCGAGGTGCTGTTCATGCATTGCCTACCCGCCCATCGCGGCGAGGAAATCAGCCTCGACCTGCTGGAAGACCCGCGATCCGTCGCTTGGGACCAGGCAGAAAACCGTCTCCACGCACAGAAGGCCCTGCTCGAATTCCTCGTCGAGCCGGCGTATCACCACGCATGAGTCACTCCTTGTTACTGAATCTGCATAACCTGGCCTGCGGGTACCAGGACCAGCGAGTCGTCCAGAACCTCAACCTGCACCTCAATGCGGGCGACATCGGCTGCTTGCTGGGCTCGTCCGGGTGCGGCAAGACCACGACCCTGCGGGCCATCGCCGGTTTCGAACCGGTACACGAAGGCGAGATCCAGTTGGCCGGGGAAATCATTTCCCGCGCGGGTTTCACCTTGGCCCCGGAAAAACGTCGCATCGGCATGGTATTCCAAGACTATGCACTGTTCCCGCACCTCAGCGTCGCCGAGAACATGGCATTCGGCATTCGTAAACACCCTGGCAAGAACCGTGTGGTCGAAGAGCTGCTGGAACTGGTCAACCTGAAGAACCTCGGTAAACGTTTTCCCCATGAGCTCTCCGGAGGCCAGCAACAACGCGTGGCGCTCGCCAGGGCATTGGCGCCCGAGCCGCAATTGCTGCTGCTCGACGAGCCCTTCTCCAACCTCGATGGCGAGCTGCGACGCAAGCTCAGCCATGAGGTGCGGGACATCCTCAAGGCTCGCGGCACCAGCGCGATTCTGGTGACCCATGACCAGGAAGAAGCCTTCGCCGTGAGTGATCATGTCGGCGTATTCCGGGAGGGTCGGCTGGAACAGTGGGATACGCCCTACAACCTTTACCACGAACCCCTGACGCCTTATGTCGCCAGCTTTATCGGCCAGGGCTATTTCATCCGAGGCCAGCTCGACAGCCCGGAATCAGTGCAGACCGAATTGGGGACGCTACGGGGAAACCGGGCCTATACCTGGCCCATCGGCAGCGCCGTGGATGTGCTGCTGCGCCCGGACGATATCGTCTACGCGCCTGACAGCCCGCTCACGGCTACCATCGTCGGTAAGACTTTTCTGGGCGCTTCGACCTTGTATCGCCTGCAATTGCCGACGGGTGCGCAACTGGAATCGATTTTCCCAAGCCACGCCGACCATCAGGTCGGGGCGACTGTCGGTATTCGCGTGGCCGCCGAACACCTGGTGCTGTTCCAGGCCTCGGGCAGTACGGCAGCGCATTTGCCGTCGATCGACAGCGGCGTGCGACGGCATAGCGTCGCCAATTGACGCTACACCCTGTGGGAGCGAGCAAGCGCGCCCCCACAGAACCTCATTGACCTCAACCGACTGATAGGGTCCCGCTGGCCACCAACGTGGCATGCCCGCCGATCTTCACCCGGTCACCCTCCAGCCGGCAGAACAATGCCCCTCCCCTGGCCGAGCATTGATACGCCGTCAGCCCGAGCTTGTTCAGCCGCTTGGACCAGTAGGGAATCAGGCTGCAATGAGTCGACCCGGTGACCGGATCCTCATTGATACCAATCGCCGGAGCAAAATAGCGCGAGACGAAATCGTGCTTGCTCCCCGGCGCGGTCACGATCGCGCCAGGCCATGGCAGTTTCGCGAGGGCCGCCATGTCCGGCTTGCACTCGAGCACCGCCTGCTCCGACTCCAATACCACGAACAATTCGTTGGAACTCAGCACATCCACCGCCTCGACACCCAAGGCACTCTGGACCGCCAGGGACGCCCCCAATTCGGCCGGCACGATGGCAGGGAAATCCAACCACAGCCGTTCGCCCTCGCGCGTGACGCTCAGCGCTCCGGATTTGCAGATGAAGTCCAGCCGCTCCACGGTTTCGTGATAGACCTCGAACAACACATAAGCGCTGGCCAACGTGGCATGGCCACACAAGGGCACCTCGGTGGTCGGGGTGAACCAGCGGATATGCCAGTGCTGGTTTTCGCGCACCATAAACGCGGTTTCAGCCAAGTTATGTTCGGCGGCAATCTTTTGCATCAGGTCATCGGCAAGCCAGGCATCGAGCCGATAGACCATCGCCGGGTTACCGCCAAAGGGCCGGTCACTGAACGCATCGACCTGATGAAACGCAAGCTGCATGGCACATCTCCTTTTTTATGATGCGTGAGCATGAGCTGCGCAGGCACCGTTTATCCAGTGACAGATCGACACAATTTTCGCCTTACACATTGAAAGGTTGGACGCCTGGACGGTTGGAAAGATTCATCCTGGCAGAGGCGCTTGCTCCTCACCCGCGGCCAATATCCGCAAACGCCGCTCCGGTATGCTCCGCCAGCAACGCGGGCGCCAACTCCACCTCCAGGCCTCGTCTTCCCGCGCTGACGAACACAGTGGGAAACGGCTGTGCGGATGAGTCGATAAACGTGCGCAGGCGCTTCTTCTGTCCCAGCGGACTGATGCCCCCCAGCAAATAACCTGTCGAACGCTGCGCGGCGGCTGGATCGGCCATCTCGACTTTCTTTACCCCGGCCGCATGGGCCAACGCTTTGAGGTCCAGACTCCCGGCGACCGGCACCACCGCCACCAGCAATTCACCTTTCTCGCTCGCGGCCAACAGCGTCTTGAACACTCGCGCCGGTTCCAGAGCCAGTTTCTCTGCGGCTTCCAGACCATAGGACGCGGCCTTGGGGTCATGTTCGTAACTGTGAATACGATGTTCGGCACGCACTTTTTTCAGCAGATCCAATGCGGGGGTCATGACCGCTCCTGACAGGGAAACAACAAAAAGAGTGGCGAGAATTCTAAGCGATCCCCAGGCAAAAGGCTGCGCAGACGGCCGATGGCGACGCCGCGCCACGCCGGAAAAATTCATTCATGGAACGAATAATCCTAATATGACCGACGGTTCACTTTCGACCTTTGACAGCGGCGTTTCTTGTCTATATTTTTTCGAAACTGAAAGCAGAAACGCGTGTCTCAAGCAACACCCCGAGCGCAGGATGGGGATCCGGCACTCGGCGAAAAGGCGACGACGGGTTGTTTTCCGCCGCGCAGGACAACAAAAAGAACCGAGGTTTGAATGACGACTGCTTTACAACAACCTTCGCTCTCCAGCCAATGCCTGGCGGAGTTCCTGGGTACGGCCCTGTTGATTTTTTTCGGCACCGGTTGCGTTGCAGCGCTCAAGGTCGCGGGCGCCAGTTTCGGCTTGTGGGAAATCAGCATCATCTGGGGCGTCGGTGTCAGCATGGCGATTTATCTCAGCGCGGGCATTTCCGGCGCACACCTGAACCCCGCCGTCAGCATCGCCCTGTGCATTTTCACTGACTTCGAAAAACGCAAACTGCCTTTCTATATCGTTTGCCAAGTGACCGGCGCGTTCTGCGGCGCACTGCTGGTCTACACGCTGTACAGCAATTTGTTCTTCGATTTCGAACAGTCCCGCCACATGATCCGGGGCACCGTGGCCAGCCTCGAACTGGCGTCGGTATTCTCCACCTACCCCCACCCGGCACTGTCCACCGGCCAAGCTTTCCTGGTCGAGATGATCATCACCGCCATCCTGATGGGCGTGATCATGTCCCTGACCGATGATAACAACGGCCTGCCGCGCGGCCCGCTGGCGCCGCTGCTGATCGGCTTGCTGATCGCCGTGATCGGCAGTTCGATGGGACCACTGACAGGTTTCGCGATGAACCCGGCGCGGGATTTCGGTCCGAAATTGATGACTTTCTTCGCTGGCTGGGGTGAAATTTCACTCACCGGGGCGCGTGACATTCCATACTTCCTCGTACCGATTTTTGCGCCGATCCTTGGCGCATGCCTGGGTGCTGCTGCTTATCGCGGGCTCATCGCTCGCCACCTGCCCAGCGCCGTGGTTGCTGCAAAGGAGCCAGAGCCGGCCATTGATGGCAAGCCCAGAACGTCCTGAAACAGTCGGCGCGGGCGCCTGCCATTCGAGCCCCCGCCCTGGCCTCTTCCTTAATTACGTTACCTAAGTCCCAAGGCAATCGACATGACCGACATTGAGAATAAGAACTACATCATTGCCCTCGACCAGGGCACGACCAGCTCACGTGCCATTATTTTCGACCGTGACGCCAACGTGGTCTGCACGGCCCAACGAGAATTCGTCCAGCATTACCCACAGCCAGGCTGGGTCGAACACGATCCGATGGAGATCTTCGCCACCCAGAGCGCGGTCATGGTCGAAGCGCTTGCCCAGGCCGGGCTGCATCACGACCAGGTCGCCGCCATCGGCATCACCAACCAGCGCGAAACCACGGTGGTCTGGGACAAGTCGACCGGCAGGCCGATCTACAACGCCATTGTCTGGCAATGTCGGCGCAGCACTGAAATCTGCCAGCAGCTCAAGCGTGACGGCCATGAGCAATACATCAGCGAAGCCACCGGCTTGGTCACCGATCCGTATTTTTCCGGCACCAAGCTCAAGTGGATCCTGGATAACGTCGAAGGCAGCCGCGAGCGCGCACGCAACGGCGAGTTGCTGTTCGGCACCGTGGACAGCTGGCTGATCTGGAAATTTACCGGCGGCAAGGTCCATGTCACCGACTACACCAACGCCTCGCGCACCATGCTTTTCAACATCCATACGCTGGAGTGGGACGCGAAGATGCTCGACATCCTCAACATCCCTCGGGAAATGCTGCCGGAGGTCAAATCGTCCTCACAAATCTACGGCCGCACCAAGAGCGGCATCGCCATCGGCGGTATCGCCGGTGACCAGCAGGCCGCCCTGTTCGGCCAGATGTGCGTGGAACCGGGCCAGGCGAAAAACACCTACGGCACCGGCTGTTTCCTGCTGATGAATACCGGTGACAAAGCGGTCAAATCCAATCACGGCATGCTCACCACCATCGCCTGCGGCCCTCGCGGTGAAGTGGCCTATGCCCTGGAGGGCGCAGTGTTCAATGGCGGGTCTACCGTCCAATGGTTGCGCGATGAACTGAAGATCATCAACGATGCGCTCGACACCGAGTACTTCGCCAACAAGGTCAAGGACAGCAATGGGGTGTATCTGGTCCCGGCGTTCACTGGCCTGGGCGCGCCGTACTGGGACCCTTATGCCCGTGGCGCGCTGTTCGGCCTGACCCGTGGCGTGCGGGTCGACCATATTATCCGGGCCACGCTCGAATCCATCGCCTACCAGACCCGCGATCTGCTCGACGCCATGCAGCAGGACTCCGGCGAGCGCCTCAAGTCCTTGCGCGTGGACGGCGGCGCGGTGGCCAACAACTTCCTCATGCAATTCCAGGCGGATATCCTTGGCACCCAGGTCGAACGCCCAAAAATGCGCGAAACCACCGCCCTCGGTGCAGCGTACCTGGCCGGCCTGGCGTGCGGTTTCTGGAGCAGCCTGGAAGAACTGCGCGGCAAAGCGGTAATCGAGCGTGAGTTCGAACCGCAACTGGACGAGCAAGCCAAGGAAAAACTCTACGCTGGCTGGAAAAAAGCCGTCAGCCGCACCCGCGATTGGGAGCCCCACGAAGACGCCGAATAAGGCCCGTTAAAGTTCTGAAACTGGTCGGGAGGGGATTCCTGCGGCATCATGGGCAAATTTTGAATGGCAGCCCAAAGGAAGCCCCATGAATCTGCCTCCCCGCCAGCAACAAATCCTCGAACTGGTCCGCGAACGCGGCTATGTCAGCATCGAGGAAATGGCGCAATTATTCGTCGTCACCCCACAGACCATCCGCCGCGACATCAATCAATTGGCGGAAGCGAATCTGTTGCGCCGCTATCACGGCGGCGCGGCTTACGATTCAAGCGTGGAAAACACCGCCTACGCCATGCGCGCGGACCAGATGCGCGATGAGAAGCAACGCATCGCCGAAGCCATCGCCGCCCAGATTCCCGATCACGCGTCGCTGTTCATCAACATCGGCACCACCACCGAATCCATCGCCCGGGCGCTGCTCAATCACAACCACCTCAAAGTCATCACCAACAACCTGCACGTGGCGTCGATCCTCAGCGCCAAGGATGATTTCGAAGTCCTGATCGCCGGGGGCAATGTGCGACGCGACGGCGGCGTGGTTGGCCAGGCCAGTGTCGACTTCATCAGCCAGTTCAAGGTCGACTTCGCCCTGGTGGGCATCAGCGGCATCGATGAGGACGGAAGCCTGCTGGACTTCGATTACCAGGAAGTGCGGGTGTCCCAAGCCATCATCGCCAACGCTCGGCAAGTGCTGTTGGCAGCAGATTCCAGCAAATTCGGGCGCAACGCCATGGTCCGCCTGGGCCCGATCAGCCTGATCGATTGCCTGGTAACCGACCAGCAGCCCGTGCCAGCCCTGGCGCATCTGCTGACCCAGCACAAGATTCGATTGGAAGTGGTCTAGCTCCGCGCCCCATGCCCAGAACCCTGGTGGCGAGGGGGTCTATCCCCTCGCCACAGAAGCATTCCGCAATTCTCTTTTTGTTCGAAAATTTTCCTTTCGGCGGCATTCGATCAGTATTTTCAATCGAATCCAACTGGCCGTTGCCGTTTTTATGGGCTAGTATTTTTCGCAAATGAACATTAATGTTCGAATTCAAATATTTCGAAAAGAGCCCGAGGCCAGCCGATGCCCACTACCACCTTGCCTACGCCCCCTCTCGCAGAGATCTATGACATCGCCGTTATAGGCGGCGGCATCAATGGCGTGGGGATCGCTGCGGACGCGGCCGGTCGCGGCCTTTCGGTGTTCCTTTGCGAAAAGGACGACCTCGCCAGCCATACTTCTTCAGCCAGCAGCAAGCTGATACATGGCGGCCTGCGCTATCTCGAACATTATGAATTCCGCCTGGTGCGCGAAGCGCTGGCCGAGCGCGAAGTCCTCCTGGCCAAAGCCCCACACATCGTCAAGCAGATGCGCTTCGTGCTGCCCCATCGGCCGCATCTTCGCCCCGCCTGGATGATCCGCGCCGGCCTGTTCCTTTACGATCATCTGGGCAAGCGCGAGCAGCTCGCCGGCTCCAGGAGTTTGAAATTTGGCGCTGACAGCGTACTGAAAAGCGAAATCACCAAGGGCTTCGAATACTCGGACTGCTGGGTTGACGACGCCCGGCTGGTGGTACTCAACGCCATGGCGGCGCGGGAAAAAGGCGCCCACGTACATACCCGCACCCGCTGCGTCAGCGCCCGTCGCAGCAAGGGCCTTTGGCAGTTGCATCTGGAGCGTGCCGACGGCAGCCTGTTTTCGATCCAGGCCAAGGCCCTGGTCAACGCCGCCGGCCCGTGGGTGGCCAAGTTCATTCGTGACGACCTGAAGATGGAATCGCCTTACGGTATCCGCCTGATTCAGGGCAGCCACTTGATCGTTCCGAAACTCTACGAAGGCGAGCATGCGCATATTCTCCAGAACGAGGACCAGCGCATTGTCTTCACTATCCCCTACCTGAACCAGTTCACCCTGATCGGCACGACAGATCGCGAATACACCGGCGATCCGGCGAAGGTCGCAATTACCGAAGGCGAAACCGATTACCTACTGAAAGTGGTCAACGCCCACTTCAAGAAACAGGTCAGCCGCGACGACATCCTGCACAGTTATTCCGGCGTCCGGCCGTTGTGCAACGACGAGTCCGACAACCCTTCCGCCGTAACCCGGGATTACACCCTGGCGCTTTCTGCCGCAGGTCAAGAGGCGCCACTGCTTTCGGTATTCGGTGGCAAGCTGACCACTTACCGCAAGCTGGCCGAATCGGCGATGGCGCAACTGGCGCCATACTTTACGCAGATGCGTCCAAGCTGGACCGCCCTGGCAACCTTGCCGGGGGGCGAAAACATGACGACCCCGCAGGCGCTGTGCTCGGCGATTCGCGACAAGTTCGACTGGCTGCCGACCGACATCGCCCGCCGCTGGGCCACCACGTACGGCAGCCGCACCTGGCGCATGCTCGAAGGCGTACACAACCTCGTCGACCTGGGCGAGCACATCGGCGCAGGCCTCTACACCCGCGAAGTCGATTACCTGTGCAGCGACGAGTGGGCCATCGATGCCCAGGACATCCTCTGGCGCCGCAGCAAGCTGGGCTTGTTTACCACCGCCGCAGAGCAGGACAAGCTCCAGCAGTATCTGCAAAAGGTCGAGCACAATCGGCGCAAAATTGAAGCGGCGTGACAGTACCCGCAAGACCAAAAGCCCCTGAATCTACGATCCAGGGGCTTTTTGCATTTTGGAACACACCGCCTCTCCCACGGATTGGTGGGGCTCAAGCCATTCGGTTTTCCGAACACGACCCAGCGGTCAGTTCGGCAAACCGGATAAACAAAAGACCAAAAAGCTGAAACAAAACATTAATTTCCTTTAAAAACAACATGATAGTGATAGGCCACTGGCCTGGCACGAGTCATGCTCTACACTCGTGGAGACGAACGCCTGTTACGCCAACACAACAGGAGCTTTCAGGCATTCGAAGCACTCAGGGCCGGTGAACCGGCCGAATACAAAAAAAACAATGTCGAGGAAACATCGATGCGCATCGTTCCCCATCTCCTGGGCGCAGCCGTTGCTGCTGCTCTGATCAGCACTCCGGTTTTCGCAGCCGAACTGACCGGCACGCTGAAAAAGATCAAAGAGTCCGGCGTCATCACGCTCGGCCACCGCGACGCCTCCATTCCGTTTTCCTATATCGCGGACGCTTCCGGCAAGCCCGTCGGCTACTCCCATGACATCCAGCTGCAAGTCGTCGAAGCCCTGAAAAAAGAGCTGGACGTGCCGAACCTGCAGGTCAAGTACAACCTGGTCACCTCGCAGACCCGTATCCCACTGGTGCAGAACGGCACCGTGGACCTGGAGTGCGGCTCCACCACCAACAACGTCGAGCGTCAGCAACAAGTCGCCTTCTCGGTTGGCATCTTCGAGATCGGCACCCGGCTGCTCTCCAAGAAAGATTCCAAATACAAGGATTTCGACGATCTCAAGGGCAAGAACGTCGTGACCACCGCCGGCACCACGTCCGAGCGCATCCTCAAGGCGATGAATGCCGACAAGCAAATGGGCATGAACGTCATCTCCGCCAAGGACCACGGCGAATCCTTCCAGATGCTGGAATCGGGCCGTGCCGTCGCGTTCATGATGGATGACGCCCTGCTGGCCGGCGAAGCCGCCAAGGCCAAGAGGGCGACCGACTGGGAAGTAACCGGTACTCCCCAATCCTACGAAATCTATGGCTGCATGATGCGTAAGGGCGACGAGCCGTTCAAAAAGGTTGTCGATGACGCCATTGTCGCCAGCTACAAGTCTGGCGAGATCAACAAGATCTACGACAAATGGTTCACCCAGCCTATCCCGCCTAAAAATCTGAACCTGAACTTCCCGATGAGCGACGAGCTCAAGGCTTTGATCGCCAACCCGACCGATAAAGCGGCTGACGATAAGAAATCCTGATTTCTGACTAACCTTACCTCCTGGAAGGGCCCGGCCCTTTCCAGGAGTGTGTCATTCCCTGCTGGAACCAAAGGAAACACTCGCAACGGTAAGTCGAGCCGTGAGTGTGTGCCCGATCCTCAAGATTGGGCGGGAAAGGATTTCCCCCTGCAGATACTTGTACATCGAACGATCTGAGGGGAGACCCTAATGAATTACAACTGGGACTGGGGCGTGTTCTTCAAGTCCACCGGCGTGGGCAGCGAGATTTATCTCGACTGGTACGTGGCCGGCCTGGGCTGGACCATCGCCATCGCCGTCGTCGCCTGGATCATTGCCCTGCTGCTGGGCTCGATCCTGGGTGTGATGCGTACCGTGCCGAACCGGCTGGTATCGGGCATCGCGACTTGCTACGTGGAACTCTTTCGTAACGTGCCACTGCTGGTTCAACTGTTCATCTGGTACTTCCTGGTGCCGGACCTGCTGCCAGCCGACATGCAGGAATGGTACAAGCAGGACCTGAACCCGACCACCTCGGCCTACCTGAGCGTTGTCGTGTGCCTGGGCCTGTTCACCGCCGCGCGGGTCTGCGAACAGGTGCGCACCGGCATCCAGGCGCTGCCGCGCGGCCAGGAATCCGCTGCCCGGGCCATGGGCTTCAAACTGCCGCAGATCTATTGGAACGTGCTGCTGCCCCAGGCTTACCGGATCATCATTCCGCCGCTCACCTCGGAATTCCTCAACGTCTTCAAGAACTCCTCCGTGGCGTCGTTGATCGGCCTGATGGAGCTGCTCGCGCAGACCAAGCAGACCGCCGAATTTTCGGCCAACCTGTTCGAAGCCTTTACCCTGGCGACGCTGATCTACTTCACGTTGAACATGAGCCTGATGCTGCTCATGCGCATGGTCGAGAAGAAAGTCGCGGTGCCCGGCCTGATCTCCGTGGGGGGTAAATAATGGAATTCGACTTCACAGGCATCATCCCGGCCATTCCCGGCTTGTGGAACGGCATGGTGATGACCCTCAAGCTGATGGCCCTGGGTGTCGTCGGTGGGATTATCCTGGGGACGATCCTGGCGCTGATGCGCCTGTCCCACAACAAGCTGATCTCCAACATCGCTGGCGCCTACGTCAACTACTTCCGCTCGATCCCGCTGCTGCTGGTCATCACCTGGTTCTACCTGGCGGTCCCGTTCGTGCTGCGCTGGATCACTGGCGAAGACACGCCGATCGGCGCGTTCGGCTCCTGCGTCGTGGCGTTCATGATGTTCGAGGCGGCGTACTTCTGCGAAATCGTCCGGGCCGGCGTGCAGTCGATCCCCAAGGGCCAGATGGGCGCGGCACAGGCACTGGGCATGAATTATGGCCAGGTCATGCGCCTGATCATCCTGCCCCAGGCGTTCCGCAAGATGACCCCGCTGTTGCTGCAACAGAGCATCATCCTGTTTCAGGACACCTCGCTGGTCTACACGGTCGGTCTGGTGGACTTCCTCAATGCTTCGCGAGCCAATGGCGACATCATCGGCCGCTCCAATGAGTTCCTGATCATCGCAGGTCTCGTGTACTTCACAATCAGCTTTGCCGCCTCGCTGCTGGTCAAGCGTCTGCAAAAAAGGTTCGCCGTATGATCTCTATCAAAAACATCAACAAGTGGTATGGGGACTTCCAGGTACTGACCAATTGCAGCACCGAGGTCAGCAAAGGCGAGGTTGTGGTGGTGTGCGGGCCGTCGGGTTCGGGCAAGTCCACGCTGATCAAGTGCGTGAATGCCCTTGAGCCCTTCCAGAAAGGCGACATCGTGGTCGATGGCACGTCCATCGCCGACCCGAAGACCAACCTGCCAAAACTGCGTTCGCGGGTGGGCATGGTGTTCCAGCACTTCGAACTGTTCCCGCACCTGACCATCACCGAAAACCTGACCATCGCGCAGATCAAGGTGCTGGGCCGCAGCAAGGAAGAAGCCACCAAGAAAGGCCTGCAACTGCTAGAGCGCGTCGGTCTGTCGGCCCACGCCCACAAGCACCCGGGCCAGCTCTCCGGCGGCCAGCAGCAGCGCGTGGCGATCGCCCGTGCGCTGGCGATGGACCCGGTGGTAATGCTGTTCGACGAACCGACCTCGGCGCTTGACCCGGAAATGGTCAACGAAGTGCTCGATGTGATGGTGCAACTGGCCCACGAAGGCATGACCATGATGTGCGTGACCCACGAAATGGGCTTCGCCCGCAAAGTGGCGAACCGGGTGATCTTCATGGATCAGGGCCAGATCATCGAAGACTGCCCGAAAGAAGAGTTCTTCGGCGACATCAGCGCCCGCTCCGAACGTGCACAGCATTTCCTTGAGAAGATTCTGCAGCACTAAGCATCGCCTTTTCTAGGCGCGCTTGTCCTTGTGGCGAGGGAGCTTGCTCCCGCTGGGTCGCGCAGCGGCCCTAAACCGGAAATGCAATGTCTCTGGCATACCGCATGAACCGTTTTGCGGCTGCTTTGCAGCCGAGCGGGAGCAAGCTCCCTCGCCACAGGACCGCGTTCGAAGGACGACCGCCGCCACACTGGTTGACCCAAGGCTTCTGTGATGAAATGCGACCCCACTCTTTATCGCGCCGCGCCGCCATCACTCGCCGTGAAACCCCGCCTGATCCGCCATCTGTTCCTGCCGCCGCTGGTCATAGCGTTGATGATCGGCCTGGGTTACCTCGGCTTCTGGATCAGCGAGCACTATGGCATTCGCGGCCTCGCCGAGAATGGCGAGCGTCAGTTGGAGCTGCACGCCCGCGCGGTGGAGAGCGAAATCAGCAAATACACCTATTTGCCCAGCCTGCTGGAACTTGAATCCAGCGTCTCGAAATTGCTCGACGACCCGACGCCCGAGCATCGCAAGACCGTCAACGAATACCTTGAGGGCCTGAACCGGCGCAGTCGCAGCCGGGCCATCTACGTCATGGACACCACCGGCCGCGTCATGGCCACCAGCAACTGGCGCGACGTCGACAGCTACCTGGGGGAAGACTTGTCTTTCCGCGCCTATTTCCAGAACGCCGTGCGCGGCCAGCCGGGGCGCTTCTATGGCATCGGCAGCACCAGCGGCGAACCCGGCTATTACCTGGCCCATGGCCTGGAGCAACAAGGCAAGATCATCGGCGTGGCCGTGGTCAAGGTCCGCCTCGAAGCCATGGAGGAGCGCTGGCAGCGGGCCCGCCTGGAAGCCTTCGTCAGCGATGAGAACGGCATCATCATCCTCTCCAGCGATCCGGCGCGGCGGCTCAAATCGGTGCGTCCGCTGAGCGACGAAACCAAGGAGCGCCTGGCCCGCAGCCTGCAATATTACTGGTTCCCGCTCAACGAGCTGATCCCTCTGGCGCGGGAACGGCTGGCCGAGGGCATGGAGAAGCTGACTTTCCCCGCCAACACCGAAATCGCGGCTGACCAGCGCGCCACCAGCTACCTTTCCCAGACCCGGCCGCTGAGCGACACACCGTGGAATTTCACGTTACTGACCCCGCTCGAAGACCTGCGCCGCCAAGCGATCAACCAAGGCATCCTGGTGGCCGTGGCGTTTGCCCTGGTGGCTTTCCTGCTGATCGCCTGGAACGAACGTCGCAAAGTCATCGCGACCCGCCTCGCCGCTCGCGAAGCGTTGCAAGAGGCCAACAATCAGCTCGAACGTCGGATTACCGAACGCACCACCGACCTGCGGGCCAGCAACGAACGGCTCAAGGGCCAGATTCGCGAACGACGGCAGGCCGAAGAGACCTTGCGGCGCGCCCAGGACGAACTAGTGCAAGCCGGCAAGCTGGCGGCCATCGGCCAGATGTCCACCAGCATCGCCCATGAACTCAACCAGCCTTTGGCCGCCCTGCGCACCCTGTCGGGCAATACCGTGCGCTTTTTGGAAAGGGGCCAGCTGGATATCGCCAGCGCCAATCTCAGGACCATCAACGACCTGATCGATCGCATGGGTCGGATCACCGCCAGCCTGCGCGCCTTCGCCCGGCGCGGCGACGACAAGGGCCGGGCGAGCCTGGGCAAGGCTGTCGGGGCCGCGCTGCAATTGCTGGGCGCGCGCCTTGAAAAACTCGACATCCAGATCCACACGGCATTCGAAGACGTTCAGGTCCAGATCGACCAGACGCGCCTGGAACAGATCCTGGTGAACCTGATCGGCAATGCCCTTGACGCCATGCAGCTACAACCCGCGCCGAAGCTGTGGCTCGAAGGCCAAGGCAGCGATGGCAAATATCGTCTGCGGGTGCGGGATAATGGCCACGGCATCGACCCGGAGGCTCGCAAGCATCTGTTCGAACCGTTCTTCACCACCAAACCCGGCGAACAAGGCCTGGGCCTTGGCTTGACGCTTTCGGCAAGCCTGTGTGCCGCCGCCGGCGGACATTTGGGAGTCGAGCATCCGGAGGATGGTGGCACCACGTTTATCCTCAGTTTACCGTTGGTAAGCCTTTTACCTGCCGAGCCGCTATGAACAACGACCTGAGCGTATTGATCGTCGAAGACGACCCCCACGTCCTGCTGGGCTGCCAGCAGGCCTTGAGCCTGGAAGATATTCCCTGCATTGGCGTGGGCAGCGCCGAAGAGGCCCTTGAGCGGGTCGGCGATGATTTTGCCGGCATCGTCATCAGCGACATCCGCCTGCCGGGCATCGACGGCCTGGAGCTGCTGACCCGCCTCAAAGCCCGGGACCGCAGCCTGCCGGTGGTGTTGATCACCGGCCACGGCGATATTTCCATGGCCGTAGGCGCGATGCAGAAAGGCGCCTACGATTTCATGGAAAAACCGTTCTCCCCCGAGCGCCTGGTGGACGTTGCACGCCGCGCCCTGGAACAGCGCAGCCTGGCCCGGGAAGTTTCTTCGCTGCGCAGGCAACTGGCCGAGCGTGATTCCCTGGAAGGCCGCATCATCGGCCGCTCGCCGGCCATGCAGCACCTGCGCGAGCTGATCGCCAACGTCGCCGACACCTCGGCCAACGTGTTGATCGAAGGCGAAACCGGCACCGGCAAGGAATTGGTCGCCCGTTGCCTGCATGATTTCAGCCGGCGCCACGACAAGCAGTTCGTCGCGCTGAACTGCGGTGGCCTGCCGGAGAACCTGTTCGAAAGCGAGATTTTCGGCCACGAGGCCAACGCTTTCACTGGCGCGGGCAAGCGCCGGATCGGCAAGATCGAGCACGCCGATGGCGGCACGCTGTTTCTCGATGAAGTGGAGAGCATGCCCCTGCCCTTGCAGATCAAGCTATTGCGCGTGTTGCAGGAACGCACCCTCGAACGCCTGGGGTCGAACCAGAGCGTGTCCGTGGATTGCCGGGTGATTGCCGCCACCAAGTCCGACCTGGACGAAATGGGTCGGACCGGGCAGTTCCGCAGCGACCTGTATTACCGCCTCAATGTGGTGACGCTGGAGCTGCCGCCCCTGCGGGAGCGGCGCGAAGACATCCTGCAACTGTTCGAACATTTTCTCCAGCAATCGTCCCTGCGCTTCGACCGTACCGTGCCGGAGCTGGACAACCACACTCTGTCGAACCTGATGAGCCACGATTGGCCGGGCAACGTGCGCGAGCTGCGCAACGTCGCCGAACGTTACGCCCTGGGCTTGCCGGCGTTCAAGAAAGCCGGCACCAGCACCGGTAGCCAAGGCCTGGCCTTCGCCGAAGCGGTTGAAGCCTTCGAGCGCAACCTGCTGGTGGATGCGTTGCAACGCAGCGGCGGCAACCTGACCCAGGCCAGCCAGGAACTGGGCATGGCCAAGACCACGCTCTTCGACAAAGTCAAAAAATATGGCCTGAGCCACTGACCTGGGACATGAACCTGTGGATCTTATTTTCAAGGCCGCGCTCGGCGCAGCCGTTGTCGTCATCCTGGCGATGCTCGCCAAGACCAAGAACTATTACATTGCCGGGCTGGTGCCGCTGTTTCCGACCTTTGCGCTGATTGCCCACTACATCGTCGGCAAGGGCCGCTCGGTGGATGACCTGAAGACCACCATCGTGTTCGGCATGTGGTCGATCATTCCGTATTTCGTCTATCTCGCGACGCTGTACGTGATGGTCGACCGGATGCGCCTCGAAGCGTCATTGGCCGTGGCTGCCGTCGCCTGGTTGATGGCGGCGACGGTGCTGGTCAGTGTCTGGGTGAGGATCCACGGGTGATTCGCTGCACGGATCGATGGCTCAATAGCCGACAGTGAACCGCGTCCGCGAAAACTGCGGCGCCTGGACCTCATCGATCATCGCAATGGCGTAGTCGGCGAAGCCGATCCAACTGCGCCCGGCGTTATCGAACAGCAAGTGATCCTTGCCGACGCGGAACTGGCCGGTGCGTTCGGTTTCGACGAACTCCGCCGAGGGCGAAAGGAAGGTCCAATCGAGGTCCTGCTCCTTTCCCAGCACGTCCAGGAACAACGCTCCGGCCGTGGCTTCGGCCAGGTATTCCTCCGGGAAGCCCTTGCTGTCGATCACGCGGCTGTTATCCGGCAACAACAACGAACCGGCACCGCCCACAACCAGCAGGCGCTTGACTCCGGCGGCCTTCACCGGTGCGACAACCTTGTCGGCTGGCACCGTAGCGAAATGCGCGGCACTGATGACCACGTCGTGGCCTGCTACCGCTGCGGTCAGTGCCTCGCTGTCCAGTACGTCCAACTGCTTGCTGACCACTCCCGCCCGTGTGCCGATTTTTCCGGTGTTGCGGGCAATGGCCGTCACGCTGTGACCACGGCGCAAGGCTTCTTCCAGCAGTTGGCTGCCGGCCCGGCCTGTAGCGCCGATGATTGCGATGGTGCTCATGGGATTCTCCTATGGTTATTCGTAGTGATTACTTCAACGCGTTCTAGAACCATGAACACGTTCGTGGCGAGGGAGCTTGCTCCCGCTGGGCTGCGCAGCAGACCCAGTATTTTTGCGACGGCTTCGCAGCCGAGCGGGAGCAAGCTCCCTCGCCACAAAAGCGTCCAGATCAAAGTTCGGGTTTCACCACCTCATTTCGCCCTTCGCCACCTTGGCGCTCAGCTCCAGGGAACTGTCCTCCCCCAGCTGTGGATAGCGTAGTTTCATGGCGGCGATCAGTGCGGCGGAATTCTTGGCCTTGGCGGTTTCTTCGTCGAAGGCCTTGATGTAATCGGCGGTGAAGCGCACTGGCGCCAGGGAACGAGCGCTTTCGCCCAGGTAATGGCCGGGGATCACGGTGGTCGGTTGCAGCTTTTGCATGTTATCCAGCGTCGCCAGCCAATCCTGGTGGGATTGCGGCGTCTGGGTATCGGCCATCCAGACGTGAATGTTCTCCGCCACCACCACACCTCCCACCACCGCCTTGATCGACGGAATCCACACGAAACTGCGGTCCGGCTGAGGGCCGTCAAGGCCGATGACCTGCAAGCGCTTGCCTTCCAGCGTCAAGCTGTCGCCCTTGAGCACTTGGGGCACCAGCGTCTTGGACGGCGCGTCGGTCTTCAGGATCGGCCCCCAATATTTCAACTTGCCATCGGCAGTGGCCTTGATGTGCTCCACGGTTGGCGCGGATGCGAGGACTTTGGCTTCCGGGAAAGCGGCTACCAGGGTTTGCAGGCCAAAATAGTAGTCGGGGTCGCCGTGGCTGATGTAGATCGTGGTCAACCCCTTGCCACTGGCGCGGATTTTTTCCACGACCTGCTCGGCCTGGGTTTTGCCAAATTGGGCGTCCACCAGGATCGCCTCTTTTTCACCGCTGACCAATACCGAAGTCACCGGGAAAATCGCCGCCGCGCCGGGGTTGTAGACGTCGAGCGTCAAGTCGGCGGCCCAGGCCTGGGCCGTGATGGCCAGCGCTGCGGTCGCCAGCGACAAGCGTTTTAGAAGAGTGAAACCGGTCATGAGGTGCTCCGTTGTGCAATGGCCCGCAAGGGAATGAACGGAGCTTAGTTGCCAGACTCAGTACAAAAAATGCGATGCTGGGACATAGTTTGTTTCTAAAATCGGGCAGATCATGGATCGTCTACAAGCAATGCGAGTGTTCGTCACCGTGGTGGACCTGGGCAGCCAGTCGGCGGCGGCCGAGCACCTGGACCTGTCGCGGCCGGTGGTATCGCGCTATCTGGCGGAGCTGGAAGATTGGGTCGGTGCCCGGCTGATGCACCGCACCACGCGCAAGCTGAGCCTGACGGCCGCAGGCACGGAGACCCTGCCCCGCTGCCGGCAGATGCTGGAGCTGTGCGGCGACATGCAAGCGGCCGTCAGCACGCCCGAAGACGCGCCACGGGGCATGCTGCGCATCAGCGCCAGCCCCTCGTTCGGCCAGTCGCAATTGGCGAGTGCGATGGCCGAATACGTCCAGCGCTACCCGGGCGTGAGCGTTGACCTGCAAATGCTCGATCGCACCGTCAACCTGGTGGACGAACGCATCGACCTGGCGATCCGCATGAGCAACGATCTCGATCCGAACCTGATCGCCCGGCGTCTCACGGTCTGCCGTTCGGTCATCTGCGCCTCCCCCCGCTACCTGCGCGAACATTCGACACCGCAACGGGTGGAAGACCTGAGCCAGCACAACTGCCTGACCCATTCCTACGTAGGCAAAAGCCTGTGGCATTTCGAGCAGGACGGCGAACAGCTGTCGGTGCCGGTACAGGGCAACATCAGCGCCAACGAAGCCAGCACCTTGCTCCAGGCAACGATAGCCGGCGCCGGTGTGGCGATGCTGCCCAGCTACCAGGTCGGCCCTCATATCCAGAACGGCGAACTGGTGCGCCTGCTGCCCCACGCCGAACCGCGCCGGATGAACATGTATGCGGTGTATGCCTCACGCAAGCACATGCCCTCGGCGTTGCGCAGCCTGCTGGATTTTCTGGTGCTCAGGTTTCCCGAAACACCGGAGTGGGATGTGGGGTTGTAGCTACCTCTGCGGGAACCTTTGTGGGAGCGAGCTTGCTCGCGATAGCGGTGTATCAGTCAATAAAAGGGTGGCTGACACTCAGCCATCGCGAGCAAGCTCGCTCCCACAAGGGATCTCTGTACAGCCTTAAGCCTTGCGCCAGGATTTCACCATTAGCCCGCCCCAAGGCATACTTGCCACCCTCCGCATTCCAGAACCCAAAGCCGCCCCATGCGTATCCACGTCAGTTTCATCGACCGCGTCGGCATCACCCAGGAAGTCCTGGCCTTGCTTGGTGGGCGCAATCTCAACCTGGATGCGGTGGAAATGGTCCCGCCCAACGTCTACATCGACGCCCCGACTCTCAGCCCACAGGTGCTGGATGAGTTGCGCGAGGCGCTGTTCAGCGTGCGCGGCGTGCAGGCGGTCACGGTGGTGGACATCCTGCCGGGCCAGCGCCGGCACTTGCAGCTCGATGCCTTGCTCGCCGCCATGACCGACCCGGTGCTCGCCCTGGACAGCGCCGGCAAGGTGTTGCTCGCCAACCCGGCGCTGATCGCCCTGTACGGTCGCGAACCGGCCGGTGAAAGCGTCGCGGAGCTGTTCGATGACGCGGCGCTGCTGGACGCGCTGTTGGAAAACGGTTTTCGCTTGCCGCTGCGGGAAATCACCGTCAACGGCCAGACGCTGCTCCTCGATGCCACGCCCATCACCGATGCCGGGGCGCTGCTGACGCTTTATCAGCCCAACCGTATCGGTGAACGCCTGTCGGCGCTGCACCACGATCACGCCGAAGGCTTCGACGCGCTGCTGGGCGAATCCCCGGCGATACGCACCCTCAAGGCCCGCGCCCAACGGGTCGCGGCCCTGGATGCACCGCTGCTGATCCAAGGCGAGACGGGCACCGGCAAGGAACTGGTGGCCCGCGCCTGCCACGCCATCAGTGCCCGACACAGCGCACCGTTCCTGGCCCTCAACTGTGCGGCACTGCCAGAAAACCTGGCCGAAAGTGAACTGTTCGGCTACGCCCCGGGCGCCTTCACTGGCGCGCAACGGGGCGGCAAGCCCGGGCTGATGGAGCTGGCGAACCAGGGCACGGTATTCCTCGATGAAATCGGCGAAATGTCGCCGTACTTGCAAGCCAAGCTGCTGCGTTTCCTGAACGATGGCAGCTTCCGCCGGGTCGGCGGCGACCGGGAAATCAAGGTCAACGTGCGGATTCTCAGCGCGACCCACCGTAACCTGGAGAAAATGGTCAACGAAGGCTCGTTCCGCGAAGACTTGTTCTATCGCTTGAACGTGCTCAATGTCGAAGTCCCGCCGCTGCGTGAACGCGGCCAGGACATCCTGCTGCTGGCGCGGTATTTCATGCAGCAGGCCTGCGCGCAGATCCAGCGCCCGGTCTGCCGCCTGGCCCCTGGCACTTATCCGGCCTTGCTGGGCAACCGCTGGCCGGGCAACGTGCGGCAATTGCAGAACGTGATCTTCCGCGCCGCCGCCATCTGCGAAAGCAGCCTCGTGGATATCGGCGACCTGGACATCGCCGGCACCTCCGTGGCGCGTCAGGGCGACGTCGAAGTCGAAAGCCTGGAGCAGGCGGTGGAAAGCTTCGAGAAGCATCTGCTCGAAAGCCTCTACGCCAATTACCCTTCTACTCGCCAGCTCGCCAGCCGACTGCAGACCTCCCATACCGCAATTGCCCATCGGTTGCGCAAGTACGGGATTTCCGGGAAGCCTTAGCTTTACTCGGCTACCTGTGGGAGCGAGCCTGCTCGCGAAAGCGGTATATCAGCCAACATCATCATTGACTGAAAAACTGCTTTCGCGAGCAGGCTCGCTTCCACATTGGTCTGAGGCGTATTTGAAAGTTAGTCAAAAACGACCTCCACCTGTACTGAAAGCGCTACAGCGGAACGATATCGCTACACCCCTCGCTGACCTGCTCTGCGCAAGGCTTTGATCCCGCAACGATTTTTTCCAGGCGCCTAGCTGTAGCGTTTTCGCTACAGCTTGTAATAGCGAGCGCGCTGGAAAACCATCCAATGCATTGATAAACAAAGACTTTTAAACATTGGCCACGTTCTTGCTAAAGGTTTAACCATTCGGCCGGGCCAAGCCCCGCGCCTTTCTTCGCGTCCACCAGACGAGTCTGGCCCCAGGAGTTTCCATGAGCGAGTTGCGTTTCACTGAAGATCACGAATGGCTGCGCGCCGAAACCGACGGCAGCGTCACCGTAGGCATTACCGCTTTCGCGCAGAACGCGTTGGGCGACGTGGTTTTTGTGCAACTGCCTGAATTGCAGGCCTACGCCAAAGGCGACGAGGCCTCCACCGTGGAATCCGTCAAGGCCGCCAGCGGCGTGTACATGCCACTGGACGGTGAAGTGCTGGAAGTGAATGAAGCACTCGGCGACAGCCCGGAGCTGGTCAACGAAGATCCGATGGGCGAAGGCTGGTTCTTCCGTTTTAAACCGACCGACGCCGATGCAGTGGCTAAGCTGTTGGATCAAGACGCCTACGACCGCCTGATCAAAGCCAACGCCGAAGCCTGAGGAGCGCACCATGACCGTTAATCTCGGCACCGCCAACGAATTCATCGCCCGCCACATCGGCCCGCGTGCAGGCGACGAGCAAGCCATGCTCGAACGCCTGGGCTACGACTCCCTGGAAGCCCTGAGCGCCAGCGTGATCCCGGAAAGCATCAAAGGCACCAGCGTCCTGGACATGGGCGACGGCCAGAGCGAAGCCGATGCACTGGCCTCGATCAAGGCCATCGCCGGCAAGAACCAACTGTTCAAGACCTACATCGGCCAGGGCTACTACAACTGCCATACGCCGGCACCGATCCTGCGCAACCTGCTGGAAAATCCGGCCTGGTACACCGCCTACACCCCTTACCAGCCGGAAATCTCCCAGGGCCGTCTCGAAGCACTGCTGAACTTCCAGACCTTGATCAGCGACCTCACCGGCCTGCCGATCGCCAACGCCTCCCTGCTGGACGAAGCCACCGCCGCCGCCGAAGCCATGACCTTCTGCAAGCGCTTGAGCAAGAACAAGGGCAGCAATGCGTTCTTCGCCTCCGTGCACAGCCACCCGCAGACCCTCGACGTGCTGCGCACCCGTGCCGAGCCCCTGGGCATCGACGTGGTCGTGGGCGATGAGCGCGAACTGAGCGACGTCAGCAGCTTCTTCGGCGCACTCTTGCAGTACCCGGCCAGCAATGGCGACCTGTTCGACTACCGCGAGCTGACCGAACGCTTCCACGTCGCCAATGCTCTGGTGGCCGTGGCCGCCGACCTGCTGGCCCTGACCCTGCTGACCCCTCCGGGTGAGTTCGGTGCCGACGTTGCCATCGGCAGCGCCCAGCGCTTCGGCGTTCCCCTGGGTTTCGGCGGTCCGCACGCGGCCTTTTTCTCCACCAAGGATGCGTTCAAGCGCGACATGCCGGGCCGGCTGGTCGGCGTTTCCGTGGACCGTTTCGGCAAGCCGGCCCTGCGCTTGGCGATGCAGACCCGCGAGCAACACATCCGCCGCGAGAAAGCCACCAGCAACATCTGCACCGCCCAGGTTCTGCTCGCCAACATCGCCAGCATGTACGCTGTGTACCACGGTCCCAAGGGCCTGGTGCAAATTGCCAACCGCATCCATCACCTGACCGCGATCCTTGCCAAGGGGCTGGGCGCGCTGGGTCTGAAGGTCGAGCAAGAAAGCTTCTTCGACACCCTGACGCTGCACACTGGCGCGCAAACCGCCGCGCTGCACGACAAGGCCCGCGCCCAGCGCATCAACCTGCGTGCAGTGGACGCCGAACGCCTGGGCCTGTCCCTGGACGAAACCACCAACCAGGCTGACATCGAAGCACTGTGGAGCCTGTTGGCCGACGGCAAGCCTCTGCCGGACTTCACCGCACTGGCCACCAGCATGCAAAGCCGCATCCCGGCCGAGCTGGTGCGCCAATCGGCGATCCTCAGCCACCCGGTGTTCAACCGCTACCACTCCGAAACCGAGCTGATGCGCTACCTGCGCAAGCTCGCCGACAAGGACCTGGCACTGGATCGCACCATGATCCCGCTGGGTTCCTGCACCATGAAACTCAACGCCGCCAGCGAAATGATCCCGGTGACCTGGGCAGAGTTCGGCGCCCTGCACCCGTTCGCCCCGGCCGAGCAAAGCGCCGGCTATCAGCAACTGACCGACGAGCTCGAAGCCATGCTCTGCGCCGCCACCGGCTATGACGCGGTGTCGCTGCAACCCAACGCCGGTTCCCAGGGCGAATACGCCGGCCTGCTGGCGATCCGCGCCTATCACCAGAGCCGTGGCGAAGACCGTCGCGACATCTGCCTGATCCCGTCTTCGGCCCACGGCACCAACCCGGCCACCGCCAACATGGCCGGCATGCGCGTGGTCGTGACCGCCTGCGATGCCCGTGGCAACGTCGACATCGAAGACCTGCGGGCCAAGGCCATCGAGCACCGCGAGCACCTCGCCGCGCTGATGATCACCTACCCGTCCACCCACGGCGTGTTCGAGGAAGGCATCCGCGAGATTTGCGGCATCATTCATGACAACGGCGGCCAGGTGTACATCGACGGCGCCAACATGAACGCGATGGTCGGCCTCTGCGCCCCAGGCAAATTCGGCGGCGACGTCTCGCACCTGAACCTGCACAAGACCTTCTGCATTCCCCACGGCGGTGGCGGCCCGGGCGTCGGCCCGATTGGCGTCAAGTCGCACCTGGCGCCGTTCCTGCCGGGCCACGCCAACATGGAACGCAAGGAAGGCGCGGTGTGCGCGGCGCCGTTCGGCAGTGCGAGCATCCTGCCGATCACCTGGATGTACATCCGCATGATGGGCGGCGCGGGCCTCAAGCGCGCTTCGCAGCTGGCGATTCTCAACGCCAACTACATCGCCCGTCGCCTGGAAGAGCATTATCCGGTGCTCTACTCCGGCAGCAACGGCCTGGTGGCCCACGAATGCATCCTCGACCTGCGCCCGCTCAAGGACAGCAGCGGCATCAGTGTCGATGACGTGGCCAAGCGCCTGATCGACTTCGGTTTCCACGCCCCGACCATGTCGTTCCCGGTGGCCGGCACGTTGATGATCGAGCCGACCGAAAGCGAATCCAAGGAAGAGCTGGACCGCTTCTGCGACGCCATGATCTGCATCCGCGAAGAAATCCGCGCGGTGGAAAACGGCAGCCTGGACAAAGACGACAACCCGCTGAAGAACGCCCCGCACACCGCGGCGGAACTCGTCGGCGACTGGACTCACCCCTACAGCCGCGAGCAGGCGGTGTACCCGGTGGCGTCGTTGATCGAAGGCAAATACTGGCCGCCCGTAGGCCGGGTCGACAACGTGTTCGGCGACCGCAACCTGGTCTGCGCCTGCCCGTCGATCGAAAGCTACGCTTAAGGTAAGTGGAGGGCGGTCCATCCGCCCTCCGACTTCCCTTGTGGGAGCGAGCCTGCTCGCGAAGGCGATATGTCAGCCAATCAGATGTCAACTGACACGCCGCCTTCGCGAGCAGGCTCGCTCCCACAGGGAATCTGTTTTCAAATCTTGTAAACCGTCGATCCCATAAAAAGAAACCGGAGAAACACCATGTCGTTAAGCGTGTTCGACCTGTTCAAGATCGGCATCGGTCCTTCCAGCTCCCACACGGTCGGTCCGATGCGTGCCGCGGCCCGTTTCGTCGAAGGGTTGCGTCGTGATGAGTTGCTCAATACCACTGCCAGCGTCAAAGTCGAGCTGTACGGCTCGCTCGGTGCCACCGGCAAGGGCCACGGCAGTGACAAGGCCGTGCTGCTGGGCCTGGAAGGCGAGCATCCGGACACCGTGGACACCGAAACAGTGACCGCCCGGCTCCAGGAGATCCGCAGCAGCGGTCGCCTGAACCTGCTCGGCGAGCACACCATCGAATTCAATGAAAAACTGCACCTGGCGATGATCCGCAAACCGTTGGCCTACCACCCCAACGGCATGATCTTCCGCGCCTTCGACGCCGCCGGCCTGCAAGTGCGCAGCCGCGAGTACTACTCGGTGGGCGGCGGCTTCGTCGTGGATGAAGACGCCGCCGGCGCCGACCGTATCGTCGAAGATGCCACGCCCCTGACCTTCCCGTTCAAGAGCGCAAAAGATCTGCTGGCCCACTGCAGCACCTACGGTCTGTCCATCAGCCAGGTCATGCTGACCAACGAAAGCGCCTGGCGCCCCGAAGCCGAGACCCGCGCCGGCCTGCTGAAGATCTGGCAGGTCATGCAGGATTGCGTGGCGGCGGGCTGTCGCAACGAGGGGATCTTGCCGGGCGGCCTCAAGGTCAAGCGCCGGGCTGCGGCGTTGCATCGCCAGTTGTGCAAGAACCCTGAAGCGGCCTTGCGCGATCCGCTGTCCGTGCTGGACTGGGTCAACCTGTATGCCCTGGCCGTCAACGAAGAAAACGCCTTCGGCGGCCGTGTCGTCACCGCGCCCACCAACGGTGCGGCGGGCATCATTCCGGCCGTGCTCCACTACTACATGCGCTTCATTCCCGGGGCCAACGAAGATGGCGTGGTGCGATTCCTGCTGACCGCCGCCGCCATCGGCATCCTCTACAAGGAAAACGCCTCCATCTCCGGTGCTGAAGTCGGCTGCCAGGGTGAAGTTGGCGTGGCCTGCTCCATGGCCGCCGGTGCGCTTTGCGAAGTGCTGGGCGGTACCGTGCAACAAGTGGAAAACGCCGCCGAAATCGGCATGGAACACAACCTCGGGCTCACCTGCGACCCCATCGGTGGCCTCGTCCAGGTGCCCTGCATCGAACGCAATGCCATGGGCTCGGTAAAGGCCATCAATGCGGTGCGCATGGCCATGCGCGGCGATGGTCATCACTTCGTCTCCCTCGACAAAGTCATCCGCACCATGCGCCAGACCGGCGCCGACATGAAAAGCAAATACAAGGAGACCGCCCGCGGCGGTCTGGCGGTCAACATCATCGAATGCTGATGCGTGCCCCTTTCATTTTCCAGGAGCTGATATGTCCACCGAACAACTGTTGAAAACCCCGCTGCACGCGCTGCACCTCGAACTCGGCGCCCGCATGGTGCCATTCGCCGGCTACGACATGCCGGTGCAATACCCCTTGGGCGTGATGAAAGAACACCAGCACACCCGGGATCAGGCCGGGCTGTTCGATGTGTCCCACATGGGCCAGATCCGCCTGACCGGCGCGGGTGCGGCCAAGGCACTGGAGACGCTGGTGCCGGTGGACATCATCGACTTGCCCGTGGGCATGCAGCGCTACGCCATGTTCACCAACGACAACGGCGGCATCCTCGACGATTTGATGGTCGCCAACCTGGGCAATGATGAGCTGTTTTTGGTGGTCAACGCGGCGTGCAAGGATCAGGACCTGGCCCACCTGCAAGCGAACATCGGCGGTCAGTGCAGCATCGAGCCGCTGTTCGAAGCCCGCGCCCTGCTCGCGCTGCAAGGCCCAGCGGCCGTGACCGTGCTCGCGCGTCTGGCGCCGGAAGTGGCGAAGATGACCTTCATGCAATTCCAGCGCGTCACTCTGCTGGGCGTGGATTGCTTTGTCAGCCGTTCGGGCTACACCGGTGAAGACGGTTTCGAGATTTCCGTGCCAGCCGCCGATGCGGAGAAACTCGCCCGCGCCCTGCTGGCCGAACCGGAAGTCGCCGCCATCGGCCTTGGCGCCCGTGATTCCCTGCGCCTGGAAGCGGGCCTGTGCCTCTACGGCCACGATATGAACACCGAAACCACACCCATTGAAGCCAGCCTGCTGTGGGCGATTTCCAAGGTCCGCCGCGCCGATGGCGCGCGCGCCGGGGGCTTCCCCGGAGCGGAAACTGTTTTTGCCCAGCAACAGCAAGGCGTGAAGCGCAAACGTGTCGGCCTGCTGCCCCAAGAACGCACACCGGTGCGTGAAGGCGCGGAGATCGTCAACGAAGCCGGCGAGATCATCGGCACCGTTTGCAGCGGCGGGTTCGGGCCGACATTGGGCGGTCCATTGGCGATGGGTTATCTGGACAGCGCCTTCGTCGCCTTGGACACGCCGGTCTGGGCCATTGTGCGTGGGAAAAAAGTGCCTTTGCTTGTAAGCAAAATGCCATTCGTTCCGCAGCGCTACTACCGTGGTTGATTGGTTGTTTCTATAAGTAACGCGGTTTCGTTATACGTGCACTAATGTGTAACGCAACCGCCATAAAAAGGTGCATGTAGTGATATTCAACCGGGCTTATAACGCTACGGAACTATCGGACTAGCCTTTTGAATAAGCCCCCTCCCGCAAAACATCTAAAACGCCAGCAAGCTGAGCAAATCCGGGGCCTTCAGGGGGGTTGTTTTTTCCTTGGAAGTTGGCGTAGAGTTTCGTCACTGTGTTTGCATGGGTCGCTTGGATCGTGACCTGGGCAGTAGCCTAAGAAGTTAGCTACAACCCGTTCGACGTCATCTTACTTTCCTGCAACCCAGCCCCAGTACTCTTTCGTCTGGAAAGAGGCTGTCATTAATTTAGCGTCAAGGAAATAAGAAAATGGCTGAACGTCAGAGCGGTACCGTCAAGTGGTTCAACGACGAAAAAGGTTTTGGTTTCATCACTCCTGAAAGCGGTCCGGATCTGTTCGTGCACTTCCGCGCCATCCAGGGCAACGGCTTCAAGAGCCTGAAAGAAGGCCAGAAAGTCACTTTCGTTGCCGTGCAAGGCCAGAAAGGCATGCAGGCTGACGAGGTTCAAGCCGAAGCCTAAGGCTTTCGCAAACTAAAAAGCCCCTGATTGATATCAGGGGCTTTTTTATGGGCGTAAATCCGTAAAATGGCTTCTTTTTGGTTCGAGGCCGTCATGTCCAAACACCTGCTCACCCCACAGGGTGACTTCCCTCCCGCCGGCCTGGGCCGTCGCCTGGCCGCGATGTTCTATGATTTTTTGCTGTGCACGGCGCTGCTGATCGTCACCGGTGGCGTGTACAAGATGATCCAGATGATGATCATCGGCGAAGAAAAGATGCGTGCCCTTACCGACGCCGGCGCGCTGGATGGCGATCCGCTGCTGTCCACGGTGTTGCTGTTCGTGCTGTTCGGCTTCTTCGCCAAGTTCTGGACCCACAACGGCCAGACCCTGGGCATGCAGGTCTGGTGCATCCGCGTGCAGAACACCGATGGCACCGCCATTAGCTTGTGGCAGGCGTTGTTGCGATTCGTGGTGTCGATTGCGTCATTGCTGCTGGTGGGGCTGGGCTTCATCTGGGCGCTTTTCGACAAGCGCAAGCGGGGCTGGCATGACATCTATTCGGATACGCAGTTGGTGCGGATTCCCAAGAAGACCAAGTAGGAACTCACTACAACCCCGTGGCGAGGGAGCTTGCTCCCGCTCGGCTGCGCAGCAGTCGTAATCCAGCCAATGCGGTATGACTGAATAACCCCGCAGTGTCTCGTTTGGGGCTGCTTCGCAGCCCAGCGGGAGCAAGCTCCCTCGCCACAAAAAGCCCGGCAGGCCTCAAATCTGTTCAGCGTCAGGCATTACCCGCCAACTTCATCCGCGCCGCCTGGGTGAAGTCCAGCATGCGCTTGAGCGGGCGAATCGCCTGGGGGATCAATGCCGGGTCGACGAATATTTCGTTGCTGCCTTCCTTGAGCGCCTGAAGCGTGCGCTCCAGCGTGTTCATCGCCATCCATGGGCAGTGCGCGCAACTGCGGCATGCCGCGCCGTTGCCGGCGGTAGGGGCTTCGATGAAGACCTTGTCCGGGCACAGCTGCTGCATTTTGTAGAAAATGCCGCGGTCGGTGGCGACGATCAGCGTCTTGTTCGGCAAAGTCTGGGCGGCGGCAATCAACTGGCTGGTGGAACCCACGGCATCCGCCAGTTCGATCACCGACGTCGGTGACTCCGGGTGCACCAGGATGGCGGCGTCCGGGTACAGCGCCTTCATATCTTCCAACTGCTTGGACTTGAACTCTTCGTGGACGATGCAGGCGCCGTCCCAGAGCAACATGTCGGCGCCGGTCTTGCGCTGGATGTAAGTGCCCAAGTGCTTGTCCGGACCCCAGATGATCGTCTCGCCGTTGTCCATCAGGCTCTCGACGATTTCCAGGGCACAGCTGGACGTCACCACCCAGTCCGCACGGGCCTTCACGGCCGCCGAAGTGTTGGCATACACCACCACGGTGCGCTCCGGATGCTGGTCGCAGAACGCCGAGAATTCATCCACCGGGCAACCCAGATCGAGGGAGCAAGTGGCTTCCAGAGTCGGCATCAGCACGCGTTTTTCTGGGTTGAGGATCTTGGCGGTCTCGCCCATGAATTTGACCCCGGCCACCACCACGGTCTTGGCCGGATGGGCGTTGCCAAAGCGGGCCATTTCCAGGGAGTCGGAGACACAGCCCCCAGTCTCCTCGGCCAGGGCCTGAATAACCGGGTCACAGTAGAAATGCGCAACCAGCACCGCGTCCTGAGCCTTGAGCTCGGCGGCAATGGCGGCGCGGTACCAGGCCTCTTGCTCGGCGGACAGCGGCTTGGGCTGCTTGGCATCGAGGTGAGCCTGGACCAGAAGGCGTTCGGAAATCTGCGTCATGTTCGCAAGACCTATAGGCGCGTTTAGCGCGAAAGTCGAGTATACACCCGGCTCCGGACCACTCGGGTACCGCTGGGAAAGTGAGTGTCATCAGGCACGGGACAGCGTGAAGCCGGCAAGGCTACAGAATATCCCGCCGTTGCAAAAGATCATTCTGACCTGTGCCCCGGCAGACGACTTTGCGCCTGCGCCTGTGGTTCTGAGCGTGACGTATTTAATTATTCAATTCCCCCAGCCAGTTTTCAGTTTGCCGAGCCCAACGCGGCCGGGCCTAAATGGCGCTTTCTTCCCCGCCAAGGCCTTGTCATGGAAAACGTTCAAGCCTCAAGTACCCGCGTATTCTGGCTGATGACCAGCATCGTATGCGTGGCGCTGAATCTGCGCCCTTCGATGGCGGCGGTCGGGCCTTTGCTATCCGCCATTCGGGGCGAAGTGCCCCTGACGTTCAGCATGGCATCGTTGCTGACGATGTTGCCGGTCATGGCCATGGGCTTGGCAATGTTCCTGGGCCTGCGAGTCGCCCTGCGCATTGGCGAACACCGCACCATTGCCCTGTCGCTGGTAGTCATCGGCCTTGCCACGGTCTCGCGCCTGTACCTGGATAGCGCCGAAGCGCTGATCATCAGCGCCGTTTTGGCCGGCATCGGCATCGCCCTGATCCAGGCGGTGCTGCCAGCCCTGATCAAGTCGCGGCTTGGCGATAACGTCTCGTTGTTCATGGGGCTGTACGTCACGTCGATCATGGGTGGCGCGGCCATCGCGGCGTCATTTTCCCCGTTCGTCCTGGCGCAGACGGGCAGCTGGCGCATCGGCCTGGCGATCTGGGCATTGCTGGTGCTGGTCGCGCTGGGCTGCTGGCACGCTCAACGCTCGGTCGTCATGCCATTACCCAGAGCACCGGGACGACAACAGGGCTCGTTCTTTGCCAACCGCCGGGCTTGGCTGCTGGCCCTGTTCTTCGGCCTGGGCACCGCGTCCTATACGTGCGTACTGGCCTGGCTGGCGCCGTATTACCTGGAAAAAGGCTGGAGCGAACAGCAGGCCGGCCTGGTCTTGGGGTTCCTCACAGCGATGGAAGTGTTGTCCGGCCTGGTCACCCCGGCAATCGCCAACCGCAGCCAAGACAAACGCCCGATACTGACGGTACTGCTGACATTGATCATGGCTGGCTTCTGCGGCTTGATCCTCAGCCCGGATCGCTTCAGCCTGCTGTGGCCATGCTTGCTGGGGCTCGGTATCGGCGGTCTGTTCCCGATGAGCCTGATCGTCTCCCTCGACCACCTGGACGACCCGCGCCGGGCCGGCGCGTTGACGGCATTCGTGCAAGGCATCGGTTACCTGATCGCCGGCCTGTCGCCATTGATTGCCGGAGTGATCCGTGACCAATCGGGCAGTTTCGAATGGGCGTGGTGGTCGCTTGCGGTGGTGATGGGGCTGATGATCCTGATGGTGTTGCGCTTCAACCCCAGGCAATACGCGCGGCATATTGGCTAGTCGTCGCTGTCGTAGCAAAACATCTACCCTGCCGAAAGATAAACGGCCAAGGCTCCTGTATAAAGGAGACCTTCGTGGGAACAGGATGTTACGCAAGGATGGCGCCGAGATTAGCTGATGCTCATTAGTAACCTGCTTCGAAAGCTGGATATGCAAGACCTGATGGTGTTCGTCGCCGTGTTCGAACAGCGCAGCGTCACCCAGGTTTCCGAAGCCCTGTGTGTCAGCCAGTCGACCGTCAGCTATTGCCTGAAAAAACTGCGCACCAGCTTCGAAGACGAACTGTTCACCGTGACACGCGCAGGCATGAGCCCCACTCAGAAGGCCATCGTCATGTATGGCCAGGTGCTGGGGGTGCTTAACACGATCAACCAATGCCACTCCGGCATCCAGCCATTCGATCCACGTCAGGAAGAGATCACATTCAACCTCTGCGCGCCGGAATACTTCGAACTCCTGATCCTTCCGAACCTGGTCAAGCGCTTCATCGGCAACCGTGTTCCGGTGGTGATCAACACCACGAAGTTCCAGCGCGATATTCCGGTCGACGCGCTGAGGGACGATCGCTTCGATCTTGCAGTGGGTTTCGGCCCGCATTTCCATGGCGATACCAACGGCCTGCAATCACGGGTATTGCTGACGGATGAGCTGGTGTGCGTGGTGGATAAACATTTCCCCGGCCCTGGGCAAGCGTTCAGCCTCGACGCATTTGTCGCGGGGCAGCATGTATTTCCGACCCCTTGGACATCCGACACCAACATGATCGATGGCTGGCTCGCTCGCCAGGGCTCCAGGCGACAGATCGTCGCGCGCGCCAATAGCTACGTGACAGCCTTGGCCCTGGTCACTGGAACCGACTATATCCTGACCCTGCCCAAACGCATCCAGGCATTGCTTTGCGACGACCAACGATTCGGCGAGCGCCAGCCGCCACCAGGGCTGCCGGGCTTTACGCTTGAGATGATGTGGAGCGAAAAAGCGAGCCAGGACAACCGGAACACCTGGTTGCGCCAGCAGGTCATGGACGTTTGCGCCGAGGTCGGCCAGCGCTGACCACGGCATCGATCCGACTTTTTCGCGGGCAAAAAAAAATCCGGAAATCCTCACTTTCGTGGGCCTTCCAGACTTTTAAAACTACAGAAAATGGTGGGTCGTGTGGGATTCGAACCTACGACCAATTGGTTAAAAGCCAACTGCTCTACCAACTGAGCTAACGACCCTCTGTGTGGTGGCGCGTATAATACTGATTTTTAAGGACTATTCAACACCTAATTTCAAAAAAATCAAAAATAAGGTGTTGGATCGCTCACACCCGCCGCAGCGAAGCCTTCGGCACGCAGCCGGCAGCTGTCGCACTTGCCGCAAGCGCGCCCTTGATCGTCGGCCTGATAGCACGAAACGGTAAGCCCATAGTCGACGCCAAGGCTCACGCCCGCCTTGACGATTTCGGCCTTGCTGAGGTTTTGCAGCGGCGCCAGGATGCGGAAACCCTGTCCCTCTACACCGGCCTTCGTCGCCAGGTTGGCCATGCGCTCGAACGCCTCGACGAACTCCGGTCGACAATCCGGATAACCGGAATAGTCCACCGCATTGACGCCGATGAAAATATCCCGCGCCTCCAGCACCTCGGCCCAGCCCAGCGCGAGGGACAGAAACACGGTGTTGCGCGCCGGCACGTACGTCACCGGGATACCTTCGCTCGGCGCTTCGGGAACGTCGATGGCGCTGTCGGTCAGGGCCGAACCGCCAATGCCGTTGAGGTTCAGGCCGATGACTTTGTGCTCGACCACGCCCAGATCCCGGGCGACCCGTTCAGCGGCCTGCAATTCTGCACGGTGGCGCTGGCCGTAATCGAAACTCATGGTGTAGCAGCGATAACCTTCGGCACGAGCCATGGCCACGACGGTTGCCGAGTCCAGGCCGCCCGACAGCAGGATGACCGCGCGTTTTTCAGCAGTGGTTGAATGTTCAGTCATGTCAGCGCCCCGGCTCGTCGTTCCAAAGATATTTATGCAACTGCAATTGCAGGCGCACCGGCAAATTGTCCGCCACCACCCAATCCGCCAGATCCCGCGCATTGAGGTCGTGATGACTTGGCGAAAACAACACCTCGCCGGCTCGCTGGTCGAGTCCATGCTGGATCAGCTTGGACACCGCCCAGTCATAGTCTTCCCGGGAGCAGATGACAAACTTGACCTGGTCGTTGCGGGTCAACAGTTCAATGTTCTCGTAGCGGTTGCGATGGGCTTCCTTGGAACCAGGCGTCTTGAGGTCCACGACGCGACTGACGCGGGGATCGACCGCCGAGATATCCAGCGCACCGCTTGTTTCCAGGGAGACCTCATAGCCGGCGTCGCACAGCTGCTTGAGCAAAGGGATGGCATTGGGCTGCGCCAATGGCTCGCCCCCAGTGACGCAAACATAGCGCGGACGGAAGCCAGCCACTTGTTCGAGAAGATCGTCGAGGGTTCGCATTGTGCCGCCGCTGAAGGCATAGGCGCTGTCGCAGTACTGGCAACGCAACGGGCAGCCGGTGAGGCGCACAAAAACAGTGGGCAGCCCGGCCGTTCGCGTTTCACCCTGCAAAGAGTAAAAAACTTCGGTAATTCTCAATGTGTCTTGCATAGTCGCCACGGGCGTAACAGCTAAACAGGCTGTCCGCCTCCGTCAGGCACTTCGAGGAACCCCGCCAACGCGTAGATCCCAGGAAGCGTGTTTCATAAAAAGGGCGTGAATTCTAACGAAAAAACCCGCGACAGGCGCGGGTTTCTTCAAAGCAGTTAAAACTACCTTACATGCGTTGCAGATCACGCTGGGCCAACTGGGCGGCGGAAGTCCCCGGATACTGGGCCACCACCTGCTGCAAAATGCCCTTGACCTTGTCGGTGTGACCAAGGCGGCGTTCTACGTCAGCGAGCTTGTACAGCGAATCCGGCACCTTGGCGTGCTTGGGATACAGCTGCGAAACCTTGGCGAACGCCTGGCCGGCGCCTTGCAGGTCGCCCTTGGCCAGGTTCACTTCGCCCAGCCAGTATTGGGCGTTACCCGAATATTGACTGTTGGGGTATTTGCGCAGGAAAGCGGTAAAGGCCTGGCTGGCCTTGTCGAAATCCTTGGCCTTGATCAGGTCGAAGGCAGCATCGTAATAAAGCTTTTCCTTCGCCGGATCCGCCGGTTCGCCACCGGCTGCAGGTGCTGCTGGAGCGCTAGCCCCAGCGCCTGCGGCTGCACCGGGGGCGTTCAAGTCGCCACCGGCTGGAGAATTCTCAGGAGTCGCGGCAGGTGCAACGCCGGTTCCTATGCGCCGATCAAGATCCTGGTATCGCTCCAGGCTTTCCTGCTTCATGCGCGACACTTCATTTTGCAGAACTTCAATCGCGCCTTGCTGGCGTGACAGTTGATCCTGCATTTGCTGCAGTTGGTTGAACAGCTCGCCCTGTGCCGAGACAGGGGCCGAAACCCCTCCCCCGGCATAGGCGCCGTTCGTACCGTAACCCGCAGGCGGATAGCTGCTCCCGCTATTGTTATAGCCGGAGTCGTTATCGACCACAGGAACCGCAGCCCACGCCGCAAGCGGCGCGAGGCTGAGAGCCAGGACAGTTACAGCACGACGGCACGTTCGCATGACGAATTACTTACGCAGTTCGACGCGACGGTTTTGAGCCCAGGACTGCTCGTCGTTGCCGGTAGCAACTGGACGCTCTTCGCCGTAGGAAACCAGTTCCAGCTGAGCTGGGGAAACACCTTGCAGAACCAGGTAGCGTTGAACGGCTTTCGCACGACGCTCGCCCAGTGCCATGTTGTACTCACGAGTACCACGTTCGTCGGTGTTGCCTTCCAGAACAACGCGAGCGCCGTTACCTTTCAGGTCTTTGGCGTGAACGTCCAGAGCGCGCATGGCTTCTGGCTTCAGGTCCGAGCTGTCGTATTCGAAGTAGAAGGTGGTGATTGCGCGCAGAGCAGCTTCTTCGCTCAGGGAGCCGTCAACTGCACCAGTGTTAGCGCCGTAACCAGCGTTTGGATCAACAGCGCCTTCACCGGCGTTGTCGCCGCCTTTGGACGAGCAACCTACAGCTACAGCCATGGCCAGAGCCAGCGCAGCAAATTTACCAAACTTCAGCATTTCCATCGTGAAACTCCTAATGAACCCCAGTGTGTTAAGTAAAACGTATTGCGCCGCGTCAGTTCAGGTAAGGGGACCAGGACGGTTCTCTGACTTCGCCTTGAGCGGTAGGAAGCGGGAGCCTCACGCGTCCATTAATGGACACGAGCATCAAGACTCCCCGGCCCTGCTGGCGGGTGGCGTAGATTACCATGGTGCCGTTGGGCGCAACAGTAGGTGACTCGTCCAGAGTGCTATCAGTTAGGATTTTTACGCTACCGCGCTGCAAATCCTGGGCCGCCACCTTGAAATTGGTGAAACCGTCCTGGCGATGGATCATCACCAGGGTCTTTTCGTCCGCCGACAATTTAGGGTTGGCGTTGTAGTTGCCGACGAAAGTCACGCGCTCGGCACCACCGCCACCGGCGCTGGTCTTGTAGATCTGTGGCTTGCCACCGCGGTCGGAGGTGAAGTAGATGGTCGAACCATCCTTGCCCCAGAACGGTTCGGTGTTGATGCCAGGGCCATTGGTCACGCGCGAGATCGAGCGCGAAGCCAGGTTCATCACGTAGACGTCCGGGTTGCCGTCCTTGGACAGTACGAACGCCAGGCGCGAACCGTCCGGCGACCAGGCTGGCGCGCCGTTCAGGCCTTCGAAGTTGGTGATCTGCTCACGGCGACCGGTGTCGATGTGTTGCACGAAGATACGCGGACGCTTCTGCTCGAACGATACGTAGGCGATGCGCTTGCCATCGGGGGCAAAACGCGGCGACAGGATCGGCTCGCGCGATTGCAGCAAGGTCACCGCGCGCGCGCCGTCATAGTCGGAGCGTTGCAGGGTGTAGCGGGTGTTGTTCTCGGAGAAGCGCTCGGCCGTCACGTAAAGCATGCGGGTAGAGAACGCGCCCTTGATGCCGGTGAGTTTTTCGAACGACTGGTCGGAGATGTAGTGGGCCATGTCGCGCAGTTGGTCGACACTGCCCGATACGCTGCCGGTCAGCACTTGCTGCTCGGTGGCGACGTTGAACAAGGCGTACTGCACCTGCAGGCGACCGCCCGCCGGAACGATGCTGCCGACCATGATGTACTGGGCGCCCAGCGCCTTCCAGTCACGGTAGATGACTTCGCTGGCCTGGGTCGGCAGGCTGATCATGTTCTGCTTCGGAATCGGCGCGTAGTAACCGGAGTTACGCAGGTCGTTGCCGATGATCTCAGCCATGTCATCCGGCAAGACACTGCCGCCCTGCCAACCGAACGGAACGACGGCGATCGGCGTCGCCCGGTCGCTGCCGCTGGTGACCAGGATGTTCTTTTCCTCTGCTACCGCTATCCCTGCCAAGCAGCAGATAACGACGAGCATTGATCGAAGAAGGTTTCTCACAAGGCTAGATCCTCAGGTGTGAATGTCATCTTGAACGAACGATACGGAGCAAAATCGCTCGGCTTCATCCCTTGCATTTCCGTCAATCGCCCAATGTTCTTGACCGCCGCGACCGCCGAAGCGTCGAACGGACCATCGCCACTGGACTTGGCTACGCTGACCGAGGTAACCGTACCGTCGGGCAACATGCCAATTTGCAATACAACTGTCATGCCTTTGCGCGCCGAAGGTGGACGAGCCCAGCCTTCCGCCGCCCGGGCGCGAATCAGATCGTCGAAGCTACCGGCGACTTCATCGCCCTGCTCGTCGGCCAACGCCTGCTCGCGTTCCGGCGTGTCGGAAAGCAAATCTGCCAGGGCCTGGGCCTTTTTCTCTTCGGCGGATTTACGCGCTGCGTCCTGGGCCTTTTTCTTGGCGGCGTCGGCGGCGGCTTTCTTCTTCGCGTCTTCGGCGACTTTCTTCTTCGCCTCTTCAGCTTCAGCTTTCTTCTTGGCGTCCTCGGCCGCTTTTTTCTTCGCGTCCTCGACAATCTTTTTCTTCGCTTCTTCAGCGGCCGCTTTCTTGGCCTCTTCTTCAGCGGCTTTCTTGGCTTCTTCTTCGGCTTTCTTCTTGGCTATATCAGCCAATTGTTTCTCTTCTGCCTTCTTGGCCTCGGCGGCTTTCTTCGCGTCATCGGCTTTCTTGGCTTCGTCTGCCTTTTTAGCCTCGTCCGCTTTTTTTGCCTCATCGGCCTTTTTCGCTTCTTCGGCCTTTTGAGCAGCTTCCTCTTTCTTTTGTTCCGCTGCCCTTACGGCTTCCTGCTCGACCTTTTTCTGCTCCATCTGCTCGACTTCGGTCTGGCGCGCAGCGGATTTCTTCGCCTCGCCGGCAAGCTTCTGGTTGGTCTGCGTGGTGGCCTGGCTTTTGGACTTGAGCTGGTACAGGGTCGCCTGCACGATCGGCTTGGCCGGCGGCAGCTCCGGGGTCATGGCAAAGCTGACAAACAGCATGCCGAACACCAGCACATGCAGGCCGATTGCCAGAACACTGGGCCAGAAGTAGCTTTCCGAGGCGGACGGCTCTCGCTGTTGCTGCATCAGGGGGCCTCGGTGATCAAGCCAACATTACCGACCCCGGCTTTCTGCAGGCCGCCCATGGCGCCCATCACGGCGCCGTAGTCGACGGTCTTGTCGCCACGAATGAAGACCTGGGTACGCTTGCCATTGCTGTTGCCGGCATTGATGATCTTGGTCACCGCGTCGGTCATCTGCGGCAAGGTCATGGCCCGGTCCTGCTGCTTCTCGGTGTCCACTTCACTGCCAAGATTCCAGTAGTAGGTCTTGTCAGCCTTGATCGAAATGGTCAGTACCTGGGTGTTGTTGTCCTGCGGCAAGGCTTCGCTGGAAACCTTGGGCAGATCGACCTTCACGCCCTGATTGAGCATGGGCGCGGTCACCATGAAGATGACCAGCAGCACCAGCATCACGTCGATGTAGGGCACTACGTTCATCTCGGCAACCGGCTTGCGCTTGTTTCGGGCTCGAGCGATTAAAGCCATCGGGAAATACCTGCTTATTCTTCGCTGGTGTGCACTTTGCGGTGCAGGATCGCCTGGAATTCATCGGCGAAGGTGTAGTAGCGGCTGGTCAGCGTTTCGCTGCGGGCAGCGAAACGGTTGTAGGCGATAACGGCCGGGATCGCCGCGAACAGGCCGATGGCGGTGGCGATCAGTGCCTCGGCGATGCCCGGGGCCACGGTGGCCAGGGTCGCTTGCTGGGCGGATGCCAGGCCACGGAAGGAGTTCATGATCCCCCAGACGGTACCGAACAGGCCGATGTACGGGCTGACCGAACCGACGGTCGCCAGGAACGGCAAACCTTGTTCGAGCTTTTCTTCTTCGCGGGAGATGGCCACGCGCATCGCACGGGCCACGCCTTCCATCACCGCTTCAGGGTCGACGCCCGGTTGCTGGCGCAGACGGGAGAACTCCTTGAAGCCGGCGCGGAAGATCTGCTCGACGCCCGAATCCGGGTCCGGGTTGCTGCCGGCCTGGCGGTACAGCTTGGACAGGTCGATACCGGACCAGAAGCGCTCTTCGAAGCTCTCCAAGGCACGGCGACCGGCGCGCAGCATGTTGCTGCGCTGAAAAATCATGATCCATGAGGTCACCGATGCGGCTACCAGGGTCAGCATTACCAGTTGCACCACGACGCTGGCATTGCTGACCAGGCTCCACATGGAGGAATGGTCGACGACGTTAGCTTCCACGCTTTATCTCCTGCTCTGAGTGTGTACCCGCGCCGCTCACGCCGGCAAAGGCCGCGCGTAGAGCTTCGGGAATGGCCCGGGGTTTCAAACTATGGGTGCGCACACAGGCCACCAAAAACTGCCCTTCGCAGAGCAGCACATTATCCGCAGCGCGCCTGACCTGCTGCTTGAAGCGCAGGCTGACGCGGTTCAATTCGATGACATCGGCAGTCACCACAAGCTCGTCGTCCAGTCGCGCCGGCGCGTGGTAGCGCGCTTCGCTGGAATGCACGACGAATAACAGGTCCTCCCCTGCCAGCGCGGATTGGGCGAAACCCAGTTCCCGCAGCCGTTCGGTTCGAGCCCGTTCCATAAACTTGAGGTAATTGACGTAGTAAACGATGCCGCCGGCATCGGTGTCCTCGTAATAAACGCGACAGCGATGTGCGAACGACTCCAGCCCGTTTTGCGCGCGCATACTCTAGTGCTTACTCCTCAGGTTGCCAATCCGGCCAGGCAACTGTTTTTTCATTCTCGAACGCATTGACGCTCCAGGCGTGGTCTGGGACAGCACGAACTGAAAAAAAGTCGTCGTACAGCGCGCGCTCAATCGTCTACCGCATCGAGGAACTCGTCTACCACCGGCATCTCCCCCATTCGTGTCGGGATGTTTAAGCCGAAGTGCAGATAAGCATGACGCGTCACCACGCGCCCGCGTGGGGTGCGCATGATATAGCCCTGTTGGATCAGGTAGGGTTCCAGCACGTCTTCAATGGTGTGACGCTCTTCGCTGATGGCGGCCGCCAGGCTGTCCACGCCCACCGGGCCACCGTCGAATTTCTCGATCATGGTCAACAGCAGGCGCCGGTCCTGATGATCGAAACCGCGCTCGTCGATGTCCAGCAGGTTCAAGGCCAGGTCCGCGATCGGCTTGGTGATGTGGCCCTTGGCCCGGACTTCGGCAAAGTCCCGGACCCGACGCAGCAGGCGGTTGGCGATACGCGGTGTACCCCGGGCGCGCCGGGCGACTTCGTACGCACCGTCCGGGTCCAGCGGTAACCCGAGGATGCCGGCCGAGCGGCTGACAATCGTTGCCAGGTCGGCGTTGCTGTAGAACTCCAGGCGCTGGACGATGCCGAAACGGTCCCGCAACGGATTGGTCAGCATGCCGGCGCGGGTGGTGGCGCCCACCAGGGTAAAAGGTGGCAAGTCGAGCTTGATGGAGCGCGCCGCAGGCCCCTCGCCGATCATGATGTCGAGCTGAAAATCTTCCATGGCCGGGTACAGCACTTCCTCGACGATCGGCGACAGCCGGTGGATTTCGTCGATGAACAGCACGTCATGGGGCTCCAGATTGGTCAGCAGCGCCGCAAGGTCGCCTGGCCGCTCGAGCACCGGCCCGGACGTGCTCTTGATCGACACGCCCATCTCCTGGGCAATGATATTGGCCAGGGTGGTCTTGCCCAGGCCCGGCGGGCCGAAGATCAGGGTGTGGTCCAGCGATTCGCTGCGTCCACGGGCTGCCTGGATGAACAGTTCCATCTGCTCGCGCACGGTCGGTTGGCCGATATAGTCGGCCAGGCTGACGGGGCGAATCGCGCGGTCCTGGACTTCCTCGCGGTCTCGGGGCGCGCCCGTGGCGGCAATCAGACGATCGGCTTCAATCACTTAAATCATTCCCTTCAGGGCGCGGCGAATCATGTCTTCGGTACTCAAGCCTTTTTCCTTGATCGCGGAAATCGCCTTGCTGGCTTCTTGAGGCTTGTAGCCCAGGGATATCAGCGCGGTGACCGCATCGTTTTCAGCACTGGCTGCCGGTGCGGGCGCATCCGGCTGGTTCGGAACGAGCGCGAACATTGCCGGCACGGCTTCCCAGGCCTTGAAGCGGTCCTTGAGCTCCACCAATAAACGCTCGGCGGTTTTCTTGCCGACCCCTGGCACCTTGGTCAAGGCCGAGGTGTCCTGGGACTGCACGCAACGAATCAGCTCGTCGACTTCCAGGCTCGACATCAAGGCCAGGGCCAGTTTCGGGCCAACACCATTGAGACGGATCAACTCGCGGAAGAAATCGCGCTCGCGCTTGCCGACGAAGCCATAGAGTAACTGCGCATCCTCGCGCACGACCAGATGAGTGTGCAGCGTCAGCGGCTCACCGACCGACGGCAAGCGATACAGCGTGGTCATCGGCACCTCGAGCTCATAGCCCAGGCCGTTTACATCCAGAATCAGGTGCGGCGGCTGTTTTTCAGCCAGGGTGCCGCGCAAGCGTCCAATCACGTTTCAGATCCTTGGGCGTTGGCCAGCCACTGGCTGGCGAATAACAACACGAGCAGAAGGCCGACGACACAGGCGCAATTCGCTCGGGCTCATGAATGAAGCGCTGATGCTATCAGAGACGCAGGCGCCCGCCACGACTGCGTGCGGTTCCCAGGCCATGGGGCAACAGGCTGGAACGGGTGTGGGCATGGCAAATGGCGATGGCCAGGGCGTCAGAGGCGTCTATCTGCGGCTTGCTGACCAGTTTCAACAAGTGCATCACCATCATCTGCACCTGCTCCTTGTTCGCCGCGCCAGTGCCGACGACCGCCTGCTTGACCTGGGTCGCCGTGTATTCGGCAATCTCCAGGCTTTCCTCGGCGCCCGCCACAATGGCCGCCCCCCGGGCCTGCCCCAACTTCAGGGCGGAGTCGGCATTGCGGGCCATGAAAACCTTTTCGATGCCCATCGTCACCGGACCGTAGGTCTGGATGACTTCGCGCACGCCGCGATAAACAATCTGCAAGCGCTCGTGCAGCTCGCCCGCGCCGGTGCGGATGCAACCAGAGGCGACGTACACGCAGCCGCGACCGGTGTCGCGAACCACGCCATAGCCGGTGATGCGCGAACCAGGGTCGATTCCAAGGATTAAAGTCATAACGCCTGCGAAAGGTAATGCGGTTGCAAAAGGATACAGCTCATCAAAGGCTTTCAGTGAATCCGTGGCGAGGGAGCTTGCTCCCGCTTGAGTGCGAAGCGCTCACAAAAAAGGTCTGCTGCGCAGCCCAGCGGGAGCAAGCTCCCTCGCCACGATGATTTCAAACAAACCTCATGCAGCATTACGCCTATCAGCCGAGTTGTTCAGCCACCGACTCAGGAATATCAGCGTTGGAATAAACGTTCTGCACGTCATCCAGGTCTTCCAGCATGTCGATCAGCTTGAGCACTTTCTCGGCGCCTTCCAGGTCGAGTTCGGCGCTGGTGGTCGGTTGCATCACGATTTCCGCGTCGGCAGGCTTGAAACCGGCCGCCTCAAGGGCGTTGCGCACGGCATAGAAGCTGGCGAACGACGTGAACACGTCGAACGAACCGTCCTCGTGACCGACCACATCATCGGCATCGGCCTCCAGGGCCGCTTCGGTCAGGGCATCCTCATCAATACCCGGCGCGAAGCTGATCTGCCCCTTGCGCTCGAACAGATAAGCCACCGAACCGTCAGTGCCCAGGTTGCCGCCGCATTTGCTGAATGCGTGGCGCACGGCCGCGGCGGTGCGGTTGCGGTTGTCGGTCATGCATTCGACCATCACCGCCACGCCGCCCGGGCCGTAGCCTTCATAAGTCAGCTCCTCGACATTGTCGGCCTCGGTCGCACCGGCGCCACGGGCGATCGCTCGGTCGATGATGTCGCGACTCATGTTCGCGCCCAAGGCCTTGTCCAATGCCAGGCGCAAGCGCGGGTTGGAGCCCGGATCGCCGCCACCCTGGCGGGCCGCGACTGTCAATTCACGGATCCACTTGGTGAAGATCTTGCCTCTCTTGGCATCCTGACGTTCTTTGCGGTGCTTGATGTTCGCCCACTTGGAATGACCTGCCATAACTCGCTCCGGTTTTTCTCTGGAACATTGCCCGCCCCCGCGCATGCGCGGTAGCCGACAAGCAAAAATATCGACCCCAATGAAAAGGCGCATCCGAAGATGCGCCCTCTCAAGAGCCAGCCTTACTCAGCCTTTGGCTGTTCACGCAGACGAATGTGCAACTCGCGCAATGCCTTGGCATCCACGACGCCAGGCGCCTGGGTCATGACATCCGCCGCGCTCTGGGTTTTCGGGAACGCGATGACTTCGCGGATCGACTGGGCGCCGGTCATCAGCATCACCAGGCGATCCAGGCCGAAGGCCAGGCCACCATGGGGCGGCGCGCCGTACTTCAAGGCGTCCAGCAGGAAGCCGAACTTCTCTTCCTGTTCCGCTTCATCGATACCCAACAGGCGGAACACGGCCTGCTGCATTTCCTTGCGGTGGATACGGATCGAACCGCCACCCAGCTCGGTGCCGTTAAGGACCATGTCGTAGGCACGCGACAGGGCGGTGGCCGGGTTGGCCTCCAGCTCTTGTGGCGAGCACTTCGGCGCGGTGAACGGGTGGTGCAGCGCGGAGAAGCTGCCGTCGTCGTTTTCTTCGAACATCGGGAAATCAACGACCCACAGCGGAGCCCACTCACAGGTCAGCAGCTTCAGGTCGTGACCCAGCTTGATGCGCAATGCGCCCAAGGCTTCGCTGACGATCTTGGCCTTGTCGGCGCCGAAGAACACGATGTCGCCATCGACCGCGCCCACGCGATCGAGGATCACGTTGAGGTTGTCCTGCGGGATGTTTTTCACGATCGGCGATTGCAGGCCATCGACACCCGCCGCGCGCTCGTTGACCTTGATGTAGGCCAGGCCCTTGGCACCGTAGATGCCGACGAACTTGGTGTAGTCGTCGATCTGCTTGCGCGGCATGCTCGCGCCACCGGGAACGCGCAGGGCAGCGATACGGCATTTCGGATCGTTGGCCGGGCCGCTGAATACCTTGAACTCCACTTCCTTGAGCTGATCGGCCACGTCCACCAGCTCCAGCGGAATACGCAGGTCTGGCTTGTCGGAACCGTAGCGGCGCATGGCTTCTTCGAAGGTCATGTGCGGGAAATCGCCGAATTCCAGGTCCAGCACTTCCTTGAACAGGTTGCGGATCATGCCTTCGGTCAGGCCCATGATGTCTTTTTCATCGAGGAAGCTGGTCTCGATGTCGATCTGGGTGAACTCAGGCTGACGGTCGGCACGCAGGTCTTCGTCGCGGAAGCACTTGGCGATCTGGTAGTAGCGATCGAACCCGGCCACCATCAGCAGTTGCTTGAACAGCTGTGGCGATTGCGGCAAGGCGAAGAAGCTGCCGGGGTGGGTACGGCTCGGCACCAGGTAATCGCGGGCGCCTTCCGGCGTGGCGCGGGTCAGGATCGGCGTCTCGACGTCGAGGAAGCCGTTCTCGTCCAGGTAACGACGGATGCTGGTGGTCATGCGCGAACGCAGACGCAGCTTCTCGGCCATTTCCGGACGACGCAGGTCGATGAAACGATAGCGCAGGCGGGTTTCCTCGCCTACGTCGGAATATTCGTTGAGCGGGAACGGCGGGGTTTCCGCCTCGTTGAGCACTTCCAGCTCGTAGCCCAGCACTTCGATCATGCCGGACGCCATGTTGGCGTTGCCAGCGCCAGCCGGGCGCAGGCGCACCTTGCCGGTGATCTTGACGACGTATTCGCTGCGCACGCGGTCGGCGGTGGCGAAGGTTTCGGCGCGGTCAGGATCGAACACTACCTGGGCCAGGCCTTCACGATCACGGATATCGAGGAAAATCACCCCGCCATGGTCACGGCGACGATGGACCCATCCGCAAAGAGTAACTTCCTGACCTTCCAGGCTTTCGTTCAGTTGGCCGCAATAATGGCTGCGCATCATGGTAGTGGTTTCACTTCTCGTAATTCGAAATTCGGTTGGAGGCCCTGCCCGTGCAAGAACCCGCGCGTGTTCAACTCAGTCAGCCTTGTCGCCACCGGCCAGGTTCTTCTTGGCGCCGGTCTTGAAGTCGGTTTCATACCAGCCCGTGCCGCCGAGGCGGAAACCAGGCATGGACAGCATCTTTTTCAGCTCCGGCGCCTGGCAGGCGGGGCAATCGACCAGCGGTGCCGCGCTGATTTTTGAATGGCTTCCATCTGATGACCACAGGAAGCACATTGATAGTCGTACATCGGCATGGGGGTTGTCTCGGCGATCAGGTTATTCACGCAAAGCCCGGCTTTGCGGCAAAGAGCGGGATTATATCCATTAAACGCGGCCTGTGCAGCCGTAAGACCGCACAGTCATTGCCGATAATATCGTTCAGCCAAGACCTGGATCACTCCCGTGCATTTCCTTCAGGCTGTGAACCACGCAGACAACGCGCACCAGCCCGCTGAAATTACGCACGCCGCCATGACGCAGGTGGACCTCCCTGTCCACATGGGACAGCAAGGTGCTGACGGAGCAGCTGTTGAGCTGCGCCAGGTCACCGAGAATATCCCAATAGACCTGCTCCAGCCGCAGGCAGGTGGCGAATCCGTTGAGTCGGATGGAGCGGGCCAGCGGCCGCGCCAGTTGCATGTCAAAACCACTGACGAACGGGTCGATCTTCACGGACTGCGGTCGTCCGCGCACACTTTCCCTGGGGTCTTTTCCTTGGATCATACCGTTGACACTCCTTTGCCATACGAACCTCAGTCGGAACAACCGATCTGTGGTGCTATGGAAGCTCAACTGGATCGCCAGTTCCAGATGACTTTTTGACCATCAACGTAGGACAAGCCAACAGGGCGCTGGCGATGAATCATGCGTTCCTACACGCAGTGGCGGGCGATGACACCAACGGCAGCACCATCGCCGGCCCGGGGCTTAGCGATCTTCCAGCAACGAACGCAACATCCACGCGGTTTTTTCGTGAACCTGCATACGCTGCGTCAACAGGTCGGCGGTGGGCTCGTCGCTGACCTTGTCCAATAAAGGAAAGATACCGCGGGCGGTGCGCGTCACCGCTTCCTGCCCCTCGACCAATTGCCGGATCATATCCTCTGCCGCCGGTACGCCCTCTTCCTCCTTGATGGAAGACAAACGCGCATACACCGAATAAGCGCCAGGCGCCGGGAAGCCGAGCGCACGGATTCGCTCGGCGATCGAATCCACCGCCAGCGCCAGCTCGTTGTATTGTTCTTCGAACATCAGGTGCAAGGTGCGGAACATCGGCCCGGTAACGTTCCAGTGGAAGTTGTGGGTCTTGAGGTACAGCACGTAGGTGTCCGACAGCAGCCGCGAAAGTCCGTCGACGATGGACTTGCGATCTTCTTCGCTGATACCGATATCAATTGCCATGGTTGATCTCCTGACGATGGTGAATTCACTCTAGCGGGTGTCGCGGTCGATATCCTGCGACAAATCGCCAGCCATCCTGAACCGACAAGCTGGGACGTCGGACGGTTCCGGCAAGACGGTGAAAATTCAACATCCATTGCCCGTCGCCGGCAAGCGTCCCTCCCATGCCCCTGGCCGACGAACAGCGTGCCGCGCCTCTGTAACACGTTTGAGAAGGCCCCGGCTTTGCTGTTAAATAGGCAGTGTGTCGCTACGCCTATTTTTCCGGGCGTCGCGCATAGGCTGATCCGGGTGCGTGTTCCTACGCCTCTCATTTCTGGAGCGAACCGCCCCCGACCAGCTCTTCCTTGTGATCTGTCTTAACCGTGAGCCAATCAAAATGTTGAAAATCGTCCACTTGCTAATGGGCGCAGCTGCCCTGCTGCTGTCCTTCATCCCTAGCCTGGGTTCCGAAGCCACACCTTACCTGCAACATCCCGACGCGCTGTACCTGGCCTTTTTCGGCCTGCTCAACCTGACCCTGGCACCCGTCATCCCTTACTGGAACAAAGGTCCACGTCATCAACTGCAAAACCTTGTCAGCGGCTTGCTGGTACTGGCTGTTGCCTTGCAAACCCTGTCCCTGCTGGCGCCCATGCCGGAAATCGGCGGCCAACCCGCCATCCTGTCCAGCCTGGCCGCGGCATTGCTCGCTGTCTTGCTGCACCTAGCCGTCAGCTTCTACAAGAAGTCGTCGCCAGCGGCCGCATCACAGAACTACGACATGTCCAACCGCGATACCGGCACCGTGAAGTGGTTCAACACTTCCAAGGGGTTCGGCTTCATTTCCCGCGACTCCGGCGATGACATTTTTGTGCATTTCCGGGCCATTCGTGGCGAAGGCCACCGCGTTCTGGTCGAAGGCCAGCGCGTGGAGTTCTCGGTGATGCATCGCGACAAGGGCCTACAGGCCGAAGACGTGATCGCCGCGCTGCCGCGCCGCTGATCCGGGCGTATAAAAACCGCGACGCAGCCTGGCTGCTCGCGGTTTTTTATCGACTGCCGTTCGGACCGATCAGTAATGCGGCGGTGGCGCGTCTTCCTCGAAGGATTCGAACTGCCCGGCCATTTCCTCCTGGCGCTTGAGTAGCGCCGCCATCTGCAGCTGCAAACGCTCAACGACTCGTTGCTGCTCCACCAGCACGTCATTTAATGCCTGGATAGTGTCATCCTGAAACGCCAGGCGGCTTTCCAGGTCTGTTACGCGCTCTTCAAGATTCATGGTCTCAGCCCTCCAGAAACTTGAAATCATCGGTCAACACCGCTCGCAACCGTTCGCGGATGGCCGCTACCTGCCCGGCATCATAAGGCTGGGCCGGGTGCTTGCCCCAGACCGGCGCCGGCCAGGCGGCATCCTCTCGCTTGCGTACGATCACGTGCATGTGCAATTGACTGACGACGTTACCCAAGGTTGCAACATTCAGCTTGTCGGCATCGAACGAGTCCTTGAGCGTTTCAGCCAGTGCCGTGGTTTCTTTCCACAACTGCGATTGATCAGCGTCATCCAATTGAAACAATTCACTGATATTTTCCCGTCGCGGCACGAGGATGAACCACGGGTAGTTCGAGTCATTGGACAAGAGCAAGCGGCACAGCGGGAAATCGCCGATGGGCAATGTGTCTTGTTGCAATCGTGGATCTAAGGCAAACACCGGCGTACTCCTCGCTCGTTGATCGATGGCCCGATGCGACGCCCTTCGGGCTGCCACCGGACGCAGGCCGCCAGCATACCTGTGAACGGCGCAACGTTCACTGCGCACCAATACCGGGCGCCCGGAATCGTAAAAGCGCATTTTGCAGCTAGCTGGCACAAGCGCTGTTCTCTTTTCGTCCAGCGTTGAGAATTTTTTGCACCAAAACAGCACAATGCGTCTACGCTTTGTGTTCGTGGCATCCGTGTTTTACCCACTGACGGGGTGAACCGGTAACGTTTTTGGTTGTCCCGCGAGGTTTATCGGCTTCAAACATGTCAGCTGCCCAGCAGTCAACCCCATTTAAAACAAGGCCTTTGGAGCCCGGTTTCATGAGGTTTCGCCGCAACCGCAGCTAAAATGTGAAAAAAATGTGAACGAAAACCGGGTTTGTGCATGCTTGTTGCATTCATGCCCATATCGCCTACAGGGCATCGCCGGACGCGAAACCTGCAGGCATGAGAATTAAAGTGGCAAGGCTGCCCTCAGGAGCTTCAAGCGTTGTACTTATGGACTCTTTACGCCGATGGTGGAAAAAAGAGCAACTTGAAGTTGTCTTCCACCTACCTCGGAGCAGCTGAATTACGACATGGATCGAGCCATTGGCGACATGGTCGTAAAGAAGCTGAAAGGTTGAATGGGCAAGTATCGCCAAAGAATGTCGGCGTGATATAAGTTTGCGCCGACACAAAAAGAAAGAGCCGCCCAGATAATAAAACAGGTGGGACGGCAGTACTCTTAAAACCAAAGGAGCAAATCACGATGCGCGTGATGAAGTGGAGCATGATCGCACTGGCCGTTGCTGCAGCAGCCAGTACTCAAATGGCTACGGCCGCACCTTTCGTAAGTGACCAGTCTGAAGCCAAAGGCTTTGTCGAAGACGCAAAGTTCGACTTGCTGCTGCGCAACTATTACTTCAACCGTGATAACAAAAACGGTGGCAACGACCAGAAAGACTGGACCCAGGGTATCTGGGGCAACTTCAGCTCCGGCTACACCCAAGGTACTGTTGGCGTCGGCGTCGATGCATTCGGTTACCTGGCGTTGAAACTGGACGGTGGCGACGGCACCGGCGGCACCGGCAACATGAGCCGCGACGCCGATGGCGATGTAAACGACAGCCAGGGCAAGGCCGGCGCAGCGATCAAATTCCGCGTCTCCAAGACCGAGCTGAAAGTCGGTGACATGCAGCCAAGCACTGCTCCAGTGTTTGCCGTTGGCGGTTCCCGTATCCTTCCTCAAACTGCCAGCGGTTTCCAACTGCAGAGCAGCGAAGTCAAAGACCTTGACCTCGAAGCCGGTCACTTCTACTCGGGTACCAGCCAGGATCGTAACTCCCGCAATGGCGGCCTGTACGCAACCTACGCTGGCGTCGAAGCCAACACCATCGACTACCTGGGCGGCAAATACGCGATCAGCGACAACCTGAGCGCATCGCTGTACGGCGCCAAGCTGGAAGACATCTGGAACCAGTACTACGCCAACCTGAACTACACCATCCCAATGGGTGGCGATCAGTCGTTGAACCTGGACGGTAACATCTACCGCACCACCGATGCCGGCAGCGCCGAAGCCGGTGACATCAGCAACACGACGTTCTCCCTGGCAGCTGCTTTCTCGTTCCTGAAAGCACACACCATCACCGTGGCCTTCCAGAAGGTCAACGGCGACACGCCGTTCGACTACATCGGCGTGGGCAAGAACAACCGCGGCGGCGACTCGATCTTCCTCGCCAACTCCATCCAGTACTCCGACTTCAACGCGCCTAACGAGAAATCTGCCCAGATCCGTTATGACCTGAAAATGGCTGAGTACGGCGTTCCTGGTCTGAGCTTCATGACCCGCTACGTTAAGGGTTGGGACATTGATGGTACCGATCTGCCTGCTAACAGCGTATACCGCGACGAGGACGGCAACCCTCTGTACGGCAATAACGGCAAGCACAACGAAACCAACTTCGAAGCCAAGTACGTTGTCCAGTCTGGCCCAGCGAAAGACCTCTCCTTCCGCATTCGTCAAGCTTGGCACTACGCTAACGAAGACGAAGGCGAAGGCGACGTGAAAGAGTTCCGCCTGATCGTTGACTACCCGATTTCGGTTCTGTAATTGCCGAAAGTCAGTTTGCGGTAATCAAAAAAAGGCCCATCTTCGGATGGGCCTTTTTTATGCTCGCTACTTTTGGATGCCTGGTCGGGTCCGACAAGCGAAGCGGTTACGCCGACGTGGATTCATGAACCATCCGAATCACCCGCTGCGGAAACGGAATATCAATGCCCGCCTCCTTCAAGCGGTCCCGCGCCTGTTCGTTAAGCATGAACATCACGTTCCAGTAATCCGCGGTCTTGACCCAGATACGCAGGGAAACCGTGATCGAGCTATCGCCCAAGGTCGAAATCACCGCTTCTGGCGCAGGATCAGCCAATACGCGCTCGTCCTTGGCCAACTCCAGCAATACTTCCCGAGCCTTTTGCAGGTCGGCCTGATAATCCACGCCCACGTCGAACACGACTTTGCGGGTGGGCTGGCGATTGGTGTTGGTGATGATGCCGTTCGACAGGTTGCCGTTCGGCACGATAACTGTCTTGTTGTCACCGGTACGCAGCACCGTGTGGAAGATCTGGATACTGTCGACCGTGCCGGCCACGCCTTGGGCTTCGATCCAATCGCCAATGCGGAACGGACGGAACAGCAAAATCAGCACGCCGCCGGCGAAGTTCGCCAGGCTGCCCTGCAAGGCCAGGCCAATCGCCAGGCCTGCCGCACCAATGGCCGCTACGAACGACGTGGTTTCCACGCCAATCATCGACGCGACGCTGACGATCAGCAATATCTTGAGGATGATGTTTGCCAGGGTACCGATGAACCCTTGCAAGGCGAGGTCGGCGTTGCGCAAAGCCAAAAGCGCCCCGAGTTTCTGCGTAACCTTGTTGATCAGCCACCAACCGATGGCCAGGGTAACGATTGCCAGCAGTACACGACTGCCGTACTCCATGATCATCGGTATCCAAGCCTGGGAAGCCTTGACCAGGTGGTCCACTTCAGCGTTCAAGTCCATCGTGTTCTCCTTTTTCCCGTTGCACGCAACACCCGTGCAAACACTGTGTGGCCAAACATCGCCTCCGCTGGTTATCCAGCAGCGCCTTTTTGATGGGTCGCTGCCTTACCGGCGGGAGCAGCATCTGGCCACTGTCATTGCGAACAGCCTGGTGTCAGTCGCGGAAGTTATTGAACTGTAGCGGCATGCCGAACTCCTTGCCGCGCAGCGCGGCGATGGCTTCCTGCAAGTCGTCACGCTTCTTGCCGGTCACCCGCACCTGCTCGCCCTGGATGGCGGCCTGGACCTTGAGCTTGGCGTCCTTGATGTGGGCAACGATCTTCTTTGCCAGTTCCTTGTCGATGCCTTCCTTGAGCACGGCTTCCTGCTTCATCAGCTTGCCCGACGCATAGGCGTCCTTGACTTCAAGGCACTGCACATCGATCTTGCGCTTGACCAGCGCCAGCTTGAGGATTTCGATCATCGCCTCAAGCTGGAAGTCGGCCTCGGCGGTCAGGTTGACAGTCAGATCCTTTTCCTTGAACTCGAAGCTGCCCTTGCCCTTGAGGTCATACCGACGGTCGAGTTCCTTGACGGCGTTTTCAACGGCGTTGGTGACTTCGTGCTTGTCCAGTTCGGATACCACGTCGAATGACGGCATGTAGTGTTCTCCAAATAAAAAGGCGCGCTCATGACAAAGGCGCGCACTTGGCTTGTGGTTAAAATCGGGCTCATTATAACGGGTCTTTTCCCGCCGTTACCGCGAGCCCTTCAGATGCCTGCGCCAAACCGAGTAAAAAACTGATGTCCACCACCTGGCATGTCCTGGGAGCCGGCAGCCTCGGCACGTTATGGGCGACGCGCCTGGCCCGGGCCGGCCTGCCGGTGCGGCTGGTGCTGCGCAATGAAAAGCGGTTGCAGGCTTACCGCGAGGCCGGCGGCCTGACCTTGGTGGAACAAGGCCAGGCGCAGTGCTACCCGGTGCCCGGCGAAACCGCGCAAGGCACCGAGCCTGTTCAGCGGCTGCTCCTGGCGTGCAAGGCCTACGACGCGGAAGCAGCCGTGGCTTCGATTGCCCATCGACTGGGCGCCGAGTCGGAACTGATCCTGTTGCAGAACGGCCTCGGCAGCCAGGACGCCGTGGCGAACCGCGTGCCCCAGGCCCGCTGCATCAGCGCTTCCAGCACCGAAGGCGCGTTTCGCGATGGCGATTGGCGCGTGGTGTTCGCCGGCCACGGCTTCACCTGGCTGGGCGATCCGGCCCAGCCGGTGGCACCGGTCTGGCTGGATGACTTGGCCGCCGCCGGCATCCCCCATGAATGGAGCGCCGATATCCTCACCCGCCTTTGGCGCAAACTGGCCCTCAACTGTGCGATCAACCCACTCACGGTACTGCACCATTGTAAGAACGGTGGCCTGCAGGACCACCGCTGCGAAGTGGCGACCCTTTGCGCCGAACTCACCGACCTGCTTGAACGCTGCGGCCAGCCTGCGGCGGCCGAAGACTTGCAGACGGAAGTCGAACGGGTGATCCAGGCCACCGCCGCCAATTATTCCTCGATGTACCAGGACGTCGCCAACCAGCGGCGCACCGAAATCAGCTACCTGCTCGGCCATGCCTGCGCGGTCGCCCAGCGGCATGGCGTGGCGGTGCCGCATCTCGGACAAATGCGCGAGCGACTGATCGCCCACCTGCACAACCTTGGATTGCCCAGCGACTGAGCAGCGGCTACGCTGGCCCTCGTATTCCTTGTTAGCGACGAGTCCGATGCCATTGCGCCAGCGCCTTGAAAATCTACCGGTCGGCCAGAAACTGCTGGCGGCCCTGTTGGTGTTGTTGACCACCGTTTTGCTGGTGGCCAACCTGACCTTCATCAGCGCGGCCTATTACATTTCCCAGGAAAGCATGGCCCCCCAGGCGTTGCAGACCATTGGCCGGCTGGTGGCCAACCCGAGCCTGATCGCCGACGCGCTGCAATCGCCGCAAAGCGCGCAACGCCTGCTCGATGAGCTCAACAGCTACGCCCCGCTGCGAGCAGCGGCACTCTACGATGGACAAGGCGAACGGCTGGCCCAGCTGCAACAGGGCGAAAAACTCAGGCTGCCGGAACATTTCCGCCACATGCAAACCTGGCAGGCCGGCGAGTTTCGCAGCAACCAGGTCATTACCCTGCCCCGTCCCGGCACCACGCCGGGCCATCTCTTGCTGGTCGCCAGCAGCGAATTGCCCACCGCGTTCTACACCGGCACGTTGACCGCCAGCCTCGGCATCCTCATCTTCAGCGTGCTGCTGTGGCTGGTCATTGCCCAGCAGATCAAGCGGCTGATCACCCAACCGATCCACCAGCTCGAAGAGTTGTCGCGCCAGGTGACCCGCGAGGAAAACTATTCCCTGCGCGCCGCCCGGGGCAACCACGACGAAATCGGCAGCCTGGCCGAGGCGTTCAACACCATGCTGTCGCGCATCGAAGCCCGCGAACAGCAACTCAAGCGAGCCCGTGACGATTCCCAGGCCGCCTATGACCAAGCCCAGGGGCTGGCGGAGGAAACCCGCCACACCAACCGCAAGCTGGAACTGGAAGTCCAGGTGCGCAGCAAGATCGAGAAAAAACTCACCGGCTTCCAAAACTACCTCAACAGCATCATCGACTCCATGCCGTCGGCCCTGATCGCCCTCGACGAACAGCTCTACGTCACCCAATGGAACCAGGAAGCCAGCGCGCTCTCCGGCACACGATTGGACGAAGCGCTGAACCAGCCGATCTTCCTCGCCTTCGAACCGCTCAAGCCCTATCTGCCACAGCTCAAGCAGACGGTCGAGCAGCACACCGTGGCCAAGATCGAGCGTGTCACCTGGACCAAGGACGACGAAGCCCGGCACTACGCCCTCACGTTCTATCCGTTGATGGGCGGTGCCGGGCGGGGCGTGGTGATCCGTATCGATGACATTACCCAGCGCTTGTCGCTGGAAGAAATGATGGTGCAATCGGAGAAGATGCTCTCGGTCGGTGGCCTCGCGGCGGGCATGGCCCATGAGATCAATAATCCGCTTGGAGCGATCCTGCACAACGTGCAGAACATCCGCCGACGCCTGTCGGCGGAACTGCCGAAGAACCTCGAACAGGCCGAGCAGTTGGGCATCGAGTTGCCGGTGATCTACCGTTACCTGGAGAGCCGGGAAATCCCGCAACTGCTCGACGGCATCCAGCAGGCCGGTGCCCGGGCCGCGAAGATCGTCACCCACATGCTCAGCTTCAGTCGACGCAGCACCCGGCAGATGGCCCCCTGCGACTTGCCCGCTTTGATCGACCAGGCCGTGGAGATTGCCGGCAACGATTTCGACCTGGCGATCGGTTTCGACTTCAAGGGCCAGGCCATCATCCGTCAGTTCGACCCGAACCTGGGGCCGGTGCCCGGCACCGCCAACGAACTGGAGCAGGTGCTGCTCAACCTGCTGAAAAACGCTGCCCAGGCCATCCATCAGCGCCAGGACGACGGCGAGCCCGGCCGTATTATCCTGCGTACCCGGCTGAATCCACCGTGGGCGGAAATCCAGATCGAGGACAACGGCATCGGCATGAGCGAGAACGTGCGCAAACGCACCTTCGAACCGTTCTTTACCACCAAGGAAATCGGCCAGGGCACGGGCCTCGGGCTGTCGGTCTCGTATTTCATCATCACCAACAACCACAAGGGCCAGATGGAAGTGCAATCCGCGCCAGGCCAGGGCACTTGCTTCACCCTGCGCCTGCCGCTGGCGGGCACTTCGATCGTGGCCCAGGAACACAAGCAAGTGGAGCGCTGAACAATGGGTTTTCGCCTGTCGAAGATTTACACCCGCACCGGTGACAAAGGTGAAACCGGGCTGGGGGATGGTCGCCGCGTGGCGAAGGACCACCCGCGGGTCGAGGCGATCGGCGAAGTGGATACGTTGAACAGCCAGTTGGGCCTGTTGCTGGCCGGTCTGGCCGAGGAAACGGCCCGGCATCCCGCGCTGGAAGACGTCATCACCGTGTTGGCGCCATGTCAGCACCGCTTGTTCGACCTGGGCGGTGAATTGGCGATGCCGGCTTACCAGGCTTTGGACAACGCGGAAGTCGAACGGCTGGAAGCGGCTATCGACGTATGGAATGAAGAGCTCGGGCCGCTGGAAAATTTCATCCTGCCCGGCGGCTCTTCCCTGATCGCCCAAGCCCACGTCTGCCGAAGCATGGCCCGCAGCGCCGAGCGTCGTTGCCAGCAATTGAACGCAGTGGAGCCGCTGGCCGGGCCGGGGCTGGCCTACATCAATCGGTTGTCGGATCTGTTGTTCGTGGCCGCGCGGCTCATTGCCCGGCGCCAAGGGGTGGCTGAGGTACTTTGGGAGGCGGCGACCAAGCCTGGAAGCTGATCTGTCAGTCCGCCATCGCGAGCAAGCTCGCTCCCACAGGGGTTTTGTGACCGCCAAAAATCCAATGTGGGAGCGAGCTTGCTCGCGATGGCGTCAGTTGTTGCACCACACTCTCACGCCTCAGGCCAAAACGCCCGAATCCCCGCCACGCCCTGAGCCCCGGCGTCCCATGCCTTTTGCCGCTCATCCGGCCCTACTCCGCCCAACAGGTAGACCGGCCTGTCGAAGCCCTCGATCAACCGCGCCGCTTCGTCCCATCCCAGCGGCTTGGCATCGGGATGGGTCTGGGTCGGCTGCACCGGCGAGAGCGTCACGAAATCCACGTCCATCTGCTGCGCCAGGGACAGCTCTTCTGCGTTATGGCACGAGGCTGCCAGCCAGCGATCCTTGCCGAACGGTCGACCGGCCGCCGCATGCTTGCGCAGTTGTGCGGCGGTGATGTGCCAGCCGGCCGACGGGAAATCCCCCAGCCATTCGAACGGCCCCTTGAGCATCAGCTGGGCCTTGCCGGCACACAACCCCACCGCGTCCACCGCCAGATCACGGTATTGCGGATCGTAGCCGTTGGGCGCGCGCAGTTGGACCAGCTTGATCCCACCCCCGATCGCCTTCTGCAAGCCGCGCAGCAAGGCCGGCGTTTCGAGGCCTTCGGGCGTAATCAGGTACTCGCCCGGCAAACGGGCCGCCGCGACGATCGGCTGATTGGCCGCCGGAAATTCATAATTCGTCAACTCACGGGCCGTCACCCAGGCCAACGGCTGGCCTTCGGCACCGTGGGGCTCGCCACTGAACGCCGAGACTTCCCAGACGTCCAGCAACACCTGCTTGTCCGGGTAGTCATGACGCACCTTGATCAGCGGCCGAGCGGCGCCGACAACGATGCCCAATTCTTCATGAAGCTCCCGGGCCAGGGCGATCTCGACGGATTCATCCGCCTCGACCTTGCCGCCAGGAAACTCCCACAGGCCACCTTGGTGCTGGGTATCGGCCCGCCGGGCGATCAGGATTCTGCTGGCGGCATCGCGAATGACCGCCGCCGCTACGTGGATTCGTTTCACCGCGCTATTCCTCAGCGTTGATGGAGTCGGTTCCGGCCCATCGCGAGCAAGCTCGCTCCCACACGAACGACACTGTTGCCCTGTGGGAGCGAGCTTGCTCGCGATAGGAGCGCCTCGGTCTTAAGTCCGATACTCAGCGTTGATCTTTACGTACTCGTGGGACAGGTCAGTGGTCCAGATGGTTTCGCTGCAATCACCCCGTCCCAGCTCGATGCGGATAGTGATCTCTTCCTGCTGCATCACGGCCGCGCCCTGGGCTTCGGTGTAGGTTGCGGCGCGGGCGCCCTGGCTGGCGATGCACACTTCGCCAAGGAACACGTCGATCTTGCTCACGTCCAGCTCAGGCACGCCGGCACGGCCGACAGCGGCGAGGATACGGCCCCAGTTCGGGTCGGAGGCGAACAATGCGGTCTTGATCAGTGGCGAGTGCGCCACGGTGTAGCCGACGTCCAGACATTCCTGGTGATTGCCCCCACCATTGACCTGCACGGTCACGAACTTGGTCGCGCCTTCGCCGTCACGGACGATGGCCTGGGCCACTTCCATGCACACTTCGAACACCGCCTGCTTGAGGGCCATGAACAGCGGGCCGCTGGCCTCGGTGATCTGCGGCAGGTTGGCCTTGCCAGTGGCGATCAGCATGCAGCAGTCATTGGTAGACGTGTCGCCGTCGATGGTGATGCGGTTGAACGACTTGTTGGCGCCGTCGAGCATCAGGTCTTGCAGCACCTGGCGCGAAACCTTGGCGTCGGTGGCGATGTAGCCTAGCATGGTCGCCATGTTCGGGCGGATCATGCCGGCGCCTTTGCTGATGCCGGTGACCGTGACGGTGACGCCGTCGTGCTGGAACTGGCGGCTCGCGCCCTTGGGCAGGGTGTCAGTGGTCATGATGCCGCTGGCGGCGGCGGCCCAGTTGTTTTCCGAGAGGTCATCAAGGGCGGCTTGCAACGCGCCTTCGATTTTCTCGACCGGCAGTGGTTCGCCGATTACACCGGTGGAGTAAGGCAGTACCTGGTTGGCGTCGACGCCCGTCAGTTCAGCCAGCTTGGCGCAGGTGCGCTCGGCGGCGGCCAGGCCTGGCGCGCCGGTGCCGGCATTGGCGTTACCGGTGTTGGTCAGCAGGTAACGCACCGGTCCCTGCACGCGTTGCTTGGCCAGGATCACCGGCGCGGCGCAGAACGCATTGAGGGTAAACACGCCCGCGACCGTCGAACCCTCGGCGCAACGCATCACCACCACATCCTTGCGCCCGGGGCGCTTGATGCCCGCCGAGGCGATACCGAGTTCAAAACCGGCAACCGGGTGCAACGTTGGCAACGGACCAAGACCAACAGCCATGAATGCGCTCCTTAATAGATAAATCGACGCCGTCTTCATCGAAACGGCGAATCAAATGGCAAAACGCCGCGACAGGGGTTACCTGTCGCGGCGCGGGTCGTTCAGCGTTGAAACGGGATTATTGAATCTGCCCGTGGCAATGCTTGTATTTCTTGCCCGAGCCGCAATAGCACAGCTCGTTACGGCCCAGCTTCTGCTCGTTGCGCACCGGCGCGGTGGCCAGTGCAACATCCACGTCGACACCTTCTTCCATCGCCTGGGCCACTTCCAGCCCTGGCGCTTCGGCGTGTTCGAACTGCATGCGGGCAGCCAAGGCTTCGGCTTCCTGGCGCAGGCGAGCTTCTTCTTCAACCGGGTCTTCGCGGCGAACCTGAACGTGGGACAGCACACGAATCGAGTCGCGCTTGATGGAATCCAGCAGCTCGGAGAACAGCGTGAAGGACTCGCGCTTGTATTCCTGCTTCGGGTTCTTCTGGGCGTAGCCGCGCAAGTGAATACCGTGGCGCAGGTGATCCATGGTCGACAAGTGGTCTTTCCACAGGTCGTCCAGCACGCGCAGAACGATCTGCTTCTCGAAGGAACGCAGCGCCTCGGCGCCGGCCTGGTCTTCTTTTTCGTTGTACGCGGCGATCAGTTCGGCCAGCAGCTTCTCGCGCAGGGTTTCCTCGTACAGGTGATCGTCTTCGTCGAGCCACTGCTGGATCGGCAACGACACGCCAAAATCGCTGCGCAGGGAGGCTTCCAACCCTGCGACGTCCCACTGTTCCGGCAACGATTGCGGCGGGATGTGGGCGCTGATGGTCGCGTCGAGCACCTCACGACGGAAATCGGCGATGGTTTCGCCAATGTCGTCGGCGGCCAACAAGCTGTTGCGCATGTGATAGATCACTTTACGCTGCTCGTTGTTGACGTCGTCGAACTCCAGCAATTGCTTGCGGATATCGAAGTTGCGGCCTTCGACCTTGCGCTGGGCCTTTTCGATGGCGTTGGTCACCATGCGGTGCTCGATCGCCTCGCCTGGCTGCATGCCCAGGGCCTTCATGAAGTTCTTCACCCGGTCAGAGGCGAAGATGCGCATCAGGCTGTCTTCCAGGGACAGGTAGAAGCGGCTGGAGCCTGCGTCACCCTGGCGACCGGCACGGCCACGCAGCTGGTTGTCGATACGGCGGGATTCGTGACGCTCGGAAGCGATCACCTGCAAGCCGCCGGATTCGAGCACTTGCTGGTGACGCTTCTGCCAGTCGGCCTTGATCTGCGCGATCTGCTCGGGGGTCGGGTTTTCCAGGGAAGCGACTTCCACTTCCCAGTTGCCGCCCAGCAGGATGTCGGTACCACGGCCGGCCATGTTGGTGGCGATGGTCAACGCACCCGGGCGACCGGCCTGGGCGATGATCTCGGCTTCCTTCTCGTGGAACTTGGCGTTCAGGACCTTGTGCTCGATGCCTTCCTTGGTGAGCAGGTTGGACATGTGCTCGGAGGTCTCGATGGTGGCGGTGCCCACCAGGATAGGACGGCCCTGGGCCATGCCTTCCTTGATGTCATTGATGATCGCCGCGTATTTCTCTTCGGCGGTCAGGAACACAAGGTCGTTATAGTCTTTGCGCGCCAGCGGCTTGTTCGGCGGAATCACCACCACTTGCAGGCCGTAGATCTGGTGGAACTCGAACGCTTCGGTGTCAGCGGTACCGGTCATGCCGGACAGCTTGTTGTACAGGCGGAAGTAGTTCTGGAAGGTGGTGGAGGCCAGGGTCTGGCTCTCGGCCTGGATGTTCAGACCTTCCTTGGCCTCGATGGCCTGGTGCAGGCCTTCGGACAGGCGACGGCCCGGCATGGTGCGGCCGGTGTGCTCGTCCACCAGCACGACCTGGCCGTCCTGCACGATGTATTCGACATTGCGGTGGAAAAGCTTGTGGGCACGCAAGCCGGCATAGACGTGGGTCAGCAGGCCCAGGTTATGGGCCGAGTACAGGCTTTCGCCTTCTGCCAGCAGGCCGACGCGGGTCAGCATCTCTTCGATGAACTGGTGGCCGGATTCGTTGAGCTCGACCTGGCGGGTCTTCTCGTCGACGGTGTAGTGACCGGCCTGAGTGACTTCGCCCTCGACCTCTTCCACGTGCAGCTTGAGCTGCGGGATCAACTTGTTGATCTCGATGTACAGCTTGGAGCTGTCCTCGGCCTGACCGGAAATGATCAGCGGGGTACGGGCTTCGTCGATGAGGATGGAGTCGACTTCGTCGATGACGGCAAAGTTGAGTTCACGCTGGAATTTTTCTTCCATGCTGAACGCCATGTTGTCGCGCAGGTAATCGAAGCCGAATTCGTTGTTGGTGCCGTAGGTGATGTCCGAGGCGTAGGCGGCGCGTTTCTCTTCCGGCGGCTGGAACGGCGTGACGACGCCGACGGTCAGGCCGAGGAACTCGTAGAGCGGGCGCATCCAGTTGGCGTCGCGGCGGGCCAGGTAATCGTTGACCGTGACCACGTGTACGCCCTTGCCGGACAATGCATTGAGATACACCGCCAGGGTCGCCACGAGGGTCTTGCCCTCACCGGTACGCATTTCGGCGATCTTGCCTTCGTGCAAGGTCATGCCGCCGATCAACTGGACGTCGAAGTGACGCATGCCCATGACCCGCTTGCCGGCTTCGCGGCAGACCGCAAAGGCTTCGGGCAGGATCTGGTCAAGGGTCTCACCCTTGGCGATGCGGTCCTTGAATTCGGCGGTCTTGGCGCGTAACTGATCGTCCGAAAGGGCCACCATTTGCTCTTCGAAGGCATTGACGATCTGTACCGTCTTGAGCATGCGCTTGACTTCACGCTCATTCTTGCTTCCAAAAAGTTTCTTTAACAAAGGCGCAAACATATCGGCAGGATCTTCCACACTAAAGGGATGGAGGGCGGCCCCGTGAGTCGCCCGTGCAGCCCTCATGGCCGCATGCGAACGAGCATTCTACCCGGAAACGATGGTGAGGAAAGTGGCGTTATTCCACGATGCTGGCACAGCGCTGTGACGGGGCCTCCCTAAAATAAGGGCTTTTGCGCGAACTTCAACCCACAAAGCGCATAAGTTACTTATTGATTGTGTGGGATTAAAGCCGCTGGGCGACAGGGCGGCGGGGCGACCGGTGCTTCTGCTACCATGGCGCCTCTGTCATTTTGCGGTATTCAACCATGGCCTTCCGCCCTCTTCCAGCCAAGGCGCCCGCCGTTCTGCTGCGCGAAGCCAAGCCGCTGAAAGCCATTTTCGGCCACGCCAGGCGCCTCGGTCATCTGCAACGGCTGGTGGACAGCCAGTTGCAGCCCGCCGCGCGTGAGCATTGCCACGTAGCGTCCTGGCGCGAAGGCAGCTTGTTGCTGATCGTCACTGACGGCCATTGGGCCACGCGCCTGCGCTACCAACAGAAGCGCCTGCTGCGTCAATTGCAGGCATTCGATGAATTCGCCAACCTGACGCGGATCCTGTTCAAGGTCCAGCCGCCGACCATACAGGCCGGCGCCAAGGGACATACCCTGGACCTGTCCACCGACGCGGCCGCGACCATCCAGGCCACCGCCGAGGGCATCAGCGACCCTAACCTGAAGGCGGCGCTGGAGCGGTTGGCGGCACATGCGCGGCCCAAGGATTGAGATTTCCGGCGCCTGTTAGATAGCTATCGCGAGCAAGCTCGCTCCCACAGGGGATCTGGCGAACACAAATTTTGTATCTGGCAGAAACCTACTGTGGGAGCGAGCCTGCTCGCGATGGGCGCGACTCGTTCTTCGATCTACCGCCGCTTACTGCCACCCAACAACGACCCCATCAACCCCCGCACCAACTGCCGACCCAGTTGATTGGCCGCCTGGCGCATCGCTGATTTCAAGGCCTGGCCCGCCGCGGTGCCAAGGAACTCCCCGGCCTTTTCGGTAAAGCTTGGCTCTTCAGCGGTGGGCTTGCCCGGTGTCGCTTCGGCTTGCGGTTCCAGCCCCTTGCGGCCCATCAGCACTTCATAGGCCGACTCGCGATCAATAGGCTTGTCGTAACGTCCCTGCAACGGTGAACTGGCAATCAACCCGGCCCGCTCGGCTTCGCTCAGCGGCCCGATACGCGACTGCGGCGGCGCCACCAGCACGCGCTGGACGATTTCCGGCGTGCCTTTTTCTTGCAGGGTGCCGACCAGGGCTTCACCGATGCCCAGTTCGGTGAGTACCGCCAAGGCATCGAATTGCGGGTTCGGTCGGAAACCCTCCGCCACCGCCCGCAAGGACTTCTGTTCCTTGGCGGTAAAAGCCCTCAGGCCGTGCTGGATGCGCAATCCCAACTGTGCCAGCACATCGTCCGGCAGATCCCCCGGCGACTGGGTCACGAAATACACCCCGACGCCCTTGGAGCGGATCAGTCGCACCACTTGTTCCAAGCGATCCTGCAGCGCCTTGGGCGTGCCGGCAAACAACAGGTGCGCCTCGTCGAAGAACAGCGCGAGCAAGGGTTTGTCCGCGTCGCCGCGCTCGGGCAGTTGCTCGAACAGCTCGGCCAGCAGCCACAGCAGGAATGTCGCGTAGACCTTCGGCGCTTCATGGACCAGGCGGCTGGCGTCCAGCAGATGAATACGGCCGCGACCATCGCTCGCCGGTTGCAGAATGTCCTCCAACTGCAACGCCGGCTCACCGAACAAGGCGTCGGCCCCTTGCTGTTCCAGCGTGGACAAGCGTCGCATCAGCGCCTGGCTGGAACCCGTGGTCATCAAGGCGGCATCGTCCCCTAGCAATTCGGGGTTGTCCTTGAGGTGGTTGAGCAGCGCCTTCAAGTCCTTGAGGTCCAGCAGCAGCAGGCCTTCCCGATCAGCGACCTTGAACGCCGCGTACAACGCCGATTGCTGGCTGTCCGTCAGTTCCAAAAGGCTGCCGAGCAACAACGGGCCCATTTCACTCAAGGTAGTGCGCAGCGGATGACCCGATTGGCCGTGAATGTCCCACAGCGTCACCGGATAAGCCTGGGGCTTGTGGCCAAGCCAAGGCATGCCGGCGATACGCTCGGCGATCTTGCCCTGGGGAGCGCCGGCAGCACCGAGGCCGCACAAGTCGCCCTTGATGTCTGCCGCGAAGACGGCCACGCCGGCATCGCTGAACATCTCGGCCAGGCGCTGCAGAGTAACGGTCTTGCCCGTGCCGGTGGCACCCGCCACCAGTCCATGGCGGTTCGCCAGGCGCATGGCCTGGGCGACAGGTTGGCCGGCAAGATCGGCCCCGATGATCAGTTGCGATGAGTCAGGCATTTCGTCACCCGTGGTGTTTGCGATATGACGCCATTCTGCGCGCTTAAATAAAAGCATGCCTGGGCATTAAGGCGTTGGCAGCAGGAATAATAGCTGCGAATCAGGGCGGGCCCTATCGCGAGCAAGCTCGCACAGGGTTGTGGTACGCACAGGTCCCATGTGGCAGCGAGCTTGCTCGGGATGAGGCCTTGTCAAACCCAGCAATACTCCACTGACAACCCGCCCTCACAACCCCAACCGAACATCTATTCTTACTAAAGGTCAACACAGGAGAACACAGACCGGAGGGACGTTCATCGTGCATATAGCGGACATAACCATGTTCTACGCCCCCGCCAGCGGTGGCGTGCGCACTTATCTGGATGCCAAGCACCGGCGCCTGGGCAATCGGCCCGGTATCCGCCATAGCCTCTTGATTCCTGGCGCTCACCTGAGTGAGCAGGACGGAATCTATAAAGTTCCAGCCCCTCCGCTTCCCTTTGGCAAGGGTTATCGCTTCCCGCTTCGCCTGGCGCCCTGGCGTAATGTCCTGCGCGACTTGCAGCCTGATCTCATTGAAGTAGGCGATCCCTATCTCACCGCCTGGGCGGCCCTCGATGCCCGGCGCCAGCTCGATGTGCCTGTCATCGGTTTTTATCATTCAGACTTGCCGCTGCTGGTCAGCAACCGCATGGGAAGCTGGTTCACGCCCAACATCGAGGCCTACGTCAGCAAGTTGTACGGCAACTTCGACCGAGTCCTGGCCCCCAGCCAGGTCATGGCCGACAAACTGACCGGGCTGGGCGTCAAGAACGTCTATGTACAGCCCTTGGGGGTAGACCTCCAGACCTTCAACCCCGCCGCCCGCGACCCCGAATTGCGGGCGGAGCTGGGCATCGCCGAAGACGCGCGATTGCTGATCTTCGCCGGTCGCGGCTCCAAGGAAAAAAACCTGCCGGTGCTGCTCAAGTGCATGAAACGCCTGGGCGAGCGCTACCACTTGTTGTTGGTCGGTTCTTCGATGCCCGCCCTGGTGCCGGACAATGTCACCGTCATCGACGAATTCTGCCCGGCGCCCCAGGTCGCCCGGCTGATGGCCAGCGCCGACGCGTTGCTACATGCTGGCGACCAGGAAACCTTTGGCCTGGTGATCCTCGAAGCGATGGCCAGCGGCATCCCGGTGGTAGCGGTCGCCGCCGGCGCGTTCAGCGAAATCGTCCAGGAGGACTGCGGTCTGCTGTGCACACCTGACAATCCGCAGGCCATGGCCAATGCCGTTCGACAGCTGTTCGCCGAAGGTTGCGAGCAACGTGGCGCCAGGGCTCGGCGACACGTAGAGCGTCATTACGCCTGGGACACGGTGGTCAATAGCCTGTTGGGCCATTACTACAGTGTGCTCGGCGCAGAGATGCCGCTGCTGGCCAATGGTTGAGGCGACGTCGATGGCAATGAATCCCACCCCCAGCCTGCTGTTGGTGCTCCATGACGTCGCGCCCCAGACCTGGCCCGACTACCAGCCCTTCGTTGAAGCCGTCGACGCCCTTGGCCAGGTGCCGATGACCTGGCTGGTGGTACCGGATTTCCATCATGCCAATGCGCTGGACGATCACCCCGGCTTCAGGCGCTTGCTGGACGGCCGGGTCGAGCGCGGCGATGAATTGGTCTTGCACGGTTACTACCATTGCGACGACGGCCCGCCCGCCCTTCATCCCAAGGACTTTTTCATGCGGCGGGTCTACACCCACGAAGGCGAGTTCTATGGATTGTCCGAAGAGGCCGCCCTCGCTCGCCTACGAGCCGGTATCGAAATCTTCCAGCGGTACCAATGGCCGCTCCAAGGTTTCGTCGCGCCCGCCTGGCTGATGAGCGAAGGCACCCGGCAAGCCTTGCGCCAGCTGCCTCTGAGCTACACCAGCGATACCCAACACCTTTACCGTTTGCCAGAGTTCACCCAGATCGATGCGCCGGGCCTGGTCTGGAGCGCGCGCAGCGCCTGGCGCCGGGGCCTGTCGAAAATCATCAGCGACCAGCGCAAACAGCGCTGGCGCCAGGCACCTGTGATTCGCCTGGGGCTGCACCCGGTGGACATGCGCCACGGTTTTTCCCGGGATTATTGGCTACGCACCCTGCAGCGCCTGCTTGAGGACGGACGTGTGCCGATGACCAAGGCCGGCTGGCTGGCAACCCAGGGCCTGCGGGTCAATAACGCCGCATGAAGCGATTGATCTGGCTGGTCGCCGCCCTGCTCATCGCGCTTGTGGTGCCGATGCTGGTGGGCGGTGGGGAAATGTGGTCGCGGGTGCAGCGCTTTCCGTTGTCGCTGCTGTTGGTCATGCTCGGCATGATTGTGCTGTGCTGGGCGCTGAACTCGATGCGCCTGCGTTTGCTGCTGGGCGAGCACCGTGGGCGCATCGGCGCGGTCAAAAGCATGGGCGTGGTGATGTCCACCGAGTTCGCCATGTGCGCGACGCCCGGCGGCAGCGGCGGCCCCTTGACGCTGATGGCCCTGCTGGCGCGCAACGGCGTGCGCCCGGCCCATGGCAGCGCCGTATTCGCGATGGATCAGTTGAGCGATCTGCTGTTTTTCCTGTGTGCGTTGCTGGGCATCCTGTTCTACGCGCTGTTCCAGAACCTCAGCCAGCGCATGGAATGGATGCTGGCGTTGAGCGCGATTTCGATGTTCGGCGGCCTGGCCTGCTGCGCCCTGGTCGCGCGCTACCATCGCCGGCTGATTCTGCTGGGTGCCCGAGTGTTGCGCCATCTACGGGTGAAAACCAGCACTCGCCGGCGTTGGGGGCGCAAGATCCTCAATTTCCTGGCGGCGTTCACCGATACGTTGAAGTTGCCCCGAATGACACTTTTCCAAGTGTTCGGCTTGACCTGCCTGCACTGGGCGCTGCGCTACAGCGTGCTTTATCTGGCATTGAAAGGGCTGGGGGCGGATTTGCAATGGGCGTGGAGTTTCCTGATCCAAATGCTCTCTCTGAGCGCGGGGCAGTTCAGCCTGCTGCCGGGCGGCGCCGGAGCGGCGGAGTTGACCTCGGCGGCGCTACTGGCGCCCATGGTAGGAAAATCCACCGCGGCGGCGGCGATTCTGATCTGGCGAGCGGTGACCTATTACTTCTATCTGCTGGCCGGAGGGCCAGTGTTTTTCCTGATGGTCGGGCGACCATTGATCAAGAAGCTGATCAGGCTCAGGCAGGCCTGACCCTTTATTGATTGGGTTCGGAGTCGCCCTGAGGCTTGTCGTTCAACTCGTCCCAGAGCTTCGCGGCGTCGGGAAACTCAGTGCCGTCCTCGGGGCTCAACGCGTCGGGATCGTAGCGGCTCAGGCAGCCCTCGCCCACGGTTGGCGGAGCTTTGGCGGTGGCTTTGTCCAAGGGATCGGTCATGGTCCATGCCCTCTCAAGGCTAATCGTGGCGAGGGAGCTTGCTCCCTCACCACCGGGTTCTGCGTTGGATCAGAATACGACGGTCTTGTTGCCGTGTACCAACACGCGGTCTTCCAGGTGATAACGCAAGCCGCGCGCCAGCACCATCTTCTCCACGTCGCGACCGAATCGCACCATGTCTTCAATGCTGTCGCTGTGGCTGACACGCACCACGTCCTGCTCGATGATCGGACCGGCGTCCAGCTCTTCGGTCACGTAGTGGCACGTTGCGCCGATCAGTTTCACGCCGCGCATCGATGCCTGGTGGTACGGCTTCGCGCCGACGAAAGACGGCAGGAAGCTGTGGTGGATATTGATGACCTTGTGCGCGTATTCGCTGCACAGCGATGGCGGCAGGATTTGCATGTAGCGGGCCAGCACCACCACTTCAGCGTCATGCTGCTTGACCAGCCGCGAGACTTCAGCGAACGCCGGCTGCTTGTCCTGCGGATTGACGGGGACGTGGTAATAAGGAATGCCGTGCCACTCCACCATGCTGCGCAAGTCGTCATGGTTGGAAATGACGCACGCGATGTCGCAATCCAGCTCATCGCTGTGCCAGCGGTGCAGCAAGTCAGCCAGGCAATGAGACTCGCGGCTGGCCATCAGCACCACGCGCTTTTTCTGCGCGGTATCGGTGATACGCCAATCCATCGAGAACTCTTCAGCAATCGGGGCGAATGCCTCGCGAAAGGCTTCGAGGCCAAAGGGCAGCGAGTCGGCGCGGATCTCGTGGCGCATGAAGAACCAGCCACTTTGGTTGTCCGAGTGATGGCTCGCTTCAGTGATCCAGCCATTATGGGACGCCAGAAAGTTACTGACTTTAGCAACGATACCGACGCGGTCCGGGCAAGCGATCACCAGCCGAAAAGTGCGCATGAGGGGAACTCCAGAACTTCGCAAAAAGGTGGCCATTCTAGCCATTGCGTAGCAAAACTGCAGTATCGATCGCACACCCTGCCCGCCCGGGACCACCGAGGCTGCGCGCGACGTGGCCTGTGGCTGCGCCGCAATTGTGTGAACGGATATGAAGACAGCATCGAGTATTTATTTGCGATGCCCATTTCCATGGCACCCGCACTATTTAACTAAATAAACACGGCTTAAATGTTTACTTGATGAAACTGTCTGATTACTATTGCTTCACTGTCTCCTTGTCACCAGCGTCCTACATAAGGTAGTCCCCATGTCTCTGATCACCGAATACAACGCCACAAAACAAGCTATTGAAGAATTGCAACAACGTCTGGCCGACCTCTCCAAAGACGACAAACTGCAAAAAGAATTGGAATTCGAAGGCAAACTGCGCACGCTGATGGGCGAATATTCCAAGTCCCTGCGCGATATCATTGCCCTGCTGGATCCAGAAGCCAAGTCGGGTAAAGCACCCCGCGGCGCGGTAAAAACGACCGGCACCAAACGTGCTCGTAAAGTTAAGCAATACAAAAACCCGCACAATGGCGAAGTCATCGAAACAAAAGGTGGCAACCACAAGACGTTGAAAGAGTGGAAAGCCAAGTGGGGCGGTGACGTGGTAGAAGGCTGGGCAACCCTGCTGGGCTAAGCCTCGCCAGCGGCGCCGCGCGTTAAGAGGTGGAGCCTGCAAGCAGAAACGCCAGCGATTTGCTGGCGTTTTTTTATGCCTGGGTTTTTACCCTGGCTTTCAATAGCTGCGTGGCAGTTTAGAGGCTAAAACGTTTGCGCAATTGTTGGCTGTAGCCCTGCCATTGCATCAGCACATCGCGCTGCAACGGCGAAGATTGGTCCATCCACTCTGTCATCGCCTCATCAAAATTGCTCAGCGTATTCGGCGCGCCCCATTCAGGGAAAGACAGGCGTTGCTGGCAAAAAAGTGTCCAACGCTGTTGTTCCGCTGGATCCAAGGTCTCCGGAAAGTTGCGCGCACGATATCGAAACAATAATTCCGGCAGGCGTTCATCATCGAATGGCCACTGCTGTTGGGCCAAATCAGACGGATCCGCCATGCGAACTTGTTCACATAAACGGCGATCTCGATCACCGAGAAACCCTGCATATAATTGCTGCTCGGGATCTTCGCTGGCAGTGAAGTCTTCTTGCCCGTAAATAGCCTGGAGTTTGTCTTGCCAGACGTGTTGTGCGTCACTTAGCCGCAGCGCCCGCTGATGCACGCCCTCCATGTCCAGCTGCAGCCGTAGTTGGTCCTCGGCGCGCAAGACAGCCAGCGGCGCAACCACCGGGCATTTGTTGATGTGGATGAGTTTAAGGGGGACCGGCAGCTCACCGTCGAGCAAGTCTTCGCGGCGGGTGTACAACCGCTGGCGCAAAAGCTGCGCGTCATGGTCAAGCAAGCCCTGGGGGTCCAGGTGTAAGTCACAGACGATCAAGGCGTTGCGGTTCTTCGGGTGCCAGGCCAGCGGCAGCACGACGCCAATGTAGTTTCGCGCCGCCGAGAAGCGCCCGGATATATGCACCATCGGCTGCAACAGGCGGATCTGGTCCATCACCTTCTGCTTGCCGCGCAACTGGAACAACCAGTCGTAGAGCCGGGGTTGTTTTTCGCGGATCAACCGGGCCAGGGCGATGGTCGCGCGCACGTCCGACAGCGCGTCATGGGCCTGGCCATGATCGATGCCGTTGGCGGCCGTCAGGCGTTCGAGCTTGAGGGTGACGCGGCCATCCTCCTGCGGCCAGACGATGCCCTCGGGACGCAGCGCATAGGCGGCGCGCACCAGGTCGATGAGGTCCCAGCGGCTATTGCCCCCCTGCCATTCCCGAGCATACGGATCGAAGAAATTGCGATACAGGCTGTAGCGAGTCATTTCGTCGTCGAAGCGCAAGGTGTTGTAGCCGGCACCACAGGTCCCAGGCGCAGCCAATTGCGCATGGACGCGTGTCATGAAGTTGGCTTCGCTCAAGCCCTTTTCCGCCAGGCACGCGGGCGTAATGCCGGTGATGGCACAGGCCGCCGGGTGGGGCAGGATGTCATCGCTGGGCCGGCAATACAGGTTCACCGGCTCGTCGATTTCGTTGAGGTCGAAATCGGTACGTATTCCCGCCACCTGCAAGGGGCGGTCGCATCGTGGGTTGATGCCGGTGGTTTCGTAGTCGTACCAGAAGATGGAAGTCACGGGGTGTTCCTGGGCTGAGGACTGGCGAAGTCTAGGCGTTCGTACCCTGCGCCCGCCAGCCTTCGCGCCTTTAATCCTGTTGCAGGCCATGAAATGACATACACGGCCATATCGTGCGCCCGCCCGAAGACTGATAGGCTCTGTACGAAATGTATCCGCACTCGCCCATACTGCGTTGAAACGGGGCTCGGAATGCTCATGTACTCCTGTACATTCCACTTCCTCCCCCGTTTCGCCTTGTCTGGCCTTCCGCGAACACATTCATACAGACCCTAGCATCTGCGCCGAGATCGAACGTTCGAACGGCCATCACAGGTTGCCCATGCTCGAGACACCAGCACTGCAAAGGAACGCGCCGCTACCGCCGCCACTGGACACACGTTACCAGGTCGAAACGCCCGAAGGCATCGACCTGCCACTGCGCCCGGCGGGGCTGATGCCTCGTGCGCTGGCCTTCGCCATCGACCTGGTGATACGCGGGCTGGTGCTCGGCCTGTTCTTTGTCGTCCTGGCGTTCTTCGGCGAACTGGGGATCGGCCTGGGCTCGATCCTGCTGTTCATCGTCAGCTGGTGGTACATGGTGTTGTTCGAGGTGCTGAACCAGGGCCGCTCCCCCGGCAAGCAGATCATGGGGTTGCGCGTGGTGCAGGATGATGGTCGGCCGATCGGCTGGTCTGCCTCGTTGATCCGCAACCTGCTGCGCTTCGTCGATATGTTGCCGTTCGGCTACACCTTTGGAGCGCTCTGCTGCCTGCAACACCCGACCTTCAAGCGCTTGGGCGACCTGGCCGCTGGCACGCTGGTGGTTTATCGCGAGCAACCGGTCAAGCGTCCCGAACTGCCAATGGCCCGGCCGCTACGCCCGCCCTTTGCCCTGGCCCTGGTGGAACAACGCGCCGTGCTGGGTTTCGCCGAGCGCCAGGCACAATTGTCCGACGCCAGGGTCACCGAACTGGCGGCAATCCTGGCCGCGCCATTGAAGGTGCACCCCACCGGGGCCGTGGCTGAACTCAATGGCATCGCCCGCGGCCTGTTGGGGCCGACATGAAGCAAAGCCTGTTCGAAAGCTGCCACCAAGGGGAATGGGAACACCTGTCCCGCCTGCTCGACCAACTGGAGCGCCGCCGCAATGTCCCCCAGAGCAGCGACTTTCCCCACGCCTATCGACAGCTCTGCCAACACCTGGCGCTGGCCCAGGCCCGGGGCTACAGCAGCTTGCTGGTGGATACCTTGCAGCAACTGGCGCTGCGCGGACACCAGCAACTCTACCGGGACCGCAGCCACCCCTCGACCGGCCTGTCGACTTTTATCCTGGCCGGCTTCCCCCGCCTGGTGCGCGAACAATGGCGATTCGTCCTGGCGGCGGGCCTGATGTTCATCGGCAGCCTCGTCGGCGTCGGCTTGCTGGTGTACCTGTTCCCCGAGCTGGTCTACAGCTTGCTGAGCGTCGAGGAAGTCAGCCAGATCCGCGGCATGTACGACCCGGCGGCGGGGCACCTGGGGCGCTCGATCGAGCGGGCCGCCAGCGAGGATTGGGTGATGTTCGGCTACTACATCATGCACAACATCGGGATTGCCTTTCAGACATTCGCCAGTGGTTTGCTGTTCGGCCTGGGCAGCGCGTTCTTCCTGTTCTTCAATGGCCTGACCATTGGCGCGGTGGCCGGGCACCTGACCCAGATCGGCTCGGGCGCAACGTTCTGGTCGTTCGTCATTGGCCATGGCGCTTTCGAATTGACTGCCATCACCCTGGCCGGTGCCGCGGGCCTGCAACTGGGCTGGGCGCTGATTGCGCCGGGACGCCTCACGCGGGGCGAAGCCTTGCGACTGGCCGCCGGCAAAAGCGTGCTGATCATCGCCGGGGTGATCCTCTTCCTGCTCATTGCAGCGTTCGTCGAGGCCTATTGGTCCTCCAGCGCCGCGACACCCTCCACCAAATACACCATCGGCGCGCTACTGTGGCTGCTGGTGATCGGTTACCTGCTGTTCGCCGGGCGAGGCCAGCATGCGCCTGAGTGACGTCACGGTAGCGATCCGCCCACGCACCACCTGGGAAGCCATGGACCTCGGCGTACTGATGACCCAGCAGCACCGGCGGCTGCTGATGGCCAGCTGGGCCATCGTCACACTGCCGGTGTATGCGCTACTGACCTTGTTGCTGTGGGACTCGCCCTCCTTGGTGGTGTTTATATTCTGGTGGCTGAAACCGGCCTTCGAACGCCTGCCCCTGTACATCTTGTCCAAGGCGCTGTTTGGCGAGACGCCGACCTTGAAACAGGCCTTGCGCCAATGGCCGACGCTGCTCAAGCCACAATTGCTGGCCAGCCTGACCTGGCGCCGGCTGAGCCTGAGTCGCAGCTTCCTGATGCCCGTCGTACAACTCGAAGGGCTCGCCGGCGAGGCACGAGAGCAGCGCTTGCGCGTGCTGCTGCAACGCAACGGCGGCGCCGCGCAATGGTTGACCATCCTCGGCGTGCACCTGGAGACCGTCTTGTGGTTCGGCCTGATGGCCTTGTTCTATCTATTCGTGCCGCAACAAGTCGAACTGGAATGGGACTGGCAAACCCTGATCGCCGTCGCCGAACACGATTGGCTGTGGCTCGAACACCTGCTCAATGTCCTCTATCCGCTGCTGCTGATTGTCTGGGAGCCGATCTACGTCGCCTGCGGCTTCAGCCTCTACCTGAATCGACGCACCCTGCTGGAAGCCTGGGACATCGAGCTGGTGTTCCGCCGCCTGCGCCAACGCCTGGGCACCGTAGCGCCTGCCCTGGCGCTGCTCGCCCTGACCCTCCTGCCGCTGGCGCCACCCGCATGGGCCGATGACAACAGCAACGCACCCCAGAGCCCTCGCCTGCTCAACCAACCCGTCACCAGCCAAGCCTCCCGCGAGAGCATCAAGGCAATCCTTGACGCACCCCCTTTCAAGAATCCGGAAACCGTGACGCGCTATCGATTCGGCAAAGAAGCCACCGAATCGGCCGAAACCGATGAAGCCCCCGGCTGGCTGAAATCGATGCTCAACTGGAGCGCCAAACGCTTCGAAACGATCGCTGCGCTGATCCAGGCGCTGCTCTGGGCCACGCTGGTGGGCGCGATCGTCTGGCTGGCCTGGCGCTATCGTGAACGGCTCAAGGCGCTCGCCAACTACCGGCCAACGAAACGCCTGCCGGCGGAGCGCCCCGCGCCGGCACGCATGTTTGACCTGGATATCCGCGAAGAGAGCTTGCCAAACGATGTCGCGGCCAGCGCCGAGCAGTTGTGGTCCGACTCGCCACGCGAGGCGTTGGGCCTGTTGTATCGAGCGCTGCTCAGCCGCTTGCACCATGAGTTCAACATGCCCCTCAAGCCGGCCGACACCGAAGGCCAGGTGTTGCAACGGGTTGAACAGCTCCAGCACGAACCGCTGATGGCCTTCAGCAGGCACCTGACCCTGCATTGGCAGAACATTGCCTATGGACACCGCCCTCCGCCCGCCCATCTGCAACAGCAGTTGTGCAATGGCTGGCGCGAATTGTTCGGCCCCGGAGCGTCCCGATGAGCCAGCGCACGGGGTGGGTGATCGGCGCAGTCGGTGCCGCGTTGACCTGTGCGTTGGCGGTGTACCTGTACCTCAAGGCCGTGCCCTATCAGGAAACCATCGAGCACGGCCCCTCCCCCGAAGCCCAGGCCAACCCGTACCTGGCCGCCGAACGATTCTTGCGCCAGCAAGGCATCAATGTTGAACACGCCAACAGCCTGGACGTGCTGCCCACGCTCGAACCGCACCAACGCAGCCTGTTGCTGTTGGGCGAACGCAGCAACATGACGCCACGGGACGTCGACCAGTTGATGAACTGGACCCGCGCCGGCGGGCGCCTGCTGTTCGTCGCCGAGGCCTTGTGGGACGACAGCACGAACAGCAGCGGCGACCTGCTGCTGGACCGCGTGCGCCTGCGCCAACTTTTGAGCAAGGACCTCAAGGCACCGGAGCCGGAGCTGATCAAGGATCCCTACCCCGAATTGACCAAACTGTACCTGGAAGACGAAGAGGCGCCGGCCTACATCGGCTTCGACACCGACTTTCACCTCGAAGACCCGCTGAACCTCGCCCAGGCCTGGGCCAACAGCGCGGCGGCGACTCACCTGATGCAACTGAACCACGGTCTGGGCACGATCACCGTGCTGACCGACGCCGAGCTGTGGAAGAACGACCAGATCGACCAGTACGACAACGCCTGGCTGCTCTGGTACCTGAGCGCCGATACCGACGTCACGCTGCTGTTCAATACCGACCACGACAACCTGCTGACCCTGCTGCTGCGCTACTTCCCTCAGGCCATCGTGGCGCTGCTGGCCTTGATCGCCCTTTGGCTGTGGCGGTCGGCGGTGCGCCATGGCCCGCTGCAACAACCGGCGCCCAAGGCGCGACGCCAACTGCAAGAACACCTGCAAGCCAGCGCCGCCTTCCAGTTGCGCCACAACGGCCAGCAACACCTGTTGCACAGCCTGCAACAGGACGTGCTGCGCCGGGCGCGCCAGCTTCATCCGGGTTTCGAACAACTGGTGGTCGCCGAACAATGGCAAGTGCTAGCACGTCTGACGCGCCAACCCACGCGAACCATCAGCCAGGCCCTCAGCCCCCGGCCGAAACGACGCCTGTCCAGCGCCGACTTCTGCCGTCAGGTCGGCCTTTTGCAAACCCTTAGGAATGCCTTATAAACCGTTAGGAGAACGCCAGAATTGACGACTGAACAGAACGAGCCCTCAGACAGCCAGGCCCACGCCGCCCAGCAACGCCAGCGCGCCAGTCAACTGGCCCAGGCGATCCGCACCGAGCTGCATAAGGCCGTGGTCGGCCAGGCAGCCGTGATCGATGATGTGCTCACGGCGCTGATCGCCGGCGGTCATGTCCTGCTCGAAGGCGTTCCCGGGCTGGGCAAGACGTTGCTGGTGCGCGCCCTGGCCCGCTGTTTTGGCGGGGAGTTCGCGCGTATCCAGTTCACCCCGGACTTGATGCCCAGCGACGTCACCGGACATGCGGTGTACGACTTGCAGAGCGAGCAGTTCAAGTTGCGCAAGGGGCCGGTGTTCACCCACCTGCTGCTCGCCGACGAAATCAACCGCGCACCGGCCAAGACCCAGGCGGCGTTGCTCGAAGCCATGCAGGAGCGCCAGGTCACCCTCGAAGGCCGCGCGCTGCCGATCGCCCAGCCATTCATGGTGCTCGCGACCCAGAACCCGATCGAACAGGAAGGCACCTACCCGTTGCCGGAGGCCGAGCTCGACCGTTTCATGCTCAAGGTGCGCATGGACTACCCCGACGCCGATCAGGAATTGAACATGGTGCGCCAGGTCAGCCGCTCGACCCGCGCCGACATGCTCGACGTTCAGCCGTTGCGCACGGTGTTGCAAGCCAAGGACGTGCAAGCGCTGCAACGCATCGCCAGCGAGCTGCCGATGGACGACCAGGTGCTCGACTACGCCGTGCGCCTGGCCCGCGCCACCCGCACCTGGCCGGGCCTGACCCTGGGGGCCGGGCCTCGGGCTTCGATTGCCCTGGTGCGTTGCGCCCGCGCGCGCGCGATGTTGCGCGGCGGCGAATTCGTGGTGCCGGACGACATCAAGGGCTGCGCCCTGGCCGTGCTGCGCCACCGCGTACGGCTGGCGCCGGAGCTGGACATCGAAGGGCTTTCGGTGGACCAGGTGCTGGGGCAGTTGCTCGATCAAGTGTCGGCGCCAAGGTTGTGATGAAGGCGTCTGTGCCAGGCGTGCTTTTTATGCCAGGAATACCTTCTATGGCAGGAATGTCTTCTGTACCAGGAATGCTTTTTGTGCCAGGAAAATTCTTTGTGGCAGGCATGCTTTTTGTGGCGAGGGAGCTTGCTCCCGCTGGGCTGCGAAGCAGCCCCCAAGTTCTATCTGACACACCGCAAGGGGACGCTGCGCGTCCAGCGGGAGCAAGCTCCCTCGCCACAGGAAACCTCACTGCAGTAAATTTCTTTGCCAAGGCCAACATCTCCTGCAAGGGCACGCCCCCATGAAACCCTCCCGCCTGCTGCTCGCCTGGCTCGCGATCCTGCTGACCGTCGGCATTGTGCTGGGTGCACTGCGCGCGCTGGGCATCGCGGTGCCCTCGACTTTGCTGTCGATCCACTGGGGCTTACTGTTGGCGCTGCTGGCCCTGTCGATACTCGACGCGGTGCGCGTCCGGCGCCTGCCCTCGCCCCGAGTCCAACGCCATTTGCCCGGCAGCCTGGCCCTGGGCCGATGGAGCGAAGTGCGCCTGGACATCCGCCACGACCTGCCCCAGCCATTGGAAATCGAGATTTTCGATCACGTGCCCAATGGCCTGGACTTCGAACAACTGCCTGTTTCAGCACAACTACAACCCGGCCGGCTCACCCAGCTCGGCTACCGCGTCCGCCCGCTCAAGCGCGGGCACTTCACCTTCGAACATTGCGAAATCAACCTGCCCAGCCCAATGGGCCTGTGGAGCGACAAACGCCTGATCGACGCGCTCGACAGCACCCGCGTCTACCCGGACTTCGCCCGTCTGTACGACGGCGAACTGCTGGCGGTGGACAACTGGCTCAGCCACCTCGGCATCCGCCAGCGGCAGCGGCGCGGCCAGGGCCAGGAATTCCATCAATTGCGCGAATTCCGCGAAGGCGACAGCCTGCGCCAGATCGACTGGAAAGCCACCGCCCGCCACCGCACGCCCATCGCCCGGGAATACGAAGACGAACGCGACCAGCAAATCATCTTCATGCTCGACTGCGGCCGGCGCATGCGCAGCCAGGACGGCGAGTTGTCGCATTTCGATCACGCCCTCAACGCCTGCCTGCTGCTCAGCTACACCGCCCTGCGCCAGGGCGATGCGGTGGGCCTGAGCACTTTCGCCAGCGAACAACCCCGCTACCTCGCCCCGGTCAAGGGCAGCGATCAACTCAACGTCCTGCTCAATAGCGTCTACGACCTGGACAGCAGCCAACACCCCGCCGACTACCAGGCCGCCGTCACCCAACTGCTCGCCCGGCAGAAACGCCGGGCTTTGGTAGTGCTGGTGACCAACCTGCGGGACGAGGACGACGAAGAATTGCTGGCCGCCGTCAAACGCCTGGGCCAAAGCCATCGCGTGCTGGTGGCAAGCCTGCGCGAAGAAGCCCTCGACCGCCTGCGCCAAGCGCCGGTGCACACCGTGTCTGACGCGCTGGCTTATTGCGGGACGGTGGAATATTTGAGTGCGCGGGCGACGTTGCATGAACGGTTGAGTGCCCATGGGATGGCGGTGTTGCAAGCTCGGCCCGGGGAGTTGGGGGCCGAGCTGGTGACGTTGTATCTGGGGTGGAAGAAGGGTGGGGATTTGTAGGCAACAGACGATTCAGTCGTCATAAAAAACAAAGCACTGTCCCGGTAGCCGTTGCCCAAAGCCAATGGAAGTGATCGAACATAACGTCAGATCTTACGCAAGACAGTGCCAGAAACTGGGGGAGACGGGGAAATCTCTCTGAACAAGGGCATCAAGAATTGCAACGCAAACGAATAGTCTCGCACCGTGTTGGTTGAAACAGTCCACCTCAACGGACTGCTCCCCCGCTCCATTACCAAAAGTTCTCCCAACGGCGGATCAAACACCAGGTTCTCGGACTCACTCCCCCGCACGTATTTAAGACAGACCTGGGCATCCGGAGCACCCGCTAAAAAACTGTCGCCGTATTCCAGCTCTATCGTGATCTCGACGGGAGCGGATAGTCGCTCGGCTATGAAAAACGCGTGTGCACAAGCGTCATCCAGTCGGGCCAAAGTCCCGCACTTGATGGTGGCTGTTCGCAGGGCGCCCTTGGGCGCGCCGGGCTTCGTTTTTCCACCGGTCGACTAACCTGCGTCCAGCCGCCACCCCTCGTTTAGTCGCGAAACGGGTGGCAGCCTTAATTACGGAAAAACGTTCATGATCAAACCAACCCCCAATCCCCCAAAACCCGCTCCCCGTAAAACCGTCGACGAGCAAAAGCTCGACAAAGCCGCGAAAAAAGCCCTCGACCACTACCTGAAACCCAACCCCACCCAACCAGCCAAAAACCAACGACAACTGGACTGTTTCATCGTCGCCCCCGATGCCGACCCGGAAGGCTTGCTGGTACACAGCTACGAAACCTTCTGCTCGGTGAGCACGCTGATTCTGGATTTATCGGAAGAACTGGAAGGCGCCCCGCGCAACCTGGCGTTGGCGATTCATCAGATGGGCGAGATGGGGGTGTTGTTGCTGGAGAAGTTGTTGGATGGCGAGGCGAAGGTGCTGCGCTGATAGCAACGCGATACATCGGGCGATGAAGTCCCCGTGGCGAGGGAGCTTGCTCCCGCTGGACGCGAAGCGTCCCATGCGGTGTGTCAGTTGATAACCAGGGGGCTGCTACGCACCCCAGCGGGAGCAAGCTCCCTCGCCACGGGGTTATCGCAACGCGGTAGGGCTCACGCCGATTCTGGTAGCTGATAGAAGCTGAAGTACTGCCGCAATGCGCTCACCAGTTGTCCGTATTCAGGCGGTGCCCACTGCAGGCTGAAGCCCGCGTCGAAATGTTGCGGTGTCACGTCCTCGCGGCACCACAGGCAATGGGCTTTCAAACGGATCTGCTGCTGCGGTCCTTCCTCGGCGGGCAGTTTCAGGCGCAGGTCGAAATCCGCACCGATCATCAAGGGCAAATGGCTGATGAGCATCAGGCCGTTTTCCGAAACGTTGCCCAAAAAACCAATGGGTTTGCCGTTTATGCCGTTGAACACCTCAAGGAAATACGCCAGCTGATGTCGTGCAATCTGCCGCTCTTTGTACATGTCTTGTATCACTTTTTGAGTAGCCGATAACCCGGCCAATCCAGTGCTTCGGAACGGGCTCATCCCTGCCCGCTCTCCCCGACTCCGATGCCAGACACCCTCTGGCCGGCCAAATGCTACCGGTGACAGGTGACGCTTCGAAATTAGAGTTCTGGCTCTAGCCACGTTTTGTACAACTATAGTCCAAGCGCGAGCATCGGCCAGCCGGATTCGATACCAGTCATCGGTCGACAACTGGCTCGCGGAAGGGTTTCGAATAAATCAAATTCAGAACGACGTGGGACGGATCGCCGAGGCGCTGCGGGTGGGGTAATGACCCAGGCTCTGCAGGGTTTCGAGCCGTGCGCGGGCGCGGTAGGCGTACTCGCTGTTGGGGTATTGGGTGAGGATGAACTGGTAGGTTTGCGCCGCGTCGACGTAGAGCTTCTGCCGCTCCAGGCACTGGCCGCGCATCATCGAGACTTCCGGCTGCATGTAGCGACGGGCACGGCTGGCGCGGTCGACTTTGGACAGCTCGAGCATCACCTGCTCGCAGTTGCCCCGCTCATAGGCCTTGTAGGCCAGGTTCATGTGGTGGTTCATCGACCAACGGGTGCAGCCCGTGATACTCAGGGCCAGGGCAATAAAAAGCACGAATCGCATGGGGAGGTTCTCCTGTCTTGAGCTCTGTATCGACCTGGCGGGGAAAATCTTCAGCACGAAAAACCTCCACGGTGAACACGTGTGTGGCGAGGGAGCTTGCTCCCGCTGGGCTGCAGAGCAGCCCCGGATTTTTGCGGTCGCTACGCAACCGAGCGGGAGCAAGCTCCCTCGCCACAAGAGCGATGTTCGGCTTAAGCAGTTAAAGGCGCAAAAATTTTCAGGAATGTTCATTTCGAAAAAGAAACGAATAAGTAGTGCATATGAACAATGACTACACCCAAAGACCATAGTAGCCTTCGCTGGCGCTTGAACTTGAGGAGTCTTGCATGTCCGTCCGTCGCACCAAAATCGTCGCTACCCTTGGCCCGGCCAGTAACTCGCCGGAAGTTCTCGAACAGCTGATTCTGGCTGGCCTGGACGTTGCCCGTCTGAACTTCTCCCACGGCACCCCCGACGAGCACAAGGCTCGCGCCAAGCTGGTGCGTGACCTGGCCGCCAAGCACGGCCGTTTCGTTGCCCTGCTGGGCGACTTGCAAGGCCCGAAGATCCGTATCGCCAAATTCGCCAACAAGCGCATCGAGCTGAAGATAGGTGACAAATTCACCTTCTCCACCAGCCATCCGCTGACCGAAGGCAACCAGCAGGTGGTCGGCATCGACTACCCGGACCTGGTCAAGGATTGCGGCGTGGGCGACGAACTGCTGCTCGACGACGGGCGCGTGGTGATGCGCGTCGAGACCGCCACCGCCACCGAACTGAACTGCGTCGTGACCATCGGTGGCCCGCTGTCGGACCACAAAGGCATCAACCGTCGCGGCGGCGGCCTGACGGCACCGGCCCTGACCGATAAAGACAAGGCCGACATCAAGCTGGCCGCGGAAATGGAAGTCGACTACCTCGCCGTGTCCTTCCCCCGTGACGCGGCGGACATGGAATACGCCCGTCAACTGCGCGACGAAGCCGGCGGCACCGCCTGGCTGGTGGCGAAGATCGAACGCGCCGAAGCCGTGGCCGACGACGAGACGCTGGACGGCCTGATCAAGGCGTCCGACGCCGTAATGGTGGCCCGTGGCGACCTGGGCGTGGAGATCGGCGACGCCGAGCTGGTGGGCATCCAGAAGAAGATCATCCTGCACGCACGCCGCCACAACAAAGCGGTGATCGTCGCGACCCAGATGATGGAGTCGATGATCCAGAACCCGATGCCGACCCGCGCCGAAGTGTCCGACGTAGCCAACGCCGTGCTGGACTACACCGACGCGGTGATGCTGTCGGCCGAAAGCGCCGCCGGCCTCTACCCGCTCGAAGCGGTGCAGGCCATGGCGCGTATCTGCATCGGCGCCGAGAAGCACCCGACCGGTAAGACCTCCAGCCACCGCATCGGCAAGGAATTCACCCGCTGCGACGAAAGCATCGCCCTGGCGACCATGTACACGGCCAACCACTTCCCGGGCGTCAAGGCGATCATCGCCCTCACCGAAAGTGGCTACACGCCGTTGATCATGTCGCGCATCCGCTCCTCGGTGCCGATCTACGCCTTCACCCCGCACCGCGAAGCCCAGGCGCGCGCCGCGATGTTCCGTGGCGTGTACACCATTCCGTTCGACCCGGCTTCGCTGGAGCCGCACGAAGTCAGCCAGAAAGCCATCGACGAACTGACCAAACGCGGCGTCGTGGAAAAAGGCGACTGGGTCATCCTAACCAAGGGTGACAGCTACCACACCACCGGCGGCACCAACGGGATGAAGATCCTGCACGTTGGCGACCCGATGGTTTGATGATCGGTCGCTGAACACAAAAAGCCCCGCCATGTGAATGGCGGGGCTTTTTGTTTTTGCCTTTGGACGTTGGGTGTCTGGACGGGCGCTATCGCGAGCAGGCTCGCTCCCACAGGGGTTCTGTGTGCGCCGCAAATCCTATGTGGGAGCGAGCTTGCTCGCGATGGCGATCGGTCAGACGCCGCCATTGTCACGGGTAACAAACACATCCGCCAACAATTGATTCCTCGGCAACCCCGCCAGGTACAAGCGCTTGGCAAACGCCTCGACCCAATCCGGATGGCCGCAAACCAACGCCTGGGTCTGGCGCGACGCCAGGCGCAGCTGTGCGAGCGTCGCTGGCGCCTCGGCTGCGGTCAACAGCTCGATGCTCAGGTTCGGATGCTTGGCCGCCAGTGCCGCCAGGGGTTTGTCCAGATAATGCCCGGCGGCATCGCGGGCCACATGAACCAACCGGATCGCGCCCCGATGCTGTTGGCGCAACGCTTCGCGCAAGATGCCGAACAGCGGCCCCAAGCCCGTGCCGGAGGCCAGCAGCCATAGGGGTTTTTCATGCCAGTCGGGGTCGTAGTGCAACGCGCCGCCGCGCAGTTCCCCGAGACGGATCGGGTCACCACTGTTCAATTGTCGCGCCGCGTCGATGAATTGCCCGGGCGCGCGGCAATCGAGGTGAAACTCCAGGAAGCGGTCTTCCTCGGGCAGGCTCGCCAGGGAATATGGCCGGGCGACGTCACCAGCCCACAGCACCAGGTGTTGTCCGGCGCGATAGCGCAGCGGTCGCTCCGGGGTAATGCGCAGGCGCAGCACGTCGGAGCCCAGCCAATCCACCGCCGCCACTTTGGCGGCTTGGCCGTCGCGTTGTGGGTCGAAGGTGTGGATTTGCACGTCCTCCACCACCTGGCATTGGCACGCCAGTCGCCAGCCTTGATCACGCTGCGCCGGGGCCAGGGCATCGGGGCGACTGTCGCGCACGTCGCCGCTCAGGCATTGCACCAGGCACGCATGGCAACTGCCGGCGCGGCAACTGTAGGGCACGGCCACGCCTGCCTGGTTCAACGCATCCAGCAGGTTACTGCCCGCCGCCACCGACCATTGCCGGCCGGCGACTTTCAACTCAGGCATCGACGTTCTCCCAGGCGGCGGCACAACGGTTGCGGCCGTCTCGCTTGGCACGGTACAAGGCCTGGTCGGCGCGCTGCAAGGCGCTGTCCAGGTCATCGCCCATTTCCAGCATCGTCATGCCCACAGACAGGCTGAGAGTGCCCACCCGCAGGTCGGTCAATTCCACTTGGGTGAACGCCAGCCGCAAGCGCTCGCAACAGGCCGTCAGGCGCGCGGGGTCGCAGGCGGGCAGCAACATTACGAATTCTTCGCCACCGTAGCGGGCCAATACGTCGCCTTCACGCAGGCACGCCGTGGCGACACCGGCAAACGCCTGGAGCACCTGGTCGCCTGCCGCATGGCCGTGCAAATCGTTGATGCGCTTGAAATGGTCCAGGTCGATCAAGGCCAGGCCATGGGCGACGCCGGGCCTGAGGGTATTGAGTTCGCGGCTCGCCAGGCGCAGGAAATGCCGGCGATTGAACAGCCCGGTCAGTTCGTCGGTGGCGACCAGGTCTTCGAGCTGGCGCATCATGCCGCGCAGGGTATCCTGGTGCGCCTGCAAGGCAAACCGGCGCTGGCGCATGCGTTGGCGTGAGGTCTGGACATAGCGGGCATACAACACCAGCCACACCAGCACGATGAACAGCACGGACACCTGCAGACCGGCCAGCGTCGGATCGGGCAGCCGAAAGAAGTAACCGTCCCACAGCGTGATGCCGGTAAAGCTGATGAACACCAGCGTGGCGCAGCGCACAAAGGCCCGCCGCGTCAGGTGGAACAGCCCGAACAAGAGGATCAGCACATAGAACACCAGGAACACGCCGCGGGCCTGGTCCAGGTGCGCCATCATCCAGGTCTGCCAGCCCAGGCCGATCCAGACCTGTATTTCCGTCAGGCTGGGGTCGGCGAAGCGCAGGTTGCGATCGGTGATGAACAGCGCGAACAAACCAGCCTGGCACAGCACCACCAACAGCGTGCCGATGATGGCGCCACGCAACGAGTCGAGGTAATGGCCACTGAAAAACGCCAACCACAGCAACACCAGTGCCAGCGCATAAGTCGTGGCGGCCAGGGCGAAGCGTTTGAGCAAAAGACGTTGAATGGCGTTATGGGTCAATCGGTGACTCACCATGGAAAAGAGGAACTGATAGAGCTGTCCTACGCTACAGGCCAGACGCCACTTTAGTGGCGTGTTCGACAAATGACCATTCAATTCTGGCTCAGAAAAATGGCGTCAAAGCAATGGCCCAGATTGACGCATCTGCCGGCTCCGCCGATATCCCCTGTGGCGAGGGGATTTATCCCCGCTGGGCTGCGGAGCAGCCCTGAAAACCAGTCACCTCGGTGTGTCAGGTTGTTCGCCTTCAGTCATTTTGGGGCTGCTCCGCAGCCCAGCGGGGATAAATCCCCTCGCCACAAAGGCAGCTCGCTCCCACAGGCCCCCAGCCTGCGATATACTGCCGCGCCTTTTTAGCGTCGCGCCAGCATGCCCGGCGTGCCTTAAGAGGTGCCGTCCGTCGACCGATGCACCCAAGCGGGCGGCACCTTATTGAATGTTCCCGTCTTAGAGAGGAGCGCGACTCATGACCGTGATCAAGCAAGACGACCTGATTCAGAGCGTTGCCGACGCCCTGCAGTTCATTTCCTATTACCACCCCGTGGATTTCATCCAGGCGATGCACGAGGCCTACCTGCGCGAAGAATCGCCGGCGGCCCGTGACTCCATGGCGCAGATCCTGATCAACTCGCGCATGTGCGCCACCGGCCACCGGCCGATCTGCCAGGACACCGGCATCGTGACCGTGTTCGTGCGCGTGGGCATGGACGTGCGTTGGGATGGCGCGACCATGAGCCTGGACGACATGATCAACGAGGGCGTGCGTCGCGCCTACAACCTGCCGGAAAACGTCCTGCGCGCATCGATCCTCGCCGACCCGGCAGGCGCGCGCAAAAACACCAAGGACAACACCCCGGCGGTCATTCACTACTCCATCGTCCCGGGCAACACCGTGGAAGTGGACGTGGCGGCCAAGGGCGGCGGTTCAGAGAACAAGTCGAAGATGGCCATGCTCAACCCGTCCGACTCCATCGTCGACTGGGTCCTGAAGACCGTTCCGACCATGGGCGCCGGCTGGTGCCCACCGGGCATGCTCGGCATCGGCATCGGCGGCACCGCCGAGAAAGCCGCGGTGATGGCCAAGGAAGTGTTGATGGAATCCATCGACATCCACGAGCTCAAGGCCCGCGGCCCGCAAAACCGCATCGAAGAGATGCGCCTGGAGCTGTTCGAGAAGGTCAACCAGTTGGGCATCGGCGCCCAGGGCCTCGGTGGCCTGACCACCGTGCTCGACGTGAAGATCATGGACTACCCGACCCACGCCGCCTCCCTGCCGGTGTGCATGATCCCCAACTGCGCCGCCACCCGCCACGCCCACTTCGTGCTGGACGGCACTGGCCCGGCCTCGCTGGAAGCGCCACCGTTGGACGCCTACCCGGAAATCGTCTGGGAAGCCGGCCCGTCGGCACGTCGCGTGAACCTCGACACCCTGACCCCGGAAGACGTGCAAAGCTGGAAACCGGGCGAAACCGTGCTGCTCAACGGCAAGATGCTCACCGGTCGCGATGCGGCGCACAAGCGCATGGTCGAGATGCTGAACAAGGGTGAAACCCTGCCGGTGGACCTCAAGGGGCGCTTCATCTACTACGTCGGCCCGGTCGATCCGGTGGGCGACGAAGTGGTTGGCCCGGCCGGCCCGACCACGGCCACGCGGATGGACAAGTTCACCCGCCAGATCCTCGAACAAACCGGCCTGCTGGGCATGATCGGCAAATCCGAGCGCGGCCCGACCGCCATCGAAGCGATCAAGGACAACAAGGCCGTCTACCTGATGGCCGTTGGCGGTGCCGCTTATCTGGTGGCCCAGGCGATCAAGAAATCCCAAGTCCTGGCCTTCGCCGAACTGGGGATGGAAGCGATCTACGAGTTCGAGGTCAAGGACATGCCGGTGACTGTCGCCGTGGACAGCAAAGGCGAGTCGGTACACATCACAGGCCCGGCGATCTGGCAGCAGAAGATCAGCGAAAGCCTGGCGGTGGAAGTGCAGTAACACGCACTTTCTCGCGCTGAAGAAGGCCGGTGAGCGACACGCTCATCGGCCTTTTTTATAGGCGCACAACAACCCCCTGTGGGAGCGAACCTGCTCGCGATGGCGGTGGGTCAGTTGGTGAAGATGTTGGCTGTACCGCCGCTTTCGCGAGCAGGCTCGCTCCCACAAAGTCATTGAGCACACCATTCATCGGGCAAACCCACCGACCTGTCAGATCTGACAGGTTACACCCCCGCTCTCCCTTGGCATCCTCATCCTGGCCGGGAATCGCCCCCGGCCAAGGTCAAAGGGATGAACGACAAATGGCCGAACAAGCCCCCCTTCAAATCATCACGCCAACAATCGCCGGTAGTGCGTCAATCGCCACCTTCGGCAACAGCCTCGGCCCGGTCGGCACGCGGGGCGCCGCTTCCTTCGAGTTGCCCCTGCCGATATCGAGTGCCCGTCACCTGACGCCGGCGCTGGCCCTGCATTACAACAGCCAGGGCGGCAACGGTGTGTTCGGCATCGGCATGCAACTGTCGATCCCCAGCATTCGGCGCAAGACCAGCAAAGGCGTCCCGCATTACAGCCAAGACGACGTCATGGTCGGCCCGGACGGGGTGGATCTTTGGCCGGATCTTGAAGCACAGACCAGCCGCAAAGTCCGCGACGATATTTTTGAGGTCGTGCGTTATTACCCCAGAATCGAAAGCACCTTCGACATCTATGAACTGTGTACGAGCTTCAACATCCCACCGTTTTGGCGAGTTCAGGGCAGCAACGGCCACGTGTATTGCTATGGGAAAAGCCCGAACTCGCGCATTGCCGACCCGCAAGTCCCCTCGCGTATCGCCGAGTGGCTGTTGCTGGAAGAGGTCAGCCCCCTGGGCGAACACATCTACTACGAGTACCAGGCCGACCCCGGCCCTTCCGGCGGCCCCCACGACTACAGCACCCAGCGTTACCTACGACGGTTGTGCTACGGCAACGCCACGGCCAGCGAAACCTTGTACTGCATGGAACAAGAAGACCCGGCCAGCCTCCCCTGGCACTTTCACTTGCTGTTCGACTATGGCCAGCGCACCTGTGAACTGGCGGAAAAACCCACTTGGTCGGCCTCCGACGAAGATGTCTGGAGACTCCGTAGCGATCCGATCCACGCGTACCGATACGGCTTCGAAGTGGGCACGCGGCGCCTCTGCCACCAAGTGCTGATGTTTCACCAGTTTCCCGCCGAAGCCGAAAACGGAAACGAACCCGCGCTGGTACGACGGCTACTGCTCGAATACAGCGACACTCAATGTAGCTACAGTCTGTTGACCGCCGCTCATTACCAGCATTGGGACGCCGAGGATCGGGTCGAATACACGCCGCCGATCGAACTCCAGTACACCGACTTCAAACCCAACTACGAACCTGAAGCTTTTTTTGCCCTGGAGACCATGCCGGCCCTGGAAGACAGCCGCCGTTATCAATGCGTCGACCTTTATGGCGAAGGCGTTCCTGGTTTCCTGTGCCGCTACAGCAACGGCTGGTATTACCGCGAGCCCCAGCGCGCCCCGGGGGACGATCCTGATAAAATCGAGTACGCCCCGTGGACCCTTCTGCCAACCAGCCCAATCGCCGCCGACAACACACTGGTGATGCAGGTGCTGACCGATCTATGCGGCGATGGCCGCCTCAACTGGGTCATCGCCCAGCCCGGCATGAGTGGCTTCTATACGCTCAACCCGGACCGCAGTTGGTCGACCTTCACCGACTTCAAGCGCTTCCCCACGGAGTTCCTGCACCCCGCCGCGCAATTGGGCGACCTGACGGGCGACGGCCTGCGCTCCCTGGCGATGGTCGGCCCCAAAAGCGTGCGGCTGTACGCCAACCTGCGCCAGGACGGGTTCGCCGCCGGCGTGGACGTTCCCCATGAACCCGACAGCACCCTGCCCTTGTTCAGCGATGTACGCAGCGAACTGGTGCTGTTCGCCAACATGCTGGGGAGCGACAGCAGCGAGCTGTGCCGTATCCGCTCCAATGAAATCAAGTGCTGGCCGAACCTGGGCCATGGGCGTTTCGGCAAGGGCTTTGTGATGAGCGCGCTGCCCTTCACCTACACCGAGTTCAACGCCGAACGGGTGCGGATCGCCGACCTGGACGGTTCCGGCGCGCCGGCGCTGATCTACCTGCGCAGCGACTGTTTCGAAATCTACTTGAACCATGGCGGCAATTGCCTTGAACAGACACCCGTGCGGGTGCCCTGGCCGCAAGGCATGCGCTACGACAACCTCTGCCAGGTCACCCTGGCCGATCTGCAAGGTTTGGGCTGCGCCAGCCTGCTCCTGAGTATTCCCCATCACAGCGCGGACATGAAACCGCGCCATTGGCGCTACGATTTTGTCGCCGCGCGGCCCTACCTGCTTAACGCCATCAACAACAACATGGGCTGCAACAGCACCCTCGCCCACCGCAGCAGCGCGCAGTTCTGGTTGGACGAAAAAGCTCAGCGCGCGGCGAAGGGCGAAGCGCTGGACTGCTACCTGCCCATGGCTTTGCCACTGGTGGCCCGGCAACAACAGGAGGACGAAATCACTGGAAATTGCCTGACCCAACGCTTCACCTACTACGAAGGCGACTACGACGGCTATCACCGTGAGTTCCGGGGATTTGGCCGGTTGTACCAGCTCGACAGCGAGTTGCCTTCGGTTGAGCGCGACAGCGGTTTCACCGCACCGGTGCTGGTCAAGACCTGGTTCCACACCGGTCGCACCGTCGACCAACCCCTGAAGGACTGTTTCGACGCCGACCCCGACGCGCCGCCCCTGGGCCGCACATTGCTGACCCGGCTCCACGAACAGGACAAGGCTGACGAAGTTATCTTTTCCGACCCGGACACCGCTCGTGACATGGCCTACGCGCTGGGCGGTCACGTACTGCGCAGCGAGACCCACGAGGGCGAGTCGCCCGACATGACCAAGCCCCAAACAGTGGCCCGGCGACGTTATTTACTGCGTTCCCCCCACGACCGCCAGAAGAGCCTTCAGGTACAGGAACTGGAAATGGTCAGCCATCAATACGATGGTTTATCAACGACCCCCAAACCCAGCACATCGTCAACCTCGGCTGGAACCGCTACGGTCAGCTGGAGCACGGCTTCGTCGTCCACTACGCGCGGCGCCTGAGCGCGGCGGACGATCCACCCTTCGGGGACGAAGACCAGGATATCTGGTGGCGCGACGCCCACGACGATCAGCAACAGGTGTATCACCTGACCGAAAGCCTGGCCGCCTATAAGCACTTTTTCGAGAAAGAAAGACCGCCGCGTCAACGGCTGGGCCTGCCCTGGCGCGCTCGGACCAATGGGTTCCAATTGCCAAAAGGCTCACTCCCCGCAGGGCTGAACCCGCAGCAGGTCAGCTACGAGTGTTTCCTCGAACACCACGAGAGCGAGCACTGGAACACGGCCCGCGTGCTGATCGCTCTCGAGGAGCAAACCTACTTGAGTGACGCACCGTTCCAAGCCTTGCGCGGTCCGTTGGAAGTGGCCGAGTTCGACAAGCAGGCGCTGGAGGCCTACGACGTCGTGCCCGAACCGTTCGATATCCGTGAACAACTGGAAATGGTCGGCTACGAGCCGATGAGGCTGTTCCTGCCTGAAGACCCAGAAGAGGACGAGGCCCGGAATCTCTGGTCGAAGAAAGTCGGTTTCGCCACCTACCGGCCACTCGCAGGCTTCTTCCATATCAGCGCGTTGCAAGAAACCCAGAGTCATGGCCTGACAAGCACCGAATACGACTCTTTTCACTTGATGCCCATCACCGTCACTGTGCCGGACGGCTGCGCGACCCACGTCGAGTACGACTATCACTCGCTGTTGCCCTGCCGCATCATTGACGCCAACGACAACGTTCACGAGGCGCTTTACGGTCCCGCCGGCCTACCCTTGGGCGTCAGTTTCCATGGGACCGAGAACGGCATCCCCGCAGGTTTTTATCCCATCGATGGCTATGAGCCACCCGATGATTTGTCGCCCGGCCACGCCATCGAGGACCCCGAAGCCACCCTGGGTGATATCGCCAGCGCAGCGCGCATCGACAACCTGAGCTGGATGGGCGAGCTCGATTTGTCGCTGGTCCTGCCGGCGCAGCGCGACGAATGGATCAATGCCCGATATCTGCTGCCCAGCGGCCACATCCGAGCCTCGGCGCGGGTGCGCCTGGCCCGGCTTAAAACCCGCACCGCCGGCGAAGAACTGCTGTGGGCGCTGATCCAGGCCACCACCCAAGAGCCGGCCCACAGTGTCGTGCTCAGCGCCGATCGCTACCCGGACGACCCCTTGCAACAAATCCGCATCGCCCTGAGCGCCGTCGATGGATTCGGACGCGCTTTGCAAACCAAACAACTGGTGGAGCCCGGCGTCGCCTACGCCGTCGCCGAGAACGGCACGCTGCTGTTGGGCCCCGATGACAAACCGATACAGCACGAGGCCGACCCGCGCTGGCGCGTCAGCGAACGGGTCGAGTACAACAACAAGGGGCTGGTGACCCGTGTCTATCGCCCCTACTTCGCCGATGCCTGGCGCTACATCAAGGACGCCTCGCTGCGCGAGCACGGCTATCACGACCAGCAGTTCTATGACCCGACCGGACGCTTGGTCAAGGTCATCAATGCCAAGGGGCACGAGGCTTGGCATGTCTACCATCCGTGGTACCGGTGTGATCACGATTACAACGATACCGATCCGGGGCCAGCCCAATGCCCCCCCAGGTTCATCGAAAGACGCCGGTCGTGGCGGTGTTCAACGGCTGGGCTGGGCCGGTACGGCGGGTGGATTACCTGCGCGGTTCGACCAGCGACGAAACCCAACGGCTGGTCACGGCCCAGGCATATGACCTCGCCGGACGCATCGTTGACCAATGGGACCCTCGCTTCCACGGCACGAAAACCGTCAACCTCCACAGCATTTACAGTCTGTCGGGCACACCGCTGCGCACTGAAAACATCGATGCTGGGCTGCGTTGCGAACTGCCTGGCCTGGCCGGCCAGCGCCTGCACAGCTGGGATGCCCGTGGCAGCGAGCAGCAAACCGAATACGACTCGCAATTGCGGCCCACGCTGATCCGCGAGCGCGGCCCGGACCAAGCCTGGGCCACGGTTGGCCGCCTGCGCTACGCCAGTCGTTCGACCGAAGACGCCCTGCACAATCGATGCGGTCAATTGGTGGAGCACTACGACACGGCCGGGCTGGTCACCGTTGACGACTTTTCGCTGGCAGGCTTGCCGCTGGATCAAGGGCAACGGTTCCTGGACACGCTGGAGCTACCCGACTGGCCGGACGATGAAGCAGGCCGCGAGCGTTTGCTGGAGCCTGCCCGCTACGACACACGCTGGCGCTACGACGCCGTGGGGGGAGCCCTGAACCAGACGGATGCCAAGGGGCATAAGCAAAGCATCGAGTTCGATGTGGCCGGCCAACCCAAGCGCGTGCATTTGCAATGGGCCGGCAGCCCGACTGAAGAGCTGATTGCTCATGAATTCCAACACAGTGCCGAGGGCCAGCGTCAAGCATATACAGCCGGTAACGGCAGCAAGACAACCTTTGCCTACGACCCGGCCGGCGGACATCTGATTGAGCTCAAGGCCACGAAAGGCAGCGATATCCACCAACACTTGAGTTACCTCTACGACCTCGTCGGCAATGTCACCTCCATTACCGATCACACCCATGTCGTGCGTTACCACGCCAACCAGCGCAGCGAAGGCGTTCGGACCTTTGTGTATGACAGCCTCTATCGCCTGGAAAGCGCCACGGGACTGGAAATGTCCGGGGCAGGTACGCAACCGCAATTGCCGGGGCTCGTCCCGCCCTCAGACCTGACCCTGCGAACTCCGTACACCCAACACTACGAGTATGACCACGGCGGCAATCTGGAGAAACTGATCCACAGCAGCGCCACGCCGGGGCAGGCGCACACATTGCGCCTGACCATGGACCCGTCAAGCAACCGCTGCCGGCAATGGCAAAAGGGCGACGCAGCTCCCGGCGACAATCTGGACTTCGATGCCGGTGGCAATCAACTGAGCCTGCCCTCCTCCAGACCACGCTTGACCTGGAACTGGCGCAATCAATTGCAGAAGGTGACCCAGGTCCACCGTCACAACGCCGAGGACGACGCCGAATACTACAGCTACGACGCTCAGGGCATTCGCATGCACAAGCGGCAGACCACCCAGGCCGCATCCGTCGTCCATGTGCGGGACGTGCGTTATTTGCCTGGCCTGGAAATCCGCATCCTGGATGACAGCGAAGAACTGCACGTCTGCACATTCCAAGGCCCTGCCTCCAACGTGCGCGGATTGTATTGGGTCAAAGGCCGGCCGGCTGAAATCGAACAAGGCCAACTGCGCTATTGCCTTGAAGATCATCTGGGCTCGTTGGTCATGGAACTGGACCAGGATGCGCAACTCATCAGCCATGAAGGTTACTACCCCTTCGGCGGCACGGCGTGGTGGGCGGCGGATTCCCAAGTGCAGGCCAGTTACAAGACCGTTCGTTATTCCGGCAAGGAGCGCGATGCCAGTGGGCTCTATTACTACGGGTTTCGTTATTACGCAGCATGGATGATGCGTTGGATCAACCCGGACCCGGCGGGGCCGGTGGATGGGTTGAATTTGTATGCGATGGTGGGGAATAACCCTGTTCGCTATAGCGACAACCTGGGGCTGATAAAAGGAGAGCAGCTCATGGACAAGATGACCCGGCGCACTCAGCACATCTTGAAAGGCGGAGATGCCCCGTTTGATGAGAACCAGATCAAGGGTTCAAATGCCAAAAAACTCAAGGCGCGGGAACAGCATTACCAAAAACATCCAGAGGCAGAGTTATTCGCTAAAACCAGTAGAGACATACTGAGTGCCCATGCTGGCTTTGAAATTCCTGGCAATAACCCTGACGAAACCCGTTACTTGACTGACCTCTACAACATTCCACTACCCGACTCATTGGAACTTATGTCCGAGGGGGTTCGGGTGTCCCGTGATCCCGTTCAGAACACCGAGGAAGATTTCCTGACCTCGGGGGGCATATTCCAGTTTGGAGATATCACCCGTTACGAAGCTTTCCTGGAAAACAAGCTCATTGAAACGTTCAGGGACGCCAAACGCCCCATGAAACTCTACACGGGATCAAACCCAACGCCGACGAACTTGACGGGGATTGAACACGAAGCCCCGGTGTTGCATCCCTTGGTCAAACAGCGGCTCGAAAATCACATCAGTGCGGGCAACAACTACCTTCCTAAGGTCGCAGGACTTCCCGGCCTGCATGCTGAAAGCATCGGCGCGAACGTCGCGCTGAATATCCAGCAGAACATCACCGGGGCGACGGATCCATCGCAGATAATTGTCGTCACCCAAAAGATTGCCGGCAGCAAGCGAGAACTGGGTCGAGGCTTTCCCGCCTGCTTCAACTGCACCAATATCCTTAGAGGCCCCTCGGACGCCGCAGACGATCTGCTGAAATTTGACATCGTGACCGAATGGGTGCAGACAACTCATTCACAGTGGAATGACCTGGCCAGGCCGTACATCAACTAGGCCCTGCCATCGCATCTAATGTCAGTTGCCGTAACAAGGCCTTCCGTTCATGGGCCAGTTCACTCATGCCTCGTTCGTAGTCGGCTTGCGAAAGCGAGCCCGCGACTTGCTGATCCAACAGGGCCTCGGCTTTCTGCTGATACACCGAGGCATTGCGCTCAAAGGCGTGTGGGTGCCGACCTTTAAGATAGGTCCGCCAAAACCGCTGCCCAATGATTTGGTCCACCAATCCGTCGCCGGTTTCCAGTTCCAGGACCGATTGATAAGCCAGGTCCATGGCAGCGTCATCCACGCCGGAAACACCTCTGAACAACATCCCTTGCGATTGCCATGGCAAACCCAGACGCTCCGCTAATCCGGTCTGGAACGCCAGGTAGACCTCCACCTCATCGATGCTTCCCGAGAACTCCCCGTCCTCGTCCAGGGTGATAAACGTCTCACCCGCCTGCAATCGATTCTGAATCGTCGCGCGGGCAATTTCATTGACCTGATCCAACCGCGACTTGCCCTTGGCCAGCGCCAGCAGCTTGGCCTCGACCTGAGTAGCATCGCTCGCCCGATACGCTTCATGGACCAAAACCTTGATGCCCATTTCGTTGAACAACTGCGCCCCGGCGTCGGCACAGGAATCCGGGTTGATCGCCATGCGGAACAGCTCCTCGCGCAATGTCGCGTCTTCGGACACGGCGTCGAGCATTCTCCAGACTCGCCCTATCAATTGAGGACGATAGTCCTCTTCGACGTAATCGGCGGCCTCTGTCAGTTGCTCCAACATCTCAAAAAAACCCTGGGCGCCAGGTTCGCGCTCAAGCTCGTCCCAGGTACGCTGACGGGAAACTCGCGCGTCATCGGCAAGGCTCTCAAGCCAGTATTGGCTGGTTTCCTCGCCCTTGGGTGGATAGCTGCGCGCCGGGTCATAACCCACCGAACGCATATAGCCTTGGAATTGGCGCAAACTGTCTTCTGGAAGCTGGTCGCGACTCAAGCGAGTCCGGGCGATCAACCGGGCCTGTTCGGAGCCGGGCGTGACCTCTGGAATACGGTCTATGGAATTACCCTCCAGATTCAGCTCGAAGGAGCGGGGTCGTGTGACAGTCAGTAAACCTGGCGGCCACTCAGTAACACCAGTCTGTTGCAAGTCAAGCATGGCGAGCTCCGACATGCGAGTGATGTCGGGCAGCAGGTTCAAGGCGGGGTTGTTGCCCAACTTCAACACCTCAAGGCGACTCAAGCCTCCCAGGTCAGCGACGTTTTGAGCGGTGAGACTCAATTGATTATGTGCGAGGTCCAACACCCGCAAATCTGCAAGATGGGGCTCTAGCCGTGGTAACACCGTCAGATCGTTATGACTCAGGTCCAGCGTCTTGAGATTGGGGAAATAACCGAGAAACGCTGTCAGATCAGTATCCAGCGCGCCATGGCGCCACTTCAGTTCGCTCACATGGGGGAACGCCGTTTCCAGGGTTGGAAAGCAATCGAAAGTGTTACTTGACCAGAAGTAATCCAGATTCAGAATATACCCCTGAGGCGGCGTATCCACTCCAGCCCGCCAACACTGCTTGAGCGCCGAAGCGAGTTTTCCCTTGTGGTAGAGCTGATCAATGGCAACCACATCGCCCCTCTTGATCGCCACCCAGTTTTCCAGCGAGTTGCTCAGCCCCTCAAGCTCCAATTCGCGACCCACGAGGTTTTGTATTGCCAACTGTTCAGAGTGGAATGACTCAACAAACCGGGCAAAACTCTGAGTCGACGCTTCCGGATACAGCACCTTGAACCGCGCCTCCAGACTCAACGCATCACCGGTTCCAAGCAATTGCTCATCGAGCCGCCCATAGCCCGGTTGCTCCCCGAGCAAACGTGCGACTATCGGTGGATCCTCCGCCGTCCCGGCAGCGTTCAGAAGGACTTTGCGAAACGTCGTCCGGTCTAGCGGCGCTTGTTGAACAGCCTTCCCCAGCAAGGACCCATCGCCGAGCTTGTAACCCAACGCCCGACGCTCGGCCTCGGTCAAGGCGCTCAGGATTTCGGTATAGAAATCGTCGGCACTGTCCACCGAGTTACCTTGCTCGCCAAACAACCCAGGCGTCGCTTCTTCCACCGGCACGAGCACCTTGCGCACCACCGATGACGACGGTCCGACGCTGTCGAGCAGCGGCCCCTCCAGCGCCCCGTCGCGAATCTCGATACGCACCTGCGCCGGCCAACCCGGCAGATGCTCCAGGCTGTGCAACGCCAACCGCCAGGTGTCGGGGTTGCCCTTCGTGGGCAAATACAAGCCTTCGTAGGCCTGGACAATTCGCCATTCGCCCATGGCCGTACGGGCCGCCTGGCGCAGGCGCAGAGGCAAGTACCCTCGCTCACTCATCTGCCGGCGCTCCACCTCGGTGACGTCAACCAGCAGCTCGTCCGCCACCGCGCGGGGCAACTGGGGAAACTCGCTGCGCAAGACCTGGGCGCCAGCACTGCCCGCCTCGTCGACCGGCTCGATACCGGTTGGACTGCCCTGCGCGGCCCGGAAGCGCTTGACGGTTTCGGCCAGCAACACCGGAGGTCGGGCATGTTCGACGTGGAGTTGACGCAGGCTTGCCTCTTCGACGCCGCTGACGATACGGATCTGCTCCAGGGTTTCATCCGAAAAAGACTCGACGCTGTGCCCCAGGCGCCGCATCAGTGTTGGCCCTTGCCAGCTCAGCGGGCGTTCGCCCTCATGAACCCAGGCACCCGCCTCGTTATGGGCGAGCTTTGGCGCATACGCATCGACGCGCACGGGATGTTGAATCCGATACTGCCCAGTGTCCGCGGCCTGCTCGACCACGAACGGCCGGTCGCCGAGCAACAGCACCTCTTGTCCCTGATGAAGATAAAGGCCATTGGCTTGTGGCCGAGCGTTCGTCTTGAGGTCCAACGACTGCTCGTAGGGCGCGAGATCGGGGTGCCATAGACGCGACTGCCCATCGTGGCTCTGGACCACTTTCATCTGCTCGACAAACGATGAAGGCCGCGTGGAACGCACAGCCCCCACCACTTTCCCCCCCGCCACGAAAAGCCCCATGAGCGCCATGTTTTCGGCCACCCCGAGCAAATGCGCGGCCGCTTCGGCACGTCGGCCTTGGGACCAATCGACGATGCCTTCAAACGTGTCATCGAGGAGTTGATAGGCGGTATAGGCCATCAATGCTTCGCCCAGTACCGGCACAAACGACGCTGCCGTAAAAGCGGCCATTTCCAGCACCGTCTCGGCCACCTGCATGAAACTGTCCCAGCGAGCCCACCGGGACTTGAGATCTTCGTCCCCCGTCGGCACGGCTATCAGGCGAGCGTCCTGGAAGATCTGGTTGAGTCGTTGTTCGAACCCATGGTCCCAAAGATCGTCCTTTACCCGCCGGCAAGTCATCCGCAGCGTGGGATTTTCCACCGGCTCACGCCGGGCCTTGAACAACCGGGCATCCAGCGCGGCGAAAAAACGTTCGCGGTGGGCCAGGGAAATGAAGCGGCTGAAAAACTGCTGGTAACGTTGCGCGCGCAATCGAACGGCCAGCGCTGCCAGGAACGCCGCCGTGGAGCTGTACTGTTTTAGCGGATGCTCGGGATCGTGAGGGATATAGACCACGACCGGTTCGACTTGCCGGCTCTGCTCAAGATCCGGGGCGATCATCACGATGCCGGTCAGGCGAGTGTCGAGTAGGTAAAGGTCGTGGCAATACTGCGTCTTGCCGCCATGGCTGACACTTCGCTGGCCAGTCATCAAGCCTTGCAAAGCTTGGTAAACCTGCGGGCTTATATCGCCTTTGATTCGCGCCAACGTCGCGGCCGTCCGGAAGGCATCCCTGTCATCGTTCTGGAAACACTCCTGCGCCACGGCACTGCCGACAGGCTCGTCAATCAGAAGGCTCTTCAGGTACGCCTGATAGCGCCCGCCAATGTCCAAGTCCCGGCAAAGCGCGACGAACACCGGCAAGGTCAAGGTGGAGCCAACAGACAAGATATCGAACTGTCCACTCGCGGTGGGTTGGCTAATGAAGCAGGACGCTTCGTCGAAGTAGCCCGGGCGCGCCTCTTTTGCCTCGAAATTTTGCAGGGCAGCATCCAGCAGGGAAATCGTGCGGATCCTGTAGGCGACGGCCACCCCCTCGGGAATGTAGAGCCGCACATAGGTTTGCCTGACGTCCAGCGTCAGGTTGCAACGCTTTTTCAACGCGGCGACCAACAGCGGCTCGGCGAATGCCTCGATCGACCGGAGCCGGCCGAGCATTTGCGTCAGTTTGCCGTGGGATGTCCAACTGGCTTGCAACGCGCTTTTAAGGTGATCCCGATCCGCGGCGCTGGCCTGGGCGAGCCCCGGTGGTATCGGGCCTACGGCTTTTGCCAGTGCCGTGCGTTGTTGTGATGAAAGCCCGGACAGCCAATCGGGCATCGAATGGACGAGCCATTGCTGGGGGTTGGTCAGTAGGGAGGTCTTCGTGACCAATGTTTGCAGGGTAGTCATGTATTGCCGTCGTCCGTGACAAGTGAGCCCGGGAAGCTAAACGATGCGGCCCGTCGGAACCAGCCGAAACTTGTGTCTGGACACAACACGGCGGCGCGGACAATCGGGCTACAAAAACCATCGGGAGCCAGCACGCCAAGCCTGTTTGGCGCACGCAAGCAACATGGTATGGTTCGGCCCCGACTTCTACCGGTTCGCGCCTGCATGCTGCCGACTCCCCGTACCTTGCGCCTGTTACTTGCCATCGCCCTGATCCTCATCGGCGCCGCCCTGGCCGCCACCCTGGCCGTGCGCCACGCCGAGCGCGTGGCCCTGGAAGAAGACGCCAGCCGCGCGAGCCAGCAATTGGCGCTGTACGCCAACTCATTGCACACCTTGATCGAACGCTACCGCGCCCTGCCCGCCGTGCTGGCGCTGGACCCGCAGTTGCGTGACGCCCTCAAGGGGCCGGTCAGCGCGGCGCAACAGGATGCCTTGAACCGCAAGCTGGAAAAAATCAACGGCGCCGCGCAGTCCTCGACCCTGGAGCTGCTGGACCACACCGGCCTGGCGATCGCCGCCAGCAACTGGCAGTTGCCCAGCAGCTACGTCGGCCACAACTATGGCTTTCGTCCCTATTTCCTCCAGACCCGCACCCAAGGCACCGGGCGCTTCTATGCGGTGGGTGTGACCAGCGGCATCCCGGGCTATTTTCTGTCCAGCGCGGTCACTGGCGATAGCGGCGAGTTCCTCGGCGCGATGGTGGTGAAGCTCGAGTTTCCCGAGCTTGAGCGCGAATGGCGCCAGGGCAGCGACACCCTGTTGGTCAGTGATGCGCGCGGGGTCATTTTCATCGCCAATCGCCCCGGTTGGCGCTATCGCCATCTGCATCCCTTGACCGACAGCGACCGCGCCGAGCTCAAGGCCACGCGCCAGTACGACAAGCAACCGTTGCAACCCCTGGCCTTCGATCCGCTGCGACGCTTTGACGACAACAGCCACCTGACCCGGGTCGAGGCGCCCGAGGGTACGGCGCAGTACCTCTGGGAATCCCTGCCGTTGGCCGGCGAAGGCTGGACCCTGCATTTGCTGCGTCGACCACAGATCGCCTTCGAAGACCTGCGCAACGCCGGGCTCGCCGCCGCCGGGTTGTGGCTGGCGCTGGTGTTTCTGTTGCTGTTTCTGAACCAGCGTTGGCGCCTGGCGAAACTGCGCCAGCGCAGCCGCCAGGAACTCGAACGACTGGTGGACGAACGCACCCGAGAATTGCGCACCGCCCAGGACGGCCTGGTGCAATCGGCCAAGCTGGCGGCGCTGGGGCAGATGTCGGCGGCGCTGGCCCACGAGATCAACCAGCCGTTGACCGCCCAGCGCATGCAACTGGCGACCCTGCGCCTGCTGCTGGAGCACGGCCGCGTCGACGATGCCTATAAAGCCCTCAAGCCGGTGGACGACATGCTGACCCGCATGGCGGCCCTGACCGGCCACCTGAAGACCTTCGCCCGCAAGAGCCCCAGCGGCCTTCGCGAACGCCTTGACCTGGCGGCGGTAGTCGACCAGGCCCTGCAATTGCTCGACACACGCCTGCGGGACGAAAACGTCAGTACCGTCTTGCACCTGACGCGTCCGGCGTGGGTGCGCGGCGATGCCATCCGTCTCGAACAGGTGTTGATCAACCTGCTGCGCAACGCCCTCGACGCCATGGTCGAACAGCCCCTCAAGCGCCTTGAAGTGCGCCTGCAAGCCGATGAACAACTGTGGCGCCTGACCGTCAGCGACAGCGGCACCGGGATCGCCGTAGAACATCTGGCCCAGGTGTTCGACCCGTTCTTCACCACCAAGGCGGTGGGCGATGGCCTCGGCCTGGGGCTCGCGGTTTCATTTGCGATCATCCACGAATCCGGCGGGCGGCTGACAGCGGACAATCATGACAACGGCGCGGTATTCTGCGTGACCTTGCCCATCGATCAGGAGGCGCAGCTGCATGCTTGATTCGGTCATAGTCGTCGATGACGAAAACAGCATCCGCACGGCCGTGGAGCAATGGCTGAGCCTGTCGGGGTTCCAGGTGCAGTTGTTCAGCCGCGCCGAAGACTGCCTGGCGCGGTTACCGGACAACTTCGCTGGCGTGATCCTCAGCGACGTACGCATGCCCGGTCTCAGTGGTCTCCAATTGCTTGCGCAAGTGCGCAAGCGCGACGCGGACCTGCCGGTGATCCTGTTGACCGGCCACGGCGACGTGCCGATGGCCGTGGAAGCCATGCGCGACGGCGCCTATGACTTTCTCGAAAAACCGTTCAGCCCCGAAGCGCTGCTAAGCAGCCTGCGTCGGGCCTTGGACAAGCGCTTCCTGGTGTTGGAAAACCGCCGCCTGCACGAGCAGGCCGACGCTCGGGCCAGGCTCGACACCACGCTGCTGGGCGTCTCCCGCGCCTTGCAGAACCTGCGGCGCCACGTGCTGGACCTGGCGACATTGCCGGTCAACGTGTTGATCCGCGGCGAAACCGGCAGTGGCAAGGAATTGGTCGCCCGCTGCCTGCACGACTTCGGCCCGAGAGCGAGCAAACCCTTCGTTGCGCTGAACTGCGCGGCCATCCCCGAACCGCTGTTCGAGGCTGAACTGTTCGGTCATGAAAGCGGCGCCTTTACCGGCGCCCAAGGCAAACGCATCGGCAAGCTCGAATACGCCGACGGCGGCACGCTGTTTCTCGATGAAATCGAAAGCATGCCGCTGGCCCAGCAGGCCAAGTTGCTGAGAGTCCTGCAGGAGAAGAAGCTCGAACGCCTGGGTTCCAACCAGAGCATCCACGTGGACCTGCGCATCATCGCCGCGACCAAGCCAGACTTGCTGGACGAAGCCCGGGCCGGGCGATTTCGCGAGGATCTGGCCTACCGCTTGAACATCGCCGAGCTGCGCCTGCCGCCCTTGCGTGAACGGCGCGAAGACATTCCATTGCTGTTCGAGCATTTCACCCACGGCGCCGCCGAACGCCTCGGCCGCCCCGCCGTGCCCTTGAACGGCCCGCAACTGAGCCATCTGCTCAGCCACGATTGGCCGGGCAACGTGCGCGAACTGGCCAACGTCGCCGAACGCCAAGTGCTGGGACTCGACCGGCCGCCTGCCCTGGACACCGAACCGGGCCAGTCCCTCGCGGCCCAGCAGGAAGCGTTCGAAGCCCAATGCCTGCGCGCCGCGCTGACGCGGCATAAAGGCGACGTAAAAGCCGTGCTCGAGGAACTGCAACTGCCGCGCCGCACCTTTAATGAAAAGATGCAGCGGCATGGTTTGAGTCGGGAAATGTTTGTGCGGGACATCTAAGGAGGCGTGGCGGCTGGCCGCGAAGCCATCGCCAAGCCTTGCACGAACCTCCAGCGCCGTCGGCTAACCCGAGATCAGACGGGCGATCATGCGCTTGCGCCCCGCCACATCCAGCGCGCGATAGCTTTCCAACAACAGCTCTTCATCAGGCGCCAGTGCCGGCGCGGCCTGGACGCGTTCGCCCGTCAGGACGTATCGGACGTCCACTCCGATAGCCGCCAGTTTCGCCACCAGATCGGCCGGGCATTTCTGCCGCCCGCAAACCACTTCCTTCAAGCGCTGCGGGCTCGCTTCGCCCGCCGCCCGGGAGGCGGCAGCCAACGAAACACCACAACGGTCAATCTCTTCGCGCAGGCGAATGTGGATATATTCCACCAAAACTATTGACATGGTGGATATATCCCACCAAAATCGCCGACATAAACCACGACCATCATCGCCTCACAGGAATCGGCACCTTGGCCGTGCTGAGACTGCGCGCACTCGGAATCCTATCCATTTCGCAGTAGCACGCACGCTGGGTGCATTGAGCATGAATCTACTCCGGAAATTTCCTACAGGAAATAGCAGGAGCCTGAAAATGAAAAGAAACAAGACGCGTGTTCCTGTGCGTCGTTGTCGAGGCGCCGGTTTTTCTACAGGTCTGGTTGAAACAGGCGCGCTGCACTCAGTGCAGTGAAACGTTGACCGTACATCTTCGCTGTTTGAGGTCTGAAATGCATTCGAATCAAACGTTTACCCGTCGCTGGACTGTGCTGGGCAAGTTGGCGCTCATGACACTCGCTGTCACCCTGTCGTTTCCGGCAGTCGCGAATATGGTGGTCTACCCGATGAACAGTACCATCGGGACCGAGCAGGACGGCATTGGCCAGATCCAACTCCATTCCAAGTCCGACAAGGTGCAGTACATCAAGGTCAGCGTCACCCAGATCCAGCGCCCCGGCACGCCGGACGAACATGAAAGCCCGCTGTCGCCGGCGGATGCGCTGGGCATCGTGGTTTCGCCGCAACGCACGGTACTGGCTCCCGGCGCCAGTCGCACGGTCCGGATCATCGCCCAATCGATGCCCACCGAGGAAACTGTCTACCGAGTCTATTTCGAGCCGGTGGGAGCGCCCGACCTGATCGACGAAGACGTCCTGGAACAGTCAGGCGTGCAGCCGAAAGTCGGCGTCAACCTGGTTTGGGGCGCCCTGGTACGGCTACTACCCGACGAGCGCCGCACCAGCATCAAGCTGCAACCCAAGGGCAATGAGCTGCGCAACGACGGCACTCTTCGCGTCGGAGTGTTGCAGGTCGGTCGCTGCACCGACATGGCGGGTGAGAAGGATTGTATCTGGAATGATATCAACCGCAGCCTGTATCCCGGCAACACCCTGCCTGTCTCCGCCCCCGGTTCGAACGGCAATGTCATCGTACGTTTCGTGACCAGCGACGACAGGCGTCCGCGCACCCTCGCCATTCAGCCGTAACCCCAACGTTATTGACCCGAGCTACGTGCAGCGCACGTGGTTGGGCCCCCGCTCACCCACAGCAAAAGAGGAACACCCATGAAATTGATGAAATTCGCCCCATTGGCACTGGCCGCCCTGACCTCGCTGCCCGCCATGGCGGTGGAAAAGAGCCTGCTGGTCTACGCCGATGTCGACCCGACCCTGGAGATCCTCCAGTCGGACGGCAGCCCGCTGCCGGCGTCCATGGAGATGGCTTATCTGCCAGGTGCCGGTCTGCAACCGACTCGGCTGGGTACGCGCATCTACAGCAATGACACCGACAACGACATGACCTTGCGCCTGATCACCAATCCGGTCCTGGCCAACATGACCAACCCCGCCGCTACCGGCATCCCGCTGAGCGTCAGCTATGGCGGACGAGCGCTGAACACCACTGGCGTCACGCTGCCCGCCGCCGACCTGTTCCCTGGCGGTGACGCCACCGGCGGCTCGGTCGAGCAACTTCTGGACATCCGTCAGACAACAGCTGGCGCAATCACCAATGCCGGTCGCTACGAAGGCATCGTGAGCCTGGTACTGACCCAGCAGCCGTAAGCACCGCCGGTTTTTCCTCAAGAGGGAAGTACGGCGCCGTCGTGCTTCCCTTTTCCTTCGTCAAGGCCCTGTATGAAACGCCACTTCACCGCACTCTCCATCTCCCTGACCTGGGCGCTGGCCGATGCCGTATCGGTCGCGTCCACCGATCTGCCCCAGGTGCCGGCCGGTTTCGAGGCCCTGGTCGAGGGTCAGGTGGAACAACTCGAACTTCAACTGCTCAACCGCAACCTCGGCCTGCACCCTGTCGTGGTGCGCCCCGGCCGTATCGAATTCCAACAACCCGAGCGAATCGCAGCCCTGCTGATCGAGGCAGGGGCATCGGCGTCATCCGAAGAGTTGCTGCCGCTGCTGTCCGAACCGTTGCCCAGCAACAGCCAGTTGGCGTGCTCCTACGGCCTGGCCAGCGAAGCGAGCTGCGGTTACCTGGACACCGACGCGGTGGCAGTGATTCTCGACGAGGCCGGCGCGCGCCTGCAAATACTCATGCGCAAGGATTGGCTGCCGGCCAGCGATACGGCGGCGCTGCGCCTGCACACTCCGACCGAGGCCGCGAACGCCTTGGTCCATCGACAGAACATCAATATCGCCCAGGCCGACAGTTACCGCGCTCTGGGCGCCAGCGGCCTGGGCGCGGTAGGCCTGGGTGAAAGCAGCCATTTTGGCTTTACCTGGAACTACCAGGCCTACCAGAACAAGCGCGGCAGCGACAGCAGCCTGGAATTCAACAACGCCTACTACCGCCAGGATTTCGAGCGCGAACACTACGCCCAGGCCGGGCGCATGGACATGAGCAACCTGTCCAGCGCCGAGGGCGGCAACTTCAGCTTCAGCCTGTTGCCCCTGGGGCGAATCGACGGTGCCCGAGTCGGCACTACCCTGGCCTACCTCAACCGCGAGGTCGTCGGCCAAGGCACGCCCATCTCGCTGATCCTGACCCAACGCTCGCGCGTCGATGCGTTCCGTGGCGAGGAGCTGTTGTCGACGTCCTACCTGGATGCCGGCGTGCAGAATGTCGACACCCGGACCTTCCCCAACGGCAGCTATCCGGTGACCTTGCGGGTGATCGAAAACGGTCAGGTGACCCGTACCGAAACCGTGCCTTTCAGCCGTACCGACGGCAATGGCCTGGGTGACGACACCGTGCAATGGTTCCTGCAAGGCGGACGCACGGCGGAGCATTCACTGTACGAACAAGACCCTTCCGGCGTGGCCCAGACCGGCCTGCGCATTCCGTTGCGCGATGACCTGGCGCTCACCAGCGCGATCACCTGGCTGGACTCGGCGTTCTACAACGAAAGCCGCCTGGACTGGGCCGGCACGCTGGGCGCCAGCAGTTGGTCGTTGTCCGGCGCCCTGTTGCGCGGCAACGACGGCGCGAGCGGCAACAGCCAACAAATGACCTTTACCCACGGGATCTCCTGGAGTGTGTACCGCTACTCGCTGAAGAGCCCATCCTGCGAGCGCACCACCCGCGCCTACCAGCAGAGCGGCTGCAACGAATCATTGACCGCCAGCGCCTCGTTGCCGCTGGCCGGTGGCACCCTCAGTGCCGGCTACAACTACAACCGCTACGCCCAGGTGAATCCGTTTTCCTACTGGAACGACTTTCCCGAAGAAGACGACCCGACCCGCGACCTGACCACCTCGACATGGGCCCGGACCTTCCAGGTCGGTTTTTCCCGAGGCCATGCCCTGGGACCGTTCCAGCTCATCCATCGCGTCGGCGCGTTCCGCAATGCAAGCGGCAACCGCGAGACCGATCATGGCCTGTACCTGAGCCTGAGCCTGTCCCACAACGAACGCTCGCCCACCGGCGGCTACCGCCAGAGCAACATCGGCCTGGATGCGCGCCGCGAGCAGAATGCGCCCGACAGCCTGCGCACCAGCATGGGCCATACCCGTGCCTGGGACGGCGACCAGGGCAGGAACGAAGTGAACACCGGGGTCGGCTACGACGACCTGGGCCGCTGGGACGCTGAACTGGCCGGACGGATCGAGCGCAGCTGGGGCGAGAGCAGCCTGGCGGTGGCCCAGCGTGGCGGTGACCAGCAAGACTCTCGACCGGGTTTTAGCGGCAATCATTCCTCGTCCTTGGCGCTGGGCCGGGACGGCTTCTTCTGGGGCCAGGGCCAGGGCGGCACAGGCCCGGGCGCGGCGGTAGGGATCATCGCGGCGCCGGTGGAAAACGCCACGGGCGCGGCGGCCAAGGTCAGCGGCGGCTACGGTGCCCAGACCAGCATCGGCTTCGGTGAGAAGCGGCTGATCCCGGTCAACGGTTTCGAGGCCACGCACACCCGGATCAGCGACGCCGACGCCTCGCGCCAGAACCTCAGTTCGGTGAACGTCGGCAACGGCAACCGCGAGTGGTTCCTGCAACCGGGCAAGCTGGCGGTGCAACGGATCGAGTCCACTGTCAGCTACACCTACGTCGGCCGCCTGGTGGATGCACAGGGAGAGCCACTGGTGCAGGCCGCCATTCTCAATGCATCGATGATGGAAACCGGCGAGGACGGCAGCTTCGTCGTCGACCTCAACCATCACCCCGACCCCTTGTTCGCCCTGGACCTCAACGGCGTACACGCCTGCACGGTACAAAACCGCACCGCCCACAGCAGCCTGCGCCGGGTCGGCACTCTCACCTGTGAAAGCACCACCCTGGACGCCTTGCCCAAGGACCTGAACGATCCCGACCGCCTGGGGCGCTGGACCGCGCGCCGCAGCGCCGCACTCTCGCCAGACAAGAGGAACCAGCCATGAGCGAAACCTTCATCCGTTGGAGCCGTCGCCTGTTAGCGCTGGTTTGCTCGGTTGCAACGCTACCGGTGCTTGCCGATGTTCATCCCAGCGATCATTACCAGATGGTGGCGCTCAATTACGACCGGGCGGCGCCACCTGGGGATCATCAGCTCTGGGATCGGATGCTGCATGGCTGGCATGAACAGCCGGTGTCGGGAGCGGGTTACACGACCATGCACTTTGTCTGTCTGTCCAACTCCGATCCCGCGACGGGTCAGTGCCGTACGACCAGCGGAGGAATAACCGGCACGTCCAGCGTGCCACTGCGCTTCACCGAGAGACGCAGCCGTCTCTCTACCGTGTTGCAGGTCAGGGGTTATCTCTCGCGCAAGCGCTCAGATGGCAGCAGTTGCGGAACCTGGGCACCTTATGAATACCTGCTTTCTTCCACAGCGGCGGCGTCCTGTAATGGCGTGGATGCGACCGGCACGGCCTCCACCCTATGGATCCCTCAATCAGAGCTCGCCAAGTTACCCTCAGGTGGCATCTGGACCGCGCAGTTGATCATGAAACTCAAGCGGACTCATTCACAGCCAATCAGTGCCGCCAAGACCTTCACCGTCGACTTCAAGCTGGACGTCACCGACCAGAACAACATGCAGATCTACCTGCCCGCCTACGGCGTCAGCACGCCGCAGGTGGACCTCAACCTGCGCACCCGCCCGTTGAGTACCGCCCCGGGCGGTATCGTCTCCGGGCGGTCCGCGGTCGATGCATGCCTCTACGACGGCTACAACGCCAACAGCCAGAGTTATGAAATCCGTGTCACCGGCACCAACCCCGTGCCCGGCATGGAGGGTCGCTTCTTCGTCCGCCATACGTCCGGCGGCAGCGGCGAGCGTGACCGCATCGAATACAAGGTGCGCACCCGCACCGCCAACCTCGGCGAGACGCAGCATGTGTCCGGGCAACCAGTGAGTTTCAACGGCATCAACAATGCGGAAATCCGCGCCGTGAAGCTGCCCAATGTGCCGTATCCAGTGGTGTGTACGCCCTGGCCCATCACCTTGGACACGCCGCCGTTCAATCAGATCGACAAGAACACCGGGCAGTACCGGGGGGAGCTGAAGTTGGAGTTTACGCCCTCAACCTCTTCGCCCTGAGGCATCGGTGGTGTCTGGACTGGCCTCATCGCGAGCAGGCTCGCTCCCACACTGAATTTGTGGATACCGGGCGAATGTGGGAGCGAGCCTGCTCGCGATGGGGCCGGTGGAGCCGCCGATTTTTTTCCCATTCAAAAAATGCAGTCATAAGAACCCGCAATGAACACATTCTTTATCCGTTGGGCCCACCGGCTGAGCGCGCTCATCGTTGCAGCCACCGCATTGCCGACGCTTGGGGACAGCATCCCCAGCGACCATCATCAGTCCGTGATACTCAACTTTGACCGTTCGGCGCCACCGGCCGATCACTACCTTTGGACCCGAATGGTCCATGGCTGGAAAGAGCAAGATTTGCCTGGCGCAGGCTATACGACCATGCACTTCGTTTGTTTGTCCGATACGAACCCAGCCAACGGCCAGTGTCAGACCAGAGGCGATACAGGGAGGTATGGCATCACAGACATTCCGCTGCGGTTTACCGAGAGACGTAGCGGCCTGTCGACTGTCTTGTCGGTCAAGGGTTACGTCACCCGCATGCATGCGCTGAACAGCAGTTGCGGGATCTGGGAGAAGGACTACGTACTGAACGCAACCGGGTCAGGCTGGTGCGACGAGGTCAGAACCACGGGCACCGCGTCGACTGTCTGGATTCCGCAATCGGAACTCGCCAAGCTACCTTCAGGTGGTATTTGGTCGGCGAAGTTGATCATCAAGCTCAAGCGCTATTACTCGGAGCCGATTGGCGCCGCCAGAACCTTCACCGTCGACTTCAAGCTGGACGTCACGGACCGCGACAACATGCAGATCTACCTCCCCGCCTACGGCATGACCACCCCTCAGGTCGACCTCAACCTGCGCACCCGCCCGTTGAGCACCGCCCCGGGCGGTATCGTCTCCGGCCGGTCCGTGGTCGACGCCTGCCTCTACGACGGCTACAACGCCAACAGCCAAAGTTATGAGATCCGTGTCACCGGCACCAACCCCGTGCCCGGCATGGAGGGTCGCTTCTTCGTCCGCCACGCGTCCGGTGGCAGCGGCGAGCGCAACCGCATCGAATACACGGTGCGCACCCGTACCGCCAACCTGGGCGAGACGCAGCATGTGTCCGGACAACCGGTGAGTTTCAACGGCATCAACAATGCCGATATTCGCGCCGTGCGCCTGCCCAACGTGCCTTTCCCGGTGGTGTGTACGCCGTGGCCCATCACCTTGGACACGCCACCGTTCAATCAGATCGACAAGAACTCCGGGCAGTACCGGGGGGAGCTGAAGCTGGAGTTTACGCCTTCGACTTCGTCGCCCTGATTTTTTGGTGCCAGGACTGGCCCCATCGCGATCAGGCTCGCTCCCACAATGGACCTGTGAATACAGGAAAAGGTGGGAGCGAGCCTGCTCGCGATGAGGCCAAACCATTTCTTGTTGATAAGCGGATCCCCGCCCACACCCCTAGCTGCAATAAGCGGATTTCCGCTCACTAAACAGCCACATCCCCTCTAGACCGGCCTTCTTCCACCTGGCACAGCTCCTGCTATAGCCCTGGCAGGCTGCGTTCCTACGCGCTCCACAAAAACAATTAAACGAAGGATCCTTCAATGGATAACTCAAACGCCCTTCCCATTGGGTCGGCTGCCGCGCCCGCCCGTGAAAGAACCACCGCCAGCCGGATCAAGTCGATCTTCAGTGGCTCGGTCGGCAACATGGTCGAGTGGTACGACTGGTACGTCTACGCCGCGTTCTCGCTGTACTTCGCCAAAGCCTTCTTCCCCAAGGGCGACACCACCGCCCAGTTGCTCAACACCGCCGCGATCTTCGCCGTCGGCTTCCTGATGCGCCCGATCGGTGGCTGGCTGATGGGCCTGTACGCTGACCGCGCCGGTCGCAAACGCGCGTTGATGGCCTCGGTGTACTTGATGTGCTTTGGCTCGCTGATCATCGCCCTGAGCCCCGGTTACGAAACCATCGGCGTCGGCGCGCCGATCCTGCTGGTGTTCGCCCGCTTGCTCCAGGGCCTGTCGGTGGGTGGCGAGTACGGCACCTCGGCAACGTACCTGAGCGAGATGGCGACCAAGGAACGTCGCGGTTTCTTCTCCAGCTTCCAATACGTGACGCTGATTTCCGGCCAGCTCATCGCCCTCGGCGTGCTGATCGTGCTGCAACAATTGCTGACTACCGAGCAGCTGTACGCCTGGGGCTGGCGCATCCCGTTCGCCATCGGCGCGCTGTGTGCAATCGTTGCGCTGTACCTGCGTCGCGGCATGGAAGAAACCGAGTCGTTCACCAAAAAGGAAAAGGCCAAGGAAAGCGCCATGCGCACCCTGATGCGCCACCCCAAGGAGCTGTTGACCGTGGTCGGCCTGACCATGGGCGGCACCCTGGCCTTCTACACCTACACCACTTACATGCAGAAATACCTGGTGAACACGGTGGGCATGAGCATCTCCGACTCCACCACCATTTCCGCCGCCACGCTGTTCCTGTTCATGTGCCTGCAACCCGTCATCGGCGGGCTCTCGGACAAGATCGGTCGTCGGCCGATCCTGATTGCCTTCGGCATCCTCGGCACGCTGTTCACCGTGCCGATCCTCACCACCCTGCACACCATCGAGACCTGGTGGGGCGCGTTCTTCCTGATCATGGCCGCGCTGATCATCGTCAGCGGCTACACCTCGATCAACGCGGTGGTGAAAGCCGAGCTGTTCCCTACCGAAATCCGCGCCCTGGGCGTCGGCCTGCCCTACGCACTGACCGTATCGATCTTCGGCGGCACCGCTGAATACATCGCGCTGTGGTTCAAGAGCATCGGCATGGAGACCGGCTACTACTGGTACGTGACGGCGTGCATCGCCGTGTCGCTGCTGGTGTACATCACCATGAAGGACACCCGTAAACACTCGCGGATCGTGACTGACTGACAGGCCAGTCGTACAAAAAAAGGGGCGAACCTGCACGGGTTCGCCCCTTTCGTCGTTCCGGGCCGGCGTCATTTCCTACATTAATTTCCACTTAATGGCTGCACTCCACCCTTGCGCTCATCAACTATCGATGCCTGGAGTATGACCATGAAAACCAAACTGATCTTCGCCCTGACCCTCACCGCACTGGCCAGTAGCGCGTTCGCCGACGACGGCTTCGAGCGTACCGGCACGGCCGTTTTCATCGCCAGCAGCCATGAGCGCGCCGGTTCCGCCGTCGTTGCCAAGAAGGACGAGAACCACGCCATCGAGCCCACCGTGGCTGCCGACGGCTCCGACCCTAGCGATGCGGCGTCGACCAACTGATCCCAACCGGCAACACCAAGACCTGTGGGAGCGAGCAACCTCCCACCGGTTTTTTGTGGTGCTGACAAAAGGGTCAGGGCGCTGCACTATCGTCGGATCCTTCTGACACGCACCGGACCTACATCCTTCATGCCCGACGACATTCACTACTACGAACCCGCCCAAGGCCATGGCCTGCCCCACGACCCGTTCAATGCCATTGTCGGCCCACGGCCCATTGGCTGGATTTCTTCACAAGATGCAGAAGGCCGCCTGAACCTGGCGCCCTACAGTTTTTTCAACGCCTTCAACTACGTTCCGCCGATCATTGGGTTCTCCAGCGTCGGTCGCAAAGACAGCCTCAACAACATCGAACAGACCGGGGAATTTGCCTGGAACCTGGCCACGCGCCCACTGGCCGAGCAGATGAACCAGAGCTGCGCGATGGTCGCGCCGCAGGTCAACGAATTCGAGCTGGCGGGCCTGACGCCGGCGGCATCGCGGATCATCCAGGTGCCGCGCGTCGCCGAGAGTCCAGTGTCCTTCGAATGCAAGGTCACGCAGATCATCCAGTTGCAGCGAGCGGACAAGGCGCCTGTGCCGAGCTGGTTGATTCTGGGCGAAGTGGTCGCCGTTCACATCGCCAAGTGGCTGTTGAAGGACGGGGTCTACGACACCGCCGCCGCCGAGCCGATCTTGCGCGGCGGCGGGCCGGCGGATTATTTCCAGCTGGGGCCGGAGGCGTTGTTCAAGATGCATCGCCCGCGATAAGGATGGGCGATGAGATCACTTGTGGCAATCCTTGAAATGCTGCTTACCAGACCAATCCGCCTTCGTCGTCGACACCCTTGAGGTGAGTCAACTGCTGGGCAGCCGCTTCATCGGCTTTGAAAGCGGTCTCGAAGGTCTGCTCTTCGAGCACTTTATTGAAACGCGGCTTCTCGGCACTGCCGATGGCCTTGGTGGCGATGGCTGCGTAGTAGCCGCCACCTTCCTTGGGAACAACAGCGGAAACAGCTTCAAAAGTTTCAAAGGCTTTGCGTGCCATACTTCGCATCCTGGCGGTGGGAAATGCCTGTCATTAAACCTTCAACCGGCCAGTTTGTGTACCTTCGCCATGCACCCTTCGGTCGCCTGGGCGGCGGACACTTCCCGAAAGGTGTGGAAGTCCAGGCTGCTGACCACCAGGTCTTGCACCAATTGGGCGAAGATCGCCATGGCCGGTGAGTTGAAATAAGCGTCCATCGCCTGTTGGTTGACCCACAGCCCGGACACCAGCCACAAATCGGCGTCGCATTGCGATTGTTGCAAGGCAAAGTGCAGGCAACCGGGCGCCTGGCGCGAAGGTACGATCAAGCTGCTGAGGCGTGCGCCCAATGGCTTGGAGCAACCGGCGCGGGCCCGGACAAAAGCCATGTGACTGACGGGGATCTGTGTAGTCATGTTCAACCCTCCCAGGTCATCCGTTGGCAGCCGGGGACAGGCTGCGACAGGATCAAAGGTTAAGCGGGCTGCCGCCAGCTTCGTTAGTCGATTCCTGCCGACTCATTGCACGATTCTGCGGCTGGGAATTCACCCATCCGTGCCTGATGGGTGGGAATTGCCGGGAGTTGAAACAAAAGGTTTCAAGCAAGTTTCGGCCAGGCTGCACAGCCCTTCACCCCCCCGCCTTGCAGGATCAGGCAAGCTTTCAACAGGATGTGACTACCGCCATGCCTTGCACAAACATATGCTTTGTCCTATCGCTCCCTTCGCCATGAGGATCCCGGCATGTCGCCACTCGATCACGCCCACGCCCCGCTGGACACGTACCTGGAACAGCAGCGCGCCGAGCTGGCTTCGATCATCGACCGCAACACCAGCGAGGACGGGAGCTACGCCACGGCCATCGGCTCGCTGAACCTGTCGCGCCACAGCCAGCCACACAAGTTTGCCCCGGTGCTGGCGCAACCGGCGCTGTGCATCATGGCCCAGGGCAGCAAGCAGGTGCGCCTGGCGGACGAATTTTTCAACTATGACCCGCTGCATTACCTGGTGGTCTCGGTCTCGATGCCATTGAGCGGTTGCATCGCCGACGTCTCGCCCGAGCAGCCGATCCTGGCGCTGCGCCTGGACATCGACCCGGCGGAAATCACCGCGCTGATCGCCGATGCCGGCCCCCTGGGCGTGCCGACTCGCCCGGCCGGCCGTGGCCTGTATGTGGAACGCCTGGACACGCCGATGCTCGACGCGGTGCTACGCCTGACGCGCCTGCTCGATACGCCAAAAGACATCGCCATGCTCGCGCCCCTGGTGCGCCGGGAAATCCTTTACCGCCTGCTACGCAGCCCGCAAGGCTATCGGTTGTATGAAATCGCCATTGCCAATAGCCAGAGCCATCGCATCAGCCAGGCGATCAAATGGCTCAACGGCCATTTCGAACAACCGTTGCGCATCGATGACCTCGCTCGGGAGGTCAACCTCAGCGTTTCGACCTTGCATCACCGCTTCAAGGCCATGACGGCCATGAGCCCATTGCAATACCAAAAACAATTGCGCTTGCAGGAGGCTCGACGGTTGATGCTGGCCGAAGGGCTGGAAGCGTCGGCGGCGGGGTATCGAGTGGGGTATGAAAGCCCGTCGCAGTTCAGCCGGGAGTACAGCCGCTTGTTTGGCGCGCCGCCGTTGCGGGATCTGGCGCGGTTGCGGATGACCGTCTGATCCTGGACTTGCACGGCATTCGCCGCCTCGGCTTCGCAGCCTTCAGACCGCCCGGATCACGTGTTTGATTTCCTGGAACGCGGCCAGTCCCCAAGGTCCCAATTCACGACCCAGGCTGCTCTGCTTGTAGCCGCCCCAAGCGGCCTGGGGGAAAATCACTTGCGGTGCGTTGATCCACACCAGCCCCGCCTGCAAGGCGTCGGCGACCTTCCCGGCCGCCTCGGCATCGCGGCTGACCACGCTCGCCACCAGGCCGAAACGGCTGTCATTGGCCAGGGCAATCGCCTCTTCCGGGTGGCCGAAACGACGCACGCACAACACCGGCCCGAAGATCTCCTCGCACCACAGCGCACTGTCGAGGGGCACGTCGGTGAAGATCGTTGGCTGTAAAAAAAAGCCGCGTTGCAGATGCGCAGGTCGTTGACCGCCGCACACCAACGTTGCGCCGTCGCTCACGCCTCGATCGATGTGCCCGAGCACCCGTTGGTATTGCGCCTGGTTGACCAGCGAGCCCATCTCCACGTCCGGATCGAATGGATCGGCCACGCGGATCGCCTCGGCCCGCGCCTTGAGCCGTCGCATGAATTCATCGGCCAGCTCATCGGCGATCAACACCCGAGTGGTGGCCGAACACATCTGCCCCGCGTTGAAGAAACCGCCGCCACAGGCCAGCTCCACCGCCAGGTCCAGGTCGGCGTCGGCCAGCACCAGCAAGGACGATTTGCCGCCCAGCTCCAGGCTCACGCCCTTCACGGTTTCCGCCGCCCGTTGCATCACTTGCACCCCCACCGCGTTGCTGCCGGTGAAGGAAATCTTCGCCACGCGCGGGTCGGACGCCAGCGGCGCCCCGACCGCCAACCCCGTGCCGCAGACCAGGTTGAACACGCCATCGGGCAAGCCGCATTCGGCGATGATCGAGGCCAGCGCCAGCTCCGGCAGCGGCGTGACTTCCGAAGGCTTGAGCACCACGCAGCAGCCGGCGGCCAAGGCCGGGGCAAGTTTCCAGGCGGTGGTGACCATCGGGAAATTCCACGGCACGATCAAGCCGACCACCCCACAAGGTTCGCGGCGTAGACGTGCGCTGAAATCATCGCTGGGTAACGCCAGCGGACCGTCCTGACGAACGTCCAGTTCTTCGGCCAACCCGGCGTAGTACTCGAAGGTCGCGACCACGTCGTCGACGTCGATGGCCGCTTCGAACAACGGTTTGCCGTTGTTGCTCGATTGCAAATGCATCAGCCGCTCACGAGCATCCCGCACGCTGGCAGCAATACGCCGAAGCACCGCGCCGCGCTCGGCACCCGAGGTGTTCGACCACGGGCCGAAAGCCTGGGTAGCGGCCTCCAAGGCTTGATCCACGGCGGGTTTCTCGCCGCCGTAAACAGTGGTCAGCAGCGCCTCGTTCGCCGGGTTGATCACCCGCAGCGGGTGATCGCCCGCCAACCACTCGCCGTTGATGTACAGGCCGTCTTGCGTCGTCGGGAAATTCATTCAGCCACCTCCGCCATCCAGCGCGCCTGGTCAATCTCGAGCAACGTCGGCCCCTGGCGGTGACTGGCGGCCAGCAATGCTCTGCGCAGGGAATGCACGCCGTCGATCGTCTCGGCGCCGCACCCCAGGGCTTTGGCAACGCCGATGAAATCCGGCGTGTAGATGTCCACGCCCACCGGTTCGATGGCGCGGTTGACCATGTATTTCTTGATCTCTTCGTAGCCCTGGTTATTCCACAGCAGCACGATCACCGGCGTGCGCGCTTCCACCGCGCTGGCCAGTTCCGGCAGGGTGAACTGCAACCCACCGTCGCCGATCAGGCACACCACGGGCGGGCGGCCATGGCCGTTGTCGACACCACCCAGCCAGGCACCAATGGCCGCCGGCAACGCGTAGCCGAGGGTGCCGTAGCCGGTGGACGAATTGAACCAGCGGCGCGGGCGTTCGGGATTGAAGGTGAGGTTGCCGGTGTAGACCGGCTGGGTGGAATCGCCAACGAAAACCGCGTCGGGCAAGGCCTGCAATACCGTATCGAGGAACACCGTCTGGGCGCGGGTCGGGACGTCCCATTGCTGATCGAGTTCGGTCCGCAGCCGTTCGACACGAATCGCTCCCCAACTGTCGTCTCTCGCGCCGGGCACGCCGCGCTTCAACGCATCGAGCAATGCCCGCGCGGCACTTTGTGCGTCGGCCACCAGCGCCAGTCTTGGCGCGTAGTTGCGCACGGTCTGGTCGGGGTCGATGTCGATGCGCAACAACGCACCGGGAATCTCGAAGCCACCGGCAAAGGTGACGTCGTAATCGGTCTCGGCCAGCTCGGTGCCGATCGCCAGTACTACATCCGCTTCGGCCACCAGGGCACGGGTGGCCACCAGGCTCTGGGTGGAACCGATCAGCAACGGATGACGGGACGGCAGCAGGCCCTTGGCATTGATGGTCAGCGCCACGGGGGCGCCGAGGCGTTCGGCCAGTTCGGTCAATTCAGTCCCGGCGTCCAGCGCCCCCCCTCCGGCAAGCACCAACGGCCGCCGGGCCGCCGCCAGCAAGGCTGCCATTTGCTCCACGGCACTGGGCGCGGCCCCGGCGCGATTGATGCTCACTGGCGTGCTGGCGAGCAGGTCATCGGCTTGTTCAACGAGCACATCCAACGGAATCTCGATGTGCACCGGCCGCGGACGCCCGGCCTGGAACAAGGCAAAGGCCCGGGCCAGCACACCCGGCAATTCGGCGGCCGACATCAGCGTGTGGGAAAACGCCGCGACCCCGCCCACCAGCGCGCTCTGGTTCGGCAGCTCATGCAGCTTGCCGCGCCCACCGCCCAACTGGCTGCGCGACTGTACGCTGGAGATCACCAGCATCGGAATCGAATCGGCATAGGCCTGGCCCATGGCAGTGGTGATGTTGGTCATGCCCGGGCCGGTGATGATGAAGCACACGCCCGGCTTGCCGCTGACACGGGCGTAGCCGTCGGCCATGAAACCGGCGCCCTGTTCATGGCGCGGCGTCACATGGCGGATGCTTGAACGGGCCAGCCCGCGATACAACTCCACGGTGTGTACGCCAGGAATGCCGAACACCTGCTCCACGCCATAGCCTTCCAGTAACTTGACCAATACTTCGCCGCACGTCGCCATTGCCATTGCCTTTTTGTTGTCTTGAAAAGGACCCCGCACGACACCTGCGGGCCGCTTTTGCTCTGAGGGAATGGCGTTATTGGACGGCCAGGCCGTAGCGGCAACAATGGATAAAAAGTCATACTAGCCATGTCCTCACGTCATGGCTTGGATCCAGATGAAACGACTCCCACCGCTGCCGACGTTGCATACTTTCTTGATCACGGCCCAGTGCTGCAACTTCACTCGCGCCGCCGAACAGCTGCACATCACCCAGGGCGCGGTGAGCCGGCAGATCGCAGGGCTGGAGGATCATCTGGGTTATGCGTTGTTCCAGCGCCAGGCACGCGGGTTGAGCCTGACCGCCGAGGGCCAGGCGTGGCTGCCCCGGGTGCAGCAGGTGTTCGGCCTGATCGGCGAGGCGGTCGAGCAGATCGGCGAGAAGCGCCAGACCCTGAAGCTCAAGGCCCCGACCTGTGTGATGCGCTGGCTGCTGCCGCGCCTGTTGCAATGGCAGAAAGAGCGTCCGGACGTGCCGGTGGAGCTGACCACCACGGTCCGGCACGGCGTGGATTTCCAGCGTGAGGCATTCGACGCGGCGGTGGTTTACGGCCCGCCGCCCGACGCCTCGCTTGACTGCCTGCACTTGTTCGACGAACAGCTTACACCGGTGTGCTCGCGCCCCTTGCTGGAAGGTCCGGTCCCGTTGAATTCACCCCTCGATCTGCAACAACACCTGCTGCTGCATCCCACCACCGACGAGCGCGACTGGAACGCCTGGCTGGCCGCGGCCGACGTGCGGTTGAGCAACGTCAGCAAAGGCCAGCATTTCGAAACCCTGGACCTGGCGATGTCCATGGCCTCCCAAGGCACCGGCGTGGCGATTGGCGACTGGTCGCTGATCGGCGAAGACCTCAGCGCCGGTCGGCTGGTGATGCCGTTCGAACTGAAGGTCAGGACCGGGCTGGGTTATCACTTGGTCTATCCGCGCCGGCCGCAGGTGTCGGGCCAGTTGCGGGAGCTGATGGACTGGTTGGTGGAGCAGGCCCAAGCACGGTAGTAGCGCCACAAAAGCCCCACCCGGTGTCAGTTAGAGCACATTCGGCGCCTGCGCCGGCTCGATCTGCGCCCAGTGCGAGGTGTCTTCGCGGTGTTGCTGCAAATAGGGCAGCACCGCCCCCAGCAATGGTTCCTTGAAGGCCTCTTGAAAGCGATGGGCGAGGCCCGGGATCAGCTTCAACCGGCTACCGCGAATATGCGCCGCGAGATGCACCCCATGCATCACCGGCAACAAGGGATCAGCGGTGCCGTGGACCACCAAGGTCGGCACCTGCAGCTGATTGAGCAGCGCCACCCGGCTTGGCTCGGCCATGATCGCCATGATCTGGCGCTTCACACCCTCGGGGTTGAAGGCCCGGTCGTAGGCCACCGCAGCCTGGTGCAGCAGAGCCTGTCGATCGTCGACCACCATCGGGCTGCCCAGCGCGGCCAGCAGGTCGGCCTGCTGTTCGAGCGCCACTTCACGATTCGGCGCACTGCGCCGCGACAACAGTTGCACCAGCGTTTCACTGGGTGCCGGCAAGCCCGCGGCGCCGGAGCTGGTCATGAGCAATGTCAGGCTCTCGACCCGCTGAGGCGCCATGGCGGCCATGTGCTGGGCGATCATCCCGCCCATGCTGACGCCCAACACATGGAAGCTTTGCACCTGCAAGGCGTCCATCAAGCCCAGGCCATCGGCGGCCATGTCCGTCAACGCATAAGGTGCCGCCACGGGCAGGCCGAGCTTGTAGCGCAACGCCTCGAATGTCAGGTTGGCGCTGCCGGGCGCCTGGCGCCAGGTGGATAAACCGACGTCCCGGTTGTCGTAGCGGATCACCCGAAAACCCTGTTCGCACAGCGCCACCACCACTTCATCCGGCCAGTGAATCAACTGCCCACCCAAGCCCATCACCAGCAGCAACGCAGGGTCGGACGCCCGCCCGATGCTCTGGTACGCCAGGCTTACCTGATCCAGGTCGACCCGCTGGGTCGCGACATTGACATCACAACGAGAAGCCGCCAACGACGGCAAGCCGCACAACAAGGCGGCCAGGAAAATGAATACACGCATGAACAAACACCAAAACGCAGAACCCCAGTAGAGCGCGAGTCTGATGAAGTTCGTTCAAGCGCGCTGCCACAGTTGCGTGACAGTTTGATGAAGATTGCCGAGTGGTTGTGTAAAGCCATAGGCCGACGATGGTTCAAGCCCATTGGCGACGCTGACCCAAAGGTTGTCGCCGAACCGTTCCTGGGCCGGGCGCAACTGCGCTAGCGCCTGCTCGAATTCGCAACGCCAGGCATCGCGGTCATTGACCAGGCCCACCGAGAGGATCTTGTAGGTCGGCAGGCGATCCAGCACCCGGCCCAGTTGGTCTGGGGCGGGCACGGCGTCGATGTGCAGGCCATCCACCGGCAGGCTAACCGCCAGGCCGAGGTTGTCGTCCAGGCCATTGAAGCAGGTCGCCACCAACTTTTTCAGCGGCGAGTACTGAAGGATGTGATAGGCCCGCTCGAAGGCGCTTCGCCAGGCCAGGGGCAGGTCGAGCGTGAGGATCGGTTCATCGATCTGCACCCACTCCACGCCTTGGGCCTTGAGACGATTGAGGACGTCACCGTAGACCGGCAGCAGGCGCTCCAGCAGGTCGAGCTTGTCAATGTCGCCGTCATTGGCCTTGCCCTGCCAGAGGTACGTCAGCGGGCCGATGACTGCAGGCTTGACCCGATGGCCCTGGGCGTGGGCTTCGTCGATTTCGTCGAACAGCCGCTCCCAGCCCAGCGTACCTTTCCAATCAGCTTCCAGGTCGTTCAATTCGCGGTCGGCGCCGATGCGGGGAAAACCGAGGGTATGGGCCATGGCCATGGGAATGTCCTCCTTGTAAAAGATGACGCCATTGTCGACAGCCAGCCCCACATGAGACAAACTCAATCTTTTCGTGTTGATCACAAGTTTTACTCATGGAGCAAATCCGGTGCTTGAACTCCGTCACCTCAAAACGCTGCACGCCCTGCGCGAAGCCGACAGCTTGGTCGAAGCCGCCGAACGCCTGCACCTGACCCAGTCCGCCCTCTCCCACCAGTTCAAGGAATTGGAAGAACGCCTGGGTATGCAGTTGTTCGTGCGCAAGACCAAACCGGTCCGTTTCACCAGCGCCGGCCTGCGCTTGCTGCAACTGGCCGACGCCACCCTGCCGTTGCTGCGCAGCGCCGAACGGGACATCGCGCGGCTCGCGGGCGGCACCGCCGGGCGTTTGCACATGGCCATCGAATGTCACAGCTGCTTCCAGTGGTTGATGCCCACCATCGACCAGTTCCGCGATGCCTGGCCGGAAGTCGAGCTGGACCTGGCCTCGGGCTTCGCCTTCGCCCCACTGCCGGCCCTGGCCCGTGGCGACCTGGACCTGGTCGTCACCTCCGATCCCCTTGAACTGGCGGGCATAACCTACGTGCCGCTGTTCACCTACGAGGCGATGCTGGCGGTGGCCAACCAGCATCGGCTGGCGGGCAAGGCCTACATCGTGCCCGAAGACCTGATCAGCGAAACCCTGATCACGTATCCGGTGGAACGCGATCGCCTGGACATCTTCACCCGCTTCCTCGAACCGGCCGACACCGAACCGGCCCAGGTGCGCACGTCCGAGCTGACGGTGATGATGATGCAACTGGTCGCCAGTGGCCGTGGCGTCTGCGGCATGCCCCATTGGGCGCTGCATGAATACAGCTCACGGGGCTACGTGAAGGCCAAGCGGCTGGGGGAAAAAGGTTTGTTCGCCACGCTCTACGCGGCGGTGCGCACCGACATGCTCGACGCGCCGTATATGCGCGACTTTCTGCTGACGGCAAAGGACACGTCGTTTTCCACACTCGACGGTGTCAGCGCGGTGCGGTAATTGCTACAAAGCTCCATCACTCAAACTTGCGGTGAGATCAGAGTTCAAGCCACATATGGATCTTGTCGAGGTACTCGTCCCCCACGCGAATCGCCATCGGCTCTAGGCCATACAACAGAAAGCCGCAGCGCTGGTAAAGCTCAATGGCCGGGTCGTTGCCGGCGGTGACGGTCAATTGCACAAGGCGCAGGAAGGGATGGCGACGGGCTTCGTCGAGGGCGGCCCGCATCAACTGTTCGCCGAGCCCGGCGTGACGATGGGCCTCGACGACGTACATGCCGAACAGCGTCGCCTTGTGCCGCGCCTTCAGCCGAGGCTCCAGGGCCAGGCCGACGATACCCACCAGCTCGTGCGCGATGAACGCGCCGAGGATCACTTCGAGCCGGCTGGTCAGGCGCGACTCCCACCAATTGATGGGCAGCGTCGCCCGTTCGCTGGCGCTGGAAGTGAAGGCCTGTGGATGGAATTCATAGGCCTGGAGCATCAACTCCCGATAGTTCTGGGCGTCACCCGCCTTCAGCCGTCGGATGCTCACGCCGAACGCCGTTGCTCAAGCATCAACCGCAGGGCCAGCGCACCGAGCATGAAGCCCATGAAATACCGTTGCGCCGCCAGCCAGGTCGGGTTGTGGACGAACCATGAGGCGATGCCGGCGGCGAACAGTGCGATCAGCAGATTGACACTGAAACTGACGCTGATCTGGGTCAGCCCGAGGATGATGCTCTGGGTGAACAGTGAACCGTGCTCCGGGCTGATGAACTGCGGGAACACCGAGAGGTAGAACACCGCGATCTTCGGGTTCAGGGCGCTGGTGAGAAAGCCCATGGTGATCAGCTTGCGGGTCGAATCCGCTGGCAATTGCTGGGCCTGGAACGGCGAGCGGGCGCCGGGTTTCACCGCTTGCCAGGCCAGCCACAGCAGGTACAGCGCACCGGCCCACTTGAGGACTTCATAGGCCATGGGCACCGCGAGGAACACCGCCGTCAGCCCCGCCGCCGCCGCGAACATGTGCACGAAGAACCCCGCCACCACGCCCAACAAAGAAGTGACGCCGGCCTTGCGCCCCTGACAGATCGAGCGGGAAATCAGGTAGATCATGTTCGGGCCGGGCGTGAGCACCATCAGCAACGCGGCGGCGGCGAAAATCAGCAGGTCCGGCAAGGGGATCATGAAGGCGTCGCTCCTTGAATCAGCAGGTCGAGAGGCAGTGGGTTCGATAAAACGGCAGGATCACTTCGCCTGTCAACGGCGCCAGCAGTAATTCGCTGTCGCGGCAAGGGTCGATCCAACGCACCTCTTCAATTTCGGCAGCCGGGGAAACCGCTGCATCGGTCTCCAGCAAAAACACCTCGGCCTGCACGATAAATCCCGGCTCATTGGCGGCCGGCGCGCTGAATTGCCCCAGATGACGGGCCTGGGCCGGATCGATCCTGAGCCCGAGTTCCTCGTCCAATTCCCGAGCCAGGGCCTGGATCGGTTGCTCATGGGCTTCGATCTTGCCGCCGGGTTGCATGAAGGCCTGGGTGCCGCGCTTGCGCACCAGCAGGGTCCGGCCGTCCGGGCCGATGAGCAGGGCGGCGGCGATGCGGATCAGAGGGGTGGTCATGTACAAGGGCCTCGGGCGGAAAATGCCGGGCAGGTTACAGATCAAAGCGGCGGGAGCAAAGCCTGGCGCCGGACTGAAAATCGACGCAGTGCCTCTGTGGGAGCGAGCTTGCTCGCGATTGCGGTATGTCGGTCGAGAAATATTCGACTGATACTCAGCTATCGCGAGCAAGCTCGCTCCCACAAGGGATAGCGGGTCTGTCAGACCCCGGTCACCCCAAGATAGGCTTCGGCGCCGAAGGATCCGCCTCCTCCTCTGGGATCTTGACGAACACGCTGTACCGCGCCCCTTCCATTGCTTCGAAGGCGATGAGCTTTTCGATCAGCGGGCCGCTCATGACCTTTCCGGCGTTGAGCAGCAGCATGCCATTGTCGGCATTGAGGTTGCGCGCCAGAACCATGCCTGCCTCCAGTTCACGAGTGCTGGTGACTTTCACGGTCGGGTCGGACAGCGTCACGTCTTCCAGGTATTCGCCACAGGCCTTGATGAAGTCTTCGACCATGTTCGGGTCGTACAGCTTGCCGGCGTATTTGCGGATGTAGACCAGCGCTTCGTCGCTGTTCATCTGCCGCTCCAGGATCAACCCGCGCTGCAACTCGATGAAATCCACCGCCAGTTTCAACAGGCGCGAGCCGAACGGAATCGCCTCGCCCTTCAAGTGATCGGGGAATCCGCTGCCGTCCCAACGTTCCTGGTGATGAAGGATGATCCGCGCCGCGTCCTTCATCGGGTCCAGGGTCATCAGCAGCGATTCGCTCTGCTTCGGATAGGCGCGGTACAGCTCCAGTTCGCTGTGATGCAGCATGTCCGCCGGCGTGACCATCATGTTATCGGTCCAGCTCAGCTTGCCGATGTTGTAGAGCGCGGCGGCCATGGTCAGGTCGCGGTCGGTGGACTCGTCGAGGAAATTGAGCCGGCTATAGACCCGGATGAGTTCGATGATCTGCCGGTTGGTCTGCTTGGCCTTGGGCAGGCGCAGGTTGGCGATCAGCGAGAACACCTCGGTGCCGGTCACGTAGCTGCGCTTGAGCTCTTCATAGGCCAGGTCGAGCATGTCGGCGGTCTGCTGCAGCTCGGCGGTCCGCGACGCCACGCGTTTTTCCAGGGTGGCGTTGAGGGTCTTGAGTTGCTGGTTCTGCTCACGATTCAGGGCTTCGAGGCGCTGACGCTCGCTCTCCGAATGTTGGTGGGCCAGGGCTTGGCGCAGGGCCTGCACCAACTCCTCGTCATTCCAGGGCTTGCTGAGGTAGCGGTAGAGCTGCCCCTCATTGATAGCCTTGGTCATCATGTCCACGTCGGCATAACCGGTGAGCAGGATGCGCAATGTCGAAGGATAAAGCTTGCGAATTTCCGCCAGCAGCGTGGCGCCGTCCATGTTGGGCATGCGCGCATCGGTCATCACCAGATCGACCGGCCGCTCCTTGAGAATTCCCAGGGCCTTGGCGCCACTGTCGGCCACCAGGATTTCGTACGGCTGGCTGCGCAACAGCCGACGCAGGCTGTTGAGGATCGATTCTTCGTCATCTACCAACAACACCGTCGGCTTTGTTGCCGGAACGCCCGGCGCTTGATCTTCCATTGGAACCCCCTCCTGTCATCGACAACCGTTCTACCTTAGCCCCAAAAAACAGGCTAGTAGATTGCGAAAATTTAGACACAATTCGCCATCACTCACCTCGCGCTTCCGACGAGCCGACTATGCTGTACCCCATGAAGGGCCAAGTACAGGCCGAATACTCATGCCAGCGAAAGGGATATCAGATGTACCCACGGTTCCGTAGTCAGCATCTCGACGGTGCACGGCCATGAGCCTGCCGATGGAAAGATCCAATCGGCGGATACTGATCGTTGATGACACGCCGACGATCCATGAGGATTTTCGAAAGATTCTCAGCCCCCACGCAGCGCCCGAAGACAGCCTGAGCAATGCTGAAGAAGCCTTGTTCGGCGCCCCCGTGGTGGTTTGCGCCCAGAGCTTCGAGCTCGAATCGGCGTTCCAGGGCATGGAAGCCCTGAACAAGGTCGAAACCGCCCTTGCCCAGGGCAAACCGTTCGCCATGGCTTTCATCGACATGCGCATGCCGCCGGGTTGGGACGGCCTGGAAACCATCGAGCGGCTGTGGCGCGCCGACCCCAAGTTGCAGGTGGCGTTGTGCACGGCCTACTCGGATTATTCCTGGGAGGACATCGCCGACCGTCTCGAACTGGGCGACCGCCTGCTGATCCTGAAGAAACCTTTCGATGCGATCGAGATTCGCCAGATGGCGAGCACCTTGACCGTCAAATGGCAGATGACCGAAGACGCCGCGTTGAAAATGGACATGCTCGAACGGGCAGTGGAAGAACGCACCCGGGAGCTGGCCGACGCCAACATCATCGTGCAGAACAGCCCGACCATCCTTTATCGCCTGCGCGGCGAGCCGCCTTTTCCATTGATGTACATCTCCCACAACATCACCAAGTTCGGCCATGTCGCGGCGCGCCTGATCAGCTCGCCGGACTGGGCGCAAACCTTGATCCACCCCGACGACCAGGCCAAGGTCGACGAAGCCATGGTGCGCGTCCTGGACCGCGACACCGCGGGTGCCTCCATCGAATTTCGCATGCGCACTGGCGACGACACGTTCCGCTGGGTAGAGAACCGCTACATCCCGGTGCGCAACGAGCAAGGCCTGCTGCTGGAAGTTGAAGGCATCATCCTCGACATTACCGAGCGCAAGCTGGCCGAGGAAAAGATCGCCTTGCTGGCCCGCACCGATGGCCTGACCGGGCTCGCCAACCGCGCCACCATGATCGAGCGGCTGCACCAGGCCTTTGCGGCCGCCCGTCGGGGGGCGGCGCCCTTCGCAATGTTTTACCTGGACCTGGACCACTTCAAGCGGATCAACGACACCCTCGGGCACCCCATCGGTGACCTGCTGTTGCAACAAGTCGCAGCGCGGCTCAAGGGCTGCACCCGGGAAAACGACGTGGTGGCGCGCCTGGGTGGCGACGAATTCGCCATCCTGCAACTGGACGTCCACGAAGCGACCCACTGCGCCGCGCTGGCGGCCAAGATTCGCGACACGCTGGTGGCGCCCTATTCCCTGGATGGCAACGACGTACGCATTTCCGTGAGCATCGGCATCAGCCTCTATTCCCCGCAGAGCCCAAGCGCCGACAGCCTGATGGCCCAATCCGACATGGCCCTGTACCGCTCCAAGGAAAAGGGCCGCAACCAGTATCACTTCCACAACGAGGAAATTAACCAGGAGGTCACGGATCGGGTCGCCCTCGCCAATGACCTGCGCCTGGCCATCGAAAACAACGAGTTGCACTTGCACTACCTGCCGGAAGTCGACCTTGGCACCGGCCGGATTCTCGGCATGGGCGTGCAGGTGCGCTGGAACCATCCCGCGCGCGGCTGGCTGGAACCGGCCGCCTTCATGCCGGCCGCGGAAAAAACCGGAATCATCATCGGCCTGGGCCATTGGGTCCTGGACCAGGCCTGCCAGCAGATGCGCCAATGGCGAGACCAGGGAATGGCGCCACCGGTGATCGCCATCGACCTGTCCCTGACCCAGCTCAAGACCGGCCCGGAACTGATCTACGACGTGCTGCGTACCACCGCGCGCTGGGAGCTGGCGCCCTGGGACCTGCGTTTCGACGTCACCGAAGCGACCCTGGCCCAGACCAAATGGACCCATAACGACGTGCTGCCGCGCCTGTGCGAATTGGGCGTGCAGGTCGCCATCGACGACTTCGGCACCGAGTACTCATCCTTCGATTACCTCAAGACTTACCGCGTGAACCACCTCAAGCTCGCCCAGCGCTTCCTCGACAGCGCCAACGCCGATCCGGAGAACGCCACGACCCTGCGGGCAATCATCAACTTCGCCCGGGACGTGGGCATCGGCATCATCGCCGAAGGGGTCGAGACCCAGGAGCAACGCACGACGCTGATGTCCAGCGGCGGGTCGATACAAGCCCAGGGGCACTATTTCAGCACTGTGGTGGACAGTGAGCAGGCCGCCGCCCTGCTCAAGGCGGGCGCCATCGTTCCGGTGGCGGACCACTGGACCCGGCCGGCGAGCCAGCTATCGGAGAGCAGCCCATGAACCCCATGTCCGTACCGGCAAACAGGCGCATCCTGGTGGTGGACGACACGCCCGCCATTCACCACGACTTTCGAAAGATCCTCAGCCCCAGCGCAGGCAACGATGACTCGCTGGACGACACAGAGAGCCTGTTGTTCGGCACGCCGCAGGTGAACCGGGTGCAATTCCAGATCGACTCGGCCTACCAGGGCGAGGAAGCGCTGGAACTGGTCAAGCGCGCCCAGGCCGAAGGCCAGCCCTATGCCCTGGTGTTCGCCGACATGCGCATGCCGCCCGGCTGGGACGGCCTGCAGACCATCGAACAACTGTGGAAAGCCGACCCGCGCCTGCAGATCGCCCTGTGCACCGCGCATTCGGATTACTCCTGGGAGACCATGTCGGAACGCATCGAATTCGACGATCAGTTGTTGATCCTCAAGAAGCCGTTCGACACCCTGGAAATCCGCCAGATGGCCAGCGCCATGACCTGGAAATGGCAACTGGCCCAGGACGCCGCACGCAAGATGCGCAGCCTGGAACGCACCATCGAAGAGCGGGTCCAGGAGCTGCTCAAGGTCTCCCACCTGCTGCAATATGACGTGCTCACCGAGCTGCCCAACAGCATGCTGCTCGGCGACCGCCTGACCCAGGCCTTGGCCCAGTGCCGCCGGCATGACCGACAGTTGGCGGTGATGTTCATCGGCCTGGACCGCTTCAAGCGCATCAACAATGCGCTGGGGCACCCGGTGGGCGACGAGATGCTCAAGCGCGTGGCGCGGGCGTTGGCGGCCGTGGTGCGCGAGTCCGACTCGGTGTTTCGCTACGGCTCCGATGAGTTCGTGGTGATCCTCGGCGACATCGCCGACCCACAATTGACCAAGGGTGTGGCGGAAAAGCTGCTGGGGGCTATCAACTCCCCGCACCCCATCGACGGTCACGACCTGACGGTGACAGCGAGCCTGGGCATCAGCGTGTATCCGGCCGATGGTTTCGATGCCGTGGCGCTGATCAAAAAGGCCGAGACGGCAATGCGCAACGTCAAGGAAAACGGCCCCAACGATTTCCGTTTTTTCACCGAGGACATGAATCGCCGCGCCCGTCAGCAGCAGACCATCGAATCTGGCTTGCGCCTGGCCTTGCAGCGTAAGGAGTTCGTGCTGCATTACCAGCCCAAGCTCGACCTGACGAGCGGTAAAGTGGTCGGTGCCGAGGCGTTGGTGCGCTGGAATCGCCCCGATCAGGGGCTCGTCTATCCGTCGGATTTCATCCCCGTGGCCGAGGACAGCGGCCTGATCGTCCCGCTGAGCCAGTGGGTGCTCCAAGAGGCCTGCCAGCAGGCCTGTCGCTGGCAGGCCGAGGGCATGCGGCCGCTGTACCTGTCGGTCAACGTCTCGGCGATCGATTTCCGCCAGCGCGGTTTCGTCGATGGCATCGCGCGCACCCTAAAGGAAACCGGTCTGGACCCGACACAGTTAGAACTGGAGATCACTGAAAGCGTGCTCATGCAGAACATCGACACCACCGTCGCCACGCTCAATGCCATCAAGCATCTGGGCATACGGCTGGCCATCGATGACTTCGGCACCGGCTATTCGAGCCTGAGCTACCTGCAGAAATTTCCGGTGGATGTGTTGAAGATCGACCAGTCGTTCGTCGGTGACCTGAGCATCGACAGCAACGACGCGAAACTGGTGAGCACCATCATCAGCCTGGGCAAGAGTTTGAACCTGCACATCATTGCCGAAGGCGTGGAAACCCGGGAGCAGCTGGAATTCCTCAAGATCCACCAGTGCGAGGAAGCCCAGGGCTACTACTTCAGCAAGGCCGTGGCACCGCAAGCCTTCAGCCAATGGATGGCTGAATGGGAACAACGCCCGAACCCGTTTTCGTGAGCGCCAGCGTCATAACCCCCTTGTTTCAAGGGACAGCATTTCAAAGGAAAGCACCCCATGGCGTCACACGGACTGATTCTGGCTCTCGGCTTGCTGGTGGGACTGAGCGTGACCGCTCGCGCCGAGCCATTGGACGAACCGCTCAAACCCCTGCCTCCCGCTCCCGCCCTGGACCCCAAGCGAGTCCAGTTGGGCCAGCGGCTGTTCAATGACCCACGGCTGTCGGTCAACAACACCCTGTCCTGCGCCAGTTGCCATCGCCTGGACAAGGGCGGCGCCGACGACAAAGCCTTATCCCTGGGTTTCGACGGCAAGCCGGTGGAGGTCAATACGCCCACGGTGTTCAATGCCAGCCTGAATTTCCACCAGTTCTGGGACGGTCGCGTCGACACCCTGGAAGAACAGGTGCATATCGTCGTCACCAGCCCCGGTGAAATGGGCAGTAATTGGGAAACGGTGGTCAAGCGCATCGCGGGCGATACGGGCTATGCCAGGGATTTTGCCGACGCGTACCCAGACGGCGTGACCCAACCTAATATCCAGGGGGCGCTTGCCGATTACGAGCGCACCCTGCGGACACCCAACTCGCGCTTCGATAAATACCTGCTGGGCGATACCGACATCCTCACGCCTCGGGAAAAGTTCGGCTACCAGCGCTTCAAGGAGTACGGCTGCATCGCTTGCCATCAAGGCGTGAACATCGGCGGCAATATGTTCCAGAAATTCGGCGTGATGGGCGACTACATCCAGGACCGGGGCAATCCGACCCGAGCCGACGAAGGACGCTTCAACGTCACCGGCGACGAAGCCGACCGCCAGGTCTTCAAGGTGCCGAGCCTGCGCAACGTGGCCGTCACCGCGCCGTATTTCCATGGAGGATCGGCACAGACTCTGGAGCAGGCAGTGAAAGTGATGTTCAAGTATCAATTGGGCCGCGAACCCCAGAAGAACGATACCGAACTGATCGTCGAATTCCTCAAGACCCTCACCGGCGAATGGGAGGGCAAGCCGCTATGACTCTCGCACGCCGCCTCGGCCTGGTTTTCATCGGCGTATTGCTGGCTTCGATGCTGTTGATCATGTACATCCAATCGAGTGCCCACCAAGCCGCTTCATACATTGAATCGCGCGACCTGATCCGCCAGCTCAAGCAGCAGGACGGCATCTGGGACAACGAAGTGCTCAAGTCCCGGATCGCCCTGAGCCACAATTACGACCCACTGGTTTCGCCATTGCATGAAATGACGCGCCTGTGGCAGCGCCTCGACGACATCGAGTCGGAGCCCGGCCGCCACGCGCCTGCGCTTTGGTCAACCCAGCGCGACGAATACCTGAAGGCGATCAAGGAAAAAACTCGCCTGGTGGAGCAGTTCAAGTCCCATAACGCGGTACTGCGCAACTCCCTGGCATTCCTGCCCACCGCCGAGGACGACATCCAGCGTCAGTTCGCCCAACTGTCCGACGGTGAAAAACTGGAACTGCAAAACGTTGCCATCGACACCTACGACCTGCTGCTCAGCACGATGGAGTTCGCCCAGATCACCACCCGCGAGCAGGCCGCCGAAGTCTTGCTGGGCCTCAACCAACTGGACGTCAACAAGGACCGGCTGCCGGCGGGGCTTGTCGGCTCCGTCGATATTCTGCGCAGGCACATCGCGCTGATCCTGCGCGAGCAGCCGCTGGTCAACCAGCTGCTGCGTGACTTCGAAGCGGTCCCCCTGGCTGACCGGCTGGACACCATCACCGGCCTGCTGGAAAAGGATCAGGAGCACGCCGCCGCCGAACATCAGCGCAACCATACCCTGCTGCTGGTGTTCGCCACCTTCCTGGTGCTGATATTGATTTGGCTGGCGGTTCGGCTGGTGCGCAGTTTCGGCGAGATCAAGCGGGTCAACAGCGCCCTGCAAACCGCCAACGACGAGCTCGAACACCGGGTCGAGGAACGCACCCGCCAGCTCAAGGACACCCAGAGCGAACTGATGGACACCGCCCGCCAGGCCGGCATGGCGGAGATCGCCACCAACGTGCTGCACAACGTCGGCAACGTGCTCAACAGCGTGAACATTTCCGCCGACCTGGTCAGCCGCAAGCTGCGCAGCAGCAAGGCCCTGGGCCTGGGCAAGGCGATGAACCTGATCAACGAGCACAGCCACGACCTGGGGCATTTCCTCACCGAGGACGAAAAAGGCAAGCTGCTGCCCGGCTACCTCAACCAATTGGTGGAAGCCATCGCGGTGGAACAACAAGGCCTGACCGATGAACTGGCGCAACTGAGCAAGAGTGTCGACCACATCAAGGACATCGTTTCCACGCAGCAATCCTACGCCGGCGCCAATAGCCTGATGGAACCGCTGGTGGTAAGCGAACTGCTCGAAGATGCCCTGCGCATGAACTCAGGGGCCCTGACCCGCCACCATGTGACGGTGATCAAGGAGTACGGCGAAGTGCCACGGATCATGGGCGACAAACACCGCATGCTGCTGATCCTGATCAACCTGATCAGCAATGCCAAATACGCCATGGCAGGGGTTTCTAACCACGCGCGGAACATGACGCTCAAAGCCAGGGTCGTAGATCAAGAGTTGCAAATCAGCGTGAAGGACGAAGGCGAAGGAATCCCGGAGGAAAACATGACGCGCATCTTCGCCCACGGTTTTACCACCCGTAAGGACGGTCACGGGTTTGGCCTGCACAGCTGCGCACTGGCGGCGATTGAAATGAACGGCCACCTCACCGCGCACAGCGAGGGGCCAGGGACCGGGGCGACATTTGTATTGCAACTGCCCCTGAAACTCGCAGAAGGTGAGCCATGAATAGCCTGAGTAACCGGCGCATCCTCTTGATCGACGATACGCCAGCCATCCATGACGACTTCCGAAAGATCCTGACGCCTGAGGATGAGAGCAACGCTGAACTACAGGACATGGAAAGCGCACTGTTCGGCGAAGCGCCGAAAGTGGCCGCCACCGTTTTCGAACTTGACTCCGCCTACGGTGGCCAGGAAGGCCTGGCCAAATTGCAGCAGGCGCTGGCCAAGGAGCATCCCTATGCCCTGGCCTTCGTCGACATGCGCATGCCCGAAGGCTGGGACGGCGCCAAGACCATCGAGGAACTGTGGAAAGTCGATCCGCAACTGCAAGTGGTGGTCTGCACCGCGTACTCGGATTATTCCTGGGATGAGCTGCTCGACCGTCTCAACGGCCACGATCGTCTGCTGATTCTGAAAAAGCCCTTCGACAACATCGAAGTTCAGCAGATGGCCAACACCTTGACCACCAAATGGGAAATGACCTCCCGCGCCCGTTTGAAAATGAACAAGCTCGAAGACCTGGTGGAACAACGCACCCTGGCGTTCAAACAGGCCAGCGAGTTGCTACAGATGGAAATCGACGAACGCAAGATGCTCGAGAGCCAGCTGGTGCAATCGGAAAAACTCGCCTCCCTGGGCCAACTGGCCGCCGGCGTCGCCCATGAAATCAACAACCCGATCGGCTTCATTTCCTCCAACCTCGGCGCCCTCGGCGGCTACTTCAGCAAACTGGAGGAAATGCTCCAGGCCTACGGCAGTGCCGAGCAAGCCATCGCCTCGCCGGAATTGGTGCTGAATTTGAAAAGCCTGCGCGAGCAGGTGGAACTGGACTTCCTGGTGGAAGACATCCCGGTGCTGATCAAGGAATCCAAGGACGGCATCGCCCGCGTCGGGCAGATCGTCAAGGACCTCAAGGACTTCTCCCGCGTCGACTCCAGCCAGGAATGGCAGATGGCCAATTTGCAGCAAGGTATCGAATCGACCCTCAACATCGTCGCCAACGAGATCAAGTACAAGGCCGACGTGGTCAAGCAATACAGCCCGTTGCCGGAGGTCGAGTGCCTGCCGTCGCAAATCAACCAGGTGATCATGAACCTGATCGTCAATGCCGCCCAGGCCATCGGCCCGGAACGCGGCACCATCACCCTGCGCAACGGGGTGGAAGGCGACAACGTCTGGATCGAAGTCGCCGACAACGGCTCCGGCATCCCGCCGGAAACCCTGCAGAAAATCTTCGACCCGTTCTTCACCACCAAGCCCATCGGCCAAGGCACGGGACTTGGGTTGTCGCTGTCCTACGGCATCGTGAAAAAACACAACGGCGACATCACGGTGAGCAGTGAAGTGGGGGTGGGAACGATCTTTCGGGTGGAGTTGCCGGTGCGGCAGATGAAATTGGCGGGGTGAGCGACCGCAGTTTCCAATTTCAGCGAGAGGGCTCTGTGGCGAGGGGATTTAGCGAAACGTCGCACCGCCCCGCTGGGCTGCGCAGCGGCCCCAAGAATTTCAGGGCCGCTTCGCGCCCCAGCGGGGATAAATCCCCTCGCCACAGGGTTCTTGTTGCCTGCCGTTTCACAGCAAGCGCAGAATCTCTGCTTCGCCCCACCCATCGCTCGCCCCCAAGGAACCCGCATGAGCCTGTCTTTGCTGAGCCGCTACGCCTTCTTCGCTGGCTGCGTGATCTTCACCCTCGCCAGCTTGCCGTTCCTGCAACATGACTGGCTCTGGCCGATAGCGCTGGTGACGGGGCTGCTGAGCCTGCTGGGGTTGTTCGACCTGCTGCAAACCCGCCATGCCGTGCGCCGCAACTATCCGATCCTGGGCAATATCCGTTACCTGGTCGAAGGCATCCGCCCGGAGATCCGCCAGTACCTGCTCGAATCCGACAGCGATGCCCTGCCCTTCTCCCGTGCCCAGCGCTCGCTGGTGTATTCACGGGCCAAGAACGAAAGCGCCGACAAACCGTTCGGCACCTTGATCGACGTCTACCAGGCCGGCTTCGAATTCATCGGCCACTCCATGCGCCCGGCGCCGTTGAGCGACCCCAGCGGCTTTCGCGTCACGGTCGGCGGCCCGCAATGCACCCAGCCCTATTCGGCCTCGGTGTTCAACATCTCGGCCATGAGCTTCGGCTCCCTGAGCGCCAACGCCATCCGGGCGTTGAACCAGGGCGCCAAGCTCGGCAACTTCGCCCATGACACCGGTGAAGGCAGCATCAGCCCCTACCACCGCGAACACGGCGGCGACCTGACCTGGGAATTGGGCAGCGGCTATTTCGGTTGCCGCAGCAGTGACGGGCGCTTCGACCCCGAGCGTTTCGCCGCCCAGGCCCGGAACCCGCAGGTGCGGATGATCGAAATCAAGATGAGCCAAGGCGCCAAGCCCGGCCACGGCGGGATCCTGCCCAAGCACAAGGTCACCCGGGAAATCGCCGAGACCCGTGGCATCCTCATGGGCGAGGATTGTATTTCGCCGTCCCGCCACAGCGCGTTCTCCACGCCAATCGAGCTGATGCAGTTCGTCCAGCAATTGCGCGAACTGTCTGGCGGTAAGCCGGTGGGCTTCAAGTTCTGCCTGGGGCATCCGTGGGAATTCATGGGCATCGCCAAGGCCATGCTGGAAACCGGCATCCTGCCCGATTTCATCGTAGTGGACGGCAAGGAAGGCGGCACCGGCGCGGCACCGGTTGAGTTCACCGACCACATCGGCGTGCCGCTGCGCGAAGGCCTGTTGTTCGTGCACAATACCTTGGTGGGGCTGAACCTGCGGGACAAGATCAAGCTCGGCGCCAGCGGCAAGATCGTCAGCGCCTTCGACATCGCCAGCGTCCTGGCCATCGGCGCCGACTGGGCCAACGCCGCTCGCGGCTTCATGTTCGCCATCGGTTGCATTCAGTCCCAAAGCTGCCACACCAACAAATGCCCCACCGGCGTCGCCACCCAGGACACCCTGCGCCAACGCGCCCTGGTCGTCCCGGACAAGGCCCAGCGGGTCTACAACTTCCACCGCAACACCCCCAAGGCCCTCGCCGAAATGCTCGCCGCCGCCGGCCTCGACCACCCCTCGCAATTGCAGCCCAAGCATTTGGTGCGGCGGATGTCGGCGACCGAGATCAAGCTGTTTTCACAGCTGCATGTGTTCCTGAAACCTGGGGAATTGCTGACCGGTGAAGTGAACGGACAGTTCTATTCGCGGATGTGGCAACTGGCGCGGGCGGACAGTTTTGAGCCGCGGGAAATCGTCGCCGCATAATTCGCACCCGCTCCCTCGCCACGGGTGCATCGTTTTTCTCGAATGCCCCGCGTTCACGCCCTACCTGTAAGTTCTGACAGTAGACGTCACCTTCCATGCGATTGACCATCCACCCCAAATGGCTCACTCGTCACGGAAGGTGCTCATTCGGACGAGCGATCACGACGCTTGGCCAGCACCACTTCGGCGCCCTTTTCCCATTCGGCAACAAGCTCGGGAATAATCTCGATGGGGTCTCCATCGGAATAACCACGTCCCCGCTGGCGTGCTCAATCCCCGCAAACAGGGCGGGCTCCTTGCCGAAGTTTCGGGAAAAATTGATCAACACAACCAGGTTATCAACCAGCGCGATATCACGGACAAGCGCATCCGTCTGGTCAGTGCTGCCATCATTAATGAAGATGATTTCCACGCTATAACCGGCCAACGCCGGGTGCTGACGGACACTCTTGTAGAACAGTCCCAGGGTCTGCTCTTCATTGAACACCGGAACAATCAGCGAGATCTTCATGGACGTTGCCCACGAAACACCACGAACCGGGAGAGGAGAAATCCGAACACCAGACTCAGCAGCGAAAATACCGCCACCGTCAGCAATCCGTGGAGCCGCCAGCGGTCTCCCAGATAACCCACGACATAACTGAACGCTCCCATAACACACAGGAAAGTGACATAACCCGTTACCGATAGTTTGGCATCGAAGGTAAAGAGCGCATTGAGGTAATAGGAAAACGAAGCCGCCACGCAAAACGCAGCCAAATTACTGATCGACTGATCGAGACCGACCGCCACGCGCAGCACAAAGAATATTTGCCAATGAAGCAATGTATTGGCGAGGCCGACCAGTGAATAAGTAAAAAAAGTGCTCCATCTTGCTTTTCGGAATTCGTTCATGGCTGCTGAGAGGCACGAAGCGATTTGAACCGGAACAAGCTGTACCCCATCGCCAGGTTCAACAGGCAATAGAAAGCCACCGTCACCCATCCAGGCGAATACAGGGCGTCGCCCATCGAGCCGACCGCGTAACTCGAAATCCCCATCAGACCATTGCACAGCAGATAGCCGCGCCATGACTCCCCGGGCCGGAAGATGTAAAGCCCACTCACATAAAACGAAAACACCGCAGCCACGCCGAACGCAGCCAAGTTGCTAGTCGCCTGGACCAGTCCAACGGCGTCATGCAACAGAAAAAAAACCTGGCCATGGATCAGTCCATTGACCAGTGCGATAACCATCAACGCAGAAGACCCGTTCATCTTGGTACCTTGCCACTCCCCTATTGGCGTGCGTCCAAGCTAGGCGACGGTTCTGCGGCGGTCTACTGTCAGATCTTACAGGTCGAGCACCGATTTCGACGGACGGTCAGGCTCACGCACCAAAAAAACCCCGGTCGTCTGACCGGGGCTCTCGTTTATACCGTGCCTTATCTTACGACACCGAACGCACCGAACCCGGTGCCTCTGCTGTCGGCTGCAACTTGAAGGTGTAGAACAGCACCGTCAGCAACACCAGGAACGCCGGGCCGATATACAACGCCACGCGCGTATCGGGGAAGTACGCCATCAGGCCCACCACCAGCACCAGGAATGCCAGCGCAAGATAGGAGCTGACCGGGTACAGCCACATGCGATATTTCAGCGTGGCACGCTCGGAAGCGCTCAGGCCTTTGCGGAACTTGAGCTGGGCCAGCAGGATCATGACCCAGGTCCAGATCGCGCCGAAAGTGGCGATGGAGGTCACCCAGACGAAGACTTTTTCCGGCACCAGGTAGTTGAGCAGCACCCCCAGCAGCAAGGCGGCGATGGACAGCAGCAGTGCGCGGCGTGGTACGCCGTTGCTTGAGGTCTTGGCGAAGCCGGCCGGGGCCTGGCCATTTTGCGCCAGGCTGTAGAGCATGCGACCCGTGCTGAAGATTCCACCATTGCAGGACGACAGCGCGGCGGTGATCACCACGAAGTTGATGATGCCGGCGGCGGTCTTGATGCCCAGGCGCTCGAAGGTCATCACGAACGGGCTGCCCTGGGTGCCGATTTCGTTCCACGGATAGATCGACAGGATCACGAACAACGCGCCGACGTAGAACAGCAGGATCCGCCAGAACACCGAGCCGATGGCGTTGGGGATGGTTTTCTGTGGGTTGCGTGCTTCACCGGCGGTCAGGCCGATCATTTCCACGCCCAGGTAGGCGAACATGACCATTTGCAGGGACATCAACACGCCGGACACGCCGTTGGGCATGAAACCGCCGTGGGTCCACAGATTGGAAATACCCAGTGCCACGCCGTCGTTGCCGAAACCGAAGGCGATGATGCCGACGCCGCCGATGACCATGGCGATGATGGTCACGATCTTGATCAGGGCGAACCAGAATTCGAATTCACCGAAGGCCTTGACCGCGATCAGGTTGATCGAGCCCATGCTGACCAATGCGGCCAGGGCCCAGATCCAGCGGGGCACGTCGGGGAACCAGATGCCCATGTACACCGCCACCGCGGTGATCTCGGCCACGCAGGTCACCAGCCACAGGAACCAGTAGTTCCAACCGGTCAGGAAACCGGCGAGCGGGCCGAGGTAATCCTGGGCGTAGCGGCTGAACGAACCGGCCACCGGGTTGTGCACGGCCATTTCGCCGAGGGCGCGCATGATCACCAGAATCGCCAGGCCACCGATGATGTAGGACAGCATGATCGCCGGCCCGGCCATCTCGATCGCCTTGGCCGAACCTAGGAACAGCCCGACACCGATGCAGGCGCCAAGCGCCATCAAGCGGATATGCCGCTCGCCGAGCTCACGTTTGAGCGGACCACCCTGCGCGGTCTCGCCATGGGGCAGAGGATTGCCGACTGGCATAGGGATACAACCTCGTCTTGTTATTGGATTGACCACCGAGTCTCCAAAGCCGCGGGCGGATGGGCCTGCGGGCATTGCCGAAACCGGGCCTGCCTTGTGGGCAGACCGTCCTGTAGGAAAATTCCTCAAGATCAGCGGGTCGTGCAGTATAAAAAGCTCGGATCAGAAAGTTTCACTATAAAAGCAGGTTAATTCAGGTAGTTCCTCAGCCGAAAATGACTTTCTGGAGAGGCATTATCTGAGCTGACGATCTTTGAGAAGCTGCGCCGAGTATTGCACAGTGATGGTGCAGCGTCATGCGCTGGCATGGGTCGATGGCTCTGGTTCAAGGCTTTCAGACCCAACCAGCCCGTGGCGAGGGAGCTTGCTCCCGCTGGGGGGCGAAGCCGCCCTCGCTTTTCAGCTTTCAACTGCAGGCGGCCGCTGCGCGACCGAGCGGGAGCAAGCTCCCTCGCCACGATGACTACGTTGTTTTCGGAAAAGTCGTTCAACCATCAACGCGCCGGGTCGGAACAAGCACGGCTACCGTTACGGTTAACTCAGCCAAAGGAAGCACGGAATGCATCCTCTACGTCCAAACTCTCATCGGCTACGTCATGGACGTTCATCAGAACCGGGGCGAGGTTATCTTGTCACCACGGTAATCCACCGACGCGTACCTATCTTCAAAGATTTTCAGCTAGGCCGTTTGCTGGTTGCAGAAATGCGTCTGGCTCATGAGCGATATCAGGTCAATTCGCTTGCCTGGGTTGTGATGCCGGACCACCTTCATTGGTTGGTGCAGCTGGAACAACCTCGACTGTCTGAAGTGATGCAAGGGGTCAAGTCTCGCAGCACCCTTGCGATCAATCGAGCCATGGGCCGGACGGGCGCCATCTGGCAAAACGGGTTCCACGACAGGGCAATCCGCGACAATCAGGATTTGCAGCCCTGCGCTCGCTACATTATCGCCAACCCCCTTCGCGCTGGCCTGGTAGATCGCATTGGCGATTACCCGCTCTGGGATGTCATTTGGCTCTGAGTGCTTTTGTGGCGAGGGAGCAAGCTCCCTCGCCACAGGAACCTCAGCGCTCATGATTTCGGTGTCCACAATTTCCCCTCCCCCCACGCCAACCACCGTCTAAGCTTCAAGCAAGTCCGATCAATCTGCGTGAATGGATCAATCGACTATGGGCGCTTTGTGGCAAACCGATTCGAATAAACCTGTGGCCCCGACTGAACGTATGGAAGAAGCGCCTTTACCCAAAAAAACTCGCCGCGCCCGGCATGGCTGGCGGGCGTTCTGGTTGTTGTTGCTGATTATCGTGGTGGTGGTCGGCCTGGCCGTGGCCAAGGAGATGCGCACGTCCCGGTTCCAGGCCCAGGAGCTCAGCAAATACGCGGCGTCCCTGACCTATGCGGTGCAACCCGGCCCCAGCGACGCCATTGTCTACCCCGGTGCGGGCCCGTTCGATCAGCGATTGGGCTACAGCTCTCTGGGGGAATTCCTGCCTCGTTTGCTCAAGCGTGACTACGTGATCGAGGCCCAGGCGCGTTTTTCTCCGGCCTTGATGGACTATGTCGACAAAGGCCTGTTCGTGCCCTACGCGGAAAAGATCCAGGCTGGCTTGACCATTACCGATTGCCGCGCCGCGCCGGTCTATCAGTTCAAGTATCCGCAACAGCTTTACGCCAGTTTCGATGACATTCCTCCGGTCGTGGTGCAAAGCCTTTTGTTCATCGAGAACCGCTTCCTGCTCGACCCCAAGCAACCATTGGCCAACCCCGCGGTGGACTGGCCACGCTTCGGCATGGCGGCGTGGTCCCAGGTCGCCAAATTGTTGAGCCTGCCAGGGCAATCCGCCGGCGGCAGCACGCTCGCGACGCAGTTGGAGAAATACCGGCATTCCCCCGAGGGCCTGACCGTGTCGGGCGCGGAGAAGATCCGTCAGATGATTTCCGCTAGCGTGCGCGCCTATCAGGCCGGCCCGCAAACCCTCGAGGCCCGCCAACGGGTCATTCGTGACTACCTTAACAGCGTGCCGCTTTCCGCCGTGCCGGGGCATGGCGAGGTCCACGGCATGGCGGAAGGGCTGAGGGTCTGGTATGGCGCGGATTTCAGACGGGCCAACGAACGGTTGTCCAGCACCGCCACCGACCCCAAGAGCCTTGCGGAAAAAGGCCTGGCCCTGCGGGAAATGTTGTCGTTGATGATCGCCCAGCGACGCCCGTCGCACTATCTCTCGAAGGGGCACGACGAACTCGCCCGTCTCACCGACAGCCACATCCGGCTGCTGGCCCAGAACGGCGTGATCGATGCCGCGCTGGCAGATGCCGCACTGGCCAGTAAGGTCAGCTACCGCGATTGGGTCCAGGACCCGACCGTCCAGCCTATCGAAACCAACAAGGGCATCAGTGCCGCCCGCAGTCGCATCGCCGCGCTGCTCAATCGTCCGCTGTACGACCTCGATCGCCTCGACCTCTCCGCCACCAGCACGTTGCAAAGCGATTTGCAGGCCCAGGCCACCGAGTACCTCAAGCGATTGGCCGACCCGGCATTCGCCGCCGAGATCGGCCTGATGGGAGAACGCCTGTTGACCCCCACCAGCACCACGCAGGTGCGCTACAGCTTCACCTTGCTGGAACTGACCCCGGACGGCTCGCGAGTGCGGATCCAGACCGACAGCACCGACCAACCCTTCGACATCAATGAGGGCAGCAAACTGGAACTGGGCTCCACCGCCAAGTTGCGGGTGCTGACCACGTACTTGCAGATCATCGCCGAACTCCACGAGCGTTATGCGCAACAGGCCCCGACTATCCTGAAGAAAACCGAGATTACCGACCAGGACCGCCTGTCCCGCTGGGCCGTGGACTACCTGATCGAAAACACCGACCGCAGCCTGCCGAAAATGCTCGAAGCGGCGCTGGACCGCACGTATTCAGCCAGCCCCGGCGAGGCGTTTTTCACCGGCGGCGGGCTGCACACTTTTCATAACTTTCGCAAGGAGGACGACGGTCGCAACCCCACGCTGCGCGACGCCTTGCGCGAATCCATCAACCTGCCTTTCATTCGCCTGATGCGCGACCTGGTGCGCTACGCCACCTACGCCGGCCCGAATAACAGTTCCGAACTGCTCAAGGACGACAAAGACCCGCGTCGCCAGGAATACCTGGCCCAGTTTGCTGATCGTGAAGGCACTTCGTTCCTGCTCAGGTTCTGGAAGAAGTACCAGAAAAAGGACACCGGCCAGCGCCTCGAGACCTTCCTCGACGGCATGCGCCCCACCGCCATCCGCCTGGCCGCCGTACACCGCTATTTCTTTCCCAGCGACAGCCAGGAAAGCTTCAACCGCTTCGTGCGCGCTCATTTGAAGTCGGCCAAGAGTGCTGAAAAACTCACCGATGAACGCCTGGAACGGCTCTACCAGAGCTACGGCCCCGGCGCCTATGACTTGCCGGACCAAGGCTTCATCGCCAAGGTCCATCCGCTGGACCTGTGGCTGATGGGCTATCTGTTGAACAACCCCGACGCTAAGTTCAGCCAGATCGTCAAGGCCAGCCGGTTCGAGCGCCAGGAAGTCTATAGCTGGTTATTCAAAAGCCGGCACAAGAGCGCCCGGGACAGCCGTATCCGCACCATGCTCGAAATCGAAGCGTTCCTGGATATTCACCAACGCTGGCAGAAGGTCGGCTACCCGTTCGACCATCTCGTGCCGTCCCTTGCCACCGCGATCGGCAGCTCTGGGGATCGCCCCGCCGCGCTTGCGGAGCTGGTGGGGACGATTCTCAACGACGGCGTCCGCCAGCCTGCGCTGCGGGTCGACAGACTGCAGTTCGCCGTCGACACGCCCTATGAAACGCGAGTGGTCAGCGACCCGGACAACGGCAAGCGCGTGATGCCGCTCGAAGTGGCCCGTGCGTTGCGCGGTGCATTATCCCAAGTGGTGGATGCCGGCACCGCGAAACGGGTGGCTGGAAGCTTCAAACTGGCCGATGGCACGCCACTGGCCATGGGCGGCAAGACGGGCACCGGCGACAACCGTATCGAAGCCGTCGGCTCCGGTGGACGGGTCATCAGCTCCAAATCCATCAACCGCACCGCGACGTTCGTGTTCTACATCGGTGACAGCCATTTCGGCACGCTCACCGCTTACGTACCCGGCGTGTCGGCGCAGAACTTCAAGTTCACCTCCGCCTTGCCGGTCCAGGTGCTCAAAGGCATGGCGCCGTTTCTCTCGCCGTACTTGCAACCGGGCACGCATACCCAGTGCCAGCCGTTGGTGACGAGCCGTTAGGCCAGGACGCCATACCACACGGTGTCCCCGTCATTGAGCTGCGCTCTACGGCGCAAGGGCCTCGAACACAATATTGACAGTGCCGTGGTACTGGCCAGGCCTATAACCACCGTCCGGCTTGATGGCGGCGATGTCCAGGTCTACTTGCAACCAACCGCCCGCTTCGGAGGCTGTCGCCACCTGTTGGGTCTGAAGATTCAACTGCACGTTATGGAACATCACACGCAGGTCAATGCGCTCGTGACCGTTGGACAGGTATGCCGGCTCCGCAAGGCGGGCGCCAACGGCGCCGTTAGTGTTCTTTACTCGATAATGCTTCGACAGCGCTCCTAGCTCTCCGGTGATGGAATTGTAGGGCAGCCTCTGTTCCAAGTGGATCCAGCCCGTCTGAACCGGATGCACATAGAAGCTACGCGTCGGGATGACGACGGAAACCTCAAAGGTTTCCCGTTCAACCGCTCCCCAAGCCGTAAAACTTGAGACCATCAAAAAAATGGAAAGGAGCGTACGTGCCAATGTCTCGGACATAATGATTACCTGTGGCGAACGGCGTCGAGCCATCAGCCCTTGATCTCGATTTCTTTCTGTTGATCACCCTCGATCAGGGTGAAGCGGTATTCACGCCCTGGCTGCTTGTCGATGGAGAATGTCTTCCCGGCCATGACGTGATGCTTGAGGGTCGGCTCGCAGTCGTTCGTTTTTTGGACCGAACAGTCCTTGAACTCGTCGATCACCACCACGCTGTTGCCGTTATTGCGCAACGAATAGCGACTGCCGGTGTGATCGATGACGGTCTCGAAACGGGTGTCCTTGGGGCGAACGAAAAACACCGTGCCGTAGCCGGCCAGGACCTTGACGCCGGCCGCCATGCGTTCTTGTTTATATTCCTCGCGCTCCTCGGCGCTGATGGCGAACTCATCCTCGGCCTCGGGCACCACCGGCACGAAACGCAGCCGGAAGTAGCGTTCCTCGCTCCGATCGCCCATGAACAACAAGCGGGTGCCCTGCACGCCATTGGCCGGCACGATCAGGCGCGCCGGGCTCGCCATCAGGCCATCACGGGCGATGACACCGGCCTGGTTCTCAACGGGCACTTCTTGATAGCTGCCGTCGTCGTTGTAAATAATTTCCAGGACACTGACCTTGACGAATGCAGTAGACGTCCCGCCGTTGAACACCCGTTTCATGTAGGTGCTCTTGTCGCCCTGAAGATAGTCATAGACCACGCCGACACTGATCTGCGGCCCAGCCACGGCCACGCTGCAAAACATCGAGAGCCCGACCCATGCCAATAAATGCTTCATTACTTCTTAACCTCATGTATTAAACGCAACTCACCGAATACTGCCGGTAGTCGGGCTATTTAAATTTCTGAATTCCATATCACCGTGACGGTGCCGGCATACGTACCAGGGCCCCGATCGATCATGTTCGCGAAGTTGGCGCTGTTGATAACAAAGTGCAGAGTTCCGGGTTTACGATCGACAAACCTATCCACGGAAATTTTTTGATTATTCGTCCCCGAAAACAGACGTATACGGTTGATCGGTTGGCCGGTGCTATTGGTAAAACCGTCAGGTAGCGTCATATAGATATACACCGGGACAGTAGAAATGCCTGGGCGGTCTATCCCGCAATCACCGTTCATGTTGTACTGGCACTCAAGATTCACCGTGAAAGGTGAAGACGCCGAGATAAGGAATGTCTGGTCTCGAAACAATTCGGTCGGCTTGACTCCGCTGTCCAGCCAGGCTTGCCAGCCCTGCCGTGGTTCCAGCACAACCCGGTTTCCGCCCGGTGGCACTTCAATCTTGAGAACATGCTCGACATCCAGTGTGAAATTGACGGTCAGCACCGGATCATTGGGGATCACCACATCACCGAAATCGAAATCCTGCCCCGGCCCCAGGGTTAACGTAAGCGAGCCCTGGTAACGGCCGCCGGCCATTCCGATGGGGTTGGGGGTACGCAGCTCATAGGCAAGACTTAAAGCCGCGAACTCGAACCGATTAATCGAATATCGGGCCGGTTTGGCACATGTGGCTTCTGTCGGGGTTTTCCAGAAGAACCACAAGGGGGACGGATGGAACCCGCTCCCGTTCGGCGTGATGCAGGGCGAAGGTGCGTCCCGCCAAGTAGAGCCAAAAATCATCTGGACGGCGGTAGACTCGTCAACGCCGCCACCCACTATCTCGCTCGCCCGGGGAGTGAGCCCAACGCCTGCGCCTAATCCGACCACGCGGAATTGAAGGTTCTCTGTATGGCCTGTACCGGCGTGGGTGACCTGCACCGTACGCCAGATGGCCGGTGCTTTAACCATCGGACCTTGCCGGGGATTTTGATGGTTGGCTTGAATAGGCCCGCCTGAAGCCACACCGGCCCACCCCAGGCTGAAGATACCCGCCGACTCGCAGTACGCGGGAAATTGCGCGCAATAGCCGCTGTTTCGCGTGGTGTTGACGAACGTATTCTCGTTGGGTTTCCCGCTATCCGCCCTGAATTGCGCGGTGATGTCCAGCGTGGCGGCATGAACAAGCGGCAGGCCGGCCAACCAGGCCACCGCAGCCGCGCCGCTTGCCAGTCTCCTTAAAAACTTCATCTATACAACCTCATGCATCAAAGCGAATCGTTGCGAGCCATCGCGGGAAAGCAGCGCAATCCCAGCATTCAAGCGGCTCATGAAGGCCGTTTGGCCGCGCCGGCATCGGTAATCGTGGTATCGGCCAAGGTGTCCGGCGTACAACGCAAGTCACCGATCATCAGCACATCCCCCTCGTCGCTGGCGTTGTTCGGATCGAAACGGAACTGGCAGAGCAACTGGTTGCCGTGGCGCACTTCCAGCGTCGGCGAGCCGGCATTCATTTCCATGGAGAAGAACCCGTCCACCTCGCTCACCCCGCGGCTGGCATGGTTGATGACGTGGTGGCCCTTGAGCGGTTGCCCCTGTTCGTCGAGCAAGCGACCGAGCACGGTCACGGTTCTCATCACGCTGATCCGGCGATAATCCACACCGCCCTTGTTCAGGTGATAACGGGTGCGCGACGGCGCGATGTTCGCCGCCGGGGGATGCACGCCGTCGAAGTCGAAGGTCACCATGCTGTTCTGATAGGCGGTGATCGGCACAAAATTTCGGCCTGGATGCAACACGGTGCTGCCACCGGTCAAGTCATCGGCGCGCAGGACAACGTGGTCCAGGTCGGTTTCCACGTCGACGATCATCCCCGCGCCGCGCCCCTGGGGCTCGCCGGTGAATGCGGCCTTGCTGCCGCCGACGGCCACGGTGCTGCTCAGGTTCAAGCCACCGGCCAGGTTGTCGTTATAGGACGAGCGCTGGACGAACCCGTCGCCGTAAAGAGAGTCGGTCTGGAAACTGGCGAGACCGGACAGGCCCACGCCATAGGTGTCAGCCAGCACCGTGCCGGAGACACTTTGCAAGACGTGGTCCTCCAGGCTGCGCCGATAGGACAGCGAGGCATTGTTGTCCCGCTCGCCGTCGCGCGAAGTGCGGGTGCCCACGCTGCCCGACCAGTACTCGCCCCGCCCGCCCAGCGCAACGCTGACACTTAGGTCGATGCCACGATTACGTTTGTCGCCAGTGCTCGACGTCCCGGGGCGGTCAAACACCGAAAAACGCCAGTTGGCGTCGCTGCCACGCAGCTTGCCGCGCTGGGTCCAGCCCAAGTCAAGGCCCGTACCCTGGACATTGCCTTCGCTGTAAGCGATCCGGCCATTTAACGAGCTCTTGTTGCTCAGCCGATGATTGACCGACAACGAAGAGTTGCTGGTCTGGCCGATGAACACATTGCGCTGGCGGATACGGGTGCCGTCGGGCAAGGTCTCGTAGGTTTTGCGGGTATCCAGCCAACTGCGGTTGTGGCTGGCGACCACGCTGCCATTGCCGTAACTGTACAAGCCCTGCACATCCATTCCGGTGCCGTACTGCTGGGTCTGATAGACATTGGCGTACAGGCTGGTGCTACTGCCCAGGGTCCAGTCCACCGACGTGCCGACTTGCAATTTATCCTGCACCTGGCGCGTGGAGGCGCCCAGGATCACCCGGGGATGGAGCAAGTAATTGAGCCCTAGCCCCGCGGTGTTGAAACCCGAGGGCTGGTCTTCCCAGTTGCTCCACAGCCGGGTCTCGCGTCCGGCGAACAGGTTGTAGCGCCAGCGGTCCTCGACATTGGTCCAGTTGTTGGGCTTGTAGACCAGCTCCTGGCTGGTGGCGGTGGTTTGCCCGTCCTCGACCAGACGGACTTCCACTTCATAAATCCCGCCGGGCAAGGACCGGGTGTCGAGGCTCTGCAAGCCAGCGCCGACCGCTTGGGTGTTGATCAACAGGCCGTTGCGATAGATCTCCACCGATGCCTGACGACTGGCGGTGACGTAAATGGGGTAGACACTGGGCTTGGGATTGTCGATGGCCAGGCTGTCGGAGCTGCCATACATCACGCCCAGCGCGGTGTCGGGGTTGGCGCCGAACGCGCGAATCTGGCGATTTAAGCCATCGGAGCCGGGGGTGAAATAACCCAGGCGAAAAAAACTGCCTTCCAGCTCTCGCTGGGTATAAAGCTCGTGGACGGCGTGGTACAGCTTGTCGTCCGGGCCACCAAGACGAGACAGCTGGAGGTCGAGCGATTGGCTCCAGTTACCGATACTGGAACTGGCGTTGAGGCCATAACGCCCACCGGTGTCCTGTTCCTGGCCGCCATTGATATTGAGTTGGTTATTTAAGATCAGCCCGAAGCTACCGTCTTGCGGTTGATCGTAATAACGCTTGGTTTCGCTGGTTCGCTCCACGTCTCGGGTGAGGATCGAGACCAAGGAGTTTTCAAGACTATAATGCACGGCGAGCAACCCAGATGCGCAGTTGGCTTCGCATGCGCCCAGCGGCTGCCCTTGCTTGAGTAATTGCTCCCATTGATCACGCTCGACCGGTTTTATCAGGCTGTCCTGGGTGTCGGTGAATTCGAGCAGGGTGACCCGATCATCCCGAGTCAAGACCACCATGGCTTCACCGAGATAGTGTTGATTGAGTTCAACACGAACCGCCAAGGGCACGTCAAAGAAATGCGATTCGAACTCCGCCGGCAGTCCCTTGGCCTGGGATAACAGACTTGTCGGCGTCGTACCGGGGGCAGTCGGCGCGGCCAATGCGGTCGCGCACAACAATAGCGCGAGCGCACCCGCGATGGGTGTCATCGAAAACATCAACGGACTCTCATAATCAACGAGTGATCAGGGCGTTTCAGGTACAGGCCGGTCGGTTGGGGAGGACCGGCCGGCCTGCGGTCATGCCATGGAATGGATGAGTTCCATCAGGCACTGAGTGGCATCAACGCGGAGCGCGAGGTACCGCATCGAAGATGACCGTCATGTCAGCGACGTACCGGCCAGTCTGGTTGGCCAAGGGCTTGGCCGCGGAGATAAGCATGTCAGCTGCGGTACCCCCGTTCGACGATGCGTCGTCCACCACTTCTTGAGGCGTGGCGGTCAAAGTGACACCGTTGAATGTGGTGGTCAGGGCGATGTCGTTGCTGCCATTGGAGAGCGACTGCGGACCGCCGTCGATGTAGGCATGGACCGAACCATCGGTGTTCTTCACGTCGAAAACCTGTCGCAATGGATTCAAGGTGCTGCTCGCCGGGTTGTAGCCCATGTATTCGTCCTTACCGAAGTTTGGGTTGCGCGGCAGGACGTGGAACGAATTGGTCGGGATGTCCGCAGTGATATGGATGGCCGAGCGCGCATCATCAGCAGCGAATGCCAACGACGAACTCAGCGCGGCGGCAGTCAGGGAGGCAGCGGTTACGAATTGCTTAAGCATGTTGTTAACACCTGTTCTTAGCATAAAGAGAATGGTTGCAACGGCAGACAAAGAGCAACTTTGCCTGCCTGTCCAACGCCGAGCATGATGGACTCTCTTCAACTAAAAAAAAGCAGGGCATTTCCCACAAACTTGTAATAAATCCGGCAAACGCAACAGGGAAAAAAACGCAAAAATCTATAAAAAACAAGTTCATCTGTCAGAAACAGACCACAATCCGGACCTACACCCTTTTTGTCATGGCAAAAGCCTATTAGCGCTCCCGTGCGCATTGAGCATTGCTGTAAGGTCCGCTCCTGAGAACAACTTATCCTTCTCGCCGACAAGATATATCTTAGTTCCAGAAACTTAACAAGACGAAAGATATATCTTTGTCCGAGATATATCTTTTTTATTTATATGCAGAACGGAGACAGCATATGAAGAACCTCTATTCTCACCCCACTCCCGCCTTCGAACTAGAATACGACCGTTTCGAACCGCGCCCGACCGCCTCGCGAGGCAACCGGGCCCCACGGGTCTTCGCCTCGGGTGATTTAAAAGTGTTGCTGCTGGCGCTGATTGCCGAACAGCCTTGCCACGGCTATGACCTGATCCGCCGGATCGAGCACCTGTTCGAGGGCGCCTACAGCCCCAGCCCGGGCGTGGTCTACCCGACCCTCACCTTTCTGGAAATGAACGCTTTGGTCAGCTGCAGCGTCGAAAATGGGAAAAAAAGCTACAGCGTGACCGATGCCGGACGTCTATCACTGGAGAACCAGGCCCAAGCGCTGGATGAAGTGCGCTCGCGCATCGAAATCAGCAAGCGCACATTGCGCGGCCATGACCGCCCCCCGGAAATCCGCGAAGCGGTGTATAACCTGCGGCATGCCCTGCAAACGCACCATGGCCGTTGGAGCCCTGATGAAATCCTGCGGGTACGCGACCTGCTCAACGACACCGCCAAAGCCATTGTCGACGGCCCTGGCAGTCCAACCGTTTCGGAGTAAAAGCATGACTGGAGTTGATCCAAACACCATCCACCGCGTCAGCCACGAGATCAAACGCCGCCGCCTGCAAGTGCTGCGCGTGGTCGACCTGACACCGCGCATGCGCCGCATTACCGTCGGCGGGCCGGAACTGGCCGGATTCGTCAGCCTGGGCACCGACGATCACATAAAACTGTTGTTCCCCCAGAACGCCGAGGAACACGCCGCCCTGGAAAACTTCGCGCCCGGTGCGGGCAAGGCGCAGGGTCCGATGCCAGAAATGCGCGACTACACCCCGCGCCGCTATGACCTAGACGCCCTGGAGCTGGACATCGATTTCGTGCTCCATGGCGACGGCCCCGCTTCGACCTGGGCGGCCCAGGCCGCGCCCGGCCAATACCTCAACATCGCCGGGCCACGGGGGTCGATGATTGTGCCGGACGTCTTCGACAGCTACCTGTTGATCGGCGACGAAACCGCCTTGCCCGCCATCGCTCGCCGTCTCGAAGGCCTTGCCCCCAACCGGAAGGCCTTGGTGGTGGTGGAAGTGGAAAATGGCGCCGAACAGCAGGTGCTCCACAGCCCCGCGCAGGTGCATGTGATCTGGGTATTGCGTGAGGGGCGCCAGGACAGCCTGCTACGCACCGTGCAGCAGTTGGAAATGCCCGGCGGCAAGCTGTACGCCTGGGTCGCGACCGAGAGCAAGGTGTCCCGGCAGATCCGTAAGGTATTGCTGGAAGAGAAAGGCCTGGACCAGGATTTTGTGAAGGCCGTGGGGTATTGGAAGCTGGATGACAGTGAGGAAGATTGAGGGATGGCTTGCTGCTGAAGTAACCTTCTGACACTAATGGCCCTTGTGGCGAGGGAGCTTGCTCCCGCTGGCTGCGCAGCAGCCCCCCAAAAAACAGTCACCTCGATCTATCTGATCCTCCGAGTTGTCAGGTTTTGGGTCTGCTTCGCAGCCCAGCGGGAGCAAGCTCCCTCGCCACAGGGGGCTTCGTTGTCCTTGAGGGTTCACCCGACATTCCATCCCCACCAGGTACCCGGTCCCATGCTTTTCCTGATCGCCTACATCGGCAGCGTCGTGCTGATCAACTTTGCATTTTCAGCCGCGCCGCACCTGGACATCATCTGGTCGGCCTGGGGGGGCCTGGTGTTTATCTTGCGGGACATGGTGCAGACCCGCTTCGGCCATGGCGCCATCGTGGCGATGCTGGTGGCGCTGGTGCTGTCCTACGTCACCTCCGACCCAACCATCGCCCTGGCCAGCGCCACGGCGTTTGCCGTCTCCGAGTGCATCGACTGGCTGGTGTTCACGGTCACCAAGCGTCCGCTGCATGACCGGTTGTGGATCAGTTCGGCACTGAGCATCCCTCTCGATACATTCATTTTCTTCGGCCTGATCGACGCCCTGAAGCCCGCCGTGATAATCACCGCGCTGCTCTCGAAATTCGCCGGGGTCACGGCCGTCTGGCTGATCATGGCCTGGCGTTTGCGCAAACAGGCCGTCGCCGGCTGACGCGGTTCATGTAAAATGCCGCGTTTTCTCCCCATGGGAAGCTCGCCCGGCGCGCGCCCCCGATGATCCGCTCCTGTTTTGAGGACCTTCAGATGACCCGTATCGGAACTCCATTGTCGCCCACCGCGACCCGCGTTTTGTTGTGTGGCAGCGGTGAGCTGGGCAAGGAAGTGGTAATCGAACTGCAGCGACTGGGCGTTGAAGTGATTGCCGTGGATCGCTACGCCAACGCGCCGGCGATGCAAGTGGCCCATCGCAGCCACGTGATCAACATGCTCGATGGCGCCGCCCTGCGTGCGGTGATCGAGGCCGAGAAGCCGCACTACATCGTGCCGGAGATCGAAGCCATCGCCACCGCCACCCTGGTGGAGCTGGAAGCCGAAGGTTTCACGGTGATTCCTACGGCCCGCGCCGCGCAACTGACCATGAACCGTGAAGGCATCCGTCGCCTGGCCGCCGAAGAGCTGGGCCTTCCGACTTCCCCGTATTTCTTCGCCGACACCGTGGAAGACTACCGCAAGGCCGTCGAGACCCTGGGTTTCCCCTGCGTGGTCAAGCCGGTGATGAGTTCCTCGGGCAAGGGCCAGAGCCTGCTGCGCGGCGTTGAAGACGTGCAGAAAGCCTGGGACTACGCTCAGGAAGGCGGCCGCGCTGGCAAGGGCCGGGTGATCATCGAAGGCTTCATCGATTTCGATTACGAAATCACCCTACTCACCGTGCGCCATGTCGGCGGCACCACGTTCTGCGCACCGGTCGGCCACCGTCAGGAAAAGGGCGACTACCAGGAATCCTGGCAACCACAGGCCATGAGCCCGGCGGCGCTGGCCGAATCCGAGCGCGTAGCCAAGGCAGTGACCGAGGCCCTGGGTGGCCGCGGCCTGTTTGGCGTCGAGCTGTTCATCAAGGGCGACCAAGTGTGGTTCAGCGAAGTCTCCCCGCGCCCCCACGATACCGGCCTGGTCACGCTGATCTCCCAGGACCTGTCTCAGTTCGCCCTGCACGCCCGGGCCATCCTCGGCCTGCCGATTCCGTTGATCCGCCAGTTCGGCCCATCGGCTTCGGCGGTAATCCTCGTGGAAGGCCAATCGACCCAGACCGCGTTTGCCAACCTCGGCGCCGCCCTGAGCGAGCCGGACACGGCGCTGCGTCTATTCGGCAAGCCGGAAGTCAACGGTCAGCGCCGCCTGGGCGTGGCCCTGGCCCGCGACGAATCCATCGAAGCCGCCCGCGCCAAGGCGACCCGGGCTTCCCAGGCCGTCAAGATCGAGTTGTAAAGCCCAGGGCTGAACACAGTCCTTGTGGTGAAGGGATTTATCTGTGGCGAGGGGATTTATCCCCGCTGGGTTGCGCAGCAGCCCTAAACCCAACAACTCGGGGTGTCAGGCAGATTGGGTTTGCTGCTTTGGGGCTGCTGCGCAGCCCAGCGGGGATAAATCCCCTCGCCACAAAAGCGTGTTGTGTTCACAAAGGCCAAGGCTTGGCGTGTTCACAAAAGCCAGCGTGAAATCGAGGGATTAAAAAAGGCGACACCCGCAAGGGTGTCGCCTTTTTCATGAGCGCCGGTAGGGCTTAATCCGGCAGTTTGTAGGCAATCACATAGTCACCCTGCTTGGTGCCCAGGGAACCGTGCCCCCCTGCAACGACCAGCACGTATTGCTTACCGTCCTTGCCGGTGTAGGTCATCGGCGTGGTCTGAGCGCCAGCAGGCAGGCGGCCTTCCCACAATTGCTTGCCGTTCTTCACGTCATAAGCGCGCAGGTACTGGTCAAGCGTGCCGCTGAGGAATGCCAGGCCACTGGCGGTGGTGAATGTGCCGCCCAGGCTTGGAACACCCATGCTCAGCGGGATCGGAACCGGCGAGCTGTCGCGCACCGTGCCGTTCTTGTGCATCCACAGGGTCTTGTTGTTGGTCAGGTCCACGGCCGCGACATAACCCCACGCAGGCGCCTGGCACGGCAGCCCCATGGGCGAGAGCAGCGCTTCGAGGATCACGCCATATGGCGCGCCTTTGTTTGGCTGCACGCCTTCGGTCTCGCTCTTGCGACCCGGGCCACCGGCCACTTCCGCCGCCGGTACCAACTTCGATTTGAACGCCATGTAGCTCGGGTTGACGAAGGCGATCTGGCGCACCGGATCGACAGAAATGCCGCCCCAGTCGAACACACCGAAGTTGCCAGGATAAACAATCGAGCCCTGCAACGAAGGCGGTGTGAACATACCGTCATAGCGCAGCGACTTGAAGTCGATCCGGCACAGCATCTGGTCGAACGGCGTGACGCCCCACATGTCCCGCTCCTTGAGGACCGGCGGCACGAAGTTCAGGTCGGACATCGGCTGGGTCGGCGAGGTGAAGTCGCCTTCCACCGCGCCTTGGGGCACCGGGACCTCCTTGATCGGCACGATCGGCTGGCCGTTACTGCGGTCCAGCACGTAGATGCTGCCCTGCTTGGTCGATGCCAGCACAGCCGGCTTCACGCCATCGGCGGTTTTCATGTCCATCAGGGTCGGTTGACCACCAACGTCCATGTCCCACAGATCGTGGTGAGTGAACTGGAAGTACCAGCGCACCTTGCCGGTGGCGATGTCCAGGGCGGTCAGGCCAGCGGCGTATTTTTCCGATTCAGGGGTACGGAAACCACCAAACTGGTCGGGGGTCTGGTTGCCCATCGGCAGGTAAAGCATGCCGAGTTTTTCATCGACGCTGAACATGGACCACATGTTCGGCGAGTTGCGGGTGTAGGTCTGGCCTTCGGCAATCGGCGTGGTGTCGTCCGGGTTGCCGCTGTCCCAGTTCCACACCAGCTTGCCGGTGTGCACGTCATAGGCGCGGATCACGCCGCTTGGCTCGTCGGTGGAGACGTTATCGGTGACATGGCCGCCGATAACGACCAGATTCTGGGTGACCGCCGGTGGCGAAGTGGAGTAGTAACCGCCGGCCGTGAAACCACCGATGTTGGCGCTCAAGTCGACCTGGCCTTTGTCGCCGAAGTCTTCGCACATCTTGCCGGTATCGGCGTTGAGGGCGATCAGGCGGGTGTCGGCCGTCGGCAGGAAGATCCGCCGTGGGCAAACGGTGCTGGCCGGCGTAGTGCTGGCGGCGCCGGTCGGGCTCTGCTCGGCCGAGGCGTAGACGGCGTCATCGTGATAGCTCACGCCACGGCAGGTCATGTGGGCCCAGCCCTTGAAGTTTTCCGCGTTCTGCGTAGAAAGCTTCGGATCGAAGCGCCAGATTTCCTTGCCGGTTTCTGGCTCCAGAGCGATGACCTGGCTGTGGGGCGTGCACACATAAAGCATGCCGTTGACCTTCAGCGGGGTATTTTCCGCGGTGGTCTCGCCTGGGTCGTTCGGCCCTGGCAGGTCACCGGTGCGGAACGTCCAGGCTTCCTTCAGCTTGCTGACGTTTTCAGGGGTGATCTGCGCCAGTGGCGAATAACGGTCGCCATGGGCGCTGCGGCCGTAGGAGTTCCAATCCCCGTCCGGCATGGCCGGTGCGGTGTTGGTCACGCCCGGTACGCTGTCGCGGTCCAGTTGGCCCTTGATCTCACCAGGGTTGGTGAATTGGCTGGCGAGGGCGGCGATACCCGCGATGACAACGGCCGCACCCAGCGCTCGGGTGCCCATCGGCGATGCATCGGCGGTCAGCAACGGGCGCCGGAACCACGGCAGCAGCATGACGATGCCCAAGGCGAACAGCATGGCCAGGCGCGGCACCAATTGCCACCAATCCAGGCCCACTTCCCATAACGCCCACACCGTACTGGCGAATAAAACCAGCGCGTACATCCCCAGCGCTGCACGGCGCGCCAGAATCAGCAGTACACCAGTAATCGCCAGGCCGATGCCCGCCAGCAGATAATACAGCGAGCCGCCGAGCGTGCTCAGTTTGATCCCACCGGCCAACAAGGCCAGCCCCATCAATAGAAGCAGAATGCCGAGCAAGCTCGGTAGCAGACGGCTTCGACTCAAAGCACCCTCAGCGCTCATAGTGTGTATCTCCGTGACGTTTTAAAGAGTCCCGCGCAAGTAGTCACTTTAGATGACGATCTTGAGGGGGCATGGTTCAGTTGGAAAAAGGCAAATTCGATGACGCGGTCGCTGTAGGAACGGACTTGCTCGCGATCAAGGCGTGTCAGTCGACTCGAATGTTGAATGTGCAATCGCTATGGTGAGTAAGCTCGTTCCCACCGGAATTTACCAAGACAGCGCTGTCTCTCAGGATCGCGACATTCGGCATTCTTTAGACCTTTCAACAGGAGTAGCTGGACGCAGAGGCTCTGGTACGCCAGAAGAAGCGTTTCAGCAAGCGGCGCAAGGATAATGTCCTGTTACAAATAGCGAAAGCGCTTTTGTTGACATGGATCATCTCGAATTCGGTAACAGTGTGCCGGGGATACAAGCCCTGATAACGGCGGCACTTCCCCCCGCAGAGCGCCTCGGCTAAGGTGCGCGGCTTCACAGCTCATCATGCAAGGCTTGCCATGACCGAACCGAACAACAACCCACTGCACGGCGTGACCCTGGAGCAGATCCTCAATGCCCTGGTGCAGCATTACCAATGGTCAGGCCTGGCGGAACGCATCGATATCCGTTGCTTCAAGAGCGACCCGAGCATCAAGTCGAGCCTGACCTTCCTGCGCAAGACGCCATGGGCACGGGAGAAAGTCGAGCGCTTGTACGTCAAGTTGATGCGCACCAAGCGGCCTATCTGAACCATGAACGTGCGAACCGGTTTCGTGTCGATGCTGGCATTGCTCGGCTGGGTGGGATTGAGCATTCAGCTCTACCTGATCCTGCTGGGCCGATGGGAACTGGGCGCGAGCCTGTTGGGCGGCCTGGTCAACTTCTTCAGTTTCTTCACCGTATTGACCAATACCTTGGCCGCCGTGGTATTGACCTGGGAAGTGACCCGCCGTGAATCAGCGGTGAGGCGTTGGTTCCTGCGTCCAGCGGTACGCAGCGGCATCGCGGTGAGCATCGCCTTGGTCGGCCTGGCCTATAACGTATTGCTGCGCCATCTCTGGCAACCGGAAGGCTGGCAATTTATCGCCGACGAACTGCTGCACGACATCATGCCGGTGCTGTTCATCATCTATTGGGGGCTCTGGGTGCCCAAAGGCACGTTGCGCCTGGGCCACGTCGGGCTGTGGATGATTTACCCGCTGGTGTACTTCGCCTACATCCTGCTACGGGGTGATCTGCTGGCGGCCTATCCCTACCCTTTCATCGACGTGACGAGCCTGGGTTATCCACAGGTGTTCATCAATGCCGGGGGCGTGTTGGCCGGGTTTGTCGGGATTGCGCTGGGGGTGGTGGGGTTGGATCGGTGGTTGGGACGACGATCGATTAAAGCCTTGTGAGACGCCCCTGCGGAGAGGGAGCTTGCTCCCTCTCCGCAGGGATTTTGTATTCACAAGTGGACATCAACGCCTTGCCGGCAGCATCCACACCAATCCATTGGCCTTGGCCCGTTCATGACACAACGCCAGAACGCTGCGCCGTTCATCGTTGCTCATCTTGCGCCATTGGGTGATCTCGGAGACGGTGCGCTGGCAACCGGTGCAGACGTCGTCATCGTCCAGCGAGCAGATGTTTACGCAGGGCGACGGAATCGGGCGTTCAGGTGTGTTCATTGTTCCTGCTCGATCAGGTCGCGTGCGTAGCGCTGCGAGTTGTGAACGTAGTGCGCCGCACTGGCTTCGAGCATTTTTTTCTGGGCCTCGGTCAGTTCTCGCACGACCTTGCCCGGCGAGCCCATGACCAGCGAACCATCGGGTATTTCCTTGCCTTCGCCGATCAGCGAGTTGGCGCCGATGATGCAGTTCTTGCCGATCTTCGCGCCGTTGAGAATTACCGCGTTGATGCCGATCAGGCTGTAGTCCCCGACTGTGCAGCCGTGAAGCATGGCGTTGTGGCCGATGGTCACGCCAGTGCCGATGGTCAGCGGATAACCCATGTCGGTGTGCATCACCGTGCCGTCCTGTACGTTGCTGTCCTTGCCAATCAGGATCAATTCGTTGTCGCCACGCAACACCGCGTTGAACCAGACGTTGGCGCCCTCTTCGAGGCGGACCTTGCCCACCAGCGTGGCGTTGGGCGCGACCCAGCTCTGTGGGTGGGTTTCGACACGGGCATCGTCCAAGCGGTATTTCATGGGAATCCTCGGGGCATCAGGTGTTGATGAAAGTCTTGGGCGGCGTGTGCAGGTCGATGCCGGCGTCGTACAGCAGGTTGACCAACTCCACGATCATGATCGCCGTCAGCCCCCAGATCTTGTACCCCTCGAAACGGTAGCTGGGCACGTACCAACTGCGGCCCTGGTAGTCGATGCGGTGGGTGTGCTCGCGCGGGTCCTTGCGGAAAAATTCCAACGGCACGCTGAACACGGCGGCGATCTCGGCGTCGTTGGCCTGGTATTCGACGTAATCCGGAATCACGCCGACGTAAGGCGTGACCTTGATACCGTGCAACGAGATCAGTGGACTGAGGGGACCAATCACCTCCACCAGGCCGGGGGGCAGGCCAATTTCCTCTTCGGCTTCGCGCAGGGCGGTGAAGATCAGGTCGGGGTCTTCCGGGTCTCGACGTCCACCGGGGAACGCCACTTCGCCGCCGTGGGTCGAGAGACCGCTGGCGCGCAGGGTCAGCACCAGCTCCGGTTCATCACTGCGCGTGATCGGCACCAGCACCGCCGCTTCAGGAAAACGCCGATCGGTCTCCAGATCGCGCGGCGTATGGTTGCTTACTCGATGCAGTAGCTCGTCCAGCATGAGACTTCTCGATTTATTCGCTGCCTAGCATCATGCACCAATCAGGCAAGCGGCCCAAGCCCCGGACCGCGTCATGTCGCGAAACGACAACTTGCCGATACCGGCCCGCACACGCCAAGATAGGCGCAGCCTTCAGGAATCCAAGCATGAAATTCTGCAGCCAGTGCGGTAACCCGGTGACCCAGCGCATACCCGAGGGCGACTCGCGCCTGCGTTTTGTCTGCGACACCTGCCACACCATTCATTACCAAAACCCCAATATCGTTGCCGGATGTGTACCGACCTGGGGCAGTAAAGTCCTGTTGTGCCGGCGCGCCATCGAGCCACGGCGTGGTTACTGGACCTTGCCGGCGGGCTTCATGGAAAACGGCGAAACCGTCGAGCAAGCCGCCGTGCGCGAAACCGCCGAGGAAGCCTGCGCCCGGGTGCGAAACCTGAGCATCTATACGCTGATCGACGTTCCGCACATCAGCCAGGTGCATGTGTTCTTCCGCGCCGAGCTGGTGGACGAGGATTTCGCCGCGGGCCCCGAAAGCCTGGAAGTGAAGCTGTTCGAAGAAGCTGACATCCCGTGGAACGAGCTGGCTTTCCGCACCGTGGGCCGTACCCTAGAATACTTCTACGCTGACCGGCGGGCCGAGCAATACCCGGTGCGATCCGAGTCGATTCCGCCGCTGACTCAGCCTGCCAATACGTAGGCTCTGTACGAAATGTGTTCGCGCGAAGGCCAGACAAGGCGAAACGGGGCGAGGAAGCGCAGTGTACTGGAGTACATGAGCATTCCGAGCCTCGTTTCAACGCAGTATGGGCGAGTGCGGATACATTTCGTACAGAGCCTAGAAAATCCAATATAGCCGCGACACCTCTAGGGATATCGTTTCAATGCGCTGGTTGCTTGTGCTGTTCTGCTTGTCGTTCACCGCCCTGTCCCAGGCCGCCGCCGTGGGAACCTACAACGGCAAAGTCATCGAAAAAGTCCTGGTGCTCAAGTCCGCCCATCAATTGCAATTGATCAACGACGGCAAGCCCCTCAAGACCTATCGCATCTCCTTGGGCAAGGGCGCCAAGAAAGGCCCCAAGCTGATCGAGGGCGACAAGCGCACCCCCGAAGGCTTTTACTGGATCGACTGGCGCAAGGTCAGCGACCGGTTCTACCTGTCGATGCACATTTCCTACCCCAACATCAGCGACGCCGCCCGCGCCCGCCGCGAAGGCGTGGAACCGGGAGGCATGATCATGATTCATGGCACGCCGGACTCGGAGGAGAACCCTGAGCAGTTGTTCCATACCCTGGATTGGACCGACGGCTGCATCGCCATGCGCAATGTGGACATGCGTGAGGTGTGGAACCTGGTGCCGGATGGGACGATGATCGAGATTCGGCCGTAGCCCATTTTCTTGCGGCAAGAAGTTCCTGTGGATAAGAGCTCTTGTGGCGAGGGAGCTTGCTCCCGCTGGGACGGTCCGACGCCTCGGGCGCAGCAACCCCAAAGTAGTCAACTCGATCTGCCTGACACACCGCGCTGTCAGGTTTCAGGGCCGCTTCGCAGCCCAGCGGGAGCAAGCTCCCTCGCCACAGGGTTCGATGTCGATTGGCATATTTGTCAACGACACGAAACCACTGTGGGAGCTTGCTCGCGATGAAGATCAAGGCTCGTCCCGAGGCGGCCTGGGTCTGGGTGTTCGCGTTTCCCCTGTGGGAGCGAGCCTGCTCGCGATAGCGGTGGCTCAGTCAATGAGAATGTTGGATGTGCCGGCGGATATACACACAAAACGCACTACCACCGGTCGCCATAAAAATAAATATCAAACTCCGCAACCCGCCCTCCGTGCATACCACTGACCTTCAAAAACCCATCCCAACGCTGTAATTCCACGCCCCACAAAAACCACCCTAATACCACTTAAATAACACCCGAATGAATACCCAGAAAACACAGGCCAGCCCTAGAAAAGCAGCGTTGACATGGTATTCAAGTGGTATTAGCTTCCACCCCAAGCCACCGAGCGACAACGCCCACAAAAAACCGCATCGGACACCCAAATGAACATCCAGACCCTGCGCCCCGACGACACCCAACCCACCCCGCTCTACCTGCAACTGGCCCGCAATCTGGAAGCCGCCATCCACGCTGGCCAGTGGAAAGCCGAACAAGCGATGCCGTCCGAGCGCAGCTTGAGCGAGCAATTGGGGATATCCCGGGTCACCGCGCGCAAGGCGCTGGAAGTGCTGTTCGAACAAGGCCTGATCCGCCGCAACCAAGGCTCGGGTACGTTCATCACCCCACGCCTGGAACAACCGCTCTCACGCCTTAGCGGTTTCAGCGAGATGCTCCGGCTCAAAGGCTTTGTGCCCGGCTCCCAATGGCTGGAGCGGGAGATCACCCCGCCAACCCATGAGGAATTGATACGCCTGGGCCTCTCGCCCACCGACAAAGTCGCCCGGCTCAAACGGCTGCGCAAGGCCGACGACACGGTCATGGCCATCGAGATGAGCACCCTGCCCGCATCGATCATTGCCAAGCCGCAGGCGGTGGGCGATTCGCTTTATGAATTCCTCGACAGCATCGGCAAACCGGTAGTGCGCGCCCTGCAACACATCCAGGCCATCAACGCCTCGGACGAATTCGCCGCCCTGGTGGGCATCGCCCCCGGCACCGCGATGCTGTTGATGACGCGGGTCGGCTACCTGGAAGACAACACGCCCATCGAAGTCACCGACACCTATTGCCGCAACGACTATTACGACTTCGTCGCCGAGTTGCGGCGCTAGACGACCCGAGAATCCCATGTCCGAAAACAACATCCTCACCGCCGACGGCTGGATACGCGGCCGCCTGATCCATGAGCGCGGCAGGGTCGTGTCCATCGAAGGCCAGCCCTGCGACCCGACGAGCAACGACCTGCCCTACCTGCTGCCCGGCTTCATCGACCTGCATGTGCACGGCGGTGGCGGCAAGGACATCATGGAAGGCGCGGCGGCGTTCGAAACCATTGCCCGCACCCATGTGCGATTCGGCACAACGGCGTTGCTCGCCACGACGATGACGGCGCCGAGCGAAGAAATCATCCGCGTACTCAAGGCCCTCGGTGAATTCTGCGAACAGCGGCCCAGCGGCAGCGCACGGGTGCTCGGTGTTCACCTGGAAGGCCCTTACATCAACCCCGGCAAACTCGGCGCCCAACCGAATTTCGCCCACACCGCCTTGATGGCCGAGGTGGAAACGTACCTGGCCCTGGCGCCGATCCGCGTGATCACCATTGCACCGGAAATCGCCGGTCACGATGCCTTGATTGGCGCCCTCAGCGCTCGCGGCGTGCGCATGCAGATCGGCCATACCCTCGGCAGCTATGAAGAAGGCGTCGCGGCACTCGCGGCCGGGGCCAGCAGTTTTACCCATTTGTATAACGCCATGAGCCCACTGCATCACCGCGAGCCCGGCATCGTCGGTGCGGCGCTAGCCCATGCGCAATACGCCGAACTGATCCCGGATTTGCTTCACGTGCACCCCGGTGCGATGCGCGTGGCGTTGCGTTCGATCCCGTGCCTGTATTGCGTCACCGATTCCACCGCCGCCGCTGGCATGCCCGACGGCGAATACAAGCTGGGCAGCCACACCGTGACCAAATGCCTGGGCGGCGTGCGCCTGGCTGATGGCACCCTGGCCGGCAGCACCCTGACCATGGACCAGGCCCTGCGCAACCTGGTGAAAATCGGCCTGCCGATCGACGAAGCTTCGCGACGTCTGTCGCAATTTCCCGCCGACTACCTCGGCCTGCCCGAGCGCGGACGCCTGCAACCCGGCGCCTGGGCCGACTGTGTGCGCCTCGACCGTAACTTGAACCTGATCGACGTGATGGTCGAAGGAGAAGCCATTGACTTGCAAAATGCTTGAAGAGGCCCAGGCCTCAGCCGAAGCCGTCGAGCGCCAACTGCAGCGGCTGGACCCAACGCTGGAGGAAATCGCCGGACGCCTGCGTCGTCAACCGCCGCAAGTGGCGATGACCATCGCTCGGGGCAGTTCCGACCACGCCGCCAGTTATTTCGCCTACCTGACCATGCAGCAATTGGGCTTGCCGGTGGCGTCGCTGCCGATGTCGGTGGTGACCCTGCAACAGGCGCCTTTGAAGGTCAGTGGCCAGGTGGCCTTCGCGTTCTCCCAGTCGGGGCAGAGCCCGGACCTGGTCAACAGCCTGCGCCTGTTGCGCAAACGCGGCGCGTCGAGCGTTGCGATGGTCAACGCAGAGGATTCTCCGCTGGAGGCGGCCTGTGAATTCAGCGTGCCGTTGTGCGCCGGCGTTGAAAGCAGCGTTGCCGCCACCAAGAGTTTCATCGCTACCCTCAGCGCCAGCGCGCGTTTGGTGGCGCACTGGAAGGACGACGCCGAGTTGCTCGATGCCGGCGCTGCGCTGCCTGAAGGTTTGCGCGAGGCCGCAGGCCAGGACTGGGGCGCCGCCGTCGAAACGCTCCGTGATTGCCAGCGGCTCATGGTGATCGGCCGTGGCGCCGGGTTCGCCATCGCCCAGGAAGCGGCGCTCAAATTCAAGGAAACCTCGGCGATCCAGGCCGAGGCCTTCAGCAGCGCCGAGGTCCGCCACGGCCCGATGGCGCTGATCGATGAAAACTACCCGCTGTTGGTGTTCGCCCCGCGCGGTGCCGAGCAGGCCGGCGTGTTGGGTCTGGCCGCCGATATGCGCCAGCGCGGCGCCCGGGTGCTGCTGGCGGCTCCCGATGACATCGTCGAGCGCGACTTGACCTTGTCCCGCGCCGATCACCCGGCCCTGGACCCGATCCTGGCGATCCAGAGCTTTTATGGCATGGCTGCCCGGCTGGCCCTCGCCCGGGGCCTGGATCCGGACAAACCACGGCATTTGAGCAAGGTCACCCGGACCCACTGACCCGACGGCGTTCATGCAAGGCCCATGAAATTACACAGAGAGCGAGCCCATGCCCAACAACAATAAAGAGCTGACCCTCAGCGCCCCGCTCAGCGGCCCGGTGCTCACCCTCACCAACGTTCCGGACGCCGTATTCGCCAGCGGCGCCATGGGCGACGGGATCGCCATCGACCCGCTGAACGACACCCTCTACGCCCCCTGCGACGGCGAGGTGATCCACGTCGCTCGCACCGGCCACGCCGTGACCCTGCGGGCCGACAACGGCGCCGAATTGCTGCTGCACCTGGGGCTGGACACCGTCGAGTTGCAGGGCGACGGCTTTTTCATGCTGGTCAAGGAAGGCACGCGCGTCAGCAACGGGCAAGCGCTGCTGCGCTACGACCTGGACAAAGTGGCCCAGCGCTGCAAAAGCCTGGTCAGCCTGTTGGTCATCACCAATGGCGAACAATTCCAGGCACGGCCTATCACCCTGAAAGGGGTCAAGGTCGGCGAACCTCTGTTGCACGTCGTCGCCAGGGCGCCCGGTGCAGGACAGCTTGACGACCTGGAAGTCGGCATCGAAGTGTCCGGCCAGATTCGCATCGCCCATCGAGGCGGCTTGCATGCGCGGCCGGCGGCCTTGGTTCGCCAGACCGCACGGGGATTCAAAAGCCGCTCGCAGTTACACTTTGGGGGGCGGTCGGCGTCCTGTGACAGCGTCATGGGCATGATGGGCCTGGCGATCACCGAACAGGCCGAAGTGCATGTCAGCTGTCGCGGCAGCGATGCCGAAGCGGCGCTGCAAGCGCTGCTGGCGAGCTTGTCCACCGCTCTGGCCGAAGAGGCTCACGGCAGGGCGCCGCAGGTCCAGACAACCCGGCACGCCGCCGAAGAAGGCGTATTGCATGGCGTCTGCGCCGCGCCCGGCCTGGCGAGCGGACCGCTGGTTCGATTGGATGGCATTCAATTACCCAAAGATCCCGGCGGCCACAATGTCGAAGAACAACGCCAACGACTGCTCGATGCCCTGGCTCAAGTCAGTCAGGATATCCAGCTGACACTCGAAAACGCCAAGGCCCGGCGCCACGTCGATGAGCAAGCGATCTTCAGCGCTCATTTGGCGTTGCTGGAAGATCCGGCCCTGTTGGATGCCGCGTACCTGTCTATCGAGCAAGGGAGCGCGGCGGCCCACGCCTGGAGCCGGTCGATAGACGTACAGTGCCAAGTGCTGCGGCAATTGCAAAGCACGCTGCTGGCCGAGCGCGCCAATGATTTGCATGACCTGCGCCAGCGGGTCCTGCGGGCACTGCTGGGCGAAGCCTGGCAATTCGACGTGCCGGCGGGCGCCATTGTCGTCGCGCAGGAACTGACCCCGTCGGACCTGTTGCAACTCTGCGCCCAGGGCGTGGCAGGCGTATGCATGGCCGAGGGCGGCGCGACGTCCCACGTGGCGATCCTGGCTCGCGGCAAAGGCCTGCCCTGCCTGGTTGCGTTGGGCGATGCACTGCTTGAGCAGTTGCCCGGTCAATCGGTGGTGCTGGACGCCGACGGTGGCCGCCTCGAACTCACACCAAGCGCCGAGCGCCTGGCCCAGGTGCGGCAAGCACAAAGCCAACGCGCAGCGCTGCGGGCCCAGCAGCAAACCCTCGCCCACGCCCCGGCGCGAACCCTCGATGGCGTAGATGTCGAAGTCGCTGCCAACGTGGCCTCCAGCGCCGAAGCCGGCCAGGCCTTTGCCAACGGCGCCGATGGCGTTGGCCTGCTGCGCACTGAATTCCTTTTCGTCGACCGTCACACCGCCCCCAACGAACAAGAGCAGCGCCAGGCCTATCAAGCCGTGCTCGATGCCATGGGCGACAGGCCGGTGATCATCCGCACCATCGACGTCGGCGGCGACAAGCAATTGGACTACCTGCCGCTTCCGGCCGAAGCCAATCCGGTGCTCGGCCTGCGAGGCATTCGCCTGGGCCAGGTGCGCCCGGAACTGCTGGATCAACAATTGCGCGCGCTGTTGCAAATCCGTCCGTTGCATCGCTGCCGGATCCTGTTGCCGATGGTCACCGAGGTCGCCGAGCTGCTGCACATTCGCCAGCGCATTGACGTCCTGGGTGCGCAAATGGGCCTGGAGCAGCGTCCGCAGGTGGGCGTGATGATCGAAGTGCCAGCCGCCGCATTGCTCGCCGAGCAACTGGCCGAGCATGCGGACTTCCTGTCCATCGGCACCAACGACCTTTCCCAGTACACCCTCGCCATGGACCGCGACCACGCCGGTCTCGCCGCCCGCGTCGACGCCTTGCACCCCGCGCTGTTGCGGCTGATCGCCCAGACCTGTGCCGGCGCCGCCCGCCATGGGCGTTGGGCTGGCGTGTGCGGGGCCCTGGCCTCCGATCCCCTGGCGACGCCGGTGCTGATCGGGCTGGGTGTACGGGAGCTGTCGGTCAGCCCGCCGCAGGTAGGCGAAATCAAGGACCGCGTGCGCCGCCTCGACACAGCGCAGTGCCGCCGCGTCAGTACCGATTTGCTGAACCTGCCCAGCGCCGCCGCCGTGCGCCAGGCCTGTCATCAACATTGGCCCCTGGGCTGAGACCGTCGCAGAACAATAAAAGGAGAGACGCCATGTACCAGCATTTCATCGAAGGGCTGCAGCGCCTCGGCAGGGCGCTGATGCTGCCGATCGCGATTTTGCCGATTGCCGGCCTGCTGCTGCGCCTGGGTGACACGGATCTGTTGAACATCGCGATCATCCACGATGCCGGCCAGGCGATCTTCGCCAACCTGGCGCTGATCTTCGCCATCGGCATCGCCGTGGGCTTCGCCCGGGACAATAACGGTACGGCCGGACTGGCCGGGGCCATCGGCTACCTGGTAATGGTCGCGACATTGAAGGTGCTCGACGCGACGATCAACATGGGCATGCTCGCCGGGATCGTCAGTGGGTTGTTGGCCGGCGGGCTGTACAACCGCTTCAAGGACATCAAGCTGCCGGAGTACCTGGCGTTTTTTGGGGGCCGGCGCTTCGTGCCGATTGTCACCGGTTTCAGCGCGGTGGGCCTTGGCGTGATGTTCGGCCTGATCTGGCCGCCGATCCAGCACGGCATCAACAGCTTCGGCGAGCTGTTGATGGCCAGCGGCAGCTTCGGCGCGTTCGTCTTCGGTGTGTTCAATCGACTGCTGATCGTCACTGGCCTGCACCACATCCTCAACAACATGGCGTGGTTCATTTTCGGCAGCTTCACTGACCCCGCCACCGGCGCCGTGGTTACCGGTGACCTGACCCGTTATTTCGCCGGCGACCCCAAGGGCGGCCAGTTCATGACCGGCATGTTCCCGGTGATGCTTTTCGGCCTACCCGCTGCGTGCCTGGCGATGTACCGCAATGCCCTGCCCCAGCGGCGCAAGGTCATGGGCGGGATTCTGTTGTCCATGGCGTTGACCTCGTTCCTGACCGGCGTCACCGAGCCGATCGAATTCGCCTTCATGTTCCTCGCGCCGCTGCTGTATCTGGTCCATGCGTTGCTCACCGGCCTGTCGATGGCGGTGACCAATCTGTTGGATATTCACCTGGGCTTTACCTTCTCGGGCGGTTTCATCGACATGGTCCTGGGCTGGGGCAAATCCACCAACGGGTGGCTGGTCGTACCGGTGGGCCTGGTCTATGGGGCGATCTATTTCCTGGTGTTCGACTTCTGCATCCGCCGCTTCGACCTGAAGACGCCGGGACGTGAAGACGTGGCGATGGGCGAAAAGCCGATCATCGCCGAAAACCAACGTGCCGCCGCCTACATCCAGGCCCTGGGTGGCGCCGACAACTTGATTACCGTCGGCGCCTGCACCACGCGCTTGCGCCTGGACATGGTGGATCGCAACAAGGCCTGCGACGCCCAGCTCAAGGCCCTTGGCGCCATGGCGGTGGTCCGCCCCGGCAATGGCGGCAGCTTGCAGGTGGTGGTGGGGCCGATGGCCGATAGCATTGCCGATGAGATTCGCTTGGCGTTGCCCTCTTCCGATCAGGCCGTCAGTACGCCCGCGAACGCGGTGGTCGACCCGGCCTTAACGACAATTGTCCCGGAGGCCGAAGCACAGCAATGGCTCGATGCCCTGGGCGGTGGCAGGAATGTGTTGCAGCTCGATTGCGTGGCGATGAGCCGTTTGCGCGTGCGGTTGGCCGATGGCAAGGGGTTGTCGGAAAGCCAGCTCAAGACGCTGGGTTGCCAGGGGGTGAGTTCGCTGGAGGATGGCGTGTGGCATTTGCTGCTGGGGGAGAAAGCGCCGGGGTTGTGGCGGGCGTTGGAGGCGGTGGTGCCGAGTCGTCAGGCGGGTGTCAAAGCCTAGGCCTTCGCCGACTGTCTGGCCCCTGTGGCGAGGGGATTTATCCCCGCTGGGCTGCGCAGCAGCCCCCTAAGCAGCAACCCCATCTGCCTGACACACCGGGGAATCAGTATTTGGGGCTGCTGCGCAGCCCAGCGGGGATAAATCCCCTCGCCACAATAAAAAACCCGCTGATCCAATCAGCGGGTTTTTCATTTAAACGGGGAGGATCAGAAATCCTCCAACCGCCACACCTCATACGCCGGTGTCTCGTAGGGATGGCTCTGTCTCAATGCCTCCACCACGGGGCGAATCAGATCGTCGGCGACAACAAGCTCAACCTTCCATTCCTCGACCTGCTCGACCTGCCCCGCCTCGCCAATGAACGGCTGGCTGCCGTCCAACGGGCGAAACTGGCCCAGGCCCAGCACTTGCCAGGCGCAGTGGTCATAGTCGCCGATTCGCCCACCACCGGCAGCGAATACGGCGCTTTTGACCTCGTCCACGTGGCTGGCCGGGACGAAGAAGCAGAGCTTGTACACCGCCTCAGTTCACCCAGACGCGCGCGTTGCGGAACATGCGCATCCATGGCGCGTCTTCGTTCCAGTCGTCCGAACGCCACGAGTTCTGCACCGCGCGGAACACCCGCTCCGGGTGCGGCATCATGATCGTGACGCGGCCGTCGCGGCTGGTCAGGCCGGTGATCCCGCGCGGCGAGCCGTTCGGGTTGGCCGGGTAGGTTTCGGTGACCTTGCCGTGGTTGTCGACAAAACGCAGCGACACACAACCGGACAGGTCGGCTTCAAGCAACGCTTCCTCGCTCTGGAACTCCGCATGGCCTTCACCGTGGGCGATGGCGATCGGCATGCGCGAACCGGCCATGCCCTGCAGGAAGATCGAGTTCGACTCCTGCACCTGGACCATCGCGACGCGGGCTTCGAACTGCTCGGAACGGTTACGCACGAAGTGCGGCCAGAACTCGCTGCCCGGGATCAGCTCGTGCAGGTTGGACATCATCTGGCAACCGTTGCACACACCGAGGGTGAAGCTGTCGTTGCGCTCGAAGAAGCCCTGGAACGCATCGCGGGCGCGGCTGTTGAACAGTGCCGACTTGGCCCAGCCTTCACCGGCGCCCAGCACGTCGCCGTAGGAGAAGCCGCCGCAGGCAACCATGCCTTTGAAATCGTTCAGGTCGACACGTCCGGCGAGGATGTCACTCATGTGCACGTCGATCGCGCTGAAACCGGCGCGGTCGAACGCCGCCGCCATCTCCACCTGGCCGTTGACGCCCTGCTCGCGCAGGACCGCCACTTGCGGGCGAATGCCTTTCTTGATGTAAGGCGCGGCCACGTTTTCGTTGACGTCGTAGCTGAGCTTGGCGCTGAGGCCCGGGTTGTCTTCTTCCAGCAGCGCGTCGAATTCCTGCTCGGCGCATTCAGCGTTGTCGCGCAGGCGCTGGATCTGGTAGCTGGTCTCGGCCCACTGGCGCTGCAACAAGCGACGCTGGCCTTCGAAGACGGTGTCGCCGTTGAAGGTGATATTGATGTGGGCGTTGTTGATCGGCTGGCCGATGACCGAGACGCACTCGGCCAGGCCGGCGGCGCTGAACTGGGCGAGGATGTCCGGGGTGGCGTCCTGGCGAACCTGGATCACCGCACCCAACTCTTCGTTGAACAGGATCGCCGGGATCTCACTGGCCGACTCGGCCACGCTGTCCAGGGTCAGGTTCAAGCCGCAGTGACCGGCGAAAGCCATTTCCATCACGGTGGTCAGCAAGCCGCCATCGGAACGGTCGTGGTAGGCCAACAGGTGACCGTCGGCGTTCAGGCCCTGGATCACGGCGAAGAACGCCTTCAGGTCTTCGGCATCGTCGACGTCCGGTGCTTGCGAGCCGAGCTTGCCGTGCACCTGGGCCAGGATCGAGGCGCCCATGCGGTTCTGGCCACGGCCCAGGTCGATCAGGATCAGATCGGTGGTGCCCTTGTCCATGCGCAGTTGCGGGGTCAGGGTCTGGCGGATGTCGGTGACCGGGGCGAAACCGGTCACGATCAGCGACAGTGGCGAGGTCACGCTCTTGTCCACGCCTTCGTCGTTCCAGCGCGTGGCCATGGACATGGAGTCCTTGCCCACCGGAATGGTGATGCCCAGTTCAGGGCACAGTTCCATGCCGACGGCCTTGACGGTGTCGTACAAGCGCGCGTCTTCACCGGGGTGACCGGCGGCGGACATCCAGTTGGCCGACAGCTTGATGTCGGAAATCTTGCCGATGCGCGAGGCCGCGATGTTGGTCAGGGTCTCACCGATCGCCATGCGGCCCGACGCCGGGGCGTCCAGCAGCGCCAGCGGCGTGCGCTCGCCCATGGCCATCGCTTCGCCAGTGTAGACGTCGAAGCTGGTGGCGGTCACGGCCACGTCGGCCACCGGCACCTGCCATGGGCCGACCATCTGATCACGTGCCACGAGGCCGGTGATGGTGCGGTCGCCGATGGTGATCAGGAAGCTCTTGCTCGCCACGGCCGGGTGATGCAGCACGCGCTCGATGGAATCGGCGATGTCGAGGGTGGACGGATCGAAATCGTCGCCCAGCTCGGTTTCGCGAACCGCCGAACGGTGCATGCGCGGGGCTTTGCCCAGCAGCACTTCCAGCGGCATGTCCACCGGGCTGTTGCCAAAGTGGCTGTCGGTCACGGTCAGTTGCGGCTCGGCGGTGGCTTCACCCACCACGGCAAACGGGCAACGCTCGCGTTCGCAAATGGCCTGGAAGCGCTCGAAGTCAGCCGGGCCGACCGCCAGGACGTAACGCTCCTGGGATTCGTTGCTCCAGATTTCGTGCGGGGCCATGCCCGGCTCGTCGTTCGGAATGTTGCGCAATTCGAAGCGGCCACCACGGCCACCGTCGTTGACCAGTTCCGGGAAGGCGTTGGACAGGCCGCCCGCGCCGACGTCGTGGATGAAGCTGATGGGGTTGTTCTCACCCAACTGCCAGCAACGGTCGATGACTTCCTGGCAACGGCGTTCCATCTCCGGGTTTTCCCGCTGGACCGACGCGAAATCCAGGTCGGCGGAGCTGGTGCCGGTGGCCATGGACGAAGCCGCGCCGCCGCCCAGGCCGATCAGCATGGCCGGGCCACCGAGGACGATCAGCTTGGAGCCGACCACGATCTCGCCTTTCTGCACGTGTTCGGCGCGGATGTTGCCCATGCCGCCTGCGAGCATGATCGGCTTGTGATAACCGCGAACCTCTTCACCGCGAGGGGTGGTGATGGACTGTTCGAAGGTACGGAAATAACCGGTCAGGGCCGGACGGCCGAATTCATTGTTGAACGCCGCGCCGCCCAGTGGGCCTTCGATCATGATGTCGAGGGCGTTGACGATGCGCTCAGGCTTGCCGTACGGCTTTTCCCACGGCTGTTCGAAGCCAGGAATCTGCAGGTTCGACACGGTGAAGCCGGTCAGGCCGGCCTTGGGCTTGGCACCGCGACCGGTGGCGCCTTCGTCGCGGATCTCGCCACCGGAACCGGTGGACGCGCCCGGGAACGGGGCAATGGCGGTCGGGTGGTTGTGGGTCTCGACTTTCATCAGGATGTGCACCGGCTCCTGGACCGCACCGTACTGGCGGGTCTCGGGGTTCGGGTAGAAGCGACCGGCAACATTGCCGACGATCACCGCGGCGTTGTCCTTGTAGGCCGACAGCACACCTTCGTTGTGCATCTGGTAGGTGTTCTTGATCATGCCGAACAGGCTCTTTTCCTGGCTCTGGCCGTCAATGTCCCAACTGGCGTTGAAGATCTTGTGGCGGCAATGCTCGGAGTTGGCCTGGGCGAACATCATCAGTTCGATGTCGTGGGGGTTGCGCTTCAAGCCCTGGAAGGCGTTGACCAGGTAATCGATCTCGTCTTCGGCCAGGGCCAGGCCCAGCTCGGCGTTGGCTTTTTCCAGCGCGGCGCGGCCACCGCCCAATACGTCGATGGCGGTCAGCGGCTTGGGTTCGGCGTGGCTGAACAGGCCGGCGGCCTGCTCCAGGTTGCCCAGTACGACCTGGGTCATGCGGTCATGCAGGCCTTCGGCGATCAGTTGGGCCTCGGCCTCGCTGAACTCACCGGCGACATAAAAGGCAATGCCGCGCTCCAGGCGCTGGATCTTCGACAGGCCGCAGTTGCGGGCAATGTCACTGGCCTTGCTCGACCACGGCGAAATGGTGCCGAAACGCGGCAACACCAGGAACAGGCGGCCGGTTGGCTCCTGGACTGGAACACTTGGGCCGTACTTCAGGAGGCGCGCGAGCACCTGCTGTTCGTCGCCAGTCAAACCGCCGGTAACTTCGGCGAAGTGAGCGAATTCAGCATACAAGCCACTGACAGCCGGTACTTTCTGGCTCAGTTGCTCAAGAAGTTTGCTGTGGCGAAAGGCAGAAAGGGCAGGAGCGCCGCGCAGGATCAACATCTTCGGGACAGCCTCGGGAAGGGGTGTGCTTTGAGGCCGTGCATTCTAGCCTAAACCGCTGCCAACGGCACCCGAAACGCTACGTCAGGTGCGAGCCGAACGTCGGTCGTGGCGCGGATAGCTTGATTACCCGGCCATCCGGCCCGCGCCACAGAGATATTTTTTATCCCTGCGGGGCCCTGCCGCGCGCCGGCCCGCTTGGCTTGCGGACACGTTTTGCAACCTCTATCAGACTGGCCTTTTGCTGTCGATATATGGCGGTCGAGGCCGTTTGCGTATACTGCGCAGATGTTTTCCCCAACGGCTTTGCGTCCGCGGTACGCCAGATGGCTGATCGCAACCGGACTCTTCCTGGTGCTCAGTGGCTGTGTTGAGAAACCCAACACACTGGAGCGCGTAAAGGAGGATGGCGTGCTGCGGGTCGTTACCCGGAACAGCCCCGCCACCTACTTCCAGGATCGCAGTGGTGAAACCGGCTTCGAATACGAGCTGGTGAAGCGTTTCGCCGAGGATTTGGGGGTCGAGCTGAAAATCGAGACCGCCGACAACCTCGACGACCTATTCAGCCAGATCGGCAAGCCCAACGGCCCGGTGCTGGCCGCGGCAGGCCTGGTCAGCAGCGAACAGCGCAAAAAACAGGTTCGCTTTTCCAGCCCTTACCTGGAAGTCACCCCGCAGATCATCTATCGCAACGGTCAGTCGCGCCCCACCGACGCGGCGGCCCTGGCCGGCAAGAAGATCATGGTGCTCAAGGGCAGCTCCCATGCCGAACAATTGGCACAGCTGAAGCAGCAATATCCTGGGATCGAATACGAAGAATCCGACGCCGTTGAAGTCGTCGACCTGCTGCGCATGGTCGACGAGGGCCAGATCGACCTGACGCTGGTGGACTCCAACGAAGTGGCGATGAACCAGGTCTACTTCCCCAACGTGCGCGTGGCGTTCGACCTGGGCGACACCCGCAGCCAGAGCTGGGCAGTGGGCCCCGGCGAAGACAACAGCCTGCTCAATGAAATCAACGCCTACCTGAACAAGGTGCAGAAGAATGGCACGTTGCAGCGATTGAAGGATCGCTACTACGGCCACGTTGACGTCCTCGGCTATATGGGCGCAACGACGTTTGCCCAGCACCTGCAGCAGCGGCTGCCCAAATACGAACAGCATTTCAAGACCTACGCCAAGAAGGAAAAAGTCGATTGGCGGTTGCTGGCTGCCATCGGCTATCAGGAATCGCTCTGGCAACCGACGGTGACCTCCAAGACCGGTGTGCGCGGCCTGATGATGCTGACCCAGAACACCGCCCAGGCCATGGGTGTATCCAACCGCCTCGATCCGAAGCAGAGCATCATGGGCGGCGCCAAGTACCTGGCCTATATGAAGGAACAACTGGATGAAAGCATCGAGGAACCGGACCGCACCTGGTTCGCCCTCGCCGCCTATAACGTGGGCAGTGGTCATCTGGACGACGCGCGCAAGCTCGCCGCCAAGGAAGGGCTGAATCCGAACAAGTGGCTGGATGTGAAAAAAATTCTGCCGCGCCTGTCCCAGAAGCAGTGGTACAGCAAGACCCGCTACGGCTACGCCCGGGGCGGGGAGCCGGTGCATTTCGTGGCGAACATCCGTCGCTACTACGACATCTTGACCTGGGTGACGCAGCCACAGCTCGAAGGCAACCAGGTGGCCGAGGGCAACCTGCACGTGCCGGGTGTCGACAAGAGCAAGCCGAGCCAGGAATCACCGCAACTCTGACAGCCATACACATCTAAATGTGGGAGCGAGCCTGCTCGCGAAAGTAGTGCATCAGTCGGCATGATTGTTAACTGACACTCCGCTTTCGCGAGCAGGCTCGCTCCCACAGGGTGTGGTGATGGGTCAGGATCTGGCGGCCGCCAGGATCAGCGCCTTCATTTCCGACACAGCTGACTTGAACCCGACAAACAACGCATGGGCCACCAGCGCATGGCCGATGTTCAGCTCGTTGATGCCCTTGATGGCGGCGACAGCTTCGACGTTGTGATAATGCAGGCCGTGGCCGGCGTTGACGATCAGGCCCTGGGCCAGGCCAAAGGTGACGCCGTCTGCCACCCGTTGCAGCTCATCGGCCACGTCCGTGGGGGTCTGGGCATCGGCGTAGCGCCCGGTGTGCAGCTCGATGGCCGGCGCCCCGACCCGCTTGGAGGCTTCGATCTGCCGCTCGTCGGCGTCGATGAACAGCGACACCTCGGCGCCCATCTTCGACAGCCGCTCCACCGCGGCCTTGATCCGCGCCTCCTGCCCCGCCACGTCCAGGCCGCCTTCGGTGGTCAGCTCCTGACGGGTTTCCGGGACCAGGCAGATGTGCGCAGGGCGGATGCGCTCGGCAAAGGCCATCATTTCTTCGGTCACGCCCATTTCGAAATTCATGCGGGTTTGCAGCACATCCTTGAGCAGCAGCACATCGCGCTCTTGGATGTGGCGACGGTCCTCGCGCAGGTGCACGGTAATGCCATCGGCGCCCGCCTCTTCGGCATCCAGTGCGGCCTTGACCGGATCCGGGTAGCGAGTACCTCGGGCCTGGCGCAGGGTGGCGACATGGTCGATGTTCACGCCGAGAAGAATGCGATTGCTGGTGCTCACGAAAAGCGCTCCTGAATGGACAGAGATTCGGCCCACAGCATACGGGTAGATCAGGGCTTGCGAAACAGCTCGCGACTGACCAGCGGCCGGCCGCCCAAATGAACCGCCAGGGCTTGGCGCATCAAACGCTTGGCCGCCGCCAATGCACCGGGCGCGGTCCAGTCGGCCTCGGCCATGGCAAGAAGCTCAACGCCATTGAACAACCCGGGTTGCAACTGGTAGACCTGCTCCAGGCCCGCGTCCACCTGTAAGCGGTAGAGGCCGTCCGCCGCGATGGGTTGTCCGTGCAGGTCGGTGTCGAGGGAAAAACCGTAGCCCAGATCGTCCAGCAGGCGCCATTCGAAAGAGCGCAGCAATGGCTCCAGAGGGCGACCTTCGGCCAGGGCCAGCAGCGTGGCGGCATAGTGGTCGAAGACTTCAGGATGAGGATCCTCGGCGGGGAGCAGGCGGATCAGCAGTTCATTGAGGTACAAACCACTGAACAGCGCTTCGCCGTTGAGCCAGGCAGCGACGCCGTTGCTTTCCATGCGCCCGACATTCTTCAATTCGCCCCTGCCGCGAAACTCGACGTCCAATGGGACGAACGGCCGCGCCAGCGTCCCGGCCTTGCCCCGAGCCCCACGCAACACCGCTCTCAGCCGCCCTTGGGGCGTGAGGAAGTCCACCAGGGCGCTGCTTTCGCGGTAGGCGCGGCTGTGGAGGACATAGGCGGGTTGGGCGGTGGGTGGGTTGGGGGACATCGGGGGCCTGAATATCAACAAGACATCAATGGTTGAAGAAATCCTGTGGCGAGGGAGCTTGCTCCCGCTCGGCTGCGAAGCAGCCGTGAAACCAGGCCATACGATGGGTTTGGCTAGATGAGATCGCAGATCCGGGGGCTGCTTCGCAGCCCAGCGGGAGCAAGCTCCCTCGCCACAGAAGCTCGCTCCCACAGTGGCATTCATGTACTCACATTAAGGATTACAGGTCGCCGTAACCCAGCGAACGCAACGCGCGCTCGTCATCGGACCAGCCGCCTTTCACCTTGACCCACAGGTTGAGCATGATCTTGGAGTCGAACAGCAGCTCCATGTCCTTGCGCGCCTCGGTGCCGATGCGCTTGATGCGCTCGCCCTTGTCGCCAATGATGATCTTCTTCTGGCCATCACGTTCAACGAGGATCAAGGCATGGATGTGCAGGGTCTTGCCCTGTTGCTTGAATTCCTCGATCTCCACCGTGATCTGGTACGGCAGCTCGGCGCCCATCTGGCGCATGATTTTCTCGCGCACCAGCTCGGCGGCGAGGAAACGGCTGCTGCGGTCGGTGATCTGGTCTTCGGGAAAGAAATGATCGTTTTCCGGCAGGTGCTCGGCGATCACCCGCTCCAGCGCGTCGAGGTTGTGACCGTGTTGGGCGGAAATCGGGATGATTTGCGCGTTCGGCAACTGTTCCTGCAACCAGGTCAGGTGCGGCATCAGCTCTGCCTTGTCTTCGATGCGGTCGGTCTTGTTCAGCGCCACGATCAAGGGACCGGTCACGTATTGGACGCGCTCGAGGACCATCTGGTCTTCTTCGGTCCACTTGGTGCGGTCGACCACGAAGATCACCACGTCAACGTCTTTCAACGCTGCCGAGGCAGTCTTGTTCATGTAGCGGTTCAGGGCCTTCTCACCGCCCTTGTGCATTCCCGGAGTATCGACGTAGATCGCCTGCACATCGCCTTCGGTCTTGATGCCCAGCATGTTGTGGCGCGTGGTCTGAGGCTTGCGCGAGGTGATCGCCAGCTTCTGGCCCAGGATGTGGTTCAGCAACGTGGACTTGCCCACGTTCGGCCGACCGACAATGGCGACATAGCCGCATCGGGTGACGGTTGTATCAGTCATTGCCATTCTCCACGCCCAAGGCGATCAGTGCTGCGGCGGCCGCTACCTGTTCGGCGATACGACGGCTCACGCCCTGGCCACGGCTTTTTTCATTCAATAAGACCACTTCGCATTCGACGAAAAAGGTTCGGCAATGCGGTTCCCCCTGGATATCCACCACTTCGTAGCGTGGCAGTTCGCAACTGCGCGATTGCAAAAATTCCTGCAAGCGGGTCTTGGGGTCCTTGTTGGTGTCCACCAGCGTCAGGCTGTCGATCTCGGAAGTCAGCCAGGCCAGCACGCGCTCGCGCGCCATTTCCATGCCCGAGTCCAGGTAGATCGCGCCAATCAATGCCTCCAGGGCGTCGGCGAGGATCGATTCGCGGCGGAAACCACCGCTTTTCAGTTCGCCGGAACCCAGGCGCAGGTACTCGCCCAAGTCGAAACCCCGGGCCAATACGGCCAGGGTCTCACCTTTCACGAGCCTTGCGCGCAAACGCGACAACTGGCCTTCGCGAGCCAGGGGAAAGCGTTCGAACAACGCCTCGCCGGCGACGAAATTGAGGATGGCATCGCCGAGGAATTCCAGGCGCTCGTTGTTGCGCCCGGCAAAACTGCGGTGAGTGAGGGCCAAGAGCATCAGCTCCTGATCCTTGAAGGTGTAGCCGAGCTGACGCTCGAGGCGGCTTAGAGAAACGCTCACGGTTTACCCACGCTGAGTTCGTGGCTGGATTCCACCGCCACGGCGGCAAGGCGCCGTTGGCTTGGGACAATTAACGCTGTGTTCAAAAATGACGTCCTGACTATCGTTGGCTTCATGCCTTCGGGCAGCCTTGTGCAGGCTCCAGAAATGCATTCGGCGCTGTGTTCAACAGCGCCGTGTGTGATTACTTGATCAACCCTACCCGCGAGAAGTTCGGCAGGTGGCTGAGTTTGGGTTCCGGCCAGCTCATCCAGACCGCAAAGGCCTTGCCGACGATATTGCGGTCGGGGACCATGCCCAACATGTCCTTGGGTATGTTCGGATCATCCCAGTAACGGCTGTCGTTGGAGTTGTCGCGGTTGTCGCCCATCATGAAATAGTGCCCGGCCGGCACGGTCCATGAATGGTCCGGCGTGGCGCGGTAGCGGCTCATTTCCTTGCGGATCTGGTGTTCTGCCTCGCCGAGTTTTTCCTTGTAGAGCTCGGCACTGCCCAGCGTGCCCGGTTCGGAACCGATCAACTGCTCGGCAACCAGCTCGCCATTGACGAACAAGCGCTTGTCGGCCGTATAGCGGATCTTGTCGCCCGGCAGACCCACCACACGCTTGATGTAGTTGACGTTCGGGTCGCTTGGGAAGCGGAACACCATCACGTCGCCGCGTTGCGGGTCGCCGATCTCGATGACCTTCTTGTCGATCACTGGCAGCCGGATCCCATAGGAAAACTTGTTCACCAGGATGAAGTCGCCCACATCCAGGGTGGGCTTCATCGAACCGGACGGAATCTGGAACGGCTCCACCAGGAACGAGCGCAGCACCAGCACGATGAACAGCACCGGAAAGAACGACTTGCCGTACTCGACAAGCAGCGGTTCCTTGTTGAGCTTTTCAATGACCACGCCGTCAGGCTGGCTGACACTGCCCTGATAAGAGGCAATGGCGGCCCGGCGCCGAGGCGCCAGGAACAACAGATCAAGCAACGCCAACAGGCCGCAGACAAACACGGCGATAACCAGCAACAGCGGGAAATTTAGCGACATAGGACCTAACTATCCAACCTGAGCACCGCGAGGAAGGCTTCCTGTGGAATTTCCACGTTGCCGACCTGCTTCATGCGTTTTTTACCGGCCTTCTGCTTTTCCAACAGCTTGCGCTTACGGCTGACGTCGCCGCCGTAGCATTTGGCCAATACGTTCTTTCTGAGTGCCTTGACGGTTGTACGCGCCACAATCTGCCCGCCAATGGCGGCCTGGATTGCCACATCGAACATCTGCCGCGGAATCAGCTCCTTCATCTTCTCGGTCAACGCACGACCTTTGTAGTGCGCGTTGTCGCGGTGCACGATCAATGCCAGGGCATCGACTTTTTCGCCGTTGATCAGCACATCCAGTTTCACCAGATTAGCCGATTGGTAACGATCGAAATGATAGTCCAGCGAAGCATAGCCGCGGCTGGTGGATTTGAGGCGATCGAAGAAGTCCAGCACCACTTCGTTCATCGGCAGGTCGTAGGTCACCTGGACCTGCGAGCCGAGGAACAGCATGTCGTGCTGCACGCCGCGCTTCTCGATGCACAGGGTAATGACGTTGCCCAGGTGCTCCTGAGGCACAAGGATGTTGGCCCTCACGATCGGCTCGCGCATGTCTTCGATGGCCGACAGGTCCGGCAGCTTGGACGGGTTGTCGACGTAGATAGTCTCGCCGTTCTTGAGCAGCAGCTCGAAGATTACCGTCGGCGCCGTGGTGATCAGGTCCAGGTCGTACTCGCGCTCCAGGCGCTCCTGGATGATTTCCATGTGCAGCATGCCGAGGAACCCGCAACGGAAGCCGAAGCCCAGGGCGTCGGAACTTTCCGGGGTGTACTGCAGGGACGAGTCGTTCAGGGTCAGCTTTTGCAGGGCTTCGCGGAAGTCCTCGAAGTCGTCGGAACTGACCGGGAACAGGCCGGCGTAGACCTGTGGCTGGATGCGTTTGAAACCTGGCAGCACATCGACATCCGGGGTGGAGCTCAAGGTCAGGGTATCGCCCACCGGCGCCCCATGAATGTCCTTGATGCCCGCGATGATGAAGCCCACTTCACCGGCCTTCAGGTCGGTGGTAGCGGTGTGTTTCGGGTTGAAGACACCGACGCTGTCCACCAGGTGGATCTTGCCGGTGGACTTGACCAGGATCTTGTCGCCCTTCTTCACGCGGCCATGGCGCACGCGAACCAGGGAAACCACGCCCAGGTAGTTGTCGAACCAGGAGTCGATGATCAACGCTTGCAGCGGATCTTCGATATTGCCGGTCGGCGCGGGAATGGTGGTGACGAGGCGCTCGAGCACTTCATCCACGCCCAGGCCGGTCTTGGCGCTGCACGTGACCGCGTCGGTGGCATCGATGCCGATGATTTTTTCGATTTCTTCCTTCACGCGGTCCGGATCGGCCTGGGGCAGGTCGATCTTGTTCAGCACCGGCATGACTTCCAGGCCCTGCTCGATGGCCGTGTAGCAGTTGGCGACCGACTGGGCCTCGACGCCCTGGCCGGCATCGACCACCAGCAACGCACCTTCACAGGCCGCCAGCGACCGGCTGACTTCATAGGTGAAGTCGACGTGTCCCGGGGTATCGATGAAGTTGAGCTGGTAGGTAATGCCGTCGCGAGCCTTGTAGTAAAGGGTAACGCTGTGGGCCTTGATGGTGATCCCGCGTTCACGCTCGAGGTCCATGGAGTCCAGGACCTGGGCTTCCATTTCACGCTCGGCCAGGCCGCCGCACATCTGGATGAAGCGATCAGCCAGCGTCGACTTGCCATGGTCAATGTGGGCGATGATGGAGAAATTGCGGATATGACTCAAATCACTCACGGATCAACACTCAAAAAGGCTGCAGGCATGGCCCGCCGAAAAATAGCCGGGAATTGTACCCGATACACCGCGCAAGCGTCACGCTCGCCTGTCGATGAGCATGTGTGGCGAGGATGCTTGCTCGCCACATCGAGCGTTGAATCAACCTGCCCGGCGCAACAGCCAGAGCCCGGCCAACGCGCAGACGCCGGCCGGCACCAGCACCGCGAACAATGGCGAGAAGCCGAACACCAGGCTCGATGGCCCGAGCAGATCCTGGGCAATGCGGAAAGTAAAGCCCACCAGCACACCGGTGAATACCCGTTGGCCAAGGGTCACGGAGCGCAGCGGACCGAAGATGAAGGAGATGGCCATCAACACCAGCGCAGCGGTCACCAGGGGTTGCAACACCTTGACCCAAAAAGCCAGCCAGTAGCGACCGTTGTTCAGGCCCTGGTCCGCCAGGTAATGGATATACCCCCACAATCCGGTGATGGACAACGAGTCCGGCGCCATGACCACGGTGCTGAGCAGCTGCGGGCTGAGCGCCACGTCCCAGCGTTCCTGCGGTGCGGCGACGACTTCGGTGCGCTTGTCATGGAACAGCGTGGTGGTGACATCGCTCAGTTGCCAGTGATCGTCGGCGAATTGGGCCCGCTTGGCGAAGCTGGAGGACAACATATGCCGCTGATCGTCGAAACGGTAGCGGGTCACGCCATACAAGGTTCCGTTGGGTTGGACCGAGTTGATATGGATGAACTCTTCGCCCTGGCGGTGCCACAGACCGTGCTTGGCGCTTTGCGCGTCACCGCCGCCCTGGGCCAGGGAGCGGTTGGCCTGGGCGGTATTCTCGGTGGCCGGGGCGACGTACTCGCCGATCAGCACACCTACCAGCATCAGCACCAGCATGGGTTTCATCACCGCCCAGACGATCCGACCGATGGACACGCCAGCGGCGCGCATGATGGTCAGTTCGCTGTTGCTCGCCAGGCTGCCCAGGCCGATCAGGCAGCCGATCAATGCGGCCATCGGCAGCATGTCGTACAAGCGGCGCGGCGCGGTCAGCAATACGTAGCTCGCCACGTCCAGCAGCGTATAGGTATCGCTGACATCGCCCATTTCATCAATGAACGCGAACAAGGTCGCCAGGCCAAGAATGATCCCCAATACGGCGAGGATCGCCATGAATACGCTGCTGCCGATGTAGCGATCGAGCTTAACCACGGGCCACCTCCAGCGCGCTGCGACGACTTGCGAGCTTCAGGCGCAGGGGCTCCCAGTAGAGCAGCCCCAGGCCAATGGCCAGGAATATCGAATGCACCCACCACAGGCCCAGCGTCGGCGGGATCTTGCCTTTCTCCAGGGCGCTGCGGGCGGAAATCAGGATGGTCAGGTAAGCCATATACAAAAGAATCGCCGGCAACAACTTGAGGAAACGGCCCTGGCGCGGATTGACCCGCGACAGCGGAACCGCCATGAGCGTCACGATAAATACCAGCAGCGGCAGCGACAGGCGCCATTGCAGCTCGGTGCGGGCGCGGATGTCGTCGTTGCCCAGCAGGCTGGCCGTGGACATGGCATCACGATCGGTGACTTCGTCGCTGGCCTCCGGCTTGGGTAGCAATACGCCGTAGGTGTCGTACTTGATCGCCCGGTAGTTGGCCTGGCCTGGCGTGCCATCGTAGCGATAGCCATTTTCAAGGATCAGGTAGCGGTTGCCGTCGGGGTTGATTTCCTGGCGACCCTTTTCAGCCACCAGCACGGAAATGCCCCGATCCTTCTTGGTGTCCGAAGACACATTCTTCTGGGTAATGAAGACGCCGCCCAGGTCGATGCGATCGTCCGAGAGCTGTTCGGTATAAGTGACCCGCGTCCCGTCCCGCAGGGCCTGGAAGCGCCCCGGTACCAAGGTGTCGAATTCGGTCATGGCGTCCTGCTGGTTGATCAACAGCTGGAACTGGTTGGCCCCTTGCGGCGACAGGCTCAAGCTCAGCCACGCGACCACCAGCGCCACGAGCGTTGCCGGGAACAAGGTGATGCGGAACAGCCGTTGCTGGCTCATGCCAGTGGCCGACAGCACGGTCATTTCGCTGTCCAGATACAAGCGCCCATAGGCCAGCAGGATGCCGAGGAACAGCCCCAGCGGCAGAATCAATTGCAGGAAGCCCGGCAGGCGGAAGCCCATGATCAGGAACAGGGAGCCCGGGTCCAAGGCACCGGAGGCCGCCTGGGCAAGGTATTTGATGAAGCGCCCGCTCATGATGATGACCAGCAGCACGGCGCTGACGGCGCTCAGGGTCAACAGGACTTCGCGGGATAGGTAACGGAAGACGATCAAACCAGACACTCCAGGATTGTCAGGCTGGGCCTTGTACGAGAAGCGCCTGCGCGACTTTTCATACAAACCCTAAGGCGGCCAAACTAGCATACGTATCGAGCCGGCCCACAATGCGAGCCGCCGAAAAAAGAGCCGCATTATCCTGTGATTGGAGGCGCCTGTCACTGCGCACGCTTTAAGCAGACGCTTCATGGCCAAAAAGTTAACGATTGCCAGGGTTGTCAGGCTCGGGCGCCGAGGTTCAAACTGCCGCCTTTGTCGCCGGCAAGCCCCGGCGCTTCTTTTTATAGAAGACAGCTGTTCAGCGCGCCAATGTCGTCGTGGCGCCTGGCCTCTTGACCATTGACTCAAGGATCCGGACATGGAACTGGTTGTAAAAAGCGTCAGCCCAGAAACGTTGAAGACCGCCACCCTGGTGGTTGCCGTGGGTGAAAACCGCAAGCTCGGCGTCGTTGCCAGCCAGCTCGACGCCCTGAGCGGCGGTGCAATCAGCGCCGTGCTCAAGCGCGGCGACCTGGCCGGCAAGGTCGGCCAGAGCCTGTTGCTGCACAACCTGCCCAACCTCAAGGCCGACCGTGTGCTGCTGGTGGGCGTGGGCAAGGACGCCGAACTGGGCGACCGTCCGTTGCGCAAGATCATCGCCGGCGTGCTGGCCACCCTGAAAAACCTCGGTGGCGGCGACGCTGCACTGGCGCTGGACGAACTGATAGTCAAAGGCCGCGACAGCTACGGCAAGAATCGCCTGCTGGCCGAAACCCTGATTGACGGCGAGTACCAGTTCGACCGCTTCAAGAGCCAGAAAGCCGAACCGCGCGCCCTGAAGAAAATCACCCTGCTGACCATCAAGGCCGCCCAGGCCGAAGTCCAGCGCGCCGTGACCCATGCCACCGCCATTGCCAACGGCATGGCTTTCACCCGTGACCTGGGAAACCTGCCGCCGAACATCTGCCACCCGACTTTCATGGGCGAACAGGCCAAGGCGCTTGGCAAGGAATTCAAGGGTCTCAAGGTCGAGGTCTTCGACGAGAAGAAGATCAAGGACCTGGGCATGGGCTCGTTCTATGCCGTCGGCCAGGGCAGCGCCCAGCCGCCGCGCCTGATCGTCATGCAATACAACGGTGGCAAGAAATCCGAGAAGCCGTACGCGCTGGTCGGCAAGGGCATCACCTTTGACACCGGCGGCATCAGCCTCAAGCCCGGCGCCGGCATGGACGAAATGAAATATGACATGGGCGGCGCCGCCAGCGTGTTCGGCACCCTGCGCGCCGTGCTCGAACTGCAATTGCCGATCAACCTGGTGTGCATCCTCGCCTGCGCCGAGAACATGCCCAGCGGCACGGCGTCGCGCCCTGGCGACATCGTCACCACCATGAGCGGCCAGACTGTCGAAATCCTCAACACCGACGCCGAAGGCCGCTTGGTGCTGTGCGACGCCCTCACCTACTCCGAACGCTTCAAGCCGCAAGCGGTGATCGACATCGCCACTTTGACCGGCGCCTGCGTGGTTGCCTTGGGCGCCCATACCTCGGGCCTGCTGGGCAACAATGACGAGCTGATCGCCCAATTGCTGAGCGCCGGCCAGCAAGCCGACGACCGCGCCTGGCAACTGCCGTTGTTCGACGAGTACCAGGAACAGCTGGACAGCCCATTCGCCGACATCGCCAACATCGGCGGCCCGAAAGCCGGGACCATCACGGCGGCGTGCTTCCTGTCGCGCTTCACCAAGAACTTGAATTGGGCGCACCTGGACATCGCCGGCACGGCCTGGACCAGCGGCGGCAAGGACAAGGGCGCCACCGGCCGTCCGGTCCCCCTGTTGACCCAGTACCTGCTGGACCGCGCCAAAGCCTGACACTGATGATAGCCGGTACGTCGCCTTCGGGCGGCGCATCGGCGATCCAGGAACCGCAATGACCAAAGTCGATTTCTATATCCTGCCCAGCGCCGATCCCTCGGCGCGGCTGGATTTCGCCTGCAAACTCACCGAAAAGGCCTGGCGCATGGGCCATCGCATCTACCTGCATTGCAGCGATGCCGCCCAGCGTGACGACCTCGATGCGCGCTTGTGGGCGTTCAAGGGCGAGAGCTTCGTGCCCCATGGCCCTGCCGAAAACGAACCCGAGGGCTTGATCGTACTCGGGCTTGGGAATGACTGCGGGCAACACCACGACCTGCTGGTCAACCTCGACCTGAAAGTGCCGGCCTTCGCCCAGCGCTTCGCCCGCGTGGCGGAAGTGGTGGTGGAAGACCCGGCCATCCGGCAAGCCGCTCGGGAGAGTTTCCGTTTCTACCGTGAACAGGGCTATCCTCTGCAAGACCACCGTTTACAGCGACTCTGAGCCTACGATGGATACTCCAAAACCTTCGCAAAAACCCGCGCAACTGCTGGATGACCTCGAGTCGATCCGCCAACTGCTCGGCGATGACAACCTGCAACCGCCGCTGCTGACCGATACGGTGGAGCACGAGCCGGTGCATGACGAACAGATCCCGCTGCTGTTCGACCCGATCAACGGCCAGCCTGAACCCCAGCCAGCCCCCAAGGCAGAATCGAAAGGCCCCGACGCCCTGCTACACCTGGACCGGGAACTTCGTGCCGCCGCGCAGCTGATCATGCAAGACGTCATCGACGACTTCGCACCGCATATCGAGACCGAGATCAAGCGCCGGTTGGATGCGCGGATGGAGCGGTTGTTGAGCCAGTACCAATAGCGTCCTCCGCCTCATTGTGAACATCCTGTGGGAGCGAGCCTGCTCGCGATAGCGGGCTGTCAGTCACCATCCATGTTGAATGTGATGGCCTTATCGCGAGCAAGCTCGCGCCCACAGGGGTCAACTGTCTCCGCATTCATCGCAGCTTGTGGCTTGCACCAGCCCTGCCCGCTATACTTCCCGGCTTTTCCTGAATAAATGCCTATAGGGTCCCGCCGCGCATGGATAAGACCTACCAGCCGCACGCCATTGAAACTTCCTGGTACAACACCTGGGAGTCCGAGAATTATTTCGCTCCGCAAGGCGCGGGCGATTCCTACACCATCATGATCCCGCCGCCGAATGTCACCGGCAGCCTGCACATGGGCCACGGTTTCAACAACGCGATCATGGACGCCCTGATCCGTTTCCGTCGCATGCAAGGTCGTAATACGTTGTGGCAACCGGGCACCGACCACGCCGGTATCGCCACCCAGATGTTGGTGGAGCGCCGCCTCGAAGCCCAGGGCCAGAACCGTCATGACCTGGGTCGCGAAAAATTCCTGGAGAAAGTCTGGGAATGGAAAGAGGAGTCCGGCGGCAACATCACCCGCCAGATCCGCCGCCTCGGTTCGTCCGTGGACTGGAGCCGCGAGCGCTTCACCATGGACGACGGCCTCTCGGAAGCGGTGAAGGAAGCCTTCGTGCGCCTGCATGAAGACGGTCTGATTTACCGCGGCAAGCGCCTGGTCAACTGGGACACCAAGCTGCACACGGCGATTTCCGACCTCGAAGTGGAGAACCACGACGAGAAGGGTTTCCTGTGGAACCTGAAGTACCCGCTGGCCGACGGCGCCAAAACCGCCGAAGGCAAGGATTACCTGATCGTTGCCACTACCCGTCCGGAAACCATGCTCGGCGACGCCGCCGTGGCGGTGAACCCGAACGACGAGCGCTATAAGGCATTGATCGGCAAGTTTGTCGAGCTGCCGTTGGTGGGCCGTCGTATTCCGATCATCGGCGACGATTATTGCGACCCTGAATTCGGCACCGGTTGCGTGAAAATCACCCCGGCCCACGATTTCAACGACTACGAAGTCGGTAAGCGCCACAACCTGCCGCTGCTGAACATCTTCGACAAGAACGCCAATGTCTTGCCAGCAGCCCAGGTATTCAACCTCGATGGCACGCTGAACGAGAACGTCGACGGCCAGATTCCGGCCGAATTCGCCGGCCTGGAGCGCTTCGAGGCACGCAAGCAGATCGTCGCGGCCTTCGAAGCCGCCGGCCTGCTGGTGAGCGTCGATGATCATGCCCTGAAAGTCCCGAAAGGCGACCGTTCCGGCACCATCATCGAGCCGTGGCTGACCGATCAATGGTACGTGTCCACCAAGCCATTGGCCGAGCCGGCGATTGCCGCCGTGGAAGACGGCCGCATCCAGTTCGTGCCCAAGCAATACGAAAACATGTACTTCTCGTGGATGCGCGACATCCAGGATTGGTGCATCAGCCGTCAGCTGTGGTGGGGTCATCGCATCCCGGCCTGGTACGACGAGTTGGGCAAGGTCTACGTTGGCCGCGATGAAGCCGAAGTCCGCGCCAAGCACAACCTCGGCCCGGACGTTGCCCTGCAACAGGACAACGACGTTCTCGATACCTGGTTCAGCTCCGGCCTGTGGACCTTCTCCACCCTAGGCTGGCCGCAGCAGACCGAATTCCTGAAGAAATTCCACTCCACCGACGTGCTGGTCACCGGCTTCGACATCATTTTCTTCTGGGTCGCCCGGATGATCATGATGACCATGCACTTGATGAAAAACGAAGACGGTACCCCGCAGGTGCCGTTCAAGACCGTTTACGTCCATGGCCTGGTGCGCGACGGCCAGGGCCAGAAGATGTCCAAGTCCAAGGGCAACGTCCTGGATCCGCTGGACATCATCGACGGCATCGACCTGGAAACCCTGGTGCAGAAACGCACCTCCGGCCTGATGCAGCCAAAACTGGCGAAGAAGATCGAGAAAGCCACCCGCGAAGAGTTCGCCGACGGCATCGCCAGCTACGGCACCGATGCCCTGCGTTTCACTTTCTGTTCGCTGGCATCCACCGGTCGCGACATCAAGTTCGACATGGGCCGCGTCGAAGGCTATCGCAACTTCTGCAACAAGATCTGGAACGCCGCGCGTTACGTGTTGGATAAAGGCGAAGATTGCGGCCAGAACGGCGAAGCCTACGAGCTGACCCTGGCGGATCGCTGGATCATTTCCCAGCTGCAACGCACCGAAGCCGAAGTAACCCGCCAGCTCGACCAGTTCCGTTTCGACCTGGCGGCGCAAGCGCTGTACGAGTTCATCTGGAACCAGTATTGCGACTGGTACCTGGAACTGTCCAAGCCGGTTTTGTGGGACGAAAACGCTCCGGTCGAGCGCCAGCGCGGCACCCGTCGCACCTTGGTTCGGGTATTGGAAGTGGCCTTGCGCCTGGCGCATCCGTTCATGCCGTTCATCACCGAGGAAATCTGGCAGCGCGTCGCGCCGCTGGCTGGTGCACAGGGCAAGACGATCATGCTGCAACCGTGGCCGGTGGCCAACGAGAGCCGCATCGATCCGGCGGCCGAAGACGACATCGAGTGGCTGAAGACCTTCATGCTCGGCCTGCGCAACATCCGCGCCGAAATGAACATCGGCCCGGGCAAGCCGCTGACCCTGTTCCTGAAGAACGCCAGCGCCGAAGACCTGCGCCGCCTCAATGAGAACGAAGCGCTGCTCAAGAAGCTGGCGAAGCTTGAATCGGTGACCGTGCTGGCTGCTGGCGAAGAGGCGCCGCTGTCGGCCACCGCGTTGGTTGGCGAGATGGAAGTGCTGGTGCCGATGGCCGGGCTGATCGACAAGGCCGCCGAACTGGCGCGCCTGGACAAGGAAATCCTGCGCCTGAAGGGTGAAGTCCAGCGCGTTGGCGGCAAGCTGTCGAACGCCGGCTTTGTCGACAAGGCGCCGGCCGAAGTCATCGAGAAGGAACGGGCCAAGTTGGCCGAGGCTGAGCTGGCCCTGGGCAAGCTGGCTGAGCAGCATGCGCGGATTGCCAGTCTGTAACGGCAGATCGCAGTTAGAAAGGGAGGCCGCGAGGGCCTCCTTTTTTATTTCTCCTTTACCTCATCACAGGTTTGACCGGAACTATTGAGCAAATTAACTTCAACTTTGGCCATCACTTCAATCGTGTAAGAGGCTTTTCCCCAACCGTATCGAATCGGTTTGATGTGTTTAAAATACTCTCCGATTTTTCCCTCCAAAAATCGTTTATCGATATCACTTTGTTCAACAACATATTCGCCTACGGTCCGCGTTCCTCGTATAGGATCCGTTAGCGCTTGATCACGGAATCCTTGCCATGAAAATAGGACGACCGCACCGACTTGTACTCCCGTCAGGTCGATCCTGAAACTGATGCCCTCCATCGGATTCGATCTGCATGAAATAATCCCGGTAGGGTCGGTACCGGGAAAGGTAATAGAGCGAGATTGGTCCATAAGTGTTCTCCCTGAATCTGCAAAATAACGATCGGTTTTTGATAAGCCGAGTTCTTGCAGTCGAGACGACGTGCCCCTTGAACCCAGCCCCTTCAGTACACTCGGAGGCCGCGGGGTCCACCACTGTAATAACTAACAGTTTTTTAGATCCATTACGTATAAAAATCACGGAGAAGGAACATTGCAAGTTGGACCGAGGGTAGATGTGGGACAATAGTCGCCATTTTCAGCCATACCCGAATCGGCCACGCCCATGAACGCCCCCCGCACTTCCAAACCTGCGCGCAAGAAGCCTGACGCCGCGTCCTCAAGCAAAGCCGTCGAGCCGCGCGAGAAGGCCGGCCTGCACCCACGCAATCGTCATCAGGGTCGTTACGACTTCCCGGCGCTGATCAAGACCTCGCCCGAACTGGCGAAGTACGTGATCACCAACCCGTACGGCAAGGAAAGCATCGACTTCGCCAACCCCGACGCCGTGCGGGTGTTCAACCGGGCGCTGCTCAAGGCGTTCTATGGGATCCAGCATTGGGACATCCCGGCGGATTACCTCTGCCCTCCGATTCCAGGCCGCGCCGATTACGTACACTTTCTCGCTGACCTGCTGGCGAGCATGAACGACGGCAAGGTGCCGCGTGGCGCAATCGTCAATGTGCTGGACATCGGCATGGGCGCCAATTGCGTTTATCCGCTGATCGGCAACAGCGAATACCGTTGGCACTTCCTCGGCTCGGAAATCGACCCGACAGCCGTGGCGGCCGCCCGGGCCATCGTGCTGTCCAACGATCTGAACAAGGCCATCCAGTTGCGCCAGCAAACCAACCGCAAGCAGATTCTGCTGGGTCTTCTGGAAAGCGCCGAACGCTTCGACCTGACGATGTGCAACCCACCGTTTCACGCCTCCCTGGAAGAAGCGACCAAGGGCAGCCAGCGCAAATGGCGCGCGCTGGGCAAAGCGGATCCGAAGCGCAAGTTACCGGTGCTGAACTTCGGCGGCCAGGCGGCGGAGTTGTGGTGCGAGGGCGGCGAGGCGCGGTTTGTCACGCAACTGATCAGCGAAAGCGCACAGGTGGCGGGCCAAGTGTTGTGGTTCAGCACCCTGGTATCGAAGGCGTCGAACCTGCCGGCCATCGAGACAGCGCTGAAAAAAGCTGGGGCCTTGCATAGTCAGGTGGTGGAAATGTCCCAGGGACAAAAACAGAGCCGCTTCGTGGCCTGGACCTTCCAGACCGAGGCACAGCAACAGGCTTGGCGCCAGTCGCGTTGGGTTCGCAAGGGCTGAGTGAAGCCACCCAATACAAAGTACTCGCAGTTGGGGCTGCTGCGCAGCCCAGCGGGAGCAAGCTCCCTCGCCACGGGTTTACTATGACAGCATTGCCGTCTCACTGGTTTTTCCAAGGCAATAAAAAACCGTGCCCGGATCGCTCCGCGGCACGGCTTTTATCGGGCGGTCTTACTTGTTGACCGCGTCGGTCAGGCCTTTGGCCACAACCAGCTTGATCACTTTCTTGGCCGGGATTTCGATGGCTGCGCCAGTCGAAGGGTTGCGACCGGTACGGGCAGGACGCTCGGTGACTTTCAGCTTGCCAACGCCTGGCAAGGTCAGTTCGCCGCCGTTTTCCAGCTGATCGGCAACGACTTGGCCCAGTTGGTCCAGCAGAGCACGCACGGTAGCTTTAGGTGCGTCTACAGATTCAGCCAAATCAGCGATCAGTTGGTCTTTAGTAAGAGCCATGTAGTGTTCCTTCCCTATCAAATTCATATGGATTGCAGAGTGCAGTGTCAGCCATCGAGCCCGATCTGTCTGATCAGCCGCCCTCGGTCATCACCACGACGGATCGGGGTAATAGATGCCGAAATCCGGGTTTGGTTCGACCTGACAAATGCTGAATGCACGCTTAACGCAGTGACATCGCGTAAGACCGGGCAAAACTAGCACAACGCCTGTGAAATATCCGCCTCTACCTACCCATTTGGTCAGCTTTATTGCGCTAAATCGGTAAAAAAATGCTCGCAGGGTGTCGGAAGGGTCTGAAAGGGCCTTCGACGCGTTGCAAAACCAGTGATTGCGGTACACTGAGCCCTTTTTCGGGGAGCGCGCCCTCCTCTCTTTCACCAGCCGAGAAATCCATGCCGATCCGTCATTGCATCGTCCACCTGATCGACAAAAAACCCGACGGCACGCCTGCTGTGCTTCACGCCCGCGACTCTGAACTCGCCGAATCCACGGCCATCGAGAACATGCTCGCCGATCTCAACGAGAGCTATAACGCCAAGCAAGGCAAGGCCTGGGGATTTTTCCATGCCGAGTCCGGCGCGCATCCGTTCAGTGGCTGGCTGAAGGAGTACCTGGACGGCGGCAAGGACTTCACCGCCTTCAGCCGCGTGGCGGTGGAACACCTGCAAAAACTGATGGAAGAATCCAACCTGTCGGTGGGCGGCCACGTATTGTTCGCCCATTACCAACAGGGCATGACGGATTACCTGGCGATTGCCCTGCTGCACCACAGCGAAGGCGTGGCGGTGACCGATGAGCTGGACGTGACCCCGTCCCGTCACCTGGACTTGGGCCAACTGCACCTGGCGGCGCGGATCAACGTGTCGGAATGGCAGAACAACAAGCAATCCAAACAGTACATCTCGTTCATCAAGGGCAAGAACGGCAAGAAAGTCTCGGAGTACTTCCGCGACTTCATCGGCTGCCAGGAAGGCGTGGATGGCCCCGGCGAGACCCGCACCTTGCTCAAGGCCTTCAGCGACTTCGTTGAAAGCGAAGATCTGCCGGAAGACGATGCCCGGGAAAAGACCAAGACCCTGGTGGACTACGCCAGCAGCCAGGCCAAGCTCGGCGAGCCGATGGGCCTGGAAGAGCTCTCCGAGCTGATCGACGAAGAGCGCCCGAAAGCCTTCTACGATCACATCCGCAACAAAGACTACGGCCTGTCGCCGGAGATCCCGGCGGATAAACGCACCCTCAACCAGTTCCGCCGCTTCACCGGCCGCGCCGAAGGCTTGTCCATCAGCTTCGAAGCGCACTTGCTGGGCTCGAAGATTGAGTATGACGAAGAGGCTGGGACGTTGATCATCAAGGGGTTGCCGACTTCGTTGACTGATCAGCTCAAGCGTCGCAACTGAGCTTTTTTTGCCAATGAAGTGCTGGGCAAGGCCTACTACGCATCCTATTCATTATGTGAACTTCGACATCGAGGCAGAACGAGGTATTTGAACAATACGGTGCTCGACGGCGCAATAAGACTCTCAGCAGGGGAAGCCCTAGGGGCTAAAATTCATCTTGGTTAAGTTGAAAAAACAGGAAAATGAAAAGCAGCCTTCAAATCGCTACCCAACGATCGATGGCATGTAGAGCGGATCAGCGCGCCTTAACCGCCCCCGGGCTCTAAGCACCGAGAAGTAAGAAAGTAAAAATCTAAATAGCGAACGATCATAAAAAACTGTCAACTATGACAGTACCCGCTCCTAAAGCTACTGCATAACCTATTAGCAAGAGGGTGCCAGCCCTCTTACTAATTAAAATTCAGAGCAACCGGAGAAAAAAAATGACTCTTCAAGCCCCCGTCTTTACTAGCCCTGCATCAAATAGCAGAGGAAACAACCCTCCTCACGTCATTGGTAAGGCTCACCCAGGCAGTGCAGTAATCATTTGGGAAACCAACACCAAAGCCACACTCGGAACCGCTCTTTGCGACGCAGGTGGAAATTTCTCCACCACATTAGACCTTACTCAAGCAAGCCACCAAAATTCTGGCGCGGTGTTAATCATAGGCGGAATGTGTTCAAATCCCGTGGACTCATCTGGTTATGCCACAGACTTAATGTTCTATCTTTGAACAATCCAAGTATCTTGGGTTGCCCTTAGAAACAAGGGCAACCCTTTACAATCTTGCCACATTCACATTCTCCTACTAATTTTGAAACCCGTCCGCGGAAAGTGCACATGCACCACCCCGCCACGCTCATCTTCCCGGCGCAGGATCAATTCCTCGCTACCGGCAAACAGCAACTCCCCAGCCACCGGATCGACACCATAGTCCGTCGCGGCGATGGTCACCTGCTGCCCAACCGCGAACCCGTTCGGCTCTTCAAACGACTCATCCGGCAGCGCGGCCGGCGTCGCATTGCGGGCAACTTCCAGGGCTTCTTCGGAACTCATCTGGCTGGACGCGCCATGGCCGAAACCCAGCACCCGCGCCAGCCATGCCGAAACAGCCGGATACGCGTCCACCAGCGACGAGGTCACCGGAGTGCCCTTGAGGAACCACAGCGGATGAGCCATGGCGAAGTCGGCAATCGACGGATCGCCCAGCAGGAAATCGCCCTCTTCGCGCTGCAACTGTTGTTCGAGGCGCGCCATGATCGTCGGCCACTGGTGCTTGGCCTGGTCGGCGGACAAGCGTGTGGTCGTGCCACCACTGAACAGCCCGGCGCGGTCGCTGATGAATGCCTTGATGGCTTCAGGCGATAGCTTGGCGAAACGCACCGCCATCGACTCCGGCTGGAACACCAGGCTCACCGCATGCTGGAACACCACCGAATCGGCCCAGGCCGCAAAGGACGCGGCAATCATTTCCCGTCCTTCGGGAAACAGCGCCGGCGAGGCTTTCTCCTGCTCCAGTCGACGAGCAATCAGCGACGTATCGCAATAGATATCCGCGCCGATCTGCAACACCGGCGTCTTGCGATAGCCACCCGTCAGCGCCGTCAGATCAGGCTTGGGCATCATTGGCGGGATGCTCACCGAACGCCAGGACAGGCCCTTGAAGCCCAGCAACAGCCGGGCTTTTTCCGCGAAAGGAGACGTTGGGTAATGATGAAGAATCAGCTCTGACATGAGATTCGCCACTGCAGGAATGAAGTCTTGCAGCTTAGCGCGCCTGACCGGGCCAGCCTACCGGCCTGATAAAGGCCTATCAGCCCGGCTGATGAAGGGACAGCGCACTGGCCACCAGACATTCCTTGGCGCTTTTCCTGAGCTTTTTGATCAGCCGCTCCTGACGCAAGGCCTCGCCCTTGTCGCGGCAGGCCTCGGTGTACACCAGGGCCACTGCCGGGCTGGACAGGAAGAAGCGCGCGCCCTTCCCGCTTTGATGCTTGGCGAAGCGCCGCACCGGGTCATCACTGATGCCGCAGTACAGCGAGCCGTTGGCGGCCCGCACCAGGTAGACGAACCAGGGTTTGTCCGGTTCGGCGGCGCCTTGTGCAGGCAGATCGGAGGATAAGTCGACGGTCGTCACAAAATGTTCAACAGGTGAGCCAGGACAAACCGCGATCTTATCAGCGACTGGCCTGGAACGCCCGCAGCCCCTTGAGCGCCTGGGCCCTGACGGCGTTGCGCACTAGCGGCGTCCAGCCCAGCAACAGGCCCTTGGTGCCCAGCGCCTGGCGAGACCAGCGCCACAGATCGAAGCTGTCGTGGTGCTCGCAGATCTTGCCATCGCGAAACACGAAGCGCGCCTGGATGTCGTTGATCACGATGTTGCCGGTCTGGCTGAACAGATACGTCGCCACCCAGTGCGCACCGCCGGTACGTTCGTCGCTGCGCACGTTATCGAAGGTCAGGGAGAAGTCCTTGGCCCGGGTCGTCAACATGCGCCACATGTCACCGGCATCACCCCCGCGCAGTTCGCCGAACGCTGGATCGCTGAACACCACATCATCGGTGTAGCAGGCGCTCATGGCGTCGGCGTCCAGGCGTTGGAAGGCCTGGTAAAAACGGGTGATCAAGGCGTTGTGGGCATCACTCATGGACGGGCTCCGAAAAACGGTTCAGTAGGCCTGCACGATAATCTGCCGCCGTGGGGAAGACCATCGTCATTCGCCATGAAAATGATATCAACGAAGGTCAGACCCTTTCGCTGCAGACGCCGACATACAATGCCCGGCCCGCGCCGATGCCCGCAATGATCGCCCCCAGGCCAATCAGGCCGAAGATCCAGCCCAGGGCATTCCAGCCGCCGGTCAAGTCGTGGACCACGCCCACCGCGAAAGGCCCCAGCGACGCCAGCGTATAACCAAAGCCCTGGGCCATGCCGGACAGGTTAGCGGCGACATGGGCGTCCCGCGAACGCAACACGATCAGCGTGAGCGCCAGGCTGAACGTCGCGCCCTGCCCCAACCCCAACAGGATCGCCCAACCCCACAAACCATCGATCGGCGCGTAGAGGCAACCGAACAACCCGCCCAACGTCATGAGCATGACAATCAGGATGGCCGGGCGCTGGTCCTTGCCGCGCGTTGCCAGCCAGGGCGCCGCGAGAGAGCTGATCAACTGCACGATGACCGAGCCGGACAGCACGAGCCCGGCCTGGGTCGGGCTCAGCCCCCGGCCGATAAGAATCGAGGGCAGCCAGCCGAACACAATATAGGCCAGGGACGATTGCAGCCCCATGTACAAGGTCACTTGCCAGGCCAAGGGGTCACGCAGCAAGCCACGGACCCGGTACGCCACTTGATGGGCGCCATGTTTCTGGCCCACTTGTGGCAGCCAGAACACTGCAGCCACCAACGCCGGGACCACCCAGAACCCCAATCCCAACGCCCAACTGTTGCCAAGGTGTTCGCTCAGCGGCACCGTCGCCCCTGCCGCCATCGCGGCGCCCAGGCAAAGGGCCATGGTGTAGACGCCGGTCATGGTGCCGGCCTGTTTGGCAAAGTCGCGCTTGACGATACCCGGCAACAGCACGCCAATGATTCCAATACTCGCGCCCGCCAGGATGCTGCCGGCGAACAAGCCGAGCTGGCCGAGCGAACTGCGCAGGACGATTCCGCCAGCCAGCGTCAGCAAGATCCCCAACACCACGCGCTCGGCACCGAAACGCCGGGCCAACACCGGCGCCAGCGGCGCGAACAGGCCCAGGCAAAGCACCGGCAGCGTGGTCAAAAGCCCGGCTTGCGCAGCCGACAGGCCCAGGCTTTTTGAAACATCGCTGAGCAGCGGCGCCATGCTCGACAGAGCCGGACGCAGGTTCAGCGCCACCAGAATCAGCCCGAGCAACAACAGCCAGGGCCGGCGCACCAGAGGATGGCTCTGCTGGGCCTGCTCGTCGTCGGCTTCGGCGTCGATCAGCAGTTCTTCAAGTTCGGCGGCGCGTTTGTGCGTCGTCGCGGTGGTACGGTCAAGCGGATCGCGGGACATGGAAAGCTCGGGTTCAGGGTTCATTGATCAACTGCCGGCACAGAGCCTTGGCCCGCTCCGGATCCTGGCGCTCGACGGCTTCGAGAATCTCGATGTGCAGATCGAATACGTGTTGATGGCGGGGAATGATATTGAGGCTCTGGCGCAATTGCGCGCCGATCACGCTGGAAAAATAGCGATACAGCTCGCTGAGGGCCGGGTTGTGCGCGGCGTCTACCAACAGACGATGGAAAATCAGGTCGCAGGCGATGTAGTGCTCCAGGTCGCCGTGGTAATGCTCGCCGCTGGTTTTCAGCGCTTGGCGCAACGCAAGCAAATCCTCATCGGTTCGCCGCAGCGCCGCCAGGCCGATGGCCTCCACCTCCAGGATGTGGCGGGTTTCCCGAGCCTGCTCCAGCGAACAGCGCGACAACGCCTTGAGCGTGTCCAGCGGATCGACCACTGCCCGCACGTAACTGCCATCGCCCTGGCGGATCTCGATCAACCCGGAAAACGCCAGCACGCGCATGGCTTCGCGCACCGTGTTACGACTGATACCAAGCTCAGCCACCAGCTCCGGCTCGGTGGGCAGGCGCTGGTCGACAGCCCATACCCCGTCGCTGATGCGTTGGCGCAATTGCTCCAGCGCTTGGTCGACGAGGGAGCGCTTTATCAATGGAGAAATATCGGACATGAGGTTCGCCTTTTCATCCAATCATAGGATGAATTTTCTGACATGTTAGTCAGCTTCGTGTAGGACGGCAACCGCCTACGTTGTATTGGAGACAAGAAATCTGAATTTTTGATTGGATGAAATTACCCTTTTAGGGTAGTTTTAAAAACGGAGTAAATGACTTCTCTATGGAAAAGAGCAGCCCATTACGACCTGGCAGTGGTCAAGGCCGAAACTCGCAGGCTAGGAAGCAAGGCGTTCACGCTGAGTGCGCGAGAGGGAGGACGAAAGATGTCGCTGAGTCTTGCCCAGATGCTACGGGTCATTCACTTGCTCGAATACAGGATGTTGCATAAATCGATGACTACCTATGCCGATCACCGAATCTGGCAAGACGTCTATCACACTACATTTCAAGATAGGGAGATTTACCTCAAAGTGTCCTACCGTCCCGGCGGTGGGCATCCGGTGGTCTCCTTCAAGGAGAAGATTCAGTGAAAACCCAGCAATGTGTCAGCTGCGGCAGCCACGAAGCGATGCACCACTTCAGCGGTCGTACCTTTACGGTCGACTATAAGCAGGTGGCTCGGGAAGTACACGATATCTGCGGATGGGAATGCCGGATCTGCGGTGAGATCGAATTCGATCATGGCACTGATAGCGCCGAGCGTTATTCCAAAGCCAGCGACCAGTTGCTCGAAGATTACGCGCTGGCAACAGGTGCTGAGATCAAACGCATCCGGCGCAAACTGCACCTGACGCAAAAAGACGCAGTGAAGCTGCTGTCCGGAGGCGGACATAACGCTTTTTCCCGCTATGAACGCGGCGAAGTCGCCCCGGCTCAATCGCTATTCGTGTTGATGCGGCTGCTTGATCGTCATCCGCATTTGATGGCCGAGGTCCATGCATTGAGTGACGGAGCCGATTTGCAGCAACTGTTGTCGAGTCGTCATCCCGAACGCGACACGGAGGATCTGACCTACGGACAAAAATAAACCCGGACAAGTCCGGGCTTATTTCACTGCCTGACGCCGATCAATGCAGGATCTGGCTCAGGAACAGCTTGGTGCGGTCGTTCTGCGGGTTATCGAAGAAGTCGTTCGGCGCGGCCTGTTCGACGATTTCACCCTTGTCCATGAAGATCACGCGATTGGCCACGGTGCGGGCGAAGCCCATTTCGTGGGTCACGCAGAGCATGGTCATGCCGTCTTCGGCCAGGCCGATCATGGTGTCGAGCACCTCTTTCACCATTTCCGGGTCGAGGGCCGAGGTCGGTTCGTCGAACAGCATGATTTTCGGTTTCATGCACAGGGCACGGGCGATCGCCACGCGCTGTTGCTGACCGCCAGAGAGCTGGCCCGGGTACTTGTGCGCCTGCTCTGGAATGCGAACGCGTTCCAGGTAATGCATGGCGATTTCCTCGGCCTTGCGCTTGGGCATCTTGCGCACCCACATCGGCGCCAGGGTGCAGTTCTGCAGGATGGTCAGGTGCGGGAACAGGTTGAAGTGCTGGAACACCATGCCGACTTCACGGCGGATCGCTTCGATCTGCTTGAGGTCGTTGGTCAGTTCCACGCCATCGACTACGATGCGACCCTGCTGGTGCTCTTCCAGGCGGTTGAGGCAGCGGATAGTCGTGGACTTGCCAGAACCCGACGGGCCGCACAGCACGATGCGCTCGCCCTGCTTGACGTTCAGGTTGATGTCTTTCAACACGTGGAACTGGCCGTACCACTTGTTCACGCCCTGCATCTGAATAATGCCTTCAGGGCTCACAGGCTGTTTGATCGCTTCACTCATGAGTCAACTCCTAACGCTTGTGGCCAGTGTCCAGCTTGCGTTCCAAATGCATGGAATAGCGGGACATACCAAAACAGAAAATCCAGAACACCAGGGCGGCGAATACATAGCCTTCGGTGGCCATGCCCAGCCATTTCGGGTCGGCGGCAGCTTGTTTCACGCTGTTGAGCAAGTCGAACAGGCCGATGATGATCACCAGGCTCGTGTCCTTGAACAACGCAATGAAGGTGTTGACGATACCCGGGATCACCAGCTTCAAGGCTTGTGGCAGGATCACCAGGCCCATGCTGCGCCAGTAACCCAGGCCCATCGCCGCGGCCGCTTCGTATTGCCCCTTGGGAATCGCTTGCAGGCCACCGCGAACCACTTCGGCCACGTAGGCCGACTGGAACAGGATCACGCCGATCAGCGCCCGCAGCAGCTTGTCGAAGTTCATGCCTTCAGGCAGGAACAACGGCAGCATGACCGAGGACATGAACAGCACTGTGATCAACGGCACGCCGCGCCAGAACTCGATGAACGTCACGCAGACCACGCGGATCGCCGGCAGGTTGGAGCGACGGCCAAGCGCAAGGACGATACCCAGCGGCAAGGCTCCGGCGATGCCGACGGTGGCAATCACCAGAGTCAGCATCAGGCCGCCCCACTGGCTGGTCGCCACGGTATCCAGGCCCAGCACGCCGCCGTGCAACAGGCACCAGGCGATGATCGGGTACAGCACCAGGAAGCTCAGGCCGTAGATCGCCTTGCGCGGGAAGCGCGAGATGAACAGTGGCGCCACGCCGATCACGGCCAGCCACACGGTCAGGTCCACGCGCCAGCGCAGGCCCGTCGGGTAATAGCCGTACATGAACTGGCCGAAACGCTGCTGGATGAACACCCAGCAAGCGCCTTCCTTGGTGCAGTCGGCCTGGGTGGTGCCGACCCAGTTGGCATCCAGGATCGCCCATTGCAGGATCGGCGGAATGATCAGGTAGATCAGGTAGAACGCAAACAACGTCAACAGCGTGTTGAGCCAGCTGGAGAACATGTTGGCGCGCATCCATGCCACCACGCCGATGCTGCTGCTCGGCGGTGGCATGTCGGGTTTGAAAGTATGAGATGTCATGCGCGTTTCCTCACCGCTCGATCAGCGCAATGCGCTTGTTGTACCAGTTCATCAGCAAGGAAATGCTGATACTGATCGCCAGGTACACGCTCATGGTGATCGCAATCACCTCGATGGCCTGGCCGGTCTGGTTCAACACCGTGCCGGCAAACAGCGAAACCATTTCCGGGTAACCGATACCAGCCGCCAGGGAAGAGTTCTTCGCCAGGTTCAGGTATTGGCTGGTCAACGGCGGAATGATCACACGCAGGGCTTGCGGGATGATGACTTTGCGCAAGGTCGGACCGTTGCGCAGCCCCAGGGAACGGGCAGCCTCGGTCTGGCCATGGCTGACCGACTTGATGCCCGAGCGCACGATCTCGGCGATGAACGCCGCGGTGTACACGGTCAAGGCCAGGGTCAACGCAAGCAGCTCCGGGATCAACACCCAGCCGCCGACGAAGTTGAAGCCCTTGAGCTGTGGCATTTCCCAATGCACAGGCGCCCCGAAGACCAAAGCGCAGATTGCCGGGATCACCAGGAACAGCGCCAGGCCGACCCAGAATTTGTGAAACGGCTCGCCCGTCGCTTCGAAGCGCTTGTTGGCCCAGCGCGTCATCAGCACGATCGCGACAATCGCCAGCACGATGCTGATCACGAACGGCCAGAACCCATCGGCCACCAGCGCCGCCGGCATGTTCAGGCCCCGGCTGCTGACGAAGAACGTGTCACCGAAATTGTGGGCAGCCCGTGGTCCCGGCATGGTCAGGAATACGGCGAAGTACCAGAACAGGATTTGCAACAGCGGTGGGATGTTACGGAAAACCTCCACATAGACGGTCGCCAGCTTGGAGATGATCCAGTTCTGCGACAAGCGTGCGACGCCGATGATGAACCCCAGGATGGTCGCCAGGATCACGCCAATGAAGGTCACCAGGAGGGTGTTGAGCAGACCGATGACAAAGACGCGGGCATAACTGTCCGCTTCGGTGTAGTCGATCAGATGTTGGGCGATGCCGAACCCGGCACTGCGCTCCAGAAAACCGAAACCGGACGTGATGCCCCGGTGTTCCAGGTTGGTTTGTGTGTTATCGAACAGAAACCAGCCCAGCGAGATGACCGCCACGATGGTGACGATCTGAAATACCCACGCACGCACTCGTGGATCGCTGAGGCTGAACCTCTGCTTAGGTGCGCCGATTGAATTTTGCATGAAGTGCCCCGCAAAGAATGGAACAGAACATCACCCGGTGGTTGGCCCACCGGGTGATAGAACCATCAGCGCACTGGTGGTGCGTATTGGATGCCGCCTGCGTTCCACAGAGCGTTCAGACCGCGATCGATTTGCAGCGGGGTGTCTTTGCCGAGGTTGCGCTCGAACATTTCGCCGTAGTTGCCGACTTGCTTGACGATCTGCACGACCCAGTCCTTAGGCAGCTTCAGGTCTTTACCGTATTCACCGTCAGCGCCCAGCATACGAGCGACGTCAGGGTTCTTGGTGGACTTGGCTTCGGCTTCGACGTTCTTCGAAGTCACGCCTGCTTCTTCGGCATTGAGCATGGCGAAGCCAGTCCAACGCACGATAGCCAGCCACTCGTCGTCGCCGTTACGCACGACCGGGCCCAGAGGCTCCTTGGAAATGGTTTCCGGCAGAACCACGTAGTCCTTTGGCGAGGCCAGCTTGCTGCGCTGGGCGAACAGCTGGGACTTGTCGGAGGTCAGCACGTCGCAACGACCGGATTCCAGCGACTTGGCGCTTTCATCGGAGGTGTCGAAGGTGATCGGGGTGTACTTCAGGCCGTTGGCGCGGAAGTAGTCGGATACGTTCAGTTCGGTGGTGGTACCGGCCTGGATGCAGATGGTTGCACCGTCCAGTTCTTTGGCGCTCTTGACGCCCAGTTTGCTGTTGGCCAGGAAACCGATGCCGTCATAGTAGGTGATGAAGCCAGGAAACTTCAGGCCCATGCCCGCATCACGGGAGCTGGTCATGGTGGAGTTGCGCGACAGCACGTCGATTTCGCCCGATTGCAGCGCGGTGAAGCGCTCCTTGGCGTTCAACTGGCTGAACTTGACCTTGGTCGCATCGCCAAATACCGCAGCGGCAACGGCACGGCAGAAGTCAGCGTCGATACCGACGATCTTGCCGGTGGAATCTGGCACCGAGAAGCCCGGCAAGCCATCACTTACACCACATTGCACAAAACCTTTCTTCTGCACGGCATCCAGGGTTGCACCCGCCTGAGCGAACCCGCTGACGCCGAGGACTGCTGCTGCAGTCACGACTGCCAGGGTGGATTTCAGTAACTTCATTCAAACCTCCAGTTTTGCTCTTGTTGTGTCGGAGCTTGAGCCCTGTCGCGCCCTTTTGAGGCATTGCCGACCCCTGTTGGCTTTTTTTAGGGTCGACCGACGTCTGGGCCTTCGCTATGAGTCTATTAATGAGAGCGCCCATCAACAGCGGCCTGCTCACTTCTCACCAATCGGCCGAACGGGCTGTAGCCCTTCACGTTCGCGAAGCCCGTAGCGGCTATTGGCGAACATCCATCACCGGATTTCTGATATCCCATGCGTCGCGTCTAGCTGATAGTGTTACCGCGCAGCGTAAGAATCATCACTCAGCTACCCCATAGCAAAGCCCGTACCATACCGCTGCGCTTACCCCATACCGGGTACGTCAAGACAAAAAGTTGTAGCATTGCGACATGTAATTAACTGAGGCACCAAGCGCGCACCGTAACCATGCACTGATCGAGCGCGCCCGCACATTTTTGGAGCACACCATGACCGACCCCTTGATTCTCGAGCCTTCTGGCACCGCCGATGCCTGCATTATCTGGCTCCACGGCCTGGGCGCCGATCGCTACGACTTCATGCCGGTAGCCGAAATGTTGCAGCAAAGCCTGCTCACCACACGTTTCGTCCTGCCTCAAGCACCCACTCAGCCCGTCACCATCAATGGTGGCTATGCCATGCCAAGCTGGTACGACATCCGCGCCCTGAGCCCGGCTCGAGCCATTGACGAAGATCAACTCGAAACCTCTGCCCAGCGGGTCATCGACCTGATGGAAACCCAGCGATCCAGCGGAATAGACGCTTCGCGAATCTTCCTCGCGGGTTTTTCCCAAGGTGGCGCGGTGGTCTATCACACCGCATTCGTCAAATGGCAGGGGCCCCTGGGGGGCGTTATCGCGCTGTCCACATATGCGCCAACTTTCAGCGAGCAATTGCAACTCTCTGCCAGCCAGCAGCGCATCCCGGTACTGGCGTTGCACGGACAATACGACGAGGTGGTGCTCAACCCGATGGGCCGGACGGCGAAAGAGTATCTGAAGCAGCATGGTGTCACCGTGACATGGCAGGAATACCCAATGGGCCACGAAGTGTTACCCGAGGAGATCCGCGACATCGGCGCCTGGCTGGATAAGCAGTTGCGCTAAGAGGCCTATCGCACGCCAGCGCTTTGATGAACACACTACGCCGCGCCCGTTTCTTGCATTACACTGGCCGGCGTACATTCCTTAACCAATCGATGAGATGACCGTGCTCAAAGCACTCAAGAAGATGTTCGGTAAAAGCGAGGCCGAGCAGCTCGCGCCTGTCGCCAGCGCGCCCCAGGCCCCGAACCGCGCCGATGCGCAGCAGTCGCGCCGGACCGCACCGCCGGTTGCGGAGGCGAAAACAACGCCGCCAACCGCCACCGCAGCCCAGCCTGTCGCGGCCCCTGCCCAGGAAAAGCCACGCAGCGAAGCGCCAAGGCCGCGCCGCGAACGCGCACCAAAACCGTCCGTCGTCGCCTGGAAGCTCGAGGACTTTGTCGTAGAGCCCCAGGAAGGCAAGACCCGCTTCCACGATTTCAAGCTCGCCCCTGAATTGATGCATGCCATCCAGGACCTGGGCTTTCCCTATTGCACGCCGATCCAGGCGCAGGTGCTCGGTTACACCCTCGCTGGCAAAGACGCCATCGGCCGTGCCCAGACCGGCACCGGCAAGACCGCCGCATTCCTGATTTCCATCATTACCCAATTGCTTCAGACCCCACCGCCCAAGGAACGCTATATGGGCGAACCGCGCGCGCTGATCATTGCGCCGACCCGCGAACTGGTGGTGCAAATCGCCAAGGACGCCGCCGACCTGACCAAGTACACCGGTCTGAACGTGATGACGTTCGTGGGCGGCATGGATTTCGACAAGCAGCTCAAGCACCTCGAAGCCCGCCACTGCGACATCCTCGTGGCCACGCCGGGCCGCCTGCTGGATTTCAACCAGCGCGGCGACGTGCACCTGGACATGGTCGAAGTGATGGTGCTGGACGAAGCCGACCGCATGCTCGACATGGGCTTCATTCCCCAGGTCCGCCAGATCATTCGCCAGACCCCGCCGAAAAGCGAACGCCAGACCCTGCTGTTCTCCGCCACCTTCACCGACGATGTGATGAATCTCGCCAAACAGTGGACGACTGACCCGGCCATCGTCGAGATCGAAGCCGAGAACGTCGCCAGTGAAAATGTGGAGCAGCACATCTACGCCGTCGCCGGTGCCGACAAGTACAAGCTGCTCTACAACCTGGTCAACGACAATGGCTGGGAGCGGGTGATGGTATTTGCCAACCGCAAGGACGAAGTGCGCCGCATCGAGGAACGCCTGGTGCGCGACGGCGTCAACGCCGCCCAGCTCTCGGGCGACGTGCCGCAGCACAAGCGGATCAAGACACTGGAAGGTTTCCGCGAAGGCAAGATCCGCGTGCTGGTCGCCACCGATGTGGCGGGTCGGGGCATTCACATCGACGGCATCAGCCATGTGATCAACTTCACCTTGCCTGAAGTACCGGACGACTATGTGCATCGCATTGGTCGCACGGGTCGTGCCGGGGCAGCAGGTGTATCGATCAGCTTTGCCGGCGAAGACGACTCTTACCAGTTGCCGTCGATCGAAGCGCTGCTGGGTCGCAAGATCAGTTGCGAGATGCCACCGACTCATCTGTTGCGGCCGGTTGAGCGCAAGCGGCCCTAACGTCGAGACGGACGCAACGCGTCCACTGAGGCATTCCCACGCAGCGCGTGGGAACGATCAGCGCAGCCAACACAGGCTGCGTTTTTTTTGCCCGGGGATATTGCTCGGATAAACTAAAAGTCCATAATGGACAAATTAGTTTACTCGAGACACCCGGAGTCTACGATGACCAATACGCCTCATGTCATGACCCAAGCCCAGGCCCGAGAACTGCTCGGGCACGTCGATGTGCTGGCAGTCCTGCGCAAGCTGTTCCGCGATCTTGCGGCCGGGCAAGCGGTGCAGCCGCCCCAGCAAAGGGTGGTGTTTCCCGAGGGCGCCGGGGACTTCATCAACTTCCTCGGTGTGCTGGCTCAAGACCAGGTCTATGGGGTCAAGACCTCGCCCTACATCGTGCGCGAGCAAGGGCCACTCATCACCGCCTGGACTTTGCTGATGTCGATGCAGACCGGCCAGCCGTTGATGCTGTGCGATGCCGCCGAGCTGACGACCGTCCGCACCGCCGCCACCACCGCCGTCGCCATCGATGCCCTCGCCCCGCACAACGCCAGGCGCCTGGCGGTGATCGGCAGTGGCGCGCTGGCGCGCGCCCATGTGCAGTACGTCAAGGGACTGCGGGATTGGCAAGGCATCAGTCTCTATTCGCCAAGCCTCAAAGAGCGCTCAACCCAGGATCTCGCGCAAATCACCGGGCTCGACCCGCGCCTGCAAATCGCCGACACCCTTGAAGCGGCACTGCACGACGCCGATGTGGTGATGCTCTGCACCTCCTCCGCCCGGGCAGTGCTAGACCCGCAGACCCTCGGCAAACCGACGTTGATCACATCCATCAGCACCAATGCCCCGCGCGCGCATGAAGTACCGCCCCAGAGCCTCAACGACATGGATGTGTTCTGCGACTATCGTCAGACCACTCCGGGCTCGGCTGGCGAGATGTTGATCGCCGCTGAACAGCATGGCTGGGAGCCTTCAAGCATTGTGGGTGACTTGCCCGATCTGCTGAGCGAACGTGCGGCGCGACCAAACTATGAGCGCCATGTGTTTTTCCGTTCCATTGGGTTGGGGCTGGAGGATGTTGCGCTGGTGAATGCGCTTTACCAACTTCTCGACTGACACACCCATTTTCCCTTGTGGGAGCGAGCCTGCTCGCGAAAGCGGTTTATCAGATAAATACGCGTGACTGACACACCGCTTTCGCGAGCAGGCTCGCTCCCACAGGTTCACGGAAACTCCCGGCAATGTGCTCGACAGGAGAACTTTATGATCTCAGCAGACTTCATCATCATCGGCGGCGGCATCGCCGGTGCTTCCACCGGCTACTGGCTCGCACCCCACGGCCGGGTCATTGTGCTTGAACGCGAATCCCATCCGGCCTATCACTCCACCGGACGCTCGGCGGCGTTGTACACCGCAGCCTACGGCACCCCTCAGGTACGGGCATTGACCCAGGCCAGCCGGGATTTCTTCGACGCACCACCAGCCGGGTTCTGCGTACACCCGTTGCTCACCCCGCGCGGCGAAATGACGGTGGACTTCATCGGCGACCCGGCCGAGCTTGGTAACCAATACCTCAGCGCCAAGGCCACGGTGCCGCAAATGCAATTGCTCAGCGCCGAAGAGGCCTGCCTGCGCCTGCCGATCCTGCGACGGGAAAAAGTCCACGGCGCGATCTACGACCCCACGGCTTGCGATATCGATACCGATGCGCTGCACCAAGGCTATCTGCGCGGTATCCGTCGCAGCGGCGGTGAGGTACACACCGACAGCGAAGTGCTGGACTTGATCCGCGACGACCAAGGGCGATGGCAGGTCAGGACCGCCAGCCAGACGTTCTACGCGCCGGTGCTGATCAACGCGGCCGGCGCCTGGGCCGATCAAGTGGCCGAAATGGCCGGCGCGCGCAAGCTGGGCCTGCAACCCAAGCGGCGGGCGGCGTTCATTTTCGCCGGCCCCGAGGGTGTGAATATCCACGACTGGCCGATGCTGGTGAGCCTCGACGAATCTTCCTATATGAAGCCCGACGCTGGCATGTTCCTCGGCTCTCCGGCCAATGCCGACCCGGTCGAACCACACGACGTACAGCCCGAAGAGCTGGACATCGCCATGGGCATCTACCAGATCGAAGAGGCCACCACCCTGACCATTCGCCGTCCGACCCGCACCTGGGCCGGATTGCGTAGCTTCGTGCCTGACGGTGATCTGCTGGCCGGCTTCGACCCACAAGTGCCCGGCCTTTTCTGGGTCGCGGCCCAGGGGGGCTATGGCATCCAGACCTCCCCTGCCATGGGCCAGGCAAGCGCGGCACTGGCGCGCGGTGAACCACTGCCTGAGCCTTTGACCCGTTTCGGCCTGAACGCCGCGATGCTATCGCCCACTCGCCTGGGTTGACCTTCGGTGAGGTGACGCATCGCCACGATTGCGGCACACTCCCCCGCGCCCCTGTTCCACGGGGCGCTGACCGTCTGGAGTCCTGTCATGAATGCCCCGCAAGCCAATCCGACACTCGATAACTTCCGCACTATCGCCGATGCCATCGCCACACTGTTCTACCCCCACGCGGAAGTGGTGTTGCATGACCTGCGCACCCAGAAGGTCGACTACATCGCCAATAACCTGTCCAAGCGCGAAATCGGCGATGACTCGTCCCTGGAAGACATGCTCAGTGAGGACGTCAGCGAACGTAACATCGGGCCGTACGAAAAACTGAACTGGGACGGACAGAAGATTCGCAGCCTCAGCAGCGTCCTGCGTGATGCCAACGGTCATCCGCTGGCGGTGCTGTGCATCAACCTTAATATTTCGCTGTTCGAGAATGCCAAGGCCGCGCTGGATCTGTTCCTGTCGCCAGGCAAATTGATTCCCCAGCCGGATTCACTGTTTCGTGATGACTGGCAGGAGCGGATCAACACTTTCCTGCACGCCTGGATGCGCGAGCGTCAACTGAGCCTGAACCTGCTGACCCGCGACCACAAACGCGAGCTGGTGTTGGCGCTGCATGCCGAAGGCGCGTTCAAGGGCAAGAGCGCGTCCAACTATGTGGCCAATGTGCTGAACATGGGGCGGGCGACGGTGTACAAGCATCTGAAGGAATTGAAGGGCTGAGGTTTTGGGTTGCCTGGCCTGACGCCATCGCGAGCAAGCTCGCTCCCCCATTGAATCGCTTTGCACACATATCTCGTGCACGACACAAATCCTCTGTGGGAGCGAGCCTGCTCGCGAAGGCTATCGATCAATCGCCGTAGATATCCGACTTGAAATACTTGGCCTGGATTTTCTGATACTCGCCATTGGCCCGAATCCCATCGATGGCCTTGTTCAAATCCGCCACCAATTGGGTGTTGCCCTTGCGCACCGCAATCCCGGCGCCCTCGCCGACGTATTTCGGGTCCTTGAGCTCCGGCCCGACGAAGGCATAGCCCTTGCCACGAGGCATCGACAGGAAGTCTTCCAAAGGAATGGTGTCGGCAAAAATCGCATCCAGGCGACCCGACGCCAGGTCCATGTAGATTTCTTCGTTATTGCTGTAGCGCTTGACCGTAACGCCCTTGGGCTCAAAGACCTCCGTGGCGAAACGGTCCGTGGTGGTGGCGCGCTGCACGCCGACGGTCTTGCCCTTGAGGCTGGCGTACTGGTCATCGACCGACGCCCCTTCCTTCATGACCAGGCGCGATGAGGTGAAGTAGTACTTGTGGGTAAAATCCACCGACTTCTTGCGCTCTTCGGTGATGGTCATGGACGACAGGGCCAAGTCGATCTTCTTCACTTTGAGCGACGGGATCAGCCCATCGAACTCACCCTCGACCCACTCGCACTTCACCTGCATCTGTGCGCACAAGGCATTGCCGATGTCGTAGTCAAACCCCTCGATTTTCCCCTCCGAGGTTTTCGAAGCAAACGGCGGATAAGCCGCCTCGATACCGATGCGCAAGGTTTTATCGGCGGCGAACAGGCTACTGGAGGCCAACAGACTCAAGGCCAGACCAGTGATGAGGGGGAGTTTCTTCATAATCGTTCTCTCGCGGGTTGTTGTTGGTTTGGCAGAGAAAGGCAGGTGCGACTGATTTTGTACTGATAAATCCATACTGGACTTTAATGTACACATCGTCAATTGGGGAAACAGGCGAAAGTGATGGGAGGCTACCGGCCTCATCGCGAACAGGCTCGCTCCCACAGGGGGATCTGTGTCAGACACAAACATTGTGTGCAACGAAGCGCCACTGTGGGAGCGAGCTTGCTCGCGATGCGGGCATAAGTATTGCGAAGAAACGACGTGGACTACTGCTTCCAGCGATCCGCCGCCGCATGATCACTGTCCCGCCCTTCGACCCAGCGCGGGCCATCGACGGTGTTTTCTTTTTTCCAGAACGGCGCGCGGGTCTTGAGGTAGTCCATGACAAAGGCGCAGGCGTCGAACGCCGCCTGGCGGTGGGCGCTGGCGGCGCCGACAAAAACGATCGGCTCACCCGGCTCCAAGGCGCCGATGCGGTGCAGCACTTCAAGCTTGAGCAATGGCCAGCGCTGCTCGGCCTCGATGGCGATCTTGCCCAGCGCTTTCTCGGTCATGCCCGGATAATGCTCCAGGAACATCCCGGACACATCGAGGCCGTCATTGAAGTCGCGCACGTAGCCGACAAAACTGACCACAGCACCCACGCCGACATTGGCCGCGTGCATCGCGTTGACTTCGCTGCCCGGGTCGAACGGTTCCACCTGTACCCGAATCGCCATGGCTCAGCCTCCGGTCACGGTGGGAAAGAACGCCACCTCATCGCCGTCCGCCACTGGCTCGTCGAGTTGACAGAGATCCTCGTTGCGGGCACACATCAGGTTTTGCTCTCTCAGCACTTCGGCGCCGTCACGCTGCGCGAGCAAGGCGCGCACGTCGTCAATCGTGGCGAAACCGCCTTCCACCTTAACCGAGTCCACGCCGAGCGCTTCGCGGTAGCGAGCAAAAAACTTCACAGTGATTTTCATGATGCATCCGCCTGGAAATGACCACTCTTGCCGCCAAGCTTTTCCAGCACCCGCACGCCTTCGATGGTCATGCCCCGGTCCACGGCCTTGCACATGTCATAAATAGTCAGCGCGGCGACGCTGGCGGCGGTGAGCGCTTCCATTTCCACTCCGGTCTGCCCCGACAGTTTGCAACGGGCAACGATACGTACCCGGTCCTCGCCTTCAGATTTGAGCTCGACCTTGACGCCGGTGAGCATCAGCGGGTGGCAGAGCGGAATCAGGTCGCTGGTTTTCTTCGCAGCCTGGATGCCGGCGATGCGGGCAACGGCAAACACGTCGCCCTTGGGATGGCCGCCACTGACGATCATCCGCAGGGTATCGGGCAGCATTCGCACAAAGGCTTCAGCCGTGGCTTCACGGAACGTCACGGCCTTGTCGGTCACGTCGACCATATTGGCGCGACCTTGGGAATCGAGATGAGTCAGCACAGGGTTACTCCTGATCAGGAGCGTCGATTGTAAACCCGTGGGTCAGATTCTGGCAGGGCTGATTGTCGTGCCCGTAATTTGCAGACACTGAAGATCCTTGGTGGGAGCGAGCAGGCTCGCTCCCACAGGGTTATGTGGTGCATGGAAGAACCGGGCGACGGTGAGGTCGCCCGGTTCGGCTGGTGTTACAGATGAGACTCAGCGTATTCGGCCAGGATCGAGCGCGGTACGCCTTGCAGGGTGATGTGGACCCCGTTGGGGAAATCCTTGAAGCGTTCGGTCAGGTAGGTCAGCCCGGAGCTGGTCGCGGACAGGTATGGGGTGTCGATCTGTGCCAGGTTACCCAGGCACACCACTTTGGAACCGGCGCCGGCACGGGTGATGATGGTTTTCATCTGGTGCGGCGTCAGGTTCTGGCATTCGTCGATCAAGATCAGGCTTTGCTGGAAGCTGCGGCCTCGGATGTAGTTGAGGGATTTGAACTGCAACGGCACTTTGCTGAGGATGTAGTCGACGCTGCCATGGGTGCTTTCGTCATCCATGTGCAAGGCTTCGAGGTTGTCGGTAATCGCGCCCAGCCACGGCTCCATTTTTTCCGCTTCGGTGCCGGGCAAAAAGCCAATCTCCTGGTCCAGGCCCTGCACGCTGCGGGTGGCGATGATGCGCCGGTAACGCTTGCTGACCATGGTCTGCTCGATAGCAGCGGCCAGGGCCAGGATGGTCTTGCCGGAACCAGCCGCACCGGACAGGTTGACCAGGTGGATATCCGGATCGAGCAAGGCGAACAGCGCCAGGCTCTGGTAGATGTCACGAGGCTTGAGGCCCCACGCCTCCTGATGCAACAAGGGTTCCTGATGCAAGTCGAGGATCAGCAGTTTGTCGACCTGGATTTCCTTGATCCAGCCGACGAAGCCTTGTTCGTCGATGATGAATTCGTTGATGTGCACCGCCGGCAGATTGTCGATCAATTGCACCTGGTGCCAAGTGCGGCCATGGTCCTGGCGGGTTTCGACCTTGCTCACGCGGTCCCAGAAAGAGCCGGTCATCGTGTGGTAGCCGTTGGGCAGCAGCGACACGTCGTCGACCAGCTGGTCGGTGCTGTAGTCCTCGGCCGCGATCCCGCAGGCGCGGGCCTTGAGGCGCATGTTGATGTCTTTGGTCACCAGCACCACGGCCTGATCCTTGTTGCGCGCGTGCAGGTCGATCAATTGGTTGATGATGATGTTGTCGTTAAGGTGTTCAGGCAGCACCAGGTTGGGTTCGGTGCGCTTGCTCATCAGGATCGAGAGCAGGCCCTTGGGGCCGCTTTTGCCACGTTGGATCGGTACGCCGAGTTCGACGTCCTCGGGAGAGGCGTCCCCCAGGGTCTTGTCGATCAGGCGGATCGCCTGGCGACATTCGGCCGCCACGCTGTGATGCCCACTCTTGAGCTTGTCCAGCTCTTCAAGGACGGTCATCGGGAGGGCTACGTGGTGTTCTTCGAAGTTCAGGAGCGCGTTTGGATCGTGGATCAATACGTTGGTATCGAGTACATAGAGGATTGGCTGGTTGGAGGAAGGGCTACGTCCGTGGTCATCCATACTCGGTCACCTATGTGGGGGCCATTCGACGCAATACCGTGACAGTGCTGCGCCTCGAGGTAGCCACCGAATTCACCCGCGAGGATTCAGGTGAACTGCACACAATCTGGGTCTTGGAAGACGCCACCTGTGTTGCAGGTTTCGGCGGTCTGACTTCTTGATACTCCAAAACACATGACAGGAAAAAGCACTTTGACGCTTTTTTGAAGTTTATTTTTCAGAGTGACGAATAACCCTTGGCGTACCGCTGTCGCACCGTTAAAGTCGGAAGTCGGGTCGCACCGAATGCATGCCAAAAAACCCGCCCCGCCCAATGTTTCCGGGCCTTTCCCATCTTTCAGCGAAACGCGTCCTGACATTCCTCCCAGCCGATCCCGCTCTGCGCCGTTTGCGCTACGAGCCAGGGCAGTGCGATTTTCACCGCATCCTGCTTGGCGTTGAAGTTGATCACGCCATGGCGCCACAACAGCATCAAGGTCAGCGCCCGCTGGGCACTCTGTTCGGGCTTGAGGCGGTTGGTGCTGTCCTGAGGATCGATATCCCACAGCGCCACTTGCAGGCCCTGTGCCTGGAAGAATGATTGCGCATCGCCCCGGCGTTGGCCTTGGGGCGGGCGGAACAGCGGCACGAAATTCTCCGGCAGCTTGCCCTTGACCAGGTCGACACTGCGCCGCACCGAGTCTTGCCAATCCTGCCAATAGCTGTGAGAGCGAAACTCCCAGCCCTGCACACCGACGCATTGCCTGGAATAGAGGCTCTGCAGATCATTGACCGAGCGATCCGCCAGCCGCGCCTGGATATCCTTGCCGAGAACGAAGAACGTACCGTTCATGTTCGATTTTCGCAGGTATTCGGTCAGCCACGGGGTGTTATCCGGCGCGATGTTGGCGCCGCTGTCGAAGGTCAGCAAGAACAGCCGGTCGTTCATCTGCTCGCCGTTGCGCTCGTAATCGCCGAAACGCTCGATTTCACTGCTGACCTGGGGAAACAGCGCCGCCTTGCGCAACAACTCGTCCCGATAGTGGGTATGGAAGGTCCGGCTCGGCTCGGCCCACTTGATGTAGTAGGAATTATCATCGAGTTGGAACCTGCCCGCTTCTTCTCGCAGGGTCGCCATGTTTTCCACCAGATAGCAGAAGGAGGCATCCAATTCACAGCTTCGCTGGGCAAAGTTGTAACTCGATAGCAGACGCTGCCACAGCCGTGTGCGCAGCGCGTCGACCGCCGCCATATTGACCGAGCGCAGCCCAAGGTACTGCTTGAGCGCCACTTCATCCATGGCATCGACGTCCAGCAATACCCGGGCGAACATCAGGATCTCGGCGCGCGAGGCAACATCGAACAGCGTCGGATTGGTGAGTTGCTCAGGCCAGGTGCTGCGGTCCAAGGTGGCGACGTCGTTGGGTGCGGCGATCGCAGCGAAACTCAACAACCAGGCCGACAATAGAAGGGCGATACGCAAAGGGGATGTCTCCATAACGAAACCCGCGCGGCATGATAGCTGATCCTTCTTGGAGAACCTGCCTTTGTGGCGAGGGAGCTTGCTTGCTCGCCACAAAGGCACCACCACCATCCATCCCCTATCACCCCAATAGCTGGAGTCCACCCGGACAACCCCCTAGAATCGCCGCACCCTCAAAGGAGACGTCTGCATGCTGATGGTGATTTCCCCCGCCAAGACCCTCGATTTCGAAACACCGCCGGCCATCGAGCGCTTCACCCTGCCGCAATACCTTGACCACTCCCAGGAGCTGGTCGAGCAACTACGCGAACTTTCGCCGGCCCAGATCAGCGAACTGATGCACGTTTCCGATAAGATCGGCGGCCTCAACGCAGCACGGTTCGGCAGTTGGAACCCGGCGTTCACCCCCGCCAACGCCAAACAGGCATTGCTGGCCTTCAAAGGCGACGTCTATACCGGCCTCGATGCGCAAAGCCTCGGTGACGCCGATTTCGATTTCGCCCAACAGCACCTGCGCATGCTGTCCGGTTTATATGGCCTGCTGCGCCCCCTGGACCTGATGCAACCTTATCGCTTGGAGATGGGCACGAAACTGGCCAATGCCCGGGGCAAGGATCTTTACGCCTTCTGGGGCACCCGCATCAGCGAATGGTTGAACGAAGCCTTGGCCGAACAGGGTGACGACGTGTTGTTGAACCTGGCCTCCAATGAATACTTCTCGGCGGTTAAACGCAGTGCCCTGAAGGCACGGGTGATCGATACCGAATTCAAGGACCTCAAGAACGGCCAGTACAAGATCATCAGCTTCTACGCGAAAAAAGCCCGGGGCCTGATGAGCCGATTTGTCATCAAACAACGCATTAATAATCCCACTGCACTAAGGGAGTTTGATGTGCAGGGTTATCGCTACAACCCCGAACAATCCACCCCGGAAAAACTGGTCTTCTTGCGCGACCACGCCCCGCAATAACGCAATACCTCTTTCAGGCCCCGATAAGGGGCCTCGATCACTTCGCTAGATGTCATCCCGATTCCCCTCCCTACTTGCCACTTTCTTGGCGCCAATAAAACAAACACACACCGCGCTAACTTTTCTTTCACTCGACAAATGTCAGATTTTTCCGTAGTGGCACGGAAATTTTTCATCAGTAGTGGCACAAAACTATCTACCCCCCTCAACTCCCCGAAACTAAAGGCTAAAAACGCGAGTGCTATCACTATGAGGGCAGTGCCATCTAGGCAGATATTTCGAAAAATTTCGAAAATGGCGATGAGCGGATCGGAACTATGTCAAAACGCACGGCTCATACCACCCGTAACGATTCTCGCCGAGGATGTACGAGATAACTTACGTGGCACGTCGTCCGGAGTAACAGAGTTGTAACGACAACTTAGCGAAACGGTCGTCTAATTGGATCCACCCTGAAGGACGGGAGATAATGCACCATTAGTATCCCCTACAAGGCCAAGGCCGCGCCCCTATTAACGTGCTCCCCCGAGCACACAAGCTTCTGATTTTGTGGGCTTTTTGCCAGGAGTCTGAAGTGAAGGATCTTTTGCACCGACGTCCCGCCAACGAGGACTGGCTGCATAACAGGGCAGGTCATAACAACTAGGCCGCTTTGCGCACAACTTGAGTGCAATTATTTAGACACTCGGAACTTTGTATGCCTGCACACGGCACTGTGGCGCCTGCATTCCACACTTCCGAGTGCACGATGACCGCTGAACACTATTAACTCCGGCCATTTAATGGCGTGAAAACAGAGGTAAATGCGATGCGCATTAGCATATTTGGTTTGGGTTACGTCGGTGCAGTATGTGCCGGTTGCCTGTCTGCACGGGGCCATGACGTAGTTGGCGTAGATGTCGCCAAAGACAAAATCGACATGATCAACGCGGGTAAATCCCCGATCGTTGAACCGGGTCTTGGCGAGCTGTTGGCGCAAGGCATTCAAACAGGTCGGTTGCGTGGTACTACCAACTTCGCCGAAGCAATTCGTGATACCGATCTGTCGATGATTTGCGTCGGCACGCCAAGTAAGAAGAATGGCGACCTGGAACTGAACTACATCGAAGCAGTGTGCCGTGAAATCGGTTTTGTACTGCGCGAGAAAACCACCCGCCATACCATCGTGGTCCGCAGTACCGTACTGCCAGGCACCGTGGCCAACGTCGTTATCCCGATCCTCGAAGATTGCTCCGGCAAGAAAGCCGGCGTTGATTTCGGCGTTGCGGTCAACCCTGAGTTCCTGCGCGAAAGCACCGCGATCAAGGATTACGACCAGCCGCCAATGACCGTCATCGGCGAGTTCGACAAAGCCTCGGGCGACGTCCTGCAATCGCTGTACGAAGAACTCGATGCGCCGATCATCCGCAAGGACATCGCCGTCGCCGAGATGATCAAGTACACCTGCAACGTGTGGCACGCCACCAAGGTCACCTTCGCCAACGAGATCGGCAACATCGCCAAGGCTGTCGGCGTCGATGGCCGTGAAGTAATGGACGTGGTCTGCCAGGACAAGGCCCTGAACCTGTCCCAGTACTACATGCGCCCAGGCTTCGCCTTCGGCGGCTCGTGCCTGCCCAAGGACGTGCGCGCCCTGACCTACCGTGCAGGCTCCCTGGACGTGGAAGCACCGCTGCTGAACTCGCTGATGCGCAGCAACGAATCCCAGGTTCAGAACGCATTCAACATCGTATCCAGCCATGACAAGCGCAAAGTCGCCCTGCTGGGCCTGAGCTTCAAGGCCGGCACCGATGACCTGCGTGAGAGCCCGCTGGTAGAGCTGGCGGAAATGCTGATCGGCAAGGGCTACGACCTGCGCATCTACGACAGCAACGTCGAATACGCCCGTGTCCACGGTGCGAACAAGGATTACATCGAGTCGAAGATCCCTCACGTCTCGTCCTTGCTCAACTCCGACTTCGACGCGGTGATCGACAGCTCCGACATCATCATCCTCGGCAACCGCGACGAGAAGTTCCGCGCGCTGACCGAGAACGTACCGGAAGGCAAGCAGGTCATCGACCTGGTTGGGTTCATGTCCAAGGCCACCTCTGCGAATGGCCGGACCGAAGGCATCTGCTGGTAAGTCTGTTAGCCGGCCGGGGCTCGCCCCGGCCGGCCTTTCGCCTGCCTTAACCCATCGGGCCGCCCCCAGGGCCCGCCCGAGATAGAGACGGATGCAGATTATGCACAGGCTAAAGCACGGCCTGCTTCAGGCCGCCGGTTGGCTGTTTTACTTGAGTTTACTGATGGGCATCGCCACGGCGTTGCCCACGTCCACGTTCGACGCCGAATCCAAGGACTTCATCTTCCTGATCGGCGCCGTGGGCATTTGGCGTTACTCCATGGGAGCAACGCATTTCGTGCGCGGCATGATCTTCCTGTACATCGTCTACCCACACCTGCGCCGCAAGGTTCGCAAGTTGGGCAAGGCGGCGGACCCGTCCCATGTGTACCTGATGGTGACCAGCTTTCGCATCGATGCGCTGACCACCGCCCAGGTCTATGGCTCGGTAATTCGCGAAGCCATCGAGTGCGGGCTGCCCACCACCGTGGTCTGCTCCATCGTGGAAATGTCCGACGAGTTGCTGGTCAAGAGCCTCTGGGCCCGCATGAACCCGCCCGAGCACGTCAAGCTGGACTTCGTGCGCATCCCTGGCACCGGCAAGCGTGACGGCCTGGCCTACGGCTTTCGCGCCATCTCCCGCCACCTGCCAGACGATCGCGCGGTGGTCGCGGTGATCGATGGCGACACCGTCCTCGCCGAGGGCGTGGTGCGCAAGACCGTGCCGTGGTTCCAACTGTTCGGCAATGTCGGCGGCCTGACCACCAACGAATATTGCGAAGTACGCGGCGGCTACATCATGAGCGAGTGGCACAAGCTGCGTTTCGCCCAGCGTCACATCAACATGTGCTCCATGGCCCTGTCCAAGCGCGTGTTGACCATGACCGGACGCATGTCCGTATTCCGCGCGACCGTGGTCACCAACCCGGACTTCATCGCCGACGTGGAAAGCGACTCGCTGCAACACTGGCGCCTGGGCCGCTTCAAGTTCCTCACCGGCGATGACAAATCGAGTTGGTTCAGCCTGATGCGCCTGGGCTACGACACGTTCTACGTGCCAGACGCGGCCATCAACACGGTTGAGCATCCGCCGGAAAAAAGCTTCATCAAGGCGAGTCGCAAGTTGATGTTCCGTTGGTACGGCAACAACCTGCGGCAGAACTCCCGGGCCCTGGGCCTGGGTCTGCGGCGTCTGGGCCTGTTCACGTCGGTGGTGCTGTTCGACCAGCGCGTCTCGATGTGGACTTCGCTGCTGGGCTTGACCGTGGCGATCATCGCCAGCATCAAGTACGGCACCGCGTTCATCCTGGTGTACCTGCTGTGGATCGGCATCACGCGGCTGCTACTGACCCTGTTGCTGTCGTGCTCCGGACACCGGATCGGCCCGGCCTACCCGGCGATTCTCTATTACAACCAGATCGTCGGCGCGATGGTGAAGATCTATGTGTTCTTCCGCCTCGATCAACAGTCCTGGACCCGCCAGCCCACCCACCTGACCCGTGATCTCGCCAGCTTTCAACGTTGGTTCAACACCTGGTCGTCTCGGACCATGACCTTCTCCGCCGGCAGCATCTTTGTCGCCGTGCTGCTGACGATGGTCTGACCGAACTTGCCTGAATTAACTAGGAAATCGCCCCTATGAACACCGCCGTGAATGTCAACGTAGTGCATGAATCCGAAGCCCAACGCCAACACGCCCGGGTCAAAATCCCGGCCAAGTTGCGCTTCTTCGGCCCAGACCGTACGCCCATGGAAGTCAAGGTCCTGGACCTGTCGGCCGGTGGGCTGTGCTTCAACGCCGGCCAGATGCCGCTCAAGGTTGGCGAGACGTACAAGGCCCGCCTGCAGTTCGTGATCGACAACCTTGGCCTGGCCATGGACGTGGAGCTGCAAATCCGTTCCCACGACCGCCAGACCGGCCGCACCGGTTGCCAGTTCCAGAACCTAGAGCCGCGTGACATCTCGACACTGCGCCATATCATCACCTCGCACCTGGCCGGCGACATCGTAGGCGTCGGCGACGTGCTGGCGACGTTGCAACGCGACAACTTCACCAAGGCCCGCAAACAGAAAGATGACAACGGTGGCATGAGCGCCTTCGGCCGCCTGCGCGCCGTGACCTTCAGCCTGGGCATCTTCATTGTCGGCCTGGCGGCGTTCGGTTTCATCTTCAAGTCGGTATACGGCATGTACTTCGTCAGCCACGCCCAGGCCGGCATCGTCAACGTACCGGGCATGGCCATCACCATGCCGCGCGACGGCACCGTGCAGAGCCTGGTCAAGGCCGACGGCCTGGCCGCCAAAGGCGCTCCGCTGGCGACTTTCAGCACCAGCATGCTGGACGTACTCAAGGGTCACCTGGACGACAACCAGCTGCAGCCGGCCAAGGTTGAAGAGCTGTTCGGCAAGCAAATGACCGGCACCCTCACCTCGCCATGCGACTGCATCGTGGCCCAGCAACTGGTTTCCAACGGCCAGTACGCCAGCAAGGGCGACGTGATCTTCCAACTGGTTCCACGTGGCGCCGAAGCCAACGTTGAAGCGCGTTTCTCCTATCGCCAGTTCGGCGACGTGCGCCCAGGTACACCGGTCAGCTTCCAGGTGGCCGGCGAAGACACCACCCGTACCGGCAAGATCGTCAGCAGCACCAGCCTGAAAAGCGCCGACCTGTCTTCCGATATCCGCGTGCTGATCCAGCCCGACGAAGCCCTCGACAGCGCGCTGGCCGGCCGTCCGGTAGAAGTCGTCAGCGATCGTGGCCCAAGCCTGAACTGGCTGATCGACAAAGCCATGGCCGTTGGTCTTTAAGTCGAGGATATGCCCGTGATCACTCCACAAAACAACAATGCGCCGCGTTCCCTGTGGGAGCGAGCTTGCTCGCGATGGGATCGACGCGGTCTGTCTGAGACTCCGAGCAGCCTGCATCGCGAGCAGGCTCGCTCCCACACAGGCTATGCGTTGTGTGCCTTGGCACTGGCCGTCAGCCTGGCCGGTTGCGCCGGCCTGCCCGACCAGCGCCTGGCCAACGAAGCCCTCAAGCGCGGCGACACGGCGTTGGCGCAGCAGAACTATCAGCAACTGGCAGACCTGGGCTACAGCGAGGCCCAGGTGGGCCTGGCCGATATCCAGGTGGACAGCCGCGACCCCGAGCAGATGAGAAAGGCCGAGGCGACCTACCGCGCCGCCGCCGATATCTCGCCGCGCGCCCAGGCTCGCCTGGGTCGCCTGCTGGTGGCCAAGCCCGGATCCACCGAGGCTGAAAGACACGAAGCCGAAGGCCTGTTGAAAAAAGCCTTCGCCAACGGTGAAGGCAATACCTTGATCCCGCTGGCGATGCTGTACCTGCAATACCCCCACAGCTTCCCGAACGTCAACGCCCAGCAGCAGATCAGCCAATGGCGCAGCGCCGGCTACCCGGAAGCCGGCCTGGCGCAGATCCTGCTCTACCGCACCCAGGGCACGTACGACCAGCACCTGGACGAAGTGGAAAAGGTCTGCAAGGCCGCCCTGGCGACCACCGACATCTGCTACGTCGAATTGGCCACGGTCTACCAGAAACGCGGCCAGCCGGAACAACAGGCCGAGCTGATCAAGCAGATGCAAGCCGGTCACGCCCGCGGTGTGGTCTCGGCCCAGCGTGTAGACAGCGTCGCCCGCGTCCTGGCCGATCAGAGTCTGGGCAAGACCGACGAGAAAACCGCCCAGTCGTTGCTCGAAGGCATCGCCCCCGGCTACCCCGCTTCCTGGGTCAGCCTGGCGCAGCTGCTTTACGATTTCCCCGAGTTGGGTGACGTCGACAAGATGATGCAGTACCTGGAAAACGGCCGCGCCGCCGACCAGCCGCGCGCCGAGCTGTTGCTGGGCAAGCTGTATTACGAAGGCAAGTGGGTGCCCGCCGACGCCAAGGTCGCCGAGGCGCACTTCCAGAAAGCCGTGGGCCGTGAAGTGGCGGCCGATTATTACCTCGGCCAGATCTATCGCCGTGGTTATCTGGGCCAGGTGTACTCGCAAAAGGCTCTGGATCACCTGCTCAAGGCCGCCCGCAACGGCCAGAACAGCGCCGATTACGCCATTGCCCAGCTGTTCTCCCAAGGCAAGGGCACCAAGCCCAACCCGGTCAACGCTTACGTGTTCAGCCAGTTGGCCAAGGCACAAAACACCCCGCAGGCCACCGAGCTTGCCCAGACCCTCGAAGCACAATTACCGCCGGAACAACTTGCACAAGCGCAACGCCTGCTACAACAAGAGCAGGCCATTCGCGGCGCCATGAGCCCCGATACGCTTGAACTGCAAGCCCTAAAAGAAGATGACGGCGAGGAACCTCTATGAAGCTTTTGAAGCTCAACCCTTTTGTACAGGCTGGTATTGGCCTGTCGTTTGCCCTGCTGTGGTCCTGCCCGACCCTGGCGGCGCTGACCGAAAGCAAGAATTTCGGCCTGGAAGTGAAGATCACCGGCCAGTCCGAAGATGACCGCGACCTCGGCACCCAGAGCGGTGGCGACGTCAACGGTATCGGCCTGGACCTGCGCCCTTGGATCTATGGCGAAAGCGGTAACTGGAGCGGCTACGCCATGGCCCAGGCCGTGACATCCACCGACATCATTGAGACCGACACGCTGCAGCAGTCGGATGACGCGACCCAGCAAACCGACAGCGGTGATCGCGAAGCCAAAAAAAGCTACCTGGCAATGCGCGAATTCTGGATTGGCTACAGCGGCCTCACGCCTTATCCGGGCGAACTGTTGAAGTTCGGTCGCCAGCGCCTGCGCAACGACGACGGGCAATGGCGCGACACCAACATCGAGGCCCTGAACTGGACCTTCGACACCACCCTGCTGCGCGCCAACCTGGGCGTGGCCGAGCGTTTCAGCGAATACCGCACCGACCTCAAGGAACTGTCGCCCCAGGACGAGGATCGCCTGCACGTCTACGGTGACGTGGCGTACCAATGGATGCCAGGCCAATGGGCCGGGATCCGCGCGCACCACACCCATGACAACGGCAGCCTGGACTACCCGACCCCGGGCGAAGCCACCGACACCCTGGACAAGACCCAGAATGGTGACCTGACCTGGCTCGGCCTGGAAGCCAACAGCGATGCCTACAACTGGCGCAACACCAACACCGTCAATTACTGGGCAAGCATCACCGGCATGACCGGCGACCGCGACACCGTCAACCCGCTCGACGCCGACGGCACCCGCCCCGCGCAGCTCAAGCGCAGCGACGACGTTGACGGCTGGGCCACCGACCTGGGTATCCGCCTGCGTCTGGATCCGCAATGGCAAGTCGGTGCGGCCTACGCCCGCGCCAGCGAGGACTACGAGCAGAACGGCCTGCAGAGTAACCGCTCGAACTTCACCGGCACCCGCTCGCGCGTCCACCGTTTCGGCGAGGCCTTCCGTGGCGAAATGGCCAACACCCAGAGCGCCAGCCTGTTCGGCTCCTGGCAACTGCGCGACGAATACGACGCCAGCCTCGTGTACCACAAGTTCTGGCGCGTGGACGGCAACAAGGCGGTGGGCAGCAACGGCATCAATGCCGTGCAAAACAACACCGACGACGTGACCGGCGCCATCTTGTCCACCTCGACCCTGCCGCTGCGCGACGGCGAGAAGGACCTGGGCCAGGAAGTCGATCTGGTGGTCACCAAGTACTTCAAGCAAGGCCTGTTGCCGGCTGCGCTGAGTCAATCCATAGATGAGCCGTCGGCGCTGGTGCGCTTGCGTGGCGGCGTGTTCAAGCCAGGCGACGCCTACGGCAAAGAGGTCGATTCGTACATGCATCGTGCCTTTGTCGACGTGATCTGGCGCTTCTGATGCGAACGGCCATGGGAGTGCCCGATATGAACCGCTACCTCAGGAACAGCCAGGCGATGAAGGGTTCGATCAGCCTGTTGGCCGCAGCGATGCTGCTGGCCGGCTCATCGGCGTTCGCCAACGTTGAACCGGCGGTCAAGCCGGGCAACGTGGTCAAGGAGCTGCAACGAGCCAAGACCTACACCGTCAGCAGCGCGCCGACCGCGCCGCTGGAACTGGCCGCGCCAACCCTGCCCGACCTCAAGGGTTATACCGCCGAAGCGGTCGCGGCGAAGATCGTGCGCAGCAAGCCCGGCAAAGTCAGCGTGCGCCGGATGATGCAGGAAAACGCCTTGAAGGACTTCATCGGCGGCGACAACAAGATGGCCGAGTGGGTGGTGCGTCAGCACGGCATCCCGCAGGCCATCTTCATCGACGACGGTTACATGAACCTCAAGGACCTGGTCAAGAAAGTGCCTAAGCAGTACCTCAAGGAAACGTCGCCAGGGGTGTTCCTGGCGCGAATTCCGATTGTCGTGGGCGAAAAAGGCATCCTGGAAATCGACAAGCAGACCCAGGAACTGCGCCTGTCCCAGGAGGGCGGCTCGTTCCTGGTCAACGATGGGCACATGTTCATCCGCGACACCAAGGTCACCGGCTGGCGCGAAAAGGACAACGGCCCCGCCACGTTCCGTTCGCCCAACGAGTTCCGTCCGTTCCTGCTGTCCTGGGGTGGTACCGAGACCTACATCGTCAATACCAAGATGGCCAGCTTCGGCTACGCCAACAGTAAGTCGTACGGCGTGAGTATTTCCCAGTACACGCCGAACATGGCCAAGGTCCTCAAGCGCCCGGAACCGACCGGCTGGATCATCGGTTCCGAGTTCTCGGACATGTGGTACGGCTTCTACTGCTACGAAACGGAAGACTTTGTGATCAAGGGCAACACCTACAAAGACAACATCGTCTACGGCATCGACCCCCACGACCGTTCCCATCGGCTGATCATCGCCGACAACACCGTTTACGGAACCAAGAAGAAGCACGGGATCATTATTTCCCGTGAGGTCAATGACAGCTTCATCTTCAACAACCGCAGCTACGACAACAAGCTCTCGGGCGTGGTGATCGACCGCAACAGTGTGAACAACGTGATCGCCTACAACGAGATCTACAAGAACCACACCGACGGCATCACGCTTTATGAGAGTGGTGACAACCTGTTGTGGGGCAACAAGGTGATCAGCAACCAGCGCCACGGCATCCGGATTCGTAACAGCGTAAACATCCGACTGTACGAAAACCTGTCCATGGCCAATGGCCTGACCGGTCTGTATGGCCACATCAAAGACCTGTCCGACACCGACCGGGACATCAAGCTCGACCCGTTCGACACCGAGGTGTCGCTGATCGTGGTCGGCGGCGAACTGGCCGGCAACGGCAGCGGCCCGCTGTCCATCGACTCGCCGTTGAGCGTCGAGCTGTACCGCGTGTCCATGCTTGCGCCGACCAAATCCAGCGGCATCAGCTTCACGGGGATCCTGGGCGAACGCCAGGACGAAATCCTCGACCTGCTGGTGCGCCAGCAAAAAGCCGTGCTGATCGACCCTGTTGAAAGCCAGACCGAATTGCGGGACTGAGGAATGACCTTTATGAACCCACGCATGATCAAACTTCTGGGCCTGTCCGCCCTGACCGCCGGCATTCTCGCCGCCGCAAGCGGCGCGCGCGCCGATGAAGTCAAAGCACCGACCTTTACCGCCGAACCTTGCTGCAACCTGTGCCCGGCTGCCCATGACGCGAAAAACTACACCACGCGCTACCAGCAGAACTTCACCACGCTGGTCCAGGCCCAGGGCGATTGGCTGTTCCGTACCCAGGAAGACCTGCGCACGGAGTTCAACACCACGCCGGCCGGCTACAAGCGCATGCAGCAGTTGCACGATGCGTTCAAGAAAAAAGGCGTAGAACTGGTGCTTGTCTACCAGCCGACCCGGGGCCTGGTGAACCGCAACAAACTCAACCCGCAGGAAAAGGCCGCCTTCGACTACGAGAAGGCGCTGACCAACTACAAAACCATGCTCGGCCGTTTCGCCCAGATGGGTTACGTGGTGCCGGACCTGTCGCCGCTGACCAACGAAAACCTGCCCGAAACCCTGCCGGCCCATGATTTCTACTTCCGTGGCGACCAGCATTGGACCCCGTACGGCGCCCAGCGCACGGCGAAGATCGTGGCCGAGAAGGTCAAGCAGATCCCGGCATTCGCCGACATTCCCAAGCGTGAATTCGAGACCAAGAAGTCCGGCCGCATGGGCAAGACCGGCACCCTGCACAACATGGCCGGGCAACTGTGTGGCACCAGCTATGCGATCCAGTACATGGACCAGTTCACCACCGAGCCCAAGGGCGAGGCGGGCGATGGCGACCTGTTCGGCGATGCGGGCGATCCGCAAATCACGCTGGTGGGCACCAGCCACAGCGGCAAAAACTACAACTTCGCCGGGTTCCTGCAAGAAGCCATCGGCGCCGACATCCTCAACGTAGCCTTCCCGGGCGGCGGTTTCGAGGGCGCGATGATCCAGTACCTGGGCAGCGAAGAGTTCCAGAAGAGCCCACCGAAAATTCTCATCTGGGAGTTCTCGCCGCTGTATCGCCTGGACCAGGAAACCATCTACCGCCAGATGATGGCGCTGCTGGACAACAACGGTTGCGAAGGCAAGCCGGCATTGATGAGCAGCAAGGCCAAGCTCAAGCCGGGCAAGAACGAATTGATGGTCAACAGCAAGAATATGGACCTGCGTAACGGCAGTCACCAGATCGACATCCGCTTCGCCGACACCTCGGTGAAAACCTTGCAAGCCACCCTCTGGTACATGAATGGGCGCCACGAGGACATCAAGATCGAAAAACCGAACACCTCCGAAACCGACGGACGTTTCGCCTTCCAATTGCGCACCGACGAAGACTGGGCTTCCCAGAACCTCCTGGCTCTGGAAGTCCAAGGGCCTGAAGCCGGGAAAGAACCCCTGCAAGTGGAAGCGAAAGTCTGCAAACGCAACGCATCTCCGCAAGCCGAGCAACAAACGGCTCAAATCGGACAATGAGGTCTCGTCTCATGACCAGAACCATGCGCACCCGAACGTTGAAAACGCTGCTGGCTCCGTCCCTGCTGACCTTGGCGATGTTCGCCGGGGCCACGCAGGCCGCGGCGCCACTGCGCCCGCCACAGGGCTACTTCGCACCGATTGAAAAGGTCAAGGAAGGCGACGGCGGCAAGGGCTGCGAGGCAGTGCCGACGCCATACACGGGCTCGCTGCAGTTTCGCAGCAAATACGAGGGCTCCGACAAAGCTCGCGCAACGCTGAACCTGCAATCGGAAAAAGCCTTCCGCGACAGCACCGCCGACATCACCAGGATCGAGCGCGGCGTGAGCAAACAGGTCATGCAGTTCATGCGCGACGGTCGTCCCGAGCAGCTTGAATGCACGCTGAACTGGCTGACCGCTTGGGCCAAGGCCGATGCGCTGATGTCCAAGGACTTCAACCACACCGGCAAGTCCATGCGCAAATGGGCCTTGGGCAGCATGGCTTCGGCCTATGTGCGCCTGAAGTTCTCCGAGTCGCGCCCGCTGGCGAACCATCAAGAACAGGCGCAACTGATCGAAGCCTGGTTCAGCAAGATGGCCGACCAGGTGGTCAGCGATTGGGACAACCTGCCGCTGGAGAAAATCAACAACCATTCGTACTGGGCCGCCTGGTCGGTCATGGCCACGTCCGTGGCGACCAACCGTCGCGACCTGTTCGACTGGGCCGTCAAAGAATACAAGGTCGGCGCCAATCAGGTTGATGCCGAGGGCTATCTGCCCAACGAACTCAAGCGCAAGCAACGCGCCCTGTCCTACCACAACTACGCCCTGCCACCGCTGGCGATGATCGCCAGCTTCGCCCAGGTCAACGGCGTGGACCTGCGCCAGGAAAACAACGGTGCCCTCAAGCGACTGGGTGAACGAGTGCTCGCCGGGGTGAAAGACCCGGACATCTTCGAAGAGAAAAACGGCGAAGAACAGGACATGAAGGATCTGAAGATCGATTCGAAATTCGCCTGGCTCGAACCGTTCTGCAGCCTCTACACCTGCTCCGAGGACGTGCTGGAACGCAAGCACGAAATGCAACCGTTCAAGACCTTCCGCCTCGGCGGGGACCTGACCCGGGTGTATGACCCTTCGCGGGAGAAAGGCGAGAAAGGTAGTTAAGACTCAACACATTTGCTGTGGCGAGGGAGCTTGCTCCCGCTGGGGTGCATAGCGCCCCCAAGCCTGACGATGCGACTGCTTCGCAGCCGAGCGGGAGCAAGCTCCCTCGCCACAGGTAAGCAAGCGTTCGAAATGCAATAACTCCCCGGTTTTCATGGGGGGGTTTGGGGGGGCTCTGGCCCTTGACTGTTGATTCAACAAGGAGAGATCGGGATGGTATTTTCATCCAATGTGTTCCTGTTCCTGTTCCTGCCGATCTTTCTCGGCTTGTACTACCTGAGCGGGCAACGCTATCGCAACCTGCTGCTGCTCATCGCCAGCTATGTGTTCTATGCCTGGTGGCGCGTGGACTTCCTGGCCCTTTTCGCCGGTGTCACCCTGTGGAACTACTGGATCGGCCTGAAAGTCGGTGCCGCCGGCGTGCGCACCAAACCGGCCCAGCGCTGGCTGCTGCTCGGCGTGGGCGTGGACTTGGCCATCCTGGGCTACTTCAAGTACGCCAACTTCGGCGTGGACAGCCTCAACGCGATCATCACCAGCTTCGGGCTCAACCCGTTCATCCTGACCCACGTGCTGCTGCCGATCGGCATCTCGTTCTACATTTTCGAGTCCATCAGCTACATCATCGACGTGTATCGCGGTGATACGCCGGCCACGCGCAACCTGATCGACTTCGCGGCATTCGTGGCGATCTTCCCGCACTTGATCGCAGGCCCCGTGCTGCGTTTCCGTGACCTGGCCGATCAGTTCAACAACCGCACCCATACGCTGGACAAATTCTCCGAAGGCTGCACGCGCTTCATGCAGGGCTTCATCAAGAAAGTCTTCATCGCCGATACCCTGGCGGTGGTGGCGGACCACTGCTTCGCTCTGCAGAACCCGACCACGGGCGATGCCTGGCTTGGCGCCCTGGCGTACACGGCGCAGCTGTACTTCGACTTCTCCGGCTACAGTGACATGGCCATCGGCCTGGGCCTGATGATGGGTTTCCGCTTCATGGAAAACTTCAAGCAGCCCTACATCAGCCAATCGATTACCGAGTTCTGGCGTCGCTGGCACATCAGCCTGTCGACCTGGCTGCGCGATTACCTCTACATCACCCTGGGCGGGAACCGCAAAGGCACGCTGATGACCTATCGCAACCTGTTCCTGACCATGCTGCTCGGTGGTCTGTGGCACGGCGCGAACATCACCTACGTGATCTGGGGCGCGTGGCACGGGATCTGGCTGGCGATCGAAAAAGCCGTGGGCATCGACACCAACCCGCGCAGCATCAACCCGATCCGCTGGGCACTGACGTTCCTGCTGGTGGTGATGGGCTGGGTGATCTTCCGCGCCGAGAACCTGCACGTCGCCGGCCGCATGTACGGCGCGATGTTCAGCTTCAACGACTGGTCGCTGTCGGAACTGACCCGCGCCAACCTCACCGGTTTGCAGATCGCCACGCTGGCGGTGGCCTACATCACCCTCGCCTTCTTCGGCCTGCGGGACTTCTACACCAACCGTCCGCCGGTCAAGGCCAAGCCTGAGGTGAGCGCCGAAGCCAATGGCCCGGCCACCGCGCAACCGGGGCTGATCAAAGCCGTACCCGGCGACAACCCGTCGACCATCCATGAACCCGGCTACACCGTGGGCGTCGAAGCCCAGGTGCAACCGGCCTACTGGACCGTGGACTGGTCACGCTATGTGATGCGCGCCCTGGTACTGCTGTTGTTCATCGCCTCGATTCTCAAACTGTCGGCGCAAAGCTTCTCGCCGTTCCTTTACTTCCAGTTCTGAGGGATCCGGACATGACCCGCTCATTACGCATCTTCTACGTCGCGCTGTTTATGTTGATCCTGACGGCGCTGGGTATCTGGTCGATGCGCAGCTTCCTAGGCTTCAGCACCAACCCCGATGCGACCGTGCTCAACGGTCGCTGGGCCAAGGCCGTGGAAACGCATTACGACGATGAATTCCCGATCAAGCGCCTGGGCACCAACATCTGGGCCGCGCTGGACTACAAACTGTTCAACGAAGGCCGCAAGGGCGTGGTCCTGGGCCGCGACCAGTGGCTGTTCAGCGACGAAGAGTTCAACCCGATCGTCAACGAAGAGCAGAACCTGCAAGGCAACTACGCGCTGATCGAAGGCGTGCGCCAGAAGCTCAAGGAACAAGGCATCACCCTGGTCATGGCGATCGTGCCCGCCAAGGCGCGGCTGTATCCCGAGCACCTGGGTGAAGTGAAGCCGTCGAGCATCCACGCCAACCTGTACCAGGACTTCCACGCCCGCGTGGCGACGGACAAGATCCTCGCTCCTGATCTGCTCGGCCCGCTGCAACAGGCCAAGCAGAGCGGCCAGCAAGTGTTCCTGCGCACCGACACTCACTGGACGCCGGAAGGCGCGCAAATTGCCGCGGAACATCTGGCCAAAGCCATTGCCGAACGCACACCACTGAATGGCGAACCACAGCGTTTTGTCACCGAGCCTGCGGAGAAGATCATCCACAAGGGCGACCTGCGCCAGTTCCTGCCGCTCGATCCCCTGTTCGAAAACCTGATGCCGGCCCAGGAGCCGCTAGTCAAGCGCAACACCCGCGAAGCCGACGACCAGCCGGCCAGCGATGACGCGTTGTTCGCCGATGCCCAGGTGCCCGTGGCCCTGATCGGCACCAGCTACAGCGCCAACCCCAACTGGAACTTCGTCGGTGCTCTCAAGCAAGCGCTGCACAGCGACGTCGTCAACTACGCCGAAGACGGCCATGGCCCGATTCTGCCGATGCTCAGCTACCTCAAGAGCGACGCCTTCAAGAACAGCCCGCCACAGGTGCTGATCTGGGAGTTTCCTGAACGTTATCTGCCCGTGAACAACGAGATCGGCGACGCCGATCCGCAATGGGTCGCCGAACTCAAGCAAGCCGGCACCCGCCAACAGAACGTAGCTGCTAACACACAATCCGAGACGCCCGACCGGGCGCAAAACTGAAAGAGAGGTCCATCATGACTTTCAACACTACTCCTCGTCGTCTCGCTGCTCGCTCCTTCAAGGCCGTTGCCCTGGTCGCCAGCATGAGCGCCCTTTCCTTCTCAGCCTTCGCCGGTGACTCGGCCCTGTATGGCCCTGTCGCGCCGAAAGGCTCGAGCTTCGTGCGGGTCTACAACGCCAGCAACGCCGAAGTCAGCGCCACCGTCGGCAGCACCAACATCAGCGACGTGGCCCCCTTGGCCAGCAGCGACTTCAGCTTCATGCCTGGCGGCGACTACAGCGCCAAGGTAGGCAGCCAGACCGTACCGGTTAAACTGGCCTCCGATCACTATTACACCCTGGTCAACAACGCCAGCGGCCAGCCACAACTGATCGAAGAACCACCGTTCAAGAACAAGCAGAAATCCCTGGTCCGCGTACAGAACCTCAGCGACAAGAAGCTGACCCTCAAGACCGCCGACGGCAAGACCGATGTGGTTAAGGAGGTAGCGGCCAAGGGCCGTGGCGAACGTGAAATCAACCCGGTGAAAGTGTCCCTGGCTCTGTACGAAGGCGACAAGAAAGTCGGCGATGTGAAGCCAGTAGCCCTTGAGCGCGGCGAAGCGGCCGTACTGTACGTGACTGGTTCCGGCAGCAGCCTGTCGCCTGTCTGGGTCAAGCGCCCGGTGTCCACCCGCTGATGAGTTTTTCTGACTGACGCTTCACCTGTGGGAACGAGCAAGCTCGCTCCCACAGGACACAGGTGTCATTCGGATACGGAACAAAAACAAGAGAGTGAAACGACAGAACGCAGTAGCTCTAAAACCATTTTTGCTTCAAAGGAGTAACAAACATGATTCCGGTGATCTTGTCAGGTGGTAGTGGCTCACGTCTTTGGCCGCTTTCGCGCAAGCAATTCCCTAAACAGTTCCTGGCCCTGACCGGCGAACACACCCTGTTCCAACAGACCCTCGAGCGCCTGGTGTTCGAAGGCATGGACACGCCGATCGTGGTCTGCAACAAGGAGCACCGTTTCATCGTCAACGAGCAGCTGTCCGCCCAGAATCTGGAAGCCCAGCGCATCCTGATGGAACCGTTCGGTCGCAACACCGCGCCGGCCGTGGCCCTGACCGCGATGATGCTGGTCAACGAAGGCCGCGACGAACTGATGCTGGTACTGCCGGCGGACCACGTCATCGAGGATCAGAAAGCCCTGCAACGCGCATTGGCCCTGGCCACCGTGGCGGCCGAGCGTGGCGAAATGGTGCTGTTCGGCGTCCCGGCCACCAAGCCGGAAACCGGCTACGGCTACATCAAGTCGACCAACGACGCCTTGCTGCCTGAAGGCGTGAGCCGCGTGTCCCACTTCGTCGAAAAACCCGACGTCAAGCGCGCTACCGAGTTCGTCCAAGCCGGCGGTTACTTCTGGAACAGCGGCATGTTCCTGTTCCGCGCCAGTCGCTTCCTCGAAGAGCTGAAGAAACACGATCCGGACATCTACGACACCTGCCTGCTGACCCTTGAGCGCAGCGAGCAGACCGCCGACACCATCACCTTCGACGACGCCACCTTCGCCTGCTGCCCGGACAACTCCATCGACTACGCGGTGATGGAAAAAACCCAGCGCGCCTGCGTGGTGCCGCTGTCGGCGGGCTGGAGCGACGTCGGTTGCTGGGCATCGCTGTGGGAAGTCAATGCCAAAGACACCAACGGCAACGTCACCAAGGGCGACGTCGTGGTCCAGGACAGCCGCAACTGCATGATCCACGGGAACGGCAAGCTGGTGTCGGTGATCGGGCTGGACAACATCGTCGTGGTCGAGACCAAGGACGCCATGATGATCGCCCACAAGGACAAGGTCCAAGGCGTCAAGCAGCTGGTCAACACCCTCAATGCCCAGGGCCGCACCGAAACCCAGAACCACTGCGAGGTCTATCGTCCGTGGGGTTCCTATGACTCGGTGGACATGGGCGGTCGCTTCCAGGTCAAGCACATCTCGGTCAAGCCGGGCGCGTGCCTGTCGCTGCAGATGCACCACCATCGCGCCGAACACTGGATCGTGGTCAGCGGCACCGCTGAAGTGACCTGCGACGAGAACGTGTTCCTGCTGACCGAAAACCAGTCGACCTACATCCCGATCGCGTCGGTTCACCGCCTGCGCAACCCGGGCAAGATCCCGCTGGAAATCATCGAAGTGCAGTCCGGTAGCTACCTGGGCGAAGACGACATCGAGCGCTTCGAAGATATCTACGGTCGTTCCACCCCACTGGAGCGCGGCGTGTCGGTGAAGACTATCGCCCAATAAGATCAGCAACGATCAGCCAGACAAGAAGCCCTCATCCAGCCCACTGCGTCCCCTATCCGCAGCGGGCTGGGTGGGGGCTTTTTTATGTTCCTGTCAATCAAGACGAACCCCAATATCATCCAGGGAAGGGAATCCATTCTTTAGTGCCTCTTTTCCGGTAAGAAACTATATAAGCGGCCGGAATTGGCGTGATGAAAGTGAGTTCTACTGTTACAGGCGGAATCATCGCAACAAAGTCGGCGTTCTCAAGCGAGTCATCGCTCATCAGAAGGCGAGCACTCAGCCGTCCTTTCGGTTTGAACTCAAACGGTTGTTGAAGACCTAAGGTCCGATTGTTGATCTCGCGCTCTTTTAGCCCAGGAATTTCCATTCGATACAGATAATTTCTGGTGTCGCCATACCCGCCAGAATCCTCGTCCATTCCCAAAGACACATAACCTGGGACCGGACTTCTTACATGTTCACTGGCGAGCGTATTGAAACCTTTGCTCACCACTGCGTTCCGAAAATCCTTCTTGATTTCCAGGCCTCGGTTATCTCTGGGATAAAAGCCGCCGGCTTTCAATATTTGTTCAGGAGAACGGTCATCGCCTCTCATTGCCAAAACTTTGCCGGACGGGGTAAGTGTTAGGGTATGCGGGCCGACCAGCATCTTTCCTCCCTCAATCGAGGGAGTTTGCGCAGCCTCATACATCTCTGCCGAACTGGTGCTTTCTAGTGGCGGTCTCACCGACCGCTCAGACACTAGCCCCAGCGTAAAGGGAGGCGGATTTTGTTTCGCCGTAAATGCGCGGTTCTCGGTCCCTCCCTTGGCAAGGGTCGTTGGAGCGTCTCGAGTCGTGCGGGCAGGTTCAAACAGACTTCTTATTTTACTGACATCTCCTCTGTTCTGCTTCTCAGGCATGAGCCCGTCACCGTCAACGAAAGTCACGGGAGTGTTTTTGACCATACGATACATATTCAAACCATCGACCGCGCCAGCCGGGTCCGGATTCAGCCAGCGCTGCAACCATGGGATGTAATAACGAAAGCCATAGTAATAAAGCCCCGTTGCATCCCGTTCCTTGCCCGAATAACGCACCGTCTTGTAACCCACCTCGATTGCATTTTCCCCAACCAGATACGCGGTTTCGCCAAACGGATAAAAATGCTCCTGGCTGATGATCCGCCCGTCCTCGGCCAGCTCCAGGCTCACCGAACCCAGATGATCGGCGACGCTGTATCGGTAGCAATCATTCTTCCCGGTGGGCGGCGTGCTTTCCCAATGCAACACCCGAACCTCGCTGAGCCCGCCCTGGGCGACGATCACTTGCAATGCCTCGCCCGTGCCGCTCTCGGCACGCAACTCCAGCCCCGGCAGATATCGCACCTCGGCAGCCAGCGTGCGGGTGCCGGTCTGCAAGGTGCGAAGTTTGCGCGCCCGTTGTCCGCCGCCGTCGTAGACATACGCTTCGCTGTCGTTGAGCCCCGAGTCGCGCTCGATGGGCGTGACCGACCTCAACTGGTTGCGCAGATCCCAGGCCAAGAACCGACCGGCGTCCAGCTCCAGGCAATTGCCCCGTGCATCGAACGCGGCGGCGATTTCATCCTCGGTGGGCGGCACGCCGTTGCGGTAAGGCAGGCAGCGATTGCTGTGGCGAGCTGCTTTGATTTCCCGGCCATGGCTTTGGGCGCCGACGTGAGTCAGCTCCAACAGGTTGCCGGCCTCGTCGTAGCGGTAGGCCTGTCGGTAATTGCTGACCGCCGCCGGGTCGTTGCGTCCCACCGAATCCGGGCCCTGGTTGACCGTTCCCGCCTCCCAACCCGTGGCTTCGATCAGTTGGTAAAGACTGTCGTACGTGAAGCGGCTGATCGGATCGATGCGCTGGTTGGCGAAGTAGCGGATCGGCAGGATTTGGTCTTCGATGCTCAACACATTGCCCATGGGGTCGTAGTCGTAGCGCAAATGTTGCAACACCTGGGCGGTACGCTTGGCTTGACGTTCCGACAAGCGTCCGTCCTCTGGGTCATACGTAAGTGAGGTCTGCACGCCGTTGCCGGCTGTTTCCTGCTCGATTTGTCCTTGGGCGTCGTAGCGAATGTCGCTCACCAACGCCTGCCAATCGTCTTGCCCCTCCAATAGCAATTGACTGCCGGACAGCCGGCCATCGAGCGTAAGGCCTTGCCGTTGTCGATTGCCCCTGGCGTCGACCCGCTCCAGCACATCACCCAACGGCCCAACGCGCCACGTCGAAACGGCGCCGTCTCCAGGCTCCAGCAGGTGCTCGCGATCGCCCTCGGCTTCCGGCCAATCGGGCAGAGCCGCATCGAGGATGAAGCGGCGATCCTGCATGAGGTTTTGCCCGGTCAAGGCAAAGGATGCCAGTGACAAGGTGCCCGCCGTGTCGTCGTGGCGGATCAATTGCCCATACTGGTTGTGGGCTTGATCGCCTTGGCCCGGATAGCCATACGTCAGGCGTTCGGTACACCGGCGCGGCTGCCCGCTGCCTTGTTCGAACACCGCCACGGGGCGAAGCAGTTCGTCATGGAGCAGGTCGCGCTGCGTCCCTCGGCTGTCCCAACCCAGCAGAACTTCACCGGCGAAACCCGGCAGATCGGTCTGCCGACCGGCATCAACGCTGTCTGCCCGCAGCGTCGTGCCGGACAGTGAATAAAGCATTGAGAGATTGGCGGGCGTCGATTCGTCGTTTTCCTGCAAGATCCATAAACGCGGATCCCACTGTTTCACCGCGTGCCCAGCCACGTCAAAGAGGCTGCGGTTGATGCGCCGCTGCGCGGGGCTATCCGCACGGCTGCGGCAATAGCCAATCGAACGAACCGGCAAGCTACGCGAGTCGACAGCGATTAACGTCGGCGTTCGATGATCCATGCCCATCAGCAGCAGCTCCGTAAAGTGCCAGGTAACCCGGCACATCTAACCAACGGTCGCGCAAGGCTGCCTACTGTCATGTATGACAGTGACGACGGACGGTGCAGGGCAGATGAATATCCATCGCCCGCGCCCTTCGGTAGGATGTGGCGATAGGAACGGAGGCTTCAACATGCTTATCGGCGTCGCGCTGGTCATCACCTGGCTCATCCTGCTATTACGCTACCCGGCCAAGGCCTTGCCGGTTTCCCTGGCGGCGTTCGTCGGGCTGGGGCTGGTCGCGGCGTGGGTGCTTTGGCAGGAAAACCGCGAAACCCGGCAACTGGATCGCCTGGATGTGCGCATTGCCTATGCGCCTGAGCGCTGCCCTGCTGATCGTCCGCTGTCGTTGAGCCTGAAAAATGGCAACGACGTGCCGTTGACCGAGCTGCACTGGCGTATAGCGGCCTATGCGCCCGGCGACACCATCAACCTGGCCGAAAACGTCTACAGCTCACCCCGCTATCGCGGCCCTGGCGAACTGCAACCAGGCGCCGACTGGCAAGACTGCCTGCCGTTGCCGCCGTTGCGCCCCGGCTATCGCCCGCAAACCTTGGAGTTTCGCGCCGAGCGGTTGCAGGGTAGTTTTTCCAACTGATTCCATCACAACGTTACCCAAGGAAAGCGCCATGCCCGTTGCGTTGATCACCGGATGTTCCAGCGGCATCGGCCGCGCCCTCGCCGACGCGTTCAAGGCCGGCGGTTACCAGGTCTGGGCCAGCGCGCGCAAGACCGAAGACGTGGCGCAGCTAAGCGCTGCCGGCTTCACAGCGGTGCAACTGGACGTCAACGACGGCCAGGCATTGGAGCAGTTGAGCGAGCGGATCAACCAGCAACACGGCGGCCTCGACGTGCTGGTGAACAATGCCGGCTATGGCGCCATGGGCCCGCTGCTGGACGGCGGCGTGCCGGCCATGCAGCGCCAGTTCGAAACCAACGTGTTCGCCATCGTCGGCGTGACCCGCGCATTGTTCCCCGTGCTGCGCCAGGCCAATGGGTTGGTGGTCAATATCGGCAGCGTGTCCGGTGTGCTGGTCACTCCATTCGCCGGCGCCTACTGCGCCTCCAAGGCAGCGGTACACGCCCTGAGCGATGCGTTGCGCATGGAACTGGCGCCGTTCGGCATCCGCGTGATGGAAGTCCAGCCCGGCGCCATCGCATCCAGCTTCGCCAAGAACGCCGGGCACGAGGCCGAACAGTTGATCAGTGAGCAATCGCCCTGGTGGCCGCTGCGCGACGGCATTCGTGCCCGCGCCAAGGCATCCCAGGACAACCCGACCCCGGCCAGCGAATTCGCCGCCGCGCTGCTCAAGGCTATCCAACAGCCCAAGCCACCCCGCCTGCTGCGCCTGGGCAATGGCAGTCGTGCATTGCCGCTGATGGCCGGCCTGCTGCCCAAGGGGTTACTGGAGAAAGGCTTGATGAAGCGGTTCGGTTTGGGTCGGTTACTGTAATCGTTCCGGTCTTATTTGCCGTTGTGGCGAGGGAATTAGCGGTGACTGTATGGCTCCACCACCACGGTGCAGGTCATCCCCGCCGCCAGCAGCACGTCATCCGGCACTTCGTCCAGATGAATGCGCACCGGCACCCGTTGGGCCAGGCGTACCCAGTTGAACGTGGGGTTCACGTCGGCGATCAACTCACGGCTCTGGGGATTGTCACGGTCGTAGATCCCCCGGGAAATACTTTCCACGTGGCCCTTGAGCACCTCGCCACTCATCAACTGCAATTGCGCGGAATCCCCGACCCGCACCTTGGGCAGCTTGGTCTCTTCGAAGAAGCCATAGACCCAGAACGAATTCATATCCACCACGGCCATTTTTGCCTCGCCGATGCCCGCGTAGTCGCCACGGTGCACGTTGAGGTTGGTGACGTATCCGTCGACCGCCGCGCGAACCTCGGTGCGGGCCAGGTTCAGCTCGGCCGCCTCCAGCTGCGCCTGGGCGTGCTGGTAGTCAGCCTGGGCTGAATCGGCGATGTTGCTGGCGTCGTCACGGTTCTCCCTTGAGATCACCAGGCTGTCCAGATCGGCGCGCCGATGGGCATTGACCTTGCGCATCTCCCAGGTGGCCTTGCGTGACGCCACCAGGGAGCGCGCCTGCTTCACCGCGATGCGGTAGTGCTCGGGGTCGATGCGCATCAACAGGTCGCCTTTTTTCACCAACTGATTGTCGCGCACCGGCACCTCGACCACCTCCCCGCTGACATCGGCAGCGACATTGATGATGTCGGCCCGTACCCGGCCGTCGCGGGTCCAGGGCGTGTTCATGTAATGCACCCACAATGTCCGGCCGATCCACAGCGCCAGGGCCACGATCAACAACGTCGCCAGCAGGCTGAAAAACTTTTTCATCGCATCGATCTCAACGGTAGACCGTCAGCGCCAGCGCGCCGAACAGACAAGTAAACAGACTCAGGCGCAGCAGCGCCGGGTGCCAGAAAAAACGGTACAGGTCCAACCCCGACAGGAACCGATCCAACGCCCAGGCCAGGCCGGCGGCGATAAAGAACATCAAGGTCATGGTGGGCATGTAGACGCCGTGGAAGGCGATTTCACGGGGCATGTTCAGGTTCCTGGGAAAGCGGCATGGCATGGCCGGCCAATGGCGATTGCGGGTCTAGCAAAGAGGTACGTATGAAGTGCAGGTAGCTTTTCACCCGGCGCAGGGCCGAGGTGTCGAAATGCGGGGCGAAAGGTTCGTCGGTGGCCTGCACGCGGCTGATGGCGTGGTCCACCGCCACCAGCGCACGCTCCAGATTGTTCTGGCCGGGCTGGCGGAACAGCCGCACCAGCGCACGCCCCATCCCCCGAATCGCCTGGCGCCATGGCTGGCTCTCGGCGTAGGCCGGATGCACCGGTAGCGTCGCCTGCTCCTTGCGCAACTCGATGATGGCGTGGCCGATTTCCAGCACTACGAACATCCAGCGCAGCAAATCCCTTTGCACTCGGGGTTGCCCCGCCGCCAGTCCGTAGGCTTGGTGCAGCAAGTCCCGGCTGCGGCTCTCGAAACCCGAGGCCAAGCCCTTGAGCTTGCCGCTGATGGCGAACACCACCTGTTCGCGCAGGTCCTGTTCAAGCCGACGCCACAGCCAGCGGCTGTTTGGCGGCAGGATAATCGCGCCGGCGGCGGCACATACGAGCATGCCGAGGATCATTGCAATGTAATCGTTGATGAAGGTGTACGGGTTGTAGACCGTCAGGTTGTCCGGCACCGAGCCGGTGCAGAAAAAGATCAGCAACCCCAGCCCGACTCCGGCGTATTGCGGGCGGGAACTGAGGAACGAGCCCACGACGATCACCGGCGTCAGCATCACGCAGAGCAAGGGAAAACCGTCGATCAATGGAAAGACGAAAAACATTTCGACGAAGCCGATCAGCGCCCCTAACAACGTGCCGCAGGCCATCTGGAACGCCATGCGCTTGGGGTTCGGCGTGGCGGCGGACAGCCCGACGGTGGCAGCGGCAATCATCGTCATGGTCGCGCCGCTCGGCCAGGCGGTGGCGACCCAATAGCTGCCCAGCACCAAGAGGATGAACGCAGCGCGAAAACCGGAAGCGGCTGCCGCCAACCCGTTGGTCTGCGACACGAAGGGCTCGTCCCAGCGTTCGCGTTCGTGGCGGTTGTCGGCCAGGGATGCGTGGGTCTGGGCGTAGCCGTGCAGGTCTTCGACAAACCGATATAACAGCTCGTAGGCGGTATGAAAATCCAACTGCTGCGCGTCACTGGGATCCGTCTCCAAAAACTGCGCGCGCAGTCGACGGACCTGGGCCGGCAAGTCGGCCTTGTAGTCTGCCAACGCGGCCGCCAAGCGCGCCGCATCAGCATCAATCAAGGGCCGTGCGCTGAAACCATCGAGCAGTTCGGCGAGGGTTTGCAATCCGGGCTCGATGGCGCTCGCCACCGAGTCCGCCGTGCCAGTGCGCAATCTTTCGAGCAATTGGTGCAAGGCGTTGAATCGGGTAGTGATGCCCATGAATTCGCTGTTCAAGCGGCTGAGCCGGCCGTTGCGCCGGCGCATGTGCGGGTCTTCGAACACCGTCACGCTGCGCAGGCCCTCCAGGCCCACCGCTTCGGCGATGAAACCGACGTTACGCGCCTCGAATGCCTCGGGTTGGCTGCGCCCGCGCAAGCCGTCGGTGACGAACAGGGCGAACACACCAAAGCGCTGGTAAAGCGCGTTGCGCATGGCGGCACTGGCGGTTTGCGGCAGGATCGCGGCGCTGACCGCGGTGGAACAGAGGATCCCCAGGGAAATTTCCAACAGCCGCCAGACCGCCGCCATGAAGGCACCCTCGGGATGGGCCAGGGCCGGCAGGCCGATCATCGCCGCGGTGTAGCCGGCCAGCACGAAACCATAGGCGCGAAAGTTGCGATAACGCGCCGCCCCCGCCGAACAGATGCCCACCCAGATCGCCAGGCACCCGAGGAACAGCTCGGTGTCCTGGGCGAACAAGGCGATCAACGCAACCATCACCGCCGAGCCGGCCAACGTGCCGAGCAAGCGATAGAAACTTTTGGCGAACACCTGCCCGCTCTGCGGTTGCATGACGATGAACACCGTGATCATCGCCGTGCGCGGCTGCGGCAGCTCCAGGCGCATCGCCAGCCACAACGTGAGGAACGCGGCCAGCAAGACCTTGAAGATGTAGACCCAGGTCACGCCGTCGCTGCGGGCCCAGTCGAAGAAACCACGGCGCCATTCGAGGCGATACAGCATGAGTAAATACGTCACGGAAGGAGCACTCAGCATCGTGGCGAGGGAGCTTGCTCGCGCTTGGGTGTGCAACACCCATGGGCGGAAACCGGGGCCGCTTCGCAGCCCAGCGGGAGCAAGCTCCCTCGCCATGGGCCATTGCTTGCAACAGGCATGTCACTGCCAGCCTCCAGCCCGCCGCCCAACGCGGTGACCAGATCGGCATGGGCACTCAGGCGCGCCGCCTCCACCCGTTGTTGCACCTGTTGTCGCTTGAACAACAGGCTTTGGGCATTGAGCACGTTGAGGTAATCGGTGAGCCCACGCTGGAACGCGACCAGCGCAATGTCATAGGTGCGCTGTGCCGCGGCAACGGACTCGGCGGCGAAAGCCTGTTGTTTGTCCATCGACTCGCGGCGGATCAACTGGTCGGAAATGCTCTTGAGTGCGTTCACCAACGTCTGGTTGTAGTGCGCCACGGCAATATCGTAGCCGGCGGTCGCCTCGCCCAATTGCGAACGCAGGCGACCGCCGTCGAAGATTGGCAACGAGATCGCCGGGCCGACGTTGTAGGTGAGTTTCTTGCCGGTCAGGAACTCCAGCGCCCCGCCGCCGGTGGCCATGTAGCCCAGGCTGCCTACCAGATCGACGTTGGGGTAAAAGCCGGCCCGGGCCACATCGATACCCCGTGCCTGGGCTGCCACTTGCCAGCGTCCGGCAACCACATCCGGGCGTTGGCCGAGCAGTTCGGCGGGCAACGTGGACGGCAGCTTCAAGGCAGCACCCAAGGCCAGGGTCGGACGGTGCAAGCGCGCACCGTCTCCCGGTCCCTTTCCCGCCAGCGCGGCCAGTTGATTGCGGCTCAAGGCGATAGCTTCGTCGAGGGCGTCGAGTTGACGATGGGTTTCGGGCAATGGCCCTTGGGCTTGGCTGACTTCGAAGTGCGTGCCGATGCCACCATCCAGGCGTTTCTGTGCGAGTTCGAGGATCTGCTCTTGCTGACCTAGGGTCGCAGCGACTATGTCGCGCTGGGCATAGTGCAGCGATAACTGGATATAGGCGCGCACGATGTTGTTCTGCAATTCCAACTGCGCCTGGCGCGCCTCGGCGACGCTGACATGGGCCACGTCGACGGCCCGCTCGCTGGCATTGCGCTCGCGACCCCACAAGTCCAGGGCGTAGCTCAACCCCAGGGCGGCGTTATTGTCCCAAGTAGTGGTATCGGCCAGCTCGCCAGGGCCGTAGAACTGGTCGGTGGGCCAGTTGTGGCGCTTGAGTGTGGACTCGCCATTGATCTGCAGTGACTCGGCGGCCTCGGCGATTCCGGCCATGGCCCTGGCCTGGCGGACCCGCGCGGCGGCCATGGCCAGGCTCGGGTTGTCTGGCACGGCCAAATCGATCCAACGATCGAGTTGCGGGTCGCCATAGGCTTTCCACCACTGGCGGTTGGGCCAATGAGCGTCGTGGGCAGCCTCGCGAATCGCCTCGTCGGTCGCCAATTGGTCGGGCGACAACGCCTTGCCTTGCGGCGCAATTGCTCCCGTGCCGATGCAACCACTGATGGTTAACGTCAAAACCCAAACACTGAGAGTCTTCAGCTCTCTGCTGATGCAACGCGGCACGGGCGCAATATTCCTAAAAGAAGGGGCTGACGACGGTCTGCGGATGACTGCAAGGCCTGTGGGAGCGAGCTTGCTCGCGATGGGGTCCTCGCATACAACACTGAAGTGAATGCACAGACGCCATCGCGAGCAAGCTCGCTCCCACAGGTCCTTGACACCAGATCGCTCTGCATTGGCAGCAATTCTAGGGACCGCCCCCGATAGCGATAAGCCGACCTTTCTGTGAATCTTTGTTACCGTAAACGCGATAATCAATAAGTCGGGTCCCGTCACGCTGTAACTTCATGTCACAATTTGACACCTCCCAAGAGAGCCCTCCATGGACACCTTGCAAAACATGCGTGCGTTCAGCTGTGTTGCCGAAGCCGGCAGCTTCACCGCCGCCGCCGCGCAGCTCGACACCACCACGGCCAATGTCTCGCGTGCGGTTTCCAACCTGGAAGCCCATCTGCAAACCCGCCTGCTCAATCGCACCACCCGACGCATCGCCCTGACCGAGGCCGGCAAGCGCTACTTGCTGCGTTGCGAGCAGATCCTGGCGTACGTCGAAGAAGCGGAAGCGGAGGCCAGCGACGCCCATGCGCGTCCGGCCGGGCAATTGAAAGTGCACACCATGACCGGCATCGGCCAGCATTTCGTGATCGACGCCATCGCCCGGTATCGCAAGACCCATCCGGATGTCACCTTCGACCTGACCCTGGCCAACCGCGTGCCGGACATCCTCGACGAGGGTTACGACGTCTCGATCGTGCTCGCCAGCGAACTGCCCGATTCAGGCTTCGTCTCCCAGCGCCTGGGAATCACCTACAGCATCGTCTGCGCATCGCCCGCCTACGTGAAGGCCAGCGGCTGCCCGCAGAAACCCGCCGACCTGCTCAACCATGCCTGCCTGCGCCTGGTCAGTCCGGTCATTCCGCTGGAGAAATGGGTGTTCGACGGCCCGGAAGGCCAGGAAATGGTCACCGTCAACAATTCACCGTTCCTGGTGAATTCCGCCGATGCCATGAAAACCGCCATCACCAGCGGCATGGGCGTGGGTGTGCTGCCGGTGTACGCCGCCATCGAGGGTCTGCGCAACGGCACGCTGGTGCGGGTCATGCCCAACTACCGTTCCCAGGAACTGAACCTCTACGCCATCTACCCATCGCGCCAGTACCTGGATGCGAAGATCAAGACGTGGGTCGAGTACCTGAGGGGATCGTTGCCGGAGATTCTGGCGGCGCACCAGGCCGAATTGACGGCTTATGAATTGAGTGGAAGCCTGACGGGGCCACGGGTCGCTAACTGAATCCGCGACCGGCGCCGGGGGACAATATCAGCGTTTGCCCATCGAGCGACGCGTACCGGGAGGCGCGGCGCCGGGGGTCTTGGTATGGCCGTTCTTTGCGCCATTCTTGTACCAAGGCTGTTGCCCGGCCCCCTTGGCGGCCGCCAGTTCGCCGGGCTTGAAGGGAAACTTGAACGCCGGGATCGCCGGTTTTTCTTCAGCGCTGGAAACATCGCTGTCCGTCTGGGCAGACGGTTCGCCTTGCAAGCGTTCGTCCGCGGACGATGGTGTCGGGGAAGTCATGTAAGGCTCCGGGCGGGTATGCCGGGCTCGCTAGGTGAGCCGCGAAACGCAGCAGTATACCCGCCCGGAATCGCGGTGCCACGAAGCAGATTCCATAGCGGCGCTCCGTCCGACGGAAAACCGGGACGAAACTGACAGCCCTGACAGCTAGCCGTCACCTTCCTGACCGCCTCGCAACGCTATATAAGACAGATAGAAATCCCACCGTCCCGAACCGGCTCTTCGCATCCATGCACATTCAGAAAAAAACCGTCCTGCTCGTCGCGCTGTTGGTCGCCTTGGGCGCACTGGTCCTGTGGTTCTCGATGAAACCCGCCGCCACCAAACCTAGTGCTGCCAGCGCCGTACCGGTAAAGGTCGTGAGCGTGGTGGAAAAGGACGTGCCGCGCTTTGCCAGTGGGATCGGCACGGTGTTGTCGCTGCACAGCGTGGTGATCCGTCCGCAGGTCGACGGCATCCTTACCAAGCTGCTGGTCAAGGAAGGACAATTGGTCAAGAAAGGCGATCTGCTGGCAACCATCGACGACCGTTCCATCCGCGCCAGCCTCGACCAGGCCCGCGCCCAACTCGGTGAAAGCCAGGCACAACTGGCGGTGGCCCAGGTCAACCTCAAGCGCTACAAAGTGCTGAGTGTCGATGATGGCGTATCCAGGCAGACCTACGACCAGCAACAGGCGCTGGTCAACCAACTCAAGGCCACCGCCCAGGGTAACCAGGCGGCCATCGACTCGGCGCAGGTGCAACTGTCCTACACCCAAATCCGCTCGCCGGTGACTGGCCGTGTCGGCATTCGCAATGTGGATGAAGGCAATTTCCTGCGCACCAGCGACACCGAAGGGTTGTTCACCGTGACCCAGATCGACCCGATCGCCGTGGAGTTTTCCCTCCCGCAACAGATGCTCCCGACGCTGCAGCGACTGATCGCTGCCCCGGACCAGGCACTGGTCAAGGCCTACATCGGCGCCGACGGGGCCACCGGGCAATTGCTCGGCGAAGGCCGACTCAGCCTCATCGACAACCAGGTCAATACCAGCACCGGAACCCTGCGGGCCAAGGCCGAATTCAATAACGCCGCACAACGGTTGTGGCCGGGGCAGTTGGTCACGCTGAAAATCCAGACCGCCGTCGACAAGGGTGCGCTGGTGGTGCCGCCGACCGTCGTCCAGCGTGGGCTGGAGCAACCTTTCGTCTACCGGGTCAACGGCGACAAGGTGGAGAGCGTGCCGGTTGAAATGGTTTACCAGGACAGCGACATGCACATCATCAACGGCGTGAACGCGGGTGACCAACTGGTGAGCGACGGCCAGTCACGGCTCAAGCCAGGCGCCAGCGTCCAGGTGATCGGCGACCCGCCCGCCGTGGCGAAGACCGGGCAGGCGCAACCATGAAGGGGCGTGGTTCGGTATCGGCGTGGTGCATCGACCATCCCATCGCCACGGTGCTGTTGACGTTCGCCCTGGTGCTGCTGGGGCTCATCGCCTTTCCTCGCTTGCCTGTCGCGCCCTTGCCCGAAGCGGAATTCCCGACCATCCAGGTCAATGCGCAACTGCCCGGTGCCAGCCCCGAGACCATGGCTTCGTCGGTGGCGACCCCGCTGGAGGTGCAATTCAGCGCCATCCCCGGCATTACCCAAATGACCTCCAGCAGCGCGTTGGGCTCGACCAACCTGACCCTGCAATTCAGTCTCGACAAGAGCATCGACACCGCCGCCCAGGAAGTCCAGGCCGCCATCAACACCGCCGCGGGCAAGCTGCCCAACGACATGCCGAACCTGCCGACCTGGCGCAAGGTCAACCCGGCGGACAGCCCGGTGCTGATTTACAGCATCAGCTCCAACCTGATGCCCGGCACCGAACTGAGTGACTACGTCGAGACCCTGCTCGCCCGCCAGATCAGCCAGATCGATGGCGTCGGGCAAATCTACATCACCGGCCAGCAGCGCCCGGCGATCCGGGTCCAGGCCTCGGCCGACCGACTCGCGGCCATTGGCCTGACCTTGGCCGACGTTCGCCTATCCCTCCAGCAGGCCAGCCTCAACCTGGCCAAGGGTGCGCTGTACGGCGAGTCGAGCATCTCTACGCTGTCCACGAACGATCAGTTGTTCAAGCCCGAGGAATACGGTGAGCTGATCGTGGCCTACCGGGACGGGGCGCCGGTTCATCTCAACGACATCGCCAAAGTCGTCAACGGTTCGGAAAATGCCTACGTCCAGGCCTGGTCCGAGGATCAGCCCGGGGTCAACCTGGTCATCTTCCGCCAACCGGGGGCGAACATCGTCGAGACCGTCGACCGCATCCAGGCGGCGCTGCCCACCCTGGAGGCCATGCTCCCCGCCGCAGTGCAGGTCAAGGTCATGATCGATCGCACCCAGACCATCCGCGCCTCGTTGCATGAAGTGGAAATCACCCTGCTGATCGCGGTGCTGCTGGTGGTGTCGGTGATGGCGCTGTTCCTGCGCCAGCTCTCGGCGACCCTGATCGTCTCGGCGGTGCTCGGGGTGTCGTTGATCGCCAGTTTCGCCCTGATGTACGTGATGGGCTTCAGCCTGAACAACCTGACCCTGGTGGCGATTGTCATCTCGGTGGGATTCGTGGTGGACGATGCCATCGTGGTGGTGGAGAACATCCACCGGCACCTGGAAGCCGGCGAGGGCATGCGCGAGGCGGCCATCAAGGGCGCCGGGGAAATCGGCTTCACCGTGGTGTCCATCAGCTTCTCGCTGGTGGCGGCATTCATTCCGCTCTTGTTCATGGGCGGCGTGGTCGGGCGCCTGTTCAAAGAGTTTGCCTTGACGGCTACCTCGACCATCCTGATTTCGGTGGTGGTGTCCTTGACCCTGGCGCCGACCCTGGCCGCCTTGTTCATGCGCGCGCCAAAGCACCCCGCTCACGCCCAACCGGGCTTCGGCGAACGCCTGCTGGGCTGGTATGAACGAGGCCTACGCCGGGCCCTGGCTCACCAGAAGCTGATGATCGGTGTGTTCGGCCTGACCCTGGCGCTGGCGGTGGTGGGCTACGTGTTCATCCCCAAGGGCTTCTTTCCGGTACAGGACACGGGCCTGGTGCTCGGCACCAGCGAAGCCGCCGCCGACATCTCATTCCCGGACATGGTGGCCAAGCACAAGGCCCTGGCCGAGATCGTTGCCGCCGACCCGGCGGTGCAGACCTTCTCTCACTCCGTCGGTGTCTCGGGCAACAACCAGACCATCGCCAACGGCCGTTTCTGGATCGCCCTGAAGCCTCGGGGCCAGCGCGATGTATCAGCCAGCGGCTTCATCGATCGGATCCGACCCAAGTTGCTGAAGATTCCCGGCGTGGTGCTGTACCTGCGGGCCGGGCAGGACATCAACCTCAGTTCCGGCCCCAGTCGCGCCCAGTATCAGTACGTGCTCAAGAGCAACGACGGGCCGACCCTCAACGCCTGGACGCAGAAACTCACCGACAAGCTACGCAGCATTCCGGCGTTCCGCGACATTTCCAATGACCTGCAACTGGGCGGCAGCATCACCCACATCAACATCGACCGCAGTGCAGCGGCGCGCTTCGGCCTCACCGCCACGGATGTCGACCAGGCGCTGTATGACGCGTTCGGCCAGCGGCAGATCAACGAGTTCCAGACCGAGACCAACCAGTACAACGTGATTCTCGAACTCGACACACAACAGCGTGGCAAGGCCGAAAGCCTGGCGTATTTCTACCTGCGCTCGCCCCTGACCGGGGAGATGGTGCCGCTCTCCGCCCTCGCCCGCTTCGACGCTCCCACCAACGGCCCGTTGTCGATTGCCCACGATGGCATGTTCCCGGCCGCCAACCTGTCGTTCAACCTGGCACCAGGCGTGGCATTGGGTGATGCGGTGCGGCTGCTCGACCAGGCCAAGAACGAAATCGGCATGCCTGCGGCCATCACCGGCAATTTCCAGGGTGCGGCCCAAGCCTTCCAGAGTTCGCTGAAAAGCCAGCCATGGCTGATCCTCGCCGCCCTGGTGGCCGTCTATATCATCCTCGGCGTGCTCTACGAGAGTTTCGTGCATCCGTTGACCATTATCTCCACGCTGCCCTCGGCCGGCCTTGGCGCGCTGATCATGCTTTGGCTGCTGGGTCAGGATTTCTCGATCATGGCGTTGATTGGGCTGGTGCTGCTGATCGGGATCGTCAAGAAGAACGGGATCCTGATGATCGACTTCGCCATCGACGCCCAGCGAAACGGCGGGATGACGCCCCAGGATGCGATCTTCCAGGCCTGTATGACACGGTTCCGCCCCATCATCATGACCACCCTCGCCGCGCTGCTCGGTGCGCTGCCGCTGATGCTCGGCTATGGCGCCGGCGCAGAGCTGCGCCAGCCGTTGGGCATTGCCGTGGTCGGTGGCTTGCTGGTGAGCCAGGCGCTGACGTTGTTCACCACACCGGTCATATACTTGTGGCTTGAACGACTGTTACATCGACCCGCCCCTCGAAACGGCCCTGCGCCGACGGCGGCGCTGGCGAATACAGACTGAGGCCGGGCCATGCGCGTTCTAATCATCGAAGACGAAGAAAAAACCGCCGACTACCTGCACCGCGGCCTGACCGAACAAGGCTACATCGTGGACGTGGCACGCGATGGCGTCGAAGGGCTGCACCTGGCCCTGGAAAGCGATTACGCAGTGATCGTGCTCGACGTCATGCTGCCTGGCCTGGACGGTTTTGGCGTGCTGCGTGCGTTGCGCGCCCGCAAGCAGACACCGGTCATCATGCTTACCGCCCGCGAACGGGTCGAGGACCGTATCAAGGGCCTGCGCGACGGGGCCGACGATTACTTGGGCAAACCGTTTTCCTTCCTCGAACTGGTGGCGCGCCTGCAAGCGCTGACCCGCCGCAGCAGCGCCCACGAGCCGGTGCAGGTGAGCATCGCCGATTTGTGGATCGACCTGATCAGCCGCAAGGCTACCCGGGCCGGGCAGCGCCTGGACCTCACCGCCAAGGAGTTTTCGCTGCTCAGCGTCCTCGCCCGTCGCCAGGGCGAAATCCTTTCGAAGACCGCCATTGCCGAGATGGTCTGGGACATCAACTTCGACAGCGACGCCAACGTCGTGGAAGTTGCGATCAAGCGCCTGCGGGCCAAGCTGGACGGTCCTTTCGAGCACAAGCTTCTGCACACCATCCGTGGGATGGGGTATGTGCTGGAGAATCGAGGTGAGTAACAGCATCGCGCTGCGCCTGAGCGGGCTCTTCACGCTGGTGGCGGCGCTGGTGTTCCTGTTGATTGGCGGTGCACTGTACCAGCAGGTCGACAAAGGCCTGGGCCTGCTGCCGGAAGCGGAGCTCGACGCCCGCTACAGCGTGCTTGAATCCACCGTGGGTCGTTATGGCACGCCCGAGCATTGGGTGAAGATCAACAACAAGCTGCGGTTACTGGGGGAGGAAGACAAGCGCATCCATTTCTGGATCGTCAGCGGCGACCCGCGCTTTGAATATGGCAGCCCCGATCCTCGGATTCGCGCCGTCGCCCAGGGCCCCTTGGGCAAGCATGACCTGATGTTGCCCGACCGGCACTATCCAATGAAAGTCCTCGTGAGCCAGTTCCCCGCCAAGGACCAGCGCCCTCCCCTGCGATTCATGATCGGCATCGATACCGAGACGTTCTACCAGACCCAACACCACCTGCTGGTGGCCCTGGTGAGCCTGGCCTGTATCGGTGTGCTGCTGGCCTCGTTGCTGGGTTATTGGGTGGCGCGCATCGGGCTCAAGCCGCTCATCAAGTTATCGGACGAAGCCCAACGCCTGGCGCCACCGCGCCTTTGCGGGCGGCTGCGATTGTCTCCATTGCCACCGGAGCTCGGCCAGTTCGTCAGCTCGTTCAACGCCACTCTCGACCGGGTCGAGCAGGCTTACTCCCGGCTGGAATCATTCAACGCCGACGTTGCCCATGAACTGCGTTCGCCGTTGACCAACCTGATCGGCCAGACGCAAGTGGCGCTGACCCGGGGGCGCTCGGCGGAGCATTACTTCGAAGTGCTGCAATCGAACCTCGAAGAGCTGGAACGCTTGCGCTCCATCATCAACGACATGCTGTTCCTGGCCAGTGCTGACCAGGGCAGCAAGGCCACCAAGCTGATCACGACCTCCCTGGCCGACGAAGTGGCAACCACCCTCGACTACCTGGACTTCATCCTGGAAGACGCCCAGGTCGAGGTTCACGTCAGTGGCGACGCCCAGGCCACCATCGAAATCGCCCACCTGCGAAGGGCCTTGATCAACCTGCTCAGCAACGCCGTCCAGCACACCGCGCCCGGCCAGGTGATCGCCGTGCGCATCGAAGCCATCGGCGATCAGATCACCCTCGCCGTCACCAACCCCGGCGCGCCCATCGATGGAGAGCACTTGCCGCGCTTGTTCGAGCGCTTCTATCGCGTCGACGCCTCCCGCAGCAACAGCGGCGCCAACCATGGATTGGGCCTGGCCATCGTCAAGGCCATTGCGCTGATGCATGGCGGCGACGTTTTCGTACACAGCGAGCGGGGCGCAAACACCTTCGGGATCCGTTTGCCGGCTTGAAATAAGCCACGATGTGGATTGCTCAATTCCGGTGTCACAAGCACAATCTTGCAAAAGGCCAGCATTGTTTGATGCCAGTCATCCGCGGCTGTGGATGAGCAGCCTATGGGAAGGATCCCAGCCATATGACAATGCAGATCGGAATCATGAGCGCGAGCACTGCAACACCTGCCAATATCCCACTTCCAATACGTTCGGAACGGGTACTCGTCTTGGCCAGCTCGCTGGCTGTGATTGCCATCCTGAGTATCGTGACGTTCTTGCTGATCCGTGAACACGCCAGCGCCCAGCAGGCCGCGATCCGTGCGGCGAGCAACATCGTGCAACTGATCGACGCCGACGTGCTGCGCAATGTCGAACTCTATGACTTGTCATTGCAAGGTCTTGTCGCTGCCGCAAAGCGCGACGACCTGAATGATGTATCACCCACGATCCGTCATCTCGCTCTCTTCGACCGCGCCACCGCCGCGCCTTATAAAGGCGACATATTGCTGCTCGACAAGCGTGGTGATGTGATCGCCGATTCCGCCTCGATCCAGCCACGCAAAGGTAATTACGCCGACCGGGAGTATTTCCAGTCTCATCTCCAGGATCCACGCCCGGGCATGATGATCAGCCGGCCCTTCCGCGCCCGTAGCGAACCCCACGACTGGCGGATCAGCTTCAGTTATCGCTTGAACGACGAACGTGGCGAGTTCATGGGCGTGGCCGAAGCCGCGATGCGCTTGAATTACTTCAACCAACTGTTCAAGAGCCTGAACATCGGTCACGGCGGGACGGTCAACCTGGTCAGCCGCGACGGTATCCTGCTGGCGCAAGAACCGCAGTTGGCCGAAGACGTGATCGGCAAGGATTTCAGCAAACGGCCAAACTTCGTACGCATCCTGCGCGAAGGCGACGGCAGCTTCACAGGCCTATCCAGCGTTGACCAGACCCAGCGTCTGTATACCTTTTCCCAGGTGGGTGACTTGCCGCTGATCGTGGTGGTCGCGCTCTCTTCCCAAGAAGTCTTCGCCTCGTGGCAACGCACGGCGCTTCTGGTCAGTGGCGCCACTGGCGCGCTGTGCATCAGCCTGCTCTGGCTCACCTGGCTGCTGCGCCGGGAATTGAAACGCCGCCGCAACGCCGAATGGGAGTTGGCCCAGTTGGCGTCTGTCGATCCTCTGACCGGCCTGGCCAACCGTCGAACCCTGGACCACATGCTGCAACTGGAATGGCTGCGCGCCCAACGCTCCGGCCAGCCGTTGTCAGTCCTGATGATCGACGCGGACCACTTCAAGACATTCAACGATCGCCTCGGCCATCAACGCGGTGACGAGGCGTTGCGAAGCCTGGCTCAGTTGATTGGCGAGCATGTCCGTCGCCCCGCCGACCTGGCGGCGCGTTACGGTGGCGAGGAATTCTCGGTGGTACTGCCGGAAACCACGACGGCCGGGGCATTCACGACGGCGCAGAACATTCGCGAGGCCGTGGAACAGATGCCTGGCGAGATGCCCATGACCGTCAGTATCGGCATCGCCACCTGGGTCCAGGGGCCTTACAGCGAGTTGGAAGAATTGCTGTTCGCCGCCGACAAGGCGCTTTACCAGGCCAAGGCCAGCGGACGCAATCGGGTCGTCTGCGCGATGTAGATCTATCCTTCCGCCGCCCCGCGCCCATCCAAAAATATCCGCCCCGGCAACGTAAACCCTCGCAACTTCAGAAGCGTCATCGGCCCGGCATTCAGTTCGGTGCGCAGGTGCCACGTCAGGCCCAGGCCATCGGGCGCCTTGAGCACCATGCGGTAGCGGCTGTCGCCATCGTCCAGCGCGGTGAACGTGGCCTGTTCCAGCAAGCGGATCAGCCCCCAGGCGCCGGCGTAGTCGGCGAACAACCGTTCGCCGGTGTGGACGCTGGTCCACGTCAGGCTGACGCCGGGGTAGTCGCTGCGTCCTGGCCAGCCGAAGCGCTGCCAGCGCTCCTTCTGGTTGAAGTAGTGGTGTTTCTCTCCGTTGAGGATGAAGGTGGTTTGCACCACATCGCGCACGCCTTTGCCGCTCAGTTCAAAACTCAAGCCCAGGCCGCCGTCGGTGTAGAGCACGTCGGCCAGATCGCTCAGTTGATTGACCGCCTCCAGGAATTGGGGATTGACGCGCAAACCGCGACCGTGGCGGGGATCGGCCACCCAGCGGTTGCCTTCCTTGCGCAACACGCCGCTCAACTGGCTGTGGAGAAAACGTTCGATGCGCCCCGTGTCGGCGCGGATCATTTGCCCCAGCATCGGCAACGAAGCGTCGCTGGCCGTCGCGGCGAAGGGATAACGCCCGGTAAAGGCCGCGTTCCAATGCTCGACGATCGAACGCCGCCATTGGCTGTTGAGGCCCGCCGCCGACGGTTGCAGCACTCGCTGCCAGGCCTGTTCCAGCGGTTGCACGAACAGCGTTTCGCCCACGCCGGCCCATTGCGCACCGAGGCTGGCGGCCATCAGACGGCCATAGGACTGGGTATCGGTGAGGTCGATGCCCCGGCCCTGGAACACCGTCTGCGCCAGGGCCTGGGTCATTTCCATGGGGTCGCTGGCCGTGTTGATCTGTTGCAGTTTCAGGCGCACGCGGGTCACTTGGGTGAGGTAGGCCTGGAGGCTCAAATGGTCAGCGCCACCCTTGCCCAGCAAGGCCAACAACGGGCCGAACGTCGGATCCAGCGGGCCGCTCGGCAGGTCGGCCAGCGGGTCTATGGGCGGGGCCTTGTCCGGGCCGATGAGCTTGTGCGCGGACCTCATCAGCGAATCGCCCAGGGCCGGGACGCGGGTGCCCGCTTGCCCTTGATAGGCCAGGGTATTGATCAACGCGAGCAGCGGCGATTGGCGCACGTCGCTCATCAGCGTCAACTGGTCGATGACCTGTTCCAGGCTTTTGGGTTGATTGCCCCGCAGGCTGTTGAGAAACACCAGCCAGGCGCCCGCGTAGTCCTTGAAATAGCGTTCGGTCAGGCGCGCCTTGAGCTCGCCGGGCGTCAAGCGCACATCGATGTCACCGGGGCGATCACTGAGCACCCAATCGATTTCTTCGCGGCGCGCCTGGGTGATGTCATCGATGGCCTGGCGCACCTGGCCCTCCCAGGCCTGGCGCGTGAACACTCCCGGCACGCTGGCCTTGCTGGAAAACAACCCGGCGGCTTCGGTGTCGCCCACCATCTGTTGCAGGCCCAGGGCTGGATAGTGCTGGGTGGCGTCGTCCAGCACCCGTTGATACAGGCTGGCCTCGGCGTTGCGTTGGCCCAATTGGTCGAGCAGCACCTGGCGCACCTGCGCCACCAACCGCGGGTCGGCCTCGATGCGCCAGTCCGGGTGCGCGGCCAGTTGCTCGGCGTAGAACTGCCACAGGTTCGGTGCGAGGGTCCGCCAGAGCCCTGGCGAAATTCCGTCACGCGTGGGTTCGGCGTGGCCCAGGGTCTTGACCAACAGGGGCGCCACGGCTTTGTCCGGGCGCGCCATCATCAGGTAAGTCTTGAGCTGATCGTAGGCCATACGCGTGCGCTCAACGCGCTCGGGGCTGCCCGGCGCCAGCTTGACCAGCGCCTCCAGTTGCCCGCGCAACCTCGCCGCCGCCGGGTCTCGCACCAGGCGGTTATTGGCCTCGACATACCGGGGCCACAACAGTTCGAGCAAGGTTTCATTGCGGTTCAAGCCAAAGCGCTGGTACCACGGCGCACCGGACACGACACGGTGATCCAGGCGAGCCAGCACATGGACGAGCGCTTCGAGCGCCAACAGTTGCTCCTCTTGGGTGGATGACTGTTGCAACGCCGTCGACAAGGCCTGCGCCTCGACGATCTGCGCCCGATTGCTCACAAAGGACAGCGCCATCCCCGCGCCCCACACCAGCGCCAGGCCCATGAACAGCCCATAGACGACTCGCGGCGCGCCCCACCCCAACCGCGCGCCGACGGCCTTGTCGCGCTGCACGCCGTGCCACGCCGGGTCCGGCCACCAGAAATGCTCGCCGTCAGCGCTTTGCGTCACGCGCAGTGGCAGGCTGAACCACAACCCTCGCAGCATCACCCCCGGGTTGAACCCACTCAACGACGGCGCCAGCGCCTGCCGCCAACGGGCAATGCCCTCGGCCTGCAAATCCCGGGACAGGCGCAGCAGGAAATCGTGGTGCATCCGCTTCTTGATCTTCATCTGGGCAAAGCCCTGGCAACGCAACGGCTCGACCAGATCCTCCAGGCACGCCTCCAACAGAGACGGCGTCACCTTGGCCGGCAACAGACAACCCACCGGCTGGCTCTCGCGCCCGTCCTGGGACCAGCCGCTCTCGCACACCTGCCACAAGTGCAACGGCAACCGTCGGCCTAGCCGCCGAGCCAGCCCCTGCAACTGCCGCATGCCCTTGGCCAGCGCCACCGCATCGGTGCTTTGCGGTTTGTCCAGCGCCCAGACCACCCCGTCCAGCGCCCGCCAACGGCGCAAGGTGAGCCATGGGTTCAACAGTGGGGTTGGCAATTCTTCCTGGACGCTGCCGCCCCATAGCAGCACGGTGCGTTCGCCTTCGAGCCATTTCTTTTTCGCCAGCTCCGGGGCGATGGCGGCGATCTGGGTGGGCTCGCCGACGATGAGCAGCAGACGGACCTTGGGGCGCCAGAGGGGGCCGTATTGGAAGTGGAGGTTTTCGCGTAGCCTGGCCAGCTTCTCTTCGTCGTCTTTCAAATCCGGCTGTGGATTCAATCGGGACGCAGCGACGCTGCCAATGCCTCCCGGCGTGGACCGCTGCGCCTGGCGTACCGTCAAACGATCCCAGGCCAATAAAATCATCGGGCAGAACCAAAAGAGCGCAACCCATGTCCCCAGCCCCCACAACATCAATTGCTGGAACGCGACTGGCGGCAATTCCAGGTGATGGCCCGCCAAGCGATACAGCAGGCAACCGAGCAGCACCATGAGTGTCATGACCAGCAGGTAGCCTGACCCCAACCCTATCAATGAGCCCTTGGGCTCGCCGTTATCCCTTGCCATGAGGTTTTGCCACTCCAATTGCCAATCGTTTGTCCGCATCCTGGCTCAGCCAGCCACAGGGCTGTCCGGCCTCCTTTGCATGCAACAACGCCAACGACATGCCGATAAACGGCGCCAGATGCGCCAATTCACCCCAGTGCGCTTCCAATTGATGCTCGATCGCCGACCAGCCGCCGGCCATGAAGGCTTGCTGGCTGGCCTGGTCCATGGCCAGACAGGTCGGCGGGGCTTGCAGCCCGGCATAACGCTGCATCTGTGCGCTGAGCTCAGCGGGGGGGTCGTCAGTCTCGCCCGACAGGTATTCACCACGATGCAACAGCTGCCGCCCTTGACGACTCACCACCCACAAAAAACCACCTTCGCCAGGTGGCGTTGCCGCTTCGGCGCCCTGCACCGAAACCACCCCGGCGCACAGCAGCCAGTCCTCGGCGTGACGGCATTCTTGATTGAATATGTCGATCAGTTCGTCCAGATCCGCCAGGTCTTGCAACGGCAAGCACACCTTTGGCAGCTCGGTGCCGTGGCTGCCCAGCACCTTCTCGAAGGCAGCCAGTTCGATTTCGTCGCCCGCCCAGACAATCGCCCGCAACCTCGGCCACCGCTCCAATATTCCGGTTTGCTCAAAAACCAACCGAGCCAGGTGTTGCGCCAGCGCCGGAGCACGCTCGGCGGACTGGCTGAGTATCACCGGGCAATTCAATGACGGCACCGCAGCCTTGGATCGCGCCATGGGCGTCGGCAGCGGCGTGTCGTTCATCAAGCCCCGATAGTGGATTTGATCATCACCGGCCGGCCCCAACACCAGCACCTCTTCCACCGGCAACCCCAGGCTTCGCCAGCGCCACCAGCGCTGTGTGTCGTCCTGGGTGCGGCGAAACACGTCGTGCCTGAACAAGCCGATCTGCCATGGCAACACCCGCAACGACAACGCCAGCGCCCAGCTCAAGGGCAACACAGCGCTCCACAACCACAATGCCAGGCGTGGCTGATCTTCGGGCCAGAACGGCACCAGGATTGCCAGCTGGGCAACCCACAGTAGCGGCAACGCCAGCCACCAGCGGCCCCAGCGCGGTTCCCTTGGCTGGGCGAACGGCGGGTAACGCGGCGGGCGATTCATGGCTTCACCGATATAAACGACAGCGCCAAGGAGCTGACCAACGTACAACCGCAATCGCAGCGGTACCCGTCCAAGGCCAACAACTGCCCGTTGAAGCTGAACCCTCCCGCGCCTTGGGCGATGCGATTCTCGCCGTGCTTTTCGCAGCGGACCTTGTCCCCCACGCAGGACAGCGGCCGGCCGATCGCCAGGAAACGACCTTCGAGCACTTTGCCGCCGAAGGGGTGTAGAGAGTCGCCTAGGCGGATCACGGGCATCATGGCGCCACCTCCCCATCAAACTCCACCAGCACGCCGGCGAGCCGCAGCATCTCGTCGGTCCGATCGAGGCGCTGCAGATAGTCGTCCTGGGCGATCTGTTTCTTCTGCTCGATAACCACTTCGCCGATATGGCGCGTCGGCTGCAAAATCTTTTCCGCCCCCGGCAGAAACGGCACCACCGCCCCGCTGACCTGGTCGATCACCTGATAACCAATGGTCGCCGCGCCCATACCGGCCGCCACGCCACCCACCCCGCCCAGCGTGCCGCTGCGCTTGATGCCATACACCGTGGCGCCCGCCAGCACCGCCACCCCCAGCATCCGCCCGGCCACCACCACCGGAGACAGGTCACGACTGTTCTCATTGCCGAAATAGGTCATGCGATAAAAGAAGTAGCCGGCCCATAGCTCACGGGATGCCAACTTGTCGTGCATGAACCAGGCCCGTGAATCGTGGATGTGGTCATCGAACAACGCCACCAGCAGCGCCAGGCCAGGGTCCCGGCTGGGCCTGCCGAACCTGTCATCGAACAGTTGCTCGTAACGCAGCTCGCCCGCCGCCTTGATGCTGGCGTGGTCGCGCACCTCATCGTTCTCGTTGAGCAAATAGATCGTGTCGCGCATGACCACGTCCAGGACCGTACCGTACTTGCTGGTTTGTTTGCGTTCGATATCCAGATAGTCGTGCTTGAACTCAGTGGCGGCCTGGCTCAGTTGGGTCTGGTCGATCTGCGGTTCGTAGATCGGCGGGCCGGGATGATTCATCGCCGCCACGGGTTCTTTCTGGCGGTTCTTCAGCACGGTCCGTTTCTTGTCTTCATACTCGCTACGCTGTTGGTCCGTATCGTAGGCCGTGGCTTCCTGGGCCTCGGTGAAGAAAGGTTGATGCTTGTAGCTGTCGTCGTATCGATAGTGATCTTCAACCTGCTCGCGGTCATTGGCATAGCGGCCGATGCGCCAGCCGGTGATCCAGCCCAGTTGCTCGGCCAGGGTGTCTTCGACGGTGGTCGTGAGCAGCAAGGGGTGGTAGCCGTCAGTGGAAATGCTGCCCTGGTCCTCGGGCGAGGTCGTTTGCAGGGTCTGGTGGTGCCAGGCGTTGAAGCGTTCGATGACTTGCTGATTGACCACAAACTCTCCCAATGTTTGTGGCCCCATCTCACGCCATGATTTTTGTGTCTCAAGGTTCTTCGGCAATGCCGCTTCCGGCACCTGTAACGGAGCTCCGGCGGCAAATGCTGCTGCGTACAGATCGTGCAAAACGATCTGCGACACTAGCTCATCCGTACCGCCACGCGCCTTGCCCTGGTCGTTTTTCGGGTACCCACCGCCCACATCGGAGTGCACGCCGGGGTACACCACTTCATAGGTATTGGATGGGTAGTTGCCATCCTCGTTACGAACCGAGTCCAGTGGGAAACAGGCACGTTGTTCGAAGGCCGCCACAAAGTGCCGGCAGCATTTGACGAAATCGGGAAATGTCTTCGCGTCCGGCAAGAGCTGGGTGTCATCGGCCCAGTCCATGTGCCCGGCAAAAAACGGCGTGACATGGGCGATACCCACCGACGCCACGGTGTCCAGCAGGCCGAGGAACTCGATGCTCACCGGCAGGCCCAGTAAACTCTGTTCCGGTTTCTCGGCCCCATCCGGCGTGTCGAACAGCTGGCTCAGCCAGCTCACGAAAGTGCGCGCTTGCGCCGCGCCGCGGGAAAAACCATAGACGAAGAGCTTGACGCCCAGGACTTCAGGCTTGGCTTGAGGGACATGGGCTCTCAGGGGTTCCAGCAGGCCCTGCATGACTTGGCGCCGCCGACCAGCGCCGAAGATGCTCATCATCGGGGCTTTGAAAGTGCTCATGGATTTGACCTTGGCCTTGGCGACGCTACGGTCGATTTCCTTCTTATTATCCAGCGCGAAAGACAATGCGCTTGCGACTTGCACCAGGGCCCAGTTGATTCTGTCTTCGCCACCCGTGGCGTATCTCAGTCCATCCTCGCTGTAATCCAGTTCGCCAATCTCCGGAAAAGGGGTGCCTACGCCGGGCATGTAATAGGAGAAATAGCCACGTTCTTTCGCCGGAGTGCCTCTGAGTGACGCATGAAACAGCTTGGCAATATTACTGGGATGTCCTTCCTTGGTATCGTTGTCCTCGTTGTTGTTGGTCCCGTCAAAAAACAAGCTGATGTGCAAACTGTAGCAACAGGCGGAGTGCCGCTTTTGCCCTCGGGCATTGCTCGTCCGACGAAAAGCATTTTTCTCTGCAGTCTGCTTATTGTAATTCTCGACCACGTTTCGCATCTCTACGGGTAGCCGCCCACCGACTGGAAAGATGGGGGGCGCCCAGGCCTTGGCTTTTGAATTATTGTTTTTTTCTAGGGACATATAGCAGGCTCCTTCATTTGCTTTGGCTCTTTGATTGGGTTGTTCGGTGAACCGTACCCCCAGCAGGAAGTAGTGACCTTGATTTGATTACAAACTAGAAAATGAACCTTTAAGCCGCAGGAGTCCGTTCCCGACCATTCAGGGATCTCTACCGCAGCGCTATGCCGCTGATAATTAACTTTATGTTTCACCATAAAAGCTCGGAACTCATCGATTCCTAAAGACGGCGCATTCGCAAAAGGATCCGGATCCACTTCCCACTCGATATAAGCCTTCAACCCTGGACGCCATTTGGTCGGCATAACGATGCAGCACGAGCTGCCCCCACCGCCGTGAGCTCTATAACCATTAACTGAAAACCAATTAATTGCGCCCAAGGTGTGGTTGACGGCAGCCAAGTTCCCTCCCGCCATCTCGTTATCCGCAGAAGAACACCCCAGCAGCATCAACCCCAGCAAGGCATAGAGCCCCTGCAACGCCCACCTCCTGGGCATCGACAACGGCAACACTTTGTAAGCCCTCGAATTAGTTTTTATTTCGGGCATACGGCAGGCTCCTTCATCCCAAGCGGTTCTTTAATAGGATTTTGGGGTGAACCGTACCCCCAGCAGGCAGTAGTGACCTTGATTTGATTGCAAACAAGAAAATGGACCTTCAAGCCGCAGGAGTCCGTTCCTGACCACTCCGGGATTTCTACCGTAGCGCTATGCCGCCGGTAGTTAGCCGAATGCTTGGCATATGCTTCGCGAAACTCAATTGAGGTGACCGAAGGTAATTTTGCGTGTCGATTAGGATCCACCTCCCACTCAATATAAGCCTTCAACCCTGGACGCCATTTGGTCGGCATAATGATGCAACACGAACTGCCTCCTCCCCCGTCCGCCCTATATCCGTTAACCGATAACCAATTGATCGCATTCAACGTATGGTTAACGGCTTCTATATTCCCTCCCGCCATCTCGTTGTCCGCTGAAGAACACCCATGTAGCATCAATCCCAGCGAGGCATAGAGCCCCTGCGACGCCCACCTTCTGAGCACCGACAACGGCAGCACTTTGTAAGCCCTCGAATTAGTTTTTATTTCGGGCATACGGCAGGCTCCTTCATTTCAAGCGGTTCTTTAATCGGATTTTTGGGTGAGCCGTAGCCCCAACAGGAAGTAGTGACCTTAATTTGATTGCAAACTAAAAAATGGACCTTTAAGCCACAGGATTCCGTTCCCGGCCATTCCGGAATTTCTACCGTTGCGCTATGCCGTTGATAATTAATCTTGTGCTTTACCATAAAAACTCGAAATTCATCGGTTCCTAAAGGCGGTGCATCCGCAAAAGGATCAGGATCCACCTCCCATTCAATATAAGCCTTCAACCCTGGACGCCATTTGGTCGGCATAATGATGCAACACGAACTGCCTCCTCCCCCGTCCGCCCTATATCCGTTAACCGACAACCAATTGATCGCATTCAGCGTATGGTTAACGGCTTCTATATTCCCTCCCGCCATCTCATTATCCGCAGAAGAACACCCATGCAACATCAACCCCAGCAAGGCACAAGAACCTCGCACTATCGATTTGCGGAACATCAACTGCTTCATGGAAAAGTCCTTTTTATCAACTTCCTAAATCACGCAAAAAACCGCTTCGTCCGGAATCTTTTTTTTGCATGCGATCCGTTATGCAGCAATAGCCACCGCGACCATTGCCGGTCCTCCCTGGAGCTAAAAAGCGCAGTTGCGCACATACTCGCTGAGATCGTTGAAGTAATTCTCTTTGTTCGCCTTTACGACCAGCCGATATAACAACGCGAAACGCTGCTCCTGACTTTCCTCAAGCTGATCAAATTGGCCGCTATCAAAAAGCTGCTGCGCATCGGAGATGCATCCGATCAGGTCGCATTGCTCATCACTCAGTTCGACGGTGGGCGGTATGTCGATGCGCCCCCGTGTCTGGCTGGCGCCCCGTCGCCATTGCGGCTGGCCGTCCCGATCCAGCCAGCTCCAGTAACTGACAGGGAGCAGGAATTGGAGGCGCTGTTGGTCGCTCAAGATGGAGGAAATCAACAGAGGGAAGATTCGCGGGTCGTAGTACCGCAACAAGCCTGGCTGCCCACCCCAGTTCATTTGGGACAAGGTTTGCAGGGCCAGGCTGAGCGCGTCGAAGGGCAACGGTGAGATCGCGATCAACAGCCGGGCATCGGCTGCACAGTGAGTCATGAGTTCTTCCAGCCAGGCTCGATGTTGCCAATGCGCCAGATCCAGCCGCATCAACAGCGGCGCTTGCTCCAGCAGGTTTTCCTCCGGTGTACCGGTAAACAACGAATGCCATGCTATCTCTGGCGTTATTTGTTTCAGGGCCGGGATAGCGCAGCTGTCCCAGTCGGACTGGTCCAGCAAAAGGTCCACTCGCTGTATGTCCGCAGTCACGCAGACGTGTTCTATCTGCTGTTGCCATTCGCTTGGCGCTGCCATGTATGTATTCCTTATTTCAGCTTTCACGCGGAAGAATTCCCACGGCGTTTTCGCGGGCCATCTCCAGGCATTCCTTGCACACCGATTGCGGCAAATCCGCCAGTGCAAAAGATTGCCCGGCAGGCAGTTCCCAGACGTGCTGCCCCTTGAGGTTCAGCTTGCCGGGGCTATGGATATCGATTGCGCCGGTCGGGGTAATCCGAATGAACCCACCCCCACACGCCAGGGTGAGGCCATTCTTCGCCGTCACCTGCACATGCCCCTGCACCGACTGCACGGTGATGTCCTGCTGGGCTTTCATGCCCAGCCCATCGCCGTGGGATTCGATGTCCAGGGGACCTTTGCCGGAGACCAGGCGCAGGCCTTCCTGTTGGGCCAGCAGCGAGATGCCCTGGTTGGCGTGGGCCGATAGCCGCTTGGCGGCGGCGAGGTTGATTTCGTTGTGGCTTTGCAGGTACAGCGCGTCGCCGCTCTTGAGCAGCAGGCTGGCCGGGGTGACGGCGCCGATGCCCTGGGGGGCGCTGAGCAGGATGGCGGCGGCCGAAAGGTCTTTTGCGTCGGCCTGGAGTTGTTCCAAGCCGCGCAGGTCGGGTTTGCGGCTGTGGTGGGCCTGGGCGATGTCCTGCCATTCGGCCATCTGCTGTCTGGCACCTTCGACCTGGGCGGTGGCCGGGTCCATGCTGAGGACGTCGCCCTTGGCCTGGGTTTGCTCATCAGCACTGATAAACACCCCCTTGCCCGCACGAAGGGCGCCATGTCCATCGGTGCGCAACTCAAACCCTTCCCCCCGCTTCGTCTGCTCGGCATCCACCAGATGCCCCAGGTTCAACTGGCTCTTGCCGCTGTGCTCGGTGCTGAGCTTGATGTGCTCCTGCCCGCGGGTGTCGTCCATGCGTAGTTTGTTGTTGGTCGGAGTGCGCAGCACGTTGCGGCGCTCGTTGCGGGCGGTGACGGGGTCCGGGTGCCGGTCGTCGTGCAGGGCGTGGGCGATGTAGGGGCGGTCGGGGTCGCCGTGCTCGAAGGCCACCGCCACTTCGGTGCCGGCCTGCAGCGGGAAATGCAGGCCGTGGGTGTCGCCGCCGTAGGGTCGGGCCAGGCGCAGCCAGGCGCTTTCGCGGCCGGCTTGCCAGGTGTCGCGGTCGAACAGGAAGCGCACCTTGTAGCGGCCCTCGAAGTCGAGGTCAGCGTACGGCGGGTTGGCTTCCGGGTGACTGACGCGGGCGGGAATGGTGCCGCTGATGCGCGGCTTGGGCGGCAGCGGTGGGCGAAAGCACACGGTTTCCGAGTAAGGAATCGCTTGGAAGGTGGCGATGAAGCTGCGGTCCCGGGCCGCTTCGGTGCGCAGGCTGACGATCACCGCGCCGAACTCGAAGGCCTGGGGCGCGCCGCCGGTGATTTCGAGCATCTGGGCCGGGGCCAGGGTGGCGCTGCTGGTGGTGCCGCTGAGGCGGGTCTGGTCGTTGAGGTAGAGTTCATGGCGCAGGCGCGCGTAGAAAAAACCACTTTCGCTTTGCAGGTCCTCGTCCAGGGCGTAGCGCTCGCCCAGCACCGTGTAGGGTTCGCCGTAGTGATAGGCCTCGCCGTAGGTGCCCTTGGCGCGGCGGGTATGGTCGACCTCGCCGTCGAGGAACGCGTAGGCCTCGCGATGGTGGTAGGCGCGAAAGTTGATGTTTTTTTCCACCACCTGGTGGGCGGTTTGCAGGTGCCAGACCGCGTCCTGCTCGTTGGCGCACAAGCCGGACGGCGGGCGACACGGCAACTTGACGCCGCGCTGGTAGTGCCGCTGGTCGTCGTGAAACTCCACCACGTCGATGCTCAGGCGGTCATCGCTGACGACCCGGTACCAGATGCCGACATCAGCCAGCAGGCGCTCGATGAAGGCCAGATCGCTTTCGTCGTATTGCATGACCTGTTCACGCCGGGGGTAGTCGCGCACCACATTGAAATAGAAATGCTGGCCCCGGAAATCATGGCGCGTGCGCAGGATGTGTTCGACGATCTGCGGCACCGACTGGTGCTGGTAGATCCGAAACTGCTTGCCCCGCGCCAGTAGCGCGAAACGCGGTTGCAACGTGATCTCGTAGCGGGCTTCGTCGTTGGAGCCGGACAGGCGCTTGAACGCCGTGATCGCGCCATTGAACGTGCGCAGCGGCTTGATCTCCGGCGGCGCGAAGCCCTTGGGCGTCGGCGGTGGCGGCAGCGGGTAAAGACTGAAGTAGGCATCCCGGTTGAGCAGGTCGGTGGCCACCAGGTCGCGCTCGGTGCAGGTGAATTCGATGCGGTAGTGGTAGGGCCGGCTCAGGTGCTCCTCGCCGGTGAAGGCCAGGACGTCGAGATGGGCTGTGAGGTCGCAGACGCTCAGAGTGTGGCGGCTGTGGTCGAAGAAGGTGGGCCGTTGATCAAGCATGTTGCCGATCCCCCCAGGCGTTTGCAGCCGCTTGTTCCAAGAGGGAACGTGACGGGGCAAAAACCGTGTCGGCGTCGCTTTGATTGAAATCGAGTTGGTGCTGTTCAGATCGGTCTGCTGGCATGACTTCCCTTGGTGCCCGCGTCTTACGCGGGATTGGTTTTCAAGGGCATTCAGCGTGACTTACTTCAGAGGGTTGTTCCATCGAGTAACAACGGGTTCGGCGACGTTTGGGAAGCGTCCTATAGGGGAATATCGCAATCCCTTAGGAAATGACCCACACGGGGTTCATTGCCGCCATAAAAAAGGGCCACCCGAAGGCAGCCCTTAAAAAACTAGAGAGGTTTTTTGCTTACACGGCCGCGACAGGACGCATGTAAGAGATGGGTGCGGTGCTGGCGTCTTCGAACGTCACGACTTCCCAAGCATCTTTCTGCTCAATCAACTTGCGCAGCAGCTGGTTGTTCAGTGCGTGGCCGGACTTGAAGCCCTTGAACTCACCAATCAGGCTATTGCCCAGCAGGTAGAGGTCGCCGATTGCGTCGAGGATCTTGTGCTTGACGAATTCGTCTTCATAACGAAGGCCGTCTTCGTTCAACACGCCATCGGAGTCGACCACGATCGCATTTTCAACGCTGCCGCCGAGTGCGAGGTTGTGCTTGCGCAGGTACTCGATGTCACTCATGAAACCGAAGGTACGGGCGCGGCTGACTTCTTTTACGAACGAAGTGCTGGAAAAATCCACGCTTGCACTCTGGGTGCGGTCACGGAAAACCGGGTGATCGAAATCGATCTCGAAGCTCACCTTGAACCCTTCGAAAGGGACGAAAGTGGCGCGCTTGTCGCCGTCTTCCACTGTCACTTCCCGCAGGATGCGGATGAATTTCTTGGCCGCGTCCTGCTCTTCCAGGCCAGCCGATTGAATCAGGAATACGAAGGGTCCGGCACTGCCATCCATGATCGGGACTTCGGACGCGGAGAGCTCGACGTAGGCGTTATCGATGCCCAGGCCAGCCATGGCCGAGAGCAAATGCTCCACCGTGTCCACTTTGACGTCACCGTTGACCAGTGTGGTCGACATAGTGGTTTCACCGACGTTTTCCGCGCGAGCAGGAATCTGCACCACAGGGTCGAGGTCGGCACGACAAAACACGATGCCGGTGTCGACAGGCGCGGGCTTGAGGGTCAGGTAGACCTTCTCGCCGGAGTGCAGGCCGACACCTGTGGCACGGATAATATTCTTCAGGGTGCGTTGTTTAATCATGGCATGGGCCGCTTCAGCGCAAATTGCGAACTGGTATCAACAAAGGCTGGCGATGATAGCAGACCAGACCTTTGCTGAACACCAATCACCCGTATACCCCTGATACATTCCATCAATCGGCCTGACGACGCAGGAAAGCCGGGATGTCCAGGTAATCCAGATCATCTTGCGGATTCATCTTCGCGGCAGTCGCAGCACCCGCCTGGGCCTGGTTGCGCATGACGGTCGGACGGTCCAGGTCACGGTAGTTCACCGCAGGCGTTTCCTGACGAGCGGCAGCTGGCTGCTGTGGCTGCGAAGCCATGGCAGTCTGCACGGTGTTGTCGATCACCTTCATCGGCTTCTCGATTTTCGCGCCCAGGCCAGTGGCAACCACGGTCACGTGCAGCTCGTCACGCATGTCCGGATCGATCACGGTGCCGACCTTGACCATCGCGTGGTCGGAAGCGAATGCCTCGATGATGCTACCCACGTCGGAGTACTCGCCCAAAGACAAGTCCGGACCGGCGGTGATATTCACCAGGATGCCGCGGGCGCCCTGCAGGTTTACATCTTCCAGCAGCGGGTTGCGGATGGCCGCTTCGGTGGCTTCGCGAGCACGGTTCGGACCGCTGGCGCAGCCAGTGCCCATCATTGCCATGCCCATTTCGGACATCACGGTGCGCACGTCGGCAAAGTCGACGTTGATCATGCCTGGACGCTTGATGATGTCGGAGATACCGCGAACGGCACCGGCCAGTACATCGTCAGCCTTGGCGAAAGCCGACAGCAGGCTTGCGTCTTTACCCAGGATGGTCAGCAGCTTCTCGTTGGGGATGGTGATCAACGAGTCGACGCTTTCGCTCAGCGCGCGGATGCCTTCATCGGCGATCTGCATGCGCTTGCGGCCTTCGAACGGGAACGGACGGGTCACCACCGCAACGGTGAGGATGCCCATTTCCTTGGCCACTTCGGCAATGATCGGCGCTGCACCGGTACCGGTACCACCGCCCATGCCCGTGGTGATGAACACCATGTTGGTGCCGGCCAGGACTTCAGCGATGCGCTCGCGGTCTTCCAGGGCAGCCTGACGGCCAACCTCGGGATTCGCGCCGGCACCCAGGCCCTTGGTCACGCCGGTGCCCAGTTGAAGGATGGTCCGCGCGCCGATGTTTTTCAGCGCTTGAGCATCGGTGTTGGCGCAGATGAATTCGACGCCTTCGATGTTGCTCTTGACCATGTGGTTGACAGCGTTGCCGCCGCCACCGCCGACACCGATTACTTTGATAACCGGGCTAGCGGGGATGTTGTCTACGAGTTCGAACATGTTCCCTCTCCTTTCATTCTCTAGTTTTTTCGCCTACTGCGTTTTATTGCCGTCTTGCAACGCCGAGCCTGAAACCCGGCGCCTGAAGCTTGAATCTTTAGAAATTGCCTTTCACCCAGGCCTGGAGCCGCTCGAACAACGGAGCCTTGGGCTCGTCGCTGCTGTAGCTATCGCGGCTGCCAATCCCTGAGAACGAGATCCCGTCGGATTGCTTCTGCAGGCCGTACATCAACAGGCCCACGCCGGTGGAATAGATCGGGTTGCGGACCACGTCGTCCAGCCCCTTGACGCCATGCGGCACGCCCAGGCGCACCGGCATGTGGAAAATCTCTTCGGCCAGCTCGACCGCGCCTTCCATCTTCGACGTACCGCCGGTCAGCACGATGCCGGCCGGGATCAGGTCTTCGTAGCCACTGCGACGCAGTTCGGCCTGGATCAGCGTGAACAACTCGTCGTAACGCGGCTCGACCACTTCGGCCAGCGCCTGGCGCGACAGTTCGCGCGGCGGACGGTCGCCGACGCTCGGCACCTTGATGGTTTCACCGGCACCGGCCAGTTTCGCCAGGGCGCAGGCGTAGCGGATTTTGATTTCCTCGGCGTACTGGGTCGGGGTGCGCAGCGCCATCGCGATGTCGTTGGTCACCTGATCGCCTGCGATCGGGATCACGGCCGTGTGGCGAATCGCGCCTTCGGTGAAGATCGCGATGTCGGTGGTGCCGCCGCCGATGTCCACCAGGCATACGCCCAGCTCTTTCTCGTCGTCGGTCAGCACCGAGTACGCCGAGGCCAGCTGCTCGAGGATGATGTCGTCGATTTCCAGGCCGCAGCGGCGCACGCATTTCTCGATGTTCTGCGCGGCGTTCACCGCACAGGTCACCACGTGGACCTTGGCTTCCAGGCGCACGCCCGACATGCCCAGGGGCTCGCGCACGCCTTCCTGGTTATCGATCACGTAGTCCTGCGGCAGGGTGTGCAGCACGCGCTGGTCGGCCGGAATCGCTACGGCCTGGGCCGCGTCGAGTACGCGCTCGAGGTCGGCGGAGCTGACTTCGCGATCACGAATCGCCACGATGCCGTGGGAGTTCAGGCTGCGGATGTGATTGCCCGCCACGCCGACGAACGCCGAGTGGATCCGGCAACCGGCCATCAGCTGCGCTTCTTCGATGGCGCGCTGGATCGATTGCACGGTGGACTCGATGTTCACCACCACGCCTTTTTTCAAGCCGCGGGACGGGTGTGTACCGATTCCGACGATGACCAGCGTGCCGTCGTCCGCGACCTCGCCTACCAGCGCAACCACCTTGGAAGTGCCGATATCCAGACCGACGATCATTTTCCCGCTTTGCACGTTTGCCATGGGTCCTGCCTCTTCTTAATTCTTCGCGACGGCGGGTTCGGCCGTCGTCGGCGCTACAGGTTCCCGCCAGCCAACAGCGAGGCCGTTGGCGTAGCGCAGATCGATGCGCGCAATGTTCGTAATCTGTTCTTTGAGCGTCTTGTCATAGATGGCGATGAAGCGGCGCATCTTTTCCACCAGGTTGCCGCGCCCGAGCAGCAGCTCGATGCCCGGTCCCGAGCTGCCCGCGCCAGTGGTCAGGAACCAGCTGCCGCGTTCACGCAATTCCAGGCGCGCGATGGAGAAGCCCAATGGCCGCAACATCTGGCTCAACACCTGGTATTGCTGCATCACTTGTTGCTGGGCCCGCTGTGGACCGAACAGTTGGGGCAAATGTTCATAATTGGCCAGTTCCCGTGGCGTAAACGCCTGGCCCTGGTTGTTCAACAGAGACTCGTCGCCCCAACGGGCCACCGGCAATTGCTCTTCCAGCCGGATCGACACCTGGTCCGGCCACACCCGCCGGACTTCGGCGTGGGCGATCCAGGGCATCTGCTCCAGTTCCGTGCGCATGCCCGCCAGGTCGATGGTGAAGAAGCTCGACGCGACGAACGGGGCAATCCGCTGCTGCACCGCCTGCTGGCTGATGTAGCTCAGGTCGCCCTGGACATTGATCCGGGCAATCGGCCGGTCGGCATAAGGCAGCAACCGTTGCGCGCCTTCATACGTGCCGAACCCCAACGCCACCAGCAGCACCGGCCAGAACAGGCTCTTGAGAAAACCAAAATTGGCTTTCGGCAAGCGCGCCGACATCGGCTCTTTGGCCACCATTCGGCTGGCACCCCGCGGCACCGGCTTGCGACCGGGTGCGGATGGCTGATGACGAAGCGATGCGCCTTGCATGGCTTAACCTCTTGGCTCTTGATGGCCGACACTGGCAGCCAGGATCGCCAGCACCAGTTGCTGGAAATCCAGGCCGGCGGCACGCGCCGCCATCGGCACCAGGCTGTGATCGGTCATGCCGGGGGCGGTGTTGACTTCCAGGAACCAGAACTGCCCATCGGCGTCCTGCATCACGTCCGCCCGGCCCCAACCGGCGATGCCCAGCGCCTCACAGGCCTTGGCCGTGAGGTCCATCAGTTCTTTTTCCTTGGCGGCATCCAGCCCACAGGGGATGCGGTACTGGGTGTCATTGGCGATGTATTTGGCGTCGTAGTCGTAGAACGTGTGGGGCGTGCCCAGGGCAATCGGGGGCAACACCTGATCACGCAGGGTGGCGATGGTGAACTCCGGACCGGTGATCCATTGCTCGACCAACACTTGCGAATCGTAGGAACTGGCGTCCTTCCAGGCTGCGGTCAACTCAGGCAGCGAATTCACTTTCGCCATGCCAATACTGGAACCTTCATGGGCCGGTTTGACGATCAAAGGAAAGCCCAGTTCCGTGGCCGCCGAAATACAATCGGCCTCGCTGGCGAGCACGGCGTGACGCGGCGTCGGAATGCCGAGGCTGTGCCAGACCTGCTTGGTGCGCAGCTTGTCCATCGCCAGGGCCGACGCGAGGATGCCGCTGCCGGTGTAGGGAATGCCCAGGCATTCGAGCAGCCCTTGCATGCTGCCGTCTTCGCCGCCGCGACCGTGGAGAATGATGAACGCACGGTCGATTTTTTCGCTCAGCAGGCGCTGCAGGAAATCGTCGCCCACGTCGATGCCGAAGGCGTCGACGCCAGCGCTCTGCAAGGCTTGCAACACGGCGTTACCGGACTTGAGGGACACCTCGCGCTCGGCACTCTTGCCGCCGAACAGCACGGCGACGCGGCCGAAGGCTTTCGGGTCAAGGGTCGAGGCCAGGTTGGCGTATGCAGCAGTCATTTCAGTTTCCCCTCGCTGGAGGCCACGATGGCTCCGGCGAATAACGGACTATTCAACAATTTCGGGGCCAGGCCACCGATGTCACCCGCGCCCTGGCACAGCAGGATGTCCCCAGCGCGCAGCAATGGCTTGACCAGCGGCGCGAGGTCCACGCCACGGTCGATGTAGATCGGGTCCAACTGGCCACGCTGGCGGATGCTGTGGCACAGCTGGCGGCTGTCGGCGCCGGGGATCGGCTCTTCGCCCGCCGGATAGACTTCCATCAACAGCAGCACGTTGGCATCGGCCAGGACCTGGACAAAATCGTCGTACAGGTCGCGGGTGCGGCTGTACCGGTGCGGTTGATAGACCATCACCAGACGCCGCTCCGGCCAGCCACCGCGCACGGCCTTGATCACCGCCGCGACTTCGGTCGGGTGGTGGCCGTAATCGTCCACCAGCATCACGTTACCGCCGTCCACCGGCAGCTCGCCGTAGACCTGAAAACGTCGGCCCACGCCCTGGAAGCCCGACAAGCCCTGGACGATGGCTTCGTCGCTGACGCCTTCGTCGGTGGCTATGCAGATGGTGGCCAAGGCATTGAGCACGTTGTGGTTGCCGGGCATGTTCACCGAGACGTCCAACGGCTCGCGGTCGGGACGCAACACGGTGAAGAAGGTCTGCATGCCCTTCTGGCGCACATTGATGGCGCGCACATCGGCTTCTTCCCCAAAGCCGTAGGTCACGGTTGGGCGCTTGATCAGTGGCAGGATTTCACGAACCACCGGGTCGTCCAGGCACACCACGGCCAAACCATAGAACGGCAGGTTGTGGAGGAACTCGACGAAGGTTTTCTTCAGTTTGTTGAAGTCGCCGTCGTAGGTCGCCATGTGGTCGGCGTCGATGTTGGTCACCACGGCCACCAGCGGTTGCAGGTGCAGGAAACTCGCATCGCTCTCGTCGGCTTCGGCGATCAGGTAGCGGCTGGTGCCCAGTTGGGCATTGGTGCCCGCGGCATTCAGGCGACCACCGATCACAAAGGTCGGGTCCAGGCCACCGGCGGCGAACACCGAGGCGATCAGGCTGGTGGTGGTGGTCTTGCCGTGGGTGCCGGCGACGGCGATGCCGTGGCGATAACGCATCAGCTCGGCCAGCATCTCGGCCCGTGGCACCACGGGAATACGACGTTCCAGGGCGGTGGCAACCTCCGGGTTGGAGGTGTTCACGGCGCTGGACACCACCAGCACGTCGGCATTGGCGGCGTTCTCGGCACGGTGGCCGATAAAGATCTGCGCACCGAACGATTCCAGGCGTTCGGTGACCGGGGAAGCCTTCAGGTCGGAACCCGAGACCTGGTAACCCAGGTTCAGCAACACCTCGGCGATCCCGCACATGCCCACGCCGCCGATACCGACGAAGTGGATGCGACGGATGCGGCGCATTTCCGGTTGTGGCATGGCTTTGCGATTCTCAACCATGGGCCACCTCCAGGCAGGTGTCGACCACTTGGGCCGTGGCATCGGGTTTGGCCAGGCGGCGCGCGGCGCGAGCCATGTCTTCGAGTGTTTGCGGCTGCATCAAGACCTCTGTCAGGCGCGCGGCAAGATCCGCGGCGCCAGTCGTTCTTTGCGGCATCAGGAAGGCAGCGCCTTCACGGGCCAAATAATCGGCGTTGCGAGTCTGGTGATCGTCGATGGCATGGGGCAAAGGCACCAGCATCGAGGGCAGACCGGCGGCAGCCAGTTCACTGATGGTCAGCGCGCCTGCGCGACAGACCACCAGGTCGGCCCAGCCATAGGCCTGGGCCATGTCTTTGATGAAGGGCTGCACTTGCGCCTCGACGCCAGCGGCGCGATAGCGTTCGGCAGTCACTTCATCGTGGTTTTTGCCGGCCTGGTGAAACACTTCCGGCCGCAGTTCGGGGGCAACCTGCGACAGGGCTTCGGGCAGCAGCTTGTTCAACGGTTCGGCCCCCAGGCTTCCGCCCAGGACCAGCAAACGCGCCTTGCGTCCGGCCAGGGCCGGGCGCGGTGCAGCGAGGAACAGCTCCGTACGCACGGGATTACCCGTGGTGCGACGGCTGCCCGACAGGGTAAAGGTGTCCGGGAAGGCTTCACATACCCGGGCGGCCAACGGCACCAATAACCGATTGGCGGTACCGGCCACGGCATTCTGCTCGTGGACGATCACCGGCACACCGGCCAGTTTTGCCGCAACACCGCCGGGGCCGGTCACATAGCCACCAAAACCGACCACGCACACCGGCCGCAGCCGACGAATGATCGCCCGCGCCTGCCAGACCGACTTGAGCAGCATCAGCGGCGCCTTGAGCAGCGACAGCTTGCCTTTGCCCCGCAGGCCGCTGGCATTGATCCGGTGCAGCTCCAGGCCAGCGGCGGGCACCAACTCATTCTCGATGCCCCGTGGCGTACCCAGCCAATGCACGGTGTAGCCGCGCGCCTGGAACTCCCGGGCACAGGCCAGCGCCGGGAACACATGCCCGCCGGTACCGCCCGCCATGATCAGCACGTTAGCGCCCATGAGTCGGCTCCTCGGCGAAGTCGCTCTCCTGGAATTCCATCTCTTCGCTGCCCAAGTGGGTTCGGCTCTCCCATTCGATGCGCAGCAACAGGCCAAGACAGGCACAGCAGATCACCAGGGAGCTGCCGCCATAACTGAGGAACGGCAGCGTCAGGCCCTTGGTCGGCAACAGGCCGACGTTCACGCCGATGTTGATCAGGAACTGGCCGATCCACAGGAACGACAGGCCATACGCCACATACGCGGCGAAGAACTGCTTGGCCTTCTCGGCCCACAAGCCGATGTACATGCCGCGCACGCAGACGAACACGAACAGTGCAACGGTGCACAAGGAGCCCACGACGCCGAGTTCTTCGGCCAGTACCGAAAACACGAAGTCGGTATGCGCTTCCGGCAGATAGAACTGCTTCTGCACACTGTTGCCCAAGCCCACGCCCAGCCACTCGCCACGGCCGAAGGCGATCAAGGCCTGGGTCAGTTGATAGCCGGAACCGAACTGGTCGGCCCACGGATCGGTAAACGTGATCAGACGCGCCATTCGATACGGTTGTGCCTGCACCAGCACGGTCACCGCCGCCACGGCCAGCGCCACCATCAGGATGAAGCGGAACAGCCCGACCCCACCGAGAAACAGCATCGCCGCAGCCGCGCCCATCATCACTACCGTGGCGCCGAAGTCCGGCTCCATCAGCAACAGGCCTGCCATGGGCAGCAACACGATGAATGGCTTGAAGAAGCCCATCCAGCTTTCGCGCACTTCCTTCTGGCGACGCACCAGGTAACCGGCAAGGAAAATCACCACGAAGACCTTGGCGATTTCCGAAGGCTGGACGTTGAAAAAACTGAACCCGATCCAGCGCATCGAGCCGTTGACCTCGCGGCCGATGCCCGGCACCAACACCATGACCAGCAGGCCGAAGGCCCCCAACAGCATCATCCAGCCCAAGCGTTGCCAAGTGGCGATCGGCACCATCATGGTCACGATGCAGGCACCCAGGCCGATCACCAGGTAAATCAGATGGCGGATCATGTGGTAAAGCGTGTTGCCCGACTGAACGGCAGCCACTTCCGACGACGCAGAGGTGATCATCACCAGGCCCAGGCCGAGCAATGCCAGGCAACCGGCGAGCATCGGGAAATCGAGGTCGATGCCACGGCCGGTGATCAGCGGCGACGGGTACGGCTTGATGATGTTCAGCAAGCTCATGCCAAGTCCTCCACGGCCTGGGCGAACTGGCGCCCGCGCTCTTCGTAGTTCTTGAACATGTCGAAACTGGCGCAGGCCGGCGACAACAGGACGGCATCGCCCGCTTGCGCGAGGGCGCGGCATTGCTGCACTGCCTCATCCAGCGAAGCGACACGAACCAGCGGCACCGCATCGCCCAACGCCTGGGCGATCAGTTCGCGGTCGCGGCCCATCAGCACCACGGCACGGCAATTGGCGGTCACGGGGCCGCGCAGGTCCTTGAAGTCGGCGCCCTTGCCGTCACCACCGGCGATCAGCACGAGCTTGCCGTCGATGTCCGCGCCCAGGCCTTCGATGGCCGCCAGCGCGGCACCGACATTGGTGGCCTTGGAATCGTTGTACCAGGCCACGCCATCCAGATCGCGCACCCATTGGCAGCGGTGTTCCAGCCCTGCGAACTGGCGCAAGGCCGAGAGCATGGCGTCGAACGGCAGACCGACCGCGTGGCCCAGGGCCAGCGCCGCAAGGGCATTGGCCTGGTTGTGGGCGCCGCGGATTTTCAACTCACGCACTGGCATCAGGTTCTGGAATTGGAAAGCGAGGTATTTTTCGCCGTTCTCTTCACGCAAGCCGAAGCCTTTGAAATCCGGAACACCCAAGCCGAAGGTCCAGCACGGCAGCCCTTCGCCCATCAGCGGACGGGTCAACGCGTCCTGGCGGTTGAACACGACCTGGCGGGCGCCACGGAAAACCCGGTGCTTGGCCAGGTGATACGCCGGCAGGCCGCTGTAGCGGTCCATGTGGTCTTCGCTGATGTTGAGCACCGTCGCCACTTCGGCGCCGAGATGGTCGGTGGTCTCAAGCTGGAAGCTCGACAGTTCCATGACATACAGCTCGATGTCATCGCCGAGCAGGTCCAGGGCCGGGGTCCCCAGGTTGCCGCCCACCGCGACGCGCTTGCCGGCCGCCGCGGCCATTTCACCGACCAGAGTGGTGACGGTGCTTTTCGCGTTGGAGCCGGTGATGGCGACAATCGGCGCCTTCGCGTTGCGGGCGAACAGCTCGATGTCGCCGGACAGTTTCACGCCTCGGGCAGCCGCAGCCTGCAGCGCCGGAGTCGCCAGGGCCAGGCCGGGGCTCACGTAGAGCTCATCGGCGCGGCACAGGAACTCGACGTCCAGCTCGCCACAACGCACGTCCACCTGCGGATAGTCACGGCGCAGCGTGGCCAGCTCAGGCGGATTTTCCCGCGTATCGGCCACGGCAAACGACACGCCCCGGTTCGCCAGGAAGCGAACCAGGGACATGCCGCTCTTGCCGAGGCCGACAACGATGCGGAAGTGGTCAGAAGCGATCAGGGACACTCGTTCTACCTCAGCTTCAGGGTGGCAAGGCCGATCAGCACCAGAATCACGGTGATGATCCAGAAACGGACGATCACGCGCGGCTCGGGCCAGCCCTTGAGTTCAAAGTGGTGGTGGATCGGCGCCATGCGGAATACGCGGCGGCCGGTCAATTTAAAGGAAGCAACCTGAATGACAACTGACAGGGTCTCCATCACGAACACACCGCCCATGATGAACAGGACGATTTCCTGGCGAACGATGACGGCAATGGTGCCCAGGGCCGCGCCCAGCGCCAACGCGCCGACGTCACCCATGAAGACTTGCGCCGGGTAGGTGTTGAACCAAAGGAAACCCAGGCCGGCACCGATCAGCGCGCCGCAGAACACGATCAGCTCGCCCGCGCCCGGTACATAAGGGATCAGCAGGTATTCGGCGAATTTCACGTTGCCCGACAGGTAGCAGAAGATCCCCAGCGCGCCGCCAACCATGACCGTCGGCATGATCGCCAGGCCGTCGAGGCCATCGGTGAGGTTGACCGCGTTGCTCGATCCAACGATGACCAGGTAGGTCAGCACGATGAAGCCAGCGCCCAGCGGGATGCTGTAGTCCTTGAGCATTGGCAGGATCAGGGTGGTTTCCACCGGCGAAGCGGCAGTCATATAAAGGAAGATCGCCGCGCCGAGGCCGAACACCGACTGCCAGAAATATTTCCAGCGGCTTGGCAGCCCACGGGAATTCTTCTCGATGACCTTGCGGTAGTCGTCTACCCAGCCGATGGCGCCGAAGAACAGGGTCACCAGCAACACGACCCAGACATAGCGGTTCGCCAGGTCGGCCCAGAGCAAGGTGCTGATGCCGATGGACGAGAGAATCAACGCGCCGCCCATGGTCGGGGTACCGGACTTGGACAGGTGCGATTGCGGACCGTCGTTGCGGACCGACTGGCCGATCTGCAGGTTCTGCAAGGTGCGGATCATCCACGGGCCCAGGAACAGCGACAACGACAGCGCGGTCAGCACACCCAGGATCCCGCGCAGGGTCAGGTACTGGAAGACCGCGAAGCCTTTGTGGAACTGTTGCAGGTACTCCGCTAGCAGCAGCAGCATTAATGTTTCTCCATACGGGTGCCGCACAAAGCCGCAACGATGTTTTCCATCGCCGCACTGCGTGAGCCCTTGATCAATAAGGTGGTGTTCGGGTCTTGCTCGGCACCCAGGGCCTGGATCAACTCGGCCTGGGTGGTGAAATGCTGTGCCTGCTCGCCAAACGCCGATACCGCATGGGCCATCATCGGGCCAACGGCGTACAACGCATCGACCTTGCCGCGGGCATACGCGCCGACATCATGGTGGCCTTGCTGCGCCCACTCACCCAATTCGCCGATATCGCCGAGCACCAGCACGGTGCGGCCGGAGAAACCGGCAAGGATGTCCACGGCCGCGCACATCGACGTCGGGTTAGCGTTGTAGGTGTCATCGATGACGCGCATGCCGTTGCTCGCCAGTTGGGCGACGGTGCGTCCCTTGACCGGTTGCACCGCGTTCAATCCCGCGGCGATGCCTGGCAACGAAACACCCAGGGCATGGGCGGCGGCGGCGGCGGCCAGGGCGTTGGCAACGTTATGGGTGCCGAGCAGGTTCAACTGCACGCGCTCGGCCCCGTCGGGGCTGTGGAGGTTGAAGGCCGGGCACCCGCGAGCATCGCGGTCCAGGTCGCTGGCGTAGAAGTTCGCGGCGAGGTTGCTCAAGGCAAAGGTCAGCACCTTGCGCTCGCCCGCCCGGGTTTTCCAGATTTCGAAGGCCTTGTCGTCGAGATTCAGCACGGCGACGCCATCGGCAGCCAACCCCTCGATGATCTCGCCCTTGGCCTCGACGATCTTTTCCGGGCCGCCGAACTCACCCACGTGGGCGGTCCCGGCGTTGTTGAGCACCGCCACGTGGGGCTTGGTCATGCCCACGGTGTAGGCAATCTCGCCGAGCCGCGAAGCACCGAGTTCAATGACGGCGGCGCTGTGCTCCGGCGCCAGCTCAAGCAGCGTCAGCGGTACACCGAGGTCGTTGTTCAGGTTGCCACGGGTCGCCAATACCGGGCCGCGCGTGCGCAGGATGCTGGCGAGCATTTCCTTGACCGTGGTCTTGCCGCTGGAGCCGGTGATGGCTGCGACCGGGTTGGTGAACGCCGCGCGATTCAACGCGCCGAGCTGGCCCAGGGCCTGGCGGGTGTCGCTGACCAGCAGTTGCGGCAGCGTGCTGTTGGTGACTTCGCGCTCGACCAACGCCGCGACCGCGCCTTTGCCAGCCACTTCGTTCAGATAATCGTGGCCGTCGAAACGCGGCCCGGCCAGGGCGACAAACAATTGGCCCGGCGCAATCGCCCGGCTGTCGATGCTGACGCCGTTGAACGTGGCGTCCGCCGCGATCAGGCGCGCATTCAGGGCGTTGGTCAGCTCGCTGAGTTTCAAGGCCTTAAGCATGGGCCACCTCCCATGCGGTCAGGGCGTGATCGGCTTCCACCAAGTCGGAGAACGCATGGCGTTCGCCGTTGATTTCCTGATAGTCCTCGTGGCCCTTGCCGGCCAGGACGATGACGTCATCCGCCGAAGCACTGGCAATCAATTGCGCAATGGCCTGGCCGCGTCCGGCCACGAAAGTGACGTTATCCTGCCCCGAGAAACCGGCGCGAATATCGTCGAAGATCCGCGAGGGGTCTTCGCTGCGCGGGTTATCGTCAGTGACGAGTACTCCATCGGCCAGCCGCTCCACGACTTGCGCCATCAGCGGACGTTTGCCACGGTCACGGTCGCCGCCACAGCCGAACAGGCACAGCAGCCGACCCTTGGCGTGAGGACGCAGCGCCGTGAGGACTTTCTCCAGCGCGTCTGGCGTATGGGCGTAATCGACCACCACCAGTGGCTGGGTGCCTCCGCCCAAGCGCTGCATGCGCCCGGCCGGGCCCTCGAGTTTTGGCAATACCTTGAGAATTTCATCCAGCGCGTAGTCCAGCCCGAGCAAGGCCCCGATGGCGGCCAATACATTGCTCAGGTTGAAGCGGCCCAGCAACGTGCTGCGCAGATGGTGTTCGCCCTGGGGCGTGACCAACGTGGCACGAACGCCTTCGTCGTCGAACTGTGCCTGGCGTACATAAAGGTAGGCGCCTGCATCTTCGAGGCTGTAGGTGATCAACCGCGACTCGCGACTCTCGGCGGCCAGCTGGCGGCCGAATTCGTCATCGACATTGATAACCCGGCATTTCAGGTTGTTCCAGGCAAACAGCTTGGCCTTGGCCTCGCCGTAGGCCTGCATCGTGCCGTGGTAGTCCAGGTGATCGCGCGACAGGTTGGTGAGCACGGCAACGTCGAAGGCCAACGCGGTGACGCGACCTTGATCGAGGCCATGGGAGGAAACCTCCATCGCGACGGCCTTGGCGCCAGCCTTCTTCAGGTCGGCCAGGGTCGCCTGCACGGCGATCGGGTTTGGCGTGGTGTGCAGCCCGCTTTTCAGCGCCCCGTGGAAACCGTTGCCCAGCGTCCCCACGATGCCACAATGCTGTCCGAGCAAGTCGAGCGCCTGTGCCACCAGTTGCGTCACGCTGGTCTTGCCGTTGGTGCCGGTCACGCCGATCAGGTTCAGGTGACGGCTCGGCTCGCCATAAAAACGCCCGGCGATATCCGACAACTGCGCCACCAGGCCCTTGACCGGAATCAGCGGGACATCGGTGATCGGCAGCACGGTCGCGCCGTTCACTTCATAGGCCACGGCAGCCGCACCGCGTTTCAAGGCATCAGCGATATGGTCGCGGCCATCAACACGGGCGCCCGGCACCGCCAGGAACAGGTCCCCGGCACGCACGTCGCGACTGTCCAGCGCCAGCTCGCGAATCAGCAGGTCATGACCGGCATGGGCAAAAATCTTGTTCAGGCTCAGGGACATCAGCCACGCCCTCCGTCGGCTTTCAAGGGAACGACCGGGGCGGTACTCGCCTGCTGGGTCGGCGGCAGATTATCCGGGGTAATGTTCATCAGGCGCAGGGTGCCGGACATCACTTTGCTGAACACCGGCGCAGAGACCAGGCCACCGAAGTAGCCTGCCTTGCTCGGTTCGTCGATAACCACCACGATGGCGTAGCGCGGGTCGCTCATCGGACCGAAGCCGGCGAACAGCGAACGGTAGGAATTCTCGGCATAGCCCTTGGTACCCACGGACGTCTTGCGCGCCGTACCCGACTTGCCGGCAACATGGTAGGCGGGCACTTGGGCACGATAGACACCACGCGGCGCCTCGATCACCTGTTGCAGCATGCCTTGCATCGTCTTGGCGACGTCTTCCGGAATCACTTGGGTGGTTTGCGGCGCCTTGTCGGTCTTGACCAGGGTCAGCGGTGCGATCCGCCCATTGTTGGCCAGCGCCGAGAAGGCGTGGACAAGCTGGATCGCCGTCACCGAAACACCATAGCCATAGGACAACGTGGCGGTTTCGGCCTTGCGCCATTCACGGTAGTTGGGCAGGTTGCCGACGCGCTCGCCCGGGAAGCCCAGGCCGGTGTCCTGGCCGAGGCCGATTTTCTGGGCCAGGCGATAGATCGCCTCGCCACCGATATCGAAGGCGATCTTGCTCATGCCCACGTTACTGGAATTGATCAGGATGCCGGTCAGGTCGAGCACCGGGCCTTCAGTCTTGGACACGTCGCGAATGGTGTATTTGCCGATCTGCAACGTCCCCGGATACACCTCGACGGTGTCACCCGGTTTCCAGCGCCCGGTTTCCAGGGCGGCGGCCATGGACACGGCCTTCATGGTCGAACCCGGCTCGAAGACGTCGATCATTGCGCGGTTACGCATCATCGCCGGTTGCAGGTTACGGCGGTTGTTCGGGTTGTAGGTCGGCTGGTTGACCATGGCGAGGATCTCGCCGGTCTTGACGTCCATGATCACCAGGCTGCCGGCCTTGGCGCCGTTCTCGACGATGGCATTGCGCAGCTCGCGGTTGGCCAGGTATTGCAGACGCAGGTCAATGGACAACGCCAAGGGCTTACCGGCCTTGGCGTTTTTAGTGACTTGGACATCCTTGATCAGCCTGCCGCGCCGATCCTTGATGACCTGGCGCTTGCCGGCAACCCCGGCCAGCCATTCGTCATAGGCCAGCTCGACACCTTCTCGGCCCCGGTCATCGATGTCGGTAAACCCGACCATGTGGGCGGTGACTTCTCCGGCCGGGTAGAAACGCCGGAACTCTTCGATGCCATAGACACCAGGTACTTTCAGGTCGAGCACACTCTGGCCTTGCTCGGGCGTCAACCCGCGCACCAGGTAGATGAATTCTTTATTGGCCTGGGCTTCAAGGCGCTCGGCCAAAGCCTTGGGATCCTGGCCGAGGGCGGCGGCCAACGCCGGCCACTTTTCCTTGGCCTGCTGCATTTCCTTGGCGTTGGCCCACAGAGTGGTCACCGGGGTGCTAACGGCCAGGGGTTCACCGTTGCGGTCAGTGATCAGGCCACGGTGGGCCGGGATCGGAATATGACGCACGCTGCGGGCATCGCCCTGCTCCTTGAGGAAGTCGCGGTCGACGACTTGCAGGTCGATGATGCGCCACGCGATCGCTGCGACCATGATCCCGAGCAAGCCCAGGACCAGACGGAACCGCCACGGGAAAAGTGCCCCTTCGAGCTTCATCATGGCGCCACCATCTGCACTTCGGCGGCGCCGGGGATGCGCATCTTCAATTGTTCGGTGGCCAATACCTCGATACGGCTATGGGCGGTCCAGGTGCTCTGCTCCAGGATCAGCCGGCCCCACTCAGCCTGCGCCTTGTCGCGCACGCTCAGTTCGTTATAAAGGGTGTTGAGCAACTGGCGGTTCCAGTGCGCGCTGTAAGACACGGCGATGGCCGAGACGAGCACGCCGATGAACAGCAGCAGCATGAAAAAGCTGCCGCCCGGCAGGGGCTTGGCGAAGAGCTTGCTCACCGCAGCTTCTCCGCGACACGCATGACAGCACTACGGGCACGCGGGTTGGCCTTGAGTTCGGCCTCGGAGGCGAACTGCGCTTTGCCATGGATCTTGATTTTCGGTACGAAAGCCTCGAAACGCACCGGCAGGTTGCGCGGCAGGTTGTCGGCTTCGCCTTTGGTGAGTTTGCGCATGAACAACTTGACGATGCGGTCTTCCAGGGAGTGGAAGCTGATCACCACCAACCGGCCACCGATCTCCAGCGCCTCAAGGGCGGCCTCGAGGCCAGCCTCAAGATCACCCAACTCATTATTGACATGGATACGCAGGCCCTGGAAGGCGCGAGTCGCTGGATTTTTGCCCTTCTCCCACGCAGGGTTGGCAACCTTCAGCACTTCGGCCAGGTCACCGGTGCGCTCGAATGGCTTGGTCTCGCGACGCTCGACCACGGCTCGCGCCATGCGGCCGGAAAAGCGTTCCTCGCCGTATTCCTTGAAGACACGGGCGATTTCTTCGACGGGCGCGGTGTTGACGAACTCAGCGGCACTGATGCCGCGGGACGGATCCATGCGCATGTCCAGCGGGCCGTCATTGAGGAAACTGAAGCCACGTTCCGGGTCGTCCAGTTGCGGCGAGGACACGCCGAGGTCCAGCAGCACGCCGCTGATCTTGCCAGCCAAACCACGCTGGGCAACTTCCGAACCCAACTCGGCAAAGCTGCGCTGCACAACGACAAAGCGGCCGTCTTCGGCCGCCAGCGCTTGCCCGGTGGCAATCGCTTGAGGATCCTTGTCGAACCCCAGCAACCGGCCATCAGGCCCCAACTGGCTGAGGATCAATCGGCTGTGCCCGCCACGCCCGAACGTGCCATCCAGATAGCACCCATCAGGACGTACGGCGAGAGCCTCGACGGCTTCGTCAAGCAGTACGGTGATGTGGTTAAAGCCGCTATCAATAGTCACAGGATCAAATCACGCAGTTCATCAGGCATGGCGCCCGGTTGTTGAATAGCAGCAAGGTCGGCGGCAGAAACCGCATTCCAGGCATCTTCGTCCCACAGTTGGAACTTGTTCAGCTGGCCCACCAGCATCGCGCGCTTGTCCAGCTTGGCGTATTCGCGCAGGCGCGGCGGGACCAGGAAACGACCACTGCCGTCGAGCTCAAGATCAACGGCATTACCGATCAACAAGCGCTGCAAACGACGGTTTTCTTCACGTAGCGAAGGCAGTGCGCGCAGTTTGGTTTCGATGATTTCCCACTCATCCAGCGGGTAGACGCACAAACATGGGTCAACGGCGTCGATCGTGACGATCAACTGCCCCGAACTTCGCGAAACGAGCTCGTCACGATACCGGCTGGGCATGGCGAGCCGGCCTTTTGCATCGAGACTGATTGCGTTAGCTCCGCGAAACACGTCAGCGTTTCTCCACTTTTTGGCGTTTTACCTTCAAAAAAACCCACTTCATGCCACTTTCCGCCACTTGCGCACACTATAGGAATGCGCCCACCGCACCGTCAAGGCGCGGAATGAAGGAAAAGCCTTATAGATCGGAGATTTAGGAGCGTTTCAGGAGGGGCAACAAGAATCTGACGTAGGAAATTTCGCTCCAACCTGAGGCAGTACAGGGGGCTGCGCGCACAAGTTAAAGTGATTTGTTAAGAGTAAGATTTTTTTGGTATTAGGAACTGCGTCTGCCAGCGATTCCGGCAGGGAGGGAAAAAGGTGGAGAGTCGATCTGTAAGCCGGGTTCTGTCTTGAACAGTCATTCGTCTACGATGGCCATCACTGGACATCTTTAGCAACCTACCCGGTCCCAGCGCGGGCCACGCCTTGGGACCCTATTTGGTCTTGCTCCAAGTGGGGTTTACCTAGCCACGAACTGTTGCCAGCCGTGCGGTGCGCTCTTACCGCACCTTTTCACCCTTACCGGCGCCGAAACGCTTAGGCGGTTATTTTCTGTGGCACTTTCCGTAGGCTCACGCCTCCCAGGCATTACCTGGCACTTCGCCCTATGGAGCCCGGACTTTCCTCCCCCCCCTAATTTTCATAGAGGGCAGCGACTGTCCGATCGACTCTCCGCCGCGAAGGTTAACGGTACAGCGCCTCAAGAACAAGCGCTAAAAGCCCGCAGCCAGCCGGGCATGGCGGTTTCATTGGTCCTTCTGCTTTTGCAGCGCGACCTGATACAGCACATTCTTGCGCTCGCCGGTGATCTGCGCGGCGAGGGCCGCCGCACGTTTCAATGGCATTTCCTCTAACAACAGATCCAGGACGCGCATCGCTTCGCCACTTACGGCGTCTTCGCTTTCCGGCGGCGTCCACCCGGCCACCAGTACAACGCATTCACCGCGCTGTTGGTTGCTGTCGCTTTCGACGAAACCTCGCAATTGCGCCAAGGGCAGCCCCTTGAGCGTCTCGAAGGTTTTCGTCAGCTCCCGCGCCAGCAACGCCTGGCGCTCGGGACCAAACACCAGCTCCATATCCTGGAGGCATTCAAGGATACGGTGCGGCGCTTCATAAAAGATCAATGTGCGCGGCTCTTCCTTTATAGCTTCCAGGCGCGCTCGTCGCCCCACCGCCTTGGCTGGCAGAAAGCCCTCGAAGATAAATCGATCCGACGGCAAGCCGGCCGCCGACAGCGCCGCGATCAACGCACACGCCCCGGGTACTGGCACCACATTGATGCCAGCAGCACGAGCCTGGCGCACCAGGTGATAACCCGGATCGGAAATCAGCGGCGTGCCGGCATCAGAAATCAGCGCCACGTTATCGCCCGCCAGCAGCCGGGTGATAAAACGACTGCCCTCGTCCCGCTCGTTATGTTCATGACACGCGGCCAGCGGCGTGGAAATGCCGAAATGCTGCAGCAAGCGCTGGGAGTGACGGGTATCTTCAGCGGCGATAAGGGCGACGTCCTTCAGGATCTTCAGCGCACGGGCGCTGATATCGTCCAGGTTGCCAATAGGCGTCGCCACCACGAAAAGCGAGCCAGCAGCGGAATTCGAAGCACCTGGAGCAGTCAAAACGCACACCTCATGAGGGTAAAAACCGCCATTGTAGCGTGTGCCGCCATTCTCGGCCGGTCACATTAGCAGTTGTGGCGAGGGAGCTTGCTCCCGCTCGGCTGCGCAGCAGCCGTAAAAATCTGACAGCCACATTCTGATGTACCGTGTTGAATGGTTTTGGGGCCGCTGCGCGGCCCAGCGGGAGCAAGCTCCCTCGCCACGGGGAATCGACACCCTCGGATTTATGCTGCGCCGCACTCTTTGAAATACCTAAATTGATCGATTCACACCACTAACATCGCGCCCCAGCCGCTGCTTGGGTACAATTCGACGCTAATTTGATCTCGTATCAGGAACACTTACATGATCGCTTGCCTGCGGCTGCTCTCCGCCCTCTGCCTCGCTGCCCTCCTGGCGGCTTGCGCCAGTTCGCCTTCGTCCAGCCTTGGCGAACTCCCACGGACCCCGGATGCCAGTATCGAGCAATTGCTCGAACAGGCCACTCAAAGCAAAAACCCGGAAAAAGCCGCCCTGCTGCGCCTGAGCGCTGCGGACCTGGCCTACCGCCAGGGCAATGCCGGCCAGTCCGCACAGATCCTGCAACAAGTGCCGCTGGAGCAACTCAAGCCCGGCCAGCAGATTTTCGCCAGCACGCTGTCAGCCGAACTGGCGATGACCCGCAACCAGCCCAAGGCAGCGCTGACGTCCCTGGGCCATCCAAGCCTGCAGCACCTGGGCGAAATGCCGGTGGAACAGCAAGTGCGCACCGGCACCGTGCGTGCTCGCGCCCTTGAAGCCGATGGCCAGACCCTGGCGGCCGCCAAGGAGCGGATCTTTATCGCGCCGTTGCTGGAAGGCGAAGCCGCGGCGAAAAACCACGAGGCGATCTGGTCGCTGATCGCTTCGCTGCCTACCGATCAACTGCAACCGACCACCACCGACGACCTCGGTGGCTGGTTGAGCCTGGCCAAGGCGGTGAAAACCGCCGGCACCCTGGAGCAACAACAGGCCGCCATCGACAGCTGGCGCGAACAAAACCCGAAACACCCAGCCGCGCTTCAACTGCCGACGCCACTCGTCAAGCTCAAGGAGCTGGCAAGCCAGCCGCTGAGCAAGATCGCCTTGCTGCTGCCGCAGAACGGCCCGCTGGCCTCGGTTGCCAAAGCCCTGCGCGAAGGGTTCATGGCTGCGCACTACCAGGCCCAACAGGCCGGACAGAAGCCGCCAAGCATTCAGGTCTATGACAGCGCCAGCCTGACTTCCATGGACGAGTTCTACCGCAAGGCCCAGGCCGACGGCGTACAACTGGTGGTCGGCCCGCTGGAAAAACCACTGGTCAAGCAGATCAGCCTTCGCCCGCAATTGCCGATTACCACCCTGGCATTGAACTACAGCGAGGGCGAACAGGGCCCACCCCAACTCTTCCAGTTCGGCTTGGCCCCGGAAGATGAAGCCCGCGAAGTATCCCGTCGTGCTCGCGCCGACGGCCTGCATCGCGCCGCCGCCATGGTGCCGAAAGGCGAATGGGGCGATCGGGTATTGAAAGCCTTCAGCCAGGACTGGCAGGCCAATGGCGGCACCATCGTTGCGATCGAGCGTGTCGACCAGCCTGTGCAACTGGCCCAGCAGATCGCCGACATGTTCCAGTTGCGCCAGAGCGAAGGTCGCGCCAAGAGCCTGCAAAGCACGGTGGGCACCGCAGTAGCGGCCCAGCCTTCGCGTCGCCAGGACATCGAGTTCATTTTCCTGGCATCGACTCCGCAGCAGGCCCAGCAGATCAAGCCGACCCTGAACTTCCAGTACGCCGGCGACGTGCCGGTCTATGCGACGTCTTCGGTATTCAGCGTCAGCGGCGACCAGAACCAGTACAACGACATGAATGGCGTGCGTTTCTGTGAAACGCCATGGCTGCTCGACGCTAACGACCCACTGCGTCAGCAGGTCACTGCACAATGGCCGCAGGCCGGTGGCAGCCTGGGCCGACTGTATGCGATGGGTGCCGACGCCTATCGCCTCGCTCCACGCCTGGGCCAGCTCAAGGCACTTCCGGACAGCCGCATCGAAGGCCTGTCAGGCAGCCTGGCGATCTCGCCAACCCAACGCGTGCAACGTCAATTGCCGTGGGCCCAGTTCATCAATGGCCAGGTGCAGCGCCTGCCGGACACCCAGCGCTGATGCTTGACCGATCACACTTGCAAAGCGGAAAGGATGCCGAGGGCCAAGCCCTCGCGCATCTGCAACAACAAGGTCTGCGCCTGCTGGCACAGAACTGGTTGTGTAAACGCGGCGAGCTGGATCTGGTCATGCTTGACGGCGATACAGTAGTATTCGTCGAAGTCCGCTACAGAAAAAATACCCAATGGGGCGGCGCGATCGAGAGCATCGACGAGCGCAAGCGCCAGAAACTGATTTTCGCCGCGCAGTACTTTCTGCAACGCGAGTCTCGCTGGGCCGATTACCCCTGCCGCTTCGACGTGGTCGCCATCGACAGCAACGCCGACCAGTTGAACTGGCTGCAGAACGCCTTCGACAGTTGAACGCCCAGCCTGGCCGGACACCTTCATTCAACTTTTTTGCTCTTTGCTTTGCGCGCCGCACATGCTTGTGCCGATAAGTCGCGCTACTTAAGGTCACACAGATGGACATGCAATCGCGAATCCGCCAGCTTTTTCAGGCCAGTATCGACACCAAGCAACAGGCGATGGACGTACTTGCACCACACATCGAGCAAGCCAGCCAAGTGATGGTCAACGCCTTGCTCAACGAAGGCAAGATGCTCTCGTGTGGCAACGGCGGTTCGGCCGGCGATGCCCAGCACTTCTCATCGGAGCTGCTCAACCGCTTCGAACGCGAACGCCCGAGCCTGCCGGCCATCGCATTGACGACCGACAGCTCGACGATCACCTCGATCGCCAACGATTACAGCTACAACGAAGTGTTCTCCAAGCAGATCCGCGCCCTCGGCCAACCCGGCGATGTGCTTCTGGCGATTTCCACCAGCGGTAACTCGGCCAATATTATTCAAGCGATCCAGGCCGCACATGATCGCGAAATGATTGTCGTAGCATTGACCGGTCGCGACGGCGGCGGCATGGCATCCTTGCTCTTGCCCGAAGACGTCGAGATTCGCGTACCGGCCAATGTCACCGCACGTATTCAGGAAGTCCACCTGCTGGCGATCCATTGCCTTTGCGACTTGATCGACAGCCAACTGTTCGGGAGTGAAGAATGACCCCTAATCGCCTAGGCCTTCTGGCCCTGACCCTGTGCCTCGGCATCAGCGGCTGCACATCGGTGGTTAACGCCAGCCGGGAAAAGCCGATCGAAGATGACCGCGGCACCCGCACCTTCGGCAGCAAGATCGATGACTCCCTGATCGAAACCAAAGTCGGCGTGAACATCGCCAAGGCCGACCCGGACCTGGACAACAATTCGCACATCGTCGTCACCAGCTTCAACGGCGTCGTGCTGCTGGCCGGCCAGACGCCACGGGCCGACCTCAAGGCCAAGGCCGAGCAGGAGGCCAGCGCCGTGCAGCGGGTCAAGACCGTGCATAACGAATTGCAGGTCTTGCAGCCCTCTTCCCTGCTGGCGCGCCAGAACGATGCCTGGCTGACGACCAAGATCAAGACGCAGATGCTGACCGACGCCAGCATTCCAGGGTCGCGCATCAAGGTCGTGACCGAGAACGGGATTGTCTATCTGCTGGGGCTGCTGACCAAGCAGGAGGCTGCGCAGGCGACCAATTTGGTTCAGGGTGTCTCTGGGGTACAAAAGATTGTGAAGTTGTTTGAGTACATCGACTGATATAAATGCTCGCACAAGAACGGCGCTTTTCCTGGAAAGGAAAGCGCCGTTTTTTTATGCGTCGTTGGGGGGGGTGGGGTCAGCGCGCCCGCTCGCTCTCGCTCTCGCTCTTGCTCTTGCCGTTGCTTTTGCTTTGGACTTTGATCTTCGACGCCCCGTTAACCACGATGGCCGAACGCAGGCCTTGCGCAGTGGGCATCCCGGCATGGATGCCGGGATAGCCGCGCTGGGCCAGGGACGGCCCTTCGCGGCGGGCCCACGGAGCAAGGCCGGAGTGAGGGAACACCTCGCCTGGGCGAGGTGCCGAGTGGTGGGGCAAAGCCTTTTTGGTTACTTTTTTGGCGTCTGAAAAAAGTGACCCGCCGTAAGGGCGGAACCATAAGCAGCCGTTACCAAAGAAACGGATACACACACCACACTCAACCAAAAAAACGCCCGCATCTCGCGACACGGGCACTCTTCTCAACTAGCCGGCAAACTGCTAAACCCGCCAGCTATTTCACCACCTTCAAGCTCGGACGCCCACTAGGCCGCGGCGGTTCGTCATCGGGTGGCGGCATATCATCATCCGCCTCGAACTCTTCTTCGCCATCCAACGGCACTTCCAACTCGAACACCATGCCCTGCCCGTTCTCCCGAGCATAAATCCCCAGGATCGAAGCAATCGGCACATAAAGCGTATGCGGTACCCCGCCAAAACGCCCTTCGAAGCTGACCGCATCATTATCCATGTGCAGATGACGCACAGCGGCCGGCGATACGTTCAATACAATCTGCCCGTCGTTGGCAAAACCCTGCGGCACCTGGACCGAGGGATACTCGGCATTGACCAGCATGTGCGGGGTGCAATCGTTGTCCACAATCCACTCATAGAGCGCGCGGACCAAATAAGGTCGACTGGAGTTCATAGCGGCTCCCTAAGCCTTAGCGCATGTCACGTTCGGCAGCAGACAGACTCGCCTGGAAAGCCTCACGCGCAAATTGGCGCTCCATATAATCAAGCAGCGGCTTGGCGGGCCGCGGCAGTTCGATACCCAGGATCGGCAAACGCCAGAGTATGGGCAATAGGCAGCAATCCACCAGACTTTGTTCCTCACTGAGGAAAAACGGCTTGTCGACAAACAGCGGCGACACGCCCGTCAGGCTTTCGCGCAGTTCTTTACGCGCCACGACCCGTGCCGGTTCCTTGGTTCGCTGATCCAGGATCAGATCCACCAACCCGCACCAGTCACGCTGGATGCGATGGATGAGCAAGCGACTGTTGGCACGCGCGACGGGGTATACCGGCAGCAAAGGCGGATGCGGATAACGCTCATCCAGGTATTCCATCACCACGGTCGACTCCCACAAGGCCAGGTCACGATCGACCAGCGTTGGCAGGCTGCCGTAAGGGTTTACCTCGATCAGCTTCGGCGGCTGACGTCCCGCTTCAACGTAGATGATCTCGGCGCTGACACCCTTCTCGGCCAGTACGATGCGTACCCGGTGGGAATAGTGGTCGGCGGGGTCGGAGTAACAGGCCAACCGATTGGTCACGCCCATGGCGATCCTCCTCGCTTGTTGAAATTATCGAAAAACGGAAAAACGAGCGCGCCCAGAGGACGTCTCCCGTAACCACCTGGCCGACCAGGCTCGTTACACCTTCAGAGACGCCCTTGGGCGCGCACGATTAACAGCAACGGCTTACAGCTTTATCAATGCACGTCTTTCCAGTATTCACGCTTGAGCAGATAAGCGAATACGAAGAAGAACGCCAGGTACAGCAATACATACGTACCGATGCGCTGATGCTCCAGCTTCACCGGGTTGGCCGAGTAGGCCAGGAAGGTCACCAGGTTCTTGACCTTCTCATCAAACTGCTCAGGCGTCAGAGTGCCAGAGTTTGGCACGATGGTCAGCTGGTCGCAGGCCTCATGAGTCAAAGCCGTGCCGGTCAGCGGATCATATTGCTTCTTGCCGTCCTCGACGATCTGGACCTGCTTGCAGCCTACCACTTGGCGACCTTGCAAGCCGACCAGTACGTTCGGCATCCCGACGTTCGGGAAGACCTTGTTGTTCCAACCCAATGGGCGCGCAGGATCTTCGTAGAACGAGCGCAGGTAGCCGTAGAGCCAATCGGTACCCCGCACGCGGGCCACCAGGGTCAAGTCCGGCGGCGCGGCGCCAAACCATGACTTGGCGTCCGCAGGCTGCATGCCGATATTCATGTGATCGCCCAGCTTGGCGCCAGTGAACACAAGCTTTTCGAGCATCAGCTCGTGGGGGATGCCCAAGTCATCGGCCACGCGCTCGTAACGCTGGAATTTGGCGCTGTGGCAGCCCATGCAATAGTTGGCGAACGTACGAGCGCCGTCCTGCATGGCCGCCTTGTCGGAAACGTCGATGTCGACTTTTTCCAATTCCGGACCACCGTGTTCAGCCGCAAAGGACAGTGCTGGCATGGCAGCAAGAATCAGTACAGCAAATAGTTTTTTCATCAGCCAGTCACCCTTTCCGGAACCGGTTTGGTCTTCTCGAGCCTGGTGTAGAAAGGCATCAGAATGAAGTAGGCGAAGTACAGGAATGTGCAGACCTGCGACAGCAGCGTCCGGCCCGGTGTCGGCGCCAGTACGCCCAGCACGCCCAGGATCACGAACGAAATGCAGAACACCCAGAGCCAGATCTTGCTCAGCCAGCCTTTGTAACGCATCGACTTGACGGGGCTGCGGTCCAGCCACGGCAGGACGAACAGCACGGCAATGGCGGCGCCCATGGCGATGACGCCCAGCAGCTTGTCAGGAACAGCCCGCAAAATTGCGTAGAACGGCGTGAAGTACCAGACCGGAGCAATGTGCTCGGGGGTCTTGAAGGCGTTGGCCTGTTCGAAGTTCGGCTTCTCGAGGAAGTAACCGCCCATTTCCGGGAAGAAGAACACGATGGAGCAGAAGATGAACAGGAAGACCACCACGCCGACGATGTCTTTCACGGTGTAGTACGGGTGGAAGGCGATGCCATCCAGCGGTACGCCGTTTTCGTCCTTGTGCTTCTTGATGTCCACGCCGTCCGGGTTGTTCGAGCCCACTTCGTGCAGCGCCAGGATGTGCAGCACTACCAGGCCGAGGATCACGATCGGCAGGGCAACCACATGCAAAGCGAAGAAGCGGTTCAAGGTGATGCCCGAGATCAGGTAGTCACCGCGGATCCACTGGGTCAGGTCATCGCCGATGACCGGGATCGCACCGAACAGCGAGATGATCACCTGGGCACCCCAGTAGGACATCTGGCCCCACGGCAGCAGGTAGCCCATGAAGGCTTCAGCCATCAGCGCCAGGTAGATCAGCATGCCGAAGACCCACACCAGTTCGCGCGGCTTCTGGTATGAACCGTAAAGCAGGCCACGGAACATATGCAGGTAAACGACGATAAAGAACGCCGAAGCGCCGGTGGAGTGCAGCAGGCGCAGGATCGAGCCGTACTCGACGTCGCGCATGATGTATTCAACGGAGGCGAACGCCTCTTCTGCCGAGGGGGTGTAGCTCATCGTCAGCCAGACGCCGGTGACGATCTGGTTGACCAGGACGAGCAACGCCAAGGAGCCAAAGAAGTAGAAGAAGTTGAAGTTCTTCGGAGCGTAATACTTGCTGAGATGGTCTTCCCACATTTTGGTCGCGGGAAAGCGCGCATCAAACCAGTCCATTAATTTGCTCATCACGCTTTCTCCGTATCGACGCCAACGACAATGATGTCGTCCGACTCATAGGAATGCGGGGGAACTGGCAGGTTCAGGGGTGCGGGCTGCGATTTGTAGACGCGACCGGCCAGGTCATAGTGGGAGCCGTGGCATGGGCAGAAATAACCACCGACCCAGTCTTTACCCAGGTCGGCAGGGGCCACTTCGGGACGGAACGTTGGCGAGCAACCCAGGTGCGTGCAGATCCCGATCAGCAGCAGGACTTCCGGCTTGATCGAGCGCGTTTCAGGGTTGACGTATTCCGGTTGGACCGAGTTCTTGGAGGAGGGATCGGAGAGCTGGCCCTCGATCTTTTTCAGATTCCCCAGGATTTCCTCTGTACGGCGGACGATGAACACCGGCTGACCGCGCCATTCAGCAATCATCTGCTGGCCTGGCTCGATCTTGCTGACATTCACTTTCACCGGTGCACCTGCGGCTTTCGCCTTGGCGCTGGGAAACCATGACCCCACGAACGGGACCGCAGCCCCCACCGCTCCTGCAGCACCCACCACGGATGTGGCTGCTACCAGGAAGCGACGCCGGCCTGCATTCACGCCGTCATTGCTCATTCAGTCCTCTCCCATCAGCTTTGTGGCCTGTTAAATCAGGCGTCTACTAAGTAAAAATCTGAACTTATAAAAATTTTGCCGAATGGTAATGAAAACCCCCAATTCTGACAAGGTAATTACCAAGCGGCTAAACCGCCAAGCCTTGTAGTATAGGGGCTCTACGAATGTGGCAAGTTGTCACAGAGCATTTATTTCGCACATAAAAAAACGCCCAGCTCCGTGAGGAACTGGGCGCCTTTTGAACGCGGAAGCGAAATTAACGCTTCGAGTACTGCGGACGCTTACGCGCTTTACGCAGACCGACTTTCTTACGTTCAACTTCGCGAGCATCGCGAGTTACGAAGCCAGCTTTACGCAGGGCGCTGCGCAGAGTTTCGTCGTAATCCATCAGGGCGCGAGTGATGCCGTGGCGGATTGCGCCAGCCTGGCCACTTACACCACCACCGATAACGGTGACGTAGATGTCGAATTTTTCGACGGTCTCGGTCAGTTCCAGCGGCTGACGAACTACCATGCGGGCAGTTTCGCGGCCGAAGAAGTTATCCAGGGAGCGGTTGTTGATGGAGATGTTACCAGTGCCCGGACGCAGGAAAACGCGTGCGGTTGCAGTCTTGCGACGGCCAGTGCCGTAATTTTGAGTCGCCGACATAATGAACTATTCCGTTAAAACTTCAGTTCTTGGGGCTGCTGAGCAGTATGAGGGTGAGCAGCGCCCGCATAAACCTTCAGCTTACGATACATGTCGCGACCCAGCGGGTTCTTAGGCAGCATGCCTTTAACCGCGGTCTCGATCACGCGCTCAGGGGCTTTGGCGATCAGCTTTTCAAAGTTGATCGACTTGATGCCGCCAGGAAAACCGGAGTGGGAGTAGTACATTTTGTCAGTGGTTTTAGCGCCAGTAACACGTACTTGCTCGGCGTTGATTACGACGATGTAGTCGCCGGTGTCAACGTGAGGGGTGTACTCAGGCTTGTGCTTGCCACGCAGACGGCTCGCGATTTCGGTGGCCAGACGACCCAGGGTCTGACCAGCAGCGTCGACGACAAACCAGTCGCGCTTTACTGTTTCCGGTTTAGCAGTAAAAGTTTTCATTCTTTATAGCCTCAGGGGCCGCCCTGTAAATTAGACGGCGGATCTTACTGAATAGTGCGTACTTTGACAAGTCAAAGGCAGCCGGATACAGACGCTTTCGGGGGCTCGGGTCGGCGCGTCCGTTCAACGGCAAGATTCTTCGGCGGCGGCGCATCACTTCCACTGCAGAAAGAGGTGCGCAATTATGCAGATTGCGAAAAATATTTCAACCTGCTTTTATGATTGTTTTGCCCAAGGAGTCCCCAATGGACTATCGCAAGCTAGGCCGTACCGATCTGAATGTCAGCGCCCTGTGCCTCGGCACCATGACCTGGGGTGAGCAGAACAGCGAGGCCGAGGCGTTCGCCCAAATCGAACGCGCCAAGGGTGCCGGCATCAATTTCATCGACACTGCCGAAATGTACCCCGTGCCGCCCAAGGCCGACACCTACGCGACTACCGAGCGCTACATCGGCAACTACTTCAAGAGCCGTGGCGACCGCGCCGACTGGATCCTGGCGAGCAAGATCGCCGGCCCAGGCAACACCATCGACTACATTCGCGACAAGAACCTCAAGCACAACCGCCGCCACATCGTCGAAGCACTGGACGCCAGCCTCAAGCGCCTGCAGACCGACTGGATCGACCTTTACCAACTCCACTGGCCGGAACGCAGCACCAATTTCTTTGGCCAACTGGGCTACACCCACAAGGCCGACGAAGACTTCACGCCCCTGGAGGAAACCCTCGAAGCCCTCGACGAGCAGGTCCGGGCCGGCAAGATCCGCCACATCGGCCTGTCCAACGAGACGCCGTGGGGCACCATGAAATTCCTCGCTTTGGCCGAGGCCCGTGGCTGGTCGCGCGCCGTGTCGATCCAGAACCCGTACAACCTGCTCAACCGCAGCTTTGAAATCGGCCTGGCCGAGGTTGCCATCCGCGAACAGTGCGGCCTGCTCGCTTATTCACCGCTGGCGTTCGGCTTCCTGTCGGGGAAATATGAAAACGGCGCGCGCCCCGCCAAAGGCCGCCTGACGCTGTACAGCCGCTTCATGCGCTACTTCAATCCGCAGTCGGAAGCCGCGTGCAGCCGCTATGTGGCCCTGGCCCGTGAGCACGGCCTGGACCCGGCGCAGATGGCGCTGGCGTTCGTCACCCAACAGCCATTCGTCACCAGCAACATCATCGGCGCCACCACGCTGGAGCAACTGGACAGCAACATCGCCAGCTTCGACTTGAAGCTGTCGGATGAAGTGCTGGCGGGGATCGAGGCGATTCACAAGGATCAGCCGAACCCGGCGCCTTGATTGACTCACAGGCCCAATCGCGAGCAGGCTCGCTCCCACACTGGCTTTAAGTTCGACCGCTAGATCGCGAGCGACACAAACACCTGTGGGAGCGAGCCTGCTCGCGATAGCGGACTCAAGGCCACCCCCTTATCAAAGCGACCGCGCAATGATCTCCTTCATGATTTCATTGGTCCCGGCATAGATCCGCTGCACTCGCGCATCCGCCCATGCCCGGGCAACCGGGTATTCCCACATGAAACCGTAACCGCCATGCAGCTGTACGCATTCGTCCAGCACTTTGCATTGCAGATCGGTGCCCCAGTACTTGGCCATCGCCGCCGTCGGCACGTCGAGCTTGCCTTGCAGGTGAAGCTCCAGGCAACGGTCGACAAAGACCCGGCCAATCTGGATTTCGGTGGCCATTTCGGCGAGTTTGAAGCGGGTGTTCTGAAAGTCGGCAATGGACTTGCCGAATGCCTTGCGGTCGCGGGTGTAGTCCAGTGTCCATTGCAGCGCCGCTTCGGCCGAGGCGAGGCCACCAATGGCGACGGTCAGGCGCTCCTGCGGCAGTTCCTGCATCAGGTAGGCGAACCCCATACCCGCCTGCCCCAACAGGTTCTCCTTCGGCACCCGCACGTCCTGGAAGAATAATTCGGACGTGTCCTGGGCTTTCATTCCGACTTTTTCCAGGCGCTTGCCTTTCTCGAAGCCGGGCGTCCCCGCTTCCACCAGGAACAGGCTGGTGCCCTTGGCGCCAGCCTTCGGGTCGGTCTTGGCGACGACGATGACCAGGTCCGCAAGGAAGCCGTTGGTGATGAATGTCTTGGAGCCGTTGATGACATATTCATCGCCGTCCAACACCGCGGTGGTCTTCACCCCTTGCAAGTCGGAGCCCGCGCCCGGCTCGGTCATGGCAATGGCGGTAACCATTTCGCCGGATACCAGTTTCGGCAGATATTTATGCTTCAACGCCTCGCTGCCGTAATGAAGGATGTACGGCGCAACGATATCGGAGTGCAACGAGAAACCGATCCCGGTCAGCCCCAGGCGACCGATTTCCTCGATCACCACCGCGCTGTAGAGAAAATCCGCTTCCAGCCCACCGTAGGCCTCCGGAAGGTGCGAGCACAACATCCCCGCCTCCCCTGCCTTGTTCCAGAGTTCACGATCGATATGCCCCTGTTTTTCCCACTGGCTGTGGTACGGCACGGCTTCTTTTTCTAGGAAAGTTCGTACGCTGTCGCGAAACAATTCGTGCTCGGGACTGAACAGGGTTCTGGGGATCATGGCGCACCTTTGGTTATTGTTGGATGGCTTATCCGACAGAGCCTAAGCCTGCCGCGCACAACGGGACACTGGACACTTGCGCCAAAAAATAAGACGATCCAGCCGTTAGATGACCACTATCCCCTATAAAAATAAAGATGAATTATGTCCATGCACGTCTCCACGCCCTTGCGGCGCGTCAGCATCCTGGCCATCGACCGGGTTTTCGCTTCCACCCTCATGCAAGCCAAGGATTTTTTCCACCTGGCCAGCCTGCGCTATGGCAAACAATTGGGCCACGGCCTGACGCCGGCGTTTGAAACCCGCCTGGTCAGCCCCGATGGCCAACCGGTGAACAGCTTCAGCGATGTGATCATGCCGGTGGACGGCGGCCTGGAAAACACCGACGTCATCATCCTGCCGGCCTTCTGGGATGATTTCGCAACCCTCAGCCAACGTTACCCACAAGTCCTGCCGTGGCTGCGCGAACAACACGCGCGCGGCGCGGTGCTCTGCGGCGAAGCCACCGGGGTCTTCTGGCTGGCCGAGGCTGGGCTTCTCGACGGTAAGGAGGCCACCACTTATTGGCGCTTTTTCAATGCCTTCAAGGAACGTTTCCCCCAGGTCCACTTGAACCAGGACAAGCATTTGACCGACGCGGACAATCTGTTTTGCGCAGGTGGCACCACGTCGGCATGTGATCTGTATATCTATTTGATTGAGCGCTTCTGCGGCGCCAACGTCGCCCAAGCCGTGGCGCGGGACATTCTCTATGAAGTGCAACGAAGCTATTCACCAGGACGGATCGGCTTCGGCGGGCAGAAGCTGCATCAGGATGTGATTATCCTGCAGATCCAGCAGTGGCTCGAAGAGCACTTCGCCGACAAGTTCCGCTTCGAGGACGTCGCCCGCGAGCACGGCATGAGCATCCGCAATTTCATGCGTCGCTTCCAGACCGCCACGGGCGACAAGCCCCTGCATTACCTGCAACGGTTGCGGATCGAAACCGCCAAGGGCCTGCTGTCCGGTAGTCGAAAGAGCATCAAGACCATCAGTTATGAAGTGGGTTACGACGACGCGAGCTTTTTTGCGCGACTGTTCCGGCAACACACCGACCTGTCGCCGAACCAGTATCGGCAGCAGTTTCAGCAGGCGGCGTAGGCCAAGTACCGGGCAAAAATCCATTGTGGGAGCGAGCTTGCTCGCGATGGCGGTGGATCAGCAGCATGGATGTTGACTCACACATCGCCATCGCGAGCAAGCTCGCTCCCACAGGGGTTAAGTGGGGAACCAGCAAATAAAAAGGCCTGCAATCGCAGGCCTTTTTTGATTTTCCGATCACTTAAGGCTTATGCGCCCGCGACAGGAATTCGTGGGACTGCATCTCCAGCAAGCGACTCAGGGTCCGCTGGAACTCGAACGTCAGGCGCCCGCCCGTGTACAGGTCCTTGAGTTCGACTTCGGCCGAGATGATCAGCTTCACGTTGCGGTCGTAGAACTCGTCAACCATGTTGATGAAACGCCGAGCGATGTCATCAGTGGTGACGCTCATCTGCTCGACGCCGCTGAGCAACACAGCGTGGAAGATCTTGCCCAGCTCGATGTAATCGTTCTGGCTGCGAGGGCCGTCGCACAATTCGCGGAAGTCGAACCAGGCCACGTCGTCACAGGTGCGGATGGCGCGGATTTCGCGATTCTCGATGATCAGCACATCGTTCTCGACCGCCTGGGTGCATTCCGGCGTGAGGGCGCGGAAGCTCTTGCGCAGGCTCTCTTCGGCGGCGGCATCCAGCGGGAAATGGAACAGCTCCGCTTGCTCGAGGTGACGCAGGCGATAGTCCACGCCGCTGTCGACGTTGACGACTTCGGTGTGTTCTTTGATCAGCTTGATGGCCGGCAGGAAACGCGCCCGTTGCAGGCCGTCCTTGTAGAGGCCATCGGGCACGATGTTCGAGGTGGCGACCAGGGTTACGCCGTTCTTGAACAGCTCCTCCATCAGCGTGCCCAGGATCATGGCATCGGTGATGTCGGAGACGAAGAATTCATCGAAGCAGATCACCCGGGTTTCGGCGGCGAAGCGCTTGGCGATGATGGTCAGCGGGTTCTTTTCGCCGCCCAGGGTTTTCATTTCTTCGTGCACGCGCTTCATGAAGCGGTGGAAGTGCGTCCGCGTCTTTTCCTTGAACGGCAGCGCTTCGAAGAAGGTGTCCACCAGGTAAGTCTTGCCACGGCCGACGCCGCCCCAGAAATACAGGCCCTTGACCGGCGCCTGGTCTTTCTTGCCGAACAGTTTGCCCAACAAGCCCGGCTTGTTGTTCGACGCGGCGATCAGGTCGTCGTACAGGCGCTGCAAGTGCCGCACGGCCGTTTCCTGGGCTGCGTCGTGAAAGAATTCCGGGCGTTTCAGATCAGCTTGATATCGTTCTAGGGGCGTCATATTCGTTAGCAAGGCAACAAAAACGGGCCGTCACTGTAGCGATGGCCCAGAAGAATGGCAATCGGCCCTTATTCGGGCCGATGGTCGGGTGACGTCTTCGCTTAGTCCTGGGCAGGCGTCAGTGCCACGCGCAACGCGTCGATGGCCGCATCCCGAGCGGCGCTGTCAGCAAACGCCGGGCTCTGGGCCACGCATGCACCGTCGAGCCAGACACCGAAACCCAAGTCGTCACTGCGTACGTCCAAGGGTTGGCCGGACTGCAACTGCTTGGTCACCTGCCCCGCTGTCTTGCCGTCGGCAAAGTTGTTGGAGAGCAACAGTTGCTCGCCATCGGCGGAAAGCAGGCGGAAGCGGAAACTCCCGTCCTCGTCGCGGAAGCTGACGAAGCGCGCTGCCTTGGCTGCTTTCTTTTTGGTCTGGGTCGCCACTTGGACCTGGCTGACGAAGGAGCGCAGGCCGACGGCCTCCCGCAGCTCGTTGAGGAACGGTGTCGCCACGGCCCGGGCCTTGCTCGCGCCCAGTTGCAGGATGTCTTCGAGGTCCGATGGGCGCTCGATGAACTGGTGATAACGCTCGCGCGCTTCGCCCAGCTCGCTGTCGAGCAACTGGAACAGACGATTCTTGGCTTCGCCCCAACCCAGGCCCTGCAGCAGTTCGCTACGGAACTCGGCGGACTGTTCGGCAGTGGCGAACGCTTGGAACAAGGTGAACAAATGCGAGTTGTCCGGATCCTTGGCTTCGCCTGGCGCGCGGGAGTCAGTGACGATCCGCGAGATCGCATCCTTCATGTCCTTGGCGCTGCTGAACAACGGGATGGTGTTGTCATAGCTCTTGGACATCTTGCGGCCATCGAGCCCCGGCAACGTGGCGACGCTTTCCTCGATCAGTGCCTCGGGCATGGTGAAGAACTCCCTGCCCTTGCCGAACAGGTGGTTGAAGCGCTGGCCGATGTCGCGGGCCATTTCCACGTGCTGGATCTGGTCGCGACCGACCGGCACCTTGTGGGCGTTGAACATCAGGATGTCAGCCGCCATCAACACCGGGTAGCTGTACAGCCCCATGGTGATGCCGGCGTCCGGGTCTTCGCCGGCCTCGACGTTCTTGTCCACCGACGCCTTATAGGCGTGGGCACGGTTAAGCAGGCCCTTGGCGGCGACGCAGGTCAGCAGCCAGGTCAGCTCCGGAATTTCGGGAATGTCAGACTGGCGATAAAACGTCACGCGGTCCACATCCAGGCCACCGGCCAGCCAGGTGGCGGCGATTTCCAGGCGCGAGCGCTGGATGCGCATCGGGTCATCGCACTTGATCAGGGCGTGATAGTCAGCCAGGAAGTAGAACGAATCGGCATTGCTGTCGCGGCTGGCGAGGATCGCCGGACGGATGGCGCCGGCATAGTTGCCCAGATGCGGGGTGCCAGTAGTGGTGATGCCAGTCAGGATACGGGTACGCGTCGTCATGGATTATCGCTTGTCAGACTGCTGTCAATTCGAGAGGCGCGGCAAGAGCAGATCCTTGAGATCGGTCAGCTTGCCATGGAAAAAGTGTCCGCATTCTGCCACTTTCAGCAGCTCATGGGGGCGTTCGAGCGCCTCGGACCAGGTGTAAACCAGTTGCGGATCCACCACTTCGTCGGTTTCCGGCTGGATCACGGTCAACTCTCCCCCCTTCGGCAAAGGCGATTGCTCGTTCAGGCGCATCACCGCGGGGGCAACCATGAACAGGTGCTTGAGGGATTGACCCTGGGCTTCCAGGCGCCCGCCGAGGGTCGCGGCAACGAAGCCGCCGAAAGAGAAACCGAACAGGGTCAGCGGCAGGCCGGGGTGTTTTTCCAGCAGCCAGGCGGCTGCGGCCTGGGCGTCATCCACTTCGCCGGTACCCATGTCATGACTGCCGGCACTGGCGCCGACGCCACGGTAATTGAAACGCAACGTAACCAGGCCGGCATCCCGAGCGGTGCGTTGCAGGGTCGACACCACTTTGTTGAGCATGGTCCCGCCCTGTACCGGGTTCGGGTGGCAGATCAGCGCCAGGCCGCGGGGAGCCTCGCTGTCCAGGTACAAGGCTTCCAGTTGGCCCACCGGGCCATCGATGACTACAGGGGTTTCGCGCATAAGCAAGGAAAGAACTCCGTGACCCCGAATAGGGTCGACTCGTCTAGCTAAAAGTCTGTGCCTGGCATGATTGCGATGTTCTTCGCGGTATACAGCGCAGGTCCGAGCCGTTAACGTAAAGCAAAGCCGTTTATAGAGGAAGGACTCGTGGAACACTCGCTCTTAGTTTGGCTGTTGCCGACTCTTGCCCTGGTTGCCGGTGTCGCCATTGGTTTCCTGATTGCCCGCCTGCTGCCCAACGCGGTGCCCAACAGCACCCAACGTCAGCTGGACGACATCCAGGAACGTTTCGACAGTTATCAGAATGAAGTGGTCACTCACTTCAACAGCACCGCCTCCCTGGTGAAAAAACTCACCCAGAGCTACCAGGAAGTCCAGGATCATCTGTCCGAGGGCGCCAACCGCCTGGCCCTTGACGAACAGACCCGCCAGCGCCTGCTCGCCGCCCTGCAAGCCGATGCAACGCAGAGCCCACGGGAACGCCTGACCCCACCGAAAGGGATCCAGGAACCGCCACGGGACTACGCCCCAAAGGCCCCGAATTCGCCCGGGATGCTCGATGAGCATTACGGTTTGAAGAAGTAATTTCCAAGCGACACCAAAAAGCCCGCCCGATCACAGATCGGGCGGGCTTTTTTTGGGTTCTATCTCCTCACTGCCATTTGATTCCCCTGTGGCGAGGGAGCTTGCTCCCGCTGGGTCGCGAAGCGGCCCCAAACCAGGCAACTCGGTGTGCCAGGAAAATCGAGTTCGCTGCTATAGGGCCGCTTCGCAGCCCAGCGGGAGCAAGCTCCCTCGCCACGAGGCTTGGTGCCCTGAGGCATCTCAGTTAAGGCAACACTTCTTCCGCCACCTGATCGATAGCCGCGTTGGTGATGTCGACGATCAGGTCCGCATCCTCGCGAGTCAGGATCAATGGCGGGGCGAAACCCAGGATGTCGCCGTGGGGCATGGCGCGGGCGATCATGCCGCGCTCCAGGCAGGCCGCCGAGACCTTCGGGCCAACCTTGAGGGCCGGGTCGAACGCCGTGCGTTGTTCACGGTCGGCCATGAACTCCACTGCGGCCAGCATGCCGTCGCCGCGAACCTCCCCCACCAGCGGATGACCTTCCAGCGTTTCACGCAACCGACGGTTCAAGTAGCCACCAACATTCTCGGCGTTGGCCGTGAGGTTTTCCCGTTCGAGGATGTCGAGGTTGGCCAACGCCGCCGCCGCGCAGATCGGATGCCCGGAATACGTCCAGCCATGGCCCATGGCGCCTTCGGCCTGGGAGGCTTTTTCAATCACGCTCCAGACCTTATCGCCGATGATCACCGCCGACAACGGTGCATAAGCACTGGTCAGCCCCTTAGCCGTAGTGATCAGGTCCGGCTTCATGCCGTAGCGCTGGCTGCCCATCTTCGAACCCAGGCGACCGAACGCGCAAACCACCTCGTCGGCAATCAACAGCACGTCGTATTTTTTCAGTACGGCCTGGATCGCCTCCCAGTAACCGGCGGGCGGGACAATGATGCCGCCAGTGCCCATCAGCGGTTCGCCGATGAGTGCCGCCACGGTGTCGGGGCCTTCGGCGAGGATCATTTTTTCCAGTTCATCGGCGCAATAACGCACGAACGTCGCTTCGTCCATCCCCGCCGGGGCCTTGCGATACCAATGCGGGCAAACGGTGTGCTTGATGCCCTCCGCCGGCAGGTCGAAATGTTGGTGGAAGGCGGGCAGCCCGGTCAGGCTGCCGGTCATGATGCCCGAGCCATGGTAGCCACGGTCGCGGGAAATGATTTTCTTCTTTTGGGGCCGGCCCAGCACGTTGTTGTAGTAACGCACCAGTTTGATCTGGGTTTCATTGGCATCGGAGCCGGACAAGCCGTAATAAACCTTCTTCATCCCCTCCGGCGCCCAGTCCATGATGCGGCTGGACAGCTCGATGATCGCCTCGCTCGAATGGCCGACATAGGTGTGGTAATAGGCCAGTTCCTTGGCCTGCTTGTAGATGGCATCGGCCACTTCGGTACGCCCGTAGCCGATATTCACGCAGTAGAGGCCGGCAAAGGCATCGATGAACTCGCGGCCTTCATGATCGCGAATGCGGATGCCCGACGCGCTCTTGATGATCCGCCCCTTGAGCGCGCCGCTGGCATGGTCATGGGCGTGGGTTGACGGGTGCATGAAATGCGCACGGTCTTGTTCGAACAGCGTGTTGAGTTCTTGGCTCATGCGGACTCTCCTGGGAACTGGCCTTGATGGTGCAGGCAAAAGTATTTGATTTCGACAAAGGGCTCGAAGCCCTCGCTGCCACCCTCGCGACCGAGGCCCGAGGCTTTCATGCCACCGAAGGGGATCGGGTGGCCGGTGAACTTGACGCCGTTGACCGCAACCATGGCGTGGTCGAGACGGCGGATCAGTGGGTAAATGACATCCAGGCGGTTGGAGCAAATATAGGCGGCCAGTCCGTACTCGGTGTCGTTGGCCATTTCGATGGCTTCGTCCAAGGTGTCGAACGGCAGCACCCCGGCGATCGGCGCGAAGTTTTCTTCACGGTAGATGCGCATCTGCGGCGTGACATCGGCCAGCACGGTGGGTTGGTAGAACAACCCGCCCAAGGCATGGGCCTCGCCACCCACCAGGCGTTGAGCGCCCAACGCCAGGGCGTCGGCCACACGATCGGAGGTCGCATCGAACGCGGCCTGATGCATCAGCGGACCGACGTCCACCTCCTGTTCCTGCTGATCGACCATGGCCGGCCCGACCCGCAAGGCGCGCACCGCTGCGGCGAAGCGAGTGAGAAATGCCTGGTAGACCGGGCGCTGCACCATGATCCGGTTGGCCGCGCAACAATCCTGGCCCGACGTCTGGAATTTCGCCTCGACGGCAACTTTCACCGCCAGCGTCAGGTCGACATCGGCGCAGACAATGAACGGCGCGTTGCCGCCCAGCTCCAACGCGACTTTCTTCACATCATGGGCCGCCGCTTGCAGCACCAGTTTGCCGACCCGGGTCGAGCCGGTAAAACTCACCGAGCGTACGCGGCGGTCCTTGACCAAGGTCTCCATGACCATTTGCGGCTCGCCCAACACCACGTTGAAAACTCCGGCGGGAAAGCCGGCCTCTTCGGCCAGTTGGGCCAGGGCCAGGGCTGAATACGGGGTTTCGTGGGCCGGTTTGATCACCACGGTGCAACCGGCAGCCAGCGCGGCGGCGGCCTTGCGGGTGATCATTGCCGAGGGGAAGTTCCACGGCGTGAGCAGCGCGCAGACGCCCACCGGTTCCTTGATCGTGCCCAGGTGCGCGTTGGGGATATGGCTGGGGATGTTCTGGCCGTAGAGGCGTCGGGCTTCTTCGGCGAACCAAGGGATAAAGCTGGCGGCATAGGCGATTTCGCCACGGGACTCGGCCAACGGCTTGCCCTGCTCCAGGCTCAGGATGCGCGCCAGATCCTCGCGGTGCTCGGTGATCAACTGCGCCCAGCGCTGCAGCAACGCGCCACGGCTATCCAGGCCCAGTTCGCGCCACGCTGGGAATGCGCGATGCGCCGCGTCCACCGCCGCGACGATCTGCGGCGGGTCGAGCATCGGCACATGGCCGACGACCGTGCGGTTGGCCGGGTTGTGGACGGCGACGCTGTGGCCGCTGTCGCTGTGGACCCAATGGCCGTCGACGTAGCAAAGCGCTTTGAACAACAGCGGATGTTGGTAAGGCATGGCGTTCACTCCAGAGCGTGTGCGTGAACCCATGCTAGGGCAGCGACGCTTGGGTTTTCGGGCGTTTGAGCAGCCTCAGACCTTGGTTTTTTTCTGGAAAGAACAGGGCGTAAAGTGGTTTCTGCGGTGCTCAGGAGGGCGATGCCAGCTCCGCCGGCAACGCACCGGCGGTCTTGATGGTCTTGGTGACGATGTAGGTGAAGTAGCGTTCGATGCCAAGGTCTTCGAGCAGCAATTGGTCGACGAAACGTTGATAGGCATCGACGTCGGGCGCCTGGATCATTGCCAGGTAATCCACCCCGCCGCCGGTGGCATAACAGAACGCAACTTCGGGCGCGGCGACCATGCGCTGTTCGAAACGACGCATGTCCTGGGCGGTGTGCCGGGCCAGGGAAATTTCCACCAACACTTGTTGACGCTTGAACACCGCGCCCCAATCGATCTGCGCCCGATAGCCAACGATCAGGCCCGCCGCTTCCAACTTGCGCACCCGCTCCCAGGCCGGCGTCACCGACAGGTTGATGGCTTCGGCCAGGCTCGACTTGGTGATCCGTCCGTCGTCGGCGAGGATTTGCAGGATCTTCAAGTCGTAGCGATCGAGCTTGTGCATGGGGCAGGGCTCTCCAGACAATTCAAATTTCACACCGTCCCTGTGGCGAGGGAGCTTGCTCCCGCTGGGCCGCGCAGCGGCCCCAATAGCAGCTTCGTAATCGCTCAGATCAAAAAGCGACGACTGCTTCGCAGCCGAGCGGGAGCAAGCTCCCTCGCCACAGTGTGTGTGTGTCAGTTGAGGTGCATTACGCCAATACATCCGCAATCACCACCAACGTATCGCCACACTGCACCAGCCCGGGAAAATGCCGGGCCGCGAGCAGGCCGCTGCGGGCGGCGCGGTACTCGACCGGGGCGACGCCGCTGCGGGTGGTGTCATGGATGCGCGCCACCACCTCGCCTCTGCTCACGTTTTCACCGAGGTCGCGGCACATCTCCAGCAAACCGTTGTGCTCGCTGGCGATGAAACAACTGGCGTCCGGCATGTCGAGCACCAACGACGGCTGTAACTCGATAAAGCCCCGCAGGATGCCGGCGTGGATCAGCACGTTGCGCACCCCACGCTCGGCAATCGCCACGCTGCGGGCGGTGGACGAACCGCCGCCGCCCAGCTCGGTGGTGACGAACACCTTGCCCTGAGACTCGGCGGCAGTGTCGTACATCGACCCTGCGTCCAGCTCCAGCATGCGCATGCAATACGGCGCGTTGAAGGCCAGCATCCCGGCCTCGCAGCGGGCCTGTTGCTGTTTGTCCGGCAAGACGTGGCAGGCGGCGAATGGCAGGAAATCCAGGGTCCGGCCACCGGAATGAATGTCCAGGACAATGTCGGCCAGGGGCAGCAAGGTGCGGTTGAAGTAGTCGGCGATTTTTTCCGTGACGGTGCCGTCTGGCCTCCCGGGAAAGCTGCGGTTGAGGTTGCCCTTGTCGATGGGCGAAGTCCGGCGCCCGGCATGGAACGCCGGGGTGTTCATGAACGGCACGATGATCACGCGTCCGCTGATTTCATCGGCGGTCAATTGCTGGGCCAGTTTGCTCAGGGCCACCGGGCCTTCGTATTCATCGCCGTGGTTGCCACCACTGAGCAGCGCGGTCGGGCCGCTGCCGCGCTGGATCACGGTGATGGGAATCATCACCGCGCCCCAGGCCGAATCGTCCCGGGAATACGGCAGCTTGAGGAAGCCGTGTTGCACGCCTTCGCGGGTGAAATCCACCGTGGCGCTAATGGGGTTGATCGGCAATTCAGTCATGGGTCAATCCTTCACGAACAATTGACGAGGCACATTGCACAGCGTCTCGACGCCAGTCTCGGTGATCAGGATGCTCTCGGTGACCTCCAGGCCCCAATCATCCATCCACAGCCCGGGCATGAAGTGAAACGTCATGCCCGGTTGCAACACGCTGTTGTCGCCGGGACGCAGGCTCATGGTGCGCTCGCCCCAATCCGGCGGATAACTGATGCCGATGGGGTAGCCGCAACGGCTGTCCTTGTGGATGCCAAACTTCTCCAGCACCTTGAAAAACGCCACGGCGATGTCGCCCGTGGTATTGCCCGGCTTGGCTGCGTCCAGGCCGGCGGCGATGCCCTCGACCACGGCTTTTTCACCGTCGAGGAAATGTTGCGGCGGCTTGCCCAGGTAAATGGTGCGCGACAGCGGGCAGTGGTAACGCTTGTAGCAACCGGCGATTTCAAAGAAGGTGCCGGCGCCCTTTTCGAACGGCGAATCGTCCCAGGTCAGGTGCGGCGCGCTGGCGTCGGCGCCGGTGGGCAGCAGCGGCACGATGGCCGGGTAGTCGCCGCCATGGCCGTCGGCACCGAGGATGCCGCTGCTGTAGATCTCGGCCACCAGTTCGTTCTTGCGCATGCCCGGCTCGATCCGTTCCAGGATCCGCCCATGCATGTTCTCGACGATGCGCGCGGCGATGCGCATGTAGGCGATTTCCTGGGGCGACTTGACGGCGCGCTGCCAGTTCACCAACCCCGCCGCATCCACCAGCGTCGCGTCGGGCAGATGCTTTTGCAGGGACAGGTAGGCGGCGGCGCTGAAGTAGTAGTTGTCCATCTCCACGCCGATGTTCAGGGCGCCCCAGCCACGGGCGATGACCACCTCGCGGGACAGATAGTCCATGGGGTGGCGCTCGCGGGACTGCACGTAGATGTCCGGGTAGCCGACGATGTTGTCGGCCTGCATGAACACCGTGCGCCTGGCACCGTTGGCATCCTGGCCGCGACCGAACCACACGGGCTCGCCGTCCAGCGCCAGCAGCACGCACTGATGCACATAGAACGACCAACCGTCATAGCCGGTGAGCCAGGCCATGTTCGACGGATCGGTGACCAGCAACAGCTCCAGACCTTGGGCCTGCATGGCCGCGCGAACCTTTGCCAGGCGCTGGGCGTATTCCTCCCGCTGGAACGGAAGATTGACGACTATCTCTGACATCCACCTGCCCTCTGTTGAATGACTCATGAACAAAATGATCTAGCGACCGAACGCAAAGCCCTTGCCCGCCACCCGCGCCCGCTCGAACGCCAGGTTGGCGATGGCGGTGTCCTGGGCGCCGGTGCCGGTGAGATCGCACAGCGTCACTTGCGCGGCATCGGAGCGCCCCAGCCGTTGCCCCGCCAGCACTTGTCCCAGCTCCGTCAACGCCAGCTCATCGCGAACGGTGCCGGCGGCCAAGGCGTGGTGCAGCTCGCCGAGCACGCGGGTCTGGCTCAGGCGATCGGCGACATAGCAATCGACGGCCGCCAAGGCTTGCGGGGAGATTTCGTTTTTGTGTTCCGCGTCCGAGCCCATCGCTGTGATGTGCAGGCCGGGATGCAAATGACGGGCTTCGATCAACGGCTCGCGACTGGGGGTGCAGGTGATGGCGATGTCCACGCCTTCCAGGGCGGCGTCAATGGCGTCGCACGGCGTGACGGCAAGCCCGGTGTCACGCGCCAGCGCAAGGCCGAACGCCTGGGCCTTTTGTGCATCACGCGCCCAGATCCGCACCTCGTCGATGGGCCTCACCAGCCGCAACGCCTGAAGCTGCAACGCCGCCTGTTCACCCGCACCGATCAGCGCCACGCTGCGGCTGTCCTCGCGGGACAGACAACGCGCCGCCACCGCCCCAGCCGCCGCCGTACGGACGGCGGTGAGGTAACCGTTGTCCAACAGCAGCGCTTCCAGCAGGCCGGTGCGCGCCGAAAGCAGCATCATCATGCCGTTCAGGCTGGGCAGGCCGAGCTTGGGGTTGTCGAAAAAGCCCGGGCTGACCTTGATGGCGAAGCGTTCAAGGCCTGGCAGGTAAGCGGTCTTCACATCCACCTCGCCGTTGTGCTCGGGAATGTCCAGCCGCAGGATCGGCGGCATCGCCACGGCGGCGGTGGCCAGCAGCACAAAAGCCTGCTCGACGGCGTCGACGCTGGCCAGGTCGAGGGCCACGCAGCTGCGCAGGTCAGCTTCGCTCAATAGGGTGACTTCACTCATGGCAGGCTCCGTTAAAGGGGATCAGGCGTTGGCGCCAGCGATGACGCGGGCATGTTGTTCGGTGTCGACGTTGCGCCCGCTGACCACCAGGACAATGGGTCCACGCGGCTCGACCAGGCCGTCGAGCAGCGCCGCGATGCCCACCACCGCGGCGCCTTCGAGCACCAGGCGTTCATGGTGATAGGCGTGGCGGATGGCATGGGCGATGGACGCTTCCGAGAGCAGGTGCAGGTCATCGATCAACTGCCGGGTCATGGCGAAGGTGTAGCGGTTGTCCAGCCCGATACCGCCGCCGAGGGAATCGGCCAGGGTCGACAGTTCTTCGACATCCACGGGCTGCCCAGCGGCAAGGCTGGCGTGCATCGCCGCGCCTCGGGCCATGCTGATGCCGTGGACCTGGATCGCTGGATTGGCGCTTTTGAGGGCCAGGGCAACGCCGGCGAACAGACCGCCGCCGGACAACGGAACGAGGACCTGGGCCACGTCCGGTTGCTGTTCCAGGATTTCCAGGCCGAGGGTGCCTTGGCCGGCGATGATCGCCGGGTGATCGAAGGGCGGCAGGAAGGTCGCGCCCTGCTCGTTCGCGATGCGCTCGGCTTCGCGCTGGGCATCGTCCTGGGACTGGCCGACGATGCAGACCTCGGCGCCGAGGTCACGAATCGCTTGCACCTTGTTGGATGGCACCAGGTGAGACAGGCAGACAATCGCCCGCACGCCTTGTTGCGACGCGGCGTGCGCCAGCGCCCGGCCGTGATTGCCAGTCGACGCCGTGACCACGCCGCGCGCCTTCTGCTCGACGCTGAGCTGCGCCACCGCATTGCTCGCGCCACGCAGCTTGAAGCTGCCGGTGATCTGCAGGGCTTCCAGCTTGAGGAATACGGGCACGCCCATCCGTCGCGACAGGCTAGGGGAATGCTCCATGGGCGTGCGCCTGACCTGCGACTCGATGCGCTGGCGAGCGAGGTAAATGTCCTGAAGCTGCAACCCTGTCATGACCGTGTCCCGAGCAGATGTGTTGGGCGCAGTCTAAGAGGGCCGGATTGTGGTGATGAATGTACTAGGGCAATTTAGTTTGCATTCACTATCGACCAAAAGAGATGACCACAATCCTCAAAGAACACCTCGCTCCCTGTGGCGAGGGAGCTTGCTCCCGCTGGTCTGCGCAGTAGACCCAACTCCTTTCAACCAGACGCACCTGCAGACGTTTAACTGTTTTTACGACTGCTTCGCAGCCGAGCGGGAGCAAGCTCCCTCGCCACAAAAGCACCTGCAACTTTGGAGTAAGCCCACCGCTTGCCCATCAAAAATCATGAATCTGCGGATATTGATTGAAGATCTCCCGCATGCCGATCAACGCATGGCGCATTTCTTCATCGCTGCATTCGGCGCCGACGCACACCCGCACCGCGCGCGGCCTGGGGGTGCCGCGTACGGTGAACGGGTCGGGGGACGTGACGGCGATGTGCTTGTGGCGCAACGCCCGCACCAGGCTGTCCACTTCCCAGTGGGGCGGGATGCCGATCCAGGCGTTCAAGGCATGGGGATGCTGGGCCAACACATGCTCGCCCATGTATTCGGTGACCATCGCCTGGCGTCCGGCCAACAGGCGCCGTTGAAGATGCAGCAGCGAATCGGCGCGGCCGTCGCGGATCCAGCGGGCGGCGATTTCCGAGACCATCGGCGTGGCCATCCAACTGTTGACGCGCAGAATGCTTTCGGTGCGCAGCGCCAGGCGCTTGGGCACCACCAGATAACCGATCCGCAACCCCGTGAGCACGGACTTGGTCATGCTCGTGCAATAGAACGACAGCTCCGGCAGGTAGTGGCTGATGGGCGGCGCGCGGCGTTCGTCCAGCAGCGGACCGTACACATCGTCTTCGATGATATGCACGCCAAACCGTCGGGCGATCTCGGCGATTTCCCGGCGGCGGGCGTCGGGCATCAGGCTGGTGGTGGGGTTGTTCAAGTTTGGCGTGCACACCAGGGCGGTGATGCGCTCGTTGCTGCACATGTCCTCGAAGTGTTCGGGATCGATGCCATGGCGGTCAGTGTCCAGACCCTTGAGGGTAAAGCCCAGCACCTGGGAGTTGCCGATCACGCCGTGGTCGGTCAGCCCTTCGCAGAGCACCACATCGTCGGGCCCGGCGAGGGATGCCAGGGCGAGAAAAATGCCATGGGCGGCGCCATTGGTGATCAGCACATCGTTGCGATCGACCTTCAGGCCTTGGCGCCCGATCCATTGCACCGCCGCTTCGCGATGGGATTCAAAACCGGCTATCGGACGAAACGCATGGATCCAGGGCTGGTCTTCTTCAGTGCTCAGCTCGGCGCAGGTGTCGCGCCATAACTGGTCGTGCTCGCGGGTGTGGAGAATGCGCGTGATGGAAAAATCCACCAGCGCCCGCTCGGGGCTGTCGAGTATGTAAGTGGCGACCCGGTCGCTCATGCGCCGCGAGACGAAACTGCCGCGCCCTACTTCGCAACGTACCAGCCCTTGACGCTCCAACTCTTTGTAGGCATTGGTGACGGTCTGCACGCTGATGCCCATGGCGTCGGCTACCTGCCGTTGCGGCGGCAGGCGCTGGTCGTTGGCCAAGGCGCCCTGTTCGATGTCATCGGCGATCGCCTGCACCAGGATCTTGTATTTGGATTCACCACTGCGGGCGAGGTCCAGGGCTGACTTCCATTTATCCATAACGGCTGCGACCGGCGTGAGAACGGGTGCGCACAGCATTGCGCGGCCATCGCGCCAAAGCAATTGTCCTAGTGCAATACAATCCGCGCCGGGGCTTTTGTATGCTCGGTCCAAGGTCATCGTCCAGGCGGGTTCATTACCCCGACAAAAAGCCGGATCGACCTGTACCGGCGCCGCTACCGATTCCAGGCCTCGCCCGGATCCGCCGCCGTACGCTTTGCTCTTGTCACACTGCCTCCTAACACAGAACCGTCCGCTGACGGATCCACAAGAAACAGGAGATTTTATCGATGAGCAATTTTCTTCCCGGCACCTGCGCACCCTTGCGTCGGATGTTGTTGACCTGTGCCGCACTGGGCCTGGCCGGCAGCGTCCAGGCCGCCACGCTGGACACCATCAAAAGCGACAGCAGCATCCGCATCGGCTACGCCAACGAAACCCCGTTTGCCTTCACCGAAACCGACGGCACCGTCACGGGTGAATCGCCGGAGATTGCCAAGATCATCTTCGCCAAAATGGGCATCAAGCAGGTCAACGGCGTGCTCACCGAATGGGGCTCGCTGATCCCTGGGCTGCGCGCGGGTCGCTTCGATGTGATTGCCGCCGGCATGTACATCACCCCGGCACGCTGCAAGCAAGTGTTGTTCACCGATCCGCAATACCAGCTGCCCGATGCCTTGCTGGTGGCCAAGGGCAACCCGAAAAAACTTCACAGTTATGAAGACATCGCCAAGCAACCGGATGTGAAGCTGGCAATCATGGCCGGCACGGTGAACCTGGCGTACGCTCGTGATTCCGGGGTCAAGGATGAACAGATTCTCCAGGTGCCCGACACCACCGCGCAATTGCAAGCCGTACGCGCCGGTCGCGCCGACGCCGCTGTCGGCACCCAACTGACCATGAAAGGCCTGGCCGCCAAGGGCGGTGACAAGGTCGAGGCGATGACTGAATTCAAGGACGACCCGTCACACATCGGCTATGGCGCCCTGGCCTTCCGTCCCGAAGACAAGGACCTGCGCGACGCGGTCAACGCCGAGCTGAAAAAATGGCTCGGGTCGGAAGAACACCTCAAGGCCGTCGCGCCGTTCGGTTTCGACAAATCCAACGTCACCAGCAAGACCGCGGCCGAGCTCTGCGCTCAGCCCTAATGGCACGCCGAAACGGGCATGACGCGCGGTGCGTGATGCCTGTTCCCTGCTTCATCGGACATCGGGTTGAACCATGGGCGAATTACTTCCGTTATTGATTCAAGGGGCCTGGGTCACACTCCAGGTGACTTTCTTCGGCTCGCTGCTGGCGATTGTCGCGGCGGTACTCGCAGCCCTCGGACGGCTGTCGCCGTGGCGCGCGTTGCGCTGGTTTTCCATCACCTACATCGAAGTGTTCCGAGGCACGTCGCTGCTGGTGCAATTGTTCTGGCTGTTCTTCGTGCTGCCGCTGCCGCCGTTCAACATCGAGCTGAGCCCCTACGCCGTGGCGATTGTCGGCCTGGGCCTGCACATTGGCGCGTACGGGGCCGAGGTGATGCGCGGCGCCATCAGCTCAGTCGCCAAGGGCCAATACGAGGCCTGCACGGCGCTGAACTTCAGCGGTTTCACGCGCTTCAAGCGAATCATCCTGCCCCAGGCGTTGCTGGCGGCCATTCCACCCGGCACCAATTTGTTGATCGAGTTGCTGAAGAACACGTCGCTGGTATCGCTGATCACCTTGTCGGACCTGAGTTTCCGGGCGCGCCAGTTGGATCAGGCAACGTTCCAGACCCTGGAGATCTTCAGCCTGGCGCTGGTGATGTATTTCATCCTCGCCCAGGCCATCAACTTCGGCATGCGCAACATCGAGCGGCGGCTGAGCCGGGGCCGGATGCGTGGAGGTCTGTCATGACACTGTTCGACTGGTCTTACGCCGCGCAAATTCTCCCGGACCTGCTGCGCGCCTCCCTCAACACCGTGGGCATCACCTTGATCGGCTTTGTGATTGCAATCGTGCTGGGGCTGTTCCTTGCGATTGGCCGGCGCAGCCGCCGATTCTGGCTGTCGTGGCCGGCCACGGCGGTGATCGAATTCATCCGCAGCACGCCGTTGCTGATCCAGGTGTACTTCCTCTACTACGTGCTGCCCAACTACGGCCTGAGCCTGACGGCCATGCAGGTTGGCATCGTGGGCATCGGCCTGCACTACGCCTGCTACATTGCCGAGGTCTATCGCAGCGGCCTCGACGCGGTGCCTCGGGCGCAGTGGGAAGCGGTGACAGCATTGAACATCGCGCCATACGACGCGTACCGCAACATCATCCTGCCCCAGGCATTGCGCCCCATCGTGCCGCCGCTGGGCAACTACCTGGTGGCAATGCTCAAGGACACGCCGGTGCTGTCGGCGATCACCGTGGTGGAAATCATGCAGCAGGCCAAGAATATCGGCTCCGAGCACTTCCGCTACCTGGAACCGATCACCCTGGTCGGCCTGTTCTTCCTCGCCCTGAGCCTCGCCTTGGCTTATCTGGTACGGCGCCTTGAAACGCGCATGGAGCTACGCTAATGACTTTACCTCTGTCCACGCCCACCGATCTGTCCCGGCGCAGCACGCTGGCATCGCAGCAGGAGGCCCCGGCCATGAACGTCCCGACACCGTCCCGGCCAATTGTGAGTTTCCAGGACGTGACCAAAAGCTACGGCAGCTTCACAGTGCTCGACCATTTGAACCTGGATGTCGCGCCCGGTGAAAAAGTCGCGATCATCGGCCCCAGTGGTTCCGGCAAATCGACGCTGTTGCGGGTGTTGATGACCCTGGAGGGTATCGACCAGGGCCAGATCCGCATCGAGGATGATTCGCTGACTCACATGCCCAACCGCAACGGCGTGCTGGTGCCCGCGAACGACCGACACATCCGCCGGGTGCGCGGCAAGATCGGCATGGTATTCCAGAGCTTCAACCTGTTTCCCCACATGACCGCGCTGCAGAACGTCATCGAGGCGCCCGTGCAAGTGCTGGGCATGAACCCGAAAGAAGCCCGCGAGCGTGCCGTCGACCTGCTGGAGCTGGTGGGCCTGGGCAACAAGCTAGACCATTACCCGTCGCAGCTGTCTGGCGGCCAGCAACAGCGGGTAGCGATTGCCCGGGCGCTGGCGATGCGGCCCAAGGTGATGCTGTTTGACGAAGTGACCTCGGCCCTGGATCCGGAGCTGTGCGGCGAAGTCTTGAACGTTATCCGCAAACTCGGCGCCGAACACAACCTGACGATGCTGATGGTGACTCACCAGATGGGCTTTGCCCGGGAGTTCGCAGACCGGGTGTGCTTTTTCTACAAGGGCCAGATTCACGAACAGGGCACCCCGGCGCAGATTTTCGAAAACCCGCAGCAGGAGCGTACGTGTGCGTTCTTGAGTGCGGTGAAAGAGGCGAATTGACCCCTAATTACTCAAGTGAACACCTCCGTGGCGAGGGAGCTTGCTCCCGCTGGACTGCGCAGCAGGCCCAAATCAGCGAACACGGTGTGTCAGGAGAATCAAGGCGAATGATCTCAGGACTGCTTCGCAGCCCAGCGGGAGCAAGCTCCCTCGCCACAAAAGCCCAAACGCCAGTCGCAAAAAAAGAGGGACCCCATTTTCGGGGTCCCCCTTTCGTTTACAGCCCAGCGATCAAGGATACTGCTGGTAAGTCTGCCCCTGCTGCTCCGGCGCCTGGTACTGCTGTCCCGGAATAGCCTTGAGGTTGACCTCGACGCGACGGTTCTGCGCACGGCCGTTGACGTCGCTGTTGCTCGCCACCGGGTTGTCCGGGCCGGCGCCACGGGCCGAGAGGTTGGCACCGCTCACGCCCTGGGACGTCAGGTAGGTCGCCACGCTCTGGGCACGGCGCTGGGACAGGTCCATGTTGTGCTGACGGCTGCCAGTACTGTCGGTGTAGCCGACGATTTCGATCTGGTTCTGGTTGAATTCCTTGAGGGAGTTGGCCAGGTTGTTCAGCGGCTGGTAGAAACTGGAGGCGATGTTCGCCGAGTCGGTGGCGAAGGTGATGTTGCCCGGCATGATCAGCTTGATCTGGTCGCCCTGGCGCTGCACCTCAACGCCGGTATTGGCCATGCTCGCACGCAGCTTCTTTTCCTGCTGGTCGGCGTAGTAGCCGTAGCCGGCCGCCGAGGCGCCAACCACCGCAGCGCCGATCAACGCACCCTTGCCCCGGTTATCGTGACCGATGGCCGCACCGGCCAGTGCCCCGGCCAGCGCACCGAGGCCACCGTACTTGGCGGTTTTGCTCATGCCCGACGAGTCGGTAGAGGCCTGGCCCTGATTGTCATAGGGGTTGGGCGACGCACAGCCGGACAACAGGGCCACGGCGGTAGCGACAACGATCAAGCGACGCGAGGTGAACATGAAGATGCTCCTGGGATTTTCAGTCTGGTTGCCAAAGTGTAGGCAATCGACTCTGGCGGGCGTTGGAACGCGGCAATCGTTAAAAATTCCGTCCCGTTGCGCTGCGTTTCGCCCTGACTGAACAACACCCGCCGTCGCCAGACCTTGGGCATTCACTCCTGCGCAAGGCTGCGGCTCACACCCCTGGCGATCATCTCCACTTCCCGCCCGTCAATCGTCAGCGGCGGCAACAGGCGGATGGTCTTGCCCCGGGTGACGTTGATCAGCAGGCCATGGTCCCGGGCAGCACGAAAGGTCAGGTCACGGACCGGTTGCTTGAGTTCGATGCCGATCATCAACCCTTGGCCTCGGACCTCCAACACGTTCGGGTTATCCGCCAACTCAGCCCGCAGCCGGCTGAGCAACTGTGCGCCCTGACGCCCGGCGTTCGCCACCAGGCCTTGCTCCTCAATGATGTCCAGCACCGTGCAACCCACACGGCAGGCCAGGGGATTGCCGCCAAACGTACTCCCATGACTGCCGGGCGTGAACAGCTCGGCGGCTTTGCCCCGGGCCAGGCAGGCACCGATGGGGACGCCATTGCCCAAGCCTTTGGCAAGAGTCATGACGTCCGGCACGATGCCTTCGTGCTGGAACGCAAACCATTGGCCGGTGCGGCCGATGCCGGTCTGGATCTCGTCGAGCATCAGCAACCAGGCGCGCCGGCTGCACAGGTCCCGCAGCGCCCGCAGGTAACCCGGCGGCGCGACTTGCACGCCACTTTCCCCTTGGATCGGCTCCACCAGAATCGCGACGATACGCTCGCCATGGGTTTGCTGGATTTTTTCCAACGCCGCGAGATCGCCAAACGGCACCTTGATGAAATCCCCCGGCAACCGATTGAATCCCAGCCGCACCGATGGGCCGTCGCTGGCGGACATCGTGCCCAGCGTGCGCCCATGGAAGGCGTTGTCCATGACCACCACCAGCGGCTGCTCGACGCCTTTGTGCCAGCCGTGCAGACGCGCCAGTTTCAGTGCGGTTTCGTTGGCCTCGGCTCCGGAGTTGTTGAAAAATGCCCGGTCCATTCCCGACAACTGCGTGAGTTTGCCGGCCAACCGTTGTTGCCAGTCGATGCTGTACAGGTTGGAGGTGTGCAGCAACAGGCCGGCCTGCTCACTGATGGCCGCCACCAGCCGGGGATGGGAGTGCCCGACGTTGGTCACCGCCACACCCGCCACCGCATCGAGGTACTCGCGGCCGTCCTGGTCCCACAGGCGAGTCCCCAGGCCATGGGTGAAACTCAGTGCCAGAGGTTGGTAAGTGCTCATCAGGCAAGCGGCGGTCATGACATCTAGCTCCATCGGGTGGTTTTTTCCAGTATGGTTAGCCACCCTCGATGGATAAACGCTGCTTCACTTCAATCATTTATAAGCCGAGCTTGATAATGGACTTGTTCCAGGCAATGACTGTTTACGTAAAAGTCGTGGAGACGGGCAGCCTGACAGCGGCAGCCCTGGCGTGCGAAATGTCCACCACCATGGTAGGCAATCATCTTCGTGCGCTGGAACAACGCCTCGGCGTGCGCCTGATCAATCGTACGACTCGTCGTCAACGCTTGACGGAATTCGGCTCAGCCTATTACCAACGTTGCCTGGAGGTGCTCGGGCTGGTCGCCGACTCAGAGCGCCTGGCGGAACAGACCCAAGGCGACCCCACCGGCACCTTGCGCATCACCGCGCCGCTGACCTTCGGCACGGAGCGCCTGGCGCCAGCACTGGCCGAGTTCAGCCAGCGCTACCCACAGGTCAAGCTCGATGTGGTACTGACCAACCAGCGCCTCGACCTGCTCGACCATGGCTTCGATGTCGCCATCCGACTGGGGCTCCCCGATCCGAAGCTGATCGCCCGCCCCTTGGTGGACTACACCCTGACCATCTGCGCGTCTCCCGTTTACCTCGCTCGGCGAGGCACACCGTGCAAGCCCGACGATTTGCGACTCCATGATTGCCTGTCGTTTGCCTATTCCGCCGGCGATGAATGGCGCTTCGCCCAGGAACACTGGCCAATCAACGGCCCGGAAGGCGAAGTCAAAATCCCGGTGACCGGCCCGATGCTGATCAATAGCTCTTCGGGCCTGCACCGTGCCGCGCTCGCCGGCATGGGCGTGGTAATGCTGCCCGACGCGCTGGTGGCAAAGGATCTGCAGGAAGGGCATCTGGTGGCGCTGCTCCAGGACTATCAACTGCCTCATCGCCCGATGAGCCTGATGTACGCCCAGGATCGCTACCGTTTGCCGAAGCTGCGCAGTTTTGTCGAGTTTGCCCTGGAGTACTGGGCGAGGCCCGTCGGATAGAGAAATTTGCCTTTTAAGGCTACTATTGTAGAAGTAGCTTTTAAAGGCTACTTTTTAGATTCTAACGACTGAGCACATTCAATCAATGAAGCCAGAAGCGGTATTGACCGGTGACCTGATTCACTCGCAGAGCGCAGGGAATACCCTTGCGTACATCGCACGCCTGGAAAAGGTGTTGGGACAGCAGGAAAAACGCTACCAAGCGAAAGCGGACATTTTTAGAGGTGACGGTTTTCAACTTTTGATGAGCCAGCCCGAACAAGCTTTCCACTGTGCCATCGCCTTGCGAGCCGCCTTGATCGAGGCCAGCCCCGAAGGCGAGCGTTGGGATGCGCGCATCGCCGTGGGCATTGGCTCGGCACGCAAATCGCAAACCTATGGTGAAGCTTTCGTCCTTTCCGGCCAAGGGCTCGATAGCATGAAAAAAAATACGCTGGCCGTGTTCTGCAATCACCAGGAATTCCAAGAGCGCGCAGGATTGGTAACAGAGTTCGTTGCAGCCGTACTGGAGGAATGGACAGTGGTCGAAGCCCAGACCTATGCGCTGCACCTGATAGAGGAAACCAACCAACAAACCATCGCCCACAGCCTAGGCAAGTCCCGGGTCACCATCAACAAAGCTCTGCAGCGCGCCCAAGCGCGTTTACTGGACAAATACCTGGCAAGCACCAGCCGGTGGATCAAGGAGCTGGGCAGTGATTGAATCGTCAAGATTGCTCGTAATCCTGTTATTCGCGCATGTGCTTCTGGACTTCTGGATATCCGGTTATTTCACATCAAAAACCTCCGCCAGCCGTACCCGACAAATCGCCTGCAACCTGATCATGCTAGGTATCTATTTCGCAGTTTTTTCCCTGCTGCTGATACTGGCGGGGCAAACCGGTGCTTTAGCCACTAAAGCCGGATTGTTGATGGCAACCGCCAAACTGATTACCCTCATCTTTATTCATGACCCTACCAAATCACCGCTATGGGCTCTGCTTGCCCGACAAACTGTTCTAGTTGCCAGCCTGGCCACGATCTGCCTGCTCTCTGACAGCAGTGCTGCGAGTGTTCAAGGCGCTCTGGCAAAACTAATGACCACGACAAATCTTACGGTTGGCCTCGCCTATCTCGCGATGCTACGACCCGCTTCAGCATTGATTGGCACAGTACTCAGTCCATGGATTAAAGAAATCGACACTGTAGGCTCCTTGACCAACGCAGGGACATTGATCGGCTATCTGGAGCGATTACTCATATTGACATTTGTCTTGCTGGAGCAATGGGAGGCCGTCGGTTTTCTTCTCACCGCAAAAAGCATCCTTCGCTTCAATGAAATCCAGAATGCCAAAGTACGGTCCATCAGCGAATACGTATTATTAGGCACCCTACTCAGCTTTACCTTGAGCATAGGAACAGGGCTGCTCGTCATGAATGCATTAAAGTTGATCGCCGACCAGTAGCCTGAAAAGGCTACTTCTTGATTTGTAGCCTTAAGGCGCTACTTCAGATGCACCATGTCACCCCTAGTGACCCCTAAGCCCATCGGCTACTCTTCACCCTCGGAGAGCATTTTGATATCAGGGCTGATTGAGGGAACAATGATGGACGACGCCTCGAAGATCGATTTGCTGCGGTTCGATTTGTCCGATCTGGACGAAAGCGTGCTGCACACCATCATGGAACTGGTCAGCGATGGCATCTGGGACTGGAACGCCAATACCGGGTTCGTTTATCGCAACCCCGGTTGGTACACCATGCTCGGCTACTCGCCTCATTCGCTGAGCAACACCGTGTTGACTTGGGAGAGCGTGATCCATCCGCAGGATTACCCCCAGGTGATGTCACTGTTCGATGACTACCTTCAACAACGCTCGGCAAAATACCAAGCCGAATACCGCTGTCGCACGCATGACGGCTCGTATATCTGGATCGAAGACCGCGGCTACGTCATCGCTCGCAACCCCGACGGCAGCGTGGCCCGAATGATCGGCGCCCATCGCAGCATCGACGACAAGAAGCGTCTATTCGAGCAACTTGAACGGCGCAACAAATCCCTGGAAGCGGTCATCGAAGAGCGCACCCGTGAGTTGTCGCGGGTCAACCATCAATTGCAGATCCAACTCGACGAAAACCGCAGGCTCGCCGAAACCGACGCATTGACCCTGGTCGCTAATCGGTATCGCCTGGAGCAGACGCTGCCTCAGGCTTGCGAACGCGCCCAGCGCTTTCGCGAACCGTTGTCGCTGATCGCCATGGACATCGACGATTTCAAGGACATCAACGATCGATACGGCCATGCATTCGGTGATGCGGCGCTGGTGCAAGTGGTGCAGGCGGTCAAGCGTTGTGAGCGCGACAGCGACCTGTTGGTGCGTTGGGGTGGCGATGAATTCATTATGATTTTGCCAAATACATCCTTGGCCGATGCGGTCCTGATGGCCGAAACCATACGCCGCGGCCTGTCCGACCTGCTCCCGGTAGGGGATTTCCAGATCACCATGAGTTTCGGTGTGGTGCAGCGGATCGAAGACGAAACCCAAGAGGTATTGATGGATCGGGCGGACCAGGCGCTGTATCGCTCGAAGATGGCCGGCAAGAACGTGATATGCGACTGACCTCTGCTTGCGAAGAATGAATCCATGAGGCGTTTGTTGCGGTCATAGCTTTGTCCCCGCAATCAGGCCTCCCACATTGGCAACTCGACTCTCACGCTCTTCAATCCATTTCCTGGGCTGCGCGGGCTGGTCATTGCCCAAGGCGCAATGGCCGTCCTTTCCCGATGAAGGCACCCATCTGCAGCGCTACAGCGCACGCTTTCCAGCCGTGGAGATCAACAGTTCGTTCTATCGCCCGCACCGCCCCGCCACGTATGCAAAATGGGCGGACAGCGTGGCCGCAGAATTTCGCTTCTCGGTGAAAATGCCAAAGCAGATCACTCACGAACGACGCTTGGTCGATTGCGAGGGGCTTGTGGAAGAATTCCTCGGGCAGTGCTCGCAACTGGGGGAAAAACTCGGCTGCCTGCTGATTCAACTGCCACCTTCGCTGGCCTTTGACGACGCCCAGGCCGAGACCTTCTTCAAGGTTTTGCGTGATCGTTACCAAGGCGATGCGGTGCTTGAACCTCGACACCCGAGCTGGCTCGCACCACCCGCCATGGCGATGCTGCAGACCCAGCGAATCGGTCGCGTGGCCGCCGATCCCTCGCCGCTGCCGGGGGGCGACCAACCGGCGGGGTGGCCCGGCATTCGTTATTACCGTATGCACGGCTCGCCGAAGATTTATTACACCCCTTACGATGATGTCCGGCTCAAGCAAATCGCCCAAGCCTTGAAAGCCGCCCCGGACACACCGACCTGGTGCATATTCGATAACACGGCCAGCGGCGCAGCGACCCCGGACGCGTTGCGGTTGATGGCGCTGTTGCGCGGATGAAATGCGTACCGGCGACCGGTCCGACCGTGACAACGCCGCCCGCGTCCAATAGATTAGGCGGCCGGAAAAAAGCTCAACCCCTTTCTCGCCATATCCCGCTAACAGAAGTAGTGAAATTTCAATGTCCGATTCCAATACCGCTGAATCCGTAATCACCCTGTCGTCCAAAGCGGAATACGAAAACTCCATCAATCTTTCACAGCATCTGCCCCAGGCCAAGACCATCAGCGAGATGGTCCTGGATGCGTTCCAGTCGAACCGCGAAAGCGACCAGATCCGCGAACTGCGCACCGCCATCCGCCAGGCTCACGACGCGTTCGATGACGACAAGGCCTACGAACTGATGGGCCAGCTCAAGCAACTCAAGGACGCCGAAGCTGCGGATTTTGCTGCTTTGGAAGACCTGAGCAGCCGCTTCCCCATCAGCCGCATTCTCTCCAGCTACAAGGATGATGCGGATTTCCAGGAACTGGTCTACGGCCTGGCCTTGAAAGTGCTGAACCAGACCCACCAGGCGATCAGCAACCCAAGCGGTAGCAAAGGCAAGGCCTCGCGGCCCAAAAAGGAAGCCGAGGTGTTCGTCATCAGCAAGGACGGCATCAGCGTCACCCTGCCCCTGCGCACGCCGCGCTCCAAGCCGAACGTCGACCGCGAGGCCTTCGAGTTCCTGGGTTTCAGCTTTGTTGGTGAAGGCGACGAAGCCGAACTGGAAAGCGAGACCTTCCTGGACAATGACGGCACCGAACAACCAGTTACCCGTAAAAGCATCGTCACTGCCCTGCAACAGCAGAAAGCGTTCGACGGCTACAGCATCGCCCAGCAATAAAATAAGCCCGCGTCGAGTCGAGTCCCTTGTGGGAGCGAGCCTGCTCGCGAATGCGGTGGATCATTTGAGGTGATGTTGGCTGAACGGGCGCATTCGCGAGCAGGCTCGCTCCCACAGAAGTCCCAAGTAACACCCAAGAAAAAGCCCCGCACTTCTCTCGAAGGCGGGGCTTTTTTTACTGCCTCTGTCGCTTAAGGCGCGTAAGTCAGCAACAACTCACTCGGCACCTTGAAATCCAGGGACATCATCACGCTCAGGGCAGTGATGGTGAAGATCGAGAACACGAACAGCTTGCGTGCCCAGACCGTGTCATCCACCGCCTTGTAGCCGGTCCAGGCCATGTACAGCCAGTACATGCCCATGGCAGCGGCGACGGCGAGGTAGCTCATGCCGGCGTAGCCGCTGAAGGTCAGCATCAAGGTCGCCACGAGGAAGGCCAGGATGTAGAGCAGGATGTGTTTCTTGGCCACCTGGATACCGCGCTTGACGGGCAATACCGGAATCGAGGCCGCCAGGTAATCATTGAAGCGGAAGATCGCGATGGCATAGGAATGCGGCATCTGCCACAGGCTGAACATCACCAGCAGCGTCACCGCCGCCATGTCGAAGCTGTTGCTGACCGCGACATAACCGATCACCGGCGGCATCGCCCCCGACAGACTGCCCACCAGCGTGCCGTGAACCGACTTGCGCTTGAGGTACAGGCTGTAGAGGCCGACGTAGATGACAAAGCCGATCACCGCGAACAACGCCGCCAGCGGGTTGGCGACCCAGTACAGCAGCGCCACGCCGGCCACACCCAGCACCGTGGCAAACGCCAGGGCCAGTTGCACCGGAATCAGGCCTTGGACCAGCGCCCGGTTCTTGGTGCGTTCCATCTTGATGTCGATATCACGGTCGATGCAGTTGTTGAACACGCAACCGGACGCCACCACCAGGGAAGTGCCGATCATCGCCGCCAGGAAGATGGCCAGATCGACATGCCCCTTCGAGGCCAGGAAAAACCCGCCCGCCACAGAAAGCACGTTACCGAAAATGATCCCCGGCTTGGTGATTTGGATAAAGTGCTTCAGTGACATCCGGACTTTCCTCAGTGCGCCATCATGTTGGTGTGGATGCTGAACATGATCCACAGCGACAAGCCGACCAGCAGTACGATCACCAGCGCAGCGAAGACAAACGCAATCACGTTGTTACGCTGGGCGGCCGAACGGTCCAGGTGCAGGAAGTACACCAGGTGGACCAATACTTGGACCACGGCGAAGATCAGAATGATCCAAAGCGTCAGGCTCTTGGGCAGCGATGGGTACATCACCAGGCCGAACGGAATGACGGTCAGGATCACCGACAGGATGAAACCGATGGCGTAGGACTTGACGCTGCCGTGGCCGGCGTCGTGGCCATCATGGGAATGAGCGTTAGCCATTTACAGGGTCCCCATCAGATAAACAACGGTGAATACGCAGATCCACACCACGTCCAGGAAGTGCCAGAACAGGCTCAGGCAGCTCAGGCGCGTCTTGTTGGTGGCGGTCAGGCCGTTTTTCTGGACTTGGTACATCATGATCGCCATCCAGATCAGACCGCTGGTCACGTGCAGACCGTGGGTGCCGACCAGGGTGAAGAACCCGGACAGGAAACCGCTGCGGCTCGGGCCGTAGCCTTCGGCGATCAGGATATGGAACTCATTGATCTCCATGGCGATAAAGCCGGCGCCCAGCAGGAAGGTCATCGCCAACCAGCCCAGGACCTGGGTTTTCTTGCCCTTGTACAACGCCAGCATGGCGAAGCCGTAGGTGATCGAACTGAACAGCAGCAGCGCGGTTTCGCCCAGTACATAAGGCAGTTCGAAGATGTCGTGGCCCGACGGGCCACCGGCGACGTTGTTAACCAGCACCGCGTACACCGCGAAGATCGACGCAAACAGAATGCAGTCGGTCATCAGGTAGAGCCAGAAACCGAATACGGTCATCTCGCCCGAGTCGTGGTGATGGTCATCGTGCCCATGGTCATGACCATGGGCGTGTCCAACATTGGTCACTAAGTTCGACATGGTTTAAGCCTGTTCCAACGAGGTTTCAACACGGGTGGCGGTGGCAGGGACTTTCCCGGCCGCGACCAGACGCTTGTGCTGCTCGGCTTCGATGCGTTCGATGACATCCACCGGCACCATGTAGCCCTGATCGTCACGGGCGGCATGGAAGGCGAAATACACCACGGTGCCGACCAGGCTGGCGATGGCCAGCCACCAGATGTGCCAGATCATCGCGAAACCGAACACGGTCAACAGCCCGCCCATGACCACACCGGTGGCGGTGTTGTTGGGCATGTGGATCGGCGAGTACTTGGCCGGAGCCTCGTACGCGGTGCCGTTTTCCTTGGCTTCGGTGAACGGGTCGATGACGTCCGCTTTCGGCAGCACGGCAAAGTTGTAGAACGGTGGTGGCGAAGAAGTCGACCATTCCAGGGTATGGGCATTCCACGGGTCACCGTGTTCGCACATGTTTTCCGGCTTCTTGCGGTCACGCACGCTGACGTACAACTGGATCAGCTGGCAGGCGATACCCACGGCAATCATCACCGCGCCGAACATGGCGACGTACAGGTACGGCACCCACTCAGGGTTGGTGGTGGCGTTCAGGCGACGGGTCATGCCCATGAAGCCCAGTGCATAGAGCGGCATGAACGCGACGAAGAAGCCCGAGATCCAGAACCAGAACGCTGCCTTGCCCCAGCCTTCGTGCAGCTTGAAGCCGAACGCTTTCGGGAAATAGAACGCAAAGCCCGCGATGTAGCCGAACACGGCGCCGCCGATGATCACGTTATGGAAGTGCGCGATCACGAACAGGCTGTTGTGCAGCACAAAGTCAGCACCCGGAATGGCCAGCAGTACGCCGGTCATACCGCCGATGGCGAAGGTCACCATGAAGCCCAGAGTCCACAGCACATGGCTGGTGAAACGCAGGCGGCCCTGGTAGATGGTGAACAGCCAGTTGAACAGCTTCACACCCGTCGGGATCGAGATCAGCATGGTCGCCAGGCCGAAGAAGGCGTTGACGCTTGCACCCGAACCCATGGTGAAGAAGTGGTGCAGCCAGACCATGAAGCCCAGTACCGAGATCGCGCCCGAAGCGTAGATCATCGAGTGGTGGCCAAACAGTTTCTTGCCGGAGAAGGTCGAGATGACTTCGGAGAAGATACCGAACGCCGGCAGGATCAGGATGTACACCTCAGGGTGACCCCAAGCCCAGAACAGGTTGACGTACATCATCGGATTTCCACCCAGTTCATTGGTGAAAATGTGGAAATCCATGTAGCGGTCAAGCGTCAGCAGAGCCAGTGTAGCGGTGAGGATCGGGAACGAAGCGACGATCAGCACGTTGGCCCAGGTGCAGGTCCAGGTGAAGATCGGCATGTCCATCAGCTTCATGCCAGGGGTACGCATCTTCAGCACGGTGGCCAGGAAGTTGACCCCTGTCAGCGTTGTCCCCAACCCGGATAGCTGTAGCGCCCAGATGTAGTAGTCCACCCCCACGCCCGGACTGTATTGCAGCCCCGACAACGGCGGATAGGCAACCCAACCGGTCTTGGCGAATTCGCCGACACCCAGGGAAACGTTGATCAGCACGACGCCGGAAACCAGCAGCCAGAAGCTCAAGGAGTTCAGGAACGGATAGGCAACGTCACGGGCGCCGATCTGCAGCGGCACTGCGAGGTTCATCAGGCCGGTGAAGAATGGCATCGCCATGAAAATGATCATGATCACACCGTGGGCGGTGAAGATCTGGTCATAGTGTTCAGGCGGCAGGTAGCCGGGCGAGCCCTCGGTGGCCATGGCCAACTGGGTACGCATCATGATCGCGTCGGCAAAACCGCGCAGCAACATGACCATGGCGACGATGATGTACATCACGCCGATCTTCTTGTGGTCGACCGAGGTCAACCATTCAGTCCACAGGTACGTCCACTTCTTGAAATAAGTAATACCCGCAAACAGCGCCAGGCCACCGAGCCCGATGATGGCGAGGGTCACCATGACAATCGGCTCGTGGAACGGGATCGCTTCCCAACTTAATTTACCAAACATCGTTTACTCCTCTGCCCCGGCAGCTGAATGCGAGCTCATGTCCATCCCTTCCATGTTGTGGGCCACTTCCTTCTCTTTCTTCTCGTGATGCATCGGCTTGCCCGGATTCATCCCTTCATACTTATCGATGATGGTCTGGAACAGGTTCGGCGTGACCGACGAGTAGAGTTCGACTGGGTTGTTCTGGCTCGGCTTGGAAAGGGCTTCGTATTCAGCTTTTTCAAGCTGTTTAGGTGCCTTCTTCACTTCGTTTACCCAGGCGTCGAATTCTTCCTGGGTGGTGGCGGTCGCCTTGAACTTCATGCCGGTGAAACCCGCGCCGCTGTAGTTGGCGGAGATACCTTCAAGTTCGGTGTTCTGGTTGGCGATCAGGTGCAGCTTGGTCTGCATGCCGGCCATCGCGTAGATCTGGCCGCCCAGGCCCGGGATGAAGAACGAGTTCATCACGGTGTCGGAGGTGACCTTGAAGTTGATCGGCGTGTGGGCCGGGAACACGATCTTGTTGACCGTGGCGATACCTTGTTCCGGATAGATGAACAGCCACTTCCAGTCCATCGAGACCACTTCAATGGTGATTGGCTTGACGTCGGAATCCAGCGGACGGTACGGGTCCAGTGCGTGGGTCGACTTGTAGGTGATGTAACCCAGGGCAATGATGATCAATACCGGAATGGTCCACACCGCGACTTCGATCTTGGTCGAGTGGGACCATTTCGGGGTGTAGGTGGCACTGGTGTTGGACGCGCGGTATTTCCAGGCGAACAAGAACGTCATGACGATAACCGGCACAACGACCAGCAACATCAGCAGCGTGGCGGTGATGATCAGGTTTCGTTCATCCAGGCCGACCTGGCCCTTGGGATCGAGCAGGGTCATGTTGCAGCCTCCCAGCAGCAACGTGCCGAGCAGCGGCAACAAGCCTAGTAATCGGGGGTACCTGTTTTTACTCATCTCACGACCTCTAAAGCAGCTTGCGCAATGCAGTTGGGTTTTGATCGCCAACACTTCACCCTGCCAAGGGTTGGCATTTTCTTGAATTGAATAAGGGCTGCCCGTCGAACGTCAGCGGCTGTTCGACACATCCCGGGCCAGCAGTGAGTTCTTATTCGTTGGTCAAAGGCCTAGTTCTCAAGCCCAATTCCATTTGGTGCGGGTAGTTGGAGGCACCGACACCTGGGGTCGCATGGGGCGCTGGCGCCCTTCGACCACTCTCGTGCTCAAGCCTGAGCCGGGTCGGAAAATCGGTGCGGGCGATTGTAGTGAGCTGCGGCGTTGGAGACCATGTCTTAACCCGAAATAATTTTTATCCGATCCGGCAACAATCTATCGCCGATATTGCAACGGGCCAGCATGTTATCGAAATACATTCTCAACAAGAACCCCAAAAAACGTAAGGCTACTACGCCCGATTTAGACAGCTGCGTACGTTTTCGCCGGGCTTGCATGACCCGTCAGCGCCCGTTTTACGGGGCCTAGGCGTCACGGCGCTTCGCTGTTAAAAATGCCTGCATGGAAGATGACAATATTGCGGTCGGGGAGGATATCAGGCCGTTTTTTTATTACAGGTTGCAGCGTCAATTCACCGCTTGAAAGGAACGCAGAGGCACGATGTGTGACAACGTGTCGCACATCGTCGCAGGGCATTCCTGCTTCGGATCAAGGCGGGTCCCAAACGGCGCCGAAATAAAAAACGCCCCGGGTCTTGGTGAAAAAACCGGGGCGTCTGTGCAGATCGACTCTAGCGTAGGGCTTTGCGATTACGGGACACCAACAAGGGCACCAGCACGGCGGTCAACACGAATGCCACCAACGCCCACTGCGCCAGCGACAATCCCAGGACAGGGGGATACGGCGTGGAGCAGAAACCATCAACCTGAAAACCCAGCGGGAAGATCTTCGCCAGTGGCAGGTCATCGACAATCGGCTGCAAGACGTCGACGCCACAACTGACCGCCGGAAAGAACTGCGTGTAGACGTGATGCCCCGCCACGCCCGCGCCGGCCAACGCACACAGCACGACCAACCCTTCGAAAATCGTCAGGCTGCGGCGAGTGCGCATGGCCGCACCGATGAAGGCAAAGAGGGCGATCAGCAACAACGCATAGCGTTGCAGGATGCACAGTGGGCATGGCGCCTCACCCAGCACGACCTGCATATACAGCGCGCCGCCGATCAGTGCGAGGCAGATCACCCCCAGCAACACCAGGTAGCGCCGCTCACGGCCCAGGCGCATCATTTGTTCACTCATTGCGTTTCCCTTCATCTGCATGGATCGACGCGCCGCATGACTGTGCTCGGCGCGTTGTCGGATGGCCGAAGTCTACACGCAGATAGTGAACGAGCGGCAGCCGGCAGCATCGAGGGAATAAACAGGAAGGGGGTTAAGCGCGGATTAATTCCAATGGCGCGTCGGCAGAGCTACCGCTATCGCGAGCAGGCTCGCTCCCACAATGTTCATCGCAGCGACACAGTTTTGTGCGCGCCACAATTCCCTGTGGGAGCGAGCTTGCTCGCGATAAAGGCTATTCCAAAGCCGCCGCCGGCCCGAAGAACTCGTAGCGGCTTTGCTCCGCCGGCACGCCCAAGGCCTTGAGATGGCGCTTGATCGCCGCCATGAAACCTTTCGGTCCAAGGAAATAGACGTCCAGGTCACGCTGTTCCGGCAGCCATTGCGCCAGTTGATCCTGGCTCAACAGCCCCACCTTGTCAGCCGCAGGGCTCGCGCCGTCATGCTCGTCGTAGCAATAGAAGCGCTTGAGTTGCGGATGCCGCCCGGCCAGGTCGTCGATCCAGTCGCGGAAGGCATGTACACGGCCGTTGCGCGCGCAGTGGATGAAATGCACCGGGCGTTCGGTTTGCAATGCCGCCTGCAACATCGCCAGGGTCGGAGTGATGCCAACGCCCCCGCTGATCAGCACCAAAGGCTTGTCGCTGTCGGTGAGGTAGAAGTCTCCGGACGGCGGAAACAGCTGGATGCCGCTGCCGATCGGGAAATGGTCGTGCAGGTAGTTGGACACCCGGCCACCCGCCTCGCGCTTGACGCTGATGCGGTACCGACCATTGTCAGCAAGCGCCGACAAGGAATAGTTGCGGCGTACTTCCTCGCCATCCAGGAGCAGCTTCATGCCGATGTACTGGCCTGGCTCCGCTTGCAGGATGGGCCCCTTGTCTGCCGGCTCGAAGTAGAACGAAGTGATTTCCGCGCTCTCCTGTACCTTGTCGACCAGGATAAACGCCCGCTCACCGCGCCAGCCACCCGGTGCCGCGGCCTTCTGGTCATACAGGCCAGCTTCGGCACCGATCAGGATATCGGCCAATTGGTTATAGGCGGCGCCCCATGCCGAAATCACTTCAGGCGTGGCGATTTCTTCGCCCAGCACCTCGGCAATCGCCCGCAGCAGGCAGGCGCCGACAATCGGGTAATGCTCGGGTTGAATCTGCAAAGCGACATGCTTATTGACGATTTTCGCCACCAGGTCGCCCAGTTGGTCGAGCTGATCGATATGCCGGGCGTACTTCAGCACGCCATTGGCCAGCGCCCGAGGCTGGTCGCCGCTGGCTTGGTGAGCCTGATTGAACAGTGGGCGCACTTGTGGATATTCGGACAACATCATGCGGTAGAAATGAGTGATGAGCGCTTCCCCGCCGCTCTCGAGCAACGGAACGGTGGAACGAATGATGGCGCGCTGTTCTTGACTCAGCATGGGTAAACCCCTCACGTGACATAGATAACTGATATCTTGCTTATCACATTCCATGCCAGAAAATTTATGCTTGTTTTTCAGTAAGTTGAAAACAACATAGTCATAAAGACACGGCAGCGTTTATAGTCATTACGACCAGATGGAGTCATTATGACCGCGACCTCCCTGCTAACGTCACTGCTGCCACTGGTGGCAGACCTCTCCCGCGAGCTGCCGGAGGGCGAGCGCTACCGCCGCTTGCTCGGCGCCCTGCGCGCCCTGCTGCCGTGCGATGCCGCCGCGCTGTTGCGCCTGGATGGGGATTGCCTCGTGCCGCTGGCGGTGGATGGCTTGAGTACAGATACGCTGGGGCGCCGGTTCCGCATCAGCGAACACCCCCGCTTCGAGGCATTGCTAGGCAATCCGCTACCCACTCGCTTTGCAACCGACAGCGACCTGCCCGACCCTTACGATGGGCTGGTCGAAGGCTTGGACGAGCATCTGGAAGTGCATGACTGCATGGGTTGCCCGCTGTTCGTCGATGAGCAGCCGTGGGGCTTGCTGACGCTGGACTCGCTGGACCCGGAACGCTTTGAGCCTATCGACCTGAGCGCCTTGCAAGCCTTCGCCAGCCTCGCCGCGGCCACGGTCAGCGCTGCCGAACGTATCGAGCGGCTGGCCTTGAAGGCTGAAGACGAGCATCACCGCGCCGAGGTCTATCGTCAGGCGAGCGGCCAGCAGCATCGCGACATGGTCGGCCAAAGCAAGGCCCACAAACGCCTGGTGGAGGAAATCAAGCTCGTGGGTGGCAGCGACCTGACGGTGCTGATCACCGGCGAAACCGGGGTCGGCAAGGAATTGGTCGCCCAAGCCATTCACGCCGCCTCCAACCGTGCCGACCAGCCGATGATCAGCCTCAATTGCGCCGCCCTTCCGGATACCTTGGTGGAGAGCGAGCTGTTTGGCCATGTACGCGGTGCTTTCACCGGTGCCACCAACGACCGTCGGGGCAAGTTCGAACTGGCCGATGGCGGCACGTTGTTCCTCGATGAGGTGGGCGAGCTGTCCTTGACTGTCCAGGCAAAATTATTGCGCGTCCTGCAAAGTGGGCAGTTGCAGCGCCTGGGCTCGGACAAGGAACACCGCGTCGACGTGCGTCTGATCGCGGCCACCAATCGCGACCTCGCCGAAGAAGTGCGCAACGGCCGTTACCGGGCCGATTTCTATCATCGACTGAGTGTGTACCCGCTACAGGTGCCCGCGCTGCGCGACCGCGGACGCGACGTGCTGCTTCTTGCCGGTTTTTTCCTCGAGCAGAACCGTTCACGCATGGGCCTGGGCAGCCTGCGCTTGACCAGCGATGCCCAAGCCGCACTCCTGGCCTACGATTGGCCTGGCAACGTGCGCGAGCTGGAACACCTGATCGGTCGCAGCGCGTTGAAAGCATTAGGCAACCATCCGGTACGACCGAGAATCCTCAGCTTGAGCGCCAATGACCTTGACTTGCCCCATGCCGCGCCGGAAGACCTTCCTACCGCCCGCCCGGCATCCACTTGCACGGTGCCGGTGACGGGGGATTTACGCCAGGCCACGGAGAACTACCAGCGGCAGATGATCAACGCCTGCCTGGAACGCCATCAGCATAACTGGGCCAGCGCGGCCCGTGAGCTGGGCCTGGACCGGGCCAATCTGGGACGAATGGCGAAACGGCTGGGACTCAAGTAACCGGCCGTACGCAATCCTCTAGAAGCTGCCGGCGCTGATCCCGTCCTGTTTGGCGACGAATGCCGTATTGGCGCCGGCCTGCCAGCGAATCACCTGCGCGTCCTGGTCACGCCGGACGATGCATTTCCACTCATATTGCTCGCCCCCAGGCAAGTCGATTCGACCCTGCCACAGCGGATATTGACTCACGTCCGTCAAGCGCACGGCCCGAGCCGGCGACCAGTCTCCCAGCTCAAGGCTCGAACCGACGGCATAAACGCTTTCCCCGGGCTGAGTCTTGCCTTGGTCGCACTTCAACTGGACATTGACGCTGCTGGCTTGCGGGGCGGAACGCCAGATACGGATGTCCCCGCTGTTGCTGTCCAGAGCCGGGGTAAAGGCAGCCGGCACCTTGGCGCTGTCAAGATCAGACCCGAGGGCGACCAGCAGCGTTTGCTTGCCACCCGTGGTCTTCGCCACCAGGCCTGAATAATTTCCAAGAAACACAATAGGCGAATCAGCCCGAACTCCCGCGTCTCGACGTAGGGCAACAAGCTGCCGGATCAAGGCGCCCCTCGGCCAATCGTACATATCCGGCCAATAGACCATGGGCGTACCCGGGCTGCTGAGGATATAGGCATAGGCCTTGTCGCGCAGGTGCTCCGGCAGGGCCCAGTGATGCTGCCCACCCAGGAAGCCAGGCGAATAACCGGTGTCATGGTTGTCGACAAAAGTCACGGCAATGGATCGCCAGGCAGGATCCGGATTGCCATTGAGACCATTGCGCCATTCGGTGATCGTCCCATTCTGCAGGCGCTCCTTGAGCGCGAAATCGAATACGGTGCAGTGGGCGCGATCGGACCAATCCTTGAGCGCCTCCTGCCAGCCGGCGTTATGGCGCCAGTCATCGACAGGGTATTCGCCGGGCCCCTTCCATAATTCGCCCACGCAAAAATGGTTGCTGCCAAAATTGTTCATCCAGTCGTTGACGGAATCAGCCCCATAGCCTTTGACAAAATCGAAGCGCAGCCCGGCCGCGCCATAGTTGTCACGCAGGTTTTCAAATTCGCTCCTGAACATCGAGAAGATCTTGCTGTTGCCAATGTTCAGGTCAGAACTTCCTTCGAAGGGCTCGCCGGTATCGCATTGCGCGCAACCGTCACGCCAGGCCGTCTTGTCACTGAGCAGCGCTTGCAATGTCGGCCCGATATTCGGGCGATTCATGTGATTGGGCACCACATCGAAGATAACTTTGACTTTCGCAGCCTGTAATGCCGCCACGACAGCCTTCAATTGGGTCTCAGTGCCGTACCCGCCGTTCTTGTCGAAGTCGCTCCAGTAATAACCTTCTCCACCACCGCTGGTTCCGGCATCCGGCTTCGACCAACTGGAGACATCGCGCCACGGTGGCGGCATCCAGATCCCGGTAAACCCATCGGCGCCAACCTTGGGAGCAAGGGATATGAGCGTCGTGTACCAGTTGCCCGCAGGCAGTCGAGTGGAATTCCAATGGAATCCCTGGAGCAAAATCTCATCGCCACCGCCATAGCGCACGCCTTGGGGGCTATTGCCCTGAAGGTCCGCCCCTTGGACGAATGTCATTGCGACCCCAAGCCCGCCGATGAGCGAGACAACCCACCACACGGCCCTTTTGAACATGCCTTTGTTCCGATTCATTTGCTTGCTCCCATCCTGGATAAGGAAGGGGCAGCATGAGTCGGACGCTGCGAATCGGAACCTGTAAGAAATACCAGTTCGGACAGAAGGGCACGGCCATCGCCGCATTAGTTTTCGAACAGAACCTAAAGCCAGCCTCCAACACGTCGATAACCCGTTATCAAAAGCTGTCTTGGCGATGTTCGCGCTCGCCCCACCTTTTCAACAGAAGGTTTTTATGTCCTCCAACAAAGCCCGCGCAGATTCTCTTTCGCTTCTGCTCTTTACCTTGCGCAGCGGCAAGCTGATGGCGATCAACCTGCTCAAGGTCAGTGAAATCATTCCCTGCCCGCCCCTGACCAAGCTGCCGGAGTCGCATCCGCACGTCAAAGGCATCGCCACGCTGCGCGGGGCATCGTTGTCGGTGATCGACCTGAGCCGTGCCATTGGCGAGCGGCCGCTCGAAGACCCGGACGGCGGCTGCCTGATCGTGACGGACGTCAGCCGCTCCAAACAAGGGCTGCACGTACAGGCGGTGAGCAAGATCGTCCATTGCCTGACGACAGACATCAAGCCACCGCCCTACGGCTCTGGCGGCGTACGGGCGTTCATTACCGGCGTGACCTCGGTGGATGGCACCTTGGTGCAGGTGTTGGATATCGAAAAAGTCATCCACGGCATCGCCCCGGCGCAAATCGAGACAGCGCCGACCGAGCTGAGCATGGAAGACGCCGAAGTGCTCGGCGATGCTCGAATTCTGGTGGTCGACGACAGCCAGGTCGCGCTGCAACAATCGGTGCATACCCTGCGCAACCTGGGCCTGCAATGCCACACCGCACGCAGCGCCAAGGAAGCCATTGACTGCCTGCTGGAACTGCAAGGCACCGCACAGGAGATCAACCTGATCGTTTCGGACATCGAGATGTCGGAGATGGATGGCTACGCCCTCACCCGGACCCTGCGCGAAACGCCCGATTTCGCGCATATCTACGTGCTGCTGCACACGTCGCTAGACAGCGCGATGAACAGCGAAAAAGCCCGGCTCGCCGGCGCCAACGGCGTACTCACCAAGTTCTCTTCGCCCGAACTGACCAAATGCCTGATCACGGCGGCCAAGGCCGTTGCCGAACAAGGTCGTTGATTTCACCGAAGCCGATCGCAGGTTTCGTTGTCGCTTTTAGGCACAACGAGACCGCGACCAGCCTCGATAACAGCCCTCTCTTGCAACCTCAGGCATACTCTTGTTTTGGCATCCCAGAACAAGGATTTCCCTGATGAAAGCCCCTACCCTGATTCTTCTCGCCCTGGCCGCGGTGTCTTCGCAGGTTCATGCATCGAGCTCCGATGCCTGGGCCGCCTACGACAAAAAAGTGCTCGCCAGCTGCGTCAAGGCCAGTGGATTGAAGAACGCCGAACCGGTCGGCACCGCCGCTCAATTCGACGACCGGGTCGGCTACACCGCGCTGTTGCTGCAAGGCCAGTACCCTCAGAAACACATGAACGGCGCCACCGGCACCGAGCTGTGCCTTTACCGCAAGAAAACCAAGACCGCGGTCGTGACCGAATGGGACTCGATCCGTCCGGCCGGTCCTGCCCGGTGACTGGCGCATAATTTGCTACGCAGGGCTCAGCCGGCGTTTTTCCGACGCCTTCCAGCCTTTCCCATTCGGTCAGTCAATGAACACAACGTTTTCCTGTGTAGGGTGTGGTAAATGCTGCACCGGTCACCACGTCCCCCTGACCCTCGACGAGGCGCGGATGTGGGCCAATGATGGCGGCCAGGTGATCGTCCTGGCCGAGGCCTTCCTGCCCAATGGCCTCGGCTTGCCGGTGGCTCAACGCGAACATGCCGAACGCCGTTCCACCGTCGTGCGCAGTGGCACGAGCGAAGCCATGGTGGCGATCACCTTCGCCGCTTATAACGCCGGCCCCTGCCATAACCTGGACGCCGACAATCTTTGCCGTATCTACGAACGCCGCCCCCTGGTGTGTCGTATCTATCCCATGGAAATCAACCCGCATATCCCGCTCAATCCCGCCGCCAAGGATTGCCCGCCGGAGTCGTGGGAAACGGGCCCGAAGTTAATCATCGGTGGGGAGCTGGTTGACCCGGAACTGGCCGGGCTGATCGCTCGTTCACGCCAGGCCGATCGTGACGAAGTCGGCACCAAGGCGCGCATATGCGCGTCCCTGGGCATCCACACTACTGCGCTGAAAGGCGACGGGTTTACCGCGTATCTGCCGGACATGGCGGCCTTTGCCGTGGCTATCGACCAGGCCCGTTTGCAGCCACTGGAGCAGCAAGCCGAGTGGCAGTTCCACTTGTCGGGAGATGATATCGCCAGCCAGGTCACGGCCAGTGGCGCAAGCGTGGTCACCGAGGCACCGGCCAATTACGCCTTCATTTCCCTGCGGGCCGCCTGATTTCGTAGAGACTACCAGTGGGAGCGAGCTTGCTCGCGATGGCGATATCTTTGCCAAGCTCCCGGTGCCTGATGCACCGCTATCGCGAGCAAGCTCGCCCCCATAAAGGACTTGCGCTGCTGCGATTACTCCCCGCCTCTCGCCTAACCCGCGCCAAGAATGTTAGCGTGCTTGGTATCCCACGCAGAGAGCCTTGCACGATGAAAAAAACCGTACTTGCCTTCAGCCGTATCACGCCTCCCATGATCGAGCGCCTGCGACAGGACTTCGACGTGATCGTGCCCAACCCAGCGAACGGCGACATCAACGCGCAGTTCAACGAAGCCCTGCCCCACGTCCACGGACTGATCGGTGTCGGTCGCAAGCTTGGCCGCGAGCAACTGCAGAACGCGACGAAACTGGAAGTGGTTTCCAGCGTGTCGGTGGGTTACGACAATTATGACCTGGCGTATTTCAACGAACGCGGGATCATGCTCACCAATACCCCCGACGTGCTCACTGAAAGCACGGCCGACCTGGCCTTCGCCCTGCTGATGAGCAGCGCCCGCCGCGTCGCTGAACTGGACGCCTGGACCAAGGCCGGACAGTGGCAGGCGTCAGTCGGGCCGCAGCTGTTCGGCAGCGATGTGCACGGCAAGACTCTGGGCATCGTCGGCATGGGCAACATTGGCGCGGCCATCGCCCGGCGTGGTCGACTGGGCTTCAACATGCCAATCCTGTACAGCGGGAACAGCCGCAAGGTTGATCTGGAAAATCAGCTGGGCGCGCAATTCCGCTCCCTGGACCAGTTGCTGGCCGAAGCGGACTTCGTCTGCCTCGTGGTGCCCTTGAGCGAGAAGACCCGTCACCTGATAGGCCAACGCGAGCTGGCCCTGATGAAACCGAGCGCTATCCTGGTCAACATCTCCCGGGGCCCCGTGGTGGACGAGCCGGCGTTGATCGAAGCCTTGCAGAACAACCGCATTCGCGGCGCCGGGCTGGATGTCTATGAAAAAGAGCCACTGGCCGCTTCGCCGCTGTTCCAGTTGAAGAATGCGGTGACTTTGCCCCATATCGGCTCGGCTACTCACGAAACCCGTGAGGCCATGGCCAATCTCGCTGTGGAAAACTTGCGCAGCGCCTTGATGGGCGATCGACCGGCGAACCTGGTCAACCCGCAAAGCTGGAAATAAACACACTCCCAGGCCCGCCCCAGCGGGCCTGCATCCTTGCCCGCTCAGCGGGCACCCAAGGCAACCTTCATAGCGACCGGGCGCACTTTGCGAAACACCAGCACATTGCCCAGCATCACGAACAGCAGCCCAACCAGCGCTGGCGCCGTCCATTGATAGCCTTCGGCGAATGCCGAGACGTTCAGCGCCACCACCGGGAACAGGACCGTGCAATACGCTGCTCGCTCTGGCCCCATGCGGCCGACCAAGGTCAGGTAGGCGGTAAAACCGATGACCGAGCCCGGGATCACCAGGTACAGCAGCGAGCCGACATATCGCACGTTCCATTCCATGTCGAATGGTATGCCGTTGAACAGGCACCATACCGCCAGCATCGTCGCCCCATACGCCATGCCCCATGCATTGGTGGTCAACGGCTTGAGGCCGGCCTTCTGTTGCAGGCTCGAAAGCATGTTGCCCGCCGAGAAACACAAGGTGCCCAGCAGCGCCAACCCCAACCCTAGCAACGTCTGCGGGCTTGCGCTGTGGCCAGCCAGTTCCGGCCAGAACAGCAGCCCCAATCCCAACAATCCCAAGGCTCCGCCCAGCAAGACATTACGGGCGATCCGCTGGCCGAAGAACACCCGGGCATTCAGAGCGTTCCAGAGGGTTGCGGTGGAGAACACCACGGCGATCAGCCCACTGGGAATCCACTGGCTCGCGGTGAGGAAACACATGAAGTTGACGCAGAACAGGCACAGCCCCTGCGCAACGCAAATCAGGTGGCCGCGCCGGTTCATCACTTGCAGGCGCCGGCTGAGCAACAGCATTACAAACAGGATCAGCGCTGCAAGACCGAAGCGGTAGACAATCGACACAGGGATGGCAACGACGCCTAGCTGCAACTTCAGGGCGATCCAGGTAGTGCCCCATATGAGCACGGTGAGCAGATACAACGAAAGGTTCATGACGGTAACTCCTGGCATTGGCCTCCAGTGTCATGCCGACACCTGCCCCGCGCTTGCGCAAACTTGCGGTTTTTACCGGTGACGGGCTGGCACCGGGCTTTCGACAGAGTAGGATGCAAGCGTTGGAGAACCGATCATGGCCACGCTGCAAACCCTACAAGTCTTCCAAGCCCTCAACAGCTCGCCCAATGCTCGCCTCGAGCACAGCGCCGAGCTCGGTGACGGCATGGCGGCTGCCTTGTGGAGCAATCATCACGACGCCCGGGATTACGAGGCGCCGACTCACCATACGCTGTCATGCTACATCGCCGGTGGCACCGGTACGTTTCGTCGCGAGCGGCCCGATACCACCGGGGCGCCGGGCAAGCTCTGCGTCTTGCCGGCCGGCCATGAGTCGGCGTGGGTCATCAATGGCGATATCCGTCTTGCCCATCTGTATTTCAGTTCCGAACAATTTGCCGTCGGTTGCGTCACTTTGCTCGACCGCGAACCCCGGCAGGTGCAGTTGCACGAGGCGACCTTCCTTGACGACCCACAGCAAGCGCGGCGCTTTCATCAGTTGATCAGACTGAACTGGGAAGAGCCCGCCGAACGCCTGCTCTGCACCAGCCTGGCCCACGACCTGCTCGGTCATCTGCTGCTCAGTCAGGTGAGCCCGCGCCAGGGGCTGCGCTTGAAGGGAGGGTTGGCGCCTCATCAACGGCGTCTGCTAGTGGACTACATCGACAGTCATCTGGGCGAGGCCGTCAGCCTTGGGCAACTGGCAGCCCTGTGTGCCTTGTCCGAATACCATTTCGCCAGGATGTTTCGCGAGAGCTTCGGGCTCCCGCCCCATCAGTATCTGCTGGCGCGGCGCCTTTCACGGGCGCGATACCTGCTGCGCACCACCCCACAGCCGTTGGGCGACGTGGCGCTGGCCTGCGGATTCGCCAGCGCGAGTCATTTCGCCAATCGCTTTCGCCAGTCCCTGGGCGCGACGCCCGGAGAATATCGGCAGGCATTTTTGCGCTGAACGTAAACGGGCCTGCGATTGCAGGCCCGTTTTCAGTCAGACGTCTCGATAGACGGAAGGATCAGCCGTTGAGCGCGGCTCGTTCGTTTTCCAGGAATTCTTCCTCCAGCATTGCATCGGCCAGGGCAATCGATTCTGTCTGGCCATTGCTGGCGCCACGCTTGCCGCGTAATTTTCCGAACAGATGCTCCAGCTTATGTTCCAGCTTGGTGGCAGCACCTTCGATGGCAAGTTCCAGCGATTCAGCCTTGTGTGTCACCGAAATTGGCTGATGGCCTTTTGGCCGGGCTTCAAGCTGGCATCGCAAATCGTGGGGACCAGGCTTGTCGCCGTTCTCATCCCCCAAATGAACCTCGACCCGTGTCAGGTCTTCTTCGTAACGTTCGAGCGTGCTTTCAATGGTAGTACGTACCCACTCCTCCAGTCGGATGCTGCTTTGAATATGGTTATCGCTGTTGACTTGGATTTGCATAGTTCATCCCTTATTTCGGCTAGCTCGCCAGGGGCCCATCGACGTTAGCGCAACGGCCCCTTGAATACAGAGTCGGGCTGGCAGCGGAACAATTCAAGCCCCAAAAAAAGATAAATATTCATTTGCAAATAAAGCCGGACAATCGCCAGAAGCGCTGTTAATGTCGGGAGTTGCCTCGCCACGCATCCCTCCCGACAATCCTCTCTTTAGCCTGCACCGCAAGGGAACATCCGCCCCTCGTTGCCCTGAAAAGGGCTACGCCCAGACCTGCATCGCAGAGCATTCGCCAGCCCGCCCCCCGGCTCATTGGTCCGAAGTTATTCCGGCATGCGCCTTGCAAACTTCATGGCGGAGCTGCCGCAGGCAGGGATCTACCGATCCATCGCCTGCCCGGCCCCTCGATTGCTGGATGAACACGAACATGGAATGGCCGACGGTCCGGTGTTGCGAACTAATCCCGATCAAGGCCGGTCAACAACTGCACGTTCAATCAGGCGGTGACGCATCATGGACAATCCTTTTCAGATCATTACGGACGCCTTCGCGCCGCAATACCAAATCAACTTGAGCATCCAGGGCCTGGATGGCAGCATCATGCTGACCCTGTCCAAGGGCGGGCGCATCGTCGCCAAGCGCATGATCAGCGCCCAGCAACGCAACGATCCGGAACGGCTTCGACGCCTGGTGCAAAGCATCCAGTTCGGCATTGCCATCGAACAGGGCCATAGTGCCGTAGCGATTCTCGAGGCCATGACCGGCGGCGACAACATCAAGGTGCCACCACCGCAATCACAAGGCCCGGCACCCTCCGCTGTCGGCGTTTAGATCTCGCCTTTCTCAACCTCCGAATGCTCGCTGGAACCCGCACCGATCTTGCGGTGCGGATGTTCGATCTTTACCGACGGAAACTGCGACGAGGCGTAGCGCACCACCAGAATCGCAAACGCCAGCAACAAAATGCCGCCGCACAGGTAGATGATTCCCAGGTCCGGCGGGCTGTGGTGGGAGACGTTGGAAATCAACAGTCGCGTCAGCGCGGTGATTGCCACGTAGATCAGGAAACGCACCGGCATGTGGTTGGTCTTGAAGTAAATCCCGACCATTGCCCCCAGTTCCAGATAGATGAACAACAGCAAGATATCGTCGATCTTGATGTGCCCCACCTCGATCATCTGCATAAACTCCATCACCGCCGCCCAGGCGGTCACCGCACCGATGGCGAACAACGCCAGGTAATGGAACGTCTCGACGAACAGGTTGCCCAGGGATTCGGCCAGTTGATGCACGTTCTGGCGCAGGTTCTCGGCCCAGTTGATTTTCACGATGTAGTTTCCTTAGGTCGACTCGACCGGATGATGCGGGATGGACGTGACGGTTTTCTGCATGCAGAAAAAAGGCCATTGTCAGAGATGAGATGGCGATGGGCTGGTATTCGACACGTGCCGACCTGAATCGGCCATGCCGAGCACCAACATGGCGTGCGCGACAAGTCTGGAAACCGGTCTACATTAAAAAGCCACTACCCAAAGGGAAAGGATTCGCTTATTCTTTGCCCTGTATATAAATACAGTAGTCACACAGACAAACCAATGTGAAGGCATGTGAGGTGGTGAATGGCCGTCGAAGTGGTATACCGCAGCAGCCGAGATCTGGAGCGCTTGTTCATGGATAAAGCCGAAGCTGACCGTCATGACAAAATGCTGGAGCTCGCTGAATTGCTGGCCGAGGTGTTGCAAAAAGCCGTTCCATCGCTGAGCGAGCAACAGGTGGAGGAAGCAGGAATCTACATGGCGAAGAATCGCGATGTATTCGCTAAGGCATTCAAGAGCCAGCCGGACGCCCTGTCCGAATTGCTCAATCCGTCGGACGAATGAACCAACAGATCGCAGCCTTCGACAGCGCGTGCATTAGATATTCCATGCACACGCTGTCGAAGGCTGCGATCTTTTTTTATCGGTACAACAAACGCTCCGCCAATTCGTCGGCCACTCGGGCCGGCGAGCGTTTTTCCGCCTGGGCGTGGGCGTAGACTTCCGTGAGCCGCGCACCGATCTTCGACAGGTGCGCGGTGATGGTTGGCAATTCTTCACCGCGGTGCTTCAGGGCGACGTAGATCAGGCCGCCTGAGTTGATGACGTAGTCCGGGGCATAAAGGATCCCGCGCCTTTCCAGCTGATCAGCGACTTGCAGATTGCTCAATTGATTATGAGCCGAGCCCGCCACCGCCGAGCAGCGCAGTTGCGCCACGCTGTGGCTGTTCAACACGCCGCCGAGACCGCACGGCGCCAGGATGTCGCAAGGGGTACTGAGCAAGGCATCGTTGGCAATGGGATGGGCGCCCAATTGTTCCATTGCCAATTGGACCTTGCCGGGATCGATGTCGCTGACCAGCAATTCCGCGCCCGCTGCGTGCAGTTGTTCGGCCAGGGCATAACCGACATTGCCCAGGCCCTGGATGGCAACCCGCAGGCTCTCCAGGTTATCGCTGCCCAGGCGGGCCATGGCCGTGGCACGGATGCCGGCGAAAACGCCCATCGCCGCGTGGGGCGCCGGGTCTCCCGCGGCGGTGGTGCTAGTGACATGACGGGTCTGCTGGGCAATACAATCCATGTCGGCCACGGACGTGCCGCTGTCGATGGCGGTGATGTAGCGTCCGTCCAACTGCTCGATGCAGCGCCCGAAGGCTTCGAACAGTGCGGCCCGGCTGTCGACATGCGCCGGACGCATGATGACCGCCACTCCCCCACCCACCGGCAAACCAGCCAAGGCGGCTTTATAGCTCATGCCTTGGGCCAGGCGCACCGCATCCGCCACGGCACTTTCGTCGTCGGGGTAGGAAAGATAACGACAGCCACCCAGGGCAGGCCCCGGTCGGCTGCAATGAATGGCAATCACCGCCTTCAACCCGCTTGCCGGGTCTACGCTCAAGTGCAGCGATTCAAGGCGGGAGCTTTGCATGAGAGCAAACATCGACAGGCTCCCGAATCACTTTTGTCTGTTTCGCCAGTATAGGCGCGCGGTCGAAATTTGCTGGAGCACGCCGGAATAAGCCCAAGTGTCGCGCAGCTTTTTAGGCATAACCTGTTACTGCGTATTTGCGAGACTGGACGAAAAGCCACGGCAGAGCTAAAACGAGGCATAGTCCGGAGACTGTGATGAAGCCGCGCCAAGCCTTTTTTGACTGTCTGCACCGTTCCCCACCGGCGTTGTTCGAAGCCGCGCTATGGATTGCCGCCGAACACGATCGAGAAGTGGACGTACCGGCGTTGCTGCAGGTGTTTCAGGAGCTGCAACGGCACGTCAGCCATGGCCTGCCCATGCTGCCGGCCAGCGAACTGGGCCAACCGTTGCTTCGACGCCTCAATGACCTGGGTTTCGCACAGGACGACTCCGCCCCGCTACGCCCTCGCGCGGCGTTGCTGGACAAGGTCCTGGCGCGCAAGCATGGCCAGCCGCTAGCCCTGGGCCTGATAGCCTTGGAACTGGCTCGCGGCTTGGAAATCCCGCTGGCGGGCGTCAACTTTCCCGGCCATTTCCTGTTGCGGGTGCCCGGCGCCGATCATCTGCTCGACCCATGCGGTGGCCGTCGGTTGTACCCCAACGATTGCCGGGAATTACTGCAACGCCAATATGGCCCGAACCTGCAGCTCAAGGCTGAACATCTGATCAATGCCGAGCCGATGCAAATGCTGCAACGGTTGTCGCGCAACCTGCGGCAATTGCATCTGGCCAATGATGATTACATTGCGGCACTGATCGACGCCGAACGCGTCTTGGAAATGGGCAACGCCAACGCCGCCGACTACCTGGCGCGCGCCAGCCTCTATCAACGGCTCGACTGCCCCAACGCCGAACGTTTTGACCTTGAGCATGCCTTGATGCTCAGTGAAGATCCAATTCAACGGCTGCGCTTGACCGAGCGACTGGGGCATCTGCCGCCCAATTCGATTGTGCATTGAACGGGCTTTTTGAATCTTGATGATTGTTGTATCGCCATAGCGAGCTCCCACGAAGGGCTTGGGTCTGGCGTGCCCTGTGTGGGAGCGAGCTTGCTCGCGACGGCGATAGGCCGCCTTATGCCAAATCAGGCAGGGGTATCGGGCTGGTTCGCCGGATGCGCCCGCGTAAAGGCCTCATGCCCAGCCGCCAACGCCGCGATACGGCGGATCCGCGGGTAGGCTTGCAATGAAACATTGAACCGCTCGGCGGCGTACAGCTGCGGGATCAGGTACACATCCGCCACGCCAGGCAATTCGCCGAAACAGTAGCCGTTGTCACCAATCAATTGCTCCACCGCCGTCAGCCCCTGGCTGATCCAGTCCGCGATCCACTCAGTCACCTGCATTTCATCGTGTCCCCATTTGCGCAGCTTGTTGAGCACGCTGACGTTGTGCAGGGGATGGATATCGCAACCGATCAGCGCCGCGACGCCACGTTCATGGGCGCGGGTCGCAAGGTCGCCGCTGAACAGCGGCACCTGTGGATAACGTTCCTCCAGGTATTCGATGATGGCCGGCGATTGCACCAGCAGCGCCCCCTCATCGGTGCGCAGCGCCGGTACCCGCCCCTGTGGATTGATTGCCAGGTACGCCGGCTGGCGATGCTCGCCCCCCGGCGCGGCGATCAGGTTGACGGGCAGGGCCTGGTAATCCAGGCCCTTGAGCGCCAAGGCAATACGCACCCGGTAGGACGAAGTGGAACGGTAATACGTATAGAGTTCCATTCCCATGCCTCACCGTGCCGACAGGATCTTGCCGCGGCACTCGCCGAAGCCGATGGACGCGACGCCCTCGCGGCTGCAACGGGCGCGCAGGATGATTTCATCGCCATCTTCCAGGAACTTGCGGACTTCGCCAGATGCCAGTTCGATCGGCTTCTTCCCGCCCTCGGTGATTTCCAGCAGGCTGCCAAACTGACCGCTTTGCGGTCCCGACAGCGTACCCGAGCCAAACAGATCGCCCGCTTGCAACTGGCAGCCGTTGACGCTGTGGTGCGCAACCATTTGCGCGACCGTCCAGTACATGTATTGGGTATTGCTCAGGGTCAGTCGATGAGCCGGCAGGTTCTGCTCACGCATGGCTTCGGTCAGCAGCAGCACTTCCAACTCGATGTCGAATGCCCCTTCAGCCTGGTCACGTTTGTCCAGCAAGTACGGCAACGGTTGCGGATCGCCCTCGGGACGCGTTGGCTGCGGACGGCGGAACGGTTCGAGGGCTTCGGCGGTCACGACCCATGGCGAGACACTGGTCAGGAAGCTCTTCGACAGGAACGGCCCCAGTGGCTGGTATTCCCAGGCCTGGATATCCCGGGCCGACCAATCGTTGAGCAGGCAGAAACCGGCAATGTGCTCGGCCGCGTCGCCGATGGCGATCGGCTCGCCAAGGGCGTTGCCTTTGCCGATCCAGATCCCCAGTTCCAGCTCGTAGTCCAACCGCGCGCAGGGGCCGAACGTTGGCTCGGCCTGCCCAGCCGGCAAGGTCTGGCCCTTCGGGCGGCGTACATCGGTGCCCGACGGCCGGACCGTCGAGGCACGTCCGTGGTAACCGATGGGAACGTATTTGTAGTTAGGCAGCAGCGGATTGTCCGGCCGAAATAGCTTGCCGACATTTTGCGCGTGCTCAATGCCGACGTAGAAATCCGTGTAGTCGTTGATTTTCGCCGGCAGGTGCATTTGGCAGTTCGCTGCCAGTGGCAGCAGCTTTTCACCCTGGGCCACGATCTCGTCCCGCCGAGGGCTGCCCTCGCGCAGCAACTCCAGCAACTGTTCACGCAAGGCAACGCGGGCGCCACGGCCGAGGTCGAAGAACGCATTCAACTGGCCGTCTTCCATCGCCCGGATGGCTTCGCCCGCAGCGCCGTCGAACAGGCCTGCTTGCAGCGCCGCCTGCAAGTCGAAAATCCGATCGCCGATGGCAACGCCGCTGCGCGGGGATTCGCCAGCCGGACTGAAAATACCCAGCGGCAAGTTCTGCAAGGGAAAGTCGGCATGGCCGTTGGCGGAGTCGACCCAGCTACGGGTGGATGAAACTTGAGTCATGGATTATCTCCGGGTCGGGTCAAAGGTGACCGGCAACGAGGCCCAGCAGGCATCGTAGTCCGTTTGCAATTGTGGGCAGTCCAAGGCGAAACGGCTCGGGCGCAGCACTTGGCTGGTCTCGAACATGAACGCCATGGTGTTGTCGATTTTTGCCGGTTTGAGTTCGGCATTGATGGCCTTGGTGCAAGTTTCGCCGTCGGGACCATGGGCGCTCATGCAGCTGTGCAGCGACGCGCCTCCCGGCAGGAAACCTTCAGCCTTGGCATCGTAGGCGCCCTGGATCAGCCCCATGAATTCATTCATCAGATTGCGGTGGAACCAAGGTGGACGGAAGGTATTCTCGGCCACCATCCAGCGCGGCGGGAAAATCACGAAATCGAGATTTGCCAAGCCATGGACGCTGGTGGGCGACGTCAGCACGGTAAAAATCGACGGGTCCGGATGGTCGAAGCTGACCGTGCCGATAGTGTTGAAACGGCGTAGATCATATTTATATGGCACGTTGTTGCCATGCCAGGCCACCACGTCCAACGGCGAATGGTCCAGTTCGCAGGTCCACAGCTCCCCGAGAAATTTCTGGATCAACGTAGTGGGTTGGGCGAGATTTTCGTATTGAGCGACCGGCGACAGGAAATCCCTCGGGTTAGCCAGGCCATTGCTGCCGATGGGCCCCAGGTCCGGCAGGCGCAACGGCGCGCCATGGTTTTCGGCGATATAACCGCGAGCCTGGGCGTCGAGCAATTCGATGCGGAATTTCAAGCCACGGGGCAACACGGCGATTTCCAAGGGCGCCAGTTCCAGCACGCCCAACTCGGTGGCAATCCGCAACCGCCCTGATTGCGGCACGACCAGCCATTCGCCGTCGGCATTGAAGAAAACCCGCTCCATGGAACGGTTGGCCCGGTAGTGATAAATACTGATGCCAGCCGGTTTGTCCGCGCCAGCGTTGGCGGCCATGCGCACCAGGCCGTCGATGAAATCGGTCGGTTCGCCGGGAATTTCGAGGGGGCTCCAGCGCAGGCGATTCGGCGTGACCTCGCCCAGCGGGCCGCCGACCAGCTGATGTTCCAGCCTGGTAAAGGCCGGATGGTTGGCCGATGGCCGGATGCGGTACATCCAGGTTCGCCGCGCTTCGCTGCGGGCCATGGTGAAGGCGGTACCGGAAAACAATTCGGCATACAGCCCGTACGGCGCTTTTTGCGGCGAGTTCTGGCCAACCGGCAAGGCGCCAGGCAGCGCTTCGCTGGAAAATTCGTTACCGAAGCCAGACTGATAAAGCACGTCCGACGGCGTGGAATCGAGGTTCATGGAGCCTCCTGAGATGCGGCCCGTCACTCAATGAAAAACTTGAGGCGTACCGGGTTGTTTTTATCGTAATCAAATTACGCACAACGTAATTTGCTCGGCGACGACCGTCAAGCTATAAAGACGCCCATTCGCCCTACGGACCCGAACCTCCATGGAAAACCTGCCCGGCAACGGTAAACAGAAAGTCCGCTCCGCTGAGGTCGGCACCGATATCCTCAAGGCCTTGGCCGAGCTGTCGCCGTCCACGTCGCTGTCGCGCCTGGCCGAACACGTGCAAATGCCCGCCAGCAAGGTCCATCGTTATCTTCAGGCGTTGATCGCCAGCGGATTTGCCGAACAGAACACAGCCACCAATCACTACGGCCTGGGTCGCGAGGCCTTGCGCGTGGGCTTGGCGGCGTTGAATGGCATGGATGTATTGCAGGTGGCCGCCCTGCCCTTGGCCGAGTTGCGCGATGACTTGAACGAAACCTGTTTCCTGGCGGTATGGGGTAACCACGGTGCAACGGTGGTGCGAATCGAGCCCGCCGTGCGGGCCGTGACCGTGGTGACGCAACTGGGCTCGGTACTCCCTTTGCTCAGCTCATCCACCGGGCTGGTTTTCAGTGCCTATCTGCCGGAGCGCGAGACCATCGAGTTGCGCGACCAGGAAGTACGCGCCACCGACGGCCATGCCCTGGCCGACGAGCAGGCCTATGCAACGCTGTGCGAACACATCCGCAATCGTGGCCTGCATCATGTGCATGGTTTGCTGATGCCCGGAGTGGATGCGTTGTCCGCACCCGTGTTCAACGCCATGGGCGACGTCGCGGCGGTGATCACGATTGTCGGCCCGACATCGCTGTTCCACGCCGATGAGAACGGCCCGGCGGCGCAGCGCCTGTTGGCGGCGACCCGGGCCGTGAGCTGGCGCATGGGCTACGAGGGCGCCCCGGGATCAGCCCAGCAAGTGCGGCACGATCCGGATCAGTAGGTCGTTGAGGTGGCCAGTGGTCAGCTGCGGATGAGCATGCCTGGCTTCCCCGCTGAAGGCCACCGTGTACACGGCCTGATGGTCGCCCTTGGCATGAAAGGGAATATTGTCATCATCGAAGTGAGCCAAGAGATAGTCCGCCAACTTCTGCGATGAGGTTATCACCCGGCCGCCCAGACCGTCGGGCGCAAAACCGGTGACATAGGTTTCATTCAGGTCGATGCCTGGCAGGTGGTCCTTCAGGATCGACTCAAGGTCCGCAACGGCGAGTGACTTCAGGCCAGGCCGGGATAGATCCATCGAGGGACCGTCAGTCAGGCTGGAGACGATATCGATGACGATCCTCTCAAAGCCGATCACGTCCAATCCCTTGATCCGATCCTCAGCGGCGAAAGAATAACGCTTGCTGAAGACTTCACTAACACCTTGGGTGTAGTGAGGGGCAAGTTGTTTTTCAACGCAAGCCAGCGCTTCATCAAACAAGGTGACGGAAGAAACCACCTCGGCGCCAGAAACATCAGTCAGCGTGTTCAAATAATTGTTGTGGGGATTGACTTCCAGCCCTTCCAGGGCCTCTCCCAATAACACCTGCACAGCGAAGTCCACTCGCGTTTTCTTGAGGGCGACGAGCCTTTGCGAATGTGAAGCAAACAATGGAGCGTACATAAAACTTCCTTGTTCTGTATCGAATCAAACTTCCTGTTCGATTCTTGAATTGACGACACTCGTTACGGTGCCGGGGCAGATGAACTTCAGTCGAACCAACTTCAGCCCGGAACTTATACACCAACACGCTTCGACCTTTCCCCGATGATATGTAAGCGGGCGTAAGTTCTTTATTTAACTCATCACGCCCAAGACCTTGGCTTTGGCGACAGCTTGTGTACGTCGTTGCACGCCCAGCTTGCTGTGGATGCGACGCGAATGGGTTTTTACTGTGTGCAATGAGATGAACAGTTGTTCGGCGATCTGTTGGTTAGAATAACCCTGTGCAATTAACTCGAGCACTTCCAACTCACGGTGGCTGAGCACGGTTTCCTCGGGCACCGTGGGTGGCGGTTCGAGTTGTTCACCGGATTGGGCGGCGCGCACCAGATCCGGTTGACGCAGGCACAGCTCGCGCAAGGCTTGTTGCGCCCGCCAGCAGGCAACCCGCTCAAGCCCTTCTTGCATGAGAGCACGCGCCTGGGAGCGATCGGCCGACAGCCAGACGACTTCCGCCAATACCAGTACCAGTTCGGTCTCCAACCCATGCATTTCGCAACGTTGCGCCTGGGCGATCATTTCCCGGAGCCGGGCCTGTGGTTCCTGCGCCCGGTGCAGATAGACTTCGGTCAGCACCAGCAAGTATTCGAGGCGCGGAATCAACTCCAGGGTCGCTGGCGGCGCGTGCTTGGCCTGCGGTCCGCGAAAATGCCGCAACACTCGGGTCAAGACTTCATGGGCCAGTTCCGGGCGCCCCTGCTGCAGCCAGAATTGACAGCTGACTTGCAGCAGTACACCACGGTATACCGTCTCGGGGATGTGCCGCTGTTGCATGATCCGTTCGGCGTCGCGAAGCTGCATGAAGGCTTCGCCATAGTCGCCCTGGTTGGCGGCCAGGCTTGCCTTGCCGAGAAAGCCATAGAGCACTTGCTTGTCCTGGCTGCGCAAGCCGGCTTCGAGCCCTGCCTGAAAATGCTCGCCAGCCTGCTCCTCAAGCCCCATGCGCAACGCCAGGCGTCCCCGCCGCAAGGCGATACGTCCCAGCAACGCAGAGAAATCCTGCCCTGGTTTATCGAGCAACGCCTGAACAGCGCCCAACAAGTGGTCGGCCCGGTGAGGCGCGCCGCGCTGCTCCAGGATTTGCGCGTGGTCCAACTCCAATAGCCCTTCGAACACCAGCGAGCCCCCGGCGCGCGCGACACATAGCGCCTGGCGATTGATCGCCTGCGCCAGCGCCAATTCACCTTGAAGCAGCGCCTGTTGTGTCTGGCCAATCAGGCACAGCACCTTGAGGGCCCAAGCCTCCGGGTCCAGGCCGGCCTGGGCCTGGAAAAAATGTTCGCGCGCCTGTTCGCCGTCTCCGCGCAAGTGCAACAACCAACCACGCAAGACCTGCCAGCGGGCAATCAGCTCTCGCTGCTGACAAGCCAGCGGTTGGGGCAGGAACCTGGTCAGCTGTTCGATACAGCCTTCAGCCTGGTCGAAGCGTCCGGCGAAGAGCAAGGCGGTCGTGATCACCCCGACCGATTGCGCGGTTCCGAGCGACAGCGCTTCGCCCTGCTGATCATGCAGGGCTAGCAGCAATTGGGCATTGCTGCCTTGCAGGACATGTTCGAAATGCAAGTGTTGCAGGAGACTGACGGCGGTCTCGAATTCCCCGGCTTGCATGGCCTGTTCGAATGCCATCGGCCAGTCCTGCTCGGCCGCAAACCACTGGCAGGCTCGTCGATGCCAGGAGCGGCCTTGTGGCCAGGGCTCCTCACGCACCAATCGCGCCAGGGGCGGGAAAATCCGCAGCCAATCCGATGACTGCTCCCAGGGTCCGATAAAGCATCCCAGGTCCAGCAGCAACGGAAGGCATTCGGCGCCCACCGTATCGCCGAAAAGATGGGCGCAAAGCTGCCCGTTGAAGCGCGGCAGGTGCGCCAGCACGCGCCAGGCCTGGGCCAACTCCGGGGTCAACGTACCGAACAGTTCGTATTCAAGGTAATCCAGCAAAGTGCCGGGCCGCCCCGGCGTTGCGTGCCGGCGTGCCCATTCACAGCGTTCGAGCAAAGTGATGCGCACGCCGGCACACCAGCCGCCGCTACGCTGTATCACTTCCCGGGCCGTGCGCGCTGCCAGCGGGCCGGGCAGATGCGCCAGCAGTTGCTGGATATCGTCGCAAGAAAACGCGAGGGCCGGGGCGTCGACTTCATACAATTCGTCATCGAGCAACAAGCGTGGCCAGTTGCAATGGGGACGACGGCGTCCATTCAACCACAGGTGCAATGCCGGGCTGCTGGTGTTCAACAAACGGTCAAGCAACAGGTCCAGCTCAGGATTGGGCGTGCGGCAATAATCGTCCAGGAACAGCCACGTCGGGATTTGCAAACGCGCCAGATGAGCCAACAGGCTTGTCTCATCCGTCACCGGCAGCCCGAGGGCTTGCGCCAGGCATTCGCACAGTTGCGCGGCGTCCATCACCGCGCCCGCCAAGGGTAGCCAATGCAAGCGGCACCCCGCGGGCGCTTGCAGGAAACACTCGGCGAACAATGCGCTCTTGCCACTTCCCGCCGGTGCGCAAAGCAGTTTTACCCGCGCCTCGGAAGCCAACAGGGGCTCGCTCAACGACCTGCGCGGCACGTGTGTCGAAGACAGGCGAGGCAGCAGCCCTGGACGGTCCGGACACGGGGTCATGGCGGTCATTGCGAGGTCCCTTTTATTGTTGTTCCTTCACCCTAGACCGGTGTCGACCACCTTAGGAGAAGTATTCAGCGCGCTGATTGGCGGCCATAAAAAAAAGACCGGCAACTCGGTTGCCGGTCTTCCTTTCGCTGTCCCGCCAGTAGGCTTACCGGACCCCACTCGAACGCAACGCCGCCGGGGTATAGTCAGCCGCCCGAGCCTCGAACCCATATACGTAGGCGTGTTTCTCTTCGTTCTTCATGCCCAGCGCGATGTAGCGGCCGGCGATGATGTCGTAGAGCGCCTCGAGGGTGTAGCCCGGGTTCTGATGGTCGTAGTAGAACTGGGCATGCCCCTCTGCCACGCGCCACAACTGGCCGCGACCGTCGTAATGGTCCACCAGCGCCGCTTGCCAGCTGTCCTCGTCGATGTACATGTGACGCTTGGCGTAGATATGCCGCTCGCTGGGCTTGACCGTCCCGACCACTTCCCACACCCGGTGCAATTCGTAGCGGGTCAGGTCCTGGTTGATGTGGCCGGCCTTGATCACGTCATCGTATTTGAGGCTTGGCGAATCGAGCTTGTAGCTGTTGTACGGGATGTACATTTCCTTCTTGCCGATCAGCTTCCAGTCGTAGCGGTCCGGCGCGCCGGAGAACAGGTCGAAGTTGTCGGAGGTACGCAAGCCGTCGGCGGCCGTCCCCGGGCCGTCATAGGCCACCTGCGGGGCACGTCGCACCCGGCGCTGGCCGGCGTTGTAGATCCACGCCAGGCGCGGTTCCTTCACCTGGTCGAGCGTCTCGTGTACCAGCAGCACGTTACCGGCCAGGCGCGCCGGCGCCGTGACCTCCTGCTTGAAGTAGGTCAACACGTTGCTGGCTTTTTCCGGGTCGGCGTCCTTGATCAGGAACGGCACGGCGATCTCTTCTTCGAAGCGGATCGGCGTGAAGCTGCCATTGGTCTGTGGCGTGGCCTGGGTGATGACGCGCCGCAGGTTACCGCCGTGGTACCGGGTGATGTGGTTCCACAGCACTTCCACGCCGTTTTTCGGGATCGGAAACGCGTAATACCGGTTGCCGGTGAAGTTGGCCAGGCCGTTGCCGTCGTTGATGGCGTTCACATTGAGCGCGCTGCGCTTGGCCGCCTCATAGATCTCCGGCGGCAGGCCGACACTGCGATGTGTCGGGTAGACCGGGATCTTGTAGGTTTCCGGGTAGCGCTTGAACATCGCGACCTGGCCGTCGGACAGCTTGTCCTTGTATTTGTCCACGGTCGCGGCGGTGATGGTGAACAGTGGTTTTTCATTGCCGAACGGATCGGCCAGGAAGCCTTTGCTGTCCACGGCGCCAGCGTTTTTCGGAATGCCGCCGGTCCAGGCCGGGATCGAGCCGTCAGCGTTGCCGGCCTTTTCCGCGCCCAGAGGCGTAAGGCTGGTGCCCAGCTTGTTCGCTTCCTCCGGCGAGACCGCCGCCATCACGTTCACGGCCAGCAGGCTCAGGGCCAGGGCACCGCATTGCAGGATCGTCTTGCGCATTGGGTTTTCCTTGTCAGCCAGATCAGAAGTTCACGCCGAAGCTCAGCGCGAGGAAGTCGCGGTCTTCGAGAACGTTGTAATCGCCGCCGAAGAAGTCGGTGTAACTCAGACTGGCGGTGTAGGTATTGCGGTAATCGGCATCGACGCCGACGCTGACGGCCTTGGCGCCTTCGTTGAACAGGCCGTTGGGCCCATAGCCGGCCACATCGTGGGACCAGGACACGTTGGGCTTGAAGTTGACCCCGCCGATGACGTTGGAGTAGTCGAGAATCGCCCGAGCGCGGTAGCCCCAGGACGTCGACGTGACGAATCCATCGGTGTCACCGTTGAAGCCGTACTGGCCATAGACCGAGTCGCGGCCGTAACGCAGCTCGTCTTTCGACTCGAGACCACCGACATGCACGACCGCCGCCTCGCCTACCACGGTCAGGCGATCGGCGCCCAATACCTGGTCGAAGAAGTGGGTCAGGGTGCTCTGGAGCTGGGTGACTTCCTTGCGGCGGTAGCCGGTGTTGTCGGCGCCCGGCGAGGTGGCGATGGGGGACGCGGCGCCACCGGCGATCGGGTTCACCAAGGCGAGCGTCAGGTCATTGGTGTTGACCTGCACCGGTGCATTGGGGCGATAGCTGATCTCGCCGGTCCACGCAGTGCCTGTCGGCAGCGTGGTGGAGAAGCTCGCGCCGTACAGGCGGATGTCTTCAGGGTATTCAAGATAATACCCACCGCGACCCAGCATTACGCTTTGTGCCAGTCCCGCGCCGCTGCCCGGAGCAATCCCCTCGGCTATCGCAATCATGCCGGGCAGCGCGGACAACGTGGACAGTCCGGCCGTAGTGGTGCCCACGGTAGGCGTACGACTGTGGTAATTCATGAAATACAGGCCGTACTCGGTATCATCGCCGAGCCAGCGCAACGCCGTCCCCCACTGGCCGGAATCCCGCGCATCGCGGTCACCGCCGCGGGGAATCACAACCCCTTCGCTGGTCACCTGGATGCCCTGGCCAAATGCCTCGGTCAGCGGTACGAACGGCGCAATCGCCGGGCTGCCTACGGTGTAACCAGTGGTGCATCCATCCGCCACCACATCGTTGCCGAAGAACGTACCGCAGTTATCGACGACCGTCTGGTCCCACTCTATCTGGTAGAAACCTTCGACAGTGAGCTTGTCCGTCAAGCCCTGGGAAGCAAACAGCATGTTCACCGGGATCAAGCCTTCCTTGATCTCCGCGCCCGGACGACGGAACGCAGACACGTCCACCGGGTTGATGCTGTTGATGGAGTTACCGATGAAGGTACTTTCACCCCAGCTGACCACCTGCCTGCCGGCGCGCACGGTGCCGGGCAAATCGGCGATGGAATAGTTGTGATAGACAAAGGCATCGAGAATCTGCGCGCCCGATGACTTGGCGCCTTCTTTTCGATTGCTGTCGCTGATGTCCTTGAACTCCCGGTTTTCATCCTTGAGTTCGAAGTCGTACCAGTACTTGCCGCGCACGAACACACCGGTGTCGCCGTACTTGAGTTCCAGGTCGTGCAAGCCCTTGAAGATTTTCGAGAAGGTCTCGCCTTTCTTGAAGTTAAGTCGCCCATCGTCACCGGTGGAGGATTGCCCCCTCCCCCCGTTGACCGTACCGACCAGATCCTTGTCGGCATCGCGCATGCCCCAGCTCGCGCCGACGGACAGAGAGGAGTCGAACTGCCCCTCGATCTCGCCAATGTTGAAAGAAACGGCCTGCGCCTGGGCACAGCAACCCAAGGCCACCGCGACGGCCAGCGCCTGCGGCTTGAAGATGGCGCGCATTGTTATTGTTGTCATGCGTCTTCCCCGGTGAGTGACAGAGCCTTCACCCTACTGCCGCCGGCATTGGGCGATAAGCGCACCAAGGGGGTATTCGCGCTGTACCCCAAAAGGATTACTGCCCGTGCGGGAACGGCTTATGCGGCAAGCATGAACGGACTGGATGATGGGTCATCAATGCCGCGCATGACCAACATGGTGCTCGCAACTGTTGCGCGCACTGCAACAGTGCATGTCCGTAACCGGACTGTTTCCTACAGCCTGCGCCTACTATGCTGGCCGGGCTTGCAGGACAACGGGCCCGCAAGCACAAGTCGCCTGGCGTCCCCCGCGCCTGACGCACCGTCATTCGGATGGATTGCGCATCAATCCATCGTCCCCGTGTACAACTGACGTTGATTTGTAGCTCCTTTCCAACGTCATGCTTAGGCCGCTGCTTTTGCAGCGGCCTTTTTTATTTGTAGGTTATTTTTCTCGATAAAAACTTCTCGATTCCTACAACACCTAGGTAATCCCTCAGCTGCCGAGTTTATTTAATTAACCATTATCTATTTTCGCGACGGGACGCCAGGAATAGCTATTTCGGCCATTCAAACTCTTCCTATCTATCTAACCCTCACTGCCATTAAAAAATCCTCAACCACCTAGCGCCAGTTCCTACAACAAACCGAGAACCCAACTACGCGCACATAAAAATTTCACTGTTACGCTGAAGTCAATCGCAGCACTTCGCTTCGATTTTCATCAGTGGATTATTGATATGCAGATAAACAATACAAGTTATCGCTCTAGAAAAGGTTTTAATAGCCGCATTCGCTTTCTGGTCTTCCATTACACAGCCGGCAACTTCGCCTCTTCCATCACCGCACTGACCGGTCCTTCGGTCAGTGCTCATTACCTTATCCCCGACTTTGCCGACCCCACTTACTTGAAGGCTGGCTTTAAAGAGCCACAGATCTTCAACCTTGTAGACGAAAACCAGCGGGCCTGGCATGCCGGTGTGAGCAGTTGGGGCAACCGCAGCAATTTGAATGACACTTCGATTGGCGTTGAAATTGTCAACCTGGCCACCGACAACCAAGGCCAATTTACCTTTCCGCCCTATAAGGCCCAGCAAATCGAGGCCATCGAGTATTTGGCATCCGACATTCTCAAGCGATATCCGGACATCAGCCCGGTCAACGTGGTGGCGCATTCGGACATCGCTGCGGGGCGAAAAAGCGACCCGGGCCCGATGTTTCCTTGGCGCGCGCTGTATCTCAAGGGAATTGGGGCTTGGTTTGACGATTGCACCCAGAAAACTTACATGCAGGCATACCAAACCCAGGGAATCCCGCTTCGCGAACAATTGCTGGGATTATTCAGGAGGTATGGCTATGACACGTCGGCGGCCACCACAACCGTAGGCTTTCAACGACTCGTACGCGCCTTCCAACTGCACTTCCGCCCGGCCAAGTATGACGGTGTGATGGACATCGAGACCGCCGCGAATCTGGCTGCCCTGGTGAAGAAATACTTCCCCTGAATCGGTCACCGCTGCTGACGGCAACCGGTCCGGGCGATGGGTTTAAACGGCGTAACGCTGCAGGTTAGCCATCATCTCTTTCAAGGCTTCGAGGTTGTCATTCGGGTGAACAGCATCCTGGAAGTCACAGATCTGCTGCCAGTGGGCGGCGACGTCTTGCGGCGAGAAACCTTCGCGCGGGTCGAACCCCGCGCCGAGGCTGCGCTCCCAGCGCACCTTGCCCATCCAGCCGCCGCCCACTTCGAACAATCCGGAGGTTTCCTGGCAGGCTTCACTGGCCAGGTACACCACCAGTGGGCTGACCAGTTCAGGCTTGAGTTGCTCGAACACTTGCGGCGGGATCAGGCCTTCGGTCATGCGGGTGCCGCCGGTGGGAGCGATGGCATTGACCAGGATATTGTTCTTGCGACCTTCGATGGCCAGGGTGCGAGTCAGGCCATAGAGACCAAGCTTGGCCATGCCGTAATTGGACTGGCCAAAGTTGCCGTAGATGCCGGACGTGGAAGCCGTGAAGATTACCCGGCCATAATTCTGCTCGCGCAAATGCGGCCAGGCCGCACGAGTAACTTTGTAAGCGCCTTCGACATGAACGCGATACACCAGGTCCCAATCGGCATCGTCCATTTTGTGAAAAGTCTTGTCTCGCAGGATACCGGCGTTGTTGACGACAACATCAACCCTGCCGAACACGTCGAGGGCATTCTGTACTAGCTTGTCGCCATCGGTAACCGAATCGTGATTGGCTTCGGCAACGCCGCCGGCTTCGCGAATTTCACTGACCACCCGATCCGCCGCCGAAGCGTTGGCTCCCTCCCCCTGCGCCGAACCGCCAAGATCGTTGACCAGCACTTTTGCGCCATGCCTGGCGAACAACAGCGCATGGGCGCGACCCAGGCCGCCACCGGCTCCGGTGACGATCACGACTTTATCTTCGAAGCGCACAGAATCATTCATGGGCAGAACTCCAACAGGCCGATAGGACATTGCCACGAGTCTCCTGTACAAGCCGACCAGTCACAATCAACAAGGGAGAAAGTGAATAGCAGCCGATAAGGTGCAGGGATGATGCCCCGGTTGCGCTACGTCGCCCTGAGGCAAGCGTCAGGAACACGCCAGTTGCCGGGAAGGCGCAGCGATGGCTTCACGAAACGCGAGGTAATGCTTGAGCACCTGTACAGGCGCCTCGGTGTGGGGGTAGTGACCAATATCGGGCAACAACACTGTGTCGGGGTTGGGAACCAGGGCTTGGTAGCGCGCCACCATATGCGCGCCGGAAATGGGATCGAACGCCCCATCGATCACCCGCATGGGCACCTCGCCGCGCTGCATCGCCTTGACCCAGCGATCACGCTGCACGCGCCGCTCCGGGATATAGGCAATGAGTTTGTGCATGATCCGTGGCCCGCGATGGGTTTCGACCAGGCTCCAGTAATCATCCAGTTCACTCTCGGTGGGAGCAGTCCAAGGGCCGAAGATCCGTCGGAAACTCTTGACCAGGCCATCCCTGGAAAACGCCCGGCCGATCAGCCAACCCAGAGGGCTGAGCAACAGTTTTTGCATCAGCACCGGACGATGGGTTTCCGGGAATAAACCGCCATTGAGAAAGGTGCAACTGGCGACATTGGCGCGTGCCTCGCCATGCCGGGCGATGAGCTCCTGCGCCACACTGTCGCCGTAGTCATGGGCCAGTATATGGATCGCTTGCGTCACATTCAGGTGGGCCAGCAATGCCTGTTGCAGATCGGCCTGTTCGAGCAGGCTGTAGACATGGTCCACCGGCTTGGCGGAGTCACCAAAACCGAGCATGTCGCAGGCAATCACCCGATAACGTTGTGCCAGCGGCTGCCAAAGGTAGTGCCAATCCCAGCTTGCGGTAGGGAACCCGTGGATAAGCAGCAATGGCTCGCCGTGCCCCGCAGTCCAGTAACGGATAGCGTGGCCACGAAACATGAACGTCTGGCCGCGCTGGCGCCAGATACGCAAGGGGATCTGGACCATGGGCATCAGCTCTTATAACTCGGATCTTGCAGGTCGAGTTTGCGCAGGAGCGCCGGCCAGGCCAACGCGCCTCCCATGCCCTGGGCGCTCTTGGTCACGCCGGCCACCATCGCACGGGCACCGGCCAGCACCTGCGGCTCGATGGCAATCAGCTCGGCGCCGCCGGTCTGGGCAAGGACCTGGATTTCGCAGGCTCGCTGGAAAATGAACATCATCAGGAACGTATCGGCAATCGTCCCGCCGCAGGTCAGCAGGCCATGGTTGTGCAACATCAGGAAATTGTTCTCACCGAGGTCAGCTTGCAGGCGGACTTTTTCCTCAGGATTCAAAGCCACCCCTTCATAAGGGTGGTACGCCAGGCTCGACAGTACGAACAACGACTGCTGGCTGATCGGGAGCACTCCTTGCTTCTGCGCCGACACCGCGACGCCGGCGGCGGTGTGGGTGTGCAGCACACACGCCACGTCGTGCCGCACCTCGTGAATCGCGCTGTGGATGGTATAGCCCGCGGGGTTGATCTCGTAGGGGCTGTCCATTAGCTTGTTGCCAGCCTGATCGATCTTGACCAGGTTCGAGGCGGTGATTTCCTGGAACATCAAGCCGTACGGATTGATCAGAAACTCTTCCGTGCCAGGCACCTTCGCAGAGACATGGGTGAAGATCAGGTCGTCCCAGCCATGCAGCGCGATCAGCCGATAACAGGCCGCAAGATCGACTCGGGTTTGCCATTCGGCTGCACTGACCTGATCCTTGATGCTGGCTGCCGATTGAAGGGACGCTACGCTCACGGCTATGACCTCTCTCTGGCTTCTTGTTATAAGAAAACGTCCACTTCTTCGTGAACAAAAAAACCAGTCTAGTCAGCTCCAGCGAGGGCGGTAGTTGCATTGGCAGCCAGCTTACTGGCCGAGCGGGTCACATCAGGCCGGCTTCAATTTGCCGATCAACTCCTTCAGCCAGGGTTCGGCATCCGACTCAGGCGTAACGCTTTCACTGGCATCCAAGCGCAACATAGGCAGTACTTGCTGCACGCCCAGCTCGGCGAACAATTCAAACATCTGCTCGCCGCCGCCGCAGAACGTGTCGCCATAACTGGCATCACCCAGGCCGATGACAGCGCCAGGCAAGCCGCGGAACGATGCGGGCAGCTGGTCGCGAATCATTGAGTACAGCGGCATCAGGTTGTCCGGCAGCTCACCCATGCCCGTTGTCGACGTTACGGCCAGCAACGCTTGTGGTCCGAAGGACAGGATATCCGCCAAGGTTGCCCGCGGATTAAGGAAGGTTTCGAAATCGGCATCACGCAACATTGTTTCGGCGTGGCGGGCAACTTCTTCGGCCGTGCCGTATACGGAGCCGGAAAGAATCGCGACTTTCATCAATCTGATCCTGAAGCTGAATAGAAGACCGGAATAGTAACAGGCTGCGGGTAAAAGCTGCGATTGACTCTCAACACCAGATAATGGCAAATAGACATCGCTCGACGTTCTTTTTTATAAAGCGTTTATTCGGCTGCTCAACAGGGAAGGTTTCATGATCAACGCTCATCTGATGCAATTGGTGATCAACGCTTCGAACGACGGGATCGTCATCGCCGAGAAGGAAGGCGAAGACAACATACTGATCTACGTGAACCCTGCATTCGAGCGGCTGACTGGCTATAGCAGTGACGAAATCCTCTACCAGGACTGCCGTTTTTTGCAGTCGGGTGATCGCGACCAGCCTTCCCTCGAATTCATTCGCACGACGTTGAAGCAAGGCGGCTCCTGCCGGCAGATCCTGCGCAACTACCGTAAGGACGGCACACCGTTCTGGAACGAGTTGTCGCTGTCCACGGTGAAAAACGAGGCTGACGGCCACACCTATTTCGTCGGTGTGCAAAAAGACGTAACGGCCCAAGTGAAGGCTCAACAGCGCATTACCCAACTGGAAGCGGAGTTGGCTGAAGCCCGGGAAACCGTCGCGCGCCTCCATGCGACGAATGGCGAAAACAAAACCGCGAACTAGCGGTCAGTCACTACAATCACCGGTGAAAGTAATTTTTTTCGAGCACCTTATGCAGCGCGACGCCCTTCTCACCCAGGATGAGCTGGATTTCATCCGGACCATGCAGCACAACCCGCAGTTGAACGAGCGGGATGTCACGTCGAGCTTGCTGGTAAACGGTGGGTCGCAGATCCGTGATCTGCTGACACGCCTGGCGGCGAACGAACAGGTCACGCTGCAGGCCAATTTCGAAAATCAACAGATGACCTTTCCGTTACAACTCGTCGAAGATGAATTCCACGCGATGCACCTTCGCCTGGGTGTGCCGAGCATCTATGAAGAGGGGCCGAAGGTGCGCCCGTGGCGCTTGACGCTCGATGAACCGGTCGCCCTGGAGAACGCCAAGGGCCAGCCAGGGCCCTTATGGGTGCACGAGGTCTCTTGCAAAGGCGTATTGCTGGAAATACGCAATCGCACCAAGCCGTCCAAGCAATTCGCCCTGTGGTTCAGCCCGTCTGGCTATGAAAGGATTTCTCTTCGCGGGACTTTCGAACGGGAAACAGAGCAAGGCATGTATGCCTATCACCTGGCCCAGCATGACCAGGACGAAACCGAGCGCCTGCGCCAATACATCCTGCAACAGCACCGCCTGACCCATCCGGCGATGCACTTCTAAACGCGGTTCACGTATCCAGGTTACCCGCCAGGAACTGATGCAAGCGCTGCCCCATCACCGAACCCTCATTTCCCAGACAAGCGATCGGCGATCCCGCCAGGCTTTCCTGTGCCAGGTCGGATGCTTCGCCGGCCAGCAACAGGGGACAATCCAGGCCCATCGCCAATTTGGTCAGCCGCCTGGGCAATTCGGCGGCCGGTGCATGATTGGAGACCAGCACCAACGCCAACGGCCGGATCTTCTGGCAAACCAGCGTCAGTTCATCAAAGGGCTGCCCGACGGGCATGACCCGCACGCCCACCTCTGCCTTGGAAACGAACAGCGCTGTTACCAGCAACTCCAACTCCCGGCATTGACCAGCAACGGCACTGACCAGCACTCGCCGCGAGGTTGCCTCACGCTTGAGCAAGAGACGGTGCATGACCCGCGAACGCAAGAAACCGTCGAAGAACAGCCATTCGCTGGTATGCCCGAACTCATGCTGGCGATGCAGCAGGTCTCGCCAGAGCGGCATCAGAATGTCCTGGAATACCACGGGCTCGGCGTAACTCGAGAAAATCTTTCCGTAGACACGATCCAGTTCAATGTCGTCAAAATTGCCGACCGCATCCGACACCTGCTGCTGCCAATCGCTGTAATCGGCACGAACCAGATCGGGTGAAATAAACTTGGAGACTGGCCGTACCGATTCGGTTTTCGCAAGGATCTTACCCACCTTGCTCACGGCGACCCCGCGCTCGATCCAGGCGAGAATGCTCCGCACCTTTTCGATATCGATCAAAGAATACAAGCGATGCCCGCTTTCGGTGCGTGTGGGCTGGATCAGGCCGTAGCGACGCTCCCATGCACGCAAGGTCACCGGGTTGACCCCCGTCAACCGGGCGACTTCCCGAATCGGAAGCAAATCCTCGCGGGTCGAAGCGACAGATGCCTGAGAAGGGTGGTTTTCCTCGACTATCGCGCTCATTTGCCTGGATTTCCCAGCTGGAAAATTGGATCCCAGTTTACCCCTTTCGTGCCATGGGCTGACAAGGACAAACACGTCCGCCCTGCGGATTCGTTGTTTATTGCTCGAAAGGAACAATGCTCGCGCACCCTGCTACCAGGCGCAGCCCAACGCCCACGGGGCGTTTTTCCCATAGCCATCGTTACAAAGCGAAACAAAATGTCTGGGTCCCCGGTCAAGGGAACCGGTCTCGAAATCGTTAACCCCCTGACAGCGCCCCAGCGCTGGATTCGTCTTTACGCATAGGAGGCGCCGGCCGTCGCTGTTATAGTTTTTGCTTGTGCCGCGAACCGAGCCGAACCGTCCCATGTCCACCGCCCCGATCCTGATCACCGGCGCAGCCCAACGCGTCGGCCTGCACTGCGCCCGACGTTTATTGGAGGACGGGCAGCCGGTCATAGCCACTTACCGCACCGAACGCCCGGGCGTGCAGACGCTGCGGGACCTGGGGGCCACGGTGCTGTTTGCCGATCTTGCCAGCGAACCGGGAATCCTGGCGTTCATCGATCTGCTCAAGCAGCACACCGACCAGTTGCGAGCCATCGTGCACAACGCCTCGGCCTGGCTGGCAGAGACGCCGGATAGCGAAGCCACCGCGTTCAACGCCATGTTTGGCGTCCATATGCTCGCGCCTTACTTGATCAACCTGCATTGCGCCGAGCTTCTGCGTCGTTCGGTCCCAGCGGATATCGTGCACATCAGCGATGACGTGACACGCAAAGGCAGCAGCAAGCACATCGCCTATTGCGCCACCAAGGCCGGCCTCGAAAGTCTGACACTGTCATTTGCGGCGAAGTATGCACCGGCCATCAAAGTCAACGGTATCGCCCCGGCCCTGCTACTGTTCAATCCCGGCGACGACCCAACCTATCGTGCCAAGGCCCTGGCCAAGTCCGCGCTGGGTATCGAGCCCGGCAGCGAAGTCATGTACCAGAGTTTGCGTTATCTGCTGGATAACTCATATGTCACCGGCACGACCCTGACGGTAAATGGCGGGCGGCACATCAAATAGTCACGGTTCGAGGAAGTATCCATGGCGCTTTCGCCCCAGCATTACCGTGAGATCCTGATCGGCCTGGGCGAAGACCCGGAGCGCGAAGGCCTGCTGGATACTCCGGTGCGCGCGGCCAAGGCCATGCAGTACCTGTGTCATGGCTACGAGCAAAGCGTCGAGCAGATCGTCAACGGCGCTCTGTTTGCTTCCGACAGCGATGAAATGGTGATCGTCGCCGACATCGAGCTTTATTCACTGTGCGAACATCACCTGCTGCCCTTCATCGGCAAGGCCCATGTGGCTTATATTCCAACGGGCAAGGTCCTGGGGCTGTCGAAGGTCGCCCGGCTGGTGGACATGTTCGCCCGCCGCCTGCAAATCCAGGAGAATCTCACCCGGCAAATTGCCGACGCCGTGCAGGAGGTCACCCAGGCTGCGGGCGTTGCGGTGGTGATCGAAGCCCAACACATGTGCATGATGATGCGCGGTGTGGAAAAACAGAACTCGACCATGAACACCTCGGTGATGCTCGGTGCCTTTCGCGAATCCAGCACCACGCGTCAGGAGTTTCTGCAATTGATTCGACGGAGCCAATAAATGCCTCAACTTCAACCCGCCATGGCGCGTATCAAGGTCAAGGACCTGCGCCTGCGTACGTTCATCGGCATCAATGAGGATGAAATCCTCAACAAGCAGGATGTGCTGATCAACCTGACCATTCTCTACGCGGCTCAAGAGGCCGTGCGCGACAACGACATCGACCACGCCCTGAACTACCGCACCATTACCAAGGCAGTCATTGCCCATGTGGAAGGCAATCGCTTCGCCCTGCTCGAACGCCTCACCCAGGAGTTGCTGGACCTGGTCATGGCGAACGAGTCGGTGCTGTACGCCGAGGTCGAAGTCGACAAGCCACACGCGTTGCGCTTCGCCGAGTCCGTATCGATCACGCTCGCAGCAAGCAGGGCTACTCCGTAGCCGCCAACAGTCTCAAGCTGTAACCTTCAAGCCTGAACGCCGCAAACCAACTAGCAGCTTGAAGCTCGCCGCTTGAAGCTGTCTCGCAGAGACCCTCATGAACGACCAACAACGCCTCGAACTTGAAGCCGCCGCTTTCCGCCGGCTGGTTGCCCACCTCGACAGCCGCAAGGATGTGCAGAACATCGACCTGATGAACCTCGCCGGTTTCTGCCGCAACTGCCTGTCCAAGTGGTACAAGGCCGCCGCCGATGAGCGTCAGGTCGAGGTCAGCCTCGATGATGCGCGCGAAGTTGTCTACGGCATGCCCTATGCCGAATGGAAAGCCCAATACCAGAAAGAAGCCAATGCCGAGCAGCAAGCGGCGTTTGCCAAAGGAAACCCCGATGCTTGACCTGAACACTTTCCGCGCCAGCCTCGAGAGCGGTGAGCATGTCTTTGCCGACACCCTGGCGTTCATTGCCGAAGGCTACGACTACCAGCCCCAGGCCTTCGACAACGGTGGCGTGAAGAACGCGGCCGGGCAGAACGAAGGCTCCTGCAAGACGTTGGGCCTGGCACTGCTTGAAGGCTTGAGCGACAAAGAGGCGCTCCTGGCATTCGGCGAGCACTACCGTTCGGTACTGAACACGCCCGAAGACAGCGACCACGGCAATATCCGCGCGCTGATAGCCCACGGGTTGGCGGGGGTGAAGTTCGAAGCCCAGCCATTGCAACGCCGCTGATTCACCCGCTGTCGTAGCGAGGGAGCTTGTTCCCTCGCTACGGGGAATACGTCTCAAGTTAAATGGCACCTCACCACATCCCGACTTTTATGATTGACCCGGCGACTTTATTTCGTTTGCCGGGCACTGCTTCTCGCGGCTTAGATAAGGCAAATCCTTTCTTCTTCCGAGCCGTCATCCATGAGCCGCGACAGCATCAGCCAATCGATTTCCTTCGTTCACCCCGTCAGTCTCAGCCACGGGAAAAATGCCGAGGTCTGGGATTGCGACGCCAAGCGCTATATTGATTTCGTGGGTGGCATTGGCGTGTTGAATCTGGGCCATTGTCATCCTCGCATCGTCGAGGCGATCCGCGAGCAAGCCACCCGCCTGACGCACTACGCCTTCAATGCCGTGCCCCACGCGCCTTACCTCCAATTGATGGAGCGCCTGGCCGCATTCATCCCGGTCGGTTATCCGGTGAGCGGCATGCTGACCAACAGCGGCGCCGAAGCGGCTGAAAATGCCTTGAAGATCGTGCGCGGCGCCACGGGACGCACTGCCGTGATTGCTTTCGACGGCGGCTTCCATGGGCGAACCCTCGCCACCCTCAATCTCAACGGCAAGGTCGCGCCGTACAAACAGAAAGTCGGCGTACTGCCCGGACCGGTCTATCACCTGCCCTACCCCAGCCACGACAATGGCGTGACGTGCGCCGAAGCGCTGAAAGCCATGGACAGGCTGTTCAGCGTCGAGATCGATGTAAACGACGTGGCCTGTTTCATCGTCGAGCCGGTGCAGGGCGAAGCCGGTTTCCTGGCGATGGACGTGGCGTTCGGCCAGGCGTTGCGGCAGTTCTGCGACGACAAGGGCATCGTGCTGATCGTCGATGAGATCCAGTCCGGTTTCGGCCGCACCGGCCAGCGCTTCGCGTTCTCGCGACTGGGGATCGACCCGGACCTGATCCTGCTGGGCAAAAGCATCGCTGGCGGTGTCCCTCTGGGGGCGGTGGTAGGGCGCAAGTCGCTGATGGATAACCTGCCAAAGGGTGGGCTCGGTGGCACCTATTCTGGCAACCCCATCGCCTGCGCCGCCGCGCTGGCAACGCTGGATGAAATGACTGACGCCAATCTCCACGCGTGGGGCGCACAACAGGAAGAAGCGATCGTCAGCCGCTACGAGTCGTGGCGCCGCCGTGGGCTGTCGCCGTACCTGGGCCGCCTGACCGGCGTCGGCGCCATGCGCGGGATCGAACTGGCCCACGCCGATGGCACCCCGGCCCCGGCACAACTGACACAACTGCTGGCCCTGGCACGTGAGTCGGGCCTGCTGCTGATGCCCAGTGGTAAATCGCGGCACATCATCCGGCTGCTGGCGCCGTTGACGACCGAAGCGGCGGTGCTGGAAGAGGGCTTGGACATCCTGGAGGCGTGCCTGGGGGAACTGGCCTGATCAAGGTTTTCCTGACCACACATAACCTTGTGGGAGCGAGCCTGCTCGCGATCGCGGTATATCAGTCAACACCGGCATTGACTGGTCTGACGCCATCGCGAGCAAGCTCGCTTCCACAGAAACCGCCCATGAAGTTGTGTTAAACACCAAGCACAAAAAAACCGGCCGAAGCCGGTTTTTTTAATGCCCGATGAATCAGAACGAAACGTTCTGCAGGCCGTCCAGGTAACGTTCGGTGTCCAGGGCCGCCATGCAACCTGCGCCAGCCGAGGTGATGGCCTGGCGGTAGACGTGGTCGGCCACGTCGCCGGCGGCGAAGATACCTTCGACGCTGGTGGCGGTAGCGTTGCCGTCGCGGCCACCCTTGACGACCAGGTAGCCGTCCTTGAGCTCCAGCTGGCCTTCGAACAACGAAGTATTCGGCGTGTGGCCGATGGCGATGAATACGCCGTCAACCTTGATTTCTTCGAAGCTGCCATCGTTGTTCTTCAAGCGCGCGCCGGTCACGCCCATGTTGTCACCCAACACTTCGTCCAGGGTCGCGTTGAGCTTGAGGATGATCTTGCCTTCGGCGACGCGGGCGTTGAGCTTGTCGATCAAAATCTTCTCGGCACGGAAGGTTTCGCGACGGTGAACCAGGGTGACCGTGCTGGCGATGTTGGCCAGGTACAGCGCTTCCTCGACCGCGGTGTTGCCGCCGCCGACCACCGCCACGGGTTTGTTGCGGTAGAAGAAACCGTCGCAGGTAGCGCAGGCCGAAACGCCTTTGCCCATGAACGTTTCTTCCGACGGCAGGCCCAGGTATCGAGCGCTGGCGCCGGTGGCGATGATCAGGGCGTCGCAAGTGTAGGTCGCGCTGTCGCCGGTCAAGGTGTATGGCTTGGCGGCGAAATCCACGGCATTGATGTGGTCGAAGACGATCTCGGTCTCGAAGCGCTCGGCGTGTTCTTTCATGCGCTCCATCAAGGCCGGGCCGGTCAGGCCGTGGACGTCGCCTGGCCAGTTGTCGACTTCGGTGGTGGTGGTCAATTGACCGCCGGCTTGCATGCCGGTGATCAACAACGGCTTGAGGTTGGCACGTGCCGCATAAACCGCGGCGCTGTAACCGGCAGGGCCGGAACCGAGAATAATCACACGCGAATGACGGACTTCAGACATGACCTGCTCCTGTTGACCGGACCCTGCGGCCCGGAACGCCGGCTGAGCGGCGGGAATAAAAAAAGACTGTTGATGCACTTGGGGAAGGCTTGGGTTCGACAGTCCTGTAAAAAGAATGGGTGCAGCGTATCGAGGGACCGAAGATTAAGGAAATACGGTTTAACAATCCAGCTCATAGGTGAGCTCTATCCGCCGCGACGCCGCCGATAGCGACAAACCTGCGCTAAACCTTTGTTACACGCCGTGTCGCGACTTTCCCGCACAAGGCAAAGTCGGTAAGGTCAGGCGCGTCCACTACCCTTGGAGCCACCTATGCCCGCCCCCGTCCTGTCCGGCCCGCAATATTTGCGCGAAGGGCTCAAATTGGTCCTGAGCCCCAGCCTGCGCCTTTTTGTTCTGCTGCCGCTGGCTGTCAACCTGGTGCTGTTCGTCGGGCTGATCTACCTCGCCGGCCACCAGTTCAGCTTGTGGGTCGACACGCTGATGCCGTCGCTGCCGGATTGGCTGAGTTTCCTGAGCTATGTCCTGTGGCCTCTGTTCGTCGTCCTTGTGGTGCTGATGGTATTTTTCACTTTCACGATGCTTGCCAACATCATCGCGGCGCCTTTCAACGGTTTTCTCGCCGAGAAGGTCGAAGTGGTAGTACGCGGCACGGATGATTTCCCAGCGTTCAGTTGGGGCGAGTTGGTCGCCATGGTCCCGCGCACCCTGGCTCGAGAGGCGCGCAAGCTCGGTTATTTTCTGCCCCGGGCCCTGGGGCTGTTCGTGCTTTCGTTCATCCCGGTGGTCAATCTGGTGGCCGCGCCACTGTGGTTGCTGTTCGGGATCTGGATGATGGCCATCCAGTACATCGACTACCCGGCGGACAACCATAAGCTGGGCTGGAACGAAATGCTCGCCTGGCTGCGGGAAAAGCGCTGGCAGAGCCTGGGTTTTGGCGGCAGCGTGTACCTGGTGCTGCTGATTCCCTTCGTGAACATTCTGATGATGCCGGCGGCGGTGGCCGGGGCGACGTTGTTCTGGGTGCGGGAGCAAGGCGCCGAGACGGCGCTGGCGCGTCAGGGCTGACCCGGTCACAAATCCGTCATCCTGACGTCACACTGGCGAAATGGCCCCGGTCGACACTGGGGCCATGACCACACTCCTGCACGTCACGCTCGTCACCGAAACCTTTGCGCCGGAAATCAATGGCGTAGCCAATACCCTGGGTCGTCTCCATGACGGTTTGCGCGCCCGCGGGCATCGGGTAGAACTGATTCGCCCTCGCCAGGCGGGAGACCAGGGTCTGACCAGTGACGACCAATTGCTGCTGTGCCGGGGCTGGCCATTGCCGGGGTATCCGGGTTTGCAGTGGGGACAGGCTTCGATGCACAAGCTGTTGCGGCGCTGGAAGCGTCATCGCCCGGACGTGTTGTATATCGCCACCGAAGGGCCGCTGGGCTTGTCTGCGTTGCGTGCCGCGCGGCGCCTGGGTATTTCGGTGGTCAGTGGCTTCCATACCAACTTCCAGCAATACACCCAGCAATACGGCCTCGGCCTGCTGAGCCGTGGGCTCACGCATTACTTGCGCTGGTTCCATAACCGCTCAAGCCTGACGCTGGTGCCCAGCGTCAGCCAGCGCCTGGAACTGGAACGCCGGCATTTCGAACGCGTGGCATTGTTGTCCCGTGGCGTGGATAGCCATTTGTTTCATCCGGCCAAACGCTCAGCCGCCTTGCGCAAGAGCTGGGGCCTGGATGATGACGCTATCGCGGTGCTTCATGTGGGACGCCTGGCACCGGAGAAAAACCTGGCGCTGCTCAAACGTAGTTTCGACACCCTGCGCAGTGCTTTTGCGACACGGCAAATCAAACTGGTGATCGTTGGAGACGGCCCACAGCGGCTCGCTCTCGAGCAACAACTGCCCGAGGCGATATTCTGCGGGGCGCAACGTGGCGAAGCGCTGGCCGCCCATTACGCGTCCGGGGATGTGTTTGTCTTTCCGAGCCTGACCGAAACCTTCGGCAACGTTGTGCTGGAAGCACTGGCATCCGGGCTGGGCGTGGTGGCCTACGACCAGGCCGCGGCGGCGCAGCACATCCGTCATGGCTATAACGGCGTATTGGCGATGCCTGGGGATGAAGAGGCATTTTGCGACGCGGCCCGTTGGCTGCTGGAAGAGCCAGAGGCCTTGCGTTGCGTGAGGCTCAACGCGCGCCAGCATGCCAGCCGCCAGGGCTGGGGGGCGGTGATCGAGCAGTTCGAGGCGTTATTGCGAAGCGCTTGTGTCGGCGAGCAGGTCCTGCCTGCTGCGCCGATTGTGCGTTGATATCCGATGATGCCGAGGCAGCCATCGCGAGCCTGCTCGCGAAGGCAGACGCCGCTTACACCAAGGTCATCAACGCCTCGCGACTGAACGGCAGGATGTCCTGCTCACGCCCGTCACGCACTTTCTGCGCCCAGTCGGGATCCACCAGCAGAGCACGGCCCACCGCCACCAGGTCGAACTCTTCCTTGTTCAGGCGCTCCAGCAGGTTTTCCAGGCTGGCCGGTTGGGCAACCTTGTCGGTATTGACCATGAACTGCAGGAACTCGCCGTCCAGACCGACGCTGCCGACGGTAATCGTTGGCTTGCCGGTGAGCTTGCGGGTCCAGCCGGCCAGGTTCAGGTCCGAACCGTCGAACTCAGGCTCCCAGAACCGACGCGTGGAGCAATGGAAAATATCCACGCCGGCATCGGCCAACGGCTTGAGGAACGCTTCCAGCGCCTCAGGCGTCTGCACCAGGCGCGCGGTGTAGTCCTGCTGCTTCCATTGAGAAAATCGGAAAATGATCGGAAAACCTTCGCCCACCGCAGCGCGCACGGCGCGGATCAGCTCGATGGCGAAGCGCGAACGGTTGGCCAGGTCGCCGCCGTAACCGTCCGTGCGCTGGTTGCTGCCTTCCCAGAAAAACTGATCCACCAGATAGCCGTGGGCGCCGTGGATCTCGACGCCGTCCATGCCGATACCCTTGGCATCTTTTGCCGCTTGGGCGAAGGCGGCGATGACTTCGTCGATGTCTGCCTGGGTCATGCCGTGAACCACGACCTGGCCATCCTTGAGCTTTTCAGTCGGGCCATAGCCTGGTACGGCGCCGTCCGGCTCGGTACCGAGGCGTCGGACATTGCCTACGTGCCACAATTGCGGAACGATCTTGCCGCCTTCGGCGTGCACCGCATCGACTACTTTCTTCCAACCCGCCAGCGCGGCGTCACCGTAGAAATACGGTACGTTCGGGTAGCCATTGGACGCCTTGTGACCGACCGTCGTGCCCTCGGTGATGATCAGGCCAACCCCGGCCGCCGCGCGACGACGGTAGTACTCGATCACCTTGCTGTTCGGTACGCCGCCCGGCGAAAAGGAACGGGTCATCGGCGCCATCACGACCCGGGTCGGCAGCTGGAACGTGCCGAGCTGAAAGGGTTTGAACAGGGCTTGTACAGGCATGGGGCACTCCACGGGATCGGTCACGGTTCATATATGACGACGATAATATGGAGCCGAAGCAGTGATGGGTAGCACTATTGATTGGAGTGATTAAGGATCAGAAGGGAGCCGAGAGAACGCTTTTGTTTTGAGGTCCGCAATACGTGGCGAGGGATTTATCCCCTCGCCACAAAGGTTCGCCTGACGGTTTAGCTCAGGGCTTTTTCGATCGCCTGGATCACCGCAGGATCATCGGGCGGCGTGCGCGGCGAGAAACGCGCCAGCACCCGGCCGTCCTTGCCGAGCAGGAATTTTTCGAAGTTCCAGGTGATGTCTCCAGGGAACTCGGCGCCCTCGCCCGCCAGCAGACGATAGAGCTGATGACGTTCGTGACCGTTCACTTCCAGCTTGCTGGACAGCGGGAACGTCACGCCATAGTTGAGGCTGCAGAATTCCTGGATTTGCTGCTCGGTTCCAGGCTCTTGTCCGGCGAACTGGTTGCAGGGCAGGCCCAGCACACTGAAGCCCTTGTCCTTGTACTGCTGGTAGAGATTTTCCAGCGCCGCGTATTGAGGCGTCAGGCCACATTTGGAGGCAACGTTGACCACCAGCACGACTTGCCCTTTGAACGGTGCCAGAGGAAGCTCCTGACCATCCAGGGTTGTCAGTTTAAGGTCGTGGAAAGCACTCATGACGAAACTCCAGGTTTGCAGATCTTTTCGATACAGCCATGGGTGATGCTAACAGCAAGCGACTAAAAAGGCGCCGTATGGCGCCTTTCCAGTTCACTGGTTCCTTGAACGTAGCGCAGGAATCAGTGGTGATGGCCGCCTTCGCCATGGACGTGGCCATGGGCAACTTCTTCTTGGCTGGCGTCACGGATATCGACGATCTTGACTTGGAAGTTCAAGCGCTGGCCGGCCAACGGGTGGTTGCCGTCAACGGTGACGTCATCGCCGTCCAGGTCGCGAATGGTGACGATCTGCATCTGGCCATCCGGCGCCGAAGCGTGGAACTGCATGCCGACTTCCAGCTCATCCACACCTTCGAACATGCTGCGGCTCAGGGTGCTGACCAGTTCGGCGGAGTACTCGCCGTAGGCGTCTTCCGGCTCGACGGTCACGTTCAGCTCGTCGCCGGTGGTTTTGCCTTCGAGGGCTTTTTCCAGGCCCTGGATGATGTTGCCTGCACCATGCAGGTAGACCAGCGGAGCGCCGCCGGCAGAGCTGTCGATGACCTCACCAGCGTCGTTGGTCAGGGTATAGTCGATGGAGACAGCCTTATTGGCGGCGATCAGCATGGGGCGAGACCTTTTGCATAAGAATGAAGAACGGACAAGTCTAAACAAGGATTTGCCCGAAAGCGAACGGAACCCGGACAAACGGGCTAGCTCGAACAGACCAACGGTCACGGGTTTCCGCCAGGATGAGGACGGACACTGGGTCGTCGAGCTGTCTTGCGGCCACACCCAGCACCTGCGCCACCAGCCACCGTGGCAATCCCGGGCCTGGGTACTGGACCCGGCGCAACGTATTGAAAAAATCGGCCAGCCCTTTGCTTGCGGCTGGTGCGCTCAAGGCCCGGTTAGCGATAACCTTGGCGACTGAATTGTGGGTAGATGACCAGTCATAGGTCGCGCCCTGGTGCCCTGTTTCGCAAATACAGGGCACTGGCCATGCACCCTTAGAGAATCCGCATGCAAACTTTTTTTATCGCACCCACCGATTTTGGCGTGGGCCTGACCTCCATCAGCCTCGGGCTGGTGCGTACCCTGGAACGGGCCGGGCTCAAAGTCGGCTTTTTCAAACCCATTGCCCAGCCTCATCCTGGCGATACCGGCCCGGAACGCTCCACCGAACTGGTGGCCCGCACCCACGGCCTCAAACCGCCGCAACCGCTGGGCCTGGCTCATGTGGAGCGCATGCTCGGCGATGGCCAGCTCGATGAGCTGCTGGAAGAAATCATCACCCTCTATCAGCAGGCCGCCGTCGGCAAGGACGTACTGGTCGTCGAGGGCATGGTCCCGACCCGCAGCGCCAGCTACGCCGCCCGGGTCAACCTGCACCTGGCCAAGAGCCTGGACGCCGAAGTGATTCTGGTGTCGGCGCCGGAAAACGAAGTGCTGACGGAGCTTTCCGGTCGCGTCGAGTTGCAGGCACAACTGTTTGGCGGCCCCAAGGACCCGAAAGTCCTCGGCGTGATCTTGAACAAGGTTCGCACCGACGAAAGCATGGAGGCGTTCACCGCGCGCCTGAAGGAACATTCTCCGTTGCTGCGCAGCGGCGACTTCCGCCTGCTCGGCTGCATCCCGTTTCGCCCCGAGCTCAACGCCCCGCGTACCCGCGACGTGGCCGACCTGATGGGCGCGCAGGTGCTCAATGCCGGCGACTACGAAACACGGCGCATGAGCAACATCATCATTTGCGCCCGCACCATGCGCAACACCGTGGAACTGCTCAAGCCCGGCGTACTGGTGGTGACCCCTGGTGATCGCGACGACATCATCCTCGCCGTGAGCCTGGCGGCGATCAATGGCGTACCGCTGGCCGGCCTGCTGCTGACCAGCGACACCCTGCCCGATCCACGCATCATGGACCTTTGCCGCGGTGCGTTGCAGGCCGGGTTGCCAGTGCTGTCGGTGAGCACCGGCTCGTACGACACCGCCAATCTGCTCAACGGCTTGAACAAGGAAATCCCCATCGATGACCGCGAACGCGCGGAAATAATCACCGATTTTGTCGCCAGCCACCTGGACGCCCGATGGCTGCACCAGCGCTGCGGCACGCCACGGGAGATGCGCCTGTCACCGGCGGTGTTCCGCTATCAACTGATCCAGCGCGCCCAGGCTGCCAACAAACGCATTGTATTGCCGGAAGGCAGCGAACCGCTGACAGTGCAAGCCGCCGCCATTTGCCAGGCGCGGGGCATCGCCCGCTGCGTGTTGCTGGCAAAACCGGCCGACGTCGAGGCCGTGGCCCGCGCCCAGGGTATCGAACTGCCGCCGGGGCTGGAGATTCTCGACCCGGATGTGATTCGCGAGCGTTACGTCGAGCCCATGGTGCGGCTGCGCAAGAGCAAAAGCCTGAACGCCCCCATGGCCGAGCAGCAACTGGAAGACACCGTGGTGATCGGCACCATGATGCTGGCGCTGGATGAAGTGGACGGGCTCGTCTCCGGCGTCATCCACTCCACCGCCAATACCATCCGCCCGGCGTTGCAATTGATCAAGACCGCGCCGGGCTGTTCGCTCGTGTCGTCGGTATTCTTCATGCTGTTTCCCGAGGAAGTGCTGGTGTACGGCGATTGCGTGATGAACCCGCACCCAAGCGCTGCGGAACTGGCCGAGATCGCCTTGCAAAGCGCCGACTCCGCCGCGGCGTTCGGCATCACGCCACGGGTCGCGATGCTCAGCTATTCCAGCGGTGAGTCGGCCAGCGGCGAAGAAGTGGAAAAGGTCCGCGAAGCAACGCTGCTGGCCCATGAGGCGCAACAGGGGCTGTTGATCGACGGCCCGCTGCAATACGATGCCGCCGCCAACGAAGCCGTGGCACGGCAACTGGCGCCCAACAGCCAGGTCGCAGGTCGGGCCACCGTGTTCATTTTCCCGGACCTCAATACCGGCAATACCACCCACAAGGCCGTGCAGCGCAGCGCCGATTGCGTCAGCCTCGGGCCAATGCTGCAAGGTCTGCGCAAGCCCGTGAATGACTTGCCGCGTGGCGCCCAGGTCGATGACATCGTCTACACCATCGCCTTGACCGCGATTCAAGCCGCCAACCGACCTCTGGATATTTAAATGCTGGATTTCCTGCCTCCCCCTGTACGGGGCGTGATCGCCTCGCTGCTGTTGGCGTTGAACACCATCGCCTGCTGCACGCCGCTGTTCATCGTGGCGATCTTCAAACTGTTGCTGCCCTTCCCCGCTGCCCAGCGTATTACCGACTGGCTGATGAGCCATATCCACGAAGCCTGGATCAGCAACAACAAGGCCTGGATGAACCTGTTGCGCCGTACCCGCTGGCATATCAGCGGGCTGGAAGGCCTGGACTACCAACACTCATATCTGGTCACCAGCAATCATCAAAGCTGGGTCGACATCATGGTGTTGCAGTACGTGCTGAACCGACGCATCCGACCGTTGAAGTTTTTCCTCAAGCAAGAGCTGATCTGGGTGCCGGTGATTGGCCTGGCCTGGTGGGCACTGGGCTTCCCGTTCATGAAGCGTTACTCCAAGGCTTACCTGGAAAAACATCCGGAAAAGAAAGGCAAGGACCTGGAAACCACCCGCAGCACCTGTGCGAAATTCCGCAACAACCCGGTGGGTATTTTCAATTTCGTTGAGGGCACGCGCTTCACCGAAAGCAAGCATGCCCAGCAGCAATCACCGTTTCGCTACTTGCTCAAGCCCAAGGCCGGCGGCATCGCGTTTGTGCTCGATGCGATGGGCGAACAATTGGAGTCGATCATCAACGTGACGATTCATTATCCGGGCGGCCGCCCGGGGTATCGGGATTTGCTCTGCGGCAACGTTGGCGAGGTGGTGGTGCACTTCCAGGAGCTGAAGATACCGCCGCAGTTCATTGGCAAAAGCTACGACCAGGACGGGGAATATCGCCTGGAGTTCCAGGGTTGGATCAACCAGCTGTGGCAGGACAAGGATGCGCTGCTTGAGCAGATGCATCGGGAATATCCCGACAAGTCTTGAGCTGGCTGCACCGGCCTCATCGCGAGCAAGCTCGCTCCCACAATGGTCACTGCTGAGGCAAATACCTGTGGGAGCGAGCTTGCTCGCGATGGCGTCCCTCCAGACAACAAAAAAGCCCGCCGATGATCACTCATCGGCGGGCTTTTACTTGCCGCTTGCAGCTGTTTCCCTTAGATCGCGCCACGCTTGCGCAGCAGATCCAGCACTTGCTTGACGCTTTCTTCCAACGTCAGCGACTGGGTGTCGATCACCAGGTCGGCATCCAGCGGCACGTCGTATGGGAACGACTCGCCCGGAATGTTATCGCCGGCAGCCGCGTACAGCCCTTGTGGATCACGCTGGGCACATACCGTTGGCGAGGCCTGGACGTAGACGGTCACCAGGCGCTCGCGGCCGATCAAGTCCTTGGCCTGTTCACGGCCTTCGGCACTCGGCGCGACGAACGCAGCCAGGGTCAGCAGGCCGGCTTCGTTGAACTGACGGGCGACGTGAGCCGCGCGACGCCAGTTCTCGGTACGTCCGGCACGGTCTTGCGGCAGCCCCTTGTTCAGGTCGTGGCGCAGGTTCTGGCCATCGAGTACAAACACCGCACGGCCCATGTCGAACAGCTTGCGCTCCACCGCATAGGCCAACGTGCTCTTGCCCGCGCCCGACAGGCCGCTGAACAGCACCGTGGCCGGCTGCTGGCCGAAGCGCTGGGTACGTTCTTCCACCGACACATGGGCCAGTTTGCCGTGGTGCGTGCTGCTGCCGTGGGCCAGCGGCTGGGCCACGATCATGCCCGCGCCCACGGTGCCGTTGGTCAGACGGTCGATGACGATGAACGCGCCAGTGGTGCGGTTGCTCTCGTAACCGTCCAAGGCGATCGGCGCATCCAGGGCGATCTTCACCTTGCCGATTTCGTTGAGTTGCAACGCGCTGGCCGGACCTTCCTCGAGGGTGTTCACATCGACTTTGTTGACGATGCTGGCAATCGAACCGGGCACGTAGCTCGTGGCGCGCTTGATGTCATATTTCTTGCCCGGGAGCATCGGCTCCTCGGCCATCCACACCAGCATCGCTTCGAAGCTGTCGGTGACCGGCGGGACATTGTCGGCATGCACCAGCAGGTCGCCACGGGAGATATCAATCTCGTCTTCCATGGTCAGCGTGACAGCCTGACCCGGGCCGGCGTGCTCCAGCTCGCCTTCGAAGGTGACGATGGATTTCACGCGGCTGCTCTTGCCGGAAGGCAGCACCACCACTTCGTCGCCCTTGTGCACGATGCCGCTGGCGAGGGTGCCGGCGAAACCGCGGAAGTTCAGGTTCGGACGGTTGACGTACTGCACCGGGAAACGCAGGTCGGTGAAGTTGCGATCGCCCGCCACTTCCACGGTCTCGAGGATTTCCATCAGCGACTGGCCGGTGTACCACGGCGAGCGCTCGGACTTGTTCACCACGTTGTCGCCCTTGAGGGCCGACATCGGCACGAAGTGCATGCTGGTGGGCTTCATCTTCAAGCCTTCGGCGAACTTGAGGTAGTCGGCCTTGATCGACTCGAACACGCCCTGGTCGAAGTCCTTGAGGTCCATCTTGTTGATGGCCACGACGATGTGCTTGATGCCTAGCAACGAGGCGATGAAGCTGTGGCGACGGGTCTGGGTCTGCACGCCGTAGCGGGCATCCACCAGGATGATCGCCAGGTCACAGGTGGAAGCACCGGTGGCCATGTTGCGGGTGTATTGCTCATGGCCGGGGGTGTCGGCGATGATGAATTTGCGCTTGGCGGTGGAGAAATAGCGGTAGGCGACATCAATGGTGATGCCTTGCTCGCGCTCGGCCTGCAGACCATCGACCAGCAACGCCAGGTCGATATCGTCACCGGTGGTGCCGACTTTCTTCGAATCACGGGTAATGGCTTCCAGGTGATCCTCATAGATCATCTTGGAGTCGTGCAGCAGGCGCCCGATCAGGGTGCTCTTGCCGTCATCGACGTTACCGCAGGTCAAAAAGCGCAGCAGCTCTTTACGCTCGTGCTGGCCCAGGTAGGCGAGGATGTCCTCGCTGATCAAATCAGATGCGTGCGACATGACAACCCCTTAGAAATAACCCTGACGTTTTTTATCTTCCATCGAGCCTGCGCCATCGTGGTCGATGACCCGGCCCTGGCGCTCGGAAGTTCGCGTCAGGAGCATTTCCTGGATGATGTCCGTCAGGCTCTCGGCCTCGGACTCCACCGCGCCCGTCAACGGGTAGCAGCCAAGGGTACGGAAACGTACTTTCTTCTTGACGATTCGGGCTTTGTCTTCGTCGGACAGGTGCTCGAGGATGCGCTCATCATCGATCATGATCAGCGTGCCGTTCTTCTCGATCACTTCACGCTCGGCGGCGAAGTACAGCGGCACGATCGGGATGCCTTCGAGGTAGATGTACTGCCAGATGTCCAGCTCGGTCCAGTTCGACAATGGGAAGACCCGGATCGACTCGCCTTTGTTGACCTTGCCGTTGTAGACGTTCCACAGCTCCGGGCGCTGGTTCTTCGGGTCCCAGCGGTGCTTGCTGTCGCGGAACGAGTAGACGCGCTCCTTGGCACGGGACTTCTCTTCATCACGACGGGCGCCACCGAAGGCTGCGTCGAAACCATGCTTGTCGAGCGCCTGTTTCAGGCCCTCGGTCTTCATGATGTCGGTGTGCTTGGCGCTGCCGTGGGTAAACGGGTTGATGTTCTGCGCCACGCCGTCCGGGTTGATATGGGTGATCAGGTCCAAGCCGAGCTCTTCGACCATGCGGTCGCGGAACTTGTACATTTCCTGGAATTTCCACCGGGTGTCGACGTGCATCACCGGAAACGGCAGCTTGCCGGGGAAGAACGCCTTGCGTGCCAGGTGCAGCATCACGGCGGAGTCTTTACCGATGGAGTACAGCATCACCGGGTTATCGAACTCGGCGGCCACCTCGCGGATGATGTGGATGCTTTCCGCCTCCAGCTGTTTCAGATGCGTCAGTTTGTCGACCATGGCTACTCACGAAAGCTTTCTTATGAACGGCCAGCGGGCCGTGTTCGAGCGGGGAATCCTAGCACAGCGACCTCTTCTAATCAGGGCGCCAACTAGATCGAAACAGCATATGGATATGCCTGCCGGTTCGGGTGCCGCATTGGTCTTTTGTGGGAGCGAGCCTGCTCGCGAAGGCGGTGTCTAAGTCAATATCAATGTGTCTGGTATAACGCTTTCGCGAGCAGGCTCGCTCCCACAGGGGGCAATCAGTGGCTCAGATCGGATTCGGGCAGTCGATGAAGATGTGTTCCAGCGCAAAACGCCGCGCCAGGTAGTCGCCCAGCGCCTGGACGCCGTAGCGCTCGGTCGCATGATGCCCGGCGGCGATGAAGCTGATGCCGTTTTCCCGCGCGCTGTGGAAGGTCTGCTCGGACGCCTCGCCACTGAGGTACAGATCGACGCCGGCCAGTACCGCCTGGTCGATGTATCCCTGGCCGCCACCGGTACACCAGCCGACTCGGCGGATCATCTGTTCCCCTTCTATCAGCAACGGCTCGCGGCCCATGACTTCCTGGACCTTGCGGGCGAAATCCCGAGGCGTCATCGGTTCGGACAGAGAACCCACGAGGCCGACGATCTTTGGATTATCCGGATCCAGCGGCCCTTCGACGGTGATGTCCAGTTGTCGGGCAAGTTGTACGTTGTTGCCGACTTCGGCATGCAAGTCCAGGGGCAAGTGATAGGCCAGCAGGCTGATATCGTGCTTGAGCAAGGTTCTCAGGCGCCGCTGCTTCATCCCGGTGATGCAGGGATTCTCGCCCTTCCAGAAATAGCCGTGATGCACCAGGACCAGGTCGGCCTCGGCCTCCACGGCAGCATCGAGCAACGCCTGGCTGGCCGTCACGCCGCTGACGATACGCATCACCTGCGGGGCGCCTTCGACCTGCAAGCCGTTAGGGCAATAATCGGCGATCCGGCTGCTTGCCAGGTAACGGTCCGCTTCTTCTACCAGGGTGTTCAGGGCGACGGCCATGAAAAGACTCCTAAATATCCCGTCCAGAGGCGCGCGCGGCCTCGTATAATGCGCGACATTATGGGCGGTCCCATCCCGCCTGCAACCTTTGTAGGACGTGCTTAATGTTCAAGGCGCTGCGTTTTTCCGGCTGGCCGCTGTTGGCCGGCGTGCTTGTCGCTTTATTGATTATCCAGCGCTACCCGGAATGGGTCGGGCTGCCAAGCCTCGACGTCAACCTGCAACAAGCGCCCCAAGCCAAGGCGCCGCAGCAGGGGCCGGTGTCCTATGCCGACGCGGTCACCCTGGCGGCGCCGGCGGTGGTGAACCTGTACACCACCAAAGTCATCAACAAGCCCAACCACCCGCTGTTTGAAGACCCGCAATTCCGGCGTTTTTTCGGCGACAACTCGCCCAAGCAGAAGCGTATGGAGTCGAGCCTGGGCTCGGGTGTGATCATGAGCCCGGAAGGTTATATCCTGACCAACAACCACGTCACCAGCGGTGCCGACCAGATCGTGGTAGCACTCAAGGACGGCCGTGAAACCCTGGCCCGGGTGATCGGCAGCGATCCGGAAACCGACCTCGCGGTACTGAAGATCGATCTGAAGAACCTCCCCGCGATCACCATTGGCCGTTCCGACAGCATCCGAATCGGCGACGTGACCCTGGCAATCGGCAACCCGTTCGGCGTTGGCCAGACCGTGACCATGGGCATCATCAGCGCCACCGGCCGAAACCAACTGGGCCTGAACAACTACGAAGATTTCATCCAGACAGACGCTGCCATCAACCCTGGCAACTCCGGTGGCGCCCTGGTGGATGCCAACGGCAATCTCACCGGGATCAACACGGCGATCTTTTCCAAATCCGGTGGCAGCCAGGGCATCGGTTTTGCCATTCCGGTGAAGCTGGCCATGGAGGTAATGAAGTCCATCATCGAACACGGCCAGGTGATTCGTGGCTGGCTGGGCATCGAGGTCCAACCGCTGACCCAGGAACTGGCGGAGTCGTTCGGCTTGTCCGGGCGACCCGGCATCGTGGTGGCGGGCATCTTCCGCGACGGTCCGGCGCAGAAGGCAGGCCTGCAATTGGGTGATGTCATCCTGAGCATCGACGGCGAACCGGCCGGCGATGGCCGGCGCTCGATGAACCAGGTAGCGCGGATCAAACCCACCGACAAGGTCACGATTCAGGTCATGCGCAACGGCAAGGAACTCAAGCTCACGGCTGAGATTGGCCTGCGCCCGCCACCCGCGCCGGTGGTGCTTAAAGAAGAACAGTAAGCACGCCACTTTGGCGAGATTACTTGGCGAGGGGATTTATCCCCTCGCCACATCTTCTCGATATCCAGCGACCACAACCACACCTGAAATTACAGATAGCATAAATTCTCATTAGTAGTGTTATATTGTTTCAATGCAAAATTGGAACAACATAACATGTCATCTCTGAAACGGATTTCCATTGCCAGCCTCACCCTGGGGTTGCTCGGCGATCCGGCTTTTGCCGAAGAAATCCAGCCCCTGGAACTGGACGCCATCAATGTGCATCTGGCCAGCCATTACAAGCAGGGTGAACTCTGGGGATTCGCTTCCGAAGCGCGCCCGTTGAATGCCGACGGCCACACGGTGAACCGTCGTTACCGTGAGCGAGACAACAATTGGCACGACAGCATTACTCAACTTGAAGTACGGGGGATGGTCGACCTCGGGGCCTGAACCTGAACAACATTTTCGACGAAAAATACTACGAACGCTCCTACAGCAATTACTGGGTCACGCCCGGTGATCCACGCAACTTCACTGTCAGCCTCACCCCCAATCTATAAGGAAGTCAGCATGAAATACCCCAAGACCTTCACCCTGCTCGCCCTGCTCCTGGCCACCCAGGCTTCGGCCCATGGCCTGTGGACAGAACAGCGACGCGGCAACATCGAAGTGATCTACGGTCACGGCGCCGAGGACAACGCCTTCAAGGCGAAGAAAATCAGTGGCGCCTGGGCCTACGACCTGGGCGGCAACATGATCCCCGTCACCGTGGAGCGTCTGCCGGACCACGCTCGCCTGCAACCCCTCAAGCCGCCGGCCGTGCTGGCCGTCGCCCTGGACAACGGCATGTGGTCACAGACCGCCGACAAGAAGTGGATCAACGAAGGCCGCAGCAAGGTACCCGGGGCGATCGAATCGACCCAGACCTTCAAGTACAGCCTGGCGATCTATGAGCCGGGAGCGAAGCTGCCGAAACTGGATCAGATCAAGTTCGTCATCGTACCGGAAGTCGACCCACTGACCGTCGGCCCCGGCCAGCCTTTGCCGGTGCGAGTGCTGATCGATGGCAAACCTGCCGCTGGCGTGAAACTGGTGGGCGACTATCGCAGCGCGCCAGGTACTGTCACCACGCAAACCGACGCCGAGGGACGGGCCAAGGTACCGGTACGTAATGAAGGGTTGAATGTCATTGCCGCGCAGATGGAAATCCCGCTCAAGGACAATAAGGATGTCGCGACGCGCGGGGTGTTTACGTCGCTGACGTTCCTTGGCGAGCCGCATCACGAGTAAGCGCTGAAATTGTGGGAGCTGATCTGGCCACTATCGCGAGCAAGCTCGCTCCCACAAAGGATTTCAGTGTCGCTGATCGTTAGGACGCCCTGAAATCAATGTGGGAGCGAGCTTGCTCGCGATGGCGTTGGGTCAGTCATCCAGGCGTTAACTGACACACAGCCTTCGCGAGCAAGCCCGCTCCCACAGGATCCATGCAGCGCTTTAGAGCTCGCCTAGGCCGTCGATCAGCGCCTGGTTCTGCTCCGGCGTACCGATGCTGATCCGCAGGAACTGCGCGATGCGCTCCTGCTTGAAGTGCCGCACGATCACGCCCTGCTCACGCAGTTTCGCCGCCAACCCCGCTGCGTCGTACCGGGGGTGACGAGCGAAAATGAAGTTGGCCGCCGATGGCAGCACTTCAAAGCCCCTGGCCTCCAGTTTGGCCACCACCCACTCGCGGTGCTCGATCACCAACCGGCAGGTTCGGTCGAAATACTCGCGATCGTCGAACGCCGCCGCGCCACCGACATTTGCCAGACGACCCAACGGATAGGAGTTGAAGCTGTTCTTGATCCGCTCCAACGCTTCGATCAGATCCGGATGCCCCACCGCCAGGCCCACTCGCAATCCCGCCAACGAGCGAGACTTGGACAGCGTCTGCGTGACCAGCAGGTTCGGATACCGATCCACCAGGCTGATGGCCGTTTCGCCACCAAAGTCGATGTAAGCCTCGTCGACGACCACCACCGAATCCGGGCTGCCCTTGAGGATCTGCTCGACCGCGTCAAGCGCCAGCAGGCAGCCGGTCGGCGCGTTCGGGTTGGGGAAGATGATCCCGCCGTTCGGCTTGGCGTAATCCGTCGGGTCGATCCGGAACTGTTCATCCAGCGGCACCGCGTCGAACGCGATGCCGTACAGCCCGCAATAGACCGGGTAGAAGCTGTAGCTGATGTCCGGGAACAACACCGGTTGGTTGTGCTGAAGCAGACCGTGGAAGATGTGCGCCAGCACCTCATCCGAACCGTTGCCCAGGAACACTTGGTTGGTTTGCACACCGTAATACCGGGCGACGGCGCTTTTCAGCAAATCGCTATTGGGGTCCGGATACAGGCGCAGGTTGTCATTGAGTTCGGTCTGCATCGCCGCGAGGGCCTTGGGCGATGGGCCATAGGGATTCTCGTTGGTGTTGAGCTTGACCAGGCGGGTCAGCTTCGGCTGTTCGCCTGGCACATACGGCACCAGGTCCTTGACGAACGGGCTCCAGAATCTACTCATTTCAGTTCCCCTTCCGTTCGTCTTTGATGCGGTATTCGGCGCTGCGGGCGTGGGCGCTCAGCGATTCGCCACGGGCCAGCACCGACGCGGTCTTGCCCAGTTCGGACGCGCCCTGCTCCGAGCAGAAAATGATCGAGGAGCGTTTCTGGAAGTCATAAACCCCCAGCGGCGACGAGAAGCGCGCGGTGCCGGAGGTCGGCAGTACATGGTTCGGTCCGGCGCAATAGTCGCCCAGCGCCTCGGAGGTGTGACGGCCCATGAAGATCGCGCCGGCATGGCGGATCTTCGGCAGCCAAGCCTGGGGATCGGCAACCGACAGTTCCAAGTGCTCCGGCGCGATGCGGTTGGCGACTTCGATGGCCTGCTCCATGTCATCGACCTTGATCAGGGCACCACGGCCATTGATGGAGGTGTTGATGATCTCGGCGCGGTCCATGGTCGGCAGCAACTTGTCGATGCTGGCGGCCACTTTGTCGAGAAATTCGGCGTCCGGGCTGACCAGGATGGCCTGGGCATCTTCGTCATGCTCGGCCTGGGAAAACAGGTCCATGGCGATCCAGTCCGGATCGGTCTGACCGTCGCACACCACGAGGATTTCCGAAGGGCCAGCAATCATGTCGATGCCGACCTGACCAAACACGTGGCGCTTGGCAGTGGCGACATAGATGTTGCCCGGACCGACTACCTTGTCGACCCGCGGCACGCTTTGCGTGCCATAGGCCAACGCGGCCACGGCCTGGGCACCGCCGATGGTGAACACCCGGTCCACGCCGGCAATGCAGGCGGCAGCCAGCACCAGTTCGTTGATTTCGCCGCGCGGGGTCGGGACAACCATGACCACTTCAGTCACGCCGGCGACCTTGGCCGGGATCGCGTTCATCAGCACCGAGGACGGATAGGACGCTTTGCCACCCGGCACGTACAAGCCGGCGCGGTCCAGCGGCGTGACCTTCTGGCCCAGCACCGTGCCGTCGGCCTCGGTGTAGCTCCACGAATCCTGTTTCTGCCGCTCGTGATAACTGCGTACCCGGGACGCGGCTTTTTCCAAGGCTTCGCGCTGGGCCACGGTGATTCGGGTCAAGGCCAGTTCCAGACGCTCGCGCGGCAGGATCAGGTCGGCCATCGACGCCACGTGCAGGCCGTCGAACTTCTGTGTGAATTCCACCAAGGCATCGTCGCCACGCTCGCGCACGGCCTTGATGATGTCCAGCACCCGCTGGTTGACCGAGTCGTCGGACACACTCTCCCAGCTCAGCAGATGATCCAGATGATGTGCGAAATCCGGGTCGGCAGCATTGAGTCGGCGAATCGAGGTGGGAGCGGTCATAGCGAGGGCCTCATTAATGGCAAATGCTCAGGCGCCCTAAGCTACCAGTCCATTCGCGGGGGCACCTGAGAAAATTGGCTATGACGCGGATAGACGGGCGCGACTCAAGGTCGCGCAGGTGAATCAGCCGCGGTGTCGCGATTCCACTGCCTTGCGCAGGGTATCGATCAAAGCCTGGATACGGGCGTGCTGCATTTTCATCGAAGCCTTGTTGACGATCAGCCGGGAGGTGATGTCGGCGATGAAATCCTGGGGTTCCAGGCCGTTGGCGCGCAGGGTGTTGCCCGTGTCGACCACGTCGATGATCTTGTCCGCCAGGCCGATCAACGGCGCCAGCTCCATCGAGCCGTAGAGCTTGATGATGTCGACCTGGCGGCCTTGTTCGGCGTAGTAGCGCTTGGCAACGTTGACGAACTTGGTCGCGACCCGCAGGCGCCCTTTGGGCTCGGGCGCGCCGACCTTGCCAGCGGTCATCAGCTTGCAGCGAGCGATGCGCAGGTCCAGCGGCTCGTACAAACCCTGGCCGCCGTATTCCATCAGTACGTCCTTGCCGGCAACGCCCAGGTCGGCGGCGCCATGCTCCACGTACGTCGGCACATCGGTGGCGCGCACGATCAACAAGCGCACGTCGGCCTGGGTCGTGGGGATGATCAGCTTGCGGCTCTTGTCCGGATTCTCGGTCGGCACAATGCCCGCTTCAGCCAGAAGCGGCAGGGTGTCGTCAAGGATGCGGCCCTTGGACAGTGCGATGGTCAACATGGGAAACGTCAGTCCTAATCAAGGTACTCATGCCCGGTCGCAAGCGGCGCCGGACATACATCGAGGGCGCAACCACCCTCGATTTGAAACGAAATCCTGGCACATCCTTGTGCCATGCAGCCGGAACTAGCCCGGCACGCGGCGGATCTTGGCGCCGAGCATCTGCAGTTTTTCTTCGATGCACTCGTAGCCGCGGTCGATGTGGTAGATGCGGTCGATCAAGGTATCGCCCTCGGCGATCAGGGCCGAGATCACCAGGCTGGCCGAGGCCCGCAGGTCGGTTGCCATGACCGGCGCGCCCTTGAGTTTCTCGGCGCCGGTGACGATGGCGGTGTTGCCTTCGACCTGGATCTTGGCGCCCATGCGGTGCAGCTCATAGACGTGCATGAAGCGGTTTTCGAAGATCGTCTCGATCACCGCGCCCGTGCCTTCGGCAATGGCGTTGAGGGAGATGAACTGCGCCTGCATGTCGGTCGGGAACGCTGGGTAGGGAGCGGTCCGCACGTTGACGGCTTTCGGCCGCTTGCCGTGCATGTTCACTTCGATCCAGTCTTCGCCGCAGGTGACTTCGGCGCCAGCTTCCTTGAGTTTTTCCAGCACAGCTTCAAGGATGGTCGGATCGGTGTCCTTGACCTTGACGCGGCCACCGGTGACGGCGGCGGCAACCAGGTAGGTGCCCGTTTCAATACGGTCCGGCATCACTTTGTAAGTGGCCGAGTGCAGGCGCTCGACGCCATCGATGGTGATGGTGTCGGTGCCAGCGCCGCTGATCTTGGCGCCCATGGCGATCAGGAAGTTCGCCAGGTCCACCACCTCGGGCTCGCGAGCGGCGTTTTGCAGCACGCTGCGGCCCTTGGCCAATGCGGCGGCCATCATGATGTTCTCGGTCCCGGTCACGCTGACGGTATCGAAGAAGAAATGCGCGCCACGCAGGCCGCCTTCAGGGGCCTTGGCCTTGATGTAGCCGCCCTCGACATCGATCACCGCGCCCATGGCCTCCAGGCCACGGATGTGCAGGTCCACCGGACGCGAACCGATGGCGCAACCGCCAGGGAGCGCCACCTCGGCTTCACCGAAACGGGCGACCATCGGGCCGAGCACCAGGATCGAGGCACGCATGGTCTTGACCAGCTCGTACGGCGCGACCAGGGTCTTGATGGTACGTGGGTCGATTTCGACGGCGAGTTTCTCGTCGATCACAGGTTCGATGCCCATGCGGCCGAACAGCTCGATCATCGTGGTGATGTCGTGCAGGTGCGGCAGGTTGGCCACGGTCACAGGGCCATCGCACAGCAGCGTCGCGGCCAGGATCGGCAGCGCGGAGTTCTTTGCTCCGGAAATACGGATTTCGCCATCGAGGCGAACGCCGCCGGTAATAATCAATTTATCCATAAGAATCTCGACGCCCTTGGGCTCAGGTGCGCTCGGCCCAGGCCGCGCGGCTGAAAAATTTCATAGTGACCGCGTGGATGCTGCCATCGGCGATCCATGGGTTCAAATGGGCATAGATGCTCTGCTGACGCTTCACCGGGCTCAACGCCGCCAGTTCATCGCTGATCACGTTCAGCTGGAAATTGCAGCCTTCGCCTTCAACTTCCACCTGCGTACCAGGCAGCTTTCCTTCAAGGAAGCTCTTCACTTCTACAGCCTGCATGCTCAACCTCAATCGGCGCCCTGTGCGCACGGGTCGCACATCATACAAAAAAGCCCCGCGCCTGCGAACCCCGCGAAGCAGGACTCTGACGGGGGGCTTTTACGAAGTTGTGAATCAGGGGTGCTCCAACAGCTCGGTCAATTCGCTGACCTGGGCTATTTCGCGCATGTCCTCAGGCATCCCACGGATGCTCCACGTCTTGCCGGCGGCCTTGGCGTCGCGCATGAAGCACAGCAGGAGGGACAGACCGACGCTGCTGGACTTTTCCACCGCCGAGCAGTCAATGACCAACTCGGCGGCCTTGGCGGATTGGATCAACGCCTGGCCCTGCTTGCGCAAACCCGGACCGGTGCGGTAATCCAGCACGCCACTGAGCAGCAACTCGCCAGACTCGCCCAGGCGAACGGCCGACTCACTCACCGACGCATTCATTGTTGCTGCTTCTCTTGGGCATCTTCGGCAACTTCCTTCGCCTTGGCGACTTCACCCGCCCAACCGTCGATGGTCTTGTTCAGGTCGTTGCCGTTGCGCTGCATCGCATCGGCGAATTGATCGCGGAACAACTTGCCGATGTTGATGCCGTTGATGATCACGTTGCGTACTTTCCACTCGCCGCTGATTTTCTCGAGCGTGTAGGACACCGGATATACGGCGCCGTTATTGCCCTTGACCGTCATGCCGACGCTGGTGCGATCACCTGACTCATCCTTGGCCGGATCGACCGTGATGCCCTGGTTGTTGTACTCGAGCAAGGCGTTGCCATAGAACTGGAACAGGCTGCGCTTGAAGTTTTCCTGAAAGCGGGTCATCTGCTCGGGCGTAGCCTTGCGCGAGTATTTGACGGTCATGATGCTCTTGGAAATGCCATCGGCATCCACGACCGGCCCGACGATACGGTTCAGGGATTCATAGAACGCACCCGGGTCCTGCTTGTACTTTTCCTTATTGGCAGAGAGATCCGCCAGAAGTTGATCCGTGGTGGTCTTGATGATGTCGTGCGCCGAAGGCGCCGCCACGGCATTGCCCATCAGCGGCAGGGCCGCCAGCAAGACCAGCAGGCTGCGTCGCAGGATAGAGATCATTCAATAGCTCCTCATTTGGCGTCTTTGTTCACGGTATTGAGCAGGAATTTACCGATCAGGTCCTCGAGCACCAGGGACGACTGTGTATCGTGGATGGTCCCACCGTCCTTGAGCAAGGCATCTTCCCCACCCACGCTGATACCGATGTATTTCTCGCCCAACAGCCCAGCCGTGAGAATCGATGCAGTGGAGTCAGTCGGCAGGTTATCCACCCGCTTTTCCAGTTGCAGCGTTACCCGACCGGTGAAACTGTCGCGGTCCAGATCGATTGCCGTGACCTTGCCGATGGTGACACCGGCCATGGTTACCTTGGCTCTGACCGTCAAACCGGCGATATTGTCAAAATAAGCATAAAGTTTATAAGTATCGGTGCTCGCGGTCGGCGCCAGTCCACTGACTCGCAGGGCCAGCAGCAGCAAAGCCAGGATGCCAGCCAGCAAGAAAAGGCCGACACCGATTTCCAGGGTGCGGTTTTGCATCAGAAATCTCCAAACATCAAGGCGGTCAGAATAAAGTCAAGGCCCAGGACGGCCAACGAGGCATAGACCACGGTCTTGGTTGTGGCACGGCTGATCCCCTCTGACGTGGGCTCACAGTCATAACCTTGGAACACGGCGATCCAGGTGACCACGAAAGCGAATACGGCACTCTTGATCACACCGTTGAGCACATCGTCGAGAAAGTCGACGCTGTTCTGCATGTTGGACCAGTAGGAACCTTCATAGACCCCCAGCCAATCGACGGCCACCCAGGAGCCTCCCCAGATCCCCACGACACTGAAGATCATCGCCAGCACCGGCAGCGAGATGAAGCCGGCCCACAGGCGCGGGGCAATGATGTACTTGAGCGGATCGACACCAATCATTTCCAGGCTGGACAACTGCTCGGTGGACTTCATGTTGCCGATTTCAGCGGTCAACGCCGACCCGGCACGCCCAGCGAACAGCAGCGCCGTCACCACGGGCCCGAGCTCGCGCAACAAGGTCAGCGCGACCATTTGCCCGACCGCTTGCTCCGATCCATAGCTGGACAGGATGCTGAAGCCCTGGAGCGCCAGTACCATGCCAATGAAGATGCCCGAGACGACGATGATCACCAGGGACATCACCCCCACCGAATGCAATTGCTTGACCAGCAGGCCAAAACCGCCTCCGGTCGAATTGCGTCCGAGCAGTGCGTGCATCAGGAACAGCGTGGAACGCCCCAGCACGGCCAGCACGTCGATGCCGGAACGGCCGAACAGGCGAATTCTTTCTATTAATGATTTCTTGCGCATCAGCGCTTCCCCAGCAGATCGGTACGGTAATCCGTGGCCGGAAAATGAAACGCCACCGGACCGTCCGGGTCACCTTTCATGAATTGGCGAATGCGTGGGTTGTCCGAATCCTTCAATTCCTTGGGCGTACCCTGCCCCAGCACCTGGCCATCGCCAACGACATAGATGTAGTCGGCGATGCTCGCGGTTTCGGCCAGGTCGTGGGACACCACGATGCTGGTGATGCCCAGGGCGTCATTGAGCAGGCGGATCAACCGCACGAGCACGCCCATGGCAATGGGGTCCTGGCCAACAAAGGGCTCGTCGTACATGAGGATTTTTGGATCGAGGGCGATGGCCCGCGCCAACGCCACGCGACGCTTCATGCCACCGGACAGTTCATCCGGCATCAAATCCAGGGCCCCGCGCAGCCCGACGGCCTGCAGCTTGAGCAAAACGATGTCGCGGATCATTTCGTCCGGCAGTTCGGTATGGACCCGCAGGGGAAACGCCACGTTCTCGAACACATCGAGGTCGGTAAACAGCGCGCCGCTCTGGAACAGCACCCCCATATGCTTGCGCGCATCGAACAAATCGCTGCGCGACAACTTTGGAAGGTTCTGGCCATTGACCCAGACTTCGCCGGCGCTAGGGTGCAGTTGTGCCCCCATCAGCCGCAGCAGCGTGGTCTTTCCGCACCCGGAAGGCCCCATGATGCCGGTCACCTTGCCGCGCGGGATGCGAATATCGATGTCATTGAAAATGCTGCGCGTCCCTCGCTTGAAGGACAGTCCCTTCAGCTCGACCGCGTAGGCGTTGTCGGCACTCATCTAAACTCCTTGCGATGCAGCCTCATATCCGAATGCCCAGGCCAGCCGACAAATGCCGGTACCGCCGGGCACACGAACCGGCGGCGAACTATATCACTGCAAGCGTCAGGCGCCCAAGGCCAACCCCCCGCCCGTTAAGCCTGGCTTAAGGTAAAACACCACATTTTATGTCCAGCCTTGCAACCGTTCGAACAAAGCGTGACGAACTAACGTGAGGGAATCGTTCATTACCGCTATAATCGCCGCCTTTTCATCGGGCTATACGATCTGACATGAGCCAATCCAGCGACCTGATTCAATCGGCACAACGTACCATCCGCCTCGAGCTCGAAGCCGTACAAGGCTTACTGGCCCACATCGACGCTGATTTCGTACGTGCCTGCGAGATGATTCTGGCCAGCAAGGGCCGCGTGGTCGTGGTCGGCATGGGTAAGTCCGGCCACATCGGCAACAAGATCGCCGCCACGCTGGCGAGCACGGGCACGACGGCATTTTTTGTCCACCCGGCCGAAGCCAGCCACGGCGACATGGGCATGATTACCCGGGACGATGTCATCCTGGCCCTGTCCAACTCCGGCTCGACCAATGAAATCCTCACGTTGCTGCCGCTGATCAAGCGCCTGGGCATCCAGATGATCAGCATCACCGGCAACCCGGACTCCCCGTTGGCCAAGGCCGCCGAGGTGAACCTCAATGTCCATGTCGAGCACGAAGCCTGCCCGCTGAACCTGGCCCCGACCTCCTCCACCACCGCGGCACTGGTCATGGGCGATGCCCTGGCCGTGGCCCTGCTGGAAGCCCGGGGCTTCACGGCGGAGGATTTCGCCTTTTCCCATCCCGGTGGCGCGCTGGGCCGTCGCCTGTTGCTGAAAGTCGAAAACGTGATGCACGCCGGAGAAGAGCTGCCGCAGGTGCAACGCGGCACGCTGCTCAAAGATGCGCTGATGGAAATGACCCGCAAGGGCCTGGGCATGACCGTGATCCTCGAAGCCGACGGCAAGCTCGCCGGGATTTTCACAGACGGCGACCTGCGCCGCACCCTCGACCGCGCGATCGACATTCGCAACGCAACCATCGACGAAGTCATGACGCTGCACGGCAAGACCGCCCGCGCCGACATGCTTGCCGCCGAAGCCCTTAAAATCATGGAAGACCACAGGATAAACGCACTGGTGGTAGTGGATGACGAAGACCGCCCGATCGGCGCCTTCAACCTGTCCGACCTGCTGCGTGCTGGAGTAATGTAATGACGACCGACCTGCTGCAACGGGGCAAGACCATCAAGCTCGCCGTATTCGACGTCGACGGTGTACTCACCGACGGCCGCCTTTATTTCCTCGAAGACGGCAGCGAATTCAAGACCTTCAACACACTCGACGGCCAAGGCATCAAGATGCTGATGGCCTCGGGCGTGCAAACGGCCATTATCAGCGGCCGCAAGACCCCGGTGGTCGAACGGCGGGCGAAGAACCTGGGCATCCCCCACCTTTACCAGGGCCGCGAAGACAAACTGGTGGTTCTGGACGAGCTCCTTGGCCAACTCAATCTAAGCTATGAACAGGTCGCCTACCTGGGCGACGATCTGCCGGACCTGCCGGTCATCCGTCGGGTCGGCCTGGGCATGGCAGTGGCCAACGCAGCGGCGTTCGTGCGCGAGCACGCCCATGGCGTCACCACGGCAAGGGGCGGCGAAGGTGCAGCCCGTGAATTCTGTGAACTGATCCTGCGTGCCCAGGGCCACCTCGAAGCGGCCAACGCCGCATACTTGTGAGCCATTTATGCTAAGCAAGAAGATTCGCACCATTCTGGTGTTCAGCTGCATCGCCGCGATTTTCGCTGCGGTGGGCTATTGGAACATCAGCCCGGAACGCTTCCTTGACCAACCCGCGGCCAAGGTCGAGGAAAATGACATCGACTGGTATGCGACCAATACGCATACCCTGCAATACCTGCCGGACGGAAAGGTGCAGTACGAAATGACGGCCGACAAGGTCGATCATGTAAAGGCCAGCGACGTCACGCTGGTGACCAAACCGGACCTGAACATGTTCCGGGGTACCGAATTTCCATGGCACGTGCAGAGCGAACGGGCCGAGGTCAATCCCGGCGGCACCGAAGTCGAACTGATCGACTCGGTGCGCATCGCACGGACCGATGAAAAGAACCGTACGACCATCATCACCAGCAGTCGCATGACGGTCTTCCCGCAGCGAGAATATGCGCAGACCGAGCAACCCGTTAGAATCGACGGCGCTGGCGGCGTGTCGACCGGCGTGGGAATGAAGGCGTATTTGAAGGAAAGCAGGATACACCTGCTATCGAAAGTAAGAGGACAGTATGAAGCTCGCTAAAACCCTCCCTATTTTGCTCAGTCTGGGCGCTGCACTGGGAAGCGCGAGCGCCTGGGCCCTTCCCAACGACCGCGACCAGCCTATCCGCATCCAGGCCGACGACGCGCAACTGGACGACAAGAACGGTGTCGCCACCTATAAGGGTGACGTGATCATTACCCAGGGCTCGATGAAGGTGACCGGCAATACCGTCACCATCACCCGCACCCAGTCCGGCGATATCGACGTAGTGACATCCGTGGGCAACCTGGCGTACTTCGAACAGTTGCAGACCGCAGGCGACACCAAGCCTGTGCAGGGTTACGGGGTCACCATCCAGTATCACGCCGCCCAGGACCGCGTTGTATTGATCGACCGCGCCAAGGTCGTCGACAAGGACAACAACGTGACCCAAGGCGAGAAGATCGTCTACGACACGGTCAAGAAGCTGGCCAGCGCCGGCCGTGCCACTGGCAGCAAGGTGACCGAACAGCGTCCGCGGATCGACATGGTGATCCAGCCGAAAAAGAAAACCGACGAGCAGAAGGCGCAGTAATGGCAACTCTGAAAGCCCAGCACCTGGCCAAGAGCTACAAGAGCCGCCAGGTTGTGCGCGATGTCAGCCTGTCCATCGACAGCGGCCAGATCGTTGGCTTGCTCGGCCCCAACGGCGCGGGCAAGACAACCTGTTTCTACATGATCGTCGGGCTGGTTCAGGCCGACCAGGGCCGCGTACTGATCGACGACCTGGATGTCAGCCACCAGCCGATGCACGGCCGGGCGAAGGCCGGTATCGGTTATCTGCCGCAAGAAGCGTCGATCTTCCGCAAACTGTCGGTGGCCGACAACATCATGGCCATCCTCGAGACCCGCAAGGAGCTCGACAAGGCCGGCCGCCGTCAGGAATTGGAGAGCCTGCTGCAGGAATTCCATATCAGCCACATTCGCGACAACCTGGGCATGAGCCTGTCCGGCGGCGAACGTCGTCGCGTGGAAATTGCCCGCGCCCTGGCTACCGCGCCGAAATTCATTCTGCTCGACGAACCCTTCGCCGGCGTAGACCCGATTTCGGTGGGCGACATCAAGCAGATCATCCATCATCTCAAGGCCAAGGGGATCGGCGTGCTGATCACCGACCACAACGTGCGCGAGACACTGGACATCTGCGAGACCGCCTATATCGTCAACGACGGCCAGTTGATCGCCGAGGGCGACTCGGCCACCATCCTGGCCAACGAGCTGGTCAAGGAAGTGTATCTGGGCCACGAGTTCCGCCTTTAAGCCACGAAGCCTCAGGCGAAGGCCTGGGTGGCGCCGAATGTCCGATGACGACCCGTGGGGCACTCTCAATTAATTGAAGACGCCCCCTAGGCAAACACTTCAGTTTCAGGCATATAATTTGCTTAAGTTTGGCGCTCCGGCGCCCTGTAGTGGATGGCGCATGTGCGCCGGCAAATAAGGTGTTAAGCCCCTGCCATGAAACCATCGCTAGTCTTGAGAATGGGCCAGCAGCTGACGATGACACCGCAGCTGCAACAGGCCATCCGCCTGCTCCAATTGTCGACCCTGGACCTGCAACAGGAAATCCAAGAGGCCCTGGAATCCAATCCGATGCTCGAACGCCAGGAAGAGGGCGACGACTTCGACAACACCGATCCACTGGCCGACAATGTCGAGCAGAAAACCACCCCGGAAATCCAGGAACCAACCTACCAACAGGAAGCCGCCCCCACGGTGGACAACCTTGAGGATGGCGAATGGAACGAGCGCATTCCCAACGACCTGCCCGTGGACACGGCTTGGGAAGACGTCTATCAGACCAGCGCCAGCAGCCTGCCGAGCGGCGATGACGACGAATGGGATTTCACTACCCGCACGTCCGCCGGCGAGAGCTTGCAGAGTCATCTGCTCTGGCAATTGAACCTGGCGCCGATGTCCGATACCGATCGCCTGATCGCCGTGACCCTGATCGATTGCATCAACAACCAGGGTTACCTGGACGAGACGCTGGAAGAAATCCTCGAAGCCTTCGACCCCGAGCTCGACATCGAGCTGGACGAGATCGAAGCCGTCTTGCATCGCATCCAGCAGTTCGAACCCGCCGGCATCGGTGCTCGCAACCTGGGCGAATGCCTGTTGCTGCAGCTGCGCCAATTGCCCGCCAAAACCCCGTGGCTGGCCGAAGCCAAGCGCCTGGTGACCGATTACATCGACCTTTTGGGCGGACGCGACTACAGCCAACTGATGCGTCGCATGAAGCTCAAGGAAGATGAACTGCGCCAGGTCATCGAGCTGGTGCAAAGCCTCAACCCGCGTCCTGGCTCACAGATCGAATCCACCGAGCCCGAATACGTCGTCCCCGACGTAATCGTGCGCAAGCACAACGATCGCTGGCTGGTGGAGCTCAACCAGGAGTCGATGCCCAAGCTGCGCGTCAACGCCCAGTACGCAGGTTTCGTCAAACGCGCCGATACCAGCGCCGACAACACCTTCATGCGCAACCAGTTGCAGGAAGCGCGCTGGTTCATCAAGAGCCTGCAGAGCCGCAACGAAACCCTGATGAAAGTCGCCACCCAGATCGTCGAGCATCAGCGCGGCTTCCTGGAATATGGCGACGAAGCGATGAAGCCGTTGGTCCTGCATGACATTGCCGAGGCGGTGGGCATGCACGAATCGACGATTTCACGGGTGACCACCCAGAAATTCATGCATACCCCTCGGGGCATCTATGAATTGAAATACTTTTTCTCCAGCCACGTCAGCACCTCCGAAGGCGGCGAATGCTCGTCCACGGCCATCCGCGCGATCATCAAAAAACTGGTCGCGGCGGAAAATCAGAAAAAGCCGTTGAGTGACAGCAAGATCGCTGGTTTACTGGAGGCACAAGGCATTCAGGTGGCCCGCCGTACCGTCGCCAAATACCGCGAATCCCTGGGGATCGCACCTTCGAGCGAACGCAAGCGGTTGATGTAACAGGCCACGCCACAGCGTTCCAGTGGCAGGCACCCAGCCTGCCGCTTTATGCACTGGCAACGAAGGAGAAGCTGTATGCAAGTCAACATCAGTGGACACCAACTGGAAGTGACCGAACCCCTGCGCACCTACATCGGCGAAAAACTCGACCGATTGGAGAGGCATTTCGACAAGATCACCAACGTGCAAGTCATTCTGAACGTCGAAAAGCTGAAGCAGAAGATCGAAGCCACACTGCATATTCCCGGCGGAGAAGTGGTTGCCAATGCGGAGCATGATGACATGTATGCCGCGATTGACCTGCTGACCGACAAGCTGGATCGCCAACTCAAAAAGCATAAGGAAAAGACCCAGAGCCTCCTCCAGGGCGCAACCGGTCGTTAACCCCCCCAATCCATGATCCGACTAGAAACCATCCTGACCCCCGGCCGTTCCCAGGTGAACGCGCCGGGTGGCAGTAAGAAGAAAGCCCTCGAACAAATTGCCAACCTGATCCACCGCGAAGTGCCGGATCTGGAAATGCAGGACGTCTTCGAGGCCCTTATCGCCCGTGAAAAACTAGGCTCCACCGGTTTTGGCAACGGCATCGCCATTCCACATTGCCGCCTCAAAGGCTGTACGTCGCCCATCAGCGCGCTACTGCACCTTGAAGCACCCATAGATTTCGACGCCATCGACGGCGCCCCGGTCGACCTGCTGTTCGTATTGCTGGTTCCGGAAGCGGCGACCGATGCGCACCTTGAGCTGCTGCGCCAGATCGCCAGCATGCTGGACCGCAAGGAAGTGCGCGAAAGACTGCGCAGCGCAACGAGTAACGACGCTTTGTATCAGGTTGTCCTGGACGAGCAGAACGGTCATTAAACATGCGCATGATCATCGTCAGTGGCCGCTCCGGCTCCGGTAAAAGTACCGCCCTCAATGTGCTCGAGGACAGCGGCTACTACTGCATCGACAACTTGCCGGCAGGCCTGCTTCCGGAGTTGGCCGAGCGCGCCCTGATCCACACCGAACTGGCGCAACCGCTGGTCGCCGTGTCGGTCGATGCCCGTAACCTGCCCAGCCACTTGTCGCGCTTCCCCGAACTGCTCGAGGAAGTGCGCAGCCGCCATATCCAATGCGATGTGCTCTACCTGGATGCCGACGAAGAAACCTTGCTCAAGCGTTTCTCCGAAACTCGCCGGCGCCATCCACTGAGCAATGCGAGCCGCTCCCTGGCCGAAGCGATCCATGACGAAAGCCAACTGCTCGGGCCCATCGCGGACCTGGCGGACCTCAAGCTCAACACCACGAACCTGAACCTGTATCAACTGCGCGACACCCTCAAGTTGCGCCTGCTGAACCAGCCAGAACCGGGTACGGCCTTTCTCGTCGAATCGTTCGGTTTCAAACGCGGAATGCCGGTAGATGCCGACCTGGTGTTCGATGTCCGCTGTTTACCCAACCCTTATTGGAAACCGGAACTGCGCGAGCAGTCCGGGCTGGACCAACCGGTAATCGACTACTTGGCCGCCCAGCCGGATGTCGAAGAGATGTACCAGGACATTTCCAGCTACCTGCTCAAATGGCTGCCCCGCTTTGCCGCTAGCAACCGCGCCTACGTCACGATCGCCATTGGCTGTACGGGTGGCCATCACCGCTCCGTCTACCTGACCGAACGCCTGGGTCAGCTCCTGCAACAATCCCTGAAGAACGTCCAGGTTCGCCACCGCGACCTCAGCTAAAGGATTCACACCGCGATGCCTGCTCGTGAAATTGAAATCATCAACAAGCTGGGTTTGCATGCCCGAGCGTCGGCGAAATTCGTAGGTGTGGCGGGTCAGTTTCCTGAGACCACGATCCGGGTCGGGCGCACGCCTGAGAGTACCGTCGATGGTAAAAGCATCATGGCGATGATGATGCTCGCCGCTGGCAAGGGCACCAAGATCCACTTGAGCACCGAGGGCGAACAGGCCCAGGAGGCGATGGATGCCTTGGTGGCGCTGATCAACAACTATTTCGACGAGGGGGAATAACTCCTCCGGACCCAAGGCCATTTCGTCGCGAGGGAGCTTGCTCCCGCTCGGCCGGGCTGGCGCTCCAGTGCGCAGCGGCCGCAAGATGTTGGGGCCGCTTCGCGGCTCAGCGGAACAAGCTCCCTCGCCACAAAAACGGACTTGCCATGAGCTCTAATCGACACAAAAAAGGCGCGTCATCCACATGAATGACGCGCCTTTTTTTGTGGCCTTGAGTATCAGCTACCCGCCACGGTCATCCGCTCGATCAACACCGAGCCCGTGCGGATGTTGCTGCGCAGCTCCAAATCATTCCCCACCGCCACGATCTGCTTGAACATGTCACGCATGTTTCCGGCGATGGTGACTTCCTGAACCGGGAACTGGATCTCGCCATTCTCGACCCAGAAACCCGCCGCGCCACGGGAATAATCCCCGGTCACCATGTTCAGCCCATGGCCCATCAACTCCGTTACCAACAGCCCCCGGCCCATGCGCCGAAGCAATGCCGCCTGGTCTTCTTCGCCATGGGTAACGAAAAGGTTATGCACACCGCCAGCGTTGGCGGTGCTCGGCATGCCGAGTTTGCGGCCCGAATAGGTACCAAGGATGTAGGACACCAGCTCGCCGTTTTCCACGAACGGCTTGGCGTAAGTGGCCAGGCCATCGCCGTCGAATGCCGAGCTGCCCATGGCCTGCATCAGGTGCGGACGCTCGTCAATGGTCATCCACTCCGGGAACAGCTTCTGCCCCAGCGCGCCTTCCAGGAACGACGACTTGCGGTACAAGTTGCCGCCAGACACCGCCGACAGGAAGCTGCCAAACAGACCACCGGCCAGCTCGGCAGAAAACAACACCGGCACCTCACAGGTCGGCACCGGCCGCGCGCCCAAGCGGCTGGCTGCCCGTTGTGCGGCTTTCTGGCCGATGCTCACCGGGTCCGCCAGCAACGTGCCCTGGCGACTGACGTCATACCAGTAGTCGCGCTGCATCTGCCCGTCCGCCTCGGCGATCATCACACAACTGAGGCTGTGACGGGTCGAAGCGTAACCGCCGATAAAGCCATGGCTGTTGCCATAAACCCGGCAACCCTGGTGCGTATTGAGCGTCGTACCGTCGGCATTCTTGATCCGGCGGTCGGCATCGAATGCCGCCGCCTCACAGCGCAGCGCCTGTTCGATGGCTTGCTCGGGCGTGATGTCCCAGGCGTGGAACAGATCGAAATCCTTCAGTTCCTTGCACATAAGGGCGGCATCGGCCAACCCCGAGGCGTCATCCTCGGACGTGTGCTTGGCGATCGCCAGCGCCGCGGCCACCGTTTCACGAATGGCGTCGGGCCCGCTGGCCGAAGTGCTGGCCGATCCCTTGCGCTGGCCTACGTACAAGGTAATGCCGAAACCCTGATCCCGATTGAACTCAACGGTTTCCACTTCGCGCTGGCGCACCGAAGTCGACAATCCCTGCTCCAGCGATACCGCCACCTCACAGGCGCTGGCACCTTGTCGCTTGGCCTCGGCGAGAATCTGCTCGACTTGCTCCTGCAGTGCCGGCAATGCCTGCGGACCGACGCTCTGAACTGCACTCATGGTGTTCTCCACTCAAATTCTGCTTTCGGTATCGGGTTTGCACGCAAACTGCCTGCGCTGTTTTTCGTACAAACCCTTGGCCTTCTAGCGACCGGGCCGGACAAGCGGCCCCCGACTGGTTATCATGGCGGCGTTTCTTTGCGGACTGCCACCATGGTTGATTCTTACGACGACTCCCTCTACGAGGGTGAAAAAAGCAAATCCCAGGTCAAACGCGAGCTGCATGCTCTGGTTGACCTCGGCGAGCGCCTGACAACACTCAAGCCTGACTTGCTGGCCAAACTGCCGTTGACCGACGCCTTGCGCCGGGCCCTGGCCGATGCGCCCAAGCACACCGCGAATATCGCGCGTAAACGGCACCTGCAGTTCATCGGCAAACTGATGCGCGACCAGGACACTGACGCGATCCTGGTTTTGCTAGACCAGCTCGATGCCTCCACCCGGCAGTACAACGAGCGCTTCCACAACCTGGAACGCTGGCGTGATCGCTTGATCGCTGGCGATGACGGCACCTTGGAAAAATTCGTCATCGACTACCCGGAGGCCGATCGCCAGCAATTGCGCTCCCTGATCCGTCAGGCCCAGCACGAACTGGCGCACAACAAGCCGCCGGCCTCGAGCCGTAAAATCTTCAAATACATCCGTGAGCTGGACGAGACTCAACGCGGCCTGCGCTGAGTCTCGTCCTTGGGTGGAGGCCTTGCACTCCACCCAAGGCTCCGTCATGCGCCCGTGCCACCCACGGTGATCGCATCGATCTTCAAGGTCGGCTGGCCGACACCCACCGGCACCGACTGGCCGTCTTTGCCACACGTGCCCACGCCACTGTCCAGCGACAGGTCATTACCGACCATCGACACTTTGCTCATCGCCTCCGGCCCGTTGCCGATCAGGGTCGCGCCCTTGACCGGCGCGGTGATCTTGCCGTCTTCAATGAGGTAGGCCTCGCTGGTGGAAAACACGAACTTGCCGCTGGTGATGTCCACCTGGCCGCCGCCGAGGTTGGCGCAATAGATGCCTTTTTTCACCGAGGCGATGATTTCCGCCGGATCGCTCTGGCCGCCCAGCATGTAGGTATTGGTCATGCGCGGCATCGGAAGGTGCGCGTAGGATTCGCGACGACCGTTGCCGGTGCGAGCGACGCCCATCAGGCGAGCATTGAGCTTGTCCTGCATGTAGCCCTTGAGCACGCCGTTTTCGATCAAGGTGGTGCACTCGGTCGGGGTGCCTTCGTCATCAACGCTCAGGGAGCCCCGACGCCCGGCCAATGTACCGTCGTCGACGATCGTGCAGAGTTTCGAGGCGACCATTTCACCCATGCGACCACTGTAGGCAGAGCTGCCCTTGCGGTTGAAATCGCCTTCCAGGCCGTGGCCGACCGCTTCATGCAGCAGCACGCCGGACCAGCCGGAGCCCAGCACCACCGGCAACGTGCCGGCCGGGGCCGGAATCGCTTCCAGATTGACCAGCGCCTGGCGCAGGGCTTCGCGGGCGTAGCCCATGGCGCGGTCTTCGCTGAGGAAATAACGATAGTCGGTGCGCCCGCCGCCGCCATGACCGCCGCGCTCACGCCGGCCGTTCTGCTCGACGATCACGCTGACATTGAACCGCACCAGGGGCCGGACGTCCGCCGCCAGGCCACCATCGGTGGACGCCACCAGGATTCGCTCCCAGACGCCCGCCATGCTCACCGACACCTGCTGGATCCGTGGATCGAGGGCGCGAGTGGCAACGTCGATGCGTTTGAGCAGCTCGACTTTCTCGGCGCGACTCATGACCTCCAATGGATTATCCGGCGCATACAGCTGCGCCACGTCCTGGCTGCTGAACGCCTGGACCGTGCCGTTTTGCCCGGCGCGCGAGATCGAACGAGCGGCACGGGCCGCGGCGCCGAGGGCTTCGAGGGTGATGGCGTTGCTGTAGGCAAAACCGGTCTTTTCACCGGACTGGGCCCGTACGCCGACGCCCTGGTCAAGGTTGAAACTGCCTTCCTTGACGATGCCGTCTTCCAACGACCAGGACTCGGAAATCTGCCCCTGGAAATACAGGTCGGCGGCATCGATGCCCGGGCCGGCCAGGTCACCCAGCACGCCTTGCAGGCTTTCGAGGGTCACGCCACCGGGGGCTAAAAGGTGTTCACTGACTGAGGACAACAACCCGCTCATATGTTTTACGCCTTGAATTCGTCGTCTTGGGCAGGTCGCTGTCGGGCGCCCTGCGAGAAAAAGCGCCGATGGCTCGCCACCGGCATGCGCGCCCGGATGGACGCCTGTTCGCTGCTGTCGCGCTCGGCCAGCAGCACCGCCTCGCCTTGATCCTGTTGCGCCAGCACCCGCCCCCATGGGTCGATAATTGCAGCGTGGCCGAAGGTTTCCCTTGGCCCCGGATGCGTCCCGCCTTGGGCTGCCGCCAGCAGGTAGCACTGGGTCTCGATGGCTCGGGCGCGAATCAATACGTCCCAATGGGCGGCGCCGGTTACTGCTGTAAAGGCCGAAGGCGCGGTGATCAACTCAGCCCCGGCCGCTCGCAACTCGCTGTAGAGCTCCGGGAAACGCAAGTCGTAACAGACCGTCAGGCCCACCCGGCCCACGGGAGTATCGGCGACCACCACGTTGCGACCATAAGCATAGTCATCGGATTCGCGGTAGCGCCCACGATTGTCCGCCACGTCCACGTCAAACAGGTGCAGCTTGTCGTAACGCGCCACGATCTGGCCCTGGTCGTCCACTAGCAACGAACAGGCATGAGCCCTGGCTTCGGGCTCGTCCTCCGGCGGTAATGGCAGCGTGCCGGCGACAATCCATAACCTGAGGTCGCGAGCGACCTGTTTCAACCAAGGCAGGATCGGTCCCTGACCAAAGGCTTCGGCGCGACCGATGTCGGCAACGTCCCGCCGCCCCATGGCGGCGAAGTTTTCCGGCAGCACCGCCAGCCTCGCACCGCCAGCCGCTGCCTGTTCCAACAGCACACGGGCGCGGGCCAGGTTGGCGAGGACATCGCTTTGGCTGACCATTTGAATCACGGCGACTGGCATGCTGCCTCCCTCATTTTGTGCATCATCCTCTTGTGGGAGCGAGCTTGCTCGCTCCCACAAGGGCTAGCGTTACTCGTCAGAACGGCTTGTCGAAGCTGATCTTTGGCTCTTTCCACGGCCCCTTGACGTCGTATCTTACGCTGGCAAAACGCGCTACGCGGTCACCGATCAGTTTGTCGATCAAAAACAATGCCCCACCCACCGCCGGGGCGCCGACAATCAGCGCGGCGATGGGCAGGTTGTTGGTCACCGGCAACGTCACCAGCAGCTTGGCGTCGACCTGGTCAGTGACCATGTCCAGCGTTCCGTTCAGTTCCAGGTTGCTCGAAGGTCCCGTCAAGGCGATGGGCTCACGCGTTACATAGACGCCATTGCTCGCCACCAGCAAGCCCTTGACCCGGTCATAGCTCAGCCCCTTGCCAAACAGGTCGGAGAAATCCAGGCGCAGGCGGCGGCCGATGGAGTTGAAGTTCAACAGGCCGAATACCCGCAACGCCTGCGCGCTGCCTTCGACCTCGACGAACTGCCCCTTGGTAAGCGACGCATCGAGACTTCCGGAGAAGCGCTTGGTGGCCACCCAGGCGGGCGAACCAGGCCAACGGCCGTCAACGTCCAGGCGAAACTCCTGGCTGGTCACGCTGGGGGCGAATCCCCAGCCTTTCAGCACATCGGCCAGGTTCTTACCCTTGATCCGCCCCTTGTACCAACTGCTGGTCGAGCCCGGCGCACCTTCCCAAGCGCCATTGCCATTGAGGACCATGCCCTTGAGGCCCATGTCCAGATCGTTCAACGCAATACCTTTACCGGTTGGACGCACCTTCAACGACCAGGCGCCGATCAGATCAGGCCCTTGGAACAACTGGTCGATGGCGATATCCAGGGCCGGTATCTTGCTCGGATCAACCGAAGCCAGCGGATCCGGGGCGTTTTCGTCGGCCTGCACCGTCGGGTCGGCAGCGGGCAGGCGCACGTAGTCCAGCTTGATACCGATGGGGGCGGCCTTTGCGTCCGGCACGTTGACGCTGCCCTTGGCCTGCTGGCTGTCGAGCCGCATGGCCCAGGCGTCCGGCTTGCGGTCCAGTTGCACCGATGCCTGGTCCAGCGTCGTGCCCATCGCCGTGAGTTTGCCCACTTTCAGGTCGACACCGCTGAGCACTTGCCGGGCGCTGCCGCCCGGGTCCTGGCCGGCGTATTTGCCCAACAGATCCTGCCAGGGACCCACATCCAGCTCCGATAGCGTGCCTCGCAGGCGCAGCCCCTTCGCTCCCGGCAGCACTGCATCGCCCCCGCCCAGGAGCAATTCGCCACGGCCATCGGCCGTTTTTCCGCTCGGGGCGGCATAAGTGAAGCTGGCCAGGTCGCCGTAATTGGCCCAGTAACGCCGCTCCGGCCCCTGCAATGTCATACGGAACACGGTGTCGCGCTCGGCATCAGCCGCCATGCCGAAGGGCGCCGGCAGATCCACCGCGACGCCTTTGAGATTGGAATTGATCGACAGCTGGCTGTCGGCGCCGTCCAGGATCACTTGCAACTGGTAAGGAATCACGCCGGAGACGGGCAACGGCTGGGTCACGCTCAGCCAGTCGGTGAGTTTCTTCACCTCAACCCGTCCGGACGCCGTGACACGCGTATTGAGCGCGCCGGTGCGGCCCTCGGCGAATATCTGCGCGGTCACGGGTCGGTCGAATGCCCGGGCCGCAATGTTCTTGCCGCTCAGCCCCTTGCTGCTGTCGAAGCGGAAATCCCCCTTGAGTTGAGTCAATTCCAAGGCCGGCTCGCTGAGTTTGAGCCGAGCCTTGTCCGTTGAGAAATCCACGAGGATCTTCGGTTGCTCGCCTTTCACGAGCGGGATATCGAGCTTTACGCTGCCGCGCAGGTCGCCCTCGCCTTCCCAGCCGGCGAATGTTTCGGCCGTGCCGATGGGCGCGGTCTGGAGGATCTTCAACCCGTCGCCGAGCCCTCCGGCAAACCCACCGTCGAGCAGCAAATGAGAGTTTTGCCCGGTCGGCACGTGGGGAATGTTCACCGAAACGTCTTTTACCTGGGTGCCCAGCAGTTGCCCCTGGCTGGCGAAGATGCGTACGCCGCTGTCCTCGACAAACACATCGCCGCTGACCTTACTGACCGAAGGCCAGCCGGGCTGGAACGCCAGCTCAGCGTCATGCACCTTGAAAAACAGGCTGATGCTGCGAGCCGCATCCTCGGCGCCTTTGTTCAGCGAGCCTTGATACTGAAAGAAGCCCTCATCCACCGCGCCTTTGACAATTGCGGTGCGCAGCCACTCGTCCAGCGCCGGACTGAGAACGGCCGGCAGGTACTTGCCGGTGTAGCGCCCATCACCGTCCACCAGGCCGACCCGCAGGTCCATGTAATCTTCCTGGCTGTGATCGAAATGCAGGCGAATCAGGAAATCCCCGGCAATCCGGCCCTCCTCGCCCAGCACCTTTAGGTAAGGCGCGATCAAGGTGAACCCTTGCTTGTCCAACTTCCAGGTCAGCCGTGCGTTGGCCTGCAAGTACTGCCAGGGTTTGGCGAAGATCGGGTCCAGGTGCAGGGAGAAATCCTTGCTGTCCATGCGCAGTTCGCCGCCGCCGAGGTCGCCGCTCAGGCTGCCCGAAACATTACGTGCCGCCGGGGCCCCGTGATAGGCGTTGAAACCCACCGTGTCGAGGTTGGTGGCGAAGCTGACTTTTTGATCACCGGTATTGTGTGGCCGGTAGTCGAGCAAGACGTTGCGCAAGCCACCGGTCACCTTGAGTCGGTCGATGGCGGTGGCGACGCCTTCCGGCAATGGCGCCAGGGCATTGATTAGCGGCGTGAGCGGCGTCAAGTCGAGACGATCGGCCTGCACGTGCCAGCGTTCCTCGGCCTTGTCGGTGGCGTCGGTCTGCTGCAGCTGCAGGCGCGACTCCCAGCGGGTGTCACCCAGGCTCATCGCCAGAGTGTCGAAGGTTGCGATAAATCCTTGGCTGCTGCGCTGGAAATAGCCGTTGAGGGCCAGGTTATGGATCTGCACGGGCTTGCGGTCGGCATAGGCGCCCTGGAGCTGCGGCGCGTTCAAGCGCACGGCCGCGCTTTGCACCGTGCCCGCGCCCCAGCTGAGCCAGAACTCGCCCCCCGCCTTGATTTCGGAAAAATTCCATTGCCGGGTCAGGCGTTTAGGCAGCCATTGGGACCAATCGCTTTGCGGCAGGCTCAAGTAGGCATCGGCCACGCCATTTTTCCAATCGCTGGCGCGGATGCGGGTACGCAGGTTGATCGCCACGGGCTGGCCGTCGGGCAGGGTCAGCCGAGCGTCCAGGCGCTGGCGGGAGGCACCGGTGCGCAGGCTCAAGCCAACGTAGGTGAGGCTCAGGGGCGGATGGTCCAGTGGCTGCAACGTCACTTGGCTGTCGAGCACCGACAGCTTCGAGACCATTTGCATGCGGTTCAACAGTTGCTGCGGATCGAGTGGCTGGTCGTCCCGTACTGGCAGGCCTTCCAGGGCCCATTTCCCGTCGGCGCCTTCCTTGAGGCTGATCTTCAGGCCGCTGATTTCCAGATGGGCGATGCGCACCTGGCGGGCCACCAGGCTGTCCCACACCGCGGGCACGGCGCGCACATGATCCAGGTGCAGGGCATTGGGGCCGTCGCCGACCACTACATCGCGCGCGGCGAAGATGGGGGCCAGGGCGTTCCAGCCGCCTTCGAGGCTACCGACGTGCACCGGCATGCCGAGCGCTTCGCCGGCACGGGCCTCGACCTCGCTACGGTATTCAGCCACCAGCGGGACCAACTCCCGGCCGAGGCTCACGTACAAGGCCAGCACGACCAGCAGCAGCGCACACAGGCCAAGCCCCCAGCGTGTCAATGTGCCCAACAGGCGTGTCAGACGCTCCATGTCAGCAGCCCCCCTTGGCAAAGGCATTCTCGCCGCGGCCTCGCCACTGCGCATGCCACGTCAGAGCAACACCACGTCGTATTGTTCCTGCGAATACATGGTCTCCACCTGGAAACGGATCGTGCGGCCGATAAAGGTTTCCAGCTCCGCGACGTTGCCCGACTCTTCATCGAGCAACCGGTCCACCACTTTCTGGTTCGCCAACACTCTATAGCCAGTGGCCTGGTAGGCGCGCGCTTCCCGGAGGATTTCCCGGAAGATTTCGTAACACACGGTTTCCGGGGTCTTGAGCTTGCCCCGGCCCTGGCAACTGCTGCATGGTTCGCACAGCACTTGTTCAAGACTTTCGCGGGTGCGCTTGCGGGTCATCTGCACCAGGCCCAGTTCGGTGATGCCGATGATGTTGGTCTTGGCGTGATCGCGCTCCAGCTGTTTTTCCAGGGTGCGCAGCACCTGGCGCTGGTGCTCTTCGTCTTCCATGTCGATGAAATCGATGATGATGATCCCGCCGAGGTTGCGCAGGCGCAATTGCCGGGCAATGGCCGTGGCCGCTTCAAGATTGGTCTTGAAGATGGTTTCCTCGAGATTACGATGGCCGACAAAGGCACCTGTGTTGACGTCGATGGTGCTCATCGCCTCGGCCGGATCGACCACCAGGTAACCGCCGGACTTGAGCGGCACCTTGCGTTCAAGGGCGCGCTGGATCTCATCTTCGACGCCGTACAGGTCGAAAATCGGCCGCTCGCCAGGGTAGTGCTCCAGGCGGTCGGCGATTTCCGGCATCAGCTCGGCGACGAACTGGGTGGTTTTCTGGAAGGTTTCCCGGGAATCGATGCGGATCTTCTCGATCTTCGGGCTGACCAGGTCACGCAGGGTTCGCAACGCCAGGCCCAGATCTTCGTAGATTACGCTGGGAGTGGCGATGGTCTTGATCTGCGCGGCTATCTGGTCCCAGAGCCTGCGCAGATAGCGGATATCCATGAGGATCTCATCGGCCCCGGCGCCTTCGGCGGCCGTACGCAGGATGAAGCCGCCGGCTTCCTTGATGCCTTCTTTTTCCACGCAGTCACTGACCACTTTTTTGAGGCGCTCACGCTCGGCTTCGTCTTCGATCTTCAGGGATATGCCGACGTGGGCGGTGCGCGGCATGTACACCAGGTAGCGCGACGGAATCGACAGCTGGGTGGTCAGGCGCGCGCCCTTGGAGCCGATGGGGTCCTTGGTGACCTGCACCACCAGGCTCTGGCCCTCATGGACCAGCGCACTGATGCTTTCCACCGCCGGCCCTTCGCGCATGGAAATTTCCGAGGCGTGGATGAACGCCGCGCGGTCCAGGCCGATGTCAACGAAGGCTGCCTGCATGCCCGGCAAAACCCGCACCACCTTGCCCTTGTAAATATTGCCGACGATGCCACGCTTTTGCGTGCGCTCGACGTGAACTTCTTGCAGGACACCGTTTTCAACCACCGCCACGCGCGACTCCATCGGCGTGATGTTGATCAGAATCTCTTCACTCATGGCAGGGTCTCGTTCAGGCATATTCACGATTATGGCCGCATCTAGTCAGACGGCGCTCAACGCGCGCTCAAGGTTTGCCAACAGGGTATGCCGAAATGGCCGAGCAATTCTGCGGTTTCGCAGAGCGGCAGGCCGACCACGGCCGAATAACTGCCTTCAAGCCCGGCGACGAACACCGCGCCCAGCCCTTGGATACCATAGCTGCCGGCCTTGTCTCGCGGTTCGCCGCTGGCCCAATAGGCGAGCGCTTCCTGTTCCGTGATCAGGCGAAAGCGCACGCGGCTGCGAACCACCCGGGATTCGCAGCGTTCGGCATCCAGCACGGCAATGGCGGTCAGTACCTCATGATCGCGCCCGGACAGGCCCAGGAGCATCGACACGGCGTCGGCCTGATCCTGAGGCTTGCCGAGAATTTGTCCATCCAGCACCACGGCGGTGTCCGCGCCGAGCACGCAGCCATCGATGTCATTTGATAGGGCACGTCGTCCAGCATCGGCCTTGCCACGCGCCAAGCGCTCTACATAGGCCGATGGGGTTTCGTGATCGTGGGGAGTTTCGTCGATGTCCGCACCGATGGCGGTAAATGGCACCCCGATCTGCGTGAGCAATTCACGCCGGCGCGGCGACCCTGAGGCGAGGTAAAGCGGTTTCATCAAGACATCTCTCTTATAGGCGACCGGCTTTTGTGGCGAGGGAGCTCCCTCGCCACAGGGATGTAAGTCATCAAAAAAGTGTAGATATCCTGACCGAATCAGTTGATTTTGAAACGCAGCCGCAAGCCGCGCAAACCGAAACTTATCCACGGCCAGAGCAATGCGCTGACCAGGGCCGGCAAGACCAGCGCCAGGGTCGGCTGGCGATTACCGGTCAAGGCGCTGAGCCATAATTGCACCAGTTGCGCCAAGCCGAAGATCACCAGGATCACCAAGCACTGTTGCCACATCGGGAACATGCGCAGGCGTTGTTGCAACGACAGCACCAGGAATGTGATCAAGGTCAGGATCAGCGCGTTCTGACCCAGCAACGTGCCATAGAGCACATCTTCGGCCAGCCCCAGGCACCAGGCCGTGACCATGCCGACCTTGTGCGGCAAGGCCAGGGCCCAGAAGGCCAGCAGCAAGGCCAGCCACAGCGGGCGCAGGATCTCCATGAACTGCGGCAGCGGGGAAACGCTGAGCAACAGGCCGATGGCAAAGGTCAGCCAGACCATCCAGCCATTACCGGATCGAGTACTGCTCATTCTTCACGTGCTCCCCTGGTGGCGGGCGTGGCGGCAGGCGCTGGGGCCGGTGGCTTGGTCGCGGGCCGGGCGGGTTGGACCGCCGGCTGCTGGGCTGCGGCCGGTCGGGCGGGAGCCGCGGCGTGTGCGGCCGGAGCTGTTGTTGCCGGGGCCGTCGCAGCCTGGGGCTTGGGCACAGTGGCTGGTACAGGTGCGGGCGCGGGCGCAGGTGTGGCCGGAGCAGGCGATTCGCCGCTCTGCTGGTCCTGGGCCTCCTGGGCCACGGCGGCATCGTTGGCGCGCTCTTCAGGCGTGCGGTTGTCGCTGAATACCAGCAGCAGGTAGCGGCTGCGGTTCAACGCAGCCGTTGGCACCGCCCGCACGATCGCGAACGGCTGGCCAGAGTCATGAATGACTTCCTTGACCGTCGCCACGGGATAACCAGCCGGAAACCGCTGGCCGAGGCCGGAACTGACCAGCAGGTCGCCTTCCTTGATGTCGGCGGTATCGGCCACATGGCGAAGTTCGAGGCGCTCGGGGTTGCCGGTGCCGCTTGCGATTGCCCGCAAGCCGTTGCGATTGACCTGCACCGGGATACTGTGGGTGGTATCGGTCAGCAACAGCACACGAGACGTATAAGGCATTAATTCCACCACCTGCCCCATCAGGCCACGGGCATCGAGCACCGGCTGGCCGAGGACCACGCCGTCGCGCTCGCCCTTGTTGATGATGATGCGGTGGGTGAACGGGTTCGGGTCCATGCCGATCAGCTCGGCCACTTCGACTTTCTCATTGACCAGCGCCGAGGAGTTGAGCAACTCGCGCAGCCGCACGTTCTGTTCGGTGAGGGCCGCCAGCTTCTGCATGCGTCCCTGCAGCAGCAGGTTTTCAGTCTTTAGTTTTTCGTTCTCGGCGACCAGTTCGGTCCGGCTGCCAAACTGGCTGGCCACACCCTGCCACAACCGTTGCGGCAGATCGGTGATCCAGTAGGACTCCATCAACACCAGCGACATCTGGCTGCGCACTGGCTTGAGCAGCGTGAAGCGGGCATCCACCACCATCAGCGCAACCGACAGCACGGTCAACACCAGCAGGCGTACACCCAATGAGGGGCCTTTGGCAAAAAGCGGTTTAATAAGCCGCTCCTCCCAGGCAAACGTTGTCTTTATTCATACGGTATCGAACCGGCCTGGATACGAATGACAGAAGATAAACGCCAACGGGCAGCACTGCAAAGTGCCGCCCGAGCGCAAACAACATAGACCACTGCGCCAGATTTATTCGCTGGAGAGCAGGTCCATGGTGTGCTTGTCCATCATTTCCAGCGCACGGCCACCACCGCGGGCAACGCACGTCAGCGGGTCTTCGGCAACGATCACCGGCAGGCCGGTTTCCTGGGCCAGCAGTTTGTCGAGGTCACGCAACAGCGCGCCACCACCGGTCAGCACCAGGCCGCGCTCGGCGATGTCCGAGGCCAGCTCCGGCGGCGATTGCTCCAGGGCGCTCTTGACGGCCTGGACGATGGTTGCCAGCGACTCTTGCAGCGCTTCGAGCACTTCGTTGGAGTTGAGCGTGAACGCGCGTGGAACGCCTTCGGCCAGGTTGCGACCGCGAACATCGACTTCGCGCACTTCACCGCCCGGGTAGGCCGTGCCGATTTCCTGCTTGATGCGCTCGGCGGTGGATTCGCCGATCAGGCTGCCGTAGTTGCGACGTACGTAGGTGATGATCGCTTCGTCGAAACGGTCGCCGCCCACACGCACGGATTCGGCGTAGACCACACCGTTGAGGGAGATCAAGGCGATTTCAGTGGTACCACCACCGATATCGACGACCATCGAACCACGGGCTTCTTCCACCGGCAGGCCGGCACCGATGGCTGCGGCCATTGGCTCTTCAATCAGGAATACTTCGCGAGCACCGGCACCCAGGGCCGATTCACGGATGGCGCGACGCTCCACCTGGGTGGACTTGCAGGGCACGCAGATCAGCACACGAGGGCTGGGCTGCAGAAAACTGTTTTCGTGAACCTTGTTGATGAAGTACTGCAGCATCTTTTCGCAGACGCTGAAGTCGGCGATCACTCCGTCCTTCATGGGGCGAATGGCTGCAATGTTGCCCGGTGTACGGCCCAGCATGCGCTTGGCTTCCGTACCGACAGCCACGACACTTTTCTGGTTACCGTGGGTGCGGATGGCCACGACCGAGGGTTCATTCAGGACGATACCGCGCTCGCGCACGTAAATAAGGGTGTTGGCAGTGCCCAGGTCGATGGAGAGATCGCTGGAAAACATGCCACGCAGTTTCTTGAACATGGGAAAGGGACCCTAGGCAACGCGTGGGTAAAAAAGTGCGGCAAACTCTAACAACGACAGGGATTTTGGGCAAGGCGCCAATATGTTAAATTGGCCGCTTTTCTGTGCACCAAACCCTACAATCGCGGCCGTAGCGCCGTAGAAATGCGGTAGTGTTCCGACAATCTAACACACGGACAGACTGCGTCCGTTTTGTTTTCCACTGGAGAATCCCATGGCGCTTGAACGCTCCGACGTGGAAAAAATCGCTCATCTGGCCTGCCTGGGCCTCAATGAAGCCGATCTTCCACACATCACTTCTGCCCTGAACAGCATCCTCGGGCTGGTCGACGAAATGCAGGCGGTCGATACCGACGGTATCGAGCCGCTGGCCCACCCACTGGAAGCCAGCCAGCGCCTGCGCGCCGACGTCGTCACCGAGTCCAATAACCGCGAGGCCTACCAGTCCATCGCGCCAGCGGTCGAAAACGGCCTGTACCTGGTTCCGAAAGTCATCGACTAAAGGGAAAGAGCCTCTCATGCATCAGATGACCCTGGCCGAGATCGCCCGCGGACTCGCCGACAAAAAGTTTTCCTCCGAAGAGCTGACCAAGGCCCTGCTGGCGCGCATCGCCCAGCTCGATCCGCAGCTCAACAGCTTCATCAGCCTCACCGAAGAACTGGCCCTGAGCCAGGCCAAGGCCGCCGACGCCCGTCGCGCCAAGGGTGAGAACGGCGCCCTGCTTGGCGCGCCGATTGCCCACAAGGACCTGTTTTGCACACAGGGCATCCGCACCAGCTGCGGCTCGAAGATGCTCGACAATTTCAAGGCCCCGTACGACGCCACCGTGGTCGCCAAGCTGGCCGCCGCCGGCACCGTGACCCTGGGCAAGACCAACATGGACGAGTTCGCCATGGGCTCGGCCAACGAGTCGAGCCATTACGGCGCGGTGAAAAACCCGTGGAACCTTGAACACGTACCGGGCGGCTCGTCCGGTGGTTCCGCCGCCGCCGTGGCCGCGCGCCTGTTGCCGGCCGCCACCGCCACCGACACCGGTGGCTCGATTCGCCAGCCAGCTGCGTTCACCAACCTCACCGGCCTGAAACCGACCTACGGCCGCGTCTCGCGCTGGGGCATGATTGCCTACGCCTCCAGCCTCGACCAGGGTGGCCCGCTGGCCCGCACCGCCGAAGACTGCGCGATCCTGCTCCAAGGCATGGCCGGCTTCGACCCGAACGATTCCACCAGCATCGATGAACCGGTGCCGGACTACAGCGCCAGCCTCAACGGTTCGCTGCAAGGCCTGCGCATTGGCGTGCCGAAGGAATATTTCGGCGCCGGCCTCGACCCGCGCATCGCCGATCTGATTCAAAACAGCATCAAGGAGCTGGAAAAGCTCGGCGCGGTCATCAAGCAAATCAGCCTGCCGAACATGCAGCACGCCATTCCGGCGTATTACGTGATCGCCCCGGCGGAAGCCTCCTCTAACCTCTCGCGTTTCGACGGCGTGCGCTTCGGCTATCGCTGCGAGAACCCGCAAAACCTGGTCGACCTGTACAAGCGCTCCCGTGGCGAAGGCTTCGGCGCCGAAGTGCAGCGCCGGATCATGGTTGGCGCCTACGCGCTGTCCGCCGGCTACTACGATGCCTACTACCTAAAGGCGCAGAAAATCCGCCGCCTGGTAAAGAACGACTTCATGGCCGCCTTCAACGAGGTCGATATCATCCTCGGCCCAACCACGCCGAACCCGGCCTGGAAGCTCGGCGCCAAGAACAGCGACCCGGTCGCCGAGTACCTGGAAGACGTCTACACCATCACCGCCAACCTCGCCGGCTTGCCGGGCCTGTCCATGCCGGCCGGCTTCGTCGATGGCCTGCCGGTGGGCGTGCAGTTGCTCGCGCCGTATTTCCAGGAAGGCCGCCTGTTGAATGTCGCCCACCAGTATCAATTGAATACTGACTGGCACACCCGCACCCCAACCGGCTTCTGAGGAGAAACACATGCAATGGGAAGTCGTGATCGGGCTGGAGATTCATACCCAGCTCACCACCCGGTCGAAAATCTTTTCCGGTAGCTCGACCACTTTCGGTTCCGAGCCCAACACCCAGGCCAGCCTGGTGGACCTGGGCATGCCCGGCGTGCTGCCGGTGCTCAACGCCGAAGCGGTGCGCATGGCGGTGATGTTCGGCCTGGCGATTGACGCCGAGATCGGCCAGCACAACGTGTTCGCCCGCAAGAACTACTTCTACCCGGACCTGCCCAAGGGCTACCAGATCAGCCAGATGGAACTGCCGATCGTCGGCAAGGGCCACCTGGACATCGCCCTGGAAGACGGCACGGTCAAGCGCGTCGGTATCACCCGCGCGCACCTGGAAGAAGACGCCGGCAAAAGCCTGCACGAAGAATTCAACGGCGCCACCGGCATCGACCTGAACCGCGCCGGCACGCCGCTGCTGGAAATCGTCTCCGAGCCGGACATGCGCAGCGCCAAGGAAGCCGTGGCCTACGTCAAAGCGATCCATGCCCTGGTGCGCTACCTGGGCATCTGCGACGGCAACATGGCCGAGGGCTCGCTGCGTTGCGACTGCAACGTGTCGATCCGTCCCAAGGGCCAGGCCGAGTTCGGCACCCGCTGCGAGATCAAGAACGTCAACTCGTTCCGCTTCATCGAAAAGGCGATCAACAGCGAGATCCAACGCCAGATCGAACTGATCGAGGACGGCGGCAAAGTCATCCAGCAGACCCGCCTGTACGACCCGAACAAGGACGAGACCCGTCCGATGCGCAGCAAGGAAGAAGCCAACGACTACCGTTACTTCCCCGACCCGGACCTGCTGCCGGTGGTCATCGAGCATTCGTTCCTCGATGAAGTACGCGCCACCCTGCCGGAACTGCCGCCACAGAAACGCGAGCGCTTCCAGGCGCAGTTCGGGCTGTCGAGCTATGACGCCAACGTCCTGGCCACCAGCCGCGAACAGGCCGACTACTTCGAGAAAGTCGTGAGCATCGGCGGCGACGCCAAGCTGGCGGCCAACTGGGTGATGGTCGAGTTGGGCAGCCTGTTGAACAAGCAGGGCCTGGAAATCGACGAGTCGCCGGTTTCGGCCGAGCAACTGGGCGGCATGCTGTTGCGGATCAAGGACAACACCATTTCCGGCAAGATCGCCAAAATGGTGTTCGAAGCCATGGCCAATGGTGAGGGCAGCGCAGACGAGATCATCGACAAGCGCGGCCTGAAGCAGGTCACCGACACCGGTGCGATCAGCGCCGTGCTCGATGAAGTGCTCGCGGCCAACGCCGAGCAGGTCGAGCAATACCGTGCGGCGGACGAAGCCAAGCGCGGCAAGATGTTCGGCTTCTTCGTCGGCCAGGCCATGAAAGCTTCCAAGGGCAAGGCCAACCCGCAGCAAGTCAACGAACTGCTCAAAAGCAAGCTCGAAGGCTGATTGCCATGGAGCCAGTCTTCTGGTCTGGCTCGGTCCCCTGTGGCGAGGGAGCAAGCTCCCTCGCCACAATGAATTTCACAACCACACCGATGTGGGAAACTCCTCAATGAAGCGTCTCCTCGGCGCCTGCGCCCTGCTGTCCCTGCTGGCCGGTTGCGCCAGCCAGAGCGGGACGGTCGATCCACACGGCTACGACCAGACCGGCGTCGCCTCCTATTACGGCTCCAGGCACCATGGCAAGCGTACCGCCAGCGGCGAGCGCTTCGACCAGCACGGCCTGACCGCCGCGCATCGCCAGTTGCCGTTCGGCACCCGGGTGAAAGTCACCAACCTGAAAAACAACGACAGCGTTGTGGTCCGTATCAACGATCGTGGCCCGTATACCCGTGGGCGCCTGATCGATGTGTCCCGCGCCGCGGCCGAACAATTGGGCATGCTGCGCAGCGGTACCGCGCGTGTGCGTGTGCAAGCCCTCGACGACTGATAGACGGAGCCCGGCCATTTCCCTGATCAATGCTTTACCGCTGCTCAGCCTGATCGAACTGTGTGGCGCTCTGCTGTTGCTGATCGCCGGCGCCGAGTTGCTGGTGCGTGCCGCCGTGGGGCTGGCGGCACGCTTGCAGGTGCGGCCGCTGATTATCGGCCTGACCGTCGTCGCATTCGGCAGCAGCGCACCGCAAATGGCTGTCAGCCTGCAAGCGACCCTGGCACAGAACGCTGACATCGCCGTGGGGAGTGTGATCGGCAGCAGTACCTTCAACATCCTCGTCACCCTCGGGCTGTCGGCGCTGATCATTCCGCTGCGCGTCTCGCGTCAATTGGTGCGCTTGGATATCCCGCTGATGATCGGCGCCAGCCTGCTGGTGTTCGTGCTGGCCTGGAACGAAGAACTGACCCGACTCGACGGCGTCCTGCTGCTGGTAGCCCTGGCGGTGTACCTGGGCCTGTTGCTGCGCCAGTCCCGGCACTCCGCGCGACCACATCCGCTGGGAGGCGCAGTTGCCCATGGTTCGTGGCCCAAGGGCCTGGTGATGATCGTTTCGGGCCTGGCGATGCTGGTCTTCGCCGGGAACCTGTTATTGGGCGCGGCGGTGGAAGTGGCGACCGACCTGGGGTTGTCCGAGCGCATCATCGGCCTGACCATCGTTGCCGTGAGCACCTCGCTGCCGGAGCTAGCCACTTCGTTGATCGCCGCCCTTCGGGGTCAACGGGACATCGCAGTAGGCAACGTAATCGGCAGCAACCTGTTCAACCTTCTGGGTGTATTGGGCGTGACCGCCCTCGCCGCGCCTTCTGCGCTCTCGGTCTCGCCCAATGCCCTGGCCTTCGACCTGCCGGTGATGCTTGGCGTCGCGGTGCTGTGCCTGCCGGTGTTCTATTCCGGCTATCGCGTCACCCGCGCCGAAGGGCTGCTGTTCCTGGGCTTGTACACGGCGTACGGGCTGCATGTGGTGTCGTTCACCACCGGCATGCCATTGGCCGGCCAGCTTGAACGATTGATGTTGTTCTACGTGCTGCCGGCCCTGCTCGCGTTTCTGCTGTTCACTTCCTTGCGCGCCTGGCGCCGCCAACACCACAAGAGGGATTTGCCATGACCGACAATCCAAAGACCGGCCTCGATATGCGTCGCAAAGTGATGGGCGATGCGTTCGTCGACCGCGCCCTGGGCAGCGCCACCGAATTCACCCAGCCGCTGCAGGATTTCGTGAACGAACATGCCTGGGGCAGCGTCTGGAGCCGCGAAGGCCTGCCGCTGAAGACCCGCAGCCTGATCACCCTCGCCGCCCTCACCGCCCTCAAGTGCCCGCAGGAACTCAAGGGCCACGTGCGTGGCGCGCTGAACAATGGCTGCACGGTAGAAGAAATTCGCGAAGCGTTGCTGCATTGCGCGGTGTACGCGGGCGTGCCAGCGGCGATCGATGCGTTTCGGGCGGCGCAGGAAGTGATCGATAGTTACCAGAAACCTGAGTGAATTGGGCGATCGCCTTCGCGAGCAGGCTCGCTCCCACATTTGGCCGGTGGTGAACACAAGATTTGTGCCCACCGAAAATCCCCTGTGGGAGCGAGCCTGCTCGCGAAAGGATCGATAGAACGCTGCAAACCTGAAGCTAGATCCACCCACCCCACTGCAACACAAAGATCCCCAGGTTGGTGGTAATCGCCGCCATCAAGGTGGTGATGACGATGATCGCCGCCGCCAGCTCGTGGTTGCCATTCGCGGCGCGGGCCATGACGTAGCTGGCGGCGGCGGTGGGGCTGCCGAAGTACAGGAACAGGATCCCCAGTTCCGCCCCGCGAAAACCCCACAACCATGCGCCCAGAGTAGTCACCAACGGCAAGCCGACCATCTTCACCAGGCTCGAACTCAGGGCCATCTTGCCGCTCTTGCGCAAGGCCGCAAGGGACAGCGTGCCGCCGATGCAGATCAGCGCCAGGGGCAAGGTCATTTGGGACAGATACTTGGCCGACGTCTCGAACCAGTTCGGCAGGCCGATCCGCCAATAGGCGAACGGCGCGGCGGCAAGCACGCTGATGATCAGCGGGTTGCTGATCACGCTCTTGCAGATGCTCCAGGGGTCGGACTTGATCACCGGGCTGTAGACCGCCAGCACGATGGTCGACAGGGTGTTGTAGAACAGGATCACCAGCGCCGCCAGAATCGCCCCCAGGGAAATCCCATAGTCGCCATACATGCTCGCGGCCAATGCCAGGCCGATCACGCCGTTGTTGCCACGAAACGCGCCCTGGGTGTAGATCCCGCGATCCTCCCGCGGGCAACGCCAGATCGCCCAGCCCCAGGCCATGGCGAAACTCACCAGGGTGGCAATCGAGAAATAGATCAGCAGGTCTGGCTGCAAAGCCGCGTGCAAATCAGCGTGCAGAATGCCAAGGAACAACAGCGCCGGCATGGTGACGTTGAACACCAGCGACGAGGCGATGTGGATGAAGTTGTCGTTGATCCAGCCGATGCGCTTGAGCAGCGTCCCCAGAAACAGCATGGCGAACACCGGCGCGGTGACGTTCAGGGTTTCGAGGAAAATTGCCAGCATGCCGAGGACCTTGAGAAGGAGGTGTCGTTAGGTGGCTAATGATAAGCCACTCACGACGTTGGCGTCTGGTCGAGCCTCTTCGCGAGCAGGCTCGCTCCCACATTGGATCTCCAGCGATAACAGAATCCACATTCACCCCCACATCCCTGTGGGAGCGAGCCTGCTCGCGATCAGCGCCGGATCAGGTAATCGGCGCCGGGTTGAACAAGGTAATGTCGTTGAACAACTTGTGCTGCTCGGCCCAGGTCTGTTTCTTGCCGCTGGCCACGTCCAGGTAGTAGTGGAACAGCTCCCAGCCCAACTCTTCGATGGTCGCGCGCCCGGTGGCGATGCGGCCGGCGTCGATGTCGATCAGGTCCGGCCAGCGCTGGGCCAGTTCGGTACGGGTCGAGACCTTCACCACCGGCGCCATGGCCAAGCCGTACGGGGTGCCCCGACCGGTAGTGAACACGTGCAGGTTCATCCCCGCCGCCAGTTGCAGCGTGCCGCAGACAAAGTCGCTGGCCGGCGTGGCGCAGAAGATCAGGCCCTTTTGCTTGAAGCGCTCACCCGGGCCAAGCACGCCGCTGATTGCGCTGCTGCCGGATTTGACGATCGAGCCCAAGGACTTCTCGACGATGTTCGACAACCCACCCTTCTTGTTGCCCGGCGTGGTGTTGGCGCTGCGATCGGCCTCGCCCTTGGCCAGGTAACGGTCGTACCAGTCCATTTCGCGCACCAGTTCCTGGGCGACTTCCTGGGTTTGCGCCCGGGAGGTCAGCAGGTAGATCGCATCGCGCACTTCGGTGACTTCAGAGAACATCACCGTCGCACCGGCCCGCAGCAACAGGTCCGAGGCGTAGCCCAGGGCCGGGTTGGCGGTGATGCCGGAGAACGCATCGCTGCCGCCGCACTGCATGCCCAGGATCAGCTCCGAGGCGGGCACGGTTTCGCGCCGACGCTGGTCGAGTTTCTTCAGGCGCGTCTCGGCCAACTCCATGATCTGCTCGATCATCTCGGTAAAGCCGTGGCTGGAATCCTGCAAGCGATACAACCATGGCTCGCTGAGGTCCACCGAGCTATCGCCTTCGTGCATCACCTGCCCGGCCTGCAATTTCTCGCAGCCCAGGCTGATCACCAGCGCCTCGCCACCCAGGTTCGGGTTGCGCGCCAGGTTGCGCACGGTGCGGATCGGGATGTAGGCGTCGGTGGCGGTGATCGCCACACCGCAGCCATAGCTGTGGGTCAGCGCCACCACGTCATCAACGTTCGGGTACTTGGACAGCAGCTCTTCTTTGATGCGCTTGACCGCATGGTCCAGCACCCCGGTGACGCACTGCACCGTGGTGGTGATGCCCAGGATGTTGCGCGTGCCGACGGTGCCGTCGGCGTTGCGGTAGCCCTCGAAGGTGTAGCCTTCCAGTGGCGCATCCGCCGCCGGCACATCGGTGGACAGCGGCAGGCTGTCCAAGGGTGGCGCGGTGGGCATGCGCAATTGGTCTTCCTTGACCCAGCTGCCACGAGGGATCGGTTGCAGCGCGTAGCCAATGACCTGGCCGTAGCGAATCACCTCGCCACCCTCGGGAATGTCCACCAGGGTGACCTTGTGGCTCTGTGGCACGAAGTCCACGGTGACCAGGCCGTCCGGGAACTCGGTCCCGGCGGGTACGCCCTGGTCGTTGACAACAATCACCACGTTGTCCCGCTCGTGCAGGCGGATGTAACGGGGCGAATCGGCATGTTCAATCAGATTCATGGACGCCATTCCTCAGGATTTGGCTTCAGACAGGCTGGATAGGTCGGCTTCCCTGGCCGTGGGCTCCTTGAGCACCACACGCTTGATCGGGCCCACGATGACCAGATAGCTGAACACCGCCACCAACGCATTGCAACCGACGAACACCAGGGCCCACTTGAACGAACCGGTGGCGCTGATGATGTAGCCGATGACGATTGGCGTGGTGATCGACGCCAGGTTGCCGAAGGTGTTGAACAGGCCACCGCTCAAGCCGGCGATCTGTTTTGGCGACGTGTCGGACACCACGGCCCAACCCAATGCGCCCACGCCCTTGCCGAAGAATGCCAGGGCCATGAAGCCCACCACCATCCATTCGATATCGACGTAGTTGCACGCCACGATGCTGCTGGACACCAGCAGCCCGGCGATGATTGGCGCCTTGCGGGCGAAGGTCAGCGAATGGCCCTTGCGCAGCAGGTAGTCGGAAATCACCCCGCCGAGGACGCCACCAATGAAACCGCAAATGGCCGGCAAGGACGCGATGAAACCGGCCTTGAGGATGGTCATGCCGCGCTCCTGCACCAGGTACACCGGGAACCAGGTCAGGAAGAAATAGGTGATGCCGTTGATGCAGTACTGGCCCAGGTACACGCCGAGCATCATGCGGTTGGTCAGCAGTTGGCGGATGTAATCCCACTTCGGACCGTCGGCTTTCTTTTCCTTGCCCTTGTCCTGGTCCATGTCAACCATCGCGCCATTGGAAGCGATGTGGTTGAACTCGGCCTCGTTGATCATCGGGTGCTGGCGCGGGCTGTAGATGACCTTCAGCCAGACGAGCGAGAACACGATGCCGATCACGCCCATGACGATGAACACGTGCTGCCAGCCGAAGCGGTAGACGATCCAGCCCATCAGCGGCGCGAACAATACGGTGGCGAAATACTGCGCCGAGTTGAAGATCGCCGAGGCGGTGCCACGTTCGGCGGTGGGAAACCAGGCCGCGACGATACGGGCGTTGCCGGGGAAAGAAGGCGCTTCGGCCAGCCCGACCAGAAAGCGCAGCATGAACAGCGCAACCACCGCCGTGGACATGCCGAACTCACCGACGTAGCCCTGCAGCACGGTGAACAGCGACCAAGTGAAAATGCTCAGTGCATAGATTTTCTTCGACCCGAAACGGTCGAGCAGCCAGCCGCCAGGAATCTGCCCGGCCACGTAGGCCCAGCCGAAAGCGGAGAAGATGTAACCGAGGGTGACGGCGTCGATGCCGAGGTCTTTTTGCAGGCTGGAACCAGCGATGGCGATGGTGGCGCGGTCGGCATAGTTGATCGTCGTCACCAAAAACAGCATGAGCAGGATCAAATAGCGGACGTGCGTCGGCTTGGTCTCTTGCATGTAATCTACTTCCACTATTTATTTTTATGCGGGAAATCAAATTGTACGGTCGGCGCCAGAGCCCGGCGCCGGCCGGTCTTGCGTATTACGAGCCGATGTAGGAGGTCTTCACCACGGTGTAGAACTCTTGCGCGTAGCGACCTTGCTCGCGCGAACCGTAGGACGAACCTTTGCGCCCACCGAACGGAACATGGTAATCCACGCCGGCGGTTGGCAGGTTGACCATCACCATGCCTGCTTGGGAGTGGCGCTTGAAGTGGTTGGCGTACTTCAACGACGTGGTGGCGATACCGGCCGACAAGCCGAACTCGGTGTCGTTGGCCATCGCCAGCGCCGCCTCGTAGTCAGCCACGCGCACGACGTTGGCCACCGGGCCGAAGATCTCTTCGCGGCTGATGCGCATCGAAGCCTCGCTGTCGGCGAACAGGGTCGGCGCCAGGAAGTAACCTTCGGTGTCGCAAGTCACTACACCACCACCGCTGACCAGCCGCGCACCTTCGCTCTGGCCGATGTCGATGTACTTCAAGTCCTGGTTGAGCTGGGCTTCGGAAACGACCGGGCCGATGTCAGTGCCAGCCTTCAGCGCGTGACCGACCTTGATCGATTGCATGCGCTCGGCCATGGCCGCAACGAACTTGTCGTGGATACCGGCAGTGACGATCAGTCGGCTCGATGCCGTGCAACGCTGGCCGGTGGAGTAGAACGCGCTCTGCACCGCCAATTCGACCGCCTGCTTGAGGTCGGCGTCGTCGAGGATGATCTGCGGATTCTTGCCGCCCATTTCCAGCTGGACCTTGGCTTGGCGCGCCACGCAGTTGACCGCGATCTGCCGGCCGACGCCCACGGAACCGGTGAAGCTGATGCCATCGACTTTCGGGCTGTTGACCAGAATGTCACCGACCACACGGCCGCTGCCCATCACCAGGTTGAACGCACCGGCCGGGAAACCGGCACGGGAAATGATCTCGGCCAGGGCCCAGGCGCAGCCCGGCACCAGCTCGGCGGGCTTGATCACCACGCAGTTGCCGTAGGCCAGGGCCGGGGCAATTTTCCACGCAGGGATGGCGATCGGGAAGTTCCACGGAGTGATCAGACCAACCACGCCGAGGGCTTCGCGGGTCACTTCGACGTTGACGCCCGGGCGCACCGACGGCACGTAGTCGCCCGACAGGCGCAGGCATTCACCGGCGAAGAATTTGAAAATGTTGCCGGCGCGGGTTACTTCGCCGATGGCTTCGGGCAGGGTCTTACCCTCTTCCCGGGCCAGCAGTTGGCCAAGCTCTTCGCGACGGGCGAGAATTTCGCTGCCGACTTTGTCCAGCGCATCGTGACGGGCCTGGATGCCCGAGGTCGACCAGGCCGGGAACGCGGCACGGGCGGCTTCGATGGCGGCGTTGACTTGCGCTGCGTCAGCCTTGGCGTATTCACCGATGACGTCGGACAAGTCAGACGGGTTGATGTTGGTGCAATAGTCAGCACCGGCCACCCACTCACCGTTGATGTAGTTATCGAAACGCTTTGCATCTGCCACGGAGCTTCTCCTCTCACAAAAGCTGTCTAGGAACGCAGGGCGTCCCTGGCTGCGTTTCCACGCGCACGTGGAAACGATCAAGCCTTACGCAAAAAGCCGCTGATTGCTCAGCGGCCTTGTCGGGTCTGTTACTGCTTGCCTTGCTTGTCGATCAGCGCGGCCAGGGCTTCGTACTCTTCTGGCAGCAGGTCGGTCAGCGGCGTGCGCACTGGGCCCGCGTCATAACCAACGATCTTCGCGCCGGCCTTGACGATGCTCACCGCGTAACCCGCCTTGCGGTTGCGGATGTCCAGGTATGGCAGGAAGAAGTCGTCGATGATCTTGCCGACAGTCTCGTGATCTTCGCGGGCAATGGCGTGGTAGAAGTCCATCGCGGTTTTCGGGATGAAGTTGAACACCGCCGAGGAGTAGACCGGCACGCCCAGGGCCTTGTAGGCCGCGGCGTAGACTTCAGCGGTCGGCAGGCCGCCCAGGTAGCTGAAACGGTCGCCGAGGCGACGACGGATCGACACCATCAGTTCGATGTCGCCCAGGCCGTCCTTGTAGCCGATCAGGTTCGGGCAGCGCTCGGCCAGTTGTTCCAGCTGGGTCGCGTTCAGGCGGCAGACGTTGCGGTTGTACACCACCACGCCGATCTTCACCGATTTGCACACGGCTTCAACGTGGGCGGCAACGCCGTCCTGGCTGGCTTCGGTCAGGTAGTGCGGCAGCAGCAACAGACCCTTGGCGCCCAGGCGCTCGGCTTCCTGAGCGTATTCGATAGCCTGGCGGGTGGCACCGCCGACGCCGGCGAGGATTGGCACGCTGGTGGCGCAGGTATCGACGGCAGTCTTGATGACTTGCGAATACTCACTGGCGGCCAGGGAGAAGAATTCACCGGTGCCGCCCGCCGCGAACAATGCAGAGGCGCCGTACGGGGCCAGCCACTCGAGGCGCTTGATGTAGCTGTCGCGATTGAAATCGCCATTGGCAGTGAAATCGGTAACCGGGAACGACAGCAGGCCCGACGAGAGGATGGACTTCAGTTCTTGTGGATTCATTATTCGAACACCCTGGACGCAAATGTTGTGTTGTGGAAATGGTTCAGCTTCATGTGAAGTTGTAGGTCATCGTACAACTTAAAATGTGGGCGTCAACTGTATTTCGTCTTTTGTCGGGTGTCGGGGTTGGGGTGTTCCGCGCGAGGCCTTGTAAACCGGGGCTTTGGGCGTGATTGGGAGACGGATGAAACTTGCTGGCCGGGCCTCCACGACCGCTCGTCGCCACTGTCAACTCTGTCAGTAGGCGTCGTTACTGCATGGGGGCATAACCAGACATGGCTGTGCTGGACACGGCCGTAGTCCCTTTTCACAATCTTTTAAGTGAGTCGCCCGTACGCGACGATCAGGGCTGCCTCACAAGGAGTGACATCATGGAAATATATGCGAAGCCAACCGTTCAGAACTATCCAGAAAACCCATCCACAGGGACGGTCAACATCAGCCTGTCAGCGATGCAAGAAAGTGGACTCACCGTTGTGATTGCGGGAAAGCAAAAAGTACCTCTATACGACGATGCCTTTTTGATACTCGCTCCCGATGGGGAAAAACCTGGGTGGACGGGAGAACGTGGATCATTGGTGGACTTCACGGACCCTGAAAATCCCCAGCAAAAAACCGAGAACACTGTGATGACTCTGCCCAAGGAGGCACTGAAAAAGTACTTAGGCGAAGAGGTCCAACTGCGCTATCAGACATATGGTGAGTCGGAGGAATACAGGTACTCCAAGCCGATAAGGCTGAAGATCGAGCCGTAAGTTATTGTCCACATACCTGCACGTAAGGTCGACACAAAGATCCGAAGTCAAACAAAGCACCGTTGTGGCGAGGGAGCTTGCTCCCGCTCGGTTGCGCAGCAACCGCCATCAACCTGGGGCCGCTTCGCAGCCCAGCGGGAGCAAGCTCCCTCGCCACAACAGCATCCTCGGCGCCCTAGCAGTGAGCGACTTTCAGCCCTGCGCCTGCGCCTCTTCATGGGCCTGGCGCAGCCGCTCGCGGCTGTTGGTCAGGTGCAAACGCATGGCCGCACGGGCCGCATCGGAATCCTGGCGAGCGATGGCCTCGTAGATTTCCTCGTGCTCGCGACTCAGTCGATCCATGTAGTGCTGTTGGTCGTCATGGGCCAGGCGCGCCGAGTTCAGCCGGGTGCGCGGGATGATGCTGGTGCCCAAGTGGGTCATGATGTCGGTGAAGTAACGGTTGCCGGTGGACAGGGCGATTTCCAGATGGAAGGCGAAGTCCGAGGCCACCGCGTCGCTGGCGTGGGCCGCGCTTTCGTTCAAGGCATCGAGCGCCGCCCGCATCGCCGACAGTTGCTCATCGCTGCGGCGCTGCGCCGCGAGCCCGGCGGATTCCACTTCCAGGCTGATGCGCAACTCCAGGATCGCCAGCACATCGCGCAGCGTGACCACCGTCGCCGGGTCGATGCGAAAGCCGCTCGGGCTGGGCGTGTCCAGCACGAAGGTGCCGATGCCATGGCGGGTTTCAACCTGGCCGGCCGCCTGCAAACGGGAAATTGCCTCGCGCACCACCGTGCGGCTGACGCCATGGGCCTCCATGATCGCCGACTCGGTGGGCAACTTATCGCCACGCTTGAGCAGGCCGTCGCGAATCTGCTCGGTCAGCACCGTCACCAGCTCCTGCGCCAGGCTGCGGCGCTTGCGGGGAAGGCGTGGGACGTTGATCGGGTTTTCCATGGTGTGTCTCTATTTGACAGGCGGCTAAGTATGCATCATAGCGCAACGCGGTTGTACGATCACCGTGCTCACTGGTGGGCCTTTTCAAAGGTTACTGCCATGCATCGCTGTGGCGAGGGGATTTATCCCCGCTGGGCTGCGTAGCAGCCCCTTGGTCTATTGGCAGACTCAATATCAAGACCGTTGATTTGAAAGGGGCGCTTCGCGCCCAGAGGGGATAAATCCCCTCGCCGCAACAGCGTTCGACAATGACAATCAAGCGGTCACGGCCTGCTCCACCAGTTGGCCATTTTCGATACGCACATGTCGCGGATGGAAACGTTTCAAGCTGCTTCGGTGCCCGACACTGACAATGCTCAGGCCTGGCAACTGGTCGATCAGCGCCTGGTACAACGTCGCCTCGTCTTCTTCATCCATCGCCGAAGTCGCTTCGTCCATGTACAACCACAGTGGCGCGTAAAGCAACGCACGGGCAAAGGCCAGGCGTTGTTGCTCGCCGGGCGAGAGCATGCGCTGCCAGTGGTTGCTTTCATCCAACCGCGCCACCAGGTGCGGCAGGCGACAGGTTTCGAGCACCTGTGCATAACGTTCGTTGGGGTAGACATCGCCCGCCTGTGGGTAACTCAGCACTTCCCGCAGGCTGCCAATCGGCAAGTAGGGCTTTTGCGGCAGGAACAGATAACGCGCCGAGGGCAGGAGAATGCTGCCATGCCCCGCAGGCCACAAATGCCCCATCGCCCGCAGCAACGTTGACTTGCCGCTGCCGGAGCGACCACTGAGCATCACCCGCTCGCCCGGCTCCACGCTCAGTTCGCCATGGGTCAGCAGATGCCGACCATCGTTCAGGTCCAGCCCGAGATCGTGGACCTTCAGCTCGTTGCCCTGGCTCTGTACATCAATGGCCGGCACGCGCTCTTCGTTGTCGCTCATCGCCTGGCGGAAACTCAGCAGACGGTCACAGGTGGCGCGCCACGCGGCGAGGTTGGCGTAGGCGGTAATGAACCAACTGAAATTCTCCTGCACATTACCGAACGCCGAGTTGATCTGCATGAGCTCGCCCAGTTGGATCTTGCCCGCGAAATAACGCGGCGCGGCGACGATGAATGGGAAAATGATTGCGATCTGGCCGTAGCCGGACGTAAAGAATGTCAGGCGCTTGGACACCCGCATGATGTCCCAGAAGTTGTGCCAGACCAGGCCGAAACGACCACTCAAGCGACGATTCTCATTAGGCTCGCCGCCATAGAGCGCGATGCTCTCGGCGTTCTCGCGCACCCGCACCATGGAGAAACGCAGGTCGGCTTCGAAGCGCTGCTGGTTGTTGTTCAGACCGATCAGGCGACGGCCGATCAGGTGCGTCAGCCAACTGCCCACCGCCGCATAGACCAACGCGCACCAGAACATATAGCCAGGGATGGTGTAGCCGAACACCTCGATGCTGCCAGACACGCCCCACAGGATAATCGAGAACGACACCAGGCTGACCACCGTGCGAAGCAGCCCCAGGCCCAGCTCCAGCGTGTTGCTGGTAAAACTGTTGAGGTCTTCGGAGATCCGCTGGTCGGGGTTGTCCGTGTAGCCACCCTGCTCCAGCCGGTAGTAGTTCTTGTTGTTGAGCCAGCGGGCGAAATGCTGCTCGGTGAGCCAGGCCCGCCAGCGGATGGTGAGCATTTGCGTGAGGTACAAGCGGTACACCGCGCCCAGGATCGCTACCGCCGCGATGCCGCAGAAGTACAGGATCAACCGCCAGAATGCCACGGTGTCCTTTTCTTGCAGGGCGTTGTAGAAATCCCTGTACCAACTGTTGACCCACACCGAAATCGCCACGCTGAACAACGACAGCGCGATCACGGCGATCAATAGCGTCCAGGCCTTGCCCTTCTCCTCACTGCGCCAGTATGGCGTGGTCATCTGCCAGACACGGCGCAAAAAATGGCCGCGCACCGCGTCATTGACCGCGGAATATTCAGCGTTCTGATTCATGGTTAAGGCTCAATAAAGGAATAACTCGGGCCGATGATAGAGCAACGGCCCGATCTGTCGCGAGAGGGACAGCATTCGTTCAGCGCAGGTTCAGCGACGCACCGGACGCTTCTGCAATTTGCGCTGCAAGGTCCGCCGGTGCATGCCCAAGGCACGAGCCGTGGCGGAAATATTGCCTTCGTGCTCAGTCAGCACCCGCTGGATGTGTTCCCATTGCAGGCGATCCACCGACATGGGGTTTTCCGGCACCAGGGTATCGAGGTCGGCGTGCTCGGACAGCAGCGCCGCCAGCACATCGTCGGCATCCGCCGGTTTGCACAGGTAGTTGCACGCGCCGCGCTTGATGGCCTCGACCGCGGTGGCAATGCTCGAATAACCGGTGAGGATCACCACGCGCATCTCCGGGTCCAGCTCCAGCAGCTTGGGCAGCAGCACCAGGCCGGAGTCGCCGTCCATTTTCAGGTCGAGGGCGGCGTAGTCCGGCAGGTCGGCCTGGGCGATGGTCAGGCCCTCTTCGGCGGAACCGGCGGTGCTGACCCGAAAACCGCGACGGGACATGGCCCGGGCCATGACGCGGGTAAAGGTGGCGTCGTCATCCACCAGCAGCAGGTGCGGCAGTTCTTCGCCGTCGACTTGGATCTCGTCACTCATATTCGTCTCCTCGGTCGGCATGGGGCAGGCGCAGCTCGGTGAGCGTACCGCCTTCCTCATGGGGGTAGAGTTTCACCGAGCCGCCGGCGCGTGTCACGCTGGCCTTGCTCAAAAACAGGCCCAGGCCGAAACCCTTGCCCTTGGTCGTGAAAAACGGTTTGCCGATCTGCTCGGCAATCGCCAGCGGCACACCGGCGCCGTGATCGCGAATACAGATCGTCAGTTCATAGGCGTCCCAGTCCAGCACCACTTCCAAGTTTTCCGGGCAGGCGTCGGCGGCATTGTTCAGCAGGTTCAGCAAGGCCTGGGTCAAGTCCGGCGGCGGCGCCATGCGCGGCACCGTGCCCTTGCCCAGGCACTGGAAGCGATAACTGGCTTCGGGGCGCATCAGGTGCCAACGGTTCAGGGCATCGTCGAGCCAGAACGTGACCGCCTGCATGTCGATGTCCAGCCGGCGGTTGGCCTCGGCGGCGCGCACCAGGTATTGCAGGGTTTCCTTGCAGAGCTTGACCTGGTCTTGCAGCACACTGAGGTCTTCTTGCAACGCCGGGTCTTTATGGTCCTGGCGCATTTCCTTGAGCAGCACGCTCATGGTCGCCAGCGGCGTGCCCAGTTCATGGGCAGCGCCGGCGGCCTGGGTCGCCACGGCCAGCAGTTGCTCGTCCCGCAGGCCTTCTTCACGACGGATCGCCCGCAACTCTTCCTGGCGACGCAATTCTTCGGCCATGCGCGCGGCAAAAAAGGTGATGACCGCAGCCGCCAGGGCGAAGCTCAGCCACATGCCGTAGATCTGCAGGTTTTCCCGGGCGATGGGGAAGGTTTCCAGCGGATAGAAGCGCGCCAGCAACAAGGTGTACAGCGCCAGGGCGATGCCGGACAGGATCAGCGAAAAACGCCACGGCAGTGTCACGGCGGCGATGGTCAGCGGCACCAGGTAATAAGAGACGAAAGGATTGGTGGAGCCGCCGGAGAAATACAGCAGCGCGCTGTGGATAAACAGGTCGCAGGCCAGTTGCACAGCGTATTCAAGTTCGGTCACTGGCCATGAGGTGCGCAGGCGAATCGCAGTCAACGCGCAAAGTACGCTGGAAAAGACCAGCGTGATTGCCAGTTGCAGCCAAGGCAGCGGCAGCAGGTCGAACCAATAGGCAAGCCCCACCGAGCCGGCCTGGGCTGCGAGGACCAGAATGCGGATAAACGTCAGGCGCCATAGGTTCTGGCGCGAAGCGGAAGTCATTTGCAAAGGGGCGAGCATGAGCTCTCCTGATGAGCGCTCCAGGCGGATCGCATGGAGTATAACCAAGGCAGGGCTTGCAGCGGCGGATATGCGGCAAAGCGCCACAGCTTTGGACGCTACATAGCCCCCTGTGGCGAGGGAGCTTGCTCCCGCTGGACCGGTCCGACGCTTCGGGCGCAGCAGGCCCAAAAGATTACGACTGCTGCGCAGCCGAGCGGGAGCAAGCTCCCTCGCCACGAAAAGCCACTGGGCTGCGATCTGTATAGAAGTTGTAACTGTGCGAACCGCACCATAAACGCTAGAGTCTTATCGTTCACGCAGGCCCGGAACCTACCCCTGCGCATCATCCCAAGGAGCTTTCATGCACACGTTCAGTCGCCCCGCCGCCCTGCTCGCCCTCAGCCTCGGCACCGTCGCCAGCCTGCCGGCCGTGGCCGCCGATGAGCTTCATTACAACCAGATATCCCTGCGCGCCGAAGCCAGCCAGGAAGTGGCCCGCGACCTGATGATCGTCACCCTCTACACCGAGGAACAGAACACCGACCCGGCCAAACTCGCGGCCACCGTCAGCACCACACTGAACAAAGCCATTGGCCAGGCCAAGCAGGTCAAGGACATCAACTTGCGCCAAGGCAGCCGCAACAGCTACCCGGTCTACGATAACAAGGGTCAGAAGATCACCGGCTGGCGCGAACGCGCCGAGCTGCGCCTGGAAAGCGCCGACTTCGCCGCCCTGTCCAAACTCACCGGCGAGTTGCTCACCGACATGAAAATGGCCGGCATGGACTTCGCCATCGCCACCGCCACCCGCCAGACCAGCGAAGACGCCCTGCTCAAGGACGCCGTCAACGCCTTCAAGGCCCGCGCCCAACTCGCCACCGAAGCCTTGGGCGGCAAGGGTTACAAGATCGTCAACCTGAACTTCAACACCAACGGTTATCCACAACCGTACATGCGCCCGCAGATGATGATGAAAGCGGCGTCCATGGATGCCGAGTCGGTCACGCCGGAAGTGGAAGCAGGCACCAGCAAAGTGACGATGACGGCGGATGGGGTTGTTGAGGTGTTGATGCAGTGATGATCGGCGGTGGTTCAGTTAATTTTACTGACTGAACCACCGAAGCCGAGCGACAAAAACTCCGTGGCGAGGGAGCTTGCTCCCGCTGGGCTGCGCAGCGGCCCCAAACCAGACACCTAGGTGTATCAGATGGATGCAGTCGCTGCTGTTGGGGCCGCTTCGCGCCCCAGCGGGAGCAAGCTCCCTCGCCACAGGTTTGGTGGTCGGCGGGACATAGGCATATTGCTTCGACCTCTGCTGGGGTCTTCTCGGAACGGAGTCGCACAATAGTTTTGACATTTCCAAAAGCAGCACGAGAGAACTGGCCACGTTTTATGGAACGTGGACAGCGAAAGATTAGGCCTCCTTGAAAAGTCAAAATGTTTTTCTCAGGCATGAAATGTACAGCCTTCACACCTGGGCCTTCAGGTGACCTTCGCGAACAAACCCACCCACAACTGATCGGGTACATCCGTGAAAAGATAGGCAGGCTACAAGGCCGCCTTCGCGAGCAGGCTCGCTCCCACAAATGGATTGGGTATGACCGGGAGAGCCAGGTCGACTACCAGTTCAGCTTTGCTCCCACAGACCTGACAGGTGTACGACCCGGGAGAAACGCTATACCCAAACCCCACGGTCCCCCTCACTTTTCGATATTTCCCCCACCCCCACCCGCAACGCTACTCTCCTGAAAACCTCACCGCCCCCAAGGGATTTCATGGACAGAACCACCTTCAAGCCCCTCCTGCTCGCGCTGGCCCTGATCAGCAGCGCCCCAATGGCCCAAGCCGCCACCACCCTGGTCTACTGCTCCGAAGCCAGCCCCGCCGGGTTCGACCCCAGCCAATACACCAGCGGCACCGACTTCGATGCCTCGGCCGAAACCGTGTTCAACCGCCTCACCCAGTTCAAGCGCGGCGGCACCGAGGTCGAGCCCGGGTTGGCGTCAAGCTGGGACGTATCCGCCGATGGCCTGGCTTACACCTTCCACCTGCGCGAGGGTGTGAAATTTCATACCACCGACTTCTTCACCCCGAGCCGCGACTTCAACGCCGACGACGTGCTGTTCACCTTCCAGCGTCTGCTCGACTCACAACACCCGTTCCGCCTGGCCTACCCCACCGAATCGCCGTATTTCACCGACATGGGCCTGAACACCACGATCAAGAGCGTCGAGAAGGTCGACGAGCACACCGTCCGCTTCACCCTCAATAACGTCGACGCCGCGTTCGTGCAAAATTTGGCGATGAGTTTTGCCTCGGTGCAATCGGCCGAATACGCCGCGCAATTGTTGAAAGAAGGCAAGGCCGGCGACCTCAACCAGAAACCCGTCGGCACCGGGCCGTTCGTGTTCAAGCGCTACCAGAAGGATTCGCAGATCCGCTACGTCGCCAACACCGCGTACTGGAAACCCGAGGACGTGAAGCTCGACAACCTGATTTTTTCCATCACCCCGGACGCCGCCGTACGCCTGCAAAAGCTCAAGCGTGGCGAATGCCAGGTCAGCGGTTATCCGCGCCCGGCCGATATCGAAGTGATGGAGCAAGACCCGAACCTGCAGGTGCTCAAGCAGCCCGGCTTCAACCTGGGCTTCCTGGCCTACAACGTGACGCACCCGCCGCTGGACCAGCTCAAGGTCCGTCAGGCGCTGGACATGGCCATCGACAAGCCAGCGATCATCAAAGCGGTGTACCAGAGCGCTGGGCAACTGGCGCAAAACGCCTTGCCACCGGCCCAATGGTCGTTCGACCCTGCGATCCAGGACGCGCCCCATGACGTGACCAAGGCCAAGGCGCTCCTCAAGGAAGCCGGGGTTGCGCCCGGTACAACCATTGATTTATGGGCGATGACGGTGCAGCGCGCCTCCAACCCCAACGCGCGGATGTCGGCGCAAATGATCCAGCAGGATTGGGCCAAGATTGGTATCAAGGCGAACATCGTCAGCTACGAATGGGGCGAATACATCAAGCGCGCCAAGAACGGCGAGCATGACGCAATGATCTATGGCTGGACCGGCGACAACGGTGATCCGGACAACTGGCTCGGCGTGCTTTATAGCTGCGCGGCGGTCAAGGGCAGCAACTACGCCAAGTGGTGCGACCCGGCCTATGACCGGATGATCCAGCAGGCCAAGGTCGCGACCGACCGGCAAAAACGGATCGAGCTGTACCAGCAGGCGCAGAAAATCCTCAAGCAGCAGGTGCCCATCACACCCATTGCCAACTCAACGGTGTTCCAGCCGATACGCAAGGAAGTGGTGGATTTCAAACTCAGCCCGTTTGGCCTGACACCTTTCTACGGCGTGGGTTTGAACAAGTAAAACCCGCCCCATGGCGGTGCGCAGCAGCCCTGCGCCGCACCGCCAGCGGGCGCCTTTTGCCCCAAAAAAACCTGCGCAAACGATCAAATGCGTCAAAAGTTACAAAGATGCGACATTAAGGTACGTTCGTGCCACTGTTTCAGAGTTGAAACCGCTCTAGATCTTGCATTGGGTATGGGGCCTGCATAAGTATCCGCAGGACGACTCACGAGGTCGCCCTCAAATCCAAAAATGACAACAAATCATGAGGCCAACATGCTTAAACACGCGGTCATTCCGTTTTTAGTCGGTGCAGGCTTGTTAGCCAGCGCTCCTTTCGCTTCCGCCGCGACTAACCTGGTGTTCTGCTCCGAAGGCAGCCCGGCCGGTTTCGACCCCGGTCAGTACACCACCGGAACCGACTTCGATGCCTCTGCAGAAACCATGTTCAACCGCCTGACCCAGTTTGAGCGCGGCGGCACCGCCGTGATTCCTGGCCTGGCCACCAAGTGGGACATCTCCGAAGACGGCCTCACCTATACGTTCCACCTGCGTGAAGGCGTCAAGTTCCACACCACCCCGTATTTCAAGCCGACCCGTGAATTCAATGCCGACGACGTGCTGTTCACGTTCAATCGCATGATCAACAAGGACGACCCGTTCCGTAAGGCGTACCCAACCGAATTCCCGTACTTCACCGACATGGGGATGGACACCAACATCACCAAGATCGATAAAGTCGACGACCACACCGTCAAGTTCACCCTCAAAGATGTCGACGCCGCGTTCATCCAGAACATGGCCATGAGCTTCGCCTCGATCCAGTCCGCCGAATATAGCGCCCAACTGCTCAAGGAAGGCAAGGCCCCGGACATCAACCAGAAGCCGGTCGGCACCGGCCCGTTCGTGTTCAAGAGCTACCAGAAAGATTCCAACATCCGCTACACCGGCAACAAGGAATACTGGAAGCCTGAAGACGTGAAGATCGACAACCTGATCTTCGCCATCACCACCGACCCGTCGGTGCGTATCCAGAAGTTGAAGAAGAACGAGTGCCAGATCACTCTCTTCCCACGCCCGGCCGACCTCCAGGCCCTGAAGGACGACAAAGCGCTGAAGATGCCTGATCAGGCGGGTTTCAACCTGGGCTATGTAGCTTACAACGTGATGGACAAAGTCAAAGGCGACGACAAGCCCAACCCACTGGCTGACCTGCGAGTTCGTCAAGCCTTGGACATGGCCGTGAACAAGCAACAGATCATCGACTCTGTGTACCAAGGAGCGGGCCAGCTGGCGGTCAACGCCATGCCACCGACCCAGTGGTCCTACGACACCACCATCAAAGATGCCAAATATGACCCAGAGAAAGCCAAGGCGCTGCTCAAGGAAGCCGGCGTCAAGGAAGGCACAGAGATCGTTCTGTGGGCCATGCCGGTTCAGCGTCCGTACAACCCGAACGCCAAACTGATGGCGGAAATGCTGCAGAATGACTGGTCCAAGATCGGCCTGAAGGTCAAGATCACCAGCTACGAATGGGGCGAGTACATCAAGCGTTCCAAAGGTGGCGAGAACCAGGCCATGATCATTGGCTGGAGCGGTGACAACGGTGACCCGGACAACTGGCTCAACGTGCTGTTTGGCTGCGACTCGCTGCAAGGCAACAACTTTTCCAAATGGTGTGACAAGAAGTTCGACGGCCTCGTGAAAGAAGCCAAGCGCACCACCGACCAGGCCAAGCGCACCGACCTCTACAAACAGGCACAACACGTCCTCAAGGATGCTGTGCCGATGACACCTATCGCTCACTCGACGGTGTATCAACCCATGCGCGCCAACGTGCAGGACTTCAAGATCAGCCCATTTGGCTTGAACTCCTTCTACGGCGTCAGCGTCAGCAAATAACGATAGGCAACGGCGGCGCTTTCAACGTCGCCGTTGTGCTATCCGCCAAGACCCAAGGAAACCGCCTGCCTTTGGAAGCACCGCACACAGCGGTAGCCGAGAGGGCATCGCCTTTTCCCACATGTCTTTCAGGCGTTACGCATTTACCGCCTCGCCCACGACTCATACCGTCGGGCTACCGGTTTGCTAATGCTGTGGCATCGCTGTTTTACGCAATGGAATGAGCCCAGTGCCCCGGACCTGTCCCCGAAGAAGGACGCCGGTTCGCTGACAAACACCCCGAACGAAAGAGGGAGCGTCATGCGCCATACCTTGGTTTTATCCGCATTGCTGGGCACCGGCCTGCTGGCCGCCACATCCGCAGCCCAGGCCGCCGGCGGCAGCCTGGTGTTCTGTTCCGAAGGCAGCCCCGCCGGTTTCGACACCGCGCAATACACCACCGCCACTGATAACGACGCCGCCGAGCCGCTGTACAACCGCCTGGCCGAGTTTGAAAAAGGCGCGACCAATGTCGTCCCGGGCCTGGCAACAAGCTGGGACATTTCCGAAGACGGCTTGAAGTACACCTTCCACCTGCGCGAAGGGGTGAAGTTTCATACCACCGATTACTTCAAGCCGACCCGGGATTTCAACGCCGACGACGTGCTGTTCACCTTCAACCGCATGCTTGACCCGCAGCATCCGTTCCGCAAGGCCTACCCCACTGAGTTCCCGTACTTCAACGGCATGAGCCTGAACAAGAACATCGCCAAGGTAGAAAAGACCGGGCCGCTGACGGTAGTCATGACGCTGAACAGCGTCGACGCAGCGTTCATCCAGAACATCGCTATGAGCTTCGCCTCGATCCTGTCGGCTGAATACGCCGACCAGTTGCTCAAGGGCGGCAAGCCGAGCGATATCAACCAAAAGCCGATCGGCACCGGGCCGTTCGAGTTCAAGAGCTACCAGAAAGACTCCAACATTCGCTACGTCGCCAACGACAAGTACTGGGCACCGGAGCGGGTGAAGCTGAAAAACCTGATCTTCTCCATCAACACCGATGCGTCGGTGCGGGTGCAGAAACTCAAGGCCAACGAATGCCAGGTCACGCTGCATCCGCGTCCTGCCGACGTGCCCGCCTTGAAGAACGATCCCAAGCTGCAGTTGATCGAGAAGCCCGGCTTCAACCTCGGCTACATCGCTTATAACACTCGCCACAAACCCTTCGACCAGGTCGAAGTGCGCCGTGCGCTGGACATGGCGGTGAACAAGCAAGGCATTCTCAACGCGGTGTACCAGGGCGCGGGGCAACTGGCGCAGAACGCCATGCCACCGACCCAATGGTCCTACGACGAGACCATCAAGGACACGCCTTACAACCCGGAAAAAGCCAAAGAGCTGCTCAAGGCCGCCGGAGTCAAGGAAGGCACCGAAATCACCCTCTGGGCCATGCCCGTGCAACGCCCATACAACCCCAACGCCAAGCTGATGGCCGAGATGCTCCAGGCCGACTGGGCGAAGATCGGCCTGAAAGTGAAGATCGTCAGCTATGAATGGGGCGAGTACATCAAGCGCACCAAGAACGGCGAGCACGACATCAGCCTGATCGGCTGGACCGGCGACAACGGTGACCCGGACAACTGGCTGGGCACGCTGTACAGCTGTGACGCCATTGGTGGCAACAACTACTCCATGTGGTGTGACCAGGATTACGACAAGCTGATCAAGCAGGCCAAGATCGTCACCGACCGCGAAAAGCGCACCGTGCTCTACAAACAGGCCCAGCAGTTGCTCAAGCAGCAAGTGCCGATCACCCCTGTTGCCCACTCGACGGTCAACCAGCCGCTGAGCGCCAAAGTCGAAGGGTTCAAAGTCAGCCCCTTCGGTCGCAACGTCTTCTCGGGCGTCAGCCTGAACCCATAACCGTATCGCCGCACAGCGAGGGCTTCCCTGGAAGCCCTCACGCAGACGTCTTGCCGTAATTCGCCGATCCGGCGCCAGGCAAACGTTTGCACGCTGCAAATGAGCTGTAAACCAAATAGCCGTATCACCAAAAAAGAACGGCATAAAAAAGAAAGAAAAAGGAGCGTTACCGATGAAACTGAGCAGCACCGCGATACTGGCCTTGGCCATCAGCAGCATCACCGCGACGGCCTATGCAGAGTCCCAGAGCCAGGCGGTTACGCCGGTGACGGTCAAGACCAGCAGCGCTCAATCCGAAGCCAAGGGCTTTATTGAAGGGCAAAAGCTTGAGGGCAGTACCCGTAACTGGTACTCCAACGAACAACTCAAGCGTGGCGCAAAATTCTCGTATCAGAAGAACGGCGCCCTGGCTCCAACTGATCGCCGCATCAACTGGATGCAAGGCACCATCATCAAGTACAACTCGGGCTTCACCGAGGGCACTGTTGGCTTCAGTACCGAAGTGGCTGCCTACAACGCTATCGCGCTGGAGCGCGACCGCAAGAATCTGGCATCGGCCAATGGTGGCGCTCCAGAGCCAGGACGAGGCGGCCGCGGAAACAACCGTACCCTGACTGAGAATGGCGGCGATGCTGTCGACCAGTGGAGCAAGCTGGGCCTGGCCAACGTCAAGGCCCGTGTCTCGAACACTACCCTGACTGCAGGTCGCCAGAATTTCAGCAGCCCGATGGTCGATGTGATAGGCAACCGTGCCCTGCCTTCGAGCTTCGAAGGTGTGAGCCTGCACAGCGAAGAGCTGGAGAACCTGTCTTTCGATATCGGCACCTTCGATCGCAACTCGCCTCGTACCGAACAGAGCCAGCGCAAGTTCCGCTCCGAATACGGTAACTCCTCGGCTGAAGCCGACCATGTAAATACCGCCGGTATCACTTACCAGCCGCTCGCCAGCCTGACCACCAGCCTGTGGGGCACCCAGGCCGAAGACCTGTGGAACCAGTACTACTTCGGCGCCAGCCACGTGCTTGGCGACAGCTCGGTACTGAGCCTGACCACTGGCCTGAACTACTATAAGACCGTCGATTCGGGTTCTGCCCTGCTGGGCGATATCGACAACGATACCTACTCGCTGTCGTTCGGCCTGACTCACCAGGCTCATACCGTGACCTTCTCGTACCAGGAAATCAATGGCGACGAGTACTTCGACTACCTGCACGAAACCAACGGCATCTACCTGGCCAACTCCCTGCTGTCGGACTTCAACGGCCCGAACGAGAAATCCTTCCAGATCGCCTATGGCCTGAACATGGCCGAGTACGGCGTGCCGGGCCTGAAGTTCAACGTCTACCAAGCCCGCGGCTGGGGTATCGATGGCACTCACTACACCGGTAACAAAGGCGTAGTTGGCAAGGGTTACGACGGCGTCCAGGCCATGGACGGTGAACATCACTACGAGTACGGCATCGGTGCTTCCTACGCCGTGCAGAGCGGTCCGTTGAAGGCCACCGCGATCCGTGCGACCTACACCGCTCACCGCGCCAGCGAGAACCAGGCCGACGGCAGCATCAACGAATTCCGTCTGGTCACCACCATCCCGTTCAACATTCTCTAAACTGCCACCGGGCGGTCGACTCAAAAGGTCGCCCGCCCGGTCTTTTGCCAATTACCCGATTGCAGAGGATTGACGATGAACATGAACCCCCTACGCGCCGCCATCGCCGCCGCGCTGCTGAGTGTCGCCGTTGGCGCCACGGCCAAACCCCTTGTGGTTTGCACAGAAGCCAGTCCGGAAGGCTTCGACATGGTCCAGTACACGACTGCAGTCACCGCCGATGCCGTGGCGGAAACCATTTTCAATCGCCTGGCTGATTTCAAGCCCGGCACCACCGAAGTGATTCCGGCTTTGGCCGAATCCTGGGACATCAGCGACGATGGCCTGACGTACACCTTCCACCTGCGCAAGGGCGTCAAGTTCCACACCACCGATTACTTCAAGCCGACCCGCGACATGAACGCCGACGACGTGGTCTGGAGCTTTCAGCGCCAGCTGGACCCGAATCATCCGTGGCATAAACTGTCGAGCGTGGGCTTCCCGTACTTTGAAAGCATGGGCTTCAAGGAACTGCTGAAAAACGTCGAGAAAGTCGACGAGCACACGGTCAAGTTCACCTTGACCCGCCGCGAAGCGCCGTTCCTGGCCGACATCGCCATGGCGTTCTCTTCGATCTACCCGGCTGAATACGCCGACCAGTTGCTCAAGGCCAACAAGGCCGGCGACCTCAACAGCAAGCCGATCGGCACCGGCCCATTCGTCTTCCAGCGCTACAACAAGGACGCCCAGGTTCGCTTCAAGGCCAACCCGGACTACTTCCGTGGCAAGCCACCGGCCGATGCGCTGGTATTGGCCATCGCCACCGACAACAACGTGCGCATGCAGAAACTCAAGACCAACGAATGTCAGATCGCGCTGTACCCAAAACCCGATGACATCCCCAGCATCAAGAAAGACCCGAACCTGAAGGTCACCGAGCTGGACGCGATGACCGTTTCCTACACCGCGCTGAACACCAGCAAGAAGTACATGAGCGACGTGCGTGTACGCAAGGCCATCGACCTGGCCTTCGACAAGGAAGCCTACGTCAACGCCCTGTTCGGCAAGGGCAACGCCACCGTGGCGGTTAACCCGTACCCGCCGACACTGCTGGGCTTCAATCACGAACTGAAGAACCCGACCCGCGACCTCGACAAGGCCCGCCAGTTGCTCAAGGAAGCCGGCGTGCCGGAAGGCACCGTGTTTACCTTGTTCACCCGCAACGGCGGCGGCCCGACCAACCCCAACCCGATGCTCGGCGCGCAAATGATGCAGGCCGACCTGGCGAAAGTCGGGATCAAGGTCGACATCCGCGTGATGGAGTGGGGCGAAATGCTCAAGCGCGCGAAAAACGGCGAGCACGACATGGTGTCCGCCGGATGGGCGGGCGACAACGGCGACCCGGATAACTTCCTGACGCCTATGCTCAGTTGCGAAGCCGCCAAGAACGGCGAAAACTACGCGCGCTGGTGCAACGAGAAATTCCAGGCGCTGCTCGACCAGGCACGCGCCACAGTGAACCCCGAGGAGCGCGCCAGGCTCTATGAACAGGCCCAGGTGATCTTCAACCAGGACCAGCCATGGATCAGCATGGCCCACACCCGCATGTTCACGGCAATGCGCAAGAACGTAGAGGGCTACGTGATTAGCCCGCTCACCACCAACAACTTCGCCACCACCCAGGTGAAGTAGATAAGAAAACGCCCTTCGACGCTTGACCCCAAGCCTCGAAGGGCACGCCTAACCGGCTGATGAGGTACACCTGAAGATGTTTAGTTTTATTGCCCGCCGACTGGGATTATTGATCCCCACGTTCTTCGGCATCACCTTGCTGACCTTCGCGTTGATTCGCATGATCCCCGGCGACCCCGTGGAAGTGATGATGGGCGAACGTCGGGTCGATCCCGAAATGCATGCACAGGCAATGGAACGCCTTGGCCTCAACAAACCGCTGTATGCCCAATACCTGGACTACATCGGCAAACTGGCCCAGGGCGATCTCGGCGAATCGCTGCGTACCCGTGAAAGCGTATGGACCGAGTTCAGCTCCCTGTTCCCCGCGACCCTGGAACTGTCCATGGCCGCCTTGTTGTTCGCCGGTATCCTGGGCCTGCTGGCTGGGGTGATCGCGGCACTCAAGCGAGGATCCCTGTTCGACCATGGGGTGATGGGCGTCTCCCTCGCGGGATACTCGATGCCGATCTTCTGGTGGGGCCTGATCCTGATCATGTTCTTCTCGGTGTCCCTTGGCTGGACGCCGGTGTCGGGGCGGATCGACCTGCTCTACGACATCGAGCCGAAAACCGGCTTCATGCTGATCGACACGCTGCTGGCCGACGAGCCGGGCGCGTTCCTCGATGCGCTGCATCACCTGATCCTGCCGGCGATCGTGCTGGGCACCATTCCGCTGGCGGTGATCGCCCGCATGACCCGCTCTTCGATGCTCGAAGTGCTGCGCGAAGACTACATTCGCACCGCCAAGGCCAAGGGCCTGTCGCCGTCGCGCGTGGTGTTCGTGCATGGCCTGCGCAACGCGCTGATCCCGGTGCTGACCGTGGTCGGTCTGCAAGTCGGCACGCTGCTGGCCGGTGCGGTCCTGACCGAAACGATCTTCTCCTGGCCGGGCATCGGCAAGTGGTTGATCGAAGCCATCGGCGCCCGGGACTATCCCGTGGTGCAGAACGGCATCCTGTTAATCGCCTGCCTGGTGATTCTGGTCAACTTCGTCGTGGACATCCTCTACGGCTTTGCCAACCCACGCATCCGTCACCAGCGCTGAGATCAAGACCATGAGTACTCCAACTACCGCGGTAGCAGTCGATCAAAGCCTGCTGTACCCATCCCCTTACAAAGAATTCTGGCAAGCGTTCTCCCGCAACAAGGGCGCCGTCGCCGGGCTGATGTTCATGACCCTGATCGTGTTCTGCGCGATCTTCGCTCCGTGGGTCGCGCCTCATGACCCGAGCGAGCAATACCGTGACTTTCTGCTGACGCCACCGGCCTGGCTGGAAGGTGGGCAGATGCAATTCCTGCTGGGCACCGACGAACTGGGCCGCGACCTGCTGTCGCGCCTGATCCAGGGCTCGCGCCTGTCGCTGCTGATCGGCTTGTCGTCGGTGGTGATGTCGTTGATCCCGGGCATCCTGCTGGGGCTGTTCGCCGGGTTCTTCCCGCGCATCCTCGGCCCGACCATCATGCGTCTGATGGACATCATGCTCGCCCTGCCGTCCTTGCTGCTGGCCGTGGCGATCGTCGCCATCCTCGGCCCAGGCCTGATCAACACCGTGATCGCCATCGCCATCGTCTCGCTGCCATCCTACGTGCGCCTGACCCGCGCCGCCGTGATGGGCGAACTGAACCGCGACTACGTGACCGCCGCCCGCCTGGCCGGTGCCGGCCTGCCGCGCCTGATGTTCATCACCGTGCTGCCCAACTGCATGGCACCGCTGATCGTCCAGGCGACGCTGAGCTTTTCCTCGGCGATCCTCGACGCCGCCGCCCTGGGCTTCCTCGGCCTCGGCGTGCAGCCGCCAACCCCTGAATGGGGCACCATGCTGGCCTCGGCCCGCGACTACATCGAACGCGCCTGGTGGGTCGTGAGCCTGCCTGGCTTGACCATTTTGCTCAGCGTGCTGGCAATCAACCTGATGGGCGACGGGCTGCGCGATGCGCTGGACCCGAAACTCAAGAATGCCGCCTGAGGAGATTCCCATGTCACTGCTAGAAATCAAGAATCTCAACGTCCGCTTCGGCGACGCCACCGCCGTGCCGGTGGTCGACGGCCTGGACCTGAGCGTGGACAAAGGCGAAGTCCTGGCGATCGTCGGCGAATCGGGTTCGGGTAAATCCGTGACCATGATGGCGCTGATGGGCCTGATCGAGCACCCAGGCATCGTCACCGCCGACGCGCTGAACTTCGACGGCAAGAACATGCTCAAGCTGAGCAACCGCCAGCGTCGGCAGATCGTCGGCAAGGACCTGGCGATGGTGTTCCAGGACCCGATGACCGCGCTCAATCCCAGCTACACCGTCGGTTTCCAGATCGAAGAAGTGCTGCGCCTGCACCTGAAGATGTCCGGCAAAGCCGCCCGCAAGCGCGCCATCGAACTGCTGGAAAAAGTCGAAATTCCCGGCGCCGCCAGCCGCATGGACGCGTACCCGCACCAACTGTCCGGCGGCATGAGCCAGCGCGTGGCGATTGCCATGGCGATTGCCGGCGAGCCGAAGTTGTTGATTGCCGATGAACCGACCACAGCCCTGGACGTGACCATCCAGGCGCAGATCATGGACCTGCTGCTGGCCCTGCAAAAAGAGCAGAACATGGGCCTGGTGCTGATCACCCACGACCTCGCCGTCGTGGCTGAAACCGCCCAGCGCGTGTGCGTGATGTACGCCGGCCAGGCCGTGGAAGTGGGCAAGGTGCCTCAGTTGTTCGACATTCCCGCCCACCCATACAGCGAAGCGCTGCTGGCGGCGATTCCGGAACACAGCATGGGCGCCGAGCGCCTGGCGACCTTACCGGGTATCGTTCCCGGTCGCTATGACCGTCCGCAAGGCTGCCTGCTGTCGCCGCGCTGCCCGTATGTGCGCGACAACTGTCGCCAGGAGCGCCCTGCTCTCGATCCGAAAACCAACAGCCTCGCCCGCTGCTTCTACCCGTTGAACCAGGAGGTGGCGTGATGGCCGTCGTACTTACCGCCCGTGACCTGACCCGTCATTACGAAGTGTCCCGTGGCATGTTCAAGGGCCATGCGACCGTGCGCGCCCTCAACGGGGTGTCGTTCGAACTGGAGGCCGGCAAGACCCTGGCCGTGGTGGGCGAATCCGGTTGCGGCAAATCCACCCTCGCCCGGGCCCTGACGCTGATCGAAGAGCCGTCCGCCGGCTCCTTGAAAATCGCCGGTCAGGAAGTGGCCGGCGCCAACAAGGCCGAACGCAAGCAACTGCGTAAAGACGTGCAGATGGTGTTCCAGAGCCCGTATGCGTCCCTCAACCCGCGGCAGAAAATCGGTGATCAACTGGCCGAGCCGTTGCTGATCAACACCAACCTGTCGGCCACCGAGCGGCGTGAGAAAGTCCAGGCGATGATGAAGCAGGTGGGCTTGCGTCCCGAGCATTACCAGCGCTACCCGCACATGTTCTCCGGCGGCCAGCGCCAGCGCATCGCCCTGGCCCGCGCCATGATGCTGCAACCCAAGGTGCTGGTGGCGGACGAACCGACCTCGGCGCTGGACGTATCGATCCAGGCCCAGGTGCTGAACCTGTTCATGGACCTGCAACAGGAATTCAACACCGCCTACGTGTTCATTTCCCACAACCTGGCGGTGGTCCAGCACGTCGCTGACGACGTGATGGTGATGTACCTCGGCCGCCCAGTGGAAATGGGCCCCAACGAGTCGATCTACAGCCGCCCGCTGCACCCGTACACCCAGGCGCTGCTGTCGGCCACCCCGACCATCCACCCGGACCCGAACAAGCCGAAGATCAAAATCGTCGGCGAACTGCCCAATCCGTTGAACCCGCCGTCCGGCTGCGCCTTCCACAAGCGCTGCCCGTACGCGACCGAGCGCTGCAAGACTGAAGAACCGGCGTTGCGGCCGTTGGATAACCGGTTGGTGGCGTGTCACTACGCCGAGCGGTTCCTCGACGGTGCTGCATAAACGCAGAAGGTAGATAAAGCTCTTGTGGCGAGGGAGCTTGCTCCCGCTGGGCCGCGCAGCGGCCCCCCTTTCTTGGGCCCGCTGCGCAGGCCAGCGGGAGCAAGCTCCCTCGCCACAGGGGTGAATCTTCGCCTTGGGGGCAGTACATCTGGCATAAAAAACCCCTCCAGCCCCGACTGACTCTCAGTTGGGGCTGAAGGGGTTTTCTTTAGGTCAGAAATCTACGTCTGGCTATCGCCCTCTGCATCTTCATCGCTATCCGGTGTATCGATTGGCGAACCATCATCATCCTCGCCATCGTCCGGATCGCCTGCGTCCGCATCGGTCGCGGCCAGCATCATCTCGCCTTGCACCACCGAACCGCTCGAGGCGTGTTTCTCATGCTCATCGCACTCGGCCCACGCAGCCGTTGAGCCGAGGGAAAGCACCACCAAAACTTTCAGCAAAAACATCATGCGCAGCAGCTTATTCATAGCCCAATTCCTTCTTTATCCGGATACAGCAGAGCCCGATGGCGCTTAAGGGAAGCTAATTTTGAACAAAGTAGCACACAAGATAGGACGCCCCGAAACAGCTAGAAATGCCGCCATCGTAAAGACAAGTTTTGAATAAACCTTATTACAAAAGGTGCTGATCGCCGTTTCCCATTGCCTGGGTTTGGGTGATCAAGAATGGAGAAGTGGCACAAAAACCCACCAGAATCAGACCCCACCTCGTCCTATTCAAGCCTCGCCCCGGAAAAATTCCACGAAGCCACTGAGCGGGCGCTCGATTATTATTTGAAGCCGGAACAGGCCAAAGCCAAGAAAGCCCCGTCAGCAGCGCAGCTCTTCACTGTCGTCGAGAGCATCGATACTGAAAGCCTGCTCGCCAACCTCAGCGAAAACCTGGCCTCCGCCAACGCCATGATCAGCGACTTGGCGTTCGATCTTGAGGGTTCTCGCCGGCATGTTGCGATGGGGATCCTACAAGTGACAGAGGTGAGTGAGCTACTGGCGAATCGGGCGCTGGATATCGCCGATCCACGCTAGCAACTCGCCGCACATCAAAAGGGCTGGCCGGCATTTGTAGGCGCCTCGACTACAAGGCCGGCAGCCCGTCCATGCAAGCTGAACCACTACCTTGAAAAACGCCGCCATCGCGAGCAAGCTCGCCCCCACAAGCCGCGCGTCAACTTAGCGCCAAGCGCTAGATCCTCACACCTCGCTATCAGTCACCTTGGCTAATTCCAGTCGCTCCTGATCCAATGCGCTCTCACTAACGATTGCCATGACTAGCGTACAGAAGAACGATCCGCCTTGAATAAAAAACCAGATGGACACCAACGCCACGAGGTCAAACTCTACGAAATGTGCAAAAGGCACGAGAAACAGAGCACACAGGAGATAAATGAGCCCTATCAAAATTTCGACCGAAGACGACTTAACCCCTCGCAGAAAATTTCCGGATTGTTTGAACTTATTCGTTCTAACCCACGAAATCTGGAGTTTAAATAAAGGTAAAATGAACGCCTTCACACCCACCCATCTCAGGGCACCTTTGAGCATCAATGTCATGAAATAATCACGCACTTCGTTGCTCCCCAGTTCTCTGACGCCGATCCATATTTCAAGAAATTTTACAACCACTGCCGCCCCAATCAAACCCAAGAAACCATGGGGTATTTGCAATACCTGCGAACTCGACACCAGAAAGACGCAAACGAGAAAAAAAGATATATCCACCAAAAATGCGCACGCACCGATACAATCTTTAAAGGTCGTATACAATCTCAAGCTTCTTTGAGCCACCGTCATTTTTTCGTTAGTCAGCCCAAGGTATCGACGCCAATTCACCCTGAACTCCTGGGTGGCTCCCGCCCACCAACGAAACTGTTGTTTTTTTATCCCGTCCAGAGTTTCTGGTATAAGCCCTTTGCCCCATGTGTCGCTGAATACATGCCCTGTATATCCCTTAGCCATAATTCTCATGGCCAGCTCCAGATCCTCGGTAAGCGCCCATTCTGCCCACCCGCCGAGTTCTTCAATCAAATGACGCCTAACCATACACACCGTACCCACCAAATAACCGGCACCGTATTCGTTCAAGGCAGGATGTACTGTTTTATGGCCAATTAAATAGTGATGATAAACGCCAGATAAAAACGGATTACCCCGCCACTCCCGATAGTCATGACTGGTCTGCACGAACCCCGTTTTTTCATCTTCAAAAAGTGCGATATATCGCCTTATGAACGCAGGGTCCACTATATAATCCGCATCGATAATCAAAACAATTTCTGCGTCGACGTTCGAGTGACGTAGCGCAAAATTTATGGCGCCCGCCTTTGCACCAGCGAGAGGATCGACATGAAAAAAACAAAATCGTTGCCCTAGTTTTGTACAGAATTTTTCAACCGGCTTCCAAAGCTCAGGATCTTTTGTGTTATTGTCAACAACCAACACCTCAAAATTATTATACTCAAGGTTCGCCACTGCACTTAGGGTGGCAATAACCAAAGCCGGAGGTTCCGCATAACAAGGAACATGTATGGAAATCAACGGATTCCACCGCCCATCGGCCATACTTATTTTTTGCAGCGCAGCATCACGCTTCGGAAAATTGATGGTAAATCTCGGCAAGTCTTCAAGCACTCTGCAAAGCATATAAAATACCGCGATGAGCAGACAAATAAGCTGAAAAACATAGATACAACCCCAAAGTAAAATCCCCAACTCCACTTGCTGAATTTTTTGATTTACAAAAATCAGGATAGCCACAGGCACAGTAAACCTAGCCACCAGCAGCCCGACACCAAACAGACTGATAATTGGAATATAAAAACGAACTAAAAACCCTAAAGCTACTCCGCCTAGCAAAGAAAACAACGCCCCCTCCATCTCTCCTGTAACGACGGCGACTGAGATGAGACTCGATATGAAACTCGTTATCCAGAGACCACTCCAAAAATATGCCGACGGCTTGGCATAGGAATATCTGGCCCAAAGAATAAGCGCACTTAAGACGTTAAGTGTGGCAGCAAAATATAACGACTCCACGATCGTCTCCCTGTATTGACATTACATGTGAAGCGTTTGTCGAGCCGAATCTATGCGCGTCGGGATAGGGCTGTCTACTGTCAAAGATGACAGTAGACAGCCTAAGTTATTAGCAAGTAGTAAACAAAAAACCCCTCCAGCCCCAACTAAGTTTCAGTTGGGGCTGGAGGGGTTTTCTTCAGGTCAAAAATCTACGTCTGGCTATCGCCTTCCGGATCCTCATCATCCGGCGTATCGATTGGCGAACCATCATCATCCTCGCCATCGTCCGGATCGCCTGCGTCCGCATCGGTCGCGGCAAGCATCAACTCACCCTGCGCCACCGATCCGCTTGATGCATGTTTTTCATGCTCATCGCACTCAGCCCAGGCAACCGTTGAACCGAGAGACAGCATCACCAACACCTTCAGCAAAAACATCATGCGTAGCAGCTTATTTATGACCAATTCCTTCTTTTTCCGGATAAAGCCGGGGCCCGACGGCGCTCAAGAAAATCTTGTTCTGAACTGCCCGGTTCACCAGATAAGACGCCACCGAACCGCCAGAAATGCCCCCACACGACAGAATGGTTTCGAATAAGCCTTATTTCAAAACCAACTAACACCCAAAACCCAGTGTGGGAGCGAGCCTGCTCGCGAAGAGGTCGGCACATCCAGCATCCAGGCAGCCTGACCCACCGCTTTCGCGAGCAGGCTCGCTCCCACAGGGGCTATGGATGACCGGGAGATCGAGGATCTGACACAAGACCATTGTGGGAGCGGGCTTGCCCGCGAAGAGGCCGGCACAACCAACATCCAGGCAAGCTGACCTATCGCTTTCGCGAGCAGGCTCGCTCCCACAGCTTTTGGCTTTAAACGCTTACTGCTTAGTGATGCTCCCGCGTCGCGCGGAATTTCACATCCGGCCAGCGCTCTTCCATCAGCGCCAGGTTCACCCGGGTAGGCGCCAGGTAGGTCAAGTGCCCACCACCATCCAGCGCAAGGTTTTCCACGGCCTTGTTGGAGAATTCCTCGAGCTTTTTCTTATCGTCACATTCAATCCAACGGGCGGAGTAAACGGTGATCGGCTCGTAGGAGCATTCGACCTTGTATTCCTCTTTCAGGCGGCTGGCGACGACGTCGAACTGCAGCACGCCGACGGCGCCGAGGATGATGTCGTTGCTGCGCTCCGGGAAGAACACCTGGGTGGCGCCTTCTTCGGCCAATTGCTGCAAACCTTGGCGCAACTGCTTGGATTTGAGCGGGTCCTTCAGGCGTACGCGGCGGAACAGTTCCGGGGCGAAGTGCGGGATGCCGGTGAAGCCCAGGGCTTCGCCTTCGGTGAAGGTGTCGCCGATCTGGATGGTGCCGTGGTTGTGCAGGCCGATGATGTCACCGGCGAAGGCTTCTTCCAGTTGCTCGCGTTCCGAGGAGAAGAAGGTCAAGGCATCGCCGATACGCACGTCCTTGCCGGTGCGCACGTGGCGCATCTTCATGCCTTTTTCGTATTTGCCGGAGCAGATACGCATGAAGGCAATGCGGTCGCGGTGCTTGGGGTCCATGTTCGCCTGGATCTTGAACACGAAGCCTGCGAACTTCTCTTCCACCGGCTCCACGGTGCGCTCGTTGGCAACGCGCGGCAGCGGGCGCGGGGCCCAGTCGACCACGGCGTCTAGCACATGGTCGACGCCGAAGTTGCCCAGGGCGGTCCCGAAGAACACCGGGGTCAGTTGCCCATCGATGAATTCCTGCTGGTTGAACTCATGGCAGGCGCCCTGCACCAGCTCCAGTTGCTCGACGAAACGCTCGTACTCATCGCCCAGGTGCGCGCGGGCTTCGTCGGAGTCGAGCTTCTGGATGATCTTGGTTTCGGTGCGTTCATGGCCGTGGCCTGGGGTGTAGACGATGATGTAGTCGTCGGCCAGGTGGTACACGCCCTTGAAGTCGCGATAGCAACCGATCGGCCAGGTGATCGGCGCGGCCTTGATCTTGAGGACGGCTTCGATCTCGTCGAGCAATTCGATCGGGTCGCGGATGTCGCGGTCGAGCTTGTTGATGAAGCTCACGATCGGCGTGTCACGCAGACGGCAGACGTCCATCAGCGCGATGGTCCGTGGCTCGACGCCCTTACCGCCGTCGAGAACCATCAAGGCCGAGTCCACCGCGGTCAGGGTGCGGTAGGTGTCTTCCGAGAAGTCTTCGTGGCCCGGGGTGTCGAGCAGGTTGATCATGTGATCGCGATACGGGAACTGCATGACCGACGTGGTAATGGAGATACCCCGCTGCTTTTCCATCTCCATCCAGTCAGAGGTGGCATGGCGGTCGGACTTGCGGGATTTCACCGTGCCGGCCACCGCAATCGCCTTGCCCATCAGCAAGAGCTTTTCGGTGATGGTCGTCTTACCGGCATCGGGGTGGGAAATAATGGCGAAAGTGCGGCGTTTCGCGACTTCGGCGGCCTGTTTGGTCATGGGAAATCGCCTGGCAGGTGATTCAAAAAAGGGCGGCGATTATAGCTCAACTTGGGCCAGGAACCGAACCGTTGAGCACATCGAGGGTGGCCAAATGCTGCCCAGCATGGGAACCTTTTGCCGCGTGGAGCCGTCCACAACCCTGATATGAGCAACCGTCGGGGCCTGCAAAATCAGCAAGTTAGCCTGACGAGGCTGCGCCCATGGCTCGCTTCGACGGTCCTTTGACCCGCCTCGAAAAGAGCTGCTTCTCGCGAACGTTTTCCCGGCATCCCATGATGGTTTGCCGCCCGAGCAAAGCGTGCGCCGACTAAAAGAAAAAGGAGTCCGCCTGTGGCTATCCGCTATGGCAAAGGGCTGACAGGGGCTGCGTTCGTCGTCGCACTCCTGGCCCTGTTGGTCCACTGGATTGGCATCGATACGATCCAACGCTACCGCGACGATCTGCTGTTTTACCTGCAAGCGCACCTGATGCTTGTATTGGCATCCATGTTGGCGGCCCTGATAGTCGGCATCCCAGCCGGCATACTCCTCAGCCGCCCCGGCATGGTCGGGCGTGCCGAACGCTTCATGCAAGTGTTCAACATCGGCAACACCGTGCCCCCCCTGGCCGTATTGGCCATCGCCCTAGGCGTCCTGGGCATCGGCAACGGGCCCGCCATCTTCGCCCTCTTCCTCGCCTCACTATTGCCCATCGTGCGCAACACCTATGAAGGCCTGAAAAACGTTCAGGGTTCCCTCAAGGAAGCCGCTATCGGCATCGGCATGACTGCGCGCCAGGTGTTGTGGAAAGTCGAATTGCCCAACGCCGTGCCAATCATAGTCGGCGGGGTGCGCGTGGCCCTGGCGATCAACGTCGGCACCGCGCCCCTGGCGTTCCTGATCGGCGCCAACAGCCTTGGCAGCCTGATCTTCCCCGGCATCGCCTTGAACAACCAGCCGCAATTGCTGCTCGGCGCAGCCTGCACCGCCCTGCTCGCTTTGCTGCTCGACGGGCTGGTGACACTGGCCAGCCGCCTCTGGCTGGAACGCGGTCTACGACCGTCCTGAGCCTGGCTGGATAAAGGAAACGTTATGAAGAAGATGAGCTTGATTCTGGGGTGCCTGCTGCTGTTCGCAGGGTTTGCCCAAGCCGCTGAAAAACCGCTGATCCGCCTCGGCGCCCGGGTATTCACCGAGCAGACATTGCTGGCGGAAATCACCGCGCAATACCTGCGTGACAAAGGTTACGACGCGCAAGTCACCGGCGGCCTGGGAAGCAACCTGGCCCGTAGCGCCCAGGAATCCGGGCAATTGGATTTGCTTTGGGAGTACACCGGCGTGTCGTTGGTGGCCTACAACCATGTCACCGAAAAACTCGACAGCGCCCAATCCTACGCTCGAGTGAAAGAACTCGACGCGAAAAAAGGCCTGGTCTGGCTTGCTCCGTCGAAATTCAGCAACACCTACGCCTTGGCCCTTCCTGAAAAAGTCGCGAAGAAGTACCCGCAGATCAATTCCATCAGCCAGTTGAACGCGGTGTTGCAGGCCGAGGCCGACGAGAACCATCTGGTTGCCCTGGACACCGAGTTCGCCAACCGTTCCGACGGCCTGGCCGGCATGGTCAAGCAGTACGGTATGAACCTGACCCGCAGGAACATCCGCCAGATGGACGCGGGCCTGGTCTACACGGCGCTGCGCAACAGCCAGGTTTTCGCCGGTTTGGTGTACACCACCGACGGGCGCCTGAATGCCTTCAAACTGAAGCTGCTGGAAGACGACAAGCATTACTTCCCCGACTACACCGCCGCGCCGGTGGTACGCCAGGCATTCCTTGACGCGCACCCTCAACTGGCCGCGCAACTCAAGCCCCTGGCCGAACTGTTCGACGACGAAACCATGCGCCAGCTCAATGCCCGCGTGGACGTGGATCATGAAAGCCCTTCCGCCGTTGCCGCCGATTTCCTGCGTCAGCATTCGCTGCTCTCAACCCAATGACCTGGAGGAAAAGCCATGGATTTTCTTGACGCCTTTTCCCATCTGGACTGGCCGCTGGTGCTGCACCTGACCTGGCAGCACATCACCCTGGTGGGCATCGCCGTGACCCTGGCAATCGTGATCGGCGTGCCGCTGGGCATTTTCATGACCCGCTTCCCGGCGCTCGCCGGCCCGTTGCAGGCCAGCGCCACGGTGCTGCTGACGATTCCGTCGATTGCCCTGTTCGGGCTGCTGCTGCCGTTCTATTCCAAGTTCGGCCAAGGCCTGGGGCCGATGCCGGCGATCACCGCGGTGTTTCTTTATTCACTGTTGCCGATCATGCGCAACACCTACCTGGCCCTGACCGGGGTCGAACCCGGTATTCGCGAAGCCGCCCGCGGCATCGGCATGACCTTCGGCCAGCGCCTGCGCATGGTCGAACTGCCCATCGCCGTGCCGGTGATCCTGGCCGGCGTGCGCACCGCCGTGGTCATGAACATCGGCGTCATGACCATCGCCGCCACCATCGGCGCCGGTGGCCTGGGCGTGCTCATCCTCGCTTCCATCAGCCGCAGCGATATGTCGATGCTGATCGTCGGCGCCTTGCTGGTCAGCCTCCTGGCCATCTTCGCCGACCTGCTTTTGCAATGGCTGCAACGCTCGTTGACTCCGAAAGGATTACTGAAATGATCGAATTACAAAACCTCAGCAAAACCTTCAAGAGCAACGGCAAGGATGTGAAAGCCGTGGACTCGGTGAACCTGACCGTCAACGAAGGCGAGATCTGCGTGTTCCTCGGGCCGTCGGGCTGTGGCAAGAGCACCACGCTGAAAATGATCAACCGACTGATCCCGCCGACCTCGGGCAAGGTCTTGATCAATGGCGAAGACACCACCGGCCTGGACGAGGTGACCCTGCGCCGCAATATTGGCTACGTGATCCAGCAGATCGGTCTGTTCCCGAACATGACCATCGAGGAAAACATCACCGTCGTCCCACGCCTGCTGGGCTGGGACAAGCAGAAATGCCACGACCGCGCCCGCGAATTGATGAGCATGATCAAGCTTGAACCCAAGCAATACCTGCACCGATACCCGCGCGAATTGTCCGGCGGCCAGCAACAACGGATCGGTGTCATCCGCGCCCTGGCGGCCGATGCGCCGCTGTTGCTGATGGACGAGCCCTTCGGCGCGGTCGACCCGATCAACCGCGAGATGATCCAGAACGAGTTCTTCGAGATGCAGCGGGCGCTGAACAAGACCGTGATCATGGTCAGCCACGACATCGACGAGGCCATCAAGCTGGGGGACAAGATCGCGATCTTCCGCGCCGGTAAATTGATCCAGTGCGATCACCCGGACACGCTGCTGGCACATCCCGCCGATGAGTTCGTCAGCAATTTCGTCGGCCAGGACAGCACGCTCAAGCGCCTGCTATTGGTCAAGGCCGAAGACGCGGCGGACAACGCCCCCTCGGTCAGCCCCGAAACCCCGGTGGCCGAGGCGCTGGAACTGATGGACGAACATGACCGGCGCTACGTGGTGGTCACCTGTGCCGAGAATAAGGCCCTGGGGTATGTAAGACGCCGCGACCTGTACCGTCAGACCGGAACCTGCGGCCAGTACCTGCGGGAATTCAATGCCACCGCCGCCTACGACGAACATCTGCGGATCCTGTTGTCACGCATGTACGAGTTCAATCGCTCGTGGCTGCCGGTGATGGACGCCGAGCGGGTGTTCCTCGGCGAAGTGACGCAGGAATCGATTGCCGAGTACCTGAGCTCCGGCAAGTCCCGTGGGGGCAAGACCAGTATTGTCTCGCCGGCGGAGGCTGCCTCAGTCTGACCAAGCACGACTGCTTTTGTGACGAGGGAGCTTGCTCCCGCTTGACCGGGCTGGCGCTCCAGTGCGAAGCGCTCGTCGCTTTTTTGGGGCCGCTGCGCGCCCCAGCGGGAGCAAGCTCCCTCGCCACAAAGGCAAAAGCCATATTGAGCAAGCTCGAAAACCGATCGAGGGGAACGTCAATCTGTCACGCAGGTCGGTTACATCATGAGCTGTCGCGGACCGCACGACGGATGCGTGCAAAAACGCGACATTTTTAGTTGATCTCAGGTCCCTCACGCCCTAAAGTTCGCGCCGAACGTCCATGCTGGAAACGATCCATCCGGCTCAAGTACTGACGACGAGACAGCAAGGCCAAGGGAATCAAGCGTCCCATGGCCTTTTTGCTTTCGGCGACATGCCTTGGGAAGTAGGCGAACCAAAGTGGGGATACGGAGGACGTTCGCGGGGGCAGCTTGCCCTCAAACCCATTGATTCTGATGTTTGCCAGTAGGAGTCCCAAGTATGTCGATCCAGGTCGAAGATTATTTCGCGCGCGAAACCTTTCAGAAAATGAAGGCGTTCGCCGACAAGCAGGAAACCCCGTTCGTGGTGATCGACACCGCGATGATCGCCCAGGCCTATGACGACCTGCGCGCCGGTTTCGAATTCGCCAAGGTCTACTATGCCGTCAAGGCCAACCCGGCGGTGGAAATCATCGACCTGCTCAAGGAAAAAGGCTCGAACTTCGACATCGCCTCGATCTACGAGCTGGACAAGGTCCTGAGCCGTGGCGTCGGCCCGGAGCAGATCAGCTACGGCAACACCATCAAGAAATCCCGAGACATCCGCTACTTCTATGACAAGGGCGTGCGCCTGTACGCCACTGACTCCGAAGCCGACCTGCGCAACATCGCCAAGGCCGCGCCGGGCTCCAAGGTCTATGTGCGGATCCTCACTGAAGGCTCGACCACCGCTGACTGGCCATTGTCGCGCAAGTTCGGCTGCCAGACCGACATGGCCATGGACCTGCTGATCCTCGCCCGCGACCTGGGCCTGGTGCCGTACGGCATCTCGTTCCACGTTGGCTCGCAACAGCGCGACATCAGCGTCTGGGACGCGGCTATCGCCAAGGTCAAGGTGATCTTCGAGCGCCTGAAGGAAGAAGACGGCATCGTCTTGAAGCTGATCAACATGGGCGGCGGCTTCCCGGCCAACTACATCACTCGTACCAACAGCCTGGAAACCTACGCCGAGGAAATCATCCGTTTCCTCAAGGAAGACTTCGGTGACGACCTGCCGGAAATCATCCTGGAGCCGGGCCGTTCGTTGATTGCAAACGCCGGTATCCTGGTCAGCGAAGTGGTGCTGGTGGCGCGCAAGTCCCGTACCGCCGTCGAGCGCTGGGTGTACACGGACGTGGGCAAGTTCTCCGGCCTGATCGAAACCATGGACGAAGCCATCAAGTTCCCGATCTGGACCGAGAAAAAAGGCGAGATGGAAGAAGTAGTGATCGCCGGCCCGACCTGCGACAGCGCCGACATCATGTATGAGAACTACAAGTACGGCTTGCCGCTTAACCTGGCGATCGGTGATCGCCTGTATTGGTTGTCGACCGGCGCCTATACCACCAGCTACAGCGCGGTGGAGTTCAATGGGTTTCCGCCGTTGAAGTCGTTTTACGTTTAATACGGCTGAATGAGAAGGTCCATGGGAAACCATGGACCTTTTTTATCTGCATAGCCACCTGTGAAAGTCATCCAGCATCGTCGTGCATTGCTCGAGTGTCTCAATGGCTGCGCCCAATCCAAAATTCAATTCTTTGAGATTGCCGGCATAACTTGCTCGCTCGACCTCTAGCATCGCAGCGTCCATGGACAGGTATAACGCTCGGGCAAGCAACCCCATCTGGGAATTAAGGTTACTGAAAATATTGAACAGGGCGGCAATATCAGCCTTGTACTCCGTAGCCCTGATTGACGCATCCGTGGAGGAATAACCCAGGTCCCATGACGGTGAAGTGCTGGCCTGCTGGAACAGTGCCTGCGCCAGCGTCGGTCGATCATGGCAATAGCAGCTTCGGTGATCCATGGCCCTCGTGAATATCGAGTACACCCCAAACGAGTCCTGGTTTATCCCGGCGAACTTGAAGTCGAGTTGCCTGATGGCACTTCTGACGTCAACAAGACGAAGGTAAAGCTCATGGACCAGATCCCCAACATTCTTCGGTGACGTTAGTTTCCAACGTTCGGAACGAGAAAGACTGAAACGTCTGTAGTCAATTTCAGAAAGTGGCGTTTGCCTGGGGGTTTTCTCTGCCAGACCCAACGCTTCTCCCGCGAACAGCCTCAGTTCAGCCACATGAGTATCGACGAGCGCCTTGGTATCACTGACATCCCCCCCTAATGCCGAAAGGGCCCGCCCGTTGAAGTACGCGTTGTCTAATCGCGAATCCCTAGGAAGCGACGCTGCCTGATGACCGCTGATGCGGCTCCTTTCAAGAACTGCCGATATCCTGTCAAAGACCGAGCGCAAGCCGCCAAGGAAAGAAATATAACGGTCCAATGCCCTGCGCTGCCCCTCAGTAAAATCATGTCCATATCGATCCATGAGATGTTCCTGGCGATGGCCGCCTCTCGGACCGCCATCGCCTATAGCATTAATTCAATCGGCGCATGCCGACGCGGTGCCAGACTTTTTCATGGCTGGAGAATGGGTCGTAAGTATTGCGTGAATCCAGGAATGAGCGCGCGCGCGTTACGGACATTCTCTTCGACGGGCCGCGACCTTTCCCACGCGAATGCCTTTGAAAACTTCTCATAGGCAGCCACGACATTTCCAAACTCCTTGAGGTAGTCCCAGCGAACACTGTCCAACCTATCCAGACTCTCAACCAAGTCGATTTTCCCTTGGACCTCAGAAAGTTCCTTGTGCCGGTCTCCCGCCTCCATCATCAGTTGATGAGCCCTGTCACGAAGCCTGTCGCGCCCGGCAACCATATTGAGGTAGGAAAGGGTTTCTCCTATACCTGCGATCGTTTTTTTCAAAGTGTCCATCGCCAACAATGCCACCTGCATCTGAGGAGGTGCCATACCCATTGCCATCAGACTCTCCACTGTCAGCTGAGCTTCCTGGCCAATTTTTTCGACGCCGTTTCTTCCAATCAACTCGATAGCATTGGACACCGAAGCGACCTGTTCAAGCAGCTCGACACGCTTGGCTTCGGCCTTATCTTTTTGCTCTTCTACAAATGTCCGGTCTTGCAGCAATGCAAGCGTCCATTGTTTCGATGCTTCCCTGTCGTATCGGGCGCTCAGGTTAAGTTCGATCTGCTTGAGGTTGTCGACCTGCTGGCTAATTTCTCCGGATGTGGCTCGAAGCGCTTTCTCCATATCGTAGCGTACCTCTTGCTTATCCGACTCACTGCCAGGCTCTTCAAGTTCGTCCTGATATCTTTCAAGCCGTCCGTTTGTTCTATTCAGGATATGAAGCGCACTCTGTGCGGTGTTGCGAAGGTTGAACGTCTGGCTGTCAATAGCGGTGGCCAAACCCGTCATTCTGCCCACCACGGCCGGTAGGTAATCATGCCGTTCAGCGAGAAACTGCGTTTGCGTCTTTGCAGTCTGGACATTCGAGTTGTAGCCATACAACGCCATGATATTGATTTGCGGATAATCCACACCACTTGATAACGAATACATTTGTACGCTCCTTGTCCTGATCAAATTACCGGCATCAATTTCCCGTTGAGCCTCTTCAAAAATCGCGTTCAGCGCCCGCGCGGTAGGGCCTATATCTTCGCCCCAAGGTTCAACCACCAGTTTGAGACTATTATGGAACGATCTCAGAGACACCGCATCGTGTACCTCATCGACTGTCTTCAGAGAGTCCTCAATGAACTGGCTGAGCGAATTCCAGACCAACATAAGGTTCTGCGTAGCGACTTCCGCTTCAATCGTGACCGCACTGAGATTTTGAAGATCACCCCGCACCCGGTTCAATGAAGAAAGTGTTTGATGTTTGCTACCCAATTTCGCGATAGCGGTATCTTGGGTGCTTTTCAGTTCGTTACGCTTTTTGCGTATGTTCTCGGCCTGAACGCCCTGGTAAATACCCATGATCAGACCGCCGACATTCAATGTCGCTGCGGCAACAATCGCTTCCTTGACCATGGCATCGTATTGGTTGTTGAGTTCATCAATCTCAGCGGCACGTTGATCGATGTCCTCCTGAATGCTCCGAATTTCGTCTTCATAGGGGTTTTCAGTCACAGCTTTCAAGCGCAACTTAATTCTCGGCAATACCTTTTCTCGCATGTCGGTCCCGAAACTATCCAGCTCCCGTCGGACCGCTTCAGCGGAGACATGACGGCTCTTGACCCCATCCAGTATGCTGTTGAGATAGAACTTTATTTCCCGGATATCCCCCGATGGGAGCGCCAGATCAGGAAGGTGCGGAATTTCAACCTTCAGCTTCAGGTATTCTTCAATGGTAGTTATGTTGTGTTCTTCCAGATACCTGGACGATCTAAGATCACCATAAACTTCGGAGATCGCAGCTCCCCGCCCGACGATAATACGGGCAAAGCCTTGCAGGTCAGCGCCGGTCAGTTGAATTTTTTCACGTAACGGTGACCAACGCCTAGCATGATCATACGTCGTGGTAAATGTTCCCAAAAAATCCATGGGCGTCAGCCCTGGGCGACCCGCATCACCGGCGCCATAGTTCAAATAGCTAATCACGTCAGTTAGCCGCTGAGGAAGCGACAATCCCAACATTTCATACCGTCTCAAGCTGATGACCTGTTCCTTGGTTAATTGTATCCCAGGCGCTCTGTTATATTGACCACCCCCCCCAAGCGACGCCTCGACGAAAACTTTGGGCGCTTTAGCGGCCGCCTCGACCACCTCTTTCCTCAACTTGAATTCCATAAAAGACTTCCTGTCTTCAATTGATAGATTACCGCCATCGACCGCGCATAAATACCTACTTTATTAATAGCCGATCGCGAAAAGACTCTAGAGCAGATCCATGACCACCGACAACGATTCAAGTATTAACAAAAAAAACAGCCGAGCGCGCCAAAGCGCAAAACTGTCGACCCGACAAATCCTGAAAGTTAAAAAGATCCAAATATGTTTATGGAAAGCGACACTGTTGAAAGACATAGGGCTGGCGGCAGGCCTAGTTATGAGTTGTTGCTGCCCGTTATTTGAAAAAGCCGCTGCCGATAAGCACAAGCCATGGCACGAACTTCCGGATGCAGAGCATCCCGCAACGCCTCACTGCTCACGCGAAGGAAACTCACATTTCCACCCGCCAGCGCCTCGCGCAGCCAAGTCAGGGACTCGTCGATGCGACCTTCTTGCGCCAGCACCGCCGCATGGCTGAACTGGCCTCGGAAATCTCCAGCTTCGGCCGAACGCCGATACCACTCGGCCGCCGCAACTGGATCCGCCGGGCAACAGCGCCCGTCCTCCAGATAACGCCCCAGCAGGTTCATTGACTTGGCGTGGCCCAATTCTGCGGCACGGCGGTACAGGGCCAACGCCTGCGGCTGATCTTCAGTAACCCCACGCCCGGTCGCCAACAGGTTGGCGTAGTTGTACATCGCCCAATCCAGCCCTGCCTCGGCGGCCTGTCGATAATGGGCGGCAGCGACTGCAGGATCGGCAACACAGCCCCAACCATGCTCATGGCAACGGCCCAGCATGTTGCGCGCCATCAAGTGCCCGCGTTGGGCGGCGATGTCGAACCAGCGCAGGGCCAGGGGTTTGTCCTGTTCGATGCCCTGCCCATCCAACAGAATTTGCCCAAGCAGCGCCTGGGCCTCCAGCACGCCAGCGCCAGCAGCGATGAGAATCGCTTGGGCCGCGCGCGCCGGGCTGACCTTGAGCATGGCTTTGAGGCTTTCGCCGTCGAGCACCTCTTCTCGGCGCAGACGAAAATCCGCCACTTACACCTCGACCCAGCGGCGCAACAGGTTGTGATAGGTGCCGGTCAGGCGGATCAACGAAGGGTGGTCGGGTACGTCCCGGGTCAATTGCTGGATCGCGCCGTCCATCTCGAACAGCAGTGCCCGCTGGCTGTCTTCGCGCACCAGGCTTTGTGTCCAGAAAAACGAGGCGTAGCGCGCGCCCCGGGTGACGGCGTTGACCTTGTGCAGGCTGGTCCCCGGATACAACACCATGTCGCCGGCCGGCAGCTTGACCCGCTGGGTGCCGTAGGTGTCCTGGATTTCCAGCTCACCGCCGTCGTAGTCCTGCGGGTCGCTGAAGAATAGCGTCGCCGATAGGTCGGTGCGCACCCGCTCGGCACTGCCCTTGGGCTGGCGCACGGCATTGTCGATGTGGAAATCGAAGCTGCCGCCAGCGCTGTAACAGTTCACCAATGGCGGGAACACCTTGTGCGGCAGGGCCGCCGACATGAACAGCGGGTTTTTCCACAGCCGTTCAAGCATGGCCGCGCCGATCTCCTTGGCCAGGGGATGGCCCTCGGGCAGTTGCAGGTTGTGCTTGGCCTTGGCCGATTGATAACCGGCGGTGACCTTGCCGTCCTCCCATTCGGCCTGCTCCAGCGCTTCACGAATACGCTGCGCTTCTTCGGCGCTAAACACACCGGGGATGTGCAACAACATGGCATTCGGACCTGTGGATAGAGGGGCGCCAATGGTAGTGATTCTTATTGGCTGTGCACAACCCCGCACAACGCACCACTCGACGGAAACCGTAAGGGCAAATTGTAAAGAATGTAAATTCCTCTCAAATAGCAATATTTCGCAATTGATACAAATACCTGTTTCCCCTATATTCCGCGGCCTCAAACCTTGGGGAAGGCACTGTTCATGTCGCGTCAACAACTACAATCACCGGCCCATTCACCTCGTTTACTGGCTTCCGCCATCGGCGTCGCGCTCAGTGCAACCTCCGTGGCGCAGATGGCCCAGGCGGCAGAAAATACCGAAGAAAAAGCCCCGCGCAATGCCATTTCCCTGGATGCCACCAGTATCACCGGCGAAGCCCAGGACACGACGTCCTATCAGGTCGAGAAAGCCTCGTCCTCGAAATACACCGCGCCGCTGGTCGACACGCCACGCTCGGTGACGGTCATCCCCCAGCAAGTGCTCAAGGACACCGGCGCGCTCAACATGCAAGACGCGCTGCGCACCGTGCCCGGCATTACTTTCGGCGCGGGTGAAGGCGGCAACCCCCAGGGCGACCGCCCCTTCATCCGTGGCTTCGATGCCCAGGGCGACACTTACCTGGATAACGTGCGTGACACCGGTTCCCAGAGCCGGGAGATCTTCGCGGTCGAGTCCATCGAGGTCAGCAAGGGCCCCAACTCCGCCATCGGTGGCCGTGGCGCCGCCGGCGGCACCATCAACCTGGTGAGCAAGAAAGCGCATCTGGGCGACTCCTTCGACGGCGGTTTCACCTGGGGTTCGGACCAGACCCAGCGCTACACACTGGACGGCAATTACCAGTTCAGCGACAGCGCCGCCGGCCGTCTCAACCTGATGAGCCATGAAAGCAACGTCGCCGGTCGTGACAAGGTCAACTACGACCGCTGGGGCGTCGCGCCATCGCTGGCGTTCGGCCTGGGCACCGATACCCGGGTCAACCTCGATTACTACCACCTGGAAAGCAACGACCTGCCGGATTCGGGCATTCCCTACACCGTGCCCGCCTCGGGTCGTACGGCCGATCGCACCAAGGCCAACCCCGACAAGCCCTACGCCGGCGGCGACAGCAGTAACTTCTACGGCCTCACCGACCGCGACTTCCGCAAGACTCGCGTCGACACGGCGACCATCGCCATCGAGCACGACCTGAGCGATGCACTGACGGTCAAGAACACCCTGCGCCACGGCTCCAGCATGCAGGACTACATCCTGACCCAGCCCGACGACAGCAAGGGCAACGTCAACAATGGTACGGTCTGGCGCCGGGCCAACACCCGCGTCAGCAATGTCGACACCACCACCAACCAGACCGATCTGTTTGGCGATTTTTACGTCGCAGGATTCAAGAACAGCTTCTCCACAGGCATCGAACTGAGCCGCGAAACCGGCGAGAAATCCTCTTACAACGTCAACACCGACACCGTGCCGGGCACCGCCGCCGCGAACACCAACTGCACCCCGGCGACAGTCGGCTCGCCAAGCGGGAACAACTGCACGTCGCTGTCCAATCCAAACCCGAACGATCCCTGGAACGGCGCGATTTCCCGCAACTACGCCGGCACCGACACCACCAGCGTCACCCGTGCGCTTTACGTGTTCGACACTTTGGAGCTGTCACCGCAATGGCTGGTGAACATGGGCTTGCGTTACGACCACTTCGACACGAAATACAAAACCTACAATGCCGCCGGCACCACCACTTCCAAGGGTGATGACACCAGCGAGTTCGTTACCGGCCAGTTCGGCCTGGTCTGGAAACCGGCGGACAACGGCAGCATCTATGCGTCCTACGCCACCTCGGCCACGCCGCCGGGCAACACGGTCGGTGAAGGTCAGGAAGGCAACCCGCTGGGTGGCACGCCGGACCGCAGCGGCAACCTGCTCGCCAGCGACATGGAGCCGGAAACCACCAAGAACTACGAAATCGGCACCAAGTGGGACTTGCTCGACAGTCGCCTGTCACTGACGGCCGCTATCTTCCGCACCGAGAAGGAAAACGCCCGGGTCCAGGTCGACACCACCACCTATGAAAACGCCGGCAAGACCCGCGTCGACGGCCTCGAACTGTCAGCCAGCGGCAAGCTCACGGAAAAGTGGCAAGTGTTCGCCGGCTATAGCTACCTGGACAGCGAACAGGTCGATGGCGGGCCGTTGAGTGTTACCGATGGCAATCAATTGCCCAACACACCGAAGAACAGCGCCAGCGTCTGGACCACCTATGCCCTCACGCCGAAGCTGACCATCGGTGGCGGTGCCTTTTATGTGGACGATGTATTTGGCAGCGTGGCGAATACTACGATGGTCGATTCCTACGTGCGTTACGACGCCATGGCCAGCTACAAGGTCAGCAAAAACCTGGACCTGCAACTCAACGTGCAGAACCTGACGGACGAGACTTACTACGACAAGGCTTTCTCGACCCACTTCGCCAACCAGGCGGCCGGGCGTACCGCGTTGTTGAGTACCAACTTCCACTTCTAAAGGCGAAAACCCGATGCCGATGGTCAGGCAATGTACTTGTGGGGGCTAGCTCGCTCCCACGGGACTGAGCCCCCGGCCATCACGGACCGGCACCGGGCAAAAAGCCCCGCTCATGCAAATGATCGGGGCTTTCAGGTGTGTTTATGAATGGTTCTCGATAACACACGGCATAATGCACGCCGTGACAAACAGTATTGAACGAACAAGGCGGGCGACGTGTTGAAGAAAACCCTGTTCCAGTTGCACTGGTTCTTTGGCATCAGTGCCGGGCTGGTCCTGGCATTGATGGGCATTACCGGTGCGTTGGTGTCGTTTCAGGACGAGATCCTGCGCGCGCTGAACCCACAGGTGCTGACGGTTGAAAAGCAACCGGCCGGCATATTGCCGCCTGCCGAACTGGTGGAACAGATCGAAGCCGCGTCCGGCAAGACCGTCAGCATGCTCTGGGTAGAGACCGACAGCGGCAACGCCGCACGGGCGGTTTTCACCGCCTCGCCCGGGGAAAAGCGTGGCCCGATGCGCTACTTCAATCCCTACAACGCGCAATTCATGGGGGATGTGGTGGGGCAGGACTTCTTTGGTCTGATGCTCCGTCTGCACCGCGTCCTCACCCTGGACGACGTAGGCCGGCAGATCACCGGCGCGTGCACGCTGATCCTGGTGTTTTTCTGCCTGTCCGGGCTTTACCTGCGCTGGCCGCGCCAATGGAAAAACTGGCGCGCCTGGCTGACCCTCGATTGGGCGAAAAAAGGCCGCAGTTTCAATTGGGACCTGCACTCCGTCGCGGGCACCTGGTGCCTGGTGTTCTACCTGCTGGCCGCCTTGACCGGGCTGACCTGGTCCTACGAGTGGTACAACAAAGGCGTAACCCGCCTGCTTTCCGATTCGCCCAAGGATGAGCGCGTGCGCAAGCGCGGCCCCGCACCCGGTGGCCCGGCGCCGATCGCCGACTACCGCGCCATGTGGAGCAGCATCTACAGCGCCGCCGGCCCCGACCTGTCCGCCTATAACGTGCGCATGCCGCCGGTAGCGGGACAACCGGCGACCGTGTTCTACCTGCTGAAAAACTCCCCCCATGACCGGGCGCTGAACCAGCTTATCCTCGACCCGGCCACCGGCGTCGTCAGCCGTCACAGCCGCTACAGCGACAAAAGCTTCAAGGCGCAATTGCTGACCAGCATCTACGCCCTCCATGTCGGCAGCTACTTCGGCCTGGTCGGCCGGATCCTGGTGACCGTCGCCGCGCTGGCCATGCCGCTGTTTTTCATCACTGGCTGGCTGTTGTATCTCGATCGTCGACGCAAGAAGCGCCAGGTCCAAAAGGCCCGCCAGGCGCTGACCCAAACCCCTGGTGACGCCCCGGCGTGGCTGATCGGTTTCGCCAGCCAGAGCGGTTTCGCCGAGCAACTGGCCTGGCAGACCGCCGGCCAGCTCCAGGCCGCCGGCCTGCCGGTGAAGGTCCGGCCATTGGCCGGCGTCAGCGAGCAGGATTTGAACAGCTCCACTCGCGCCTTGTTCGTGGTCAGTACCTTTGGCGATGGCGAAGGCCCCGACAGTGTCCGGGGTTTCGAGCGCAAGGTGTTGGGCCAGCCGCTGAGCCTGGAACGCTTGCAATATTCGGTGCTGGGCCTGGGCGACCGCCAATATGAAAACTTCTGCGGCTTCGCCCGCCGCCTGCATGCCTGGCTGGCGGAACACGGCGGCAAGACACTGTTCGCGCCGGTGGAAGTGGACAGCGGCGATCCTTACGCCTTGCGCCACTGGCAACAACAGCTGGCGGAACTCACCGGCCAGGCCCCGGCGGACGCCTGGCAGGCGCCGAGTTTCGAGCATTGGACGTTGAACCAACGCACCCTGCTCAACCCCGACAGCTGCGGGTCTGGCGTATACCTGCTGGGCCTCACCGCACCGGGGCCGAGCAGTTGGCTGGCCGGTGACCTGGTGGAAATCCTGCCGCGCAATGATCCATGGGCCATTGAACATTTCCTCGATGGGCTGGGCATCGCCGGTATTGCTCGGGTACACGTCGACGGCTTGCAGCAGACACTCGAACAAGCCCTGGCGACACGCCAGTTGCCGGAAAACCGCGCCCACTTGGTCGGCCTGCACGCCCAGGCACTGGTGGAGGCGTTGGCACCGCTGGGCATGCGCGAATACTCCATCGCATCGATCCCCGCCGATGGCGTGCTGGAACTGATCGTGCGCCAGGAGCGCCGCGCCGATGGCAGCCTGGGCGTCGGCTCCGGCTGGCTGACCGAACATGCGCCGCTGGGCAGCCCAATCAGCTTGCGGGTAAGACGCAACAGCAGCTTTCATCTGCCACCCCAAGGCGTACCGATGATCCTGCTGGGCAACGGAACCGGCCTGGCCGGCCTGCGCAGTTTGCTCAAGGCCCGTGTTGCCGAGGGCATGCAACGCAACTGGCTGCTGTTTGGCGAACGCAACCGCGAACACGATTTCCATTGTCGCGATGAGCTTCAGGAATGGGTCACCTCCGGCGACCTGGAGCGACTGGACCTGGCCTTCTCCCGAGACCAGGACAAGAAAATCTACGTCCAGAATCGCCTGCTGGAATCGGCGGCATTGCTCAAGCAATGGCTGGCCGACGGCGCGGTGATCTATGTCTGCGGCAGCCTGCAAGGCATGGCGTCAGGGGTGGATCACGTGCTCAACCTGGTGCTGGGGCGTGAGGAAGTGGAGAAGCTGATCGAGCAAGGGCGGTATCGGCGGGATGTGTACTGATCCTGGTCACCCAACATCAACCCTGTGGGAGCGAGCCTGCTCGCGAAAGCGGTGTGTCAGTTTGCACAAGTGTTGCCTGGCACACCGCTTTCGCGAGCAGGCTCGCTCCCACATGGGGTCTGTAGTGGCCTCTGATCACACCGGCTGCAACTTCTTCTCGAACACCGCCACGCCTTCCAGGTCCCGCAGCACCACGCTCATCTCCCCGCTCTGCCCGTCGATGTCCACCTCGCCAAAGAACTGATAGCCGGCAAACGGCGAGGTGTTCTGGGCCGGAGGGGCTTTCTGGAACACCACTTCAGGGCCGAAGGTCTTGTCCAAGGGATTGGGCCCGAAGCTGCCGGCGTTCAATGGGCCGGCGACGAACTCCCAGAAGGGTTCGAAATCCTGAAACGCGGCGTGTTCGGGGTGGTAGTGGTGGGCGGCGCAATAGTGGACATCGGCGGTGAGCCAGACGTAGTTGCGCACCTGATGCTTGCGCAGATAACCGAGCAATTCGGCGATCTCGACTTCGCGCCCCTGGGCCTCGCCCGGGTCACCGTTGGCGACCGCTTCCCAACGCGCAACGCCGGGGCTGACCTCGCCATCCGGCACGCCCAGGCCGATGGGCATGTCAGCAGCGATGACTTTCCACTGGGCACCGGATTGCTTCAATTCGCGCTTGAGCCAGTCCAACTGCTCCCGCCCGAGGAACGGTTTGGCCGCACCGAGGTTCGCGTCATTGGCTTGTCGATAGCTGCGCATGTCCAGCACAAACACATCCAGCATCGGCCCGTAACCGAGCTTGCGGTAGATGCGCCCTCCCCCATCGGCCTTCTGCAGGCGCATCGGCGCGTATTCCAACCAGGCCTGTCGCGCACGACCGACCAGGCTGTGGATATCCTTGGTCTGGTAGCGCTCGTCCAGTTGCTTGCCCGGCGACCAGTTGTTGACCACTTCGTGATCGTCCCACTGCCAGATCTGCGGCACTTCGGCGTTGAAACGGCGGACGTTATCATCCATCAGGTTGTAGCGGTAGTTACCGCGATATTCATCCAGGGTCTCGGCGACCTTGCTCTTGGCTTCGGTGGTCAGGTTGCGCCAGATGCGCCCGCCCTCTGTGGTGATCTGCGCCGGCACCGGGCCGTCGGCATAGATGGTGTCGCCGCTGTGGATGAAGAAATCCGGCAGGCGCAGGCGCATGGCGTCATAGATGCGCATGCCGCCGATGTCCGGATTGATACCAAAACCCTGGCCGACGGTGTCGCCGCTCCAGACAAAACGGATGTTGCGCTTGAACTGCGGCACGCTGCGCAGGTGGCCGAGCCACGGCTCGCTGGCCACACCGCTCTGGGCGTCTTGGAAATGCACGCGGTAGAAAATCGCCTGGTCGGGTGGCAAGCCGGTGAGCTCGACCCGAGCGGTGAAATCGCTGCGGCTATCGGCCAGCGCCGAGACGAAGCGCCGGGGGTTGGGGAACTGACTGCGGGTGTCCCACTCCACCACCATCCTCGCCGGGCGGTCACTGCGGCTCCAGATCATCGCGCGATCACCTTGCAAGTCGCCCGACTGCACACCTTCGGTCAACACGGGCCGGTCCTTGACCGAAGCGATCACGGCCGGGGCCAGCCCGGGCAGCAACAAGCCCGCGCCAACGACTTGCATCACACGGCGGCGGCCCAGGTCGAATTCGCTCATGGTGTTCTCCCCAAATGGGAAAACTTAAGCATGGCTGTGTGAAGTGGGTGTGACAGGGATTTTACGGACATCAATGACCTTTGTGGGAGCGAGCCTGCTCGCGAAGCGGTGTGTCAGACAACAAACTCATCGACTGACACACCGCATTCGCGAGCAGGCTCGCTCCCACAAGGGGAAAGTTACTGTCTCAAAAGCGATCAGGCCTTCGCCGGCTCCAACGCCATTTCCATCACTTCCGGTCGCTTGAGCAGCGCATACGCCACTGCCGTCACCAAACTCCCCGCCACGATCGCCAGCAGGTACAAAAGCGCGTGGTTGATGGCATTGGGGATCAGCATCACGAACAGCCCGCCGTGAGGCGCCATGAGTTTGCAGCCGAAGTACATCGACAGCGCACCGGTCAGCGCGCCGCCGGCAATGCTGGCCGGGATCACCCGCAGTGGATCCTTGGCCGCGAACGGGATCGCGCCTTCGGAGATGAAGCACAGCCCCAGCACCAGCGCTGCCTTACCGGCCTCACGCTCGGTCTTGGCGAACTTGCGGCGGGCTATGAACGTGGCGATGCCCAGCCCAATCGGCGGCACCATGCCGGCGGCCATTGTCGCGGCCATGGGTGCATAACTTTGCGAAGCCAGCAGTCCCACGGAAAACGCGTAGGCGGCTTTGTTGATCGGCCCACCGAGGTCCACGCACATCATCGCCCCCAGCAGCACGCCCAGCAAAAGCGCGTTGGTGGTGCCCATGCTGTCGAGGAAATGGGTCAGACCCTCAAGCATGCCCGCCACCGGTTTGCCGACGATGTAGATCATCACCAGGCCGGTGAACAGGCTCGCCAGCAACGGAATGATCAGGATCGGCTTGAGCGCTTCAAGGCTCTGAGGCAGGCGCGCGTAACGGTTGATCGCCTTGGCCGCATAACCGGCGAGGAAACCGGCGATGATGCCGCCGATGAATCCAGCGCCCAGGGTGCTGGCCAGCATCCCGCCGATCATCCCTGGCGCCAGGCCAGGTCGGTCAGCAATCGAATAGGCGATGTAGCCCGCCAGCAGCGGCACCATCAATTTGAATGCGGTGTCGCCGCCAATCTGCATCAGCGCCGCTGCGAGAGTGCCAGGTTCCTTGAAGGCCTCGATGCCAAACACGAACGACAAAGCGATCATCAAGCCACCCGCTACCACCATCGGTAGCATGAACGAAACACCCGTCAGCAAGTGTTTATAGACACCGCTTTTTTCCGCCTTCGCCGGGCCCGTGGAAGCACCACTCGCTGCGCTTTCCTGGACGCCTTCGGCCAAGGCTTTTTTCAGCGTGGCTTCGGCTTGTTTCAACGCAATGCCGGTGCCGCAGCGATAGATTTTCTTACCGGCGAAACGCTCGGTGGCGACCTCGATATCGGTCGCCAGCAACACCACATCGGCCTCGGCAATCGCCTCGGGGCTGAGCGGGTTGCGGGCGCCCACCGAGCCCTGGGTTTCGATCTTCAGGTCATAACCCAAGCGTGCCGCTGCCTGTTGCAAGGCTTCAGCGGCCATGAAGGTATGGGCGACGCCGGTCGGGCACGCGGTGATGGCCACCAGGCGCGGGGCGCGTTCGGTCGACGGCGCAGGTTCTTCGGCGAGCACCTCGGCCTCGCCCAGCACTTGGGCCTCTTCGGCGCCGCGACGTAGCACCGCGTCAACGTCCTGCAGGGCGAGGGCCGGGGTGCTGCGAAACACCCGCTTGCCAACGAATCGCGACAGGTCCACCGGGCCGCTGGCAACCAGCAATACCCATTCGGCCGCTTCGAGGGTCGCCGCCGACAACTGGCGTTCCGGGTGGGCCGCGTCATGGACTTCGACACTGGTGCTCCAACCTTGGCGCTGGGCCGCCGCATCCAGCAGGCGGGCGCACAACACGCTGGTGACCATGCCGTTCGGGCAAGCCGTCACAATGGCTAATTTCATCTTGCGAACCCTCTTATTGTTCTGTCAGGGGGCGCACGCGCACGCCCTGTTCAAGCGACGCCAGCAAGGCGGTGTCGTGGATGCCGAACCCGATCTGGGTGACCGCCATGGCGGCGATGGCCGTGGCGGTGCGCAGGGTCTGCTCCGGTGCGTGGGCAGCGAGCAATCCATGCAGCATGCCGGCCAGCAGCGAATCGCCGGCGCCCACGGTGCTGGCGACAGTGACCTTGGGCGGCGAGGCATGCAGGGCCGAACCAACGCTGAACCAATTCACACCGTCGGCGCCGTGGGAAATCACCACATGTTCCACGCCTTGGGCATGCAACCGCTGAGCCGCTTGTGCCTGGGCGACCTCGGTCACCACGTCGCAACCTAGCGCATCGGCCAGTTCCTCGGTATTGGGCTTGATCAGCCATGGCCCCGCCGCCAGGGCGACGCGCAACGCTTCGCCGCTGGTGTCGAGGGCGACGTTCAGGCCGAGCTGTTTGAGCCGCATGATCAGCGCCTGCAACCATTGCGCACTGACGCCTCGGGGCATGCTGCCGGCAACCACTACGGCATCGTGGCCTGGGGCTATCTGCTCGAGACGTTCCAGCAACGCTTGTTGCGCGGCTTCATCGACCATCGGGCCAGGACCGTTGAGGTCAGTGATGCGTCCGTCCTGTTCGGCCAGCTTGATGTTGCTGCGGGTTTCGCCGGGGACGCGAATAAAAGCGTCGACGAAGCCACGCTGGATAAACAGCGTCTCGAACACTTGGGCGTTGTCTTCACCCAGGAAACCACTGACGGTCAGGGTGTGGCCGAGGTCCGCCAGCACCTGCGCCACGTTCACGCCCTTGCCGGCGGCGTGGGCGTGCATGGCGTCGCTGCGGTTGACCTGGCCCGGTTCCAGGCGCGCCAACTCAACCGTGAGGTCGAGCGCCGGGTTAAGGGTCAGGGTAAGAATCTTCGCCATTACAGCGCCTCCACTAATGCGCGCACGTCATCGGCGCTGCCCACGGCCAATGCCGCTTGGGCCAGGGTTTGTACTTGTGTCAGGCTCAATTCGCGGACTCGTGCCTTGACCTCCGCGATGCTGCGGGCCGAGACACTCAACTCGTCCACGCCCAGGCCCACCAACACCGGCACCGCCAGCGGATCGGCCGCCAGCTCGCCGCACACACCGACCCATTTGCCATGGGCATGGGCGGCGCGCACGGTGATGTCGATCAGTTGCAATACCGCCGGGTGCAAGCCGTCGGCCTGGGCCGACAGGGTCGGGTGACCACGGTCGATCGCCAGGGTGTATTGCGTCAGGTCGTTGGTGCCGACGCTGAAGAAATCGACTTCCTTGGCGAGTACCGGCGCCAGCAGCGCGGCGGACGGCACTTCGATCATGATGCCCAACTGCAAATCCGCCACGGGGATCTCCCGACGCAGACGCTCGGTCATGTCCCGGGCCTGGCGCCACTCGTCGATGCTGCCGACCATGGGGAACATGATCCGCAGCGGACGGTTGTCCGCCGAGCGCAACAGGGCGCGCAGTTGCGCTTCCATGACGTGGGGGCGCTGCAAGGTCAGGCGGATGCCGCGCACGCCGAGGAAGGGGTTTTCTTCCTTCGCGATCGGCCAATAAGGCAACGGCTTGTCGCCGCCGACGTCGAGGGTGCGCACCACCAGCGGCCGACCGGCCAGGCCATCGAGCACCTTGCGGTATTCGGCTTCCTGGGTCGCTTCGTCCGGGGCCTCGGTGTGGGCCATGAAGATAAGCTCGGTGCGCAACAGGCCGATGCCTTCGGCGCCCTGCTCCACCGCGCTGGTGACGCCGGCGCTTTCGCCGATGTTGGCGAATACTTCAACGGCATGACCGTCGCGGGTCAGCGCCGGTTGGTGGCGCTGTTCGGCGGCGACTTTCAGGCGCTGCTCACGGGTGTCGCGCTCTTCAGCGGCCCGTTGCAGGGTCGCGGCGTCCGGGTCGACATGCAGCCGACCACGCTGCCCATCCAGCAGCAAGGACGTGCCCGGCGCCAACAGCAACACCGCCGCGCCTGCGCCCACCAAGGCCGGAATGCCCAGGGCGCGGGCGACAATGGCACTGTGGGCGGTGGCGCCGCCGCGTGCGGTGAGGATCCCCGCCACGCGGGCCGGGTCCAGGCGCGCGACGTCGGAGGGGCCGACTTCGTCCATCACCAGGATGTAGGGTTGATCCGGTTCAGCCGGGGTCTCGATGCCGCACAACTGCGCCAGCACCCGACGGCCAACATCCCGCAGATCGGCGGCGCGCTCGGCAAGCAAGGCATCCTGCAGGGCTTCCTGTTCCTTCGCGGCGGCTTCGATCACGCCCATCCACGCCGCTTGCGCGCTCTCGCCCAGCTTCAGGCGGGTGTCGACTTCGTCGGTCAGTTCCGGGTCGTCGAGCATTTCCTGGTGGGTGATGAAAATCTCGCGGATGGCCTTGGCCTTGGCGCGCTCGATCAAGCCCTCGATGTCCCGACGTACCTGGCCTAGGGCGTTTTGTAGACGCTCGCGCTCGATCGCCGGAGACTCGCCACGCAGTGGATAATCGATGTCTTGCTGCACTTGGATATGCGCCGGACCGATGGCAATGCCCGGCGCGGCGGCGACGGCCTGGATCAGGCTGCCGGATTCCGGCGCGAGCAGCACGGTGGCAACTTCGGCAATGGTGGTTTCTCGCGGCGCGCTCGGTGGCGGCAGCGGTTCGACCTCTTCGCCGAGACCTTCTTCGACGGCTGCGAGCAACGCCGGCAACGCGTCGGCGGCAATGCTGGGTTCGGCAATGAACTCCAGGACCTGACCGCGACGGGCGCCCAGACTCAGCAGTTTGCTCAGACTCTTCACCGATACGGCGCTGTCCTGGCCGTCGACGATGCGCACGCGGATCTCGCCTTCGAAACTTTTCGCCAGCTGGGCAAGGATTTTCGCTGGGCGCGCGTGCAGGCCGTGGGCATTCGCCAGTCCGATGCGCGCGCTGGGCCAGTCGGCGGACAGTTCGCCCCCCAGCACTTCCAGGACCTTGCGGCTGCTGGTAGCGCGGCCCAATTCGTGGCCGCGACCTTCGATCAGCAATGCGCAAAGCCTTTCCAGCAACGCCTGGTGGGCCTCGCCGAGGCTGGCCAGGCAGAACAACCCGCTCAGGGGTTGGCCCAGATAACGAATGGGTTTGTCGGGCGTGACGAAGGCCAGGCCCGGGCGCTTGACGGTCTGTTCGCTGTGCAGCCACCAGAGCCCATCGCCGAGAGGCAACGCTTCGACCTGCTGCAGCACGCCGGCGAAGCCGTTGCTCACGCAATCGGCCTGGCGTAACAAACGGGCGCCGCGCCACACCAGTTCTTCGAAATCGTCGGCCGACACGCCGAGGCCGATCATCTGCGCATCCAGCGCCAGTTCCTGCGGCGCGCCTTGCAGCAGTTTCAGCAAGGCTTCGGCGCTGCCGGCGCGACGCAATGCCTGGCCCAGATCGGTCTCGCCGAGGGCGCGGGTCAGCAGTTGCAGCAGGCGCAGGTGTTCGTCGGACTTGGCGGCGATGCCGATCGCCAGGTAAACGATCTGGCCGTCGCCCCAGTCCACGCCTTCGGGAAATTGAAGCAAGCGCACGCCGGTGGAATACACCAGGTCGCGGGTCTGCGGAGTACCGTGGGGGATGGCAATACCTTGGCCAAGAAAGGTCGAGCCCTGGGCCTCGCGGGCCTGCAATCCGGCAAGATAACCCTCGGCTACCAGGCCATCGGCCACCAGTTTGTCAGCGAGCAGTTGCAGCGCGGCGTCTTTATCCACAGCCACCTGGGCCATGGATATCTGCTCTAGAGTGAGCTCGAGCATGCTTTCTCCTTTTTGGCGTCCGGTTGGCGCCAGGTATTGTTTTGAATGAATCAGCTTAGCGTTGCAAACGGCTTGCGGCGGTATCGCGGCAGTGCGACCGAAAACCCTGAAGCCCTGAAAATACGCCTGCTGAAACGTTTAATCTAGAAAGATTGGCACGTTACTCGATAATCTCCCATCCTTGAAGTGCAACTTGTCGAAAGCGTCCGGGGGTGACCATCGATCCGAATCGGGTAGGATGAGCCTTCATTGTCGGGGCAAACTCGAAAAAACAAGGAAAACCGGGTTGAAACTCAGTGATATCGCCCAGCTCGCCGGTGTGTCCGTGACCACCGCCAGCTACGTCATCAACGGCAAGGCCGAACAGCAACGCATCAGCAACGCGACCGTCGAACGGGTGCGGGCGGTGGTCCAAGAGCATGGCTTCACGCCCAACCCACAGGCCGCCGGACTGCGCAGCCGGCATACCCGCACGTTGGGGTTCATCCTGCCCGACCTGGAGAACCCCAGTTACGCGCGTATCGCCAAGCTGCTGGAACAAGGTGCCCGCGCCCGAGGTTATCAGTTGCTGATCGCCAGCTCCGATGATGCGCCTGATAGCGAGCGCCAGTTGCTGCAACTGTTCCGCGCCCGACGCTGCGATGCGCTGATCGTTGCCAGTTGCCTGCCCGCCGAAGACGATAGCTACCGCCAATTGCAGGCCAAGGGCATCCCGATCATCGCCATCGACCGGGTGATGGAACCGGCGCAGTTCTGCTCGGTAATCAGCGACGACCGCCAGGCCAGCCTGCAACTGACTCGAAGCCTGCTGGAAACGAATCCACGGCAGATCGCGCTGATCAGCGCCCGCCCCGAACTGAGCATCAGCCAGGAGCGGACCGCCGGTTTCCGCGAGGCGCTGGCCGGGTTCGAAGGCCAGGTGCTGATCGAGCACGGCGAGTCGTTCAGCCGTGAATGCGGTCGTCAGCTGATGGATGACATGCTCGCGCGCCTGGGCCATCTCCCCGACGCGCTGATCACCACCTCTTATGTGCTGCTGCAAGGGGTGTTCGATGCCCTGCATGATTTTCCGCTCAAGGCGCGTCCCCTTCGCCTGGGCACCTTTGGCGACACGCAACTGTTGGATTTCCTGCCGCTGCCGGTCAACGCCATGTCCCAGCAGCATCAACTGATCGCCGACAAAGCCTTGGAACTGGCGCTGGCGGCCATCGAAAACGATGTCTATCAACCCGGTGTCCAGGCGATTGCGCGCACGTTCAAGCAGCGCATTCACCAGGGCTGAGGTTCAGGGTGCGGATATGCAGTTGATCGACACGCACACTCATCTGGACTTCCCGGATTTCGACGCGGATCGCCCGGCGCTGCTGGCCGAAAGCCGCGCCTTGGGTGTCCGGGAAATAGTGGTGCTGGGCGTATATCGGGACAATTGGCAGCGCGTCTGGGACCTGGTCCAAAGCGACCCGCACCTGCATGCCGCGCTGGGCCTGCACCCGGTGTTTCTCGACGAGCATCGCGGCGAAGACCTGGCGCAGTTGCGCGAATGGCTGGAGCGCCTGGCCGGGCATCGGCAGTTGTGCGCGGTGGGGGAAATCGGCCTGGACTATTACGTCCAGACCCTGGACCGCGATCGCCAGCAAACGCTGTTCGAGGCGCAGCTGGAACTGGCCCGGGATTTCGAACTGCCGGCGCTGATCCATGTACGTCGCAGCCACGCCGCCGTGATCGCGACGCTCAAACGCATCTGCCCGGCCCGTGCGGGCATCATCCATGCCTTTGCCGGCAGCTTCGAAGAGGCTCGCGAATACATCAAGCTCGGTTTCAAGCTCGGCCTCGGCGGCGCGGCCACGTGGCCCCAGGCCCTGCGCATGCACCGGGTGCTGCCGAAACTGCCGCTGGATGCGCTGGTGCTGGAGACCGACTCACCGGACATGGCGCCGTCGATGTTTCCCGGGCAACGCAACAGCCCGGTGCATTTGCCGGCGATTTGCGAGGCGTTGGCGGGCATCATGGCGGTGACGCCTGAACGACTGGCCGAGGCCAGCACGGCAAACGCCCGGCAGCTATTCCAGTGGTGATCCTTGTGGGAGCGAGCTTGCTCGCGATAGCGGTGATCCAGGCAACCTTTCATTGGCTGACACTCCGCCATCGCGAGCAAGCTCGCTCCCACACAGGCTCGCTCCCACATTGGGCCTGTGGTGAGGCAGGAGATCACACCCGAAACGCATTGATCAGTTGCTTGAGCCGCACCACCTGGGAGGACAGTTCGCGGCTGGCGTCTTCGGTCTGGTGAGCCCCTTCGGCGGTGCGTTCGCCGGCGCGGTTGATCTCGACGATGTTCTGGTCGATGTCATGGGCGACGGCGGTCTGCTGGTTCTGGTCGACGATCATGCCAACGGCGCCAAGAATGTTTTCCAGCGCCTGCTGGACCTTCTCCGACTGGCCAACCGTGCCGCTGGCCATCTCATGGCTGGTGCCCATCGCCTTGACGGCGGCACCGACGCCGCCGTGCAGGCGGCTGATCATCGCTTCGATTTCTTCGGTCGACTGCTGGGTCCGCTTGGCCAGGGTTCGCACCTCGTCGGCCACCACCGCGAATCCGCGCCCTTGCTCGCCAGCCCGGGCGGCTTCGATAGCGGCGTTGAGGGCCAGCAGGTTGGTTTGCTCGGCAATGCTCTTGATCACATCGAGGACGCGGCTGATGGCCTGGCTGTCGGTCGCCAGTTGATTGATCACCTGCACCGACTGGTCGATTTCGCTGGCGAGCCGGGCGATGCTGCCCTGCTGGGATTCCACCAAGCCTCGTCCACTGAGGGTTTCATCATTCACGCTATGGGCGCTGCTGACCGCCGCCGCAGCGCTGCGGGCGACTTCCTGGGCAGTGGCGGACATCTGGTTCATCGCCGTGGCGACCAGTTCGATCTGGCTGCGCTGGCCGGCCACGGCCTGGTTGCTCTGGGCCGATACCGTTTCCACCTGCCCGGCCTGGCGCTCGACCTCGGCGACGGTGTGGCCGACCTGTTCGATCAAATCATGGATCTTCGCCACGGTGCCATTGAACACCTCGCCCAACTCGCCCAGCTCATCCTTGCTGCGGGCGACGAAACTGACTGTCATATCCCCCGCCGCGACTTTGTCCATCATCGCCCCCAGGTGCTTGAGCGTCGTGCGTGTCGAGGCGTAGAAACCGGCGTACAGATAGAAAATCAACAGGAACACCGCTGCGAGCGCCACCGCCTGTAGCACCATGTGGCTGCGGTTCTGCTCCAGGCGGTGCTGCAATTGCACACCGAGAAAGCCCAACGTCGCCTCGTTCAACCGATAGGTCTGCTCCATCAGGCCGCTGACCTGATCGAAGAATGCCGGCCATGGCGCATCGAGGGTGTCCGCCATGACAACCTGGTTTTCAATCAGCTCGGCCGCTTGCTTGAGGGTGCTCTTGCTGCCACCGGCCTGATCGGCGAGTGCTTGTCCGACCGCCTTGCTCGAGCCCAGCGCGTCCTGCAGTTTCAGCTCATATTCGCCCTGGAGCTTCTCGATTTGCACCAGCAACTCATCGAACCGGGTACTCGACGCGGAATTGAGGAAACCCAACCCCAACGAAGAAGCGCCCAAGGCACGGCCCTCGCCCAAAATTTGAGTGACCCTGGGCGTCAGGCCGACGATCAGCTCGCTGAGCTGGCGGATGTCGGCCTGGTTGTCACGGCTCAGGCCGGCCTGACTGGCGATGATCTGGCCGAATATTTGTGCATTGTTGAGCAGATTGCCGATCAACGCGCTTTTGCTCTGCAGCGAGCTTTCGGCTTGTTGGGCCTTGAAAGCGGCGATCATTTCGTCGCGCTTGGTATCGAAGGCACTGACGTGCTCGGGCTCCATCGCCATGGCCGTCATGCCTTGCAACCGGGCGAGCACCTTGTGCTCGAGCGCGGCGATCTTCGCGTCCACGTCGCCGGCCTTGCCCGACTGGCCCAGGCTGGCATTGATCTGCACCAGGTCGTTCAGCGTCTCCAGGTCGCGCCGCAGCGCCAGGCTGCTGCCCAGCAAATCCAGGCTTTGCAGCTCCACTTGCGTGCCCTGGAACTCGCGGTAGGAATCACGCACCAGAAAGAAATTGGTCACCAGCATCGGCAGCAGGAACAAAACACTGATCAGGCTGAACTTCATGCCGAAGCTCAGGCGATTCATCAGGGCGACGGCGGGCCAGAGCAAACTCTTCACAAGGGAAGTCTCCCGGTAGTTTTTATTGTTATGAGCTGCGCACGGAGACAGCACAAAGCCACTATTCGGACGCTGTTCCTGTATAGCCTAATTCGGCGGAGAGATTTGTAACTTAAGGTTAACGAGGGCACACGATCCAGTGGCGAGGGAGCTCGCTCCCGCTGGCCTGTGCGGCAGGCCCCGTGGGTTTTGCGCAGAGGGGATCGTTTTTATCCTGGTTTACGACTGCTGCGCAGCCGAGCGGGAGCAAGCTCCCTCGCCACGACAGCTTAGCGTTACGAACTTGCTGGGTTCGATCAGGCCAACACCGTCCACAACGCGAACCCGGCATACCAGAGCAACGCAGCGCGCAGCAGCAATTCCCAAAGTCGATCCAGGCTGTTGATGCCGTCCGGCCCGGCGACCGGCGTGGGAATCTCGCCGGCGACCAAGCCGACTTTGTCGATGAGGTCGGCGGCGCTGATGTTCCAGTTCAACAGTTCATGCAGCATGACCCGACTGACCGCGACGAAGTTGCCCACCAGGGCGAAGCTCGCCGCCAGCAATCGCACCGGTACCCAGTCGAAGGCGTGGCGCAGTTGCGCTGCACGCTCGGCCACACCCGGGTTCTGGCTGTGCTCGGCGGCCAACGCCAACAATCGATAACTCAGGGCGGCCACGGGTCCCAGCAGGAAGTACCAGAAGATCACCGCGAAAAAACTCTGGTAAGCCTGCCATAGCAAATGCCCCTGGACCCGTTCGAGCAACTGCTCACCGTCATCGGCATCGATGTTCAGGTCACGCTTGGCCACGTGGGTGGCCGCTTGCAGGTCTTCACGACGCCAGGCATCGCGAAACGGCCCGAGATCAGCCAACAGATCGCCGCGCCCCAGGCTGTATATCACCACCAACAGGTGGATCGGCAGCGCCAGCAAACCATAGGCCACCGGCTCCAACACCCAGAGTAGCAACGCCAGCAGCGAAACCGGCAGCAGAACCATCACCACCAGCACCAGCCAAGGCCGGTTGCCCCAGCGCGGACTCGCTTCAAGCTTGTTCAGCTCGCCCAGCCAGCCGCCGTCACGCTGGACCCGCTGGCGCAAGGCCGAGAACTTCTCGATCCAGACCGCCAGCAGCAACACCAGAAAACTCATTGTCCTTCCCCTTCTGTCAGGGCCGCGCGGTAACGCGCCCAGTCGAATGCCGGCCCCGGATCGGTCTTGCGACCCGGCGCGATGTCGCTGTGCCCGCAGATGCGCTGCACCGTGATCGCCGAAAACGCTTTTTGCAGCTGCCGGGTCAAGTCCACCAAGGCGACATATTGCCCGTCGGTGAACGGCAGGTCATCGGTGCCTTCAAGCTCGATGCCTATGGAAAAATCGTTACACGTCTCCCGCCCTTCGAAACACGAAACACCAGCGTGCCAGGCACGATCAAGACAAGAGACAAACTGGGTCACGGTGCCGTCACGTTCGATCAGAAAATGCGCGGACACGCGCAGGTCCGCGATACCCGCAAAATAGGGATGTTCCGTGACATCCAGGCGATTCTGGAAAAATTCCTGCACTTTGCCCGTGGCGAACTGTGCCGGTGGCAAGCTGATGTTGTGGATGACCAGCAGGGAGATCTCGCCCTCGGGGCGCGCATTGAAGTTGGGCGAAGGGCAATGACGCACGCCATCGCACCAACCGCTCGCGGAGTCCAGCTGCATACAGGTTCCTTCGATGAGACGGTGAAGGCCGTCAGTATGCCGCGATCGGGCCCGGCTGCGCGATCACTTGCCGCGATTGAGCTGGCGCAGGTTGCCCAGCACGGATTCCAGCGCCCTGTCGAACAACAGGGTATCGTCCAGCAACCGCGCCGCCCCACGGCGGAACTCCAAGGCCAGGCTGGTGCGGCTGTGCTCAAGGACCTTGAGGCCGGTACGGTTGACGAAGACATACTTGCCAGTGGCCTGGATAATCGCCGCGAGTTTGCAACGAAGGTTGTTGTCTTCGTCTTCCTGGAACTCGACCCAACTTCCCAGGCGCAATTGATCGACCTGGAGCAGGCCCACGTCATCGGCAGGCAAGCGTACGGTCGGTTCGTCCGTCGCGGTTACCGGCGCAGCCCGCAGGACGATGGGCTCCACCACCTCGACCAGCACCGGCGAATCCGCCGGCTGTGCCTGCTCCGTTGCCTGGCCCAGCCGTTGGAGAGCCTGGACGTGCAGCACTTCCAGTTCGCTGAAGAATTCGCTGGTGGCGAACGGATCGAACGCCGAACGGCTCAAGCCGTCGCGCAGGGCCTTGAGCAGCTCCGGCACCATCGCCAGCAAGCGCAGGCCGGCGTCGGGTTCTTCGTGATGCTGGACGCTCCACACCAACTGCTCGAGGGTCAGCACGTCGGCCTGCCATTCAGCTGATTGCTCGCCATGTTTGAAGCCGGTCAGCAACAACACCTGGCTCCAGGCCTGCTGGACGAAATCCACCACGGCCTGGGGCAAGACCTTGCCCAGCATGATGTGGTTCAGCGCCCCTTCGACCCGCTGTCGGGCCAGTTCGGCCTTGGCCCGCCCTTCTTCAGCGTCGCGAATGCGTTGCTCCAGCAGTTCGCTGCGACGACGTTCGTCGCTGGTGAACGCCAGGAAGTCCGCCAGCACTTCGGAAAATATCGCCGGGTCGTCAACGAAGTCGTTCAACAAACGCTGCACGACTTGCTCGATGCGCAGGTAAAGACTGTCGCGCTGATGATCATCGCAATCGCCCCAGCCCATCGCAGCGGCAGCAATTTCGTTGAGCAGCCGGCGGGCCGGATGATTGCCTCGGCTGAAGAAACTCTTGTCCTGTACCGCGACCTTGAGCATCGGAATCTGCAGTCGACCGATCAGCGCCTTGAGGGAGTCCGGCAGGTTCTGGTCGTCGAGAATGAACTCGAACATCATCGCGATCAGGTTGATCACGTCTTCGTCGGCGCCGTCGACGACCCGGGACTTGCCACTCTTGACGCTGACACGCGTCAGCAACTGTTCGAGCTGGCTGCGCAGGTCGAACTCGTCCTGCACCGTGAGCGAGGGAACGTACTGCTGCAAATGAGACAACAATCGCAGCAGGTCCCGTTTCGAAATCGGCTGGGCTGGGGCGCTGGCTTCCAAGGTTGGCGCGACGCTGCCGCGTACCTGCACCAGCAATTTCTGCAACGCGGCGAAGACCTCCTGGACGCTGTCGTCGACGTCATCGGCCCTTGGCCTGGCGGCGCCATCGACGTTGGGTTGGGCGACTTCCTCGACACGATCCGATGCCCGTCGCGACGGTGAGATCTTGAGGTCCGGCAACACGCCCGTCGCGGCGAGCAATTGATTGGCCTGCGCATAGAACTGGTCGCATTCGCTGAGCACATAACGCTCGAACAGCTTGAGCAGGATCAGCTTGACCTTGATCCCCACGCCCAGGTTGCGTCCAGCCTGAAGGAAATGCCCGCACAATAAACCTGGGCTTAACGGGTTCAACTGGTTCGTCAATGGCCGGTCCAGCAACACACTGAGCCGCGCCGTGAGTTGGTCGAGCGACACGCCGTCGCGGCTGATCACTCGGGCGACCATGGTTTCCACCGCCAGGCGGCGCTCCAGCTCGTCATGGTTTGGCTGGGCCGGTATGGCGCCCACCACGGGTGCCAGGGTCGCCTGGGTAAGGTCGTACTGGGCGAGACTGACAAAAGCCTCGAAAAACTGTTCAATGAATTCACGCTCGATGCTTTTGCGTTTCAAACGCAAGTCGCGCATGGCTTCGAAGTAGAGGTTCTGCTCGAGATCATTGCGCGCCCGGTCGGCCATCTCGAACAACGTGTCATCGGCGTTATCGAACAAGCCCTGCAGACCCACGCGCAACTGCTGCGCGGCCTTGTCGCGAACCTGGAGCAGAATGACCGGCAGCCGGGCGAGCGGCGAACGATTCGCCTGGTCGGTAGGCACTTTATGCAAAGGCACTACATTCCCGTCGTTATGCATCCTGGACTCCTGAAACGGCATTCTTCGGCTCGCGACGTCAAACTCATGACGTCAAACGAAAGGCGGATTATCCGGTAAAAAGAGCCCGCCATACCAGAGGACTCTGTGAACAGGCTCAAAGAGATCGCAATAAATGACCGGCATTTCGGGTAAATGTTGCGTGGACGCGACCAAATGCAAGCCAACAGGTGCCAAGCGGATATAATCCGGCCACTTTGTTCGTGGAGCCTGTTATGCCGAATCTACATCTCGCCGACCTGACCGCCGAAATCGAAGCCAATGTGCGCCGCGCGCTGTTGGAAGACATCGGCAGCGGCGACATCACCGCGCAACTGATCCCCGCCGAACGCCTGGCCAAGGCCACCATCATCACCCGTGAAGCAGCGATCATCAGCGGCACGGCTTGGGTGGATGCGGTGTTCCGGCAGTTGGACCAACGTGTCGCGGTGCATTGGCAAGTACATGACGGCGACCGCGTGAGCCCTGACCAAGCCCTGTTCCACCTCGAAGGCCCGGCCCGCTCACTGCTGACGGGCGAACGCAGCGCGCTGAATTTCCTGCAGTTGCTATCGGGCGTTGCCACCCGGGCTCGCTACCTGGCCGACTTCGTCGCCGATACCCAGGTCAAGCTGCTGGACACTCGCAAAACGTTGCCTGGGCTACGTCTGGCCCAGAAGTACGCCGTGACCTGCGGTGGCTGTCACAACCACCGCATCGGCCTGTACGACGCGTTCCTGATCAAGGAAAACCACATTGCCGCTTGCGGCGGGATTGCCCAGGCCATCAGCGCCGCCCAGCAGATCGCACCGGGTAAACCGGTGGAAGTCGAAGTCGAAAGCCTGGCGGAATTGAAAGAAGCGCTGGCGGCAGGTGCCGACATCATCATGCTCGACGAACTGAGCCTGGACGACATGCGCGAAGCGGTGCGTCTGAACGGCGGCAAGGCCAAGCTGGAAGCCAGCGGCGGCATCAACGAGAGCACGTTGCGCCCGATTGCCGAGACCGGAGTGGATTACATCTCTATCGGTGCGATGACCAAGGATGTGAAGGCCGTGGATTTGTCGATGCGCTTGAGCCTCTGACAACGAAAAACGCCAGCCTCAAAAGGCTGGCGTTTTCTTCAGACCACCAGATTGTTCATCTCGCAGTATTCATCCCATTCCACACCCAACACCTCGGCAGCCTCCTTGTGCAAGGCAAGGCGCTGCGCCTCGAACTCTTCAGGCGTGCTGGTGTATTTGAGCGTCAACTCCCAAGGCTGCAGCCCCTGGGCTTCGGCCTCGTCTTCGAACGCCCATTGGATCTGGTCTTTCTGATCATCGGCGGGTAGGTCCTTGATCTCATCCCGCAGCTGCGGCGTTTCGTTCAAGTACTTTTCCAGGGCTTCTTGGTGTCTGGCTTCTTGACTCAATTCTTTGACGGTCATGGCGTTCTCGCTGATCTGGGAATGGAAGATGGATCTGGATCATCAAGGATCTCTCTGACGCAGGAAGCCGTTGGAAGCCCGGTTTACCTGGCCTTCAGAACCATTCGGGGGATCATCTGAAAACAAGTGTGACTTTGCCCGAGACAGGAATCGAACCTGCGACCTTCGCGTTACGAGTGCGCTGCTCTACCGACTGAGCTACACGGGCGTGGGGCTAAACCTAGCATTGAGCCAGAGGGCAGGCAACCCGCGGCAAAAATGATTTTTGCGCGCACAGCAAAACGCCCCGAACCAGTCGGGGCGTTTGCTTGTTCAGCGGCTAAGCGAGGGAGTGTTTAAACGCCCGATGCCTTGGCTGCCGCGACGTCCTTGATGGACAGCTTGATACGGCCGCGGTTGTCCACGTCCAGTACCAGCACTTCCACTTCCTGGCCTTCTTTCAGGATGTCGGTCACTTTCTCGACACGAGCATCGCTCAGCATGGAGATGTGAACCAGGCCGTCCTTGCCCGGCAGGATGTTGACGAATGCGCCGAAGTCGACGATGCGCTCAACCTTGCCGACGTAGATCTTGCCGATCTCGGCTTCGGCGGTGATGCCCAGGACGCGCTGGCGTGCTGCTTCCGCCGCTTCCTTGGTTTCGCCGAAGATCTTGATCGAACCGTCGTCTTCGATGTCGATCGAGGCCTTGGTTTCTTCACAGATCGCACGGATGGTCGCGCCGCCTTTACCGATGACATCACGGATTTTGTCGGTGTCGATTTTCATCGCGATCATGGTCGGAGCGTTTTCCGACAGCTCGGTGCGGGACTGACCGATGATCTGGTTCATCTGGCCGAGGATGTTCAGGCGCGCTTCCAGGGCTTGGCCCAGGGCGATTTCCATGATCTCTTCGGTGATGCCTTTGATCTTGATGTCCATCTGCAGTGCGGTGACGCCTTTGGCGGTACCGGCCACTTTGAAGTCCATGTCGCCCAGGTGGTCTTCGTCACCCAGGATGTCGGTCAGGACAGCGAACTTCTCGCCTTCTTTAACCAGACCCATGGCGATGCCGGCAACCGGAGCCTTCATCGGCACACCAGCGTCCATCAGGGCCAGGGAAGCGCCGCAGACCGAAGCCATCGAGCTCGAGCCGTTGGATTCGGTGATTTCCGATACCACGCGGATGGTGTACGGGAACACGTCAGCGGCTGGCAGCATGGCCTGGACCGAACGACGGGCCAGACGGCCGTGGCCGATTTCGCGACGACCGGCGCCACCCATGCGACCACACTCGCCCACCGAGAACGGAGGGAAGTTGTAGTGCAGCATGAACGGGTCTTTCTTTTCGCCTTCCAGGGTGTCCAGCAGTTGCGCGTCACGGGCGGTGCCCAGTGTTGCAACGACCAGTGCCTGGGTCTCGCCACGGGTGAACAGTGCCGAACCGTGGGTCTTCGGCAGAACGCCGACTTCGATGTTCAGCGGACGTACGGTGCGGGTGTCGCGACCATCGATACGCGGCTTGCCGTTGACGATGTTTTCGCGAACGGTGCGGTATTCGATTTCACCGAACGCAGCCTTCACGTCGCTGGCCGATGGCTGGCCTTCTTCGCCAGAGAACTTGGCGACGACCTGGTCACGCAGCTCGCCCAGACGCGCATAACGGTCGGCCTTGATGGTGATGGTGTAGGCCTGGGAAATCGCGTCGCCGAACTCGGCACGGATCGCGCCCAGCAGCTCGGTGGCTTCTGGCTGTGGCGCCCAGGTCCAGGTTGGCTTGGCGGCTTCGGCGGCCAGTTCCTTGACGGCGTTGATCACCACTTGGAACTCGTCGTGGGCGAACAGCACGGCGCCCAGCATCTGGTCTTCGGTCAGTTCTTTGGCTTCGGATTCAACCATCAGCACGGCTTCGGAAGTACCGGCCACGACCATGTCCAGGCTCGATGCCTTCAACTGCTCGTAGGTCGGGTTCAGCAGGTAGCCGGTGCTTTCGTGGAAGGCGACGCGGGCAGCGCCGATCGGGCCATCGAAAGGAATGCCGGAGATGGCCAGGGCAGCCGAGGTACCGATCATCGCAGCGATGTCCGGATCGGTCTTCTTGCTGGTGGACACGACGGTGCAGACGACCTGCACTTCGTTCATGAAGCCTTCTGGGAAAAGCGGACGGATCGGACGGTCGATCAGTCGTGAAGTCAGGGTTTCTTTCTCGGAAGGACGGCCTTCGCGCTTGAAGAAACCGCCAGGGATCTTACCGGCTGCGTAAGTCTTTTCCTGGTAGTGGACAGACAGAGGGAAGAAGCCCTTGCCTGGATCGGCTTGCTTGGCGCCGACAACGGTCACCAATACGCTGACGTCGTCGTCAACGGTGACCAGCACTGCGCCGGAGGCCTGACGGGCGATACGGCCGGTCTCGAGGGTAACGGTCGACTGACCGAACTGGAATTTTTTGATTACCGGGTTCACGGTGTCCTACCTTCTTTGTGGCTCTTGGGGGAACTTGTCTTCTTGCGAAATTCTTGGGCAATGACGGGAATCGGCCCGGCAACTGTCCAGGGTAAAACGTGCATCCAGATAAAACTTGAGGCTGGGAGCCTGCCATGCGCCAACGGGAAACCCCTGACGTACGACAGACCACCAACCTCTAGCGCAATCGCTTATTAGCGACGCAGACCCAGGCGAGCGATCAGAGCGCTGTAACGGCTCACGTCCTTGCCTTTCAGGTAGTCCAGCAGTTTACGGCGCTGGTTTACCATGCGGATCAGACCACGACGGGAGTGGTGATCTTTACCGTTGGCCTTGAAGTGACCTTGCAGTTTGTTGATGTTGGCGGTCAGCAGTGCAACTTGCACTTCTGGCGAACCAGTGTCACCAACAGCTTGCTGGTAGTCAGCTACGATTTGAGCTTTTTCTTGAACGTCGAGAGCCATGAGGCAATCCTTTTAGTCAGGAAACTGTTTCAATGAAACAGCTTCAACAGGCCAGGGACAAATCCCTGTATCTATAAATGAGTAGTGACCGTGCCTGTTAACAGCCACACTCGCCAGCCTGTTGTTACGCAGGCTGGTTCCGGTCATTCCGACCGAATCAATCGACGTGGCGCAATGCGCCCGTCTTCGCTCACTTCACCGATACCGATGAAGCGACCATTGTGATCCTGTACCCGAACCATGCCGAACTTCGGCGCATCCGGGGCACGTACCGGCTGGCCGTTGAGCCAGTAGAACGCACTGTGTTCAGAGAACTGCAGCAGCGGCCAGTCGAGCAAACCGCTGTCCGACGGCATCAGGAAGCGGTCGACCGCTTCATTCCCGCCTTCGGCATGCACGGCTTCGAGCTCTTCCAACGTGACCGTCTGGGCTAACGTGAAAGGCCCGGCCTGGGTCCGCCGCAATTCTGCCACGTACGCGCCACAGCCGAGTTGCTCGCCGATATCCTCCACCAGGGTACGGATATAGGTGCCTTTGCTGCAATCCACGGCTAGCCGTGCAGTATTACCGTCAAAGGCCAGCAATTCCAAGCGCGCAATAGTAACAGAACGCGGTTCACGCTCCACTACTTCACCTGCACGGGCCAGTTTGTACAACGGCTGTCCATCGCGCTTGAGGGCAGAGTACATCGGCGGTATTTGACTGATTTGCCCGCGAAACTTCGGCAAGACCGCCTCGATATCCGTCTGACCAACGGTCACCGGGCGTTCCAGCAAAACCTCACCTTCGGCGTCCGCCGTGGTGGTGGTCTTGCCTAACTGCGCCAGGGTTTCATAACCCTTGTCGGAATCGAGCAGGTACTGGGAGAACTTGGTCGCCTCGCCGAAACACAGGGGCAGCACGCCAGTAGCCAGCGGATCGAGACTACCGGTGTGGCCAGCCTTCTCGGCGTTGAGCAACCAGCGAACCTTCTGCAGGGCTGCGTTGGAGGTGAATCCCAACGGTTTGTCGAGCAGGATGATACCGCTGACGTTACGACGGATACGTTTGACCTGAGCCACCGGTTACTCCTTGGTGTCTTCGGGTTCAGCCGCAGCCGGGTGCTGGCTGTCTTCAGCCACGGCGCGCTCGATCAGCGCTGACAGATGCGCGCCTCGCACGACGCTTTCGTCGTAGTGGAAGTGCAACTGCGGAACGCTGCGCAGCTTCATCTCCCGGGCCAACTGCATGCGCAGGAAGCCGGCGGCCGAGTTGAGCACCTTGATGCTCTGGGCGATTTCTTCGGCGCTGTCCTGGCCCATCACGGTGATGAAAATCTTGGCATGACCGACGTCACGGCTGACTTCCACTGCGGTAATGGTGACCAGGCCAACGCGCGGGTCCTTGACTTCGCGACGGATCAGTTGGGCCAGCTCGCGCTGCATCTGATCGCCGATTCGTTGGGTACGGCTGTATTCTTTTGCCATGTCTTGTTACCTGTTACTGCCCCACGGTGAAACCCGCGAGGTCTGAAAGCGGCAAACGCCCGGCCTGGCAAAAGCCAGACCGGGCGTTGCGTTTAGAGTCCGCCTGCACGGCAGCGCATGTTCATGCGGCTGCCCGATGCGGCTCTTGAAGTGCGCGAGTCAGAGGCTGCGAGCAACCTGGACCTTCTCGAAGACTTCGATCTTGTCGCCAACCTTGACGTCGTTGTAGCTCTTGACGCCAATACCGCACTCCATGCCGGCACGCACTTCGGAAGCGTCATCCTTGAAGCGGCGCAGGGATTCCAGCTCGCCTTCGAAGATAACGATGTCTTCACGCAATACACGGATAGGACGGTTACGGTGAACGACACCTTCGATCACCATGCAACCGGCGATCGCACCGAACTTCGGCGAACGGAACACATCGCGAACTTCGGCCACGCCCAGGATGTTCTCCCGCACGTCGCTGCCCAACATACCGGTCAACGCTTTCTTGACGTCTTCGATGATGTCGTAGATCACGTTGTAGTAACGCATGTCCAGGCCTTCCTGCTCGACGATCTTGCGAGCACCGGCATCGGCACGCACGTTGAAGCCAAACAGTACAGCGTTGGAGGCGAGTGCCAGGTTGGCGTCGGATTCGGTGATACCACCGACACCGCCACCGACCACGCGCACTTGCACTTCGTCGTTACCCAGGCCGTTCAGAGCGCCCTGCAAAGCTTCCAGCGAGCCACGGACGTCGGATTTGAGGACGATGTTGAGCGTCTTCTTCTCTTCCTGGCCCATGTTCTCGAAGATGTTCTCCAGCTTGCCGGCGTGAGCACGGGCCAGCTTGACTTCGCGGAACTTGCCTTGACGGAACAGCGCGACTTCACGGGCTTTCTTCTCGTCAGCCACAACGCTCATTTCGTCGCCAGCGTCCGGAGTACCGTCCAGGCCGAGGATCTCGACCGGGATAGCCGGACCGGCTTCCTTGATTGGCTTGCCGTTCTCGTCGAGCATGGCGCGCACGCGGCCATAGTTCGAACCGACCAGCACCATGTCGCCTTGGCGCAGGGTACCGTCCTGGACGAGCACGGTCGCCACCGGGCCGCGGCCCTTGTCGAGGCGCGATTCAACCACCACGCCACGGCCTGGAGCCGAAGGCGTAGCGGTCAATTCCAGAACCTCGGCCTGCAACAGGACGGCTTCGAGCAGTTCGTCGACGCCAGTACCCATCTTCGCGGAAACCGGGACGAATGGAGTGTCGCCACCCCACTCTTCAGAGGTCACGCCGTGAACCGACAGTTCGCTGCGGATGCGATCGAGATCAGCGCCCGGCTTGTCGATCTTGTTCACTGCAACCACCAGCGGCACGCCAGCTGCCTGGGCATGCTGAACAGCTTCGATGGTTTGCGGCATGACGCCGTCGTCCGCCGCGACCACCAGGATAACGATGTCGGTGGCCTTGGCACCACGGGCACGCATCGCGGTAAACGCGGCGTGACCCGGGGTGTCGAGGAACGTCACCATGCCGCGGTCGGTTTCAACGTGGTAGGCGCCGATGTGCTGGGTAATACCGCCAGCCTCGCCCGCCGCAACCTTGGCGCGACGAATGTAGTCGAGCAGCGACGTCTTACCATGGTCAACGTGACCCATGACGGTCACGACCGGCGCACGGGCGACCGCTTCACCTTCGAACTTCAGCGACTCGGCCAGGGAATCTTCCAGGGCGGTGTCGCTGACCAGGGTCACTTTGTGGCCCAGTTCTTCGGCGACCAGCTGGGCAGTTTCCTGATCCAGTACCTGGTTGATGGTGGCCGGGGTACCCAGCTTGAACATGAACTTGATGATTTCAGCAGCCTTGACCGACATCTGCTGGGCCAGGTCGCCCACAGTGATGGTCTCGCCGATCTTCACTTCGCGCACGACAGGGCCGGTAGGGCTCTGGAAACCGTGGGCGTTGCGTTTCTTCAGCTTGGCCTTGCCGCGACCGCCGCGACGGAAGCCATCGCTTTCTTCGTCGGTAGTACGAGGCGCAACGCGTGGAGCCGGCGCCTTTTCCTTGACCGAAGCACGATGAGGAGCATTCTTGCGCTCGCCATCGTTACCGCCACGACGGTTGTCGTCGGCACGTGGCTTGTCGGGACGACGCTGCTCATCGCGCTTGCGAGTGTCGGCCGGAGCCGGCGCTAGTGCCGCGACCGGTGCGGCTTCACGCACAGGCTCGGCTACCGGGGCCGCAGCCTCGACAGCTTCGACTGGAGCGGGTTGCGCAGCAGCAGGCTGGCGACGCGCTTCTTCTTCAGCGCGACGCTTGGCTTCTTCTTCAGCCTTCTGGCGAGCAGCATTTTCCACTGCACGACGTTCTTCCAGTTCGCGTTTGCGCTCGGCTTCGATTTCTTCCGGGCTGCGCTGTACGAAGACTTTCTTCTTGCGTACTTCAACGCTGATGCTTTTGCTACCGGCAACACGCAGGGTGCTGGTGGTTTTACGCTGCAGTGTGATCTTGCGCGGTTCTTCCACTTTCGCCTTGTGACTGCTCTTCAAGTGAGTCAGCAGGGACTGCTTCTCACTGTCGGTCACATGTTCCTCGGCGGCGGTGTGCGGCAGACCTGCCTCACGCATCTGCTGCAACAGGCGCTCTACCGGTGTTTTGACCTCATCGGCCAGTTGTTTCACCGTGACTTGCGTCATGCACTTCTCTCCTCAGGCCGCGCCTAATTACTCGAACCAGTGGGCTCGGGCGGCCATGATCAACTTGCCGGCACGATCATCGTCAATGCCGTCGATGTCGAGCAGGTCGTCAATAGACTGCTCGGCCAGGTCTTCGCGGGTAATTACGCCGCGCACCGCCAGTTCCATCGCCAAATCCTTGTCCATGCCCTCAAGCGAGAGCAGGTCTTCGGCCGGATGGGCGTCTGCCAGCTTTTCCTCAGTAGCGATGGCTTTGGTCAACAAACGATCCTTGGCCCGAGCGCGAAGCTCGTTGACGATTTCCTCGTCAAAGCCGTCGATGTTGAGCATTTCTTCCACCGGTACGTAGGCAATCTCTTCCAGGCTGGTAAAGCCCTCATCCACCAGCACCTGCGCCAGCTCTTCATCGACTTCAAGCTCTTCGATGAAGTTGCGCAGGATGTCGCCGGTTTCAGCTTGCTGCTTAGCCTGGATGTCCGATTCGGTCATCACGTTCAGGGTCCAGCCAGTCAATTGGCTGGCCAGACGCACGTTCTGACCACCGCGACCGATGGCCTGAGCGAGATTGTCTGCGCCAACGGCGATGTCCATGGCGTGGGCATCTTCGTCGACGATAATTGCCGCCACTTCAGCAGGCGACATGGCATTGATCACGAACTGAGCCGGGTTGTCGTCCCAGAGGACGATGTCCACACGCTCGCCGCCCAACTCGCCGGATACGGCCTGGACACGCGAACCACGCATGCCGATGCAGGCACCTTGCGGGTCGATGCGCTTGTCCTTGGAGCGGACCGCGATCTTGGCGCGCGAACCCGGATCACGGGACGCGGCCATGACTTCGATCAGACCTTCAGCAATTTCCGGCACTTCGATGCGGAACAGCTCGATCAGCATTTCCGGCGCGGTACGCGACAGGATCAGCTGCGGGCCCCGGTTCTCGGTGCGGATTTCCTTGAGCAGCGCGCGCAAACGCACGCCGACCCGGAAGGTTTCGCGAGAAATGATGTCTTCACGGGCCAGCAACGCTTCGGCGTTGTTGCCCAGGTCGACGATCACGTTGTCGCGTGTCACTTTTTTCACGGTGCCGGAGATGATTTCTCCCAGGCGCTCGCGATAAGCGTCAACAACTTGTGCGCGCTCGGCTTCGCGAACTTTCTGCACAATGACCTGCTTGGCAGTCTGTGCAGCGATGCGACCGAACTCGATGGATTCGATTTTTTCTTCGACGACATCGCCGACCTTGGCGCCCGGGTGCGTTTCCGCGACCTTGCTCGGCCAGGTTTCGATAGCCGGATCGTCCAGGTCCTCTTCCTCGACTACCGTCCAGCGACGGAAAGTCTCGTAGGCACCGGTGTGGCGATTGATTTCCACACGCAGATCAACTTCGTCTTCGAACCGCTTCTTGGTAGCAGTGGCCAGGGCCAGCTCCAGCGCTTCAAAAATAACGTTAGCCGGTACGCCCTTTTCATTGGATACCGACTCAACAACCAGCAGTACTTCTTTGCTCATCGTACGCCTCGCCTTTCGCAAGCCATTGGATCCGCGGGATCCGCAGTATCTGGCACGTATCAGTCAAAACTGGGAATAATGTTGGCCTTGTCGATCATATCGATCGGCAACAGGAATTCGTGTTCATCTACTTGAACCACGACGTCCTGCTCTTCTACACCGCGTAGAAGGCCCTGGAAGTTGCGTCGACCTTCGAAAGGCGAGCGCAGCCTGATTTTCACTTGTTCACCGGCAAACAAAGCGAACTGCTCAAGGGTGAACAGAGGGCGCTCCATGCCAGGCGAGGAAACTTCAAGGGTGTATTCGGATGTGATTGGATCTTCAACATCCAGCACACCGCTGATCTGACGGCTGACAATGGCGCAATCGTCCACCAGCACACCGCCTTCTTTATCAATATAAACGCGCAACATTGAGTGGCGACCTTGAGCCGAAAACTCAATACCCCAGCATTCATAGCCTAGGGCCACGACCACCGGGGCCAACAAGGCCTGCAACTCTTCTAGCTTGCTCGACACCTGAACCCCCTCGTGCATGTAGTGCATGCTGTGCAAAATAAAAAATGGGCGAAACGCCCATCCTTGAAACGCCGTTGAACAGCGGCGTTGTAAAGTGTCCAGCTAACAAAAAGCCCCTTGGAAGGGGCCCTGAAACTGGTTGCGGGAGCCGGATTTGAACCGACGACCTTCGGGTTATGAGCCCGACGAGCTACCAGGCTGCTCCATCCCGCGACAAAGCTGGGGCGGAAGTATACGACCGATCCCTTATAGGGTCAATGTAACCCTTCCACCTACAAGAAAGCCCGCAATAGCGGGCTCTCCTGATAATTGGTACCGAGAAGGGGACTCGAACCCCTACACCCTATGGGCACAACCACCTCAAGGTTGCGTGTCTACCAATTCCACCACCTCGGCAATACAGCGTTTGAAACTTTCCTACTTCTGCTCTTGAGCTGGAGGCACGTCAGTCGCCGAGTTGGCCGACTTTTGCTCTTGAAGCACCGGGACATCATCAGAAACCGGTTGCTGCTTTGGCGCTTCCAACACCGCTGGGTTTGGCAAACCTACCTGAGTCAGCTCATGAGCCTTCTCTTTAGCAAAGTAACCTAACCCTAAGCTGGTTATGAAGAAACCGGCGGCGAGTATAGCAGTAAACTTACTAAGAAAGGTAGAGGAACCTTGGCTTCCGAATACAGTATTTGAAGCACCTGCACCAAAAGACGCACCAGCATCCGCACCTTTACCCTGCTGCAGCAATACGAGAGCGACAACACCCAGCGCGCCCAGCAGATGAAAAACGACTACGACTGTTTCCAGCATTTTTTCAGTTTCCCGCGGCGCGACAGATCGCACCGAACTCATCTGCATTCAGGGACGCTCCACCAATGAGCCCCCCATCGATATCCGGCATGCCGAACAGTTCGACCGCATTGGCCGCCTTCACGCTGCCGCCGTATAGAAGCCGCACACCTCGTGCCACTTCAGAATTTTCTGCCGCCAGCTGCGCTCGGATGGCGGCGTGCACATCCTGCGCCTGCTGCGGCGAAGCCGTCAGTCCGGTACCAATGGCCCAGACAGGCTCGTAAGCGATGACCGCCTTGGCAAAGGCTCCGACACCCAGGTCCTCGATAATACTACCCAGTTGGCGCCCTACCACTTCAAGCGTCTGCCCGGATTCACGCTGTTCCAGGGTCTCCCCTACGCACAGCACCGGAACAAGGCCACAGGCCTGGGCCGCAGCAAACTTGCGGATCAGGGCTTTATCCTGCTCGCCCATGATCATGCGGCGCTCGGAGTGCCCTACCAGAACCAGCGAACAACCTGCATCAACGAGCTGGCTCGGTGCAATCTCACCGGTCAACGCGCCTTGCATGGATTCCACCGCAGAGTTCTGCGCACCGATCGAAATCGACTTGCCTTTCAAGCCATCAACCACTTGGTTGATATACAGGCAAGGCGGGAATACCGCGACATCAACACCGCTTGGCAAGGCCAGACTACGAAGGCCTTTGATCAGCTCAGCGACGCTGGCGCGGGTACCGTGCATCTTCCAGTTACCAGCTACCATAGGGCGACGCATGCTGTACCTCGTCGGTCAAAGTGGGCGCAGATGTTACCCAACCGTTTCATGACTGGCAAGCCGAATTCAGGCAGAAACTTCAGTAACGAGTTTTGCCAACTCTTCGGCATAACCACGGACCTGTGCTTCATCCTCGCCTTCGACCATTACACGCACCAAAGGCTCTGTCCCTGACTTGCGCAACAATACCCTTCCGCGCCCAGCCATCGCCTGGGTCACTCGCTCGCTGGCTTGCTTGACCATCGTGTGTTCGAGTGGATTCACACCGCCACCGAAACGTACGTTGATCAATACCTGCGGACACTTGCGCAACGCCTGGCGCGACTGGGCGAGCCCTTCGTTGCGCGCCTTGAGCGCCATCAGCACCTGCAACGCGGCAATGATCGCATCACCGGTGGTGGTATGGTCGAAGCAAACGATGTGCCCCGAGTTCTCACCACCAATCACCCAACTGCGCTCCAGCAGCTCGGAAATCACGTAGCGGTCGCCCACATTGGCGCGCACGAAGGGGATATCCAGGTCAGCCAGGGCCAGCTCAAGTCCGAGGTTGCTCATCAATGTCCCGACAACACCACCTTGCAGCTTGCCCCGACCGTGCAAATCACGAGCAATAATGAACAGCAGCTCATCACCGTCGACAACCGTACCGGTGTGATCGACCATCAGCACTCGGTCGCCATCACCGTCAAAGGCGATACCGAGATCCGCATGCTCAGCCAGTACAGCCGCCTGCAATGCCTCGGTGTGGGTCGAACCGCAGTTATGGTTGATGTTCAGCCCGTTAGGCTGGGCAGAAAGCACCACCACCTCGGCGCCCAGCTCTCGAAAAACGCTCGGTGCAACTTTGTAGGTTGCTCCATGGGCACAATCGACAACGATCTTCAGCCCCGAAAAACTGGTACCGGTTGGAACACTGCCTTTGCAGAATTCGATGTAGCGACCCGATGCGTCGTTGATCCGGGATACCTTGCCGATCTTGCTCGACTCGACGACCGTCATGGGCGCGTCCAGCAACTCTTCAATCATCAGTTCGATTTCGTCCGGCAGCTTGGTGCCCTTGCCGGAGAAGAACTTGATGCCGTTGTCGTCATGAGGGTTATGCGACGCACTGATCACAATGCCAGCCTGCGCCTGGAATGTACGCGTCAGGTAGGCAATGGCAGGTGTGGGCATCGGTCCGAGCAGCATGACATCGGCACCTGCGGAGGTCAGGCCGGCCTCAAGGGCCGATTCGAACATGTAGCCGGATATGCGCGTGTCCTTTCCGACCAGGACCTTGCAGGCCCCCATCTTTCGGAACGCCATGCCGGCAGCCCAGCCAAGCTTGAGCATGAAATCGGGGGTAATGGGGTATTCGCCGACCCGACCACGGATACCGTCGGTGCCAAAGTATTTTTTGCTCATAAGTGCTCCATCATTCTTATTCGGCTGAATCCACCGCGGCGATCATCCGCACGACATCCATTGTTTCGATCACATCATGCACCCGTAATATACGCGCGCCTTTCGTAATGGCCAGGGCCGCCAGGGCGAGACCTCCATAGAGGCGCTCTCCTACCGGACGCCCCAGGGCGTTGCCTATCATGCTCTTTCGCGAAACCCCAACCAACAAGGGTCGCCCAAGGGCATGCAAGGCTTCCATATGTTTGAACAGGCTTAGATTGTGGGCCACTGTCTTCGCAAAACCGAATCCAGGGTCAAGGATAATGCGCTCGGCGGGAATGCCCACGGCAGCGCACTGGTTCATGCGCTCCGCCAGGAACTCGCCCACCTCCTTGGTCACGTCGTCATAATGCGGGTCGTCCTGCATGGTTCCAGGCTCGCCCAGCATATGCATCAGGCAAACCGGCAGGCCCGTAGCGGCGGCCGCATCCAGAGCGCCATCTCGACGCAAGGAGCGAACATCATTGATAAGCCCCGCCCCCAAGCGCGCCGCCTCCCGCATGACTGCCGGCGTGGACGTATCGACTGAGATGACGACATCGAGCTCGCGATGGATGCGCTCGACAATCGGCGCCACTCGCTCCAGCTCTTCCGTAGGCGAAACCGCCCGCGCACCGGGACGAGTGGACTCTCCGCCAACATCGATCAACGTCGCGCCAGCGCAGACCATGGCTTGCGCATGTCGCAACGCAGCGTCGAGCTGACTGAAGCGCCCACCATCGGAAAAGGAATCTGGAGTGACATTGAGGATGCCCATGACATGCACACGGGCCAAATCAAGAACCCGGTTGCCGCAAGGCAACCGGGTCGAGGACTGAACAGAAGTCATTTCAAGCCTTAAACGTCGGCAGCCGGGCCGCCGATGGGTGTTTCCGGGCGCTCGCCCTGCACCGCCGGAGGCGTACCTGAGGCACCCGTGCCACCGGACCAATCCCGAGGCTCACGTGGCGTGCGGCCTGCCATGATGTCGTCGATCTGCTCGGCATCGATGGTTTCATATTTCATCAAGGCATCAGCCATCGCATCCAGCTTGTCGCGATTGTCCGTGAGGATCTGCTTCGCCGTGCCGTAGCAGTGGTCGATGATGCTGCGAACTTCAGTGTCAATCAGCTTGGCAGTCTCACCGGAGAAGCTTGCATGTTGACCACCGCCACCGCGGCCAAGGAACACTTCGCCTTCTTCCTCGGCATACATCAGCGGCCCGAGCTTCTCGGACAAGCCCCACTTGGTCACCATGTTTCGCGCAATCTGGCTGGCACGCATGATGTCGTTTGACGCACCAGTCGTCACGCCATCGAAACCCAACGTCATCTCTTCAGCGATACGACCGCCGTACAGCGAACAGATCTGGCTGATCAAGGCACGCTTGGAGAGACTGTAGCGGTCTTCTTCCGGTAGGAACATCGTCACACCCAGCGCGCGACCGCGCGGGATGATCGAAACCTTGTAAACCGGATCATGCTCAGGCACCACTCGACCGACGATAGCGTGACCCGCCTCGTGGTAAGCCGTGTTCTGCTTTTCCTTTTCCGACATGACCATCGATTTGCGCTCGGCGCCCATCATGATCTTGTCCTTGGCCAATTCGAACTCTTTCATTTCAACGACGCGCTTGCCGGAACGGGCCGCGAACAACGACGCTTCGTTTACCAGGTTCGCCAGATCCGCACCGGAGAAACCCGGCGTACCGCGGGCGATGACCGCTGGAGCGACATCGTCACCCATTGGCACCTTGCGCATGTGGACCTTCAGGATCTGCTCGCGACCGCGGATGTCTGGCAGCCCCACCACGACTTGGCGGTCGAAACGACCTGGACGCAACAGCGCGGGGTCAAGCACGTCAGGACGGTTGGTGGCGGCAATCACGATGATGCCGTCGTTCATTTCAAAACCGTCCATCTCCACCAGCAACTGGTTGAGGGTTTGCTCACGTTCGTCGTGACCACCACCCATACCAGCACCACGGTGACGACCGACCGCGTCGATTTCGTCGATGAAGATGATGCACGGCGCGTGTTTCTTGGCTTGTTCGAACATGTCACGAACACGGCTGGCGCCCACGCCGACGAACATTTCGACGAAGTCGGAGCCGGAAATCGTGAAGAACGGTACTTTCGCTTCGCCGGCAATCGCCTTGGCCAACAGCGTTTTACCTGTACCCGGCGGGCCAACCATCAGCACACCACGTGGGATGCGGCCACCCAGGCGTTGGAACTTGCCCGGATCGCGCAGGAACTCGACCAGCTCACCCACTTCTTCCTTCGCCTCATCGCAACCCGCGACGTCGGCAAGGGTGGTCTTGACCTGATCTTCGGACAACAGCCGAGCCTTGCTCTTGCCGAAGCTCATCGGCCCGCCCTTGCCTCCGGCTCCACCCTGCATCTGGCGCATGAAGAACATGAACACCGCAATGATCACGAGGATAGGGAAGCTGGCGACCAGAAGCTGGGTCCAGATGCTTTGCTGCTCGGGCTGCTTGCCTTCGATCACGACATGATTGTCCACCAGGTCGCCAATCAGGCCGTTGTCCTGGATAGCCGGACGAATGGTCTTGAAAGTGTCGCCATCGGCGCGCTTGCCGGTAATCACATAGCCATCAACGGCTACGCGCTCGACCTTGCCTTCCTTGACCTGCTGGAGGAAGTCGGAATAGTTGAGGGTCTGCGGCTCGTTAGGGCTGGAGAAGTTGTTCATCACGGTCACAAGGACAGCAGCGATGATCAACCACAGGATCAGATTCTTTGCCATATCGTTCAATTAACTACCCTCTGAAGCAAGCTCCGCTACTGGCGCGCGCTTCGCATGATATTCACCGGCCTAACTTACTACATTACCTGCGACTTGGCAGGCGCCGTCTGTAACCCTTTGTGAAACTTTGACTCGCGGAATTTTCGTTACCTGCCATTTTCAAGGCGAGACAAAAAAAACTATCGCCCCTGATTAAAGACGCTCATCACTGGCAGCGCCTTCAATCCCGCGGAACCCACGCGCCAGCAGGTACTGCTCGCGAGAACGGTCACGGGACGACAACGGCTTGCGCATCTGCACTTTGTCGAACAGCTTGCGGATACCCTTATGGTACTCATCGAAGCCCTCACCCTGGAAAACCTTGATCAGGAAATCACCACCCGGACGCAGAACCCGCCCAGCCAGATCCAGGGCCAGCTCGCTCAGAAACATCGCACGAGGCATGTCGACAGCCGCTAATCCACTCATATTGGGGGCCATATCGGAAATCACAAGGTCGACTTCGGTATTTCCGACGGCCTCCAGGATTTTCGCCAACACCGCGTCTTCCGTGAAGTCGCCCTGGATGAAGGTGACATCGGGGATGCCGTCCATTTCAAGGATATCGGACGCGATCAGCCGCCCCTGGCCGCCAATCAGACGACTGGTTACTTGCGACCAGCCTCCCGGCGCTGCGCCGAGATCGATCACGGTCATGCCAGGACGAATCAAGCGATCTTTTTCCTGGATCTCCAGCAATTTATAGCTGGCGCGCGAACGATAGCCGTCTTTTTGCGCCATTTTGACGTACGGGTCGTTGAAATGTTCTTTGAGCCAGTTCTGGCTAGTCTTGGAACGGGCCACGGGCCACCTCTAAAAAATAAATCGCGTCGTGATTAACTGGGCGGTCCCGGACTCGCTCGGGTAAACTGGCCGCCGCTTTTTACAAGATCAGACGCAGGGGTCAGATTATGCCGCTCACTCAAGAGCAGAAGAAACAATACAAATCCATTGGCCACCATCTGAAACCGGTTTTGACTGTGGCTGACAACGGTTTGACTGAGGGTGTGCTCGCCGAACTGGAACGCGCCTTGGGCGATCACGAGCTGATCAAGATCAAGCTCAACATCCTCGACCGCGAAGCCCGCCTGGCTGCCGTTGCCGAACTGTGTAAAGTCGGAAAGGCAGACCTCGTGCAGGTCATCGGCAAGATGGCGCTGATTTACCGCAAGAACTTCAGCGTCAACAAGCAATTGTCGAACGTTCACCGCTTCAAGTGATACCAAAGGGTCAAGGGTGTGCTTCGCACACCCTGCCGCTCCAGCCGGGAACCGGTTGCAACACTAGCACCAATCCGGAAAAGCCCAGTATCAGGTAACTGAATACCTGCCACTGCGTTGCACTTGGCCAACCGAGACGCACCGCCAGGAACATACCGCATGCGTACAACGACATGAGCAGCAATTGCCCACGAATGTCGCGCCATAGACTGACAAAACCCTCAGCCTGAACCAACACCAAAGCCTGAAACAGCACGCACGCTGCGGAAAATCCCACCAGCAGCGCCGTCAGCATGCTCGCGATTTCATCGATAAGCAGCGGCGCCAGGCCAATTTTGCCCAGTACCGGCAGCAGACCGATGTGCAGCAACCAGACGCCGCCCACCCACAACATCTGGGCGAGCTGCCAGATCATGGCGCCCGCTCGCAGCGGGCGCCTTCGTTCAGATATGACGGACTTCGACAATCTCATACTCGATGACACCGCCAGGCGTCTTCACGGCAACCACGTCACCCTCTTCCTTGGCAATCAAGGCACGGGCGATAGGGGAACCGACTGAAATCTTGCCGAGCTTGATGTCCGCCTCGTCCTCACCAACGATCTGGTAAGTGACGCTTTCATCAGTCTCGACGTTGGCGATTTCCACGGTGGTGCCGAAAATCACTTTGCCCGTGTGCGGGATCGTGGTGACATCGATAATCACCGCGTTCTGCATACGGCCTTCGATGTCACGGATACGCGCCTCGACCATGCCCTGCTCTTCACGGGCAGCGTGGTATTCGGCGTTTTCCTTCAGGTCGCCCAGTTCACGGGCCTCACCGATGGCCTGGCTCAAGCGAGGACGCTCGACCTTGGTCAGGTGAGCGTGCTCTTCTTCCAGGGCGCGAGCGCCCTGAACGGTCATGGGGTACTTGGTTATGCTCATGCCTTCAATCCTGCATGTAGATCCTGCAAGCGACGTACGGTCTTCTCAGGGCCGAACTTGAGCGCTTCGCAGATCGCTTCGCCGGCAGCAATGGTCGTGGTGCAGTAGATCTTATGCTGCAGCGCATTGCGACGGATGGAATAGGAATCAGCGATCGACTGGCGACCTTCGGTGGTGTTGATGATCAGCGTGACTTCGTCATTTTTGATCATGTCGACCACGTGCGGACGGCCCTCGGTCACCTTGTTCACGCGGCGCACTTTCAGGCCTGCTGCTTCGATCAGCTTGGCAGTACCGGCAGTGGCGACCACTTCGAAGCCCAAGTTGATCAGATCACGGGCCACGCCTGCAACCAGTGGCTTGTCGTCATCACGCACACTGATGAACGCCGTGCCACCCGTCGGCAACACTTCGCTGGCGCCCATCTGGGCCTTGGCGAAAGCCTCACCGAAAGTATCGCCCACGCCCATGACTTCACCGGTGGATTTCATTTCCGGGCCGAGGATCGGGTCAACACCCGGGAACTTGGCGAACGGGAACACCGCTTCTTTCACACTGTAGAAGTTCGGGATGATTTCCTTGGTAAAGCCCAGCTCTTGCAGGGTTTTGCCAGCCATGACCCGTGCAGCGATCATTGCCAGGGAAACACCGATGCACTTGGAAACGAACGGCACGGTCCGGGAAGCGCGCGGGTTGACTTCGATGACATAGATGTCTTCGCCCTGCAGGGCCAGTTGCACGTTCATCAGGCCGATGACGCCCAGCTCCAAGGCCATTTTCTTGACCTGTTCGCGCATCTCGTCCTGGATGTGCGCCGGCAGCGAGTAAGGTGGCAACGAGCAAGCGGAGTCACCGGAGTGAACACCGGCCTGTTCGATGTGCTGCATGATCGCGCCGATCACCACATCCTTGCCGTCGCTGACCGCATCCACGTCCATCTCGATGGCGCAGTTGAGGAAGTGGTCAAGCAATACCGGGCTGTCGTTGGACACCTGGACCGCTTCGCGCAGGTAACGCTTGAGTTCGTCTTCCTGGTAGACGATTTCCATCGCGCGACCGCCCAATACATAGGACGGACGAACAACCAACGGGTAGCCGATCTTCGCGGCGGCGCGAATGGCTTCGTCTTCGCTGCGCACGGTGGCGTTTGGCGGCTGGCGCAGGTTCAGGCGCTCGACCATCTGCTGGAAGCGCTCGCGGTCTTCCGCGCGGTCGATGGCATCCGGGCTGGTACCGATGATCGGCACGCCAGCGGCCTCAAGGGCACGAGCCAGTTTCAGCGGGGTCTGGCCGCCGTACTGGACGATCACGCCTTTTGGCTTCTCGACGCGGACGATTTCCAGCACGTCTTCCAGGGTGACAGGCTCGAAGTACAGACGATCGGACGTGTCGTAATCAGTGGATACGGTTTCCGGGTTGCAGTTGACCATGATGGTCTCGTAACCGTCGTCGCGCAGGGCCAGTGCCGCGTGTACACAGCAGTAGTCGAATTCGATGCCCTGGCCGATCCGGTTGGGGCCGCCACCCAGGATCATGATCTTGTCACGGCTCGACGGCGCGGCTTCGCACTCTTCTTCGTACGTGGAGTACAGGTAGGCGGTATCGGTGGCGAACTCAGCGGCGCAGGTGTCGACGCGCTTGTAGACCGGGAAAACCTCCAGCTTGTGACGATGGGCGCGCAGGCTCTTGTCGGTCACGCCCAGCAACTTGGCGAGGCGCTGGTCGGAGAAGCCTTTGCGTTTGAGGCGCAGCATCGTGTCGCGGTCAATGCTGGACATGCCCAGGGTCTTGACCTTCTCTTCTTCCTTGATCAGATCTTCGATCTGCACCAGGAACCAAGGATCGATCATGTTCATGCCGAAAATCTGTTCGACGGTCATGCCGGCGCGGAAGGCATCGGCCACGTACCAGATACGCTCGGCGCCCGGCACGGTCAGCTCGCGCTTGAGCTCGCTCATGCTTTCCGGGTTGCTCAGGTCCAGCTTCGGATCGAGGCCGCAAACACCCACTTCCAGGCCGCGAAGGGCTTTCTGCAGGGATTCCTGGAAGGTCCGGCCGATGGCCATGACTTCACCGACCGACTTCATCTGGGTGGTCAGGCGAGCGTCGGCCTTGGCGAACTTCTCGAAGGCGAAGCGTGGCAGCTTGGTCACGACGTAGTCGATGGACGGCTCGAAGGACGCCGGTGTCTTGCCGCCGGTGATGTCGTTCGACAGCTCGTCCAGGGTGTAGCCCACGGCTAGCTTGGCGGCGACCTTGGCGATCGGGAAACCGGTGGCCTTGGAGGCCAGTGCCGAGGAACGGGACACCCGCGGGTTCATCTCGATGACCACCATGCGACCGGTGTTCGGGCAGATGCCGAACTGGACGTTGGAGCCGCCGGTTTCCACGCCGATCTCGCGCAATACCGCCAGGGAGGCGTTACGCAGGATCTGGTATTCCTTGTCCGTCAGGGTCTGGGCCGGCGCAACGGTGATCGAGTCACCGGTGTGCACACCCATCGGGTCGAAGTTCTCGATGGAGCAGACGATGATGCAGTTGTCCTTTTTGTCACGGACAACTTCCATTTCATATTCTTTCCAACCGATCAGGGATTCGTCGATCAGCAATTCCTTGGTCGGCGACAAATCGAGACCACGGGCGCAGATTTCTTCGAATTCTTCGCGGTTGTAGGCGATGCCACCACCGGTGCCGCCCATGGTGAAGGACGGACGGATGATGCACGGGAAACCAAGGCGCTCCAGGACCGCGTTGGCTTCTTCCATGCTGTGGGCGATACCCGAGCGCGGACAGTCCAGGCCGATGGATTTCATCGCCTTGTCGAAACGCGAACGGTCCTCGGCCTTGTCGATGGTGTCGGCGTTGGCGCCGATCATTTCCACACCGAATTTCTCCAGGACGCCTTCGCGCTCCAGCTCAAGGGCGCAGTTCAGCGCGGTCTGGCCGCCCATGGTAGGCAGCAGAGCGTCCGGGCGCTCCTTCTCGATGATCTTGGCAACGGTTTGCCACTTGATCGGTTCGATGTAGGTGGCGTCGGCCATGGCCGGGTCGGTCATGATGGTGGCCGGGTTGGAGTTCACCAGGATGACGCGATAGCCCTCTTCGCGCAGGGCTTTGCAGGCCTGGGCGCCGGAGTAGTCGAATTCGCAGGCCTGGCCGATCACGATCGGGCCAGCGCCGAGAATCAGGATGCTTTTTATGTCTGTACGTTTTGGCATGGGTTTGTCACTCAAATCCGCAGGTCAGTCGGCTAGGCCGTCGAACAATCTTTGAAGCGCCCGAGGGGGCCGCCGTTTTCGGGGCCGCCCTCGGGCTTCACGCGGTCAGCGTCGCTTGGCCATCTCGTTGATGAAGCGATCGAACAGCGGCGCCACGTCGTTCGGGCCCGGGCTCGCTTCTGGGTGGCCCTGGAAGCTGAACGCGCTCTTGTCGGTACGCTCGATACCTTGCAGCGTGCCATCGAACAGCGACTTGTGAATCGCGCGCACGTTGGCCGGCAGGGTCGCTTCGTCGACGGCAAAACCGTGGTTCTGGCTGGTGATCATGACGACGCCGGTGTCCAGGTCCTGGACCGGGTGGTTTGCACCATGATGGCCATGACCCATTTTGACGGTCTTGGCACCCGAGGCCAGGGCAAGCAATTGGTGACCGAGGCAGATACCGAATACCGGAATCTCGGTTTCCAGCACATCCTTGATCGCCTGGATGGCGTAGTCGCAAGGCTCCGGGTCACCCGGGCCGTTGGACAGGAACACGCCATCAGGCTTGAGCGCCAGGACGTCAGCCGCCGGGGTTTGTGCTGGCACTACCGTCACGCGGCAGCCACGTGCGACCAGCATGCGCAGGATATTCAACTTGACGCCGTAGTCGTACGCGACCACGTGGTACGGCAGCTCGGAGGCTTCGATCGTCGCGTGGCTGTCGGTTTTCAGATCCCAGACCGAGGAGCGCCACTCATATTGCTTCTGGGTGCTGACGACCTTCGCCAGGTCCATGCCCTTGAGGCCTGGAAACCCCTGGGCGGCGGCGATGGCCGCCTCTTCGGAAATGTTGTCGCCGGCCATGATGCAGCCGTTCTGCGCGCCTTTTTCCCGAAGGATGCGGGTCAGGCGGCGGGTATCGATACCGGCAATCGCCACGACATTGTTGGCTTTCAGGTAGTCGGAGAGGGACATCGTGTTACGCCAGTTGCTCGCTACCAGCGGCAAGTCGCGGATGACCAGGCCAGCGGACCAGACACGATCGGACTCAGCGTCTTCCGGCGTGGTGCCAGTGTTGCCGATGTGCGGATAGGTCAAGGTAACGATTTGTTGGGCGTAGGAAGGATCGGTAAGAATTTCCTGATAGCCGGTCATTGCGGTGTTGAACACCACCTCACCAACGGTCTGACCGTCGGCTCCAATGGCTTCGCCGCGAAAAATGCTGCCATCAGCAAGGGCGAGTATGGCTGGCTTAGTCAAGAAGACCTCCCGTAAATAAAGCCTGAAAGGGCGATCGCAGGTTGTAAAAAAGCGGAGTGACGTATGGACACGTCACCCCGCTTGTTCACTGAATTATTCTGCGCGCTTTTAGTGGACACACTAAAGCTGTAGCTTACAGAAAAAGGCTTTTTTGGTCCACCGCTAATGAGCCTGAAAGGCAGGGGAATGCGACAGGTCGTCGCGAAGCGGCGTAAAACGGGGCTCAGTATAACCTGAACCCCGTCTTCAGAGACATCAACGCAGGTCGAGAACATCCTGCATGTCGTACAAACCAGGCTCACGACCATCCAACCAAAGCGCGGCACGCACAGCGCCCTTGGCGAAGGTCATCCGGCTCGATGCCTTGTGGGTAATTTCCAAACGCTCGCCCTCAGTCGCGAACAGCACGGTGTGATCACCCACCACATCGCCGCCACGCACGGTCGCGAAACCGATGGTGTCTCTGTCCCGAGCACCGGTATGCCCCTGGCGCCCGTACACGGCCACTTCCTGCAAATCGCGACCCAGCGCATCGGCAATCACTTCACCCATGCGCAACGCGGTGCCCGAAGGCGCATCGATCTTGTGCCGGTGATGTGCCTCGATGATTTCGATATCCGCATCGTCGCCCAACACTCGAGCAGTCAAGTCCAGCAACTTCAGCGACAGGTTCACGCCGACGCTGAAGTTCGCCGCAAATACAATCGGGATGTCCTTGCCTGCGTCGGCCAGCAATTGCTTTTGCGCGGCATCCAGGCCGGTCGTGCCGATCACCATGGCCTTGCCAGCCTTGCGGCAGATGGCAAGGTTCTTGAGCATCACTTCCGGAAGGGTGAAATCGATCAGGACGTCAAACTCGTCGAGCACCTTTTCCAGCCCACCGGACATTGGCACGCCGATACGCCCAAGCGAGGCCAACTCGCCAGCATCGGCGCCTACCAGCGTACTGTCGGGCCTCACGATGGCAGCGGTCAGGCCCGAAAGCGGCGAGCGTTGCTGCACCGCTTCGACCAGCGCCTTGCCCATGCGCCCCGCGGCGCCCATCACAGCAATACGTCGCATGCCCACTCCTTACAGGTCGCCGAAGAAGCGCTTCACGCCTTCGAACCAGCCAGTGGTTTTAGGGGAGTGGCTATTGTCATCCGCCAACGAGCTGCGGAACTCTTCCAACAGTTCTCGCTGACGCCGGCTCAGGTTGACCGGTGTCTCTACCGCAACGCGGCACATCAGGTCACCCGCACCACCGCCACGCACCGGCGCCACGCCCTTGCCGCGAATCCGGAATTGCTTGCCTGTTTGCGTCCCCTCAGGGATCTTCAGCTTGACGCGACCATCGAGGGTCGGGATTTCCAGCTCGCCACCCAGCGCCGCATCGACGAAGCTGATAGGCACTTCGCAGAACAAGTGCTTGCCGTCACGCTGGAAGATCGCGTGTTCGCGCACGTTGATGACCACATACAAGTCGCCAGTCGGACCACCCTGGGCACCTGCCTCGCCTTCGCCGGACAGGCGGATACGGTCGCCCGTGTCGACACCGGCCGGCACTTTCACCGACAGCGTCTTGTACTCTTCGACACGCCCTTCGCCATGGCAGGCATCGCACGGATCGGAAATGATCTTGCCTTGGCCATGGCAGCGCGGACAGGTCTGCTGGACCGAGAAGAAGCCTTGCTGCATGCGAACCTGGCCGATACCGCCACAGGTAGGGCAAGTGACTGGCGAGGAACCCTTCTTGGCACCCGAGCCGTCGCATGGTTTGCAATTGACCAGCGTCGGAACACGGATATTGACCGTGGTCCCCCGCACCGCCTCCTCGAGGCTCAGCTCCAGCGTGTAGCGCAGGTCACTGCCTCGCTGAGCGCCACCACGGGCACCGCCACGGCCGCCACCGAAGAAATCACTGAACACATCGCCGAAAATATCGGAGAAGTTCTGTCCGCCGAAACCGGCACCGCCGCCACCCATGCTAGGGTCGACGCCGGCATGGCCGTACTGGTCGTAAGCCGCGCGCTTGCTGGAATCGGACAGGACTTCATAGGCCTCGTTGGCCTCCTTGAACATCTCTTCCGAAGCCTTGTCGCCGGGATTACGGTCCGGGTGGTGTTTCATCGCCAGGCGACGATAGGCCTTCTTCAGCTCTGCTTCGCTGGCCCCCCGCTCAACACCCAATACTTCGTAAAAATCACGTTTTGCCATTAGTCTTTGCACTCTTATAGGACGTTCGGCAAACCTCTCCTGAACCTCGCCAAACTCGTTGGGCCTCCATACAGGCCCGAACCCAACTCACGTCGATTCAACGATCCTGGTCTCGGTGCATATCGCCCGGAAAGCAGGAGCATTCCCGAACCCACCGTCAGCACCCGAGCTTTGTCGCATGCTGCAAAAATTAGCTGCCTCCAGACACGCCAACGCGGGAGCAAGCTCCCGCGCGGCGACATCCTACCAGCCACCGCACAAAAGCAGTCAACCGGCCGACCAACAAGCGATTACTTGTTGTCTTTCACTTCTTCGAACTCAGCGTCGACGACATCGTCGGTTTTCTCGGCCGACTCGCCTTGCGGCGCTGCGCCTTCAGCGGGCTGGGCCTGCTCGGCATACATCTTCTGAGCCACTGGCGCGGAGACTTTCGACAACTCTTCGATCTTCGCTTCGATGGCCGCCTTGTCGTCGCCTTTGACGGCAGCTTCAAGAGCAACTACAGCCGCTTCGATCGCCGTTTTTTCTTCGGCGGTCACTTTGTCACCGGCGTCGGCGATCATCTTGCGAGTCGAGTGCACCAAGGCATCGCCCTGGTTACGCGCGCTTGCCAGCTCTTCGAACTTGCGGTCTTCCTCGGCGTTGACTTCAGCATCGCGAACCATCTGCTGAATTTCTTCTTCGGACAGGCCGGAGTTGGCCTTGATCACGATCGACTGGGTCTTGCCGGTGGCCTTGTCTTTCGCGCCGACGTGCAGGATGCCGTTGGCGTCGATGTCGAAGGTCACTTCGATCTGTGGCACGCCACGTGGAGCCGGTGGAATCTCGGCCAGGTCGAACTTGCCCAACGACTTGTTCTGGGCGGCTTGCTTGCGCTCGCCTTGCAGCACGTGGATGGTCACGGCGCTCTGGTTGTCATCGGCAGTCGAGAACACCTGGGATTTCTTGGTAGGAATCGTGGTGTTTTTCTCGATCAGCGCAGTCATCACGCCGCCCATGGTTTCGATACCCAGGGTCAGCGGGCTGACGTCGAGCAGCAGAACGTCCTTCACGTCACCAGCCAGAACGGCGCCCTGGATGGCGGCACCCATGGCAACGGCTTCGTCAGGGTTCACATCCTTACGAGCTTCCTTACCGAAGAAATCGGTTACCAGCTTCTGCACCAGCGGCATACGGGTCTGGCCGCCGACCAGGATCACGTCGTTGATCGAACCCACGTCGATACCGGCGTCTTTCATCGCAATGCGGCAAGGCTCGATGGTGCGCTGAACCAGGTCTTCAACCAGCGCTTCGAGCTTGGCGCGGGAAATCTTCACGTTCAGGTGCTTCGGACCGGTGGCGTCTGCGGTGATGTACGGCAGGTTCACGTCGGTCGACTGGCTCGAGGACAGTTCGATCTTGGCTTTTTCAGCGGCTTCTTTGAGGCGCTGCATGGCCAGCGGGTCACCCTTGAGGTTCATGCCGCTTTCTTTCTTGAACTCATCGACGAGGTAGTCGATCAGGCGGATGTCGAAGTCTTCACCACCGAGGAACGTGTCGCCGTTGGTCGCCAGCACTTCGAACTGGTGCTCGCCGTCGACTTCAGCGATCTCGATCACGGAAACGTCGAAGGTACCGCCACCCAGGTCGTAAACGATCACGGTGTGATCGCCCTTGGCCTTGTCCATGCCGTAGGCCAGAGCGGCCGCGGTTGGTTCGTTGATGATGCGTTTTACGTCCAGGCCCGCGATGCGGCCGGCGTCTTTGGTCGCCTGACGCTGGCTGTCGTTGAAGTAAGCAGGGACAGTGATAACCGCCTCGGTCACTGCTTCGCCGAGGTAATCTTCGGCGGTTTTCTTCATTTTCTTCAGGATTTCAGCCGAGATCTGTGGCGGCGCCATTTTCTGGCCGTTCACTTCAACCCAGGCGTCGCCGTTGTCAGCCTTGGCGATCTTGTAAGGCACCATCTTGATGTCTTTCTGAACGACTTCTTCGTCGAACTTGCGACCGATCAGACGCTTCACCGCGTACAGGGTGTTATGCGGATTGGTCACAGCCTGGCGCTTGGCGGACTGACCCACCAGGATTTCGCCATCGTTGGCGTACGCGATGATCGACGGCGTGGTGCGCGCGCCTTCAGCGTTTTCAATAACCTTGGCCTTGCCGTTTTCCAGCACGGAGACGCACGAGTTGGTGGTCCCCAGGTCGATACCGATAATTTTGCCCATCTTGACTCTCCCGGAACTTGGATTTTGTTGCCGCAGCATTGGTGGTTAACTGCGGTAGCACTTAAACGCTTGACTTCTTAATGGGGCCGTTTCGCCCGATTTCAAGCCTGCTCATCAATAGAAGGCGAAACCGGCGCTGGCGCCTTGCTGACCACAACCATGGCCGGGCGCAGCAGACGACCGTTGAGCAGATAGCCCTTCTGGAACACTTTCAGCACGCTGTTTGGCTCGACGTCTGCACTTTCCTGCATCGCCATGGCCTGATGGTGCTCGGCGTTGAAGGGTTCACCGTGAGGATCGATCGCTTCAAGCTGGTAACGCTTGAGCGTGTCCTGGAACATTTTCAGGGTCAGCTCGATGCCTTCACGCATTGGACGGATGTTCTCGTCGTCCGGGTTGGACAGCTCCAGACCCCGCTCCAGGCTGTCGATGATCGGCAGCAGGTCGCCAGCAAAACGTTCCAGGGCGAACTTATGAGCCTTTTCCACATCCTGCTCGGCACGACGGCGGACGTTCTGCAGATCGGCTGCTACACGCAACGCCTGATCCTGCGCACCGGCCAGTTGCTCTTCGAGCACTTGTACACGTGCCGCCAGGTCTTCACCCGAATCCTGGGGAGCCTGATTGGCGTCTAGATTTTGGGTGTCCTGCGTCTGTTCGTCAGCCATAGATTTCTCCTTTCAATTTCGTCCGCGAGCTCGACTCGCGCTTCTGCCCCGGTATATGGGGCCGGGTTTTCCAGCTTCAAGGGCCATCTGACGAATTAACCCTACAAAAGGCAGCAGCATAATCATTCCTCGCAGCACTAAGGGATCTGTTGGTCCAAGCAAATCGAGCTAAGCGCAGGCATTGTCAGCGCGAAACAAAACACTGTATAAATAACCAGACCTAATGCCTGGGAGCGGCCTTATGCTGGTGCACCTGTCCGTACACAACTACGCCATCGTCGAACATCTCGACCTCGAACTCGATCGAGGCATGAGCGTGATTACCGGTGAAACCGGTGCCGGCAAATCGATCATGCTCGACGCCCTGGGACTGACACTTGGCGACCGCGCTGATAGCGGCGTGGTACGTCCCGGTGCGGAAAAGGCCGACATCCTGGCGACATTCGACCTCGTCGACATCCCCGAAGCCAGCGCCTGGCTGGCCGAGCGCGACCTGGACACCGATGGGCTGTGCATCCTGCGCCGGGTCATCACCGCCGAGGGCCGCTCCCGAGGCTATATCAACGGCACCCCTTGCCCCCTCGGCGACCTCAAGGCACTCGGCGAACTGCTGATCGATATTCACAGCCAGCATGAACACCAATCGCTGCTCAAGACCGACACCCATCGTCGCTTGCTCGACGAGTACGCGGGTGCCACCGACCTGGCCCGCCAGGTTCAATTGGCCGCCCAACGCTGGCGACAGACCCGGCAGGAACTGGATCGACTTTCCAACTCAGGCGATGAACAACGGGCCCGCCACCAACTGTTGAGCTACCAGCTTGAAGAGCTGGAAAACCTGGCCCTGGGCGAAAACGAGCTGGAGGAACTTGAGCAGGAGCACAAGAACCTGACCAATGCCGAGGCACTCCTCGGTGTCTGTCGGCAAGTGGTCGAGCAATGCAGCGAAAGTGATTCCGGCAATGTGCTCAGTGCGCTGACCGCAAGCATCAACCGACTTTCCAGCGTCAGCAATGCCGTGGGAGCCCTGGGCGAAGCGAGCAACCTGCTGACCAGCGCCCAGATCCAGGTCGAAGAAGCCGTCGGAGAGTTGAACCGCTTCCTTGATCATTTCGATGCCGACCCGGCACGCCTCCAGTTTCTGGAAGAGCGCCTGGACACTATCTATACGCTGGCCCGCAAGCATCGCGTCCAGCCAACCGACGTCGTCGAACTGCAGCAACGGCTGCTGGAGGAACTGGAAAGCCTGAACGCCAATGATGAATCCATCGAGCGGCTCGGGGATGAACTGGCCTCCTTTGCGCGCCATTACCAGGAAAAGGCCAAGGAGCTCAGCGAATTGCGCCGACAAGCCGCGACGGGCTTGGCGAGCGCGGTAGAACAGGAGATCCAGCGCCTGGGCATGCCAGGGGGCCGATTCACCATCGAACTGCACCCTAACGGCGGTGATGATCTTCAGCCTAACGGGCTGGAGCAAGTGGAACTGCTGGTCAGCGCCAACCCCGGGCAACCCCTTAAGGCGTTGGCAAAAGTGGCTTCCGGCGGCGAGCTGTCGCGTATCAGCCTGGCAATCCAGGTCATCACGGCACAGACATCACGGGTGCCAACGCTGGTGTTCGACGAGGTGGATGTCGGCATTGGCGGCCCTACGGCGGAAATTGTCGGCCAGTTGCTGCGCAGATTGGGCGAGCGTGGACAGGTCCTGACGGTCACTCACCTGCCCCAGGTTGCCGCCCAGGGACACCAACATCTATTTGTCCACAAGGTGCGCGGCGAAGACGCCACTCGTACCGCAGTGTCCAAACTCAACAAAAATGAACGCGTGGAAGAAGTCGCTCGGATGCTCGGAGGAATAGACCTGACCAAGGAATCCTTGGCCCACGCTAAAAAAATGGTGGTTGCGGCGAAAACCTGACAGAGGCCGTTGAAAGAAAGAAGGCGACCCGAGGGTCGCCTTCTTTTGTTCTGAGGGCCTGAGCCCACGCCACAAGCTTATTTGCGCTTGCGCACATGCAGGACGAGATGGTGATCGATCAGCTCGAAGCCATACTCCTCAGCAATAGCCTTTTGCAGTTGCTCGATTTCAGGGCTGATGAATTCGATGACTTCACGGGTCTCAACATCCACCATATGGTCATGGTGCTCCCCGTCAGCCAATTCAAAGACAGCATGACCGCCATCGAAGTTATGACGAGCGACCAGCCCGGCAGCTTCGAATTGAGTCAGGACACGGTAGACCGTGGCCAGACCGACATCCTCGCCAGCTTCCATGAGCGCCTTATAGACGTCTTCGGCACTCATGTGGCGCTGCTCGGCAGAGTCGAGCATTTGCAGAATCTTGACCCTAGGCAGGGTCACTTTGAGGCCGGCTTTGCGTAGTTCGCTATTTTCAACCATGGTCAGCTTTCTCGCGATGCTGCTTCGCAGCTTCTCTTAATGCGGGTATGATCGGTGTTTACGTTGTCCCAGCCAAGATAGTGGAAGTCGCCCACCGATGCAAAACACCAAGCTCTTGCTAACCAGTTTCACCTTCGTGGGACTGCTCGCACTCGCCGGTTGTTCATTCCCCGGGGTTTACAAAATCGACATCCAGCAGGGCAATGTCGTCACGCAGGACATGATAGACCAGTTACGCCCGGGAATGACCCGCCGGCAAGTACGGTTTATCATGGGCAACCCTCTGTTGACCGACACGTTTCATGCCGATCGCTGGGATTACCTGTACAGCTTGCAGCCAGGCGGCGGCGAGCGGCAGCAGGAACGCATCAGCGTTATTTTCAATGCCAATGATCAACTCGTCAGCTTGTCGGGAGATTTCATGCCCGGCGTGAGCCGCGACGAGGCCATCATGGGCAAGGATAGCGGCACCACGGTCACCGACCCGACCCAGAACACCGAACAGCCGAAACCGGAAAAACCGGCCAAGCCAGGTTCGCTGCTGGATCAGATCCAGAAGGACGTGGACAACGTCGAGACCGTACCTGTCCCGACGCCAGAACCTCTGGACACCTCGCCGCAATAAATCGCGACAATAAAAAACCCGGCATGCCGGGTTTTTTATTGCCTGCAATACAACCCAGTTTTTTACTCAGTTCGACGAGCCTGGGCTGCCTTGGCCGCCCGCAGGCGACGAATTTCCTTGGGGTCAGCCAACAATGGCCGGTAAATCTCAAGCCGGTCGGCTGGCTGCACCAGCTGCCGGTCCGGATCTGCAACCACCCGACCAAAAATCCCGATCGGACTCGTCTTCAAATCCAGCTCCGGAAAATCCGCAGCGATACCCGACGCCATCAGGGCAGCACGAACGGACGTCCCTTCCTGGACGGCGAATCGTCGCAATACCTGACGATCGACACCGGCATACACCACTTCTATCTCAATCAACGCTTGAGCTCGGCATTCTGCTTGGCACGCTGGCAAAAAGCGTCGACCAGGGTGTTGGCCGCCTGATTGAACAACGGGCCTAATGTCGCCCGCACCAGCGGCCCGGCGTAATCGAACGACAGGTCCAGGCTGATCTTGCAGGCTTTCTCACCCAGCGCCTTGAACACCCAGACGCCATGGAGCTGATTGAAAGGCCCTTCCTCAAGGTTCATCTCGATGGACTGGCCCGGCACCAAGGTGTTACGAGTGACGAAGTGCTGGCTCAACCCGCCCTTGGCGACATTGAGGCTCGCGCGCATATGGGTTTCGGAGCTTTCGAGCACCTCGGCGGACGAGCACCAGGGCAGGAATTGCGGGTAACTCGCCACGTCGTTGACCAAGTCGTACAGCGCCTGGGCCGGATAGGGCAGGAGGGCCGAGCGTTGAATATGTGTCGTCATGTAAGCGTCACTTCCACAGCTGGGTGGCAAACACTACAAGAATGCCAATGGGCGCCACATAGCGCATCAAGAACAGACTCAAGGCGAACAATACAGGACTGCGTAGCGACAGCTCATCGCGCACGGCTTCACGCCCCATGATCCACCCTGCAAACACCACGAAACACAAACCGCCCAAGGGCAACATGATCCGCGACGTGAAGAAATCAATCACACCGAAGAAATCCAACCCTCCGGTTGCTCCCCACTGATAGAGGTGGAACAGGTCGCCTTCGTTCACGAAAAACTTTGCCTGCTTCCATATATTGAAGGAAAAAACCGTACCCAGCCCCACGAACCAGCAAGTGAAAGCCAGCCAGAAAGTCACCCAGGCACGACTGAGGCGAGTCCGCTCAACCAGATAAGCCACCATCGGCTCGAGCAAGGAAATGGCCGAACTCCAGGCGGCAATTGCCACCAGGACAAAAAACACCACGCCCATCACTTGGCCGAACGCCATGCTGCCGAAGGCAAATGGCAGGCTGACGAACATCAGCCCCGGCCCCTCGCTAGGGTTCAGGCCAGCAGCGAACACAATGGGAAACAATGCCACCCCAGCCAACAACGACACGAAGGTGTCCAGCAGCGCAACGCCGACGACTGTCTTGGTGAGAGAGGCGCTCTTGGGCATGTAGACGCCGTAGATCATGATCGAACCGACCCCCACGCTCAGAGAGAAAAAAGCGTGCCCCATGGCCGGCAACAGTCCATCCATGACTTTTTCCGGCTGGAAATCGAACATGAAATGCACGCCCTCCATGAAGTGCCCCGTGGTCATGCTGTAGCCCAGCAGCACCAGGATCATCACGAACAGCAGCGGCATCATGATTCGCAGGCTGCGCTCAAGGCCCGCGACGACACCACGGGCAATCACGACGGCGGAAAGCACCATGAACAGCGTGTGCCAGAGCGTCAGCCTCCAGGGATCGGCGATCACGCTCCCAAAGTAGGCGCCAACCTGATCGGGCGTTGCGTTCTGGAAGTCGCCGCGCCCCATGTCGATGATGTAGTCCAGCGACCAGCCACCGACCACGCTATAGAACGACAGGATCAGCAGCGCCGTGATCATCCCGGCGAATGCGCCCCAGGACCACTTCGACGAATGCCCCGCCTCCACCGCCAGCACTTTCAGGGCATTGGCCGGACTTTGCCGGGCGCGACGACCGATCAGCGTCTCAGCCAACATAACCGGCGCACCGATCAGCGCGATGCACGCCAGGAACATCAGCACGAAGGCGCCGCCGCCATAGACACCGACCATGTACGGAAACTTCCAGATACTACCCAGCCCGACGGCCGAACCGGTCGCGGCGAATATGAAGACCCAGCGGCTAGCCCAACTGCCGTGGACAGAAACCTTGTCTGTCGACATCGTGATCACGCCCAAGCGTTCAAAAAAGAGGCCGCATTGTCCGGGATTCATGCAACCTGCTCAAGCACACAGGTTCACCGTAGCCGACACGCACGCAACTGCCTATAATGCCGCCCCTATGGCTAAACAGAAGAAACACCCCACAGGGACCATCGCGCAAAACAAAAAGGCGCGACACGATTACTTCATCGAACAACGTTTCGAGGCTGGCATGGTCCTGGCCGGTTGGGAAGTAAAGAGCTTGCGTGCCGGCAAGGCGCAACTGGTCGACAGTTATGTCTTGCTCAAGGACGGCGAAGCATGGCTGCTGGGCAGTCATATCACGCCGCTGACCACCGCCAGCACCCACGTCATCGCCGACCCTGTGCGCTCGCGCAAGCTGCTGCTCAACAAGCGCGAGCTGGAGAAGCTCTTCGCTTCCGTGCAGCAGAAGGGTTATGCCTGCGTCTGTACATCGCTGTACTGGAGCAAGCACTTGATCAAGTGCGAGATCGCGCTGGGCAAGGGCAAGAAGGAATACGACAAGCGTGATACCGAACGCGAGCGCGATGCCGGTCGCGAATTGCAACGTGCGGTGCGCAACAAGGGCAAGGAAGAGTAGCCAGCCCGGAGCGACCGTGGGTGCGTGCTTGATTGCGATAGCGTCGTCACATCGACTGTAGATGTGTCGAATAGGCCGCCATCGCGAGCAAGCTCGCTCCCAAAAGGTTCGCAAGCTCGATCAGATGCCCTTGCGCCGCTCCGCTCGCGCCACCCGCTGCACTTCCTGACGCACCTCTTCCAAGACTTCCTGCACGTACAAGATGTGTCGGCTGGACACTTCCCGCGCCAACTCGGCGTGCCCGTCCATGATGGCTTGATAAAGCTCCCGATGCTGGCTGATCAGCATGTCGCGCGTCTCGCTGCGCTGCTTGTACATGCCGCCGATATTGGTCACCACATTGCGCTTGAGCAGGTCGAACAATCCTCGGATCGTATGCAGTAAGACAGCGTTATGGCTGGCCTCGGCGATCGCCAGGTGAAAACGCGCATCTGCCGCGCCCTCCTCTGCCCGGCTCACGTCCTCGTGGCGCGAATAACAATTCTGCAACGCTTCAAAGGCTGTCGTCAGCCGCTCCCGATCGACCTCCGTGGCCCGAAGTGCTGCGTAATAAGCGCAGGACGCTTCCAGGGTATGCCGGAACTCAAGGAGGTCGCGCTGCGCTTCGGGGTTGCTTTCCAAGAGGTGCAGCAGCGGATCACTGAACGTCGAGCCCAGCGACTCCACAACATAGTTGCCGCCGCCCTGGCGACTGATCAGCAAGCCCTTGGCCGTCAGTTTCTGGATCGCTTCACGCAACGAAGGACGTGACACGCCGAACTGCTCGGCCAGGGTCCGCTCGGCCGGCAACCGCTCGCCGGATTTCAACGTGCCCTCAAGGATCATGCCTTCAAGCCGCTCGACAATATCGTCAGACAAACGGCGCTGACGAATCTGATCAAACCCCATAACTCGACTCTCCACGGACCCGACAGCTCGCCGGGCTCTCTATTCTGGCCCATCCGAGCCCCTTCCACACCTATCAAAAACCACGGATGCCGACGGGGCGGATGCCATCGGCTGGGTGTTATGCGACGAAAGTTTCCGGGCGACAAATTGACACATGACAACCAAGGCTTTTACCCTAGCCGACAGCGCTTGTAAATTGGTATTACCAATTATCCAAAGCCGCTGACCAGTGCCTGACCAAAAACAATTAGGGGCTCACCCAATATGCAAACCTGGCAACAGCTTTACAGTCCGCTCGGCAGCCTAGGCTTGTCCGCACTCGCGGCCGTCATTCCAATCGTATTTTTCTTCCTTGCCCTGGCGGTGTTTCGCCTCAAGGGGCACGTGGCCGGCAGCATCACCCTGGCGCTGGCGATCGCGGTCGCGATTTTTGCATTCCAGATGCCGGCGGACATGGCGTTCGCGGCGGCGGGTTATGGTTTTGCGTATGGGTTGTGGCCTATCGCCTGGATCATCGTTGCCGCGGTATTTCTCTACAAGCTGACCGTCAAGAGCGGCCAGTTCGAAGTGATCCGCAGCTCGGTGCTGTCGATCACCGACGACCAGCGCCTTCAGGTGCTGCTGATCGGCTTCTGCTTTGGCGCCTTCCTGGAAGGTGCCGCCGGCTTCGGCGCGCCCGTCGCGATTACCGCCGCATTGCTGGTGGGCCTGGGCTTCAATCCCCTCTATGCCGCGGGCCTGTGCCTGATCGCCAATACCGCCCCGGTGGCATTCGGCGCGCTGGGCATCCCGATAATCGTGGCAGGCCAAGTCACCGGCATCGATGCGTTCAAGATCGGCGCCATGACCGGCCGACAGCTGCCATTGCTGTCGCTGTTCGTGCCGTTCTGGCTGGTATTCATGATGGATGGCCTGCGCGGCGTGCGAGAAACCTGGCCGGCGGCACTGGTGGCGGGCTTGAGTTTCGCCATCACTCAGTACCTCACCTCGAACTTCATCGGCCCGGAACTGCCAGACATCACCTCGGCCCTGGCCAGCCTGGTCTCGCTGACGTTGTTCCTGAAAATCTGGCAGCCCAAGCGCACCGCAGGCGCCCAGATCGCCGGCGCAACGTCCAGCGCAGCCATCACCGCCAGCGCCGGTGGTTTCGGCCAGCCTCGCAGCACCGTGGCGTCCCCCTACAGCCTGGGAGAAATCATCAAGGCGTGGTCGCCTTTTCTGATCCTCACCGTGCTGGTGACGATCTGGACGCTGAAGCCATTCAAGGCAATGTTCGCCCCTGGCGGCTCGATGTACGGTTGGGTGTTCAACTTCGCGATCCCGCACCTGGACCAGTTGGTGATCAAGTCCGCGCCAATCGTGGTCAACCCGACCGCCATCCCGGCGGTGTTCAAGCTCGATCCGATTTCGGCGACCGGCACAGCGATTTTCTTCTCCGCGTTGATCTCGATGCTGGTGTTGAAAATCGATTTCAGAACTGGTCTTACCACTTTTAAAGAGACGCTTTTTGAGTTGCGCTGGCCGATCCTGTCCATCGGCATGGTGCTGGCCTTCGCCTTCGTCACCAATTTCTCGGGGATGTCGTCGACCATGGCCCTGGTATTGGCTGGCACTGGCGCAGCGTTCCCGTTCTTCTCGCCGTTCCTCGGTTGGCTGGGCGTGTTCCTGACCGGCTCCGACACCTCGTCCAACGCGCTGTTCGGTTCGCTGCAAGCGACCACCGCGCACCAGATCGGCGTCAATGACACCTTGCTGGTGGCGGCCAATACCAGCGGCGGCGTGACCGGCAAGATGATTTCGCCACAATCGATCGCCGTGGCGTGCGCAGCGACCGGGCTGGTTGGCAAAGAATCCGATCTGTTCCGTTTCACCCTGAAACACAGCCTATTCTTTGCAACGATCGTTGGCCTGATCACGCTGGCTCAGGCCTACTGGTTCACCGGCATGCTGGTTCACTGAGTACTACACGAAGCACTGAAAAAACCGACGCCGAACCGTAATCGTCGTCCGCTATTCACAACCGGGTCTGCAAGGCTGCTGAAAGATTTCCCCTCTATATTCAGCAGCCTCAGCAGACGGATAACCGGGACCACCCGGAGACACGCCTGATGAGCGAGCTTTTTTATAACGCCGTGCCGAACGCGACCCGTGTCGCCCCGCCATTGCCCGAGCCCCGGCAGTACCCCAGCGAGAAACCTGCTCGGGTCTACCTGTTCGGGACATGCGTGGTCGACCTGTTCTACCCCGAAGCCGGGATGGATGCGATTCATCTCCTCGAGCGCGAAGGAATCCGGGTGGACTACCCACAGGGCCAGACCTGTTGTGGGCAACCGGCCTACACGTCGGGTTACACGGAACAGGCGCGGACAGTGGCGCGGGCGCAATTGGCGTCATTCGCCGAGGATTACCCGGTGGTCGTGCCGTCGGGCTCATGTGCCGGCATGCTGCGCGAGCATTATGCCGACCTGTTCAAGGACGAGCCGCAAATGCTCAAGCAGGTCCAGGCGCTGGCCGCCAGGACCTATGAATTGGCGGAGTTTCTGCTGTTCGTTTGCAAGGTGCAATTGAACGACAGTGGCACGCCAGTGAAGGTCGCGCTGCATACGTCCTGCTCGGCACGACGGGAAATGAACACCCACCTGCATGGCCGTGCGTTGTTGGCGCAGCTGCGCAATGTGGAGCGAGTCGACCACAGCCATGAGAGTGAATGCTGTGGTTTTGGTGGGACGTTCAGCGTTCGCATGCCGGATATTTCCGGCGCGATGGTGGCCGACAAGACCCGAGCGCTGAAGGAATCCGGCGCGCACCAGGTCGTCAGCGCCGACTGCGGGTGCTTGATGAACATCAACGGCGCCTTGGAAAAACAGCAGGAAGCGTTGCGCGGCCAACACTTGGCAAGTTTCCTCTGGCAGCGAACCGGAGGTGCCGCATGAGCACGCCGACGCTGATTCCGACCGTTGAGGTGCAGGAAGATTTTCGCGCCCGCTCCCACAAGGCGCTGGACGACACGCAACTGCGAAACAACTTTCGCAGCGCGATGGATTCACTGATGACAAAACGGGCAACGTCTTTCAGCGATGCCCACGAAAGAGAACATTTGCGAGTGCTCGGCAACGCTGTCCGGGCCCGCGCGTTATCCAAGCTGCCCGACCTGCTCGAGCAACTTGAAAGCAACCTGACCCGCAACGGTGTGAAAGTGCACTGGGCGGAAACGGTGGACGAAGCCAACGGCATCGTTCTTTCGATCATCCGCGCTCACGAGGCGCGGCAAGTGATCAAGGGCAAATCGATGGTCAGCGAAGAGATGGAGATGAACCATTTCCTCGAGGCTCGGGACATTGAGTGTCTCGAATCCGACATGGGGGAATACATCGTCCAACTCGACCACGAGAAGCCTTCCCACATCATTATGCCGGCGATCCACAAGAATGCCGGTCAGGTCGCGTCCTTGTTCCACGACAAACTTGGCGTGGAATACACCAAGGACGTTGACCAACTCATTCAGATCGGTCGCAAGGTCTTGCGGCAGAAATTTTTCGAAGCCGACATCGGCGTTTCGGGCGTCAACTTTGCCGTCGCCGAAACCGGCACGCTGCTGCTGGTGGAAAACGAAGGCAACGGGCGGATGTCCACTACGGTGCCGCCGGTGCACATTGCCGTGACCGGCATCGAAAAAGTCGTGGAAAACCTGCGGGACGTCGTTCCGCTGCTTTCGCTGCTGACCCGCTCGGCCCTGGGCCAGCCGATCACCACCTACGTCAACATGATCTCCGGGCCACGCAAGGCCGATGAGTTGGACGGGCCTCAGGAAGTCCACCTGGTCCTGCTGGATAACGGTCGCAGCCAGGCGTTTGCCGACAGCGAACTGCGCCAGACCCTGAATTGCATCCGCTGCGGCGCCTGTATGAATCATTGCCCGGTCTACACCCGAATTGGCGGGCATGCCTACGGTGAGGTCTACCCGGGGCCTATCGGAAAAATCATCACGCCGCACATGGTCGGATTGGCGAAGGTGCCGGATCACCCAAGCGCCTCCTCGTTGTGCGGCGCCTGTGGCGAAGTGTGTCCGGTGAAGATTCCGATCCCGGCCCTGTTGCGGCGGCTGCGAGAGGAAAACGTCAAGGCACCGAATAGCCCTAACCCGGTGATGCGCGGCCAGGGCAGCAAATACTCGGGCAAGGAACGGTTCATCTGGAATGCCTGGGCCCGGCTCAACAGCTCGCCACGGCTGTACCGGTTGTTCGCGTTCTTCGCCACGCGCCTGCGCGCCCTGACACCGCAGAACGTCGGGCCTTGGACCCAGAACCACAGCGCCCCGAAACCCGCCGCCCGCTCGCTGCATGACCTGGCCCGCGACCACCTGAACCCGCAGGGAGACCGCCGATGAGCGCCAAGGAAAATATCCTCGCCAAACTGCGTAAAAGCCTCACAGGCACAACTCCGGTTGCCGACAACTATGACGTCGAATTGGTGACGCAGACCTACCGCTACGCACCCGAAGAACGCATCCCGCAATTGCGCAAGCTGATGGAGGCGGTACACACCGAGATCCACCTGACCTCCGGTGAGAACTGGCCGGCGCTGCTGGCGCAACTGCTGCGGGACCGCCAACTGCCGAGCCTGCTGATCGCCCCGACGACGCCTCACGGGCAAAAAATCGCACAGTTCTGGGCGAACAATCCGGACCTGCCTGCTCTTAAGTCCTACGATCGGCCTGTGGAAGAATGGAAAGCCGAACTGTTCAACGAAACCCCCGCCAGCCTGACCGGCACCCTGGGTGCCATCGCCGCGACCGGCAGCCTGATTTTGTGGCCGACGCGGGAAGAACCGCGACTGATGAGCCTCGTCCCACCAGTGCATTTCGCCTTGCTCAAGGCCAGCGAGATCCGCGACAACTTCTATGAAGTGCAACAGGAATTCGAGTGGGCCCAGGGCATGCCCACCAACGCCCTGCTGGTATCGGGTCCGTCGAAAACCGCCGACATCGAGCAAGTCCTGGCCTATGGCGCCCATGGCCCGAAGGATCTGGTGGTGCTGATTCTGGAGGACCAATGACACTTCCAGCCCCTTTCCTGCGCGATGTCCTACAGCTGATCCCGCAGCAGCGACGTTTCGACGACCCGCTATCGACCTTGGCGTTCGGCACCGACGCCAGTTTCTATCGGCTGGTTCCGAAACTGGTGGTACGCGTCGAATCCGAAGACGAGGTGATTGCCCTGCTGAAACTGGCCCAGCGTGATCTCGTTCCCGCCACCTTCCGCGCGGCCGGTACCAGCCTGTCCGGCCAGGCCATCAGCGACTCGGTGCTGATTGTGTTGGGGGATAACTGGAACGGTCGCGAGATTCGCCAGCAGGGCACGCAGATTCGTTTGCAACCCGGCGTGATCGGCGCCCAGGCCAACGCCTGGCTCGCCCCGTTCGGGCGCAAGATCGGCCCGGACCCAGCGTCGATCAATGCCTGCAAGATCGGCGGCATCGTCGCCAACAACGCCAGCGGCATGTGCTGCGGCACCGCACAGAATACCTATCACACCCTGGCCGGCATCCGCCTGGTCCTGGCCGACGGCACGCGCCTGGACACCGAAGACGCCGCCAGCGTGGCGGCCTTCCGGACAAGCCACGGTGAACTGTTGGAACGACTGGCGACCCTCGGCCGCGAGACCCGCGCCAACACGGAACTGGCCGCCCGAATTCGCCACAAATACCGTCTGAAAAATACCACCGGCCTGTCGCTCAACGCCTTGGTGGATTTCGACGAGCCTGTGGATATCTTGAGCCACCTGCTGGTGGGCTCCGAAGGCACCCTCGGCTTCATCAGCGCGGTGACCTACAACACCGTCATCGATCACCCGAACAAAGCGTCAGCGCTGATCGTATTCCCGGACGTGGAAACCTGCTGCAACGCCGTCACCGTGTTGAAAAGCCAGCCGGTTTCCGCCGTCGAGCTGCTGGACCGCCGCAGCCTGCGTTCGGTACAGGACAAACCCGGCATGCCGGATTTCGTACAGCATTTGTCGAACAATGCCTGCGCCCTGCTGATCGAATCCCGCGCGGCTTCGTCATCGCTGCTGCAAGAACAGCTGGCACGGATCATTGCCTCATTGGCCGGCTTCCCGGTAGAAAAGCAGGTCGACTTCACCGAAGACCCGCGGGAAAACGCTCGCCTCTGGGCGATCCGCAAGGACACCTTCCCCGCCGTGGGCGCGGTTCGCAAGACCGGGACCACTGTGATCATTGAAGACGTGACCTTCCCAGTCGAACAACTGGCTATCGGCGTGAATCGCCTGATCGCGCTGTTCGACAAACATCACTACGACGAAGCGATCCTTTTCGGACACGCGCTGGAGGGCAATCTGCACTTCGTCTTCACCCAGGGCTTCAACAATACCGAAGAAGTCGCACGGTACCAGGCGTTCATGGATGACGTGGCGCACCTGGTGGCGGTGGAGTTTGGCGGCTCACTGAAAGCCGAGCACGGCACCGGCCGCAACATGGCGCCGTTCGTCGAGCTGGAATGGGGCAGCGATGCCTATCAATTGATGTGGCAACTCAAACGCCTGCTCGACCCCAACGGCATTCTCAACCCGGATGTGGTGCTCAGCGAAGACCCACAGATTCATCTCAAGCACCTCAAACCCTTGCCAGCCGCCGATGAGATTGTGGACAAGTGCATCGAATGCGGCTTCTGCGAGCCAGTGTGTCCGTCCAAGGACCTGACCCTGAGCCCGCGCCAGCGCATCGTGATCTGGCGGGACATACAGGCGAAAAAACGCGATGGCATGGACACTTCGCAGCTCGAAGCGGCCTATCAATACCAGGGCATCGACACCTGCGCCGCCACCGGGCTGTGCGCCCAACGCTGCCCTGTAGGCATCAATACCGGCGAACTGGTTAAAAAGCTCCGCGGACGCGACGCGACGCGTACGAAAACCGCCGACTGGCTTGCAAGTAATTTCACAACCGCATTGCAAGGGGCGCGCTTTACCCTGCATGTTGCCAATGGTGCGCGGATGCTCTTGGGGGCGCCGAGGCTGGCGCGTTTGTCCGCAGGACTGACACGCTTGTCCAAAGGCCAGGTCCCACAGTGGACCCACGCCATGCCGCAGCCGGAAAGGGCCATTCGATTCAGTCCCGCCGTGTCGGACGAACGACCCAGAGTGGTTTATCTGGCGGCCTGCGTGTCGCGAGTCATGGGACCTGCGGCAGGGGACAAGGAACAAATGTCGCTGCATGACAAGACTCGTGGCCTGTTGGAAAAGGCCGGCTATCAAGTTGTCATCCCGGACAATGTGGACAGCCTTTGCTGCGGCCAGCCCTTTGCGTCCAAAGGTTACGCCGAGCAAGCCGAGCAGAAACGCCAGGAACTGATCGGCGCGTTGCTGCAGGCCAGCCGGGGCGGGCTCGACCCGATCTACTGCGACACCAGCCCCTGCACCCTGCGCCTGGTCCAGGACTTGAGTGACGTACGCCTGGATCTCTATGACCCGGTGCGCTTCATCCGCACGCACTTGATGGATCGCCTCGACTTCATGCCACAGGAGGCGCCAATCGCAGTGCATGTCACGTGTAGCACCCAACACCTCGGTGAAAGCCAGGCGTTGATCGACCTGGCGCGCAGGTGCAGCAAAAACGTGGTCATACCTGAAGGCATCCATTGCTGCGGTTTTGCCGGTGACAAAGGTTTCACCACGCCGGAACTGAACGCCCACTCATTACGCACCTTGAAGGACGCGGTACAACATTGCAGCGAGGGAATTTCCACCAGCCGCACCTGTGAGATCGGTCTTACGCAGCATGGCGCAATCGACTACCACGGCCTCGTCTACCTGGTTGATCGAGTGACCCGTGCCAGGGTGACGTGAAGAAAAATAGAACCCTTGAGCGAGACGGTAGTCCACAGAACAAGCCCCGAAGATCGGGGCTTTCCCTCCATTCGGTCATCCGTCCTGACGGCCAGCCAAGTCTGGATCCTCAGTTCAAGGAGATAGATATGAAGCGTTCTGCACTGTTAGGTCTGTTCGTTACCGCCTCAATGTTGGCAACCGGTTCGTTCGCAGCAAGTAAGCCGGACAGCCAGTGTGACACCAATATCCAAACCATCGAGAACGCCAAGACGCAGTATCAGTCCTCACCCGACTTACAGGGCCGTGTGGAAACCAGCGTGGCGAAGGCAAAGGCGCTCAAGGCTGAAGGGAAAGTTGACGATTGTGTCGCCGAAACCGATCGGACCATCCTGGAAATCAGAAAAACCTCTGACGGCACCAACAAGTGATCGATAAGCAGGCCAACCTTCGGGTTGGCCTGCTCGCTCGATTGGCGTACACTACGCAGGCCTGTCGCTCCAGAGATTCACGGAGTGTCAGGTTCGGGGCCGTTTAGGATTCGACGCCGGTTGCGAAACTTTAGGTGCATGCCGAGTTGGTAACAGAACTCGTAAATCCACTGTTGCAACTTCCTATAGTTGCCAATGACGAAACCTACGGGGAATACGCTCTCGCTGCGTAAGCAGCCTTAGCCCTTCCCTTCTGGTACCTTCGGGTCCAGCAATCACCAGGGGATGTCCGTAAACCCAAAGTGATTGTCATATAGAACGGAATCGCCGTGCAGTACGTTGTGGACGAAGCGGCTAAAACTTACACAACTCGCCCAAAGCACCCTGCCCGTCGGGTCGCTGCGGGTTAACTCAATAGACACGGCTAAGCATGTAGTACCGACAGCGGAGTACTGGCGGACGGGGGTTCAAATCCCCCCGGCTCCACCAAATGATCAAAAAAAGACGTCCACGGACGTCTTTTTTTGTGTCTGCGATCCAGTAAATACGCGGCCTCCAGCGCTTTTGCGGTCTTTTGAGAGTTTTTGAGTTCCAGCCATTCGGGTATTCCAGACGGTATTCCACCTCATCCGGTGCTAATCTTTGGAATACCGAATCAGTGCCTGAGGAGAATCTCATGCCTGCTCAAAACCTCCGTCTCTCCGATCGACAGCTCAAGGGAGTCAAACCCGCGTCTAAGGATTACGTCCTCACGGACGGTGACGGTTTGCAGCTCCGCGTACGCAGCAACGGCTCGTTACTGTGGAATTTCAACTACCGCGAACCGGTGACCAAAAAGCGCATCAACATCGGCTTCGGGACCTACCCCGAACTGTCACTGGCGAACGCACGAAAGAAGGCAGTCGACGCGCGCGAGCTGCTCGCCCAGGGCATCGATCCCAAGGTGCAGCGTAATACGCTAAATGAAGCGAAGCGCGCAGAAACAGAACACACCTTCGAGAACGTGGCCACCGCCTGGTTCGAGCTCAAGAAAGACTCGGTCAGCCCGGCCTATGCCGAGGACATTTGGCGGTCGCTCACGCTGCACGTGCTCCCGGACTTGAGGACGACACCACTCGCGAAAATCACCGCACCGATGGTGATCGGATTGCTTCGCCCAATCGAAGCGAAAGGCAGCCTGGAGACGGTCAAGCGTCTCAGCCAGCGGCTAAACGAGATCATGACCTACGGCGTCAACTCCGGCCTGATCTTCGCCAACCCACTCACCGGCATCAGGGCAGTATTCAAGAAGCCCAAGAAAGAGAACATGGCTGCGCTTCCGCCAGAAGAGCTCCCGGAGCTCATGCTGGAGATCGCGAACGCCAGTATCAAACGCACGACCCGCTGCCTGATCGAATGGCAGTTGCACACCATGACTCGCCCTGCCGAGGCGGCAACTACTCGCTGGGCAGACATCGACTTTGAAAGGCGTATCTGGACTATCCCTCCGGAGCGGATGAAGAAGCGCCGCCCACACAGCATCCCGTTGAGTGATCACGCTGTCGCACTGTTGGAGTCACTGAAGACTCACAGCAGCCATCGCGAATACGTCTTCCCGGCAGACAGAAATCCGCGCACTCACGCCAATAGCCAGACCGCCAACATGGCGTTGAAACGCATGGGGTTCCAGGACCGGTTGGTCAGCCACGGCATGCGCTCGATGGCCAGCACCATCTTGAATGAGCATGGGTGGGACCCGGAGCTCATTGAGGTCGCACTGGCGCATGTCGACAAGGATGAGGTGCGCAGCGCCTACAACCGAGCCGACTACATCGAGCGCCGGCGTCCGATGATGGCGTGGTGGAGTGAGTACATCCAGAAAGCCGCCACCGGCAGCCTGCTTGCCTCGACATACGGCAAAGTCAGAGACAAGAACGTGGTGCCGATCCGCTAGCGCCGTACAGCCGCAATAACGGCAGCAACAACTGAGCGCTTGGGATTCTGGGCAAGCAACCTCGCTTATCCGCTTCTAAGCGCGGGTCCGTCCAAACAGGGCTGCAAAGCCGCCCTGTTTGGATGGACCATACTTTGAAGAGCTAAAAGCCACGACGTTGTCCGGAATTTGCCAGGGAATTCCACTGGTGGATAAATGCTTTTCACGTCCCAAATAGCGATGAACTTCGACCCTTGACCGGGTTTATCCATAGGCGTAGAAATGGCCGTGCAAGCGCTGTCGATGACAGCACCCCAGGTGACCCGAACCTTCAAGGTCACGCCGTTCGCGCGGTGGTTCTCCCCAAGGGCGATTCGCATCCGGCAGCTCGCCCGGTCACCTCCCCGGTGATGGATGCTCTCTAATCTCATGGCCCTCGTGCGCCAGCTACACCCTAGTGTGCTGCCCTGCAGCAATCTATCCGCTTGGCCGAATTTTGCGCCAACCTGTGCCCGTCTCTTTCTTCTGGAAAGAGACGGGCACTTCTACCACTGCTGCAGCCGTCATCGCACATGGCTTTGCGGCAACTCCCCTCGTGACAATCGGCGTGACAAACGCCGATGTCACCTGCAACAGCCCTGTAGATGATGGTGCCGCAGACCAGGGAATGGACTGCACCTGACTGACAGTCAGGCATGCCCCGGTCATCACATTGCTGCTTGCACCTGGCTCAGGATCTCGCGGCACTGGTCTCGTCAGCCAATGCAGTCTCCACCCGCCCACCGGTAACGGTGCTCAGGAGGCCAGATCATGAGATGCCCTTGCTCCCGGACGTAAGGAGCCGCCAGTCCCGCGTTAGATGACATCCCCACAGGTCGCAGGGGCCTTGATCCCTGATAACACTCAGCATTCTTGGCGGGATGACGTGGGGCGAGGATCGGAAAACGGGCGATGAGGTGATCGACATGGCATTAGTGGGTAGGCGCGACGGCCGTAATTTTGGCTACGGCAGACAATTGAGCTATGCAGGGCCGCTGGCGCTGAAAGACATGTTCGCCGGCGGCCACTACGGCACGGTCAAGGCACACTGTGATCGGTGGCAGGCATTCGTGAAGTGGTGCCGCTCCGAACAGGGACCCGGTATCAATGATGCGCGGCAGATTGATCGGAAGGTGTTGGCCGACTATGCGGCGTATCTGCGCGACATTGTAGCGTGCGGTGACCTCGCCATCAGCACTGCACAAAACCGGCTATCCAGCGTTAACAGGACCATGGCGGCGCTTCGCGGCGATCAGTGTGTGAAGTTGCCAAGTCCGTGCAAGGCGTTGGGTATGAAGCGCACCGGGGTTCGACAATCGGTGCCTCAGGGCCAAGACCGCGAACAGGTTAACCTGATCGTCGATGCGCTTTGCCGCCATCATCAGCTACGAGCCGCTGCGATCGTTTTGTTGGCACGAGCCACTGGCATGCGCTTGCGTGAGGCCATCTTGGCTGACCTGCCACGGCTAAGCCGTGAGGCAAACGACCTAGGCAGGATCAACATCCAGGATGGCACCAAAGGCGGCCGCGCCGGTGCCTCGGCGCCACGTTGGATTGCGGTGGACGATCATGTTCGAGGTGCACTTGGGTTTGCACGCCAGGTGTTGCCTGCGGGTAGCCGCAACCTCATTGCGCCTTGCGAGAGCTACCTGAACATTCTGCAAAAAATCATCCGCCCTGCGCGGGAAATCCTGCATGCACACAACCTCAAAGGCTTCCATGAGCTGCGAGCGGCGTACGCATGTGAGCGCTATGAAAAAATCACCCAACACCGCGCGCCAATCAATGTCGATGAGTGTCGCCAGATAGATCGATATCTTGATCGTGAGGCCCGGAGGCAAATCAGCTATGAGCTGGGACACGGTCGGATCGATGTGGCCGCCGCCTACGTTGGAAGACGCACATGAGTAAGCCATTCGATATGGGATTATTTTTGGCTGGCGTGCTGACCGGATCACACACCACACAGCAACGCCATTTGCGGCAGGCGAGAATCATCCAAGCTGAAATATCAGAGCGCTGGCAGCGACAGACGCCTTGGGCTTGGCAGAAAAAGCATGTGGCTTGGTTTCTTGAGCATCGCCTAAATCGTCGCAGCGAGGCGACGCGGTATTACTATTTGCTGACCGTGCGACTGCTCGCTCGTCGTCTACAAAAATCATGGGTTTTTAATCTCTGAGTGAGACCGGCTGCAGTCGATCCATAGATGCCTTCCGTGGAGAGCAGCAAACGGCCGATTCTGTTGAAGAAGTCGGCCATGGTTTTCTCGCCAGAAAAGTACGCGCGTAAGATTGAAATCAGGACCTTGAGCTGGGGATTCTCGGCTCAGCTTACGCGTAGCGATGCGCAAGCAAGGCGTTTTCAGCGGTCAGCATGGGGGTAGCCTGGAAGAACCGACTTTTTCAACAGAATCGGCCACGAGCGGACGCCGGGAGGTGACACCAAAGCCAGAAGCGATACGCGCCCGATTACCTCGCCCCCCCCTTCCTGCGTTAGCTCATGATTGAATAATGCAATGGCGCGTTTTGGCTGGCGCACGGTCTCGGAACTTGGAATACTCCTGTTCATAATGCGTAGCCCCCTTGAATCCCTTAAGCAGAACCCATGACCAAAGAGCAGCTACAGAAACTCGAAGCCGACCTCTGGCGCGCCGCTGACAACCTGCGCGCCAACTCCGACCTCAAGGCCAGCGAATACTCCACCCCGGTTCTGGGTCTGATCTTCCTAAAATTCGCGGACAACAAGTTCAAGCAGCATGAGGAGGCCATTCACCGCGACTTCCTCGCCTACAAGGACACCCGTCTAGAGAAATCCCTAGCCGATATCGCCATCGAGAAGTGCGGTTTCTACCTGCCCAACCACGCCCGTTACGACTACTTGCTCAACCTAGAAGATAGCAAGGACATCGCCAAGGCCATCAATGAGGCGATGAAGGCCATCGAGGAGTACAAGCCCGAACTGCAGGGCGTGCTGCCTCAGGATGAATACTTCCGCCTCACCCGCTCTGCGCAGAACAAGGGCATCCCCAAGGAACTGCTACGTACCTTCAACGACATTCCACAGGATGCCACTGGCGATATTTTTGGCCAGATCTACGAATACTTCCTCGCCGAGTTCGCCCTCTCCGAAGGCCAGGGCGGCGGTGAGTTCTTCACCCCACGCTCGGTGGTCAAGTTGATGGTGGAAATCATCGAGCCCCACGGCGGCAAGGTTTATGACCCTGCCTGCGGTTCGGCGGGTATGTTTGTGCAGTCCGCGCAGTTTATCGAGCAGCACCGTGCCGATGCCCATCCCGGGAACGACGGCCATATCTACGTCTACGGCCAGGAAAAGACCCTGGAAACCGTCAAGCTGGCCAAGATGAACCTGGCGGTCAACGGCTTGCGCGGCACCATCATGCAGGCCAATAGTTACTACGAAGATCCGCACAACAGCTTCGGCCAGTTCGATTACGTGATGGCCAATCCGCCGTTCAACGTCGACGACGTATCCTTGGCCACAGTGGAAAACGACCGCCGCTTCAACACCTACGGCATCCCGCGCAATAAATCCAAAGCCAAGAAGGGCGAAGAGGGCAAAGAGACCGTACCCAACGGAAACTACCTGTGGATCAACCTCTTCGCCACCTCACTCACTCCCAAGGGTCGCGCCGCATTGGTGATGGCAAACTCGGCCTCCGACGCCCGCCATTCTGAGGCCGAGATTCGCAAGACGCTTATCGAAAATAACCTGATCTACGCCATGCTCAGCTTGCCGTCGAACCTGTTCTATACCGTCACCCTGCCGGCCACACTGTGGTTTTTCGACAAGGCTAAGCAGGACGAACGCATTCTGTTTATCGACGCACGTAACATATTCACCCAGCTCACCCGCTCCCTGCGAGAACTCAACGACGAGCAATTGCAGAACATCGCTATCATCAGCAAGTTGAATCGCGGCCAGCGTGATGAGTTCGTGCGTTTGATCAACAATTACTTTGCCGCTGGCGTGGCGCGCCTCGTGGAAAATCAGCCGCATATCCAGCCATTGTCCGATCAATTGCTAGATATGCTGCAAGAAGCCGAAGGCCGTGCAGCGGTGCTAGACCTACGCGAACAGTGGGTCGAGCTGAAGCCTCTGCAGGATGCCTATGTCACCTACCTAGCCCGACACCTGGACGATGCCGAGGTGGATGTTAAGAACCAGGCCCAGCATGCCCTGCGCGAAACCTTCGATCCTTTCTTCGCCGGCCTGCATGCCAACCTGAAACGTCTGGACAAGGCCGTGCGCCAGCACGAAAAGCGCATAGTCGAAGCGGCCAGGGCCGAAGGCAAGCGCGGCAGCACTGATCGCGAAACAAAAGTGCTGAAAACTGCTTTGGAAAAACTTCGTGAAGAAGTAAAAGGCGCGGAAAGCTGCTTCCAGCATATCCAATGGCTGCAAGAGCGTTTTCCCGCCGCAAAGTATGAAGACGTCACTGGCCTGTGCAAGTTGGCCACGTTGGAAGAAGTGAAAGAGCAGGATTACTCGCTCAACCCCGGTCGCTATGTCGGCGTGGTCATCGAGGAAGACGGAAAGACCGAAGAGGAATTTATCGAAGGTATGCTGGCAATGAACGACGAGCTGGCCCACCTCAATGGCGAAGCCCGAGAGCTGGAAGCAGTGATAGCCCATAACATCCTCCAACTGACTGGCGAGGCCTGAGTGCGACTGCCAGTCTTAGATCGTACCCAAAAGGAGCGTTACCGATGAAGAATGACTTGATCGAGCGCCGGCGTACGGCTGCAGTGAAAATGATGTCGGAGACAGAGGGACGGTTGGATGATGAGTCGGGGCATAATTAGGAATGGCTTTTATGAGTGACTGGAATGTTATTCCCATCAAACAGCTGGGACGTGTGGTTACGGGTAAGACACCGCCAACCGCAAGTCAGGAATACTACGGAGGCGATGAGCTTTTTGTATCGCCGAAAGACCTGACACGAGACAGCTGTTTTGTTTCTGAAACCGAAACAAAAATAACCGCGAGCGCCTTGGAGAAATTCAAAGGCCAGGTCATTCCGCAAAACTCGGTCATGTTCACCAGCCTGAGCTTTGCCTTCGGGAAGATGGGAATAACGATTCAGCCATGCATCACTAATCAGCAGATAAATACAGTTGTACCTAACGAGGAGCATAACTACAGATTTGTATATTATCTGCTACGAACCTACGAGCCGATAATTTTTTCGTATAACTCCGGCATTGATACTCCAATTGTCCCGAAATCCGTATTTGAAAATATTAAAGTCCGCCGCCCCAAACTTGAGCTGCAGAAGAAAATCGCCGCAGCCCTCTCCACCTACGACGATTTAATCGATAACAACCGTCGCCGTATCGGGCTTCTGGCGCAAGCGGCCGAAGAGCTCTATCGCGAATGGTTCGTGCGCTTTCGCTTTCCTGGATATCAACAGACTAGATTTGAGAAAGGTATACCAAGCACTTGGAAAATGAAAAAATTTGGTGAGTTTTGCGGTCTTAAACGTGGGTACGACCTTCCAGACGCACAGATAGAAGATGGAGACTTCCCTATCATCGCGTCAACCTCGATTAAGGCTTACCACAACCAATTTAAAGTGGAGCCACCAGTAATTTGTACCGGTCGCTCAGGAAGTTTGGGCACGGTTTTATTTGTTAACGAACGTGCTTGGCCATTGAACACGGCGCTTTATGTGCAAAAGTTTTATGGTAACTCGCCATATCTAATTTACTTCACGCTGAAAAACATGGGATTAGCTTCATTCAATTCCGGCGCCGGAGTTCCGTCCTTGAACAGAAATCATCTCAATGGAATTTCAATTGCTGTGCCTGATAAGCCACTACAGCAAGCGTTCGACAAGCATGTGTCTGTGCTCTTCAATCAGAAAGATAAATTGGTCGAAGCTTGCAGTAGCCTTCAAAAATCACGCAACGCGCTGCTTACCCGCCTAATCTCTGGCAAACTCTCCGTCGATCAACTGGATATCCACTTTCCACCTAGCATGCGCGAGGTCGACGCGACCCAACAGGAAATCGCCCATGCCTAATCTGTTTACCGAGGACGATATCGAGCGCACTCTGCTGGAGCGGCTGCACGAGCTATACGGTTATGAAGTGCTCAATTGCATGACCGCGCAGCCCGGTGAAGTGCAGGATGGCTCCGGTCGCCATGACAAGCGCGAAGTGATTCTCGGCGACAGATTGCAGGCAGCCGCTCGGCGGCTTAATCCGCATATACCCGAGGCGGCGCGGGAGTTGGCCCTGGCACAGTTCGCCGAGCGCCGTCAGGCCATGACTCCAGTGGCCGCCAACCGCGAGCTGGATGCGTTGCTGCGTGACGGCATCGCCGTGCGTTACCAGCAGAACGACCAATGGCAACAGGAGCAGCTGCGACTGATCGACTTCGCAGAGGCGAGCAACAATGATTTTCTCGCTGTGACTCAGCTATGGATCAAAGGGATTAATGACAAATATCTGCGCCCCGATGTTCTGCTTTATGTGAACGGTATACCGTTGGTATTTATCGAGCTGAAAAACTCCAATATCCCCGTGCGCAATGCCTACGACGACAACTTGGTGCGTTACCGGCAGACTATCCCGCAACTGTTTCTTACCAACGCTTTCTGCGTACTCAGCAATGCCCTGGAAACCCGCGTCGGCAGCTTGACCGCAGAGTGGGAGCATTTTTTCAGTTGGTTACGGGTGGACGACGAGAAAGAAAAGCTCGACCGCGCACAGATCAAGGAGCAGGGCACCAGCATCGAGCGAGTGATCAGCGGCCTGCTCGCCCCCGAGTTGCTGCTGGACTACGTGGAAAACTACGTGCTGTTCCACAAGCAGACGCAGAAGATCATCGCCCAGAACCACCAGTTTATCGGCGTCAACCGCGCCTTCGCGCGCTTCCAGCAGCGCAAGGTGCTGCGCGGCAAACTCGGGGTGTTCTGGCACACCCAAGGCTCAGGCAAGAGCTTTTCGATGATTTTCTATGCGCGCAAGATTCTGCGCAAACTACCGGGGCATTTCACCTTTCTGGTGGTAACCGACCGTGACGACCTCGATGGACAAATCTTCCGCAACTTTCTCAACACTGGCACGGTGCAGCACCACGAAGCCGCTCGGCCTAAAAACAGCGAAGAGTTGCGCGCCTTTCTCGGCCAGAGCAAGCGACTGGTGTTCACCCTGATCCAAAAATTCCGCTACGACAAAGGCAAGACCTACCCGCTGCTATCGCCGCGTGACGATATCGTGGTGATCGTCGACGAAGCACACCGTACCCAGTACAAGAGCCTGGCGGAAAACATGCGCGCCGGCCTGCCCCAGGCCAACTTCGTCGCCTTTACCGGCACGCCGCTGCTGGGTCGCGAACGCAAGACCAATCAGTGGTTTGGCGATTACGTATCCGAATACAACTTCCAACAATCGATGGACGACGGTGCCACCGTGCCGTTGTTCTACCAGAAGCGTGTGCCCGAGGTGCTGATCCAGAACGACGACCTTAGCGAGGAGTTCTATCAGATTCTCGAAGAGGAAAACCTCGACGAGGCGCAGCAGGAAAAGCTCGAGCGCCAGTTTTCCCAGGAAATACAGGTTATCAAACGTGACGACCGCATGGAGACAATCGCTCGCGACATCGTCTACCACTTCCCGCGCCGGGGTTATTTGGGCAAGGGAATCGTCATCGCCGTGGACAAGTTCACGGCGGTAAAGCTGTACGACAAGGTGCAGCGGCTGTGGAAGGAAGAACTGAAAGCCCTACGCAAGAGGATCAAAGAAACCCCCAACGAGGTGGAAAAGGCTCGGCTGAAAAAAATCGTCGCCTATATGCATGGTGTGCAGATGGCGGTGGTAATCAGCGAGGAAGCTGGCGAGGAGGAGAAGTTCAAGCAGCAGGGCTTGGAGGCCCTCCGCCATCGCCAGCGTATCAATGCGCTAGACGAGCACGGCCATGATATCGAGCACAACTTCAAAGACCCCGAGCATCCGCTGCAGCTGGTGTTCGTCTGTGCCATGTGGCTGACCGGCTTCGATGCGCCGACCGTTTCGACACTGTACCTCGACAAGCCGATGAAGGGGCACACCCTGATGCAGACCATCGCCCGCGCCAATCGGGTAACCTCGCACCAGATAAATGGCATCCCCAAAAGCAACGGAGAAATCGTCGATTATTACAACGTCTTCCGCAATATGAAGCAGGCCTTAAAGGACTATGCCCAGGGCGAAGAAGGTACCGACAAACCGCCTGTGCAAGATAAAAGTGTATTGCGTGGTCTACTGGAAGATGCCATTGCCGAAGGCCTAGATTATTGCCGCGAGCGTGCGATCAATTTGGAAGAAGTGTTGGGTCGTAAGGAGATCTTCAAGAACCTCGGTCGTTTCAACGAGTTCGCCGACATCCTGCTCGGCAACGAAGAGTGGCGGAAAACCTTCAACGTCTACCAGAACACCATCCTAGCCCTGTACGAGGCGTGCAAACCGGAAATCCTCGGTAACCAATTAGTGCGGGTGGTGGCAGCTTTCGATTACCTGCGTGGAGTGATTGACAGCCTAGTCGAACAGGTAGATATCAACCGAGTAACACGGCGCATCGACGAACTTCTAGATGAAAGCGTAGTGGTGGATAATGCCGAAGCCTTTCATCAACAAGAACCACAAGGCGCTTACCAGATCGTGCGCAAGGGCCGCACCTGGGACCTGAGCAAGATCGACTTCGACAAGCTGCGGGAAGAGTTCAAACAGACTGTATACAAAAACATCGAGATCGCCGATCTGCGTGGCTTTCTGGAGCAGAAGATAGCGCAGATGATGGCTGTGAATAAAACTCGCAGCGACTTCGCTCAGCGCCTGCAGGAAATCATCGATCGTTACAATGCTGGCGGGTCGGCCACGGAGGATTACCACGAAGAGCTGCTGCGTTATCTGGAAGCCCTGAGTGCCGAAGACGACCGGCATATTCGCGAAGGGCTGAGTGAGGATGAACTGGAACTGTTCGACCTACTGAAGAAGGACAGCATGACCCAAGATGAAACTCAGAAGGTTAAGCTGGCTGCCAAGTCGCTCCTGCAACGCTTGCTAGATGGCCAGCCCAAGGTCTTGGTGCAAGATTGGTTCAAGGATGGCCAGACCCAGCGCATCGTCCGCACAGTCGTTGAGCAAGTACTCGATAACAACCTGCCAGACAGCTATAACCGGGCGATCTTCAAGGAAAAGTGCAACAACGTATTCGAGCTGATACTCGATTACGCGAGTCATGGCAGGAAGTGGGCGGCATAAAATTTCGTATCTCGGGAAGCCAGAGGCCGATTCACCGTACTGCACCGACAAAGAGACTGCGCAGTACTTCGAGAGTCGGTTTCGCAAACACCGCAATCAATGACGGTATCGTTTGCTTGGGGCCCCTGTACCCGCGAGTGGGACACCGTATACGCAGGGGCAACGATTAACAGCGCGACCATTTGCCCGATAGATTCGAGCCCGATTTGTTTGTGGGGCGGAGCTCAAAAAGCACCGTCCATCGGAATCCAGACCACGCAGCGTTCCAACTGGTATTCCAAGCAAGATGACCAATAAATTATTAACTAGAAAAAACATATAGATACCGACTTGTTTCAGATTACCCCGGCCCAAACAAGCTAACCAATCAGACACTTAGCTTTCAACGCAGCTGCCTTTTTTGCCTCAATAGGTGCGATGTTCGTGACCGGTAGGAAACTGCGGCACATCCGTGTTCAGCACACGCTTGTCGGGATTTCCGGCGAGTGGTTTTTTGACTGTTGCCTTGGGTTTGCGACCACGGCCGGCGAGCGTGGCGGTGCCCTCATCACGCAACTCCTGGTTTTTGATTTCGCGGTCGTGAAAGAAAGGCTGAAAGGACGGTCTAGAAGGCAAAAGCGCCGGGACTCTTGCCTGCTCCCGCTGGATTCGGGGCAAAAGGGGTGGTGGAGCCGAAAACGAAAAAGCCCCGGCAATGCCGAGGCTCATGGATAGGTTGAGATATCTTTAAGCTGAGGCCACGACCCCCGCGATGAGCAAAACAACTCCCGAATACCATCCCCAGAGGAACACCTTCGCTTGTAAATCTTTCTTCGCATAGACATACACGTAAAAAGGTATGACTAAGCAGAGCATGGCCTGGGGTAACGAATTTTTTATGGCAACGCAGAAAATGGCCAGCTGCATAGCAACCATTAAGCCGAGCCCCGACAGGAGCAAGTACATGACCATCCGATTACATCCATTTGAAATGAGTGGTCAATGTATCGGCGGCCCAATCAGAAACTGAAAGCCCGAGAATGCCGGCTTTTATTGTGAGAGGTGCTTTCATGCCGGCTCCAGCCCCCCGCCTTTCCAACCACAGGTCAAGGCGAAAGACAACGATTACGTCCTCGGGGCGATGGTGACGATCGACAGCTCCGAGTCAGGAGCTACGGCTCAAAAAATCAGACGCGCAGATTACCGCGGCTTCGATTCCTAACACCCTCATCAGATTGACCTAGCGTGTCGAAAGTAAGCGGTGTCGGCGATGTTGCTGTGGAGATAGCGCTGTTTGCCATACCGAGGTAATCAGGGGCCAGCACCTGAAAAATAGGGTGCTAGCTCAGGGATCAGGCCGCGAAACGCGTGCAAAGACGGCGCAAAACCATGAAGTAGCAGAGTGGTTGGTTTATGAGGAACGCCGGCCCTCCCGATAAAACATTCCTTGCCAGCGACAGTGATGAATCGATAGTAAATATCAGCTGACGTCGCATGGCCGCCCCGGACGTTCTCGCGACACCAGCCCACAGGAAAATTCGGGGGAATCGACGTTCCAATATTAGAGGTTCGGGTCCAGCACAATGACGCCTTGAACTTCCCTTCGCTCCAATAACGCGTGCGCCAGCCCCGTTTCGCTCAAGGGTAACGTCGCGCCGATGACTGGTCTGATCAATCCATCTGTAACGCCATCAGCGAGGAACTGCAAAGCCTCGCGAATCAATGTTGGGCGCTGGAAGAATGCCGGCAGGTACATGCCGGCCAACGTTTGCGCTTTGGCCATTAACCGACGAGGCGGCAACGCCTTGCCTGGCCCCCGCGTGGAGCCCACCACCACACAACGTCCCAGCATGGCGAGACACTCAAAGTTCTGATCGAATACCTCGCTGCCGATGGTTTCGAGGATCACATCAACTCCACGCCCCTCGGTCAGCTCAAGCACGCGTTCCGGCCACTGAGGAGTGTCGTAGCTAATGGCATAGTCGGCCCCAAGACCGCGCACGAATGCGCGTCGGCTTTCAGTGCTGGCCGTACCGAAAACCGTCTTTGCGCCCATGGCTTTAGCAATCTGCACAGCCAGACTGCCAACCCCCCCGGCGGCGCCCTGAATCAAAACGCTTTCACCAGACTGTAAATGCGCGCATGTGCGTAGAGCTAGAAACGCAGTCACTCCCTGACAAGGTAAACCCGCCATGGCGACGTCGTTTGCTGACTCATCCAGCGTTACCAGCATGTCAGCACGAGCAATAGCCTGTTGTGCGTATGCGCCTTTAGGCATCAAGGCCATGACCTTGCGCCCGACAATGCCAGGGTCAACGCCCTCCCCTCTTTGCGAAACGCGTCCGACGACCTGAAGTCCGGCGACATGCGGCAGCGTGACACCTCCAACGCGTGTTTCGGGCCGGTTATACATGCCCAACCGCTCACGAATATCTGGAAAATTCACCCCGATCGCAGAGGTGTCTATCAACACCTCTCCGGCCCCCGGCGTGGGCGTTGGCAAGTCGACGTAGTCGAGTACTTCGGGCCCGCCGAAGCTACGGAACTGAATCGCTTTCATCATCTGAGGTCCTGGATTCTTAGCACGTCAGATCTGTGAACGCAGGCCTGACTTGGAGGCTGATCGGAGGCGCGGTATGTGCTGCCGAGCAAATCGCCACAGCATTGTTTCGGCTATTTCACCCCATTGAGAAACAGCGTGGCGTGTCTCAAAAACAGATCCGGGTATTGATAGATCGCGCCATGGTTTGAATCCGGGTAGATCACCAGTTGGGCGTTGGGCAAAGTCTGCTGCAAGGTCACGTCATTGGCCGTATAGAAGACAATGTCATGGCTACCGGCGACTATTAACGTCGGTTGCTTGATGCCTTTCAGATAATCATCGGCGTTGTCGGCCGGTACTCCCCAGGCCGCGATGGCGGCTGCTTGTGCGGGTGCAGTCTTGCTATCGACATCGACATCGCGATTGACCTTACGTGAGCGCAGACGGGTAAGGAACTCATGTCCGGCGGCCTGGCTTTCAGCGGTCTGGGTAAAGAAAACGTCCAGCAGCAGTTCATCCGGTACGGCTCGTTTTTTTACCAGATAGCCCTGGAATTCCGGCGTCAGCGATTCCATACCAACTCCACCGCGAGGTGATGAGCCAACCAGAATCAGGCGACGTACGAGGTTCGGATGATCAAGCGTCACTTGCTGTGCGATCAGACTGCCCATGGAAAAGCCCAGCAAGTCAGCCTTTTTCACGTTCAGTGCCTGGAGCAGGCCGGCGGCATATTTGGCCATGCCTTCGATAGTGTTCGGCACTTCACCGCCGGAACTGGCGACGCCGGCATTGTCGAAGAGGATAATTTCCCGATCACGGGCAAAACCGTCGATGACTTTAGGATCCCAGCTGTCCAGGTTGCCAACGAAATGCTGGAGAAATACCAGTGGCACGCCACTGGGTTTGCCGAAGCGACGATATGCCAGGCGCACGCCGTCGACTTCGATGAACCGCGTAGGAGCGGTTTGATGGGTGTAGCTTTGAGCAGCTTTGTCTGCGGGGGTGGTGCTTGCCTGAACGGTCAGTGTCGAGCACGTAGCCGTCAGCGCGACGATGGCCAGGGTATGGCGCAACGCCCATCGGGTGTTGAGAACGGTCATGTAGAAATACCTGACAAAGACGAGTTGGTTTAGGGTCCGTCCTGACTGATTGCCGGTCGGGACGGAGCAGGATCAGGCCGGATTTTTTACACTTGGACGTTGCTGCACGTTTGTCTGCCATGCCAACAGCGCGCTGCATTGATCGGGAATGGCAATACTCGCGAAACCGGCGAAAATAAGCCCGGCAAATACCGTGATGTCGGCCATGGAAAAATGCTCGCCAGCGATATAGGGCTGGCTACGCAACACTTGATCGAAGTAGTGCATCCCAGCCACCGCTTTGTTGCGTTGACGGTTACCCCATTCGATACGACCTTCCCATTCAGGACTCTTGTATGGCTGAAGTGCGGCACCGAGCCCCGGCGTGGCGTGGTGGAAGTAAAACCCGACCGGATCCGCCAGTTCGGACTCCGCGCGCTTTTGCATCATGTGGATAATGGCCTTTTCCTTCGGCGTCTTGCCGGTGAGAATCGGGTTGCCGTCCAGATTGTCCAGATACTCGGTGATTGCGGTACATTCGGAAATGTTGGTGCCGTCATCCAATTGCAGAACTGGGACGGTCCCCAGAGGGTTGATCGCCAGGAACGCGGGTTGCTTGTGTTCCGCTGCGGGCAGGTCGATCTTGATGAACTCTATTTGCGAGCCCAGGCCTTTTTCGGCCAGAACGATACGAATGCGCAGCGGGTTAGGAAAACCAGGAATATCAAAAATCTTCATACGAGCTCCATACTATCTATCTACCTATCGATAGGTATAAGCTACGGCAAGAGTATTTTCACTGTCAACGTCTATCTATCGATAGAAAGGTAAAGTTGTGACGACGGATACGCGAGAAATGATCATGGCGGCTGCCCGAAAAATGGTGCAGACCCGAGGCTACAACGGCTTGAGCTTTCGTGAACTGGCCAAAGAGGTCGGCATCAAGAGCGCGAGCATTCACTACCACTTCCCTACCAAAGGTGACTTGGGTGCGGCTTTGGCCAAACGTTACACCGAGGATGGTCTTGAGTACCTTGATGGTCTACGCGCCCATTCCGAAGATCTGAATGTGTGGATGAAGGGTTACACCGACGTATTTCGCATGGCACTGGTCAATGACAATCGCATGTGCCTGTGCGGGATCATGGCTGCCGAATACGATGACTTACCACCCGAGGTGAGGACAGAGGTCGACGGCTTTACCGAACTGAATGTGCGCTGGTTGACGGAAGTGTTGTCTGTTTGCCGGCCACAGTTGAGCCTCGAGGAACGACAACATCAGGCACTGGCGATCTATGCGGCGGTGGAAGGAGCTCAGTTGATCGCTCGGGGGCGTGATGACATTAGCGTTTTTGACAAGACAATCGAGACGTATCGCTCGGCAGGTCTATTGCCTTAAGGTTCGCTGTTTTGTCGACACGCCTTGATTGAGGCGCCATACCTGCAGCGACGCGAGCAATCGCTGCAGGTACCGCAATGAAAATCGATCAGTGACTAACGACGCCGGCATCATCCAGTTCGACGATGATTGTTACGCTTGCTTCAGCTGAGGCATATACGCGGCAAGTTCAGCAGGATCAGTTGTCGGTGGGTTGAGCTCTGTGTTGATGGTTGAACCGCCTATGAATCGTTCGAAGATTTTCCAGCCGTGTTCAGTTCGACGCAAGCGATCCATCATGGGCGAGTACAGCCAGATGCCTGGCAAATCACCGGGACTATCAATGGCCTGCCCATCTCCCAGCATCGCTGCCAACTCTGGCGTGGCGTAGCGCACAAGCAAATTCTGATATCGCACCACTACTCCATCCTCATCGACATCAACGATGTGATTGGTAGCGTGTCGGCTGACCCCTGGGATCAGGTATGGGTAGTCCTTCTCGAAAAACTGTCGGATCTCATCGTGCCCACGAATGGTGCCATGGAAGTGGTAGGCGACGGCGTCCGGTAGAAATGCATCGACCATGGCCTCAACATCCCAAGTCTCAAACCACCAATTGACCCTGTTCACGAAGTCGATCGCGCTGATTCGCTCCGCTGTATCGACGCCACTCTGGGACGAAATTCTCGGAAAAGCTTTCATGAGTACTTCCTCATTTCAGGTAGGAAATTATATGTGCAATTGCACATCTAACGCGCAAAAAAAATTTCATTTGCCACCGGTTTGCTCAAGAAGCGAGTTACGAATCTGCACAGCTGCGGCCTCACCGATTTGATCCTCACGCTCAAGCTGCGCAGCTTTCCAATGAGGTTCAGCCTCCTTGAACTTCGCTCGTCCTTGCGCTGACAGCGAGAGTCTGATGGCAGATCGCGGCCCTTCGGCATGGCTAGCGACATAACCTTCGCTCTGCAGCGGCTTCAATGCCCGAACCAACGTCGTTCGTTCCATGACCATCACCTCCGCCAGTTCGGCGATCATGATCCCGGGATGTTCATTGATCAGTGCAAGAACGGAAAATTGCGAGACAGTGAGGCTCGCAGCAGCCAGATGCCGGTCGTAGAGGCGGGTGAGCAGACGCGCATGGCGTCTTGCGGCGAGACAATGACAAAGGTCGGCATCATGGGGGCTTTTCATGACGCCCATAATATGTGCATATACACACCAGTCAAGTACAAATATTGAGACACCGAGACTTGCGCGGTGCCAACGAAACTCAGAAAGGTCGGTAAAACTGTCGCAACGGCCCCAGATCGCCCGTGTTCGCGGCATTCGCAAACCTAATTTACGAGGCTGGGAAATTTATGTCCGAAACACGAGAACTCTACGGCGCGTCAACGGGAAACAGTATTCGAGCTGCGATCGCCCTTGCTGAAGCGGGCATAGAATTTACCCCGAGGTGCCTTGATCTGCGCTCGGGCGATCAGCGTGCCCCGGAATATCTGGCGCTTAACCCGTTAGGTAAGGTTCCGACGTTTGCCGATCACAGCGTTTCCCCCGCCCTAGTCATCAATCAATCGAACGCAATTATTCAATACGCTGACGAGCAGGCGCCTGGTCGGCTGTCGCCCGAAAGACCGAGCGCTCAACGATATAGGGTTTATGACCGGTTTTATTTCTTCGTTACTGATGTTATCGCTCCTAGCCACAGCGCTTTTTTCCTGCGCCAGACAGGGCAACAAGACGCCTCTGCGCCACTGGATCGAAGAGCGCTGGAGCACCTGCTGATGGCGGAAGCTTTCCTTGAAGGTGAGTACATGGCGGGCGACTTCTTCTCAATGGCCGATATTTCGGCGTTTACGTTTGCAAGATCGGTGCACGGCCAAGTTGACTGGGAAAAACTGCCCCGTATGACACGCTGGCTGGCGTTGATAGAAACCCGGCCCGCAGTGAGGCTGGGTTTGCAGGCGTTTGAATCTGCGCCGTCGTTGCGAAAATAATCGTTCAGCGCCATGTCTTGATTTTCGCCTCCTGCAACAACGCCACCTCCCCCCTAAGGTACCGCTGATTTCCCCGAGCTGAATTATTCGTTGACAATGATTATTGTCATAATCTAATTATATTACGGCAATAATAATTTCCAGCGACATATTCGGTTGGAACCTAAGAGAGAGAAAACGATGACGAGTCCCACTATCCTCATTACCGGCGCCAGCGGTTTTACCGGCCGGAGAACCGTTGAGATATTGCGTGAGAAAAAATACGCGGTACGTGCGCTGGTCCGCACGAACGATGAACGAGCGGACAGATTGCGCCAACTGGGTGCCGATGTTGTGGTCGCAGACCTGCTGGACTTGAACGCAGTTCGAGCAGCGCTTGAAGGCATCAAGCGAGCTTATTTCGTTTACCCAATCGCACCTGGCTTGATCGAAGCGACTGCCCACTTCGCTCTCGCTGCTAGAGAAGCCGGGGTAGAGTCAGTTGTAAACATGTCTCAAATTTCGGCACGTCGCGTGGCCAAGAGTCACGCAGCCCTCAACCACTACACAGCCGAGCGAGTGTTTGACTGGTCGGGCCTGGATATGACCCACTTGCGGCCCACTTACTTTGCACAATGGCTGATCTACCCGCACTGGCGAAAACACATTGTTGAACACAGCGAGATTCGCCTGCCGTTTGGTTCAGGTCGTCACGCGCCGATCGCAGCAGAGGATCAGGCTCGGCTGATCGCTGCCATCCTGGAAAACCCGCAGCCCCACAAGGGCAGGACGTACCCGTTGTACGGTCCGGTGGAACTGAACCAACAGGCCGTAGCTGACGAAGTCGGCAGAGTATTAGGTCGTGACATCAAATACGTGGCGATAACACTGGATCAGTACCGCCAGGAGTTGCAGAGCGACGGCTTACAGCCTTTCCTCATTCAGCATCTGCTGGAAGTTGCCAAGGACTACCAGCAGGGTGTGTTCGCCGGTGAGGATTCCATTATTGGCGAAATCACGGGACAGCCACCGATGACTGTTCAAGCGTTCGTGACCTTACACAAGGAACTGTTCAGCAGATAAAGTCCTTGTCGAATTGCGATAAGCGATGCTGTAGCCAGACACCCGGAAGCCAACCTGCCTCCGGGTGTCACATGTCCCAAGGCAAGTATCCCCAGATGTGCATTCACCAACTATCCGCCTCAGGTGACGAGTCACTGAGCTCCGTCCGGACGTTTGAGCCGGGCCTGGTTTGCACAGGCCAGGAACGTCTCGATGACCTGGCTGCGGCGTTCGGCGAGGCAGTAAAGGTACGTCTCTGTATGCACCGGATCCCCTTCGATACGAATGGCTTTGAGGTTTGCACCTGGGATGTACTCGGCCTCGGACACAACACCCAGGCCGATGCCCCTGGCGACTGCTTCCCGTAGTGCCTCTCGACTACCGATCTCCATGACCATACGCGGCGTCACGTCCCGTTCGGCCAGCGCCCGCTCAAATGCCAGGCGTGTCGTCGAGCCTTGCTCGCGGCGTAACATCGGCTGCCCCTGTAGTTCTTCCAGGCGTACGACATCGCGCTGTGCCAGCGGATGCTGGTGATGAGCAAACACGATTACCCGGTGCCGGGCATAGAGCGTGGAGTGGAACGACGGATCTTCATGCAGGCCTGCGAGGACTCCGATGTCTGTTACGTAGTTTTCCAAGTCCGCCAACACCGAGGCCGAGTTGCCCACCCGGATCGACAGCTCTACCTGGGGGAACTCGCGACGATAAGCATCGACCATTTCGATGACGTGAAACGGGCCAACCGCCCCCAGTCGCAACTGTCCCCTGACCATTGTCCCGGAGTCACGCAATAAGCCATGCGCTTCGGCTTCAAGGGCCATCAACTGCTGGGCGATAGGCAGCAGTTGGCGGCCAACCGTCGACAGCTCGGCGCGGCGCCCACGGCGGTGGAACAACTCCAGGTTATGCAAGCGCTCCAACGCCTGTATCTGCGTGGTGACCGTCGGTTGGCTAAGCCCAAGTGATCGTGCCCCCGCGCTGAAGCTTCGCGCCCGCACTACTTGATCGACACCATCGCGGAGTTTCCGGCAGTGATCGATGACATCAATGCACGCCTGTCGAGAGGCGAAATGCCTCAAAACACCTGAGTTCCTGTTCCCGGGCAGTTGGCATCGTCAATTGCCCTATCAGGCGCGCCGACCCTGGCGCAGCCCAACAAAAAAGACGCCCAAAAGGCGTCTTTTTTGTGCCTTCCATTTCATTACCCAGGAAGCAGTGGCATCCATCTCCCACTAGTAGACCGATCGACTAGAAACGATTAGCATCGCCCCCATGAATACTCTAAAGATCCGCGAAACATCCGACGTCCGCCAAGGCATCCTTGATGTGGGCCAAAGAATCATGGCCGCCAAAGGTTATACCGCGGTGGGTCTGAACGAGATCCTGGCGACTGCCGGTGTGCCGAAGGGCTCGTTCTATCACTACTTTGGCTCCAAGGACGCGTTTGGCGAGGCCCTGCTCGAGAACTATTTCGAGACTTATCTCGACGATATCGACCGGACCCTCGCCCAGCCGGGCCTGACGATGGCGCAGCGTCTGCTGGACTATTTCCGCATCTGGCAGGACACCCAGTCCTTTCATGATTGCCAGGGCAAGTGCCTGGCGGTGAAGCTGGGCGTGGAAGTCGCTGACCTTTCCGAGGCCATGCGTGCAGTGCTTAATCGCGGTACGTCAGGAATCATCGATCGCCTGGCGAGTGGGATCGAGTCCGGCTTGGCCGAGGGCTCATTGACCATCAGCGGTACTCCCCACGAGGTTGCGCAGAGCCTCTATCAACTTTGGGTCGGCGCTAGCGTCATGGTGAAGATCACCAAGAGCGTCCAACCCTTCGAGACGGCGATGTCCACGACTCGCCAGCTTCTCAACCTGTCCTGATACACCGGCATGAGCGGTGTAGCGCCCGTCACGGCGTCGCACTGCTCGCGTCATCCCTCGCCGCTTTTTCCCCGACGTTTCTACGATTCTTCCTACGCTCACTTGCAGCCCCTGAATAGCAGCCGTAAAAAATTTCAAAAAGTTACTAGACGACCGGTCTAATTTCAAATACCGTAGCAGCACGTTCACCTCTGGGAACAAAGAACTACAGCCTTAGCCAGTCAACCAATGATCGTTCGCCGTCAACCAACTAGACGACCGGTCTAATTTAACGATTTGTCGTGACCTCACGACCCAACTGAAAAAAGGAAGCACAAAATGAAAATTCTCATGGTTCTGACCTCACACGACACCCTTGGCGATACCGGCCGCAAAACCGGTTTTTGGCTCGAAGAGCTGGCAGCGCCTTATTACACCTTCCTGGGCGCCAACGCCGAGATCGTCCTGGCGTCCCCAGCGGGTGGCCAGCCACCGCTCGATCCGAAGAGCAACGAGCCGTCCTTCCAGACAGACCTGACCCGCCGCTTCGAAACCGATGCCGTAGCCACAGCGCTGCTCGCCAACACCGTGCGCCTGGACAGCGTATCGCCTGCCGATTTCGATGCGGTTTTCTACCCAGGCGGCCACGGCCCGCTGTGGGATCTGGCAGAAGACCCGGTCTCGATCCAGTTGATCGAGTCCTTCATCGCCGCCGGCAAGCCCGCTGCCTTGGTGTGCCATGCCCCGGGCGTCCTGCGCCATGTAAAGAAGGCTGACGGCACACCCTTGGTCGAAGGCAAGCAAGTTGCCGGTTTCACCAATTCCGAAGAAGAGGCAGTCGGCCTGACCCACGTCGTGCCCTTCCTGGTCGAGGACATGCTCAAGGCCAACGGCGGCCTGTACTCGAAAGGCCCGGACTGGGCCTCCTACGTGGTTCGCGACGGCCTGCTGATCACCGGCCAGAACCCCGGCTCGTCCAGCGAAGCCGCGAAGGTCCTGACAGAGCTGCTGAACAACGCCTGATCAAGCCTTGGGCGGGAGACGCCGCAGGTCTCCCGCACTCTACGACATCCCCCGACGCCATCGGCAAAAGCCCTCACATTCCTGGAGACACTTATGACTGCGTTCAACTTGCAGCAGATCAAAGACGCTGGCTGGCTGAAAGAAGCCAACTATATCGACGGCCTGTGGGTGGCAGCGGATGACGCCAGCCACTTCGCGGTAAACGACCCAGCCACCGAGAGCCAGATCGGCCAGATCCCTTGGAGCGGCGCTGTTGAAACACGCCGCGCCATCGACGCCGCACAGGCAGCGTTCGCATCCTGGTCACTGACCACCGCGGCAGAGCGCGCCATTCTGCTCAATCGCATGGCGCAGTTGGTACGCGACAACCTCGACATCCTCGCCAGCATGCTGACGCTCGAACAAGGCAAGCCGCTGGCCGAAGCGCGCAACGAAATGAAACTGGGCGCCGACTACATTCAGTGGTTTGCCGAAGAGGCGCGGCGCATCAATGGCGAGATCATTCCCTCGCCTTGGAAAGACCGGCAGATCCTGGTCACCCGCGAGCCCGTCGGCGTGGTGGGAGCGATCTCGCCGTGGAACTTCCCCTTCTCCATGCTCTCGCGCAAAGTCGCTCCGGCGCTGGCGGCCGGCTGCACCATCGTCATCAAACCATCCGAATTCACGCCGTTCTCCGGCCTGCTCTATGGTGTGTTGGCGCAGCAAGCGGGCATCCCCGCCGGTGTGGTCAATGTCGTCACAGGCGACGGTGCCGCGGTGGGCGGCGAACTGTCCGCCAACCCGTTGGTGCGCAAGATCACCTTCACCGGTTCCACCCGCGTCGGCAAGCTGCTGTACAAGCAATCCGCCGACAGCATGAAGAAATTGTCGATGGAGTTGGGCGGCAACGCACCGACCATCATTTTCGACGACGCCGACCTCGACCTGGCCGTCGAAAATGCCATCGCCGGAAAATTTCGCAACAGTGGCCAGACCTGCGTATGCACCAACCGCTTCTATGTCCAGGACGGTATCTATGACGAGTTCGCTAAGCGCCTGACGGCACGGGTCCGGCAGCTGAAAATCGGCAACGGCTTCGATGAGAGCGTCGAGCAAGGCCCGCTGATCAACCAGGCCGCCGTCAGCAAGGTCGATGCGCACGTGCGAGACGCCCAAGCCAAAGGCGGTCGGGTATTGCTGGGTGGCAAACGCCATGCGCTCGGCGCGACGTTTTATGAGCCCACCGTGATCGCTGACGCCACAGCCGACATGCTCATCGCCCAGGAAGAGACCTTCGGCCCCGTGGCAGCGCTGTTCCGCTTCAGCACCGAACAAGAAGGCATCGACGCCGCCAACGCCTCCGAGTTCGGCCTGGCCGCGTACTTCTTTACCCGCGACCTGGCGCGCACCTTCCGCGTCTCCCGCGCCTTGCAGAGCGGCATGATCGGCATCAACGCCGGGGTCATCACCACCGTCGAAGCGCCCTTCGGCGGGGTCAAGGATAGCGGTATCGGCCGCGAGGGCTCGACTCATGGCCTGGATGAATACCTCAACCTCAAATACCTCAGCCTCGGTGGTTTGTAAGCCCACCCGACATTGACGCGACAAGGAATCGAATCATGGAACATCGCTCGTTGTTCGAGCCCACCTCGTTGGGCTCCATCACGCTGAAGAACCGCATCGTCATGCCGCCACTCACCCGCCAACGCAGCGGACAGCCCGGCGACATTCCCACGGCCCTGATGGCGCGCTACTACCAACAACGGGCCAGCGCCGGCCTGATCATCAGCGAAGGCACCCAGATCGAGCCTCGGGGCAAAGGTTATGCCTGGACGCCAGGCATCTACAGCCAGGCGCAGATCGATGGCTGGCGCACCGTGACCGACGCCGTGCATGCCAAGGGCGGGGTGATTTTCGCCCAGCTTTGGCACGTTGGCCGGGTGTCCCACAACGCACTGCAGCCCAACAACGCCGCCCCCATCGCGCCGTCGCCGATCCAGGCGCAAAAGGCCAAGGCCTTCATCGAAACCGGCCCTGGCACCGGTACTCTGGTGGAACCGTCCATGCCTCGGGAATTGAGCGTCGCCGAGATCAAGACGCTGGTCGAACTCTATGCCCAGGCCGCACGCAATGCCCTGAGCGCCGGCTTCGACGGCATTGAAATCCACTCGGCCAATGGCTATCTGGTCAATCAGTTCATCTCGACCCATGCCAACCAGCGCACCGATGAATACGGCGGCTCGCTGCACAACCGCCTGCGCTTCTTGCGCGAAGTGGTGCAAGCCGTCAGCGCCGTGGTCGGGCCCGAACGCGTCGGGGTGCGCTTCACGCCGCTGTTCACCAGCACCGACGAAGACCGGGTGTACATCGGCTTTGTCGAAGAAGATCCGCACCAGACCTACATCGAGGCCATCAAGGTGCTTGAGCAAGCAGGCGTAGGCTACCTCTCGATCGCCGAAGCCGACTGGCCGAATGCGCCGGACCTGCCCGACGCGTTTCGTCGCGAGGTCAGACGCACGTTCAGCGGTCGCATCATCTATGCCGGTTTGTACACTGCGGATCGCGCGGCACGCCTGGTCGAAGCGGGCCTGGCCGACCTGGTTGCGTTCGGTCGTCCCTTCATTGCCAACCCCGACTTGCCTGAGCGCATCGCCAACGGCTGGCCGCTGAACACCTTGAACGCCGCTGGGCTGTATGGCGGCAACGAGCAAGGGTTCACCGACTACCCGCGGTACAGCCCCTCCACATCTGACGTAAAAGAAGAGGTATTGGCATGAACGAAGGAATCGAAGGCAAAGTCGTCCTGATCACCGGCGGCAGCACCGGCATCGGCGCCGAAGTCGCTCGCCTGCTGGCTGCACGCGGCGCCAAGGTGGCAGTGGCCGCACGGCGGACTGACAAACTGGAGGCCGTGGTGGCCGGGATCGCTCGCCAGGGTGGCGCGGCCAAAGCCTACACCCTCGACGTCACCGACAAACGCCAGGTCGAGGCCGTGGTCGCCGCGGTCGTGACCGACTTCGGCAAGCTCGACGTGCTGATCAACAACGCCGGACTGATGCCGATTCGCCCCATGGCGGAGGTCAACACCGATGAATGGGACGCCATGATCGACGTCAACCTCAAGGGCACGCTCTACGGTATCGCAGCGGCGCTGCCACGTTTCCTCGCGCAGGAAAGCGGACACATCATCAACCTGAGCTCCGTGGCTGGAGTGAAAGTCTTTGCACCCGGTGGAACGGTGTACTCGGGAACGAAGTTCGCCGTCAGCGCCATTTCCGAAGGCTTGCGCCAGGAAGTAGGCGACAAGGTTCGCGTGACGTCCATCGCACCCGGCGCGGTGGACAGCGACCTCAAGCACAGCACCTTCGGCACAGCCAAAGACACCGTGCTGGACTTCTACAAGAAAGCAATCCCGGCTGCCTCGGTGGCTCGTGCCATCGCTTTCGCGATCGAGCAGCCGAACGATGTGGACATCAACGAAATCGTGCTCCGTCCGACTCAACAGGAGTTTTGACAAAAGGGAAAGACAAAAGGGGACTTGACCGTAGAGGACTTCAGGTGCGGATCGTCCACCGGTACTCGGGACATACGTAGCCGCATCGAATGAATTTTTCTTCACCCCGGGTCTTCATGTGATCCGTTACAGTCCCCTCGCTCATTCAAGAAACTAAGGTTTTAGCCCGCTCTCCCGCGGGCTTTTTTTTGCCTGTCATTCCTCATCCCGACAAAAAAACTTTCAGATTCAGGACCAGCCGCCGATACAGCTCCGTTAAACGTTTTTGCTGGCTCTTAACAACAACAATCTTCCAGCCAACCGACGATCAAGCAGCGCAACGTTCCTGGAGGAATTTGATGAATAGCTGGTTTGGCAACATTAGCGTCAACATGAAACTGGGCCTGGGCTTCGGCCTGGTGCTGGTACTGACTTGTCTCCTGGCCCTGACCAGTTGGACCAGCCTGGGTGGCTTGATCGACCGCAGCAACTGGATGAGCGACATCACCCAGCTCAACGCTGGCCTGACCAAGCTACGCGTCACGCGCCTGCAATACATGCTGACCAACGGCGACGAGACCGCCGCGCAAAATGTACAGACCACCCTTGATGGTTTCCTGGCGCAGCAGAATGCGCTGCTCAACAGTTTCAAAAGCCCTGCAAACGTCAAACTGCTCAAAGAGCAGAATGCGACCATCAACGCCTATCAAGTGTCGCTGAACAAAATGCGCAGCGCCTACCGTACCGGCAACTCCGCCCGTGAGGTCATGGGCGCAAACGCCGAGACGGCCTACAAGCTGATCGAAGCAATCGATTCGGACGTCAAGCAAATGGCCCTCAGCGATGAACGCTTTGAGCAGTTCCAGGCCATTACCCAGACCAAGCAGGCGTTCATGCTGGCTCGTTATGAAGTGCGCGGCTATACCGCCAATCCCAACGCCGATACCGAACGCAAGGCCTTCGCCCAACTGGATGCCGCCATCGCGTCGCTCAAGCCGCTCGATGAATACTTCGCCAGTACCCGCCAAGGTGAGCTGCGCCAGCTTGAGTCGACCCTGGTCCAATACCGCAGCGCCGTACAGGCTTTCAAATTGGCCACGGCCGATGTTGTACAGGCACGCAAGGAAATGACTGACCAAGGCGCGGCCATCGTCTCCCTGAGCGAGCAGCTGTACCAGATCCAACTCGACCGTCGCGACGACGAAAGCGCCCAAGCCCGCACGCTGCAACTGGTCAGCACCTTGCTGGCCTTGTTGGTGGGCGTCATTGCCGCCGTGGTCATCACTCGCCAGATCACTCGCCCGCTGCGTGAAACGCTCGCCGTGGTAGAGCGCATCGCCGGCGGCGACCTGTCGCAGAACGTTATCGTTACCCGTCGCGATGAACTCGGCGTCCTGCAACAAGGCATCGCCCGCATGGGCGTGACCTTGCGCGACCTCATCAGCGGCATCCGCGATGGCGTGACGCAGATCGCCAGCGCCGCCGAAGAGCTGTCGGCCGTCACCGAGCAGACCAGCGCCGGCGTCAACAGCCAGAAAGTCGAGACCGACCAGGTCGCGACCGCCATGCATGAGATGACCGCCACGGTCCAGGAAGTCGCCCGCAACGCCGAAGAAGCGTCCCAAGCCGCGGCCGCCGCCGACGGTGAAGCCCGTGATGGCGACCAGGTGGTCAACGAAGCCATCGCTCAGATCGAACGCCTGGCCAGTGAAGTGGTGCGCTCTACCGATGCGATGACCGTTCTGCAGCAGGAAAGCGACAAGATCGGCGCGGTGATGGACGTCATCAAGGCCGTCGCCGAGCAGACCAACTTGCTGGCGCTCAACGCCGCCATCGAAGCGGCCCGCGCCGGTGAAGCCGGTCGTGGCTTCGCAGTCGTCGCCGACGAAGTCCGTGGCCTGGCTCAACGCACGCAGAAATCCACCGAGGAAATCGAAGGCCTGGTGGCCGGCCTGCAGAACGGCACCCAGCAAGTGGCCGCCGTGATGAACAACAGCCGCAACCTCACCGACAGCAGCGTGGCACTGACCCGCAAGGCCGGCGTGTCACTGGAGAACATCACCCGCACGGTGTCGAACATCCAGTCGATGAACCAGCAGATCGCCGCCGCCGCCGAGCAACAGAGCGCCGTGGCCGAAGAGATCAGCCGCAGCATCATCAACGTGCGCGATGTCTCCGAACAAACCGCCGCCGCCAGCGAAGAGACCGCAGCGTCCAGTGTTGAACTGGCGCGGTTGGGCGGTCAGTTGCAGCAGATGGTCAGTCATTTCAGGGTTTGATTACGCAAACGCCCGCTTCCAATGGAAACGGGCGTCTTGCCTACCGATGCAGCTCAAGCGTTCCAGGGGTTGATCACCTCAATCCCCGGAAACTCGAAGTCTCTTATGTTGCGTGTGGCAATCGGCGCGCCGTGAGACCGGCAAATAGCCGCAATTTGCGCATCGGCCATACCCGCCGCCTTACCCTTGGCCTCACACGACGCAACAAGCGTTGCGTACTCAACAGCCGCATGGGCATCAAAAGATAAAATCCTGCCTGCAAAATCCTCTTCAAAAATTGCCATCGCATGGGATTCGAGCTTCTGCTTTCGCTTGCCGAAGGGCAGCCTGGCTATACCATGAAGAATTTCCGCTACCGTGATAGCGCAGATGACCAGATCCATCGCTGGCTGTGAATCGACCCAAGTCAGAACTTTTGTATCCGGCTCAACGCGCATGAATTCGGAAATCACATTGGTATCGAGGATTATCATTCAGAGAAATCCACCGCCTTTGCTTTTTCGTCACGGGACGGTAGGTCAAGCTCAACGCCCCCCAGGGCCCGGAACCTGTTTCGAATACGACTTCCCAATCCTCCCGCAGAATTAACCGTGGCCAGTGCGCGCCCCAGGATAAGACGAGCCTCTTCCTCCATTGAATGACCATTGTGAGCCGCAGCGATACGCAGTTGCTCTTTTATTTGATCATCTAGATTTCGAATCGTGATACTAGCCATAACGCCACCGCAATCAATGAAATCATTGACTGCAAGATTAGTCGACGAGTCGTCGAATTGTCCAGCCGCCGTTACACACTGATCGCGTTCGTAAAGACCAACCGATTCCCAAACGGATCCATCACGGTCATGTCCTGGCTACCCCACGGCATGGCCTGGATCTGTGGATGGGCGTAGCGATATTGCTTGGCGATCAATTGCTGCTGGAAGACTTCCAGTTCATCAGTCTCGATTCGCAACGCCGAGCCCGGCGTGCAATCGCCATGGTGCTCGGACAGGTGCAGCACGCAGTCACCACGGGAGACTTGCAGGTACAACGGAAAGTCGTCACCGAAGCGGTGTTGCCAGTCGACGGTAAAGCCCAGGAAGTCGACATAGAACGCCAACGCCTTGGTTTCATCGAAGATCCGCAGGATCGGAGTGGTTTTACCGAAGCTCATGGGTTGCTCCCTGGCTGAAAAGACCCAGTTTAGATGGGTTGACCCCAATGCTTCGGCCTGTGATTGGGCTTCTTTAGTGTCGTAGTGCCATTATTGTGACGTCAACTAATGCAACTGCTTGCCTTTGAATGCTATCGGGAGCAGTGAAATCCGTGGCGCAGGTCGCCTTCACGCGCCAGGAAACGTCCTTCTCTTTTGCCATTCGCTTGCCCTTTGCAATAACTCAGGATGCCGTTGACCCACACGCCGTCAATGCCTTCCGCCGCCCGTTGCGGTTCGTTGAAGTCCGCGACGTCGCGGATGGTCTGTGGATTGAACAACACCAGGTCCGCCCAATGTCCTTCACGTATTTCGCCCCGCTCCTTCAGGCCGAAGCGCGCGGCTGAAAGCCCTGTCATCTTGTGGACGGCGGTATGCAGCGGAAAAAGCCCGATGTCTCGACTGAAATGTCCCAAGACTCGAGGGAAAGCGCCCCACAGCCGTGGGTGCGGAAAGGGGTCTTCGGGCAGGCCATCAGAGCCGACCATGGACAAAGGGTGCGCGAGGATTCGTCTTACATCGCTTTCATCCATGCCGTAATACACCGCACCTGCCGGCTGTAGGCGACTCGCCGCTTCCAGGAGCGACACGTCCCATTCGGCGGCGATGTCTGCCAGGTCTCGACCGCCCATGGGCGGATGCGGTGTCGACCAGGTGATGGTGATGCGGTGGGCATCAGTCACCTGTTTGAGGTCCAGTGTCGAAGAGCTCGCCGCATAGGGATAGCAGTCACAACCAACTGGGTGGGTTTTCGCCGCGTTTTCCAACGCCGCGAGCACCTGTGGACTACGTCCCCAGTTACCGGCGCCGGCACATTTGAGGTGGGAAACAATGACCGGGCTCTGGGCATGACGACCGATCTGGAACGCCTCGTCCATGGCTTCCAGCACCGGCTCGAATTCGCTGCGCAGATGGGTGGTGTAGACCGCGCCGAACGCCGCCAACTCTTCGGTCAATTGCATGACCTCGTCAGTGGATGCGCAGAACGCGTTGGCATAGGCCAGGCCGGTGGACAGGCCCAGCGCACCGTCCTCCAGGCTTTCACGCAGTTGCTGACGCATGGCGGCGATTTCTCCTGCGCTGGCGGTGCGCAACAAGTCGTCCAGATGATTGCTGCGCAGCGCCGTGTGCCCGACCAAGGCGGCTACGTTGACCGCTGGTGTCGCCGCCTCCACCGCCGAACGATAATCAGCGAAGCGTGGGTAGGCAAACGCCTGGGCGGTGCCGAGCAGGTTCATCGGGTCCGGCGGATCGCCCTGAAGGCGAACCGGTGACGCGCTGATGCCGCAGTTGCCGACGATCACCGTGGTCACGCCCTGGCTGAGCTTGGGCAGCATTTGCGGTTGGCGGATGACCACCGTGTCGTCGTGGGTGTGCACGTCGATGAATCCTGGCGCCAGCACGCGGCCAGCGGCGTCGATTTCGTCAACCGCCCGGGTGTCGCCCAGATCGCCGATGCGCTCGATGCGACCCGCGCGAATCGCCACGTCGGCGTTATAGCCAGGCTTGTCGTGACCATCGATCACCAAGGCGTTGCGGATGAGTGTGTCGTACAGCATTTCAGTCTCCCAGCGGCAGGCGATCGTCGCCGCCACGGTAATCGTCCAGGGCAAGCTTGACCCGCCGCAGGCGCTCTTGATTGTCTTGCGGATGAGCCAGCGCCAGTTCAGTGGCGAGCACATCGATGGCCAGCAGCATGCCGTAGCGCGCCGCCGTGGGTTTGTAGATGAACGAGGTTTCGGCGCCTTGCAGCGGCAACACCACGTCGGCCAGGCGGGCCAGTGGCGAGTCGGCACGGGTGATGGCCAAGATCGGAGCACCGTAGCTGCGGGCCAGTTCAACCGCGCTCAACAACTCCGGCGTGATACCAGTCAGTGAACAGGCAATGACCAAGTGTTGATCGCTCAGCGAAGTGGCGGTGATGCGCATCATCACCGGGTCGCGGCAGGCGGCGATCGAGTAGCCGAAACGCACCAGGCGCACCTGTAATTCTTCGCCACACAGCGCCGACCAGCCACCGAGGCCGAACGCATGGACCATTCGTGCCTTGCCGATCATCCGTACCGCATCGCCGAACTGCGGCTCTTCGAACGCTGCCAAGTGCTGGCGCAACGTCGATTCGATGTCCCCAACGATCTGTCCATAAAACGCCGATTGCTCGGGCGCGCCGGCGGGGTCGAGGAAGCGACTGCCGACGCCACTGGCCTGGGCCAGCTGCAGGCGCAGGTCTCGCAGATCGCGGCAACCGACGGTACGGGCAAAGCGCGACAACGTGGCGCTGCTGACTTCCGCGCGCTGGGCCAACTCTTCCAGGCTGGCGGAGGCGGCAAATCCTACGTCGTCGAGCATCAGCCGGGCGATTCTTCCTTCGCCGGCGCTGAAAGAATCCTGACGGGAGCGGATCTGGTAGAGGATGTCCATGACGGTTCCTTGCAATGGCGGTCAGAGCACGCGGGCAAGCCCAAGGGTCAAGGCGAACGCGACCAGGGATATCAATGTCTCGAGCACCGTCCAGGTCTTGAACGTTTGCGTGACGGTCATATTGAAGTATTCCTTGATCAGCCAGAAGCCGCCGTCATTGACGTGGGACAAGATAACCGACCCAGCTCCGGTCGCCAGCACCAATAACTCGGGATGGGGATAACCCAGGCCAATCGCCACGGGCGCGACAATGCCCGACGCCGTCGTCATCGCCACCGTGGCCGACCCCGTTGCAACACGCATCAATGCGGCGAACAGCCACCCCATCACCAGGGGCGACAATTGAAACTCCTGGGCCAGGCCGACGATTTGCTGAGTGACCCCGGCATCCACCAAAATCCTGTTCAAACCACCGCCCGCCCCCACCAGCAAGGTGATGCTGGCCGTCGGCGCCAGGCATTCGTTGGTGAACCTGAGGATCGACTCGCGGCTGAAGCCTTGGGCGAGGCCGAGGGTCCAGAAGCTGAGGATGGTCGCCAGCAGCAGGGCGATCACCGAGTTGCCGATAAACAACAGGAACTGATTGAAACCGCTCCCCGGCGTGGAGATCAGGTTGGCCCAGCCGCCAATCAGCATCAGGATCACCGGCAACAGAATCGTCCCCAGCGTTATGCCGAAGCCAGGCAGATTGGCCCGTGGCTCCCGATCGAGAAATTGGCGCTCCAGCGGGTTTTCAGCGGGCAGTTGGATGCGCGGTACGATGAACTTGGCGTACAGAGGTCCGGCGATGATCGCAGTGGGAATGCCGACCAGGATCGCGTACAGCAAGGTCTGCCCCACCGACGCCTGGAACGCCTGCACCGCCAGCATCGCGGCCGGGTGCGGCGGCACCAGCGCATGGACCACCGAAAGCCCGGCGACCATGGGTAGCCCCACCATCAAAATCGACACGCCCACGCGTCGGGCGATGGTAAAGGCGATAGGCACCAGCAGCACAAAACCGACTTCGAAAAACAGCGGCAAACCGACCAGGAATGCGATGCAGACCATTGCCCAATGGGCATTGCGCTCGCCGAATCGTTCGATCAACGTCTGCGCCATCCGCTCCGCGCCGCCGGACTCGGCCATCATCTTGCCAAGCATCGTGCCCAAGGCCACCACCAACGCGATGTGCCCCAGCGTCTTGCCGACACCCGCCTCGTACGCCCCCACCACACCCGAGGGCGGCATCCCGGCCAGCAACGCCAGGCCGATGGAAACCAGGGTAATCACGATGAACGGATTGAGCCGGTAGCGCGCAATCAAAACGATCAGTGCAATGATGGCGATGGCCGCGTAGACCAATAGCCAATAACCGAAAGCAGGTGCCATGCGTTACTCCTCGAATGGGGTCACGTCGATGTGTTGTGAAAGTCATAAATCATTTCGACGGGAAATCTTCAAGCCCACTGAAAGTAATTTTCGCGCACAGACAAAAAATGTCGCTGATGGACATCGCGACAGGGCGACGATGAAAATTCAGCGCAAGATTTTCATCGCCCACAGACGACTGGCCGCCCTGCACTCAATTCCGTACCATCCGCACCTGTCTTCACACCGCTTCCCCGGCAGCCGACCGTCCACCGGCGCCCAGTCAGGTAAACCATGAAACCAGCACGCCTTCGCGCCGACGCCCTCGCCGGCCTCACGACTTCTTTCGCCTTGCTCCCCGAATGCATCGCCTTCGCCCTGGTGGCCCACCTCAACCCACTGATGGGGCTGTACGGCGCGTTCATCATTTGCACGCTGACCGCGTTGTTCGGTGGTCGGCCCGGGATGGTGTCGGGCGCGGCGGGGTCGATGGCGGTGGTGATCGTCGCGCTGGTGGTACAGCACGGCGTGCAATACCTGTTGGCGACCGTGCTGCTGGGCGGGTTGATCATGATGGCGTTTGGGCTGCTGCGACTGGGCAAGCTGGTGCGCATGGTGCCGCATCCGGTGATGCTGGGGTTCGTCAATGGCCTGGCAATTGTCATCGCTTTGGCGCAACTGGAGCATTTCAAGCGCGACGGCGCCTGGCTCAGTGGCCCCCCGCTCTACCTGATGGTCGGCCTGGTGGCGCTGACGATGGCCATCGTCTACCTGCTGCCGCGCCTGACCCGCAGCGTGCCGCCGGCCCTGGTGGCGATCCTCGGCGTTGGCCTGGCGGTCTATCTGCTTGGCTTGCCTACCCGGACGCTGGGCGACATGGCGCACATTGCAGGCGGCTTGCCGGTTTTCGCCCTGCCGGACATTCCCTGGAATCTCGAAACCCTGCTGATCGTCGCGCCTTACGCCGTCATCATGGCGATGGTCGGTTTGTTGGAAACCCTGCTGACCCTGAACCTGACCGACGAGATCACCGAGAGCCGCGGTTATCCTGACCGTGAATGCGTGGCGCTGGGCGCGGCCAACATGGCCTCCGGGTTGTTCGGCGGCATGGGCGGTTGCGCCATGATCGGCCAGACGATGATCAACCTCAGCTCGGGCGGGCGCGGGCGGATATCGGGCGTCGTGGCCGGGGTGATGGTGTTGCTGTTCGTGTTGTTCCTGTCGCCGCTGATCGAGCGCATTCCGCTGGCGGCGCTGGTGGGCGTGATGTTCGTGGTGTCGCAGCAGACATTCGCCTGGGCCTCGTTGCGAGTGGTCAACAAGGTACCGGCGAACGATGTGCTGGTGATCATCGCGGTGACCGTCATCACGGTATTCACCGACCTGGCCGTCGCCGTGCTCTGCGGGATTATCATCGCGGCGCTCAACTTCGCCTGGCAACAAGCCCGGGAGCTGTATGCCGACGCGCAACTGGAAGCGGACGGCAGCAAGCTCTATCGCGTGCACGGCACCTTGTTCTTCGCCTCGACGACGCCGTTTCTCAACCAGTTCGACCCGGCCAACGACCCTGATCTCGTTACCCTTGACTGTCGTCACCTGAGCTTCGTCGACTACTCGGCCATCGCCGCGCTGATGACCCTGCGCGAGCGCTACAGCAAGGCCGGCAAGCACCTGCGGGTGTTTCATCTGTCCGAGCGTTGCAAGCGAATGCTCAAGCGCGCGGATGTGCACCACGATTGACAGGACCCCGGCACAAAACTTGTGGGAGCGAGCTTGCTCGCGACAGCGTTGGGCCAGCCATATCAATGCTGACTGACCCGGCGCCATCGCGAGCAAGCTCGCTCCCACAGGTTCCACGCTTTAATTAACGATCTGGTCGGCTCTCTTGGGACTCGAAGCGTACCCGGCGAGCTTGCCTTGGATGAAGTCCAGGAAGCACTGGATGCGCAGGGCCAGTTGGGAGTTGCGGTAGTACACCGCATTGATCGGCTGGCGATAACCGCTGTTGGCATCGGCGAGCAACACCTTGAGCCGACCGGCGCGGATGTCGTCCCGGGTCATGAAGTCCGAGAGGCAGGCAATGCCCTGCCCTTGCAGCGCCAGGTGACGCACCGTTTCGCCGCTGGACGCACTGATGGCCGGCTGGATCGGCCAGCGATCGCCGTGGATGTGACGCAGTGGCCACTGGTTGAGCCCGTCGTTCTGGGCAAACCCCAAAAGCGAATGTTCCGCCAGCTCGGCAACGCTTGAGGGCGTCCCCCGCCGCTTCAAGTAAGCCGGACTGGCAAGAATGTGCAACGGGCTGCAACCCAGTGAGCGGGCATGGAGCGTCGAATCCGTGAGCGTACCGATACGAATGGCGACGTCCGTGCTTTGTTCGAGCAAATCGATGATCAAGTCGTTGCTGTTGAGCTCCAGCTGGATATCCGGATACAGCGTGCGGAACTCTTCGATGTGGGGGACGATGGCGTGGAGCATGAACGGCGATGCCGCGTTGATCCGCAAGCGCCCGGCGGGGGTCTTATGGCGAGACGACAGCCGCTCCTCCAGCTCATCCATCTGGTCGAGAATGCCCTTGGCCTGCTCGAAGAAATACTTGCCCTCTTCAGTCAGGTCCATGCGCCGCGTGGTGCGGTTGATCAACGTGGTGTCGAGCTTGGCTTCCAGGCGCGACAAGGTGCGACTGACCGCCGAGGGCGTCTGCCCGACTTGCTCGGCGGCGGCGGAGATCGACCCGCATTCGATCACGCAGACGAAGATCTGCAACTCGTCGGATCTGGCTTTCACAGGTGTCCTCTCGCTTTCAGGCAAGTCCCGATAGTAGCCCGATTACCGCGAAAGGCCGAACACCTCGATCAGATGCCGCTCATACCGCGCCACATCTTCTTCGATGTTCGGGCGCTTCATCACGTCCACGCACAGGAAGGTCGGCAGAGCGGTCATGCCCAGGAACTGATTGGCCTTGTGGAATGGGAAATACACCGCGTCCACGCCCTTGGCTTCGAAGAAGTCCGTCGGGTCGTCGAAGGCTTGCTGCGGGGCGTTCCAGGTCAGCGACAACATGTATTGCTTGCCCTGTACCAAACCACCGCTGCCGTATTTTTGCGACGCATCGGAACGAGTCCGGCCGTCACTGGCATAGAGGCTACCGTGGCCTTCGGTAAAGACTTCGTCGATGTATTTCTTCACGGTCCACGGAGCGCCCATCCACCAGCCAGGCATCTGATAAATGATTACGTCGGCCCAGAGAAACTTGGCGACTTCTTCCTTGATGTCGTAGCCACCGTCGATGAAGGTGGTTTTCACATCAAGGCCGCCTCGGTCCAGGACGCTGAGCGCGGTGTCGTGAAGGGTGGCGTTGTAGCGACCGTCGGAATGGGCGAATTGCTTACCGCCGTTGAGCAACAGGACTTTTTTCATTGCAAGCCTCATCGATTCCAGGCGTGGCCGCTGGGCCGTCGCTCACTGGAAGATTAAAAAGATCGCGGCAGAGTACCGATGAGACTCGCGTGGAATAAGCACCCGAACGGCAAAACTGTTTTGATCCATATGCACGAATCGCTGCCCGATTGTTGCCTTAAACTCTTACAGTCCTTTAATCCTGGAGCCCGAGCCCTGATGAGTGAATTGCACGGTTTCATCCTGCATGCCAAGACCCGACCGGAAAAAGCCGAAGCCTTCGAAGCCTTGTTCCGCGCTTACGTCGAACCGAGTCGGGCCGAGCCCGGCTGCATCGAGTACCACATGTTGCGGGACCAGCAGGACCCGACGCTGTTCATCTTCTATGAAGTCTGGGCATCCCAGGCCGATCTGGATGTGCACTCGAACCTGCCGCATATGAAGCAATTTTTCGAACAACGTATGGATTACCTGGAACGAGACTTCGAGATTCGTCGCGTCGACATGCTCAGCCCCTCTTCGGCTAACCGCTGATCAAAAGATGGCCGCCGAGCACGCCGAGGCCGATGAAAAACACCCGCTTGAACAGCACGGCGCTGAGCCGCTGGCGCAACCATTGCCCCAACCACATCCCCAGCAACGCCGGTATCAGCGCCAGCAGCGACGCGCTCAACTCGCCGCCGCCCAAGGCGCCTCGCCACAACAGCCCGGCCGCCAAGGCCAATGTTGAAACGGTAAATGACAAGCCCAGGGCCTGGACCAGCTCATCTCGGTTCAAGCCCAACGCCTGGAGATAAGGCACCGCTGGAATCACGAACACGCCAGTGGCCGAAGTGATCACACCGGTGAGCAAGCCGCAAAGCGGAGCAAGCCAGCCTTCTTGCCCGACACCGACCCGCAACGTTGGTAGAAACAAGCCGCTCAACGCGTAAACCATCAGCGCGGCGCCCAGTCCCTTTATTGCCCATGCCCCGCCCACCATGCCGATCCACAACGTACCGAATCCGGTGCCGATGAAAATCGCCAGCAGCAGCGGCCACAGCCGCCGTATGAGCGCGCGCAAATGCCCGCCAAACGTCAACCGCCAGACATTGGTCAATGTCGCCGGAATAATCAACAGCGCTGCAGCCTGCATCGGGGCCATAGCCAGCCCGAGCAAGCCCATGGCGATGGTCGGCAGGCCGAGACCGATCACCCCCTTGACGGTACCGGCCAGCAGGAAGGTGCCAATGACCAGCAACGAAAGGGCCAGACCGAGGTCCTGGTAGAAAGCGAAGAGTGTGTCCATAGGGCTATCGTGCGCCCCGGGCCTTGGTTTTGAAATGTGCCATATACTGAGGGTGCCTCTCTTCCTGCAAGAGGCTGGTAACTTTGGCGATGCTACTGGCGCCATCGCGAGCAAGCTCGCTCCCCTAAGGGATTGCATTCGAAACTGTGGGAGCGAGCTTGCTCGCGATGACGATAAACCCGGCGCCGCAACACTGAGACAGGAACCCCGGCCATGCACCTCGACTTCACCGACCTGCGCCTCTACCTGAACGTCCTCGACGCTGGCAACATCACCGCCGGCGCGGCCCGCAGCCATTTGTCCCTGGCTGCGGCCAGTGCGCGAATCCGTGCCATGGAGGCGTCCCTGGGCATCGACCTGCTTGAACGCGGGCGACGCGGCGTCACCCCGACGCCGGCCGGCAAGGCGCTGGCCGAACATGCGCGGATCCTGCTGCAACATGCCGAACGCCTCCAGCAGGATCTGGCCGAATACGCCCGAGGCGCGAAAGGCCGGGTGCGGCTGCTCTGCAACACCAGCGCCATGACCGAGTACCTGCCCGAATTGCTCGCCGGTTTTCTCAAGGCCCATCCCAATCTCGACATCGACCTGCAGGAGTTGCCCAGCTCCCGGATCACCCATGCGCTGCGCCAGGGCACAGCGGACCTGGGTATCGTTTCCGACGCGGTGAACACCGATGACCTTCAGGCCTGGCCATTTCGCGACGACCCGCTGGTATTGATCCTACCGACCGGACATTCGCTGGCTGACGGCCGAGCCGTGCGTTTCAGCGAGACCCTCAATCACGACTATATCGGCCTGAACGCCTCCAGCGCCTTGGCGATCCACTTGGAAGAACAGGCCCTGCACATCGGCTCACGCATGCAGATCCGCATTCGCGCCGACAGTTTCGATGGGGTGATTCGCATGGTGGCCCACGGCGCTGGCATCGCTATCGTGCCAAAGGCTGCCATCGACCGGCGACCGTCCGAGCCCGCGTATCGGTGCGTCCCGTTGCAAGAGACCTGGACCCGACGAGCGCTGCTGCTCTGCGCCCGTAACTTCGAAGGTTTGCCGCCCTATGCCAAAGCCCTGGCTCAGCATTTGGCCGAATAATGCGCGCTTCTGGACAGCCCGGTGTCGAGCACAGGCATCTGCCCAGTCCTGCTCCGCGCTAGGGTGCAGCTTCTTTTTTGCCCCTTTTCGGAGCTCACATGACCGCCCCCATCACCGTCCTGCGCGACACCCATCCGCTGCCCGTACTCGATGCCTGCAAATGGGAAAAACTCGAAGGCGATCCGCACACCGTCAACCTCAATGCTTACACCAGCGAAGACGGCAGCAAGATCATGGGCACCTGGATTTGCACGCCCGGCAAATGGCGTGTGGACTATGTGAAGTGGGAGTACTGCCATTTCCAGGAAGGCTATTGCGTGATCACCCCGGACGGCATGGCGCCGATCCATCTGCGCGCCGGTGACATTTTTGTCGTCGAGCCGGGCATGAAAGGCACTTGGGAAGTGGTCGAGACCGTGCGCAAGTATTTCGTGTTTGCCTGACATAAAAAAAACCGAGAGACCACCCGACGCGGTCGCTCGGCAAACAACTTCCAGAATGCACTACCCTGTGGCGAGGTGATTTATCCCCTCGCCACAAAAACTTCAGAGCGCCTCAAGTTTTACTGCGGCTTGCGATAGCTGTTAACAATCGCCGAGAAATCCTGGCCGCCCTCGCCCCGCTGGCTCATCGCCTGATATAGCTGCTGCGCTACCGCGCCTAATATCACCGGCTGACGGGCTTGGCGCGCGGCTTCGGTGGCCAGGCCCAAGTCCTTGAGCATCAAGTCCGCGCCGAAACCGCCGGTATAACCGCGCGCCGCTGGTGCCGTTTCGATCACGCCCGGCCATGGGTTGTAGGTATCCGAACTCCAGCACCGCCCGGTCGAGCTGTTGATAATGCCGGCCAGCACCTGGGTGTCGATCCCCAAGGCATCGCCCAGCGCCATGGCCTCGCTGACACCCACCATGGAAATCCCCAGCAGCAGGTTGTTGCAGATCTTGGCGATCTGCCCGGTGCCGACTTCGCCGCAGTGCACGATGTTGCGGCCCATTTGCGCCAGCACCGGTTGCAGGGTGGCGAACAGCTCGTCCGTAGCGCCAACCATGAAGGTCAACGTGCCCGCCGCCGCGCCGCCAGTACCGCCCGAGACGGGCGCATCAGCCATCGCCACTCCTTGCTTCGCAGCGGCGGCCGCCACGTCACGAGCGGTCTGCGGATCGATGGTGCTGCAATCAACGGCCGGCGTATCAGCGGCGATGCCGGCGAGGACGCCGTCCTCACCCAGCCAGACACTGCGTACATGGGCGGCGGCCGGCAGCATGGTAATCACCAGCGCCGCACCCTGGGCCGCATCGCGGGGCGAGGCGCTGATCGTGCCGCCCAACGCCGCCAGTTCGGCCAGCACCGTCTGGTTCAGGTCGAACAGGTTCAGCGAATGGCCGGCCTTGAGCAGGTTGCGCGCCATAGGAGCGCCCATATTACCCAGGCCGATAAATGCGATGTTCATGTCCGGCTCCTTAACGCAGATTGATGGTGGTGTTCACACCGTCATTGACGCTGTCGTCATCGAACCAACGCGCGGTAACGGTCTTGGTCTGAGTGTAGAACTGCACCACCTGTTTGCCGTAAGGGCCAAGGTCGCCAAGCTTCGAACCACGGGAACCGGTGAAGCTGAAGAACGGTACCGGCACCGGGATCGGAATGTTGATGCCCACTTGGCCGACGTCGATTTCGCTCTGGAACTTGCGCGCTGCCGCTCCGCTCTGGGTGAACAGGCCGGTGCCGTTGCCGAATGGGTTGGCGTTGACCAGGGCAATGGCCTGATCCAGGGTGTCGACTTCCAGCACCACCAGCACCGGGCCGAAGATTTCTTCGGTGTAGATGCGCATGTCGGTGGTCACGCCGGAAAACAGGGTCGGGCCGACAAAGTTGCCCTGCTCGAAACCCGGCACGCTGATTTCCCGTCCGTCGAGCTCCAGCTTCGCGCCTTCCTTCACGCCGCTTTCGATCAATTCAAGGATCCGCGCCTTGGCTCGCTTGGAAATCACCGGGCCGACATCAGTGCCCGGCTCGCTGCCTGCGTTGACCTTGAGCTTCTGCGCCAGCGCCTTCAGCTCCGGCAACCATTGCTTGGCCGCGCCCACCATCACCACGACGGAGGTGGCCATGCAACGCTGGCCCGCCGCGCCGAAACCGGCGCCGACCAGAGCGTTGAGGGTTTGCTCGCGATTGGCATCGGGCAACACCACCGCATGGTTCTTCGCGCCCATCATCGATTGCACGCGCTTGCCATGGCGGCCCGCCAAGTCATAGACGTGGGTGCCTACCGCTGTGGAGCCGACGAAGGAAACGGCCTTGATGTCCTTGTGGGTACAAAGCGCATCCACCACGTCCTTGCCGCCGTGCACCACATTGAGAACGCCCGCCGGTACGCCGGCCTCGATGGCCAGTTCCACCAGCAGCATGGTCGACAACGGATCCTGTTCGGACGGCTTGAGCACGAATGTATTGCCGCAGGCGATGGCCATCGGGAACATCCACAACGGGATCATCGCCGGAAAGTTGAACGGCGTGATTCCCGCGCATACCCCGATCGGCTGGCGGAGTGTGTAAGTGTCCACGCCCCCGGCGACGTTCTCGGCGAACTCGCCCATCTGCAGGGTGCCGATGGAACAAGCGTGCTCGACCACTTCAAGGCCACGGAAAATATCGCCTTCGGCATCCGCGATGGTCTTGCCTTGTTCGGCGCTCAGCACCGCGGCGATGCGCTTGGAATGCTCGCGAATCAGGGCCTGGAGCTTGAGCATGATGCGCATCCGCGCACCGATGGGCGTCAGTTTCCAGGTCTGGAAGGCACGCTGGGCAGCGGCGATGGCTGCATCGACTTCCGAGGCCGTGGCAAACGGGACCTTCGCCAGCACCTGTTGGGTAGCCGGGTTGACGATGTCGTGCCATTCGTTGGATCGGGATTCAACCCACTCGCCATCGATCAACAATTTGACGGTATGCAGGGCAGTGTCGCTGGGCGTGAGGGAAACGTTCATGCTGGCCTCCGGGATTGTTCTTATATAGAGAGCGCTGGTTCAGCTAAGACCAAGACGCACGAGCACGCTTGGTGATGAGACGGTTTATGGAGTATAGATGTGCAAACTTCTAATAAGAACGCACATAAAAACCGGTCCATCATGCAAAAAAACATCACCTCCCTCGGTTCGCTGAACTGGGACGACCTCAAGTTTTTCCTCGAAGTGGCCCGTACCCGCAAGGCCAGCACAGCCGCCAAGCGCCTGGCGGTCGACTACACCACCGTGTCGCGACGCATCAGCTCGCTGGAAGCTTCATTGGGTACGCTGCTGTTCGAAAAATCCCGGACCAACGGTTTTGTCCTGACGGCCGAAGGCCAGCGGTTGCTGGGCTACGCCGAATCGATCGAAAGCACGCTGCACATGGCTTGCGAACAGGTGTCTGGCTCCGGCGTCGCGCTGTCCGGCCATGTGCGCATGGGTTGCACCGAAGGCTTCGGCAGCTTTTTCATCACGCCGCAATTGAGCCGCTTCGTCGATGCGTACCCGGCGATTTCAGTGGACATCCTGCCGCTGCCGCACTTCATCAGCCTCTCCAAGCGCGAAGCCGACATTGTCATCGCCCTCGAGCGCCCTGAACATGGCCCGTATGTCTGCTGCAAGCTGTGTGATTACCGGCTGCAGCTCTACGCAACCCAGCACTACCTGGACAACCATCCGCCCATCCACCATCCGGCGGATCTGGGCAAGCATTCGTTCATCAGTTATGTCGACGACCTGGCATTCAGCTCCGAGCTGCTGTACCTGGCCAATGTCTTGCCCGGCGCGCACGCACATCTACGCAGCACCAGCGTGATCGCGCAGTTCGTCGCTGCGCAGCAAGGTCGGTCGCTGGCAATCCTGCCGTGCTTCCTCGCGGCCCAGGACTCACGCCTGTTGCCGGTGCTGCCAGACGAAATCACCGTTACCCGGCAGTTCTGGATGTACTGCCGGGAGGATTTGAGGAAGCTCAAGCGGATTACGTTGTTATGGGACTACATCAGGGATGTGACTGAGCAGAACCGGCCATTGCTGATGGGCAACAGCCGGGAGATGGTTTTTGCCGACTAATCGGCGATGACAACGATGGCAACGCGGCGGTTTTCGGTGCGGCCGCTGGCGGTGTCATTGGACGCGACGGGCTGGCTGCTGCCGAGGCCGCGCGACTGGACGTTCTCTTCGCGCATGCCCACGCCGATCAATACTTTACCGACGCTGTCGGCCCGACGTATCGACAGTTGTTCGTTATAGGCTTGGGAGCCTGATGCGTCGGTGTGACCATCGATGCGAACTCGCTCGATACCCGCGCCCAGCAGCGCCTTGCCAATGCGCTCGACAATTTCGGTGCTGGCTGGATTGAGGGTTTCCACATCGCTGCCAAACAGCACTTTGCCTGAGAGGCCGAAGGCCCAGCCCTCCTCCGTCAACTTGAAACCCTGCTCCTTGAGGACGGCGATTTGCGCTGGGGTCAGGCCCTTTTGCGGGGCGGTCTGACACCCAGCGAGGGTAAATACGGTGATCAATAAAAATGCTGCGAACCGCAGCAGAGAAAAACGAGCATTCGAAAGCATGCATTCAGCTCCTGGTTTGAAGTTCCGCGACCGGGTGCTCCGCACCCGCCGTGTGTTGACCGCCTCGGGCGAGGCGTTTGGCCTGGTACATCGCCGCATCGGCGGCGCTGAGCAGCGCACCGGGCGTTGCCCCATGCTCGGGGTAAACGGCAATGCCGATACTGAGGGAGGTCAACACCGAGGCATTACCTGGCAACTGGATCGGCATTTCCATGCTGGCGATGATTTTTTCGGCGATTCGCTCGGCATCCTCGATCTTGTGCAACGGCGTCAGCAGCACCGCGAATTCGTCGCCGCCCAGGCGTGCCACAAGGTCATCTTCTCGTAACTGAGCCCGCACCCGGGTCGCGACGGCAGTCAACACCGCGTCGCCGGCGGCGTGGCCGAAGTTGTCATTGATGCCTTTGAAGCGATCGCTGTCCAGATACAGGACGGCCACTTGCTCGTCGAGCTTGCTGGCATTGCGCAAGGCGCGGATCAATCGACCTTCGAAAAATGCCCGGTTCGGCAACCCGGTCAGGCTGTCGTGGCTGGCCTGGTGAGCCAAGGTCTCGTTTTCACTTTGCAGGTGGGTCTGCCAGGACTCGAGCTCAGCGAGCAATCCATTGAAGTCATTTCCCAGGTTATCCAGCTCGGCGATGTCGGCCGGGGGAACCCTTCGGTCCAGGGCTCGCTCGCAGCGTGCGGCGTGGGCGACCTCAGCCAAGCTGCGCAACGGTCCAGTGATCGCCCGCAACTGACGTCGCGCCAGATACAGCGCGACCCAGGCACTGACCGCCGTACACACGATGATTCCCGCCAGGCCGCTGAGCAGAAAACGCAACAGACTGCCGCCATGCCCCGCCAGCAGGATCCTGCCGATATTTTGCCCTTGGTGGACGATGGGAAGGCTGATGGGTTTTTCCAGGAATGCCTTGGCGATGTGCATTTCCAGCTCTGAAAGAAGTCCGGTCTCCGGCCGCTGCCAGCGCGCTAACAAGCGGCCCTGCTCATTGAATACCTGCGCATCGGCCACCTCTTCGGTGGTGGCGATCAAGGCCAGCGCTTCGGTGGCGGCGGCCTCGTCATCGAACACCACTGCCGCTTCCACGGTGTAGTTGATCGAACGGGCGATGAGGTGCAGGTTGTGATCGGCGTAGACACGCAAGGCAAGCACGCCCAGCAATGTAAGGGAAACACTGGCCATGGCGATCGCCACCAGCGCGACGATCAAATGACCGCGACCGATGACCGACCCCAACGTGGGACGAATTCGTGGTTTTGACGAACTCATGGGGCGGCAGGCCTGCGGCGTGATAGTTGGAGGACACTGGGATGGATGCGCACGCCACTACGGGCGACCGAGTCGAGATTGACCTCGAACGACACTTGCTCATCACCGACCCGCAGGCAAAACAGACTGCCCACGGTGCATTCATCCCCGCCCTCGCTGATGCTCAACACAGGTTGGCCAATCAGCGAAGCAAACAGACGGGAGCGTTCAGCAGTGCTCAGATTGCCGATATAGACGGCGTTGCAGTCAGCGGTGATGCTCGGATAATCAGCCAGCACACGCTGCACGGTCACGGGGCGACCGGTCGCCTGGGTGGTGCCTTTGACGAGGTCATCGGTATATTGGGTGGGGCCGACGATACACAGTTGCAGTTGCGTTGGCTCGACCGGCCACCGCGCATAACTGAGAATGCCTAATACAACCTGGGTGACCGCCTCGGCTCGCTGGTCGGCTCGAGTAGCAGCCGGCGGGTCCTGGGCAATGACCGCAGGCGACAGCAGCCACAAAAGAAAGGCAAGCAAATAATGCCTGCAATCCTTGCTGCGCACCGCCTCCCGTCCCACCGCCGTCATGAATGATCTCTTGTTGTAGATAAGAGCCGGAACGATAGCACAGTGTCAAAAAGCCAGCGAGACAGTGTCCTACAAAGAGCTCCGACAAAAAACAGGCATTAGCGCAAGCAACGCACTGGCACACCAAAACCGATCATTGCGTCACCTTACTCCCATTCCAACATCAAGCCGCTCAAGCGCTTGACCTTGCGTTGCACCGCCTCTTCGAAAATTCCCGCGCGTGGCTCTATCAGACTGAACCATTGTTTGGCCCGGGTGATAGCGGTGTACACCAATTCCTTGGTCAGTACAGGATTCAGGGCATCCGGAAGGATCAACGCCGTGTGAGTGAACTCCGAGCCTTGGGACTTATGCACGGTCATGGCGTATACGGTTTCCACATCGTTCAATCGGCTGGGCAGCACAAAACGCACGCCACCTCGGCCGTCGTTACGAGGAAATGCAACCCGCAGCACCTGTTTTCCGGCATCCGGTCCGTCACGCTCAGGCAACCTGAGGGCAATGCCGATATCGCCATTCATCAATCCCAACCCGTAATCATTGCGCGTCATCAATACCGGACGCCCCTCATACCAAAGCTGGTCATTGTCGATCAGCCGTGCCTTGAGCAGCGCGGCAGTGATCCGTTGGTTCAACCCTTCGACACCCCACGGGCCTCTGCGCACTGCGCAAAGCAACTGGAATTCGTCAAACGCCGACAAGACCTCCCGAGCCCAATCATTCCAGCAATCGTCTTCCAGCGGACGGGAGGCCGCCGGACGCCGTTGCCGCAAGACGCTCAGATAATGCCGATATCCCTGCGGCCCGGAGGCTTGGCCATCCAGCAGCAAACGTTCCAGCGCAGTATCGTGTTCGCCTTTCAACGCCAACGTGGACAGATCGGGGTATTGGCCCTTGCGCAATAGGTTCCGCGCCTGCTCCGGCTGTTGTCCATTGACCAGGCGGGCCAACTGGCCAATCCCACTGCCCTCGCCGAAACGCCGGGAATGCCTGAGCATGACCACTTGCTGGGCGAGGGGGTGAGTACCTTCGAGGTCCTGCTTCAGGTCACTTGTCATCAGGTTTTCGCCGCTGACGGATTCGAGCCACGCCAGAGTCTGTGGGCTATACCAACCCTCTTCGGCATCGCGGCACAAATCGCCAAGCACCGCGCCGGCTTCGACCGAAGCCAACTGGTCCTTGTCCCCCAGCAATACCAAACGCGCATGGGACGGCAGCGCATCCAACAGATTGGCCATCATCTCCAGATCAATCATCGAAGCCTCATCGATGACCAGCACATCCAGTGGCAGGCGATTGCCTGCATGATGACGAAAATGACGCGTACCGGGACGACTGCCCAGCAGGCGATGGACCGTGGTGACTTCGCAGGGAATGCGTTCACGCACGGCATCGGTGACGTCCAGCGTGCGAACCTGTTGGCTGATGGACTCGGTCAGGCGCGCCGCCGCCTTGCCGGTGGGCGCGGCCAGACGAATGCGCAGCGGCTTACCTGCTTCGACAGCGGGTGCCTGCAACAAGGCGAGCAGACGCACGACCGTGGTGGTCTTGCCGGTGCCGGGGCCGCCCGTGACGATACTGAACGCGCTTCGGGTCGCGAGCGCGCAGGCCAGTTTCTGCCAGTCGACCGGCCCCGTCGCGCTGGCCGGACCAAACAGCCCGGCCAGGCGCTCATCCAAGTCATCAGGCACCGCTCCGTGGTCGGCCAGCCGTTGACGCAACGCATCGTCGATTCGTCGCTCGTAGCCCCAGTAGCGACGCAGATAAAGACGTTTACCGGCGAGTACCAGCGGCCGTTGTCGTGCCTGCTCACGCTCGTCGCCTGCCAGGGCGACCAGCGGGCTGGAAGCCAGTACTTTGCACCAGTCGGCACCATCGAGTGTCTGCAAAACCTGCGACGGCAATAGCATCACGCCGGGCTGCAGGTCTCCCTCCGGTGGCAAGGACAACGCAAAATCCGGCTCCTTGAGTGTTTCGAACAGATCCAGGCAGACATGCCCGTGCCCCAATTGATGGCTGGCAAGGGCCGCGGCAAGCAGCACCAGCGGGTCGTCTTCTGGGCACAGTTCATGGAGGAAAGCTACGAATGCCCTGTCCAAGGCTCGCAGCCAACCGCGCTCCACCCAGCGAGTCAGCAGCAGCAACAGGTCGTCCACGTCGCTCAAGGGCGCCAAATCCACCAGGCTCTCGTCGTCGGAATTCTTGGGAAGCAGGTCCGCAAAAGAACGACTCATAACAGTTCTCCCTGCACCCAAGCCGGCTCCGCCTTGGGCTCGGGCATTCCTTGGAACAGGCGATCCAGTTGCTCTATCAAGGCGCGCGCAGGCTTGGTGAAGTAGACACCCTGGCTGGCAGCGCGTGTGCCACGAAGGAATATATACAGCGCGCCGCCAACATGCTTGTCGTAGTCATAGTGGGGCAAGCGCGCCTTGAGCTGGCGGTGCAAGGCCAACAGGTACAGCACGTATTGCAAGTCGTAGCGGTTATCCAGGATCGATTGCTCCATGGCCTGCATGGTGTAGGCGGCGTCGTCCAATCCCAGCCAGTTGGACTTGTAATCGGCCACATAATATCGACCGTCGTGCTCGAAGGTCAGGTCTATGAAACCCTTGAACATGCCATTGAGCAATACCGGTTCCGCAGCGACACGAGCCACGCCGTCATGGGTGAATCGGCAAACCAGATCATCGAGCTTGAGCACATCGACCTTGTGGCTGGCGAACCAGAATTCCATTTCCACTTGGAACCGGGTCAAGTCTTCCAGCACCACCGGCGCTTGGCCGCCGCCAATACACAGAGGCGTTTTGATCAGGTGCAACAACCAGTCGCCAAGGGTTTTGATCCAGCCATTCCAACCCCGGCGGTTGCAGCGTCGGGCAATGGCATCCTCAATGATGGCTGGCGCCGTCGGGAATCCTTCGCCGGCAGCCCACTCCAGGAGCCCATGCAGGAAGGTACCGGGGTTGGGCCCACGGGGAAAACGGTGGATGTCACCGCCCGCAGCCGCAACTTCCCGCGGGGCGTCTGGATCGAGTCGCTCATCATCGAACAGTTTCTGGGCTTGGGGATTTTCCGGTGCGGTGTCACCGCCCACGTTGAGGCTGTCGCCGAAACGCAACGCACTGTAGGAAGCAATCCACCAGTTCTCACTGGCTTTGCGCAACGGAATCAAGGGTTCAAGCAATACCGCGTCGTTGCGTGCGGGTCGGTAGTGCTCGTCGCTGGGCTGGGGCATATCCAGGCAGCTCACCGCCTGGCTGCCTTGCCGCAGGTCTTCCAACCAACGTCTGAGCTCTACCGACTCGTTCAACGGCGCACCACCACCCAACAGATAGCCCAGGGCAGACAAATGTAGAATCGAGCGGTTATTACTGCCGCGCTTGAGATCGGCGACACCCAGCCAGCAGGCGTGCTGGGCACGGGTAAGTGCCACGTACAAAAGACGCAGATCCTCTGCCAGACGCTCGTCATCGGCCTTGGCGATCAATTCCGGGGTCGGGGCGAGACTGATCTGCGCCTGGCCGCGCTCATCGTGGTAATGCAGCGGAAGTCGACTGCCATCCACCGGCTTCGTCGAGCATATGAACGGGAGGAACACCAGGGGGTATTCGAGTCCCTTGGACTTATGGATCGTCACTACCTTGACCAACTGCTCGTCGCTTTCGAGGCGAAGGATCTGCTCTTCTCCCGCCTGCCCGGTCATGGCCAGATGCTCGGCCAGGTAACGAATCATGGCTTGCTCGCCATCCAGCTCGACGGCGGCCTGCTGCAACAACTCACAAAGGTGCAGCAGGTTGGTCAGCACCCGCTCGCCGTCATCACGTGCCATCAGGGACTGAGGCAATTTGAAGTCGTGCAACAAGCGCCTCAGCATCGGCAGCACACCTTGCGCGCGCCAGACCATCCGATAGCCCCGGAATTGCATCACACGGCTTTCCCACGCCAACTCATCCTGGTTCAGGCGCTCAAGCTCTGTGAGCGGCAGGTTCAACGTAGTGCTGGCCAGGGCTGTGCGCAGCAGTCGCTCCACATCCGGCTCGGCACATGCCTTGAGCCAGGTCAGCAAATCCCTTGCTTCCTGGGAAGCAAATACCGAGTCCTTGTCTGATAGATAGACACTGCGCACGCCTCGTGCGGACAACTCGCCGCGCACGGCCTGCGCTTCCTTGCCATCGCGCACGAGAATGGCGATGTCGGCCGGCAGAAGACCACGAAGCATTTCCCCATCATGGAAAAAGCCATCGCGCCCCGACTGGCCGCCGTTGAGCAGCGCAGTGATTTCGCTGGCGCAGGCTGCGGCCATCTGCTGCCGATACACCGCTCCGGAAACTGGCTGGTCAGAGACCAGGTGCCAAACATTCAGGGCAGCGACAGTCTGCCCCGAAACCCGCAAGCTCTCTTTGCGCCCTTGGGACTCGACGGGCAGGAACGGCACGGGATTGTCACCCGATGGCTCGCGGAACAGGAAAGCCCCTCGCCCCTGCTGACGCGCCTCGGCATGTTGGAAAACCTGATTCACCGCGCCGACCATGGCATGGCTGGAGCGGAAGTTTGTCCCCAGCGTATGCAACCGGCCAGCGGTGGCTTCCCTGGCGCGCAGGTAGGTATAGATATCGGCGCCGCGAAACGCATAAATGGCCTGCTTCGGATCACCGATCAGGAACAGCCCGCTCTGCGGATTGTTGTCTTCAATGCGATAGATGCTTTCGAAGATTCGGTACTGGATCGGATCGGTGTCCTGGAATTCATCGATCAGCGCCACTGGGAACTGCTCGCGAATCAGGCTAGCCAGCCGCTCCCCGCCTTCAGCCTGCAACGCCGCGTCCAGGCGCAGCAGCATGTCGTCGAAACCCATTTCAGCCCGGCGCCGTTTCTCCGCTTCGAAGCGTGTCCCGACCCATTGCGCGGCATGCTGCAACACCGCCGCGTCCGGGGTGGGCAGGGCGTCCAGGCTGGCCTTGAGGCCCGACATCGCATCCAGCCCGGGATGACTGGGCACATCGCCTTTCCAGGCCTCGGCCATGCCCTCGGGCGTCAGCCGTGTGAAGCCGGTGCCAATGTCCAGCAGCTCGAGACTTTCGTCCTCGACCCAGGCCGTGATCTTCTGGAACCAGGGTTCGAAATAGCGAGCCTGCATCTTGCGTCCGTCGACGCTTTTATTGGCAACGCCCTGCTGGCAGATTTCCAACAACTCCACGGCCCATTGTCGCCAAGGAGCCTTGAGGTCGAGCAATGCCGCGCTGCGTTCCTGAAGGGATGCGACGATCAGCTCGGCCGGCTCGATCCCCTGCGCCTCACCTCGAGAACTGGAAAACAAACCCCTTACCCGGGGCAGCAGGGCGGCAGGCCCGCCCCAGTGAGCCCGCACCCAGTGCAGCGCTTCACCTTGCATCGAATAGCAGAACAGGCGCCAGTAGTCGCGCAGCACCTCTGCGAGCAACTCGCTGTGATCGGTTTCCAGGGTTTGCGTAAACAGGCTGCCACTGTCGAAGGCATGCTCGCGAAGCATTCGCTGACACCAGCTATGGATAGTCGAAACGGCCGCTTCGTCCATCCATTGCGCGGCTATATCGAGCCGGTTCGCGCAGGCTGCCCATTGCCCTTCCCCGAACTCATCACGCAACGAGGCAATCAACGAGTCCGGGGCGGGAATCTCATCGCGAAAAAAACGCGCCGCTTCCGCCAGGCGCGTACGGATACGCTCCCGCAGTTCCTTGGTCGCGGCATCGGTGAAGGTCACTACCAGAATCTGCGGAGGAAGCAGCTCGCGGTCAAACCGCGTCTGCGGGTCGCCATGCCCTAACACCAGGCGCAAATACAACGCCGAAATGGTAAAGGTTTTCCCGGTACCGGCACTGGCCTCGATCAATTGACTGCCACGTAGCGGGAAGGCCAGGGCCCAGGGAGTTTTCCGGCTCATGGATGTACGTCCTCGCTCACCAGTGAGCGCCAAGGCGCTTCGAGTAGCGGCCGATAAACCGCATCACACCAGTCGGGAAATGTTTCGTCAGCGACCAGCGCATTGAAGTCGGGGTATTGCCGTGCCAGGGCAGGGCTTTCCCGGCGCTCCCCCTCAAACGTCAGCCCGTCACCTTCGTAGGCTTTGCGAGCCGCCGCCAGGGCTTTCTCCGGGTCGCTTTGGTCGAGCCAGGCGAACGCGGTCTTCACCGCGATTGGCAAGGGTTGGCGCATACCAGCCCGCCAGGCTTGCAGCAGGTCGCCAAGGACCTGGCGCGCTACGGTTTCGTCAAAAGGGGCGAGCAGCAAGCTGTCATCACTGGCGACCAACGCCGTAGTCATCGAAAGCCCACTGGCGCAGGCTACAAGATGGTTGACCCAGACCCGTATCAGTCGATGCCATTTGCGGGTCTTGGTAGATCCGATGCTGTTGGGGATAGCGGTAATGGCGAGGACCGAGCCATCGCCTCGCTGATGCAGGCCGCTAAGCCATCCTTCTACGCTGACATCGTGTATACGAAGGCTGACGGGGACGGCGCTGGTCAGTGGAGTGGGCCATGAAGACAGGAGCTGCTGGTAGCGCTGCAGCAGGTCAGGCAACGGCTCGATCAACTCGCGCTGCAGGCTTTCACCGAAACCCGCCATGGGCAGCAGGCCACTGTTCTGTAACCGCTTGGCGTGCGCCGCCAACGCCAGGTCCGATTGGTCGAGGCGAACAAGGGCGGCCTCGAGCAGGCTGTCGCTCAAGCTGTAGCGCTGCAGGGCATCAAGAACGAAAGGTTCGTCATCGGCCAGGGGGGCTTCGAAAGTCTCGAAGAACACCTTGAGTCGCTGGCTGAAGAAATGACGAACAGGATTGCGCAGAAAATCCTGCAACTGAGCGATCCCCAATGGCTCTTCCTGGGCATAGGGCTCCAACATTGCAGGCAGCGCGCTGTGTTCTTGGGCCTCGTGAAGCGAACGCCATTCACCGGCATAGCTGAACAGCCCGTCACCCTGATAAAAGTACCGGGCGCTGAACGGCTGCAAAGGATGCTCCTGAGTCAACGCCTCGAGTAGACCCTCATCACCATTTGCCAACCGCCACCCACTGGCAAGATGATCACGCAACTGGCCGATCAAGACCGATGCCGGCCGATCGCTGTTGTCACGAATACTGCGACCGACCCAACTGATGTAGAGCTTTTCCCGGGCAGAAAGCAGCGCTTCCAACAGTAGGTACCGATCGTCCTCACGCCGGGAACGATCGCCTGGGCGGTAATCGCTGCCCATGAGGTCGAAATCCAGCGGTGGCTGAGCTCGTGGATAGTCGCCGTCATTCATTCCCAGCAAACAAACCAGCTTGAAGGGTATCGCTCGCATCGGCATCAACGTACAAAAGTTGACCGCTCCGGCGAGGAAACGTTGGGACAACTTCCCCTGATCCAGTCCGGTCAGCCAGGCTTCCCTGACAACCGTCAAAGGAAGCTCATCCTCCAGCCCGACCGAATCGCAGCTTTCCAGCCAGGTTTCACGCAGGTCCTCGAGTTGGGCCAGCAGATAATCGTCGTGCTCGTTGCTTGCCAGGAAGAACAATTGCATCAAGTTATGCAAACGCGCCCCCCATTCCTTGGGAGAGGTTGGCTGGCTCAGCTCCCGGTGAGCGACTTCCAGCGCATCCAGCAAAGCCACCAGCGGACCGATCAAAGCCGCATCGAGGCCACCGATTTCGTCATAGGGCTCGATGCCCTCGTAAGCCTCTGAATCGCCAACCGCATACCCCAGCAACATGCGACGCAGGCCGAAACGCCAGCTGTTCTGCTCAAGCTCTGCGGGCAAACCCAAACTGGCGCGATGCCGGGCATTCATCCCCCAGCGAATGCCTGCTCCCTCAATCCAGCGGTGCAGTATCGGCAAGTCGGCCTCATTGATGCCAAACCGCTCGCGCAACGCTGGCACGTCCAGCAGATCGAAAATCTCGCTGACCGGAAACCGACTATCCGGGAGCCTGAGCAAATGCTCGACGGCGATGAGCAAAGGGTCACGGCCACGCTGGCCCTGATCTGTCAGGGTGAAGGGGATGAAACGAGGGTCACCCCGATCAAGCTGGCCAAACACGGCGCGGATATGCGGCGTATAACTGTCGATATCCGGGACCATGACGATGATATCCCGGGGACGCAGGGACGAATCCTTGCTGAAGTGCGCAAGCAATTGATCATGAAGGATCTCAACTTCACGCTGGGCACTGTGGGCCACATGGAAACGGATCGACTCGTCTTGTTGCGTATCGACTGAAGGCCAGTGTTGCCGGGTTTCATCCAAGGGGCGCAATTCCAGGATATCGTCCTGCAGCTGACTAAGGAGGGTCGTGGGATTACCGTCGCTGAACAGATCGATACGCCCTTCGCGAAATACCGAGCGATAGGTGTTTGGATCATCGTAGCTGTCGAGAAGGTTGATGTAGTCGCGCCCTTGCTTTCCCCAGGCAGCCAACAGCGGATGTGCATGCTGATGCAAAGTCTGCGAATCCAGGACATTTGGCATGCCGCTTTTTCGTGCCTGCCGTTTGTATTGGTGACGAAGCAGGTCCTTGTCGGCGACGATGTCCGCCCAATGGTAACGACAGGGGTTGTGAACACACAGTAAAACCTGGCTGAACCGTGAAAGACCGGCCAGGGCCTCAAGCGCTTGGGCTGGCAGTGAAGAAATACCGAACACGATTACGCGAGCCGGTAGGCCTTCGGGAGCGGCTTCAAGGTGATTGATGCGCTCAAGATAGCGCTGGTGAACGCCGGCACGGCTTTGAGCCATGCCCTCTTCACCCACATCCAACAGCAGCGCTCGCCACAGCTCCGCTTGCCAGCAATTTGCCGGCGCGAGCGGCTTTGTTTCACCACGCACGCTCCTTGTCTGGTGCCGTCCCTGCGCCCAATCTTCAAGCCAGTCGGCTCGGTACACCTGATACTGGTCGAAAAGATCAGCCAGACGCTCGGACAATTGGTAGCGCTTACGTAAATCAGTGTCGTCAGACAGGAAACGTCGCAACGGTTCGAAATGAGGCTGTTCAATTAGCTGCGGCAGGAGACGCATCAGCCTCCATGTGAGCGGCGCCTTATCCAGTAAGGATTTAGCCGGAATTTCATCACTGCCAAGCACCATTCGATAGAGCTGCCACATGAAACTGCCGGGCAGCTGCACCTCGATGGCAGCCGCAATTCCGCAGCCGCCACTGTCATCGTCTTCAGGATCTTCAGCCAGTGCCAACTTCAGCCATTGGGCGATGCCGTTGCTTTGAACGAGGGCGATTTCATTTTCAAGCGGGCCTAGCGGATAGCGTCGCATCAGGCTGATAACCAGGCTGCGCAACTCATCAAGGCGATTCCCATGAACCACCATGAAAGCAGGGCTGAGGGACGTCGCGTCCGGCATAGAGGCATCCTTGAAAAGTGCAAAAGCTAGGGCAGAACCTTAGCACTGTCGGTGGGCTGTGGCAGCCGGGAGCTGTCCGCGCTTATCGTAAGAACTTTCCTGCGGGCAAAACAAAACCCCTACCTGCATCAGCAGATAGGGGTTTCGGAATTTAATCTTGACGATGACCTACTCTCACATGGGGAAACCCCACACTACCATCGGCGATGCATCGTTTCACTGCTGAGTTCGGGATGGGATCAGGTGGTTCCAATGCTCTATGGTCGTCAAGAAATTCGGTAGCCAGCGCGTGCCTTGCGGTCACGTTCCAGCGAATGGGTATGTGATAGCGTGTTGCTTGTGAGTATCTCGAACTTTCGGTTCGTTTCGTCTTCACAACACCGCAATCTGGCCTCTTTCGAGTCTACAAATTGCTTGGGTGTTATATGGTCAAGCCTCACGGGCAATTAGTACAGGTTAGCTCAACGCCTCACAGCGCTTACACACCCTGCCTATCAACGTCGTAGTCTTCGACGGCCCTTCAGGGAGCTCAAGGCTCCAGTGAGATCTCATCTTGAGGCAAGTTTCCCGCTTAGATGCTTTCAGCGGTTATCTTTTCCGAACATAGCTACCCGGCAATGCCACTGGCGTGACAACCGGAACACCAGAGGTTCGTCCACTCCGGTCCTCTCGTACTAGGAGCAGCCCCTCTCAAATCTCAAACGTCCACGGCAGATAGGGACCGAACTGTCTCACGACGTTCTAAACCCAGCTCGCGTACCACTTTAAATGGCGAACAGCCATACCCTTGGGACCGGCTTCAGCCCCAGGATGTGATGAGCCGACATCGAGGTGCCAAACACCGCCGTCGATATGAACTCTTGGGCGGTATCAGCCTGTTATCCCCGGAGTACCTTTTATCCGTTGAGCGATGGCCCTTCCATACAGAACCACCGGATCACTAAGACCTACTTTCGTACCTGCTCGACGTGTCTGTCTCGCAGTCAAGCGCGCTTTTGCCTTTATACTCTACGACCGATTTCCGACCGGTCTGAGCGCACCTTCGTACTCCTCCGTTACTCTTTAGGAGGAGACCGCCCCAGTCAAACTACCCACCATACACTGTCCTCGATCCGGATAACGGACCTGAGTTAGAACCTCAAAGTTGCCAGGGTGGTATTTCAAGGATGGCTCCACGCAGACTGGCGTCCACGCTTCAAAGCCTCCCACCTATCCTACACAAGCAAATTCAAAGTCCAGTGCAAAGCTATAGTAAAGGTTCACGGGGTCTTTCCGTCTAGCCGCGGATACACTGCATCTTCACAGCGATTTCAATTTCACTGAGTCTCGGGTGGAGACAGCGCCGCCATCGTTACGCCATTCGTGCAGGTCGGAACTTACCCGACAAGGAATTTCGCTACCTTAGGACCGTTATAGTTACGGCCGCCGTTTACCGGGGCTTCGATCAAGAGCTTCGCGTTAGCTAACCCCATCAATTAACCTTCCGGCACCGGGCAGGCGTCACACCCTATACGTCCACTTTCGTGTTTGCAGAGTGCTGTGTTTTTAATAAACAGTCGCAGCGGCCTGGTATCTTCGACCGGCGTGGGCTTACGCAGCAAGTGCTTCACCCTCACCGGCGCACCTTCTCCCGAAGTTACGGTGCCATTTTGCCTAGTTCCTTCACCCGAGTTCTCTCAAGCGCCTTGGTATTCTCTACCCAACCACCTGTGTCGGTTTGGGGTACGGTTCCTGGTTACCTGAAGCTTAGAAGCTTTTCTTGGAAGCATGGCATCAACCACTTCGTCACCCAAAGGGTAACTCGTCATCAGCTCTCGGCCTTAAGATCCCGGATTTACCTAAGATCTCAGCCTACCACCTTAAACTTGGACAACCAACGCCAAGCTGGCCTAGCCTTCTCCGTCCCTCCATCGCAATAACCAGAAGTACAGGAATATTAACCTGTTTTCCATCGACTACGCTTTTCAGCCTCGCCTTAGGGACCGACTAACCCTGCGTCGATTAACGTTGCGCAGGAAACCTTGGTCTTTCGGCGTGGGTGTTTTTCACACCCATTGTCGTTACTCATGTCAGCATTCGCACTTCTGATACCTCCAGCAAGCTTCTCAACCCACCTTCACAGGCTTACAGAACGCTCCTCTACCGCATCACTTACGTGATACCCGTAGCTTCGGTGTATGGTTTGAGCCCCGTTACATCTTCCGCGCAGGCCGACTCGACTAGTGAGCTATTACGCTTTCTTTAAAGGGTGGCTGCTTCTAAGCCAACCTCCTAGCTGTCTAAGCCTTCCCACATCGTTTCCCACTTAACCATAACTTTGGGACCTTAGCTGACGGTCTGGGTTGTTTCCCTTTTCACGACGGACGTTAGCACCCGCCGTGTGTCTCCCATGCTCGGCACTTGTAGGTATTCGGAGTTTGCATCGGTTTGGTAAGTCGGGATGACCCCCTAGCCGAAACAGTGCTCTACCCCCTACAGTGATACATGAGGCGCTACCTAAATAGCTTTCGAGGAGAACCAGCTATCTCCGAGCTTGATTAGCCTTTCACTCCGATCCACAGGTCATCCGCTAACTTTTCAACGGTAGTCGGTTCGGTCCTCCAGTCAGTGTTACCTAACCTTCAACCTGCCCATGGATAGATCGCCCGGTTTCGGGTCTATTCCCAGCGACTAGACGCCCTATTAAGACTCGCTTTCGCTACGCCTCCCCTATTCGGTTAAGCTCGCCACTGAAAATAAGTCGCTGACCCATTATACAAAAGGTACGCAGTCACCCAACAAAGTGGGCTCCCACTGCTTGTACGCATACGGTTTCAGGATCTATTTCACTCCCCTCTCCGGGGTTCTTTTCGCCTTTCCCTCACGGTACTAGTTCACTATCGGTCAGTCAGTAGTATTTAGCCTTGGAGGATGGTCCCCCCATATTCAGACAAAGTTTCTCGTGCTCCGTCCTACTCGATTTCACTTCTAAGATCCTTTCGCGTACAGGGCTATCACCCACTATGGCCGCACTTTCCAGAGCGTTCCGCTAAAATCAAAGAAGCTTAAGGGCTAGTCCCCGTTCGCTCGCCACTACTAAGGGAATCTCGGTTGATTTCTTTTCCTCAGGGTACTTAGATGTTTCAGTTCCCCTGGTTCGCTTCTTGCACCTATGTATTCAGTACAAGATAACCATCTTATGATGGCTGGGTTCCCCCATTCAGACATCTCCGGATCACAGTCTGTTTGCCGACTCCCCGAAGCTTTTCGCAGGCTACCACGTCTTTCATCGCCTCTGACTGCCAAGGCATCCACCGTATGCGCTTCTTCACTTGACCATATAACCCCAAGCAATCTGGTTATACTGTGAAGACGACATTCGCCGAAAATTCGATCTGGCTCTAAGAGCCACTCACAAATTTTACCTTAGCCTGATCCGTTACCAGTGAAAGTAACGTTCAGTCTATCTTTCTATCACATACCCAAATTTTTAAAGAACGATCTAATCAAAAGACTAGAAATCAACATTCATCATCCCGCGGATGGAATGCTCATTTCTAAGCTTTAAACGTTGGAACCAATCTGTAATGGTGGAGCCAAGCGGGATCGAACCGCTGACCTCCTGCGTGCAAGGCAGGCGCTCTCCCAGCTGAGCTATGGCCCCGTATCGCTACAGGGTACACCATGAAATTGGTGGGTCTGGGCAGATTCGAACTGCCGACCTCACCCTTATCAGGGGTGCGCTCTAACCAACTGAGCTACAGACCCAATCGTCTTCTTCAATGAATCAAGCAATTCGTGTGGGAGCTCATGGAGCCGCTGCTGTCGTCGATTAAGGAGGTGATCCAGCCGCAGGTTCCCCTACGGCTACCTTGTTACGACTTCACCCCAGTCATGAATCACACCGTGGTAACCGTCCTCCCGAAGGTTAGACTAGCTACTTCTGGTGCAACCCACTCCCATGGTGTGACGGGCGGTGTGTACAAGGCCCGGGAACGTATTCACCGCGACATTCTGATTCGCGATTACTAGCGATTCCGACTTCACGCAGTCGAGTTGCAGACTGCGATCCGGACTACGATCGGTTTTGTGGGATTAGCTCCACCTCGCGGCTTGGCAACCCTCTGTACCGACCATTGTAGCACGTGTGTAGCCCAGGCCGTAAGGGCCATGATGACTTGACGTCATCCCCACCTTCCTCCGGTTTGTCACCGGCAGTCTCCTTAGAGTGCCCACCATAACGTGCTGGTAACTAAGGACAAGGGTTGCGCTCGTTACGGGACTTAACCCAACATCTCACGACACGAGCTGACGACAGCCATGCAGCACCTGTCTCAATGTTCCCGAAGGCACCAATCCATCTCTGGAAAGTTCATTGGATGTCAAGGCCTGGTAAGGTTCTTCGCGTTGCTTCGAATTAAACCACATGCTCCACCGCTTGTGCGGGCCCCCGTCAATTCATTTGAGTTTTAACCTTGCGGCCGTACTCCCCAGGCGGTCAACTTAATGCGTTAGCTGCGCCACTAAGAGCTCAAGGCTCCCAACGGCTAGTTGACATCGTTTACGGCGTGGACTACCAGGGTATCTAATCCTGTTTGCTCCCCACGCTTTCGCACCTCAGTGTCAGTATCAGTCCAGGTGGTCGCCTTCGCCACTGGTGTTCCTTCCTATATCTACGCATTTCACCGCTACACAGGAAATTCCACCACCCTCTACCATACTCTAGCTCGACAGTTTTGAATGCAGTTCCCAGGTTGAGCCCGGGGATTTCACATCCAACTTAACGAACCACCTACGCGCGCTTTACGCCCAGTAATTCCGATTAACGCTTGCACCCTCTGTATTACCGCGGCTGCTGGCACAGAGTTAGCCGGTGCTTATTCTGTCGGTAACGTCAAAACACTAACGTATTAGGTTAATGCCCTTCCTCCCAACTTAAAGTGCTTTACAATCCGAAGACCTTCTTCACACACGCGGCATGGCTGGATCAGGCTTTCGCCCATTGTCCAATATTCCCCACTGCTGCCTCCCGTAGGAGTCTGGACCGTGTCTCAGTTCCAGTGTGACTGATCATCCTCTCAGACCAGTTACGGATCGTCGCCTTGGTGAGCCATTACCTCACCAACTAGCTAATCCGACCTAGGCTCATCTGATAGCGCAAGGCCCGAAGGTCCCCTGCTTTCTCCCGTAGGACGTATGCGGTATTAGCGTCCGTTTCCGAGCGTTATCCCCCACTACCAGGCAGATTCCTAGGCATTACTCACCCGTCCGCCGCTCGCCACCAGGTACAAGTACCCGTGCTGCCGCTCGACTTGCATGTGTTAGGCCTGCCGCCAGCGTTCAATCTGAGCCATGATCAAACTCTTCAGTTCAAACATCTTTGGGTTTTGAGAAAACCCTAAACTTGGCTCAGCAATCGTTGGTTACATCTTTGATTTCTCGCGGAGTAACTTGTGATGCTGATAATCTGTTGACTAACAGTCTGACTCCACAAGCACCCACACGAATTGCTTGATTCAGTTGTTAAAGAGCGGTGGGTTGAGCCTTTCGTCTCAACCGAGGCGCGCATTCTACAGCGCCCCGTGTATCTGTCAAGCGGTTATTTTAAGAAGTTTTCAAAGTTTCGCTTGGAAATCCTTAACAACTTCAACCACTTGCGCTTTCGATCTCTCGTTAGCGGGAGGCGAATTCTACAGCGTTACTCGCTGCTGTCAATACCTCTTTTTTACCGCTTTCGACCGAGAGGATCGAACCGTCGATAGCGCCCAACAAACCGGCCTACCCACTCCTCCCGTGCTTCGATGAACTGAAGCGAAGCACTTACCGAAACTTGGTTAACTCATTGAAACTCAAGGAGTTTTCCGTTTCGACTGCGCCGGAAGTGGGGCGAATTATAGACATCCAGAATTTGCCGTCAACCCTTTATTTTCATAATTCTGTCATATCAGTCAGAAACCCCGGAAATACAGAGGCCGACGCCCAGGGGCGCCGGCCTCTTCACTTACATGTTACAAACTGGGAAATGCAAACTGCGAAGCCTCATGGCTGGCACGCTGCGGCCAGCGTTGGGTAATGGCCTTGCGACGGGTATAAAAACGCACCCCGTCCGGACCATAGGCATGCAAGTCACCAAAAAGTGAACGCTTCCAACCACCGAAGCTGTGATAGGCGACAGGCACTGGCAATGGAACATTGACGCCAACCATGCCGACTTCAATCTCATCGCAAAACAACCGCGCCGCTTCGCCGTCACGGGTAAAGATGCAGGTGCCGTTGCCATATTCGTGATCGTTGATCAGTTGCATCGCCTCTTCCAAGCTATTGACCCGGACGATACACAGCACCGGCCCGAAGATTTCTTCCTTGTAGATGCGCATCTCAGGCGTCACGCGGTCAAACAGGCAACCGCCCAGGAAAAAGCCTTCCTCGTGCCCCGCAACGCTCAAGCCACGACCATCGACAATCAATGATGCCCCCGCCGACACGCCCTCCTCTATATACCCACTGACCTTGTCGCGGTGCTGCCCGGTAACAAGCGGCCCCATGTCCAATCCGCAAGAAGTCCCCGCACCGATCTTCAGTGCCTTGACCTGCGGCACCAACTTGGCCACCAGGGCATCCGCTACTTGATCGCCGACACATACCGCCACCGAAATCGCCATGCAGCGCTCACCGCACGAACCGTACGCCGCGCCCATCAAGGCGCTGACTGCGTTGTCCAGATCTGCATCCGGCATCAGCACCGCATGGTTCTTCGCACCACCCAGCGCCTGGACGCGCTTACCTCGACGAGTACCTTCGGCATAGATGTATTCAGCGATCGGTGTCGACCCGACAAAACTCAGCGCTTTTACCTCCGGCGCCTCGATCAAAGCATCCACCGCCGCCTTGTCGCCATGGACTACGCTCAATACACCTTTGGGCAAACCGGCTTTTAGCAAAAGCTGGGCGATCAGCAGTGTCGAACTCGGATCGCGCTCCGACGGCTTGAGAATGAAACAATTCCCACAGACGATAGCCAGCGGGTACATCCACAGTGGCACCATTGCCGGGAAATTGAACGGCGTGATACCCGCCACGACACCTAAAGGCTGGAAATCTGACCAAGCATCGATATTCGGCCCTACATTGCGACTGTATTCGCCCTTCAGGATTTCCGGCGCCGCACAGGCAAACTCAACGTTTTCGATACCCCGCTTGAGTTCCCCCGCCGCGTCTTCCAGGGTCTTGCCGTGTTCTTCGCTGATCAACTGGGCGATGCGCGACTCGTTCTGCTCCAGCAGTTGCTTGAAACGGAACATTACTTGGGCGCGCTTCGCCGCCGGCGTGTTGCGCCAGGCCGGGAAAGCGGCCTTGGCGCCATCGATCGCCTGCTGGACAGTTGCGCGATCCGCCAGCGGTACTTGATGGATTGCCTGGCCGGTGGACGGGTTGAACACATCGGCTGTACGGGCGTTATCGCTCAACAGTTCGCCATTGATCAAATGCGGGATGAGGCTCATGGGGACTCCAGGAAATTGATCACCAGACGCCCATTAACGAGCGTCTCTCTATATAGAAGAAATCAGTCGATCTTGTTCAGCACTTCACCAACTGCGTCGAACAGGCGATCCAGGTCCTGCGGCTTGCTGTTGAACGTCGGCCCGAACTGCAAGGTATCGCCGCCAAAGCGCACATAGAACCCAGCCTTCCACAGTGCCATTCCCGCCTCGAAAGGACGCACGATAGCGTCACCGTCACGGGGGGCGATCTGGATCGCCCCGGCCAAGCCAAAGTTGCGAATATCGATAACGTTTTTCGAGCCTTTCAAGCCATGCAATGCGGTCTCGAAATGCGGCGCCACCTCGGCCACACCCTGCACCAGATTCTCTTTTTGCAGCAGGTCCAACGCCGCCAGTCCCGCCGCGCACGCCACTGGGTGCGCCGAGTACGTATAGCCATGGGGGAATTCCACGGCATATTCAGGCGTCGGCTGGCTCATGAACGTCTGGTAGATTTCGCTGCTAGCAATGACCGCCCCCATCGGAATTGCACCGTTGGTGACTTGCTTGGCGATGCACATCACGTCCGGCGTCACGCCAAAGCTGTCGGCACCAAACATCGCGCCGGTACGACCGAACCCGGTGATCACTTCGTCAAACACCAGCAAAATGTTGTGCTGGTCGCAGATTTTCCGCAGACGCTTCAGGTATCCCTCTGGCGGCACCAGCACACCGGCGGACCCAGCCATCGGCTCGACAAACACGGCGGCGATATTGGAAGCGTCGTGCAGCTCGATCAACTTCAACAGCTCATCGGCCAAGGCGATCCCGCCCTCCTTGGGCATGCCGCGGGAATAGGCGTTACTGGCCAGCAAGGTATGGGGCAAATGATCAACATCCATCATGGCTTGGCCGAACAATTTGCGGTTGCCGCTGACCCCGCCCAGGCTGGTGCCGGCAATATTCACACCGTGATAACCGCGGGCACGACCGATCATCTTGGTCTTGGTGGCCTGCCCCTTGAGGCGCCAATAAGCGCGAACCATCTTCACTGCGGTATCGGCGCACTCGGAACCTGAATCGGTGAAGAACACATGGTTGAGGTTGCCCGGGGTCAGGTTGGTGATCTTTTCCGCCAATTGGAACGACAACGGATGTCCATACTGGAATCCCGGCGAGTAATCGAGCGTGCCCAGTTGCTTGGCGACCGCTTCCTGGATCTCCTTGCGGGTGTGCCCGGCGCCGCATGTCCACAATCCCGACAGCGAATCGTAGACCTTGCGTCCCTTGTCATCGGTCAGCCAGCTACCTTCGGCAGCGACGATCAGGCGAGGGTCGCGTTGGAAATTGCGATTGGCCGTATAAGGCATCCAATGAGCGTCCAGCTTGAGCTGGCTGGCCAGGGAACCGACAGCGTGTTCGGGCATGTTCATCGACAAAACCTCGCAAGACATAAACGGTATGAAATCAGGAGCGTTGTTGCGACTACGTTGCCACGGCGATAAAGTCGGTGAAACCCAGCTTTTCTAACCTTCAGTCAGCGGATTACTAAACTATGAGCATGCGTCGTTCCGATCCGCTGGCCCAGGTCAGCGACTTCGATATCCGCTTGCTGCGCATTTTCCGCAGCGTGGTGGAATGCGGTGGTTTTTCTGCCGCCGAAACGGTCCTCGGGATCGGCCGCTCGGCTATCAGCCAGCAGATGAATGATCTTGAACAACGCCTAGGGCTGCGCTTGTGCCAGCGTGGCCGCGCGGGCTTTTCCCTGACTGAAGAAGGCCGCGAGGTCTATCAGTCGGCGCTGCAACTATTAAGTGCGCTGGAAAGTTTCCGTACCGAGGTCAACGGCCTCCATCAACATTTACGCGGCGAATTGATCATTGGCCTGACGGACAACCTTGTCACCCTGCCGCATATGCGTATCACCCACGCCTTGGCCCAGTTGAAAGAACGCGGGCCAGACGTGCAAATCCAGATTCGCATGATCGCACCCAACGAAGTCGAGCAAGGCGTACTCGACGGTCGCCTTCACGTCGGCGTGGTCCCCCAGGCCAGCGCCCTTTCAGGTCTTGAATACCAACCGCTCTACAGCGAACGCTCGCTGCTGTATTGCGCGGTCGGTCATCCACTGTTTTACGTGGACGACCAGCAACTCGAAGACGCTCGCCTCAATACCCAAGACGCCATCGCGCCAACCTTTCGCTTGCCGGCCGACATCCAGGCCCATTACCAGGCACTGAACTGCACGGCCAGCGCATCGGACCGCGAAGGCATGGCGTTTCTGATTCTCACGGGTCGTTATATCGGTTATCTACCAGATCACTACGCCAATCTCTGGGTACAACAAGGTCGCCTACGCGCGCTCAAACCCTTCGCGCGTTTCTACGACCTGAGCCTGGCATCAGTCACGCGCAAGGGACGTCGCCCTCATTTGGTGCTGGAAAGCTTCCTCGAAAATCTCGCGGCAACACGCTGAATTTCTTCAACGTGCCGCTTTTATAGCCGCAGCACTTGTCTGATCCGCGCCGGTGCGCTATGAACGCATTTGCCCGCACCCACAGACCCAGCCCGGAAACGTCCATGACTTTTGAAGTTCCCGCCCATGGCGGCAAGCCTACCGGCCGCATTCGTCAACAGAACGAAGAGACCATCCTCAGGGCCGCCGAGGATGAGTTCGCCCGTCACGGTTTCAAGGGCACCAGCATGAATACGATTGCCTTGAAGGCTGGATTGCCCAAGGCCAACCTGCACTACTATTTCACCAATAAGCTCGGGCTCTACGTGGCGGTATTGAGCAACATCATCGAGTTATGGGACAGCACGTTCAATTCCCTGACGGCCGAAGACGATCCGGCGCAGGCATTGACCCGCTACATTCGCGCCAAGATGGAGTTCTCGCGGCGCCAACCTCAGGCATCGCGGATCTTCGCCATGGAAGTGATCAGCGGCGGCGAGTGCCTGAGCGAATATTTCAACCAGGACTATCAGGCCTGGTTCAAGGGCCGAGCGGCTGTTTTCCAGGCTTGGATCGATGCAGGAAAAATGGACCCGGTCGATCCGGTGCATCTCATCTTCCTGCTATGGGGCAGCACCCAGCATTATGCCGACTTTGCTACCCAGATCTGCCGCGTGACCGGTCGCAGCAAGCTGACCAAGCAAGACATGATCGACGCTGGCGACAACTTGATCCGTATCATTCTAAAAGGCTGCGGCCTGACACCTGACCTCTCATACAGATCCTAGGACTACATGCCTTATACCCTCGCCGGCTTTTGTGAGTACCGTGAAGAAATCCGCAAAAGCCGTTTCATTACCCTTGCCGCCGCCATCAACAGCCCTGCCGAGGCCCAGGCCTTTATCGAACAGCACAGCGACCTGGCCGCCACGCACAATTGTTGGGCCTGGAAATTCGGCAACCAGTACCGCAGCAGCGACGATGGCGAACCAGGCGGTACCGCCGGACGTCCGATCCTGGCAGCCATCCAGGCCCAAGCCTGCGATCAGGTGGTGGTGCTGGTGATCCGCTGGTACGGCGGAATCCAGCTGGGGACCGGTGGGTTGGCGCGGGCGTACGGCGGCGGTGCAAACAAATGCCTGCAAAACGCCGAGAAGATTGAATTGATCAGCCGCGTGGGGCTGCGCTGCGTTTGCGGGTTCGCGGAACTGGCCCTGGTGAAACTGCGCACAACCGAATGCGGGGGGTTGGTGAACGCCGAGCATTTCACCGCCGATGGTGTAGAGCTTCAATTGGCGGTGGGCGAAGAACACATCGAAACGCTGCAGGCACGGCTGGCCGACCTGAGTCGCGGGCACATACGCCTGGAGCGTGAGACCGCCGTGTGACGGCAAAACGCGGATTTGCCCACACGCGCTGTGCACCCGCTTGTGGATAACCTGGGCGTACCACGCTGTAACCCTTCTGTCATGCGGCTTTCGGGGATTTGTACATTTTTCGTACAGGGGCATCCAGACTTCAGAGATCCGTCAGCAAAACAATCACTTGCGGCGCTTTATCACCTTTAGAAGAAAGCCGCCCGGGGCTTATTCCCGACCTTGGAGCTTGCGCACAATTACTGTGGAACAAGCTGTGGATAACCCGTTCATGGGTCCAGCAGCCTCAGTAACGGCATGGACCGCAGCCGCTTGATCAATTTTTAATCAATCGATACGGTGATACAAACCCGACGCGTTGCGTCACGAGTTGAAACAACGGCTCGGGCAATGTTGTCCATTAAATCCATGGCCTTTTCTTTCAAGGATGCCTTCATGAATTCGGCGAAAAATGCATTGATCATCGGTGCTTCCAGGGGCTTGGGCCTGGGTTTGGTAAAGACGTTGCTCAGCGACGGCTGGAACGTCACTGCTACCGTGCGCAACCCGCAGCACGCGGACGCCTTGAAAGCGCTGGGTCCGGTGCGAATCGAAAGGCTCGACATGGACGACCAGCAAGCCGTCATCGCCTTGAGCCAGCAACTCAAGGGCGAAATCTTCGACCTGCTGTTCGTCAACGCCGGCGTAAAGGGCCCGGCCAATCAGAACCCTGGCGGCGCAACGCTGGCGGAGGTGGGCCAATTGTTCTTCACCAACGCAGTGGCACCGATCAATCTGGCCCAGCGCTTCGTCGGGCAGATTCGCGAACGTAGCGGCGTGCTGGCTTTCATGAGCTCCGTACTGGGCAGCGTGACCATGCCCGACGCGCCGGAACTGGCGTTGTACAAGGCAAGCAAAGCCGCCCTCAACTCAATGACCAACAGTTTCGTCAGTCAATTGGGCGAGCAGTCGCTGACCGTACTGTCCCTGCATCCGGGCTGGGTGAAGACCGACATGGGCGGTGAAGGTGCCGAGATAGACGTCCCGACCAGTACCCGTGGGCTGATCGACCAGGTCAATGCCTTCACCGGCAAGGGCGGGCATCACTTCGTCAATTATAGGGGCGAGACGATTCCCTGGTAAACGCCACCCATTACGTCGCCGGGGACTGGATATGTGCCGAACAACCTGAGTAAACTCCGACCCGCGCCCTCCCATGGCGCCCCTGGATCAGCAGACAGGGCATCACTGAGCTGGCTAACCTGAACCCACTTTCAGAGGAGCCGGCCATCATGCCTGCGACCCGTACCTGGTTAAAAAATCCCCTCGCCGTCTTCACGGCCAACGGCCTCGATGCCCGTGGCGGTCTCGTCCTGCAGGACGGTGCGATCGTCGAACTGCTGGGCCTCGGCCAGCAACCCGGCCAGCCCTGCGACCTAGTCTTTGACGCCCGCGATCATGTAATCCTGCCTGGGCTGATCAACACTCATCACCACTTCTATCAGACCCTCACCCGCGCCTGGGCACCGGTGGTCAACCAGCCGCTATTCCCTTGGTTGAAAACCCTCTATCCCGTATGGGCACGACTGACGCCGGAAAAACTCGCGCTGGCAAGCAAGGTGGCGCTGGCTGAACTGCTGCTGTCAGGCTGCACGACGGCGGCCGATCATCATTATCTGTTCCCGCAAGGCCTGGAAAATGCGATCGATGTGCAGGTTCAAAGCGTTCGCGAGCTGGGCATGCGCGCAATGCTGACTCGCGGCTCCATGAGCCTGGGCGAAGCCGACGGTGGCTTGCCGCCGCAACAGACCGTCCAGCAGGGCCAGGTGATTCTCGACGACAGCCAGCGATTGATTGCCCGCTATCACCAACGAGGCGATGGCGCGCAGATCCAGATTGCCTTGGCGCCGTGCTCGCCGTTTTCAGTCACGCCCGAGATCATGAGCGCCAGCGCCGAACTGGCGGAAAAACTCGACGTACGCCTGCACACGCACCTGGCCGAAACCCTCGACGAAGAAGATTTCTGCCTGCAACGCTTCGGCCTGCGCACCGTCGATTACCTGGACAGCGTCGGCTGGCTGGGCCCGCGCACCTGGCTGGCCCATGGCATTCATTTCAATCCGGACGAAATCGTCCGTCTCGGCGCCGCCGGCACCGGTATCTGTCATTGCCCCAGCTCGAACATGCGCCTGGCCTCGGGGATCTGTCCGACGCTAGAACTCACTGCCGCCGGCGCCCCGCTGGGCCTGGGGGTTGACGGCTCAGCCTCCAACGATGCCTCGAACATGATCCTGGAAGCCCGCCAAGCGCTCTATATCCAGCGCCTGCGCTACGGCGCACAAGCGATCACACCGGAACGAGTACTGGGCTGGGCGACCCGGGGTTCGGCGCAATTGCTGGGGCGCAGCGACATCGGTGAATTGGCGGTGGGCAAGCAGGCTGACCTGGCGCTATTCAAACTTGATGAGTTGCGCTTTTCCGGCAGCCACGACCCGATCTCGGCACTGCTGCTGTGCGGTGCCGATCGGGCGGATCGAGTTATGGTTGCAGGCGAGTGGCGTGTGATCGACGGACAGATCGAAGGCCTCGACCTGAAAGGGTTGATTGCCGATCACAGCCAGGCCGCGCGGGAGCTGATTGCTGCATCGTGACCCAATCAAAGGACGAATGTGGGAGCGAGTCTGCTCGCTCCCACAAGGACTCTGACAAGCTAAAGGCCCAGCAACGACAACATCACAAACGTCGCAAACAACACAAAATGGGTCATCCCCTCGATGGCGTTGGTTTCGCCATCGTTGAGGTTGATGGCGCTGACGATCAGGGTGATGAAAATCATCACCGTCTGCACCGGCGTCATCGCCATCTGGAAAGGTTGCCCGGTGTAGAGCGCCATCGCTTCCATCACCGGCACGGTCAGGATCACGGTGGACAACGACGCCCCCAGCGCGATGTTGACCACCGACTGCATGCGATTGGCCAGGGCTGCGCGCAGGGCCGTGAGGATCTCCGGCGCAGCGGAGATGGCCGCCACCAGGATTGCCGTGACCACTGGCGGCGCGCCGGAGCCCTCCAGCCCCAGGTCGATGGCTTTGGACATGACTTCTGCCAGCGCACCGATTACCACTACGCCAAACACTAATGCGCCGATGGAAAATGCCAGGCTGATGGGTTTCGGCTCGGTTTCCACGGGCTCTTTCCTGCGGCGCTTTTGCGGGTAGCTGTAGCTGAAAAAATAGCTGTGGGGTCCCACCTGCATCCGTAGGAACAAGGTATACAACACGACCATCGCGCCGATGGTGAACGCCGAATAATGTTTCCAGTTTTCCTGTGGAATGAACTCCGGCACCACCATCGACACGCCCATGGCGGTGAGAATCATCACGCTGTAGGTGCGCGCCGAGTCATCGTTATAGACCTGCTCGCCATGCTTGAGCCCCCCCATCAAAGCCGCGAGCCCGAGAATGCCATTGATGTCGAGCATGACCGCAGAATAAATCGTGTCTCGTACCAGGGTGGGTGATGCCTCGTTACTCATCATGATCGCCAGGATCACGACTTCCACCAGCACCGCCGACAAGGTCAGGATCATGGTGCCGTAGGGATCGCCAACCTTTTCCGCTAACAGTTCCGCGTGATGAGCAACGCGCATGGACGCAGAAACAATAAAACCGATCAGCACCAACCCACTCGCCAGCGCCACGGCCTGCCCGCTGCCCAGAAACCAATGTTCCAGCGGGTAGGCGACGAAGGCGGCGAGCAGGGCCAACAACAGCAGTTTTTCTTGCTTGATCAACGAGAACATCGTGGGCCTGGCAATGGACGGGTCATGAGCTACTAGACTGTGACGGGCCGGGAACGTTTCGTGCGGATGCGGCCTGCGTAGTGGATCAGCCGGTCAGGTTTTACCAGACATCGGCGCCTACCCCTGTAGAATGCCCGCCATCGATTCGCTGATGAGAAAAAGACATGTACGACTGGCTGAACGCCTTGCCCAAGGCTGAACTGCACCTGCACCTGGAAGGCTCGCTGGAGCCCGAGTTGCTGTTTGCCCTGGCCGAACGCAACAAGATCGCCCTGCCATGGAACGACGTTGACACCCTGCGCCAGGCCTACGCCTTCAACAACCTGCAGGAATTTCTCGACCTGTACTACCAGGGCGCCGACGTGCTGCGCACCTCCCAGGATTTCTATGACCTGACCTGGGCCTACCTGCTGCGTTGCAAGGCGCAGAACGTGATCCACACCGAACCGTTCTTCGATCCCCAGACCCACACCGATCGCGGCATTCCATTCGAAGTGGTGCTCAACGGCATCGCCGCCGCCCTCAAGGACGGCGAACAGCAACTGGGCATCACCAGCGGCCTGATCCTGAGTTTCCTGCGCCACCTGAGCGAAGAACAGGCCGAGCAGACCCTCGACCAGGCGCTGCCGTTCCGTGACGCGTTCGTGGCCGTCGGCCTCGACAGCTCGGAGATGGGCCATCCACCAAGCAAATTCCAGCGGGTGTTCGACCGCGCGCGAAACGAAGGTTTCCTGACCGTCGCCCACGCTGGCGAGGAAGGTCCGCCCGAGTACATCTGGGAAGCCTTGGACCTGCTGAAGATCCAGCGCATCGACCACGGCGTTCGGGCAATCGAAGATGAACGGCTGATGCAGCGAATCATCGACGAGCAAATCCCGCTGACGGTGTGCCCGTTGTCCAACACCAAGCTCTGCGTGTTCGACGACATGTCGCAGCACAACATCCTCGATATGCTCGAACGCGGCGTGAAGGTAACGGTGAACTCCGATGACCCGGCGTATTTCGGCGGTTACGTCACCGAAAACTTCCATGCGCTGCATACGCATTTGGGCATGACTCAAGACCAGGCCAAGCGCTTGGCGCAAAACAGCCTGGATGCGCGACTGGTAAAACCTTAAGCCCGTCTCAACGCCTGTGGAAGCGAGCTTGCTCGCGATGGCGGTCGATCATTCAACATTGATGTTGGCTGACCCGGCGCTATCGCGAGCAAGCTCGCTCCCACAGGAGACTGTGTTCAGTCAGCGACATTCGCTTCGCTCAACTCCTCCAGCGTCTTGCCCCGCGTCTCCATTCCATACAACCAGACCACACCCGCCGCCACCGCAAAGCACAGCGCGCCCAGGGCAAACACACCGCCTTGCCCGGTGATAAATACCAACCCTGTTATCAAGGGGCCAAGCAGCGAACCGATGCGTCCGACCGCCGAGGCAAAGCCCGATCCCGTGGCTCTCGCCGAAGTGGGGTAAAGCTCCGGTGTATAGGTGTAAAGCACCGCCCACATGCCGAACAGGAAGAACTGCATCAACAGTCCGGTGCTTATCAGCAGGCCGACGTTGCCGCCGAACACCGCGCTCTGACCATACAGAAATGCCATGACCCCGCCGCCCAGCAGCGTGATGATGCACACCGGCTTGCGCCCCCAACGTTCCACCAGCCAGGCCGCCATCAGGAAACCGGGGATCCCGCCGAGAGAAATCAGAACCGTGTAGTAGACCGACTGCGTCACCGCAAAACCCGATTGCTGCAACAAGGCGCTGAGCCAGGAGGTCAGCCCGTAGAACCCGAGCAGGGCAAAGAACCAGACGCTCCAGATCATCACCGTGCGTTGGCGATACAACGGTGACCAAATCTGCGCCAGGGCCGAGAAAAAGTTGCCAGGCACGGTCGCCAGCCTCGGCAGGCGAATGGGCTCGGGCAAATCGTGCGTGCCCAGCGAGGCGCGGACTTTGTCTTCGATCCGCTTGAGCACGGCATCCGCTTCATCGCCCCGGCCAGCCTGCTCCAGCCAACGCGGCGATTCGGGAATGAAAAAACGAATCACCAGGACGAAGACCGCCGGCACCGCCAATACCAGGAAAATGTCACGCCAGCCGATCACCGGCAGGAGGAAATACGACAACACGCCCGCCGCCACAAAGCCAAGCGGCCAGAAGCCGTCCATCAAGGCGATGTAGCGTCCACGGCGCTTCGCTGGAATAAGCTCCGAAAGCATCGACTGGGCAATTGGAAACTCCATGCCCATGCCGACGCCCAACAGGACACGAAACAACGTCAATGTCTCGATGTCCTGGGCGGTGGAACACAGGTAACTGGCCACCCCCCACAGTACGATGCTCCACTGGAACACCGGCTTTCGTCCAAATCGATCGGCCAACATGCCCGACAGCGAGGCGCCCACCACCATGCCAAAAAAGCTCGAGCTGGCCAGCAGCCCTGCCTGGGCCGAACTCAGGCCGAACTCGGTTTTGATCGACCCCAGCAAGAACGTCATCATGGCCAGGTCCATGGAGTCGAAGAAAAACGCCAAGGCGATGATGATGAATATGACCCGGTGATAGCCGCTGATCGGCAATCGCTCCAGTCGTTCCGCGGCACTGTAAACGTGAGTGTCCATTGCATTCCCCAATCCGAAAGAACCCCAGACCGAGTGTGCGCGAACCTCACAGGCGACTATTGCTGATAGCGACCTGCCGACAGCCCTAGAGCGCCATTTCCAAGGTGTCCTGCCTGGCGAACCGATGGATTTCCTGCTGGCCGAGGGTGGTCACCTGCAGGGCCCTCGAGTCATTTGGAAGGCTCAGCCAACCCGATTGCATGAACAACTGCAGCAACGCAGCCCCCAGCGCGCCACCCAAGTGCGGGCGCCGCTCACTCCAATCAGGGCAGGGGCAAGCAATGCGCGCGTTGCGATGAGCCAGTGCCTGGATGAACAGGCCACGCCCGGCCAACTGGTTCGCGCCCTTGTGCGTGACGATTACCCGCTGCTCAACCTGTTCAAGCCATCCGGCATCCAACAATCGCTGATACAGATCCGCCGCCAGGGTACCGCCCAGATGATCATCGCAAAGCCTGGCGCGCATCAGCGAAGCCGGTGCCGTCGGCGCCTTGGTTGGCATGAGGCCGCGTTTGAAAACTTCTGGAACCTGTCGCGGCGTGCTGGCAAGGGTTGCACTCGCCAACGCCTCGACGGCGGCACCGATCTCGGGGGCCGCCAGGCGAAAAAAACGCTTGCGGCCGCGGACTTCGACTTTCAACAGACCGCCCGTGGATAACCGCCCCAGATGGGCGTTGGCCGAAGAGGGCGAAAGCCCGGCCAGCAAAGCCAATTCATCGGCCTGTCGGGCCGTACCATCCATCAACGCCCACATCATCGCGCTACGCTTTGGGTCGGCCAGCAGCGTGGCAATCTGGCTGATGCAAGGTGCATGTTCCATGTATTCACTCCCTGTTGAATCGTCTGTCTACTGCTTTGGGGCATATTGACCCGTAAGAAGGTGCCGCCCAAAGCGGCTGACCGCCTGGAAGACCGGCATGCCCGTGCGGACTTCGCTTGCCGTCGTGCCCGTTTCAACGCTGACACAGGCGGCCGCTAGTATAAGCGTGCGGATCAAGGTTTCCTGTCCTCCAGAAACCTTTGGAGGCGATTGTGCGTGAGGGAAAAATCTCTATTTGCCCGCGACTAATGGTCATTATCAAAAAAACACTGAAAGAGCCTGTTGGTTTGGCCGCTTTTACCCCGCCCCCAAATCGCCAAACATGGGCGCCATCGTCCCTGCTCACGGAGCCGCTTCATGAAAGCCATCGCCTATTACCAATCACTGCCCATCAGCGATCCTCGCGCGCTGCAAGACGTCGAGCTGCCGGAGCCGGTTGCCGGCCCGAGAGACTTGCTGGTGGAGGTCAAGGCCATCTCGGTCAACCCCGTCGATACCAAGGTTCGCCAGAACGTGCAGCCAGAAGGCGGTGCCGGCAAGGTATTGGGCTGGGACGTGGCTGGAGTCGTCAAGTCCGTGGGCAGCGACGTCACGCTGTTCAAGGCTGGTGACAAGGTGTTCTATGCCGGTTCCATCGCCAGGGCCGGTGGCAACAGCGAAATGCATGTGGTGGATGAGCGTATCGTCGGCCACATGCCCAAGACCCTCGGTTTCGCCGAAGCCGCCGCGCTGCCGCTCACGGCGATCACCGCCTGGGAACTACTGTTCGACCGGCTGCAGATAAAAGAAGGCCAGGATGACCAGGGCCAGACCCTGCTGATTGTCGGCGCCGCCGGGGGCGTGGGTTCGATCCTGACGCAACTGGCCAGCCAGCTCACCGGCCTCAAGGTCATCGGTACCGCGTCCCGACCGCAGACAGTGGATTGGGTGCGTGACCTGGGTGCCGACCTGGTGGTCGATCACAGCCAGCCGCTGAGCGAAGTCCTCAAGCAGGCAGGCCAGGCTCAAGTTACCCACGTGGCCAGCCTGACCCAGACCGACCAGCACCTGGATCAATTGGTCGAAGCCTTGGCGCCCCAAGGCAAGCTGGCCCTCATCGACGACCCGAAATCCCTGGACGTGACCAAGCTCAAGCGCAAGAGCCTGTCGTTGCATTGGGAGTTCATGTACACCCGTTCCCTGTTCGAGACAGCCGACATGCTTGAACAGCACAAGCTGCTCAATCGCGTGGCGGGATTGATCGACGCCGGCACCTTGAAAACAACGGTGGGCGAACATTTCGGCGTGATCAATGCAGAGAACCTGCGCCGAGCCCACGCATTGCTTGAAAGTGGGAAGGCCAAGGGTAAGATCGTGCTTGAAGGATTCTGATGCCGGGCAGTCGCCCGTGGCGAGGGAGCTTGCTCCCTCGCCACAAAAGCCTGCACCGTCAGTCCGACAATTGACCGTTGTCACAACTGCGCTCGCAATCGGGTCTACACTCGAGGCCTTTGCAACGCAATCTTTTACACGAGGAGGTCAGCAATGAAGATCCTGATAAAAGAGGTGGCAAAATCCCAATGGCAAGTGCGCCTTGACCAGCATGTCGTGACCTTTCGCTCCGAAGCCGAAGCCCAGGCTTTCGCGAACACCCTGCAAGCGCGCATTCGAGCGCCCCATCATTTTCCCGAACATCAGCAGCGCGCGGCCGGTTGAATCAGCTTCGCTGACTCGCCTGGGCAAGCGCCAAAGCGTTTTGCAGACGACGGGTCAGCATTGCCGCGCCGACCACCAACAATCCGCAAAGGCTGATGACGATCGCCATCGGCACCGCCGTGCCGTCATGTAGCGCTGCCACCAACGCGGCGGCACCCGCAGCGACGGAAAACTGAAGGCATCCCAACATGGCCGAGGCGCTCCCCGCCCGGGCACCCTGCCCGTTCATGGCGCAAGCCGACGCATTGGGGATGATGCAACCCAGACTGGCGATGCAGATAAAGAGCGGGATCAACAACGGCCACAACCGCTCCGGCTGGAAGGCGCTGATGGCCAACAAACTCAGCCCGGCAATCCAATAGACCCAGACCGCGCGGGCCAGCAGGAAGGCCGGACCGCGTTTGGACAACAGCCTGGCATTGACTTGCGCCACCAGGATGAAGCCCGCCGCGTTGGTACCAAACAGCCAGCCGAAGTGCTCAGCGGGCACGCCATAGAGCTTGATGAAAACGAACGGCGAACCGGCGATGTAGGCAAACATCCCGGCAATCGCGATGCCGCCTGTCAAGGCATGACCAAGGAAAACAGAGTCCTTGAGAAGGCGACCGTATTGGCGCAATGCCCCGGACAACGGTTGCCGTGGCACATGCTCAGGCAGGCTTTCCGGCAACCACAAGGCAACCGCCGTCGCCGCAAGCGCACTGAACAACGTCAACCCAATGAAAATGGATTGCCAACCGTAAACGTTCACCAGCAGGCCGCCAAGCATCGGCGCGAGGATCGGCGCCAGGCCCATTACCAGCATCAACTGCGAAAACACCTTGGCCGAGCCCACTGCGTCGCATTTGTCGCTGACCACCGCCCGGGAAATCACCATTCCCGCGCATCCGCCCAAGGCCTGCACGAAGCGGGCGCCGATCAGCCATTCGAGGCTTGGCGCGTAGGCGCAGGCCAGGGATGCCACGGTGAACAAGCCGACCCCCGCCAGCAGCGGGATACGCCGTCCGAAGCGATCCGCCACCGGCCCGTAGGCCAGTTGGCCGAGGGACAGCCCGAGGAAATAAGCCGCCAGGGTCAGTTGGATATGTTTTTCATCGGTGCCAAAAGCGATTGCCATCGCCGGGAACGCCGGCAGATAAAAATCGATCGCCAAGGGACCGAAAGCGCTCAAGGCGCCAAGAATCAGAATGGTACGGAGGTTCATCAGGCGTCCAGATCAGCGTCAGTCGGCAGCCCGACAGTTTAGCCGGGCTGAGCGCTCTTGAACATTCCGATAGGTCGCTAACGATTAAGAATCTCAGGCGGGACTGGCTTCGTAGCCCTCCTCCCTTATCGCATCGATCACCGTCTTCTGCGGCAACGTGCTTTGGACCTGGACGGTCCCAGCCCCCAGATCCACTTGCACCTGCGCGGTTGGATCCTGAGCCTGCACAGCCTGGGTAACGGCCTTTACGCAATGACCGCAAGACATTCCTCGAACATTGAAGATTTGCATGAAATGACTCCTTGGGATTGGAATTGACCACAGTTTCAAGCTTGCCATCATGGCAAGGTCAAGTTTTGGCAAAAACTGCCGGGCTGGCAATCGGCGTCCTGCTCGGCCAAGCTGCACCTATCAGGATTTCATACCGGAGGTTCAGCCATGCGCTGGTCAGCGTTCAGCCTGTTTTGCATGCTCGGTCTTTCAGCAGTGGCCCCCCAGGCATCGGCTGTTGGCGAAGATTATGGTGTGCTGATCATTTCTCGTGAGCGCCTGGAAGTGCCGACCAGTTGCGAAATCGGCATCTACATCGAGGATCAGCTCTCGGCCAGGCTATTCCAAGAGCAAAGCACCTCCTTCAATCTGCCGCCCGGTCGGTTTTCCTTGCGCCTGAAACTGCTGCCTGGCCAGGCCGCGGGTTGCGCCCCGGGCATGCTCGCTCCGGGATCGCAGGACATCACGCTCAAGGCCGGCGACATTCTGAAATACCGAATCGCAGCGAATGGGGAAGGCATGTACCTCAAGCAGGCTGACCTCGGATACTGACGTTGCCCCTAACATGGGGGAGCGAACTTGCTCCCACAGTGCAACGTGCAAGCTTTTGCATTGGCGCTTGACCTTGCCAACATGGCAAGGTTGATCCTGTGGTCGTCCACTACAGGGAGCCTGCCCCATGCCTGAACCCACTATTTTCGATCTGCCGATCTGCGGCATGACCTGCGCCAGCTGCGCCGGGCGAGTCGAGCGAGCGTTGCGCAAGGTGACCGGTGCCAGTGCCGTCAGCGTCAACCTGGCGACGGAACAGGCGCGGGTCCAGGCGCCAGAAGGAAGCCTGCCCGCCTTGATGGAGGCAGTCGAACAAGCAGGTTACGGCGTTCCCGTGCAGACCCTGGAATTGAGCATCGAAGGCATGACCTGCGCCTCTTGCGTTGCACGGGTCGAGCGAGCATTGAGCAAAGTCGCCGGCGTGCATCGCGCCAGCGTGAACTTGGCCAATGAGCGGGCTCACCTCGAATTGCTGGGCCAGATCGACCCGCAAACGCTCCTCGAAGCGGTCAAGCGCGCCGGCTATGACGCCAGTGTCTGGGAGGTGGAACAACCGCGAAAAAACCAGGGCGATCGACTGAACCGCGAGCGGCTGGCACTGATACTGGCAATTTTGCTGTCCCTGCCCTTGGTATTGCCGATGATGTTGCAGCCCTTCGGCGTGAGCTGGATGCTGCCAGCCTGGCTGCAGTTCGCGTTGGCGACGCCCGTCCAATTCATCTTCGGTGCACGTTTCTACGTCGCGGCTTTTAAAGCTGTCCGCGCCGGGGCCGGGAATATGGACCTATTGGTCGCCCTGGGCACCAGCGCCGGTTATGGCCTGAGTCTCTACGAATGGGCGATTGCCCAGCCCGGGAGCATGCCGCACTTGTACTTCGAGGCCTCGGCCGTGGTGATTGCCCTGGTATTGCTCGGCAAATATTTGGAAAGCCGTGCCAAACGACAAACCGCCAGCGCCATCCGCGCCCTCGAAGCCCTGCGACCGGAGCGGGCTGTTCAGGTGATCGACGGCGAGGAACGGGATGTTGCCATCAACGCGCTGCGCTTGAATGACTGGGTGTTGGTCAAGCCTGGCGAGCGATTCCCGGTGGACGGCGAAGTGATCGAAGGCCAGAGCCATGCCGACGAGGCACTGATCAGTGGCGAAAGCCTGCCCGTGCCCAAGCAACCCGGTGACAAGGTCACCGGTGGCGCGATCAATGGCGAAGGTCGTTTGCTGGTGCGCACCCAGGCCCTTGGCGCAGAGACGGTCCTGGCGCGCATCATTCGCCTGGTGGAAGACGCCCAGGCGGCCAAGGCCCCCATCCAGAAGCTGGTGGACAGAGTCAGCCAGGTCTTCGTGCCGGTTGTGTTGCTTTTGGCCCTTGCGACATTGGCGGGCTGGTGGCTCTACGGAGCGCCGCTGGAGACAGCACTGATCAACGCCGTCGCCGTGCTGGTGATCGCCTGCCCCTGTGCCCTGGGCCTGGCGACGCCGACAGCGATCATGGCCGGCACCGGCGTCGCCGCGCGCCACGGCATCTTGATCAAGGACGCCGAGGCGCTGGAGCGCGCCCATGACGTGGACACAGTGGTGTTCGACAAAACCGGAACCTTGACGTCCGGCGCGCCGCGCATTGATCACTTGGCGGCGCTCGAAGGTGAAGAAAATGCGCTGCTGACAATGGCCGGCGCCCTGCAACGGGGCAGCGAGCATCCGCTGGCCAAAGCAGTGCTGGACGCCTGCGCCGAGCGCGGCTTGAACGTACCGGACATCAGCGATAGCCAGTCGCTTACCGGGCGCGGCATCGCCGGCAGCCTCGACGGGCGCCGACTGGCGCTAGGCAATCGGCGTTTGCTGGAAGAGCTCGGTCCAGACCCCGACTCGCTGGCCGAGGCGGCGCAGGCCTGGGAAACCGAAGGTCGGACGTTGTCCTGGCTGATCGATCAAGGCTCGACACCTCGCGTCCTCGGCCTGTTTGCCTTCGGCGACACACTCAAGCCGGGCGCCTTGGCGGCGGTGGAGGCCTTGAACCAGCGTCATATCACCATCCATCTGCTCACCGGCGATAACCGAGGCAGCGCTCGGGTTGTGGCCCAGGCGCTGGGAATCAACAACATCCACGCCGAAGTATTGCCGGCCGACAAATCCGCCATCGTCGAGCGACTGAGGGGCCATTCGGTGGTGGCGATGGTTGGCGACGGCATCAATGACGCCCCGGCCCTGGCCGCAGCCGACATTGGCATCGCCATGGGCGGCGGCACCGACGTGGCGATGCACGCCGCCGGCATCACGCTGATGCGCGGCGACCCTCGCCTGGTGCCGGCGGCGCTGGATATCAGCCGCAAGACCTACGCAAAGATCCGCCAGAACCTGTTCTGGGCCTTCGTCTATAACCTGGTCGGGATTCCCCTGGCCGCGTTCGGCTTGCTCAACCCGGTGCTGGCCGGCGCAGCCATGGCGCTGTCGAGCGCCAGCGTGGTCAGCAATGCATTACTGTTGAAGTTCTGGACACCCGCAGATCTGGAGGACAAGCGATGAACATCGGCCAAGCGGCCCGCCAGAGTGGCCTTAGCGCGAAGATGATCCGGTATTACGAATCCATCGGCTTGCTCAAGGCGGCCCATCGCACGGACAGCGGCTACCGGATCTACAGCACCGATGATTTGCACACGCTGGCGTTCATCAAGCGCTCCCGGGACCTGGGGTTTTCCCTGGAGGAAGTCGGCAAACTGTTGACGCTTTGGCAGGACCGCCAACGTGCCAGTGCCGACGTGAAGACCCTGGCCAAGCTACACATCGATGAACTGAACCAGAAAATCCGTGAACTCGCGGAGCTGCGCGATACCCTCCAGGACTTGGTGGAACACTGCCAGGGCGATCACCGGCCCGACTGCCCTATCCTCAAGGAGCTGGAATCGGGGTGTTGCAAGAAGTGATGCCCTATACCGAACACAAATAAAAAACCCGGCCTGGGCCGGGTTTCTGGGACAACCGATCACTGCATCCAAGGCGGAGGCGGCTCCTCGGTCTTGCCTGGCGGCGCATCGTCGGCGGCGCGCACAGCCTGGCGTCGTTCTTCGTCCAGGCGCGCGGCCTCGATCTCGCGCATGATCCCGCCAACATCCGCCAGCTCTTCGGGCTCGTTGAACTCACCGGTCAACACACTGCCCGGGTGCAACGTGCCGGCTTCATAAAGCGCCCACATTTCCTTGGCGTACCGGGTGCGTTTGAGCTCCGGAGCGAAACGGCCGAAGTAAGACGCCATGTTGCCGACATCCCGCTCCAACATGCTGAAGGCGTGGTTGTTGCCAGCGGCGTCCACCGCTTGCGGCAGATCGATGATGACCGGGCCTGTCGGCGTGAGCAGCACGTTGAACTCCGACAGGTCGCCGTGCACCAGGCCGGTACACAGCATCAGTACGATCTGAGAAATCAGATAGGCGTGATATTCGCGTGCCTGGTCCGGCTCCAGCACGACATCGTTCAGGCGTGGCGCAGCATCGCCATACTCGTCGGCCACCAGTTCCATCAGCAGCACGCCTTCAAGGAAGTCGTACGGCTTGGGCACTCGCACACCGGCGTTGGCCAACCGGAACAACGCAGCCACTTCGGCGTTCTGCCAAGCGTCTTCAGTTTCCTTGCGCCCGAACTTCGAACCTTTTGCCATGGCGCGGGCCTGACGACTGTTACGGACCTTGCGACCTTCCTGGTATTCGGCCGCCTGGCGAAAACTTCGCTTGTTCGCCTCCTTGTAGACCTTGGCGCAACGCAGCTCATTGCCGCAGCGCACCACATAAACAGCTGCTTCTTTGCCACTCATGAGTGGGCGCAGCACCTCGTCGACCAGACCGTCCTCGATCAGGGGTTCAATGCGTTTTGGAGTCTTCATCAGCTTTTATTCTGGGTCCTTTATTACCAAACACGCGAATGACAGGTCGTTATACGGCAATCCTCCCTTCACGGGGAGGGGTTCCGACCTATGAACCCTGAATGCACACACTGTGCCGGATCAGATCAACCGCGCAAGATCATAGCCGAGACCCGGCCCGTCGCAGGTCATTGGATAAGCAAGTATTTGCGACAAGAACTGACAAGGGCTCAATGAGTGAACAGTTCGCCCGGGGTGAAACCGAACAATCCCTTGAATGCCGCGATGAAAGCGGACGTCGACTCATACCCGCAAGACAGCGCCGCGCTGGTCACACTGTCGCCTTTCTCCAGCGACCCCAAGGAGGACAACAGCCGCATGCGTTGGCGCCACGCGCGAAAGTTGAGGCCGGTTTCACGTAGAAACAAACGGGTCAGGGTCTTTTCCGATGTGCCCAGTCGCTCGGCCCAGGCTTGCAGGGTGACGCAGGATTCGGGCTGTTCGATCAACTCGTTGCACAGCTCCAGCAGGCGGGCATGCCGTGGCAGCGGCAGGGAAAAACCCACTTCCGGCAATGCCGCCAACTGGTCCAGCAGCACTTGCACCAGCCGCGCCTCCTGGGTATCGCCTTGCGGGTAGGCGGCGGGAAATTGGCAGAAGACCTTGATCAGCTCTCGCGCCAAGGGCGTGACCTCCAGCACCCGGCAACGCCCATCGCCCCACGGGCAAGCCTGGCGATGCACATAAAGGCTGCGCATTTCCGCACGGGTGGATGTCACGACGTGATGTTCGAGGTCGGCCGGGATCCAGATGCCCCGTTGCGGCGGCGCGAAGAAACTGCCCTCGGCGGTATGAACGCCGAGCACACCGCTGATGGCATAGGAAAACTGCACCCAATCGTGTCGATGCACCTGGGTCCATGAACCCGCATCCAGGCTTTCGACCCGAGCATAAAGTGGCCGAGGCAGTTCCGTCAGATCGGGAATGCGCCGTTCAAGCTGCTGCTGTCCGTTAGTCGGCATTGATTGGCCTTATATCGCAAGACGACTGTTCAGGCCGACGTTAGGCTAAGTAGACTTCTCATACAACTTGCGGTGCCCTATGCACATCCTCAGACACCTCAAACGCCTGGTGACCGACTGGTTCCTGTGCGGCATGTTGCTTGCCACCTTGTTGGCGTATTTCTTTCCCGGATTCGGCGCCACGGGCGGCGCGATGCATGCGGAGTGGGTGGTCAACATCGGCATCTTCGTGGTGTTTTTCCTCCATGGGATCAACTTGTCCGGGGAGCAGGTCCGCCACGGCTTGAAGAACGTCCGGCTGCATTTGATGGTGCAAGGTTTTACCTTCGTCGTGTTTCCCTTGATCTGGCTGATCGGTGATTGGTCATTGGGCCGCCATGTGCCGTCGCTATTGATGCTGGGGTTCTTTTACCTGTGCGCCCTGCCCTCGACCATCTCCTCGTCGGTGGCCCTCACAGGCAGCGCGGGCGGCAACGTGCCGGCGGCGATTCTCAACGCCAGCCTGTCCAGCGTGCTCGGGATTTTCCTGACGCCACTGCTGGTCAGCCTGGTGGTCGGCAGCGGTGCCGGTGGCATCGACCTGGGCTCGACCCTTCTCGATCTGTGCCTGATGTTGCTGCTGCCATTGGTGCTTGGGCAATTCCTGCGGCGCTGGCTGGCCGGTTTCTTCGCCCGATACAAGCGCTATACCAGCATCATCGACAAATTGGTCATCCTGCTGCTGGTGTACGCCGCGTTCTGCAATTCGATGGTTTCCGGGATCTGGCGACAACAAGGCAATGGCGTGCTGGTTAGCGCGGTGCTCGGCAGCGCCGTACTGCTGGCCATTATCCTGTGGATGACCACCCGCACCGCCCGCGCTCTGCGGTTCAGCAACGCCGATGAAATCGCTGCAGTGTTCTGCGCGAGCAAAAAATCCCTGGCCGCCGGGGTGCCGATGGCGGCGTTGATCTTCGGCACCGATCCCGGCCTGGGGCTGATCCTGCTGCCGATCATGATCTATCACCCCATGCAACTGATCGTCTGTTCGATCCTCGCCGAACGCTACGCCAGCCGCCAGCGAGCCCAGGCTGCGCCCACGCGCGAGGCGATGGTCAGCGCTCGATGATCGCCGTCACACCCTGGCCGGCCGCCGCGCAGATGGAAATCAGGCCCCGGCCCTTCCCGGCCGCGTCCAGCAGTTTGGCCAGGTTGGCGACGATACGGCCGCCCGTCGCGGCGAATGGATGCCCGGCGGCCAATGAGCTGCCTTTCACATTCAATCGGCTGCGGTCGAGGGCGCCCAGCGGCGTGTCGAGGCCCAGCCGGGATCTGCAGTAATCCGGGTCCTCCCAGGCCTTCAATGTACACAAGACCTGGGCCGCGAACGCCTCGTGGATTTCGTAGTAGTCGAAATCCTGCAACGTCAGGCCGTTGCGTGCCAACAAGCGCGGCACCGCATAGACCGGCGCCATCAGCAGGCCTTCAGCGCCGTTGACGAAATCCACCGCTGCCGTTTCACCGTCACGCAGGTAGGCCAGGATTGGCAGTCCGCGGGCGTTCGCCCACTCTTCGCTGCCCAACAATACCAGGGAGGCACCATCGGTCAGCGGCGTGGAATTGCCTGCGGTCAGCGTGCCCTTGGCGCTTTTTTCAAAGGCCGGCTTGAGGGACGCGAGCTTGTCCAGGGTCAGGTCCGGGCGCAGGTTGTTGTCGCGGGTCAGGCCCAGGAACGGCGTCATCAAATCGTTATGCCAGCCTTCGGCATAGGAAGCGGCCATTTTCTGATGACTTTCCAGGGCCAGACGGTCCTGCTCGTCTCGGGGAATCTGCCAGGTCTGCGCCATCAACTCGCAATGCTCGCCCATGCTCAGGCCCGTGCGCGGTTCGTTGATGCGCGGCAGGTCGGGAACCAAGTGTTGGGGACGCAGTTGCAGAAAAGCCTTGATCTTATCGGCGGTGGTCTTGGAGCGATTGGCTTGCAGCAGGATCCTGCGCAGCCCCTCATTGACGCCGATGGGCGCGTCGGAGGTAGTGTCCACGCCGCCGGCGATGGCGCTGTCGATCTGGCCCAGGGCGATTTTGTTCGCCACCAGCAGCACGGTTTCTAGCCCCGTGCCGCACGCCTGTTGCACGTCATAGGCCGGGGTGCTGGGTGCCAGCCGTGAGCCGAGCACGCATTCGCGAGTCAGGTTCATGTCCCGGGAAAACTTGAGCACCGCCCCCGCGGCCATTTCCCCGATGTGAGCACCGTGCAGGTTGTAGCGCTCGATCAAACCTTCGAGCGCAGCCGTCAGCATCGCCTGGTTGCTGGCGGTGGCATAGGGCCCGTTGGAGCGGGCGAACGGAATGCGGTTACCACCGATGATCGCGACGCGGCGTAGCTGTGCCATGAAGAACTCCCCTGTATGCGCGAATGTGTGAAATTGGCCTGCGGTAACGTGCCCAGCCACAAGCTTAGGCTTTATCCGGGCGATCGAACGACCAATTGCCAAACATGGTCCACACTTGGAACCTCATCAGCCGGAGTGTGTTCCATGTCAGACCGTTACATAGACTTCGCCAACTCGCCCATTGGCCTGCGTCTGGTTGGCGCTCTGGGCTTGCCCTCCCCGGTGCGCCTGGAACGCTGGCAGGCCGGGCGGCTGCGGCCTATCGAGGGCGCCTTGCTGTTGGGCGGTGGCCCCCTGACCGAACAGGTCGCCACGTTCGCCAAGCGCTTGACCGACGCGATTTTCATCTACGGTGGCGAACCGACGCTGGCGACCGAATGGATCCCCGGCCACGGCCCGAAAATCAAGGCGGTGGTGTACGACGCCAGCCATCTGGTGCAGGTCGAGCAGCTCAAGCAGTTGCGCGAATTCTTCCAGCCCCTCATGAAAAACCTCGACCACAGCGCCCATGTCGTCATCCTCGGTCGCGCCCCGGAAAGCCTCGATGACCCGTTTGCCGCCAGTGCGCAACGGGCGCTGGAAGGCTTCAGCCGCTCCCTGGCCAAGGAGTTGCGCCATGGCGGGACGCTGCAGTTGCTTTATGTCGGTGACGGCGCCGAAGCGCAGTTGGAGGGGGCCCTGCGGTTTTTCCTGTCGCCCAAGAGTGCCTACGTTTCCGGGCAGGTTATCCGCCTCAAGGCCTGCCAGACCCAGGTCCAGGATTGGACGCGACCGCTCACAGGGCTCAAGGCGCTGGTAACCGGCGCCGCCCGTGGCATCGGCGCGTCCATCGCCGAAACCCTGGCCCGTGACGGCGCCGATGTGATCCTGCTCGATGTCCCGCAAGCCAAGGCTGACCTGGACGCCCTGGCCGCGCGCCTGAGTGGGCGCAGCGTGACGCTGGACATCTGCGCCGAAGATGCCGCCGCGCAGTTGATCGAACACCTGCCCGACGGCGTCGACATCGTGGTGCACAACGCCGGCATCACCCGGGACAAGACCCTCGCCAACATGACGCCCGAGTTCTGGGACGCGGTGCTGGCGGTCAACCTCAACGCGCCGCAGGTGCTGACCAAGGCCCTGCTCGACAGCGGCACCCTGCGGGACAATGGCCGGATCGTGTTGCTTGCCTCCATCAGCGGCATCGCCGGCAATCGCGGCCAGACCAACTATGCCGCGAGCAAGGCCGGGCTGATCGGCCTCGCCCAAGCCTGGGCGCCTGGCCTGGAGGCGCGGGGAATCAGCATCAACGCGGTGGCACCGGGCTTTATCGAGACACGCATGACCGCCGACATTCCCTTCGCCCTGCGTGAAGCCGGGCGCCGCATGAGTTCGCTGGGCCAGGGCGGCTTGCCCCAGGACGTCGCCGAAGCCGTGGCCTGGCTCGCACAACCAGGCACCGGCGCCGTAACCGGGCAGGCGCTGCGCGTGTGCGGGCAAAGCTTGTTGGGGGCGTGACCATGACGATCCAATGGCAGGAGATAAACACCGCCCCTTCGATGTCAGGGCTCTACGCCAAGGCCGCGACTCGCCGCAAGATCACCGGCACGGTCCTGCCTGACGTCGGGCTGCGCCAAGTGATCCAGGTCGACCAAAAGAACCTGGCGGCCTATCGCAAAGTGTGTGGTTTCAGCGAAAGCGGACTATTGCCGCCGACCTATCCACACGTGCTGGCGTTCGCCTTGCAGATGCAATTGCTGACCGCCCGGGATTTCCCGTTCCCATTGCTGGGCTTGATCCACCTGAACAACCGCATCCGCGTGCTGCGGCCCATGGGCGGTGTCAGCCAGGTGCGGGCGAGCGTCAACGTCGAGAACCTGCGGCCTCATGCCAAGGGGGCGGTATTCGATCTGGTGACCCGTATCGAAGATCAGTTGGGCCCCTTGTGGCAGGCACAAAGCCAGATGCTCTGCAAAGGCGTCCAGCTTGACGGCGCATTGGCCGAGGACTCATCCGAGGACAGCCCCGAGTTGACGCAAGTGACACGCTGGACCGCACCCGTGGATATTGGCCGGCAATACGCCAAGGTGTCAGGCGACTACAACCCGATCCACCTGAGCGGCGCCAGCGCCCGGTTGTTCGGCTTCCCCACTGCCATCGCCCATGGTCTGTGGAACAAGGCAAGGACGTTGGCGGCGCTCGATGATCATTTGCCCGAAGCCAATATCGAAATCGACGTAACGTTCAAGAAGCCGGTGCGCCTGCCCAGCGAGGTGACATTGCTGGCGAGCGCGGCCGGTTCTAGCGGGCAATTGCGATTGGTGGGGGCTGGTGAGCTGGAGCATATGCTGGGAAGTTGGCAGCCGGTTGCTTGAGTATTTCCACCCAACCTATAGGTCAACCAATCAACGCGGTGGGTAGTTGGACAGGATCCGCCCCACCGTCTCGCGCACCTTCGCGCTGCGATCCATCGGGTTGGGTGAATCACTGAGCAATTGCTCGTCGCTGCCACGCCAGACGAGCTTGCCATCCTTGCCGTCGAGCAGGTCGATCTGCACGGTGGCGACCTTGTAGCTGAGGTTACGGGTTTCGTTGTACATCGGCCCGCCCCAATAACCATTCCATGGGCCGCCCCAACCGCCGCCATAGTTGGTCGTCACCTGTTGCTGGCGATCCTCGACGATCAGGTAGGCCTGGACCTGCACATCGCCCCGCGCGCCGCCCGAAGCCGGACGCAGGCCACGCTGGTCGAGTTGATCGGCGACCGCCTGGCGGATGCGCTGTTCGGTCAGGTCGCTCTTGATGCGCGGATCGTCCGGGCGATATTGCAACGCCGGCTCCTTCCAGCTCCAGCTGCGGTAGGCCGCGAAGTCGCGGCTGGTGTCGAAATCATGATTGACCTGGTTGGAAGCGCAGGCGCTGAGCAACAGGGCAAGGGCAAGCGGGACAAGACGGCGAAACATGGTTTTTTCTCCGTTGTTTGAATCAACTGGGAGGATAGGCCGACATGGCCTTTTCCACCGCGTCACGAATGGCATCGGTGCGCTCGCTCTGATTGCCGCGCTGGCTGGTCTCGGCGCTGGCGCTCCACACGGGCTGGCCATTTCGGGCGTCGAACAGATCGACCCGAACCACCACGACCTGCTCCTGATAGGTGCGCATCACGGGAATGGTGTTGTACATGCCATAACCCGGCCCGTAGCGGTTGTAGCCGCCGTAATAGCCCGCGTCATAGTCGTCCCGGACCTGCCGCAGCCGGGTTTCCAGGCGCAGGTCGGCACTGACGAAGAGGTCCGCCGGGCGATTGTCATGCAGCGGACGCAGCCCGCGTTGGTCCAACGCTGCGCTTACCGCTTCGGCCACCTGGGCCGAATCCGCCCAGGCAGTACCCGGCGGCAACCGACCGTTGAGCCAGGCCCAACTGCGATAGCGGCCATAGTCACGGGGCGGCGCCGGATAGGCGCTGCGATCGAACACTTTGGCGGCCTCGGGCGGCGCCGGCGGCAACGGATTGGAAGTCGCGACATACGGATTGTCGCTCTGGCAGGCTGCCAGCCCGAGGCATAACACCAATAATCCTGAACGACCTTTCATTTCGCTCTCCGACTGCTCTTCCGGATCAGAGGGGACGACAGACCCAATGCAGGTAGCGTCCCAACCCGGCAAACGCTGGGTGGCGCCGGTGGGCCAGTTCCATTTCCAGCAATTGCGCGAGTTCTACGCGGCCCTGGAATTGCACCGGCATGTAGTCATGAAAAACCCGCACGCCACTTTGAATTTCGACCTGCCACAGGTCTTCAAGTTGCGCCGCCAATTGGCGAGGATCAAGGGGTTGTTGCGGGGTCAGGCTCTGTTTTTCACCGGCCAGGTCGTTTTTGCGCAACTTGCGGAAATGCCCTTTGAGCAAGTTTCGATAAACCAGCGCGTCGCGGTTGTAGAACGCCAACGACAACCAGCCGCCAGACGCCGTCAGTTGATGCAGAACCGGCAGGATCGCGTGGGGCTCGGCCAGCCACTCCAGCACCGCGTGACACAGCACCAGATCGTACGGTTCGGTGAGCTGGCCGAGCAGGTCCTGCCACGGCGCCTGAATGAACGTTGCGTCCTGGCCGGCCTCGGCAAACCGCTGACGGGCACCCTCAAGCATGGGCTCGGCCGGTTCAGCCAAGGTCACCTGGTGACCACGCTCGGCCAGCCACAGTGACATGTGCCCCAGGCCCGCGCCAACATCCAGAATACGCAACGGGCGGTCAGGCAAGGCTTCAAGCAAATCGGCCTGGAGCACCGCCAGGCGGATCGCCCCCTTGGCCCCGCCGTAGATTTTTTCCGCGAAACGCGTGGCGAGCTGGTCGAAATGACGGTCACTCATGGGGCGAACCGCCGCTCGCTGTCGGCCAATTTGCCGCGCACCACGGCGTCCATATCCAAGCCCAACTCGCTGCACAGCAGCAACAGGTACAACACAATGTCACCGACTTCCTGCCCGGCGTGGGCCAGTTTTTCCGCGGGCAGCTGGCGCGACTGGTCCTCGGTCAGCCATTGGAAAATCTCGACCAGCTCGGCCATCTCGACGCTGGCGGCCATGGCGAGGTTCTTCGGGCTGTGGAATTGCCGCCAATCGTTACGGTCACGAATGGCATGCAGGCGTTCGGTCAGTTCAACAAGGTTCATCGGGTTCTCCTGAATGCGCATAGCTTCGGGGCGATGACGAGGGAAGGCAAGCGTCTCGGTACGAAGCGGTGAATTGCTCCATAATCGAACGATCGCAGCCGCCACAACTCCTACAGTCAGGAGCCGACGGCTCGATTCCGATTCCTCTCCATCAGGATGCAAACATGCAGGTAGAAAGTTTCTTCGAATGGCTCGGCCAGGCGCTCGGTTCGGTGATCCGTTTCATCGTCGACCTGCTCAGCGGGCTGTTCAACACCTTGGCCAATGCCGGTGGCAATTTTGTCGATGGCCTGTCCCGCACGCTTGGCATGGACACCTCGATCATCAGCATCGTCGCACTTATCCTCGGGCTGATGCTGCTGTATTCGGCGATCCGCGCCTTCATGCGGGCCTCGATTGTCATGGGCATTATCTGGCTGGTATTGGGGTTGTGGTTGCTGAGCTGGATCATCCACTGAAGACAAACAGGGCGACATCAGGAACGAACGCTGCGATAACGCTACAATCGCGCTCCATCAAGGAGCCACCATGTCCAACCTGATCGCCGACTGGCGCGACCGCCTCACCCACCGTCGGGTATGGGCGCTGGCCGCGCCAATGATTCTCTCGAATATATCCGTACCGCTGGTAGCACTGGTGGACAGTACCGTCATCGGCCACTTGCCCCATGCCCATCAGTTGGGCGCGGTGGCGGTCGGGGCGAGTCTGTACACGGTGCTGGCCTGGGCCATGGGGTTCCTGCGCATGGGCTCAACCGGTTTCGCCGCCCAGGCAGCCGGGCGTGGCGATGGCGCTGCGCTGCGGCAGGTCTTGCTGCAAGGACTCTTGCTGGCGTTGGGGCTGTCGGTGGTGCTTGGGGCGGTCGGGGTTCCGTTGAGCGACGTGGCATTGCACTTCATGCAGCCCTCGGCCGAGCTCGACCAATTGACCCGGGATTTCTTTCATACACGGCTTTTCGGCTTGCCGGCGGCGCTGGCCAGTTACGCGCTGGTGGGCTGGTTCCTTGGCGCCCAGAACGCCCGCGCACCGTTGACGATCCTGTTGGTCACCAACCTGGTGAACATCGCCTTGAACCTGTGGTTCGTCATCGGCCTGGATTGGGGCGTGACGGGTTCGGCACGCGCCTCGGTCATCGCCGAGTGGGCGGGCGCGCTGGTGGGCCTGGCCCTGGCCCGAAGGACGCTGCGCGCCTGGCCAGGGCGGATCGCCTGGGCCGCCCTGAGCCTGTGGCAGAGCTGGCGACCGCTGCTGGCGGTAAACCGGGACATTTTCATCCGCAGCCTGGTGCTGCAATCGGTGTTTTTCCTGATCACCGTGCAAGGCGCGCGGCTGGGGGACGCGACGGTGGCGGCCAATGCGCTGCTGCTCAATGGCCTGCTGCTTACCGCCCATGCCCTGGATGGCCTGGCCCATGCGGTGGAAGCGCTGTGCGGCCACGCCATTGGCGCTCGCGACCGCCTGGCCCTGCGCCGTTCGCTGGTGGTCGCCTGCGGTTGGTCCTTGATCGCGAGCGTCGGGTTCGCACTGCTGTTTCTGCTGGCCGGACATTTGTTCATCGACATGCAGACCGACATTGCCGACGTGCGCGACACCGCTTACCGCTACCTGCCTTACCTGGCAACGCTGCCATTGATTGCCGTGTGGAGCTATCTGCTCGATGGCCTGTTCATCGGCGCCACCCGCGCCCGGGAAATGCGCAACGGCATGCTCCTGACCCTGTTGCTGGTGTTGCCGCTGGCCTGGGCGCTGCAAGGACTCGGCAACCACGGACTGTGGATCACTTTCCTGTTGTTCATGACGGTGCGCAGCCTGACGCTCGGGACGGTCGCCTGGCTCTTGCACCGTCGTGGCGGCTGGGTCGATGCCGAAACTCGATGATGTTCAGCCCTGTTTGCCTTGCCAGAAACGTCGCAAATGATCGAGACGTTCTCGCTGGGAACCACCAGGCAGCCCCGGCACGGGCTCGGCATCGGGGTATTGCAAGCGCAGCCATAACCAGCCGTCGAGAACGGCCTGCTCGCTGAACCCCAGCTTGCGCCCCTGTTGCACGTAGTCCCAGAGCACCCAATAGTCATGGCCAGTGGAGCGAGACCATCGCCAGACGTGACGTTCCAGGAAGCACTCCTGCAATTTGACCTGTTGCCTGTCGCTGAGGCCATGCTCGTTTTCCAGCGCAGGCACCGCAAGCCTGGGATTGGAGAGCTGTTGCCACCCCTGGCACCCCATCGTCCGATCGGACCAGGTGCCACCGAACCAGCGCAACAGGCTGATCGGTCCCAGCCAGCAACTGAGCTCCCGGGGATCGCAGGCATCGAAAAAATAGCTGGCGGTGTGCGGGTTGTAATAACTCAGGAAGGCCTTGTAATGCAGGCCCAGCGTCACCGTCAGCATGCGCCGCAAATGTACCAGCAAGGACTCGGCTGGCGTCGAGGTCACCAACAGCAACCCGGGCCAGGATCGAGCGTCCAGATGGCACAGGCTGGCCAGCGCAGGCGATTGCCTAAGATCCACCAACAACGGGCCGTGTGATCTCGCTCCGTCGAACTCGGTTCCCTCGAACAGGGCAAAACGCGGCACCTCGGCAAACTGTTCCTTCAGGCGCTGTGCGGCCTCGGGCGCGTCCGGAACGTCTAACAGCAGCCATTGGGGAGCGGGACCCGGCAAGGTGGCCACATTCATGGCGCCGCGCCCGCGCCCTGTCCCATCACCATGCGACAGGTACACACCGGCTGCGCACAAGGGCTGAAACGCCCCCCGCCTGGCAAAAGGCACAGCAAGACCAGTGGCTCACCATCCTTGATTGCGGACAACAAGGATGAATCGACTCCAGAAGCCCCGGGAATTTCCCCGGCAGGCGCGGTGGGAGAAGGCGCCTGCGTTGACTGCGCGCCGGGGGCGCCACCCAGGAATGCGCTGACCAGGGGACGGTCCGGGTCGCCCTCGATAAAACTCACCAGAACCTCGGTGCCCTCGGCAATCGTCCCCACGCCACGCGCCGCAAGTTCGGGTGCCAAGGGCAGCCAGCAATGGCTGGGGATGGCGCCCTCTCCCTGATAGGCCCAGTCGAACTGCACCGCCACTCGCCCGGCCACTCGCGGCTCATCCACTTCCACGACCCAGCCGCGTTGCCTGCTCACCATGACAGGCTTGTCCGGCGCCCTGTCCACCAGGAAGGGCATCCCCCAGGGAATGGCCTGGAAAAGATTGCCATAACCGCCCGCATGACCGTGGTGTTCAACCTGCGTCAATAACCAGCCCTGGTTCCACTTTCCATGAGGATGGCCCTTCAGCGACAGGATCTGGCCGGCGTGCAAGTGCGTCAGATCGCTACGGCCCTGGGCGACCAACGCTCCGTGGATATCCGCCTTCACCGTGAACGCACGCACTGCGCGGGCCCGCCCTTCAACACTGTACAAAGCCTTGTCCATCGTCGGAACGTTGCCCGCCGTATCCGCAAAAACCAGGCATTGCCCGTCCCGGGTGTGATCGAAATGAAAGTGGATACCCGCCTGGGCGCACATTCGTTGTAGGAAATGCAGGTCGGATTCGCGGTACTGGGTATACAGATCCAACGAAGGATAAGCGTTGCTCAGATCCAGGCACAGGCTGCGGCCGTTGATACCATGCCCGCCCAGGACCTGGCGGATGATCTGTGGCACCGAGCAGGCATTGAAGACCCGTTGACTGAAACGCTGCGCAAGGCTCGCCAGCTTCGGCCCGATTCGTACCCGGCAGCTCTCGCCATGGCGGTGGACGATTTCGTGAAGTCGCCCGTGGATGCCTTGATCCTTGGTTCCGAAGCTCAGCCAGACGTTGCGGTACAGCAACCCGGCCATGTCCAGGGCCATGTCGCTGACCGACAGCTCCACTTCGAAAACGAAGGGTTCGCTGATGGCTTCATTGCCTGTTAAGGCTACGACGACGAAAGGTTCGGACAGACCGGCTATCTCCAGACGAAAAGGTAGCTCGCAGGCTGGATCGGACATCGGCGTTTTCTCTACAGGAGGGGCGACCGGGCATTCTCGCCGACAGCAGAGGACGAGTAGAGGGCTCAAGGACTATTTAGGAAAGGGACTACATGAAATTAGGACGCCGTCAGCTAAACGGCATCAATAGGCCAATAAACGCTGCGCACGGGTTTGCAATGCAGATACAACGTGGCGAGGGTAGCTTGCTCCCGCTGGGCGCATCTGGCCCCATCGGGACCATTGCGCGCCAGCGGGAGCGAGCTACCCTCGCCACGATGAATCGCTCTAGCCTGCAATAGCGGCCCCGCAAGGGGCCGCCGTCAGGAAGAAAGGTAGGACGAACGCGTCAGCCCCAGACGCAGCGCATCCAGGAACTGAGTGCGCTCGGCTGCCGTGATCCGGGCGCTGGCGCACTTGTCACGGTAGTGAGTCATCAACTCCTCCGGCGACAGGTGCACATAGCGCAACATGTCTTCGATGGTGTCGTGGGTTTCGATACCGGCGTGGTACACGCTGCCATCGGCGTTCTGGTAGATGTTCACCGAGTCGGTGTCACCAAACAGGTTGTGCATGTCACCCAGGATTTCCTGGTAGGCACCCACCAGGAAAATACCCAACAAATAATCCTCGCCTGGATTGAGCGAGTGGACCGGCAGGCTGGTCTCGATGCTCTGCTCGTCGACGTACTGCTTGATCTTGCCATCGGAGTCGCAGGTCAGGTCTTGCAGCACGGCACGGCGCAGTGGCTCTTCGTCGAGGCGATGCAGCGGCAGGATCGGCAATACCTGGCCGATCGCCCAAGTGTCCGGCAGGCTCTGGAAGACAGAGAAGTTGCAGATGTACTTGTCGGCCAGCTTGTCGTTGAGCTCGTCCAACACCTGGCGGTGCGAACGCTGGCGGGCCTTCAGCGAATTGTGCAGGCGACGGCACACCGCGAAGTAGCACTGCTCGGCCAAAGCTTTTTCCGCCAGGGTCAGCTTGCCATCGGCGTATTGGGCTGCCACGTCACTCATGTAATGGGTGGCTCGCCAGTAAGTCTCGGTGACCATCTCGATATCGGTCGGGCCCAGCAGGTCCACCAGCCACTGCACGGTTTCCGGCAGGCTTTCCTTGTTCTCGATGACCGGGACGTCATCGTGGTGTTTCTCGACGTCGGTTACTTGCACCACCAACATGGCGTGGTGCGCGGTCAGCGAACGACCGCTTTCGGAAAAGATGTGCGGATGCGGCAGGCTCTGGGCATCGCAGAACTCCTTGAGCATGCCCACCACGACACCGGCGTAATCGTCCATGTCGTAGTTGATGGAGCTGGCGTTGCGCGAGTGCGTGCCGTCGTAGTCCACGCCCAGGCCGCCGCCGACGTCGATGTGATCCACCGGCAGCCCAAGGTTGCGCAGCTCGCCGTAATAACGGATCGCTTCCTTGAAGCCATGCTGGTAGTCCGCCAGGTTGGCGATCTGCGAACCCATGTGGAAGTGCAGCAGGCGGATGCCCTGGTCCAGGCCCGCGCCACGGAAGCGCTCGACCACCGACAACAGCTGCGCGGCCGACAAGCCGAACTTGGATTTTTCGCCACCGGTGTCAGCCCACTTGCTCGACGCCAGGGACGACAGGCGCACCCGCAGGCCGACCTGTGGCTTGACCTTGAGCGACGCGGCTTCTTCGATCACCAGGCCGACTTCGGATTCTTTCTCGATCACGATGAAAACGTTATGGCCCAGCTTCTGGCCCATCAGCGCCAGGCGGATGAACTCGCGGTCTTTGTAGCCGTTGCAGACGATGGTCCCGCCCTTCGGCGCCAGGGCCAGCACCGCCAGCAGCTCGGGCTTGGAGCCGGCTTCCAGGCCGATCGACACGTTCTGTGTCGCGATAATGTTTTCGATCACCGCTTCCTGCTGGTTCACCTTGATGGGGTAAAGCGCGGTGTACTGGCTCTGGTATTCCAGGCGCGCGATGTTGCTGTCGAACGCGCCGGTGAGCTGACGCACCCGGTCTTGCAGGATGTCGGGGAAGCGCACCAGCAAGGGCAGCGAAAGGCCGCTCTGGCGCAACTGGTCGACTTGCTCGTACAAATCGATGGGCGAACTGTCGGGGCCGTTCGGACGGACTTCGACGCGACCGGCTTCATTGATCGCGAAATACCCGGCCCCCCAATGGCGAATCCCGTAAACACTGCGGCTGTCCGCAACTGTCCATTGGCTGCCATCGTCTTTGCGTGTGCGTCGTACGGACATCGAAGTCCCCTATAAAGAAGTCAAAATGCACCCACCCGGTCGCAGGCTGGCGCAGTGTAGAGAATGGAAATGACGATTTGCCTGTAAGCACGGTAGACCCTGCCCGCAGCGCTGAGTTTAGAACCCGTTCAGAACAGGCTCTGTGAAAACCATGTAGGCGACCCCGAACCGGGGTTCGGATCAAGCCGGGGTGGTTTTCACAGAGGCTGCTAGCCGCCGGATTTCTTTGCCTTGAAACCGTGTTTGGTGAGTTCCGCCAACAGCAGCTCGACGTGATCGCCCTGGATCTCGATGACGCCGTCCTTCAACGCGCCACCCGTGCCACAGCGTTTTTTCAACGTCGTCGCCAGTTCTTTGAGGGCGTCTTCGGCCAGCGGCACACCGGTAATGGTCGTCACCGTCTTGCCGCCGCGACCTTTGCTTTCGCGGCGCACGCGAGCGATACCGTCCCCTTCGGGGATGATTGTCTGTTTGCAGATGCAGGCATCCACCGGTTGGCGGCAATCGGGGCAATGACGACCGGCGTCGGTAGAAAATACCAGGCCACCCAGGGCGGCGAAGGATGCGGCTTTTTTGGCCACCGGCAATCCTCTTCGGAGGACAAAGACTGGTCAAGGGGCGAAAGCCTCGACCGCGAAGCCCCACTCAGGCAGGGGCAGCGCAACTGGGCCGAACGATGTCGGCCAAGCTTGAAAAGTCGCGCAGTGTAACGGCAAAAAGGCGACTTGCTAAGGGCCAATCGGCGCCAATTTAGAGCTTCTTTGCGACACCGGCTTCGCAGGCGCGCAAATAGCGCGCAAGAGCCGCCAGGGAGTCCGGGCAATAAGGCTTGTGGCGGATTTCATCGAGCACCTGCTCGACGGGCAGAAAACGCGCCTCCAGCACTTCTTCGGGCTGCAGCACCAACGGACCATCCCACACGGCCGAGAACGCCGAGCACCACAGGCGGCTGCCGGTGTCTTCGAAATAGAAATGGTCGTGGGCGACCAGCTCCACGCCGCTGACACCGAGCTCTTCGGCAAGCTCGCGGGCCGCCGACTCGGCGTAGCTCTCGTGCGCCTGCACCATGCCGCCGGCCGCGACATCCCAGTAACCGGGATAGATGGCTTTGCTCAGCGTCCGCCGATGGACACACAACTCCCCGGCCGAATTGAACAACATGATATAGGTGCCCCGCCCGATCAGGCCGCGCTCGCGCAGATCCGAGCGCACCAGGCTGCCGAGCAGGTTGTCATGCTCGTCGACCCAGGCGATGAGCTCGGCATCCGAAGCCGCTCGGTGAGCCGCCTCCCGGGTGCTTTCGTCCATCGATCAGCCCTGGTTCAGCAACTGACGCAGGTCGATGACCGCCGCATTGGCGCGGGAAATATAGTTGGCCATGACCAGCGAGTGGTTCGCCAATACACCGAAACCGCTGCCATTGAGGATCATCGGGCTCCAGACCGGCTCTTGCGAGGCTTCCAGCTCACGAATGATCTGCCGCACGCTGACCGTGGCGTTCTTCTTGGCCAACACGTCGGCGAAGTCCACCTCGATGGCGCGCAGCAAATGAGACAGCGCCCAGGCCTGACCACGGGCTTCGTAGAACACGTTGTCGATTTGCAGCCATGGGGTTTCAACCACTTCTTCGTCGACCTGCGGCACTTGGCCGGGCGCGGGGATTTCGGTTTTCAGCGACGTGTTGAGCTTGACCCGGCCGACGCTGGCGGACAGCCGCTGGGACAACGACCCCAGGCGAGTGCCGACATCGCCCAGCCAGTTGTTCAGGTTGTCGGCGCGGGCATAGAACAATGCGCTCTTCTGGCCTGGATCGGAGAGGCGCGCCTGGTAACGACTCAAGGAATTGATGCCTTCCTGGTACTCCGACTCACTGGAGGGCAGCACCCAGCTGCGGTTGTCGAAGTTGAAGCGCGGCTCGGCCTTGGCGAGGTCCGCATCTTCGGCGGACTGTGACTGCGAGCGGGCGAAATCCTTGCGCAAGGCGCGGCTCAGGTCGCGCACCTGCACCAGCACGCCGTATTCCCAACTCGGCATGTTGTCCATCCACAGGCCCGGCGGGAAGCGGTCATTGGAAATGTAGCCACCCTGCTTGGTCAGCAAGGTTCCGGCCACGGTCTTGAGGGTTTCGACGGTGGTGTAGCCGACCACCATTTGCCTGCCGTCCTTCTCGGCCGCCGCCTGGGCGTTCTGCTGCACGGGAAACAGCGCCGGCTCCTGGCTCCAATACCAACCCACCGCAATGGTCACCAGCAGATACAAACCAATGAGCGTGGCCAGTGCCCGGCTGAAAAACAGCCCGCCCAGGTAGCTGCGGGTGTCCGATTTCGGCTCGGCGGCGCGTTCAGGCGCGCTGCCCGCGCGGTTTTTCCAGTCCAGCATGGCGATGTTCCTTCAATCACTTGAGTTCACGGTTCGACCACAACCTTACATCAACGTGCCTTGGCCGGCATCCGTCGTTGGGCTTATAGGACAATTACCGCCACCAGACCAGGAGCCACCTAAGGGTTTCCCTTAACCCTGCCAGTCATGATTTGGTAGCGAGCTGACTCGATATCAGCGAATCGAATCGTGCTTGCGCACCCAACGAAGCAACTGGACAAACAGTCCAAAAAACCCCCGAAAGCCTCTATTCTCGGCCCCCGGTGCATGACAGGCCGCCAATCGAAGACCGTGCGGTCGAAAACTGAATCGCATCTCTTGGCAGTTTATTGACGTACGACACTCATGTAAGGGAAAAGAGGTGCTAGCATAGAGCCACCAGTCGACCTCAGCATGCCCCCTAACTAGTAGTCAGGATATGACCGAGTCAGAAGACCCCAGCCGTGAGCGCCTCAAGCACCACTTTGCCCAGCGGGTAATTCATCAAGCTCGCCAGATCCTTGAGATATGGCAGCGCCTGCAACGCAGCGAGTGGTCGAGTAACGACCTGTCTGAGCTCAGCGAAGCCAATCTGCGCCTGCTGCGCTTTGCCGAGCGTTTCGAACAGCCCGAGCATTGCCAGCTTGCCCACGGCATCAGCCAGTCGCTGCAAGCGGTGGATGCCAATCGCGGCCGCCTGAGCAGCCAGTTGATCAGCGACATCAACCGTTTGATGCAACGCCTGTCCCGCACCGGCCTGCGCCACGGCGATCAACTCGAGCAGACCTTTCTGCCACCGCTGCGCAAGCCCATCTACGTGATGCTGCAAGACCATGACCGCGCGGAACGGCTGGCCAAGCAGTTGGTATTCTTTGGCCTCAGCGCCCATGCGTTGAACAGTATCGCCGCGTTCCGCTCCGCGATGGTCGAGCGCCTGCCCGCGGCGATCGTCATGGACGTGGATTTCAGCGGCCCTGGCGTGGGCCTGACGTTGGCGGCCCAAGCCCAGGAAGGCCTCGACCAGGCCATCCCGCTGCTCTTTTTCAGCCTGCTTGAAACCGATACGCCCACCCGCCTGGCGGCGGTGCGCGCCGGCGGCCAGGAATTTCTAACCGGCACGCTCGAGGCGTCGAGCCTGCTGGAAAAAATCGAAGTGCTGACCTGCGTCGCCCAGTACGAGCCCTATAAAGTGCTGATCATCGATGACTCCCGCGCCCAGGCCTTGCACACCGAACGGCTGCTGAACAGCGCCGGCATCATCACCCGGACGTTGATCGAGCCGATCCAGGCAATGGCCGAACTGGCGGACTTCCAGCCCGACCTGATCATTCTCGATATGTACATGCCCGCTTGCACCGGCACGGAACTGGCCAAGGTAATTCGCCACAACGACCGTTATGTCAGCGTGCCGATCATCTACCTGTCCGCCGAAGACGACCTGGATAAGCAGCTCGACGCCATGAGCGAAGGCGGCGACGACTTCCTGACCAAGCCGATCAAACCCCGGCACCTGATCACCACCGTGCGCAACCGCGCGGCCCGGGCGCGCAATCTCAAGGCGCGAATGGTGCGCGACAGCCTCACCGGCCTCTACAACCACACCCATATCCTGCAATTGCTCGAGGATTGCAGTTTTCGCGCCCGCCGCGAAGGCAAGCCCTTGAGTTTCGCCATGCTGGACATCGATCATTTCAAGCGGGTCAATGACAGCCACGGCCACCCCATGGGGGACCGAGTGATCAAGAGCCTGGCGCTGTTTCTCAAGCAGCGCCTGCGCAAGACCGATTTCATCGGGCGCTATGGCGGCGAAGAGTTCGCTATCGTCATGCCCGACACCGATATTGATGCAGCCTGCCAGGTGCTGGACGAAATCCGCCAACGCTTCGCCGAAATCCATTACCCGGCCCAACCCCAGGACCTGTGGTGCACCTTCAGCGCCGGCGTGGTGGAAATGAGCGAAGCGTCCGACAGCCTGATGATGGCCAGCCAGGCGGACGAAGCGCTGTACCGCGCCAAGCATGCCGGACGCAACCGGGTACAGAGCGCCAGACAATCAAAGCAAAGTGCCACCTTTTCATCGGATTCCACTGATTCAGTCATAAACGTGTAACGCAAACGCAATAACTTCAGGCACTTCGATTCTGCCCCCGGTAGACCCTTGATGCGCCTGAAGCTGCTGACCAATCTCAACACCCTTCTCTTAGTTGCCGTATGCCTTGGCCTTGGCGCGACCCTTTGGTGGTCGCAGATTGCCTTGGAGCGACCCTACCTGTTGATGGAACGCTACCTCGGCCTGTCGCGGCAGTTCCAGAGCGAAGTGGCGCGCAACATCGAGGACTACCTGGCCAGCGGCGACGCCCTGCGCCTCAGCGCGGCCACCCAAGCACTGGAGGGCCTGCAAAAGGAGCTGGACCAGTTCCCACCGGACCTGGCCAAGACCTTGCGCCCAAGCCTGTCCAACCTCGACAACTTCAGCAAGACCGACCTGCTGGCCGCCGGCAAGCTGGCCGGCGACCCACAGGCCCTGTTGTTGCAGGCCGAACGGGAACTGAGCGCCAGTCTCGATCGACTCGCCCAGTACGCAAGTGGCGCCCCGGCCTACTCGCCTCCATTGTTCGCCGCTTCACAGCACCTGGGTCGGTTGTCCCTCACCCGTGACAAATTGGTCAGCAGCGGTCGCAGCGAACTGGCCGCCGATGTCGAGCGGGAACTGGCAGGCATCCGTGTGCAAGCAGAACGCCTCGAGAGCCTGCCTCTGCTGGGCGTAACCGCCAGCAGCGAATCGGGTAGCGATGACTTTGCCGCGCTGATGGGCCTGCAAACCCAGGAAAAAACTGTCAGCGAGGACGCCGGCATCGGTCTCAAGCGTGAGCTCAACAGCCTGCTCGGCCGCTACCCTGCGGAATTGACCCGCACTCGGGAGCTGATCCAAAAGCGCACCGAACTGAGCCGCGCCACCCACCTGAAAATCGCTGATGCACAGACGGCCATCGACACCCTGGAACCGGCGGTACGTGCCCAGCATGGGCAGATTCAGAGGGAGGTTCGCTTGATCCAGGGCGTGATGATCGGCTTGATCCTGCTGATCGCGCTGCTCATCGACACCTTGCAACGGCGCCTGGCCCGCACCTTGACGCACCTGGCGCCGGCCCTGTCCACCTGGGCCGAAGGCGACTTCAGCCGGGGCATCCACATGGGCGCCGGCAACCGTGAAATGCAAGACATCGAGGCGTCCCTCAATCGCCTGCGCGCTTATCTGGTGGACCTGGTGGGCACCATTCGGGTGAACGCCGAACAGGTCGCTGGCAGTAGCCGCGCCCTGGCCGAGTTGAGCGGCGAACTGCACAGTGGCGCCGAGGACCAGGCCGGCGACACCGCATTGATCCGTGACTCGCTCGGCGAACTGGAAGCGACCATCCAGCAAGTGGCTGGCGATGCCAGCCAGGCCGCGCAGGCCAGTCGCAGCGCCGGTAACGCCGTGGAACATGGCCAGCAAGTCATCGGTTTGAGTCTCGCCGGCCTCCATGCGTTGGTGGGCGAAGTGCAAGGCAATGCGCAAATGATCGAACAACTGGCCGAGGAGTCGGCAACCATTGGTGGCGTATTGACGGTCATTCGCTCGATTGCCGACCAGACCAACCTGCTTGCCCTCAACGCCGCCATCGAAGCCGCCCGCGCCGGGGAAATGGGCCGGGGCTTTGCGGTGGTGGCTGAAGAAGTCCGTTCCCTGGCCCAACGCACCGCTGGCGCCACCTCGGAAATCCAGGCGCTGATCGCCCGCTTGCAACTGGCCGCGCGCCAATCAGTGGATGGCATGCGCGCCCAGGTTGAACACGCCGAGGCCACCGCCAGCCAGGCCCAGGCGGCTGACGGCGCCTTGGATGAAATCGTCGCAGCCATCCAGACCATCGCCGATACCGCCGTGCGAATCGCCGATGTCACGGCTCAGCAAAGCGGCGCTGTCAGCGAAATCCGCGACCACAGCGAGCGCATTCACCAACTGGGCGGGGATAACCTGCTGCGCATCGGCCAGGGTCGCGAGCAAGGCGACAACCTCCTGGTGCTCGGCGGGCGGTTGCACACCGCAGTCCAGGCATTTCGGGTATGACCTCAGCAAACACTACAAACCCATTGTGGGAGCGAGCCTGCTCGCAATAGCGGTGGCTCAGTTTGCATGGGTATTGAATGTGTCGGCGTCATCGCGAGCAGGCTCGCTCCCACATTTATTAGGTATGGCCCAAGGAAGATGCTCACCGCACATCCCCCTGTGGGAGCGAGCCTGCTCGCGATAGCGGTGGGTCAGTTCAACCGAATGACCGGATGATAAAGCTCAGTCACAAACTTCGCGTAAACATCGGTCAACGTGCTGGCTATTGCCGAGAACTGGACAGTCATAAAGGCTTTGCGGCATAGTCTCCGGGTTCTGACACCTGCTCACAGATAACAAGGAACAGCAGATGGCGACCCTATTGGTCCTGCACGGACCCAACCTGAACCTGCTTGGCACCCGTGAACCGGGCGTTTATGGCGCCGTGACGCTGGCCCAGATCAACCAGGACCTGGAACAGCGGGCCCGGGACGCCGGCCATCATTTGCTTTATCTGCAAAGCAATGCCGAATACGAGTTGATCGACCGCATCCATGCCGCGCGTGGCGAAGGCGTGGACTTCATTTTGATCAATCCAGCAGCTTTTACACATACAAGCGTCGCATTACGTGACGCGCTGCTGGCGGTGAGCATCCCATTCATCGAAGTGCATTTGTCCAACGTGCACAAACGCGAACCTTTCCGCCATCACTCCTACTTCTCCGATGTAGCGGTGGGAGTGATCTGCGGCCTTGGCGCCAGCGGTTACCGACTGGCCCTGGAGGCCGCCCTAGAGCAGCTTGAAAAACAGGCAACAGCTTGAACAACAAGCGTTAAACGCCCCTGACCGACCCTTGGGAGTTGATGATTCATGGATATCCGTAAAGTTAAGAAACTGATCGAGTTGCTGGAAGAGTCCGGCATCGACGAGCTCGAGATCAAGGAAGGCGAAGAGTCTGTACGCATCAGCCGTCACAGCAAGACCCCGGCCCAGCAGTTCTACGCACCTGCACCGATGCAGGCTCCAGCCGCTGCGCCTGCTCCCGCAGCAGCTCCGGCCGCCGCCGCAGCGCCAGCCGCACCTGCCGCGCCAGCGCTGAACGGCACCGTTGCCCGCTCGCCAATGGTGGGCACGTTCTATCGCAAGTCTTCCCCAACCTCGCCTTCCTTCGTTGAAGTTGGCCAGACCGTGAAGAAAGGCGACACCCTGTGCATCGTCGAAGCCATGAAGATGATGAACCACATCGAAGCTGAAACCAGCGGTGTGATCGAAGCCATCCTCGTTGAAGACGGCCAGCCGGTTGAGTACGACCAACCGCTGTTCACCATCGTTTGAACTGCGGAGAGCCTTTGATGACTGCGAAGTTGGAAAAAGTTCTGATCGCTAACCGCGGTGAGATCGCCCTGCGGATTCTGCGTGCCTGCAAAGAGATGGGCATCAAGACCGTCGCCGTTTACTCCAAGGCCGACAAAGAACTGATGCACCTGGGCCTGGCGGACGAATCCGTCTGCATCGGTCCCGCGTCGGCTGCGCACTCTTACCTGCACATCCCGGCGATTATCGCCGCCGCCGAAGTGACCGGCGCCACCGCCATTCACCCTGGCTACGGCTTCCTGGCGGAAAACGCCGACTTCGCCGAACAGGTCGAAAACTCCGGTTTTGCCTTCATCGGCCCGAAAGCCGAGACCATCCGCCTGATGGGCGACAAGGTTTCCGCCAAGCACGCCATGATCGCCGCAGGCGTACCCACCGTTCCGGGTTCCGACGGCCCGCTGCCTGAAGACGAAGAAACCGCTTTGCGCATCGGCCGCGAAGTCGGCTACCCGGTGATCATCAAAGCCGCCGGCGGCGGCGGTGGTCGCGGCATGCGCGTGGTTCACAAGGAAGAAGACCTGATTTCCTCGGCAAAACTGACCCGCTCCGAAGCAGGCGCGGCGTTCGGCAACCCGATGGTCTATCTGGAAAAATTCCTGACCAACCCACGCCACGTCGAAGTGCAAGTTCTGTCCGACGGCCAGGGCCAGGCCATCCATCTGGGCGACCGCGATTGCTCGCTGCAGCGTCGTCACCAGAAGGTCCTCGAAGAGGCACCGGCACCGGGCATCGACGAGCAAGCTCGCCAGGAAGTCCTGGCTCGCTGCGTCAAGGCTTGCATCGACATCGGCTACCGTGGCGCCGGCACCTTCGAGTTCCTGTACGAAAACGGTCGTTTCTACTTCATCGAAATGAACACCCGTGTTCAGGTGGAGCACCCGGTTTCGGAGATGGTCACCGGTATCGACATCGTCAAGGAGATGCTCAGCATCGCCGCCGGCAACAAGCTGTCGTTCACTCAAGATGACGTCGTTATTCGCGGCCACTCGCTGGAGTGCCGGATCAACGCTGAAGATCCGAAGACCTTCATGCCGAGCCCAGGCACGGTCAAGCATTTCCACGCGCCAGGTGGCAACGGCGTTCGCGTCGATTCGCACCTGTACAGCGGTTATGCGGTTCCGCCGAACTACGACTCGCTGATCGGCAAGCTGATCACCTACGGGGCGACCCGTGAAGAAGCCATGGCGCGCATGCGCAATGCGCTGGATGAAATCGTGGTGGACGGGATCAAGACCAACATCCCGCTGCACCGCGATCTCGTCCGCGACGAGGGTTTCTGTGAGGGTGGCGTCAACATTCATTACCTGGAACACAAGCTGGGCAACCAGCACTGATGCTCCAAGGGATGTGAAAAGACCCCGGTCCGTTTGGCCCGGGGTCTTTTTTTGCCCATCGTCGGGCTAGAAGACCCACTCAGTTCAGGCTCACCATCGAGAACCTGTTCATCGCAAGTTGCGCCGTTGTCGCTGGCCTGCCCTGGCGGGTGCGGACGGCACCGTTGGCGTTTGCCATCAAAGGTTCGCTGCGCGTGCGCGTCATGAATCTACGCGCACGTATCGATACCGGATCGGTACTGTACTTGGCCCGAGACAGCACTGGGGCGTAATAACGCTCGACTTGGGTCTGCGACATCTTGAAGACCGAAGTGATGCCGCTCTTGAGGTTCAGCGATACACCATAGGTATTACCGAAGCAGGAAGAATACGACCAGAAGTCCCAGGTTGGCTCAAGGCCTTTGCGCCGCATCACGGTCCTGACCGGCTCGCCAATGTCCAGACCCGTCAACCAGTCCCCACCTACAAGCGTGACGCGGATATCCTTTGCGGATCCGCCAAGGCGCCGCAACAGAGCCTCGACACCTTCCTCTATGAGCCTGCCAATATTGTGATCGAAATGAATGACCGCCCCCACTCGGGTAACGGGGTTATATAACGAAGCGATCACGCATGTCTGGGCGTTGAGCGAGAACAGATACCCGTCAGCCGTCGCCTCATTGAAGCGTGCTACTACGGCCTCGCCCTGCAACGCGCCTCTTGTCACGTCAGGATCGACGCGCCCCGGGAACGCCTCCCGTAGATCGTCGACTCGCCCCAGGTTACGCACGCCATCATTACCCCCTCTCAAGCCAACGCTGTTATGCGTCCACTTGCCATTCGTCATCCTGCGTATGGGCATGTTGTATAGCGCGCCGGGACGACTGGCATCCACCAGGCATAGACCGCCAAAGTAAGCGTCCTCCTTTACCTGGAAGTACCGGCCCCGGCTGCGTATGTAATAGGTACTTCGTGGCTGCGATGCGCTGGGCGGACTGCGGTAGGTGCCGTAGAAAATCCCCTCCTCGCTCACCCATTGCAGATTTTCAGGCGTTGCGTCGACCGCCTGCCTTGGCTCCAAACGGATGGGCTGGACCAGCGGCCCGGTATCCTTGTTCACAGCGGATACCGCAGCGCCTTTCAGACGTTGCGCCGACAACGACAACGGCTTGGCCGCACGCTTGAGACTCATCACCGAACGGCGCAGCAATGCAGCCATGCCGGTCACCCCTGGCACCGCCAGCAGCGCGCCCCAGGAAACCTCCAGCCAATGCTCGAGAGCCTCCTGGGTATCGCCCTGCCTATGCGCCTCGATTGCCTGCTTGGAGCTGAGGCCGATAAATACGATATCCAACAGCAGGGCAAACGGCGGGAAGACCATGCACACCGGCGCAGCCGCAAAGAGCAGCCCTTTTTGAATCTGCTGCGTGATGGCCTCTGCACGACGGGTGGTGACATCTTCCACGTCCGCGATAGCCCGCTCGATACAGGCATCGAACTCAGCGTCGATATCGACCACACGGCTGAATTCACGCAGGGTATCGACGCGCGTGGTACCTGCCCCCAATGCCCGCAACGATTGTTCGACGGAACCACGCGCGATCAATGCCACCCGCTCCACGACATAATCGTGCAGTTGCGCCGCGGTGCGCCCGGTGAAGGCCAGGTAGTTGCGAAAACGGATGCCGTCCGGGGCATCGGGCGTGTACAGCCAGTAGGAGCCCTTCGGTTCGAAGTAGGCGAAAACGTAGACGCCCAACACGACATGACCGTTGACCGTAAACTTGAACACACCTTCACGCGTGACCGCCGTCGCTGGATAGATGGGGCCGCCAGCCGGTCTCCTGTCGCTCAGCAACGTGACTTGCCGCGTGAGCCAGTTGAACGCGTCGGTGCTCAACACTGACCGGCCATACGCGATACGTAGGTCGCGATCCATCTTCGCCAGCAGCATGTAGCGACAGGCATCGCGACGCTTCTGGTATTGCGGGTCATTGGCATCGAGAAACCTGGCACGGATTTCCTTGGCGTATTTTTCGCCCAGGTAGGCCCCACGAACATAAAGCGCCAGGTCGGCGCTGCGGACCTGGCCCAAATCCTGTCCAACGGACGAGCGCACACCTTGTTTCGGGTTGTCTATCCCAGCGTTGTCGTCGTACCCATAAATCGCGAGTTCCAGCAGGCTGGTTACCCTCCTGTCACTTCCCAGCCCCGGGAAGTAGTCGATAAGAACCGTCTCCGGATCCACCGGTTCTCGTACGCCCTTGCTGCGCATATACGGAGCAATCGCTTGCGTGACGGTACGCTTGGCAAAGTCGACAAAAAGTTCATAACCCGCCAACTGCTCATCGAAGACCTGCTGATGGACCAGGGACTCTTGCTTCAAGCCACTGATGCTTCGCCGCGATTCAAGTGGCAAGGCCGAGTACCAGCGAGGCGAGTCGTGCCATTCCACCTGCTGCAGATTGTGGTTCAGCCCTGTCAGGACAGCCTGCTCAAGACAATGCCTGAGCCCTTTTTGCGTCCCTCTGGGGTCCCTGCTCAAATCCCACGTGGTCGGCTTTTGCCTCACGCCGACAAAATATCCCCGAGCGCTGTCACGTTCAACCGGGGAGATCTGCTGCAACAGGTATTCACGACCCGTTTCGCTCGCAATCCAGCTACCGATCTCGGCGCTCACGGCCCGAAGCGAAGGCAGGGCGATCCACTCCTGCCCATCGGGCTTACCAGGGGCATACAGCAGGGGGGCGCTGACTTGTCCCTGTGCATCGTCGTGGTAGAACAGCAGCAGATCGGCGCATCGGAACGAATTGGGCAGTTCGACATTGGTAACCTGCAATCCACCCACGCCTTGTCCAGCAAATGAGCTGTTCAGAAAGGTGTAGAGCTCGTCGTGGCTGGACACCGTGACTAGGCCCGCGCACCGCGCGACAAATGCGCTGTGTCGCAATCGCGCCATGAACCAATCGAGCAGGGCGTCCTTGAGGTCCGCGCGGTTGTACCGACTCGACAATGCAGAAAAGTAACCGGCAGGTGCGTCCAGGCTCGACAACATCTGCCCCACGAATGCCGAGGCAAGGGGCTCGTTGCGCAGCATGCCGCCATTCTCCACCAGGCGCACCGTCACCGCATCGGGCCTGACCGGCCCCGCCGCCACCAGTTCACTCAGGTTATAGGTTCGCACAGGCTGGCCAATGACCGCTCGCCACTGCAGCTGCACGCGAACCCTGTCAGGTTCGACTTCCATGTCCAGCTCGCGCCTGATGTAGCCTTGGGCCTGGCGCCGAGCGAACGCTTCCAGGGAGCCCAAGCCGTCGAGCAATTCATCGACCATTGCCTGGGTTTGCCCAGCATGTTCGCTCAACGCCTCCAACCGTTTACGGTCGGCTGCACCCAACCCCCGTAGCCAATCAGGCAATTGCGCACGCATTATCGCTTCCAATGCCCGTCGCTCCCGAGGGGTCGCCAGCGCATTCGCTTTCCCCATGTGGCGCCAGGATTGTTGCAGCTCCTCTATCCTTGCGCGCAGTTGCTCGACATCCAACCCAACCAACCTTTGCGGTTGAAGGATGGCGTCGATTGCCGCCACATGCTCGTTGAGTTTTTCCTGGACGATGCTTTCGAGCGCAGCATCGTGTCCGGCCATTTTCCAATGGCGCCGAAGATAGTCCTCGTAATGGTTGAGGATGGTCGAAGCGGTCCCTTCGAGGACCTGCTCGAGGATATCCCGACGTTCAGCCGAGAACCCCAGGTCAGCCCCCCCTTCCCAGCGATAAGGCGCATCCTGATGCTCGTCATAAACCGCGGGCGACGGGTCGATCTTGCGTTGCAACACCGCGTCGAGCAGCGTGCCAATGAAGTCTGAATCGATGTTGCCATGACGATAATGGGTACGCAGCCCGACCAGCAGATAAACTTCCAGCTCCTCCAGAAAAGTATTCTGGGCCTGCATCTTTGCCTCGATAACAGTCTGCCAGCCCGTCAGCTTTTCCAGAATCGCCTGGGCAGATGCCTCTTTCCGGTCAGATAACGACGTCGCGCCATCCCTGTCTTGTTGCCACTCGGCCATGTCGTCCATGCACATCCTTCCCTGTTGTGTGGATGCGCACCTTATCCGCCCTGCGGCAGGCCAATGTCATACATATATATATCGAAACACCAACCGGGCCAGTCCAGGCCTCGCTTATCCACTTTGGGAGCGACCTGGCGTACACTGCGCGCCTTTGCAGCCTCCTGCTGCCCCCTATCGATTTTTCAAAGGTGCCCGCCATGCCTTGGCTGCAAGTACGCCTGGCCATCAGCCCGGAACAAGCCGAAACCTACGAAGACGCCTTTCTTGAAGTAGGTGCCGTATCGGTGACTTTCATGGACGCCGAAGACCAGCCGATCTTCGAGCCTGAGCTCAACACCACCCCGCTGTGGTCCCACACCCACCTGCTGGCGCTGTTCGAAGGCGGCACCGAGGCGGCCAGCGTGCTCGCCCATTTGGGGCTGCTCACCGGCGGCCCGTTGCCCGAACATCACAGCGAAGTGATTGAAGACCAGGATTGGGAACGCAGTTGGATGGACAACTTCCAACCCATGCGTTTCGGCCAGCGCCTGTGGATCGTGCCGAGCTGGCATGCAGCGCCGGAACCGGACGCGGTGAACCTGCTGCTGGACCCTGGCCTGGCCTTCGGTACTGGCACTCATCCCACCACCGCGCTGTGCCTGGAATGGCTCGACGGCCAGGACCTGGACGGCTGCAATGTGCTTGACTTCGGCTGCGGCTCGGGGATCCTGGCCATCGCCGCCCTGCTGCTGGGTGCCAAGGAAGCGGTCGGCACCGACATCGATGTCCAGGCCCTGGAAGCCTCCCGCGACAACGCCGGGCGCAACAACATCGACGAAGCGCTGTTCCCGCTGTACTTGCCCGAGGATCTGCCGAAGGTACAGGCCGACGTGCTGGTGGCGAACATTCTTGCCGGCCCGCTGGTGTCCCTGGCGCCGCAATTGTCGAGCCTGGTCAAACCGGGCGGACGCCTGGCATTGTCGGGCATCCTCGCCGAACAGGGTGAAGAAGTCGCTGCCGCTTATGCCGCGGATTTCAACCTGGACCCGATCGCCAATCGCGATGGCTGGGTGCGCATCACTGGACGTCGGCGCTAGAATGACCGCCTGTATCGACCGGATTGCCGCATGACCGACAGCTTCGTCACTCAGTGCCCGCATTGCCACACCAGTTTTCGCGTCAGCCATGCTCAATTGAGCGTCGCACGCGGGGTGGTTCGTTGCGGCTCGTGCCTGCAAGTGTTCAATGCCGCGAAGCAATTGCTGGAGCAACGCGCCACCAAGGACGTCGCTACTGCTCCAGCTTCCCCGGCAAAACCCGTGGTCGAAGCGCCACGGGCGATCAGCCAGAAACAATGGACTGCCGCCGAACTGGATCTCGATGACCTGGACAAGGAACTGGCTCGTCTGGAACGGCGCGACAAACGCGCACCCGACACCTTCGGACGGCGCCGCGAAGACAACCTGAGCGCACTGCGCGAGCATCCTTCGAGCGACCAGGAGCCCTGGGCTGACAGCCTGTACAGCGAATCCACCGCCGAGCGCGCCGAGACCGCCATCCAGCCCCCTCTCGAACCGTTCGAGCCCCATGAACCGGCCCGCCCGCCGCGAACCGAGCCATCCTTGTCCCTGGCCCTCGAGCCGCTGGAACCGGACGATGAGCCCGTCGCCCCGCTGAGCCTGGCGCCGGACGAGGAGACCGACGAGCACCTGGAGCGACTGTCCGCCACGGACGACCTGGACGACGAGCCGGAGCCGCTGGCGACACCGCGCAAGAAACGTGATCGCCAGGAGCCCGGCATACGCGCCGAAGCCCTCCAGGACCTGGACGACGACCCGCTGCAACTGGATTGGCGCAAACGCCGCTCGCCCTGGGGCCGGCGCTTGCTTTGGGGTTTGCTGGTGCTGCTCGCCGCCGCCGCCCTGGGCGGTCAGTACATCGCCTATCACTTCGAGGAATTGGCTCGCCAGGACCAGTACCGCCCGTGGTTCCTGCAAATCTGCCCGGCCATCGGCTGCGACGTCCCCTCCAAGGTCGACATCGCCAAGATCAAGAGCAGCAACCTGGTGGTGCGCAGCCATCCAGAGTTCAGCGCAGCCCTGGTGGTGGATGCGATCATCTACAACCGCGCGCCCTTCTCCCAGCCCTTCCCACTGCTGGAGCTGCGCTTTGCCGACCTCAACGGCCACCTGATCGCCAGTCGCCGTTTCAAGCCGGGTGAGTATTTGGGCGGCGATCTCGAAGGCCGGGGGGAAATGCCGCCGCAGACGCCGATCCATATCGCCCTGGACATCCTCGATCCGGGACCGAAGGCGGTGAACTACAGCCTGAGCTTCCATTCGCCCGAATGAAGGCTGCAGGGTCGATCGATTGACGACGGCATTCTGACTCGCCCGACCCAAACCAAACCGCTGGCGATAACGGAATAGCTGTTCAGATTTTATCCAATTCGACCTTTATCCAGTCATCGAGAGCGGGTATCATGCCAACCCTTTTTCGAAGTCTCATGATCCGGCCCCACTTCAGGGAACTCCTATGTCGGCGGTACGCATCGGCCCATATACATTGCAGAACGGTCTGGTCCTGGCCCCTATGGCGGGCGTCACCGACCAGCCCTTCCGTCAGTTGTGCAAACGATTGGGCGCAGGACTCGTGGTTTCGGAAATGGTCACCAGCGACATGAGTTTGTGGAACACCCGCAAATCGCGCCTGCGCATGATCCACGAAGGTGATCCCGAGCCGCGCTCGGTACAGATCGCCGGTGGTGATGCACAGATGTTGGCGGAAGCGGCCCGAGCCAACGTAGAGCTGGGGGCGCAGATTATCGATATTAACATGGGCTGCCCGGCGAAGAAGGTCTGCAACAAGGCCGCAGGCTCGGCACTGTTGAAAGACGAAGCGCTGGTCACCGAGATCCTGCAGGCGGTTGTCGCCGCGGTCGATGTGCCGGTGACCCTGAAGATCCGCACCGGATGGGACCGGGAGAACAAGAACGGCCTGACGGTGGCGAAGATCGCCGAACAGGCAGGTATCACGGCGCTTGCGGTCCATGGCCGCACCCGTGCCGACCTGTACACCGGCGAAGCCGAGTACGACACCATAGCCGCGATCAAGCAGGCGGTGTCCATTCCGGTCTTCGCCAATGGCGATGTCGACTCGCCCGAGAAGGCCCGGTACGTGCTGGACGCGACCGGTGCCGACGGCCTGTTGATCGGCCGGGCCGCCCAGGGGCGGCCATGGATTTTTCGTGAAATCGAACATTACCTGCGCACGGGAGAAAAGCTCGCTGCGCCGCAGTTGTCCGAGGTGGAACGTATTCTGCTAGAGCATCTGGCCGCGCTGCATGCCTTCTACGGAGAAGTCATGGGCGTACGCATCGCTCGCAAGCATGTGGGCTGGTATCTCGCAACCCTGCCGGGCGCCAGGGAGTTTCGCGCCCGTTTCAATCGTTTGGATGGTACGCAAGCACAATGCGCCGACGTTCAGGCGTTTTTCGCCGAACGTTACAAGAGCCTGACAGGGGACGAAGGGGTGGCCGCATGACGATGATGACCGAGACTTTAGTGAGTGGAACAGCACCCGTGAGCGACAACGTGAATTTGAAACAGCACCTCAATACGCCCAGCGAAGAAGGCCAGACCCTTCGCGGGAGCGTCGAGAAGGCGCTGCACAATTATTTCGCCCACCTTGAGGGCGCTGCCGTCACGGATGTGTACAACCTGGTGCTCTCCGAAGTCGAGGCGCCTCTGCTCGAAAGCGTGATGAACTACGTCAAGGGCAACCAGACCAAGGCCAGCGAGCTGCTGGGCTTGAATCGCGGAACCCTGCGCAAGAAACTCAAGCAGTACGATCTACTTTAAGCATTCAATCAAACCAGAAAGGCGCCCGCGTAAAAAACGGTCGCCTTTTTTGCTGACTTCCCTTGCTTTTGATGGAACCTGAAATGACCGACCAGACCACCCGCCTGCCGATCCGCCGCGCCTTGATCAGCGTCTCCGACAAGACCGGGATCCTTGAATTCGCCCGCGAGCTACAACAGTTGGGCGTCGAGATCCTCTCCACCGGCGGGACCTTCAAGTTGCTGCAGGACAACGGCGTCGCCGCGGTGGAAGTCGCTGACTACACCGGTTTCGCGGAAATGATGGACGGTCGCGTCAAGACCCTGCACCCGAAAATCCACGGCGGGATACTGGGCCGTCGCGGCATCGACGACACCATCATGAACGAACATGGCATCAAGCCGATCGACCTGGTAGCGGTCAACCTCTACCCGTTCGAAGCCACCATCAACAAGCCCGGCTGCGACCTGCCGACCGCCATCGAGAACATCGACATCGGCGGCCCGACCATGGTCCGCTCGGCGGCCAAGAACCATAAAGACGTGGCGATCGTGGTCAACGCCAGCGACTACGCCAGCGTGCTGGAAAATCTCAAGGCCGGTGGCCTGACCTACGCCCAGCGTTTCGACCTGATGCTCAAGGCCTTCGAACACACCGCGGCCTACGACGGCATGATCGCCAACTACATGGGCACCGTGAACCAGGCGGCCGAAACCCTGGGCACCGAAGGCCGCAGCGAATTCCCGCGCACCTTCAACACCCAATTCGTCAAGGCCCAGGAAATGCGCTACGGCGAGAACCCGCACCAGAGCGCGGCGTTCTACGTGGAAGCCAAGCCTGCCGAAGTCGGCATCGCCACCGCCACCCAGTTGCAAGGCAAGGAACTTTCCTTCAACAACGTAGCCGATACCGACGCCGCGCTGGAATGCGTGAAGAGCTTCGTCAAGCCAGCCTGCGTAATCGTCAAGCACGCCAACCCGTGCGGCGTGGCGGTGAGCCCGGACGCCGAGGGCGGCATCCGCCAGGCCTACGAGCTGGCCTACGCCACCGACACCGAGTCGGCCTTTGGCGGCATCATCGCCTTCAACCGTGAACTGGACGCCGAGACCGCCAAGGCCATCGTCGAGCGCCAGTTCGTCGAGGTGATCATTGCCCCCTCCGTCAGCGAAGAAGCCCGCGCTATTGTTGCCGCCAAGGCCAACGTGCGCCTGCTGGCCTGCGGCCAATGGTCGGCCGACCGGGCGCCGGCCTGGGACTACAAGCGCGTCAACGGCGGCCTGCTGGTCCAGAGCCGCGATATCGGCATGATCGGCAGTGAAGACCTCAAGGTCGTGACCCGGCGCGCCCCGAGCGAGCAGGAAATCAACGACCTGATCTTCGCCTGGAAAGTCGCCAAGTACGTCAAATCCAACGCCATCGTCTACGCCAAGAACCGCCAGACCATCGGCGTCGGCGCCGGTCAGATGAGCCGCGTGAACTCGGCTCGCATCGCCGCCATCAAGGCTGAACACGCTGGTTTGCAGGTCCAGGGCGCGGTCATGGCCTCCGATGCGTTCTTCCCGTTCCGTGATGGCATCGACAATGCGGCCAAGGTCGGCATCACCGCGGTGATCCAGCCGGGTGGTTCGATGCGTGATGCAGAAGTGATTGCTGCCGCCGACGAGGCAGGGATTGCAATGGTATTCACAGGCATGCGCCACTTCCGCCACTAACAAGAGAACGGCCGCACTGAAGTCGGCATCTGCTGCGTTGGAGCCGACCTCGATGATGCTCATTGCCATAAGGCAACTCCGCTCATCAAGGTCGACTCCGCCTTGCATCTACCGACTTCATTGCAGCCTCCTACGGCGTAAAAACGCCTTAGGCTCCAAACCGAATCAGCGTCATCGAGGTTTTTTGAAATGAATGTTTTGATCATTGGCAGCGGTGGCCGTGAACACGCCCTGGCCTGGAAAGTGGCTCAGGATCCGCGCGTGCAGAAGGTCTTTGTCGCTCCGGGCAATGCCGGCACCGCCATCGAAGCCAAGTGCGAGAACGTCGCCATCGACGTGCTGGCCCTGGAGCAACTGGCCGATTTCGCCGAGAAAAATGTCTCGCTGACCATCGTCGGTCCGGAAGTACCACTGGTTGCCGGTGTAGTCGATCTGTTCCGCTCCCGTGGCCTGGACTGCTTCGGCCCGACTGCCGGCGCCGCGCAGCTGGAAGGTTCGAAAGCGTTCACCAAGGATTTCCTGGCGCGCCACAAGATCCCAACTGCCGACTACCAGAACTTCACCGAAATCGAACCGGCATTGGCTTACCTGCGCGAAAAAGGCGCACCGATCGTGATCAAGGCCGATGGCCTGGCCGCTGGTAAAGGCGTGATCGTGGCCATGACCCTGAGCGAGGCCGAAGAAGCCGTACGCGACATGCTCGCTGGCAACGCCTTCGGTGACGCCGGTTCCCGTGTGGTAATCGAAGAATTCCTCGACGGCGAGGAAGCCAGCTTCATCGTCATGGTCGATGGCAAGAACGTCCTGCCCATGGCCACCAGCCAGGACCACAAGCGCGTCGGCGATGGCGACAGCGGCCCGAACACCGGCGGCATGGGTGCCTACTCCCCCGCGCCAGTGGTCACCGCCGACGTTCACCAGCGCGTGATGGACCAGGTCATCTGGCCAACCGTGCGTGGCATGGCCGAGGAAGGCAACGTCTACACCGGTTTCCTCTATGCTGGCCTGATGATCGACAAGGCTGGTAACCCAAAAGTCATCGAATTCAACTGCCGTTTCGGCGATCCTGAGACCCAGCCGGTCATGCTGCGCCTGCAATCGAGCCTGGTGCTGCTGGTCGAGGCCGCTCTGGCCCAAGCGCTGGACAAGGTTGAAGCCCAATGGGATCCACGTCCGAGCGTTGGCATCGTGCTGGCGGCCGGTGGTTACCCGGGCGACTACGCCAAGGGCAGCGCCATCAAGGGCCTGGAAGCCGCCGCCCAGTTGGAAGGTAAGGTTTTCCACGCAGGTACGGCATTGAAGGACGGCCAGGTCGTGACGGCTGGTGGTCGAGTGTTATGCGCCACTGCCATGGGTGCCAGCGTCGACGCCGCTCAGCAGCAAGCCTACAAGCTTGCCGCGCAGATTGATTGGGAAGGCTGTTTCTACCGCAAGGACATTGGCTACCGTGCCATTGCACGCGAGCGTGGCGAAAACCTGGAATAATCCGGTCATTCAGACAGGCAAGGGTCCAGAGCTCTTGCCTGTCTGCTCGGGCGCCGCGCATAGTTATCATCTGGCATCAACCTACGAAGGGATTTCGCCGTGCGCTGGCTCAGGATTGCCATAAGCTTGACCGTTACCCTGCTGACGCTGCTCTGCGTGTTCCCGGCACAGGCTGCGCCCGGCAGCGGCTGGGCGGTATTGCTCGACGAACAGGGCGACCTGAAGCTGAGCGACATCCGCTCTGCCCGCTATACCAACCAGTTCAGCCCCATTGACCTGGATCACCTCAAGGCAGCCGAGCCGGGGGGAGCCCTGTGGCTGCGCTTCCGGCTTTCCCCCGACAGGCATGAACAGATCCTGCGGGTCTTCGCGCCCGATCTGTCGCGCCTGAATCTTTATGTGCTGGATGGCGACACTCTGGTCAGCCAACAAGTCACCGGCAACGCCATGCCGCATACCGAACCTACGGTGCCCAGCAGCGATTTCATGCTGCCCTTGCCGCGCAGCGATAAATCGCTGGACGTCTACCTGAGACTGGCATCGCGCTACGAACTGCGCCCCTATGTCACGTTGCAGCCGGCGGTCCTGGCGGCGGCCAACCAGAACCAGACGCTGGTCTATGGGCTGTTGTTCGGCTGTATCGCCATGCTGATCCTGCACAACCTCACCCGCTACGCTTATACCCGGTCGCGCAGTTGCCTGTGGCTGGCCGCCTGCGAAGGGCTGCTGATGCTCAGCCTGGTACTGCTGCTGAACCTCGCTGGGGCCTGGCTGCCTGACTGGCCGGCGATCCAGACGCCGGGTGCCTATCTGGCCTTGTTGCTGACCGCGCCCTGCGGCTTGATGTTCGCCTATCGTTATTTCGCCCCACTGGGACCGCATCCATTGGACCGGCTGCTGCTGGGCGAAATTGTCTTCATTATGCTCTGCAGCCTGTTGCTGTTATTCGTCAACACGCTGCCCCTCAATATCATGACTTATGCGCTGGTGGCCCTGGCCGGCCTGAGCATGCTGTTCGTCAGCGCCTGGCACTGGCAGAAGGGCTACCGCCCGGCGCGGCTTTTCGTCGCCGCCATGGTGGTGTTCAACCTGGGTACGCTGATCATTCTTCCAGCCCTGCAAGGGCTGACCGAAGTCGCGCCCCAAGGGCTGATCGTCACCTTGCTGGTCATTATCTGCGTCAGCGGCCTGCTGATGAGCGTCGCGTTGGGCGAACGCCAGCGATCGATCAATGAAAACCGTTTCAGCCTGAGCCGCGACCTGGCGGCGAGCAATGCCGAGATCAACGCCAAGGCCGAGTTCCTGGCCAAGATCAGCCACGAGATCCGCACACCGATGAATGGCGTGCTGGGCATGACCGAGCTGTTGCTGGGCACGCCGCTCTCCGTCAAACAGCGCGACTACGTGCAGACGATCCACAGCGCCGGCAATGAACTGCTTACCCTGATCAACGAGATTCTCGACATTTCCCGTCTCGAATCCGGGCAAATCGAGCTGGATGACGTGCAGTTCGATCTCAATGCACTGATCGAGGACTGCCTGAGCATCTTCCGCGCCAAGGCCGAACAGCAGAATGTCGAGCTGATCAGCTTCATCCAGCCCCAAGTGCCTCGGGTCATCAGCGGCGATCCGACGCGGCTGCGTCAGGCGCTGTTGAGCCTGCTGGAAAATGCCTTGAAGAAAACCGATGAAGGCGAGGTCCTGATCGTTGTCGCCCTCGACGAGCGCAGCAGTCAACCGCGCCTGCGAATCGCGGTACAGGACAGCGGCTCGCCCATGGATGCCGAAGAACGCGAAACGTTGATGCATGCCGAGCTGCACAGCAAGAACGTCCTATCGGCCACGCGCCTGGGCGGCAACCTGGGGCTGGTCATCGCTCGCCAGTTGATCATGCTGATGAATGGCGAATTCGGCATCAAGAGTGGCAGCAGCCAAGGCAGCACCTTGTGGCTGACCTTGCCGCTGGACCCAGACCGCCTGGAACATCCGACCGCCGACCTCGATGGCCCGCTACAGGGCGCGCGGGTCTTGGTGGTCGATGACAACGACACCTGCCGCAAGGTGCTCGTGCAGCAATGCAGCGCTTGGGGCCTGAACGTCAGCGCCGTACCGTCGGGCAAGGAAGCCCTCGCGCTGCTGCGCACCAAGGCGCACCTGCGCGACTACTTCGACGTGGTGCTGCTGGACCAGAACATGCCTGGCATGACCGGCATGCAACTGGCCGCCAAGATCAAGGAAGACCCAAGCCTCAACCACGATATCCTGCTGATCATGCTGACCGGCATCAGCAACGCGCCGAGCAAGATCGTGGCGCGCAACAGCGGCGTCAAGCGCATCCTCGCCAAACCCGTGGCAGGTTACACGCTCAAGACCACCCTGGCGGACGAACTGAACCAGCGTAATAAAGGCCAGGCGCCAAATGTCCCGGTCAACGCCGGCCTGCCACTCCCAGTGAAGGTCCCCAGCGATTTCCGCATCCTGGTGGCAGAAGACAACACCATCTCCACCAAGGTCATTCGCGGCATGCTCGGCAAGCTCAATCTGCAACCCGACACCGCCAGCAACGGCGAAGAAGCGCTCAAGGCGATGAAAGAGCAACGCTACGACCTGGTCCTGATGGACTGTGAGATGCCCATTCTCGATGGGTTCTCCGCCACCCAACAGCTACGCGCCTGGGAAGTCGGAAACCAGCGCACCCGCACGCCAGTGGTGGCGCTCACCGCGCATATCCTCGCCGAACACAAGGAGCGCGCTCGCCAGGCGGGCATGGACGGGCACATGGCCAAGCCGGTGGAACTGTCGCAGTTGCGTGAGCTGATCGAACACTGGGTGGCCCAGCGCGATCAGCAAAACAATACAGCGCATACGTCCTGAGCCGACAGGCGCCAAATCGCCTGATAGACTCCCGTCGTCTTCCTCTGTCACGAGCCTTGACCATGCTCCATGTGCTGTTCAGCGTTTACCTGAAAATGTTGGTGCTCTACAGCCCCTTTTTCGTGCTGTCGTGTTTTATCAGCCTGACACGCGGCTATTCCCGCAAGGAACAGCGTCGCCTGGCCTGGAAAGTCGCGACCGCAACGCTGGTTTCCAGCGTGTTGCTGTATTTGTTTGGCAGGGTGATCTTCAGCGTGTTCGGCATCACGGTGGATGCGTTCCGTATCGGCGCCGGCAGCGTCTTGTTCATTTCGGCCTTGGGCATGGCCCAGGGCAAGTCGGCGGTACAAACCGATAATGTTCAGCAGGACGTGACCATCGTCCCGCTGACCATTCCGTTGACCGTCGGCCCCGGCACCATCGGCGCCCTGCTGGTGATGGGCGTAAGCCAGCCGCACTGGGACGACAAGCTCATGGCGATCATCAGCATCGCCCTGGCCAGCTTCACCGTCGGCGTGGTGCTCTACCTGTCCAGCCGCATCGAGCGAATCCTCGGCGACCAGGGCTTGCAGATTGTCAGCCGGCTGATGGGGTTGTTTGTCTGTGCGCTGGCGGCCCAGATCATTTTCACCGGGGTGAGAGGCTATCTGGTGCCGTGACCTTGGCCGAGAGAGGAATTAGCTGCTCTTGCGGCGGCTGAAGCGTTTACTCAGAACTTCCCTGCGATGCTTGCCCAAATACCCTTCAATATCGTTCCTGAGTGCCTCGTAACGTTCCGGGTTGAAGGTCACGAACGATTTGCCCCGGAAGATATCCCGTGCCGACGCACGCCAGTTCACGAAAAGAACGCCACCGTTACTTGAGGAGCCGGTCTGTTTTATCGAACTGGAGGATGCGATGAGAATACCGTTGGGTAACTGCTCACAAGGAAGGACAGACAGGCGCGCACCATCGGCGGACTTGACTTGGGTATTGAATAGGTCAATGGTCTCCTTGTCCTGCTTCAAACCATCAATTGTCGTACTGACCACCGCACCAAGTACCGTTGCCGCCGGTAGGCTGGCTTTCACGCCATCGATAACTCCTTTGACGATGTCGCTGATGACATTGTCCATATCCACCTGTAGCGAATTTTCGGAATAGCGCGAGTAGCCGTCATCGGCCACAAAGCAGCCAAGATCCTGCAAGCATCGAATGAAAGCCTCATACCAGCCATGAGTATTCTTGCCGCCAGGCACCTCATAGTTGGCCTCCATGATTGACATGGTGATCAGGTTCTCCATGATCGCCATGTTATTGAGCGACATATTATTGCCATAACCCAAAAGTGCATCCCCGAGCATCAAGGCATCCATTTCCTTGTTGGGATTATCCTGCACTGTCTGCATAACGGACCTGCGCGTACGCCGCCCGGTATCAACCAACGCCTTCCGCCTATTGATGCGAGCACTCACCAACTCCAAACTTTGCGCAACGCTAACGACACTATCAAACTTTTCCATACTACTTTCCTTTTTTAATGACTGACCGCTCCTGCGGACAAAAAACAATCTAAACCACGCACAACCAAACTCACAATCAAAAAGCAAATACGATATATGTCGCACCACCCCTACCACCGCCAAAAACATATTTAGACGACAACTATCATTCCTACCTTTATAAACACTCTGCGATAGTAGCCCTTCAACTAACCCACCCTCTCTAATGAAGGAAATTTTTGTCATGGCCGACAAACTATTAACCGGACTCGTAACGGGCCCGAATCTGTTCTCATATATCGGGGCACTTTCCCTACAAGACCACGACGACATTGCAGACTGCACCAATATAGCCACCCTATCGGCCGACCTCGGCTATCTCCGTCACGCCAACCCCCGCGATTGGTTTGGCGAATATGTCAACACACTGAATTTTCTCGGCTGGGGGCTTTATGACGGGTCTGTCTTCGAAAGCACACAACATCTTTTATCCGGTTCCGTGGCGGAGTTCCTGGTACGAAGCGCCGACGCGATGCGTGATTCACGGCAAGCGAATGCAATGATCGATACATTGGACACCTTCAAGGCCAACAATCCGGCCCTGTTATCGTTCGATACGGAAACGCTCCAGGGCGAATCGTTTCAAATTGTCCCGGCTCGATACGACTCACAAGGCAACCTGCATGTCGCTCTGTTTAAGCTCGAACTGAGCGTTAATGTAAAAAGAAGCAGTTTTTTGTTCTGGAATTGGGAGAACCGCACCGCCCGAGTGATCCAACGCAAAGCGTACTTGAGACTTGACAGAAGCAGGCTGGACACACGAAGGGAATTAATCCGGAAGAAACTTGACGAGCAACTCATGAGGCGATTTGCCCTACGAAGCAACCGCCGCATAAGCGGCCAGTAACGGAACTCGAAGGGGTGCTATCCGTTGAGCGCCCATTAAAAAGGGCTGCTAGTGGATCACATCCGCAGCCCTTTTTCTTACCGCTCGATTTAGCCAGGGATCAACCCGCCAAATCGACTTCCCTCGCCGCCGATGTTTCCAGCAACTCCTTTAGCGTGATGCTCTGGCTACCCGACAAAGCGCCCACCTGCGTCACCCATGTCGAAACGGCATAGTAACGAGCCCCGTCGAAACTGAACCGCACATTGCCACGCAAGCTGACATCGGTGGCAAACACCTCACGACAAATCACACTGCGTCCGCTGTTCGGATCAAAAATCACCAGGTGTTCATCGACAATGCTCAACTGTAGTTGCTCAGGCTCCTTGAGGTCCCAGATCAACGTGCCGGGAACGGTTGCCTTGTCGGGCAACGAAGGCCGGCAGTCAAGGATGACCGACTGGACTTGCCACCAGATGGACGGTGGAAGTCGGTAAGTCACCGCACCTTCGCCCATGCGCAGGACCAACGTTGTCACATCGTCTGGAAGCAGCGCGGGCAGATCATCAACCTTCGTTTCGGCGCTCTGGACAACCAGCACCTCGCCCTCACGCTGAACATAGCTGAGCGGTCCCGCATCCCCTTCGCGGGGGTATGTCAGCAGTTTCCCATCCTTGTTTTCGCGAAGTAACACGTTGGTCTGGTGCTGGGTTCCAAGCACCTCGAATCCTTGCGCGAAGGCAACCCTGGGTATTCGGATCATGCGCCCGGTATCGGCGACGAACCACGCCAGGCCATCAGGCACTTCCACCGTCAACAGGGCGCTATGGGAGATGGACCTCGCCAATCGCTCAAGCGCTTTTTGCTCTCGCCCGCCCTGGGTGACCACCCACTCACGGGTGACTCCGGTGAGCAAAGCGTGTCCAGGATCTCGCAGCATGATCACCAGGCCCTCCTCGGTGACACCACGCAATCCCGGTCCGTCTACCGTCAGGTTGACGAACTTCCAGGGCGCCCACTCACGTGTCGCAGGAGCCAACACGTCAGCCTGGAGCAACTGCGAACCTTGACCGAACGCGCGCTCCACCTGTTCATGATCGACCAGGGCCTGGCGAAGGACCTCGCCATTGGACATATCGAACAACCAGGCCGCCTCGCCATCCGGGGTGACGTTCAAAAGACGAAGGACGGTCGCGTGCTCCGGTTTAGCCAGCAGCAGCCTGTTGTCGACGTACCAGGCGTACAACCTCGTCTTGCCGTCGGGAGCCACCAGCCCCAGAAGGTCGAAACGATCTGTATTTTGCTCGCGGGCAATTGACTCCAGGGCAGGCCACCAATGCTCTTGTTTCTGCGGCGGCGCCTTGAACCAATATTCGTTTATGCCCCCAAACCGAAGGTCTCCCTGGCGGGTCAGGTTGAAGAACAAGCCGTCGGACCTCATGGCCGCGTATCCGTTGTCCGTGGCGACGAAATCCTCGACGCTCCCCCTCTGCCGCCATTTATCGGACCAAACTGCCTTGCCATCGACAAGGGTGCGCTGGCGACGACACACCGTCCGGTATTTGCGGTCGAAAATCATGAACGCATCGATTTCGTCTGCCAGGCTCAACAGGGTCAGCTCGGTCCCGTCCTTGATCGTGTCACGCCAGCCGCGGTGATGCTTGGGTGGCGGCACGGGACGAATGATCAGGTTATCGCTCCAGCGCACCCAGGCCATATCCCTGTCTGCATCGTCCAGCTTCCAGCAGATCGATACAAAGGGAGCCGGTTGCCAGGTGACAGTTTCGAAGGTGTGCATCCCTCCGAACGACGACGAATATTCAAAACCATCCGCAAGCACTTGCGACCAGTCGCGAAGGGTTTCGCTGCTCCCCAGAAGTCCTTCCAGATTGGAGTCCAAACCTCGTGTGATCGAAGTCAGCAGCAGTCTCTCATCCTGGATGACATAAGCCAGAACATCGATGCTGCCATCCTTGCGGGTAATCTGCTGCACGATATGGATGATCCCCTGTGCGTCAGCCTCGACACTCTTGATCACCGCCTTTACGCTTATTGAACCCCACAACCAATAGTGTCGGCTCAACAGCCCTGTCTTAGCGTCGACTTGCCAGATCCTCACATCCATCGTGTCATAGAACCAGGCATAACCATTTACCACCGCCCCAAGCGATGTCGGTTCGTCACCTATGATTTCATCGCGGATGTAGAGGAAACGGTCCTCTTTCGAGTCGTACCAAGCCGTAACGTGTCGCGGGGGGTTCGGGTCTTCGAACGGAATCAGGTATTGGCGAACCGGCGTGTACTGGGCCGTCAGCCGGTGCTGCTGGTTCAAGGCCTTGAAATGTTCCTGCAGTGCCTGCTGGCCCTGGCACTCCGGCACCACCTCCAGGACAACATTGAGCTGGCGAGAGCCTCGGTCTACCTGGAACACTTTTCCTTGGGCGGTCCGCAACAAAACCTCATGACGTCCAGTTGCAGTGAATGTCACCTCAACGTCACCAATGGACAGGCTTTCCGTGGATGGAAACTTGATATCGCTTTCCTCGGCCCAGGGAGCGTCCAGTATCCAGCTCGAATGACCTGGTTGCGTTGTACCGAGAGCCAGCTTCACACCGGGGTTGATCAGCACCGCACACCGCTTGCCGGCGCCCTGGATGCGATAAGTGATCAATGTGTGCCAGATCGGCGGAAGCTCGGGGATCACCAGCGAACGATCGGTATCATCCAGCACTACATCGATCGTGGTTGAACTATAGTCCGGCTCGAAAAGACGATGGAGGATGTACTCACTGGGAAACGAATAGAAGGAAAAAAGGAACAGCCATTCGCCGTTCGCCTTTCTTTTCTCCAGGCGTCGCGCCGTGTCGAAACCGGTGTCATGGCGCCAGTTCGCAAAGGGCAGAGCCTTGTATTCGTAGCGGTAACAGGTCTGCGGAATGCACGGCAAGACGATGGCTTGGCCGGCGGGCGGCGTGAAGCTGACTCGAGACGGCAAGTCCAGTTCCCCGCGGATATCGATCGGCTGGCCGCGGTCGGTCGAAAACGATGGCACGCCAAAATGATCGTACAAGGGATACAGCTTGGGACTGCCCAGGTTCAGGGTTCCATCGGCCAGATTCACGGCGTCGATGATCAGCGACGGGCGTGGCTTCCAGGCGCCATGAGCCGCGTCGAGCCGATAGGCGTTCAAGTGGGCTTTTGCCACCTCATCGAAAAACAACCCGACCTGCTTGGCTTCCTCGGCAATGTTGGCAAACCCCTGGGCCAGTGCGGCGACTCCAACGCCCAGCCCCGCCAGCAACACGGAAGCGCTGCCGAGGAACGCCCCGGTCGTGGCGCCCGCCATCAGGGCACCCGCCGACAATGCAAGGCCGCCCGAATCGAAAGCCAGTTGGGTACCGAAATGCGCGCGTTCAACATCGTTATGCGCGGTCGCTAATTGGTAGATGTCGAACCCGACATTCGCCAGTTGCAGCAATCCCCCCGTCGCTTCGCTCATAGTGGCGCCCACGGAGGCCTTGACCACCGGTGCGACGGTGCGGGCGATCAGCTTCTCTTCATCCAGGGCTTTGCGGGCCAGGCCGACCAGCCCGGCGACGTCGGCCACAGTGCCATGGGCCATTTGCGCGTAATTGACATAGGCATGCAATCGCACCGCCAGGGCCGGCGCAGCACCAGCCCCTTCCCGCCCTCTCAGCGCGTTCATCATCGCCTGTATGGCAAAGCCGGCGTTCAGCGTGTGGACACTGCCTACCGCGGTCGGATCGTCCAAAACGGCGGGATGGTTGGCCAAGGTCGAAAAACGTTCGAAGAGGTGATTCTTTATTCTCAGGAGGCGAGGCTCATTCGTCTCGATCCGTATTGAATGCTCTGGATTGACCGGATCGACCAGGGATATCTCGTACATCCCGTCCGGATTTTTCTCCACGGTGTCGAACAACGGAACAAGGCTTGAGGCCTCGTCATTCGTCTGCTGAAGATGAGCGGTCGCTTCAGCGATCTGTTGCGCCCACCAATGGCCATCCAAGGCCAGCAAGCAACTGCCAAGTCGCGGATTGTCCTGCAGCGATTGTCCCCGGGCGCTGGCGATCCGCGTCCTGACAGAGCGTTGCGACTGGCCTCGTAAAGCGTCGGGTAGCAACAACTGCGAAACCCGTACCGTATTGGGTAACACCTCCTTCGCCACTCGGTTACCGTCCAGTTCGAACAAGTCGAACGAAGGACGATTCTCTTCGCCATATGCACCGTACTGGGCGGCCATTCCTTGCGTGATAAAAAACTCTTTCAGCGCCAGCGTGAAACCCGTCGCGTCCTGATAGCTGAACACACCGAAATTCGGATCGTAGAAGTGATAGGTCGTGTGTCCGCCTTCCAGGGTTCTGGCGATGAGCATGGCGTGGTTATCTGAATTGAGCATCAGCGTACTGGCCGTCTCGCCCTGCAAAAAGCCCAGGACTTCGTCCAGGCCAGAGCGCCCCAGCGCCCTCCCCACGTCGCCCATTCGCATGTCGCGCAATGACTCCAGGCTGTTCAGGAAAACAGCCGAATCATCCTTGTCATGGCCCATGACCGCCAGGTCGAACCGGTTGCACAGCGTACTAACCGCGCCCGGACCCTGCCTGAAAGCTGCCGCCATGAGCAAGGACAATGGGTAGCAGCGTCCAGCTACGCGTTCGCCCGGGCCTTGGAGCAAAAGGTCCTGGGGTACAGACCTGAAGGCGTCCGGGTCAACGGCAAAGAGCACGTTGTTCAGCTGCCTGACTACCTGCCCCCGGTACTCACGCATTGCTGCCTGCTGGATGCGGGTTACCTGCTGGCCCCACTGGCGTAACGTCAAGGGCTGTTCAAGGGCGCTTTTCTTCAGGTCCAATGCGCTTTGCGCATGCCCGGGCGAAGCGTCCGCGGCACTGGCAACCCCTGCCAGGAACGCCGGCGCCTGATGCAGGTATAACGTGCGCTCGATCGTCGCGTAGCGGCTGAGCGTTCCCGACTTCTTGAAATCGTTGATCAGGTTGTCCAACTGCGAGCGAGCCACGTCAAAACCGCCGTTATCCAGCGTCTTCAAACCGACCAACGCGCCGATCAGCAGACGTTGCAGGGGCCTCAACTGGAGGACTTCAAGGTGACCGTCGGCGAGATCTTCCAAGAGTCTGGCGATCGATAACGGCTGCAACCGCGGATCGATCGGTGCCGCAGGGCTGAACGTTCCAATGCCTTGGACGCGAATGGCCTGGCGGTCATCGAACCCCAGGGGAATGACCTTATCGAATACCACCTCACCGGTGTGAGCCTGACTCATCGCGGCAATGAAGGGCTCGCCCAACTCATCGGCGAGTGGCTGTAGCACGTCGGTGGAGAGTACATGGCGCCCCTCGATCACCGGCCAGCCTTCCTCGAACTCGATACTGTACGGCTTGAGCAGTTCCGCCAGGTTCGCGGTGTAGCGGGCTTGCATTCGGCCCTCGGTCCAGCGAGCTTTTTCGGCCGCGAACCAGGCGTCCATGTCTGCGGCATTTTCCTTCCATGAATGGTCCTGCTCTTCCTCCGTCATGTTGTTGAAGCCCGTGTTCAACCGAACGGATTTGCGCAGCGCTTCAGCCCCCTGTGGCGTGAGGAACCTGCTCCCATATTCCATCAGGCCCGCCCGCACGGCGCCCGGCCCCGTCAGGAATATCGATCCCTCGGCCTGGGGACGTAAACCGTCACTGAAATAGTCCATTATTGCCACGCGAAGCCTCATGGCACGGCGATCTTCAATGCCGGTCTTTTCGTCGACGATATCGAATTCAACCTTGAGAACTCCCTCCGCAAGATTCGAGATGCGGTCGGCCTCATGGAAATTGATATTATCTTTTCCGGCTTCGCGCTCAACGGCGAGCAATGCCTGATGATGAATCTCGAAGCGCTCGATAATGGCATTGACCGCAGCCGACCCCGGATGGCTGACAATCAAGGCATTGGATTCCCCATCGTCGATCTGGGCCAGGCGCAAACTGTCGGCACGCGCACGGCCATCCGTAAACGGCGCAAACACCTCCTTCAACGACGGGGCAGTTTCTGCAAATTGTTCCAACGCCCCGCGATGCTCTTCAGGGATGTCAGCGGTGTAGTCCGTGTATCGATCGACCAGCGCCTGGCGACCCGGCATCCAACCGGGATTCTTGTTCAGCAGTAACTGCAACACACCCAGTCGTTCGGCACGCTTGAGACGGCTGACATCAATGCCCGCCATGCTCTGGACAAAGGGTGGCAAGAAGTCCACATCGCTGTAGATACCACCTTCGTCATGCACCACCAGCATCCGCACAATGTCCGAGGCTGCCGCGAGGTTGCCGCGCAAGGACATTTCACGATGATAAAAATCCCCCAGACGAGGGAAAGCCTGAAGCTCACGGACACTGCGCAGTTGCACGCCTTCGTCGCTCAAACCGTGCATGACTTTAGCGTTCTTATTCTTCAGTGCGCGCAGAACACTTTCATCGCATTCATATCCGCGAACCAATAAATCGATGCGCGCCTCATCTGCATTTTTACCCTGCTGAACTGCCCGATCGATGTGCCTGGACATCTGGCGCTTTAGGGCCGTTACTCGCACTTCATAGCGATCCGCCAGTTCATGACCCGAGGTCGCGACCTGCTCTTCGCCACCCCATGTATCAGCCTTCGCCGCCTCAACGATAATTCGCGTAGTTTCGTGTACCAATAGCCCATCCGGGTCATGCCAGACATTCACGGTGAAATCTTTGGGCATTACCTGTTTCCACAGGCGAAGGTAATCCAGCTGAATATCGCCCAAGCCTCCGCCAAGCCAAACAAAATGCAGTTTTCGTGGCACTTCGCTGACAGGTTGTTTCATTAACTCAATACGGTTGGACAGGCGCGTTTCGTAACTTTCTACCCTGCGATGACTACGCCTCAGGCCCCTATCCTCGCTGGCCGGGTCCGAAGACGATTCTGACGCACGCCTACGCCTGCTTTGCCCCTGAAGCGACTCCAAGGTTCTTTTCAGCAACGCCAAAGGCGTCAGCATTTCAGACGTATCTCGGGTTTTGACACAGCTGTCATAGTATCTAAGCGCTGCGTCATATCCTTCGGTACCTGAATAAGGCAACAATATCCGCTCTAGCGCATCGCGCGCCACCAAATTGTCGAAAGTGGCGTAATCCCTCACGGGCGAATCCTTGAATCGTTTCATAAAACGGCAATTCCATTTGATATAGCAGCCCGACGGGGCAGGCATTGTTTTAAACGAGCACTTCCCTGCACTCGCGCATACTTTTAAAAGACAATAGAACAGTTCACATTTGACGGCACAAACATAACCGTCACCCGGGCGAACCTCAACCAGTCGCTCCGTCAATCATCATTCAAGATAAAACCATTAAAAAGTTACACTTGACCGCGAGGCAGCCGAACACCGTCAAACAAGACCTGACAACTAACCTGAACTAACTCGCCTCAACGAATCGGTCGAGACTCAAAAAAAGGAGGGTAACTTAAAGACAGCGACCCGAACGGGCCGCCAGATGTATTCAGAGCGGTTTATCGCCGTACCACCGTGGGGTGTAGACCCAGTTTCCACCCTCGGCACGAGGGAAGACACAGGTCGTGGAAGAACCCACGAGCACCATCGTGCGCATATCGACCTGCTCCGGGGTCAACTGCCCCAGTGTCGTAACACGCAATGTCTGGCCGGGACGGCCTATGTCGCGCCCCAAGACCACCGGAGTATCCGGTGCGCGGTGTTCAGCCACGATCTCAAGCGCCCGCCCCAGCTGCCATGGGCGAGCACGGGAAATCGGATTGTAGAACGCCAGGGCCAGGTCGGCTTCGGCCGCCAGGGCCAGGCGTTTCTCGATAATCGACCAGGGCTTGAGGTTGTCCGACAGCGACATCACGCAGAAATCGTGCCCCAGCGGCGCGCCGGCCTGGGCGGCGGTGGCCAGGGAGGCCGACACGCCCGGCAGGATTTGCAAGTCGACGTTATGCCAGCCCGGGTCACTGGATTCATGCAACGCTTCGAGCACCGCCGCCGCCATGGCGAATACGCCAGGGTCACCCGAAGACACCACCACCACCGATCGCCCCTGGGCAGCCAGTTCAAAGGCGTGCCGGGCGCGCTGCATCTCTTCACGATTGTCGGTGCAATGCTGCATCTGGTCGGCACGGAAAGGGCCGGCCATGCGCACATAGGTTTCATACCCCAGCACGTCGGTGGCGCGGTCAAGTTCGGCGCGCACGGCCGGCACCATCAGCTCGGCCGCGCCAGGGCCAAGACCGATCACCGCCAGACGTCCGCGCGCGCGTCCGATCCGTTGCGGATCGACGGGTTGTGCGGCCACGGCAATGGCGATATTGCCCGTGGTCTGAATCGATACCGGCTGCCCCAAGGCACCGGCAAGCCACTGCGCGACGCTGCCGTCGGGCGCGGCGAATCGCAGCGGTACGCCCAAGGCCGAAGCGGCTTGCTGCAATTGCGGGCGCGCCATGTCGCTGTCCGCCGCCAACAGGCAGGCCAGTGACTGCACTGCAAGCCCCGCCTGGGCCAGCGCTTGGACAATGGCGGTGGAATCGTCTGACGCGCCGGCGCTCACCGCGACCACGACGTTGCGCGGATAGATGCGCAACTCATCCGCCGCCGGCACGCCCGCGGCACTGTCGACACGAATCGCCAGCCGCGCCTGTGCATCCTGTGGCAACTGCGCCTGGTCCAGCCACGGCGCCGAGCCCTCGATCCGCACCGGCTCACCGGCCAACAGGTCGGACACGAAGCGCTTGCCTTGCTCCAGGTCGCCAAGGCTGTAGCCGCCTGGCGGATTAAGCAGGCATGTGCCGAAACGCAATTCGCCGCTGGTGGTGATGGCCGGCGCGACTTGGAGCGCCCCGGCAATCTCGCGGGCCATGACGTTCACGCCCCCCAGGCCGCCCAGTAACGGCACCACGGCGCTGCCATCCTCGGCCACGGCGAGCACCGGCGGCTCGACGCCCTTCTCCAGCAACAGCGGCGCCAGCGTGCGGATGACAATGCCAGCCGCGCATAGCGCGATGATCGGCGAATCCTCCTGATAGAGCTGGCGCAACGTTGCGCCAAACTCGGCGTATGGCCGATCGCTGCCCTCGACCCGGCCCGCCAGCCCATGGATCAAAGCCTCGGGATAACGTTGCTGGATTCGCCGGGCCGTTGCCAGGCTGCCGGTGCCGAGAATGACAATGGCAGGAGCTTTTGCCGTCATCCCTGCCACCGTTCGCCAGGGACGATGATCAGCGAGAAATACGGCGAGGACATCGGCTCGACTTCATCCAGCGGGACGATTTTCTGGTTGGCCATGGTAGCTCGCTCCACATACAACGCCCGCCCATCCAGACCCAGCTCCTGCAACACCTGTCGAACCTTGGGGAAGTTGCGTCCCAGCTTCATGATGACCGCCGCGTCGGCGTCGGCCAGCCGGCGCTTGAGTTCCCCGTGGGGCAATACCCCCGAAAGCACCGACAAGCTCTGGTTGCGATAGACCAGCGGCGCGCCGAGCACCGAGGCACCACCGAGCATCGAGCACACGCCCGGGATGACTTGGGCGACATAACGCTCGGCCAGCCGATCGTGCAGATACATGTAGGAGCCGTAGAAGAACGGGTCGCCCTCGCAGATGACCGCCACGTCGCGACCGGCGTCCAGGTGTACGGCCAACTGTTCGGCGGCGGTGTCGTAGAAATCGGCGATCACCTCTTCATAGGACAGCGGCGCTGGCAGCACCTCGGTGGTGACTGGATAGACCAGCGGCAGCAACGTTTGCGCGACCTGCAAATGCGCCTCGATGATGCCGAAAGCGTTGCCCTTCTTGCCCTTCGCGACGAAGTACGCCACCACGGGCGATTCGCGCAGCAGGCGCAAGGCTTTGACTGTGATCAGTTCGGGGTCACCGGGCCCTACGCCGAGGCCGATCAGGCGTCCTGGCTGCTGCATCATTCCACCTCCGTGGCGAGGGCGTTGACGGCGGCGGCGGCCATGGCGCTGCCGCCGAGCCGCCCTTGCATGATCACGAACGGCACGCCCCGGCTGTTGGCCGCCAGCGCCGCCTTGGATTCGGCGGCGCCGACAAACCCCACCGGAAAACCGAGGATCAGGGCCGGTTTTGGCGCCCCGGCGTCGAGCATTTCCAGCAGGTAGAAGAGTGCCGTTGGAGCATTGCCGATGACCACGACGCTGCCTTCCAGGTGTGGGCGCCACAGCTCAAGGGCCGCCGCCGAGCGGGTGTTGCCCAGGTCCAGGGCCAACGCCGGCACGCGCTCGTCACGCAAGGTGCAGATCACCGGATTGTTGGCCGGCAGGCGAGCCCGCGTCACGCCCTCGGAAACCATCCGCGCGTCGCACAGGATCGGCGCGCCGGCCGCCAGCGCCTGGCGACCGGCCGTGCCCGCGCCCTCGGAAAACTGCAGGCCATCGACCGCCTCGACCATGCCGCAAGCGTGGATCACCCGCACCGCGAGTTTTTCCAGATCGGCCGGTATGCGCGCCAGGTTGGCCTCGGCGCGGATGATCGCGAAGGAGTTGCGATAGATCTCCTGACCGTCGCGGATGTAATCAAGCATCAAGGGGGCTCCGGGGATGAGCGTCGAGCCAGTGGTCGAGCGCTTCGATAGTCAGATTGTGCGCCTGCAACGCGCCGAAACCCGGCAGCGTCGCATCGCGAAAATACAGGTCATAACGACCGGGGGCGACCGCCAACAAGGTGACGGGCGCGATATGGGCCGCCGCGCAGGAACGCGGGCAACCGGACAAATGAATGCTCAGCGCCTGGCCACGGCGGTGCAGCCGCTCCGCCAATTGGTGAGCGTCGGCCTTGGTGTCGGCCATGGCCTTGGCGCAGCCACTGGACCCGGTGCACGCGATGAGCTGCGCCAGGGGCTGATCGACCGAAACCAACAGGCCCAGCGCCTGGAGCCGCGCCAGTACACCGGCGGCGTTATCGGCGCGAACGTTAGGCAGCAACAGGCTTTGCCAAGGGGTGAAACGAAGGCTGCCGTCGCCCTTCTCCCGCGCCAGCCGCGCCGCGCCGCGCAGCATGGCGGCATCGAGCCGGCCCAGGGGAACCGCGGCGCCAACGAAAACGCCCTCGTCATGCTGGGGATGAATACCGATGTGCAAGCCATCAGTCGAAGCAACCCGCCGCCAATCCGGGCAGGGTTGCAGCGGTACCCGGCGGGCCAAAAGCGTGACGAATTCATCCGCGGAGAGTTCAGCCAGCAACTCACGCATGCGGTTCTGGTCGGGGCGGGCCAGGTCGAGGAACAGCTCAAGTACCGCCACCACCAAGGCGTGCCCTTCGGCCAGGGGTACCCGTCCCGCCGGCTCGTCCAGCGGGACGCCAGCGAAGCCGAAGGCCAGCCAGGGCTCACCATCGCGTACCAACGCCGACAACCACAGGTCGTGGTGATGTTCCAGCATCGCCAGTGCTTCTGCACCGTCCAGTTGCACGGCGAACTTGGCCGACAGTTCATGGAAACGTTCGTGGGTTTGCAACGTAGTGAGGATCTGTTCGGCCAATGGGCGAGTGTCGATGAGCATCCGCCGATCGATGCCGGCCGAGGGGCTGAGCATGAGATTGCGCACGTCATCGCCGGCCGGATTGCGAGGGCCAAGCCCAGCAGCCAGCAAAGACTCGATCAGCGCGTCGCGCTCGGGGCCGATCCCACGAACTTGCAGGTTGGCTCGGTTGGTCGCCTCGATCACACCGCCGGCGAACCGCTCGGCCACCAATGCCACGGCCTCGGCCTGGTCCGCCTGGATCGAACCGCCATCGAGCTTGATCCGACAGATCCCACCGTCCAGCGCCTGGACGACACGCAGCAACCCGGGGCAACCCGAGGGGCGTATGACGTGGCGGGACGGACGTTCGTTCAAGTTATAACCGGCAAGTAGGAGCGCCGCATCGGCGAAAGGCCGCCATTATGCCTGCTTTGCCTGGGGTCATGAAAAGCTTGCTGGTCGGATTGCCGATCGTGCATACACAAATCCTGCATCCATCACACATCCCACTGTGGGAGCAATGCTGTTCAGTAAAGGCGAACACTTGGGAGCGAGCTTGCTCGCGATAGCGGTGTGCCTGAAAAAATGAGTGTTGAATGTGACGCCGGCATCGCGAGCAGGCTCGCTCCCACGAGGGATGGTCCACGCCTGATCCGCCAGGGCGCGGTATGATGGCGGCCCGGTTCGCGGACGCAACCAGTGCGCCGAACAACCCCATTTATTCGAGGAACAGAGATGACCCCCTGGCTGACTGTAGTGGGCATCGGTGAAGATGGCTTCAAGGGCCTGGGCCGAACGGCTCGCCATGCATTGCTGCGGGCGCCGCGGATTCTGGGCAGCGCTCGCCAGTTGGAACTGTTGCCACTGTGTATTCGCGGCGAAAGGGAGCTATGGCCCAGCCCGTTCTCCCTGGAGCCGCTGCTGGCTCGAAAGGGCGAAGCAGTGTGCGTGCTGGCCAGCGGCGATCCGATGTTCTATGGCGTGGGCGCCAGCCTGGCGAAACAAGTGCCGGGTGATCAGATGCTGGTCATCCCCGCGCCGTCCTCTTGTTCGCTGGCGGCGGCGCGCATGGGCTGGCCGCTGCAGGACGTGGTCCCGCTGTCGCTGGTGGCGCGCCCCCTGGCGGTGCTCAATGGGTATTTATCCACAGGCGTGAGGCTGTTGCTGCTGAGCAATGATCGCCACAGCCCCGGCGCGGTGGCGACGTTGCTGCGCGAGCGCGGCTTCGGCCCGAGCGCCATGACTGTGCTGGAGCATCTCGGCGGTGCGGCAGAACGCCGGATCGACGGTTGCGCCGCGCAATGGTCCGATGAAACCGTCGCCGACCTGAACCTGATCGCCATCGAATGCCGGGCCGAACCATCGACACAGCGCCTGTCACGCCTGGCCGGTCTGCCGGACACCGCGTTCGAACATGACGGCCAATTGACCAAGCGCGACGTGCGCGCCATCACCCTCGCCCGCCTCGCCCCCACGCCTGGTGAATTGCTGTGGGATGTCGGTGCCGGGAGCGGCTCCATCGGCATCGAATGGATGCGCACCCACCCCAGTTGCCGGGCCCTGGCCATCGAAGTCGACGAGGGCCGCCAAGGCTTGATCGAACGCAACCGCGACACACTCGGCGTGCCGGGCCTGCAATTGATTCGCGGCAGCGCCCCGCAAGCGTTGGAAAACCTGGAGCGGCCGGACGCGGTATTCATCGGCGGCGGCGTCACCCGCGAAGGCGTACTCGACACCTGCTGGGCCCACCTCAAGCCCGGCGGGCGGCTCGTCGCCAACGCCGTGACCCTGCAGAGCGAAATGACCCTCATGGGCTGGCGCGAACGCCATGGCGGTGAGCTGACCCGCATCCACATTGCCCAGGCGCAGCCGTTGGGTGAGTTCGACACCTGGCGCCAGGCGCTGCCGATTACCTTGCTGGACCTGACGAAGCCCCTCGATGCGTGACGAAACCGCCGAACAACCCGCCCCCCTGCGTAGCGGCCTGACCACCGGCAGTTGCGCCACCGCCACCAGCCTGGCGGCGGCCCGCTTGTTGTTGCGCGGCACCGAGGCCGACGCCGTGGAAATCGTCTTGCCCAAGGGCAAGCAGGTGCAGATGCGCCTGGAGTTCTGCCGATTGACCGAGCAAGGCGCCGAGGCCGGGACGATCAAGGACGCTGGCGATGACCCGGACGTAACCCACGGCGCCCTGCTGTTTTCCCAAGTGCGCTTGGTAGCCGAACCCGGCGTGCGCTTCGTCGCCGGTCGCGGCGTGGGCACGGTGACGCGACCGGGGCTGGTGCTGGGCGTCGGTGAGCCGGCAATCAACCCGGTGCCACGCCAGATGATCAACGATCACCTGGGCCGGCTGGCCGAGGAAAGCGGCTACGCCGGTGGCTTCGAAGTCACGGTCAATGTCGAGGGTGGCGAAGCCTTGGCGCTGAAAACCATGAACCCGCGACTGGGCATTCTCGGCGGCCTGTCGATCCTTGGCACCAGCGGCATCGTCCGGCCCTTTTCCTGCGCGGCCTACATCGCCTCGATCCACCAGGGCATCGATGTGGCGAAAACCAACGGCTACCTGCACATCGCCGCCTGCACCGGCAACGCCAGCGAAGACACCATGCGCCGGGTCTATAATCTGCCGGAAATCGCCCTGATCGAAATGGGCGATTTCGTCGGCGCCGTGCTCAAGCATGTGCGCAAGGTACCCGTGGAAAAACTCAGCCTCTGCGGCGGCTTTGGCAAGATCAGCAAACTTGCCGCCGGCCACATGGACCTGCACAGCCGCCATTCGAGCATCGACCTGCCACAACTGGCCGAATGGGCCGCCGCCCTCGGCGCCGATGAGGTTTTGCAACAGGGCATCCGGCAAGCCAATACCAGCCAGCAAGCCCTGGCAATGGCCAGCGCCGCCGGCATCGCCCTCGGCGATGCGGTGTGCGAGCACGCGCTGGCCTTCGCCCGCAGCGTGGTGCCGGCCCAGGTCCAGGTCGAAGTCTTCGCCATCGACCGCCAGGGTGGGATTGTCGGCCACGCCGGAGCCTTGTCATGAAGAGCCTTGAAATGAAACGCATCCTGCTCCTCGGTGGCGTCACCGAAGCCCTGGCCATCGCCCGCACGCTTGGCCCCCAGCACATCTACAGCTTGGCCGGCATCGGCCGCATCCCCACCGACCTGACCTGCCAGGTGCGCGTCGGCGGCTATGGCGGCGCCGCAGGATTGGCGCAATTCATCCGCGCCGAGGGCATCGAGCTGCTGTTGGATGCAACTCACCCCTACGCCGCCCAAATCAGCCACAACGCCGCCCATGCGGCCCACGCCTGTGCCATCCCCTGCTGGGCCCTGCGCCGTCCGGCCTGGCAGCCCCGGGCCGGCGATGACTGGCGCGAAGTCGCCGACTGGGCCGAACTGATCCAAGCCCTGCGCCCCTTCCACCGGCCTCTGTTCACCCTTGGCCGAGAGCCGCTGCAACACATGCATGAAATCCCGCCAGAGCAATTCTGGACCTTGAGGGCGTTGGACGTTTACCCCGGCAATGAGCGCTGCGAAGTGATCGGAGCCCGGGGGCCGTTTCATATCGAGGGCGAGCGTGAGCTGTTCGAACGGCGGCGGATCGATGTGCTGGTGAGCAAGAACAGCGGCAGCACCGCGACTGAACCGAAGCTGGACGTGGCGCGGCAGCGAGGAGTGCCGGTATTGGTACTGAAGCGGCCAATGTTGCCGGAGGTGGATCGGGAGTTTGGGACGGCGGATGAGGTGTTGCAGGGGCTGCGGCAGTTGGCCTGACAGAAACCTGCACAGTCCTACAAGCCTGTCCTGTCAGCACCACTCATCTGAAAATATTTTGCTACTGTTACTCACAAGCCCTGCGACCCTACACCGCACGTGGCTTTTTTACTTCTGCCTCCCGATCAGGCTAAATACCGGCCACCTGATCGCCCAACCGAGCGGATTGCCCCATGTCCCGACAACGGCTTGCATTTGCCTGGATCGCCTGCTTCGCAGTGCTGTTCAACATGCTCGCCATGCCGCTTTCCAATGGCAGCGGTACGACCGCCGACACGCCAACCGAACAATTGCTCTGGGGCAGTTTCTGCTCTTCCGGCGGAACAAAACTGGTGGCGATTTCCCTGGGTAAGTTCGAACAGGGAACGCCGCGACAGGATCCTCACTCGACCATGCAGCATTGCTGGTGCTGCTCAGGCCCGGCGCCGTTGGTGGCGATTGCCGGGCACGCCCCGCAGTTGTATCTGGATGCGCAACTGGCCCATCGCAATGTCGTCCATTCGAAGCTCGACAGCCCCACGCCACGCCAACAATGGCCCAGTCTAAATCCCCGCGCCTCGCCTCTGGCCTGATTCTTCCGCACCCACCTGCGCCCTGAATCGTTCCGGAGAATTGCCATGTTGAACAGACTCATCCTGCTGGTCGCCCTGCTGCTTCCCGTTGGCTTCGCCCAAGCTCACCAGTACAAGGCCGGGGAGCTTGAGATCGCCCACCCGTGGTCCCAGGAATTGCCGCCCAATGCGCCGACCGTCGCCGGCTACTTCATTATCCACAACGGCGGCAGGTCCGAGGATAAACTGCTCAGTGTCGACTCACCCATCGCCGGCAAGGCCGAGCTCCATGAACATGTGATGCAAAACGACTTGATGAAAATGCAACCGGTGGACGGCATAGTTATCGCTCCAGGCGCAACGGTGACCTTCGCACCGATGGCGTACCACGTAATGCTGCTGGACCTGAAGGACCGTAGCCTGCTCAGCGACGGCAAACGTTTCCCCATGACCTTGCATTTCGAAAAGGCCGGGGATGTCACGGTGAACGTCACGGTGCAGAAAAAAGCCCCCGACGGCACCCAAACGCACATGCACGCCCAATAGACATAGCCGCCCATGCAACTTCGTCGCACCAGCCTTTCCATGCACCGCCGTCAGCCATTGAGCCTGACCCGCGGTAGCTGGATCAGCCTGTTCGCCATGCTGATGATTTTTATCGGCCCGCTGGTTTCCCAGTCGATGCCGATGGATCAGCGCATGTCCATGTCCACGCCTGTATCCATAGGCATGGACATGGACATGGAGATGGGCATGGACATGTCGGCACACGAAGCGCCAGCAGATGACGATTGCCCGCCCCAGAGCGACCATCATGCGCTGTGGGAGAAATGCGGTTATTGCAGCCTGCTGTTCAACTGCCCCGCGTTGCCTGGCGGCCACACGTTCACCGTCTTCGCCACACCGTTTACCCGCACCTACACGAGCCCTTTCCCGCGCCTGGGCCATGCCCGACCGGCGCTCTTCCCTGGCGCCCGCACCCGCGCACCGCCCCTCGACGCGTAAGCCTGACGCTTGCTCACCCGCATGCGGGACAGCCCAAGGCTGTCCTGCATGCGGGTATGAGCGCCTGACAGCTTGGCCGAAGCAAACATAAAAAACTGTGGGAGCGAGCCTGCTCGCGAAAGTGATGTGTCATTCACATCATTGTTGGCTGGTCCGCTTTCGCGAGCAGGCTCGCTCCCACATCGATTGCATCGTTCAGCCCCCATTTGAAGAACCGAATTTGCCCTGCGGAGCGCTTTGCAATGAGCCTACCGAAACCGAACTTCTACAACCTGGCCTGGCGCTGGCATTTTTATGCCGGGCTGTTCGTGGCGCCGTTCATGGTCATGCTGGCCCTGACCGGCATCATTTACCTGTTCAAGCCGCAACTCGACCCATTGATGTACGGCAACCTGTTGAACGTACCGGCCGGGCATCACACCCTGGCAGCCGACGATCTGCTCAAGCAGGTCCGCCAGGCCTACCCCGAAGGCCAGGTCAAGCAGTACCTGCCACCGGTCAGCGCCGAACGCAGCGCGCAATTCGTGGTGATCGACAAGGGCCACGAGCTGAACGTCTTCATCGACCCCTTCCGTGGCAACGTACTCGGCGAGCAGGATGCAAAAAACAATTTGCAAGCCATGGCCCGGGCGATCCATGGCGAGTTGCTGATCGGCACGGTGGGTGACCGCTTGGTGGAAATGGCCGCCGGCTGGGGCGTGGTGCTGGTGGTTTCCGGCCTGTACCTGTGGTGGCCGCGCGGGCAGTCGTCGGCCGGCGTCCTCTGGCCGCGCTGGAGCGCGCGCGGGCGGGTGTTCTGGCGTGACCTGCACGTCGTCGTCGGCTTCTGGGGCGCCGCGTTCCTGCTGGTGATGTTGCTCAGCGGCATGACCTGGACCGGCTTCTGGGGCAAGCAATACGCGGACCTCTGGAACCGCTTCCCGGCGGCGATGTGGAATGACGTGCCCAAGTCCGACGTCGAAGCCGGCAGCCTCAACAACGCTCACCGCCAGACCGTGCCATGGGCCATGGAGAACACGCCGATGCCGATGTCCGGCGACCATGCCGAACACATGGCCCACGGCGGCATGCACGAAGGCCCCGCCGCGCCAACCATCAGCCTGCAGGCGGTGCAGGACATCGCCGCCGAACGCCAGGTCGAGCCCGGCTACAGCATCACCTTCCCAACGACCGCCTCGGGCGTGTTCACCATCGCCGTGTTCGCCGATGACCCGCGCAACGACGCGACTCTGCACGTGGACCAATACACCGGCAAGGTCCTGGCCGATGTGCGCTGGGAACATTACAGCGTCGTGGCCCGCGCCACCGAAACCGGCGTGATGCTGCACGAAGGCAAGATGTTCGGCCCGCTGAACCAGATCCTTGTGCTGCTGGTTTGCCTGATGATCCTGCTCAGCGCCGTGAGCGGCGTGGTGATCTGGTGGAAGCGCCGGCCCCTGGGCAAGTTCGGCGTCCCGCCGCTGCGCCACGACCTGCCGACGTGGAAGACCGGGGTGTTCATCATGCTGGCCCTGGCGGTGGTGTTCCCGCTGGTGGGGGTTTCGCTGGTGGTGGTGTGGTTGCTGGACCGGCTCGTCACACGCTTGAATCGTCAACCTGAGATCGTCTCATCTTCAAGCTGAAGACCGCGCGTTAACGAAAAGCGGCGCGAAACCTCTACAATCGCGCCCGCTTCCCAAAGGATGAATACCTTCCCCTGTAGGAGCGAGCCTGCTCGCGATCGCAATCGGTCAGTCGCATCTTAATCGGCTGACCCACCGCGATCGCGAGCAGGCTCGCTCCCACAATGGACTGGGGTTGCGAGCCAATAACTTGAGTGAACGCATGACCTCCCTGACCCTTTCCAATCTCGCCTGGACGCCCCTGGGCCATGGCCATTGCCATCACCAGTTCCAGCTGCGTGACGCCACGTTGCAGGTGGCGGCCGGGGAGTTTGTCGGATTGATCGGCCCCAATGGCAGCGGCAAGACCAGCCTGTTGCGCTGCGCCTATCGCTTCAGCCGGCCGGAACAGGGGGAGGTCAGACTCGAGCATCACAACCTCTGGCAACAATCCTCGCGCTGGTGCGCACAGCGCATCGCCGTGGTGCTGCAAGAGTTTCCCGACGCCTTCGGCCTGACGGTGAAAGAAGTGGTCGCCATGGGTCGCACGCCTCATAAGGGCTTGTTTGATGGCGACAACGAAGAAGACCGCAGATGGGTGCTCCAGGCGTTGGAATCGGCGGGGCTCGAAGGCTTTGGCGATCATGCCTTCGCCACGTTGTCGGGCGGGGAAAAACAGCGGGTGATCCTTGCTCGCGCCCTGGCCCAACAACCGCAGTTGTTGATCCTCGACGAACCGACCAACCACCTCGACCCCCACTATCAGTTGCAATTGCTCCAACTGATCAAGGGCCTGGGCATCGGCACCCTCGCCAGCCTCCACGACCTCAACCTGGCGGCCGCCTTCTGCGATCGCCTGTACGTGATCGAACATGGGCGCATCGTCGCCAGCGGCACGCCCAGGGATGTCCTCACCGCCGAGCTGTTGCGCGAGGTGTTCGGCGTCGAAGCCCTGGTGGACGAACATCCCCTGTCCGGCTACCCACGAATCACTTGGATAACCCAACCATGACCTTGCGCTTGCTGCTGTTGCTACCCCTGCTGCTGGGCAGTGCCCATGCCCTGGCCGAAGCCACCCGCTACCCCTTGACGATCCAGAGCTGCAATCGCCAGGTGGTGTTCAACGAGGCCCCTCGCCACGCCGTCAGCCATGACATCAACATGACGCAGATGATGCTCGCTTTGGGCCTCAAGCCGCGCATGGTCGGCTACAGCGGCATCAGCGGTTGGAAATCGGTGACACCCGAGATGGCGAAGATCCTCGAAGGCCTGCCGGAACTGGCCGCCAAATACCCCTCGGTGGAAACCCTGCTCGATGCCAACGTCGATTTCTTCTTCGCCGGCTGGGACTACGGCATGCGCGTGGGCGGCGACCTGACCCCGCAAACCCTGCAACCACTGGGCATCAACGTGTACGAGTTGACCGAATCCTGCGCCTTCGTGATGAAACGTCCGCCGGCTTCCCTGGAAGACACCTACAACGACCTGCGCAACCTGGGGAAAATTTTCGACGTGCAGGACCGCGCCGATGCGCTGATCGAGACGATGCAGGCCCAGGTGGCCGAGGTGCGCAAGCATCTTCCAACCCAAAGACAGCGCGTGTTCCTGTATGACAGCGGCGAAGATCGCGCCATGACCTCTGGGCGCCTGGGCATGCCCCAGGCCCTGATCGACGCTGCCGGCGGACGCAACATCCTCGATGACGTGGAAACCAGTTGGACCCGGGTGAACTGGGAGAACGTGGTGGAGCGCAACCCCCAGGTCATCGTGATCGTCGACTATGGCGAAGTCAGTGCCGAGCAGAAGCAGCAGTTCTTGCTGGCGAACCCGGCGCTGCAATCGGTGGATGCGATCAAGCACCGGCGCTTCATCGTGATCCCCTACGTGCAGGCCACCCCGGGCATCGATAACGTGCTGGCGGTGCAAACCCTGGCGCGGGGTTTCCACGGCCAATGAACGATCGTCGCTACGCCGCCCTGCTGATGACTCTCGGCGCGCTGTTGCTGGTGTCGTGCGTGGTGTCCCTGGGCTTCGGGCCGGCGCGGGTGCCGGTGGCCGTGGTCTGGGACCTGTTGCTGCACAAGGCCTTCGGTGTCGGCGAGGTGTATTGGACGCCCGGCCAGGAACATATCGTCTGGCTGATACGCGTCCCGCGCCTGCTGCTCGGAGCCCTGGTGGGCGCGGGGCTGGCGTTGATCGGCGCGGTGCTGCAAGCGGTCACGCGCAACCCACTGGCCGATCCGCATCTGCTGGGCGTCACCTCCGGCGCGACCCTGGGTGCGGTGATCGTGGTGTTGCATGTCGGTGAAATCATCGGCCTGCTGACCCTGCCCCTCGCCGCGTTCATCGGTGCATTGCTGAGCATGTTGCTGGTGCTGGCCATCGCTGCCCGCCACGGTCGCCTGGAGAGCGATCGGCTATTGCTGTGTGGCGTGGCGGTGTCCTTCGTGATGATGGCGGCGGCCAACCTGCTGTTATTCCTCGGTGATCATCGCGCCAGTTCGGCGGTGATGTTCTGGATGCTCGGTGGCCTGGGCCTGGCGCGCTGGGAACTGCTGGCCGTGCCAGCCGCCAGCGTGCTGTTGGGGCTGGTGTTGCTGCTGGGCATGGCCCGGCCCTTGAACGCGCTGATGGCCGGCGAGCAGACCGCCGTGACCCTGGGCCTGAACGCGGCGAAGGTGCGGCTGTGGATTTTCCTGATCGCGTCCTTGATGACCGGCGTGCTGGTGTCCATCAGCGGCTCGATCGGCTTTGTCGGGTTGATGGTGCCGCACATCGCCAGGCGCCTGGTGGGCGCCGAGCACCGTCGGTTGTTGCCTGCCTGCGTGCTGCTCGGCAGCCTGTTCCTGGTGTGGGTGGACGTGGCGGCCCGCACGCTGATCGCGCCGGAGGATTTGCCGATTGGGGTCGCTACCGCGGCCATCGGCGGGCTTTTCTTCATTGGCTTGATGCGCCGTCGTTGAAAAGATGCTTCTTTTTGTACACGCCGAACAGCTCGGTCCCCAGCCCGCCATGACGAAAATGCTCAAGCTCCGCTCGGACCATATCAATGACCAGCGCCCGATCTTGCGCTTGTTCAAGATTGAAATTTCCACTGTAGGCCAGATTGACCATTCGCCAGAGGAAGCAGTTGGTACGGTAAACATCCACAGGCTTGAGCCAGCGTTCAAGCAGCGCGGTGATGTCCTCGCTTCGAATCCCCTCGAAACACCCAATCGAGTGGTCCTTGTCTGGAATGACTGCATCGACGACCTGGGTATCGGCATTTAACCGATAACGCGCCGGCAAGGCTGAGAACGCCGCATCAGCAGCGACTATCGCGTCGGGCCACAAGCGATTGCCATTACGTCCCACCGCCTCCCCGACACTCCAGAACTCGCCGTCATTTTTCAAACTGCGGGAGATAAAGAACATGACCTTTTCCAGCTCTACCAAATGATGCAATGCCGAAACACAAATAATGACATCCCACTGCTCACCGGTAGGCACCAGGTTGTTCGCATCCGCCACGATCAAGTCGAGGCTGATGCCTGGCGGAAACTGCTTTGCAGCGATCTGCAGCAGGTCCTCATTGATATCCAACAGCGACCACTGCACCCCTTCGGGAATAGCCGCCGACAGGCCCGCCTCTATCCGCGCGGCGCCACTGCAGATCGACAAGACTTTTATTTCCCCATGATCCCTGACTTTCTGGCGCAGCCTCGCTTGGAAATCAGGCGGAGTTTGCGGGACATTCGCCCTCAGGAGACGAGTCGCATAGGAGTAGGCTGCCTCACCTTCGAACGGTTCGAGGATCACAACATCAGCCTGCGCACCACGCTCTGGCGCAGGAGCCATTCCATCCAATCGGCGCACGTTGCGAGCAACGCCCATTGCATTAGCACGCTGTTGTTCCTGCACTTTGGAGTAGAACTCGTTCCGGTAGACGCTACTGAAATGCGCTATCTCGTTTTTCATGCGCATTGAATGATGTGTCTTAGCCAGAAGGGCCTTCATCTCCTCCTCCCTGGCGATGCACAAGTCAGATATCGCTAGCCAGTCGGCGGTAGGATCGTTCTGCGCACCTGGCCCGCACTCTATCAAGAGACGGCCACGTTTGCCGGCCAACCAAGCCAGATCCAGCGTTACCGTCCTGCATTCCGACGGCGTAGGCCCTCCTCCAAAATGAAACATGCCAAGTGGACATTCGGCTTGGGCCCCATCATCCAAAAAAACAAAGGCACAGGTGAGCCCATCCAAACTGATGCTGGGCAGGGCAGCCGAAAAGCGAACGTATAACCTTGAATCAGAAGACACCCTCAGCGTGCTACTTCGAAGGCGTTCACCAGCGGTGAGAATCAGCGAATACCGTCCTTCCCTCAAATGCGTCACATGCATCCATCGGGGATGCTCGGCCCGTCTGACTTCAGGCAGCACGTCAAAAACAGCCGTCTCGTCCAAAAGAAAATGGTTCGCAACGCCAGCGTCATTCAAACGGATTCCCCTACTTCAGAATGGCAGAAGCGTCAGCATAGTCGGGCAGTTGAAAATTTCACCTTGAGTCAACCCCGATCCACGCCCCAATGCGGAGCGGCACATTGCACCAACACCCGCGATACGGTCACTGATGGTGCATTGTCATTTTCCTGCCTCGCCGCCATCCCCGCGTTTCAACGCCTTTCTCCAACTGGGCACACCCCTTGCAAAAGCGCTTCCAGCGTTTGCATCTGCCCTTAACAATCATAAGTCCACGGAGATCGCACAATGAAGCGTCGTAGCTTGATCAAGGCTTTTACACTCTCGGCAAGCATTGCCGCGATGGGCATGACCTGGACCGTCCAGGCCGCCGAGACCATCAAGGTTGGCATCCTGCATTCGCTGTCCGGGACCATGGCGATCTCCGAGACGTCCCTCAAGGACATGGCGTTGATGACCATCGACGAGATCAACGCCAAGGGTGGGGTCAACGGCAAGAAGCTCGAAGCGGTGGTCGTGGACCCGGCGTCGAACTGGCCGCTGTTCGCCGAAAAGGGCCGGCAATTGCTGACCCAGGACAAGGTCGCCGTGGTGTTCGGCTGCTGGACCTCGGTGTCGCGTAAATCCGTGTTGCCGGTGTTCGAAGAGCTCAATGGCCTGCTGTTCTACCCTGTGCAATACGAAGGCGAAGAAATGTCGCCGAACGTCTTCTACACCGGCGCGGCGCCGAACCAGCAGGCGATTCCGGCGGTGGAATACCTGATGAGCGAAGAAGGCGGCAGCGCCAAGCGCTACTTCCTGCTGGGCACCGACTACGTCTACCCGCGCACCACCAACAAGATCCTGCGCTCGTTCCTGCACTCCAAAGGCGTGGCGGACAAGGACATCGAAGAGGTCTACACCCCATTCGGCCACAGCGATTACCAGACCATCGTGGCCAACATCAAAAAATTCTCGGCCGGCGGCAAGACTGCCGTGATTTCCACCGTCAACGGCGACTCCAACGTGCCGTTCTACAAAGAGCTGGCGAACCAGGGCCTGAAGGCCACCGACGTACCGGTCGTGGCGTTCTCGGTGGGCGAGGAAGAACTGCGCGGCATCGACACCAAACCCTTGATCGGCAACCTGGCGGCGTGGAACTACTTCGAGTCCGTGGATAACCCGGCGAACAAGAAGTTCGTCGACTCCTGGAAAGCCTACGCCAAGGCCAAGAACTTGCCGGGTGCCGACAAAGCCGTGACCAACGACCCGATGGAAGCCACCTACGTCGGCATCCACATGTGGGCCCAAGCGGTGGAAAAAGCCAAGTCCACCGACGTCGACAAAGTCCGCGAAGCCCTGGCCGGCCAGACCTTTGCCGCACCGTCGGGCTACACCCTGACCATGGACAAGACCAACCATCACCTGCACAAGCCCGTGATGATCGGCGAGATCCAGGCCGACGGTCAGTTCAACGTGGTCTGGCAGACCGAAGGGCCGATCCGCGCGCAACCGTGGAGCCCGTTCATCGCCGGCAACGACAAGAAGCCTGACTACGCGGTGAAGAGCAACTGAGCCCATGGGAGTCGGCCCTGATCCCCGGGCCGACACACACCCCTTGTGGGAGCGAGCCTGCTCGCGATAGCGGCGGATCAGCCAGAAGACATGTGACTGACACACCGCTATCGCGAGCAAGCTGGCTCCCACAAAGAAAGAAGTTTGCGCAAGGCCTAGCATATGCCCACCGCCCTTTACCGCCTCATCCTCGCCCTGGCCCTGCTGTTGCCACTGGGCGCCCATGCCGGCGACGCCGAAGACTTCGTCGCCGCCAACCCGACCCAGCAGGCCAAGCTCCTGGAAACCTGGGCCGCGCAGCCGGAGCCTGAGCGTGTCGAACTGATCAACGCCTTGCAGCAAGGCCAGTTGACCGTCGATGGCCAACCCAAGACCCTGCGCCTGAACAACCGCTTGCGAGGGCTGATCGAAACCGCCCTGGCCAGCCATCAACTGCTCGCCGTCGATGCCGGCGTGCGCCTGGCTGCCGCGCAACAGCTGCAAAAAAGCGCCCGCCCGGCGCAACTGGCGTTCCTTGATCGGCAACTGGCCGGCGAGCAGGACGAAGATGTCCACGCCGCCCTGAGCCTGGCCCTGGCGAATTTGCAACTGGTGGACACCAACCCCGCCGTGCGCCTGGCGGCCGTGCGACTGCTGGGGGAAACCGGCGACCCGCTGGCCCGCACTCGCCTCGAAAACCTGCTCGAACCCGGTGTCGAAACCGATGCCGCCGTGCGCACCGCCGCCGAAACCAGCCTCGGCCAGGTCAAGCGCAAACTCCTGATCGGCGAGCTGCTGGGCCAGGCGTTCAGCGGCATGTCCCTGGGCTCGATCCTGCTGCTGGCCGCCCTTGGCCTGGCGATCACCTTTGGCTTGCTGGGGGTGATCAACATGGCCCACGGCGAGATGCTCATGCTCGGCGCCTATTCCACTTATGTGGTGCAGATGCTGTTCCAGCGCTTCGCCCCGAACGCCATCGAGTTCTATCCGCTGATCGCCTTGCCGGTGGCGTTTTTCATCACCGCCGCCATCGGCATGGCCCTGGAACGCACGGTAATCCGCCACCTCTACGGACGGCCCCTGGAAACCCTGCTCGCCACTTGGGGCATCAGCCTGATGCTGATCCAGCTGGTGCGCCTGGTGTTCGGCGCGCAGAACGTGGAAGTCGCCAACCCGGCCTGGCTGTCGGGCGGGATCCAGGTGCTGCCGAACCTGGTGCTGCCGTACAACCGCATCGTGATTATTGCTTTCGCGCTGTTCGTGGTGGTGCTGACCTGGTTGCTGCTGAACAAGACGCGCCTGGGCCTGAACGTGCGCGCCGTGACCCAGAACCGCAACATGGCCGCCTGCTGCGGCGTGCCCACCGGGCGGGTGGACATGCTCGCCTTCGGCCTCGGCTCGGGCATCGCCGGGCTCGGTGGCGTTGCCCTGAGCCAGATCGGCAACGTCGGCCCGGACCTGGGCCAGAGCTACATCATCGACTCGTTCCTGGTGGTAGTGCTCGGCGGCGTCGGCCAGTTGGCCGGCAGTGTGTTCGCCGCGTTCGGCCTGGGCATCGCCAACAAGATCCTCGAACCGCAGATCGGCGCCGTGCTCGGCAAGATCCTGATCCTCGCGCTGATCATTCTGTTTATCCAGAAGCGTCCGCAAGGCCTCTTCGCGCTTAAAGGACGGGTAATCGACTGATGAACCAGCCCCTGATGCTTACGGCCACGCAAAAGGCCGGACCCAAAGTCACCCTCGCCGTCGGCGCGGTGATCCTCGCCGTGCTGCTGAGCCTGCCAGTGTTGTCGCTGTTGGCGGTGGATAACCCGCTGCATGTCTCGGCATATACCCTGACCTTGGTGGGCAAGATCCTCTGCTACGCCATTGTCGCCCTGGCGCTGGACCTGGTCTGGGGCTACGCCGGCTTGCTCTCCCTGGGCCACGGCCTGTTCTTCGCGCTGGGCGGCTACGCCATGGGCATGTACCTGATGCGCCAAGCCGCCGGCGATGGCGTGCCGGCGTTCATGACGTTCCTGTCGTGGACCGAGCTGCCCTGGTACTGGGCCGGCACCGACAGCTTCCTCTGGGCGATGTGCCTGGTGGTGCTGGCGCCGGGCTTGCTGGCGCTGGTGTTCGGTTTCTTCGCCTTCCGCTCGCGGATCAAGGGCGTGTACTTCTCGATCATGACCCAGGCCCTGACCTTCGCCGGGATGTTGCTGTTTTTCCGCAACGAGACCGGCTTTGGCGGCAACAACGGCTTCACCAATTTCCGTTCGATCCTGGGCTTTGGCATCACCGAGCCGGGCACCCGCGCGGTGCTGTTTTTTGCCACAGTGCTGCTGTTGGTGGCGAGCCTGTTCATCGGCTGGCGCCTGGCTCGCAGCAAGTTCGGCCGGGTGCTGACCGCCCTGCGCGACGCGGAAAACCGCCTGATGTTCTGCGGCTACGATCCCCGTGGCTTCAAGCTGTTCGTCTGGGTGTTGAGCGCGGTGTTGTGTGGCCTGGCCGGGGCGCTGTACGTGCCGCAGGTGGGGATCATCAACCCCAGCGAAATGTCGCCGACCAACTCCATCGAGGCCGCCGTGTGGGTGGCGCTCGGCGGGCGCGGCACGCTGATCGGGCCGTTGCTGGGCGCCGGCGTGGTCAACGGCATGAAGAGCTGGTTCACCGTGGCGTTTCCGGAATATTGGCTGTTCTTCCTCGGTGCCCTGTTCATCGTCGTGACCCTGTATCTACCCAAAGGCGTTATCGGGCTGTTGAAGAAAAGGGGCGAACAATGAAAATCACACCGACAGCGGATTTCATGCTCGAACCGATTATTGAACCCCCTCTCGATGCCAATCGGGACCAAGGCAGCAGCCGCGACGCCATTGGCCTCGGCCGGGCCGCCGGCGTAGGCCTGAACACCCGCCACGGCACCATCCTGACCCTGGAAGACATCAGCGTCAGCTTCGACGGTTTCAAGGCGCTGAACGACCTGAACCTGTACATCGGCGTCGGCGAACTGCGCTGCATCATCGGCCCCAACGGCGCCGGCAAGACCACGCTGATGGATGTCATCACCGGCAAGACCCGTCCCAGCCACGGCAAGGCCTGGTTCGGCGAAACCCTCGACCTGACGACCATGAGCGAAGTCGAGATTGCCCAGGCCGGCATCGGGCGCAAGTTCCAGAAGCCGACGGTGTTCGAAGCCCTGAGCGTGTTCGAGAACCTGGAACTGGCGCTCAAGACCGACAAATCGGTGTGGGCCAGCCTGCGGGCGAAGCTGACCGGCGAGCAACGCGACCGCATCAGCGAAGTGCTCGAGACGATCCGCCTCGCCCCTTCGGCCAACCGCGCCGCCGGGCTGCTGTCCCACGGCCAGAAGCAGTTCCTGGAGATCGGCATGCTGCTGGTGCAGGACCCGCAACTGCTGCTGCTTGACGAGCCGGTGGCGGGCATGACCGACGCCGAAACCGACTTCACCGCCGAGCTGTTCAAATCCCTGGCGGGCAAGCATTCACTGATGGTGGTGGAGCACGACATGGGCTTCGTCGGCGCGATTGCCGACCACGTCACCGTGCTGCACCAGGGCAGCGTGCTGGCCGAAGGGTCGCTGGAACAGGTGCAGGCCGATGAGCGGGTGATCGAGGTGTACCTCGGTCGCTAGATCGAAACATGCTGTTCCCTGTGGGAGCGAGCCTGCTCGCGAATGCGGGGTATCAGTCGGGATAACTGTGACTGACACACCGCATTCGCGAGCAGGCTCGCTCCCACAAGGGACACAAGGGGATTCAAGACATGCTGCAAGTCGACAAGCTGCACCAATACTACGGCGGTAGCCACATCCTGCGCGGCCTGTCGTTCGACGTGAAGGTCGGCGAGGTGACGTGCCTTCTCGGTCGCAACGGCGTGGGCAAGACCACCCTGCTCAAATGCTTGATGGGCCTGCTGCCGGCCAAGGAAGGCGTGGTGAATTGGGAAGGCAAGGCCATCACCACGTTCAAGCCGCATCAGCGGGTCCACGCCGGCATCGCCTATGTGCCGCAGGGCCGGGAAATTTTCGGGCGGCTGACGGTGGAAGAAAACCTGCTGATGGGCCTGTCGCGCTTTCCGGGCTCAGAAGCCAAGGAAGTACCGGCCTTCATCTACGAATTGTTCCCGGTGCTGCTGCAGATGAAACAACGCCGGGGTGGCGACCTGTCCGGCGGCCAGCAACAGCAGCTCGCCATCGGCCGGGCCCTGGCCAGTCGGCCGCGCCTGTTGATTCTCGATGAGCCCACCGAGGGCATCCAACCGTCGGTGATCAAGGAGATCGGCGCGGTGATCAAGAAACTCGCGGCCCGGGGCGACATGGCGATTTTGCTGGTGGAGCAGTTCTACGACTTCGCCGCCGAGCTGGCTGATCAGTACCTGGTGATGTCCCGGGGCGAGATCGTGCAGCAGGGCCGTGGAGAAAATATGGAAGCCGAGGGTGTGCGCGGATTGGTTACGATCTAGTCTGTAGCGTCCCGACGACAATCAGAAAATCATGAATCTACCTGTATCGCCATCCGCCCTGTTCACCCCCAGCTGGCACGCCGAGCTGGACTTGGGCTATGCCCGATTCGGTGATTGCACGCGCCCGGTCCAGCGCCGGCACAAAGGCCCGTTGCGGGTGCAGAAGCACTTGTACGCCGAAGGTCCCGAGGTGTGCCAGCACATCATCGTCCACCCGCCCGGCGGCATTGCCGGTGGGGATCGGTTGGACATTTCGGCCCAGGTCGGCCAGGGCGCCTGGGCGCAATTGACCAGCCCCGGCGCGGCCAAGTGGTACCGCGCCGCCGGCCCGGCGTACCAGCAACTGAGCCTGAGCGTGGCCCCCGGCGCGACCCTGGAATGGCTGCCTCAGGAAACCATCGTCTTCAGCGCGGCCCAGGCCGAACTCAGCACGAACATCGATCTGCAAGGCGACGCCCGCTTGTTCTACTGGGACATCGTTGCCCTCGGTCGGCCCGCCAGCGGCGAGCGGTTCGACGTGGGACACTTTCAGTCGTGGCTGGACATCCGCCGCGACGGCCAGTTGCTCTGGCACGAGCGTCAGCGCATCGCCGGTGGCGATGGGTTGCTCGACTCCCCCATCGGCCTGGGCGGCGACCCGGTGTTAGCCACCTTGCTGGTGACCGGCGAGATCGACAGCGAGCTGCTGGAGCGCTGCCGCTCCCTGGACCATGCCGTGCGTGGCGACCTGACCCAACTGCCCGGCCTGGTCGTGGCACGCTGCCTGGCGAGCGAGGCATTGTTGGCGCGGGGGTGGTTGATTGAGTTGTGGCGCTTGCTCAGGCCTGCATTGCTTGGAAAAGAAGCCGTGCCACCAAGAATCTGGAGTACTTAGTTATTTCCTCTGTGGGAGCGAGCCTGCTCGCGAAAGCAATAGAACATCCAACATGATTGTTGACTGACACACCGCTTTCGCGAGCAGGCTCGCTCCCACAGTGGAATGTGTCTACTGCAAAATTTTTATCTGCCCTTATGGATTGCACATGGACCTGACCCCACGCGAAAAAGACAAGCTGCTGATCTTCACCGCCGGCCTCGTCGCCGAGCGGCGACTGGCCCGGGGCTTGAAGCTCAATTACCCAGAGGCCATGGCCTACATTTCCGCCGCGTTGCTCGAAGGCGCCCGCGACGGCCAGACCGTGGCCGAGCTCATGCACTACGGCACCACCTTGCTGAGCCGCGAGCAGGTGATGGAAGGCATCCCGCAAATGATCCCGGAAATCCAGGTAGAGGCGACGTTTCCCGACGGCACCAAACTGGTAACCGTCCACCAACCCATCGTCTGAGGCAACGGCATGACTTATCAGATCCGAGACGCCCAGCACCGCGACCTGCCGGCGATCCGCGACATCTACAACGATGCCGTGCTCAACACCACGGCGATCTGGAACGAGCAGCCCGTGGACCTGGGCAATCGCCAGGCTTGGTTCAGTGCCCGGCGCTCCCAGGGCTACCCGGTACGGGTGGTCATCGATGCCGAGGACAACGTGCTTGGGTATGCCTCGTTCGGCGACTGGCGGCCGTTCGACGGCTTCCGCCACACCGTCGAGCATTCGGTGTACGTCTGCCGGGACCAGCGCGGCAAGGGCCTTGGCCCTGTGCTGATGAGTGACCTGATCGAGCGCGCCCGGGCCTGCGGCAAGCACGTCATGGTCGCCGCTATCGAGAGCGGCAACGCGGCGTCGATTCGCCTCCATGAGCGGGCGGGTTTCGTCACCACCGGGCAGATGCCCCAGGTGGGCACCAAGTTCGGCCGTTGGCTGGACCTGACCTTCATGCAGTTGGTCCTCGACCCCGGGGCGCCACCGCCCGCCATGGACAAGGAGTGATACCGATGAACGCCGCCCAGTTGCGTCGAATCCACGCTGAAAGCTTTGCGCATTATCGCCAGGGCCTGGTCGACCTGTTGCTCGACGCCGTGGGTCATGGCGCCAGCGTGGGGTTCATGGCCGACCTGGATGCCGTACCGGCCAGGGCTTATTTCGACGAAGTCCAGGCCAGCCTCAATCAGGGTCACCTGCTGTTGTGGGTGGTGGTCAAGGATGAACAGGTACAGGCCAGCGTCCAGCTCGCCCTGTGCCAGAAGCCCAACGGCCTCAACCGTGCCGAAGTACAAAAACTGCTGGTGCGCGGCGACGCTCGTCGCAGGGGCCTGGGCCAGCAATTGATGAGCGCCCTGGAGCTCGGCGCCCGTCAGGACAAGCGTGGGCTGCTGTACCTCGACACCGAGGCCGGTTCCGAAGCCGAGGCGTTCTACCGCGCCATGGGCTACACCCGCGTCGGAGAACTGCCCGACTACTGCCAGAGCCCGGACGGGACCTATACCCCGACCGCCATCTACTACAAGACTTTGGGACAACCGCAATGATTCCAGGCCAATACCAGGTTCAGCCCGGCGATATCGAGCTCAACGCCGGCCGCCGCACCGTGACGCTGAAGGTCGCCAACAGCGGCGACCGGCCGATCCAGGTCGGGTCGCATTTTCATTTTTTCGAGACCAACGACGCCCTGGCCTTCGACCGCGCCGCCAGCCGTGGCATGCGCCTGAACATCCCGGCCGGCACCGCCGTGCGCTTCGAGCCGGGTCAGAGCCGAGAGGTGGAACTGGTGGACCTGGCCGGGCATCGCCGGGTGTTCGGGTTTGCCGGGCGGATCATGGGCGACCTTTAGGTCACGGCATTTGCGTTGGCCCCTTCGCGAGCAGGCTCGCTCCCACAAGGGAATGCGATCAATTGTGGGAGCGAGCCTGCTCGCGAAAAGTGAGCGCAGCGAACGGCCTTACTATTAATTGAGTCTCAAGGCGAGCACATGAAGATTTCGAGACAAGCCTACGCCGACATGTTCGGCCCCACCGTCGGCGACAAGGTCCGCCTGGCCGACACCGAGCTGTGGATCGAGGTGGAAAAGGATTTCACCACCTACGGCGAAGAGGTGAAATTCGGCGGCGGCAAGGTGATTCGCGATGGCATGGGCCAGAGCCAGCTGTTGGCTGCCGAGGTCGTCGACACGCTGATCACCAACGCGCTGATCATCGACCACTGGGGCATCGTCAAGGCTGATGTCGGCCTCAAGGAGGGACGCATCGCGGCCATCGGCAAGGCCGGCAACCCGGACATCCAGCCCGACGTCACCATCGCCATCGGCGCCAGCACCGAAGTGATTGCCGGCGAAGGCATGATCCTCACCGCTGGTGGCATCGACACCCACATCCACTTCATCTGCCCGCAGCAGATCGAAGAAGCCCTGATGAGCGGTGTCACCACCATGATCGGTGGCGGCACGGGCCCGGCCACCGGAACCAACGCCACCACCTGCACCTCCGGGCCGTGGCACCTGGCGCGCATGCTTCAGGCCGCCGACGCCTTCCCAATGAACATGGGTTTCACCGGCAAGGGCAACGCCAGCCTGCCGGAGCCGCTGGTCGAACAGGTCAAGGCCGGGGCCATCGGTCTGAAGCTGCACGAAGACTGGGGCACCACCCCGGCGGCCATCGACAACTGCCTCAGCGTGGCCGACCAGTACGACGTTCAGGTCGCGATCCACACCGACACCCTCAACGAGTCCGGTTTCGTCGAGACCACCCTGGCCGCGTTCAAGGGCCGCACCATCCACACCTACCACACCGAAGGCGCCGGTGGCGGCCATGCGCCGGACATCATCAAGGCCTGCGGTTTCCCCAATGTGCTGCCCAGCTCCACCAACCCGACCCGGCCGTTCACCCGCAACACCATCGACGAACACTTGGACATGCTGATGGTCTGCCACCACCTGGACCCGAGCATTGCCGAGGACGTGGCGTTCGCCGAAAGCCGTATCCGCCGCGAGACCATCGCCGCCGAAGACATCCTCCACGACCTCGGCGCCTTCTCGATGATCAGCTCCGACAGCCAGGCCATGGGCCGCGTTGGCGAAGTGATCACCCGCACCTGGCAGACCGCCGACAAGATGAAGAAGCAACGCGGCGCCCTGCCCGGCGACGGCGAAGGCAACGACAACTTCCGCATCAAGCGCTACATCGCCAAGTACACCATCAACCCGGCGATCACCCACGGCATCAGCCACGAAGTGGGCTCCATCGAAGTGGGCAAATGGGCCGACCTGGTGCTGTGGCGCCCGGCATTCTTTGGCGTCAAGCCGACGCTGATTCTCAAGGGCGGAGCGATTGCCGCCAGCCTGATGGGGGACGCCAACGCCTCGATCCCGACGCCGCAGCCGGTGCATTACCGGCCGATGTTCGCCAGCTACGGCGGCTCGCGACACGCCACCAGCCTGACGTTCATCAGCCAGGCCGCCGCCGAGGCCGGGCTGCCGGAACAACTTGGGCTCAAGAAAAGAATCGCCGTGGTCAAAGGCTGCCGCGACGTGCAGAAAACCGACCTGATCCACAACGACTACCTGCCGAGTATCGACGTCGACCCGCAGACCTATCAGGTCAAGGCCGACGGCGTGCTGCTGTGGTGTGAACCGGCCGACGTGTTGCCGATGGCGCAGCGCTATTTCCTGTTCTGAACAGAGCCGGCGGCGAGAAGGCAAGTGCCCTCGCCGCCGGTTCGTCTTACAGGTCTGTACTCTCCTGGGGCGAATCCAGTTCATCCTGGGTCAACGACTGGATCAGCTCCGCTTCCTTGACCCTTTGCTGCAAGCCCAGCGCCTCGGTTCGACTGTTGTAGTCAGCTTCCTCCAGGGTTCCGTCCGCTTTCTGCTCATCCAGCGCCAGCAGATCCTCAGTGAGGGCGTCCGTCAATGCCTGGAAGTCTGCCGCGTGTTGCTGCTTCAAATAGTCGATCCAGAAATCACGGCCCACCAGTGACTGCATTTGTTCGGGCGAGTCGTCCAGGGACAACACCTCGGCGGCCGCGGCATCGAGCATGGCGCTGGAGACGTTGCCCAGGCTGGTGAAGCGTCCACCTTTCGGTTGCCCCGGCAATTCCAGCCGGTCCCGGAGCCCCGCACGATAGGCCAACCGGACCTCGACTTCCTCGATCTGCCTGATCAACTCGGTCTTTTGTGCGGCGGTGAGTTCTTCACGGGCATTGATGGCAGCACGACGCCCCTGGATGTCCCGCAGCGCTATACGCTCCACTTCATCCAGCCGGAACAATCCCTTGGCCAGGCGAATCAGCGTGGCAGCCTCATCCCCTTCCACCGACAGGGCCTTGGCGTTGTGGATCATCATCTTTATTTCCAGGTTGCTGAATGACAACGAAGCCCGATCTTCACAGGCCGGCTCGCCGGCCAGTTCGAACAGCTCACGACGCAATTCAGTGGAATCCCTGGCAGCCTCCAGCATCTGCCAGACGCGGGCCTGCAGGTCCGAATAGTCAGCCACGTCCTGATAGGACCCGATCAACCGACTCAGCAACTGGAAGAACTCCCCGGATAACGGATCTGCCTGCAGGCTCTGCCACAGGGCCTTTTTATCCTCCCGTTGTTCGGACGGCAGATCACGCAGCCATGGCCGCACGTCTGGCCGCATGCCCACCACAGCGTTGGCCGCCAGCTGGAGTGTTCCTGGCCTGCGCGGCGCGACCCATTCGGGATGGGCCTGCTGAAGATTCGCCCAATATTCCCGCAAGCGCTGCCCAGTCGCCTCGCTCATCGGATTACCCTGGATAAAGGTCACGCCATTGAGCCGGGCCGTGGCGTGGGCCTGGTCGGCGGGCGGATCGATCACGTGTGCCGGCACTTCGGTCAGTTGGTTGGCGCGCAAGTCCAGTTCCTCCAGCGGCTGTTCTAGCAGGCCCGTGGGCCAGGTGTCGATCCTGGTATTTCGAAGCGACAGCTCCGTCAGGGCCGGCATGGTGCTGAAGTCCGGCAAACGACCCAGTGGATTGTCGCTGAGGGTAAGGAATTCCATGGCGGGCAGGCCGGCCAGGATCTCAACACCTCGCGGCGTCAGGCCGATCTGGTTCGATGCCAGCGTGAGGTTGCTCAGACGGGGCATTGCCGCCAACGCCTCCGGCACTTCGGTCAGGTTGTTATGGCTCATGTCCAGCCAACGAAGGGCAGGAAAACGCGTGAGGAAACCGTTGCAGGTTTGTTGCGACAAACCCATGTTATAAAGTTTCAGGAAGGTCACGTGACTGAAATCAGCCGACAGTTGCGGCAACGACCTCAGATGCATCCAGCTCAAATCAAGCTCATACCCGACACGCCGGCCGTCGACCACGATGATGGCCCGGGACTGGCGTCTCCAGCATTTACGGATACGATCGGCGGTGATTTGCTTGACTCGTCGCCATGACGCCGATAAATCGTCGTTCCCTTCATCCGTCTCGGTGGAAGCGACCCAACGGTCCAGCTCGTTGCGCAACGTACGGTACTCGGTTTCAAGGCGCCCGATCTCCGCGGCCGCTCCGTCGCCCAATTCCCGCACAAAGACCCGGGCTTCCTGAGGGGAATAATCGGGGAACAAATTTCGCACCCGTCTTTCCGGCGACCGGCCCAGGCGCAGCCATTCCAAAGGCCCGCCCAAGGGATAGCCGTATCTGCCCGAAGCCAGGCGCATAGGCGAGACGAGCGACGGCTTGACTGCCGGCATCTTCAAGACCTTCGCCAATGAAGCTCGGCTCACCGGCGCCGCACCGATCGCGTCCTTCAACAGCGCGCCATGGAGGATCGAAGGGCGGCCCATCGCCTGGCGCTCTGCATCCGGAAGCGCATGTTGTAAGGCTGCGTAGAGGCTGCCCTCACTGCTCAAATCATTGCCGCTGTCGTCATGGGCCTGATAAAGATCGTCACGCTTGACGACGATTTTTACCTGCGTCGAATCCGCCGGCCCGACGCTGTCGATCAAGTCCCCAGAGGTGAAATCTTTCCTCAGCTCGATGCGTACCGTATCGCTCCAGCCCGCCAACGTCTTGAGGGTCGCCAGTGCCAGGCGAGGTGTGTCCGCCGTGGCCAGGCTCTCCTGATATAAGCCCTCGTAGGCCCGATTCAAACGGATCGCCCGCTGAAAGTGACGCAACTCTTCGGCGATGCGCAGCGGGATGGGTTTGGTCTGGGTGGCATCGGTGTAATCCCATCCCGCCATCTGCCGGGTTTCGGCAGGGCTGGCGTGGACCATGATCTGCTCGATGGCGGCCGCCGGAACCGAAGGAAAACGGGATTTGATCAGCTTGACCCGCGGGTCTTTCGACACATCGCCCTTGGCGTAGTGATCATGGATCAGTTGGTTTTTCTCACGCACCGCCACTTCAAGGAGATTCTTGCGAAACTGTTGGATCCGGGCGTTCATGTCGGTTTTCGCGATGGCCGGCCGCGTGCCGGCCAACAGATCATTGCCCGTCGCATCCACGGCCTCGATCAGGTTCCTGGGGAATGAAGATGAATCCACTTCCGTATCGCTGACGATGACTTCACGGATCAAGGACGTTCCATCCGTTGGGTGAGCGTATTCCCACAGAGACTTGCCCGCGCTGTCGATCACCTTCAGCTTCAAGTTTTCTGGCCATGGGCCGTAACCCGTGAGCAAGTGCAGCTGCGTCATCGAATCGGCTTTCTCATAGATCAGCGGATCTTCGCTTTGCATGTGCAGCAGGAAAGCATCGACCTTGCGAGCGATGTCGAAGCGCTTGATCGTGTCGTCCAGCAACACCGGCACCGGCTCGCCCTCGGCGTGCATGCGCCGCAGCACGTCCTCGCTGGTGCCACTGGCGGTACGAATGTGCTCGAGCTCGGCATCGCTGAAATCCTTGACGCGGTGGCCGAGCCGGCGCATCAGGGTCGTACCGTCCCAGCTTCGCGGCTGTTCCAGCTCATGGTTCCAGGCACCGCTGCCGTTGTTTGTCAGCTCGGGCTGATAGGCATCCGGTCGGGAAGGATGGCGAATGCGATAACGTTGGGTGGCCGGGTCTTGCTGGACTTCGTAGTGACTGTCGTCCAATGGCAAGACGTCGCGACCGTTGACGCGGTGCAAGCCCAGGGCATCGGGTTGCGAATTCGCGGGCGGCTCCAGATCGCTCCGGTAAGGCGCCAGGTCGGGTCGCCAGAGCCGTCTTTCGCCAGTCGGCGAAGTGACGGGCGCCAGTTGATCCACCGTAGCCGATGGCATGATGCGCGGGAGCACTTTGGCGCCTGCCACCATGAACGCGGCGTTAAGCGCCAGGCTGGAAACGTGCGCCCATATTTCCTTGGTTTCGCCCTGCTCGAACGCCTCGATGCCTTCGAACGCCTCGTACAGCATCTGCAACGCCCACACCGCCATCATCACCTGACCGAGCCCGGGAACAACGAACGCCGCCATGTTGAGCACATCGATGACCGTGCTTTCCCAACTTTCCAGGCGCGCCTGACGCGCCTTCTTGTCTTCATCCCCTGTAGGAACTGCCGCGACCCGTGCGTCTTGGTAAATCTTGCGGACCTGATTTACCCGTAGCGTCTCCCACAAGAAACCCTTGAGGTCGGACGCGCTCATCGGCAGCCTGGGCAGGTTCGACTTGAGGGGGAAGTCGCCTTTGGCATCGGTTTGCGAAGAGGGTTTGAAGAGACGGTTGAAACGCTCGAAGAAATGCCCTTGCTCATGCAGCGGCACGAAGCGGCTGAAGAAGCGCCGGTAGTCGAGGTTGTGGAGGCGGCGACGCAGTTCGACCATGAATTCGTAGCTGGAGGCGTATTCCTTCACCGGGTGCTCGGGGTCGTCCGGGATATACGCCACGACCCGCTCCAACCGGGTACTGCGGTCGCGCTCCGGTCCGATCAGCAAAGGCCCGACAAGCTCGACGTCAAGGACCGTCAACGTCGCGAAGGTCACCGCGCGGCCGTCCAGCTCGGCCGAGGGCTGCCCACCCACTACCCGCTGCAACATTCGGTAGGTGTCCTGCCGGATGTCCGCCTTGGCGTGGGCGATCTCGGTACTGATCGTGAGGAGTTGCTTGTGATGCTCGCGCAACTGTTCATCCAACCGTTCGCGGGCCTGGCGGTCGTTCGGTTCCAGGATCGTCGTGAGGTGTTCCCGATACTTGCGTCCCAGGTCGAGCTTGCGGCATAGCTTGATGAACGCCTCGGGGGCTATGGGCAATGCTCCCGCGCGCACGGATTCCAGGGTATGACTCAAGGTGCCATCGGCGGACACCGGCGTGGTGGTAATGAGGTGGCAATCATCGCAGTCGAGCTTGTGCTCTTCATCGGGTTCGAAATTGGCCAGCGCGACGTCCAATAACGAACCGCCCCGGTATTGGTAAGTGTCGTAGCCCTCGCCCGTCAGTCGATGGAGCAAGTTGATACCCATGTCGGTACGCGTCTTGACCGCGAACTTGCGGGCAAAATAAACCTCCCGGACATTGAGCGTACGCCTGAAGGTTGTCTGGATGGCCTGGCTGAGCAAGGGTTCGGCGAAGGTCCGTATGTCCTGGACCTTGCCCAGCGCGTAGTCGACCTGGTTGAAAATTGCGCAGTAGCGCTCGTGAATGCTTTTTAGGTTGGCCCTGGTCTGGTGGGTCGTCTTCACGTACCAGTCTGGAAGCTCCAGGTCATGATCGCTCAGCGCCTTCTGGCGCTGCGCGGTGGCTTTCATGTAGCAGGAGGAAATGCGACTTCTGAGCAGATCGTCGTGCTCGCCGTGTTTCGAAGCGGGTGAAGTCGTGGCGCTTTTTGCAACGGTAGGCTCTGGCATATCGGGTCATCCTTGAGGTTGGAAAACCCGAGCCTATCCATTGCTCGCTCCGTGAATGCGGTAACTATTTATCGCTTCCATCACAGGACATGACAAACAACCCACCGCGGCCTCACCCCCGCTCCGGACCCAAGAATCCGCGTTACAGATCAGTACTTTGCACCTGCGCGTCCAGCTCTTCCTCGGTCAATGACTGGATCAGCTCCGCTTCCTTGACGCTGTGCTGCAGGCCCAGTGCCTCGGACTTGGTCCCATAGTCAGCCTCCTCCAGGGTTCCGGCTGCCTTGGCCTCATCCAATGCAAGCTGGTCGGTGATAAGGGTGTCGGTCAGCGCCTGGAACGCGGCTTCATGCTGCTGTTTCAAAAAGTCGATCCAGAATTCACGCTCCAGCAGCGATTGCACCTGCCGAGGTGAATCGTCCAGGGCCAGGACCTGGGTAGCGGCTGCATCCAGCATGTCCTGGGTGACGTTGCCCAGGTGGACAAAACGCCCGCCTTTTGGCTGCCCCGGTAACGCCAGCCGATCCCTCAGCCCCACCCGGTAGGCGAGGCGCACTTCGACTTCCTCTATCTCTGCCAGGTGCCGGGCCTTCTGCTCGGCCGACAGGTCCCGGCGGGCCGTGATGGCGTCACGCCGTCGCTGAATGTCCTCCAGAGCGATGCGCTCCACTTCATCGATGCGAAACAATCCCTTGGCCAATTTGATCAACGTCCCGGCCTCAGCCTCGCCATTGGCCGTGGCCTTGGCGTCGTGAATCATCAATCTGATTTCCAGGTAGCTGAACGATAACGCTGCGCGGTCCTCACACGCCGGAGCCCCCGCCAGTTCGAACAACTCACGACGCAGGTCGGTGGAAGCCTCGGCCGCTTCCAGCATTTGCCAGACACGCAACTGCAGGTCCGAGTAGCTTTCTTCGCCTTGATAGGAGGTGGCCAGGCGATTCAACAGCTCGAAGAACTCACCCGATTGCGGTTCACTCGCCAGGCTTTGCCACAACGCGCGTTTGTTGGGTAATTGGCTGTCGGGCAAATTCTGCACCCACTGCTGCACATTGGCCGCCGTTCCCACCGCGACATGACCAAACGCCCCGTGTTGACGCAACGTTATCCACTCGGGATGCTCACGCCACAGGTCCGCCCAGTAATCATGCAGGCGCTGCTGGGTCGCTGCGTTCAATGGATTGCCTTGGAGGAAAGTCACGCCGTTGACGCGGGCCGTGGCAAGGACGTCAGCCGCCGCCGGGTTGAGCAGCGCCTCCGGAACGTCGGTCAACTGGTTGTCGCGCAAATCGACGAACTCCAGCGGCAAGCCGTGCAGGCCGGCGGGCCAGGTGTCGATTCCGGTGCCCTTGAGGCCCAGGCCGCGCAAATCGGACATTCGACTGAAATCCGGCAGCTGCCCCACGGGGTTGTTTTCCAGATTGAGGACCTTCAGTCGGGTAAGACCCTGCAGGACTTCAACACAACGAGGGGTCAGAGTAATGGTGTTGTCCTTGAGCAGCAGCTTGGTCAGGCCATCCATTGCCCCCAAGGCCGCGGGAATTTGGGCCAGGCGGTTGTCAGTCATGTCCAGCCAGCGAAGAGAGGAAAAACCGGAGAGAAAACCTTCGCAGGCCTGTTGTGACAGGTCCATGCCTGCCATTTTCAGCGAGGCCACGTGGCTGAAATCCGCCGACAGCTCCGGCAGGTAACCGACTGTCAGCCGGCCCAGATCGAGCTGATAGCCCGCCGCGCGGCCATCCGCGGCTGTCTCCACGGCGGTCTGGCGCCTCCAGCAACGCTTGATCTGATCGGCCACCCCGCGCTTGCGCACGGGTGGCACCTGCTCCATGCGGTCGCCCGAATAAATCCAACTGGTCGTATTGGCCCAACGGTCGAGGTCCCGATCCAGCATGTCCAGCTCGATCTTGCGTCGCTTGAGCTCCGCCACGGCGCCGTCGCCCAATGAAGCCAGCAACGCCCGGACCTGTTCGTTCGTATGGTTGGGGTACAACTCCAGAACGCGACTTTCCACCGAACGCCCCAGCCCCAACAAGGCTCGCAGCCCGCTCAGCGGGTATCCCACCGCGCCCGACGCCAGGCGCATCGGTGAGCGGAACGATGGCTTGATGGCGGGCAAGTTCAAGATTCGCGCCAACGAATTGCGCGGCAATGGCGCTTTCCCGAGGGCCTTTTCCAGCAGGCCGCCCTGGTGGATCGAAGGGCGCCCCATGGCCTGGCGCTCGGCGTCCGGCAGGGCGTGTTGCAACGCGTCGAAGACGCTGCCCCAATGGCTCAATTCATTGCCCCGGTCATCAAGGGCCTGGTAGCGAGCACCGTCCCTGACCACGATCTTGGTCTGCGCCGCCTCCAGCGGCCCGATGCTGTCGACCAAGGCGCCGGAGGCATGATCGTCTCGCAGTTCGATACGCACCGTGTCGCTCCAGCCGGGCAGGGTCTTGAGCGTTGCCAGCGCCAATCGGGGCGTGTCCGCGGTCGCCAACGCAGGCTGGTACAGGCCTTCATAGGCCCGGTTCAAACGCACCGTTCGCTGACAATGACGCAGTTCCTCGGCGATGCGCAGCGGAATCGGCTTGGTCTGGGTGGGATCGGCGTCATTCCACGCGGCCATCTGCTGAAGCTCCCCACGGTTGGCATCGGTGATCATCTGCTCGATGGCCGCGGCCGGCACCGATGGGAAGCGGGATTTGATCAACGCCACCCGAGGGTCCACTGGCTCTTGGCTCCTGGCGTAGTAATCATTGAGCAGCTGGACTTTTTCACGCCGCGCCACTTCCGCGAGGTTGTTCCTGAGCTGGCGAATCCGAGCATCCATGTTCGTTTTCGCTATCGCCGGACGGGTGTCGGCCAGCAGATCCTTCCCGGTCGCGTCCACCGCCTCGATCAGATTCTTCAGCACCGAAGAGGTACGCACCTTTGCCTCGGGAATGATCACATCACTCACCGGAGCCGAGCCCTGGGATGGACGAACATACCGCCAGAGCGTCTTGCCCGCCCCGTCCACCACCTTCAATCTCAGCCCGCTTGGCCAGGGGCCATAACCGGCAAGCAAGTGCAACTGCGTCACTGGATCGGCTTCGTCCTGTCGCAGCGAATCGTCGCTTTGCAGTTGCCCGATAAAATTGTCGACTTGTCGCGCCAAGTCAAAGCGCTTGACCGTATCGGCCAGCAATGCGGGCATCGGCTCGCCTTCCACATGCATGCGTCGCAACACGTCCTCGCTGGTGCCACTGGCGATGCGGATCTGCTCCAGTTCGCTGTCGCTGAAATCCTCGACCCGATGGCCCAGCCTGCGCATCAGGGTTGTGCCTTTCCAACCCTGTGGTCTTTCGAGTTCATGGTTCCAGGCGCCGCTGCCGTTGTGCGTCAGCTTGGGCTGGTAGGCATCCGGCCGGGAAGGATGACGGATGCGATAGCGGTGGGTAATCGGGTCCTGTTGTACTTCGTAGTGGTGCCCGTCCAATGGCAGGACCTTGCGGCCACTGACCTCGTACAGCCCTAGACTGTCCGGGACGGCGCCGGCGAGTGGGCGCAAAGGACTGCGGTACGGCGTGAGATCAGGGTTCCAGAGTCGCGACTCCCCGCTGGCCCGTTCAACCGCTTCCAACCGATCCACCCTGGCCGATGCCTGGATCTTCGGCAACACTTTGGCGCCTGCGACCATAAACGCGATATTGAGCGCCACGCTGGAAAAGTGCGCCCACATCTCCTGGGTTTCCCCCTGCTCGAACGCCTCGATACCTTCGAACGCTTCTTCGAACATCTGCACGGCCGCCACGGTCAGCATCAGTGGCCCCAACGCAGGCACCACGAATGCCAATTGGTTAAGCACGTCGATCACCGTGTTCGTCCAACTCTCCAGGCGCGCCAGGCGGGCGGCTTTGTCTTCATCGGCGGTGGGCACCGCCACCGTTCGCGCGTCCATCTCGATTTTCTGCAGTTGCTCGCGGCGCAAGGCTTCCCACAGCGAGCCGGTGATGGGCGATGCGGCCATGCGCAAATTTTTGAACGAGGGCTTGAGCGGATAGTCCGATTGGGTATCGGCCTCGGGAGAGGGTTGGTACAACTGGTCGAACTGCTTGAAAAAATGCCCTTGCTGACTCAGCGGTACGAAACGGCTGAAAAACTGTCGGTAGGCGATGCCATGGAGGCGCCGACGCAGTTCCACCATGAATTCGGTGCTGGACGGATACTCCTTGAGAGGATGCTCGGGATCGCCCGGTAGATACGCCACCACACGCTCCAGGCGCCGGGTATTTTCCCGGTCGGGCCCCATCAGTACCGGGCCGACCAGTTCGGTGTCGAAGATTTTCAGCGAAGTGAACGTCACCGGTCACCCGTCGAGCATGGCGCCGTCCTGATCGCCGACCACTTGCCGCAGCATCAGGTACGTGTCACGGCTGATGTCGGCCTTGGCCCAGGCGACTTCGACACTCAGCGCCAACGACTGACGGTGGTGGTCGCGCATTTGCTGGTCCAGACGGCGGCGGGCGTCTTCGTCAGCGGGTCGAGCGATGGCGCGAATGTGCTGCTGGTAGCGGCGCCCCAGGTCCAGCTTGCGGCATAGTCTGGCAAAGGCGTGCGGAGCGATTGGCAACGCCCCCGCCCGAACGGCCTCCAGCGTAGGCGCAGGCGTACCGCTGACGGTCAGCGCCGTGGTGGTGATGACATGGCAGCCATCGCAATCGAGCTTTTGCTCTTCGTCGGGTTCGAAGTTCGCCAGTGCCGTTTCCAGCAGCGAAGCACCTCGGTACTCGTAGGTATCCCAGGCCTCGCCCGTCAGGCGGTGAAGCAGCGTGCTGCCCAGGTCCTTGCGTGTCTTGCTTGCGTACTGGCGGGCGTAATAAACCTTCTCCACATTCAGGGTTCGCTTGAATTCCTGCTGGATGGCCTGGGTCAGCAACGGCTTGGCAAAGGCGCGGATATCCTCGATGCGGCCCAAGCTGTTGTCGATCAGGTTCAGGCTGGCGCGGTAGCGCGCATGCTGGTCCTTGAGGCGGGTCCGGGTTTCGTGGGAGGTCTTGGGGTACCAGGCCGGGAGTTTCAGGTCGTGGTCGCTCAACGCCTGCTGGCGCCGCATGACGGCCCCGATGTACCAATCGGGAACGCGCTGCCTGAGCAGGTCGACATGGACGCCGCGATTTTCAGGCAGCGGCGTCATGCCGGGGTCGCTAACGGCAGAAATAGGTAATGGCATTTCGGATCATCCTTGATGGTGGAAAACCCGAGCCTACCCAGCGCGTCACTGACGAGTGCGGTAACTATTTATCGTTTTTTTCCGCCAGGGACCCCGCGCGTGCCTACTCCACCCAACGGCCCAGTTGCTGGCGCAGCCGACGGTTCTCGGATCGCAACTGCTGGACCTCCTCCAACAGATCCAGCGCCAGCGCGACACCTTCCCATTCCAGTTCCAACTCACGGCGCAGCTTGGCGGCCCGGCGGGCCAGGACCAGTTCGTAATCGGTGAAACGCCAATCGGTCGGGGCCGCGCCGTGGGGCTCGAGGATGCCGTGCTCGACGATTTCAATCACGTGGACATCCGCCAACGCAGCGGCTTCACAGAATTCCATCAGGTTCAGTTCGATGATCGGGTCGTTCATGGTCTGCTTCTCCCAATGCTTCAACTGTCGAGTCTAGCCAGGATTGTGAAAACCCGGTTTTGTGGCGAGGGAGCTTGCTCCCGCTCGGCTGCGCAGCAGTCGTAAAACCTGCCTACCGGTTTTTCCTGGCGCACCGTGTCGAATGGTTTTGGGGCTGCTTCGCAGCCCAGCGGGAGCAAGCTCCCTCGCCACGGCGTGCGTTGCCAGGCCTGTGATTACCGGTCAGAAGTGCTCCCGAGGATCGAACGCAGCTTTCTTCGCCAACTCGGCCCACAACGCCTTGACCGATTCATCGCTGGCCTTGGGCATCACGGCCTTGAGCTGTACGAACAGGTAGCCGCGCTCGCCGGCCTTGTTGCGCAGGCCGTGGCCCTTGGCGCGCATGCGCTGGCCGTTCTGGCTGCCTGCCGGCACCTTGAGGTTGATCTTGCCGGTGAGGGTCGGCACCGCCACCTCGGTCCCCAGGGCCAATTCCCACGGCGCCAGGGGCAAGGTGATGATCAGGTCCTGGCCTTCGACGTCGAACTTGGGGTGCGGGGCGAAACGAATGGTCAGGTACAAGTCGCCATTGGCGCCACCGCCGATGCCGGGCGCGCCCTGGCCCTTGAGGCGGATGCGCTCGCCATCGATCACGCCCTGCGGGATCTTCACGTTCAGGCTCTTGCTGGTATTGCTCACGTGCTGGCCCGCCGCGTTGTATTGCGGCACCTGGAAACTGACCTTCTTCGACTCGTTCGACAGGGTTTCTTCCAGGAAGATCGGTAATTCCATTTCCACGTCTTGCCCCCGACGGCCGGCGCTGCGACCCGATTGACGGCCACCGAAACCCGGCCCGCGATTGCCAAAGATCGAACTGAAGAAGTCCGAGAAGTCACCCGTATCCTGGCCACCAAAACCGCCACGGCTCTGCCAACCCGGCGGTCCCTGGAATGGCTGTCCGTGCTGACCATAACGGCGCAGGTCGTCGTACTCGGCACGCTTGTCGGCGCTTTTCAACGCCTCATAGGCTTCGGAGACGTCCTTGAACTTGGTTTCGGCGTCCTTCTCTTTGCTCACGTCCGGGTGGTACTTGCGCGCCAACTTTCGATAGGCAGCCTTGATCGTGGCATCGTCGGCCGTCGGCTCGACACCCAGGATCTTGTAATAGTCTTTGAAGTCCATCTTAAGCATCACCATCCGTTATCGATGTCGCACCGCCACGCACGGCATGCCCGGATGACCGGACAGCGGGTTGACCAGCCTCAAGATTGGGACCGGGCGGCGCATCAGAAGTTTATCGGCAGCGGGTGGCGGTTCTTGTGTCCGCCCGATGGCTGCCAGGCTCATGCCAGCAAGTTTGGGGGTGTGACGTCGTCTTTCAAGGCCCGTGTTTGCGAATTAGCGGATAACCGGCCTTCGAATCCGCGCCGCACTGGCATACACTGCGCGGCCGTTTTTTCGACCGGAATCTGAAAGACATGAAAAACGCATCCCCGGCCCGTGCCTGCGGCATCGACTTCGGCACGTCCAACTCCACTGTCGGCTGGCTGCGCCCCGGCATGGAAACGTTGATCGCGCTGGAGGACGACAAGATCACCTTGCCCTCGGTGGTCTTTTTCAATCAGGAAGAGCGCCGCCCGGTGTACGGTCGCCTGGCGCTGCACGAATACCTGGAAGGTTACGAAGGCCGGCTGATGCGTTCGCTCAAGAGCCTGTTGGGCTCCAAGCTGATCAAGCACGACACCAGCGTGCTGGGCACGGCGATGCCGTTCAAGGACCTGCTGGGGCTGTTCATCGGCCAGTTGAAGAAACGCGCCGAAGCCACTGCCGGTCGAGAATTCGAAGAAGTGGTGCTGGGCCGCCCGGTGTTTTTTGTCGATGACGACGAAATGGCCGACCAGGAAGCCGAGAACACCCTGGTAGACGTCGCCCGCGCCATTGGCTTCAAGGAAGTGTCGTTCCAGTACGAGCCCATCGCGGCGGCTTTCGACTATGAATCGACCATCGAGAAAGAAGAGCTGGTGCTGATCGTCGACATCGGCGGGGGTACGTCGGACTTCTCCCTGGTGCGCCTGTCGCCCGAGCGTCGTACCCACGATAACCGTCACGCCGACATCCTCGCGACCGGTGGCGTGCACATCGGCGGCACCGACTTCGACAAGCAACTCAGCCTGCAAGGCCTGATGCCGCTTTTCGGCTACGGCAGCCGCATGAAAAGCGGCGCCTACATGCCCACCAGCCACCACATGAACCTGGCGACCTGGCACACGATCAACGCGGTGTATTCGCAGAAATCCACCCTGGCCCTGGGCAGCATGCGCTACGACATCGAAGACACCGCGGGCATCGACCGGCTGTTCAAACTGATCGAACAGCGCGCCGGGCACTGGCTGGCGATGGAAGTGGAAGAGACCAAGATTCACCTGACCCACGCCGACCAGCGCCATGTGGCCCTGGACCGGATCGAACCGGGCCTGAGCGTCGATCTGAGCCGGGCCTTGTTCGAGTCGGCCATCGACGGCTTGCTTGAGCGGGTACGCGGCAGCGTCACGCAGTTGCTCAACGATGCCAACGTGCGGGTTGATCAGGTCGATACGGTGTTCTTCACCGGCGGCTCCAGCGGCATCCCGGCGCTGCGCAACAGCGTCTCGGCGATGCTTCCCCAGGCGCGGCATGTGGAAGGCAATATCTTTGGCAGTATCGGCAGTGGATTGGCGATCGAGGCGATGAAGCGGTATGGGAGTCAGGCCTGATTCAGGACCGAGGCGCCCCCTTCGCGAGCAGGCTCGCTCCCACAGTTTGACCGAATGCGATCGAACTGTGGGAGCGAGCCTGCTCGCGAAAGCGGTAGATCAATCGATACAACGGTCGGATCAAACCATCCCTACCTGCTTCAACTCACTCTTGAGATACGCATAGTAGATAGGCCCCGCCACCACCCCCGGCAGGCCGAACGCGGCTTCGAACACCAGCATCGCCATGAGCAATTCCCACGACTTGGCGCTGATCTGTCCGCCGACGATACGGGCGTTGAGGAAGTATTCGAGCTTGTGGATCACGATCAGGTAACCCAGCGCGGCCACCGCCACCCAGATCGACAATGACAGGGCGACCACAGTGATCAGGGTGTTGGACATCAGGTTGCCGATCACCGGCAACAGCCCCAGCAGGAACGTCATCACGATCAGGGTCTTGGTCAGGGGTAGCTGGATGCCGAACAGCGGCAGCACCACCGCCAGGAAAATCCCGGTGAAGAACGTATTGAGCAGGGAAATCTTGATCTGGGCGAAGACGATGTTGCGAAAGGCCTTGACCAGCAGGTTCAGGCGATCGAACAGCGCAGCGGCCAGGGGCTTGCGCTTGGTCAGGTCGGGGATGCGCTGCAGGGCGACGATGGCGCCGAGCACCATGCCGATCAACAGCGTCACGAACATGTGGGCCGCGTCCTTGCCCACCAGCTGCAGGTCGCTCAAGTGCTTGCTCACCCAATCACCGATCGCCACCCGGAACTCGGCGGCGCTGGCCGGCAGGTAGGCATCGATGAACGGCGGCAGTTGCCCACGGGCGCGATCGACCACGGTCATGAACTTGTCCAGGGAGGCCCCGGGATTTTCCGCTTCGTGCAGCAGGAAACTGAAGGCGCCGGCAAAGATCAGGGTCAGCACACTGACCACCAACGTGCCGAGCAATGCCACCGCCAACCAGCGGGCACGCCGGCCTTCGATCAATCGTTGCAACTGCGGAGTGAGCATGTTGACCAGCTCGAACACCAGCAACCCGGCCAACAGGCTCGGCAACAGGCGCAGCGGCAACACCAGCAACAGCCCACCAAAAATGATCACCCAACTGATCACCAACAACACATGACGCTGAGAAAACGTTGGCATACAGCCCCAGGACAAAACGGCATGAAAGGATCGGCAGTCTGCCAGCGATCCGCTGGCAGCACTAGGGATTGTATCGGCCGATTTGGCCCAGGGCTCAGAAGATCCGGCGCTTATTTTTTCTTCAGGCACTCACTCATGAACGCCTTGCGAGCGTCACCCTTCAACGCCTGCTCGGTGGCAGTGGCATTGCAGCTTTTCATGCGGTCCTGTGGGGTCGCCTTGAGGCAGTTGCTCATGAAGGCCTTGCGTTCGTCACCCTTGAGGGCCTTGGTGGTGGCGTCGGCGTTGCAGGTGGTCATCTTGGTTTGTTGGGCCGTGGCGGCGAACCCCTGGGAACACAGCAGCAAACCCATCATCAACAAAGGGACACGGAGCATCTTCATGGTGTTTCTCCTGGTTGCCGCACGAGGGTGTGGCGATGGGGTGCAGTGTAGACAAAGCCTGTTACACCTTCATCTGTTCGATTTCCCGAGCATGAACTACCAGTGTCTGGAGCATGTCGGCAACGAACGATAACGCGCGACGCCCTGCGTCCTACAAGCCTGCCGCCTTCAACCGCTCGGCATGCTCGACAAACAACCGGATCGGCTCCGCCCCCCTGCCCACCAGCCCCAGCGACTGATTGACGATGTCGAAATGGTCCAGCGGGTAGTCATCCCGGATCACCGTGCCCAGGTGCGAACTGTAGCGCCCGACCATGCCGTCGCTCTGCCCGGCTTCGCGCACGAAGGTGCGGGCGAACAACCGGCAGCTTCGATTGGTGCCATCGAAGAGGTTGCGACCCTTGTCGGTCTTGCCCGGCTGCAACGTCCCCGACCAGGAGTAGTAACGCACGCCATTGACCTCTTCCGGCCCGTGTCCGCCCCAGGTTTGGGGCAGCCCCTGTGGATAACGTTCGTTGAACAGCGCCACCCCGGCAGTGGTGAGCGAAGCATGGGATGCCTTCAGGTCGGCTGGCAGCCGTGGCCCGTGATAACCGGTGTCCAGCAGGCTCATGATCGCGTTGATCAGCCGCAGCAAGGCACTGAGCACCCGGCCCTTGGCGCTGTCGGCCGGGTAATGGGTTTGCAGATAATCGGCTAGCTCGGAACCGTGGTTGGTGCCGGCCACCGAAGAGACCGACGCCACCAGGTCCGGGCGTTTGGCCGCGGCGTAGCGGGCAGTGAGGGCGCCCTGGCTGTGGCCGATCAGGTTGACCTTTTGCGCGCCGGTTTGCCGCAGCACTTCCTCAATCCGGGCCAACAGCTGCTCGCCGCGAACCTCGGATGAATGCAAGGGCGAGACCTTCACAGGAATCACCACGGCCCCGCCCCGGCGCAATGCCTCTGCGATGCCATACCAGTACGGATACAACACCAGGCGAATGAAACCGAGCATGCCCGGGACCAGCACCAAGGGGTAGCGAGTGGCACAGCGTTGCGACATGGCGACATCCTTGCGATCAAGAGGTGGTCAGCATCAGTACCGATGATGACCAGTCTATGACACCCGAGGCACTTCAGCCCGATCGCGGCAAGCCCCAGGTCCTCAAAAGGTTCGGGCGAGCGCTAGCAAGCGTTGCTCGGCCTCGGCATAGGAACGCGCGAAGCTGTGCTCGGCGGACTCTTCGCCTTCGGCCGCCACCACCGTCACGTCGTTGATACCGATGAAGCCCAGCACCGCCCGCAGCCAGGTGTCGGCGTGGTTCATGGCCTCCAATTGGCCACCGGGGCCAAAACCGAAGTCCCCACGGCTGGTCACGATCAGCACCTTTTTGCCCGACACCAGCGGCTCGTACTGGGAAACACCGTTGTCGAGGCTGTGGTTGAACGTCACGCCGATGCGTACGATCTGGTCGACCCAGGCTTTCACGCCGCTGGGCACGCCAAAATTGTGCATGGGTGCCGAGATTACCAAGCGATCGTGGGCTTGCAGTTCGGCAACCAGCGCATCGCTCAGCGCCAGGTCGGCCTGCATGGTCAATGGCCGCGCCTGGGGCTCGGAGTAAAACGCCGCCGCAATAAAGGCTTCGTTGACCGCAGGGATGACGGTGCGGCCCACCTCGCGGCGAGTCGGTTGGCAAAGTGGATTGGCGGCCTGCCACGCCGCTATGAATGCCTCCGTCAGACGTCGGGAATGGGAACGCTCACCGCGTGGGCTACCCTGTACGACAAGAATGCTGCTCATCTGTAACTCCTTCTAATGCGACTACAATCGGAACGGCCTGTGGCTTTAAGATTGGAGCCCGGTCGCCCTTGATCGCAAATGAGCGTTAGTTCATCCGGATGAGTTGTTTTCATCCATACGGAGATTTCCAATGTTTGCCACCCTGCCCCTCAATGCCTTGCGAGCCTTCGAGGCGGCTGCACGCCTGCTCAGTTTCAAGGCGGCGGCCGAAGAGCTGGCGGTCACCCCGACAGCGATTTCCCACCAGATCCGCTCCCTGGAAACCTGGCTGGGGGCGCAGTTGTTCGAACGCTTGCCGCGCCGGGTACGCCTCACCGACGCGGGACAGCGGCTGTTCCACAGCTTGCACGGGGCATTGCTGGAAGTTGCACAAAGCGTCGACAGCCTGCGCCCGCAACGCAGCACCACGCACCTGACGATATCCACCACGGCGGCGTTTGCCGCCCTGTGGCTGGTGCCGCGCCTGGGGCGGTTTTACGCGCGCCATCCGAACATCAACGTACGCCTGGACACCCATTGCGAAGTCATCGACTTGCTTCAGGACGCCAGCGTCGATCTGGTGGTGCGCTACAGCCTGGACGGCTACTCGAACCTCTATGGCATGTGCCTGTTCGAAGAGAGCTTCGGCGTGTATGGCTCGCCGGAACAAGTCGCGCTGGCCACCCGGCAGCCGCCGACACTGATCAGCGTGCGCTGGCATAACGCCAAGCTGTACGCCCACGGTTGGGACGCCTGGTGCGCCCAGGCGGAGGAAAGCTGGATGACCCGGCAACCTTGCATACGTGAATACGATGAAGAGCACTACGCCCTGCAAGCGGCTATCGCCGGCCAGGGCCTGGTATTGGCGAGCAATATCCTCGCTTCGCAAAGCGTCGCCAGCGGGTTGCTGGTGGGTTATCGCCCCAAGGTCCAAGTCAGCGGTGCCGGCTACAGTGCGCTTTGCGTGCCGGGACGAGAGCGGCACCCGCCCGTGCGGGCTTTTTTCCAATGGGTGGAGGAGGAAGCACGCTTGTCCGGGCACGCCTTGAAAAATCCGGTAAAACTTTTCCAGGATCGCATCACTCAGAACTAGAGCGATCGCGCCAGCAGAGCGTGACGCCTAACCGGATCAGCCTCCAGGAGAACGAGATGAGCGACATGCACTTATCCGACGTCACGACCCTGCGCGAACGTGCGCGCCAGAACGTCCAGAACGGCGCGGTCACCGAAGGCTACAACGCCGATCGACAGGAAATCATCCGCCTGCTCAACGAAGCATTGGCCACCGAACTGGTCTGCACACTGCGCTACAAGCGTCACTATTTCATGGCCACCGGCCTGAAGGCCGGTGTCGCGGCGAGTGAGTTTCTCGAACACGCCAACCAGGAATCCGAGCACGCCGACAGGCTCGCCGAACGCATCGTGCAACTGGGTGGCGAACCGGAATTCAACCCCGACCTGTTGACTCGGCACTCCCACGCCCAGTACGTGGCAGGCAATACGCTCAAGGAAATGGTGTTCGAAGACTTGGTCGCCGAACGTATCGCCATCGACAGCTATCGGGAAATCGTCCAATACATCGGCGAAAAAGACCCAACCACTCGGCGCATCTTCGAAGACATCCTGGCCCAGGAAGAAGAGCACGCTGATGACATGGCCGATATCCTGGCCGATCTCTGATACGCCTTTCGCGAGCAGGCTCGCCCCCACAGGGGATCGCGTTCTTCTTTTGAAGAAACTCGATCGAAGGCGAGAGCGAGCCTGATCGCGGTGAGGCCGGTAGCATCACTACTCGGCTACCGGGTAGGCTTGACCGTGACCGGCGCCTTGCCCGCCTTCATCTGTTCAAGCAACGGCGCGCACTGGTTCGGCTCGCCACCGCTGGGCGCGACCAGGGCCAACAGCCCCGCCGCCGGTGCGGCGATGACACCCAGGGCAACCATCCCGGCACCGCGCAACATCAGTGGCACGGCCTTGACGCCGGCGGCAGGGTTGGCAAACGTGCCCCGCACGTACAGCGGCGAGCGTAGAGAAATCAACCGCCAGCCCTTGGACTCGGGCGTGACGGTCAGGTCCAGTTGTTCGGTGGCCATGTTCGCCGTACCGTCGATATAGATAATCGCGTTCTCGGTGTCGAACACGAACAGGCGCGTGGTCGCCAGGCCGGTCTTGATATCGAAATCAGCCGCTGCGCAGTTGATCTTCACTTCCTTGTCGCCAAAGATTTTTCCCACCACGTAATTGCCGACGTTGAGCCCCGCCAGTTCCATCAGCTCGCGGCTGATGGCGCCGTCGTTGATGAGCATCTTCAGGGTGCCATTGGAGGTGCCCAGCAACGCCGCCACCGAATTGCCGCGCCCGGAAATATCCGCGTCGCCATTGAGTTCACCAAAACTGGTCTTCATTGGCTCGAATCCCGGGAACAACTGCTTGAGCTTGAAGCCCCGCGCAGTCAATTTCGCCTGGCCTTCGAGGGGCTGGGTGTGGCCGTTGAGGCGGATCTGCGCATCGAGCCGGCCACCGGCGACGCCAAAGCGCAGGGGCTCCAGGCTCAGTTGGCCGTCGTTGAGCACCAGGTGCGTGTAGAGATCGGTGAACGGCAACTGCTCGCTGTGAACGATACGCTTGCCGGTGAACTCCACGTCGGCGTCCATCGCACTCCAGCGTTCGGTGCGGAACTCCTCCACCGGCAACACCTTGTCGGACGGTTGTTTGCTGGCGCCGCCACGGGCTTTTTGTTCGGCATTGGAGTCTGCGCCGATCAACGGCGCCAAATCACTGAACAACAACTGGTCGGACACCAGCGCACCGCTGAGTTTCGGCCGGGGCTGGCTGGCGACATAGGCCAGGTTACCGTGGATGTCACTGTCGCCAATCTTGCCGTTGAACGCCTCGTAGCGAAACTGTGCGCCGTCCGGCTCGTGGAGCTTGGCGATCAATCGGCCGTCCGTGGAATACGGTGGCGAATCCGGCAGGGTCACGCCCGTCAGCGGATAAAGATTGGCCAGGCTGTTGCCGGACAGTTTCAAACGCAGGTCAAGGGCGCCGAGGTTCTTTGGGTCGGTCAGGGTGCCGGCCAGTTCGACGCGGGTGTCGGCGATCTTCGCCTGGGCCTGCAATGGAAAAGGTTGTGCCGCATCCTGCAACGCCAGCAGGCCGCCGACCTTGCCGGATCCGCTGAGACCCCGCCCGTGATATTGCCCGTCGACCTTGAAGGCAAAGGCATAGTCTTGTGGTGACGAGCCCTGTTCCCGGGTTCTTTTCGCGGTTTTTTCCCCGACGATATCACTGAAGGGAATGGGCTTGCCCAACGGGTCGACCAGCACGTCGAGCCGGGTCTTGAGCGTCTGGTCGTCGAGCGTGACATGCCCCTTGTCAAAACCGATGGCGCCGATGTCCACCACCCAACTGGACGGTTCGGCGTCCGGGTCCTTTGGATCGAACTGGAAAGTCCAATTGGCCCGTCCATCGGCCAGGCGCTGCAGGCTGGCGTCGGGGCCTGTCAGGTCGATACGCGGGATGGCCACCCGCCGCGCCAGCAACGCCAGGGGCGAGATACGCAACTCGACGCGCTTGAGCGTGACCATCTGCGGGAGCTTCGACCAATCCGGGTTGCCCAGGGTCAGGTCTTCGGCGACCACATGCGGCCATGGCAGCCATGCCCGCCAGCCGCCCTCGCCGGGTTCGCGCCGCCAGATCACCGCCAGGTTGCCATTGATTGCGAATGGGCGATGCAGCTCTTCGGAAACCTTGGCATTGAGCGCAGGCTTGATGCGGTTCCAATCGAAGAACGCGATGAACAGCACCAGCACGGTCAGCAGGACAACGAGGCAGGCAAAGCCCCAGGCGAAGATTTTTGAGGTGCGCGTCATGCACAAGGCTCCTGAGGCAGATGGACGTCCGGACCGCGACGTCTGGGGCAGCACGAACCTGTAGCCGGCTCGTTGCGATGATCGTTGGACAGGCAAAACGGCCAACAGGTTTACCACCAAGGGTGACGAACGGCACTAAAAAAACACGCACGAACCTGACCGACTCGACAGCTACCTGTTACCGCCCCCGCACATCTGCGGGGCGCGAGTGAGTACAAACTACCCACTTCAGGGCAAAACTGCTGCCCTGAAACCCCCGTTCTAGAGCCTTTGCGCGGAACAATCAATTCTGTTGATTATTACCATTGTCTTTATGAACTTTTATATCGACTTATCGAGAGTAGCATTGCCCTCGTACCCACTTTTCAGCCCTCCCGAGGAGCAACGATCATGAAACGCCAAATACTGATGAGCCTTTCCCTTTCACTGCTGGCCTCTACCGCTTTCGCCCTGCCAGCTTCCGAACAAGCCACTCCACAGGTCAAGGACAGCCACTCTGTCTACAGCCAAACCGTCGCCGAAGGTGGCCGTGACCGCCTGGAAGAAAAAGGCCTGGTTGAAGGTGGCTCCGACCGTACTCCACAAGGCCAGACCTTGGCTGCCGATGGTTCCGACCGTACTCCACAAGGCCAGACCTTGGCTGCCGATGGTTCCGACCGTACTCCACAAGGCCAGACCTTGGCTGCCGATGGCTCCGACCGTACTCCACAAGGCCAGACCTTGGCTGCCGATGGTTCCGACCGTACTCCACTGGGCGAATCCCTGGCCGCTGACGGTTCCGACCGCACCCCACTGGGCGAATCCCTGGCCGCTGACGGTTCCGACCGCACCCCACAAGGCCAGACCCTGGCTGCCGATGGTTCCGGTCGCACTCCACAAGGCCAACTCCTTGCTGCGGACGGCGGCGATCGCGTCATCAAACGCCGCGGCGAAGTGAGCTGAGCCCATGGTGGTTATGAAAAAAGCCCGATTCCTTGAATCGGGCTTTTGATTTTCCAGCACCTCGTTTTCCCCGATTACCTCCTACCGTTCGACGACGGCAAAGCCGATTTGCTAGAGTGCGTCGCTCCCATGACTCGGAAGTCAGTCCTGCGATGCTGCCCCGCGCCGAACAGAAACAACAGACCCGAAACGCCCTGATGGACGCAGCCCGCCACTTGATGGAATGTGGCAGGGGGTTCGGCAGCCTGAGCCTGCGTGAAGTGGCCAAGACGGCAGGCATCGTACCGACCGGGTTCTACCGACACTTCCAGGACATGGACCAATTGGGCCTGGCGCTCGTCAGCGAAGTCGGCCAGACCTTTCGCGAAACCATACGACTGGTACGTCACAACGAGTTCGTCATGGGCGGCATCATCGACGCGTCAGTGCGGATTTTTCTCGACGTGGTTCATGCCAACCGATCCCAGTTTCTGTTCCTGGCTCGCGAGCAATACGGTGGATCGCAGCCGGTCCGACAAGCCATCGCGAGGCTGCGTGAAGACATCAGCTCGGACCTGGCCGCCGACCTGGCGCTGATGCCGAAACTCCAGCACCTGGACCTCGCCGGGCTCAACGTAATGGCCGATCTCATCGTCAAGAGTGTCTTCGCCACCTTGCCGGACATCATCGACCCGCCCGCCGAAGCCCTGCCCGAGCACCTCACGCCCCAGGCGAAGATTACCCAGCAACTGCGGTTCATCTTCATTGGCCTCAAGCATTGGCGTGGATTGGGCAGTACCGAATAGCGCCTGATGTTTCCTTAGTGGGAAGGCGCTTGCTCGCGATGGCGGAGTCTCGGTCCCCTGGTTGCTTACCTGACACACCGCCTCCCGAAAAACCACGGGACAGATGTTCCGCGATGTAGGAAAAGGCGCATCCGAGCCTGCGAACTTTCCTATTCGCTGCAAATGCCACCCGCGCCGGAATTGCGCTCAATCAGCGGCTCATCGTCTTATTCATCGCTTCCGAGAACTGTCAACGCGCCCTTGCGTAAGACGGACTGGTATAGGAGCCATGAAAATGAACGCAGAAGATTTTTTGCCCACGGTAGAGCCAGCCGTGGGCCGCCGTGCGCGCCGGAATGAAATGAAGGAGAACACGCAATGAACAGAGGCTATTTCATTGGCCGGGGCGACAAGACCACGTGTGGTGGTGAAGTGCTGGATGGCGATGGCAGGGTCAATATGTTCGGCCTGCTGCACGCCCGCGAAGGGGACCGGGTTTCGTGTGGAAAGGACGGAAAAATCTATCAGATCAGGGGCGGCATAGCGCACATGGTCAGCCATGGCAAGCGAATGGCCGGCACGTTGGATAGTCACAGTACCTGCCCCTGCAAAGCGCAACTGATCCCCTCGGTATCCTGGGCCACTTATGAAGGTGCGAATTCTGCACCGCAAGCCAACCGAGCCGCTCAGCCGGCTCCACAGCCCGCGACCGCGACCCACGCACCAAGTGCTTCACGCCAATCGTTTCTCGCCCCGTCAATCAGCCCGCCGCCCCGCACATCCACCCGCGTAGAACCCCTGGAACCGGGCTTCTACGTTGTGCCCAGAAGCGTGACCCGCGAAGCGCTGGAGGCGACGCTGTTCCAATCACCCGACCCGGCGGTGATGCGCAAATTCCGCGCGCTCAATCCTTATCGCGATGTGGTCAAGGCCGGTTCGATGATCGTGCTGAGCGATCCGAACAATCATCAATGCACCCGCGAAGAGGCGCTGTTGATGGAAACAGCAATATGGATCAACGATGCCCTTGAGCCGCTAAGCGCGGACGAGGCCGACTTCATGGCCCGGCATCGAGATGAAATCGAGACTTTCTTCGCCCAAGGCTCGACTGCCATCGGTGTTGGTGAAGCCATCTTCGCCAAAAATCTGGAGGACGTTAAAACTGTTCTGCGGGATATCGAGGCGTTGCATCAACGTACTTTCCGGCGCGATGGGCACTTACGGTCGTCGGATTTTTTTGCAGAGCGCAAACAACTGCTTTCTAGGCTCGACACTCATCTGACCACCCTGACGCGAAAGGGCACTGGGCTTCCAGATCATCCAAACTTGAAAAGCGCCTTGGGCATCTCCAGTCGCAGTTTGGTCCACCGTTGGACCAAGGCTGGTGGCGCAGGTCAGATTCCAGGTTATGCGACACATATTGAGGGTGTCTCCAAAGCGGCCAAAATCATCAAGTACGGGGGGTGGGTTGGCCCGATTATTGGTGGTGGAGCTTCGTATATGAAGGTCCAGGATGTTTGCACGGCAGATAGTGCGCAGGCTTGTAAGAAAGTTAAGTTCGCTGAGACTGGCAGCTTCGCGGGTGGCGTGGCAGGTGGTGTAGCAGCAGGCGCCGCCCTGACTGGGCCTGTGGTTGGAGCGATCTGTATCGGGTTAAGTGTGCCGACAGGAGGGTTGGCAATGGTGGGGTGCGGTCTTCTGGTGGTCGGAACGGGGTCGCTTGCGGGGGGTGTCCTTGGAGGAATACTGGGTGAAAAAACAGGCGAACTTATCTATGAGGCTGCCCAATGACTGTGAGCGTCTCTGAAAAATTATTTATGGTCGTTGGGATAATTGATTTGGGAGGAATTTTCATTTGGATTGGAATGTGTCTGTACTTGGCTTACAAAAAAATGGACCTAATATTGGATCACTTGAAAAATTGTTCAGCTGTCATGACGATCGCATCACTGCGCCATGGTGGTCCTTGGGGAAAATTGATGCTGGTAGGCGGTATTTCCGGACTCATCACCTTTCCCAATTTCTACCTCAAAAGAGGCGGACTTAATGTCGAAGACATAAATAGTTTTCCCGCGAGCCTTAAGCGCAAGCTAGTAGCACTGCAGTGGTGTGTTATCGCACTTCTATCGGTAATGATTGCTCTTGCCATGCTCGTTAAGTTTGGTCTCGCTTAGTCTTCCTGTCCCATAGCTCGACCTGTGTCTTGTGATTCAACTCTGATCGCGATGGTCAGCACATCATATGGCCAGAAAGGCACTGTCAGGCTTGAACTAGGCAGCGCTTTCGTGTGGGAGCGAGCTTGCTCGCGATGGGGGCAGGTCAGGCAACTCTGATGTCGGCTGGTCTACCACTATCGCGAGCAAGCTCGCTTCCACAGTGCGCCGTGCAAGCTACAAGATGGTGCGCAACACCACCAAGCGCACCATAACGGCACGCAATCCGCCCCATCCTGAAACGCCATCCCCAGGTATTTCCTACACCATCTTCGATTGGCAAGCCCCTTGCTCTAAACACAGCAATGTTCATTGCTGGAAGCACTCCGATGCTGGTGATTCACCGCAGAATCGACACACAACCAGGCTGGGACGCCGAGTTGCACCTGACCTTCGACGCACGCAGCAAAAGCCGCCTGCGCTGTTTCAGTGCCGAAGGCGAGGACGTGGGGCTGTTCCTCGAACGAGGCCAGCCACCGCTGTACGACGGCGAATGCCTGCAGGCCGAGGACGGGCGCATCGTGCGTGTCTGCGCGCGTCCCGAGCAGTTGCTGCATGTCACCTGCGCCAATGCGTTCGAGTTGACCCGCGCGGCCTACCACTTGGGTAATCGCCACGTGGCCCTGCAAGTAGGCGATGGCTGGCTGCGCTTGCTGGACGACTACGTGCTCAAGGCGATGCTCGAACAGCTGGGCGCCACCGCCGAATCCATCGAAGGCCCATTCCAGCCAGAACACGGCGCCTACGGCGGCGGCCACCATCATTCCCGGCACGGCGATGAAGATTTCAACTACGCGCCGCGCCTGCACCAGTTTGGTGTGCGCACATGAACCCGGCCTGGGCGCTGCTGCGCCTGGCCAGTCCACAACTGCCGATTGGCGGCTACAGCTATTCCCAGGGATTGGAAATGGCGGTGGATAACGGCCAGGTTCGGACGCCCGACGACGCACGCCAATGGCTCAGCGACCAAATGCTGCTGAACCTGGCGCGCTTCGAAGCGCCTCTGCTGCTGGCCCATTGCACAGCCGCCGCGGCTGACGATTGGGACAGGCTGCGGCAACTTTGCGAGCAACACCGCGCCAGCCGGGAAACCCGCGAGCTGTTTCAGGAAAGCCGGCAGATGGGTTACTCGTTGCAGCAGCTGCTCGCCGGCCTGCCGGAACTCGACAGTGCGGCCCGCGACTTTCTGCAGCAGCGCGGCGAACCCCACCTGGCGCTGGGCTGGGCCTTGGCGGCGCGCGCCTGGAACATCGGCCCGCAGGACGCCCTCGCCGCCTGGTTGTGGAGCTGGCTGGAAAACCAATTGGCGGTGCTGATGAAAACCCTGCCCCTGGGTCAACAAGCCGCCCAGCGCCTGACGAGCGAGTTGTTGCCGGTGCTGCAACAAGCCCAGCACATCGCCTCGAACATCGATCCCGATCATTACGGCAGCGCCGCGTTTGGCCTGTCCCTGGCGTGCATGGCTCATGAGCGCCAGTACAGCCGCCTGTTTCGTTCCTAGGAGACACACATGAACACACAACCTCTGCGCGTGGGTATCGGCGGCCCGGTGGGCTCCGGCAAGACCGCGCTCACGCTTGCCCTGTGCCTGGCCCTGCGCGAGCGCTACAACCTCGCGGTGGTCACCAACGACATCTATACCCGCGAGGACGCCGACTTCCTGGTGCGCAACGAAGCCCTGGCGCCGGAACGGATCATTGGCGTCGAAACCGGCGGCTGCCCACACACGGCGATCCGTGAAGACGCGTCGATCAATCTGGAAGCAGTGGACCAGTTGAACCGGCGTTTCCCAGGCCTGGACCTGATCCTGGTGGAGTCCGGCGGTGACAACCTGTCGGCTACCTTCAGCCCCGAACTGTCGGACCTGACCATCTATGTCATCGACGTTTCGGCGGGCGACAAGCTGCCCCGCAAAGGCGGGCCGGGTATCTGCAAGTCCGATTTGCTGGTGATCAACAAAATCGACCTGGCGCCACTGGTCGGCGCGTCCCTGGAAATGATGAACAGCGATACCCAGCGGATGCGCAACGGCAAGCCGTTCGTCTTCAGCAACCAGAAGACCGGCCAGGGCCTGGACGACATCATCGCCTTCATCGAGCGCCAAGGCCTGTTGACGGCCGCGTGATCTTTCCCATTTCAACAAGGAAGCTTCTCCATGACATGCAAACGTATCTGCGGCGCCCTCGCCCTGCTATTGACCCCGGCGCTGGCCTTCGCCCACCCCGGCCACGGCGATAATGGCCTGATCGCCGGGCTGGGCCACCCGATCGGCGGGCTCGATCATTTGCTGGCGATGCTCGCGGTCGGTTTGTGGGCCGCCCAACAACAAGGCGCTGCGCGCTGGGCACTGCCGTGTACCTTCGTCGGCGCAATGCTGCTTGGCGGCGTGCTGGGTTTTGAAGGCCTGCACCTTCCGGCGTTGGAAAGCGGGATCGCCGCCTCGGTACTCGCCCTGGGCCTGGCGGTGGCACTGGCCGTGCGTCCACCGCTGGGCCTGGCTGTCGCTGCGACTGCGGTGTTTGCGCTGTTCCATGGCGTGGCCCATGGCTTGGAGCTGCCGGACATGTCCAGCCCCTGGGCTTACGCCGTAGGCTTTGTCGCAGCGACAGCGGCGTTGCACGGCGCAGGTTTTGCGCTGGTGCGGGTGTTGCCGCGAGCGGCGGCGCCATTGGTGCGGTTGGCTGGGGCGGCTTCGGCGGCGGCCGGGGTTTGGCTGTTGGCGGGTTGATTCTCTAGCGCCCAGCCGGCCCTCATCGCGAGCAAGCTCGCTCCCCCACTTTGATCGGTGTACGCCCCGCCCTGTGGGAGCGAGCTTGCTCGCGATGACGGACTTACAGGCGTCATCTCTCTGGAGTCGGTCACTCTGCTACCATGTCGCGCATTCGCCCCCGCCGTGACGACGTCCGCCAATGCCTGATGCTTCCCGCCCCGCTCCCCAGCCTGAATTGACCGCCCTGTTCGCCACGGTGCGCCAGCATTTTCACGACGTGATCGTGCCGATGTGGCAGGGCCCGGGCTGGAATGCCGAACTGGCGTTGCCCTATGAATCCCTCGACAGCCAGCACCAGCCGCTGCCGCCCCAGCGTTACCGGGCCATGGCCTGTGCGCGGCAGCTGTATGTGTTCGCCAGCCTGATCGGTGAGGTGCCGCAGGCCGAGGAGCGCGCCGCCGCGTTGTTCCGCTCATTGCAGCGGCATTTCCACGACGCCGAACATGGCGGCTGGTTCTACAGCATCGACCCGCAGGGCGCGCCGCTGGACACGGGCAAAGACCTTTATACCCACGCGTTTATCCTGTTCGCCTGCGCCCATTACTGGGGCAAGGTTCGCGAGCCGTTGGTGGAATCGACGTTGAACGCCGCGCTGGAAGTGATCAGCCGGCGCTTCGCCACCGGGGACGGTCTCTACGAAGCCAGCCTGGTGCGTGACTGGTCGACCTGCCAATCCGGCCCGTTGCAGAATCCGCTGATGCACCTGGCCGAAGCGTTCCTGGCAACCCTCTCGGTTCGCGACGATGCCACCGTGCGCCAGGCGTTGCTGAGCCTTTGCGATGGGATGTACCGGCACTTCGTGGACCCGGAACAGAAGGTCATGATGGAGAAACCACTCAAGGCTGTGGATAACTGGTTCGAGCCAGGCCATCAATTCGAATGGTATTTCCTGCTGGCCTCATCGCCCTTGTTGCGTGGTGGCAAGCTGCACACGGCGCTGGAGCACAGCTTTGGTTTTACCGAGCGACAAGGTGTCGATCCGGACTCCAGCGCGGTACGCGCGATGCTGAGCCTGGCGCCGCAATCGACCCCACGCGACGCCACTCAACGCATCTGGGCCCAAGCGGAATACCTGCGGGCATTGACGTTGCGCCCGGGAAGCGACAATGCCTTGCTGCGTCAACTGCAAGCGCTGCAGCAGCATTTCTTGCATCCCCGAGGCTGGAATGAATGTCTTGACGCCGACGGCATCGTCAGCCGCCGGGACATGCCTTCGACCACCCCTTATCATCTTCTGACCTGCTACCGCGGTCTGGCCGACTACCTGGCGTAACACTTTTCGTGGCGAGGGAGCTTGCACCCTCGCCACAACAGCTCATCATTTCCAGCTCAATAAGGCCAGCGGTCAGGCCTTGTTGCGTTCGATGGCGAACCCGGCCCAGGTCTGGCTCACCGGCATCAGTTCGAGGCTGTTGATGTTGATGTGCGCCGGGGTGTTGAGCACCCAGAAAATGGTGTCGGCGATGTCCTGCGGTTGGATCGGCTCGGCGCCGGCGTAGGTCGCGTCGTAGCGCGCCTGGTCGCCACCAAAACGCACCAGCGAGAACTCGCTCTCGCACAGGCCCGGCTCGATGTTGCTCACCCGCACACCCGTGCCTTGCAAGTCGCAACGCAGGTTCAGGGAGAACTGTTTGACGAACGCCTTGCTCGCGCCATAAACATGGCTGCCTGGATACGGGTAATTACCGGCAATGGAACCCAGGTTGATGATGCCAGCGCCACGACCATGGGCGATCAGGCGCGGCAGCAGCAGGCGCGTGCTGTAGATCAGACCTTTCACATTGGTGTCGACCATGGTGTCCCAATCATCAAGGTCGCACTTGGGCGCCGGATCGACGCCCAAGGCCAGGCCGGCATTGTTGATCAGCCCGCGCAGCGTGGCAAAGGATGGCGGAAGGTTGCCGATGGCTTCTTCCATGGCCTTGCGATCACGCACATCCAGCACCAGGCCATGGACCTCGGTCTGCTTCGACAGCTCGGCACAAAGGGCATCGAGGCGTTCTTCACGACGGCCGGTCAGCACCAGCTTCCAACCGGCCTCGGCGAAACGACGGGCACAGGCTTCACCAAAACCGGACGTCGCGCCAGTGATAAACAGGGTGTCAGACATCGTGTTCTCCTTGCTTGGGCTTCAAACAGCCATTGAATGGAAATCGGCCCACAGCATGCCCGGGCTGGCCCGCCAGGGGCAAGGCTTGATCAACGCTTTAATCCTGCGATTGCTCAAAAAACAAACAATGAGCGTCAGGCCTTGTCCAGCAAGGGCCGCAGCGGGTTGCCCGCACCTTATCCACAGGTAGGTCCACAATAAACGGGGGCAAGTGAAAAACCGGTAACCCTTTGTGCACAAGGCTTTGCGCGGGTTTTGGAATATTTTTTCGCTTGACCTGGCAAGTCAGGTTGTGCAGATCAGGTTATCTGCTATAAGGCGGCGCTTGATGTCGCGATGGCTCCAAGCCAGCAATCACGCCGCTGAGCGCCGTCTTTCCAGAGTTTAGTCACAGACTTATCCACAGGCTTGCCCACAGACTTTCGAGCCCATTTCCACCCACATAAAACTGTTGACAACAGCCGCTCCCCTTTAACCAAAGATGCCTGATCAAAAAACGATCACAGGCCTGAAAGGCACGTATTCAAAGGCTTACAGCCAGCTACTCCCACGTTACCCACAGCCAGCTCCACAGCAAACGGGGACAAGTCAAAACCGTGACAAAACAACTGTTTGCGGCGACTTTATGTCGCGATTTCACAGAGGGTCAGGATTGTTGTCCACAATTGCTGAACCCCTACAAATTTCACTGTGGGAGCGAGCCTGCTCGCGAAGGCGGCGTATCAGATACATGAATGTCGCCTGATCCACTGCCTTCGCGAGCAGGCTCGCTCCCACAGGGGTTGGTGGCGTTTTGGAGAGATAAAAAAACCGGCGATCACTCGCCGGTTTTTTTGTTGCAGCCGCCGCCTCAATGGCCGCCGAGATACGCGTTACGCACCTCTTCGTTGGCGAGCAGTTCCTTGCCGGTACCGGTCAGGCGGATTTCGCCGTTGACCATGACATAGGCCCGGTCCGACAACTTGAGCGCGTGGTTGGCGTTCTGTTCCACCAGGAAGATCGTCATCCCGGTGGAAGCCAATTCACGCAGGGTGGCGAAGATCTGTTTCACCACGATTGGCGCCAGCCCCAGGCTCGGCTCATCGAGCAGCAACAACTTCGGCCGGCTCATCAGTGCCCGGGCAATGGCGAGCATTTGTTGCTCGCCGCCGGACATGGTCATGGCCCGCTGGTTGCGCCGCTCCTTGAGCCGGGGAAACAACTCGAACATGCGCTGCATGTCTTCGCTGGCATATTTGTCGCCAATGGGGATGGTGCCCATCAGCAGGTTTTCCTCGACGGTCATGTCCGGGAATACCCGCCGTCCTTCCGGCGATTGGGCGATACCGTTGGACGCGATGTAGTGCGACGACTTGTGGGTGATGTCCACGCCTTGGTAGATGATCTGCCCGCCCGCAGCGCGGGGCTGGCCGAAGATCGACATCAGCAGCGTGGATTTGCCCGCGCCGTTGGAGCCGATCAGGCTCACCGTTTCGCCTTCGCCAATGTGCATCGAGACTTTCTTCAGGGCCTGGATCGGCCCGTAAAATACGTCCAGTTCCTTGAGTTCGAGGATAGGTCCACTCATACCAGCTCCTCTTCGTCGGCGCCCAGGTAGGCCGCGATCACCTTCGGATCGTTGCGAATCGCCTCGGGACCACCCTCGGCGATCACGTTGCCGTGGTCCAGCACCACGATGTGGTCGGAAATACTCATCACCATGCCCATGTCGTGTTCGATCAGCACCACGGTCAAATCATGCTCGTCGCGCAGCAGCCGAATCATTGCGCTCAGCGCTTCGGTTTCCTGGGGGTTGAGGCCGGCGGCCGGTTCGTCGAGGCAGATGATCTGCGGACGCGTGCACATGGCCCGGGCGATTTCCAGGCGGCGCTGCTGGCCGTAGGAAAGCTCGCCGGCCAGGCGGTTGGCGCAATCCACCAAGTCCACCACTTCCAGCCAATAGAAGGCATGGTCCAGGGCGTCGCTTTCAGCTTTGCGATAGCCCTTGGTGTTGAGGATGCCCGCGATCAGGCTGCGGTTGACCCACATGTGCTGGGCCACCAGCAGGTTTTCCAGTACCGACATTTCCTTGAACAGACGAATGTTCTGGAAGGTGCGCGCCAGGCCGGCGCGGTTCACCAGGTGGGTGCCGCCGAACATCTTGTAGTACAGCCGGCTGGCGAAGGATTTCGGCGAGACAAAATCAGTAGGACGAAACGCTTCGCCCAACAGCTTGATCACGTTGGTCTGTTCGCCGCGTACGTTGAGTTCGATCTTGCCGCCCGAGGCCTTGTAGAAGCCGGTCAGGCAGTTGAACACGGTGGTCTTGCCCGCGCCGTTGGGGCCGATCAGGGCGAAGATCGAGTTGCGCTCGACCTGCAGGCTCACGTCGCTGAGGGCTTTGATGCCACCAAACTGCATCATCAGGTTTTCGACTTTGAGTACGACTTCGCTCATGGCGCTACCCCCTTGCGCGGCGTCACGCCGGTACGGCTGATACGAATCAGGCCTCGCGGGCGCCAGATCATCATCAGCACCATCAACACGCCGAACAGCAGCACCCGGTATTCAGAGAAACTGCGCAGAAGCTCCGGTGCCACGGTGAGCACGAATGCCGCGATCACCACACCCACCGTCGATCCCATGCCACCCAGAACGACGATGGCCAGAATCAGCGCCGACTCGAAGAAGGTGAACGAGGATGGATTGACGAAGCCCTGATAGCTGGCGAAAAACACACCCGCCAGGCCCGCGGTGGAGGCACCGATGGTGAAGGCCGAGAGCTTGACCAGCACATGGTTCAGGCCCATGGAGCGGCAGGCAATTTCATCTTCGCGCAAGGCTTCCCAGGCGCGACCGACCGGCATGCGGGTCAGGCGATGCTTGATATACAGCACCAACAGGACGGTGATGAACAGCACGATGTAAATGAACAGGAATTTGACGTTGGGGTTGTAGTCGATGCCGAAGAACTCATGGAACGGCACCCCACCGTCCTTCGCTCGCCTGCCAAATTCCAGGCCCATGAAGGTCGGGGAAGGCACCGGCATGCCATTCGGTCCGCCAGTGAACGACAGCCAGTTATTGAGCACCAACCGGATGATTTCGCCAAACCCCAGGGTCACGATGGCCAGGTAGTCACCGTGCATTCGCAACACCGGGAAGCCCAATATGCACCCGGCCATCGCCGCTGCGATGGCGGCCAGCGGCAACACGGTCCAGAAACCCAGCCCCAGGTATTGGTAGCCCAGCGCCAGCCCATAGGCACCGATGGCGTAGAACGCCACATAACCCAGGTCGAGCAGCCCGGCCAGGCCGACCACGATGTTCAGGCCCAGGCCCAACAGCACGTAAATCAGCCCGAGGATGACCACCGTCAGCACGTACTTGTTGGCGAAGAATGGAAACACGATGGCGATCACGATCAGCGCCGGGATGATCCAGCGCAGGCGCGACTTGTAGTCCGGAGGCAGCACATGCACGCCGGAGCCGGTGCTCTCGAAACCCTGGAGAATCTTGAGTCCCTTGGAGGTTTGCAGGAACAGGCTCAGGGCAAAGCGCCCGACCATCACGATCGCCACCAGCCAGCCGACGCGGGCCGGCTGCAGGTTGAAACTGTAGCCATCGAGCACCACGCCGACGATCGGCCCGAACACAATCAGCGAGATCAGGCCGGCCAGGATCGCGTCGATGACGCTCTGTTTGATATCAAGCGGTTTATTGGCAGCAGACATACTTACACCTTCGCCACGAGTGGGCGACCCAACAGGCCTTGGGGACGGAAGATCAGAATCAGCACCAGCAGCGAGAAACTGAACACGTCTTTGTAGTCGGAGTTGATCAGACCGGAGAACAGCGACTCGGAAATCCCGAGGATGATCCCGCCGAGCATCGCCCCAGGCAGGGAGCCGATGCCGCCGAGTACCGCCGCGGTGAACGCCTTGATGCCGATGATGAAGCCGGCATAGAAGTCGAAGGTGCCGTAGTTCATGGTGATCAGCACACCGGCCAGGGCCGCCATGGCTGCACCGATGATGAACACGTAGGAAATCACCCGGTCGGTGTTGATCCCCAGGATCGAGGCCATCTTGCGGTCTTGCTGGGTGGCGCGGCACATGCGTCCGAGCTTGGTGTACTTGATGATGTAGGTCAGCAGCGCCATGCCGGCGAACGCGGCGATCAGAATGAAGATCTTGGTGTAGGTGAGCTGCACGAAACCGGTACCGATGTCGACGCGCATGGCGCCTTCAAGCAGTGTCGGAACACCCTGTTGACGGGCGCCCTGGCTGATCTGTGCATAGTTTTGCAGGATCAGCGAAATGCCGATGGCACTGATCAGCGGTGCCAGCCGGGTTGAGTTGCGCAGGGGTTTGTAGGCGACGCGTTCGATGACCCAGCCGTAGACCCCGGTGACCACGACCGTGAACACAAGGGTGCCAAGGATCATCAGCGGAAAGGATTCGATACCGAAGTAAGCCAGCAGAGCCAGACTGATTGCCGCGAGGTAAGCGGAAATCATGTAAACCTCGCCGTGGGCGAAGTTGATCATGCCGATGATGCCGTAGACCATTGTGTAGCCGATGGCGATCAGACCATAGACCGACCCGAGGGTCAGGCCATTGATCAGTTGCTGCAGGAAAATACCATCCATAACGCAATCTCACGCAGTGAGACAGCACATCCCGGGGACGCGACGACGGGTTCGAAGCCCAGCGCCCAAAAATGTGCGGCTCGTAGAAAAAAACAGACGGGCCGTTGGCTAATGCCAATCAGGACAGGGTGAGCACAGTCTCCGTGGCGAGGGAGCTTGCTCCCTCGCCACAGGCTAGTCATCCCTTCAAATTACTTCTGTTTTTCCAACTGGTGGTATTTGCCATCCTTGTCCCACTGGTAGACCACGTAGTCGGAGACTTTCAGGTCACCCTTGGAATCCCAGGTTTTTTCGCCCATGACGGTTTTCACCGGGTTGGCTTTCAGCCACTTGGCAGCGTCTTCGCCCTTGTTGGACTTGGCGCCGTTGAAGCCGGCAGCCAAGGCCTGGACCGACGCATAGGCGTACAACGTGTAGCCTTCAGGCTCGACGCCCTGGGCACGGAAAGCGTCTACTACGGCCTTGCTGTCGGGCAGCAGGCGTGGGTCGGCGCCAAAGGTCATGTACACGCCATCGACGTATTGCGCGCCGCCAGCGGTGGTGACCAGTTCGTCGGTGACGATGCCGTCATCGGACATGAATTTCACGTCCTTGAGGCCTTGTTCGCGCAGCTGGCGAACCAACGGGCCGGCTTCCGGATGCAGGCCGCCGAAGTAGACCACGTCGGCACCGGCCGAACGGATCTTGGTGACCACGGCGCTGAAGTCTTTTTCACCACGGGTCAGGCCTTCGTACAACACCGGGGTCACACCACGCTTGGCCAGTTGTGCCTTGGTGGCATCCGCCAGGCCTTGGCCGTAGGTGTCCTTGTCGTGCAGCACGACGACTTTCTTGCCCTTGAGGACATCGACGATGTAGTCGCCGGCCACGATGCCTTGCTGGTCGTCACGACCGCACATACGGAACATCGCGCTCAGGCCACGCTCGGTCACGGCCGGGTTGGTCGAACCGGGGGTCATGGCGATGACGCCGGCTTCGTCATAGACCTCGGAAGCCGGGATGGTGTTGGACGAGCAGAAGTGCCCGACCACACCGATGACCTTGTCCTGGTCAACCAGACGGTTGGCCACGGCCACGGCTTGCTTGGGTTCGCAGGCGTCGTCGCCGGCTACCAGTACGATTTTTTCGCCGTTGACGCCACCCGCTTTGTTGATGACATCGGCCGCTGCCTGCGCACCTTTCATGTATTGCTCGCCAAACGCAGCGTTGGCACCGGTCATCGGCCCCGCCACACCGAATTTCACATCAGCTTGAGCAAACGCAGAAACACCCAGCGCAGTTGCCACTGCGAGGGCCAGAAAGCCTTTCTTGTAAAACGTCTGGGACATGAGGTGGTGCTCCAAGGTTTTTTTTAGTTGGCACTGCGACTTCACTTCACTGAAAAGCTCAGAGCAAGGGCCGTGCCATCGGTTTTTTATTCTTAAAAAAGTCGCTGCTTTATTGTTATTTCGACTGTTTCGGGCCCTTTTTCACAGGGCGTGCAACCGTCTAAACCGCACGAGGTGCAACCTGATTTAAAAGTAGGTAAAACCCTCCATGAGCCATCATTGCAACCGCCGCATGAAACGGCGTGCAACCACTGTGTAACAACCTACGTCACCGAACTGCACACTGTCGGTGCGCGGCTGCTACAACCCGCACCATAACAGGCTAGACGTTCAACTAAAAAACGCCGCCATCAGAAACACTTTTCAACAATCAGATGACGATGCGCAAGCACTGGCCCGCGTGGTACAGCGAAAAGCCCGCTTCATACAAGCAGCTGCGCAGGCCGACACCCGCCAAAGGCTGCATCGGCGCGAAGGGGATCGGCAGCGCCTTGGCATCGCCGTGGCACAGGTAATCGGCAAATGCCTTGCCCACGACAGTGCCGGTGGTCACGCCCCGCCCGTTGTAACCGGTCACTGCCACTAGGCCGGGTGCCGGTTCGAACAGACGCATCAAATGATCAGGCGTGAAAGCGATGCAACCGGTCCAGGTGCATTCCCATTCCACCGGCTTCAGGTAAGGGAAATAGTGCTGCTGCACCCGGTCAGCCCAGGCCTTGAGGAACCAGGCTGGCTTGCGGTTACCGTTGCCCAGGCTGCCCAGCAGCAGGCGACCGTCCTTGTCCCGGCGAATGCTGCTCAACACCTGGCGGGTATCCCAAGAGCCCTGCCCGCCCGGCAGGATGCGTCGGGCCGCCTCGTCGTCCAGCGGGACCGAGGCCACCTGGTAGTAATAACCGGGGAAAAAATTGCGCCGCAATTCGGTCCAGTCGCCCTCGGTATAGGCGTTGGAGGCGATCACGACTTGCTCGGCCAGCACCGAGCCCTGGGCGGTCTGAACCGACCAACGCTGGCCTTGGCGCTCCAACCGCGTCACCGGCGAATGGTCGAACATATGGGCGCCAAGATCCTTGGCGGCTTTGGCCAATCCACTGGCATAGGCCATCGGATTGAGCGTGCCGGCCCGGCGATCGAGCAACGCCGCGGCGATCTTGTCGGTGCCGGTGGCATCGACACAGGCTTGGCCGGTGAGCAGCTCAACCGGCGCGCCACGGCGCTTCCATTGTTCTTCGCGGCTGCGCAGGTCCGCCTCGCCCCGGGCGTTATGGGCCATGTGCAAGGTACCTTCGCGGCGCAGCTGGCAATCGATGGCGTACTTGTCGACAAGGCTGAACACCAACGCCGGCGCAGCGCCCAGCATACGGTTGAGCTGGCTGCCCACTGCCGCGCCAAACCCAGCCTCGATCTCGTCCGGCGGGATCCACAGACCGGCATTCACCAGCCCAACGTTACGCCCCGATCCGCCATGCCCGGCCCGATGAGCTTCAAGCACCGCGACACGCTTGCCTTGCTCCAGCAAATGCACCGCCGCCGACAGGCCGGTAAAACCTGCGCCGATGACGCAGACGTCCACCTTGATCTCGCCAGTGAGCGCAGTATTTTCAGGCCTTTGCGGCGTCAGTTTTTCCCACAGACATTCTTCGCGTAACGGCATTGCCAGACTCCAACAGAAACCCAACAAACACACAATTCAATGTAGGAGCGAGCCTGCTCGCGATGGCGGCGAATCAGTCACATCAGAAGTGATTGGCACACCGCTATCGCGAGCAGACTCGCTCCCACAAGGACACTTGACCGGTTCTCAGTCAAACGTAATCCCCTGTGCCAACGGCAACTCCAGCGAGTAATTCACGGTGTTTGTCTGACGGCGCATGTAGGCGCGCCATGCATCGGAGCCGGATTCGCGACCGCCGCCGGTTTCCTTTTCGCCACCGAAGGCGCCGCCGATTTCCGCGCCGCTCGGGCCGATGTTGACGTTGGCGATGCCGCAGTCGCTGCCCACCGCCGACATGAATTGCTCGGCTTCACGCACGTCGGTGGTGAAAATGCAGGAGGACAGGCCCTGGGGCACGGAGTTGTTCAAGTCCAGCGCTTCAGCGAAATCCTTGTAGCCGACCACATAAAGAATCGGTGCGAACGTTTCATGGCGCACCACGTCGCTTTGCTCCGGCATCTCGACGATGGCGGGCGAAACGTAATAGGCATTCGGGAACTGGTCTTCGAGCTGGCGCTTGCCGCCAAACACCCGCCCGCCTTCGCTCAGGGCCTGCTCCAGTGCGTCCTGCATGTTCTCGAAGCTTTGCTTGTCGATCAGCGGGCCCACCAGATTGCCTTCCAACGGATGACCGATGCGCACTTTCGAGTAGGCAGCCTTGAGCCGGGTGACGATTTCTTCCTTCACCGACTCATGGGCGATCAGCCGGCGCAAGGTGGTGCAGCGCTGGCCGGCGGTGCCGACGGCGCTGAACAGGATCGCGCGCACCGCCATGTCCAGGTCGGCGCTCGGGGCCAGAATCATGGCGTTGTTACCGCCCAATTCGAGAATGCTGCGGGCGAAGCGCGCCGCGACTTTCGGCGCCACTTCACGCCCCATGCGGGTGCTGCCGGTGGCGCTGATCAACGCCACGCGCGGGTCGTCCACCAAGGCTTCGCCGGCATCGCGACCGCCGATGATCACCTGGCTCAGGTACGGTGGCGCGTCGCTGAAGTTCTTCAGTACGCGCTCGAACAAGGCCTGGCACGCCAGGGCGGTCAGCGGAGTCTTTTCCGAAGGCTTCCAGATCACCGGGTTGCCGCAGACCAGGGCCAACGTGGTGTTCCAGGCCCAGACTGCAACAGGGAAGTTGAAGGCGCTGATTACGCCGACCACGCCCAGCGGGTGCCAGGTCTCACGCATGTGATGGCCGGGGCGCTCCGACGCGATGGTCAGGCCGTAAAGCTGGCGGGACAGGCCGACGGCGAAATCGCAGATGTCGATCATCTCTTGCACTTCGCCCAGGCCTTCCTGGGTGATTTTGCCGGCTTCCCAGGACACCAGTTCACCGAGGTCGGCCTTGTATTCACGCAACAGATCGCCGAACTGGCGCACCAGCTCGCCACGACGGGGGGCCGGCACCTTGCGCCACAGGTCAAAGGCATGCTCGGCCCGGCTGACCTGCTGCTCGACCTCGGCGGCGCCTTCCCAGTTCACCGCGCCGATGCGACTGCCATCGATGGGCGAATGCACTGGCTGTGTGCCGTTCTGGTACAAGGCCGGGTCGACACCCAGACGATCAAGCAATGCAGCAACCATGGGTAAATTCCTCAAGCGAAAGACAATGGGGTGGCAGCCGGACGAACACGGCTGATCAGACCTGTAGTTGTAGCTGGCCCGAGACTTGCCAACAAACGACCTTTAAGCGAGATATCATTCCGTTTATTCATGCTGCCCCTGAAGCAGACTCTTCAGCACAAAAGCAGAGCGACAAAAAATAAGGCTCCATCATGCTCAATAAACGCTATTTGCCGTCGATCACCGCGCTGCAGTGCTTCGAAGCAGTGACCCGTCACCTGAGCTTCACCCGCGCCGCCGAAGAATTGAACCTGACCCAGAGCGCCGTCAGCAAACAGGTCGCGCAGTTGGAAGAGTTGCTCCAGCACTTGCTGTTCCGTCGCGTGCGTCGACGCCTGCAATTGACTCCCGCAGGGGATTTGTACCTGGGAGAAGTACGAAAAATCCTCACCCAAGTTGAGATGTCCACTCATTACCTGCGTTCCTACGGTGGTGACACCGAAGTCCTGCGCGTGTCTACGCCACCAACGTTCGGCGCGCGCTGGTTGGTCCCACGGCTCAAGGGCTGGCGCCTGCGCCATCCCAGCATTCATCTGGACCTGTGCAGCGAGCAAGAGGCCGATGACCTACAGCAAGGTCGCAGTGACCTGGCGTTCTATTTTGGCCAAGCCTCACGACCCGGAACTGAATCCTTGAAACTGTTCGGCGAAGAACTGGTGCCAGTCTGCGCGCCGGGCAGCCTGCCGGACCAGCCTTTCACCGACCCGACGCAACTGACCGATCTGGTCCTGCTGCAAAACGCCTCGCGCCCACAGGCTTGGCACGACTGGTTCGAAGACCTGGGTTATCACACCGAACACAGCTACCACGGGCCGCGCTTCGAAACCTTCTATATGTGCATCCGCGCAGCCCAGGTCGGCTGCGGCGTGGCCCTGCTGCCCAGGTTCCTGGTGGAAGAAGAACTGGCCGACGGCAAGCTGGTCATTCCCTGGCAGCATGCGATGCCCAGCACCAATGCCTATTATCTGGCTTATCCGGAACATTCGGCGGAAGTGCCCAAGGTGCGGATGTTCGTGGAGTGGATGTTGGAGCAGATCGACGGTGCTGATATTGCGCAACAATAAGAGGGCTCCTCGCCACGAAGGCGTGTGAGGCAAAAAACACTGGCAAAACCCACCACGGTTATGCGCCACTAGCCCTTTCACTACGAACTGCCGTACGCCGCTGCCCGCCGCAGCCACCTGTCTGGAGATTCACGTTATGAGCGAGAGTGTATTTGCCGATCGCATCGTGCAGAACCTGCTCGACACCGACTTCTACAAGCTGACGATGATGCAGGCGGTGCTGCATAACTACCCCAACGTCGAAGTGGAGTGGGAGTTCCGCTGCCGAAACAGCGAAGACCTGCGGCCCTACCTTGCGGAGATCCGCTTCCAGATCGAACGCTTGGCCGAGCTGAGCCTGAGCGCCGACCAGTTGGGTTTTCTCGAACGCATCTGCTTCTTGAAACCGGATTTCCTGCGCTTTCTGGGCCTGTTCCGTTTCAACCTGCGCTATGTGCACACGGGCATCGAAAACGGCGAGCTGTTTATCCGCCTGCGCGGGCCATGGCTGCACGTCATCCTGTTCGAAGTGCCTTTGCTGGCCATTGTCAGCGAAGTGCGCAACCGCTATCGCTACCGTGAAATCGTTCTGGAACAGGCGCGGGAACAGCTTTATCGCAAGTTCGACTGGCTGAACGCCAATGCCAGTGCCGAGGAATTGTCCGAACTGCAAGTGGCCGATTTCGGCACCCGCCGTCGGTTCTCCTACCGAACCCAGGAAGAAGTGGTCAACGTGCTCAAGCACGACTTTCCGGGACGCTTCGTCGGCACCAGCAACGTGCATCTGTCCCGTGAACTGGACATGAAACCCTTGGGCACCATGGCCCATGAGTGGATCATGGCTCACCAGCAACTGGGCCCAAGGCTGATCGACAGTCAGATCGCCGCGCTCGACTGCTGGGTGCGCGAATACCGAGGGCTGCTGGGCATCGCGCTGACCGATTGCATCACCATGGACGCCTTCCTCAAGGATTTCGATCTGTTCTTCGCCAAGCTGTTTGACGGCTTGCGCCATGATTCGGGTGACCCGGTCATCTGGGCCGAGAAAGCCATTGCCCACTATCACAAGCTGGGTATCGACCCGATGAGCAAGACCCTGGTGTTCTCCGACAGCCTGACATTGCCAAAATGCCTGGAGATTTTCCGCGCCTTGCGTGGTCGCATTAATGTGAGCTTTGGTATCGGGACCAACCTGACCTGTGACATTCCAGGCGTGGAGCCCATGAGCATCGTGCTTAAAATGATCAGTTGTGACGGGCAACCCGTGGCCAAGATTTCAGACGAGCCCGGTAAGACCCACTGCAAGGACCCGAATTTCGTCGCCTATATGCGACATGTTTTCCAAGTACCTGCCGCCCTTTCTGGCACATCAAGCAAGGAGTGAATTCATGCAAGCCGTACAGCGTGAGATTGCTGAACAGCTCAAGGTCCAACCGCCATTTGCCGATGACGCCGCCCTCAAGGCCGAAATCGCTCGTCGGGTGAGCTTCATCCAGGACTGCCTCGTCAACTCCGGGCTCAAGAGCCTGGTACTGGGCATCAGCGGCGGGGTCGACTCGTTGACCGCCGGCCTGTTGGCCCAGCGTGCCGTGCGCGAGTTGCGGGAAAAAACCGGCAATGCGGCGTACAAGTTCGTTGCCGTGCGCTTACCGTACGAGACCCAGTTCGACGAACACGAAGCCCAGGCCTGTGTCGATTTCATCGAGCCAGACGAGCGCCATACCGTCAATATCGGCCCGGCGGTCAAGGCATTGGCCAAGGAAGTCCTCGCGTTCGAGGGCAAGGCGCCGGGCTCGCGGGATTTCGTGTTGGGCAATACCAAGGCGCGGATGCGCATGGTGGCGCAATACACCATCGCCGGCGCCGAACAGGGCATGGTGATCGGCACCGATCATGCGGCCGAAGCGGTGATGGGGTTCTTCACCAAGTTCGGTGACGGCGCCTGCGACCTGGCGCCGCTGAGCGGGCTGGTGAAAAACCAGGTCCGGGCCATCGCCCGCGACTTTGGCGCGCCGGAATCGCTGGTGGAAAAAGTCCCCACCGCCGACCTGGAAGACCTGTCGCCTGGCAAGCCGGACGAAGCGGCCCACGGCGTGACCTATGCCGAGATCGACGCGTTCCTGCATGGCCAACCGATTCGCGAAGAAGCGGCGAAGATTATCTGCGACACCTACCGCAAGACCGAGCACAAGCGAGTGATGCCGTACGCTCCTTGACCACCATTTGGTGGACAGGCCCATGTAGGAGCAAGCTTGCTCCCACAAAGGTTATTGCCTGGTATAAAAAAAGCGCCCTGCACGGGGGCGCTTTTTTCTGCCTGAAATTTGTTACTTCAGGGTAACCGTGCCTTTCATCATCGAGATGTGGCCCGGGAACGAGCAGAAGAAACCGTACTTCTCGGCAGCGTCCAGCTTAGAGACATCGAAAGTCACCGAGTCGGTTTCCTTGGCGCCGATAACCTTGGTGTGTGCGATAACGCGGGCGTCACCCTCCTTGAGATAGTTCTTGTCGATACCGGCGCCCAGGCCATCGGTGGCGATCGGCTGCATGTCGGCCTCTTTGCTCAGCACCCAGTTATGACCCATCACGTTTTTCGGCAGGTTACCCGAGTGAGTCAGCTCAACGGTGAACGTCTTGCAGCTCTTATCGATTTCGATGGCCTTGGTGCTGAAGGTCATCTGGTCGGTGGAATCGATGGTGGTCTTGCACTCCGCTGCCATCAGTTGGCTGCTGGCCAGCGTCAACAGGGATACTGCTACAAGTTTGGCGAACATCATGAATCTCCAAAGCATGGTTAACGAAATCCGTCAGAGGGGAAGACTGCCTGATTTTCTGGCAAGTTCCTATGACCTGAGTCAAAGATTGTATACAACTTAAGACTATCAGCCTGATGGACAGAATCAACCGGCCAGAAGTATGACGCACCTCTAAGATCTGTCCCATCAACCCTGGAGTGCTGGTCATGAACCTCAACAGCCTGTTATGCAGCTTGCTCGCCGCCTACGCCTGCGGTGCCAGTGGCACCTATGAAAAACCTCGCCGCGAGGTTTAATTCTTTGCGCAACAAAGGGCAGGCTTTACTCTGGTCCGGTCATCGAATCGCGGAGTGAAGCATGTCCATAGCGTCTGTTTGTGTATTTTGCGGCGCCAGCACCGGCAGCCACCCGGCCTATCTGGAAGCGGCCCAGGCCCTGGGCCGTGCTTTGGCCGAACGAAAACTCACCTTGGTCTACGGCGGTGGCGCGGTCGGTCTTATGGGTGTCGTTGCCGATGCAGCCCTCGCCGCTGGCGGCGAAGTGATTGGCATCATCCCGCAAAGTTTGAAAGACAAGGAAATCGGTCACAGCGGCCTGACGCGCCTTGAAGTGGTAGACGGCATGCACGCGCGCAAGGCCCGCATGGCTGAGCTCAGCGACGCCTTCATCGCCTTGCCCGGCGGGCTCGGCACCCTGGAGGAACTGTTCGAAGTCTGGACCTGGGGTCAGCTCGGTTATCACGGCAAGCCGCTGGGGCTGCTGGAAGTGAACGGTTTCTACAGCAAGCTCACCGGCTTCCTCGATCATATCGTCGGCGAAGGCTTCGTCCGCGCGCCGCATCGTGACATGCTGCAGGTGAGCGAATCTGCGCACACACTGCTCGATGCGCTGGACGAATGGCAACCGTCCGTGCAGCCAAAGTGGGCCGAACAAAAACCAAGCTAACGGCTCGGTCCCGATACAGGGCAGAATACGCGCCGCTCAACCTCACCTTCGACCCCAGAGGATCGCCCATGGCTAAACCCAATTATTCCTTCGCCAAACGTCAAAGAGACCTGGCCAAGGAGCAGAAGAAAGAGGAAAAGCTCCAGCGCAAGAAGGCTTCGGCTGAAGAAGCGGCCCTGAACCCGGACAGCGACGGCGACGGCGACGGCGACGTGGCGGCAGAACACGATGTGGATGTGCCGAAAGACCAGGCACCCGACGCCTGAATTCAGCGTTCCGCCGATGCCCTGTGGAAGCGAGCTTGCTCGCGATGACGGTTTGCCTGGCCCTTCCATGCTGGCTGAACCGCCGCTTTGGCGAGAAGGCTCGCTCCCACGATGGATCTTCTTATGACTCCAGCGGCATCACCGTCACCCGAACATCCGGATCATGGGTACCGCCCCCCAGGATCACCCCGCGCAGCGGCGACACATCGGAAAAATCCCGCCCCCAGGCCAAGGTGATGTGTTCCAGCGCCGGCTGCACGTTGTTGGTCGGGTCGAAGTCCACCCAGCCCAGCACCGGGCAGAACACCGAGACCCAGGCGTGTGACGCATCGGCCCCGATCAGCCGGGCCTGGCCGGGCGGTGGCTGGGTCAGCAGGTAGCCACTGACATACCGCGCCGCCAACCCGCGGGAACGCACGCAGGCCAACATCAGATGGGCGAAGTCCTGACAGACACCCCGGCGTCGCTCCAGCACTTCTACCAGCGGTGTCGCGACCTGGGTGGCCTCGGCATCGAAGGTGAACTCCTCGAAGATTTTTTCCATCAGCGCCCGCACACCGACCATCAACGGTCGGCCGGCCGGGAAACAGCTCTCGGAAAACTCGACGAAGCTGCGCTTGAGATGCACGTAGGGTGATTCGAAACGGTAGCGGCACGCGTCCATCCATTGTGCCGTCAGGGGCCGGCCGCTGTAGGTCAAGGCGTTACCGGTCGACTCCCAGGCCGGCGACAGGTTGAAATCCAGCGCGGGCCGCGCGAGCACCTCGACGCTCAGCCGGGCGTTGACCAGCAGCTCATCGTGAGGCCGCTCGAAAGCCAGGCGGGTCAGCGGGTTGCCGAATACATCGTGTTCGTCACGGCGGGTCGTCGGCTCCGGGCTGATGGACAGCTGTTGCTCGGTACAGCGCTGCCATTCGCAGTGTCTCGGCCATAGATGAGCCAGTTGCTGCGCGAGGGACACCGGGCTGTCGTAGTGATAATGGGTGTCATGGAGGATCTGGTAACGGGCACTCATCAGACGGATACCGTGCGTTGGCTGACATCGTCAACGTGGGCGAAGTGTCGCAAGGCCAGGCGATCGGAGACCTGGGCGCTGACGTCGGCGACTTCCTGTAACAGATCGGCCAGGCCATCGACCGCCGCGCGCAAGCTGGCCTCACCGAACAGCGGATTCTCCAGGCACCGCAAGTCGAACCGCGAAAGGCGCGCCACCAACTCCGGCAGGGCGGTTTCTCTCGGCGCGGCAAAATCATCGTTCAAGCGCTTGAGGGTGCGCGCCACCAGTTTCAATTGGAAAAGCACCGCATGGGGGTTCTGTTCGTCCAGCAACAACAGGTCGAGCACCGGAATCAACTGCGCCACCGCCAGGTAGCGCGAGCGGTACGTGATACTGCTGTTGCCCAATTCCAACAACCATTCCAGCCCGGCCTGATCGAATACCGCCTCGCCCCGCAGGAACGCCGCCAGGCTGCTGCTGAGAAATTGCAAGCGCTCCAGGCGTCGGCCGATCATGAGAAAACGCCAACCCTCGTCGCGCGTCATGTCGTCCAGGGCGAACCCCGACAATGCGGCCAGGGACATCACCAGGCGGTTGAGGAAATCCAACAGCTCGCCGAAATCCGGCTCGCTGGTTTCCAGCTCCATGGCTTCCCGCTGCAACTCCACCAGTGCCTGCCAGTTCTCCCGCGACAGCTTGCCGCGCACCTGCGAGGCCGCCCACTGCAAGCGCTGCAGGTTGGAGCGCAGGCTGAACGACCAGTCATCCCCCAGGACCGCAGCCAGCAAGCGCTCGGGCAATGCCCCCTCCTCAGGCAACAACATCAGGCTTTCGCCCAGAGACACCGCCGATTGCAAGGCCTGGGGGTCATCGCCATCGACGTACCGCGCCAACATGATCCGCAAAAGACGCGCACTGTCATCGCAACGCTCGCAGTAGCGACCGAACCAGAACAGGTTTTCCACCACCCGGGAGGGCAGGTACGGATCACGCCGCACCAGATCGTGAACACCCACGGTACGCTGGGCCTTCCATTGCTCGCCGCCGGGTGCCTGCTCTCCAAGCACCCAGGTGTCCTTGCTGGCACCGCCGCGCTGCATCGATACCACTTCGGCATCGGCCTCGGCGGCCACTCGGGCCAGGCCGCCGGACAAGACCCGATAATCGTCTTTTCCCGCTACGGCATACACGCGCATGCCGATCGCCCGGGGCTGGAGCTGGCCGTGTTCGGCCTGCCACACCGGAGCCTGGGACAGTTGCGCCAACTCTTGCGCGACATACGCATAGGGCCGCGCCTGCATGCGCGCCGCCAGCTGGCCGCGCTGCTCCTCGTTCAGATCGCGGCCGAACACCGGTGCGAAACTCTGGGAAGGAAACGCCGGCTTGATCAACAACTGGGGCAATTTCTCCAGCGCCTGGGCCAGCACCGGCGGCTCGCCGCACCACCAGGTGGCGATGGAGGGCAGCAGCAGTTCTTCGCCGAACAGATACTGGTTGATCCGCGGCAGGAAGCCCAGCAGACCTGGCGACTCCAGCACGCCACTGCCCAGGGCATTGGCCACCAATACCCGGCCCTGGCGCACCGCGTCCAACAATCCGGGTACGCCAAGGGCCGAATCGGTGCGTAACTCCAGGGGGTCGCAGAAATCGTCGTCGAGCCGACGCATGATCGCGTGAACCCGGCGCAGGCCGCTGAGGGTCTTGAGGTACACCGTGGCGTCCCGAACGGTCAGGTCACCGCCCTCCACAAGGGGATAGCCGAGTTGGCGCGCCAGGTAGAGATGTTCGAAATAGCTTTCGTTGAATCGTCCCGGCGTGAGCAATACCACCAGCGGCGGCTCGCCATCGCTGGGGGCCTGTCGCGCCAGGGTTTCCTGCAAGGTGCGGAAGAAACCGGACAGATGCCGCACCTTCAGGTCGCGATAGAGATCGGGAAAGGCACGAGAGACGATCATGCGGTTTTCCAGCGCATAACCCGCCCCTGAGGGCGCCTGGGTCCGATCGGCGGTGACCCACCAGCGGCCGTCGGGCGCACGCGCCAGATCCACGGCATACAAGTGCAGGAAATCACCGTCCGGCGGAGCGATGCCCTGGCAAGGCCAGAGGAAATTGTTGTGTCCGAAGACCAGCTCCGCTGGCAGCAGCCCTTCACTGATCAGCCGCTGCGGTCCGTACAGGTCGGCCAGTACCGCATTGAGCAAACGCGCGCGCTGGGCAATGCCGGCCGACAACAGCTTCCATTCCTGGGCGTCGATGACGTGGGGCAGAAGGTCCAGCTCCCACGGCCGGTCGGCGCCCTTAGGGTCGGCATAGACGTTATAGGTGACACCGTTTTCCTGGATCTGCCGTGCCAGCAGTGCCTGGCGCTGGACCAATTGGCCCGGCGTGCTGCGCTGCAACTGGTCGAACAGCCGTTGCCAGTGCGCACGCACCGCGCCGCTGCCGTCCAGCAGTTCGTGATAGGTGCCCGTCGTCAGCGGGTAACGGTCAAGCAGGTCAGGCATGGAAAGCTCGGCAGGACAGCGATGATAGGTGAGACTAGCGCAAGCGCATGACGCCCGGATAGGTGTGTTTGTGTTGGATCCGACCTGGGTTTTCAGAGTGCAATCGTGGCGAGGGGATTTATCCCCCGCCACAAGGTCCAGCTAGCTTTTTGAGGTCCGGTGAAAGCGTCGCAGATCGAGCGTGAAGGGAAAATCGTCATCCACCGCCAGGCTGGGTATCGGCAATTTTCCGGGCGTATGTCCAATACGGAAGAATCGCGCCATCCGCCGGCTCTCCGCTTCGTTGGCGTTGACAGGCAGGCTGTCATAGTTGCGCCCGCCCGGATGCGCCACGTGGTATTGGCAGCCGCCCAGGGAGCGCTGCATCCAGGTGTCGAGCACATCGAAGACCAACGGCGCATGGACCGGGATGGTCGGCTGCAAGCAGTTGAACGGTTGCCACGCACGGAAACGTACCCCGGCGACAAACTCCCCCACCCGGCCGGTGGGCTGCAACGGCACCGGCACGCCATTGCAGGTCAGCAGGTAACGTTGTGGCGCCAGCCCCGTAAGCTTGATCTGCAACCGCTCCAGGGACGAGTCCACATAACGCACCGTGCCGCCCGCCGAGCCCTCTTCCCCCAGCACATGCCAAGGCTCCAGCGCCTGGCGCAACTGCAGCTCGACACCGTTGACTGCGAAGTCGCCCACTTTGGGAAAGCGAAACTCCAGGTGCGCGGCGAACCACTCGGCACGCAGCGGGTAGCCGGCGCCATTCAACTCTTCGATGACCTCGGCAAAATCCTGCTCGATGAAGTGCGGCAGCAGGAAACGATCATGCAGCTCGGTGCCCCAGCGCGCCAGTTTGGCCGGTGCATAGGGCTCGCGCCAGAACCGCGCCACCAACGCCCGCAACAGCAATTGCTGGGTCAGGCTCATGCGCGCGTGGGGCGGCATTTCGAAAGCGCGCAGCTCCAGCAAGCCGAGCCGTCCGGTGGCGCCGTCCGGCGAATAGAGCTTGTCGATGCAAAACTCGGCGCGATGGGTGTTGCCGGTGACGTCGATCAGCAGGTTGCGCAGCAGCCGATCCACCAACCACGGCGGGCATTCGTCGCCGGGCTGTGGCATTTGCGCGAAGGCTATTTCCAGCTCATACAACGCATCGTTGCGCGCCTCGTCCACGCGCGGTGCCTGGGATGTCGGGCCGATGAACAATCCGGAAAACAGGTAGGACAATGACGGGTGGTTGTGCCAGTAGCTGATCAGGCTGCGCAGCAAGTCCGGGCGCCGCAGGAACGGTGAATCTGCCGGTGTCGCGCCGCCCAGTACGAAATGGTTACCGCCACCGGTACCGGTGTGCCGGCCATCGATCAGGAATTTCTCGGTGGTCAGCCGGTTCAGTCGCGCTTGCTCGTAAAGAAACTCGGTGCGCTCGACCAATTCTTCCCAAGTTGCCGAAGGCTGCACGTTGACCTCGATGACACCCGGGTCTGGCGTGATACGAAAATTGCTCAGGCGCGGATCGCTCGGTGGCTCGTAGCCCTCCAACAAAACAGGGCAACCCAGTTCCTGCGCCGTCGCTTCGATGGCGCTGACCAACTCCAGGTAATCCTCGACCCGCTCCAGCGGTGGCATGAACAGGTACAGCCGCCCTTCCCTGGCCTCGGCACAGAAGGCGGTGCGGGTCAGCCAATCGGCCGATTCGTCGACCTTTGGCACGCGCTCCTGTTCCAGCGCCGGCTCGCCGTGATGCTTCAACTGCTCGGTGTCGGGTAGCTCGGGCAAATCCTGGTTCGGGTCGGTGGGGTGGATGAACGGATATTCGGCCGCCGTCACCCACGGCTGAGACGCCAGCGGCAGGCGGTAGCCCAGTGGCGAATCCCCCGGCACCAGCCGGCAATGATCGTCGCGCAGGTACCAGCGCCCGCTTTGCCATTGGTCGCCCTTGGCGGTGCGTGCCAGCGGCAGGACCTGACCGATCACCTTGCCCAGCCCCTGGCTGAAGACCTTGCGCAATCGCGCCCGCTCCAACGGGTCTTCCAGACGGGAATCCTCAGCCGTCACGTTCGAAGGCAACGAGCCTTCGCGCCAGAGATAATGGAAATTATCCTCGTAGGCGGGAAACACGAATTGCGTGGGAATTTTCAAGCGTTCAGCGACACTCGCCAGAAAACGCCCAGCCAATTCGCCATCGGCGCCGTAGTCTTTTTTCTCGTCGGCAATCAACGCGCTGTTGTGCCAGATCGGCACCCCGTCACGCCGCCAATAGCAGTTGAGCGACCAACGCGGCAATTGCTCGCCGGGGTACCACTTGCCCTGGCCGAAATGCACCAGCCCCTGCGGCGCGTAATGTTCGCGCATGCGCTGGAACAATTCTGCGCTGAGGCGGCGCTTGTCCGGTCCAAGCGCCGCGGTGTTCCACTCGGCGCCGTCCGGGTCATCGATGGAAACGAAGGTCGGCTCACCGCCCATGGTCAGGCGCACGTCACCTTCCTGCAGGTCCGCATCGATCTGCCGACCCAACGCCTGGATCGCCAGCCATTGTTCTTCGGTGTAGGGTTTGGTGACCCGTGGCGCTTCCCAGATTCGCTCGACGGACATCTCGTGGCTGAACTCACACTCGCACGGTTCCACCAGGCCACTGATGGGCGCCGCCGAGGACGGATCAGGACTACACGCCAATGGGATATGCCCTTCGCCGGCGAACAACCCGGACGTGGCATCGAGGCCGATCCATCCGGCGCCGGGCAGGTACACTTCGCACCAGGCATGCAGGTCGGTGAAATCCACTTCCGTACCGGACGGGCCGTCGAGGCTTTTCACATCGGCGGTCAGCTGGATCAAGTAACCGGAGACAAAACGCGCCGCCAGGCCCAAGTGACGCAACAGCTGCACCAGCAGCCAGGCCGAGTCGCGACAGGAGCCGGACGCGTGCTCCAACGTATGCTCCGGCGTCTGCACGCCCGGCTCCATGCGGATCAGGTAGTTGATGTCTTCGCTCAAGCGCTGGTTGAGCGCCACCAGAAAGTCCACCGCTGGCAACGGCGTGCGGTCGACGCTGTCCAGATACGCCTTGAATTTCGGCGTCAGCGGAAGCTTTTCCAGGTAGGGCATCAGCTCGTGTTTTTCGTCAGCCGCATAGGTGAACGGGATTTTCTCGGCGTAAGGCTCGAGGAAAAAATCGAACGGATTGAACACCGCCATCTCGGCGACCAGATCGACCTCCACCCGCAGCTCATCTGTCTTTTCCGGGAACACCAGCCGCGCGAGGTAATTGCCCTGGGGATCCTGCTGCCAATTGATGAAATGCTGATCGGGGGAAACCTTCAGCGCGTACGAAAGAATGCGCGTGCGGCTATGGGCCGCCGGACGCAGGCGAACGATCTGTGGACCGAGTTCGACAGCGCGCTCGTAGCGATAGTGTGTGACATGGTGCAAAGCGACATGGATCGACACGGCGTGCCTCCTGCGGAGCCTGGGCGTTATCGAAAGCGGCGCAAGACTTATGCCATGCAGGCAGGCCGGACACTTTCAACCTCTACTCAGGGCAGTAGAGCACTAAAACCGCGCGATGCCTGTATTGATCTGCGAAGGCCGCACATAAATGCGGCGCAGAGGGTAGCGAATCGACTCAGCGGCGCGGGCGCGAGGCCTTGGCGGACTGGATGATGCGTTCGCGTTGGTGACGGATTTCGATGAGTTCGCTGCGCATTTCCCGGTGGCGTTTGCTATTGAGCAGCAATAGCCCCAGTAGCGGCAACAGCACTGCAAACACGTAAACACCTTGGTGCGGTCCATAAGCGAACGTCGGCAGCACCGCCGCCAGGCAAGCGAGGAAATAACCCGCCACGCACCAGATCGCCCAGGCGCGCCCGCGTGCGATCATGAGATTGCCCAAGACCAGGACACTCACTAGAGCCAAAGTGCCGAGACCAACGTAGTTGCTCCTGACGGAAGGCTCCAAGGCACGCCAATAAGTACCTGCGCACAAAACGAGCAGCGTAGACCCGGAAAAGCAGCCCAGAAAGATCGCCCCCATGAACACCGGAAAATAACGGGCGAGGAACTGCCTCAGTGATCCGCCGCCGATCATTCCGTGAACTCCTCATACAGCCCGACGGCAACAGTCTTCACGGCGCCATCACCGGTATAACTGCCGATGATCCCCAAAGCGCCGCCGAGAGAATCCTTTATCTGAGTCAGCGTGGCATGCCTGATTTCAGCGGAGGAATAACGCTTGGGCAAGGCGCCCGCTCGTTGCTGCAGTTTAAGCAGCTTGGCGGTAAGACTCGGATCTTTCAGGGTCAACAATTCCTTTGTCAGTTTGCTGCGCTCCTGACGACTCAGGCCTTTGAGCAACTGATACCAGCTCTTCCCGGTGCCCGCTGCTTTGCTGGCCTTTAGCAGCCGAACAGTCGTGAGAGCCGAGCCACCGACGCCGACAAGGGAAACACCGTCAAGAATGGGGCTTACGATGTTGTACCAATCGGCGTCGTTCATCTCATCGTTGCCAGTAGGATTGGTCAACTCATTCGCCACCCGCATCCCGCCTATGACGCATTGCGCGGTACTGGCCGTCGCGGCAGCGGCGCCCAGCGCAACGACAAAGGCACTGGCCCCCGCCGTAAACGGCACAGCGACGCTCCCACTGAACACCACCACCCAACCGATGACAGCGGCGACACAGGAAAAACCGGCATTCATCGACTCAGTCCCGAGCTTTGACTCACGCGGGCTGCTTTTTACCTGATCGATGAATTGCTGCGGGGCGATGTACTTCTTGGCCTCGCGCAAGATGATTCGCTTGGGCGCGATGCTGCAAATCGGCTTGAATTCGCGCAGCGTCACTACGTTGTACTCGGAATCGATGTACACCACGCCCGCCCCGGCAATGTTGGGGTCGGCATCGATGGCGGCGAACAGACGTGGCAGGTTGACTTGGCTTTCAATGCGTTTGCGGGCCATGAACTGGGAGAAGTTCAGGTCCATGCCGATGCCCGTTGTAGCGCTGCTCATATGAATCGTCCTTGAAAATCGATGGATTTAATTCTTTCCACACAGAACCCCTGTGGCGAGGGAGCTTGCTCCCGCTCGGCGGCGAAGCCGTCGTAAACCGGCCGGCACGGTCTGCCTGGGAACATTGCATGGGATTGTTGGGGCCGCTTCGCAGCCCAGCGGGAGCAAGCTCCTTCGCCACAAAAAGCTATGCATCCGCCGTCACGCCGTTGGCGGTCGCCACGATAACAAACAGCCAGCACGCCCGCTAGAAAGCAAAACGCCAGCATTTAAGCTGGCGTTTTAGGTGGCGGATGATCAGCGCGGCACGACAGGCTTGCGCGCCGGCTTGGGCCCCTTGCCCTTGGCCGCGTCCTTGCGCTCCTTGGCGGCCTTCTGGTTGCGGGCGAACGCGGCGGCCTTGGCCTGCTCGCGCTTGTCCCAGGCATTGCCGCCATCACTGGCGCGCGGAGGCAGGCCGGTGTGCTGGGTCAGGATCTTCGTGGTTTCCTTGCCCACTTTGTGGCTGCCAGCCGGCGTCGAGTTCTTGCGACGAGCGCTCTGGTAGCTGTCGGTCGAAGGCTGATGCAGCGGGATCAACTGATGCTTGCCCGGCCCGATCAGGTCGGCGCGACCCATGCGGGTCAGCGCCTCGCGCAGCATCGGCCAGCCTTTCGGGTCGTGATAGCGCAGGAAGGCCTTGTGCAGACGGCGCTGGTCCTCGCTCTTGACGATGGTCACCGCGTCGCTCTTGTAGGTCACCTTGCGCAACGGGTTCTTGCCCGAGTGATACATGGCGGTGGCCGTGGCCATCGGCGACGGATAGAACGCCTGCACCTGGTCGGCGCGGAAGCCGTTGCCCTTGAGCCACAGCGCCAGGTTCATCATGTCTTCGTCGGTGGTGCCTGGGTGGGCGGCAATGAAGTACGGAATCAGGTACTGCTCTTTCCCCGCTTCCTTGGTGTACTTCTCGAACATCCGCTTGAACTTGTCATAGCTGCCGATGCCCGGCTTCATCATCTGGTTGAGCGGGCCTTCCTCGGTATGCTCCGGGGCGATCTTCAGGTAACCGCCGACGTGGTGCGTCACCAGCTCCTTGACGTATTCCGGCGACTCGACCGCCAGGTCGTAACGCAGGCCGGAGGCAATCAGGATCTTCTTCACCCCAGGCAAGGCCCGGGCGCTGCGGTACAGCTGGATCAGCGAAGAATGGTCGGTGTTCAGGTTCGGGCAGATGCCGGGGAACACGCAGGACGGCTTGCGGCACGCGGATTCGATTTCCGGGCTCTTGCAGGCGATGCGGTACATGTTCGCGGTCGGGCCGCCGAGGTCGGAGATGACACCGGTGAAGCCCGGCACCTTGTCGCGGATCTCTTCGATCTCGCGAATGATCGACTCTTCGGAACGGTTCTGGATAATCCGCCCTTCGTGCTCGGTGATCGAGCAGAAGGTGCAGCCACCAAAGCAGCCGCGCATGATGTTCACCGAGAAACGGATCATCTCGTAGGCCGGGATTTTCTCCTTGCCGTACGCTGGATGAGGAACACGTGCGTAAGGCATGCCAAACACGTAATCCATTTCTTCGGTGGTCATCGGAATGGGCGGCGGGTTGAACCAGACGTCGACTTCGCCGTGCTTCTGCACCAGCGCACGGGCGTTCCCCGGGTTGGTTTCCAGGTGCAACACACGGTTGGCGTGGGCGTAGAGCACCGCGTCGCCACGGACCTTTTCCACCGACGGCAGGCGGATCACGGTCTTGTCGCGGGTCATCTTCGGGCTCGCCAGGATCTGCACGACCTTGGCTTCGCTCGGGTCCTCAACCGGCCCCTTCTCTTGCTCGATGGCGCAAGCAGCGGTGTCCTGGGTATTCACGTACGGGTTGATGATCTTGTCGATCTTGCCCGGACGGTCGATGCGCGTGGAATCGACTTCATACCAGCCTTGCGGCGTGTCACGGCGGATGAAGGCGGTGCCGCGCACATCGGTGATGTCTTCGATCTTGTGGCCGTAGGACAGGCGCTGGGCGACTTCGACGATCGCTCGCTCGGCGTTGCCGTAGAGCAGGATGTCGGCGCAGGCGTCGATCAGGATCGAGTTGCGCACCCGGTCCTGCCAATAATCGTAGTGAGCAATGCGGCGCAGGGACGCTTCGATACCGCCCAGCACGATGGGCACATGCTTGTAGGCTTCCTTGCAGCGCTGGCTATAGACCAGACTCGCACGGTCCGGCCGCTTGCCCGCCAGGCCACCTGGGGTGTAGGCGTCATCGGAACGGATTTTCTTGTCGGCGGTGTAACGGTTGATCATCGAGTCCATGTTGCCGGCCGCGACACCGAAAAACAGATTAGGCTCGCCGAGCTTCATGAAATCGTCTTTGGACTGCCAGTTCGGCTGCGCAATGATACCGACACGAAAGCCCTGGGCTTCCAGCAAACGACCAATGATCGCCATGCCAAACGACGGGTGATCGACGTAGGCATCACCGGTCACGATGATGATGTCGCACGAATCCCAGCCGAGCTGATCCATCTCCTCCCTGCTCATGGGCAGGAACGGCGCCGGGCCGAAACATTCGGCCCAGTACTTGGGATAGTCAAATAACGGCTTGGCTGCTTGCATGTCGATGACCGGTATAAAGGATGAAAAATCGCGGGCGCGGAATATAGCACAAAAAATAACCAATTGTGGCGAGGGAGCTTGCTCCCGTCCGGCTGCGCAGCAGCCGGATATCCCACACAGCTCGATTACAAGTACAACTGGGTCTGCTTCGCAGCCCAGCGGGAGCAAGCTCCCTCGCCACAAAGGCTGATCAAGAGAACAGGTTATTCGTCATCATCAAAATTGTAGCTACCCGGCGCCAGGTTCTCGAAGCGTGTGTATTTGCCGATGAAGGCCAGGCGAACAAAGCCGATCGGGCCGTTCCGCTGCTTGCCGATGATGATTTCGGCGATACCCTTGTGCTCGGTCTCGGGGTGATACACCTCGTCACGGTAGACGAACATGATCACGTCGGCGTCCTGCTCGATCGCTCCGGATTCCCGCAAGTCGGAGTTCACCGGGCGTTTGTTCGGACGCTGTTCCAGCGAGCGGTTCAACTGGGACAGGGCCACCACCGGGCAGTTGAATTCCTTGGCCAGGGCCTTGAGGGAACGGGAGATCTCGGAAATCTCGTTGGTCCGGTTGTCACCGCTGGACCCGGGGATCTGCATCAATTGCAGGTAGTCGATCATGATCAGCGCGATGTCGCCGTGCTCACGCACCAGGCGGCGGGTCCGGGCGCGCATTTCCGATGGGCTGATCCCCGCCGTGTCGTCGATGAACAGCTTGCGGTCGTTGAGCAGGTTGACCGCCGAGGTCAGGCGCGGCCAATCGTCGTCTTCCAGTTGGCCGGAACGGACCTTGGTCTGGTCGATACGCCCCAGGGACGAGAGCATACGCATGATCAGCGATTCGCCTGGCATCTCGAGGGAGTACACCAGCACCGCTTTGTCGCTGCGCAGCACGGCGTTTTCCACCAGGTTCATCGCAAAGGTCGTCTTACCCATGGACGGACGGCCGGCGACGATGATCAGGTCGGACGGCTGCAGGCCGCTGGTCTTCTCGTCGAGGTCGGTGTAGCCAGTGGACAAACCGGTAATGGCGTTGTCGGTGTTGAACAAGGTGTCGATGCGGTCGATGGCCTTGGTCAACAGGTCGTTGACGCTCACCGGGCCGCCGGTTTTCGGTCGTGCCTCGGCGATCTGGAAGATCTGTCGCTCGGCTTCGTCGAGGATCTCGGCGGCGGTGCGTCCTTCCGGGTTGAACGCGCTGTCGGCGATCTCGGTGCTGATGCCGATCAGCTGACGCAAGGTTGCCCGCTCGCGCACGATCTGTGCGTACGCCTTGATGTTGGCGACCGACGGTGTGTTTTTCGCCAGTTCGCCCAGGTAACCGAGGCCGCCGACTTGGGACGTCTGCCCTTCCTTGTCCAATTGCTCGGCCAGGGTCACGACGTCGATCGGCATGTTCTGGTCGGCCAGCCTGGCGATCGCGCGGAAAATCAGGCGGTGGTCATGCCGGTAGAAATCGCCGTCGGAAACTTGATCGAGCACACGCTCCCAGGCGTTGTTGTCCAGCATCAGGCCACCGAGCACGGCCTGTTCGGCCTCGATGGAATGCGGAGGCACCTTCAGGGCAGCGGTTTGCAGATCATATTGCTCGGGGGCGGTGATTTCGTTCATGGCCACGTCTGGTTATGAAATTCAGCAATTGCAGAAAGACAAAGGGCACGACCTGTAGACAGGATCGTGCCCGATGTTACCGGCAAGCACCCGAGGGTGCCAGCCGACAGGTGTTGCTTAGGCTGCTACCACGACAACGCGTACGGTGGCTTCAACTTCGGCGTGCAGGTGCACGGCTACGTCGAATTCGCCTACGTTGCGGATGGTGCCGTTCGGCAGACGAACTTCGCTTTTCGCAACTTCAACGCCGGAGGCGGTCAGTGCGTCAGCGATGTCGTGAGTACCGATCGAACCGAACAGCTTGCCTTCGTCGCCAGCGGTGGCAGTGATGGTCACTTCCAGCTCGGCCAGTTGGGCAGCACGGCTTTCAGCCGATGCCTTACGGTCTGCGGCGGCTTTTTCCAGCTCGGCGCGACGCTCTTCGAACGCAGCCAGGTTGGCAGCGGTCGCAGCGGTGGCCTTGCCGAAAGGCAGCAGGTAGTTACGACCGTAGCCGGCCTTAACGTTTACTTTGTCGCCCAGGTTGCCCAGGTTGGCGATTTTTTCCAGAAGGATCAGTTGCATGTGAAAATCCTCTAACTTTTAACCTTCACCGTTCGCGTTGTCGGCGTCTTTCGGCGCCATACGACCGCGAAAATCAATCAGGCTGTCGACGATGGCCAGGACCACCAGCAACGGATAGATCAGCTGCATGAACAGCAGCAACGTGACGTACAACCCCACCAGCCAGAATCTGGCCAGTCGCTTTTGCGCCACCAGCCCGTGAATCAGGGACAGGGCGGCAAAGACCAGCGGTACACTGCACAACGGCGTGAGCATTGCCATCTGCGGACCGAAGTTCGGCCCCAGAAGCATGCCCGCCAACAGCAACATCGCCAGCCCAAGCGGGAAACGGATGGCGCGAAACTCGCGACCAAAACCACCCGGGTTGTACAACAACGCCTGCCAGTAGCGCCCGATAACCAGGCTCAGCACACTGACGATCTGCAACAAGGCCGCAATCAGTCCGGTCAGGACGGGGGCGATCAGGGACGCGAAACGCGCCTGCTCTTCTACCGACATCCGTTGGTAGAGATCACCGAGTGCCTCGGGCAGGATTTTTATCAAAGCCTGCGACAGCATCTCGATCTGGGGCGCAAAAGCCACCCCGAGCACCACTGAAAACACCACACCTATCGCTATGCTGACCAGCAGCACGCGGTTCCAGGATTCGCTGGCGCGCAACACCAACGCCAGCGCCGAAGACCCCAGCAGCACCATGACTGCACGCGGGTCCGCGGAATACATCCACCAGAGCAAGGCTGGCAGAAGTCCCAGAGCAAGAACGCCCAAGGCGTCCCTCAATCCGCGCCGCAGGAGTACAAGACTCCCGGCGGCAGCACCCAACCAGTACAACAACGGCAATGCCGCACATCCAGCCACTACAAGAGTGGCCTGCATACGTCCCCGCATGATGAAGTCAGCTAAGGCGCGCATGCATTCAATCCCTTACTACTTGTCGACTGCCCGGTCTCAGCGGCCGTGGCTGTCGGTGTAGGCCAGCAGGGCCAGGAAGCGGGCGCGCTTGATAGCGGTGGCCAGCTGACGCTGATAACGAGCTTTGGTACCGGTGATACGGCTTGGAACGATTTTGCCGGTCTCGGATACGTAGGCTTTCAGAGTGTTGAGATCTTTGTAATCGATCTCTTTCACGTCTTCAGCGGTGAAGCGGCAGAATTTACGACGACGGAAGAAACGTGCCATGTGATTGGCTCCTTAAAAGGTCCGTGGATTACTCGTCAGCGTTATCGCTGTTGTCGCTGTCGCTATCGCTGTCATCGCCTTCGGCGCTGTCAGAATGCTCAGGACGGTCGCGACGCTCACGGCGCTCACTGCGGTTTTCTTCAGCCTTGAGCATCTCGGATTGGCCAGTGATGGCTTCTTCGCGACGGATGACCAGGTTACGGATCACTGCATCGTTGTAGCGGAAGTTGTCTTCCAGCTCGGCCAGGGCCTTGCCGGTGCACTCAACGTTCAGCATCACGTAGTGAGCCTTGTGAACATTGTTGATTGCGTAGGCCAGTTGACGACGGCCCCAATCTTCCAGACGGTGGATTTTGCCGCCGTCTTCTTCGATCAGCTTGGTGTAACGCTCAACCATGCCGCCGACTTGCTCGCTTTGATCCGGGTGGACCAAAAAGATGATTTCGTAATGACGCATGAATGCTCCTTACGGGTTGTAGCCTGCCGCTCAAAAACGGTCAGACAAGGAGTGAATGACACTTATGGACTTGAGGACGCTAGACACATAAGTGCCTGCCATCACAGCAAGGGGCGCAATTGTAGAGAAGGGCCGAGGGCGGCGCAAGGCAATTGGTGATTATTTGAACAACCGCATTTGCCCCTTACACAAAACCAATGTGGGAGCGAGCTTGCTCGCGATAGCGGTATCTCATTCAACATAGATGCCGAATGTCAGACCGCTTTCGCGAGCAGGCTCGCTCCCACAGAGGGTTACTGCAAGATCAGTTTTTTTTGGCGGCCGACTTGGCGCCACGCTGGCGCTGAGCCTCGAACAGGCACACACCGGTGGCGACCGAGACATTGAGGCTGCTGACGCTGCCGGCCATCGGCAGCTTGACCAGGTAATCGCAATGCTCGCGGGTCAGACGGCGCATGCCCTTTCCTTCGGCGCCCATGATCAGGATGGTAGGGCCGGTCAAGTCCTGGTCATAAATACTGACCTCGGCCTCGCCCGCCGTGCCGACAACCCACAAGCCGCGCTGCTGGAGCTTTTCCAGGGTGCGCGCCAGGTTGGTCACTGCCACCAACGGGATAACTTCCGCAGCGCCACAAGCGACCTTGCGCACGACCGGCGTCAATGTCGCGGACTTGTCCTTGGGCACGATCACCGCCAACGCACCGGCGGCGTCCGCCGAACGCAGGCAGGCGCCGAGGTTGTGCGGGTCGGTCACGCCATCCAGTACCAGCAACAACGGCGCGCCTTCGGTGCGATCGAGCAGCTCGTCGAGCATCGCCTCGCCCCATACCTGACTCGGGCTGACCTCGGCCACGACGCCTTGATGCACCCCTTCGACCCAGGCGTCCATCTCGCGCCGCTCGGCCTGACCGACCGCAACGCGGTTTTCGCCGGCCAGCTCGACCAAGGTCTGGACCCGCGGGTCGCTACGACCTTCCGCCAACCAGATCTGCTTGACCCGCTTGGGGTGGTGACGCAACAACGCCTCCACGGCATGCACGCCGTAGATTTTTTCCAACTGACTCATGATTTGGCCTTGGGTTTACGCGCCCCGCCACTCTTGGCAGGGGCCGAGCCTGCTTTCGGCGGGCCTTTACGGTGTTTGCTCGGCTTGCCGCTCGCCTTCTCCGGAGCCGACCGGCCGGCCTTGCCCCCGGACGCCGCTTTACCGCCGCTCTTGGCTTCGGCCAGCAAGGCCTGTTTCATTTCGCGACTCTTACGCAATTCGGCGTTCTTCGCCGCCGCATCGCTCGGACGATAGGCTTCGCCGGCCTTTTCCTTGGCCGGACCGCGACGTCCGGATTTGGACGGTGCGGGCTCGGCGGCGGTCTTGGCGGCAGGCGCTGTGGTTTCGGCGCCACGCTTCTTGCGGCCGATCGGTGCGCTGATGGTTTTTTCCGCCATCTCGAAGTCGATCTTGCGTTCATCCAGGTCGACGCGCATCACCCGTACTTCGACGGTATCGCCAAGACGGAAGCTGCGGCCGGTGCGTTCGCCGGCCAGGCGGTGATGCACAGGGTCGAAGTGGTAGTAGTCACCCGGCAGCGCGGTGACATGCACCAGGCCCTCGACGTAGATATCGGTCAACTCGACGAACAGGCCAAACCCGGTCACGGCGGTGATCACGCCCGGGAACGACTCGCCAACGCGATCCTTCATGTACTCGCACTTGAGCCAGTTCACCACGTCGCGAGTCGCTTCGTCGGCGCGCCGCTCACTCATCGAGCACTGCTCGCCGAGTTGCTCCAGAGCCGCTTCGTCGTACGGGTAGATACGCGCCTTCGGAATGGTCATCGCACCGGCACGCTTGACGTGCGGGGTGTTCATCTTCGAATGGATCACGCTGCGGATGGCCCGGTGCGTGAGCAGATCGGGATAGCGACGGATCGGCGATGTGAAGTGGGTGTACGCCTCGTAGTTGAGGCCGAAGTGGCCCTGGTTATCGGCGCTGTACACCGCTTGGCTCAAAGAACGCAGCATCACAGTCTGGATCAGGTGGAAGTCCGGACGATCCTTGATACTCGCCAGCAGGGCTTGGTAATCCTTCGGCGTCGGACCTTCCTTGCCTTTGTGCAGGGACAAGCCAAGCTCACCGAGGAAGGCCCGCAATTTTTCCAGGCGCTCCGGCGGCGGGCCGTCGTGGACCCGGTACAAGGCAGGGATTTCATGCTTCTTCAGGAACTCGGCGGTAGCGACGTTGGCCGCCAGCATGCATTCCTCGATCAGCTTGTGGGCATCGTTGCGCACGGTCGGCCGGATTTCGGCGATCTTGCGCTCGGTACCGAAGATAATCCGGGTTTCCTGGGTTTCGAAATCGATCGCGCCCCGTACGTGACGCGCCGCCAGCAATACCTTGTACAGCGAATAGAGCTGCTTGAGGTGCGGCAGCACATCCGTGTATTCACCACGAAGCTTGCGCGACTCGGCCAGCTTCGGCGTTTCCAGCATCGCGCTGACCTTGTTGTAGGTCAGGCGCGCGTGGGAATGGATCACGGCTTCATAAAAGCAGTAGTCAGTCATCTCGCCGGCTTTGGAGATGGTCATCTCGCAAACCATGGCCAGGCGATCGACATGGGGGTTGAGCGAGCACAAGCCGTTGGACAGTTGCTCTGGCAACATCGGCACGACGCGCTCGGGGAAATACACCGAGTTGCCGCGCACCTGGGCTTCAGCGTCCAGCGCCGAGCCGAGCTTCACGTAGCTGGAAACGTCGGCAATGGCCACATACAACTTCCAGCCGCCGGAGAACAGGCGCAACTTGCCGGGCCGGGCTTCGCAGTAGACCGCATCGTCGAAGTCCCGGGCGTCTTCACCGTCGATGGTGACGAACGGCAGGTGACGCAGGTCGATGCGCTTTTCCTTGTCCTTCTCTTCAACTTCCGGCTTGAGCTTGGCGGCCTCTTTCAGGACCGCTTCAGGCCAGACGTGAGGAATGTCGTAGGTGCGCAGGGCAACGTCGATTTCCATGCCCGGCGCCATGTAGTTGCCGACCACTTCCACCACATCGCCCTGAGGCTGAAAGCGCGGGGTTGGCCAGTGAGTGATCTTCACCTCGACGAACTGCCCGATCTGCGCGTTGGCGTTGCGACCTGGGGTGACCAGCACTTCCTGCTGGATCTTCGGGTTGTCGGCGACGACGAAGCCGATGCCACCTTCCTCGAAATAACGCCCCACGATGGTTTCGTGCGCACGGGACACCACTTCGACGATCACGCCTTCACGGCGCCCGCGCCGATCCAGGCCGGACACCCGGGCCAGCGCACGGTCGCCATCGAACACCAGGCGCATCTGCGCCGGGCTCATGAACAGATCGTCGCTGCCATCGTCGGGGATCAGGAAACCGAAACCGTCGCGGTGACCGGCGATACGGCCCAGGATCAGGTCGAGCTTGTCGACCGGAGCATAAGTGCCACGCCGGGTGTAGATCAGTTGAGCATCGCGCTCCATGGCACGCAGACGGCGGCGCAGGGCTTCGAGCTGGTCCTCGGTGGTCAGGCCGAACTCTTCGACCAGCTGCTCACGGCTAGCAGGCGAACCCCGATCGGCGAGATGCGCCAGGATCAGTTCGCGGCTAGGAATAGGGTTTTCATATTTTTCCGCTTCACGAGCGGCCTCGGGATCGAGGGACTGCCAATCGGCCATTAGAGAGTTTTCACCTTGTCTATATGCGGGTTAGTTTGGCATAGGCGTAATGAAACGGGAAATTTCAAGCAGCAGATGCCTTTTCTAAAGTCTTTCGACAGGCCTTTGAAGCCCCTGATTGCACCGCTCGTGAAATTTAGCGTTTTTTTTGTTCCTGGGGGTTTACAGTTAAAAACACGCTCCGTATAGTGCGCGCCATCGACGACGCACTCACGTTGCCGATATTGCCCAGATGGTGAAATTGGTAGACACGCCAGCTTCAGGTGCTGGTGACCGCAAGGTCGTGGAAGTTCGAGTCTTCTTCTGGGCACCAATTTCGAGCAGCAGGTCAACGGCCTGCCAGCCTCACAAAAACCCGCGAAAGCGGGTTTTTGCGTTTCAGGCCCCTGGAATGTGTTTGGCAATTATCAAAATAAAAACAGGGGTTTACAGATCAAAACGCGCTCCGTATAGTGCACCACATCAACAGCGGCAACGCTGCAGATGCTGCCCAGATGGTGAAATTGGTAGACACGCCAGCTTCAGGTGCTGGTGACCGCAAGGTCGTGGAAGTTCGAGTCTTCTTCTGGGCACCAAATTCAAGCTTCAAGGTTATACACCTTGAACCTCACAGAAACCCGCGAAAGCGGGTTTTTGCGTTTCCGGCACCCGAAAACTCCCTCGCCACAACGCACATGAGAAACAATATCGTTTATCATTGTTACAAGTTTTTGCTACACGACAGTGAGGAACCCCGCGAATGATGTTTCGAACCACCCTGCGCCGCGCCCTGACCTGCACCCTGCTCGGCCTGACCCTCGCAACACCCCTCACCCAAGCCGCCGACAAAATTGAACTGACACTCTATAACGGCCAACACAAAGAAGTCGGCGATGAACTGGCCAAGGCCTTCGAAGCCAAGACCGGTATCCACGTCAACGTTCGCAAGGGCAGCAGCAACCAGCTCGCCAGCCAAGTCGTCGAGGAAGGCGACCGCTCCCCGGCCGATGTGATCTATACCGAAGAATCGCCGCCGCTGAACAAACTTGGTGAACAAGGTCTGCTGGCGAAGATCGACGATGCGACCCTCAACGTGCTTCCCAAGGATTATGTCGCCAGCAACGGCTCCTGGATGGGCGTGACCGCTCGCGTTCGCGTGGTTGCCTATAACCCCAAACTGATCGATGAAAAGGACCTCCCGAAAACCGTCCTCGATTTCGCCCAGCCACAATGGCAAGGCAAGGTCGGCTTCGTACCGACCAGCGGCGCATTCCAGGAACAAGCCGTTGCGATCATCAAATTGCACGGCAAGGAAGCCGCCGAAGAATGGCTCACCGGGCTACGTGCGTTCGGCAAGGTCTACAGCAACAACATGGTCGCCCTCAAAGCCGTGGAGAACGGTGAAGTGGCGACGGTCCTGGTGAACAATTACTACTGGTTCGCCCTGCAGCGGGAGAAGGGACAGCTGGATTCCAAGCTGCATTACTTCACTGGCGGTGATGCCGGTGGCCTGGTCACCGTCTCCAGCGCCGCGGCACTGAAATCCAGCAAACACCCCAAGGAGGCCCAACAGTTGCTTGCCTATATGGCCAGCGAGGAGGGGCAGCGGGTGATTACCCAGACGTCCGCCGAATATCCTTTGCACAAGGGCATGACGTCGGATCGCGGCCTCAAGCCGTTCAATGAACTGGAGCCGCCAAGAGTGACGCCCGCCGACCTGGGTAACGCCGAAGAAGCATTGGAGCTGGAACGTGAAGTCGGCTTGAACTGATGATGTCGTCGCTGAGCGCCTCTCCTCCAGCCGGGGTCTACGTGCCCCGGCGCAAGCGCCCCTCGATCGGGTTGCTGCTGCCCGTGCTGCTGCTCGTTTTGCTGAGCCTGCTGCCACTGCTCTACGTCGTCACCAAGACCTGGCAGGCCGGCTGGACCGAGGCACTGCATCTGTTGTGGCGGCCCTATGTATTCGGCTTGCTGCGCAACACCTTGGCGTTGATGGCCGGCGTCACGCTGGCCTGCGGCATCGTCGGCCTGTCCCTGGCCTGGCTGCTGGAACGCAGCAACCTGCCGGGGCGTCGTATCTGGGGCGTTGTCTTGTGCCTGCCGTTCGCCGTGCCGGCGTTTGTCAGCAGCTTCACCTGGGTATCCCTCAGTGCGCAATTCGAGGGATTGGGCGGGGCAATCCTGGTGATGACCCTGTCCAAATACCCACTGATTTTCCTCCCCGTGGCCGCAACGCTGCGCAACCTCGACCCGTCCCTCGAAGAGTCTGCCCGCACCCTGGGGCAAAATCGCTGGGGCGTGTTCTTTCGCGTCACGCTCCCGCTGCTCTGGCCTTCGCTGCTGGCCGGTTCGTTGCTGATTGCCCTGCACATGCTGGTGGAGTTCGGCGCACTGTCAATCATCGGGCTGCAGACCTTCACCACAGCCATCTATCAACAATTCGAGCTGGAATTCAGTAACGCCAATGCCGCCATGTTGTCGGCGGTATTGCTGACGCTGTGCCTGGTCCTGTTGTGGCTGGAACTGCGGGTGCGCGGCAAGGGGCGCCATGTGCGCACCGGGCAAGGCGCGGCACGCCAGGCCGAACAAGTACGCCTGGGCCGGTGGATGCTTTGCGGTCAACTGTATTGCCTGGCGTTGGCGATCATCGGCAGCGGTATCCCGCTGGGAATGCTGGCGTATTGGCTGGCCGTGGGCACTTCCGCGGCGTTCCCGGCGGGCGAGATCGGCGAAGCGCTGCTGTCGTCCCTGGCGCTTTCGCTGGGCGGCGCCGCCCTCTGCCTCGTATTGGCGGTACCGGTGGGCCTGCTGGTGGTGCGCCACAAGGGGCGGCTGGCGATCTGGGCCGAGCGCCTGCCCTACTTGCTGCACGCGCTGCCGGGCCTGGTCATCGCCCTGAGCCTGGTGTATTTCGCCCTGCACTACGTGCCCGCGCTGTACCAGACTTCCGGCCTGCTGCTGATTGCCTATGCGCTGCTGTTCCTGCCGCTGGCCCAAGCACCGGTGCGTACGGCGCTGAACAAGGCCGCCCCACAACTGGAAGAAGCGGCGCGGACGTTGGGGGCTTCGTCGCTCGGTGCGTTTTGTCGGGTGACCCTGCCGATCATCTTCCCGGCCCTGGGCGCGGCGTTCGCCCTGGTGTTCCTGGATGCGATGAAGGAATTGACCGCGACGCTGTTGCTGAGCCCGACCGGACTCAATACGTTGGCGACGGCGGTCTGGGCACATACGTCGAATGTGGAATTCGCAGCGGCGGCGCCCTATGCGGCGCTGTTGATTCTGGTGTCGGGGTTGCCAGTCTATTTGCTGACGACGCGGATGTATCTGAGTCGCTGAGTCCGCTTTCGCAAGCAGGCTCGCTCCCACAAAGTTGGTGTAGACACCCGTTTTGTAAACGGCAAAAAACCTGTGGGAGCGAGCCCGCTCGCGAAGGGCCCGCCACAACCTCGAATCAAGCCCTGAACTGACCCAGGCTGGCCTTCAACTGCGCCGCCAGTTTATCCAGCACCTTGCCGCTGGCCGTGGTCTCGACCACCGCCTGGGCAGCCTTCTCGGCCTGGGCGTGGATGGTCTCAACCCGGCCGCGTACCGCTTGCGCGCCCTGGGCTTGATGCGCGGCTGCTTGAGTCGCCAAGCCGATGGCCGCGTGAACCTGCTCGACCGACGCCTGCACCGACTGCTGCAGCCGCGCGCTGTCACGCAACACTGACAGACCTTCATTGGCCTGCCGTCCCGCTTGGCCGATGGCCGCCACGGCTTCGCGCGCGCCTTGTTGCAAGGCCACGATGTGCGCCTGGATATCGCCCGTCGAGCTCTGGGTCTTGCTTGCCAGCGCCCGCACTTCATCCGCCACCACCGCGAAGCCGCGTCCGGTCTCCCCGGCGCGCGCCGCCTCGATGGCCGCGTTCAGGGCCAACAGGTTGGTTTGCTCGGCAATACCATGGATCACCGTCAACACGACTTCGATCTGCTCGCTCTGCTGGGCCAGCCGTTCGATGACTTTCGCCCCCGTGTCGACCTGCCCGGCCAACGCTTCGATCAAGCCGCCGACCTTGGCTGACGTGCGGGTGGTTTCATCGGTGGCCTGACGGATCTCCGCTACCTGTTGCAAGGCCGCCTGCATCGCCTGGCTTTCCGATTGAGCCTCATCGGCCATCTGCGACAGCGCACGCAGGCTCTCGGCCACTTCATCGCGCTGCATGCCGGCCGCCGCGTCGGCGCCCGAGTTGCGCAGGGTCATCGCGCCGATCTCCTGACCGGTACGCTGGGCCACATCGCCCGCCTCGCGCACGATGGGTTGCAATTTATCCACAAAGCGGTTGACCGCCGAAGCCATGTCGCCGATTTCGTCTTTGCTGTTGATTTGCACGCGCTTGGTCAGGTCACCCTCGCCCGCCGCCAGATCGTTCATCGCGGCGATCAACAACTTCAAGCGATTGACCACCCGACGCCCCAGCACCACGGCCAACAACACCAACACGCCCAACCCTACCAACGCCAGGCCCAGGCCGATGCGCCAACGCAAGGTCTCTGCGGCTTCTTGAACCGTGACGGCGGTATTGGTCTGCATATCGGTGGCGGTGGCCTGCGCCGAGCCCAGGCGGCCACGCATGGCTGCGGCACTGTCGGCAGCCGCGCCCTTGAGGCTGTCGCCCACCAATTGATCGCTGCTGGCAATCAGCGCGGAGAAGCGCTGGTCGAGCGCCTTGAGGTCGGTTTCCACCGAGGCGGTGGAAACGCCCATCAGCACCTTGCCGATCTCGACGCCATTGGGGTTGATCGACGCTTCGAGGTAATAAACCGATGGATCGTTCTTCGCCGCATCCAATACTTTATCCAGCGCCCGATCGCCCTTGCCCTTTTCCAGCAGGGCCTTGTTGATCGGGTTTTCCCGGTTCAGGTAGCGAGTCAGGTGTTCCCCTGCGGCGTCGTCATAAATGACGAACAGTACATTGGGATTGCGCTGGGCCCGACGGGCGAATTCGGACAGGGTGGGCACGTCGCTGTCCCACATTGCCCGGGGCGCGACCGAGGCCAGAAGCTGCGCCATATCATTGGCGGAATCCCTCAGGTCTTTTTCCAGGGTTGCACGCAGTTGAGCCTGCTCGTCCTTCAGACGGGAAGACAACCCCGCGGTCAATCGCTGGCGGGTACTGGTGGACAAGCTGTCCAGGCTGGAGGTGACTTCTCGCCCAGCCTGCTCCAACTCACCCGCCAGTTTCTGGCTGTCAACGCCCAGGCGCGCGCCCAGGTCGGACTCAAGCGCGGTGACCGTGCTTCGGGTAAGCGCAACGGCCACCAGCACCTGCACCAAAAGGGCGATACCGAGGGTAACGAAAACAGGCCGCAGCAAACGGCTTTGTAACAGTGAGAGAACGGCCGACACGTGAAATCCCTCTACCAAACGCCATTAATTTGATGGCACGCCTGGAAGGGGTGCCTTAATGGAGATGCGTAGCAAGTGTCATGCCGCCCGACAGGCAGAAACGACAAAGGGCTCCATACGGAGCCCTTTGCTTGTTACATCAACGACTTATCAGGCAAATGGATGACGCAGAACGATGGTTTCGTTGCGGTCCGGCCCCGTCGAAATAATGTCGATCGGCGCGCCGACCAACTCTTCGACGCGCTTGATGTAGTTGCGCGCGGCCACTGGCAGCTCTTCCAGGGTCTTGGCACCCACGGTGGACTCGGTCCAGCCTGGCATCTGCTCGTAAACCGGCTCCAGGCCGATGTAGCTGTCGGCGTCGGTCGGTGCGTCGATGACAGCGCCGTCCTGGTTCTTGTAACCCACGCAGATGTTGATGGTTTCCAGGCCGTCCAACACGTCCAGCTTGGTCAGGCAAAGGCCCGAGATGCTGTTGACGTCGATGGCGCGACGCAGGATGACGGCGTCGAACCAGCCGCAACGACGGGCACGACCGGTGGTTGCACCGAACTCGTGGCCACGCTTGGCCAGGAACGCACCGACGTCGTCGAACAGCTCAGTCGGGAACGGCCCCGAACCGACGCGGGTGGTGTAGGCCTTGGTGATGCCCAGGATGTAGTCCAGGTACATCGGGCCAAAACCCGAACCGGTGGCGATGCCGCCAGCGGTGGTGTTGGAGCTGGTGACGTACGGATAGGTGCCGTGGTCGATGTCCAGCAGCGAGCCCTGGGCACCTTCGAACATGATGTCCTTACCGGCGCGGCGCAGCTCGTGCAGCTCGGCGGTGACGTCGAGCATCATCGGCTTGAGCAACTCGGCGTATTCCATGCACTCGTCCAGGGTCTTCTGGAAGTCGATGGCCGGCTCTTTGTAGTAATTGACCAGCACGAAGTTGTGGTAATCCAGCAACTCGCCCAGCTTGGCGGCGAAACGCTCACGGTGGAAGAGGTCACCGATCCGCAGGCCACGACGGGCCACCTTGTCTTCATAGGCCGGGCCGATGCCGCGGCCGGTGGTGCCGATCTTCAGCTCGCCACGGGCCTTTTCACGGGCCTGGTCCAGCGCAACGTGATAGGACAGGATCAGCGGGCAGGACGGGCTGATGCGCAGGCGCTCGCGCACCGGTACGCCTTTCTCTTCCAGCTTGATGATTTCCCGCAGCAGGGCGTCGGGCGCCACCACCACACCGTTGCCGATCAAGCACTGCACGCCTTCGCGCAGCACGCCCGATGGAATCAGGTGCAGAACGGTTTTTTCACCGTCGATCACCAGGGTGTGACCGGCGTTGTGGCCACCTTGGTAGCGCACTACGGCGGCAGCATGTTCGGTCAGCAGATCAACGATCTTGCCTTTGCCCTCATCACCCCACTGGGTGCCCAGGACTACGACATTCTTACCCATAACACTTGTCCTCATTCGCGCAAACTTGGTGCCGGCTCCAGGCCGGCAGGAAAACTCAAGAAGCCAGCGGCAATACTTGCCAAAGCCCGTTCTGCTGAATCAATTGCCGGTCGCAGTCCGCTTCACGGGCGGCGGCCAAAGGTTGCCCAGGCAAGGCCTGGACGACACGCTGACCCTCACTGCGCAACTGGCAGACCATCTGCCAGAGTGCCGCATCCGTACTGTCAGGCATCCAGATACCGCCGGACGGTAACTCGATTTCAGCACGCCCCAGGGTCACCAGGGTTTTCAAATCGGTAGAGAAGCCGGTCGCCGGACGGGCGCGACCGAAGTCGGCGCCAATGTCGTCGTAGCGACCGCCCTGGGCGATGGACTGGCCAACGCCCGGTACAAACACTGCGAACACCACGCCAGTGTGATAGTGATAGCCGCGCAGCTCACCCAGGTCGAAATACAGCGGCAACTCAGGGAAACGCACCGACAGACGCTCGGCAATCGCCAACAGGTCGTCCAGCGCCGCCAACACCGGTGCCGGCGCGCCGGCCAAGCGTTCGCGGGCCGCGCCCAGCACTTCACGGCCGCCGCAAAGATCCACCAATGCCCGCAACATGCCGGACAGGTCGCTCGGCAGCCCTTCGGTCAGGCTGATGACTTCATCGATGGCCTTGCGCTGCAAGGCGTCGAACAACCGCTGCTCCACTTCACCGGACAAACCGGCCGCACGGGCCAGGCCACGGTAGATGCCGACATGGCCCAGGTCCATGTGGACATCCGGCACGTCGGCCAGTTGCAGCATGGCCAACATCAGGCTGATGACTTCCACGTCACTGACTGGGCTGGCGTCGCCATAGAGTTCGGCGCCCAACTGGATCGGGCTGCGCGAAGACGACAAGGCACGCGGCTGGGCATGCAGGACACTGCCGGCGTAGCACAGACGGCTCGGGCCTTCGCGGCGCAAGGTGTGGGCATCGATGCGTGCCACTTGTGGCGTGATGTCGGCCCGAAAGCCCATCTGCCGGCCCGATTGCGGGTCGATAACCTTGAAGGTGCGCAAATCCAGGTCCTGGCCCGCACCGGTCAGCAGGGATTCCAGGTACTCGATATGCGGGGTAACGACGAACTCGTAACCCCAACTCTGGAACAGATCCAACACCTGCCGACGCGCTACTTCGATACGCGCGGCTTCCGGTGGCAGTACTTCTTCGATGCCATCTGGCAGCAGCCAGCGGTCTACCGTTGCCATTACGCCATTCCCCTATGGTCCGGGCGGCCAGCTTTCGGGCTGGCCTTGAGTGAAGCAGAAAATGCCCGCGTCATGCGAAAAACCGCAAACAACGCGCAAGGGCGACGTGACGAATGGCCCTGGATCGGCCTCGCCAAGCACTTTCCTCGAAAAACCTGTCGGGTCATTCAACCCGACGCCTGCACCGTATAAACCACAATCGAACGCGCAGACGCAAAAAAGCCGGGAATTTCCCGGCTGCCGCATCATACACACGTTTTCCCAAAGGATCACCCCGCCCGACGTTTTAGCCGCCGGGCGGAGTGCTTCAGGTCAACGTCGCATCAAGGCTTGGCCTTTTCCAGGTAATGGAAAAAGTCACTGCTTGGGTCCAGGACCATGACGTCGGATTTGTTCGCGAAGCTTTCACGGTAGGCACGCAGGCTACGGTAGAACGCGTAGAACTCCTGGTCCTGGCCATAGGCCTTGGCGTAGATCGCAGCGGCCTGGGCATCACCATCACCACGGACCTCTTCCGATTCACGATAGGCTTCGGCCAGCAGCACGCGGCGTTGACGATCGGCGTCGGCACGGATGCCTTCGGCCAGCTCGTTACCCTTTGCACGGTGCTCGCGGGCTTCACGCTCACGCTCGGTGCTCATGCGCTCGAACACGCTGCGGTTCACTTCCTTCGGCAGGTCGATGGCCTTGACACGCACGTCGACCACTTCGATACCCAGCTCTTTTTCCGCCATCGCGTTCAGCGAGCGGGTGATGTCTGCCATGAGCGCGTCGCGCTCACCGGACACCACTTCGTGCAGGGTACGTTTACCGAACTGGTCACGCAGGCCCGACTCCAGGCGACGGGACAAACGTTCGTCGGCGATCTGCTTGAGACCAGAGGTCGCGGTGTAGAAGCGCTCGGCATCCTTCACGCGCCACTTGGCGTAGGCATCGACCATCACGGCTTTCTTTTCCAGCGTCAGGAAGCGCTGCGTCGGTGCGTCCAACGTCATCAAGCGCGCATCGAACTTGCGCACCTTGTTAACGTACGGCACCTTCACATGCAGCCCTGGCTGGACATCAGCCTGGACCACGCGACCGAATTGCAGCAACACCGCGCGCTCGGTCTGAGCCACGATATAGAAGCAGTTCCAGGCAGCGATCGCCACGACGACGCCGACAATAAGGGCGATCAGCGATTTATTGCTCATCAGCGACTCTCCCTGGTACGTGCTTGCTGTTGCTGCAGGTCCGCCGCCGCGCGGGCATTGGCTTCATTGCTGGCGGCTGCCGCCGCGCCGGTTGGCGGTGTGCCGGTGTTGCGACCACTCTCGACCATCTTGTCCAGCGGCAGGTACAGCAGATTGCTCTGGCCGTCCTTGTTGCCGGTAACGAGGACCTTGCTGGTGTTGCTGAAGACTTCCTGCATGGTGTCCAGGTACAGGCGCTGGCGCGTGACTTCAGGCGCCTTGCGATACTCGGCTACCAGTTTGGTGAAGCGATCAGCCTCACCCTTGGCGCGGGAAACCACTTCGTCGCGATAACCGTTGGCATCTTCGATGATGCGCTGGGCCTGACCACGGGCTTCCGGCACAACGCCGTTGGCATAGGTTTCGGCCTGGTTGCGCGAGCGTTGCTCGTCCTCACGGGCGCGGATCACGTCGTCAAAGGCTTCCTGCACTTCGCGCGGTGCCGCTGCGCTCTGGACGTTGACCTGGGTGACCGTGATACCGGTGCGATAGGTATCGAGGAACCGTTGCAGGCGCTCCTTGATTTCGCTGGCCATCAGCTCACGACCTTCGGTCAGCACCTGGTCCATGGCGGTGGAACCCACCACGTGGCGCAGGGCGCTTTCAGTCGCGTGTTGCAGGCTGATCTCCGGCTGGTCGACGTTGAGCACGAAGTCCTGCAGGTTGGTGATCTTGTACTGTACGGTCAGCGGCACTTCGACGATGTTCTCGTCTTCGGTCAGCATCTGGCCCTGCTTGGAGTAGGCACGCTCGCGCGTGACGTTTTCCATGTACTTCTGGTCGATCGGCGGGAAATAGATGTTCAGGCCCGGGCCGACGGTTTCGTAGTATTTGCCGAAGCGCAGCACCACGGCCTGCTCCTGCTCGTCCACGACATACACCGCGCTGTACAGCCAGACAGCCGCGAGCACGACAAGGCCGATGCCGAGCAGGCCGAAACCGCCGCCCTTGCCCGGACGGCTGCCGCCATCGTCACCGCGTTTCCTACCACCACCGAACAAACCGTTCAGGCTGTCCTGCAGCTTGCGGAAGGCCTCGTCGAGATCCGGTGGTCCCTTGCGGTCGCCGTTGTTACGACGCTTGCCGCCCCAGGGATCCTGGTTATTCGAGTTGCCACCCGGCTCATTCCAAGCCATAGCGCTCTCCATCTGATAAAGCAAAGACGCACCCACGGCGCGCCGGCCAATGCTACAGAATGCCTGACACAGCTTTCTCAGGCTTTTATTGCAAAGTGTGTTGCTCGATGAATTCCATCGGCTGGAGCCCTTCGCGACTGACCAGCCGGTTCAGTTCCGACCGAGGCAGGCGAACGGCCAGCAGGCAGATGCCTTCTTCGTCGTGTTCTTCTTTCTGCACCGCCCCCAACTCGAAAAACTGCGCACGCAGCCGGGCAAAACGCTGCGGCAGCTTCAAGGTGCCCACAAACAGGTCATCGCCCAGCAGTTCCGCCACGGCCTGCTTGAGCAGGTCCAGGCCACTGCCATCACGGGCCGAAAGCCAGACCCGCTGCGGCTTTCCGTCGGCATCGCGCTGGATCTGCGGCTCCACGCCTTCGAGCAAATCGAGTTTGTTGTATACCTCGAGGATCGGCAAGTCCTGGGCCCCGATCTCTCCCAGCACCACCATGACCTGTTCGATCTGCAGCATCCGGTCCGGTTCGGCGGCATCGATCACGTGCAGCAGCAGGTCGGAGTTGCTCGACTCTTCGAGCGTAGCCCGGAAAGCCTCGACCAGCTTATGCGGCAAATGCCGGATGAAACCCACGGTATCGGCCAGCACGATGGGCCCGAGGTCGCTCAGGTCGAGCCGACGCAAGGTCGGGTCGAGCGTGGCGAACAACTGGTCGGCGGCATAGACATCGGATTGGGTGACGTTGTTGAACAGGGTTGATTTGCCGGCGTTGGTATAACCCACCAGTGAAACCGTCGGGATGTCGGCCCGCTTGCGGCCGCGCCGCGATTGCTCGCGCTGGCTGCGGACTTTCTCCAGCCGCCCTTTGATCTGGCGCAGGCGAACCCGCAGCAGGCGCCGGTCGGTTTCCAGCTGGGTTTCACCCGGGCCCCGCAGGCCGATACCGCCTTTCTGGCGCTCAAGGTGAGTCCAGCCGCGGACCAGCCGCGTGCTCATGTGCTCAAGCTGGGCCAGTTCGACCTGGAGCTTGCCTTCATGGGTACGCGCGCGTTGGGCGAAGATATCGAGAATCAGCCCGGTGCGGTCGATCACGCGGCACTCGAAGACACGTTCGAGGTTGCGTTCCTGACTGGGCGTGAGGATGTGATTGAAAATCACCAGATCGATGTGCTCGGCTTTGACCAGGTCGCGCAACTCCTCGACCTTGCCACTGCCGATCAGGAATTTGGCGGTTGGCCGATGACGCGGCACGTTGAAAAACGCGACGGTCTCGGCGCCGGCCGAAATTGCCAATTCCTGAAACTCCTGCGGATCTTCGCGCGCCTCAGGGTCCTGTCCTTCCAAGTGAACGAGAATGGTCCGCTCACCACCACCGTGGCGCTCAAAGAACAAAGGAGGCTCCTATCAAGCGTTACCCGGCTCAGCGTCACCGCCTTCGGATTCGGTTGCGCTAGGCAGACGAATCGGACGAACCGGCACCACTGTCGAGATAGCGTGTTTGTAGACCATCTGGCTGACGGTGTTCTTCAGCAGGATGACGAACTGGTCGAACGACTCGATCGTGCCTTGCAGTTTGATCCCGTTGACCAGATAGATGGACACCCCAACTTTCTCTTTACGTAAAGTGTTCAAGTAAGGGTCTTGTAGCGAATGCCCTTTTGACATGTGCCGCACTCCTTTAAGGATCAATTATAAAAATCGGAATTCAGATGGCTTGGGCCGTCACACCCCCAAGGATAGACGGCAATTGCAAGGACTCAGCTCAATATGGAGATGGTCCCGAGGTATTTCAAGGCGCGTGGCAGATTGTCGCAATCAAGGCTGTCAAGCCAATGCAAGTCAGTCCAGCTGCGCAGCCAGGTGAACTGGCGTTTCGCCAATTGGCGCGTGGCAATGATTCCACGCTCGCGCATCTCGGCTGACGTCAGCTTGCCGTCCAGGTAGTCCCAGACTTGTCGATAACCCACCGCACGTATAGACGGCAACCCGGCATGCAGGTCACTTCGCTCACGCAGGGCTACGACCTCGTCTATGAATCCCTGTTCCAACATTAATGTGAATCTTTGTTCAATTCGCCGATGCAGCACTTGCCGGTTCGCCGGAGCGATGGCCAGATTCGCGACAGTATAGGGCAATTGTTGCAGTCCCGAAGCGGCTGCTTCAGTACTTTGCGCAGATTGTCGCTGCCGCAGGGCCGTCATGCTCTGGCCGCTCACCCGATAAACCTCCAGGGCCCGGCTGAGCCGCTGCGGGTCGTTGGGGTGAATGCGCGCCGCCGATTCAGGATCGATCACCGCCAATTGTTCGTGAAGCGCTTGCCAGCCAAGGCGCACAGCCTCTTCTTCGATCTGTGCGCGCACCTCGGGATCGGCCGCCGGCATGTCCGCCAGGCCATCGACCAGGGCTTTGTAGTACAGCATCGTACCGCCCACCAGCAGCGGAATCTTGCCTCGCGCAGTGATCTCGGCCATGGCCTGGAGCGCATCACGCCGAAAATCAGCCGCCGAATAGGCTTCGGCCGGGTCGAGGATGTCGATCAGCCGATGGGGATATTCAGCCAGCAAAGCTTTCGACGGTTTGGCGGTGCCGATGTCCATGCCCCGGTAGACCAGCGCCGAATCGACGCTGATCAACTCGCAGGGCAAGACCTTGGTCAGTTCGATGGCCAGGTCGGTCTTGCCGGCGGCCGTCGGCCCCATCAGGAAAATCGCGGGTGGCAACTGGCTCATCAACGACCGCGCAGGAACAGTTTGTCCAGGTCGTCCAGGCCCAGTTGGGTCCAGGTCGGCCGGCCATGGTTGCATTGACCGCTGCGTTCGGTGTTTTCCATGTCCCGCAACAGGCCGTTCATTTCCGGCAGGGCCAGGCGCCGGTTGGCGCGGATCGCGCCGTGGCAGGCCATGGTGCCGAGCAATTCGTTCAAGTGCGCCTGGATCCGGTCGCTGGTGCCATATTCCATCAGGTCCGCCAGCACGTCGCTGACCAGGCGATTGGCCTCGGCCTGTTTCAACAAGGCCGGGATCTGCCGGATCGCCAGGGTTTCCGGGCCCAGGCGCTGTAGCTCGAAGCCCAGGCGCTGGAACCAGCTCATGTGCTCTTCAGCGCAATCGGCTTCGCGCTGGCTGACGGCCAGGGATTCGGGAACCAACAACGGTTGGCCGCTCAAGCCTTCGCTGGCCATGGCGATCTTCAATCGCTCGTACATGATCCGCTCGTGAGCGGCGTGCATATCCACCAGGACCAGGCCCTGGGCGTTTTCGGAAAGGATGTAGATGCCTTTTAGCTGCGCCAGGGCATAACCCAACGGTGGTATATCTCCCTGACCGTCGGGCAATGTCGCTGCAGGGGTTTCAGGCAGAGGCTTGAAGAACTCGCGATACGCGGCCTGGGCCTCGGCTGCCGGCACATTGGATTGTGGGCGCGGCGTGTATTGATACTGATAACCGCTGCCAGCGCCGCTTCCGCCTGTGTTGTAGGCTGGTTGGGGCTGGGGTTGCTCCAGCAGGGCATGGGCCGCCAGGCGCATTTCCCCCTGGGGGCCAAACTCGCCGGCCTCCAGCCCGGTCGGCCGGACCATGCCGGCCACGGCCGCCGGGGCCGCCAACTGATCTTCCGGCCGAACATCGCCCAGGGCTCGATGCAACGTGCCATAGAGGAAATCGTGGACCATGCGTCCATCACGGAAACGCACTTCGTGCTTGGTCGGGTGGACGTTGACGTCCACCACCGATGGGTCGACTTCGAAGAACAGCACGAAGGTGGGATGCCGACCATTGAACAGCACATCGCGGTAGGCCTGGCGCACCGCATGGGCCACCAATTTGTCGCGCACCGCACGGCCGTTCACGTAGAAATATTGCAGGTCCGCCTGGCTGCGGGAAAACGTCGGCAAGCCGACCCAACCCCACAGGTGCAAGCCATTGCGCTCCACCTCGATGGGCAAGGCCTGCTCCAGAAAACCCGCGCCACACACCGCGCCCACACGCCGGGCGCGAGCCGCATCATCGTTGGCCTCGTGCAGGCTGAGGATGGTCTTGCCGTTGTGGCGCAGGTGAAACGCCACGTCAAAACGTGCCAGGGCCAGGCGCTTGATGACTTCCTGCAAATGATCGAATTCGGTTTTCTCGGCCTTGAGGAACTTGCGCCGGGCCGGAGTATTGAAGAACAAGTCCCGTACTTCAACCGACGTGCCCACCGGATGAGCGGCGGGTTGCACATGGGAAGCCATGTCGCGGCCTTCGGTCTCGACCTGCCAGGCCTGATCGGCGTTTCGGGTGCGGGACGTGAGCGTCAGGCGTGACACCGAACTGATGGACGCCAGCGCCTCGCCACGAAACCCCAGGCTCATGACCCGTTCGAGGTCTTCCAGGTCACGAATCTTGCTGGTCGCGTGACGCGCCAGGGCCAGCGGCAGGTCATCGGCGGGAATGCCGCGACCGTCGTCGCGCACCCGCAACAGCTTGACCCCGCCCTGCTCGACATCGACGTCAATACGCCTGGCCCCGGAGTCGAGACTGTTTTCCAGCAGCTCCTTGATGACCGACGCGGGGCGCTCGACCACTTCGCCGGCGGCGATCTGGTTCGCCAGCCGAGGGCTGAGCAGTTCGATGCGGGCGGTGCTGTCGATCACGTCATCGCTCATTGCTTGGCCGCCACTTCGTTGCCAGGAATGGTCAGGGTCTGCCCGATCTTCAGCTCGTCACTTTGCAGATTGTTGGCGCTGCGCAAGGTCGCGGGCGACACCTGATAGCGCACGGCGATCATAGCCAGGGTTTCGCCCGGGTTGACTCGATGGTCGCGCGGGCCCTGGGCGATCTTGCCCGAATCGCGCAGCCAGGCGATGTAGGTGCCGGGCGGTGGATTCTGCTGGAAGAACTGCCGCACGCCACTGCTGATGGATCGGGCCAAGGCCTGCTGGTGGCTTGACGACGACAGTTTAGAGGCTTCGTTGGCGTTGGAAATGAACCCGGTTTCCACCAGGATCGACGGGATGTCCGGCGACTTGAGCACCATGAACCCGGCCTGCTCGACCCGCTGCTTGTGCAATGGCGTGACGCGGCCGATGTTGCTCAGCACTTTTTGGCCGACGTTCAGGCTGGAGGTCAACGAGGCGGTCATCGACAAGTCCAGCAACACACCGGCGAGCATCCGGTCCTTGTCGTCGAGGCTGACGTTGCCAGCACCGCCGATCAGGTCGGAACGGTTTTCACTGTCGGCCAGCCAGCGGGCGGTCTCGGAAGTGGCACCACGGTCGGACAAGGCAAATACCGAGGCGCCAAACGCAGCCTTGGAGGGTGCGGCGTCGGCATGGATCGAGACGAACAGGTCCGCGCCCTTCTTGCGGGCGATTTCCGTGCGTCCGCGCAGGGGAATGAAATAGTCGCCCGTGCGGGTCAGTTCGGCGCGGAAGCCTTTCATGCCGTTGACTTGGCGTTGCAGTTCGCGGGCGATGGACAGCACCACGTCCTTCTCACGCTGCCCGCGCGAACCCGAGGCGCCAGGGTCTTCGCCACCGTGTCCGGCGTCGATAACCACAATGATGTCGCGTTTGCCGGCCGGGGCCGGTGGCAGCTTGATCGCGGGTTCAGTGGGCGTGACCGGCACGGCGGGCACCGTGGCGACTTTGGTCGGCGGCGGCGGTGTCGGCGCGGCATCGGCCGGGTTATCGAACAGGTCCACCACCAGCCGGTTGCCGTACTGGGCGTTGGGCGCCAGCGTGAAGCTCTTCGGGGTCACCGCCTGTTTCAGGTCGACGACCACCCGCAGGTCGGTCGGCGTACGCTGGGCCGAGCGCATGGCGGTAATCGGAGTGTTGGCGGTGGGCACGTTCAGCGGCGCGCCCAAGGACGCGCCATTGATGTCGATCACCAGGCGATCCGGGGCGGTCAGGGTGAATACGCTGTGCTGCACCGGGCCTGTCAGGTCGAACACCAGCCGGGTATTGTCCGGCGCCCGCCAGAGGCGAACGCTGTTGACCTTTGTCTCAGCCACAGCATCGACGGCCAGTGCCGTAAGCAACAGTCCTACGACAGCAACCACCGCGCGAAAGCGCATACCAAACCCCATCATTTAATTAGTTTCCAAAGCCAAGGCGGCACACCACGACTCGCCACGCGAGCCTTGCGGTGTCAGTTTCAGCGAACGCCCGCCATTCTGCGCGCCAATGGTAATGGTCAGGTCCGGCTTTGGCAAAAAGCCTGCACCTTTCTGGGGCCATTCGATCAGGCACAAGGCGTCATCTTCGAAGTAATCACGGATGCCGAGGAACTCCAGCTCTTCGGGATCGACCAGCCGATACAGATCGAAATGAAACGCTCGGATGTCGCCGATCTCGTAGGGCTCGACCAGGGTGAAAGTAGGGCTCTTGACTGAGCCGACGTGCCCGAGACCACGGATGATGCCACGGGACAAGGTGGTTTTTCCCGCGCCGAGGTCGCCCTCGAGAAAGATCAAGCCATGCCCTGCGGTGATTTGCGCGATACGCGCGCCAAATTGTGTCATGGCTTGTTCGTCCGCCAAGTACAGGGTTACTTCAGACACGGTGAATGCTCCTCCAACAACTGACGAATGGCCGGGATCAGATCGGTCGCCGCCAATCCCCGGCCCGAGCGACCGCACTGGACGCCCGCGCTGGCATGCAGCCAGACCGCCAGGCATGCGGCCTCGAACGCTTCCAGCCCCTGGGCCAGCAACGCGCCGACGACCCCGGCGAGCACATCCCCCAGGCCGGCGGTGGCCATGGCCGGGTGGCCTTGGGTACAAACCGCCAGGCGGCCGTCCGGGCTGGCGATCAAGCTGCCGGCCCCCTTGAGGATCACGGTAGCTGTGTATTTCTGGCTCAAGGCGTGAGCCGCCGCCGAGCGGTCGGCCTGCACCTGAGCCGTGGATATCCCCAGCAATCGCGCTGCCTCGCCCGGATGCGGGGTAATGACGCAATGTTCGGGCAGGCTGACCGCGCCAAGGCTCAACAGATTCAGGGCATCGGCGTCCCACACCTGGGGCAGCGCAGCATTGGCCGCCGCCGACAACAGGCTGCGTCCCCAGGCAGCCTGGCCCAAGCCCGGGCCGACCACCAGGACGTTGGCCTGCTTGAGCAAGCCCATCAATTGATTGGCCGAATGAGTGCCCTGCACCATCACCTCAGGCAAACGGACCAGCGCCGAGGCGACGTGCTCGCTGCGGGTGGCCATCGAAACCATGCCCGCGCCGCAGCGCAGCGCACTTTCGGCGCTCATCTGGATCGCGCCGCCGAAACCCCGGTCGCCGCCGATCAACAGCACGTGACCGAACTTGCCTTTGTGGGACGTGGGCGGGCGAGGCGTCAGGCGCGGCAGATTAACTGGCAGGAGCAGGCGGGCACTGGAAGGCGCCGACTCAACAATGTCAGGGTCGGCGTGCAGGTCGTTGAACACCAACTCACCGACTCGATCCGCCGCATCCCCGGTGAACAAGCCAAGCTTCAAGCCGATGAACGTCACGGTCAGGTCAGCCGCCACGGCGGTCCCGAGCACTCGGCCGGTGTCCGCACACAGCCCCGACGGTATATCCACCGCCGCGACCGGCAAACCGCTGACATTGATCGTATCGATCGCCCGGATATAAGGCTCGCGCACTTCGCCGGTGGTCCCGGTGCCGAGCAGCGCGTCGAGCAGCACTCCCCGCAGCTCGCTATCGTCCGACCAAGGCTCCACCGACACACCCACGGCCACGGCCTCTGCATGGGCATTGGCGGCATCACCCAACAGGCGCCGGGGCTCGCCCACGGCCAGGACCCGTACCGACCAGCCGGCTCGGCGAGCCAGGGCAGCGACCAGGTAGCCATCGCCGGCGTTGTTGCCATGCCCGGCCAGCACGGTCAATTCAGCGCTTTGCGGCCAACGTCGCACGATAGCTCGCCACGTGGCGCGGGCGGCACGCTGCATCAGTTCGAAGCCGCTGGTGCCTGCCGCGATCAGCTGTGCATCCAAGGCCCGGACCTGCGCGGCGCTGTACAGCGCGTCGGGAAAATCATCTTTAGTCTGCGGCATGCGTCTTCGGGCTCCGATGTCTGGCAGAATTATACGCATCTCAGCTCCGGTTTCTCTCGCCTCATGCCTGCCATTCCCACAGACCTTGCCACCCTCGCCCAATCCATCAAGGAATGGGGCCGCGAGCTGGGCTTCCAGCAGGTCGGCATCAGCGGCCTGGACCTGGCCGAGCATGAACAACATCTGCAACGCTGGCTCGAGGCCGGCTACCACGGCGAAATGGACTATATGGGCGCCCATGGCAGCAAACGCTCGCACCCTGAAGAACTGGTGCCCGGCACGCTGCGGGTGGTGTCGCTGCGCATGGATTACCTGGCGGGCGACACCCAAATGGCCCAATTACTTGGCGAACCGGAAAAAGCCTACGTTTCGCGTTATGCGTTGGGCCGCGATTACCACAAATTGATCCGTAAGCGCGTGCAGCAACTGGCGGAAAAAATCCAAGAGGCCATCGGCCCCTTCGGCTATCGCGCCTTCGTCGACAGCGCGCCGGTGCTGGAAAAAGCCATTGCCGAACAGGCCGGCCTGGGTTGGATCGGCAAGAACACCCTGGTCCTGAACCGCAAGGCCGGCAGTTATTTTTTCCTCAGCGAGCTTTTTGTCGACCTGCCGTTGCCGGTGGACCCGCCCCACGGCACCGAGCATTGTGGGAAATGCACCGCTTGCCTGGACATCTGTCCGACCAATGCCTTCGTCGGCCCTTATGTACTGGATGCCCGACGGTGCATTTCATACCTCACTATCGAGTTGAAGAACGCCATTCCGGAGGATCTGCGGCCCTTGATCGGCAACCGGGTGTTCGGTTGCGATGACTGCCAGATCGTTTGTCCATGGAACCGCTTCGCCCGGCCATCCGGCGAAAGCGACTTCAAGCCACGGCACAACCTGGACAACGCCGGGCTGGCGGAGCTGTTCATGTGGGACGAGGAAAAATTCCTCAGCAGTACCGAAGGCTCACCGTTGCGCCGTGCTGGGTACGAACGTTGGCTGCGCAATCTGGCGGTGGGCCTGGGCAACGCGCCGTCAACGATTCCCGTGCTGCAAGCGCTGGAGGCGCGGCGCGATTATCCGTCGGAACTGGTGCGCGAACACGTGGAATGGGCGCTGCGCCAGCACGCCACGCGTCAGACTTCGTCGTTATAGACGAACTTAGGCATTTCCCAGTGAAAACGAATCGCCAGGAGCCGCAGCAGAAAACCGCCAAACAATGTGATGAGGATCGACTGCTCGCTGGGCAATTGCAGGTAGACGCATAACAAATAGCACCACGCGGCGGCAAACGAGACGCTGGCGTAGAGCTCGCGACGGAAGATCAGCGGAATATCGTTACAGAAGATATCCCGCAGGATGCCGCCAAATACCCCCGTGATCACGCCGCTCACCGAGGCGACCAACATGCCATGGCCCATTTCCAGCGCAGTCATGCAGCCAATCAGCGTAAATGCCACCAACCCCACGGCATCGAGCACCAAAAATAGCGAGCGCAGGTGACGCATCCAGCGCGCCAGGAACACCGTGAGCATCGCAGCCGCGGTGGTGAGCACCAGGTATTCCGGATGCTTGACCCATGTGAGCGGGTAGTGACCGAGCAACACGTCGCGCACCGAGCCACCACCCAGCGCCGTGATGCAGGCGATCAGCACCACACCAAACCAGTCCATGCCACGCCGCCCGGCGGATAGCGCGCCGGTCATGGCTTCGGCGGTAATGGCGATCAGATACAGCATCAGCAACATGGTGGCGGTCCTTGCGGGAAGGCGCGCAGTCTAGCCAGTTTGGGCGGGCACCAAAAGAGGGCAAGATCCGCCGGCTGCCGGAGCGTGGCGAGGGGATTTATCCCCGCTGGGCTGCAAAGCAGCCCCAAATACAACCAACACCGACCGGCCTGACACAACCAGACATCAGGTCAAGGGGCTGCTCCGCAGCCCAACGGGAAAATCCCCTCGCCACAAAAGCTTGCCCGCCAATCGCTTGGGGTTGGCTCAGAACTTGATGAAGTGCTTGCGGTAATGCTTCAGCTCGGCGATGGATTCGCGGATGTCGTCCAGGGCCAGGTGCGTACTGCCTTTCTGGAAACTGTCGCGCACTTCGGGAGCCCAGCGAGCGGCTAGTTCCTTGAGCGTGGAGACGTCAAGGTTGCGGTAATGGAAATAGCTTTCCAGGGATTTCATGTGGGTGTACAGGAAGCGACGGTCCTGGCAGATGCTGTTGCCGCAGATCGGCGACTTGCCCCTAGGCACCCATTGTTCGAGGAAAGCGATGGTCTGGGCTTCAGCCTCGGCCATGCTGATCTTGCTCTCGCGCACCCGTTGGGTCAGGCCCGAGCCGCCGTGTTGGCGGGTGTTCCACTCGTCCATGCCGGCCAGGATCTCGTCACTGTGATGGATTGCGATCACCGGCCCTTCGGCCAAGGTATTGAGATCGCTGTCGGTGACGATGGTGGCCATTTCGATGATGACGTCGGTGTCAGGGTTCAGACCGGTCATTTCCAGGTCGATCCAGATCAGGTTCTGCGGGTTTTGCAGGTTTTGCATGGGGGAGCTCCTCGGCTTAGCTGCGCAGTTTAGCTTAGGCAGCCCCTTGGGCGTGCTAAACTCGCCGCCGTTTTAAACCAATCGATGTATTTCTTCATACGGAACACCCATGGCCAAACGCCAACTCAATCGTCGTCAGAACTGGCGCATCGAAAAGATCCAGGGCGAGCGTGCCGCCCGTGCCGCCAAGCGCGAATCCAGCGCTGTCGAAGCCTTGGAAGGCGGTGACCTGGGCCCCGAGCAGACCGGCCTGGTGATCGCTCACTTCGGTGTGCAGGTCGAGGTCGAGGCCCAGGAAGGCGAACTGGCCGGCCAGGTGTTCCGCTGCCACCTGCGCGCCAACCTGCCAGCGCTGGTGACCGGCGACCAAGTGGTCTGGCGTGCCGGCAACCAGGGCATCGGCGTGATCGTCGCGCAACTGCCCCGGCACACCGAGCTGTGCCGTCCCGACAGCCGGGGCCAACTCAAGCCAGTGGCCGCCAACGTCGACATGATCGTCATCGTGTTCGCTCCGTTGCCCGAGCCCCACGCCAACCTGATCGACCGCTACCTTGTAGCGGCCGAACACGCCGGCATCCGTCCGCTGCTGCTGCTCAACAAGTTCGACCTGATCGATGAGCACAACGCCCCGGCGCTGAATGCACTGCTGTCGGTCTATCGGGACCTGGGTTACCCAGTGTTGGAGGTCTCCGCCCATCACGGCAACGGCATGGAACAATTGCAGCGGCAACTGGACGGACGCATCAGCGTGTTCGTCGGCCAGTCCGGCGTCGGCAAGTCTTCGTTGGTCAACAGCCTGCTGCCAGAGGTCGAGACCCGCGTCGGGCCGTTGTCCGAGCTGTCCGGCCAGGGCACGCACACCACAACCACCGCGCGGCTGTTCCACTTTCCCGGCGGCGGCGAACTGATCGACTCGCCGGGCATCCGCGAATTCGGCCTGGGCCACGTCAGCCGGGCGGATGTCGAAGCCGGCTTCATCGAATTCAACGAGCTGATCGGCACCTGCCGCTTCCGCGACTGCAAGCATGATCGCGAACCCGGGTGCGCCTTGCTCAAGGCACTGGAAGAAGGCCGCGTGCACCAGCAACGGATGAACAGTTACCGCTCGATCATTGCCAGCCTGCCGGAGAGCAGTTACTGACTGTTGGTCACTATGGTGACGAGTCTCAAGTAAACCGATAACCACAAAAAAGCCGACAATGATGTCGGCTTTTTTGTGGATCACTGCGCCGGCGGCTCGGCCGGTTTCGGTGCGGCGTCGTCGAACAGGTTCAGGCGTTCGCGCAACTCGTGGGCCGGCACCGGCTGCTGGTCCGCCGGCAAGGCGTTCGGATCGACCGCTGCACCTGGCGCGGCCGGTGGCACCGACACTTCACCTGGCGCGCCCTCGCCTTGGGCCGAATCGGGCACCGAACCGGGCACCGAATCGGGCACCGAATCGTCTGCTTGTGAACCCTCGATGGCTTTTTGGGCCTTCTTGGTCAACACCACGATATCGATACGCCGGTTGACCGGATTGAAAGGGTCTTGGCGATCGAACAGTGCCGAAGACGCATAACCGACCACCCGCGCCACTTGCTCATCCGGATAGCTGCCCGCCACCAGGGCGCGACGTGCCGCGTTGGCGCGGTTGGCCGAGAGTTCCCAGTTACCGAAATCGCCTTTGCCCACGTACGGTTTGGCATCGGTATGGCCGCTGATACTGATCTTGTTCGGCACCGCCTTGATGGTGTCGGCCATGGCCAGCAGGATGTCTTCGAAATACGGCTTGAGCCGCGCGCTGCCAGAGTCGAACATCGGCCGGTTATCGGCGTCCATGATCTGGATGCGCAGGCCGTTCGGCGTGATCTCGAACAGGATCTGGTCCTTGAATTTCTGCAATTCGGGATTTTCTTCGACCTTGTTCTGCAACTCTTGCAGGAGCAATTCCAGGCGCTCGCGCTCGACCTGCTCGGCCATGCCCTCGGCCTCATTGGCGTCGACGGTCGCCTTGTCGGGCTGGGGCTGGGACTTGACCTCGGGGTTGAGGGTATTTTCCGGCGCCAGGACAGGCGAGCCGCCCAGATCGATGATGTACGGCGTGCCGCTCTCGGAAAAACCCACCGGGTCCTTGAAGTAACCGGCGATCGCGATCTTCTGTTCCGGCGTCGCCGTGGACAGCAGCCACAGCACCAGGAAGAACGCCATCATCGCCGTGGCAAAGTCAGCGAAAGCGATTTTCCAGGCGCCGCCGTGATGCCCGCCAGCTATACGCTTGACGCGCTTGACGATGATCGGTTGGTTATTCTCCATAACGAGTGCTCTGCTTCACAAATACTGTTCCATTTTGACGGTGCCTGTTGCTGCCATACTGTGTTGCCGCTCCTCGCCATAGCGGGCTATGACTCGTCGCGGCGCCTTGTCTGGCAGCAACAGTCACTCGCCAAAAAAGGAACGTATCTGCAAAGCAGAGCACTATCGACCGCGAACCGCTTGTTCCAGCTCGGCAAAGCTTGGACGGTGCGCCGGGTACAGGACCTTGCGGCCGAACTCCACCGCCAGGGACGGTGGCATGCCCGAGGCCGAGGCCACCAGGGAAGCCTTGATGGCTTCATAGACATTGAGTTCTTCCTTGGCGTCATGGGCCAGGGAGTGGGCCAGCGGGCCGAAGAAACCGTACGCGGCCAAAATACCGAAGAAGGTACCCACCAGTGCCGCACCCACGTGCAGGCCGATGGAAGCCTGGTCGCCTTCCCCCAGGGACGCCATGGTCACCACGATACCCAATACCGCCGCAACGATACCGAAGCCGGGCATGCCGTCGGCGATGCCGTTGACTGCGTGGGATGGGTGCTCCAGGTCTTCCTTGAGGCTGTACAGCTCCATGTCGAACAAGCCTTCCAGCTCATGGGGCGCCATGTTGCCGGACGACATGATGCGCAGGTAATCGCAGATGAACGCGGTCATGCGCTCGTCTTTCAGCACCGAAGGGTACTTGGCGAAGATCGGGCTGGCGGCGGCGTCTTCGATGTCGCCCTCGATCGCCATCATGCCTTCGCGGCGGCTCTTGTTGAGGATCTCGTAGACCAGCCCCAGCACCTCAAGATAGAAGGTGTGGCTGAAGCGCGAGCCGAACATGCTCAAGGATTTCTTGAGCACATGCATGGTCATATAGCCAGGGTTCGCCTGGAGGAATGCGCCAAGAGCCGCACCGCCGATGATCATCACCTCGAACGGTTGGATCAGCGCAGCGATCTTGCCATGGGAAAGCACGTATCCGCCGAGCACGCTCGCGAACACGACAATGATGCCGATAATTTTAGCCATAGATAGAAAGTACTTATTTAAGTCGGGTTCAAGGTCATATTCGGAAGCTGAAAAATCTCTTCTTCTACTTATCGGCAAAACTGCGCCAGACTATAGCCAGTTCCGGCGAAAAGCCAATTTGCCCCGTTCCGGGCGTAGATACCTCATGCGAAGATCACGTCCAACCATGGCTAACGAAACGAACGTTCCAACTCCAAGACCGACCACGATCGAAGGCTGGGTAAAGCTGCTCGAAGGCGTCCATTTGCCGGTGCCCCAGGCCAGTCATGACCTGGTCTGCAAGGCCATTTCCGACAGCCGCCGCTCGTTGCGCGACATCGCCGAATTGATGCAGGACAGCCCCGCGCTGGCCCTGAGCGTCATCCGCGAAGCCAACCATCACACCCACGGCAGCCTGGCGGAGCCGGCTGAAAACCTCGAAGTGGCGATCAACCGCCTCGGCCTCAAGCGCACCGAGGAATTGCTCGCGCGCCTGCCTTCGCTACCGGCGCACCAGATACCGGTCGCCCTGCGCCAGTTGCAATTGATCAGCCAGCACGCCACACAACAGGCCAATGGTTTTTTCGCTAGCCGCCTGGCGCGGCTGTGGCAGGACATCCACTGGGGCAGCCTGTTGTTCCTGTCGCCGCTCTGGCCCTTGGCCCTGACCCATCCACGCCTGCTGGCGGAATGGGAGCTGCGGGTCGTCCATAAACGCCAGCCGGCCAGACAGGTCGAGCGCGAACTGTTCGGCGTCAGCCTGCTGAACATCTGCCTCGCGCTGGTGGAGGCGTGGCGCCTGCCCATCTGGGTGGCACAAGGCTATCGCCTGCTGCTGAATGAACGCCGCGAACTGATGAAAGTGCTGCGCATCGCCCGCGACAGCGAACATCCGCTACGCCAGCAGAATCGCCTGGACGACGACCCAACGCTGCGGCGCTGGCTCAATCAACCCGCCAATACAGTGCTGCTGGCCAATGGTCTGGCATTGTCGGCGCAAGAGGCCTGGGAAAGCCCGCACAGCGCTCGCTGGCAATACCTCACCAGCCTGTATCTGCAGATGCCGATGGACGAACTTCAGCAGCAACTGCATCAACAAGCCGCCAACAGTGCTCGCCAGCACACCATGCCGGACCTCTGGCACCCCGCCGTGGCACTGATCTGGCCCCCGGGCAGCCGCCGCGTGCATCCCGGCTTGTTGCCCGCCGCCCCGCCCAGCGCCCAGGACCTGTCCCAATGGCGCAAGCAATGCGCCGCGCTGTTGGTGGAACCGAGCCCTTTCAGCAACGCCATGCACCTGACCACTTCGGCGCGAGATACCCTGGTGGCGTGCGGCATGCGCCGGGTGATGATTTTAATGCCCGATCGCAGCCAGACCAGCGTTCGTGTGCATCAGACCGCCGGCCTGCCCAAGGAAGCGGCGGCGATGAGCTTCTCCATCAGCCAAAGCAAGGTCTTGCAGCGACTACTGGCTCAACAGGCCCAGGTTCGCCTGACTCCAGAGAACAACGCCCAGTTTTCCGCCTTGCTGCCTCCGGGCCTTCGCGCCCTGTTCCGAGGCGAGCACCTGCTGTTGCGCTCACTGACGTGTAATGGACGGGTGATCATGCTAGTGGTCGCGGACCAGGGTGGCGGTCCGTTCTCGGACGTGACCGTTCAGGCTTTCGGCAAAACCGTGCAATGCATCGAAAGGGCCCTGCACAGCTTTACCAACCGTGGCCGCTGAACTTGCTACAATCCTTTCCCTTTGCGCCCCAGGAGACCTCACATGCCTGACTTCTCTGGCTTGCCGCTGGTAATCGAGCCCAACGAGCTCTTGCCGCGCCTCGATGCTCCCAATCTGATTCTGGTGGACCTGACCAGCGCGGCGCGCTACAGCACCGGCCATATTCCTGGCGCGCGCTTCGTCGATCCCAAACGCACGCAACTGGGCCAGCCCCCGGCGCCGGGACTGTTGCCGGCGAAGGCCGACCTGGAAACGCTGTTCGGCGAACTCGGGCATAACCCTGGCGCGGTCTATGTGGTGTATGACGACGAAGGCGGCGGCTGGGCCGGGCGTTTTATCTGGCTGCTCGACGTGATCGGGCACTCCAACTACCACTATCTCGACGGCGGGCTGTTGTCCTGGCTGGACCAGGGCCTGCCGGTGTCGATCGACACCCCGGCGCCGGCCGCCGGCGATGTCAGCCTGGTGCTGCACGACGAACCCACCGCCACTCGCGAGTACCTGCAAAGCCGTCTTGGCTCGAAAGACCTGGCGATCTGGGATGCGCGCGGCCCGCTGGAATATTCCGGTGAAAAAGTCGTGGCGGCCCGGGGCGGACACATCCCCGGCGCGGTCAATTTCGAATGGACGGCCGGCATGGATCCTGCGCGCAGCCTGCGCATCCGCAAGGACATGCCGCAGATTCTCGAACAGCTGGGCATCACGCCCGATAAAGAAGTCATCACCCACTGCCAGACCCACCACCGCTCTGGCTTCACCTATCTGGTGGCCAAGGCGCTCGGTTATCCGCGGGTCAAGGGCTATGCCGGTTCATGGGGCGAATGGGGCAATCATCCCGACACGCCCATCGAGCTTTGAAGATTTAAGGACAGTTAATGAAAAACCGCTTGTTCATCCTCTCCCAATACCTGCTGCCGCACCACCTGCTGTCGCGGCTGGCCGGCTGCATCGCCGAGTGTCGCGTTCGCTGGTTCAAGAACGCCTTCACGGCCTGGTTCGCCAAGCGTTACCAGGTGGACATGTCCCAGGCGCTGGTGGAAGACCTCACTGCCTATGAACACTTCAACGCGTTTTTCACCCGCGCATTGAAAGACGGTGCGCGTCCCCTGGACGAAACGCCCGGCGGGATCCTCAGCCCCGCCGACGGCGCCGTCAGCCAACTCGGCCCGATCGAGCATGGCCGGGTGTTCCAGGCCAAGGGCCATAGTTTCAGCGTGCTGGAACTGCTGGGCGGGGATGCGGCCAACGCGGCGCCGTTCATGGGCGGCGACTTCGCTACCATCTACCTGTCGCCCAAGGACTACCACCGCGTACACATGCCGCTGGCCGGCACCCTGCGGGAAATGGTCTACATCCCAGGACGGATTTTCTCGGTCAACCAGACCACCGCCGAAAACGTCCCGGAGCTGTTCGCCCGCAACGAACGCGTCGCGTGCATTTTCGACACCGAGCGCGGGCCGATGGCCGTGGTGCTGGTGGGCGCGATGATCGTCGCCTCCATCGAAACCGTCTGGGCCGGCCTGGTGACACCGCCCAAGCGCGAATTGAAGACTTTCCGCTACGATGAGGCCGCTCGCGCGCCGATCCACCTGGAAAAAGGCGCCGAACTGGGCCGCTTCAAGTTGGGTTCGACCGCTATCGTGCTGTTTGGACCAGACCAGGTGAAATGGGCCGAAGACCTCGTGGCGGGCTCGCCGGTGCAGATGGGCCAGGCCCTGGCACTGCCGAACGCCTGATCCAAAAGCTCACCAGTGGGAGCAAACTCGCTCCCACTGGGTATCCGACAATCACAGAGCACCTCTTTCGCCTACAGCTGCTAGAGTTGGAAACATCCTTTTCATTTCCCGCCGGAGCCCGTCCACGGCATGAATGAGACCAGCCCTCTCCAGCTACTGCGCGTCTTGACACCGACCCAGTCGCGCCTGTCTTTCTGCGATGCCGCGCCACGCGACCTCAAGCGTTGGATCGCCAACCTGCCCAAGGCCAACATCGGCGAAACCGCTCGCCTGCTGTACCAGGCACTCGGCGAGCTGAACCAACTGCTGACCCCCAGCGATAATCGCCTGCAACTGCTGGAGCTGCTGCGACCAGAGGTTTATTACGTCTGCAAGCACCTTGAGCGGCACTTTCTGCAGCAGGCCATCGTGCTGGATGAGCGATCGCGCAAGATCGTCAACCTGTGCCAGGCCCTGCAAGCCCACCTGGCGATGGGCTACAAACAGATCGTCGGGCGTATCTCGTCGAAATTTTCCAAGGACCGGGCGCGCCTGCTGGCTACCGCAGCGCAACGGGCAGTCCACGCGCTCAATAGCACGTTGCTACGCTCCAGCCAGTTGTACAGCCCTGTGCCCGAGGGGCTCTGGCTCGATCTGCATCAGCTGTACCGGATCGCTTGCCAGCATAAACTGCAGCACCTGGCCGTCAGCGATGAACTGGCCAGCCAGGTTCACCAACTGAACGTCGAGCAAACCTACGTCGTCGCGCTATTGCTGGGCGCCTCGCGCAGCAACCAATTGCGCCAGAGCCAGATTGCCCGATTGGCCGAAGTGCTCGAACCCTGGAGCCAAGGGGTCAAGCTGGACCCGGCCGTGACCGCCTCCAGCCTGTTCGCGGTCGCGCCGCAGCTGGATGTCGGTCCGCGCTACCGCTCGAAATTCCGGGCGGAACAGCAACCCACGCTGCTGGGTTTCGACCCACAGCCGCTGGTGCGTGCCATTACCACCCACTTGGCGCAACCGGTCGAGTCGACATTGACGGTACCGGCCGGCATGAGCGCCGACACCTTGCATCATCTGCAAGCCGCCTGGGGCGAAGCTGCCGAGCGCAGTTTCCAGCGCACCGAGGGCAACGGCACACTGACCCTGTGCGTGGGCATGAGCGCCTTGCATTATTACCTTGGCGGCGAACGCTCATTCAGTGAAATCCTGAAGAACCCGGCCACCCGCAAGGCCCGCTTCGAGGCGTCGCCCACCCGGAAAAACGATACCTGGGACCAAGCCTTCGACGCAGCGCCCAGCGGTGACAGTGAGCTTTTGCCCTACGAAGAAATCGAATACCCGGTCAATCCGGCCGATGATGACGCCGCAAGCTCCGACAACCAGCACCATTTCCCCACCTACGACTTGCCGATCATCAACCACAGCCCGGGCGGTTACTGCCTTGGCTGGCCGAAGGAGGTGCCGGAACAACTACAGGCTGGGGAAATGGTGGGTATCCGGGACGCCAACGACCAGAGCTGGAGCATCGCCGTGGTGCGCTGGATTCGCCAGGTGCGCAATGGCGCCATGCAGATGGGGATCGAACTGGTCGCGCCCCATGCCCAGCCGTGCGGCCTGCAATTGCTTCGAGAGCAAAACGAGCAAGGGCACTATCTGCGCGGGCTGCTGCTTCCGGAGATCAGCGCCATCGACTTGCCCCCCACCGTAATCGCCCCGCGCCTGCCTTTCCAGGAAGGCCAGCAGGTGTTGATCAACACCAATGGCGAGGAACGGCGCGCCGGGCTCGATCGACGAGTGACCAGCACCCACAGTTTCAACCAGTTCGCTTATCGCCAGGACGAATCAGCGGCGAACGGGGGTGACGGCACGCAAGAGGGGGATTTCGATTCGTTGTGGAAGTCGCTCTAAGGAACAACAACTATTGCGTGGCGAGGGAGCTTGCTCCCGCTGGGCCGCGAAGCGGCCCCGAAACCTGACACCCAGGCGTTTCAGGTGGGCCGTATTGGGCCTGCTGCGCAGGCCAGCGGGAGCAAGCTCCCTCGCCACGGGTATGCGAAATCCAACGATCGGCGAATTGCTCAAACCTGCCCGTCGCGATCCCGGAAGCCCAACAGGTACAACACCCCATCCAATCCCAAGGTCGAAATCGCCTGCCGGGCCGATTGCTTGACCAGCGGCTTGGCCCGAAACGCCACGCCCAGGCCGGCGATGGCCAGCATCGGCAGGTCGTTGGCTCCGTCGCCCACGGCAATGGTCTGCTCCAGGCGAAGGCCTTCTTTTTCGGCCAATTCGCGCAGCAGGTCCGCCTTGCGCTGGGCATCGACGATCGGCTCGACGGCCACGCCGGTGACCTTGCCGTCCACCACTTCCAATTCATTGGCGAACACGTAGTCGATGCCGAGCTTGGCCTGCAACTGTTTGGCGAAATAGGTGAAGCCGCCGGACAGGATGGCGGTTTTGTAGCCCAGGCGCTTGAGTTCGGCGAACAGGGTTTCGGCGCCCTCGGTCAGCCGCAGTGAGGCGCCGATGGAATCGAGCACGCTGACGTCCAGGCCCTTGAGCAGCGCCAGGCGTTCTTTGAAACTGGCACGAAAATCCAGCTCGCCGGCCATGGCCCGCTCGGTGATCGCCGAGACCTTATCGCCCACGCCAGCCGCCTTGGCCAATTCGTCGATGACTTCGGCTTCGATCAACGTCGAATCCATGTCGAACACCGCCAGGCGACGGTTGCGGCGGAACAGCGAATCTTCCTGGAACGCGATGTCGACGTTCAGCTCCTGGGCCACGCTGAGGAATTCGGCCCGCAGCGCCTGGGGATCGGCCGGTTCGCCGCGCACGGAAAACTCGATGCAGCCCTTGCCCTGGTCAGCCGGAGTATCGAGCGGCATACGCCCGGAGAGTCGGTCGATATGGTCGATGTTCAGCCCGTATTGGGCGGTGATCGAACTGACCCGTTGCAACTGCTCGGCGGTCACCTTGCGGGTCAACAGCGTCACGATGTGGCGCTTCTTGCCCTGGCCGGCTACCCAATGCTGGTAATCGGCTTCGGATACCGGGGTGAAACGCACCTGCTGGTCAAGCTTGTAGGCCGTGAACAGGATGTCCTTGAGCACTGACTTGCTTTGTTCGGCGTCCGGAATTTCAACCAGGATGCCGAACGACAGCGTGTCGTGGATCACCGCCTGACCGATGTCGAGAATGGTCACACCACCCTGGGCCAGAACGCCGGTAATGGCCGCAGTCAGACCCGGACGGTCGCTGCCAGTGATGTTTATCAGGACGATTTCGCGCAAGGCGCACCCCCGCAGGTGGAAAAAAACCGCATTCTACCCACATTCAGTGACCATCGGGCACCGCCAGTGCTTTGCCGGCCATGGGCCTGTCGCTATACTGCGCGTCAATTTCACGGACAAAGAGCCGAGCTCAGTGAACCGGCCCACGCCAGTCAAAACCGACAACTTCTTCCTGCTGATCTTCCGTGCATTGCGCCATCGCCGCGTGCCGATTGCATTGCGCATCGCCAGCCATAACGTGATCCTGGTCGCCCTGGCCCTGGTCATCTATGCCTGCGTGATGGGCCTGCAATTCAAGCAGGCCATGCATGAGCAGGCGGACGCCCTGGGTGAAAGCCTGACCACCCAGACCGCCACCTCCGCCACCGAGTTGCTGGTGTCCAACGACATCCTCAGCCTCAACGTGCTGCTCAACAACCTGACCAAGAACAAACTGGTCGCCCACGCCGCCATCTACAGCGTGGACAACCGCATCCTCGCGGAGGCCGGCCAGCGCCCTAAACCTGGCCTGCTGGGCGAGACCGGCGGCATGTACCAGAGCAAGATCACTTTCCAGGATGTGACGGCCGGGCAACTGCGCATCAGCCTGGACATGGACCAGTTCCAACAACCGATGACCATCAGCCTGCAAAGCATGGGCATCCTCAGCGCGATCCTGCTGGCGCTTGCCCTGGCCTTGAGCCTGCGCCTGGGACGGCACATCTCCACGCCGCTGCTGCAATTGCGCGTCTGGCTGCGGGACATCGATGAACATACGCCGGCGACCCAGCGCCAGGATGAGATCGGCGACCTGGCTCGGCAACTTCACGCCAGCTTCGCGCCGGAACCTGAGCCGGTGCCGGAGCCTGAAGACATCGACTACGTCGACGAGGACGATGCCGAACCGGGCTTCGAGGTGCGCAACCTGCGTGACCCGGGCTTTGACGAAAGCTCACCGATGCCCGCCTCCCGCCCTGCGCCGCGCCATGTGGTGCGCACGGTCGAAGACGAGGAAGACGATGACGCCTTTGCCGATTTGCGCGACGACGCGGTGACCGGCGCTCCTCAACCGGCTGCCCGCCCCGCCTCGAACGTGCCCCAGCACAGCGCCGTGCTGGCCGTTCAACTGGGTGCCCAGGATCAGCTGCGCCGCCTGCCCCAGGCGCGCCTGAAGGAGCTGCTCGAACGCTATCGCGACTGCCTTGACCAAGCCGCATCGCTTTATCAAGGCGAACTGCATACCCTCAATGACGGCAGTACGCTGATGCTCTTCCATGCCGAAGACAGCGGCGACGACTACCTGACCAACGCCATTTGCTGCGGTGAACTGCTGCGCGCGCTGGGTCATCAATTGCAAATCGAAGTCGCCGACAGCGGCATCACCCTGCAATTGCAGTTGGGCTTGACCTTGGGCGACGGCCTGTTCGGCCTGAGCCAGATCGACCTGCTGCTCACCGAAACCGCCCAGGACGCATTGGCCCTCTCCCAGCACAGCCGCAACTTGTTGCTGGTGGAGCGCAAGATCAACGATGACGCCCTGATCCGCCAACGCACCCGCATCCGCCCCATCGCCAGCCCGGAAGGCGCTTGCTGTGTGGAACGATTGATGGAGCCATATCCATCGATGCTGGAGCGGCAACTGGCGCGCATGCATGAGCGTCAGGCCTGAGGTCTCGGCCCTGAAATAATAAAACCCGCAGATGAGTAATCGTCTGCGGGTTTTTTGTTGCCTTCGCTGGCCTCATCGTGAGCAAGCTCGCGATGAGGCCAGCACAGACACCAGATATTCCAACCGGCAGAAACAACAAAGCCCGCATCAACGCGGGCTTTGTCTGGCAGTCATCAAATCGTCAGAACCGGAACACTTCCATGTCCGTACGAATCGGCAGGGCCATGGGAATCTTGTCCTTTTCCTTTTCCACCGGCTTGGCCGGAGCGGGCGCCGCCTTGCGCGGGACTTCCGCGATAGGGGGTTGGTTGGCCAGGGGCTTGAGCGACACGGACAGTTGCTCGGCCAGGCGCTGCAAAAGCACGCCTTGAGCCTGGACCTGCGCCGCGGTGGTGCCTGCATGCTGCTCCTGCAGGTGCACGATACGGTTTTCGCGAACCATGCCGCGGCGATCGATCAGCCGCCACTGGGCATCCAGTACCGCAGGTTGGGATTTGCCTGAGTCCAGACGGGTAATCGACAACAAGACCTGTACGTCCGGAGTGAACCCCTGGGTAGCGGGGGCCAGTACCACGCGCTGGCTGTCCAGGTGTCCGGCCACCTGACGCAGCAATAATTGGTCGATGTCCGAAGACAGGCTGCCGGCCCAACGACCATCGGTGGCGGCTTGCAGGCTGCCGTCCGGTTGACGTTGCAACAAGGTTTCACGCTGCAGGTAGTCAGCGATCAGAACCGGGCCAAGCAGTACGGCCATGCCTGTGCTTTGTGCAGGCTGGGCCGGGGTACCGCTGTCCAGTTGGTACAGCGACACCGGCTGGTTCATGCTGCAGCCCGCCAGGCCAAGCAGGCCGGCGAGCCACAAAATAGGAAGGCGCAGAGCAGTCATCGTCTCGTCCAGGTGGCGGCCACAAGGCTTACCACAGTGAAAAATACTCGGTCATTATTGAAGAACGCTCGGCCACGCCGGCGCTTGAAAGGGCCTATCATCCGTGAATATGCGTCCCGACTCCAGCGCCAAAGCACCGATCCGCGGCTTTTAATCGCGGACCGAGCCCTCTAGCACGCTCAATTGAGGTTTTCGACGAGCAGTGCATCCACCCGCTGAAAACCTCTTGGAAGCTTATTGCCCCGCCGACCACGTTCACCTTTGTAATGCTCAAGATCGTCCGCTTTCAATGAAAGCGTACGCTTTCCAGCCTGCAGCACAAGCGTGGCACCCTCCGGTATCACTGCAATATCCGTGACATATTCCTCGCGACTCGCCACCCGTTCGCCGGAAATACCGATAATCTTGTTGCCCTTGCCTTTACCGAGCTGTGGCAGATCGCTGATCTTGAACACCAGCAACCGGCCCTCTGTCGTCACCGACGCCAGCCAATTGCTCTCGCGGTCGATGACTGGGCGAGGCGCGATGACTTTGGCGTTGTTCGGCAGGCTCAACAGCGCCTTGCCCGCCTTGTTCTTGGCTTGCAGATCCTCACCCTTGACGACGAACCCGTACCCGGCGTCCGACGCGATAACGTACAGCCCATCATCATCAGGCATCAGCACACATTCAAAAGTTGCACCCGGTGGTGGCGTCAGACGACCGGTCAGCGGTTCGCCCTGTCCACGGGCCGATGGCAAGGTGTGGGCCGGGACCGAATAACTACGCCCGGTGGAGTCGATGAACACCGCAAACTGGTTCGAACGCCCCGGCGCCAAGGCCTTGAAGCCATCCCCGGCCTTGTAGGAAAGCCCGGCGGCGTCAATATCATGCCCCTTGGCCGAGCGCACCCAGCCTTTTTCAGAGAGCACGACGGTAACCTTCTCGTTCGGCAGCAGGTCGTGCTCGCTCAACGCCTTGGCTTCGGCGCGCTCGACGATCGGCGAGCGACGGTCGTCGCCGTAGGTTTCGGCGTCCTTCAGCAGCTCGGTGCGCACCAGCTTCTTGAGCTTGGCTTCGCTGCCCAGCAAGGCTTGCAGCTTGGCTTGCTCCTTGAGCAGTTCGTCCTGCTCGGCACGCAGCTTCATTTCTTCCAGGCGCGCCAACTGGCGCAGGCGAGTGTCGAGGATGTAGTCGGCCTGGATTTCGCTCAGCGCAAAACGCTCGATCAGCTTGGCCTTGGGGTGCTCCTCGGTCCGGATGATGTGGATCACTTCGTCCAGGTTGAGGTAGGCAATCAGCAAACCGTCCAACAGGTGGAGGCGGCGCTCGACCTTGTCCAGGCGGAATTGCAGGCGCCGGCGCACGGTCTTGACCCGGAATTCGAGCCACTCCACCAGCAACGCCCGCAGGTTCTTGAGCTGCGGCTTGCCGTCCAGGCCGATGATGTTGATGTTGACCCGGTAGCTGGACTCCAGGTCGGTGCTGGCGAACAGGTGCTGCATCAGCGCTTCGTGGTCGACCCGGCTGTTGACCGGGATGATCACGATGCGGCATGGGTTCTCGTGGTCGGATTCGTCACGCAGGTCGGCCACCTGGGGCGCTTTCGACGGTTTTGCCTGCATCATCGCGGCAATCTGCTCCAACACCTTGGCCCCGGAGACCTGATGGGGCAGCGCCGTGACGATGATGTCGCCGTCTTCGATGTGATAAACGGCCCGCATGCGCACCGAACCACGACCGGTTTCATAGATTTTCAGCAGATCGGCGCGGGGCGTGATGATTTCCGCTTCGGTCGGATAATCCGGCCCCTGGATATGCTCGCAGAGCTGCTCCACCGTGGCCTTCGGCTCGTCCAGCAAACGCACGCACGCAGTGGCCACTTCCCGCAGGTTATGCGGGGGCACGTCGGTGGCCATGCCGACGGCGATGCCGGTGGTGCCGTTGAGGAGGATATTCGGTAAACGCGCCGGTAACACCAGGGGTTCGTCGAGGGTGCCGTCGAAGTTAGGGCCCCAGTCCGCGGTGCCCTGGCCCAGTTCGCTGAGCAGCACCTCGGAATAGCGCGACAACCGCGCCTCGGTGTAGCGCATGGCCGCGAAGGACTTGGGATCATCCGGCGCACCCCAGTTGCCCTGCCCGTCCACCAGCGTGTAGCGATAGCTGAACGGCTGGGCCATCAGCACCATCGCTTCGTAGCAGGCCGAGTCGCCGTGGGGGTGGAACTTACCGAGCACGTCACCGACGGTACGGGCCGATTTCTTGTGCTTGGAGTCAGCATCCAGCCCCAATTCGCTCATGGCGTAGACGATCCGCCGTTGAACCGGTTTCAGGCCATCGCCGATGTGCGGCAAGGCGCGGTCCATGATCACGTACATGGAGTAATTGAGGTAGGCGTTTTCGGTGAAGTCAGCCAGCGACCGGCGTTCTACGCCGTCCAAGCTGTCTGCAAGAATATCGCTCATGCGGGCCTCATCAGTTCGTTGTCTGGCGCAACGGCGCATTGCCGTCGCGCAGGATAAATTCAAATGCTTGGAGGGCGCTGGTGCCCGGCGATTGCCGGGTCATGGCGAGGCGCCCCAGCCGCTGTCCGGCGCGGCGAAGCGCCAGATCACCGGCCGCCGCTCGCCATCGGCACGGGCTCCATCGTTGTTGTCCAGGCCAATCCACGCGCCGGTGGCGTCCACCACCAGCGCTTCGGCCAGTCCGTAGGGCTGGGAAAAACGACGAGCGTCCTGCAAGGCCTCGGCTGCGAACGACCAGCAGCGCTCGACCTCGGCCGTCCGCGCATCCCGCCGGCATATCTGGAAGGCGTTGCGCTCCAGGGTAAACAGCTTGCCGTTGAACAATGACAGATCGGCGAAATCCCGTGAAACCGCCTTGGCCTTGGGGAATTGAGGCGGCTGCATCTGCTGCCCCGCTTCGCTAAGCAACACACAATTGCCGTCGCAGTCCCAGACCGTTTGCTGGCGCTTGATCAACAGCAGGCCGCGCCGTTCACGCTCGGCCGCCAGCCAGATGTGATCCCCGGCCGGGTTGACCGCAAGGCCTTCGAACAGCGAATTGAAATGCAACAACATGCCACTGCCCCGGGCTTGACGAATCATCGTCGGGGCGATTTTCAACCACGATGCAGCGCCTGTCGGCGGGATTTGCAGGACGGCGGCATGGGACTCGCTGACCACATAGCGATTGCCTGCGCTGTCGCAACTGATGCCTTCGAAATCCAATTCGCCACCGCGCAGGAACGACGCCGCCCATGTGCGGGACCTCAAGCCCCACGGCAAATCGCTGTCCGGCACCATCGGCACCTCGATCTCGACCACTTCGGCCGCCCAGACTGGCGCATCGACCGGCTGGAGGCGATAGATCCGGTCATCGTCGCGATCGGACACAGTCCACATTTCGTTGCCACACAGGGCCAGCCCAGACAAATTGCCGCCGCGCATGCCTTCGACGACATGCTCGGACAACAACGTGAGCTCCGGCGCCGGCTCGGCCACTACCCCCCCCGCCCACAGCAACAGCGCCAGGGCGAAACCCTTGCGCATCAGGCCAGGACCTCAGCCAGGTCACCCTTGGATTCGAGCCAGGTCTTGCGGTCGCCTGCACGTTTTTTCGCCAGCAGCATGTCCATGATTTCCGACGTTGCCGCGAAGTCGTCCAGGGTCAACTGCACCAGGCGACGGGTGTTCGGGTCCATGGTGGTTTCACGCAGCTGCGGCGGGTTCATCTCGCCCAGGCCTTTGAATCGGGTGACCTGCGGCTTGCCGCGTTTCTTCTCGGCGACCAGGCGGTCGAGAATGCCGTCGCGCTCCGCTTCGTCCAGGGCGTAGTAGATTTCCTTGCCCAAGTCGATGCGGTACAGCGGCGGCATCGCCACATAGACGTGGCCGGCATCCACCAGCGGGCGGAAATGCTGGACGAACAAGGCGCAGAGCAACGTGGCGATGTGCAGGCCGTCAGAGTCGGCGTCGGCAAGGATGCAGATCTTGCCGTAGCGCAGCTGGCTCATGTCCTCGGCGCCGGGGTCGACGCCAATGGCCACCGCGATGTTATGCACTTCCTGGCTGGCCAGCACTTCGCTGCCGTCCACTTCCCAGGTGTTGAGGATCTTGCCCCGCAGCGGCAGGATCGCCTGGAACTCCTTGTCCCGCGCCTGCTTGGCCGAACCACCGGCGGAGTCACCTTCCACCAGGAACAACTCGGAGCGCATCGGATCCTGCCCGGCGCAATCGGCGAGCTTGCCCGGCAACGCCGGTCCTTGGGTGATGCGCTTGCGCTCGACTTTCTTGCTGGCCTTGAGACGACGGCCGGCGTTGTTGATCGCCAGCTCCGCCAGGGCCAGGCCGGTTTCCGGGTTGGCGTTGAGCCAGAGGCTGAACGCGTCCTTGACCACGCCGGAAACGAAGGCCGCCGCCTCACGGGACGACAGGCGCTCCTTGGTCTGGCCGGAGAATTGCGGCTCCTGCATCTTCATCGACAGGACGAAGGCGATGCGCTCCCAGACGTCTTCCGGCGCCAGCTTCACGCCACGGGGCAGCAGGTTGCGGAACTCGCAGAACTCGCGCATCGCGTCGAGCAAGCCTTGGCGCAAGCCGTTGACGTGCGTGCCGCCCTGGGCCGTCGGAATCAGGTTGACGTAACTTTCCTGAACGCTTTCGCCACCTTCGGGCAGCCACAACAACGCCCAATCCACGGCTTCCTTGTTACCGGCCAGGCTGCCGCAGAACGGCTCGGTGGGCAGGCATTCGAAACCGTTGACCGCGTCCACCAGGTAGGAACGCAGGCCGTCCTCGTAATGCCATTCGACCTTCTCGCCGGTGGCCTTGTCTTCGAAACTGACCAACAGCCCCGGGCACAAGACAGCCTTGGCCTTGAGCACGTGCTTGAGGCGGGTGACGGAGAACTTCGGAGAATCGAAATACTTCGGGTCCGGGGCGAAATACACGCTGGTCCCGGTGTTGCGCTTACCGACACTGCCGACCACTTCCAGCTCGGTGGCCTTATAGCCATCGGCGAAGGTCATCTGGTATTCGTTGCCATCACGCTTGACCCGCACCCGCACCTGGGTCGACAAGGCGTTGACCACGGAAATACCCACCCCGTGCAGGCCGCCGGAGAACTGGTAGTTCTTGTTGGAAAACTTGCCGCCGGCGTGGAGCTTGGTGAGGATCAGCTCGACGCCCGACACGCCTTCTTCAGGGTGAATGTCCACAGGCATGCCGCGACCGTCATCGCTGACTTCCAGCGAGTGATCGGCGTGCAGGATGACCTGCACCGACTTCGCATGCCCGGCCAAGGCTTCGTCGACACTGTTGTCGATGACTTCCTGGGCAAGGTGGTTCGGCCGACTGGTGTCGGTGTACATGCCGGGGCGCTTGCGCACCGGGTCGAGGCCCGAGAGGACTTCGATGGCGTCTGCGTTATAAGAGCTAGCGCTGGGAGTGGCCATGGGGTCTCGTCGTCAGTGTTCAATGAAAAAGGGGGCGATGGCTCACAGCGACGTGAAGTCGATCGCCTGATACAAATCGGCGCCAATGCCGGCAAAACTCAACAACGCCGGCAACTGTCGGGCAAACCCCTGAAAACTGTGGTCACCGCCGGCCTGGATGCGCAAGGCACAGGCCCGGTAATATTGCTGGGCGTGGCGATAATCCAGCGTTTCGTCACCGGTTTGCAACCATACCTGAAAGCGCTGCGGATCCCGGGGCGCCGGCACTTCCAGCTCGGCCAGGGCCGTGACGTGGTCGTGGGTCAACTCCCAGGTTTCGTCGGTATACAAATTCTTCTGCGTTCCCAGGTACCCGTCGAACATCCGATGCGGGCTCACGGCAGGATTGACCAACAGGGCCTTGAGCCCGTGGCGCTCGGCCAAGTGAGTCGCATAGTAGCCGCCGAGCGAGCTGCCGACCAGCAGCGGCCGGCCCAGTTCTGCAATCGCCTGCTCCATCTGCTCCATCGCTTGGCGAGGGTGGTGATGCAAGGCAGGCACCCGCAATTGGTCGCTGAGGCCAAGGCGAGCCATCACGTCGACCAATTGACAGGCTTTGGTCGACGCCGGGGCGCTGTTGAAGCCATGGATATAAAGGATCGAACCCGACATTGCCGACTCCCTGGGTGCTGAGCAAAGGCCGGAGTTTACAGGGAGTTTGTGGGGGTTTGGGGTGATTTCGATAACACTTCGCCTTAGTGGCGAGGGAGCTTGCTCCCGCTGGGCTACGCAGTAGCCCCAAACTGGTAATGCCCCATCTGGCTGACAGAACGCTGTGCCTGGTCTGGGGCCTGCTCCGCAGGCCAGCGGGAGCAAGCTCCCTCGCCACGGGGGCTTTGTCAGCCTTGAATCCTCATAGTCTCGGCTCGACGAAGGTTTTTGGTCGTTTATAAGATCAGCGTCCACCGCCGATTGCTGTGGGAGCCGAGCTTGCTCGCGATGGCGGTGGGTCAGCTTGCATCCATATTGTATGTGCCGCCGTCTTCGCGAGCAGGCTCGCTCCCACAGGGGAAACACGGTCCCACCGAGAGCCAGGTCGGCCCTAAGGCCGCCTCGGCTTGGCTTTTGATCTAGGGGCCCCGTTAACCACGATGGCCGGAGTGAGGGCATGCCGAGCCTTGGCGAGACACCGAGTGGTGGGGCCAAGCCTTTTTTGCTTACTTTTTTTGGCGTTTGAAAAAAAGTGAGCCGCCGTAAGGGCGGAACCCAAGTCGCCATTACCGCAGAAATGGATATGTACTCCGTCAAGCCGCCATCGCGAGCAGGCTCGCTCCCACAATTGGATCGGAGTACAGCAGTGAGAAATGGGCAGGCTGTCAGGCCGCCTCGTCCTCAATATCCGTTGGAGCCATAGTCCGGAGTGAAAGCAAACCCAACCACCCGCTCTACCCCCGTCTCCAACCGCCCATCCGGCAATAGCCGCAACCACCGATACCCTGGCGCCTGCGAGCCCACCGCAAAATCCTCGCTGCCCGGTTCGAATTGAATACAGGTCGAAGGCGAAGCCAACAAACGAACCCCCTCGCGCACCTCGTCAATCTCCTGATGCACATGCCCCCACAACACCGCTCGCACTTGGGGAAAGCGATCCAGTACCGCAAACAAAGCCTCGGGATTACGCAACCCGATCGGTTCCATCCACGCGCACCCAATCGACACCGGATGGTGGTGCAGACACACCAGATGATGCCGCTCCGGCGCTTCGCTCAAGGCATTGGCCAACAGAATCAATTGCTCCTCGGCCAAGAAACCCGGCACCGAACCTGGCACGGCGGAATCGAGCATCGTTACCCGCCAGTTTCCGATGTCCACCACCGGATCGAGCAACGTACTCTTGACCGCCGCCTCAAGCATCACCTGCGGCTCATCATGGTTGCCGGGAATCCACCGCGTCGGCGCATCGATACGCGCTGTCAGTTGTCGAAACGACTCGTAGGATTGCAACGTGCCGTCCTGGGACAGGTCGCCGGTGGCGAGCATCAGGTCGATGGCCGGCTGTTGCTTGAGCAACAAATCGATGACCGACCGCAAGCTGTCACGGGTGTTCATGCCCAGCAACGATGCATCGGCATCGGCGAACAAATGGCTGTCAGACAGTTGGACCAACAGCACCGCATCGGCCGTGGTCAAGCTGGATACGCTCGGCAAATCGCTCTCTCCCAGGCGCAATCACGCCGTTGCATGAAGCGGCAATTATGCTGGGGGATGATCGAAAGGGGAAACCCGCGAACCGGAACCGGTTCACAACTACCGTACGACTTCGAACTCGTGGCCCAGCGCCAGGCAATGACTCAGCCATTCCCCCAGGAACAGGTTCAACTGGGCTTTTTCATCTGGCTGGTGCATCGACGCATTGGGATAAGGATAGATGCCGCGAAAGCGTCGTGCATGTTCGGCGCTGACGACTTCGGCCATGCGCGCATCGTGATAGACCTGCACTTCCAACTGCGGCACCGGCAGCCAGGGCAAGCTGTGTTCCTGGCGCACCTGCAAAGTGGTGGTGTAAGGACAGGTTTGCAGCACTTCCAGGGCCAATACACCCAGCATCTGGTCGCCGTGGGTTACAGCGATGCGGCGCGGTGCCGGATCGTTGCGCATGTCCGGCAACAAGCGCATCAGGCGGGCGTAGTTGGCCTCGCAGGCGGCCTGCAACCCCACCAGATCGACGCGATAACGATCGCGCAACTTGTTCAGGACCATAGCCCCCTCACTTCATCACGGTTCAAGGCCAGCCATTGCAAGGCAATGATGCTGGCCGCGTTGCAAATTCGCCCGTCGCGCACCGCTTGAAGGGCATCTTCAAAAGCCCAGGCCTTCACGCGGATATCTTCAGCCTCTTCCAGCAGGCCATGCAGGCCGCCCGCCCCCGAGCTGTCGCAACGCCCCAAAAAAAGATGCACGTACTCGTCACTGCCGCCCGGCGATGGGAAATATTGAGTCATCGGCCAGAGCGCGGCGAAGACAAGCCCAGCTTCCTCCTGCGCCTCACGATGAGCAACTTCTTCCGGCTGCTCGTCCTTGTCGATCAGGCCGGCCACCAGTTCCACCAGCCAGGGATTGGCAGTCTTGCCCATGGCACCGACGCGGAACTGTTCGATAAGCACCACCTCATCGCGCTGTGGGTCGTAGGGCAGCACGCACACCGCGTCATGGCGAACGAACAGCTCGCGGCTGATTTCGCGGCTCATTCCACCGGCGAACAATTCGTGGCGCAGGTGCACGCGATCAAGTTTGTAGAAACCCTTGAAGCAATTTTCGCGCTTGACGATCTCCACGGCGCTCGGTGTGGCGTTGGCGAAATCAGTCATGACAATCCTCGTGTGCGGTGGTCCAGTACGAGGTTCCAACCTCGGCTTCGCGCCATCCTAACGCGCCCGTACCGTTTGATGCAGCCCCTTTCCGGTCATCGGGATAGACGGCTGCCTTTAAAATTACTCTAATGAGCTTAGTGGCGAACTGATTGCCCTGCCGACAGTCGAAGCGGGTAACTTTTTGCCTTTCCCTGTTCCACGAAGGACGCCCATGTCGCTTTTTAGAATCGCTTCCCTGGCCGCCATCGCCCTGACCCTGGGTGCTTGCCAAAGCCTCTTCCAACCCAATTACCGAGCGCCCCTGGAGGCGACTCGCGATGCGTCGGAGCAATTGCAGCCCGGTTGCGCCAGTGCCGACTGCCCGCTGGTGAACATCGACACCCTGCGCTTTCCCGCCGAGCCGGCCCTGGACGGCATCATCGAAAAACGCCTGTTGCAAATGACCCGCACCAGCCCGGACGCCCCTGCGGCTCCGACGCTGGCCGCCTATCGCGAGCAGTTCCTGCGCAGCGCCGCACCGCGCAACAGCAGCTATTTGCAGGCCAAGGTACGCGAGCAGCATGACGGCTTGGTGATTATCGAATTGTCCAGCTATCTGGACACTGGCGGCGCCCATGGCACGCCGGGTCGCGGTTTCATCAACTATTCGCGCCAGCAGCACAAAGTGCTGACGCTGTCGGACATGCTGCTGCCGGGCCAGGAGGAAGCCTTTTGGAAAGCCGCGCAAGTGGCTCACAACAGCTGGCTGATCAGTACCAAGCTGGATCAGGAACCCGAGTTCCTGAAACAGTGGTCCTTTCAGAAAACCCCACACATCGCGCTGACCTACGGCGGGGTGATCCTCAAGTACGAAGTGAGCACCATCGCGCCGTACGCCCTGGGCCACATCGAATTGAAGATCGCCTACCCACGCCTCAACGGCATCCTCAAGCCCGAGCTGTTTCCCGGCCGTAGCTGAAGGCCCGGCCCAGCAACAGTTGCAGCAACCCTGCCAGGATCAACGATGGCAGGGTTGCACCGATGTCCGGGTAGAAGTTGGCCAGCAGGTGATAAGTGCTCACCCCACCCAACCAGGCCAACAGGGCCGGCCAGCGCAACGCGGCTGACACCACTTGGCTGCTGCGCTTGCGCAGGATGAAGTGGTCCACCAGCACCACGCCGAACAGCGGCGCGAACACCGAGCCGATCAGCAACAGGAAGTTCTGATACTGCGCCAACGGCGCGAAGCAGGCGATCAAGGTGCAGATGACGCCAATCGCCAAGGCCAGGTGCTCGACTTTCAACCCTGACAGCATGCCGCTGGACACCGCCGCCGAGTGGATGTCGGCGAAGGCGTTTTCCGACTCGTCCAACAGAATCAGCAGCAGTGGGATGCCCAGTCCGGCGCCGGCCAGGGCCAGCAGCAATGCGTTGACTTCGCCGCTCGGCGCGAATGCCAGAGTGTAGGCGACGCCCAGGCTCATCAGCCAGAAGTTACCGATGAAGAAGCCCACGGCCGTACCGCCGAAGACATTCTTGGCGCGTTTGCCGAAGCGTGAGTAGTCGGCGATCAGCGGCAACCAAGACAGCGGCATCGCGATGGCGATGTCGAACCCCACCGCCAGCGGCATCGAGCCGTCGCCCGCCTGGGCCCAGAGTGCCGCCAGGTCAGCCTTGGCGAACAGGTTCCAAGTCAGCCAGATGCACGCGGCCAACAGCAGCCAGATGCCCCATTTACGCAGCACCTTACGCACAAAGGTCAGCGGCCCGCTGACGGCAAGCAGGGTCGCCAGGGCGCCGAAGAACAGCGTCCACAGCAGTGGGTTGGAGCCCAGGCTGCCTTCGCTGAAGGCCCGGGCACCGAGCAGGCTGGCGGCGTCGCGCATGACGATGATTTCGAACGACCCCCAACCGATCAGCTGCAGCAGGTTCAATACCGCCGGCACGCTCGCGCCCTTGCCGCCAAGGCTGAGCTTGAGCGCGGCCATGGCCGACAGGCCAGTGTCGCTGCCGATCACCCCGACCGCCGCCAGCAGCAGGACGCCCACCAGCGTGCCGAGGAAAATCGCCAGCAACGAACCGCTCAGGCCCAGGCCCGGCGCGAGCAAGGCACCGACCTGCAAGACCATCAGGCCGATGCCGAGAGAGAACCACAAAGAAAACAGATCGCGAGCGCCGAAGACGCGTTTGTCCAAAGGCACGGCGGCGTCTGGGGAGTAGGTGCTGGGTTGGATGTTCAAGGATTGTTATCTCAGAGGGATATTTTGTTGTTCTGGTGATGGCTTTCGCGAGCAGGCTCGCTCCCACAATAGACCTGCGGTGAACACAAGTTTTGTGAACGACCGAGTTCCACTGTGGGAGCGAGCCTGCTCGCGAAGGCGGCAGTAAAGTCACCACCGCCCCCAGCTCAAATCACACTTTCTTGTAAAGCTGACTACCTTCCTGCTTGAACCGCTCCGCCTGCTCGGCCATCCCCTGGGCGACTTCGACGTCCACCGCTTCAATGCGCTGGTTCGCCGCGTACTCACGCACTTCCTGGGTGATTTTCATCGAGCAGAATTTCGGCCCGCACATCGAGCAGAAATGCGCCACCTTGGCCGAGTCCTTCGGCAGGGTTTCATCGTGGTACGAACGGGCGGTGTCCGGGTCCAGGCCGAGGTTGAACTGGTCTTCCCAGCGGAACTCGAAACGCGCCTTGCTCAAGGCGTTGTCGCGGATCTGCGCGCCCGGGTGGCCCTTGGCAAGGTCGGCGGCGTGGGCGGCGATCTTGTACGTGATGATCCCGGTCTTCACGTCATCCTTGTTCGGCAAGCCGAGGTGCTCCTTCGGCGTGACGTAGCAAAGCATGGCGCAACCGAACCAGCCGATCATCGCCGCACCGATACCGGAGGTGATGTGGTCGTAGCCCGGCGCGATGTCGGTGGTCAGCGGGCCGAGGGTGTAGAACGGCGCCTCGTCGCAGCACTCGAGCTGCTTGTCCATGTTCTCTTTGATCAACTGCATCGGCACATGGCCGGGGCCTTCGATCATGCACTGCACGTCGTGCTTCCAGGCGATCTTGGTCAGCTCGCCAAGGGTTTCCAGCTCGCCGAACTGCGCTTCATCGTTGGCGTCGGCAATCGAGCCCGGACGCAGGCCATCGCCCAGCGAGAAGCTGACGTCGTAGGCCTTCATGATTTCACAGATGTCTTCGAAATGGGTGTAGAGGAAGTTTTCCTTGTGGTGCGCCAGGCACCACTTGGCCATGATCGAACCGCCACGGCTGACGATACCGGTGACGCGCTTGGCGGTCATCGGCACATAGCGCAGCAACACGCCCGCGTGGATGGTGAAGTAGTCGACGCCCTGCTCGGCCTGCTCGATCAGCGTGTCGCGGAACAGTTCCCAGGTCAGGTCTTCGGCCACGCCGCCGACCTTTTCCAGGGCCTGGTAGATTGGCACGGTGCCGATGGGCACGGGCGAATTGCGGATGATCCATTCGCGGGTTTCATGGATGTGCTTGCCGGTGGACAGGTCCATGACCGTGTCCGAACCCCAGCGGATGCCCCAGGTCAGCTTCGCCACTTCTTCTTCGATGGACGAACCCAGGGCACTGTTGCCGATGTTGCCGTTGATCTTCACCAGGAAGTTACGGCCGATGATCATCGGTTCCAGTTCAGTGTGGTTGATGTTGGCTGGGATGATCGCGCGACCACGGGCGATTTCGTCCCGCACGAACTCCGGGGTAATGACTTTCGGCACGCTGGCGCCGAAGCTGTGGCCGGCGTGTTGCTGGTCAAGCAGGCCGGCGGCGCGGGCCACTTCCAGCTTCATGTTCTCGCGGATGGCGACGTATTCCATCTCGGCGGTGATGATGCCTTTGCGCGCATAGTGCATCTGGCTGACGTTGGCGCCCGGCTTGGCGCGACGCGGGTTGTTCACGTGGGCGAAGCGCAGTTGGGTCAGCTCGGGGTCGGCCAGGCGCTCCTGGCCGAAGTTGGAACTCAGGCCCGCCAGGCGCTCGGTGTCGCCACGGGCTTCGATCCAGGGCGAACGCACGTCGGCCAGGCCTTTGCGCACGTCGATAACCACATTCGGGTCGGTGTAGGGGCCCGAGGTGTCGTAGACCACTACCGGCGCGTTGATTTCGCCGCCGAAGTCGGTGGGGGTCACGTCGAGGCTGATTTCGCGCATGGGCACGCGGATATCCGGGCGGCTGCCCTGGACGTAGATTTTTTGCGAGCGGGTAAAGGGCTGAACCGATTGCTGATCGACCTGGGCCGATTCACTGAGGTTGGTCGCGTTTTTTGATTTTGTCGTCATCACGGGCTCTCCAGACACACATCCAGGCAGTGGATTTTTGTCGGAGCGAACCTGTAACGAATGGACGCGCCCCTGCACGACAGTGCGGACGCTGTGCTTGCTGCTCGAGCCTGTTCGAACATCGGAAATCGATTGTCGAACAACATCCCGGACGAAGCACAAGAGGACTCGCCGGGTGACGAGAAATCTTGTTCCCTACGCAGGCGCTAACCTGATCAGGTTCAACGGGATCCGAAATTATTCGATCTCAGCCTCATAGCAAGGCACCCCGACAAGAACCCGGCCAGTCTAGACACAACCGGCGCAGAACGCCATCGCCTGGGCAAAAGCCGTGATGAATGGCGCAAATACAGGATTGTTGCCGTGCGTACGCACAACTACACTCGCTACGCCGCGCGCCTGTTATGCGCATTCAATTTGAACGTAAGGGATCGCCTCATGCTGCGCAAACTCTCACTGGCCCTGGCCGTGTCTTGTGCGTCCAATGGAATGGCCTGGGCCGCCGAAGCGCCTTTATCCACCAAGACCGATCTGGTCAGCGTGTACCAGGAAGCGGTGGACAACAACGCCGACCTGGCCGCCGCTCGTGCCCAGTATGGTGCTCAGAAGGAAGTGGTGCCCCAGGCCCGAGCCGGGCTGCTGCCCAACCTGTCGGCCGGCGCCGACCTGAACAACACCCGTACCGAGCTCGACCAACCGGCGATGACCGCCAACCGCAGCTCAACGGTTTACCAGGCCACCTTGTCGCAGCCGATCTTCCGCGCCGACCGCTGGTTCCAGCTGCAAGCGGCCAAATCGGTCAATGAACAAGCATCGCTGCAGCTGTCCGCCACCGAGCAGAACCTGATCCTGCAAAGCGCTGAAGCCTATTTCAACGTGCTGCGCAGCCAGGACAACCTGGCCTCGACCAAGGCCGAGGAAGCCGCGTTCAAGCGTCAGCTCGACCAGTCCAACGAACGTTTCGACGTGGGCCTGTCGGACAAGACCGACGTGCTGCAATCCCAGGCCAGCTACGACACCGCCCGGGCCAATCGGATCATCGCCCAGCGTCAGGTCGAAGATGCCTTCGAAGCGCTGATCACCCTGACCAACCGCCAGTACAATTCGATCCAGGGCGTCGTTCATACCCTGCCGATCCTGCCGCCGGCGCCCAACGACGCCAAGGCCTGGGTCGACACCGCCGCCAGGCAGAACCTCAACCTGCTGGCCAGCAACTATGCCGTCGATGCCGCCGAAGACACCGTTCGCCAGCGCAAGGCCGGCCACGCGCCGACCCTCGATGCAATTGCCCAGTACCGCAAAGGTGACAACGACGGCCTCGGCTTCACCAACCCAAGCCCCACCGGCCAGCGCTACGGTGGCGACGCCGAGCAACGCACCATTGGCCTGCAATTGAGCATTCCGATCTACAGCGGCGGGCTGACCAGCTCCCAGGTTCGCGAGTCCTACTCGCAACTCACCCAGACCGAGCAGCAGCGCGAAGGCCTGCGCCGGCAGGTGGTGGAAAACACCCGCAACCTGCATCGCGCGGTGAACACCGATGTGGAGCAGGTCCAGGCCCGGCGCCAGTCGATCATCTCGAACCAGAGCGCGGTGGACGCCACGGAGATCGGCTACCAGGTGGGCACTCGCAACATCGTCGATGTACTCGACGCCCAGCGCCAGCTGTACACCTCGGTGCGCGACTACAATAACGCCCGCTATGACTACATCCTGGACAACCTGCGCCTCAAGCAAGCCGCCGGGACCTTGAGCCCGGAAGACCTGCAAGCCCTGTCCCGCTACCTCAAGCCCGATTACAACCCGGACAAGGACTTCCTGCCGCCAGACCTGGCACAAGCGGCGGCACAACAGTTGCGCTCGCGGCCGGCGCAGTAGCACAGCTGCGACAAATCCCCTGTGGCGAGGGAGCTTGCTCCCTCGCCACAGAGCTCAGTCGAGCAAGCGCCCCAACCCATCCAACAACCGCTGCAACGCGCCCTGGTTGCGACGCATCACCGCCAACCCCGACTCGGCCATGCGCTGGGCATCCCGGGGCAGTTCGAACAGACGCTGCACGGCCAGGGCCAGGCCGTGGGCATCTTCCACTTCCGCCAAGGCTCCGGCCGCGCGCAGTTGGGCGGCAATTTCAAGGAAGTTGAACAGGTGCGGCCCGCTGAGCACCGGTTTTGCCAGCGCCGCCGGCTCCAGCAGGTTGTGCCCGCCGTTGGCTACCAGACTTCCGCCGACAAACGCACTGTCAGCCAAGGCATAGAGAAACAACAGTTCACCCATGGTGTCGCCCAGCAGCACCGAAGTTTGTGCGTCGACCGGTCGGGCACTGGAGCGCCGGACCGTGGCGAAGCCCTCACGCTCGCACAGTTGCGCCACCGCATCGAACCGTTCCGGATGACGCGGCACCAAAATCAGCAACGCATCCGGGTAGCTGTCGAGCAACCGACGATGGGCGGCCAGCACCACTTCGTCCTCACCCTCATGGGTACTGGCGGCGATCCACACCGGGCGCTCCACCGCTTGCCATTGACGGCGCAAGGCACTGGCGCTTTCCAGCAGTTGCGGGTCGATGGTCAGGTCGAACTTGATGGAGCCGGTCACTTCAACGGTTTCCGCCCTGGCACCGAGTTGACGAAAGCGCTCTGCCTCGGCTTCGGTCTGCACGGCAAACAGGCCCATCTCAGCAAGCATCGGCCGGGTCAGCTTGGGAAAACGGGCATAACCGCGCGCCGAACGCTCCGACAGCCGCGCGTTGGCCAACGCCACGGGGATACCGCGCAGGGCGCATTGATGGATGTGGTTGGGCCACAGTTCGGTTTCCATGATCACCGCCAGTTTCGGCCGGACCTGGTCGAGAAAACGCTTGGCCGCGCACGGCAGGTCATAAGGCAGGTAGCAATGCTGGATGCGCGGCTCATCGGCGAACAACGCCCTGATCCGCTCCGAACCGGTGGGCGTCATGCACGTCACCGTGATCGGCAGTTGTGGGTAGCGTTGCAACAACGCGCGAATCATCGGCGCAGCGGCAATGCTCTCGCCCACTGACACCGCGTGGACCCAGATGCCGCCCGGCGCCATCGTCGGCAAGCCCCACGAGAAACGCTCGCCGATACGCCGCGCATACGCCGGTGCCTTGCGAGCCCGCAGCCACAGCCGAATCGCCACCAGTGGCAGCCCCAGATAAAACAATGCGCTATAGAGAGTTCTGTTCATGGCGGCGGAGTTTATCGGTTTTTCAGCCGAGCGCCTGCAACTGCACGGCAAAACGTTCCGCCAGCCAACGGGCCGCCGGGCCCAGGGGTTCGTCGCGGCGCCAGACCAGCTCCACCACCAGGGCCGGCGGGGTCCATTCACTGTTGAGCTCGACCATGTCCCCCAGGTACGCCGGGTACTGCACGACGTGCCGCGGCAGCCAGGCCCAGCCCAGCCCACTTCTCAACCACTCGGCCAGCACGTAGAAGCTGTCGGCCCGCCAGACTTGCGGGCTGGCCTGCTCGCTGCCGGGATAGACGCTGGATTGGGTCGCCATCAGCAATTGCCGGTGCCGGGCCATCTCCAGGCAGGTCACGTAATCATGGCTCGCCAAGGGATGCCCCCGGCCGCACACCGTGACCATCTCGACGCTACCCAATACCCGGCGCTCCAGCGCCTCGGGAATCTGATCGTGATAAAACAACAACCCGAGATCGGCGCGACGCTCCACCAGCTTGCGCGCCACATCGCCCTGGGCGGCGCTGGCCAGTTGCACTTCTAGGGTGGGAAACCGTTCGGCCAGCGCCGCCAGGCTGTCGATAACGGGCTGATAGGGCATGGCCTCGTCCTGGGCCAGGCGTAGCGATGCCTCCTGCCCGCGCATCAGGGCCAAGGCCCGGCCGTTGAGGCGTTCGCATTGGCGTAACACTTCCCGGGCCTCCTCAAGCAGCGCCACGCCCGCATCGGTGAGTTTGGGCTGGCGACCACTGCTGCGCTCGAACAGGCTCACCCCCAGGTCCTCTTCCAGCAGTGCAATCGCACTGCTGACAGCCGACTGAGCCTTGCGCTGATCCCGGGCCACCGCGGAAAACGACCGCTTCTCGGCGACACCGACGAACAGTCGCAATTGCTCCAGGTTCCATTGAACATTCATCGCTCAACCTATCTCTATCGCAGATAGGTAATGACTTTACCCCATTTGGCCATTCCCTAGAATGGGCCCATCGAACGACGCAACGACCCGAGAGGAATCGCTCATGAACGCCTATTACTACCTCGCCATCGCCATCTGCGCCGAAGTGATCGCCACCGTATCGATGAAAGCGATCAAGGGCTTGAGCACGCCCCTGCCCTTGTTGTTGGTCATCGCCGGCTATGGCACTGCGTTCTGGATGCTGACGCTGGTGGTGCGCACCGTTCCAGTGGGGGTGGCCTATGCGGTCTGGGCCGGCTTGGGGATCGTGATGGTCAGCGTCGCGGCGCTGTTTATCTATGGGCAGAAACTGGACGTGCCGGCGATGCTGGGGATGGCGTTGATTGTGTTGGGGGTGGTGGTGATCCAGTTGTTTTCCAAGACTGCAGGACATTGAAGCAGCGCAGCTCCAAGCCTCAAGCTGCAAGCACAAGCGATACCCTCTCGCTTGTAACTTGCAGCTCGAAGCTTGAAACTTGCCGCTTAATTTCCTCCGAGGTCGCTGCATGCCATCCGTTATTTCCACCGACGTCCTCATTGTCGGCGCCGGAGTCGCCGGCCTCTGGCTGAATGCGCGCTTGCGCCGCCAGGGGTTTTCAACCGTGCTGGTGGAAAGCGCCAGCCTTGGCGGCGGGCAGAGCGTCAAATCCCAGGGCATCATCCATGGCGGCGCCAAGTATGCGTTGCACGGAGCCCTGACTGGCGCCTCGGAAGCCATTGCCGACATGCCGCGCCGTTGGCGCGAGGCCCTCAAGGGCGACGGTGAGCTGGACCTGTCGGGGGTACGCATGTTGTCCGACGCCCATTACCTCTGGTCCCCAGGCACCCTGGCCGGCAACCTTACGAGCTTTTTCGCCAGCAAGGCCGTGCGCGGGCGCGTCGACCAGGTCAAGGGCGACCAACTGCCGCCAGCCCTGCAAGACAAGCGTTTCAAAGGCAAAGTCTACCGCCTGGCCGAGTTGGTGGTGGATGTTCCCAGCCTGATCGCGCGCCTGGCAGACCTGGCCGGCGACAGCCTGCTGGCCGGGCAGCAGGTCGAACCGTTGCACGAGGAAGGCCAACTTGTCGGACTGAAGGTCGACGGTCGCGAAATCCGCGCCCAGCGCATCGTCCTCAGTGCCGGCGGCGGCACCGCCGACCTGCTCCGCGCCCTGGGCCTCGACCAGCCGGCCATGCAGACCCGGCCGTTGCACATGGTCCTGGCGAAGGGCCCCAGCCTCAAGCCGCTTTACGCCCATTGCCTGGGTGGCGGGCCGAAGCCCCGGGTGACTGTGACCACCCATCCGGCCGCCGATGGCCAATGGGTCTGGTATCTGGGAGGCGATCTTGCCGAGGGGGATGCCGTCGCCCGCGAGCCCGCTGCGCAGATCGCCGTCGCCCAGAAAGAGCTCGGCCAGTTGCTGCCGTGGATCGACCTGAGCACCGCACAATGGGCCACGTTGCGGGTCGCCCGCGCCGAGCCGCTGCAATCGGGCCTGACCCGCCCGGATAACGCCTTTGTCGCCGAGCAGGGTCGCCTGCTGGTGGGCTGGCCGACCAAGCTCGCCTTGGCCCCGGACTTCTCCGACCGGGTGATCGCCGCGCTGCAACGCGATGGTATCCAGCCCAGCCATACCACCCCGCTGCCGGACCTGCCCAAGCCGCCCATGGGCGTTCCCGCCTGGGAGCAACTGCTGCCATGAGCCAGCCGACACTCCACGATCTGCGTCGCCCGCTGGGCAAAAACGGCCCGTTGGTTTCGCCCCTGGGCCTGGGCACGGTCAAGCTGGGCCGCGACCAGGGCGTCAAGTACCCCAGCGGTTTCCAGATTCCGGATGACACCGAAGCGCGCATGCTGCTCAAGCTGGCGCGCGACCTGGGCATCAACCTGATCGACACCGCGCCTGCCTATGGCCGCAGCGAGGAACGCCTCGGGCCGCTGTTGCGCGGCCAGCGTCACGACTGGGTGATCGTCAGCAAAGTCGGCGAGGAATTCAGCGATGGCCAGTCCCGTCATGACTTCAGCGCTGCTCATACGCGGCTCTCGGTTGAACGCAGCCTCCAGCGCCTGGAAACGGACTACATCGACCTGGTACTGGTGCATTCGGACGGCAATGACCTGGCGATCCTCGACGACAGCGAGGTCTACCCGACCCTGGCGGCGCTCAAGCGCGAGGGCAAGATCGGCGGCTTCGGATTCTCTGGCAAGACCGTCGACGGTGGCTTGAAAGCCCTGGAGCAAGGTGATTGCGCGATGGTCACCTACAATCTGAACGAACGAAGCGAAAAGGCGGTCATTGAGTACGCGGCCGAGCACGGCAAGGCGATCCTGGTGAAAAAAGCCCTGGCCAGCGGTCATGCCTGCCTGAGCCCCGGTGAGGACCCGGTTCGCGCCAGCTTTGAACTGTTGTTTGGGCATCCCGGGGTTGCCAGTGCTATTGTCGGCACCATCAATCCGCTGCACCTCGCCCACAACGTTGCGACCGTAGCCAAGGTCCTACGCAGAAACTGACGCCGCCCTACGCGGCCTTAAGGAAGGAGCCGACATGCCGCGTACGCTCATCAGAAAAAATCCAAGTAACTTCAAGACTCTGCCCCTTTCCGTCGAAGCGACTCCCGAAGGCCTGACTTACCAGAGCGTGGGAATGCCGCTCAATTTTGCCCAGACCTTGCAGCGGCGGCGTCCCGTGGCTGTGGACGATGCCGAGCGTTTCTCCGTGGAGCTTGCGAACCTGGGCGTCTCGGTGCGCCTGACCCTGCACTGGCAGAACCGCGAGTATTGGGTATTGGTGCGTCAGCGTCGCCAGGATCGCGGCGACGTGGTGCTCAAGCTGATCTCCGGCTATGTCCCGGCCCATGAGCTGAACCTGCCGCTGCTTACCGCCATCAACGAAATAGCCGAAGAATGCCTTTTAGAAACACCGGAAGGTTGGCTCGGCGGACGCTTCAACGACACCTGGCTCCCGGCGCCTTATTCGAGCGCACTGCATTATCGCGAAGCCTTGCCGTTTCGCCTGGCTCCGCTGTCCGGCTCGGCCCGGCCGGTGCGCTGCGCCAATCTGCAACTGATCGAACGACCACGGGCCTACGTGCATCTGCCGACGGCCTCCCTGCAATTGATTTATGACTTGCGCCTGGACGTGCCCAAGGAAGCCAAGTCACTGAGCCTGTTTCATGTCGATGAGCGTCTGGAGGGCGACCAATTGGTGGCGCGCCTGGACCGCAAGCGACCCGATCTTTACCTGATGCCGCTGCAGGACGGACAACCGCTGCCCGAACTGTATACATTGAAGAAAGATCAGCTGCTTGCGGCCAGCACCCGCGGCTTATACCTGGCGGAGAGCTTCGCCCGGCAGGACGGTTGGCTGGTGCGTGACGAGCGGATTCGCTGGAAGGACTGGTTACGCCAGCAAGGGCTGACGACACCGGGCAAGGAGTCCGGGCTGACCCGGCTCAAGGGCAAGGCGCGGCAACTGCTCAAGAAAATCGTCCCGAGCAAGGTGGCTCGTTAGGCCTGACGCCGATTTTTCTGACCGGACAACGAACCCTTGTGGGAGCGAGCGTGCTCGCATCCACAAGTGCTGCGCTTTGTCAGATAAATCAGTTATTGCGGATCTTTTCCACAATCGCCGTCGTCGAGCTGTTTTCCACCAGCCCCAGCACCTTCACCGTGCCCCCATAGGCGGAAACGATGTCGGCACCCACGACCTGGTCGATACCGTAGTCGCCGCCCTTGACCAGCACATCCGGCTTGACCTGGCGCAACAGGTTTTCCGGCGTGCCTTCGCTGAAGCTGATCACCCAATCCACCGCGCCAAGGCCGGCCAGGACCGCCATGCGGCGGTCGACGCTGTTGATCGGCCGGCCCGGCCCTTTCAAGCGGCTCACGGAAGCATCGTCATTGACCGCGACGATCAAGCGATCACCCTGGGCCCGGGCCTGCTCGAGGTAGGTCACATGGCCAGCATGGAGGATGTCGAAACAACCGTTGGTGAAAACGATTTTCTCTTTATGGGCGCGCGCGTCATCGACAGCCAGCAATAGTTGCTCCAGCCCCAGCACACCGCGCTCCGATCCCTCTTCGCGCTGGATCGCGCGCCGCAGTTCCGGGGCGCTGATCGCCGCCGTACCCAGCTTGCCGACGACAATGCCCGCCGCCAGGTTCGCCAGGGCAACCGCGTGGGGCAGTTCCTCGCCGGCGGCAATCGCCGCGGCCAGGGTGGAGATCACCGTGTCACCGGCGCCCGTCACGTCAAATACTTCGCGGGCACGGGCCGGAAGGTGCAGGGCCGGATGATCGGGACGCAGCAGGGTCATGCCGTGCTCGCCGCGGGTAACCAGCAACGCCCCAAGATCCAGGTCGTGCATCAGCTGTGCGCCCTTGCTCACCAGTTCGTGCTCATCGGCGCAACCACCGACGATGGCTTCGAACTCGCTGAGGTTAGGGGTAATCAGGCTCGCGCCACGGTAGATGGAAAAATCCTTGCCCTTGGGGTCGGCCAGCACGGGAATACCGCGGGCACGGGCAGCCTGGATCAGCACTTGATGGTTCTTCAACGCGCCCTTGCCGTAGTCCGACAACACCAGGACCTTGATACCGTCGAGCAGGTTGTCGACCTCGGCGCCCAGGGACAGCGGGTCGGTGGCGAACGGTTCTTCGAAGTCGATGCGCAGCAGTTGCTGGTGACGACTGATGACCCGCAGCTTGACGATGGTCGGCTGGTGCGCGATGCGCTGGAAGATCGCCCGCACGCCAGCGCCTTCCAGGCTGTTGGCCAGGCTCTCTGCCGCTTCATCGTCACCGGTCACGCCGACCAGGGAAGCCGGGGCGCCGAGGGCGGCGATGTTCAGGGCAACGTTGGCGGCACCGCCGGGACGGTCCTCGATGTGCTCGACCCTGACCACCGGTACCGGCGCCTCGGGGGAAATCCGTGATGTACCGCCATGCCAATAGCGGTCGAGCATGACATCGCCGACCACCAATACAGGGGCTTGATCGAATCGCGGCATGGACAACTTCATGGAACATCCCACATACAAAATGAACAGGGGCGCGATATTAGCACAGGGTTGGGGGAGGCTCGTCCATGGCGGTGACCGGAAGTATCAAGCCGCGCTTTCATTGTTTTCACACAGCAATGCCATCATCTGCGCGCAGGCCTGGGCCAGCTCCATCTCGCTGGTATCGATTTCGCATTCGGCCGCCAGCGGCGCCTCGTAAGGACTATCGAGACCGGTGAAATGCTTGATCCGCCCGGCGAGGGCTTCGCGGTACAGCCCCTTGGGGTCGCGCTCGGCACACACGTCGAACGGCGTACTGACGTAGACTTCGATGAAGTCATTATGGGAAAAGAGCCGTCGTGCCGCGTCTCGATCGGCCCGAAACGGCGAAATCGCCGCGACGATGACAATCAGCCCTGCTTCGACCATCAAGCGCGCCACTTCGGCTATTCGCCGCACGTTTTCCTTTCGGGAGCCGGCATCCATCCCAAGGTCACTGCAAAGCCCCCTGCGCAGGTTGTCGCCGTCCAGCAAAGCGGTATGCAGGCCTTGCTGGTGAAGGCGAACTTCCAGGGCATTGGCCAAGGTCGACTTTCCAGCCCCCGACAGCCCGGTCAACCAGAAACAGCGAGGCCGCTGGATCTTGATGGCCGCCCGGTCCGAGGGCGAAAGTGTCAGCGCGCCCGGCTGAGCCTGCGATTGTTGCTTTGATGCCCTTGTTGTCTCATCCATGTCGAGCATTCCATCGTCGTCATGCACAAGAGCATAGCCTTGGCCTCGTATTCAGGCGATGTCCTGGGTGGGAACATGCAAGCCCATGGCATGAAGACGCGCGTAATAGCCATTTTGCGCGAGCAGTTCGCCATGGGTGCCGCGTTCGACGATGCGCCCCTGGTCCATGACCAGGATCATGTCGGCCTTTTCGATGGTCGACAGCCGATGCGCAATGACCAGGGTCGTACGGCCTTTCATGACTTGGTCCAGCGCGGCCTGGATATGCCGCTCGGACTCGGTGTCCAGTGCCGAGGTGGCCTCATCGAGGATCAACAGCGGCGCGTTTTTCAACAATGCCCGGGCAATCGCCAGCCGTTGGCGCTGGCCACCGGACAACAGCACGCCGTTTTCGCCGACCTCGGTGTCCAGGCCGTGGGGAAGCTGCGCGATGAAGTCCATCGCGTAGGCGTCCTGGGCGGCTTTTTCGATGTCGGCCCGCGGCGCGCCGGCCAGGTCGCCGTAGGCGATATTGTTGGCCACCGTATCGTTGAACAACGTGACGTGCTGGGTCACCTGGGCCACATGCCGGCGCAGGTTGCGCAGTCGATAATCTTCGATTTCCACGTCATCGAGCAGGATCTGACCGACTTCGTGGTGATAGAAACGCGGGATCAGGCTGGCCAGGGTCGACTTGCCGCTGCCCGACCGCCCTACCAGGGCGATCATCTGCCCAGGGTCAGCGGTGAAGCTGATGTCCTTGAGCACTTCCCGATCGGCGCCAGGGTAGGTAAAGCTCAGGTTGCGCACATCGAGACGGCCGCTCACGCGCTCCTGCTCGACCGTGCCTTTATCCACTTCGGGCTCGACGTCCAGTTGCTCGAAGATGCTTTCGGCGCCCGCCACGCCCTTCTGGATCGTGGAGCTGACTTCCGAGAGTTGGCGAATCGGCTTGGGCAGCAGGCCCGCCGCGGTGATGTAGGCCACCAGATCGCCCGCTGTCGCGTCACCGCGCAGGAACAGTACCAGGAACATCAGCGCGGCCATGGCGGTGTAAATCACCAATTGCAGCATCGGCGTGTAGACCGCGCCGGTGCGGGTCATGCGCAGTTGTTTGTCGGTATTGCCTTGGCTGGCGCTGGCAAAACGCTGTTCTTCATAGGCCTCGCCACCGAAGCTGCGCACCACCCGATAACCCTGGATGGTCTCGGAGGCGACGTGGGTCACGTCGCCCATGGCCACCTGGATCTTTTTGCTTTGCTTGCGGAATTTCTTGCTAGTGCTGCTGACCATCACTGCAATCAATGGCAGGATCGCCAGCATCACCAAGGTCAGTTTCCAGTTCATCCACACAAGGTAAGCGAAGAGGAACACCACGGTGAGGCCTTCGCGAATCACCACCTTGATGGCGTCCGTGGCAGCACCGGTGACCATGGTCACGTTGAAGGTGATCCGAGAAATCAGATGACCGGAATTGTGGGTGTCGAAATAGCGGTTGGGCAGGACCAGCAGCTTGTTGAACAACTCGACCCGCAGATCATGCACCAGCCCCAGCGAGACCTTGGCCAGGTAATAGTTGCCCAGGAACGACCCCAGGCCCTGCCAGGCAGCGATCAGGATGATCAGCAGCGGCACGGCCATCAGCAGCTTCAAATCCTTGAGATACGGCACGCTGGGAAACAGTACCGCATCGGGATTGCTCAACCCGTCGACAAAATATTTGAGTATCCCGGCCAGCATGGGCTGGGTGGACGCAAATATCACGAAGCCCACGATACTCAGCAGGAAAATGCCCAAGTAGGGTTTGACGTATCCCAGCAGCCGGAAATAGATTTTCAGGCTGGAATCCTGTTCCGCTTTAGGCGGTGCGTCACTCATCGTCGAGCTCACTGGTTAGGAAGAGCGCGGGATTTTATCACAGCCATCGGGATTGGCCCGCGCCCAGGTCAAAAGGCTGGCCATGCCGACCGGCAGCCAAGTGATGAACCACTCGGCGCGCGGGGTGCCCGTCAGGCTCGCCGCGTCGAACTGCATCGCCAGGAACGAAAACACCCACATGCCCAGCACGCCTCGGCCCAGCAGGGTGTCACGGGCACGCCAGGCCTCGCGCAGCACCGCGAACCAGACCACGCACCATATCAACATTCCGGGCAGGCCCAACTGAATGGCAACGTGGGTGAACAGGTTATGCGAGTGGTCGAACAAACGGCCACCGACAGGAACCCGGTAGTCGCCTGCCAATCCCAGACCACCCCAGGGATGCTCGGAAATAATCTGCAGGCTGGACGCAAAAATTTCCGGACGATAGGAAGCTCCGCGGGCCATCACCAAGGGTTCCAGCAACCAGAAAGTCACCATCGCCAGCACCAGCGCCGCGGCGGCAATCAAACGAGTACGCGAGTCCCGGCAGTAAAGCGGCATGGCCAGTACGCTGAGCAACAAGGCCAGGGCCGCGCCGCGACTCTGGCTCATGACCACGAACAAGCCCAGCAGAGCCAAGGCCACGGCACAAACAGCTTGCAGCCCGATACGACGCGGCACCCAATGCAGCATCCAGATCGCCGCGAGGCCAATCACGTAGCCACCCAGGATCGGATGGGACAACTCGCCCAGCCCCTCGAGACGCGCCACCCAGCGCTGGTTCTCGATCCCATAGAAATGAATCATTGCCATCAAGGCCGTCAGGGCTAGCCCAACACCGCCCCACTGCATGATACGGATCACCCGCTCAGGTCGACCGTCAGCGAAAATCGGGAAGAACATCAGGAATATCAGGATGTACAACAACCGCTTGGCTTCGCGCACGGGCTCCGGCGACTCGGCCCAGAACAGGGTGATCAATGCCCACGCCATCAATGCCAGCAACGCCGTGTAGATCAAGCGCTGGGCGCGCCATAACTCCACCAGCCTGTGCCGCGCGGGCCAGGCGAACAGGATCGCGGGCAACCAGACGAATGCGATCATTCCTTGTTGATAAACCTTGTTGGCGGGTGCCAGTGCGATCGCCAGCAAAAACCATGACAAGCCAAAGGCCATCCATACCTGCGCCCAACGTGTTGCTTGCATCCAAAGCTCCTAATCGATGTACCAGCCAAACCGGCATGGTTAAAACAAAAACTTTTGGGCATCATGGCCCGCCACGGCACCGGTTCTTTCAACAAGGTTTCCCTACGATGCAATCCTCACGGCTTCCCCAAGCCGCTTTGAATCAATTGATTGAAGGCGCCAGCATTCTGGAGGCCGACAGCTACGGCCCAAAAGTCTATCTGTTGCAGGATGGAAACATCCTCAAACTGTTTCGCCGCAAGCGGCTATTTTCGTCGGCCCTGTTCAGGCCCTATTCGACGCGATTCATCAAAAACGCGGCCCGCTTGCAAGAACTCGGCGTACCGACTCTCGAAGTGCTTGCCTACTACAAACTGCAAAAGCCCGGCATGACCGCCGTACTGTATCGGCCGCTTCCGGGAAAAACCCTGCGCCAATTGTCGAATCAGGAGAGCTTCAGCTGGCAACAGCGCCTTCCGGACCTGATCGAACTGATCCGCAGCCTCCACGCCCGTGGTGTCTATTTTCGTTCGTTGCACTTGGGCAATATCGTCGTCACTCCGGAAAACACCCTGGGGCTGATCGATGTCGCCGACATGCGCTTCCTGCGCTCGCCATTGCCGCGCTATCTGGCGCGCCGCAACTTGCAGCATTTCGCTCGTTATATTGCGCGGGAAAACCTGAACGGGAGCTTTCCGATGCAAGCGCTGGAAAACGCCCTACTGCCTGCCTGAGATCAATTCCCGGGCGGTCCGGCAGAAACCCGCCCATGCCTCGTCAGGCGCCAATGCCTGGTATTGCGCCGCCGCGACGGCTTCGGCCGAAGCCTCTGAAGCCCGCGTGATCGCCTCGCCCCAGGCACTCTCATCGCCGGCAGGCGCATACCAACCGGCATCGGCCAGCTGTTCGCGGAACACCGCCAGGTCACTGGCCAGCACCGGAACGCCGGCCAGGATCGCCTCCTGGAGAATCAGGCCAAGGCCCTCTTCAAAGGAGGGGACCAGCACCCAGTCGAACGCTCTATAGAGCTTCGCCACGTCTTCCAGATGCCCCGCAAGCAATACCTTGTCGACCAGGTCCGGCTGGTCGATGCGCGCCTGCAGTGCTTCCCGTGCAGGCCCTTCGCCGACGATCACCAAGCGCCAGTCAGGCTGCGCGACAGCCGCCAGGGCAAAGGCATCGAGCAAACTGGCGAAGCCCTTCTTGTCCACCAGCCGCCCCACGGCGCCGAATATGCGGGGGCCCGCCAAAGGCAAGTGCATCCGGGCACGAGCCTCTTCACGTGGCAGGAGGCAGGCCTGGAATCCAGCCGGATCGAATGCACTGCGCAACGCAGTGACCGGCAACCCCAGCGCTTCCTGCAGCGATGCCGCCAATGTCTGCGACACCGCAGCCAGGGCCAGGCGCGAGGGCGCAAAGCCGCGCAGCAGATCCCGGCCCACGGCATTGAGCCGTGTCGCCCCGTGGAATATCACCACCACATGGATGTGCGGCATGTCCTTCAATACTGGCAACAGGGTACGAGCCACACCGAGGCCGTCGAGCAGGACCACTTGGGCAGCGCTGTCGAGCAGCGCCTGGCGAAAACGGCTGTGCATCCAGGGCCTGAACAGGCGCCAGAAGTGCCGCCCCTTGAGTTTCGCCGAGGTCAGGTTCCATTCACGCGCCGGACCCACGCCCTCCAGGCACGCAGATTCCGAGCCCTGCAAGAGCCATGTCCTGACAGGCATCGCCGGGTCGATTTGTGAAAGTATCTGGCGATGGACCTTATGCACCGAAGCGAATGGCGAACCGCCTGCCCACATAACATTAATAATGCTCATCGAGCAGCAAACCTTTGATCGCGGACCCGAACTCGTGCTTCGAGAAACTCAATAATTGATAAGCCAGCCAACACAGACTCCGAGCAAAAGGATCAGAAAGAGCTTGATTTGCTCACGGCGCCTGCGACGCGCCTTGCGCTGGCGTTCGACAGGTACTTCGACATGGACACCGAATCCGGTGTGTAAAACAGCATCCCCTTCGAGGGTGACCGCGGTCAAGTTCAGTTGAGCGTAACGAAGCGACAGGGCCTTTTCGCCACCAAAACCGGCAAACGGGGCGCACAACTGGTATTCCTTCAAACGGCGCAGGCCAGGGTTGAGGGAAAAACTCTGCCATTCAGGCTTGTCGGATATCAGTGGATAGCACGGCACGCCGCCGATCAGCTGACGCTCGCCCAAGCGAATGTAGGGACTGTGGACGCACAGGTCGTAGACATAATTGCGCAGCCATACCTGAAGAATCTCGGGCCGCAGTTGCAGGACCGTCAGAGAATCCTCCACGAACCCCGGGCGGTAGAACTCCCAGTCATCCTCGCAGTGGAAGATATACGCTGTCTTGACGTGTCCGTAGGCCAGATCGATCGACGCCAGCTGCCCCAGCTTCGGCCGATTGATGAAAACCGTGCAGTGCGCCTTCCAATGGGCAGGAAGGACCTCATGCACCCCATCGTCGCCCGCATCTTCGGTAATGAACACTTCGCGGATAGGCGCAGTATTGAAACGGTCGAAACTCTCGAGCGTCCGCTTGAGCAGGTCGAGCCGGCCGCAACTGGTGACCACCAGGGTGATGTCACTATCGTCGGAAAACTGCACTGAAATACCATTTAGTCAAATGCCACCCAGGTCGTTGGATGGCATCGCGGTTTTTGTTAAATGCCCAGTTTCTGGCGCAAGGACTCTAGCAGACTCAACGGTTCGCGCGGTCGCAGCGGAGGTTCCAGCGCTTCCACGATTTTTTGTCCGATACGCGCGAAGCTGAACTGCTCCAATGCCAGCCTGTGGCCGTTGCGGGCGATACTTTGCGCCAGTTCGGGCTCGGCGCGCAGCCGGGAAAGTTTTTCCTGAAGTTGCGGGATGTCCCGATACAACACCACGTTATGCATGTCCTGCAACCCTAGCGCCCGCGCTTCCTCGGCGCCTTGATCATAGGCCAGCAGCACACAACCGCAGGCCATCGCCTCGAAATTCTTGATCATGTACTCGCCCATGCCCACATCGGCACTGACGAAGAAGCGGATCCGATTGAGGGTTTCGCAATACTCTTCGCCGGACTTGGTACGGGTGACGACCAGCGGCTCGACGCGCGCCAGCTCGTCCAGCAATGCCTTGCGCCCGCTATAGGCGACGCTGTTGGTACTGCCGACAAACGCCAGCTCGATATCCCGCTCGCGCTGCTGGTCTTGCAACAGCGATTGATCATAGCCCTTGGGTACGAAAACCGCATCGAACCCTTCGGCACGCAAGCGTTCGGTCACCATGAACCCGGAGCTGATGACCCGCACCCACGGCAGGCGTCGGTAATGGGCGCTGAACTTGCCGGTGTATTTGCAAGGGATGTAGTTCTGGTAGGCGTCATGCTCCAGGATCACCAGGTTGGGGATCGTGCGGATGAACCCCGCCTGGCGGATTTCCTGCTTGAAGCGCAGGAAAAATACAATCCGGTCGTAGCGGGAGACGTCCACGTGTCTCCGGAAATAGCCTCGCAGGTTGCGTTGCTCCTGGCTGTCGAGCCAGCGCAGGTCGCACTCGCAATGGGCGGCGACACCTTCATAGAGCCGATCCAGGATGGCCCGTTGTTCTTTCTGCACCAGAAACAGAACTTTCATCGTCTTCCTTGCGGCACCGAACGACTTGATAGATAACCGGAGGCCTTGTAGCCCCCTGGGCCCTTAAAGCCGCCAGAACAGTTCATGACGGCGTACAGCCTTGCGAAAGAATTCATTCTCGCCATAGGGCGACTCCCGGCGCCCGGCCAACAGACGCTGGATACCACGACGCAACCGACGCTTGAACGGAGCAGGCGGCTGCAGGTCATGCATCATGCCCAGCGCCATGGCCTTGTCACGTTGCCCGGCCAGGGTCAGGCCCAGGCTGAACGGATGCATCGGCCGGGCCGGGTCGAAATGGGGCGGCAACGCGACGCCCATGCCGGTATCACCCATGGGCCAACGATCGTTGTCGTGCAGGTGGTTGGCGTATCCCAGCAGCACGGAGGGCTGCCACTCCAGTCCTTCCAGCGCCTGCAAGACAGCCTGGTGGGCACAAAGATGATCGGGATGCGGATCGAGCGTCGGGTGAGGCAGCACAATCACTTCGGGACGCGCCTTGAGCAGCACTTCGCGCAAGTCCGCCAGCAGGTTGTTCCAGGTCGGCGCGCCATCTGCATCGCCGGGCAAGGTAAACGGGTTCAGTTGGCGAAACAGCCGGGTATCGCTCAGATCCGCCTCGCGGGAGCCCTGGGGTTGGCCGGGCGCGGCTTGCATCGCCGCCAGTTGCAGGCAGAAATACCCCAGTTGCACGCAGTGTTCCTGCGGCACACCGGCCCAACGCGGCACGGCGAGGCTGTCCCAGGCGCGCAATCGGCCCTTGAGCCGCGCAGCTTCGGCACGTCCCAGGCCCATGCGCTGGTAATGTTGTGCTTCGATTTCCCCGGCCGTCAGGGTGACGATCCAGGCCTCTTCGGCCTGGCTGTAGAGTCCGTAAGCGGCCAGTTCCGCATCGTCGGCGTGGGGCGCGATAACCATCAGCCGTGGACGCTGTAGCTCCATCGGCGCAAACGACCACAGCATCGGCTCGCCCGACAAGCGACAAAAGCGTCCGCGCAAGCGCAATTCACCCCGGGACAGCACCGCGCCCTGCTCACTGAGGTTGAGGTAGCGCAGGCCGTTGACTCCACGCTCGAATGTTTGTCGGTCCGCCGCTTCACCGCCCGACAACTCGACGCTCGGATCGAAGAAACGCCCCAGCCAGGTGCTTTTGATCCGCAAGGCCAGGACCAGAGTCGCGCCGTCATCGAGAATCACACCTTCATCCAGGCGCAGTCGCCCTGCATTGAGGTGAACCTTCGGTTGCTGCGTGAAGGGGGGGAAATCGTACTGGTAGTCATCCTTGGGCGAATAGAACAGATGATCGGCGAACCACGCCTCGTGGGCTACCCAGCCCAACAGCGCCAGCACCAGCGGCAGCCACCAGGCCACCCAAACGCCTATCAGCCCCAATACGACAAGGGCGCACAACAGCCCCACGCGCTTGTTGCGACGATGGCGCTTGAGCAGTTGTTGTTTTCGATTCATCGGCGGGTTCATACGCTGAATACCGGCACGGGGTTGCACCAGCGATCCTTGTATTCGCGATCCGCCCGGCCAAAGGAAAACCGCAACGGCTTGCCCGCGGCCCGGGCGTGCTCCCAGGCGCCTTGCGTATTGAGGAAGCTCAAGACGCTGCCCGGGCTGAATTCGCGAGTCTGCGGGTCGACGCCGCCATTGATGTATTCGACGCTGATCCATTCAGGCGCTTCGACGCGATAGACCAGTTGGATGGCGATGGGCGCATCGTTGAGAAAAATCACCGAGCCGATCAGCAGCTCGCGCAGCAGCTCGACCACCTCGCCCATGCGCTCGGCACCGGTGGCGGGAAAACCCCAGCGACGCTGGAACAGATCACAGTAGATCGACGCCAACTCGGTACTGGAGAACTCGCCGACCGGCCGCACCTGCCCGCCGGCTTCCTCCAGAAGACGCAATTCACGGCGCTGGTTGTAGCGGAACTTCTTGGACAGTTCTTCCGGCAGGCGAGCCATGGCCAGCTGCTCTTTCTGCAGTTTCAAACCGCTGAAGCGACCTTCATTGAGCGCCGACAGATACCGTCCTCGATGACGCAACGGTGCCTGGGTGTCGGGCGCGGCCGGCAGGATCAACTCGGCATTGCCCAGGTCGAACAGGCCTTTTTTTCCGCTGCGCTTGAGCACGTCCTTCGACAGCGCCAGATCGCGGCCCCAGGTCGGAATTGCCGCCTTCAGCTCGCCGCCCTGCTCGAATGCCAGGTAACGCACGGGAATCCCAGCCAGGGCGGCCAGGCGCTCCACGACCAGGGGGTGTGTCGCCACACTGCCGCCAAAACGTTGCCACGCCTGGGCGTAGCTCGAGGCATCCGTGGTGGTCCAGCCGCGCTCTCGCCAGCCTTGGAATCGGTTGAGCATCAGTTCCTCGGCGCCAGTTCAGTCACTTGGGGCAAGCGCCAGAATGCCTCGCGTACGGCGCGATCGGAAAAACGTTCGCGCAAGCGCTCCAGCATCAATTCGGCGCATTGGCGCCGCTGCAATTCGTCCATCGCAGCCAGGTGTTGCAGCCCTTGGGCCATGTGCTCGGCGTCACCGAGCGGGAACAGGATGCCGACGCCCTCGACGACCTCCTTTGCGCCACCGCAGGCCGTGGCCAGCAACGGCACGCCGGCAGCCATGGCTTCGAGCAGCACCATGCCGAACGGCTCGTGATCAGAGCTCAGCGCAAACGCGTCGAAGGCACGGAAATAACGACGGGCCTCTGGCACCTGGCCGAGAAACAGCACGCGGTCGGCAATGCCCAACTCTCGCGCCAGAGCCTTGAGGTCCTGTTCCAGGCGCCCCTTGCCCAGAATCGCCAGTTGGCTGTGGCTTGGCAGGTACGCCAGCGCAGCGCCAAAACCACGAAGCAGGGTGGCCTGGTCCTTGTCCGGATGCAGGCGTCCGACGTTGCCGACAATCCAGGCGTTCGCTTCCAGCCCAAGGGTTTGTCGCGCCTGCTCCCGGGAAACCTGGCTGGCCTGCAAGGCCTCCAGATCGATACGGTTGTAGAGGGTCTGGATCCTGCCGACCGGCCATTTTGGCAGGCAGCGACGCATGTCGTCGCGCACGGCGTCGGACACCCCGAGCAAGCTCAGGCGCTTGCGAAAAACCTGGGCGAACAATCGGCGGGTACGCCGTTGATAATCGCCAAAGGCATGGTGCACGCCGATCACCGGCAACCCGGTGCCGAGCAGGGCGATGTAGATCGGCTTGAACCGGTGCGCGATGCAGAAACTGAAATTGCGCGAGGCGGCGATCTTGCGCAGATCGCTGATGGCACCCAGCTTCAGGCCGCGAATGGCACTGGAGCTGTACTCCATGAACAACACCTCGTCCGAGGCACAGGCAGCGGCAACCTCGGCGTCCGCCGAGCCGGTGAGAAACACCGTGGTCACACGATAACCGGTTCCGGCGAACAGACTGGCGTACTGACGGGCGCAGTCCAGGAACGGCCCGTCATAACCGTGGCAGAACTGCAGCACATGTCGCTCAGCCGAGCGTGTCATAAGCGTCCACGCCGTCCTTGACCACCAGGATGTCCTCCATGATCAGGTATTGCAGGTCGGAACCATAGAACATGTTCAGCGCGTCGGTGGGCGAGCAGATCATGGGTTCGCCGCGACGGTTGAGTGAGGTGTTCAGCGACACGCCATTGCCGGTCAGGACTTCCAGGGCTTTCATCATGTCGTAGTAACGCGGGTTGTATTCACGCTTGAGCACTTGGGCCCGGGAGGTGCCGTCTTCATGGACCACTTCCGGCACGCGGGTTTTCCATTCCTCAGCCACTTCGAACGTGAAGGTCATGAACGGTGCCGGGTGGTCGACCTTGATCATCTGCGGCGCAACGGTGTCGAGCATCGACGGGCAGAAAGGCCTCCAGCGTTCGCGGAACTTGATCTGTTCGTTGATGCGGTCGGCCACGCCGCTGGCGCTTGGGCAACCGATGATCGAACGACCGCCCAAGGCCCGCGGGCCAAACTCCATGCGGCCCTGGAACCAGGCCACCGGGTTGCCGTCGACCATGATCTTGGCGATGCGCTCAGGGGTGTTGTCGATCTTGCGCCACGCCGGCTTGCTCGGGTGACGGGCGCAGGCGGCGATCACATCTTCGTTGCTATAGGCTGGGCCGAGGTAGACGTGTTCCATCTTCTCCACCGGCACGCCACGGGCGTGGGACACATAAGCCGCCGCGCCCACCGCCGTACCGGCGTCGCCGGAAGCCGGTTGCACGAACAGCTCCTTGACGTCATCGCGGGCGATGATTTTCTGGTTCAGCTTGACGTTCAATGCACAGCCGCCGGCGAACGCCAGCTTGCCGGTTTCCTTGAGCACGTCGCCCAGGTAGTGATCGATCATTTGCAGCGCAAGCTTCTCGAACAGCGCTTGCATGCTGGCCGCGTAGTGAATGTACGGCTCGTCGGCGATGTCGCCTTCGCGTTTCGGACCGAGCCACTCGATCAGCTTTGGCGAGAAGTAGAAACCCTTGCCTTTCTCTTTATAGCGGCGCAGGCCGATCACGTTGGCGTAATCGGTATTGATCACTAATTGGCCGTTTTCGAACGAGGCCAGGCGCGAGAAATCGTATTTGCTGGCGTCGCCGTAGGGCGCCATGCCCATGACCTTGAATTCGCCATCAAGCATCTCGAAGCCGAGGAACTCGGTGATCGCGCCGTACAGGCCACCCAGGGAGTCCGGGTCGTAGAATTCCTTGATCTTGTGGATCTTGCCGTTTTCGCCATAGCCGAAGAAGGTCGTGGCGTATTCGCCCTTGCCGTCGATGCCGAGGATGGCGGTTTTTTCCTGGAAGCCCGAGCAGTGATAGGCACTGGAGGCATGGGCCAGGTGGTGCTCGACCGGCTCGATCTTGATTTTTTTCGGGTCGAAACCCAGTTGTTCCAGGCACCAGACGATCTTGCGGCGATAACGTTTGTAGCGACGATTGCCCATCAGAATCGCATCGAGGGCACGGTCCGGGGCGTACCAGTAGCGCTTGGCGTAGTGCCAGCGCGCCTCGCCGAACAGGCTGATCGGGGCAAAGGGTATCGCCACCACGTCAACGTCGGACGGCTTGATGCCGGCTTGCTCCAGGCAGAACTTCGCCGACTCGTAGGGCATGCGGTTCTTTGCATGTTTATCGCGTACGAAGCGCTCTTCCTCGGCCGCCGCGATCAGCTTGCCGTCGATGTACAGCGCTGCGGAAGGATCATGGCTAAGGGCGCCGGACAGGCCAAGAATCGTCAATGCCACAGGGGTCTAGCCTCTTATGTCTGCATACGGGCGACAAGCGCCGCGAAAAAATGATGTGCCACGCATCAAGGGTACGGGGCAGCTAAAGGGCGGGATTATAGCTTAAAAGCGATCTTAAGCCTCTAGCGGAGTCGTAGGGTTTACACGGTCCGTGGCGAGGGAGCTTGCTCCCGCTCGGCGGCGCAGCCGTCACAGGAACTGCAAATCGTTTTTTCCTGGTACTGCGCGTTGAATGGCGTCGGGGCTGCTGCGCAGCCCAGCGGGAGCAAGCTCCCTCGCCACGGTGAGCGGTTACACGATAGCCGACGTGTTATCGACTGCCTTCGGCAACCGCTGATCGATCACCCGATACAGCGCACTTCCCTCAGGCCAATTACGCATGAACCGTGCGCGATCCCGGGCGTAGGCTTGGGCGAAGCTGGCCTGGGTCCGGTGTTGGCACATGGAATCAAGGTCGATCAATGCCCAGCGGTCGTCTTGCCAGAACAGGTTGTGTCCTTTGAAGTCACCGTGGCTGATGCGCTCGCGGATCAGGTCGGCGAACAAGCGATCCAGCGCCAACAGCTCGGACTCAGGGGCTTCGCCGCTTTCCACATGCGGGGCGAAGCGTTCGATGATGTCCGGGCCAGACAGGTGTTCAGTGACCAGATAGGCGCCACGACGCAACCACAGGAAACGCTTTTCCAGCAACGCCAGTGGCTTGGGCGTGGCGATGCCGAGGAAGGCCAGCCGATGGCCTTCGCGCCAGGAATGCCAGGCTCGGCTCGGGCGCCAGAAGCGCTTGAGCCAGTGGGCGAAGCCCTTGATGTTGTAGCGTTTGATTACCAGGGTGCGACCGTTCGATTCGACCTTACCGACACTGGCGGCACCACCGGTCTTGTACAAGTGACCCTGGTCAAGCAACGCATCGGCATGCTCCAGCACCGGGACCATGGCCGTTTCTTCATCGCGACGAATAGCCCGCAGGCCGAACGGCCCGCGCTGCACGCTGAACAAGCTGCATTCGCGCCCGACCTTTTCAAGGAAGTCTTTCAGCCGCCAGGCGTGGACCTTGTCGATCTGTTTTTGCAGCGCTTCCATCGGCAGGGCGTGTTCGGCGTTACTCAACAGGTAATGCACCAGCAACTCTTCATTGAACGGCTCGATGGATTTTGGAAGCTGGGCGAAAAACACCCCCAGGTTTTCCAAGACCTTTTGCCGCGACAATGGCTGGCCGGGGGTTTCGGCGCGAATGCCGGCCCCATCGATGAGATAGAGCTTGTCGCCATGGCGCAGCAGATTGTCCAGGTGCAGATCTTCTTGCCACAGGCCCTTGCCGTGCAGCTGCGCAATAGCGCCCAGCGCCTCGGCCAGCACCGCCGTTTGTTCGTCCGCCAACATGGGGAGATGTTCGACCTGCTTCCAGGCATCGCCAAGACTCTCAGCGCCTTCCAGCAGCTCGAACAGCAGCCAGCCACCCTCGCCTTCTTTCAAGCCATCGGCCAGCAGCAATGGGGTCGTCAGCCCCTGTTCCGCGAGGAGGCGAACACCTTGCAGCTCTCGTTGGAAATGCCGCGGCGCCTTGCTGCCCACCAGTAACTTGGCCAGCACGGGCCGGCCGCGCCAGATACCGGCGCCGACGTAACGCTGCCCAGGCAGCACCCGCAACAGTGACAACAGTTGCAATTGCGCCGGGCCAGCGGCATCCGCCAGCTCCAGGCTCAGGGGCAGGCTCGGGCTGCGGCCAGCGCCTTTCAATTCCGACAAATGCATCAGCGGGTCTCCTTATGAGTGCGTCGAGCGCTCAGGCGGGCCAACCATCGATCGACCAGCGCACCGTCAAGCGGTTGGTCCAGATAGGTAGACAGCAGCTGACGCACATCCTCTTCACTCCAGGCCCGGGCCCGGCGCAGCAACGGCTCCAGGTCCTTGACCCGGTCACGCTGCCCGAACAGCAGCGGACGGGTCTTTTCCAGGTCGATCAACTGTGCCTGGTGACCGCCGGCAGTGGCCTGCAGAAAAATATGCTTGGGATAGAAACAGCCATGCACCTGATGCATGTCGTGCAGTCGCCGCGCCAGGTGACCACAGGCCTGAACGATGGTGGTGCGTTGCACGGTCGTCAGGGACGGCCAGCGCTCCAGGAGCGAATCCAGGTCATCCCAGCCGTCCAAGGCGCGGGTCAACAGAATCGCCCGAACCTCGCCGTCCACTTTCCGCCGCCCGTAGAAGACCGCCTGCAACGCTGGGATACCCAACTGGCGATACCGGCTGATGTTGCGAAACTCCCGGGAAAAACTGGGTTCGCCAAAAGGGTGCGATAGCGTCCGGGTCAGGTAATTGCTCTGGCGCTTGAGGTAATAACCCTGCCCCTCGAGCTCCAGCCGGAACACACTGCTCCAGCCATCGCCAGCCGTATTGGGCTCGTCCACTGCGTCCAGCTTGCGCAACCAGAGGGCTTCGAAGCTGTCCAGGCCATGGCGCTCCAGCAAGGCCCGGTCTTCGGCGGCCAGGAAATCGGTCATTCACGCCCCTCGAAAAATCTCACCACGTGGCGAATACGTTTCTTGTCGCACGCATCGAGCCGGTCGCGCTGGCGATATTGCAGGTAAAAACGCAGGCGCTGGGTGGCCGACAAATGATATTTGGCGACTTTGTCCAGGCATGCCAGGTCTTTGGTGATCCGGTACTTGAGCCAGAAGCCGCGCCAGAAGTCACCGTTCGGGCAGTCGATCAGGAACAGACGCGCCCGGTCGTCGATCAGCAGGTTGCGCCATTTCAAGTCGTTATGGGTGAAACGGTGATCGTGCATGGTCCGGGTATAACCGGCGAGCTGCCGGCTCACGCCATCGACCCAGGCGCGATCGTCGAGCCGCGAATCGTGCCGCTCGGCCAGGGCTGAAAGGTCTTCGGTGCGCGGCAATTCGCGGGTGATCATCGCGCCGCGATCATAGGCCGCACCCCGTCGTTCCAGCCCCCAGGCGACAATTTCCGCTGTGGGAATACCCCACTTGGCGAAACGCTTGAGGTTCTGCCATTCCGACTTGACCCGTGGCTTGCCCAGATAACGACGCAAGCCCTTGCCGGCGCCGGTATAGCGCTTGACGTAATAATTCACGCCGTTGCGTTGTACGCGGATCACCTCTGACAGTGGATCGCGGGTCAGGCGCTCGCCCTGGAGGGCGAACACCGCGTCGAGGCTGCCGAAATCCTGTGCCAGCTCAGCGTAGGCGGGTTCCAAATTCCAACCCGACATCAGAGCGCATCCCCGTACCGCTGTTTGCGCTCATACAGTTTCTTGGCCTTGCCTTCGAGCCAGGCCAGCAACGCAGCCTCTTGCGCCAGGATCTGGCGCAGCGGCTGCTGGAAATAGCCCTTGAGAAAACGCAGCTTGTCGCGCCGGGTCAAGCCAATGTCCAGCGCGGAGAAATACAGCGCCGCCAAGTCTTTGTTACGCCAGCGCGTGGTGATAGCCGGACGGGTCTGGGCGCGGTGCAGGTCGATCACCGAGAGTTTGAAATCCTCGGGCGTCACCGGTTTGTCGGTGTGCAGCAGAAAGTGGCAGATGTAGCAGTCGCGATGGTTGACCCCAGCGCGGTGCATCATGCCGGTCATGCGCGCCACTTCGGCGATCAGTGCTCGCTTTAGCCGGGGCTGCGGAGGCTGCTTGACCCAGTCGAGGCTGAAGTCTTCAAGGCTTATGGTAGGCGCCAGCTCCTCGGTAACAATAAAGGAATGCTGGTCCGCCGGATTGTTGCCCTTCTCTCCATAGGCAACGGCGGTCATGGTTGGCACGCCGACTTCCTGCAGCCGTTGGATGGCCTTCCATTCCTGGCCCGCGCCCAGCACCGGCAGCTTGGCGGTGAGCAGGTTCTTGAAAATCTCGCCCCAGCCGATGCCACGATGGATTTTCACGAAAAAACCGCGACCCTCTACCTCCGTGCGCAGGGTGCGCCGGGCTTCGAGCTCACGGTAGACCTCGCCCTGGAGCGCTTCGACTTCGACGAACGCATCGCGCCCGGCCCAAAGGCTCTTGAACGGTTCGGCCAGCATCAATTTCATTAAGCGTGCTCCGCCAATATCACATCGGCCGCGTGCTGCGGCATGCTGTAGAGGTCGGCCGTCTCGGCGAAGGCCAGACCATTGCGGCTCCAGGCCGCCCTCGCTTGCGGATCACTAAGCATCCGGCTCAGATATTCGGTCAACTGCGCCTGTTCGAACGGCTCATCCAGCACCAGGCCGCTGTCGGCCTCGGCGATGTAGTGAGCGTACCCGCACACCGCGCTGACCAGCACCGGCAACCCGGCCACCAGCGCTTCGAGCAGTACCGTGCCGGTGTTTTCGTTGTAGGCCGGGTGGATTAACAGGTCGGCACCGAGCAGGAAACGCGGGATATCGCTGCGACCCTTGAGGAACCGCACATTATCGCCCAGACCCAGCGCAGCGCTCTGCATCTGGAATACCTTGGGGTCGTCCTGGCCGATTACAAACAGCCGAGTGCGTTTTTTCAATTGCGTGGGCAGCGCGGCCAGGGCCTTGAGGCTGCGGTCGACGCCCTTGGTCTTGAACCCGGAGCCGATCTGCACCAACAACAAATCGTCGTCGGCCAGCTCGAATTCGGCTCGGAACGCCGCCCGGATCTCATCGGCATCGGCGGGCCGACGACGGTCGTGGGCAATGCCCGGCGGCAGCAGGTGAAAGCGCTCCAGCGGCGTGTCGTAGTGCTTGATGAACAGCGGCTGCTGGACTTCGGAAATCATCAGGACTTCGGTCTTGGCGTCCTTGGCGAACACGGCCCGCTCGTACTCGGCGAAATGCCGGTAGCGCCCCCAGCGTCGGTACAGCGAATTGCGCAGGTTCTGCGCCTTGTCTTCGAAGCAGCCGTCGGCGGCGTAGTACACGTCCAGGCCGGGCATTTTGTTGAAGCCGATCAACCGGTCCACCGGGCGCTTGGCCAGGTCGGCCTCCATCCACGCGCTGAGTTTCTCGTTGCGGCGGTGATTGAACAGCGCCTTGACCGGCGCCACCAGCACTTCGAAGCCGGGCGGGACGTCACCTTCCCAAATCAGCGTGTAGACGCGGATCTGGTGACCGCGTCGCTGACACTCCAAGGCGATGCGCATGAAGTCACGCTGCAGGCCGCCGAAGGGGAAATATTTGTAAAGGACAAAAGCCAATTGCATCAGCGCGGCTCCTCAGCCAATAACGTGCTCAGGTGGCTGGCAACACGCTCGGGATTCAGACGCGTGAAGCACAGGGGCTGCTCGCGTTTCAGGTCGAACCGCCGGGCATCTTCGGCGGTCGGTGGGTAAGTGCATTGTTTCTGCATGCACGGCGCGCAAGGAAAATCGCTGGCGAGATGAATCTGGCCCTTGCCATAGGCGCCGGTCAGCACGGGATTGGTCGGACCGAGCAGCGAGATGGTCGGCACATCCAGAGCGGCGGCCAGATGCCCGAGGCCCGTATCCACGGCCACGCAGGCCTGGGCACCGGCGAGCACCTTGCCCATGCCGCCCAGGTTCAATTTCGGCAGCACCAAGGCATTGCGCAGCCCGTTGGCGATGCGCTCGGCCCTGGCCTTCTCGGCCGGGTTGCCCCACGGCAGTTTCACCACCACGCCGAATTGCCCCATGCGCTCGGTGAGCTGACGCCAGTAGAGCTCAGGCCAATGTTTGGATTCCCACGTCGTGCCATGCAGGAACACCACGTAGGGGTATGGGCGCGGCAATTCAACCAGTCGGTCGATGTCCAGGCCATAGCTGCCCTGGGTTTGCGGCAAGTCATAGCCCAGCGCCAAGGCGAACAGTTGACGTACACGCTCCACCGCATGCTGACCACGAGCGACCGCCAGGCGACGCGAATAGAAGCGCGCCGCGAGCGGTTCACGCGCCGAATCCTTATCCAGCCCAGCCACCGGTGCCTTGACGTAGCGGGTCAGCCAGGCACTTTTCAGCAGGCCTTGGGCATCGATCACCAAATCATATTTTTCGGCGCGAATGCTCTGATTGAAGCGTCGCCATTCACCGCTTTTGAGGGTTTGCCAGAGGTTCTTGCGCCAGCGCCGGATCGCCACCGGGATGACCTTGCCCACGGCCGGATGCCAGGTAGGGATTTCGGCGAAACCCTCTTCCACCACCCAGTCGAATGTGATGCCAGGAATTGCCCGCGTCGCATCGGTCAGCGCTGGCAACGTGTGGACCACATCCCCCAGCGAAGAGGTCTTGATCAACAATACCCGCAAGTTACCGGACCTCCACGGGAGTGCCCTGCAAACGCTCCAGGGCCTCGTTCACCGCCAGCGGCATCAGCTGGCGCAGGCAGTTGTAATGGCCGAAGCGGCAGGTACGGTCGAAGCATGGACTGCACTCGATGCCCAGGCGCACGACTTCGACCTGATCGGCCAACGGCGGAGTAAAACCCGGCGAAGTCGAGCCGTAGACCGCAACCAACGGACGGTTCAGCGCGGCCGCGACGTGCATCAAGCCGGAGTCATTGGACACCACCGAATCGGCGCAGGATAACAGGTCAATCGCCTCGGCCAGGGACGTGTCGCCGCTGAGGTTGACCGACTCTTCCCGCAGGCCCGGAATCAGCCGCGAACGGATGTCTTCGCCCACCGAGTGATCGTTTTTCGAACCGAACAGCCAGACTTGCCAGCCTTCACGGATCTTCGCCTCGGCAACCTGGGCGTAATGCTCCGCCGGCCAGCGCTTGGACTCACCGAACTCGGCGCCCGGGCACAGGGCCAATACCGGGCGATCCAGGGTCAGACCGAACTTGGCCAGGGCCGTTTCGCGCGTTACCGGATCGATTTGCAGGCTCGGCCGAGGATACGGCTTGGGCAATTCGGCCCCCGGCTCGTAGGCCAGGGCCATGAAGCGCTCGATCATCAATGGATAACGATCTTTGTCCAGCGTGCGCACGTCATTGAGCAAGCCATAGCGAAACTCGCCGCGCCAGCCTGTGCGCTTGGGAATGCCGGCAAAGAACGGCACCAGCGCCGATTTCAGCGAATTGGGCAACAGGATCGCCTGGTCGTAGTGGCCGACCAGGGATTTGCCGATGCGCCGGCGAGTCGCCAGCTCCAGCACGCCATGGCCGAGCGGAAAGCTCAAGGCCTTGCGCACCTCGGGCATGCGCTCAAGGATCGGACGGCTCCATTCAGGGGCCAGAACGTCGATTTCGCACTGCGGATGACGCAGCTTCAGACACTGGAACAGTGTCTGGGCCATCACCATGTCACCGACCCAACTGGGCCCAACGATCAGAATATTCATGTGCTTTCCAAAAACGATACGGGGAGGCCTACGCCTCCCCGCCTCGAGAATCACTGTGGCTTAGGTCGTTGCCTGTGGCCTTAATCTACAACACACCGCCAATCAACTGTGGGAGCGAGCCTGCTCGCGATGGGGCCAGCACATCCAACATCGATGTCGCCTGACCCACCGCTATCGCGAGCAGGCTCGCTCCCACAGGGGTTGCGCACAAGTATCCAATACCGTGCGGCACCGCCAATCAACTGTGGGAGCGAGCTTGCTCGCGATGGGGCCAGCACATCCAACATCGATGTCGCCTGACCCACCGTTATCGCGAGCAGGCTCGCTCCCACAAGGGTTGCGCACAAGTATCCAACACCGTGCGACACCGCCAATCAACTGTGGGAGCGAGCCCGCTCGCGATGGGGCCAGCACATCCAACATTGATGTCGCCTGACCCACCGCTATCGCGAGCAGGCTCGCTCCCACAGGGGTTGCGCACAAGTATCCAATACCGTGCGACACCGCCAATCAACTGTGGGAGCGAGCTTGCTCGCGATGGGGCCAGCACATCCAACGTCGATGTCGCCTGACCTACCGCTATCGCGAGCAGGCTCGCTCCCACAAGGGTTGCGCACAAGTATCCAATACCGTGCGGCACCGCCATTCAACTGTGGGAGCGAGCCCGCTCGCGATGGGGCCAGCACATCCAACGTCGATGTCGCCTGACCTACCGCTATCGCGAGCAGGCTCGCTCCCACAAGAGTTCCGCATAAATATCCAATACCGTGCGGCACCGCCAATCAACTGTGGGTGCGAGCTTGCTCGCGATGGGGCCAGCACATCCAACGTCGATGTTGTCTGACCCACCGCTATCGCGAGCAGGCTCGCTCCCACAGGGGTTGCGCACAAGTATCCAATACCGTGCGACACCGCCAATCAACTGTGGGAGCGAGCTTGCTCGCGATGGGGCCACCACATCTAACATCGATGTCGCCTGACCCACCGCTATCGCGAGCAAGCTCGCTCCCACAGGGGTTGCGCACAAGTATCCAATACCGTGCGGCACCGCCAATCAACTGTGGGTGCGAGCTTGCTCGCGATGGGGCCAGCACATCCAACGTCGATGTTGTCTGACCCACCGCTATCGCGAGCAGGCTCGCTCCCACAGGGGTTGCGCACAAGTATCCAATACCGTGCGACACCGCCAATCAACTGTGGGAGCGAGCTTGCTCGCGATGGGGCCAGCACATCTAACATCGATGTCGCCTGACCCACCGCTATCGCGAGCAAGCTCGCTCCCACAGGGGTTGCGCACAAGTATCCAATACCGTGCGGCACCGCCAATCAACTGTGGGAGCGAGCTTGCTCGCGATGGGGCCAGCACATCCAACGTCGATGTCGCCTGACCCACCGCTATCGCGAGCAGGCTCGCTCCCACAGGGGTTGCGCACAAGTATCCAATACCGTGCGACACCGCCAATCAACTGTGGGAGCGAGCTTGCTCGCGATGGGGCCAGCACATCCAACATCGATGTCGCCTGACCTACCGCTATCGCGAGCAAGCTCGCTCCCACAGGGGTTGCGCACAAGTATCCAATACCGTGCGGCACCGCCAATCAACTGTGGGAGCGAGCCCGCTCGCGATGGGGCCAGCACATCCAACGTCGATGTCGCCTGACCCACCGCTATCGCGAGCAAGCTCGCTCCTACATTCAATCCTTCAACTCAGCCCCAGCTCTCGCCAGATCCGCATCACCTGTCGACGCTCATCCACGAACTGATCGCCTGCAATCACCCCAGTGTCTTTCTGCAAGGCCTGGCGGTGGGCGGCGGAGCGGTAGGCCTTGTAGGCTTCGCGCAACAGCGTGGCATCCTCGGCAGGCATCAATCCGACCTCCTGCAATCCGTCCAGGATGCGGATGTTATCGGTGTAGCGCACCAGTGAAGGGTACGCCTCGGACCAGGCCAGGGCCGCGTATTGCACCATAAATTCAATATCGACGATACCTCCGGCGTCCTGCTTGAGGTCAAAGGGCGCCGTGGCTTCGAAGGCATTCGGCGCGGTCCCGGCGGCGGTGGCCTTGCTGCCAAGGTTGTCGCGCATCTTGGCGCGCATCTCGCTGACTTCCTGGCGCAGCGTCGGCAAATCACGGGTGCGTCCCAACACCTGGGCGCGGACTTTTTCGAACGCTTGGCCGACGTCCTGGCTGCCCACCAGCACTCGCGCACGCACCAACGCCTGATGCTCCCAGGTCCAGGCTTCGTTTTCCTGATAGCGGGCAAACGCTCCCAGGGAACTGACCAGCAAGCCCGACGCTCCGGACGGCCGCAGACGCATGTCCACTTCATACAACTGCCCGGAGTTCGTCTGGGCCGTCAACAAGTGAATGATCCGCTGGCCAAGCCGGGTGAAGAATTGAGCGCCGTCGATGGGTTTCGGGCCGTCGGTTTCAGCCTGCGGGTCGCCATCGTGGATGAACACCAGGTCCAGGTCGGAACCATGCCCCAATTCCAGGCCACCGACTTTCCCATAGCCGACAATGATGAACCCCGGATCGCACGGGCTCCCATCGGTGCGCAACGGTACGCCATGCTTGGCGACTGTCTGGCGCCAGGCCAGGGCCAGCACCTGCTCGAGGATGGCTTCGGCCAGCCACGTCAGGTAGTCGCTGACTTTCATCAACGGCAGGCTGCCGGCGATTTCCGAGGCAGCGACGCGCAGGCGGTGGGCCAGCTTGAAATGCCGCAAGGCTTCCATCTGTTGTTCGAGATCGTCCTCGGGGATGCGCGTCAGCCGCTCGCGCAATTCCGCCGCCAGCTCAGGCGCCAACGGCGGCTTGAACAAACGGCCTTCGTTGAGCAACTCATCGAGCAACAGCGGAAAACGGGTGATCTGCTCGGCAATCCATGGGCTCGCCGCACACAACGTCAGCAAACGCCGCAACGCGCCAGGGTTCTCGGTCAGCAGCACCAGATAAGCCGAACGGCGGGCCACGGCTTCAACCAATGGCAATACCCGTTCCAGCACCAGGTCCGGATTGGCGTGCTCCACCGCCTGAGCCAACAGGCGGGGAATGAACGCATCCAGGCGCTCGCGCCCCAAACGTTGCATCGCGCGCAATTGCGGGCTGGCGCGCAAGGCAGCCAAGGCCCTCAGCGCCTTGGACGCATCGGTGAAACCGCCCGCCTCCAACTGGCGACACGCCGCTTCCTCATCCTGGCTGTCTTCCCACAGCGGCAGCCATTCTCCACCCACCGCGACTTCGCCTTCGCTGCCCTCTTCTTCGTCCGGATCGGCGATGACCTGGCCGAAATGCCAGGCCACGCGCCCACGCCAATGCATCAGCTGTTCGTGGAACGCCGACCAGTCGGCGAAGCCCAGCATGAACGCAATGCGCGCCTGATCCTGCGCAGTGTCCGGCAGCATCTGCGTCTGGCGGTCGGCAATGGCCTGGATCGCATGTTCGGTGTAACGCAGGAACTCATAACCCTGGCGCAACTCGTCGATCACCTTGGACGGCAGGTAGCCCTGGCCCTCCAATGTGCCAAGCACCTTCAACAACGGTCGTTGCTGCAAGCTCAGGTCGCGACCGCCATGGATCAACTGGAACGCCTGGGCGATGAATTCCACCTCGCGGATGCCGCCCGAACCCAGCTTGATGTTGTCGGCCATGCCCTTGCGCCGCACCTCCTGCTGGATCAACTGCTTCATGGTGCGCAACGCTTCGATGGCGGAAAAATCCAGGTAACGGCGATAGACGAACGGGCGCAGCATGTCGAGCAGTTGCGCGCCGGCCACCTGGTCGCCCGCCACCACCCGCGCCTTGATCATCGCGTAGCGTTCCCAGTCGCGCCCCTGGTCCTGGTAATACTGCTCCAGGGCATTGAAGCTCAGCACCAGCGCGCCGGCCGAGCCATAGGGACGCAGACGCATGTCGACACGAAATACAAAGCCATCGACGGTCATCGGATCGAGGGCCTTGATCAGGCGCTGGCCAAGGCGGATGAAAAATTCCTGGTTATCCAGCGGCCGCTTCGCGCCGACGGTTTCGCCGCCTTCGGGATAGGCGAAGATAAGGTCGATGTCCGACGACAGGTTCAGCTCGACGGCGCCTAGCTTGCCCATGCCCAGGATGACCATCTGCTGCGGCTCGCCACTGCGCCGGCCGGTGGGTATGCCCAATTGCTGGCTCAGGCGTTGGTACAACCATCGATAGGCCTGGTCGATGCAAGTGTCGGCCATGTCCGAGAGATCGCGACAGGTCTGGACCAGGTCCGCCTGGCGGGTCAGGTCACGCCAAATGATGCGCACCTGCTGGCGGGTGCGCTGGCGACGCAGCACGCGACCCAACTCATCTTCGGTTTCGGCGGCCTGGACGGCGGCGCCGATCTGCGCGCACATTTCACCGGGGGCCAGGCTGCGGTCCAGCTCGCCGCTGTGCACCAGTTCCAAGAGCATCGACGGGTCTCGTACACTTTGCTCGATGACAAAGTCGCTGGCCGCGACGACGCGATTGAACTCGGCCCAGCGCTGCGGCGTCCAGGCAGAGAGCCCATGGTCGTCGTCCAAGGTGGCGACCGCCGCGCGGAACGACTGCTCGGCCCGACTGACCAATGACTGGAGAATCGCCGGTATTTCGGCAAGCGAGGGCAGGCTCATGGTCTATCCTTGATCGGCGCGGGAAAGGCTGGATGTAGTGTTTTTTCGAATGCCACTACCTGATCGACTGTCGAACAAAGATGATAAATAGCTGATTTTCTGGTTTTATTGGCAGCCGGCATCAAGTTTTTACCTGTTCGAGTTGGCTAATGACCAACAGTAACGATTATTCTCACAACGAAACGAGGGGCCATAAGCCGCTCATGTGTAGTTTTACTACTCGTCTATACATTCGAAAGGCTGAAACGGCCAACGATTTGTAGTAAAACTACACGCCGCCGAGACAACCTTCGGCAATCCAAGAATTTATATCGTCTGCCCACAAGGCCAGTCGCAAACTCAGGCAACCGATTCTGGTAGCCTTTCCGCCCTGGAGCAAGCCATGCAAGACCTCGATCCCGTCGAAACCCAGGAATGGCTGGACGCCCTGGAATCGGTTCTCGACAAAGAAGGCGAAGACCGTGCTCATTATCTGATGACCCGTATGGGTGAACTCGCAACCCGCAGCGGTTCGCAACTGCCCTACGCCATCACCACGCCATACCGCAACACGATCCCTGTCACCCACGAAGCACGCATGCCTGGCGACCTGTTCATGGAACGCCGCATTCGCTCGCTGGTGCGCTGGAACGCGTTGGCCATGGTCATGCGTACCAACCTGAAAGATTCTGACCTGGGCGGTCACATCTCTAGCTTCGCCTCCAGTGCGACGCTGTATGACATCGGCTTCAACTACTTCTTCCAGGCCCCGACCGACGAACATGGCGGCGACCTGATCTACTTCCAGGGTCACGCATCGCCAGGCGTCTACGCCCGTGCGTTCATGGAAGGCCGCATCACCGAAGACCAGATGAACAACTTCCGCCAGGAAGTGGACGGCAACGGCCTGTCCTCGTACCCGCACCCTTGGCTGATGCCTGATTTCTGGCAGTTCCCGACCGTTTCCATGGGCCTGGGCCCGATCCAGGCGATCTACCAGGCGCGCTTCATGAAGTATCTCGAAGCCCGTGGCTTCATCCAGCCAGGCAAGCAGAAAGTCTGGTGCTTCATGGGTGACGGTGAATGCGACGAGCCGGAATCCCTGGGTGCGATCTCCCTGGCCGGCCGCGAGAAGCTGGACAACCTGATCTTCGTCATCAACTGCAACCTGCAGCGCCTCGACGGCCCGGTTCGCGGCAACGCCAAGATCATCCAGGAACTCGAAGGCGTGTTCCGTGGTGCCCAGTGGAACGTCAACAAAGTCATCTGGGGCCGTTTCTGGGACCCACTGCTGGCCAAGGACGTCGACGGCATCCTGCAACGCCGCATGGACGAAGTCATCGACGGCGAGTACCAGAACTACAAGGCCAAGGACGGCGCGTTCGTCCGTGAGCACTTCTTCAACTCGCCTGAACTCAAGGCGATGGTTGCCGACCTGTCCGACGACGAGATCTGGAAGCTCAACCGTGGCGGCCACGACCCGTACAAGGTCTACGCGGCGTACCATCAGGCGGTCAATCACAAAGAGCAACCGACCGTCATCCTGGCCAAGACCATCAAGGGTTATGGCACCGGTGCCGGCGAAGCGAAGAACACCGCGCACAACACCAAGAAGGTCGACGTCGAGAGCCTGAAGCTGTTCCGTGACCGCTTCGACATCCCGGTCAAGGACAGCGAACTGGAAAACCTGCCGTTCTTCAAGCCGGAAGAAGGCAGCGCCGAAGCCCGTTACCTGGCCGAGCGCCGCGCCGCCCTGGGTGGTTTCGTGCCGCAGCGTCGCGCCAAGAGCTTCAGCATCCCGACGCCGCCACTCGATACCCTCAAGGCCATCCTGGACGGCTCGGGCGACCGCGAAATCTCCACCACCATGGCTTTCGTGCGGATCCTCGCGCAACTGGTCAAGGACAAGGAAATCGGCTCGCGCATCGTCCCGATCATTCCGGACGAGGCCCGTACCTTCGGCATGGAAGGCATGTTCCGCCAGTTGGGCATCTACTCGTCCGTCGGCCAACTCTACGAGCCAGTCGATAAAGACCAGGTGATGTTCTACAAGGAAGACAAGAAGGGCCAGATCCTCGAGGAAGGCATCAACGAAGCGGGCGCCATGAGCTCCTTCATTGCCGCCGGTACTTCGTACTCCAGCCACAACCAGCCGATGCTGCCGTTCTACATCTTCTACTCGATGTTCGGCTTCCAGCGTATCGGCGACCTGGCCTGGGCCGCTGGCGACAGCCGTACTCGTGGCTTCCTGATCGGCGGCACCGCCGGCCGGACCACCCTCAACGGTGAAGGCCTGCAGCACGAAGACGGCCACAGCCACATGCTGGCCGGGACCATCCCGAACTGCCGCACCTATGATCCGACCTACGGCTACGAGCTGGCGGTGATCATTCAGGACGGCATGAAGAAGATGACCGAAGAGCAACAGGACGTCTTCTACTACATCACCGTGATGAACGAGTCCTACCAGCAGCCAGCCATGCCGGCCGGCGTAGAGGCAGGCATCGTCAAGGGCATGTACCTGCTCGAAGAAGACACCCGCGAAGCGGCGCACCACGTCCAGCTGATGGGCTCCGGCACCATCCTGCGCGAAGTGCGTGAAGCGGCGAAGATCCTGCGTGAAGAATTCAACGTCGGCGCCGACGTCTGGAGCGTCACCAGCTTCAACGAACTGCGTCGCGACGGCCTGGCCGTGGAGCGCAGCAACCGCCTGCACCCTGGCCAGAAGCCAAAGCTGAGCTACGTCGAAGAGTGCCTGAACGGCCGCAAAGGTCCGGTCATCGCCTCTACCGACTACATGAAGCTGTTCGCCGAACAGATCCGCCAGTGGGTTCCTTCCAAGGAATTCAAAGTGCTGGGCACCGATGGTTTCGGCCGTAGCGACAGCCGCAAGAAGCTGCGTCACTTCTTCGAAGTCGACCGTAAGTTCGTTGTGTTGGCAGCCTTGGAAGCCCTGGCTGACCGCGGCGATATCGAACCTAAAGTGGTGGCCGAAGCCATCGCCAAGTTCGGCATCGATCCGGAAAAACGCAACCCACTGGACTGCTGAGGAGAATTTTCGTGAGCGAACTCATTCGCGTACCTGACATCGGCAGCGGTGAAGGTGAAGTAATTGAACTGTTTGTGAAGGTCGGCGACCGCATCGAAGCCGACCAGAGCATCCTGACGCTTGAATCGGACAAGGCCAGCATGGAAGTGCCTGCGCCGAAGGCCGGTGTCATCAGGAGCCTGAAAGTGAAGCTGGGCGATCGCCTGAAGGAAGGCGACGAGTTGCTGGAGCTGGAAGTCGAGGGCGCCGCCGCGGCACCTGAAGCGGCCGCCCCTGCTGCTGCCCCGGCGGCGGCTGAAAAGCCTGCCGCTGCGCCCGCTCCCGAAGCGGCTCCAGCTCCGGCCGCCGCGCCTGCCGCCGCCACTGTTCAGGACATCCATGTCCCGGACATCGGTTCGTCGGGCAAGGCCAAGATCATCGAAGTACTGGTCAAGGCCGGCGACACCGTCGAAGCCGACCAGTCGCTGATCACCCTGGAATCCGACAAGGCCAGCATGGAAATCCCATCGCCGGCCGCCGGTGTGGTGGAAAGCGTCGAGATCAAGCTGGAAGACGAAGTCGGCACCGGTGACCTGATCCTGAAGCTGAAAGTGGCCGGTGCCTCGGCGCCTGCCGCGCCAGCCCCGGCTGCTGCGCCTGCTGCCAAGGCCGAAGCCGCCCCAGCGCCAGCGCCAGCCGCCGCCCCCGCCGCCAAGGCCGAAGCGGCTCCTGCCCCTGTCGCCGCGGCGCCTGCGCCTAGCGGTGCCAAGGTGCACGCTGGCCCTGCGGTGCGTCAGCTGGCCCGTGAATTCGGTGTCGAGCTGTCCGCCGTAGGCCCGAGCGGCCCTCACGGTCGTGTGCTCAAGGAAGACGTGCAAGCCTACGTCAAAGCCATGATGCAGAAGGCCAAGAGCGCACCGGCCGAAGGCGCCACCGGCGGCGCGGGCATCCCGCCGATCCCGGCGGTGGACTTCAGCCGCTTCGGCGAAACCGAAGAAGTGGCCATGACTCGCCTGATGCAGATCGGCGCGTCGAGCCTGCACCGCAGCTGGCTGAACATCCCGCACGTGACTCAGTTCGACCAGGCTGACATCACCGAGCTGGAAGCTTTCCGCGTTGCGCAGAAAGCCGTGGCGGAAAAGGCCGGCGTGAAACTGACGGTCTTGCCGCTGCTGCTCAAGGCCTGCGCGCACCTGCTCAAGGAACTGCCGGACTTCAACAGCTCCCTGGCTCCAAGCGGCAAGGCTGTGATCCGCAAGAAATACGTGCACATCGGCTTTGCCGTCGACACCCCGGAAGGCCTGCTGGTACCGGTCATCCGCAACGTCGACCAGAAGAGCCTGCTGCAACTGGCTGGCGAAGCCGCTGCCCTGGCCGAAAAAGCCCGGAACAAGAAGCTCACCGCCGACGACATGCAGGGCGCCTGCTTCACCATCTCCAGCCTCGGCCACATTGGCGGCACCGGCTTCACGCCGATCGTCAACGCGCCGGAGGTGGCGATCCTGGGTGTTTCCAAGGCCACCATCCAGCCAGTCTGGGACGGTAAAGCCTTCCAGCCGAAGCTGATGCTGCCACTGTCGCTGTCCTACGATCACCGCGTGATCAACGGCGCCGCCGCAGCGCGCTTCACCAAGCGCTTGAGTGACCTGCTGGGCGACATCCGCACCATCCTGCTGTAATACCGAACGGCCCTCCCTTGCGGAGGGCCGTTTGACTGCTGTTTTCCGAGCGCCACGCTCGTACCTCAACCCCGCCCGTTTGGCGGGGCTTTTTTTGCTCGGGCTAAAACCGTATTTCACCAACGGTTTTTCCTACCCCCTTGCGCATAAAAGACTACTTGCTCTGGTAGTCGTTGCCCACAACTACCGCCCCCTGCCCTACCGATATTTAACCTGCTTGCGGCTTTAGCATGAATCCAGCGCGCCCAACAACTTTGGCGCTGACGAAAATATAAACTTCGAATGGATTCGAACATGTTAAAGCCAACGGTAGGCCCTATTATTGGCCACACGACAACCCACCACGCTCGTATCTTTCTACGAGGCGATGGGAACACCGACAATCCTTTATTCGCCGGTATCCGCTACCGCCGAAAAGGCGATACGGCCTGGTCCAGGGGACAGTTCATCCGACTGGTTTCTTATCGCGACTTAGCCGGTGTCATCGTATTGAAGGGCCTTGAGCCCGACACCTTCTATGAATACCAGGCCGGCTGGAAAAGCACATTGAGCCCGGCGCACACTCCAGAGACCATACTGGAGCTGCCGCTGCAGTGGCCCAAGGAGATTTACCAGTTGCGCACGCCCTCCAGCGAGACCGACGCCCCACGCAGCTATATCGTCGGCTCGTGTCGATACCTGCGCATTACCGCGGGTGTCCCGGCGACACCGGAACGGGGGGATCGCACATTCGCGGGTATCAACCGAATCGTGGAGCGAGCCAACCCACCCATCAGCGCAGTAGTGATGACCGGCGACCAAGTGTATCTCGACGACCTGAATTTCATTGCGCCGGACCGCAACCTCAAGGACATGTTATTCAAGTACCGAACTGCCTTTTCCCAACCCCATATTAAAAAACTGATGTCCAGCGTGCCGACTTACATGATGCTCGACGATCATGAAATAAAGGACAACTGGCCCGCCAAGAAGAATCACCAAGACGAAACTCTCTATACAAACGCTCTTGATACTTACGAGCTTTATCAAGCCAGTCACAGCCCGGCCCATGAACTTCTGGATGACGGCACGTTAAGGCCACTCACCCGCTACTGGTATACATTTGCCCATGGCAATACAGGATGGTTCGTTACCGACAGCCGGACTCGACGCAACCTGTCGGCAAACAACCGGCGCATCCTGGATGAAGAACAGGAACATTCGCTGCTGACATGGCTGATCGACAGCCCCTACCGGGTCAAATTCGTCGTCACCGGTGTCATGTTCTACCCCGACCGCAAATTCAACGCAGGGGATGCCTGGCAAGCGTTTCCAGAGCAACGGCTACGCTTGCTTGAAACCATCCGCAGCCATCGGATCAAGAATGTGATCTTCGTCTCTGGTGACGTGCACGGTTCCCTGACGAGCATGCTGACCCACAGCCAGGATCCTGACTTCCAAATCCACACAGTCGTCTCGTCGCCATTTTGCAACAGCAGGCTGTTGCCTTACGCCAATGCCTCGACTTTTATTCCCGGCAAACCCATGGCTCGGGCTCCAAGCGGTGAGTATCAATACGAGCTGACCGGCAAGGTGATCAGCCAGGACAACTTTGCCCAGCTGAAAGTCACGGCCCAGAGCGTTCAAGTGACGTTTCATGACCGTGACGGAGATCCCTTGGAGGTCGTCGACATACCGTTGCGCTGAGCTTGCGTAGCCCAGGGAACACCTCTGATCGGCCGACAACTGGAGAAATCCCCTCGTCGGCCGATAAAAGGTTTATAGCACTTGGCCTTCATGTCTCTTGTCAGCCAGTGCCGCAATGATGCAACCTTGCGGCAATCCGTAATAACGAGGGCGTCAGCCCGGCGCGATCAGCATTTTCGAAGCGAGTCTCCCCATGAAAAGCCAACCCGATGCCGCCAGTCGTATGGCGGCCGAGGTAGTGACGCAGTTACCGGTGCCCTCGCGGCTCGGTATGCTGCGTTTCGAACGGCTGAATGAAGCAAGCTGGGCGTTGCTGTTCCTCGATCCAAACTGCGAACGCTACTTCGGCCTGCCGGCCGTTGAGCTTTGCTCGCTGGTCAGCTCTCCCTTCGCCAGCCTGATGGAGCCTGAAGCGCGCTATCAGTTGCATGACGCGATCCAACAGCAGTTGGCCCAGGCGTCCCACTATCTGATCCGCTACACACTGCACACCGCCAAAGGGCCGATGAACCTGCTGGAGACCGGTGAAGCCTACAGGCAGCACAATCGCCATCTGCTGCGCGGCTATCTGATGGTGGTGGACGACCTGCTGCAGGACGGGCCATCCATGCCTGCCGTGGACCTGGAAACCCAGAACTCCAGGCTCCAGATCGCCCTGGAATTGAATCAACGCGCGCAGCAGGAGCAACTCCAGCACCTGGACCGGGTCCGCGCCCAGCAAGACCTGATCCTGTTGTTGACTCGCCAGCGCTACAGCGCCAACAAATCCCTGCAAGAAGCCGCCGAGCTGATTACGCGCAGCGCGTGTGACATCTACCAGATCGATTGCGCGAGCATCTGGAATCTGGAGGATGGCAAGCTGCTGCCGATCTCCGCCTATAATCGCGCCTCCCAGGAACATTTCCTGCCAAAGGTGATCAACGCCAGCGAATTTCCAGACTACATGGAAGCGTTGCAGACCTGCCGCGCCATCGATGCCCATAACGCGATGCGCGACCCTCGCACGCGGGAATTGGCCGAGAACCTCCGGGCCCGGGACGTCAATGCCATCCTCGACGCCAGCATCCGTATCGACGGGCAAGTCGTCGGGGTGCTCTGCCTGGAGCAAGTAGGCGCGACCCGCGCCTGGCAGTCGGACGAAATCGCCTTCGCCGGCGAACTGGCTGACCAATTCGCCCAAGTCATCAACAACCATAATCGCCGCACCGCCACCAGCGCCCTGCACCTGTTCCAGCGCGCCGTGGAACAGAGCGCCAACGCGTTCCTGCTGGTCAATTGCGACGGTGTGGTGGAGTACGTCAACCCAAGCTTCACCGCCATCACCCAGTACACCACCGAAGAAGTCCACGGCCAGCGCCTCTCGGAACTGCCGGCCCTGGAGAACCTCAGCGAACTGCTGTTCGATGCGCCATCGGCCCTGGCCCAGAGCAACAGCTGGCAGGGCGAATTCAAGAGCCGACGCAAGAACCTCGAACCCTACTGGGGCCAGTTGTCGATCTCCAAGGTCTATGGCGACAACCGCGAGCTGACCCACTACATCGGCATCTACGAAGACATCACGCAGACCAAACTGGCCCAGCAGCGCATCGAACGCCTGGCCTACACCGACAACCTGACCAACCTGGGCAACCGTCCGGCTTTTATCCGCAACCTGGATGAACGCTTCGCCCGCGACAGCAATTCGCCCATCAGCCTGCTGCTGGTGGACATCGACAACTTCAAGCGCATCAACGACAGCCTCGGCCATCAGACCGGCGACAAACTGCTGATCAGCCTGGCCCGGCGCCTGCGCAATAGCCTGAGCTCCAGCGGCAGCCTGGCGCGCTTCGCCAGTAACGAATTTGCGGTGCTGCTGGACGACACCGACCTTGAGGCCGGCCAACAGATCGCCAGCCAGCTGCTGATGACGCTCGACAAGCCGATGTTCGTCGATAACCAGTTGATCAGCGTGACCGGCTCCGTGGGCCTGGCCTGCGCGCCTTTGCATGGCCGCGACCCACAGACCCTCATGCGCAACGCCGGCCTCGCTCTGCACAAGGCCAAGGCCAACGGCAAGCACCAGGTCCAGGTGTTCACCGAGGCGCTGAACGCCGAGGCCAGCTACAAGCTGTTCGTGGAAAACAACCTTCGACGCGCCTTGACCCAGAACGAACTGGACGTGTTCTACCAGCCCAAGCTGTGTCTGCGCAGCGGTCGCTTGCTGGGCATGGAAGCGCTGCTGCGCTGGAATCATCCGGAAAAAGGCATGATCCGTCCTGACCAGTTCATCAGCGTGGCCGAGGAAACCGGCCTGATCATCCCCATCGGCAAATGGATCGCCCGCCAGGCCTGCCGCATGAGCAAACAGCTGACCGCGGCTGGCCTGGGCAATCTGCAAGTGGCGATCAACCTGTCGCCCAAGCAGTTTTCCGACCCGGACCTGGTGGCCTCGATCGCCAGCATCCTCAAGGAAGAACAATTGCCCGCGCGGCTGCTAGAACTTGAACTGACCGAAGGCCTGCTGCTCGAAGCCACCGAAGACACCCACCTGCAACTCGACCAGCTCAAGCGCCTGGGCCTGACCCTGGCGATGGATGACTTCGGCACCGGTTATTCATCCCTGAGCTACCTGAAGAAATTCCCGATCGACATCATCAAGATCGATCGCAGCTTTATCCATGAAATCCCGGACAACCAGGACGACATGGAGATCACCTCCGCGGTGATTGCCATGGCCCACAATCTGAAGCTCAAGGTCGTGGCCGAAGGCATCGAGACCGCCCAGCAGCTCGCCTTCCTGCGGCGCCACCGCTGTGACGTCGGCCAAGGTTACCTCTTCGACCGGCCGATCCCCGGCGCAGAGCTCGTCGAGAAGCTCAAGCGCTACCCGCGCGGTCCGCTGGTCTGACAGCCGCTTATAGCTTGCAGCGGCTTTTCTGAGGCACACTGACGGTCTATTTCGCTCAACTCAATCTGACTGAGAGGACTGATGATGGTCTTGCGCTCGGAAATTCTGGTGAACAAAAACGTGCTTCCTACTCCCGATCAAGCTCTCCCTGGCCGTGAAACCCCAATGGCCGTGCCGGAAAAACACTTTGTCCTCGACGCGCCGCTGTTGGGCCCATTCGTCACCAATGTGGACTTCGCCATCTTCGGCCTCGGCTGCTTCTGGGGCGCGGAGCGCAGGTTCTGGCAACGGGAAGGCGTTGTCAGCACGGCGGTGGGTTATGCGGGCGGCTTTACGCCAAACCCGACATATGAAGAAGTATGCTCCGGCCTGACCGGCCACAGCGAAGTCGTGCTGGTGGTCTACGAGCCGGAGAAAGTCAGCTATGACGACTTGCTGAAGATGTTCTGGGAATTGCACAACCCGACCCAGGGCATGCGCCAGGGCAACGACATCGGCACCCAGTACCGCTCAGTGATCTACTGCACCACGCCCGAGCAACTGGAAGCGGCGAAGAAGAGCAAGGAAGTGTTCCAGGCTGAGCTGGGCAAGGCCGGGCTGGGAGAAATCACCACCGAAATCGACGAAGCGCCGACGTTTTACTTTGCCGAGGCGTATCACCAGCAATACCTGGCGAAGAACCCTGAAGGCTATTGCGGGATTGGCGGCACGGGCGTGACCTGCCCGATCTGACGGTCGGGCCCTGAAAAGCTTCGTCGGATCGCCGCCCGGAGCCAGCTCGCTCCCACAGGTCCGGTGGCGTACATAACTCTTGCGTACGCCTCAGATCCCCATGTGGGAGCGAGCTTGCTCGCGATAGCGGTGGATCTGGGGCGGTGATGTTGGATGTGCCGCCGCCATCGCGAGCAAGCTCGCTCCCACAGGGGCCCGGGGCGGACACAGATGTCGCGTACACCTCGACACCCCATGTGGGAGCGGGCTTGCTCGCGAAGGCGTCCTGCCTGACGACCTGAATGCATCGGCTCAGCGATCAGCTTTCAGCAATCAACCAATCCATCTGCCACCCACCCTGGGTCTGCCCAAGTTTCCTGGACAACCACGGCAGCAGCTCGCGCAGTTCCTCCTCAAGCCCCCACGGCGGATTGGCAATGGCCAGGCCCGAGCCGTTCAGGCTGTTGGGCGTGGCCAGCGGGTGCACCAGCAACTCCACCCGCAACAATTTAGGCGCGCCCGTGCCGGCCAAGTCCTGGTAGAAACGACGCAACATGCGCTGGTCCTTTACCGGGTACCAGATCGCCGCCACGGTCTGGCGCATCCGACTGACGGCTTCCTTGAGCGACGCGGCGCAACGCTGCATCTCATCCAGCTGTTCGAACGGCGGATCGATCAACATCAGAGCGCGCTTCTCTGCCACCGGCAACAACGCACGAGGAACATGCCAGCCTTCGCCCAAGTGGACCGCCACGCGACGGTCGCCCTTCATGTTGTCCTTGAGCAGCACGCCGTCCTCCGGATGCTTCTCGTTGAGCAATACTCGGTCCTGCGGTCGGGTCAGGCGCCGTGCCAACTCCGGCGAGCCCGGGTAATAGCGCAACTGGCCGTCCGGGTTCATCTCGCGCAGCACTTTCATGTAATCGGCGGTCAGGGGCGGGAGGTCGTCCTGGTCCCACAACCGTGCGATGCCTTCCAGGTATTCACCGGTACGGCTGGCCTGGTCGCCCTGCAAGTCGTAAAGCCCGATGCCTGCGTGGGTATCGAGGTAGGCGAAGGGCTGCTCCTTGCGCGACATCAAGGCGATGAGGCGGGTCAAGGTCAGGTGTTTGAACACATCGGCGTGATTGCCGGCGTGGAAGGCGTGGCGATAATTCATGGCGGCTCCTGCGAAGGGCGACGAGTTTACCTCGAAGCGCGCCCAACGTCAGGGGTTGGCGGCCGAGTGGACGAACAGCGCCCCGTAGCGAGGGAGCTTGCTCACGCTGCACTGCGCATCTCTGAACTTATCTCCCAAGCGCAGCCAACGGCACGGCACAGGAACCCTCCTTGCAGCGTTCGCACTCCTCACAGAACGGCGCAGGACTTTTCAAACTGAGTATTTGCGCCAAGGACAGCGGTGGCGCCAGCGCGGCGGCAAGTTTATCCGGAGCGCCCGCTGCAACGGGTTCGGCGCCCATCGCCACCATCGGCGCGCCGCCGACCTGGATGGGTACGCTGCTGAAGATTCCGCCCGGTCCGATGTTGATCCAGTGCCCGCCGGCCTGGATGGTCGCAGTGGCGCCGCCCTCCAGCACGATCTGTTGGCCGGCGCTGACATGAAACCGCCCAGCAGCGCTCAGGGCCTGGTTGGCGACGCGGATATGCCGGTCGCCCGTCACCATCAGGTGATCGTCCTGGCGAACTTCAACCTGCCGTCGCCCCCGGGTGATGCGCTGCTCGCCGTCCTTGAGTTCGTGCCGGGACAAGCCGGCAACGAAGATGCTGCGCTCATGATCGACCTGCACGCGCTGGTCATGCAGCACATGCTGGGTCCAGTTGCGCTGGGCTCGAAGGTAGATCTCCTCGGCGCCCTTGCGGTCTTCGATGCGCAATTCGTTATAGCCGCTACCACCGGGGCTGCTCTGGCTGCGCAGGATACTGCGGGTCTTGTCGGCCGGCAGGTCGAGCGGCAGCGGGTTGGCTCCGTTCGGCAGGCAACCGACCACCAGCGGCTTGTCGACGTCGCCGTCCATGAACCCGACCAGCACTTCCATGCCGACCCGAGGAATCATCACACTGCCGTAACGATCGTGCGCCCAGCCGGTGGCCACGCGCAGCCAGCAGCTGGAATGCTCATCACCTGCACCGTCGCGATCCCAGACCAGTTGCACCTTGACCCGCCCGAACTCATCGCAATGGATCTCGCTGCCCACCGGTCCGGTCACTACCGCTGACTGGTAGCCACTGATCGACGGCTTCTTGTGCTGCAAAGGCGGACGGAAAAAAACGTCCCAGGGCGTCGCCAGGAAGGTATTGCCGTAGCCCTGGAATTCACCCGGGCCGACCGAAGCGTTCTCTTCCAGCACTTGCGGCTGCCGGCCACGGTGATCGACCTGCGTCAACAGCCAGAGATCATTCCATTGCGGGCGGGGATGCTCCTCGATGCGCATGAAATGTCCGCTGGCGAAAGCGCTGTCGTCACTGCTGCCCTCCGCCAAAAGGTGGTCCGCGCCGTGTCGCTCGAGGGAACGTCGGGCCAGGTGGCTGCCATCGGCACGGTCGATGAATTGGCCGGGATATTGATAATCCTCAAGCGAAGCTGGCGCTTGCCCACCGAGACCGGCTTGCAGCAGCAGGCCAGGCTTGCGGAAGTCATAGTCGCGTAGCGTCACCGCAGTGGTTCGCGCCTGGTGCCGTACCGCCAAGCGCTTGATGGCCGGCGCAGCGCCAGCCATCCCGCTGCCCGGCAGGTACGGCGTAGACTCGGGTAAACGCTTGAACATCGTCTGGTCGTCGCCAAACACCAGCAGATGCCCGTCAGGGCTGTGCTGGAAGTGGTAATGGATGCCGACCTCGGCACATAGCCGCTCGATGAAGTCCAGATCGCTTTCACCGTACTGCACGCAATATTCACGCTCGGGGTATTGCCCACCCAGACTGAACTGGAATGCATCGGCCAGGATGCCGTGATCCTTCAGGACGAGGCCAACGATGGCGGGCACATTCAGATGCTGGAAAATTCGCCGGTTGATGCGGTGGCGCAAGTACGCCAGGCGTGGCACGAGGGTGATCTGGTAACGGGTCAGGCGCTTGCCCGAGTCGCCTTGGGCCACGCTGTAGACCTGGCCATGTATCCCACCGCCGCGGTGATCGAAACCCAGGTAAGCCTGGCGATGCAGAAGGTCCTCCAGCACCAGGTCGGGCCGATCGCTGACCAGCTCCAGATCAAAGCAATAGGGTTGGCTGATGGCTTCCTTGCCCTTGAACTCAAGCACCTTGAGGTCATTTGGCCCGCTGTCGAACGCCAGCGTGAAACGTGGTGAATTGGCAGGCGCGAACATCCGATGTGCCTCTGCTGAATGAGACGGGCGATTCTGCACGAGCCACTGGCAGTGTTGATCCATTGTCAGGAAAAACAGATTTCCCCTACACCCAAGAGTCAAAAAGCTGCAAGGCACGCTGCATTTTCCGATGGACAATCCATACACCGCGATCCTGAAAGCCTTCGTACGAAGTAATCAGCTGCTTCTTACACAGCGACCGGCCTTCTATCGAGCAAAGGCGTGATAACGTCGTTTGGTCGTAAAAGCCAAGGACGCAACCATGACCCTCCGCTATACAAAAATTGCCATGATCCTGGCGCTTGCCGCCTTCGCCTTCCTGACCGTGTTCAACAACGTCACGGACTACAGCTCCAACTTCAATTTCGTCCAGCATGTGCTGAGCATGGACACCACCTTTCCCAACAACGCCGCCCGATATCGGGCCATTGACAAGCCCTGGATGTGGCACGGGGCTTATGGGCTGATCATCCTCGGCGAAGCAATCACCACCGTGCTGCTGGCCTATGGCGGGCTGACACTCTGGCGGGCACGCAGGGCGGATGGCCTGGCTTTCAATCGGGCAAAAAAATGGCCCATCGTTGGGCTGACGGTCGGATTCTTCGTCTGGTTTTTCGGCTTCATGGTCGTTGGCGGCGAGTGGTTCCTGATGTGGCAATCCGAGATCTGGAATGGCCAGGATGCCGCGTTCAGGTTCTACATGGCGCTGCTGGGCGTACTGATTTTTCTCAACCAGCCCGACAACTTGGACCCTCAGCCATAAAAAACGGCCCGCTCCAATGGAGGCGGGCCGTTTTTTACTGTTTTGAGCGAGCCATTGCAGGCTCGCCAAAGCCTTACTGGTTCAAGCGGAAATCTTTCTCAGCCGCTTCGAAGCGCTGCAGCATGCCGGTGGTGGGCGTGCCCATCTTGCTGACGAAGTAGATGGCCAGGCTGGCGAAAATGAAGCCCGGAATGATTTCGTACAGACCCAGCAGCTCGAAATGCTTCCAGACCACCACGGTGATCGCACCGACCAGGATACCGGCCAAGGCGCCGTTGCGAGTCATGTTCTTCCAGACCACGGAGATCAGGACCACCGGACCGAAGGCGGCACCGAAACCGGCCCAGGCGTAGCTCACCAGGCCCAGAACGCGGTTTTCCGGATTCGCGGCCAGGGCGATGGCGATCAGGGCCACCAGCAGCACCATGGCACGGCCGACCCAGACCAGCTCTACCTGGGAAGCGCTCTTGCGCAGGAAAGTCTTGTAGAAGTCTTCGGTCAGGGCGCTGGAGCACACCAGCAACTGGCAGCTCAGAGTGCTCATGACTGCCGCGAGGATGGCCGACAGCAGTACACCGGCAACCCATGGGTTGAACAGGATTTTCGCCAGCTCGATGAATACACGCTCAGGGTTTTCGGTCACTGGACCGGCCACCTCTGGGTTAGCCGAGAAGTACGCGATACCGAAGAAGCCAACGGCAACGGTGCCACCCAGGCACAGGATCATCCAGGCCATGGAGATGCGACGCGCCTTGGCGATCGACTTGACCGAATCCGCCGCCATGAAGCGCGCCAGGATGTGCGGCTGGCCGAAGTAGCCCAGGCCCCAGCCCATCAGCGAGATGATCCCGATGAAGGTGGTGTTTTTCAGCATGTCGAACGAAGTCGGGTCTTTCGCTTCGATCGCCAGGAACGTGGTATCCACGCCGCCCGTGGCCAGCAGCACGATGATCGGCGTCAGGATCAGCGCGAAGATCATCAGCGTGGCTTGTACGGTATCGGTCCAGCTGACCGCCAGGAAACCACCGATGAAGGTGTAGGCGATGGTCGCGGCAGCACCGGCCCACAGCGCCGTCTCGTAGGACATGCCAAAGGTGCTTTCGAACAAGCGTGCACCGGCCACGATGCCGGAAGCGCAATAGATGGTGAAGAACACGAGGATCACCACCGCAGAGATGATCCGCAGCAAGCCACTGGTGTCTTCAAAACGGCTGGAGAAATAATCCGGCAGCGTCAACGCATCGCCATTGTGCTCGGTCTGGACCCGCAGGCGACCGGCCACGAACAGCCAGTTCAGGTAGGCACCGATGATCAGGCCGATGGCGATCCAGCTCTCCGACAGGCCGGACATGTAGATTGCACCGGGCAAACCCATCAACAACCAGCCGCTCATGTCGGAAGCGCCGGCAGAAAGCGCCGTCACGACACTGCCCAGGCTGCGACCGCCCAGGATGTAGTCGGAAAGGTTGTTGGTGGAGCGATAAGCCATCAGGCCGATCAGGACCATGGCTGCGATATAGATCACGAAGGTGATCAGGGTGGGATTGCTAACACTCATGAGTTACGCCCTGGCTTTGTTTTTATGGTGCGGTGGCAGTTGAAAGCGTCGACAACGCGAACGTTGTGCGGACGTTTTGTGGACCCGCGAATTTTATGACTGATGTTTCCCCAGGAAAGCCATCAGCCGATGCAGCTCGACCCGGTTTTTGTACCCAGAACCGGTTGCACCTTGGCCGCGAATGCTATTCAACAATCCAAATAAGGTGCAACCAGTTTCGTTCAAATAAGTTGCACCCAGTCGGAATAATCGTACGGATGGCAATTATTGCCCGCTATTGGTGCATCGAAGGAAGCTTTTGCAAGATTTTTCGCACCAAAAAGGTGCTCTCATGAAAGGGACTACAGACCATCCGGATGAACTGCTCATAATTTCGACAAAAAACCGGTTGCACCCGGTTGCACCCCCCCCCGGCTCGCAGCTAATCTTGCCGCCAGCTGATGCCACGCGGTACGTGGCAAACATGAGGATAAAAATATGGCTACCACCACCCTTGGGGTCAAACTCGACGACCCGACCCGCGAACGTCTCAAGGCGGCCGCGACTTCGATTGATCGCACGCCGCACTGGCTGATCAAGCAGGCAATTTTCAATTACCTGGAGAAACTCGAGGGTGGTGCAACCCTGACCGAGCTGAACGGTTCAAGCCGCGCCGACAATGACGATGCCGGCGAAGTCCAAGCGGACCACGCTCATCAATGCTTCCTGGAATTCGCCGAGAGCATCCTGCCGCAATCGGTCCTGCGCGCCTCCATCACCGCCGCTTACCGTCGCCCAGAGCCGGAAGTGGTGCCGATGCTGATCGAGCAAGCGCGCCTGCCGGCCGAAATGGCCGAAGCCACCAACAAGCTGGCGGCTTCTATTGCTGAGAAGCTGCGTAACCAGAAGAGTGCCGGCGGTCGTGCCGGTATTGTTCAGGGCTTGCTGCAGGAATTTTCCCTGTCGTCCCAGGAAGGCGTGGCACTGATGTGCCTCGCCGAAGCGTTGCTGCGTATCCCGGACAAGGGCACTCGCGACGCGCTGATCCGCGACAAGATCAGCACCGGCAACTGGCAGCCGCACCTGGGCAACAGCCCGTCGCTGTTCGTCAACGCCGCTACCTGGGGCCTGCTGCTGACCGGCAAACTGGTCGCCACCCATAACGAAGCGGGCCTGACCTCGTCCCTGAGCCGCATCATCGGTAAGAGCGGCGAGCCGATGATCCGCAAGGGCGTCGACATGGCCATGCGCCTGATGGGCGAGCAGTTCGTTACCGGCGAAACCATTGCCGAAGCCCTGGCCAACGCCAGCAAGTTCGAATCCAAGGGTTTCCGCTATTCCTACGACATGCTGGGTGAAGCCGCACTCACCGAGCATGACGCCCAGAAGTACCTGGCCTCGTACGAACAGGCTATCCATTCCATCGGCAAAGCGTCTCATGGCCGTGGGATTTATGAAGGCCCGGGCATCTCCATCAAGCTCTCGGCCCTGCACCCGCGCTACAGCCGCGCCCAGTACGAGCGGGTGATGGACGAGCTGTACCCGCGCCTGCTGTCGCTGACTCTGCTGGCCAAGCAATACGACATCGGCCTCAACATCGACGCCGAAGAGGCCGACCGCCTCGAACTGTCCCTGGACCTGCTCGAGCGCCTGTGCTTCGAGCCGCAATTGACCGGCTGGAACGGCATCGGCTTTGTGATCCAGGCGTACCAGAAGCGTTGCCCATACGTAATCGACTATGTGATCGACCTCGCCCGTCGCAGCCGTCACCGCCTGATGATCCGCCTGGTAAAAGGCGCGTACTGGGACAGCGAGATCAAGCGCGCCCAGGTCGAAGGCCTGGAGGGCTACCCGGTGTACACCCGCAAGGTTTACACCGACGTTTCCTACATTGCTTGCGCACGCAAATTGCTGTCGGTGCCAGAAGTCATCTACCCGCAATTTGCCACGCACAACGCCCATACCCTGTCGGCCATCTACCACATCGCCGGTCAGAACTATTACCCGGGCCAGTACGAGTTCCAGTGCCTGCACGGCATGGGTGAACCGTTGTACGAGCAAGTTGTAGGTAAAGTCTCCGAAGGCAAGCTGAACCGTCCGTGCCGTGTGTACGCTCCGGTCGGCACCCACGAAACGCTGTTGGCCTACCTGGTGCGTCGCTTGCTGGAAAACGGCGCCAACACCTCGTTCGTCAACCGCATCGCCGACCAGTCCATTTCCATTCAGGAATTGGTGGCCGATCCGGTGGCAAGCATTGAGCAGATGGCTACCCTGGAAGGCGGTTTTGGCCTGCCGCATCCACGCATCCCGCTGCCACGCGACCTGTACGGCAGCGAACGCGCCAACTCCAGCGGCATCGACCTGGCCAACGAACATCGCCTGGCCTCGTTGTCCTGCGCCCTGCTGGCTACTGCTCACAACAACTGGAAAGCCGCGCCGATGCTCGGTTGCGCCGCTAGCGAAGAAGCGCCGGCGCCGGTGCTGAACCCGGCCGATCATCGCGATGTGGTCGGTCACGTCCAGGAAGCCACGGTCGAAGACGTCGACAACGCCATCCAATGCGCCCTCAACGCCGCGCCAATCTGGCAGGCGACGCCACCGGCCGAACGCGCCGCCATCCTCGAGCGCGCCGCCGACCTGATGGAAGCCGAGATCCAGCCGCTGATGGGCCTGCTGGCCCGTGAAGCCGGCAAGACCTTCGCCAACGCCATCGCCGAAGTACGCGAAGCCGTGGACTTCCTGCGTTACTACGCGGTGCAGGCCCGCAACGATTTCACCAACGATGCCCACCGCCCCCTGGGTCCAGTGGTCTGCATCAGCCCGTGGAACTTCCCGCTGGCAATCTTCAGCGGCCAGGTCGCCGCCGCATTGGCCGCCGGCAACCCGGTACTGGCCAAGCCCGCCGAGCAGACTCCGCTGGTAGCGGCCCAGGCTGTACGCCTGTTGCTCGAAGCCGGTATTCCGGAAGGCGTCCTGCAATTGCTGCCGGGCCGCGGTGAAACCGTTGGTGCCCGCCTGGTGGGTGACGATCGCGTCAAAGGCGTGATGTTCACCGGCTCTACTGAAGTCGCCCGCCTGTTGCAGCGCAACATCGCCGGGCGCCTGGACAACCAGGGCCGTCCAATCCCGCTGATCGCCGAGACCGGCGGCCAGAACGCGATGATCGTCGACTCCTCGGCGCTGACCGAACAAGTGGTCATCGATGTGGTGTCTTCGGCCTTCGACAGCGCCGGCCAGCGTTGCTCGGCCCTGCGCGTGCTGTGCCTGCAGGAAGATTCCGCCGACCGCGTCATCGAAATGCTCAAGGGCGCCATGGCCGAATCGCGCCTCGGCAACCCGGAGCGTCTGTCGGTGGACATCGGCCCGGTGATCGACGCCGAAGCCAAGGCTGGTATCGAGAAGCACATCCAGGCCATGCGCGATAAAGGTCGCACTGTGTACCAGATGGCGATTGCCGACAGCGACGAATGCAAGCGCGGCACCTTCGTGATGCCGACGCTGATCGAGCTGGAAAGCTTCGATGAGCTACAACGGGAGATCTTCGGCCCCGTGCTGCACGTGGTTCGCTACAAGCGCAAGGAGCTGGACCAGTTGATCAACCAGATCAACGCCTCCGGCTACGGCCTGACGCTGGGCGTGCACACCCGAATCGACGAGACCATCGCCAAGGTGATCGACAACGTTCATGCCGGCAACGTCTACGTGAACCGCAACATCGTCGGTGCGGTGGTCGGTGTGCAGCCGTTCGGCGGCGAAGGCTTGTCGGGCACCGGTCCGAAGGCCGGCGGCCCGCTGTACTTGTACCGCCTGCTGTCGACCCGTCCTACCGATGCGATCCAGCAATCCTTCGTACGTGGCGACGCCCTGGCCGCGCCAGACCTGCGCCTGCGCGACGCCATGAGCAAGCCGCTGACCGCCCTGCAAACCTGGGCCGACAGCCAGAAGCTTGCCGAACTGAGCGCCCTGTGCGTGCAGTTCGCCGCCCAGTCGCAAAGCGGCATCACCCGCCAGCTCACCGGCCCGACAGGCGAACGTAACAGCTACGCCATCCTGCCCCGCGAGCACGTGCTGTGCCTGGCGGATGTGGAAGGCGACTTGCTTACACAACTGGCAGCCGTACTGGCCGTCGGCGGCTCGGCGGTATGGCCGGAGTCCGACACCAGCAAGGCCGTGTTCGCACGCTTGCCGAAGGAAATCCAGGCACGCATCCAGCGCGTTGCCGACTGGACCAAGGACGACGTGCTGTTCGACGCCGTCCTGCATCACGGCGATTCGGATCAACTGCGCGGTGTCTGCCAGCAAGTGGCCAAGCGAGCCGGTGCCATCGTCGGCGTGCATGGCTTGTCCCAAGGCGAAACCAACATCGCGCTGGAGCGCCTGGTCATCGAACGGGCACTGAGCGTCAACACCGCCGCGGCCGGTGGTAACGCCAGCCTGATGACCATCGGCTAAACGCTGCAAACCAGGCATCTGCAATAGGTGCCTGGTCGTCGAAATCCCTGTGGGAGCGAGCTTGCTCGCGATAGCGGTGTGCCAGTTGAAATCATCTCTGACTGACCCACCGCTATCGCGAGCAGGCTCGCTCCCACATTTTCAAATTAGCGTCGCCCCTTCTGCTCCATCACCCAAATCAATCATCCTGTTCAGCCTCCATTCCCAGACCTAGACTCGGCCCATCCCAAGAAAAGGTAGGCCGCCATGTCCGAGACGCTGCTCAGTTCCCGCAATCTGGCTTTCGAGCTGTATGAAGTCCTTGATGCCGAAGGCCTGACCCAGCGCGAACGGTTTGCCGAGCACAATCGCGAAACCTTCGAGGCGGCCATCGGCACGGCACGCAACATTGCCGAAAAGCATTTCGCGCCACACAACCGCAAGAACGACGAAAACGAACCACGCTATGAAAACGGCGAGGCGATCCTGATCCCGGAAGTGAAGCCGGCGGTGGATGCGTTCCTGGAGGCTGGTTTTCTCAACGCCGCACGCAGTTTCGAGGCCGGCGGCATGCAACTGCCAACGTTGCTGTCCCAGGCTTGCTTTGCGCACTTCCAGTCGGCCAACGCCGCTTCGACGTCCTACCCCTTCCTGACCATGGGCGCGGCGAACCTGATCGAAAGCTTCGGCAGCGATGATCAGAAACAGCGCTTTCTGCAACCGATGATCGATGGTCGCTTCTTCGGCACCATGGCCCTGACCGAGCCCCATGCGGGTTCATCGTTGTCGGATATTCGTACACGCGCGGAGCCGGCGTCCGACGGTACCTATCGGCTCAAGGGCAACAAGATTTTCATTTCCGGCGGCGACCATCCGTTGTCGGAAAACATCGTGCACATGGTCTTGGCGAAACTGCCGGATGCGCCGCCGGGCGTGAAGGGTATTTCGCTGTTTATCGTACCGAAGTTCCTGGTCAACGATGATGGCAGCCTCGGCCAGCGTAACGACGTGCTGCTGGCCGGTCTGTTCCACAAGATGGGCTGGCGCGGCACCACATCCACGGCGCTGAACTTCGGCGACAACGGCGAATGCGTGGGTTATCTCGTAGGAAAACCGCACCACGGCCTGAGTTATATGTTCCAGATGATGAACGAGGCTCGCATCGGCGTCGGCATGGGGGCGGTGATGCTGGGTTACGCCGGCTACCTGTATTCCCTTGAATATGCCCGCGAACGCCCGCAGGGCCGCGTGCCTGACAGCAAGGACCCGACCACCGCCCCCGTGGCGATCATCCAGCACGCCGACGTGCGCCGCATGCTGCTGACCCAAAAGGCCTACGTGGAAGGTTCGTTCGACCTGGGCCTGTACGCGGCGCGCCTGTTCGACGACACCACCACGCTGGAAAGCGAAGCCGAGCGTCGGCGCGCCCATGAGTTGCTGGACTTGCTCACGCCCATCGTCAAGTCGTGGCCCTCGGAGTTCTGCCTGAAGGCCAACGAGCTGGCCATCCAGATTCTCGGCGGCCATGGTTACACCCGCGAATACCCAGTTGAGCAGTATTACCGCGACAACCGCCTGAATCCCATCCATGAGGGCACCCACGGTATCCAGTCCCTGGACTTGCTGGGGCGCAAACTGGCGCAGAACGGCGGTGCCGGGCTCAAGCAATTGATCCGCCTGGTGGCCGACACCACTGAGCGCGCCCAAGCGTACGAATCGCTGACACCCTTGCGTCAGCCGTTGGAAGCCTTGGTGGCACGCCTGCAAACAGTCACCCTCGGCCTGCTGACCGACCTGGCCCAAGGCAAGGTCAACGATAGCCTGGCCAATTCGGCGCTGTACCTAAAAGTGTTTGGGCACATGGTGATCGGCTGGCGCTGGCTGGAACAGGCGATTCGTGCCGAGGAAGGCTTGGCCAAGGGGAACGCGGCGGATGTCGATTTCTATCAAGGCAAGCTGCAAGCGGCGCGCTACTTCCTGACCTGGGAAGTGCCGGGTTGCCAGCATGAGCTGACGCTGCTCGAAGCGCGGGATGACACCTGCCTGGGAATGCGGGATGAATGGTTCTGAGCCAGCGCCTGTAGCGCGGCTGACATCCAATCGCGAGCAGCCTCTCTCCCACAATGATCGGCGGTGAACGCAGTTTCGTGTTCACTTAGCCCCCATGTGGGAGCGAGCCTGCTCGCGATGACTTAAGTGCGGGCAACGCCGCTTATAAGCCGGACCGTGGCCTCAGGCCTGCTGAATCGTCTTGGAGATCACTTCGACCGTGGCGCTGACCTGCTCCTGGTAACGGTCGAGTTCCGCCCGATGCTGCTTCTGCATTTCGATCTGTTGCGAACACAAATTCATGGCCGCCAATACCAGCAAGCGATCACCGATCAAGGTCGGGTATTTACGCTTGGTATCGGCCAGGGCCGCCTTGAGCATCGAAGCAGCGTCCAGCAACGCTTGCTCCTGCCCGGCCGGCGCCTTGATCGAATAGTCCTCCCCGAGAATCGAGACGACTGTCACCCCATCGACACGTTGACTCATGCGCTGGCCGTTGCGGTGCTGGCGCGCTCGATCAGCGCCTGGATCCGGGCGGTGGTGGTGCCGTGGAGTTCTTCCTGCTCCATCAGGCTCAATTGCAGACTTTCGTTTTCATCCTTGGCCTTCGCCAGTTCGGCGCCCAGGGTTTCATTCAGGCCGGCGAGGTGACGGTTCTGTTGCACCAGGTCGTTGACCAATTGCTCCAGCTGGCTGAGGGATGTTTCCAACATATTGATTTCCAGGGTTTTTCAAGGGGCGCGTACGATAAAGAAAAGTCATCGTCAACGCCACGACTCAGAGAACAGCGGCGCACCACTGGCGAGCTGTAGAGACTGCGAACAAGGAATCTGGTTCCGACCCTTCGTCGCGCCGTTGCCGGTGGAGTGCGACAAAAGCACGCAGCGCCCTCAAGACTTCAGTCGCAAGACCGATAAGTCATTGAAACCAGTCACAGCCCCGCACGGACGCGCTTCTTCACGGTAACTTCCATGTCCCTACGTAATATGAACATCGCGCCGCGGGCGTTCCTGGGGTTTGCCCTGATCGGCGCCCTGATGCTGGCCCTCGGCGTGTTTGCCTTGAGCCAGATGAGCAAGATTCGCGCGTCCGGCGAAAACATCGCTCAGAACAGCGTGCCCAGTATCAAAGCACTGAATGACGTCACCCAGCTCACCCTGCGCCTGCGCGTGTTGTCCTATCGCCTGCTGATCAACCGCGAAGCGGATACCCAGCAAAAAACGCTGGACCTGTTCGAGCAACGCAACCAGCAGGTCCGGGCCGCCCAGATGTCTTATGAGAAACTCATCAGTGCGCCTGAAGAACGGTCCGCGTATGAGCAACTCACGCAGCTGCTCAATCAGTACCGTCAGCTCGAAGAGCGGATGAAAACCCTGTCGCGCAACAATCAGCTCAACGAACTGCAAGCGCTGCTCAACGCTGAGTTGACGAGCAACTCCGACGCTATCAACGCAGCGCTCGCTCGCCTGTCGGACATCAACAACCAGCAAGCGGAAGCATTCAACAAAAACGCAGCACAGCAATATTCCACAGCCTTCATCTGGGTCGTCACCCTTCTGGCCATCGCCACCGGCCTGACCCTGCTGTTCGCCTGGCTGCTGACCAACAGCATCACCAAGCCGATCGCCAACGCGTTGGATGCCGCCGAAGAAATCGCCAAGGGCAACCTGACCCGGCCGATCACCGTTGACGGCAGCGACGAGGCTGGCCGACTGCTGCGGGCGATGTCGACCATGCAGGAAAAACTGCGCCACACCCTGCAACGGATCTCCGGCTCGGCCACGCAACTGGCCTCCGCCGCCGAAGAGCTCAACAGCGTCACCGACGAAAGCGCCCGTGGCCTGACCCAGCAGAACAACGAAATCGAGCAGGCCGCCACCGCGGTCAACGAGATGACGAGCGCCGTGGAAGAAGTTGCCCGCAACGCGGTCAGCACGTCGGAAGCGTCGAAACACGCCACCACGTCCGCTGGCGACGGTCGCGACCTGGTGCAGGAAACCGTCGGTGCCATCGAGCGCATGAGCGCCGACGTCCAGAGCACCGCCACGCTGATCGGCAACCTGGCCGATGAGTCGCGAGACATCGGCAAGGTGCTCGACGTGATCCGCGGTCTGGCCGACCAGACCAACCTGCTGGCCCTGAACGCCGCCATCGAAGCTGCCCGTGCCGGTGAAGCCGGTCGTGGTTTCGCCGTGGTCGCCGACGAAGTCCGCGCCTTGGCCCACCGCACCCAGCAGTCGACCAGCGAGATCGAACGCATGATCGGCAGCATCCAGAGCGGCACCGAACAGGCCGTGGACTCGATGCGCAACAGCACCGAACGCGCCGAATCGACACTGAACATCGCCCGCGGCGCCGGCATGTCCCTCGACACCATCAACACGGCCATCGTCGAGATCAACGAACGCAACCTGGTCATCGCCAGCGCCGCCGAAGAACAGGCCCAGGTGGCCCGCGAAGTGGACCGCAACCTGGTGAACATCCGCGACCTGTCGGTGCAGACGGCCACCGGTGCGAATCAGACCAGCGCTGCAAGCGCCGAGCTATCGCGCCTGGCGGTGGATTTGAACAGCATGGTTGGGCGGTTCAGCCTTTAACCCACGTAACGATGACTGCTCACAGACCGTGAGCAATCCTCCGCCTGGCTTTTGTGGCGAGGGAGCTTGCTCCCTCGCCACAATGTTTCCGCTCAAGGGAGCCGATGCCTATCGGTCCCCCAACCTTTTTTGACAGCATCACATTTCAACAGGTTAGAATCGCTGGCACGCAGACTGCATGGTCAGTTTGTGCCCGCCCTCAGTTTTTCGGAGTACTGCCTTTGACCGCGACGACCATCAACAGCCTGTTCTTGATCGGCGCGTTGCTGGTGGGTGCGAGCATTCTGGTGAGTTCTCTTTCGTCGCGCCTGGGCATCCCGATCCTGGTGATCATCCTCGCCGTGGGCATGCTTGCCGGCGTCGACGGCGCCGGTATTCTTTTCGATAACTACGCCACGGCGTATCTGGTGGGCAACCTCGCGTTGGCGGTGATCCTGCTGGACGGTGGGTTGCGCACGCGGGTCTCGAGCTTTCGCGTGGCACTGTGGCCGGCGTTGTCGCTGGCCACTGTGGGCGTGTTGATCACCACCGGGCTGACCGGCATGGCCGCCGCGTGGTTGTTCAACCTGAACCTGATCCAAGGCTTGCTGATCGGCGCGATTGTTGGCTCTACCGACGCCGCTGCGGTGTTCTCGTTGCTCGGTGGCAAAGGCCTGAACGAGCGGGTCAGCGCCACCCTGGAAATCGAGTCCGGCAGCAACGACCCCATGGCGGTGTTCCTCACCGTGACCCTGATCGGCATGCTTGCCAGCGGTGAGACCGGGCTGCATTGGAGCCTGCTCGGGCATCTGGTGCGCGAGTTCGGCATCGGCGCGGTGATCGGCCTGGGCGGCGGATGGTTGATGCTGCAGCTGGTCAACCGCATCAACCTGGCCAACGGCCTCTACCCGATCCTGGTCATCAGCGGCGGCCTCGCGGTGTTCGCCCTGACCAACGCCCTGCACGGCAGCGGCTTCCTGGCGGTGTACTTGTGCGGCCTCGTGCTGGGTAATCGCCCGGTGCGCAGCCGCCACGGCATCCTGCACATGCTCGACGGCATGGCCTGGCTCGCCCAGATCGGCATGTTCCTCGTGCTGGGGCTATTGGTCACGCCCCATGACCTGTTGCCCATCGCCTTACCCGCCATGGGCCTGGCGTTGTGGATGATCCTGATCGCGCGCCCGCTGTCGGTCATGGTCGGGCTGTTGCCGTTCAAGGCGTTTCATGGTCGCGAAAAGGCTTTCATTTCCTGGGTCGGCCTGCGGGGCGCCGTACCGATCATCCTAGCGGTGTTCCCGCTGATGGCCGGCCTGCCTCACGCGCAGCTCTATTTCAACCTCGCGTTCTTTATCGTGCTGGTGTCACTGCTGGTACAAGGCACCAGCCTGCCCTGGGTCGCCAAGCTGCTGCACGTGACCGTCCCGCCAGAACCGCTGCCCATTTCCCGGGCGGCGCTGGAAGTACATGTGACGAGCGAGTGGGAACTGTTTATCTACCGCCTCGGTGCGGAAAAGTGGTGCATCGGTTCGCCTCTACGGGACTTGAAAATGCCCGACGGAACGCGCATCGCGGCCCTGTTTCGGGGCCAGCAATTGCTCCATCCGTCGGGTAGTACGGTGCTGGAAGTGGACGATTTGCTCTGCGTGATCGGCCATGAACATGATTTGCCAGCCCTTGGAAAACTGTTCAGCCAGGCACCGCAACGGGGCCTGGATTTGCGCTTCTTCGGCGACTTCGTACTCGAAGGAGACGCCCAGCTGGCCGCGGTTGCCACGCTGTATGGGTTGAAGCTGGACGGCATCGATCCGGACATGACCCTGGGCCGTTTCATTGCCCAGAAAGTCGGCGGTGCACCCGTGGTTGGCGACCAGGTGGATTGGAACAACACCCTGTGGACCGTCGCGGCCATGGACGGGAACAAGATTGGCAAAGTGGGCGTCAGATTCCCCGAAGGAAGTCGCCCGGGTCCCGGCTTGTTCCTCTAAACTGCTCCCACTCTCATTTGCTTGACCGGTCTCTATGCCTACCCTGCGCTCCTTATTCGCCATCGCCCTGCTCGGCCTGGGTCTTTCCATCTGCACGGTCCAGGCTGCTGAGCCGCCGACCAGCACCTCGGTCCAGGCCAGCCTGGACAAGATCGCCGACCGCAAGCTCCCGGAAGCCGACCAGAAAGCCTTGCAGGCCGTGTTGCAAAACACCCTGACCCAGTTGACCAACAAGGCCGACTACGAACAGAAACTGCTCGCCCTCAAGCAGCAACTCGCCAACGCGCCCAAACAGAACATCGAGAACCAGCGCGAACTGGCGCGGCTCAAGGGCACCAATGTGGTGCCGGTGGCGCAACGCTACGCCAACCTGCCGATTCCCCAGCTAGAGCAAATGCTGACGGAACGCTCTACCCAGCAGAGCGATCTGCAAAAGGCCCTGGCCGACGCCAACAGCCTGGTCATCACCGCCCAGACCCGCCCCGAGCGCGCCCAGGCGGAAATCTCCGCCAGCCAGACCCGGATCCAGCAGATCAACGCCATCCTCAAAGCCGGACGGGATGCGGGCAAGGCGCTGAGCGCCGAGCAGCGCGACCAGCTCAATGCGGAACTGGCGGCCCTCAACGCGCTGATTCCACTGCGCCGCCAGGAACTGGCCGGCAACAGCCAACTGCAAGACCTGGGCAATAGCCAGCACGATCTGCTTTCGGAAAAGATCGACCGCATGGAGCGGGAAATCCAGGACCTGCAGAACCTGATCAACCAGAAACGCCTGGCCCAGTCCCAGGAAACGGTGACGCAGCAATCCATCGAAGCGCAGAAAGCCGGCGGCAGCAGCCTGCTGGCGACCGAAAGCACGGCCAACCTCAAGCTTTCCGATTATCTGCTCAAGAGCACCGACCGCCTCAACGAGGTCACCCAGCAGAACCTGCAGACCAAGCAACTGCTGGACAGCGTCACCCAGACCGATGCCGCCCTGGACGAGCAGATCAGCGTGCTCAAGGGCAGCCTGCTGCTCTCCAAGATTCTTTACAAGCAGCGCCAGACCTTGCCGCGCCTGAAGCTGGACCAGAACCTGGCCGACCAGATCGCCGACATCCGCCTGTATCAGTTCGAAGTCAGCCAGCAACGTGAATTGCTGAACAATCCCGCAGCCTACGTCGACAACCTGCTGGCGTCCCAGCCCTCCGAGCAGGTCACCCCACAGCTGCGCAAGACCCTGCTTGAACTGGCCCTGACCCGGGTCGACCTGCTGGACCGCCTGAACCGTGAATTGAGCGCGGTGCTCAACGAGTCCATCACGCTGCAGCTCAACCAGAAACAACTGCTCAGCACCGCACAGAATCTGCGGGCCACCCTTGAAGAACAGATGTTCTGGATTCCCAGCAACAAACCGCTGGATTTCGAGTGGATGCGTGGCGTGCCGGCCCGCCTGGAAAAACAAGTCGATTCGCTGCCCTGGGCCTCGAGCCTCAGCGAACTGGCTGACGGCCTGACCCAGCGGCCGCTGCTGTTCCTGCCCCTGGCGCTGTTGATCGGCGCGCTGCTGTGGCGCCGCAAGAATCTCTATGCGCGCCTTAACAAGGTTCACCAGGATGTCGGCCACTTCAAGCGCGACAGCCAGTGGCACACACCCCAGGCGATCCTGATCAACATCCTTTTGGCCATGCCGGTGGCGCTGGCGCTTGCCTTGTGCGGCTACGCCTTGCAGATCGACGCCCGCGGCCAGAACACCAACCTCGGCGCGGCCTTGCTACAGATCGGGCAGGCCTGGCTGGTGTTTTACACCGCCTATCGAATCCTCTCGCCAGGCGGCGTTGCCGAGCTGCATTTCCGCTGGGAAAAACCCCAGGTCGAATTTCTCCAGGGCTGGATCCGTCGGCTCGGGCTGGTGGTATTGGCCTTGGTGGCCGTGGTGGCCGTGGCGGAGTTGCAGCCGTCAGCCCTGGCCGATGACGTACTCGGCATGCCGGTGGTGCTGACCTGCTACGCCTCGATGGCCTGGCTACTCAGCCGGCTGTTGCTCAGCAGTCCGACGCACAAGAACACATCGCTGTTCCGCAAGGCCGTCGGCGTGCTGTTCACCGCATTGCCGATCGCGCTGTTCGTCGCCGTCTGCTTCGGCTACTACTACACCGCGCTGAAACTCAGCGACCGCTTGATCAACACGCTGTACCTACTGATGTTCTGGCTGGTGATCGAGGCCACCTTCGTGCGTGGCCTCTCGGTCGCGGCGCGGCGCCTTGCCTACCAGCGTGCCCTGGCCAAGCGCCAGGCGGCCAAGGAGGTCGGCGACGGCGAAGCGGTGGTCGAGGAACCGACCCTGGACATCGAAAAGGTCAACGAACAGTCCCTGCGCCTGATCCGCCTGGCCCTGCTGGGCGGTTTCATGGCCGCGCTGTACTGGGTCTGGTCGGACCTGATCAGTGTGTTCTCCTACCTGGACAACATCACCCTCTACGAATACACCAGCGGCACCGGCGCCAACATGAGCATGGTGCCCATCAGCATCGGCGACATGCTCGGGGCACTGATCATCATCGGTATCACCTTCGCGTTGGCCCGCAACCTGCCGGGCCTGTTGGAAGTGTTCGTGCTGTCGAAGCTGAACCTGGCCCAGGGCAGCGCGTATGCCACCACGACCTTGCTGTCCTACGTGATCGCCGGCGTCGGCTTCGTCACGACGCTGTCCACCCTGGGTGTGAGCTGGGACAAGCTGCAATGGCTGGTGGCGGCGCTGTCGGTAGGCTTGGGCTTCGGCATGCAAGAGATCTTCGCCAACTTCATCTCCGGCATCATGATCCTGTTCGAGCGCCCGGTGCGCATCGGCGACACCATCACCATCGGTAACCTGTCGGGCACCGTGAGCAAGATCCGCATTCGCGCGACCACCATCACCGATTTCGACCGCAAGGACATCATTGTCCCGAACAAGACGTTCATCACCGGGCAGTTGATCAACTGGTCGTTGACCGACACCGTAACCCGGGTGACCCTGAAATTAGGCGTGGACTATGGCTCGGACCTGGACCGGGTGCGCGAGTTGCTGCTCAAGGCCGCTCGCGATAACCCCCGCGTGCTGAAGGAACCGGAGCCGATCGTGTACTTCCTGAACTTCGGTGAAAGCACCCTGGACCATGAGCTGCGCATGCATGTGCGCGACCTCGGTGATCGAAACCCGGTGCTGGACGAGATCAATCGGTTCATCAACCGGGAATTCAAGAAGGAGCACATCAACATCTCCTTCCGGCAGATGGAAATCTACTTGAAGAACCTGCAAGGCCAGGAATACAAGCTCGTGCCTGCCGAGCCTGACAAAAAGACCATCACGCCCGTGCCTTCAACGGTCGCCAGCATCAAGCCGATGCCCGAGCCTCCGCAAGGCACCCTCGACTGACAGCGGGTTGCCTGCGGGCGGCCCGTCGGAGACGGCCATGAAAACGCTGGAAACGCTGACCTTCGATAACCGCTTCGCCCGCCTGGGCGACGGTTTCTCGGCCCATGTGCTGCCCGAGCCCATCGACAACCCGCGGCTGGTGGTTGCCAGCCCGGCGGCCATGGCGCTGCTGGACCTGGAGCCGGCAGAAGCCGAGACACCGCTGTTCGCCGAGATCTTTGGCGGCCACAAGCTGTGGGCCGAAACCGAGCCCCGGGCGATGGTGTACTCAGGGCATCAATTCGGTCACTACAACCCGCAACTGGGCGACGGCCGCGGGTTGCTGCTGGGCGAGGTGTACAACGAGGCCGGCGAGCACTGGGACCTGCACCTCAAGGGCGCCGGCCAGACGCCGTTCTCCCGGATGGGCGACGGGCGCGCGGTGCTGCGCTCTTCGATTCGCGAATTCCTTGCCTCCGAGGCCCTGCACGCCTTGGGCATCCCCACCACCCGCGCGTTGTGCGTGATCGGCTCCGACACCCCGGTGTGGCGCGAAAAGCAGGAGCGCGCCGCCATGGTGCTGCGCCTGGCCCCCAGCCATGTGCGCTTCGGGCACTTCGAATATTTCTACTACACCAAGAAGCCGGAGCTGCATGCTGCCTTGGCCGAGCACGTGCTGAACCTGCATTTTCCGCAATGCCGGGAGCAGCCCGAGCCCTACCTGGCGATGTACCGCGAGATCGTCGAGCGCAACGCCGAACTGATTGCGAAATGGCAGGCCTATGGTTTCTGCCATGGCGTGATGAACACCGACAACATGTCGATCCTGGGCATCACCTTCGATTTCGGGCCGTTCGCCTTCCTTGATGACTTCGACGCCAACTTCATCTGCAACCATTCCGATGACCAGGGCCGTTACTCGTTCAGCAACCAGATGCCCATCGGCCAGTGGAACCTCAGCGCCCTCGCCCAAGCCCTGACGCCTTTTATCAGCGTCGATGCCCTGCGCGAGACCCTTGGCTTGTACCTTCCCCTGTACCAGGCCCACTACCTGGACCTGATGCGCCGCCGCCTCGGCCTGACCGTCGCCGAAGAAGAGGACCAGAAACTGGTGGAGCGCCTGCTGCAACTGATGCAGAACAGCGGCGTCGACTACAGCCTGTTCTTCCGCCGGCTGGGCGACCAGGCTCCGGAACAAGCCGTTGCCGCCTTGCGCGACGACTTCGTCGATCTCAAGGGTTTCGATGCCTGGGCCGAGCTGTACGTCGCCCGCGTCAACCGCGAGGGCCCGGTCGACCAGGACCAGCGCCGCGTTCGCATGCACGCCGTCAATCCGCTCTACGTGCTGCGCAACTACCTGGCCCAGAAAGCCATCGACGCCGCCGAGTCAGGCGATTACGAAGAAGTCCGCCGCCTGCACAGCGTGCTGAGCAATCCTTTTGAAGAACAATCGGGGATGGGCAGCTACGCCGAGCGGCCGCCGGAATGGGGCAAGCATCTGGAGATCAGTTGCTCGTCGTAACCCTCCCGCCAAACACATAACCCTGTGGCGAGGGAGCTTGCTCCCGCTGGGCTGCGAAGCGGCCCCAGAATGGACTGACGCGCTTTTTCAGACTGACCGCGTCAACCGGTTTTACGACGGCTGCGCCGCCGAGCGGGAGCAAGCTCCCTCGCCACGGGTGAAAGATTGGCTGGGCGAAGGTCAACGCAGCCTGCTCATCCCGCCTTATCGTTCCCCTGTTCGGGCGTCTCGATGCCTGATTCTGGCTCTTCCCCAGCCGGCGCTGCCGGTTTTTCCTCCGGATAACCGGGCATGCCACGCGCGTCATCCGGGGTCAATTCGTCCCGATCGTGACGACTGTCAACGGCATAGGCCGGGGCGGCGTTGGGGTCTTCGTCGCGGCCAGCGGTGCCCAGGACGAAGCCATCATCGTTGGGGTTGTCCAGTGTCTTGGGGGTGGTTGGGTCTTGAGGGATGCTCATGGGACCTCCTGGTTGTGATCAGGTATGGTTTTGAGGGCGCGGCGCGCCGTCAGTGCGGCGCACCTGATGAATGGCAACCCGAGGCCAATGCACTAAGCCATATCACTGTGGCTGAATTCCTCGGCCAGGAAATCGATCAACGTGCGCACCGACGGTAGCAACCCACGCCGCGACGCAAAGATTGCATGAACAATCCCGCATTTCGGCGTCCAGCCGGGGACCAACTCCACCAGACGCCCGGCGGCGATGTCTTCGCGCACCACCACGGTCGGCAGGTGAGCGACACCAATGCCAGCCAGCACCGCGTGCCGCAGGGCCAGCAGGTCATCGGTGACCATGCGCGGCTCATGTCGGATCAACGCTCGGGTGCCATCCGGCCCGAACAACTCCCACTGATACTCCCGTTGCGCACCGCCCCAATGCACGCTGGGCAGGCCGTTAAGGTCCGCCGGTGAAGCCGGCGAAGACAATCGCTCTACAAATGCAGGGCTGCCCACCAGGCATTGGGTGCTGTTGCTCAGTACCTTCATGACCATGTCGGTGTTTTCCAGCGGCGGAAAGCGCACCCGCAGCGCTATATCGAACCCCTCGTGGATCAGGTCGACTCGGCGGTTGGTGCTCTCGATGAACAACTCCACCCGCGGATATTTGAGCATGTAGCGGGTCAGCATCGGCCCGACCCAGCTGTTGAGCAGCGCCGTCGGGCAACTGATGCGCACCAGGCCCTGGGGCTCGGAGCGGTTGCGCTCGATCACCTCGGCGGCGCTCTCGGCCTCGACACGCATCGCCAGGCAGCGCTGGTAATAGGCCTGGCCGATCTCCGTCAACGTGCAATGCCGGCTTGTGCGATGGAGCAAGCGCACCCCTAGCCGCTCTTCCAACTGGGCGATACGCCGGCTGAGCTTTGACTTGGGTATGTCCAGCGCCCGGCCCGCTGCGGCGAATCCACGGTGCTCAACCACCTGGGTGAAGTAGTACAGCGTGTTGAGGTCTTCGATGATCGTTCTCCAAATAGAACGCTAAGGCTGATTTTTGCAGTCTAGCGCGTCAAAGGTGCCAGTTTTAATCTACACACATCGAAACGCAACACGGATTGAAGCCGGCGCTTCGGCCAGATGAATCCCGAATAAACGCTGTACCGACATTAAAAACCTTAACCACGCCGAACCTTCGGCAACCAAAACTTAATGAGGGCTACGCCATGACCACTTCCTACAACCGTCTCGACAAAGATAACGCCGCCGTTCTGCTGGTGGACCACCAGGCTGGCCTGCTGTCGCTGGTACGCGACATCGACCCGGACCGTTTCAAGAACAACGTGCTGGCCCTGGCGGACCTGGCCAAGTACTTCGAACTGCCGACCATCCTGACCACAAGCTTCGAAACCGGCCCCAACGGCCCGCTGGTACCCGAGCTCAAGGCACTGTTCCCGGACGCGCCGTACATTGCCCGCCCTGGCCAGATCAACGCCTGGGACAACGAAGACTTCGTCAAGGCAATCAAGGCCACCGGCAAGAAGCAACTGATCATCGCCGGCGTAGTGACTGAAGTTTGCGTAGCTTTCCCAGCACTGTCCGCGCTGGCCGAAGGTTTCGATGTGTTCGTGGTCACCGATGCCTCCGGCACGTTCAACGAACTGACCCGCCAATCGGCCTGGGACCGCATGTCCTCCTCGGGTGCGCAATTGATGACCTGGTTCGGCCTGGCCTGTGAACTGCACCGCGACTGGCGCAACGACGTGGAAGGCCTGGCAACCTTGTTCTCCAACCACATCCCGGATTACCGCAACCTGATGACCAGCTACAACACGCTGACCCAGGCCAAATAATCAGCAACACCGATACCCTGTGGGAGCGAGCCTGCTCGCGATAGCGGTCTGCCAGTCCAGGATTCCTGACTGCACACCGTCATCGCGAGCAGGCTTACTCCCACAGGTTTTTGTGTTGGTTTCTATATAGTGTCCAACCTGAGTAACCAAATTCCAGGAGACGACCCGATGCTCATCCCGTGCCCCCATTGCAACGGGCTCAACCGCATACCCGCCGAACGCCTGGGCGACCAGCCCAAGTGCGGGCGCTGCAAGGCCCAGGTGTTATCGAGCAAACCCTTCGAACTCAAGCAAGGCGACTACGCCAGCCAGATCAAGGGCGACCTGCCGTTATTGATAGATGTCTGGGCGGATTGGTGCGGCCCGTGCAAATCCTTCGCGCCAGTGTTCGAACAGGCCGCCGCGCAGCTGGCCGGCAAGTGCCGGTTGGCCAAGCTCGATAGCGAAGCCAATCAACAATTGTCGGCGCAGTTGGGGATTCGCTCGATACCCAGCCTGATCTTGTTCAAGGACGGCCGAGAAGTAGCACGCCAAAGCGGCGCGTTCCCCTTGCCGCAGTTGATGAGCTGGCTGCGCGGCCAGGGGATTTGAATCAGGCGTTCTCCAGCAACCCATGCAACTCCACGAACTGCTGGGTCAGTTTATGCCGTGGGTCCAGGTGGATCAGTGGCAGGCTCGCCTGGTGAGACTCACGCATGCGCACGGAGCTGCTCAGGTAAACGGGCAGCACCGGCAAGCCTTCGGCGATCAATTCGTCGAGTATCTGCTGGGGCAGGCTGGCGCGGGCCTGGAACTGGTTGACGACAATGCCTTCGATTTCCAGTTCTTCATTGTGATCGTCCTTGAGCTCGGCGATTTCCGACAGCAGGCCATACAGTGCCTGGCGGGAGAAACTGTCACAGTCGAAAGGAATCAATACCCGATCTGCCGCGATCAACGCTGAAACCGCGTAGAAGTTGAGGGCCGGCGGAGTATCCAGATAGATCCGGTCGTAATCCTCGTCCAGCTCTTCGAGCAGCTTGCGTAGCTTGTTGATCTTGTGTTTTGCCTCGAGCTTGGGCTGCAGATCGGTCAGTTCTGCGGTGGCCGTGATGACGTGCAGGTTGTCGAAGGGCGTTTCGTAGATATCGACCCTGTTCTTTTTCGAGAAAGGCCCCGACGACAGGGTCTGCTTGAAGAAATCCGCGATGCCCACGGGAATGTCATCGCCGGTCAAGCCGGTCAGGTATTGAGTGGAGTTGGCCTGGGCATCCAGGTCGACCAATAGCGTGCGATACCCCTCGCTGGCGCTGACCGCCGCCAGATTACAGGCGATGCTGGACTTGCCTACGCCACCTTTCTGATTGAACACCACACGCCGCATGACAAAACCTCCGTGTATCAAAGATTCCCGAGTGTAGTAGCGCAACACACCGCTTCGCTACCTTCCCCATGATCGGATTACGGCGTCGGTGGCTTTTTCAGACAACCGAGCGTCAATTCGCCTGTATATGAAGGAAGCGCCTGACAGACAATCACTTTTTAACCGTCACAATGGCGGTCCCGTGTTGGGTCTGGTTCCTTGATGATTTTGCCTGGACGAAATGTAACCAGTATTTGCTACAAGCCAACCGCACCGGGATAATGCGCGCCACTTGGGTCGCAAGGCCATGCAGGGTTGGACGCGGGTCAAACCACTGAACCGTGACAATAAAAGCCCGCAGGGGTGGGATGAGTCTGTGATCAATTTCAATATCGCCCAATGGCGCGCGTGGGCCCCTGGGCTCGAAAGCGTGGACGATTGGCAGGCATGGAGCCGACAACCGGTCGTGCCGCCCGTCAGCGATGCGGCCCCTGACGTGTCGTTCCTGCCCGCCATGCAACGCCGACGCCTCAGCCGCCTGGCCCGCATGGCCTTCAGTGTCGCCTGGCCGCTGGCCGAGGGGCGACCGGACCTACCGTTGGTCTTTATTTCCCGCCATGGCGAAACCCCGCGCACTTTTGAGATTCTCAAGGACCTGGCCGGGGATCAACCGCTGTCTCCTACCCAGTTCAGCCTGTCGGTGCACAACGCGGTGATTGGCTTGTGGTCGATCATGCGCGGCGAAACCAGCGAGATGACGGCCCTGGCCGCGACGGGCGATGGCCTTGAACACGGCATGCTGGAGGCCGCCGCCTTGCTCGACGAGGGCACGCCAGCGGTGTTGCTGGTCATCACCGAAGAGCAACCGCCCAGCGTCTACGCGCCTTGGGTCGACGACGTACCGTTTCCCTACGCAGTGGGGCTGTTGCTGACCCGTGGCGACGACTGGCAACTGCAATTAGCCAATCCGCCGGCCCCGCTGCCGGTCAGCGACTGGCCCCATGCCCTGGATCTGTTGCGTACGCTGCTGGGCAACCAACTCACCTGCCAACATGCCTGGAAGAATCGTCTATGGACCTGGCAACGCAACCGGTGACCAGTAAACATCGCGACGCCTACTACTGGCGCTTGTTCGCGACCGCCGCAAGCTTCGCTCTCTTCGGGCTGGGTGGGCTGTGCCTGCGGTTGCTGGTGTTTCCGTTGCTCAACGCGCTGCCCGGCGACTCGCAGACCCATCGGCAGCGAGCCCGTAGAACAGTCGGGCGCCTGTTCTGGTTCTTCATTCGATTCATGGCCCGCACCGGTGTGCTCACCTATCAGATCGATGGCGCGGAGAAACTCGGCCGCCCGGGGCAGATGATCATCGCCAACCACCCGTCGCTGATCGACGTGGTGTTCCTGATCGGGCTGGTGCGCGACGCCAACTGCGTGGTCAAGCAAAGCCTGTGGGACAACCCTTTCACCCGTGGCCCACTGCGTTCGACCCAATACATCAGCAACGACGGCAGCATGGACATGCTCGATGCCGCCAGCAACGCCCTGCAGGATGGCCAATGCCTGATTGTTTTTCCCGAAGGCACGCGCACCCAGCCGGGCCAAGCGCCGGCCTTTCATCGAGGCGCCGCCGCCATTGCCCTGCGGGGTGCGAAAATCCTCACACCGGTGACGATCAAGGTCAGCCCCACGACCTTGACCAAGGCCGAGCCCTGGTACCGCATCCCCCTGCGCCGCGTGCACTTCAGTTTTCGCGTCGGTGCCGATATAGACCCACAGGCTTTCGCCGCGCTGGGCCCCGCGCCACAGGCTTCACGCCGGCTTAACGATTATTTGCATCACTATTTCATCAAGGAGCTCGCCGAAGATGAGCGATCTGCACCGTGACATCAAACAACTGATCATCGAGGCCCTCGGCCTGGAGGACATCGGTATCGACGACATCGGCGACGATCAGATCCTGTTCGGCGACGGCCTTGGCCTGGACTCGGTGGATGCCTTGGAGCTTGGCCTGGCGATCCAGAAAAAATATGGCATCAAGATCGACGCCGATGCCAAGGACACCCGTAACCATTTCAGCAACGTGGCAAGCCTTGCGGCCTTCGTCACTGCAAAAAGCGCCTGAGACCGACCATGCAAACTCGTGACGATATTTTCAACACCCTGCGCAATGCCCTGGTCGAGCTCTTCGAGCTGGACCCTGAGCGTGTAACGCTGGAGTCGAACCTGTATCAGGATCTGGAAATCGACAGCATCGATGCAGTCGACCTGATCGACCACATCAAGCGCCAGACCGGCAAGAAAATCGCCGCTGAAGAATTCAAATCGGTGCGCACCGTCAACGATGTAGTCGAGGCGGTCTATCGACTGGTCCAGCCGGCCGCATGAGCCGGCTGATTGGCCTCGGCCTGCTGCTGGCGGGCCTGCTATACCCTTTTGCGGTGTATTTCGGCATGGAGCACTTCGCCCCCTGGCAGTTCGGGCTTCTATTGGGCTGCCTGTGGCTGGCCCGGGCGTTCCTCGGCAAGGCCGGGCCCGGCAAACGCTGGATGGCGGTCACGGCGATCTTTTTTTGCGTGTTGCTCGCGGTATTCGACAGCCCGCTCTTGCTGCGCTGGTATCCGGTGTTGATCAGCGCGTTCATGCTCGCGCTGTTCACGCTGAGCCTGAAGTACGGCCCGCCGATCATCGAGCGTCTGGCCCGCCTGCGCGAACCACGGTTGCCGGCCAAGGCGGTGGTTTATACCCGCCAGGTCACGGTGGCCTGGAGTGTGTTTTTCCTGTGTAACGGTTTGCTCGCCGCCGCCCTGACCCTTTGGGCGCCGCTGAGCTGGTGGATGTTGTACACCGGCCTGATTTCCTACGGATTGATGGGGCTGCTGTTTGCCATTGAATGGCTCATACGACAACGGGTAAGAGGCCGCCCATGAATTGGATAACGCTTGAGCAGATACTGCTCGAGGCCCAGCCAGGCCGCGCGGTAGCGGTCGGGCCGGGACTGGACCACGCGCAACTGCGCACAGACGCGCTCAGCCTGGCCGCCGGATTGCAAGCCCGGGGCATCCGGCGCCTGGCCGTGCATCTGGATGATGCAGCGGACCTGGCGGTTGCCCTGCTCGGCGCCTGGCGCGCCGGCGCGCGCGTGCTGCTGCCCGCTGACCTGCAACCGCAGACCCGCCAGCGCTGGTCGGCCGATGTCGACTTGTGGCTGACCGACCTGCCCGGCGACACCCAACCCAATGACCTGCGACAGGCTCCGCTGGAAGCCGCTGAGCTGGATCTTGATCAATGCTGGCAGGCCCTGTGCACCTCCGGTTCCAGTGGCGAGCCCAAACGCATCGAAAAAACCCTGCGCCAGCTGAGCAATGAAGTCCAGGCGCTGGAGCAGTTGTGGGGTGCCGACCTTGGCCCGGACGCCTGCATGATCGGCAGCGTCGCCGCCCAGCATATCTACGGCTTGCTGTTCCGGGTGCTGTGGCCGCTGTGCGCCGGGCGCACCTTCGTTCGTCGGCAACTGGCCTTCCCGGAGGATATGCAGCGCGCCAGTCGCGAGCATCCGGCGTTTGCCTGGGTCGCGAGCCCGGCGCTGCTCAAGCGCATGGGCGATAACCTCGACTGGCCAGCCTTGGGCAGCGTGCGCCGAGTGTTTTCCTCTGGGGGCGCCTTGCCTGCCGACGCGGCCCAGAGTCTCGAACAACGCCTGGGACAATGGCCGACGGAAATTTTCGGCAGCTCGGAAACCGGCGGCATTGCCTGGCGCCAGGGCGGCGACTTGTGGCAACCGTTCGCCGGTGTCGAGCTGAGCCAGGACAGTGACGGCGCCTTGCTGATCGCCTCGCCTTATTTGCCGGCCGGTCATGTGGAACACACCGCCGACGCGGCGCGGATCGCGGCGGATGGGCGCTTCCAATTGCTCGGCCGCTTGGACCGCATCGTCAAGCTCGAAGAAAAGCGCATCTCGCTGCCCATGCTGGAACAGGCGTTGACGGCCCACGAATGGGTCAGCGATGCACGGCTGGGCGTCGTGCAGGAGAACCGAGCCTCCCTCGGTGCCCTGCTGGCGCTCAGCGAAGCCGGCTTGCTGGCCCTGCGCAATCTGGGCCGGCGGGCCGTGACCCAAGCCCTGCGCCAGCACTTGAGCGGGCACTGTGAAACCTTGGCGCTGCCCCGGCGCTGGCGCTGGCTGCGGCAACTGCCGTTAAACGCACAGGGCAAGCTGCCCCAGGCCGAAGTCGAAGCCGTGTTGATGGCGCCGCGTCCAAAAGCCCCTGAGGTGCTTGAGCAAATTGAAACCGACGGCGAATGGAGCCTGCGCCTGGCGGTGCCCCCCGACCTTGCATACTTCAGCGGCCATTTTCCCACCGCGCCGGTCCTTCCGGGGGTGGTGCAAGTCGATTGGGCCTTGAACCTGGGCCGTCGACTGCTGGACTTGCCGCCCCGGTTCGTCGGCATGGAGGTGCTGAAATTCCAGCAACTGGTGCGACCCGGTGATGAAATCCAGCTGCACCTGCGCTTCGATCGTGAGCGCGGCAAGTTGTACTTTGCCTTTCGCAATGACACAGCGGCGTGCTCCAGTGGGCGGATTGTGTTGGGGGTGGCCGATGACTAACCGCACCGCTGTGCTTCTGTGGCGAGGGGATTTATCCCCGCTCGAGTGCGAAGCGCTCACCATCAGTCTGTGTCGTTGCACAGAATTTGGGGTCGCTGCGCAACCCAGCGGGGATAAATCCCCTCGCCACAGGAAGGTTGTGCACAGTGAAACCGTGGAAGGAGCAGAATATGCATAACCCCTGCGCCGTCATCCCGGTCTACAACCACGAAACCGCCATCGCAACGGTGGTCCACGCATTGCTCGGCAACGGCTTGCCCTGCGTGCTGGTGGACGATGCCAGTAGCGCGGCTTGCGCGGCGGTGCTCGAACAATTGGCTGAAAACGAACGGGTTCACCTGGTGCGGCTGGCCGTCAATCAGGGCAAGGGCGGCGCGGTGATGACCGGGCTGCGGGAGGCCGCGCGCCTGGGTTTCAGTCACGCCTTGCAGGTGGACGCCGACGGGCAGCACGACCTGGGCGACGTACGCACCTTCATCGAACAATCCAGCGCTCATCCCGACGCGCTGATCTGCGGTTACCCCCTGTACGACGCCAGCGTGCCGAAAGGCCGCCTTTACGCACGCTACCTGACCCACGTGATGGTCTGGATCAACAGCCTGTCCCTGCAGATCCGCGATTCGATGTGCGGTTTCCGGGTCTATCCCCTGGCACCGACCCTGGCACTGATCGACTCGGCAAACATCGGCAAACGCATGGATTTCGACTCGGACATCCTCGTGCGCCTGTCCTGGCGCAACCAGCCGATGCGCTGGCTGCGCACGCGGGTCCATTACCCTCTGGACGGGGTCTCGCACTTTCGCCTGTTCCACGACAATGTGCTGATTTCTCGCATGCACACCCGGCTGTTCTTCGGCATGCTGGTGCGCTTGCCGGTGATTCTCTGGCAACGGTGGCGCCCATGAACACTGACCAGCAGCACTGGGCGGATCGCCAGGAGCGCGGTAGTTTCTGGCTGATGAAACTCACCGCGTTTGCCGCCAAGGTGTTGGGCCGTCGGCTGCTGACACCGGTGCTGTACGGCATCGTCCTGTACTTCTTCGTTTTTGGTCGCAGCGCCCGGCAGGCGGCCTGGCAGTATCAGCAGCGCCTCGCCGACTGGAGCGGCCGCCCCGAGTTGCGCCCGACCCACCGTCGAGTCTTTGGGCAATTCATGGCCTTCGCCGACTCCCTGCTGGACAAGCTCGACGTCTGGAACGGCAAGCTAAGCATCGAGCAGATCGAAATCGTCGACCCGGCGCTGCTGCGCAACCATTTGCGCGACACGCGCGGGCAGATGTTGGTCGGCGCACACCTGGGCAACCTGGAAATGTGCCGAGCCCTGGCCGAACTGGGTGAAAAGGTCACCATGAACGTGCTGGTGCATACCAAGCACGCCGAGCAATTCAATCGCTTGCTGGGCGAAGCCGGCGCCACGCACTTGCGGCTGATCCAAGTCAGCGAGCTAAACCCGGTGATCATGCTGCAACTGAGCGAACGCCTGGAGCGCGGCGAGTGGCTGGCGATCGCTGGCGATCGCGTACCGCTGCATGGCGGGCGCAGCGTGACGGTGGACTTCATGGGGTATCCGGCGGCATTCCCGCAAGGCCCCTGGCTGTTGGCCGGCCTGCTGAAATGCCCGGTCAACCTGCTGATGTGTCTCAAGCACGAAGGACACTATCGGGTCACCCTCGAACCGTTCGCCGATGCCGTGGTGTGGAAGCGCAACGAACGCGACCACGTGATTGCCCATTGGGCCGGCTTGTACGCCGAACGCCTGTCGCAATACTGCCTCCAGGGGCCACAACAGTGGTTCAACTTTTACCCTTTCTGGAAGACCGATGACGATGCCCACTCTTGAGCCGGTAACCTTCGGCGAACGCCCCCTGCGCATTGAAGATGTGCTGGCCCTGGCCAACCGTCAGGCGCCGACGCAATTGCAGGATGATCCGACGTTCCGCCAGCGCATTGCCAAGGGTGCGCAGTTCCTCGATTCCCTGCTGGACAAGGAAGGCGTCATCTATGGCGTGACCACCGGCTACGGCGACTCTTGCGTGGTGGCCGTGCCGTTGCACCACGTCGAGGCCCTGCCCCGTCACCTCTACACCTTCCACGGCTGCGGCCTGGGCAAACTGCTCGATGCCCAAGCCACTCGCGCCGTGCTCGCGGCCCGTTTGCAGTCGCTGTGCCACGGTGTGTCGGGGGTGCGGGTGGAACTGCTGGAACGGCTCCAGGCCTTCCTCAAGCACGACATCCTGCCGCTGATTCCGGAAGAAGGTTCGGTGGGCGCCAGTGGCGATTTGACTCCGCTGTCCTACGTCGCCGCTACGTTGTCCGGTGAACGGGAAGTCATGTTCCGTGGCGAACGCCGCCTGGCCGCCGACGTGCACCGCGAGCTGGGCTGGACGCCGCTGGTGCTGCGGCCAAAGGAAGCCTTGGCGCTGATGAACGGCACCGCCGTGATGACCGGCCTGGCCTGCCTGGCCTTTGCCCGCGCCGACTACCTGCTGCAACTGGCGACCCGCATCACCGCGCTGAACGTGGTCGCCCTGCAAGGCAATCCGGAACACTTCGACGAACGCCTGTTCGCCGCCAAGCCGCACCCGGGGCAGATGCAGGTCGCCGCGTGGCTGCGCAAGGACCTGGCCATCGACGCCCCGACCGCGCCGTTGCATCGTCTGCAAGATCGCTACTCCCTGCGCTGCGCCCCGCATGTGCTCGGGGTATTGGCCGACAGCCTGGGCTGGCTGCGCGGGTTCATCGAAACCGAACTCAACAGCGCCAACGACAATCCGATCATCGACGCCGAAGCCGAGCGCGTGCTCCACGGCGGGCATTTCTACGGTGGGCACATCGCCTTCGCCATGGACAGCCTGAAGAATCTGGTGGCCAACGTCGCCGATCTGCTGGATCGCCAGCTCGCCCTGCTGGTGGACGAGCGATACAACCATGGCCTGCCTAGCAACCTGTCCGGCGCCAGCGCCGAGCGGGCGATGCTCAACCACGGCTTCAAGGCCGTGCAGATCGGCACCAGCGCCTGGACCGCCGAAGCCCTGAAAAACACGATGCCGGCCAGCGTGTTCTCGCGCTCTACCGAGTGCCACAACCAAGACAAGGTGAGCATGGGCACCATCGCTGCCCGAGACGCGATCCGCGTGCTGGAGCTGACCGAACAGGTCGCCGCCGCCACCTTGTTGGCCGCCAACCAGGGCGTCTGGCTGCGCAGCCGCGCCGAAGACGCACGACCGCTGCCACCGGCCCTGGCCACGATGCACGAGCAACTGACCGAGGATTTCCCGCCGGTCATTGAAGACCGCGCCCTGGAAGGCGAACTGCGCCTGTGCCTGCAACGCATTGCCGAACAACACTGGAGGCTGCATGCGTAGCCAAGGCGTTCTGCACGTCGACACCCAGATCGTGGTGCCGTTTTTTGACGTCGACTCGATGAACGTGGTCTGGCACGGCCACTACGTCAAATACCTGGAAGTGGCCCGCTGTGCCCTGCTCGACCTGATCGGCCACAACTACAACGACATGCTCGAATCGGGGCATGCGTGGCCGGTGATCGACCTGCAGTTGCGCTACGTACGCGGTGCCGTGTTCGGCCAGACCCTGACCGTGCGCGCCAGTCTGGTGGAGTGGGAAAACCGGCTGAAGATCAACTACCTGATCAGTGACGCCGCAACCGGCGAACGCTTCACCCGCGCCAGTTCCGTGCAAGTGGCCGTGGACATGGCCACTCGCGAGATGCTGCTGGCCTCGCCTCGGGTGTTTGTCGAAGCGGTCGAGAGGAAACTGTCATGAAGCGCCTGCTCACCTGGCTGCTGCTGTGCAGCCTGTCGCCGCTGGCCCAGGCGTTCGACCTGCAGCAATTGAGCGATCAACTGGCGCGCCCGGACGTGATCCACGGCCAGTTCATCCAGGAAAAACACCTGCGCGCCCTGCCCCAGCCCCTCGTCAGCAAGGGCCGCTTCGTGCTGGCGAAAAACCAGGGCCTGCTGTGGCTGCTGCAAACGCCGCTGCAACAGGACTATCGCATCACCGCCAAAGGCATAGCCCGGCGGGACGGCAGCACCTGGCAGATACTGCCGAACAAAAGCGCCGGCGCCCAGCAGAACCGGTTGTTCCTGGCGGTGTTGCAGGGCGACAGCAGTGGCTTGCAGCGTGACTTTGAACTGAACCTGTCGGGGGAGCCGCAACAATGGAGACTCACCCTGACCCCACGCTCGGCGCTGCTCAAGCAGGTCTTCCACCAGATCAACATTGACGGCGGCCAATTGGTCCAGCGCATTGAACTGCTGGAAGCCCAAGGCGACAGTACCGTCCTGCTTATGCGCGAGAGCACCAGCACGCAACCCTTGAGCGAAGCGGAGCAACATGACTTTTCCGAGTGAACGGAGGCTGCCGTGGCTGTTCTTGATCCTGCTGCTGGCAGTGCTGGCGCTCGCCGGTTGGCAATGGCGCAACGGTGCGCCGTTGTCGGCGAACCTGATGGAACTGGTGCCGGGCACATCGCCGGATGCGCTGGAGCTGATCGCTGAACAACGCATGCAGGAACCACTGAACCGCGAAGTGTTGGTGCTCGTCGGCCACGCCGACCGCCAGCAAGCCATCGCCCTGGCCCGCAGCCTGGGCGAGCAATGGCAGGCCAGCGGCCTGTTCGACAAGGTCCAGTGGACGCTTGAAGCCGACCTGCCTGCGCTGCGCAGGCAATTGCTCGACGGCCGGCTGGCCATGCTGTCGGCAACTGATCGGCAACAGTTGATCGACCAGCCCGAGGCATTTATCCAGCAACGGGTGCAAGCGCTGTTCGACCCGTTCAGTGGCTTCAGCCTGGTGCCGAGCCAGGACGACTGGCTAGGCCTGACCGGGCGCATCCAGAACAGCCAGCCCCAGCGCGGCGCCATCGAGCTGGACGTCGGCAGCGGTGCGCTGGTTGCCGAAGCCGACGGCAAGCATTGGGTCATGTTGCGGGCACGCACCCAGGGCAATGCCTTCGACATGAACCTGCCCCTGCAGGTGGCCGAGCTGCTGCAACGCAGCCGCGAGCACGCGAGCCAGGCCCAGGGCAATCTCTTGGCGGCCAGCGGCCTGCTTTACGCCGCCAGCGGACAGCAACAGGCCTCGCGGGAAATCACTTGGGTCGGCGGCGGCGCAACGGTGGGCATCCTGTTGTTGTTGTTGCTGGCCTTCCGCCGCTTTGCCGTGTGGCTGGCGTTCGTGCCGGTGCTGGTGGGCATGTTGTTCGGCGCGGTGGCCTGCGTGGCGGTGTTCGGTCGCATGCACGTCATGACCCTGGTCTTGGGTTCGAGCTTGATCGGCGTCGCCGTGGATTACCCACTGCATTATCTGTCCAAGAGCTGGAGCCTCAAGCCGTGGCGCAGCTGGCCGGCGCTGCGCTTGACCCTGCCGGGCCTGAGCCTGAGCCTGGCGACCACCTGCATCGGCTACCTCGCACTGGCCTGGACACCTTTCCCGGCCCTGACCCAGATCGCCATCTTCTCCGCCGCAGGCCTGGTCGGCGCCTACCTGACGGCGGTCTGCCTGTTGCCGGCGTTGCTCAAGCGGGCGGACTTGCGTCCCGCACAGTGGCCGCTGCGGGTGTGCGAAGCCATGCTCCAGTGCCGAGAAGCGCTGCTGGCCCGGGTGCGCACGCCCGTCCTGTTGGCGTTGCTGTTGGCCTTCTGTGGCGGTGGCCTATGGCAACTGAGCAGCAAGAACGACATCCGCCAGTGGATCGGCACGCCCCAGCACCTGACCGACGAAGCCCGCGATGTGGCTCGCATCACCGGTTTCCAGCCCACCAGCCAGTTTTTCCTGATCCGTGCCGACGACCAAGCGCAACTGCTGGAGCGCCAGACCGCCCTCAACGAGCGGCTGGACCAGTTGATCGGCTTGGAAAAACTCCAGGGCTACCTGTCCCTCAATCAACTGGTCAGCCCGCCCGCCGAGCAACAAAAAATCCGTGAGGCCCTGGCCCGGTTGCCGGCGTTCTGGCAGCCATTGCTGGACGTCGGCGTGCCGGTTGCCGCGTTGCAAGCGCAGTTGCAGCAATTGCAGGCCCTGCCAGTGACCGACATCGACGCCGCGCTGACCGGCCCGCTCGCAGAACCCTATCGCACCCTCTGGCTCGGCCCGACAGCGCAAGGCGTGGCGGCGGTGGTCAGCCTGCAAGGCTTGAACGATGCCGCGTTGCTGCGGGTGCAGGCGGTTGACTTGCCCGGCGTGCAATTGGTCGATCGCCTGGGTGACCTCAATCGCGTCTTTGCCGCCACGCAGGTCAGCGCCGCCGAATTGAAACTGGCCTCCTGCGTGCTGATCGTCCTGGTGCTGATCTGGCCGTTCGGGGCTGGCGGCGCGTTGCGCGTTGTCGCCCTGCCGCTCCTGGCAGCGCTGTGCAGTCTGGCGAGCCTCGGCTGGCTGGGACAGCCGCTGACGCTGTTCAGCCTGTTCGGCCTGTTGCTGGTGACCGCCATCGGCGTCGACTACGCGATCCTGATGCGTGAGCAGATTGGCGGAGCCGCCGTGAGCCTGCTGGGTACGCTGCTGGCGGCGATCACCACCTGGCTGTCGTTCGGCCTGCTGGCGCTTTCCAGCACACCGGCGGTGAGTAATTTCGGCCTGGCGGTAAGCCTCGGATTGGCGTTCAGCTTCCTGCTTGCACCGTGGGCCGGGCGTCAACCCCATGGGTCCAGCGCTGCGGAGCCGGTCCAATGATGACGGCGCTGTTCTGGGTCATGGCCCTGGCGCTGTTCGCCGTGGCGACGCTGGCCGGGCGACGCTTCGGGCTGATCCCCATCGTCAGCCAATTGCTGCTGGCGACGTTCGGCCTGCCCTTGTTGATGTATGGCTGGATCGAGCCGGGCTGGCACCTCAGCGGTGCGCAACTGGTCGAGCCCGTGTGGTTGAAGAATCTCTACAGCCTCGCCTTCGCCCTGTTGCTGGGGCATATCCTCAGCGATGTGATCGACCTGCGCCTGGACCGCCAGAGCGTGAAGATTGCCCTGCCAAGCTTTGGCGTACCGTTTGCCTGTGGCTTGGCGACCGCGTTCTGGCTGCTGCCACCCCAGCCCTGGATCAGCTCGCTGGCGGTGGGGCTGCTGTTCGCGATCACGGCGATACCGGTGCTGTACCTGTACCTGCGCCATATCGCCTACCCGCCCGCCGCCACTCGCCGATTGGTACAGACGGCCATCCTGATCGACCTGATCTGCTGGAGCCTGTTCGCCCTGGCCCAGGGCAGCCTGCACCTGGGCAACCTGTTGCTGCCGCTGGCCGGTGCCTGCCTGCCGATGCTGCTGCGATTGGCGGGCCTGCGCCAACCGTTGCTGCACAGCGGCCTGTTCTTCGCCCTGCTGGTGGTGGCCGAACATTACCGACTCAATGCGCTCATCGTCGGCATCGGCTACCTGCTGTGCATGGCCGCGCTCAAGGTGCCGCTGGTATTGCCCCTCGGCGCCGAGTGGATGAACAGGTTGCAGACCTACCTGGCCATCCCGTTGATCCTGACGTTCGGTATCGTGCAGATCAACGTGCACAGCGCGATGGACAGCCTCGGCTGGGCCCAGCTGGGGGCGTTGCTGCTGTTGCCCATTGCCAGCAAACTGCTGGGCAACTGGCTTGGGCTCGGCTGGGCCGGGGCGTCCTTCGCCGGCGCCAGCCGCGTGCGGGAAAGTATCTTGCTGAATATTCGCGGCTTGAGTGAAATCGTCTTCCTCAATCTGCTGCTGCAACAACAACTCATCAGCCACGCGCTGTACTTCGCGCTGATGCTGATGGGTTTGATCGCGACTTTGCTGCCGGCCCTGGCCGGTTTTCACCGTATTCCTTCGCACGCCGTCCCGGCCAGGAGCCCCAGTGTCAACAGTTGAAATGGAACGTCGACAGGTCGTCATCATTGGCGCAGGCCCTTCCGGCGCCATCGCCGCCGCGCTGCTCAAGCGCAAGGGGCATGATGTGCTGGTCATCGAGCGCCAGCATTTCCCGCGGTTCTCCATCGGCGAGAGCCTGTTGTCCCACTGTCTGGATTTTGTCGAAGAAGCCGGCATGCTCGACGCGGTCAATGCCGCTGGGTTCCAGCGCAAGAACGGCGCTGCATTCGCCTGGGGCGAGCGCTACAGCGCCTTCGATTTCGGCGACACTTTCAGCGAGGGCAAGCCCACTACGTTCCAGGTCCAGCGCGCCGACTTCGACAAGTTGCTGGCCGACCAGGCGGCCCTGCAAGGGGTGGAAATTCGCTACGGCCAGGCCATTGCCAACGTTGATTTCAGCCTCGCCAGGCCGCAACTGGGCGTGCAGCGCGAGGATGGCAGCGAGTACCGGGTCGAGGCGGATTTCGTCCTTGACGCCAGTGGCTATGGCCGGGTCCTGCCGCGCCTGCTGGACCTTGAGGCGCCGTCCAATTTCCCGGTGCGCCAGGCCGTGTTCACTCACATCGAGGACCGCATCGACAGCCCGGTATTCGATCGCGAGAAGATCCTCATCACCACCCATCCGACGAAACGCGACGTGTGGTTCTGGACCATCCCCTTCAGCGATGGGCGTTGCTCGGTGGGCGTGGTCGCGGCAGCGGAACATTTCGCGGGCCGCACCAATGACCTCGATGCCTGCCTGCGCGGCTTTATCGACGAGACCCCAAGCCTGTCCGGCGTGCTGGCCAATGCTGCGTGGGATACTCCGGCGCGGACCATCGGTGGCTACTCGGCCAACGTGAAGACCCTGCACGGCCCTGGCTTTGCCCTGCTGGGCAACGCCGCGGAATTCCTCGATCCGGTGTTTTCTTCCGGCGTGACCATCGCCATGCGCTCGGCGAGCATGGCCGCCGGCGTGCTGCATCGTCAGTTGCAAGGCGAGCAGGTGGATTGGCAGGGCGAATTCGCCGAGCCACTGAAACGCGGCGTCGACACGTTCCGCTGCTACGTCGAAGGCTGGTATGCCGGCACGTTCCAGGACGTGATCTACTACACCGAAGGCTCCGCCGACATCCGCCGGATGATCAGTTCGATCCTCGCCGGCTATGCCTGGGATCAACGCAACCCGTTCGTCAGCGAACCCAAGCGGCGCCTGCGCGTGCTCTCGGAAATCTGCGCGAGCCCAGCGCCATGAGCAAACAACCATGAGCTACCTGAGCGATAACTACGTCCAAGAAACCCGCTTCGGCTTCTGGTTCCTGCGCAGCCACACCTGGCAGCATCATGTGCTGCGCGTGGCGGTCGAGGATCTGCGCGGTCTGTTCAATACCGCGCCGCCTTCCAATCCGGTGCTGCTGGATGCCGGTTGCGGCCAGGGCAAGTCGTTCCAGTACCTGCGCCAGGCATTCGCGCCGCAACGCCTGATTGGCGTGGACGCCGACCCCCACAGCCTGGACCTGAGCGCCCAAGAAGCCGCTCGCCAGGGCATGGCCGTGGAACTGATCGGCAGCGATTGCGCGACCTTGGCCGTGCCCGATGCCAGCGTCGACCTGCTGTTCTGCCACCAGACCTTTCACCACCTGGTGGAACAGGAAAAAGCCCTCGCCGAGTTCTATCGGGTGCTCAAGCCCGGCGGCTACCTGCTGTTTGCCGAATCCACCGAAGCCTACATCGATACCTGGGTGATCCGCTGGCTGTTCCGCCATCCCATGCACGTGCAGAAAAGCGCCGCGCAATACTTGGCGATGATCCGCAACCAAGGCTTCCAGTTCGAGGACCGCAACGTGTCCTATCCGTACCTGTGGTGGAGCCGCGCCAAGGACTTCGGCCTCCTGGAGCGTTGGGGCCTGCGCCGGCCCAAGCCGTTCGGCGAGCGCGAAGAAACCTTGGTCAACGTGGTGGCACGCAAGCCGCTCGAAGGGACCGCCACATGATCCGCTGCCTGTTGATCGGTTGCCTGCTGCTGCTCAGTGCCTGCGCCAGCCACGCGCCGCTGCCCGAGCGCATGCCAACCCTGGCGCTGCCGCTGCAATTGCACATCGAGCGGCAACTGGACGGCCAGCGCCAGGATTGGCTGTTGGTGATCCAGCGTGAAAACACCGGCATACGCTGGTCGATGATGGACCCGCTGGGCATTCCCCTGGCGCGCCAGCGCCTGGTGGACAACCAATGGCAAGCCGACGGTCTGCTGCCGCCCAATGCCGAGGCGCGGGAATTGTTCGCTGCGCTATTGTTCGCCTTGACCCCGGAAACCGAGCTTGCCGATCGCTACCCCGTCGCCCGGCAACACGGTGTCGAACGAGCCCTCGATGCGCGTTGGCAGGTGCGCTACAAACGGCCCCTGGATTTTGAGCTGCGCCTGCCCCAAGGCCCGCACTACCGCATCACACCGCTGACCGAGAGCGCACCATGACCGCTTATCTGAACGCCCTCGGGGTCATCTGCTCCTTGGGCCGGGACAAACAAAACGTCGCGCGCAACCTGTTTGCCGGCGATTGCTCGGGCGTGCGCGTCGAAGCCGGCTGGGTGGCCGAGCGGGCATTGCCGGTGGCTGCGGTAAGGGGAGAACTGGCCCCCATCCCCGAGGCACTGGCGGCGCAACGCAGCCGCAACAATCAACTGCTGCTCGAAGCGGGGTTGCAGATTCGTGCTGACATCGACCAGGCCATCGAGGCGTACGGCCCCGCGCGCATCGGTATCGTTCTGGGCACCAGCACCTCGGGCATCGACGAGGCCAGCCAGGGCATTGCCCATTACCTGCGCGAGCAGCGGTTCCCCGAAGGCTACGATTACCAGCAACAAGAACTCAGCGCGCCGGCCAATTTCCTTTCCGACTGGCTTGGCTTGAGCGGGCCCTCCTATGTGATCTCCACCGCCTGCACCTCCAGCGCGCGGGCCTTGATGAGCGCCCGTCGCCTCCTGGACCTGGGCTTGTGCGATGCGGTGCTGTGCGGTGGCGTGGACAGTTTATGCAAACTGACCTTGAACGGTTTCTCTGCGCTGGAAGCGGTGTCGAACGAGCGCTGCAACCCGTTTTCGGTGAACCGCAGCGGTATCAACATTGGCGAGGCGGCTGTGCTGTTTCTCATGAGCAAGACGCCAGGCGACGGCCATTCGATCGCCCTGCTCGGGGATGGCGCCAGTTCTGACGCGCACCACATTTCCGCGCCGGAACCCAGCGGTCGCGGCGCCCGCCAGGCGATGGAAAAAGCCCTGCGCTGTGCCGGCCTGGACGCCAGCCAGATCGACTACCTGAACCTGCACGGCACCGCCACGCAACATAACGACGCCATGGAAAGCCATGCGGTGGCTGGATTGTTTCCGGCGGGCGTGCCCTGCTCGTCCACCAAGCCCATGACTGGCCACACGCTTGGGGCGGCGGGCGCGTTGGAAGCGGCTTTCTGCTGGCTGACCCTGAGCCCTGACAACGTCGCCCAGGCCTTGCCACCCCACCTTTGGGACGGCCAGGCGGACCCCGAGCTGCCGGCGCTGGACTGGATAGATAGCCGTGCCCGCCTGAACCCGACCTTCCCCCGACGCCTGATGAGCAACTCGTTTGCCTTCGGCGGCAACAACGTCAGCCTCATTATCGGAGACGCCCAATGATCGACTGGCCGCTCGCCGAATTGCTGCCCCATGCGGGCGACATGATTCTCATCGACCGGGTCGTGTCCTTCGATGACGAACAGATCCATGCACTCGCCACGGTCAAGCCCGGCGGCTTGTTCAACCGTGAAGACGGCGCGCTGCCGGCCTGGGTCGGCATCGAATTGATGGCCCAGAGCGTCGCGGCGTTCGCCGGTTGCCACGCTCGCCAGCGCGGCGATGCAGTGGAGCTGGGCTTTTTGCTCGGGACCCGCAAGTTCGAATGCAACGTCGAGCATTTCCCTCTCGACACTGAACTGGCCATCCATGGCGTGCGCTCCCTGGAAGACGACAACGGCATGGGTGTGTTCGAATGCCACATCCACGCGCCGGGCATCCATGCCACGGCGCGACTGAACGTATTTCGTCCGCCCCATGCTGCCCAGTACCTCAATGAAACTTCCGCAACAGGAACCCAGCCATGACTGAATCCGTACTGGTCACCGGCTCCAGCCGTGGCATCGGCCGCGCCATCGCCTTGCGCCTGGCCCAGGCCGGGCACGATATCGTCTTGCATTGCCGCAGCGGCCGCGCCGAAGCCGAAGCGGTCCTGGCAGACATCCAAGCGCTGGGCCGCAACGCCCGCGTCCTGCAATTCGACGTGTCCGACCGCGCCGCCTGCAAGGCCGCCCTCGAAGCCGACGTCGAAACCCACGGCGCCTATTACGGCGTAGTGCTCAACGCCGGCCTGACCCGCGACGGCGCCTTTGCGGCCCTCAGCGAAGACGACTGGGACAGCGTGCTGCGCACCAACCTCGACGGTTTCTATAACGTGCTGCACCCGGTGATGATGCCGATGATCCGACGCCGCGCCGCGGGACGAATCGTCTGTATCACGTCAGTGTCCGGCCTGATCGGCAACCGTGGCCAGGTCAACTACAGCGCCTCGAAAGCCGGCTTGATCGGCGCGGCCAAGGCGTTGGCCATCGAACTGGGCAAGCGCAAGATCACGGTCAATTGCGTCGCGCCGGGGTTGATCGACACCGCCATGCTCGATGAAAACGTACCCGTGGAAGAATTGATGAAGATGATCCCCGCCCAGCGCATGGGCACCCCGGAAGAAGTCGCCGGCGCGGTGAACTTCCTGATGTCCGCCGAAGCTGGATACATCACTCGGCAAGTCCTGGCCGTCAACGGAGGCTTGTGCTGATGAAGCGCGTCGTCGTCACCGGCATGGCCGGCATCACCTCCATCGGCAGCGACTGGGAGACCATCGCCGCCAACTTCGCCGCCAACCGCAGCGGCATCCGGCGCATGGATGAGTGGGACCGTTTCACCGAACTGAACACTCGCCTGGCCGGGCCCATCGACGATTTCCAGGTCCCGGCCCATTGGACGCGCAAGCAGTTGCGCAGCATGGGCCGGGTCTCACGCCTGGCGGTGGCCTCGGCTGAGCAGGCCCTGGCCGACGCTGGCCTGCTGGGCGACCCGTCGATCAAGGACGGGCGCATGGGCGTATCCTGCGGCTCGTCCACTGGCAGCACCGATGAGATCAAGGCCTTCGGCAACATGCTGCTCAACAGCGTGGCCGAAGGGCTGAACGCCAACTCCTATGTGCGGATGATGCCCCACACCACGGCGGCCAACATCAGCATCTTCTTCGGCCTGACCGGACGGTTGATCCCAACGTCCAGTGCCTGCACCAGCGGCAGTCACGGCATCGGCTATGCCTACGAGGCAATCAAGTTCGGCCGCTTGCCGCTGATGCTCGCCGGCGGCGCGGAAGAACTGTGCCCGACCGAAGCGATGGTCTTCGATGCGCTCTACGCCACCAGCCTGAAAAACGATGCCCCGCAGACCAGCCCGCGCCCCTACGACAAGGGCCGCGATGGCCTGGTGATCGGCGAAGGCGCCGGCATGCTGGTGCTCGAAGAACTGGAACATGCCTTGGCCCGTGGCGCACGGATCCATGCCGAAATCGTCGGATTTGGCAGCAACGCCGACGGCCAGCACGCCACCCGTCCCGAGTTGAGCACCATGCGCCGGGCCATGGAACTGGCCCTGGAGGATGCCGGCCTCGAACCGGCCGCCATTGGCTACGTCAACGGGCACGGCACGGCCACCGAGCAGGGCGACGTCGCCGAGACCCTGGCCACCAGCAGCCTGTTCGGCGAACACATGCCCATCAGCTCGCAGAAAAGCTTTTTGGGCCACACCCTGGGCGCCTGCGGTGCGCTGGAGTCCTGGTTCAGCATCGAAATGCTCAACCGCGACCTGTATGTACACACGCTCAACCTCGATGAGGTCGACCCCGAATGCGGCACACTCGACTACTTGCGCAGTGAGTTTCGCGCGATGAGCAACGAATACGTGATGAACAACAATTTTGCCTTCGGCGGGGTCAATACCTCGCTGATTTTCCGTCGCTGGCATTGATTCCCATCAATCCTCTGGTCAAGGAGACCATGATGCCGTTGAAGAAAATCGCTGTAACCGCCGCCCTGTTGCTCGGCACCTTGCCAAGCCTCAGCCAGGCCCGTGATACCGCGTTGTACCTGCCATTCGACAAAGTGGTCGCCGAAGCCATCCGCACCGGCAAGATCGACGGCAGCGTGAAGTTCTACCTGGCCGGCCACAAACCGGCCGGCAACGTCTCCGTGGTCAGCCCGGGAGCGGTCACCAACAAGAAAACCAACGCGTTCAACAAGTCCGACGAAGCGGCCTGCGAATGGGTACTGCAATCAGCCCTGATCAGCCTGCACGAGGCCGCGAAAAACGCCGGCGCCAACGCCGTCACCAACATCGTCAGCTTCTACAAGCGCAACGAGCGCAAGGACCCCACGACCTATGAATGCCACGCTGGGGCAATCATGGCCGGGGTTGCGTTGAAAGGGGATCTGGCGAAGGTGCAGTAGTCAGGATTTGGGGCTTACATAGCTAAATCCACTGTGGCAGCGAGCTTAGCGGTGAATCAGTACCGGTGATGCCGGATCTACTGACGTCATCGCGAGCAAGCTCGCTCCCACAGGCCTCTACCCAGACGCGCCCTTGTGGCGAGGGAGCTTGCTCCCGCTGGGCTGCGCAGCGGCCCCCAGCAGACTAACTGGCCCCCCTTTCAAACTCCTTCTCCGACACATTCGCACCGAGCCTGCCGAACGAGGTGCAACATGTGCTGGGCATCCATGGCCCTTTATCTGGTACCGCCAACCACTCTGCTGATGGCCTTAATGATGCTGGCTGAACGTCCGTCCACAATAATCATCATAGGGCGATCATCGTGCTGAGCAGCGCTCTCGCGCTCAACCTCGGGCCAGGAGACGCCAAGCAAAGATCAGAAATCGGAGTACATAATTTCCGAAACTTCCCACAACAAAACCCTTGAACCTCGCGCTAGGGTCACGTTCCCGACCACCAGCCAAAAATCCAAATCTCGCCATGAATTCACCGCCCGTCGGACCTGTCAACTCTGACAGTATCCAAAAGCTTCAAAGCGGTTCCAGATTCTAAACACGAAAAACATTCCTCAACCCCAAGGATGTTTTAGGTCAACGTTCGGCCGGCTGTTCGCCCTCCGAGCCACCACTCGTATGTTGATCTCTAACAACTACGGCCCGCCGATGGATAAGAAATTGATGGACACGATAACCTGGTCGGGCGTCGTCTCCACGTCTTCCTCACCCCACAGCGCAACCACGGCCGGGGAGCAGAACGTGGTGGTTGACGATGTGAAGCTGACGCACGCTTACGCACATGTGAATGGAATATGCCTGCACTATGTGATCTGCGGCGATGGTGAGCAGCCGGTCCTGCTGGTGCATGGGTTTCCGGGCAGTTGGCGCAACTGGGAGCCGTTGATCGGGCCGTTGGTGCGGGCGGGTTTTACCCCCATCGTTCCTGACTATCGCGGCGCGGGTGAAACGGATATTTCCAGCGCCGGGTATGACAAGAAAAACATGGCCCATGACCTGCACGAATTGGTGATGCATCTGAAGCTCAAGCAAGTCGATATCATTGGCCACGATATGGGGTTGATCATTGCCTACGCCTACGCCGCGCTTTATCCAGATGACACCAAGCACCTGATATTGATGGACGGATTCCTTCCCGGTATTCCCGGCTGGGAAAGTGCCTACAACGGCGACCCGTCAACCGGCATCGCGAGCAAATGGCATTTCCGGTTTTTTGGCAAAACAGCTATCACCTTGATCAAGGGGCAGGAAAGAACCTACCTGGACATGTTCTTCGATGACTTTGTCTTCGAAGGCAACGACAAAGTGCCGGATGAAGTGCGCCAGGCCCTGATAACGGACTACGCCCGGCCTGGCCGAATGGAGGCCGCATTCAAACTTTACTCAGCCTGGGTGGAATACGACGCCAAGGACAACCTGGAGTTTTCCAGGAACAAGCTGACGGGTCCGGTACTCACCATCGGCGGCGATCATTCCCGAGGGCGGACGCTGACCGAGCAGGCCGCTTGCATTGCCGCGCAACCACACTCGCTGATATTGAAAAATACCGGGCACTGGCTCCTTGAAGAGCAACCGCAAGCTACTCGCGACGCAATTCTGGCATTCCTGCAATACAAGGAATTTCCACATCCCCGAAATTCGTAACCCGAAGCTGACGACTGCACCGTCGCCCTTCCCATCGTGCGGTATTTATTTACCGCTCCTGCGTCGGCGTTCTCCAATAGCTTGCCTCTTCCGAAACTTTCCCAGGAAGAGCCCATGTTGGATAACGACTCACCGCCCCAGCCCAACATCCCACAGGGCAATGGCGCCAGCGATCCCAGTGCCGAATCGACACGCCAGGTCAGCGCCTCGCAGCGGCAAATGATAAACCTGAGCAAGGCCGCGCCACGTCCTTGCCGGGTCACCAGGCAACACTTGGAATATTGGTTCAAGCGAACCTTCCCCACCGTCGCGGGCGATATGACGGTCGATCAGCTTTTCGTGCGCACATCGCAGAAGGCCCGGCTCTCTCAATCGGAACGTGAACCCAACGGGCAGAGCTCCAGACAAAAAAAAGAAGATATTGCCGGCCTTGAACATTTTTTCTGGCGCGCCATTGCCGGCCAGGTAGATATCAGCGATAGCTTTGCTGATCTGGACAGCCTTGAAATAGTCGTGGAAATGGACGGCTCCAAGCGAGTGCCCACCGCCCTGAACAGTCCCGCGGCGAAAAAACAATTCCAGCGACTGCTCGGTACCACGCCAGTCGCTTATGAACAGCTGCTCATGACAGCGCTGGATGACTTCTGGGATACGCCGGCCGCGTTCAGCCAGGGACGAAACGTCAGTGACTGGTTGGCGAACGAACTCGCTGCGCAACTCACGGCACTGGCGAACCTTCATCTGCATGACAAAACGCTGAGCCCGCCGATGCATAAGGCGATAATGGATTCGCTGTCGGCGCCGGACGCGGCGTCTCGTAACCAGCTGGCGGAGGGTACCAGGCCCGGGGTGTACAGCCTGATCGCCGCTTTCAATGATTGGGGATTGTCCGTTCCGGTAACCAGCGCCGCTGTCCTGTCGCGACATGACGCGGACGTGGATTGGGGAGGTGCCGTGCTGTACCGTCCCGGTAGGCCGTTGGAGGTCTACGAAGACTCAAAGCAACTGAAGATTTCCTTCATAGGCGACAGCACCGCAGATGAGGTGGAACTCGTGCCGATGGAGCAAAACTTCCTGACGCGTCTGGTCACGGACGTGCGGACAACGCAAAAAGCCGCCATCCGCGATGCCTTGTCGAGCGATGTTGTCGACGGGGAAAACATCTCCGGTTGGATGCATCGGCTGGACGCCGCAGCGGACCTTGGAATGCGATTGGATCTGGCAAGCGCCCTGGACGAACGTGAGTTTCGGCTGAAGCTCAAGAGCCTGCATCATTGGCTGCACGCCAGCCCCCATATCATCGGCAGCGACCGTCTGGCGTGGTGGCAGGCGACGCAGGCCTTACAAGAAACCCTCACCGATATGGCGGCGCCGCCGGACCCGGTTTCAATGGGCACTGCGCAGGCCATTCGGGACCAGGCTCGCACACTGCTGGCCGGCTTCATCAAAGCGAAGTACCCAGCGGCAGATCCTGACGACATAACCTTGAGTATCCGAAAAGAGACAGTCGATCCGCACGCGCCGACGGGCCATTCACCGTTCGGGTCTGGGGTCTCAATGGGCAGTGCCAAAGCGTTCCAGGACGACACGCGCTTGCTGACGGACTGGGCGATGTCCAACCTGACGGATGATGAGCGCCAGGCAGCCCACCACACCGTCGTTGGCCCGTTGAGCTTTGCACAGATTGTCGATGTCATCGAGCGGGCCGACGTGGGTGCGCGCCTTCCGGCTGTGCTGCAACGCATGGCACGGGAGCGACAGACTCAATGGATGGGTGTGAAAGCAAAGCACATGCGGGCCCAGGTGTGGGCGGCCCATATCTCGGGAGACCTGCGACACGACAAGGACAACACCGGCTTGAAGCTGGTCCTGGCGGCACTGGACCGCCCTGGATCGGCGGGACGTGGCAAGGTCAACGGGCATGAAGTGGTCGTCCGGCAATTGCATTGGGGCGACAGCGTGTTGAAGGACCTGCTTGCGTTCGGAGTGAAGTCATTCGCCAGCCGTCCTTCGTTGACCTTGTACACGCCGGGTGCGCCGGACGGAAAAACTTTCAGGGACGTGGATGCATCAGGCAGCGGACGGGCGTTGCAAACAGCGTTGGCGCAGACCCTCACGGCCACCCCGGAGATGACCCGCTGGCTGATCTCCCATCTTCCGTTGCCAGAGCAAGCCGCTCAGGTCGCAGGCATGTTGCCGGCAGAAGATGACCTGACCGTCCAAGCGAAAATAAAAAAGGTTACGCAATCGGTTTTCAAATGGACAAGGGACAGGACTCGAAACGATTTCGCCTTCAAAGTCACTTCGCCCGTGGTCGAGGGAGACCTGTTGAAGGCGTTGCATGAAACGCAGATAACCCATGTCCTCAAAACGGTACGGACCCTGACAGTGAGCAACGCCGAACGCGACAGCGCAGCGGCTCGGGAAGGGCGTCGCAACGGTGTAGCCCTGTTGACCGGGGCTATGTCCATGGTTCCGGTGGGCCGCTTGGGTGGGATATTGGGACGAGCGATCTTGCCGACCCTGGCAGGCGGTGCCGCCGTCTCGGCGATACAGGATGAAGACGGCAGCGTCGGCCAGTGGACGAGCGATTTCATCCGCGGGCTGGGTGAGGTGCTGGCCGAGGGCGGGCAAGACTTGATCATGGCCCGCGCGACACGGCGTCGGGGCAAGGTCCATCCGGCCTTGGCATCGCTGCCTCGCATGCCGGACCCGCAGCTAAAGCCGTTCCAGCTCAAAGGCTTCGATGGCAAGGGGCTGCTGCCCGAGGGGCGCAGCCTCTATAGGGATGTGCAGGGACAGGGTTATCTGAAGCTCGGGAAGGATTACTTCAAAACGGCTTTCCAGAACGGCGAACAAGTCATCTACACACCGAGCAACCGCACGGACCAGCGCGCAGTGACGTGGGAAAACGGCCAATGGACCGTGCAGGAGCGGCAGCGTCTGCTCGGCGGAGGCGGGTATTTCAGCCGGGATCCGGAGCGAGCCGAAGATCGAACCTTCAACGCACTGGTGGAGGGCGTGCTGCCCAACGGGCATGACCTGCCTCGCGAAGTCGTCGACATGACGAAGCGTGTCGTCCGCACGATGCCTGAGACCTTGGCCGAACGCATACTCAAGGAAAGTATCGATGACGTTGGCGCGACCGACGTCGAGACTTACCGCTCGTTGATGAGAACCGTAAATCGACAGAATTTTGCCAGGCATAAAGCTCACCGTAAGAACCTGGCCAATAAAATCTGTATTTGGGAACTGGTTGAGCGAACGAATGACAATCTTCAAAAAGGAAAACACTTTTCCCTCACCCCGCCGCAAAAAATGCAGCTGTATGAGACGCTGGTCAAGCACAAGGATGAGTTCACCCTCGACCATCAACTCAAAGTAAGCACAACGATATTGCCCGACAACGTCACGGGTGCGAAATACATTGTGATCGTCCCGAAAACGGGAAAGAAAAAAGAGGCTGCCGACAGGATAGCCAAGGATATTACCGACACGGTGAAGTACGTGGAAAACTCCATGGACGCCAAGTTGGACACGATGTTTACCGGGGACGGGCCAGCTGTGGCGGCCGCAAGGCAAGCGTACCTGGATTCGCCGGAGTATCAGGCCAAGATCATCGACGAATTCAGGAAAGAAAGGGCCCGTCGACACAGACCCGGGTTACTCACCGAGATCAGGAATTTCAAGATCCCCTACATTATCGTCAACCGAGGCAAGACCCAGCGAAGCGCATTTTTCACCACTGAAGAAGACATCAACAATTTCACCAGAACCCTTGAAAACTACAGCCCTTTCGATATCGAGCTGGTCACCCAAGCCGCCTCCAACAAGGTCACCGGGCAGGCCTCCGCTTCTGCTCCAGCCGCTATCACGCCGCAGGCTCCCACCGTTATTCCCAGGTACACGGTGACGATCAGCCCGTTGGCTGAGGCGCAGATGTCATATGACAATTTCCCGGGAACCGCCAGGGTGAAGGTCATGGAGATCATGGATGACCTCCGTGCCGGCAGGATCACCACAAAAAAAATCAACCGATATTACTGGTACGACATGGCCCAGTTGGGTTTTGGCGGAGGAAGAGGCGCATGGCGCGCCGCGTTCGAACGTCACGGCGATACCTGGACTCTCCAAGGTTTTTACGACTATCACGCGACCCGAAACGCTACGGTCTGGGGGGATTGAGCAAGAGTGCCAGGTCAGCCCGTGGACCGCGGATACATTGCGTACAGAGCCTAGGATCCGGGTGAATCCGCTCCGTCGGTCAACAACGCCACAAACGCCGCGGCCATCGGCGAACGCTGGTCCTTGCGCTGGACCAGCCACACCGCCGAAACCGCCGCCGGGTCTAGCAGCGGCCGATAGACCACGCCGTCGATACGCATGCGTTGGTAAGACGCCGGCAACACCGAGACCCCGAGGCCAGCCGCCACCAGGCCGATGATGGTCATGGCCTCCCCTGCTTCCTGGGCGAAGTGCGGACTGAAACCGGCGTCGCGGGCCAGATTCAATAGCTGGGCGTAAAGACCGCTGCCGTAGCTTCGTGGGAAAAATACGAAAGGCTCGTGGGCCAGCGCCGACAGATACAAGCCTTCGTCGCTGCCCTGGGCAAGCGGGTGCTTGGCGCCAAGCACGGCCACCAAGGGCTCGCGGCTGAGCTCGATTTCCACCAGTGAATCGGGCAACGGCAACGGCCGCATGATGCCCACCTCGATGGTTTCATCCACCAACGCATCGGAAACTTGGGTGCTACTCATCTCTCGCAGGTTGAGGTGGACAGCCGGGAAGCGTTGGCGAAAATTGAAGATCGCTTGGGGAATGGTCGAATTGAACGGTGCCGAGGACGTGAAACCGATTTTCAGCTCGCCCAATTCTCCCAATTGGGCACGGCGCGCTACGTCGGCCGCCTTGTCGACTTGCGCCAGCACGCGTCTGGCTTCTTCCAGGAACAGCCGCCCGGCCTCGCTCAGTTCGACCCGACGATTGGTGCGCTCGAACAACCGCGCGCCGATTTCTTCTTCCAGCGCCTGGATCTGCTGGCTCAAGGGCGGTTGAGAGATGCCCAGGGCCAGCGCGGCGCGGCCGAAATGCAATTCTTCGGCAACGGCGATGAAGTAACGCAGGTGGCGCAATTCCATGGGTAATCCAATAGGTCGCAAAACGTCTTAAACAGGTCGAATAATATATTGGATAGAAACATTAGCCGGCTATATGCTTTTTTCAACGCCTGCCTGGTCGTGCTCCCGAGGTCCACCGTGAAAACTGCTACCGCTCCACTGGCCCATGAAGTCCCGTCTCGCACAGAGGACAACGTCGGCGCCGAACTCAAAGACATCTTCATTGAAAAAGGCACGCCGATGTTCATGCGTACGGTGCTCGCCTTGTTCTGTGGCGGCTTCGCGACGTTCGCCCTGCTGTATTGCGTGCAGCCGATGATGCCGCTGCTGTCCCTGGAGTTTTCAATCAACGCCGCCCAGAGCAGCTTGATCCTGTCGGTGGCGACCGGCCTGCTTGCCATCGGCCTGTTGATCACCGGCCCGATTTCCGACCGTATCGGTCGTAAATCGGTCATGGTGGCGGCGCTGTTTGCCGCGGCGCTCTGCACAATCGCCAGTGCCATGATGCCCACTTGGCAAGGCGTCCTTGTCCTGCGCGCCTTGGTGGGGTTGTCGCTCAGTGGCTTGGCCGCGGTGGCGATGACGTACCTGAGCGAAGAAATTCATCCCAAGCACATCGGCCTGGCAATGGGGCTGTATATCGCCGGCAACGCGATTGGCGGCATGAGCGGGCGCCTGATCGCCGGCGTGTTGATCGACTTCGTCAGCTGGCACACCGCAATGCTGGTAATCGGCGGCCTGGCCCTGATCGCGGCGGCGGTGTTTTGGCGGATTCTTCCTGAATCGCGCAATTTCCGCCCCCGGTCGCTGCATCCACGCAGTCTGCTGGACGGTTTCATCATGCACTTTCGCGACGCCGGCCTGCCGCTGCTGTTTCTTGAAGCCTTCGTGTTGATGGGCGCGTTCGTGACGCTGTTCAACTACATTGGCTACCGCCTGCTGGCCGCGCCTTATCACCTGGACCAGGCATTCGTCGGGCTGCTTTCAGTGGTGTACCTCTCCGGCATCTACAGCTCGGCGAAGGTGGGCGCCATGGCCGACAAGCTCGGGCGTCGCAAGATGCTCTGGGCGACCATCGCCCTGATGTTGGCGGGCCTCGTCCTGACCTTGTTCTCGCCGCTATGGCTGGTGGTCATCGGCATGCTGGTGTTCACCTTCGGTTTCTTCGGGGCGCACTCGGTCGCCAGCAGCTGGATTGGCCGTCGCGCCCTCAAGGCGAAGGGGCAGGCGTCGTCGCTTTATCTGTTCAGCTACTACGCCGGCTCCAGCGTCGCGGGCACCGCGGGCGGCGTGGCGTGGCACCTGGGAGGCTGGAACGGTGTCGGCGTGTTCATCGGGACGTTGCTGGTGATTGCATTGTTGGTGGCGGTGAAACTGGCGAAACTGCCGCTGCTGCCGGGAAATGAGCAACACATAAACAGCCAGACATAAAAAAGCCTGTCCGGTAGGGGCCGGACAGGCGGGTAGGACAGGGCTGAAATCAGTCGTGATATTGGCCCGACAACTCATGCACCGCGCGCAGGAAAGCGCCGGCGTGTTCCGGGTCGACTTCCGGCGTGATGCCGTGGCCGAGATTGAACACGTGGCCACTGCCCTTGCCATAGCTGGCGAGGATGCGTCCGACTTCGGCACGGATGGCTTCAGGCTTGGCATACAGCACGGTCGGGTCCATGTTGCCTTGCAGCGCGACCTTGTGACCGACACGCTGGCGGGCGTTGCCGATGTCGCAGGTCCAGTCCAGGCCCAAGGCATCGGCGCCGGCATCGGCGATACTCTCCAACCACAGCCCACCATTCTTGGTGAACAGGATCACCGGGACCTTGCGACCTTCGTGCTCTCGGATCAGGCCGCTGACGATCTTGCGCATGTAGGCCAGGGAGAACTCCTGGTATGCCGCCGCCGACAGGTTGCCGCCCCACGTATCGAAGATCTGCACCGCCTGGGCACCGGCCATGATCTGGCCGTTGAGGTACGACGTGACCGACTGCGCCAGCTTGTCCAACAGCAGATGCATGGCTTGCGGATTGTCGTAGAGCATCGCCTTGGTCTTGCGGAAATCCTTCGACGAGCCGCCTTCGACCATGTACGTCGCCAGCGTCCAAGGGCTGCCCGAAAAGCCGATCAACGGGACGCGACCGTTGAGTTCACGGCGGATGGTGCTGACCGCGTCCATGACGTAGCCCAGGTCCTTCTGCGGATCGGGGATCGGCAGGGCCTCGATGTCGGCCAGGGTGCTGACGACTTTCTTGAAGCGCGGACCTTCGCCGGTTTCAAAGTACAGGCCTTGGCCCATGGCGTCGGGGATGGTGAGGATGTCGGAAAACAGGATCGCCGCGTCCAGTTGCGGGTAGCGGTCCAGCGGCTGCATCGTGACTTCGCAGGCGAACTGCGGATTCATGCACAGGCTCATGAAGTCACCGGCCTTGGCGCGGCTGGCGCGGTACTCCGGCAAATAGCGACCGGCCTGACGCATCATCCACACAGGGGTGACGTCTACGGGTTGCTTGAGCAGGGCGCGAAGGAAGCGGTCGTTCTTCAGGGCAGTCATGTCGGCATCCGGAAAAAAAGTGCGGGCATTTTCTCAGAGCGCGACGTAAAAGGCACGGCAAGAGCCGTGCCTTTTATCTATCGGGGCAATTTGTCGCGGTGCCAAGCAACTTCAGCAGCACCACAAAACGACTGTGGGAGCGAGCCTGCTCGCGAAGAGGTCGGTCTATCCAATATTGAAGTTGGCTGACAGACCGCTTTCGCGAGCAGGCTCGCTCCCACAGGGTTACTGCATTTCAACTCGGGATCGCGTTCAGACCTGCAAGTAATCCAGGATCCCTTCCGCCGCATTGCGGCCTTCGAAGATCGCCGTCACCACCAGGTCGGAACCCCGGACCATGTCGCCGCCGGCGAAGATCTTCGGGTTGCTGGTCTGGTGCTTGTACCGACCCTGCTCCGGGGCAACGACGCGGCCCTGGCTGTCGGTCTGGATGCTGAACTGCTCGAACCATGGCGCCGGGCTCGGGCGGAAGCCGAAGGCGATGACCACGGCGTCCGCCGGGATGATCTCTTCGGAACCGGGGATCGGCTCGGGGCTGCGGCGACCGCGGGCGTCCGGCTCACCGAGACGGGTCTCGACCACCTTCACGCCTTCGACCTTGTCCTCACCGACAATGGCGATCGGCTGGCGGTTGTAGAGGAACTTCACGCCTTCTTCCTTGGCGTTCTTCACCTCTTTGCGCGAGCCTGGCATGTTCGCTTCGTCACGACGATAGGCGCAGGTCACCGACTTGGCGCCCTGGCGAATCGACGTGCGGTTGCAGTCCATCGCCGTGTCGCCACCGCCGAGCACCACGACCTTCTTGCCCTTCATGTCGACGAAATCTTCCGGCGACTTTTCAAAGCCCAGGTTGCGGTTGACGTTGGCGATCAGGAAGTCCAGCGCGTCGTAGACGCCCGGCAGGTCCTCACCGGCAAAACCGCCCTTCATGTAGGTGTAGGTGCCCATGCCCATGAAGACCGCATCGTACTCTTCGAGCAGTTGCTCCATGGTCACGTCCTTGCCCACCTCGGTGTTCAGGCGGAACTCGATGCCCATGCCGGTGAAGACTTCGCGACGATTGCTCAGCACGGTCTTTTCCAGCTTGAACTCGGGGATGCCGAAGGTCAGCAGGCCACCAATTTCTGGGTTTTTGTCGAACACCACCGGGGTCACGCCGCCACGTACCAACACGTCGGCACAGCCAAGGCCCGCCGGGCCCGCGCCGATGATCGCCACGCGCTTGCCGGTCGGCTTGACCTTGGACATGTCCGGGCGCCAGCCCATGGCAAACGCGGTATCGGTGATGTACTTCTCCACCGAACCAATGGTCACCGCGCCGAAACCGTCGTTGAGGGTGCAGGCACCTTCGCACAGACGATCCTGCGGGCACACCCGGCCGCAGACTTCCGGCAGGGTGTTGGTCTGGTGGGACAGCTCGGCGGCCTGGAGGATGTTGCCCTCAGCCACCAACTTCAGCCAGTTGGGAATGAAGTTGTGCACCGGGCACTTCCATTCGCAGTACGGGTTACCACAACCCAGGCAACGGTGGGCCTGGTCGGCCGACTGCTGGGGTTTGAAAGGCTCGTAGATTTCCACGAACTCTTTCTTGCGTTGACGCAACAGTTTCTTCTTCGGATCCTTGCGCCCGACATCGATGAACTGGAAGTCGTTATTCAGACGTTCAGCCATTGTTAAAACCTCATCAAACTCTTCAGGCGCATATCACTGCGGGTTGGCACGGGTGCTGGAAAGCAACGATTTCAGGTTGGCCGCCTTCGGCTTGACCAGCCAGAAACGACGCACGTAGTCATCGAGGTTCTCGGCGAGTTCACGACCCCACTCGCTGTTGGTTTCCTCGACGTACTCGTTCAGCACGCGTTGCAGGTGGCTACGGTAGGCCTCCATCGCCTCGCCGCTGATGCGCTGGATTTCCACCAGTTCATGGTTGACCCGGTCAACGAACGTGTTGTCCTGGTCAAGCACGTAGGCGAAACCGCCGGTCATGCCAGAACCGAAGTTGTAACCGGTCTTGCCCAATACGCAGACGAAACCACCGGTCATGTACTCGCAGCAGTGATCCCCGGTGCCTTCCACCACGGTGTGGGCGCCGGAGTTACGCACGGCGAAACGCTCGCCTGCGGTGCCGGCGGCAAACAACTTGCCGCCCGTGGCGCCGTACAGGCAGGTGTTGCCGATGATCGCACTGTCCTGGGTCTTGTAGACGCTGCCCTTGGGCGGAACGATGACCAGCTTGCCACCGGTCATGCCCTTGCCCACGTAGTCGTTTGCATCACCTTCCAGGTACATGTTCAGGCCGCCAGCGTTCCAGACGCCAAAGCTTTGCCCGGCCGTGCCCGTGAAGCGGAAGGTGATCGGCGCATGGGCCATGCCCTGGTTGCCGTGTTTGCGAGCGATTTCCCCGGAGATCCGCGCGCCGATGGAACGGTCGCAGTTGCAGATGTCCAGTTCGAATTCGGCACCGCTCAGGTCGTTGATCGCCGCAGCGGCCATGTCGACCATCTTCTCGGCCAGCTCACCCTTGTCGAACGGCGGGTTGCGATCGACATGGCAGAACTGTGGCTTGTCCGCCGGAATCAGATCACTGCCCAGCAACGGGGTCAGGTCCAAGTGATGCTGCTTGGCGGTCTGGCCCTCGATCACTTCCAGCAGATCGGTACGGCCGATCAGCTCTTCCAGCGAACGTACGCCCAGCTTTGCCAGCCACTCGCGGGTCTCTTCGGCCACGTAGGTGAAGAAATTCACCACCATGTCGACGGTACCGATGTAGTGGTCCTTGCGCAGCTTGTCGTTCTGGGTCGCCACGCCGGTGGCGCAGTTGTTCAGGTGGCAGATGCGCAGGTATTTGCAGCCCAGGGCGATCATCGGCGCGGTGCCGAAGCCGAAGCTCTCGGCGCCGAGGATGGCGGCCTTGATCACGTCCAGGCCGGTCTTCAGGCCACCGTCGGTCTGCACCCGGACCTTGCCGCGCAAATCGTTGCCGCGCAGGGTCTGGTGGGTTTCGGCCAGGCCCAGTTCCCACGGCGCGCCAGCGTATTTGATGGAAGTCAGCGGCGATGCGCCGGTGCCGCCGTCATAGCCGGAGATGGTGATCAGGTCGGCATAGGCTTTCGCCACGCCGGCGGCAATGGTGCCTACGCCCGCTTCCGCCACCAGTTTCACCGAGACCAGGGCCTTCGGGTTCACCTGCTTGAGGTCGAAGATCAGTTGCGACAAGTCTTCGATCGAGTAGATGTCGTGGTGCGGTGGTGGCGAGATCAGGGTCACGCCGGGAACCGCATAGCGCAGCTTGGCAATCAGGCCGTTGACCTTGCCACCGGGCAATTGGCCGCCTTCGCCGGGCTTGGCGCCTTGGGCAACCTTGATCTGCAGCACTTCGGCGTTGACCAGGTATTCCGGCGTAACGCCGAAGCGGCCGGTCGCCACTTGCTTGATTTTCGAACTCTTGATGGTGCCGTAGCGCGCCGGGTCTTCACCACCTTCACCGGAGTTGGAACGCGCACCGAGGCGGTTCATGGCTTCGGCCAGGGCTTCGTGGGCTTCCGGGGACAACGCGCCCAGGGAGATACCGGCCGAATCGAAGCGCTTGAGCACCGATTCCAGCGGTTCCACTTCACTGATGTCCAGCGGCGTGTCGAGGGTCTTGACCTTGAGCAGGTCGCGGATCATCGACACCGGACGGTTGTCCACCAGCGCGGTGTATTCCTTGAACTTGCTGTAGTCGCCTTGTTGCACGGCCGCTTGCAGGGTGTTGACCACGTCCGGGTTGTAGGCGTGGTATTCGCCACCGTGGACGAACTTCAACAGGCCGCCTTGCTGGATCGGCTTGCGCGGGCTCCAGGCTTCGGCCGCCAGGGCTTTCTGCTCGGCTTCGATATCGACGAAACGCGCACCCTTGATGCGGCTCGGTACGCCACGGAAGCTCAGTTCGCAAACTTCTTCCGAGAGACCGATGGCCTCGAACAATTGCGCGCCACGGTACGAAGCGATGGTCGAGATGCCCATCTTCGACAGGATCTTGAGCAGGCCCTTGGTGATGCCTTTGCGGTAGTTCTTGAACACCTCGTAGAGGTCGCCCAGCACTTCACCGGTACGGATCAGGTCGCCCAGCACTTCGTAGGCCAGGAACGGATAGACCGCCGAAGCGCCGAAGCCGATCAGCACCGCAAAGTGATGCGGGTCACGTGCGGTAGCGGTTTCCACCAGAATGTTGGAATCGCAGCGCAGGCCTTTCTCGGTCAGGCGATGGTGCACCGCGCCAGTGGCCAGGGAGGCGTGGATCGGCAGCTTGCCCGGGGCGATGTGACGGTCAGTCAGCACGATCTGGGTACGGCCGGCGCGCGCGGCTTCTTCAGCCTGGTCGGCGATGTTGCGGATCGCTGCTTCCAGGCCGACGCTTTCGTCATAGTTCAGGTCGATGACCTGACGCTCGAAGCCAGGGCGTTCGAGGTTGGTCAACGAGCGCCACTTGGCCGGCGAAATGACCGGCGAGCTGAGGATCACCCGCGAGGCATGCTCTGGCGATTCCTGGAAAATGTTGCGCTCGGCGCCCAGGCAGATTTCCAGGGACATCACGATCGCTTCGCGCAGCGGGTCGATCGGCGGGTTGGTCACCTGGGCGAACTGCTGGCGGAAGTAGTCGTACGGCGTGCGCACGCGCTGGGACAGTACCGCCATCGGCGTGTCGTCGCCCATGGAGCCGACCGCTTCGTAGCCCTGCTCGCCCAGCGGACGAAGCACCTGGTCACGTTCTTCGAACGTCACCTGGTACATCTTCATGTACTGCTTGAGCTGGTCGACGTCATAAAAGGCCGAACCGTGGTCGTTGTCTTCCATGGTCGCCTGAATGCGCAGGGCATTCTTGCGCAGCCATTGCTTGTATGGATGACGGGACTTGAGACGGTTGTCGATGGCGTCGGTGTCGAGGATCTGGCCGGTCTCGGTGTCCACGGCAAAGATCTGCCCAGGGCCTACGCGGCCTTTGGCGATGACGTCTTCGGGCTGGTAGTTCCAGACACCGATTTCCGAGGCCAGGGTGATGAAACCATTGGTCGTGGTGACCCAGCGCGCCGGGCGCAGGCCGTTACGGTCCAGCAGGCACACCGCATAGCGACCGTCGGTCATGACGATACCGGCCGGGCCGTCCCACGGCTCCATGTGCATGGAGTTGTATTCATAGAAGGCCCGCAGGTCCGGGTCCATGGTCTCGACGTTCTGCCAGGCAGGCGGCACGAGCATGCGCACGCCACGGAACAGGTCGATGCCGCCGGTGACCATCAGCTCCAGCATGTTGTCCATGCTCGAGGAGTCCGAACCGACGCGGTTGACCAGCGGGCCAAGCTCTTCGAGGTCCGGCATCAAATCGTTGGCGAACTTGGTGCGACGGGCCAGGGCCCAGTTACGGTTGCCGGTGATGGTGTTGATCTCGCCGTTGTGGGCGAGGAAGCGGAATGGCTGGGCCAGTGGCCATTTCGGCAGGGTGTTGGTGGAGAAGCGCTGGTGAAACACGCAGATCGCGGTTTTCAGGCGCTCGTCGCTCAGGTCCGGATAGAAGGCGGTGAGGTCCGCCGGCATCATCAGGCCTTTATAGATAATGGTCTTGTGGGAAAAGCTGCAGATGTAGTGATCGGTGTCGGCGGCGTTGGCCACGGACGAACGACGACGGGAGCTGAACAGCTTGATCGCCATTTCCTGGTCGCTCAGGCCTTCACCGGCAATGAACACCTGTTCGATCAGCGGCAGGCGCTCGAGGGCCAGGCGGCCGAGGACGCTGGTGTCGATCGGCACTTTGCGCCAGCCGACGAGTTGCAGGCCGGCGGCCAGGATCTCGCGGTTCATGTTCTCGCGAGCGGCCTGGGCCTTGACCGGGTCCTGATTGAAAAACACCATGCCCACGGCGTACTGCTTGGGCAGGGTCACGCCAAACGTTTCCTGGGCAATGGCACGCAGGAACTCGTCTGGCTTTTGAATCAGCAAGCCACAACCGTCACCGGTCTTGCCGTCGGCGTTGATCCCACCACGGTGGGTCATGCAGGTCAGGGCCTCAATGGCCGTTTGCAAAAGGGTATGACTGGGCTCGCCCTGCATATGGGCTATCAGGCCGAAACCGCAGTTATCCTTGAATTCATCTGGTTGGTACAGACCTGCTTTCATAGACACTTTCTCACCAGGCTGCCTCTTAACGAGGCAAATTTCTTTTCAATTCAACCAGTTGCATACCGCGCCGAACGTACGCCAGCTTTGCGGGGGCAAAAGGGAGGTCATTGTACACACCGACACAGAGGCCCACAAATTTGACGACGAACTGTCGCAAATCCATGTCGCATTTGTGAAAGGTTTAAAGCTATATGCTGTGCTAGTCAAAACTTTTTTGGGTTCGACCGCTACGACTCAAACACTACTGTGACGCAGACACCACAAGGCGCGCGGCCTGAAAGGCCGCCCGCCCTTGCGGAAATTTTGAGGTTGCCGGGAGAGGCGGCCTGGGTAAGGCCGCCGAATCATCAGCGAGTTGCTGCCAGTTCCTGTTGGACGCTGGCGACAGTGCGAGGCCAAGGTTTACCAGCCTGAACCTTCGCTGGCAAGGCCTTGATGGCGGAAACGGCTGCGTCACGGTTGGCAAAGCTGCCGTAAGTGATGACATACAGCGGCTTGCCGTTGAGTACTTTCTTGAAATAACGGTACTCGCCGCCTTGCTCCTTGACGAAGTTCTGCGCGGCGGTTTCAGAGCTGGTGCCGAGGATCTGCACCACATAGTTGCCCGGAGCCTGGCCGGCGTACCAGCTACCGCCCGCGGCCTTGGCCGGGGCAGCAGGCTTGGCCGCGGGTGCTGGCGCCGCCGGTTTGGCCGCTGGCGCAGGTGCTGGAGCAGGCTTGGCGGTGGCGACCTGAGTAGGCGCAGGGGTCGGCTTGGCGGCCGGAGCCGGCGATGGCGTCGGCGCAGGGCCGGCCGGTACGCCCGCAGGCGGCGCAGTGGTGGTCACAGTAGGTGGCACGTCGCTGGTGTCTTCGATCGGAGGCGGCGCTCCGTCGTCACCCTCGGTGATTCCACCGGCGGCTTCAGCCAACGGACCGCGCATGACCGGCTGCGACTGGCCGACCAGCGGCAGTGGCATTGGCTGGGTATTGCCGGCGAATTCCACCGCCGGGGCACCGCCGTTGGGTTGTGGCGTGCCCTGACCGAGAGGCAGCTGTGCCTGTTCGTTGGCAGGTGCGCCGGTGGTCGGTGCTTTGCTGCGACCCGGCATCAGCCAGGCGGCAGCCACCGCGACCACGACCACGGCGGAAATCGCCAATACGTGTTTCTTCGGCATGTTGAACCCCATACTTGGACGCTTCACCGCTGAGCGGCTGGCGATCATGATTTCGATCAGAGCATCTCGGGCTACCTGGTTGATATTCCCTGGCCAGCCGTCGGAGCTTTCGTGAATCTCAGAGATCTGATCCGCGGTGAAAAGTTCGATACCCCGCCCGGCGCCTTCGAGACGCTGGGCCAGATATTCACGGGTTTCTTCCTCGGTGTAGGGCGCCAGCTCGATAACGTGGAAACGCTCTTCCTCAAGGTCCAGTTGCTCGAGGTCAGCGATCAACGACGACTCGCCAAACAGGAACACATGAGGACGACCCTCCGGCGCGCCGGCAGCCAGGGCCAACAGGGCTTCCAGGGCGGATTCGTCGAGTTGCTCGGCATCGTCCACCAGCAGATAGACTTCCTGCCCCGTCAACGCCAGTTGCACGATCTGGCCGAGAATCGCGCCGATTTCCGCCTGCTCGACATTCAGTGCCTGGGCGACCTGACGCAGCACGCCAGCTGCGTCGCCGGCGCCACGGGCCGATATCACGACGCTTTGCACCGACTGTTTGTTGGTGCTGGCCACCAGGGCCTGGCGCAGCAAGGTCTTGCCGCTGCCCTGGGGGCCGGTGACGACCAACAGCAACTGGCTGTAGCGCGCCAGGTGATGCAACTGGCCCAGCACCGGCTTGCGCTGGGCGGGAAAGAATTTGAAACCCGGGACCCGTGGGGCGAAAGGGTCGTGACTCAACTGGAAATGGCCGAGGAAAGCCTCGTCGGCATGCAAACTAGTCATCGGAATCTTTTTAACCTTTAAGCTGAGCCAGGGCGCGGTAGTCCGCTCCCAGCGTGGCCTGTAGAACCTCTTTCGGATAATCGTCGGTCACCACCGCTTCGCCCATGCGGCGCAGCAGCACCAGACGCAGACGACCGTCGATCACTTTCTTGTCGATTGCCATGTGTTCAAGGAAATCCGCCTCGCTCATTTCCTCGGGCGGCACCACCGGCAGCCCGGCACGCTGGAACAGACGGATCCCACGATCACGCTCCTGCTCGCTGATCCAGCCCAGGCGCATGGACATTTCCAGGGCCATGACCGTACCTGCGGCAACCGCCTCGCCATGCAGCCAGACGCCATAGCCCATGTGGGTTTCAATGGCATGGCCGAAGGTATGGCCCAGGTTCAGCGTGGCGCGCACGCCCGATTCACGTTCATCGGCGCCGACCACCGCGGCTTTGGCGGCACAGGAGCGCTCGATGGCGTAAGTCAGCGCCGCCTGATCCAGCGCGCGCAGGCGGTCGACGTTGTCTTCGAGCCAGCCGAGGAAAGGCTCGTCGCAGATCAGTCCGTACTTGATGACCTCGGCCAAGCCCGCGGACAACTCACGGGGCGGCAGGGTCTTGAGCGTTGCCGTGTCGATCAGCACCACGTTGGGCTGGTAGAACGCGCCCACCATGTTCTTGCCCAGCGGATGATTGATGCCAGTCTTGCCGCCCACCGACGAGTCGACCTGGGACAGCAACGTGGTGGGAATCTGGATGAAATCGACACCGCGCTGATAGCAAGCCGCCGCAAAACCGGCCATGTCGCCGATCACACCGCCACCCAAGGCAACCACGGTGGTGCGTCGGTCATGCCGGGCAGTCAGCAGGCCGTCGAAAATCAGTTGCAGGGTTTCCCAGTTCTTGAAGGCCTCGCCGTCGGGCAACACGACGGAAATGACCGAATAGGCAGACAGACTGCGTGCCAGGCGTTCCAGATACAAAGGGCCGACGGTTTCGTTGGAGATGATCGCGACTTGCCGCCCGGCGATGTGCGGCGCCAGCAATTCGGGCTGGTCCAGCAAGCCTTCGCCAATATGAATCGGGTAGCTGCGCTCGCCCAGGTCGACCTTAAGTGTCTGCATGTGTCCCCACAGTGAAGATGAAATCAGGCGTCCTGCCTGCATTGACGAAATTACACGGTGCCCGCTGTGGCGCCAGTTAATGGCCATCCGCCACGCCCCAGACGGGCCAAGGCGGGACGCCGAGGATAGCGCATTTCGCGCCGCGCATTAACGGGGGGGCAATTGTTGCAGGCGATCGAGGATTTCCAGTACCACCATCCGTGGCGGCCGCTCGTCGGTTTCGATGACCAGGTCGGCGATTTCCCGATACAGAGGGTCACGCACTTCCAGCAGGTCCCGTAAGGTCTTGGCCGGGTCGGCCGTACGCAGCAGCGGCCGGTTGCGATCGCGGGCGGTACGGCCAACCTGCTGTTCGACGGAAGCATGCAGATAGACCACTCGCCCTCCGGCATGCAGCGCCCGACGATTGGCTTCGCGCATGACCGCGCCGCCGCCGGTGGCCAGCACCACGCCTTCAAAATCGCACAGCTCGGCAATCATCGCCTGCTCGCGGTCCCGAAAGCCCGGCTCGCCTTCCTTATCGAAGATCCATGGGATATTAGCACCCGTGCGCAATTCAATTTCCTTGTCGGAATCTTTGAATGGCAGGCGCAGCTCTTTGGCCAGCAAACGACCGATGGTGCTTTTTCCAGCCCCCATCGGCCCAACAAGAATCAAATTTCGCACAGAATCAACGACTCACAGCAATCGCCTGGTTGTTCATGATACGCGGAGTGAGAAACACCAGCAGCTCGGATTTTTTCTCCGAGACCACATCACGCCGGAAAAGGCGGCCAAGATACGGCACATCGCCAAGAAATGGCACCTTATCTACAACCTTGCTCTGAGTATTTGAGAAAACGCCACCAATAACAATGGTCTCGCCGTCATTGACCAGCACCTTGGCGTTGACCTCATTCTTCTTGATCGGCGGGACATCCTGCACTTTGTTCAGATAATCCGGCTCATCCTTGGTGACCTTGACTTCCATGATGATGCGGTTGTCCGGGGTGATCTGCGGCGTGACCTCCAGCGACAACGATGCTTCCTTGAACGACACCGAGGTGGCGCCGCTGGAGCTGGCTTCCTGGTAGGGAATTTCCGTGCCCTTGAGGATTTTCGCGGTCTCCTTGTCGGAGGTCACCACCTTGGGCTGGGAAACGATTTCGCCGTTGCCGGTTTTTTCCATGGCGGTCAGTTCCAGGTCCAGCAGCACGTTGTCCGTGATGAACGCGATACCAATCCCTGAGGTGTTGCCTGAAGCCCCGAGGTCGACGAACGGTTGGTTGGTGCCGGTACTGCCCGGCGTGCCGATGGTCGTGGAGTCTCCCGTGGTGACGCCGGAAGAATTCCAGTTGCCCTTGTTCTGTATCGAGCCCCCCCAGCGCACGCCCAGGCTCTTGTCGTAATCGACGTTGGCCTCGACGATTCGCGCCTCGATCATCACTTGACGCACGGGTATGTCCAGTTGCGCGACGATCCGGCGCAGCTCGTCGAGCCGGTCCTGGGTCTGGTAGGCGATGATGTTGTTGGTGCGTTCATCGACCGTGATCGTGCCCCGCTCGTCGGCCTTCGCCTCGGCACTGGTGACCGACTGGAACAACTTGGCGATGTCGGCGGCCTTGGCATAGTTGACCTGCAGCAGCTCACGCCGCAGCGGTGCCAGGTCGGCAATCTGCTTCTGGGATTCAAGCTCCTGGCGCTCGCGTGCCGCAATCTCGTCGGCGGGCGCCACCAACAGGACATTACCGACCTTGCGCTTGTCGAGCCCCTTGGTCTTGAGCACGAGATCCAGCGCCTGGTCCCACGGCACGTTCTGCAACCGCAGGGTGATACCGCCTTGCACGGTGTCGCTGGCCACCAGGTTAAGGTTGGTGAAGTCGGCGATCAACTGCAGCACCGAGCGCACTTCAATGTCCTGGAAGTTGAGTGACAGCTTTTCCCCGTTGTAGGCGGCGCGGTCGCTGTTGCGTTTCTGCAAGTCTTCGACCGTCATTGGCCGGACGCTCACGGTCAGCTTGTTGTCGGTCTGGTAGGTCGAGTAGTCGAAGGTGCCGCTGGGTTCGATGCTGATGGTGGCGCGGTCGGAACCCGCGCTGGCATTGACGAACTGCACCGGGGTGGCGAAATCCTTGACGTCCAGGCGCACCCGCAGGGGTTCGGGCAACTGGGTCCTGGGGAAGTCGAGGATGACCCTGCCTTCGCGCTCCTGGATATCGGGCGCAATGGAAGGGTCGGACAGGTCAATGACCACATTGCCTTCCCCTTGGGTCCCACGCTGGAAGTCCACGCCCCGGATGGCCTTGCCTGCCGGAGCGCTGGCCCTGGTGAGGGACGGTACGGCTCCGGCAGGGCGCAGTGCCTGCGCCGCGGCCCTGGCGGTCGCGCCCTTGCCAACCACTACGAAGAGGTTGTTGCCCTCGATCCGCGTGTCATAGGGCGCCAGCTGGGTAAGGCCGATGATCAGCCGCGTGCGGTCCCCCGCCTCGACCACGGTGGCGCTGCGTGCGTTGCCGCCGCCCAGGTCATGGCTTTTGCTGGCCAATCGATTGGTCACGCCGGGCAGGTCCAGCGCGATTCGCGCCGGTTGTTCGGTGGTATAGCCCCGAGGTGGGGGCGGCGGACCATCGAAGCTGAGCTTCAGCTCGACACGGTCCCCCGGCAACGCCGCGACATCGAGCGTCTTCAGGCTGGCCCCCTGAACCATCGGTGACAACAGCGCTATCCATAGCGAAATACCGAGGGCTGGAAAAATCCTGTTCATTGTTCGAATTCCACTATGAGTGCTCTTTCAAAGGAATGGTCCGCGGCCGCTCCAGCCAGGCGCCCTCGCCATCGGGAACGATTTCGACCACATCGACCTGCGTGGCGCTGATCGCGACGACCCGCCCATCATTGCGTCCCAGGTAGTCCCCCACCTTCAGCCGATGTACGCCGCCCGCGCCTCGTACCAGTGCAAAGGAACCGCTGGCATTGGAGATCGTCCCGACCATCTCGAACTGCTCGATATTAAAGCCTTCCAGGTACTGCTTGACCCGGTTGGGATCGGGCCGCACGTTGCGCGAGCCCTGCGGCCGACCCGCCTGGTCCATGCGCACTTGCCTGGAGAAAGGGCTGCGCAGGTTCGCGGCGCTGTAGGTGAAGGTTTCGTTGGGCTTGAAGGTCGGCGTTGGCTCGATCTTGCCAGGTGGGCGCAGGCGCACCTCGTTCATGTAGGCATCCAGGTCACTGAAGCCGTCGTCGCTGTTACAGCCGGCCAACGCGACCAACCCGGCCAGCAGGCTCACACGCCAGGCCGACATCATGGCTGCGCCTCCTGCTCGTTGTACCGGTAGGTCTTGGCCTGGATGCTCATGCGCAGCTTCGTCCCCTCCTCGGGCTCCATCGGGGCGATCTCGAAGTCGTGCAGAGTCACGATTCGCGGCAACCCGGCCACGCCGCTGACGAATGTCGCCAGGTCATGGTAGCCGCCCGTCACCGTGATCTGGATCGGCAGCTCGATGTAGAACGGCTGGGTGACTTCCGGCAGTAGTTTGATTTCCTCGAACTCCAGGCCACTGCCCAGGCCGGTGCGGGTGATGTCTTCCAACAGGCCTGGCACTTCGGTGTCGCTGGGCAACTGCCGCAACAACACGCCGAACGAGGTCTCCATCTGCTTCATCTGCTCGGTGTAGCGCTCCAGGTTCGCCGCCATGTGAGCCTTGCCCGCAAATTGCGCCTTGAGGGTGTTCTCCTCTTCCTGCACTTGCTGCAACTGAGTCTGCAGGTCACTCAAGGCGAAGTTATAGCCCAGCCCCAGAACCAGTATCACCAGCACAATGCCAGCCAGCCATTTGATCGGTGCCGGCCACGAACCAATATTGTTGGTGTCCAAGTCGCTGAGGTCGATCTTGCGCAGTGCGTCCAGCCATTCTCCAGGCTTCATTGGGCGTCCTCCGCATCGGCCGGGCGGGTCTGGCGAACCGTCAGCTGAAAGATGTTCGCCTGGTCGAGCTGGCCCGCCGTGGTGGCCTTCACTTCCGTCAGGCTCGGAGCGTCGAACAAGTCCGATGAGTCCAGGTTGCGCATCAGGTCAGAGACCCGGTTGTTCGACTCCGCCGCCCCTGTTATGGACAAGGTGCCCTCTTCCATCTTGACGTCAGTGAAATACACACCGTCGGGCAGGGTCCGCGCCAACTGATCGAAAATCCGCGCGCTGACCGGCCGATTGCCCTGCAGGTCCTGGATGATGCGCATGCGCTCCAGCAATTGTTGCCGCCGTGCCTTCAACTCGCTGATCTGCTCGATGCGCTCGTCCAGGACGGCAATCTGCTCGCGCAGGTGGCTGTTGCGCGCTGTTTGATAGTCGATGGCACTGTTCAGATATTGCACCGCGATCAAGGTCAGGCCCACCGCACCGACCAGCGCGCCGACCAATGCCAGCAGAAAGCGTTTGCGGCGCTCTTCGCGCAGCTCTTCGCGCCAGGGTAGAAGGTTGATCCGCGCCATCAGTCGAAACTCCTGAGGGCCAACCCGCAGGCGATCATCAGCGCCGGCGCGTCACTGGCCAGGGCGCCCGCGTTGACCTTGCTGCTCAGGGCCATGTTGGCGAACGGATTGGCCACCTGGGTGGGTGTGCCCAGGCGCTGCTCGATCAGCCGATCCAGCCCCGCCACCGAAGCCGTGCCGCCGGCCAACAGGATGTGATCGACCGCGCTGTACTGGCCGGAGGCAAAGAAAAATTGCAGCGAGCGCGACACCTGCTGGACCAATGCTTCGCGAAACGGCTGCAGCACCTCGCCGAGATAGTCGTCTGGCAACCCTCCCTGCTTTTTTGCCAGGCCGGCCTGCTCCGGCGTCAGGCCGTAGCGGCGCTGGATTTCCTCGGTCAGTTGGCGGCCACCGAACAACTGCTCGCGGGTATAGATGATGCGCCCGTTGTGCAACACGCTGAGGGTGGTCATCGTGGCACCGATGTCGACGACCGCCACCGTCAACCGCTCCTGAGTCGCCGCCAACTGGGTCGCGAGCAGACCAAAGGCACGCTCCAGCGCGTAGGCCTCCACGTCGACCACGCGGGCCGTCAACCCAGCGAGCGCCAGCGCGGCCTCGCGGACCTCGACATTTTCCTTGCGACACGCGGCCAGCAGCACCTCGACCCGCTCGGTGCTGCGGGGCGAAACGCCAATAACTTCGAAATCGATCGCCACCTCATCCAGGGGGTAAGGAATGTACTGGTCGGCTTCGATCTTGAGCTGGTTTTCCATTTCGTCATCGGACAGCCCGGCATCCATCTCGATGGTCTTGGTGATGACCGCCGAACCCGCGACGGCCACCGCCACGTTGCGCAAGGGCGTCCTGGCCTTGGCGAGCACCCGCGACAGCGCCTGCCCCACGCCTTCGAGCTCGGCAATGTTCTTTTCGATCACGGCATTGGCCGGCAGAGGCTCGACCGCATACGACTCGACGCGATAACGATCACCCTGGCGACTCAATTCGAGCAGCTTCACCGACGTCGAGCTGATGTCGATTCCCAGAAGCGCATGGGCTTTTTTATTGAAGAGTCGTAGCACTACCAATTCCCTATGACTATCCGTGAGTTACGGACTCTCTAATAAGCGTTGCGTTCAATCCCCCCGGTCCGACGAACGTCCGGATGGCGTTCCCGACGAAAAAAAATGCTTATAATGCCCAGCGTTTTTTTTCGCTTTGTTGCAAGCACGGGTTCTTCCCTGCACCTGGCGCCTTTTCATTCTTTGCCTGGATATCCAAAAGCCTTGATTCGTCTGCTGAAATTTTTCGGATGGTCCATCGTCGCCGTTTTCTGCGGACTGCTCTTGGGCCTGAGCGGTGCGTTTCTTTACCTTAGTCCGGGATTGCCGTCCGTGGAGGCGCTGAGAAGTATTCAGTTGCAGATTCCCCTGCGGGTGTACAGCAGCGACAACAAGTTGATCGCCGAATTTGGCGAAATGCGCCGTACGCCGATCCGTTTCGCCGACATTCCGCCCAATTTCATCAATGCGTTACTAAGTGCTGAAGACGACAATTTCGCCAACCACTACGGCGTCGATCCCGGCAGCCTGATGCGCGCCGCCAGCCAGCTGATCAAGAGCGGCCACATCCAGTCCGGTGGCAGCACCATCACCATGCAGGTGGCGAAGAATTTCTTCCTGACCAGCGAGCGCAGCTTCTCGCGCAAGACCACCGAGATCCTCCTCGCCCTGCAAATCGAGCGGCAGCTGACCAAGGACGAGATCCTCGAGCTGTACGTGAACAAGATTTACCTGGGCAACCGCGCCTACGGCATCGAGGCGGCAGCCCAGGTGTATTACGGCAAGTCGATCCGCGATGTGAGCCTGGCGCAGATGGCGATGATCGCCGGCCTGCCCAAGGCGCCGTCGCGCTTCAATCCGCTGGCCAATCCGGCGCGCAGCAAGGAACGTCGCGACTGGATCCTGGGGCGCATGTACAAGCTCGGCAAGATCAGCGAAGCGGACTACACCGCCGCGGTCAATGAGCCGCTGAACGCCAGCTACCACGTCCCGACTCCAGAAGTGAACGCCCCGTACATCGCCGAGATGGCCCGTGCCGAGATGGTCGGTCGCTATGGCAGCGACGCCTACACCGAAGGTTTCCGCGTCACCACCACGGTGCCGAGCGATCTGCAGGAAATGGCCAATACCGCGCTGCACGAAGGCTTGATGACCTATGACCAGCGCCATGGCTACCGGGGCCCTGAATCGCGCCTGCCAGGCAAGACCAAGGAAGCCTGGGCCCAGGAACTGACCAAGCAACGCACCATCAGCAGCCTGGAACCGGCGATCGTCACCCAGGTGGACAAGGACGGCATCAAGGTCCTGACACGCAATGGCGATTCGGAAGAGCACGTGGCCTGGGACACCATGAAATGGGCCCGTCCGTTCCTCAATACCAACAGCATGGGGGCCAATCCTCGCCAGCCATCGGACGTGGCGCAGGTCGGCGACCTCGTCCGGGTGCAGCGCCAGCCGGACAATTCCCTCAAGTTCAGCCAGATCCCGGCCGCCCAGGGCGCGCTGGTTTCCCTGGACCCGCAAAACGGCGCGATCCGTTCGCTGGTGGGTGGCTTCGCATTCGAGCAGAGCAACTACAACCGTGCCTTGCAGGCCAAGCGCCAGCCGGGTTCGAGCTTCAAGCCATTCGTCTATAGCGCCGCGCTGGATAACGGCTACACCGCTGCCAGCCTGGTGAACGATGCGCCGATCGTCTTTGTCGACGAATACCTGGACAAGGTCTGGCGCCCCAAGAACGACACCAATACCTTCCTTGGCCCGATTCGCCTGCGCGAAGCCTTGTACAAGTCCCGCAACCTTGTATCGATTCGCCTGCTGCAGGCCCTGGGCGTGGACCGCACCATCGACTACATCAGCAAGTTCGGCTTCAACAAGCAGGACTTGCCGCGCAACCTGTCCCTGGCCCTGGGCACCGCGACGCTGACGCCGATGGAGATCGCCACGGGCTGGAGCACATTTGCCAACGGCGGGTACAAGATCACTCCGTATATCATCGATAAGATAGAAAGCCGCAACGGCGAAACGCTGTTCCTTGCCAACCCGCCACGGGTCCCCACGGGCGAAGAGGCCAGCAACGGCGTCGCCGCGCCTGCCACTGAGACCTTCACGGTGAACGCAACAGGTGGCGAAGCCACCACCGCCCCTGCCGTACCACAAGCGCCGGCAATCGCCGAACGCATCGTTGACGGACGCACCACCTACATTCTCAACAGCATGCTGCAGGACGTGATCAAGCTCGGCACCGGCCGTCGAGCCCTCGCCTTGGGCCGCACCGACCTGGCGGGCAAGACCGGTACCACCAACGAATCCAAGGACGCCTGGTTCTCCGGCTATAACGCCGATTACGTGACCACCGTCTGGACCGGTTTCGACCAGCCCGAAAGCCTGGGTCGGCGAGAGTTCGGTGGCACCGTGGCGCTGCCGATCTGGATGAGCTACATGGGCGCCGCCCTCAAGGACAAGCCGCCACACACCCAGCCTGAACCGGAAGGCATCCTCAGTCTGCGAGTCGACCCGGTCAGCGGCCGCGCGGCCACGCCAGGTACGCCGGGTGCGTACTTCGAACTGTTCAAGAGCGAAGACACCCCGCCGTCGGTCAACGAGCTGGGCAACGGCGTAGCGCCGGGCAGCCCGTTGCCGGCAGACGAGGCGGCGCCGATCGATTTGTTCTGACCGACCCCACCTCCCTGTGGGAGCCGAGCTTGCTCGCGATGGCGGCGGCCCAGGCAACCCAAAACCCGTGGCGAGGGAGCTTGCTCCCGCTGGCCTGCGCAGCAGGCCCCTGCATGCCTATAGACCGACCGCATTGCCCGGTTTGCGACGGCTGCGCAGCCGAGCGGGAGCAAGCTCCCTCGCCAAAGGGTTGGATTGAGACTTGAGCGTTGGGCTGAGAGGCCTGGGGTGAATTGAAGATCGTCATCGCGAGCAAGCTCGCTCCCACAGGGGGATTTGTAGCGGTCGCACAATCAATGTCCAACACCGAACCAATGTGGGAGCGAGCTTGCTCGCGATGGCGGCGGCCCAGGCAACCCAAAACCCGTGGTGAGGGAGCTTGCTCCCGCTGGCCTGCGCAGCAGGCCCTGCATGTTTATAGACCGACCGCATTGCCCGGCTTGCGACTGCTGCGCAGCCGAGCGGGAGCAAGCTCCCTCGCCACAGGGGTTGGATTGGGGTTCAAGCGCTGGGCTTGGGAGACCTCGGTATAATTGAAAATCGTCATCGCGAGCAAACTCGCTCCCACAGAGGGATTTTTGGTGGCCATACAAAACCGGCACGCACAAAAAAGCCCCGACTCATCATAGAGCCTGGGCTTTTTGTTGAAGCACTACAACGGCTTAGCCGTTGAACACGTCATCCACGCTCTTGAGCGGGTAGTTCTTCGGGTACGGCAGGGTGGCCACGCCCGTCTCGATGGCGGCCTTGGCCACGGCGTCGGAGATCAGGGTGATCAGGCGGGCGTCCATGGGTTTCGGGATGATGTACTCACGACCGAATTCCAGCTTGATGCCGCCGTAGGCGTCGCACACTTCCTGAGGCACCGGCAGCTTGGCCAGTTCGCGCAGGGCGTTGGCGGCCGCGACTTTCATTTCTTCGTTGATGCGCTTGGCGCGAACGTCCAGGGCACCACGGAAGATGAACGGGAAGCCCAGCACGTTGTTGACCTGGTTCGGGTAGTCCGAACGGCCGGTGGCCATGATCACGTCGCTGCGAGTCGCGTGAGCCAGCTCTGGGGAGATCTCCGGATCCGGGTTCGAGCAGGCAAACACGATTGGGTTCGGCGCCATGCGCAGCAGGTTTTCCGGGGTCAGCAGGTTCGGGCCCGACAGGCCGACGAACACGTCCGCACCGTCCAGCGCGTCCGCCAGGGAGCGCTTGTCGGTCGCGTGGGCGAACACGGCCTTGTATTGGTTCAGGTCGTCACGGCCGGAGTGGATCACGCCGGTACGGTCGATCATGAAGATGTTTTCGATCTTGGCGCCCATGCTCACCAGCAATTTCATGCAGGAGATGGCCGCAGCGCCCGCGCCCAGGCAGACGATCTTGGCTTCCGGCAGGGTTTTGCCAGCGATTTCCAGGGCGTTGATCATGCCGGCTGCGGTCACGATCGCAGTACCGTGCTGGTCATCATGGAAAACCGGGATGTCGCACTGTTCGATCAGGGCGCGCTCGATCTCGAAGCACTCAGGTGCCTTGATGTCTTCCAGGTTGATGCCGCCGAAGGTGATGGAGATGCGCTTGACGGTGTCGATGAAGGCTTGCGGGCTTTCGGAATCGACTTCGATGTCGAACACATCGATGCCGGCGAAACGCTTGAACAGGACTCCCTTGCCTTCCATGACTGGCTTGGAAGCCAGCGGGCCGAGGTCACCCAGGCCGAGAATCGCGGTGCCATCGGAAATGACTGCAACCAGGTTGCCCTTGCCGGTGTATTTGTAGGCCAGCTCAGGGTCGCGAGCGATTTCACGCACTGGTTCGGCTACGCCGGGGCTGTAGGCCAGCGACAAGTCGCGGGCAGTAGCGGTGGCCTTGGTGAGCTCGACACTCAGCTTTCCTGGACGAGGATTAGCGTGATATTCGAGAGCGGCAGTTTTCAGATCAGACATGTGGGCATTCCGCTTTTTACTGTGTTGGACAGACGGACCGCCGAGGATACGCGCCTCGCAAAGTCCCTACAAGACTGACCAGTCACTCCTGTCAAGCGCCCTGCCCTACGACTTTGGGCCAAGAGCAGCGAAACACAAGGGCTTGATGCATACAATCGAGCAAAGAAATGTCTACAATTATTTTCTCAGAGCACCGGCTGCAACATTGCCGGATCGGTCAGCGGCAACATCCATCGCGCCTGCCCCTGCTTGGTAGCTCCACGTCGAGAGCGATCGATGACCCAACCGCGCGCCTCGACTGTCCGGCCTTGCAGGCGCTTCAACATCGACGCATCGAAATTGCGCTGCAGGTTGGGAGCGATGTGCAGGACAACCGCGCCTTGCAGTTCGATCCAGATACCGCCGCGATTGCGTTGCACGCTGTCTACACGGCCGCTGACCAACGCAAAGCCGGGCGCCTTAATTTGCTCGGCTCGCGTGACCGGGGATTTCTTCCAGATCCCGAGCCTTGCTTGCCGCGCCTGGCGCTCCGCCGCCTGCTGACACTCCACCAACTCAACGTTCGGCGCGACCGCCACCAGGAAACCCAGCCCCTCGGCAATCAACTGTTCTTCCAGGTTCCGGCCCTGGCGGTCGTAGACATGAGCAAGCGTGCGCCCGTAATCATCGCGGTCGTCCCGACCCGGCAATACCTTGACCCGGCCGGCGCTGGCGGCCACCAAGGCCTCGAGTCGCTGGTGCGCCGCCACGGCGAACGGTTCATCAGCACGCCCGCGCTTGCCCAGCTCCGGGCTGTTGAGGCCGATCATGCGGATGCGACGACCGTCCTCGAGGTACACGGTGTCGCCGTCCACGACCCGCTGAACGGCCACTTCGGGCAGCTCACCCGGCGAAGGGCAGGACGCCTGAGCACCACAAAGCCAAATCGCGGACACAAAAAAGGCGCCCGCAAGGGACGCCTTTTTCATCAGTCTGGAATAGCCCGAAAGACTTTCCAAAATGATTAGCCTCAGGCTTTCGGAGTAACTTTGCCGAAAGCACCGAAACGATCGGCGAACTTCTGAACGCGACCGCCGGTATCCAGAGTCTTTTGCTTACCGGTGTAGAACGGGTGGCATTCGTTGCAAACGTCGATCGCCAGGGCTTTGCCGTAGGTCGAACGGGTTTCGAACTTGTTGCCGCAGCTGCAGGTGACTGCAACAACTGGGTAGTCTGGATGGATATCGGTTTTCATGGTGTTTTCCTCAGGCTAGCGTGCCGCCACCCAACACTATTGTTGAATACCGCACGTAATTAGGCCGCGGATTCTACCAGACATCGTCATTCACGCAAGCTATGCCTTGTACCAACCGTCTGCTAGGCTCGCCCCCACCACACCCCTGTGGGAGCAAGCTTGCTCGCGATAGCGGTGGATCTGCCACATGCATGTTGACTGACAGGCCGCCATCGCGAGCAAGCTCGCTCCCACATTGACTTGCGAATTTGTCCGTTTACCGAGATCCCCGCGTGCCCGACGCCATCCTGCGCCTCGCCTTGCCATCGCCCCTGCGCCGCCTGTTCGATTACCGCGCCCCGGCTGGAGTGCCGCGTGCCCAGTTGCAACCGGGCATGCGTCTGCGCGTGCCGTTCGGCCGGCGGGAAATGATCGGCATCCTGGTGGAAGTCAGCGATCAAAGCGAAGTGCCGGTCGATAAGCTCAAGCCAGCCCTGGCCCTACTCGATGCGACGCCACCGCTGCCGGCGCCGCTGCTCAAATTATGCCTGTGGACCGCCCAGTATTATCAGCACAGCCTGGGTGACACCCTGAGTTGGGCCCTGCCGGCGCTGTTGCGCCAGGGCGAACCGGCCGAGGCGCGCCAGGAGCGGTTCTGGTCGGCGGCACCGGGCGCCTCGCTGGAGGATCCGCGTATCGCCCGCGCACCGCGCCAGCGCGAAGCCCTGGCGACCCTGGCCCAGCATCCCCATGGCGTGGCGCACCCGTTATTGAGCAAGTTGATGCTCAGTAAGGACAGCCTCGACCTGTTGTTGGCCAAGGACCTGGTCCAGGTGGAAGTCCGCCGGCATGCTCCGAGCGCACGCCATGAACACTGGCTGGCCCAGCCGGAACTGCCACTCAACGCTGAGCAACGGGCCGCTTGCGAGGCCATTCGCGCGGGCTTCGACAGCTACCACGCCTTTTTGTTGGCGGGCGTCACCGGCAGCGGCAAGACCGAGGTCTACCTGCAACTGATCCGCCAGACCCTCGAAGCCGGCAAACAAGCCCTGGTGCTGATCCCGGAGATCAACCTCGGCCCACAAACCCTGGCGCGCTTCGAACAACGCTTCAATGCGCGAATCGCCCTGGTGCACTCGGCGGTCAACGATCGCGAGCGCCTGGAAGCCTGGCTCGCCGCCCGGGACGGCGAGGCAGATATCATCATCGGCACCCGCTCGGCGCTGTTCACACCGATGAAAAATCCCGGTCTGATCATCATCGACGAAGAGCACGACGGTTCTTATAAACAGCAGGAAGGCCTGCGCTATCACGCGCGGGATCTGGCGCTGGTGCGCGCCCGTCAGGAAAACATTCCCATCGTCCTTGGCTCGGCCACGCCCTCGCTGGAAAGCCTGCACAACGCCTACACCGGTCGCTACGGCCTGCTGCGCCTCAACGAACGAGCCGGCGGCGCCAAGCAACCACGCTTCCTGCGCCTGGATGTGAAAAGTCGTCCACTGGACAGCGGCATTTCCGGACCGATGCAGCAAGCCATCGGCCAGACCCTGGCAGCCGGGCAACAGGTCCTGGTCTTCCTCAACCGCAGGGGGTTCGCCCCGACCCTGCTGTGCCATGATTGCGGCTGGATGTCCGGTTGCGAGCGCTGTGATGCACGAATGACCGTCCATCAACGCTACGGCGAACTGCGCTGCCACCACTGCGGGCACTCCGAGCGTGTGCCGAGGAACTGCCCGCAATGCGGGAAAGTCGACTTGCGTCCCGTGGGCGCCGGCACCGAGCGCGCCGAAGAGCGGCTGGGCATTTTGTTTCCCGACTATCCGGTGCTACGCGTGGATCGCGACAGCACTTCCCGAAAGGATGCGATGAACAATCTGTTCGCCACCATCCAAAAAGGCCAGCCCTGCATCCTGGTGGGCACGCAGATGCTCGCCAAGGGGCATCACTTCCCCCGTGTCACGCTGGTGTCGATCCTGGATGCCGACGGCGGGCTGTTTTCCGGCGATTTCCGCGCCAGCGAGCGCATGGCGCAGCTGATCGTCCAGGTCGCAGGCCGCGCCGGGCGCGCCGAAGAGCCAGGCAAAGTGATCATCCAGACCCACCTGGCGGATCATCCGCTGCTGATACAACTGACCGAGCAAGGCTATTTTGCCTTCGCCGAGCAGGCGTTGAGCGAACGCCGAGGCGCCGGGCTGCCACCGTTCGCCCACCTGGCGCTGTTGCGGGCCGAGGCTCACAAACCGGGGCAGGCTGAAGGTTTTCTGGATGAAGCGTGCAGCGAGGCGGAGCGTCTGCTGGCGGAACAGAACCTCACCGGCATCGAACTCTTGGGCCCGGTGCCAGCGCCGATGGAACGACGCGCCGGGCGCTATCGTGCCCAGCTTTTATTGCAGGCCAATGCCCGGGCGCCGCTGCATCGGCTGTTGAATGCCTGGTTGCTGGTGCTCGAACAGATGCCCAGCGGGCGGGCGGTGCGCTGGTCGCTGGATGTGGATCCGGTGGATTTGTACTGACCCAGGCGCCGCCTTCGCGAGCAGGCTCGCTCCCACAGAAACCTCATTTCAATGTGGGAGCGAGCCGGCTCGCGAAGGCGTCCGAACAACCACCACACATCCCCAACCAACCCGCTACAGTTGGCAAGCTCGCCCGCGCCACGGATAATGCCCAGTTTTTCCACCAGCGCATCGAAGCGCCGCCGCGCCTGCGGTTGAAAGAGAAGACCATGAAAGACACCATTCGCCAGCTCATCCAGCAAGCCATCACTCAACTCGTCACTGAAGGTGTGCTGCCAGAAGGCCTGTCGCCGGCGATTCAGGTCGAGAACACCCGCGACAAGACCCACGGCGACTTCGCCAGCAACATCGCGATGATGCTCGCCAAGCCGGCCGGCATGAAGCCTCGCGACCTGGCGGAAAAGATCATCGCAGCGCTGCCGGCCGACGAGAACGTCAGCAAGGCCGATATCGCCGGCCCAGGCTTCATCAATTTCTTCCAGAACACCCAGGCCCTGGCCTCGCGTCTCGACGCGGCCCTGGCCGACGCGCGCCTTGGCGTACGCAAGGCCGGGCCATTGCAGCGCACCGTAGTCGACCTCTCGGCCCCTAACCTCGCCAAGGAAATGCACGTCGGCCACCTGCGCTCGACCATCATTGGCGACGGCGTGGCGCGCGTGCTGGAGTTTCTCGGCGACACCGTGATCCGCCAGAACCACGTCGGCGACTGGGGCACGCAGTTCGGCATGCTGATGGCCTATCTGCAGGAAAACCCCATCACCAGCGACGAGCTGTCGGACCTGGAAAACTTCTACCGCGCCGCCAAGCAACGCTTCGACGAATCGCCCGAATTCGCCGACCGCGCCCGTGGCCTGGTGGTCAAGCTGCAGGCCGGCGATGCCGAGTGCCTGGCGCTGTGGACCAAGTTCAAGGACATCTCCCTGTCCCACTGCCAGAAAATCTACGAGCTGCTGAACGTCAAGCTGACCATGGCCGACGTGATGGGCGAGAGCGCCTACAACGATGACTTGGTCAACGTGGTCAACGACCTTCGCGCCAAGGGCATGCTGGTAGAAAGCAACGGCGCCCAGTGCGTGTTCCTGGAGCAGTTCAAGACCGCCGATGGCGAGCCCCTGCCGGTGATCATCGTCAAAGCCGACGGCGGCTACCTCTATGCCACCACCGACCTGGCGGCCGTACGCTACCGCAACGGCGTGCTCAAGGCCGATCGGGTGTTGTATTTCGTCGACCAGCGCCAAGCCCTGCACTTCCAGCAAGTGTTCGAAGTGGCGCGCCTGGCTGGCTTCGTGACCCACCCGATGGAAATGGAGCACATGGGCTTCGGCACCATGAACGGCGCCGACGGCCGCCCATTCAAGACCCGCGACGGCGGCACCGTAAAATTGATCGACCTGCTGACCGAAGCCCAGGACCGCGCTTACACCTTGGTCAAGGGCAAGAACCCGGACCTGGCCGAAGACGAACTGCGCAACATTGCCAAGGTCGTCGGCATCGACGCGGTGAAGTACGCCGACCTGTCGAAACACCGCACCAGCGACTACAGCTTCAACTTCGACCTGATGCTCAACTTCGAAGGCAACACCGCGCCGTACCTGTTGTACGCCTACACCCGCGTGGCGGGGGTGTTCCGCAAGCTCGGCAAACGCTTCGACGAAGTGGAGGGTCAGATTGTCCTCGAGGCCGCCCACGAGCAGGAGCTCGCGGCCAGGCTGGCCCAGTTCGGCGAGGTGCTGAACAACGTCGCCGACAAAGGTACACCGCATACTTTGTGTGCCTACCTGTACGACGTCGCTGGCCTGTTCTCCAGCTTCTATGAGAACTGCCCGATCCTCAGCGCCGACACCCCGGCACAAATGCAGAGCCGCTTGCGCCTCGCCGCGCTGACCGGACGTACGCTCAAGCAAGGCCTGGAACTGCTGGGCCTGGAAACCCTGGAGCGCATGTAAGTTGGCCGCCAAGAAAAAACCTGCACCCAAACGCGGCGCCAGTCGTTACCAGCCCCCGGCCAAAAAGCCGATTCCGGGCTGGTTGTGGATGGCCATCGGCCTGACCGTCGGCGCTTTCATTGTCTTTCTGATGAAGCTGGAGCCGGGCCAGGGCGATGACGTCAAGCGCGTGCGGCAAGAGCAGCAGAAAGCCACGCGGATCGCCGAGGCCAACAAGACCCCGCCGAGCCCGACGCAACCGGTGAAGCCGAAGTACGACTTCTATACCCTGCTGCCGGAATCGGAAGTCATCGTGCCGCCCGATGCCGTGCCGGAGAAAACCCTGCCGACACCACAAGTGCCTCAGGTGCCGGCCACACCGGTGACCCCGGCCGAAGCCGCCAAGATCGACACCGCCCGCGCCCAGGCGGCCCTGGCTGGCATCACGCCGCCACCCGCGCCGCCCGTGCAAAAGGCTGCGCCAGTGACGAAGTTCTTCTTACAAGCCGGCTCGTTCCGCAAGGAAGCCGATGCCGACAAAGTCCGGGCACAGATCATTTTGCTGGGCCAGTCGGTTTCGGTGGAATCCGGCACGGTGAAGGACGAAACCTGGTACCGGGTACTGGTTGGCCCGTTCAGCAATCGGGAAGAGCTGACCAAGGCCCAGAAACAACTGGCCGGCAGCGGCTTCAGCAACCTGTTGTTACAACAACGCCAGAGCCGCTGATTTTCGCTGCACCCTGTGACCGGGGGGCTTTTGTGGCGAGGGAGCAAGCTCCCTCGCCACAAAGAAGTCCTCTGCCAAAAACAGCGAGGGACCACTCATCCCCTCCGCACCCTTGCAGTTGAAAAACCCCACGCCACCCCCATATGAGTTCCATCCGGGCATTTTCGCCCCGCTGCGTGGAGACTCTTCCCTTGACCACCATCGTTTCAGTCCGCCGTCACGGCAAAGTCGTCATGGGCGGCGACGGCCAGGTTTCACTGGGCAACACCGTGATGAAAGGCAACGCGAAGAAAGTCCGCCGCCTGTACCACGGCCAGGTCATCGCCGGTTTCGCCGGGGCCACCGCCGATGCCTTCACCCTGTTCGAACGTTTTGAAGGCCAGCTTGAAAAACACCAGGGCCACCTGATCCGCGCCGCCGTCGAGCTGGCGAAGGAATGGCGTACCGACCGCTCCCTGAGCCGCCTCGAAGCGATGCTCGCGGTCGCCAATAAGGATGCCTCGCTGATCATCACCGGCAACGGTGACGTCGTTGAGCCTGAAGACGGCTTGATCGCCATGGGTTCCGGTGGGGCCTACGCCCAGGCCGCCGCCAGCGCCCTGTTGAAAAAAACCGACCTGTCGGCCCGGGAAATCGTTGAGACAGCCCTTGGCATTGCCGGCGACATCTGTGTCTTCACCAACCACACCCAGACCATTGAGGAGCAGGACCTCGCGGAGTGAGCCCATCCAGGCCCAGACTTCCGCTTGAGGACCGCCAATTATTATGTCCATGACTCCCCGCGAAATCGTCCACGAACTCAATCGCCATATCATCGGCCAGGACGATGCCAAGCGCGCCGTCGCCATTGCCCTGCGCAACCGCTGGCGCCGGATGCAGTTGCCTGAAGAACTGCGCGTCGAAGTAACACCCAAGAACATCCTGATGATCGGCCCGACCGGTGTCGGCAAGACCGAGATCGCCCGTCGCCTGGCCAAGCTCGCCAATGCGCCATTCATCAAGGTCGAGGCCACCAAGTTCACCGAGGTGGGCTACGTGGGCCGCGACGTCGAGTCGATCATTCGCGACCTGGCCGATGCCGCTATCAAGCTGCTGCGTGAGCAGGAAATCACCAAGGTTCGCCATCGCGCCGAAGACGCCGCCGAAGAACGCATCCTCGATGCGCTTCTGCCGCCTGCGCGCATGGGCTTCAACGCCGACTCCGCCGCGACACAGGATTCCAACACCCGCCAACTGTTCCGCAAGCGCCTGCGCGAAGGCCAGCTGGACGACAAGGAGATCGAGATCGAAGTGGCCGAGATGGCCGGTGTCGACATCTCCGCGCCGCCGGGCATGGAAGAGATGACCAACCAGCTGCAGAGCCTGTTCGCCAACATGGGCAAGGGCAAGAAGAAAAGCCGCAAGCTCAAGGTCAAGGAAGCGCTGAAGCTGGTGCGCGATGAAGAGGCCAGCCGCCTGGTCAACGAAGAAGAGTTGAAGGCCAAGGCCCTGGAAGCGGTCGAGCAGCATGGCATCGTGTTCATCGACGAGATCGACAAGGTCGCCAAGCGCGGCAACGTCGGCGGCGCCGATGTGTCCCGCGAAGGCGTGCAACGCGACCTGCTGCCGCTGATCGAAGGCTGCACGGTCAATACCAAGCTGGGCATGGTCAAGACCGACCACATCCTGTTCATCGCTTCCGGCGCGTTCCACCTGAGCAAGCCGAGCGACCTGGTTCCTGAGTTGCAGGGCCGCTTGCCGATTCGTGTTGAACTCAAGGCGCTGTCGCCGGAAGATTTCGAACGCATCCTGAGCGAGCCCCATGCGTCGCTGACCGAGCAATACTGCGCGCTGCTCAAGACCGAAGGCCTGAACATCGAGTTCGCGCCCGAAGGCATCAAGCGCCTGGCGCAGATCGCCTGGCAGGTCAACGAAAAGACCGAGAACATCGGTGCCCGCCGCCTGCACACGCTGCTTGAGCGTCTGCTCGAGGAAGTCTCGTTCAGCGCCGGCGACCTGGCCAGCGCCCACAACGAAGCGCCGATCCGCATCGACGCCGAGTACGTCAACAGCCACCTGGGTGAGTTGGCGCAGAACGAAGACCTGTCGCGCTATATCCTGTAAGCCACCGACAGGTTTCCCCGGACCTGTGGGAGCGAGCTTGCTCGCGATGGCGGCACAACATTCAATCCATGTATTGACTGTCAAACCGCTATCGCGAGCAAGCTCGCTCCCACATGAACCGCGTCGTTTTGCAGATCAACGCGTCCTTCAGAGACGGATCATAGGCCATGACCAAACTCCCCACCGCCATCAACCTGCACAAAGCCTCCAAGACCCTGACGCTCAAGTACGCGCCAGACGAGGAGTACCACCTGCCAGCGGAATTCCTGCGGGTGCACTCGCCCTCCGCCGAGGTCCAGGGCCACGGCAAGCCCATCCTGCAATACGGCAAGCTCGGCGTCGGCCTGACCAAGGTTGAACCGGCCGGCCAGTACGCACTGAAATTGACCTTCGACGACGGCCATGACAGCGGATTGTTCACCTGGGACTACCTGTATCAGTTGGCAGTGCGCCAGGAAGTCCTGTGGAACGATTATCTCGCCGAGCTCAAGGCCGCCGGAAAAACCCGCGATCCGAACGAGTCCGTCGTCAAGCTGATGCTCTAGCTCACGGGCTGGCGCTTTAGGGCGAATTTTCTAGACTCATCTGCTTGAATGCCTGCGCAGCATCGTCAATGACTGGCCTGCTTGCGAAAAAAATTAAACTCGGGTAACCAATGGAGCTGGCAAGTTCCCTGCAAAGGAACCGGCGAGTTCCTGGCACACGTTTCCTCATTGCCCTCGATGCGGAATTAATGGTCACCCCGAGCAGCGTACCTGGTATTGGCCTTGCGGCTTCAAGGCACGGCCCCGGTACTCGTCTGAAGGACAATGGAGCGTCGTAGATGAGCAACAAGAACAACGATGAGTTGAAATACCAAGCCTCGGAAAACACCCTGGGCTTGAATCCCGTCGTCGGCTTGCGCAGGAAGGACCTGCTGGCCTCTGCCCGGATGGTGCTGACCCAGACCATCAGACAACCCCTTCACAGCGTCAAGCATGTGGCCCATTTCGGCGCTGAGCTGAGGAAGGTCCTGTTCGGCAAGTCCGAGTTGCAGCCCACCAGCGACGACCGTCGTTTCGCCGATCCGGCCTGGAGCCAGAACCCGCTCTACAAACGCTACCTGCAAACCTACCTGGCGTGGCGCAAGGAGCTGCACGCCTGGATCGACGACAGCAGCCTCTCGCCCCAGGACATCAGCCGCGGGCATTTCGTGATCAACCTGATGACCGAGGCGATGGCCCCGACCAACTCGGCGGCCAACCCGGCGGCGGTCAAGCGCTTCTTCGAAACCGGCGGCAAGAGCCTGCTCGACGGTTTGTCCCACCTGGCAAAAGACTTGGTACACAACGGCGGTATGCCAAGCCAGGTCGACATGGGCGCCTTCGAAGTCGGCAAGAGCCTGGGCGTGACGGAAGGCGCCGTGGTGTTTCGCAACGATGTGCTGGAGCTGATCCAGTACCGCCCCATCACCGAGCAGGTGCATGAGCGGCCGCTGCTGGTGGTCCCGCCGCAAATCAACAAGTTCTATGTATTCGACCTGAGCCCGGATAAGAGCCTGGCGCGCTTCTGCCTGCGCAGCAACGTGCAGACATTCATCATCAGTTGGCGCAACCCCACCAAGGCGCAGCGCGAGTGGGGCCTGTCGACTTATATCGAAGCGCTCAAGGAAGCGGTGGACGTTGTCACGGCCATCACCGGCAGCAAGGACGTCAACATGCTGGGCGCCTGCTCGGGCGGCATCACCTGCACCGCGCTGCTGGGCCATTACGCCGCGCTCGGCGAGAAGAAGGTCAATGCCCTGACGCTGCTGGTGAGTGTGCTGGACACGACCCTGGACACCGACGTGGCCCTGTTCGTCGACGAGCAGACCCTGGAAGCGGCCAAGCGCCATTCCTACCAGGCCGGCGTACTGGAAGGCCGCGACATGGCCAAGGTCTTCGCCTGGATGCGTCCCAACGACCTGATCTGGAATTATTGGGTCAACAACTACCTGCTGGGCAACGAACCACCGGTGTTCGACATTCTCTTCTGGAACAACGACACCACGCGACTGCCGGCGGCGTTCCATGGCGACCTCATCGAGATGTTCAAGAACAACCCGCTGACCCGCCCCAATGCACTGGAAGTATGCGGCACGCCGATCGACCTCAAGCAGGTCACTGCCGACATCTTTTCCCTGGCCGGCACCAACGACCACATCACGCCGTGGAAGTCCTGCTACAAGTCGGCGCAGCTGTTTGGAGGCAAGGTTGATTTCGTGTTGTCGAGCAGCGGCCACATCCAGAGCATCCTCAACCCGCCGGGCAACCCCAAGTCGCGCTACATGACCAGCGAGGACATGCCGGCCAAGGCAGAGGACTGGATGGAAAACTCCACCAAACACACCGACTCCTGGTGGCTGCACTGGCAAGCCTGGCAGGCCGAGCGCTCGGGCAAGCTAAAGAAAGCGCCCTCGGTGCTGGGCAACAAGACCTACGTGGCCGGTGAGGCGGCGCCGGGCACTTACGTGCATGAAAGATAGCTGTGAGCTTCAAGCTACAAGCGCCTTAACTTGAAGCTTGAAGCTTGAAGCTTGAAGCTTGAAGCTTGAAGCTGCCATTCTGCTTTTTTAACCCCAGGGCTTGAAGCATGCCGCAACCGTACATCTTCCGTACCGTCGACCTGGATGGCCAGACCTTGCGCACCGCGGTACGTCCCGGCAAGCCCCATTTGACCCCGCTGCTGATTTTCAACGGCATCGGCGCCAACCTGGAGCTGGTCTTCCCATTCATCGAGGCCCTGGACCCGGACCTGGAAGTGATCGCCTTCGATGTGCCCGGGGTCGGCGGTTCGTCTACACCGAGCCGGCCGTATCGCTTTCCCGGCCTGGCCAAGCTCACCGCGCGGATGCTCGATTACCTGGACTACGGGCAGGTGAACGTGATCGGCGTGTCCTGGGGCGGCGCCCTGGCGCAGCAGTTCGCCCACGACTATCCGGAGCGCTGCAAGAAGCTGGTGCTCGCCGCCACGGCCGCCGGCGCGGTCATGGTGCCCGGCAAGCCGAAGGTGCTGTGGATGATGGCCAGCCCCCGGCGCTACGTGCAGCCGTCACATGTCATGCGCATCGCTCCACTGATCTACGGCGGCTCGTTCCGCCGCGACCCAAGCCTGGCGGCCCGTCACGCGGCCAAGGTGCGTTCGGCCGGCAAGCTCGGTTATTACTGGCAGCTTTTCGCGGGCCTTGGCTGGACCAGCATCCACTGGCTGCACAAGATCCACCAGCCAACGCTGATCCTGGCCGGAGACGACGACCCGCTGATTCCCCTGATCAACATGCGCATGCTGGCCTGGCGCATTCCCAATTCTCAGTTGCACATCATCGATGACGGCCATCTGTTCCTGATCACCCGGGCCGAGGCCGTGGCACCGATCATCATGAAATTCCTGGAGGAAGAACGTCAGCGCGCGGTCATGCACCCACATCCCGCACCGCTGGGTGGCGGCTGACACCGCCCATTGCGCCTGGCAGGACGCCGGATCACGCAACTACCCGAAACAGCGTCTATGTTGTCTGGTTCGGTGTGTTTGTTTTTAGCCTGATGACGAAGGAGTTGACTCATGCGCGACAAACCGGCGAAGGGTTCCATGCCCGCCCCTGCCAGTTTCATCAATGCACAAAGCGCGGTCACCGGCCTGCGCGGCAGGGACCTGCTTTCTACCTTGCGCAACGTCGCCGCTCATGGCTTGTGCAATCCGGTGCACAGCGCCCGGCATGCGTTGCGGCTGGGCAGTCAACTGGGGCGCGTGCTGCTGGGCGAAACGCTGCACCCCACCAACCCCAACGACAAGCGCTTCGCCGACCCCACCTGGCAGCTCAATCCATTCTATCGTCGTAGCCTGCAAGCCTATCTGAGCTGGCAAAAGCAGGTCAGGAGCTGGATCGACGAAAGCGACATGAGCGAGGACGATCGCGCCCGTGCCCATTTCACCTTCTCCCTGCTCAACGACGCGGTGTCGCCCTCCAATACGTTGCTCAATCCGCTGGCGATCAAGGAACTGTTCAACTCCGGCGGCACCAGCCTGATTCGTGGCATCAGCCACCTGGTGGACGACCTGCTGCACAACGATGGGCTGCCCCGGCAGGTCACGCCCCAGGCTTTCGAAGTCGGCAAGACCCTGGCAACCACACCCGGTGCGGTGGTGTTTCGCAACGAGCTGCTGGAACTGATCCAGTACAAACCGATGAGCGAAAAGCAATTCGCCACGCCAGTGCTGATCGTGCCGCCGCAGATCAACAAGTTCTACATCTTCGACCTCAGCCCCTCAAATAGCCTCGTCCAATACGCCCTGAAGAACGGCTTGCAGGTCTTCATCATCAGTTGGCGCAACCCCGACGTTCGCCATCGTGAATGGGGCCTGTCCAGCTATGTCGAGGCGACGCAAGAAGCCATGAACGTCTGCCGGGCGATCACCGGCGCACGGGAAGTCAACCTGTTGGGCGCCTGCGCCGGCGGCATGACCATCGCCGCCTTGCAAGGCCATTTGCAGGCCAAGCGCCAGCTGCGCCGGGTCGCCAGTGCGACGTACCTGGTCAGCCTGCTGGACAGCGAGATGGAAAGCCCGGCAACGTTGTTCATCGACGAACAGACTCTCGAAGCCGCCAAGCGTCGCTCCTACCAGCGAGGCATTCTCGACGGGCGCGACATGGCCCGCGTATTCGCCTGGATGCGCCCCAACGACCTGATATGGAGTTATTTCGTCAATAACTACTTGCTGGGCAAGGAGCCGCCGGCGTTCGACATCCTGTACTGGAACAACGACTGCACTCGGCTTCCGGCGGCGTACCACGGCGATCTGCTGGACTTTTTCAAGCACAACCCGCTGACCCGCCCGGGCGCGCTGGAGGTGTGCGGCACGCCGATCGATTTGCAAAAAGTCACGGTGGACAGCTTCAGCGTGGCGGGCATCAACGACCACATCACCCCATGGGACGCGGTGTACCGCTCCACGCTGCTGCTGGGGGGCGACCGCCGTTTCGTGCTGTCCAACAGCGGTCACGTGCAGAGCATTCTCAACCCGCCGGGCAACCCCAAGGCCAACTACATCGAGAACCCGAAGCTGAGCAGCGACCCCAGGGCTTGGTACTACGACGCCAAGCACGTCGAGGGGAGCTGGTGGCCCCAGTGGCTGGGCTGGATCCAGGAACGCTCCGGCGAACAGCGCGAAACGGTCATGGCGCTGGGCAACAGCAAATATCCGCCTCTGGAAGCCGCGCCCGGAAACTATGTACGGGTGCGCTGAAGGCCTCACCACGGCCGCATCGCGGACCGTGGCACGACTCACCATAAAGAAGACCGGATGAAGACCCGCGACCGTATCCTTGAATGTGCCCTGCAGTTATTCAACGAAAAGGGCGAGCCGAACGTTTCCACCATGGAAGTCGCCAACGAAATGGGCATCAGCCCCGGCAACCTGTATTACCACTTCCACGGCAAGGAACCGCTGATACTCGGATTGTTCGAGCGATTCCGGGCCGAGCTGGCGCCACTGTTGGACCCACCTGCCGATGCACAGCTGGCGCCGGAGGACTATTGGCTGTTCCTGCACCTGATCGTTGAACGCCTCGCTCAGTACCGGTTCTTGTTCCAGGACCTGTCGAACCTGGCCGGGCGCCTGCCGAAGCTGGCCAAGGGTATTCGCCAGTTGCTCAACGCGCTGAAGCGAACCCTGGCCTCATTGCTGGCGCAACTCAAGGCCCAGGGGTTGTTGGTCAGCGACACCCAGGCGTTGGGGCAACTGGTGGAACAGGTCACCATGACCCTGCTGTTTTCCCTGGACTATCAGCGGATCCTGGATCGCGAAGGCGACGTTCGCCTGGTGGTCTATCAGGTCATGATGCTGGTGGCGCCACACCTGCCGCCGGCGATCAAGGTCGCCACCGAGCAAATGGCGTTGCGGTATCTGGAAGAGCACGAATAACGAGCGGCAGTGGCAGTGGCAGTGGCATACCCATTGTGGGAGCGAGCCTGCTCGCGATGGCTGCGGCACATTCAACGACAATGTGTACCGGCACACCGCCATCGCGAGCAAGCTCGCTCCCACAGTAGGGTTCTATGGCGCAAAAAAAACCCGGCCATTACAGGCCGGGCGTTTTTTTCAGCTCTGTAGATCAGGACTGGGTGGGAGGCGTCGATGGAGTCGGCGTAGATGTTGGCGTGGCCACCGGGGTTGGAGCCGAGGCGGAGTTCGCCGTGCTCACCGGAGCTGTTGCCGGTTTGGCGGCGGCGGTTGGCGCCTTCGGTGCAGCCGCTTTTGGTGCAGCCGGTTTCTTCACGGCCGGCTTCTTGGCCGCTGCGGGTTTCGCTGCTGCCTTGGCCGCAGGTTTGGCCGCCGCTTTTGCCGCTGGCTTGGCTGCCGGTTTGGCGGTAGCCGGTTTTGCTGCGGCGGTTTTCGCCGCCGGTTTAGCTGCGGGTTTAGCCGCAGCCTTGGTTGCTACCGGCTTGGCCGCTGCCTTCGCAGCTGGTTTGGCCGCTGCGGTTTTGGCCGCAGGCTTGGCCGCCACTTTTGCCACAGGCTTGGCCGCCGCCTTGACCAGTGGCTTGGCCGCCGCCTTCGCCGCAGGCTTGGCCGCCGCCGTCTTGGTTGCCGTAGCCTTGGTCGCAACCGGTGTGACCTTGGCCCCGGTGAGTTTTTCGATCTGCCTGGTCAGGGTGTCGACCTTGTTGTGCAGTTCCTTGACTTCATTGCGGCTGGGCACGCCCAGACGGGAGATCGCGCTGTTCAGGCGCTTGTCAAAAGCCCCTTCCAGCTCACCCCATGTGCCCAACGCACGGTCCTTCGCGCCGCTGATGCGCGACTTGGCGGACTCGGCAGAGTCCTTGGCTGCGTCGACTTGCTTGCCGACTGCCGTCTTGGTGAGTTTTTCGGCTTTCTCGCCGTCCTTTACCAGGGACTCGAAGAGTTTGCTGCCGTCAGTGTCGATCTTCGAGTACACGCCTAAACCAGCAAGCCAGATTTTGCGGGAGTACTTTTCAATCTTCCCGGCCCACGAGCTGCCTTCTTTTTCGGTGATTTTTTTGCCAGCCATCCCGTTCTCCTTAATGTTTACGCGCGACACGTTCGAGCAATGCCGTCAGCTCATCGAGCTTAGCAGAGAGTGCCTCAACGTCATGTTTAGACGGAATGCCGATACGATTCAAGGCACTTGCAACACGCGCGTCGAATACTTTCTCGACTTTGTCGAGTTGAACTTCGACCCTGGCCTTGAACGTATTGACCTCGGACTTGGCTTCGATCAGTTCGCTATTGGCCGCTTCAAGTTTCCCGGCAATCTTCTTTTTGCCTTTGGTTTCAACTACTTCGCCAGCCTTTACCAACTCCTGGAAGTACTCGCTGCCTTCCTGGCCGACCTTTGTATAGGCGCCCAGGCCCGCTAGCCAGATCTTGCGCGCATACGTTTTCACGTCGCTCAGCGTGGAAGATTCAACGTCCGTTTTTTTCTTCAGGATAACTTTGGCCATGGTGCACCTCACTCGAAAAAGGTTTGAGGAACTGCCCGCACACGGACGGGCTCAGGCACAAAGTAGTGGCAATAATTAGAAACGGCACCCTAACAACCGACACAAATCCCGAGACATCTGATTTCCAATGTGGGAGCGAGCCTGCTCGCGAATGGAGGGTATCAGCGACATCAGTATTGAATGGCACACCGCTTTCGCGAGCAGGCTCGCTCCCACAGGAGATTTTGCTCAACTTAAGTTTTGCGCGTTTCCAATCAATCAAGCCAACGCCTTATCCAGCGCCTTTTCGATTTCCCCCTTGATCGTGCCGCTCATGGCCGACATCAACATGCCCAACTCCACATCGACGCGAATCGAATCCTCGCCTACATGCACTTCGCCCTTGACCCCGGAGCGCTTGAGCTTCAGCGTGTCGCCTTCCCACGTGGGCTCCAGGCCATAGCTGTCGGACAGTTTCTGCGCCAACTTCTCAGCCTTTTCACGGGCCGCTTCCTTGCCCAAGCCATGTTCACGTTCAACCGTTATACGGGCCATCTGATAACTCCTGCTTGATCGAGACTTGCCTGAACGTTCAGACCCTGCCTGCGTCAAAACGTCCGGGCGATGGTTCATCTTACCTGCAGCCTTGCCAAGACAAAGCCCTCCACCGGGATTAGAATGTCCCGCATTCTTTTTTGGTGACAGCGATATGACTGATCAGCGCAAAGGCAGCGATGCCGAACCCACCACTCACTTCGGCTTCAAGAACGTGCCGGAAAGCCAGAAGGCGGAAAAAGTCGCTGAGGTTTTCCACTCGGTGGCGGCCAAGTATGACTTGATGAACGACTTGCTTTCGGGCGGCATGCATCGTCTCTGGAAGCGTTTCGCGATCGAGCTGTCGGGCGTGCGCAGCGGCAACCGCGTGCTGGATATCGCCGGTGGCACGGGCGACCTGACCAGGAAGTTCTCCCACATCGTCGGCCCGACCGGCCACGTGGTGCTCGCCGACATCAATGAGTCCATGCTCAAGGTAGGCCGCGACCGCCTGCTGGACCTGGGTGTGGCCGGCAACGTCGAGTTCGTCCAGGCCGATGCCGAAAAGCTGCCTTTCCCGGATAACCACTTCGACTGCGTGACGATCGCCTTCGGCCTGCGCAACGTGACCCACAAGGAAGACGCCCTGCGCTCGATGTTGCGCGTGCTCAAGCCTGGTGGCCGGTTGCTGGTGCTGGAATTCTCCAAGCCGACCAATGCGCTGATGTCCAAGGCCTATGACGCCTATTCGTTCGCCTTCATGCCGCTGATGGGCAAGCTGATCACCAACGATGCGGAAAGCTATCGCTACCTGGCCGAATCGATCCGCATGCATCCGGACCAGGAAACACTGAAGTCGATGATGGTCGAGGCCGGTTTCGACCGGGTGACCTATCACAACATGACTTCAGGCATCGTCGCCCTGCACCGCGGTATCAAGCCCTGATGTTGCTCACCGGCCTGCTCGCCAGCGTGGAACTCGGGATCAACCGAGTCCTGCGCCTGGACAGTACGGCGCCGGTGCGCCTGGCGCGCTTGAGTGGCAAGGTGATCGCTGTCGACTGCCGCAACCCGGCATTGCAACTGTTTATCCTGCCCAGCGATGAAGGCCTGATGCTCGCCGCCCATTGGGAAGCCGAAGCCGATTGCACGCTGCGAGCCCCGGCATCGAGCCTGCTGGAGCTAGCGCTGAGCAAGAACAAGACCGCCGTGCTGCACGGCCCGGACGTCGAGCTCGACGGCGACAGCGGTGTGCTGCTGGAGCTGGCGGCGATCCTTCAGGACCTGGTGCTGGACTGGGAATACGAAATGTCCCGCTGGATCGGTCCGGTGGCGACCCAATTGCTCAGCGGTCACCTGCGCAGCCGCAGCCGCTGGTACCGCCAGGGCTTTGCCAGCCTGGGACAGAATCTGAGTGAATACCTGGCCGAAGAATCGCGTACCCTCGTGGGCCAACGCGAGGCCCAGGCCCGTTTTGATGAACTGGACCAGGTCAAGCTTGACCTGGAACGTCTCGAGGCGCGTTTCGAGCGCCTTTCCCGATCCCTTGAATCCAAGCGATAACGCATGAAGCTGCTTGCCGTCCGCCGTCTGTTGCGCATCCAGCGCGTCGTGATCCGCTACCGCCTCGATGACCTGCTGTTCGCCTTGCCGCTGCCCTGGTTCCTCCTGGCGCTGCGCTTTGTGTTGCCATGGCGCTGGTTCCCCCGGCGTACCCTGGACCTGACTCGCGGCGCACGCTTGCGCCTGGCCTTGCAGGACCTGGGGCCAATCTTCATCAAGTTCGGGCAGATCCTCTCGACCCGTCGCGACCTGCTGCCCGAAGACATCGCCGATGAGCTGATGCTCCTGCAAGACCGCGTGCCGCCGTTCGACTCGAAGTTATCGGTGGCGCTGATCGAAGGGCAATTGGGCAAGAAGATCAGCGAGGTCTTCAGTCGCTTCGATGTCGAGCCCCTGGCCTCGGCGTCGGTCGCCCAAGTCCACGCCGCCCAGCTCAAGACGGGTGAAGAAGTGGTGGTCAAGGTGATTCGTCCCGGCCTGAAGCCGATCATCGCCCAGGACCTGGCGTGGCTGTTCATTCTTGCCCGCGCCGCCGAGCGGTTGTCTGCCGACGCGCGCCTGCTGCACCCGGTGGACGTCGTCCAGGATTACGAAAAGACCATCTACGACGAACTCGACCTGCTGCGCGAGGCCGCCAACGCAAGCCAACTGCGTCGCAACTTCGAAGGCTCGCCGCTGCTCTATGTGCCGCAAGTCTATTGGGACTGGTGCCGGCCGAAAGTCTTGGTGATGGAGCGCATCTACGGCATCCAGGTCACCGACCTGGCGACCCTGGCCGACCAGCGCACCGACATGAAACTGCTTGCCGAGCGCGGTGTGGAAATTTTCTTCACCCAGGTGTTTCGCGACAGTTTCTTCCACGCCGACATGCACCCAGGCAACATTTTCGTCAGTACGGTGCAGCCGTGGAGCCCGCAGTACATTGCGATCGACTGCGGCATCGTCGGCAGCCTCACCCCCGAGGACCAGGACTACCTGGCCCGCAACCTGTTCGCCTTCTTCAAGCGCGATTATCGCCGCGTCGCGCAGTTGCACATCGACTCGGGCTGGGTGCCCGCCGAAACCAAGCTCAACGAATTCGAAGCGGCGATACGCACTGTGTGCGAGCCGATCTTTGAAAAACCATTAAAGGATATTTCCTTCGGCCAGGTCCTGATGCGCCTGTTCCAGACCGCGCGACGCTTCAACATGGAAGTTCAGCCGCAGCTGGTACTGCTGCAAAAAACGCTGTTGAACATCGAAGGCCTCGGCCGCCAGCTGTACCCGGACCTGGACCTTTGGAACACCGCCCAGCCCTTCCTCGAACGCTGGATGCGCGAGCGGATGAGCCCGAAAGCCTTGCTGGGCAACGTCCAGAGCCAATTCGAACAGCTCCCGCACCTGGCCAACATGACCCGCGACCTGCTCGAACGCATGTCCCAACCCCACGCCAACGACCCCGCTCCACCATGGAAACGCCGTCGGGACGACTGGTTCCTGCGTTTGCTCGGCGCGGCCCACCTGGGTGGCGGCGCGGTGCTGGCGGCCGGTGGGCCGTTGAGCCAACTGGGCCATTGGCCCGCCGGCGTCATGGTGGCCGTTGGTTTGTATCTGGTCGTTCGCCGATAGCACGAAACAGCTGCAAGCGATAAGCTGCAAGCCGCGAGCTCAAACGGTTGGACCTATCACTCAACCCCTACACAGAATCGCTTTTACTTGCAGCTGGAAGCTTGAAGCTGCCGTCAGGACCGAAGATGAAAAACTGGCAGGACGAGATCAAATGGGACGCCGACGGCCTGGTGCCGGCCATCGCCCAGGATCACAAGACCGGGCGCGTGTTGATGATGGCCTGGATGAACCACGAGGCACTGGCGCTGACCGCTGCCGAGAATCGCGCCATCTATTGGTCACGTTCCCGTGGCAAGCTGTGGCGCAAGGGCGAAGAGTCCGGGCATGTGCAGCACCTGCATGAGATGCGCCTGGATTGCGACGGTGACGTCATCATCCTGATGGTCGAGCAGGTCGGAGAAATTGCCTGCCATACCGGCCGTCAAAGCTGCTTCTATCGAGTCTTCGAGAACGGCGACTGGAAAACCGTCGACCCGGTGCTCAAGGACCCGCATGCCATCTATTCAGGACATACCCATGAGTGACACCCTGACCCGCCTGGCCCAGGTGCTGGAAGAGCGCAAGGGCGCAGCGGCCGACAGCTCCTATGTCGCCAGCCTGTACCACAAGGGCTTGAACAAGATTCTGGAAAAGGTCGGCGAAGAATCGGTCGAGACCATCATCGCCGCCAAGGACGCCGCCGTCAGCGGAGACTGCAGCGACGTGATCTACGAGACCGCCGACCTTTGGTTTCACAGCCTGGTGATGCTGGCCCAGCTGGGGCAGCATCCCCAGGCTGTACTGGATGAACTGGACCGTCGCTTCGGTCTGTCCGGGCACGTCGAGAAAGCCTCGCGCCCATCCGCCTGATCAATTCTTGAGAGGAATAACCACATGGGTATTTTTGATTGGAAACACTGGGTCGTCATTCTGGTGGTCGTGGTGCTGGTGTTCGGCACCAAGAAATTAAAGAACCTCGGCACCGATGTCGGTGAGTCGATCAAGGGTTTTCGCAAGGCCATGAACGATGACGAGAAACCGGCCGACACCACGACCAACCAGGCTCAACCCGTGCCACCGGCCCAACCGGTCCACCCGCAGGCCACACAGCCTGTGAATGCACCGAACACCATCGACGTGCAGGCCCAGAAAGTCGAAGAGCCAACCCGCAAAGACTCGTGAGCACTGACTAATGTTTGGGATCAGCTTCACTGAACTGCTGCTCGTCGGCCTCGTTGCCCTGCTGGTGCTGGGTCCCGAGCGCCTGCCGGGCGCTGCGCGTACCGCCGGCCTGTGGATCGGCCGCCTGAAGCGCAGCTTCAATGCGATCAAACAGGAAGTTGAACGTGAAATCGGTGCCGACGACATCCGTCGGCAACTGCACAACGAACACATCCTGTCGCTGGAACAGGAAGCGCGAAAAATCTTCACGCCGACCCAACAGGAGCCGACGCCGGTCCAGCCTGTGGCCGAGCCGACGACCGCACCCCAGGCACCGGCTGTCGAAGCCTCGCCAGCGGTGGCTGAACCGGTTAAACCGGTCGATCCGGCGCCTGCGACGACACCGACTCCCAACGATCCCACTTTGCCGCCGCGAGCCCCATGAGCGATATTCCTGAAAACGACCAGCCAATGCCGCTGGTATCGCACCTCACCGAGTTGCGCACCCGCCTGCTGCGTTGCGTCGCGGCGGTTTTCGTTATCTTCGCCGGGCTGTTTGCCTTCACCCAGCAGATCTACACCTTCGTCTCCACGCCGCTGCGCGAGTACCTGCCGGTGGGTGCGACGATGATCGCCACCGACGTGTCGTCGCCGTTCCTGACGCCGCTGAAGTTGACGATGATGGTCTCGCTGTTCCTGGCGATCCCGGTGATCCTGCATCAGATCTGGGGCTTCATCGCACCGGGCCTGTACAAGCACGAAAAACGCATCGCCGTGCCGCTGCTGGTGTCGAGCATCCTGCTGTTCTACACGGGCATGGCCTTCGCCTACTTCTTCGTGTTTCCGCTGATCTTCAAATTCTTCGCCGCCGCCACCCCGGCGGGCGTGGAAATGATGACCGACATCACCAGCTACCTGGATTTCGTCATGACGCTGTTCTTCGCCTTCGGCGTGGCGTTCGAGATCCCCGTGGCGGTGGTGCTGCTGGTGTGGATCGGCGTGGTCGATGTCGCCTACCTGAAGAAGATCCGCCCGTACGTGATCATCGGCTGCTTTGTGGTCGGCATGATCCTCACACCACCGGACATCTTCTCCCAGACCTTGCTGGCGGTACCGATGTGGCTGCTGTTTGAAATCGGCATCCTGTTCGGCGGCCTGGTGCGCAAGCGCCGGGAAGAGCCTGAGGACCAGCCCGTCGATGATCACAACGACCAGCCGCCAGCGACCCAAGCGTGAACCTGCTGCTGCTCGAAGAGGCCGATTTCATCGGGCCTGACCGCGTCGTCCTGAGCGACCGTCGGTTGACCCATATGCAGGAAGTCCATCGCTGTATTGTCGGCGACAGCCTGCGGGTCGGCCGCATCGACGGCTTGATGGGCTCCGCCCAGGTGCTGCGCCTGGACCCTCGCGAGGCCGAACTGCAAGTGACCCTCGACCAGCCACCGCCAGCCAAATTGCCGCTGACGCTGGTACTGGCATTGCCGCGGCCGAAGATGCTCAGGCGAGTGTTCCAGACCGTGGCGACCATGGGCGTGCCGCGTGTGGTACTGGTCAACAGTTACCGCGTGGAGAAAAGCTTCTGGCAGACGCCATTCCTGGAGCCCGAAGCCATTCGCGAGCAATTGATCCTGGGCCTCGAGCAGGCCCGGGACAGCGTGCTGCCTGAGATCGTCATCGAAAAGCGCTTCAAGCCCTTCGTCGAGGATCGCCTGCCGGCCATCGTCGATGGCACCCTCGGGTTGGTCGGCCACCCCGGCAATCATCCGCCTTGCCCCCGGGCACTGACGGAACCGGTGACCCTGGCAATCGGCCCGGAAGGTGGCTGGATTCCTTACGAGATCGACCTGCTGGGCAAGGCCGGCCTGCAGCCGGTGCAGCTGGGCGACCGGATCCTGCGGGTCGAGACCGCCGTCACTGCCCTGCTGGCGCGGTTGTTCTGACCCTGCAACACGCTGACAGACACCTCGCCACGAAATCTCGGCAAACGCCTACAGAACCCACCAAAGCCGCCGATACAGTCCCCATAAAACCAATATAAACGCTCCAAGGGAGTATCAGCATGTTCCGGTGGCTTGCCCAGGGTCTGGGAAATGTAAGCGTCAATCGCAAACTCGGCGCGGGCTTCGGCCTCGTGCTGTTCCTCACCTTGATGATTGCATTCACCGGTTGGTCCGGCCTGGGCAATGTCATCAGCCGGGGCGACAAGCTGGGGTTCATTGCCAGTCTCAATGACTTGAGCAAGGACCTGAACCTGGCCAGCACCGACTACAACAACACCCGAGGCGAGAAAGGGCCGCAACAGGTCAACGACCTGCTCGGCAAACTCGAAGCCGGGCTGAAGACTGCTCGCGAGTTGATTGAACGGCCGGCGGACGTTGCGCTGGTCGACCAGCAATTGGCCGCCGTCGCCGAATACAGAAGTGCTTTCGAGCTGATGACCAGCGCCACCGTCAGCCGCGAAGATGCCCGCAGCAAACTGGGCGCCAGCGCCGACAACACCGTGGCCCGCGTCGCCGAGGTAGAAAAATCGCTGCTGCAAGGCGGCGATATTGCCCAGTTCAACAACATAGTGACCCTGAGCAAGGCGATCCAACAGGCGCGCTATCAGGTTCGCGGCTACACCTACAGCGGCAAAAGCGAGGCCCAGCAACCGGCCATCGACGCAATCACCGATGTCCTGAAACTGCTGGCACGCTTGCCAGCCCAGTTGCCCGAGGAGCACGCCGACAAACTTCAGCAGGCCAGCGACTCGATGAATGTCTATCGAGCGGCGGTCAGCCAGTTTCGTGATTCCCAGCTCGACAACGGCGCTGCGCTGCAGCGCATGATCGAGCAAGGCCAGGTATTGATCGATTCCAGCCAGAAACTCACCGTGTCCCAGACCGCCGTGCGCGACCACGACACCGCTCAAGCCAAGACCGTCCTGATCGCAGCCGCCGCCCTGGCCCTGTTGTTTGGCGTGGTCGCTGCCCTGGTCATTACCCGCCAGATTGTCGGCCCGCTGGATGAGACGCTGAAGGTGGCGGAACGCGTCGCCGCAGGCGACCTCACCCACAACCTCACGTCTGACCGCCGCGACGAACTCGGCCAACTGCAACGGGCCATGCAACGCATGACCGTGGGCTTGCGGCAGCTGATCGGTGGCATCGGTGAAGGCGTCACCCAGATTGCCAGCGCCGCTGACCAACTCTCCGCCGTGACCGAGCAGACAAGCGCCGGGGTCAACAGTCAAAAAGTGGAAACCGATCAGGTTGCCACGGCCATGCATGAGATGACCGCCACGGTGCAGGAAGTGGCCCGCAACGCCGAGGAAGCTTCCGAAGCCGCCGTCGCAGCCGACCAACAGGCCCGTGAAGGCGACAAGGTGGTTGGCGAAGCCATCGCTCAGATCGAGCGCCTGGCTAAAGAGGTGGGCAACTCCACCGCTGCCATGGGCGATCTGAAGCGTGAAAGCGACAAGATCGGCAGCGTCCTGGACGTGATCAAGTCCGTGGCCCAGCAAACCAACCTGCTGGCCCTCAACGCAGCCATCGAGGCAGCCCGTGCTGGTGAAGCCGGGCGAGGCTTCGCCGTGGTGGCTGACGAGGTTCGCAGCCTGGCCCAACGCACCCAGAAATCCACCGAAGAAATCGAAGAGCTGATCGTCGGTTTGCAAAACGGTACCGAACAGGTCGCGACCATCATGGACAACAGCCGCAGCCTGACCGACAGCAGCGTCGAACTGACCCGCCGCGCCGGGGGCTCACTGGAGAACATCACGCGCACGGTGTCGGCGATCCAGTCGATGAACCAACAGATCGCCGCGGCTGCCGAACAGCAAAGCGCCGTCGCTGAGGAGATCAACCGCAGCGTGCTGAATGTGCGTGATGTGTCGGAGCAGACAGCGTCGTCCAGCGAGGAAACCGCAGCTTCGAGCGCTGAACTGGCGCGGCTGGGGGTTCACTTGCAAACGTTGGTGGGGCGGTTCAGGGTTTAACTTGGACTAGAGGGCTTGCTCGCGAAAGAAGAAATCGAATGTGCCGGCCTCATCGCGAGCAAGCTCGCTCCCACATTTGATTTTCAGCGCCGCAGCTCTCACCTACACCGCAAACCCACTGTGGGAGCGAGCCTGCTCGCGATAGCGGTGTCACGGCCAGTGAAGATGTCGAACGTGCCGGCCCCATCGCGAGCGGGCTCGCTCCCACATTTGATCTTCAGCGCCGCAGCTCTCACGTACACCGCAAATCCATTGTGGGAGCGAGCCTGCTCGCGATGGCGGGGTCACGGCCAGTGGAGATGTTGAATATGCCGGCCTCATCGCGAGCGGGCTCGCTCCCACATTTGATCTTCAGCGCCGCAGCTCTCACGTACACCGCAAACCCATTGTGGGAGCGAGCCTGCTCGCGATAGCGGTGTCACGGCCAGTGAAGATGTCGAACGTGCCGGCCCCATCGCGAGCAGGCTCGCTCCCACATTTGATCTTCAGCGCCGCAGCTCTCACGTACACCGCAAATCCACTGTGGGAGCGAGCCTGCTCGCGATAGCGGTGTCACGGCCAGTGGAGATGTTGAATATGCCGGCCTCATCGCGAGCAGGCTCGCTCCCACATTTGATCTTCAGCGCCGCAGCTCTCACGTACACCGCAAATCCATTGTGGGAGCGAGCCTGAACTGGTCAAGTAATCTTGGACACCGATTAAGGTTCACGCCGCCAACCTTTCCTTCGCGACCGGCGACCGGTAGTCGTTGTAGCTGTGAGGCCTGCTGATGTTGTAGCGCGAGACATAGCGCTGCACGTCTGCCCGGGCCTCATGTTCCAGTTTGTAGCCCGTTTCAGGAACCCACTCTGATTTCAAACTACCAAAGAAACGCTCCATGGGGGCGTTGTCCCAGCACTCGCCTTTACGGCTCATACTTTGCCTAAACCCGTGTTTCACAAGCTCGTTTCGGAATTTATGACTGGTGTACTGACAACCTTGGTCTGAATGAAACAACACATCCTGGGGGTGGCCGCGTAGCTCAACCGCCATGCGTAGCGCTTCGCAGGTCAGGTTGGCATCAGAAATCATCGAGAACGACCAACCCACGATCCTCCGAGCGTACAGATCCAGAACGGCGGCGAAGTACATCCACCGCTTGCCGACCTTGATGTAAGTCACGTCGCCACACCACACCTGGTTAACCGCCGTTACATCAAATTTTCGCTTGAGCACGTGCGGCGCCACCAATGCCTCAACGCCCGGCGACTTGTACTTATGGCGCCTGCGCTGACGACTAGCGATGCCAGCTTCGCGCATCAAACTGCGAGCCATATAACGTCCGATACGATGCCCTTTGGCTTTTAGCTCCTTGGACAAAGTACGTGCGCCGGCCGACTCTCTGGACGCCCTGTGGTGCCTGACCAGCGCGGCTTTGAGCTTGTCCCGTTCAGGATTTGCTCTGCCTTGGCGCTGGCGCCAGGCGTAGAAACTACTGCGGTTGATCCCAAACGCCCGGCAACACCTTTTAACGCCGTATTGCTCGTCCAGCTCATCGATCAGCGTGAATGATCTTTGGCGTCCAAAAGCAGGAGAGCACTGGCCTTTTTTAGGATTTCAATGTCCAGGTCTTTCTCCCTGAGTAGGGCTTTGAGCCTCTGGATTTCTCGCTGATCAGCAGTAATCGCCTTGGCCCCTACCGGGGTCGAACCCAGGCGTTCTTTTTGCACTTGATCGACCCAGCGGCGCAGAGCAGTGGGGCCGATATCTAGGCTGGCACAGACCTCGGTAACCGGCTGGCCTTCATCCAGCACCATGCTGGCAGCCTTGAGCTTGAACTCACTCGAATAAGATTTACGCATATCCAAACACCTCAGATTTGGGCGCTATCATAGCGCCCGATTGAAGTGTCCAAAATCATTAGGCCAGTTCAGCCTGCTCGCGATGGCGGGGTCACGGCCAGTGGAGATGTTGAATATGCCGGCCTCATCGCGAGCAGGCTCGCTCCCACATTTGATCTTCAATGCCGCAGCAGTCATGTACACAGCAAGGCAATTGTGGGGGCGGGCTGCTGGAAAAACTGAGTTTGCGCCCAACAAAAAGCCCCGCTTCCTTTCAGAAGCGGGGCTTTTTGTTTATCAGGCCAACTGAGGCTGTACGCTAACCGGCTGAAGCGGCAGCAACGGTGCATGCGGATCGGCCTTGACCGACTCACGCCATGCCGCCAGCCACTCGGGATGCGCCTCGTTCCAGACCTGCTCATGCAGGCGGGACAAGGCCACCGGGTCGCTCAGCAGCGCCAGTCGCTCGGCATTGCTGAGACCGGCCGGGCCAGCCTTCAGTGCGTGACGGACGCGTTCGACCCGTAGCCATTCAATCGGTTCGGCCTGGCCGTGACGGGAAGTCGCCAATGCACACGCCAAGGCATTCTGTTGCGGATCGACCACCGCCCGGATGAAGCCGTCGTTCAGCGCGTGCCAACGGTTTTCGTGGGTGTACTGGTCAGTCGACAGCAGCTCCTGAGGCGGTGCGTATTCCTCGGGGATCAGGAACAGGCTTTCATCACGGGACTTCAAGCCCAGGCCCACGCGACTGGAAATCACCGAGACCGGGATCGACAGCATCAGCGAGCCGACGATCGGCACGAGCCACCACAGGAAGCTTGGGTTCAGCCAGATCACCAGCAGTGCCCAGAAGAAGCCCAGTAAGGTCTGCGGGCCGTGGCGCTTGATGGCTTCGCTCCATGGCGTGGAGTCGTCGTCGCGCTTGGGCGAGTTCCAGGTCGCGGCCCAGCCCAGGAAAGCGGCAAGGACGAAGCGGGTATGAAAGATCATGCGCACCGGCGCCAGCAACATGGAGAACAGCATCTCCAGCAGCATCGACATCGTGACCTTGAACTTGCCACCGAACTCTTTCGCGCCTTTTGCCCAGATCAGCACGATACTCAAGAGCTTGGGCAGGAACAGCAGCACGATGGTGGTCGAGAACAGGGCGATGGCCTTCTCCGGGTGCCATTGCGGCCAGAGCGGATACAGCTGGCGCGGCTCCAGGAAGTATTGCGGCTCCATCAGCGTGTTCACGGCCAATAGCGCGGTGGACAGCACCAGGAAGAAGAACCACAGCGGCGCCGACAGGTAGGACATCACGCCCGTCAGGAATACCGCGCGGTGCACCGGGTGCATGCCCTTGACCAGGAACAGCCGGAAGTTCATCAGGTTGCCGTGGCACCAGCGACGGTCACGCTTGAGTTCGTCCAGCAGGTTCGGCGGCAACTCCTCGTAGCTGCCTGGCAAGTCATAGGCAATCCACACGCCCCAACCGGCGCGGCGCATCAGCGCCGCTTCAACGAAGTCGTGGGAAAGGATCGCACCCGAGAACGCCCCTTTACCCGGCAACGGCGCCAGGGCGCAGTGGTCGATGAACGGCTTCATGCGGATGATCGCGTTGTGGCCCCAATAGTGCGACTCACCCAACTGCCAGAAGTGCAGGCCGGCGGTGAACAGTGGACCATAGACGCGGGTGGCGAACTGCTGCATGCGTGCATACAGCGTGTCCATGCCCGAGGCTTTTGGCGCGGTCTGGATGATGCCGGCGTCCGGCGTGGCTTCCATCAGACGCACCAGGCTGGTTAGGCATTCGCCGCTCATCACGGAGTCCGCATCGAGCACGACCATGTACTTGTAGTCACTGCCCCAACGACGGCAGAAGTCGTCGAGGTTGCCGCTCTTGCGCTTCACGCGGCGACGGCGACGGCGATAGAAGATCTTGCCGAAGCCGCCGGCTTCCCGGCAGACATCCAGCCAGGCTTGCTGTTCGGCGACGCAGATATCGGTCTCGTTACTGTCGCTGAGCACGAAGAAGTCGAAGCGATCCAGGTCACCGGTGGCCGCGACGGATTCGAAGGTGGCGCGCAGCCCGGCGAATACCCGTGGCACATCCTCGTTACAGATCGGCATCACCAGCGCGGTGCGAGCGTCTTTCGGAATCGGCTCGTTGCCGGCGCTGGCACCGGAGATACGGTACTTGTCATGACCGGTGAGTAGTTCGAGAAAGCCCATCAGCGCGGTCCAGAAACCGGCCGACACCCAGCAGAACAAGATCCCGAACATGATCAGGATGCTGGTTTGCAGCGCATACGGCAGCACTTGCGTGGCCGTTTGCAACAACGGCTGGTGCAGCACTTCGTCCAGGTCCACCAGCGACCAGCCCTGGTACGGCATGATGCCTTTCATGTACCAACCGGCGACGATGGTCTGGCCGAGCATCAGTATCAGCAGGATATAACGACGGATCGACCCCACGGTGCGCCAGCGAGCGTGCGGCAAAACGCGCTCGTCCTTGGGCGGCTTCGGCGGGTTGGTGCGACCGGTCAGGCGGCGCCATGCACGCACCAGGATATTGGTACGCCATGGCTCCGGCACGACCTTGGTCCGGCGAATCGGCGGCGTTGCTTTCAAGCACACCCGACCACTGGAATCGAGCGCCAGCATTTCGGCGTCCTCGAGTTCCTCGGCGGTGCTCAGCGTCAGGCGACGGCCTACCGAGGCTTGGGCCGCCTCGGTGGGTGCATCGAATGTCGGCGAAGCCAGGCGTTCATGCAGTTCGCTGAAGGACTTGCAGCCCGCCAGCTCGGCGCGCTGCTCGTCGGTCATCGGCAAATGGGCCAGATACTCGCGAAGAGATTCTGGTTGTACGGGAGTATTACTCATCGGCAGGCAACTGATAGCTCCAGGTCTCGGTCAGGACTTGCTCAGTCTGTTCCGGTTCCTGCGGGGTTGGGGTCGGCTCGGCGGCGGCGGTGGACGCCTTGACGGCCTTGGCTTCTTTTTGCTCGTTGGCTTGCTCGTTGGTTTTTTCTTTCTCGCTCTGCTGCTTGGCAACCTTGTCGGCCTTGGCCAAGGTGGTCACGGAATGCGAGGCGGCCGGCAGTTCGACCGGCACAAGCGGCCGGACCAGGGCGGCACGCATTTCGGTGGCCTTGCTCGGGTCCTTGATCTTCAGGCGCAGCGTCAAGCGCCAGCCCTTGGTTTCCGGGTTGTAGCGCACGCTGTTTTCAACGATCTCGGCGTTGTCGCCGACGCTCACCTGGCTACGCACCTCTGCGTTTTCCGGCAGGGCTTGCAGGGACGGGCCTTCAAAATCAACCAGGTAGGCCACGCTGCCATCCGGCTGGCGGATCAGGTTGGACTGTTTGACGTCGCCGGTGGAACGCAGGGTCTGCTTGACCCAGGCGCTGTCTGGCGAGTGCAGGCTGGCTTCATCGAGGGTCCAGTGCAGGCGATAGGCGAAGTCCAGAGGCTGGCCTGGCTCAGGCAGCTTTTCCGGGCTCCAGAACGCAACGATGTTGTCGTTGGTTTCATCGGCAGTCGGGATCTCGACCAGGTTCACGGTGCCCTTGCCCCAATCGCCTTTCGGCTCGATCCAGGCGCTTGGACGCTTGTCGTAACGGTCGTCCAGGTCCTCGTAGTGGCTGAAGTCACGGCCACGTTGCAGCAAGCCGAAACCACGCGGGTTTTCCACCGAGAAGCTGCTCACGGCCAGGTGTTTCGGGTTGTTCAAGGCACGCCAGATCCACTCGCCGTTGCCGGCATGAATGGACAGGCCGCTCGAGTCGTGGAGCTCGCGACGGTAGTTCAGCACTTTGGACGGCTGGTTGGCGCCGAACAGGAACATGCTGGTCAACGGGGCGATGCCCAGCTTGTTGACGCGATCACGCAGGAATACACGCGATTTCACGTCGACCACGGTGTCGGTGCCTGGACGCAGCGTCAGGCGATAGGCGCCGGTAGCCCGTGGCGAATCCAGCAAGGCGAAGATCACCAGATGCTTGTCGGTCGGTTTCGGGCGCTGGATCCAGAATTCGCGAAAGCGTGGGAACTCTTCACCCGACGGCAGTGCGGTGTCGATGGCCATGCCACGCGCGGACAAGCCGTAAACCTGGCCTTTGCCGATGACGCGGAAGTAGCTCGCGCCCAGCATGGTCATGATCTCGTCTTGCTTGTCGGCCTTGTTGATCGGGTATAGCACACGGAATCCCGCGTAGCCCAGCTGTTCGGTCGCCTTGGGATCGAACTTGACGTCACCGAAATCGAAGCGCGCCGGGTCATATTTGATCTCATCGACGGTGGTCGCGGTGATCTCATTGATTTTCACCGGCGTGTCGAAGTGCATGCCCTGGTGATAGAACGACAGCCGGAACGGCGTCTTCTGGTCGGCCCATTCAGCTTTTTCAGTGCGGAAACGAATTTTCTGATAATCGGCGAACTTCATTTCGCGGAATTCATTCGGCAAATTGCTGCGCGGGGCTTCGAACTTCTGCCCGGCCAGTTCTTGTGCCTTCGCCGATACATCATCCAGGCTGAATGCCCACAGTTGGCCGGCGCCAAACAGGCACAACAGGGCCGAGCCCGCTACCAGAGCGTTTCTAAACCGTTTGGCAGTCATTTTTGGTGCATTACAGGGACTAACAATCACGAGCAACCCTCGCCGAAAACTGATCAAAAAACCAACGGCCAGATAAAGTATCTACAAAGTAACGGCGCTGAAAAACCGTTCCTGCGGACCACTCTTGCCAAGTTGGCGAGCATTGTTCCGACTCCGACGGGGCAAAATGATTCCCCAAACGGTTCAGGACAAGTCTCTACCTAAGTCAAATGGACCAGCGAACGCTGGTCCCCCGTAGCGCGCGATTATCTAGTAGGCCGCGTGACAACGCATCAGGGCTAGCAAAGTATTTATCGAGAAAACATCCTGTTTTGCCTCGAAACCGGACCGAAAAGATGTTTCAAACGCTTTCAGGCCTGTAACAGAAAGGTTACCGGGCCATCATTGACCAGATGCACTTGCATGTCGGCGCCGAATCTACCTGATGCCACGGTGCCATGCACCTGTTTCGCCTGGCTGAGCAAATAGTCGAACAACTCTTCACCGAGAGCGGGAGGCGCGGCGGTCGAAAAACTCGGGCGCAAGCCGCTCCTGGTGTCCGCCGCCAGGATGAATTGCGACACCAACAGCAAACCGCCCTGCACATCCACCAGGGACAGGTTCATCTTCCCGTCGGCGTCGCTGAACACCCGGTAGTTAAGCAGCTTATGCAAGAGTTTGTCGGCGTGGGCAGGGGTATCCCCGGGCTCGACAGCCACCAGCACCAGCAAACCATGGTCCACCGCACCGACAATTTCCCCCGCGATTTCTACCCGGGCGCCGCGAACCCGTTGCAGCAACCCTTTCATGCTTCTTCGGGCGGCAGATCAAGCAGGCGTCGGGCCATTTGCGCGGCCGCGCGCACCAGCGCATCGGTGATCCCTGGCTCCGAGGCTGCATGGCCGGCGTCGCGAATCACCTGCAACTCGCTGTTGGGCCAGTTCTGGTGCAGCTCCCAGGCGTTGTCCAGTGGGCAGATCACATCGTAGCGGCCATGCACGATGACGCCGGGCAAATGGGCGATCTTGCCCATGTCGCGGATCAACTGGTTGGGTTCAAGAAATGCATTGTTGGTGAAGTAGTGGCATTCGATCCGGGCAATCGACAGCGCGCGCTGTGGCTCGGAGAAGCGGTCGACCACCAGCGGGTTCGGGCGCAGGGTCGCGGTACGGCCCTCCCACGTCGACCAGGCCTTGGCCGCGTGCATCTGGGCGATCTGGTCGTTACCGGTCAGGCGCTTGTGAAAGGCGCTGAGCAGGTCGTCGCGCTCATCCAGTGGGATCGGCGCGATGTAGTCCTGCCAGTAATCCGGAAACAGGCGGCTGGCGCCGGCCTGGTAGAACCACTCGATTTCCTGGGGACGGCAGAGAAAGATCCCACGCAAGATCAAGCCATGCACCCGCTCCGGATGGGTCTGGGCGTAGGCCAGGGCCAACGTTGCCCCCCAGGAGCCGCCGAACAGCACCCACTTCTCGATGCCCAGGTGTTTGCGGATGCGCTCCAGGTCCTCGACCAGATCCCAGGTGGTGTTGTTTTCCAGGCTGGCGTGAGGCGTGGAACGACCACAACCGCGCTGGTCGAACGTGACGATGCGATACAAGTTCGGATCGAAGTAGCGGCGGCTTTGCGCATCGCAACCGGCCCCCGGGCCACCATGAATGAACACCACCGGCAGGCCTTCTGGCGAGCCGCTTTCATCGACGTAGAGCGTGTGGGTGTCATCGACAGCCAGATCGTGCCGGGCATGGGGTTTGATCTGCGGGTACAAAGTCTGCATTGCGCGCTCCGTAAGGGGTCGAGTCATCCCTGTGGGGACTTCTATTTAGTCTGCCGTCCGGCATCATAAACCCGAATCACCTCAATGAGCATGCCCCCGCACAGTCAAAGCGTGTCAGCCAGGTATGCCAGCAGTGTGCGATACATCTGATCGACCTCTGGCACCAGGCCACGTGCGCGCAGGCAACCGTGGACCAGCCCTTCCCCCCGATACAGGACCGACACGCCCCCTGCGACATTCAATCGCTCGTGATAAAGAACGCCGTCATCACGCAGGGGGTCCCATTGCGCGACGGCGACAAAGGCAGGCGCCAAACCGCTCAGATCGTCGGCAAGCAACGGGGCGGCGTAGAGCGTGGGGGCGGCACCGTGCAGGTACATGGCGTCGTAGCGTTGCAGGTCGCTGCTGCTCAAGAGAGGTGCGTCGAAACACTCCTGGCGCGACGGCAAATGCGCGGGGCCGCCTAGCGCCGGGTAAATCAGCACTTGGGTTCGCGGCTGAGGCTGGCCTGCATCACGCAGGGCCAGGCACAACGCGGCGGCGAGATTGCCTCCGGCGCTGTCGCCAGCCAGCGCTTTGCGTCGTGGATCAATGGCGAATGGGACGTCTGCCAAGTGATGCCACACCGCGAGGCAGTCTTCGAAACCGGCCGGATAGGGATGCTCCGGGGCGAGCCGGTAGTCCACCGCCACGACCAGCACGCCAAGGCTTTCAGCCAGCTCCATGCAAATAAAGTCATGGGAATCCAGGTCCCCTACCACCCAACCACCACCGTGCAGGTAAAGGATGCACGGCCAGCCGGCCAATGGTGGCGCGACGCGCGCGTGATAGGCGCGGATGGCCACGCCAGCCAATTGCAGGTCCTCGACCGCAAGCGTTGACGGGCGCGACGGGGTGAACGCCCGACACATCTGGCTGTAGGCCTCGCGCGAGCCGGCGAGGCTGTCGTCCGGGCTCGTGAACCTCAGGGTCTTGTCGATGAAGGCAGTCATTGCCGGGGAAAGTGGGTAGGCCACGGGGTTCTCAATGTCCAGGAGCTTGCATCAGTTCTTGAGACTCGCCTGCACCGCTGCAATTCCATCCGTGCCGTCGAAGCTGGTCACGCCGGCCAGCCAACGCTGCAGATCCTCGGGGTGCTCGCGCAGCCATTGCCTTGCGACGTCCTGGGGAGTCTTGCGCTCCATGATCGGCACCATCAGCTGACTTTCCTGGGCAGCGGTAAACGTCAGGTTTTCCAGCAGCCGCTGGACGTTGGGGCAACGCTGGGCGTAGTCCGGCGCGGTCACGGTGGAGACAGTCGCGGCACCTTCGTTCGGGCCATACACGTCTTCGCTGCCCGTCAGGTAGGCGATGTTCATGTTGATGTTCATCGGGTGCGGGGTCCAGCCAACGAAGACCACGAACTCCTTGCGATTCACCGCCCGTTGCACCGCCGCCAACATCCCCGCCTCGCCGGATTCGATCAGTTTGAAATCCTTGAGGCCAAAGTGATTGGTCTCGATCATGGTCTTGATGGTGGTGTTGGCGCCACTGCCCGGCTCGATGCCGTAGATCTTGCCGCCGAGCTCATCCTTGAACCGGGCGATATCGGCAAAGCTCTTGAGCCCTGCCGCCGCCACGTAATCGGGCACGGCGAGCGTGGCCTGGGCGTCGGCCAGGCTAGGTTTGTCCAGGACCTTCACTTGGTTGGCCGCCAGGAACGGGGCGATGTTCTTGTCCATCGCCGGTTTCCAATAGCCCAGGAAGATATCGAGTCGCTTGTCGCGGATGCCGGCGAAGATGATCTGTTGCACGGCGCTGGTCTGCTTGCTTTCGTAGCCAAGGCCGGTGAGCAGTACGTCCGCCATGCCACTGGTGGCAATGACGTCGGTCCAGTTGACCACGCCCATGCGTACGGCCTGGCAAGACGCAGGCTCGGCGGCCATCGCGCCGGAGCTTAGTAGAACGGTACCGCAGAGGAACGATAGACAGCGTTTGGACAGTCTTTTCATCGCGTGGGTCTCGTGCGGCAGTGGATTGTTGTAGGTCGGCGTCTAGATGCACCGTGCCTGGAACATTACGCAGCGTCGAGGGGGCGAAGGTGAACTGTGGCGACTTGGTTTTGCACGGTGGCGACAGTCCCCATTCCAGGGAGTCAGCGCCCATAAACCTGTGGCGAGGGGATTTATCCCCGCTGGACTGCGTAGCAGTCCCAAAATTCTGAATCCGTGTGGATCATCTATCTTTGGGGCCGCTTCGCGACCCAGCGGGGATAAATCCCCTCGCCACAGGTATTGGGTAGGTCTTTATTTCTTGTAGGCCTGCCGCCCCCACGCCAGGAAACCTTCGAGCAATTCCCTGAGCACCACCTGGGTCGGCGCCGCCAGGTCGGGCCGATAGTTGAACGGTTCGAACTCTTCCATGTAGGTGCTCTGGCATAGCTCCAGTTGCACCGCATGGATGTCCTGGGCCGGGTTGCCGTAATGGCGGGTGATGTGCCCGCCCTTGAAACGCCCGTTCAGCACGTGGGTGAACTGATCATGGCGGGCGCAAATGCCTTCGAGTTCGCTCGCCAGCGTCGGACTGCAACTGGCGCCGTTGAAGGTGCCCAGGTTGAAATCCGGCAGCTTGCCGTCGAACAGGTGCGGGATCACCGAGCGGATCGAGTGGGCATCGAACAGCAAGGCATAGCCGAACTCGGCCTTGAGCCGCGCCAGTTCTTGCTGCAGCGCTTGGTGATAGGGCATCCAGACCTGTTGCAGGTACGTCGCCCGCTCTTCGGCGGATGGCTCCAGACCTTCACGAAACAACGGCACGCCATCGAACAGCGTCGCCGGGTACAAGCCGGCGGTGGCACCGACGTACATCGGTTTGTCATCGGAGGGCCGGTTCAGGTCAACGACGAACCGTGAGTATTCGGCGGCCAGGGTGCTGGCGCCAAGCTCATCGGCAAACTCATAGAGCCGCGGAATGTGCCAATCGGTGTCCGGCAGGCTTTGGGCTTGCGGGATCAATCCGGCCTGTACCGCCGGGGTCAGGCGCAGGCCGGCATGAGGCATGCTGATCAACAGCGGCACGCGCCCTTGCTTGAAATTCAGGACCTTCTCCACAACCGTTCTCCTCAATCGATTTCCACGCCGTGACGCACGACGCGTTTTTCCAGCTCGCCACCGAGCCAATAGGACAGGTCAGCGGGGCGATCGATGTCCCAGGCGACAAAGTCCGCTACCTTGCCCGCTTCCAGCGAACCATGGGTCCCGGCCATGCCCAAGGCTTGAGCCGCGTGGAGCGTCGCCCCAGCCAGGGCTTCTTCCGGGGTAATACGCAAACAGGTGCACGCCATGTTCAACATCAAGCGCAACGACAATGCCGGCGAGGTGCCGGGGTTGAGGTCGCTGGCCACGGCGATTTTCACGCCGTGCTTGCGCAGGGCATCCATGGGCGGCAGCTGGGTTTCACGCAAGAAATAAAACGCCCCTGGCAACAACACCGCCACGGTGCCGGACGCGGCCATGGCCTTGGCGTCGTCCTCGGTCATGAACTCCAGGTGATCGGCCGACAGCGCCTGGTAGCGCGCCGCCAGGCTGGAGCCATTGAGCGACGACAATTGTTCAGCGTGCAGCTTCACCGGCAGGCCCAATTGCTGCGCGGTGATAAACACCCGCTCGACCTGCGCCGGGGAAAAGGCCAGGTACTCACAAAAAGCGTCAACGGCGTCCACCAGCCCTTCAGCCGCCAACGCGGGCAGCATTTCAGCGCAGATGTGCTCGATGTAGTCATCGGCGCGATCCTTGTATTCCGGCGGCAAGGCATGGGCCGCCAGGCACGTGCTGCGCACACTGACCGGAAGCTCGGCACCGAGGCGGCGGATGACGCGCAGGATCTTGCGCTCGCTGGCCAGGTCCAGGCCGTAGCCGGACTTGATTTCCACCGTGGTCACGCCATCGCGCATCAGGCTCTTCAGGCGTCTGGCGGCGCTGGCGAACAGCTCGTCCTCACTGGCGGCGCGGGTGGCGCGCACGGTGCTGGCGATGCCACCGCCGGCCGCCGCTATTTCGGCGTAGCTAACGCCTTGCAGGCGCTGTTCGAACTCACCGCTGCGGTTGCCGCCAAACACCGTGTGGGTGTGGCAGTCGATCAGCCCCGGCGTGACCCAGGCGCCCTTGAGGTCGTTGACCGCCGGATAGTCGCCCATCGGCAGTTCGGCACGGGGCCCGATCCATTGAATGTGCTCGCCCTGGGTGACGATGGCGGCGTCTTCGATGATCGAGTAGACGCCCTGGGCCATGGTGGCGGCGTGGCAGTTTTGCCAGAGGGTTTTCATCCCGGTTTCCTCGTCGCGTTCAAAATCGAATCGCAAGCAGGCTCGCTCTCACAAGGGTCAGGGTGTACCCAAATGAATGTTCAACCCCTACCCCTGTGGGAGCGAGCTTGCTCGCGATGAGGCCCTTATAGACTCGGCAACAACTGCGCCGTGACCAGCTCGTTCAGGCAGCGACTCGCCAACAATTCACTCGCTGCATTGATATCCGGGGCAAAGAATCGGTCCTTCTCATAGAACGGCACTTCTGCACGCAACAGACCCCGGGCCTGTTCCAGCTTGGCGGAGGTCTTCAAACCGCCGCGCAGGTCCAGCCCTTGGCACGCCGCCAGCCATTCCACCGCCAGGATCCCGCGGGTGTTCTCGGCCATTTCCCACAGGCGCTTGCCAGCGGCCGGGGCCATGGAGACGTGGTCTTCCTGGTTGGCCGAGGTCGGCAGGCTATCCACCGAATGAGGATGGGACAGCGCTTTGTTTTCACTCGCCAGCGCCGCCGCTGTCACCTGGGCAATCATGAACCCGGAGTTCACACCGCCATTGGCCACCAGGAACGGCGGCAGCTGCGACATGTGCTTGTCCATCATCAGCGAAATGCGTCGCTCGCTCAGGGAGCCAATTTCGGCAATCGCCAGGGCCATGTTGTCCGCCGCCATCGCCACCGGTTCGGCGTGGAAGTTGCCACCGGAAATCACATCGCCCTCGGCAGCGAACACCAGCGGGTTATCCGACACGGCGTTGGCCTCGATCACCAGCACCTCGGCGGCCTGGCGGAACTGGGTCAGGCAGGCGCCCATCACTTGCGGTTGGCAACGCAGGGAGTACGGGTCCTGGACCTTGTCACAGTTCTGGTGCGAATCGGAAACTTCGCTGCGCTCGCCCAACAGGTCGCGGTAGGCCGCGGCTGCATCGATCTGGCCTTTCTGGCCGCGAGCCGCATGGATGCGCGCATCGAATGGCGAGCGCGAACCGAGCACCGCTTCGACAGTGAGGCTACCCAGGGCCAGGGCGCCAGCGAACAGGTCTTCGCCTTCGAAAAGGCCGCGCAAGGCAAACGCGGTGGACACCTGGGTGCCGTTGAGCAGCGCCAAGCCTTCCTTCGCGGCCAGGGTCAGCGGCGCGAGGCCAGCAACTTTCAAGGCGTCGACGGCCGGCAGCCATTCGCCCTTGTAGCGGGCCTTACCTTCGCCCAGCAGCACCAGGGACATGTGCGCCAGCGGTGCCAGGTCACCGGATGCGCCCACCGAACCTTTCAACGGAATGTGTGGATAAACCTCGGCGTTGATCAGCGCGATCAGCGCATCGATCACCTGCCGACGAATGCCCGAGAAACCTCGGCTCAGGCTGTTGACCTTGAGCACCATGACCAACCGCACCAGCGCATCGCTGATCGGCTCGCCCACACCGGCGGCATGGGACAGCACCAGGGAACGCTGCAGGTTTTCCAGGTCCTCGCTTGCGATGCGAGTCGAGGCCAGCAGGCCGAAACCGGTGTTGATGCCATAGGCGGTGCGGTTCTCGGCAAGAATCTGTTCCACGCACGCAACGCTGGCTTCGATCTGCGCCGACGCACTGGCATCAAGGCTCAGGGTGACCGGTTGCTGGTAGATGTCGCGCAATTGAGCCAGGCTCAATTGGCCGGGAATCAGGTTTAAGGCAGTCATTTATTGCTCCTTTTGAGAGTTTTGTTTTTTCATTCGCCAGTCGCTCCGGAATGCTCCGTTATCCGTCACCTTCGCTTTTTGGGCGATGCCTAGGGGCTATAGGTGCCTTGGCACGCTGGCGCTTTTTTGATCAATTCAAATTCGGTAATACGTTTTTCAGGAGGTGCGGGTCGCTGAGCAGCCCGGCGGCACTGGCGATGTCCGGCGCCAGCCAGCGGTCCTGGTCGTAGGCCGGAACGCGCTCGCGCAGCAGTTTCCAGGCGATGTCGGTGCCGGCGCCGAAGCGCTGCGCCTTGAGAAACTCGAAGGCCTGGGCCGCCAGCAGGTACTCGATGGCGAGGATCTGCGTGCAGTTTTCCAGCGCCCGGTGCAGCTTCAAGGCCGCGTTGGTGCCCATGCTCAAATGGTCTTCCTGCAACCCGGAGGTGACGAAATTGTCCAGCACCGCCGGTTGCGCCAGTTGCTTGTTCTCCGCGCACAGCGACGCGGCAACGTATTGCACGATCATCATTCCCGAGTTCACGCCCGGGTTGGCGACCAAAAATGCCGGCAAGCCGCTGACGTGAGGATTGATCAGGCGGTCGAGGCGACGCTCGGCGATCGAACCGATCTCGGCCATGGCAATCGCCAGCAGGTCCGCCGCCAACGCCACCGACTGGCCGTGTGGATTGGCCTGGGACATGACCCGGAAACTCTCCGGCGTACCCAGCAGCATTGGGTTATCGGTGACAGCGTTGAGCTCGGTTTCGATCTGTTGCCGAGCATGCTCCAACTGATCGCGAGCGGCGCCGTGAACCTGGGGAATCGAGCGGATGCTCAAGGCATCCTGGGTGCGGATACCCAGGCTCGAAGCAATGACTTCGCTGCCATCGAGCAACGCGCGCAGATTCGCACCAACCTGTTGCATGCCCGGGTGTGGCTTGAGGGCGATGATCTCGGCATCGAACGCGGCAATCTGCCCGCGCTGGGCCTCGAAGCTCATGGCACCGATCACGTCGGCCCATTGCACCAGCCGCGTGGCATCGGCCAGGGCCAGGCAACTGAGCCCGGTCATGCACGGCGTGCCGTTGACCAGGCACAAACCGTCCTTCGCTCCCAACTGCACCGGCTGCAGGCCTTCTGCGGCCAAGGCCTGTTGCGCCGGGACGATCTGCCCGCGATAGCTGACTTGCCCAACGCCCAACAGCGCGATACCGATGTGGGCCATGTGGGTCAAGTAACCCACTGAGCCCTGGGACGGCACTTGTGGCGTAATGCCGCGGTTGAGCAACGCCAGTAATGCCTCGACCGCCCGGCGATGGATACCGGACTTGCCTTGGCTGTAGTTGTGGATGGCGGCGCAGAGAATCGCCCGGGTCTGCTCGTCGGCGAGTGCCGGGCCGACGCCACAGGCGTGACTGAGCAGGGTGTTGCGCGACAATTGGCTGAGCTGTTCGTCCTGGAGCGAGACATTGCACAAGGCGCCCAGGCCGGTGTTGACGCCATAGGCACGCTCGCCGCTTTCGACGATGCGCTGGACGATGGCCTGGGCATTGTCGATCCGCGCCCAGACCTGGGCCGACAGCTCGAGCGTAGCGCCGAAGCGGGCGACGGCGACTACGTCCTGCCAGCGCAGGGGGGCGCCGGTGATGATGATTTTTTCAGCCTGGGACATCCTCGACCTCATCTGTACAACTTAAATATTTATGCTGCTTTGCCGACGCTTTCGCGAGCAGGCTCGCTCCCACAGGGATTTGCCTTTGGACACAAATCTGTGAACAAAGGAGGCCCCATTGTGGGAGCGAGCCTGCTCGCGAAGAGGCCAGCCCTGTCACCCACAAAACCTCAAACCTCCGCCGCTCTGCGCTGCACGAACCGATCGACATACTCATCCGCCGGCGAGTGCAGGATCTCTCTCGGCGTGCCGACCTGAATCAGCTTGCCGTCCTTGAGGATCGCAATGCGGTTGCCGATGCGCACGGCCTCGTCGAGGTCGTGGGTGATGAAAACGATGGTCTTGTGCAGGGTCTTTTGCAGTTCCAGCAACTGGTCCTGCATTTCCGCGCGGATCAGCGGGTCGAGGGCGCTGAAGGCTTCGTCCATGAGGATGATGTCGGTATCGGCCGCCAAGGCTCGGGCCAGGCCGACGCGCTGGCGCATGCCGCCGGAGAGCTGGTGCGGGTATTTGTTCTCGTAGCCTTTCAGGCCGACGGTGTTGATCCAGTGCAGCGCGCGCTCGGCGCACACCTGCTTGCTTTCGCCGCGCACTTTCAAGCCATAGGCGACGTTGTCCAACACGCTCTTGTGGGGAAGCAGGCCGAAGCTCTGGAAGACCATGCTGATCTTGTGCCGACGAAATTCGCGCAGGGCGTCCATGTCCAGCTGCAGGATGTCTTCGCCGTCCACCAGGATGGCGCCGCTGGTTGGGTCGATCAGCCGGTTGAAATGGCGCACCAGGGTGGATTTTCCGGAGCCCGACAGGCCCATGATCACGAAGATCTCGCCGGTGCCGATGCTCAGCGACAGGTCGTTCACGCCGACCACGCAGCCAGTCTCGGCCAGCACCTGGTCCTTGGTCTTGTTCTGGCGGATCAGCGCCAGGGCTTCCTTGGAGCGGTTGCCGAAAATCTTGAAGACATTTTTGACTTCGATCTTGCTGATGACTTCGTTGCTCATTTGCTCACCTCGTGCCGCGGACGACCATAGGCCTGGGTAATGCGGTCGATGACCACGGCGAGAATCACGATGGCCAGCCCCGCTTCCAGGCCGCGCCCGACGTTGAGGGTCTGGATGCCCACCAGCACGTCTTCACCCAGGCCACGGGCGCCGATCATCGAGGCGATGACCACCATCGACAGGGCCATCATGGTGGTCTGGTTGATCCCGGCCATGATGCTCGGCAGGGCCAGGGGCAGCTGCACGCCGAACAGCTGTTGCCAGCGATTGGCGCCAAAGGCGTTGATGGCCTCCATGACTTCACCGTCCACCTGGCGGATGCCCAGGTCGGTGAGGCGAATCAACGGTGGCGCGGCATAGATCACCGTGGCGAAAATCGCCGGGACCTTGCCCAGGCCAAACAGCATCAACACCGGAATGAGGTACACGAAGCTGGGCATCGTCTGCATGATGTCCAGCAACGGCATCAGCACCGAACGCAGGCGGTTGCTGCGCGCCGAGAGGATGCCCAGCGGGATGCCGATCATCACCGAGATCAGCGTCGCCACCAGCATCAGCGCGAGGGTCTGCATCAGTTTGTCCCACAGGCCCACCGCACCCACCAGGAACAGCAGGCCGACGATCACCGCCGTAGCGACGACCTTGCGGGTGGCGTGCCAGGCAACACCGCCGACGATGGCCAGCATCAGCCACCAGGGTGCCATGCGCAGCAGGCCTTCAAGGCTGACGATGGCCCACAGCAACGTGTCGGAGATCTGCCGGAACACATCGCCATAGTTGGTCACCAGGGCGTCGACCCAACCGTTGACCCAGTCGGCGATGGAGAAGGTAAAGCTTTCGGGAAACATAAGAGACTCTCGATCAGGTGGATGCGGTGAACGTCCCGGCCCGCCCTCTGGCTGGCCGGGAAATATTCGACCTACAGAGCCGCGTCGATTTTCTTGGCTGCGTCTTCGCTGACCCAGGCATGCCAGACTTCAGGATGTTCCTTCAGGAAGATCCTCGCCAGCTTCGGCGACTCGATCCGCTCTTTGGCCATGCGGCCGAGGTTCTGGTTCAGGATATCGATCGGCAGGTTGACCTTTTCCAGCACAGCCACCAGCTCCGGGGCTTCGTCGTGGAAGGTCTTGGACAGGCCGACCTTGATGCTCACGCTTTTATCCACGCCCGGTTTTTCTTCCAGTTTCACCAGGTCCACCTGGCCCATCAGCGGCGTCGGCGACCAGTAGTAGAACAGGATCGGCTCGCCACGCTTGTAGCTCGACAGCACCGCTGCATCCAGCGCCGGGCCGGTGCCCGGACGGAAGTTGGTATAAGTCTTTTCCAGGCCGTAGCTCTTCAGCATTTCGCTGTTGTCGAGCTCGCACGTCCAGCCGGCCGGGCAGTTGTAGAAGCGACCCTTGGACGGTTCCTCAGGATCCTTGAACACGGCGGCGTACTGGCCCAGGTCGGCGATGTTCTTCAGGCCTGGCGCCTTGGCTTCCAGCTTGCGCTTGGCATCGCCTTCGATCACGTAGCGTGGCACGTACCAGCCTTCGATGGCCCCCACCACCGGCGCACCGACGCCCACCACCTTGCCGGCCTTCTCGGCCTTGTTCCACACTTCGCTGCGGCCGACCCACTCTTCGGCGAACACCTGGATGTCGTTGCTGCTCAGGGCGTTTTCCATGGTGATGGAGTTACCAGGCAGGCTATCGGTCTTGCAGCCGTAACCCTTGTCCAGCACCACTTGCATCACGTCGGTCAGCAGCATGCCGCTTTCCCAGTTCAGGCCGGCGAACTTCACCGGTTTGCCCGACTCGCACCAGCCTGCCGCTTGCGTGGCGCCGGCACTGGCCAGCAGGCCCATGGACAGCAATGTGGTCAGCAGGGTCTTGTTCGATTTCATTATGTGACGCTCCTAATCAGTTGGATTGGCTTACGGCAGTCAAGAGGCATCCAGCCCTGTCAACGTCCCATCAGACCGCTTGGATGCGGCCCGCCCTGCTCGGTTGTGCGTCAACCGCGTCCTGCTCGACCGGCAGGATCAATTGATCGGGTACGGCGCTGTGCCATTTTCTAGCGATGACGTAGTACAGCACCGCCGGAACCACCAAGCCGATGATCCACGAGATATCCACACCGCCCATGGCCTCCACCAGCGGACCGGTATAGAACTTGGTGGCGATGAACGGCAACTGGACCAGTACGCCGAAGACGTAGACGCTGATACCCAGTGCGTTCCAACGACCGTAGCGACCGTTCGGATCGGCGAGTGCCGGCACGTCATAGCGCTCACGGGTTATGCAGTAGTAGTCCACCAGGTTGATCGCGCTCCAAGGCGTAAAGAACGCCAGCAGGAACAGGATGAAGGACTTGAACGCACCGAGGAACGAGTGCTGGCCGAGCAGCGCGATCAGGGTCGCGGCGCCGACAATGAACAGCACGAACACCAGGCGTTGCACCCGCGTTACGTTCAGGTGACCACGGAAACCGCTGATGATGGTCGCAATGCACATGAAGCTGCCGTAGGAGTTCAGCGTGGAAATGGTGACCTTGCCGAACGCGATGCTGAAATACAGCAGCGCGGCGGTGGCGCCGGTGCCACCCAGGCCAACGATGTAGGCCACTTCGTGGCCGGCGAACTGCCCGTTGGCCGAGGCGGCGGCAAACACACCGAGGATCATCGCCACCTGCGCGCCGATGACTGAACCTGCGCCTGCGGCAAAGAAGGTTTTCACCGAGGACGTCTTGCTCGGCAGGTAACGCGAGTAGTCCGCGACGTAGGGGCCGAAGGCGATCTGCCAGGAGGCCGCGAGCGACACCGCAAGCAGGAAACTGCTCCAACTGAAGTGGCGGATCTGCAGGAGTGCGCCCACATCCGTATGGCTGATCAGGCGAGCGAACAGGTAAACAAAGGCGATCACACCGATGATGCTGGCGACACGGCCGATCAAGTGAATCACCCGATAACCAAGCACCGTGACCAACACGATGACACTGGCGAAAATGAGGATGCCGACACTGTCGCTGACGCCAAACAACTGGCCCAGCGCCTGGCCGGATAGCACGGTGCCCGTTGCGGTGAAACCCAGGTACATCAGGCACACCAGCACGATCGGGATGGCCGCGCCATATACACCAAACTGCACCCGGCTGGAGATCATCTGCGGCAGCCCGAGCTTTGGCCCTTGGGCGGCGTGCAACGCCATGACACCACCGCCGAGCAACTGGCCGATCAGCAAACCGATCAACGACCAGAACACATCACCCCCCAACACCACCGCCAACGCACCGGTGACAATGGCGGTGATCTGCAGATTGGCCCCCATCCAGAGGGTGAACTGGCTAAACAGATGACCGTGTCTTTCCCCTTCCGGGATGTAGTCGATCGAGCGCTTCTCGATCAACGGCTTGCTGCTATCGCGTGTGCTGGTGACAGCCATGGTTCAACCTCTGTGGATTGTTCTGGTTCGAACGATGCTCTTATTTGTGGGAGCGAGCCTGCTCGCGATGAGGCCGACACATTCGATACATGCGTTGGCTCACAGGCCGCCATCGCGAGCAGGCTCGCTCCCACAGTTTTTGCACTTACTTGCCAGTGATCATCGGCAGGTTGAGCCCCTGCTCCTTCGCGCAATCGATCGCGATCTGGTAACCGGCGTCGGCGTGGCGCATCACGCCAGTGCCCGGGTCGTTGTGCAGTACGCGGGCAATCCGTTCGGCCGCTTCGTCGGTGCCATCGCAGACAATCACCATGCCCGAGTGCTGGGAGAAGCCCATGCCGACGCCGCCGCCGTGGTGCAGCGAAACCCAGGTCGCGCCGCTGGCGGTGTTGAGCAAGGCGTTGAGCAGCGGCCAGTCGGAAACGGCGTCGGAACCGTCCTGCATGGATTCGGTTTCGCGGTTCGGGCTGGCCACGGAACCGGAGTCCAGGTGGTCGCGGCCGATGACGATCGGCGCCGACAACTCGCCGCTGCGGACCATCTCGTTGAACGCCAGGCCCAACTTGGCGCGTTGGCCCAGGCCAACCCAGCAGATCCGCGCCGGCAAGCCTTGGAAGCTGATGCGCTCGCGAGCCATGTCCAACCAGTTGTGCAGGTGGGCGTCGTCGGGGATCAGTTCCTTGACCTTGGCGTCGGTCTTGTAGATGTCCTGCGGGTCACCGGACAGCGCCGCCCAACGGAACGGGCCAATGCCGCGGCAGAACAGAGGACGGATGTAGGCCGGGACGAAACCCGGGAAGTCGAATGCGTTTTCCACGCCTTCTTCCTGGGCCATCTGACGGATGTTGTTGCCGTAGTCGAAGGTCGGCACGCCCCTTTTCTGGAATTCGAGCATCGCTTTGACGTGGACGGCCATCGATTGCTTGGCGGCCTTTACCACGGCGGCGGGTTCAGTCTTGGCGCGGGCACGGTATTCGTCCCAGGTCCAGCCGGCAGGCAAGTAACCATTGAGTGGGTCGTGGGCGCTGGTCTGGTCTGTGACCATGTCCGGGCGCACACCACGACGGACCATTTCTGGCAGGATTTCAGCCGCGTTCCCACACAGTGCGATGGAAATCGCCTTGCCTTCGGCGGTGTATTTCTCGATGCGCGCCAGGGCGTCGTCCAGATCCTTGGCTTGTTCGTCGACGTAACGGGTTTTCAGGCGGAAATCGATACTCACCTGCTGGCACTCGATGTTCAGCGAGCACGCACCGGCCAAAGTCGCGGCCAACGGTTGCGCGCCGCCCATGCCGCCGAGGCCGGCGGTCAGGACCCAGCGGCCCTTGAGGTTGGAGTCGTAATGCTGGCGGCCGGCCTCGACGAAGGTTTCATACGTGCCTTGCACGATGCCCTGGCTGCCGATGTAGATCCAGCTGCCGGCTGTCATCTGGCCGTACATGGCCAGGCCCTTGGCGTCGAGCTCGTTGAAGTGTTCCCAACTGGCCCAGTGCGGCACCAGGTTGGAATTGGCGATCAGTACGCGCGGGGCGTTGCTGTGGGTCTTGAACACGCCCACCGGCTTGCCGGACTGCACCAGCAGGGTTTCATCGTCATTCAGATGGGTGAGGCTTTCGACGATCTTGTCGTAGCACTCCCAGTTGCGCGCCGCGCGCCCGATGCCACCGTAGACCACCAGCTCCTTGGGGTTCTCGGCCACTTCCGGGTCGAGGTTGTTCATCAGCATGCGCAGCGGCGCTTCGGTCAGCCAGCTCTTGGCGGTCAGCGTGTTACCGCGAGGGGCACGGATTTCAACGTCACGGTATTTTTCAGGTTTGCGGGTAGCGTCGGTCACAGCAAAAACTCCTCAGCGATCAATCCAGACCAGCCCGGGCAGTGGGCAGCGATTAAGCGAACGTAGCGTTGAATGCAGAGGACTCATACGCATACGTCTTTACTTGTATGTACAAGCATATGCAATCAAGCGGCCAACTTGTTGAAGGGCTAATCAAGAAAAATTGAAGAATCGGCGAGAAGCCTCGTAATAGAAGGGCCGCCAAGCTGCATGAAATTTTTGGAGGAGGTTTTTGGGAAGCAATCAGCAGGGCATAAAAGCGTGGTATTGCGCCACGCTGGGGCGTTCGGTAACAAGTTGGTGCGCGGGTAGGGAACAATGAGCGCACTTTTTGTGGCGAGGGAGCTCGCTCCCGCTGGGCTGCGAAGCGGCCCCATACCTTGCGACTGCTGCGCAGTCGAGCGGGAGCAAGCTCCCTCGCCACAAAAGCTCTGTCGCAGGACTTCTTTAGTGAGCCGTCAGCTCGATCACGCAGCATTGGCCGTGGGTAGTGATGTCCAGCAGCCCAGCGTTACCGCTCAGTTGCAGGCAGTCATAAAGCCCCAGTGCCTCGACAGTTTCATCCATCTTGACCCTCAGCGTCGGAGCGGCACTGAACACCAATACCGTTCCCGCCTCGCTGAAAAAACGCTGCTGGCCGCCCAGCCATTGCAGCCGCGCGCGGTAACGCTGCGGCGCGTAGATCAGGTTGAAGTCGCGAATCGGCCCCTCCAGCAGCGTGCACTGCACTTGGCTCTCGCCGCTGAAGGCAAAGGGATCCAGCGAATGCAGCGGCCGCGTGGCGTGGCCATCGACAGTCAGCGTCATGCCGCCACCTTGCAAGACCGTGATGATCCGTTCGTAGCCAGCGAAGGTGGAAAAACCACCCGATTCACCGATATCGGCAATGGACAGGCGCCAGCCGAAACCTTCCAGGCCGGTGCCGGCATCGCGGGTGATTTCCTCGGTGCTGCCACCGCCGTTTTTCCACGGCATGCGCGGGTAATCCGCTGCGCGTAAAACCTTCAATTGGCTCATTTGTGGAAACGCCCTTCCAGACTGTGACGCGAGCCCGGATGGATCAGGCGTGCGGCGGTCACCGGCTGGCGACCTGACCAGGTACGACGACGGATCAACAGGCACGGCTCGCCCCGCTCGATCTGCAACAGCTTGCATTCACTCGGCTCCGCCAGGATCGCCTCGACCACATGCTCACCTTCGGTCAGCGGCGCAACCTGGTTCAGGTAGGCATAAGGCGTTTGTTGAGTGAAGTCCTGCTTGAGGTAATCAGGCGCCACCAGCGCGTTGACGAAACGGTCCTCGATTTGCACAGGAATGTCGTTTTCGAAATGCACGATCAACGAATGGAATACCTTCTGGCCTTCGCGCATGTCCAGGGCCAGCGCCCGCTCGGAACCGGCGGCCTCTTCTTCCAGGGTGATGACCTTGCACGTATGGCGATGACCACGGGAGGCGATTTCATCCGCAATGTTATGCACTTCGAACAGTGCGGACTGGCTCTTGGGCTCGGCGACGAACGTGCCGACGCCTTGCATGCGCACCAGCAGGCCATCAGCGGTCATTTCCCGCAGGGCCCGGTTGATGGTCATGCGGCTGAAGCCCAACTGGCTGACCAGTTCGCTTTCCGATGGCACACGGTAATGTGGCGGCCAGTTTCCACTGTCGATCTGCTGGGTGATCATTTGTTTGACGCGGGCGTACAAGGGCGCCGGACTGTCACCCATGGTTGCGGCCAGCGGCGGTTTGGCAGGCGGAGTCGGCACGGCGTATTCCTGTTCTGCGAATGTTGATGACTAGCTTGCCGGAGTTTACCGGGCAGGCAAACGTCTGTATATGTATATACAAATTACACGCAACGAGGTTCAACCGATGTCCGCCTTCTTTGCCGAGCGTGCGCTGCTGCCTGATGGATGGGCCAATGATGTACGCCTCGAGGTCAACGCCGAGGGCGTCTTGACCCATGTCCAGGCCGATTTCCACGCAAACGGCGCCGAACGGCTCGGCGGTCCCCTGCTCCCGGGCATGCCGAACCTGCATTCCCATGCGTTCCAGCGGGCCATGGCCGGGCTGGCGGAAGTGGCGGGCAATCCCAATGACAGTTTCTGGACATGGCGCGACTTGATGTACCGCCTCGTCGGCAAAATCAGCCCCGACCAGCTCGGCGTCATCGCCCGACAGCTTTACATCGAAATGCTCAAGGCCGGCTATACATCGGTTGCCGAATTCCATTACGTACACCATGACACCGACGGCAGGCATTACGCCGATCCGGCCGAACTGGCCTTGCGTATCAGCCAGGCCGCCGGTGACGTGGGCATTGGCTTGACGCTGCTGCCGGTGCTTTACAGCCATTCCGGTTTTGGCGGCCAAGAGCCCAACGACGGGCAGCGCCGGTTCATCAACAGCACCGAAAACTACCTGAAGCTTCAGTCACGCTTGCAGCCGATCCTGGCCGGGCAACCGTCCCAGGCGTTGGGCCTGTGCTTCCACTCGCTGCGCGCCGTGACACCCGGGCAGATCCACGATGTGCTGGCCGCCAGCGACCGCGATTGCCCCGTGCATATCCACATCGCCGAACAGCAAAAGGAGGTTGACGACTGCTTGAGCTGGAGCGGCGTGCGTCCGCTGCAATGGCTGTATGAAAATGCCGAGGTGGATCAACGCTGGTGCCTGGTTCATGCCACCCACGCCAATCCAAAGGAAGTCAGCCTGATGGCCAAGAGCCGGGCAATTGCCGGTCTGTGCCTGACCACGGAAGCCAATCTGGGTGACGGAATTTTTCCGGCCGTGGATTTCCTAGCCCAAGGCGGGCGGATGGGCATCGGCTCTGACAGCCATGTGTCGTTGAGCGTCGTGGAGGAATTACGCTGGCTGGAATACGGCCAGCGGCTGCGGGACCAGCGCCGCAACCGGTTGTACCGAACGGATCAGCCGATGGTCGGGCGTACCCTGTATGACGCCGCACTGGACGGTGGCGCCCAGGCGTTGGGCCAACCGATCGGCGCATTGGAAGTCGGCAAGCGCGCCGACTGGCTGGTGCTCGATGGCAATGATCCTTACCTGGCCACGGCGACCGGTGACGGCATTCTCAATCGTTGGCTGTTTGCGGGCGGCGATCGCCAGGTGCGCGATGTGATGGTCGGCGGAAAATGGCAGGTTCGCGACGGCCGTCATGCCGGCGAAGAAGAAAGCGCCCGAGCGTTTACCCGGGTGCTGCGCGAACTGCTGGGCTGACGACAATTCAATGTGGGAGCGAGCTTGCTCGCGATAGCGGATTTTCCATCAACATCTATGTTGACGGTAAAGGCCTCATCGCGAGCAAGCTCGCTCCCACAGGTGTTCTACTACATCAGTCCGAAGTCTTGGCCATCTGCCGGTCCGACGCACGCCAGACCAACCGCGTCGTGTCGTAGCCCTGCTGGCGCGCCTTGCTCAGCAGTTCTTCGCGCACATCGACATTGACCGTTGGCGTGCGCGACAGCAACCACATGTAACGCCGGCTCGGATCGCCAACGATGGCGGTCTTGTAGTCATCACTGACATACAAGACCCAATATTCTCCCTTCGCCACACCCGGCAGGATCCGCGAGAACCAGGTGTCGAATTCGACCCAGAGCTTGTCGGTCTTGCCTGGCACCTGCGGGTAAGCGGTGCCCCGGGCTTCTTCCCACTTCCAATCGGAAGTCAGGCAGCGGTTGAACACATCCACGTTGCCGTCGGGCTTGAGTGTGTAATGGGCTTCGGATTGCGCGCAGTTGCGCTGGAAATACATCGGTAGGCGGGCCAGCTCGTACCAGGTCCCTTGGTAACGCTTGAGATTGACACTGTTGACGGTCTTGGGCGCCAACGGGTCTACGCCAGAAGTGGCACAGCCGGCCAATACCAGGCCAGCCAAAAGCACAAAAACTAACCGCATCATTATTTTTTTCTCCCGTGGGCGCTTGGCCCCGGTTTACTTCAGGTTACTTCAGGCCTTGGCCGGAAAACATCAACACTTTGTCACCGGCGTACTGCACGCTGATAAAGCTTTTCTGGTCGCCCCAGGTGCAGCTGGACATGCCGAGCGCGCCCGAACAGTCAGTCGGCTTCCCCAGCAACGTCTCGACTTCGGCCTTGGGCATGCCCGCCGACAGCTTCGAGTAGTTTTCCTGGTTGACCTTGCTGCATGCGGTCAATACGACGCACATGAACAGCAGGGCGATAGATCGCAGCGACATGGTGTAACTCCTGGAGCGGAAGGGAGGTGGCAGGGTGCCAACCTGAACCTTAGAAGAGAAAACCCCTATCTGGTTCCCCGACGCCCCCAGTATTTATTGGTTGTTCCGAGGGTATTCGACGGGTGAAACAACCGAACGGTGACGCCGTCGTGCCTTTCGTCGGGATGAGTCCATCGACACCTGATGCGCCGGGCCTGCGGGCCGATAAAAAGTAACAGCGTAAATTCCTGTGTTATGGCAAATTGACGCCCCTTTTTGACCCGTCCCTCCGCGGTAGCGTTCTTAATGACCAGAAACATGAAATTTAGCCACAAAATCCTGTTGGCTGCCGCCCTTGTGGTGGCCGTCGCATTCGCCTGTTTCATCCTGTTCAACGATTACCGCCAACGACAAAGTCTGTATTCCAGCACCGAGACCTCCATGCAGGAGCTCGGCAGCCTGACCAGCCGCAATATCCAGACGTGGGTCGAAGGCCGGATCCAACTGCTGCAATCGCTGGCCCAGCAAATCGCCATCGATGGCAGCAGTGCCGACAGCCTGAAACGCGCGGTGGGCCTGCCTGCCTACACCGGCAATTTTCAGCTCAGCTATTTTGGCGGCACCGACGGCGTAATGTTTTCGGTGCCGGCCGGCAATCGCGCCGCCGACTACGACCCGCGCGCCCGTGGCTGGTACAAGGCCGCCAACAGCGCCCAACAGACCGTCGTCACCGAACCCTACATCGCCGCGTCTTCGGGCAAGCTTGTGATCACCGTTGCCACGCCGGTACAGCGCCAGAACCAGATGATCGGCGTGGCGGGGGCGGACATCGACCTGACCAGCGTCAGCGCCATCATCAACTCGCTGAACTTCGGCGGACATGGTCATGCGTTCATCGTCAGCGCCGATGGCAAGATCCTCGTCCACCCTGACAGCAAGCGCGTGCTCAAGACCCTCGCCGAGGCCTATCCCAACGGTGCGCCGCAAGTCAGCCCGGGCATGAAGGAAGTCGAGCTCGACGGCAAGACCCAGTTCATTTCCTTTACCCGAGTCGCCGGCGTACCCGGCGCCGACTGGTACGTGGCGCTGGTGCTCGACAAGAGCGCGGCGCTGGCGATGCTCAGCGAGTTCCGCACCTCGGCCCTGATTGCCATGGTCATTGCCGTGGTGTTCATCATCGCCCTGCTGAGCATGCTCATCCGTGTATTGATGCAACCGCTGCTGATCATGGGCCGCGCCATGCATGACATCGCCGAAGGCGAAGGCGACCTGACCCGCCGCCTGACCATCCACGGCCATGATGAATTCGGCGCGCTGGGCACTTCGTTCAACCGTTTCGTCGAGCGTATCCACGCTTCGATCCGCGAAGTGGCTTCCGCAACGGGCCAGGTCAATGAAGTCGCCCTGCGTGTCGTCAGCGCCTCCAATTCGTCGATGTACAACTCCGACCAGCAAGCCTCGCGCACCAGCAGCGTGGCCGCGGCCATCAACCAGCTTGGCGCCGCAGCCCAGGAAATTGCCCAGAATGCCGCCCTCGCCTCGCAGCACTCCAGCGAGGCCCGCAACCTGGCCGAAGATGGCCAGCAAGTGGTGGATAAAACCATCACGGCGATGCAACAGCTGTCAGCCAAGATCAGCGATTCTTGCGGCAACATCGAAACCCTGAACAGCAACACGGTGAACATCGGCCAGATTCTCGAAGTGATCACCAGCATTTCCCAGCAGACCAACCTGCTTGCCCTGAACGCCGCCATCGAAGCGGCCCGGGCCGGTGAAGCCGGTCGCGGCTTCGCGGTCGTCGCCGACGAAGTGCGCAACCTGGCCCACCGCACCCAGGATTCGGCGCAGCAAGTGCAGAAGATGATCGAAGAGTTGCAAGTCGGCGCGCGGGAAGCGGTGCTGACCATGACCGATAGCCAGCGCCAGAGCGAAAGCAGCGTCGGCATCGCCAACCAGGCCGGCGAACGACTGGGCAGCGTGACCCAGCGCATCGGCGAGATCGACGGCATGAACCAGTCCGTGGCCACCGCCACCGAAGAACAGACCGCCGTGGTGGAATCGATCAACGTCGACATCAATGAAATCAACACGCTGAACCAGGAAGGCGTGGAAAACCTGCAAGCCACCTTGCGGGCCTGTTCCGACCTGGAACAGCAGGCGGCGCGGTTGAAGCAGTTGGTGGGTAGTTTCCGGATCTAGTGCTCTCAAGGGCCCTTTCGCGAGCAAGCCCGCTCCCACAGTAGATCTTCAGCGGACGCGCTTTTTGCGCTCAAACAGAAACCCAATGTGGGAGCGAGCCTGCTCGCGATGGCAACAGCAGCCACGACGCAATTTAGAACCTGGACCCAGGCCTGCTCAAAAACTCCAGCTCATCCGCCGTGGATTCACGCCCCAACACCGCATTGCGATGGGGAAAACGTCCGAACCGGGCAATGATCTTCTGATGCCGTTCGGCATAATCCAGGTTGTCTTCGAACACCGCACGCTGCGCCTCGGGTTGCTCCCGGACCAGTTTGACGAACCGCGACACGGCTTCGTTCTGCACCGCGAGGTTTTCGCAATGTTCGAGGACGAGGTAGATGAAGACACGCTGGATTGGCCGCAGTTGCTGGTCGAAACCTGCCGTCAGGCCTTGGGCCACCAACGCTTGGGCACGCAAGTCGCCGGAAAAGCTTTTGGGCGTGTTGCGAAAGATCATACGCGGGAGCTGATCCAGTAGCAGCACCAGGGCCAGCCAACCTTCCGGGCGTTGCGCCCAATCGGTCAATCCGCCGGCCAGTGCTTGCTCGACCTGTTCGCCGAAGCGCTCTTGCGCCTGGCGATCATGGCCTTTGCCAAACCACAGCTTGCCCTTGTCAGCCGCTATTTCGTCCGGCGTTTGGGCTGTGCCAAACCACCAATCGAGCAACGGCTGCCAAGGCCCGGTCATGGTTTACTCCTTGTGGTAAGCCGTGGCGCGTGCCACTTCTTCTTTCGAACCGAGGAATACCGCAACTCGCTGGTGCAGGCCCTCAGGCTTGATGTCGAGGATGCGCTGGCGACCGTCGGTGGAAGCGCCACCCGCCTGCTCTACCAGGAACGACATCGGGTTGGCTTCGTACATCAGGCGCAGCTTGCCCGGCTTGGACGGCTCGCGGCTGTCGCGCGGGTACATGAACAGACCGCCTCGGGTCAGGATGCGGTGTACATCGGCAACCATCGCGGCCACCCAGCGCATGTTGTAGTTCTTTTTCAGCGGGCCTTCTTCACCGGCCAGCAACTCGCTGACGTAGCGTTGTACCGGAGCTTCCCAGTGACGCTGGTTGGACATGTTGATGGCGAATTCCTGGGTGGTTTCAGGAATGGTGATGTCTTCGTGGGTCAGGACGAAACTGCCCATCTCGCGGTCCAGGGTGAAGCCTTTCACGCCGTCGCCCAGGGTCAGCACCAGCATGGTCTGAGGACCGTAGATGGCGTAACCGGCGGCGACTTGCTCGGTGCCGGGCTGCAGGAAGGCCTTTTCATTCAAGGCTTCGTTCTGGCTCAGGTATTCGTTCGGGCAACGCAGTACCGAGAAGATTGTGCCGACCGGCGCATTGATGTCGATGTTCGACGAGCCGTCCAACGGGTCGAATACCAGCAGGTAGGCGCCTTTCGGGTATTTGCCCGGGATCTGGTAGGCATTGTCCATTTCCTCGGACGCCATGCCGGCCAGGTGACCGCCCCACTCGTTGGCTTCCAGCAGGATTTCGTTGGAGAGCACGTCGAGCTTCTTCTGCACTTCGCCCTGCACGTTCTCGGTGCCCATGCTGCCCAGGACACCGCCCAGCGCGCCCTTGGACACGGCGTGGCTGATCTCCTTGCATGCACGCGCCACCACTTCGATCAAAAAGCGCAGATCGGCAGGGGTATTGTTGCTGCGGGTCTGCTCAATCAAATAGCGACTCAAGGTAACGCGGGACATGGACGGCTCCGAAGAATAGGGGGCGGAAAACCCGCGCAGTTTAGCGCGAGTCGGGACTTAATTCCTCCTATGAGACGGGATATGGAGGATTGAGTTCACGGGGTGGGGCCCGCTTGGGTATTTATGTTGATTGACAAGGCGCCATCGCGACCAAGCTCGCTTCCACAAGTTGACCGAGTTGCTCTAACGAATGCGGTCTATTGTGGGAGCGAGCTTGCTCCGGGCGGCGATCCGACGATGAACACACCTCAGTTCTTGACCGGCGGCTTGCGCAACAGGCTGAACGCCATCGCCGCGAGGAACAGCACGCTCAGTAGCAACACCGCCCACAAGCCCATTTTCTTCCAGTTGGTGTCAACGACCGCAGGCACCGCTTCAACCGTTGGCGTCAACGTAGTGGTTCCGTTCACCTTCGCCGCACCCAGCGCCGCCAGGCGTGACGGTTTGTAATCCGGAATCAGCGTGGTCAACGGCAAGTTGGCCGCCTTTACCGTCGCGCTGCCCAGTGCCAGCTGGTATGGCCCTTCGCCCCGTGCCAGGAACACCACCTGGGTCGCACGCACGGCAAAACGCAGCGCAGGCGCTTCGGTGCCCAGACCGCCGCCGCGCTCATCCACCGTCAGCTTCAATTGTTGAACGGTCTGGCCGGACAACTGCAGCTGGTTTTGCTGCACGTCCTGACCGTTCTGGGTCAGGCGATAGAGCAAGCCACCGCCCATCGGCTGCCACGGATGGCTGCTTTCACGGCGACCGGCCAGGGTCACCGGCGCCAGGCTGTTGGCCTGGCTGAGCTCCACCTGCACCTGCTCGATGTCCAGCCCCATCGGCAACTGCCATGTGTACTCACCGGCCTTCGTCGTATTGCCGGCAAGCGGTTGCGACCAGACCAACGGCAGCGGCAGGCTTTCGCGGCTGGCGCTTTGCAGTTGGGCTGAGGTCAGCACCGGCGCCGAGGACGGAGAATCCCACAGCAACCGCAAGTACCGCGCCGATTGCCCGGGCAGGTTCACTTCGTGCTGCTCGACCCGCTCATCGGCAAATGTCAGCCGGGCGACCTGCCCTTCCCCCCAGGCCTGCCAATGCTGCAAGTCATCGCTGGCTTCGATGGTGAAGCGCTGGAAGCCGTCGCGCTCGCTGGTCCAGTCGAGAATCAACTGCTGCAACGGTGCCTTGATTGCGCTGGCATCGAGCAGCCAGCCGCGCAGTTCTTCTTCCCCCGCTTCGAGTCGGCTGGACGGCTGCACTTGCACCAACGTGCCGTTGGCGTTCGATTGCACCCGCACGCTGGGCGCGCGCTCGCTGTCGTCCGCGGCGTTGTACAACGGGAACCACTTCACATCGGTGAGGGTGCGATTCTCCCGGCTCTGAGCCGACTCGCGCAACAACGCATAGGCCTGGGCCTGCCCGGCGGCGTTGAAGACCCGCAGGTCACTGAGGTCGGTTTGCCGCGCCTGCAACTGGACGTCCAACGGTAACGGCAAGCGATACCACGGCCCCTCGCCGCTCAAGGCCAACGGCACCTGATGGGCAAAATCCTGCGGTTGCTCCTGCGCCGTCGCCGACAAGGCTGCCCACAGCCCGACCACGCCCAACCCGATTCGACTTAACTTGCGACTCAAGACGACACTCCCTCACTGACAGGCATCGGCGGCTCGGCATCGGCGGCCGGCTCCGGACGTTTCGGTGGCAGCGGCGCAAAATAGCCGACCACCAGCAACAACACGCCCACCCCAATAAACGACACGATCCGCGCCAGACCGCCACGGTTACTCAATTCGACGAAGAACAGCTTGGCCACGACGACAGCAATCAACGCGGCGCCGATCAGCCACACCTCACGGCGATGGCGCAGGTGACCGCCGATCATCAGGCCCAAGGCAATCAAGGTCCAGACGATGGACAGACCGGCCTGCACGAACATGGATTCAAGCAACGCATCCAGTTCGTACGCAACCCCCATCCACTGGTGCGCACAGCGCATCACCACGGCAGTGAAGAACGCGAACAGCGACACACCGGCGGTCAACTGAGCGATATGCCCGACGCGACTCCAACGGTTTGTCGACTGCTCCACGGCGTTGCGGGCCCACACGTAAATACCGAACAAGGCGAACAGCAGGCCCAGCTCCAAGGGATTGAGCAACGGCACATAGGGCAGTGGCTCAGAGTTGCCGTCACTGAAGGTGTTGGTCAGCCAGAACCAACCGAGCATCAACAGCGCCATCGGTGCCGCCGCGTAGACTCGGTATTCGCGCGGTTGAGCCGATACCGGCCAGGGCAAGCTGCGCGGCGTTGACACCAGCACCAGGTAAAGGCTCGGCAGGATCGCCCAGGCCAACCAGCGCCAGGCGTTGTATTGCTCAGACAGCAACAGCAGGCCGTAACGCAGCTCCAGCATCAACACCGTCATCAGCAGCCAGCAGCCGAGCACATGAGCCGTACTGCGCGCCTGGGCCGGCAGTATCGGCGCGAGCCGTTTCAAGGACATGAAATGCACGGCGAACACCGCAAGCCAGGCCAGCCAACCGAAATCCGCCGCCGGGTGGTAACGGCTGTGCCCGGTCGCCACCAGCACACAGCCCGCCGCCGGGATCAGCAAGGTGCCCAACAGCCCCAGCGCCGGCCATTTCAAACGCAGCGACAAGACGCTCCACACCGCCACGCTGGCCGCCGCCACCATCAGCAACAAGCTGCCTTGCAGGTTGGCCGGGGCAAAGCGCAGCACTTCGCTGACCCATGCCAGCGCCCACCAACCGGCACCCCAAATCAGCAACAGCTCGGACAGGCGCCGCAAACTCAAGGCGTCGAGCTCCTTCGCCGAATGCGCCCGTTGCAGCCGCCATGCACCCACCAGCGCCGCCAGTCCCAGAACCAATGGTGTCCAGAAACCGCTGTGGGCCAGCGGGCGAAGATCCTCGGCATCGAGCGCCCCCAACAGCGCCGGCCCCGCAGTGAGGAACGCCGCACCGCCCAGCAATTGCAGCAGCAAGCCAAAGACAAAACTCACCCGCTGCTTCAGGTACAGGCTCAACCAGATGATCAACAGGCCGCTGGCCGCCCACACGCCGCTCGCCGTTTGCCAAGGCAGGACGAAGAGCACCGCGAGATTGATCAGCACCAGTCCCGCCAGCAACACCACCGACAAGCCACGCAGCAACCGCACATCGTTGCGCACCATGTCGTCGCGCGCCGCCAGCAGCATGCCGCCGATCAATGCCAGGCCAATCAGCGAAGCACTGAGCAAACCGCTCCAGCCAGCGCTGAACACGGCCGTCGAATCCCCGTCCGCACCTTGCAGGCGCACCAGGAACAACGCACCGCCCAGCAGTTGCACGGCGAACGCCGTAAACAAGAAGCTACGTGATTGCAGGCGCAGGCCAACGAACAGCGTCGCCAGGCCGGCCAATGCCCAAGCGATGGCGGTGCCGTGGGTGGAGAAGAACAGAGGAGCCAGCAAATAAAGGAAGCCCAGGCCCAGCACCGCCAGCACGGGTTGGCCCTGGCGCTCCCAGCTCGCGATATGGTCAGGCTCTGCCTTGCGCGACTGATAGAAGCTGAACAGCAAGGCACCACCGAGCATCAACGCACCCAGCCACGAACCTTCCAGCAGGCTGCCTTCACCTGAATGCAATTCGCTGACGAAGGCCAGCGCCGAACCCAATTGCAGCAACAGGGCAAAGACTCGCGCGAAGGGCCGTTGTTGGCGCAGGCCCAGCCAGAAGATGCCGGCGCCCTCCACCGCCCATGCCGCGGCAGTCCAACGGGCATCGAGGCCGAGCGGAATCGCCAGACTGCTGAAAATCACGCCCAAGGCGAGGCAGGTTTCAGCCAGCAGCACGGCGCGACCGCCCATCAATACGCGGGCCAGACCCATGTAGATCATGCCCAGGGCCAAAGCACTGAACGCTGCGGCGAATTCCAGGTGCTGGACCAACGCGAACTGCAAACCGAAGCCTACCAACGGAGGGCCGAACAGCATGCTGCCATCGACGTAGTCACCCTTGCGGGCCGACCAGCGCAACATCGCATCGCGGCTGTCATCGTCGGGTCCATCGCTCATTTCCATCAGCTTGCGCCGGGTGAACAGCAAGCCGATCACCAAATACATCAGGAAAAACACAATGAGGAACGGTTCGGTGCTCCACAACAATTCCGGCGTATAGGAACGCAAACCCCAGGCGAAACCAATGCCGAAAGTACCAACAAAGCCAATCAGGTTGAGCAGGCGCCAGGCTTTGAACCAAGCAATCGCGAGGATGCCGGCGTTGAGCAGGATGAAATAGCTGAACAGCCCGACGTGGTTGCCACTGCCGGTGGAGGTGAGGATCGGCGCGGCAAACCCGCCCAGCGCCGCGGCCGCCGCCAGGCCCATGGCATTCTGGGTGACCGCCAGGATCGCCGAGAACACCGTGACCGCCACCAGCAAGGCCAGCGCTGCCTTGGAATCGAGCAATGGATGCAGGCGCATGGCGGCAAACACGGTCAGGTACAGCACCGCAATGCCCGTGCCTTGGAGCATCAATGCATAACTGTTGTTACGTTGGCGCAACCACCAGCCCAGGCCCAACAGGCCCAGCGCGCTGGCCGCGACGCCGGCATAGCGCAATTCGATCGGCACCACCATGCCTTCGGTGGCGTAGCGCAACAGGAATGCCAGGCCGAGGAATAACAACACCACCCCGACCCGCAACACGGTATTACCGCCGAACAGCCAGTTGCGCGCGGCGGTGATGGCGCGATCGAGCAGATTCGGGCCACGGGGAACCGCAGGCGCAGGCGACGTCGATTCAAGGGGCAACGGCGCAAAGTCACGATTGGAGGGACGGCTGGAAGCGGCCGGCGCAGGGCTCCAGATTTCATCAGGCAACGGCTGGCTGGCCTGGGTGCTCATGACGGAGATGGGTTCGAGGTCTGGCGGCAGTTCCCAGACCAGCTCCGGCTCGGTGCGGGCTTCGGGTTTTGGAGCCTGGGGCGCGACGGCCTCGGCCGCCGGCGCCGGATCACTCGGCTGGGCGGCCTTGCCGCGTTCGAGCACCGCCAGCCGCGCTTCCAAGGTGAGCAGACTCTGCTGGGCCTCTTGCAACAGGATTTGTTGCTTGGCCGCCTGGATACCCAAGCGCCCCAGTCGAAACGACTGGGCGATGCCGAGCCCGACCAACGCGCCTATCAGCGCATCGGCGAACGACTCGTCCACCACCCAGCCGAGTGCCAGGCCCAACAGTGTCAAAATCCATTGCATATGGTCGATATCCCTAAGCGGCCCCTAGCGGGCATGACCGGGAGGATGCGGTGCCTGGATCAGTCTAGTGGAAACCCCAAAACCCTGTGGGAGCGAGCTTGCTCGCGATGGCGTCGTTTCAGGCGACAGTGATCTTGCCTGACATGCCGCTATCGCGAGCAAGCTCGCTCCCACAGTGGATCGTTGGCGCTTCCAGTACTGAATCCGGCTTCACAACCCGGCGAATCAGGCGCTTAGTATATCGACGAAGCCCAACCGTCGTTGGGCTTCGCTCACATTTCTCGCAAGCGTTATTCCAGCGCTTTCCAGATATCGGTGGCGTATTCGCGAATGGTCCGGTCCGAGGAGAACCAGCCCATGCGCGCGGTGTTGAGCACCGCCGAGCGCCACCATTGCTTGGAGTCGTGCCACTTCTCTTCGACCTTCACCTGGGCGTTCCAGTAGGCATCGAAATCGGCGCAGACCAGGAAGCGGTCGTAGTCCACCAGCGAATCCACCAATCCGGTGTAGCGCATCGGATCGTCCGGGGAAAACACCCCGCCCCGAATCGCCTGCAACACATCGTTGAGGCGATGGGAGGCGGCGATGTCCGGCGCGGCGCTGAACTCACCGTTGCGCTTGCGCGCTTCCACCTGCTCGGCAGTCAGGCCGAAGATGAACATGTGCTCATCGCCGACGCGCTCGTGCATCTCCACGTTAGCGCCATCCATGGTGCCGATGGTCAGCGCGCCGTTGAGGCCGAACTTCATATTACTGGTGCCCGACGCCTCGAAACCGGCGGTGGAAATCTGCTCCGACAAGTCCGCCGCCGGAATGATGCTTTCGGCCAGGCTGACGTTGTAGTTGGGCAGGAAAACCACTTTGAGCAGACCGCGCACGGTCGGGTCGTTGTTCACCACCCGGGCGATGTCGTTGGTCAGCTTGATGATCAGCTTGGCCTGGTGGTAACTGGCGGCGGCCTTGCCGGCGAAGATCTTTACCCGCGGTACCCAGTCCACTTCCGGCTCGGCACGAATCGCCTGGTACAGCGCCACGGTGTGCAGCAGGTTGAGCAACTGGCGTTTGTACTCGTGGATGCGCTTGACCTGCACGTCGAACATCGCCGCCGGGTTGACGGCGATGCCCAGGCGCTCGTGAATCAAGTAAGCCAAGGCTTTCTTGCTGTGCAGGCGCTGCTCGGCGAACTGCTTGCGGAACGCCGGCTTGTCGGCGAACGGCTCCAGCTCGATCAGCCGTTCCTCGGGGTTGTCGAGCACGCCAGGCCCCAGAGCGTCGACCATCATCGAGGTCAATTCAGCGTTGGCCTGGAACAGCCAGCGGCGGAAAGTGATGCCGTTCGTCTTGTTGTTGATTCGCTCTGGATAGAGCTTGTGCAGCTCGGAGAACACCGTGCTGCGCATCAACTGGGTGTGCAACCCGGACACGCCGTTGACGCTGTGGGAGCCGAGGAACGCCAGGTTGCCCATGCGCACCCGGCGACCGTTGTCTTCCTCGATCAGCGACACCGAGCGCAGCACGTCGAAATCATGCACGCCCTTGGCCCGCAGCGAATCGATGTGCTGGGCGTTGATCAGGTAGATGATCTGCATGTGCCGAGGCAGCATGCGCTCCATCAACCCTACCGGCCAGGTTTCCAGGGCCTCAGGCAGCAACGTGTGGTTGGTGTAGGACAGTGTGTCCTGGGTGATCTGCCAGGCCGCGTCCCACGCCACATCGTAGACGTCCACCAATTGGCGCATCAGCTCGGCCACGGCAATGGACGGGTGCGTGTCGTTGAGCTGGATCGCCGCGTGATCGCCCAGGGTCAGCACCGAGGTGTGCATGTTGCGATGACGACGCAGCAAGTCCTGCAGCGAAGCGGCGACAAAGAAGTACTCCTGGCGCAGGCGCAACTCCTGGCCGGCCTCGGTGCTGTCGGCCGGATACAGCACGCGGGAAATACTTTCGGCCCGGGCCACTTCGGCTACGGCGCCGAGGTGGTCGCCGGCATTGAAGCGCTCCAGGTGCAGTTCTTCCATGGCCCGGGCACGCCACAGGCGCAGGGTATTGACGCTCGCGCCGCGCCAGCCGACCACCGGCGTGTCATAGGCGATGGCCCGCACGGTTTCGGCCGGGGACCACACCTGGCGAGTCTTGCCGGTTTCGTCGGTGACGGTTTCGACGCTGCCGCCAAAGCCGATTGGGTAGACGACTTCAGGCCGCTCGAATTCCCAGGGGTTGCCGAAATCCAGCCAGTGCTCGGTCTGCTCCTGTTGCCAGCCATCGACAATCGCCTGGCGGAACAAGCCGTGTTCGTAACGAATACCGTAGCCATGACCGGCGATACCCAGTGTCGACATGCTTTCCATGAAGCACGCCGCCAGACGGCCAAGGCCGCCGTTGCCCAGGGCCGCGTCGGGCTCCAGCAGACGGATGCGTTCCAGGTCGACACCCAGCTCGGTCAGCGCTTCGCGGGCGGTGTCCAGCAGGCCGAGGTTGCTCAGGCTGTCGTAGAGCAGGCGGCCGATGAGGAATTCCAAGGAGAGGTAATAGACACGCTTCTGGCCCTTGCGGTAGATCTGCCGCGTGTGGTCCATCCAGTGTTCGACCATGTGGTCGCGGGCGGCAAGGGCGATGGCTTCGAACCAATCGTGATCAAACGCATGATCGGGATCCTTGCCGACGGCATAAGTGAGTTTGGTCAACACAGCGTCGCGAAATGCCGCAACCTCAGCTTCGCGAACAAGTGGTTCTTGAGTCATTGATGAGACCTCGAACGAGCATGGAATTGTCTGAGCCTAGTCGGTCTGACAGACGGTAAAGGCTCTTGGTTCGGTGGTTTTTCCGTCGGCGCCGGAGAATCGTCGCCAAGGAATTGCCGATGGACGAATGAATGCAGGGGCCGTGCCGGTAAGGGCGGGTTTTGTCGGGACGCAAAAAAAACCGGCAGATGGTCGTTCAAAATTTCACCAGTCCCGGTATGATCGCGCGCCCTGATGCATGCTGGTACACACCGATGATGAAGCCCAACCTGATCGCCGCCGCGGAGATCGACCGACTCGATACCTGGGCCAAGTACTCCGCCCCGATGTGCGGTTCCTGCGTGTCGAGCTGCTGCACGCTGCCGGTGGAGGTGAAGATCAAGGATCTGATCCGGATTGGCATCGTCGATGAGTTCGAACTGGGCGACCCGCCGAAGAACATCGCCAAGCGCCTGCAAAAGGAAGGGATCGTCGAGCGCTACAACCAGAAATCGGAAATCTTCACGTTGCAACGCATGAGCAACAACGATTGCCTGTACCTGGACCGAAAGAGCCGGCTGTGCACCATCTATGAGAAGCGCCCGGACACCTGCCGCAACCATCCACGGGTCGGGCCACGGCCGGGTTATTGCGCGTACAAGCCCAAGGAAGTGGAGCGCGAGCGGAATCCGCGGACGCTGGACAAATTTTGATCGACTGAGGGTTTAGCGGCGCCTGCAATACCGTCTTCGCGAGCAGGCTCGCTCCCACAAGGGCCTTATGTTGTTCACAATCTTGCGTCCGACAAAGAACCACTGTGGGAGCGAGCCTGCTCGCGAAGGGGCCCTCACAGGCACTCCATAAAACCGGGCACAAAAAAACGCCCCCGGTCTCACAACCGGGGGCGTTTTTCATTCAGCCTGGGCTAAATCAGGCCTTGGCTTTCTTGGCGGCGCGGGTACGCTCGCTTTCGTCCAGGATCTTCTTGCGCAGGCGGATCGACTTAGGCGTCACTTCGCACAGCTCGTCATCCTGGATGAATTCCAGGGCCTGTTCCAGAGTGAAGCGAACAGGTGGAACCAGGGCGATGGTTTCGTCTTTACCCGAAGCACGCATGTTGTCGAGCTTCTTGCCCTTGGTAGGGTTCACGCCCAGGTCGTTGTCACGGCTGTTCAGACCAACGATCTGGCCGCCGTAGATTTCCTGGCCGTGCTCGACGAACAGCTTGCCACGCGCCTGGAGAGTTTCCAGGGAGTAGGTCAGTGCCTTACCGGTTTCAACCGAAACCAGAACGCCATTCTGACGGCCGGACATGTCGCCCGACTTCATCACGTCGTAACGGTCGAAGATCGAGGTCAGGATGCCAGCACCGTTGGTCAGGGTCAGGAACTGGTTACGGAAACCGATCAGACCGCGAGCAGGGATGTTGTATTCCAGACGTACACGGCCTTTGCCATCCGGCACCATGTTGGTCAGGTCGCCCTTACGCAGGCCCATCTCTTCCATCACCTTGCCCTGGGATTCTTCCGGCAGGTCGATGGTGACGTTTTCGAACGGTTCGTGCTTCACGCCGTCAACCAGACGGATGATCACTTCCGGACGGCCTACAGCCATTTCGAAGCCTTCGCGACGCATGGTTTCGATCAGTACCGAAAGGTGCAGTTCGCCACGGCCGGAAACCTTGAACTTATCAGCCGAGTCGCCTTCTTCAACGCGCAGTGCAACGTTGTACAGCAGCTCTTTGTCCAGACGTTCCTTGATGTTACGGGACGTCACGAACTTGCCTTCTTTACCGCAGAATGGCGAGTCGTTGACCTGGAAGGTCATGGAAACGGTCGGCTCGTCGACGGTCAACGGCTTCATCGCTTCAACGGTGTCCGGGTGGCACAGGGTGTCGGAGATGAACAGCGAGTCCATACCGCTGATGCAGACGATGTCGCCGGCGGCAGCTTCTTCGACGTCAACGCGGTGCAGGCCATGGTGACCCATCAGCTTCAGGATACGACCGTTGCGGCGCTTGCCGTCGGCGCCGATAGCCACGACCGGGGTGTTCGGCTTGACGCGACCACGGGCGATACGGCCAACACCGATCACACCCAGGAAGCTGTTGTAGTCCAGTGCCGAGATCTGCATCTGGAACGGACCGTCACGGTCAACGGCCGGTGCAGGTACGTTGTCGACGATCGACTGGTACAGCGGGGTCATGTCTTCAGCCATGTCGGTGTGGTCCAGACCGGCAATGCCGTTCAGGGCCGAGGCGTAGACGACTTTGAAGTCCAGCTGTTCTTCGGTGGCGCCCAGGTTGTCGAACAGGTCGAAGATCTGATCCAGAACCCAGTCCGGACGCGCGCCTGGACGGTCAACCTTGTTGATGCACACGATCGGACGCAGGCCGGCTTCGAAGGCCTTCTTGGTCACGAAACGGGTTTGCGGCATAGGGCCGTCCTGGGCGTCAACCAGCAGCAGCACGGAGTCGACCATCGACATCACGCGCTCTACTTCACCACCGAAGTCGGCGTGGCCCGGGGTGTCCACGATGTTGATGTGGTAGCCGTTCCAGTTGATGGCGGTGTTTTTCGCCAGGATGGTAATACCGCGCTCTTTTTCCTGGTCGTTGGAGTCCATCACGCGCTCGTCGTTGAGCTCGTTGCGCTCCAGGGTGCCGGATTGACGCAAGAGTTTGTCTACCAGGGTGGTCTTACCATGGTCAACGTGAGCAATGATGGCGATGTTGCGTAGATTTTCGATCACTTGTGTATCTCGATCAGAGGATTCGGTGTGCTGACAGGTCGTGGCAGCGATTTACAGTAGAGTCCGACAGTTACAGCGTGTCGGCGGCGTCGGGGGGCCGGTGACGCAGGCCACAGGCAAACAGCCCCGGGCACTTAGCTCGGTCGATAAACGCGCACATTGGCATGCCCCTCACTGAGCAAATGGTGAGCATGCAGGCGACTCATCACGCCTTTGTCGCAATACAGCAGGTACTGGCGAGTAGGGTCCAGTTCCTTGAAACGCGCGTTCACTGCATAGAACGGCATCGTTTGTACCTCGACGCCGGCGATGCTCAGCGGGTCGTCCTCAGCATCGTCCGGGTGACGGATGTCGATGATGATCTGACCGGCCAGCGCTTCGCCGACTTCTTCAATCTGGATGTCCTGGCCCAATTCGTCGATGACCCGATCGATCGGTACCAGCCTGGCGTTCTCGATCGCGCGCTCGAGTACCGCCATGTCGAATTCTTTCTCTTCGTGCTCCACGCGCCCGCGCTTGGCCGCCGTCTTCGGATTGACCGAGATGACCCCGCAGTACTCGGGCATGTGCCGGGCGAAATCGGCGGTGCCGATCTCGTTCGCCGTGTCGATGATGTCCTGCTTGTGGCTGGCGATCAGCGGGCGCAGCACGAGTTTCTCGGTCACGCAGTCGATTACCGACAGGTTCGGCAGCGTCTGGCTCGATACCTGGGAAATCGCCTCGCCGGTCACCAGCGCGTCGATGTGCAGCCGGTCGGCGATGCTCGTCGCGGCACGCAACATCATACGCTTCAAAATGACGCCCATATGACTGTTATCGACTTTGCCGAGAATCTCGCCCAGGACTTCTTCGAACGGCACGCTCACAAATAACACGCGCTGGGAGCTGCCGTACTTCTTCCAGATGAAGTGCGCCACTTCCATCACGCCCAGCTCATGGGCGCGCCCGCCGAGGTTGAAGAAGCAGAAATGGCTCATCAGGCCGCGACGCATGATCTGGTAAGCGGCGACGGTGGAATCGAAGCCACCGGACATCAGCACCAGCGTTTGCTCCAGTGACCCCAACGGGTAACCGCCGATGCTGTCGTGCTGGCTGTGGATCACGAACAACCGCTGGTCGCGAATTTCGATGCGCACTTCAACCTGCGGATCTTTCAGCGAAATCCCGGCGGCGCCGCACTGCCGGCGCAGCTGGCTGCCGACATAACGTTCCACGTCCATGGAACTGAACGGGTGCTTGCCGGCGCGCTTGCAGCGGACCGAAAAGATCTTTCCGGCCAGTGCATCACCATAATGGAGCATGCACTTGGCGAGGATATCGTCGAAGTCCCCCAGCGGGTACTCGTCAACTTGCAGGAAATGCGCGATGCCCGGCATGCAGCTCAGGCGCTCGGTCATTTCCTTCAGCAGCTTGGGTTCGCTGACGCGGGTTTCCAGTTCGAGGTTGTCCCACACACCGTTCACCACGACGGCCGGGTCCAGGTCACGGAGCACGGCACGGATGTTCTTGGCCAACTGGCGGATGAAACGCATCCGTACCGGGCGGCTCTTGATGGTGATCTCGGGGAAGACTTTTACGATTAGTTTCATGAAAACAGCGCGCGAACGGCCAGCCGAAAAAGGGGGCGCGGATTATAGCGGAAATTGCTCAAGGTTTAACCAGTTTATGTGCAGATGGTTTTTCATGCACCAAAACGGGTCATTATCGATTGACGGCGCCACATTGCAGTGCGTTATTGTCTGACAATCTTTGATTTGCGCCTGTAAAAGCGTGGATTTGGTGCAAAAAACCCATGGTGGGGCACTGGCATGCAATTTGCTCCCTTGTGAGGCAGGTTGCCTTGGCAGAGTATTCGCGCCGGCATCACCCATATCTAAGGGCACTCCACTACCCGCCCGAAGCCACCCGGAGGACATATGTCGAAGTCGGTTCAACTCATCAAAGATCATGACGTCAAGTGGATTGATCTGCGCTTCACTGACACCAAAGGCACTCAACATCACGTGACCATGCCGGCCCGTGATGCGCTGGACGACGAATTCTTCGAAATCGGCAAGATGTTCGACGGTTCTTCCATCTCCGGCTGGAAAGGCATCGAAGCCTCCGACATGATCCTGATGCCGGACGACGAAACCGCCGTCCTGGACCCGTTCACCGAAGAGCCGACCCTGATCCTGGTCTGCGACATCATCGAACCTTCGACCATGCAAGGTTATGACCGCGACCCACGCGCCATTGCCCACCGCGCCGAGGAATACCTGAAGTCCACCGGTATCGGCGACACCGCTTTCTTCGGTCCAGAGCCTGAGTTCTTCATCTTTGACTCGGTCAAGTTCAAGTCCGATATCTCCGGCTCCATGTTCAAGATCTTCTCCGAACAAGGTTCGTGGATGTCCGACCAGGACGTGGAAGGCGGCAACAAAGGCCACCGTCCAGGTATCAAAGGCGGCTACTTCCCGGTTCCACCGTTCGACTTCGACCACGAAATCCGTACCTCCATGTGCAACGCACTGGAAGAAATGGGCCAGACCGTCGAAGTTCACCACCACGAAGTGGCAACTGCCGGCCAGAACGAAATCGGTGTGAAATTCAACACACTGGTGAAGAAGGCTGACGAAGTCCAGACCCTGAAGTACTGCGTACACAACGTTGCCGACGCCTACGGCCGCACCGCGACCTTCATGCCGAAGCCTCTGTACGGCGACAACGGTTCGGGCATGCACGTGCACATGTCGATCTCCAAGGACGGCAAGAACACCTTCGCTGGCGAAGGTTATGCCGGTCTGTCGGACACTGCCCTGTACTTCATCGGTGGCATCATCAAGCACGGTAAGGCCCTGAACGGCTTCACCAACCCGTCGACCAACTCCTACAAGCGTCTGGTACCAGGCTTCGAAGCCCCGGTCATGCTGGCCTACTCGGCTCGCAACCGTTCCGCCTCGATCCGTATCCCTTACGTTAACAGCCCAAAAGCCCGCCGTATCGAAGCGCGCTTCCCGGATCCGGCTGCCAACCCATACCTGGCCTTCGCTGCACTGATGATGGCCGGCCTGGACGGTATCCAGAACAAGATCCACCCTGGCGATGCCGCTGACAAAAACCTGTATGACCTGCCGCCTGAAGAGGCCAAGGAAATCCCACAGGTTTGTGGCAGCCTGAAAGAAGCCCTGGAAGAGCTGGACAAGGGCCGTGCGTTCCTGACCAAGGGCGGCGTATTCAGCGATGACTTCATCGACGCTTACATCGCACTGAAAAGCGAAGAAGAAATCAAGGTTCGCACCTTCGTACACCCACTGGAATACGAGCTGTACTACAGCTGCTGATCCAGTAAGCGCCGCCACGCACGGCGTGAACTAAAGAGAGGCCTCCTTCGGGAGGCCTTTTTTATGGGCGCAGGATGCGTGCATGATGGTGCGCCGCTTCCCTTACAAGACGAGATCGCCAATGACTTCCCGCTTGAAGATTTGCCTCGCCCTGTCTGCCGCACTGCTGTGTTCCACAGCCGAGGCCAGCAACGCCCCCGACGCCCTGACGCCGTTGCTCAATGCCATCGGCGAACGCCTGCTGATCGCAGATCAAGTGGCATTGAGCAAATGGGACAGTGGCAAACCCGTAGAGGACCGTCCGCGCGAGCGCGAAGTCATTGCCGCCGCCGTGGCCCAGGCGCCCACCTACAAGCTGAACGGCGAGACGGTGGAGGCGTTTTTCGCCGCCCAGATAGAAGCCAACAAACTGGTCCAATACATCAACTTGTCCGACTGGGCCCTGGACGGCAAGGCGCCAGACCTGCCGCGCCCGGACCTGGTAGGCGAGATCCGCCCTAAACTCGACCGCCTGCAAAAACGCCTGCTGCAACAACTGGCCGACTTCGCGCCCTACCGCACCGATCCACAGTGCCCGCAATGGCTGGCCCAGGCCACCCACCACAACAAACAGCACCCGGTGCACCGGCTGGCCCTGATCCGGGCAACCGGCGGACTGTGTATCTCCCCGAAATCCTGAGAAATATTTCCAAAACCCTGTGGGAGCGAGCCTGCTCGCGAATGGGCCGGCAGCCTCAGCATCGCGGCGTCTGACACGCCGCTTTCGCGAGCAGGCTCGCTCCCACGCTGGATTTGCGTCGGCCAAAAACCAGGCACACCACAACCCACAAAGGTTGATGCAACTTCTTTGGCCAACCGCCCACCCTGGCCTATGCTGCTACCCATCACTTTTGTTTTACGGTCAATCCTCCATGGGTCGCGGTTCAATTCTCCTTTTATTGCTGCTGACGCTGCCCGCCGCCGCGCAGATCTACAAATACACCGACGCCAACGGCAACACCGCCTACAGCAACCAGCCGCCCGACGGCGTGCCGGCCCAGGCGGTGGAGTTGCCGCCGCTCAACAGCGTTGAAACCCAGGCTCCGACCACCCCGGAAACGCCCGCACCTGCGCAAAACAACGACGCGCCGCGCAACGCCTACGACCTGCTGGAACTGACCGACATTCCAACCGATGAGGCCCTGCGCGCCAACAATGGCACCTTCACCGTCGGCGTTCGGACACAACCGCGCCTGCAAAGCCCCCATCTGTTCAGGTTGCTGCTGGACGGCCAGCCCTATGGCCAGCCTAGCAATGTGCCACGGCTGCAATTGATGAACATCGATCGCGGCGAGCACAGCCTCGCAGTCCAGGTCATCGACGGCGAGCGCCTGGTGCAGCAGAGCGAAACCGTCACCTTCACCGTGCAGCGGGTACACGTTCCTTGAGCCGCTGGTTACTCGCCGCAGCCCTGCTGTTGAGCGCATCGCCGGGCCTGGCGCAGGTCTATACCTACATCGACGCCCAGGGCAATCGTGTCTTCACCGACCAGCCCCGCCCCGGCAATGCCAAGAAACTGCAGCTATCACCGGGCAACCGGATGCAGGCGCCGCCCCCGGGTACAACCTCAACGGCGCCACCGGAGGAACCGCGACCCGAACCATTGTTTCGTTACGAGATGCTCCGGCTGCTGATTCCCGAACCGGACGCCACGATACGCAGCACCGCCGGGGAGCTGATCGTCACCGCCACCAGCGAACCCGGCCTGCAGAAAGGCCATCGCTACCGCCTGCTGCTGGATGGCAAACCCACCGGCGCCGCAGGGCCCAGCCCGGTATTCGCGTTGAAGAATATCGACCGTGGCAGCCATCAACTGGCGGTTGAAATCCTCGATGAGCAAGACCGTATCGTCGAACGCACCGCCAACCAACCCTTCCACATGCAGCGCATGTCCCTGGCACAGAAGCGCCGCGTCAAACCTTGTACAAAGGCCGATTACGGCCAACGTCCCGAATGCCCGCTCGCCGACAAGCCCAAGGAAGAAGAAAGCAGCATCCTGCCGTTCTTCTAATGCCCCTGGAGATGGAGCACCATATTGGTGCGGGCTCCGCACGCCCTACCCAGATACCAACCCATTTTGGTTCGAAACTACCCGAAAGCGCTGGCAGAACGCCGCGTAAACGAGCGCACAAAGGCTGATTGAGGCTTTAAACGCTTCTTTTCGGAGCCTTGGTTTGGTTTTTGCATTTTCCTGGTATCAGCGCATTAATCGCGCGCGCAATTTGAGGGCTTGCCTCCAATTGCTACGCTTTAAAAGAGGTCCTGATGACCATTAGCGACGCACTACACCGCTTGCTGCTCGACAATCTCACCACCGCGACCATCCTGCTCGACGCCGAACTGCGCCTTGAGTACATGAACCCGGCGGCGGAGATGCTCTTGGCTGTCAGTGGCCAGCGCAGCCATGGGCAGTTCATCAGCGAACTGTTTACCGAATCCGCCGAAGCGCTCAACTCCCTGCGCCAGGCCGTCGAGCAGGCCCACCCATTCACCAAGCGCGAAGCCATGCTTACCGCCCTGACCGGCCAGACCCTGACCGTCGACTACGCGGTAACGCCTATCCTGAACAACCACGCCACCCTCCTGTTGCTCGAAGTCCATCCCCGTGATCGCCTGCTGCGCATCACCAAGGAAGAGGCGCAATTGTCCAAGCAGGAAACCAGCAAGATGCTGGTGCGCGGCCTCGCCCACGAGATCAAGAATCCGCTTGGCGGCATACGTGGCGCGGCGCAGTTGCTCGCGCGTGAGCTGCCGGAAGAAAGCCTCAAGGACTACACCAACGTCATCATCGAAGAAGCCGACCGCCTGCGGAACCTGGTGGACCGCATGCTCGGCTCGAACAAGCTTCCGTCCCTGGCGATGTGCAACGTCCACGAAGTGCTGGAGCGCGTCAGCAGCCTGGTCGAAGCGGAAAGCCAGGGCTGCATCACATTGGTGCGCGACTACGACCCGAGCATCCCCGACGTCCTGATCGACCGCGAGCAGATGATCCAGGCCGTGCTGAACATCGTGCGCAACGCCATGCAGGCCATCAGCAGCCAGAACGAGCTGCGCCTGGGCCGCATCAGCCTTCGCACCCGCGCCATGCGCCAGTTCACCATCGGCCATGTGCGTCATCGCCTGGTGACCAAGATCGAAATCATCGACAACGGCCCGGGGATCCCTGCCGAGCTGCAGGAAACCATCTTCTTTCCCATGGTCAGCGGCCGCCCGGACGGTACCGGGCTGGGGCTGTCCATCACCCAGAACATCATCAGTCAGCATCAGGGCTTGATCGAATGTGAAAGCCACCCTGGCCACACCACTTTCTCGATCTTCCTGCCACTGGAACAAGGAGCCACATCGACATGAGCCGTAGTGAAACCGTGTGGATCGTCGATGACGACCGTTCTATCCGCTGGGTCCTGGAAAAAGCCTTGCAACAGGAAGGCATGACCACCCAGAGCTTCGACAGCGCCGATGGGGTGATGAGCCGCCTGGCCCGTCAGCAGCCGGACGTCATCATCTCCGACATCCGCATGCCCGGCGCCAGTGGCCTGGACCTGCTGGCCAGGATCCGCGAGCAGCATCCGCGCTTGCCGGTGATCATAATGACCGCTCATTCGGACCTGGACAGCGCTGTCGCGTCCTACCAGGGCGGTGCGTTCGAATACCTGCCCAAGCCGTTCGACGTCGACGAAGCCGTGTCCCTGGTCAAGCGCGCCAACCAGCATGCCCAGGAACAACAAGGCCTGGAAGAAGTGCCAGCCCTGGCCCGCACCCCGGAAATCATCGGCGAAGCGCCGGCGATGCAGGAAGTGTTTCGCGCCATCGGCCGCCTGAGCCATTCCAACATCACCGTGCTGATCAACGGCGAGTCGGGCACTGGCAAGGAATTGGTTGCCCATGCCCTCCACCGTCACAGTCCCCGGGCGGCGTCGCCATTCATTGCTTTGAACATGGCGGCGATTCCCAAGGATCTGATGGAATCCGAGCTGTTCGGCCATGAAAAAGGTGCGTTTACCGGCGCGGCCAACCTTCGACGCGGACGCTTCGAACAGGCCGATGGCGGCACCTTGTTCCTTGACGAAATCGGCGACATGCCGGCCGACACCCAGACCCGCCTGCTTCGGGTATTGGCGGACGGTGAGTTCTATCGCGTGGGCGGCCATACGCCGGTCAAGGTGGATGTGCGGATCATCGCCGCGACCCACCAGAACCTGGAAACCCTGGTCCACGCCGGTAAATTCCGGGAAGACTTGTTCCATCGCCTGAACGTGATCCGCATCCACATACCGCGCCTGGCCGACCGCCGCGAAGACATCCCGACCCTGGCCCGGCATTTCCTTGGCCGTGCCGCTCAGGAACTGGCCGTGGAGCCCAAGCTGCTCAAGAGCGAAACCGAGGAATACCTCAAGAACCTGCCATGGCCCGGCAACGTGCGCCAATTGGAGAACACTTGCCGCTGGATCACGGTAATGGCTTCGGGGCGCGAAGTGCATATCAGCGACCTACCACCCGAGCTGTTGAGCCTGCCACAAGATTCGGCGCCGGTGACCAATTGGGAACAGGCCCTGCGCCAGTGGGCCGACCAGGCGTTGGCCCGCGGCCAATCGAGCCTGCTGGACAGCGCCGTGCCGAGCTTCGAACGCATCATGATCGAGACCGCCCTCAAGCACACCGCCGGCCGCCGCCGCGACGCCGCCGTGCTGCTGGGCTGGGGCCGCAATACCTTGACCCGCAAGATCAAGGAATTGGGGATGAAGGTCGATGGTGGGGATGATGATGAGGGAGATGAGGGTTGATCAGCCTTTGATCCTTCACTGAATTTGAAGGCCCAATCGCGAGCAGGCTGAACTGGTCAAGTAATCTTGGACACCGATTAAGGTTCACGCCGCCAACCTTTCCTTCGCGACCGGCGACCGGTAGTCGTTGTAGCTGTGAGGCCTGCTGATGTTGTAGCGCGAGACATAGCGCTGCACGTCTGCCCGGGCCTCATGTTCCAGTTTGTAGCCCGTTTCAGGAACCCACTCTGATTTCAAACTACCAAAGAAACGCTCCATGGGGGCGTTGTCCCAGCACTCGCCTTTACGGCTCATACTTTGCCTAAACCCGTGTTTCACAAGCTCGTTTCGGAATTTATGACTGGTGTACTGACAACCTTGGTCTGAATGAAACAACACATCCTGGGGGTGGCCGCGTAGCTCAACCGCCATGCGTAGCGCTTCGCAGGTCAGGTTGGCATCAGAAATCATCGAGAACGACCAACCCACGATCCTCCGAGCGTACAGATCCAGAACGGCGGCGAAGTACATCCACCGCTTGCCGACCTTGATGTAAGTCACGTCGCCACACCACACCTGGTTAACCGCCGTTACATCAAATTTTCGCTTGAGCACGTGCGGCGCCACCAATGCCTCAACGCCCGGCGACTTGTACTTATGGCGCCTGCGCTGACGACTAGCGATGCCAGCTTCGCGCATCAAACTGCGAGCCATATAACGTCCGATACGATGCCCTTTGGCTTTTAGCTCCTTGGACAAAGTACGTGCGCCGGCCGACTCTCTGGACGCCCTGTGGTGCCTGACCAGCGCGGCTTTGAGCTTGTCCCGTTCAGGATTTGCTCTGCCTTGGCGCTGGCGCCAGGCGTAGAAACTACTGCGGTTGATCCCAAACGCCCGGCAACACCTTTTAACGCCGTATTGCTCGTCCAGCTCATCGATCAGCGTGAATGATCTTTGGCGTCCAAAAGCAGGAGAGCACTGGCCTTTTTTAGGATTTCAATGTCCAGGTCTTTCTCCCTGAGTAGGGCTTTGAGCCTCTGGATTTCTCGCTGATCAGCAGTAATCGCCTTGGCCCCTACCGGGGTCGAACCCAGGCGTTCTTTTTGCACTTGATCGACCCAGCGGCGCAGAGCAGTGGGGCCGATATCTAGGCTGGCACAGACCTCGGTAACCGGCTGGCCTTCATCCAGCACCATGCTGGCAGCCTTGAGCTTGAACTCACTCGAATAAGATTTACGCATATCCAAACACCTCAGATTTGGGCGCTATCATAGCGCCCGATTGAAGTGTCCAAAATCATTAGGCCAGTTCAGGCTCGCTCCCACAGGTTTTGGGAACGACACAGAGCTACTGTGGGAGCAGCCTGCTCGCGATGCTTTTAAAGGTTTTGTGCACCGCTTCAATGCACTGCGGGCTGCAATTGCCCCACTGTAACAAGCCAAAAGCCGGTGGACCATGCTAGGAAAACCAGCCCACACAAAAGCCAAAGCCCCGGAATACGGGGCTTTGCTCATTCACAGCAGTGTTTTCGTGACAAGCCGTTTAAAACTGGCACGCCCCCTGCAATAGCTAGGTCACTACCCAGTTTTGGGGACCTTGGTACAGGCAGGCCGGGGATTCCCCTCTTTTATACCGGGCTCTCGAGCCCGCTGTTTTGGGGGCCTTGATACAGGCAGGTCAAGGTTTCCCTTCTTTACACCCAGGGCTCTGCGCCAAGCGCGAGCCCTCCCGTTTTGGGAACCTTGGTACAGGCAGGCCGGGGGTTCCCTCTTTTATTGCTCTTGGAGACGGATCTCCAGCCGCCAGCGGTCATCGACTTCGCTGCCGGCCCATTCCCCTCGCAACGGACGCGCCGCCACCAGCGTCAGCAACAACCCCTTGTCACTCAACCGCACCCGCCAATTCACGTCCTTGCCGTTGAGCTTGAGCTGGCCCTTCTGCGGTCGACCTTCGGCCTGGAACAACAGCGCCACGGAGCCGTCGACGATTTCCCCGTGGAGCTTGGGTTCATTGTTGAACCAGGCTACCAACACCCCATCGCCCGCCTCGATCTGTTGCAGCGCACTGGGGTCAGGCGTGGTCAGACGGCCGATCATTAGCCCGACCATCATGCCGAAGATCGCCAGCGAGCCCAGCACCCGAGGCAATAGCTTCGAACGTCGGTCGGTTTGCGGCGTAGAATGCCGCTCATCTTTATCTGCGGAGCCGTGCATGTTTCACGTCATCCTTTTTCAACCGGAAATACCGCCCAATACCGGCAACGTCATCAGGCTGTGCGCCAACAGCGGCTGCCACCTGCATTTGATCGAACCGCTGGGCTTCGAGATGGACGACAAGCGCCTGCGCCGCGCGGGCCTCGATTATCACGAGTATGCCACTTTGCAGCGGCACGCCGACCTCGCCAGTTGCCTGGAAAGCCTGGGGCACCCACGTCTGTTCGCGTTCACCACCAAGGGTTCACGGCCGTTTCATGACGCCAGTTTCGTTGCCGGTGATGCGTTTCTGTTCGGCCCCGAAAGTCGCGGCCTGTCGGCCGATGTGCTCGACGCCCTGCCGGCGGAACAGCGCCTGCGCCTGCCGATGCGCGAAGGCTGCCGCAGCCTGAACCTGTCCAACACCGTAGCAGTGGCGGTTTACGAGGCGTGGCGGCAGAACGGCTTCCGGTAACAAGATTGACAATCCCGGGCCAGAAACCCCTGTGGGAGCGAGCCTGCTCGCGATAGCGGTGTATCAGTCAACTCACTGCTGACTGACGTACCGCTATCGCGAGCAGGCTCGCTCCCACAGGTTTTGTGCCTGGCTATGGAACGGATTACTGAACGGTCGCGCCGCCTTCCTCTTGCATGCGCTGCAGCTCTTGTGCGTACAGAGCATCGAAGTTCACCGGAGCCAGCATCAGGGCCGGGAACGAACCGCGGGTCACCAGGCTGTCCAGGGTTTCGCGAGCGTAAGGGAACAGGATGTTCGGGCAGAAGGCGCCCAGGGTGTGGCTCATCGAAGCGGCGTCGAGGTTCTTGATCAGGAAGATACCGGCTTGCTGGACTTCGGCAATGAACGCCACTTCGTCACCGTTTTTCACGGTCACGGACAGGGTCAGCACCACTTCGTGGAAATCTTCTTCCAGGGCTTTCTGACGGGTGTTCAGGTCCAGGGCCACGCTCGGCTCCCACTGCTGACGAAAGATCGCCGGGCTTTTCGGGGCCTCGAAGGACAGGTCACGGACATAGATGCGCTGCAAGGAGAATTGCGGTGCGGCTTCTTCTTCAGTGGCAGCAGTGTTCTGTTGGTCAGTCATCGCAGATCCTTCTTACTTCAGTTCTATTGATAAGGAATTCAAGCCTTGAGCAGCGCGTCAAGCTTGCCGGCGCGCTCCAAGGCATACAGGTCATCGCAACCGCCCACGTGAGTGCCGCCGATCCAGATCTGCGGCACGGAAGTACGCCGGGCCTTCTGGGTCATTTCGGCGCGCAGTTGCGGCTTGCCGTCGACCTTGATCTCTTCGAAAGCCACGCCTTTGCTTTGGAGCAAGTGCTTGGCTCGGGAGCAGTAGGGGCAGTAATCGCTGGAATAGACAACAACGTGGGGCATGTCACTTCACCAGGGGCAGATTGTCGGCTTTCCAGCTTGCAACGCCACCGGACAGTTTGGCGGCGGTGAAGCCGGACTTCATCAGTTCGCGGGCGAGGGTCCCGGCCTGCTGGCCTTGGGCGTCGACCAGGATTACCGTCTTGGCCTTGTGCTTTTCCAGTTCGCCTACGCGTGCGACCAGTTTGTCCTGAGGGATGTTCAGCGCGCCGACAATGTGACCGGCGGCGTAGTCCTTGATCGGACGAATATCGACCACGACGCCGGCGTCCTTGTTGACCAGCGCGGTCAGCTCGCCAGTGCTCAGGCTGCGACCGCCGCCCTGCATCGTGTGGGCAACCAGCAAAGCCAGCAGTACGACGAAGATACCGACGAGAATGTAGTGGTTAGTGGCAAATTCAATCAGGTGAGCAACCATCGAAGGAGGTTCCAGGGCGTTAAAATGTCGGCCAGTATACACAGCACGCAAGGCCGGCCAAACCCCGCCCGGCGGTGACGGCACCGGAACTTACCTTTAAACTGCCCGTCCCTTTTCCATCGTCTTCTTTTAACCAGCCACGAGTGGATTCCATGACTACCACGCCTAAACCTTTGGTCCTGATGATTCTGGACGGCTTCGGTCACAGTGACAGCCACGAATCCAACGCCGTATACGCGGCCAGGAAGCCTGTGCTCGATCGCCTGTGGGCCACCGTGCCGAACGGCTTGATCTCCGGCAGCGGCATGGACGTCGGCCTGCCGGACGGGCAGATGGGCAACTCCGAGGTCGGCCACATGAACCTCGGCGCGGGCCGCGTGGTTTACCAGGACTTCACCCGCGTGACCAAGTCGATCCGCGACGGCGACTTCTTCGAAAACCCCACCATCTGCGCCGCCGTGGACAAAGCAGTGGCCGCTGGCAAGGCCGTGCACTTCATGGGCCTGCTGTCGGACGGCGGCGTGCACAGCCACCAGGACCACCTGGTCGCCATGGCCGAACTCGCTGCCAAGCGCGACGCCAAGAACATCTACCTGCACGCCTTCCTCGATGGCCGCGACACGCCGCCCAAGAGCGCCGAGTCGTCGATCAAAGTACTGGACGACACCTTCAAGGCGTTGGGCAAGGGCCGGATCGCCAGCCTGATCGGCCGTTATTTCGCCATGGACCGTGACAATCGCTGGGACCGCGTCGCCCAGGCCTACAACCTGATCGTCGACGGCAATGCCGAATTCCATGCCGCCACCGCGCAAGAGGGTCTGCAAGCGGCTTATGAACGCGGCGAAAGCGACGAATTCGTCAAGGCCACCACCCTCGGCGAGCCGGTAAAAGTCGAAGACGGCGACGCCGTGGTGTTCATGAACTTCCGTGCCGACCGTGCCCGCGAACTGACCCGCGTATTTGTCGAAGATGATTTCAAGGAATTCGACCGCGCCCGCCAGCCGAAACTGGCCGGCTTCGTGATGCTGACTCAATACGCCGCCAGCATTCCCGCGCCATCCGCCTTTGCCGCCGGCAGCCTGGACAACGTGCTGGGCGACTACTTGGCGAAAAACGGCAAGACCCAGCTGCGCATCGCCGAAACCGAAAAGTACGCCCACGTGACGTTCTTCTTCTCCGGTGGCCGTGAAGAACCCTTCCCGGGCGAAGAACGCATCCTGATCCCCTCGCCGAAAGTCGCCACCTATGACCTGCAGCCGGAAATGAGCGCGCCGGAAGTGACCGACCGCATCGTCGATGCCATCGAGAACCAGCGCTACGACGTAATCGTGGTCAACTACGCCAACGGCGACATGGTGGGCCATAGCGGCGTGTTCGAGGCGGCGGTCAAGGCCGTTGAATGCTTGGACACCTGCGTGGGTCGCATCGTCGACGCCTTGGAAAAAGTAGGCGGCGAAGCCCTGATCACGGCGGACCATGGCAATGTCGAGCAAATGTCCGATGAGTCCACCGGCCAGGCCCACACCGCCCACACCACCGAGCCGGTGCCGTTCATTTATGTCGGCAAGCGCGACTTCAAGGTCCGCGACGGCGGCGTGCTGGCTGACGTGGCACCGACCATGCTGATGTTGCTGGGCATGGAGAAACCGGCGGAGATGACCGGGACTTCGATCCTGGTCTGACGAAGCGTCGCAGGTTTGAGCACAGCTTGTGTGGCGAGGGAGCTTGCTCCCGCTCGATGGCGCAGCCATCGCAAAGGCTTCTGGCCTGATCTACTGTCGAGGGGCTGCTTCGCAGCCCAGCGGGAGCAAGCTCCCTCGCCACAGCAAGCTCGCTCCCACATTGGGGTTTGGTGTTTTTTCGGCCAGTTATCACACAGCCCTAAATGGGCGTTTTTTTTGCAGCGTGGGGCGGGCATACTAGGCCGTCCCTTTCCCTGGTGCCACCCGCCTCTATGCTCCGCGTCCTGATAGCCCTTGCCCTGACCTGCCTGCTCCAACCGGCCTTCGCCGACGAGCGCGCGCAAACCCAACAGCAGTTGGAAGCCACGCGCCAGGACATCGCCGAGCTGAAGAAACTGCTGGGCAAGCTGCAGGAAGAAAAATCCAGTGTGCAGAAGGACTTGCGCGGCACCGAGACCGAGATGGGCAAGCTGGAGAAGCAGGTCGAGGCCCTGCAGAAAGAGCTGAAGAAAAGCGAATCCGAGCTGCAACGGCTCGATGGAGAGAAAAAAAAACTCCAGAGCGCGCGCACTGAACAGCAAAAGCTGATCGCGATCCAGGCCCGAGCGGCCTACCAGAACGGTCGCCAGGAATACCTCAAGCTGCTCCTCAACCAGCAGAACCCCGAGAAATTCGCCCGCACCCTCACTTATTACGACTACCTGAGCCAGGCACGCCTGGAACAGCTCAAGAATTTCAACGAAACCCTGCGCCAACTGGCCAATGTCGAAAAAGACATCGAGTTGCAGCAAGCCCAATTGCTGGTCCAGCAAAGCAGTCTCGACACCCAGCGCGAAGAACTCGAGAAAGTCCGCAAGGAGCGCCAGGTTGCCCTGGCCAAACTCAATGACGATGTGAAAGCCCGCGACAGCAAGCTCAAGGCCCGCGAGCAAGACCAGGCCGAACTGGCCAACGTCTTGAAGACGATCGAGGAAACACTGGCCCGCCAGGCCCGAGAGGCTGAAGAAGCGCGCCAGAAAGCGCTGATCGCCCAGCAGGAAGCCGAAAAAAAGCGTTTACGTGAAGCCCAGGCCGACGCGGACGCCGGCGACGCGCCGCGCAAACCTGCAAAATCGAGCCCCGGCACGCTGGTTTCCAGCGGTGGAGAAACCTTCGGCGGTGCTTTTGGTTCGGCCCGGGGAAAACTTCCATGGCCGGTCAATGGTCGATTGCTTGCGCGCTTCGGTGAAACCCGCGGCGACGATACCCGCACCAAGTGGGACGGCGTGATGATCAGCGCCTCCGCCGGCAGCCAGGTGCACGCCGTGCATGGCGGGCGCGTGGTGTTTGCCGATTGGCTGCGCGGCGCCGGCCTGTTGGTGATTCTCGACCACGGCAACGGTTACTTGAGCCTGTACGGCCACAACCAGACGCTGCTCAAGGCGGCGGGCGATGTGGTCAAGGCCGGCGAGTCCATCTCCACGGTCGGCAACAGTGGCGGGCAGGATACGCCAGCACTGTATTTCGCTATTCGTCAGCAGGGTCGCCCCAGCGACCCGGCCCAATGGTGTCGTGCGCAAGGATAAGCGCGCCCATCCTATTAAGGAGTTCGTTCGACATGCTGCATTTGTCCCGCCTCACCTCGCTGGCCCTGACGATCGCCCTCGTGATCGGCGCGCCCCTGGCCTTCGCCGCCGAAACGGCCCCGTCGGCACCCGCCGCCACCGCCGCGACCACCAAGGCTCCGCTGCCGCTGGACGAACTGCGCACCTTCGCCGAGGTCATGGACCGGATCAAGGCTGCCTACGTCGAGCCCGTGGATGACAAACAGCTGCTGGAAAACGCCATCAAAGGCATGCTCAGCAACCTTGACCCGCACTCGGCCTACCTGGGGCCGGAGGATTTTGCCGAGTTGCAGGAAAGCACCAGTGGCGAGTTCGGCGGCCTGGGTATCGAAGTCGGCAGCGAAGACGGCTTCGTCAAAGTCGTCTCGCCAATCGACGATACGCCCGCTTCCAAGGCCGGCATCCAGGCCGGTGACTTCATCGTCAAGATCAACGGCCAGCCGACACGCGGCCAGAGCATGACCGAAGCCGTAGACAAGATGCGCGGCAAGATCGGCCAGAAAATCACCCTGACGCTGGTGCGCGACGGCGGCACGCCATTCGACGTGACCCTCACGCGAGCGGTCATCCAGGTCAGGAGCGTGAAGAGCCAGTTGTTGGAGTCGGGCTACGGCTACATCCGCATCACGCAGTTCCAGGTCAAGACCGGCGAAGAGGTCGCCAAGGCCCTGGCCAAGTTGCGCAAGGACAACGGCAAGAAGCTCAACGGGCTGGTTCTGGACCTGCGCAACAACCCCGGCGGCGTACTGCAATCGGCCGTCGAGGTGGTGGATCACTTCATCACCAAGGGCCTGATCGTCTACACCAAGGGGCGCATTGCCAATTCCGAGCTGCGCTTCTCGGCCACTGGCAACGACCTGAGCGAAGCCGTGCCATTGGTGGTGCTGATCAACGGCGGCAGTGCCTCGGCCTCGGAAATCGTCGCCGGCGCCCTGCAGGACCAGAAACGCGGCGTGGTCATGGGCACCACCAGTTTTGGCAAGGGCTCGGTGCAGACCGTGTTGCCGCTGAACAACGATCGAGCGTTGAAGATCACCACCGCGCTGTACTTCACCCCTAACGGCCGCTCCATCCAGGCCCAGGGCATCGTTCCGGACATCGAAGTGCGCAAGGCCAAGATCACCAGCGAAGCGGACAGCGAATACTTCAAGGAAGCCGACCTGCAAGGTCACTTGGGCAATGGCAACGGCGGCGCCGACAAGCCGACCGGTTCCGGTGCCAAGGCCAAGCCAATGCCGCAGGACGACGACTATCAGTTGGCCCAGGCCTTGAGCTTGCTCAAGGGGTTGAACATCACTTCCGGCCGCTGAGATGTTCCGGCGGTTTACCTTCGTCCTGCTGTGCCTGCTGGCGGGAGCCGTTAACGCGGCGCCCGCTACACCTTCTTCGCCGCATAAGGCGTACCTGAGCCTGATCATCGACGACCTGGGGCAAAATCTGCCTCGGGATCTCCGGGTACTGGCCCTCCCTGGGCCCGTCACCGCTGCGATCATGCCCGACACACCCCATGCCGCCGAACTGGCCCGCGAAGCCCATCGCGCCGGCAAACTGGTCATGCTCCACATGCCCATGGACCCGGCCAACGGGCCGTTCGCCTGGCATCCGGAACTCCCTGTCGAAGAACTGGGCAAGCGCCTGGACGCCGCGTTTGCCGCAGTGCCCTATACCAGCGGCGTCAACAACCACATGGGTAGCCGCATGACCGCCCAACCCAGGGCCATGGCGTGGTTGATGGCGAACCTGCAACAGCGGCACAAGTTTTTCGTCGACAGCCGCACCAGCGCCCAGACGGTCGCCGGCGCCGAGGCCCAGAAAATCGGCCTCGCCAGCGTGTCGCGGGATGTGTTCCTGGATGACGAGCGCACCGAAGCAGCCATCGCCCATCAGCTCCAGACCGCCATCGACCTGGCCCGCCGGCAGGGCTCGGCCGTGATGATCGGCCACCCCTACCCACAGACCCTGGCGGTACTCGAACGCGAACTACCCAAGCTCAAGGCTCAGGGCATCGAATGGATCGACATAAAATCGATGATCAGCCTGCGCAGCAACCGAGCAATGGCCGGGCATGGGAAAGATGGGGTTTATCGGTAGCGACGGTAACCGCGTCGCCGCCATCGCGAGCAAGTTCGCTCCCACAGGGGATCTGCGGTGAACACAAACCTTGTGCCCGATGCAGAACCATTGTGGGAGCGAGCCTGCTCGCGATGGCGGCCGCGCGGCGGGTGAAGTGCTTAGAGATACCGCGCCATGATCGCGTCCACCGTACCGTCCTTGCGCAGTTCGTCCAGGGCCGCTTGGAGTCGGGCAACCACATCGTCCGGCACGTCCTTGTTCAACGCCAGGTACAGCTCGGCACTGTTGAATCGCAGCACGGTCTTGAGATCGCTAACTCCTTCCTGCCGCGCCAGGTAACGCCCGGCCGGGTCTCCGGTGGCCCACAGATCGATCTGGCCGCTGATCAGCTTCCTGGCGTTGTCCTGATCGCGCAACACGACGACAGGCTTGAGTCCTTGCTTGGCCAATGTCTCGGCAATAGCGTCGCCCTTGTAGGCGCCAATCTTGTATTCACGCGCCTGCTCAAGCGAGTCTAGGGCAATTTTGCTGTCTGCCTTGGCTAGCATGACCCAGTCGTCCGGGCCGATAGGGCCGACCCATTTGAAGAGTTTCTCGCGCTCCGGCAACCGCGCCGTGACGAACACCCCGTAGCCGGGTTTCTCCAGGGCGAGCTTGTAGATTCGTTCCCAAGGAAAGCGCAATGTCAGGCTGTAAGTAATGTCGGCGCGCTTGAAGATCTCGCGCACGATGTCCACGGCGATGCCATGGATGTTTTCGTCCTGGGCGAAGTTCTTGCCGTTCTTGGCCATGTTGTATGGCGGGAAATTTTCCGTCAGCAATACCACGCCGACATCGCGATGTTCTTGAGCCTGCGCCCCGTTGATGAACAACAGCACGGTGCCGGCAAGAAAGAAAACCAAACGTCTGAACATGTCTGACTACCGAAGATCCATGGCGAGCCAAGAGTGCCTCAGGGCCGCAATCATGTCTACGGTCGTTACTTGCCGCCGGCTCAACCTTTCAGGCTAGAGGTTCCAGCCTTCAAGGGTGAGGTAATTAGTTACCGCCAGCCAACAGGCGCGCTCTGGTTAATTGAAACACCGGCCTGACCGGTTTCTATTCATTTAATCAGAGGCAGCGTTTTATGAGATCGATCTTATTTCCCTTAATGGCCGTGCTGTGCGTGTCGGCTTTGCAAGGTATTGCTCACAGCAAGGACTATGGCGATGGCCTGCAAAACTTCGCAGCGTCCAGGGTCTTGGAAAATGCGGATGGCAAATATGACCATTGGCGAGGCATCGGTCGGCTGTATACCGACAGTTATTGCACCGCCACACTGCTCGATACTCAGGATTCCACTGTGGCCGGACCAACGCCCGCCTATGTGGTCACCACGGGTTTCTGTACGAGGCAAATCGACGAAAGCAACATGACGGACACCCCCATAAGCGGCCACATCTATTTCAGTTACTTCGCTGACACCTTGTTATTCCAGATCTACCCGGTAAAAAAAGTGGCATGGCGGAGTATGCATGGCACCAATCTTTCTATCATCGAGCTGAACGTCAGCCTTCAGGAACTCATCAGGGCCGGTATAAAACCATTGAAATTGGCCCAGGGACAGCCGACTGATGGAACCGATGTGTTGACGGTAGGAGCCTCGTTGGGTTTTCCAAAGAACACACTGCGCATGGCCGCGTGCACACTGCAATCTGCCGACGAGGTCATCAAAGGTCAGTTTGTCTGGCGAAACAACATAATGAATCAATGCTCGGATCTGGCGGGAGGCAGTGAAGGAGGCCCCATCCTTGATCGTTACACCAACGAGATTGTCGGTGTGCTGAACACCAGTGCCACACCCGAGGGCTTCACCCCATGCGAATGGTATGTGCCTTGTATGCGCACCAACAGTGGCTATAAACCAATCCCCGACAACCACTATGGAACTTCAACGGCTTTTCTCAACGGGTGCTTCGTGCAAGGCCATCTGGTCAAGGACGTGACGGCATCTTGCGCGCTTTACCCGTCATTTTCCGTTGACCTGGAAAAAAACAGCCCGGCGCGGTATCAGCGTCTTGTAAAACAGCCTGACGGGACCATAGCAATCCCGACTTGGAACTACCGCTTCAAGATCAGCACTGCCTTTTATCGCCACAAGACAGTTCGTACCGCAAAGCACTGCGAAAACGGCCAAAACTATAGCGATCCAATCAGCTCGGTCGACGCGTTTATAGACACTGATATCGGCACTCAGCCAGGCGTCTATTTCCTATGCATTATTGGTGTTGACTCCTCGGGACCGGCAGAGCCACTCACTACCCTTTCGCTGCCGGTAGAAATCCTGGACGGCGCTCCGACAGCCCAGCCAAATCTGTCGATCTACGCGGGCATCGGAGTCGCACTGGAACAATCCGAGGATCAATACCATACCTACGCCATCAAGTTCGGCCCGCCGGAAACGACAGACTGCACTGAAGCGCAAGAGTACGAACCCTATGACCAGAGAGGTTATTTGTTCGAAAACGAAGAACTGCCGCAGAAATTCTGCAGCATCGCTTACGACAAAATGAATCAGGAATCCAAGCCCAGGGAAGACTTGCTAAGTCCTGCCACAAGCCGGCAGGAGACCAGCCCGACACTCTGACAGGCACCGGGCTGTTTTCGATGAAGAAACCTATCGAATGCAGATACCGCGCTGCGCCATATAAGCTTTGGCCTCCGGCACGGTGTACTCGCCGAAGTGGAAGATACTCGCCGCCAATACCGCACTGGCGTGACCTTCGAGAATGCCGTCAGCCAAGTGCTGCAGGTTGCCGACACCGCCGGAAGCGATGACTGGAATGCCCAGTGCATCGCTGATGGCGCGGGTGACGCCCAGGTCGAAGCCGTTTTTCATGCCGTCCTGGTCCATGCTGGTCAGCAGGATCTCACCGGCGCCCAGGGCTTCCATTTTCTTTGCCCATTCAACAGCGTCCAGCCCCGTGGGTTTGCGCCCACCATGGGTGAAGATTTCCCAGCGCGGGGTTTCGCCGGGGGCGGAAACCTTCTTCGCGTCGATGGCCACGACGATGCACTGCGAGCCGAAGTGCTGCGCTGCTTCACCGACAAATTCGGGGTTGAACACCGCGGCGGTATTGATCGACACCTTGTCCGCCCCGGCATTGAGCAGGTTGCGGATGTCCTGAACGGAGCGCACGCCGCCGCCCACGGTCAGCGGGATGAACACCTGGCTGGCCATGCGCTCGACGGTATGCAGTGTGGTATCGCGGCCATCGACACTGGCCGTGATGTCGAGGAAGGTAATCTCATCGGCACCCTGCTCGTCGTAGCGGCGAGCAATTTCCACCGGGTCGCCGGCGTCACGGATGTTCTCGAATTTGACGCCCTTGACCACCCGGCCGTTGTCCACGTCCAGGCAAGGGATGATGCGTTTGGCCAGCGCCATGGTCAGTCCTCAGCCTTTGTAGGAATCGCAGAAAGCTTGCGCTTCAGCGACGTCGAGGGTGCCCTCATAGATCGCACGCCCGGTGATTGCGCCGATGATGCCCGGTGCCTTGGCGTCGAGCAGCGACTTGATGTCACCCAGATTATGGATGCCACCGGAAGCGATCACCGGGATCTTGGTGGCAGCGGCCAGCGCAGCGGTGAACGGTACGTTGCAGCCCTGCATCATGCCGTCTTTGGCGATGTCGGTATAAACGATCGAGGACACGCCGTCGGCTTCAAACTGCTTGGCCAGATCGATGACCTGCACGGAGCTGATTTCAGCCCAGCCATCGGTGGCGACGAAACCGTCTTTGGCATCCAGGCCAACGATGATTTTGCCAGGGAACGCGCGACAGGCTTCAGCGACGAAAGCCGGGTCTTTCACGGCCTTGGTGCCGATGATCACGTAGCTCACGCCAGCTTTGACGTAGTGCTCGATAGTTTCCAGCGAGCGGATGCCGCCACCGATCTGGATCGGCAGGTTCGGATAGCGCTTGGCGATGGCCGTGACCACTTCGCCATTGACCGGCTGGCCTTCGAAAGCACCGTTCAGGTCAACCAGATGCAGGCGACGGCAGCCGCCCTCCACCCACTTGGCGGCCATGCTCACCGGGTCATCGGAAAACACCGTGGAGTCTTCCATGCGGCCCTGGCGCAGACGTACGCAAGCGCCGTCCTTGAGATCGATAGCGGGGATAATCAGCATCTGGCAAACCCTTAAATACGAGTATTCAGCTTGGCTCGGGAATCAGTTTTTCTCGAGCGCCCACAAGTCGCTTTCAATGCTTTCGAACCTTTCTTTAAGGTGCGCCTGCACATCGAAAATCGCCCTGTTGTAATAGTGCGGAGCAATTTCGCGGGTAAACAGGTCAAGAATTTCCGCCGCTTCGAACGAGCCCAGGTCCAGCTCGAAACGTTCCTCCATGAACCGCTGGATCTTGCGGTTCGCTTCACTTTCCTGCTCAGGCGTGAGGGTGAGGATCGGCGGTTTCTTGCGTGCCATTACCAGCGTCCGTCCCATGCGGCGAAGTTCTGCAATAGCTGCAGGCCATGGGTATGGCTCTTCTCCGGATGGAACTGCACGGCGAAGCGCGAACCATCGGCCAGGGCCGCGGCGAAATCGACGCCATAGTGACCGCTGCCCACCACCTGCCGCGCGTTGCCGGCGGCGATGTAGTAGCTGTGCACGAAGTAGAAGCGCGCCAGGTCCGGGATGTTGTGCCACAGGGGATGATCGACCGCCTGCTTCACTTCGTTCCAGCCCATGTGCGGGACTTTCAGATGTTCGCCATCCTCATGCAGGCCCTTGCCGAAAAACTTTACCTGGCCGGGGAACAGCGAAATGCAATCGACGCCATCGTTCTCTTCGCTGCGATCGAGCAAAGCCTGCATGCCCACGCAGATGCCGAGGAACGGCCGATCCTGGCTGACTTCGTGCACCAGCTTGTCGAAGCCCAGGCGACGAATCTCGGCCATGCAATCACGAATCGCGCCGACACCGGGGAACACCACGCGGTCGGCTTCGCGAATCACATCGGCTTCGCTGGTGATCAGCACCTTGCCGGCGCCCACGTGCTCGAGGGCCTTGGCCACCGAGTGCAGGTTGCCCATGCCGTAATCGATAACCGCGACCGTCTGCATTACAGCACGCCCTTGGTGGAAGGCATCTGGCCGGCCATGCGGTCATCGAGCTCCACCGCCATGCGCAGCGCGCGGCCAAAGGCCTTGAACACGGTTTCGATCTGGTGATGGGTGTTGTGCCCGCGCAGGTTGTCGATGTGCAGGGTCACGTTGGCGTGGTTGACGAAGCCCTGGAAGAATTCCTGGAACAGGTCAACGTCGAAGCCGCCGACGGTGGCACGGGTGTACGGCACATGCATTTGCAGGCCAGGGCGGCCGGAGAAGTCGATGACCACGCGCGACAGCGCTTCATCGAGCGGCACGTAGGCATGGCCGTAGCGACGGATGCCTTTTTTGTCGCCGATGGCCTGGGTGAAGGCCTGGCCCAAGGTGATACCGACGTCTTCCACCGTGTGGTGGTCGTCGATATGCAGGTCGCCCTTGCTGACGATGTCCAGGTCGATCAGCCCGTGACGGGCGATCTGGTCCAGCATGTGCTCAAGAAAAGGCACGCCGATATCAAACCGGGCCTTTCCGGTGCCATCCAGGTTGATCGAGGCTTTGATCTGGGTTTCCAGAGTGTCGCGCTCGACAGACGCCTTACGTTCGGCCATCACCAGCTCCGCAAAATCATTGGGCGAAAAAGGCAGCCATTATAGGGGCGCGAGCGGCAAACAGAAACAAAAGAGGTGACATCACTGACGGGTTGAAAACCGGGCTGTCGGCGATAGACATGTGCATACAAGTCTAAGCCATGCCCATAAACAACTGTGGGAGCGAGCCTGCTCGCGAAAGCGGTGTGCCAGTCGACATTACCGTTGACTGATACACCGCCTTCGCGAGCAAGCTCGCTCCCACAAGGGCTGCCCTGACCTGATGATCAGGGCAACGGTCTTAACGGAACAACACCGCCGTCTTCTGCAGGGTCACCCACACACCCCACGCCAACGGAATGCCCACCACCAGCCAGGCGGCGATTGCCAAAGGCTTGGTGCCCGGCGCGGCTTTCCATTCCAGCGAAGTGGTGCTGTCGGCGCCCTTGTCATGGCCCAGCGCCTGTTCAGCGGCCAGTTCGGCGTCGGTCATGAAATACTTGTCGGCGACCGGACGGACCATCAGGTTACACAGGAAACCCAGCACCAGCAGGCCGGCCAGGATGTACAAGGTGATGTCATAGGCCGCGGCACGCTCGACGCCGATGCTCAGCTGATATTCACGCAAGTAGTTCACCAGAACCGGGCCCAGCACGCCTGCCGCCGCCCACGCCGTCAGCAGACGACCGTGGATCGCGCCAACCATTTGCGTACCGAACAGGTCCGCCAGGTAGGCCGGCACGGTTGCGAAACCGCCGCCGTACATCGACAGGATGATGCAGAACGCCGCCACGAACAGCGCGATACTGCCCAAGTGACCCAGGTTCGGGATCAACGCGTACAGGGCAACACCCAATGCGAAGAACACGAAGTAGGTGTTTTTACGGCCCAGGTAGTCCGAGAAGGACGCCCAGAAGAACCGGCCACCGATGTTGAACAGGCTCAACAGACCGGTGAAACCGGCCGCAATGGCAGCGATCTGGCCCAGTTGCACGGCGTCCAGCTGACCGAAAGGCAGGTCGTTGCCCAGCAGTTTGCCGCCAAACACTTCCTGCAGCAGTGGCGAAGCCATGCCCAGGATGCCGATACCGGCGGATACGTTCAGGCACAGCACCAGCCATACCAGGCGGAACTGCGGGGTTTTCCAGGCAACGTTCACGTGAACGTGACGATGAGTGATCATCGCGTTCGCGGCTTTCTTCGGTGCCGGGGTCCAGCCTTCAGGCTTCCAACCGGTTGGCGGAACGCGGTACGACAAGGCGCCACCGATCATGAACACGAAGTAGATCGCGGCCATCACCAGGAAGCTCTGCCAGACACCCACCTCGGTCGGCGTAGCGAAATGGCTCATCAGCGCCGCAGCCAGTGGAGCACCGACCATCGCACCGCCACCAAAGCCCATGATCGCCATGCCGGTCGCCATGCCGCGCTTGTCCGGGAACCATTTGATCAGCGTCGAGACTGGCGAGATATAGCCCAGGCCCAGGCCAATGCCGCCGATCACACCGGAACCGACCCACATCAGCCAGATCTGGTGGGTATAGATACCCAACGCGGAAATCAGCAGGCCACCGCACCAGCACAATGCCGAAACAACGCCGGCCTTGCGTGGCCCGGCGTGTTCCAGCCAGCCGCCCCAGATGGCTGCCGAGCAGCCCAGGAAGATGAAGAACAGGGTGTAGATCCAGCCGAGCATGGAGATCGGCCAGTCACATTGGGACGAAAAGACTTGCGAGATAAAGCTCATATCCGGTGCACAGGCGACAGGCTTGGTGATACCCAAGGCCTTGGACAGTGGCAACCAGAACACCGAGAAGCCATAGGCCATGCCGATGCAGAGGTGGATGGCCAACGCGGCCGGTGGAACCAGCCACCGGTTGAATCCGGGCTTGGCGATGATACGTTCCTTGGAGAGGAACGCAGGCTGGTCGGCGATGCCGTCCGCCGTGATGCTCGTGCTCATTGTGTATCCCCCAGTTATTGGAATGGTTCGCCAGCCACACCTCACCCTCAGCCTTCTTGCACGCAGGCATGACTGTATTCTGTGGTGAAGCTCCATTTTAGTGCGACATCACGTCGCAGAAGGACGGACGAACCGACAAAGGTTAACATTTGCTCGTGACAGAAAAACCAAAGTGCTATCACCTTTTTTCTCTCACTCGTCTTATCGCGCCTCTGCTGACTTTCTGTAGGGGGCAATTCGTTTATTTTTCAGGAATTTCCATGCCCATCGTTGTCGAGCACCTGAATGAAGCCACTCGTCAGGACGAGCAGGATCTGCAGAAAATCTATCGGGACGCGCCGGTCTGGCTGTTCGAGCCGTTCAGCGACGCCGCGCGACTCATAGAGAGATGTCTCGAGGAAGGCTCGTTGATCGCGGCACGCTTCAACGATCGCCTGCTCGGCGCAGCACGACTGCAACGGCACCAGAACGTCTGGCGCTTGTCCCACCTATGCGTGCGAAACGTCACTCGCCGCCGGGGCGTGGCGGAACGGCTGGTGAGCGAAGCCCGGAGGATGGCTGAGCAAGGCAACGCCGAGCTGCGACTGCAGGCGCCTGCCGGGCATCTGGAAGCCCAGGCCTTGGCGGCGAAATTGAAATTACCGCTGGATGTCGACTAGCGCCCCTGTGGCGAGGGAGCTTGCTCCCGCTGGGAGCGTAGCTCCCTAAAAACTGAATCCACGGCGCGCCTGGCATACCGATTCGCCTGGTTTTGGGCCGCTTCGCAGCCCAGCGGGAGCAAGCTCCCTCGCCACGGGGCCGTGTCTGGCCGGGTAACGGCAGCTCGAAAAATCGATCCCTCAACGCTCCACCGACCCGGGACGTTATACTCCCTGGCAAAATTTGAACTCAACCTATAAGGATTCGCCCATGAAAGCGTTCGGCAAAATCCTGGGTCTGGTACTTCTCGGGCTGTTGCTGATCATTGTGGCCCTGGGCTTTGCCCTGACCCACCTCTTCGATCCCAACGACTATAAAGAAGAGATCCGCCAGATAGCCCGCGATAAAGCCCACATCGAGCTGACACTCAATGGGGACATCGGTTGGAGCCTGTTCCCATGGCTGGGTCTGGAACTGCACGAAGCCAGTGTCGCCACCCTGGCCAACCCAACCCAACCTTTCGCCGACCTTCAGATGCTCGGGCTGTCTGTCCGGGTGATGCCGCTGCTGCGCCGCGAAGTGCAGATGAGCGATGTCCGGGTCGAAGGCCTGAACCTACGCCTGAACCGTGACAAGAGCGGCCACGGCAACTGGGAAGATATCGGCAAGGCGCCCACCTCCGCATCCACCCAGGAAGCACCAACGCCCGTCGAACAATCCACCCCGCCGGCCAGCGCACCGGCAGAAAAGCCGGCCCAGCCAACACGGTTGGACATCGACAGCCTGACCGTGAACAACGCCCGAGTGGAATACACCGACGAGCAGACCGGCAAGCAGTTCAGTGCCGAAAGCATCCAGTTGAGCACCGGCCCGATCCATGACGCTACCAACATCCCGGTTACCCTCACGGCGTTCCTGTCCAGCAACCAGCCGGCCGTCCGCGTGCGCACCGAGGTCACTGGCGAACTGCGCTTCGAACGCGCTTTGCAGCGCTATCGGTTCGAAGACCTGAAGCTGTCCGGCGAAGCCACCGGCGATCCCTTGCAGGGCAAGACCGTGAGTTTCGCGGCCCAAGGGCAACTTTCCCTGGATAAAGCGGCAAACGTCGCCGAGTGGACCGGGATCAAGCTTTCCCTCAACCAACTGCGTGCACTGGGCGAGTTGAAGGTCAACGACCTCGACAAGACACCACAACTGAATGGCGGCATTTCGATTGCTCAATTCGACTTGGCAAAGTTTGTCGACAGCGTTGGCCAAAAACTGCCAGCCATGGCGGAGGGCAGCCTGAGCAAGGTCGAACTGGCGAGCCGCATTGCCGGCACGCCGAACAGTGTCGAGCTCAACGACATCAACTTGAAGGTCGACGACAGCAGTTTCAGCGGCCGTATCGCTGTGGAAGACTTTGCCAAACAGGCCCTGCGCGTGCAGCTCAAGGCCGATACGTTCAACGTCGACCGCTACCTGCCGCCAAAGTCCGCCGAAGCCGACAGCTCCAAGGCAGCCCGCGAGGCCGAAGTCAGCAACACCGAGGCCAGTGCCATGGCCGGCGCCGGCAGCACACCCCTGCCAAGCGCTCCAACCCAAGGCGCCTGGAGCAATGATCGGCTGTTTCCGGTGGAGCGCCTGAGCAAGCTGGACATCGATGCCGACCTGACCTTCGGCCAACTGACCCTCGACAAACTGCCGATCCAGAACGCCGCGCTCAAGGCGACCGGCCTGGGTGGCCTGTTGACTCTGGAGAACCTGCGCGGCGACTTGTACAGCGGCAACTTTGAAACCAAGGGCACCCTGGACGTACGGCAGCCTACGCCACAGTTGAGCCTGCAAACCCGCATCAACCGGGTGCCGGCAGAGAAAATCATCGAAAGCCAAGGCAAGAATCCGCCGGTCAAGGGTCTGGTCACGCTCAACAGCGCGATCACCGCCAACGGCAACAGCCAAAAAGCCCTGATCGATAGCCTTAATGGCACGGCCGGTTTCGTCATCAACGATGGCGTATTGCTCAATGCCAATCTTGAACAGCAACTGTGCAAAGGCATCGCCACGCTGAACCGCAAGTCACTCACTGGCGAACCTCGCGGCAAGGACACGCCGTTCCAGCAGCTCAACGGCAACCTCACTTTCACCAACGGCGTTGCCCACAACCCAGACCTGAAAGTCCGCATTCCCGGCATGACCGTCAACGGCAACGGCGACATCGACCTGCGCGTGCTGGGCATGGACTACCGCGTCGGCGTGATCGTCGAAGGCGACAAGAGCGACATGCCCGACCCTGCCTGCCAGGTCAACGAACGCTACGTCGACGTCGAGTGGCCGTTGCGCTGCCGCGGCCCGCTGGAGTTGGGTGCCAAAGCCTGCCGCCTGGACAACGATGGGCTGGGCAAGGTCGCGGCGAAACTGGCCGGAGACCGCCTCGGCGACAAGATTGACGAGAAGCTGGGCGACAAAGTCAGCCCTGAGCTCAAAGACGCGCTCAAGGGGCTGTTCAAGCGATGACATCCGAGCAGTTTTCCGCCGCGGTACTGGATTGGTTCGACCGCCATGGACGCCACGATCTGCCCTGGCAACAGGGCATCACGCCTTATCGGGTGTGGGTCTCGGAAATCATGCTGCAGCAGACCCAGGTCAGCACCGTGCTCAATTACTTCGACCGGTTCATGGCCGCCCTGCCAACGGTCCAGGCTCTCGCCGACGCGCCGGAGGATGAAGTGCTGCATCTGTGGACCGGATTGGGCTACTACACCCGTGCACGCAATCTGCAGAAAACAGCGAAAATCGTCGTGGAGCAATACGCCGGGGAATTCCCCCGGGATGTGGTAAAGCTCACCGAACTGCCGGGGATCGGCCTGTCCACCGCTGGCGCCATCGCCAGCATCAGCATGGACCTGCGGGCACCGATCCTCGATGGCAACGTCAAGCGGGTGCTGGCGCGTTTCACCGCCCAGGAAGGCTACCCGGGCGAACCCAAGGTTGCTAAACAGCTATGGGCCACCGCCGAGCGCTTCACGCCGCAAGACCGCGTCAACGCTTACACCCAGGCGATGATGGACCTGGGGGCCACGCTGTGTACCCGCAGCAAGCCCAGTTGCCTGTTGTGTCCGCTCAAAAAAGGTTGCGAGGCGCATATGCTGGGCCTGGAAACCCGCTACCCGATTCCCAAGCCACGCAAGGAAGTGCCCAAGAAGCGCACCTTGATGCCCATGCTGGCCAATCGCGAGGGCGCCATCTTGCTTTACCGTCGCCCATCCACCGGCTTATGGGGCGGCTTGTGGAGTCTGCCGGAACTCGATGGCCTGGATGATCTGCAGCACCTGGCCTTGCAACATTCCCTGGAGCTGGGCCCGCAACAGGCAATGCCAGACCTGATACACACCTTCAGCCACTTCCAGTTGGCAATCGAACCCTGGCTGGTCCGGGTCCGGGAAACCGGCCACCACGTGGCCGAGGCCGACTGGCTCTGGTATAACCTCGCCACCCCGCCGCGCCTGGGCCTTGCCGCCCCGGTCAAAACCTTGCTCGAACGCGCGGCCGCCGTATTGAATGCAGGAGAGTTGCAATGACCCGCACCATCATGTGCCGCAAGTACAAAGAAGAACTGGAAGGCCTGGAACGCGCGCCGTTCCCGGGCGCCAAAGGCCAGGACATCTACGACAACGTCTCGGCCAAGGCCTGGGGCGATTGGCAGAAACACCAGACCCTGCTGATCAACGAAAAACGCCTGAACATGATGAACGCCGAAGATCGCAAATACCTTCAAGGCGAGATGGAGAAGTTCTTTTCCGGCGAAGAATACGCCAAGGCCGAAGGCTACGTGCCGCCGTCCGAATAAGCCTTCCAGAGCGGGGGCGAATCGTAAGCGACGGTAATAATTAAATATTTTTTGATAACTCGCTTGACGCCCCCCTGAAAAACCCGTTTAATGCGCCCCGTTGCCCAGATAGCTCAGTCGGTAGAGCAGGGGATTGAAAATCCCCGTGTCGGCGGTTCGATTCCGTCTCTGGGCACCAAATACCGAAAACCCCGATCAAGAAATTGATCGGGGTTTTTTTATTGCCTGGATTTTTCTTCCGCCGCCCTATCGACTCAGCTACATTCGTCCGCTCCCCTCCAGCAAGCGAGTCGAAATGGACATCACTGGCATCCCCTTCGGCACCACCGATTGGTCCACCATCGAGCCCACCGAGCATAAGGGCATTACCGGAACCGCTTATTGGCGAACGCGGCAGTTCGGGAGCATTCGGGTACGGATGGTGGAATACACCGCCGGTTACCTGGCCGACCATTGGTGCACCAAGGGCCATATCCTGTTTTGCCTAAAGGGCGAGCTCGATACCGAGCTCGAAGACGGCCGGCAATTTCTGCTCAAGCCAGGCATGAGCTACCAGGTGGCGGACCAGGCCGAGCCCCATCGGTCTTCGACTTCATCAGGGGCCACGCTCTTCATAGTCGATTGAGATTCGAAGCGTCCGCGTCGAAGCTGTAGGATAGATCGTCTTATCCATCAGGAATCCGACCATGTCATCGGCGAACAAACAGCACAAACGCAGCCAGCGCGCGAAGGCGAAAGCCAAGAACAACCGCATTCAGCGTGCTGCTGCGCCAAACGATTTCCTTGACCCGAACGATGAGCGCATCGACTTGGAAACCGTGGACTTGTCGGATCTGTTCCGACTCATGAGCGCCGCCGAAAAGGTCAGCCAGAAAGCCATGTGCGAAGCATTCCTGGCACATCCGCTGCTGGCGCTCGTGTTGGAACAGGAGGGCGAAGAAGAGGCCACCGACTTCATCATCACTGCATTGATCGAGTACCGTCGCCTGACCACGGGTGTCGATGAGCAGACCGCGCTGGATTGGGTGGAAAGCAAGCAATTCCAAGCCGACTATGTGGCCGCATCCCAAGCACTGAGCCAAGGCCAAGCCTGATTTTACGGCGTAGCCTGTCGTGGATTACGCCCGACGGCTGGACCCCCGCCGTGGAGGTAATGAACACCTCTTCGCCGGCCAATACCAGGAGCGACAGACCGGCATGCTGCCCGAACAATAAAGCGGGCTATTGACGATCGCCCACCCAATAAACCTGTGTAAGATTGATGCGTTTTTTTCTGCAACGCTTCACTCAAAGAGCTTCATTCTGCATGCCTGCACCGTCCGCCCCTCCGCCCTCCCTGATCCAGGCATTGCGGACTGAAACCGCTGAACTGCACATTGCCCTGGAGAAACGCTTGCCGTTTTTCTCGGAGCAACTGGATCTAGGCCTGTACCGGCGCTTGATAGCGGCATACCACGGTTTTTATGAGCCACTGGAACGTCGCCTCCATATTCTCGCGCTGACGCCGACGGGGCTGGACCAATCCCTACGCATCAAGCTGCCGGTGCTACGAGCGGATCTCATGGCGCTGGGTCTGGACGAAATGGCGATTGACTCGCTGCCCGTCTGCCAACTCCTGCCGCAGATTGATTCTCCGGCCGCCGCCCTCGGCGTTTCCTATGTGCTGGAAGGCGCAACATTGGGCGGACAGATCCTGCGACGCAGGGTGGCCGAACAGTTAGGTCTTGATTCATCCAGCGGTGCCGCTTTCCTCGACGTTTATGGAGAACTTACCGGCCGGCGCTGGAAGGATTTTCTTCAGTATCTAGGTGACCGGAACCTTGGCGACGACCAGACGCTCGAAGCCACACGCGCTGCCAAGGCGACATTCATCTGTTTTGAACGCTGGCTGGCCAGTCAGGAGGTTCTGTTATGAAACCGGAAAACCAAGAAGCCTTCGAAGAATTGCTGGCCAATTGCGCAGACGAACCGATCCGCTTCCCCGGGGCCATCCAGCCTCACGGCGTATTGCTGATGCTGTCCGAGCCTGATTTCGTGATCCGCCAGGTCAGCGCAAACGCGCAACAACTGACAGGGTATGATCCTCAAGAGCTTCTCGGTCTGCCCCTGGATGCACTGTTTGGGCAGGAACAGGCCGCAACCCTTCTGGAAGCTTTCCGCACCGAAACTGAAAGAGACAACGTTCCGCTCGACATCGTAGTGAACCAGCAGCGCTTCGACGCCCTGATCCACCGCCATCAGGGCGCCTTGGTTGTCGAACTGGAACAGCACCTGACCGACTACCGCCCCGAGGGCGTCAATGGCGAGGCCAACCTGGGCCGCATGCTGCAGCGTCTGCAAAGCGCGAAAACGCTCCAGGCTTTGTACGAAATCAGCGTGCGGGAGATCCAGGCCATGACCGGATACGACCGCGTCCTGATTTATCGTTTCGAGGAAGGAGGCCACGGGCAAGTCATTGCCGAGGCCAGCGCGCCTTCGATGGAGCTCTACAAGGGCTTGTTTTTCCCAGCATCGGACATTCCGGAACAGGCTCGCGAGCTGTATCGCACCAACTGGTTGCGCATCATCCCCAACGCCGACTACACGCCGGTACCGCTGATGCCCGAGCTGCGCCCCGATACGCAGGCGCCACTGGACTTGAGCTTTTCCACGCTGCGCAGCGTCTCGCCGATTCACCGTCAATACATGAAGAACATGGGCGTGTTGTCATCCATGAGCATCTCGCTGATGAAAGGCGAGCAATTATGGGGATTGATCAGCTGCGGCAACCGCCAGCCGCTGCATGTTCCCCACCAAATGCGCATGGCCTGTCAGACGATCGGCCAGATCCTCTCACTGCAGATCAGTGCGATGGAGGCTCTTGAACTGGCAGGGCAACGGGACGCCAAGCTCGAAGACCTCGGGGCGCTTGCCACTCTCATGGCCGAATCCAGCGAAAACGTCTTTGACAGTCTGTCCCACGACCCACAGCGTCTGATGGAACTCACCGGGGCCAATGGCGTTGCGATCATCGAGGACAACAAGCTGCATCGGCACGGACAGTGCCCGGAACCGGAGCAGATTCGTGAATTGCACAAATGGATAATGGAAACCGACCAACCGGTTTTTGCTCACCATAACCTGGGCGAAATTTTCGCGCCGGCCAAGGCTTATCCGGAGGTTGCGAGCGGTGTGCTGGCGATTCATCTGCCCAAGCCAGTGGAAAATGGCGTGCTGTGGTTCCGCCCCGAGGTCAAGCAAACCATCAATTGGAGCGGTGACCCTCAAAAACCCCTCGACCTGGAGCAAAGCGCGACCGGACTACGCTTACGCCCGAGGACGTCGTTCGAAATCTGGAAAGTCGAAATGGGGGGCATCAGTACCAAATGGAGCCATGGCGATGTATTCGCCGCCAACGACCTGCGGCGCTCGGCCCTGGAAAACGACTTGGCACGGCAAGTTCGCAAGGAGCGCCAGGCGGTGCAGGCCCGGGATGAGTTGGTTGCAGTCGTGTCCCATGATTTGCGCAACCCGATGACGGTCATTTCCATGCTGTGCGGCATGATGCAAAAGGCTTTCAGCTCCGATGGCTCCCACAGCTCGAAGCGAATTTCTTCGGCCATCGATACCATGCAGCAGGCCGCCAGCCGTATGAATTCGCTCCTGGAAGACCTTCTCGACACCTCGCGCATCGACGCCGGCCGCTACACCATCCACCCCAAGCCGATGGACGTGAGCCAGATATTCGAAGACGCGTGTTCATTACTGACGCCGCTGGCCTCTGCCAAGGCCATCGATATCTCTTTCCACGCCGAACCCAACCTCAGGATCAACGCGGACCCGGAGCGATTGTTCCAGGTGCTGTCCAATCTGATTGGCAATGCCATCAAGTTCACGCCGCAGAAAGGTAGCGTAGGTATCAGCGCAATGTCGGTAGGCGATGAGATCGTATTCAGTGTCCGCGACACTGGTGAGGGCATCGCGCCAGAACAACTGCCTCATGTTTTCGACCGTTACTGGACCACCAAGGACGGCAACCCGAACGGCACCGGCCTCGGACTTTATATTTCCAAGGGGATTGTCCAGGCTCATGGCGGTAAACTGCAGGCCGAAAGCCAGCCAGGCAAAGGCAGCGAATTCCGCTTCACCGTGCCGAAAATCGATTGAGCCGGCCACCGCCCCCTAACGAACTGGAAACCGAAGCCCAATGGCCTCACTGAACAAACAGCAGAAACGCGCCAAGCGCGCCAAAGACAAAGCCAAGCAAATCCGTATGACCGGGCGCAAATCCATCCCGATGTACGGCGATCCGGCTCACGCCACTGCCCAGCCGCCGGTCTATGTGCTGGAGCTATTCGCCAAGTTGCGTGAAGCCGAGGCCGTCAACCGCAGCCAGATGCTCGACACGCTGCTTGCCGACGTCAGCGAAATGATCATCGAGCGTCCGGGCCTGCTGGACCTCAAGAACGCGGAAAACGAGGGCATGGCCGCCACCAACCTGGCCGCCGATATGCTGGTGGACTACCGCATGTGGGCCGACGACATGGACCGCGAGGCCGCCCAGCGCTGGCTCAGCACGCCGGAATTCATCAAGGATTTCAGCGAGGCGCTGGACCGTTATCGCCAATCCATGGAAGAGCCCGCCAGCGAGTAAGCCCTCGGCTACTCGCTGCTGTTCCAATGGAACACTAGCTTGCGCGCGGCTCCGCTGCCCACTTTGGCGGTGTCGCGACGCTCCTCGCCGTTACGCGTCGCTATCACGCTGTAACTGCCCGGCGGCAGTTGTACATACACCAATGGGCCTGCGTCGCTGAGCGTCAGCAATGTCTGTCCCGTTGAGCTCTGCACGGTCACCTCCACATCCGGGACGTATTTGCCCTCCGGGCCGATCGCAAAAGTCATGTGCAGGTTGTAGCCCTGGGCCTGTTCGATGGCCCGGGCTTCGTCTTCGCCGATACCGCCGGACAGGTAGCTGATACCGTTCTGTTGCATGGGCTGGACCTGGACGCCTGCGTTGTCGATGGGCGCGAGGTTGGTGGCGTTGAGCATGATGGGAAAAAGCAGCGCACCCAGAACGATGGGGCAATATAGCAACTTCATGACCACAACTCCTGGTAGGGAACACCACCTCGTTCGATCGTTTTATGAACACCCATGTTCAGATCGATTGGAAGTTGAGCCGAATGCCAAACGGAATAGACAACGCTCATCCGGTTAACCCTTCCCACCCCGCCCAAAGCTGGCACCATCGCGCCTTTTTTTACGCGACTCCCCGGGCAAATCGCCGATGGACAGGGTTCAAACAGCCGTTCGGTTGTTGATGGCGCGACAGTCTGCTGCGCCGATGCGACAACCTGTCACTCATCATCGGTCTACCATCCGAAGCGCTGTTGGCTGTCATTCGGACGCATGCTAGCTTGGCCGCCTCGCCAGGAAGGCTGCCAATAGCAAGGGAGCACAAATCATGAGGACCGCACATGGCCCAGGCCACGCCCGCGCTTGAAATCCGCAACTTGCACAAACGCTACGCAAAGCTGGAGGTGCTCAAAGGCGTCTCGCTGACCGCTCGCGACGGTGACGTGATCTCGATCCTGGGTTCCTCCGGCTCCGGCAAGTCCACGTTTTTGCGTTGCATCAATCTGCTGGAAAATCCCAACCAGGGTCAGATTCTGGTCGCAGGCGAGGAGCTCAAGCTCAAGGCTGCCAAAAACGGTGAGCTGATTGCCGCCGATGGCAAACAGATCAATCGCATGCGCAGCAAGATTGGTTTTGTATTTCAAAACTTTAATCTCTGGCCGCACATGAGCGTGCTCGACAACATCATCGAAGCCCCGCGCCGCGTGCTGGGCCAGAGCAAGGCCGAAGCCGTGGAAGTGGCCGAAGCCTTGCTGGCCAAGGTCGGCATTGCTGACAAGCGCCACGCCTACCCTGCCGAACTGTCCGGCGGCCAGCAACAACGTGCCGCCATCGCCCGCACATTGGCGATGCAACCTAAAGTCATTCTGTTCGACGAGCCGACTTCTGCCCTTGACCCGGAAATGGTCCAGGAAGTACTAAGCGTGATCCGCGCCCTCGCCGAAGAAGGTCGTACCATGCTGCTCGTAACCCACGAGATGGGCTTCGCCCGCCAGGTATCGAGCGAAGTCGTGTTCCTTCACCAAGGGCTGGTCGAGGAGCAAGGGTCGCCACAGCAGGTCTTCGAAAACCCGCTTTCGGCGCGCTGCAAACAATTCATGTCCAGCAACCGCTAACGGAGCAGTACCTATGCAGACCTACAGGAAATTCTTTTTGGCTGCTGCCGCCAGCCTGGTCTTCTCGGCCAACGTCATGGCGGCCGACAAACTGAAAATGGGCATCGAGGCGGCCTATCCGCCGTTCAATAACAAGGATGCCAGCGGCCAGGTCGTAGGCTTCGATAAAGACATCGGCGACGCGCTGTGCGCCAAGATGAAAGTTGAATGTGAAGTGGTCACTTCCGACTGGGACGGCATCATTCCGGCCTTGATGGCCCAAAAGTTCGATTTCCTGATTTCTTCGTTGTCGATCAACGAAGAGCGCAAGCAGGCCGTTGATTTCACCGACCCGTACTACTCCAACAAGCTGCAGTTCATTGCGCCGAAAAACGTCGAGTTCAAAGTCGATAAAGATTCCCTCAAGGGCAAGGTCATCGGAGCCCAGCGTTCCACCCTGGCTGGTACCTGGATGGAGGACAACATGGAAGGCGTCGAACTGAAACTCTACGATACCCAGGAAAACGCCTATCTGGACCTGACCTCCGGCCGCGTTGACGGGATCCTGGCGGACAAATACGTGAACTACGACTGGCTGAAAACCGACGCCGGCCGTGCCTATGAGTTCAAGGGCGACCCAGTGGTGGAAGGCGACAAGATCGCCATTGCAGTGCGCAAGGGTAATGACGAACTGCGCAACAAACTGAATGCCGCGCTTAAGGAAATCGTTGCCGACGGCACCTATAAAAAGATCAACGACAAGTACTTCCCGTTTAGCATCTATTGATACTGACGTGCCTGGCCGGCGTTGCTACCCAATAGCGCCGGCCCTTAGCAAAGCCTGCCGCGATATGAACACACGCCCATGATGATCGACCTCTACGGATTCGGCCCGGCGCTAGCCGCCGGCGCGCTGATGACCGTCAAGCTGGCCCTTTCGGCTCTCTGCCTGGGGCTGGTGCTCGGCCTGCTCGGCGCCTTGGCCAAGACCTCCCCGTACAAGCCGTTGCAATGGCTTGGCGGCACCTATTCGACACTGGTCCGCGGCATTCCGGAATTGCTCTGGGTGCTGTTGATCTACTTCGGTACCGTCAACCTGATGCGTGCCTTGGGTGAATATTTCGGCAATCCCGACCTAGCCCTCAATGCCTTCGCCGCCGGCGTCATCGCCCTCGGCCTATGCTTTGGCGCCTACGCCACCGAAGTATTTCGCGGTGCGATCCTGGCGATACCCAAGGGGCACCGTGAAGCCGGCGTGGCGCTTGGCCTGTCGAAATGGCGGATCTTCACCCGATTGATCCTGCCGCAGATGTGGCGCATCGCCCTGCCCGGCCTGGGCAATCTGTTCATGATCCTCATGAAGGATACCGCACTGGTTTCGGTGATCGGCCTGGAAGAAATCATGCGCCACGCGCAAATCGGCGTGACCATTTCCAAGCAACCGTTCACTTTTTATATGGTCGCAGCGCTTATGTATCTGGGCCTGACGGTGCTCGCCATGATCGGCATGCACCTGCTGGAAAAACGCGCCGCCCGCGGCTTTGCCAGGAGCACCCAATGAACTGGGATGTCATCATCAAATGGCTGCCGAAACTGGCCCAGGGCGCCACGCTTACACTGGAGCTGGTGGCCATCGCGGTGATCGCCGGCTTGCTGCTGGCGATCCCATTGGGTATCGCCCGTTCATCGCGGCTGTGGTACGTGCGGGCGTTTCCCTACGCCTACATCTTCTTTTTCCGTGGTACGCCACTGTTGGTCCAGTTGTTCCTGGTCTATTACGGCCTGGCACAGTTCGATGCCGTGCGCAGCAGCGCGCTGTGGCCGTATCTGCGGGACCCGTTCTGGTGCGCCACGGCCACCATGACCCTGCACACCGCCGCCTACATCGCCGAGATCCTGCGCGGCGCCATCCAGGCCATTCCCCGCGGCGAAATCGAAGCCGCACGAGCCTTGGGCATGTCGCGGCCCAAGGCGCTGTTCTACATCATGCTGCCCCGGGCCGCGCGCATCGGCTTGCCCGCCTACAGCAACGAAGTGATCCTGATGCTCAAGGCCAGCGCCTTGGCAAGCACGGTGACCCTGCTGGAACTCACCGGCATGGCGCGCACCATCATTGCCAGGACCTACATGCCAGTGGAGATTTTCTTCGCGGCCGGCATGTTCTACCTGCTGATGTCCTTCGTACTGGTGCAAGGCTTCAAGCAGCTTGAACGCTGGCTGCGCGTCGATGCCTGCCAAGGGCGCTGACAGCCAAGTGCTGACGGGTGAAGCATTGCTCACCCGTTTCACCGCGCTGGATGCGTTTCTTACAACGCACCAGTCACTATGGAAGCCTCGGCCCTTCACGCATCTGCAATTGCCTTGGGAAACGTCCCACCCGGAATTGGCCCGATGGCTACGCGAGCGTTCGCTGGACGCAGCGGAAAACGACCATCATCAACCATGGTTGATTGAGAGCGCGCCAGCGCCATTCCCGGAACTGGCTGCTCTCTCCCGGGCATTGAGCGCCGTGGCTGAATTGCCGGCCAACTCGCTCGAAGCTCCCAGCCATCGCCTCAACGTCGACGTACCCGGGCGCAAATGGCAGCAGATAGAAGCCTTCGCCAGCCGCCTGCGCTTCACCACCCCACCGATCCATTGGCTCGATTGGTGCGCCGGTAAAGGCCACCTTGGCCGGCGCCTGTTGCAGGATGGACAACAACTGACCTGCCTGGAACACGACCCCGCCTTGGTCGCCAGCGGCCAGTTGCTGAGCCAACGCCATCACCTGCCCGCCACGCACTCGCAACAAGACGTATTGGCGGCAGACGCAAACCAGGCGCTGCGCCCCAGACACACCCCGGTGGCTCTGCACGCTTGCGGCGACTTGCATGTGCGCCTGATGCGTCTGGCCAGCGCCGCTGGCTGCGCACAATTGGCTATCGCGCCGTGCTGCTACAACCGCATCAGCACCTCGGAATATCAGCCGCTGTCCGACGCCGCAAAAGGCTCTGCCCTACAACTGTCGCTCGACGATCTCAGCCTGCCGCAGACCGAGACCGTCACCGCAGGCGCCCGCGTAAGAAGACAACGGGACCAATCCATGGCCTGGCGCCTGGGTTTCGACCTGCTGCAACGTCAAATCAGAGGGGGCGACGACTACCTGCCTACTCCCTCGTTGCCCAGCGTCTGGCTGGAAAAATCCTTCGCCCAGTACTGCACCGACCTGGCTGCCCTGAAAGACTTATCCACAATCGGCACGCCTGATTGGGTCGCCCTGGAAGCAGCCGGCCACCAACGTTTGGCCGAGGTGCGTAACCTGGAATTGATGCGAGGCCTTTTCCGCCGCCCCCTGGAGCTTTGGCTGGTCTTGGACCGGGCACTTTTCCTTACTCAAAAAGGCTACAACGTCCGCCTTGGCACCTTCTGCGAGACACCTCTGACACCGCGCAACCTGCTGTTGCTGGCAGAACGTTAATGAGGCGAAACAGCCTGTGGATAACTCTGTTGATGAATTAAACCAGGATCCAAGAAAACCGCGATTTCCGGGCTGAATCTCAGCTGGTCATTTTTTGTTCACATGGATAAAAAACCATGAAAACAGCAGCTTGCGAGCAAACGGGAAAGCGGTCACAAAACAGAAAGATATCTTTCGCAGCGTCCTTTCGATTGTGCATAAGCGTTTGAGCAAACCAGCATAAAGGTTGGGTCTGGCGTCTTTTGCGCTCAGGCATCAAGTGCTTTGGCTTGCCTCGATTCGAGTCAGGCAACCGCACGCTACCAGGCCCCTCGCGCCCCGCCCAGCGGCGCCACATCCACCAGAACTGCAGCTCGTCTAAAAATAGTCAGAATTCAGGGGTTTACAGAAGCCTCCCAATCGCTATAATCGTCGCCCACACGCCGGTATAGCTCAGTTGGTAGAGCAACTGACTTGTAATCAGTAGGTCCCGGGTTCGACTCCTGGTGCCGGCACCATACAAAACAAAGCCCTCGCAGAAATGCGGGGGCTTTGTTGTTTCTGGTGTGCTCTCCTGCCTCCGCTCCCTGAGAAAACCTGTGGGAGCGAGCTTGCTCGCGATGAGACCATCAACCCACCGACGATCTTCTCGTCCAAGACACGAGCAGCCGTCCCCAGGCCAGCTCAACCAAACAACATCTTCTGCCAGTGATCCTCACCCACAATGGCAATCGAAGCAACCGCTTCCCGCAGCTCCACTGCCATCATGATCTTCGTTCCGTAGGTACTGTGGCGCCACTGCTCATTACCCACGCTGCCGACCACCAGATAATGCACCTTCTTACTCACCCCGCCCCCCCAATCAAACCGCCACGCTCCTCGACCAGAGCCTGACAATTCTTGCGCGGCCCGTAGGCCATGACGCCTGTGAATACAAATGTACGGCCGTCCCACACCAAGTCAGGGACGGGCGAGTTGAACGGAAGGTCTGTCGGAGCGAAGGCAGCTGCACCGCCGACCTGGGGTCTATCAATGCCCACGCCAGAGAAACTACTCAGGATGTTAAGCAGCTCAAGAGACTCATCCGGGTCCAGGGCATCGTCCTGAAGCATGGACGCCAAACGCGAGTACAACAAATTGATCACCGGGTCATTCAAATGAGCGAGGTTGTTTTCCAACCACTGCTTTAAAAAGATCGCTTCGTGGGTGTTCACGACGCCGTCCGCCGTGATGCCAGCGGCCAGCCCGACCAGGGCATCGGCGGCACGCCGATCGATGCGGGACTGGTGGAAGAATTTGCTGTTTTCGAATTCGTTGTGTAGGTCCATTACGTGGGCTCCTTGAGTGTGTTGGCGAGGCTGACGCATTACCGATGGAGAGAAATATTGTGTCCAAACCTAGCAATTCTGCGCGCAATTTCCGGGTTTTATCTGAAAATAAATCCGTCCCCTTTTTCTCGAATTCGCCCTTCAAGTCTCGCCTGACGGTAGCCGCAACCTGCTTGCACAGAACGAAAGCTACCTGGATTTTCAACAAGGAATCGTCCGCCCCACACGGGACATTCTTCACAAGAACAACCTCAAAGGCTTTCATGAGTTGCGGGCGGCCTATGCATGCGACCGCTATGAGCAAATCACCCATCATCTAGCGCCCATCAATGGTGGTAGTTGCTACCAAATCGACCGGCGCCTCGACCAGCAGGCCCGAGTGCAAATCAGCTATGAGTTGGGACACAGCCGTGTCGACGTGGTGTCGGCTTATATTGGCGGTCGGAAATGAGCAAGCCATTCGATATGGAGCTGTTCTTGGCGGGCGTTCTGACCGGGTCGCATTCCACGCGCCAACGCCACCTGCGTCCGGCAAAGGCTATCCAAACAGCAATTGCTGAGCGCTGGCAACGAGACAATCCATGGACCTGGCAGAGAAAGTATTTTGTCTGGATTCTGAATCAGCACCTGAACCATCGCGCTAAATCGACTCGCTACTACTATCTGCTGACCATGCATCTAATTACTGACCGGTTAGGAAAACCATGGAAACTCAATCGTTAGGTGAAAATCCACAGCCGGCCAACGCGTGCTGCGCCTTAATTTATAGTTTGGCGTTGACTCAGGAACAGGCGGTGCTTGCACACAGCCAGGCTAAAAGCGAGCGGGGATCACAGTTAAACGATGCCTGATCCGACCTGCTGTCAGGACGCGAGTCAAACTACAAGGTTCAGGTCGAAAAGGCTGATTCGAGTTGACGGCGAACTTGTGCTTCATGCCGAAATACCTCATGGCCCCTTGTTGCTATCGGTTTCCGTGTTTAGTTGATCAATGTACGCTTCAAACCATTTGCTACTTCTAAATATGGAAAATGTAGCCGCCACCACAAGCATGATGGCATATATGAATATTAAAAATCCGATAGCGCCTGCGACAGGCGTCATGAACGACATGATTCGATAATACCATTCAGGCATGTTTGGCAGAGTAAAGCTAAGCGATTTTGAAATCAAAGCATAAAAAAGAGCAATCGTTTGCACCAGAATAAAATGTACAAACGAAGATATAAGCGAGAGAAACGGTGAAGGGCTTTTCGGTTTGCTACCTCCGGCGATAATTTTGCTAAAGCCTGAATCCATGCTCATGAAAACAGCCAGACCAGCGAGAGTAAAGCCAAGTAATGTGGGGATAGCTCCTATGACTATGTCCCACCATCCTGGCTTTGTCCAAAGCCCGAAGCTAAGCATGGTTATAATAATCGCGCCGCCAAAGTAAATAGACACCACAAGAGAACGAATACCACCGTACAGGCTCCAGAACTCAGCCCATAATTCAATTGTTCCTTTATATGAGTCTATCAACTCTTTGAACATTTACATTTCCCTGCGAATTTCTTCGGCTTTTTCGACTAAAGCATTTTGTTCAGATTGAATTTCAGAATTATAGCTGGTCTGAACTTTCATGGGGAAGTCCTTAGAAGACAAGAAGACAACTTCCCCCTGCTGGTTGCGTCCTTTGATATTGACCTCTCCATTCGAGGCGGCGACTTTTGCCAGGGCCTTCAATTGTTGGTCAGGCTTCAGCCCTTCCGACCCGGCCTCAAAATATTGGAGTACTTCTTTTTTTGCGTTCATTCTCTTGAGCCTATCCAACACGTCCCCATCAAGATTTTTGTGGTCATCAGGGTTGGGCTTATATATTTCAAGCTCAAGATGTGAGATTCGAGGAAGGGAAAAAAGGTTCTTCGTTGAGCCCAGCTTTGGCTCAACAGTAACTTTTAATTCGCCAAAGTCGGCCAAATCACCTCGCTCAGAGATGTTTTCAAAAAATCTCATGATCATATTTGGAGAGAGGCTTAACTTGGCTTTTTGAGTAATGAAAAACAGCTTGTGTTGATCAGGAAAAAACACGTATGGGATTTTTTTAAAATGTGGCTTCAGATGGCTTGGTATAATTATTCCCTTAACATCTTTTTTTGAGGCGGAATCCATGCTTAATGTATTGAACCAGTCTTCTGCTTCATCGAGCTTCAGGAATTTATAAAACTCTCCTACGTAAGCTTCCTTAGAGCTCTCGCTTTTATAGAAAGACCCAAGCATTAGGGCGTCATCACCTCTAACTTTTGAGTCAAGCTTGGATGAGTATATAGTCTCAAAAAGGTTGACATATTTTTGCTTGGAGTGAGGTTGCAGTACAATATTCAGGCATGCTACTTGAAATGACAATTCTCGAGTCTGTCGTTTCTGCTCATTTGATTTTATTTGTTTTCCGGCCATATTTTTTCTTCCCTTTCTGAACATTGTTAAGCTCAGGTCCAGCACTTAACGCTTGGCCCAGAACCGAATCATCCGCATCGAGTTGTACGGACGTAGGGCTTCACCCACGCCACAGCATGGCAGAAAGCCATTGTTTTCCCAATCACTGCTTTGGTATATGTAGACAAGGACTGCCGCGCTGATTTTTGGCAGGACATTTGATTTTGAGCCAAGGGTTGTTCCCGGATGGTGGAAGCCATTGCTGACGCTTAATGACTGCGGGCTGCTCAACCTACGAAAATCAGCGCCAGCCTTCGTAGATCAAGGCTATCAGCGTGTAGGGAAAGCTACTAGCCCAGTAAATCTGTCTGGTGCCTGTCAAACATTTGGCCCTGGCTTTCGTCAAAGCGAGCTCAAAGTGGCACACGCATGGGGCATAGGGGCAGCCCATCACCTTCGGCGTCCGCGAAAGTGTATTGGCATCTCCACAGTGCGTAATTTCCGAGATCTGGGATCTATCAGTGGCCTCCGATAGCTGGTGCTGCTCCTGACAGAAGCGACCGTATCAGGCCAGTTCGAGATGTTCGCTGGAGACTCAAGCGTCCATCTGCTCCATACCGAGTAATCGCCCACATTTGCTCCGTCCCGAAATCGAATATCACAGTGTGGCGAGCGCTCAACCAGACTTCGCGCGCATTCTTCCAGGCCCAGCAGTGGTGCCCTTCGTAAGTGCCGCTCATCAGGTCGCCTAGTTCACGAGCTGGATACCCAAGATGTAAAGCTCCTCTCTCAGCATTGGCTGCAAGATCGCTACGACGAAAGTACATAAGACCGCTGCCATCGAAACAGGGGGGCTGGCGCCATTTGTTCCATTGGGAGTAGATCGGTAAAGCCAACTCAAAGTCTTGTATCGCGGGATGATCGGGGGGTGGTAAAGCATCACCTATCTGAATGTACTCCTTGAATTTTTCTCCGTTCACAATCCAAATCATTTTCTCCCCATAGAACTGCTCTCGACTGAACATTTCTTCGATGCTCATCGGTGAGTTATGAAGCTCAATTACTGTGCCGTCGGGGCGCTTCACGTCAGCGATATGTTTCTCACCTGCGTGGTCGTGAGCAACCACCTCTTGCCAACTCAAATGGAAACAGTGCTTTCCATGCTCGATGCCATGGCCCTTCATTCTCCATCCAAGAATCGCAGTGCCGGCGTCCCGCGTGAGCCCAGTGCCAAGAAATGATAGGGCCGCATTTCGCTTGAGCCGGCTTTCCGCATATTTGGCATTCCCCTTTCAGTCCCGGCGCCGGCTCTTTTCGCACCCCATCAACCAACGCTACTTCCATGGAGGGCATACCCATCTCCTGTTTTGATCAATCTGTAGCTCGAATGTAGCTGAGTTAAGGACGCTTTGACCCATAGCACGGTGTTTAGTCTTCGCAGACCACTCCGAGCCTTGCGCCGCCTCGTTTCAAAAGGCGAATCGCCTTTAATTTCTATGGCGGAATCAACAGGTAGCTATTGCCCCACTCATGCCTAATTACCGACGGGAAATAGTCGGTAACGTTCAAACTCTAAAGGTTGACCATCCGTATGCTGCTCAGGATGATTTACGTATCGGTCGACAACGTGCTGATGCCTTAAAATTTTCCGATTCGACTCCTCTGAAAGCCATAACTAGCTGATTTATTTATAGTTACTAGTTGGGGTACGCCAAACTTTCCACCGACTTCCAGATCCACAGAAAACCTAGCCTCGTCGAAAGCTACCGTTCGTCTGGTGCCGGCACCATACAAAACGAAGCCCTCGCAGAAATGCGGGGGCTTTGTTGTTTCTGGGTGTCCATTCCTGAAAACTCTGTGGGAGCAAGCTTGCTCGCGATGAGGCCAACAACTCACCGACAACTCAACCACCTAATCGCTCAGCCGCTTTCCGATAAACCTGATCTCGTTCACGTTTCTCGACGGCCACGACAAACACCACGACCTCATGATCAATCACCTGATAAACCAGCCGATAACCGCTGCTCCGCAGCTTAATCTTATAGCAATCAGGAAAGGCATGCAGTCGGTTTGCTTCGATGCGCGGATTGGCCAGGATCGTCGTGAGCTTCTTTTTGAGCTGCTCACGGACGGTATTCCCTAGCTTTTGCCATTCCTTTAGCGCCCGTGCATCGAATTCGAGGTTATAGGTCATCTAGCGAAACCTTAACCCGCTGCGGGGCTGCGAGTCGCTCGCGCACCGTTGCGATCAGGGCTTCATCGTCCTCGGTCATCAGGACGGGCTTGAACGGCAACTGGCCGCGCTCCGCTACGTATTGCAGAGCTTGGCGCATCAGCTCAGAAGGGGTGACGCCGAGCTTTTCCAGCTCGCGGTATGCACGCGCCTTGAGGTCGTCGTCGATACGAACGTTGATGGAAGCCATGAGATAGTCCTCGCTGTAATGACGTTAGTCTTTACAGTGAAGGAAAAGCTTGAGTCCGGCAAGCCCCAGAACTCATTCATCTCCAATCCAGGGTTACAAATACTTTTATCGGGACGTTGGCGACCTTTTCCAGCAACCTAAAATGGCTGCCAAATACCCGCCAAGCCTAGGTTGACCTGGTCAGCATGCTCAAATCGTGCGGTTTTTTTTATGCGCTAAAACTACGGGATGTTTTCGGCAGATCCGCACATACAAAACGAGGATCTGCTGCAGTCTCGCTTTATCACTTTGCCAGCCACCCGCCGCCAATTGGCGAACGGAGGTGCGCAATGACCCATCCCAAAGACCTCAAAACCCCAGGCCTAACCCCCTTCTCCTACCACTCCGACCGCCCGCTATTCCGCGTCAACAACGGCATCCCCATTGACGAAGCCCTATCCCACGCTTCCGACCTGCTCCACGTCGCCAAAGTCCTCGCCGAGGAAGCGGCGATGATTCGCGGCACGGATCGGTATGCCTGGGCTTCGTATTATTTGCAGGATATGAGCAAGGCCGTCATTGATGACGTGGTGAAGGTGCTGGAGGCGCCGGGGAGTCATCCGGTTTAAGGGGAGCGGGCCAATGCTGCTCGCTGGATGGGGCAGCATTGGCTTGAGCGGATAAAAGGGGCTACTTGCAGCCCAGCGGGAGCAATCTCCCTCGCCACGGGTTTGGGTCAGACCAACCGCGCACCGCCATCGATGTTCAGCGTGGCGCCGTTCATGAACGTGTTAGTCATCAGGAAAACCGTAGCCGCGCCTGCTTCAGCGGCAGTGCCCACGCGATGCAGCGGCAGCACCTGCTCCCATGCGCGAACGTACGCATCGCGCCCCTCACCCAAGGCTTTGCTGAAGATAGGCGTATCGATCGGGCCTGGAGACAGCGTGCGCCAGCGATGCGGTGGCTGCGGTGCTCGCCGCTGGCGGTGGCATCGGCATCTCACCCACTTATGTTGCCGCACCCTATGTCGCCCGGGGAGAACTGACGCCATTGTTTCCACAATTTGCCGTCGACCGTTCCTCCATTACCGCTTTGTGGCCGGAGAGCCGTCGGGGAAGCCCGAACGTCAAGGCGTTCGTGGGTTTTCTGAACGAACTGTTTCCTACCCCTACGCCATGGGACGAGATCGTCGCGAAGGGCGCCCTGACCTTTTCCTGAAATGTCTGCTTCCGGCTCACTGCGGGAAAGAAGGACGGCTTCGCAGCCCAACGGGAGCAAGCTCTCTCACCACCGGCTCATCCAATCATTTCTCCCGCCGATAGCTTCAGGTATGAGCCGTCCCAAGACTCTGCTGGCGCTTGACTACACTTGCCCAGACATCTCGCTCCAGGAGCAGTTAGCGATGAAGATCCGCACCAAAGTCATAGGCTCGGGGTTGGTCAGTCTTTCCTTTGCGTTGCTGCTCGGCGGGATCGGATTGTGGGGCTATCACTCCATGACCGAGGCCCTGGTGCAGAACGAGACCAGTATTTCGGCCATGCGCAAGCACATGGAGGCGGACATGATGCACGACGCCATTCGTGCCGATGTGTTGGCCGCTCTGTTGGTGACGCCAGGGGATGCAAAGGGCGCGAAGGAGGTGCTGGAGGGGTTCGATGAGCATACGCAGCGGATGCGCAAGGTTATCGCCGAGAATGCCGAGGCGAAGTTGCCAGGGGATGTCTCCAGGGCAATTGGCGAACTCAAACCGCAAGTCGAAACATACATCGATAAAGCCAAGCAGATCATCGGCAAGGCGCTGGGCGGCGCCCTGGATGCCCACGCGCTGCGGGCAGAATTCGACGGCGCATTCTCAGCATTGGAAGAACGCAACGAGGCGGTCAGCGAACTGATCGAAAACCAGGCGCAATCATCCCGCGAACATCAGGACAAGAGTATCCAGACCTCGGAGCGCTGGCTGTTCGTGACTTTGCTGGCGACCTGTGTCGCCCTGGCGCTGTTGTCCTGGAGCCTGCTCCGGGCCGTGCTCACCCCACTGAACAAGATCATCCTCAATACCCAGGCGATTTCCCAAGGCGATCTGCAGCGTTCGATGGGAACACAAAGCCAGGATGAACTCGGTCAGCTGCAGGGTGTGATCGAACAGATGCAAATCAATCTGCGGCAGATGATCGCCACCATTCGCGGTCAGAGCGATGAGTTGCATGGCACGTCACGGAATCTGGGCGATACGGCGCGGCAGATTGTCTCCAGCGCCGACCAGCAGGCCCAGAGCGCCACCAGCATGGCGGCGAGCATGGAGCAAATGATGGCGAACATAAGCCAGATCCATCAGCACGCCGACAGTGCGCGGACCATTTCGGCGCAGTCAGAACAACTGGCGAGCAGCGGTGGGCAGGTGATCCTTGGCGTGGTGGAAGGGATGAATCGGATCGCCGAAGTGGTCGCCCAGTCGTCCAGCAAAATCACCGCGCTGGATGCATCGTCCGAGGACATCCATTCCATTATCCAGGTGATCAAGAGCATCGCCGAACAGACCAATCTGCTGGCCCTCAACGCAGCCATCGAGGCCGCTCGCGCCGGCGAGGCGGGCCGCGGCTTTGCGGTGGTGGCCGACGAGGTACGCAACCTGGCGGCGCGCACGACGCAATCCACCCAGGAAATCACCGCGATGATCGAGCGCATCCAATCAAGCGCACGAGATGCGGTGGCGAACATGCAGGCCTGTGTCAGTCGAGTGGACGAAGGCGTGAACCTGGCGCAGCAGGCCGGGGTTTCTATCAGTGAAATCCGCACAGGCGCCCGGCATGCCGCCGAAGTGGTGGAGGAAATTTCCCAGACCATCGCCGAGCAATCAAAAGCCAGCGATGAGATGGCCCAACGGGTGGAGTCGATCGCCGAGCAGTCTAGGGAAAACACCCGCTCGATCCACGATTTGACGAAAACGGCAGATCATTTGAACGATGCCGCAGGCTCGATGCAGGCTTCGGTGCAGCAGTTCAAGATATGATCTATCACACCTGATTTACCTCAAACACAAACGATATTTCCCGTTTCTGGGCGCTCCAGACATAACGAATATGCTTGCCCTGCACCGGAATCGACACCGCCGGCGGCCGGAACGCGGCGATGCATTCGTGACCAGGCAGGCGGACGCTGTTATACAAAAGCCCCCAGGACAAGGTTGCGCGCAACTCCCGGGCAAATACCTGGGACGGGCCATAGGCCGTGGGGTCTGGATTGTGCAGATGCGGATAATCGTGGCGGATGTCGTGCAGGGGTCTGACGACCTGGTTGACATAGGTACGCATGGTCAATTCCAGGTCCGGCTCGTTGGTCGCCCCCAAGAACCGAGCCTGGTGGTAACACGTCTCGGCAATGGCCGCTTCCTGGCTGCTGGCAGCGTAATAGACGCCAAACGTGCCATCGCTGAAACGGCTGCTTTTGCCGATATGGGTAAATGCCGCCATCACGGGTGACGAACCAGGACCCGAAACGCGATCTTCAGGACGAACCCTGGAGAGCACGCCGGCTTCTTCCATGAGCCGATCATTGGTCAAAGCTTCTAACGCATAGGCGGTGGCGAGGTCTTGCGGATCGAGCACATCTTCAAACAGGGTGATCGGCGGGAAACTGCTATTGACGATCCGATAGGCCCGTTTCCATTGCGGTTCCGCCAGAGGCGGCGCCATCAACCACGTACTCCGTCGAGGTACCGCCGCACATCGGCAATATCCACCACCCGCCCGGCCAACATGTACGACAGCGCTGACTGACCGTTGAACGGCGCGGCAGCATTGGGGCTGCTGACCCATTGATACACACGGTCGCGGCTGTTGCTGAAAATGATGCTCAGGGCTTTATGGATACCCATCAGGTATGAAATGCGCTCAAGGGTGTCTCGCGGCAGCCTGACGTTTTCGGGTAACTGCTTGTACTTGTAAAAGGTCGTGTTTCCTACTTTTCCCAACAAGGTGCGCTGCTGCTCGACGCTGCAGCCCCACAACTCCATCAGATTGAAGAAAAACTTCAAAGCGACTCGACCCGCATCCGGGGAGTCCAATTGTTGCTGGGTACTCAAGGTAATCGAAGAGGTCGCCATGAGGTCTGGCTCCTTTGCTACAGGTTGATATCTGAAGATTAGTACATATGCGTACAAAAATTAAATTTTAATTCAAAAACGTACAACATCGACTGTAATAAAGTCAGCTTCTCTACACGATGCGTCCCGTATTCCGGGTTAATTGAATTGGCCTACACGCCGCCCCAGCAAAAATCCAGAATCGCGCATAAGCTCCAATCATCGCCTGCCAGCGCTTTTCGCCACAAAACCGCGACAAGCGTGACAAGGTGCTTGATGATAGCCAGCATCGCACCGCCAGACCCGGCCAGGTGCCCAACAATAGCGAGCCCACTTAAGCAGAGGGCATTACCTCATGGATAGCAGAACCTTACGCAATCTCATGCGCATCATGCAGACCGGCTCGTTGTCGGCCGCCGCGGAACAGTCGTGCCTTACGGTGCAGGCATTGGCGGCGCAATTGAACAAGGTTGAGGAACAGTTCGGGTTCCGGTTGTTTCGTCGCTCGAACAAAGGCCTGACATTGACGACCCAAGGCTCTGAGTTGACGCCTTTCATGGATCAGGTTTTGGCGGCCACTCGGCAACTCGAAGAAAAGGTCGCGGCGCTCAAGGCCCCCAGGCAACGGAGCCTTAAAGTGGCGCTCAACACGACGCTTACGCCCGATTTCAATCGACGCATGATCGATCGCCTGATCGCGGTTTTTCCTGAATACCAGCTGGAGTTCAGTTATGCCGAGTCGATGGAGAACCTGAGCAAGCTGAAGAACGAGCATTTCGACCTGGCAATCCTGATCGGCCAACAAAGCGGTTTCACCAGTATCCCGATGCCGGATGTGCAAGTGCAGGTGGTCGGGGCCCATTGCGGTAACCAGGATGACTCCCTTGGCTTGCTCGTCGACAAATTCCAGGTGCGCCCTGCGCAGGAATGCCCGTATTCCCACAGCTTCTTGCGTTTTCTCGACGCGGGTCTCGGCGAATACGGACCCAGCCAGAGGATGGTGTATTCCTGCAGCGAAACGCTGACCTTGTCGCTGATCACCCAGCTCGACGGCCTGGGGCTTGTCTCCAGGGACGCGGCGATGCGCAACGGCTTGGCCATCTTCCCGGATTTCGAAGACTTCCTGGAAGTGCGCCTGGCGGTTAACAATCCCGAGCTTTGCGACCAGGCGCTGCACGATGTGGTAGACCTGACGCTACAGGAACGAACCGAGCGCGATATACGACGCCGTGCCCACCGCCACACTGAGAAACAGGTTGCGGCTGAAATACGCACATAGCAGTGTCGGAATCGCAGCATAGAACTCAGGGCGGTCGATTTGTATCTGTTGATCCTTGATCAACAACGGAGTCAGGCTGATGGCGGCGACAATCGCTACCGGCAGGTATTCCAGCGCGCGGGCGACGAAGGGTGGCCAGTTTTCCGTATTGACTTGCAATGGCAATGCCCGCGGCAGGAAGGTCACGGCCATCATCAACACAACGACAAGGATCAGGAACGTTTGGTCAGGCATACGCCCACCCCGCAGCCAACAAACGTGGCGATGAATACGTTGAACGGTGAATTGCCCGCCAGGCTGAGCACGCCCATGCAGACGACCGCCGCCAGAGCCGCAATCAGTTTGTTGCGCGTATTGCACAGCGAAACCAGGACGTAGAGCATCATGGCTGTCAGGGCGTAATCGAGCTGATATTTGATCAGGTGCGCTGCATATTGCGCGCAGATGGCCCCCAACAAGCCGCCCAATACCCAGGACGCATGGCAAAAAAGGTTGAAGCCAATCAGGTAGCGCAAGCTGACCGGGGCCCCGCTACCCAGCTTGACGCTGTGGAAGGCGAACGACTCGTCCGTAAGCCCCGCCGCGTAGCACCAGCGCTCGAACCGACTGAGCCCCAACGCCCGTAATGCCTTGGCCATATAGACGGACATGAGCATGTGGCGCGCATTGATCAGGAACGTGGTGAGCACGATCGTGGTCAACGACGCACCGCTGGAAATCAGCGCCAGCGCAGCGAACTGCGAGGCGCCTGCGTAGACGAACAGGCACATCGCAACTGGCAGCCACAATGGCAGCCCAGCATTCACCGCCATCAGGCCGAACACAAACGAAACCGTGAAATAACCCGCAACTACCGGACTGGCTTCAGCGAAGGTTCGCGAGGCTTGTGGTTCGACCACCAGCGGCTGGCTGGAAGTCTTGTTCATAAATCCCTCTCGAAAGTGATTTCACCCTGGGGCTCGCAGAACCCCTGGGCGGCCCAGAAGCGCTTGCCAGCCAGGTTGGCATCGTCGACGAACAGAAACATGCGCAGTACACCCACGCGTTTCATATCCGCCGATGCCGCTTCCACCAGACGCTGGCCCAGGCCTTGGGTACGATGCCTCGGGCTGACCGCCAGGTGATTGATAGTGCCTCGAGTGCCCAGCATGCCGCCGATGACCGCGCCGACGACTTCACCCATCGCATCGAACGCCATGTAGGCGGTGGTGGTTTCCTGCAACAACACACCGCGCAGGAACCGCGCATCCTGCCACTCGCAGAATGACACCTCGGCAAAACCCCGGAAAAACTGCTCCAGTCGCTCCGCGTCCCTGACCATGGCTCGGCGCAACAGGACTTGCTGCACCGAATCGTCCATCGGTTCGAGCTGCTCAGCGAACAATGTCAAAAGCGGTCCCGGGCCGCGAGAAGGAGATCGCCAGAATCTGCCTGAACGCCATTTCATGGCTGTGGATATTGCGCGCCGGGGTCACATAATGGCGCATGTCCCGATCGAGGAAGAATGTCGTATCGAGGATATCCTCGTAAGTGGTTGCCGCCAGTTGTTCTTCCTGAGGGCTGTAGAGACGGCTTTCTGCACCGGACACGTTATTTCGGCCCCAGAAATGGACGCCGCTGAACGGATAGCCGTCGCAATGGATGCCTTCCGGGGTGATTTCCAATTGCTTGCCCGGCTTGATCTCGATGCGGATCTGATGGATCTGGCATTGCCAGATTTCGTCATGCAGTTCCTGGGGCAGGACGTTTTTGTACACGTCGAAGTCTGTGTCGATCAGGCTGCGCATCACCGGAGAATTGATCACTTCATTGGAGAAATCCTGGAAGTGCCGCTCCAATCCGCCCACGTAGCTGTTGTTGGCCTTGGACTGGACATAGGCTCGGTGTTCGAGCTGCTTGAGTTCACGAGTCGTGGGGTTGTATTCGAAATCGCTGTAGCGGCGAAAACGCATGCCTGACTCGGCCTGGCCGTAATAGCTGTCGGGCTCCATATTTTCCCAGCTTTTGGTCAGCCGGACAAAATCGCCGAAATGACCGTAGAGATTGAAGTCTCCACCGCGGACGTTGACGTATTTGTCACGTCTTAGCGCTTCGCCCACTTCCCTGTTCAAAACGATCATTTTTCATAGGTCTCCACTACATTGAGCGGACTAATCTATTAGGTGCAGGATTTGCGTCCATGAAAAAGTATTTGAAGCATTTCAAGCGATGTTTGAAACGGTGCAAAAAGTTTCATTAGTACGACTTTACGTTGGGAAAATTGCATCGCAGAACCCTCATTCCGGGGAAAGACCACCCACAGCTTTCGACGCCACGAGGGTGCGCAAGTCATGGCACAACAGTGCGCAATCAATTAGGCATCTTTTGCTCGTCATTCTCGACTTCCGCTCCTCCAAGCCATTGAAAATCCGTCGTAAACACCGAACCACGCGGCACTCGCCGAACCTGGCTTGATCCTTGATTGCTGCGCCTCATCCCCGGGTGAAGCCCGGCCCCATACCCTTGGCAAGGAGAGCCGGATGACGACCCTGGCGTTCAAGACCCTCGACCCCATCGCCTGGCTGGCCCAACAGCCCCTGCGGGAAAACGAACACCTTTACCTGATCATTAGCGCGGCGAGCGATACGGACGCCCTGGGGACCTATCGCCTGAGCGGCCCTAGCCATCCGCTCCTGCCCATCTGGAGCGAAACGCCCTATTCCACCTGGCATGCGGTAATGCCCTACGTCACAAAACTCGCCCCCGACTCAACGTTCCTGCCATGGATTACCGAAACCGACGCCCTCGATTGGGGCTGGCTTGCTGTCTCCCGTTGTGAACCGGAGGAGGTGCTGGGGCATCTGCGCAGCCTGACGCAAGTGAAAATGCCGAAAGGTCGCGAGGTGTTTTTCCGGTTTTGGGATGGACGTTTCATCTATCCGATCCTTGAAGGCCTGGGAGACGACGCCCAAGCCTTGCTACCGGTGTTCGAACGGTATTTGATCAATGGCAAACCGCTGGAAGCAAGCCCGAGGAAGGTGCCGATGGTCCAGGATTGGCCATGGTGGGAAGTACCGCAAGGGTTACTCGATGCTTTAGCCGAGCAGGACCAGTCTGCGCCGATTGACAATCTGATGCAGTGGCTCGAAGAAGAACATCCTGATATCCATTGCGCATGGCCCAGGAGTGTTCTCAAGCGCAAGGTGGGCTATTTTTCAAAGCTCATCGGCGCTGAAGCCAATCCACAGCAAACCCTGCTTGATGTCCTGCGCCTTGAACAGAAAACGGTCTTGGAATAAAGGTAGGCACTTAGAAAAACCCGATCCAAAGATCGGGTTTTTCATCAAACGCGGGCGATGCAGTCAACGATCAAAAGACATTGATCGGATAATCCACGAACACCCGCAGTTCATTACCGCTGACGTTGTACTCACTGGACTTCTGCGACACGCGCAGGAACGAGCTGCGCAACCGCACGCTCAAGTCTTTGGCCGGTCCGCCCTGGACCACGTACTTGAACTGGTTGAAGATCTCGCGCTCGGTACCGCCTTCGCTGGTGGAGGTGGTGATGTTATCGCCACGCACATAGGCCACGTTATAAGTCAGGCCCGGTACACCGAAGGTGGTGAAATCCAGGCCATAGCCCAATTGCCAGCTGCGCTCGTCTTCGGCGTTGAAGTCCGACCAGTACGAGTTGGCCAGGTAGATGGTATTGCCGCCATCACCGACACGGTTCTGGTCACGCTGGTAGCCACCGTAGGCGTAGCCGAGGTTGCTGTCGCCGGTGCTGCGCTGATGGGCGAGCGTGAAGCTGTGCGGGCCGGTGGCGAAGGTCGCCGCCAGGCTCCAGATCTTATTGTCGTCCCCGGTGACGTTGTTTTCGCGAACGTAGCTGTTGTCCAGCTTGGTGCGATAACCGTTGAAGTCCAGCGTCAAGGACTGATCCTTGGCCAATGGGAACACGTAGTTGGCATTCACGTATTGCTTCTTCAAGACGTCTTCGACATCCGAGGCGTAGAGCGAAGCCTTGAACTGCTCGGTGAACTGATAGCTGCCGCCCATCACGTTGATCGACTTCAGACCACCACTGTCACGACCTTCGGCGCTCTTGCGCGACTCGGCAGTGAAGCGGCCTGCGTTCAGTTCAAGGCCTTTGATTTCCTTGGAGGTGATCAGCGTGCCGGTGTAGCTTTCCGGCAGCAGGCGCGAGTTGTCATAGTTCAACACCGGCAGGGCCGGCATCTGGTCACCGTAGGCCAGCACCGTGTTGGAAACCCGGAACTTCACCGCGGCACCGAACTTGGACAGGTCGTCGGCGGCGTTGCCACTGTCACCCTTCTTGAAAAAGTCGATGCCTTGCGCACCGGTGCGCCCCTTGCCGCCGTCCAGGCGCAGTGCGTACAGGCCGAAGGCGTCCACGCCTACGCCCACGGTGCCTTGGGTGAAGCCGGACGAGAACGTACCGATGGCCGCTTGGCCCCATTCGGCCTTGTCCCGGTTGCCGTCCTTGTAGTCGCGACTGATGTAGGCGTTGCGCAACAGCACTTTCAGGCTGCTGTCTTCAACGAACCCCTTGGATTCAGCCTGGTCGTTGGCCATGGCTTGTGTGCTGCTCAATATCCCCAGTGCTATCAAAGTAAAGCGCTTGTTCAACATGATTATTTTCCTTGTACGGGTTGATTCGCACTGCAACCGGCAACCGGAATGGCGCTTTAGCGCTCTTTATTCGGACTCTTGCTCCTGGAAATAATAAAAAGGCCCGCCCACGAATCATCGTGTCGGGCCTTTTTATTATTTAAGAGTCATGGCTGTTAGCCACAGGCGTGGGCGAATCCTAGTCGCGCCCGGAAGCCTGTGTCAATTTCGTGAATCTTCTGAAATCAGGCAAAAAATTTCCGGAAACGGATTCAAGTAAGCATGCGGTCCAAGGGAATGTCGGGTTGGTAGAGACGCCACCATGGTGAGCAAGCCGTTTACATGAGCGGGTAAACAGTCGCTCATAAAAAAAGCGCTGCCCTCGCGGTCAGCGCTTTTTATCAATCCGTTGAATTCTATCCTTGCATCACATCCCACAACGCTTCCAGCTCCGCCTCGCTGAACAGGCCAGCGGGGTAGCGTTCCATGATCATCCGGCGCGGATCAGGTTCCCTGATCTGACGCGTTCCGTTGGATTTCAACCACTGCGCCACGGCTTGAAGCGACTCACCATTTACAGCCAAAGGATGGCATGTGCGCTCGCTAATCATGTTCATTCCAGCGCCCTCCTGGTTGATGAGCGGCCAATCTATCCGAGGTTTATGACAAAACAACGCAGCTCCACTGCCCCAGAACTGCCGAAATAACAATACAAGAGCTATGCCAATGTCATCGCGCTGGTAGCCCGCCAGACACAAAAAAGCCCGCGCCCCAATCAGGACGCGGGCTTGCCGGGATGGATCCAAAAACACCGGCATAGAGCCGCTGCGATGAGTGTCACCCGGCTGTTACATCGCCACTCATTTTATGCGCGGCGCCGGCTGCTGTTGGGTAAGGCAATGGATGTTTCCGCCTCCCAGTAACAGTTCCCGACCCGGTACCATGACCACTTCATGCTCCGGAAACAGGCTTTGCAGCAGGTCCTTGGCCGGACCGTCCAGCGGGTCATCGAAACTCGGGGCAATGATGCCGCCGTTGACGATCAGGAAGTTCACGTAGGAACCGGCCAGGCGCACAGTCGGATTGCGCTCCTGGGATCCTTCCACCGCATCAACGCCCGAGCATTCTTCCTCGGTGGCGTACAACGGCCCGGGGATCGGCATTTTATGCACTGTGAACGGGCGCCCCTTGGCGTCGGTGCTGTTTCGCAGCACCTCCATCGCCCCATGGCAGCGGGCATGATTGGGGTCCTGCGGATCGTCGGTCCAGGCGAGCAGCACTTCACCAGGGCGCACGTAGCAGCAAAAGTTATCCACGTGGCCATCGGTTTCATCATTGAACAGGCCGTCCGGCAGCCAGATGATCTTGTCTACCGCCAACTGGGCGCTGAGCACCGCCTCGATGTCCTCGCGGCTCATGTGCGGGTTGCGATTGCGGTTGAGCAGGCATTCTTCGGTGGTGATCAACGTGCCTTCGCCATCGACGTGGATCGAACCGCCTTCGAGTACAAAACCTTCGGTGCGATAGCGCGGGCTGCGCTCGATTTCGAGAATCTTGCCGGCCACTTGTGAATCGCGATTCCACGGCGAGTACAGCCCACCGTCGAACCCGCCCCAGGCGTTGAAATCCCAATCGACGCCGCGAACTTCGCCGTTGTCATTGACGACGAACGTCGGGCCGGTATCCCGGACCCAGGCGTCATCGCTGGACATTTCCACCAAACGAATATTCGGCACATCGAGGCGCGCCCGGGCGTTTTCATACTGGGCAGCGGACACCGCAACGGTCACCGGCTCGAAACGGGCGATGGCCTTGGCGACCGCGACATGGGCAGCCTGCGCCGGCTTGCCGCCCAGGCGCCAGTTGTCCGGGCGCTCGGGCCAGATCATCCAGACCTGAGTCTGAGTCGCCCATTCGGCGGGCATGTGGAAACCGTCCGCGCGCGGAGTGCTGTGCAAAGTTGTCATCAATCAGGACTCCAGTGAGCCGTCGAGGGTTTTGATCGCGCCGTACAGGTTCGGCCGTCGATCACGGAAAGTGCCCCAGGCACTGCGAATGTGTTCCAGCTCGTCAAGGTCGAAGCTATGCACCAGCACGCCTTCTTCGGTTTCGTCCAATTCCTGGACCTTTTCGCCAAACTGGTCGGCAATGAACGACGAGCCGTAGAACGTGATGTCGTAGCCATCCTGCTCTTCGTTGCCGATGCGATTGCTGGCCACCAGCGGCATCAGGTTGGCGCCCGCATGACCCTGTTGCACGCGTTGCCAGTGATCGCGCGACGAGATGGTCTTGTCGTGCGGCTCGCTGCCGATAGCGGTCGGATACAGCAGGATCTCCGCGCCTTGCAGCGCCATGCTGCGGGCGCATTCCGGGAACCACTGATCCCAGCAAATGCCTACGCCAATCTTTGCGTAGCGGGTATCCCATACTTTGAAACCGGTGTCGCCAGGATTGAAATAATACTTTTCATGATAGCCAGGACCGTCCGGGATATGGCTCTTGCGGTAGACGCCCAGGTTCCGTCCATCGGCATCAATGATGGCAATACTGTTGAAGCGCGCCCGGCCGGCCAGTTCAAAAAAACTGATAGGCAACACGACCTGCAGCTCCTCGGCAAGTTTCTGGAAGTGCTTGATGGCGATGTTCTCATCGACCGGCGTTGCCAACTGCAGGTAATCCGGGTTCGGCTTCTGGCAGAAGTAGGGCGTCTCGAACAGTTCCTGGAGGAGGATAACCTGCGCGCCTTGGGCAGCGGCCTGGCGAACGAGCTTTTCGGCGGTCTCGATATTGGCTTCAAGATCCCAGGAACAGGCCATTTGAGTAGCGGCTACGGTAACGATACGGCTCATGAATCATCTCCTGGGCGATGGACAGAGCCGCCTTTATAGCCGATAAAAATCGACTTTAAAATAGAATAAGGCCAATTTTCCCTGAAGCTATGCTTCTAGAGCCGACAAAATCGATAAATAACCGTCGGAAAAACTTGTGGGAGCGAGCTTGCTCGCGATAGCGGTAGACCAGTCAAACAATTATCGGCCTGGAACCGTCATCGCGAGCAAGCTCGCTCCCACAGGGGAGCAGCGTGGCGTTTCAGATTGGCTACAACCCCTCCTCCAACACCTTCGCCAGCATATCGACGAAGAAATCCACGCTTTGACGCGTGGTGACCATCGGCGGCTTGATCTTGAGAATGTTGAGGTAATCACCGGTCGGCTGCATGAAGATACCCAGCTCGCGCAAACGATCGCACAGTGCCGTGGTTTCTTCAGTGGCCGGTTCGAGGGTGTCGCGGTTGCGGATCAATTCCACTCCCAGGTAAAACCCCGAACCATGCACCGCTCCGACCAGGGGATACCGGTCGATCAACGCCTCCAGGCGGGCCTTGAAATGTCCTCCGACCACCCTGGCGTTTTCCCACAGTTTTTCTTCTTCCATGACATCCAGCACGGCCATGCCGATCTGGCAACTGACCGGACTGCCGCCTGCGGAAGAGAAGAAATACCCCTCGGCTTCCAGCGCCTCAGCGATCTCCCGGCGGGTGATCACTGCCCCCAGTGGCTGGCCGTTGCCCATGCCCTTGGCCATGGTGATGATATCCGGCACCACGCCTTGTTCTTCGAAGCCCCAGAAAAACTCGCCCATGCGCCCGTAGCCAACCTGCACCTCGTCGGCGATGCAGACACCGCCACGCTCGCGCACCATGGCATACACCTGCTTCAGGTAGCCTGGCGGCAATGCGATGCCGCCGGCGTTTCCATACACAGGCTCGCAAATGAAACCGGCGAGCTGGCGTTTCTGCTCGGCGATTTTCGCCAGGTTGTGCTCGACGCTGCGCACGTAGTCTGGCGCACTGTCGACCCCGCGGAATTCACCACGATAAGTGTTCGGCGCTGTCACCGGGTGCACCCAGTCTGGACGGCTGCTGAGGGCCTGGGGGTTGTCGGCGATGGACGTCGAGACCGCGTCCGCCGCCACCGACCATCCGTGATAGGCCTCCAGCACGCTGAGCATGTCGCGCCCGCCGCTGTAGGCCCAGGCCAGGCGGATCGCCAGGTCATTGGCCTCGGTGCCGCTGTTGACCAGAAACACCCGGTCCATGTTCGGCGGTGCCAGCGCCAGCAGGCGCTCGGAAAACTCGGCGATCGCCGCATAGTGAAAGCGCGAGTTGGTATTGAGCAGCGACCACTGCCGGGCCGCAACCGCCGCCATGCGCGGATGGCCGTGCCCCAACACCGCGACGTTGTTGAGCATGTCCAGATAGGAGCGGCCCTGCATGTCGATCAGGTGATTGCGCCAGCCGCGCTCGATGCGTGGCGGGTCGACGTAGTAGTGTTTTTGCGACCGGGCGAAACTCGCATCGCGACGGGCCAGGAGCGCCTCGGGGTCGATTTCCGGCTCAGCATCGCAAGCCAGCCCCAGCAACGCCGCGGGCGAGGGGCAAAGCGCCTGCCAAGCCGGCGCCCTCGACGGCGCACAGAACAGCGGCGGCGCCAGATGTTCACCTCGGCACAGTTGGACCCGCAAAGGGCCAGCCACTTCGCCAAGTGCCTGGCCTTTGGTCAACGAGGCCCCGGAACGCAGCGACGAAGACACGCCCCACACATGCAAGCTCAGTTGCGGGCCGTCGAGCCGCAGCAAGCCATTGGCATCCTTGTGCACAACCCCGGCGAAGGGCGACGCCAACGGCGTACCGTGGGGCACATGCAATTCCACGTGCAATGGAAAGGTATCGGGCTCGACGGCACTGTCCGGACGGGTGCGTGAAAGCCGATATTGCCCGTAGCGGCTGGCCGCCAATCCATGCACCGCAGCCGCTTCGCTCAGCAGGCGCTGGTCGATTCCCGCCTGCTCCCAATTGCCGGCCTCGAAATGCGGGCTCAGGACGCCGAGGTCGATCAGGGCGAAATCTCGCCCGACCAAACTCGGCAACAACGGCGCGAAACCCTCGTTGGCGAAAGGCGGCAGGCTGTGGCCGGCGGCGGTGAGAATCGCCGCCTCCATCAACTCGAGCGGCACTGAATGGGCAACATCGAAGATCTCCCATTCATGTTGAAGATTGTCACGGGAGTATTCATTGCCCGGATCGATAGCCACTTGTTGCTCACCGCTGAGCACCAGCACCGCGGCGCGGGCGACAATCAACGGCCAAAGCGCCATGAGTTCTTCGCGTTGCAACGGATTGACGCGGTGGTAGGCGCGGATCGCCGGCAGGATGAAAAACGGGTCCCCATCGGCGTGATGCAGCAGGGCCGCGCAGGTTACCGACAGATCGGTGATACGCCAGGTGCGGATCAGGTCACCGAAATCGATGACGCCTTGCAGTTGCCATTGGCGCTGGGCGTCCCGCTGCCAGACCACGTTGTCATCGGTGATGTCCATGTGGATCGCTTGCACCGGCAGGCTTTCCTTGAGTGGTTGCAAACGCCGTTCGGCCTGTTGCGCCGCTTCGGCGATCAATCGGCGTCGTTGTTCATCCTTGATGACGGGCAGCAAATGATCGATCAAGGCCGGCGCATGACGCGCGTCCCACTGCAATGTGCGATCCAGGCCGGGATGATCGAACGCAGCGAGGGCCACGTCCATCTCGGCACACACGCGCCCCAGCCCTGTCACCAGGTCGCGGGAAAGATGCTTGAGCTGGGTCAGGGACTGGCCCTCGATGTACTCCAGCAACCGCACGTGAACGGTTTGCCCGTCGACCTCAAGCGTCAACAGGTCCTCGCCATTGCTGGCCGCCATGACCGCAGGCACCTTTACCGCGCCATGCCCGGCCAGCGCCTTGAGCGCGGCATGCTGGGCCTGGAGCTCCTGGACGGCATAGTTGCCGTGGCAAATCTTCAATACGAACCGCCCGCGGTCGCTGTCGACGCGGTAATTGAGATCCTGATGGCTGCCGAGGGGTCGCAGGTCACCGCTGAGTCCGTAATTCGAGCGCAGCAGCACCAACGCCTGTTCGGCGCTGATCTGTGGGCTTGGCAAACTGGCACGGTGAACCAACGTAGCGAGCGGCATACAACGACCCCTGAGTGGTTTTGTTTTGGATGCTTATCTCGCCATTGAGTCGGAGGATTAGCAACCCCCACTTCTTATTAAGTAGTGAGCCTGCTTCCCTTGACCCGTTCCCAAGGAATATTCGCTTGCACGCTCTTCGTCATGCCGACAAGCTATGCTCCATCGCTGTATCGTCTTATCGAAAAAAGGCTTAACCGGATGCGCATTCTCATTACCGGCGGTGCCGGCTTCATCGGCTCGGCTCTCATACGGCATTTGATTCTTGATACCGATCACCAGGTCCTGAACCTCGACAAGCTGACCTACGCTGGCAACCTGGAGTCGCTGAGCAGCATTGATCACGACAGCCGCTACGAATTCGTGCAGGCGGACATCGTCGATCAAGCAACGATCAGCGCGGTGCTGGCGCGGTTCAAACCTGACGCAATCATGCACCTGGCCGCCGAATCCCATGTGGACCGCTCCATCGACGGTCCGGCGGACTTCATCCAGACCAACATCGTCGGCACCTATAGCTTGCTCGAAGCAACCCGTGCCTATTGGCAGGCCCTGGCCGAACCGCAGAAACGGGCGTTTCGTTTCCACCATATTTCCACCGACGAAGTGTATGGCGACCTGCACGGCGTCGATGACCTGTTCACCGAAACCACCGCCTACGCCCCCAGCTCGCCTTACTCAGCCAGCAAGGCAGCGTCCGACCACCTGGTCCGGGCCTGGCAGCGCACCTACGGCTTGCCCGTGCTGCTGACCAACTGCTCGAACAACTACGGGCCGTTCCACTTCCCCGAGAAGCTGATCCCGCTGGTCATCCTCAATGCGCTGGCGGGCAAGCCGTTGCCTGTCTATGGCGACGGCCAGCAAGTGCGCGACTGGCTCTACGTCGAAGACCACGCCCGGGCGCTGCTCAAAGTCGTGACGGAAGGTGTAGTCGGCGAGACTTACAACATTGGTGGCCATAATGAGCAGAAGAACATCGATGTCGTGCGCACCATCTGTGCGCTGCTCGAAGAACTCGCGCCCCACAAACCCGAGGGCGTCGAGCGCTATGCGGACCTGATTACCTTCGTCAAGGATCGTCCCGGGCATGACCTGCGCTACGCTATCGACGCCGGCAAGATCGAACGGGAGCTGGGCTGGACCCCTCGGGAAACCTTCGAGACCGGGCTGCGCAAGACCGTGCAGTGGTATCTGGAGAACCTGCTGTGGTGCCGGCGCGTGCAGGATGGCAGCTATCAAGGCGAGCGCCTTGGCTCGCTCGACAACAAGGATACGATTGCATGATGAAAGGCATTGTTCTGGCCGGCGGTTCCGGCACGCGGCTGCATCCGATTACCCTCGGGGTGTCCAAGCAGTTGTTGCCGGTCTACGACAAGCCGATGATCTATTACCCGATCTCGGTACTGATGCTCGCTGGCATCAAGGAAATCCTGATCATCTCCACCCCGCAGGACCTGCCCCAATATCGAAATCTGCTGGGCGATGGCGCCCAGTTCGGCGTCCATTTCAGCTACGCCGAGCAGCCGACCCCCGACGGTCTGGCCCAGGCTTTCCTGATTGGCGAGCAGTTCATTGGCAATGATCCGGTCTGCCTGATCCTGGGTGACAACATTTTTCATGGCCAACATTTCGGCGAGCAATTGCAGACCGCCGTCAACCGCCCACGCGGTGCGACGGTGTTCGGTTATTGGGTCAAGGATCCCGAGCGTTTCGGCGTGATCGACTTCGAACCCGAAGGACGCGCCGTCTCCATCGAAGAAAAACCCGCCGCCCCCAAGTCCAGCTATGCGGTGACCGGCCTGTATTTCTACGACAACGACGTCATACAGATCGCCAAAGCCATCAAGCCGTCCAAACGAGGCGAACTGGAGATTACCGACGTCAACAATGCCTATCTGCAACGAGGGGACTTGCATGTCGAGCGCTTTGGCCGCGGCTTTGCCTGGCTGGACACCGGCACCCATGACAGCCTGCTGGAAGCCTCGCAATACGTTCAGACCATTGAGCATCGCCAAGGCCTGAAGGTCGCATGCCTGGAAGAAATCGCCTATCAACAGGGCTGGGTCAGCCGCGAGCACGTATTGGAGCGTGCCAGTTACTTCGGCAAGACCGGCTACGGCCAATACCTGTTCAAGATTGCCGGAGAAACACGTTGAATGTCATCGCCTCGCGACTGCCGGAAGTCTTGATCCTCGAGCCGAAGGTCTTCGGCGATGATCGCGGCTTCTTCTATGAAAGTTTCAATGCCCAGGCATTCGCCGAAGCCACGGGGCGCACGGTGCAGTTCGTCCAGGACAACCATTCGCGCTCGGCCAAGGGCGTGCTGCGCGGCCTGCATTACCAGATCGAACAAACCCAGGGAAAACTCGTGCGCGTCACCGCCGGCGAGGTACTCGACGTTGCGGTGGACATTCGCCGCAGCTCGCCGACATTCGGCCAGTGGGCCAGCGTACGCCTGTCGGGACAGAACCATCGGCAGCTGTGGATTCCCCCTGGATTTGCCCACGGTTTTGTCGTACTGAGCGACTCGGCGGACTTTCTCTACAAGACCACCGATTACTACGCCCCGTCAGCCGAGCGCTGCATTCGCTGGGACGACCCCGACCTGGCGATTGACTGGGAGTTGCCAGGCGCACCGATCCTGTCGCCCAAGGACCAGGCCGGCAAGGCCCTGCATGAGGCCGATCTGTTCCCATGAGTACTTCCTCGCGCATCTTGATCATCGGCCGGAACGGCCAGGTCTCCCAAGCCCTTCAAAAGCGCCTGGCCGGCATCGGCGAACTGACGGTGCTGGGCAGCAGCCAGCTCGACATGGCCCGACCCGATCACCTGCGCGCGCCTATCGAGGCGGCGCGGCCCGACCTGATCATCAACGCCGCCGCCCATACGGCGGTCGACCAGGCCGAGAGCGAGGCGCAGCGGGCCTTCGCCATCAATGCCATCGCACCGGGCGTGCTCGCCCAGGCGGCGCTCGAACTGGGCGTGCCGCTGATCCACTACTCCACCGATTATGTCTTCGACGGTCGCAAGCACACCCCCTACACCGAGGACGACGCGCCCAACCCGCTGAGTGTCTACGGTCGCAGCAAGCTGGCGGGCGAAGAGGCCATCCGCCAGGCGGGCGGAGAGCATCTGATCCTGCGCACCAGTTGGGTGTATTCCAACGCGGGACGCAATTTCCTGTTGACCATGCAGCGCCTGCTGCAGGAAAAGCCCCATCTGCGCGTCGTCTCGGACCAGATCGGCGCACCGACCTGGGCGGGGACGATCGCCGAGAGCACCGCGAAGCTGATCGAGCGCTGGCAAGCTGGGCAACGCGGCGCCTGGGGCACCTATCACCTGACAGCCCAGGGCCAGACATCCTGGTTCGGATTCGCCCAAGCCATCGGTGAACACCTGGTCGAGCAGCACAAATCCTGCGCCGTGCTTGAAGCCATCGCATCGAGCGAATACCCGACCCCGGCGCCGCGTCCGTTGAACTCGCGCCTGGACTGCGCCCGGCTGGCCAGGGAGTGGGGCGTGAGCCAACCAGACTGGCGAAGCGCGTTACAGCAGTGCCTTGCCGGGCAAGCCTAGGCATAATGCGCCTGTAACCCCAGGCGCAGACTTCCATGACCTCCACCCTCCCCCGCAGACCTCGTTGGCGCAGCCTGGCGTTGCTCGCGCTGTGCCTGGCACCGTTGCTGTGGCCGCTTGAGCATCTGGCCGAGCGCTACTACCGCAGCGAACTGGCCGGGCAGAACAGACAGACACTCGACCTCTACGTCGCCAACCTGCTGGGGACGTTGCACCGCTACGAAGTACTGCCCCAGATACTCGGCGAGCTGCCGGCCCTGCGCGCGGCCTTGTCGACGCCGGACGATGGCGTCACCCAGGGCAATGCCAACCGGTTATTGAAAAACATCAGCGCCCAGACCGGCGCCGAGGTCATGTACCTGATGGACGCCACGGGCAAGACCCTGGCGGCGTCTAATTGGGATAAGCACGACAGCTTCGTCGGTCGCAATTTCGCCTTTCGCCCTTATTACATCGAGGCCATGGCCGGGCGCCTGGGACGTTTCTTCGGCCTGGGCACCACATCGGGCAAACGCGGTTATTTCTTCGCTGCCGCCGTGCATGATCGCGAAAAAGTCATCGGCGTATTGGTGGTCAAGGTGGACCTGGACCACACCGAAAGCCTATGGGGCAAAACGCCTGAACAGCTCTTGGTGACCGACCACAACGGCGTGGTCATTCTCACCTCGCGCCAGGAATGGCGTTTCCGCTCGACGCGGCCCCTGAGCGATCCGGAAAGCAAGGCGATCAGCGCGATACAACCCTACCCTACCCGTGACCCCAAGCCGCTCAACCTGGACCCCAATGCCTGGCTGACCCAGACCCAGGCCATCGAAGAAACCGGCTGGAATGTGAGCATCCTGGCCCCGCGCACCCTGATTGACCGCCCGGTGCGCACGGTGGTCGTCATCGGCGGCGCGGCATTGCTGGTCTTGATGCTGTTGCTCGGGTTGATGATGCAGCGCAGGCGCCACTACCTGGAAAGAATCGCCTTCGAGGCCAAGGCCCGTCATGAATTGGAGGGCCGCGTCGCGGAACGCACCAGCGACCTGGAGGGCCTCAACCGTCGTCTCAAGCAAGAGGTGCTGGAACGCGAGCACGCCCAGCAGGAACTGGTCCGTGCCCAGGATGATTTGGTGCAGGCCGGCAAGTTGTCGGCGCTCGGCACCATGTCGGCCAGCATCAGCCATGAACTCAACCAACCGTTGGCGGCGATCAGAAGTTATGCCGAAAACGCAGAAATACTGCTCGATCACCAACGCACCGACGACGCCCGTGGCAACCTAAAGCTGATCAACGAACTGACCGGGCGCATGGCGTCGATCATCGCTCACCTGCGCGCCTTCGCGCGCCGCGACCGCCACGCCCCGGAAAGCGTCGCGCTGCAACCGGCGCTGGACGATGCCCTTGCCTTGCTCGCCAAACGTCGGCGCAGCATGGAAGTGGAGTTGATCCGTGACCTGCCCGCCGCCACCTTGTGGGTCGAGGCCGGTGAAACACGCCTGCGCCAGGTGCTGGGCAACCTGCTGGCCAATGCCCTGGATGCCCTGACTGAAAAAGGTCCGCCGCGTAGACTCTGGCTCAGTGCCCAGGCGACCGAAACCGGCGTCAACCTGTACATCCGCGATAACGGCCCGGGTTTCTGCATGGAAGCCCTCGGCCGCGCCGGCGAGCCGTTCTATACCACCAAGACTCGCACCCAGGGCCTTGGCCTGGGGCTGGCAATCTGCGACACCCTGATGCGCGCCTTCGGCGGCGAATTGTTGTTCGCCAACCACAAGGAAGGCGGCGCCCTGATTACCCTGAAGCTGCGGGCGGGTGCGCCCGGGGTGAGCCTGCAACCGTCCGAGGACCGTAGTGTATGACCATCGAAAACCAGATTGAGGTGGTGCTGATCGACGACGATCCCCACCTGCGTCAGGCCCTGAGCCAGACCCTCGACCTGGCTGGGCTGAAAATCCTGCCACTGGGCGAGGCCAACGGCCTGGCCGGGCAACTGCCGAGGGATTGGCCAGGCGTGGTGGTCAGCGATATCCGCATGCCCGGCATGGACGGCCTGGAACTGCTGGGCCAACTGCACGCCCAGGACCCGGACCTGCCAGTGCTGCTGATTACCGGCCATGGCGATGTACCGCTGGCCGTGCAGGCAATGCGCGCCGGGGCCTACGACTTTCTCGAAAAACCCTTTGCCAGCGATCATCTGCTCGACAGTGTGCGTCGGGCCCTGGCTTTGCGGCGCCTGGTCCTGGATAACCGCAGCCTGCGCCTGGCCCTCAGCGATCGCCATGAACTCAGCGCCCGGCTGGTAGGACAATCGTCGCCCATGTTGCGCCTGCGCGAGCAGATCGGTGCCTTGGCAGCGACGCGCGCCGACGTGTTGATCCTGGGTGAAACCGGCGCCGGCAAGGAAGTGGTCGCCCGCGCGCTGCACGATCTCTCGAGTCGACGCAACGGGCCGTTCGTGGCGATCAACGCCGGCGCTTTGGCCGAGTCGGTGGTTGAAAGCGAACTGTTCGGCCACGAACCCGGCGCCTTCACTGGCGCGCAGAAGCGCCGTATCGGCAAATTCGAATTCGCCAATGGCGGCACGTTGTTTCTCGATGAAATCGAAAGCATGAGCCTGGACGTGCAGGTCAAATTGCTTCGCCTGCTGCAAGAGCGGGTGGTGGAACGACTGGGTGGCAATCAGCAGATTCCCCTGGACATCCGTATCGTCGCCGCCACCAAGGAAGACCTGCGCCAGGCCGCCGATCAAGGCCGCTTTCGCGCCGACTTGTATTACCGGCTGAATGTCGCGCCGCTGCGCATACCGCCGTTGCGCGAGCGCGGTGAGGACGTGCTGATGCTGTTCCAGCATTTTGCCGATGAGGCCAGCGCCCGTCATGGCCTGCCGCCCCACGAACTGCTACCGGCCCACCGGGCGCTGTTGTTGCGCCATGACTGGCCGGGCAACGTACGCGAATTGCAGAACGCCGCCGAGCGTTTCGCCCTGGGCCTGGAGCTGGCCCTGGATAGCAGCACGCCGGAAGGCCAGCCAGGCGCCCCGGTGCAAACCGTCAGCGGCGGTTTGAGCGAGCAGGTTGAGAACTTCGAAAAAACCCTCATAGCCGCCGAGCTGGCACGGCCTCACAGTTCAGTGCGCAGCCTTGCCGAAGCGTTGGGCATTCCACGCAAAACCCTGCACGACAAGCTGCGCAAGCATGGACTGGCCTTCGGCGACAATAGCCCAGGCCAGGCCGACGATTCCGATTGAGTCCTGCCACCCACCGTTAGAAGAGGGCCCGCATGAACCGCGACAGCCATTATCTGGAAACGATCCTGCACCGGGACATCCCATTGACCCGGGACATGGGCCTGAAGGTGCTCCAATGGCAGGCCCGCCAGCTGCGTCTGTTCCTGCCGCTCGAGGCCAACGTCAACCACAAGAGCACCATGTTCGGGGGGAGCCTGTATTGCGGCGCGGTGCTGGGTGGCTGGGGCTGGTTGCACCTGGCCTTGCGCGAGGAGGGAGTCGAAGACGGACACATCGTGATCCAGGAAGGGCAGATCAGCTATCCGCTGCCCGTGACCCGAGACGCAACCGTCATTTGCGACGCGCCCGATGAAAAGACCTGGAAACGTTTCGTGGCGACTTATAAGCGCTACGGGCGGGCGCGGCTGGCATTACAAACGCGGGTGTTGAACGTCGACAGCGAGAATGTGGCGGTGCAATTCGAAGGGCAATACGTTTTGCACCGCTGATCATCGTTAATTCACGTGGCGAGGGAGCTTGCTCTCACAAAAGCATTCGGCCAGAAATCAGCCTTGGTTCAAGAGCGGGCAAGCTCCAACAGCTTCCCACGCCACGCCGCTTTCGCCGGCAGCGCCAGGAACGAAGCATTCAACAGCGACTCGCGCGGTGGATAGCGGAACGGTTCGCCGCTCAGGTCCAGCACCTCGCCGCCCGCTCCTTCGAGTACGCCCTGGGCGGCGGCGGTGTCCCACTGAGACGTTGGCGCCAAACGGGGGTAACAATCGGCGGCGCCTTCAGCCAACAGGCAGAATTTCAGCGAACTGCCGATGTTGGTCAGTTGCAAGGCGCCGAGGCTCTCACTCAAGCCGGCCAATAGGCGCTCCTGCTCCGCACTGGTGTGGCGCCGGCTGGCGACCACGGTAAAAGCGTCTCCAGGCGCCAGCGCGTTACGCACCGTGATCGGCGAAGGCTCGACGCCTTTCTCGCCACGCCAGGCCCCCAGCCCCACGCCACCGACGTAGAAACGGCCATTGGTGGGCATCGAGACCACGCCGAACACCACCCGCCCCTCTTCGACCAAGGCGATGTTGACGGTGAACTCTTCACTGCCCGAGATGAATTCCTTGGTGCCATCCAGCGGGTCCACCAGCCACCAGCGTTTCCAGGTAGCGCGGACGCTTTGCGCGATATCGGCGTCCTCCTCGGAGAGGATCGGAATATCCGGCGCCAGCGCGGTCAATCCAGCGACGATGACATCGTGGGCGGCCATGTCCGCGGCGGTTACAGGCGATTCATCCGCCTTGTGCGCAACTTCTACATCGGCGCGCCAGAACGGCAGGATTGCCGCGCCGGCCCGAAGCGCCAGTTCGATCACCGGGACCATCAGCGGGTGAGGAAAATTCATGGCAGGTAGGCTCCACGCTGGGTCAGCAGGTCGCGGGCCAGATACAACGCCGCCAGCGCCCGTCCCTCGGTGAATTGGGGATTCTGTGCAAGGGCCGAGAGCTCGCCCAGGTTGATCTTGTCCACTCGCATCGGCTCGGGTTCGTCGCCCTCCAGCCGCTCTTCATACAGGTCGGTCGCCAGCACCACTTGGATCTTCTGGCTCATGTAGCCAGGCGACAACGACAGCTCCGTCAGGTGTTCCAGCTGACGCGCGCCAAAACCGGCCTCTTCCTTGAGCTCGCGCTCGGCCGCCGCCAGCACGTCTTCGCCCGGCTCGACCAAACCCTTGGGCAATGACCACTCATAAGCGTCGGTACCGCCACAATACTCTTCCACCAGCACGGCATGGTCGGCGTCGAGCATCGCAACAATCATCACCGCGCCGTAGCCAGGGCTCTTGGCCGCCAAACGCTCGTAAGTGCGCTCCACACCATTGGAAAAACGCAGCTTCATTTCTTCCACGCAAAACAGGCGGCTGGTGGCGACGATCCGTCGGTCGAGTATGGTGGGTTTCTGGCGCATAAACGGCTCCCTGGGCGATAGCGGGCTACTATACCCGGCCTATTCTGATTGTTTGTGTCGGATATCCGATTACCGCTGGAGAAGTTTTTATGGCCTCGTTGCCTTGGCACGCGATCGACACGGTCCTGCTGGACATGGACGGCACCCTGCTGGACCTGCATTACGACAACCATTTCTGGCTGGAACACCTGCCTCAGCGCTACGCCGAACTGCATGGCGTCAGCCGCGCGATGGCCGAGATGGAGCTGCAACCGCTGTTCGAGCGCAACGCCGGCCAGTTGCAATGGTACTGCCTGGACTTCTGGACCGCGGAGTTGAAGTTGCCGGTGCGCGAATTGAAACTGGAAACCGCCCACCTGATCGCCCTGCGCCCCGATGCCGATACGTTCCTGGCAGCGATCCAAAGGGCCGGCAAACGCGTCGTGATGATCACTAACGCCCATCGAGACTCGCTGTCGCTGAAGCTGGAGCGTATCGAGCTCGCCCCGTATTTCGAGCGTTTGATCAGCTCTCACGATTACGGTTTCCCCAAGGAGAACCCGCAGTTCTGGGATGCCTTGCAAGCCGACCTGGACTTCGACCCCGCTCGCAGCCTGTTCATTGACGATACCTTGCCAGTCTTGCGCAGCGCCCGTGATTTTGGCATCGCGCATCTGCTGGCGGTCAGCGAACCGGACAGCCGCAAGGGGCCGAAGGATACCGGGGAATTCGAAGCGGTCGGGGATTATCGGGATTTGATTGCCGGGCTTTGAACCGCGCTGCCTTCATCGCGAGCAAGCTCGCTCCCACAATGGTTTCGCCGCGAACCAAAGCCTCTGTGGGAGCGAGCCTGCTCGCGATGAAGGCGCCGCAAATGCGGCAGTCTATTCCGGAATACGCAGCACCTGCCCCGGATAGATTTTGTCTGGGTGCGAAAGCATCGGCTTGTTGGCTTCAAAGATCTTGTTGTACTTGTTGGCGTCACCGTACTCGGCCTTGGATATGGCGCTGAGCGTGTCACCCTTCTTCACGGTTACGAAACGTGCGGCCTGCGCTACCGGCCCAGTCACGGTGATCTGATCGTCAACACTGCCGACACCTTGGATATTGCCCACAGCCAGCAGGACCTTTTCTTTTTCCTCCTGGCTCGAGACTTCACCGGTCACGATGACTTTGTCACCTTCAACGGTCGCTTGGATATTGGGGTTGCCCAGCCCGACTTTACTGATGTGCTCCTTCAATTGCTCACCGGCATTGGCATTACCGGGGGTCAGGAGATCGATAAGTTTCTCACCCGCCTCCTTCACAAAACTAAAAAGACTCATGGCGCTTGCTCCTTGGAATTGAATGTCCAGACACAAAGCCTAGACCAAGCCCACCGAGCCCGCCTTCCAACCGACCAATGACCCCAACACGCCCAAAGCGCTAGAATCCCAATCTTCCCGCGCCAAGGAGTGAAGATGGACATCAAGCAGCTGAAATTTCTCATCGCGCTCGACGAAACCCGCCACTTCGGCCAGGCCGCCGCCCGTTGTCACATCACCCAACCCACCCTGTCGATGCGTTTGCGCAGCCTGGAAGAAGAGCTGGGCCTTCCGTTGGTCAACCGCGGCCAGCGTTTCGAGGGTTTTACCGCGCCAGGCGAACGGGTGCTGGCTTGGGCACGCACAGTGCTGGCGGCCTATGACGGGCTTCAGGCCGAAGCGGCGGCCTGCCGTGGCAACCTGGTGGGTACGCTGCGCCTGGGCGTGGTGCCGCTGTCGGATTTCGACCCGCTGTCGATGATGCAACGCCTGCACACCGAGCACCCGAGCCTGCGCTTCGAATTATCGTCTTTGAGTTCGGAGCGCATCCTCGAACAATTGGCGAACAACCGCATCGACCTGGGCATTTCCTACATGGAACGCCTGGATAACGAGCGCTTCGAATCCTTGCCCTTCAGCCACACCCGCATGGGCCTGCTGTACGACCAGCGGTTTTTCTTTTTTGGCGAAGAACCGCTGAGATGGGAATCACTGGTTGAACTGCCCCTGGGCATGCTCACCAGCGGCATGCATTTTCGCCAATCCATCGATCACGCGTTTCATAGCCGAGGCCTTGCACCTCAACCGTTGCTGCAAACCGACGCCGTGCATCAATTGCTGCAAGCGGTGCATGGCGGATTGTGCTGCGCGGTGGTGCCATTGGACAGCGGACTGAACGTCATGACCGAGGACTTGCGCATCCAGCCCATCGAAAACGCCCAAACCCTTGTTCCGCTTGGGCTGATCATGCGGCGCGGGGCTCCGCGCTCGGCGTTGGCGGAGGCTTGTTTCGCCCTTTACCAGAAATCAATAACCTTTTCTTGATCGACGTCATCTATTGAAAGATCAGTAATAGCGATTAGACGTGGCAGATTGCCGCATTTAGTCTTAGCACTATTCCTACTTTCAGTGATGCCCATGAACGACAAGCCTCAGGCCTGTCCAGTGCCTGACGTGGAACCTTCCACGCCAGCCGCCAGCCAGAGCTATCGCTACTGCAACCTGGAGCACTTCGAATCGGCCAGCGCCGCGCTGGCCGAGGAAGTGGCGTTGGCCATTGCCTATAACGGCATCAGCCAAGCGGTGATGCTGGTCACGCCAATCGATCTCGAGGATTTTATCGTCGGGTTCAGCCTGGGCAGCGGCATCATCGAGGATCCAGCGGACATTTACGACTTGCAACTGAGCGGCGCCGGTTCGGCCCAATATGCCCAGGTCACCATCGCCAATCGCGCCTTCTGGAATCTCAAGGAGCAACGTCGCCAAATGGCCGGCACCAGTGGCTGCGGACTCTGTGGCGTGGAAGCCGTGGAACAGGCGCTGCCCGACCTCAAGTCGCTGCCCGGGGCACCCTTGCCACCAGCGCAATGGCTCGATGGCCTGCGTCAACGCATCAGCCAGTTCCAGCCCCTGGGCCAACACTGTGGCGCCGTCCATGCGGCATTGTTCATGAACGCCAACGGCGAGTTGCTGATGGGCCGCGAAGACATTGGCCGGCACAACGCTCTCGATAAATTGATCGGCGCGTTGATCCGTCAGCAAATCCCGGTGGCTGGTGGCGTGGCAATCGTCACCAGCCGTTGCAGTCTCGAATTGATCCAGAAAGTACTGCGCGCCGGCATCCAGACGTTGGTCAGCCTGTCGTCGCCCACGGGCCTTGCCGTGCAATGGGCCCGCCAACACAACCTCAACCTCATCCACCTGCCGCAAAAAAGTGCGCCGCGGGTCTATAGCCCTGCGATGGAGAAACAAGCGTGAGCAATTATCAACAAGCCAACCAGAAACCCGCACCGCGCTACAAACCCTACAAGGGCCCAGCCGGTGGTTGGGGCGCGCTGATCAGCGTTGCCCAGGCCTGGCTGACCAGCGATAACGCGCTGAAAAACATCCGCATGATGCTCAAGACCAACCAGAACGGCGGCTTCGATTGCCCTGGCTGCGCCTGGGGTGATTCGCCAGAAAGCGGCATGGTGAAGTTCTGTGAGAACGGCGCCAAGGCGGTGAACTGGGAAGCGACCAAACGTCGTGTCGACGCCGCTTTTTTTGCCAAGCACAGCGTCACGTCATTGCTCGAGCAGAGTGACTACTGGCTTGAATACCAGGGGCGCCTGACGGAGCCGATGCAATACGACGCGCAAACCGACCGCTACAAGCCCATCAGCTGGGATGCGGCATTTGCGTTGATCGGCAAGCATCTGCAGGGACTGTCCAACCCGAACGAGGCCGAGTTCTACACCTCGGGCCGGGCCAGCAACGAGGCAGCCTATCTGTATCAATTGTTTGTGCGCGCGTACGGCACCAACAATTTCCCCGATTGTTCGAACATGTGCCATGAGGCCAGCGGTGTAGCCCTGTCCCAGAGTGTGGGTGTTGGCAAAGGCACGGTGACATTTGACGACTTCGAGCATGCCGACGCGATCTTCGTCTGGGGCCAGAACCCCGGCACCAACCACCCACGGATGCTCGAACCGCTGCGCGAAGCCGTGAAGCGCGGCGCCCAGGTCGTATGCATCAACCCGCTGAAAGAGCGTGGCCTGGAGCGCTTCCAGCATCCGCAACACCCGCTGGAAATGCTAACCAACGGTGATAAACCCACCAATACCGCGTATTTCCGTCCAGCCCTGGGCGGAGACATGGCCGTGCTGCGCGGCATGGCGAAGTTCCTGCTGCAATGGGAGCGTGAAGCACAGAACAGCGGCGGCCCCGCAGTATTCGACCATGGGTTCCTCAACGAACACAGCGTCGATGTCCTGGAATACCTGGCGGTCGTCGATGACACCCCATGGGAACAAATCGCCGAACAATCAGGCCTGACCCTGGCCGAGATCGAGCAGGCCGCGCGCATGTACGCCAAAGCCAGCAACGTGATCATGTGCTGGGCGATGGGCATTACCCAGCACCGCCATTCCGTCGCGACCATCCAGGAAATCGCCAACCTGATGATGCTGCGTGGCAACATCGGCAAGCCAGGCGCGGGGCTTTGCCCGGTGCGAGGGCACAGTAATGTGCAGGGCGACCGGACCATGGGCATCAACGAGCGTCCGCCCGTTGCGTTCCTCGACGCGCTGGAGCGGCGTTTCCAGTTCAAGGTGCCGCGTGAAAACGGCCATAACGTAGTCGAGGCGATCCACGCCATGGCCGAGGGCCGGGCCAAGGTATTTATCGCCTTGGGCGGCAATTTCGCCCAGGCTACTCCCGATAGCCACCGCACCTTCCAGGCCCTGCGCAATTGTGACCTGACCGTACAGATCAGCACCAAGCTCAACCGCAGTCATCTGGCCCACGGGAAAGATGCGTTGATCCTGCCGTGCCTCGGTCGCACCGACATCGACCTGCAAGCCGAAGGCTCCCAGGCCGTGACCGTGGAAGACTCGTTCAGCATGGTCCACGCCTCCAATGGCCAATTGCAGCCGTTGTCGAACCAGATGCGTTCGGAGCCGTGGATCATCGCCGGCATCGCTGCCGCCACGCTGGGCAGCCGTCCGGTGGATTGGAACTGGCTCGTGGCCGATTACAGCCGCATCCGCGACCTGATCGCCGAGACCATCCCCGGCTTCAAGGACTTCAACCAGAAACTCAAGAATCCCGGTGGCTTCTATCTGGGCAACAGTGCCGGTGCCCGTCGCTGGAACACACCGTCGGGCCGCGCCAACTTCAAGCCCAACCGGTTGCCGACCGACCTGCTCCACGAGCGGACCCGAGCCACAGGGCAATTGCCGGACCTGATCCTGCAATCCATGCGCTCCCACGACCAGTACAACACCACCATCTACGGCCTCGATGATCGCTATCGCGGTGTGAAAGGCCAGCGTGACGTACTGTTCGTCAACGAAGCGGACATCATCCGACTGGGCTTCAAACACGGGCAAAAGGCCGACATCGTTTCCCTGTGGGACGACGGACGCGAGCGGCGGGTCAAAGGGTTTACCTTGCTGGCCTTCGACATCCCGGCCGGACAGGCCGCCGCCTACTACCCGGAAGTGAACCCGCTGGTACCCTTGGAAAGTACCGGTGACGGCAGCCACACCCCGACCTCGAAGTTCGTGGCGATCCGTCTGGAAGCGGCGAGCGAGAACGGGCTGATCATGGCCAAATCGGCCTGAGTCAATCCTGGCGTTGTACTGGCCTTGCCGGGCACTTTCAGACGCCCATGAAAAAGGCCGTTTTCCAGTGAAAACGGCCTGTCTGAAGTAGCTAAAGACCGGCAAAATCTACTTAAGTTCCGCTATGAAAACAGTAACTTAGCGAATTGTGCACAAGTCGTGTTACTCGTCGGATTTCGATTGTAACCAAGCGAAGCCAGCCTCAGGATCGCGCCGTCATCCCTTTGAGGCTCCTCTATGAAGTTCTCCTCCATTCTCTTGTTGTCCCTTGGCCTGGTCAGTGGCGTCGCGTCTGCCGGCGGTACCGCCGAAGCAGGTGTAGGCGGCGCATTGGGCGGGGTTTTGGGTTCGGTCGTCGGCCAGTCCCTGGGCGGCAACACCGGCTCCACTATCGGCGCGGCCCTGGGCGGCGCGGGCGGTAGCGCAGTCGGCGCAGACAAACATAGCCGCGGCGAAGCGGCAATCGGCGGCGCACTGGGTGCAGCCGGCGGTAACGTGGTCGGCCGCAGCGTGGGCGGCTCCACGGGCAGCCTGATCGGTGCCGCAGCGGGCGGTGGCGCCGGTGGCGCACTGGGTAACTACATGGGCAAGGACGACGATGACGACCGTTACGAAGGTCGCCGTAGCGATCGCCGCTACTACCGCGATGGCCACCGGGGCCGCGGTCATGCCTACGGACATCGCAAGCACAAGCACAAGCATCGCTATCACGACGATTGACGGCCGGTTTGACCCGTACCGTTAGATGATCGCAGCCTTCGGGAGACTGACCGGAGGCTGCGATTTTTCGTTTCAGGGTACCAATCGTTCCAATGCCTCGCGTAGCCGACCCGGGATCGGCACTGGCTGATTCGACATCCGGTCCACGAACACATGCACGAAGCGCCCCGCCGCGCAGGCCTCCTGCTCGTTCTCCTTGAACACCGCCAGCTCGTATTGCACCGAACTGTTGCCCAGCTTGGCGACCCGCAGGCCGATCTCGATCCGGTCCGGAAATGCGACCGATGCAAAATAGTCGCAGGCTGAACTCACCACGAAACCCACTACTTCGCCGTCATGGATATCCAGTCCACCGGCCTCGATCAGGTAGGTATTCACCGCCGTATCGAAAAAGCTGTAGTAGGTGACGTTATTGACGTGACCGTACACATCGTTGTCGTGCCAGCGCGTGGTCACCGGCTGGAAATGAAAGTACTCGGTGCGCTGGGGCATCTCTTGTCCTTGGTTGTGCAGTGTTGTGGGGAAGACAGGCTGTCGGTTATCGCTGCGAGAAACCCTTGCCTTGCGCCGCCAACTCTCCGATCAGGCGAGCAGGCTTCCATTGATCCCCCTGCTTCGTCTCAAGGTCCACCAAGCGTGCATGGATGTCCGCAAGGCCTTGCTGATCAGCCCAGGCCATCGGGCCGCCCTTGTCAGCCGGGAAGCCATAGCCGTTGAGATACACCAGGTCGATATCGTGGGACGACTCGGCAATGCCTTCCTGGAGAATCTTCGCACCTTCGTTGACCAGCGCCAGCAAGCAGCGTTCGAGGATCTCATCGGCGTCGATGTCACGCCGCTGGAAACCCAGGTCCTCGCTGACCCGCTGCACCAGCGCATCGACTTCTACATCGTGTTCAGCCTGCCGGCTGCCCGGCTCATAGTGGTAATAACCGTTGCCACTTTTCTGGCCGAACCGACCCAACTCGCACAAGCGGTTGTCCACCTGCACCTCGGGGGCATCCTGCCCTTGGCCCGCCAGCTCCCGCGCGCGCCACTCCAGATCGATACCGACCACGTCGTACATGCGAAACGGCCCCATGGCGAAACCAAAGCCCTGCAGCGCCGCATCCACCTGATGGGGGAACGCACCCTCCAACAACATCTTTCGCGCCTCCAGCACATAGGGATGAAGCATTCGGTTGCCGATGAAGCCGTGACAATTGCCCGACACCACGCTCACCTTGCCCATGCGCTTGCCCAGCGCCAGGGCAGCGTCCAGCACAGCCTTGGCCGTTTGTGCGCCGCGCACGATCTCCAACAACTTCATGATGTGCGCCGGGCTGAAGAAGTGCAGGCCCAGCACTTGCGTTGGCCGACGCGTGGCGGCGGCAATGGCATCGATATCCAGCGCCGAGGTGTTACTTGCCAGGATCGCCTCGGGCTTGAGCATGCCGTCCAGCTCGCGAAATATCTTCTGCTTGAGTTCGAGGTTCTCGTAGACCGCTTCAATGACCAGGTCCACGTTGCGGATCGCCGCGTAGTCCTGCGCCCGCGCAATACGGGCGATCCTGGCGTCGGCTTCGCTTTGTTCGAGTCGGCCCTGGCGTACGTTATGGGCGTAGGTCTCGGCCACCGTGGCCAGCGCCTGCTCCAGCATTTGTGGATTGTTATCGACCCACTGCACCGTAACGCCAGCGTTGGCCAGGCACATCACGATGCCCCGCCCCATGGTGCCTGCGCCGACCACGGCGGCGCGCTGGATATCGAAGGATGTCTGGCTCATGTTTGCTCTCTTGTTGGCGATCCAAAGACTGCTTCACCTTAGTCAGCCATCGACATTTTTTGAAATTTATTCGTGTGATGGAGGGCATTCAGCGGATGGATGGAGCTCAGAGTTGCGCCAGGGTCCACCGACGAATCTCGGCGTATGGTTACTCTTCCAGCGCGGCAAATCCCCGGATCGTCCGGGCCTTCAGCTTGGTGAAGAGCGGCACACTGATGCCGCAGAGAAGCCGGGCGGTGTGCTACTCATGCTTGTATCGAGCAAAGGTAGGGGATGAAAAACGATACCGGATGATACAACCCGGAAGCCTTCTTCTTTTGCCACAGGGCGATACAAATCAGGGCTCTTTGATGTCTCGTCTCTGCTTCCTGGCCGCGTTAAGGTGCGCCGTCATGCTGGGAAATATTCCCCGTGCCAGACGAGCAGGACGCCCGTTACTTTGGAATTCAAGAAGGAAAGATAGTCATGTCGTACAAACTGACATTGCCCGCCGCCCTGATCATGTTTCTCTTACTGGGTGGATGCATGAGGCTACCCGAAGTGCCCCCGATGCTAGCGGGAGGCGAAACGCCGCTCGCGGCGTCTGGGACCTGCTGATTTATCGAACCACCCAAACCTTATTTCACCTATACAACCTCGCTTTCCTTGAACAAAGCCTAGTACCTTGAGTTCTTAGGACTTCGAGCGGGGTAATCATTCATGGTGTCGCACCTCGCATAAGTCGGCCTATCAATAGTCATTACAAGTGATTTGAAAAATACAGCTAGAACGGTAGATTTCTTTACCTAAAATCTCCTCGAACTTACTAAGCTGGGCTCTCGTTAGATTATAGCCCTCCCAGCCTTCCTGCTCGTTAGCCCATCCCATGATCTGCTTTGTACGTTCTTCCTGACCTTCAGGTATTTTTTCTTCAAAATCCAGGAATCCGGTTTTCCGATCGAAAGCTTCAATCATATAAATCATGGCTCGACACTCCTGGTTTTGTCTGCGGGTTTAGTTTGCTCTCCCGTGATCGGACTGTACTCGCCGAGATGTTGTCCACGCTTGGTATACATTTCGACTGTTCCGTGTTGAGAGTCCCATTCCAAAATAATTCCTTTTAGGGTCTTCCAGCGTTTCCTTAGGGCGCCCCCGCCCTTGACCCGAGTTTTACGATCAGCGCGCAATGCGTCTGGAAAAGCGATCAGCACCTCCGGAGCTTTATGATACTTGTGGTCCCCAAGAACACTGAGTACGACGTAGATCGGCGAAACCCCAGACCCCACCGGAAACACAAGAATGAAATCCTTGTATTCCGGTGGATAAATCGGATTGACGATAATGCTGTCCGCCATGGGTGTCGGCGGGAAGATCCAGATACGCGGCGCCTGTGGCGCAGCCTCCAAAGCTGGGATGCCCAACGTCGCGCAAGGGTCCACCGCCGGCGTCCAGATCAACTCGACCCCATCGCCAAAATCTGCCACTTGCTGCTCGCCACGCGCCTGGAATGTCACCACCGGGATCATCTCCCAGTCGCGTCTTGACTGGGTGTTGTAGCCATACCCTTTCAGCGGCCCGTCGGCCTGGGTTTCGACATGTAGGCGAACCCGGCTGCGCGCTTTTTCAAGGGACCTTAGTTGCTCTTCGGTGTACAGCGAACCATCGCCCAGGTTCGAAGGCATCAGCAGCCCCACCAACCCCACCAGCGCGCCGGCCGCCACGGGTGCCGTGACCGTCGCGCCAGCGCCAAGGGAGGCCAAAGCGGTCCCACCCAGTGCGAGCGTGCCAAAACTCGCCGGTAACGCTCCGCTGATGGTCTTCAGCGGTACGCAGCCTGACGCGTCAACCTCCCGACCGCCCAACAATTTGAACGCACCATAGGCGCTCAGCAGTTCCGTCGGGATGTAACCGGTTGGATTGTGATAGTCGATGATTGCATCGGGCAGTTCGCAGGATTTGGCGAACACACAGCCCTTGATGCTCGGTGCATCCCTCTGGCTTGTCTGGCCCAGCCGCTGGCTCATGTATTCCTCTTGCCGAACGAGCATGTCCTCATGGGCTTTAAAATCGGCGTCTCTTTTTGCCAGCTCGCCCGGGGTCATGTCCCGCAGGACTCTGTAGCGCCTTTCGCCACCGCGGTACTCCCAGACCTGAGGGATATCGCTTTTACCTTTCGCCATGCTTCGTCCTTGCTCGGTCAGCGCCGGCTCAATACAAGCGGCGCGGCGAACCTTACCGAGTAAGCAAGGAATTGATCACCAGACGGTTCCGAGACCGACGTGAGACTTTTCTTTTTGTTGGGATACGATTTCGCCCTCTACTTTCCAGGGATAAACAGGCGCGGGAAGAAAAATAGTCACCCACAAAAAAGCCGCCCTTAAAGGGCGGCTTTCTCATGTATCGGCAAGCCTTACAGCTGTGGACCTGCCGCCTTGATCGCATCGCTCACTTCGAACTTCTTGAAGTTTTCGATGAACAGACCGGCCAATGCCTTGGCCGCTTCGTCGTAGGCGGCCTTGTCGGCCCAGGTATTGCGTGGGTTCAACAGGCCAGTCTCGACGCCTGGGACGGCCAGCGGCACGTCCAGGTTGATGATGTCCAGGTGTTCGGTTTCAGCACCGATCAGCGCGCCGCTCTGGATCGCTGCGATCACCGCACGGGTGGTCGGGATGTTGAAGCGCTTGCCGACGCCGTAGCCGCCGCCGGTCCAGCCGGTGTTGACCAGGTAGACCTTGGAGCCGAAACCACGGATGCGCTTGATCAGCAGCTCAGCGTATTCACCGGCTGGACGCGGGAAGAACGGCGCGCCGAAGCAGGTGGAGAAAGTCGACTTGATGCCGCTGCCCGAACCCATTTCGGTCGAGCCCACCAGTGCGGTGTAGCCGGACAGGAAGTGGTAGGCGGCTTGTTCTTCGCTGAGGATCGACACAGGTGGCAGTACGCCGGTCAGGTCGCAGGTCAGGAAGATCACGGCGTTTGGCTCGCCACCGAGGTTTTTTGGTGCGCGTTTTTCGATCAGCTCACGCGGGTAGGCGGCGCGGCTGTTCTGGGTCAGGCTGTCGTCGGCATAGTCGGCTTTCTTGGTGACCGGGTCCAGGACCACGTTTTCCAGTACGGCACCGTGCTGGATGGCTTTCCAGATGACCGGCTCGTTCTTCTCGGACAGGTCGATGCACTTGGCATAGCAACCGCCTTCGATGTTGAAGACCACGCCCACGCCCCAACCGTGCTCGTCGTCACCGATCAGGTAGCGGCTTTCATCGGCGGACAGGGTGGTCTTGCCAGTGCCCGACAGGCCGAAGAACAGGGTCACGTCGCCTTCTTCGCCCATGTTCGCGGCGCAGTGCATCGGCAGCACGTCGGCGGCCGGCAGCAGGAAGTTCTGCACGGAGAACAGGGCTTTCTTCATCTCGCCGGCATAGCGCATGCCTGCAATCAGCACTTTCTTGGCCGCGAAGTTGATGATCACGGTACCGTCGGAGTTGGTGCCGTCGCGCTCAGGCTCGCAGACGAAGTTCGGCGCGTTGAGGATCTGCCATTCGTCCTTGCCGCCGGCGTTGTATTGCTCGGGGTTGATGAACAGGCAGCGGCCGAACAGGTTGTGCCAGGCAGTCTCGGTGGTCATCTTGACCGGCAGGTAGTGCGCAGGATCGGAACCTACATGCACGTGGGAGACAAAACGCTCGCGCTCGCCCAGGTAGGCTGCGACGCGGTTCCACAAGGCATCGAACTTGTCAGCCGGGAACTTGCGGTTGATCGGGCCCCAGGCAATGGCGTGCTGGGTGGTTGGCTCTTCCACAATGAAACGGTCCACTGGCGAACGACCGGTACGATGACCGGTACGTACAACCAGCGCGCCAGTATCGGCAAGCTCGCCTTCACCGCGATTCAGGGCTTCTTTAACCAGATCATCGACACTCAGATCGGTGTACACGGCGTTATTGGCTTGCGTCATGAGATTCCCCGTCGGCCCGTGGCCGAGTGCTCCAAACGTTTTGTAGTAGGAAGTCGCGCACTACTACCCGAAAAAAGTGGGCCGGATTATGCCAGAAAAGCCCAAAAAGAGTAGGGCCCTCCCGTCAGTACGGCGTAAATCCGGCGTTTGCCAGGAGATTTACCTGCGCTGAACCGATTTAGTGACGAGTATCTGACGGTGTGTCGACACCCGCACCGGCGAACAATTGGGCGATGTCCGCGGCATCGAACAGGTAGCGCTCATTGCAAAACTGGCAATCGATTTCGATGGCGCCGCCATGCTCGATCACCAATTGCTGCGCATCTTCCAGACCCAGACTGACCAACGCATTGCCGGAACGTTCACGGGAGCAACTGCATTTGAAGCGTAACGGCTGGCCTTCGAACAGGCGAACCTGTTCTTCGTGGTAGAGGCGATGCAGGATGGTTTCGTTGTCCAGGCCCAGCAGCTCATCGGCGCTCAAGGTGCTGGCGAGAGCGGTGACGTGTTGCCAGCTGGCATCACGTTCTTCCGAATCACGAATGCGGTCGGCCGGCAATTGCTGCAACAGCAGGCCACGGGCACGCCGCCCGTCGGCGTACAGCCAGAAGCGTGTGTTGGTCTGCTGGGACATGACGAAGTAGTTGGTGAAGCACTCGGCCAGCGTTGCGCCGTCGAGATCGACAATGCCTTGGTAGCGCTTGCCATGGCTCGGGTCGACCGTCAGGGCCAAAACGCCATTGGGCATCAGGTCGGAGAGTGTCGCGTCGGGGGCGATCTGCTCGGCGTGATAACGGGCCAGGCCTCGGATCTCACGCTCGCTCGAACACTCGATCATCAACAATGGCACCGGGCCTTCGGAACGGGCCTGGAGAATCAACAAGCCATCGAATTTCAAGGTACCCACCAGCAGCGCCGCGGCGGCCATCAACTCGCCGAGCAACTGCGCGACCGGCTCCGGATAGGGGTGCTTGGCGAGGACTTCGGCGTAGCTACGCTCCAACGCTACCAGCTCGCCACGGGCGTCGCTGTCATCGAAGATGAAACGTTGGGTGTAGTCGTTATCCGGTAAATCAGTCATAGGAGTCTGGTTCTGAGGTGATGGCAATGGATGGCTGGCATTTTATGGGCATTCAGGATGGGTTCCAAGCAAGCCATGATTTTGCTTTGTGGGAAGACTGAACATCTATCCGCATGTGCAGCGCTGTTGTGGCGAGGGAGCTTGCTCCCGCTCGGTTGCGTAGCGACCGCAAGATTCTGGGGCCGCTACGCCCGAGGCGTCGGACCGGCCCAGCGGGAGCAAGCTCCCTCGCCACGGGTTACCGGTGTGGCCGATGCTTTACTCGCTGTTGCTACCATGGAACTTGAACAGGTCTCGCCGTTGTTTCTTGCTGGGCTTGCCATCGGTGCTCACACCCAGGGCACCAGCCTTGCGTTGGGCGGCTGCCGCTTCGCGCTTGGCGACGCTGGCTTCGGTCTCGCGGTATAGCGTTTGAGCCTGCGGCGCGCCGCGACGCACGATGGACAAAGCTTCGACGACCACCGTTTTTTCGTCGAAGCCTGTTCGAATGACGTATTCATCACCGATACGTGGCTCTTTGCCAGGCTTGCATCGTTCGCCCCGGTGATGGACCTTGCCGCTTTCAATGGCAGCCTTGGCCAAGGCACGGGTTTTATAGAATCGTGCCGCCCACAACCATTTATCGAGACGGACCTTGTCATCCTCTTCGCTTTTTTGTGCCACTTGGATTCCTCTTTCTAACCTATGGCTGGAACTGTACTACCGTTTTTGTCGGGCGCACGAATCCGTCCCGACGGATAGAATGCCCGCCGAACCGCCTGTCCGCATGGCATGCGTCGGCATCGGTTACACATGCAAACAAGTACGTAGATAACTGTCGTCATTTTGTGATTATTCTGCGTGAATACCGCGATTCGCGGGACCCGCAATCCGATGCGCCAATTTCAGGTTGTTTTTATTGAAGACTTTCGACCATCTGACCGTTGTCGGTCTGCGCGAGTGGGTGGCGCTCCCTGATCTGGGAGTCGCCGGGCTACGGGCAAAAATCGACACCGGCGCCAGCACCTCGAGCCTGCACGCCACCGACATCGAGCCATTCGAGCGTGACGGCGAAAAATGGGTGCGCTTCACCGCGCACCTCGGCACCGTCGTGCAACTGCGCCATCGCCGCTGCGAAGCACCCTTGGTGGCGCGCAAGACCATCAAGAGCTCCAACGGCCACGCCCAGGTCCGCTATGTGATCAGCACCACGCTGGCGTTGGGCGATCGGTTCTGGCGGGTCGAATTCACCCTCGCCTGCCGCAAATCCATGCGTTATCGCCTGTTGCTGGGTTCCAAGGCCTTGATCGACGGCCAGTTGGTGGTCAATCCAGGCATCAAATACGTTCAAGACAAGCCGGCATTCCCGGTATCCACTACCTCTGCCACAGGTGTTGCATGAAGATCGCTGTGCTGTCGCGAAACCCGCGTCTGTATTCCACCCGCCGCCTGGTCGAGGCCGGGACCGAGCGTGGCCATGAAATGGTGGTGATCGATACCCTGCGCGCCTACATGAACATTGCCAGCCACAAACCGCAAATCCATTACCGCGGCAAGCCGCTGGAAGGCTTCGATGCGGTGATCCCGCGTATCGGCGCGTCGGTGACCTTCTACGGTTGCGCGGTATTGCGCCAGTTCGAAATGATGGGGGTGTATCCCCTCAATGAGTCCGTTGCGATTGCCCGCTCGCGAGACAAGCTGCGCTCGCTGCAATTGCTGTCTCGGCGTGGCATCGGCTTGCCCGTGACCGGCTTCGCCCACTCTCCAGATGACATTCCCGACCTGATCGCCATGGTCAATGGCGCGCCTCTGGTTATCAAGGTATTGGAGGGCACCCAGGGCATTGGCGTGGTGCTGTGCGAAACCGCAACGGCGGCGGAGTCGGTGATCGAAGCATTCATGGGCCTGAAGCAGAACATCATGGTCCAGGAATACATCAAGGAAGCCGGGGGCGCGGACATTCGTTGCTTCGTGGTCGGCGACAAAGTAATCGCGTCGATGAAGCGCCAGGCCAAGCCAGGGGAGTTTCGCTCCAACCTGCATCGCGGCGGCAGCGCAAGCCTGATCAAGATCACGCCGGAAGAGCGCATGACCGCCCTGCGGGCAGCCAAGGTCATGGGGCTGGCGGTGGCTGGCGTGGACATCCTGCGCTCCAATCACGGACCGCTGGTGATGGAAGTCAACTCCTCGCCAGGCCTGGAAGGCATCGAGACCACCACCAGCAAGAACGTGGCAGGGATCATCATCGAGCACTTGGAGAAAAACGGCGGGCCGAACATGACCCGGACCAAGGGCAAGGGGTAATCCATTTATAAATTACTGTGGGAGCGAGCTTGCTCGCGATGACGGTGTGTCAGCCAACATAAATTTGGCTGAGCCACCGCATCGCGAGCAAGCTCGCTCCCACAGGTTTTGCGCCTTCCGAGCGATTCCGCTACACCGCATCCCGAGGCAACATCAAGCCCAACGGCAGCCGCACCCGCGCTTCCAGTCCGCCGCCCACGCGATTGCGCAGCTCGACGTTGCCGCCGTGCATCGAGGCGATGCGCTTGACGATCGCCAGGCCCAGTCCCGTGCCCTTTCCCCCCCGGGCGCGATCGCCTCGGGTGAACGGATTGAAAATGGCCTCCAATTCCGACGGATCGATGCCGGCGCCTCGGTCCATGACGCTCAGCACGACGTAGGGCGCGCTGGTATCGCCCGAAACGTAGGCGGCCACTTCCACACCTGTGCCTGCATGGTTCAGGGCGTTGCCGATCAGGTTGTTCAGCAGGCGCTTCATCGATACGCGACGTAGCGGGAACGGCTGGATCGGCTCCAGGCGCAGGTGGACCTTCTCTTCGTTCTGGTTATAGGGTGCAGCCACCTCCCGAACCAGGTCGCTGAGATCGACTTCTTCCACCGACTCATCACGACCGTCGCGAATGAATGCCAGGAACTGGTCAAGAATCGCGTCCATGTCTTCGATATCGCGGACCATTTCATCAGTCAGGTCGGTGTGCTCGCCCATCAACTCCAGCGATAACCGCAACCGGGTCAGGGGCGTGCGCAAGTCATGGGAGACCCCTGCAAGCATCAGCTCACGCTCGCGTCCGGCCTGCTCGACATCCTCGGCCATCTGGTTGAACGCTCGGTACACCTCGGTCATCTCGCTGGGCGTATCGCTGATCGGCAACCGTACACTACGCCCCTGGCCCAATTGCCGGGCGGCGTACACGAGGCGTTTGAGCGGTTGGTTGAGCTGGCTGACGAAGATCCACGCCGAAGCCGTCGAAAGCAGGCCGATCGCCAGGAACCAGCCCAGCACGTTCCAGATCTTCTGGCCCCGCAATGGATGGGGGTACAGCGGAACCTTCAGCCAACCATCCCCAAGGCTTGGAGCGCGCACCCACAATGCCGGCGGCGAGTGCATGCGCAATCGCACCTCGGTGTCGGCGCCCAACTCGGCCTGCATCTGCCGCTGATAGATCTCGCTGTATGGCCAGTGCTGCTCGCCTTCCGGCACGCCGGCTCCGACCACCCGAATCAATGTTGCCGCCTCGGCAATCTTTGCTCGATTGGTTTCGTCGGCCGCCCAGTAGGCCCGCAATGTCAAGGCAACGCCGTGACTGTATTGGCGGTCCACCAGCACGTCTTCGTTCATCAGCAGGTAGACCAACGTCAGCGCCTTGGAAAAAAGCACGACGATGAGCACCAGCCAGAGGGTGCGGGAAAAGAAACTCTGGGGGAACCAAACGGGGGTTTTCATGAATAGCCGCTACACACTTGCAGGAGCGAGCGATGCTCGCACAATGACGGACCGCGAGTCGCCTGGAAAAGACTTCAATCAACCAGGCTTCCCGCTCCTACAAATCGCCGATCACTTGCTGGCGGCGCCATCCGGCACGAATACGTAGCCTACGCCCCAGACGGTCTGGATATAACGCGGCTTGGATGGATCGGGCTCGATCATCCGGCGCAAGCGGGAAATCTGCACGTCGATGGAACGCTCCAGCGCATCCCATTCCCGGCCACGGGCCAAATTCATCAGCTTGTCTCGGGTCAGCGGCTGGCGAGCGTTCATCACCAGGGCCTTGAGGACCGCGAACTCACCGGTGGTGAGCATGTGTACCTCGTCGCCGCGCTTGAGCTCGCGGGTGGCCAGCGACAGTTCATAGTCGCCGAAGGTGACGCTTTCGTCTTCGCTGCCCGGCGCGCCCGGCACCGGCGCCGACTGGCGACGCAAGACCGCCTTGACCCGCGCCATCAGCTCGTCCGGATTGAACGGCTTGGCCAGGTAATCGTCGGCGCCCAGTTCAAGGCCCTTGATACGGCTCAGCTCGTCGCCCTTGGCGGTCAGCATGATGATCGGGATCTGGTTGTTCGCGCCGCGCAGGCGGCGACAGGCGGTCAAGCCGTCTTCACCGGGCAGCATCAGGTCGAGGACGACGAGGTTGAAAACCTCACGGGCCAACAGACGGTCCATTTGCTCCGTGTTCGGTACAGTGCGGGCTCGGTAACCCTTGCTGACGAAAAAGCGCTCCAGCAGGCTGCTCAGCCCTGGATCGTCGTCAACAATCAGAATTTTTTCGCCTTCAGCAGTTTGTGCGGTGCTGCTCATAGGAAGCTCCTTTGATCTCGGCGCGCATTATGGCCTAGCTGCCGTTGTGCGTACCGTGTGCATTGTTAGCAGATTTTTCGCCTATCTCCAGCAATCCGCTGATCAAGCCCACGGGCGCGACGCACCCTAACGGTGGAACGCTGGTTATAATGCGCGGCCTTTGTGCCAGGACAGGGCCGGATCGTTACACCGGCGAAACACTTTTTCCCCCTGGCCAGGCAGCATTTTTTTGATTTCACGGGTCAACAGGCAGCCTTTTGACCCAGGCAGCGGCGCACGCCAGGCCGCTCAACCAGTCTCGCCGAGCCCGGCTTCTGCGGTGGCGAGCCTGATTTCACAATTTGTCAGGTGGTTTTATGGACAGCATCAACAGCCGCATCGCCGAGGAACTCGGCGTCCGCCCACAACAGGTCGAAGCGGCCGTCGCGCTACTCGATGAAGGCTCCACGGTCCCTTTCATCGCCCGTTACCGGAAAGAAGTGACAGGCAGCCTCGATGACACTCAATTGCGTCATCTGGAAGAGCGCCTGCGCTACCTGCGCGAACTCGACGAACGGCGCATCAGCATCCTGGCGAGCATCCAGGAGCAGGGCAAGCTGACCCCGCAACTCGAACGCGACATCAAGCTGGCCGACACCAAGACCCGCCTCGAAGACTTGTACCTGCCCTACAAGCAAAAGCGCCGCACCAAGGGCCAGATCGCCCTGGAAGCCGGCCTCGGCGAGCTGGCCGACGGCCTGTTCAACGACCCGACCCTCGCCCCGGAAACCGAAGCCGCGCGTTTTATCGATGCGGAAAAAGGCGTGGCGGACGTAAAGGCCGCGCTGGAAGGCGCCAAGTACATCCTCATGGAGCGTTTCGCCGAAGACGCCAACCTGCTGGAAAAGCTGCGTAACTTCCTCAAGCAGGAGGCGACCCTCAGTGCCCGCGTGATCGCCGGCAAAGAGGAGGAAGGCGCCAAGTTCCGCGACTACTTCGAGCACGACGAACCGCTCAAGAGCATGCCGTCCCACCGTGCCCTGGCGATTTTCCGTGGCCGCAACGAAGGCATTCTCAGCTCCGCGCTGAAGGTCGGCGAAGAACTGCCCGGCACCATGCACCCGTGCGAAGGCATGATCGCCCAGCAATTCGGCATCCAGAACCAGAACCGCGCCGCCGACAAATGGCTGGCCGAGGTGGTGCGCTGGACCTGGAAGGTCAAGCTCTATACCCACCTGGAAACCGACTTGCTCGGTGAGTTGCGCGATAACGCCGAGACCGAGGCGATCAACGTATTCGCCCACAACCTGCACGACCTGCTGTTGGCCGCGCCGGCCGGCCCCCGCGCCACGCTGGGCCTGGACCCGGGCCTGCGCACCGGTTGCAAGGTAGCGGTCGTCGATTCCACCGGTAAGTTGCTGGACCACGCCACGGTCTACCCGCACGTGCCGCACAACAAATGGGACCAGACCCTCGCGGTGCTCGCCGCCCTGTGCACCAAGCATTCGGTGGACCTGATCGCTATCGGCAACGGCACCGCCAGCCGCGAGACCGACAAGCTGGCAGCGGAACTGATCAAGAAATACCCGGCCATGAAAATGACCAAGGTCATGGTCTCCGAAGCCGGTGCTTCTGTTTATTCGGCGTCGGAACTGGCTTCGAAGGAATTCCCGGACCTGGACGTGTCGATCCGTGGCGCGGTGTCGATCGCCCGTCGCCTGCAGGATCCACTGGCGGAACTGGTGAAGATCGATCCGAAATCCATCGGTGTCGGTCAATACCAGCACGACGTGTCCCAACTGAAACTGGCCCGTGGCCTGGACGCCGTGGTGGAGGATTGCGTGAACGCCGTGGGTGTGGACGTGAACACCGCTTCGGTGGCACTGCTGGCGCGGATTTCCGGCCTGAACGCGACACTCGCGCAGAACATTGTCACCCACCGTGATGAACATGGCGCGTTCAAGACCCGCGCCGCGTTGAAGAAAGTCCCGCGCCTGGGTGAAAAAACCTTCGAACAAGCCGCCGGCTTCCTGCGCGTCATGAACGGCGACAACCCGCTCGACTCCTCGGCGGTCCACCCGGAAGCCTATCCGCTGGTCCAACGCATCGCCGCCCAGACCGACCGCGACATCCGCTCGCTGATCGGCGACGCGGCGTTCCTCAAGCGCCTGGACCCGAAGAAATTCACCGACGAAACCTTCGGCCTGCCCACCGTGACCGACATTCTGCAAGAGCTGGAGAAGCCGGGCCGCGACCCGCGTCCGGAATTCAAGACCGCCGAATTCCAGGAAGGCGTCGAAGACCTCAAGGACTTGCAACCGGGCATGATCCTCGAAGGCGTGGTCACCAACGTGACCAACTTCGGCGCGTTCGTTGATATCGGCGTGCACCAGGACGGCCTGGTACACATCTCGGCACTGTCGGAAAAATTCATCAAGGACCCGCGCGAAGCCGTGAAGGCCGGCGACGTGGTGAAAGTGAAGGTCATGGAAGTCGATATCCCGCGCAAACGCGTTGGCCTGTCGATGCGCATGAGTGACACGCCGGGTGAGAAGGTCGACGGTGCCCGCGGTGCTCGCCCAGGCGCCGCCCCACGCCAGTCGCAGAACACCGCGCCCCGCAAGGAGACCGCCACGGCGGCCCCGGCGAACAACGCCATGGCCTCGCTGTTCGCCAACGCCAAGCAATTGAAAAAACGCTGATGGACGCGCCAGCCGGGTTGGTGGAGAGCGCGTTTTTCAAGCTGCTCGGCTGCCGCTTGCACAGCCTTGGGGACGGGGTGGCGCAGGTCACCCTGGACCTGGCCCCCGAGTTGCGTAATCGCGGCGGCAAGCTGCACGGCGGTGCGCTGTTCAGCCTGGTGGACATCGCCATGGGCCTGGCCTGCTCCAGTGTCCATGGCTTCGACCAGCAGTCTGCGACCATCGAGTGCAAGATCAACTACATCCGCGCCGTGTCCGACGGCGAGGTGTTGTGCACCGCCCGGGTCATCCACCCGGGCCGGCGCACATTGGTGGTCGAGGCCGATGTGATGCAAGGCGACAAGCTGGTCGCAAAAGCGCAAGGCACGTTCGCTGTCCTATAGCTCCTGGTCATCGATTTGAGTTAATTTCGACACCACGAATGCGGTGTCGGGCTTTCCTGTGGGAGCGAGCTTGCTCGCGATGGCGATGGACCTGTCACATTTAGTTGACTGATATACCGCTATCGCGAGCAAGCTCGCTCCCACGAGGGACGGCGGCGATCTTCTTTGACCGTATGTAAACCAGGCGAAAACGCCAGTTTTAACTTCACCCTTGTAGACCGTCTTGCCCACCCCCATATTGGGGCGACTGACGCGTGAAGGAATTCAACTTGAGCGACCTTTTAAACCGCCGCCTGGCCCTGCTCGGCGAGCGCGCCAACCTCTCCCTGCTCGAGCAGTGCCTGCACGGTATCGAACGTGAATGCCTGCGTGTCACCGACAACGGGCGCCTGGCGCAGACGCCGCACCCGCAAGCCCTGGGCTCGGCGCTGACCAACGAACAGATCACCACCGACTATTCCGAGTCGCTGCTGGAATTCATCACCCCGGCCCTGGCCAACCCGGCTGATACCCTGCGCAGCCTCGACAGGATCCACCGGTTTGTCTACAGCAAGCTCGGCGACGAATACCTGTGGAGCCCTTCGATGCCGTGTCCGCTGCCGGCTGAGGAGGAGATTCCGATCGCCTATTACGGCACCTCGAACATCGGTCGGCTCAAGTATGTCTATCGCAAGGGTCTGGCCTTGCGTTACGGCAAGACCATGCAATGCATCGCCGGGATCCACTACAACTTTTCCCTGCCGGAAAAGCTCTGGCCCCTGCTGCGCCAGGACGAAGCCAGCGATCTGAGCGACCGGGATTTCCAGTCGTCGGCCTATATCGCCCTGATCCGCAATTTCCGGCGCTACAGCTGGCTATTGATGTACCTGTTCGGCGCCTCGCCGGCCCTCGACGCCGGTTTCCTGCGTGGCCGACCGCATCAGCTGGAACAATTGGACCCGGACACCTTGTACCTGCCCTATGCCACCAGCCTGCGCATGAGCGACCTGGGTTACCAGAGCAACGCCCAGGCCGGCCTGACGCCTTGCTACAACGACCTGGCAAGCTACACCGATAGCCTGCGCAAGGCTGTGGCAACGCCGTATGCGCCGTATGTCGAGATCGGCACTCACCAGAACGGCGAATGGGTGCAGCTCAACACCAACATCCTGCAGATCGAAAACGAGTACTACTCCAACATCCGCCCCAAGCGCGTGACCTACACCGGGGAGCGACCGATCCAGGCGCTGATGGCCCGTGGCATCCAGTACGTCGAAGTACGTTGCCTGGACATCAACCCGTTCTTGCCGATGGGCATCGACCTGACCGAATCGCGGTTCCTCGATGCGTTCCTCTTGTATTGCGGCCTCGACGACAGCCCGCAATTGGAAAACAACGAGTGCAGCAACGCCACCAGCAACTTCCTGACGGTGGTCAAGGAAGGCCGCAAGCCAGGCCTGCAATTGCAGCGCCAGGGTGAATCGGTGGACATGCAAGCCTGGGCCCTGGAATTGCTGGACAAGATCGCCCCGCTGGCGGCACTGCTCGACCAAAGCCAAGGTGGTGATGACCACCGCCAGGCGCTGGACGCCCAACTGGCAAAAGTCCGCGACCCATCCCTCACGCCATCCGCCCGGGTACTGGCGGCCATGGCCGAACACAAGGAAAGCTTCGCCCAGTTCTCCCTGCGCCAGAGCAAGGCCCACGCCGAGTTTTTCCGCGCAGAGCCACTGTCGGCCGATGAAATAATTGCCTTCGAGGAAAATGCTCGGCGATCCCTGGTCCAGCAAACCGAGTTGGAGCAGAACGAAGTGGGTGATTTCGACGTGTTCGTGGGGTCGTACCAGGCGAGCATTCTAGCGATCAGTAACTGATTCGCCGCTGGCAAGAACATTCTGTGGCGAGGGAGCTTGCTTCCTTGCCACAGGGGTTTCGTGGCTTCTCGATAGACTTTTTCGCAGATAAGCTAATGCGAAAAAGTTATTTATTTTAGAGTTCTTAGATCATTTAGTCTCCTCCAACGCCGACTCTCCGGCGGCTTGTTGAGGAGCTTTACCATGTCTTTGAGTTTCCCCCTTCGCCTTCTCGCAGCCGCCTCCCTGGCCGCGGCGAGTTTTTTCGCACAGGCAACCGACCTGACCGTCGCCTACCAGACCACCGTGGACCCGGCGAAAGTCGCCCAAGCCGATGGCGCGTATGAAAAAGCCACCCAGGCCAAGATCGCCTGGCGCAAGTTCGACAACGGTGCCGATATCATCGCCGCCATCGCCTCGGGCGATGTGCAGATCGGCTACCTCGGCTCCAGCCCGCTGACCGCCGCGATCACTCGTAAGGTGCCAGTAGAAACATTCCTCATCGCGACGCAGATCGGCGCCGCCGAAGCCTTGGTGGCCCGTGACGGCTCCGGCATCAAGACCCCGCAGGACCTGATCGGCAAGAAGATCGCCGTGCCGTTTGTTTCCACCGGCCATTACAGCCTGCTCGCCGCGCTGAAATACTGGAATATCGACCCATCGAAAGTCACCGTGCTCAACCTCGCCCCACCGGCCATCATCGCGGCGTGGAAACGCGGCGACATCGACGCCACCTACGTCTGGGACCCAGCCCTGGGCGTGGCCAAGGAAAACGGCAAGGTGCTGATTACCTCTGCGGAACTGGCGCAATTTGGCGCACCGACCTTCGACGCATGGATCGTGCGCAAGGACTTCGCCCAGCAGCACCCTGAAATCGTCACGGCTTTCGCAAAAGTCACCCTGGATGCCTACGCCCAATACCGCAAGGACCCACAAGCCTGGCTGGCCGATGCGTCCAACATCGACAAGCTGGTGAAGCTATCCGGGGCCAAGGCCAGCGATATCCCGCTGTTGTTGCAAGGCAACGTATTCCCCCTGGCCGCAGACCAGGTGCTGAGCCTCGGCGCCCCAACCACCCAGGCGATAACCAACACCGCCGCGTTCCTCAAGGAGCAAGGCAAGGTCGAAGCCGTACTGCCGGATTACGCACCGTACGTCAGCGCCAAATACATCACTCGCTGATCAAAAAGGAGACACCGAGATGGCCTTGCTACAGCTGGAGCGCATCAGCGCACAGTACCCCGGCGCCACGAAACCGGTACTGGCGGATATTTCGTTGACCCTGGGCCCACAGCAGTTGCTGGTCGCCCTCGGGCCATCCGGCAGTGGCAAGACGTCGTTGCTGAACCTGATTGCCGGGTTCGTCGAGCCCAGCGCCGGGCAAATCACCTTGGACGGCGTGCCAGTGTCAGGCCCGGGCGCCGAACGTGGCGTGGTGTTCCAGGACGATGCGTTGCTGCCTTGGCAGGACGTGCTGGCAAACGTCGGGTTTGGCCTGGAACTGGCCGGGGTCGCGAGAGAAAAACGCGAGGCTCGCGCCCGGGAAATGCTTGCCTTGGTGGACCTGGCCGGGTTCGAAAAGCGTCGCGTCTGGCAGCTGTCTGGCGGTCAGAAGCAACGCGTCGGCCTGGCCCGCGCGCTGGCGGCCGATCCACGGGTACTGTTGATGGACGAACCGTTCGGAGCCCTGGACGCCTTCACCCGCGAGCAGATGCAGGAACTGCTGCTGCAGGTCTGGCAGCGCACCGCCAAACCGGTGTTCCTGATTACCCACGACATCGAAGAAGCCGTGTTCCTGGCGACCGACCTGATTTTGCTGGCGCCCGATCCCGGGCGGATCGTCGAGCGGCTGAGCCTGGATTTCGGCCACCGCTACGGCGCTGGCGAATCGGCCCGGTCGATCAAGTCCGATCCACGCTTCATCGAGACCCGCGAGCACGTGCTTGCTAGAGTGTTTTCCCAACGCAGCGCCACTCGACAACAGGAGCGCGCATGAGCAGCTATGAAATTCCAGCCGTGGCCGGCGATGCCGTGAATTCGCACGCGGCCGCACCCGCTCGACGCAGGCTGAGCACACGCTGGATCAGCGGCCTGACATTGGTGGTGTTGCTGTTTCTCTGGTGGGCGATCACCGCCACCGGGCTGATCGAACCGCTGTTCCTGCCGCCGCCCTTCGCCGTGCTGCAGAAGGGTTGGCTGCTGGCAACCAGCGGCTACATGGACTCGACACTCTGGCAACACCTGGGCGCAAGCCTCGGCCGGATTGGCCTGGGCCTGTTGTTCGCGGTGCTGACAGCGGTGCCGGTGGGCATCGCCATCGGCGCCAATCGTATTGCCCGTGGCGTGCTCGATCCGCTGATCGAGTTCTATCGGCCGATCCCTCCCCTGGCTTACTTGCCGCTGATCGTGATCTGGTGCGGCATCGGCGAGCTGTCGAAAGTCCTACTGATCTACCTGGCGATCTTCGCCCCGATCGCCATCGCTACGGCCACCGGCGTGCGCACCGTCGACCCGGCCAGATTGCGCGCCGCGCAGTCCCTGGGCGCCTCGCGGAGGCAATTGATTCGTCATGTGATCGTACCCAGCGCCTTGCCCGACATTCTTACCGGCATTCGCATCGGCCTGGGCGTGGGTTGGTCGACGCTGGTCGCCGCTGAACTGATCGCAGCCACCAGCGGCCTGGGATTCATGGTGCAGTCGGCGGCGCAATTCCTGGTCACCGATGTCGTGGTTCTGGGAATCCTGGTGATCGCAGTGATCGCCTTCGCCATGGAGATGGGCCTGCGCGCCCTGCAACGCAAACTGGTGCCATGGCACGGCCAGGCTCACTGATACGCAATGACCACGCCGACCATTCGGCGCCCATCCGAGAGAATCAAAATGAGCCGCCCGACCATTACCCCTTTAAGCATTGCCCTCGGCGCGCAGATCAACGGGATCGACATCAGCCAACCGCTGAGTCCGCAAGACCGGGATTTCGTCGAGCAGGCATTGCTGGAACATCAGGTACTGTTTTTCCGCGACCAGCCGATCGAACCACCGCAACAGGCACGTTTCGCGGCGTATTTCGGTGACCTGCACATCCATCCGATCTACCCCAACATACCGGAGCAGCCTGAAGTGCTGGTGCTCGACACCGCCGTCACCGACGTTCGCGATAACGCGGTGTGGCACACCGACGTGACCTTCTTGCCGACACCCGCCCTGGGCGCGGTGCTCAGCGCCAAGCTGCTGCCGGCGTTTGGCGGCGACACGTTATGGGCCAGCGGCATTGCAGCCTACGAAGCGTTGTCGGCGCCGTTGAAAAGTTTGCTGGAAGGTCTGACAGCGACCCACGATTTCACCCGTTCATTTCCGCTGGAGCGCTTCGGCAACTCGCCTGAAGACCTGGTGCGCTGGGAGGAAGCACGGCGCAAGAACCCGCCGTTGTCCCATCCAGTAATACGTACTCATCCAGTGAGCGGCCGCCGCTCGCTGTTCGTCAACGAAGGCTTTACCACCCGAATCAACGAGCTATCGGAAACCGAAAGCGAGGCGATCCTGAAACTGCTGTTCGCCCACGCCACCCGACCGGAGTTCACCGTTCGTTGGCGCTGGCAGGCCAACGACGTGGCGTTCTGGGATAACCGCGTGACCCAGCATTTCGCCGTGGACGACTACCGTCCCGCCCGGCGCGTGATGCACCGGGCGACGGTGTTGGGGGATGTGCCGTTTTTCAGGTGAGTGCCTTGCCCGAATGGTTTTCCGGGGTAACGCATATCCCCGTGGCGAGGGAGCTTGCTCCCGCTCGACTGCGCAGCAGTCGCAAAACCTGTCCCACTGCTTTTCCTGATACGCAGCGTTGAATGGGTTTGGGGCCGCTTCGCGGCCCAGCGGGAGCAAGCTCCCTCGCCACAGGGGTGTTCGGTGTTACTCCGCCGTCGAAGGCTTCTCCCACAGGTTAATCCCACCCTCCTGGGCAAACCGGTCGATCTCGGCCAGTTCTTCGGCGCTGAAGTTGAGGTTCTGCAACGCCCCGACGTTCTCGACGATCTGCTCCGGCCGGCTCGCGCCGATCAGGGCCGAGGTGACACGTGGATCGCGCAGCGTCCAGGCCAGGGCCATTTGAGCCAGGCTTTGGCCGCGACGCTGGGCGATTTCGTTGAGGGCGCGGACGTGGGCGATATTTTCATCCGACAGATGCGACGCTTGCAACGAGCCACCGCCCGGACGATTCACCCGCGCATCGGCCGGAATGCCCTTGAGATACTTGTCGGTCAGCAGTCCCTGGGCCAGCGGCGTGAAAGCGATGACGCCAGTGCCGAGCTCCTCGGTAGCGTCCAGCAGGTCTTTTTCCACCCAGCGATTGAGCAGGTTGTAGGCCGGCTGGTGGATCAGCAGCGGGACTTTCCATTCCTTGAGCAGCGCGGCCATTTCCCGGGTCTTCACGCCCGAATACGAAGAGATGCCTATGTACAAAGCCTTGCCCTGTTGAACGGCTGTGGCGAGGGCGCTGGCTGTTTCCTCCAGTGGCGTGTCGGGATCGAAACGGTGGGAGTAGAAAATGTCCACGTAATCCACGCCCAAGCGTTGCAGGCTCTGGTCGAGGCTGGCGAGCACGTATTTGCGCGAACCGCCGCCCTGTCCATAAGGGCCGGGCCACATGTCCCAGCCGGCCTTGCTGGAGATGATCAGTTCATCGCGGTACTGCTTGAAATCTTCACGCAACAGCCGACCGAAATTGATTTCGGCGCTGCCGTAGGGCGGGCCGTAGTTGTTGGCGAGGTCGAAATGGTTGATGCCCAGGTCGAATGCCGTGCGCAGCAAGGCTCGCTGAGTATCGATCGGCGTACTGTCGCCGAAGTTGTGCCACAAGCCGAGTGACAGGGCCGGAAGCACCAGCCCGCTGCGCCCGACGCGGCGATAGGGAATGGACTCGTAGCGGTTTTGCGCAGCGGTGTAGGTCATCGAAAAGGCTCTCTGTGCGAACGGCGAGTGGCAGAAGCTAACATTTCACAGACGCATCGGTCAGGCCGAAAGTTCGCATGGCAGGTGTGGAGCGAGCTTGCTCCGAGCGGCGATCCGACGATAGCGGTGGATCTGCCAACAAATCATCGACAGGTATGGCCTCATCGCGAGCAAGCTCGCGCCCACAGGGCTCGATAGCCTAGCCTTAACGCGCCTGCGCAAACACCTGGGCCACCCAATCCACGAACACTCGCACCCGTGACGACATGTGTCGGTTGTGCGGATAGAGCACCGACACTGGCATGGAAGGTGGTGGAGTCGCGGCGAGGACTTCCTGGATCAGACCCTGCCGGATCGGCTCCTCCATCCGGTAATGCGGGCACTGGATCAGGCCCATCCCGGCGATGGCCGACGCGGCGTAGATTTCCGCGCCGGACACTGACAACGTGCCCCCGATCGGCACTTCCTTGAGTTCGCCCTCGACCATGAACTCGAACGGATACAGCTTGCCGGTACTGCGCGAGACGTAATTCACCGCTTTGTGATGTTTCAGATCCGCGAGGCTTTTCGGCTCACCGTGCCGGCGAAGGTAAGCAGGACTGGCGCAAGTGATCTGCCGAAGATTGGCGACGCGCCGGCCAATCAATGACGAATCCGCCAACGTGCCGGAACGCACGACGCAATCAACGCCTTCGGCAATCAGGTCGACGAAACGATCCGCCTCGCTGATGAACAATTCTATTTCGGGGTAGCGAGCCATGAATTGCGGCAGCGCCGGGATCACGAAATATCGCGCCTGGGTTCCGTGCAGGTCCACCCTCAGCTTGCCTTTGGGCGCCACGCCGCGAAACGCCAGTTCGGCTTCCTCCAGCTCGGCCAGCAACTGCACGCATCGCGGGTAATAGGCTTCGCCATCAAGGGTCGGGCGTACCTTGCGGGTGCTGCGCTCCAGCAAACGCACCCCCAACCAGGCCTCGAACTGATTGAGCGTGTGGGTCAGCGTCGCCCGGGGCATGCTCAAATCTTCAGCGGCCAGGGTGAAACTGCTGCGCTCGTATATGCGGACAAATACCCGCATGGCCTTGACCTGATCCATCCGAAATCCTGCGCCCTGATTGTTGAGAGATATTGAACAGTCAAGGCAACTTTCCTGCATTTATCGCCAAGAGTAAACATGTGAATCTGGCTTCAACCTACCACGACATCTCAGGGGATTCTTGCCATGACTGTTCCAAACTCCAAAGTTGCCATTGTCACCGGCGCCTCGCGCGGCATCGGTGCAGAGATTGCCAAGCAACTGGCCACTGACGGTTTCGCCGTCGCCGTCAACTTCGCCAGCAGTGCCACCGAAGCCTCCAGGCTGGTTGTGCAGTTGCGCCAGGCCGGTCACCAGGCCATAGCGGTGAAGGCCGACGTGTCGGTTGCCGCCGATGTCAGCCGGATGTTCGATGAAGTCGAAGCACAGCTGGGCAAGATCGATGTGTTGATCAACAACGCCGGCATCCTCCAGGTCATGCCCTTGGCACAGCACAGCGATGAGCTGTTCGACCGCACGTTTGCAATCAATACCCGGGGCACGTTCAACACCTTGCGCGAAGCCGCGACCCGGCTGAACGACGGCGGCCGCATCGTGAATTTTTCCAGCAGCACCGTGGGCCTGAACCTGCCTGGCTATTCGGTGTACATCGCCAGCAAGGCCGCGGTGGAGTCGCTGACCCAGGTGTTTGCCAAGGAACTGCGCGGTCGACAGATCACGGTCAATGCCGTGGCCCCGGGGCCGGTCGCCACCGAGCTGTTCATGCACGGCAAAAGCGAAGAGCAGGTGCAGCACTACGCGAAGATGCCGCCCTTGGAGCGCCTCGGCCAGCCGGAAGACATTGCCAGCATCGTGTCTTTCCTGGCCAGCCCGGCTGCCGGCTGGGTGAACGGGCAGATCCTGCGGGCCAATGGTGGGCTGGTCTGAGGCTGCGATCTGAACCCCAAGTCAAACCGCTTTCGTCGGATCGCCGCCCGGAGCAACCTCGCTCCCACAAGGGAATCCTTGACCTGTGGGAGCGAGCCTGCTCGCGTTGGGGCCGGTGGTGCCAGACCCTAAGCTCGTTGACGCCGTCCTTGGGCTTAGCTCAGCGCACCAGATGCAAGAACTGCATATGGCGTTCGTACTGATCGAGGATGTCGTTGATGACCTGCTCCTTGGAGTAGCCCACCAGGTCGTAATCCTGGCTGCCTTCGCTCAGGTGCACCTCGGCTCGGTAGTAACGCCGGTTGTTGATTTGCTTGGAGCCCATGCCGCCCCGGGCGAAGGACGGCGTGAAGTAGCCGCGCATCTGCACCTGGTAGATGAACGGATGCTGCTCGCCGTGGCCGATCTCCAGGCTGACGCTGTCGTTGGCCGGGTCTGGCTGGGTCATCACCGCCAGGCCTTTTTCAGCGAACACCGCTTTCACTTCTTCGATGGCAGGGCGCACCGTGGTGTCCAGGAAACGGTACACCTCGTCCCGGGAAGGGAAATGCACCGCCTGGCTCAGACGCTGGCGCCAGCCGCCCGTGCCCCGGCGAGATCCCGCCACCGGCGCGAGGGAATGCAATTGCGCAATCTGCTTCTGGGATTCGAGATAGAACGCCTTGTGCAGCCCCCACATCATCAGCAAAAGAATCATGGAGAACGGCAACGACGTCAGCACCACCGCTGACTTGAGCGCATCGATGCTGCCGGAAAACAGCAAGGCACTGGTCACCAGGGCGGTCATCGCCCCCCAGAACACACGCAGCCATTTCGGCCCGTCTTCATCGGGGCTGCCACCCTTGGCAGACAATGTCGAAAGCACCACGGTGCCTGAATCGGCGGACGTGACAAAAAACACGAAGCTGATAAACACCGTGACCGCGATCACCGTCTTGCTCCACGGATAGGTTTCCAGCAGCAGGTAAAGGCTCATCGACGGGTTCTCCAGAGCGGACATGCCCAAGGCACTCATGCCATGGTTCAGTACCTGGTCGAGGGCACTGTTGCCGAAGATCGACATCCACGCCAGGGTGAAACCCAGTGGAATCAAAAGCACGCCAAACACGAATTCGCGGATCGTACGGCCACGGGAAATCCGTGCGATAAACAGCCCCACGAACGGCGACCAGGCGATCCACCACGCCCAGTAGAAAACGGTCCAGCCGCCCAACCAGTCACTGGGCTTGTTGTAGGCGTACAGGTCGAAACTTTTCATCGGCAGCGCGCCGAGGTAGTCCCCCAAATTCTGAATCAGCGTGTTGAGCAGGTGCTGCGTCGGCCCGGCAAACAGCACGAACAGCAACAGCGCGCAGGCCAGCAGCATGTTGATGTCAGACATGACCCGCACACCTTTATCGACACCCGCCACGGCGACGATGATTGCCGCCCCCATCATCAGTACGATCAGGCCAACCTGAATCCACTGCGTGTGGGCGATGCCGAACAGGTAATCCAGCCCGGAATTGAGGTGCAGCACTCCAAACCCCATGTCCGCGCCCAGGCCGAACACGGTCGCGATGATGCCGAAGCCGTCCACTGCATAACCGATCGGGCCATTGATGCGCTTGCCGATCAGCGGGTACAACGCCGACCGCAAGGCCAACGGCAAGTTGTGCCGGTAGGCGAAGTACGCCAGGGCCATGCCGACGAATGCAAAGACGCCCCAGCCGTGCAAGCCCCAGTGCAGGAATAGGATCTGCATGGCCTGGCGCGCCGCATCGGCGGTGCCGGCCTCCCCTTGGGGGGGCTGGACCAGATGGGTCAGCGGCTCCGAAACGCAAAAGAAGAACAACGTGATGCTGATCCCGGCGGCGAACAACATGCCGGCCCAGGACAGGTAACTGAACTCGGGTTCGTCGTGGTCGGCTCCGAGCTTGATCTTGCCGTAGCCGGACAATGCAGTGACTACCACGAAAATCAGATACAGGGTCATCGCCAGCAAGTAATACCAACCGACCGTGTTGGCCGCCCAGTTCTGGGCCGCCAGAAGCCACGCGCCGGCCTGCTTGGGCAGCGTGATGACAACCAGGCCGAACAGCAGGATGAAGGTCGCCGAGAAATAAAACACTGGCGGATTCATGCGGACCAGGCCGCTGGGTGGGAGGGACGAAGTGCTCATCGACAGAGCACCTCGCGAAGCGAAGCAGCGATGTGTACAAACGGACTCGGCAAAGGCAAGCCTCCTGTTGTGAGCGGGCAGCAAACCAATGGTTTAACTTGAATGAACGTTCAAGTTAAACATGAATAGGGAACTAGAGACTAATCGCCGGGCTAAATGGCACGTTTCATACACTAGCCTATGGCTGGGTATGACGTTGCTTGGCGCGCATTCGTTCAGTGTTGCCTCGAACCCTGTGGAAGCTTACAAACCCTTCTTCATTTCCATTCACGCCGGGTCGAAGATTGCTGGTTGCCGCCCGAATATCCACATGTCTATAGTCCGACATCGCCTACAACCAGTACGGACTCATGATCAAAGAACAGCTGTCCCGCTTTCATCGTCTCGACCTGCTCGGTCATCCGACACCGCTGGAAAAACTTGAACGCCTCTCCCAATGGCTCGGCCGCGAGGTCTACATCAAGCGCGACGACCTGACGCCCTTGGCACTGGGCGGCAACAAGCTGCGCAAGCTTGAATACCTGGGCGCCGACGCGTTGGCCCAAGGTGCCGACACCCTCATCACCGCTGGCGCGATCCAGTCCAACCATGTCCGCCAGACGGCTGCCTTGGCCGCCAGGCTGGGCCTGGGTTGCGTGGCGCTGCTGGAAAACCCCATCGGCACCGACGACAGCAATTACCTGGGTAACGGCAATCGACTGCTGCTTGACCTGTTCGACGCGAAAGTCGAATTGGTGGATAACCTGGATAACGCCGACGATCAATTGCAGGCCCTCGCTGGCCGCCTGCGCAGCAACGGGAAAAAACCCTACCTGGTGCCGATCGGTGGTTCGAACGCCCTCGGCGCACTGGGATATGTCCGTGCTGGGCTGGAGCTGGCCGAACAGATCAAGGACACCGGTATCGATTTCGCCGCCGTCGTGCTGGCCTCGGGCAGTGCCGGAACCCACAGCGGCCTGGCGCTGGCCTTGAGCGAAAGCCTGCCCGCGCTTCCGGTCATTGGCGTGACGGTTTCCCGTAGCGAAGAAGATCAATTCCCCAAGGTCCAGGGCCTGGCCGAACGCACGGCGCAGCTGTTGGATGTCGCCGTCCCGCAAGCCTTCAAAGTGAACCTGTGGGATGAATACTTTGCTCCCCGCTACGGCGAACCCAGCGCCGGCACGCTGGCGGCGGTCAAGCTACTGGCGAGCCAGGAAGGGCTTTTGCTCGACCCGGTCTACACCGGCAAGGCCATGGCGGGCCTGCTCGACGGCATTGGTCGCGACCGCTTCGACGAGGGCCCGATCATCTTCCTTCACACCGGTGGTGCGCCGGCATTGTTTGCCTACAACGCGGCGTTTTGAGGTCCAGAAAACAATCCATGTGGTTATATAGGGAGGATTTAATATTATTTTCCAACCTATAAAAGCCACCCTATAGTCTCGCCGCAGGCGCATTTGCCGCGAGACGTCTTGGCTGCTTTAAGGCAGGATGTGGCAATCTTTTCGGAGCGCGGCGACGCCTTTCCATCCAAACGATGTCTTCTAAGAAAACACAGGGGCTTGTCATGAATTTTTCCGCATTACGTCGCAACCTGCTGGTGGGTTCGCTGGGCCTGGTACTGGGCGCCGGCCTGCTGGGGCAAGCGGTTGCCGGTGAGCAACTGCAAAACATCAAGGACGCTGGTGAAATCAAGATCGGCCTGGAAGGCACGTACCCACCGTTCAGCTTCGTTGACGCCGACGGCAAGCTGACCGGTTTCGAAGTGGAATTTTCCGAAGCCCTGGCCAAGGAGCTGGGTGTGAAGGTCAAGCTGCAGACCACCCCATGGGCAGGCATCCTCGCGGCACTGGAATCCAAGCGCCTGGACGCTGTGGTCAATCAGGTGACCATTTCTGAAGAACGCAAGAAGAAATACGACTTCTCGGAGCCGTACACTGTTTCCGGCATTCAAGCGCTGGTCCTGAAGAAGAAAGCCGACGAGCTGAACATCAAGAAAGCCGCTGACCTGGGCGGTAAAAAAGTCGGCGTTGGCTTGGGCACCAACTACGAACAGTGGGTCAAGGCCAACGTGCCTACCGCCGATGTACGCACTTACGAAGATGACCCGAGCAAGTTCCAGGACCTGCGCGTTGGCCGCATCGACGCCATCCTGATCGACCGCCTCGCCGCGCTGGAATACGCCAAGAAAGCCGAGGACACGACCGCCGCCGGCGAAGCCTTCTCTCGCCAGGAGGCCGGTATCGCCCTGCGCAAAGGCGAGCCTGAGTTGTTGGCCGCCGTGAACAAAGCCATAGAAAAACTGCGCGCCGACGGCACGCTGAAAAAACTGTCGGAAAAATATTTCAACGCTGACGTCACCCAATAATGGAAGCAGCTCTTCAACTCGCGTTGGACTCCGCGCCCTTCCTGCTCAAGGGCGCGTATTACACCGTCATCCTCAGCCTGGGCGGGATGTTCTTCGGCTTGTTGCTGGGGTTCGGCCTGGCGCTGATGCGCCTGTCTCGTCTCAAGGTGGTCAACTGGATAGCCCGCGCCTACGTGTCGTTCTTTCGCGGCACGCCGTTGCTCGTGCAGTTATTCCTGATCTATTACGGGTTGCCGCAGCTGGGGGTCGAGCTGGACCCGCTCCCAGCGGCGCTGATCGGTTTCTCGCTGAACATGGCGGCCTATGCCTGTGAGATCCTGCGGGCCGCCATCAGCTCCATCGAGCGCGGCCAGTGGGAAGCGGCGGCGAGCATCGGGATGACCCGTGCCCAGACTCTGCGTCGGGCCATTTTGCCGCAAGCCGCGCGTACGGCCCTGCCACCGCTGGGCAACAGCTTCATCTCCCTGGTCAAGGACACCGCGCTGGCGGCGACTATCCAGGTGCCGGAGCTGTTCCGTCAGGCGCAATTGATCACCGCCCGTACCTTCGAAATCTTCACCATGTATCTTGCCGCCGCGCTGATCTACTGGGTTCTCGCCACCGTGCTTTCGCACTTGCAGAACGTATTGGAAGCTCGGGTCAATCGGCACGACCAGGAGTCCTGACCCCATGATTGTCGTGGAAAAACTGACAAAGCAGTTCAAGGGCCAGGTGGTGCTCAACGGCATCGACTTGAAGATCGAAGAAGGCGAAGTGGTTGCGATCATCGGCCCCAGCGGTTCGGGCAAGACGACCTTCCTGCGCTGCCTGAATTTCCTCGAAGAGCCCAGCAGCGGTCGGATCAAGGTCGGCGACATCGAGATCGATGGCAGTCGCCCTTTGAACCAGCAGCAGGGCCTGGTGCGTCGTTTGCGCCAGCAGGTCGGTTTCGTGTTCCAGAACTTCAATCTGTTCCCCCACCGCACCGCGCTGGAGAACGTCACCGAAGGCCCGATCGTGGTGAAAAAGACGCCCCGTGCCGACGCCGAAGCGCTGGGTCGCAAACTGTTGGCGAAAGTCGGCTTGGCCGGCAAGGAAAACGCCTATCCAAGGCGCCTGTCCGGTGGCCAGCAACAGCGCGTGGCAATCGCCCGGGCGCTGGCGATGGAACCGGCGGTGATCCTCTTCGACGAGCCCACCTCGGCCCTCGACCCGGAACTGGTGGGTGAAGTATTGGCAACCATTCGTGGCTTGGCCGAAGAAAAACGCACCATGGTCATCGTGACCCACGAGATGGGCTTCGCCCGGGATGTGGCAAACCGCGTGGTGTTCTTCGACAAAGGCGTGATCGTTGAACAAGGCGAAGCCAAGGCATTGTTTGAAGCACCGAAAGAAGAGCGTACCCGACAGTTCCTCAGCAAGTTCCTCTCAGCCGGACACGGCACGCACTAAAGCAGCACAATGTCGTTACTTCCAAGGATGGAAGTAAGACAACTTGCAACATCCCTCATCCAAAGCAAAACGTGAACTTCCCGCCTTTACTTATCCAGCCAAGTTAGAAAGTTATTCAGTCGCGCCTCGACTGAGATCAGCCTATCCGCACCCTGCAAAGCCTCGAACCCCAACGCCCGAGGAAAAGTACGACCAGAACAACGTATTCTTAACAGCAATGCGTAGGACATTTCTGAAGCCTGACATTATCAACTTTTGCGCAAGCGCTTCTATTGACACTGAAACTCTCCAACCTTTATCTAGACGCAAACAGGCGAAGCGCTTTACTTATCTTCAATAAAAATCAACGAGCATCCTAAAACCAAGTAACGCGGCAATTATTCACGTCTTCGATATTTCCGGAACGTAGTGCGTTTAGACATCAAGGAGAACACCCATGACATGTACGTCGCATACCCCTGAGTTGCCCGCGCCCACCTTGGCCAGCAGCGGCATCAATATCACCAGCGCCGCGCACCTGGAGGTCGTTGTAGCGCCCTACCCCGGCATGGATCCGGGGGATCTGGTCGAATTATTCTGGGACAACTGCTACGTCGGCTCCCGCCTGCTTACAGAATCGGACCTGCGCGCAAGCATTTGCCTGCGGGTACCGGAGAGTTTCATCGTCAACGGGACCTCCCGCGTCCACTACCGCGTCATGCAAATCGGACGCGGGCCGGCGCTGTCCGCGGCGCGACAGGTTCAGGTCAAGCTGGACTGCCCCGGTGGCCAACCGTCGGCCTTGACCGGTGATGAAAACCAGAGCCTGGCGCCGGTGCGGATCCCGGAAACCATCCGCCGCCAAGGCGTGAACCCGAACCAGATCAGACGTGGCGTGCCGGTGACGATCGAGCCCTACCTGAACATGGCCGCCGACGATGCGATTACCGTGCGTTGGGGCGACGTGCGCATGGACCTGCCAAGGATCAAGCCTTGTGAAGTAGGCCAACCGGTCCACGTCTGGGTTCCGCCGGAAGTCATCATGGAAGCGGGCGAGGACCTGCGTCTGGAAGTGACCTATTGCATCATCGACCGGGTGGGCAACAATTCCCGCTGGGCTCCGCCGCGTACGTTGAAGATCGGTTGCGCCAACCCGTATCTGAAGAATCCGCCGACAGACCTGCTCGTGGCCGCTGAACCGCGACGCCGGGCGCCGTGACGTTTCTTTTCCGTAGTCGTATCTGGGCAGGCCACGGCGGTATCACATCCAGCCTATGGTTATTCCTAAAAGTTAGTTCAAAAATAATATCTACGCGTTTAGGGTATATAAACCGGACCACCGGACATTCTTGATTTTGGTCGCCGCTTCATCGCGGCGTTTTCTTGAGATGTGAGGTGGGTATGGTACGGAACACAATCACCCCAATGCAGGGCGCCAAGGCACTGCATGCAGCCACGGAGTGGCTGTGATGTCCGATCTGGCACAGGCAAAGGTCCAGAGCGACCTGGACATCGCCCCATCATTGCTGCCGGCGCAGGTGCTGCGCACCGATGCCGAAGCAATCAAGGCTGCCCATGAACTGGCGCAATTGGCGCGCCAGCAAGCTGCGCGTCGCGACCAGCAACGCAAGCTGCCCTGGTCGGAAATCGAGCAATTCACCCGCAGCGGGCTCGGCAGCATTGCCGTGCCCCGCGATTACGGTGGCCCGCAAGTCTCCTGCGTCACGATCGCCGACGTGTTTGCAATCATTTGCGCTGCCGATCCGGCCCTTGGTCAGATTCCCCAGAACCAGTTCGGCGTGCTCCAGCTGATTCTTGCCACGGGCACCGAGCGGCAGAAGAGATTGCTTCTCCAAAGCGTGCTGGAAGGCTGGCGCATCGGCAATGCCGGACCGGAGCGCGGCACCCGCAACACCTTGGAACTCAAGGCACGGATCACCGCCGACGGTGATGGCTATGTCATCAACGGGCAGAAGTTCTATTCCACCGGTGCGCTGTTCGCCCATTGGGTCGCCGTCAAGGCCTTGAACGAGGAGGGTCGCCAGGTATTGGCGTTCGTGCGGCGCGGCACACCGGGCCTGCGGATCGTTGATGACTGGTCGGGCTTCGGCCAGCGCACCACGGCCAGTGGCACGGTGCTGCTGAACGATGTGCGGGTCGACGCCGAGCTGGTACTGGACAACTGGCGCATCAACGACACGCCCAACGTGCAAGGAGCATTTTCGCAACTGATCCAGGCCGCTATTGACCTGGGCATCGCCCGCGGCGCCATCGACGATGCCATCGACTTCGTGCGCAAACGCTCGCGCCCCTGGATCGACGCCAACGTCGAGCGGGCCAGTGACGATCTGTATGTCATCGCCGATGTCGGCAAGCTGAAGATCGAACTGCACGCCGCCGAGGCTTTGCTGCGCAAGGCCGGGCAGGTGCTTGACCAGGTCAATGCCGCGCCGATCACCGAACAGTCCGCCGCCCGCGCCTCGATAGCCGTCGCCGAAGCCAAGGTCCTGACCACCGAAATCGCCCTGCACGCCAGCGAGAAACTGTTCGAGCTGGCCGGCAGCCGCGCCACCCTCGCTGAATTCAACCTTGATCGCCACTGGCGCAACGCACGGGTCCACACCCTGCACGACCCCGTGCGCTGGAAATACCACGCGGTCGGCGATTACCGCCTGAACGGCACCTTGCCTGCCCGGCACTCCTGGATTTGACGACCCCGACTCTGGAGCAGCACATGACGTTTTCCCAACACGTCGCGGTGATCACCAGCGATGAACAAGCCTTGATTGTCGCCAGCGACCTGGCTGATGACTTCAAACGCGACAGTGCCCTGCGCGACCGCGAACGGCGTCTGCCTCTTGCGGAGCTGGAAGCGTTCACTCGCGCGGGCCTTTGGGGCATCAGCGTGCCCAAGGCCTACGGCGGTGCGGGCGTATCCAACGTCACGCTGGCCAAGGTCATCGCGCTGATCTCACAGGCCGATGGTTCGCTCGGCCAGATTCCGCAAAATCATTTCTATGCATTGGAAGTGCTGCGGGTTAACGGCAGCGAGGCCCAGAAGCAACGGCTGTACGCCGAGGTGCTGGCCGGCCAGCGGTTTGGCAACGCCCTGGCGGAGCTCGGGACGAGGACGGCCCATGACCGCATCACCCAACTGCGTCGCGACGGCGAGGCCTATCGCATCAATGGCCGCAAGTTCTACGCCACCGGGGCGATCTATGCCCAGCGCATCCCCACCTCCGTGGTGGATGAAAACGGCGTGCAACAGTTGGCGTTCGTCCCGCGCAGCAGCAAGGGCCTGACGGTGATCGACGACTGGAGCGGTTTCGGCCAGCGCACCACCGGCAGCGGCTCGGTGGTGTTCGAGGATGTCCTTGTCGATGCCGAAGACATCGTGCCCTTCCAGAGCGCCTTCGAACGCCCAACGCCGGTAGGCCCGTTGGCGCAGATCCTCCACGCCGCCATCGACGCCGGCATCGCCCGCGCCGCCTATGAAGACGCCCTGCATTTTGTCCGCAGCAAAACCCGTCCGTGGATCGACGCCACCAGCGACGTCGCCACCCAGGACCCGCATACTCTTAAAAGCTTCGGCCACCTGAGCATTCGCCTGCATGCCGCCGAAGCCTTGCTGGAACGCGCCGGTGAACTTCTTGACCGCGCCCAGGCCGACACGAACGCAGAAACGGTGGCGGCGGCCTCGATCGCCGTGGCCGAAGCCCGGGCCCTCAGCACTGAAATTTCCCTCGCCGCCGGCAGCACGCTGTTCGAACTGGCCGGCAGCCAGGCGACCCTGGCCGAACATGGCCTCGACCGCCACTGGCGCAACGCCCGAGTGCACACCCTGCACGACCCGGTGCGCTGGAAGTATCACGCGGTCGGCAACTTCTACCTCAACGATGAAAAACCGCCGCTGCGGGGGACAATCTGATGGCGGCCGGCAAGAAAAAAATCCTCCTCAACGCGTTCAACATGAACTGCATCGGGCACATCAACCACGGTCTGTGGACCCATCCAGAGGACACCTCTACCCAGTTCAACACCATTGAATACTGGACCGGGCTGGCCCAGTTGCTGGAGCGAGGTTTGTTCGACGGGTTGTTCATTGCCGATATCGTCGGGGTCTATGACGTTTACCAGCAGTCCGTGGACGTCACGCTGAAAGAATCGATTCAACTGCCGGTCAACGACCCGTTGCTGCTGGTATCGGCAATGGCCGCAGTGACGAAAAACCTCGGCTTTGGCCTCACCGCCAACTTGACCTACGAACCGCCGTACCTGTTCGCCCGGCGCATGAGCACGCTGGACCACCTGAGCCGCGGACGGGTTGGCTGGAACATCGTCACCGGCTACCTGGACAGCGCCGCCAAGGCCATGGGCCTTACCGCGCAGGTCGAGCACGACCGGCGCTACGACCAGGCCGACGAGTACCTGCAAGTGCTCTACAAGCTATGGGAAGGCAGTTGGGAAGACGACGCGGTCATCAACGATCGCGAGCAGCGGATTTATGCCCGGCCAGAGAAGGTGCACAAGGTCCAGCATCAGGGGGAGTTCTATCAGATCGAGGGTTATCACCTCTGCGAGCCCTCGCCACAGCGCACGCCGGTACTGTTCCAGGCGGGCAGCTCCGAGCGGGGCCTGCTGTTCGCTGGGCGCCATGCGGAGTGCGTGTTCATCAGTGGCCAGAACAAACCGGCGACCAAGGTCCAGGTGGACAAGGTCCGCGCCAGCGCCCTCGCGGCTGGGCGCCATGCCGAAGACATCAAAGTGTTCATGGGCCTGAACGTGATCGTCGGCGAAACCGAAGCGGCGGCCTGGACCAAGCATGCCGAGTACCTGGGCTACGCCAGCGCCGAGGCCGGAGTGGCGCATTTCTCCGCCTCGACGGGCATTGATTTTGCCGAGTACGAACTGGACGAACCGATCCAGTACGTGAAGAGCAACGCCATCCAGTCCGCCACCAAGACCCTGCAAAACAACGACTGGACCCGACGCAGATTGCTGGAGCAACACGCCTTGGGCGGTCGCTACATCACGGTGGTCGGCTCGCCCGAACAGGTCGCCGATGAGCTGGAATCCTGGATCGCCGAAACCGGCCTCGACGGCTTCAACCTGACCCGCATCGTCACGCCGCAAAGTTACCTGGACTTCATCGACCTGGTGATTCCCGAGCTGCAGCGACGCGGGTCGTACAAGACCGAATACGACGATGGCACGTTGCGGGAAAAGCTGTTTCACGGGGGGGCTCATTTGCCCGAACAACATACCGGCTCAACCTACCGGAACTGATCCTGTGGCGAGGGGGCTTGCTCCCGCTGATGGGCGAAGCCCGCCCAAAGAGTTTGTGGCTACTTCGTAGCCCAGCGGGAGCAAGCTCCCTCGCCACAAAGGCGCATCACTCAATTAATCGATGACTGGAATATCCGACATGACCAAGCACTTCCTCACTCTGCCAGTCAGAACCCTGGCCCTGGCTCTCGGCCTGTTCAGCTCGGCATTGTTCGCCGCCGACGCCCCGTTGAAAATCGGCACCACCGCTGCGTTCGCCATTCCCTTGGAGGCCGCCGTCGAAGAGGCCGGCAAACAAGGCCTGAAAGTCGAACTGGTGGAATTCAGCGACTGGATTGCGCCTAACGTCAGCCTCGCTTCGGGCGACATCGACGTGAATTATTTCCAGCACATACCGTTCCTGGAGAACGCCAAGGCCGCCGCCGGTTTCGACCTGGTGCCGTTCGCACCGGGAATCATCAACTACGTAGGCCTCTATTCGAAGAAATACAAAAGCTTCGACGAGCTGCCCGAAGGCGCCAGCGTCGCCATTGCCAACGATCCGATCAACAGCGGACGCGGTTTGCAATTGCTGGCCAAGGCCGGACTGATCCAGCTCAAGCCGGGCGTCGGCTACAAGGCCACCGAAGAGGACATCATCGCCAACCCAAAGAAGCTCAAGATACTGCAAGTCGAAGCCGTGCAGTTGGTGCGTGCCTATGAAGACGCGGATCTGGTACAAGGTTATCCAGCCTACATTCGCCTCGCGAACACCTTCGACGCGACGTCTGCCTTGCTCTTCGACGGCCTCGACCACAAGGAATATGTCATCCAGTTCGTGATCCAGCCCAAGAGCGAGAACGATCCAAGGCTGATCAAGTTCGTCGACATTTACCAACACTCACCTGCCGTGCGCGCGGCCCTGGACAAGGCCCATGGCAAGCTCTACCAAGCCGGCTGGGAAGGCTGATCATGAGTGCCGTCAACGCTCGACTCCGTCATGAAGCCCCAGCGCCCCACGTCGCCGACCAGACCGAGCTGCATCCAGAACTGAACCGTGCCCATGTGCGCTTCATCGGCCTCGGCAAAACCTACCCTGGCACCCAGGGCCCGGTGCCCGCGCTGCAAGGCATCGACCTGGCGATCCAGCGCGGCGAGGTCTTTGGCATCATCGGCCGCAGTGGCGCGGGCAAGTCCTCGCTGATCCGCACCATCAACCGCCTCGAACAACCCACCAGCGGACGGGTGCTGATCGATCAGGTGGACATCGGCGAGTTCGATGAAGATCGTCTCGTGGAGCTGCGCCGGCGCATCGGCATGATCTTCCAGCACTTCAACCTGATGTCGGCCAAGACGGTGTGGCAGAACGTCGAGCTGCCGCTCAAGGTTGCCGGCGTGCCCAAGGAACAACGTCTGCACATGGTTCGCGAATTGTTGGAACTGGTCGGCCTGCAAGGTAAGCACGGCGCCTATCCGGCGCAGCTCTCGGGCGGTCAGAAGCAGCGTGTCGGGATTGCCCGGGCGCTGGTCCATGACCCGCAGATCCTGTTGTGCGACGAGGCCACCTCGGCGCTCGATCCGGAAACGACTCAATCGATCCTCGGTTTGCTGCGTGAGATCAACCAGCGGCTGGGCCTGACCATCGTGCTGATTACCCATGAAATGGCGGTCATCCGCGAAGTCTGCGACCGGGTGGTGGTGCTCGAACAAGGACGGATCGTCGAACAAGGGCCGGTCTGGGAAGTCTTCGGCAACCCGCAGCATGCCGTCAGCCGCACGCTCCTGGCGCCGTTGCAGCACGCACTGCCCGAGGAACTGCAAAGCCGCTTGCAACCCCACCCGACCTCCGCGGACGCAGCCACTGTACTGCGCCTGCAATTCACGGGGCACAGCGGCGACGAACCAGACCTCGCGGCCCTGTTCAGTGCCCTGGGTGGACGGGTACGGCTGCTGCACGGCGGCCTGGAAAGAATTCAAGGCCACGGGCTGGGGCAGTTGCTGCTGGCGGTGAGCGGGTCGTCATGGGGCGCTGATGAACTGCGTCAACGTGCGGGCAACTGGGCACAACGGGTGGAGGTGTTGGGTTATGTGGTTTGACCGATTGCTGCAGGGCTTCATCGACACGTTCCTCATGGTTGGCGTGTCGTCGCTGATCGCGTTGCTGGCGGGCATTCCGCTGGCGGTGATACTGGTCACAAGCGGCAAGGGCGGCATCTATGAGGCGCCCGCCTTGAACAAGGCCCTGGGCGGGTTTGTGAATTTGTTCCGCTCGATCCCCTTCCTGATTCTCATGGTGGCGCTGATTCCGTTCACCCGATTGATTGTCGGCACCACCTATGGCGTATGGGCCGCGGTGGTGCCGCTGACGATTGCCGCCACGCCGTTTTTTGCGCGTATCGCCGAAGTCAGCTTGCGGGAAGTTGACCATGGCCTGATCGAAGCGGCCCAGGCCATGGGTTGCCGGCGCTGGCACATCGTCTGGCATGTGCTGCTACCCGAAGCGCTGCCCGGCATCGTCGGCGGCTTTACCATCACGCTGGTGACCATGATCAACTCATCGGCCATGGCCGGGGCGATCGGTGCCGGAGGCCTGGGCGACATTGCCTACCGCTACGGTTACCAGCGTTTCGACAGCCAGATCATGCTCACGGTGATCGTGTTGCTGGTGGCATTGGTGGCGATGATTCAATTGGGCGGGGATCGGTTGGCGCGGGGGCTGAACAAGCGCTGAGAGGCGAAACATTGTGGGAGCGAGCTTGCGGTATAGTCGTCAAACACTCCCCATCCAAAGCCAGCGACCATGAAACACACCGCCGACGATCTGCAGTCCATCACCGCCACGACCCTTGGCCATTACAACGCCGTGGCGGAGAGTTTTCGCGAAGGCACCCGCGATCATGACGTCAGCCAGAACATCGACGCCCTGCTGCGACACATCCAAGGCCAGGCGCCGTTCCATATCCTCGATTTCGGCTGCGGCCCTGGGCGTGATCTTCGCACCTTCACGGCCATGGGCCATGTCGCGGTGGGCCTCGACGGTTCGAGCGAATTCGCGCGCATGGCCCGCCAGGACAGCGGATGCGAGGTGTGGCAACAGGATTTCCTGCAACTCGATCTGCCGGCGGAGCGTTTCGACGGGATCTTCGCCAACGCCGTCCTGTTCCACATCCCTGTGCAGGAGCTGCCGCGCGTGCTCAAGCAATTACACGCCACGCTCAAGCCCGGCGGCGTGCTGTTCAGCTCAAACCCCCGGGGCGAAAACCAGGAAGGCTGGAACGGCCAACGCTTTGGCGCGTATCACGACCTCGCGGCCTGGCGCGTGTCGCTCACGCAGGCGGGTTTTGTGGAGCTGGAGCATTACTACCGGCCGGCGGGGCTGCCGCGAGAACAGCAGCCTTGGTTGGCGAGTGTATGGCGCAAGATTTGAAAGCGGCTCTGTAACGAGGTTGTGCCTAGCTCTTGTGGCGAGGGAGCTTGCTCCCGCTGGGCCGCGAAGCGGCCCCAACCCGGTCAATCTGGTTTCCCGACAGACCGCGTCAACCGCGCTACGACGGCTGCGCCGCCGAGCGGGAGCAAGCTCCCTCGCCACAACGATTGCGTTTGACCACAAATTCACTCTTGCTTGAGCAACCACTTCTGCGACAACCGCTCCAGCCGTCCATCGTCCTTGATCCGCCCCAAGGCGTTGTCCAGGCTCGCCTTGAACGCAGGATTGCCCTTCTGGAACGGAATCACCAGGTTCGGCGCCGGCCCCTTCTTTTCCTCGGGCTGGAAAGACTGCGCCAGGACCAGAGGACGTTGCGCCTCATCCTTGCTTGCCAGCAATTGCGCATCCGGTTGGCTATAAGTAGCGCTGGTATCGAAACGTTCCGCCAACTCCGGGGTCATTGCTATGTGGTTGATGGCGACGTCGTACTTGCCGCTTTCCACGCCGGACAACAGATCCGCCGCATCGGTGACGACAAAATCAGGGCGTACATCGAGCTCGCCCGCGAGCATTTCGCCCAGCTCTACTTCGAAACCGGTGAGCTTGCCGTCCTCCTTGAAATTGAACGGCGCGGTGTTGGCCTCGAGGGCGATTCGCAACTCGCCACGGTCGTTGACGTCGTCGATCAGTTCCGCATGGGCCAGAGGGCTCAACAGAGGTAGCAGGCAGATCAGGCCAGGCAGGAAACGCATGGTCACTCCTAGTATTTATACAAGCGACGCTCGTTTCAGGCTCGCTTTGCTATGGTTGTTGCAGGCTTCGACAACGATTAGTCATGAAGTTGTCATGACCCGACGGATTTATGGGAAAACTGGAGTAAAAAATGAAAAGTTTTATGTCACGTGCGGCGTTGGCCGGTTTGTTGCTCGGAACTTCGATGCTGGCGACAGCGGCAACCCCGGCGCCCAAAGGTGCAGAAGTATTCATCGTTTCTCCTGAAGACGGTGCCACCGTCAGCCAAGAGTTCAAGGTCAAGTTCGGCGTCAAGAATATTGCACTTGCCCCGGCGGGCGACGTGACCAAGAACACCGGCCATCACCACCTGCTGATCGATGTCGATGATCTGCCTGCCGAGGGCACGCCGATTCCGACCGACCCCCACCACATGCATTTTGGCAAGGCGCAAACCGAAGCCACGATCAAACTGGCGCCGGGCAAACACACCTTGCAATTGATCCTGGGCGACAGCGGCCATATGCCGTTCGACCCGTCGATCGTGTCCGAAAAGATCACGGTGAACGTCGAGTAACACAGCACTTAGAAGATAAATGCAGTATCCACTGTGAGAGCGAGCCTGCTCGCGAAGGCGGCATATCAGTCAACGTAAATGCGCCTGACAGACAGCTTTTGCTAGCAGGCTCGCTCCCACAGGGTTCCATTGTGTCGGACAGAAAAAACGGGAGCCCCTTCGGAGCTCCCGTTTTCATTGCAAGCCAGGCCCGCTTAGAACAGCACGCGGCAACGAATGGTGCCGTTGATGTGCTGCAACTTCTCTTGGGCCAGGTCCGAGTATTCGGCATCGACGTCGATCACGACGTAGCCGACTTTCTCGTTGGTCTGCAGGAACTGACCGGAAATGTTGATGCCGTTTTCCGCGAAGACTTTGTTGATCTCGCTCATCACACCCGGAATGTTTTCGTGGATGTGCAGCAGGCGGTGCTTGCCAGGGTGGGCCGGCAAAGCCACTTCCGGGAAGTTCACCGACGATACCGAGGTACCGTTGTCGCTGTACTTGACCAGTTTTTCAGCCACTTCCAGACCGATGTTGGCCTGGGCTTCAGCGGTGGAACCGCCGATGTGCGGGGTCAGGATCACGTTGTCCAGGCCACGCAGCGGGCTTTCGAAGATGTCATCGTTGGAGCGAGGCTCCACCGGGAACACATCGATCGCCGCGCCGATCAGGTGCTTGTCCTTGATCGCTTCGGCCAGTGCGTCGAGCTTGACCACGGTGCCGCGAGCGGCGTTGATCAGGATCCCGCCTTTCTTGATGGCGCGGATTTCCTTTTCACCGATCATCCACTGGGTGGCCGGGGTTTCCGGCACGTGCAGGGTGACGATGTCGGACATGCCCAGCAATTCGTGCAAGTCGTTGACCTGGGTCGCGTTGCCCAACGGCAGCTTGGTCACGGTGTCGTAGAAAAACACCTGCATGCCAAGGCCTTCAGCCAGTACCGACAATTGAGTACCGATCGAGCCGTAGCCGACGATACCCAGCTTCTTGCCGCGGATCTCGAAGGAATTGGCCGCGCTCTTGATCCAGCCGCCACGGTGGCAGGAAGCGTTCTTCTCGGGGATGCCGCGCAACAGCAGGATCGCCTCGGCCAGCACCAGTTCGGCAACGGAACGGGTGTTGGAATACGGCGCATTGAACACCGCGATACCGCGTTCGCGAGCCGCGTTGAGGTCCACCTGGTTGGTGCCGATGCAGAAGCAGCCGACCGCCACCAGTTTCTTGGCGTGGTCGAAGATCTCTTCAGTCAGTTGCGTACGGGAGCGAATACCGATGAAGTGAGCATCGGCGATCTTTTCCTTGAGCTGGGCTTCCGGCAGAGAACTGGTGATGTACTCGATGCTGGTGTAGCCCGCCGACTTGAGGACGTCGACAGCCGATTGGTGGACGCCTTCGAGAAGAAGGAACTTGATCTTGCTCTTATCGAGAGAAGTCTTGCTCATCTGCGTAAACCTGTGTCCCGGAGAAAAATGGCAGGGAATCGGACAGCGCATGCTGGCCCGACCGGCGTGACAGCCGTCGCCGCAGAACAGCCGTTGGGCACTACGCTGCGGGGTCGGTATGCTAGCATATGCCCCCCGCAAACACCCATTCCTGCGACGTGAAGCGTTCTCAGGATGACCATGAATTGTTCGAGAGTTCTGTCGATGACCAATCCTGCCGTGATAGATGAGCTGAAGACCCTGGTTGAGCCTGGCAAAGTTTTGACCGATGCCGACTCCCTGAATGCTTACGGCAAGGATTGGACCAAGCATTACGCGCCCGCACCGACCGCCATTGTGTTTCCAAAGACCACCGAACAAGTCCAGGCCATTGTGCGCTGGGCCAACGCGCACAAGGTCGCGCTGGTGCCATCGGGCGGGCGTACCGGCCTCTCCGCCGCCGCCGTCGCGGCGAATGGCGAGGTGGTCGTGTCATTCGACTACATGAACCAGATCCTCGATGTGAACCTGACCGACCGCACCGCCGTATGCCAGCCGGGCGTGGTCACCGAACAGTTGCAGAACAAGGCTGAAGAACATGGGCTCTACTATCCGGTGGACTTCGCTTCGGCAGGTTCGAGCCAGATTGGCGGCAATATCGGCACCAATGCCGGCGGGATCAAGGTCATCCGCTACGGCATGACCCGCAACTGGGTGGCGGGCATGAAGGTCGTGACGGGCAAGGGCGACGTGCTGGAACTGAACAAGGACCTGATCAAGAACGCCACCGGCTATGACTTGCGGCAGCTGTTCATCGGCGCCGAGGGCACCCTTGGTTTCGTGGTCGAAGCCACCATGCGCCTGGACCGCGCGCCGAAAAACCTCACCGCCATGGTGCTCGGCACGCCGGACTTCGACTCGATCATGCCGGTACTGCACGCATTCCAAGGCAAGCTGGACCTGACCGCCTTTGAATTTTTCTCCGACAAGGCCCTGGCCAAGGTCCTCGACCGTGGCGACGTCCCGGCCCCGTTCGAAACCGACTGCCCTTTCTACGCCCTGTTGGAATTCGAAGCCACCACCGAAGAAGTCGCCAACCACGCCCTGGAGACTTTCGAGCACTGCGTCGAACAAGGCTGGGTACTGGACGGCGTAATGAGCCAGAGCGAAACCCAACTGCAAAACCTGTGGAAGCTGCGCGAGTACATCTCCGAGACCATTTCCCACTGGACGCCGTACAAAAACGATATTTCGGTAACCGTCTCCAAAGTCCCGGGCTTCTTGCGCGAAATCGACGCGATTGTCGGCGAACACTACCCAGACTTTGAAATAGTCTGGTTCGGCCACATCGGCGACGGCAACCTGCACCTGAACATCCTCAAGCCGGAAAACCTGAGCAAGGATGAGTTCTTCGCTAAATGCGCGACGGTGAACAAATGGGTCTTTGAAACCGTCGAGAAGTACAACGGTTCAATCTCCGCTGAACACGGTGTGGGCATGACCAAGCGCGACTACCTCACGTACAGTCGCTCTGCGGTTGAAATCGAATACATGAAAGCCGTGAAAACGGTGTTCGACCCGAACGGCATCATGAATCCGGGCAAGATTTTCGCGGTTTGATCTATAACAACACTTGATGAAATCTCAAGGCAGGAGTCGGTAATGAGCTATCAGCACCAGTATGTCGACGGTACGCGTATTCATTTCCCGGTGGGCAAAGTAGTGTGCATCGGCCGCAACTATGCCGAACACGCCAAGGAACTGGATAACCCGGTGCCCACCGAACCGCTGCTGTTCATCAAGCCAGGCAGCTGCGTGGTGCCGTTGGAAGGCGGCTTCAGCATTCCCGCCGACCGCGGCTCGGTGCACTACGAAGCGGAAATCGCCGTGCTGATCGGCAAGCCACTGTCCACCAAGCCCAGCGTTGAAGAAGTACTGGACGCCATTTCCGGCTTCGCCCCGGCCCTGGACCTGACCCTGCGGGACAAGCAGGCCGAACTAAAGGCCAAGGGGTTGCCATGGGAAGTCGCCAAGTCCTTCGACGGCGCGGCAGTGATCGCTCCCTTTGTCTCGAACGCCACGTTTGCCGACCTGACCGATATTCCCGTTCGCCTGACCATCAACGGCGAAGTCCGCCAGGACGGCAACAGCAGCCTGATGCTCAACCCCATCGTGCCGATGATCCAGTACATGGCCGGCTGCTTCTCGCTTCAGGCCGGAGACGTCATTCTCACGGGCACCCCGGCGGGCGTCGGGCCGCTGAACATTGGCGATGAACTGGTGCTGGAACTGCCTGGGGCGAGCCGCTTCGAAAGCAGCGTTCGCTAAATAAAAGTCTTACCTCTGTGGGAGCGAGCCTGCTCGCGAAAGCAATCTGTTCGACACATCAACGTTGACTGACCCACCGCTTTCGCGAGCTGGCTCGCTCCCACAATGTGGAAAGTCACCTACGCCATTTACCGTTTTTTTCACATGCCATCCGGATAATTCCGGGGATTGCGGCATCTGAGCCTGCCGATCCCTCGCGCGAATTCCTGGAACGCATCCCCGATGGCCAAGACCCAAACCCTGCCCACCTCCGTCCGCCGTGCTCGCTTCGGCTTGCCCTGGTATGCCTGGCTGCTGCTGGCCGCAATCGCTGCCTATGGCCTGGCGTTCGCGATGCATTGGGATGACCGGGGCCGGCTCTGGGTGGCGGAACGCTTCGAAAGCCCGGCCCAACGCCAGGAAAGCATCTGGTTGCCCGACTATCGCGCCGTGATCGACGCCAAGCCCCTGCCTGGCATGGAAAAGGACGAGGCTTCCGACGTCACCTACAACCCGCAGACCAAGACGCTGTTCGCGGTCATGGGCAAGAATCCGTTCCTGGCGGAGCTGACCCTGCAAGGCGACGTGCTGCGCAAGATGCCATTGGTGGGCTGGAACAATCCCGAAGGCGTGACCTATATGGAAAATGGCCTGCTGGCCATTACCGATGAGCGAAACCACACCCTGTCGATCGTCCAGGTCGATGCGAATACCCAAACGCTGAACAGCAAGGACTTTCCCCAATACGACCTTGGCGCGTCACAGAACCAGAACAAAGGGTTCGAGGCGATCGTCTGGGATCCGCGCAATCAACAACTGGTGCTGGGCGAAGAGCGCCCGCCAGCCTTGTTCACATGGAAAAGTGACGGCAGCCAATTGCTCAAGGGCGACAAGCAGATCCATGTCAGCGATGAACTGGACCTGCGCAACCTGTCCGCCCTGGCGATCGATCCCCGTACGGGACATATGCTGTTGCTGTCAGCCGACTCCCATCTATTGCTGGAACTGGATGCAGAAGGCGAACAGGTCAGCTTCATGACGCTGCTGGGAGGCTTTAACGGGCTGAAAGATACGGTTCCCCGCGCCGAAGGCGTCACCGTCGATGAAGCGGGCAACCTATATATGGTCAGCGAGCCGAACCTGTTCTATCGTTTCGAAAAACAACGCTGATTGCGAAAACTCTGTAGGGAAATTCTTCCTTCGTTGTAGGGCGTGGCAGACGGCCATTAAGCTTCAGTTCAGACAGTCGTGGTATTTCCAACCACCTGTTCTTATCCGAGCCCACTCCCGATGCGCCGACTTGCCCGTCCAAGACCCCTGATCCTACTGTTGCTGTCGATTACCCTGATTGGATTAATCGCAGCCGGGCAATACCTGCGTCTGTTCGAGCGCGCCTGGTTCAATTTCAATACGCTCTGGCACACCCTTGGCGAGCAGGCCATTGCCCTGGACCAATACCAGGTCACGGTACAAGCTCAAGTCATCGAAGGCCTGGACGACGACGTTTCCGCGCTGACGTTCGATCCGATCCGCAAAAGCCTCTTCACCGTCACCAACAAGAATGCCGAGCTGATCGAGCTGTCACTGGACGGCAAGATTCTGCGACGCATCGCCCTGGTCGGCTTTGGCGACCCGGAAGCGGTGGAATTCATCAGCGAGAACATCTACGTCATTACCGACGAACGTCAGCAGCGCCTGATCAAGATCCACCTGGAAGAAGACACCCGCTTCCTGGACGCGGCCGATGCCGAGCAAATGACACTCGGCGTGCACATGAGCGGCAACAAGGGTTTCGAAGGGCTGGCCTATGACTCCATCGGCAAGCGGCTGTTCGTCGCCAAGGAACGCGACCCGATGCTGATTTATGAAGTACACGGATTTCCCCACCACAATCCGGAAAAATCCTACGCTGTCCACGTAATCAACAACCCCAAGCGCGATGCAGGACTGTTCGTGCGCGATCTCTCCAGCCTGCAATACGACGAACGCAGCGGCCATCTGCTGGCGCTGTCCGATGAGTCGCGGTTGATTATCGAGTTGGATATCGACGGTCGGCCGTTAAGCACGCTGTCGTTGAGCAAGGGCCGCCACGGACTGGAGAAAACCATTCCCCAACCGGAAGGCTTGGCCATGGATGACGATGGCAATCTGTATGTGGTGAGCGAGCCGAATCTGTTCTATGTGTTCAAGAAGCCGCAGCCTTGAACCACTCCTGACCCAGCTCGCACCCACAGGGTTTGGTGTTGAATCAGCCCGGATTATTCCGCCCGCAGGGTCTTCACGCCATCAGCAGTCCCCAACAACAGCACATCCGCCGGGCGAGCGGCGAACAAGCCGTTGGTGACTACGCCAACGATGGCGTTGATCTGGCTTTCCAGTTCTACCGGATTGGTGATCTGCAGGTTATGCACGTCAAGGATGATGTTGCCGTTATCGGTCAGCACGCCTTCGCGATACACCGGATCGCCGCCCAGCTTCACCAATTGCCGGGCAACGTGGCTGCGGGCCATCGGGATGACTTCCACCGGCAGCGGGAACGCGCCGAGCACCGGGACCAGTTTGCTGGCATCGGCGATGCAGATGAACGTCTTGGCGACGGCCGCAACGATCTTCTCGCGAGTCAGGGCCGCACCGCCGCCCTTGATCAGGTTCAAGTGCGCGTCGCTTTCGTCGGCGCCGTCGATGTAGAACTCCAGGTCGCTCACGGTGTTGAGCTCGTACACGGGGATCCCGTGGCCCTTGAGGCGCGCGGCGGTGGCTTCGGAGCTGGCGACCGCGCCGTCGAACGCGCCTTTGTGCTGCGCCAAGGCGTCGATGAAGCAATTGGCGGTAGAGCCGGTGCCGACCCCGACGATGCTCTTGTCATCCAGTTTCGGGAGGATGAGGTCGACAGCGGCCTGGGCCACGGCCTGTTTGAGTTGATCCTGGGTCATGCGGGCTCCGAAGGTGCCGAGAGAGAACGAAAGGCCGGCATTATAGGCGTAGAAACCGTGGCGAGGGAGCAAGCTCGCGCTTGAGTGCGAAGCGCTCATCGCTTTTTCTGGGGCCGCTGCGCGACCCAACGGGAGCAAGCTCCCTCGCCACGGGGTTCCTGCGCTCAAAGTGCCTTAATTCGTGTGGTCGCCCGGCCAAAAGCCGGGTTAGACTCCTTGGCCCTGCCCAACCCGCTCAGTGATGCTTTCCGATGCTTGAACAGTACGTCAAAAAGATCCTCACCTCGCGCGTTTACGACGTTGCCGTAGAAACCCCGCTGCAGACCGCCCGCCAGCTCTCCGAACGGCTGGGCAACGAGGTCTGGCTCAAGCGTGAAGACTTGCAGCCGGTGTTCTCGTTCAAGATTCGCGGGGCCTACAACAAGCTGACCCAGCTCACCGACGAAGAGCGCGCCCGTGGCGTGGTCACGGCCTCGGCGGGCAACCATGCCCAGGGCCTGGCGCTGGCCGCCAAGGTGTTGGGGGTCAAGGCCACCATCGTCATGCCCAAGACCACGCCGGAAATCAAAGTCGAGGGCGTGCGCTCCCGGGGCGGCAAAGTGGTGTTGCATGGCGATTCGTTCCCCGAGGCCCTGGCCTATTCGTTGAAACTGGTCGACGAAAAAGGCTATGTCTACATTCATCCCTATGACGATCCTCACACCATTGCCGGGCAGGGCACCGTGGCGATGGAAATCCTGCGCCAGCACCCGGGGCGCCTGGACGCGATATTCGTCCCGGTGGGCGGTGGCGGGCTGATCGCAGGCATCGCGGCCTACGTGAAATACCTGCGCCCCGAGATCAAGATCATCGGCGTCGAACCGGACGATTCGAACTGCCTGCAAGCGGCCATGGCTGCTGGCGAACGCGTGGTCCTGCCAACCGTGGGCCTGTTCGCCGATGGCGTGGCGGTGGCACAGATCGGCCAGCACACCTTCGATATCTGCAAGCACTACGTGGATGAAGTCATCACCGTCAGTACCGACGAGATCTGCGCAGCGATCAAGGATATCTACGACGATACCCGCTCGATCACCGAACCTGCCGGCGCCTTGGGTGTTGCCGGCATCAAGAAGTATGTCGAGACACGCAGCATCAGCGGCCAGACGCTGGTGGCCATCGATTCCGGCGCCAACGTCAACTTCGACCGACTGCGCCACGTGGCCGAGCGCGCCGAACTGGGCGAGGGCCGCGAGGCGATTATCGCCGTGACCATCCCCGAGAAGCCGGGCAGCTTCAAGGCGTTCTGCGAGGCCATCGGCAAACGCCAGATCACCGAATTCAACTACCGCTACAACACCGGCAGCGAAGCGCACATCTTCGTAGGCGTGCAGACGCATCCGGAAAACGACCCGCGCAGCAAGCTGATTGCCAGCCTGACCGAGCAAGGCTTCCCGGTGCTGGACCTGACCGACAATGAACTGGCCAAGTTGCACATTCGCCACATGGTCGGCGGCCATGCCGCTCACGTCATCGACGAAGTGGTCCTGCGTTTCGAATTCCCGGAACGCCCGGGGGCGCTGTTCAACTTCCTCAATAAACTGGGCGGGCGCTGGAACATCTCGATGTTCCACTACCGCAACCATGGCGCGGCGGATGGCCGCGTGGTCGCCGGGCTGCAAGTGCCTCACGATGAGCGCCACCTGGTGCCGGCCGCCCTGGAGGAAATCGGCTATCCGTACTGGGATGAAAGCGATAACCCGGCCTATCAGCTGTTTCTCGGCTGAAGGGCTACGCTGAAGGACACCAGCCTAAGGAAACCCCATGGAAACTCTGCTGACCTTGAAAATCCTGCACGTCGCGGCCACGGTCTTGCTTGTGGCTTGCGCTGCAAGCCTAGCCGTTGTGGCCTGGCGCAAACGCAGCGAGGCACCAAGCTGCACGCTGCGGCGCCCTTGGCTGCTGGCATGGGGCACGTTGCTGGTGTGCATGCTGAGCATGCCGTTTACCGGCTGGTGGCTGGTTCATCTGGTGGGCTGGCCGCTGGGGCAAACCTGGCTGCTGGGTTCCAGCGTGATCTACACCGTGGCGGCGCTTTGCGTTTTCTGGCTGCTGGCACGGCTCAACCGCCTGCGCATGGGCAACGGTGGCGGCGGCAGGTTTACCCTGGCATTGGCGATCATCGGTGGCGTCGGCTTCCTGTCCATCGCCGCATTGATGGGTGCCAAACCGATCTAACCGACAAGGAACGTCATGAAAATCCTACTGGTGGGAGGCAGCGGCTTTATTGGACGCCACCTGCTGAGGGCGCTGCACGGCGCCGGCCACTCGATCATCGCGACCCGTCGTGAACCCGGGCCGCCGAGTTCGCCTGGGGTTGAATGGCGGCAGCTGGATCTCGGCGTATTGTCGGCCGACCCGGCACATTTCGTCCTCCCTACGGACGTTGATTTGCTGATCAACGCGGCCGGCTTGCTCAGCGTGGATGCCCAGGCGCTGAGTCTGGTCCAGGATCGTGGCGCGTGCGCGTTGTTCGAGCAGGCCGCACGCCGTGGCGTTCGCATCTTGCAGATTTCCGCACTGGGCGCGAGTGCTCAATCCGACGTGCCGTTCCTGGCAAGCAAGGGACGGGCTGACGAATATCTGTCCAGCCTCCACATCCCATCGGTTGTGCTGCGGCCTTCGTTGGTGGTGGGGCCAGGCGGCGCGAGCAGTGGCTGGTTGGAGGGCCTTTCACCGTGGCCACTGATTCCCTTGCTGGATCTGACGGCGCGCATCCAACCCGTGCATATCGATGACCTGACGGGCGCGGTGCTCGCCCTGCTGCGGCAATGGCCAACCGAGTCGGTGGTGGTGCCGCTGGTGGGACCCGAGCCGATGACGCTGGCCCGGCTCATCGATCATTTGCGAGCCGCGCAGGGCTGGGCGCCGGCACGCTACATCAAGGCGCCTGCGCTGTTGACCGAAGTGGGCAGCCGGATGGGGGACCGGTTTGGCTGGCGAGCGTTGAACCGGCAAAGCGTGGCCCTGGCACAACGGGACAACCTGGCCGACCCCGAGGTGCTCGCATCAATCTGCGGATATCACGCCGCCCCCGTACAGACCCGCTTGCAGGGGTGGCCCGCCGTCGCCCAGAGCAGCCTTCGGGCGATCCGCCCGTTGATGCTGGCGGTGCTCGCACTCATCTGGTTGGGAACCGCCGTGGTATGCCTCGGCCCAGGCTTCGACTGGGGCCTGCGCATCATGGCCGAAGCCGGCGTGTACGGCGCCTGGGCCAAGCTTGCGGTCGTCAGCGGCGCGCTGCTTGATGGCGCGCTGGGCGTGGGCATGCTGTTCAAACGCTGGCGCCAACAGGCATTGCGGCTGCAGTTGGGTCTGATGCTCGGCTATACGCTGTGCATCAGCTTTATCCTGCCGCACTATTGGTTCGACCCTTTTGCGGCTGTCGCCAAGAATCTGGTATTGGTGGTCGCGACGTTATGGTTGCTTTGGACTGAGCCCCGCCGATGAGCATCTACTTGCTGTTGAAAACCCTGCACATCCTGTCTTCCACCATCCTGTTCGGCCTGGGCGCCGGGTCTGCCTACTACGCGCTCCGCGCCTGGCGCAGCGGCAAGGTTGAAGTCATCGCCGTCACCTTCAAGCATCTGGTTTTCGCCGATTGGGCATTCACCGCCACCACCGCCGTATTTCAGCCACTGAGCGGACTGGCCCTGATGCACATCGCCGGCTGGCAATTGCAACAGAGCTGGTTGGTGTGGAGCATCGGCCTTTATTGCCTGGCGGGCGCCTGCTGGCTGCCGGTGGTCTGGTTGCAGATCCGCGTACACAAGATGGCCGAGCAAGCCTTGCGGGACGGCACACCCATGCCAATCAAGGCCGCCACCTACATGCGCTGGTGGTTTGCGCTGGGCTGGCCGGCGTTCCTGGCATTCATGGCGATTTTCTACCTGATGGTAGCCAAGCCCGCGTAAGCGGCCCGCAGGTGTTTGCCCGGCGGGCGGCAGTGAGATCAGTCGCGCAGACTGATGACCGGCCAACCACGCTTCTGGGCCTCGGCCCGAAGGTTCGGGTCCGGGTCGACCGCCACCGGATGCGTCACCGCTTCCAGCAGCGGCAGGTCGTTCATCGAATCGCTATAAAAGTAGCTATCGTCGAGGCAATACCCAGTCTCTTCCAGCCAACGGTTCAACCGGGTCACCTTGCCCTCGCGAAAGCAGGGAATGTCGGTGCTGCGGCCACTGTAACGGCCATCGATCATCTCGCATTCGGTGGCGATCAGGGTTTCTACTCCGAGTCGCTCGGCGATCGGCGCGGTGACGAAGCGATTGGTGGCGGTGATGATCACCAGTTTGTCGCCGGCGTCACGGTGTTTCTTCAACAGCGCGATCGCTTGGGGCAATACGATAGGTTCGATGCAGTCGCGCATGTAATCGAGGTGCCACTGTGCCAGCACTTCCATCTCGGTACGACCCAGGATTTCCAGGCAAAAATTCAGGTACGCGGCGTTGTCGAGCTTACCCGCCAGGTAGTCCTGGTAGAACTCATCGTTGCGTGCCTTGTAGCTCACGGCATCGAGGAAGCCGCGTTCGCACAGGTAATCGCCCCAGGCGTGATCGCTGTCACCGCCCAGCAGCGTGTTGTCCAAGTCGAATAAAGCCAGCCGCATTGCAGTTACTCGCTGAAATATCTGAAGAAAGGCGCCCAGAATACGTACTTTTCACAAGAGTGCACATAAGCTCGGCAGTCTCGTTGCTGCTTTCACAACCTTTGTGGAACAATGCGGCGACATGCGTTTGCGAGGTTGTTGCCGTGATCGATCCCGATGGTTTCCGTCCCAATGTGGGGATCATTCTTACGAATGATGCTGGGCAGGTGCTATGGGCACGCCGTATCAATCAAGACGCCTGGCAGTTTCCCCAGGGTGGGATCAACCCCCAGGAGACGCCGGAAGAAGCTTTGTACCGTGAGTTGAATGAAGAAGTCGGGCTGGAGCGCGAAGATGTCGAAATACTCGCCTGCACCCGAGGCTGGTTGCGCTATCGTTTGCCGCAACGCCTGGTCAGGACGCACAGCCAACCACTGTGCATCGGCCAGAAGCAGAAATGGTTTCTCCTGCGCCTGATCTCCAATGAGCAGCGGGTGCGGATGGATTTGACCGGTAAACCGGAGTTCGATGGCTGGCGCTGGGTCAGTTATTGGTATCCGTTGGGCCAGGTGGTGACATTCAAGCGCGAGGTGTATCGACGCGCTCTCAAAGAGCTTGCCCCGCGCCTGCTGACGCGCGACTGACGACGGAGTTCGACCCCGAGCCATGCTCAATACGCTGCGCAAGATCGTCCAGGAAGTTAACGCCGCCAAGGATCTCAAGGCGGCGTTGGGCATTATTGTATTGCGCGTCAAAGAGGCCATGGGCAGCCAAGTCTGCTCGGTCTACCTGCTTGACCCCGAGACCAACCGTTTTGTGCTCATGGCCACCGAGGGCTTGAACAAGCGCTCCATCGGCAAGGTCAGCATGGCGCCCAATGAAGGCTTGGTCGGCCTGGTCGGCACGCGGGAAGAACCCCTGAACCTTGAAAACGCCGCGGACCACCCGCGCTACCGCTACTTCGCGGAAACGGGTGAAGAGCGCTATGCGTCTTTCCTCGGCGCACCGATCATTCACCACCGCCGCGTCGTCGGCGTGTTGGTCATCCAGCAGAAAGAGCGCCGCCAGTTCGATGAGGGTGAAGAAGCCTTCCTCGTCACCATGAGCGCGCAACTGGCCGGGGTTATCGCCCATGCCGAGGCCACCGGTTCGATCAGCGGCCTTGGCCGCCAGGGCAAGGGCATCCAGGAAGCCAAGTTCGTCGGCGTGCCAGGTTCCCCGGGCGCGGCGGTGGGCACCGCAGTGGTCATGTTGCCGCCCGCCGACCTCGATGTGGTGCCTGACAAGGCCATCGCCGACATCGACGCCGAGCTCGGTTTGTTCAAGACCGCCATCGAAGGCGTGCGGGCCGACATGCGTGCCCTTTCGGCCAAGCTGGCGACGCAGTTGCGCCCCGAAGAGCGCGCGCTGTTCGACGTTTACCTGATGATGCTTGACGATGCGTCCCTGGGCAGCGAAGTCACCACGGTCATCAAGACCGGCCAATGGGCCCAGGGCGCGTTGCGCCAGGTGGTGACCGACCACGTCAATCGTTTCGAGTTGATGGACGACGCCTACCTGCGCGAGCGCGCCTCCGACGTCAAGGACCTCGGTCGGCGGTTGCTGGCTTATTTGCAGCAAGAGCGCCAGCAGACCCTGGTCTATCCCGACAACACCATCCTGGTGAGCGAGGAGTTGACCCCGGCGATGCTCGGCGAAGTGCCGGAGGGCAAGCTGGCGGGCCTGGTCTCGGTGCTCGGTTCGGGCAACTCCCACGTGGCGATCCTGGCCCGGGCGATGGGCATCCCGACGGTCATGGGCGTGGTGGACCTGCCGTACTCCAAAGTCGACGGCATCCAGATGATCGTCGACGGCTACCACGGCGAGGTCTACACCAACCCCAGCGACGTGCTGCGCAAGCAGTTCGCCGACGTGGTGGAAGAAGAAAAGCAACTGTCCCTGGGACTCGATGCGCTGAAGGACCTGCCGTGCGTGACGCTCGACGGCCACCGCATGCCGCTGTGGGTCAATACCGGCCTGCTGGCCGATGTCGCCCGGGCGCAGAAACGTGGCGCCGAGGGCGTGGGCCTGTATCGCACCGAAGTGCCGTTCATGATCAACCAGCGCTTCCCCAGCGAAAAGGAACAGCTGGCGATCTACCGCGAGCAACTGTCGGCGTTCCATCCGCAGCCGGTGACCATGCGCAGCCTGGACATTGGCGGCGACAAATCCCTGTCCTATTTCCCGATCAAGGAAGACAACCCCTTCCTCGGCTGGCGCGGCATTCGCGTGACGCTCGACCACCCGGAAATCTTCCTGGTCCAGGCGCGCGCGATGCTCAAGGCCAGCGAAGGCCTGAACAACCTGCGCATCCTGTTGCCGATGATTTCCGGCACCCATGAGCTGGAAGAAGCGCTGCACCTGATTCACCGGGCCTGGGGCGAAGTGCGCGATGAAGGCACCGACGTGCCGATGCCACCCGTCGGGGTAATGATCGAAATTCCGGCGGCGGTGTACCAGACCAAGGAACTGGCGCGGCAGGTGGACTTCCTGTCGGTAGGCTCCAACGACCTGACCCAGTATTTGCTGGCCGTGGACCGCAACAACCCTCGGGTGGCCGACCTGTACGACTACCTGCACCCGGCGGTGCTGCAGGCCCTGCAGACAGTGGTCCGTGATGCCCATGCAGAAGGCAAGCCGGTGAGCATCTGCGGCGAAATGGCCGGCGACCCGGCGGCGGCGGTGCTGCTGATGGCGATGGGCTTCGACAGCCTGTCGATGAACGCCACCAACCTGCCGAAAGTGAAGTGGATGCTGCGCCAGATCAACCTCAGCAAGGCCCAGGAACTGCTGGCGGAGCTGATGACCATCGACAATCCGCAGGTGATCCACAGCTCCTTGCAGTTGGCGCTGAAGAACCTTGGGTTGGCGCGGATGATCAATCCGGCTTCGAGCAAGACCCTCTAGGCACGAATACCGTAGGCGAGGGAGCTTGCTCCCGCTGGGCTACGAAGTAGCCCCCGCTTTTATTGGGCGGGCTACGCCCACCAGCGGGAGCAAGCTCCCTCGCCACGGGTTCCTTGCTGCATTCAAACGATTAGCTCCACCTCCCCCAAATGCCCCCCATGGGGCCCGAAACTGCGCTCGACCATCTGCCGCGTTCCATCGGCATGGACGATCAGCGCCGTGCTCGCCCGCGTCCCGTAGGCCGGGCTGGCGATAAAGACACTCGACAGCAGCATTTCCGTCGCCAGCCCCACACCAGTGTCCGGCAACTCGGCCACTGGGGTCGGTTGCGGATCGCTCAACAGCGCCAGCAAGGCCTGGGGGTGCGGGTCATGCAATACCTCACTCAACGCAGCCCGGGCCTTGAGCAACTTGGGCCAAGGCGTGTTCAGCCCAGCGTTCGACAAGCCATAGACCCCTTCAGCCAACTGCTGAGGTCGGGCATCGCGTGCGTTGTAGTGCCACAGCTGCGTGCCGTCGCCAAGCAGCAGGTTGAAGCCGCCGTACTCGCCGGCACGCGGCACCACGTCGCTTAGATAATCAGCGATCGACAGATCCCCGATCAGGAACCGCGCCACCAGCTCGCCGCGAGACTTGAATGCTGGTAGCTGACCGGGGTCGCGGATGTTGGTCAGGGCCGCGAAGCGAGCGCCGGCACCTACGCCAAGCCACGTGCCGCCAGCCTCCAGGTCACGACCGGCATGGACATGGGGCGCGTCGGGCCACTGGGCCAGGGGCAAGGTCGGTCGCGCGTAGAACTCGTCGCGGTTGGCCGCGACGATCAGCGGCTGGGCGTGGCCAGGGCGCCAGGCAAATACGATCAGGCACATCAGGTTGTCCTGTTAAGAATGAAGCTGAACAACACCGCTTTTGTGGCGAGGGAGCTTGCTCCCGCTGGGCTACGAAGTAGCCCTAAAAACCTCGTTGGGTGGGCGTCGCCCACCAGCGGGAGCAAGCTCCCTCGCCACAAAGGCTATTCGTCGCATCCCCACCACTCTACCCATACATCACTGACGCATCCATCGCCTTCAGTGGAGCCGGATGCCCTCGATCCGTTACCATGCCGCTCTTATTTGCGATGGTCGAGGCAACGCTGGTGGAATTTGTGCTCTATCTGCTGCTCGGCGCCTGTGCCGGGGTGCTGGCCGGGCTGTTCGGCGTGGGGGGCGGCATGATCATCGTCCCGGTGTTGGTGTTCAGTTTTACCCTGCAGGGGTTCGATCCCCAGGTATTGACGCACCTGGCCGTGGGCACTTCCCTGGCGTCGATCATCTTCACTTCGGTGAATGCCGTGCGCGAGCATCATCGAAAAGGGGCCGTACGCTGGCAGATCTTTACCTGGATGACCGTCGGGATCCTGATCGGTGCCGGTTTCGGCGCGATCACCGCCGAAGCGATTTCCGGTCCGCACCTGCAAAAAATCATTGGTGTGTTCGCCATGCTCGTCGCCGCGCAACTGGCCTTGGATTTCAAGCCAAAGGCCAGCCGCACGGTACCGGGCAAGGTTGGCTTGTCCCTGGCCGGCACGGTGGTCGGCTGGGCCTCGGCGATTTTTGGCATCGGTGGCGGTTCGCTGACCGTACCGTTCCTGACCTGGCGCAGCGTACCGATGCAACAAGCGGTGGCGACTTCTTCGGCCTGTGGATTGCCCATCGCCCTGGTCAGTGCGTTAAGTTTCATGATTCTGGGGTGGCAGGATCCACTGTTGCCACCCCATAGTCTCGGTTTTGTGTATTTGCCGGCGCTGCTGGGCATCGCCCTGACGAGCATGGTCTTCGCTCGCGTCGGCGCGAGGTTGGCCCACCGTTTGTCGCCGCGCTTGCTCAAGCGGCTGTTCGCCGCCTTGCTGTTCAGCGTGGGCTTGAGTTTCCTGCTCTGACACAATCCTGGCTTAATCCCGAGGTGGCAGCGTCGCCCGGGAATTTTTGACGTTCATGAGGAATGCCCATGCTGCCTTACCCGCAGATCGATCCGGTGGCCCTGGCCATCGGTCCACTGAAAATCCACTGGTACGGCCTGATGTACCTGATCGGTATCGGTGGCGCCTGGCTGCTGGCGTCGCGGCGGCTCAACCGCTTCGACCCGACCTGGAACAAGGAAAAGCTCTCCGACCTGGTGTTCTGGTTGTCCATGGGGGTGATCGTCGGCGGACGCCTGGGCTACGTCCTGTTCTACGACCTGAGCGCCTATCTTGCCAACCCGACGTTGATATTCGAAGTCTGGAAGGGCGGCATGTCATTCCACGGTGGGTTCATCGGCGTGATGCTGGCGGCGCTGTGGTTTGGCAAGCGCAACAACAAATCGTTTTTCGAGCTGATGGACTTCGTCGCGCCGATGGTGCCGATCGGTCTGGGGGCCGGGCGCATCGGCAACTTCATCAATGCCGAGCTGTGGGGCAAGCCGACCGACGTACCGTGGGCGATGATCTTCCCACCGTTCAGTGACCCGTCGCAGTTGCCGCGCCACCCGTCGCAGCTCTATCAATTCGCCCTCGAAGGCGTGGCACTCTTCCTGATTCTCTGGCTGTTTTCGCGCAAGCCGCGACCGACCATGGCGGTGTCGGGCATGTTCGCGCTGTTCTATGGCATCTTTCGCTTCATCGTCGAGTTCGTCCGCGTCCCGGACGCCCAGCTCGGCTATCTGGCGTGGAACTGGCTGACCATGGGCCAGGTGCTGTGCCTGCCGATGATCATTGGCGGTCTGGCGCTGATCTGGCTGGCCTATCGTCGCGCGCCGGCTGCAGTGGCCAAGGTTTAAAAATTCGAACCCCGGGGCACGGCCTCGGGTTCAAGGACACAGGTAATCCATGAAGCAATATCTCGATCTGGTGGCCCACGTCATCAAGAACGGCACCAAGCAAGCCAACCGCACCGGCGTGAACACCATCAGCTTCCCCGGCGCCATGCTGCGCTATGACCTGAAGGAAGGCTTTCCCGCCATCACCACCCGCAAGATGGCCTTCAAGTCGGCCATCGGCGAGATGTGCGGTTTCCTCCGTGGCGTGAATAACGCCGCCGAGTTCCGCGCCCTGGGCTGCAAGGTCTGGGACCAGAACGCCAACGAAAATGCCCAATGGCTGGCCAACCCATTCCGCCAGGGCGAAGACGACCTGGGCGAGATCTACGGCGTGCAATGGCGCAAATGGCCGGCGTACAAACAGATCCCCCTGAGCAACCCGGCGGCCATCGAGCAGACGCTCGTCCAGGGTTACCGCCAGATCGCCGAGGGCGAAGAAAACGGCCAGGCCTACGTGGTGCTGTACAAAGCCATCGACCAGGTTCGCCAGTGCGTCGACACCATCATCAAGGACCCAGGCAGCCGGCGCATCCTGTTCCACGGCTGGAACTGCGCCCAGCTCGATGAAATGGCATTGCCGCCGTGCCATTTGCTCTACCAGTTCCACCCGAATGTCGAGACGAAGGAAATCTCCCTGACCCTCTACATCCGCTCCAACGACCTGGGCCTGGGCACGCCATTCAACCTCACCGAGGGCGCCGCGCTGCTGAGCCTGATCGGTCGCCTGACCGGCTACACGCCGCGCTGGTTCACCTATTTCATCGGCGATGCCCACGTCTATGAAAACCACTTGGACATGCTCAACGAACAGCTCACCCGGGAGCCGTTCCCGATGCCCAAGCTGGTGATTTCCGAGCGCGTGCCGGAGTTTGCCAAGACCGGCGTGTACCAGCCGGAGTGGCTGGAACAGGTGGAGCCGAGCGATTTTTCCCTGGAAGGCTACCAGCACCATGCGCCGATGACCGCGCCGATGGCGGTCTAAGCCACCTCGCCTCTCCTGTGGGAGCGAGCTTGCTCGCGATAGCGTCCTCACATTCAATACTTATGTGACTGATCCACCGCTATCGCGAGCAGGCTCGCTCCCACATTGGTTTTCCTTGCCGCTCAATGCCCATGGCTCCTGCCTACATGGGAATGCTCCACATCTGGCGCTACCGCCCCGCTCACTTCCAGCCGCTGCAAAATCCCACATTGGTCCAGATCCGGCCCTTCGCCACAGCGATGGCGCAGGTCGATCAGTTGTGCCTGCAACGCCATCAGGCCATCGATGCGGGCCTTGACGTGATGGATGTGCTCGTCGATCAGTGCATTGACGCTTTCGCACTGGTCCTGGGGGCTGTCGCGCAGGGCCAGGAGGCTGCGGATTTCTTCCAGGGTCATGTCCAAGGTGCGGCAGTTGCGGATGAACGTCAGCCGCTCGGCATGGGCCTGGGTGTAGACGCGGTAATTACCGTCGCTGCGGGCCGGCTCCGGCAACAGGCCCTCACGTTCGTAGTAGCGGATGGTTTCCACCTGGCAGTCGGTGATTTTCGCCAGTTCTCCGATTTTCATGATGCAGCCTCCGAAATAGGTGCTTGACCCTATAGTGGCTACAGGGTCTTTACTGCGCAACAGGCACTTTTCATGGACGTCCCCGATGAGCGATTCCCTTCACCTTCATAACCCCGACCACGGCCACGGCCACGGGCATTCCTGCTGTGCTGCTAAAGCAGCACCGTCGGTGGTCAACCTCGGCAAAACACCGACGGACGGTGCGCGGCTGAGCAGCTTTCGCATCCAAGCCATGGATTGCCCCACCGAGCAAACGCTGATCCAGAACAAACTCGGCAAGCTCGAAGGCGTGCAACAGCTGGAATTCAACCTGATCAACCGGGTATTGGGCGTGACCCATGACCTGCCCAGCGACGCCCCGATCGTCAAGGCTATCGAGTCCCTTGGAATGCAGGCGGAGCTGTTGTCCGATGGCCAGGAAAGACCCACCGCCAACCTGCCTGCCCCAGCGAAGCCCTGGTGGCCGCTGGCGTTGTCCGGCGTCACGGCACTGGCTGCCGAGGTGATCCATTTCACCAGTGCCGCGCCTGATTGGGTGGTTGCCCTGGTCGCGCTGGTGTCGATTCTCAGCGGCGGCCTCGGCACCTACAAGAAGGGCTGGATTGCCCTGAAAAACCTCAACTTGAACATCAACGCCTTGATGAGCATTGCCGTGACCGGCGCCGTGCTCATCGGCCAATGGCCGGAAGCGGCGATGGTGATGTTCCTGTTTACCGTGGCCGAGCTGATCGAGGCGAAATCCCTCGACCGGGCGCGAAACGCCATCAGCGGCCTGATGCAAATGGCGCCGGAGCAAGCCACGGTGCAACAGGCCGACGGCACGTGGCAGGTAGAGGACGTAAAAACCATCGCCCTCGGCGCAAGGGTGCGGGTTCGTCCTGGCGAGCGGGTTGGGCTGGACGGTGACGTGGTCGCTGGACGCTCGACCATCGATCAGGCACCCATTACCGGTGAAAGCCTGCCGGTGGAAAAAACCGTGGGCGACAAAGTGTTCGCCGGCACGATCAACCAGGCCGGCGAGCTGGAATACACCGTGACCGCCGTCGCCGACCAGTCCACCCTGGCGCGGATCATTCACGCCGTGGAGCAAGCCCAGGGTTCCCGGGCGCCGACCCAGCGTTTCGTTGATCAATTCTCGAAAATCTACACCCCGGCGGTGTTTGCCCTGGCCCTGGCCATGGCGGTCATCCCACCGCTGTTCATGGACGCGAGCTGGTTCGACTGGATCTACCGCGCACTGGTCCTGCTGGTGGTGGCCTGTCCTTGTGCGCTGGTGATTTCCACCCCGGTGACCATCGTCAGCGGCCTGGCGGCTGCGGCGCGCAAAGGCATATTGGTCAAGGGCGGCGTTTACCTTGAGGGTGGCCACAAACTCGATTATCTGGCTTTGGACAAGACCGGCACGATTACCCATGGCAAACCGGTACAGACCGATTACGTGCTGCTGGACCCGGCTCTGGAGACGGCGGTCCCGGCCCTGGCCGCCAGCCTCGCGGCGCGCTCAGACCATCCGGTATCCCAGGCGATTGCCGAGGCGGCTGTGGATAAAAACCAGCCGCAGCAGACTGTGGATAACTTTGCGGCGCTCCCTGGCCGCGGCGTCCGCGGCGACATTGGTGGCCAGACCTATCACCTGGGCAATCATCGCCTGGTGGAAGACCTTGGCCACTGCTCCCCTGAGCTTGAAGAGAAGCTCTTCGCCCTGGAAAAACAAGGCAAGTCCGTGGTGCTGCTGCTCGACAGCACAAAACCCTTGGCGCTGTTTGCCGTCGCGGACACCGTCAAGGATTCCAGCCGCGAAGCCATCCGGCAACTGCATGACCTGGGTATCAAGACGGTGATGCTGACCGGCGACAATGCCCACACCGCCGAAGCGATCGCTAGGCAGGTGGGCATAGATCAGGCCCGAGGCGACCTGCTGCCAGAGGACAAGCTACACGCCATCGAAAGTCTTTACGCCCAAGGCCACCGCGTCGGCATGGTCGGCGACGGCATCAACGACGCCCCGGCGCTTGCCCGCTCGGAAATCGGTTTCGCCATGGCGGCGGCCGGCACCGACACGGCCATCGAGACCGCCGACGTGGCCTTGATGGACGATGACCTGCGCAAGATTCCGGCATTCATCCGGCTGTCGCGGCAGACGTCCAGTATCCTGAAGCAGAACATCATCCTGGCGCTGGTCATCAAGGCGATCTTTCTCGGCGTCACCTTCGCCGGGTTAGCCACCATGTGGATGGCGGTGTTTGCCGACATGGGGGTGAGTCTGCTGGTGGTGTTCAATGGGTTGCGGTTGTTGCGCAAGTAAGCATCCACAGGGGTCTTCACTAATCACAGACGCCATGGACAACAAAGCCCCTGTGGGAGCGAGCTTGCTCGCGAAAGCGTCGGGTCAGTTTGCATGATGTTGACTGATACGCCGCTATCGCGAGCAAGCTCGCTCCCACAGTTTCGCTTTGTGTCGGCTGAGATATCCGCGTCCGACATGGACGCGCCTCAATCACGCTTCGGCTCGCGGATCTTGTACCAAGCCACGTACAACGCCGGCAGGAACAGCAGCGTCAGCAGCGTGGCGACGATGATGCCGCCGATCATCGCGTAGGCCATCGGCCCCCAGAACACTTCCCGGGCAATCGGGATCATCCCCAGGCTCGCCGCGGCAGCTGTCAGCAGGATCGGCCGACGCCGATGCTCGGTGGCTTCCACCACGGCGTCCCACGGCTCGTAGCCGTCACGCTCATACTCATCGATCTGGGTCACCAGGATCACCGAGTTACGGATGATGATGCCGATCAGCGCGAGGATGCCGAGGATCGCCACGAAGCCCATGGGCGTGCCCGTCGGCACCAGCGCCAGCACCACGCCAATCAGGCCCAACGGCGCGACGCTCGCCACCAGAAACAGCTTCTGCACGCTGTGCAGCTGGATCATGAGGAACGTCGCCATCAAGAACAGCATCAGCGGCACAACGCTGGCGATTGGCCCTTGGGCCTTGCTGCTTTCTTCCACCGTACCGCCGGTGGCGATCTTGTAGCCCACTGGCAATTTGGCGGCGAATTTGTCGATGTCCGGTTGCAGTTGCCGCACCAGGTCCGTGGGCTGGATTTCATCGCGCACGGCGGCCTTGATGGTGATGGTGGGCTTGCGGTCGCGACGCCATACCAGCGGCTGCTCCAGCTCGTAACGCACCGTGGCGAAGGCCAGCAATGGAATTGACGTGCCGCTCGGGGTAACGATCTGCAGGTTCTGCAGGGTTTCCGGCGAGCCGCGCTCGGCGTCTTCGGCGCGCCCTACCACGTCGATCAGGTAGATATCGTCGTTGACCTGGGTCACCGGCGAGCCGCTGACGATGCTGTTCATCAGCCGGGCGACATCGTCCGAAGACAAGCCCAGTTGCCGCGCCTTGTCTTGGGCGATGTCGATGCGCAGCACTTTGCCTGGCTCGTTCCAGTCGTAGATGATTTCGCCGATGTGGGAGTTCTTGTCCAGCTCGGTGGCCAGCTCGATGGCGTGCTTGCGCACCTGGTCGATGTCCTTGCCGCTGACGCGATACTGGATCGGACGGCCCACCGGCGGGCCCATTTCCAGGGCCTGCACGTAGCTGCCAATGCCGACGAAATCCTCCCGCAGGCGTTTCTGCAGACGTTCGGTCAGGGCCGCGCGCGACTCCAGGCCCTTGCTGACGATCACCAGTTGCGCGTAGTACGGATTTTGAAGCTGTTGGTCCAGCGGCAGATAGAAACGAATCGCGCCTTCGCCGATGTAAGTACTCCAGCGCGCGATGTCCGGGTCATCCTTGAGGGTCGCTTCCAGGCGATCGACCGCCTTGCGCGTCTCGTCCATCGAGGCGTTCTGCGGCAGGTTGAGGTCCACCAGGATCTCTGGGCGGTCCGAGGACGGGAAGAACTGGTTCTGCACGAAGCGCATGCAGAACACCGCCAACGCAAACAGCAACACCGTGATGCCAATGGCCCACCAGCGATTGCGCATCGCCCACAACAGGCCACCGTTGAAGGCCCGACCAATGCGCCCCGGCTCGGCGCTGTGGGGTTTGATGTTGGTACTCAGGATGTGCACGCCGATCACCGGCGCAAACAGCACCGCGACGATCCATGACACCAGCATCGCCACGGCAATCACGGCGAACAGGGTGAAGGTGTATTCGCCCGCCGAACTGGCGTTCAGGCCGATGGGCACGAAACCGGCCACGGTGACCAGGGTCCCGGTGAGCATGGGGAAGGCGGTCGAGGTATAGGCAAAGGTGGCGGCCTGGTCCTTGGTGTCGCCTTTCTCCAAGCGGGTGACCATCATCTCCACGGTGATCATTGCATCGTCCACCAGCAGGCCCAGGGCGATGATCAGCGCGCCGAGGGAGATCCGCTGCATGGTGATGCCGCTGTATTCCATGAAGACAAAAACCATCGCCAACACCAGCGGGATCGAGCAGGCCACCACCAGCCCCGCCCGGATGCCGAGGCTGATGAAACTGACGACGAGCACGATGATCACCGCCTCGAACAACGCGCTGGTGAAGCCGCCGACGGCCTCCTCCACCACTTCGGCCTGGTCCGACACCGTGTGCACGCCGACGCCCACCGGAAGGTCGGCGGTCAGTTCGTTCATGCGTGCATGCAGGGCCTTGCCGAATTCCTGGATGTTGCCGCCCTTCTTCATGGCGATGGCCAAGCCAATGGCCGGCGTGCCGTTGAAGCGGAACATCGGTGTGGCGGGGTCGACGTAGCCACGGCGGATATCGGCGATGTCGGCCAGTCGATAAAAGCGGTCGTTGAGTCGCAGGTTGACGTTGGCCAGGTCCTTTTCCGACTGGAACTGGCCCGAGGTGCGCACGGAAATCCGCTCTGGCCCGGCGTCGATCACACCGGCCGGGGTCACCGCGTTCTGCGATTGCAGGCTCTGCACCACTTGGCGCTGGTCGATTCCCAGCGCCGCGAGTTTGCGGGTGGAGAAATTCAGGTACAGCACTTCGTCCTGCTCGCCGACCATTTCCACCTTGCCCAGGCCAGGCACCTCGCGGATCTCGGCACGTACTTGCTCCACGTAGTCACGCAACTGACGCATCGACAAGCCGTCGCCGGTGAAGGCGTACACCGAGCCATAGACGTCACCGAACTCGTCATTGAATCCCGGCCCTTGGAGGCCTTCCGGGAAATCGCCGCGAATGTCGTTGATCTTCTTGCGGACCTGGTACCAGATCTCGGGAATCTCTTCGGCGCCAGTGGTATCGCGCAGATAGACGAATACCGTCGATTCCCCGGGTCGGGTGTAGCTCTTCACATAATCGAGGGAGTCGAGCTCTTCGAGTTTTTTCTCGATGCGGTCCGTGACCTGCTTGAGGGTTTCTTCCTGGGTCGCGCCAGGCCAGCGCGTCTGGATGACCATGGTCTTGATGGTGAACGAGGGGTCCTCTTCGCGGCCCAGATTCAGGTACGAAAACACGCCCATCAGCAACGCGACGAACATCAGGTACCACACGAGCGACTGATGCCGCAGGGCCCATTCCGATAAGTTGAAAGGCCCTTTCATCGTGCTTCCTCGTCGAGTTTCACTTTTTGCCCCGGCTGGAGACTGTTCACGCCAGCGCTGACCACGCGGTCGCCGGGCTTGATGCCGTTGGCCACCAACACCGAGCCGTCCGACCGTTCCAGCACCTGCACGTCCCGTGGCGAAACCGTCTGGTCCTGCGGGTTGATCAGCCAGATTCGCGACTTGCCATCAACCTCTTGCAAGGCGCTGAGAGGCAGTTCGATGCGTGGCTCGATGGCCGAGCTCAGGGTCACGCTGATCGCCGTGCCCAGGCGAAATCCCGGTGGAGTATCGGTCAGCGTCAGGCGCGCGCGACGGGTGCGGGTGGCGCTCTGGGCCTGGGGCTCGATTTCGCGCACGATGGCCGTGGTGCGGGTCGCCGGGTCCAGTTGCGCGGCGACTTCGAACACCACGTCCTCGGGCAGGCGCTCGGCCAGCCCGGCAGGCAGGTCGATCACCGCTTCCTTCACGTCGGGCCGGGCCAGGGTCACTACTTGCTGGCCGGCGGTCACCACTTGCCCCGCCTCGGCATTCCAGGCCGTGACAACAGCGTCATGGTCGGTATGCAGCTCGCTGTAGTTGAGCTGATCGCGGGCTTGCTCCACCGAGGCCCGGGCCTGCTCCAGGGACGCCGCGGTGGTTTTCAGGTCCGTCTGGGCGATGTCCAGTTGCGCCTGGGCACCGACCCCTCGGTCGAATAATTGTTGCTGCCGGCGAGCGTTGGCCTGGGCATTGATGTACTGCGCCTGGATCCGCGCGAGATCGCCTTGGGCAGCGCGCAATTGGTTCTGCTGATCAGTGGGATCGAGTGTCGCGAGCAGGTCGCCCTTCTTCACCTCGGCGCCGACATCGACGTTGCGGCTGGCAATGCGGCCCGGCACCCGGAACCCCACGTTGGTCTCGTAACGCGCCTGGATATTCCCCGCGAAACGTCCCAGCGCCTGTTGGTCCAAAGCCCGGACTTCGATTGACAACACCGGTCGCACCGGCTCCGGCGGCGCCTCTTCCTTCGAACAGGCGGCCAGCAGCAGGCCGGCCAAGACCATCCATAAGCGCTTCATGGCTGGGCTCCTGTCGGGGCTTTGGCGTAATTGTTTTCGGCGACCTCAACGCGCACGCCAGGATGGAGCAGCTGCCCGCCAGCAATGATGACCTTCTCGCCGCCCTTGAGCCCGTCGCTGATGATGACCTTGCCGGTCAAGTAACGACCGACCGTGACCGTATGCAATTGCGCCTTGCCTTCGTCGTCCACCAGCCACACGGCGGGCTCGCTGAGGTTCTTGGTCAGTGCCGACCAGGGCAGTTCCACGGCCGTCTTTCCGGCGGACTTGGCCGTGGCGCTGACCACGGATCCCAGGCGCATGCCTTCAGGCAAGTCATGAAGCGTGACCTTGACCTGCACGGTGCCGGTCTCGGCGGACACCGCCGGGGTGATCTCACGCACCGTACCGGTGGTCTTGATAGCAGGGTTGTCCAGCAGACTAATGGTGATAGCCGGGTCCGACGGCGGTTCGCGCAGCAGAGATTCATAGATGTTGAACACTGCGTCACGTTCACCGTCCCTGGCCAGGCTGAAGATCGGCTCGGTGGCCTGGACCACCTGGCCGACTTCCGCCTGGCGTGCCGTGATGATGCCAGGCGCCTCGGCGATCAGCGCGGTGTAGCTCAGCTGTTCGCGAGCATTGGCCAGTTGTGCCTGGGCCGCCGTCATCGCGCTCTGGCTACTGCGCAGTTGAGCCTGGGCCGCGTCGTATTCACTCTGGCTGGTATAGCCTTTGGGCAAGAGCTTTTGCTGGCGCACGAAGGCGGCGGCGCTCTGCTTGACCCGCGCCTGTTCGGCGGCCACCTGGGCTTCGGCGGAGTCGACGTTGGTCTGCAAGTCGCGAGGATCGAGCCGGGCCAACACTTGCCGGGCCGAGACCCGGTCACCGACGTCAACCTTGCGCTCGATGATCTTGCCGCTCACGCGAAACGAGAGGTCGGCCTGAACGCGGGCCTGGACATCGCCGGTCAGCGTCACGGAGGCCGCGTATTCGCTGGGCGTGGCTTGCTGTATGAACACCCGTGGCAAGGCTTTTTCCTCGGGTTTCTTATCACCGCACCCCGTCAACAACGCACACACGCCCAAGCCAACAATCAATTTGATTCCGGGACCAGTCATGCAGACTCCTTTGCGTTGTACCGACGTACCAGTGACGATACGACTCTGAGCTTAGAACAGGGTTCACCGAATGCACGGCAATCGGGCAGACTTGATTGCGACCACGCAAAGGAAATATGCATGCTCAAGACATTGGCGGTGGCCAACTACCGATCCATCAATAAACTGGTCATCCCGTTGGGTCGGTTGAACTTGATCACCGGCCCTAACGGCAGCGGCAAATCCAATCTGTACAGGGCCTGGCGACTGTTGGCGGAGACGGCACAGGGCGGAGTGGTAAATGCCTTGGCCCGTGAAGGCGGGCTGGATTCGACCTTCTGGGCCGGCCCCGAAGAAATCAGCCGGCGCATGCGCAACGGCGAAGTGCCAGTGCAGGCGGTCGTGCGTCAGGGCACCAAGCGCCTGCGCCTGGGATTCGCCGGTGAAGACTTCAGCTATTCGATCGCGCTCGGCCTGCCAGCGCCCAGTCAATCGGCGTTTTCACTGGACCCGGAAATCAAGCGCGAGTGCATCTGGGCCGGCCCCGTGTTCCGACCGGCCAGCCTGCTGGTGGACCGCAACGGGCCGATGGTCCGTGCCCGCGAAGGCCGTTCGTGGGATGTCCTGTCCCAGCACACCCCGACCTTCGATAGCCTGTTCGACCAGGTCGGCAGCCTGCATGCTTCGCCGGAAGTGCTGCAAATGCGTGAATTCATCCGCCGCTGGCGCTTCTATGATCACTTTCGCAGCGACGCCGACGCCCCGGTGCGCCAACCGCAACTGGGCACACGCACACCGGTGTTGCATCACGATGGGCGCGATTTGGCCGCAGCCCTCCAGACCATTTTTGAAATCGGTGACGTCGACGCGTTGCATGGGGCCATCGGCGATGCGTTCCCCGGTGCCCATCTGCACATCGACAAGCTGCAAGGCGGACGTTTCGCCATTGCGTTCCAGCAACACGGCCTGCTACGGCCGCTGACCGCCGCCGAACTGTCGGACGGGACCCTTCGCTACCTGCTGCTCGTGGCCGCGCTGCTCACACCGCGACCGCCGTCGCTGATGGTGCTCAACGAACCGGAAACCAGCCTGCACCCCGACCTGTTGCCGGCCCTGGCGCGCTTGATCATCCGCGCTTCGGCCAGTTGCCAGGTCTGGGTCGTATCCCACGCCTCGCGCCTGATTGCCGCGCTGGAACAGGATGAGGACTGCAATTGCATCGTGCTGGATAAAGATTTTGGGCAGACCGGGATTGCCGGGCAGCGCGCGCTGGATGAGCCGGCGTGGCATTGGCCGGACTAGTCGGCGCCAGATAGACCGCCTTCGCGAGCAGGCTCGCTCCCACAGTAAACCTTCAGTGAACACAGAACTGTGAGCATATGAAAATCCATTGTGGGAGCGAGCTTGCTCGCGATGGCTATCGGAAGGTCACCTCAACAATCAGAGAATCACCCCTGCCACTTACCCCCCTCGACAATCACGCTCTCAGGCTTGGTGTCATCGCTCAGTTCCTTGCGCACATATTGGTCGTACAGCTTGAGCAGGTATTTCTCTTCCCCCAGCTTCGCCAACTCGGCATTGACCCAATCACGCAGCTCGACATTGCCCTTCTTCACCGCCGGTGCGATCGGCGCTTCGGCGCCCAGTGTCTGCTCAAGCACCCGATAGCCGGGGTTCTGCTTGGCCCAACTGAACAGCACCAGATTGTCCTGGGCATAGGCATCGCCACGGCCGTTGGCCAATGCTTGCAAGGACTCGGAATTTTTCTCGAACTTGAGCAGTTTCCAATCCGGGTGATTCTTGGTCAGCCAGATATCCGCCGTCGTACCGGTCGTGACAATGGTGGTGCGGGTCGCCAGGTCATCAAGGCTTTTCACCGTGCTGGCCTGCGGCACCAGCGCCTGTACCGCGACCTTCAGATTCGGATTGGTGAACTCCACCGCTTCCTTGCGCTCCGGGGTCACGGTCATGTTCGCCAGGATCAGGTCGACCTTGTCACTTTGCAGGAACGGAATCCGGCTCGCCGGCTCGACCGCCACAAACTCGACCTTGTTTTCATCGCCAAGCAGGTCCTTGGCAAATCGACGACCGATGTCGGTATCGAAGCCTACATACCGCCCCGCCTCGTCGACAAAACCAAACGGCGGCTTGTCCGTAAAGACGCCGACGATCAGCTTGTCCCGCGCCTTGATTTTTTCCAGGTAGCCGGCTGGCGCGCTGCTCTGGCTGGCGGTGTTCGGCTTCGGCGGTTCTTCGGTTTTATTGCAGCCGGCCAGCAGCGCAACAGCGAGCAATGGCAATAGCAGCAGAGAAGACTTGGCAGTTTTCATGACAGTTCCAGTTCCTTTGTTTGAGTCGTGTTGGGTAGTGCGGCGACGTAGGAGAACTTCTCCAGGAACTGCTGCGCTCGTGCGGTTTGCGGGTTCGTAAAGAAAATCTCGGGAGGGTTTTGTTCAAGGATGCGCCCGGCATCCATGAACACAATGCGGTCAGCCACGGCACGGGCGAACGCCATTTCGTGGGTGACGATCAGTAGGGTCATGCCTTCGCGAGCCAGGCCCTGGATGACGTCCAGCACCTCCTTGACCATTTCCGGATCGAGGGCGGCGGTGACTTCATCGAACAACATGACCTTGGGGTTCATGCACAGCGAACGCACGATGGCGATGCGTTGCTGCTGGCCGCCAGAGAGCTGGCGCGGGAAGGCATCGCGCTTGTCCAGCAGGCCCACCCGCGCCAGCAGGGCTTCGGCCTGGGCGCGCGCTTCGCGGCGGTCGCGTTTTTGCACCTTGACCGGGCCGAGCAGCACGTTGTCGAGCACGCTCATGTGCGGGAACAAGTGGTAGCTCTGGAACACCATGCCGATCTGTTGCCGCACTTCGCGCCAATCGGTGCCTTTGTCCAGCAGCTCGCGTCCGGCAAATGCCAGGCTGCCACCGTGGGCCACTTCCAGGCCGTTAAGGCAACGCAGCAAGGTACTTTTGCCGCAACCGCTGGGGCCGAGGATGACGATCACTTCGCCAGTCTTCACGTGCAGGTCGATGCCGTCGAGCACCTGCTGTTCGCCGAAAAACTTGTTGAAACCCTTGAACTCGATCAATGCGCTCATGCTTGCGTCCAGCGCCGCTCCAACACGCGCGAGGCGGCCGAGAGCGGGTAGCAGATGAAAAAGAAAAACAGGAACAGCGCGCCGTAAATCAGCACGGATTCGTAGGTACGCTCGATGATCTGCTGGCCGACCTTGATCACGTCCACCACGCCGATCAGCACGGCCAGGGAGCTGGTCTTGATGATGCGGGTGTAGACGTTGATGGTCGGCGGCGTCATGCGCCTGAGCGCTTGTGGCAGCAGCACATGGCCGTAGAGTTGCGGCCCGTTCAGCCCAATCGACAAGCCCGCCTCCCGTTGGCCCCGCGGCAGCGAATGCAAGGCGCCGCGCACCACTTCGCCGACCTCACTGGCGCCCCACGACGACAACACCAGGACGGCACACCAGAAGCTTGGAATGCTCAGGCCGAAAAGAATCGGCAGACCGAAAAACAGCAGGTACAACCAGACCAGCACCGGAATCGCCCGAAACAGCTCCAGATAGACCCGCAGGACGGCGTCCAGCCACTTCACGCCCAATGTCCGCAACACGCCATAAAGCACGCCGCCAACAGTGCTGAAGGCGATTCCCAGAAAGGAAATCGACAAGGTTTGGACGGCGCCCTCGCCCAGTTGCGGCAACGACACCCACAGCAACTCAAGACCCGAACTGGCCATGCTGGAGCCTCCTTTCCAGACGGCTGAGCAACAGCGACAGCGGCAAAAACAGCAGCACGCAGATCAGCGTCAGCACGGCGAGCATTTCGTAGGTCTTGTAGTAGAGCGCGATGTAGCTTTTGGTGGTGTAGAGAATCTCCGGCACCGCCACGGCCGAGACCACGGTGGTCTCCTTCAGCAGGAAAATGAAATTGGCGAACAGTGACGGCAGGCTGAGGATTCCGGCCTGCGGCAGGATCACGTAGCGCAGCAATTGCCCGTGGGACAGCCCGATGGAGCGACCGGACTCCAGTTGCGCCTGGGGCACAGCATCCACGCCGGCCCGCAGCACTTCCGTGAGGTAGGCGCCGCCCAGGAAGGTCATGGTGATGATCGCCGCCGCAAACCCCGAGATCTTGGTGCCCAGCACCGGCAAGGCGAAATAGACGAAGAAGAGCTGGATAAGCAGCGGTGTGTTGCGGGCCAGTTCCACATACAACCCCACCAGGCGTTGCAGATAAGGCGTGCGCAGCACCAGGATCGTCGCGTTGACCAGCGCCACCAGCAGCGACGTTACGATGGCGATAAGACCGACCTGCAGCGTCACGCCCACAGCCTTGAGAAACGCCGGGAGGGTGCTGAGGATAAAAGCGTAATCGAAGTTCATTGAAGATCCTGGACGCCACTGGGTAAGCGGCGGTGATGCGGTCCATGGGCAGCGGATGACTGCTCGCAGGCACTGACTTTATAGGTATAAGAAGTAGAATTTAAATACCGTTAAAGCATATTAATATCACACAAAAAACTATCTTCGGATTTGCCGGAAAGGACAAAGACGACTATTTTCCTTGCGCCGCAGGGAGGATCCTTTCGACATCCCCTCACCATTACAAGGAAGAAAAAAAATGGCTGACGTGAAAGTGCCGCAGCGACTGGAACCGCAGGAAATAGTCAAATTATTGGTGGCGTTGCGCCGGGCGTTGAAGACCAGGGTGGCCTGATTTTCGCCTTTGATCTTGTGGCGAGGGAGCTTGCTCCCGCTGGCCGGCGTAGCAGGCCCCCAGCCGTCCTTCATGCAGATCGCATTAGCGGGTTTTGCGACTGCTGCGCAGCCGAGCGGGAGCAAGCTCCCTCGCCACAGGTAATCCTGTCCCTGACCCCAAGCAATCTTTCGAGCATAAAAAACGCCGACGCTGTACCAGCCATCGGCGCTTGAAACTTTTTATCGCGTGAATCAGAACGCCGGCAGTACCGCGCCGCTGTACTTCTTCTCGATGAACGCCTTCACTTCCGGGCTGGTCAGGGCCTTGGCCAGTTTCTGGATGGCGTCGCTGTCCTTGTTGTCCGGACGGGCGACCAGGAAGTTCACGTAAGGCGAATCCGAACCTTCGATCACCAAGGCGTCCTTGGCCGGGTTCAGGCCTGCTTCCAAGGCGTAGTTGGTGTTGATCATGTCCAGGTCAACCTGATCCAGCACGCGCGGCAACATGGCCGATTCCAATTCCTTGAACTTGAAGTTCTTCGGGTTCTCGGCGATGTCTTTCGGCGTCGCCAAGGCGTTTTTCGGATCCTTGAGTTTGATCAGGCCAGCCTTCTGCAGCAGGATCAGGGCCCGGCCGCTGTTGCTGCCTTCGTTAGGGATGGCGATGGTTGCGCCGTCCTTCAGCTCAGCCAGGCTCTTGACCTTTTTCGAGTAGCCGCCAAACGGTTCGACGTGCACGCCGATTACGGTTACCAGATCAGTGCCTTTGCCTTCGTTGAAGCTCTTGAGGTACGGCAGGGTCTGGAAGTAGTTGGCGTCCAGGCGCTTTTGGTCAACCTGTACGTTGGGTTGAACGTAGTCGGTAAAAACCTTGATCACCAGGTCCACGCCTTCTTTGGCGAGGGCTGGCTTGATCAGCTCAAGGATTTCGGCGTGGGGTACCGGGGTGGCTGCGACGACCAGCTTCTCTGCGGCCTGGACCAGGCCCGAGGTGAGGGCTGCCGCCAATGCGGTGAACAACAGAACCTTTTTCATGCGGTGTCCTTATCGAAAATCACAGGCGTCATGGACGACGGCCATAAGTAAAGTGCCAGCGAAGTGCTATCGCTGGCGTGATGCGCAAGATACCGATAATTTTTATGCCTTAACAATATCTTTTATTCAAGTTCATATTCATTTTACTCATAAAGGAAAACCGCAGATTTTTGTGACGAGGGAGCGAGCACCTTCGCCGCCGTTGAACGGGTCCGGTCTAGAGCGTTTGGCTCAATTGAACGAGCAACGCTTTGAGGGCCAGGCGTTCGGTTTCCGAGCCCTGGGCGATAACCTGCGCCGCCTGGCGGTCGATCAGTCCCAGGGCCGTTGGCCGGGACGGCAGGTTCAAATGCTCCGGCAAAATCTCGTCCCCCGTGCTCACCAGCAATGCAAAGTGAATGACGTTTTCCAACTCACGGGTATTACCCGGCCAGCTGTGCCCCTCAAGGGCATGCTGCGCCGCTTCACTGATCAGCGGCACCGTCAAACCAAGCCGCTGGCTGTAGATGCCCAAGAAGTATTCGGCCAGGGACAGGATGTCGCCCACTCTTTCGCGCAAGGCCGGCAGCTCAAGCTGACCCTCGCAAAGGTAGTGGTAGAGCCGATCATGGAATTTTCCAGCCGACACCGCTTGCGCCAGATCGATACTGGTGGCCGCGACCAGGCGTACGTCCACCGGACTGGGCTGGTGAGCGCCAACGCGCGTGACCTCATGGTTCTCCAGGGCCGCCAGCAATTTGATCTGGATCGGCAACGGCAAGTCGCCAATCTCGTCCAGGTAAAGCGTGCCGCCGTTGGCCGAGCCGAACCACCCCGCCCGGCTGCTGGCTGAACCGCTATGGCTGCCAGCGGCGTAGCCAAACAACTCGGCATCGGCGTAAGTAGGGCTGATGGCGCCGCAATTGACTGAGACAAACAACCCGCCCCGATTGCTTTCGCGATGGATGTGCCTGGCCAACAGCTCCTTGCCGGTGCCGGTTTCGCCGCGGATCAACACCGAGACCGAGCGCGGTGCCAATCGCTCCAGCTCCTGGCGTAACTGCCGCGAACGTGGGTCGACGAAAACCAGCGCCTTGGCGCGGATGCTCAGCGGGCTTTTTTCCGAGTCGGGAAAGGTCAGCAATGGCTGGCCAAAGGTTTCGTGCAAGGTCATGGCAGGCTCCCGCCCAAACCGCCGGGAGACGGAGGGCACTAAAAATTCAGGCACGACGCAGGGCGTGATGCTTCATGCGCGTTTGCAGGCGGTAGAGATAAGCGAAACCCTGCTCCCAACGCTGATGTCCGGACTTCACGTTGATATGCCCGGCCCCCGCCAGAATCCCGGCCTCGGCCCCCCAGTTGCGTGCAAGCTCCAGCGCGCGCGGGGCACTGACTGCCGCGTCGTTGTCGGAACTGACCACTTGGCTGGGGAATGGCAGCAGGTTCGTCGGGATCGGCGCGAAATTGCGCAACGCCGGGGCGCAGGCCGGCCGCTCCACATCCGCCGGTGCCACGAGCAACGCGGCGCGCACCTGTCGTAACAGCTGCACCGGAGCTGTAGCAGCCCAATGGGCAACCGTGATGCAACCCAGGCTGTGCGCGATGAGAATCACCGGCGTGCTGTCAGCGGCGATGGCTTCTGCCAGCGCGGCGACCCAATCTTCTCGGCGTGGCGTCAACCAGTCAGCCTGTTCGACCCGGGTGCTATTGGGCAGGCTGGCCTGCCAGTGGGTTTGCCAATGATTGTCTGGCGATCCTTGCCAGCCCGGCACGATCAGGTAGCGAATCGATTCGTTGCGCATGGGGCTCTCCCGCGTATCTGTTTGCGGACGAGTATAAGGAGGAGAGCTGCATTGCTTAAGGAATAAGAAGCTATTTATTAAGGCTTAAATAGAATAAGTGATCAGCCCATGGGGAAGCGCGCTTGCTCGCGATCTGTTGTGTCTGGCATCGGCACTGATTGATAGCTCGCTAGCACAAGTATTGCAGCATAAGCCTCAACCACTTCGGCCCTTGCGCAGCAGCACGTCGAGCTGATCCACCACCACCGCCCAATCGGCATCTTCGAGAATTTCATCACGCAGCAATTGCCGCTGGCTCTCGTTCCAGAAGAATGCGTCGGCAAGATGCAATTCGGGCTTGAGCGGCGAGTGGCTGGCGATGAATTGATCAATGCTGACGGCGTCGTCGGGCAGGCCGAGTTGTTTGAACAGCGCGGGAAGGTTATGGATCGGGGTTTCCATGCGAAACTCCTGAGCATGAAAGGATCGGCTGGGGGACTCTCGCAGTCTAGTCCTTTGAAGCGAACGCTGAACCCTTTGTGGCAAGCACCTTCACCGCAGAAGCGGGATCGCCTGGACTACAACGATCTCAACGCTTCATAGGGTGCCTGCGCGTAACACCTGACCCGCTCATGCAACAGCGCCGAAGCCTCCCGGCGCTTGTCCTCGCTGTCGCCAGTGAACGCCTGCGCCGGCTGCTTGGCATGCTGCCCCACTTTTGCGAACACTCGCCTGCGTTGCTCATCATCAAGCCCGAAAAACGCCGCCAGCCTTCCCGTCATCGCCTCGGGCAGTTCGGTGTAGTCCACCGCCATTGCGGCAAACGCCTGGCAGTGCTCCAGACCTGTCGCCAACAAACGGCCCACCCGACGCGAGATGAAATCTTCCTGGCTGACGAAGGGTAATTCATTGTCGAGCACGCTCGCCCCGATCAACCCCGGCACCATGTGCATGCCAGGGCGGCGCAGATGGGAGACGGCAATTTCCAGCGGATCGCGGTACAGGAACAGCCGAGGCGTATCGGGAAAACATTCGCGCAACAGCGCCAATTCGCCGATGTTCCAGGCGTCGAGCTTGATCACCAGCCGTTGCTCCCCACCTCGACGGCGCTGCCCATAGGCCGACACCAAGCCCTTGAGCGCCACGCGCCGTCCGGCAGGCGGCAAATCACTGCGCAGCAGCGCATCCAGGGGCGGCGGCTCCGAGATGACGATGTGGTCATCCAGTTGGGCGAGCATCTGGCTGATCAGTGTCGAGCCGCATCGGGAGGCATGGAAGATGAATGCGCTGGGCGCCAGGCCGGGGCTCTGTCGCTGCCATTGGCCCAGGACGTCCAAGGGTGTCTGGCGGCGGAACACCAGGTTGAAGGGCAAGCGCAGGGCTTCTTCCACGGCATCGCCGAAGAACGGCTGCGACAGTCGTCGGTCACCGAACCAGCACCCTTTCCACAGGGGTTTTGTGGCGAACCCCATATCGAGAACAACACCCGATCAACTGTGGGAGCGAGCCTGCTCGCGATGACGTCAGCCCAGACAACCCCAAACCCCTGGCGAGGGAGCTTGCTCCCGCTGGCCTGCGAAGCAGGCCCCCAACATTCCTTCAGGCAAACCGCATGGCCCGGTTTTGCGACTGCTGCGCAGCCGAGCGGGAGCGAGCTCCGTCGCCACGGGTTCGGAGTATGACTTCAGAACGGTTCAACGCTGCATCCCCCAACGCTTCACCGTCACCCGCTCCAGACTGTCGAACACCAGGTTCTCGACGAGCAGCCCGATCAGGATCACCACCGCCAAACCGGCAAACACCTTGTCGGTGTACAGCTCGTTGCGGTTCTGGAAGATGTACCAGCCCAAACCGCCCTTGCCGCTAGTGGCGCCGAACACCAGTTCGGCAGCGATAAGGGTGCGCCAGGCGAAGGCCCAGCCGATCTTCAGTCCGGCGAGGATCGACGGCAACGCGGCCGGGATGAGGATGAACAGCACAAAGCGCAGGCCCTTGAGCCCATAGTTGCGCCCGGCCATGCGCAGCGTTTCGGACACGCCCAGAAACCCCGCATACATATTCAACGCCAGCGCCCACAGCACTGAATGCACCAGCACGAAAATCAGGCTGTTCTGTCCCAGGCCGAACCACAACAGCGCCAGCGGCAACAGGGCGATAGCTGGCAGTGGATTGAACATCGACGTCAACGTGCTAAGCAGGTCGCGGCCCAACTGCGTCGACACCGCCAGGGTGGTCAGGCCAAACGCCAGGACGATGCCCAGCAAATACCCCTTGAGCAGCACCACCAGGGAAATCCACACCTTGCCCAGCAGCTCGCCGCTGAGCAAACCGTCGTACAACGCGTTGGCGGTTTGCAGGAAGCTCGGCAGCAGCAAATCGTTGTTCTGGTAACGCGCCACGCCCTCCCACAGCACCGCCAGCGCTATCAGGATCAGGCTTTTGCGCAGCCAACCCTGTTGCCACAGGCGCTGGCCCAAGGGCAACTCCCGCTCCAGCGGCACGTGGGTCAGCGGTTGCAGATCGACTTCGTATTCTTCGCGCACTGGCAATAACTGGCTCATCAAACCCTTTCCTCAATACGCGATACGGATATCGGCAAACCCCAGCTCACGCTCGACGTCCGGCGACTGGCCTTGCTCGAACAGCAACGAATGAATCCGCCGTGCCGTGTGCTGGAAACCCACGCCGCCAAGGCTGTGCAGATCGTATTGATGGCTGTGGATTTCCGCCCGGACCCGTCCCGGGTGCGGCGACAACAGCAGAATACGATTGCCCACCACCAGCGCCTCCTCGATGGAGTGAGTGACGAACAGCAGGGTGAAACGCACCTCCTCCCAGAGCAGCAACAATTCTTCCTGCATTTTGCGCCGGGTCAGGGCATCGAGTGCGGCGAAGGGCTCGTCCATCAACAGGATTTTCGGCTGCATCGCCAGCGCCCGGGCAATCGCGACACGGGCCTTCATGCCCCCCGACAAGGTGTGGGGGTAGGCATCGGCAAACGCCGCCAGCCCCACTTTGTCGAGATAGTGCAGCGCCCGCTCTTCGGCTTCGCGACGCTTGAGCGTGCCCGAAGCCAGCAGCGCGAACATCACGTTCTGCTTGACACTTTTCCAGGGCGGCAGTTGGTCGAACTCCTGGAACACGACGATCCGGTCCGGACCCGGCGCGTTGACGGTTTGGCCTTGCAATCGGATCTCGCCTTCACTCGGCGCGATGAAACCGCCGATGGCCTTGAGCAGCGTGGACTTGCCGCACCCGGACGGGCCGAGCAGTACAAAACGGTCCGCCGGATCGACTTCGAAACTGACTTGATGGGTAGCCCGCACCACACGCTGCGGGGTGCGGTATTCCAGGCTGACGTTGTCCACCGCCAGCAACGCGGTGTCGGTGCGGGTGGCGTTGCTGGCCGCGTGGCCTTGCAATGGCGCGTTCATGACGATCAGCTCCCCTGTAACGGTTTTGCGTCCTGGAAGAAATAATCTTCCCAGGAGGCCGGTTTGTTCTTGATCGCACCGACGTGGTAGAGGAACTCAGCCAATGGGTAAGTGTTCTTCGGCGTGACGGTGAATTCGATCTGGGGGTTTTCGATGATCTTGAGCAAGGTCGCGCGGTCAATCTTGGCCTTTGTCACCCGCAGGTAAGTGTCCGCCGCCGCGCCTTTGTCATTCTGGGCAAACTCGGCGGCCTCGGTCAGGGCCTCGATGAACGCCTTGTACGTCTTCGGGTTTTCATCACGGAATTTTTCGGTGGCGAACAGTACGGTGGGCGAGTTCGGCCCGAGCACGTCATAGGAATTGAGTACGACGTGGACGTTGGGGTTTTGCAGGGCCTGATCCTGGAACGGCGGGTTGGAAAAGTGCCCGGTCAACTCGGTGCCGCCGGCAATCAGCGCGGCCGTGGCGTCCGGGTGCGGGACGGCCAGGGTGTACTTGTCGAGACGATTGAAATCCTTGTCGCCCCACTGCTTGGCGGCGGCCAGTTGCAAGAACCGCGATTGCACCGACACGCCCACCGCCGGCACCGCGATGCGGTCCTTCTCGGTGAAGTCAGCGATGGTCTTGACGGTCGGGTTGTTGCTCAGCAGGTAATAGGGGAAATTGCCCAAGGATGCCACGGCCTTGACGTTCTGCTTGCCACGGGTGCGGTCCCAGACCGTCAACAACGGCCCGACACCGGCCCCGGCAATGTCGATGGAGCCCGACAACAACGCATCGTTGACCGCCGCACCGCCCGATAGTTGGGTCCAGTCGACCTTGATATCGATGCCCTCCTCCTTACCGTGTTTCTCGATCAGTTGCTGGTCGCGAACCACGTTCAACAACAAGTAAACGATGCCGAACTGCTCGGCGATGCGAATCTCGCCTTCGGCGTGGGCGCTGGCCGGCGCGATCAGGCTGCCGGCGAGCAGGCTGAGCCCCAGGCCGATAGCTGCGGCCAACGGTGCAAAAACAAGGCGTTTGGACATGGTGATTCTCCGGGCAATTTGCGCGCTGCGCAGCCGATCAGAAAGGGGCGTCGCCCTGGATGGTGGTGCGGTACAGCTTGCGACGCAGATGGCTCGGGCAACCGGCTGCCAAGTGGATCAGCGAGCGGTTGTCCCAGAACACCAGGTCGTGGGGCTGCCATTGATGGCGATAGATGTTCTGGGGCAGCACGCTGTGGGCATACAGCTGCGTCAGGATTGCGGTGCTTTCATCCTCTGGCAAACCAACGATGCGGGTGGTGAAGCCCTCGCTGACGAACAACGCTTTACGCCCGGTTTCCGGGTGGGTGCGGACGATTGGATGCACCACTTCGGCCACCTGGGCCAGTTGCTCTGGCGTCAACGTCGGGCGCCAGTTGCCTTCGAATTTGGTCTCGCTGTAGCGCGCCGTGTAGGAATGCGCCGCCGAACGGCCCTCGACCGCCTTCCGCAGCGTTTCGGGCAAACCGTCCCAGGCCTTGTGCATGTCAGCGAATAGCGTATCGCCGCCTTCGCTCGGCAGCTCCTGGGCATGGAGCATCGAGCCGAGGCTGGGCAATTGCTTATAGGAAAGGTCCGAATGCCAGAACTTGCCGGCGTCCCCAAGGCCGACGGATTGGCCGTTTTCGATGATGTTGGAAACGATGAGGATTTCCGGATGCCCGGCCAGCAGGAACTGCTTGAGCACATGGATCTGCAGCACGCCAAAACGACGGCTGAAGGCGATGTGCTGTTCGGGGGGGTGATGCGTTGGTCGCGGAACACCACCACGTGATAGTCGAGGTGGGCGCGGTGGATGCGAGAGAAATCCTGGTCGTCGATGGGCCGGGACAGGTCCAGGCCGATAATCTCGGCGCCTACGGCATCGGGGAATGGGCGGATCTCGAACGACTGCGGCGCGATGTTCGCGGCATTTGAATCTGGAGAAAAAGAGACGGCTGACATACATCACTCCCACGCACGGCGCGCTTCAATGGCGCGCAATCGATCAAAACTCACGGCGTTACCGTGTTGGTTTGTGTCGTGCGGCGCGCCGATTGGTCGGCAGGTACGCAGGGGGATGACTCTAAAGATATAAGAGCGTTAGTTTAAATATTAAAAACGCATAATCATATGGCCGAACCGACGGTCTGGAAACGACGCCCTTGGCGAGGGAGCTTGCTCCCGCTTGAGTGCGCGGCGCTCGTCGCTTTTCATGGGGCCGCTGCGCGACCCAGCGGGAGCAAGCTCCCTCGCCACAAAAGCACCGAGTCACAGCTCGATTAATTTACCGCTCGTGCAAAGCCTCGGCCCGGGCTTTGACGATCGGCTTGAGCAGGTAGCTGAGCACGGTTTTCTTGCCGGTGATGATGTCCACTGACGCCACCATCCCCGGGATGATCAGCAACGGCTTTTCAGGCGTGCCCAGGTGGCTACGCTCGGTGCGCAGCTTGATGATGTAGTAAGTGCTTTTCTTGTCTTCATCGGTGATGGTGTCGGCGCCGATCTGTTCCAGCTTGGCTTTCAGCCCGCCATAGATGGTGTAGTCGTAAGCCGTGAATTTCACCGTGGCGTCCTGGCCGGGGTGCAGGAAGGCGATGTCCTGGGGACGGATTTTCGCCTCCACCAGGATGGTGTCGTCCAGCGGCACGATCTCCACCAGGTCGCTACCCGGCTGGATCACGCCACCGATGGTGTTCACCAGCATTTTGTTGACGATGCCGCGCACCGGCGACGTCACCAGAGTCCGGCTCACGCGGTCTTCCAGGGCCTTGCCGGTGGCCTGGGCCTTGTTCAGGTCGGTGCGCGCTTCGTTGAGTTGGGTCAAGGCTTCGCTGCGGAATTTACCGCGGGTCTCGTCGATCTTGCGCTGCACTTCCTTGATGGCCGACTCGGCGCGAGGAATCGCCAGCGTCGTGGCGTCCAGTTGCCCGCGGGTCTCGACTTCGGCGCGCTTGAGCCGCAGCACCTCCACCGGCGACACCGCGCCTTGGGCCACCAGCGGCTCGGACATGTTGATTTCCTGGCGTTGCAGCGCCAGGCCGGAGCGGTACTGCGCCTGCTTGGACACGAACTCGCGCAGCTCCTGCTGGCGCTGGATCAACTGCTCCTGCAAGCCACCGATCTCATCGTGCAGTTGCTGGCGACGGCTGATGTACAACGACTCTTCGCTGGCGGCCTGGCCCGGTACGGCCTCGAGCACATCGGCCGGAAAATTCAGCGGTCTATCTTCAACCTCGGCGCTCAGGCGCTCGACCCGCAGCAGCATCGACAGGCGATCGGCCTCGGTTTCCCCGACATTGGAGACAAACCGCGTGTCGTCCAGGCGAATCAGCGGCGCGCCAGCCTCGACGATCTGCCCTTCCTTGATGAACAGCTCAGCGACGATGCCACCTTCCAGGTTCTGGATCTTCTGGATCTTGGACGATGGGATTGCCTTGCCGTCGCCCTTGGTCACTTCGTCGATCTCAGCGAAGTTGGCCCACAGCACCAAGAACACAAAGAAGCCGATGATGCCCCAGATCGTCAGGCGCACCACTCGCGGGGCGTCCTCGATCAGTGCCTTGTTGACCTCGGGCAGCGGTTGGCCATGCAGCGAGTCGGAACCCTTGAAATAGCGGCCCACAGCGCCCTTCAAACCTGATTTAAGCAACACTGATCTGCCCCTTTTTCAACGCTTCCATCACGGCGGCCTTGGGACCGTCGGCGAGGATCTGCCCTCGGTCGACCACCAACAGGCGATCCACCAGCGACAGCAACGACGCCCGGTGCGTCACCAACAGCACCGTCTTGTTTTCCACCACGGCGGCCAAGCGCTGCTTCAAGCGTTCTTCGCCGGTGTTGTCCATGGCGCTGGTAGGTTCGTCCAGCAACAGGATGGGCGGATTGAGTAGCAACGCGCGAGCCAGGGCGACGTTCTGGCGCTGGCCGCCGGACAGGTTCTGCCCCCGCTCGCCCACTTGCAGCTCGTAGCCTTGCGGATGCAGGCGTGCGAACTCGTGTACGCCTGCCAGTTCCGCAGCCTGGAGCACCAATTCGTCTTCGACGTAACGGGCGCCGGAGGTCAGGTTGTCGCGCAGGGTGCCGGCCAACAACTGGATGTCCTGGGGCACATAGCCAATGTTGTAACGCAGCTCGCTGACGTCGATCTGGCGAATGTCCACGCCGTCCACCAGCAACGCGCCGTCGTCAGGCTGGTACAGACCCACCAGCAACTTGGCGAGCGAGCTTTTGCCCGAGCCACTGCGGCCGATGATGCCGATCTTTTCGCCCGGTTTGATCACCAGGTTGATGTTCTTCAACGCGGGGTTCTGCTGGTTCGGGTAGGTGAAATTCAACTGCCGGCATTCAACTGCACCCTGCAAGACCTTGCGGCTAAGCGGACGCTCTTCGAAATTGCGTTCCTGGGGCAGCTCCATCATTTGATCGACAGACGTCATGGTCACCCGCGCCTGCTGGTAACGGGTCAACAAGCCCGACAGCGACGCCAATGGGCTCAGGGCACGACCGCTGAGCATGTAGCAAGCTATCAACCCGCCCATGCTCAGGTTGCCGGCGATGATCTGGTAGACACCGAAGACGATCATGATCACCCCGGCCAGTTGCTGGATCAGCAAGGTGATGTTCATCGCCAGGCCGGACAGCATTTTCACCCGCAGTTCGAGACGGCCCAGGGTGCCGATGGTTTGTTCCCACTGATATTGCCGCTCACTCTCGGCGTTGTTGACCTTCACCGCATCCAGGCCGGCGAGGGTTTCGATCAGGCTGGATTGACGCTCGGCGCCCAAGGCCATGGTGCGCTCCATGGTCGCGACCAGAGGCTTTTGCAACGCATAACCGATCAGCAAGGCAATCGGGAACGCCAGCACCGGAATCCACACCAGATGCCCACCGAGGATCGCGATGACCATGAAGATCAGCAGGGTGAACGGCAGGTCGATCAGGCTGGTGAGGGTCAGCGAGGCAAGGAAATCCCGCAGGCTCTGGAACTCATGAATATTCTGGGCAAAGCTGCCCACCCGCGCAGGGCGGTATTTCATGGCCATGCCGACGATGCGCTCGAACAGCGTCGCCGAAATGATCAAGTCGGTTTTCTTGCCCGCCAAATCCAGGCACAAGCTGCGCAGCATTTTCAGGATCAGGTCGAACACATAGGCGCCGGTGATCCCGACGGCGAGTACCCACAGCGTCGACTCGGCCTGGTTCGGCACCACGCGATCGTAGACGTTCATCACGAACAGCGGAGCGGCCATGGCGATGATGTTGATCAACAGGCTGGCGGCGATGGCGTCGGCGTACAGCCAGCGGGAACGCTTGAGCGTGTCGCGAAACCAGGATCGCGCGCGGGGAATGAGCGTGCCGTGGTTGACGTCAAATTTATGCTGCGGTTGGGCGAAAAAAACTTTGCCGCTGTAGTCGTCGGCAAGCAGCTCATGGCTCACCGTGACTTCGCCGCCTTCGCTTTCGCTGAGCAGCAAGCGCGCCTGGCCGTCCCCGGCCCAGCCCAGCAGCACGGCGCTGCGGCCTTCCTTAAGCAGCAACAGGGCGGGCATTGCAATGGCGGGGATTTGTTCAAGCTTGCGCTGCAGCACCCGGCCTTGCAGACCGGCACGGGCCGCCGCACGCGACAATAATTCGACGCTCAGCCGTTGCTTGGGCAACGGCAGGCCGGTGGTGAGCATCGCCGCGCTGGCAGGCTTCTGATGCAGCATGCAAAGCGCCAGCAAACCATCCAACAATGGGTCGTCGTGCAGCGTGCGCGGGTCATGAACTAGTTCGACTGGACTGACTTCTGATTCCACGCTCGGCACTCTGACTGATAAAAACGGGTGGGAGGACTCAATTCATCCCAGGTAACTGGACCTTGGGTTTCACGTCGTTCTGCACAACCGATGCCAACGGCGCGACCACACCCTGGCTTTTCAGCAACTGGCCCATGGTTGCCTTGATCCGGTACTGGGTGAACAGCTGCACGTTCTTGATTTCCGCCAGGCGACGGGAAGCGCTAAACAACTCGTTTTCGCTGTCGAGCAAGTCGAGCAAGGTACGCTCGCCGAGGCTGAACTGCTTCTGATAGGCCGTGCGCACGTTGGCGCTGCGGTCGACGTATTGCTGGGCGATCGGCACTTGGGCGTTGGCGTTGTTCAACGCGTTCCAGGCCAGGCCCAATTCTTCGTTCAACTGGCGCAGCGCGTTGTTGCGGATATCCAGCGCCTGGTTGGACAGGTAGGACTTGGATTCCAGGTCGGCCTTGTTACTGCCACCGGCGTACAGGTTGAAGCGCATGCGCAGCATGGCTTGCCATTCATTGTTGTGGCCGTTCTGGCCGTCCAGGTCATTGTCGGCGGTGCGACCCAGCTCTGCGTCGAAGCGCGGATAGAAGCTCGACTTGGCGGCCGCGTACTGCTGCTCGGCAGCGGCGATATCCGCTTCGGCCGAACGCAGCACCGGGCTGTTGTCTAGCATCTGGGCGCGGGCTTCGGTGAGGTTGGCCGGCAGCAGCGCCATAAAGTCGGCGGGACGCTCCAATTGATCCGGCAGTTGGCCGACGGCGCTGAGGTAATTGGTCTCGGCGTCGGCCAGATTGGTCTGTTCGGTGATGAGGTTATTGCGGGCCTGGGCCATGCGCGCTTCGGCCTGGTCCAGGTCGGCGCCGCTGCCTACGCCACGGGAGGTGCGCAGCTTGATCTGATCGAAGATGCGTTCGTGGCTTTTGAGGTTTTCCTCGGCCAGGCGCACGAATTCGCGACGGGTCAGCACGTCCAGGTACACCTGGGCCACGGTCAAGCCAGTGCGCTCAGAGGCGTCGAGCAAGGAATAGGCACGGGCATTGACGTTGGCTTGTTGACGCCCCACTTCGCTGGACGTCGCAAAACCGTCAAAAACCATTTGCGACAGGCGCAGGCTCGACTCACTGCGGTTCAAGGTTTCCCAATGATTATTGGTGCCCGAACGGGTGGTCACGCTGTCGGTGCCTTCACGGCCGTACCCGGCTGCGAGGTCCACTCTAGGCAGGTAGCCGCCCTTGGCAGCCTTGAGCTGATAATCCGCCGCCAGGCGACTGTTCACGCCCGCCTGGATTTCCGGATGAACATCCAATGCTTGTTGCATGGCCTGCGGCAAGGTTTGTGCTTGTACGAAACTGGCGGCGAGGGCGAAAGGTAAAGCCTTGAGCAGATGCGAACGCATGGTTGGTTAAATCCCGAAAACGCTTGTCTTGAATCACAGCGAAACGTGGCGCTGCATCGGATGATGGCAACCGGAATGACCGTATGTCGGAAAGTTCAAAACAGGGGTTGGAACACGCACTGAAAGAACAGGTCGCCGCTTAAATATCAATGTGACATTACAGAAGCGATTGTTTAGGATGACCGGCAGAAGGTCAATAGTTTGGCAGCAACAAAAACCTTCCGCAGTTGCCGCCAATAAATCGTCAAATTTAAAGCGTCAAAACATTTTCCCTTAGTGAGCATGTACGTCCAGACCGCTACGGCCAACGAGGCTGTCGGGTCCATGGAAGTCTACTGAACGTGGTACCCGGAGAGTCTTCAATGAGCAGTGTTATTGCCGTCGTCAAAAGCATTGTTGGTCAGGTTTTCGCCGTATCCCCCGAGGGTATTCGGCGCGTACTCATTGAAGGCGACCGCCTTAACGTGGGCGACCAGTTGGACACCGGCCCTGCCGGTGCCGTCACATTGGAGCTGGCCGATGGCCGCTCGCTGGACCTGGGCCGGGACACCCAATGGAGCGCCAATGCTGCGGACTCCTCCACTGATCTGGAACAGGCCGCCGCCCAAGCCGCGCCCTCGGTAGACGAACTGCAACAAGCCATCGCCGCGGGCGTCGACCCGACGACCGCCCTGGAAGCCACCGCTGCCGGCCCAACCGCTGCTGGCACGGGCGGTGCGGCCGGTGGTGGCCACAGCTTCGTCGTACTGGATGCCACGGCTGGCAGCGTCGATCCGACAATCGGTTTTCCCACGGAAGGACTCGCCGCGGCTGCCGCCACCGATGACAACATCCTGGGTGGCGACACCTCCGCCGATACGACCGCCAACGCCGTGCTCAATGCGACCATGACGCTGAGCGCCACGCCGACCCTGACCGAGGCCGGCGGCGTGCTGGTCTACACCGCGACCGTCACCCAGGCGCCGCTGACCAACCTGACCGTGACCTTGTCCAACGGTGCAGTCATCGTCATTCCAGCCGGACAACTGACCGGCAGCGTCAATGTGCCGCTCGCGCCGAACGACACGGTCTATAACGACCCAAGCCAGATCAGCGTGACTGTCACCGGCACCACCGGCGGCAGCGGCATCGCCGTGACCGTACCCACCACGCCCGCCGTTACCCAGATCACCGACACCGTCGACACCACCACCGTCACCCTGAGCGCAGGCGACACCGTTACCGAAGGCGGTCAGATCACTTACACCGCCACGCTGACCAATCCGGCCCAGACGCCAGTGACCGTGACCTTGAGCAACGGCTCGGTCATTACCATTGCCGCCGGCCAGACCACCGGCACCGTCGCTGTCGATACCCCGCCGAACGATGTCTACAACAATGGCAGTACTGTCAGCGCCACCATTACTGGCGCAACTGGGGGTAACTTCGAGAACCTGGTTCCGAATACGGCGCCTGCGGTCACGACGATCACTGATTCGCTTGACACCACCACCGTGACGCTGACCGCCAACCCGACCGTGAATGAAAACGGCACGATCACTTATACCGCCACGCTGACCGGTGCCGATGGCAAGCCGGTCACTGCCCAGAATGGTCCGGTTACCGTGACCTTGGACAGTGGTAAAACCATCACCATCGCAGCCGGTGCAAGCTCGGGTGTGTTGGATGTAGCGGTTGGCAACGACGTCTACCAAGGTCCAACGACGGTTACCGAATCGATTGCCTCGGCAACCGGCGGCAACCTCGAAGCCATCGCACCGAACACCGCTCCGGTCAGCACTATCGTCAGCGACGTCAACGACACGACCACCGTGACGCTGACCGCCAACCCAACCGTGAATGAAAACGGCACGATCACCTACACCGCCACGCTGACGGGTGCCGATGGCAAGCCGGTCACTGCGCAAAATGGTCCGGTCACCGTGACCTTGGACAGCGGTAAGACCATCACCATCGCAGCCGGCGCAAGCTCGGGCGTGTTGGATGTGGCAGTGGGCAACGACGTCTACCAAGGCCCAACTACCGTCACCGAGTCGATCAAAGATGCAACCGGTGGCAACCTGGAAGCCATCGCGCCAAACACGACTCCAGTGAGCACCGTGGTCAGCGATGTCAACGACACCACTACCGTGACCTTGACCGCCAACCCGACCGTGAATGAAAACGGCACGATCACCTACACCGCCACCCTGACCGGCGCCGATGGCAAGCCGGTCACTGCGCAAAATGGTCCTGTAACGGTCACGCTCGAAAGCGGTAAGACGATCACCATCGCAGCGGGAGCAAGCTCGGGTGTGTTGGATGTGGCGGTCGGCAACGACGTCTACCAAGGTCCAACCACTGTCACCGAGTCGATCAAAGACGCATCCGGCGGCAACCTGGAAGCTATCGCACCTAACACGACGCCAGTCAGCACTGTGGTCAGCGATGTCAACGACACCACTACCGTGACGCTGACCGCTAACCCAACCGTGAATGAAAACGGCACGATCACTTACACCGCTACCCTGACCGGTGCCGATGGCAAGCCCGTTACCGCGCAAAATGGTCCTGTAACGGTCACGCTCGAAAGCGGCAAGACCATCACCATCGCAGCCGGTGCAAGCTCGGGTGTGTTGGATGTGGCGGTCGGCAACGACGTTTATCAAGGCCCTACGACGGTTACTGAATCGATTGCCTCGGCATCCGGCGGCAACCTCGAAGCCATCGCACCGAACACCACGCCAGTCAGTACTGTGGTCAGCGATGTTAACGACACGACGACCGTGACGTTGACCGCGAACCCAACCGTGAACGAAAACGGCACGATCACTTACACCGCCACCCTAACCGGTGCCGATGGCAAGCCCGTCACTGCCCAGAATGGTCCTGTAACGGTCACGCTCGAAAGCGGCAAGACGATTACCATCGCAGCCGGTGCAAGTTCGGGCGTGTTGGACGTGGCGGTCGGCAACGACGTCTACCAAGGCCCAACCACCGTCACCGAGTCGATCAAAGACGCATCCGGCGGCAACCTCGAAGCCATCGCGCCTAACACGACGCCAGTGAGCACCGTGGTCAGCGATGTCAACGACACAACCACTGTGACGCTGACGGCTAACCCGACCGTGAACGAAAACGGCACGATCACCTACACCGCCACCCTGACCGGTGCCGATGGCAAACCGGTCACTGCGCAGAACGGTCCGGTCACCGTGACCTTGGACAGCGGTAAGACCATCACCATCGCAGCGGGCGCAAGCTCGGGTGTGTTGGATGTAGCGGTCGGCAACGACGTGTACCAAGGTCCAACCACCGTCACCGAGTCGATCAAAGACGCATCCGGCGGCAACCTCGAAGCCATCGCACCGAACACCACGCCAGTCAGTACTGTGGTCAGCGATGTCAACGACACCACCACCGTGACGTTGACCGCGAACCCGACCGTGAATGAAAACGGCACGATCACTTATACCGCGACCCTGACCGGCGCCGATGGCAAGCCCGTCACTGCCCAGAATGGTCCTGTAACGGTCACGCTCGAAAGCGGTAAGACGATCACCATCGCAGCGGGCGCAAGCTCGGGTGTGTTGGATGTAGCGGTCGGCAACGACGTCTACCAAGGTCCAACCACCGTCACCGAGTCGATCAAAGACGCATCCGGCGGCAACCTGGAAGCTATCGCACCTAACACGACGCCAGTCAGCACTGTGGTCAGCGATGTCAACGACACCACCACCGTGACCTTGACTGCTAACCCAACCGTGAACGAAAACGGCACGATCACTTATACCGCCACGCTGACGGGTGCCGATGGCAAGCCGGTCACTGCGCAAAATGGTCCTGTAACGGTCACGCTCGAAAGCGGTAAGACGATCACCATCGCAGCCGGTGCAAGCTCGGGTGTGTTGGATGTGGCGGTCGGCAACGACGTCTACCAAGGTCCAACGACGGTTACTGAATCGATTGCCTCGGCATCCGGCGGCAACCTCGAAGCCATCGCACCGAACACCGCTCCGGTCAGCACTATCGTCAGCGACGTCAACGACACGACCACCGTGACGCTGACGGCTAACCCGACCGTGAACGAAAACGGCACGATTACTTATACCGCCACGCTGACGGGTGCCGATGGCAAGCCGGTCACTGCCCAGAATGGTCCTGTAACGGTCACGCTCGAAAACGGTAAGACGATCACCATCGCAGCGGGCGCAAGCTCGGGTGTGTTGGATGTAGCGGTTGGCAACGACGTCTACCAAGGTCCAACGACGGTTACCGAATCGATTGCCTCGGCATCCGGTGGCAACCTCGAAGCCATCGCACCGAACACCACGCCAGTCAGCACTGTGGTCAGCGACGTCAATGACACGACCACTGTGACGCTGACCGCTAACCCAACCGTGAACGAAAACGGCACGATCACTTACACCGCCACGCTGACGGGTGCCGATGGCAAACCCGTCACCGCGCAAAATGGTCCCGTAACGGTCACGCTCGAAAGCGGCAAGACGATTACCATCGCAGCCGGTGCAAGCTCGGGTGTGTTGGATGTGGCAGTGGGCAACGACGTCTACCAAGGCCCAACCACCGTCACCGAGTCGATCAAAGACGCATCCGGCGGCAACCTGGAAGCCATCGCGCCGAACACCACGCCAGTCAGTACTGTGGTCAGTGATGTCAACGACACCACCACCGTGACGTTGACCGCGAACCCGACCGTGAACGAAAACGGCACGATCACTTATACCGCCACGCTGACGGGTGCCGATGGCAAACCGGTCACTGCGCAAAATGGTCCGGTTACCGTGACCCTGGACAGCGGTAAGACCATCACCATCGCAGCGGGCGCAAGCTCGGGCGTGTTGGATGTGGCAGTGGTCAACGACGTCTACCAAGGCCCGACTACCGTCACCGAATCGATTGCCTCGGCATCCGGCGGCAACCTCGAAGCCATCGCACCTAACACCGCTCCGGTCAGCACTATCGTCAGCGACGTCAACGACACGACCGCTGTGACGCTGACCGCGAATCCGACCGTGAACGAAAACGGCACGATCACTTATACCGCCACGCTGACGGGTGCCGATGGCAAGCCGGTCACTGCGCAAAATGGTCCTGTAACGGTCACGCTCGAAAGCGGTAAGACGATCACCATCGCAGCCGGTGCAAGCTCGGGTGTGTTGGATGTGGCGGTCGGCAACGACGTCTACCAAGGTCCAACGACGGTTACTGAATCGATTGCCTCGGCATCCGGCGGCAACCTCGAAGCCATCGCACCGAACACCACGCCAGTCAGCACTGTGGTCAGCGATGTTAACGACACGACCACCGTGACCTTGACCGCCAACCCGACCGTGAATGAAAACGGCACGATCACTTATACCGCGACCTTGACGGGCGCCGATGGCAAGCCAGTCACTGCGCAGAACGGTCCTGTAACGGTCACGCTCGAAAGCGGTAAGACGATCACCATCGCAGCGGGCGCAAGCTCGGGTGTGTTGGATGTGGCGGTAGGCAACGACGTCTACCAAGGCCCAACTACCGTCACCGAGTCGATCAAAGATGCAACCGGTGGCAACCTCGAAGCTATCGCACCTAACACCACGCCAGTTAGCACTGTGGTCAGCGACGTCAACGACACCACCACCGTGACGCTGACGGCTAACCCGACCGTGAACGAAAACGGCACGATCACTTATACCGCGACCTTGACGGGCGCCGATGGCAAGCCCGTCACTGCGCAGAACGGTCCGGTCACCGTGACCTTGGACAGTGGTAAAACCATCACCATCGCAGCCGGTGCAAGCTCGGGTGTGTTGGATGTAGCGGTTGGCAACGACGTCTACCAAGGTCCAACGACGGTTACCGAATCGATTGCCTCGGCATCCGGCGGCAACCTCGAAGCCATCGCGCCGAACACCGCTCCGGTCAGCACCGTGGTCAGCGATGTCAACGACACCACTACCGTGACGTTGACGGCTAACCCAACCGTGAATGAAAACGGCACGATCACTTATACCGCCACGCTGACGGGCGCCGATGGCAAGCCAGTCACTGCGCAGAACGGTCCGGTCACCGTGACCTTGGACAGCGGTAAGACCATCACCATCGCAGCGGGCGCAAGCTCGGGTGTGTTGGATGTAGCGGTCGGCAACGACGTGTACCAAGGTCCAACCACCGTCACCGAGTCGATCAAAGACGCATCCGGTGGCAACCTCGAAGCTATCGCACCGAACACCACGCCAGTCAGCACTGTGGTCAGCGATGTCAACGACACCACCACCGTGACGCTGACCGCGAATCCGACCGTGAACGAAAACGGCACGATCACTTATACCGCCACGCTGACGGGTGCCGATGGCAAGCCAGTCACTGCGCAGAACGGTCCTGTAACGGTCACGCTCGAAAGCGGTAAGACGATCACCATCGCAGCGGGCGCAAGCTCGGGTGTGTTGGATGTAGCGGTTGGCAACGACGTCTACCAAGGTCCAACCACGGTCACCGAGTCGATAAAAGATGCAACCGGTGGCAACTTCGAAGCCATCGCACCGAACACCGCTCCGGTCAGCACTATCGTCAGCGACGTCAACGACACGACCGCTGTGACGCTGACCGCCAACCCAACCGTGAATGAAAACGGCACGATCACCTACACCGCCACGCTGACGGGTGCCGATGGCAAACCCGTCACTGCCCAGAACGGTCCGGTCACCGTGACGCTCGAAAGCGGCAAGACAATCACCATCGCAGTCGGTGCAAGCTCGGGCGTGTTGGATGTGGCGGTAGGCAACGACGTCTACCAAGGCCCAACCACCGTCACCGAGTCGATCAAAGACGCATCCGGCGGCAACCTGGAAGCCATCGCGCCGAACAACACGCCAGTCAGCACCGTGGTCAGCGACGTCAACGACACCACTACCGTGACCTTGACCGCCAACCCGACCGTGAATGAAAACGGCACGATCACCTACACCGCCACCCTGACCGGCGCCGATGGCAAGCCGGTCACTGCGCAAAATGGTCCTGTAACGGTCACGCTCGAAAGCGGTAAGACGATCACCATCGTAGCGGGAGCAAGCTCGGGTGTGTTGGATGTAGCGGTCGGCAACGACGTCTACCAAGGCCCAACCACCGTCACCGAGTCGATCATAGATGCAACCGGCGGCAACCTCGAAGCCATCGCGCCGAACACCACGCCAGTCAGCACAGTGGTCAGCGACGTCAACGACACGACCACCGTGACGCTGACCGCTAACCCAACCGTGAACGAAAACGGCACGATCACTTACACCGCTACCCTGACCGGTGCCGATGGCAAGCCCGTTACCGCGCAAAATGGTCCTGTAACGGTCACGCTCGAAAGCGGTAAGACAATCACCATCGCAGCCGGCGCAAGCTCTGGCGTGCTCAATGTCGCGGTCGGTAACGATGTCTATACCGGTGCGCCGTCCATTACCGAGTCGATCAAATCTGCATCCGGTGGCAATCTGGAAGCCATCGTCGTTGATAAGACTGGCGCATCGACTGCTGTAGGCGACACCGTCGACAACACCACTGTCAGCATCACCGGCAGCTCATCGGTCACCGAAGGCCAGGCGGCTACCTATACCGTCAGCCTGACGAACCCGGCGCAAACCGAGGTGACGGTGAAGATCGTCTACAGCGGCACTGCCGCCGACGGCTCGGACTTCACGGGCGTTTACACCGTGAAGATCCCGGCCAATGCCACCAGCGCCAACTTCAACGTGGCAACCCTGGACGACAAGATCACCGAAGGCACAGAAAACTTCGTGGTCAAGATCGACTCCGCCACCGGCGGTAACTTCGAGCATCTGGCGGTCAGCGGGACCAACGGCAGTGTCAGCACCTCGATCATCGACAACGATGCGGCGCCGGTGCTCGACCTGGATGCCAACAACTCCAGTGGCAAGACCGGTGCCGATTACCAGGTGACCTTCACCGAAGGCACCACCGGCCCAGGCGTGTCGATTGGCGATACCGACCTGAAGATCACCGACCCGGACAGCACCATGCTGAGCGGCGCCACCATTGTGCTGACCAACCGTCAGCCTGGCGATCATCTGAACCTGGGCAATAGCGTCAACGGCATCAGCATCAACGCCAACAGCACCGACGGCAAGGTCGTCCTGACGCTGACGGGCAATGCGACGCTGGCCGATTATATGCAGCAGATCAAGAACATCAGCTTCATCAACAACAGCGAAGACCCGAGCAGCGTACCGCGCGTCATCACCGTGACGGTGACCGACGGCGCAAGCTACTCCAACACCGCCACTACCACGGTAAACGTGGTCGGCGTCAACGATGCACCGGTGGCCGCCGGTGGCTCCGTGACCGGTACCGAGGACACTTCGCTGGTCCTCGGCTGGTCGACCTTCGGCGTCAGCGACGTGGACAGCTCCGCCGCCAGCCAGGGCGTGAAAATCACCGGGTTGCCAGGCGATGGCAAGTTGCAGTACCTGGATGGCGCGACCTGGAAGAACGTTGCCAACAACCAGACCTTCACCAAGGCCGACATCGACGCCGGCAAGTTGCGCTTCACCCCGGATGCCAACGAATCCGGTGCCAATGGTTATGGCGGCAGCGGCGTGGGCAACAAGCAGGCTGACTACGCGCAGATCAAATTCCAGCCAACCGACGGCCAGGCCCTGGGCAACACCGGCACCGTGAAGATCGACATCACGCCAACCGCCGACGCGCCGACCCTCAACGTAGCCGGCAACAACGTGACCTCCACCGGCCTGATCAAGGAAGTCTGGACCGGGCTGTCGGGCCTGGGCACCGATGGCAACGGCGCGCCGTCGGGCACGCTCAAGTCAGTGATCGATGCCGCCGGCACGCCGAACAGCAGCACCAACGTGAGCAACGTGCAGAACGACGGCAACGTCAATCCGGGCACCGCGTCGAAGACCTCGGGGCTGATTTTCCTGGAAGCCGGCAAGATTTATACCTTCAGCGGCACCGGCGATGACAGCCTGCTGGTGACCATTGGTGGCAAGGACGTGGCGGGCATTACCTGGGGCGCCGGTGGCAAGCTCAATGGTTCGTTCACCCCGACCACCAGCGGCTACTACACCCTGGACATCTACCACCACAACCAGACCGGCCCGGGCAGCTATGACGTGAACCTGTCGGTCAACGGCAGCACGCCCGTGGACCTGAGCAGCGCCGGCATACCGCTCTATACCGGCGTCGCCGACCTGACGAACGCTGGCGTGTCCGTTTCCGACCTGCACGGCACCAATGGCGAAGGCTACTACGACGGCTTCAAGCTCAACGAAGGCGCCGAAGGCGGCAGCGTGAACCTGTCGAAGATCACCACCGCCCTGACCGACACCGACGGTTCCGAAAGCTTGAGCGTGAAGATCGGCGGCATGCCTGAAGGCAGCGTCCTGAGTGACGGCGCGGGTCACACCGCAACCGTGGGAGCCAACGGCGAAGCCTCGGTTACCGGCTGGAACCTGGGCAGCCTCAACCTGACGCCGCCGACCTATTTCAACGGCCAGATCAACCTGACAGTGACGTCGACCTCCACCGAAACCCTCGGCGGGTCGGCGACGACCACGGCACAGATCCCGGTAACGGTGCATCCGGCGGTCTACAACGCTGCGACAGCCACTTCCGGCAGTGACAACGTCACCGGCACCGACGGCAACGACATCGTGGTCGCCGACATCGGCGGCCTGACCGTGGTGCCGGGCGTCAACTACAACATCGCGTTCATGGTCGACAGCTCCGGCAGCATGAGCTCGTCTTCCGTTACCGCCGCGAAGAACTCGCTGACCCAGGTGTTCAACACGCTCAAGCAGAGCATGGGCAGCAACTCCGGGACGGTGAATATTTTCCTGGCGGACTTCGATAATCAGGTCAACAAAAACGTTGCGGTCAACCTCAACGACCCGAACGCGCTGACACTGCTCAAGAGCGTACTCGACTCGATGGTGTCCGGCGGCAATACCAACTATGAAGATGTGTTCAAGACCACCGCAAACTTCTTCAACAGCACCCAAGCCCTGAGTAATACCGGTGCGAAGAACCTGACGTACTTCATCACCGACGGTGAGCCAACGCGCTACCAGTCCGGCGAAGAGACGAACCCAGTGTTGTACGGCACCGTCAAGCTCGACGACGTCCTGAGCGCGGCCAACTACACCGTTGGCAAGTACTACACCCAGACGATCGACAGCACACACAAATTCATCATCGACGAAAATGGGGACATGTTCCTGTCGATCAAGAACGGCAAGAATTGGAATGAAGACTACGTCGGCACGGTGCATGCCGAGGGCAACGGCACGTTCGAGTTCTCCAAACTGGACGGCGGCTGGTGGGGCGACGCCTCGGCAGCAGTCAGCTCAACGGCCAGCTTCACCCTGCTCAAAGGCTTGAGCAACGTTGAAGCCATCGGCCTGAACAACAGCGTGACGCTGAACGACCTCAAGCCCTACGACTCGGACGGCAAGCCGCAAACCAACATCGACCCCAAGGACCTGGCCAACTCGATCATCGGCCACACCGAAGCGACGATGCCGGGAGCCGATACGGTCAACGGCGCGGACGGCAACGACATCCTGTTCGGCGACCTGGTGAGCTTCAACGGCATCGCCGGCGAGGGTTACCAGGCCATCCAGTCGTTTGTCGCCCAACAAAGCGGCTTGGACGTCAGCAAGGTCACCACCAGCAACGTGCACCAGTACATCACCGAACACTACACCGCGTTCGATGTGTCCGGCGCACATGACGGCAACGACACCCTGCTGGGCGGTGCCGGCAACGACATCATCTTCGGTCAGGGCGGCAAGGACTTGCTGGACGGAGGTAAGGGCAATGACATCCTGCTCGGCGGCAGCGGTGCCGATACCCTGATTGGCGGCACGGGCAACGACACCCTGATCGGTGGTCTGGGCGGCGACACGTTTGTCTGGAAAGCCGGCGACACCGGCAATGACGTGATCAAGGACTTCAAGGCCGGCGACGGTGACCGGATCGACCTGCGGGACCTGTTGCAGGGCGAAACCGGCAGCACCATCGACCACTTCCTGAAAATCAGCACGGTCGATGGCGTGTCCTCCTTGCAAGTCAGCACCACCGGCCAGTTCAACGCGGCCAACGGTGCGGCGGCGACGCCAGACGTGACGATCAAGCTGGAAGGCAACAACTGGTCGAACATCAACCTGAACTCGCTGATCGCCGGCAGTGATCCGACCATCAAGATCGATCACAACAACAGCTGAGGCTGACACACATCCTGTGGAGAGGGAGCTGGCTCCCTCGCCATGGGATAAGTGTTCATACTCCCCCCAGTTGGCCTATGCTGCCCAGCATGACGCCGCTTCATACATGAGGGATGCCCGATGTTTTATGTGCAACGCGATGCACAAGGCCTGCTGGTGCGCGTGGAAGCCACCGCTTACGCCGAGGCCACCGAGACCTTGCCGGCCGACAACCATGAGATCCAGGACTGGTTCGCCAACCAGGCGGTAGAAAACAGCCTCAAGCAACTCAAACAGAGCGACCTGGAGATGATCCGGGTACTCGATGACTTGATCCAGGTGCTGACCAGCAAAGGCGTCATCCGCGTCACCGACCTGCCACCAGCTGCCCAGGCCAAGCTGATGGACCGCAACCAGGCCCGTGAAGCGCTGGGTGGGTTGAGTCGGTTGATCGATGACGATGAGAAGGGGTTGATCTAGCCTGCCGCCAAGGCTGGCGCCATTGCCTGCAGCACACCGAACCTGTGGCGAGGGCGCTTGCTCCCGCTGGCCTGCGAAGCATGCCCCAGCCCGTCTATATGCGAAACCGTGTTGGCAGGTTTTACGACTGCTGCGCAGCCGAGCGGGAGCAAGCTCCCTCGCCACGAATTTTTTGGTGTCTGGGCTGACGCTATCGCGAGCAGGCTGAACTGGCCTAATGATTTTGGACACTTCAATCGGGCGCTATGATAGCGCCCAAATCTGAGGTGTTTGGATATGCGTAAATCTTATTCGAGTGAGTTCAAGCTCAAGGCTGCCAGCATGGTGCTGGATGAAGGCCAGCCGGTTACCGAGGTCTGTGCCAGCCTAGATATCGGCCCCACTGCTCTGCGCCGCTGGGTCGATCAAGTGCAAAAAGAACGCCTGGGTTCGACCCCGGTAGGGGCCAAGGCGATTACTGCTGATCAGCGAGAAATCCAGAGGCTCAAAGCCCTACTCAGGGAGAAAGACCTGGACATTGAAATCCTAAAAAAGGCCAGTGCTCTCCTGCTTTTGGACGCCAAAGATCATTCACGCTGATCGATGAGCTGGACGAGCAATACGGCGTTAAAAGGTGTTGCCGGGCGTTTGGGATCAACCGCAGTAGTTTCTACGCCTGGCGCCAGCGCCAAGGCAGAGCAAATCCTGAACGGGACAAGCTCAAAGCCGCGCTGGTCAGGCACCACAGGGCGTCCAGAGAGTCGGCCGGCGCACGTACTTTGTCCAAGGAGCTAAAAGCCAAAGGGCATCGTATCGGACGTTATATGGCTCGCAGTTTGATGCGCGAAGCTGGCATCGCTAGTCGTCAGCGCAGGCGCCATAAGTACAAGTCGCCGGGCGTTGAGGCATTGGTGGCGCCGCACGTGCTCAAGCGAAAATTTGATGTAACGGCGGTTAACCAGGTGTGGTGTGGCGACGTGACTTACATCAAGGTCGGCAAGCGGTGGATGTACTTCGCCGCCGTTCTGGATCTGTACGCTCGGAGGATCGTGGGTTGGTCGTTCTCGATGATTTCTGATGCCAACCTGACCTGCGAAGCGCTACGCATGGCGGTTGAGCTACGCGGCCACCCCCAGGATGTGTTGTTTCATTCAGACCAAGGTTGTCAGTACACCAGTCATAAATTCCGAAACGAGCTTGTGAAACACGGGTTTAGGCAAAGTATGAGCCGTAAAGGCGAGTGCTGGGACAACGCCCCCATGGAGCGTTTCTTTGGTAGTTTGAAATCAGAGTGGGTTCCTGAAACGGGCTACAAACTGGAACATGAGGCCCGGGCAGACGTGCAGCGCTATGTCTCGCGCTACAACATCAGCAGGCCTCACAGCTACAACGACTACCGGTCGCCGGTCGCGAAGGAAAGGTTGGCGGCGTGAACCTTAATCGGTGTCCAAGATTACTTGACCAGTTCAGGCTCGCTCCCACGGTAGATCAGTGTTGACCCTTTATATTCCGGCTCGACACAGATCCAGTGTGGGAGCGAGCCTGCTCGCGATAGCGGTCTTCGGTTTATTACGAGGCTGTCAGGCTGGCTCTTGCACTTCAGCCGATCCATCGCCCGCTCCTCCGGCGCGACCCACAACCGCCATAAAGCGCTTGCGCGTCGTCTTTTAACCGGCTTGCCGCCAGTGTCACCGTTTTTTCGATGACAAACTCAGACTAGCCACGAGACAGCCGCCGGACAAATTCACCGAGTTCGCTTCAACTCGAAGGAAATCTCCTAGGACGTTAATTGAGGGGGCATATCCGTTGCTGCGGTAACGGCTGCTGGCGGTTCCGCTCTTACAGCGGGTTACTTTTTTCAGACGCCAAAAAAGTAACCAAAAACGCTCCGCCCCACCACTCGGCACCTCGCCTAGGCTCGGTGTGCCCTCACTCCGGCATTGCTCCGTGGGCCGCCGCGAAGGGCCATCCATGGCCCAGCGCGGCTACCTCGGCATCCATGCCGAGGTACCCACTGCGCAAGGCCTGCGTTCGGCCATCGTGGTTAACGGGGCCTTCCAGATCAAGATCAAGATCAAGATCAAGATCAAGATCAAGATCCAAAGCAGGAGCAGGAGCAGGAGCAGGAGCAGGAGCAGGAGCAGGAGCAGGAGCAGGAGCATCTCGGCACTTATTTAGATGAACCACCGCTATCGCGATCAGGCTCGTTCCCACATGGGTTTGCAGGTGTTCACAACCTTGCACACAACCCAAAAACCTGCGGGAGCGAGCTTGCTCGCGATGACGCCAGCACATTCAACATCAGCGGAAACTGACCCTCCGCCTTCGCGAGCAGGCTCGCTCCCACAATTGGAGTACGACCAGGAGACCCAGGTCGGCCATACCGCCGCCTCGCTTTCGCTTTGCTTTGCTTTGCTTTGCTTTGCTTTGCTTTGCTTTTGCTTTTGATCTGCCAGGCCCCGTTAACCACGATGGCCGAACGCAGGCATTGCGTAGTGGGTATCCCGGCATGGATGCCGGGATAGCCGCGTTGGGCCATGGATGGCCCTTCGCGGCGGGCCCACGGAGCAATGCCGGAGTGAGGGCATGCCGAGCCTAGGCGAGGCACCGAGTGGTGGGGCCAAGCCTTTTTTGCTTACTTTTTTTGGCGTCTGAAAAAAAGTAAGCCGCCGTAAGGGCGGAACCCTAAGTAGCCGTTACCGAAGAAATGGATATGTACGCATTCACAAGGGCATATCCCGCCTCACCAAGCAATCCTCACCCCCAACGCTTAGGCTCACCCACCAACTGCCCCTGCACCCCAAACAACCCCATCTCACGAATCACCGCCAACTCCCCTTCCGTCTCCACCCGCTCAGCAATCAACGGCAGGTCGATACTGTGAGCAGCACGCTGGATGGCCTCGATGAACAAACGCTTGTCACTTTCCTGGTCGATCGCACGAATGTAGCTACCGTCAATCTTCAGATAGGCCAACCCCAGCCGCGACAGGTTGCCAATCATGCTGAACCGCCCACCAAAGCGCTGCAGGCTCAAGGAAAAACCAAGCTCGCGCAACTGCCGGGTCAACTGCTCCAACACCGCTTGCTCGGGCAGTTGCTCTTCACCAATCTCCAAGGTCAGGCGCGGCCCGAGGTTGGAGTGAGCCCGCAGGATTTCAAAGACCTTGTTCAACGCCTGAGGATCGGCCAGGGTCGCGGAGGACAGGTTGAGCGCCAGGGATTGTTCGTGCCCGGCCATCTGCTTGAGCACCTGTTCGAGCATCAAGCGGTCCAGGCGCGCGGTCCAGCCGAAGCGCTCCAGCCAAGGCAGGAAGCGTCCGGCGGGGATGGTCTGGCCTTGGTCGTCAAGCAGCCGCGACAGCACTTTGTAGTGCAGCACGACCTGGGTGTCCTGGGCCGCCACCACCGGCTGGAAGTACAGTTCGAAGCGTTGATTGCCCAGGGCCTGATCGAGCAGTTGGTGCCAGGCGTGGTGATCATCGCCCACGCTGGCGGACGCGCTATGCTCCAGGCAGGCCCAGCCGGGTTCGCCCTGGCTTTCGGCCTGGGCCAGTGCCTGGTCGCCAAGCTGGAGCACTGCCTGCGGCGAGTCGCCATGAACGAACGGAGCGAGCCCGATGGACGCCACCGATGCCACGTCGGTCGCGCCGGTGGCGTGCAAACTCGCCAACGCGCCTTCCAGATTCTGCGCCAGCTGCAGCGCCTCCTCGCGCACCAGCCCGGGTGCCAGCACCGCGAACTCCCCACCGCGAATCCGCGTCACCAGGTTATGGGTTTCCGGGTAGCGAGCGCACTCACGCGACAACTGCTCGCCCACGGCTTTGAGCAACTGATCGGTGCGCTGCCCGCCCAGCCGCTGGTTCAGACCGGCGAGGTCCTTGACCCGCAACAACAACAGATAACCGGAGCTGGCCTGTTCCGGGTTGCTCACCCGCGCATGCAACTGCATCTCGAAATACCGTCGATTGGCCAGCCCCGTGAGGTTGTCCTGATAGGACTCCACCCGCAGTTTTTCACTGCGCTCGGCCTGTTCCTGGAACAGCGCCTTGAGCTTCTCGACCATCTGGTTCATCGCCTGGACCACACGCCGCAATTCAGGTGTGCGCGGCAGCTCCGGCAGGCTCAAAAACTCACGTCGGGCGATGGCGTGGGACTGGTGAACCATGTAGTCCAGCGGCTTGAGCTGGCGACGCAGCAGCAAGGCTCCCAGCACCGCGCTCACGGCGCCGCACAGCAACAACCAGCCCAGACTGCCCAGCGCGCTCTGCCACAGCTTGGCGAGGGCGAACATCGGGTGGCTGACCACTTCGACCCGCGCCGCCTGTTCCCAACCGCGGCTGACAATCGCATCGCCGCCGGCCGGCTCAAGGCCGATGAGCTTGATAAACCACTGCGGTACATTGCCGGCATCCGGGGTGCCGGTGCGCTCGGCCAGGGTCTTGTCGTTTGTCACGTCGACCACGCGGATGCTGGCGTAGTAGCCGCTGTCGAAGATCGAACTGACCATCAGCTCGACCATCGCCGGGTCGTCGATGTTCGGCGTCAACGACAGCGCCAGCGCCGTGGCCGCGTCCTGGGCATGGGAACGCAGCTGATTGACGTACTGGGTCCGCGAACTCTCCAGGCTGACCATGAAGCTGCCGCTGAAGGCAACCACCAGGAACAGACAGATAGCGATCAACAGCTGTTTGAACAAAGACATCTGAGCGCGTGCTCCTAGTTAGTCGTCTCGACCGGGAAACCTTCGGCCTGCATTTTCTTCAACACATCCTGCCACCGGGACAGGCGCTTGGTGTCGCCCACTTTCTTGTTGCCCTTGCCTGACAGCCACAGCCCTTCGGCATTGAAAGAGTAGACCGGCAGCAAGTCGGTTCGCTGGCTGGCCGGCTGGATGCCGTCGATCAGGCTATCGAGTACCAGCGGCATGGCATCGGGGGTGGCGTAATACGTCAGCACCATGTGCGCGCGGTTCTGCCGCAACGCCTTGACGTAGGTGATGCGCAGCTTGTCACTGGAAACCCCTAGATGGCGCAGGCTGAAATACTTGGCGATGGCGTAGTCCTCGCAATCGCCCGCGCCCTTCCACAGGGCCTGGATCGGGGTTTCCCAATAATCGGTCTCATGCCACAAATCGAGGTCTTCCACGTAGCGCACCTGTTTGTTGAAGAACAGGTTCACCACCTTGAGCTGTGCAAGCTCAGGAATCTGCTTCTGGGTTGCCAGCAACTGCTGCCACGCGTCGATCCGCTGCTGCCCGTCGCCCAGCGGTCCATATAACGCTTGCGCCCGCCGGCTTATCTGCGCAAAGTCCCAGTCGGCTCGCAGGCCGCCCAGCATCAGGCCTGCCAGCAAAAATGCCGAACACAGCCAGCGCAAGGACCTGAGGACCGGGGAAGGTGCAGCCAAGGGAAATACGTCCGAAAAGGGCCGTTGGAAAAATTCGTTGGATGGTGCAGCCTGGACCGGCAAAAAACAATGGCAGGTTGCAATCACCGCAAGCAGTCTAAACTTTAGTTCAGGAACCGAGGCCGCGAGATTTTGACGGCTTGGCATTCTGTAACTAATGTTGCCTTGGATCCAATCATTGTGACTACAGTCAGGTGTTGTCGTGACACAGAAGCCCAAACCACTCAGCACTATTCAGGTCAACGGGCCCATCCCCGCTGCCCAGGCCCGCGCAATCATTGAAAGCGCTTTGCGCGAAGCCATTCTCGACGGGCGACTGCCAAGCGGCACAGCGTTGCGCCAGCAGGAATTGGCAGACCTGTTCGGTGTCAGCCGCATGCCGGTACGCGAAGCGTTGCGCCAGCTCGAAGCGCAGTCATTGCTCAACGTGGTCCAGCACAAGGGCGCGGTGGTAGCCCCGCTGATTACCAGCAATGCAGTCGAAACCTACGCTTTGCGGTCGGTCCTCGAAGCCTTCGCCCTGCGCTTGTCCATTCCCCTGCTAGACGACAATGACCTGGCCATGGCGGCCGAATACATCGAGCAATTGGAAGGCCAAGTTGATTATGCACAGATCGCCAAGCTCAACCGTCTATTCCACATGTCGCTTTACCATAAGGCGCCCAACGCCAAGCTGTTGGACCTGATCGAACATGAGCTCAATGAAGAAGAACGTTTCCTGCGCTTTCACCTTTCGACCATGGGTTTGGGTGAGCTCACCCAGTGTGACCATCGCGCGATACTTGCCGCGGCGGTAGCCAAAGACATCGACCAAGCGGTTCATCTGCTTGAAGAGCACCTCGAGAAAGCCTCGGCCACCATGCGCCTGTACTTGAAGCAATAGCCGAACCGCAGCCCCAGCGCCGGCCGCCTGGCCGGCGTAGCACTTTCTTACACATCCTTCCTACACCCGAGATTGCCAGCAGGGCACGGCTTGACCGTGGCCGCGATGCGTCGCTGCATCAGTTCAATGGAACTGCCGTCGATTTGGGCTCACTCTTGCGTTTATCGGTTCGAAAAAAGACCTGAAGAGTCAGCGTCCGGCAATAGCCAGGCGAATCGAAGCCATCACGCAAGGAGCGCCGCCCAACTGGCGGGGATGACCTGGAGGTCCGACCGGGTTCCCGCCCATAAAACATCAACTTCTTACTTACCTTGATCCCTGAAGTGCTCCGAGTGAGGCATTCACTCGAACCATCCGATTCTGATCGCTATAAATCGGAAGGAGCAACTTCGCGCCAATAAAACTTATAAACAAAGTTTTAACCACCCTCTTCGCGCCCAATAAAAACGCCGCTTTAAATATAAAAAAAATAACTTGCGAAGCGTTTGAAACTTGTACTAATTTTTTACTCGTCGAGTTGCTATCGACGCCCACAGACACCATGGCATGCGCCTGTAGCAAGCCGCACAGCCACAAGCAGGCATCAGTTAAAAGTTCCAAATGAACATGGATTCCGGTTCGCGCACTCGCTCGCCCCGACAAAAACAGGCGAGCAACTTTCCGGACAAACAATATTGATGAGGACGTTCCAATGCAGCCAACCAAAGAACAACTATCTCTGAAAAAACACGAACTTGGTGAACACCCGGTTTTTTCCGAAATAACATCAATCGACCTGTTGCGCCGTTTTATGGAAAGCCACGTTTTCGCCGTGTGGGACTTCATGTCCCTGACCAAGCGGCTGCAAAGGGAACTGACCTGCATCCAACTGCCGTGGCTGCCACCCGCCGACCCCCATGCCGCGCGTCTGATCAACGAAATCGTCCTGGGAGAAGAATCCGACGACCGTCCCGGTGCCGGTTATTGCAGCCATTTCGAACTGTATCTGGACGCCATGCGCGAGGTAGGCGCGGACACCCAGGCGATTGAACAATTCATCGCCCTGCAGCAAGAAGGCGTCAGCCCCGAAACCGCGCTGGACAGCGTCGAGGTAGAACCGGCCGCCGCGCGCTTCGTGCGCCAGACCCTGCACACCGCCCTGCACGCCCCGGCCCACAGCGTGGCCGCCGCGTTCGTGCATGGGCGCGAAAGCGTCATCCCGCAGATGTTCCAGCGGATGCTGGACGCCTGGGGTATCGGCCTGGATCAGGCACCGACGTTTCGTTATTACCTGCAACGCCATATCGAGGTGGACTCCGAAGACCACGGCCCGGCGGCGGAAAAATTGCTGGCGCGGCTGATCGATGGCGACCCGCAGCGCGAGCGCGAGGTCCTCGCCGCTGCCCTCGCTGCCGTCCACAGCCGCACAGCCTTGTGGGATGGCCTGCGCCTGAGCATGACCCAGCCGGTTGCGCAGGTGACGCCATGAACGCCATTCAATACCAATCATTCGCCGACGCCTGGGAAAGCCGGGCGACGATCCGTACCCGGCCACGGCGCCGGGTCGAGGATGACGACAAGCTGATCTTTCCCATGAGCCGCCAACCCATGGTGCACAGCCAGACCTTCCTGACCCATTGCCCGCAATTGCGTGATTTTGTCCTGGTGCAGAGTCTCTACAAGTTCATCAACGACGTGGTGATTTTCGAGACCGAGCTGGTGGATCACACCGCCCGGCGCATCGCCAAGAACCGCTTTGGCATCGAGTTTCCGTTCGCCTGTCGCTATGACGCGATGACCGTGGTGGTGGACGAGGACTACCACGCGCTGGTGGCGATGGACTTCATGCAGCAAACCATCGACATGACCGGCATCGCACCGATCCCGTTGCCCCAGCAGATCGAGCTCAGCCGTGCCATTCCGGCCACGCTGGCGCGAACACCGGAGCATCTGCTCAGCGCCGTGGAGTTGGTCTGCATCGCCATCGCCGAAAACACCGTGACCAACGAAGTGGCAGCCTTTGCCCGGGACGACTCGGTCAAGGCCTCGATCAAGGGGCTCATGGCCGATCACCTGCAGGATGAGGGACGCCACTCCGGTTTCTGGACGCGGCTGGTACAGATTTACTGGCGCGCCGCGCCCGAAGAGGACCGCGAGATGATTGCGCGGCTGATGCCCGGTTTCATCGCCGATTACCTGGCGAGCGACCTGCAGCAGGCGTTCGATTTCGAGCTGATCAACCACTTGCCGATCGACGAATCGGCACGCCAGTCGCTGCGCGAAGACGCCCGGGCGCTGGCTTATCCCATCAACCGTTTTCACCCGTTGGTGGGCAACATCACGCGGTTCTTCCGCGGCAGCTCGATGCTGGCGTCAGCCTGCGTGCGCGATGCCCTGGCCGACTACCTGACCCCATGAGGACCTTCCGATGAGACGCCTCGAAATCGCAATGTCTGGCCACAGCCAGGCCCTGGCCGAACTGGCCCGGGAACTTGAACGACACGGCCACGCCGTCGTGGGTCCACAATCACCGGCCGGCGACCGCGCGATCGACCTGTTGATCGACGATGGTACGGCGCCAGGGACCATCGAGGCTGGTGTTGAGCTCCGGCTGCGCGTGGCATTCCAGGAAGCGCCCGGCCAGGCATTGCCGCGGCCGGTGGTGTTTTTCCGTGACGCAGCGCAGCGACTGCTGGTCCACGAAGTGATCACCACGCCGAGCGACGGCAACGGCCAGTCGCTGCGCCAGCAGGCAATAACGGCAATCGTCGAGCACGGCGCACGGCTGGTCAGTCATCTGTCACGCGATGAGCACGGTTTCGATCAGTGGCCGACGGCCCCGCACGAGCCCATCGACCAACCCGAGCACGGGCTCGATGCGTTGGAGCCGCTGGCCTTCAAACACTGCCTTAACCGGCCCGCCGTACCTTGGCTGCTGGCGGCTGCAAAAATGCCTGTCATGCACAGCATCGAGCAGCGCATGCTCGACGACGCATCGCAGCCTGCCCTGTGGGTCGAGGGTCAGCTCATCGACTACAGGACCTTGCGCAATTGGGTGTTGCGGTTGCAGGAGGCCATAACGGCAAGCCTGGGAAGAGCAACCGATCATCCACGGGTGATCGCCGTGTGCCTGCCCAAATCCGCGCAGCTGTATGCTGCAATTCTTGCGGTGCTGGGGTGCGGGGCGGTGTACCTGCCGCTGGACCCGCAACACCCGGCGCAACGCCGGCGGTTCATCCTCGACAACGCCAAGGCCGATCTCTTGTTGCACGATGGCGACAGCGACCTGGGCGATAGCCCGACGCCGATGCTGAATGTCCATCGGCTATCTTCGTCCAAGCCTGGCTTCCCGGCCTCGACGATTCGCCGCGTGGTGAATGCCGACGAACCAGCCGTGGCGATCTACACCTCCGGCACCACCGGCCAGCCCAAGGGGGTCCTGCTCAGCCACCGCAACCTCAGCCATTTCTGCGCCTGGTACGCAGATCATGTCGAGCTGCGGCGCGACAGCCGAGCGTTGCAGTTTTCCACCATCAACTTCGACGCATCGTTGCTGGACATCTTGCCGACCTTCATCCAAGGCGGAGTGCTGGTGGTGCCCAGCGAGGATCAGCGCCGCGACCCGCAGCGACTGGAGTCGTTGATGCGTGAACAGCGCGTCAGCCATGCCTTCCTGCCGCCCGCGCTGTTGAGCGTCATGCCGCTGGAGGCGTCATTGGGGCTGGTGCACCTGATCACTGGCGGGGACGTCTGCGAGCCGTACGTGATCGAGCGACTGGCGCCGCAGTGCCGGTTTCACAATATCTACGGCCCGACGGAAACCACGGTATTGGCCACCACGCGGCAATTCGCCGTGGGCGATAACAACCGCAACCTCGGTATACCCATCGGCAATGCCCGCGTGCTCATCCTCGACGAACATTTGCAACCGGTGCCCCAGGGCACACCCGGCGAGCTGTACATCGCAGGGCCTGGAGTCGGCCTGGGGTACCTGAACGATCCAGTGCTGACCAGCAGCCGTTATCTCGACCTGACGCTGCCCAACGAGCAAGCGCTGCGGGTCTATCGCACGGGGGATATCGGCCAGTGGACCGACGACGGGATCGAGCTGTGCGGCCGCCGCGACAACCAGGTCAAGATCCGCGGCTTTCGGGTCGAGCCCGAGGAGATCGAGCATTGCCTGCGCGACAGCCAAGTGTTTCGCCAGGTGGCGGTGGGGGTCGACGAGCGCCGGCGGATCCTGGCGTTCCTGGCGAACCCCGTGGACGATCGACCCGGCGCGGCCCTCAACGCCTTGCGCCAGCATGTGCAGGATTCGCTGCCGAGCTACATGCACCCGGCGGCCTATGTAGAGCTGCCCAGCCTGCCTTACACCAGCAACGGCAAGGTCGATCGCCGGGCATTGCTGGCGTCGGCGGGATCGGTCCAGGCAGGAGCTCAAGGGCGCCAGCCACAAAATGCATTGCAAACCCAGCTCCGACAGCTATGGGCCGAGCTGCTGCAGTTGCCAGCCGAGGACATCGCCACCGACGAGAGTTTTTTCAACCTTGGCGGGCATTCGATCCTGCTTTCGCAGCTGCTGTTGAGTCTCAGGCAGACGTTCGGTCGCAGCCTGTCGATCAACCGCTTCATTGAAGCACCGACGCTGATCACCTTGGCGAAGTTGCTCGATGCCCCCGACCAGAGCGATGCACCCTCGCTGAGCCCCCAGGCTTTCATCGACGCCGAAGCCGAACTCAACCTCGCTCCACTGCCCATCAGCCAGAGCGGTGATGTGCATAAAGTGGTCGTGACCGGCGCCAACAGTTTTCTCGGCGTGCATATCGTCGAAGCGTTGCTGGCGTGGGGGGCCACGGAAGTGGCGTGCCTGGTGCGTGAATCCGGCGGGCAAAGCGCGGCCCAGCGGTTCGCCCAGGCCCTGCGGGAAAATCGCCTGGAGCATCTGGACCTGAGCCGTGTCAGCGTCTACGCCGCCGACATCACCCAGCCACAACTGGGCTTGCCGGACGACACCTACCAGCGGATCGACAGCACGTTCGGCGCGTTGGTGCACAACGCCGCCCATGTCAATCACGTGCTCGACTACGAGTCCCTGGCGCGGGACAACGTCGAGCCCATCTTCGAATGCCTGCGGCTGTGCGAAGGGCGCAGCAAGAAAATCTTCAACTTCGTCTCGACGCTGTCGGCCTCCAGCACCCTGGACGCTAATGGGCAGGTGCTGGAGCAGCCAGCAGCAAGGACACCGCCGATCTACATCAAGAATGGCTACAACCTGTCCAAATGGGTCGGCGAGCGGATTCTGCAACGGGCCCGGGACCTTGGCGTCCGGGTCAATCTGTTCCGTCCCGGCAACATCAGCTTCAACAGCCAGACCGGGGTCTGCCAGCCCCACAAGAACCGCTTGATGCTGATGCTCAAGGGATCGATCCAGCTCGGCCAGGTGCCGGATCTGTCGCTCAATTTCGACCTGATGCCGGTGGACTTCCTGGCCCGTTTCATCGCCTTCCACGCCAGCCGTTACCAACCCAACCAGGCCGTGTTCAACCTGCACAACCCCGAACCCTTGAGCTGGGACGCCTATGTGGCGTCGTTCCGCGACAGTGGCCGGGAATTCGCGCTGGTCAGTGTCGCGGACTGGCAACAGCAGCTGGCGCGGGTCGATACCGACAACGCGCTGTTCGGCGTGCTGGGTTTCTACCTCAACGGCTTCGAAGAGGACATCGGCGACATCTCCCTGATCCGCCATGACAACGCCCGGTCCGGCGTGAGGCAGATGGGCACCCGTTACCCGGAAAAGTCCCCGGCCCTGCTGCGCCGCGGTGCTGATTACCTCAAGGCCATCGATTTCATCTGAAGCAACCCAACACCACGCAAGGAGCAAGACCATGAGTGCTTTTCAACCCGACACCCTGATCAAGAACCCTCAAGCCTGCCATGTCGAAACCTCGGTGCAAGTGCCCGCCGACGCCGCGCGCGTCTGGGAAGTGGTGGGCGACTTCGGCGGGTTCAACCGCTTTATTCCAGCCCTTGAATACATCGAAATGACTGGCGACGGCGTGCGTTCGCTGCGCAAGAAATTCTTCCGCGACGGACAAAACCTGGTGGTGGAGCAACTCAACAGCCGCGATGACCAGGCCATGCACATGACCTGGACGCTGATCTACAACACCCTCGGCATCGACAACCTCTGGGCGGCGATGCGCGTCGAGCCCCTGGGAGACAGCCGCTGCCGCGCCACCTGGACCATCATCGCCGACCACACCGAGGTGCACACACGGGAAGGGTTCAGGGATTTCCTGCAAGGGTTCGCCGATGAGGCGATGGGAAATGTGGTGAAGATGTTCGCCTGACCAAAAAACCCTGTGGGAGCGAGCCTGCTCGCGATGGCATCAGCCCAGACAACCCACACCCGTGGCGAGGGAGCTTGCTCCCGCTCGGCTGCGCAGCAGGCGTAAAGCCAGCCAACGCGGTCCGCCTGCAGGCTTGCAGGGGCCTGCTGCGCAGGCCAGCGGGAGCAAGCTCCCTCGCCACGGGGGATCGGGTCCGTCAGATCTTGAAGCTGTCCACCAGTTGCTTCAATCGATTGGCCTGCTGCGACAAGGCATCGCAATCCTTCAGGGTTTCGTTGAGGTTGGCGACGCTTTGCTGGTTCAACGTATTGATGTGCGTGACGTCCATGTTGAGGGTCTCCACCACGGCTGTCTGTTGCTCGGTCGCGGCGGCCACGGATTGGTTCATGCCGTCGATTTCGCCGATGCGCTGGGTCACGCTGACCAAGCGCAAGCCGGCCTGGTTCGCCACTTCCACGCTCTCCTCGCTGGAAGCCTGGCTCGCGTTCATCGTGGTCACCGCTTCACGGGAGCCGACTTGCAGCGAGGTGATCATCTTGTGAATCTCTTCAGCCGACTCCTGGGTGCGGTGCGCCAGGTTGCGCACTTCATCGGCCACCACCGCAAAACCACGTCCGGCTTCACCGGCACGGGCCGCTTCGATGGCGGCGTTCAAGGCTAGCAAGTTGGTTTGCTGGGAGATGCCCTTGATCACGTCCAGGATGTGCCCGATGTTGTCGGTGCTGGCGTTCAGGGTTTCGATCTGGGTGCACGACAGGCTGATTTTCTGTGACAGCTCGGTCATGGCCTGGATGGTTTTTTCCACCACCTGACGACCATCGTCCGCTTGCTCGCTGGCGCCACTGGCGTGTTGCGAGGCATCGGCGGCGTTACGGGCGATTTCCTGGGTCGCGGCGCCCAACTGATTGATCGCGGCGGCCACGCTATTGGTGCGCGCGCTCTGCTCATCCGATCCAACCAGGGAGGCGTTGGAAGATGTCATCACCCGTTGCGACAGGTCATGCACCTGACGCGTGGCGGAAGACACTTCGGCGATCGACGCGTGGATACGTTCCACGAACTGGTTGAACGACCCTCCCAATACCGCGAATTCGTCCTTGCCCTGCACCACGAGACGCCGGGTCAGGTCGCCTTCACCCTGGGCGATGTCCTGCATGGCGCGGCCCATAGTGGTGAGCGGGCGCATCAACACCTGGATGAGCAGACTCAGCAGCAACGCAATCGCAGCCACTGCAATGAACATCGCAATCAACGCAGACGTACGGAAATGGCTCAGCGGTGCGTAGGCCTTGGCCTTGTCGATCGACAGGCCGATATACCACTCGGCGCCCGGCAAACCTGCCACCGGGGTGAACGAAAGGATGCGGTCCTCCCCGTTCAGCTCGACTTCCTGGATGCCCTTGCCGATACGCACAGGGGTGCCGGGGTAGATGTCCTTGAGGTTTTTCATTACATGGTCTTTGTCCGGGCTGACGATGACCTGGCCGTCGCCACTGACCAAAAACGCATGACCGATCCCGCCAAAGTCCACGGAGTTGATGATTTTCACGAGGGTTTCCAGGCTCAGGTCACCACCCACCACGCCCAACAATTCACCGTTGTGCTTGACCGGCAGGGCAATGGTCACCACCAGGCCGCCCACTGCCGCCGCGTAGGGTGGGGTCAGCATGGTTTTATCGGCGGCCACGGCCTGTTTGTACCAAGGGCGCTGACGCGGGTCGTAACCGTCGGGCATCTTCGCGTCAGGTCGTTGAGTGAACACGCCGGTGTTCTGGCCCACGTAGGTGAACTGGAAGTTCGAGGTCAACGCCGGCTGGTCCACGAGCCCAGGCAAATCGGCGCTCGCCCCTTGGTGTGCGATGTTCTGAGCCAGGTTTTCCAACACCAGCACCCGCCCGCTCATCCAGTTCTGGATGCTGCTGGCCGTCAGGTCACCGGATTGCTCGATGGAGGATTCCAGGCTGCGACCGATGGTATTGCGTTGCAGGTAATCGTTGTAGAGCGTGAACAGGGCAAAAGCCAACACCACCACACCTGAGGCGGCCAAGAGGATTTTGTGGCTGAACTTAAGATTCATGGAGGGACTTCTTATGCAGGGGATGGGGGTGCATTCCGGTTGGCAGTTCCATGTAGCCGCAAGAGCTGGAGATTGGATCCGCTCCATTTTGGTGCACGCATACCCTTCTGTCGGCCAACCCGTGGAAAAGATTAGGCCCTTGTTCAATTGTCCGACGAGATGATTGCCAACATCACACAGCCTGCGTCGAACGGTGGTTGCAAATTTGATGAACGCTTATGACAATGCGACCTATTATCATTTGTGATATCAGGCTATTGCGCTCATGTCCTCCCCCCAGTTAGCAGTACAGGCGCTTTATTGCAGCCATCACGGCTGGCTCCATACATGGCTGCGCCACCGACTGGGCAACGCCGCCGATGCGGCTGACCTGGCCCAGGACACCTTCGTGCGCCTGCTGCAACGCACCGAACGCCTGGAACTCACGGCACCGCGCGCCTTCCTGCGCACCATCGCGCAGGGCTTGGTGATCGATCACTGGCGCCGGGAAGAAATCGAACGCGCCTACCTCGAAACCATCGCGCATCTGCCGCAGGCCCAGATCCCAAGTGCCGAAGCCCAAGCCCTGATCCTCGAACTGTTGGAGGGCATTTCCCGCATGCTCGACGGCCTCAAGCCGAAAGTACGCAGGGCGTTCCTGCTTGCACAGTGTGACGGCATGACCCACAAGCAGATCGCCGAGCAAATGGGCATCTCGCTACGGTCGGTGGAGCGGTACGTCGCCGATGCGCTGTACCACTGCTACGTGCTGCGCTATGAAGATTGAGCCGATCGACCCGCCATCGCGCGGTCGAGGTCCTTCGCAACTGGTGGTCAAGCAAGCGATCCATTGGCTGCTGCGCCTGCGCAACCATGCCGCCAATCCGATCCTTCGCCAACAGTGCGACGCCTGGCGCATCGCCCATCACGATCACGAATTGGCTTGGCAACGGGTGCAATCGCTGCACAGCGAACTCACCTCCAACCTGCGCGCCGTGCCCAGTGCTCATATTGCCCTCGACACCCTGGAGGCCAGCGCCCAGCGCCTCGGTCGACGCCAGGCCCTGAAATTGTTGTCCGGCGTCGCCGTGGTGGGCGCCGCCGCATGGCTGGGCAAGGACCTAGGCTGGCAGCCGTGGCGTGCCGACTTCGCCACTGCCACGGGCGAACGACGCGGTTTCCAATTGCCGGACGGTACACGACTTGAACTCAACACCCGCAGCGCCGCCGACCTCGACTATACCGCCAGCCAGCGTCTGATCACGTTGACCCGCGGCGAAATCATGGTCACCTGTGGCCGAGACCCAGGACGCCCGCTGCTGGTGAAAAGCCGAGAGGGTCTGTTCGAAGGACTGGAAGGGCGCTTCGTCGTGCGCCAGGACAGCGGCTGCACGCGCCTGAGCGTCACCAGCGGCCGGGTCGCCATTCGCTCACATCGCAACAGCGAGGGCGCGCCGATCCACGTGGAGGCAGGGCAAAGCTACCTCGTCAGTTCATCGACAGCGACCCTGGCGCCGCCCCTGGACATGGACGCCGGCGCCTGGGCGGACGGCTTGATCGTGACGCGCAACATGCGCCTGGAAGACTTCCTCAGCGAGGTCGGCCGCTACCGCCGGGGCTGTCTGAGATGCGCCGCCTCGGCCGCGGACCTGCGCTTGTCCGGAGTCTTCCGCCTGGATGACATCGACAAGATGCTGGCCGTGCTCCCCCGCACGCTGCCCGTGCAGCTGCATTATCGAACCCGCTGGTGGGTCACGGTGGAACGTGCGGCCTGATTTTTTTTGGCGGGTTTTGCGAGGGCGTCCGGCTAGGACAGTAAGCAACGCTTATCTGCCTTCAGCGACTCCAACGGAAACCCAAAATGACTGAGCGCGTAACCCTCAAGACCTCCTTCGGCTGTTCCTCGCAAACCAGCCCTTTGCGCCAAGCCGTCCACGCCGCACTGCTGAGCACCGCGCTGGGCGTCAGCGCCGTGCCGATGCTCGCTGTCGCCGCGCAGGACGGCGTCACGGCCAGCCGTCAGAGCTACAACATCGCGGCAGGCCCGTTGAACGAGGTGCTGAATCAGTTCGCGCGCCAGGCCGGGATTACCCTGGCGAGCACCCCCGAGCAAACCGCTGGCCGCCAGTCGCCTGGGCTCAAAGGTGACTACTCGGCGGACCAGGCCTTGGACCAGTTGCTCAGCGGTTCGGGGCTGATTGCGGTCGGCCAGGAAGGCAGCGGCTACGTGTTGCAGGCCCAGGCCGGGGACAGTGCACTGGCGCTGCCGACCACTGACGTCAAGGCCTTCGCCCTGGGTAACGCCTTGGGCAGCATGGCGGGCTACAACGCCACCCACAGCCAAGTCGCGACCAAGACCAGTACCGCCCTGCGAGAGACTTCACAAAGCGTATCGGTGGTGACGCGCGAGCAAATGGACGACCAGGGCGCGCAGACCGTATCCCAGGCGATGCGCTACACCCCCGGCGTGCTGACCAACCCCTACGGTGCGACCCATCGCTACGATTACGTGGCCATGCGCGGCTTCAACGACGGCTCGGTGGATAACATCTACCTCGACGGCCTCAAGTCCATGGGCGACAGCGGCACCTACAGTTCCATGCAGGTCGACCCGTACTTTCTCGAGCGCGTCGACATCCTCAAGGGCCCGTCGTCGGTGCTGTATGGCCGCAGTTCTCCGGGCGGCCTGGTGGCGCTTACCAGCAAAAAGCCGCTTTATGAGGCCTACCATCAGGTCCAGGCCACTGTCGGCACCCAGGGCCAGCGCGGCGTGGGCTTCGACTTCAGCGGGCCGGTGGACGATGAAAAACGCATCGCCTATCGCCTGATCGGCCTGGCGGACACCTCCGATACCCAGTTCGATCACAACAAAGAAAAGCGCTTCACCCTGGCGCCCACCATCAGCATCGACTTCACCGAGAACACCTCGCTGACCCTGCAAGCCTACCTGCAGCACGAACCCGACGGCGGCTACCATGGCGGCGTACCGGCCGACGGCGCACTGCACCCGCGCAACGGTCGGCGGATCTCGGAAAATTTCTTCGAAGGCGAGCCCGGCGTCGACGTTTACGAACGTGATCAGCAGTCGTTCGGTTATCAATTCGAACACCGTTTCAACGATGTCTTCACCGCCCGGCAAAACTTCCGCTACCTGGACTCCGACGTCACCAACAATCAGATCTATGCCTTCGGCTGGACCAGCCCCACCAGCAACGAGTTGAACCGTTACTACACCGGCGCCGATGAAAAGCTGCATTCGTTCATCGTCGACAACATGCTGCAGGCCGAATTTTTCACCGGCGCGACCAAGCACACCGTGCTGATGGGCGCGGACTACCAGCGGCGCAAGACCGTGGTCGACTGGACCAGCGGCAGCCTCGCCCCGATCAACGCCTTCGACCCGGTCTACGGAAACTCGGCGATCACCAACGTCAGCGCGACCAGCTACGTGCGACGCCTGGAGCAAACCGGTGTCTATCTGCAAGACCTGATCGAAATGGACAAGTGGCGCTTCTCCCTGGGCCTGCGCCAGGACTGGGTCGAAACTTCGGATGAAAACCGCATCGCCGAAGCTGGTCGCCCTGAAGGCACCGAGATCAATGACAAGCGCACCAAGCTCACCGGCCGCGTCGGAGCGCTGTACCTGTTCGACAACGGCCTGGCCCCGTACATCAGCTACTCGGAGTCGTTCAACCCCAACTCCTACGCCGACAGCGCTGGCAATCCACTGGCGCCCACCGACGGCAAGCAGTGGGAATTGGGCTTGAAGTACCAACCGCCAGGCACCGATGATCTGTACACCGCCTCGCTGTTCCGCATCGATCAAGAAAACCTCGCGACCAAGCTGCCCCAGGAAAATTTCTATCGCGCCGTCGGCGCCGTTCGTTCCCAAGGGCTGGAACTGGAAGCGCACGTACAGTTGACCGAGCAGTTCAAAGTGCTGGGCAGCTACACCTTCACCGACATCGAATATTCGAAGTCGATGGTCAGCACTCTGAGCACCCCGACCAACATCATCGAAAACAAAGGCAACTCACCGACCCAGGCCCCGCGCCACATGGCCTCGGTGTGGGCGGACTACAAGTTCGACAGCGGCACGCTCGATGGCTTGCGACTGGGCGGCGGCGTGCGTTATGTCGGCTACAGTTGGGTCGATGCGGAGAACACCATGAAGGTGCCGTCCTACACGTTGTTCGATGCGTCGGTGGGGTATGACCTGGGCAAGGTCGGCTTGAAGGGCGTGGACGTGCGCCTGAACGCGAACAACCTGACCAACGAAACCTACGTCGCCTCGTGCGCCAGCCTGAACTTCTGCTACATGGGCGAAGAGCGCAATGTGGCGGCTACTGTGAGTTATCAGTTCTGACCCACCCTCCAAGCCAGACGCATCTGTCTGGCCTGAAAGATGCCCCTGTGGCGAGGGGATAAATCCCCTCGCCACAACAGTTATCTCTTTGCTCTTAGGCCTGAACGGCCTTCGCCTCTTCCCTCACAACGCCTTCCTCACCGGCAAACCGATTCGCCCGCCCGAACGTGCCGAAATCGTTGAACCGCACGCCCATCTCCCGCATCACTTCATGAGCCACCGGCACCGTCATCTGCCGGATGTAGAACGGCTCCTTCACCACGAAATGATGAATGCCATGGCTGCTGCCGAAGTTGAAGCAGAACGCCTGTAACGGCCACAGCCACCAGGGGTTCAACACTTGGGTCTGCTGGATGACATTGCCCGGCTCGATGTCGCCGTAGTAATGCATGTTCGAACTGATGAAATGCAGGCAAAAGGTGCGCAGCACATTCGGGCCGATGATCACCACGGCGGCGATGTCGATGATGTGCATCGTCGCCAGGGTATTGGCCGACCAGTCGATGGAAGCGCCCAGTAGCCCGGCCACAGCGTTGGCCCCATGAAAACCAAGGAACACGTACCAGGCGCCCCAATGCAGCAGTGCCAGTGGGAAGTACACCTTCAGCGTACGCTTGAGGATGCTGCGCTTGTGCGCCCAGGTCTTGGCTCGCAGGAGGCGGATGAACGCCGACATCACGTTGTCACCCACCATCAGCAAACGCGCCAATCCCCACGGCTCACCGTTGGTAATCGCCCGCTCTTCCAGGTCCGCTTCGCTGCCGGACACCTTGTGATGGTTGAGGTGCAGATGACGGCGGATCCACGGGTTGATGGTGCTGGGCCGCGCCAGCCACACCAGGCCCATCATCACGTTATGGGGCACGCGCTGCTTGCGAAAGTACATGCTGTGGATCAGGTCATGTTCCAACTCGTGGGTCAGCGAGGCGAAAAACGCGTTGAGCAGCAGGCAAGCCCAACCGGCCAGGTGACCGTTGATGTAGAGCAGCGCCGAGCCGATCATCCCGGCCAGGGCGAACGCCAGGATGCCTGCGCCCAACGCGTCCTGGTGCTGCAGGATCGGGTAGCGCCGACGCAATTCCTCACCTCGGGCCAGGACAACCTGGCGAATGTGGGCGGCTCGCTGTTGTGCATTCAATCGCTCGGGGCTTGCGCAAGTGCCGTGCATGGCTTACATCCTCTGTTAACGATGTGCTCATCCTGCCGGGCGTTGTCCCATCGGGTGGTAGCCGTAAACGCCAACCTGTTGACCGCAAGCGCCAATTGTCATGACCGAACCCACTTCCCTCGCCAGCTGGACCCGCGCCCTGCGCAAACAGCTCGATGCACTGGGCCTGGACAGCCAAGCCCTGTGCGTGAAGGCGGGCCTGGACCCGGTGTTGATGGACGACCCGAACGCCCGCTACCCGCTCTCGGCCACCACGCGCCTGTGGACGCTGGCGGTGCAGGCCAGCGGCGATCCGGCGATCGGCTTGCGGGTGTCGCGCTTCGTCAGCCCCACCACGTTCCATGCACTGGGCTACGCCCTGGTAGCCAGCGGCAGCTTGCGTGAAGTGTTCGAGCGGATCGTGCGGTATCACCCGGTGGTCAGCGATGCGCTGACCTTGCAGCTGAGCCGCGGCGATGACCGTTATCGCTTCAGCCTCGATGTACCGGCGGGACGCCCCGCTCCCGCCTTCGAGGCCATCGACGCGTTTGCCGCGATCTACGTGCGCACCTGCCGCAACCGGCTGGGTCGCGACTACGCACCGCTGGCCGTCTACCTGCGCCGCCCGGAACCGCTGGACCCGAGCCCATGGCACAAGGTTTTTCGCGCACCGGTGCATTTCGACGCCGGCCAGGATTGCCTGGAATTCAACCTCCTGGATTTCGACAGCCACCTGGACGACGCGAACCCGGAGCTGGCCGAACACAACGAAACCGTGCTCAAGCGCACCCTCGCCCAGCTTCAGCCGCTGACTTGGGAACGCAAGGTCCGCGCCGCCATCGAAGCCCAGTTGCCCGAAGGCGAACCCAGCGCCGAACGCATCGCCCAAACCATGCATCTGAGCCTGCGCAGCCTGCAGCGACACCTGGCCGACGAAGGCTGCCGCTTCGATGCGCTGCTCAATGAATGCCGGGAGAATCTGGCGCTGCTGCATCTGCGCGATCCGCAGTGCTCGCTGAGCGAGGTCAGCTATCTGCTGGGTTTCGCCGACACCAGCAGCTTCAGCCGCGCGTTCAAGCGCTGGACAGGCATGACGCCGGGCCAGTTTCGGGATGGGTTGCGCTGAACATTTTCAGCGCCGGGGCGAGCCCTATCGCGAGCAAGCTCGCTCACACATGGGAAGCGGTGTGACCGCAATAGCTGCGACAACACCAAGCCCCTGTGGGAGCGAGCTTGCTCGCGATGGCGGTGTATCAGTCACTATCGATGTCGACTGACCTGACGTCTGCGCGAGCAAGCTCGCTCCCACAGGGTCCAGGTCGGTTTCAGATTGTGGTCAGGGCTCGCAACCGTTCGATGTCGAGGATTTCGATCTCACCATAACTGAGGTGAACAATGCCCTGCCCCTGCAAATCCTTGAGGATCTGGTTGGTGGTCTGGCGCGACAGGGAAAGCATCATCGCCAGTTGCTCCTGGGGCAGTGGCAAGACCCGGCGCGCCGGTTCGATTTCGCCGTAGCCTTCGGCGATCATCAGCAAGCGGTGGGCCACGCGGGCCGGGGCGGGCATCAGGCTCAGGTGTTCAAGGTTGATGAAGGTCAGGCGCAGTTTGTGGCTCATCAACAAGGCAAGATGACGCCAATAAACGGGTTGTGCTTCAAGAAAAGCCAACAGCGCAGCCTGTGGCAGATGCAGCAATGTACATTGGCCGACGCCCACCGCATCATGGGTCCGCGGTTGTCCATCGAACAGGCAGATTTCACCGAACCAATGCGGCGCCTCCACCACGCTCAGCAGCGCTTCCTTGCCCTGCTCGCTGACCGCGCCGATACGCACCGCGCCTTCGAGCACCGCGTACAGGCCGCACGGTGCATCGCCGCGCTGGAACAGCCGCTGGCCGGGCGGCAGGCGACGCACTCGCGACATGTCCAGCAGGCTATGCTGTAACTCAGCAGGCAGATGGCTGTACCAGTGACCGACCATCAAATGCGAGTGCCAGGGATGGGTATTCATGCAAACTCCGGGACAAGTGTCGGCTAGCTGACAGAGCGCCTGGTGAAACCTGTTCATCATGCAGGCATCACCTCAGGAGGAACAACAATGAAAAGCCTCGTCGATCACCTCAGTCAATACGCGGCCTACCACCGCGACCCGCGTAACATCGTCAGTCATTTCATCGGGATTCCGCTGATCTTCATCGCCGTCGCGGTGCTGTTGTCCCGGCCCGGATGGCCGGTTGGCGCGGTCCTGGTTTCCCCGGCGCTGCTGGTGGCGATGGCGAGTGCCTGGTTCTATCTGCGCCTGGAGTTGCGCCTGGGTGTGTTGATGACGGTGCTGCTGGGTCTAGCAGTCTGGCTGGGCCAGGTACTCGCCGCACAAAGCACAACGGTGTGGCTAGGCAGCGGCCTGGGCATGTTCGTGGTGGGCTGGGTGATTCAGTTCGTCGGTCATTACTACGAAGGGCGCAAACCGGCGTTCGTCGATGACCTGACCGGGTTGATCGTCGGGCCGTTGTTTGTGGTGGTCGAGGCGGGTTTTTTGCTGGGACTCAGAAACGATCTGAAGCAGGCCATTGAGGAGCGCGCAGGTCCGGTGGCCCTGCGCAACCAACGTTCGACGGCGTGAAAACACCGCAATGTTGTCAGGTGGTAAGGCGACTCTGTGGGAGCGAGCCTGCTCGCGAAGCGGTTTGTCAGTCAACCTTGAGTTAGCTGATGCACCGTATTCGCGAGCAGGCTCGCTCCCACAAGAGCTAGGTTTTACCGATCAAGCTACAGGGCTCCAAACTCGACCCGAATCGTCAGCGCGCCAACATTGTCGGTCAGGCCGGCGCCATGCTGTCTCGTCAAGTCATCGTTGATGCACAGTTGCAGCTCCCCCTGTTGATTCACGGGTAGCTGCGCCCGATCACCAATCAGAAACGGCGTCCCGCCGTCGCCCACCCGGCCGATCAACGCACCTTCAGCCGCGCCGGGCAACGTATAGCTGGAATAGGTGATGTGCCGCGAGCCACCGTTTCCATCCACCATCCCACCCTCTTTGCTGGCGCACCACTGGCCGCTGACATAGCGGACCACACGCGGAACCTGGGCGTTGAGCTGCACACCGGTGCCCTGCCAGGCCTTGTTGGATTGAACCTGCATCGTCACCGCCCGCAGGTCATTGGCCAACGTATCCCCGGCCTGGAACGACAGCGCGGCGATTGTCAGACTCGGGTTCGAGGTACCGGTACTTGGGAAGACGCCATCGCCCACCAGGAACAGGTTCTTGTGGTCCCAACTGCGCTGGTGTTTATCGACGACCGACTTGGCGGGGTCATCGCCCATGCGATAGGTGCCCATCAAATGACCGGCGCCCTGGAAGCTGTAGGGCACGCCATCGTAAGTGAAACATCCAGGCCCGATGATGTCCGTCAGTTCCGTACCACCGAGCAGGTCCTCAATGATGTGCGTCGCCAATATTTTCGCCTGCTGGAAACCTTTCCTGGTGTAGTCGGAGAGGTCGTAATGGATTTCCGGCCGAACAATGCCGAGCCCATCCGTGAGGTTATCCGTCGAGGGCTGGATATAACTCTCGGAGTGATCGGGATCTTTCTCCACCTGCTCCACCAAAAAGCCAACCCGGAACTGGCGGGTGAAGACGTCGTTGAGCTTGCGCACCAGCGCCGTTCCCGATAGCAGTTTGTTGCTCGGGTTGGTCTTCCCTACATTCGTCCCGTCGATAAAGTCGGCGACCGTTGTGTAGGGATCACCGGCCGGCCAGTTCCACCCTTCGTTACCAATTTCGATGCGCCACGCCGCGCGGTCGCTGCGAAAGGCGCCGTCGCGCAGGCTTTCGATGCCTGCCGTCGACAACGGTCCCCGATAAGGAAAGATCGCCTTGCCCTCGGGCATGAGCCCCCAGGCCAGATAAATGGGGTGGTCAGCCAGGCTGCGACCTACTTGCCCGCTGCTGTTGGCGACACCCTTGGACCAAACGTCAGTCTTGGAGTTGAGCAACAGTTTCGGTGTTTCGATCGCATGGGCGGCGATCACATAGCGCTTTGCAACGGCCACGCCGGTTCCGGTCTTGGGACCGTCTTCCAACTGATACTGCATGAACTCGACGCCGCTTACGTTGTGATCATCACCAACGGTTACCTTGCTGGCCACGGTCCGATAAAGCACTCGGACCTTGCCAGTGGCCAAGGCCTTGTTCATGGTCACGGTGGCGTCGTACTTGGCCTGGATCGGACAGATCGGCGTGCAGTTGGTGTTACCGGCGCATACCCGGCGCCCGGCATAAGGCTGAGAGTTGCGCCCGGCCGGCGTCGGGCTGACCACCAGCGGCAAATTATCGAACGTCTGCCCCGTGACGGCGGCGACAAAGCTGCCATCGACCAGGGATAACGGAATGCTGTGCATCGGGAACGCATAACCTTCAGGAAAGGTCATGCCCAGATAGGCTTGGTCGGCAACGTTGGCAGACACCCCGATTTCCGCTTCCGCCCGGCAGTAGGCGCTTTGCAGATCGTCATAGCCAATCGGCCAGTCCACCCCGACGCCATATTTCGACCTCAGACGAAAATCGTTCGGCACCATGCGCAGACAGGTGCCCACCCAATGCCATGTCGTGCCGCCACCTACCCGTTCATAAGTACTTGTGAAGGGCAGCGGGCCTTTTTGTACCAGGTAGCTGACCGCCGGTTTGTTCCAGTTGTCATTGAGCAGGTCGGCAATGGTTGCTCGCGGAGCGTTCAGCTTGGCCGGCCCGGTGAGGTGTGGGTCCAGCGTTGTGCTCGGGGGGTAGGGTGACTCTGGGGTCTTCAGCGTCGCGGTATAGAAACGCTCCAGATACTGAGCGCGATTGACCGGTATCTCTGGCCCCGATTCAAGTACCAATACCTCAATACCCGCCATGCCCAACTGATAGGCAATAATGCTGCCGGCCAGACCTGCGCCAACGATCACCACTTCTGCTTGTTCAGTACTCATGACGACGCTCCTTGCTGTCCGTTGGCGGGCACGCCGGTCAAATCCTCAAGGCTTGGGGGCGTGCTGTTCCAGTAGCCAAAAAACGATTCGCTGTAGCCCATCGGGTGGGCCTGGGCAATCTTCCAGGCCCAGCTGTGGATGTAGGCCTGGTCGGATACCACCGCCGAATCGTCCTTCTTGAAAGGCAGCCTATCGAACGGCTGATACCAGACGCCTAGCAACCACAGCTTCATGATCGAGCGCGCCGCCAGCACGGTGTCAGGTATCGTCGGCTGCATATTGAATTTCAGTATTTGCTCGGCAATCTGGTCGGGCGGTACATGGTCGGCCGCCAGGGTGGCGTACTGAGTCAGCAACGCGTTGAGCACGTCAGAAGAAATGCGCGCAGTCACGTAATCGAGAAAGATCGGCGGCAGACCGACCGGGTCGATCTGCGGCGCCAGACGATCGGCCGAAATGCCGATCAGGGCCGACGACAGGCCTACGAAATTGTCCAGATTGGTACTCATTGCTTGGCTCCTTGCCCACTGGTGGACTGTGCGCGTTCGAGCAAATAGGTGAAGTCCGCAAAACTGGTGCGCGGCGATTCGGTGACATGGGTCGCCGCATTGCCGTGACACGCCATGCAGCTGGAGGACGCCTGGGGAACGGTGCCCTGGATATAGGTTTCCAGCGTGGCGTTGGCCAGGAACGACGGCGCTGGGCTACCCAGCGGGTTGGCGGCCGATACCTGGCAATCCTTCGGCGGGTCTGAAGGCCACTGGGTGCTGATCAGCTGATAGTTCGCCCAGACACTTTGTGGATTGGCCGTACGCAACAGCGCTTGATAGGAGGCGTTGAGCGTCTTCGTCGCCTCGGTCAGTGGCACTTCCCGCACGATTTGCGAAGGCGTCGCCTTGACCGCCGGGTTCCACGGCCGTGGCGGAGGCTGATTGATGGCGCTCTGGCTATCGGCGTTATAGAACAGATAAGGGCCCGTGCGCTGTCCGACGGGCGTGGTTTTTTCAGGAACGTTTTTTACGTGCTCGAAAGTCGACCAGACCCATTGGGCCGCATTGGCGGTTTTGTGGACCATGTGCAACCCCACCAACCCGACCGGCTCGGACACGCACGATTCCTCCACGATCGGCCCTTTACCCGGGTCGCTGTTGCCCGGCGTGTAGACCAGGGCATCGACCGTATGGAAATCCTGTCGTTTGTCGCTGGGACCGAGCACTTTCCACGACGCCTTCACCATCACCGCGCCGACTTCCTGGCTCTTGGTAGAACCACAGCTGAATGCCACGGTGTTGTTCGGGTTCGCGGCGAAGAACTGCTGCTGGCCTTCGATGCTGTACAGGCCGTTGTTTACGATCCCGTCGAACATCGATTGGTTGACCACGATTTCATTGCGCGTATACACGCCGTTCTGATCCACCAGCGGACCGCTCTCGAAGGGCTGGATAAATTCATCCAGCACGTCGGGCACCTTACCCATTTGTTGTAACAGGCGGCCGGACTTGAGTGACTTACACGCTTCAGGCAGGGTCGCCGGCGCATTCCAAGGCAGTGGTGCCTGCCCTTTCGCACGAAAAATCTGGTAGCTCTCTTTCCAACTTTCCCAAACCGTTGCCCCGTCTTGTTTTCCGATGGTGACGCCGGTATTGGGGTTGCCATTGTCCAGGGCCGGCCAATTCAGAGCGATGAAGGTCTGCCATGACAAATCATCGAAATTGGCTTGCAGGCTGGAGAGTGAAACCGGTTCGGTGACCGTGACATCGAAAGGTATCTGGGGAGACAACGTGGGGGCGGCGCTGGCAGAAGGACTCAACAGAACGCTTAACAAGGCACAACCGAAAGGGCCGTGCCGACTGACTTCCATTCTCATGCTTTTTCTCCTTGGCATCAGGGCGCCAGGAGACAACAACACCGGTCCGTCATGGACTCTCACTTGCCTCCTGGCATGTCAGAGTCTAGGTAGGGTTTGGGTCAGGGGAAGGTTAAAAGTAGAACCAATCGAAGCAAGGCCTAGCGGGGTTATTCAGATTCGGATCGGGGCGCTTTTGCGAGCAGGCTCGCTCCCACACTGGATCTGCGCCATACACAAATCCCTGTGGGAGCGAGCTTGCTCGCGATGTTTTTGATATTAAAGGTTGGAGACTTTCTGCCAGACCTTCGGCTTGAAGAACAACGTTTCGCCCTTCGCCAACCCCACCAGGCTGTCGTGGTCCTTCACCACTTCGGCCTCGATCAGCTCGCTCTGGCCTTCCACTTTCAGGGTCACCCGCGTGGTGGCGCCCAGTGGACGAATGTCGCGCACCTCGGCGGCGTGGTGGTCTTCCAGTTCCGAGCGCGACAGCGAGACTTCGTGAGGACGGAACAGCACATGCCGGTCCTCACCCAAGTGCAGGCGGTTCGAATCCCCGAGGAAGTGATACACGAAGTCGCTGGCCGGGTTTTCGTAAACGTCGCCCGGCGAGCCGATCTGCTCGATCACGCCCTTGTTCATCACCACGATCCGATCGGCGACTTCCATGGCTTCTTCCTGGTCGTGGGTGACGAACACCGACGTCAGGTTGATGTCCTCGTGCAGCCGCGCCAGCCAGCGGCGCAGTTCCTTGCGGACCTTGGCGTCGAGGGCGCCAAATGGTTCGTCCAGCAGTAATACCTTGGGCTCCACCGCCAGGGCGCGGGCCAACGCGATACGCTGGCGCTGGCCGCCGGACAGCTGCTCGGGGTAGCGGTCGGCGAGCCAGTCCAGTTGCACCATGTTCAGCAATTCGTGGACCTTGGTCGCGATCTGGCTTTCGCTCGGGCGCTGGCCCTTGGGCTTCATGCGCAGGCCGAACGCGACGTTATCGAACACGGTCATGTGGCGGAACAAGGCGTAGTGCTGGAACACGAACCCGACGTTACGATCGCGCACATCGTGGCCGGACACGTCCTCGCCGTGGAAAACAATGTTGCCCTGGTCCGGCGTCTCGAGGCCGGCAATGATCCGCAGCAAGGTGGTCTTGCCGCAACCCGATGGCCCGAGCAGCGCCACCAGCTCACCGCTCTGGATGTCCAGGCTGATGTCGTCCAGGGCCCGGAAGGCGTTGAAATTCTTGCTGACGTTACGGACTTCGATCGACATGACTTATTCCTCCGCGGCGCTGGCGCGCAGGCGGTTGATTCGGTTTTCGCTCCACTGCTTGAGCAGCAGGATGAAGAGCGCCAGGATCAGCAACAGGCTCGCCACGGCGAACGCGGCCACGTGGTTGTATTCGTTGTAGAGGATCTCGACGTGCAGCGGCAGGGTGTTGGTCACCCCCCGAATGTGCCCGGACACCACCGACACCGCGCCGAACTCGCCCATGGCCCGGGCGGTACACAGCACCACGCCATAGATCAGGCCCCACTTGATGTTCGGCACGGTGACATGCCAGAACATCTGCCAGCCATTGGCGCCGAGCAGGCGCGCGGCCTCTTCTTCCTGGGTGCCTTGTTCCTGCATCAGCGGAATCAGCTCACGGGCCACGAACGGCACCGTGACGAAAATCGTCGCCAGGACGATGCCCGGCAGCGCAAACACGATCTGGATGTCGTGATCCGACAGCCACGGCCCGAAAAGCCCCTGGGCGCCGAACATGAGCACGTAGACCAGGCCCGCGATCACTGGCGACACCGAGAACGGCAGGTCGATCAGCGTCACCAGCATGCTCTTGCCACGGAATGAATATTTACTCACGCACCACGCGGCGCTCACGCCGAACACCAGGTTCAGCGGCACCGAAATCAACACCGCGAACACCGTAAGTTTGAGCGCCGATAAGGCGTCAGGCTCAAAGATTGCCGCGAAGAACGTCCCAAGGCCGGACTTCAAGCCCTGGGACACGACGATGAACAACGGCAGCAGCAGAAACAGCGCAAAGATCAGCCAGCCGAGGCCAATCAGCACGCGCCGCGACGTCGCGCTGCCGCGACGGGCGGCGTTGGTGGAAGCGGCGGAAATAGACGATTGGGACATGATTCGCGCCTCCTTATGGGGTTTCGATGCGCCGCTGCAGCAGGTTGATCAGCAGCAACAGGACGAAGGAAACCACCAGCATCAGCACGCCGATGGAAGTGGCGCCGGTGTAGTCGTATTGGTCGAGCTTGACCATGATCAGCAGCGGCAGGATCTCGGTTTTCATCGGCATGTTGCCGGCGATGAAAATCACCGAGCCGTACTCGCCCACGCCACGGGCGAAAGCCAGGGCGAACCCGGTCAACCAGGCCGGCAACAGCGCCGGCATCAGGATGTGGCGGAACACCTGCCACGGCTTCGCACCGAGGCACGCGGCGGCTTCTTCAACTTCCCGGGGAATGTCGGCCAGCACCGGTTGCACCGTGCGCACTACGAACGGCAGCGTCACGAAGGTCAGCGCCAGGGTAATGCCCAGCGGGGTGTAGGCGATCTTGAAACCCAGGTCGGTGGCGAACTGGCCAACCAGGCCGGTCGGCGCATACAACGCCGTCAGCGCGATACCGGCCACGGCGGTGGGCAGGGCGAAGGGCAGGTCGATCATCGCATCGATGACCTTGCGGCCGGGGAAGGTGTAGCGCACCAGCACCCAAGCCAGCAGCGTGCCGATGACGCCGTTGATGATCGCGGCACACAGCGCGGTGCCGAAGCTGAGCTTCAAGGCAGCCAGCACCCGCGGCGCCGAGATAATCGCCCAGAACTGATCCCAGGTGAGTTGGGCGGCATGCACGAACATCGCCGCCAGGGGTATGAGCACAATCAGACTGAGGTACACCAGGGTGTAGCCCAGCGTCAGCCCGAAGCCGGGTATGACGGGGGATATGCGACGCGACATAAAGGTCCTTGGTTGAGACTCACAGGGTGCGGAGCCTGTGGGAGCGAGCTTGCTCGCGAAAGCGGTGTATCAGGCAACATTGATATTGACTGTACGACCGCCTTCGCGAGCAAGCTCGCTCCCACATGAAATGCGCTCTATTGCAGCTTACTGCGCCTGATAGATCTGGTCGAACACACCGCCATCGTTGAAGAATTTCGGCTGGGCAGTTTTCCAGCCGCCGAAGTCCTTATCGATGGTCACCAGCTCCACCTTCGGGAACTGGCGGGAATACTTGGCGGCCACGTCCTTGTCACGCGGGCGATAGTAGTTCTTCGCGGCAATTTCCTGGCCGGCCGGGCTGTACAGGTGCTTGAGGTACGCCTGGGCGATCTCGGCATTACCTTTTTTCTCGGCATTCTTGTCCACAATCGCCACCGGCGGTTCGGCGAGGATCGACAGCGACGGCACGACGATATCGAACTTGTCGGCGCCACCGTCTTCTTTCAGCGCCAGGAAGGCTTCGTTTTCCCAAGCCAGCAACACATCGCCCTGGCCGTTGTTGACGAACGTGATAGTCGAACCGCGGGCGCCGGTGTCCAGGATCGGCACGTGCTTGAACAGCGCTTGCACATATTCCTTGGCCTTGGCCTCGTCGCCACCGTTGGCTTTCAAGCCATAGGCCCAAGCGGCGAGGAAGTTCCAGCGAGCGCCGCCGGAGGTTTTCGGGTTCGGTGTGATGACCGACACGTCATCCTTGATCAGGTCGCCCCAATCCTTGATGCCCTTGGGGTTGCCCTTGCGCACCAGGAACACGATGGTCGAGGTGTAAGGCGTGCTGGCATCTGGCAGGCGTGTTTGCCAGTCCGCTGGCAGGGATTTGCCCAGCTTGGCGATTTCGTCGATGTCGCCGGCCAAGGCCAGGGTCACCACGTCGGCGCGCAGACCATCGATCACCGCCCGGCCTTGCTTGCCCGAGCCGCCGTGGGACTGTTGGATCTTCACCGTGTCATCCGGATGCGCCTTCTTCCAGAAACTGGCGAATTCGGCGTTGTATTCTTGATACAGCTCACGGGTCGGGTCGTAGGACACATTGAGCAGCTCGTAATCCTTGGCAACCGCGGAACCTGCAAAAACAGCGCTGGCCAGGGCGGCCAAGGCATAACGGCGAATCGACGACATGGTGAAAGCTCCTGGAATTCTGGTTTTTATGGCTTCTGGAATCGGATGGCTTGCAGCAAGGATCAGCCGCCTGCGACAGCGCCCACGCCACAGCCCCCCGGTCGGAGCTGCCGTAGGCGGCGATCCTTTAACTCGGTTTCTGACTCGGTTGCTGCAGGCGGAATTTTTCCTTGCGCTCGATCTGGACCACCTGCGCGTTGTGCACCGTGATTTCCACCGCGCCAAAGCGCAGGTCACGCAATGCGCTCTGGATCTCGCGCAAGATGGTTGCTTCGTCCTGGCCGTCAACGCTACGTAGGGATGCGCTCATGCTGCTGCTCCTTGTATGAATGCCTGGCAGTGGGCGGCACTGCTTGCGGCGTGGGAGCAATACTAGATAAAGCGGGATATTCTTAAAAAGACTATTTAAGAATCTTTATATAACCAAAATACCAACTCTAATTTGGCGTCCTACGATGGATCTGATCGTGGGTCCTTTTCCCTGCCAAACCCTCGGAGATTTATCATTTGGAGACGAAGGGGGTGGCGGCGCGCTGAGGGATAGACCGACATCGAGGCAAGCTGAGCCGACGCCATCGTCGGATCGCCGCCCGGAGCAAGCTCGCTCCCACTGGAGTGCTGTGTCGAAACGAATCTCAAGGTCAAAGCCAATCCAATGTGGGAGCGAGCCTGCTCGCGATGGCGGCGTATCAGTCAACATCAATGCCACTGGTGATCAGGCAATCACCGGCGCCCGATCCCAATCCAACTGCGACGCAGCCACCGGCCGGCCAAACCAATATCCCTGCCCCAGCTCACACGCCTGGCCCAGCAGAAACGCCGCTTGCTCCTGTTGTTCAATGCCCTCGGCATGCACCTGCATGCCCATGCTGTGAGCCAGGGCGATGATCACGCGAACGATCGCCGCGTCATCTTCATCCCAGGGCAACCCGGCGACAAACCCCTGGTCGATCTTCAGTTTCTGCACCGGCAAACGCTTGAGCCGCAGCAGCGATGAATAACCCGTGCCGAAGTCATCGATGGCCAGGCGCACGCCTAATTCGCGCAAACGGTGCATTTGTTCCAGCGCGACTTCCGGGTCTTCCATGACTGCGCTTTCGGTGACTTCCAATTCGAGCAGGGCCGGGTCAAGGCCGGTCTCGTGCAGCACGCGGGCGACTTGCTCATACAATTCGCGACGTGCGAACAAGCGGCTGGAGACATTGACCGCCACGAACGACAGCACCACCCCGGCCTGCTGCCACTCTCCCATCTGGCGACAGGCCTGCTTCATGACCCAGGCATCGATCTGGGCGATCAGCCCCGTACGCTCGGCGATGGGAATGAACTCGGCCGGCGACACCAGCCCACGCGTGGGATGCTCCCAGCGTACCAGGGCCTCGACCCCGACCAGACGGCTGGTCGCCAGGTCGTGTACCGGTTGGTAATGCACGCGCAGTTCGTCTTGCTGCAGCGCGCGTCGCAGCTCGAACCCGATCTCCACCCGCTGTTGGGCATGGGTGGTGAGTTCTTCGGTATACAAGGCATACCCATCGCGCCCACTGCTCTTGGCCTTGAACAGTGCCGAATCGGCGTTGCGCAGCAATTGCTCGGCACTGAGAGCGTCGCCGGGAAACAGGCTGATACCGATGCTGGCGTTGATAAACAGCGACTGTCCGCCGAGCTGCAAAGGCTCTTTCAATACATCGAGGATGCGCCTGGCCAAGGCCGCCGCCTGCCCTGGCTGAGAACAATTTTCCACCACCACCGCGAACTCATCGCCGCCTAGCCGGGCCAGGGTGATGCCCGGCGCGAACAACCCGAGAAAGCGCTGGGCCACGCTTTTGAGCAATTCATCTCCCACGGCATGGCCGAGGCTATCGTTAATGTTCTTGAAGTGGTCGAGATCCAACAGCAGCAGCGCGCACCCACGCTTGTGAAGCTGCGCCGAAGCCACGGTTTGCTCGGTGCGGTCGCAAAAAAGCAGGCGATTGGGCAGGCCGGTCAGCGGGTCGTGATGGGCCAGGTGCGCCAGCTCATGCTCCGAATCCTTGATTGCACTGATGTCGGAAAACACCGCCACGTATTGACTGACTTCGCCCTCGTCATCGACAACGGCACGGATGGTCTGCCATTGCGGATAAATCTCTCCGCTTTTGCGGCGGTTCCAGATTTCGCCGCTCCATTCGCCACGGCTGGACAGCGAAGCGAACATTTCCCGGTAGAACGCCGGGCCATGCCGGCCGGACTTGAACAGGTTGGGTTGACGGCCCAGCACCTCGTCGCGGGCGTAACCGGTGATCGCCATGAACGCTGGGTTGACATGCACGATCAGGCCTTGACGGTCCGTGACCAGGACCCCTTCGCGGGTGCAATCGAAGACGGCGGCGGCCTGGCGCAATCGCTCACGATCGACAGTGCCCTCGCCCCTGCGCAAACCACGCGCGATGCGCACCCGAGCCATGAAAATCAGCACGGCGCTGACCAGCGCCCAGGCATAACCGTTGACCAGTTGCCAGCGAAGCCGGTCGGCGGAATCATCGAAGAAACTGCTCAGTAAATAACCAACCAGCTGCAGCCAGGCAACGGATAGCAGAAGGTAAATCAATGCCCCGTGCATGGCGGTGCGTTGAGAGTTGGTCATGCGGCCGTCCATGTCCCTGTAATTTGCGGGGATTATAAAGTAAGAAACATCCTGCCACTCTTATCTGAAAGGCCGACTGGTTTTCTCCCTCGGGCTGGTGATAATGCAACGGCAGTTTCTATTTTTATCGAGGGCCCTACAGCCTATGTGGTACGAAGGTTTTCTTGGCTTGTCGCCCTGGTCGCTGGTGGCAGTCACCCTGCTGATGACCCACGTGACGATCATCAGCGTCACGGTCTACCTGCACCGTTATTCGGCTCACCGTTCCCTGGAACTGAACGCCGGTCTCAAACATTTCTTCCGCTTCTGGCTGTGGCTGACCACGGCGCAGAACACCCGCGAGTGGACGGCCATCCACCGCAAGCACCACGCCAAATGCGAAACCGAGGATGACCCTCACAGCCCGGTCGTCAAAGGCTTGTCCACGGTGCTGCGCAAAGGCGCCGAGCTGTACCGCGCCGAGGCGCAAAACCTGGAAACCCTGCGCATCTACGGCAAGAATTGCCCCGACGACTGGATCGAACGCAACCTCTATAGCCGTTTCCCGTTGTTGGGCGTAGCGATCATGGGCGTCATCGACCTGCTGCTTTTCGGCACCATCGGCATCACCATCTGGGCCATCCAGATGATGTGGATTCCTGTCTGGGCCGCTGGCGTGGTCAATGGCCTGGGCCATGCCGTGGGCTATCGCAACTTCGAGTGCCGCGACGCGGCGACCAACCTGGTGCCATGGGGCATCCTCATCGGCGGCGAAGAACTGCACAACAACCACCACACCTACCCCAACTCGGCCAAGCTGTCGGTGCGCAAATGGGAATTCGACCTGGGCTGGGCCTGGATCAAGGTCTTCAGCTTCCTGCGCCTGGCGAAGGTTCAGCGGGTCGCGCCGATTGCCCACCGGGTCGAAGGCAAGGGCCATCTGGACATGGACACCGCCATGGCGATCCTCAACAACCGTTTCCAGATCATGGCCCAGTATCGCCGGCTGGTCATCGCGCCGCTGGTCAAGCAGGAACTGGAAAAGGTCGATCACTCGGTCCGCCATCAGTTCCATCGGGCCAAACGCCTGCTGTCCCGGGAAACCAGCCTGTTGGATGACCGCCACCATGTGCGTATCCAGAACATGCTGGAGCATAGCCAGGCGCTGAAGGTGATCTACGAAAAACGCCTGGCCTTGCAGCAGATTTGGGTCAAGACCAGCAGCAACGGCCACGACATGCTCGCCGCCATCAAGGAATGGGTCCACGAAGCCGAAGCCAGTGGCATCCAGTCCCTGCGCGACTTCGCCGACCAGCTCAAGACCTATTCGCTGCGCCCTGCCACGGCCTGACACCGATGTGCGCGGCGGGGAGGTTGTTGTGGCGAGGGGATCTATCCCCGTTGGGTTGCGTAGCAGCCCCAAGACAGCGATGTAGTTATTTCTGACACACCGAGGCAACTGGTTTCAGGGCTGCTGCGCAGCCCAACGGGGATAAATCCCCTCGCCACAGGTTGGGAGCCGTCATCCCCCCGCCCTTCGTCGCCTGAAAAGGAACTTCGCCAGCAATCCCATATCTCAAGAGCACTTCGCCATCCTGGCGGGCTTTGGAGTGAGCGCGTGCAAATCCATAGCAATGCACGTTCCTTGAGATTTGTGCCGATGGTCGATAAGAACCTACAGGATTCATCCCAGCCGCATTGGCCCGAAGCGGCCCAGACACTCATGGCGCTGATGCACGCCCAGGGCGAAGTTGCGCGCCTGAGCGAGCGGGAGCAGCTGTTCAGTTCGCTGTTGGTCAGCGTCAACGCGGTGCTGTGGGCATTCAATTGGGAAACCCGGCAAGTACTGTACGTCAGCCCTGCTTACGAGCGGATTTTCGGCCGGCCTGCGGGCCTGGTGCTGGCCGACTACAACGAATGGCGCGACGCCATCTACCCGGACGACCTGGACTACGCCGAGCGCAGCCTGGCGGAAGTGCTGGTCAAAGGCGCCGTCGAAGATCGCGAGTACCGGATCATCGCCGCCGATGGCCAGATTCGTTGGCTCAGCGACAAATGCTTCATCAACCGTCAGGCTGATCCGGGCCAACCGGTGATCGTCGTCGGCATTGCCGAAGACATCACCGAGAAAAAGCTGCTCGAAAGCGAACTTCAGCGCCTGGCGACCACCGACGTACTGACCCAGAGCAGCAACCGCCGCCACTTCTTCGAATGCGCCCATCGTGAATTTGAGCAGGCACGGTTGCAAGGCACCCCCATGGCGTTCCTGCTGCTCGACATCGATGATTTCAAGTTGATCAACGATACCTACGGCCATCAAGAAGGCGATACGGTATTGCAGAAGATCGCCGAGAGCGGACGTAGCGTGCTCAGGCGCGGTGACTTGTTCGGGCGGATCGGCGGTGAAGAGTTCGCCGCTGTGTTTCCAGGCTGCCCACCGGACATGGCGCTGCAGGTCGCTGAACGTCTGCAACGGGAAATTCAACGCCTGGCGTTCCGCTGTGGCGAGCAAAACTTCGGCATCACCGTCAGCCAGGGCCTGACCGGTATCACCGCCGAAGACCAGACCCTCGACAGCCTGTTCTCCCGCGCCGACGCGGCCATGTACGAGGCCAAGCGTCAGGGGAAGAACCGCATCATCGCAGTTTGATCAGACTTCACCCCTCGCTCCCACAGGGTTAAGCACTGGTTTTACTGACGGCGCAGCCGCATCAATTCCGGCAGCCCGATCTTCAACAATCGCGCCGTGCGGCCCCGAGCCAGTTCTTCCAGGCCTTGCTGGGATGGCAGATGGGCCAGCTGCGCGGCCAAGTTCATCACCAGCGCCTCGCGGGAATAGACCCCCCCACCCAAGCCATAGACCGCTGCGATCAATTCCCGCAGCTCCAGCGGCAGCCGCCAGCGGGCGCGCAGTGCCGAGCCGAAGCCAGCGCCGAACGCTTCGAGCGAATCCCCGACCTCCTCGGGCTCATCCAGCTCACCACCGGCTTGCTTCCACTCTTCCAGACAGCGCAACAGCGCCAAGTCGCCCAAGCGATGCAACAGGCCGGCGCAATAGCAGCGCTCCTGATCCAAGTCGAGCAGGCGGGCCATTGTCCGGGCGTACTCGGCGGTGTGCAGCGACAATTCCCAATACCGTTCGGCATAGTCCGCCAGGCAAGGGACACTCAGCCGGGCACAGCGCTTGAGCGTCAGGCCGAGAATCAGATTCATGCTTTGCCCGGTACCGAGCTGGTGCAACGCCTGGGCTACGGTCTGTACGGGGCCGCCGCCCTGGTGCTGGGCAGCACTGTTGGCCGCGGCGATCAGCACTGCGGTGATCTGCGGGTCGGTGCGGATCTTATCTTCCAGCAGTTTCAGATCCAGCCCACCGGGATTAAGGCTACGCTTGATTGCCACTTGCACATCGGTCATCAACGGCGCGCCTTCGGCCAGATCCCGTCGACGCTCCAGGAAAGTCGCCAATGTCAGCGCTGGTCCTGGGATGGGCGCGGCATTGGAGGTGTCTTCACCACTCAAGAGCAGCCCTTGCAGGCGCTGGGTCAGGCTTTCCCGATTCAAGGGTTTGGTCAGGTACGCCGCCGGCGCCAGCGGCAATACCTCCCGCACGCTGGCGCTGTCGTTGCGCTGGCTCACCAGGATGAATGGCAACACGGGGGAGCGGCGCTGCTGACGCAAACCGCGCAAGATGCTCAAGCCATCGACGCCCGGCAGTTCCCAGTCGGCGATGACCAAGTCGTATGGGTGATGGGCCAGCAGCTCCAGCGCCTGCTTTCCTTCGCCACAGGTCTGCACCCGGGCGTCGCAACGCACCTCTGACACCGCTTGCTCCAGCAATTCTCTAGACGCTGGATCGGCCTCGGCAATCAATACGCGCGGTCCAGCGGGTAAATCCACAGCCGTCATGCCGTATCACTCCCTTGCAATACATGCACCTTAGACAATCGCGGCCGTTCCAGACAGCTCAACAACACCAGCCCCCTTCCTCGGGGTATGAAAAAACCCGCCGAAGCGGGTTTTTTGTGGATCAGCGCACAGCTCAGCGCTCGGAAAAATCAGAGCTCGGAGAAGCACTCTTCGATGATCGCCAGGCCTTTGTCCAATTGCTCGTCCGGCGAGGTCAGCGGCACCAGCACCCGCAGGACGTTGCCGTAGGTGCCGCAGGACAGCAGAATCAGGCCCTTGTCCCGGGCCTTGGCCACAACCTGGGCCACTGCCGCGGCGTTCGGCTTGTGGGTGTCGCCATTTTCGAACAGCTCCACGGCAATCATCGCGCCCAGGGCACGCACTTCGCCAATGACCGGGTATTTCTTCTGGATGGCCTTGAGGCCGGTCACCAAGCGCTCGCCAACGGCCTTGCAGCGATCCAGCAGATGTTCTTCTTCGAACACCTCCATCACCGCCAGCGCGGCGGCACAGGCAATCGGGCTACCCGCGTAGGTGCCGCCCAGGCCGCCCGGTGCAATGGCATCCATGTATTCGGCCTTGCCACAGACACCGGCCAACGGGAAGCCGCCGGCGATGGACTTGGCGAAGGTAGTCAGGTCGGCGGCAACGCCCATCTGCTCTATGGCGAAGAAAGTTCCGGTACGGCCGGCACCGGTCTGCACTTCGTCAGCGATCAGCAGGATGCCGTGTTGGTCGCACAAGGCGCGCAGGCGCTTCATGAACTCTTTCGGCGCCACATAGAAACCACCCTCGCCCTGAACCGGCTCGATGATGATGGCGGCAATGTCGCGTGGCTCGGCATCGTTCTTGAAGATGCGCTCGATGCTGGCGATGGAGTCGTCGATGCTCACACCATGCAATTCGTTCGGGTAAAGCGCGCGGAAGATACCGCCGGGCATCAGGCCCATGCCGGCCGAGTACGGTACGACTTTACCGGTCAGGCCCAGGGTCATCATGGTACGACCGTGGTAAGCGCCGGTGAACGCGATCACACCGGCACGGCCAGTGGCGGCGCGGGCGATTTTCACGGCATTTTCCACCGCTTCGGAACCAGTGGTGACCAGCAAGGTTTTCTTTGCGAAGTCACCAGGAACCTTGGCGTTGATTTTTTCGCACAGTTCCACGTACGGCTCGTAGGCCAGGACCTGGAAACAGGTGTGGGTCAGCTTGTTCAGCTGCTCGGTCACGGCGGCGATGATTTTCGGATGCACGTGGCCGGTGTTCAGCACGGCGATGCCGCCGGCGAAGTCGATGAATTCGCGACCTTCAACGTCCGTTACGGTAGCGTTCTTTGCCGATTCGGCGAAGATCGGGTGGATCTGGCCGACGCCACGGGGAACAGCGGCGGTACGGCGGGCCATCAAGTCAGCGTTAGTCTTGCTCATTACAGTCCTCATTCGCAGCTCAGGGCGGCGTGTCTCAAGGAATACATGGCGGGGAGACAACTGCGGCAGCATGCGATGATCGACTGCCGCAGCGTTCCGGCCACAAGAAACAGAACGGGTGAAACGCGCAAAGGGGCAGCGCTCTCGTGCCCTTCGCGCTTGAAGCGGGATCAGATACCCAGGCAGAGGTATTTGATTTCCAGGTAGTCCTCGATGCCGTACTTGGAGCCTTCACGGCCCAGGCCCGAAGCTTTGATGCCGCCGAACGGCGCGACTTCATTGGAGATCAACCCGGTGTTGACGCCGACCATTCCGTATTCCAGGGCTTCGGCCACACGGAATACACGGCCCAGATCGCGGGCATAGAAGTACGAGGCCAGGCCGAACTCGGTGTCGTTGGACATCGCGATCACTTCGGCTTCGTCTTTGAAGCGGAACAGCGGCGCCAGCGGGCCGAAGGTTTCTTCCTTCGCCACGGCGGCGGTTTTCGGCACGTTGGTCAGGATGGTCGGCTCGAAGAAGTTGCCTTCCATCTGCTTGCCGCCCGCCAGCACGGTCGCGCCTTTGCCAACGGCATCGGCGATGTGCTCCTGAACCTTGGCGACCGCTTTCTCGTCGATCAACGGGCCGGTGGTGGTGCCGTCTTCCAGGCCATTGCCGATCTTGAGCTTGGCAACCGCTGCCTTGAGTTTCTCGGCAAACGCGTCGTACACCGAATCCTGGATGTACAGGCGGTTGGCGCAGACGCAGGTCTGGCCGTTGTTACGGTATTTGGAAATGATCGCGCCCTCGACAGCCTTATCCAGGTCCGCGTCGTCAAACACGATGAATGGCGCGTTGCCGCCCAGTTCCAGGGAAACCTTCTTGATGTCCTTGGCACATTCGGCCATCAACTGGCGGCCGATCTCGGTCGAGCCAGTGAAAGACAGCTTGCGCACGATTGGGTTGCTGGTCAGCTCGCCGCCGATATCGCCTGCGCTGCCGGTGACCACGCTCAGCACGCCTTGCGGAATGCCGGCACGGTGCGCCAGTTCAACCAGGGCCAGGGCCGAGAAAGGGGTTTGCGAAGCGGGCTTGATGACCATGGTACAACCGGCGGCCAGGGCCGGGCCGGCCTTGCGGGTGATCATCGCAGCCGGGAAGTTCCACGGAGTAATGGCAGCGGTCACGCCGATCGGTTGCTTGATCACGATCAGGCGTTTGTCGGGCTGGTGGCCGGGAATCACGTCACCGTAGATGCGCTTGGCTTCTTCGGCGAACCATTCGATAAAGGAGGCGGCGTAAGCGATTTCGCCCTTGGCTTCGGCCAGCGGCTTACCCTGTTCAAGGGTCATCAGGCGACCGAGATCGTCCTGGTTTTCAATCAGCAATTCGTACCAGCGACGCAGCTTGTTGGCGCGCTCCTTGGCGGTCAACGCACGCCAGGCCGGCAGCGCCTTGTCGGCGGCTTCGATCGCACGACGGGTTTCGGCAGCGCCCATCTTTGGCACAGTGCCCAGCACTTCGCCCGTAGCCGGGTTGGTGACCTTGATCGTCTGACCATTGTCCGCATCGACCCAAGCGCCATCGATAAAGGCTTGCTGGCGGAACAACTGGGTGTCTTTAAGCTGCATGTCGGCTTTCCTTAACAGCACCGCGCGCGCGCGGAGCGAATTAGAGTTGTAGAAAGGCGCCTTAGGGGCTGCCGTCAGGGAAATCATCCACCGGGCTGAAGCACAGAAATAACGCACATAAGCATAGACGTGCGGTTCAGCACCCAGACAAGAGCGTTTGAAATCTCAAACGAATCCTAGGGCCGATGGGGTTGCAGGACAATAGGCTGTTCGAAAAAAAGAACGAAAAAGCCGCATTTGCCTGTTTTTTCTGATCAGCGTAGCCAACAGCCGCCGAGCGAGGCAGAAACAAACGGCAAATCAGCAGCATGGACGCCCGCCATGCTTATGAGTATCATGGCGCCCGCGTTGCACCAGTAGCTCAGCTGGATAGAGTACTGCCCTCCGAAGGCAGGGGTCGTGGGTTCGAATCCCGCCTGGTGCACCATCTTCTTTCCCTTGTATTACAAGGGGATAGCGCTCCTGACAGAAACCTGTCCTAGTCCTGAAAGTCGTTTTTGCCACAAATTTGCCACACTTGAACGTGGCGGGAATGGTCGAAATGGCAACAATCAGGAATCGCGGCGAGTATCAGTGGGAAGCGCAAATCCGCCGCAAGGGCTATCCAGCCCAACGAAAAACCTTCGAAACCAAAGCAGATGCCCAAGCCTGGGCGCGCATGATCGAAAGCGAAATCGACCGAGGCATCTTTGTCTCTCGCGTCGAGGCTGAACGCACCGCCTTTCATCAACTCATTGATCGCTACATCTCAGAGATCGCTCCGAAGCACAAAGGCGCGTATTCGGAAATCAAACGTCTGGAAGCGCTCAAGCGTCATCCGCTGGCTACGCGCATCGTTGCCACCCTCACCTCCTCCGACTTTGCCCGCTACCGTGACGAGCGCCTGAAGATCCGCAAGGGCAATACGGTCAAGCGTGAGCTGGCATTGTTTCAATGCGTGATTGAGGTCGCTCGCCGCGAATGGGGAATCCATCTTGCCGAGAATCCGGTGCGGATGGTCAGCCGCCCTAGCTATAACGACGAACGCTCGCGACGCCTGGACCCAATTGAAGAACAATACATCCTTAACGCCTTGGAGCTTCGGGAGCGCCGTGCCGATGGAACCTATGCGGACGCCTCGCACAACCCTTGGATACGGTCCATTGTGCAACTGGCAATTGAAACCGCCATGCGCCGTGGCGAGCTATTCGAGTTGCGCTGGAAGCATGTGAATCTGGATCGCAAAACCGCTCATCTTCCAGCGACCAAGAACGGGCTACCAAGAACCGTCCCACTCTCCCCGCGAGCTATTCAGCTGCTCAAGGACTTGCCACGCTCACTTTGCGGCCGAGTCTTCCCCACCACCGCAGACGCTCTCAAGAAGGCCTTCACACGCGGTTTGGAGCGAGCAAGGACGAAATACTTAGGAGATTGCGAACGCGCTCTGGTAATGCCCCAGGAAGACTTTCTGCTCGATCTGCGCTTCCACGACCTACGCCATGAGGCCACCTGCCGACTGGCCACCAAACTTCCTAATCTGATTGAGCTGGCCAGCGTTACGGGACACCGCGAGGTGAACATGCTGAAGCGTTACTACAACATCACCGCAGAAGAACTCGCGGCGAAGCTAGCTTGATGGTCAGTCGATAATCTCAAGCCCCAGGGAGCGAGCCAGCTCTCTGGTCTCTGAATCCGTTCGCACACGGTTTAGCGCCGTCTCCTCGCGTTCCCGCTGCTTGAGCAGATAAACCTCGTTGAAACACTCGATAACCTGCTCACGGGTTAAGTCCGAGATCGATACCCGGCGCTTGAGGGTGTTCAGAATATTGCGCGCACTGAGCTGAGCCGCCTCTCGCAGATACGTCCTCAACAGCAAGTCGCGAAAAACCCAATCGCTGACCCACGCCTTCGATAAAGCCCAAAACAACAGCCGCTGGTATGTATCCCAAGCCATGCGCGTTTGGCCACTCAGATACCGCCGCAGAATCCGCCCATCTGCGTCCTTGAAACCGTAAATCCCAAGGTCCGTAAGCAATCGCTCAAGCGCGACCTTCGACATACCAGACTTCTGCAATATCCCGGAGAACAGGTACTCCATCAGATCCACCGGAACACGGACAACAAAGTTTTTCCGACCGGTTTTCTGGTGATTTTCTATCTCACGGAAAACGAGCTGAAAGACTTCTTCGGGATTGATATCGGATTCAGAGGATGATGGCTGCATGTACCCATTCTTTGGCTAACAGCCGCATCTGTCAAAAAGGTGTCCTAGTTGATCGGTCCTCGATTGGCGAAAGCTGCACGTACTCCATAGCAACCGAGCGACATTAGCGATGAGCGTCGATTACGAAACCATTCAAAAAATCCAGAAGCTTTCAGATGACGTGCTGATAAGCGTAGCCGAGGTCGCGGCGCTAACAGGATTCAGCGTGTTAACCGTGCGTCAGCGCAAACTGCCGGGGCTTGATCCCCTTCCAGGACTATCGCGGCTACGTTGGCGTCTCGGCGATCTTCGCCAGTGGATGCGCCATGGTCCCGAATGCACTTCGGCTTCGCCAGTCAAGCCAGTGTTGAAAACCACGCCAGAAAATCGAGTTGGCCGCCCCACAAAAAAAGAGCAAGTAGAGGCTAGAAAATGAGCACTCGCACACCTGCCTCCATTCAAAATTAAGCAGTGGTCACTTCGTTTATAAACGAGCCGTTAATGCCGCCAGAGCTCCATACGAATGACATCACGAATTCAGGGAGCCGGCGTCTTGCACAACTCGCCAAATTTGAAGCTCGAGCAAGAGCGGCGAACAAGGCGCAGCTCAAGCCAAAGCCTGCGATTACAACCCCAACGCTGAGAACATGGCCGGATGAGGTTCGCGGCGTACCGAATGCGTTCTTGCGGTCGGCGCTTTTCGGAGCAGTAAGGAAGGGCAGTCGGACGGATCTAAAAATGGTAGCGATTAACTCAATCGGGGGCGTGCAAATTTCTTATACAGGAACGCGTCTCGACCAGATCGACCTTTCCGTATGGCTAAGCGTGTTGCACCTCTCTCGACGGCAAATGCTAGGCCACGAGCTCCGCTACAAGGCTTACGGCGTGCTTAAACTCATGAAAAAGACCGACACGGGTAAAAATAGGAAGCTGCTGCACGATCGCTTGCTGCGATTGGCAGCGTGCACCGTTGAGGTAGTGCTGGGTGATATTTCCTACACCGGTAGCCTGATCAAAGACTTCTATAAGGACGAGAATAGCTTGGAATACGTCGTAATCCTTGACGCAAGGCTAAACGCACTGTTCTCCAAGTCTGGCTTCAGTTACATCGATTGGAGTATTCGGTCTGCATTGGATGGCCAGCCACTCGCCCAATGGCTTCATGGATTTTATTCGAGCCATGCAAAAGCTTACGGACTTAAAGTAAGCACACTGCACCAGCTCTGTGGAAGCGAAGCCCGCGAAATCTGGAAGTTCACCCAAACGTTATGTCGCGCATTTGACGCTTTGAGCGCTGCCTACAACAAACACGGTAAATCATTCGAGTACGCCATTCGAGGTGATTTGGTACACGTCCAAAGACAGGAAAGCCTGACACAGTGCCGACATCTCTCGAGGGTGGAAAAAACAAAAATGATGCATGCCGTCCTAGCGGGTAGAGAATACCGTTCCAGCAGGTAACGCTTGCCGTTGCAGCAGGTAGCGTAGCCCGTTCCAAAAGGTAGGCTATCCACAGTCAATAGTGCCTGTCAGCCTGATAGCACAACGGCCGCAGCATGTGCCCCTGTAAAAACTAATCTTAACCTAATCAGTACTAATCGGATCTCGGACGGAAGTTCAGCCCCTAACGAGCAGTCGAGAGATTGTCCGCAGCCAGCTCAAACGCGGAAGATGAATGCTATGGCTAACCGGAGTCGTACCACCATTGAGCGAATAATTCTCCAAGCCCGGATATGGGGATGGGATATGTCCTGGTCGTTCAGCATGGCCACGCCGACCGATACCAGGCGAATCGGACACCATTATTCAGAGCACACTGCGATCAAGCTTTACGGCTCCGTCCGATACCCTGAAGCATTCAAATACCCAGCCCTAGAATGCTACCTATACGTTGATCCATTACTCCTAAGCGACAAGTCGGTTCCTCGCTGCATCGGCTCCATGCAAGCGACTGGCAAAAAACTCATCGCATATATCGCCGTTCACAATGACCGCTTCAACAGCTTAGTTATCGCTGCAAGTCGACTTGTTGCCCTGGAGATCAATGCGGAGCCGCTGAGATATCGCAAGGCAAAGGTGATGGGTATCCACCTAAGCACCGAGATGGAGTCTGATTGGTAATGGTTTTTTGATCATGGGAGCGCTAGTGTCCAGTGCTCGTTTACTAGTCCTGCCCCCGGTGCCGAGAAACTAAGACGAGGTCCAAAATCCTCATTCCTCGTCAAAGTAATCGCTATCCAGTTTTGGCAGTTTGAGAAGCCGGGACGTTACGCCAACCTCGTAGTCCATCATCAGGTTGACCAGGCGGATGCCATCCACCAGCACGATGCCTTCCACTGAACGGGCAAAGTCGATTCCTTGAGCAGTGAAACCTGACGTAGTAATAAATACCCCTCGCTTGGCCTTTTGCCCGGCAAGTGCTCCATAGAAAGCTTGCAGCTCAGGACGGCCTACAGTGCCTTGCCAGCGTTTTGCTTGGACATAGACTTTTTCCAGCCCGAGCTTATCAAGCGAAATTACCCCGTCAATTCCGCCATCTCCGCTACCACCAACACGCTGCAAATCGTTTCGGCTAGCCCCGTAGCCCAGGCTGTGCAACACGTCGAGCACAATAACTTCGAAGCGGTTGGGGCTGACTTGTAGCAGGTTATCCAGTAGGTCCGCTGATGTTGCATCGCGTAGCTCACGCAGAGCCTGTTCCAGCCGATCATCTGGGCTCACAGTTGCTGATATCGATGTATCTGCACTCTGCTCTAGCCCATCTAGTGGGACGGCATCTGTGGGGCTCCTAAGCTTCACGTCCATGAAGCCGATGGCGAGTTGTTCAACCTTATCCGCCGTGAGCGGTGACGGGTGCTGTGTGGAATAAGCAGTGCCAGCTTCGGTGAGCCTCCAATAGCCTCGTTTGGCGCTGGAGGATAACCCTGCGCGCTTAAGACGGTCGTGAGCCCATCCAGCGCGGTTCTTATAGGTCGCTTGCCCACTCGCAATCAGCTCTTGAAGCTGTGGTTCAGATAAATTCAAAGCCTGGGCCGCAGCTTCATGCGCGTCGCGTGCTGTCGCGCCTTCAGGATTCGCCGCCAAGTAGCGCAAGATCGGCTCAATGAATTTGTCGTATGTAGGAACGGACATCAGGATTCCCTTCGCAAGGTTGCCAGCGTGGCCAAATGTGATAAGCCGCATGTTATCCGGAGTTTGAAAAATTATGTTTGTGGTCTGTGCCTGATGATCGTGGAGTGAATCCAAAAGACAGCTGCTGCCTACGACCGCCCATGCAGAGCCTGGGCAGTAGCAGCCAGCCTGATCACTAATTGATAATGACCTCGCACTACTCTGTGAAACGTGCGAACTCCGCAATGAAAACGACGACCCGCATGCCGCCACTCTCGCAAAAATCTTTCGATACGTAGGGAGCTATTTGCTCTTAGCGAACGCTGGCGGGGCAATGCGCTGTCGGCGCTGGCTTGGATTGACAGAGTCAAGCAGAACTTCCTTGACGCGCTGAGCAGAAATTTCGAGCTCTTCGGAGGAGGCGTTCTGGATAGCACGGATCAACCGCTCACGATTGGAGCGCTTCAGATCCATAATCTCGGCGAAGCTACTTTCGGAGTCACTGGACTGTTCCATAACTATCTCCAAGGTATCCTGAGAGTATTACCTGAGATCTACACGCCAGTGTCAAATAGCTCCCTCATATTCGTCACTTTAGCCTTTGTGCCTCCGCATCACCACAACCGTCCCAAAATCGTCTCACACTTATCAACGTCACGCGTGCACGCATGCTGTTTATACCCTCCCTCTGCATCAGAAAGTCACTCAAGGCCAGGGGCAATTCGGTAAATCCTAGCTGTCGCTCTAGCGTCTTTCTCGCCATCCAATCATCGTATCTTCAGCCACTGATGGATGATGCATTCTTTGCTTATGTAATCGTTTTGAATTCGTCTTTTTTTTGTACCTGTAGTGTCCTCTAAATGCCAACGCCTCTTGCATCCCTGCTTTAACCGGGTAGTGCAAAAATTATCTGAGTTTTGAGAAGAAAGACTAGGACAAGGTAGGGTTTGCTATACCGCCAGTCCCTGGCGCCTCACAACCGGCGCGCACCAGTCGTTCCACTCCCTCTGCTTTGCCTACCTTCCCTGCTCAGGGCAAGCCCCGAGACCCCAACACCTGGAAAAGGAAAGCTCATGAGCCGCAGCGAACAACGCCGACGAACAGGATGGCTCCCGGCCATTCGTTGTTTTGAGGAAGAGGAAGCACTGGTACGCGAGAAAGCTCACGACAGCGGAATGAGTGTTGGTCAGTTCGTACTGGCCGCAGCATTGAAGCGACAGACCAGAAGCAAAATTGACTCCCACGTAATCAATGAGCTGCGGCGCCTAGGTGGCCTTCAGAAGCACCTCTTCACAGAGGGCAACGGCGCGCTTTCCAAGGAATATGCAAATGTCATGGTTGAGATAACCGAGGCCATCAAGCGTATCGGGTGTTGAGGGAAACCCGTGGCCCTTTGTGAATCACAGCTCTGTGCTTATCTCATGCAATGCCAGGACTTCATGCTCTGCTAGGCCATGACGGCGCTGTTCCAACTCTGCCGTCGAGCTCAGCACTTGATGTTCGATTTCCTGTTGCTCCAACAACCTACCCAACATGATGACCTCTCCGTCCGCCTCCAGCTTACGAAGCTGCTCTGGACAGCTAATCGCCCAACGATCAAGTATTTGCCAGCCACGGGCGTGATAAGAGGGAGAGCGGAGAACAGATTGAATAGAGGAACGTGCCAACACGTTGGCGGCAATTGTTAGCGGCGCGCGGTCACTGAGCATATGTATCTCCCACTTTACGGAGGCATGTGATCAATCTTGTATTTTGTGCGATAGAGGAAGACCGGAATCCGCCCTGTTGCTTCAGCTCTCCAATGTGCTGATGGCAAAATCCAAGCGCCATAAGGACAGCAACGTCGTTACGGGCAAGTGCCCGATTAACCAAGCGCATCATTGCATTGGCTTGCTCCAGTCGAGTGATATCTGTCATCTCGGTACCATTTCTGATTGGTTTGCTCATGGATTTCTTCCAATGAATGATGGACCACGATCAGTAATCTAGTCTCATGCTGCATCTAGCTGCCAAGCAAGCTACTGAGCCGAGCCTCCGTGCTAAGCACCTCTGTTGACCTAAGAACCATGCTAAATACAGGAACATCAAGGTTACTGGTCAGAACCTCCAACCGATGATTGCGCTTGCCGGCCGGTACGATTCGCCAGGAATTTACTTCATCGATCCGAAAGAAATGCTCTGCGCCTTTAACCGGATAGGCCAACAGCCTGCGCGCTGAAGAATCAATACCCAGATAGGCATCACTCATCTTCGCGAATATTTCGACGTGCGGATGAAAACCTAAAGCGAGGAACACCGCGACCTGCCGCTTTAGCTTCTCCGCATAACGTTGATCCACGTACCAGAATAACCATGCCCCTCCCACGAAATAGAAAACTAGCGCCCAGAATAGGCACCGAACAGCGGGGTCAGCGCCACCGGAGAATCCCAAGAAAAACGGCAGGCTGAAACCGCACAGAATCAACACAATCAGCAACAAGGCGCCAACAGGCAGACACCCCAGGGCCCACAGCACTCGAAAAAACTCCCACAGCACTCTCATCATTCATCCCCGAACCATCCGTTCAGCACAAAATAACTGAAAATCAGATATCCCAAAAGCAGATATAGCTTTGCAAGCCGCACCCTCTCGGATACGGTCATGACCAAAGCTATTTATCGGCGTGAGCACGCCATTTTTCTTCAAGTGCTGAAACGCATACGTGTCGAGTCAGGACTGACTCAAGCTGAGTGCTCTGCTGCTCTGGATAGGCCGCAGTCATTCATGAGTGATGTGGAACGGGGGGTAAGGAGGCTCGATACCGTTCAGCTTCGTGACTTATGCCTTGTCCTAGGTACAGATCTCACAAGCTTTTCCAAGGCTTATGAACAAGCCCTCAAAGAAGAGTAACGTCCCCATTCGGACGAGTACGGCAAAGGAGCGCCACTGATCGACGATCATTATCAGGCACTGATACAATTCACGATTAGTCGTTAATAGGAACTACGGGCAATGGAGAGCTGTATCGTCGGTATCAGACGCCCCGAGGGTTCGCTACCAAAGCTAAAAGAGACACCGAGCATCTGGTTCCCTTCTCTAGCCTCCTTGGCCGCCGTACTGTCGGACGACAACCGGCACTTGCTGCGACTGATCCATGAAAAGCAACCCAAATCTCTCACTGAACTAGCTGAACTCAGCGGTCGAAAGGTGCCGAATCTGTCGCGCACCCTTCGCTTAATGGCGGATTACGGTTTGGTTTCGTTGCAACGCAACGTCCGGGATGTCCAGCCGACAGCCTTGGCGACCGAGTTTTTGGTCGTGCTGGATTGAAGGTCGCGGATGAGGGAAGTCTACTTATGAGCCAGGATGGGCAAATGCAAAATAAGAAACTGCAGCACTCCGAACTGTGCAAAACGGCCGAGTGGGGAGGGCTGGTCAAGAGTTCCGTAACACTCGAAAGCCTGCGCCAAGCAAATGAACAAAATTTAGCCGCAAGCATTACAGGCCAGAAGTCCTTTTACCTCTCATGGGGATGGTAGGCATGTCGAAATCCGAAGCACAGACTCGTGCCGACCTGATCGACCAGCAGCTCGCCTTGTCAGGCTGGAACGTCAAAGACCCCACGCAGGTCATCGAAGAGTTCGACATTTTGACCGCGTTGCCCGACGGCGTAACCGAAGCGCGTACCCCATACGAAGGCCATCAGTTCAGCGATTACGTCTTGCTTGGTAAAGACCGCAAACCATTGGCTGTGATCGAGGCAAAAAAAACTATTCGGGATGCTGCTATAGGCCGCGAACAGGCCAAGCAGTATTGCTACAACATCCAGCAGCAGTTGGGGGGTGAGCTACCGTTCTGCTTCTATACCAACGGCCACAATACCTACTTCTGGGATTTAGGGAACGCGCCACCTCGGAAAGTCGTTGGTTTTCCCTCGCGAGACGATCTTGAGCGCTTCGCCTATATCCGCCGCAACCGTAAACCGCTGACACAAGAGTTTATCAACACCTCGATTGCCGGCCGTGATTACCAAATCCGTGCGATTCGCTCGGTGCTCGATGGCATAGAACAGAAAAAACGCGACTTCCTACTGGTTATGGCTACCGGCAGTGGCAAAACCCGCACCTGCATTGCCTTGGTCGATGCGCTCATGCGCGCTGGTCATGCCGAGAAGGTGCTATTCCTCGTCGATCGTATCGCCCTACGTGAGCAAGCACTATCGGCGTTCAAAGAACACATGCCTAATGAACCGCGCTGGCCCAACGTGGGAGAAAAGTTACTCGCCAAAGACCGCCGTGTGTACGTTGCTACATACCCGACGATGCTCAATATAATTCGAGACGATGCTCAATACCTGTCGCCACACTTCTTTGATTTAATCGTCGTCGATGAGAGTCACCGCTCTATCTACAACACCTTTGGCGAGGTAATCAGCTACTTCAAAACTATCACCTTAGGGTTAACAGCCACGCCAACTGACATCATCGATCACAACACTTTCCAGCTTTTTCATTGCGAAGATGGCCTACCGACCTTTGCCTATACCTTCGAGGAAGCCGTCAACAACGTGCCGCCTTACCTCTGCAACTTCCAAGTCATGAAGATTCAGACAAAGTTCCAGATGGAGGGCATCAGTAAGCGCACCATTTCGCTTGAAGATCAAAAAAAGCTGATTTTACAAGGCAAAGAGGTTGAAGAAATTAACTTTGAAGGCTCGCAGCTCGAAAAGCAGGTGATCAACAAGGGCACCAATACCCTGATCGTCCGAGAGTTTATGGAAGAAGCCATCAAGGATTCAAATGGTGTGCTGCCGGGCAAGACTATCTTCTTCTGTGCTACCAAGGCGCACGCCCGGCGTATCGAGGAAATTTTCGACAGACTCTACCCGCAGTACCACGGTGAACTAGCCAAAGTGCTGGTGTCGGAAGACCCTCGGGTGCATGGAAAAGGCGGTCTTCTCGATCAGTTCACGAACAACGACATGCCGCGCATTGCGATCAGCGTAGACATGCTCGATACCGGTATCGACGTACGAGAGATCGTCAATCTCGTCTTCGCCAAACCTGTGTATTCCTACACCAAGTTCTGGCAAATGGTGGGACGAGGTACGCGTTTACTGGAAATCAGTAAACCCAAGCCATGGTGTATAGAGAAAGATGTGTTCCTGATTCTTGATTGTTGGGACAACTTCGAATACTTCAAGCTCAACCCTAAGGGCAAAGAGCTTAAACCCCAACTACCGATTCCCATACGGCTAGTCGGTCTGCGGCTTGACAAGATCGAGAAGACCATCGACATCGGACATGTCGATACCTCCGCACGAGAGATCGCCAAGCTCCGCCTGCAAATAGCCGCACTACCCCAGGCATCCGTTGTCATCAGAGAGGCTGCCGCCGCACTCGCACAGCTGGAAGAAGAAAGCTTCTGGATAAACCTCAACCACAAACGGCTGGAGTTTCTGCGAGACGAAATAAAACCGCTGTTCCGCACTGTCTCCGATGCCGACTTCAAATTCCTGCGTTTCGAGCGCGATGTGTTGGAATACTCATTAGCAGTGCTAAATGAAGATATGGAGCAAGCCGAAACCATCCGGGAAGGCGTTGTCGAACAGATCAGCGAACTTCCACTTTCGATCAGCTTCGTCAATCAGGAAGAAGCTCTGATCCGCGCCGCACAAACCAACCACTACTGGGTTAAGGCAAACGAAGACGCCTATGACGACATGATTACCAAGCTCGGCCCGCTTATGAAATTCCGCGAGCAAAGCAGCGGTCAGGAGCAAACGCATCTTGATCTCGTCGACGAGCTGCACAAGAAGGAACGGGTAGAGTTCGGCCCACAGCACGAGGCCGTGAGTATCACTCGCTACCGCGAGATGGTCGAACTCTTGATCGCCGAGCTGACTGAACACAACCTAGTGCTGCAAAAAATCAAAAACGGCGAGACGGTCAGCGCCGATGAGACCAGCCAACTGGCCGAGCTACTCCACGAAGAACATCCGCATATCACTGAAGACCTGATGCGCCAAGTCTACAAGAACCGTAAGGCCAGACTTATCCAGTTCATCCGCCACATTCTGGGCATAGAAGTGCTGAAAAGCTTCCCGGACGAAGTCAGCGCCGCATTTGATCAGTTCATTCGCGCCCACACCAACCTCAACAGCCGCCAATTGGAGTTCCTCATTCTGCTGAAGAACTTCATCGTCGAACGCGAAAAGGTGGAAAAGAAGGACCTCATCAGCGCTCCTTTTACGGTCATCCACCCGCAAGGTATCCGCGGTGTGTTCAATCCGACGGAAATCAACGAAATCCTGCGGTTAACCGAAAGGTTGGCCGCCTAAAGCACAGGCAATCCCATGCTGCAAAATAACCCGGAACTCAAAAGCAAGATTGACCAGCTCTGGAACAAATTCTGGAGCGGCGGCATTAGCAACCCGCTTACTGCTATTGAGCAGATCACCTACCTGCTATTCATGAAGCGGCTGGATGAGCTGGATCAAAAAAAACTGGCTGATGCCGAATGGACAGGCGAGCAGTACACCTCTAAGTTCGAAGGTAGCTGGATTCCACCCGAGGAGCGTAACTGGCCAGTGGCGGAACAGCGGCCCATCGACAAACAAACTCTGCGTTGGACCCATTTCAAGCGCAAACAGGCCGAAGAGATGCTGCCACACGTACATGGCAAGGTATTTCCCTTTCTGAAGGATCTGAACGGCACAGAGTCCAACTTCACCCACCACATGAAAAATGCCGTGTTCATCATCCCCAAACCGGCCTTGCTGGTAGAAGCGGTGAAAACCATCGACGAAATATTCGAGCTCATGGAGAAGGATTCGCGGGAGAAAGGCCAAGCCTTCCAAGATATCCAGGGCGATGTCTATGAAATGCTGCTCTCGGAGATCGCCTCTGCAGGCAAGAACGGTCAGTTCCGCACTCCTCGCCATATCATCAAGCTAATGGCCGATCTCGTGCAGCCACAACTTGGACACAAAATTGCCGACCCGGCCTGCGGCTCTGGAGGCTTCCTGCTGGGCGCTTACCAGTACATCGTCACCCAGCTCGCCATCAAAGCGGGGACGAAAAATCTTACGTTAGATGAAGACGGCTTTACCCGCACTTCGGTCGCAGCCGCGCTCACCGAAAAAGCGCAGACCGTTCTGCAGGAGTCTCTATGGGGTTACGACATCGACAGCACCATGGTGCGCTTAGGTCTGATGAACCTGATGATGCACGGCATCGACGAGCCGAACATCGACTATAAGGACACGCTTTCCAAGAGCTACACCCAAGAAGCCGAATACGACATCGTGCTGGCTAACCCTCCTTTTACCGGCAGTATTGATAAGGGTGACATCAACGAAAACCTGCAGCTCGCTACCACCAAGACTGAGTTGCTGTTTGTCGAAAACATCTATCGCCTGCTGAAAAAAGGCGGCACTGCCTGCGTGATTGTGCCGCAGGGTGTACTTTTTGGCTCCGGCGGTGCCTTTAAGGCTCTACGCCAACTGTTAGTGGAGCGTTGCGACCTGAAAGCTGTCGTTACTCTGCCCGGCGGCGTATTCAAGCCCTATGCTGGGGTCAGCACTGCCATCTTGTTGTTTACCAAGGTATGGGGGCCGAAAGATAAAGTCACCCAACCGGCCACCGAACACGTCTGGTTTTATGAAATGTTCACCGATGGCTACAGCCTGGACGACAGACGCAGCAAGCAGGAAGGCAATGGAGACTTGCAAGATATCATTGCCAAATACCATGCCCGCAATGCGGCCACTGATATCGACCGCACGGCAAAATGCTTCATGGTGCCGCGTGCCGAGATCGCCGATGAAAAAAATAACTACGACCTCTCACTGTCCCGCTATAAAACGGATGTATTCGAGGAGATGAACTTCGACGCACCGGGCCTAATACTAGATCGGCTGATTCAGGCAGAGGTGGGCGATGTAGACGAGGCGGATCTGGCTGAGGTACGGACAGGTATCGTGCGCGAGTTGCTAGAATTGAAGGGGATGATCGCGTGAGAGTCGTTAGGCTTGGTGACGTTTGCAAAATCATCTCTGGATCAACACCGAAACGAGAGATAGCTGAATATTGGGGTGGCGACATTCAATGGGTAACGCCAAAGGAAATCAACCGCCTGGATTCACCTTTTTTGTGGGGGTCTGCTGAGAAAATTACAGAAGCCGGGTTTAAGTCATGCTCTACAACGATGTTGCCAGTTGGTTCTTTGTTGCTTAGCTCAAGAGCGCCAATTGGTCTTTTGGCCATCAACAAAGTACCCGTTTGCACGAATCAAGGCTTCAAAAGCCTAATTCCAAGTAAAGAAGTAAATGTTGAGTATCTCTACTATGTATTGAAAGCTAACGTAAGTAGCCTACAAGCCAGAGGGAATGGTGCGACGTTTAAGGAATTAGCTAAGCCAGCCGTAGAAAACTTCGAAATCCCGCTACCCCCACTCAATGATCAAATTCGCATTGCCATTGTGCTTAGCAAAGTGGAAGGGCTGATCGCCCTACGCAAAAAACACCTACAACAGCTCGACGACCTGCTGAAAAGCTTATTTCTGAAGATTTTCGGAGATCCTGTACGAAATGAAAAGGGATGGGATAAGCCAGAGCTGAAAGCCTTTGGCAAAATTTCTACAGGTAATACTCCACCTCGAAACGATCTTACGAATTACGATGACGATTTCATCGAGTGGATCAAAACTGACAACATTACTGGTAGTTCTGTTTACGTTACTTCATCTACGGAATATCTTTCTGAGATTGGCGCAAAAAAATCGAGAACTGTTACCAATGGAGCTTTACTTGTAGCCTGTATCGCGGGGAGTTTAGAGTCGATTGGTCGCTCCGCACTTACAAATAGGAAAGTATCTTTCAACCAGCAAATAAATGCTATCCAGCCGGGCGAAGACATCAACCCCTTGTACTTATACGGTTTATTTAAGATATCCAAGGCTTATATACAGAGTCATGCCACGAAGGGAATGAAGAAGATTCTTACGAAAGGAGACTTTGAGCAGATCAAAATGATTAAGCCTCCGCTCGACATCCAAAATCAGTTCGCCGCGCTCGTAGAAAAAATAGAGAGCATAAAATCATTCTACCAGCAAAGTCACATAGACTTGACAGCCCTCTACGGTGCACTAAGCCAAAAAGCAATGAAAGGCGATCTGGATTTGTCGCGCGTGCTTTTGCCAGATATGGAACCTGCGGAAGAAAAAAACATGCCAATAGAACCAGTGAAACCCCATGCCGAAGAGATCCTCACTCCCATCCTCCCTGACACAGATATTCTTATAGATGCTCTGGAGAACGCGGAGACTCGGACGATATTAGTCGCCCGATGGCTAGAAACCTATCGCAAACAATTAGGTACCACGCCTTTATCGGTACAGCATTTCATGGAAATGGCACAAACGCGCCTTGCGGAACTGCACCCCGACAATGATTACGAGCTGGGGGCCAACGACTACGAGTACATTAAGAGTTGGATTTTTGAGGGGATCGCGTCGGGCAAACTGATACAGGCATTTGATGAGGCTGGCAACCGCGTTCAACTTAAGGCTATACAGGTATGAAACTGTTGCGCCTAAAGATTACCGACCCGACTGGCTTTCGCAGCCTTCCATTTGGTTTCGAGCACCACTTTCGCAGCGAGTGGACCTTGCAGGATGAGTTGGCTAAACCTGAAGAGTTTGCCCCTTTCGTTTGCGCTGGGCCAAATGGTAGCGGTAAGTCCAATCTGCTTGAGGCATTGTCGGCGATCTTTTTTCAGCTTGAAATCCTGCGTGTGCGCCGCAGCTTTCTTCCTGAGGTATTGCAGAACTCGGATGAAAACTCCTCTCCCGTGGCGTTTGAATTGGACTATCTGATTCTTGTGCCAGCGGAATATATCCAACCTGATGGTCCGGTTTGGGCCAAGGTGAGCGTCTGGAAAACTCCAGGCGAGTCGGTACGCTTTCATTGGGAAAACCAGAGCGACTTCGATACGGATGCTTACGAAACTTTTAACGAAAGTCACGCTGACATTCTGTTGCCGCAATACGTTTTAGGTTATTCATCGGGTGAGAATGAAATTCTTAGCCTACCTTTTTTCAAACTACGCTTCGTGCAGTACGACGAGTATTGGAATGCGCTGACGCGACAGTTAAGTTATCCAGGGCACCCTGAAACGCGCTTGGCCTTCCTAGACAGCGGATTCAGCCAGGCAATTTTGCTGTGCAACTTGCTCTTTCAGGACGATGCAACACTGCAACCATTTCGTCAGGATGTAGGTATTGAGGCACTGCAGGAATTCCGCATCATCCTCAAGCAAAGCATTGATGTGTCTGCGAAGCAGGCATCACAATTGACCTCAGACGACTACGTCTTGTCTGGACATACGCAGGATGGGTACTTCATAGACAATCCTGCCATTTCGTTAAATGCAGAGACTGGTTCTTATACCGTCAACTTACTTCATCTTCTAGAGGGAGATGAAAGGTCGTCAATCATAGAAAAGCTTAAACGTTGCGCTACTTCGAGCTATCAAGATGAGGATACCGACACACTGATTCTCGATTATTGGGTAAACGAAGCGACTAAGAAGGCGTTCCGTAATAATTTCGACAACTCGCCACTAGGCTTGTTTCAGGCATTTCAAGTGCTGCTAGTGCTGAACCTGTATTCAGTAAGTGACAGTCTCAAGAGCGACATCTATCGCTCCAAAAGCCATTATGTAAGTGAAACGGTTCCTACACTTCCGTCTGACGAACGAGTTATGCGCTTTAAGAATTTTTACTTTACGAAACAGGATGTGGTCAAGCCCATGTTGCTCAAGGAGTTATCGGACGGCGAACACCAATTACTGCACAGCCTTGGTCTGTGCCTGCTTTTCCGTAACACTAACAGCTTGTTTCTACTAGATGAGCCAGAGACTCACTTCAACCCAGAATGGCGGGCAAGTTTCATCAGCCGCTTGCGCAGCTGCCTGCAAGAACAGACTGGTACCAGTCAAGAGATGCTAATCACCACACACTCACCGTTCCTAATCTCCGACAGCAAGCCGGAAAAAGTTCTGGTATTTGAAAAGAACAAAAATACTAGAACTGTGAGTATTAGTCACCCTGAATACAATACTCTGGGTGCATCCATCAACAAGATCACCATGTCCACCTTCGGCAAGCGCGAAACCATTGGGGGGCATGCCCAAGTATTGCTTGACGGGTTACGGGCTCGTTTTGAAGAAGGTGAGGATATTTCAACTTTGATAGCAGAGTTAGATCGTGAGCTAGGTGACTCGCTGGAAAAGGTGCTGCTGGTCAATGCCATGCTAGATCGTAGCCAGCGTGGTAAAGAAGGGGGGCAAAGCTAATGTTGTTCCCCTACACATATGTGCCTCACCAGATGGAGAAGATGCAAGACTTCATTGGCTTCATCTTTTTCGCAGTATGGTGCAAAGCGCCGAAGCTCGGACCATTTGGCCTACATTTGTTCGCAGCCAATACAAAGCTATACGAAGTGGTGAAATCATTTCACTACGACGACACAATCGGTGCGGAGTTTTTTAACGGACACGTAGAGCGCATCTACGGTTTGTTTTCACAATTGTCGCCTAAAGACATCAAGCAGTTCAGATGTTGGTATCGTGGTAATAACGATCTAGAAAATGTTTGCGCCAACAACCCTGCAACACGATTAGCCAGATACGAAGAAATTGCTCCGGCCCATCCGGAGCTGAGCAAATTGTTAGCCGTATTCTTTAAGGGACTTTATTCTCAGTCACTTCTGGATCTCTCTGAACTCAGGAAAAAAATTGGTGACATCGATGATCATTACAAAAGTTTTATGAGCACCAATGCAACTGGCAGATGTCCATTCTGCGGCATCAATAAATTGAAGGGCAAGTATCACTCTAAGCGCGAAGCTTACGACCACTATTTGCCTAAAGCATTTTACCCTTTCAACTCTATCAGTTTCAGAAACTTAGTGCCCGCTTGCCACGAATGCAATAGTAGTTACAAGGGTAGCCAGGACCCCGCCTATACACCCAAGGATCCTGCTCGAAATCCAGCTCGTCGCAAGGTGTTTTATCCATTTTCGACTCAGGCTTACCGGATTGAGTTGCAAATATTACTGCGGCATGGCGACGTTAGAAACCTTATCCCTCAAGATATAGATCTGTACTTTGGACCGCCCGAGCTTTCCGAAAAAATCGATACTTGGAAAGATGTATATGAAATTGAGGAACGATATCGTGCAGAGTTATGTAGCGAAGACGCGCAGGATTGGATTGAACAAGTTCTTACGGCAAATCGCCTACATGATGAAACAGACGGATTAATAGGCAAAAAGCCGGAGGCCTATTTAGAGGAAGTCGCCTGCTATGCCAGCAATGCCCCCTACGCCAACGAAAATTTTTTGAAGCATGGCTTTCTACAAGCCTGCAAGGCTGTAGGATTTTTTACGTAGCAACCAAGGTAAAGTCTGATGAAGCGCGGAACCGCGGAAAAACTCGACGTCTCGCATTAAGCAGAATGACCGATCAGCATCGTCTCCGCCAAAGTCCTGACCGTCACCGGCCACACTGGTGATGAGCGAATCGAAGCTCGTTGAGTAGATGAGAACTTTTGGTTGCCGCACACGCCGACAGCTCAACTGATCCGAGCGAACGTACGCATCATCAGCAAATGTCCGTGGAGCCCCCCGATCAGGTATGACAATCCTCTGAAAGATTGAAATGCCACAAAATTGCCACACTCGCCCCGCTAAACGAGGCGAAAACCCGCTAACCCCAGCTAACACAACCCTTTGATTTTTCAGCTAATCCGCGCTAACGTATTGATTCTAAACGTCGACTTTTAGGACTCCGAAGGCAGGGGTCGTGGGTTCGAATCCCGCCTGGTGCGCCATACCAAAAGCTAGACCTGTCCCGGACAGTCTACGAGCTTCAAAAAACCCGCCCCGTGCGGGTTTTTTGTTTTTGCTGCCTGTGGCGAGGGGGCTGGCATCTCCTCAACGCTCACGCAAAGCCTCCAACCGCGCCGGCAAGTCCTCCTTGGGAAAACGTTTGTGCAGCGCCAGCAGTTTTTCATCAGCGGCCTTGCTATCTCCTGCCTGCCGCAATTGCAGGATTTCCATCAAGCCCTGCTCCAGCGATGGCAGTGCCGCGGGTGCGGATTTGCTCATTTTCGTCGCTGGCTTTTCCGCCAACAATTGCACAGGGCTGGCCGGGGCTCGGGCCAGCTCGCCCTGGGGCGCCATGCGGGCGATCGGGGCCGGGGCGGGCATGGCCGGCGGTGCTGCGGCGGCGACGGCTGACTTTTGCTGGTCGGCAGAAAACTCGATCGACGCGGGTGCGGCCAACTCGTCGTGAGGCAGGGGTGAGCGCAGCGCCAGGCCGATCATCAGCGCCACACCGGCGACCGTGGCGAATGCCATCTGCCAACGTGGCTGCTGACAAGCTTGCAACCAGCGCTGCCACAGGCTTGGCACGGGCGCCGGGGCTTCGCGTCGGGCGGTGGCCAGGATAAAGGCGTCTAGCGAGGCCGGCGGTTCGCCGCTGGCGTGCTGACGCAAATGCTCGATCAATATTTTGTCGTCTGCATCCGGAGCGTGTTTGGGGTCGATCATGCGGGTACCTCCTCGGCCAACAGGCGGTGCAATTTCTGTTGGGCGTAACGCAGGCGGCTTTTCACCGTTTCCAGTGGCGCGCCGGTCAGTGCGGCGATCTGCGGCAGTTCCAGGTCGCCATGCAGACGCAGCAGGAAGATTTCCCGCTGATCCTCGGGCAAGGCCTGCAACGCGGCGTCGAGACGCGCCTGGTCGCGACTCAGGCTCAGTTGTTGCTCGGGGCCGCCGGTGTCGTCGGGCTGGACATGCAGTTGCTCGTCATAACTGTCGTGCAACGGGTTGTGGACGCCATGCTTGCGCCAGTGGTCAATCAAGCGGTTGCGGGCAATCTGGAACAGCCATGTACGAAAACTCGCCCGTCCTTGTGGCTGGGTCGTGCTGCGAATCAGGCTGAGCCAGGTGTCCTGGAAGATTTCCTCGGCCAGTTCGGCCTTGTTGCTCAAGGACACGAGGAACCGATAAAGCCCTTGGCGATGGCGGGCATACAGGGCTTCGAAACAAGCCCCGTCGCCATCTCGGTAGCGGGCCAGCAGCGATTCGTCGCTGGGTGAATCAAGCGCAGCGGGCATGTCGGTGACGAACTCCTTTCTGGTCATTGCAACACAGTCCTGGCAGACAACAAGGGAACCCTGTGGGAGCAAGCTCGCTCCCACACATTTTTGATCCCCGTTGCGCTCGGGATCAGCGCCTGGCCGCAGGTTCAAGGCTCTGCGCAAGCTCCACCAACTGCACAAACTCGGCGCGCAACCCGAACGGGTCATCGCCACGGGCCGACCGCGCCAGTTGTGCGGTGTCCTTCAGGCTCATCGCGCCTGTGTAGCGTCCATCGCCCTTGAGTTGCTGGGCGAAGGCCGCCACGGACGCCGCGAAGCGCAGGTCATCGCTGGGTTGTTTTTCGCTTTGCGCGCTGGCGATTGGATGCTCGATCAAGCGACTGTTGCCGCCCTCGGCCGGTTTGTAGCGTACACGTAACATGGCCAGTTCGCCGGCCTTGCCATCCGACTTCGATGCGTTGCCATAACGCAGCGGCTCCAGCCAGCCCTTCTCCCCCTTCGGAACAATTTCGTACAACGCCGTCACCGTGTGCCCTGCGCCAATCTCGCCCGCGTCGACTTTGTCATTGTTGAAATCCTCACGTTTCAATGCGCGGTTTTCATAACCCAGCAAGCGATATTCGCTGACCTGGGCCGGGTTGAACTCCACCTGCAACTTCACGTCCCGCGCCACTACCGCAAGCGTCGAACTGAGCTGATCCACCAGGACCTTGCGGGCTTCGAGCAAGTTGTCGATATAGGCGTAGTTACCATCGCCGGCGTCAGCCAATTGCTCCATCAGGTGTTCGTTGTAGTTATCCACACCAAAGCCTAGCGTTGTCAGGGATACGCCACTTTTACGCTGATCCACCGCCATCTGCTTGAGGCTGTCGAAATCACTGATGCCGACGTTGAAGTCACCGTCGGTGGCCAGCAGGATGCGGTTGATGCCCTTGTCGATGAAGCTTTCCCGGGCCATTTGATAGGCCAGTTCGATGCCCGAGGCCCCCGCGGTTGAACCGCCAGCGTTCAGCTGATCGATGGCGTTGCGGATCTTCACTTTGTCGCTGCCCGGAGTGGGCTTGAGCACCACGCGGGATTCGCCGGCATAAACCACCAGCGATACGCGGTCCTGATCGCGCAATTGATCCACCAGCAGTTTCAACGTGCTTTTGACCAGCGGCAGCCCTTCACGACGGTCCATGGAACCGGACACGTCCACCAGGAACACCAGATTGGCCGGGGCCAGCTCCGCCACGGCGCGGTCGGACGCCTTGATGCCGATGCGCAACAGACGGGTATGAGGATTCCATGGCGACGGCGCGACTTCGGTAGTCACGCCAAACGGCGAACCATCGGTGGGCAAGGCGTAATGGTAAGAGAAGTAGTTGACCATCTCCTCCAAGCGCACGGCGCCCTCGGGCGGCAGGCTGCCTTGGTTGAGCAGACGTCGCACATTGGCATAGCTGCCGGTATCGACATCCACGCTGAAGGTCGAGACCGGCGTTTCGGCAACGCTATGGATGGGATTGTCCGGCAGCTTTTCGTACTGCTCGCGCGACTCGGCGCGGTAACCCGCGGCGACGGCATCGTTCGCCACGCTTGGGGCAGGCATTGGTGCCGGTTTCATGAGCATGCGCTTGGCCGTCGACTGGCGCACTTCGGCGATCTCGCCTTGCGGTACAACACTGGGCGCCACGGCCACCGGCTCGGCTGACTTGGCCGCTTCGTGAGACGAAGACAACCCACAACCGGCCAACGTCACCAGCATGGTGACAGCAAAACCCTGGGCGGCAGGACGCATAAAAGACAGTGGGCGGGACATGGGCTGAACCTCGTGGATGGATGATTCGTTCACAAGGTCAGACGTAAGGCCTGCGTGGTTCGGGTTAATCGCTTGGAAATAATTTCCTGACTGCTCGCAGCCCCTCCTTAGCCCCTGATGCCTTTGCGATTTTCCCTCAGGTTACCGCCACGACGGTTTCCTTCAGTCCACCACCGACGTTACTCGGCGCAGATCCGTGCCATCGCAATGGTTTAAGCGAGCACCGTTGAGTCGGCACACTGTCCGCTAACTCACGATTCGCACACCAGCGAGGGCTGGACAGACTTCGTGTGCCGTTTCGGAAAATAAGCCGCCGCGCCGACGCCCAGCGCGCCCATCACTACGCAGTACCCCACGCACACCCAAGGACTCCACGGCACCAAAGCAATCAGCACCAACGGCGTGATGCTCGCCCACAGCGCGTAGGCGATGTTGTAGGTAAACGAGATGCCAGATACACGGATTTTTGCCGGAAACAGGCTCACCATCACCGAAGGCACCGCGCCGACTACACCGCAACCCAAGCCGGCGATAGCGTAGGCCAGGCCCAGCCACGCGCTGCCGCTGATCAGGCTGGCGAAGAGCACGCCGATGCCCACGGGCAGCAGCAGGCTATACAGCATCACCGTGCGCCAGGCGCCGATGCGGTCGACGATGAGGCCGGCCAGGACGCAGCCGATGTTCAGGAAAACGATGCCGAGGCTGCTCAGGGCGAAAGTGTGGCCAGGGGTCAGGCCGAAGCTCTTCTGCATCACGGTCGGGGTGATGACCACAAATACCACCACAGCAGAGGTCAGCACGCAGGTGAGAATCGCGGCGGGCAGCAAGGCGTGGCGATGGTCGCGCAGGACCGTGCGCAACGGCAATTCCGCCGCGCCTTCGCGATTGGCTTGCAGCGCCATGAAGATCGGCGTTTCGCTCAGCCAGCGGCGCAGCCAGACGCCAATCACACCGAATACCCCGCCCAGCAGGAATGGCAGGCGCCACGCGTAGTCAAGGATTTCCGCCGGGGTATAAATCCGCGCCAGCGCCGTGGCGGTCAGGGCGCCAAGCAGATAGCCGAAGGTCAGGCCCGCCTGGAGAAAGCCCAAGGCATAACCTCGATGTTTCAGTGGCGCATGTTCAGCGACGAAGACCCAGGCGCTGGGTACTTCCCCGCCGACCGCCGCGCCTTGCAGGATACGCAACGCCAGCAACAGCAACGGGGCGAAATAACCGATTTGCGCGTACGTCGGCATCACGCCGATGAGCAGGCAGGGCAACGCCATCATGAGAATGCTCAGGCTGAACACCCGCTTGCGCCCCAGGCGATCGGCAAAGTGCGCCATGAGAATCCCGCCCAACGGCCGTGCCAGGTAGCCGGTGGCGAAAATTCCGAAGCTTTGCAGCAAGCGCAGCCACTCGGGCATTTCCGGTGGGAAAAACAGCTGGCTGAGGGTCAGGGCGAAGAAGACAAAAATGATGAAATCGTAGATTTCCAGCGCACCGCCAAGGGCGGCGAGGCCCAGGGTCCTGTAGTCGGATCGGTTGAACCGGGCGTCTGGCAAATGAGTGGTGGCAGTCATAGGCAAGTTTGAAAAAGAATTGGAAGAAGGCGACGGTTCAGGCAGCGGGCCCCTTGTCCGCGGGCTGCACCGACGATTGGCCTGGCTCGGCGTCCGCGGCCTCGTCAGCTGGCAAGAAATCCTTGCGGCTCTGGGCGATGGCCCGGCGTATTTCGTCGCCCTTGGTGGGGCAATTCTTGAGGCGGGCGATGCCGTCGGTTTTCTGCGTCATCGCCATCCTCCGGCATGAATGAACAGGGGCTCGATAGTGCTCGTTTTTAGCGCACGATGCCAACTTACGTGACGATTGGGGCTGCCGGGCAACCCCGCGGGTGCATGGTTGCTCGCCCGGAGCCGAGGCCCGGTCAACGGTGATAGCGGCGCACCACGCTGCTGTTGCGCAGGACGTGACCCTTGAGTTTTTCCATCAATTGGGCCCGTGTGAGGCCGGCAGGCAGGGCGTCGGGCGGCAGGTCCAGGGCGAAAATCTGGATCAGGTAATGGTGTGCGCTGTCACCCACGGGCGGGCACGGTCCGATGTAGCCGTGGGTGTTTTTGCTGTTGATGCCGCTCATGCCCTCAAGCGTGGATTTGGTGCCCGCGCCTGTCGGAATCTGTCGGGTGCTGGCCTTGATTCCATAATGGACCCAATGATCTACGCCTTGTCCACGCTGGCCGTCGGGGTCGAGCATGACGATGGCATAGCTGAGGGTGCCAGGCGGGCCGGCATTCCAGCTCAGGGCCGGGGAAATATTCTTGCCGCCACATTGGTTGGCGTCGCTGGCGGCCGCTGCGGTGAAGAGGCGGTCGTCCGACACGCCGGGAATGCTCAGGGTAAAACGCTCTTCAGCCTGGACTCCCTGTGCGCACAGCACGAGGGTGACGGCCGCGAGCCAGGAGGAAAAGGAAGTCAATCGGGTCATACCGGGCACCTTGAATGCGGTTCAGGCCAACGACGGCCTGCGAACTATAGCCGCAGCGCCGCCCCGGTTGCAGTGACAATTACGCTGAACCTCGTTCCAATCCCTCGACTCCAACGGGAAACGCCTGCCGGAGAACGACCATGCCCATGCATCAAGTCGCCCGCCTCGCTGATGTGCGAGAAGACCGCGGCCTCGAAGTCACCCTCAACGACGCGCCCATCCTGCTGTTACGGGCTGGAGGGCAAGTGCGGGCGTTCCAAGGCAAGTGCCCGCACGCCGGGGCGCCTTTGGCCAAGGGCGCCGTATGCCACGGAAGGCTGATCTGCCCCTGGCACAAAGCCGCGTTTCGCGCTGAAGACGGCGCCCTGTGCGAGCCGCCGGCCCTCGACAGCCTGGAGCGTTATCACGTCGAGGTGCGAGGCGAGGAAGTCTGGGTCGATGACCAACCACTGCCGGCCGAAAAAGTCCCCCCCGCCGATGACCCGCGCACGTTTGTCATCGTCGGCGCCGGCGCGGCGGGCACGGCATGCGCGGCGGCGTTGCGCGAGAAGGGTTTCGGCGGCCAGATCCAGCTGATCGACCGCGAGGCCGAGGTCGGCTACGACCGGACGGTGTTGAGCAAATATGTATTGGCTGGCGACATGGCTGCGGACGAAACTCCGCCTCTGCGCGATGAAACTTATTTCAGCCAACAACGCATCGAACGGCGCCATGGCCAAGTGACCGGCCTTGATGTCAATGCGCGTCGGATCCGCCTCGCCGACGGTCAATCACTGGCTTACGACGCCCTGTTGATTGCCACTGGCGGCGAACCCAAGACGCTGGATCTGCCCGGTATCGACTTGCCGCAAGTCCTGATGCTGCGCTCCTTGGCCGATACACGGCGGATTCTCGAACATGCGCAGCCGGGGCAACGAGCCGTGATCATCGGCGACAGTTTCATTGCCATGGAGGTCGCCTCCTCCCTGCGCAAACGCGAACTCAGCGTCACCGTCCTGGCTCGTCACCCAGTGCCGTTCGCGGCGCAGTTCGGCGACAGTATCGGCAAGGCGATCCTGGCTCGGCACCGGGCCAATGGCGTGGTGTATCACACCGACGGCGAAGCAGCGCGGATCGAGGGTACGGGCAAAGTACACACCGTGGTGCTGGATAACGGCCAACGCTTTGAGGCGGACCTGGTCATCGTCGGCGTCGGCGTGCGCCCGGCCACGGAGCCGTTCGCCAACCTGCCACGGGAGAAAGACCAATCGTTGATTGTCGACGACGGCATGCGCGTGGCCGACGGCGTCTGGGCCGTGGGTGATATCGCGACCTTCCCCCTCAACGGCCAGCCCCAGCGCATCGAACATTGGCGGCTGGCCCAGCAACAGGCCCGCATCGCCGCGACGAACATGCTCGGTGGTGAAGAACATTACCTGGACGTGCCGTTCTTCTGGACCTATCACTTCGGCAAACGCTACGACTATCTGGGCCATGCCGAGGAATGGGACGAAGTGCAATTCAAGGGCACGCCCGAGCATCCGCCCTTTATCGCGCTGCTCGGCAAGGACGGCCTGGTCGTGGCGGTCGTGGCCTGCGATGAAGGCCGGGCGATGGCGGCACTGGCCCAGCGCATGAAACAACCGCTGCCTGTGGATGAAGCTTGGCGGCTGGTCCGGGATTTTTCGATGTAGCTTGTCTTTGCAGACGCCACAAAGCCTGTGGGAGCGAGCTTGCTCCCACAATGAAGCAGCACCGCTGCGCTTACGCCGAATGATCCGCCGGCAGATGAATGATCTGCGGTCGCTCCAGCGGCGCCAGGGGCGGCGGTTGCAAGTCCGGGCCCAACAAGTGGAAATGCGGCACGACGTGGCTGATATCGCCGTCCTGATTGTTATGGATGATCTTCGAACCTGGCTGGCGCAGCGTTTCCAGACGTTCGCCAGTCAATTTGAAACTGGCACTCAGCCCCTGGTCGTCCACTGCGGGCCTTGGCAGCCTACGCTGGGCGAAGCTACGGCTCTTGCGCTGTTGATAGCGCGCCCAGCTGATCAGGATGATTGCGTTGACCAACGCGATCCAGCCGTAGATCTGCAACGTCCCCAGGGTGTCGAACAATGAACCGCCCAGACGCGGGCCCGCGTGGCTGTCAAACAGCGGCCACAGACCGTTCACCAGCAGGTACAACAGTCCAACCCACGCCAGTACCGTAAAGAGCACGTCGATGATCACCAGAAAAGGCCGCTGGCGGGTCCTGATAATTTTCATCGGATCACTTCCTCTTCTTCGTCATCGAACGGTTTGATCCCGCGATCCGGGCTGATCCAGCGCGCGCGTTTCTGATGCTGTCCGAACAGCACCTTGGGGAAACTCACCAGCGTGGTGAACAAACTGATCAGCCAGAACACCAGGGGGTACCAGACCACCCAGAACATGATGTGCCACAGGCCCTTTTCGTAGCGACGGTCGATCAGAATGCTCACCGCGAATTGCATCAGGCACACCACCGCCAGCAACAGGCCGGTGAAAGCCGGCGGCATCAAGTGGTCCACGGCGATGGCGGCTGGCATCTCGACGAATTTACCGGCTCCCCAGAAGATCACTGACAGCAGGAAGGTGAACGCCCAACCGGTGGACAGGCAGTATTCGAACAGCAGCGGCCACAGGTAGCGGTGACGGTATTGCCAGATGCCGCGGATGTTCTTGAACAGCACCTCGGCGCCACCCTGGGCCCAACGCAGCCGCTGCCGCCACAGGCCCCGCAAGGTTTCGGGCATGAGGATCCAGCACAGGGCGCGTGGCTCGTAGAAAATGCTCCAGTGGTCCAGTTGCAGCTTCCAGCTGATGTCGATGTCCTCGGTGATCATGTCCGGGCTCCAGTAGCCGACCCGGTGCAGGGCCGTGCGACGGAACGCGACGATTACGCCGGACACGGTAAAGATCCGCCCGAAAACCCGCTGGGTGCGCTTGATCAAACCGATGATCGAGGAAAACTCGCCGACCTGGACCCGGCCCACCAACGTCGAACGGGTGCGGATGCGCGGGTTGCCGGTCACCGCGCCAAGGCGGGCGTTGTCAAGCATCGGCGCTACCAAGTAGGCGCAGGTGTTGGGCGCCAACAGCGCGTCGCCGTCGATACACACCAGGTATTCACTGCGTGCGGCGATGGCGCCCATACGCAGGGCCACGGCCTTGCCCTGGTTTTCCGCCAGGTGCAGCACGCGCAAGCGCGGGTCTTCGACGGCCAGTCGATCGAGCACCTCGGCGGTGTTGTCCTTGGAGCCGTCGTTGATGGCGATGACTTCAATGTTCGGATAATGCTGGCCCAGCGCTGCGTGAATCGTGTCGGCAACGTTGTCGCCTTCGTTGAAGCACGGGACCAGGATGCTGATCAGCGGCTCGCCGGCCAGGGGCGGCGGCAACGTGTCGTCCTTCCACGGCCAGTGACGCTCCCAGTGCAGCCAGAAATACAGGCCTCCAGCGATCCATAGGCCGGACATGAACAGCGGGTAGAAGAACACGAAGTCCATCAGGAATTGCCCGGTAACCAGGAAGATCAGGCCCAGGGGCACCCCAAGGACGATCGCCAGCACCAGGACGGCGAGCAGTCTGTCAAGCATGTCAAGGATTCCACTTGTTGGAGAGCGCCGGCCGCACGGCTTTCACGGCGGGCTGGTCTTCGATGAAATTGTCCGGGTAGTAGCCGAAACTGGTCACGCCCTGGCGCTTGAGGCGCCCCATCCAGTCGGCCAGTTGTTCGCCCTCGATGTCTGCCACTGGCTTGCTGTGCCAATCACGGGCTTGCAGTTCGAACACCGTGCGCTTGAGTGCACCGGGGCGAGCCTTGATGGTTTCCACCAATCGCTCCAGCCAGGGCCCCGACTGTTCGCGGGTCTGTTTTTCCATCAGGGGCATGGCCATCGGCGCCGTCCAGTCGTAGGCGGCGAGGAAATCGTCAAGGTTCTGGGCGAACCAGGCTTCGCTTTCCGGGTTGAGCATCGGTTCGGCAAAGATGTTGCGCGCCGTGCGCACCTGCGGGCCACGTATCGCCCGGACCTTGGCGGTGAGCTCGGCGGTGAAGTCGATCAGGTAGCGGCTCTTGAAGCGAGTCCAACGCTGCATGGCGGCAGGGTCATCGCGCAGGGCAGCGATCGATTGCGGCAAGCCATGGGCGGCGTACACTTTCATCGCGGCGGGGCCGGCGTCCTCGAAGTCGGAGAACACGGCATCGTCATGATAAAGAACGCCGTCCACCGAGCTCATCCGCGCCATGTCCTCGTAGATCTCGCCGATGATCTTTCGCACGTTCGGGTCGAACGGCGACAGGCGTACATATTGGTCTGGGGCGACGCCCGTCTTGCCGGTCTCCGGATCCCAGCGCTGCACGCGCGGCAACTTCGAATCCAGGGCAAAACTGAGTACCGGCATCCACGCATAGACCTTGACGTTGGCCCGGGTGCGCAATTGCCATGCAACGCGGTCGAACAGATCGGCGCGCACCGGCAGGTGGCGGTTAGGAAAGTACAGCGAGTGGACCAGACCATCGCCTTTTGGATCGGCGAACGCTTGCAAGAACACCGTGTTGGCGCCCAGGTCATAGATGCGCTGGACCAGTTTGCCGACGTTGGCCTCCTGCTGCACGGGGTCAGAATCGTAGACGTAATCCAGGTCGACGTGGACCACCCGCATCGGGTCGATCGTCTGCACTGACGCGATACTTTCGGCGAAGTGAGCACCATCCGGATCGGATGCGACCAGGAAGCGCGGTCCACTCATCAGGTTATCGAGGCTGTCGAGGCCATCTTCCAGGGTCAGGGCCATCTGGTAACCCTGGCTGCCGATCACTTGCAATGCGGTGCCGTCGGCCTCGCCGTAAGGCCACACCCAGACACGCGGGCTGTAGCCGACCACCTTGCGGATCTTGTCTGAAATAGCCGCCACGTCTTTGCGCATACGCGCCTGGAAATCGGCCTCGCTCTCATAGCGACCGGTCACGGCATCATAGAGCCGGGTAGTTGCCGCCGGCTGTTGGTTTCCTTGGGGATTGGCGAGCACGCCTTTGTGGTTGGCGTCGGTGTGGGCCGCGATTTCCACCAGGCCCGATTTCGAAATCTCGCGAATCTGCTCCCACGTGAGGAACTCGGAACGCTTGCGCGGCACACCGGCGAAATCCACATTCTGGTTCATCGGCGTGTCGACCCAACTGCCGACCGGGGCCAGGATTGCCGGCCAGTTGTAGGCTCGCAAGATCGGCATGACGCGCGTATAGAAGCTTGAGTAGCCATCGTCGAAACTCAGCAACACCGCACGCGGCGGCAGTTGCGGTCCGCCGTTGCGGGCAGCGATGATCTGGTCGACCGTGACCGCCTGGTAATTGTTTTCACGCAGCCAGGCCAGCTGTTCAATCAGGCGCTCAGTGCGCACGGCTACCAGGCCCTGGTCGGGGTCGCGGTCTTCGACATCATGGTAGGCAATACCCAGCACATGGTTTTTCGGCCACGGGGCATCGTTCGCCGCGACCGGCCGTTGCGAAGGTGGCGCGAACGCCGGGGCTTGCTGGGCACAAGCGCTGATCAGCAAGACTCCCAGCAGAAGGATGAATCGCGAAATGACGGGCATTTTCAAACTCTTCTAGAAGCGGTAGGTGAGATCGACAAGCAGGCGCAGATCGCTTTCACGATCGCCGTCGTAAGGGCGGTTGAGCCAGCTCAGCGCGGCCCCGGCTTCGAGCACATCGTTCCAGAGCAAGCGTTGGCCGTAGCCGAGCAACCCCATGGCACCGGTGTTGTAGTCGCGCTGGCTGTAGGTGCCGGCGCCGACTTGGAATTGCTGGCTCCAAGTGGTTTCGTAACGGCGGTACAGCACGTGATTGGCGCTCACGGTCGGCATGACGCTGAAGTCCGACTTCGGATTGAAGTACGGCACTTCTTCGGAACCGCTGTTGCGGCTGGCACCCACTTCCAGTCCCAGCTCCACCTGCAGGCGTGGAGCGCTGTAGATGCCCTCGCGGCCGGTCAGCAGGGTCTCCAGGCGATTGTTGCCGTCGCTGAAATGGGACGGGCTCACAGCCAGCCGCCATTCGCGGCTTTCATTGGCGCGCCAGCGGACGAAACCGCTCCCGCCATTGGCGCGAATACCGCTGTTGAGAGCTCGCAACGGTGTCTCGGCCGAGAGGTAATCCAGGCTGCCGCCGTACTGCCAGTGATCGTTGATGTCCCGGGCCACGGCCACGCGCGCGCCTTGCTTGTCGCCGGAGCCGTACGAGTGGTTGGAGACTTCCGCTTCCAGAGTCATGTCGCGGGTACGCCGCTCCACGCCCAAGCGCTGCCAGCGATGATGGCCGGTGCCTTCCTCAAAGTCGCCAGTGGCGTAGCCGGCACCGCCGAATAGCCGCCAGTCTTCGTCAATGGGCGGGCTGTAGAGCAACGTTTCGATACCAAAGTCCCGGCTACCGGTCACCGCGCCGGCATCGCCGTTGCCACCGCCGTAGCTTTTGCCGGTGTAGGCTTCGATGCGCAATTCAGCCATGTCATGAACTTCACGCTGACGTTGCAGGCGTTTGACGTGGGCATTCTCCGGATAACGGGCGACCACGTCGTCGGTAAGCGCGTCCATCTGCCGCCATTCCTGCAGGTCCATCGCCGCGCGAGCCTGGGCGACTTCCAGGTCGCGATTGCGCGGTGTCGTGGTCTCGATTTCCTTGAGCAGGCTTTCTGAACGCCGCGGCCAGTCACGGGCTTGATACAGGTCGGCCTGGGCCAGGCGCAGGCCGATGTGGCCAGGGGCTTGGTAGATGAGACTTTCCAGACGCGTTTCGGCGGAGGGCAGGTCAGCGCCATAAGTGCCTGCTTGAGCGGCAAGCATCTGCGCATCCATCCACTCGTCGTTGGGGTTACCGATTGGCAATCCCTTGAGCTCCACCCGAGACGGCTGTGATTTAGCCAGATCTTCGGCCAGCGCGCGGGCCTCTTCGGACTTTTCGCTTTCCAGCAAGGCGTAGTAGAGCGCGGTGCTGTCTTCGAAACGGTCCGCAGGGTCGGCATCCGGCGCGGTCAGTACACGGCGGTACAGCTCGACGGCTATTTCCGGCTCACGTTGCTCAAGATAAGAAGAGGCCACCCAGCGCAAGGCATAAGTCGGAATGCTGATACCTTCAGCGACCAGCTTCTGGTATTCGGCGATCACCTCTGCCCGGCGAGCGCGGGCGTTGAGGGCTCCCATGCGGTCGATTCGCCACCGCAGCACGTCCTCATGGGCCTCGGCCACTGGCGTCCAGGTGGCGAGCAGTTTGTCGTAATCGGCCAACGCGCGGTCAGCGATGACAAAGCGCTCCTTTTCGCTGCGGCTGGCCATATCCGCCAGACGCACCCGTTCAGCCGCCACATCGCCTTCAAGCCGGCGCTGCACGCCGCGGTCGATCAGCCCAGGCTGAAGACGGGCCAGGCGCAACGCCGGTTCAGGCAACCTGGCACGCTGCAGCGCATGAATGTATTCGCGCGCGACTTCAGGCTTGTTGCTACCGGCACGGATGAAGGCTTGATCGTATTGGAACAGGGCTTCGTGGGGATTGTCAGCGCGCGTCAGTGCATAGCCCAACGCCAACCGGCGCATCGGATCTTCGGGCTTGGCGGCAACCAGGACCTTGGCACGGCTGACGGCTTCGTCGGGTTTGCCGGCGTCGGCCTGGGTCAGGGCCAGGCCCAGTTGCAGGTCCGCATTTCGTGGTTCGATGGCCAGGGCTCGACGATACAGCTCAATCGCCGGATCCCAACGCTGGAGGTTGCGATAGGAGCGGGCCGCTGCGGTCAGCGCCTGGACCGGTAACTCGCGGTAACGGCCTTGGGTTTCGTAGACCTTCACCACCTCGGCATCGAGACCAGCCCAGCTGGCGATCTGCAAGTGATCGCTGATTTGCGCGGTACTGGCCTGCCCCGCCGGAACTTGGCGCAACACGGCCAGTGCGGGCGTGTAATCGCCCGAACGGGCATCAAGCACCATTTGGTCATAGGCGGCATCGGCAAACGCCGCCAGCGGCAAGCACAACTGGCTGCACAGCGCGACGCGAAACAACGGGCGCAAACCGAATCGAATAAAGGGACCCACAGTACGCGGCATTCGTCAGCATCCTTACATGGCCAGCCGGGTCGCAGTGCCCCCTTGCCCATCAAACAGGAGGCCGGGTCAAAGGAACCCAGCCAAGCTCTAACGGGCTAAGTCTGGCATCGCGCGAAGGGTGATTTTTCGGAACGCCATAATTCTTCAGAATCCATGCAGATTTCAGCGCCGAAGTTTTCAAAGAGAAAAAAAAACCGGCTCGTGCGCAGGGCACGGGCCGGTTTTTTGGAGGGGAGCTTTTAGGGGTATTACTGAACGGCGACGCCGCCGCCCAACTTACTCATCACAAATGCCGAGAATTGTTCAACGGTCATTTTCTGTCCGTTGAAATCCACTTGATTGTTGGCGTAGTGCAAGTTGGTGACCACGTCGTTGCCTTCCAGCTTCGCCAGCTCCGTACCCACAGCCATGGCGCTGAACATATCGCTGGTGGCAGTGGCCTGGTCGGCGATCAGTTTGGCGTCTGTCTGGCCTTCCATCTGCGCCTGCACGGTCAGCAGGTCCACAAGCATCGGCTTGGACACCTTCACTTTGAAATCCAGCAGGGCGAGCAATTGACGGCCTAGTTCATCCGGCGGCAGATCCATCGATTGTGGCTTGGCCAGGTCTACGACCAGGCTCGCGCGGCTTTCACCGTTAGCCGTATTAAACGAGAGGTTCTCCAGGGCCACTTGTGGGGCGCCCGCCAGGAGTTTCTCCAGATCGGCCTTGACCTGCGCCTCTTCGGCCTCGGTCAAATTCAGCTCTGGCGCTGGCTCGCCCGCTTCAGCGGCCTCGGCAGCAGCTTTTTCGTATGGCTGCAGTTTGGCTTGGTAGACCTGCATCAGCGACATGGTTGCGGGAATATCCAGGTTCTTCAGGCTTACCGCCATCTGCGCCGAACCAATGACCTTATCGTTGAAAGACAACTCACCGATCTTGTAGTCGGCACGCCCCGAAGCGCTGGTACCCTTTTCGGAGCTGTTGTTCTTCATTTCGAAATTCTTCAGGCCCAGCACTGATTTCTGTTCGCCGAAACTGGTCTTGCTGTTACTCAGCAGCAGGGTGTTATCACCCATGTAGTAGCCGTAGGTGCTCTTGGTCAGGTTGCTGGCCAATGTCAGACCGCTAAGCTCGATTTGCACCGGTGTTTGATCTTCGGCGACGGTGCTCAGTTTGAAACTGTCCATATAACCGTCGGCCTTGATCTTCTCTGCTTGGGCGCTGGCTGCCACGTCGATTTTCAGGCCGGAAAAGATGAGCTGGGATTGTTCGTCCAGCTTGGTATCCAGCGGGAGCAGTTCGAATGTACCGTTTGTGGACTGATCGTAGCCGAGGTTGAAAACGCCTTTGAGCGGCGATTTATCCTTGGCGGCAACAAACCATTTTTCGGTCAGCGGAGTCCGCTCAAGTTCGGTGTGGCTGGTAGCCATGACCGGCAACCATTTGAGCGTCATCAGCCGGGAAACCGGTAGCGGGCCGTGTTCGATGTTATCAACGAACAGCAATTCAACGGATTCGCCACCAAACATTTCGCCTTCACCTTTGAGGCGGTAATGCGCAGTGCTGCTGAATGTTCCACGATCCAAGGAAACCAGCTCGATCGAAGCGGTACCGTTGGACCCGGCCAAAGCCGTTTGCAATTGCTTGTTGCTGTCGGCAATGGCTGTATTCAAAACTCCTTCAAGCTTCGTCCCGGTATACCAGGCGCCGCCCGCACTGATAGCGCCGATAACCACAACGATTCCGAGAAGTACGCTTGCTGATTTATTCATGAGAGACCCGATCGTATTCCATGGTTGAAAAAGTCGCCGTCTTCCTTGACCCGCAAAGGGCTGTGGCTCGACGCGGCAAAAGTGGTGGAGGAGATTAGCACCAGGCACGCCAGCAAGCCCAATGTTTAAAGGGGAAAAAGCGTGTTCTTGAGAAATGGTCTACGAATATTGGACTTCGATCTCGTCCAGTTGGTGATCAAATGTCTTGAGCCGTGCCGTCCAGGTGTATACCAGTACCTCGAAATCACGATTGATCACCGCCGTACTCGACGAGTCGGCACGCCCATCACAGAAATCCAACTGGTAACGTTCCCTAGCCATGGCATTGGCGACATCGCACAGTTCACGAGCGTTGTTGAGCCAGTGCCAATCATCTTGCGCGACCTGCTCGTCCAAGGCCGCGCATTGGATTTTCAAGGCTTCGAGACTTTTTTCCAACGGTGTACCCGTGAGCTCTCCCATGACCTCTTGGAACGTGCGACCTGGCTGCCAATAGCTGCCCCAGAAATAGCGATCAAACACCGTCTCGACCCGACGCAGCGCGACCTTGGTGTCCCATATCAACACCAGGGTCTTGCCTTGCTCGAGCTGTTTTTTCTTGATGCGCTGGCCTTGCATCGAGGCCCAGGCGACAACTGCGATGGATATGACACCGATCAGCGCGGACGCGCTATCAAGGAAAATCAGCGCTTTATCGAGCTGATGAGTCAGCATGACGCCATAGAAATAGGTGGCCGAAAGCAGTACCAACGCCGCAATAGCGCACCAGAAGCCGGGAGCATAAGGGTTTTTCATTATTCGAATCCCCATGACCAGTCACATCGCGGGCTCTCGTTGCAAACGCCCAACAACCCAAGCATAGCAATGGACTGGGGGTTTGCCGGGGCGCGACAGCAATTAGGGAGATGATCCGATTACCGGCTCTGAAACGACAAAACCCCCGTCTGCGGTGCAGACAGGGGTTTTGGGAATTCAATCTTGACGATGACCTACTCTCACATGGGGAAACCCCACACTACCATCGGCGATGCATCGTTTCACTGCTGAGTTCGGGATGGGATCAGGTGGTTCCAATGCTCTATGGTCGTCAAGAAATTCTGTGACCAACCCGTTCAGGAACAACGTGTCGGTTAAAATCGAAGACTTCTACTAAAACAAAACCCCTACCTGCATCAGCAGATAGGGGTTTCGGAATTTAATCTTGACGATGACCTACTCTCACATGGGGAAACCCCACACTACCATCGGCGATGCATCGTTTCACTTCTGAGTTCGGGATGGGATCAGGTGGTTCCAATGCTCTATGGTCGTCAAGAAATTCGGTAGCCAGCGCGTGCCTTACGGTCACGTTCCAGCAAATGGGTATGTGATAGCGTGTTGCTTGTGAGTATCTCGAACTTTCGGTTCGTTTCGTCTTCACAACACCGCAATCTGGCCTCTTTCGAGTCTACAAATTGCTTGGGTGTTATATGGTCAAGCCTCACGGGCAATTAGTACAGGTTAGCTCAACGCCTCACAGCGCTTACACACCCTGCCTATCAACGTCGTAGTCTTCGACGGCCCTTCAGGGAGCTCAAGGCTCCAGTGAGATCTCATCTTGAGGCAAGTTTCCCGCTTAGATGCTTTCAGCGGTTATCTTTTCCGAACATAGCTACCCGGCAATGCCACTGGCGTGACAACCGGAACACCAGAGGTTCGTCCACTCCGGTCCTCTCGTACTAGGAGCAGCCCCTCTCAAATCTCAAACGTCCACGGCAGATAGGGACCGAACTGTCTCACGACGTTCTAAACCCAGCTCGCGTACCACTTTAAATGGCGAACAGCCATACCCTTGGGACCGGCTTCAGCCCCAGGATGTGATGAGCCGACATCGAGGTGCCAAACACCGCCGTCGATATGAACTCTTGGGCGGTATCAGCCTGTTATCCCCGGAGTACCTTTTATCCGTTGAGCGATGGCCCTTCCATACAGAACCACCGGATCACTAAGACCTACTTTCGTACCTGCTCGACGTGTCTGTCTCGCAGTCAAGCGCGCTTTTGCCTTTATACTCTACGACCGATTTCCGACCGGTCTGAGCGCACCTTCGTACTCCTCCGTTACTCTTTAGGAGGAGACCGCCCCAGTCAAACTACCCACCATACACTGTCCTCGATCCGGATAACGGACCTGAGTTAGAACCTCAAAGTTGCCAGGGTGGTATTTCAAGGATGGCTCCACGCAGACTGGCGTCCACGCTTCAAAGCCTCCCACCTATCCTACACAAGCAAATTCAAAGTCCAGTGCAAAGCTATAGTAAAGGTTCACGGGGTCTTTCCGTCTAGCCGCGGATACACTGCATCTTCACAGCGATTTCAATTTCACTGAGTCTCGGGTGGAGACAGCGCCGCCATCGTTACGCCATTCGTGCAGGTCGGAACTTACCCGACAAGGAATTTCGCTACCTTAGGACCGTTATAGTTACGGCCGCCGTTTACCGGGGCTTCGATCAAGAGCTTCGCGTTAGCTAACCCCATCAATTAACCTTCCGGCACCGGGCAGGCGTCACACCCTATACGTCCACTTTCGTGTTTGCAGAGTGCTGTGTTTTTAATAAACAGTCGCAGCGGCCTGGTATCTTCGACCGGCGTGGGCTTACGCAGCAAGTGCTTCACCCTCACCGGCGCACCTTCTCCCGAAGTTACGGTGCCATTTTGCCTAGTTCCTTCACCCGAGTTCTCTCAAGCGCCTTGGTATTCTCTACCCAACCACCTGTGTCGGTTTGGGGTACGGTTCCTGGTTACCTGAAGCTTAGAAGCTTTTCTTGGAAGCATGGCATCAACCACTTCGTCACCCAAAGGGTAACTCGTCATCAGCTCTCGGCCTTGAGATCCCGGATTTACCTAAGATCTCAGCCTACCACCTTAAACTTGGACAACCAACGCCAAGCTGGCCTAGCCTTCTCCGTCCCTCCATCGCAATAACCAGAAGTACAGGAATATTAACCTGTTTTCCATCGACTACGCTTTTCAGCCTCGCCTTAGGGACCGACTAACCCTGCGTCGATTAACGTTGCGCAGGAAACCTTGGTCTTTCGGCGTGGGTGTTTTTCACACCCATTGTCGTTACTCATGTCAGCATTCGCACTTCTGATACCTCCAGCAAGCTTCTCAACTCACCTTCACAGGCTTACAGAACGCTCCTCTACCGCATCACTTACGTGATACCCGTAGCTTCGGTGTATGGTTTGAGCCCCGTTACATCTTCCGCGCAGGCCGACTCGACTAGTGAGCTATTACGCTTTCTTTAAAGGGTGGCTGCTTCTAAGCCAACCTCCTAGCTGTCTAAGCCTTCCCACATCGTTTCCCACTTAACCATAACTTTGGGACCTTAGCTGACGGTCTGGGTTGTTTCCCTTTTCACGACGGACGTTAGCACCCGCCGTGTGTCTCCCATGCTCGGCACTTGTAGGTATTCGGAGTTTGCATCGGTTTGGTAAGTCGGGATGACCCCCTAGCCGAAACAGTGCTCTACCCCCTACAGTGATACATGAGGCGCTACCTAAATAGCTTTCGAGGAGAACCAGCTATCTCCGAGCTTGATTAGCCTTTCACTCCGATCCACAGGTCATCCGCTAACTTTTCAACGGTAGTCGGTTCGGTCCTCCAGTCAGTGTTACCTAACCTTCAACCTGCCCATGGATAGATCGCCCGGTTTCGGGTCTATTCCCAGCGACTAGACGCCCTATTAAGACTCGCTTTCGCTACGCCTCCCCTATTCGGTTAAGCTCGCCACTGAAAATAAGTCGCTGACCCATTATACAAAAGGTACGCAGTCACCCAACAAAGTGGGCTCCCACTGCTTGTACGCATACGGTTTCAGGATCTATTTCACTCCCCTCTCCGGGGTTCTTTTCGCCTTTCCCTCACGGTACTAGTTCACTATCGGTCAGTCAGTAGTATTTAGCCTTGGAGGATGGTCCCCCCATATTCAGACAAAGTTTCTCGTGCTCCGTCCTACTCGATTTCACTTCTAAGATCCTTTCGCGTACAGGGCTATCACCCACTATGGCCGCACTTTCCAGAGCGTTCCGCTAAAATCAAAGAAGCTTAAGGGCTAGTCCCCGTTCGCTCGCCACTACTAAGGGAATCTCGGTTGATTTCTTTTCCTCAGGGTACTTAGATGTTTCAGTTCCCCTGGTTCGCTTCTTGCACCTATGTATTCAGTACAAGATAACCATCTTATGATGGCTGGGTTCCCCCATTCAGACATCTCCGGATCACAGTCTGTTTGCCGACTCCCCGAAGCTTTTCGCAGGCTACCACGTCTTTCATCGCCTCTGACTGCCAAGGCATCCACCGTATGCGCTTCTTCACTTGACCATATAACCCCAAGCAATCTGGTTATACTGTGAAGACGACATTCGCCGAAAATTCGATCTGGCTCTAAGAGCCACTCACAAATTTTACCTTAGCCTGATCCGTTACCAGTGAAAGTAACGTTCAGTCTATCTTTCTATCACATACCCAAATTTTTAAAGAACGATCTAATCAAAAGACTAGAAATCAACATTCATCATCCCGCGGATGGAATGCTCATTTCTAAGCTTTCAGAAGCAGTTTATGGTGGAGCCAAGCGGGATCGAACCGCTGACCTCCTGCGTGCAAGGCAGGCGCTCTCCCAGCTGAGCTATGGCCCCATAACAAAATTGGTGGGTCTGGGCAGATTCGAACTGCCGACCTCACCCTTATCAGGGGTGCGCTCTAACCAACTGAGCTACAGACCCAATTTCGAGCTTGTAACTGTTAGCTGTGAGCTATCAGCTTGGAGCTTAAAGCTGCTTCTATCGTCTTCTTCAATGAATCAAGCAATTCGTGTGGGAGCTCATGGAGCCGCTGCTGTCGTCGATTAAGGAGGTGATCCAGCCGCAGGTTCCCCTACGGCTACCTTGTTACGACTTCACCCCAGTCATGAATCACACCGTGGTAACCGTCCCCCCGAAGGTTAGACTAGCTACTTCTGGTGCAACCCACTCCCATGGTGTGACGGGCGGTGTGTACAAGGCCCGGGAACGTATTCACCGCGACATTCTGATTCGCGATTACTAGCGATTCCGACTTCACGCAGTCGAGTTGCAGACTGCGATCCGGACTACGATCGGTTTTGTGGGATTAGCTCCACCTCGCGGCTTGGCAACCCTCTGTACCGACCATTGTAGCACGTGTGTAGCCCAGGCCGTAAGGGCCATGATGACTTGACGTCATCCCCACCTTCCTCCGGTTTGTCACCGGCAGTCTCCTTAGAGTGCCCACCATAACGTGCTGGTAACTAAGGACAAGGGTTGCGCTCGTTACGGGACTTAACCCAACATCTCACGACACGAGCTGACGACAGCCATGCAGCACCTGTCTCAATGCTCCCGAAGGCACCAATCCATCTCTGGAAAGTTCATTGGATGTCAAGGCCTGGTAAGGTTCTTCGCGTTGCTTCGAATTAAACCACATGCTCCACCGCTTGTGCGGGCCCCCGTCAATTCATTTGAGTTTTAACCTTGCGGCCGTACTCCCCAGGCGGTCAACTTAATGCGTTAGCTGCGCCACTAAGAGCTCAAGGCTCCCAACGGCTAGTTGACATCGTTTACGGCGTGGACTACCAGGGTATCTAATCCTGTTTGCTCCCCACGCTTTCGCACCTCAGTGTCAGTATCAGTCCAGGTGGTCGCCTTCGCCACTGGTGTTCCTTCCTATATCTACGCATTTCACCGCTACACAGGAAATTCCACCACCCTCTACCATACTCTAGCTCGACAGTTTTGAATGCAGTTCCCAGGTTGAGCCCGGGGATTTCACATCCAACTTAACGAACCACCTACGCGCGCTTTACGCCCAGTAATTCCGATTAACGCTTGCACCCTCTGTATTACCGCGGCTGCTGGCACAGAGTTAGCCGGTGCTTATTCTGTCGGTAACGTCAAAACACTAACGTATTAGGTTAATGCCCTTCCTCCCAACTTAAAGTGCTTTACAATCCGAAGACCTTCTTCACACACGCGGCATGGCTGGATCAGGCTTTCGCCCATTGTCCAATATTCCCCACTGCTGCCTCCCGTAGGAGTCTGGACCGTGTCTCAGTTCCAGTGTGACTGATCATCCTCTCAGACCAGTTACGGATCGTCGCCTTGGTGAGCCATTACCTCACCAACTAGCTAATCCGACCTAGGCTCATCTGATAGCGCAAGGCCCGAAGGTCCCCTGCTTTCTCCCGTAGGACGTATGCGGTATTAGCGTCCGTTTCCGAGCGTTATCCCCCACTACCAGGCAGATTCCTAGGCATTACTCACCCGTCCGCCGCTCGCCACCAGGTACAAGTACCCGTGCTGCCGCTCGACTTGCATGTGTTAGGCCTGCCGCCAGCGTTCAATCTGAGCCATGATCAAACTCTTCAGTTCAAACATCTTTGGGTTTTGAGAAAACCCTAAACTTGGCTCAGCAATCGTTGGTTACATCTTTGATTTCTCGCGGAGTAACTTGTGATGCTGATAATCTGTTGACTAGCAGTCTGACTCCACAAGCACCCACACGAATTGCTTGATTCAGTTGTTAAAGAGCGGTGGGTTGAGCCTTTCGTCTCAACCGAGGCGCGCATTCTACAGCGCCCCGTGTATCTGTCAAGCGGTTATTTTAAGAAGTTTTCAAAGTTTCGCTTGGAAATCCTTAACAACTTCAACCACTTGCGCTTTCGATCTCTCGTTAGCGGGAGGCGAATTCTACAGCGTTACTCGCTGCTGTCAACACCTCTTTTTTACCGCTTTCGACCGAGAAGATCGAACCGTCGATAGCGCCCAACAAACCGGCCTACCCACTCCTTCCGTGCTTCGATGAACTGAAGCGAAGCACTTACCGAAACTTGGTTAACTCATTGAAACTCAAGGAGTTTTCCGTTTCGACTGCGCCGGAAGTGGGGCGAATTATAGACATCCAGAATTTGCCGTCAACCCTTTATTTTGTTTTCTATCAATCAGATACCCAAATGACCGCAAGCGCCCTTCTATATAGAAGGGAGGCTACAGGACGCCGGAGTCCCGCAAGGTCGCTATCGCTGCAATATCCAGCCCCAGTACCCGCTGCAACACCTCCATCGTATGTTCGCCTAATAAGGGAGGCGCGTTTCTATATTCAATCGGCGTATCGGACAAGCGAATAGGACTGGCTACTTGCGGCACTGTACCGGCCAACAGGTGGGGCAACTCGATCGCCAACCCGCGAGCCTGCACCTGAGGATCGGCAAACACCTGGGCCAAATCGTTGATAGGGCCACACGGCACTCCGGCTTGCTCCAACTGAACCACCCACTCGGAAGTCGTCTTGAATACCGTCGCCTGGCGAATCAACGGGATCAGTGCCGCCCGGTTCGCCACTCGCATCTTGTTCGTCGCGAACCGGGGATCATCGGCCCACTGCGGTTGGCCGGCGACCTCGGCGAATTTTCGAAATTGACCGTCGTTACCCACCGTAAGGATGAAGTCACCATCAGCTGTGGGAAAATCTTGGTAAGGCACGATATTGGGATGCGCATTTCCCAACCGCTTCGGCGCACTGCCTGTGGTCAGGTAATTCATTGCCTGGTTGGCCAGGCATGCCACCTGAACATCCAGCAAAGCCATATCGATATGCTGCCCACCGCCGGCATGGTCGCGATGAGCCAACGCCGCCAGGATGGCAGCGGTCGAATACAAGCCGGTCAGAATATCCGTCAATGCAACACCGACTTTCACCGGCCCAGCTCCCTCTTCCCCTTCCGGTCGACCGGTAAGGCTCATCAAGCCTCCCAGCCCTTGGATCATGAAGTCATACCCGGCGCGCTTGGCATATGGCCCCGTCTGGCCAAAACCGGTGATCGAACAATAGATCAACTGCGGATTGATAGCCTTTATCGAGTCGTAATCCAGGCCATAGGCAGCGAGTCCACCCACCTTGAAGTTTTCGATCAGAATGTCGGACTTCGCCGCTAGCTCTAGGATCAGCTTCTGGCCCTCGGGGCGAGTAAAATCGATCGTGACCGATTGCTTGTTGCGATTGGCCGCTAGGTAATAAGCCGCCTCGGTCGTGTTCTCGCCGTAAGCGTCCTTAAGGAAGGGCGGGCCCCACGCACGCGTATCATCGCCATTGCCAGGGCGCTCGACCTTGATGACATCCGCGCCCAGGTCCGCCAGGATCTGCCCAGCCCAAGGCCCGGCCAGGACCCTTGATAAATCCAATACCCTCAGATGCGAAAGCGCGCCCATCGCCGGTCTCCTATTAATAGAACGCCTGAATACCGGTTTGCGCGCGCCCCAGGATCAGCGCATGGACATCATGGGTGCCTTCGTAGGTATTCACCACTTCCAGGTTCACTAGGTGACGAGCAATGCCGAATTCGTCGGATATACCGTTGCCGCCCAACATGTCACGGGCCATGCGCGCGATATCCAGAGATTTACCGCAAGAATTACGCTTCATGATCGAGGTAATCTCCACCGCAGCCGAGCCCTCGTCTTTCATGCGCCCCAAACGCAAGCAGCCTTGCAGCGCGAGGGTGATTTCCGTCTGCATGTCGGCCAGCTTCTTCTGGATCAACTGATTTGCCGCCAACGGGCGTCCGAACTGTTGCCGATCAAGCGTGTACTGGCGGGCGGTGTGCCAGCAAAACTCAGCGGCCCCCAACGCCCCCCAGGAGATGCCATAGCGTGCCGAGTTCAGGCAAGTAAACGGCCCCTTCAGGCCTCGGACGTCTGGAAAGATGTTCTCCTCCGGAACGAATACATTGTCCATGACGATTTCGCCAGTAATCGACGCGCGCAGCCCGACCTTGCCGTGAATAGCCGGCGCACTCAGGCCTTTCCAGCCTTTTTCCAGGACGAAGCCGCGGATATCGCCAGCGTCGTCTTTGCCCCAGACGACAAACACGTCAGCGATCGGGCTGTTGGTGATCCACATCTTGCTACCCGTCAAGCTGTAGCCGCCTTCCACTTTCCGCGCGCGAGTAATCATCGCGCCCGGGTCGGAACCGTGGTTTGGCTCAGTCAGGCCGAAACAGCCGATCCATTCGCCCGAAGCTAGCTTCGGTAAATATTTCTGTTTTTGCGCCTCGGTCCCGAATTCATTGATGGGCACCATGACCAGCGAGGATTGCACGCTCATCATCGAGCGATAGCCGGAATCGACGCGCTCCACTTCCCTGGCAATAAGGCCATAGCTGACATAGTTCAATCCGCTGCCACCGTATTGCTCGGGAATGGTCGCCCCCAGCAGGCCCACTTCGCCCATTTCACGAAAAATCGCCGGGTCGGTCTTTTCATGACGGAACGCTTCCAGCACTCGAGGCGCGAGCTTCTGCTGGGCAAATTGTTCGGCGGTGTCACGAATCATTCGCTCTTCTTCTGTGAGCTGCTGATCCAACAACAGTGGGTCGATCCAGTTGAAGCTCGCTTTACCGGCCATGAGAAACCTCGCCAATGAGATGAAAATTTGTGGATTGATCCTAGGCGCGGTTTCCTACGAGAGCAAACGAGGATTCCGCATGCTGTTGTGCTAATTTCTCACTCCGTAAAAGGCGAAAAGGCCGTTTACGCCCTTCACGAGTGAGATCTCCGTACATGCGCCGCAAGATTCCCAGCACCGCCGCCCTGGTCAGCTTCGAGGCCGCGGCCCGCCATGAAAGCTTTACCAAGGCCGCGCAAGAGCTTTCGCTCACACAGGGCGCGATATGCCGACAGGTTGCCAGCCTGGAAGAGTTTCTGAGCGTGGAACTCTTTCGACGTTCAAGGCGCGGCGTAAAGTTGACCGAAGCAGGGCTTTCCTACAGTCGTCGGATTGCCATGCAGCTGGACGCGGTCGAGCGTGACACTCTGTCAGTCATGGGCCATACCGGCGCGAACGTCATCGAGCTGGCGGTAGTGCCAACATTCGGTACGCAATGGTTGTTGCCACGGCTGAAGGATTTTCAAAAACAGCACCCCGAAGTTACGGTCAACCTGACCAACCGAACACGCCCTTTCCTCTTTGCCGACACCGATTTTGATGCCGCCATCTATTTCGGCGATGCCGATTGGTCCGGTACCGAATCCCACAAGTTGATGGGCGAAAACCCGATGCCGGTATGCAGCCCGGCATTACTGGGAAACCGAAAGGCGCTGACACCGGAGGCTATTGCTCAATTGCCACTGCTTCAGCAGACCACCCGCCCCTATGCATGGCGCCAATGGTTCAGCTCGCAGGAGCTGAACATTGCACGGGACCTGACAGGCCCGCGTTATGAACTATTCTCGATGTTGGCCCAAGCAGCCATGCATGACATGGGAATCGCGTTGATCCCGCCTTTTCTGATCCAGCGCGAACTGGCGGAGGGTCGTTTGGTAATCGCCAATCGCAATGCATTGTCGAGCATCAAGGCGTATTACCTGATGATTCCCGAACGAAAGGTGAAATCTGCTTCGCTTCAGGCGTTTCGCGACTGGCTGGTAAACCAAGCCAAGGGCTATCTCCTTGAATAGCAATGCAAAATTGCGATCTTGACTACGTAGTCAGTTTATTAGGATCGCTACAGATATAAGTTTATGTCGCATAAAACCAAACTGTTATGGACGAAGTACAATCGTTCCACAACCGGCTAAATACGTGGCTTTGAGCCACATTTCCAACGCATGCCTACGTATTCACCTTGGCAATGTAAAAAGTAAGACGATTCTCCGGCTATCCCTTTAAGAACAAGGCTTCACGGGCAATTGAACCTGATGGTTGCGACACTTGGTCACAGGGTGACTTGTAGTTAATTTTTCGTCACACGTCATAATCCCTTGAAGGGCAGAATTTTCGCCTGCAAAATGCCGCGCCCCGCCTGAAGAGGCGAGGTCGTGCTGATCGGCCGCCCCAGCCGCACCATCCGAAGTGCCTGGGTTTACTCAATAAGATCACGCAGGAGATTTGACGTGCACATTGGTGTTCCCCTCGAAACCCAAACGGGTGAAACACGGGTTGCTGCTACCCCGGAAACCATCAAGAAGCTCATCGGCCAAGGCCATAAGGTTACTGTTCAAAGCGGCGCCGGTATCAAGGCCAGCGTGGTCGACAGTGCTTACGAAGCGGCGGGCGCAACTATTGGCAGCGCCAGCGATGCGTTCGGGGCCGAACTGATCCTCAAGGTGGTCGCCCCCAGCGATAGCGAACTGGGGCTGATCAAGAGCGGCAGCGTTCTGGTGGGCATGCTCAATCCGTTCAATAACGAGACCATTACCAAGCTGGCCGAGCGCGGCATTACCGCATTCGCCCTTGAGGCCGCCCCACGCACGTCCCGGGCCCAAAGCCTGGATGTGTTGTCGTCTCAAGCGAACATTGCCGGGTATAAGGCCGTGCTGCTGGCCGCCCATCATTATCCACGCTTCATGCCGATGCTGATGACAGCGGCGGGCACCGTGAAAGCGGCGCGAGTATTGATCCTTGGCGCCGGTGTGGCGGGGCTACAGGCAATTGCCACGGCCAAGCGCCTGGGTGCTGTGATCGAGGCTTCGGATGTGCGGCCCGCGGTAAAGGAACAAATCGAATCCCTCGGCGCCAAGTTCGTCGACGTGCCTTACGAAACCGACGAAGAGCGTGAATGCGCCGTCGGCGTTGGAGGTTACGCCCGGCCCATGCCTGCCAGCTGGATGCAGCGTCAGGCCCAGGCTGTGCACGAGCGCGCCAAACAAGCTGACATTGTCATTACCACGGCACTGATTCCGGGCCGCAAGGCACCGACGCTGCTAAGCGCCGAAACCGTCGCGCAAATGAAACCCGGCTCGGTGGTCATCGACCTCGCGGCAGCCCAGGGCGGCAATTGCCCGCTGACCGTGGCCGACCAGGTGGTTGTCGAGAACGGCGTCACCATCGTCGGCCCGACCAACCTGGCTGGCGAAGTCGCGGCCGATGCCTCGGCGCTGTACGCCCGTAACCTGCTGGACTTCCTGAAGCTGGTCTTCACCAAGGAAGGCCAGTTCGACGTGAACCTGGAAGACGACATCGTCGCAGCGTGCCTGATGTGCCGCGACGGCCAAGTCATCCGCAAAAACGCCTAAGCAGGGATTCAGACAATGGAAGAGCTTATCTCCCCCGGTATCTACAACCTGATCATCTTTGTGCTGGCCATTTATGTCGGTTACCACGTGGTCTGGAACGTAACGCCTGCGCTGCATACGCCGCTGATGGCGGTGACCAACGCCATTTCGGCCATCGTGATCGTCGGCGCGATGCTCGCCGCCGCCCTGACCGTAACGCCTCTGGGCAAGACCATGGGTACTCTCGCCGTGGCCCTGGCTGCGGTGAACGTGTTCGGTGGCTTCCTGGTGACGCGCCGCATGCTCGAGATGTTCAAGAAAAAAGCCCCGAAAGCCGTAAAAGAAGAGGCGCCCAAGTAATGAGCATGAACCTGGTAACGACGCTCTACCTGATTGCGTCCATCTGCTTCATCCAAGCCCTCAAAGGCCTGTCGCACCCTACCACCTCCCGTCGCGGCAACCTGTTCGGCATGCTCGGCATGGCATTGGCGGTGCTTACTACCGTCGGACTTATCTACAAACTGGGAGCCGAGCTGGCGACCGCCGGCATTGGTTATGTCATCGTTGGCTTGTTGATCGGCGGCACCGCCGGTTCGATCATGGCCAAGCGTGTCGAGATGACCAAGATGCCGGAGCTGGTGGCGTTCATGCACAGCATGATCGGCCTAGCGGCGGTGTTCATTGCCATCGCCGCTGTCGTCGAGCCGCAATCGCTGGGCATCGTCAAGCAATTGGGGGATTCGATTCCGGCGGGTAACCGTCTGGAGCTGTTCCTTGGCGCGGCAATCGGCGCAATCACGTTCTCCGGTTCGGTGATCGCCTTCGGCAAGCTGTCGGGCAAGTACAAGTTCCGCCTGTTCCAAGGCGCTCCGGTGCAGTTTGGCGGTCAGCACAAGCTCAACCTGATCCTGGGCCTCGCCACACTGGGCCTGGGCCTGGCTTTCATGTTCACCGGCAACCTCGGCGCATTCGCCTTGATGCTGGCCCTGGCGTTTGTCCTGGGCGTGCTGATCATCATCCCGATCGGCGGTGCGGACATGCCGGTGGTGGTCTCGATGCTCAACAGCTATTCCGGTTGGGCCGCAGCAGGCATCGGCTTCTCGCTGAACAACTCGATGCTGATTATTGCAGGCTCGTTGGTGGGTTCGAGCGGCGCGATCCTCTCGTACATCATGTGCAAGGCGATGAACCGCTCGTTCTTCAACGTACTGCTCGGCGGTTTCGGCAACGCCGCAGATGCTGCTGGCCCGGCAGGCTCCAAAGAAGCCCGCCCAGTGAAATCCGGCTCGGCTGACGACGCGACTTTCCTGCTGACCAACGCCGATACGGTGATCATCGTTCCAGGCTACGGCTTGGCGGTCGCCCGGGCGCAGCACGCGTTGAAAGAACTGACCGAGAAGCTGACCCACCACGGCGTGACGGTGAAATACGCAATCCACCCGGTTGCCGGTCGTATGCCCGGCCACATGAACGTCCTGCTGGCCGAGGCCGAAGTGCCTTACGACCAGGTATTCGAGATGGAAGACATCAACTCCGAGTTCGGCCAGGCCGACGTGGTGTTGGTGCTGGGCGCCAACGACGTGGTCAACCCGGCGGCGAAGAACGATCCGAAGTCGCCGATTGCCGGCATGCCGATTCTTGAGGCGTTCAAGGCCAAGACCATCATCGTCAACAAGCGCTCGATGGCCAGCGGTTATGCCGGCCTGGACAACGAGCTGTTCTATCTCGACAAGACCATGATGGTGTTCGGCGACGCCAAGAAGGTCATCGAAGACATGGTCAAAGCAGTGGAATAAGCGTCAGCTGTTTATCAAAACGCCCCGACTTGTCGGGGCGTTTTGATTTGTATCAAGGCAAAGCGTTACCGATCCGGTAATGATGTTTTGCCTGAAACGCCCGTAATAGAGGCCTCAAATGCGACTTTTGTAGCGGGTCGGGCTCGGCGCGAATTCTCTAGACTGCGCATCCAGCTTCCAGCCCGAGAAACCATTCATGTACCGTGATCGCATCCGCCTGCCTTCGTTGTTGAATAAAGTGATGAGCGCTGCCGAGGCAGCCTTGCTCGTTGAAGACGGAATGACCGTCGGCATGAGCGGCTTTACCCGCGCCGGAGAAGCGAAGGCCGTGCCGCACGCACTGGCCGAACGCGCCAAGGTCACGCCGTTGAAAATCAGCCTGATGACCGGAGCAAGCCTGGGCAACGATCTGGATAAGCAGCTCACCGAAGCTGGCGTACTGGCACGACGCATGCCCTTCCAGGTGGACAGCACCCTACGCAAGGCCATCAACGCAGGCGAGGTGATGTTCATCGACCAGCATCTTTCGGAAACCGTCGAACAGATGCGTAACGCCCAGCTCACGTTGCCAGATATTGCCGTGATCGAAGCGGTGGCGATCACCGAGCAAGGTCATATCGTGCCGACCACGTCGGTAGGTAACTCCGCCAGCTTTGCGATCTTCGCCAAGCAAGTGATCGTCGAGATCAACCTGGCCCATAATCCAGATTTGGAAGGCCTGCACGACATTTACATCCCCAGCTATCGTCCAACTCGCCTGCCGATCCCCCTGGTGAAGGTTGACGACCGTATCGGCAGCACCGCCATCCCGATCCCACCGGACAAAATCGCCGCCATTGTCATCTCCCAACAATCAGATTCCCCTTCGACGGTCTTGCCGCCGGACGACGACACCCAGGCTATCGCCGACCATCTGATCAGCTTTTTCAAGCAAGAAGTCGCGGCCGGGCGCATGACCAACAAGCTTGGCCCTCTGCAGGCCGGCATCGGCAGCATTGCCAACGCAGTGATGTGCGGATTGATCGACTCTCCGTTTGAAGAACTGACCATGTATTCCGAGGTATTGCAGGACTCCACATTCGACCTCATCGACGCCGGCAAGCTGAGTTTCGCCTCTGGCAGCTCCATTACGTTGTCCGCTCGGCGCAACACGGATGTCTTTGGGAATCTGGCGAAATACAAGGACAAACTGGTGCTGCGCCCGCAGGAGATCTCCAACCATCCGGAGGTAGTGCGACGCCTGGGCATCATCGGCATCAACACGGCGCTGGAATTCGACCTGTATGGCAACGTCAACTCGACTCACGTATGCGGCACGCGAATGATGAATGGCATTGGGGGTTCGGGGGATTTTGCCAGGAACGCACACTTGGCTATTTTCGTGACCAAATCCATTGCCAAGGGCGGCGCCATTTCCAGCGTCGTTCCGATGGTCAGCCATGTGGACCATACCGAGCATGATGTCGACATCCTGGTGACCGAGATTGGACTGGCTGACTTGCGGGGCTTGGCGCCACGCGAACGGGCGCGGGCGATCATCGAAAACTGCGTGCATCCATCCTATCGCCAGGCATTGAACGAGTACTTCCAGGCGGCAAGCGCTTTGGGCGGACATACGCCGCATATTTTGCGGGACGCACTCAGCTGGCACATGAACCTGGAAGCAACCGGACGCATGCTTCCGGTTTGATACAGCTGGATCACCGTTAGGGCTAAAACAGTTTTATAAATCCAAAGGGCTCGGCAGGTTCTTTGCAGAAACTGTACTTCTGTACCGGTGATTTCTTACAGTCATATCCCACAAAACACAGCCAGACACTGAATAACGCACCAATTTAGTGCCGATAGATACAGTTGCCTCAAGATTGACCAGTACACCGCGCTTTAACAGTTAACTGGTCTCTTACAATACAGATGAACTGTATCTACAGGGACTGGCCAAACGGGAGGATCATGGGCACCAGTTAAACCACTACCTAATCCCGCCACAAGCGGAAGGATGTCAACCATGGAACGTACACTCAGTTCCGAGCTGTTTTTCGAAGACAAAGCTGAACAAAACCAGGCTTCCATGCCTCTTCGCGTTATCGCTAACCTGATGCTGTGGCAGCGCCGCATTGCCAGCCGCCATCAATTGGCCCGTCTGGATTCGCGCCTGCTGGCAGATGCCGGTATCAGCGAAGCACAGCGCTACGAAGAGCTGAGCAAGCCGTTCTGGCGCTAATTCAGCGTCGCTGGCCCTGACCCATCGGGTCCATCGCCAGCACCGAATTGAATAAACAAGACCCGTCGTGGGAAACCGCGACGGGTCTTTCGTTTTCGAGCCTGAACCGGTCTGAGATCGGGAAACAGAACAGTTATACCAAAGCTATTCATGCACCAGTACAGTTGGTTGGATGGCGATTATCTTGCCTTGGGTCGAGCCAAGGACCATTGCAAAGCTGTAAGCAAACGCGATCTGTCCTAATATTGATGCAACCGTGGCGAAGCGAGTCGAGCATGTGTCTCCCCTTCCAGCTACAGGCACCGGTATCACCTCATATACAAGGAGCTCCATCATGTCCCGTCTTCGCCTGCTCAGCGCAGTAGCGCTGTTGGCCGTAGCTGCCCAGTCCAACGCCAGCAGCTTCATCGTCACCACCGACTCCATTGTCGGCGCCCTCAAGGCCACGTCCGACGTAACCTCCGATGCAACCTCATCACTGCGTGACAATAAAATCGTTCAAGCCGCACGTGACGACGCCGCCAGCTTCGTGGCCAGCGAAGGCGCTATCCGCGGTGTGAAACTGGAGAGTGCATTGGATTACATCCGCCAGCAGGCACCGCAGCTCAACGCCACCGATGCGCAGCTTGCACAGGCCATCCTGGTAATCTGATGCAACATGAAACATTGGGCACCCAAGGGTGCTCCGATGTTTCCGCGCTGGCCCTGGCCCGCAGGTTTGCGCTAGCCTTCAAGCTCGCCAACAACCGTCGAGTCCCATGCGTTTTTACTCAAAACTTTACAGCGCCTGTTTATTCACAGTTTTTTGCTGGTCTGTCCCGGCCCATGCCTTCGATGTGTCCACTCAACAAGTGGTCGCCAGTGGCTACGCCACGAGCCTGGTGACCTCCGCACCCTTCGACAATAAACGAGTCGTCGCCGCTCGTGATGACGCCGCCGCGTTCATTGCCAGCGAAGGACAATTCCGAGGTCCGCAATTGGAGTCGGCCCTGGACTACCTGCGCCGGAACCAGCCGAAACTTCACGCCAGCGACCTTGAACTGGCACAGGCAATTCTCGTCCAATAACTATCTTTAATTCTCCGGAGTCGTTCCATGCGTAGCCCGCTGATTGCTGCCGCCCTTGGCCTGCTGGTGTTGGCCGATGTGGCCCAGGCACATACCCTGGTAGCCACCAGTAACATCATCGTTCGCGCCTCCCAGCGTTCGATTGATTTCACCTCTGACACCACCACATCCATTCGTGACTCAAAGATTGTCCGCGAAGCTCACGATGACGCTGCCAGCTTCGTCGCCAGCAACGGCGAGATTCGTGGCGCTCATCTCGAAGCGGCTTTCCAGACATTGCGTACCCGCGTACCGGAAGCCCGCGACGCCAGCGACCAGGTTCTCGCCGAAGCTATCCTCGCATTGTGAGGCGGCTGGCCGCCTGGCTGACTGCCGGGGTTGTGCTGCTTCTGAGCGGCACAGCCCAGGCCGGTCTCCAGTTACATCTCAATAGCGATGGCTTGAGCCCGGCACAACAACAGGCCAGCCAGGCACTGCTCGATGAAGCCATGCAGGCATTGCCGCCACGCTTCATCGAGCGACTGGACCGGCGCATCGATGTCGGCTGGACCGATCGGATGCCCGCAAACGCCTACGGCCAGGCTTCATTGGTGTCGCAGTTGGACTTGAACCGGAACCTGCTGGACAGCCTCACCGATGGCAGCGCCGCCAAGCAAAAGACCTTGCGCCCCCACGGCACCGTGCGGCGCGAAATGCTCGCTACCGTGCTGCACGAACTGACTCATATCTATGACCGCTCGCGCCTTTGGCCAAATGCCGAACGTGTGCTGATCCAACGCTGTACTCGGCGTAACAGCAGCGCCGGGCTGATCGGCATGACGGATGAGTGCAGAGGCCAGAACGACCGGCGCTTCACGCTCAGCGATGATCCTCGCCTGCTGGATCTCGCCGGCTGGCCGCAGTATGTGGGCCGTCGCGGCGAACGCGAGCAGCACAACCGTCAGGTTGCCCGCAGCCCGGACCTCTATGAGACGAGCAGTCCCAAGGAGTTCGTCGCGGTCAATATGGAGTATTTCCTCCTCGATCCAAGCTACGCCTGCCGACGTCCCGCGCTGTATCGCTATTACCGTGAGCACTTTGGCTGGGCGCCCGCCGCCAAGGACACCTGCTCCACGTCGTTCGCCTTTCTCAATGCCGGCAATGATTTTGCCAAGACACCACTGGGCAAGGTCGATCCGGAACGCGTCTATGCCATCGACTACCTGTTGGCTGAAGCCAACCAGAACTGGGTCAGCCGTTGGGGCCATAGCATGCTCCGCCTGGTGATATGCGCACCGGGCCGTCCACGTGGGCCAGATTGCCGATTGGATCTGGACCAACACCTGGTGCTTTCGTACCGCGCCTTCGTAGGCGACGTTCAGCTGTCGAGTTGGGACGGCCTGGTAGGCAAATACCCGTCGCGTCTGTTCGTACTGCCGTTGGCCCAGGTCATCGACGAGTACACCAAGACCGAACTGCGCAGCCTGGCGTCGGTGCCCCTCAAGCTGTCGCGCACCGAAATCGAAGAAACGGTCGAACACGCCGCCGAAATGCATTGGAGCTATGACGGCAACTATTACTTCCTCTCCAATAATTGCGCGGTAGAAAGCTTGAAGCTGCTGCGCAGCGGCAGTAATAACGAACAGCTCAAAGGCCTGGACAGCATCATGCCCAACGGTCTGCTGGAAGTGCTCAAGGGCCGTGGCTTGGCCGACACCAGTGTGCTGGATGATCCCAAGGAAGCCTTGCGCCTGGGTTACCGCTTCGACTCATTCCGCGAACGCTACCAAGCCATGTTCGACGTTCTGAAAAAACGCCTGCCGATACGGCAACAAACCGTCGAAGACTGGCTCGCGCTGGACGCTGCAGAACGCCGCGTTTGGTTTGAACAGGCCGACCTGCGCACCAGCGCGGCATTGCTATTGCTGGAACAGGCCAGTTTCCGTCGGCAATTGCTGCTCGCCCAGGATGAAGTCAAACAGCGCTACCTTGGCGCGCGTGAGCTTCAAAACGGTGGCATGGAGAGAGCCAACGCGACGTTGCAACAGATTCTCGCCAATAGCGGCTTCCTGAGCCGTCCGGCCGAACTGCTGGGCAGCAGCGGCTACGGATTGCCACAACCCAGCGAATGGCAGCGATTGGAATCGGAAAGCAGCCTGCGCCAGAAACAGCTTCAAACGCTGACCGGCGACCTGGATAAGGAAGTCAGGGCATTGCTTGAACCGAGCCGCGCTGCTGAAATCGCCGCGAGCGAGGCCAATGTGAAGGAGATCGGCGAACATCTGCGCAAGCTGCACAAAGCCGCAGGTGGGTTGGAGTTGCCGTGACTGCCAAGCCTTGAAGCGATAACAAAAAGGGGTTCGGAACCCAGTTCCGAACCCCTTTTTCATTGGCGCGAGCCAAATCAGCCAAGACGCGCCTTACGTACACCATCAGCCAAGGCCGCGCACAAGCTCAACACACCATCAATCGCCTGTTCCGACGTATCGGCGCTGGCGATATGGTCGATCAGCGCGGAGCCGACCACTACGCCGTCGGCCAACCGGGCGATGGCTGCCGCCTGTTCCGGGGTGCGAATACCGAAGCCAATGCTGATCGGCAGATCGGTATGCCGACGCAGACGCGCCACCGCTTCTTCTACATGCTCCAGCGTCGCGGCACCGGCACCGGTCACACCCGCGACCGACACGTAATAAACGAACCCCGAGCTGCCGTTGAGCACGGTCGGCAAACGCACATCATCGGTGGTTGGCGTCGTCAGACGGATGAAATCCAGGCCGGCAGCCTGGGCCGGCTCGCACAGTTCGCTGTTGTGCTCGGGTGGCATGTCCACGACGATCAGGCCATCGACACCGCTATCCAGCGCTTCGCCGATGAAACGCTGCACGCCATAACGATGGATGGGGTTGAAGTACCCCATCAGCACCAGCGGCGTCTCGGTATTGTCCTTGCGGAACTCCCGAACCATCTGCAGGGTTTTCGCCAGGTTCTGCTGGGCGCCCAAGGCACGAATGTTCGCCAATTGGATTGCCGGGCCGTCGGCCATCGGATCGGTGAACGGCATGCCCAACTCAATAACATCGGCGCCGGCGGCAGGCAGGCCCTTGAGGATCGCCAGCGACGTGTCGTAGCCCGGATCGCCAGCCGTGACAAACGTCACCAGGGCGGCACGGTTCTGTTGTTTGAGTTCGGCAAAACGGGTTTGCAGGCGGCTCATCAGTGTTTCTCCTGCTGGGACTGTTCCATGTGGTGCATCACGGTTTGCATGTCTTTATCGCCACGGCCGGACAGGTTGACCACCATCAGGTGATCCTTGGGCAGGTTTGGCGCGCGCTTGAACACTTCAGCCAAGGCATGGGCACTCTCCAAGGCAGGAATAATCCCTTCCAGGCGGCAGCATTTATGGAACGCTTCCAAAGCTTCGGCATCGGTGACGGAGGTGTATTGGACGCGGCCAATGTCATGCAACCAGGCGTGTTCAGGGCCAATGCCGGGGTAGTCGAGGCCAGCAGAGATCGAATGCGCGTCGATGATCTGGCCGTCCTCATCCTGCAACAGGAAGGTACGATTACCGTGCAGCACGCCTGGAACCCCACCGTTCAGGCTCGCCGCATGCTTGCCGGTCTCGATGCCGTAGCCCGCCGCTTCGACTCCAATGATTTCAACGCTCTTGTCATCGAGGAATGGGTGGAACAGGCCCATGGCATTGGAGCCACCGCCGATGCACGCCACCAGGCTGTCCGGCAGACGACCCTCCTGGGCTTGCAGCTGGTCACGGGTTTCCTTGCCGATCACGGCTTGGAAGTCGCGGACCATCTCTGGATAGGGGTGCGGGCCGGCTACAGTGCCGATCAAGTAAAACGTGCTGTCGACGTTGGTCACCCAGTCACGCAGCGCCTCGTTCATCGCATCCTTGAGTGTGCCGGTACCGGCGATCACGGGGATGACTTCGGCGCCAAGCAGCTTCATCCGAAACACGTTAGCCTGCTGGCGCTCGATGTCGGTGGTGCCCATATAGATTACGCAGTCCAGGCCAAAACGAGCGGCCACGGTGGCAGTGGCCACCCCATGCATGCCGGCGCCGGTCTCGGCGATAATGCGTTTCTTGCCCATGCGCCGCGCCAGCAGGATCTGGCCGATGCAGTTGTTGATCTTGTGCGCGCCCGTGTGATTCAGTTCTTCACGCTTGAGGTAGATCTTCGCGCCGCCGCAGAACTCCGTCAGGCGCTCGGCGAAATACAGCGGGCTTGGACGACCCACATAGTCCCGTTGGAAGTAGGCCAATTCCTCGATGAACGCAGGATCTTCCTTTGCCGTTTCGTATTCACGGGCCAGATCAAGGATCAGCGGCATCAGCGTTTCCGCGACATAACGGCCGCCGAACGCGCCAAACAGGCCGTTGGCATCGGGACCGCTGCGCAGGTTGAAAGGGGTCGTAGGCTGGGTCATCGGGCGCTCCAGGCGAATGCGTAGAAAAACAATGAGCCCACTCTACCCCTGACATATCGCTCTGAAAACCGATAAGATCGCCACAACCTGTCAGAAAAACTCACAAATACCATGAGCCATGATCTGCCACCGCTCAACGCCCTGCGTGCCTTCGAGGCCACTGCCCGCCTGAACAGCGTAAGCCAGGCGGCGGAACAGCTGCACGTCACCCACGGCGCGGTTAGTCGACAACTCAAAGTGCTGGAAGAGCACTTGGGGATCAGCCTGTTCGTCAAGGATGGGCGAGGCTTGAAACTCACAGATGCGGGACTGCGCCTGCGTGACGCCAGCGCCGATGCGTTCGAGCGCCTGCGCACCGTTTGCGCCGAGCTGACCCAAAGCACAGCGGACGCCCCGTTCGTGTTGGGCTGCTCGGGAAGCTTGTTGGCGCGTTGGTTCATCCCCCGCCTGGGCAGGCTCAATGCCGATCTGCCTGATTTGCGCCTGCACCTGTCCGCAGGTGAGGGCGACCTCGACCCGAGGCGCCCAGGGCTGGACGCCCTACTGGTATTCGCCGAACCACCCTGGCCGGCAGACATGCAGGTGTATGAACTGGCCAGCGAGCGGATCGGGCCGGTGATGAGCCCGCATTACGCGGGCTTTGCCCGCTTGCGCAATGCATCCGCCACTGCGCTGCTGAGCGAACCGCTGTTGCACACCACCTCACGCCCCCAGGCCTGGCCCACTTGGGCACGGCAAAATGCCCTGGAACCCCAGGCATTGAAGTTAGGGCAAGGTTTCGAACATTTGTATTATTTGCTGGAGGCGGCCGTGGCCGGGCTTGGCGTGGCGATCGCCCCCGAGCCCCTGGTGACCGAGGACCTGCGGGCTGGTCGCCTGGTCGCGCCATGGGGGTTCGGTGAAACTCCCGCACGACTGGCGCTATGGTTGCCCAAGCGCGCCGCAGACGGGCGCGCCCGGCAATTGGCGCAGTGGCTCAGGCATGAGCTGAACCCATCGAACTAGTTACCGCGCTTGCACAACAAGTAAGCGGCCAACAGACCCAGTGCGCCAACGGCAACGCCAGCGGTGGTCCATGGATGTTCCTGAGCGTAGTCGCGCGTGGCGATCCCGGTTTCGCGGGTTTTCACCTTCACCTCTTCATACGCATCGCTGAGCAGATGCCGAGAATGTTTCAGTGCGCTTTCGGCATTTGCCTTAAGCGACTTGAGCGTCCTACGCGACTCGTCCGACGCGTCGTCCTTCAGGCTTTCCAACGACTTGAGCAGACTCTCGATCTCCGCTTCCATGCTTTGCAACGAGGCTTTGCGTAACGAAGTGCTGGCCATGGTGGCTCTCTCCTGCAGTGGTTGAGTAGCGTGTGTGGATTGGGACTGCGACCGTTTGGGAAAGTGCACTAAATCTGAACTTTCCAAGCGTAAACGGCGCCACATGTAAGGCGAAAAATCGCTGCTAGGCTGTTTAAGACAACCAAGGAGAACGTTATGAGTGATCACCACACGTACAAAAAAGTCGAGCTGGTCGGTTCGTCTCCCACCAGCATTGAAGACGCCATCAACAATGCCCTGGCCGAGGCCAGCAAGAGCCTCAAGCACTTGGAATGGTTCGAAGTCACGGAAACCCGGGGCCACATCGAAAATGGCCGGGCCGCGCACTTCCAGGTGACCATCAAGGTTGGGTTCCGGATCGCCAACAGCTGAGTTCTTTGAACTTGCACGCTGGCGGAGTGCCATAGGGAATGGCGATGCGCTATTGGGCGCATCACGTCTTACGAAACCTCCCTATCTGATCCGACCGAGGAGTGCGAGCGATGAAGAAGTTGATGGTGGCCCTGGGTTTGCTGAGCCTTGCGGGTACTGCGTTTGCGGCCGGCAAGCCATGCGAGGAGTTGAAAAGCGAAATCGCAGCGAAGCTCGATACCAAAGGCGTGTCGGGTTATTCGCTGGAGATCGTCGATAAAGGTGCAGCGGGTGACGGAAAAGTCGTCGGCACCTGTGAGGGCGGTTCGAAAGAAATCGTCTACATACGCGGCTGATAACGCGCTCAGATCAAAGCCGACGCATCGCGTCGGCTTTTTATTGGCCGCGACTCAGCCTTTCATGACCTGTGCCAGCAGTTCATACGAGTGCAGGCGGTCGGCGTGCTCATAGAGGTCGCTGGTGAAGATCAGCTCATCGGCCTGAGTCTGTTCGATCAACACCTCCAACCTGGCGCGGATCTTCTGAGGACCGCCAATCATGGCCAGGCCAAGGAAATCCCCCACCGCTTCCTTCTCATGGGGCAGCCATAGACCATTCATGGTTTCCACCGGCGGGCGCTGCACCAGGCTCTGGCCGCGCATCAATGCCAGGATCCGCTGGTACACCGACGTCGCCAGGTAATCGGCCTGCTCGTCCGTGTCAGCCGCCACCAAAGGCACCCCGAGCATCACGTACGGCTTGTCGAGTACGGCCGACGGTTGGAAGTGATTGCGATAAACACGAATCGCCTCGTGCATGAACCGCGGTGCGAAATGGGAGGCGAACGCGTAGGGCAAACCGCGCTCCCCGGCCAACTGCGCACTGAACAGGCTAGAACCCAACAGCCACACCGGTACATTCGTTCCCGTGCCGGGCATGGCGATGATGCGTTGGTCAGGGGTACGCGGGCCGAGATAGCGCATCAGTTCGGCCACGTCATCAGGGAAATCATCAGCACTGCCGGAGCGTTCGCGGCGTAGTGCACGCGCGGTCATCTGGTCGGAACCGGGGGCGCGTCCCAACCCAAGGTCGATCCGGCCCGGAAACAGACTTTCCAAGGTGCCGAACTGTTCGGCGATCACCAACGGTGCGTGGTTGGGCAGCATCACCCCGCCCGAGCCGACGCGGATGGTCGACGTCCCCCCCGCCAGGTAGCCCAGCAGCACCGCCGTCGCGGAGCTGGCGATGCCGTCCATATTGTGGTGTTCCGCCACCCAGAAACGGGTGTAGCCAAACTTTTCCACGTGCTGCGCCAAATCCAGGGAATTGCGCAGGGACTGGGCTGCATTGCCGTCAGCGCGGACGGGCACAAGGTCGAGGGTTGAAAATTTAACTTCGGACAGCTGTTTCATGGGCCGGCATCTCCAACGGCGTACGAGCTTTTCTGTAGGCGAAAGCCTGCCGTTTCTCTAGGTGTGTCCTATGAATGTGGGCATATACCCGAGTTTCAATAGTAGCGAAGAATTTTCCTAGTAAATTAGTCGACTAATCGACCGGGTGAACTTTATCGGCCGGTCTATCCTCACAATCCTGGCACTGAAAAATACCCAGGCGCGAACCCTCGCGCCAGATCATGAGGAGGCACACATGGCTATCGTCAAGAAAGCATCGGCTCACTGGGAAGGTGACCTGAAGACCGGCATAGGCTCCATCTCCACGGAAACCGGCGTGTTGCGCGAAGCGCCCTATGGTTTCAAGGCACGTTTTGAAGGCGGCAAGGGCACCAACCCTGAAGAACTGATCGGCGCGGCCCACGCGGGCTGCTTCTCCATGGCGTTTTCGATGATCCTTGGCGACGCTGGGCTCAAGGCCGACAGCATCGACACCAACGCCGAAGTGACCCTGGACCAGGTCGACGGCGGCTTTGCGATCACCGCGATCAAGCTGATTCTCAAAGCCAAGATTCCCGGCGCCAGCCAACAGCAATTTGAAGAGCTGAGCAACAAGGCCAAGGAAGGTTGCCCGGTTTCCAAGGTGCTCAACGCCGACATCACCCTGGACGCGACCCTGGTGAATTGACGAACCGAGAAGGTCGCGGTCTCCCGAGGCCGCGGTCTTCTATGGTTTACCCGCTATTTACCCGAAGGCAACTGTGGTCGAATGCAGGTCTGCAGTTTCAGCGCACAGGCGTGCGCGCTGTATTGAGGAGTTCGAGCATGAAACGTTTGGCCTTGGCAGTCATCGGTTGCGCACTGACCACATCGGCCCTCGCGGCACCCAAGCCCTGCGAAGAATTGAAAGCAGAGATCGAAGCCAAGATCCAGGCCGCAAACGTGTCCTCATACACCTTGGAAATCGTCACCAACGACGAAGTCCACGACCAGAACATGGTGGTGGGCAGTTGCGATAACGGCACCAAGAAAATCATCTACCAGAAGAACGACCGCTAGGCAGCGCTACATCAAACAATTGGCCTGTCGATCCTCGGCAACGATTTCACGCTTGGCGTTATAGAGCCGGGCACTGGGGGAGTACGCCAGATTACGAGCCTCCAGGCGATAACGCTGGCCGGCCTCGAAATGGTCGTAGCGCACGATCAGATAGCACAGCCGTTCCTTCGGGTCGTTCATCATGCCCAGCCCACCGCCCGCGCCGAACACCTCGAAGTCGAAGCGCACCTTGAGTTCGTGGCTACCGGGTGAAACCTGAAAAAAGCGTCCGTCCCGCAGCCGCTGGCCGTCCAGGCTTTCAGCCATCAGCAGCTTGCCGCCCGGCATAGGGGTGGCGAAGTCGACCCAGGCCATGTTCGGGTCCATTTCGGGCAATGGGCTCGTCGCGCATCCGCTCAATGTCGCAAGAGCCAAAAACAACGTGGGTAGGCGCATGATGATTTCCTGAAGTCAGGCCCCGAGCATAGCGCCAATCAGCTTTGCTGGCAGCCTGCCGGCGTGCCTTGGCCCACCACGTTGCGCTGTTGGTCGTAAAGCTTGGCCCACGGCCGGAACCCGATACTGCCGGCTTGCAACTGATAGCGCTGGCCCGCGTTGAAATCCTTGAATTTTACGTTCAACCGGCAATCGCGCCACAGCGGCTCGGCATCTGGCCCGATGTTGCCCGGCTCCACGGCAAATTGATAACGCACCGTCAGCTCATGGCTACCCGGTTGAACCTCGAAATAACGCCGGTCGATGGATGCCTTGTCATCGACTTCCAACGCTTGCAACGCCGTGTCCCGATGGTTACCTAGGTCAATCCACGCCTGGGAGGGATCTGGATCGGGCAAACCGGCACAGCCGGTCAGCAGCAACAGGCCACTTGTCAGCATCAACACGCGCATAGCGAAGCTCCGGGCAGGCGAGATAGTCTTGAGGCAGACTTCCCAGGGTGATTCCAAAATTGATCAGGCAGCGCTCACGCCATCGGTTACTCGACCGTGTTTTCAGGATTTTGTTTCCGGCCTTCCTGCTTTTGTTACTCAACGGTTGTACAAGCGTCGGTTATTACGGCCAGCTCGCCAGCGGACAATGGCGACTGCTGCAAGCACGCGAGCCCATCGACCGGGTCATTGCCGACCCCACCCGTGATTCCGGATTGCGCACCCATCTGGCTCAGGCCCGTGAGGCCCGCGCGTTCGCCAGCAAACACCTGCACCTGCCCGACAACCAGAGCTATCGCCTGTACGCGGACATCGGCCGCCCCTTCGTCGTCTGGAACGTCTTCGCCACCCCGGAGTTTTCCCTGGCCCCGCTAACCCACTGTTTTCCCATCGCCGGTTGCGTGGCGTATCGGGGCTATTACAGCCAGGGCGCCGCCCGGGGCGAGGCCGCTTTGCAGCGTTTGCGAGGCATGGATGTGTCGATTGCCGGCATAGAGGCCTACTCGACGCTGGGCTGGTTTGACGATCCGATCCTCAGTTCGATGCTGCATTGGGGCGACGAACGCCTGGCGACGCTGATCTTTCATGAACTGGCGCACCAACGCGTCTACATGAAGGACGACACGGAGTTCAACGAATCATTCGCCACCTTCGTCGAGCAGGAAGGCACCCGCCAATGGCGCGCCCATCGCGGCCTGGCGCCGGACAACGGCAACCGATTGCGCCAGCGCGACCAGTTCATCCAGTTGATCCTCGACACCCGCCAACGGCTGGAAACCCTCTACGCCCAACCCCTACCGACCGAGCAGATGCGCCAACGCAAAGCCGAGGAATTCGAACGCCTGCGCGCCGACTACGCGCACCTACGCGACAGCCAATGGGCCGGCGACAAACGCTACGACGCCTGGATCTACGCGCCCCTGAACAACGCCCGAATATTGCCGTTCGGCCTGTACGACCAATGGGTGCCGGCGTTCGGGGCGTTATTCAAGCGTGAGGGCGAGGATTGGCTGGCGTTTTACAGCGCGGTGGAAAAACTCGGCCGCTTGCCAACCGTAGAGCGCAAGGCAGCGCTGAAGGCGCTGGCCTCAACCAATTGACGGCAAACGAACAAGCCCTGATCGCAAGCACGCCCAAAACCTCAACCCAGCCAAGCCCCCCGGTGGGAGCGAGCCTGCTCGCGATCGCGGCCCAACAGCCAGTACATATTCCGGGAATACCAACCAGCCCCTCTACCACCAAAACGAACCACCGGCCCAAACCTCACGCAACTGCGCGGCGCTGAGGTTTCGCCGCGCTGGATCAAAGGCCAGCGTTGTGCGTAATGCCGACCAGCAACGCCTGGGCATGTTGCGCGGGACCTTGAGTTGGCGTTCCAGCCCTGTATCGCGGGCCTCAGATGAAGCCAAACGCCGGTATGGATGCTTGCCACTCGCCAGTTCGTAGAGCACGCAAGCCAGGCTGTACAGATCGGCATGAGCCGAGAGCGGTGCGCCTTCAAGTACTTCGGGGGAGGCATACCCCGGGGTCCAGGCCTTGAGACGCTGGCGGTTCAAGGAAGGCAGGTTCTTCAACGGCCCTTCTTGCGCAGTGCCCAGCCCAAAATCGAACAGCCTCACTCCCGTTTCGCTCAACATGATGTTGCTTGGCTTGATATCGCCGTGCAGTACACCTCGACTGTGGGTATATGCCAAGGCGTCTAGCAGAGGCAATGCAATTGCCCTCAGCTCTGACCATGGCAAACCGAGCGGACATTCGCAGAGCAATTTGTCCAAGGTCAGCCCGCGCATCAGCTCCATCGTGAAAAAAGCCTTACGATGAACCGCATCCACTGCGAAGGTGTATGGGCGCAGCACGTTAGGGTGAAATAAACACCGCGTCAGGGCAAATTCGCTAAAAAGTAGCGCGCTGGCGTCAGGGGACGAGTCGAACTCCTCGCTGAGTATCTTCAGCGCAATGTACGGATCCGGATCGCCAAACTGTTCATGCAGCAAGTCCCGGGCCCGATACACAACCCCCATACCGCCAGCACCGAGCAAACGCTCGAGACAGTAACGTCCTGCAAATATCTCTGGCGTTTCGCCAGTAGTGCGCGGGCTCGGTACCGCGACACTCGATGTTTCGGCAAAAAGAGAAGCGCTGAAATGACTCTCGTCGCTGTCCCGGAATTCGGGGGCTGCCTCAGGACTTTTCATTCGCCAATCATTACGGCCGTCAGGTTATCCCGCGCCGATCCGCTCAAGACGCCCTCGAAAAGCTGCGCCATTACCTTGTTGGGTGACATCAGGCTCATTGCCTCGCCCAGCTTCTGGCTGCTCAATTCCTGATACAAACCGTCGCTGCACAGCAAAAAAGCATCGCCACAACGAACATCGAATTCGAGTATTTCAAGCCTCAACTCCTGCGAGGCTCCTACCGCACGAGTCAATGCGTTGCCCGCAGGATGGGCATTTGCCTCGTCAAGGCCAATTAGCCGCTGATCCACCAATTGCTGGCGCAATGAATGATCCTTGGATAATTGATAGAGCCGTCGGTCACGCCATAGATAACAACGACTGTCGCCTGCCCAGATACAAACAGCACGATTACCTTCCAGCAGCAGCACAACCACCGTGCTACCCATGATGCCGAGTGAATTTTCAGCGGTGACGGTCAACTCCTGGCTCAGACGTCGATTGGTCCAGTGCAGGCGCTGGCGCACGGCTCTCGAACGCTGATCGATATCTCTATACAGGGGCAACTCAGCCAGGTTGGAAACGACCAACTGGCTGGCGATATCGCCATTCGAATGACCGCCCATCCCGTCGGCGACGGCCCATAACCCCAGCCGTGGGCTGTCCAGGAAAGCGTCCTCGTTTCGCCGGCGGACCTTGCCGGGATCGGTGCGAGCGGCGCTACGCCAGTGGCCTGCGTAATGCATCAGAGCTGTACCGGCATTCTGAAAGTACGTAGCACGGCCATGTCGAAAGGGTTCGGCGTGCGCTGGCTTATCAACAAATAATTGGCGCGCATGCCGCCGACATCAGCCTTGAGCACGCGTACGTCACGGCCCGTCAGGTATTCCGTCTGCATCAAATCGAGCAAACGAAACAATGACCATGGCCCGGTATTCTTCTCAACGCCGATCCCTCGCCCTCCGGCCATTTTATCCAGCACAAGAGATGTCCTGCCGCCCTGCTCCTCACTTGGCCAGGTAAAGGCTACTGACTGTATGGGGCCGTGACGGTACTCCAGCGTTTTATCACCGAAGCGGAACTCAGCTCGACTTACTGACGGGTCGAGTGTGTATGGCTCGAGCTTGAAATGCACTTGTGGCTCGGCACGGCTTTCCATGAAAAAGCTCTGGCGGATGGTATGTATGCTCGCCATCTGCTCAAGAAAGGTTTTGGTTATAGGCAAGCTCTGGCCGTCAATAGTGCGCACTCGATAATGCCCTGGTTGACCGTCGACGAATGGACGCATATAGCTTTCAAAAAATCGGTCAGCAACGCCTTGGCCTTTGAAGAACTCCTGAAAATCATTGATAGCGACATCGCTGGTGCCGTGGGCATTGAACGGATACCGCTTGTTGATTGACCTCCGATAAAAACCATAGAGCTCGCTTTGATAGCGCTCGTTCAGGTAGCGGTATGAATCCTTTAGTACCAAGCGCCAACTATCCTCGGCCAGCCCGCTGAACCATTGATTGACTGGGTGTGGCAAGCGTGTAGACGCCCTACGCATTTCACTCAGTGCATCGCTCTGGCCAGCCATCCGATGTCTCGCCAGTTCGTAGGCGGCTTGCTCCGGCGCACTTGCACGAACTAGGTTCGCAAATTGGGTTTGGGTGTCGTCGAGGGCCCGAAGTGCCAAGGTCAGGTCCGCGTCCGGGCCGTTGTCGGTATCCAGCAAACGGTGCAATGGTTCGAAACGCCGTTGCAAGGATTTCTGTCCCGTGTCCGGCAGATCCCGCCTCACCGAATCGGAGACTTTGCTTGCGACGGAGGCAATCTGGCCAGTGTTCACTGCCGCCTGCGAAGCGTCGTCCATACGCTCGACGATCCCCCCTATCCTGGTGTTCTCACGCACCTGTATCAGCAAGTGCAATACAGGTGAATGGGCTGAAGTCAGGCCCGCCAATTGGTCGGCGACTTCGCCTGCGCCGTGAATCGGCTGCAGCGCGACCTGACCGACCGCCTCGCTCCACAGATTTGCATAGTCGCGGAAATACAACTGTTCGAGCTCTATCCGCATACGGCGCAAGTCCAAGCTTGTAAGACTTGCCCCCTCCCCAAGGACCCAATCGTCACGTAGCAGTCCAGTAATCAGCGCCACGCCCTGAATCGAGAAGTACTGCTCGTAACCCTGACGGGTATAAAAGCCCGGAATGATGTGATCAGTCCCTACCAGCAACGACCCCTGCGGTCCCAAATGCTGGCTAAGTCTGTAATGAGGCAGATGGTTGGCCTGATCACGCAGCATGCGGTAAACAACAGCCGCCAGGGATTCACTCCGCAGTGTCTTCCTAGCCAAGTTCACCAGTGATTCGTCGAGGCCATGAACGAAAGGTTGCTCCAATAGGCGTCCGAAATGGCCATTCAACCCATCTTGTATGGACGCATCACCGGGGTAACGCAGCGACCAAGCCTGGGCGACCCAAGCCCTGAGCCAGGCGGCATCGCGACGTTCCGGCAGGGCCAGCATCAAATATGCGCGCAGGCTGTTTAATACCCGGTCGCGCTCATTTAGGTTGCTGCGGATTTGCTCTTCCAACATCTGCGCAACCCGAGGTAACAGTTGCGACATCAGTTCATGCTCATAAGCCCTGAGCACTGTGGGGCCAACTGCAGCACCTTGATAAAGCCCGCCACGCTCGTATAACGACACGCCTGTTTCGGGAGGAAAAACTCGTGCCGCCTCGAGACGGAGATCAAGCGATTCCAAGGTTACGATCAAATCATCGTCGGTGACTTGCGATGAGTGCTGCTCCCAACGTTGAGTCAACTCACGCAAATTTTCCAAGCGTTCATTATTGGCAGTGAAACCGTTGGCCCATAACAATCCAAATAAACTCAAAGTCATCAGCGCACCGATGTACATCGCGCGCTGCCCCCAATAAACACGACTGCGTTCTCGCTGATCAAGACACGTCAGGCCGGCTTCAGGGAAGATGACCTTGGTAAGCAAGTGATGGATAAAATAGCCGTTGCGATCGTCCCTCCGGGGCGCAGCCCTCATTGAAATACCAGCTCCCGCATGGTCAGGGCCGGAGGCAGAGGTCAAGTAAACGCCTCGCAGTGGGCAGGTGTCCCCGCTAAAAACCAGTTCGACTACCGAGCTGATCTGCGGACCGATCTGTGCCAACTGCTGTGGGAAATCCAGGATCAAGCCACGCCGTACAATGTCGCGCTCCCCGTGCAGACGCATGAGTACCTGGCTGTTGATCCGACGCAGCAATGCCTCGAACTCGGCTCGCAACACCTCCACGTTGCTGTCGTGTTGGTCTCGACTACAACTGGCGCCCAACACTTGGTCACGTTCTTCCCGCGTCAAAGAATCAAAGAACTCCTTGAACCCAATCAAACTGTCAGCTTTGCTTAGGATCAGATAAATAGGCACATCAGCGCGCAGCTGCCGTCGAACTTCCTGAAGACGCCCCCGAATCTGCCAAGACAGCGTGGCGATCTCTTCTTCACTTCCCATCAATAAGGTTTCGACAGGCACTGTTACCAGAATGCCGCACAGGGGTCGGTTACGACGACGCTTGCGCAGCAGCTCGAGCAAACCGCTCCAGGCACTGGCGTCGGCGTCTATCTCCAACTGGGTCAAATAGCGCCCAGGAGTATCGATCAACACCGCTTGCTCTGCGAAATACCAGTCACAGCTGTGCGTGCCGGATATGTCAGCTGGCCTTCGCTCATGCCGGCTGAGCGACAGATCAAGACCCGAGGAACCGAGCAGACTGGTTTTTCCGCTAGCGACGGGGCCCACCAATAAGTACCAAGGCAGGTCACTGCGTCCGCGTCTGCCAAGGCCGGAATGGAACGTTGAGGCGCGTAACGCTCTCGTAGCCTCCTTGAAGCGCGTGCGCAGTTCGCGTCGGTCGTCGTCAATCCTGGCTTGGTCGAGCGCGCCAGGAGGGGAAACGGCAGCCTGCCTGGCCCGCCTTGTCGTACCGGCTCGCCGATCGAACCAAACCATTCCCAGCCCCCAACCCAGGAACAAGGCGCTGATCGTAAGCAGACGTGCCGTGGGGCTAGCCCAGAACTTGTAGTCATTCACCGCAAAAAGCGGCCCCAAAAGCCACACCAACAAGCACACGCTCAATACGCATGACAGCGTCCAGACCCAAGCCTGGGACAACCAGGCACCAATTTTCCTGAAAAGCAATTTCATGACACGTCCCTGTTACAGCAGCGGCTGAGCAATTAACGACTCTGGCGATTGATAAGGTTGCAATATGTTTACGCGCTGCTCACTCAACACCCAGGCAAAACCCGAATAGATCACACCTAAACTAATCAGCGTGAAAACCGTCACCCCCCAGAAAGGCACCATAGGCAATGGTTTGATGGGCTCAGCTTTGGAGCTTTCAAGGTGGGCTGACAAGGGACTGGGACCTTCACCACGCACCTACCTGATCGCGCGGTACAGCGCGTCACGGATCCCTTCTAGCTCAAATTCTCCCCGGGCTTGAACGCGATATTTACCTTCAAAGCCCAACGATAGGCACAGGTATAACAATTCAAGTAAATACAAGTGTTTGGCTGGATCTTTCGATAAACGATCAAGTAACTGGAACACCTTCTCGCCACCGAACGTCTCGTTGTGAAAGCTGCTTAGCAGGCTTATCTGCGACCAGCCACTTTCACTGCCCCACGACGTGGCGACGACCGACTCATCGAGCACTGTGCATAACACATAGCGGGCGGCGACCAACTGGCTTTCCTCAACATTGTCCCTTCTCGCCAAGGCTTCAAATTGCTTCAATTCCAAGGACAGCTCTTGCTTGAGCTTTTTAGGATCGAGTCTTTGATTGATTCGCCTGAGTAGCAGGATCTGCGACAACAACCCGGACGCTGCCGCTACCAACGGATTGAGGCTGGGAGCGAATATCGGAGATCGCCGTTGACGGGCGGCGTAGATCATTCGCTCCTCCAACTGTTCAATACGTAGCGCAGCGGTGTCGGTCAGCGGCCCGGATATGGGGCGCTTTCCATGATGATCTAGCAGGACAGTTGTTTCGTCCTGAGGATTTTCCTTATCCATTTGATCAGTTCCTAATGGCCCAAAAATTCAGTTCAAGCTCGGCAAACTCACCCGAAATGTGAAACGCAAACCCCGCGGAGCGCTTCACTTGAACAAGGTCTTCGGCGCTGGGCTCGAGAATGAAATAAATTTTATTGGCATGAAACGCGATCTGCCGCGGCGCTACGGGAAGAGCCCTGATCCTGATACCTGGCAAATGCAAATTGACTAACTGGCGGATACGCTCCACCGGAGCGATTTTCAAATGGGAGGGTAAGCGACGGCGCAGCTCCTCGGCATCACAATCGGCGCTGGCTGCCAATACGAACGAAGCCGAGTCCAGCAGAGAAAAATCATTCACCGGCGAAACGCTGATACCGTACTGCCGAGCCTGCAATTGCAGCTCAATGGCGTGCTGTTCGAGTACCATCGACAATACTTGGCGCATCGAACACATGAGGTCCCGAAAGCATCTTCCCTGGTCGCTGTGGTGATAGCGGTTGTCGAACGATGGGCGCTTGCTATCCGTAGAAAAAACTGCCAAATCGCCTAGCAGCGCCAACAGCGTCCGATATAGCGTTTCGGGATGAACCTGCTCCAGCTCCTGATAATGACGCAGCAACAATTCGGTGCGGTTGATCATTTGAAGCATCATGAAATCGCCAACTTGAGCACCGCCCGCTTTCCCGCTAGAGCGAAGTCGCTCGGCAAGACTCTCGCCCCGATGACCAAGCATGCCGATGACCTCCTTGAGGCAGGATAGAAGATAGGCAGAGGATTTGATCTGGATAAACGTCGGGACAAAATCCGGATCGAGCCTGATCAAACCATCCGGCGTAGTATCGAGAACATCGCAGAGCTTGAGTTTTACAAAAGCCTGATCACCTTGTTGTTCACCCAGTAGAAGGCGAACGTCCAAGCGACCACAGCTTATTCGGCTGCTGGAAGTATCCGCCGCATTGGAGTCCGCTACTTGCACCTCGTAGGTGATGTAACGCGCCAACACATCTGTTTGTGCTGGGCAGCGGGACTCTATGTGATTGCCAGCCATCAGAGGCAGAGCGAGATAGATCGGTTTGTTGCAGGTGTTGGGTGGTACTTCCAGGACCAACGGCTCAGTGTTGCTGCTCAATTCGAACAGACTGCCATCTGGCAGGACGCCCGAAGCACTGCTGATCACCAGCCGCCCCATATGGAGAAATTGCAAATCGATTTCCAACGAAAGGAAACCCCAGGCGTAACCGCCCAGCAGCCGAGTACGGGCTTTCAACTGGTGGTCGAAATGTCGATCGTTGTGTTGCAAATGTTGCGGTCGTAGCAACATCCCTTCCTGCCAGATCACCTTATCGTGGTTCATTTGTCGTCAGCCCTGGCAAGGCCTTTGGTAAAACTAGCGATACCACCTTCATTGAGAGCCAGATTCGCCTCATTCACTCGCGCAACAGCGACCGGCAGTGTGTAGCGCCATTGCGTATGCGGGAGGTCACGATACGCCGCCAACACGCCAACGTAACGACCGCTATCTGCCATGGCGAATCTGAGCGTGACGGTTTCGCCAGGGCGTAATTCCAATTCCTCGCTGGCGAGCAGATCGGGGGATAAGGTCTCCCAGGCACGATCATAGATGCTAAAAAAGTCCGCGTTTTCAAAAGCCACCGGGTGCTTGAGTTCAAAAAAACGCATTACCAATGGCGAGGGCCGTCCATTCACATCCGGATTGAGTTCGTCGCTGGCAACCAGCGTCACGTTGAGCTTGGTCATCGTTGAGAACGGTGACAGCGTGGCGCATCCTGATAGCAGCGTCGTGGCGATAAGCGCTAGGGTTCGGCACAAAAGCAAAGTTCTGTAATGCATATACTTCATCCCTGACAGTCGTGTTGCAGCGTGGAAATCAGACGGACTTGTTCCTCATAAGCTTTGGCGAAATCTCGGGCCAGCAAGCGTTCAGTCCAGTCATCGTCTTGACATAGCGACTGATGGTGGCGGCCGTAAGCTCGCCAGTAGCGACCCGATGTATGTAATAGCGACGGTTGCTCGCGCTTCAGGCGAAGAACCAGTTGCCGGGGTGAAAAGTAATCGAGGGTTGAGCGCAGGGTGGCGCGGCTGGCAACGAACAAAGCCACTTGATGAGCCTGCAGGCTGCGAAAGGCATTAGCGATAGCCTTGCTGGCTGGTAACTGGCCAGGCGCAGTTGGCTGCAACAGTGCGTGCAAAGCGTCATCGCAGTGCTTCAACGGGTTCTGCTGGCCACCTTGGGCGAGGGTATGGGCCAGGCGAAGCTCGCCCTTTAACTCCGAACGGGTGCGCAAGACTTGCTGCAGGCCTTCAACGCTTTGCTTGAGCAACGATCCGACCTTTATGGCCAACGCTTCGCGCGCCTCTTGGTCCAGATCATTCAGGTCCATGCCCAGCGAGGAGCCGAAGCGTTGCCAGAACCCCTCACTAGATGACCCCGATGGGTCGTAAGGCAGGGGTGGCTCCGGCTCGACCTCGATCAGCTTCGGCAACACCAGATTTTCCACGTCAACGCATGCATGATCCGAGCGTAACAACGCGTGCGAAGTCGTCTCGGAACGGTCGTTCAGTTCGTCCATTTCAGAAAAAACATGCTCCTCCAGGTCCAACGCCCTCAACGGGTCCAGGTTGAGGAATGCATCATCCGGAATGAGGTTACCTAGCGGTGCCGACCGGTTGGCTTCCAAAGCGCAGGTCATCTTCTCTACAACGACCCGGGCCTGAACCACATACCCTCCCATGATGAAGACGTCGCCGTCCGTGATACGTACCGGCTCGCCCTTGGGCAGCCGCGAGCCGCTTTTACGATGGAGTACACCGTTGCCACTGCTGTCAGTCAGGAAAAACGTTCCGTTGTCGAAACTCACCCCCGCATGACGCTTGGACAGGAGCCGCTCCCGGTCGGGGATCATCCAGTCACAATCCTCTCCCCGACCAATCACGCCGCCATCCGCGCCAAAGCGTTTTCGGCAAAGATCAGGGGCAATGAATTGGTTGGCGCTCAGCACTTCAAAAACAACTTCCATGAATGGTGCTCCTTACTGTCACTTGCCGCGATTGACCGCTTGCGGATCACCCAGGGGGCGATAATCGCGGTCAGTGAATTTGAAGTTGCCACTACAACCACCGAGGCCAAGCAACACGATAAAAGTCAGCAGTACGATCGGCCGAGCACGGACAAGCATTCGAAGTTTTCCGAAATAAATGAATGGAATCGATACGGATGGAAAGCCGCGAAGATTAATTTTCGGCATCCTTGCGGCGTATTTTCAGGCGGCTCATTCGATACAAGAGCGTACGTCGCGGCAGACCGAGTTCTTGCGCAGCAATGGTTTGGTTGCCGGCATTCTTGCGTAGGCAATCAATCACCAAGTTACGCTCGATCTGTTCCAGCCGTTCGCGAAGACTTACGCGGCCTTGATCGGATGGATTTTTGATGTGCAGCGCAAAATGCTCGACCAGCAGCTCTCTGCCTTCGCACAACAGCACTGCTCTTTCCACGATGCCCTTGAGTTCGCGGATGTTTCCTGGAAAATCATAGGCAGCCAGATGAGCCAGTGCGGCATCTGACCAGTACACGCTATCTCGCTTCAGGAGCGCGCAAGCCTTTTCGGTAAAGTGCCGTGCCAATTCAATGATGTCAGGGCCGCGATGGCGCAACGCCGGCAATTGGATAGGGAATTGCGCGATTCGGTAATACAAGTCTTCCCTGAACTTGCCCTCCTTCATCAGAACCTTAAGGTCCCGATGGGTGGCGGCGACGATGCGCACATCAATTTTGTGGGTGTGGTTTGACCCCAGCGGACGAACTTCACCTTCCTGCAAAACTCGCAGTAACTTGGCCTGAAGGGATAAAGGCATGTCACCGATTTCGTCGAGCAGCAATGTCCCTTTGTCAGCCGCATCGAACAGGCCAGTACGGTCACGATCAGCGCCAGTGAATGCGCCTTTTCGGTAACCGAACAGTTCGCTTTCCAAAAGATGTTCCGGAAGCGCCGCGCAATTCTGGACAATAAACGCCTCGGCTCTGCGCGGCCCATGATCATGAATGGCGCGGGCTACCACCTCCTTGCCGGTACCAGTCTCGCCACACAGCAAGACGGTATAAGGGCTATTTATGACTTTGCCGATCAACAAGCAGGTCTGACGCATTGCCGCACTCCTGCCAATCAGGCCGAAGCGGTCAGCGTTCGATACGTTGGTAACAGCTGGTAAGTCGGCGGGTACAGGAAGGCGCTGGCGCCGCAATAAGCTAATCTGACTAAGGGCGAACGCTCCCAAGTGCCCCAGAGATTCCGCGAATCCAGCCAAGTCGATATGTCTGGCGCTGGCGCATAGCAACAACCCATTGACTGCTTTGTGCGTAGTGACAAGTGGCACGCATAACAACGACTGCCACGGCATGACATGGACCGGCAGAAAATTTGTACTGTGCAAGCTGCCGGACAGTGCATCGAGGCAAACCACACGATTTTGGCTCAGGGCGAATTGCAGCAACTGTTCGTGGTAGTAATCGCAAGGTAGGCCGCTCCGGTCCCGAAACTGCAATCGCTCGCCAAGGCACTCGCTGTGAATTTCCAACCGGGATTGTTTGGAATCGAGCAAATACAACTGAGCCAGTTCACAACCACTTAACCGCGCCGCGCCCTTGACGAACGCCTCGAGCAGAGACACCTCGTCCGTTGATCGCGAAAGGCTGTAAAAAAGTGCCAAAAGGGCCTCGGCATAAGCCAGCGGTTGGGACTCCTGCGTGACAAACGCGCCCATTAAGTGAACTCGCAAGCTATGGTGGCCTGACCATTAAGAATGGCTCGCACCTTCTGCGGCTTTTCACCGTCCGCCATCGCTGCGAGCAGGCCGTCGGCCAGCCTGGGCATCAAGTGCAAGTCAAGCAGTTGGTCAATGAAGCGGGCGCCGCTTTCGCTGCAAACGCAACGGTCGACCAGATAATCAACAAGTCGCGCGCAAAAACTGAAGCTCAACTGGCGACGCTTCAATCGCTCGCCCAAACGAATCAGTTTCAGCTCCACCAGCTCGCGCATTACCTCTTTGCTTATCGGGTAATAGGGCACCACGCACATACGGGCCAGTAAAGCGGGTTGGAAATGACTGCTAAGCAATGGACGAATGGCTTCTTCTAGGCATTCAGCACTCGGCTGCCTGCCGTTTGCACACAAATCGCGAATGCGCTCACTGCCCAGATTCGAAGTCATCAAAATGAGCGTGTTGCGAAAGTTTATCTCCCTTCCTTCCCCATCATTGGCCAGGCCTTTGTCGAAAATTTGATAGAACAGATTAAGTACATCCGGATCGGCTTTCTCGACCTCATCGAGCAATACAACTGAATAGGGCATTCGTCTGACTGCTTCGGTAAGCATGCCCCCTTCGCCGAACCCGACATAGCCCGGTGGCGCGCCAATCAACCGCGATACGGTATGTTTTTCCTGGAATTCGGCCATGTTGAGGGTCGTTATAAAACGATCACCTCCATATAAGAGTTCAGCCAGGGCCAAGGCCGTTTCGGTCTTGCCCACACCACTAGGCCCGACCAACAAAAACACGCCTGCTGGCGCGTCAGGTTTGTTCAAGCCAGCAGCGGCGGCACGCATCGCTCGGTCGAGTGCTTGCACGGCTGGTTCCTGCCCCCGGATACGGGTTCGCAAGTCAGCCGAGAAACGGGCGATTTTTATATTGTGCTCATATGCCAGCTGCGTCAGCGGTACGCCAGTCCATGCGCTGATTACTTCAGCCACCAGTCGCGGACATACTTCAAAGCTGACGAGGCGTTCCTGCGTCTGTGCGACCAACAAAGCGCTGTGAGTAACATGTAACGCGGTTTCCAAGACCTCGCTAGTATGTTGTTCCCCGGCCTCGGAAATTTGTCGACGCAGCGATAACAGGCGTTCGGCCAGAGTTCGCTGTTCGGACCACTGCGCTTCCAATGCCTGGCATTCGTCTTTGAGAGCTTCCAATCGTGTTTGCAGCGATTGCAACGCTTGAAGATCAACTGACAAACCGGCCTGAGCATCGCGCCGCAACGCCTGGCATCGCCGCTCCTCCTCAGCCAATTCGCCGCGCAAGCGCTCAAGGCGTTGCGGGGCGGCAGCCAGACTGATGCGTACACGAGCACAAGCGGTATCAAGCACATCGACAGCCTTGTCCGGCAGTTGGCGCCCCGCCAGGTAGCGGGCCGACAGATGGGCCGCGGCAACCACCGCATCATCGCGCAGATAAATCCCATGGGTCGCCTCATACAATCGCGCCAGACCACGTAAGATGGTCACCGCATCGCCGATCGCCGGCTCGCGCAACTGCACAGGCTGGAACCGACGAGCAAGAGCCGGATCCTTCTCGAAGTATTTTTTGTACTCAGTCCATGTAGTAGCCGCGATCGTGCGCAGCTCCCCCCGGGCCAAAGCCGGTTTGAGCAGGTTAGCCGCGTCGGTCCCTCCGGAGCTTGCGCCTGCGCCAATCAATGTATGGGCTTCGTCGATGAATAAAATGACGGAATCAGGCGAAGCCTTGACGATGTCGATTACACCTTTGAGACGACGTTCAAACTCCCCCCTGATACTCGCTCCAGCCTGCAGCAAGCCTATATCCAGCGTCAGGATCTCTGCTCGCTCAAGCCCCGGTGGCACTTCACCTGCTGCGATGCGCAGAGCTAACCCTTCCACAACCGCAGTCTTTCCCACCCCTGCCTCACCGACCACGATAGGATTGTTTTTGCGGCGACGAGAAAGGATATCGATCAGCTGTCCAATTTCCCCGTCTCGACAAAGCACCGGGTCCAGCTTGCCGTCACGGGCCTGTTGGGTCAGGTTGTGAGTGAAACGCTCAAGGAGCGACTCATCTGGAGCTTTGGATAGTTCAGTCCCCGTTTGAGCTTGACCTGACAAGGCGAATTCTTTCAGTCGTTCGATGTTCAATCGAGCTAGTAGTGGCTGGAAATGAGTGCCTGCGTGGCGAGCCGGATTCCGTATTAACGCCAGGATCAAAGCAGCCTCATTCACGATGCTCTGACCTAGCTCGAGATTCGCCAATAGCAACGCATCCTGTAGCCATTGGATCAACTCGGGGGCAAATACTGGATTACGCGACGTGCCATCCTCTGTTCGTGGCTGCAAAATCGCGATCAGCTCGCCTGCGCTCACCCCAGCGTCTTGTAAGGCTCGCCCGAGTAGGCCTTGGCTTCGCTCTAGCAGGCTAAGCAACAGATCCTCTACCAGGACTTTACTCGCGCCACGCTCAACACATCGCTCGGCAGAACGCTCCAATTCGCGTCGGCTATCAGCATCGAGCGCCTGGATGAGCTGTTGGAGGTTTACGTCGATCATGTGAGTCGCTCCTGATGAATGTTGCTGCCAAGAATCACCACGCCATCGGCTCGCTCATGTCCCAGCCAACTGGTCCATCCCAAGCGGCAGGTGTTCCGCTCTCCGATGCTGAGCGCCCTTATTTCGTCCTTTTGCAAGACCAGGCGGATGTCATATTCAAGAGGGTCGCGCAGGGTAAATCGCACCAGCGCGCAGAGAGGCTGGTAACCCATACCAATCGGAAGAAACTCATGAAAACGTTGCCAGTCCAGCTCCGCGATGTGAATCCTGAACTTGCCGCTGCGATCCCGAACTTGAGCGCCGAGCACCAGTTCTTCGCTTAACAAACTATTGGCCATTCCCAGCCGATTGCGTTGCTCGGCAATAATGTCTACTCGACGCTCCACACACTGCTCAAGGTTCAGCTCGGGGTGTTTGAAGTAATAGCGCAGCACAGCTTCGATCAAAGCCGCCGAGTGAGCACGCAGGCTCAACAAACCGAGGTACGGCAGCAGCCGCTTCCAGTTCAATTGAGTGGCTTTGCGAATTTTTTCGCCCCTCAAGCCAATCAGTGCGAATAGCTGCTCGGAAAACGCGTCCCGAGCACCGCTCTGAAAACTTGCGCAATAGCGGTACTTGCGCCAGATCGGCAACATCAACCGTTGCAGGCGATCGTGGAAAAGATCGAGGAACTGGCGCGTCGGATTGATATCTTCGACACTTAACGCCTGCTCGCTGTAAAAGGCCGGTAAAGGCGATCCGGAGCCCACCAGGCTAATCAGATTGATGCTCAGACGAGCCCGTGCCTGTCCGTGTTCTTCGAAAAAAACCACACGCTCGACATCGCTGGCTGGAAACCCAAGGCTTGGGTTGGCCTGGAATTCCAATTGATCGTACAGTTCCTCGTCGTTCAGATAAGGATGGCTTTCGCGCAGCCGATCAATAATCAGCAGCACCGCCTGAAATAACGAATATTCGCGTATTCCTCGCGTCAGCGCGCTTATAGAAGCGGCTGCTGACCCATGCGGGGTAACCATTGATACACCTCTCCCTGTGTGCTGTTCACCCGCAACTCGTGATACGAATTTAGGCTCGCATAAAGCGCAAAAAACTCATTGAGAACCGAAGCAAAGAGAAACAAGTCGCCTTCACCGATATATCCTTGCGGGTCGACTGTCAGCTCTGTACATAACCCACGAACCGGTAAACCATGATGGAGTCGATCCGTATGGCAATGCCTGATCGACTTCAGGCTATCTAGTAAACGTTTGCTGACCTTCTGTGTTTGCTCGTCGAAGTAGCGCGGAAAATCATAAGTTTCGAGTATTACCTTTAACGCGTTGACGTCGGCCAGCGATAGGTAGTTAAGCGACATGTTGCTGATGAGCTTCCAGAGGAAGTCATTATCCAAGGGGGGCGCAAAGCTTGGCGTAACGGGGCCAATATTGCGGAAACTTAGCGATTCCGGGCTTTTTTCACCTGGCTGGTTGATATCGCCCGGCTTCAGCTGGCACGGCAGGTTCCGGTTGGTACACATCAATTCTATGGAAAGGGTTTCGTCAGCTGGGTTGTGCCGGCCACCAAAGCCCAGGCAAGTGTCCAGGCCACCGTGAAGAACGGACGGGCGCTGCCGGACGCTGTAATATGCGCGCTTGCCAGAAGCATCAGAATTTGAGTCGTGCTCGAAAGACTCGAACGGCAAATAAGTGTCGTAACCCAGGCCACCGGGACTCCAACCAACGACGCTCTCGACTGAAAATACCCCGCAGTGTTCCGGGTTGTATTGAGCGGGCAAAAGGAGATACTCGTCCTGTTTTCCATCCAGACGAATCGGCTGAGCGTCATGTTTGAAAAGATTGACGATAGGCGTGCAGTAGAGCTTCACATTGTCCTTAGTCGGACGTAACCGCTGGGCGCCACTCCTACCGATATCGAAACGCAGGTCCAATCCTCGCATCTGCTTCAGCGCGTCCTGCGGCAAAGCGTTGAGTACGTCTAGACCATTGACATCGACGAATAGAAACTTGTCCTGGAAGGCATAGTATTCCTGCAGATACCGGTAGCCGCGAAAAGTATTTAATGGATAGGGTACCAACGCATGCTCTTCCGCAAACCCCACCGGCTGGACTTTATCGGCGCAGATGCTGAATGTCAGCGGGACTCCGTTCATGTCGTTTACGACATGCCCTTCCCCATCCAGTGGAACCAACTCGATGCTTTTTAGATTGCGCAACAGATTGAAATAGAGCATCTGGCTGACATAACGCTCGCCGGCCAGGTGAAGACGCAAATGACTCAATTTCAATTCGCCCAAGTGGCCGTTGCATTGCATTTGCAGACGCAGGTTTAACAATGAACCCTCGCCTTTAATCGAGTAGCTGAGCCCAGTCAGGTCTAGCGAGAGCACCTCGGTTGGGTAACACGTACGGAAACGACAACGCACTTCCTGGACAGGGACGCTTTCGACCGGAGTATCACGCTCCACATGTACTGCGGGGCCTGTTCGCTGCAGCGGATCGAACTGCAACATGCTGAAAGCTGGTAGGGGCCGCATGTAATTCGGCCACAGCAACTGCATCAGGGAATGGCTCAACTCCGGTAGCTCATCATCGAGCTTCTGGCGCAAGCGCCCGGTAAGGAAAGCGACCCCTTCGAGCAACCGCTCGACATCAGGATCACGTCCCGCCTGCCCCAGGAACGGTGCCAGAGCGGGATTTCGCTCGGCAAAACGCCGGCCCAACTGCCGAAGCGCAGTGAGTTCACTCTGGTAGTAATGATTGAATGACATGCTGTCTATCCTTGACTGACCTTGACTTGTCCGCTGCCACTCAAACAGGCGGAAAAACTCACTTGCCGCCTCAACCCTTCCACGTTCAACAGGGCATCGATGCTGAAAAACAGACTGAGTCGCTCGGCATCGCCAGACCTGGCAGTCACACACACATTGCTCAGGCGCGGCTCGTAAGTCCTGATGAATGCCTGAATCGCATGGCAGGCCTGACTATGCACATCGTGCAAACTAAGGCGCATGTCGTTGAGGTCGGGTAATCCGTAGTCAGGCGCTATCGGCACGCTACCGGCACGAGTGCCAAGCATCTTCGCCAGATGAGCAGCCACTGAAGCCACGATGCAGTCATCGCGGCTCATGAATGCGCGTGTTTCGACGTCGCCGTTCAGACGCTCGAAAAAGCTGCCGTATCCAGTCATGAGCTAGGCTCCGCTCACGCTTTGTCCAGCTTGCCAACCAACGACAGGGTAAAGTCGGCGCCCATGTACTTGAAATGTGGGCGTACGTGCAGGCTCACGCGATACCAGCCGGGCTCACCTTCGACATCGGTGACGATGACCTGGGCAGCCCGCAACGGCCGGCGACCACGGACTTCAGCACTCGGATTTTCTTGGTCGGCAATGTACTGGCGGATCCACTTGTTCAGCTCCAGTTCCAGATCAGTACGTTCTTTCCATGACCCGAGCTGCTCTCGCTGCAAAACCTTCAAATAATGAGCCAGGCGGTTGACGATCATCATGTATGGCAGCTGCGTACCTAACTTGTAGTTCAGCTCATTCATCTTCCCTTCAGCACTGATCCCGAAAAACTTTGGTTTCTGTACCGAACTGGCAGAGAAAAATGCGGCGTTATCGCTACCTTTGCGCATCGTCAGCGAGATAAAACCTTCTTCGGCCAGCTCGTATTCGCGTCTATCCGAGACAAGAACTTCGGTAGGAATCTTGGTTTCGATTTCGCCCATGCTTTCAAAGTGATGCAGTGGAAGATCTTCCACTGCCCCTCCGCTTTGGGGACCGACAATATTTGGACACCAGCGGAATTTGGCAAAGCTTTCGCTAAGACGAGTACCAAACGCGTACGCCGCATTCCCCCATAGATAATGCTCGTGACTGTTGGCGACGACTTCCTTGTAGACGAAAGACTTTACCGGGTTTTCCTGAGGATCGTAGGGACTACGCAGGAGAAATCGCGGTACGGTCAGCCCCACGTAGCGCGCATCTTCCGATTCACGGAAGCTCTGCCATTTGGTGAATTGCGGGCCTTCAAAATGATCCTTCAAGTCTTTGAGATCAGGCAATCCAGTAAAACTCTCCAATCCAAAGAATTCCGGACCGGCCGCAGCGATAAAAGGCGCATGCGCCATGCTTGCTACGCAGGATATATGCCGCATCAGCTTTACATCGGGTGAGCTTGGAGACAGGAAGTAATTCGCGATAATCGCGCCAACCGGCTGCCCACCGAATTGACCGTACTCGGCGGTGTACACATGTTTGTACAGGCCCGACTGCATGACTTCCGGAGAGTCCTCAAAATCATCCAGCAAATCGCTTTTGGATATGTTGAGCATTTCAACTTTAATGTTCTCGCGAAAGTCGGTGCGATCCACTAACAGTTGCAAACCACGCCATGCTGACTCCAATGCCTGGAAGGCGGGATGATGGAGGATCTCGTCAACCTGCCGGCTGAGCTTCGCGTCGATGTCGGCGATCATGCGATCTACCATCGCCTTCTTGACCGGCTCGCGGTTGTGCTGAGGCTTGAGAAGCTCCGCGATAAATGCGGCCAGGCCCCGCCTGGCAATGTCGTAAGCATCGTCCCGCGGTGTCAGTCGGGTTTCGGCGATGATGCTTTCGAGGATGCTGCACTCGCTATCGTCGCGGACATCTTGCTGCGCTATTGAGGTGTGCATGTGTGTCTTCCTTGGCTCAGTGAATCAAACAGCCTGCGCTGAAGTCGGCAGGCCTAGTTCGTCCAATATGCGACTGCGTGATTTGTCGTCTGCAAGCACGCCTTCGATAGCTTTGCGAAAGGCGGGGGCATTACCCAACGGACCTTTGAGCGCTACCAACGCATCACGCAGTTCCATCAATTTCTTGAGCTCAGGTACCTGCTCGACGAGGCTAGCGGGGTTGAAATCCTTCATCGAGTTCAAGCGCAATTGAACCGCGAGCTCGTCTATGTCACCTTCTGGTTGGAGGCGATTCGGTACACTCAGGACCAGATTCAACTCCTGCTTGGCCAGCACTTCGTCGAAGGTCATCTTGTCGATGCTGATCGGTTTACGATCCTCAACCTTGCGCCCATCCTGACGGTGGGTGTAATCGCCAACTGCGAGCAGTTTTAGCGGCAACTCAATTTCTTCCTGAGCGCCCCCGGTTGCGGGCTTGAACGTGACGTTGATGCGCTCCTTGGGAGCGACAGAGCCTTCTTTGGCCATGATTTCTTTCCTTACTATGGGGCCCGTAGGCCTATTCGATTACCCGTTCCAGGTCGAGGTGACATAAGCGGCGGTAAGTTTCATCCCTGCATTCGCGCACGAGATGGTTCTGAGGCAATAGCTCGCAGCAGCGATACAACAGGTGCAGCACCTGCAACGCGAGATCGGGCTCCCATTCGTTCAAATCTGCGCCCAGCAACGTCTGATCGAGCACCTCGAGCTGGGCTTTGGCGAGCTCGTATTTCTTGGCCGAGAAGCACAAACGAGCCATCGCGAACCGCCAAAGGAAGCGCGTACGTCCGCCGTATGTGTTTTGCATTGCCTGGCTGAGAAACTGCACCGCAGACTTGAGACTTTCGTTGCGTAGCATCACCTGAGCTTCTTCCAAAGCTCGTTCCCAAGGCATTTGGTTGTCGATCACATCGGTTCGGGGCCCAGCGTCTGGAAGATCCAGACGAGGCATGACATGGGCGGCTATCCATGCTCGAGTGGACGGATCCGCGAACGGTTCGCCATCGTGCCAACGCAACTCGATGACTCCGGGCAAACGTTGCAGGAACAATGCGAAATGGATTTCCTGCTCGCGCATGGCAGGCTCCGCACCCAGCCCTTGTAAACACTCCCAGGCGAGCCTCTGGCCATCAAACCAGAAAGGTGCCTTAGCCAAGCTGGCCTCTATTTCAACCAGGAGATTTGCGTAGTTACTTTGCTGGAAACTTTCCCGGTACGCCCTGAGCTTATCCGCAGGAAGCCCACGCAAAAGGGTTTTTAGCTCTACATCATGCTCTGGAACGGCATCGATACTCAGCCAGAGCACGGTACGGTTCAGCCGCAAAGCCCGAGCATCGGTCGCCTTTTGCTTGAGCCACCATGTGCATAACGAACGAGCGCTTTCCTGCTGGGCGCGCAGAGCCCGATGGGCGTCCTTTTCATTTTCGATTGAAACATCGGCAGTGAATAGTTGAGTAGCAGTTTGCTTCACCTGCGCTACTATCGCTTCAACGGCGCTCGGCGGCGGCTTATTATCGATGGAACGCTGCACCAGACTCCTGAGGCGCCGACACAGCGGGAGTAATAGAGGTGCGTCATCGCCCAAGTGATCGGTGAACACCACGTCAAGATCTTCGAGTTGTTCAGCCAGAATCTGGAATAAGGTCAGTTGTGTTTTAATCGCGACATCATCACCCAATGCCTCCTCCAGGCGCGGAAGGAGCCAACTGAGACTGGCCGCACGTGTCCGAACCTTCAAAGGGTACAGCTCAGCCCAATGATTCTTGCAGAGGTATCGCAAGAGACCCACCCCGGCGAGCAGCCCTTGGAACGAGTCTCGCTGATACAACGCCCAAGTCATCCACGCCGCCACTCGTAGATCCTTCGACTGGGTGCGCAACAAAGCTTCCCCTCGCTCCAATATATTCAACCAGTCGACTCGACCGTTTTCATGCACCGACTGGGCTTTGCCAAGCTCCACTTCCAAAACTTCGTATTCGTCTGAAAAACGCATATCCGCGCCCGCGAAATTCCCGTTGGAAATAGGCGTTTGGGCTAGTTTTAAATAATACTCGGACAGTTCTTCAGAATAAGACATGTGTAGCCTTTGATAAGCTTTGGTCGTATAGATCTAATTGTTCCGGAACGAAGGGTAAATTCGATGCGCAGCTATAGAAAACTTAACTCCATGATGATTCTCTGCGAAAGCTGCACCGACATGGCTTTCCGATCGGCGTGAAGCATGCCAAGTTCTAAACGAAAAAAATGTAGGACGTTTCGCTAAATGCGAACCGAGAATGAAAAAAAATGATACCAACACATTTTCTTGCTCGACCGAAGATGGCTACTATTTTTTAGTAATTTTGCCTATAGATGCCGAGCAGTAATTTAGTTCAAATAGTTTCTCCCTCCGAGTGGCTTAACAAAGGTTCGTACGGAAGCTTGAGAGCTCAAAACAAAAAACGCCGATTCGAGATGATGTTCGTGCGAGCAAACACATCTAACAAAGCGGCGTTCTTATGCGCGATACGTTCCTTCCGTTTGGGAGGGCTTTTCTGTTGTCGCCATCAAACCTGATGGCGACACGCTGATCGATCTCATCATCCAGACCAGCCGATTCCCGTGTGACCTGGAGGTGCGCCAGCATTGCCTTCTGGCACGAGTGGCCTACGGCCTGTTCGTGTGGTAGCCAAATACTGAATTAAGGTCATCAAACGGATGGCCATACGGCTACCGAGACAAGGAATTTTTTTCATGAAGATGAAGGTAAGGGGCCGGTGAACACACCTTCCAAGCTCCGCCAACAAGGGTGATTGTGTCCGCGTATTCTTAAGCGGACGCTATTATCATTGAGCTGCCACTCGGCGAGCAATTGATCACCGTGAAGTGGCCAATCTCAGACCCTGACGGATGCGCCCGCTTCGTCCGAGGGCTTGCTCTGTGATCCGCATTGACCATCTGGCTCGCCACCGAGCCGATGGACATGCGAGCGGGCACCAACACCGCGCTGGCCAGGGTGATCGCGGTGTTCGGTGCGGCGAAGCCGCACTGTGCGTATCTATTTGCCAACCGCCGCGCCACGCGCACGAAAGTTCTGGTGCATGACGGCTTCGGGGTCGGGCTGGCGGCTCGGCGTTTGAACCAAGGCAATTCAATTGGCCAGGCATTCACCAAGACTCTGAAATGGAGTTGGATACCGAACACCCCTGAACATTTTCGCGCTTTGGCGAACGGTTATCGAGAAGCTCACACACGAGATCGCACAACTCCCATGTGGCTGCGTACTCAAGCGTATCGGTAAGGACGTCAGCGAAAAGCTGGACTACACGCCCGGCGTGTTTACCGTTGAGCGCCATATCCGTGGCAAGTGGGTCTGCGATGACTGCGAAACGCTGATCCAAGCGCCGGTTCCGGCGCAGGTCATCGACAAGGGATTCCCGACTGCCGGGTTACTTGCCCACGTCATGATCGCCAAGTTTGCTGACCATCTGCCGCTTTACCGTCAGGAATCGATCTTCGGCCGTGCGGTTTGGCGATTCCACGTTCAACTTTGGCTCAATGGGTTGGTGTGACCGGGGTGCAGTTGCAACCTCTTGTCAATGCACTGCGCGACGTAGTGTTTGGGCAGCAGGTTATTCATGCCGATGAAACACCCGTGCAGATGCTCGTGCCGGGCTCAAAGAAAACTCACCGCTCTTATGTTGGGCCTACGCCACCAGCCAGTTCTCGAATTTGGCAGCGGTGGTTTACGACTTCAGCCCCAGTCGCGCCGGTGAGCACGCTCGCAACTTCTTGCAAGACTGGAAGGGCAAGCTGGTGTGTGATGATTTTGGTGGCTACAAGGCCAGTTTCGAACTCGGAGTGACCGAGATCGGTTGCATGGCCCATGCACGGCGCAAGTTCTTCGAATTAAAACTCCACTAGAATTTCTAGCAATGACAATTTAAGATTATTGTCTGAAGAGGTGCGCAGAGAAATAAGAATGCCGCACTAGGTTTAACAGGCGGCTATGGACTCAACGCGCCTTGTCGAGCTTCCGCTAATGCCGCAAGCAGCCAGCAATCCAGAAGCGCCCCATCAACCCGGCCTGCTACTCCCGATCGTGAAAGAGATGGATAACGGATGCCTGCTGGCCAACTTCTACGAAACCCTCGCGTCGGATCATGCGATGGTGAGTAACCTGGCCTTCGATTCGGAAGGCTCGCCCCACCGCTTTCTATTTGGCGAGCTCTCGCAACGCGGCGAATATCCGGATGACACTAATCGCAGTGTTATGCTCAACTAGACGTTGTTTGTAGCGATCGTATCCGTTGGCGGCTCTGTACGTGGCGTCTGTACCGCCTTGGATAATGTGTAGTGTTTTGCGTACCACCCCCCGGTATCTAATAGCGAGAGATGAGTACCAAGCTCAACTATTGTGCCGTTATCCATAACGATAATTTTATCCGCCTTGCTAGCCTCCACTAAGTCGTGAGTTATTATTATTCGTGTGACACCATTAAGAGCAGCATAGATAGCTGAGGAAAGAATTTTCTTAGTTGCTTTGTCAAGTGAAGAAGTAGGCTCATCTAAAACTATGACGTTTGGGTATCTAGCTATCGCGCGAGCGAATGAAACTCTTTGCTTCTCACCTCCGGACAAGCCATGGCAAGCGTTGCATTCGAGCAACCCCTTATCATCATCAATTCCACTTACCCTCAATATGCGAGGAATCTCCGCCTGATCAAATAATAAATCCCCAAACACATTATCCTTGACAGATCTATCAAACAAAAATGTGTCTTGCGGCACGTAGCCTACATGTTTCCTCAAAGCCCTTATTGCCTCACCCGAAAGTTCCTGCGAATCATATTTAATCACGCCAGCACTCACTTCAACCAAACCAAGCAAAGCTTTAGCCAACGTTGACTTTCCAGCGCCTGAGTTACCCACTACCGCCAAACTGCTCCCACTTTCTATCACGACGCTTATGTCTTTTAGGAGAATTTTCCCGTCAAGTGAATGTATACAAACTTTATTCAACGTAATCACTGGCGGTGGCAGTGGCTGAACTTCTTTCGGGTCGTCGATCAACACGCACGGCTGCACCAGGTGTTCCGCATTTTCGGCTATGGTGACCGAAGTCCTTTTGATGGCGCTCAAAACCATGCCTACATAGCTAACCGGCAACACGAACTGAAGCACATATGCGTTGATTTGCACGAAATCTCCAGCCGTAATAACCCCCCCCGCTAGATCCCTCGCGGCAAACACTGTAATTGCTGTGAGTCCAGCGCCTAACACCATAATTTGCAGGGAGCTTATGGCTTGTGAAAAATTGACGACTCCGATCGCCGATTTTGTAGATGCTAGTAGAGCCTTCTCGATGTGCTTGAACTCCGCCCTCTCGTCTGCGTGGGCAATAATTATAGTGCGGTTTTTTAAGGCATCTAATATTCGCCAATAAGTTGACTGCGCTGACAAATTCGAAAACTTTTGTCTTTCGCCAATACCTTTGTAGCTAAATAAAGAAATTACAACAAAGATCAAAACTGTAGCCGCTAACAGCGAAGCGTAAATTAAAGATGAAAAATGAACAAGCACTGACACCGACAGGATAAGCCTTACCAATAACGGGACGATCTGCCAAACCACACCATCTATGAACATGGGAAGCGCATTGTTGGTTTGACTTAACCTTGTAGCAAAGACTCCACTTGGACTCTCCTTTAGTTCCACCTCTAATTTAAAAATTGAGTTAACACAGAATCGTTTAGTGGCTTCAAATTTAATTTTCTCCACTACGATGGCCGCAAGAACTCCTCTCAGACGAAGTAGTAGTTCTGCGCCCAACCATGTGGCACCATAAACAGCGCCTAACCAGGCGACCTCCGCAACGGCTTCCTTGGCGCTCAGTGAATCAATTAATATCTTAAGTACAGCAGGCGCGGCCACCGACATGAATACTGTTATTAAATCCAACAGGCAGGCCGCTAAAAATGACAACTTAACGCTCAAACTAGAGTTAATTAAGATATTCCAGCAAGCTTTAACGGCGCTTAAAAAATCCTTATCAAGCATTTCCGCTTCCACCAATAGACACTATCTTAGCCAACTCCATGGGTAATTCCTTTCTATCATAGACAACGCCGCTTTCACCTTCGACCCAAGCATGAGAAATGAAAGGATGCGTTTGAACACCGACTATAAATTTACATTTCACATTATGGCTAAATGCGATACGGGCAACTGCGTAAGCAAACTCCAAGCACTTGACCTTACGCCATAGGCAAAATACGGCTAGGTTTACATTGCTCGCAATTTTATGCAATTCGGCTTCGTCTGCCGCCATACTATCGGGAGGAAACCGCCGCAGGTCCTGAAGTATTATATGAAGCTTTCCTTTGTCTGAGTTCTTTTTTGCGGATGATAGAAATATCATGGCCCTTATGAAATACTTCGGCCTGAAATTTGATAAATCGACTCTGCTTTTACCTAACGCCCAGTCGCATTCAAAAGCTCCCTTAGAAATTTTCTCATCTTGAAAAAATTGCTTTGGCAGTTTTTCTCCTAAGCGAATCAAACCTTGGGAAACCAAGTCATTAAGGGAGCCAACCTCGTCCTCTGAGAGTTTCGAAGAGGGCGCACCGAGGATCGAAAACAGCAGGCTGCTTTGTATGTCATCAAAGAATATGAACTCATTAGACGCCTCGTTAAGAGCTGTGATTTTTCCGTTATAGATGGCTGCCGTTACTCCCTTACCCCACTGTACAAATCCCTCCTTTTGCTGTTCAAAATTCATCAACATAACCCTTCCAGTGATTGATATAAATGTTTGCAGTGAATAAATTAATTAGTGACCCTGGACACTTTACAACTCCAGCCGCAACCTCATCTATCAGCCGACACATACCATCTACGTTCACTATATCTGCTCGAACCAAGTAGCCTTCCGTTATGAAACTTTTAATCTCTGATTTGTAATGCAAAAAACAGCGCTGCGTAAGTCCTGCTACGCCACCCTTCCGCCTATACCAAAATTCGTCTGATTGATACTTATCCGCGGCGCGCTTGCGGATGCTGTACCTGTCTATCCCATATTTTAAAAGTTGATCCGAAGGAGTAGCTAGGCCTGTACTTAAAATGTCTGGAGCCAAAAACGGACAAATATAGCGACCTGCAAAAGCAGCCATCGGGGACGATTGCATTTCATATCTATTTACTGCTGAATTCAGGTGTCGCTCAAGCGTACTGACTTCCCTACAGTGGGGATGGGCTGGAATATCAACCTTAAACTCACGAGCACAGTGGCCACTTGCGACAACTTTATTTATACCGTTACTGTTTGCAAAAAAACGTCCAGGATCGTCTAATTTCATTTGCATACCTCTATATCCCTCAAAGCTCTCTTTGATGGCGTGTATAAAAGGCGAACGCAAATAATTAGAAATACATAGTGAACTTTTAAACGCTCCAATAACGTCTCCTTTCTTCAATAGCTCAACTGGCAATCCTTTTTGAGGGGCGGCACAAAAAATTGAATCTCCGCCTGCGCCGTTAAATATGGCCGTGCTCTGCGACGAAAGCAGGTGAGACGAGTAGTCTAAGTATCCGATATTCACAAGTCCCGGATGAGGGAAATTTGGCTTAATATTTGAACAGGTGGTGACCTGAAAGGGTTTGAGATCTTCTACGTCTAGAATCGTCAGATCGCAACGATGTTTAGCCGCTAGACTCTTTACGCGCTGCAAGTCATCTACCTGACCGCTAGCAAAGTCAGTCAGGTGAATCAGCTGTAAATCGCCATCAGGCATTACTTCTAAGAGAGAATGCAGCAGGATGCTAGACTCGAGTCCGCCAGAGTATTCCAACATAACTGTTCGAACACCAGCCAGTCTCTTTCTTAACCCATCCTCCAAAGTCTCTAAAATTTCTATTTCTCTAGGGTCAAGCTCCTCCCCCAAATCAACATGCATATCTGAAGAGCTTAATACGCTACCTGGAGGCAAGTAAAAAACATCCAAGAACGGAGTGTGCACTCTTGGCGTTGCACCGCACGCGATATACTCAATGAAATAATTAATATTTGGGGTTGTTCTGCTTTTTTTACAGGAAAGAAGCAGCTCCAAACTGGAGGAGATCAGTAAATTTCCGCACTTTTCCTTATAAACAAACACTTGATGCTCGGAAAATATACTGACTGAAAGTTTGCTCGCACAAAAAGTTAGCAGGCCAACACCCTTAAATTCCAATGTACTGCTTGATCTATGTTGATCATCGCTACTTAATAGGTATTCGCCATTATTTCCAGAGGGCGAGAATACAAATTCAAGAGAGCCTTGATTTGAAGCTTGTAAAATAAAATCCATAGCACTCTAATCCTTGAGAAAAGGAAGCAGCCCTTCGCCAGCGACTGCATCCACGCTGCTATAGTGTATTAGCTATTTATTGCGTACCTCGACCAGTGCGGCATCTCCAAGTCTGCGAAACCTGGTGCTCCTTGAATATTTGGCGACGCAGGTAGTTTAATCAAGTTTTTGAACATTTCATGCTTTCCTTGTGCTAGTTCGGTTAACGCCAGCGACAGCTGACTGATATGGAGATTGCCAAATTTAAAAAAATAAAAAAGTAGGACGCTTCTCAAATAAATTGTCTTTTGAAAAAATCAGAATGATCCGTAGTCTTTTGTTCAAACAACTGTTGGATTCGGGCGGTGCCGCTAGAGAATTAGCGGGAGGCGGTGGAAGTTTATCAGCAAGCTATATCCGGCTCTTCAGACTGCAAAAATGCGGGAGTTCGTAGTTTATGAAGCCTATGCGTTCAAAGGAGATCAGACAGTTTTCATGCAATTAGAACTTTATTGATCTGCGGCCAAAGCTTAGGTGGAGCAGTCGCATTGCTGCTCGCGGAAACGCTGCTCACAAGCGCCGTCATAGGTTGGCGCGCTCGGCTGGCGGCGCTGAGTACTTTGCTGGTCACCGCCAAGGGACGTTTTCGGAAGCCGGCTGCATGAGTCTCATCAGTCAGGCATTGCCTGCACTCGATGGTGGTTGTGCGCATGGCGCCTTCGGGCGCGCCGGGTTCCGTTGCCTCTACCGGTCTACTAACTTGCGCACAGCTGCCTCCTTTCGTTTAGTAGCGAGACGGTTGCGGCCTACTAAATCAGAGGTAGCGTAACGATGTTCAAAATAACTCCGAATCCTCCAGAAGCAGATCCCAACTCTCCGTACCTCGACGGCCCCAACGCCAAGAAACACGACGAAGCCGCCAAGCACACGCTGGATTATTACCTGGCGCCCAAACCGGGAAAGCCCGAAGAACCCCCCTCAACCTGGCCAGCTGTTCACCGTCGTAAAAGACATGGGCAACGAATGCCTGCTGGCCAACCTCAGCGAAACCCTGGCCTCCGCTGACGCGATGGTCAGCACGCTGGCCGTCGACCTGGATGGCGCGTACCGCCACTTTTCTCCTAGGCATTCAGCAACTGATCGAGCTGAGTTCGTTACTGGCGAACCGAGTGTTGAACAACGTCGATCCGCGCTAACCGCTGCGCCACGGTTTACTCAGGCACAAAAAAGGCATACCGATCACCATCGGTATGCCTTTTTTGTTGCCGCTTCCTTCCCTCGTCAGAGGTACTCGCCGCGATTACGGGTTAACGCTGTCCTTCAAGGACTTGCCCGGCTTGAACGCAACGGTGTTGCTGGCCTTGATCTTCACTGGCTCGCCGGTTTGTGGGTTCTTGCCGGTGCGGGCGCCGCGGTGGCGTTGCAGGAAGGTGCCGAAGCCGACCAGGGTGACGCTGTCCTTGCGGTGCAGGGCGCCGGTGATTTCTTCGAGGACGGCGTTGAGGACGCGGTTGGCTTGTTCTTTGGTGAGGTCTGCTTTTTCCGCGATGGCGGCAGCGAGTTCTGGTTTACGCATGAATGAAGCCCCTTTGACGGTTTTTTTGTTGTTATGTCCGGGCTGTTCTCTTCGGAACACCCCCTAAGGCGCCGCAGGCTCTACTCTGCGGCAGACGGGAGTGAGGATGGCACGGGGCCGCAACCGGCGCCAGTGGCCGGCGGGGGTTTGTGCCCTCAAAAGCAGGTTATTTATGACAGAACGGCCAGTATTTACGCCAGCAGGGCTGGAAGCTGCTTGTTCAACGCCAGTTTTTCCATCACCGCCGCGCCGGTCAGGGCGTAGCCCAGCAGATTGCCTTGGGCGTCGCGGCACAGGGCCTTGATGTCGGCGCCTTGCCCTTCGACGCTCCACACGCCTTCGCTACCCCGTGGTGGCGGCGAAACCACCAATGGGCACACCGGGGTTTTCACCGTGATCGGCATGGCGCCGTAGCCTACGGCGGTGGGGTTGCCGGCCAGGGTTTGGGCCAGGGCGCGCGCGCAACTCATCAGCGGCATCACGTAGAGCAGGTTCAAGCCATCGACTTCGGCGCAGTCGCCCAAGGCGTAGATATTGGCGTGGGAAGTCATCAGATGACGATCCACCACGACGCCGCGATTGACCACCAGGCCGGCGGCGGCCGCCAGGTCGATGCGCGGGCGCAGACCGATGGCCGAGATCACCAGGTCGCAGGCGATCACTTGGCCGTCCGATAGGTGCGCTTCCAAACCGTCGGCCACCCGTTGCAGGCGATTGAGCACCGGGCCGAGGTGGAACCGCGCGCCAAGGCTTTCCAACCCGGCCTGTACCGCTGCGGCGGCCGCCGGGTGCAGCAGCGTCGGCATGACTTGCTCGCATGGGGCGACCAGTTCTACTTCATAGCCACCCAGGATCAGGTCGTTGGCAAATTCGCAGCCGATCAGGCCGGCGCCTAGCAGCAGCACCCGGCGCTTGCCAGCGGCGGCGGCGCGAAAGCGGGCGTAGTCTTCCAGGTCGTTGATGGGAAAAATCAGGTCCGCCGCGTCGCCTTGCACCGGCACGCGCACGGTTTCAGCGCCCCAGGCCAGCACCAAGTCGCGATAGCTCACCGCTTCTTCGCCGATCCACAGGCGCTTGTGGCCCGGGTCGATGCCGCTGATGCGCGTGTGGGTGCGTACCTCGGCATTCAGTTGCTCGGCCATCGCGCCTGGCTCGGCCATGCTCAGGCCATCGGCGTCTTTGTTCTTGCCGAAGCCCGTGGAGAGCATCGGCTTGGAGTAGGAGCGGCCGTCGTCCGCGGTTATCAGCAGCAACGGGGTTTCGCTGTCGAGCTTGCGAAATTCCCGGGCCAGGTTGTAACCGGCCAGGCCAGTGCCGACGATAACGACAGGTGCGCTCATGTTGCTCTCCGTTTGGTGAAACGATCAGTTGATTTCGATCATTTCGAAATCCATTTTGCCGACGCCGCAGTCCGGGCACAGCCAGTCTTGCGGTACGTCTTCCCAGCGAGTGCCGGGTGCGATGCCATCGTCAGGCCAACCGTCAGCTTCGTTGTAGATCAGGCCACAGACAATACATTGCCACTTCTTCATTCCAATACTTCCTCAAGATGTCAGGCTTGGCCGGTATTTTCCGGCTCAGGGCCGTTTTGTACTGATCGGTCGCGACAGATGCAAGCGGCATCGGCGCGACGGCGGGTTGGCTCGGCCAAAATCGCCGACCGGCATGGTAAGCTCGCGGCCTCATTTGCTGCCATTCAAGACCCCTGTGCCGCCTACAAATTCGATATTTCCTACACTCCAATGGCTGCCCCAACACCTGCTGTCGCCCCGCCCGGATGCGTGCGTCATGGACTGGCTGTTTGACGAAGGCTCCCTGACCCGGCGCCTGACCGGCCTGTCGGACGATCACTTCAGCGTGACGCCGCTGTTCGAAGGCTGGCAGCCGTTGCGCGCCGATGAGTGTGCCGCGCTGGACCTGGCCGAGGGCAGCGAGGGCTGGGTGCGCGAGGTGTACCTGCGCGGCCACGGCCAGCCTTGGGTGTTTGCCCGCAGCGTGGCGGCGCGCAGCGCGTTGCAGGGCGACGGCTTGCAGATGGACGAACTGGGCAGCCGCTCGTTGGGCGAGCTGCTGTTTTGTGACCAGGCGTTCCAGCGTCGGGCGATCGAGGTCTGCCACTACCCGAGCGAATGGTTGCCGGCAGAGGTTCGCGCCACCGCGTTGTGGGGCCGTCGTTCACGTTTTGATCGCGGCACGTTGAGCGTACTGGTGGCGGAGGTGTTTCTGCCAAGCATGTGGACAGTCGCCCGCGCCTATTCGGAGAATTGCTGATGTACGTGCAACTGCTCAAATCCTTGAACCGCCTCAATCCGCGGGCCTGGGACTTCGTGCAACTGACGCGCATGGACAAGCCCATCGGTATTTATCTGCTGCTGTGGCCGACGTTGTGGGCGCTGTGGATCGCCGGTGAGGGTTCGCCATCCCTGGCCAACATCGTGATTTTTATTCTCGGCGTGGTACTGACCCGTGCCGGCGGCTGCGTGATCAACGACTGGGCCGACCGCAAGGTGGACGGCCACGTCAAGCGCACCGAACAGCGTCCATTGGTGAGCGGCAAGATCAGCTCCAGGGAAGCGCTGGTGTTCTTCGCGGTGTTGATGAGCGTGAGCTTCCTGCTGGTGCTGTGCACCAATGCGCCGACGATTCTGTTGTCCTTGGGCGGGTTGGCTTTGGCCTTCAGCTACCCGTTCATGAAGCGCTATACCTATTACCCCCAAGTGGTGCTGGGCGCGGCGTTTTCGTGGGGCATGCCGATGGCCTTCACCGCCGAAACCGGCCATCTGCCGGCGGCCGCCTGGTTGCTGTACATCGCCAACCTGCTGTGGACGGTGGGCTACGACACCTATTACGCCATGACCGACCGGGACGATGATTTGAAAATTGGCGTGAAATCCACGGCGATCCTGTTCGGCGATGCCGACCGGGTGATCATCCTCACGCTGCAAGGCCTGGCCCTGGCTTGCCTGTTGCTGGCCGGGTCGACATTCAAGCTCGGTGGCTGGTTTCACCTGGGATTGGTGGCCGCTGCCGCGTGTTTCGCCTGGGAGTTCTGGTACACCCGCAGCAAGGATCGGATGCGCTGCTTTAAGGCGTTCTTGCACAACCATTGGGCCGGGTTGGCGATTTTCGTGGGGATTGTGCTGGACTATGGGTTGCGCTGAGGCGACTCGCTTATCCATAGAACCCGCCCAATGGCACTGGCCGCAATGGCAATCAACGAATACTGTATGCACATACAGCTTTCGGAGTATTGCCCATGTCCGTCCCTCTTCCGCCCCGTGGCCGCGGCACCGCCACCAATCCGCATAACCGTTTCGCCCCAAGCCGTTCGGTGGCCGAGGATGATGGCTGGTACCAGGAAGTACCGCCGACCCAGGGCACCGAAGTACGCATCGAAACCGCCAAGACCATCATCACCCGCAACACTTCCACCGACATCCCTTTCGATCGCTCGATCAACCCCTACCGAGGCTGCGAACACGGTTGCATCTATTGTTATGCCAGGCCCAGCCATGCCTACTGGGACATGTCGCCCGGGCTCGATTTCGAAACGAAGCTGATCGCCAAGACCAACGCCGCCGACGTGCTGGAGCAACAATTGGCCCGGCGCGGCTACCAGTGCGCGCCGATCGCCCTGGGTTCCAACACCGACCCCTACCAGCCGATCGAACGCGAGCAACGCATTACCCGGCGGATTCTCGAGGTGTTGCTGCGTCATCGGCACCCGGTGACCATCGTCACCAAAGGCTCGTTGATCCTGCGGGACCTGGACCTGTTGACCGAACTGGCCCGGCAACGCCTCGTACACGTGATGATCAGCCTCACCACGCTGGACGATGAGCTCAAGCGCATTCTCGAACCCCGCGCGGCCGCGCCCAGCGCACGGCTTCGGGCCATAAGGGTCATGCGCGAGGCGGGTATCAAGGTGGGGGTGCTGTGTGCGCCAATGATTCCGATGATCAACGACAGCGAGATCGAAAGCCTGCTGGCCGAAGCCCATGCCGCCGGCGCGCAGACCGCCGCTTATGTCATGTTGCGCCTGCCACTGGAGGTGGCGCCGCTGTTCGAGGAGTGGTTGCAGGCGCACTACCCGCAGCGCGCCGCCCATGTGTTGAGCCTGGTGCGCCAGAGTCGCGGCGGTGAGCTGTACGACAGCCGGTTTGGCGTACGGATGCGCGGCGAAGGCCCGTTTGCCGATCTGCTGGCGCAGCGTTTCGCTAAAACGATTAAGCGATTGGGAATGGATCGACGCGACGGTTACGATCTTGATTGCGATGCCTTCTGTCCGCCGGGGCGACAGATGTCATTGATTTAAATACAGTTCGCTTTAAATTGATCTTTGGAGATGGTGCGGCGCAAACATCCCTGGCGCTTTGTTTACGCCTCCTAATATGCGTTCTAGAGCCTTCCATTCAGTTTGAGTTAAGTTTCGGCCGCTACCTTGTTCATCGAGTGACTGACGGGTCGAGCCTTTCGACCTGGATGTTTTTTAACCAGCCACTGGCGTCTCAAAGAGGATGAATCATGAGTGACAAGGATAAACAGCCGTTGGCTGCGTCGGCTTCAGCCCAACCCCAGGCGGAAACCGCCGATGCAGCGCTGCAGCACATTGTTGACGGCTTTTTGCATTTCCATCACGAGATCTTTCCCCAGCAGGAAGAGCTCTTCAAGAAACTCGCCACCGCCCAGAAGCCCCGGGCGATGTTCATCACCTGCGCCGATTCGCGCATCGTGCCCGAGTTGATCACCCATAGCTCTCCTGGCGACCTGTTCGTGACCCGTAACGTCGGCAACGTCGTTCCGCCTTACGGCCAGATGAACGGCGGTGTTTCCACCGCCATCGAATACGCCGTGCTCGCCCTCGGCGTGCAGCACATCATCGTCTGCGGCCACTCCGATTGCGGCGCCATGCGTGCCGTGCTCAACCCCGATACCCTGGAAAAAATGCCGACGGTCAAGGCCTGGCTGCGCCACGCCGAAGTCGCCAAGACCATGGTCCATGACAACTGCCCGTGCGGTGACGAGAAGCAGACCATGCCTGTCCTCACCGAAGAGAACGTGATCGCGCAGTTGCAGCATTTGCGAACGCACCCCTCGGTGGCTTCTCGCATGGCCAGCGGCCAGTTGTTCATCCATGGCTGGGTGTACAACATCGAGACCAGCGAGATCAAAGCCTTTGACGCGGACCGGGGCTGTTTCCTGCCGCTCGATGGCAGCCATCCGATACCGGTGGCGACGCCCAAAGCGCGCTTCTAAAACCACTCCTAATCATCCTTGTATGGTTCAGCCTTACCGCTATTGAGGCGGTAGGGCCTCGCCATGCCTGAAGAAACTTCTGGAGAGTCGCCATGCGTGCTGCTCAATTAAAAGCTGTTCTGCCACGGGAGCTGTTGGCTTCGGTGGTTGTATTCCTCGTGGCGCTGCCATTGTGCATGGGCATTGCCATCGCATCAGGCCTGCCACCGGCCAAGGGCCTGATTACCGGGATCATCGGTGGTTTGGTGGTGGGTTTTCTGGCGGGCTCCAAGCTGCAAGTCAGCGGTCCGGCCGCCGGGTTGGCGGTGTTGGTTTTCGAACTGGTGCGCCAGCACGGCGTGGCCATGCTCGGGCCGATCCTGTTGTTGGCCGGCCTTCTGCAACTGTTGGCCGGACGCTTTCGCCTCGGGTGCTGGTTCCGGGTCACCGCGCCTGCGGTGGTGTACGGCATGCTCGCCGGTATCGGCGTGCTGATCGTGTTGTCCCAGGTCCATGTGATGCTCGACGCAGCGCCCAAGCCTTCCGGCCTGGACAACCTGGCGGCATTCCCTGCGGCAGTCGCCCAGGCCTTGCCGTCGTTCGGCTGGCAGGCCGGCTTGCTGGGCCTTTCGACGATCGCGGTGATGTGGCTATGGGAAAAGTTCCGGCCCCATAGCCTGCGCTTCATTCCTGGCGCGCTGCTGGGCGTCGGCCTGGCAACCGTCGCGAGCCTGCTGCTGGCGTTGCAGGTCAAGCGCGTGGAAGTCCCGGAAAACATGGCCGAAGCCATCGACTGGCTGCGCCCGGCGGATCTGCTGAACCTGGCCGATCCAACGCTGCTGATCGCGGCCTTCGCGGTCGCCTTCATCGCCAGCGCCGAAACCCTGCTGTCGGCGGCCGCCGTGGACCGCATGCACAGCGGCGAACGGGCGGATTTCGACCGGGAATTGTCGGCGCAAGGTATCGGCAACATGCTCTGCGGCCTGCTCGGCGCCTTGCCCATGACCGGCGTGATCGTGCGCAGCTCGGCCAATGTCCAGGCCGGCGCGACCACGCGGATGTCGACGATCTTCCACGGCTTGTGGTTGCTGCTGTTCGTGCTGTTGCTGTCGAGCGTGCTGCAAAGCATTCCGGTGGCGAGCCTGGCGGGTGTGCTGGTCTATACCGGTTTCAAGCTGGTGGACATCAAGGCGTTCCGCAGCCTCGGTCGTTATGGGCGGATGCCCATGTTCACCTATGCCGCAACGGCACTGGCAATCATCTTCACCGACCTGTTGACCGGTGTACTGGTCGGTTTCGGCCTGACCCTGGTGAAGCTGGCCTGGAAAGCTTCGCGCCTGAAAATCAGCCTGATCGACCTGCCGCAGGAAGGCGAGATGGAACTGCGATTGGTGGGTGCGGCAACCTTCCTCAAGGTTCCGGCCTTGACCCAGGTACTGGGTACCATTCCCGAAGGCGCGACGGTGCATGTGCCGCTCAATAACCTGAGCTACATCGATCACTCGTGCCTGGAGTTGCTCGAAGAATGGGGCCGGGCGAACGCCAGCAAGGGTTCGAAGCTGCTGATTGAATCCCGCGGGCTCAAGCGCCGGTTGGAAGGGCGGTTGCGCACGACGGTGGGGGTTGGCGCAGCCTCTGCCTGACAGCTCACTCCCAAAGGAGCTGGGTGTAGGGCAGATAATTCTTGAAGACCACAAACTCAATGTGGGAGCGAGCTTGCTCGCGATGGCGGCGTGTCAGTCCACTACACTGTGGCTGACCCAATGCAATCGCGAGCAAGCTCGCTCCGACAGGGGAGTTATGCGTCCCCGATAGATCAAGCCGCCGGCTGATCCAGCTCCAGGCCCACGCCCAAGCGACGGGACATGCACGGCCAGCGCTTCCAGGCCGCGCCGGTCTCCGGGCTGCTGAGCTTCTCGCGATAGGCTTCCACCGACTCCAACGCAAACGTCTCGTCGTTGAGCAACTCATCGAACGTGTGATGCACCACTTCATCGAGCTGGTTGGCAAACGCCTCACCGATCAATTGGTGGGCGATCAGGTTGGCGACCGTCATGTCCAACGGAATCAGCGGCTGGCCGAAATGCTTGATGTAGAGGTCGTTCACCTCTTCGACGAACCGGTGCGCCAGATAGGCTTCGTCGAGCAGGCTGTTGAGCCCGACATGCCCGGCCGTGATGGTCGGTGGCTGGAGAAAGTACTGCTCGGCAATTTTCAGTACGGGTTTGATTTGCGACTCGATACCCGCCTCCCTGGCAACGACATTGGCTGCATCCAGCAGGTCAGGCACTTCGTTGATGTAGGCGGCGACAAATCTCGCCAGGACGTCATTGGCGTTCGCATCCGGCAACTGAATGGCGGGGTGCAGCGTTGGTAACTGCGCCGTCAACTGACGGCTCAACAGGCCGGTCTCGGCCTCATGTTGCAGGGCTTTTTGGATCTGCTCGCGCAATGCGGCGGTGTTCATGACAACTCCAGGAAAACAACAGGCAATGAAATAGGAATGACATAACTTAGCTGGCGCGCATTGACTCCTAAGACCTATTTTTCATAACCGCCCCTTCCCTGATACGTCGCCGTTATATCGGTTTGCCATCACTCAGTACGCATCCTTCTCCATTCATGGGCTCTAGCGCAAGCCCCGGCTGTTTCAAACGATTTACGCCGTCGCGTTGCGAGGTTGCAGGTGCTGTCTATACTCGGGTTGGAATGGAGTTAGCTGATGACACCCGATTGCATGTGCAGCAAGGCGCGGCGAGTCAATTAAGCAGTCTGAAAAGCCGATCCCTTGCCGCAGGCGTTACGCCTACGGGATAACAAGAACGATAAGGGGAACCCGCAATGACGCGACATCCACACGTATGGATGGGCCTCCTGTTGTGGTCGATTTTCAGTCAGGCGCAAGCGGCCTGGACTGTGAATATGGCGCCTGGAGCGACACAGATCAGCAATGCAGTGTTCGACCTTCACATGACCATTTTCTGGATCTGTGTGGTCATCGGCATCATCGTCTTCGGCGCCATGTTCTGGTCGATGATGATGCACCGCCGCTCAACCGGCCAGAATGCCGCGCACTTCCACGAAAACACCCGCGTCGAAATCCTCTGGACCATCGTGCCCTTCCTGATCCTGGTGCTGATGGCGATCCCTGCCACAGCCACGCTGATCAAGATGTACGACTCCAGCGAGTCGGAGATCGACATCCAGGTCACCGGCTATCAATGGAAGTGGCACTACAAATACCTGGGCCAGGACGTCGAGTTCTTCAGCAACCTGGCGACCCCCGCCGAACAGATCAACAACCAGAGCACCAAGGGCGAGCACTACCTGCTGGAAGTCGACAAGCCGCTGGTGCTGCCGGTCGATGCCAAGGTGCGCTTTCTGGTGACCTCCGCCGACGTGATCCACTCCTGGTGGGTGCCGGCCTTCGCGGTCAAGCGCGACGCTATTCCAGGGTTCGTCAACGAAGCCTGGACCCGCGTCGACAAGCCCGGCATCTATCGCGGCCAATGCGCCGAGTTGTGTGGCAAGGACCATGGCTTCATGCCGATCGTGGTAGAGGTCAAGAGCAAACCCGACTACGAGAAATGGCTGGGCGAACGCAAGGCCGAAGCCGCGCAGCTTAAAGAGTTGACCAGCAAGGAGTGGACGCGCGAAGAACTCGTCGAGCGTGGCGACAAGGTCTACCACACCACATGCGTGGCATGTCACCAGGCCGAAGGCCAGGGCTTGCCGCCGATGTTCCCGGCGCTCAAGGGCTCGAAAATCGCCACCGGGCCAATCAAGGATCACTTGAACATCGTCTTCCATGGCAAGCCCGGCACCTCCATGGCGGCGTTCGGCAAACAGTTGTCGGAAGTCGATATCGCGGCGGTCGTGACCTATGAACGCAACGCCTGGGGCAACAACAAGGGCGACATGGTCACGCCTAAAGAAGTGCTGGAACTCAAACAGGCAGAAAGCCAATGAGCCGGCCTGACGTCTGTTCCCGCAACCGGTCGGGGCGCGTTGCCCCGCGCCGTCCAGCCCATTGGTTCGAAGGAGAAAGGACATGAGTGCTGTGATCGATGACCACGGTCATGCCGACCACGCCCACGGCCCCGCCAAGGGCCTGATGCGCTGGGTGCTGACCACCAACCACAAGGACATCGGCACGCTGTACCTGTGGTTCGCGTTCTCCATGTTCCTGCTGGGCGGCTCGTTCGCCATGGTGATCCGCGCCGAGCTGTTCCAGCCCGGTTTGCAGATCGTACAGCCGGAGTTCTTCAACCAGATGACCACCATGCATGGCCTGGTGATGGTCTTCGGCGCGGTGATGCCGGCCTTCGTCGGCCTTGCCAACTGGATGGTGCCGCTGATGATCGGCGCGCCGGACATGGCCCTGCCACGCATGAACAACTTCAGTTTCTGGCTGTTGCCCGCGGCGTTCCTGATGCTGGTCTCGACGCTGTTCACACCGGGGGGTGGGCCGAATTTCGGCTGGACATTCTATGCGCCGCTGTCCACCACCTATGCGCCGGAAAGCGTGACGTTTTTCATCTTCGCCATCCACCTGATGGGCATCAGCTCGATCATGGGCGCGATCAATGTGGTCGCCACCATCCTCAACCTGCGCGCCCCCGGCATGACCTTGATGAAAATGCCGCTGTTCGTCTGGACCTGGCTGATCACCGCGTTTTTGCTGATCGCAGTCATGCCGGTGCTGGCCGGCTGCGTGACGATGATGCTGATGGACATCCACTTCGGCACCAGCTTCTTCAGTGCCGCCGGCGGCGGTGACCCGGTGCTGTTCCAGCATGTGTTCTGGTTCTTCGGCCACCCCGAAGTGTACATCATGATCCTGCCGGCCTTCGGTGCCGTCAGCTCGATCATCCCGGCGTTCTCGCGCAAGCCACTGTTCGGCTACACCTCGATGGTCTACGCCACGGCCGCCATTGCGTTCCTGTCGTTCATCGTCTGGGCGCACCACATGTTCGTGGTCGGCATCCCGCTGGTGGGCGAGTTGTTCTTCATGTACGCGACCCTGCTGATCGCCGTGCCCACCGGGGTGAAGGTGTTCAACTGGGCCAGCACCATGTGGCAGGGCTCGCTGACCTTCGAGACGCCGATGCTGTTCGCCGTGGCGTTCGTGATCCTGTTTTCAATCGGCGGCTTCTCCGGGCTCATGCTCGCCATCGCCCCGGCGGACTTCCAGTACCAAGACACCTACTTTGTGGTCGCGCATTTCCACTACGTGCTGGTGCCCGGCGCGATCTTCGGGATTTTCGCCTCGGCGTACTACTGGCTGCCGAAATGGACCGGCCACATGTACGACGAAACCCTCGGCAAGCTGCACTTCTGGCTCTCGTTCATCGGCATGAACATGGCGTTCTTCCCGATGCACTTCGTGGGCCTGGCGGGCATGCCCCGGCGGATTCCCGACTACAACCTGCAGTTCGCCGACTTCAACATGGTTTCGTCCATCGGCGCGTTCATGTTCGGCACCACGCAGATCTTCTTCCTGTTCATCGTGATCAAGACCATCCGCGGCGGCGAGCCAGCCCCGGCCAAGCCGTGGGATGGCGCCGAAGGGCTGGAGTGGAGCGTGCCGTCGCCGGCGCCCTATCACACGTTTACTACGCCGCCGGAAGTGAAATAGATGACACCGGGGCCTTGTGTGGGAGCGAGCCTGCTCGCGATAGCGGTGTGTATGACACACCGAGTCGCCGCCATCGCGAGCAGGCTCGCTCCCACAGGGTTCTCGGGGAGGAGCGGGAACCATGGCTGATTCAATCTCGCTGAAGAAACTGGTCACCCGCCTGCTGCTGGTAGTGGTGGCCATGTTCATCTTCGGGTTTGCCCTGGTGCCGATCTACGACGTGATGTGCAAGGCGTTCGGCATCAACGGCAAGACCGGTGGGCAGTACGAAGGCGTGCAGACGGTGGATGAATCACGGCAGGTGCGGGTGCAATTCCTGTCGACCAACGCAGTGGACATGGTCTGGGATTTCTACCCCAAGGGCGATCAACTGGTGGTCAAGCCGGGGGCAGTGAACGAAATGGTGTTCGTCGCCCACAATCCCACCGACCGGCCGATGAGCGCCCAGGCAGTTCCGAGCATCTCGCCGAGCACGGCGGCGGCGTATTTCCACAAGACCGAATGTTTTTGTTTTACCCAGCAAGTGCTGCAACCCGGCGAACGCATCGAGATGCCCATGCGCTTCATCGTCGACCGGGACATGCCCAAGGAAGTGAAGCATCTGACGCTGTCCTACACGCTGTTCGATATCACTGCTCGTCATCCTCCGGTGGCTCTAAACACTGACCGATAGCGTGCCCGATAAGGAGAACAATAAATGGCAACTCATGAGCACTACTACGTTCCGGCCCAGAGCAAATGGCCGATCATCGCCACGGTCGGGATGTTCGTCACGGTGTATGGGCTGGCGACCTGGTTCAACGACCTGAAGGCGGCACGCCCGGACTCCAACGGCCCGCTGATCTTTTTCGTCGGCGGCCTGTTGGTGGCCTACATGTTGTTCGGCTGGTTTGGCGCCGTCATCAAGGAAAGCCGCGCCGGGCTGTACAGCGCGCAGCTCGATCGCTCGTTTCGCTGGGGCATGAGCTGGTTCATCTTTTCCGAAGTGATGTTCTTCGTCGCGTTCTTCGGCGCGCTGTTTTATGTCCGGGTGGTGTCGGCGCCCGGCCTGGCCGGTGAAGGCAGCAAGGGTTTGTCGGAGATGCTGTGGCCGAACTTCGAATATGTCTGGCCGTTGTTGAACAACCCGGATCCCAAACTCTTCCCACCGCCCAAGGACGTGATCAGCCCTTGGGGCTTGCCGCTGCTCAATACCATCCTGCTGGTCAGTTCCAGCGTCACCGTGACCATCGCCCACCACGCCCTGAAAAAAGGCCATCGCGGCGCATTGAAGGTGTGGCTGGCGATCACCGTGCTGCTGGGTTGCGCGTTCCTGGGCTTCCAGGCCGAGGAATACATCCACGCCTATAAAGAGCTGGGCCTGACGTTGGGCTCGGGGATCTACGGCGCGACGTTCTTCATGCTCACCGGTTTCCACGGCGCCCACGTCACCATCGGCACGATCATCCTGTTCGTGATGCTGATGCGCATCATGCGGGGGCACTTCGACAACGAGCATCAGTTCGGCTTCGAGGCCGCGAGCTGGTACTGGCACTTCGTCGATGTGGTGTGGATCGGCTTGTTCTTCTTCGTCTACATACTCTGAGGCAGCCATTATCAGGGCGACTCTTTACCAAGGAGCATGCGACACCAACTGGCCGCTGAAAAAGCCCCAGGCAATCAAGCCGACGGTCACAGCGGCCAAGGCCACGCGAATTGCCAGGGCGATGACCAGGCGATTGGAATCGCTTTGGTCCTTGACCAGAAAAAACAAGCCGCTGAACAGGCTGGCAACCGTGGCGATCAGCATCAGGGCGATGGCTGCTTTGAGCATTGGAAACACTCCGGGGGGACGCGATGCACGTGAGTATAGCTATCCCGTTCATTAGCCTTAGGGCGGCGCCATGAAAGGCTTCCGGCCGGGCATCGTGCCGTCACTCGTGGTGGCCGTGCTGGTGCCGGTGATGGTGTGCCTGGGGTTCTGGCAAATGAGCCGGGGCGAACAGAAACGTGTGCTCATGGACACTTATGCCGAGCGCCGCGTGGCCAAGCCGATGAACAGCGTCGAGCTTTCGGATACGACGGATCCGGCCTTTCGTCCGGTCAGCCTGCGTGGCCAATTCGACGCCGAGCACAGCCTGCTCCTGGACAACCGCCAGCACGACGGCAAGGTGGGCGTCGAACTGCTGCAGCCGTTCCTCGATCACGCCAGCGGGCTTTGGCTGCTGGTCAATCGTGGCTGGCTGCCCTGGCCGGATCGCCGCACCCCGCCAGTCTTCAGCACACCTGAACAGACTGTCGACCTTCAAGCCTGGGTCTACGTCGCACCCGGCGCCACGTTCCAACTTCACGCCGACCCGGCAAGCGCACCGTGGCCGCGGCTGGTCACCACCATCGAACCGCAGAAACTCTGGGCAGAACTGGACCGTGGCGGCTTCGCTTACGAACTAAGACAACAAAGCGGCCCCGGCGCCTACCAGACCGATTGGCCGGTGGTTGCCATGGGTCCGGAAAAACACCTCGGCTATGCCGTGCAGTGGTTCGCCATGGCGGCGGCGCTGTTCGGCCTTTTCCTCTATCTCGGATGGCACAACGCAGGGAGACACCATGGGAAGCACCATGAATCCAACCAACACGTCTGAAGCGCCCGATGCACGCAGCCGCCGCAAGGGCCGCATGCAATTGCTGTTGATTGTGCTGGGCGTGATCGGCCCGATGATCCTCGCCACCGGCATGTACAAATTCCAGTTCTGGGTCCCCGACAGCCGCAGCTACCACGGCGAGTTGATCGGCAACGGCCAGTCCCGCGCCGACATCGGCGTGCAGGCCGACGAGCAGCGCTGGCAGATCCTGGTGACGGCCCCTCAAGAGTGCTCGGTGGACTGCCGCCAGTTGGTCTACCTGGCCCGGCAAGTGCAGATCGGCCTGGGCCGCGAAGCCGGCCGCGCCAGCCATGCCCTGGCCATCGCGCAACCCCTGGACAGCGAGTACGACGCCCAGCTGCAGCGCGAATATCCCCAGCTGCAACGCTACCCGCTGGATCTGCCTGCCTATCAGAAAGGCGCCCAGGGTTCCGGCGGCGCCCAGCTGTGGATCATCGATCCCCACAGCAACCTGGTGCTGCGCTACGACGCCCGGGTCAAGGGCAAGGATTTGCTCAACGACCTGCGGCACCTGCTGAAACTGTCGAACATCGGATGAGGACATCGACATGGCCAAGCCTGGATTTCGCCTCGCGCTGTTCGCCACGTTGCTGGCATTGATTGTCGTACTGTTAGGCGCCTACACCCGCCTGACTCACGCCGGCCTCGGTTGCCCCGACTGGCCGGGTTGCTACGGATTCATCAGCGTACCCAAGGGCGAAGCCCAACTGGCCCATGCCGAATTGCATTTCCCCGACGCCCCGGTTGAGGCCCATAAAGGCTGGAACGAGATGGTCCACCGGTATTTCGCCGGTGCCTTGGCGCTGATGATTGCCGCGCTGGCCGCCCGGGCCTGGACGAACCGTCGTCACCCTGGCTTGCCATTGAAATTGCCACTGTTTCTCCTCGCCGTTGTGTTCGCGCAAGCGGCGTTCGGCATGTGGACCGTGACGTTGAAGCTCTGGCCTCAAGTCGTCACCGGTCATCTGCTGGGCGGGTTCGCGACGTTGAGCCTGCTGTTTCTGCTCACGCTGAGATTGTCCGGCGTGTTGCCGGCGCTGACCGTGCCCAAGCGCCTGCAACATTGGGCCACGGCCGGGCTGCTGCTGGTGATCGGCCAGATCGCCTTGGGCGGCTGGGTCAGTTCCAACTACGCCGCGGTGGCCTGCATCGACTTCCCCACCTGCCATGGTGAATGGATGCCGCCCGCCGATTTCGCCAACGGCTTTCACCTGACCCAGCACATCGGCCCGAACTACCTGGGCGGGCAACTGGACAGCGACGCCCGTACCGCCATCCATGTGACCCATCGCATCGGCGCGTTACTGGTGACTGTGGTGCTGCTTGGGCTGGCTTGGCAACTGAAGACGGTGGGCATGACCCGACTGGCGGGGCTGGTCCTCACCGCGCTGGTCGCGCAAATTACATTAGGTATAAGCAACGTCGTGTTTCATCTGCCGCTGCCGGTGGCCGTGGCCCACAACGCCGGGGGCGCCGCCCTGCTGCTGACCCTGGTGCTGGTCAATTATCACGCCCGCACCAGCCTGGTCCGGGTACGGCACCACGTCCCGCTGCGCTGGCGCTTCAATCCGCCCGAACACGGCGTCGCCCCCATTACGATTAAAGGAGAGATGCCATGGCAACCTTGACCGGTGAACGCCATAGCCAGGCGATCTGGCGCGATTACCTGGAGCTGACCAAGCCCAAAGTGGTGGTATTGATGCTGATCACCTCGCTGGTCGGCATGTTTCTCGCGACCCGCGCCGGAGTGCCGTGGACGGTCCTTGTATTCGGCAACCTGGGCATCGCGCTGTGCGCAGGTGGCGCGGCCGCGGTGAACCACGTGGTGGATCGGCGTATCGACGCGGTGATGGCCCGCACCCATAAGCGGCCGCTGGCCGAAGGGCGGGTCTCGCCCGCCGCTGCACTGACTTTCGCCCTGGCACTGGCCGTCGCCGGGCAAGCCATGTTGCTGATCTTTACCAACCCACTGACCGCCTGGCTGACCCTCGCCTCGCTCCTCGGTTACGCCGTGATCTACACCGGCTTCCTCAAGCGGGCAACGCCGCAGAACATCGTCATCGGCGGCCTCGCCGGCGCCGCTCCGCCGCTGCTGGGCTGGGTGGCGGCCACCGGACACGTCAGCGCCGAACCGCTGTTGCTGGTGTTGATCATCTTCGCCTGGACGCCGCCGCACTTCTGGGCCCTGGCGATTCATCGCAAGGAGGAATACGCCAAGGCCGACATTCCGATGCTGCCGGTGACCCACGGCGAGCACTACACCAAGATCCATATCCTGCTGTACACCTTGGTGCTGCTGGCGGTGAGCCTGATGCCATTCGTGATCCAGATGAGCGGGTTGATCTACCTGGTTTGTGCGCTAGTGCTGGGTGCCCGGTTTCTGCAATGGGCCGTGGTGTTGTACCGTGGCAGTCGGCCGCACGCGGCGATCAATACGTTCAAGTACTCTATCTGGTACTTGTTCCTGCTGTTCATCGCCCTGCTCGTTGATCACTACTTACTGTTGAGCCTATGACTCGAACCCAGAAAACCGTCTTCATCCTCGCGGCCGTTATCGCACTGATCCTCGGCCTGACCATCAACAAGGTGCTGTCCAGCAAAGGCCAGGGTGACCCGACCGCATTGATCGACGCCGGCATCATCCTGCTGCCGCAAAGCCGCAACCTGCCGGACGTGAAAATGACCGACCAGGACGGCCAGCCCGTGGCGATGGATGGGCTGAAAGACAAGTGGAGCCTGCTGTTCTTCGGCTACACCTTCTGCCCGGACATCTGCCCAACCACCCTCGCCCAACTGCGCCAGATCAAAAGCGAACTGCCGCCCGAGGCGGTGGCCAAGTTGCAGATCGTACTGGTGAGCGTCGACCCGAACCGCGACACCCCCAAGCAGCTCAAGCAATACCTGGGCTACTTCGACCCGCAGTTCAAAGGCCTCACCGCCGCCTCCGTCGAAGACCTACAGAAACTCGCCAATGCGGTGAGCATTCCCTTTATTCCGGCGGACACCAGCAAGCCAAACTACACCGTCGATCACAGCGGCAACCTTGCCGTGATTGGACCGGACGGCAAGCAACGCGGGTTTATTCGGGCGCCGTTGAATAACCAGAAGTTGGTGGCGCAGTTACCGGAGATGCTCAAGCGCAAATGAAGCCAAGGCGAGGCCACTTGCTTCCTGATAATGCATCTCCCCGTGGCGAGGGAGCTTGCTCCCGCTCGGTTGCGCAGCGACCGCAAAACCGAACGATGCGGTTTGCCTGAGGAAATGCAGAGGGCCTGCTGCGCAGGCCAGCGGGAGCAAGCTCCCTCGCCACAGGGGTTAGTGTCGATCCGAACATCCAGCCCAACGCCACGTACTGTGGGAGCGGGCTTGCTCGCGAAAGCGGCGGGTCAGCTTGCATCAATATTGAATGTGACACCCTCCTCGCGAGCAAGCTCGCTCCCACACCGGGCGGCGGTGAACAGAGTATCTGCAACAGCCTCAATCCCCTGTGGGAGCGAGCCTGCTCGCGATGACGCCAGCCCAGACACCGCCCGTGGCGAGGGAGCTTGCTCCCGCTCGGCCGGTCCGACGTCTCGGGCGCAGCAGTCGCAAAACCAGACGATGCGGTTTACCTGAAGAAATGCCGAAATCTGTGGGAGCAAAGCTTGCTCGCGATTGGGGCAGGTCTGTCGATACAGGTTTGGCTGGTCTCCACTATCCGAGCAAGCTTTGCTCCCATGGATGTCGCCAGGGACGCTCCACGTTCCGCTTCTGATCAGAAATCAATAGTCCCCGAAAACTTCACCAAGCGCGGATCACCCTGCGAAAGATAGCCGCCGTTCGCCGAGGCCCAGTAGTTCTTGTCGGTAATGTTTTCCACATTGACGCGCAACGTCAGGTCTTTCTCTACGAATTTCATCTTATAACGTGCGCCAGCGTCGAAACGGTTCCAGGTAGGCAAGCTCAAGTTGTTAGCCTGATCAGCGTACTGCCCGCCAGTGCGCAACATTCTGGCGCTGAGCGCGGCGCCTTCAATGCCTGGGACATCCCAATCCACGCTGGCATTGAGCTGGAACGTTGGCACGCCAATGGCGTGGTTGCCATCGTTGAAACCGCCCGCAGTGTTTTTGAGTTCGGACGTCATTCGGGTGCCGCCGGCCATCAACCGGAGACCTTCGATGGGCTCACCGAATACGCTGATCTCCAACCCTTTATTGACCTGCTCACCGTCACGCACATAGAGGTTCTGCGCGTTGTCGACGTAGCCATCGGAAGGTTTCTCGATACGGAAAACACCCACGTTGGCACCGAAGGTTTGCATGTCCAGCTTGATGCCCGCTTCCAACTGTTTTGTGCGGCCCGGGGGAAAGGCTTGGCCCAGGTTGGTGATGCCTGAACCGGACGCCACTGGCCCTTTAGCAAGGCCTTCGATTCGGTTGGCGTAGAGCGACACGCTCTCCACAGGCTTGTAGACAATGCCGTAGACAGGCGTGGTAACGGCTTCATCGTAGAGCGTGCTACGGCTGCCGTCGTTTGCTGGATTGGCTACACCGTTTGAGGTGGTGCCATCGTACTTATAGTTTTCGACACGCAACTGCTGACGACGGACACCATAAGTGACCAGCAATTTGTCATCGAACAAGCCCAACGTGTCGGAAATCGCTAGGCTACGGTTGCGGGTTTTGCCGGTCACCCCGGGATCGCCCATTTCACCGCCGGTGCTGGACACCGCGGTCGGCTTGGGTAGCGTTGGGGTGTCGTAGAGATTGCTGTTGCCGGTAACGGGACGATAGAAGGTGTAGGCGTTTTCCTGCTCGGTCCAGATCGTTGAGCCGCCGATCGCAACCTGGTGGGAAACAGGTCCCGTGTTGAAGCGCCCGTTCAGCCCGCCACTGAACGATGTGTTGTCTTCGTTGTGTGGAATTTCTGAGCCACCGATCGTCGCGACACCGTTATTGTCGACCAGCGTCGGTGTGGCGTATACCCCAGTTTCTCGGGTGTGCTTTACACCGCCAGCCAGGTAGGCGGTCCAGTTTTCGTTCAAGTCCCAATCGCCACGAACCATGCCGAAGGTGTCTTCGGTTTCGGAGTAAGTCCAGTCCTGTCCATAATTGTGACTCGCATCCGGAGCCGTGGGAATGCGCGTGGCGTTGCCGATGTTCACAGAGTTACGCAGTCCATTGATACGCTGTTTCTGGTAGCCGAAATCGGTGGAAACGCGGAAGTCATCACCTCGATAGTCCAAGCCAGCAACGAACAACTTTGTGCGCTGATCCTGGTTGTCGATCGCTGTTTCACCCTCGCGCTGGCTCAGGTTCAACCTGGCGCCAAACCGATTGTCCTCGCCGAACCGCTGCCCGATATCCAAATGCTCGCCCATGCGGCCATCGGTGCTGATGTCCTGCGTATAGCGACGAGTCGGGACATCCTCCGCGCGCTTGGGCTGCAAATTGACACCGCCCCCAAGACCCGAACCCGTCGGGCTGACGCCGTTGATGAACGCGTTGGGCCCCTTGAACACCTCGACGCGCTCAATCGCATCCGTCGACAGAATTTGGCGCGGTAAAACACCGTACAGCCCGTTGTAGGAAATGTCGTCGCTAGCAAGCGGCAGGCCTCGAATCACGAACACCTGGGATTGGTTACCAAACCCATAGGACTGACGCACCGACGGATCATTGAGCAGCACATCACCCACGTCTTCCGCTTGCTGATCTTCAATCAACTGCGAGGTGTAACTGGTCATCACGAACGGGACATCCATGTTGTCCTGATTGCCCAGCACCCCCATCTGGCCTCCCCTCGCCACCTGCCCCCCCGCATAGGGCGCCGATAACGTGTTGGAATTGGTTTTAATCGCATCGGCAGTAACGTCGGTCACGCCCAATTCAATAGGCGCTGCCGCCTGGGCAAGAAAACTGACTGAGCAGCACGCAGCGAGCAACGTAAGGCGAAATGGAAATAGCATGAGTGAGTACCTGCGGGGAAACGGCCAATGCCGCCAATGCTAATGATTCGCAGATAGATTATCCATACCAACTGACACGATGCTATAAAGATCTGGAAGCGGTTCTGTCGGCATCAAGCGCCTGAATCGCCACAGGGACTGGCTATCAGGAAGGGGAAATTTGCTCTCACTTCCACGCGAGGGGGGATGTGTCGAACCGAACACCGAGCCCAACGCCGCCCACTGTGGGGGCGAGCCCGCAAAAAGCGCCGACCGCTGTCGCTCGGCGCAACTGCGACATGACGTTCCCCGCCGTAATCACCGCTACGGGCGACATTGGGCAGTTGCTCGCGGCCAGCGCCTCTGCGACCCAGGTATTGCAGGTATAAAACAGCGAATAGTGACCCTCGGCCTGGTAGAACCGGCTCTCTCCATACAGGCCAGGCCCGAGCACCACCAAGGTGCCCGTCGCTGAGCGGGTGAAGGTCCCGGCCACGAACGCGAGCAGTCGTCGGTAGCCGTCCTCCGTCACCCGCACCTCGATGACCTCGCTTGCGGTGAAACGCCGCCTCGGGTCCCCGTCAATCTTGACCGCATGCAGCACGGTTGCCGTCGACCCGAACAAGGCTCCCAGGGCGAGGCTCAAGGTGGCTTGTGGGGCTCGGTAGAAATCCTCGTCACCCCAGCCGAACTCAACGAAGTCGCCTTCGCTGAATGCTTCGACCAGTGCGGGAAGCACTTGAAGCAGATCGGAGCGCGCAATCACCAACCCAGTATGCAGGCCATGATTCACCACATAGAAGGACCGCCAACCGCCACCCTCGCCCCTCGGCGGGTCCGACGCGCTAGCGCAGCCGAACAGCGTGAGGACCAGGGCCAACACTGCAATGCGCATACACAGGGACCACTTAAGGGAACGGATTTATTACCTGATATTAATCCATCCGCCATCCCCCTCAGCCAACCTCCTCAAACCGCCGCCGCTTCATGAACAACCCCATCCCTATCACCACGGCAAAAACCGACAGCAACCCCAGATCAAACCCCAACACACGGGTCTGACCTGCCACAAAGCAGCCAACCACACCCGCAGCCATCAACGCCACGCCCAGCCACTTGCGTAGCAGATAGGGTTTGAGGAATCGATCAAGCAGAAAGGACAACACCAAGGCAATGACCAATTGAGTAATTTCGGACATGTATGTCTCCGGTCAGGTCTTGGTGATCAGTATCGAGAGGGTGCGTTGGGGGCCGATGCTGAAGCGGTGAAAGCCTATCAGTAAGCAGCCAGACAGATCGTGTTGGCTGCTTGATGGGCTGGTATTGAGAACGCGGTGGGCTTTTTTGTAATTGCTTCGCACTCAAGCGGGAGCAAACTCCCTCGCCACAAAAGCAGTTTTGTGTGAAGTCAGGGCTGGCGATCCAGCTTCTTGAGGAACACGGTCATTTCTTTTTCAGCCTGTTTGTCGCCATGGGCTCGGGCAGCTTCCAGGCCTTGTTCCCAGGCTTGGCGGGCTGCGGCGGCGTCGCCTTGGCCTTGGTGGGCCTTGCCCAGTAGTTTCCAGGCTGCGGAATACTTGGGGTCGAATTCGACGCAGCGTTGGAGGTGTTCGGCGGCGCGGGGGAATTCGCCTAGGTCTAGGTAGCCTTTGCCGAGGCCGAAGCGCAGGAGGGCGCTGTCCATGCCCTTGGCGAGCATTTTTTCCAGGGAGTCGAGCATGGGGCGTCCTTATCTGTTGTGTCAGTGATGGATCTGCTGGGAGTTAGATAGCTTTCGCGAGCAGGCTCGCTCCCACAGTGGATCTCGGTCGATCACAATATTTGTGAACGACAGCGAACCCTTGTGGGAGCGAGCTTGCTCGCGATGAGGCCATGACTGCCACCGCACAGCCTGGATCAGAAAAAGCTCAACCCCACATGGAACAGCTTTTCGACGTCGCGAATGTGCTTCTTATCCACCAGGAACAGGATCACATGGTCGCCGGTCTGGATCACGGTGTCGTCGTGGGCAATGAGCACTTCTTCGTCGCGGATGATGGCGCCGATGGTGGTGCCGGGCGGCAGGCCGATGTCGCGGATGGCTTTGCCGATGACTTTGCTGGATTTGGCGTCGCCATGGGCAATCGCCTCGATGGCTTCGGCCGCGCCGCGGCGCAGGGAGTGGACGCTGACGATGTCGCCGCGGCGTACGTGGGCGAGCAAGGTGCCGATGGTTGCCAGTTGCGGGCTGATGGCGATGTCGATGTCGCCGCCCTGGATCAGGTCGACGTAGGCCGGGTTGTTGATGATGGTCATGACCTTCCTGGCCCCCAGGCGCTTGGCCAGGAGCGAGGACATGATGTTGGCTTCGTCGTCGTTGGTCAGGGCCAGGAAGATGTCGGCGTCGGCGATGTTTTCTTCCAGCAGCAGGTCGCGGTCGGAGGCGCTGCCCTGCAGCACCACGGTGCTGTCGAGGGTGTCGGAGAGGTAGCGGCAGCGTGCCGGGTTCATCTCGATGATCTTGACTTGGTAGCGGCTTTCGATGGCTTCGGCCAGGCGTTCGCCGATCTGGCCGCCGCCGGCGATGACGATGCGTTTGTAGTTTTCGTCGAGGCGGCGCATTTCGCTCATGACCGCGCGAATATTCGCTTTGGCGGCGATGAAGAAGACTTCGTCATCGGCTTCGATCACGGTGTCGCCCTGGGGCAGGATCGGCCGGTCACGGCGGAAAATCGCTGCCACGCGGGTCTCGACATTGGGCATGTGCTCGCGCAATTGGCGCAGTTGCTGGCCCACCAGCGGTCCGCCGTAGTAGGCCTTGACCGCCACCAGTTGCGCCTTGCTCTCGGCAAAATCGATCACTTGCAGGGCACCGGGGTGTTCGATCAGGCGCTTGATGTAGTTGGTCACCACCTGCTCGGGGCTGATCAGCACGTCCACCGGGATCGCTTCGTTGTCGAACAGGTCGGCGCGGGTCAGGTAGGCCCCTTCGCGAACCCGGGCGATTTTGGTCGGGGTGTGAAACAACGTGTGGGCGACCTGGCAGGCGACCATGTTGGTTTCGTCGCTGTTGGTCACCGCCACCAGCATGTCGGCGTCGTCGGCGCCGGCCTGGCGCAATACCGTCGGCAAGGAGCCGCGCCCTTGTACCGTACGAATGTCGAGACGGTCGCCGAGGTCGCGCAGGCGTTCGCCGTCGGTGTCGACCACGGTGATGTCGTTGGCCTCGCTGGCGAGGTGTTCCGCCAGCGAGCCGCCAACCTGCCCTGCACCCAGGATGATGATTTTCATCCAGTCACTCCTATCGAATCGGTTTTAACCGCGTGCGGCGGCGATTTTGATCAGCTTGGCGTAATAGAACCCGTCGTGCCCGCCGTCCTGGGCCAACAACTGCCGGCCATGGGGCTGCTTGATGCCAGCCTGGGTGGCAATGTCCAGCTCACGGGCACCCGGCGTGCGAGCGAGGAATGCTTCGATCACTTCGGTGTTTTCCGTCGGCAAAGTCGAGCAGGTGGCGTAGAGCAGCATGCCGCCCACGTCCAGGGTCGACCACATGGCATCAAGCAGTTCGCCTTGCAACACGGCCAATGCGGCAATGTCGTCCGGCTGCCGGGTGAGCTTGATGTCCGGATGGCGACGGATCACGCCGGTGGCCGAGCAAGGTGCGTCCAACAGGATGCGCTGGAACGGCTTGCCGTCCCACCACGCAGCCGTGTCGCGACCGTCGGCGGCGAATAGTTCGGCGTCCAGGCCCAGGCGCTCAAGGTTTTCCTTCACTCGCACCAGGCGCTTGGCTTCCAGGTCCACGGCCACCACGCCGGCCAGTTTCGGCTCGGCCTCGAGGATGTGACAAGTCTTGCCACCCGGCGCGCAACAGGCGTCCAGCACCCGTTGGCCGGGCGCCAGCTCCAGCAGGTCGGCGGCCAATTGCGCGGCTTCGTCCTGGACGCTGATCCAGCCCTCGGCGAAGCCCGGCAGTGCACGCACATCGCCGGGAGTTTCCAGCACGATGCCGTCGCGGCTGTACTGGCACGGGATGGCCGGGATGCCCGCCTCGCCCAGCAACGCCAGGTAGGCATCGCGGGTATGGTGGCGACGGTTGACCCGCAGGATCATCGGCGGGTGGGCATTGTTCGCCGCGCAGATGGCTTCCCATTGCTCGGGCCAGAAGGCCTTGAGGGATTTCTGCAACCAGCGCGGGTGGGCGGTGCGCACCACCGGGTCGTGTTCCAGTTCACCCAGCAGAGTTTCGCTTTCCCGTTGGGCGCGGCGCAGCACGGCATTGAGCAGGGCCTTGGCCCAGGGCTTTTTCAGCTTGTCGGCGCAGCCCACGGTTTCGCCGATGGCGGCGTGGGCGGGGACGCGGGTGTAGAGCAGTTGATAGAGCCCCACCAGCAGCAGCGCTTCGACGTCGGCATCGGCGGCCTTGAACGGCTTCTGCAACAGCTTGGCAGCCAGGGCCGACAGCCGCGGCTGCCAACGGGCGGTGCCGAACGCCAGGTCTTGGGTGAAACCGCGATCACGGTCCTCAACCTTGTCCAGCTGCGCCGGCAGGGAACTGTTCAGCGAGGCTTTCCCGCTGAGTACAGCGGCAAGTGCCTTGGCGGCAGCCAAACGGGGATTCATGAAGCGTCCGCCGCTTGGCCGAGGACGGTGCCGATGGCAAATTTCTCACGACGGCTGTTGAACAAGTCGCTGAAGCCCAGCGCCTTGCCGCCGGGCAATTGCAGACGTGTCAGACACAATGCTTGATCGCCACACGCGACAACGAGGCCGTCCTTGCTGGCACTGAGGATTTCTCCCGGTGCGCCCTTCCCTTCGGCGCAACTGGCCGCCAGCACTTTCAGGGCTTCGCCGTTCAAGGTGCTGTGGCAGATCGGCCAAGGGTTGAAGGCGCGCACCAGCCGTTCCAGCTCAACGGCCGGGCGGCTCCAGTCGATGCGGGCTTCGTCCTTGTTCAGTTTGTGCGCGTAGGTGGCGAGGCTGTCATCCTGCACTTCGCCTTCCAGCGTGCCGGCGGCCAGGCCGGCAATGGCCTGGACCACCGCTGGCGGGCCGATCAGCGCGAGGCGGTCGTGCAGGCTGCCACCGGTGTCTTCGGCGCCAATGGGGGTGCTGACCTTGAGCAGCATCGGCCCGGTGTCCAGGCCTGCTTCCATGCGCATGACGGTCACGCCGCTCTCGGCATCGCCCGCCTGCACGGCGCGCTGGATCGGCGCGGCACCGCGCCAGCGCGGCAGCAGCGAGGCGTGGCTGTTTATGCAACCCAGGCGCGGGATATCCAGCACCACTTGCGGCAGGATCAGGCCGTAGGCAACCACCACCATCAAATCCGGCTCCAGCGCCGCCAGTTCTGCTTGGGCCTGGGCATCGCGCAGGGTCGGCGGTTGCAGGACTTGCAAGCCGTGCTCCAAGGCAAGCTGCTTGACCGGGCTGGGCATCAGTTTCTGTCCGCGACCGGCAGGACGATCCGGCTGGGTATAGACCGCGACAATTTCATGGGGGCTGGCCAGCAGGGCCTTGAGGTGTTCGGCGGCAAATTCGGGAGTGCCGGCAAAGACGATGCGCAGTGGCTCAGTCATGGGAAGCTCTCAGTTACAAAGCAGTCGCAAAAAGAAAAAGGCTTGCCGCGGCAAGCCTTTGAAGAGGGGCATCAAGCGTTCTGGCGATGGATCTTCTCCAGTTTTTTCTTGATCCGGTCACGCTTGAGATTAGACAGGTAATCGACGAACAGCTTGCCGTTGAGGTGGTCGCATTCATGCTGGATGCACACCGCCAGCAGGCCTTCGGCGATCAACTCGTAAGGCTGGCCGTCGCGGTCCAGGGCTTTGATCTTGACCTTCTGCGGACGGTCGACGTTTTCGTAGAAGCCCGGCACCGAAAGGCAGCCTTCCTGGTACTGCTCCATCTCGTCGGTGAGCGTTTCGAACTCGGGGTTGATGAACACCCGGGGCTCGCTGCGGTCTTCGGAGAGGTCCATGACGACGATACGCTTGTGCACGTTGACCTGGGTCGCGGCGAGGCCGATGCCTGGCGCCTCATACATTGTTTCAAACATGTCATCGACCAGCTGACGCACTTCGTCGTCCACTACAGCCACCGGTTTGGCGATAGTGCGCAGGCGCGGGTCCGGAAATTCGAGAATGTTCAAAATGGCCATAAGCTTGATAAATGCACGTGTGAAGTAAAGTCGGGTGGCTTGCCTGGCGTGTATTGGGATGCAGGCTACCGTTGTAAAACGTTGCTCTTGAAACAGAGCGAGCCACGGGGGCTCTGGCGTTTTACGCGAACGCACATAATAAAGGGATTCACCGCATGAGGAAATCACTACTCGCCCTGCTGCTCCTGGCTTCGGCCGGTATCGCGCACGGGCAAGTGCAACTTCGGGAAGGTTTTCCCCAACAATACACAGTGGTGACGGGGGACACGCTGTGGGACATTTCCGGCAAATACCTGCGCGAACCATGGAAATGGCCCGAGCTGTGGCAGGCCAACCCACAGATCGAAAACCCCAACCTGATCTACCCCGGCGACACCCTGTCGCTGGTCTACATCAACGGCCAGCCGCGCCTGACCCTCAATCGCGGCACCTCACGCGGCACCATCAAGCTGTCGCCTCGCATTCGCAGTTCACCGGTGGCTGACGCGATCCCGAGCATCCCGCTGCAGGCCATTAACAGTTTTTTGCTGAGCAACCGCATCGTCGACACGGCGGAAGATTTCAACAAGGCACCCTACGTCGTTGCAGGCGACGCCGAACGAGTGCTCAGCGGCACCGGCGACCGGATCTTCGCCCGCGGCGACTTCGACACGAGCCAGCCGGCCTATGGCATCTTCCGCCAGGGTAAGGTCTACACCGATCCCGAGACCAAGGAGTTTCTGGGCATCAATGCCGATGACATCGGCAGCGGTGAAATCGTTGCCACCGAAGGCGATGTCACGACACTGGCCCTGCGACGGACCACGCAAGAGGTACGCCTGGGCGATCGCCTGTTCAGCGGCGAAGAGCGCTCGATCAATTCGACTTTCATGCCCAGCGCGCCGAAATCGGACATCCAGGGGCTCATCCTCGACGTACCCCGTGGCGTAACGCAGATCGGCGCGATGGACGTGGTGACGCTGAACAAGGGGCGGCGCGACGGGCTGGTTGAGGGCAACGTTCTGGCCGTGATGAAGACCGGCGAAACCGTGCGTGACCGTATCACCGGTGCACCGGTGAAAATCCCGGACGAACGCGCCGGCCTGCTGATGGTATTCCGCACCTACGACAAACTCAGTTATGGCCTGGTGCTGTACGCCTCGCGATCGCTGGCGATACTCGACAAAGTGCGCAATCCGTAACGTGTCTCACAAGTTACCAACAGAGTTATCCACAGCTTGTTCCCGCTTGAACGGGGCTATAACGATCAAGGATTGATCACATGCCATTGCCTGAATCTGCTTCGGTTCCGCCTGCGGAACTGGAGGCCCGTCTGCGCTTGCATCGCTTGCCGGAACTGGGGCCTAAACGTTTCATGACCCTGATGGAGGCTTTTGGCTCAGCGTCCAAAGCCATCAGCGCACCGGCCAGCGCATGGCGGGCGCTGGGGTTGCCGGCCACGTGCGCCGAGGCCCGACGCGCCCCGCAAATACGCGACGGTGCCGCCCACGCATTGGCCTGGCTAGACGGTCCGGCCCAGCATTTATTGATGTGGGACCAGCCTGACTACCCCGCTTTGCTCGCCCAGATCAGCGACGCGCCCCCGCTGCTGATGGTCGCGGGCGACGCCTCGATCCTGGAAAAACCGCAGCTGGCCATGGTCGGCAGTCGCCGAGCATCCCGCCCGGGCATGGATACGGCGGCGGCGTTTTCTCGAAGCCTGGCCGGCGCCGGTTTTGTCATTACCAGCGGCCTGGCCTTGGGCATCGACGCCGCTGCCCATCAGGCGGCACTGGAGGTCGGCGGGCAAACCATCGGCGTGCTGGGCACCGGCCTCGAAAATTTTTATCCACAGCGCAATCGACGGCTGGCGGAGGCAATGATTGCCCAGGGCAGCGCGGTGATATCGGAGTTTCCGCTGGACGCAGCGCCCAACGCCGGCAACTTCCCGCGTCGAAACCGGATCATCAGCGGCTTATCCCTCGGCGTGCTCGTGGTCGAAGCCAGTGTCGCGAGCGGTTCGCTGATCACCGCCCGGCTGGCGGCGGAACAGGGTCGCGAGGTGTATGCCATTCCAGGGTCGATTCATCATCCTGGGGCCAGAGGTTGTCACCAACTGATCCGCGACGGGGCGGCGCTGGTGGAAACTGTCGAGCACATTCTCGAAGCGTTGCGCGGTTGGCAGCGGCTGCCGCTGGCCGCCGAGGCTGTGCCCGTGACCCATCCGCTGCTGCGCCTGCTGCATGCCGCACCGCTGAGCAGCGAGGCGTTGGCCGACGCCAGCGGCTGGGGTCTGCCCAAGGTGCTGGCGGCGTTGACCGAGCTGGAAATGGAGGGACGCGCCATTTGTGACAGCGGTCGTTGGTTCGCACGCTAGGTTTTATGGGGAAGATCGGTAAACTGCCCACAGCCTTATTTGCGTTGCGGAGAATGTTTCATGGTCAACAGTTGGCGTGTGCAACAAGCCGCGCGAGAAATTCGCGCCGGGGCGGTGATTGCCTATCCAACCGAAGCGGTCTGGGGCCTGGGTTGCGATCCGTGGAACGAGGATGCGGTGGAGCGTCTGTTGGCTATCAAGTCCCGAAGGCCCGACAAGGGCTTGATACTCGTGGCTGACAACATTCGCCAGTTCGACTTTCTGTTCGAAGACTTCCCCGAAACCTGGATGGACCGCATGGCCAGCACCTGGCCGGGGCCCAATACCTGGCTGGTGCCGCACCAGGATCTGTTGCCGGAGTGGATCACCGGCGTGCATGACACCGTTGCGCTGCGGGTCAGCGATCATCCAATCGTCCGTGACTTGTGCTCGTTGATCGGCCCGCTGGTCTCCACGTCGGCCAACCCACAAGGCCGGCCGGCGGCGCGCACGCGCATCCGCGTCGAACAGTATTTCCGCGGCCAGCTCGATCTGGTGCTGGGCGGTAACCTGGGCGGGCGCAAGAACCCGAGCGTGATTCGTGATTTGGCGACGGGCAAGGTGGTGCGCCCGGACTGACTTTTTGTCAGCACACAATCAACTGTGGGAGCGAGCCTGCTCGCGAAGGCGTCAGGTCAGCCAGCATCAATGTTGGCTGATACACCGCTTTCGCGAGCAGGCTCGCTCCCACAGGGTTTTGTGTTCACGCAGTATTTATGAACACCACAAAGCAACTGTGGGAGCGAGCTTGCTCGCGATGGCGTCAGGTCAGTCAGCATAGATGTTGACTGATACACCGCTATCGCGAGCAGGCTCGCTCCCACCGGTCTTTTAGCGACCACTGGATCAGGGCAGGAGGATCGTCGACCCCGTCGTCCGCCGCGCCGACAATTCGGTATGCGCCTTGGCCGCTTCAGCCAGCGGGAATCGCTGATTGATATCCACGCTGAGCTTGCCACTGGCGATCATCCCGAACAGCTCATCGGCCATGCGCTGCAGGTTTTCGGCATTGTTGGCGTAGGTCGCCAGGGTCGGGCGGGTGACGTACAGCGAGCCCTTGGCCGAGAGAATCCCCAGGTTCACGCCGTCCACCGCACCAGAAGCATTGCCGAAGCTCACCACCAGGCCACGCGGCGCCGTGCAATCCAACGACGTCAGCCAAGTGTCTTTGCCAACCCCGTCGTACACCACTGGGACTTTCTTGCCGTCAGTCAATTCCAGCACGCGCTGTACGACGTTTTCCTTGCTGTAGTCGATGACTTCCCAGGCGCCATGGGATCTGGCGATGGCGGCTTTTTCCGCCGAGCTGACAGTGCCGATCAGTTTTACGCCCAAAGCCTTGGCCCATTGGCAGGCCAAGGAGCCCACGCCACCGGCGGCGGCGTGGAACAGAACAGTCTCGCCGCCCTTGAGCTCGTAAGTCTGACGCAGCAGGTATTGCACGGTCAGGCCCTTGAGCATTACCCCGGCAGCCTGTTCGAAGCTGATGGCCTCGGGCAAGTGGACCAGATTGGCCTCGGGCAATACGTGGACATCGCTGTACGCCCCCAGCGGCCCACTGCCGTAGGCGACGCGGTCACCTACCTTGAAACGCGTGACGTCCGAACCAACGGCCTCGACCACACCCGCGCCCTCCGCACCGAGCCCCGACGGCAAGGCCGGTGGCGGATAAAGGCCACTGCGGTAATAGGTGTCGATGAAGTTCAGGCCGATGGCCTTGTTGCTCACGCGGACCTGTTGCGGACCGGGCTCGGCGGGCTGGTAATCCACGAACTCAAGTACGTCTGGGCCGCCGTGGGAACTGAACTGGATGCGTTTGGCCATCTTCACTTTCTCCTTATCGTGGGACTTTTACCAAGCCTGCTATCGGACTCCTAAGCTTGATCCACGTCAACTGTGGTGTGGGCGGATGCGGTGTTATCCTGTGCGCCCATTTTGCCGGCGGCCTTGTACGCCGAGCAGCGTAGCCCTGATCAAGGTGATGTCATGACTACTCGCACCGAGGCCGTGAAAGCCTATCTGCTGGACCTGCAAGACCGCATCTGCGCGGCACTGGAAACCGAGGACGGTGGCACTCGCTTCGTCGAGGACGCCTGGACCCGGCCAGCCGGAGGTGGCGGTCGTACGCGAGTGATCGAAAACGGCACGGTGATCGAAAAGGGCGGCGTCAACTTTTCCCACGTCTTCGGCAGCGGTCTCCCACCGTCAGCCAGTGCCCACCGGCCTGAGCTGGCCGGGCGCGGCTTCGAAGCCCTGGGCGTGTCACTGGTTATCCACCCCCACAACCCCCATGTGCCGACGTCCCACGCCAACGTGCGCTTTTTCATCGCCGAAAAGGAAGGCGAGGAGCCGGTCTGGTGGTTTGGCGGTGGCTTCGACCTGACGCCTTATTACGGCGTGGAAGAAGATTGCGTGCATTGGCACCGCATCGCCCAGCAAGCCTGCGAACCGTTCGGCCCGGATATCTATTCGCGCTACAAGGCTTGGTGCGACAGCTATTTCCACATCAAGCATCGCAACGAGCCCCGAGGTATCGGCGGCCTGTTTTTCGATGACCTGAACGAGTGGGACTTCGACACCAGCTTCGCCTTCATGCGCGCCATTGGCGATGCCTACATCGATGCCTACCTGCCTATCGTGCGTCGTCGCAAGCACGACCCGTTCACGGCCAAGCAACGGGAATTCCAGGAGTTCCGCCGTGGACGCTACGTGGAATTCAACCTGGTCTATGACCGCGGCACGCTGTTCGGCCTGCAATCGGGCGGGCGTACCGAGTCGATCCTGATGTCCCTGCCGCCGCAGGTCCGCTGGAGTTATGACTGGAAAGCCGAACCGGGCAGCGAAGAGGCTCGCCTGACCGAGTACTTCCTGCAGGATCGCGATTGGCTGGCCACGGTCTGAACGGGGATTATCAATGGACCGCTACGTTGTAATGGGTAACCCGATCGGCCACAGCAAGTCGCCAATGATCCATCGCCTGTTTGCCGAGCAGACCGGGCAGGTGCTGGACTACAGCACGTTGCTGGCACCCTTGGAGGATTTTGCCGGTTGCGCCCGGGAATTTTTCCGCGAGGGCCGTGGGGCGAACGTCACCGTGCCGTTCAAGGAAGACGCCTTCCGCCTGGCTGACAGCTTGACCGACCGGGCGCAGCGCGCCGGGGCGGTCAACACCTTGAGCAAACTGGCCGACGGCCGCCTCTTGGGCGACAACACCGACGGTGCGGGGCTGGTGCGGGACCTGACCGTCAACGCCGGTTTCAGCCTCAAGGGCAAGCGCATCCTCTTGCTCGGCGCCGGCGGTGCGGTGCGCGGCGCCTTGGAACCGCTGCTGGCCGAAGCACCGGCGTCGGTGATCATCGCCAATCGGACGGTGGAAAAAGCCGAGTTGCTGGCTGAGCTGTTCGCCGACCTGGGCCCGGTCTCGGCCAGTGGTTTTGATTGGTTGAAGGAGCCGGTAGACCTGGTCATCAACGCCACGTCCGCCAGCCTGACGGGCGATGTACCGCCGATTGCCGCAAGCCTGATCGAGCCGGGCCAGACGTTCTGCTACGACATGATGTACAGCAAGGAGCCGACATCCTTCTGCCGCTGGGCCCGGGAACATGGCGCGGCGATGGCGATGGACGGCCTGGGCATGCTGGCCGAGCAGGCGGGCGAAGCGTTCTACCTGTGGCGCGGGGTACGCCCGGATACGGCGCCGGTGCTGGCCGAGTTGCGTCGTCAGTTGGCGCTATAAGACTGACAGACCCTCTAGGGCTGCTTTGCAGCCCAGCGGGAGCAAGCTCCCTCGCCACTGAGTATGTCTGCCTTGTGTCCTATTCTTCGAAGTGAATCGGGCACGCCTGCGCTCCTTCCAGTTTCAGCAGTTCCTCCACCACCTGCGGCCTTGCCCCACGCAAGGTCAGGCTACGCCCCTGGCCACGCAACCGCCGGGCTTCCTGATGGAGCATTTCCACGCCCGAATAATCGATGAAGTTGATCTGCTGGGCGTCGATCACCACCCGTTGCGCCTGCATACGCTGCAAACGCACCTGCAAATAATGACTGGCGCCGAAAAAGATCGAGCCGCCCACCCGCAAGATGTCCGCCTCGCCTTCGCGGCTATGGTGCACACGTGGCTGGGAGGTGCGCTTAAGGTAGAAAAACAGCGAGGCGAGTACGCCGGCGTAGATAGCGGTTTGCAATTCCAGCAACAGCGTGGCCAGGCAGGTCAGGCCCATGACCAGGAATTCGGAGCGACTCACCCGGTACAACGCCCGGATGCCGCGATGGTCCACCAGGCCCCAGGCGATCAGCAGGATGCTGCCGGCCATGGCGGGAATCGGAATGTGCGCGATCAATTTCGCGCCGGCAACGGCAAACAGCGCTACCCACAATGCCGAAAACATCCCGGCCAGGGGCGAACAGGCGCCAGCCTCGTAGCTGAGGCCCGAGCGAGTGAAGGAACCGGCTGACAACGATCCTGCGAAAAATCCTCCAACAATATTGGAAAGACCCTGCGCCCTCACCTCCTGATTCGCATCGAGCAACTGCCCGGAGCGGACCGACAGCGACCGGGCAATGGACAGACTGGTCACCAGCCCGAGCATGCCCACCGCCACGGCACCGGGCAGCAGGCGCAAGATCAATTCCAGGTCCAGCGGCAGCGGTGTGAACGGCGGCAGGCGCCCGACAAAGGCGCTAACCAACGCCACATGCCCGAACATCGCCGGCCACACCCAGACCACCAGGCTGCTGATGACCAAAGTTATCAACAGGCTTGGCCAGCGTGGCAGCAAGCGCTTGAGCACAATGCCCAGCGCCAGGGTGCCCAGTCCCAACAACAGCGAAGGCTTATCCACAGCTGCGATGTGGTTGAACAACATAAGCAAGCTTTTCAACGCCGTGGCTTCGTTCGGCAGGTCCAGGCCCAGCAGGTTCGGCAGTTGCCCCAAGGCAATGACCACCGCTGCGCCCAAGGTGAAACCCAGCACCACCGAATGCGAGACAAAATTGACCAGCGCCCCGAACCGCAACAACCCGAGCAGCCATTGGAAAATACCCGCCAAGACCGTCAGCAAGAGGATCAGCGTGATGTAGTCCTGGGTTGCCGGAACGGCCAGGGGACTGACCGTGGCGTACAGGACAATGGAGATCGCCGCCGTAGGACCGCAGATCAGATGCCACGACGAACCCCACAAGCAGGCGATCAGCACCGGCACGATCGCCGCGTACAGTCCGTACTCGGGTGGCAACCCGGCAATCAGGGCGTAGGCAATGGACTGCGGCAGCGCGAGAATCGCACCGCTGAGGCCGACAACCAGGTCACGGCCGACACTGGCGCGCGTCTGCCGGGGTAGCCAGCTCAGGAATGGAAACAGCGAATGGCGCGTGGGGATTGCCATGGGGCCTCAAGAATGGGGTTTGGCGCAGGAGTATCAGGTGAACCAACGTGGCGAGGGAGCTTGCTCCCGCTGGACTGCGCAGCAGGCCCGATTCTGCGGCCGCTGCGCGACCGAGCGGGAGCAAGCTCCCTCGCCACAAGAGCCCGGCGCAGCTGTCAGAGCTTGGCCTTCACCGCCGCCAGCGCGTCCTTACCGTCAACGGTCTTCACGCCATCCAGCCATTTATCCAGCACCGCCGGATTGGCCTTGATCCAGGCCTTGGCCGCGTCGGCGTTGCTGACTTTCTTGGTCACCACCTCAGCCATGATGCTGTTTTCCATTTCCTGGGTGAAGCTCAGGTTGGTCAGCAGTTTGCCAACGTTCGGGCAGGCCTGTGCATAACCTTTGCGCGTCAAGGTGTACACGCTGCCGGTGTCGCCGAAATATTTCTCGCCGCCCTTGAGGTAGTGCATCTTCAGTTGCACGTTCATCGGGTGCGGGGTCCAGCCGAGGAAGGTCACGAACTTCTGTTTTTTCACCGCCCGAGAGACTTCCGCCAACATGGCCTGTTCGCTGGACTCCACCAGCTTCCATTCGCCCATGCCGAAATCGTTGGTCTTGATGATTTCTTTCAGGGAAAGGTTGGCCGGGGCACCGGACCCGATGCCGTAGATCTTCTTGTCGAACTTGTCCGCGAATTTGTTCAGGTCGGCAAAGTTATGCACGCCTGCGTCCCAGACATAATCGGGCACCGCCAGGGTGAATTCGGTGCCATCAAGGTTCTTGGCGAGTTGCGTAACATCACCGTTGGCCACGAATTTGTCATAGAAGCCCTGCTGCGCCGGCATCCAGTTACCCAGGAACACATCGACCTGACCATCTTTCAGGCCGCCAAACGTAATCGGCACGGCAAGCGTATCGACCTTGGGCTTGTAACCCATGCCTTCCAGCAGGAAACCGGTGATGGCGTTGGTCGCAGCGATGTCGCTCCAGCCCGGGTCAGCCATTTTGACCGTCTCACAGCTTTGCTCGGCCCACGCCGAAACACTGCTCAACGCCAACAGCCCGGCGGCCAGTACTGTGGATAACTTTTGCATGTGCTTCCCCTTACGTTATTGGTTTATTGGCAGGGTTGTGGATAACGGGCCTTGCGCTCCAGATCGTCCAGATCGATGTGGTTGCGCATGTACTGCTGGCTGGCGTCCACCAGCGGCTGGTGATCCCAGCTCTTGAGTTTGCCCAGGGTCAGCGCATGGGCGACGAAACGTCGACGTCGCTGGCTGGCGAGTACCTGTTGATGAATCGTCGGAATGTCCCATTTGGCCCGCGCTTCGGCGAGAAAATCAGCAAACAGCGACTGATGTTCGGGCGATTGGCTGAGGTCTTGCTGCTCCTTGGGATCGTTGCGTAGATCGAACAGCAGGCATGGATCATCCTCGCTATAGATGAATTTCCACGGGCCGCGACGGATCATCATCAACGGACTGATCGTGCCTTCAGCCATGTATTCGCCGAAGACCTCATCATGTCCGCCCTGCCCTTGCAGATGCGGCACCAACGAACGGCCGTCCAGTGGCAGACCTGGCTCCAGCGTACCGCCGGCCAGTTCAACCAGGGTCGGCAGCAGGTCGGCGGTGGACACAGCCGCACCGACACGGCGATTGGCGAACTGCCCCGGGGCACTGATCAACAACGGTACCCGAGCGGCCATTTCGAACCAGTGCATTTTGTACCACAGCCCCTTTTCGCCGAGCATATCCCCATGATCGCCGGAGAAGACGACGATGGTGTCGTCGATCAGCCCGGTGTCCTCCAGGGTTCGCAGCAACTTGCCGACATTGCTGTCGATGTAGCTGCACGCCCCGAAATACGCTCGACGAGCATCGCGGATCTTATCCACAGGCAGCGGCTTATCCCAAAGATCATAGACCTTGAGCAGGCGCTGGGAATGCGGATCGAGTTCAGCCTGCGCCGGGGTTTGCGGCAGTGGGATCTCGTTGTCGTCATACAAATCCCAAAATGCCTTGGGAATCGTGTACGGATCGTGTGGGTGTGTCATCGATACCGTTAGGCAAAACGGCTGGTCGCCGTCCTCGCGGATGTGGTCGAACAAGTATTGCTGGGCCTTGAACACCACCTCTTCATCGAAGTCCAGCTGATTGGTCCGCACGCACGGGCCGGCCTGCAACACCGATGACATGTTGTGATACCAGCTCGGCCGCACATCCGGCTCATCCCAATTCACGGCCCAGCCGTAGTCGGCAGGATAGATGTCACTGGTCAGACGTTCTTCGTAGCCGTGCAGCTGGTCCGGTCCGCAAAAATGCATCTTGCCAGACAACGCCGTGCGGTAGCCGAGGCGGCGCAGGTAGTGGGCATACGTCGGAACGTCCCCTGGGAAATCCGCCGCGTTGTCGTAGGCGCCAATCTTGCTTGGCAACTGGCCGCTCACCAGGGTAAAGCGTGACGGCGCGCACAACGGACTGTTGCAATACGCGGCATCGAACACCACGCCCTGGTCGGCCAGGCGGGACAGGTTCGGCAACTTGATGGGCGACGGACCATAGATCGGCAACATTGGCGCGGCCATTTGATCGGCCATGATGAAAAGAATGTTCTTGCGCTTCATGTATTCGCGGCATTCCATAGTAGGCAGTTATGCGATAGTGCTGCGATTGAGCATGTAGCCCCTGAGTTTTGGGGTAAAGCCCATGCGAGACAATGACTAGGATAAGCACAGCTTATGTATGAAGCCTTGGGTGACCTCTCCCTGGACCTGTTCCGTGTCTTCGAATCAGCGGCTCGCCAGCAAAGCTTCACCGCGGCCGCGATCGAGCTGGGCACCACGCAGCCGGCCATTAGCCAGCAGATCAAACGGTTGGAAGAACAGCTGGGCACGCGGTTGTTTGACCGCATCTATCGAGGCATCGAGCTGACTGAAGCGGGCACGCTGCTGTTCGAGCAAGTCCAGGCCGGTTTGCAAAGCATCGATGCGGGTCTGAACGCGATCACCGCCCAGCACCAGCACGAAGTGCTGCAAGTGGCGACGGACTTTGCCTTTGCCGCTTATTGGCTGATGCCTCGGCTGCATCGATTTCACGCAGCCAATCCCCAGGTAGATGTGAGCCTGGTGACCAGCGAGCGCAACCACAACATGCTCCGTACCGATATCGACGTTGCAGTGTTGTTCGGCGATGGTCGCTTCAAACAAGGCGAAAGTCGCTGGCTGTTCAGCGAAGAAGTTTTCCCTGTGTGCAGTCCGCTGCTGCTCGGAGAACGTCCCCTGCCCTTGCCCGCCCAGGCCTTGGCGGAATTCCCGTTGCTGCACCTGCGCGCGGGCAACAGCAGCAACTGGTTCGACTGGAGTGGTGTGTTTCGCGAATTAGGCATCAACTCGCCGCCAGCGCCCGGGCAGTTGCGCTTCGACAATTACACGCTGCTCATCCAGGCGGCAATCGGCGGCCAGGGCGTCGCCATCGGCTGGCGACACCTTGTGGATAACTTGCTGGCCCAAGGATTGTTGTGTCGTCCGATCGCCCAAACGGTGCTGTCCCGGCTGGGGTATTACGTGGTCTTGCCCCAGCGCAAGCGCCGCGGTGTTCTTATCAAGTTGTTCGTGGATTGGTTGATGGAAGAACAGGCCAACAGCGCCGAGTCGCTCACTGGCTTGCCGCTGCCTTCCATCGCCGTTTGATACGCCTACACGGCCGTGACAAAACTGACGTGCTCGCCCACATGCAGGTTCAAGCGCAGCTCATCGGCGATGCCGACGGCCACGCGGTTGAGCCGCTCCAGGGTTTCGGCCAGGCCCGGCTCGAGGCTGGTACTGACCTGGCTGAAGTGTTCGATGCCCAAGCCTGGCGCGGCATAGGGCGCGTTGATCAGGGTCCACTGCAGCGTGCTGTTCTTCAGAGCATCAAGCACTTCTTCGGCGGCATGGCGCTGCAAGTCGTCGTCGGCTTGTTCTTCGTCGAGCACCGCGAAGTCACCCACCAAAAACAACCGTGAAATGTTCACCGCTTGCATGCCGGCAATCAACGCATCCACCGCCAGGACTTGCTCCACCGGGCCGGGAATCAATGTGCGCTCCACCTGCTCGCTGTTCATCGGCAATCCCGGTGCGTTCAACAGGCATACGACGGCGCTGACACCGGCGACGCTTTGCTTGACCCGCTCCGGGTCGAACAGATCGCCGGTCTTGGCCCGCAGTCCCGGGCGTGGGGCCAGGGCGGTAAGGTCATCCAGAATGGCGATTACTTCATGCTGTCGTCGCAGCAGTTCAGCCATCAACGCACTGCCGAGGCTGCTCATGGCACCATAAAGCACCACTTTGATAACCGGGGTTTCCGCGTTTTTCATGGCTGGCGCTCCTTTTTTCCCGCGTGTAAAGGCTCTGACCCGCGGAAAACCAAGAGGGTTCGCCTCTTTATCAAGGATTGACCGATGCAACGGATCAAGGGCTACCACGCCCACGTGTATTTGAATCTTTCAGCCTTCAAAGTGAAACGCTGATTGCTTTTGTGGCGAGGGGATTTATCCCCGCTGGGCGCGAAGCGGCCCTGAAACCTGTCATTGCGAAATTTCGAAAGAATGCGGTCTGCTCTTTTGGGCCTGCTTCGCAGTCCAACGGGAATAAATCCCCCGCCACAAAGTAACTTCATGCGTTGGTCATACGGTCGGCCTGCGAAAGGCTGCTGAAAGCTTGCGCGATTAGGATCGCCTCACCTACCGGCAACAGACCGGTGGCCTACAACGAGCTTGCTGATGCTCGTGCGGCCTTTTTAACAACAACAATGGTGATTCTGATGTCCGCTGCTACCCATCCCGTTGCGCCCACTCCATCCGTCCGCCCCGTGCTTTGCATCCTGCGCTGACCTGACCGGTTCGCCTTTGCCCGCCGCGCCACGCCTGGAGTATTTCCCATGCTGACTTTCCTTGGCTTTGCCATGGTCATCACGTTCATGTTCCTGATCATGACCAAGCGCCTTTCCGCGCTGATCGCCTTGATCATCATCCCGATCCTGTTCGCCCTGTTCGGCGGTTTTGCACCGAAGATCGGCCCGATGATGCTCGAAGGCATCACCAAGCTCGCCCCTACCGGGGTGATGCTGATGTTTGCGATTCTCTATTTCGCCCTGATGATCGACTCCGGCCTGTTCGACCCGGCCGTTCGCAAGATCCTCAAGCTGGTCAAGGGCGACCCGTTGAAAGTTTCGGTCGGTACCGCCGTTCTGGCGCTCGTCGTTTCCCTTGATGGTGACGGCGCGACCACTTACATGATCTGCGTGGCCGCGATGCTGCCGCTCTACAGCCGCATCGGCATGAGTCCAAGGATCATGGCTGGCCTGATCATCCTCGCCGGCGGCGTGATGAACATGACCCCCTGGGGCGGCCCGACCGCCCGGGCGGCCAGTGCGCTGCATGTGGATCCGTCCGACATCTTCGTGCCGATGATTCCCGCCATGTTGGCCGGCGTCGTGGCGATCCTGGCGATTGCCTACATGTACGGCAAACGCGAGCGTGCGCGCCTGGGTGAATTGCACCTGGCGGGCGACGAAATGGACCACAGCGAAATCAGCGTTTCCCAGTTCCCGGACGCCCGCCGTCCGAAGCTGATCTGGTTCAACGGCGCGCTGACCCTGGTCTTGATGTGCACCCTGATCGCCGGCCTGTTGCCGCTGCCCGTGCTGTTCATGGTGGCGTTCAGTATTGCGATGATCGTCAACTATCCGTGCCTGCAGCAGCAGAAGGACCGCGTCGCGGCCCACGCCGGCAGCGTCCTAGCGGTGGTCGGGCTGATTTTCGCGGCGGGGATCTTCACCGGCATCCTGTCCGGCACCGGCATGGTCGACGCCATGTCCAAGAGCCTGCTGGCGGTCATCCCGGACTTCCTCGGCCCGTACCTGGCGGTCATCACCGCGCTGGTGAGCATGCCGTTCACTTTCTTCATGTCGAACGATGCATTTTATTACGGGGTGTTACCAGTTCTGGCGGAAGCGGCCAGCCATTACGGCATCACTGGCGTCGAGATGGCCCGTGCCTCCATCGTTGGCCAGCCCGTCCACCTGCTGAGCCCGCTGGTTCCGTCGACTTACCTGCTGGTAGCCTTGGCCGGTATCGAATTCGGCGATCACCAGCGCTTCACCTTGAAGTGGGCAGTACTGGTTTGCCTGTGCATAATGTTCGCCGCCTTGCTGATGGGGATTTTTCCGCTGTTCAGCACTCTATAAAAGCAATGCCCGCTGCGTCGCCCCTATCGGTCAACCGAAGGCGCGGCGCGGCCTAACACTCGCTCAAAGGAACTCACATGGAATGGCTGACCAACCCGGAAATATGGGTTGCCTTCTTTACCCTGACCGCCCTGGAAATTGTCCTGGGCATCGATAACATCATCATGATCTCGATCCTGGTCAGCCGCATGCCCAAGCACATGCAGGCGCGCACCCGGATTTTCGGCTTGGCGCTGGCGATGATCACGCGGATCCTGTTGCTGCTGTCGATCACCTGGGTCATGCGCCTGACCGCCGATCTGTTCGAAGTGTTCGGCCAGGGCATCTCCGGTCGTGACCTGATCCTGTTCTTCGGTGGCTTGTTCCTGCTGTGGAAAAGCTCCCAGGAGATGTACCACGCGCTGGAAGGCGAGGAAGAAAGCAGCGATGAGCCGTCGGTCAAGGGTGGCAACTTCATCTACACCATCATCCAGATCGCAATCATCGACATCGTGTTCTCCCTGGACTCGGTCATCACCGCCGTGGGCATGGTTTCCCACGTACCGGTCATGGTGGCGGCAATCATCGTTGCCGTCCTGGTGATGATGCTGGCTTCGGGCACCATCAGCACGTTCATCGACAAGCACCCGTCGCTGAAGATGCTGGCGCTGTCGTTCCTGCTGGTGGTAGGTACCGTGCTGATCGCCGAATCGTTCGACGTGCACGTGCCCAAAGGCTACGTCTACTTCGCCATGGCGTTCTCGCTGGCGGTGGAAGCGATCAACATCAAGATGCGCACAGCGATTGCTCGCAAGCGCAAGCAACAGGATCCGGTGAAACTGCGCAAGGATGTCCCGGGTCAGTAAAGATGTAGGGCAGTGAAACGAAGGGGCTCTTGTGAGCCCCTTTTTCATGCCTGCAAAAAACGCTCGAATGCAAAACCTGTGGGAGCGAGCTTGCTCGCGAAAGCGATCGCCTGAAACAAAGATGTTGGATGTGCTGCCGCCGTCGCGAGCAGGCTGAACTGGTCAAGTAATCTTGGACACCGATTAAGGTTCACGCCGCCAACCTTTCCTTCGCGACCGGCGACCGGTAGTCGTTGTAGCTGTGAGGCCTGCTGATGTTGTAGCGCGAGACATAGCGCTGCACGTCTGCCCGGGCCTCATGTTCCAGTTTGTAGCCCGTTTCAGGAACCCACTCTGATTTCAAACTACCAAAGAAACGCTCCATGGGGGCGTTGTCCCAGCACTCGCCTTTACGGCTCATACTTTGCCTAAACCCGTGTTTCACAAGCTCGTTTCGGAATTTATGACTGGTGTACTGACAACCTTGGTCTGAATGAAACAACACATCCTGGGGGTGGCCGCGTAGCTCAACCGCCATGCGTAGCGCTTCGCAGGTCAGGTTGGCATCAGAAATCATCGAGAACGACCAACCCACGATCCTCCGAGCGTACAGATCCAGAACGGCGGCGAAGTACATCCACCGCTTGCCGACCTTGATGTAAGTCACGTCGCCACACCACACCTGGTTAACCGCCGTTACATCAAATTTTCGCTTGAGCACGTGCGGCGCCACCAATGCCTCAACGCCCGGCGACTTGTACTTATGGCGCCTGCGCTGACGACTAGCGATGCCAGCTTCGCGCATCAAACTGCGAGCCATATAACGTCCGATACGATGCCCTTTGGCTTTTAGCTCCTTGGACAAAGTACGTGCGCCGGCCGACTCTCTGGACGCCCTGTGGTGCCTGACCAGCGCGGCTTTGAGCTTGTCCCGTTCAGGATTTGCTCTGCCTTGGCGCTGGCGCCAGGCGTAGAAACTACTGCGGTTGATCCCAAACGCCCGGCAACACCTTTTAACGCCGTATTGCTCGTCCAGCTCATCGATCAGCGTGAATGATCTTTGGCGTCCAAAAGCAGGAGAGCACTGGCCTTTTTTAGGATTTCAATGTCCAGGTCTTTCTCCCTGAGTAGGGCTTTGAGCCTCTGGATTTCTCGCTGATCAGCAGTAATCGCCTTGGCCCCTACCGGGGTCGAACCCAGGCGTTCTTTTTGCACTTGATCGACCCAGCGGCGCAGAGCAGTGGGGCCGATATCTAGGCTGGCACAGACCTCGGTAACCGGCTGGCCTTCATCCAGCACCATGCTGGCAGCCTTGAGCTTGAACTCACTCGAATAAGATTTACGCATATCCAAACACCTCAGATTTGGGCGCTATCATAGCGCCCGATTGAAGTGTCCAAAATCATTAGGCCAGTTCAGGCTCGCTCCTACAGGGGGCGGGGTGTTTTCGAGGAAACTGTTTTATGACAGTTTTGTTTCAAACCCATCTTCAGCTGTGCAATGCTGGCGCCCGGACCATTCGGCAACTACAGCTTAAGTACAAGAAGTAAAACGATGTGGCACCGTCAATTTGTCCATCTGGGACGCTAACAGGGGGCTCCTCATGCTGACCCTGCTGAATCTACTTTCCGCCGTGGCCTTGCTGATCTGGGGCACGCATATCGTCCGGACCGGCATCTTGCGGGTCTACGGCTCGAACCTGCGCCATGTCATTGGCCAGAACATGTCCAGGCGCTGGCTGGCGTTCATCGCCGGCATCATGGTCACGGCCATGGTCCAGAGCAGCAATGCCACGGCGATGCTCGTCACTTCCTTCGTCGGCCAGGGCCTGATGGCATTGACCCCTGCCCTGGCGACCATGCTCGGTGCGGACGTCGGCACCGCATTGATGGCCCGGGTGCTGACCCTGGACCTGTCGTGGCTGTCGCCGCTGCTGATCTTCCTCGGAGTGATTTTTTTCCTCTCGCGCAAACAGACCCGCGTCGGCCAGATGGGCCGGGTCTCCATCGGCCTGGGCCTGATCATCCTGGCCCTGCAATTGATTGTCGAAGCCGCCGCGCCGATCACCCAGGCCCAGGGCGTGAAGGTGATTTTCGCCTCGTTGACCGGCGACATCCTGCTCGATGCCTTGGTGGGTGCGCTGTTCGCAATGATTTCCTATTCCAGCCTGGCGGCGGTTTTGCTGACCGCGACCCTCGCCGGCGCTGCGGTGATCAGCTTGCCAGTCGCCATCGGCCTGGTGATCGGTGCCAATATCGGCAGCGGCGTGCTGGCGTTCCTCAGCACCAGCATGCAGAACGCCGCCGGACGCCAGGTGGCGCTGGGCAGCCTGTTGTACAAGCTGATCGGCCTGCTGCTGATCATTCCGGTACTCGACCCGCTGGTGGGTTGGCTGGACGGCCTGGATTTCAGCCCCCAGGAAACCGTCATTGGCTTTCATTTGCTCTATAACACCGTGCGTTGCCTGGTGCTGTTGCCCAGCGTCGGACCGATGGCCAGGCTCTGTGCCTGGCTGCTGCCGGAACGACCGCAAGCCAATGGCAAAGCCACGTCACGGCACCTGGACCCCGCCGCCCTCGCCACACCAAGCCTGGCGCTGGCGAACGCCGCGCGGGAAACCCTGCGCATTGGCGACCTGATCGAAAACATGCTCGAGTCCATGCTCGGCGTCCTGCGAGGCGAGCAAACGGCGATCACTCAACAACTGCGCAGCATGAGCGATGACGTCGAAGCGCTGTGCAGCGCCATCAAGCTCTACATGGCGCAAATGCCTCGTGAAGATCTCAGTGAACAGGACAGTCGCCGCTGGGCGGAAATCATCGAGCTGGCGATCAACCTCAAACTGGCCAGTGACCTCATCGAACGCATGTTGCGCAAGGTCCAGCAGCAGAAGACCTCCCAACGCCGCTCGTTCTCTGACGTGGGCCTGGAAGAGTTGGCGGGGCTGCACAGCCATCTGATCGCTAACCTGCGCCTGGGATTGTCGGTCTTCCTCAGTGCCGATCGGGAAAGTGCTCGCCAATTGCTGCGCGAGAAACGGCGCTTTCGCGCGCAGGAACGACGGATGGCCCACGCCCATGTCAGCCGCTTGCAGCGCAAAGTCGTGCAAAGCCTTGAGACGAGTTCCCTTCACTTGGAACTGATCGCCGACATGCGGCGCTTGAATTCGTTGTTCTGCGGCAGCGCCTATGTGGTGCTGGAAACATCCGAGATCGGCGCCCTGTCCGCCGATGAAATGTCCGACATCACCCATTCGCCTTGAACGACTGGCGTCTCGGCCAGTCAACAAGTGTGTCCCCGGACCATGGATTTACAAGCCGCCAGGAAGCCCGCCATGCGTTGTCTGCTACTCGTCCTGCTTTTGTTCGGTTCCCTACCCGTCGTTGCCCAGGATCGCTTCCAGGTCGAGGGATATACGTTGCCCAACGGCATGCAGTTGTTGCTCAAGCCCGGCACGGAACGTGGACATGTGGCGATTCGGTTGGTGGTCGGCGTGGGCCTCGATGATTTCAGCTGCGCCGACAAGGAACTGCCACACCTGCTCGAACATGTGCTGTTCAGCGGCGTCGACGATACCGGCGAGGGCGGCCTGGAAGAGCGCATGCAGGCGCTGGGTGGCGAATGGAACGCCTTCACCAGCAACGCCGACACGACGTTTGTCATCGAGGCGCCAGCGCGCAATCAACGCAAAGTCCTGGACTTGTTGCTGGCATTGCTGACCCGTACCCGAATTGACGCAAAGAATCTGGAAGCGGCCAAACGGGTGGTAGAGCGCGAGGATGGCGGCCATTACACCCATCTGCAACGCTGGCTCGACCGCCAGGACCTGGGCCACAAAGCCAGCAACCAACTGGCCGTGGAACTGGGCTTGCGTTGTGCGGAACGGGCCGAGGTCGAACGCTTTACCGTCGCCCAACTGGAACAGGTGCGCAAGGCTTGGTACGCGCCCAATAACATGACGTTGATCGTCGTAGGTGACCTCGATCGATTGCTGCCGGCCTATCTGGAACGCGCCTTCGGCGAGCTCGAACCGGTCGAACCCAGCGTCCATGAACCGCTGGCGCAGATCCGCTACAGCGCGGTGACCAAGCGCAACCTGATTCGTGGGCTGGTCGGCGACAGCGCCAAGCTTCACTGGCTGTTCCCGGAGCCGGTGCTGGAGCAACAACATGATGAAACCTTCGACCTGCTCAAGGATTACCTGGATTGGGCGCTCTACCGGCAACTGCGCCTGGCTGACGGCCTGTCCTATGGCCCGTGGGTGGAGCGGGACGTCTTCGGCGGCGTCGGTTTCCTGAGCCTCAACGCCGACCTGGCCCGCGAGGACCTGCCCCCGGCCGAACACGCGCTCGAGACGCTGCGCAACACGTTGTTGAGGGACGGCCTGGACCCCGAGAGTTTCGTGCGGATAAAGCGTGCCGCCATTGCCCATCAGTCCTGGGCCGTCCAAGGCAACAGCGCACTGGCCGACTATTACTGGAGCGCCCTGGGCGACTACGAAGACGGCCGCTTCGCCAACCCAGCCGAGCGCCTGCAGGCAGTCAGCCTGGAACAGGCCAACCTGGCCCTGCGTGAGCTGCTCAAGGACCCAGGCTATTTGCGCATCGAGAAGCCGCTGCTCAGCGATGACGAACTTGTCTGGACACTCGGCGGGTTGGTGGCGGTTCTGCTGGGGCTGGTGGCCTGGCTGATACGGCGCAGGCATCGACGGGACCCGGAATGAATTCACAGTGGTACCCTGTCAGGGATTTTTCCTACGACTTAGCGTGAACCTGCCGAATGCCGAACCTGACTCATTTAATCCAGCGCATTATTGAACTGATGAAGCGCTACCCAGGGGTCATCGCGCTCGGCGGCTTCATTTCCGGGGTCGGCAGTTTCATGCTGGTGGATCGCCAGCAAGGCCTGGCGACCTGGATCGCCATCATGATGCTGGTGAGCTGGCTCTGGCTGATGCTGGAGAACAGCCTGACCCGGTTGTTCACACGGATTTTCAAACGGGAAATTCCCCAGCCGCTGTTGCGTTACGCCACGCAAATGATTCATCAGGAAAGCCTGTTTTTTGTCTTGCCGTTTTTCTTCATCACCACCACCTGGAACAGCAGCCAACTGATCTTCACTGGCCTGCTCGCGGCGGCGGCATTGGTCTCGATCACCGACCCCCTGTATTACAAATGGCTGGCGCCGCGGCGATGGGCTTTTCTGGCGTTGCACACCCTGACGCTGTTCGCGGCGTTGCTGACCGCCCTGCCAGTGATCCTGCACCTGACCACCGACCAGAGCTTCAAGCTGGCATTGGGCATCGCCATGCTGTTGTCGTTCCCGAGCCTGGCTTCGATCTTTCCGATCCGTACCGTGCGCAACGCCCTGGCCATCCTGTGCATCACCTTGGGCATTGGCGCCGCCGGTTGGGTGCTGCGCTCCTGGGTACCGCCCGCCACGCTCTGGATGACCGAGGTGGCGATCAGCACCCAAGTGGAAGATCGCACGCCTGGCGCCAGCCTCAAGGAAGTCAGCGCCGCCCAGATTCGCAGCAATGGCCTGTACGCCTACACCGCCATCAATGCGCCGCGAGGCCTGGACGAGCGGATCTACCATGTCTGGCAATTCAACGGCAAAGAAGTGGACCGCATCGCTTTGGACATTCACGGAGGGCGCAAGGAAGGCTATCGCGCCTGGACCCACAAGCAGAATTTCCCCGGCGACCCGACAGGCAAATGGCAAGTGCGGGTGCTGACCGAGAATGGCCAGATGATCGGCGTGCTGCGGTTCAAGGTGACGGAATAAAGGGCTCGTCAGGCCCTATCGCGAGCAGGCTCGCTTGCACAGGTCAGCCAAAGAACCAGTAACAAACCCCGATCGCCGCCACCACACCGGCCAGCTCCGCCAGCAGGGCACAACCCACCGCATGGCGCGCTCGCTGGATGCCCACCGCGCCGAAATAGACCGCCAACACATAGAAAGTGGTTTCGGTGCTGCCCTGAATCGTCGCCGCCACCAGGGCAGGGAAGCTGTCTACCCCAGAGGTCTTCATGGTTTCGATCAGCATCGCCCGGGCGGCGCTGCCGGAAAACGGCTTGACCATGGCAGTGGGCAACGCATCGACGAAACGCGTGTCCCAGCCAGCCCACTGGGCCAGGTGCCGAATACCGTCCAGGCCGAAATCCAGCGCTCCGGAGGCCCGCAGCACACCGACGGCACACAGCATCGCCACCAGGTACGGCAGCAGGTTCTTGGCAACATCGAACCCTTCCTTGGCGCCTTCAACGAAGGTTTCGTACACCTTGACCTTGCGCAGCGCGCCCACCACCAGGAACAGGATGATCAAGCCAAACAAAGTCAGGTTCCCGAGGATCGAGGACAGCCCCGCCAGCGCCGTGGCCGAAAGCGTGGCCAGCAGCGCCATGAAGCCGCCCAGCGCCAGCGCGCCCGGGACCAGGTAGGCGAGGACCACCGGATCCCACAGGCGCAGACGCTGCATGAATGCCACGGACAGCAGCCCCATCAGGGTCGAGGCACTGGTGGCGAGCAGGATCGGCAAGAACACCAGGGTCGGGTCCGGCGCGCCTTGCTGGGCGCGGTACATGAAGATGGTCACCGGCAGCAGGGTCAGCGACGATGCATTGAGCACCAGAAACAGAATCTGCGCATTGCTGGCGATGGTCGGGCTGGGATTCAGATCCTGCAGGGCGCGCATGGCCTTGAGGCCGATGGGCGTGGCGGCATTGTCCAGGCCCAGGCCATTGGCCGCGAAATTGAGGGTGATCAGGCCAATCGCCGGGTGACCGGCTGGGACTTCCGGCATCAAACGAAGAAACAGCGGCCCGAGGGCCTTGGCGAGCCAGTCGACGATGCCGGCTTTTTCAGCGATGCGCAGGAACCCCAGCCAAAGGGTCAGGGTGCCGAACAGCAGGACCATGACTTCCACCGACAGCTTGGCCATGGCAAAGATGCTTTCCACCATGGCGGCGAAGATCCCGGCGTTGCCGCCAATCAGCCACTGCGCCAGTGCGGACACGGCTGCCACGATAAAGAAGCCAAGCCACAGGCCATTGAGCATCGGTTAAGTCCCCCGGAAGATGCGGCGAATGATAGCGGGGCTGGCCGAAACGACAAACCCCGGATTTCTCCGGGGTCTGGTTGGCTTGATGTTGCATGTGCCGCCACCATCGCGAGCAGACTCGCTCCCACAATGATTGAGTGATCTCTGTGGGAGCGAGCCTGCTCGCGATGGGACCTTAAGGCATGCCTCAGCGGCTGGAAGTTTCCCCTGCCGGCAACGGCTCCTTGCTGCGCCAGTGCGGCAAAGAATTCCAGTAGCGCTGGCCCTTGGCATCGTCGTACATGCCTTCCCAACGGGAAATGACCAACACGGCCAAGGCGTTTCCGATCACGTTCAGCGCCGTACGGGCCATGTCCATGATGCGGTCGACACCGGCGATGAACGCCAGGCCTTCCAGTGGAATGCCAACGCTGCCCAGTGTGGCCAGCAGCACCACGAAGGACACGCCCGGCACACCAGCGATGCCCTTGGAGGTCACCATCAAGGTCAATACCAGCATCAACTGCTGGCCGATGGACAGGTCGATGCCATAGAGCTGGGCGATAAAGATCGCGGCGATGCTCTGGTACAGCGTCGAACCGTCAAGGTTGAACGAGTAGCCGGTAGGCACCACGAAACTGCAGATAGCCTTTGGCGCCCCATACGCTTCCATCTTTTCGATAACCCGCGGCAACACCGTTTCGGAACTGGCGGTGGAGTAGGCCAGCACCAGCTCATCCTTGAAGATGCGCATCAGCTTGATCACCGAGAAGCCGAACACCCGAGCGATCAGGCCCAGCACCACGAAGGCGAAGAAGGCGATGGCGACATAAACCAGGATCACCAGCTTCGCCAGCGGCAACAGGGAAGCGAAACCGAAGTTGGCCACCGTCACGGCGATCAGGGCGAACACACCGATCGGCGCGTACTTCATGATCATGTGGGTGACTTTGAACATGCTCTCCGACACGCCCTGGAACATCTTCACCAGAGGATCGCGCAGGTCCGATTGCAGGCTGGACAAACCAAGGCCGAACAGGACGGAGAAGAAGATGATCGGCAACATTTCGCCGCGAGCGACGGCCGCGAAAATGTTCGACGGGATCAGGTTGAGGATCGTCTGGACAAACGCATGCTCATGCTGGACCTCGGCCGCCGTGGCCTGGTACTTGGAGATATCCACCGTACCCAGGGTGCTCATGTCGATGCCGTTGCCCGGCTGGAAGAAATTCGCCAAGAGCAGGCCGACGACGATGGCGATGGTGGTCACGATCTCGAAATAGACGATGGTCTTGAAGCCGATCCGCCCGAGTTTCTTGGCGTCGCCTACGCCGGCGATGCCAACGATCAGCGAGGAGATCACGATGGGAATCACGATCATCTTGATCAGACGGATAAAGATATCGCCTGCCGGTTGCAGCACGTTGCTGATCCACCAGGCCTTTTCGGCACTGAAATGGTTGAGCAGCGCGCCGATTGCAATCCCGAGCACCAGACCGATGAGGATTTGCCAGGCGAGGCTTAGTTTTGCCTTCTTCATATCATTACCCTTACTTCAGTTTGACTCGGACAGCCACATCAACGGACCGCCAGACGGCGGTTCGAACCCATGCCGCTGCCCCGTATAAGGTCACCCTGAGCGCCAAAGGCAGCTCACCAGCAGGCGAAAAAAGGCGCAACTATTGCGATGCAAGGGGGGATCGTCTAATGCCGTAAACGCCTACCCTATGCCGAATCGGCATGAGTTTTACAAAACGAAACGTGCGTCCCAAACAGTTCGAATACGCCATTGGAGCAGGCAAAAGTGCCGTGATGCGGCCATTTCAGCGTAGCCGGGCGTTATTCGGATTGCTTGGAAAGACGATGGATGGAGCGGGTCGAAGCTCCGGTCGGAGACAAGAACCCTGGCACTCATTCTCCGATATACGGTAACGGTTCGAGCTCGTGGGGAACAAACAGGACAATGTGTCGCGGCCGAATGGCGGATATTGGCGCAAGAGCAGCGAGACGCTCTAGCGTGGGGATAAGCTCTACGCAAGTTCGCCAAGCCGTCACGACTTCGCGAACTTGCGTCGCAGCTTTTACCTGACCCGGCCCTTTCGCAGGCACCCCTTGTGCCCGTAGGTCACTCCGACCCTGTATGGTCAGAACGTCCCAACCCCCTGGTCATGCTTCGGCCCTCCTCGGGCTTCGCAGAGAGAAAAGCAGCGTTGCTCTTCCCGCTTCAAGAAATCAGTACCAGTTAGGATCTTTCTTGAGCTGTTCCATTAACAGTTCTTGCATACCTTCATCGGGATTGCCAAGAAAGCGATAGTCCGCGTGACGGGTCGGCGACTTATCGGCCGGCAGGCCTGCGGGCACCTCCACCAACAGGGCATAAGCTTCGTCTTTATCGAAGCTGAAGGCGACGAACAGGCGTTTGCTCTTGCAAGTGGCCTGAGTCTCGCACAACGGCCCGACCAGATACTTGTCGCCGTCCTCTTCGACCGCGTTCATTTGCTCTGCATCGCCCGTCAGGTTCATCACCCATTCGGGCAGACGTTCTTCCTTCTTGACGACCTGCTGCCAAGTCTCGCGATATTGCGTGTCCGACTGCAGCAATTGGTTGACCCGCATTTGACCGTCGTTGGCAGCCATTGCCATGGCACTGCCGCCCAACAGCAGGGCGGCGGCCAGTCCTTTAAGAGTCACGCTCATGTCAGCCTCGGCCACGACGGCCAAAGAAGAACGATGCGATGAACATCACCAGGAACACGACAAAGAGAATCTTGGCGATGCCCGTGGCGGTGCCTGCGATACCACCGAAGCCCAATACAGCGGCGATGATGGCAATAATCAGGAAGGTAATAGCCCAGCTCAACATGGTGATTCTCCTTACGCTTTTCTATTTAGTAACGAATCTGGCAATGATGGTTCCGGTGCAACGGACGACCGGTTCGAATCAGAACACCCAGCGCTCTTCACGAGGCATTTCCGAGAGAGGCTGCGCCTGGTCAACTTCCATCATCCGCATCGAAGCGGATTCCTGCGCCAGCGTACTGGCGGCACTGAAATGGGTTTGCGGGGCACGGTAGGTGGATACCAGTGGAGCTTCCGGCTTCTGGCTTTCATGCCAGAGCATCAATTGCTGACCCGCTACAAGCGTGACCAGCAACGCGACAAAAGCCCACAGCCCCTGCTGGATATGCAGGCGGGTAATGCGAAATTGGGCGGCAACTTGACGATTCATCCTGAAACTCCTCCCCACCCTAGCGGTGATCTGGTTGAGGCGCCCTCAGCGCCACGTTGACCAGAACATTGCAGCCGGCATGCCAGATTTTTTATCACAATAAAACCCTTTCAAATCAATAAGTTAGTAAGACGGCAACCATTTGCGGGAGCGCATCCTGCACGATGGGCCTGGCGAGCGTCGTGCGTTATGCACGAATTGAGATAAAGGTCTGCGGCCGATTTCTTTTTTGAATTGCGGGTCGGAAACGGATGTCGGAATGAGCGAGCCGAACCGTTGTCGCCGGCAGCGCTAAAAATTGGCCGAAAATCAGTCTTTTAGACGAAGGAGGTCCACAGATTCCGATTCGGTGGGTAATATTCGATCAGAATGGACCATGCAACTTGCCCGATTTTTCTGACACTAATCATCATCATTCATTAAGGAGCGTAGGAAAGATGGAATCCGCCACCGAGCATCAAGGCCGCATTCTGCTGGTAGACGACGAGTCCGCCATCCTGCGTACCTTCCGTTATTGCCTGGAAGACGAGGGCTATAGCGTCGCTACCGCCAACAGTGCCGCACAGGCCGAAGCCTTGCTGCAACGCCAGGTATTCGACTTGTGCTTCCTGGACCTGCGCCTGGGCGAAGACAACGGTCTCGACGTATTGGGACAGATGCGAATCCAGGCACCCTGGATGCGCGTCGTTATCGTGACAGCTCATTCCGCCGTGGACACGGCCGTCGACGCGATCCAGGCCGGCGCCGCCGATTATCTGGTCAAGCCTTGCAGCCCGGACCAACTGCGGCTGGCGACCGCCAAGCAACTGGAGGTACGCCAACTGTCCGCCAGGCTCGAAGCCCTGGAAGGAGAAATGCGTAAGCCTAAGGACGGCCTGGACTCCCACAGCCCAGCGATGAAGGTTGTCCTCGAAACCGCTCGGCAGGTTGCCAGCACGGACGCCAATATCCTGATCCTCGGCGAGTCCGGCACCGGGAAGGGCGAACTGGCGCGGGCGATCCACGGCTGGAGCAAGCGCGCGAAGAAGTCCTGCGTCACCATCAACTGCCCATCGCTGACCACCGAACTGATGGAAAGCGAGTTGTTCGGCCACAGCCGCGGCGCGTTCACGGGTGCCAGCGAAAGCACGCTGGGGCGGGTCAACCAAGCGGACGGCGGCACGCTGTTTCTTGATGAAATTGGCGATTTTCCCCTCGCGTTGCAGCCAAAATTGCTGCGTTTCATCCAAGACAAGGAATACGAGCGGGTTGGCGATCCGGTGACCCGACGTGCCGACGTCCGCATCCTCGCCGCCACCAACCTCAATCTGGAGGACATGGTGCGCGATGGACGGTTTCGCGAGGACCTCTTGTACCGCCTGAACGTCATTACCCTGCACCTGCCACCCCTGCGCGAACGCGCCGAGGACATCCTGACCCTCGCCGATCGCTTCCTGGCGCGCTTCGTCAAAGAATACGCCCGTCCGGCACGGGGCTTCAGCGATGAGGCACGCGAAGCGCTGCTAGGCTACCGCTGGCCGGGCAACATTCGCGAGCTGCGCAACGTGGTCGAGCGCGCCAGCATCATCTGCCCTCAGGAGAAGGTTGAAATCAGTCACTTGGGCATGGCCGAGCAACCGATCAACAACGCTCCGCGTATCGGTGCCGCGCTGAGTCTCGACGAACTGGAGAAGGCGCACATCGGTGCAGTGCTCGCCACTGCCGACACCCTTGACCAGGCCGCCAAGACCCTGGGCATCGACGCGTCCACGCTGTATCGCAAACGCAAGCAATACAACCTGTGAGCAGCACCTTATGAAACTGGCGATGAAGCTGCGCACACGGTTGTTCCTCAGCATTTCGGCGCTGATCACAGTGGCGCTGCTAGGGCTATTGCTGGGACTGGTCAGCGTAATGCAGATGGCCAACACCCAAGAACAATCCGTTCGCGACAACTTCGTGCTGCTGGACCTGGGCCTCAAGCTCCGTCAGACACTGGGCGACCAGTTGATGATCATGCTCGACGAAACCCCCAACCTGGCGGCGCTGGAAGCGTCCAAGCGCCAATATTTCGAGTTGCTGGACGAAGGCATCGCTCAGGAACAGCGATCGGACGAACCCGCCACCAGCTTCAGCCGCGCCAGAGCCGACTACATCAGCTTTCTCGCGGCTTTCGATGCTTCTCTGCAGCAACCCAAACATCTTGCCAACATTCAGGCGCTCACCGATAAGTTCAACGTATTACGTGGAGGCTTGATCGAGGGCTATCGCCATGCCCTGAACAAAATCAGCGAAACCCAGGACCGCGCCCGCGAACGTGCCCTATTGATTTCAGGCCTGCTGGGGCTGGTGGGGCTGGCGGTGCTGATCATCGGCTTCGTGACGGCCCATGGCATCGCCCGGCGCTTTGGCGCGCCGATCGAGGCGTTGGTCGCGGCGGCTGACGATATAGGTCAAGGCAATTTCGAGGTGACGCTGCCAATCTCCTCGGCGGCGGAGCTGAACTTGCTGAGCCGGCGCTTCGGCATCATGGCCCAGGCGCTGCGCGAACATCAGGCGACCAATGTGGAGGAGCTACTCGCCGGCCAGCAACGCCTGCAAGCGGTACTCGACAGCATTGACGATGGCTTGTTGATGATTGACCGCCAAGGTCGGCTCGAGCATCTCAACCCCGTGGCGCAACGCCAATTGGGCTGGGACCAGGAGCGACTGGGACAAGGGCTCGGGGAAGCGCTTGGACGGGTCGAGCTGGACGACGAGTTGCAGCTGGTCCTGCGCGGCGGCACACAAGAGCGGGCGCCGGACGACCTGAGCATCGAAGTCGATGGCGAGTCGCGTGTGCTGACCTACAGCCTCACGCCGGTCATCCATACCCAAGGGCAGATTCTCGGCGCGGTGATGGTGCTGCATGACGTCACCGAGCAACGCGCCTTCGAACGGGTGCGCAGTGAATTCGTCCTGCGGGCCTCCCACGAATTGCGCACCCCCGTTACGGGCATGCACATGGCCTTCGGACTGCTGCAGGAGCGCATGCATTTTCCTCGAGAGTCCCGTGAAGCGGATCTACTCAATACCGTCAACGAAGAAATGCAGCGGTTGATGCAGCTCATCAATGACTTGCTCAACTTCTCTCGCTACCAGAACGGCTTGCAGAAACTCACCCTGGCGCCATGCTCCATCGAAGAACTGTTGGAAGCCGCCAGGATGCGCTTTGCCGCACAAGCGCAAGCGAAAGGTATCGAATTACTCGTCGAGATCCAGGGTCCGCTGCCGCGCCTGCATGCCGATGCGGCGCAACTGGACCGAGTGCTGGACAACCTCATCGATAACGCGATGCGCCACACCAACGATGACGGCCAGATCCGATTGCAAGCCCGACGCCATGGCGAACGGGTAATCATCAGCGTCGAAGATAACGGCGAGGGGATTGCTTATGGCCAGCAAGGACGGATCTTCGAGCCCTTCGTCCAGGTTGGGCGCAAAAAGGGCGGCGCCGGCCTCGGCCTGGCCCTGTGCAAGGAGATCGTCCAGCTTCACGGAGGACGCATGGGCGTGTACTCAAGGCCAGGGCAGGGCACCCAGTTCTACATGGCCCTGACGGTCTGAGGGCGCTTCACGCCTCGTCATCCATGCGTCGCCCGACCAGACGGCGACCGCGAGTGATCAACTCGATGAGCTGCACCGCGCTGAGCGCGTGGGCAAACAACCAACCCTGACCGAACTTCACGCCCTCGCTGCTCAAATAAGACGCCTGTGCCTCGTGCTCGATGCCTTCGGCGATAACCTTGAGCTCCAGCGCGTGGGCCATGCGGATGATGTGCGGGGCCACGCCACTGCTGGCGGCGTCGTGCCCCAACGCGTCGATGAACGCCTTGTCGATCTTCAGGCAGTCCACCGGCAGTGTCTGCAAGTAAGCCAGGCTGCAATAGCCGGTGCCGAAGTCATCGATCAATACCTGATGCCCTACGTCGCGCAACGATTGCAGGTTATCGCGAGCGACGAGCACGTCGACCAGGCCACGCTCGGTGACTTCGAAGGCAATCTGGTGCGCCGACACACGATGCATCGCCAGCAGCCGGGCGATCACATCGCCGATGCGCGGCACCATCACGTCGCAGGCCGCCAGGTTCACGGAAATGTAGAGGTGCGGATTGGCCCGCAACAGCTGGCCCAACTGGTCGAACAACCGCTGGAGGACAAAATCGGTGATCTGGCGGATCTGCCCGGTGTCCTCCGCCATCGGAATAAACAGATCCGGGCTGGTCAGGGTGCCGTCCGGCCGGCGCCAGCGCAGCAAGGCCTCGGCGCCTACGCAGTTGCGGCTGTGCAGATCGAAGATCGGTTGATAGAGCACCTGCAACTCGCCGCGTCGGATAGCACCGTGCAACTCGGCATCCATGGACTGACGCTGGCGCGCGAGTAAAAAGACTTGGAAACCAATGCCCAGCCCCAGCACCAGGCTGATAGGCAGCATCCACCAGGCGTTAGCCGGAATGCGTACGCCGTTACGGGGCGCAATCAGCACCAATTGGTATTCCGGGTTATCGGTCGGCATTCGGTAGATCAACCGATGCTTGGTGACTTGCAAAGCGTTTTTGCTTTTCGGTGGCCACGGCTCCGTCGGTGGCCAGCGCTGTTCGGTGCCTAGGACTGGAATGGCCCGCTCGCCAGCATCCAGGACGACGAGCAGGCTGCTGCCCGGCGGCAGGTCGACCACATCGGTCAGGTGGCCGCGAGACGTTGCCACTCGGAAATTTCCGCGCCCCAACATCAACGCAGCACGGTTCTCGTCGGGCTCCGTGGTGGTATTGAGCCAATAGCTGTAGGCGGGGCCCCGCAAGTCAGGCGCTCGTGCCAGCGACAAAGCGCTCTGGCGCGGACGACTGGAGCACATGCCGGAGCTGTCGATATAAGCCGCCTCGTAGACGAAGCGATAATTGAAACTCACCTGCTGCAAGGTGGCGATCATGTCGTCGTTACAGCCACGCAGCGGTTGTGCCTGCAGGTCATCGAGGCTTTCGCGCAGTTGGCCGAAAAGTTGTTCCAGGCGCTGCAGGAAACGCTCGCCTTGGGCATTCATCTGATCGCTTTCACGCTGTTGGATCTGTTGCATGACGACAAACAGGCTGCCCGCCAGCAACAACACGGTACTTAGGGCAGCCGCCGTCATCGCCAGGAAAATAGGGCGATGGAGCCAGCTCTGCAGGGTTTCGCGCGCAGCCGTCATCATCAGTAATCCGAAAGTTACCAATGAGTTATAGCTTCTGTTTTGGATTTGGTTCGATTAGTCAGACGAGCGTCATTATTTTGTCTGATTGAGCACCTGCAAAATCGCCGCGCTTTGCGCGTCTGGCGAGCCATCGAACCGGGCCGGCCGGTAGCGCATCTGGAAGGCGGCCAGTACCTGGTGGGTGGCGACATCCCATTCGCCGGTGCGGGGTGTCGGGTAGCCAAGGCGGACCAGCTCGGCCTGGAACCAACTGGCGGCCGGCAATTGATCGCCATAGGCAGCCTGCTGGCGCGCGACCGCTCCCTCGTCCGGCCAGACGCCCAGGCCTGCCTGCGCGAGTCGCTTCCAGGGAAACAACGGACCGGGATCCAGCTTGCGGTTGGGGGCAATGTCGCTATGGCCAATGATATTGACCGGGTTGATCGCGTTACGCCGGGTGATGTCCTTGAGCAAGGCGATCAACGATTGCACCTGAGCTTCGCTGTAGGGGTACCAGAGGCGGCCGGTGGCCGTGTCGATATAGCCCGGATTGACGATCTCGATCCCAATGGAACTGGAGTTGAGCCAGGTCCGGCCTTGCCACTCGCTTTCCCCGGCGTGCCAGGCGCGCCGGTTTTCGTCTACCAGCTTGTAGATGGTCGCGTCCTTATCGTCCCCTATCAGGTAGTGAGCGCTGACTTCGCCGTGGGTCAGCAGGGACAACGAACGTTCAAGCGAAGCCGAGGTGTAGTGCACCACGATGTATTGGGCACGGCTGTCGTGGTTGACCGATGGGTGGCTGGTATCGAGCCGGGGGCCGCTCGCACAACCGGCCAGTAGGAGCAGCGAAGCAAGAAGCGGGATAAGTTTCATGGCAAAGAACATGCACGCAGGAAAATAATGCAACAGTGTAACGTATCACCTAGGGATGATCCGATGCCCTTAATAAAATGGAACAATTGCTCAGCCTAGCTCCACTCGGTTACGCCCGGCATTTTTTGCCCGATATAACGCCTCATCGGCTCGTTTGAGCACCAGCTCGCTGCGTTCCCCCGGCTTGAAGGCCGTCATGCCCATCGACACCGTGATTGTCACTGGCTCGCCCTTGAAATGAAACGGACAGGCCTCGATGGCCGCGCGCAATACCTCGGCCAGTTTTGCGCCGGCCGCGAGAGGTGTGTCTGGCACCAGCAGGACGAACTCCTCGCCGCCAAAGCGGGCGATGAAGTCACTGCCGCGGATACGCTTGCGCAGGACCGAGGCAATGAGCTTGAGTACCCGGTCGCCGGCCAAGTGACCGTAGTTGTCATTGATCCGCTTGAAGTGATCGAGGTCGAGCATGGCGATCAACAGGCTATTGCCGTGCCGCTGCCACTGGTCGACTTCCCGTTCGAGACGCTCGCTCCAGGCTGCGCGGTTGGGCAGGCCGGTCAGCGGATCGATCAAGGCCTTTTGCCGCTGCTCCTCCAGGTTCTCGCGCACGATCAGAGCGTCCTGCTCCATCAACGCAACGCGCTCGGCCAGGCTTTTCAGGCGAATCGAAACGTCCTTCTCACGCTGGTCACGCTGCTTGCGATGTTCATCCATCGTACCCAGCAGCCCTTCCAAATGGTTTTCCAGCACTTGCTTGAGGCCTTCCAGGTCATCGGCTTGCTGCATGCTGCTCTGCAGGCCATCCACTTGCTCGCGGATCTGGGAGTCCATTTCCCTGGAGGCCGAAAGATTGTCGGCATGGTCATCGCTGGCGGCTTGCAGCGTGCTTTGGAATGACTCCAGACGATCGTTGAGTCGTTGCAGATAAGCTTCAAACTCGTGCTGGCCGCTGTCAGTGATCGCCAACATAAGCACCGCCAGATCGTCGAGGATCGGCAACAACTCATACCAGTTCAAACCGTTGCGCAAACGCTCTCGCATGGCTTCCGCCTGGGGCCGATGACGCTCGGGCAACGTCAGATCGCCAAGCAAGCCCAGCAGGGTGTCTTCGATATGCCTGGCGACCGAGCTGTAGGAGGGTTCCGGCGAGTCTGGCAGGGCGTAATGAGCCTCATCGGGATCGACCGATGCGGGGAGCTCGACGGGCTCTTCGACAGCAAGGGGTATTTCCTCAAGCGGCTGCGTTGACGCCTCTGGCACCAGCTCGTCCGGGTTTTCCAGCACGGTACCGGGTTCGGCGTGCTCGGCGAGGACCGGGGATGGTTCGACGGCGGCCTGGGCTACCTGGGTGCTGGCTTCCGGCTCGGGCTGCGGTGCAGGCTCGTCTTGCGGTTCATCTGCCGGCTCCGTTACCGCGACCGGCCCCGTTTCTGGCACGGTGGCTGCGTGGTCTTGCTCCGCTAATGGGGTGGGGGCAGGTGCGATGGATACCGTCTCGACTGCCGGTTGCGCAGGCGCCAGCGCCGCGGCATCCGTCTCAGGCGTCGGGCTGGACCGGGCCGGCTCGGACGGCTGGGGCTGGACGGGCACCTCATCGTGACCGTGCCCACCGAACAGCCGTTGCAGCAGACCGGGCCGGCTCGGCTGATCCGGCGTTTCCAACGCGCTCAGCGCCTTGCCCTGCAAGCCGCTCAATTCGCTGAGCAACAAAGGGATTTCCCGCGCCTGGCCGACCCGGGCATCCAATTGCTTGGAGAACTTCTTCAATGGCCGGCTGACTTCCTTCGGCAGCGGCAAGGATTGCAACTGGGCGACCAACGCGGTCAACGCGGCGCTCATTTGGTCCACACGCGTCTCGCGGCGCTGTTCGGAATCGAGTACGGCTTTCTCCAGGCGCGGCAGCAAGGCGGCGAGGGCGGCGTCCATGTCGTCGGTGCGCACCACCTCGCGCATCTCTTTCATGCACTGGTCTACGGCCCGGTCGGTACCCTCGGCGGCCAAGGTGCTGCGCACCAGGCCTCGACGCAGCAAGTCGAGCCGAGCGTCCCAGCGGCGCTCAAGCTTTTCCTGTTGTTCGATGCTCTTGAGGTACTTCTCTCTCCAGCGTTCGGCGTCGTCGCTCATTCATCGGGTCCGCAAGGGGAAGGACTCAGCGCAGGGAATGCGTCGGCCGTGAGCGAACCCGGCAGACGTATTTCGACCGCGACCGGCAGGTGATCGGAAATGGGCTGGGCCAATACTTCGACGCGTTCGAGGGTCAAGGTCGGGCTCAGCAGGATATGGTCCAGGCAGCGCTGGGGGCGCCAGCTGGGAAACGTGGCTTCGAGCTGCGGGGCGAGCAGGCCAAGGTCGCGCAGTGGCGACGTCTGGAGCAAGTCATTGGCGTGGGTGTTCATGTCGCCCATCAGCACCTGGTGCTTGTAGCCGCCGATCAGTTCGCGAATGTAGGCCAACTGCATCGTTCGGGTGCGAGCCCCGAGAGCCAAGTGCATCATCACCACAATCAGCGCCTCCGGACCTTCGCCGAAGCGCGCCAGGATCGCTCCACGCCCCTTGGGGCCTGGTAGCGGATGGTCTTCGATCGCCCACGGTCGCAGGCGACTCAGCACGCCGTTGCTGTGCTGGCCGAGCCGGCCGAGGTTGCGATTGAGTTGTTGGTACCAGTAGGGGAACGCACCAAGATGGGCAAGGTGTTCGACTTGATTGATGTAGCCGGAGCGCAGGCTTCCGCCATCGGCTTCCTGCAAGGCAACCAGGTCGAAGTCTTTCAGCAGGTCGCCTATCTTTTGCAGGTTACCGGCGCGTCCCGTATGGGGTAGCAGATGTTGCCAGCCCCGGGTCAGGTAGTGCCGGTAGCGCTCGGTGCTGATGCCGACCTGGATATTAAAACTGAGCAACCGCAGGCGGCTGTCCGCCGGCAGGCCCGTGGAGGCGACATGGTGCTCGTTGACCCGCGGTTCGTGCAGGCCAACGATGCGCTCGGTACTCCAGCGGGCCATGGCCGTGGGCCGGGCTTAGTTGGCAGCAGCCTTGGTGGCCGCTCGCTCTTTGGCGATCAGCGTGTCCGCCAGTTGCAGCGCTTCGTTCGCGCCGCCAGCGGAGCCGATGTCAAAGCGGTATTTGCCATTGACGACCATGGTCGGTACGCCGGTGATTTCGTATTTCTTCGCCAGCTCACGGGCCTTCTTGATCTGTCCCTGAATAGCAAAGGAATCAAACGTGGCCAGGAACTTATCCTTGTCGACGCCCTGGGTTGCGAGGAACTCAGCCATGTCTTCTTTCTTGGTGAGCTTCTTGCCTTCTTTCTGGATCGCGTTGAACACCGCAGCGTGAACCTGATGCTCGACGCCCATGGCCTCGAGGGTCAGGAACATCTGGCCGTGGGCGTCCCATGGGCCGCCGAACATGGCGGGAATGCGCACGAAATTCACGTCCGAAGGCAGCTTTTCAGCCCATGGATTGATCACAGGCTCGAATGCGTAGCAATGCGGGCAGCCGTACCAGAACAGCTCCACGACCTCGACCTTGCCAGGCACTGCTACCGGCACGGGGTTGGCCAATTCGACATAAGGCGCGGCGGGTGCTTCAGCTGCTTGGGCAGTCACGCCGAACAGGCTGGCGGCGACGAGCGCGGCGCTGATGATCAGATTACGCATGCTTTACTCCTGGACAAATGAGGTGGCCTCGCGAGGCGTGTTTTTCAGACAGGGCCCGGCGGGTTCAGTTTCGCTAGTGTAACGGCAGCGGCCACAAAAAAGGGCGGCCAAAGCCACCCTTTTGATGTTTGCATCGATAGATTAATCGGGCGTTAACGTTGCAAGAGATGTCCCCCTTGCAACGGCCTCAGTGCAGGCCCTGGATGTAGCTGGAAACGGCCGCGATGTCTTCGTCGCTCAGCTTGCGAGCAATCGTACGCATGGTCATCGCGTCGCCATCGTTGGCGCGACCACCTTCTTCCTTGCGGAAATCGGTGAGTTGCTTGGTGATGTACTGGGCATGCTGGCCGCCCAGGTGTGGGAAACCGGCAGCGGCATTGCCCTTGCCGTCAGGGGAGTGGCACCCGGTGCAGGCTGGGAGGCCTTTTTCCAGGTTGCCACCGCGGAACAGCGCTTCGCCGCGAGCCACTAGTTTTGGATCGGCGGCGCCAACGCTGCCCTTCTGGCTGGCGAAATACGCCGCGAGGTCCGCCAGATCCTGATCGTTCAGGTTGTTCAGCAGGCCGGTCATTTCCAGGACGACACGCTTGCCATCCCTGATTTCCTTCAGCTGCTTGGTCAGGTAGCGCTCACCCTGGCCCGCCAGTTTTGGAAAGTTGGGCGCCATGCTATTGCCATCCGGACCGTGGCAGGCCCCGCATACGGCCGCTTTCGCCTGACCGGCGGCGGCATCGCCAGCGGCGTGGGCTACGCCGGATATCCCCAAGGTCAACAGCAGACTCACGATCAGTTTGTTCATCAGCTAATCCAACTACGGCTAAGGGTTAAGAGTTATGGACCGGGCTTACTCGCTCATCCACTGGATGATGGCTTGGTAATCCTCGGCACTGCAGTCCATGCACAAACCACGCGGCGGCATCGCCTTGAAACCCTGGGTCACGTGTTGCACCAGCGTCCCCATACCTTTCGCCAACCTCGGCGTCCAAGCTTCCTGGTCACCCTTGCGAGGCGCCATGGGTAGTTGGCCGGAATGACAGGCACCACAAACACGGTTGTACACAGCTTCCGGATCCTGTGTAGCCTGAGCGCTGTAAAGCGGCATCAAGACACCGGCAGCTAGCAGCCATTTCGTCATAAAACGACCTTTTCAGGGTTGGGAACGAGCTGCGTTCTGATGCGCAATTCAGTTCTATCGCTCCCGTGAGCTTCATCCTACGCTGGGACAAAGCGCACACAAAATCTGCGGCATTATATACTGGCGTCACTGAAACGGAAACGACACAGCTTGCCGCGTCCATTCCCGACGCCGCCCACATCGGAAATCCCATGCAACTGAAGAACCCCATCCTTGGCCTGTGCCAACAGTCCACCTTCATGCTCAGCGCTGCCAAAGTCGATCAATGCCCTGACGACGAAGGTTTCGAAGTGGCTTTCGCCGGACGTTCCAACGCTGGCAAGTCCAGCGCGCTGAACACCCTGACCCATGCAAGCCTGGCGCGCACCTCGAAAACCCCGGGTCGCACACAGCTCTTGAACTTCTTCAAGCTAGACGATGAACGCCGTTTGGTCGACCTGCCGGGCTACGGTTATGCCAAGGTGCCAATCCCGCTCAAACAGCACTGGCAACGACACCTGGAAGCTTACCTGGGTAGCCGCGAGAGTTTGAAAGGCCTGATTCTGATGATGGATATCCGCCATCCGATGACCGACTTCGACCTGCTGATGCTCGATTGGGCCGTTGCCAGCGGCATGCCGATGCACATCTTGCTGACCAAGGCCGACAAGCTCACTTACGGCGCGGCAAAGAACACCCTGCTCAAAGTGCAATCGGAGATCCGTAAGGGTTGGGGCGACACGATTACTATCCAGTTGTTCTCTGCCCCCAAGCGCATGGGGCTGGAAGAGGCCTACACGGTATTGGCCGATTGGATGGAGCTGGCGGACAAGGGCGGCGAGGCGGCTGAATAGCCAAATCGCAGGCAAAAAAAACCCCGGACTTCGTATGGGGAGGGGGAAGTTCGGGGTCCAAGTTCCGGACCGCTAGGGCGGGGTCCAGATATCTGCCAACACTTAACACAACATAGGAGCATTGAAGGGCTTCACCAGCCATTCAGAATCTCTGAGTGGTAATTCACATCTTTAGTTCAGATTATTTTGGAAATAACTGTAGGAAATTTCAGAGCTAACGAGGCCACGCCTGGGTTTGCGGTGATTCAATGCGGTATCGATTGCCTGGGCTGACGCTATCGCGAGCTTGCTCGCGATGGCCATATCCCTATCCTGACACCAATCCCCTGTGGCGAGGGAGCTTGCTCCCGCTGGCCTGCGCCGTAGGCCCCTGCATTTTTCCAGTAGGCCGCATCGCCCGGTTTACGACTGCTGCGCAGCCGAGCGGGAGCAAGCTCCCTCGCCACAAGAGCTTGGAGGTCTCAGCACAAAAGAATCAGTGTGCCTCGTCCCAGTTATTGCCCACGCCCACTTCCACCAGCAGCGGCACGTCCAACTTAGCCGCGGCGCTCATGTGCTGGCGGATTTCCACACTCACCTGGTCGACCAGGTCTTCACGCACTTCCAGCACCAGTTCGTCGTGGACCTGCAGGATGACTTTCGCATCCAGCCCTGACGCGCTCAGCCAGCCATCCACGGCAACCATGGCTTTCTTGATGATGTCGGCCGCCGTGCCTTGCATCGGCGCGTTGATGGCGGTGCGCTCGGCGCCTTTGCGCAGGGCCGGGTTTTTCGCGTTGATGTCCGGCAGGTACAACCGGCGTCCGAAAATGGTTTCGACGAAACCTTGTTCGGCGGCCTGTGCGCGGGTGCGCTCCATGTACTCCAACACACCGGGATAACGCGTGAAGTAGCGATCGATGTAAGCCTGGGACTGCTTGCGATCGACACCGATCTGCTTGGCCAGGCCGAAGGCGCTCATGCCGTAGATCAAACCGAAATTGATTGCCTTGGCGCTGCGTCGTTGATCATGGGTCACCGCCTCCAGCTCTACGCCGAACACTTCGGCAGCAGTGGCGCGGTGCACGTCCAGGTCGTTGCGAAAGGCATGGAGCAGCCCTTCATCCTTAGCCAGGTGCGCCATGATCCGCAGCTCGATCTGCGAGTAGTCCGCCGCCAACAGCTTGTAGCCTTTGGGCGCGACGAATGCCTGACGAATCCGACGGCCTTCCGCGGTGCGGATAGGAATGTTCTGCAGGTTCGGGTCTATGGATGACAAACGCCCGGTCGCGGCGACGGCTTGCTGGTAGTTGGTATGGACGCGTCCGGTGCGGCTGTTGATCTGCTCCGGCAGGCGATCGGTGTAGGTGCTCTTGAGCTTGCTCAACGAGCGGTACTGCATCAGCACCTTGGGCAGCGGGTAATCCTGCTCCGCCAGCTCGGCAAGCACTGCTTCGGCGGTCGATGCCTGGCCCTTGGCGGTTTTGCTGAGCACCGGCAAGCCGAGCTTTTCGTACAGGATCACGCCCAATTGCTTGGGCGAGCCCAGGTTGAATTCCTCACCGGCAATGGCAAACGCCTCACGCTCCAGCGCCACCAGTTTGTCACCCAGCTCGACACTCTGTACGCCGAGCAGGTTGGCATCCACCAGCGCCCCTTGGCGCTCGATGCGCGCCAGGACCGGCATCAACGGCATTTCGATCTCGTTGAGCACCTTGCCCAGGCTTGGCGTGACGGCCAGTTTTTCTTGCAAGGCCTGGTGCAGGCGGAAGGTCACGTCGGCGTCTTCGGCCGCGTACGGGCCCGCCAGCTCAAGTGAAATCTGGTCGAAGCTCAGCTGTTTGACGCCTTTGCCGGCGATGTCCTGGATATCGGTCTTGCTTTGCCCCAGATATTTCAGCGCCAGGCTGTCCATGTCGTGACGGGTCGCCGTGGAATCCAGTACGTAGGACTCCAGCATGGTGTCGAAGACGATGCCCTGCACCAGAATACCGTTGTTTTGGTCGCCATCGATGGCGCAATTAGCCAGGATGTTGGTTTCGAACTTGGCATGCTGACCGACTTTGAGCTTGTGCGGATTTTCCAGCAAAGGCTTGAGCGCCTTGAGCACTGTGTCGCGATCCAATTGCTCCGGCACGCCCATGTAGGAATGGGTCAGCGGGATGTAGGCCGCCTCGAAAGGGGCCACGGAGAACGACAACCCCACCAGTTGAGAGTGCTGCGCATCCCCACCATTGGTTTGTGTCACCAGGGAAAACAGCGGCGCCTGCTCCAGCTTCGCCAGCCACGCATCGAAGCTGGCCGGATCAAGGATGACCTCGTACTTCTTCTCGATACCCGCCGCCGGCTCTTCGGTGACTTCCACGATATCCTGGCCGGCACGCTTGGCGTCGCGCTGGTTCTCTTCGAACCAGCTCTTGAATTCCAGCAGCGTATACAACTCGGCGAGCTTTTCGTGATCCGGCGAGCCCATCTGCAGGTCGTCAAGGCCGATATCCAGGGGCACGTCTGTCTTGATGGTCGCCAGTTCGTAGGAAAGAAACGCCATTTCCTTGTGTTCTTCCAACTTGGCAGCCAACGTCTTGGCGCCGCGAATCGGCAGCGTGGCAACGATGTCCAGTTGCGCATACAGCTCGGTCAGGCCGCCGTTGACGCCTACCAACAGGCCGGACGCGGTCTTCGGTCCGATACCCGGAACGCCCGGGATGTTGTCGGAAGAATCGCCCATCAACGCCAGGTAATCGATGATCTGCTCTGGAGCGACGCCAAACTTCTCCTTCACGCCAGCCACGTCCAGCGCACTACCGGTCATCGTATTGACCAAGGTAATGTGCCCATCGACCAGTTGCGCCATGTCCTTGTCGCCAGTGGAGATCACCACAGGCCGGTCGACGGCGGCACTGCTCCGGGCCAGGGTGCCGATCACGTCGTCGGCTTCGACGTTGTCCACGCATAGCAGTGGGAAACCCAGGGCCTTGACGCTGGCGTGCAGCGGTTCGATCTGCACGCGCATGTCGTCGGGCATGCTTGGGCGGTTGGCTTTATATTCAGCGTACAGCGCATCGCGAAATGTCCCACCCTTTGCGTCGAATACCACCGCGAATGGGCTGTCCGGATACTGCTTGCGCAGGCTCTTGAGCATGTTCAGCACGCCCTTGACCGCACCGGTCGGCAGGCCTTTGGAGGTGGTCAGCGGTGGCAGCGCGTGAAAGGCGCGGTACAGATAAGAAGAACCGTCCACCAGGACGAGGGGGGCTTGGCTCATGAGCAGGATCAACCTTTTCGGCGGGTCCGGGGCTAGAATAGCGGGACCGTTGACGACAAAGGGACAAGGTTATCATGCGTACACTAAATCGCCTGTTACTCGCTGGTTTGTTTGCATTCACCCCGATAGCCGTCATGGCGGCGGATGACGCACCCTCGGCGGACCCGGATGTCACCATCCGCACCGAAGGCGATAAAACCATCCAGGAATATCGGCAAAACGGCTTTTTGTACGCGATCAAGGTCACGCCCAAGAACGGCAAGCCTTATTTCCTGGTACGCGCCGACGGCACCGATGCAAATTTCATCCGCTCGGACCAGCCGGATATGCTGATCCCTTCGTGGAAAATCTTTGAGTGGTAATGCCGCTCTCGACTTCAACCGGCGCTCGCTGAAGAGCGCCCGTACTGGCAGTTTTAACCATGTCTGTGTTCACGCCCCTGGCTCGGCCCGAGCTGGAAACCTTTCTCGCCCCTTACGGGCTCGGCCGCCTGCTTGACTTCCAGGGGATCGCCGCTGGCAGCGAAAACACCAATTTTTTCATCAGCCTTGAGCGGGGCGAATTCGTCCTGACCCTGGTCGAGCGCGGCCCGGTGCAGGAAATGCCGTTCTTCATCGAGCTGCTGGACGTGCTGCACGACGCCAACCTGCCGGTGCCCTACGCACTGCGCACCACCGACGGCATTGCGTTGCGTGAACTGGCCGGCAAACCGGCACTGCTGCAACCGCGCCTGGCCGGCAAGCACATCAAGCAGGCCAATTCGCAGCACTGCGCGCAAGTCGGCGAATTGCTCGCACACCTACACCTGGCGACACGCGACAAAATGATCAAGCGCAAGACCGATCGCGGCCTCGACTGGATGCAGGAGGAGGGTGCCAAGCTGTTGTCGCGCCTCGATGCCGAAGCCCGTCGGCTGCTGGAAACAGCGCTGGACGAGATCTCGCTGCAAAAGGTCGGCATCCTCGCGCTGCCTCGCGCCAACATCCACGCGGACCTGTTCCGCGACAACGCGATGTTCGAAGGCACGCACCTGACCGGATTGATCGATTTCTACAACGCCTGCTCCGGGCCGATGCTTTATGACGTCGCCATCGCCTTGAATGACTGGTGTTCGGACGATGACGGCGTGCTCGACGGTCCCCGGGCAAGAGCACTGCTGGGGGCCTACGCCGCGCTACGGCCGTTCACCGCCGCCGAGGCGCAGCTGTGGCCGACCATGCTGCGCGTGGCGTGCGTGCGGTTCTGGTTGTCGCGGTTGATCGCCGCCGAATCGTTTGCCGGGCAGGATGTGTTGATTCACGATCCCATGGAGTTCCAGCAGCGCTTGGCGCAGCGGCAGACGGTTCATGCGTTGTTGCCGTTCGCCCTATAACAGCAGGCCGGCGCGAAGGCTTTTGTGGCGAGGGAGCTTGCTCCCGCTCGGTTGCGCAGCGACCGCAAGATTTTTAGGGCCGCTTCGCGCGCCCAGCGGGAGCAAGCTCCCTCGCCACAAGAGCAGTGGGGTTACAACGACTCCAGACACCCCGCCAGATCATTGCCCAACTTTTCCAACAGCTGCTCATATCCTTGCGCCGTCGCAGGGGTGTAGCCGCCCAGTGCGTCCAGCTCCGCCAGTTTCACCGGCAACCCGGCCACCAGGGTTTCGGCCAGGCGCGGGCGCAACGGCGGCTCGCTGAAGACGCAGGTCTTGCCTACCGCTTGCAAGCGCGTGCGCATCGCCGCCACATGCTGGGCTCCGGGCTGCACTTCGGCGGCCACGGCGAACACACCGGCGTGCTTGAGGCCGTAAGTGTCTTCGAAATAATCGAACGCCTCGTGGAAGACAAAATAAGGTTTGCCCGCGACCCCGGCCAGGCGGGCCTTGAGGCGTGTATCCAACGCATCGAGACGCTGGTTGAAGCCCTTGAGGTTGCCTTGGTAACGGGCAGCGTTCGCCGGATCCGCAGCGCTCAGGTCAGCCGCCATCCTGGCGGCGATCACCCGCGCATTATGCGGCGAAAGCCACAGGTGGGCATCCACGGTGCCGGGGCGGTGGTCGTGATCGTGGTCATCGCCCTGATCATGGTCATGATCCTCGTGGGACGCGCTGTCCTCGGCGAAATGACGCAACTTGAGCCCCGGCAAGTCCTGGACCGCGATGGAAGGCAAGGTACGACCATTCAGCACACGCGGTAGGAAACCTTCCATGTCTGGGCCGATCCAGTAGAGCAAATCCACGGATTGCACCTTGCGTACATCGGATGGCCGCAACGCATAGTGATGGGGCGAAGCCCCCGGCGGTAGCAATACCTGCGGAACTGCCACGCCGTCCTGCACCGCGGCGGCAATCAATTGCAGCGGCTTGATGCTGGTGAGTACCTTGATGTCCGCCTGGACCGGGCCGATCAGCAGAAAACTTGCGACAAAAGCGACAAAGAGCGAAAAAATTCGGGACACGATGACCACTCGGAGAGACGAGAACGGGTAACATAATAACGTCTCTCACCAAACTCGTCGCTGCCCATGCCTATCACACCCCTTGCCAGTCGTCCCCACGATCACTCCCACTGCGTGCACAGCGCACTGTCCGAGGCCGACGCCATCTGCGCGCGCCAAGGGTTGCGCCTGACCGCCCTGCGTCGGCGCGTGCTGGAATTGGTCTGGCAAAGCCACAAGCCGCTGGGTGCATATGACATCCTCGCGGTGCTCAGCGAGCAGGACGGCCGACGGGCCGCGCCGCCGACCGTCTACCGTGCGTTGGACTTCCTGCTGGAAAACGGCTTGGTGCATCGCATCTCGTCGCTGAATGCCTTCGTCGGCTGCAACCACCCGGAGCACGCCCACCAGGGCCAGTTCCTGATCTGTCGCGAATGTCATGCGGCGATCGAGCTTGAACAAAAGTCCATCAGCGACGCGATCATCGCCAGCGCCAGGGAGGTCGGCTTCGTGGTCGACACCCAGACCGTCGAAGTGGTCGGTCTCTGCTCCGGCTGCCAGGGGGCCTGATGAGCAACGCGTTGATCCGCCTCGACCAGGTGGCCGTGACGTTCGCCGGGCAGAGCGTGCTGGACAACATCCATTTAAGCGTCGAACCGGGGCAGATCGTGACCTTGATCGGCCCTAACGGCGCCGGCAAGACCACCCTGGTGCGCGCCGTGCTGGGTTTGCTCAAGCCAAACAGCGGCAGCGTCTGGCGCAAACCCAAGTTGCGCGTCGGCTACATGCCGCAAAAACTCCACGTCGATCCGACGTTGCCGCTTTCGGTCCTGCGCTTCCTGCGCCTGGTGCCAGGCGTCGATCGCGAGCGAGCCTTGGCGGCGCTGAAGGAAGTCGGCGCCGAGCAAGTGATCGACAGTCCGGTGCAAAGTGTTTCCGGGGGCGAGATGCAGCGTGTATTGCTGGCCCGGGCCCTGCTGCGCGAGCCGGAGTTATTGGTGCTCGACGAGCCCGTGCAAGGCGTCGATGTCGCGGGACAGGCCGAGCTATACAGCTTGATCACCCGCCTGCGCGACCGCCATGGTTGCGGCGTGTTAATGGTCTCCCACGATCTTCATTTGGTCATGAGCACCACCGACCAAGTGGTGTGCCTCAACCGCCACGTCTGCTGCTCCGGCCACCCCGAACAAGTCAGCGGTGATCCAGCATTCGTCGAATTGTTCGGAAAGAACGCACAGAGCCTGGCGATTTATCACCACCACCATGACCATGCCCATGACCTGCACGGTTCGGTGGTCAGCGCCCCTTCTGCTTCCAATCATGTTCATGGAGACGGCTGCAAGCATGGCTGATTTTCTGTTGTATGCCCTGCTTGCAGGCTTGGCCCTCGCGCTCGTGGCTGGTCCACTGGGCTCGTTCGTGGTCTGGCGGCGCATGGCATATTTTGGCGACACCTTGTCCCATGCGGCGCTCTTGGGCGTGGCCCTGGGTTTCCTGCTGGACGTCAGTCCCGCAGTGGCCGTTACCGTCGGCTGCCTGTTGCTGGCGGTGGTGTTGGTGACCCTGCAACAGCGCCAGCCGCTGGCGTCCGACACGTTGCTGGGCATCTTGGCGCCCAGCACCCTGTCCTTGGGGTTGGTGGTGCTGAGCTTCATGCGTGACGTCCGTATCGACCTGATGGCCTATCTGTTCGGTGACCTGCTGGCGATAAGCCCGGCGGATCTCTCTTGGATCCTCGGCGGCAGCGCGGCGGTACTGGCGTTGCTCGTGGCGCTGTGGCGTCCGCTGCTGGCGGTCACGGTCCATGAGGAGCTGGCGCGGGTCGAAGGTTTGCCCGTGGTGGGCCTGCGTTTGGCGCTGATGCTGTTGATCGCGGTTGTCATTGCGGTGGCGATGAAGATCGTCGGTGTGTTGCTGATTACTTCGTTGCTGATCATTCCGGCGGCTGCGGCACAGCGTCACGCTCGCTCGCCCGAGCAGATGGCCCTGGGCGCGAGCCTGCTGGGCATGCTCGCCGTATGTGGCGGGCTGGCACTTTCATGGTTCAAGGACACCCCGGCCGGCCCGTCCATCGTGGTCAGCGCCGCGGCGTTGTTTCTGCTGAGTTTTGTCCTACCCCGTCGAGGGGTGTAGACTTGCTCGCTTTTTGCGCAAATAGAGAGTCGCAGGAATGAAGCCGTTCGCCTCCCGTTATCTGCTCCTTGTCGCGTTTTCCCTGCTGGGCGCTTGCCAGAGCACGCCGCCGGTCACCCAAGCCCCTGATACGCGGGGTCCGGCCCTCGCGCAGCTGCAACAGAGCCTGGCCGGCAATGAATTGGCTACCGCCGAAGATCAATTGGCAACGTTGCAGGCTCAATCGCCGGAAGACCCATCGTTGGAGCCCTACCAGCGTCAACTGGCCGAGGCGTACTTGCGCCGTAGCCAGATCGATCTGCAGAAAGGCGATGTAAACGCCGCCGCCACGGCCCTTAGCCGAGCTCGCGCCCTGATGCCAAAGGCGCCGGCGCTTACCGGCGAAGTCAACAGCGCGATTGCCGAAGCGCGTAAAGCCGACCTGGAAAAAGCCGAGGCCGATCTCAAGGCCGCCGAAGCCAAGCCGGTCGCCAAAATGATCGATCCGAGCGCACCCAGCACAACAGTCGCGTTGAATCTAGGTGATATTCGGCAAATGCGTCATCAACTGGACGCCATCGCCGCAGATACTGTGAATTTCAAGTGTGATGTCAGCATCCAGGTGCCGCGCACCGATGATTACCCTTGGTTGGCGACATTGCTGAGCAAACGAGTCAAGAAGCTAGATCCTGGGTTCGATCTGAAACTGCGCAAGCAAATTTTGCGCAACGTGCCTGCGCAGTTGGTCCTAACTCCGCGCAAGCCCTGACAAAGCCTCGTCGGAACGCTGCCCGTAGCACGCTCGCTTCCCATGAGTTTAGTGAACGACTACTAACCCCCTGGGAGCGAGCTTGCTCGCGATAGCGTCCCGGCGGACAACAATTTCCTTTAGGCCGGAACCGCCTTGGCCTTAGCCTCCCGCACCCAAACCCGATGTTGAGCAATCGCGTCAAAAAACGCCTGGAACTTGCTCGCGTCAGCATCCGGAATCAACCCTGCATCCGCCTCTAGCTTCAACAACACCAACAACTGCCGGGCTTCGCCATGCAGCGCAATGGCCTTGAGGTGTTTGTAAGCTTCCAACAGGTAGTGCAACGCCACCCCATCGGCACTCAAGGCTTTGATCGACTCCACGCCACCCGGTACAAACACCGCGTCGAAGGCAATCGACGGCAGGCCTTCCATCGAAGCATCCACCGGCAGCGTTTGTCCGTTGGCCGCCGTCACCGGAGCGGACGTCGGACCAAGGATCTTCGCGTGGGCGCCTTCTGCCTCCAGCGCCTTTTTGAGCGCATCGATGATCGCGCCGTCGACGCCATTCGCCACCAACACCGCGATCTTGCGCGTCTTGATGTCGCCGGACAGCAGGTTCGCCTGGCTCAATGCCGGGGACTGCTGCAACGAAGGCGTCGGAACATCGACCGTACACGCGGTGGGCGCCGGCAAGCCGAGGTTTTTCGCAACGCGCCCGGCCAACTCCAGATCGATATTGGCGAGAATCTCGTTTACCTGCCTCGCCCTGATGAACTCGCGCTCCACCTTGCCCAGCTCGAAGCTATAGGCCGCGATAATGTGCTCTTGTTCGTGGGCGCTCATGCTCTTGTAGAACAGCCGAGCCTGGGAGAAATGATCACCGAACGAATCGCTGCGCTGGCGGATCTTGTGGGCGTCGATACGCTCCGGATAGCTTTCGAAACCGCCATCTTGAGGACCTGGCGGGGTTTCCTTCGGCCAGCCACCGTCGATGGAGTTCGGCTCGTAGGACGCGCGCCCTTTATCGATGGTGGTGCGGTGCATCGCATCACGTTGGCCGTTGTGCACGGGCGTGATGGCGCGGTTAATAGGCAGCTCATGAAAATTCGGGCCGCCGAGTCGGCTGATCTGCGTATCGGTGTATGAAAACAGCCGTCCTTGCAGCAATGGGTCGTTGGTGAAGTCGATGCCCGGCACGATATGTCCTGGGCAGAACGCAATCTGCTCCACCTCGGCGAAGAAGTTGTCCGGGTTGCGGTTCAATACCATCTTGCCCAACGGGGTGATGGGCACAAGTTCTTCTGGGATGATCTTGGTCGGGTCGAGCAAGTCGAAGTCGAATTTATGCTCGTCTTCCTCGGCAACGATCTGAACGCCGAACTCCCACTCGGGGTAGTCGCCCATCTCGATGGATTCCCACAGATCGCGACGGTGATAATCGGTGTCCTTGCCTGCAAGCTTCTGGGCTTCGTCCCACACCAGGGAACAAGTGCCCGCCTTGGGCCGCCAGTGGAATTTGACGAAGCTGCTGCGCCCTTCAGCGTTGATCATACGGAAGGTGTGCACGCCAAAACCCTGCATCGTGCGCAGGCTCTTTGGAATCGCCCTGTCGGACATGGCCCATATCACCATGTGAGCAGATTCCGGAACCAATGAGACAAAATCCCAAAAGGTGTCGTGGGCCGAGCCACCGGTGGGGATTTCGTTATGGGGCTCGGGTTTCACCGCGTGGACAAAATCTGGAAATTTCACCGCGTCCTGGATGAAAAATACCGGCATGTTGTTGCCCACCAGGTCGAAGTTGCCCTCGTCGGTGAAAAATTTCACGGCAAAACCGCGCACGTCCCGTACGGTGTCACCGGAACCGCGTGGACCCTGCACGGTGGAAAAACGCACGAACACAGGCGTTTTTTTATTGGGGTCTTGCAGGAAACCAGCCTTGGTCAGGGCCGCATGTGATTCATAGGCCTCAAAGTAGCCATGGGCACCGGTCCCGCGGGCATGGACGATGCGCTCCGGGATCCGCTCATGGTCAAAGTGCGTGATTTTCTCACGCATGATGAAATCTTCCAGCAACGATGGCCCACGGGCGCCGGCACGCAGGGTGTTCTGGTTATCGGCGATTTTTACGCCCTGGTTTGTGCGCAGCGCCTGTTCCGTGGCATCGGAGCGAAACTGCTCCAGGCTTTCGAGCTTGGCGTTGGTGTTGGTGCGATCCAAGGTATCGGTCCCGGCCAGTTGGCTAGGGGCGGCAGGCTTTTTAGTGCTCATCAGGCGTGACTCCTCGTTGCGATCCCCGCCGTGGCCAGGACCCGTGAGTTCGATGCGCCAGGCACGGTACCTGGGCATGTTTTGAGTTGCCTAATGAGTGACCAGTACCGTTTCGCTGTGTTCCTTTTTAATGTCCTTTGATCGCCTTATTGCCAATTCGCTGGTTCAATCTCAAATAAATGCTAAGACCTCCTATAAGGACAGGCTAAAATGCGCGCCCGGCTTACCGCTGATCCTTTTTCAACGCGCCCCACAAGGTTCGCTACGTGATCGAGTTTCAAAACGTCCATAAAACCTACCGGGTTGCCGGTAGGGATATCCCAGCCCTGCATCCGACCAGCCTGACAATCGAGAACGGTCAGGTCTTCGGCCTCATCGGCCATTCCGGAGCAGGAAAAAGTACTCTGCTGCGCCTGATCAATCGCCTGGAAGATTCCACGGGCGGCAAGATCATTGTCGATGGTGAAGAAGTCACCGCCCTGGACGCCAGCGGCCTGCGCCGTTTCCGTCAACAGGTCGGGATGATCTTCCAGCACTTCAACCTGCTGGCATCCAAGACTGTCGCCGACAACGTGGCGCTGCCGCTGACGCTGGCAGGCGAATTGTCCCGCAGCGAAATCGACCGGCGCGTCGCCGAGCTGCTGGCGCGGGTAGGGCTTTCAGACCATGCCCGCAAATACCCGGCGCAATTGTCCGGCGGCCAGAAGCAGCGCGTCGGCATCGCCCGTGCCCTGGCGACCAAACCCAAGATTCTGCTTTGCGACGAAGCCACCAGTGCCCTTGACCCGCAGACCACCGCCTCGGTGCTGCAACTGCTGGCGGAGATCAACCGCGAGCTGAAGCTGACTATCGTTTTGATCACCCACGAAATGGACGTGATCCGCCGAGTGTGCGATCAAGTGGCGGTGATGGACGCTGGCGTAATCGTCGAGCAAGGCCCGGTGGCCGACGTGTTCCTGCACCCCAAGCACCCGACCACCAAACGTTTCGTCCAGGAAGACGAGCAGATCGACGAAAGCGAACAGCGCGACGATTTCGCCCACGTCCCAGGACGCATCGTGCGTCTGACGTTCCAAGGCGATGCGACCTACGCGCCGTTGCTCGGCACCGTCGCCCGGGAGACCGGCGTGGATTACAGCATCCTGGCGGGTCGTATCGACCGCATCAAAGACACCCCCTACGGGCAACTGACCCTCGCCATCACCGGCGGTGACATGGAGGCGGCGTTCGCCCGCTTCACCGCGGCCGATGTCCACATGGAGGTGCTGCGCTAATGGAACTGTTGAGTTCGTTCTTCTCCAATATCGACTGGCTGGAAATCTGGCTGGCCACCGGCGACACCTTCCTGATGCTGTTCGGTTCGCTGCTGTTCACAGTGCTGCTCGGCTTGCCCCTGGGCGTGTTGCTGTTTCTGTGCAGCCCGCGCCAGTTGCTCGAAGCCCGCGGCGTTTATGCGCTGCTGTCGCTGGTCGTAAACATCCTGCGTTCGCTGCCATTCATCATCCTGTTGATCGTGATGATCCCGTTCACGGTGTTGATCACCGGCACCTCCCTGGGCGTGGCCGGCGCGATCCCACCGCTTGTGGTCGGCGCCACCCCGTTCTTCGCTCGCCTGGTGGAAACGGCACTGCGCGAAGTGGATCGCGGCATCATCGAAGCGACCCAGGCCATGGGCGCCACCACGCGGCAGATCATCGTCAACGCCTTGCTGCCGGAAGCCCGCCCGGGCATTTTTGCAGCGATTACGGTGACAGCCATTACGCTGGTGTCCTACACGGCCATGGCCGGTGTGGTCGGCGCCGGTGGTCTGGGCGACCTGGCGATCCGCTTCGGTTACCAGCGTTTCCAGACCGATGTCATGGTCGTCACCGTGGTGTTGCTGCTGGTGCTGGTTCAGGTTCTGCAAACCGTGGGCGACAAACTGGTTGTGCATTTCTCTAGAAAATAAGGCCTCGCGCCAATAAAACCATGAGCCGGCCATTCGCTGGCGGCGTCGAGAGCAGGCGCCGCAAGCGGGCACTAAAAAGGAGTTAGCTGAATGAAAAAACTACTGGTTGCCTTCGCTGCCGCCGCAGCGTTCTCTGCCCACGCCGATACCCTGACCGTCGCGGCCACGCCGGTCCCCCATGCGGAAATCCTCGAATTCGTCAAACCGGCGCTGGCGAACGAAGGCGTGGACCTCAAGGTCAAGGTCTTCACCGACTACATCCAGCCGAACGTACAGGTGGCTGAAAAGCGCCTGGACGCCAACTTCTTCCAGCACCAGCCGTACCTGGATGAGTTCAACAAAGCCAAGGGCACGCACTTGGTGAGCGTGGCGGGTGTGCACCTGGAGCCACTGGGCGCGTATTCGAGCAAATACAAAAAGCTGGAAGAACTGCCAGGCGGCGCCAACGTGGTGATTCCTAACGACGCCACCAACGGCGGCCGTGCGCTGTTGCTGTTGGCGAAGGCTGGGGTGATCACGTTGAAGGATTCGAACAATATCCTGTCGACCACCAAAGACATCGTTGAAAACCCGAAGGACCTGAAGTTCCGTGAGCTGGAAGCCGCGACCATTCCGCGGGTACTGACCCAGGTGGATCTGGCTCTGATCAATACCAACTATGCGTTGGAAGCCAAGCTTGATCCTTCCAAGGATGCGTTGGTGATTGAAGGTAACGACTCGCCTTATGTGAACATCCTCGTTGCCCGTCCGGACGACAAGGACAGTGAGGCGATGAAGAAGCTGGTGGCGGCTTTGCATACGCCGGAAGTGAAGAAATTCATTCTGGAGAAGTACAAAGGGGCGGTTTTGCCGGCGTTTTGAGCTGATCAGGTGGCAAAAAAACGGGGCTGCATGGCAATGCAGGCCCGTTTTTTTATGCTTGGAATAAATGAGCTAAAACAACAAGCTGGTTGCCGCTCGGTAAAGAAATGGCTGAATCAAATACTTTTATTGTTTTACAAACCCTCATGATAAATTCGCGCCGCAACCTCTAATCAATAGAGGGCATTCAGGGAGAGAAGTAGTGATCAAGTCTTTGTTGGTTGGGGCATTGCTGGCAACGGCATCGGCATCGGCGTCTGCGATGAGTTGCGATAATCCTAGAAACGCCTATGACAGAACCTATTGCGCATCGCTGAAAATGGTTCAGTCAGATCAGGACATCAATGATCAATACAAGAAGACGATGAGCGCGCTGAATCCGGATCAAAAGAAAAAAGTGAAAGCCGCTCAGATCCAGTGGATCAAGACTCGTGACAACGCCTGTTCCAACGATGGCCTGCTCTACTTGGACTGTGCCAATGAGAAGACTGAGGCGCGTATCGTCATACTCAAGGCTATCGAGCGCGAATGCCGTGCCGCCGGTTGCGACGACGCGAAGCTGTCGCAGGTCGAGTAATCCGCTAGCATTGAGCGCATCGGGTTGCAGTCGTAGCCACGAAAAACCCGACGTGAAGCGTCGGGTTTTTTCTTTAGCAGGTTGAGCCGCTGTCGCGGCCCAGCGGAAGCAAGCATCCTCGCCACTAAGTTCGGTGCAATTGGGGCTGTGGGCTTAATTCAGTTGTTTGCGCTAATGGCAGGGTGCCACAATCGCCTTCTTCGCTGCGTCATAATCAGGTGGTTCAAATGGATGGCCCAAGATTGCGCAATGGCCAGGATTTTGTAATAGCCGAGCAGGTTCGAACAGATCGGTTGCAGCAACTGTTTCGCCAGTCTGTTTCTGCGGTTTTCGGTAGTTACCTGGCTGCCATCATGTTGAGTTGGCTGTGTTGGGATCGGTTTGACCACAGCACTATCGCTTGGTGGCTATTAATCCTGACCGCATCGACGCTGTTGCGTATCGCGATGTTCATAGCCTATCTGCGCAGCGACGAAAGTGAGCGTACGCCACAACGCTGGGAGCGCAGGTACTGGGTCACGCTAGTGCTATCCGCCAGCATCTGGGGCGGTGGTGCGTTCATGCTGATGCCAGCGGACGATCTGTTGTCCCAGGCACTGGTCATGCTGTTTACCGTGGGCATGTCTGTCAGTGCGGTGTCCTGCTATTCGGCTTACCGCGATATGACCCTGGCCTCCATTGGCCTGGTGCTGTTCCCGTGCACCGTCTGGCTGCTCTTTCAACCGTCTCCGATTCAAGTCGGCATGGCACTTTCAATCTTGGTGTTCGCGGCATTTGCCGCTCGCGCCACGCACAAAATGTCCCAAGCCCTGGAAATTGCCTTTCGTCTCACCCGTGAGATGGAACAGGCAAACAGCATCTCCACCCGTGCCGCACAAACCGATGAACTGACCGGCCTGAAGAGTCGGCGGGCTTTTTTTGAGCATGCCCAGCAGCTCTATGATGAATGTAAGAGCAACCGGTTAGGGTTGTGCGCAGTCATGCTGGATATGGATCACTTCAAGCACATCAACGACACCTACGGCCACCAAGTCGGGGATCAGGTTTTACGCGAGATGGGGACGGTGATCAGTTCGTCGTTTCGGGCGACGGATATACATGGCCGGCTCGGTGGGGAAGAGTTCGCCATTCTGCTTCCAGACACTTCAATCGAGGTCGCTACCCAGATTGCAGAACAGCTCATCGATGCCATTGCGGGTTTGATGATCGAGCCTGTTCACGGCATATCAGCCAGCCTCGGCGTCGCGTCGATGGAGGCCTGCAATAAGGATCTCCATAGCTTGATGAACGATGCGGATAAGGCCCTGTATCGGGCAAAAGCGCTGGGGCGTAATCGAGTGGCTGTTGCTTAGCCGGATTGGCCTTGCATCACCAGTCGGAATTTGATGATGTCCATGCTCTACGGGGCATGATCAAGAATCCATCATTGGCTTGTGATGTTCCTCTCTTCGAAGGCCTGCAATTGCGCTGGCCCTTTTGACTTTCCCCAATGGCTCCTTTCTCCGATTCCCTCACGGCGCGCACGTGCTGACGCGACTGTGACGGCTGAAAATAAATATTCCTAGATATCAACGGGTTAACCAAAAGCAGGAAAATATTGTGAAATTTACCTTGCGCGCTAATTATTCATGCATTAACTTTAACGCCACTGGTTAGCGCGCAAACATTTGGCGCAAACAAAAATCGATCCAATCAATCAGCAAATGAGGAAACACCATGAACGTTCTTTACACCGCAGTCGCAACCTCCACCGGTGGCCGTGATGGCCGTGCTGTTTCCAGCGACAAAATCCTCGACGTGAAACTGGCCACTCCAAAAGCCTTGGGCGGCGCCGGAGGGGAAGCTACCAACCCCGAGCAATTGTTCGCAGCGGGTTACTCGGCCTGCTTCATCGGCGCGCTGAAATTTGTCGCCAGCCAAAGCAAACGCAGCATTCCGGCTGACGCTTCGATCACGGCCCATGTCGGCATTGGCCAGATCCCTGGTGGTTTCGGCCTGGACATCGACCTGCACATCAGCCTGCCAGGCCTGGATCAAGCCGATGCTCAAGCGCTGGTCGATGCGGCTCACCAGGTTTGCCCGTACTCCAACGCGACACGCGGCAACGTCGACGTTCGTTTGCACATCACCGTCTAACTCACTTCTTCCACGAATAAAAGGATCTGGACATGAACACTCTTAGCAAAATACTCGTTGGCTCGCTTCTGGCTCTGTCCCTCGGCAATGCGTTCGCGACTCCCTTTGTTCAACCCACGTTCGCTGAGGGGGGGTCGGATCGGCTGATCGAAAGCCGGGTCGCTGAAGGCGGCTCGGATCGGCTGATCGAAAATCGCGTAGCCGAAGGTGGTTCGGATCGACTGATCGAAAACAGAGTGGGCTGAACTACCCGTTCATCGTTAAAAAACGGTCGAATCCACCTATGTACTTCCAAAACAGAAACGCCGCTTATCTCTCACGAGAAAGCGGCATTTTTGCAATGTGTCAGAGCAGCCTAAACGATGCTATCCACCACGCCACCATCCACACGCAACGCCGCGCCGGTGGTAGCCGAGGCCTGTTCCGAGCTAGCGTAGATGATCATGTTGGCGACTTCCTCGACGCGCGCCGCGCGCTGGATGATCGAGGTGCTGCGATGCTCGTTGACGAAGTCTGCCGCGACCTTTTCCAGGCTTTCCCCGCTGCGCTCGACGTCTGCCTGGAGCATTTGGGCAACGCCTTCGGACAGTGTCGGCCCAGGCAACACCGAGTTCACCGTCACGCCCGTGCCGGCGAGGCGTTTGGCCAGGCCGCGAGCAATTGAAAGCTGGGCGGTCTTGGTGAAGCCGTAGTGGATCATGTCGGCGGGAATGTTCACGCCCGACTCCGACGAGACAAACACGATCCGTCCCCAACCGCGCTCGACCATACCCTGTGCGTAAGCCCTGGAAACACGCACACCGGACATCACGTTGGTTTCGAAGAAACGCTGCCATTCGCTGTCCGGCGTCTCGAAGAAGTCCTCCTGTTTGAAAATGCCCAGGTTGTTGATGACGATATCGAAGCTCGGATGCCTGGCGATCAGCGCTTGGCAGCCAGCTTCGTTGCTGAGATCGCCAACAAAACCTGTCGCCCTGGAAGCAAGATTGCCCAGGCGCTGCAACGCATCCTCCACGCTGCTCTCGCTGCGACCGTTGATGACCACATGGGCGCCGGCTTCCAGGAAGCCTTTGGCGGTCGCGAAACCGATACCGCTGGTGGAACCGGTGACCAGGACGTGACGTCCGGTGAAGTCGATGTTCATGAGGGGACTCCTTGATTGATGAACCATAGAAAGTGCGATCGTTCTGGCTGGACGGTCATCCAATGGACTAGAGATGGCTTTGCAATCCCAGCGTTTCCGATACCACAGGCGTTTAATCATGGACACGATTGAGGCTTTGCGCCTCCTCGTGATCAGTCAGCCGTCAGGAAGCCCACCATACCGCCAGCTCGTAACCCTCCAGACCGATAAAGTCGGAACTTCGGTCACCCAGGAAGCTGAGTAGGGCTGCTACGCAGCCCAGCGGGAGCAAGCTCCCTCGCCACAGGTGGGTGGCGTCAATGGGTCATGCGGCGGATGTCATGACGCTGTCGCGAGCAAGCCTGGCTCCCACAGGGGTTGTTGGGTGTTCACGATCGTGCATTCACCACCCAAGCAACAGGTCGTCAGTACCACCGCGCCTCGCCCGGCGGGCGTTTCTTGAAGCGTTTCATGCTCCACATGTACTGGCTCGGGTAGGCGCGTACGTAGCGTTCCACCACTTGGCTCATGGCGGCGCAGGAGGTTTCGGTGTCGGTGCTGTACATTGCGTCGGGGGCGGCTTCGAGGATGACTTTGTAGCCGGAGCCGTCCGGCAGGCGCAGGGCATGAAGGAACACGCCCACTGCTTTACCGCCAGCGAGCATGTTCGGCACGAACTTGCTGGTCAGGGCCTGGGTGGCGAAGAAGGGCACGAAGATGCCGGCGGATTCGGACGGCTCCGGATCGGCGGGGATCCCCACCTGGCCGCCCTTGCGCACTTCCTTGATGACGCTGAGGATGCCTTCCTTGGTGGACGCCGCGACCTTGTTGCCCAGTTGCACGCGTTGCTTCTGCAGCAATTCGTCCACCGCCTTGAGCTTGGGCGGACGGTAGAAAATGATCGGTTTGCACTGGCTGCAATAGAAGTGGTTGAGCACTTCCCAGTTGCCCAGATGGCTGGTGATGCCAACCACGCCCTTGCCCGAGGCCAGGGCTTCTTTCAGCACCTCCAGGCCTTCGACTTCGCGCACCAGTTCGATGGAGCGCTGGGCCGGCCAGATCCAGGCGCAGGCGCTTTCGGTCAGAGACTTGCCGATGTCCTTGAGGCTCTGGCCCACCAGGCGTTCGCGCTCGGCGGGGTCCATCTCGGGAAAGCATTTGGCGAGGTTGATCCGCACCACATCGCGGGAACGGTTGGGAAATTTCCACATGAGCCAGCCGATGGCCGAGCCCACCGCCTGCACCGCTCGCCAGGGCAGCAGCGCAAACAACCGCAGAGCGCCGACCAGCAAGGCGCCTTTCAACTTATCCACAGGTCACTCCTGAATGTATGGGCCGTGTTGCGAGCCGGCTATTCTAACCGCCGTTTACCAACTCGGCGTAGCGGTCGCAGTCTTGGGTGTGGTCCATGACCATGCCCGAGGCCTGCATCAGCGCATAGCAAATAGTCGGCCCGACAAAGGTGAACCCGAGTTTTTTCAGGCCTTTGCTCATCGCCAACGCCTCAGGCGTGATGGCTGGCACTTCGGTGCGGTCCTTGAAATGGTTGACAATGGGTTTGCCGTCCACGAACGACCAAAAGAATGCCACCGGGTCTTCCAGGGCCAGCCAGGCCTGGGCATTACAGCGTGCAGCCTTGAGCTTGAGACGGTTGCGGATGATGCCGGGGTCGAGCATCAGTTCATCGATTTCCGCGTCGCTCATCTGCGCCACCCGTTGCACATCGAAGCCGTACAACACTTGCCGGTAGCGCTCGCGTTTGCGCAAAACAGTGATCCAGGACAGCCCTGCCTGGAACCCTTCGAGCAAAAGCAACTCGAACAGACCCTGCGCATCACGCAGCGGCGTGCCCCACTCTTGATCGTGATAAGCCATGTACAACGGATCTTCGGAACACCAAAAGCAGCGTGGCATAAGGCTCCAGGGGGCGTGCGCACGAACGAATCGGGTATACTCCCGCTCTTTAAATCGCAGCCCAAGAAACAGGTGAATTTCGTGAGCCAGCCTACGCCAGCCGTGCGTACCTTCCAAGACTTGATCCTCGCCCTCCAGCAATACTGGGCCGAGCAAGGTTGCGTGGTACTTCAGCCCTACGATATGGAAGTAGGCGCCGGCACTTTCCACACTGCCACGTTTCTGCGTGCCATCGGCCCGGAAACCTGGAACGCCGCTTATGTGCAGCCCAGCCGCCGCCCGACTGACGGCCGCTACGGCGAAAACCCGAACCGCCTGCAGCATTACTACCAGTTCCAGGTGGTCCTGAAGCCGAACCCGGAGAACTTCCAGGAACTGTACCTGGGCTCCCTCAAGCACGTGGGCCTCGACCCGTTGGTGCACGACATTCGTTTCGTCGAAGACAACTGGGAATCGCCAACCCTGGGCGCCTGGGGCCTGGGCTGGGAAGTCTGGCTCAACGGCATGGAAGTGACCCAGTTCACCTACTTCCAGCAGGCGGGCGGTATCGAGTGCTACCCGGTCACCGGCGAGATCACCTATGGTCTCGAGCGCCTGGCCATGTACCTGCAGGGCGTGGATTCGGTCTATGACCTGGTGTGGGCCGACGGCCCGTTCGGCAAAGTGACCTATGGCGACGTGTTCCACCAGAACGAAGTGGAGCAGTCGACCTATAACTTCGAACACGCCAATGTCGACAAGCTGTTCGAACTTTTCGATTTCTACGAAAGCGAAGCCAAGCGCCTGATCGAACTGGACCAGCCGCTGCCGCTGCCGAGCTATGAAATGGTGTTGAAGGCATCCCATACCTTCAACCTGCTGGATGCGCGCCGGGCGATTTCCGTGACCGCGCGCCAGCAATACATCCTGCGTGTACGCACCCTGGCGCGTTCCGTTGCGCAAGCCTACCTGTTGGCCCGTGCCAAGCTGGGCTTCCCAATGGCGACCCCGGACCTGCGTGATGAAGTGTTGGCTAAGCTGGAGGCTGCACAATGAGTGCTCAAGATTTTCTGGTTGAACTGGGCACCGAAGAATTGCCACCCAAAGCCCTGAACACCCTGGCCGATGCGTTCCTGGCCGGCATCGAAAAAGGCCTGCAAGCCGCTGGCCTGAACTTCGAAACCAAGCACGTCTATGCCGCGCCGCGCCGCCTGGCCGTGCTGATCACCGCCCTGGAAACCCAGCAGCCGGACCGCAGCATCAACCTCGACGGCCCGCCACGCCAGGCCGCGTTCGATGCCGACGGCAACCCGACCCAGGCCGCCTTGGGCTTCGCCAAGAAGTGCGGCGTGGACCTGAGCGAGATCGACCAGAGCGGTCCGAAGCTGCGCTACAGCCAGAGCATCAAGGGCAAGCCGACCGCCAGCTTGTTGCCGACCATTGTCGAAGATTCCCTGAACGACCTGCCGATTCCCAAGCGCATGCGCTGGGCCGCGCGCAAGGAAGAGTTCGTGCGTCCGACCCAATGGCTGGTGATGCTGCTCGGCGACGAGGTCATCGATTGCACGATCCTGGCGCAGAAGGCCGGTCGCGATTCCCGTGGTCACCGTTTCCATCATCCGCACAGCGTACGCATCACGTCGCCGGCCCACTACCTGGCCGACCTGCGCGCCGCCTATGTGCTGGCCGACGCCAACGAGCGCCGCGAGCTGATCAGCAAGCGCACCGAAGAGCTGGCGACCAGCCAGGAAGGCACGGCCATCGTGCCGACCAACCTGCTGGACGAAGTGACCGCGCTGGTGGAATGGCCGGTGCCGCTGGTGTGCTCGTTCGAGGAACGCTTCCTTGAAGTGCCGCAGGAAGCACTGATCACCACCATGCAGGACAACCAGAAGTACTTCTGCCTGCTGGACGCGGAGGGCAAGCTGCTGCCTCGCTTCATCACCGTGGCCAACATCGAAAGCAAGGACCCGCAGCAGATCATCGCCGGTAACGAGAAAGTGGTTCGCCCGCGCCTGACAGACGCTGAGTTCTTCTTCAAGCAAGACAAGAAACAATCCCTGGAAAGCTTCAACCAGCGTTTGCAGAACGTGGTTTTCCAGGAAAAGCTCGGCAGCGTCTACGACAAGGCCGAGCGTGTCTCCAGGCTGGCGGCATTCATTGCCCCACGCATCGGCGGTGACGCCCAGCGCGCAGCCCGTGCCGGCATTCTTTCCAAGTGCGACCTGTCCACCGAGATGGTTGGTGAGTTTCCGGAGATGCAGGGCATCGCCGGTTATTACTACGCCCTCAACGATGGCGAGCCGCAAGACGTGGCACTGGCCCTGAACGAGCAGTACATGCCGCGCGGTGCCGGCGCTGAGTTGCCAACCACCTTGACCGGTGCGGCCGTGGCGATCGCCGACAAGCTCGACACCCTGGTCGGGATCTTCGGTATCGGCATGCTGCCCACTGGCAGCAAGGACCCGTACGCGCTGCGTCGCGCGGCGCTGGGCGTGTTGCGCATCCTGATCGACAAGCAGCTGGACCTGGACCTGAACGACGCCGTGGCCTTCGCCGTGAATGCGTTCGGCAGCAAGGTCAAGGCTGCCGGCCTGGCCGATGCGGTGCTTGAATTCATCTTCGACCGCCTGCGTGCGCGTTATGAAGACGAAGGCGTCGACGTCGCGACCTACCTGTCGGTGCGCGCCCTGAAGCCGGGCTCCGCCCTGGATTTCGACCAACGCGTACAGGCGGTGCAGGCGTTCCGCAAACTGCCGGAAGCCGCTGCGCTGGCGGCGGTGAACAAGCGTGTATCGAACCTGCTGGGCAAAGCCGAAGGCAATATCGCGGCCACCGTCGAGGCCAAGTACTTCGACAACGCCAACGAGTTTTCCCTGTATTCGGCGATCCAGCAGGCAGACCAGGCGGTCCAACCGATGGCGGCGGCGCGCCAGTACAGCGAAACCCTGGCACGCCTGGCAGCGTTGCGCGAACCGGTGGATGCGTTTTTTGAGGCGGTAATGGTCAACGCTGAAGACGCCAACGTACGGGCCAACCGCTATGCACTGCTGGCGCGTCTGCGCGGGTTGTTCCTTGGTGTTGCCGATATTTCGCTGCTGGGGTAAGCCTTGAAACTGCTGATTCTCGATCGGGACGGCGTGATCAATCACGATTCCGATGCTTACATCAAATCGGTGGAGGAATGGTTGCCGATCCCCGGTTCCATCGAGGCCATTGCGCAGTTGAGCAAGGCCGGCTGGACGGTGGCGGTGGCCACCAACCAGTCGGGCATTGCCCGCGGTTACTACGAGCTAACCGTCCTGGACGCCATGCACGAGCGCTTGCGCGAGCTGGTGGCCGAGCAGGGCGGTGAAATCGGCCTGATCGTTTATTGTCCGCACGGGCCGGACGAGGGCTGCGATTGCCGCAAGCCCAAGCCCGGCATGTTGAAAACCATCGCCACGCATTATGACGTTGCGCTGGCGGGCGTATGGTTCGTTGGCGACAGCCTCGGTGACCTGGAGGCGGCCAAGGCCGTCGATTGTCAGCCAGTTTTAGTAAAGACCGGGAAAGGCGAGAAGACTCTGGGCAAGACCCTACCGGTGGGCACCTTGATATTTGACGACCTGGCGGCGATTGCCGCTGAACTTATCCACAACTAGGGCTCCCTGACATCCTGATCAAGGATTGTTCGGGAAGCGCTTGAACGGCGGGCATTGCCCGCATGGTAAACGCCGCTATGTCGATACTGCAGGCCATCAGAAGCTTCCTCTTTTACCTGCTGCTGGGCACCAGTTCCTTGTTGTGGTGCACGCTGAGTTTTTTTGTCGCACCGTTCATGTCGTTCAGGACGCGCTACCGCTTCATCAACGTCTACTGGTGCCGCTGCGCACTTTGGCTAAGCAAGGTGTTCCTGGGCATTCGTTACGAAGTGAAGGGTGCCGAGAACGTGCCCGACCGGCCTTGCATCATCCAGTCCAACCATCAGAGCACTTGGGAAACCTTCTTTCTTTCGGCCTATTTCGAGCCATTGAGCCAGGTCCTCAAGCGCGAGCTGCTGTTCGTACCGTTCTTCGGCTGGGCCATGGCGATGCTGCGCCCGATCGCGATTGATCGCGACAACCCCAAGGTTGCGCTCAAGCAAGTGGCGCAAAAAGGCGATGAGCTGCTGAAGGACAACGTCTGGGTCCTCATTTTTCCCGAAGGCACCCGCGTGCCCTATGGGACGATCGGAAAGTTCTCCCGCAGCGGTTCGGCGTTGGCTGTAAATGCAGGCCTGCCGGTGCTGCCGATTGCACACAATGCCGGAAAATTCTGGCCAAAGACGGGCTGGATCAGAACGCCTGGAACCATCACCGTGGTCATCGGCGCACCGATGTATGCAGAGGGCAGCGGCCCCCGGGCAATCGCTGAGCTCAACGACCGCGTCCAGGCCTGGAACGAACAGACGCAAAGGGATTTGGGTTCGCTACCATCAGCCCCCGCCGCACCGGCAACGCCGGACACGCTAGCTGTCTGAGAACTGTGGATAACCTGTGTACCGTTTCGCTGAATTTAGTTGCTTTTATTTCCTAATGCCTTGTTTTTAAAGCATATTTCTTAAGCACATAAAACAGCGGAAAAGGTGCATAAGTTTTTATAGCGCTCTTGAAACGCAGCTTCGGTGTTCGTCGAAGCTGCGATTTTTAGCTCAACAGCGGAAATCGCAAGCTGAAGGTTGTCCCTTCCCCCACTTCGCTACGGCATTCAATCTCCCCGCCGTGATGATCGACGACTGCCTTGACCATTGACAGTCCCAGGCCAATGCCATCCACGCCATGAGCTGAAGAAAAGCGTCGATACTGAATGAACAGGTCTGGCAGCTCCCCGGCATCGATGCCTTTGCCTTGGTCAACCACATCGCAAGTCAACCAACCCTCCGCACATCGCACATGCAGTGAAATACAGGTTTCGCTCGTGCTGTATTTGATGGCGTTTTCCAGCAAGTTGAAGAGCGCGCGAGTCAGCAGGGGTTGATCGGCGTTGACTGTCGCTTCGTCATCATCCAGTTGGTATTGCAGATGGATGTTCTTGGCCTGGGCGATGGGTAATGCCTGGTCGATGACGTCCAGGACCAGCATTGCAAACAGCGTCGGCCGGAACTGGTAGGCGTCTGATTCAGCCTTGGCCAATTGGACGAACCCGTCAGTCAGGTCCAAGGCACGACGGACCTGGCGCTCGATCTGGTCGAACAGTGGGTTTTCAGCCCCTGCGTCATGCCGATGCACATCGAGCAGCGCCAGGATGGCCGAGTGGGGGGCGCGCAGGTCATGGGAAAGGAAGCGGAGCATGACACTGCGCTGCTCTTCGGCCGCCCGCTCGGCGCTCAGGTCCGTCAGGCTCATCAGCCAACCTATAGGGACGTCCCCATCAACTGGCAGCAGCGCAGCTCTTTCCAGCCGCAGGCTGCGTTCACGTATGTCGCGAAACTCTACCAACGGCAATGTGGACAATCGGTGGGCAGGGGAGTGCGCCAATGCGGGATAACCCAGCCGTGCCAGTGCTTCCAGCACATCCGCGCCCACCAGGGCATGATCGAACAACTCACGGGCCTTGCGATTGCCGAGCAGTATGTTGCCTTGCGGATCGCTGATCATCGTCGCCACCGGCAAATACTCCAGGCCGTCGGCAATAAAACGTCGCGTGTCCCGCGTGCGATTCATGGCCTGTTCCAACGCCATGACTTGTCCTTGTAGACCATCACTGCCGATATAGGACGCGCGACGACGCTCCGGGAATACCTTCGGCTCCGCATCCAGGCGTGCCAACTCCCAACCAAAATAAGCCAGCACCACGCTCAAGCGCCGCCAGTTCCAGATCAGATAACCGCCGAGCATGCCCAGCAGGCTGGGTGCCGGCGACCACGACCTACCCTGCGCGTCTAGCAACAGGCTTACGAGTAGGGCCGCTGCCATGCCTGCCAATGTCGTTCCCAGGGCAAAGCGCGGGCGCAACAGCAGCGAACCCAGGACGCAGCCCACCAGACATGTTGATAGCAAGGCGGCGACCGTCCCATCGCGATCCGAATGCACGCAATACGACATCAACGCGGTCGTTGGCAACAGGAGAAGACTTATCCACAACCATTCGCGAACCCAACGACGAAACAACCGTTGGACTTGGGTGGGTTCACGACTTTCATGGCGACGCGGGTTGCTCATAAGTAACCTGACGGAACATGGACTGAGGGTGTTGATCATGGCTTGGCGCGTCATACGTTCAGCGTCAAGCCCGAGACTATAGCGGACTCGATCGTGGCATGCGGCTGCCTTTCCCTCGTCGCCACTAGCCGGTATTGTCTCAGCCTGCGACAGGAGAGTGAAACAAGTCAGCTGCTGAGTTGCCTTCATCGCCCCTGTGGATGTCAGTATTTTCAAGATCAAGGAATCGCGTCCCATGCGTGTCGCCATACTGGATGACGAACCGGCCGAACTACGCCGGGTGGAACAGACACTGCAACAGATCCCCGGAAGGGGCGAGCAAGCCTGGACACTGCATAGTTTCGAACGAAGCGAAGATCTGTTGCGCCAATTGCGCCGCGAAACATTCGACCTGCTGATACTCGACTGGCAGTTGCCGGATATCAGCGGACTGTCTTTGCTTCGCTGGACACGCGAGCACATGGACTCACCACCGGCTGCCATCATGCTCACCAGCCGTGACGGCGAGCACGACATTGTCCAAGCCCTTAATGCCGGTGCCGACGACTACGTCAGCAAGCCATTCCGTCCCAATGAACTCAAGGCCCGGGTTACGGCAGTACTGCGCCGTCATAACCTGCAACGCATACCGACCAGTGATGTCTTGGTATTCAACGACCTCGAATTCGACGACGCGGAACTCACGGTTACCCGCGCTGGCATTCCCATCAGCCTGACTGAACGAGAATATCGCCTGGCTCGCTGCCTGTTCGCCAACCTCGGGCGGCCACTGTCCCGGGAGTATTTTTATGAACGCTTCTGGACCCACGAGGAAATGACCTCGTCCCGTCCGCTCGACACCCACATCTACCGCTTGCGCAACAAACTAGGGCTGACGGCGGATCGGGGCTGGCAGTTGCTGACGATCTATGGGTATGGATATCGTCTGGAGAGCGTGGCGGCAGGCAGCGAGGCTTGCGAAGCGAGTTAGCGTAAAAAAAAGGCCAACGCATACGCGTTGGCCTTCTTCGTTGGGGCAGTGACAACCCGGATCAGAAATCCAGGTTGGATACCGCCAATGCGTTGCTCTCGATGAAGTCACGACGTGGCTCGACCGCATCCCCCATCAGGGTATTGAAGATCTGGTCCGCGCCAATGGCGTCTTCGATGGTGACTTTCAGCATGCGACGCGAGCCCGGGTCCATGGTGGTCTCCCACAGTTGGTCCGGGTTCATCTCGCCCAGCCCTTTGTATCGCTGGATGGTGTGGCGCTTGGTGCTTTCAGCCATCAGCCATTCAAGGGCTTCTTTGAACTCAGTCACGGACTTCTTGCGCTCACCGCGCTGGATGTAAGCCCCTTCGTCTAGCAGCGTGCTCAACTGAGCGCCGAGAGAGACGACCGTCTTGTAGTCGTTGCTGCTGAAGAAGTCGCGGTTGAAGGTGACGTAGTTCGACAGGCCGTGGGAAATCAGTTCGACTTCAGGCAGCCATACGTTGCGTTCACGGTCTTCACGCAGGCTGGCCTTGTAGACCAGGCCGGATTTTTCCACGGTACGCAGGCGGACTTCATACTGGGCCAGCCAATCCTGCATGGCAGCGTGATCGGACAGTTGCTCCAGGCTTACGGCCGGCAGGTAGATGAAGTGCTCGGTCAGTTCCTGCGGATACAGACGCGACAGACGCTTGAGGGTCTTCATTACCAGGCGGAAGTCATTCACCAGGCGCTCAAGGGCTTCACCGGAAATGCCCGGCGCATCTTCGTTCAGGTGCAGGCTCGCGTCTTCCAGGGCCGACTGCGTCATGTACTCTTCCATGGCGTCGTCGTCTTTGATGTATTGCTCTTGCTTGCCTTTCTTGACCTTGTACAACGGTGGTTGGGCGATATAGATGTAGCCGCGCTCGATCAGCTCCGGCAACTGACGGAAGAAGAACGTCAGCAGCAGGGTGCGGATGTGCGAACCGTCAACGTCAGCGTCGGTCATGATGATGATGTTGTGATAGCGCAGCTTGTCGATGTTGTACTCTTCACGGCCGATGCCACAGCCCAGCGCGGTGATAAGCGTGCCGACTTCCTGGGAGGAAATCATCTTGTCGAAGCGCGCTTTCTCGACGTTGAGGATCTTGCCTTTCAACGGCAGGATGGCCTGGGTGCGACGGTTACGACCCTGCTTGGCGGAACCACCAGCAGAGTCACCTTCCACGAGGTACAGCTCGGACAGGGCAGGGTCCTTTTCCTGGCAGTCCGCCAGTTTGCCCGGCAGGCCCGCGATGTCCAGCGCGCCTTTGCGGCGAGTCATCTCACGAGCCTTGCGCGCCGCTTCACGGGCGCGGGCGGCGTCGATCATCTTGCCGACCACCAGCTTGGCTTCGTTGGGGTTCTCCAGCAGGAAGTCAGAGAAGTATTTCCCCATTTCCTGTTCGACCGCAGTCTTCACTTCGGAAGACACCAGCTTGTCCTTCGTCTGGGAGCTGAATTTCGGATCGGGCACCTTGACCGAAATGATCGCGGTCAAGCCTTCACGGGCATCGTCACCGGTAGTGGCGACCTTATGCTTCTTCGCCAGGCCTTCCTGTTCGATGTAGTTGTTCAAGTTACGCGTGAGCGCCGAACGGAAGCCCACCAGGTGGGTTCCACCGTCGCGCTGCGGGATATTGTTGGTGAAACACAACAGGTTCTCGTTGAAGCTGTCGTTCCACTGCAGGGCGATTTCCACACCGATGCCGTCGTCGCGCTGCACATTGAAGTGGAACACCTGATTGACCGCAGTCTTGTTGGTGTTCAGGTATTCAACGAACGCACGCAGGCCGCCTTCATACTTGAACAGCTCCTCCTTGCCGCTGCGCTCGTCCTTGAGGACGATGCCGACACCGGAGTTGAGGAAGGACAATTCACGAATCCGCTTGGCCAGGATGTCCCAGCTGAAATGGATGTTCTTGAAGGTTTCGCTGGAAGCCTTGAAGTGGATCTGGGTGCCCGTGGTCTCGCTGTCGCCAACGATCGCCATCGGTGCCTGGGGCACGCCATGGACATAAGTCTGTTCCCAGATCTTGCCGCTGCGGCGAACGGTCAGCACCAGTTCTTCGGACAGTGCGTTCACCACCGAAACACCTACGCCGTGCAACCCGCCGGAAACCTTGTAGGAGTTATCGTCGAATTTCCCGCCTGCGTGGAGGACGGTCATGATGACCTCGGCAGCGGAAACACCTTCCTCTTTGTGTACGTCCACCGGGATGCCACGGCCGTTGTCACGAACGGTGATGGACTCATCCGGGTGGATGATGATGCTGATGTCGTCGCAATGGCCGGCGAGGGCTTCGTCGATGGAGTTGTCGACCACCTCGAACACCATGTGGTGCAGGCCGCTACCATCATCAGTGTCGCCAATGTACATACCGGGACGTTTGCGTACGGCATCCAGGCCTTTCAGCACTTTAATGCTCGTTGAGTCGTACGTATTTTCTTCGCTCAATGCCTTCACTCCCGATGGTCGTGGGTCTGGGTGATACGGCCCTGTTCCACGTGGAACAGAGCGACTGGCGTTTCCGTCTGCCAGCCTTCCCTCAATAATTCGTGGTCTACACAAGTGATGAACACTTGGCAGCGTAAGTCTTCCAGCAAGCGGCATAACGCCCGACGGTGGGCTTCGTCCAGCTCGGACGGCAAGTCATCCACCAGATAAATACACTGACCGCGGCGGGCCTGGCTGACCAGATGCCCTTGGGCGATACGCAAGGCGCACACCACCAACTTCTGCTGCCCCCGGGACAAGATGTCCGCGGCATTATGTGCACCCAATCGAAGCCGCAGGTCAGCGCGCTGAGGTCCAGCCTGGGTGTGACCCATCTGCTGATCGCGCTGCAGCGAGCCAGCCAGCACGGCACTCAATTCCCGGTCCTTATCCCAGCCTCGGTAATAGCTGAGCGTCAGACCCTCAAGCTCAACGAGTTCGCTCAACGTCTGTTCGAAAACCGGTTTCAAGGCTTTTATATAAGCGCGGCGGTATTCATCGATTTCGGCGCTGGCCTGACACAGTTCCCTGTCCCAAACCGCTTGCGAAACGGCGTCAAGTGTACCATGCCGCAGCCAAGAGTTTCGCTGGCGCAGCGCCTTCTGCAAGCGCTGCCAGGTCGCCATGAAACGCGGTTCCACGTGGAACACGCCCCAGTCCAGAAACTGTCGGCGGATCTTCGGTGCGCCTTCCAGCAGACGGAAGCTGTCCGGGTTGATCAGCTGCAACGGCAAGATCTCGGCCAGTTGGGCCGCGCTGCGGGCGTTCTGCCCATCAATACGGATCTGGAACTCGCCTTGCCGGTCCCGCGAGATCCCCAGGGCGCTATGGCCGCCTTCCGCCAGTTCCACTTGGCCAAACACCGTACACGCCAGTTGGTCGTACTGAATGACCGGCAACAGACGGGTGCTGCGAAACGAACGGGCAAGCCCAAGCAGGTGCACGGCTTCCAGCACGCTGGTCTTGCCGCTGCCGTTGGCGCCGTAAAGAATATTGATGCGGGGGGAAGGGGAGAAGGTCACCGGGTGCAGATTGCGCACCGCGGTGACCGAGACGCGACTTAAGGACATCTAGCTGATTCTGATTACAGACGCATCGGCATGACAACGTAAGCCGAATCGTCGTTATCAGACTCCTGCACCAGCGCACTGCTGTTGGAGTCGGACAGGATCAGACGCACCTGCTCAGTGGTCATCACGCCCAGCACGTCCAGCAGGTAGCTGACGTTGAAACCGATTTCCAGTGAGCCGCCGTTGTAGTCCACGCCGACTTCTTCTTCCGCTTCTTCCTGCTCGGGGTTGTTCGCCTGGATCTTCAGCTGGCCGTTGGCCAACTGCAAACGAATGCCGCGGTATTTTTCGTTGGAGAGGATCGCGGTACGGCTGAACGCTTCGCGCAGCGCTTGACGATCGCCCAGTACCAGCTTGTCACCACCTTTTGGCAGCACACGCTCGTAATCGGGGAACTTGCCGTCCACCAGTTTCGACGTGAAAGTGAACTCGCCAGTCGTGGCGCGGATGTGGTGCTGGCCCAACACGATGCTGACGTTGCCGTCCGGCTCGGTCAGCAGACGGGCCAGCTCCAGGATGCCCTTACGCGGCACGATTACCTGATGGCGATCCGGCTGACCGATATCAGCCTGCATCGAGCACATCGCCAAGCGATGACCGTCGGTAGCCACGGCGCGGATGATCCCGGCAGACACTTCCAACAGCATGCCGTTGAGGTAATAACGCACATCCTGCTGGGCCATGGCGAAACTGGTGCGCTCGATCAGGCGGCGCAGCTTGCTCTGCTCCAGGCTGCAAGTCAGCGATCCCGGGCCTTCCTCGACCGTCGGGAAATCGTTGGCCGGCAGGGTCGACAAAGTGAAACGGCTGCGACCAGCCTTGACGACGAGCTTTTGCTCATCAACTTTGATATCGATCAGCGCATCGTTTGGCAGGCTTTTGCAGATATCCATCAGCTTACGCGCAGGCACGGTGATGGAGCCCGGATCGGCCGGCTCTTCGAGTTGGACACGACCAACCAGCTCGACTTCCAGGTCGGTACCGGTCAGCGACAATTGCTGGCCTTCGACAACCAGCAGCACGTTGGAAAGTACCGGCAAGGTCTGGCGGCGTTCGACGACGCCCGCGACCAGTTGCAGGGGTTTCAACAGGGCTTCGCGTTGAATGGTGAAATGCATGGTCTAGTCCCTTGCCTTAATAAGCTGCGCTGGTGGTCATCAAGTGGTCAATGTACGCAGCAGGTTCTTGTAGTCCTCGCGGATGTCCGCGTCGGATTCCTTAAGTTCGTTGATCTTGCGGCAGGCGTGCAGCACCGTGGTGTGATCGCGTCCACCAAACACGTCGCCGATTTCCGGCAGGCTGTGGTTGGTCAGTTCCTTGGACAAGGCCATGGCCACCTGTCGCGGTCGAGCCACCGAACGTGAACGACGTTTCGAAAGCAGGTCGGAAATCTTGATTTTGTAGTATTCAGCAACGGTTCGCTGAATGTTATCCACAGACACAAGTTTGTCCTGAAGCGCCAGCAGGTCCTTCAACGACTCGCGGATCAGCTCGATGGTGATATCGCGGCCCATGAAATGGGAATGGGCAATCACCCGCTTGAGGGCACCTTCAAGCTCACGCACGTTCGAGCGAATACGCTGGGCGATGAAGAACGCGGCGTCATGAGGAAGCTCGACCTTGGCCTGATCGGCTTTCTTCATCAGGATCGCGACCCGGGTTTCCAGCTCAGGCGGCTCGACGGCCACCGTCAGGCCCCAACCGAAACGCGACTTGAGACGTTCCTCAAGGCCTTCGATCTCTTTCGGGTAGCGGTCGCTGGTGAGAATGACTTGCTGCCCGCCTTCAAGCAATGCGTTGAAGGTGTGGAAGAACTCTTCCTGTGAACGTTCCTTGCGGGCGAAGAATTGAATGTCGTCGATCAGCAAGGCGTCGACCGAACGGTAGAAACGCTTGAACTCGTTGATAGCATTGAGCTGCAACGCCTTGACCATATCGGCCACGAAACGCTCGGAATGCAGGTATACAACCTTGGCGTTCGGGTTCTTCTTTAATAGATGGTTGCCCACCGCATGCATCAAGTGGGTCTTACCCAGGCCGACGCCGCCATAAAGAAAGAGCGGGTTGTAGCCGTGCTTGGGGTTATCCGCCACCTGCCAGGCCGCGGCGCGAGCCAATTGGTTGGATTTACCTTCAACGAAATTCTCGAAGGTAAAGGTCCGGTTCAGATAGCTGGTGTGCTTCAGTGCGCCTTCGACCTGGACGGTGCGTTGTTCGGTACGCACCGGCGCCTGCTGGGAGCTCGCCCCGGCCATCGGGTCGAAGCTGTCCCGGGAAGGCTCTTCACTGACCTCGGCGACTTTTTGTGCATTGCGCTTGCTCGGGGCTGGCGCGGGCGCTGGGGCGGCATGGTTGTTGACCGGTACCGGCGCGGCCTGCTGGGCCTGTGATGCAGCAGCAGCCAGCGGCGCGTTGGGCGCGGCGCGGGGGGCGGAGCTACGTTTGCTGCCTATTAATAAGGACAACGCAGGCGCCATGCCATTGCCATGCTCATCAAGCAGTTCCATGACCCGGCCCAGGTACTTTTCGTTGACCCAGTCGAGGACGAAACGGTTCGGTGCATAGACACGCAACTCGTCGCCTTCGGCTTCGACCTGTAGTGGACGGATCCAAGTGTTGAATTGTTGGGCAGGCAGCTCATCGCGCAAAAGCTCCACGCACTGCTGCCAAAGTTCCACTGACACGGACATCCCCTAAGTTGAAAGCCGGTGAGGCAAAAACAAGCGGCCATTGTAGCGAGCAGACGAGCACTTATCCACACGCAGCTTGCTCATCGACCATGATTTATCGATGCGTAACCCGAACGAAAGGCGACCGGCGGTCGGTGGATAAGCCCTGTGGATAACCGCGCCTGAGGCCGTTGCACAACTGGGGGCGAAACTCAGTGGATAACCGGCCTGTGGATAACCTGGCATTCCACGCACAGCTTATCCGACAGCGCAGCACAGGCTTGCCACCGCTTTCCCGCCTAGTTGTCATTCTCTGTACATTGCGGATTACAAGGCCTTGGAGCGGTTATCCACAGCTAGGCGTCGGCCTTGCTTTTATAAGCTTTACAGAAAAGCTTTAAATACTTTCCTTCTTTATTTCTATATCTAGCGTTGTGTGACGAAACCGCCGAAAAGCGGCTGGTCATCTATTTAAAGGAAACGCTGGTTGGAAATTGACCTAGAGGCTTGCTTTCTCTAGAATCCCCGGTCTCTTAAAACGGGGGCCATTCCGGCCCGTTGTGGACGAACCAGGTAACACGACATGAAACGTACTTTCCAACCAAGCACTATCAAACGCGCTCGTACCCACGGTTTCCGTGCTCGCATGGCTACCAAGAATGGTCGTGCCGTCCTGTCGCGTCGTCGCGCCAAAGGTCGTGCGCGTCTGGCAGTTTGATAATCCGGCACTGGAGGTGAGTCAGGACTTCAGTCGGGAAAAGCGTCTGCTTACCCCCCGGCATTTCAAGGCAGTCTTTGACTCCCCTACCGGCAAGGTTCCGGGGAAAAATCTCCTGCTCCTTGCGCGCAGTAACGATCTCGATCACCCCCGACTTGGGCTGGTTATCGGGAAAAAGAGCGTTAAGCTCTCCGTTCAGCGCAATCGCCTCAAGCGTTTGATGCGCGAATCGTTTCGCCTGAATCAGGATTCACTGGTGGGGTGGGACATTGTGATCGTTGCGCGCAAAGGTTTGGGTGACGTAGAAAACCCCGAATTGATTCAGCATTTCGGCAAGCTCTGGAAACGTCTGGCCCGTAACAAGCCAGCACCAGCAGCCAACACCGAAACTGTAGGGGTAGACAGTACCGATGCGTAAGCTGGCACTCGTTCCGATCCAGTTCTATCGCTACGCCATTAGTCCCCTGATGGCCAGCCACTGTCGTTTCTACCCCAGTTGTTCTTGCTACGCGTATGAAGCCATAGAAAATCATGGCCTTCTGCGCGGTGGCTGGCTGACCTTTCGTCGTTTAGGTCGCTGTCATCCGTGGAATCCCGGCGGTTATGACCCGGTTCCGCCTATCCCTACCTCCCGTTCTTCTTCGATGGCCGAGTAATCATGGATATCAAACGCACGATCCTGATCGTCGCCCTGGCAATCGTGTCCTACGTCATGGTCCTTAAATGGAACCAGGACTACGGCCAGGCTGCCCTGCCGACTCAGAATGTTGCAGCCAGCAATACCGCACCGAGCCTGCCGGATGCTCCAGTTGGCAACAACGCTGCCAACAATGACGACATCCCACGCGCGGCAAGCGATACCAGCGCTCCTGCCGAAGCCCCAGTGGCCGTAAGCAAAGATCTCATCCAGATCAAGACGGACGTGCTCGAGCTGGCAATCGACCCACAAGGTGGTGACGTCGCGCAGCTGAAGCTGCCGCTGTACCCACGTCGTCAGGATCATCCGGAAATTCCGTTCCAGTTGTTCGACAACGGTAACGAGCGCACCTATCTGGCCCAAAGTGGCCTGATCGGTACCAACGGTCCGGATTCGAACCCGGCCGGTCGCCCGATCTACTCTGCCGAGAAGAAGACTTATCAACTGGCTGACGGTCAGGACCAACTGGTCGTGGACCTGAAGTTCAGCAAGGACGGCGTCAACTACATCAAACGTTTCACTGTGAAACGTGGCATGTACGACGTAACCGTCTCTTATCTGATCGACAACCAGAGCGCCCAACCTTGGTCCGGTGCGATGTTCGCGCAACTCAAGCGTGATGCCAGCGACGATCCATCCTCCAGCACCGCCACCGGCACCGCGACTTACCTGGGCGCTGCCCTGTGGACAAGTTCGGAGCCGTACAAAAAAGTGTCCATGAAGGACATGGACAAGGCTCAGCTCAAGGAAACCGTCCAAGGTGGCTGGGTTGCCTGGCTGCAGCACTATTTTGTAACTGCGTGGATCCCGCAAAAAGGCGACAGTAACGTCGTCCAGACGCGTAAAGACAGCAAAGGCAACTTCATCATCGGTTATACCGGCCCGACATTGACTGCCGCGCCCGGTGCAAAAGCCGAAACGAGCGCCGTTCTGTATGCCGGTCCAAAAAGCCAGGCCGTGCTGAAAGAGTTGTCCCCAGGTCTGGAATTGACTGTTGACTATGGCTTCCTTTGGTTCATTGCCCAGCCAATCTTCTGGCTGCTGCAACATATCCACAGCATCGTCGGCAACTGGGGTTGGTCGATCATCTTCCTGACCATGCTGATCAAGGGGATCTTCTTCCCGCTGTCGGCTGCCAGCTACAAATCGATGGCACGGATGCGTGCAGTGGCGCCGAAACTGGCCGCCCTGAAAGAACAACATGGCGATGACCGGCAGAAAATGTCTCAGGCCATGATGGAGTTGTACAAGAAGGAGAAGATCAACCCGCTGGGTGGTTGCTTGCCGATTCTTGTACAAATGCCTGTGTTCCTCGCGCTTTACTGGGTCTTGCTGGAAAGCGTGGAGATGCGCCAGGCTCCGTTCATGCTGTGGATTACGGACTTGTCGATCAAGGATCCGTTCTTCATCCTGCCGATCATCATGGGCGCCACCATGTTCATCCAGCAGCAGCTGAACCCGACACCTCCGGACCCGATGCAGGCGAAGGTCATGAAAATGATGCCAATCATCTTCACCTTCTTCTTCCTGTGGTTCCCGGCGGGTCTTGTGCTGTACTGGGTTGTGAACAACGTGCTGTCGATCACCCAGCAGTGGTACATCACGCGTAAGATCGAAGCGGCTACGAAAAAAGCCGAGGCGTAACTTGCTCTGTGGATAACCACACAAAACGCCCCCTAGTGGGGCGTTTTGCTATCTGCCATTTTTGTCTGGATACCGGTTTATGAGCGCACCGCGTGAAACCATCGCCGCCGTTGCCACCGCTCAAGGTCGCGGCGGTGTCGGCATCGTCCGTATTTCGGGGCCGTTGGCCAGTGTCGCGGCCAACGCGATCAGCGGTCGTGAGCTCAGACCGAGGTTTGCCCATTACGGCCCGTTCTTCGATTCGCAGCGGCAAGTGCTCGATGAAGGGCTGGCCTTGTATTTCCCGGGGCCTAACTCATTCACCGGTGAAGATGTGTTGGAGCTGCAGGGCCACGGCGGCCCGGTTGTCCTGGACATGTTGCTCCAGCGTTGCCTCGAGCTGGGCTGTCGCCTGGCGCGGCCGGGGGAATTCAGCGAACGAGCATTCCTCAACGACAAACTCGACCTGGCCCAGGCCGAGGCCATTGCCGATCTCATCGAAGCGAGCTCCGCGCAAGCGGCACGTAATGCGTTGCGCTCGTTGCAAGGGGCATTTTCACAGCGTGTGCATAACCTCACCGAGCAACTGATCGGCCTACGCATCTACGTCGAGGCCGCAATCGATTTCCCCGAAGAGGAAATCGACTTTCTCGCCGATGGCCACGTGCTGAGCATGCTCGATAAGGTCCGCGATGAATTATCCACAGTCCTGCGTGAAGCTGGGCAGGGTGCCTTGCTCCGCGACGGGATGACAGTGGTGATTGCCGGTCGGCCGAACGCCGGCAAATCCAGTCTGCTTAACGCCTTAGCCGGTCGCGAAGCAGCGATCGTCACCGAGATTGCCGGCACCACCCGAGACATCCTGCGCGAACATATCCACATCGATGGAATGCCTCTGCACGTGGTGGACACCGCTGGATTGCGCGACACCGATGACCAGGTCGAAAAAATTGGTGTTGAACGTGCCCTGAAGGCCATCAGTGAAGCCGACCGTGTATTGCTGGTGGTGGACGCGACTGCGCCGGAAGCGGACGATCCTTTTGCCTTGTGGCCTGAGTTCCTCCAAGTTCGCCCGGATCCATCGAAAGTCACGCTGATTCGTAACAAGGCTGACCTGACCGGGGAGGCGATTGCCCTCGAAGTCAGCGACGACGGCCACGTGACCATCAGCCTAAGCGCGAAATCAGCGGGCGAGGGGCTGGAATTGCTGCGCGACCATCTCAAGGCTTGCATGGGTTATGAACAGACCTCGGAGAGCAGCTTCAGCGCCAGGCGCAGACACCTCGAAGCACTGCGCCACGCCAGCGCGGCCTTGGAGCACGGCCGCGCACAATTGACCTTGGCGGGGGCAGGAGAACTGCTGGCAGAAGATCTTCGCCAGGCTCAACAGTTCCTCGGGGAAATTACCGGCGCCTTCAGCTCTGATGATCTGTTGGGGCGGATCTTTTCCAGCTTCTGCATCGGTAAATAACCCCGCCGGGACTGTCGACAAACCCGTGGCGAGGGAGCTTGCTCCCGTTCGGCTGCGACGCAGTCGTAAACCGGCGGGTGCGGTGTGTCAGGTACTCCGCATTCGGCAGGTTTTGGGGCGCCGCTTCGCTACCAGCGGGAGCAAGCTCCCTCGCCACAGGCCTATCGTTCCTCGGCAACCACATCACGTCTTTGCAGCCGGGTTTGTCCTCGAAAGCCTATCGAGCGCAACACAAACCGCTACCTCCACTTTTTTTGAACTGATTGCCCTTAATGGCGGCTGGCCTGTGGACGCTTCGGCGACCCTTGTCGGCTGTTTTCTGTGGATTAAGCCCTGTGAATAACTGACACTAAGGTCGGTTGATAAGGCCCCTTCAAAACTGGATATAACCGCACCTGTGGATAAAGGCCATATTAATCCACAGGCTTACACCGGTTATCCAAGGCGCTCCGGGGTACATGGTCACAGGGTTTTAAAACTCTGTACATGCTGTAAAACAAGGGATGCAGAACGTTATCCACAGATAGGCCGGTCACTAAGAATAAACATAAAAACAAAGGTTTTATAAATTTCTTTCTTTTTTATTTTTTTAACCCCGAGTTCTCCACAGCTGGTTAAATTTTGTGCAGAGGGTTCTTTAGGAAGAGGGAAGTCCCTATACTTGCCGACCCTGGTTCGAAAACGCCCAGGAACCAAGCCAGAATCTATTTCCGAATTACCTGAATAAAGCAGGCACGAGGTGCGTGGTGGATTTCCCTTCCCGTTTTGAAGTGATCGTCATCGGCGGCGGTCATGCCGGTACCGAGGCAGCACTTGCATCAGCACGCATGGGCGCTAAAACCCTGCTGCTGACGCATAACGTGGAAACCCTCGGTGCCATGAGCTGCAACCCCGCCATTGGTGGCATCGGCAAGAGCCACCTGGTCAAGGAAATCGACGCCCTTGGCGGTGCGATGGCCATGGCCACGGATAAAGGGGGCATTCAGTTTCGCGTGTTGAACAGCCGCAAGGGCCCAGCCGTGCGCGCCACCCGCGCCCAGGCCGATCGAGTCCTGTACAAGGCCGCTGTCCGTGAAATCCTGGAAAACCAGCCGAACCTGTGGATATTTCAACAAGCAGCCGATGACCTGATCGTCGAGCAGGACCAAGTACGCGGTGTCGTCACGCAAATGGGTCTGCGTTTCTTCGCCGATTCCGTGGTGTTGACCACCGGGACCTTCCTCGGCGGACTTATCCACATCGGTTTGCAGAATTTTTCCGGCGGTCGCGCTGGCGATCCTCCATCGATCGCCCTGGCCCAGCGCCTGCGTGAACTGCCGCTGCGTGTTGGTCGGTTGAAAACCGGTACACCACCGCGTATCGACGGCAAGTCGGTGGATTTCTCGGTGATGACCGAGCAACCTGGCGATACTCCGATCCCGGTGATGTCGTTCATGGGCAACAAGGAACAGCATCCACGGCAAGTCAGTTGCTGGATCACCCATACCAACGCCCGCACCCACGAAATCATCGCGGCGAACCTCGATCGTTCGCCGATGTATTCCGCTGCTGGTGAAATCGAAGGTGTCGGCCCCCGCTATTGCCCGTCGATCGAAGACAAGATCCATCGTTTTGCCGACAAGGAAAGCCATCAGGTGTTCATCGAACCGGAAGGTTTGACCACCCATGAGCTGTATCCGAACGGGATATCCACAAGTCTGCCGTTCGACGTGCAATTGCAGATCGTGCAATCGATCCGTGGCATGGAGAACGCGCACATCGTGCGTCCGGGTTATGCGATCGAGTACGACTACTTCGATCCGCGCGATCTGAAGTACAGCCTGGAAACCAAAGTTATCGGCGGTCTGTTCTTCGCTGGACAGATCAACGGCACCACCGGCTACGAAGAAGCGGGTGCCCAGGGTTTGCTCGCCGGAGCCAACGCCGCACTGCTCGCCAAGGGTAAGGAAGCCTGGTGCCCGCGCCGTGATGAGGCGTACATCGGTGTTCTGGTGGACGACCTGATTACCCTGGGTACTCAGGAACCGTATCGGATGTTCACCTCCCGCGCCGAATATCGCCTGATCCTGCGTGAAGACAACGCCGATCTGCGTCTGACTGAAAAAGGGCGTGAACTGGGCTTGGTGGATGACGTGCGTTGGGCCGCGTTCTGCAAGAAGCGCGAAAGTATCGAGCTGGAAGAGCAGCGCCTGAAAAGTACCTGGGTTCGCCCGGGCACCGAACAGGGCGATGCGATTGCAGCTCGGTTCGGTACGCCGTTGACCCACGAATACAACCTGCTCAACTTGTTGAGCCGTCCGGAAATCGATTACGCCGGGCTGGTGGAAGTGACCGGTCAAGGTGCGGAGGATCCGCAAGTCGCCGAACAGGTCGAAATCAAGACCAAATACGCCGGTTACATCGACCGCCAGCAGGATGAAATCGCTCGCTTGCGCGCCAGCGAAGACACCAAATTGCCTGTGGATATCGATTACACCGGCATCTCCGGATTGTCGAAAGAGATCCAGAGCAAACTCGGTGCGACGCGGCCAGAGACCCTGGGCCAGGCCTCGCGCATTCCCGGCGTCACGCCGGCGGCCATTTCACTGTTGATGATTCATTTGAAAAAACGCGGCGCGGGCCGCCAGTTGGAGCAGAGCGCTTGAGTTCGATGGTCACCTCGCAACACGCTGAAGAGTTATCCACAGGTGCCCGCCAGCTCGGCGTGAGCCTGAGCGAAGCCCAGCATGCGCAACTGCTGGGCTATCTGGCGCTGTTGATCAAGTGGAACAAGGCCTACAACCTGACCGCGGTACGCGATCCCGACGAGATGGTTTCGCGGCATCTGCTCGACAGTCTGAGTGTGATGTCCTTCGTCGAGAACGGTCGGTGGCTGGACGTTGGCAGTGGCGGTGGCATGCCGGGCATCCCGCTGGCGATCCTGTTTCCGGATTCTCAAGTGACCTGCCTGGACAGCAACGGCAAGAAAACCCGCTTCCTGACGCAGGTCAAACTCGAACTCAAACTGGATAACCTCCAGGTTATCCACAGCCGCGTCGAAGCTTTCCAGCCTGAAAAGCCTTTCAACGGAATCATCTCAAGGGCTTTCAGCAGCATGGAGAACTTCAGCAACTGGACGCGCCACCTTGGCGACGCCAATACGCGCTGGCTGGCAATGAAGGGCGTTCATCCGGCCGATGAGCTGGTAGCATTGCCGGCAGACTTCCACCTCGATAGCGAACACGCCTTGGCCGTACCCGGTTGCCAAGGCCAACGCCATCTGCTGATACTGCGCCGCACGGCATGATTGGGAACACACGCAAGAATGGCTAAGGTATTCGCAATAGCGAACCAGAAAGGTGGTGTGGGCAAGACCACCACCTGCATCAACCTCGCAGCATCCCTGGTCGCCACCAAGCGCCGGGTGCTGTTGATCGACCTCGATCCACAGGGCAACGCCACCATGGGTAGCGGTGTGGATAAACATGGCTTGGAAAACTCCATCTACGACGTCCTGATCGGCGAATGCGATCTGGGCCAGGCCATGCACTTCTCCGAACATGGCGGTTATCAACTGCTGCCGGCCAACCGCGACCTGACGGCGGCCGAAGTGGTGCTGTTGGAAATGCAGATGAAGGAAAGCCGCCTGCGCAGCGCGCTGGCGCCGGTCCGCGAGAATTACGACTACATCCTGATCGACTGCCCACCGTCGCTGTCGATGTTGACCCTCAACGCCTTGGTGGCCGCCGATGGGGTGATTATCCCCATGCAGTGCGAGTACTTTGCCCTTGAAGGGTTGAGCGACCTTGTGGATAACATCAAGCGTATCGCTGAATTGCTGAACCCGGACCTGAAGGTCGAGGGACTGTTGCGGACCATGTACGACCCGCGCCTGAGCCTGATGAACGATGTTTCTGCCCAGCTCAAGGAGCATTTCGGCGAGCAGCTCTACGATACGGTCATCCCGCGCAACATCCGTCTGGCCGAAGCGCCGAGCTACGGCATGCCGGCCCTGGCGTACGATAAACAATCGCGCGGCGCGCTGGCCTACCTGGCGCTGGCAGGCGAGATGGTTCGCCGCCAACGTCGTCAACCACGCATCGCTGCAGCCCAGCCAACTTAAGGAAGCCCCATGGCCGTCAAGAAACGAGGTCTCGGACGTGGACTGGATGCGCTGCTCAGCGGTCCGACTGTCAGTTCGCTGGAAGAGCAGGCCGATCACCGTGAATTGCAGCATTTGCCCCTGGACCTGATCCAGCGTGGCAAATACCAGCCGCGCCGGGACATGGATCCGCAGGCGCTGGAGGAACTGGCCCAGTCGATCAAGACGCAGGGGGTGATGCAACCGATCGTGGTGCGGCCGATTGCCGATGGGCGTTTCGAGATCATCGCTGGCGAACGCCGCTGGCGCGCCAGCCAGCAGGCCGGACAGGAAACCATTCCGGCGATGGTCCGCGATGTGCCGGACGAGACTGCAATCGCCATGGCGCTGATCGAGAACATCCAGCGCGAAGACCTCAACCCTATCGAAGAAGCCGTGGCCCTGCAGCGCTTGCAGCAGGAATTCCAGCTGACCCAGCAACAAGTCGCCGAAGCGGTGGGCAAGTCTCGCGTGACAGTGGCGAACCTGCTGCGGTTGATCGCGTTGCCAGAGGTCATCAAGACCATGTTGTCCCACGGCGACCTGGAAATGGGACATGCCCGGGCATTGCTCGGTTTGCCGGAGAATCAACAGGTTGAAGGGGCGCGACATGTTGTCGCACGCGGCCTGACCGTGCGCCAAACCGAGGCACTGGTTCGTCAATGGCTGAGCGGTAAACCTGCGCCTGTCGAAGCACCAAAACCCGATCCGGATATCGCTCGTCTTGAGCAGCGCCTGGCCGAGCGCCTGGGCTCTGCCGTGCAGATTCGCCATGGAAAGAAGGGCAAGGGTCAGCTGGTGATCGGTTATAACTCCCTCGATGAGCTGCAAGGTGTTCTTGCGCACATTCGCTGAAACAATTGCCCTTGTAGCGCGCAGTCGGAAATCACTACCTGAAGGTTGAATAGGGGCAGAACCGCCCCTATACTCTGCGCGCATTTTGTCGGCACAAATTATGCCAAGTTGTTGAATTCAGGCAGCCGACCATTGGAGAGCAAAAGCGATGGAAACACGCACGCCAAACCGCTTGCCGTTCCATCGTCTGGCAGTTTTCCCGGTGTTGATGGCCCAGTTCGTCGTTGTATTGATCGCCGCGTTGGCGCTTTGGCAATGGAAGGGAGTCGTCGCCGGATACTCGGGTCTTTGCGGAGGCCTGATAGCCTTGCTTCCCAATATTTACTTCGCTCACAGGGCATTTCGGTTTTCCGGCGCCCGAGCAGCCCAGGCTATCGTCCGGTCTTTTTATGCCGGCGAGGCGGGGAAACTGATTTTGACGGCAGTGCTGTTTGCGCTGACGTTCGCAGGTGTGAAGCCACTGGCGCCGCTGGCTGTATTCGGCGTGTTCCTGCTGACCCAGATGGTCAGTTGGTTCGCTCCCCTGCTAATGAGAACAAGACTTTCGAGACCTTAGGGCGTTTGAGGCAACCATGGCAGAAACAACCGCTTCGGGCTATATCCAGCACCACTTGCAGAACCTGACCTTCGGGCAGCTACCTAACGGCAGCTGGGGCTTTGCTCACACCGCAGCAGAAGCCAAGGAAATGGGCTTCTGGGCTTTCCACGTCGATACCCTCGGCTGGTCGGTCGCGTTGGGTCTGATCTTCGTTTTCCTTTTCCGCATGGCGGCGAAAAAAGCGACTTCCGGTCAGCCAGGTGCACTGCAGAACTTCGTTGAAGTATTGGTCGAATTCGTCGATGGCAGCGTGAAAGACAGCTTCCATGGCCGTAGCCCGGTGATCGCACCGCTGGCACTGACCATCTTCGTCTGGGTGTTCCTGATGAACGCCATCGACCTGGTACCGGTCGACTGGATTCCTCAGCTGGCCATCCTGATCTCCGGCGATGCCCATATCCCGTTCCGCGCCGTGTCGACCACCGACCCGAACGCGACCCTGGGCATGGCGTTCTCGGTTTTCGCACTGATCATTTTCTACAGCATCAAGGTCAAGGGCATCGGCGGCTTCATCGGCGAACTGACCCTTCACCCGTTCGGCAGCAAGAACATCCTTGTTCAGGCCCTGCTGATTCCGGTGAACTTCCTCCTGGAATTCGTGACCCTGATCGCCAAGCCAATCTCTCTGGCCCTGCGTCTGTTCGGCAACATGTATGCCGGCGAGCTGGTGTTCATCCTGATCGCTGTGATGTTCGGCAGCGGCCTGCTCTGGCTCAGCGGCCTGGGCGTGGTGCTGCAATGGGCGTGGGCTGTGTTCCACATCCTGATCATCACCTTGCAGGCGTTCATCTTCATGATGCTGACCATCGTCTACCTGTCGATGGCGCACGAAGAAAACCATTAAGGCCAGTCTCGACTAGTCTGATGTCCTTCCCGGTCAAACGGGAAGGGGCCCGAACGGGCTCGATGAAACGATTTGTTTTACCGCTTTAATCTAAAAAACCTAAACCATACGACGTAAAAGTCGGGAGGAAAGATGGAAACTGTAGTTGGTCTAACCGCTATCGCTGTTGCACTGTTGATCGGCCTGGGCGCACTGGGTACCGCAATTGGTTTCGGCCTGTTGGGCGGCAAGTTCCTGGAAGGCGCTGCGCGTCAGCCAGAAATGGTTCCAATGCTGCAAGTCAAAATGTTCATCGTTGCCGGTCTGCTCGACGCCGTAACCATGATCGGTGTTGGTATCGCGCTGTTCTTCACCTTTGCGAACCCGTTCGTTGGTCAGATCGCTGGCTGATTACTCGGATTTTCCGGGTAATTTGGTGTGATGGACAACGTAACTGCGAGGTGTTGGCGTGAACATTAATGCGACCCTGATTGGCCAGTCCGTTGCGTTCCTGATTTTTGTACTGTTCTGCATGAAGTTCGTATGGCCTCCGGTCATTGCGGCATTGCACGAACGTCAAAAGAAGATCGCTGATGGTCTGGACGCTGCCAGCCGAGCAGCTCGCGACCTGGAGTTGGCCCATGAGAAAGTGGGTCAGCAACTGCGCGAAGCGAAAGCTCAGGCAGCTGAAATCATCGAGCAAGCCAAGAAGCGCGGTACGCAGATTGTCGACGAAGCCCGTGAACAGGCTCGCGTCGAAGCTGACCGTGTGAAGGCTCAGGCTCAAGCCGAGATCGAACAGGAACTCAACAGTGTCAAAGACGCGCTGCGCGCCCAAGTGGGTAGCCTGGCCGTTGGCGGTGCTTCGAAGATCCTGGGTGCCACAATCGATCAAAACGCGCACGCAGAGCTGGTAAACCAACTGGCTGCTGAAATCTAAGCGAGGGCGATCATGGCAGAACTGACCACGTTGGCCCGACCTTACGCTAAGGCGGCCTTCGAGCACGCTCAGGCCCACCAGCAACTGGCCAATTGGTCAGCCATGCTCGGCCTGGCAGCAGCGGTGTCGCAAGACGACACCATGCAGCGCGTGCTCAAGGCCCCGCGACTGACGAGCGCAGAAAAGGCCGCCACGTTCATTGACGTGTGCGGCGACAAGTTCGATGCCAAGGCACAGAATTTCATCCACGTCGTTGCCGAAAACGACCGTCTCCCGCTTCTGCCGGAGATCGCCGCACTGTTCGACCTGTACAAGGCCGAGCAGGAGAAGTCGGTAGACGTGGAAGTGACCAGTGCTTTTGCATTGAACCAAGAACAGCAAGACAAACTCGCCAAGGTTCTCAGTGCACGACTCAACCGGGAAGTGCGCCTGCAAGTCGAGGAAGACAAGTCCCTGATAGGGGGCGTTGTAATCCGCGCCGGCGACCTGGTTATCGATGGCTCGATTCGCGGCAAAATCGCGAAACTTGCCGAAGCATTGAAATCTTGAGTTTGAAGGGGCAGCAGAGCAATGCAGCAACTCAATCCTTCCGAAATAAGTGAAATTATCAAGGGCCGCATCGAAAAGCTCGATGTGACCTCCCAAGCCCGTAACGAAGGCACTGTCGTCAGCGTATCTGACGGCATCGTGCGGATTCACGGTCTGGCCGACGTCATGTACGGCGAGATGATCGAGTTTCCGGGCGGCGTCTACGGTATGGCCCTCAACCTGGAGCAAGACTCTGTAGGTGCCGTGGTACTGGGCGCGTACACGACTCTGGCTGAAGGCATGAGCGCCAAGTGCACCGGCCGCATCCTCGAGGTTCCTGTCGGTAAGGAACTGCTGGGTCGCGTTGTCGACGCACTGGGTAACCCTGTTGACGGCAAAGGTCCGCTGAACAACACCGAGACCGACGCGGTCGAGAAAGTTGCTCCTGGCGTGATCTGGCGTAAGTCGGTAGACCAGCCTGTACAGACTGGCTACAAGGCTGTCGATGCCATGATTCCTGTCGGCCGTGGCCAGCGTGAGCTGATCATCGGTGACCGTCAGATCGGTAAGACCGCTCTGGCGATCGACGCGATCATCAACCAGAAAAACAGCGGCATCTTCTGCGTTTACGTAGCAATCGGTCAGAAGCAATCGACCATCGCCAACGTGGTTCGCAAACTGGAAGAAAACGGTGCACTGGCCAACACCATCATCGTTGCCGCCAGCGCCTCCGAATCGGCTGCCCTTCAGTTCCTGGCACCGTACTCCGGTTGCACCATGGGCGAATACTTCCGCGACCGCGGTGAAGACGCGCTGATCGTTTATGACGATCTGTCCAAGCAAGCAGTGGCCTACCGCCAGATTTCCCTGCTGCTGCGCCGTCCACCAGGCCGTGAAGCCTACCCAGGCGACGTGTTCTATCTCCACTCCCGTCTGCTGGAGCGCGCATCCCGCGTTTCGGAAGAGTACGTAGAGAAGTTCACCAACGGCGCAGTGACTGGCAAGACCGGTTCCCTGACCGCGCTGCCGATCATCGAAACCCAGGCTGGCGACGTTTCCGCGTTCGTTCCGACCAACGTGATTTCCATCACCGACGGTCAGATCTTCCTGGAATCGGCCATGTTCAACTCGGGCATCCGTCCTGCTGTGAACGCCGGTGTTTCGGTATCCCGTGTGGGTGGTGCCGCTCAGACCAAGATCATCAAGAAGCTGTCCGGTGGTATCCGTACCGCCCTGGCTCAGTACCGTGAACTGGCGGCATTCGCCCAGTTCGCTTCTGACCTGGACGAAGCGACCCGTAAGCAACTTGAGCATGGTCAGCGCGTTACCGAGCTGATGAAGCAGAAGCAATACGCACCGATGTCGATCGCTGACATGGCGCTGTCGCTGTATGCCGCTGAGCGTGGGTTCCTGACTGACATTGAAATCGCCAAGATCGGCAGCTTCGAACAAGCGCTGATTGCTTTCTTCAACCGCGATCACGCCGATTTGATGGCCAAGATCAACGTGAAGGGTGACTTCAATGACGAAATCGACGCTGGCCTCAAAGCCGGCATCGAGAAGTTCAAGGCCACCCAAACCTGGTAAGCCGCAGCGGGAGCCGCAAGGCTCCCGCTTGCTAACCTGATAGGTGTTACATGGCAGGCGCAAAAGAGATTCGCAGTAAGATTGCGAGCATCAAAAGCACGCAAAAGATTACCAGCGCCATGGAAAAAGTGGCGGTCAGCAAAATGCGCAAGGCACAAATGCGCATGGCTGCTAGCCGTCCTTATGCGGAGCGCATCCGCCAGGTGATTGGTCATCTGGCCAACGCCAACCCGGAATACCGTCACCCGTTCATGATCGAACGCGCCATCAAGCGCGTCGGTTACGTTGTGGTGAGCAGTGACCGTGGTCTGTGCGGTGGCTTGAACACCAACCTGTTCAAGGCCCTGGTCAAGGACATGGCGGTAAACCGCGAACAAGGCGTCGAGATCGATCTGTGCGTGGTCGGTAGCAAGGGTGCGGCTTTCTTCCGCAACTTCGGCGGTAACGTCGTCGCTGCTATCAGCCACCTGGGTGAAGAACCGTCGATCAATGATTTGATCGGCAGCGTCAAGGTGATGCTGGATGCTTACCTGGAAGGCCGGATCGACCGCCTGTCCGTGGTATCCAACAAGTTCATCAACACCATGACGCAACAGCCGACCGTGGAGCAATTGATTCCACTGGTGGCGACCCCGGAACAGGAACTCAAGCACCACTGGGACTATCTCTACGAACCGGATGCCAAGGAGCTGCTCGACGGCTTGATGGTCCGCTACGTGGAGTCGCAGGTCTACCAGGCGGTGGTCGAGAACAACGCAGCTGAACAAGCGGCGCGGATGATCGCGATGAAGAACGCTACCGACAACGCCGGTGATTTGATCAGCGATTTGCAGCTGATCTACAACAAGGCGCGTCAGGCTGCGATCACCCAAGAGATCTCGGAAATCGTCGGCGGCGCTGCCGCGGTTTAACGGTTCAAATATTCAGAGGATCCAGCTATGAGTAGCGGACGTATCGTTCAAATCATCGGCGCCGTTATCGACGTGGAATTCCCACGCGACAGCGTACCGAGCATCTACGACGCCTTGAAGGTTCAAGGCGCCGAAACCACCCTCGAAGTTCAGCAGCAGCTGGGCGACGGCGTGGTTCGTACCATTGCGATGGGCTCCACCGAAGGCTTGAAGCGCGGTCTGGACGTCAACAACACTGGCGCAGCCATCTCCGTACCGGTCGGTAAAGCGACTCTGGGCCGGATCATGGACGTACTGGGCAACCCGATCGACGAAGCTGGCCCGATCGACACCGAAGAGCGTTGGGGCATTCACCGTCCTGCGCCATCCTTCGCTGAACAGGCCGGTGGCAACGAGCTGCTGGAAACAGGCATCAAGGTTATCGACCTGGTCTGCCCGTTCGCCAAGGGCGGTAAAGTCGGTCTGTTCGGTGGTGCCGGTGTGGGCAAGACCGTAAACATGATGGAACTGATCCGTAACATCGCCATCGAGCACAGCGGTTATTCCGTGTTCGCCGGTGTGGGTGAGCGTACTCGTGAGGGTAACGACTTCTACCACGAGATGAAGGATTCCAACGTTCTGGACAAAGTGGCGCTGGTCTACGGCCAGATGAACGAGCCGCCGGGAAACCGTCTGCGCGTAGCCCTGACCGGCCTGACCATGGCCGAGAAGTTCCGTGACGAAGGTAACGACGTTCTGCTGTTCGTCGACAACATCTACCGTTACACCCTGGCCGGTACCGAAGTATCCGCATTGCTGGGCCGTATGCCTTCGGCAGTAGGTTACCAGCCGACCCTGGCTGAAGAGATGGGCGTGCTGCAAGAGCGCATCACTTCGACCAAGCAAGGTTCGATCACCTCGATCCAAGCGGTATACGTACCAGCGGACGACTTGACCGACCCGTCGCCAGCGACCACCTTCGCCCACTTGGACGCAACCGTCGTTCTGTCCCGTGACATCGCTTCCCTGGGTATCTACCCAGCGGTAGACCCACTGGACTCGACTTCGCGCCAGCTGGACCCGAACGTGATCGGCCAGGAGCACTACGACACCGCTCGCGGCGTTCAGTACGTGCTGCAGCGTTACAAAGAGCTGAAGGACATCATCGCGATCCTGGGTATGGACGAACTGTCGGAAACCGACAAGCAGTTGGTATCCCGCGCTCGTAAGATCCAGCGCTTCTTGTCGCAACCGTTCTTCGTGGCTGAAGTCTTCACCGGTGCATCGGGTAAATACGTTTCCCTGAAAGACACCATTGCTGGCTTCAAAGGCATCCTCAACGGTGACTACGACCACCTGCCAGAACAAGCGTTCTACATGGTCGGCGGCATCGAAGAAGCGATCGAGAAAGCCAAGAAACTGTAATCCCGGCGCCCGGCAACGGGCGCTAATTTAGGTTGAGGCAATCAGATGGCTATGACAGTCCATTGCGATATCGTCAGTGCGGAAGGGGAAATCTTCTCCGGTCTGGTCGAGTTTGTGGTTGCGCACGGTGAGCTGGGTGATCTGGGTATCACCATGGGTCACGCACCGTTGATCACCAGCTTGAAGCCAGGTCCGATTACTCTGACCAAGCAGGGCGGGGACAAGGAGGTGTTCTACATCTCCGGTGGTTTCCTCGAGGTTCAGCCGAACATGGTCAAGGTCCTTGCCGACACCGTGCAACGTGCTGCCGACCTGGACGAAGCCTCCGCTCAGGAAGCCGTCAAGGCTGCCGAGAAGGCCCTGAACGAAAAAGGCGCAGACTTCGACTACGGTTCTGCTGCTGCACGTCTGGCCGAGGCCGCAGCCCAGCTGCGTACCGTCCAGCAGATCCGCAAGAAGTTCGGCGGCTAAGCCGTCAGCTTTCTGTGCGATTGATTAAAAAGGGTAGCCTCGGCTACCCTTTTTTCTTTTCCCGACACTCATCATCTGGTCGCAGCCGCTGACCACCCAGGATTGGTAGCCAGTCATGTCTCTCGAAATCGTTATCCTCGCGGCCGGTCAAGGCACCCGCATGCGTTCGGCGCTGCCCAAGGTCTTGCACCCGGTCGCCGGCAATTCCATGTTGGGCCATGTTATCCACAGCGCCCGACAGCTTGATCCACAGCGCATTCACGTGGTGATCGGTCACGGTGCCGACGCGGTGCGTGAGCGCCTGGCGGCGGATGACCTGAATTTCGTCTTGCAGGACAAACAACTGGGTACCGGCCACGCCGTGGCTCAGGCTGTGCCATTCATTACTGCCGATACGGTGTTGATTCTCTACGGCGATGTGCCGCTGATTGAAGTCGACACGTTGCAACGTCTGCTCAAGCACGTCGCGCCACAACAATTGGGCCTGTTGACCGTCGAGCTGGATGATCCGACCGGCTACGGCCGCATTGTGCGCAATGCCGACGGCCAGGTGACAGCGATCGTCGAGCAAAAAGACGCCAACGAAGCCCAGCGCGCGATTACCGAGGGCAACACCGGGATTCTTGCCGTGCCGGCCGAGCGCCTGGGCGACTGGATGAGTCGTCTGTCGAACAACAATGCCCAGGGCGAGTACTACCTCACCGACGTGATTGCCATGGCCGTAGCCGATGGCCTGGTCGTCGCCACCGAGCAGCCGCTGGACGCCATGGAAGTGCAGGGCGCCAACGATCGCCGACAACTGGCCGAGCTGGAGCGCCACTATCAATTGCGCGCCGCCCGCCGCCTGATGGCTCAAGGCGTGACCCTGCGCGATCCGGCTCGTTTTGACGTACGCGGTGAAGTCAGCGTGGGGCGCGACGTGGTCGTCGATATCAATGTCATCCTCGAAGGCAAGGTCATCATTGAAGATGACGTGGTCATCGGCCCGAACTGCGTGATCAAGGACAGCACCCTGCGCAAGGGTGTGGTGATCAAGGCGAACAGTCACCTCGAAGGCGCGGTGATGGGGGAAGGCTCCGACGCGGGTCCGTTTGCCCGCCTGCGCCCGGGCACTGTGCTGGAAGCCCGTGCCCATGTGGGTAACTTCGTTGAACTGAAGAATGCCCACATGGGCGAGGGCGCGAAGGCGGGCCACCTGACCTACTTGGGGGACGCTGAAGTCGGCGCCCGCACCAACATTGGCGCCGGTACCATTACGTGCAACTACGATGGCGCCAACAAATGGAAAACCGTGCTGGGCGAAGACGTCTTCATTGGCTCCAACAACTCACTGGTGGCGCCTGTGGATATCTCCAGTGGGGCGACCACGGCTGCTGGTTCGACCGTTACCCAGAATGTGGATAACGGCCAATTGGCCGTGGCACGCGCCCGTCAGCGCAACATCGACGGCTGGAAGCGTCCGGTAAAGATCAAGAAGCCCTGAAGTTATCCACACACGCTCTTGGTGGGAGCGAGCTTGCTCGCGATATCGGTTTGTCAGATAGAACGCTCTAACTGAACCACTGCTATCGCGAGTGAGCTGCCACATTCGATTTCTGAATTTTTCTCTTGGCGCCTTGACGATATCGCTGCAATAGGTTTTGATTGCTTACGTTATCTTTCGAATCGAAACTTAGGCCGCCATGTCCAAGCGCAACACACCACAACGTCGCCACAATATCCTCGTCCTGCTTCAAGAGCAGGGCGAGGTCAGCGTGGACGAATTGGCCAAGCGCTTCGAAACCTCCGAAGTTACGATTCGCAAGGACCTCGCCGCCCTGGAGACCAATGGCTTGCTGTTGCGTCGTTACGGTGGCGCGGTACCAATGCCTCAGGAGCTGGTGGCGGATAACGCCCAGAGTGTCTCCAAGTTCAAACACGCCATTGCCGGGGCCGCCGTGAAGCGGATCCGCGAGCATGCGCGCATCATCATCGACAGCGGCAGCACCACGGCGGCCATGATTCCTCAACTCGGCAATCAGCCGGGACTGGTGGTGATGACCAATTCCCTGCACGTCGCCAGCGCCTTGAGCGAGCTGGAGCACGAGCCGGTGCTGTTGATGACCGGTGGCACCTGGGACCCGCATTCGGAATCCTTCCAGGGCCAGGTCGCCGAGCAAGTGCTGCGTTCCTACGACTTCGACCAGTTGTTCATCGGTGCCGACGGCATCGACCTGGCGCGCGGCACCACCACTTTCAACGAACTGCTGGGCCTGAGCCGTGTGATGGCTGAGGTTGCACGCGAAGTGATCGTGATGGTGGAGGCCGATAAGATCGGTCGCAAGATACCCAACCTGGAACTGCCGTGGAGCAGCGTCCATACCCTCATTACCGATGATCGCCTGCCCGTGGAGGCACGCGACCAGATTCAGGCCCGCGGCATCAATCTGATCTGCGCACCTGTCAGCCAGGAGAAATAACATGTGTGGAATTGTCGGCGCCGTTGCTGAGCGCAACATCACGGCCATCCTGCTTGAAGGCCTCAAGCGTCTTGAATACCGCGGCTACGACAGTGCCGGCGTGGCGGTATTCACCCAAGACGCAAAACTTGAGCGTGTGCGGCGCCCGGGAAAAGTCAGCGAGTTGGAACGGGCACTGGACGCTGAGCCGCTGATCGGTCGCCTGGGTATCGCCCATACCCGCTGGGCCACCCATGGCGCACCGTGCGAGCGTAACGCCCACCCACACTTCTCCGGCGACCTGGCGGTGGTGCACAACGGCATCATCGAGAACTACGAGGCCTTGCGCGAACAACTCAAGGCACTCGGCTATGTGTTCACCTCGGACACCGACACCGAAGTCATCGCCCATTTGCTCACCCACAAGCTCAAGGACCTGGTGGACCTGACCGTAGCGCTCAAGGCCACGGTCAAGGAACTCCATGGCGCTTATGGCCTGGCGGTGATCAATGCCAAACAACCGGATCGCCTCGTGGCGGCCCGCAGTGGCAGCCCGTTGGTGATCGGCCTGGGCCTGGGGGAAAACTTCCTGGCTTCCGATCAACTGGCGCTGCGCCAGGTCACCGATCGCTTCATGTACCTGGAAGAAGGCGATATCGCCGAGATCCGCCGCGACAGCGTGCAGATCTGGGACCTTGACGGCAAGGAAGTCGAGCGCGAGGTGGTGCAATACCGCGACGGCGCCGAAGCCGCCGACAAAGGCGAGTTCCGGCATTACATGCTCAAGGAAATCCATGAACAACCGGCCGTGGTGCAGCGCACCCTCGAAGGCCGTCTGAGCCAGGATCAAGTGCTGGTGCAGGCCTTCGGTCCGCAAGCCGCCGAGCTGTTCGCCAAGGTGCGCAACGTGCAGATTGTCGCCTGCGGCACCAGCTATCACGCCGGCATGGTCGCGCGTTACTGGCTCGAAGAGCTGGCCGGTATCCCCTGCCAGGTCGAAGTCGCCAGCGAGTTCCGCTATCGCAAAGTTGTCGTGCAGCCCGACACCCTGTTCGTGACCATTTCCCAGTCTGGCGAAACCGCGGATACCCTGGCTGCCCTGCGCAACGCCAAGGAGTTGGGCTTCCTCGCCAGCCTGGCGATCTGCAACGTCGGCATCAGCTCGCTGGTGCGCGAGTCTGATCTGACCCTGCTGACCCAGGCCGGTCGGGAAATCGGCGTGGCGTCGACCAAGGCATTCACTACGCAGTTGGTGGGCCTGCTGTTGCTGACGCTGTCCCTGGGCCAGGTGCGCGGCACGCTGGGCGAGGGCGTCGAAGCCAAGCTTGTCGAGGAACTGCGTCGCTTGCCGGCTCGCCTGGGTGAAGCCTTGGCGATGGACAGCACCGTGGAAAAAATCGCCGAGCTGTTCGCCGAGAAGAACCACACCTTGTTCCTGGGTCGTGGTGCGCAATTCCCGGTGGCAATGGAAGGCGCCCTGAAGCTCAAGGAAATTTCCTATATTCACGCCGAGGCGTATCCGGCCGGTGAACTCAAGCACGGCCCGTTGGCCCTGGTGGATAACGACATGCCGGTGGTCACCGTGGCGCCGAACAATGAGCTGCTGGAAAAGCTCAAGTCGAACCTGCAGGAAGTACGCGCCCGTGGCGGCCAATTGGTGGTCTTCGCCGATGAGAAGGCTGGCATGACCAACGGCGAAGGTACCCATGTGGTACACATGCCGCACATCCACGACATCCTGTCGCCGATCCTCTACACCATCCCGCTGCAATTGCTGTCGTACTACGTGGCGGTGCTCAAGGGCACCGACGTGGACCAGCCGCGGAATTTGGCGAAGTCTGTGACGGTGGAGTGAGAAACCTGGCCGGCATTTGTGGTGAAGCTACGAAATAAAGTCTGTCGCTGGCGCCTCCGCCCCTCGGTTGAGCCAGCGATGCCTTTCTGCGCGGACCTGGGACATGACGTAGAGCTCCTATCGTTTAGGGATGCGACACGTTCAATATCTCTATTGGATATTTGGCAGGTTGTCGTTCATTTCAGTCTCCAACGATCCAAGGATCAGAGCGAGCCGATGCGGGCTAGCTCTCCTTTCAATTCTTCCGGGCTCATTTGTTGCAAAGGCAGCGCAAAGAAAGCGCGTACCCGCTCATCAATTTTCGCCACAGTGTTTTGGAAGGCTTCCTCGATCTGCGCCTCGCTCCCCGTTGCCGCAGAGGGATCGGCCAGGCCCCAATGAGCTTTGAGTGACGGGCCGAAGAAGATCGGGCAGGCCTCGCCGGCTGCGCGATCGCACACGGTAATGACGATATCGGGGGGGGCGCTTTCGAAGGCATCCGACGCCTTGCTCGAAAGACCGACAGTGGGAATACCGGCGGCTTGCAGTGTCTTCAGTGCCCGTTCATTGACCTTGCCGCTGGGAAAGCTGCCTGAACTGACAGCCTCCATACCGGAGGGTGCCAAGTGATTGAACAACGCCTCGGACAAAATGCTGCGGCAGCTGTTGTGGGTGCACATGAACAAGACTTTCATCAACTATCTCCGGTTCAAAAGCTCAGGCGGATGGCCAATGCGGCCAGGGTGGCAAGCAGGATTGGCAACGTCAGGACGATGCCGGTGCGAAAGTAATAGCCCCAGGTGATGACGATGTTCTTGCGCGCCAGCACATGCAGCCACAACAAGGTGGCGAGGCTGCCGATAGGAGTGATTTTCGGTCCCAGGTCGCAGCCGATGACGTTGGCGTAGACCATGGCCTCGCGGATGACACCGGTAGCCTCTGTGGAGTGGATCGACAGCGCCCCCACCAAAACAGTGGGCATGTTGTTCATGACCGACGAAAGACCTGCGGCCAGCAGCCCTGTCCCAAACGCCGCTCCCCACACGCCATAACCAGCGAAGACATTTAGAATTTGCGCCAGGTAATCGGTGAGGCCAGCGTTACGCATGCCATAGACCACGAGATACATGCCCAGCGAAAACACTACGACCTGCCAAGGTGCTTCTCTTAGTACCTTGCGAGTCGAAATAACGTGCCCACGGGCGGCGATCAAATAAAGAATAAACGCGCAGACGGCCGCTATGGCGCTTATCGGGACGCCCAGCGGCTCGATAACGAAGAAACCGATCAGCAACAAACCCAGTACCCACCAGCCTGCAATAAACGTCGCCTTGTCGCGGATGGCCGCCTCGGGGGCCTTCAACTGATCAAGCTCATACGTACGTGGCAAATCGTTGCGAAAGAACCACAGCAGCATGACCAGGGTCGCTGCGACGCTGACCAGGTTCACCGGCACCATGACGGCAGCGTACTCGCTGAAGCCGATGTTGAAATAATCAGCGGAGACAATATTCACCAGATTGGATACGACCAAAGGCAAGCTCGCGGTATCAGCGATGAATCCCGCCGCCATGACGAACGCCAACGTAGCGGCCGGCGAAAAGCGCAGGGCCAAAAGCATCGCGATGACGATCGGAGTCAAAATCAGCGCCGCGCCGTCATTGGCGAACAGGGCCGATACCGCCGCCCCCAGCAGGATGATGAAGGCGAACAATTTACGACTGCTACCGTTGCCCCAACGGGCCACGTGCAACGCCGACCACTCGAAGAATCCCGCCTCATCCAGCAACAGGCTGATGATGATGACGGCGATGAAGGTTGCAGTCGCATTCCATACGATCTGCCACACCACGGGGATATCGGACACGCTCACGACACCTGCCAGCAGCGCCACGAGAGTCCCTAGAGCGGCGCTCCAACCCACACCCAAACCTTTTGGCTGCCAGATGACGAGAACAATCGTCACCAGAAAAATCAGAAATGCGATCAGCATGAGTACTACTCTGTCAGCGGAAGAAAAGGTCAGGCACAGGCGGTCAGGCTCTGCGGCCGCTCGCCCATTTCTGCGAGACGCAGCGCATCGGTGCTCAACCATTCCTCGTTCGCATCAACAATACCCTTGAGCATGACGCCCGCCCATTCAGGCAGAGACGGGTGTAGCCGGTAATAAACCCATTGACCTTGGCGCCGGTCCATGAGGACTCCCGCTTCACGCAGTTGTGCCAGGTGTCTGGAGATCTTCGGCTGACTCACGTCCAGCGCGCAGGTGAGCTCGCATACGCAAAGCTCGCCCTCACGGGCAATCAGCAAGGTCATCCGGGCTCGGGTTTCGTCAGCAAGACACTTGAAAAGGGCGAGGGGTGTCAGGGGTTCCTGCATGTGGCCTCCTGGGAAATGCGTGGCTCATATCTGGAAACGGGAATATACGTTTATTGGAATATGCGGTAAATCAGATATTCAGCCTGTCCTAGGTCACATCTTCTGACCGACACGGCGCCCGAGTTTTTCGAGGCTCGGGGATACGAGCGCAGAGATCGCTCCCAAGCGCCGAAGGTGATTTCCAACTCCGAGGAATTCACAGCGCTCTGCCCTGCATCGGCGGTTTATATGGTGAAGGAATTTGCTGACGTGACCCTGTCATTACCAGCGCAAAGTTGCTTCAACGAACGTCAGTGAGCTCGTTCTCAAATGGCCGAAATGTCGCGCTGTACCGATCCCGAGGTTGCTGGGGGCGATTTAAATCTTTTTTGTTCCATGTCTCGTCTACTCCTAGCGGCCGCGAATCAGGAGGGGTTGGGATCCCCTTTGTTATGCAGGCACAAGTAGTTTTGCCAGCGATCAGAAGCCCCCAGGCTTGAGCACTAACCCCCTGAAACCCAAGGGTTTATTCTTGGGCTGGGAAAAGGTCCGGCTCGTCCTTGGGCAAACGCGCTACGGAGGGCCCTCTGATTCGCGCCTTTCCTGTTTGTCGCTTTCCTCATGGGCGAGTGAACAACTGCGTTGACAATGCCCGGCATAGGTGTTGATATTCAGTCGTACGACAACGTATGACATCAAAAAATAATAAAAACGAAAGGCGCAGTCATGGTTTCCACACTTGCAGCCCATCCATTGCACATCGTGCCAGCCTCGGCCATTGATGCGCTGCCGCCACGCTTCGCGTCGGCGCTTGAAAACCCTTTCGCCTGCTTGCAAGCACAACCCGATTGCTCCCTCGCATCCCTTTATCGACATCGTCCGTCCCGCCAGGCATCTAGCGTTGGCGCAGGCGCTGCTCGAGCCGTTTCCCCCTCACACTGAATGGCAGTATTTGGAGAACAACAATGAAGAAAAAACTCTATGCCTCACTGCTCGCGTCTTTCCTGAGCCTGACTGCCGGGACGGCGATCGCTGCCGATGCCAGCGACTGGCCAAATCGTCCGATACAGGTGGTGGTGATCGCCAACGCTGGCGGGGACACCGATTTCAACGCACGCATGATGGCCAAGTACTTCACCAAGGTCACCGGCAAGACCATGGTGGTCACCAACATGGCCGGCGGGGGCGGCACCATCGCCGCCGATGCGGTGAAGAGCGCGGCGCCCGATGGCAACACCATTCTTTTCACCCACACCGGCCAGTTGATCGTCAATGAAGTGGCGGGGCTGTCCGAAGACCGTTTCGATGCGTTTGATATCTCCTGCATCGCTGGCGTCGACAAAGGCGCGGTGTTCGTCTCGGCCAAGAGCTCGGGCATCGACAGCCTCGACCAACTGATTGAAACAGCCAAGGCCAAGCCCGGCACCATCACCTACGGCACCGAGATGGGCAACTTCTCCCACCTGCAAGGCTTGATGTTTGAAAAGCTCGCCGGCGTGAAATTGAAAATGGTGGACAGCGGCACCGTCTCGGAAAAGATCGTCGCCTTGCTGGGCAAGCGGATCGATCTGGGGGCCATCAGCTATGGTTCGGTCCAGGATTACATTTCCAGCGGCAAGATGACCGCCCTGGGCCAACCCAACGCCGAGCGCAACGCGCTGCTGGGTGACGTCAAGACGTTCAAGGAGCAAGGCGTGGACCTGGTTCTGGACAAGCCTTACGTCGTCGCGTTCCCGAAAGGCACCGACCCGGCCATCGTCAAGAAAATGGCCGACACCATGAAAAAAATCACCGAAGAACCTGAATACGCCGAAGAGCTGAAAAAGTCGTTCAAACAGCCGGTCAGTTTCCAGGGCACCGAAGAAGCCATTGCCACGTTGAACAAAACCCGCGACAGCTTCATGCAGTTCAAGGACGAGATGCGTAAGGCTAAATAATCTGCGTAGCGGCTCGGGCGCACGCCTCGCTGGCAGGCACCCGACGCCCCGTCCTTCCAAGCAAGAGGAGCCTGTATGGATTCCTATAAAAGAAACGAGCTGATCGCCGGCCTGGCCATGCTCGGCGCTGGCGTGGCTTATCTGGTGTTGACCTTGAACCTGCCACGTCGCGGGACGGTCGATGCCGCGTTTGTGCCCTGGGTGCTCGCCGTGTCGCTGTGCCTGTTGGGCGCGCTGCAATTGTGGGCTTGGCGAAAGCTGCCGAACAAAAGTGCCGAACCCGCGGAAAAACCCGAGGCGATCGATTACCCAACGGTCTTCAAATCCCTGGCGTTGGTGCTGCTGTATACAGCGCTGATAGAGCCGGTGGGTTTCGTGATCACGACTGTGCTTTATCTCTATGCCCAGTTCATCGTACTGACCCCTGCGGAACAGAAAATCAAGCACCTGCAATACGGGCTGATCGCGGTCGTCTCGTCGGTGTTGATCTTTTACATCTTCCGCCATGGCTTCGACTTGCTCCTGCCGGTCGGTTTATTGGATTTCTAGGGGACGGCCATGATTGAACTCATGCAACAAGGCTTCGGGGCCATACTCACACCCTACGTTTTCATCATCATCCTCCTTGGCGTGGCGGTGGGGATTGTCTTCGGTGCGGTGCCCGGGCTATCAGCCACCATGGCCATCGCGCTGTGTCTGCCACTGACTTATTCGATGGGGCCTGGCACGGGCCTGGCCCTGCTGGTCGCGCTGTTCGTCGGCGCCACCTCGGGAGGGTTGATATCGGCGATATTGCTCAACATACCGGGAACGCCGGCCTCCATTGCGACGACGTTCGATGGCTGGCCGTTGATGAAACAAGGCCACGGCGTCAAGGCCCTCGGGATTGGCGTGGTGTTCTCGTTCCTGGGCACGATTTTCAGCATTGCCGCGCTGATGTTCATCGCCCCGATCCTGGCTGATCTGGCGCTGAGCTTTGGCCCACACGAATATTTTTCCATTGCGATTTTCTCGCTGACGTTGATCGCTACGCTGTCCACCGGCTCCTTGGTCAAAGGGTTGTTTGCCGGTGCCCTGGGCTTTGCCTTCTCCACCGTGGGAATCGCCCCGGTCGAGGCCATCCGCCGTTTTACCTTTGATCTGCCGAGTCTCAATAGCGGCTTTGCCATGCTCACGGTCATGATCGGTATGTTCGCGGTTGCCGAAGTGCTGAAGTTCGCCGAAAGCGCACGCCTGAGCCACCGGGCCAAACCGCAGCACGTCAGCATGAAAGGCGTGAAAGGCTTTGGTTTCTCGATGAAGGAATTCGTCGGCCAGCTGCCCAATGCCACCCGTTCATCCCTGATCGGCCTGGGTATTGGCATCCTGCCCGGCATCGGTGCCGGTACGTCGAACATCGTCTCTTACATCGTTGCCAAGAAACGCTCCAAGACCCCGGAAGAGTTCGGTAAAGGCAAGATCGACGGTGTGGTGGCCAGCGAAACGGCAAACAACGCCGGTATCGGTGGGGCGATGATTCCGCTGCTGACTCTCGGCATTCCCGGCGATACCACCACAGCGGTCATGCTGGGTGGCTTCATGATCCACGGGATCCAGCCCGGGCCCCTGCTATTCATCAGCCAGGCACCGTTGGTCTACACGATCTTCGCCGCGCTGATCCTCGCTTCCGTGATGATGCTGGTGCTGGAGTTCTATGGCCTGCGCATGTTCATCAAATTGCTGGCGGTGCCCAAGCACATCCTGTTGCCGATCATCCTGGTGCTCTGCGTCGTCGGCGCCTTTGGCTTGAACAGTCGGATCTTCGACGTCTGGGCGGTGCTGCTGTTTGGCTTGCTGGGCTATGGATTCGTCAAGAGCGGTTTGCCGATCGCGCCTTTCATCATTGGCTTCATTCTCGGTCCCATGGCGGAAACCAACCTGCGCCGGGGCCTGATGTTGTCCGATGGGAATTTCAGCGGCTTCCTCGCCAACCCTATCTCGGCCGGTTTCCTGATTTTGGCCGCCGCCTCGATTTCCTGGCACCTGGTCACCGTGATCCGTCAAAAGAAAAGCGCCGCCATCGAGTTGATGCGCAGCTAGTCCAGCGCATCCATCCGCTCTTGCTGCTGCCACGCCGACAAGCGTGGCAGCAACTGAACCGATACGCCCGGAGATTGACATGCAAGACCTGACTCACTCGCCCTCGGCCGATGATGACCGTATCGCCTGGATTCGTGTTGCTTCGGTTTTCCTGCCGCTGGCCAATCCTATCAGTGACGCCAAAGTGCTGACCGGTCGGCAAAAGCCGATGACCGAGATCGCCATGCTGTTCGTCGAAATCCAGACCAGGGATGGCCATCATGGCCTGGGATTCAGCTATTCCAAGCGCGCCGGCGGCCCCGGGCAGTTTGCCCACGCCCGGGAACTTGCCCCTGGACTGATAGGCGAGAATCCCAGCGATATCGCCAAGCTCTGGGACAAGCTGTGCTGGGCCGGGGCTTCGGTGGGCCGCAGCGGCCTGGCGACCCAAGCGATTGGCGCCTTCGATGTGGCGCTTTGGGACCTGAAAGCGAAGCGGGCCAATCTCTCATTGGCGCGACTGCTCGGAGCCCACCGTGATTCGGTCCAGTGTTACAACACGTCCGGCGGTTTTTTGCATACACCGCTTGAGCAATTAATGATCAATACCGACATCTCTCGAGAAAAAGGCATTGGCGGTATCAAGCTCAAGGTGGGCCAGCCGGATCAGGCGCTGGACCTGCACCGTGTCAGCACCATCCGCAAGCACCTGGGTGATGCGTTCCCGCTGATGGTCGATGCCAACCAGCAGTGGGACCGGCCCACCGCGCAACGGATGTGCCGCCAGTTGGAACAATACAACCTGGTGTGGATCGAGGAACCGCTCGATTGCTATGACGCCGAAGGTCATGCCGCCCTGGCCCAGCAATTCGACACGCCGATCGCCACTGGCGAGATGCTGACCAGCGTGGCCGAGCACTGGGAATTCATAAAACTGCGCGCCGCCGATTACCTCATGCCCGATGCACCGCGTGTCGGCGGCATCACGCCTTATCTGAAAGTCCAGGCAGCGGCTGAACAAGCGGGGCTGATGATCGCGCCACATTTTGCGATGGAGCTGCATATCCATCTGGCCGCCACCTACAGTCGCGAGCCTTGGGTCGAACATTTCGAATGGCTGGAGCCGTTATTCAACGAACGCATGGAAACCCGCGACGGAAGAATGCTGGTGCCGACCCGGCCTGGCCTTGGGCTGTCGTTGAGCGAACGTGTGGCGGGATGGACGGCGGACCAGGTTGAGATCGGGCGGCGTCCATGATCAGTTCGATGAGGAGCGCGGCATGGCGTTGAGTCCTGATTTTATCCACAGCATCGAGCAGGTGGTGGGTGCCGCAGGCGTGGTACGGGATCCGGCGCTCATGGCCAGCTACCTGACAGACTGGCGCAACGCCTATCAAGG